>NZ_LR881453.1:0-5439367 GCF_904067645.1 Halomonas sp. 113
GTCAGGTTTGCATCGAAAACAACGCCCTTGACAACCACCAGGAAATGCGTAGAATACGCCTTCCTCGCTGAGGCAAGCCAGTTCAACGGCAAGCCGTGTGGCCCAGTTGGTTTATTAGCTAGCCACCGCAGCGAAACAGCTCTTTAACAATTTGATCAGGTAATTCATGTGGGCGCTTGCTGATGTTGGTGATAAATCACCCAATATCAAGGCAAGCGGTCATGAAAACGTAAGTTTGAATGAATTCGTTTGAACCTTGAGCCAAGTTTGATCCGCTTTTGTTGCCCTCGGGTGACATGTAAGGATCACATAGATCTTAAACTGAAGAGTTTGATCATGGCTCAGATTGAACGCTGGCGGCAGGCCTAACACATGCAAGTCGAGCGGTAACAGNAAGATGAGACATCCCTGAGGCCTAGAGCCTCCTGAAGGGCCCAGCGAGACCAGCTGGTTGATAGGCACGGTGTGGAAGCGCTGCAAGGCGTTGAGCTAACGTGTACTAATGGCCCGTGAGGCTTGACCCTATAACACCCAAGGGGTCTGGTCGCGATGATGACGTCAATGAAAACCGGATACGCAGCGTGTGGCCCAAGCGACATAACGCCAGGGCGGCAGGCGATGAGACGCACACAATTGAGCAAGCAACGCTAGAAAGCCTGCTCGTCAGCATGATGTACATTAACAGTTACGCCTGACGACCATAGCATGCGTGAACCACCTGATCCCTTGCCGAACTCAGAAGTGAAACCGCTTAGCGCCGATGGTAGTGTGGGGTCTCCCCATGCGAGAGTAGGTCATCGTCAGGCACTTATTATGAAAAATCCCTCAGGGCTGATGCCTTGGGGGATTTTTTTTTTGCGTAACACCTCACCAGTCGATAGATTTGCCATCCCAGGCCCAGAAGGTTCCACTATCTTCGGGCGTTCGCTGAGAGATGACTGCCAGCAGCTTCTCTGCTACAAATGCGGGTGCAAATAGCTTTTCGCTAGGTACTCGGTTTTGAAAAGGTTTAGAGAGGGCTGTGTCGGTGGTGCCAGGATGAAGACAAAGCACTAGCGATTGCTTATTCAGCCGCTTGAGCTCAATGGATGCTGTCTTAAGCAGCATGTTATGCGCTGCTTTGCTGGCACGATAGCTGTACCAGCCTCCTAACTGATTATCTTCGATTGAGCCAACGCGAGCCGAAAGGCTGGCAATCACTGCAGGGTGTGACCCTTTGAAAGAGTCTTTCAGTGCCGCTAGCAATAAAATTGGCACATAGGCATTGATGTTCATTGTTTGTGCAAGGCTTTCGACATTAAGCTGGTCGAGGCACTTCTCGGGCAAGAGTCGTTGCGCGTCATCATGAAGGGTGCCGATGGCATTGAAAAAGAAGTGGATTGGCTGCGAGGCTAGTTCTGTTTTAAGCGCCTGCCGGCCCTGCTCTTGAGAAACATCGAGCATTAGGTGTGTAAGATGGGGGTTGTCAATTCGTGGTGGCTGCCGGCTTACCGCAATAACATGGCCGACCTGAGAGGAAGAGAGTAGCTGATTAATAATAGCAGCACCTATTCCCCCCGAGGCGCCTACAACCACCGCTGTATAATGATGAGGCAATAAATTGAACATGATCGTCTTTTGATTTGCCGCTGAGAGTGGGTTTTCATTGAAACGTCATGCTGATGGCTTGTCGAGGGAGGTATCAGGCGGAAGCGTTGATTCTGCCGGGTTGGGCGCTGTTGCGTCCATCAGGCTTATAGAGTGTTTTTTCAGCGATTTGACGAATATAATCAAGCATTGCCTGATTATGCTTCATTCGTACGGACAACATCTGGCCCGTTAGCTCATTCATACGCGCGGCTCGCTCGCTTTTTTCAAGCAAGCTTTCCCAAGCTGCCAGGCAGCCGGCATCATGAGCTGCCGCTCTGGCGCCGTTTGCGCCTTCGGCATAACCAAGACGTTTTTGCACATTGCGCCGCACAGTCTCAATGCGCTCGAGTTCGGCCAATAAAGACTGTTTGTCTAGTGCAACTTGCGATAATGCATCACCGTCAATATCACCTTGCGTCAATAAATTTTGCTCGCTGGACAACAACGAAATTAACGCCTCAAGGCGCTGTTGCTGGTCGGTAAGCAAGGATGCAAGGCTCATTTACAGCGTCCCTTTATAGATCTTTAAGATTGGCAATTAAGCCCTCGGCGATACGGTCGGCGCGCATTTCAAGGCGACCTTCACGTATAGCATCGCGAATTTCTTCAACTTTAGCAGTATCGACGTCCTGAGATTCATCGATACTTGATTGGCTCAGTTGAGTCGATTCGCGAGCTGCGCCGCCCGGTGCGACGGGTGATACGCTATCAGCCTTTTGCGTTTCATCACGCTGCTGGGCTTGGCTTGAGCGTAATAGCGAATTAATGTTATCAATTTTCACGTTGTCTGCCTCATCGTCAACGTCGATGCGCTTGGCGCTTAGTGTAGCTTGTATAACAGTATATCGGCAGCATTGGGCCTAACTTTAGGCTGCGAATTAAAAATCCACGACCAAAATACCACGCTCGGCGACACGAGCAGTCATGATTTCTCGTGGGCCAAAACGAACTCTAATTTGCTCACCAAGAGCACCATCTTCCAATGCTTCGCCTTCGCGTGAAACTCGGAAGGCAGAACCTTGAGCTATGACAGTAACGCGCTGTCCGCGTTCAACTAAATGAGGCGCTTGTAAGTAATGCGCTAAAAAGACACTACCACTACGAATAGGACGCTGAGCTATTTTACCCACGATATCCTCTTCAGCTGTCAAAGCCTGAGCTGAGAGATCGCCGAGATTGCCCCCGCGTTCGCTAAGCATGCTTGATGTAATCAGTGTACCTCGCTCAATATCCCTGGCTGCCACCACATAATCACCAATGACATCAATCTGCGCCTGCAAATAGCGAACTTGCCGGCCATCTTCACCGCAACGCACCCCAACGGAAACGCGGCCCAAGGGTGCTTGATTGGCGTTGGCCAAAAAAGGTTCTGGCTGAACGCACTCTGGCAAATGCGGAGAGGGTGGTCGTAGGTCAATGACCACTTCCTCGCCTAATGCCTGTGTCTCTTCGTACAAAAATTGATGCACTTGTTGGAGAAGATTGTCGTCATCAGCTTGAATCCTGGTGAAGGCAGTAACGCTTAGGATTGCCCAGAAGAAGGCTAATTGCCAAAAGCGAAGCGTGCTTGGCTTAGTAAAGCGCAGTCGGAGCATGGGGAGGCCGCTTACTTGGGAGCTGAAGAAGAAGGAACGTAACGAGGAGAATCCATCGTTCAGTGTAGCGAAAAGGTAGTAGCCGTATCACGCGAAATGCTGGTGGAAACGCCAGCTGTTCCATGCTTTAGGCTGACAGCTCCAGACGTATTCTTCATCATCAACAAAATCCATTTTATTTTTTGCCTCACGCGAGGGTCGGCATGATTGATCAACTGGAATCTGCCTTTAATTTTCATCAGCAAGCAGTAGGGTTACGTCAAGCGCGTCACGAGGTGTTAGCGGCTAATATCGCCAATGCCGATACGCCTAACTATAAGGCGCGTGACATTGACTTTGCTAGTGAGCTGAAAAAAGCAGTCGAAGGTACTCAGAGTGCATCTAGCCATACCGGAGGCGGTCTGACTTTAGCGCGCACTTCTGGTAACCATATTGCTGGAGAAGGCCCTGCATGGCGTGGAGCGGGCAACCCCGATTTGCTTTACCGCATTCCCGACCAGCCCAGTTTGGATGGAAATACGGTCGATATGGATCGTGAGCGCACGCAGTTTGCAGATAACGCTGTTCGTTATCAAGTCGGCCTCACGATGCTCAACAGCCGTATTCAGGGGCTGAAGAATGCCATGCAGCCCGAATGATTCTGTCTAAATTAGTGAGGAGTTAATCCACGATGTCGATGTTCTCTGCGTTTGATATTGCCGGGTCGGCAATGAGTGCCCAATCCCAGCGCATGAATGTTACTGCTAGCAATATGGCCAATGCCGACAGCGTTGCCGGGCCCGATGGTGAAACCTATCGAGCCAAGCAGGTGATGTTTGAGACCCAGTCACAAGGTAACCGCTATGGCGTTGGCGGTGTGCGCGTCACCGAGGTAGTGGAAGATGACTCACCTCTGCGGATGGAGTACATGCCCAACCACCCGGCGGCAGATGAAGAGGGTTATGTGGCAAAGCCCAACGTTGAGCCAGTGCATGAGATGGTCAATATGATTTCTGCCTCGCGTTCCTATCAAGCCAACATTGAAGTATTTAATACCAGCAAGCAGATGTTGATGCAGACGCTGTCGCTAGGTGAGGGGTAACCGATGAGTAGTACTATTGATTCTAGCTTAGTAGACAAAATAAATGGCGGTGGTGCCAATGGCCTCTCTGCCCGCCAGTCTGATGAGCTGCGTGAAAGCTTTATGACGTTGCTAATTACACAGCTGGAGAATCAGGATCCGCTCAATCCGATGGAAAATGCGGAGATGACCTCCCAGTTAGCGCAAATTAACACCGTTAGCGGCATTGAAGAGTTAAATAGCACGCTGCAAGGCATTACCAGCCAGATGGATGCCAATCAGGCTCTGCAGGCGAGCGGTCTAATTGGCAAGGGTGTCATGGTGCCCGGTAAGGATGTGTTGCTGGAGCAAGATAGCGACGGGAACACGTATACAACACCTTTTGGCATAGAGTTGACCGAACCTGCAGCGAATGTTAAAGCGATAATCGTCGGTGACGGTGGCCAAGTCATTAGGCGTCTTGATCTGGAGTCGCTAGATGCGGGCGTCCACTCATTCGACTGGGGTGGTTTAAATGACCAGAAAGAAGCAGTTGCCAGCGGCCGGTATACGGTGCAGTTAGAGGCGACTGATGCTGAAGGTGAAAAAATTGAATCCACTGCCTTGCAATACGCGGTAGTTAATCGGGTTACGCCGAATGATGGCAGTGGCAGCGTTCGACTGGATTTAGGCGCTATTTATGGCCAAATCAGCCTGAATGACGTTAAACAAATTCTTTAACTGCTGGCTAAACACAGTCATAAACCACAGCATTTGATTACACACAGCTTTATTAGGGGAGCATCATGAGTTTTTCACAAGCACTCAGTGGTCTAAGCGCACAGCAACAAAAATTAGGTGCGGTGGGTAATAATATTGCCAACTCGCAGACGGTTGGTTTTAAAAGTTCTGGCGTCCAGTTCGCTGATGTATATGCTGAGTCGCGTATTGGACTTGGTGTTCGTACCTCTACGGTGCTGCAGAATTTTAGCCAAGGTAATGTGGAATCCACTAATCGCAATATGGATCTAGCCATTGCGGGCGAAGGCTTCTTCCGCTTTCAGCAGTCCAACGGTGAAGTGGGTTATTCCCGCAATGGCCAACTGACCATGACTGCTGATGGACGTCTAGTGAATGCCCAAGGTGCTCAGATCATGGGTTATGCAGCCAACGCCGACGGTGTTGTTCAGGCGGGTGGTGATGTAAACCCTTTAACGGTAGAAGCTGATGACTTACCTGCAAACGCTACTACTGAGCTAAACGTGTCGTTGAATTTAGACTCGGGGGAGGGCGAGTTGGTTGCTCCTACCGAAGCGGAAATTTTGGCAGGCTTAGATTCGGATGATTACTCCTATTCAACCAATGCCACAATTTATGACTCTCAAGGTAATGCGCGTAATCTGACCTACTATTTTACTAAAACTGATGCAGCAACTAACCAGTGGGATGTCAGTCTTAGAATGTCAGGTGGGCCTGAGGGCGCTGGAACCTACGCTGTTGCAGGGCTTACGACGCTTGATTTTGATGCCAGCGGTAGGCTTGAAGGTGGTGAGCAAGCTACATTTACGTTTACAGCAGATGAGTTCGATGGAACTCAGCTTGAGAATCTTGAAGTTGCCGTGGATTTCACTGGCTCATCACAATCTGCCAATAACTCTACAGTTAATAATATTGAACAAGATGGCTACACGGCGGGTTCTCTTGTAGGCGTTACTATCGAAGATGATGGTACCGTCATGCGTAATTATTCTAACGAAGAGTCGCGTGCTGCGGGTCAAATAGCATTGGTTAGCTTCCGTAATCCTGAAGGCTTAAAGCCTGATGGTGATAACCTGTGGACGGCTACCGGCGCTTCGGGCCAAGAGCTGGTGGGCGCACCCGGTACCGGTCAGCGAGGCTTAATTGAGCCAAGTGCAGTTGAAACATCCAATGTCGATATGGCTCGTGAGCTAGTCGATATGATCGTTGCGCAGCGCGCTTATCAGGCTAACTCACAAACGATCAGTACCCAGGACGAGCTCCTGCAGACCATCATTAACCTTTAATGATCGGTCATTTAGGTAAGGAGTCAGTACCGTGGATCGAATGATCTATACCGCCATGAGCGGTGCTAAGCACACCATGGATCAGCAGTCGGTGGTGAGTAACAACCTGTCGAATGTGAGCACTACCGGTTTTCGTGGGCAGCTACAGGCTGCCCGAGCGGTGCCCGTTCAGGGTGAAGCTCTGCTTGCCACGCGTACCTCAGCGGTGACCACCACGCCTGGCAGTGATTTTTCCCAGGGCCCGGTCGAGTATACCGGGCGCACGCTTGATGTCGCTATGCAGGACGACGCATGGATGGCCGTGCAAGCGAATGACGGTACTGAAACCTATACACGGCGTGGCGATCTGCAGATAGACAGTGACGGAGTACTGCTCAGCGTTGGGCGACCGGTGATGGGCGAAGGTGGCCCCATTGCTATCCCGCAAGGGGCGCAAGTATCGATTGGTGCCGACGGGACGATTAGTGCCATTCCCGAAGGTGTAGGGCCGGAAGCGCTGGTCGAGGTAGGCCGAATTAAGCTGGTGACGCCTGAAGAGGGAGCGTTAACGCGTGGTGAGGACGGGCTCTTCCGTGCGCCTCCTAATGAAGAAGGTGAGCCAGGGGCCTTGCCTGCCGATGAAAATGCCAAGTTGGTGAGTGGTGCACTGGAAGGCAGTAATGTCAGCGCTGTCGATGCTATGGTCTCAATGATCGATGTGGCACGCCGCTATGATATGCAGATGAAAGTGCTGAGCACCGCTGACGAAAACGCTCAGCGCGCCAACGGGATTCTATCCATTCAAGGTTGATGTTGGCCACTCAGTGCTGATGTGAGTCAGTCGGTCAAGGGAGCATAATTATGATTAAGTCCTTATGGACAGCTAAAACGGGTTTGGAGTCTCAGCAAACCAAGTTAGACGTGATTTCGAACAACCTAGCTAACGTAAGCACCAATGGTTTCAAACGCTCACGTCCGGTGTTTGAAGATCTGCTATACCAAAATATGCGTCAACCCGGCGCTCAAAATAATATCCAAGATCGGCTGCCGTCCGGCATGCAGGTGGGCACCGGCGTACGTGCCGTGGCCACTGAGCGTTTGCATACCCAAGGTGGGCTAGAGCAGACTGAAAATTCGCGCGACCTCGCGATCAATGGCGAAGGTTTCTTTCAGGTGTTGATGTCAGATGGTACGACTGCCTATACACGTGACGGCAGTTTTCAGCTTAATGAGAATGGCCAAATGGTCACTGCCAATGGCTACCCTGTTGAGCCTGCCATTTTCTTACCGGCCAATGCGTTGTCGGTAAATGTTGGTGAAGATGGCACGGTGAGCGTACGCCAGCCAGGCGTTACAGTTGATAATGAGGTGGGGCAAATCAGCGTCAGTACCTTTATTAATCCAGCCGGTCTACAAAGTATTGGTGGCAACCTCTATCTAGAGACGGGAGCCTCAGGCGCACCCAATGAGAATATACCGGGTATGAATGGTGCGGGGCGGCTGTTCCAAGGCTATGTGGAAACGTCTAACGTCAATGTCGTTGAAGAGATGGTCAATATGATTCAGACCCAGCGAGCCTATGAAATTAATAGCAAAGCGGTGTCCACTAGCGATGAAATGTTGGCACGCTTAAGCCAGTTATAACGGTTGTTACTCACCGGGCTTACTTATAGGTTGCGTTATGCTGGAGTTGCACCACATGTCACGTCGTATTGCGCTAGCAGGACTGGTGCTTTTTTTATTGGTTGTAGCCGGCTGCGCTCAAGTTCCAAGAGCTTCAGTGGTGGGTGAGCAAGAGCAGATCAGCATTGTTGATCGCCCGCCACCCATCCCCAATGGCTCTATTTACCAGGCTAGGCAAGGTTATCAGCCACTTTTTGAAGATCGTCGGCCGCGCGCCATGGGCGACATCTTGACCATTGTGTTGGATGAGGAGGTCAGTGCGAGCAAAAATTCGCAATCCAATGCAGGGCGTAGCGGTAGCGCTAGCCTGGAGTTAACACAGTTGCCTGATGTCCTTGATACGCTTGCAGAATATGGCTTTGATATTTCAGGTGAAAACGACTTTACCGGTAGTGGTGGGTCGCAGGCCAATAACTCCTTTACCGGTACTATCACGGTTTCGGTGTTAGAAGTAATGAATAACGGCAATTTACGTGTGCGTGGCGAGAAGCAAATTGCCATTAATCAGGGAACTGAGTTTATTCGTTTTTCCGGCGTGGTTAACCCACGTACGATTACCGCTCAAAATACCGTTCCTTCCACTCAAGTAGCGGATGCGCGAATTGAGTATGTCGGTGACGGCTATATTAATGAAGCGCAGCACATGGGTTGGCTACAACGTTTCTTCTTGAACGTCTCGCCGTTCTAGCTCTATGGGGAGCCATCAATGACAGAGCTACGCCAGGCAGGCCCTTCAATGGCAGGTCGACCAATGAACGCGGGACAGCGGGTTATCGTGATGCGGTTAAGAAATGTGTGGATTAATTGTCGGCAAGCCATCAACGCTTGGCTTATTCAACTGACCACCTTAGTGCTAATGTGCGCGCTAGCTTTGCCTGCTCAGGCAGAAAGCGTTCGGGAACTGGCGAGCTTTGCCGGCGTTCGAGATAACCAATTGGTAGGCTACGGCTTGGTCGTCGGCCTTGACAGTACCGGCGACCAAACGACCCAGGCGCCCTTTACCAGCCAAAGCCTGACCAACATGTTGTCCCAGCTTGGGGTGACCGTGCCTGCAGGCACGAACTTGCAACTGCGCAACGTAGCTGCGGTGATGGTGACCGCTGATCTCCCGCCGTTCTCAAGGCCGGGCCAGCGTCTAGATATAGTTGTTTCGTCGATAGCCAACGCACGCAGCTTGCGCGGCGGCACGCTGTTGATGACACCTTTAAAGGGGGCCGATGGTGATACCTATGCCATTGCCCAGGGCAACATGCTCGTGGGCGGCGCTGGCGCCCAAGCGGGTGGCAGTAGTGTGCAAATCAATCAGCAGGCATCGGGGCGTATTCCCAATGGCGCACTGGTTGAGAAGGAAGTGCCGCTTAACCTAGGTGGCAATGGTGGCATGCTTGAATTACAGCTTAACGACTCTGATTTTGGCACCGTTCAGCGCATGGTAACGGCGATCAATAACGAGTTTGGCCAGTCGGTGGCATATGCACGTAATGGCCGAGTAATCGCCCTGGACGGTCCTACTGATGATAATGCGCGGGTCAACTTTATGGCGCGCATTGAAAACGTTCAGGTCACACCAACGGAGGCTCCGGCACGCGTTGTGCTGAACTCACGTACCGGTTCGGTAGTGATGAACAGTGCCGTCACTCTGCAGGAAGCAGCCGTAGCTCACGGCAGTCTGTCGATCATGATTGATACTCAGTTTGGCGTTAGCCAGCCGAATCCGTTTGGCGAGGGCGAGACAGTTGTGGTGCCCGACGCAGATATTGATATTGAGCAGCAAGAGGCTTATCTGCAAATCGTAGAGGGTGCCCAGCTCAACGAAGTGGTCAATGCATTGAATGCGTTAGGCGCTACCCCTCAAGACTTGATGTCGATTCTGGAGGCGTTAAAAGCATCGGGATCGCTACGTGCAGAACTGGAGGTCATTTAATGAGCGCGAGTGATATGACCAGCCAGTTTGCCCTGGACATGAACGGTTTTCAGCGGCTCCAACACACTGCACGCGTCGACCCTGAGGCTGGCGTGGGTGGCGCAGCCCAGCAGTTTGAAGCGCTATTTATTCAGATGATGATGAAGAGTATGCGCG
The DNA here is from genome assembly GCF_904067645.1 of Halomonas sp. 113. Taxonomy (NCBI): domain Bacteria; kingdom Pseudomonadati; phylum Pseudomonadota; class Gammaproteobacteria; order Oceanospirillales; family Halomonadaceae; genus Halomonas; species Halomonas sp. 113. The sequence continues at coordinate 10,051 of NZ_LR881453.1, forward strand.
ACGCGACACCCAGTTCAGGACTAATGAACAGTAGTGCGACGGATACCTATCAATCAATGCTGGATCAACAGTGGTCACAGGTGATGGCTTCGCGTGGAATGGGCCTTGCGGATGTGCTTGTTGAGCAACTGGAGCGCCAAGGAGCCATCTCTAAGGCGCGGCCAGATGCGGATCAAGAGTTACAAGCACTGATAGCAGGCATCCCTCGTGGCACCCCGCGTGTGCTTGACGGTTCATTCGCGGCTAATCCTGACACGATTGAAACCCAGCGTGAGCAGGGCAGCGGTCGATTCTTAGCCGAGCTAGAGGCCATTCGCCAAGGCGTCGAGAAGGGGAATGCGGTAGATGAGTCTGCGTTAAACCCGCGAGCGCAAACGACGGCTTCTGCTCACGTAGATCAATTTATTCAAACGTTAGCGGCACCCGCCCAAGCGGCCAGTGAGTCCACCGGCGTTCCTGCTGAACTCATTTTAGCCCAGGCGGCGCTAGAAACAGGCTGGGGACGGCACGAAATCGCGACTCGCAATGGCAACAATAGTCATAACCTGTTTGGTATCAAAGCCGGTAGTCATTGGCAGGGTGAAACCACCGATATTGTGACTCATGAATATATTAATGGGCGGCGAACGCAGGTGGTTGACACCTTCCGTGTTTATGACTCGTTTGAACACGCTTTTACTGATTATGCCAGCCTAATCGGCAATAACCCTCGCTATGCTGGGGTTGTTCAAGCACCCTCCGCTGAGCAGGCCGCGCGTGAGTTGCAGGCAGGTGGGTATGCGACTGATCCGCTCTACGCTGAAAAGTTAGTCGCAGTGATGAATACCATGGGGCCGCTTAACGCTGAGGGAAATTTCCTGGCTGACGCTCGCTAGCCCTTTCCTCAAGTTTTTCTGTGCAGCGCCGATAATTGAATTAGTGATAGGTATCGGCCTAAGGAATTGAACCATGAGCATGTTTTCGATCGGCTTAAGCGGCCTCAATGCCGCGCAGAATGCCCTGAATACAAGCAGTAATAATATTAGTAATGTCTATACGCCTGGCTATAACCGAGAGTTGGCCCAGTTGGGTGAGGGGCGTGTAGGTGGCGGGGTTCGTGTCAATGATATCGAGCGCCAGTTCAATACGTACGTAGCTGATCAGTTAAATAGTGCAAAAACTCAGTCAAGTGCCTTAAACACTTACTATAGTCAGGTAACGCAAATCGATAACCTGCTGGCTGATCGCGCGGCAGGCTTAGCCCCTCTGATGCAGAATTTTTTCTCATCGCTAGAAGACCTGGCGGCCTCACCCTCTGACCCAGCGGCTCGCCAGGGCGTGCTTGGCCAAGCTAATACGCTGAGTTCACAGTTCCGCTCCTTTGATGGCTACCTGCAAGATATGCAGGGTAATATTAATGGCCAGATCAAAGATGAAATTACCCAGATTAATAACACCACCGAGCAGATTGCTGGTTTAAATAAAGAGATTGCTTTGGCTCGCGCTCGGAGTGGGGAGGCACCCAATAGCCTGCTCAACCAGCGCGATCAATTGGTATCAGAGCTTAATGAGCGTATGGATTTGCGCCTTAATATTCAGGATGGCAAAACCTACAATATTAGCCTGCCCAATGGTCAGCCGCTGGTGACAGGAACCAATTCGTTCCAACTAGAAGCAGTTCAAGCGGATTATGACCCTCAGCGCACGGTGGTGGGGTATCGGGATGGTGGTGGTAACGTCGTTCAGTTAGATGAGTCGACGATAACAGGCGGGGCATTGGGGGGCTTGATGTCCTTCCGTTCAGAAACCTTAGATAAGACGCAGAACCAAATTGGTCAACTGGCTGTGTCGTTGGCGACTGCTTTCAATGAACAGCATAAGCAAGGTGTAGATCTTAACGGTGACCAGGGCGAAGACTTCTTTGCAGTGCGCGCCCCGCAAACGTATGCCGATAAGAATAATAGCTTACCCGCCGTCAATATCACTAGCGCTGAATTTAACCCCGATCAAGTTGATGCCCTGAGGGCAACTGACTATACCGTCAGTTTTGAGGCTGGTGAGCCCGTGGTTACCCGTAAAGACAATGGGCAGGTTGTAGATTTTGATCAAGACGCCTGGGATGACGATGGCGAATTAAATTTTGGTGGTGTCAGCATTGAGTTCAGCGGTGTGCCGCAAGATGGTGATCGCTTTGAAATTCAGCCGGTACGGCGCGCCGCCAATGGTATGGATACTAATATCGCTGACGTAGACAAGATTGCTGCAGGTGACGCAGGTTTTATTAATGTAGGAAATAACACGGGTAACTCGTTTGAACGTGAGGGTGATTTAAACGTTAGCGATTTGGGTATATCTTCAGACGCTTTTGCGGATAACAGAAAATATCAATTTGAGGTAGATTCGGACGGTAGCCTGACGCTGACTCCGGCAGTGAATATAATGGTTAACGGTACCAATGTTGATGCATCAGACTTATCTGACGTTGAGTTGGAAGCGGGCGATGAGATTGAAGTTGATGGTATCAGCTTTACGGTTGACGCCCTTCCTGATGCAGGTGAAACATCATCATTAACCGTTAGCCAGACTATTTTTACCAGTGGCGATAACCGTAATGCTTTAGCGCTGCAAGACCTGCAGTCCCAATCTATTGTCGGTGCTAGCGCAACGGTCACCGGTGCATATGCATCCATAGTCAGCGATGTTGGTAACCGAACCAACATTACAGAAGTTAATTTGGATGCTCGTCAAGGCCTTACCGATCAATTGCGTGCCGTACAGCAATCAGAGTCTGGAGTTAATCTAGACGAAGAAGCTGCTAATTTGATCCGTTACCAACAGTACTATCAGGCCAATGCGCGTGTGATTGACACCGCAGGTACGCTGATGGACACCATCTTGAACCTGCGCGGTTAATTCGGGAGCTTAAGTGATGCGTATTAGTACCGTTACCATGTTTGAGCAAAGCACGGCGTCCATGAACCGCCAACAAAGTGACCTGATGAGGGTCAGTCAGCAGATTGCCAGCGGCCGACGTGTGGTTAACCCGTCCGACGACCCACAGGCCGCCTCGCGGGCGATTGGCGTTGATCAGGCAAAGGCGGTTACTGAACAATTTTCAGATTCTCGCGTATCCGCCCGTAATTCGCTGTCGCAGACTGAAAATATTATCAATAGCGTTAGTGATGCAATAACAAGTGCCAAAGGATTGTTGATTCAGGCGTCTAGCGACACGCTAACTAGCGAAAACCGCGAGTCCATCGCCAGCGAGCTTAAAGGCGTTTATGAGACACTGATAGGCCAAGCGAATTCTACCGATGGTAACGGTCGTTATTTGTTTGGTGGTTATAAAGATAATACTCCACCCTTTGTGAAGTCTGCTGACGGTAGTGTGGAATATAGAGGCGATACGAATACACGCGAACAGCGTGTAGATTCTACGCGCTTGATACCGGTAGCTGATAATGGCGTGACTATCTTCCAAAGTGTACCCAGCGGTGCTGGATATGTAGCAGAAGCAAAGAAAGAAGATGGCACTCTGAATCAAGGTAATGTGACATTTCGCGGGCCCCAAACTCTTGACGTCAATGACGCTGATTACGGTAGTGATTACCGTGTCAGTTTTGATGGAACTGCTGCTGATCCAACATATCAGGTTCAACGATTTGATAATGAAACGGATACTTGGGTGGACAACGACACGGATGGGGCAGCATTAAGCTCTGGCAACTGGACAGATGATATTAGCGAAGAGGGTTCTCTCTCATTAGAGTTCGGTGGCTTATCGATTAGCCTTGAAGGTACACCTGCGCCGGATGATGAAATACTGGTTGCTAAATCAGGGGGTGATGTTCGTGGTGCCGACCTGTTTCGCACTATGGAAGAAGCCATTCGCGTATTAGAAAACCCTGCTGATAATGCCACCAAAAAAGCCGATCAGCGTAATACTTTGAATACTGCTATGCGCGATCTGGACAATAGTTTGGATAATGTTCTAACCGTGCGCGCTTCCGCTGGGGCGCGTTTGAATGAGCTTGATGTTATCGATTCGGTAAGCAGTAATCGAATGCTGAACTACGATCAAACGCTATCGGATTTAGTCGATCTGGATTACACTGAGGCAATATCTGAGTATAGTTTGCGACAAGTTGGTATGCAGGCAGCACAAAAAGCGTTTGTAGATATTAAAGGCTTATCGTTGTTTAACTATATGTAGTGTAGCTCAATTATTACGGCACCTTATCGCTTGCGTGTCGCGGAGTTCTGCTTATTCCCTTGTTTTTATGGCTAAAACGTCATGAAAACAGGGGAATTTTAGTTTAAGGGCGCCATCGTTTCGATTAACGTCTGCATAAACCCTAGGCCTTGCGTAAACAACCGCTGTAGAAAGCGGTTAATGTCGGTCATGAGCACCATCATTAATATTAGCCCCACGATAAGAGAGGTAGGAAAGCCGATATTGAAGACGGTGAGCTGGGGGGCAGAACGGTTCAGTATGCCCAGTGCCAGGTTGATGGTCAGCAGGGAGCCCACCAGCGGTAGCGCCAATAACATTCCCGACGCAAAAATCGTGCCCGCATAACGAGATAACAAAATAAACGCATCTGGGTTGAATGTCCCAATGCCAATGGGCAACGTTTGGAAGCTCATAATCAAGGTTTCAAGCACCATTAGATGACCATTCATGGCCAAAAACATGAGCAGAGTGATCATGTAGAGAATGCGCGAGAGCACCATAATATTGGTACCACTCGATGCATCAAAAAAGCTCGCAAACGCTAGGCCCATCTGCAGACCGATAAAATCCCCTGCGGCTTGAACGACAGCGAACATGATATGCATGACGAGGCCCATCGCTAAGCCAATTAGGATCTGTTCGATCATGACCCCGATCCCCGCCCATGACATGATGGCAATATCTGGCATGGCCGGTAAAATCGGCGCAATAACAATGGCAATTAGGGCGGCCAGGCCCACTTTGGCTTGGTTGGGAACGCTGGAGTGTCCCCATAGAGGCGACGCTGCCATGAAAGCAGTAATGCGCGCAAACGGCCATAAAAAAGCCACTAACCACCCTTGCAGCTGTGCGAAAGTGACTTCCACCATAGCGCTACATCACCATGCTGGGGATATTAGTAAATAGGCGGTGAGTAAAATCGGTAATTAAGCCAATCAGCCATGGGCCTGCTAATACCAGCACCGCGAACACAGCCAGAATTTTAGGAATAAAGGTTAGTGTCATTTCATTTATCTGAGTCGCGGCTTGGAACAAGCTGATGATAAGGCCGGTGAATAGCGCCGCCAAAAGCATGGGGCCAGCAAGCAGAAGCGTTACTCGCATTCCTTGATAAGCAATGCTCATCACCATCTCGGGTGTCATAGCTGGGTTCCTGTGGGCTGTATAAACAATGTGCGGTATAAAGCGTTATATCATGTAAAAGCTTTCTGCCATTGAGCCAATAATAAGCTGCCAACCATCCACTAAAATGAACAGCATCAGTTTAAAAGGTAATGAGATAGTGATGGGCGGAACCATCATCATCCCCAATGCCATCAATGTGCTGGCCACCACGAGGTCAATGATCAAAAACGGAATGAAAATGGTAAAGCCGATTTGAAAGGCCGTTTTTAGTTCACTGGTGACAAAGGCGGGCAGCAAGACACGCATTGGCAGTTCTTCCGGGCCTTGCATGGGGCCCACATCGGCTAGGCGAACAAACAGTGCCAGATCCGGCTCTCGGGTTTGAGCGAGCATAAATTCCCGAAATGGATCCTGAGCCAGCAGTAAAAACTCTTCAAAATTTATCGTCTCATTAGTCAGCGGCACCCAGGCGTTGTCATATACCTGGGCCAATACGGGTGACATGATAAAAAAAGTTAAAAACAGCGCTATCCCTAACAGCACTTGGTTGGGCGGCGTTGCCTGGGTGCCCATCGCTGTCCGCAACAGGCTAAGCACAATGATGATACGAGTGAAGCTCGTCATCATCAGCAGCATGGAGGGCAAAAACGCTAGAGAACTTAGGAAAAGCAGGGTTTGCAGCGACAATGACCACTGCTGGCCCCCGTCATCAAGCGGCTGAGAAATAATGCCGGGAATCTGTTGTGCATGCACAGGGCTGGCTATAAAACACGCGACAGCAAACACAAGCCACATCATGAACGGTTTAGCCGTTTTGCTATTCAAAACATGGCTCTTCAAAAAAAGGTTCTTCAAAACACAGGGCCAAAAAAGGTGCATCCGGTACCTCATGGCGTCTGATGTGGATCGGTGGGCGCAGACGAGTCGCGACGGCCTGCGGCTAGCGCTTTGGATAAACGACGCGCAAAGCGTGAGGAAGGCGGAGCTGATGCGGTTGGCGGGCGCTCTTCAGGGGCCGGGCGCTCGTGGAGTTTAGTAATTCGGCCACCTCCCACTCCAACAACCAACCAGGTATCTTCTACTTCAACAATCACGATACGCTCACGATTTCCCACAGCCGTACTGCCCACAATGCGCAGGTGGGCGCCATGGCGAGTGGTATGGTTGCTCCAGCGCTTTAAAAGCGCTGTACAGATTAAAATGATCGCAATAACGAGAGCTAAAGCCGCGGCAGTCTTGCCCAAAACGGCCATCCCTACCAATGCCTCGCCACCGTTACCTAGTGCATCGAGCGAACCATTCTGCGCCGAAGAGGTTGCAACGCTCATCGGTTCAATTTATGAATACGTTCAGAAGGCGTGATGATTTCAGTAATCCGAATGCCGTACTTATCTTCGATCACAACAACTTCGCCTTGAGCAATCAAGTAGCCGTTAATCAAGATATCCATCGGCTCTCCGGCGAGTCCTTCAAGCTCAATAACAGACCCTTGTGCCAACTCCAGTAACTGCTTAATAGTTAGCTTTGTACGGCCGAGTTCCACGGTGAGCTTCACCGGGATATCCATGATCATCTCAAGCTCACGCGCCTGGGAAGAGCCGCTGTCTGGGCTCAACGGACGGAAGATATCCTCACTTGCCGCTTTCGCTGCAGGTGCTTTGGGCTCTTCTGGGGCAGCAGCTGTCTCTTCTTCGCTCTCTTCAGCAGCTTCTTGTTCCGCCATTGCGGCTGCCCAAGGATCTTCCTCTTCGCTGGCAGCATCGGCGCTGGAGGTGGGTTCTTCTTGCTCGGACATGGCATCCGCCCAATCGTCGTCAGAGACGTTCTGATCAGGCTTATTGGGATCAGTCATGCTTTGGATTCCTTGGCTTTCTGTCGCGTAGACCCTTTAATGAAGTCCTTGGACGATGCATTATTCATAGCGGCATGGTCAATCATATGTAACACACGCAGTGCATGCTGTTGACGTTGACTTCCGTACTCGCACTCCATGACGGGCACCCCGTCAACGCTTGCGGTGATTGAACTTGGAATGTCTAACGGCAGCACGTCGCCTTTTTTCAATCCCATCACATGGGCGATACGGCTGGGTATCTGAGCAAATTCAGCGACTAGCTCCACTTCCGACTGACGCAGCTCACTTGCCATTCGGCGTGACCAACTGCCGTCTTGGTCGTGATTGCTGTCATTAATTGGGTTAGCTAGTAAGTCGCGTAGCGGCTCAATCATGGCGTACGGCATGCATATCTGAAAATTGCTAGATAGGTTGCCCACTTCAATGTTGAACTTGGTGTTCACCACAATTTCATTGGGTGAGTTGGTAATGTTGGCAAACTTTGATTGCACTTCTGAGCGTAAAAAACTGACATCCAGCGGATAAACGACTTTCCAGGCCTCTTGGTATGCCTCAATAGCGAGATTGAGCAGGCGCTGGATAATACGCTGTTCAGTATTAGTGAACTCCCGGCCGTCCGATTTAGTGACAAAACGACCGTCACCACCGAAAAGGTTATCCACCACCATAAAAACGAGATTGGGGGGGAATACGACGAGTGCTGAACCCCGCAGTGGCTTCATCGACACAATGTTCAGGTTGGTAGGCACGGGAACATTACGTGAGAACTCGCTAAAGCTTTGATAGCGAACTGACTCGACGGTAATGTCCGCGCTACGCCGCAGTAGGTTAAACAGGCCAGTACGAAAATAGCGCGCAAAGCGCTCGTTGATAAAATCAAGCGCATGCAAACGCTCACGAATAACGCGATGCTGGGTCGACGGATCGTAAGGGCGAACCCGGGCCTCATCTGACGCATGGGAAGACGAAGCCGATGGCTCATCGTCTCCACTAACGCCCTTTAGCAGGGCATCTATTTCTTCCTGGGACAGTAGATCGTCCTGTGACATGAACGGCTCCAGTTCCCGAGGTTATTGCACAATAAATTCGGTGAATAAAACTTCACGCAAATCAAGTGGCGGCTGATTCTCCGTCAGCGGGACGTTGAGTCGATCAACAATCGCTTGTGCAAGCTGCTGCTTACCTTCCGGGGAAGTAAGTTCATCAGCCTGCTTGCCGGATAGCAGCATCAGCAAACGGCTGCGCACTTGAGGCATATGCTCTTCTAGAATGGTTTTACTCTCTTCATCACCCACACGAAGAGTCACGCCTGTATAGAGCAAGCGTGAACCATAACTGTCATCGGCAAGATTGACGGTAAAGGGTTCAATACGCATAAAAATAGGCGGCTCGCGCTCCATCGCTTGCTGCATCTCAGCGTCTTCTGAACCGTCATCACGCTGATCCATTACCATATAAATAGCTGCCGCTGCGCCTGCTGACGACAGCAAGACCAGGATGATCATTATCCAGAGCAGTTTTTTTGACCCGCCGCTTTTTTCTGCCATTTGCGATTCCTGTGAACTCCATGCGTATCACTAGCAATGTATTATGCCTAAAGCGCATGCTGGTGATGAAATGAACAGGCTTATTTGGCAAGCCTATCTTTTGGTTTAGCTATTTCACGTACGTATTTATGAGCGTATTAATCGACGTAGTTCTAGAATGGTCATGCACTCTGTCAATGCTTAGGCGTATAGATCGACCCGCCCATCCAGTCTTAGCGGGCTGCGCTCGGTGCTTTGGGTAAGTGATTCATCCAAGCCTATATCGCCGTTGCCGCTCCCAGCCTCGGCACCCTGTTTGCCGCCTGATTGAGCAAAAGCCTGCTCGTTGGGGTCACGCTGTTCGCCAACCGATGTCTCGCCTAGCGAAATGCCTTGCTCAGCCAGCGCTTCCCTCAGCTGGGGAATCGCTTGTTCGAGCACTTGGCGTACCTGGGCATGGGCGGACAAAAAGTGCGCTTGCGCCCCCTGTTCACCAAACTTCAGGGAGATAGACAGCGGCCCTAATTCTGCAGGGTTTAATTGCATCTGAACGTGCTGTTCGCCACCACGCTGTGAAATCTGTACTAACTGCTGGCTCAACTGTTGTGGCCAGGCGGGGCTGTTGACAGGTGTCGCTAAAGTGGCCGCTGTCGGTGTGACATTGGGCGAAAAGCCTTGGGTAGATTGCGATGTAGCTAACGGACTGCTGCCGGTATTTAACGATAATCCAGTAAGTAAGTGCTCACTGCTTGGGCTTGCTTTCGAAGCCCCGTCTCCTGTCAATAGAGCGGACATTAGGGCTTCGCTGCTGATCTGGGTGGCTGCAGTGGGGGAGTTAATCTGCTGAGCTGCATTACCAGTGTTCATTTGAGCAAAGAAAGTATCAGGTTGTGGCCTTAGGGCTGCCTGGAGCTCGGCAACAGGCGAGCGGACATTGGTTAACTGAGCCGACTCTGCTGATTGGGGGGAGGCACTTTGTAGCTGACCAGCCAGCGCATTTAGCGCGGAGGCAAGCTGTGCTGCTTCCGTTTGACTAATATTTAACTGCTCAGCGACGACCTTCAGCTCTGCTGGGACGATAGGCTGCGCAGCATCCGTTTGATTAATATTTAACTGATCGGCAATGGCTTCCAGCGCGGCTGGGTCGATAGACTGCCCAGGCCCACTTTTATCCATACTTAGATACTGGGCAATTGTCTTGAGTCCCTTGGAATCGACCAGCTGTGCCGCTTCCGATTGACTAATATTTAACTGTTCAGCGATTGCTTCCAGCGTGGCTGGGGCAGCGGGTGAAGCCAACTCAGGCCTGTTTTCCGTAAAAGATGCCATTAGCGCGAGACGGCCGGCAATTTCGTCAAGGGGAGTCGATGCTTCTCCAGCATCTAGACCTAGCGTTTCTAGGCTGACCTCTGAGCTTGGCTGTTGCAACTGAGCCAATAATTCAGACAAATCGCGCTCACTGACATCCAGTCCCAGGGTTTGCAGGACTTCGTGCAAATTTTCTACATCGTCAGCTGATGCATCCGACAAAAGAGAGCTGAGTTCATTTAGCTGAGCTTGCGATCGCGGCGTATGAGAAGCAGCAGCTTCACTGAAAGCAGACGCTGATAATCGCTGAGTGCCAGACGCTTGCAACAGCGTTTGATGAAATACGCCCTTAGCTGTGTCTTGTTGGCCGAAAGTGCCTTGAGACTGCGTCTGAGGCGAATTTTGGTTGACCGAAAGCAACTGGTGAATGTTCATGTTCAGTTCCCTGGCCCCGCTAATGCGGAGTGTCGTTATGCTGACGAGCCGCGCGGCTTGTCACCAAGTCATCGTTAGTTTTTTGTTCATGACGTTCACTGCGGCGGTGCTCTTCAAGTAGTCGACGCGACGCCAGTGTATCGTAGGAAGAGAGCTTTCGCTGCTCTTGTTGCCAGTTCTTTTTACTCTGTTCAACGCTTGCCTGTTGAGACGCTAACGCTTGTCGAGCGCGGCTTAGGGCCGCGTCCAAAGAGGCTAAGAACTGCTGATAGTTGTACATAGTGGCAGGGTCAATGCCGTCACGCATCGCTTTCTGTAAGCGCTCAGCGTACTCCGCCCGATAGCTCAGTAGCGACTGTAACTGAGCGGTCGTTTGTTGCTCCGTTTGTCGCTCTTGTGCCAGTACTTTACCCGCTTGGTCGCGGGCGCCTCTGGCTAGGTCGGTTAACATTTCAAGCTGGGAAGTACTCATGCGCGTCCTCCTACCAGTGCGTGTAGCGCTTGGCGAGCATCGGCAAGCGTTGCACACTCATCAATATTCTGTTGAAGGAAGTTTTCCAACGAGGGAAAGCGTTTCACTGCTTCGTCGAGCTGTGGATCATGGCCAGGGCTGTAGGCCCCTACGCTGATCAGATCCCGGTTACGCTGGTAGCGTGAGAATAGTTGCTTGAAAACCCGCGCCTCCTGAAGCTGGTCTGCTGAGGCGATGGAGGTCATTGCTCGGCTAATTGAAGCTTCAATATCGATGGCCGGATAATGACCTGCTTCCGCTAGCGTTCTCGACAGCACGATATGCCCGTCTAGAATGGCGCGAGCAGAATCGGCAATAGGATCTTGTTGATCATCGCCCTCGGTTAGCACGGTATAAAACGCCGTAATGGAACCACCACCACGCTCAGCATTACCTGCGCGCTCCACTAAGCCGGGCAGCTTTGCAAAAACCGAAGGCGGATAACCTTTAGTAGCGGGTGGCTCACCAATGGCCAGGGCAATTTCCCGCTGTGCCATGGCGTACCGGGTTAACGAATCCATGATCAGCAGGACATCGCGACCTTCGTCACGAAAACCTTCTGCCAGGCGAGTCGCATACGCGGCACCCTGTAAGCGCTGTAGCGGTGAGGTATCAGCGGGGGCGGCGACGACAACAGCACGCCGTCGACCCTCAGGGCCCAAAATGTTATCGATAAAGTCTTGTACTTCACGGCCCCGCTCACCAATCAAGCCCACCACAATGACATCGGCCTTGGTGTAGCGTGCCATCATGCCTAGCAATACTGACTTGCCCACACCGGAGCCTGCAAATAGCCCCATACGCTGACCGCGACCTACGCAAAGCAGCGCATTAATAGCGCGAATGCCTACGTCAATTTGCGCATCAATTGGCGCGCGAGAAAGCGGATTAAGCGGCGGCGAGCTGAGTGTTGCTCGAGGTATCTCATCGATGCCCTCCCGATCATCAAGCGGATTGCCATTGCCATCCAGTACCCGGCCCAGCAGACTATCGCCCATAGGGAAGCGGCGGGCACTGTTGTTGCCGCTTTCATCAAGAGGCGCGACGCGAGCGCCAGGCATTAGCCCTATGACCTCTTCCAAGGGCATCAGGAATAGCTTATCACCAGAAAAGCCGACGACTTCCGCTTCGGCATGCCTATCGCTGTCGGACAAGCGACCGTCGCTGCCCGGCAATTCAATCCGACAGGCGCTACCTACGGCGACACGTAGCCCAACCACTTCAATCACCATTCCCGTCGCACGAATGACGCGGCCGTTATTGCGGTAGCGAGGCAGATGGCTAACACGCTGCTGCGTGCGTCGCAATGCCTTATTCCAGCGATGTTGATGGGGACAGGTGGTGTCTGCCATAGCGTATCCGCCTAGGATGAAGGGACGTTAGAGGAGGGTGGAGAATTGAGACCGCGTTTGCGCGATTGGGCTTGAATAGCGTGCCAACGGCTTTCAAAGGTTGCGTCAATTTCACCCTGAGCACTGGTTACCCGGCACCCGCCACGGGCCAGTTGGTCATCAGGCTGGAGCTTCCAATTGGCGGCTCTGAGCTCATTACCCAAGTGCTCCTCTACTAAAGCGTGATCATCGGGGTTAAGCCAAAGACGTTGCTGGCCTACCAAGGGAGGCTCGGTGTGCAGAAGCTCGCGGACAATGGCCAAAACTTGTTCAGGTGTGTCCTGTAGGGCATCGCTAGCAAGTTGTTTGCCGGTGGCCAGTGCTAACTCAACCAGGTCGTAGGCGATGGTGTCATCAAGGCGTTCAAGCGCATTTGAAAACTGTTTGCCCAGTGTTTCCAGCGGCGCAACGGTCTTGTGGATTTGTGCTTCTAGCTCTTTTTTGGCCTGTTCGGCAGCGTCTGCTAACCCCTTTTCCAACCCCTCTTTGCGACCCTGCTCAAAGCCTGCGTCATAGCCCTCTTTTTCGGCTTGCTGACGAATACGCTCGTGCAGTGCCTGGCGCTCATCCTCTTCACGTTGGCGTGCCAGTTCAGCCGCTTTTTGTGCCGCCTGTACTTTGCGTTGATGGGCCGTGGGTACCTCGCCCTTTGAGGCATGGCTACTCTTCGTGGACGCCAGTTCTTCCATTTGCCAGCGGCGCCAATCGCCATGGCGATCAAATTTCGGCGAGTGAGTATTAGACATACTCGTCGTCTCCACCTGCCAAGACGATTTCACCAGAATCAGCTAAGCGCCTAACGACCTGCAATATAGCCTTCTGCTCGGTTTCCACCTGAGAGACGCGGATCGGGCCGCGGGCTTCCATATCTTCACGAACTAAATCGGCAGCGCGCTGTGACATATTACGCAGGAATTTGTCCACCAAGGCGTCCTGAGCCCCTTTAAGGGCCACCACCAGCGAGTTGGTATCGACTTCTTGGAGCACCATTTGAATAGCGCGGTTGTCGAGGTCGAGCAGATTCTCGAACAAGAACATTTCGTCGATAATTTTCTGAGCCAAATCCTCACTGTGCGCACGCACGGTCTCGATGGCGGTCTCTTCTTGGGAGGAGTTCATCAAGTTGAGGATCTCGGCCGCGGTTCTTACGCCGCCCATTTTGCTGCGCTTGAGGTTCTGACCGTCCAGCATGCTAGTGAGTACTTCGGTCAGCTCTTGCAGTGCGGCGGGCTGAACGCCGCTGAAAGTAGCGATACGAAGAACCACGTCATTGCGCAGTTTTTCCTCGAATAGCTCAAGGATGTCGGAGGCTTGATGACGATCCAGGTGAACTAGAATGGTTGCGATAATTTGCGGGTGCTCGTCGCGAATGAGTTCGGCCACCATGGAGGCTTCCATGAGGTTAAGCGCGTCAATGCCCGAATTATTGCCAGTGGTCTCTAGAATATCTTCAATCAGACTCGTCGCGCGTTCGCTGCCCAGTGCTTTGGTCAGCACTGAGCGAATGTGATCGCTGGAGTTAAGATTAAGCGCTACAAACTCTTCGGTCTCTTTATGGAATGCTTCGAGCACCGCCTTCATGTCGTCATGGGAGACCTGGTTCAGCCGGGCCATCTCCATACTGATTTCTTGCACTTCCGCAGCGCCGAGGTATTTAAAGACCTCAGCGGCACTGTCTTCATCTAGTGCAAGCAATAAGATGGCGCTCTTGCGAGCCCCGTTCATTTCAGCAATTGAACTACTCATTGGCATTCATCCAGCTACGAATGATCATCGCGACCATGCGGGGGTCTTCTTGAGCCATTTCACGCAGGTCATTGAGGTTATGCTCATAGAGTGAGGTTTTACGCCGACGCTTCGGCTTGGCGTAGGTCTCATCGCTCTCGCCTGATGGCTCTTCGCCTTCTTCGTCATCATCTTCACCGCCTACGCTGGCGGCCAGCGTGCCGCCGGGCGTTGCTGCCGCCATAACCGGTGTTTGGGTATAGCGTTTAATTAAGGGGCGCAAAATCAGCAGGTAGAGCAATAGAATCGCCAGGGCAACCAATAGGTAGCGACCTACCTTGCCAGCCAGTGACAGAACGCTGGGATCTTTCCACCATTCGACCTCCGCGGTTTCCTCGACACTGCGCGCGAAGGGAGAGTTGACGACCTCCACTTCATCGCCTCGCAGTTGCGAGAAGCCCATTGCTTGACGAACTAGACGCTCAATCTGGGCAATTTCTTCATCGGTTAGCGCAACGTCGACCCACTCGCCTTCATCGTTCATTTCCGAACGGTAGTTTACGACCACCGCGGCGGATAGCCGCTCTATCTGACCAAGGCGATGCTGGACATGCTCAATGCTGCGATCAACTTCGTAGTTGATGACGTCATCCTGACGCAAGTTGCGCAACGCTTCGGGGGGCACATCCTCTTGCTGATTAGCATCCTCTTCCTCGCCCTCCGGCTGGTTGATGGGGGAGGGCAGTGTGCCTGGCGGCGTGTTGCTCAGCGCGCCTGGAATGCCGGTGGCCAATGGGTCTTCACCGTCAAATGTAAGGCTTAGCTGGCGGCTACGTACGGCTGCTTCGTTGGGGGGTTGATTGGGCCCGTAGCGTTCAGAGGTCTGCTCGCGTCGAGAGAAGTCGATTTGCGCTGCAACCTGGGCGCGCACATTATCACGACCCAAGATGGGCGTTAGAATATGCTCAATACGCTGCTGGTAAGAGCGCTCAACCTCGACAATATATTCAAGCTGTGAACCATCCAGGTCATTACCGTTGCTTGTCTCGGCAGACAGCAGTCGGCCATCCTGATTAACCACCGTGACATCTTCAGCGGCTAGGTCAGGCACGCTGCCCGAAACCATATGAACGATCGCGCTGACCTGACCTTCACCTAAAACCCGGCCTGGTAGAAGAGTCATCACAACGGATGCTTTAGCTGGCTCACGGTCGCGAATAAAGACTGATGGCTTGGCCATGGAGAGGTGCACTCTCACGCTTTCCACCGGCCCCAGCGATTCGATTGAGCGCGCAAGCTCACCTTCAAGACCTCGCTGGTAATTAATTTGCTCGGCAAACTGGCTAATCCCAAATGCCTGGCTGTCCATTAGTTCAAGGCCAAGGTTGCCCCCGCGGGGTAACCCCTGCTCAGCAAGCTGCAGGCGCAGTGTGTGGACTTGATCACTAGGCACCATTAATGCCTGGCCACCTTCGCTGAACTGGTAAGGAATGCCGCGGGTATCGAGCTCATTGATGATGCTGCCACCATCAGCTTCGCTTAGGTTGCTATACAGCACGCGGTACTCAGGGCTACTGGCCCACATAAATAGAGCCGCCACAATAGCAATTGAGGCGGCGCCTGCGATAAGCAGTGCGACTAGCGGATTGCCACGCAGCTGTTTCAGCGTACGCTCAAAAGCTGAGCCGCTGGTGTCGCGTTCGGTATTTCCACTACCGTTGCTTCCACTATTGATATTTCCACTGCGGGGAGCGGCTTGATTCGTACTGTTTTGACGGCCTGCCGTTGCACCGGTTTCGCTCATGCGACCCTCCAGAGGGGCAGGCAAAACTGGTGTCGGCCCAGGCGCATCACCAAAGAAGGCATAGGCTATATCCGTCGATCGCGGTTATCCGCCAAAAAGATGAGGCGGAATTGTGATGACAGTCATTATCCGGTGACTAGTCGAGCATAAAGGAACGATAAGCTTCGCTTTTTATGCGCATTTGTCCGTATGAGGCGGGGCGCTTTGGTGTTAGGCTTTTTGCATTAGATATTTTTTGCGAATTGAGGTGAGCGTATGAGTACTCCCGCAATACAGGCTGCGCTACAGCAGATGCAAGGCATGGCGACTCAAGCGGCATCCACGCAGCCCCTTAGTGGTGCGCAGGCGTCAGCGGCTGTCGGGCAGGGCGGTTTTGGTGGTGAGCTGCAGGCCTCGATTCAGCGCATTAACCGACTTCAGCAGACGGCTAACAGTCAGGCGATGGCTTTTCAGGCGGGTGATCCTGATTTGCAGCTCAATGACGTGATGGTTGACATGCAGAAGGCCAGCGTTGCGTTTCAAATGGGGCTTCAGGTTCGCAATCGTTTGGTATCTGCATATCGTGATGTTATGAACATGCAAGTGTAGGGTTGTCTACGTCACGCATTAGGCTTCAATTGAGATTATTCGTCCCTGCATTTCTTCAAGTCGCTCGGCAATCTTGAGTACTTCTTCTGCTGGGATCTGGCGTATGACGTCGCCAGACTCCCTGTCTACGACTCGCGTGATCACGCGTGATGTTTCTTCGCTTAATTCGAATTCTAAGCCATGTGGGCGCATTATCTCGTTGATGCGTTGAATGGGTGCGACGAGTTCGTTGGCAGAAGTTTTCTGTTTGGCAGAAGTTTCCTGTTCGGTGGTATCTGCGCTTATAAGCTGAGTGTTGGTTGTCGCTAGCTGAGCCAGTGTGTTTTCTAGCCGCTGGCGGGGATTTAAGTGAGTTAGGGGCGATGACAGTGGTGTTATTACTTCGGTGGGTAGTGAGCTCATGGGGCACGTTCCTTTTTAATGTCAGCTTTGGCAGCCAGTTAGTGGTGCGATAGCGTGAAACGGCAGCCATAGCTCGGTTTTTTGCTAGTTAGTAAGCGTTTCTACATTGGTATCGGCAGGATGCTGAAAAACTTTACGCTTACTGGCATGGCATTGTGTTTGCTTGTTATTGGTAGCGTCGACACTACACGCTCTGTCTCTTTGCTTTTCTATAGCCCGCCTAATAAGCATGAGAAAGATGGCTTTTTGTGCATACGCCATGCTGTGGGCATCTGATATGCTTCTCGAGTTTGCGGTGAACTAATTAACGCATAAGAGTAAGCGAGGCGAGAATGGTGGCGCAGCAGGATGAGTTTGAAACAATAGTAAGTACAACAGTGATCAAGTCTCTGCTGAATACCTTGATCGAAACCGGTGGCGTTTCGCTCTGTCTTGCTGCGACGGGAGCTCGTCCAGAGCCCATTGTCTTGATGGAGCAGCACCAGGGCCAAGCATTGGTGATGGATCTTTCCTCTGTTGACTATTTACTTCACCATTTACAGGGTGGTGCTGCGTTTTACTTGCGCGGGCAGGCGCAGGGGAAAGTGCTGCAAACGCCGCTCCTGCAACTGACGGAGACGCGTCAGGCCGGGGGGCGCTTTTTGTGTTGCAGTGATTATCCTGCATCGTTGGAAGTGCTGCAGCGTCGTGAGTCCTTCCGTGCTGAGCTGCGCATGGGGATGGTGGTGTCGACAGGTTTGTATGGTGGTGATGCCGAGATAGAGGGTGAGTTGAGGGATTTGTCCCAGGATGGCTGCCAGCTTGAATTGCCATTGGCCGCTAGCGGGCTGCTGGCGGGAGCCGCTAGCCCCCTAAAGTTGGCGTTTACCTTTCCCGACGGCACCTACTTTGAAGTGCTTGGAGAGGCTCGTCATCAAAAAACCGACGCTGAGCGTCATCTACTGCGCGTCGGTTTTAACTTCGTTGAGTGTAGTGCGGAGCAAGAGCGGCAAATTTGGTATTTCGTGTGCGAAATAGAGCGCGAAGCGGCACGCTATAAAAAAGAAGAACAAAACGAGCGTCAGCCCTCACCGCTGTTCGCGCTGCCAAGCAAGCGACCGGGTGCAGGAGAGTTGCTTGGGCGGCGTGATGTCAAGCGCTACGCGACCCCTATGGCGCGTCGGCTTGTCAAGGTCGCTGCCTATCTGGATACACAGTTGCTGTCGTTACAACAAGGTAGCGATATCGATGGGCGTCAGCTCTCCCGCTATGCTGATCGCATATTGGGTCTTCATGAAGAGGATCGTGAGGCGCTGCTGTTCGCTTCACGTTGCTTATCTCCCGAGCCTTTAATAGTGCGCCACGGTATTGCTGTGGCTGTGCATTTGCTCGATTTTGTGGGTGCCAGCATGCCTCGCGAGTTGCGCAAGGCGATAGTGGCCAGCGGTCTTATTCACGATCTTGGCAAGGCGCTTGTGCCTCAGGTGCTGTTCAAGGCGCCGCACTTTGAAGCTAAGCATCGAGAGGCGATCAGTGAGCATGTCCAGCTGTTGCTAGACCGTTTACATAACTGCCAATGGCTGTCGGCGGGTATTGTCCAGGCGGTGATTGGGGGGGTTAACGAGCGTATGGATGGTAGTGGGTATCCAAGTGGGTTGAGTGGGGCTGACCTCAGTGAGCTGGCTAAGGCGAGTGCCGTTGTCGACGTAGTAGAGGCTATGCGGCGTGATCGTGCAGATCGTCCGGCTAAAACAGCACAGCAAATTTACCGGCATTTATTGCAGCACCCACACCATTTTGATATGCGCTGGATTAAACGCTATATCGATCATTTCAAGGGATTGCCAGTAGGTTCGCTGGCGCACTTCTCTAGCCAGCAGAAGGGGTGGATCTTACGTCTTGATGCTAAAGGTAACCCCACGGAGGTATTGCTTGCGCCACAGGTCGAGCCGCCAATGCGTGACAATGTGGGAGTGGTCGTGCAGAGCAATATCGCTGAGCGACTTGGGCGAACCGTCGGTGAGATCGCAGTGTCTACTTGAGTGGCAATGAAGTGAATGCGTGATGGCAGTTGGTCGATGTCATGGGCTGCGCTGAAAAAAGCGTTGTAAGCCGTTAAAGTCCCCCAGACTCACGCCGATAGTTACTAGTAGTGCCGTTTATTTTTACCTTTTAATAATCGTGGTCTCACCCAATCGAGGGTGAGCATAAAATCACGCACAGGAGTTCCGCTTATGACTTACTCTCGCGGTGGCGCCGCCTATGGGCGGGGAGCTAACGCTTATGCGCGTGTTGGCGTAGAAAGCGGAGTGATGTCGGCAGATCCTCATCAGCTTATTGTGATGTTGTTTGACGGCGCCCAGGCCGCTATTCGTGCTGCACGCATCCATATCCAGGCGGGTAATACAGCCGAAAAAGGCAAGTCGATAACGAAGGCGTTGGATATTGTGAATAATGGCCTCGCAGCGGCTCTTGATCAAGAGCAGGGCGGCGAGATTGCTGAGCGCTTAGCGTCGCTTTATGACTATATTTCGCGCCTACTGTTGGCGGCGAATCTGCGTAACGATGAAGAGAGCTTAAATCAGGCCGAACGCCTGCTCGAAGATATCGCCTCAGCCTGGCGTGATATTGGTCAACAGCAGAGCGCGTGAGGCAATAATGTCAGCTCCTATATCCGCTCGTGATAAAAATGCTCAACAGACGCTGCTCACTAGCTATGAAACGCTATTGAGCCGCGTTGAGCACATGCACGAACTGGCTAATGGCGAACAGTGGGCAGAGCTAATTGATCAGCGTACCAACTATGTAATGCTGGTGGATCAGTTGCGTGAGCTGGATACCACCGTTGTGCTTGATGCCGCTGCTCAGCAGCGTAAGGCAGAGCTGCTGGAGCGCATCCTTGAGCACGATGTGGAAATACGGCGTCGTTTGGTGGCGCGCCGTGATGAGCTGGGTAAGCTCATAGGGGTATCCCAGCGTCAGCGGAATTTACATAGGGCCTACGCACCACAGCAAGGGGCTCCGGTAGCTTATGACGCCGATGATGCTGATTCCACGAGGTCATCGTGAGTGGTATTACCCCTCTGATTGATACGCTCTTGCACCAAGTGCTTGGGCGCCAAGGCGAGTTGTCGCTGCAGCGCGCATTGAGTCAGCCTGTGAAGCCCGTTTCACCCGGCGAGGGGCCGCGTGCCGTAATGGGTGATGCCAATCTGGATGGCCGTGCGTCGACATCACCGCTAGGCGACCTAAAGCGTTTACCGCACCCTCTTGATGGGGGGCGAACGTTACCCCGAGGTGAGGCGCAGCCTTCGACGACAGGTTCAACACAGACCCATTTTAGTCCTGCAGCGCGAACAATCGCCGACGTGCTGCTGCGCTTTCCAGCCCCTCCCTCGGTAATGCGGCCCGAAGCACCTCTTATCACCAGTCAGGAAGCGCCAGCAGCGAGTACAGTAGCAACACGCTTAGAGGCAAGTATTCGCGATAGTGGTTTGTTTTATGAGTCGCATCTAAAGCGCTGGTTTCAAGGTGAGGGAACCCGCCAGCAGCTAATGAACCAACCGCAAATGCAGCCCGGCCCTCGCCCGCTTACTCCTCTTTTATCGGCAGGCCCGAATGTGTCGCTCCCAGCTGCAGCGCCTTCGACGGCGTCTGCCTTGTCTACAGCTGTCTCAGTTGGGGTGCCACTGACCCCACAAATGCCTACGCAGTCAGCTGGAGCGCCCCTGACAGCACAGGCGCTTATGCAGGTGGGGGCGGGGGCGCCTTTGGCAGCTCCCCCGGTAGGGCAGGGAGGCATGGCTATTTTACCCAACGTGCCGCTAGTGCCTGTTACTCATGAACAAGGCTTAGCGGTTCGGTTGGCGCGCGCGTCCCATTTTTTAGCAACTGGCTCGACGGCTGCTACCCCCGCTACCCCCGCTCAAGCGGCTGCTTCGCAGGTGTCGACTAATCCTGCCCAGCCGGCCCCTATGCCTGGCGAGGCGCGCGACAGCCATCAAGCAAGGGCGGAGTATAGCCAGGCTAGGGAGATGAGCGATCTGATGGCCAATCGACCGGCTCGCGAGGTCGTTCACGAAAGCCTACAGAGCCTGGTGCGCCACCAGCTTGAAATGTTGGTGATGCCATCTATTCGCTGGGAAGGTGATGTCTGGGCAGGCATTTTTATGGCTTTAGTAATCAATTTGCCTACTCGTGAAGAGGGCCAGGAAGGAAAAAAGCAGGGGGGAGAGCCAGACGGTGGATGGCGTTCTGATATGCAGCTCGATGTTCCCAGTTTAGGGGCATTCAGCGCGTCGCTATGGCTCTATCGAAACGTGTTAAGCATCGATTTCACCACCGAAAGTACGCACGTTTATCAGCGTATTGACGCTGGACTGCCCGCGTTAGAGAAGCGCCTTAGCGCCTTGGACTTACAAAAAGTGCAGCTTCGCGCGCGCCATATCGAAGCGGAGGCACCCCATGGCTACGCCGGGTGAGCGACGCCGTCAAGCTGTTGCTCTGGCTTACCAGGATAATGACCGTGCTCCACGGGTAGTGGCGAAAGGCTATGGTGATCTGGCCGAACGTATTATGGCTGAAGCTCAGCGTCAGGGTATTTATGTGCACGATGCGCCTGAGTTGGTAGCGCTTTTAATGCAGCTAGATCTGGATGCGGAAATTCCGGCAAGTCTCTATCAAATTGTCGCAGAACTGCTGGTGTGGGTGTTCGAACTATCAGAGGAAGGGCTAACTCATCGTGAAACGCCTGAGTAGCCATTTACAGACATTGTATGCAACCATGAGGGTAGGTAATAAAAAGTCATTAATGGCGCCAGTATAATGGTCACAACACCGCGCCTGAGTCGTTTAATGGGACATTATGAGTCAAACCAACTTTCTCGATGAAATTCAGGAAATTAATTTAGCTTATTTGCTTCTGGCGCAGCGCTTGCTTGATGAAGATCGTGAGGCTGCTATGTTTCGCTTAAAAATAGACAGCGATGTTGCCGAGCTGATTGTCTCGCTTAATGCTCGCCAGCTTACCAAGTTGGCGCGAACCAGCCAATTATTGTGCCGGTTTAGCCAAACGAGTGCCGAGCGGCTTCGACAGCTTACAGATAATCCCCGCGATCAGGGGTTGGCAGGGCTTCATGCATCACTGCTGTTGGCAAGCGATGCATTTGAGCCAATGCCATCGGGAGGCGAGAAGTGAGCCAGAAAAGCTTGGTCGATGAAATGCACCAAGTGCAGCTGGCAATCGAATTGATTGAGCTGGGTGCGCGCCTTCAGGTGCTGGAAACAGAAACGGAATTAAGCCGCACGCGTTTGATCAAGCTGTATAAGGAAGTGCGTGGCATGTCACCGCCTAAGGGCATGCTGCCTTTTTCCACCGACTGGTTTATTACTTGGCTTCCCAATGTTCATTCGTCGCTGTTTTACAACATTTATTTAAGCCTGAAGGAGGCGGCAGGCTGTGATCGCATCGATGCCTTTGTCAAAGCATATCGGCTCTATGACGAGCAAATGTCGCTGGAAAAGGTGGAGCCGGTTCTCGGGTTAACCCGTGCGTGGACGCTGATACGCTTTTTCGAGAGTGATTTGCTCCAGCTTAATCAGTGTACGCGTTGCACTGGGCAGTTTGTGGCGCACGCTCATAGTCCCGCTCAACACTATGTGTGCGGTATTTGTCAGCCCCCCTCAAGAGCGGGTAAAACGCGCAAAGCACAGCGGGAGAATAGTGAAAAAATGTAACAATCTCTGCGATTACATCACTGATGGTGTGAAGTAGGGTATAAGACAGTAATGAGTACTAACAAGAAATAAGTGTATTGGCTTAGATAGGCCTAAAAGCCAGTGGTGCTTTTTCATTAAACAGACGTCTGACCCTAGTATAATAGGGCTAAGACATGCTTGGAATGGAACATTGCTTAAACATCAGATCAGGTGGCTAAGTTTTGGTTCCCTAATTTAATACTGAATACCGCAAGGATCCTGCTTGTGCTGATACCTCTAGGTTATGTAATCGTATTGCTATCTGTGTTTGGTGGCTATGTGCTGGCAGGTGGCAGCTTAGGCCCCTTGTATCAACCTCTTGAGCTGCTGATTATTGGCGGAGC
The DNA here is from genome assembly GCF_904067645.1 of Halomonas sp. 113. Lineage (NCBI taxonomy): Bacteria > Pseudomonadati > Pseudomonadota > Gammaproteobacteria > Oceanospirillales > Halomonadaceae > Halomonas > Halomonas sp. 113. The sequence goes on from NZ_LR881453.1 coordinate 33,014, forward strand.
CGGGGTTGGTGCATTTATCGCAGCGAACAATGGCAAAGCGATTAAAGCGACCTTTAAAATTTTGCCCCGGCTCAAGCGCGCCAAAAAATATAACAAAGAACTTTATATGGAGCTGATGGCGCTGCAGTATAAATTACTCTCCAAAATTCGCCGTGAAGGCATGTTAGGCATTGAACGGGATATTGATAATCCCGAGGAGAGCCCGCTGTTTCAAGAGCATCCTACGGTATTGGCTGATCCTCATATCATGGATTTTCTAACGGACTATCTGCGCTTAATGGTAAGCGGTGGTATGGAACCCATGGAAATTGATGAGCTGATGCTGCACGAGATTGAGGTCTTTGAGCAGGAAGCTCATATTCCTGTCGATGCCATTGCCAAAGTCGGCGATGCCATGCCTGCCTTCGGCATCGTGGCGGCAGTAATGGGGGTCGTTAAAACACTCACCTACGCCGATGCTACGCCGACTCAGATGGGTGTGATGATCGGCCAAGCGCTAGTGGGCACCTTCTTGGGTATTTTGCTGGGCTATGGTTTTGTTAGTCCGCTGGCAAGTTACATCGAACGGCAGGCGAAAGAAGCCGAAAAAATGCTCCAGTGTATTCGCATTACGCTGCTCGCTAGCTTGCACGGTTATGCGCCGCAGTTGGCTGTTGAATTTGGTCGCAAGGCACTGTTTGCCGCCGAGCGTCCTAGTTTTACGGAGCTTGAAGAGTATGTAAGGGATGCAAAAAAGGCCGGTAACGCATGAGTAAGGGTGGTGACAAGCGTCCGATTGTCATTCGACGCAAAAAAGTCGTCCATGCCCATCACGGTGGTGCCTGGAAAATTGCCCTAGCGGATTTTATGACTGCTCTGATGGCCTTTTTTTTGGTGCTATGGCTTTTGAGCGTTTCCAGTGAAGAGACGCGCAAGGGGGTGGCAGAGTACTTTAGCACCCCCCTGGTGACGGCGATAACCGGTGGCGATCGTTCGGGCAGCACCAGCGCGATTCCCGGCGGCGGGCCCGATCCCACTCATAGCGATGGGGAGCGGGCGCGCATTGATAGCCTTCAGCGCACTCGTCCAAGCATGCAGGAACGAAACTTTTTCCGGGATTTACAAGAGCGTATTGAACGGGCCATTGAGCGAGATCCCGAGCTGCGCCAGTTGCGCAATCAAATGCGGTTTGACTTGACCCGCGAAGGGCTGCGCATACAGCTACTCGATACCGACCAGCGCCCCATGTTTGAGCTGGGTAGCGACCAAGTGGCGCCTTATATGCGCAGCTTGTTACGTACCATCGCACCGCTGCTAAATGAGCTTCCCAATGAGCTAAGTATCAGCGGGCATACCGATAGCGTCCCCTATGCGGGAGGCTATCGTGGTTACAGTAACTGGGAACTTTCCAATGATCGCGCTAATGCGTCGCGCCGCGAGCTTATTGCGGGTGGCTTTGATCCAGGTCAGTTACTTCGCGTGTCTGGCTTTGCAGATCGTGTGTTATTGCCCGAGACTGAGCCAACCGATCCTATCAATCGACGCATAGAGCTGGTGGTGTTGTTTCCGGAAATTGCTGATGCGATTCGCAATCCTACTGTAATGGAGTCGGGAGATGCATCGCCAGAAGCTTCAATCGAAGCACTAGAAGCTTCAGCCGAAGCGCAAATTGAATCAACACAACAAGACGAGCCTCAGGTTCAAGCGCAAGAGTGATCTGAGCCTGTCATAAAAGACGACGTTAAGGTGGAGCGGTGTATGGATATAGCGGATTTTTTTGACACCTTTTTTGAAGAGGCTGAAGAGCTGCTGTCGGATATGGAACAGCATTTACTGGAGCTGGATGTTGATGATCCAGACAGTGAGCAGCTCAATGCTATTTTCCGTGCCGCCCACTCGATCAAGGGGGGGGCGGGAACCTTTGGTTTTACCGTGCTACAGAAAACCACGCACATTTTGGAAAACCTCCTCGATTACGCACGTAAAGGCGAACTGACGCTGCGAGCCGACCTCGTGGATACCTTTTTAGAGGCTAAAGACATCATGCATGAGCAACTCGATGCCTACCGCAGCGAAGAGGAGCCTAATCAAGAGGCATTTGAACGCATTTGCCAAACGCTGCAGCAAATTGCCTTGGACGAAATTGGCCAACAGCTCGATGGGCCGACTATTCCTGCTGCTGAGCCCAAGGCTGCGCCGACGCCTGTGCCAAGTGAAAACGACGCGGAAGCAAACAGTAATAATGCAGAGGCGTCCTCGAACGGCCATCTGCTAGTGGCACTGCTCAACGTTGAAGATAAAGACCGCATTTTGCTGGTTGAAGAGTTAGAGCAGCTCGGTGAAGTGCAGTCCCAGTCAGGCGACGCAAAGCGTTACGAGGTAGTGCTCAAAAGCAGCGACAGTGCTGACGATATTGAAGCGGTCATGTGCTTTATTATCGAACCTGATCAGATTGAGATTACGGCTGTTGAGGGCGTCGCTACTGAGCCAGCCCCAGCCGAGCCAGAAGCCTCGACGCCTGCAGCCCCAGCGCCGCAAGCGCCGGCAGAAAGCACGGCCTCTAAGGCAAGCGCGCCAAAGCCTGCTGCCAAAGAGAAGCCCAAAAAAGCTGCCGCCGAGTCTTCGTCAATCCGCGTATCGGTAGATAAAGTCGACCAAATTATCAACTTGGTGGGTGAGCTGATTATCACCCAGTCGATGCTCGATCAAACGGTTAGCGATTTAGAAGATCAGTCGGTGGGCAATGCCTCACTGCAAAATGGCATGAGCCTACTGCAGCGCAACGCCCGTGATCTCCAAGAAGCGGTCATGTCTATTCGCATGATTCCCATGGAGTTTGTATTCAGTCGCTTCCCCCGCGTGGTGCGCGACACCGCCGGTAAGCTGGGTAAAGAGATCGAATTAATTACCGAAGGCAAGTCGACCGAGCTGGATAAGAGTTTGGTCGAACGGATCACTGATCCGTTAACGCACCTGGTGCGCAATAGCCTCGATCATGGCGTGGAAATGCCCGATGTGCGCGAAGCCATTGGCAAGCCGCGTGTTGGCAAATTAACCCTCTCCGCACGTCACCAGGGTGGCAATATCTTGATTGAAGTGCGCGATGATGGTGCCGGCATGGATCGTGAACGCCTGCTAGCCAAGGCGCGCGAAAACGGCCTCAATGTGTCGGACACCATGTCGGACGAAGAGGTCTTCCAGCTCATTTTTGCTCCCGGCTTCTCAACGGCGAATGAAGTGACCGACGTATCTGGGCGTGGCGTGGGCATGGATGTAGTGAAGCGCAACATTCAGAGCATGGGCGGTCGGGTTGAAATCCAGTCGAAGCTAGGTGAAGGCACCAACACCCGTATCGTGTTGCCGCTTACGTTGGCCATTCTGGACGGTATGTCGATCAAGGTCGGCGGCGAGACGTTTATTCTTCCGCTCTCTACCGTACTTGAATCACTGCAGCCCGCCAAAGACGATATGTACGCCATGGCCGGTGACGACGTGGTGATCAAAGTCCGCGACGAATATCTGCCCGTGATTGCCATTCACGAAGTGCTGAACGTCGAGAATGCGATTACCGACCCGACCAAAAGCATCGCTGTCATTGTGCAGGGCGAAGGCCGTCGTTACGCCATGTTGGTCGATGAGTTGATCGGACAGCAGCAGGTCGTGGTCAAAAATCTGGAAGACAATTACCGCAAAGTACCAGGGATCTCGGCCGCGACCATCTTAGGTGACGGTAGTGTAGCGTTGATTCTGGATATTACTGGTTTACACCGCCTGAGCCGATATAAAAAAGAGGCAGGCAAAAAAGTAGTAAACAATCAAAACCTTTCATCTTTTAAGGAGGCTGAGCCGTCATGAGTCAAGCCAACAATGGTGCGGTACTAGCCGCAGAAGCCGAAAACCGCGAATTCCTAGTGTTCTCATTAGGCGATGAAGAGTACGCCATTGATATTTTGAAAGTGCAGGAAATTCGTGGCTACGAAAACGTAACCCGGATTGCCAATGCACCTGAATTTATCAAAGGGGTCACTAATCTGCGCGGCGTCATTGTGCCAATCGTAGATCTCCGCATTAAGTTTCACTTTGATAAAGTCGAATACGGTGGCCAAACAGTGGTGATCGTGGTCAATGTTGCAGACCGGGTGGTCGGCATCGTAGTGGACGGCGTTTCCGACGTGATGACACTGACCCCTGATCAGATTAAACCGGCGCCAGAATTTGGTGTCACGCTCTCGTCTGACTTCCTGAGCGGTTTGGGTAGTCTGGATGACCGCATGCTGGTACTCGTGGATATCGATAAGTTGCTCACCAGCGACGAGATGGCACTGGTGGAAAGCACCAGCAACCAGTAAGACTAAAAAACATGGCACAGGGAGCGTGCCAAATCAGTTCTACTCAATGATGCATTCTCGCGCTACGGAAAGTGCCAGCGAGTGCCGGTTGTGCGTGGAGAAAAGGGCGTGACACAGCGAATGCGGCAATTAATGAATAATATGACGGTGCGCTTGAGTTGGGGCTTAGTGCTAGCGACACTTTCGGTGCTTGTTTTAATTGCCAGTGGTATTGGTCTTTATGCCCTGCACCATGGTGCAGCAATCGTGCAGGCCTCTGACGATGTGCAGGCACAACAGGCCGCTTTCAGTGCTTTTGCCGCGACAATTCGCTGGGCACTACTCGGGATAGTCGTAATGACTATCGCCACGGTAATCGTGGTTATCTGGGGGGTGACGGCCAATGTGTTGCGCCCGCTAGATCGCTTGGTGGGCTATTTTGAGCGTATGGCCCAGGGGGATCTAAGCCAGGCCATTACCTCTCCGGGTAATAACGAAATAGGGCGGCTTTATAGCGCCATGGCCCATATGCAGAGCTCACTCTCGCAAACGGTAGGTACCGTGCGCACCAGCGGTACATCGATTTATGAGCGCTCTCAGCAAATAGCCAGCGGCAATAACGACCTTTCTTCGCGCACCGAGCAGCAGGCCACCTCGTTAGAGGAGACGGCTTCCAGCATGGAGCAGTTAGCCTCAACGGTGGGTCATAATGCTGAAAATGCCCGCCAAGCCAGCCAATTGGCCGGGAGCGCGACCCTGACAGCCCGCCGTAGTGGAGAAGAGGTTGGTGAGATCGTCAGCACCATGCAAGACATAAGCGCAAGTTCTCATCAAGTCGCTGATATTATTACCGTTATCGATAATATTGCGTTTCAGACCAATATTCTGGCGCTGAATGCTTCGGTGGAAGCGGCGCGTGCTGGCGAGCATGGCAGAGGGTTCGCCGTGGTGGCACAGGAAGTACGTAGCTTAGCCAGTCGCAGCGCCGCTGCCGCCAAAGAGATTCGCACGCTGATTGATACATCGCTCAGCAAGGTAGATACCGGCACTCAGCGGGTCAATCAAGCTGGACAAACCATGCAGGATCTCGTGGGTGCTGTGCAGCGCGTCAGCGATATCATGGATGAAATCGCCGCCGCTTCTGAGCAGCAGAGTAGCGGCATTGGCCAAGTGAATCAGGCCGTGGCGCAAATGGATCAGGTTGTGCAACAAAATGCTCAACTGGTGCAGCAAGCCGCGCGCAGCGCCAATGAACTTGAAAGCGAAGCCGCACGCTTACGCGAGGCGGTTGAGCGCTTTCGGGTCACTGAATTATCTGCCCCGTGCACTCCGGCTGTATTGCCAGCGGCAGCGTCAAAACCCGCAACAAGGCGTCCACAGCCAGTAGCAGAAACAGAAGAGTGGTCATCGTTTTAATTTGCTTGGTAGGGCAGGCGCACTCTTTTTGAAAAATAAAACATTAAAAAAAGGCACACCATGCGTAATAACCAACCAGTCTCTCAGCGTGAAATCGAACTAAAAGAAGACGACTTCCTAGTCTCGCGTACCGATACCAAGGGACGCATCACCTATGCCAACCCTGCGTTTATCGATATTAGCGGCTTTGAACACGCAGAGCTGATAGGTGCGCCGCATAACCTGATACGCCACCCGGATATGCCGCCGGCAGCCTTTGAAAACCTCTGGAAAACCGTCAAAACGGGGGAAACGTGGCGAGGGCTGGTCAAAAACCGCTGCAAAAATGGCGACCACTACTGGGTAAATGCCAGCGTTACGCCGATTATTGAAGATGGGCAAGTCGTGGGCTACACCTCGGTACGTGTACAGGCCAGCCGCGCAGCCATTGAGCAGGCCGAGCGGGCCTACGCTGAAATACGCGAAGGCCGCAACAAGCGGCTTTACTTAGATAAAGGCCGGTTACGCCAGAAAGGTGTGATTAAGCGTTTGGCCCGGGTACGCCTCGACACCATTCGTGCCAAATTGGTAGGCATGATTGTCGTTGCAGGGCTGTTGTTATTAATCAGCGGTGGGCTTGGTCTGTATGGTTTGAATGTCTCCGGCGAGCGCTTGGGGCAACTGAATAATGACGGTCTGCGTGATGTTATTCGCCTGCAGAAAATCGATCAAACCATTGCCCAAACCCGCCAGGCGATGATTGAGCCAGAGCGTATGGAACTGATCAATCAACGCTTCGAGATGGGTGAAAGCATTGAGGAGAGCGCCGCAGAGGTTGCTGAGGTGTGGCAGGAGTATTATTCCCGTGAGGTCAATGCGACTGAGCTTGCCACCGAGTTTGACCAGCAGCTACAGACCTTCCTGCAGAACGGCATGGGCCAGGCGGCCAGCGTGCTTCAGGCAGAAGAGACCTACCAAGCCTTTACCGGTCTCGATGCTGTGATTAGCGTCATGACCAGCGAGGGCCGCATCCTGTCAGGCATGGTTAATCAACTGATTTCCCAGAAACAGCAGGCAGCTGAGGCCATGGCCGTTGATGCTCAGCAAGGTCAAACTACGATGCTGAGCGCTCAAGCCATAGTACTTGGAATTGGTTTACTGCTACTTATTTTGATCGGCATGGTTACTCTGAGGGCGATTACCAGGCCGCTAAAAAGTGCTGCAGGTTTTACGCTGCAAATTGCTGGCGGTAATTTGGCCGCTAAAGTCCCCACCCAGAGACGCGATGAAGTGGGCCAATTGATGGACTCGCTGAATACTATGCGCAAAAGCCTCAGCAGTATCATCTCCGATGTCAAAAGCGGTATTGATGTGGTCACTCCGGCTGCCCAGGACATTGCCAGCGGCAACGAAGAGCTGTCGTCGCGTACTGAACAGCAGGCGGCCTCTTTGCAACAAACCGCCTCCAGCATGGAAGAAATGACTGCCACTGTGCGGCAAAACAGTGAGAACGCTCAAGAAGCCCGTCGTCTAGCCGATAACAATGCTATCCAGGTAACGAATACTGGCGAGTTGATGACACAGTTAGTCGACAACATGCAGCGGATTACCCAAAGCTCCCAGCAGATGGCCGATATTATCAATGTTATCGATTCGATCGCGTTTCAGACCAATATTCTGGCGCTGAATGCATCGGTAGAAGCGGCTCGGGCCGGCGAGCATGGGCGTGGTTTTGCGGTGGTGGCCGAAGAAGTGCGTAACCTGGCTGGCCGTAGCGCTGGTGCCGCCCAAGAAATTCGCGGTCTGATTGATGGCTCTAACCGTGAGGTAAGTGCGGGTGCCAGTATGGTCACCAAAGCCGAAGCTGCGATTAGCGAAGTGGCGGAAGCCGCGCGCAGTGTGACGCAGATCATGCACGAGATTTCAGCCGCCTCCGAAGAGCAGAGCCATGGTATTGCCCAGGTTAATCAAGCAGTAGCAGAGATGGATCAAGGTACCCAGCGTAATGCGGTGCGGGTACAGGAAACTGCACGCGCGGCGGTCTCGCTTGAGAAGCAGGCGGGGCTATTAGCGCTATCGGTGGAAGCGTTTCGATTAAACAGTCAGGGGGCGCTACGTCCGCCAGCAGTGACAGCGACTAAGCACACTGCTCAGTTGCCTAGCACATCGTCGCCGAATTCGCCCGTTAAACGGCAGGCAGCCTCAGCAGAGGAGTGGGAAGCGTTTTGACCGAACAACGTGAACGGGTGGTAGACGCAGGTCAGTGGACATCGAGCAGTCAGATTGAGCGCGATCTAGTACTGACGGATGCGGATTTTACACGGATTCGCGAGCTGATTTATCAGCGCGCCGGCATTGTGCTGGCTGAGCATAAACGTGAAATGGTCTATAGCCGCCTAGCAAAGCGGCTACGCCACCATGGCATGACACGCTTTACCGACTATTTGGTGCGCTTGGAGCGTCAGCCAGAAGCCAAGGAGTGGGAAGCGTTTACCAATGCACTGACCACTAACCTCACGGCCTTTTTTCGTGAGGCGCACCATTTTCCGCTGTTGGCTGAGCATATAAAGAATAAACAAGACCCGGTCACTATTTGGTGTTCGGCCGCCTCCACCGGGGAGGAGCCTTACTCGCTGGCAATGACATTGTTAGAAACGTTGGGCGCTAAAGCGTCGCAGGCCAAAGTGATCGCCACCGATATTGATACGGATGCGTTGGCCAGGGCTCGCGCTGGCGTTTATCCCCTGGAACAGGTGCGCAAGATCGATGAGGCACGGGTAAAGCGGTTTTTTCAGAAAGGAACGGGTAACCATGCGGGCTTTGCACGGATTCGCCCAGAAGTATCCGCACTGGTGGAGTTTTTGCCACTGAACCTGCTAGCGCCGCAATGGCCAATTAAAGGCCCTTTTGATGCCGTGTTCTGCCGAAACATCATGATTTATTTTGATAAAGATACTCAATCAAAAATTCTTAAGCGCTTTGCACCACTGATGAAGCCCGATGGCTTGCTGTTTGCAGGCCACTCGGAAAACTTCTCGTATATCAGCGACGCATTCAAGCTGCGTGGTCAAACCGTTTATAACCTGGCCAAAAAATGAATAACTATCGTGTCTTTATAATCGCTTTAGGCGCTGTGGCTCCGGCGGTTGCAATAACACATCAGGCGTCTACAGCAAGAGGAGGCGTGCTTTGAGCGCAGCCAAGATCAAAGTGTTGTGTGTCGATGATTCGGCGCTAATTCGCGATTTGTTAACGGAAATTATTAATTCCCAGCCCGATATGGAAGTCGTTGCGGTAGCGCCTGACCCCATTGCCGCCAGGGATTTGATCAAGCAGCACAATCCTGATGTGCTCACCCTTGATGTGGAAATGCCACGTATGGATGGCTTGGATTTTCTTGAGCGTTTGATGCGCCTGCGTCCTATGCCGGTATTGATGGTGTCGTCGCTCACCCAAAGCGGTTCGGAGATTACCCTGCGTGCGCTAGAGCTTGGCGCGCTGGATTTTGTCGCCAAGCCGAGTCTGGGCATCCGCAATGGGATGATGGAGTATGCTGACGAGATTGCCGAAAAACTGCGCGCCGCTGCGCGCTCGCGGCCCCGTCAGGCGCGGCATAAAAACACTCCGCCACCGGAAGCCCTGAAAGCCCCTTTAGTGTCGAGTGAAAAGCTGATCATTATTGGCGCGTCTACGGGGGGCACCGAAGCGATTCGTGCGGTACTTGAGCCGCTGCCCGCCAACGCCCCGGCGATTTTGATTACCCAGCATATGCCTGGCGGTTTTACCCGTTCGTTTGCGGAACGCTTAGACCGGCTGTGCCGGATTACGGTGAAAGAGGCCGCCGACGGCGAGCGGATTCTACCTGGGCACGCTTATATCGCCCCAGGGGATCAACACCTTAAGTTAGCGCGTAGCGGTGCCAACTACGTAGCGCGGTTAGATAGCGGCCCACCGGTTAATCGCCACCGCCCCTCGGTAGACGTGCTGTTCCATTCAGCGGCTCAGCATGCGGGCAAGAACTCCATCGGTGTTATTTTGACCGGCATGGGTAAGGACGGTGCGGCAGGGCTGCTAGAGATGCGCCAGGCGGGTGCGCCCACCATTGCCCAGAATGAGCAGACCTGTGTGGTCTTCGGTATGCCCCGTGAAGCTATTGCTGTCGGGGGGGCTGTGGAAGTGGTGGCGTTAGATGACATTCCCTCGCGAATGATGGCGCTGATCGCCGCCTCCGGCCGCGCCCAGCGTGTGTAGTGCAATTCATAAAAAGTTAGTAATCATAAAAACTAAATAAGCTCGCAAGGGAAATCACAATGAACCGTTTACTGCGCAACTTGAGTATTCACGCCGCCGTGGTCACATCGCTTTGCTGCTTTGTCGTGCTGATTTTAATGATTTCGGGCTTGAGTGTGGTGGCCGATCGCAATTCACAAAATAACTTAGCCACGCTAAGCGGTATCAGCGATGCGCAGTTAAATGAGGTTAACCGTGCCGATTCGTTGCTTAACCAAGCCATGTTGGCTATGGAAACTGCCTCCAACTACCTGATGGTAGGACAGACCCAGCAATCCAATGAGCAGGTTGCCGTTGCCGCTGATCGCATTGAGCGTTCTGAAAAGCGTTTCGAGCGCTTTGCGGCAAACTCATTTTCACCGCAAGGCGAGGCATTGGCGAACACCCTAATTGAAGATTTTAATACCGTAATGGGGCTAGTTAAACAACAGCACGACACCTTTGAATATATGGATTTAACCAGCTACAACAACCTGCGCGATGAGCTGGTAGAGCCGATAAATAGCTTATCTGAAAGTATGACGGCGTTTGTCGCCTACGGCTTCCAGCGGGTAGATACCATTCGCGCTGACGCGGATGCCCAAGGCAATCTGTTTGCCATGATCAATGCTGGAGCGGTGATTTTTGCCTTACTGATGACTTTGGTAATCTACCTAGGTTTACGCCGTACAGTGATTGCGCCGCTAAGAGGCGCAATCCAACGGCTGGATGCGATTGCTGAGGCGGACTTGACTAACCCGCTGCCGGAAGCAGGTAAAAATGAAATTGGCCGTTTGTTTGGTGCTATGGGCACCATGCAGCAAAACCTCACCAATATCGTTGGCCGGGTGCGTGAAGGCAGTAACGAAATTCACCACGGCACCCGTGAGATTGCCAGCGGCAACGCTGATCTCTCCTCACGTACAGAGCAGCAGGCGGCATCGATTCAACAAACCGCGGCCAGCATGGAAGAGATGACCGCGACGGTAAAACAGAACGCCGACAATGCTCGTCAAGCCAGCACCCTGGCAGCAGACGCTTCCACCACGGCTGAGCGCGGTGGACAAGTGGTGGAGCAAGTGGTGCAAACTATGCACGGTATCTCCACCAGCTCGAAAAAAGTCGCCGATATCACCAGCGTTATTGACTCAATTGCTTTTCAAACCAATATTCTGGCTCTCAACGCCTCGGTAGAGGCCGCCCGCGCCGGCGAGCAAGGTCGCGGATTTGCGGTGGTGGCGGGGGAAGTGCGTAATTTGGCCAGCCGCAGTGCGGATGCGGCCAAAGAGATTAAAACCCTGATTGATGCCTCGGTAACACAAATTCAGCAAGGCTCCACTCTGGTCGAGCAGGCCGGTACCACGATGTCGGATGTGGTTACTGCAGTACGCCGTGTTACCGACATCATGGATGAAATCTCCGCTGCCTCCCAAGAGCAGAGTGACGGTATTGAGCAAGTCAGCCAAGCCGTGGGCCAGATGGATCAAGTCACCCAACAAAATGCCGCGCTGGTACAGCAAGCCTCTGCGGCGGCGGCCTCCCTTGAGGAACAGGCCAACCGGTTGGAGCAAGCCGTAGCCGTGTTTAAGCTGTTAGGTATGCAGGGGGCGTCCCATCAGGCGCTGCCTTCCTCATCGCCAGCAACGGACGTTATGCCTGCGCCTAGGGCCGACCAGCAAGCTCGTTGCCCAGCTCCAGCCTCGCAGCGCAGCGACCACGAAGAGTGGGAGGAATTCTGAAGAACCGTTTTGAAAGAGCCGTTTCAAAGTAGCCGTTTTAAACCCCTGACTGTACTTTTCAGTCGCCCTTGTGCCATATACTGATTGATTAGAGGATGACCCATGGCAGATAAGAATATGAGTTTCCTGGTTGTAGACGACTTTCCCACCATGCGTCGGATCGTACGTAGTCTGCTTAAGGAGTTGGGCTTCACCAACGTGGATGAAGCCGAAGATGGACAAGATGCGCTCAATAAGCTGCGTGCCGGCAAGTTTGAGTTCGTCGTTTCCGATTGGAACATGCCGAACCTTGATGGCCTGGAGATGCTCAAGGAGATCCGTCAGGATGACGCCTTGAAAGACCTTCCTGTGTTGATGGTGACCGCAGAAGCGAAGAAAGAGAACATTATAGCGGCTGCTCAGGCGGGCGCTAACGGCTATGTCGTCAAGCCGTTCACTGCCGCTACCCTCGAAGAGAAGCTCAATAAGATCTTCGACAAACTGGGTATGTGAGCAACTGGGCCTATGTGCTTGGTTAACGAGGAGACAACGTTATGAGCCAGAATGAGCAGTCCGATTCTGCCCAATCGTCCGAACAAGCCGCCGAAGACTTAATTCATCGCATCGGTAAGTTGACGCGTATGCTGCGCGAAAACATGCGTGAACTGGGGCTTGATAAAGAGATTGAGAAGGCGGCCGAAGCCATCCCCGATGCACGCGACCGCTTGCACTATGTCGCCACCATGACGGAGCAGGCAGCAGATCGAGCGCTCAATGCCGTTGACCGTGCGCAGCCGCTGCAGGATCAGTTGTCAGACCGGGCGGAAGCGCTGGATAAGCGCTGGGCCGAGTGGTTTGAAGCACCGAAAGAGCTGGATGAGGCGAAAGCGCTCGTTGTCGAGACACGCACTTATCTTAGCGAAGTGCCCGATGTGGTTTCAGCGACTAACAAAGAACTGATGGAAATCATGATGGCTCAGGACTTTCAGGACCTGACCGGCCAAGTGATTAAGAAGATGATGGACGTGATCCATGAGATCGAACATCAGTTGGTGCAAGTGTTGATCGATAACGCGCCGGGCGCCCATGCACGAGAAACGCTGCAGCGCAAGGCCGAGGATCAGTGGAAAAGCGACAGTGCACGGCGTAACGAAGAGCTTTTGAATGGGCCGCAAGTGAAGGATAATGTCCCTGATACCGTCTCTGGGCAAGATCAAGTAGACGACTTATTGGACGAATTAGGCTTCTAAGATGCGTTATTAAACGCCCTCTGGGCACGCAAGTACGCCATTCAGCCGTCCCTATGGACGGCTGAATACGTGATAAGCTTTGCTTCACCTGGCCGGATACCCGTATGGCAGATAACGATAGCGACCAGGAAAAGACCGAAGAGGCCACGCCCAGGCGGAAAGAGAAAGCCCGTGAAGAGGGCCAAGTTGCCCGTTCCCGCGAGTTAAATACGTTTTTACTTTTGCTGGGTGGTGTGATTGGCCTCTATAGCATGGGCAACATGCTCTACGACCAGTTGGGTGCGGTGATGGAACAAGCTTTCTTGTTTGAGCGCCGCCAGGCAATGGAAAGTACGCCGATGCTGGTCAATGCGCTGGATCTTGGTCAGCGCACGCTATTTGCCATGATGCCGCTGTTTTTACTGTTAGCCATCATTGCGTTAGTAGCCCCTGGGCTGATGGGGGGCTGGCTGATATCGGGTAAATCGATGCAGCCCAAGTTTTCCAAGTTAGACCCTATTAAGGGCGTAAAGCGTATCTTCTCCACCCAGGCACTGATCGAATTGGCAAAAGCGATTGCCAAATCGTTTCTGGTGGGGGGCGTGGCTGCGACGTTTTTGTATTTCAACATCGGCAAATTTATGGCGCTAATGGATCAGCCTATCCAGCAAGCGCTGACCAATGCCCTAAGCATGGCGGCTCAGGCAGCTGGGCTAATGGTGTTGGTGTTGATCGTGGTCATTTTGATCGATGTCCCTTTCCAGCTCTGGGACAATGCTAAGAAGCTGCGCATGAGTCAGGAAGAGATTAAGCGTGAGCACAAAGAGTCCGAAGGCGACCCGCATGTGAAGGCGCGCATTCGCCAGCAGCAGCAGGCCATGGCGCGGGGCAGGATGATGAGCAAAGTGCCCGAGGCGGACGTCATCATTACCAACCCCACGCACTATGCGATAGCACTGACTTATCAGGAAGGCAGTATGGGCGCCCCGCGGCTGGTGGCAAAAGGCGCCGACGCAGTGGCTGCACGCATTCGCGAAATCGCTGAAGAGGCAGGCGTGCCACGCTTGCAGGCAGCACCATTGGCGCGGGCCCTGTATCATCACGTCGATCTAGATGCAGAAGTACCTGCCGAACTGTATACCGCGGTGGCGGAAGTAATGGCCTGGGCCTACCGCCTCAAGCAAGTATCACAACAAGGAGGCGAGGTGCCCCCAACCCCCGATAACCTGCCGGTTCCGCCGGAGATGGAAAGCCCCGGGCATGGCGCCGGTGGTAATGAGGCGCAACCATGAAAGGCTTGAGTCAACTAGTAGGTCGGCGCGACTGGATGGGTGATGTGCGCATGAAGCTGCTGGTCGGGCCGCTGCTCATCCTAATGATTTTGGGCATGATGATTGTGCCCTTGCCTCCCTTCGCCCTGGATTTACTCTTCACCTTCAATATCGCTCTGGCCATTATGGTGTTATTGGTCAGCATGTTTACCCAGAAGCCGCTGGACTTTGCGGCATTCCCTGCCGTGTTGCTATTTACTACGCTGCTGCGCCTGTCGCTCAATGTGGCCTCTACCCGTGTGGTGCTCATGGAGGGCCACCAAGGCGGCGCCTCTGCGGGTAAGGTCATTGAAGCGTTCGGGGCGTTCCTGGTCGGCGGCAATTTCGCTGTCGGCCTAGTGGTCTTCCTGATTCTTGTCATCATCAACTTTATGGTTATCACCAAAGGTGCTGGCCGTATTGCCGAAGTGGGTGCGCGCTTTACGTTGGATGCGATGCCGGGTAAGCAGATGGCCATCGATGCCGATCTGAATGCCGGCTTAATCGGCGAAGACGATGCCAAAAAGCGCCGCGCAGAGGTCTCACAAGAGGCTGATTTCTTTGGTTCGATGGACGGCGCGAGTAAATTTGTCCGTGGTGATGCCATTGCCGGTTTGGTGATTATGGTGGTCAATATCATCGGCGGGTTGATGATTGGTATGCTGCAGCACGATATGAGCTTTGGTGCGGCAGGCCAAACCTATATGCTGCTGGCGATTGGTGATGGCCTGGTGGCGCAAATCCCTGCTTTGGTGATCTCCACCGCCGCGGGTGTCACGGTATCCCGGGTCAGCATGGATACGAACGAAGATATTGGCCAGCAAATGCTCAGCCAACTATTCGTTAATCCCCAGGTGCTGATATTAGCCGCCATAGTGATGGGGCTACTGGGCATGGTGCCCGGCATGCCCAATGTCGTATTTCTGCTCTTTACCGCACTATTGGCGGGTTTGGCGTGGTTTATTATGCGCCAAAAAGAACAGGCGTTGGTCAAGGAGGAAATTGCGACTGCGCCTGTACCTGTACAAGAGACACCCGAAGCGAGCTGGGAAGATGTGCAACTGGTCGATACCCTCGGCCTGGAAGTGGGCCATCGCTTAATCCCGCTGGTGGACTCGCGTCAAAAAGGCGAGCTGCTTGGGCGCATTAAGAGCGTGCGTAAGAAGTTTGCCCAAGAAGTGGGTTTCCTGCCGCCAGTGGTGCATATCCGCGATAATTTGGAGCTGCCGCCGAACGCCTATGTGCTCTCCATGAAAGGCGCCGAGATTGGTCGCGCTGAGGCACAGCCGGGCAAATGGCTAGCGATTAACCCTGGGCAGGTATCGGGCGAGCTGCAGGGCACCCATACTCAGGATCCCGCCTTTGGCTTGCCCGCTGTCTGGATTGATAGCAACCAGCGTGAGCATGCCCAGGTGTATGGCTACACCGTTGTGGATGCCAGTACCGTCATAGCGACCCACTTGAACCACTTGTTGCACCGCCATTCACCCGAGATGCTGGGCCGTCAGGAAGTACAGAAGTTGCTGGATAAAATGGGCGATGATCAAAAAGCGTTGGTCGAAGAGGTGATCCCCAAAGCTATTTCCTTGACGGTACTGCAGCGTATCTTGCAAAACCTGCTCGACGAAGATGTCTCTATCCGCGACATGCGCACTATTCTCGATACCCTGGCCGAGTACGCCACACAGCAAAAAGATCCTAATGAGCTGACGGCGCTGGTGCGAGTCTCGCTGGGGCGCGCCATTGTCCAGCAGTGGTTTGCGGGGCAGGAGACACTCAATGTCATGGGGCTGGATGCTCAACTGGAACAAGTGCTGGTACAGGCCATGAATGGCAACGGCGCCATGGAGCCCGGGTTGGCAGAAACGCTGATGACCCAGGCCCAGCAGGCGCTGGAGCGTCACGAAAGTTCCGGCGAGCCGCCGGTGCTGGTCGTGCAACATTCGCTAAGGGCGGTGCTATCGCGCTTCTTACGCCGCCGGTTACGCCATATGTCGGTACTGTCCCAGGCTGAAATTCCCGACGATCGCACATTAAGAGTGACCACAGTGGTCGGCGGACGTTAAAGATGGCACGCCGTGATAGGCTAGCGTCGTCCATTTTCAGAACAGGCAAGGGTAAATCATGAGCGTTAGACGTTTCGTGGGAGCCAATAGTCGTGATGTGATGCGCCAAGTGCGTGAAACGCTCGGTGAAGACGCCTTGATTGTCGCAAATCGGCGTACCGAAGGGGGCGTTGAAATTTTAGCGATGGCGGATGAAGCCATTGACCACTTTGAACCCTCACCAGAACCTGCACCACCCGAAACGCCGACAGCACCTTCAGCGCAAGACCCCATGCAGGCGATGAGCGAGCGCTTACTGCGCGAAATGCAGGATATGCGAGCGCTGCTGGCAAACAGCCAGTCAACCCATACTGCTTCACCATCGCCAGCAGCGCCCACCGGAACGGCTGCACGGCTGCGTCAACTGCTGTGGAATGTGGGTTTTAGCAGCGAAATTGCCGATGAACTGCTGGCTGGGTTGCCTGCATCGCTAACCAGGTTAGACGGCGATAGCGAAGCCCCACTGCAGTGGCTGCGACAGCAGTTAATGGATCGCCTTTACGTACTCAACGATGAAGCAAGCTTTTTCGACCAAACCGGCATTGTTGCCCTGGTGGGGCCAACGGGGGTAGGTAAAACCACCACCACCGCCAAGCTGGCCGCTCGTTTTGTGATGCGCCACGGCACGCGCCCGGTAGCGCTGGTTACCACCGACAGCTTCCGGATCGGTGCCCATGAGCAGTTGCGCATTTATGCGCGCCTGCTGGATACCCCGATGTACGCCTTGGATGCCGAACAGCCCATCGACGATTTGCTGGGCCGCCTGCAGGGCAAGCAGTGGGTAATTATCGACACCGTAGGCATGAGTCAGCGTGACCAGCGGGTGATAGAGCAGATTGCCCACCTGCAAGGCGGACGCTCGCGGGTACGTTTGGTGCTGCTACTCAATGCTGCCAGCCAACCGGAAACCCTCGAAGAAGTGGTGCTGCGCTACCGTCAGGCCGCGCGGGCGGCGGGCGCAGAGTTAGATGACTGTATTATCACCAAACAGGATGAGGCGGGACGTCTGGCTCCAGTGTTAGATATTATTATGCGTCACGGGATGCGCGTACTGTTTGGCTCTAATGGCCAGCAGGTGCCCGAAGATATGGCCCTTGCCGCCCCCGATGCGCTAGTGGATCAAGCGCTGAGTACCGCGACACCTCAGCGTGAACGGGTGCAAAGTGCCGATGCGCCGATGGGAATGCCGCGCTGGTCGCGGGATGTCCTGGGCCAAGGGCGTCGTTTGTCGTCGCTACTGGCGAGGTTGCGCCAACGCGTCACGGGGTTTGCGGAATTAGAAGAGATCTGGAACCTAGCTTCGCTGCCTAGTCGTTTGCAGGAAACACATTTGGATGCATTACTTGCCGGTTATCCAGCGGCAAAGACCACCTTAGGGATGGCGTGGTTTCCGCGGCGCAATGAGCGCGGCTGCGACTGGGCAATGCCGGACATTGGCCTGGACACGGATGGTGCCTGGCTGGCGCTACCCTGGCTGCAGCATCGCCACGCCGCAGGGTGGCAGCCACGCTTAGCCGCTCTGTCGGCATCGAGCGGCGTTGCGGTGCACTTACTACCGCGCTTCCCTGAACCGGATGCACTAGCGTGGCTGGAAGCCGAGCACTTGACCTGGGTCAGCCAAGTGGCCCCCAGTCATCGGTTACGCTTTCACCACGAACGTCAATCTATCCGCCAGCTATTTAGTGACAGTGTGCTAACGCACCATGTGGGCGTGCGTTTTCGTGGCCAATCGGTGCAACTGTGGACTGCCTACGCCGAAGTCGAGGACGCCAGCGGCACGGCGCTACTCGCCTGGTTCGGTGAAGTTCGCGATCCGGAAAGCGCCAAAGTAGTGGCGCGCCGCTACTGGCTTACCCCCGCTCGGCTAGGAGCAGAGGTGCTCTCACTGCTGTTAACCCAGCTGCAAAGCGAAGGCTTGGCCGCCTTGACGCGTCGCGCGTGGCAGCAGTTAAAAGAGGCCGATAGCGGGGATCTAAATGCTGAAGTTCGCCTATTGATGGCCAGCGGTGTGGCATCGGTCGCCGGGCATCTCGATGTTGCTGATGATGAGGAGGCGCAGACGCTGCGTGGCGATCTGCTCAACCTATTAGGCAACAGCCGTCGCCGCCGCGATACCGGCATGCTTGATGCACTGGTCTACGCCTTTATGGCACGAGATGCGATTCGTCAAATGGGCAGTGTTAGTCGAGAGGGCGTGGCGTGAGCGAACAGGATCAAGCATCGGGTCTACGCAAGTGGGCAAACCTGCAGCGCCAACAGCAGCAAGCTGAGGGTACAGTTGATGTTGCGGCGGCAGAACACGTGCCGGAATCTGAACAGCCTAGCTCTCTGTTAAAGCCGACAGCTGCAGCGGTGGAAGAGCCAGCAACGGTGGTAGCGCACCGGCCCAAAATTCCGCTTATTGTGGTCGGACTACCGGGTAGTGGTGCAGCCCAGGTGAACAAGGTTAAAGCACGATTAGGGCAGTGGTCGACGTTAGGTCGAAGCTGGGCCGGTGATCCTGAGGATTGGGATATTCATATCGTCATGGCCGAAACGGCCGACCTAGCCCAACTTTGCGATCAATACAGCCGTTGGGCACTGTGGATCAGTAGCGATGCCGATACCTTTGCTTCCATGTTCCGTACCTTGCGTCAACTACATGAGCGTGGCGGGCCGCGCCGTTTGCTGGCGCTCCACGAGCCGCACTTGCCGCGTCAAGGGTTGCTCAATAACTTGCGTGAGGCAGCTGATTACTACTTAAATATGGAGCTGTTGGTACTTGCACGATGAGCGCACTCTGCCGAGGAGACCAAGCATGCTAAGCTGGCTATTAAGAGGGAGACTGCTACTGAGCCCAGTACTGCTGACAGGGTGTCTACTAGCAGGGGTAACGGGAAACGCCCAGGCGACACCCGGTAGCTGGAGCAGCCAGATACCAGGTCTGATGGTAGCGATGAGTGATCGGTCAAGCGCTAGCCAAAACGCTACCCCACCTGCTGCTGCTAACAATGTGGAGTCAGCACAGCTCGGGCGTATTCATTGGCAGTTTCAATATCCCCCTGGTGCGTTATTAAACGCTTGGCTGTGCCATCCTGAGCAGTGCGTTGCGTTAGCTGGCATGCGGGGGACTACCACTGCCCTGGCGGGGTTTGCCGCGGATGCGCCGTTGCATTTTCGCTTCGCTTTACGTCCGGGGCAGCGGCCTGTTCGTGTCCAGGGGCTGCAAATGATTGTGAACTATCAGTGAAGGCTGGATAGACGCGAGGCGAGAGGATGTACACAGCACAAGGCAGGATCAAACAGAGTGAGCTGTTGACGCAATACATGCCACTGGTACGACGTCAGGCCTTGACGCTTCAGGTCCGTTTGCCAGCCAGTATTGAGCTCGACGACCTTATTCAAGCCGGGATGGTAGGGCTGCTGGAAGCGCTGGGGCGCTTCGATGCCACCCAGGGGGCAACGTTCGCGACGTTTGCCAGTCAGCGTATTCGCGGTGCAATGATGGATGAATTACGTACCCGCGACTGGTTGCCCCGCAGCGTGCGCCGCTCAGCGCGAGCGGTTGACAGTGCCGTTCGTCAATTAGAGCAACAGCTCGGACGGGCACCAGAAGAGAACGAAATCGCCCAACACCTTGAAATGCCGTTGAGTGAGTATCAGCAGCTCCTCAACGACACCAACAGTGGTCAACTGTTGCCGTTTGAAGAGCTGGTGGCCGACGGTGGCGAGCCTAGCAATAATGAATTGGCTAATTCACCGTTCGAGCAGTTGCTAGACGGCCAGCAACGACAAACGTTGATTGAGGCAATTGAAGCGCTGCCAGAGCGTGAAAAGCTGCTAATGGCGCTGTACTACCAAGAAGAACTCAACCTTAAGGAAGTAGGGGCTGTGTTGGGCGTCACGGAGTCACGCGTTTCACAACTGCACAGCCAAGCCGTCAGCCGCTTACGCGCGCGTTTACACGACTCGGCATAACACCTCTTTTTACTCACTTGTGACCGGCAAGGAGCCGTGGATGAACCCTTCGACGCTGATAGGCATATTTGCCAGCATACTACTGTTGGTGAGCGTGCTGTTTTTCACCGCAGAGTCCCCTGAAAGTTTTATCAATTTGCCGGGTTTGGCCATTGTGGTGACCGGTACCCTAGCGGCAACCTTTATCAGCTATCCGCTGAAAGAGGTGCTCCGCGTCGTACGGTTGGTGGGCTTGGTATTCCGGCGCGAAAATACCTATATGCGTGACGATATCCGCGAATTGGTGGATATGTCGCGACTCTGGTTTAAGGGCGATGTACGTGCGGTCGAGCGCGAGTTGGAGCATACCCGAAACCCGTTTTTGCGTACCGGGATCCAACTGGTCATTGCCAACACCAAAGAGGATGAAATTTTTGACATGCTGCGTTGGCGCATTGCCCGTCTTAAAGCGCGTGAGCATGCCGAGGCACAAATATTCCGTACCATGGCCACCTACGCACCCGCATTTGGCATGATCGGCACCCTGGTGGGGCTGGTCAATATGCTGGAAGTCATGGACGCAGGCGACCTGCAGGTGATCGGCCCGCGCATGGCGGTGGCCCTGCTCACCACCTTCTACGGCATTTTACTCGCCAACTTGGTGTTTAAGCCGATTGCGGTGAAACTCGAGCGCCGCACCGAAGAGCGGCTGATTACCATGAACATGGTGCTGGAAGGTATTTCGCTGATTACCAAGCGCCGCCTGCCGTCGTTTATTGAAGAGACCCTCAACTCGTTTGTAGCTAACTATCACGATGAGATCCGTGATAACAGCGTCAAACCAAGGCCTGATTCGTCGGTTAGTGCGGCGGCGAAGGGGTAGGCCAGATGCTTGACCGTGATACGCGCCACGCACTGGAAATGACGCCGTCGCCAGGCGATGGTGACGAGGGTTGGCTAACCAGCTATTTGGATGTGCTGACGCTGCTAATCACGCTCTTTGTGCTGCTGCTTTCACTGACACCGCCGGGAGGCGGTGAGGCGGCTGATACTGCTTTCATGCGCTCGGCTAGCGCTGTATCATCATTGCCGCTGGCGTCTCTAGCCACTGGTATTCAGCCCCGCCATTCAGGGGTTCAGCCGCAGTTTGATGGGCTCGACATCCCCGGTGTCAGTGTTTCGCAAGGGAGTGAAGGGGTCACGTTACGTATTGATACCAGCCTTTTATTTCCCAGCGGTCAAGCTGTACTGACTTCCCGTGGGCAAGAGGTGGTAGAAAGCCTTATCGATGTGCTGACCCGTTTTGACGGTCAGATTTCGGTAGAAGGCCACACCGACAGCGTGCCTATTTCAACGGCCCGCTTCCCCTCTAATTGGGAGCTTTCATCAGCGCGGGCTATCGCTGTGGTGAGGCATTTAGAGCGCCAAGGATTCAATATCTCTCGTATGCGGGCCGTCGGTTATGCCGACACCCAACCCATGGAACCGAACGCAACGGCGGAGGGCCGAGCTGCCAACCGTCGCGTAGAGTTGTTGCTAAGGCAGCAGGTCGAGGGTGAATAGATTGCGAGGCCACGTTTGTGTCCATGTACCACCCGCGATTGCAGTCGTTTGGAGCCCTGCTGGTAGTCGATGCCGATTGTCGCTGCATCCAAACTACTAGTACTAACTTAACCCGCTTAATTGGTTTTGAGCGCCCTGAACATGGGCAGCTTACGCTAGCCTGCGTGTTGGGGAAACGGCTAAGTCAGCGGGTGCGTCGTGAATTGCAGGGGCAGCAGCGGCTCCCTGGCCCTTTAGTGTTTATGCGTTCCAAGCACCGACACGCACGTTTTCAAATCCACGCTTATCGAGCGGGTGAGCAGGTCATTGTCGAGATTGAGCCACTCAACCCCCGTAGTAAGCGTCGTCTGCTGGGTACGGTGACTGAGCGGCTGAGGCATTTGGTTGAAGCGACGCATCAGCAAGAACTCCTCGACTGCCTGGTTAACGCTGTTCAACAGCTCACCGGTCATGATCGTGTCACCGTGTGCCATTTCGATAGCGATTGGCATGGTTTGATGGTCGCAGAAGCATTGGGAAAACGGCTGCCCTCGCTGTTGGGTCAACGCTTTCCTGCCAGCGACTTCCCTGTCGCCTTGCGCAAAAGTTACCAACACTCCCCTGTACGGTTAATTGAAGACGTTAATGCTCCTACTGAAACGCTGATCCCCGCCGTCCCGGGAGCGAGCCTTAACGGTAGTTTTTTACGCGCACCTGCGCCAGAACGGCAGCGCTATTTAAACCGTCTGGGCGTGCGGGGCTCATTCAGTTTAGCCATTCAGGGGGATACCGGCTTATGGGGGCTAGTGTTTTGCCACTCACCTGTGCCGCATTCGGTTGAGCCCCCCGTGCGTGATGCTGTTCGCACCCTCGTACAAATGGCCACCCAACGCATGCTGCTGCTACGGGCGCGTCAAGAAGCCCGCTACCTACAACGGGTTCAGGATAGTCTGGTGCTCAGTGCGCGAGCGCGCAGCGAGCCGCAAAGTCCCCAACAATTACTTCATGAGCAGGCGGCTATCTGGATGAAGCTGTTTCGCGCCCATGGCGTGGTGCTGTGGGTGAATGGTGGCGCTTATCAAGCGGGTGTGACGCCGACTCCAGAAGCGATAAGCCAGTTTGTGCTGCGCCTGGAAAGAACTCATGTACATAGCGGCCCTTGGTGCACGCGCGAAATCGGCAAAGAGACGTTAACCGCTTCGCTAGCCATGCCCGAGCAGTGTGGGGCTCTAGCAGTGCCGCTGCCAATGAGTTCGACCCAGCGCGCCTGGCTGATTTTTTTTCGCCCCGAGCAGGTGGAAACGCTGTATTGGGCGATGCAGCCTACAACCAACCCTAAACCGGCCGTGATATTGGCTCCATCGGTTGCTTGGTCTGAAGAGGTAGTCGGCAGAAGTGAAGCGTGGCTGCGGGTAGAGCGCTTAGCGGCGGTAGACTTGGGGGAAGACCTGACGCTGGCGATTTCTGCCTATGAAATTAGCTCACTGAATATGCACCTGGAGCACGAACGCAAAGCCCTTGCCGAAGCCAACCAACGTCTTGAGCAATTAGCCCATTTCGATCCTCTAACCAAGGTGTGGAACCGTTACCGCATCGAAGAAGCGATCAATGCAGAGCTGGTGGCTGCCAGGCGCTATGCGGCCGCTTTTGCCTTGCTACTGTTCGATGTGGATAACTTTAAGCAGATCAACGATGCTCACGGCCATAGCGTGGGTGACGATGTGCTGGTGGCCCTGGCGCGCTTAGTGGAAAGCTCGCTGCGTGGCTGCGACCACCTGGGCCGTTGGGGAGGCGAAGAGTTTATTGTGCTGGCGACTCATTCCGATGTTGATGCCACCACTGGCCTGGCTGAGCGGCTGCGCTCGCTGGTAGAAGAGCTGCGTATAGAGGGCGTTGAGCAAACGGTTACAGTGAGTATCGGTGTCGCCGTTTGGCAGCCGGGTGACAGCTGTAAAACCCTTATCTCCCGGGCTGATGACGCCATGTACCGCGCTAAGCATGGCGGACGCAACCGCGTTGAAATGGCGCTTGAGCCTGTGGTGCTGATTTAAGCAAACCTTTAGGTGCCACTACCTTCACACTGGGTGAGCATCCGGTTGATCGCCGCATCGGCGCCTTTTAGGCTAAAGGTCATATACCACGGCTCGCGCTCGTCCTGGTCGAAGCCGAGAAATAGCTGCTCCCCCTGGCGCATGTCGGCCATCAGTGATGCCAAGTCACTTAAATAAAAGTGAGCATAAAACCCGTCATCGCCGCGCTCAGTGATAAATTCCGCCATGGTGTCGATAACGGGCCGCTCATCGATGCGCAGCCGAGTGGGCACCAGGTTTACTGTACGGCTCTCTCCCTGCTGCTGCTCAAGGGTGACGCGCATCTCCAGCCAGGGTAAATCGCAAACGCCCGAGGTGGCATTCAAGCTCAGCGTCGCATCCGAGTAGCTGTGGGTTTCTACCGCCCGATAGTGGCGTTCGCCCCCCAGTGAGAGCGTCATTGACTGCCAATGGTCGTGGGTGGCCACATCGTCAGTATTGAAGGTGGTCGCGTTAGCGACGGGCGTAGCGACCATCCACATGGTCGCTATCGCCACAACGGTAAACGTGAGCGTGCAAAGATACTGGGATGGAGAGCGCAGGAAGTGAGTTGCGGACATGATCAAAGCCATTTAACCCAAAACCCCAGTCTATATCGTGTTTGGGATTGGCAAAATAGTAACGCGCTGATTTTCCTATATATGGTAGAAAAAATTAAAAAAAGTGCCTCATATGGTGGGAGGTCACGTCTATACTTCACTTCGATGCTACGTATAATCGCCCTATTTGAGCGCTATAATTCACCCTCGCTGTGAAGGAGTTTTGCGACATGAGCACCGCTGCCAAGGCTATGAAGACCTCTAACGATGTCCCTATGCAGGCCCCCTCGCGGGAAATATGGGACGCCAAATACCGTCTTAAGGATCGTCATAGCCAACCCGTTGATCAGGACGTTGGTGCTACGTTTGAACGGGTTGCTCGTGCCCTGGCAGCGGTGGAGGGAGATAAAGCGGAAGAGTGGTTGCCCAAATTTCGCTGGGCGTTGGAAAACGGCGCGATTCCTGCCGGTCGTATTCTCTCCAACGCGGGGGCTGAGGCCTACAAGCCTGCGGTGAGCCTGATTAACTGCACTGTCTCCCGCACCATTCGTGACTCCATGCGCGATATCCTCGACTCAGTGGTTGATGCGGGTATGACGCTGAAATCCGGGGCGGGTATCGGCTACGACTTCTCGACGCTGCGTCATAAGGGCGCGTTCGTATTCGGCGCTGGCGCGGGCACCAACGGCCCACTGGCGTTTATGGATATCTACGACAAGATGTGCTTCACCGTCGCCTCTGCTGGTGGTCGGCGTGGTGCTCAGATGGGTACTTTCGATGTGGGCCACCCAGATGTGCGCGAGTTTATTCAGGCCAAGCGCGAAGCGGGGCGCCTACGACAGTTTAACCTCAGCTTGCTGATCACCGACGAATTTATGGAAGCGGTCAAGAACAATGCTGACTGGCCGCTGGCTTTTCCGCTGCACCCCGGTGAGAAAGAGGATGTCAAAGCGGAAGACTTGATCTACCGTGACTGGCCGGTAGTTGAAGAGGGCTACACGGTCGATGCCGAAGGCCGCGTCGCCTGCCGCATTGTCGAAGTGATTAAAGCGCGGGAGTTGTGGGACACCATTATGTCCTCCACCTATGACTACGCCGAGCCTGGCTTTATCCTGATCGACCAGGTTAACCGCATGAACAATAACTGGTTCTGCGAAGATATCCGTGCGACGAATCCCTGTGGCGAACAACCCTTGCCGCCAGAAGGCGCCTGCCTGCTAGGTTCTGTCAACCTAACCAAGTTCGTGATCGACCCCTTCGGCGCCGAGCCGCGCTTTGATTGGGAACGCTACCGCAAAGTGGTCGCGATCTTCACGCGTATGCTCGATAACGTGGTCGAGATTGCCGGTTTGCCGCTGCCCCAGCAGCAGCGTGAAATAGAAGCCAAGCGCCGTCACGGTATGGGCTTTTTGGGCTTAGGCTCAACGCTCACCATGCTCAAAATCCCTTACGGTTCTAAGCAGTCGTTGGTGTTCACTGATGAGGTGAGCCGGCACTTAGCGATAGAGGGTTGGAAGCAGGCGCTGGAGCTCTCCCAAGAGAAAGGCATGGCGCCGGTGCTTGAGCAGGAGCACACCATTACTCCCAAAATGTTGCGCGAGCGGCCTCAGTTGGCCAAAGATGGCTACGAAGTGGGCGATCAAGTGCCGGGGCGTATCCTACACGCCCGTTATAGTCAGTACATGGCCCAAGTGGCCGAGCTGGAGCCGGAGCTTGTGTCACAGCTAGCCGAGCACGGTGCGCGCTTCACCCACCACAGCTCGATCGCGCCGACCGGCACGATCAGCCTGTCGATGGGTAACAATGCCTCCAACGGTATCGAACCCTCCTTCTCGCACCGCTATTTCCGCAATATTATTCAGTCGGGCAAGAAGACCAAAGAGCAGGTCGAAGTCGTCTCCTTTGAACTGGCCGCCTACCGTCACTTTATTGCATCTGATGCGGTGGACAGCGACCTGCCTGACTACTTCGTCACCGCCGATGCGATATCTCCCGAACAGCACGTTGCCGTTCAGGCCGCCGCCCAGCACTGGGTGGATTCAGCGATCTCGAAAACGGTCAATGTGCCTACCGAGTTCCCCTTTGAACAGTTCCAGAACCTCTATTTGCAGGCTTATGAAAGCCGCTTAAAAGGCTGCACTACTTTCCGCTTTAATCCCGAAGCTTTCCAGGGCGTGCTCGTGCGGGAAGATGATCTTAAAAACACGACCTACGTATTTGAACTGGAAAACGGTGAAACCCTCGAACTAGCCGGGGATGAGAAGGTGATTTACGACGGTGAAGAGCATAACGCTGCCAACCTCTTTGATGGCTTAAAAGAAGGCACCTACGGCAAATGGTGATGCCGCGTTAAGCGCCATCTGTTTAAAAACGCACACCTTTGCTAAGTGGAGAACACCATGGCTGTAGAAATTACCTCAAAAATTGTTGGTTACCGTATCAAGCAGCAGGAGCAGGCCGTTCCCGTTCCTGAGCTACAAGATGAAGATCCGCTAACGGTACGTATACCTTCCCGTCCGGAAGGCACTTTGGAAGCCGTGTCTGAAAAGATTTCATACGTAGGCGCGGAAGGGCGTAAAAAAGTCTATTTGCTGGTGTCGTTTATGCCAGTGGAAGGCGTGATTGGCAGTAAGCGCGTGGTGATTGAGCGCCCGGTGGAGTTCTTTTTTCCGTCAGGGCAGCTCTCCAGCGAGCACCAGTGGATCACCGCGACCATGCGCAGCCTTTCGCTGGCGGCCCGCGGTGGTTACGTCACCCAAGCGGTGGCGGATCTACGCAAAGTGGCCTGGGACAAAGGTTTGGTACGCTGTGGTATGAACCGTTGGAATAAGCCAATGTTCCACGATTCGGAAGTGGCGGCGATTGCCTGGTCGATTCAGCAGATTCTTTATCGCCGCGGTTTTCTAGATCGGGATGGCAACCAGGTGCCGGTTGAAAAGCTGGTAGAGCGTTATGCTCATCGTATGGCTCACGGCCACGCTTGGCAGCCCGGTGCTGAAGACGAAGCTAATGATGCACCCATTGAAACAGGCGCGGTGGAGTCGATTGGCGGTGATAAGGCGACGAAGGGAAAAAAGCCTGAAGGCAGTGGCCCAGCCATAGTGGGTAACTGCCCCGAGTGCCGCGGTGAGCTGATCATGATGGATGGCTGCCCGACCTGCTATGCTGGCTGCGGCTGGTCAAAGTGTGGTTAGTTTTCTCAGGCGGAATCGCCTAACAGTGGCCGGACATTGTCGGTGAGGTAGCAATCGTCAAATTCACCTTCGGTGCATAGCGCGGATAAGTCTGGAATGGTGACATGGTGGCGGTCGCGAAATACTAGGCCGTCTTCACTAAGCGCCGTAAAGGTGCGGCTAACGTGTACCGGGCTTAGCCCGAGCACATCGGCTAACTGCTCCTGTGAGAGCGGCAGGCGGAACTGGTTGCTAATATCCGGGTTGGTTTGGCGCAGCCTTAAATACATTTCATACAGAAAATGCGCCATTTTCTTACGTGCACTGCGTCTGGCCAGAGTGACGAGGCGCTCAGTGAGCAGCGCCTGCTGACGGCTGCCAATGGCAAACATCACCGAGGTGAGAGGCAGCGACTGGCGAAATATTTCCAGCATACGTTTATGCGGGAAATGACAAATCACGCCATCATCAATCATGCGCACATTTTCAAGCCGCTGCGAGAAGGCAAACTCGCGCAACCCGATGATATCGCCCGGCAAAAACACTTCGAGAATCTGTCGGTCACCATTCTCTAAGTGACGGTAGGAGTAGGCCCAACCACTTTTTAGCGTGCAAAACTCATTGGCCGCATCGCCCATCTCCCAGAGTAGCGTGCCCGACTTAATATTGGTTGGGCTCTCCTCTAGCGCCATGAGCAATCCCTTCTCATCATCGCTTAATGAGCAGTAGTGATTGAAGTGCTTAATAATACAGCTGTTTTCCTGACCCACGACGTATCCCTCCAGCACAGGATTGGATAATACTGCTAACGATTATCTGCCCGCCACTATAAACGATGTGGCCATCTACTGCGTCGCCCAAATAGGCTAACTAGCGTACCTATTTAGCCTGGGGTGAGCAGCGCTCACCCCTCGAAAACCAGCGTCAACGCTTCGTTGCACGCTTGCCTCGCGCGAGCAGCGGCGCTAAGAAGCGGCCGGTATGCGAAACGTCCTGTTTGGCGAGCTGTTCCGGCGTGCCCTCGGCGATGATCTGTCCGCCACCTGAACCCCCTTCGGGGCCAAGATCGACAATCCAGTCGGCGGTTTTGATCACATCCAGGTTGTGCTCAATCACCACGATGGTATTGCCGTGATCGCGCAGACGGTGAAGTACCGTCAGCAGTTGGCGAATATCCTCAAAGTGCAGGCCGGTGGTGGGCTCATCCAAGATATACAGCGTTTTGCCGGTATCACGCTTGGCCAATTCACGGGCGAGTTTAACCCGCTGCGCTTCGCCACCGGAAAGGGTGGTGGCGCTCTGCCCTAAGCGAATGTAGGAAAGGCCTACATCTAGCAAGGTTTGCAGGCGACGTGCAATGGCGGGCACTGGGCTAAAGAACTCCAGGGCGTCTTCCACCGTCATGGCCAGCACTTCGTGGATGGTTTTACCCTTGTAATGAATGTCCAGGGTTTCGCGGTTGTAGCGTTTGCCCTTACAGACATCGCAGGGCACGTAGATATCCGGCAGAAAGTGCATCTCTACCTTGATCATGCCTTCGCCCTGGCACGCCTCGCAGCGCCCACCCTTGACGTTAAAACTAAAACGACCGGGCTTATAGCCCCGGGAACGCGCTTCTTGGGTGCCCGCAAACAGCTCGCGAATCGGCGTAAAAATACCCGTATAGGTGGCCGGGTTGGAGCGTGGCGTGCGACCAATCGGGCTCTGGTCGATATCGATGACTTTATCAAGCTGGTCGAGCCCCTCGATCTTCTCATAGGGCGCGGCGGTCAATGTTGTCGCGCGATTTAATTCGCGCGCCGCAATCGGCATCAAGGTGCCGTTGATCAACGTCGATTTACCTGAGCCGGAAACGCCGGTGATGGCGATAAACAGCCCCAGCGGCAGGCTAAGGGTGACGTTCTGCAGGTTATTGCCGGTAGCGCCGCGCACAATCAGCTGCTTTTCTGGATTGCCGGGTATGCGGTAGGGCGGCACGGCAATTTCCCGGGAGCCAGATAAGTATTGGCCGGTCAGCGAGTTGGGGTTGTCCATCACGTCTTGCGGGGTGCCCTGGGCAACGATTTCACCGCCGTGCACACCCGCACCTGGGCCGATATCCAGCACGTGGTCGGCGGCGCGAATAGCGTCTTCATCGTGCTCTACCACAATCACGGTATTGCCTAAGTCACGCAGTCGCTCAAGGGTTTTCAGCAGTCGGTCGTTGTCGCGCTGATGCAAGCCAATCGACGGCTCATCGAGAATATACATGACCCCGACCAGGCCTGCGCCGATTTGGCTGGCTAAACGGATACGCTGGGCTTCACCGCCGGAAAGGGTATCGGCACTGCGCTCCAGGTTGAGATAGTCCAGCCCCACGTTGACCAGAAACTCTAGCCGGGCGTGAATCTCATGGACGATTTTATCGGCGATCTCACCTTTGCGTCCTGGCAGGCTTAGGTCGGCAAAGTAGCGCCACGCCTCACCAATCGGAAAGCGCACAATCTCGGCGATATTGTGATCATCCACGTAAACATGGCGTGACTCTTTACGCAGGCGCGAGCCATTACAGGTGGCGCAGGGCTGTACGGCGATGTATTTGACCAGGTCATCGCGCACCATATTGGATTCGGTTTCCCGATAGCGGCGCTGCATATTGGGCAGTACGCCCTCGAAAGCGTGTTCGCGGGTCACTTTACGGCCGCGATCACCCACGTACACAAACGGTATCTGTTCGTCGCCGCTGCCGTTTAAGATAACCTCCCGCTCGTGGCGGGCGAGCTCTTGCCAGGGCGTTTCCAGCTCAAAGCCGTAGTGCTTGGCCAGTGCCTGGAGCTGGGTGAAGTAGTAAATATTGCGCCGATCCCAGCCTTTGATCACGCCTTCGGCAAGCGATAGCTCCGGGTGGCTGATGAGCTTGTCCGGGTCGAAGTACTGCTGTACGCCTAGCCCGTCGCAGGTAGGGCAGGCGCCCGCAGGATTGTTGAACGAGAACATGCGTGGCTCAAGTTCCGCCAGCGAGTAGCCGCACACCGGGCAGGCAAAGCGCGATGAAAAGGCAATATCGTCGCGTTCACCGTCCATAAAGTGAATCATGGCGGTGCCGTCGGCGAGGTTCAGCGCGGTTTCAAAGGACTCCGCCAAACGTTGGGCAAGGTCGTCGCGCACTTTGAAGCGGTCAACGACGACGCTGATATCGTGCTTTTTGCGCTTATCCAGTGGTGCGATGTCGTCCAGTTCCAGCACTTGGCCATCGACCAGGGCGCGTACGAAGCCCTGGGCGCGCAGCTCGGCTAATAACTGTAAATGTTCGCCTTTGCGGCCTTTGACTACCGGCGCCAGCAGCATCAGCTTGGTGCCTTCGGCGAGGTTCATGACTTGGTCGACCATCTGCGAGATGGTCTGGGCTTCCAAGTCTTCGCCATGTTCTGGGCAGCGGGGCGTCCCGGCACGGGCAAACAGCAGACGCAGGTAGTCGTAAATTTCGGTGATGGTGCCCACGGTCGAGCGCGGGTTGTGGGAAGTGGACTTCTGCTCAATGGAGATCGCAGGTGACAGCCCTTCGAT
The DNA here is from genome assembly GCF_904067645.1 of Halomonas sp. 113. Lineage (NCBI taxonomy): Bacteria > Pseudomonadati > Pseudomonadota > Gammaproteobacteria > Oceanospirillales > Halomonadaceae > Halomonas > Halomonas sp. 113. Next base: position 64,173 of record NZ_LR881453.1, read on the forward strand.
GTGATCCACATCGGGCTTTTCCATCATCGACAGGAACTGGCGCGCATAAGTGGAGAGCGATTCCACGTAGCGGCGCTGCCCCTCGGCGTAAAGGGTGTCGAATGCTAACGACGATTTACCCGAGCCGGAGAGGCCGGTAATCACAATCAGCTTGTTACGGGGCAGCTCCACATCGATCTGCTTGAGGTTGTGGGTGCGGGCACCCCTGACCAGAATGCTGTCCATCAACACCTCGAATCGCGCGGCAAAAGCGTGATTATACGTTTGTCGGCACCCTCCCGGCAAAACCGCTTTCATAACCCAAGATAACCTGCGGCAACTCGCGACGTTTCCAGCGCCAGCCCAAACCGCTAGAATAGAGGATTGTCACAATCCACACTGACTCACCACATGCTTAACCACCATATAAAAGGGCATTATGCGCAAGGTTTCCGCACTATTGCTGGCCTCTGAACGACGTGCGATCAGTGGTTTGGCCGGGCTTTATGCATCGCGCATGCTGGGTCTGTTTATGGTGCTGCCGGTGTTGGCGCTGTATGCCGACACCCTTGAGGGTTCGACCCCGCTACTCGTGGGCGTGGCGCTGGGGATTTATGGTTTAACCCAGGCAACGCTGCAAATCCCGTTTGGCTTACTCTCTGACCGCATTGGTCGTAAGCGGGTGATTGCCATGGGGCTATTGATATTTGCACTCGGCAGCGTGGTCGCCGCTCTATCCGATACCATTATTGGTGTGATTGCCGGGCGAGCGCTGCAGGGTGGCGGTGCCGTTGCCGCGGCGATTATGGCGCTGCTGGCGGATCAAACCCGTGAAGAAGTGCGCACCGCCGCTATGGCCACCATTGGGCTCTCTATTGGCGTTTCGTTTGCGATTGCGATGGTGCTGGGGCCATGGCTTGCCGCCTGGGCTGGGCTGGCTGGGGTCTTCTGGTTTACCTCGCTACTAACGCTGGTGGGGCTGCTGGTGCTATGGCGCTGGGTGCCTGCCGCGCCGCGGCGGCGACGTCACCGCGATGTGGGCATGGATCGCCAGCAGTTTAAAAGTGTCATCACCCGCCCCGATTTATGGCGGCTGGATATGTCGATTTTTGCCCTGCATTTAGTGCTGATGGCGATATTTGTCGCGGTACCTTTTCGCCTGCTAGACGCCGGTGTAGCGATTGAGTATCACGGGCTGGCATATCTTGGCATTATGGCGCTATCGTTTGTGGCCATGGTGCCGCTGATAATTGTGGCCGAGAAGCAGCAGCGCATGCGTTTGATGTGCTTGGTTGCGATCGGCGCTATTGTGATTAGTTTGGCCGGGCTGGGGTTGCCACTCTCGCCAAGCTACTGGTTGTTTGTATGGCTGTTTGTGTTCTTCACTGGCTTTAACTTGCTGGAAGCGACGCTACCTTCCATGCTCAGTAAGTTGGCCCCGGCGGGCGCCAAAGGTACCGCGATGGGGGTCTACTCCACCAGCCAATTTTTAGGCGCTTTTTTAGGCGGTACGCTAGGCGGTTTACTGGCGCATTACGGTGGCCTCAACGCGGTTTTTATTGGCTGTGCTGGGCTTGCGCTATGCTGGTGGATCGCCATGTGGCGGATGCCCGCGCCGCCCCCGCTCTCCAGCGAAGTGGTGGCGCTACACGAGACTCAGGCAGATGCGCTCGACCTGTTGATGGAACACTTAGCCGATGTGGTCGGCGTCGAAGACGTAATGGTGGTGCCAGAAGAGCGTTTGGTCTATTTAAAGGTGAATCGCCAGCAGCTCGATCAGGCGGCGTTGAACAAGCTCATGGCACCCCCCAAATCTTAATCCAGCCGTGCCGATGAAGTGTGGCGGCGGTTGGCAATAAACTCTACATGACAGCTATTAAAGGAGCGCCTTATGGCTCGCGGCATTAACAAAGTCATTCTGATTGGCAACCTCGGGCAGGATCCAGAGGTGCGTTTCACTCCCAGCGGCACCGCTGTGGCCAACCTAAACCTGGCCACCACTGATACCTGGATGGATCGCCAAAGCGGTCAACGCCAAGAGCGCACCGAATGGCACCGCGTGGTGATGTTCAATAAAACCGCTGAGATCGCCCAGCAGTACCTGAAAAAAGGCTCCAAAGTCTATATTGAAGGGCGCCTGCAAACCCGTAAGTGGCAGGATCAGAATGGGCAAGATCGCTACTCGACGGAAATCGTTGCCAACGATATGCAGATGCTTGATGGCCGTAGCGGTGATTACCAGGGCGGTGGCGCTCCGCAAAATAACTATTCCCAGAACGCTCCTCAGAACGCCCCCCAGAATGCGCCGGCTCAAAATAATCCTGCTGCTAATCACCAAGGCGGCTATCCCCCTCAGGGTGGTGCGCCTCAAGGCGGAAATAACTACCCTGGCGGGCAGAGCCCACAACAGCCACCACGGCCCGCTCAGCCAGCACCGCACCAGGGCAACCAAGCTCCACCGCCCAACCAGCAGAACAGCAGCTACGGCGCTCCGGATCCGGGTAACTTCGACGACTTCGACGATGAGATCCCGTTCTAAAGACGTAAAACGCCTAAAACGATTAACGAGATCACAATATAGCCCGCTAAAAAGCGGGCTATATTGCGTACCAGGCTTGGTAACCGCGGTTAGAACAACAGCTCACTCGTTGATGGCTCTTGAACTCCCGTCACTCCCAAGGCATCTTCGCCGCTATTAAGGCTTAGTGCTGAGGGCTGGTTCTCGCTTTGCTCAATGATGAGTGATTGAAGATCCATTGAGCCACCATTAAAGGTTAGCCGTACCACTTGCTCGCCTTCCTGCAAGTTGAGCGTCACCTCCGGCCCTTGGACATAGTTTCCCCAGTCGCCGCTATTGGGAACGCTAAGCGGGGAGGCTTGTGCGTAGAACACGCCATCTTTCTCAGCGGCGACCGTTATGCTGCGGCCAGACCAAGGTGTCGCGGTAATAAACGAGAAGGTGTGTTCGCCAGCTTCAACGACATCGACGGTGTACTCTACCCATTCATTATTGGCGATCCAACCTATGGCCTCACCGTCGCCAACAATATCCACACCTTCGCCGCGAATGCTGGCGTTACCCAGTTGGGTTTCGCTGCTATCGTTGTAGGCTATGCCCGCGCCACCCTGGTCGTAGTTGATAGCGTCGAGAAACAGGCCGTCGTCGTCAATCAACCAGGGGGTGCCCTCCTCGTTAAAGGCTTGCTGTACGTTCTCACGTTCAAGGGTGAATGATTGGAAGTCCATCAAGTCGCTGCCCGCTGACCCGTTGAAGGTTAACCGCAGGGTCTGCTCCCCGGCCTGTAAATCGAGCAACATACCGTCACTGGCAACAGGGTTGCTCCAGGAGCCAGTGTTGGGCAGCGGCGGTGAGCTGGCTTCCAGATAGAACGCCCCATTTTTTTCGACGGCGGCAGTGATGGTGACATCGCTTGAGGGAGTCGAAGCGAGGAACGATAGGCTGTAAGTGCCGGATTGGGCCACGTCGATGGTGTACTCAACCCATTCTCCAACATCAACCCAGCCGATCGCTGTGCCATTACCGACGATATCAACGCCGCCTTCACGGAAATTGCTACCTTCTTGCTGAGGATCGCTATCGCTGTAAGAGATGCCTTCACCGCCGACATCAAATAGTGCGGCATCCAGCGTGAAGCTGTCGCCCACCTCCCAGGGGGTTCCACTGTCATTGAAGGGTATTTGGCTGCCGGTAGTAGTGATCGGGGCGAGTGAGAACGAGGCCAGGTCTTGGGAGCCGCCGTTAAAGGTTAAGCGCAGCACCTGTTCACCGGCTTCCAGTTCTACCTGTACGCTGTCGGTGGGTACAAAGGTCGTCCAACTGCCGCTGTAGTTCACGCTGACCGGCGAGGCGGTGGTGTAAGGGCTATCCCCTTGGGCGAAGGACGCAGTAATGGAGCGTGCGGCACCACCGGTCGACCCCAGCGCCGAGAGGAAGGAGAGCTCGTAAGTGCCTGCCTGAGCCACATTGAGCGTGTACTCGACCCACTCATTGTTTTCGATCCAGCCGATGGCCGAACCGTCACCGACGATGTCCACGCCATCGCCCCGGAAGTTGCTACCCTCCTGATTCTCGCTGCTGTCGTTGTAGGCGACATCCTGGCCGCCGCTATCGTAGTTGACGGCATCCAGCACGAGGCCTTCATCCTCTACCAGCCATGGCGTTTGGTTGGTGTTGAAGGGCTGTTGCTCCTCCTCTCCCAGGTCGATCGCCTCGAAGCTGAACGACTGCAGGTCAAGCTGGCCGCCGTTGAACGTCAGTCGCAACACTTGCTCGCCAGCATCAAGATCGAACTCCAGTGGGCCAACCGTCTGGAAGCTGGTGAAGCTGCCGGTATTGGGCAGGTTGATCGAGGCACTGCTCTGGAAGTTGCCATCCTGCTCAAAAGCGGCGGTGATGGATTTTCCATTTGATGTTGCCGAGGTGAGGAAGCTCAGTGCATAGGTGCCTGCCGTTTCAACATTGAGCGTGTACTCGACCCACTCGCCATCGGCGATATAACCCAAGGCTTCGGTGCCGTTGGAGATATCCACCGCTTCGTCGGAGCGGAACGCTGCACCCTGATGGGCGGTGGTGGTGTCGTTGTAGGCCACGCCCTGGCCACCGTTATCGAACAGCTTGGCTTCCAGCGTCAATCCATCTGCCCCTAGTGTCCACGGCGTTTCACCTGTGTTGTAAGCAGTTTGCTCTACAGGTGCCTGGTCATCCAGGAAGTTCGGAATGCCATCGCCGTCACTGTCGTCATAGAGATCGACGCGGCCGTTGCCATCGGCATCCTCCACCCCGGTGGGGTCATAGGGCTGGACGTTTTCGACCAGGAAGATATTGTCGTTGTAATCGTAGTTCACCCCCGCATAGTCCTGAATCACGATATAGGTATTGGGAATGACGTTGCCTGCTGCGTCTTTTGCTACGTAGACGCGAATCAGGTGGCCGTCGTTTTCGTCCCAATTCAGGTTGGTGCCGGGGCTGCCGATAGCATCGATGGTGTCTTCGTAGAGGTTGGCATTGGGGTCAGACCAGGAGATGTAGCCTTGGCGACCGGTAATGTCCGCAAAGAAGCCAAAGGGCGCGTCCCGATCGAGAGTGGTGGTGGTCAGCAAGTCGCCACTATTGAGTGCCCGCGGCAGCAGCGTCTGCCCATCCTGCTCGTCGTGGGCCAGTATCTCGTCACGATCCCGGCTATCCACATCGTGGATAAACAGTCGCGCCACATCGCCTTGGGTATGATACGCCGCCAACTGGGTGATCTTGATCGGTGATTGACCGTCGGCACGCTGGAAGTAGGGCGAGAGAATCTCATCCCCGTTCGCTTCTACCAGCCCGCCCTGATTCATCTGCCCCTCGGCCACATTGGTCGAGAAGCCGAAGGCGTCGATGATCTCCTGTACCAGCGGCTCCTGGCCATTCTCCGACTGGCCCTGGGCAATCCCCGCCAGCTGGATCGTTTTGGTTCCCTCATCACCGTCGTTTGAGTTAATGGTCAGCGTGGACTCATACAGCGTACCGTCATCGAAATCCTCGGCGATAAAGCGAACGGTGACATCCAGTGTGCCGCCGGCGGGAATGATCAGGTTTTCGGTGGCTCCCACGATCTCAAATAGGCTCGGATCGGAAATTGCCAGGCTGCTGATCTCCAGGTCGGCGAAGCCATCGTTGGTGATGGTAAAGGTCGATTCGTCGTGGAACACCTGGCTGGCGTTGGCCGGGTTTTCTATTCGGCTCATCACCAGGCGATCATCCGAGGGTACCCCATCCAGGTTGGTGATGGAGATCTCACCGCCGGAAACCGGTGAGATCCCTTCAATGACAAACATGTTGTCGTTGTAGTCATAGTTGATGCCGGTGTAATCCATCACGCCCAGGTAGGTGTTAGGGATTACGTTGCCATTGGCATCCAGTGCCTGGAATACCCGCACGGTATAGCCACGCTCAATGTCTTCCGCCCCTGGCGGTACCGTGCCGCCTCCAGTGGGATTGAGCGACGGGTCGGTTGAGAGATTGGCAACCTCGATACCAAAGATATCGTTACCGATCCAGCCGTCGGGGATTTGGTCGCGAGTGAACGTTGCCGTCGCGAATTGTCCATTGGCCTTGATAGGCAGTAGCGACTGGTTATTGTCGCCTGCATGATCGGAAAGGATAATATCCTGGTTTTTATTGCCGGGATTATGAATCCCCAGCGTTGCTCCCCCGTTGCCGTGGTAGGCCGCCAACTGGGTAATCGTGGCCGACTCAAAGCCATCGGCTATCTTCCAGTAACGTGACATCACCTCGTCATCATTGACCGGCCGGTAAAGGTCGAAGTCGTTGAGAACCGAGTTCTCGCCACCACCTACGGTGGTTAGCCCCTGGATGACGTTGCCAAAACCGAACACTTCCCAGACCTCGTTGACGTTGGGCTCCCAGCCGCCTTCGTCACGCGCCTGCCAGAAGCCTGCCAGGTGCACCTCGGCGACGGGGGTGTCCGCATCGTTGGTGACCAGGCGCAGCGTTCCCTCAAAGACGCCGTCGCCTGCATCGTTAGTGGGTGGCGTATAGGCCGCGCGGTCAAACAGCACTTGCACGTCAATCGATTCTCCTGCAGCCAGTGTCAGGCCAGCGAAGATATCGGGATCGACGAGAGTGAAGGGGCCATCAAGATCGGCGTCAATAAAAACCAGCTCATTGGTGCCGGTATTGCTGATAGTGACCGTGGCATCCTCTTTATAGTCACGGTTAGGGTTGGAGGCGCTGTCGTTCTCCAGGTAGCTGAAGTGCAAGCGATCGGAGTAGTAGGCCGCATCGTTGCTCTGGATACCGATATCCGCATCGGGGTCGCCGGGGGCGGGCGAGATATCGAGGTAGTCGATTTCATCGACGCCATCCGCCGTGGAAACAACCCGCAGGTTGTAGGTGAGTCCCGCCTGAAGCTCGATATAGGCGGACTGCTCGCCGGCCTCGCCAACGCCTGGGAAACTCATCTCATCCACCGGCTGCCCGTTGAGCAGCAGCGTCAACGCACCACCATCCGGTGCGCCCGCATTGGCGGCCAGGTCAAGTTTGTAGGCGCCGTCCTCATTCACCGTGAAGTAGAAGTCGGCGGTACGGTCATTGACAGCCCGAGCACTATCGCCGCTTTCCAGCTCGATACGGCCACTGCCATCAATGTCTGCGTAAACGGGCTCGAAGGTATCCAATGGGGTATCCGCGATGCGCAGCAGGTCGACATTGGGGCCATTGGCCCCCGGGGCTGTGACGGTAATAGTATTGCTGCCTGTGCCCAGGGTTAACTCGGTTGACTGGAAGAACCAGTTATCCTCAGCTTCGTTACTCTGACCTGGGAAATTGAGCGTGCCAATATCGATACCGTTGACGGTGACTACCATTGGACGGTCAGCCTTGGAGGCTGCCAGGGCATAGCGGAAGCCAACGTCGTAGGTGCCAGCCTCATCGACCTCTACTGTCCAGGTAATACTCTGGTCGCTGGTGCCATTGAAATCGACGAACCCTTCACCCGAGGCGTTGCGGTCATCCTCACTGTTGGTGATAATCACCGGCCCATCGAGCTGAGCGTTTTCAGCTTCGTAGTCGGTGTAGCCGGGCGATGTGTCTTCGGGGGCCTGTAGGATCTCCAACTGGTCGATATTGGGGCCCGTATTATTGACGGCCTGGAAGAGTACCGTATTAAGCCCTGATACCAGCGACGCTGGGATATCCAGCGTTAGCCACTCGTTCCAGGCATCATCGCCAGTGACGCCAGCGGGTGGGCTGAAGCCGAAGGTACCTACGCTAACGTTATTGACGAATACTTCCAGCGGGCGATTAACCGTGTCGCCGTTACCGTAGCGAACTCGCAGCACTGAATCACCCGCATCGGCCCCTGATAGCTCGAAACTGAAGGTGATAAAGTCGCTATTCGTACTGCCAAAATCGGCATAGCCGCCTAATACGCCATCGGTATCATCATTGTTACCGTCCAAACCGAAGGCGCCAGGGCGGACACCGGTTGGCTGGTTGGCTTCGGGGTTATTCACCGTGCGGATCTGAATCTCAGCACCACCACCTTGAGCAATTGATACACTGGTACCATCGTTGGGCGTATTGTCTTCTGCCTGAATAGTGAGTAGCGACACCAGCTCATCATCAGGCTCTTCTGGGTCAACGATGACACCTCCAGGAGCGGGGTCGAGGCGAATGATCTGGCTCTGACCGTTGTTGCGGTTCAGCGTCAGCAGGTAGAGCTGGCCGGTGGCCGGGTTTTCGATAATATCCAGCGGGTCTATGTAGGTGATAACGTTACCATTCACATCGCGGAGCACTTCGTCCCCAGTGATGTTGCCTGCGGCGTCGAAAGTAATGGAGCGTATATCGTCACCACCAGAATATTCGGTGAACAGCACGCTGCCTTGCAGGTTGCCGCCAAACACGCCGCTGGTGTACTCGGTGACGCCGTTGGGAGAACGGTTCTCGCCTAGCGAATAGACGCCCTCAATATCGTAATTGGGATCAGGCTGCTGGCCGACCGGGTAGTTGCCCACCTGGTTAGTATCGTTGCCTGCGGTTGGGTTACCGCCATTGAGGATAAATTCATCGCGCAGGGGATTGGGATGGCCGTAATAGCCCCCTTCCTTAACCGTAAACAGGTAGTCGTCCTGTTTTTCGACGTTACCTGCGTATTCATTTTGCGGCGTCGAGGGGTCATCCGGTACGTTACCGCCAGCCGCCGAACCGTTGGTCGGGACATAGAGGTTGCCATTGGAGTGCCAGACCAGATCGTAGGCATTGCGTACGCCGGTGGCAAAAATTTTGACCACAGCGTCATCGGCGAAAGGATCATAATAACTCTCGATCAAGTTACCATCGGAATCCTCTACTGTTGCGGTACCGTTGGCCGCGAAGACCAGAAAACGGTCATCACCCATGGCAATCGGGTCTGCCTTGAAATCAACGCCGTCATCGTCGGTGAAACGGCGGTTGAAGCCATCCTCAGGCAAGGGCTCGGTGGTCACATCAAAGCCACCTGCTGGCGCTTCACGGGTCGGATCTATTTCCATGACAGCGGCACTGAGCAGGCGCTCAGGACGGTTACCCCAAGCACTATCGGGTGCCCCCATCGCCGAGTTCGATCCTTGCAGCAGGTAGAGCAAGTGGCTCGGTACGTCTGGGTTGGTGTTGGCATCGAATTCGGGGTTGGCGCGGAATTCGAGGCTATTGGTAACGTGGTCGCCGTTGGAGCGCGGCAGTCCGGTGATATAGGCTTCAGCAGTGGCGTTGAAAGCGTCACCTTCTTCCAGGGTAATCTTGGAAATGCGTCCACTGAAATCGGGGACGCCATTATCACGCCCTTCAAGTGGAATCGGATAGTTATCGCTTACCCACAGGACATTGGGATCGGTAGGGTCGAAGGTTAGGCCGATAATGCCCCGCGATCCTGCCGAATCCCCTGCAAAATAGTCGAGTGCCAACACTTGCTCATTGGAGAGCGCACCGGTTTGCGGGTTAACGTCGTAACGCTTGATCTCGCCCAGCATATTCGAGATGTACATCTTGCTGCCATCAGGGGATAGCTCCAGCGAGGTGAACTGGTAGGCGTTGTCGGCAGCGCCGTTGAGCTCAATGACATCGTTGAATGCTACTTCTCTTGGCACAATTTCAGAGGCTTCACCGGTGACAAAAGTGTTGGTGAATTTCTGAAATTCCCGGGTCGGTGCGTCTGGGTCGTCATTGGCGCCACGATCCTGAAAGCCTTCGATGACCAGGGTGTAGCTGGTGAACTCTTTGAGCATGCTGTTGGGAGAAATCGTCAACGAATCGAAGCCGCCGGTAGTGTTGACGTTGAGAGCTACCTCTTCGCCGCTGACAGTTTCGAAGAGCTGTACGGAGCCGTCACCTAAGCTTTCCAGCAGGGCGCCGCCGCGGCCATCGACGACAGAGATGCCCACGAAAATATCCGAATCGGGATCGACACCGGTGGGGGGCGTGCCGTCCTCGGCGTCTAATTCGACCCGGATCTCGTTCTCACCCACCCCAGCGATGGCACGCGGGTCGGTGAAGAAGGCGTAATCTTCCGGTGCCTCACGGTCATCCTCCGGTGTCAGGTCGGGAAGCGACTGGATTTCGATATACTGGATCTCGGTATTCTCACCCAGGCCAATCGAATCCAGGGTCAGGCGCCCATCGGTAACTTGCACCATCCGGGTGACCAACTCGGAGCGGAAGCCTTCGGTGTCGTTGCTGGGGTTGCTGTCCGCGGGGAAATCATCCGGCCGTAGCGGTGAGAAGGGCGTATTGAACTGCTCTCCCTCTGCGTTGATCAGGTTGACGCTGTCATATGGGCCTGAGGTATCGCCGATAGCAATGGTGACCTCGTAATAGCCGTCGTCCAGTTCCATTTCCCAGCCGGCGCGTACATAGCCTTCCGCGGGCTGATCGAAGTGAGCGTAGGTGCCCTGGCGAGGATCAAGCCCGGCAATCTCATCGGTACGGTCGTTGACGGCGACACTGGAGAGGGTATCGATCGCCATTGGGATGGTGCCATTCTCGGTGCCATCGGCAATGGAGGCCTCGGTGACCCAGCCATACTGGTAGACTTGGCCATCAATCTCGACAGACTGCTCGCCAAACGCGAGACCGTTATCGGCGATATAGCCTTCGGGGGTGGCAAAACCATCGGGCTCGAAATTGATCTTGACGGCAAAGCGCTCACCTGGCTCGACAACCGGTGGCTCTTGAATACCCTCTCGGCTGACGCTCAGGCTATCAATATTGGGGCCGGCATTACCGACGTTCTCCAGCCGGATGGTGTTGTTGCCTGCCTCCAGTTCTAACTCGATGGTAGCCTCTTGCCAGGTCAGCCAACCGTCGTTACCTGCGCCCGTGGTAGGAAAGGCCAGAGCCCCCTGTGCTTCGCCGCCGACCAGGATATTCATGGGCCGGTCGGCACCGCCTCCATCGCCGTTGGTATAGCGCACCGTCAGGGTGTAGGTGCCCGCTTCCTCAACTGCCACCTCAAAGAAAGCCGCGTCACCCGCTTCACCCCCCATATCGAGATAACCGCTGCCGGTATAGCCATCCCATAGTCCATCGGGACCAGCCGCTTCATTCGTTTCGGGGTTACTGGCGTCGCGCACCACTGTATCAGGGGTAGGCTCATCATCGTCGATGGTGAGCGCTTCACCCTGAATCTCAAACAGGAAGGGGTCTGTGGGTGTCTCGCCTCCATCGTCTTGTTGGTAGTTGAAGATGATCTGGTCGATATTGGGCCCGTTGTTGACCCCGCCATCGGCCACAGCCGGTATGGCAAATGAGACGCTGTTGGGGCCAGCTTGAAGCTCCATCTCCACTTCAAGCTCTAGCCAGCTATCCCATGGGTCGTTGACGCCATCATTGACTGCCGGCGGGAAAGCCGCTTGGGGAGCAGGCGTTCCATTGATCATTAGGTCAAGGGGGCGGGGCCCTGCGCTACCGTTGGCGTAACGAATGACCGCGGTGTAGGTGCCGGCTACCTCGGTTTCAACGTTGAAGATAACCTCGTCGCCGGGGTTTGTGCCAAAGTCCATATAGGCACCACCGACGGCGCCTTCGCGGTAATTACCGAAGGCATCATTGTTATTAGGATCTACCACCCGAGTGAAATCGGCATTGGAGGGCACGCCACTATCATTGACGGTGACCAGGGCAGCATCCTCTGCCTGGATAACGATGGGTGCGACAGTGTCTGGAACGGCATCATCCTCGCTTACGCTACCGCTGGCTGTTGCGGCGGCGCTGTCGATGGCGAAGCTGTCACCGGTGGCGCCGATAAGGGCGACCGTGACGGTTTCGCTACCGTTATCTTCGTCGTCGTTGGCGACATCAAGCGCTAGGGTGGCGACCCCGTCAGTGAAGGTGACCGTGCGGGTGTCGACAATGCCATTAATTTCCAGGGCAAGCTCCACGTCACCGCTAAAAGCGTTTGAGGCGCTCAACGCAAAGCTCAGCGTAGTGACGCCCTCATCGCCACTCTCTACCATCGGGTCGGCATCGGCGATGCCCAGCAGAATAGTCGGCTCCGGCTCCAAGCTGCCCGTGGGCACAAACTCGATATAGTCGATGCGCGCGTACTCCAGCGCCGTCGAGCTGGCGCTGAGCGACAGCGTAGCGCCATCGCCCACGGTCACGTCGGTAAAGGTGGCGGTGCGGAAGTTTTGCGGCTGAACGCCGTTGCCGCTGTCGGCGTCGTCATCGAAGATCCAATTGCCGCTGAAGCTCTCGCCTGTGGCGTCACTGATGCTCAGTTGGGCAGTGCTTTCGCCGTCGCTCTCGTCGACGTAACCGACGATGACGGTATAGGTACCGGCGGCCACTTTACCCTCCAGGGCGTAGCTGGCGGTACCTTCGCTGTTGCCGGGCAGGCGAATAGCTTGGCCGCCATCGGCGGCAGCGATGTTCTCGATGGTGAAGGTCGTAGCAGTATCGAACGCTTCCGCCTGTAGGCGAATTGATTCTACGGGTGGCTCTCCTTCGTCATCCTCGCTTACGCTACCGCTGGCTGTTGCGGCGGCGCTGTCGATGGCGAAGCTGTCACCGGTGGCGCCGATAAGGGCGACGGTGACGGTTTCGCTACCGTTATCTTCGTCGTCGTTGGCGACATCAACCACTAGGGTGGCGGCACCGTCAGTGAAGGTGACCGTGCGGGTATCGGCAACGCCATCAATTTCCAGGGCAAGCTCCACGTCACCGCTAAAAGCGTTTGAGGCGCTCAACGCAAAGCTCAGCGTGGTGACGCCTTCATCGCCACTCTCCACCACCGGGTCGGCATCGGCGATGCCCAGCAGGATAGTCGGCTCCGGGTCTACACTGCCCGTGGGCACAAACTCGATATAGTCGATGCGCGCGTACTCCAACGCCGTCGAGCTGGCGCTGAGCGATAGGGTAGCGTCATCGCCCACGGTCACGTCGGCAAAGGTGGTAGTGCGAAAGTTTTGCGGCTGAACACCGTTGCCGCTGTCAGCGTCGTCATCGAAGATCCAATTGCCGCTGAAGCTCTCGCCGGTGGCGTTACCGATACTCAACTGGGCACTACTTTCACCGTCGCTCTCGTCGACATAGCCGACGATGACGGTATAGGTACCGGCGGCCACCTTGCCCTCCAGGGCGTAGCTGGCGGTGCCTTCGCTGTTTCCGGGCAGGCGAATGGCCTGGCCGCCATCGGCGGCGGCGATGTTCTCGATGGTAAAGGTCGTGGCAGTGTCGAACGCTTCCGCCTGGAGGCGGATGGGATCGGCAGGCACTACCGCTTCGTCATCTTCACTGACGCTACCGCTGGCCGTCGCGGCGGTACTGTCGATGGCGAAGCTGTCATCGGTGGCGCCGATAAGGGCGACCGTGACGGTTTCGCTACCGTTATCTTCGTCGTCGTTGGCGACATCAACCGCTAGGGTGGCGACTCCGTCAGTGAAGGTGACCGTGCGGGTGTCGGCAACGCCATTAATTTCCAGGGTAAGCTCCACGTCACCGCTAAAAGCGTTTGAGGCGCTCAACGCAAAGCTCAGCGTGGTGACGCCCTCATCGCTACTCTCTACCACCGGGTCGGCATCGGCAATGCCCAGCAGGATAGTGGGCTCCGGCTCCACGCTGCCGGTGGGTACAAACTCGATATAGTCGATGCGTGCGTACTCCAGCGCCGTCGAGCTGGCGCTGAGTGACAGGGTAGCGTCATCACCTACGGTCACGTCGGTAAAGGTGGCAGTGCGAAAGTTTTGCGGCTGAACACCGTTGCCGCTGTTGGCATCGTCGTCAAACGTCCAATCGCCGCTGAAGCTTTCGCCTTCGGCGTTGCTGATGCTCAGTTGAGCAGTGCTTTCGCCATCGCTCTCGTCGATATAGCCGACGATGATGGTATAGGTACCGGCAGCCACCTTGCCATCGAGTGCATAGCTGGCCGTGCCTTCGCTGCTGCCGGGTAAGCGAATAGCTTGGCCGCCATCGGCGGCGGCGATGTTCTCGATGGTGAAGATTGTGGCAGTATCGAACGCCTCCGCCTGTAAACGGATGGGATCGGCGGGCTCGGGAGGAGGTGTAACGCTATCTTCAACATCACCAACGGCAATGACGAATGTTTCGCTAACACTCGCACCCGCCGGGTCAGTGGCGGTTATCTCGACGCTGACCGAGGTTGTCGTTTCAAAATCAAGGCTTGTGCCGCTTTTCAAGCGCAATACGCCGCTGACATCTACCTCGAAGCGCTCGTCGCTGACAGTAAAACTATGGGTGTCGTCATCCTGGTCTTCCACAATGAGCTGACCAATAACGGCGCCTTCCTGGTTTTCCAGCACGCTGTTGTTATCTAGCAGCAGGGCTGTGGGTGCGGAAGGCTCTGCCGCCACCAACGCCATCTCAATTTTATCGATATTGGGGCCGTTGGCGCGGCCGCCCAGCCGCAGTAAGTTTTCGCCAGCGGCTAGCGTGAATTCGAGTGTTTCTGTCGTCCAACCTTCCCATTGCGTGGCAGCGGGCGTACTGGTAGTTACGCCGCTGGGCAGATCATCGAGATCATCGGGCATATAAAGGGCGGGCGTTGTTTCTGCAAATGCAAAGGTGCCAATACTCGTTAAGCCGCTGCCTTCGACCAGCGACAAATCAAGCGGCCTGCCGCTGGAACTGGCATAGGTCACGGTCATGGAATAGGTGCCTGCGACGGGGGCTTGATAAACAAATTCCCCATAAGCATCTACATTGCCAAATGCCCAATCCAGGTAGCTAGCCTCTTCGGCACCTACTCGAAAGGTGTCGTTGAGGCTTACGATATTGGCGGTAGTCACCGGGCGATTGGTATCGATGCCATCTGGGGTTAGGTCGGGTTCTGGTGACAAAAAAAGCTCTTCGCCTTGGATCACCTGACTGCCTAGCGCGGGTTTGCGGATCTCGAGATAATCCACATTGGGGCCGCTGAGGCCATTTGACGTAAAGCTGACGCTGTTTTGCCCCTCTTGAAGCTGCACAATAATGGTGCGTTCAGCGAAGGTAGTGAAGTCACTTGCATTATTATTGCCTTCGGGGCTGGTACTGCGTAGGTCAAACATGCGATCAACCAACTGATCATTCACTTCTAGACGCAGAGGGCGGTTACGTTCGCTGGCGACAGCATCGTTGTTTCGACTCAAGGCGTAGCTTACCGCCAGTTCATATTCACCCGCCTCCGGGACATCGATATTGAAGGTAAGAGTTTCACCACTCGGGCCGACAAAATCGGCATAGGCATTGCCATCAGCATTAACGGCATTGGGTTCACCGACGGCGGACGTGGTCACGCCGCCTGTCATAACAGCATAGTTGCTGTCGCCATCTGTATTGTCGGTATCTTCTGCCTGAATACGGATGGGGATGAAAACAGGGGGCACGGGAAGGCTTTCGGTGACTTCAAAGGTGACCGCCTCACTGCCAGCTTCAATTAAGTTGCCTCCACTGTCGAGTGCGCTAATCAGTAGTTGAACGTCACCATTGGTAAGGTTAGGGAGGTTATCGAAGATAAAAGGTGTAGATGTTTTCGTGAGCGTTAGTGACTCACCCTCGCTATTAATGATGGTTAATTCGATTGATTCCGTAAGAGATAACGAATCAAGGGGGGTGTTAATGATAGGAATGATACGGATTGCACTATTTTCTATTTCATCTACTGCCACTGTCTGTGCGCTGTTTAAGCCACGCTGGACTTCACCACTCGCTGCATCGACCCAAGAAATAGAGAACATAAGACACCCCTGTGATGTAATTAGCTAATTGCAGGCAACACCTGGCATATTAGGGTTGTTGATATTGAGAAGGTGCTGAGCATCAGATCCCCATGAGCCGTGTAGTGGCCACCTTGGCTCCATGCTCGTTACAATTTTCTACCTTAGTTAACCTCTCATATCTCACAAGGGTTAAATTTCTAATGTCGTTGTATTGTCTGATTGGTTTATTAAATATTATTTTTAGAAAGTAGAGGGTTATAGCTCATGTAATATGAGTGTTTGGTAAGTTGTTTAGAAATATGGCTAAAAAAATGATTATCTTATGATGAGGCTTTAGTTTTTTTGGAGTTGATGATTGATTACTATTTGAACTCTTTTTACTGCCTATATAGTCAAGGATGTCATTAGAGAGTTATTAGTTTTTTAAGCAATAGACTGTGGTTGATTCCATCTCGTCACCAGTGTTTAAGGCGCTTTACTCTGATAATATCCATTATGCAGCTATTTAAGATTGGTTTTTTACGCGGTTTATTCTGACCGTAATAGCGGCCAAATTCGTCGGTCACGGCGGTGAGGAGGCTTCCTACGGGGGGCGAGAACCAGTAAAGTGTACCGCTCCTGTCGCCGAGCGGCAGCCATGAGCCTTATCTTGTACGACAGTGCCTAGATCTTGGGTGGTTGGCACTAATGTTTGTAAATTGTGCAGAGGATGGTTGTGAAACTTTTGATATTGGATGCCGGCCACTGCTTAAACTTGGCACTGGCTCGGGAAGCAAGCCGTCGCGCCGATACGGAGTTAGTCATTGAACAGGGTACAATCATTACCGCCTCTCGTCTTGAGGCGATAGCCCCCGACGCCGTGATTATTCCACCGTTGGCCCATCCACTGAATATGGCGCCAGCGGATGTGACGGCGCATGCCGATGCGGTAGATATTTGTCTGGATGCCTGCCAGGCGCAAGACGTAGCGTTGATATGGTGTGTCTCCGATCAGCTCTATGAAGATGGTTTGGATGTCCCCATTGATGAGCATGTGGTGCCCGCGCCACGGGATGATAGCTTGCGCCGTCTGGTGCAGACCGGTGATCGCATCCGTGCGGAGTTTCGGCGTCATTTGATTGTGCGCTTAGGCCCGCTGTTTGCGCTGGAAGGAAGCCATGCGTGGCTAAATGACATCATTGGTGATTTGGTACTCGGGAAGGCAGTGCGCGCTGCGGAGGATGTGATTTTTTGCCCGACCTCCGCGGATGCCGTTGCCATGGCGCTGATTGGCATGCTACAGCAGCAGGTCAGCGGTGCTGAGGCTTGGGGGGCTTACCATCTTGCTGGCACCGAGCCGGTCAGCGCCTTTACCTTTACCTCCATGGTGCGTACTCAGCTGTTAACGCACCTTGAGGGGCGCGGTGAGCAGATTACCCTCGGCGAGGTTCAGCCGCTTAAACATCATCATGATGCAAAGCTACGGCGCGTTTTGAACTGCCGGCGTGTGCTGGATGTGTTTGGCGTTCATCAAAAACCGTGGCGGTTAGAGGCTGGGCGTATGTTGGATACGTGGTGTTTAACCCGTGAAAGTAACCGTGTCAGCAATACAGGAGCGTCGGCTTGATAAATGTGGTTCGCAGCTTGGTCTTTTATGCTGGCTACTTTTTGGCCATGCTGATGATCGGCATCCTGTTTCTGCCCATTGCGCCGTTTCTTCCACTGTCTGGCCGCTACCGATTGCTTAATTTGTATAACTACTTTTTGATGGTGTGGTTTCGTATTGCCTGCGGGGTGCGCTACGACATCCAAGGGCGGGAAAACCTGCCCAGTGGCCCGTGTGTGATTCAAGCCAACCACCAGTGTGAGTGGGAAACCGTGTTTCTACAGGTGATGAAGCCACCGGTATGTACCGTGTTAAAGCGCGAATTACTGCGCCTGCCTATCTTTGGCTGGGGGTTGCGTCTGCTTCGCCCGATTAGTCTGGACCGCTCGAAACCAGCACGGGCGATGAAGCAAGTGCTTACTCAAGGCGTCGAGCGTTTGGGAACGGGGCTTTCAGTACTGATTTTTCCTGAAGGGACACGGGTAGATCCAGGCATCCGCAAACGCTATAACAAAAGTGGCAGCGTGGTGGCGTGTCGGGCAGGGGTGCCGGTATTGCCGGTGGCTCATAATGCGGGTGAACGCTGGCCAGGCCGCCACTGGGTTAAGCGGCCAGGCGTACTGCGTGTGCGCATTGGTAAGCCGATTGAAACAGCCGGGCGTATGCCCGATGAAGTGCTCGCAGACGTCGAGGCGTGGATTGAAGCGCAGTTACAGGAAATTTCAGACGTGCCACGGCCTACCTCTCGGTAACCGTCTTTTGCGTATACGTTACGCCTGTACATAAAAGCCTGAGCATAAAAACGGCGCCCAATGTGAACTGACCCCATAAACTTGGACAGTGAAAAACTAAGCAGCCAAGGCCTGATTTCGGTACTGCACCGGACTCAGGCCTTTTAATTTGGTCTTAATCCGCTCGTGATTGTAGTAATGGATATAGTGCGACTCTTGTAACCCTGCTGTCCTTCTGCGTAGCGTTGCACTACTAGTAACTTGAACGCTTCATTATGTTTCGTCATGAAAAACACCCCAATCGTTGGATGAGCGTCCAACTTTTGGGGTGCAGTTCAAATGGGCGCCGTTTTTATGCTTATCATGCGAGTAGCCGTAGCGTTAGTCGTTGAAACGCTGGAAGACTAAACACGCATTGGTACCGCCAAAGCCGAAGCTATTAGACAAGGCACGTTCTATCGTCACGTCATCGCGGCGTTCGGTGACAATATCAAAGCCGTCGGCCTGCTCATCCAAATCGGTGATATTCGCTGAGGCGGCAACAAAGTTGTGTTGCATCATCAGCAGTGAGTAGATCGCTTCCTGTACACCGGTAGCCCCCAGGGAGTGGCCGGTGAGCGATTTGGTCGAGCTCATGGCAGGTGTTGTATTCCCAAACACTTCGCGTATCGCCTTCAGTTCGGCAACATCGCCGACGGGTGTCGAAGTGCCATGGGTATTGATGTAGTCAATATCACCATCGACCGTTGCCATCGCCTGACGCATGCAACGCGTAGCACCTTCTCCCGAAGGGGCGACCATATCATGGCCGTCAGAAGTCGCGCCGTAACCCACCAGTTCGCCATAGATCTTGGCGCCGCGGGCTTTAGCGTGCTCGAGTTCTTCCAACACCAGCATGCCACCGCCGCCGGCGATAACAAAGCCGTCACGAGCTTTATCGTAAGGGCGTGAGGCCTTTTCAGGGGTATCGTTGTAGTGGGTAGAGAGCGCACCCATGGCATCAAACAAACAGGAGAGGGTCCAGTGCTCCTCTTCTCCGCCACCGGCAAATACCACATCCTGCTTGTTAAGCTGAATTTGTTCCATCGCGCTGCCAATACAGTGTGCGGAGGTCGCGCAGGCAGAAGAGATGGAGTAATTGACGCCTTTGATTTTAAACGGCGTTGCCAAGCATGCTGACACAGTGCTACCCATTGTCCGAGTGACGCGATAAGGACCAACGCGGCGCAGACCTTTTTCGCGCAGTATGTCGGCTGCTTCAACCTGATTAGCGCTTGAAGCACCGCCAGAGCCCGCAATAAGCCCCGTACGCTCGTTGGAGACCTGCGCTTCGCTTAGCCCAGCGTCTTCGATAGCTTGGGCCATAGAAACGTAAGCATAGGCCGCCGCGTCGCCCATAAAGCGGAGCAGTTTGCGGTCAATGAGTGCTTCAAGATCGATATCGACGCTGCCTGCCACATGGCTACGGAAGCCACGCTCGGCATACTCTTCCTTAAAACGAATACCGCTACGCCCAGTTTTGAGCGCGTCCAGGACCTGTCGTTGGTCGTTGCCAAGGCAAGATACGATGCCAAGGCCGGTGACTACCACTCGTCGCATGGGAGCCTCCTGTTCAGAAATTCGCAGTGGAGGTAAATAGGCCAACGCGCAGATCATTAGCCTGATAAATGTCGCGTCCGTCGACGGTTACGGTGCCGTCGGCGATACCCAAGATAAGACGTCGGGTAATAATACGCTTAATATTAATGCTATAGGTCACTTTTTGTGCATCCGGCAGGATCTGTCCGCTGAATTTAACTTCGCCGCAGCCAAGCGCACGTCCGCGACCAGGGTGGCCTAGCCAGCCCAGGTAAAACCCAACTAGCTGCCACATGGCGTCTAACCCTAAACAGCCAGGCATAACGGGATCCCCAGGGAAGTGGCAGTCAAAGAACCACAAGTCAGGCGTGATATCCAGCTCGGCGATCAGCTCGCCCTTGCCATGCTCACCGCCCTCTTCGTGAATGTGCTTGATGCGATCAAGCATCAGCATGTTAGGAGCCGGGAGCTGTGCATTTCCGGGGCCGAATAGCTCGCCGCGGGAGCAGGCCAGCAGTTCTTCGCGATCAAAGGAATGTTGCTTGGTCACTGAATCGTTCCGAATATCAAATTGGTTGTGTGGCTAGTCTACTTCCCGAAACCGCTGAATGCACGTAACAGGCTATTTATCGTCCATCACTAGAGATTTTAGCGGGTTGGCCGATAGCACTAAAAGTGAGCGGCTTGGCTCATTAATAGCCGATTATGCACAATAAGTGTTCCATTGCCGTAATATAGAGTATCCAAGTGACTTATTAGGCGGCATGATCAGCATGGCACCTAACGCTAATTTTTATCTGAGTTAATTTGTATAGGGTATAGCGAATCGCCATGTGGCTTCCTGTTTCACTCAATCGTCCGTTAGTTTGGGTCGCACTGACGGCGCTTCCCGCCTGTGTTTGGATACCTGATGCGATGCTACGTCTGGTGGCAGCATCGCTGGTCGCGCTTGGGCTGTGGGACGCCTGGAAACAAGTGCGTCAACAGCAGCTACGTCTGCGACTGTCGCAAGATACGTTAAGACTTGCCAGCGATGCCATGGTGATTAGCGATGCGCAAAATCGCGTGATGGTGGTTAACCCAGCATTTACCGAAATTACCGGCTATGCCAGCCAAGAGATTCAAGGGCTGAAGCTGGAGACACTGGCAGCCCCGCGCCATGACAAAGCCTTTTATCAAACGTTTTGGAGTACGCTAAAAAGCACCGGCCGCTGGGAAGGTGAAATGTGGAGCCGCCGTAAACACGGCGACGAGTACCCCGAGTGGCTAAAAGTCCGTGCCGTGACCGACAAACGCGGCAACATTACCCATTTTATTAATTTGTTTGCCGATATTTCGGCACAAAAAGCTCGTGAGCGCGATTTACGCCGTATCGGCTATGAGGACCCTCTCACTGGGCTGCCTAACCGTCGCCGTCTCCACGATCTGCTTGCCTCTCGGCTGCGCCATTTACGCGCAGGTGAGAGCCTGGATATGGCGCTGGTGGATATAGATGGTTTGAAATCAGTCAACGATAGCCTGGGGGTTGAGCAGGGTGATCGGCTGTTAGCACGTTTTGCCCAGCGGCTAACAGGCTATGTAGCAGGGAGCGTGGTAGGGCGCCTGGGCGGCGATGAGTTTATGGTAATCCGTACCACCACTTTTGACGATCACGACCAGTGGGTAGCCACCCTGCGTGAGCATATGAGTCGGCCCTTTGAAATTAACGACCACTCGCTGCGCTTAGGGCTCACGATTGGCAGCTGTCGCGTGCCTGAAGATGGTAACGACTCCGGCGTACTCTTCCAGCGCTTAGAGTCGGCGCTTTATAGCGCCAAACGGCTAGGACGTAACTTAAGTCAGCGCTTTCGCCCGGCGCTGGATAAGCAGGATAATCCTCAACTGGCGCTGGTCAGTGACCTGCGCGCCGCGCTTATTTCCGGTGACCAGTTGGAACTGCATTATCAAACCCAGCATGACCCTGCCAGCGGCGAGCTGGTGGGCATGGAGGCGTTACTGCGTTGGCGCCATCCCAAGGATGGCATGATTTCCCCAGGCGACTTTATTCCGTTGGCCGAGAGGCATGGTTTAATGAGTCAACTGGGAGCCTGGGTGATCGAAAAAGCCTGTGCCCAGCAGGCCCATTGGCGTAATAGTGCTATGCCCAAGCTAACAATTTGGGTCAATATTTCGGCACTGCAGCTGTTTCAAGGTGACCTGGAGAGCCAACTGACGACCTGCCTAAAGCGTTACCAACTGAAGTCTTCGCAAATTGGCTTAGAGCTGACGGAGTCGGTGCTACTCGACGAGCGTGCGGGGGATATGGGGCCACGCTTGCAGGCGCTACGGGATCAAGGCTTTGCGATTGCCATCGACGACTTTGGTACGGGCTATTCGTCGCTTGGCTATTTGAAGCGCTTGCCGGTGGACAAAATTAAACTCGATCGGGCCTTCATTAAAGAGCTGCCGCACGATCAGGCGGACGCCTCGATTGTTAAGGCGGTGCTAGCGATGGCGGAAGGCATGGGGCTAGGAGTGATTGCCGAAGGTGTTGAAACCAAAGAGCAGTGTCAGTTCTTGGTTAATGCCGGGTGCACGTCCGTACAGGGGTTCTACTTTGCTCGGCCGCTTGCCGCCGCTGAGTTGGAAAAACGTCTGGTGCCTGCACCAGTCACCGTCCCCTCTGCCTCATAGGCTTAAAATAGCTAATACCCACACAAAGCAACGCCCAAACGAGCGCCTGAGCGGGCAGTAACCAAGCCGACAGGGTCACCTCTGCCAGTAGTGCGCCGCCATAATAAGAGAGTGGGCCACTAATGGCACCACATAGCGCGGCTAGCAGCGGGTAGCGCCACAGCCAGGCCAGTGAGTGATAGACCAGGGTGGCAAACAGCGGCCAGAGCATCCATAGCCATAGCGGCAGAAGCCCTAGCACCAGCGTTTGATCGTTAAAATCGAAACCACCTAGTAATTGCAAGCCTCCATCAATCACTAGTCCCAGCAGCGCAAATCCGGCGATAAAGCGCCACTCTCCGGGCCACGCGCAGCGCCATAGATGCCAGGCCAACAGGCTGCCCCCTGCAAAGGCTGCTACCCATGAACCACCGAGTACGCATAGTAGCCAGCCAGCCTCAAAGCGCAGGGCATTCAACACCAGCGTCTGCCACTTGCACGATACCATTTAGAGCGCACCTGTGAGCGGAAGGGGTTTCGCCGCGGGTTTCGCCAGCAGTAGGTGGCAGGTGCCGATGGAGCGCTCGATAAAACCACCCTCGCAGTAGCACAGGTAGTAACGCCACATGCGAATAAAGCGCTCGTCGTAGCCCAGTGTTCTCACCTGCTCCAGGCTGGCTTCGAAGCGGTGGCGCCACTCGCGTAATGTGCGCGCGTAATGCGGGCCAATTTCATCCAGCGCGACGATGTTCAGCGACGTTTTACGCATAACGCTGGTTAACATGGCGTGGTGCGAGGGAAGAAAGCCGCCAGGAAAAATGTAGCGCTTGATAAAGTCCATATCGCGTTTAGCTTCTTCAAAGCGCTGATCGCGGATGGTGATGGCTTGCAGCATGGCCTGCCCATCGTCGGTCAGCAGGCTATCCAGCTTGTTGAGGTAGGTATCGAGGTACTGATGCCCCACCGCTTCAATCATCTCTACCGAAATGAGCCGGTCATAGCGGCCGGTCAATTCCCGGTAATCCTGCTTAAGCAGGGTGATTCTGTCCTCCAGCCCCTCTTCCATGATGCGTTTTGCTGTATGGGCGTGCTGCTCGTCCGAAATGGTGGTTGTGGTGACACGGCAGCCACGGGTTTTGGCTGCATGAATCGCCAGCCCTCCCCAGCCAGTGCCAATCTCTAGCAGGTGATGCTCGGGCTGCACATCGAGCTTTTCCAGCATCAAGTCGAGCTTGTAGGTAGAGGCCTCTTCCAAGCTGGCTTCGGGATAGGGAAACACGGCGCTTGAATACATCCAGTGGTGGCGATCTAAAAACGTCGAAAACAGATCGTTGCCAATATCGTAGTGGGCGGCAATATTGCGTTTCGAGCCAGTTAGGCTGTTGCGCTGAAAGCGGTAGGCGGCACCCAGCAGCCAGCGGGCAATGCGAGCGCTGCCGTTCTCCATTTTCCCATTCACATGCTCAAGGTTGGCAGCGAACAGCCGTACCAGGGCGACCAGATCGTCGGCGTCCCAATCGCCGTCCATATACGATTCTGCAGCCCCCACTGTACCGCCAAAGGCAAGGCGCTTCCAGGCGCGGGAGTGGCGTATCACCACGGTCACCTGCAGCGGGCCTTGCTGACCCAAGTGATGACACTGATCGCCTTCAATCAGGGTGATACGACCGCCGCGAAAGGCGTCCAGTTGGGCCATTAGGCGTGGCTTTAGCCACTTGGTTAAGCGGCTTTCGGCAACCGGTTGAAGGTTAGGGGGCGTGGAACGCAGGGTCGTCACTTTGAAGTCTCCTTGCGCTTGGGGTGGTTATAAACGGGGACGCGCTTCAGCCACAGGCGAAGTGCTTCAAAATGAATACCCGCAATGGTTTTCAGGCTCATCCATGGCTGGCGAGCCAAGGCTTTTAGCAACGTGACGCGGGTGGCGGGTGAGGCGTCAAGGGTCAACGTGGCATCAAAATGGCACTGCTGATCCTGCCAATTTTCCATATGCAGAAAGAGCTTTTCGCCGGGTGCATTAAACTTCCAACGGTAAGTCATCTCCATGGGGTTAAACGGCGAGACGTGGAGGTCTTTATCGAAATGTGCTTGGTGACTATGGCGTGAGGGATCCACCGCGCTGGCGTAGCAGGTGCGCTCACGCCAGGGCATATTGGTGACCTCACTTAATACGGCTGTCAGTCGCCCCAGGTGGTCGTAAGCGTAGTAGACGGAAATAGGGTTAAACATGCAGCCCAGCGTGCGTAGCTGGGTAAGCACGCAGATACGGCCATTAGGCGCGCTTCCCAACTGCCGAATTAGCTCTTCGCGAACGGCGGTTTTCAGCGGGCGATCAACCGGCCCCAGATAGTCTTCGCGACGAAAACGCGCCAGCGCAGGGCGACGGGCACTAAAGCCGGGCACTTTGTCGAACAGCTCGGGCAGCTCGTCCAAATCCAGCCAGGCCATCCATAGCTGGTAACTAAAGGCGTGGGATTTAGGCGTAAAGCGCCGGTGGCGTAGGGTGCCACGATAAATACGCGAGCGTGGCTGGGTGGTTATCCCAGCTGTCATTTCAGTCAGCATGCTAGCCATCAACTCAGCCCCTCGACACCTTGCGGCGTTAGCAGCTCATGGGCAGGTAGCGCGGAAGGTGGCGCAGGCGGCGGGGCGGCTTCATCACAGCCTAACGCTTGCGCCACCCGCAGTGCGCTCCACACGCCGTCTTCGTGGAAGCCGTTACGCCAGTAAGCACCGCAAAAGTGGGTGCGATGGGCCGTAGACGAAATGTCGGCGTGTCGTGCCTGAGCCGCTTGGCCAGCCAGGGTGAACTGGGGGTGTGCGTAAGTGTAGCGGCCCAGCACCTTGTTTGGATCAATGCTGGCGCTGTCGTTCAGGGTCACGCAAAAAGTGGTGTCGCTCTCTATCCGTTGAAGGATATTCATAGCGTAAGTGACCGATACCCGTGCTTCGCTATCGCGCTGATCCAGGCGGTAATTCCAGCTCGCCCAGGCGCGCTTGCGCCGCGGCAGCAGGGCGGTGTCGGTATGTAGCACCACTTCGTTATCCTGGTACGGCATGGCGCCGAGGATCGCTTTCTCGTCGCCGCTGGCGTCGCCCAGCATGGCCAGGGCCTGGTCGGCGTGGCAGGCGAGCACTACTTGGTCAAAGCGCTGGGTTCCGGAGGGCGTGGTGATACTAACGCCGGTACTGTTGCGGGTAATTCGGGTGACCGGTGTCTTGAGGTGAATACGCGATGCATAGGGCGCCGTCAGACCGGGGATATAGCTTTTCGAACCGCCCACCAGGGTGTACCACTGGGGGCGATGGTTGACCGATAGCAGGCCGTGATTGCGAAAAAAACGCACAAAAAACGCCAGCGGGAAAGCGCGTAAATCACTGATGCTGGCCGACCAGATGGCAGCCCCCATGGGCAGTAAGTAGCGCTGCTGAAAATCGCGGTTGTAGTGGTTGCGATCCAGGTATTCACCCAGGGTTATATGTTCGGGAAGCTGTTGGCTCTCCAGCGCGTTGGTGGCCTGCTTGTTAAAGCGCAGAATGTCGCCCAGCAGGCGATAAAAAGAGGGATTAAACAAATTGCGTCGTTGGGCAAACAGCGAGCCCAAGGTATGACCGTTGTACTCAAAATCCCGCGCTGTTTCATGTACCGAGAAACTCATTTCGGTGGCTTGTGAGGCGACGCCCAGGGTGGCCATAAGGCGCTGAAAGTGCGGATAGGTCCAGTCGTTAAAGACAATAAAGCCGGTATCAATAGCGTAGGAGTGTTCCGCAACGTTCACGTCCATGGTGGCGGTGTGCCCTCCCAGGCGTGAATCTGCTTCAAACAGCGTGACGTCATGTTGGGCGGAGAGGTACCAGCCTGCTGCCATGCCGCTAATACCGCTGCCAACAATGGCAATACGTTGTGATGCCCCAGAACTTTGCGATGCCATGGCGCTCATGACGACTCCTTTTGGCTGCGGGTCATGCGCAGGCCAATCTGACGGCGCACAGTGGGGGGCAAAATGCCCAGCAATTTGACCAGATAGGTAAACCGGCATGGAAAGTGGATATCCAGCCGCCCCTTCACCAGCCCCGCGATAATGGCATCAGCTGCTTGCTCTGCCGTTACCTGCATCGGCATAGGGAAGTCATTACGTTCGGTGAGCGGCGTTTTCACAAAGCCAGGGTGGATCAGGCTGACCTCAATGCCCTCCTGATCAAGGTCTAAGCGCAGCGACTCTAAAAAGTAACTTACCGCGGCTTTAGACGCCCCATAGGCTTCCGCACGAGGTAGCGGTAAATAGGCTGAAGCGCTGGAGGTGGCGGCTAACCGAGCCAGGAGGCCCTCTTTGCGCGCCGCGCGCAACAGCGGCAGTGCGGCTTCGACACCGTACAAGGTGCCGAATAGATTGGGCTTCAAAACCCGCTCGACTAAGTCCATATCGAACTGCTGAGCATTCAGATATTCGCAGGTGCCGGCATTAAAGAGCGCCAAATTTAACGCCCCGAGCTGCTCGCGGATGTCGTTACCCGCCTTGAGCACTGCTTGACGGTCGCTGATATCCAGCGGGAGAGGGTGGGCATTGGGGTGGCCCCGGCACAGAGCTTCGAGTGCTTCGTCACTGCGCGCGCTAAGCACTACCTGGTGGCCTTGGGCGATGAGCTTACGTGCAAGCGCTTCACCAATGCCGGAGGTGGCACCGGTTAACCAAATGCGTTGGGGCGTTTTCCATGTGCTCATTAAGCCTCCTCGGGTGCCCTGCGGTGATGTTATCGCTTAGGCAAGGCGTTTTTTTAACCAGCGAATGGCGCTTCCCATCAGCGGTAAATGTTCGTAAAGCATGGCGCCCGCATCAAAATAATCGCGATGACGCTCCACGCGCCCATCGGCGGCAAAGGTAAGTGCGCTACAGCCTTCCACATTGACAGGCTGGCCACCTGCCAATCGGGGATGAATAAACGTCATGCTCCAGGTGACAAATGCTTGCTGACCCTGTAACTGTCGAGTGTGGTAAGTGAAGTGGCACTGCTCGACATTTTCATACATGGTTGAAAAATAAAGCGCTAACGCGTCGCGACCTTCAATATGGTGCAGCGGGTCACTAAAAATTATATTTTCAGTATATACCTCGTATAGCTTTTCTGTACAGGTGTTGTCTAGTTTATTAAAAAAGGCGCAGAACGCCTCTAATACCGCAGGCTCAGCCATCACGGTCTCCCTAGTAGTTGCTACAACAGATTTATTTAGAGAGCGATTTAAATGCCTCTAAGGCGCGCTGACGTGCTGCCTTGTGATCGACAATAGGCGCTGGATAATCGACGTCGCTAAGCAGATCATGAGGTGGCGCGTGGCGCGCTTTGGCGGGTAGTTTGGCAAGCTCAGGCAGCCAGTGGGCAATAAACTCACCGTCCGCATCAAAACGGGTGGATTGGGTGGTGGGATTGAAAATACGGAAGTAGGGCGCAGCATCAGTACCCGTAGAGGCCGCCCATTGCCAGCCGCCGTTATTGGCGCAGAATTCACCGTCAATCAAGTGGCGCATAAAAAAGGCTTCACCGCGTCGCCAATCAATCAGTAGATGTTTGCTTAAAAACATCGCCGTGATCATGCGCAGTCGGTTATGCATCCAGCCGGTGTTCACTAATTGGCGCATGGCGGCATCAACAATGGGATATCCCGTACGCCCCTCGCACCAAGCCTGAAAGCCTTCGTCATCGTCACGCCAAGCTAGTTGCTTGGTATGCTCCTGAAAGGGCTGGTAGCGGCACACCTGTGGAAAACCCACCGCTACGTGCTGGTAAAATTCTCGCCAGACCAGCTCGTTGACCCAGGTAGTAAGGCCGATATCGCCATCGGCTAAGTGGTCGCCGTTTTCGCTCATCACCGCTTGTAAACATTGGCGATGGGAGATCATGCCTAGCGCTAGATAGGGCGACAGTTCACTGGTGCCGCGCACCTTCGGTAGGTCGCGCTGGGCGTTATAGTGACGACCACGAAAGCGTAGGAAGCGCGCTAAGTTATCCGCCGCGGCATTTTCACCGGCTGGCCACAGCTGCCCATCGATAGGGGAGCTATCAAGCTTGGGAAGTTCAGGCAGCAGGTCGCTTTGAATATCCAGCGCCGCTTGTACCTGTGGCGTCGCGCGCAGCGCCAACTGATCAGCGCTGACCTGCTTGTGCCACGCCTTGGAGAACGGTGTAAATACCCCGTAGTAGTCGCCCTTCCCGGTTAGCAGGCTGCCGGGGGCAAACGCTATGGCATCGTGGTAGCCTTGTGCGGTAATCCCGGCCTGTTTGAAGGCGTCTTGCACAGCCTGGTCGCGGTGGCGCTCATTGAGCGCGTACTCGTGATTGAAGTGCAACTGCTCAACATCATATTCGCGAGCGATCTCAAGCAGCACCTCGGGTGCCTGGTCATAACGTTCAATATCGCGATGCAGCAGCGGAATATTCAAACCGTTAAGCGCCGTTTTGACGCTAGCGACGCCGCGCGCCCAAAAATCCAGCTTATTAGCGCCGTGGCCATGTTGTTGCCACTGGGCATTGCTGCGCAAAAACACCGCTATCACAGGGCCCTTAGCCGCGGCGGCGGCGAGGGCACTGTTGTCGTCAATACGCAGGTCACTGCGCAGCCATATCAACTGATGTTTCATACGCTCACCTGTCATAGGGGGCTCCTGCGGCACAAAAAAATGGCCGGTCGCCACATGGGCGAACGGCCAGGATAAAAGCGTGCTGGCTAGAGTACGCCCGACTCGCGTAATAGCGGGCGCAACCGGGCAATCGCCTGAGGCAGGTCATCGCCCAGCATGTGTACTGGCCCATCGCGCAAATCGTTTTCGCGCAGACGAGCCACTTCGCCGCATACGCCGATGGGTACGTTAAGCGTCTCAGCCGCTTTAGGCAGCGCCTGGTTGATATAGCTATCGCTCTCCCGCTGACCGCTAGAGAGCAGCACCATGGACGAGTGCAGCCGCGCCACTGCCTGTGGAAGATCCTCAAGCGGCAGCGAGTGGTCAAGCATCTGCACCCGGTAGCCTTGCTCGCTGGCCATTAGCGCCGACATCAGTACCCACAGCGGGCCGGGGTCGTCGGGCATGGCGTTGAGTAGAATCAGCGGGCCACGGGTAGCCTGATTGGCATAGTGCAAGCGGATGCCCACCTGGCTGCGCAGAAAGGCTTCCAACGTGCGGCGAACAAGCTGGTCTGCCTGAATGGCCCACTTGGCTTCTAAGGTCAAAATAACTGGCTGCCAGAGTTCATTAATGGCCACGCTCAGTGGGTAGAGCGCCAAACTCTGATGATAAAACGCCTCCAGCTTGGCGAGATCCAACGCTTCGATAATAGCTTGCAACTGCTGGCGCTGGCTCGCCCAGTCTCCGGCATCAGGTGACGGGGCTTCAATTGTTTCTGGCTGGTCAAGCAAGTCGGCGACTTGACTGACCGGCACACCACGATTGAGCCACTGCAGGATGCGTTCGATGCGGGTGATGTCGTCCTGAGCGTAAAGACGATGACCTTTCGGAGTGCGCTGGGGGCGAATTAGCCCGTAACGTCGTTCCCAGGCGCGAAGCGTGACCGAATTCACCCCAGTTAAGCGAGAAACCTCGCGTATCGGATAGAGTGGCGTATCGGGGGGGTGGGTCGCCTTAAGACTCATGGGCGCCAGTACCTCTTCGTTGACTGCAGTGCGGCGCTGCAGGGGCTTGTTATTGTTCGCCGCGGCGAAGGTGATTCATGTTCCATTTAAAGGTTGCCTGATTTAAAAACTAAACATTAGCACGATACTGTATGCCCATTTGTACAACTTGTCGCTACCCGGTACAACCTTTATAAGAATCCTTCTTAATCATTTAAGCTCGCTCTTTATTGAACCGACCGGCCTATTAGCGCCTTTCCTAAACGGTGGCCGGATAGCCAAGCATCCTCAACGCGGCCGTCGCGGAAGCTGTCGCCGCACAGAGCCAGGCCACTTGCATTGTATAAGAAATCATGTGCGCAAGTAGTTGATGGCTGCGCATAGCGCCAGCGATAAGCAGCGCTTTTGATCATCATTGTGCGCCTGCCGGCCGCGTGAACTAGCCTGATAGGTAAGTGTCGGCCAGGCGGCTATGCAGGATTTCAACGATGCCACCAACAGGAGCAAAACCCCATGCGTGTATTAATCACCGGAGGCAGTGGCTTTGTCGGCCAGCGACTATGCCGGCAGTTAGTTGAACAGGGTCACGAGGTGCAGGTGGTCTCCCGCTCGCCTCACCAAGTGCGGGATCGTTTGCCGAACAATTGTGACATTCGCGATAGCGCCCAGGCGTTTATTGAATCGCCGCCGGACGCCTTGGTTAACCTGGCCGGTGAGCCGATTGCCGCCAAGCGCTGGAGCGATGAGCAGAAAGCCAAGCTGATTAACTCCCGGGTGGCGGCGACCGAGCAGTTGGTGGCGCTTTGCGAGCAGCTCAAAGCTAACGGCCAGCCGCTGCCCAAGGTGATGGTATCGGGTTCAGCGATGGGCTACTACGGCGATCAGGGCAAGCGCGTGGTGACTGAGAAGACCATGCCTAACGATGAGTTTGCCCATCGGCTGTGCAAACAGTGGGAGGCAGCCGCTAAGCCTATTGAGGCCATGGGCGTGCGGCTGGCGATTGTGCGCATTGGCCTAGTGCTAGAGGCGGGTGGAGGCAGCCTGGAGAGGATGCTGCCGCCGTTTAAGTGGGGGCTGGGTGGCCGCTTTGGCAGCGGTGAGCAGTTTATGCCGTGGATCCACCGCGACGATTTAGTCGCGGCGATCCTGTTTCTCATCAATCAAGAGGACTTGAGCGGTGCCTTCAATGGCTGTGCCCCGCATCCAGTGACTAATGCCACCTTCACTAAAACCCTGGCCAGTCACCTCAATCGCCCGGCCATTTTCCCAGTACCCGCTTTTGTATTAAAAGCGGGCTTTGGAGAAATGTCGCGGTTACTGCTGACCGGAGCAGATATGCGCCCCGTGCGCCTGGAAGAGGCAGGGTTTAGCTTCCAATACCCCACCCTGGACAAGGCGCTTGAGGCGATCCTTTAGCGGTCGGCATCAACGGTGATAATCACCCGTACTGAGTCCAGCCGCAGGCGGGTGTTTTCAATGGCTTCGCTAAGTGCCTTGCGCTCATCTTTTAGCGCGTCGATTTCCGCACTGCGCACCGCCGGGTTGTGCTCAGCCAGGGCGGTTAAGCGGGCAATCTCGGCGTCCAACTGAGTGCGCATACGCGCTTCGGCGTTCTCGACGATGCTGGGCAACTGGCGCTCGGCTTCGCCTTCACCCTGCGTTAGCAGTTCACGCAGCTGGTCGTGACGGCTCTTGATCAAATCCCGCGCCAGCGACTTGTTGACCTTCTGCAGGTTTTTGCCCAAGCCGGTGAAGGAGATCTTGCTGGTCAGGTTGGCGCCCGATTCATCCAGCAGCAAACGCACCGCGGTGGGTGGCAGGAAGCGGTTAAGATGCAGCTTCTTGGGTGCCGGGCAGTGAGTGCGAAACACCAGCTCGGCCATCAAGCGGCCGCTGGGAATGGCGTCGTGGCGCAGTAGCGCCAGCGCCGAGTTGCCCATGGTGCCATCCAGCACCCGACCCATCATTTCACGCAGCAGTGGGTGTTCCCAGGAGAGCCGCTGCACATCGTCACGGGCCAGCGCCTGGGAGCGGCTGTAGGTGGCGGTAAAGCCCTCTTCACCTTTAACCAGGCCCGGCAGGCCATCCAGCATATGTTGGCTGGGCTGCAGGTGCATTAAGCCCTTGCCGATCTCCTGGCTATCCACGCCGAAAATATCCAACGCTCGCTCAAGATAGCGCGGCAGGGCGGCGTCATCGTCAAGCTCGCGCACCGCGTCGATCACCTGCTGAGCGCGGGCGGGGCGGCAGGCGTTGAGCTCCAGCAGTCGGTTGCGGCCCGCATCGTGCTCCGCCAGCTTGGCGCTAAACATCGTGCGGGTTTCGGCGATGATCTCGTCAAGTGCCTCATCATCCAGCAAGGCATCAGCCAGGGCGTCACCAAAGGCATCAAACAGCTCGTTGCCGACCCCATGGGGGGCACTGAAAGCATCCATACCTTCGTGGTACCAGCGCAGCAGGCGCTCGCCGGGGCTGCCCTCAAAAGTAGGAATATGCAGCTCAATAGCGTGGCGCTGACCGATGCGATCCAGGCGGCCAATGCGCTGTTCGAGCTGATCTGGGTGCTGGGGCATATCGAACATCACCAGGTGGCGGCAGAACTGGAAGTTGCGCCCCTCTGAGCCAATTTCCGAGCAGACCAGAACCTGTACGCCCTCATCCTCATCGGCAAACGCCGCCGCCGCGCGGTCACGCTCGATCAGGGAGAGGTCTTCGTGGAACACCGGCGCGTGGTAGCCGCCCAGCACCCGTAGCCCTTCAGCAAGGCCTTCAGCGGTTTCCCGGTGGTGGGCAATGACCAGGACTTTTTCGTTGGCGAAGCCGCTCTCACTGTCGTCGCTAAGCTTTTCCAGTAGCCAGTTAACCCGCGGGTCGATGTGCCACCAGTCTTCGCCATTGAGGGGATCATTGCTGAGCTCGCGGTAGGCCGCGTCGGGGTAGATCAGCACGTCGGGGTGATCCATGCCGGTCTCGATCAACAGCTCGTCGAGGTAGTCGTCGTCGCGCTCTAAGCGGCGCACCACGCGACGGTAGGCCGAAGGCAGCGCTAACGGTGCCAGGTTTAAGCGCCGCTCCGGGAAGCCTCCTACGTGACGGCGGCTGTTGCGGAACATCACTCGACCGGTACCGTGGCGATCCAGCAGCGCTTCGCTCAGCTGGTCGCGAGCGGTGTCCTGCTGCGCTTTGCTTGCCTCCGGGTTGCACAGGATGGCCAGCAGCGCTTGGCTGTCGCGGTCATCGGCTACCGCGGAGACGTCGCTACGGGCGCTAGGGTCGTCAGGCAGTGCCTCCAAGGCGTCGATGGCGCGGGCCACTTCGGTGTAGTGGCTCTCTTCGGCTTTGAAGCGCTCAAGATCGTGGTAGCGCTCGCTATCCAGCAACCGCAGGCGGGCAAAGTGGCTCTTGATACCCATCTGTTCGGGGGTCGCGGTGAGCAGCAGCAGGCCGGGAATCACCGCCGAAAGCTGTTCAACGCACCGATAGCCGGGGCCGCTGCCTTCTTCACTCCAGTCGAGGTGGTGCGCTTCGTCAACAATCAGCAGGTCGAACTGGCTGGCCAGTGCCTGCTCTTGACGCTGAGGGTTGGCAAATAGCCAGCCCTGGCTCGCTAGCACCAGCTGGGCGCTCTCAAAGGGGTTGGCGCTGCCGTGGGCCTGGCTCTGGGTTTCATCCAGTAGCGAGACGTTGAGCGAAAAGCGCCGCAGCAGCTCGACCAGCCACTGGTGAGTGAGGCTGTCGGGCACAAGAATCAGCGCCCGCTCAACACGGCCATTGAGCAGCAGGCGGTGCAGAATCAGGCCAGCTTCAATGGTTTTACCCAGGCCCACTTCATCCGCCAGCAGTACCCGGGGTGCATGGCGGTTGGCCACTTCATTGGCAATGTAGAGCTGATGGGGTATCAGATCGATGCGCGGCCCGGAAAAGCCTAGCGCGCTGTGCTGCTCGATACGTTGATAGTGGTGCAGGGTACGAAAGCGCAAATCAAACCAGTCGTTGCGATCGACCTGGCCGGTCAGCAGGCGGTCGCGAGCCTGGTCGAACTGCATGGTATCGGCGAGTTTGGCCTCGGGCAGCTCGCGCAGATTGCCTTCCTTGTCTTCACCGATATAGGTGATCAGGCCGTTGGACTCTTTGCTGTCATCGACAACGATCTGCCAGCCGTCAGCAGAGAGTACGCGGTCGCCGCTGCCGAACATAACGCGGGTCAGCGGGGCTTGGCGGGTGTTATAGGTACGGGTTTCCTGACTGGCACTGAACAAAATGGTAACGCTACGGGCGTCGCAGTTAAGCACGGTACCGAGCCCAAGCTCGGCTTCGCCGTCGCTAATCCAGCGTTGGCCGGGAGAAAAATCGCTCATGATGCCTCGGGAGAGTCTGCAAAACGGGTCGACTGCCGCCGGTAGTGAGCGCCGGCAGCAACAGGGCGGGGGATTCTAACGCAAAGCAGCGGGGGGATTAAGGTGTATCGGCATCAATCTTGTAACCAGCGATCCAGCTGGGCGCGAGTAAGCTCGCCAACGTGGATATCCAGGGTGTTCCCCTGGCCGTCGAACAGCGCTGTGGTGGGCAATCCCGGTGCTTGAAAAAGCGCCATCAGCTGCTGGCTGGGGTCACGCAGGGCGTAGCGAAATTCAAGCTGCTGCTCATCCAGGTAGCGCACCATGGGCAGTAGGTCTTCGCCTTGGTTAGCAACCACCACGCTGACACCATCGCGTTTTGCGGCCTCCTCGAGCAGCGGCATTTCACGCAGGCAGGGAGGGCACCAGGTCGCCCACAGGTTGACGATAATCAGGTCAGCGTTGTCGGTCAGTGAGGGCAGATGCACGTCATTGCCTTCCACATCCTCAAGGGTGATCTCCGGTAGGGCGTCAACCGCAAAGTCATTGCCCAGGGGCGCCAGGGTGACCAGCACCAGCCATAGGCTAGAAGCGGCGATCAGCATGGCCATTGCTCCGCCCATGGCCAGTAACCGAGCCCGCAGCGTCCAGGCCGTCCATACCAAGCCAGCCGTCATCCCCCACAGGCCATGGTAGCCGGGTTGCCAGACTTTGAGCGCTTCAAGTGGGGCGACGCTATAGCTATCCAGGTTGAGCAGGATATGGCCCACTCGAGCGCCCACTAACCAAACAATAATAAGCCCGGTAAACCAGCGCTGCTGAGCCGGGCGAGGCAGCCCTAGCAAGAAGCGCGCGCAGAGCAGTAGCAGCAGCGCGCAGCCAACGGCGTACAGGCGTGGTAGCGAAATCAGTAGCGGGCCGAGAGCAATGGCGTTCATGGATTTCCCGTTCAGGTTTTCAACGTAGGTTTTTAATTCGGGTTCCCAGTTAAGCATGCTGCGAAGCAGGTACACTAGGAGACCATATCATTTGAGCTGAAAATTACGGAGACGTTATGCCCTCACCCGCTTTCGATAAGCTGCGCGCGCTAGCGATCGGATCCCAGGCGATTGGCCTAATACTGATTATTACCCTGGAAACTGTGATGGGAAACGCCGCACGCCCTTGGCAGGGTGTGGTGCTGGCCGCCATGCTGGTCACCGCGTTAACGATTGCGCTGGTGCGGCTTTACCGACGCAAACGCCTTCAAAAGCAGCTCGCTGAACGCAGGCGATATCTTGAAGAAGGCGACGAGCGTTAGAAAGCGTTGCTTGTGTTTTTGCCGTTCCAGTTCCAGATTAATAGCAGCCTTAACGATTGTCCGCTGAGGCACACTAAAAAATTGCACAACTTTTTACGACACTGGGAGCGACAAATAATATGATCAATAAGCGCGCATTAGCCACCGCTGTGGCGGCCTCAACCCTGGCAATGACCGGGTTCGCACAGGCAGAGGTCAAAGTTGGCTTCTTGGGCGGTTTTACCGGGGGAATCGAAAGTTTAACGCCACCCATTTTTGAAGGTGCTCAGCTAGCTGTAGAGCAGATCAATGAGCAGGGCGGCATTCTAGATGGCCAAACGTTGGTGATGCCGTCTGGCGATACCACCTGTTCCGATGCATCGGCTGCCTCTAACGCCGCCGACCGCATGGTGAACTCTGAAAATGTCACCGCGATTGTCGGTGCGCTGTGTACTGGTGCGACCATTGCTGCGGCTAATAACGCCGCCATTCCCGGTGGTGTGTTGATGGTGTCGCCCGCTTCTACTGCCCCTGCGGTATCTGAGCTGGACGATAATGATCTCGTCTTCCGTACCGTGCCGTCGGATGCTTTCCAGGGCGAGATTCTTGCCAAGCTGTTGCTTGAAAAAGGTATCGACGCAGTGGCGGTCACTTATGTCAACAATGATTATGGTCAGGGGCTTTCTGACGCCTTTAGCGCTGCTTTTGAAGCCGGCGGAGGTGAGATTACTGAGAACCTTGCCCACGAAGATAACCGCGCGGATTATCGCTCTGAGCTAGGCTCACTGTCAGTCAGTGGCGTGGATACTCTCGTCGTGCTGGCCTACGCCGACACCTCGGGTCAGACCGTGCTGCGCCAAGCCTATGAAAGCGGTATGTTTACCCAGTACGTAGGTGCTGACGGCATGGTCGGCGATAGCCTTATTGAAGCCATCGGTGCAGACGTGCTGGATGGTATGATCGCCACGCGCCCCGGCAGCCCTGACCTGCCCGGCACCGAAATCTTTATCGAAGCCGCCGAAGCTGCTGACTTCGATCCAAGCGCAGTATTTGCCGCCCAGGCCTACGATGCCGCTTTCCTGATCGCATTGGCGATTGAGCAGAACGGCAGCGCGGAGCGTGAAGGCCTTTCCGAAGCGCTGCGTAGTGTTTCCAGCGCCCCCGGCGAGGTCATTCTGCCCGGCGAGTGGGAAAAAGCGGTTGAGCTGATTGCCGCAGGCACCGACATCAACTACGAAGGCGCCTCTGGTTCGCATGAGTTCGATGACAACGGCGACGTGCCTGGCGTGGTGGTCGAGATGGCTGTGGAAGACGGCACCTTTACCAGCAAAGGTCAGGTTGATCTTTAATTCTCAGCATTAGTGTTAAAAATGCCGGGCTTATTAAGTCGGGCATTTTTTATTTGGCATGGCCCACCTTGTTGTCCTTAATCTTCCCTGCAATTCCACGTGTGATAGGATCAGAATTAAATTCTGAATGTGTGGGGGGATGATTAAACCCATGAGTTATAAACCCCCGTTTACCATCACCGCCGATATTCTCAATCTGGTCGCAGAGATCAGCGAGCAAGTGGGCAGACTGAACGCTAATGCACTGGATGCTTCGCCTCAGTTGCGCAAGCAAAACCGCATTAAAACCATTACCGGAACGTTGGCGATTGAAGGCAATACCCTGACTGAAGAGCAGGTCACCGCGATTGTAGACGGCCAGCGCGTGATGGGGAGTGTGCGCGAGTTGGCTGAGGTCAAAGGGGCGATTCAGGCTTACGATGCCTTACCCAAGCTGCAACCTGATAGCATCAATGACTTACTCACCGCCCATGGCTTGATGATGTCGGATATTCTGGTAAATGCTGGCGAGTTTCGGCATAAAGCGGTGGGCATCCACAAAGGGAATGTAGTACATCATGTTGCGCCACCTGCTCATCAGGTATCGGGGCTAATGGCGGATTTAACCCATTGGCTAAAACAGGCTAAAGACCATCCTTTAATTACCAGCAGTGTATTTCATTACGAGTTTGAATTTATCCATCCTTTTAACGATGGCAATGGTCGCATGGGACGCTTGTGGCAAACGCTGATTTTGTCGCAATGGCATCCGCTGTTTTTATCGTTGCCGCTGGAAAGCGTTATCAAAGACAACCAGCAGCGCTATTACCAAGCGCTCGAACAAGCAGATCAGCAAGCCGAGAGCACGCCCTTTATTCATTTTATGTTATCGGTCATCGCTCAGACACTAGTACAAAACGCCCCTGTAAATGTCCCTGTAAACGCCCCTGTAAATGTCTCTGGACTAAAAACACCTGAAGCGATCATGGCGTTAATTCAGCACAACCCGGCGATTACTCGCCAGCAAATAGCCGACACCACAGGGAAAGACATACGTACTATTGGCCGTGCGATGGCCAAGTTACAGCAAGCGGGCAGGTTGAAAAGAGTAGGGTCAGATAAGTCGGGCCATTGGGAGATTATCAGTGAGTGAGCCCCACCCCACGCTTTTCGTTATACGAGTATTGATTGTTACCAAAACTTGTCGTACTGAAGGCGCTTGGTGACCTGTTGCTGCCCGAAAGCGCGCCAGATCTGGCGCGCCGGGCTTAGCTCATCGGTCATATCAATTGTCCCATCAACTGTGACTTTTGATTTTCTCGGGTAGTAGCCCTTTGGGCGCGAAGCGCAGCACCATGGTGATCAATAAGCCAATCACCAGCACCCGTGCCTGCAGGGCGCGGCTATCCATATTGCCTGGTGCATCCCAGCCGAAAGCGCCTTCGCCAAAGGCCACCGCTAACTGCATTAAGAACAGCGCCAGGGGCTCGGACATAATCCAGATAATGTACACCGCCACAGCGCCAAAAATGGTGCCCAGGTTATTGCCTGGCCCACCAAGAATCACCATCACCAGTACCAGGAAGGTATGGTTAAGCGGCAGGTAGCCTTGAGGGTCGAAGAGGCTATTGAAGGTGCCCAGTATGCCGCCGCCCAAGCCCATCAGAATGCAGCCCAGCACGAAGATTTCCAGACGCCGTTTGTTGATATCCTTACCCATTGCCGCAGCGGAGACTTCATTATCGCGAATCGCCCGGATCATACGGCCCCAAGGGGCGTTGTAGGCGCGATTGAGCAGAAAGAAGATCACCGCAATGATCACCGCCGTAAATGAAAGGTAGATAGCCCGGGAGAGCGTAAACCCCAGTTCGGCAGGTCCCGGTGTGGGCCATGGAAGTGGGGAAACCGTAGCGGTACCGCGGGTCAGCCAGTCGGAGTTCTTTAGAAACGCCTTGATGATCTCGGCTATGCCGAGGGTGGCTATCGCCAGATAATCGCTGCGCAAGCCCAAACAGATATGGCCAATAAAGTAGCCGACGCCACCCGCCAGCGCGCCACCGACAATCCAGCCGATCCAGGGCGGTAAGCCCAGCCCACCGACGAAGCCTGCCTGGCTTTCAATCGCATCAGTGACTTCGCGCAGCTGGCTAATCACCACGAGGTAAAGCACCACACCCAGCACCACCGCGATAAACGTACGCAGGGGCTTGGGTACGCCCAGTCGATCCAGCTTGCTGGCGCCAACAATTAATACAATAGCGGCTGCGCCATAAAGCAGCACGCGGCCAAATTCGCCGGGTAGCGCCGTGCCCCAGAAGGCATCGTTGACCGGCACGCTGAAAAACATCGCACAGAAGCCGCCCAGGGCGACAAAGCCCATTACCCCGGCGTTGAACTGGCCGGCATAGCCCCACTGGATGGTTAATCCCAGCGCGAGGATGGCGTAGCAGGCAGCTTCTACCAGCATGCGCGTGCTGTAGGCGGCGCCCATGATGGCGTAGACCGCCAAGACCGCTACGAGCAGCACACCAAACAGAATCAGCTCGCGCAGCGGGAAGCGACGGGCAGACGTGGCGTCTTGGGGAGTGTAGGCAGGGTTGCGCGTTTTTTCTGAGTTGCTCATTAGATCACCTTGCCCTTAAAGAGTCCGGTGGGACGCCACACCAAAATGGCTACCAGAATGAAAAACGGCACCACAATTTTGTACTCGGTACCCACAAAGGCCAGATTCGACGGTAGCTCAAGCCAGGCGGGCAGGCTGTCGCGGAAGGGACGTAGTAGCACGTTCCAGTTAAACACCGCCAGGGTTTCGGCAAAGCCGACCACAAAGCCACCGGCAATGGCGCCGTAAGGGTGACCAACGCCCCCCACAATAGCGGCGGCGAAAATAGGCAGCAGCAGAAAGAAGCTCAAATCGGGTTTGAAGGTAACGTCTAAGGAGAGCAGCGTTCCAGCAATAGCCGCCAGCGCTCCGGCAATCATCCAGGTCACCGCCACGATGGTATTGGTATTAATACCTGATGCTTGGGCGAGTTCAGGGTTATCCGACATGGCGCGCATTGCCTTGCCTAACCGCGAACGGTTAAGGAAAAGGTGTAGTGCGACGACCGCAACGATAGTGATCACGAACAGATAAATCTGCGGTTCGGTAACCACAATCGGTGCACGGGCACCCTCGAAGGGCAGCGCAAGGCGGAAGATCTCTTTACGGTCGTCGACATATAAACTCTGCCCGCCGGTGCCGGAAAAGAGGCGGATCAAGCCCTGTAGAATCAACGTGACCCCCAGCGAGCCAATCACCAGCACAATCGGTTTGACCCCATGGGCACGTAGCGGTTTATAGAAGGTTTTATCGATTCCCACGGCCAAAGCGGCGGTGAGCAGCATCGCCAGAGGCAGCATTAGCACGGCGGTGGGTACACCTAGGCTGGCGCCCGCTGCTGGGAACAGCGTGGTAAGCAGAAGCACCATAAAGGCGCCGAAGGTCATCATGTCGGCGTGGGCGAAGTGGGCAAAGCGCATAATGCTGAAAATCAGCGTTACCCCAATGGCCCCAATGGCATAAATAGAGCCGCTGACGCTGCCCGAAATCACCACATTATTGATGAAAAAAACCAGTTCGTTCACGTCTATCTCCCTGGGGCTAGCCGCCCAAAAAGCTTTTGGCGACATCGGGGTCGGCGAGCAGTGCCGCCCCAGTGTCGGTAAAGCGGTTTTGGCCAGCAGCCAGCACAAAGCCCTTATCGGCTATCGCGAGTGCCTGTTTGGCGTTCTGTTCCACCATCAAAATACCCACGCCAGCGGCGTTGATCTGTTTGACGCGGTCGAAAATCTCATTCATATACAGCGGCGACAGCCCTGCGGTGGGTTCGTCCAGCAACAGTAGGCTCGGCTCGGCCATCAGAGCGCGGCCCATGGCGACCATTTGGCGCTGTCCACCGGAAAGCTCACCGGCAGGCTGGCGGCGCTTTTCGTACAGCGGTGGGAAAAACTCATAGATCTGAGCGAGCATGCGCTTGACGTTTTGCGGCTTTAAAAAGGCGCCCATCTCCAGGTTTTCCTGCACCGAAAGGCTGGGGAAAACGTTCTTCTCCTGGGGCACGAAGCCCATGCCGCGCTGCACCAGCTGGTTAGGCGGCAGGTTTTGGATGGGCTGGCCGTTAAGCAGTATCTCGCCCTGATTAACATGCAGCAGGCCAAAGACCGCTTTCAGCATGGTGGATTTACCCGCCCCGTTAGGGCCGACGATAACACCGACCTCATCGGCTTCCAGCGTCATGTTTACCCCGTTAAGGATATTCATACCGCCATAGCCGCCGTGCACATCCCGTGCGTCGATTAATGGCCTGGTTGTTGATGACATAAGCAAAGTATTCCAGCAAGGTCGCTTGGCAGCGACATCATTATATTAATTGGCTAATGGGAGAAAACGTCACGTTTAAGCGGCATCTGTACCGAAGTAGGCCTCGATGACCTCAGGATTATTCTGGATGTCGTTGATATGCCCCTCCACCATCACACTGCCCTGAGCCAGCACGATAACCGGGTCGCAAAGGCGGGCAATCATCTCCATATCGTGCTCAATGACCAGAAAGGTGTAACCCATTTCGCGGTTGAGCCGCTCAATATTGCCGATCAAATCACCCAGCAGGGTGCGGTTTACCCCGGCGGCGATCTCATCAAGTAGCACTACCTTGGCGTTGGTCATCATGGTGCGGCCAAGCTCCAGCAGCTTCTTTTGCCCTCCGGACAAATTACCCGCCAGCTCGTTGCGCACATGGTGCAGGCCAACAAAGTCGATGACTTCCAGGGCGCGGCGGCGCACCTCCGCCTCTTCTCGCTGCACTTTGCCGGGCTTTAGCCAGGCACTGAAAAGGTCTTCACCGGCTTGCTTGGGCGGTACCATCATGAGGTTTTCCAGCGCGCTCATCTGGCTGAACTCGTGGGCGATCTGAAAGGTGCGCAATAAGCCGCGATGAAAGCGCTGGTCGGCGCTGAGCGAGGTAATGTCTTCTCCATCAAGCAGCACATGGCCGCTGTCAGGCGTCAGGGCGCCAGCAATGAGATTAAACAGGGTTGATTTACCTGCGCCGTTGGGGCCAATCATCCCGGTAATGGAGCCCTTCTCCACTTGAATGGAGCAGTCATTAATCACCTGTAGGCCGCCGAACGCTTTGTTGACTCGCTGTACTTCAATAAGAGGGGTCATGGTGTCTCCACGCGATACAGGCGGCTAATTAAGC
Organism: Halomonas sp. 113; assembly: GCF_904067645.1. Taxonomy (NCBI): domain Bacteria; kingdom Pseudomonadati; phylum Pseudomonadota; class Gammaproteobacteria; order Oceanospirillales; family Halomonadaceae; genus Halomonas; species Halomonas sp. 113. Next base: position 106,217 of record NZ_LR881453.1, read on the forward strand.
CGCCTGCACACTGTTATTAAGTTATTTGTCGTGGTTTTTTCAGCCACCGCTGGCTGGCTGCAAAGGCACCAATAATGAGCAGCGCGCCGAGGGTGGGGATAAGATAGCCATCCACCTGAGGAATGGTGCGTAAAAACACAAAGGCTACGGCGGCGGGGGCCACAAAGCGCACCAGAAACCGCCAGAATTTAAACCAAGTGACGCTGCTGCCCAGTTCCTTCATCACTTCGCTCTGGGTTAGCGCCCAACCGGCGAATAGGGCTATCAGCAGGCCGCCCACCGGCATAAATATATTGGTGAGTAGCTCGATAAACTCAAACGCACTGCGCCCAAACAGGCTATGGAAAATCGTCCCCTCGGCCCACATATTGAAGCTAACCACCGTCAACAGACCCATTGCCCAGGCGGCAATCACCATAATGGTAACGGCCTGTGGGCGGGTCATGTCGAAACGCTCCACCAGGAACGCCGCGACGGGCTCGATCAACGAAATAGAGGAACTGATAGCTGCGCCGAGAACCAGAATAAAGAACACCCCGCCCACCAAAGCGCCAAACGGCATTTCGGCAAACGCCAGCGGAAGGGTAACAAACATTAGCCCAGGGCCTTGCCCGGTTTCCAGACCGGCGCCAAACACCAGAGCAAAAATGGCCAGGCCCGCCACCATCGCCACGGCGGTATCGACGATGGCAACAGCAAAGGCGGTGCGGGTTAGTGAGACCTCGCTGGGCATGTAGGCGCCGTAAGCCATAATTGCCCCCATCCCCAGGCTAAGGGTGAAGAATGATTGGCCCATGGCCTGCAGCCAGCCTTCAAGGCTGAGGTCGGCGATATTAAAGGTAAACAGGAAGCTGGCAGCGGCACCTATATCGCCATTCACTACGCCGTAGGCCAGCACTACCAACAGAATTACAAACAGCGCGGGCATCATAATGCGCAGGCCTGATTCGATGCCTTTATGAATCCCCATGCCGACAATCAGCGCGGACGCGGCAATGAAAAGGGTGTGATAGAGCGTCATTAGGCCAGGGGCGGCCAGTAGTGCGTCAAAGCCAGTGCTAATGGTCTGAGCGTCGGCACCGACCAGTGAGCCGGTCAGCATCAGCCAAGTGTAGTGAATCGCCCAGCCGGCAATCACCGAATAGAAGCTTAAAATCAAAAACGCCGAGGCAGCGCCCAGCCAGCCGATCGTTTCCCAGGCCCGAGAGGTGCCATGGGTTTTGGTCAGGTGCCGCATACCCATAATCGGGCTCTGGCGGCTGGTGCGACCCAGCATGATCTCGGCAATCAGAATCGGTATGCCAACGGCGAAGATCGTCAGTGCGTAAACCAATATAAAGGCACCGCCACCGTTTTCACCGGTGAGGTAGGGGAAGCGCCATAGATTGCCCAAACCGACGGCGGAACCAACGGCGGCGAGAAGAAAAGTGCCTTTATGCGTCCAGACGTTATGACCGCTCATGGGTAAGAGTGTCCGTGTTTGGGCGTCAGGATGGGGGTAAGTATCCAAACACCTGTATGAATGTAGCGATGTCAGCGTGCCTTGGACGCGCTGAACTTAGCGTCACTGTGCGATAGAACGCGGCACCTTTCCAGCGTATTAGCGTTTAGGCTGCGTTTAGGGAAGTATCTTGGCAGCTATTGAGCGGTCATGAAGTGTGGCAACGAGGCATAAAAAAACCCGCTTTCGCGGGTTTTTGGGTACTGACTGCTTGGAACGGATTACTTCTTGCTGTAACGCTTACGCTCGGTTTCTTTCAGCAGCTTTTTGCGCAGGCGGATGTGCGCCGGCGTGACTTCGACGAGCTCGTCAGAGTCGAGGAACTCGATGGCCTGCTCCAGGGAGAACTTAACCGGCGGGGTTAAGACGATGTTTTCATCGTTACCGGTGGAGCGCATGTTGTCGAGCTTCTTGCCTTTGGTGGGGTTAACCACCATGTCGTTAGCGCGGTTGTTGATACCGATCAGCATGCCTTCGTAAACTTCCGTGGCGTGATCGATAATCAGCTTGCCGCGCTCTTGCAGCGCATACAGCGCATAGGCAAGGGCTTTACCGTCGACCATCGAAACCAACACGCCGTTGCGACGCTCGATAGAGGCTTCAGGCTTCAGCGGGCCGTAGTGATCAAAGCGGCTGGTCAGGATGCCGGTGCCCGAAGTCAGGGTCAGAAACTGGCCACGGAAACCGATCAAGCCGCGGGCAGGAATGATGAAGTCCAGGCGAACCCGTCCTTTACCGTCCGGCAGCATGTTGGTCATCTCACCTTTACGGTAGCCCAGCTCTTCCATGATCGAGCCTTGGTGCTGCTCTTCACAGTCGATGATGACCTCTTCGTAGGGCTCCTGCTTCTCACCGTCGATCTCTTTGATGATGACTTCAGGGCGGCCTACGGCCAGCTCAAAGCCTTCACGGCGCATGGTTTCGATCAGCACCGAGAGGTGCAGCTCGCCACGGCCAGAAACCTTGAACTTCTCAGGGGTTTCGCCCTGCTCAACGCGCAGGGCCACGTTGTGAATCAGCTCTTGATCAAGGCGATCCTTGATGTTGCGGCTGGTCACAAACTTACCGTCTTTACCGGCGAACGGTGAATCGTTGACCTGGAAGGTCATTGAAACGGTCGGTTCGTCGACGGACAGTGGCGGCAGCGCTTCGACCTTGGCCGGATCGCATAGCGTATCCGAAATCGACAGATCGTCGATGCCGGTAACACAGACGATGTCGCCCGCGGTGGCTTCGTTGGTCTGCACGCGCTCAAGGCCCATATGGGTCATGACCTGACCGATTTTGCCCTTACGCACATTGCCGTCAACGCCGATGATCGACACCTGCTGGTTCGGTTTCACCGCGCCACGCTTGATGCGACCCAGGCCGATAACGCCTACATAGCTGTTGTAATCCAGCGCAGAGATCTGCATCTGGAAGGGGCCGTCAAGCTCAACCTTCGGCGGCTCGACGATATCGACGATGGCCTGGAACATGGGATCCATGTTGTCCGCCAGCTCTTCAGGATCCATACCGGCAATGCCGTTTAGGGCAGAGCAGTAGATGATTGGGAAATCGAGCTGTTCGTCAGACGCACCGAGGTTGTCGAACAGGTCAAAAATCTGGTCGATAACCCAGTCAGGGCGTGCTCCGGGACGGTCAATTTTGTTGACCACCACGATCGGCTTCAGGCCTTGGGCGAATGCTTTCTGGGTCACAAAGCGGGTTTGCGGCATCGGGCCATCAACGGCGTCTACTAGCAGTAGCACCGAATCGACCATTGACATGACGCGCTCAACCTCGCCGCCGAAATCGGCGTGCCCAGGCGTATCCACGATGTTGATGTGGTAGCCGTTACCTTGGCTGTCTTGCCATTGAATGGCCGTGTTCTTGGCCAAAATGGTAATGCCACGCTCTTTTTCCTGATCGTTTGAGTCCATGATGCGCTCTTGACCTTCTGCTTTACGGTCAAGGGTGCCGGACTGGCTCAGGAGCTTGTCGACCAGTGTGGTTTTACCATGGTCAACGTGGGCTATGATCGCGACGTTGCGCAGGTTATTAACCGCGCTGGAGTTTTGCTGGTTTTGCATGCTGAGAGAGAACTCTTGTGAACACCCGTTCGTCCACGGGTCGGAAAATGCGGGTCGCAAGGGCTGGCAATTTGCCGACCATCTTGGCTCAGGGCTTGCGTCCAATAGCCATTCTACCATGTCGAAGGCTTCGCTGATATTACTGCCTCTCATATCAACCTTGGTCTAGGAATGTTTTCGCCATGAACCTCCATCCGCTAGACTAGCGCTTTTCCCACTGGGGCAGGAGCATGACCATCGGCAACCTGATGCGTTTGTTAAGCGATGGCGAGGTTCACTCTGGCGAGCAGCTGGGTGAAGCGCTGGGTATTTCTCGTGCGGCGGTGTGGAAACAGTTAAAAAAACTGGAAGCACTAGGGGTGGAGGTAGTGGCGGTGAAAGGCCGTGGCTACCAGCTCTCGCAGCGCCTGGAGCCCTTGGAGGGCGCTAAAATCGTGGAGCGGCTGCCCGCACAGGCGCGCCACCACCTTGCGCGCCTGTTTGTTGAGGACCAGTTACCCTCCAGCAATGAGTATCTGCGCCAACGCTTTGAGCAGGGCGCCGGGCATGGCGAAGTGTGCCTGGTTGAGCTGCAAACGGCGGGACGTGGGCGCCGTGGTCGTGTCTGGTCGACGCCCTGGGGTCAGAGCTTAATGCTATCGCTGGGCTGGCGCTTTGAGTCGGGTATTGCGGTGCTGGAGGGCTTGAGCTTGGCGGTAGGCGTTGTCGTTGCCCAAGTGCTTGAGCAGCATGGTGTGGCGCCGAAGCTTAAGTGGCCTAACGATATCCTGCTCTCCGAGCAGGGTGATGGCCCAGGCGACGAGTTAGGCAAGCTGGCCGGTATTCTTATCGAAGTGACCGGGGATGCCGCAGGCCCCTGCGAAGTCGTCATTGGTATGGGCATGAATCTTTGGCTGCCCGCTGCCCAGCGGGCAGCGATCGACCAACCTGTTGCGGCGCTTTTCGAGCGACTGCCGGATATCTCGCGTAATCAGTTGGCCTCAGACGTAGTGTCGGGCCTGCTGGCGATGCTGGCTAACTTTGAACAACATGGCTTTGCCGCCTGGCGGGATGCGTGGAATCAGCGTCACGCCTATGCGGGGCTGCCGATTAGAGTGATTCAAGGACAGCAGACCAGCGATGCGATCGCCGGAGAAGTGGATGAGAGTGGTAACCTCTGGGTTGCCGAAAATGGTCACTCGCGACGCCTAGCCGGCGGTGAGATCAGCGTGCGCAGGCGTTTATGATTCTGGATCTGGATATCGGCAACACGCTGTCTAAATGGCGGCTCAAGGATGCCGAGAGTAGCGAGATACGTTCCCGCGGGGCTGTATGGACCCGGGAAGAGTGGCGCCCGGGGGCCGATATTCCCGATCTCGACGTGGTCGAGGCGGTACGTATATCAAGCGTCGCCAGGGCGGCCGTGCTGGAAGAAACCGTCGCCTTGTTGCGCCGCCGGGTGCGTCATGTGCACGTGGCGCACTCAACCCATGAGGCGTTGGGCGTGATTAATGGCTACGAAGAGCCGGGGCGTTTAGGCGTCGATCGTTGGATGGGGGCGCTGGCGGGCTATCAGCTAGCAGGTGGTTGCTGTGCGGTGGATTGTGGCAGCGCGATTACTATCGACTTTGTGCTGCCAGGGGGCCAGCACCTGGGCGGCTTTATTATCCCCGGTCTTCGCCTGATGAAAGAGAGCCTGAAGCTTGGTACTCGCAATGTGGCCATCGACCCTGAAAGTGAGGCCGATGAGTTGCTGGAGCCAGGACGACGCACCGTTGATGCGGTTAATCACGGTATTTATATGGCCGCCGTCAGTGCCATTAACCGCATTTATAGCGAAGTGTGCGATCAAGAGGGTGTGGCGCTGCCAATGCTGTTGACGGGGGGCGATGCGCGTGTTGTCTCACGGGGAGTGCAGGTGCCTCATGCGGTGTGGCCGGATATGGTTTATGGCGGCTTAGAGGCGTGCTTTCCGATGACTTTCGCCGAGCGTGCGGGCAAAATGTCGGGTGCGCCGCGGGTGCCTGAGCCGGTAGCGCTAGAAAAGATTCGCGCGGCACTTGCATTCTCCATGCTGCTTTGACAGAATGCAGCGCGTTCCAAGGCAGGCAGAAGATGCGCTGGCATCGCAAGCTGCGATAAATTAAGTAAATATCTAGCTTGACACTGTTTTGGAGGCTGGCATAATGTGCCGCCACAGTTGGAGAGGTTCCCGAGTGGCCAAAGGGAGCAGACTGTAAATCTGCCGCGAAAGCTTCGAAGGTTCGAATCCTTCCCTCTCCACCAAGTTTATCAGGCGCTGAACTGTTCAGTGTTTGGGAATGAAAAGCCGGTAAGCGGGCGTTAGCTACTGTTTCTCGTGCAGCGGATTGTCATTCTATAGGCAAGTTCGGCGGGCGTAGTTCAATGGTAGAACCTCAGCCTTCCAAGCTGATGGTGCGGGTTCGATTCCCGCCGCCCGCTCCAGTTGATGTGTTTAGCTCATGTAGCTCAGGGGTAGAGCACACCCTTGGTAAGGGTGAGGTCGACGGTTCAATTCCGTCCATGAGCTCCATATTGCAGATCAAGCGAGCGAAGCTCGCTTTTTTTGTCTCTGTGTTTGGGTGGGTTTTTGTGACGCTTGAGCATAAAGAAGGGGTTGTCAGGTGTGGGATTCTCCGCTACCATGGCGCCCGCTGTTGTATAGGCGGTCGAAAAGACGCTTATTGGCAGAAGCAAGAAGCAAAAAGTAGATAGACGTTAGAAAGTCTAGAAAGTACGAAGATAGAAAGTCAGTACGACGATACAGGCCAGTAGCTCAATTGGCAGAGCAGCGGTCTCCAAAACCGCAGGTTGGGGGTTCGATTCCCTCCTGGCCTGCCAACCTTCCCCAGGTTGGTATGTCTTTTTCCAAAATTCTTTTATCGTTCGCCGCACCCTGAGGAGTCTCGTTTTTATGAAGCCTGGTTCTGTAAAACATGGCGCCGAGGTGCAACAGACGCGCCATGACGGGCTCAAGTGGGCGGCGGTCGTAGCGCTGCTTGTCGTTGCTGTTGTTGGTAATACCTATTTCGCCGATATTGGCCTGCTCTACCGCGTGCTTGGTGTGGTGGTGTTGTGTGTGATTGCGGGTTTGATCGCGCTAACCACTACCAAAGGTCGTGATTTAGTAGAGCTTGCCAGAAGCGCCAAGAAAGAGATTCAGCGCGTTGTATGGCCGACCCGTCCCGAAACCATTCAGACCACGGCCATTGTGCTAGTGGCCGTCTTGGTGGTGGGGCTAATGCTGTGGTTGGTCGACACTCTTCTTGGCTGGGCGATGTCCGGCGTCATTGGTTAGGAGCTTTCATGTCCAAACGTTGGTACGTCGTTCACGCTTATTCTGGCTTTGAAAAGCATGTCATGCGCTCACTGATCGAGCGTGTGAAGATGTACGGTATGGAAGATCGCTTTGGCGAAATTCTGGTGCCGACCGAAGAAGTTGTCGAAATGCGTGACGGCAAGCGTCGCAAGAGCGAGCGCAAATTTTATCCCGGCTACGTACTAGTCGAGATGGAAATGGCCGACGAAACATGGCACCTCGTCAATGAGACGCCGCGTGTTATGGGCTTTATCGGTGGAACAAAAGAGAAGCCAGCGCCAATTACTTCTCGTGAAGCAGACGCAATTTTGCTGCGCGTTAAAGACGGTACTGACAAGCCGCGGCCTAAAACGATGTTTGAACCGGGCCAGTCAGTGCGCGTTATCGATGGGCCGTTTGCCGATTTCAACGGTGTTGTCGAAGAAGTTAATTATGAAAAGAGTCGTCTGCATGTCAGCGTGCTGATCTTCGGGCGCTCTACACCTGTTGAGTTAGAGTTCTCTCAGGTCGAGAAAGAGTAACTAGTGAATAGTTAGTAGTAGCTAGTGAATGGTAAGTAAGCGGTAAGTGTTAATTCGTGTGAAATGGCTAGTCAGCTGTTTCACTGGTACCGGGGAGCCTTCGGGCGCTATTACCCAACTGGAGTGTTAAAGATGGCCAAGAAAGTACAGGCTTATATCAAGCTGCAGGTTGCTGCAGGTAAAGCCAATCCAAGTCCGCCGGTAGGCCCTGCGCTGGGTCAGCACGGCGTGAACATCATGGAATTCTGTAAGGCGTTCAACGCCGCGACTCAAGAAATTGAGCCGGGCCTGCCGACGCCAGTCGTGATCACCGTCTACTCTGACCGTAGCTTCACGTTCGTCACCAAGACGCCGCCTGCTGCCGTGCTGCTGAAAAAAGCCGCTGGCATCAAGTCCGGTTCTGGTGAGCCGAACAAGAAGAAGGTCGGCACCGTAACGCGTGAACAGCTTGAAGAGATCGCCAAGACTAAAGAGCCTGATTTGACGGCTGCGAATCTCGATGCCGCTGTACGCACCATTGCTGGCAGCGCTCGCAGCATGGGCCTAAACGTGGAGGGTCTCTGATCATGGCTAAACTGTCTAAGCGTGCGAAAATCATTCGCGAAAAAGTAGACACTACTAAAGCCTACTCTATTGAAGAAGCGGTTGCGCTGCTCTCTGAGCTGTCTACTGTTAAATTCAAAGAGTCTGTTGATGTCGCCATCAACCTGGGCGTTGATCCACGCAAATCCGACCAGGTTGTGCGTGGCGCTACCGTCATGCCTAACGGTACCGGTAAAGACGTACGCGTTGCAGTCTTCACCCAAGGTGCTAATGCCGATGCCGCTAAAGAAGCCGGCGCCGACATCGTGGGTATGGACGACTTGGCTGAGCAAGTGAAAAAAGGCGTGATGGATTTTGACGTCGTTATCGCTTCGCCCGATGCTATGCGCGTTGTAGGTCAACTAGGTCAAATTCTAGGCCCGCGTGGCCTAATGCCTAACCCGAAAGTTGGCACCGTAACGCCCGACGTGGCGACGGCGGTTAAAAATGCCAAAGCGGGTCAGGTGCGTTTCCGTACTGACAAGAACGGCATCATCCACACTACCCTGGGTAAAGTGGATTTTGACGCCTCAGCGATTAACGGCAACCTGGAGGCACTGGTTGCTGACCTGAAGCGCCTCAAGCCGAGCTCGTCTAAAGGCATTTACTTCAAAAAAATGACCCTGTCTACTACCATGGGCCCGGGTTTGACAATCGATCACTCTGCTTTCGCGTAAGCGAGTCATCGTTGGTTTTTTTGTAGGAACCGAGCAAGAACTTTGCGGTCCCCCGTTTGGTGGCTATCACTGGCCGGGGCATCGTCAAAGACCGCAGGTGCCGCGCTTGATAAGTACGCAAGTACTTACAAGGGCGGCTTAATTGCCCTATAAGCGCCTGCGCAGATGGTGTGGCCGCCAGTTGGTTAAGCTTAAGACGGCTTTCTGGTGAGCACCATCCCCAAGGCTTCCCGCTTTGCAGCGCTTTTAGCACAGCAGAGTGGGGAGAGATGGTAACCACCGGAACCTTCCTGGGTTCCGGCACGAAGGAGTGATCACTGTGCCACTAGCACTTGAAGGCAAGAAAGCGATTGTTGCCGAGGTCAGTGAAGCGGCCAAGGGCGCACTCTCCGTCGTAGTTGCTGATTCTCGCGGCGTTACGGTTGGTAAAATGACCGATCTGCGCAAGCAGGCGCGTGAGAATGGTGTAGAGCTGCGTGTTGTACGTAATACGCTGGCTCGCCGCGCTCTCGAGGGCACTCAGTGGGAGTGCTTGAACGATAGCTTCGTTGGTCCTACGTTGTTGGCCTTCTCTACTGATCATCCGGGCGCTGCCGCTCGTCTGTTCAAAGAGTTTGCTAAAGCGGACAAGAACTTCGAAGTAAAAGCGTTGGCCTACGAAGGTGAGCTGATTCCGGCTGCTGACATCGACCGTCTGGCAACCCTACCGACTCACGACGAAGCAATTGCCAAGTTGATGTCGGTAATGAAAGAAGCCTCCGCTGGCAAGCTGGTTCGTACTCTGGCCGCTCTGCGCGACCAGAAGCAAGAAGCTGCATAAGCAGTTCTTCTTGCAGGTGGCGTAAACGGTCTAACCAGGGCGCTGCCTGAACCGAGCAATGAATCCTGAGTCCTCGGCTGACCGAGACTCCCGCAAAGTTAGGAATGAAACAATGGCACTGTCTAAAGACGATATCATCAATGCTGTAGCCGACATGACCGTAATGGAAGTTGTCGAGCTGATCGAAGCAATGGAAGAGAAATTCGGCGTTTCTGCTGCCGCTGCCGTAATGGCTGGTCCGGCTGCTGGCGGCGAAGTAGCTGAAGAACAGACTGAGTTTGACGTAGTTCTGACCGCTGCTGGCGACAAGAAAGTTAACGTGATCAAAGCAGTACGTGAGATCACTGGCCTTGGCTTGAAAGAAGCTAAAGGTGCTGTTGACGGCGCTCCGGCGACCATCAAAGAAGGTCTGTCTAAAGACGACGCTGAAGCAGCTAAAGCCAAGCTGGAAGAAGCGGGCGCAACCGTCGAGCTCAAGTAAGCCTTGTGCGGACGGCTTTACGCGCTGCGTAAGCTTCCACGGCTGGCGGCGGGATTTCCCGCTGCCGGCCTTTTTCTGTTGTAGCTGGTGTCGAACACTCGGTGATATTGAACGACAGCAGTACTGCTCATTGAGAGTAGCCACGACAGAAACGTAAAAGCGTTATTGAAGATGGCGTTATTGAAGATAGTGTTATCGACTACAGTGTTATCGACGACTGAGTTATCGAACTAGATTTTCGACGGCGAGCTACCGATTGAGGAGCTTGCTGTCTGTGTCTGACGAAGCTCGAAGGGCAGATGACCACGCATCGGTCACCCATGGTGAACAAGCTGGGGAATACAGATGGCTTACTCATATACTGAGAAAAAACGCATCCGCAAGGATTTCGGCAAACTGCCCCAAGTGATGGATGTGCCTTACTTGCTGGCGATCCAGCTTGATTCCTATTACGACTTCCTCCAGCAAGATCGTTCGCCCGACGAGCGTCACGAGGTCGGTCTGCACGCGGCATTCAAGTCCGTGTTTCCGATTGAGAGCTTCTCCGGCAATGCAGCGCTTGAGTATGTCAGCTACCGCTTTGGCACGCCGGCGTTCGATGTTAAGGAGTGCCAACTGCGCGGCGTGACTTACTCCGCCCCGCTGCGCGTCAAGGTTCGCTTGATCATCTATGATCGCGACTCCTCGAACAAAGCAATTAAAGATATTAAAGAGCAAGAAGTCTACATGGGGGAAATCCCCCTGATGACTGAGAACGGTACCTTTGTTATCAACGGTACTGAGCGGGTTATCGTCTCCCAGCTCCACCGCTCGCCCGGTGTGTTCTTCGATCACGACAAAGGTAAGAGCCACTCTTCCGGCAAGCTGCTCTATTCAGCTCGCGTGATTCCTTATCGTGGCTCCTGGTTAGACTTCGAGTTTGACCCCAAGGATAACGTTTTCGTACGTATTGACCGTCGCCGCAAGCTGCCGGCCTCGGTACTGATGCGTGCGCTGGGGATGAACACCGAAGAAATTCTGGCCGAGTTCTTTGAAACCAGCGTCTTCCACATTGAGAAATCCGGTTTCTATGTTGAGCTGGTTCCGTCGCGCCTGCGCGGCGAGACAGCTACTTTCGACATCAAGGATGGCGAAGGTAATGTGATCGTTGAAGAGGGGCGTCGGATTACCCAGAAGCATATTCGTCAGCTTGAAAAAGCCGGCCTTGAGCGTCTGGACGTGCCGATGGAGTACCTGTTCGGCAAAACGCTGGCTAAAGATCAAATCGACTCCAAAACAGGCGAGCTGATCTGCCCGTGTAATACCGAGATCACTCCCGAGGTGCTTGAGCGCATGGCCCAGGGTGGCATTACCTTGGTGGAAACGCTCTACACCAATGATCTCGACTGCGGTTCATTCATTTCCGACACCTTGAAGCTGGATGCTACTAATTCCGCGCTTGAAGCGTTAGTCGAAATTTACCGCATGATGCGTCCCGGCGAACCGCCCACCAAAGAGTCTGCCGAGACCCTGTTTAACAACCTGTTCTTCTCTGAGGACCGCTACGACCTGTCTGGCGTTGGCCGCATGAAGTTCAACCGTCGCCTGCGTCGTGATACTGACACGGGCTCCGGCGTACTGGATCGCAAAGACATTCTTGATGTGCTGCGCGAGCTGATCAGTATCCGTAACGGCTTCGGTGACGTTGACGATATCGATCACCTGGGTAACCGCCGTATTCGCTGTGTGGGCGAGATGGCAGAGAACCAGTTCCGCGTAGGCCTGGTGCGTGTAGAGCGCGCCGTGAAAGAGCGTCTTTCCATGGCGGAAAGCGAAGGCCTGATGCCCCAAGACTTGATCAACGCCAAGCCGGTCGCGGCGGCGGTGAAGGAGTTCTTCGGTTCCAGCCAGCTTTCGCAGTTTATGGATCAGAACAACCCGCTTTCTGAGGTTACCCACAAGCGTCGTGTGTCGGCACTCGGCCCCGGTGGTTTGACCCGTGAGCGTGCTGGCTTCGAAGTACGTGACGTTCACGCCACGCACTACGGGCGTCTATGCCCGATCGAAACGCCAGAAGGCCCGAACATCGGTCTGATTAACTCGCTGGCCACTTACAGCCACACTAACAGCTACGGTTTCCTCGAAACGCCGTACCGTAAAGTGGTTGATCGTCAGTTGACCGACGACATCGTTCACCTCTCGGCGATCGAAGAGGGCGATTTCGTTATCGCCCAGGCATCAGCAGCGGTAGATGAGTCCAACAAGTTAAGTGATGACCTGGTTCAGGTTCGTCACCGCGGTGAAACGACCTTTATGCGTCCTGAACAAGTGACGCTAATGGACGTGTCGCCACGTCAGGTTGTATCAGTCGCAGCGGCATTGATTCCGTTCCTGGAGCACGATGACGCCAACCGCGCCTTGATGGGTTCTAACATGCAGCGTCAGGCGGTACCGACCCTGCGTGCCGATAAGCCGCTGGTAGGTACGGGCATGGAGCGCTTTGTTGCCCGTGACTCCGGCGTCTGTGCGGTGGCCAATCGCGGCGGCGTGATTGATTCCGTCGATGCGCGTCGTGTCGTTGTACGGGTTAATGAAGATGAAATCATCGGCGGTGAAGCCGGCGTTGATATCTACAACCTGACCAAGTACACCCGCTCGAACCAGAACACCTGTATGAACCAGCGCCCCATCGTGCGGCCTGGCGACAGCGTGGCACGTGGCGATATTCTCGCTGACGGCCCGTCGGTGGATATGGGCGACCTGGCGCTGGGCCAGAACATGCGCATCGCGTTTATGCCCTGGAACGGTTACAACTTCGAGGACTCCATCCTGCTTTCCGAGCGGGTCGTTCAAGAAGACCGTTTCACCACGATCCACATTCAGGAACTGACCTGTGTGTCCCGCGACACCAAGTTGGGCTCGGAAGAAATTACCTCCGATATCCCTAACGTGGGCGAGTCTGCGCTCTCCAAGCTGGATGAAGCGGGCGTTGTCTACATCGGTGCCGAAGTCGGCCCGGGCGATATTCTGGTCGGTAAAGTAACGCCGAAGGGTGAAACCCAGCTGACGCCTGAAGAGAAGCTGCTACGTGCCATCTTCGGCGAGAAAGCGTCTGACGTTAAAGACACTTCCCTGCGTGCCCCCACCGGCATGAAAGGTACGGTCATCGACGTTCAGGTGTTTACTCGTGACGGCGTTGAGAAAGATTCACGCGCCCTGTCGATCGAGCGCACTCAGCTTGACGAAGTTCGTAAGGATCTCCAAGAGACTTACCGTATCGCCGAAGACGCCACTTTTGAGCGTCTAAAGCGTACCCTTGACGGTCAGGCTGTTAACGGCGGCCCGAACCTCAAGAAAGGTGACGTGCTCGACGAGGCATACCTGGATGAATTGCCGCGTCAGCAGTGGTTCAAACTGCGTCTGCAGGATGAGTCCTACAACGAGCTGCTGGCACAGGCCGACGAACAGCTGGAAACCCGTCGTAAAGAGATGGACGAGCGCTTTGAAGATAAGAAGCGCAAGCTGACCCAGGGCGACGATCTCGCACCGGGCGTGCTAAAAATCGTCAAAGTCTATATGGCGGTTAAGCGTCGCATCCAGCCGGGTGACAAGATGGCCGGTCGTCACGGTAACAAAGGTGTTATCTCGGCGATTATGCCCATCGAAGACATGCCGTTTGATGAAAAGGGCGAGCCGGTCGACGTGGTGCTGAACCCGCTGGGCGTACCGTCGCGTATGAACGTCGGTCAGATTTTGGAAACCCACCTGGGTATGGCGGCACGTGGCTTGGGCGTCAAGATCGAAGCCATGCTGCGCGACGCACGTGGACAGCAAGTGGCCGAGATCCGTGATTTCCTGGGGCAGATCTACAATACGCAAGGTACGCGCGTTGAAGATCTCGACTCCCTGACGGATGACGAGATCATCGCCCTGGCGAAGAACCTCAAAGGTGGTGTGCCTATGGCCACGCCGGTGTTTGACGGTGCCAAAGAGCACGAAATCAAGCACCTGCTGAAGCTGGCGGACATCCCCGAGTCGGGTCAGATGGCCCTGTTCGATGGCCGTACCGGTGATGCTTTTGACCGTCCGGTCACCGTTGGCTACATGTACATGCTGAAGCTTAACCACTTGGTAGACGACAAGATGCATGCGCGTTCTACTGGTTCTTACTCGCTGGTTACCCAGCAGCCCTTGGGTGGTAAGGCGCAATTCGGTGGTCAGCGCTTCGGTGAGATGGAAGTGTGGGCGCTGGAAGCTTACGGCGCTGCATACACGCTACAAGAGATGCTCACCGTCAAGTCGGACGACGTCGAAGGCCGCACCAAGATGTACAAAAACATCGTGGATGGCGACCACACCATGCAGGCAGGCATGCCGGAATCCTTCAACGTACTCGTGAAGGAAATCCGCTCGCTGGGCATCGATATCGAGTTAGAGAGCTAGGAGCCGTCCCATGAAAGATTTGGTGAAAGTACTCAAATCGCAGTCTCAGTCCGAAGAGTTTGACGCGATCAAGATTACCCTGGCGTCGCCGGACATGATTCGCTCCTGGTCGTTTGGCGAGGTGAAGAAGCCTGAGACCATCAACTACCGTACCTTTAAACCGGAGCGGGATGGCCTGTTCTGCGCCAAGATTTTTGGCCCGGTTAAGGATTACGAGTGCCTGTGCGGCAAGTATAAGCGCATGAAGCACCGCGGTATCATCTGCGAAAAGTGTGGCGTAGAAGTGACCAAAGCCGCCGTGCGCCGTGAGCGCATGGGGCACATCGAGCTCGCTTCGCCGGTGGCACACATTTGGTTTTTGAAGTCACTACCGTCGCGTATCGGCATGTTCCTCGATATGACCCTGCGTGATATCGAGCGCGTGCTGTATTTCGAAAGCTTTGTCGTTATCGATCCAGGCATGACCACGCTGGAGCGTGGTCAGTTGATGAACGACGAGCAGTACTTTGAAGCACTGGAAGAGTTCGGTGATGACTTCGACGCCCGCATGGGTGCCGAAGCCGTTCAGGAGCTGCTCAAAGACATCGATCTGGAAGAAGAGATTAACCACCTGCGCGAAGAGATTCCGCAGACTAACTCCGAAACCAAGATCAAGAAGCTCTCCAAGCGCCTCAAGCTGCTTGAAGCCTTCTACCACTCCGGTAACGCGCCGGCGTGGATGGTCATGGAAGTGCTGCCCGTGCTGCCACCGGATCTGCGTCCGCTGGTACCGCTGGACGGTGGCCGTTTCGCGACCTCCGATCTCAACGACCTTTACCGTCGTGTGATCAACCGTAACAACCGCCTGAAGCGTCTGCTCGATCTCAATGCGCCGGACATTATTGTGCGCAACGAGAAGCGTATGCTGCAGGAAGCCGTCGATGCACTGCTCGACAATGGTCGTCGTGGCCGCGCGATCACGGGCTCTAACAAGCGCCCGCTGAAATCGCTCGCCGACATGATCAAAGGTAAGCAGGGTCGTTTCCGTCAGAACCTGCTGGGTAAGCGCGTCGACTACTCGGGCCGCTCGGTGATTACCGTTGGTCCGACCCTGCGTCTGCACCAGTGTGGTCTGCCCAAGAAAATGGCGCTTGAGCTGTTCAAGCCGTTTATCTACTCCAAGCTGCAGTCGCTGGGCTATGCCTCAACGATCAAAGCCGCCAAGAAGATGGTCGAGCGCGAGCTGCCGGAAGTGTGGGACATCCTTGCCGATGTTATCCGCGAACACCCGGTACTGCTTAACCGCGCACCCACGCTTCACCGTTTGGGTATCCAGGCGTTTGAGCCGCTGCTGATCGAAGGTAAAGCGATTCAGCTGCACCCGCTGGTATGTGCTGCCTATAACGCCGACTTTGACGGTGACCAGATGGCGGTACACGTACCGCTGACGCTGGAAGCACAGCTTGAAGCGCGTGCGCTGATGATGGCCACCAACAACGTGCTGTCGCCCGCTAACGGCGAGCCGATCATCGTACCGTCGCAAGACGTTGTTCTGGGTCTTTACTACATGACCCGCGAAAAGATCAACGCCAAAGGCGAAGGCATGGTGTTCTCTGACCTTAATGAAGTTGAGCGCGCCTTTGGTACTCAGTCAGTATCACTGCACGCCCGGGTCAAAGTGCGTCTGGACGAAATCGATATCGAAGAAGAGAGCGGCGAGCGTAGCTTCCACCGCCGTATTTACGATACGACGGTAGGCCGTGCACTGCTGTTCCGCATTCTGCCCGAAGGTGTGCCCTTCGAGCTGATCGACCAGCCGATGAAGAAGAAGGCGATCTCCAGCCTGATCAACGAAGTCTACCGTCGTGCCGGCCTCAAGCCGACCGTCATTTTCGCTGACCAGCTGATGTATACCGGTTTCCGTCTCGCGACCTGGTCCGGCGCCTCAATCGGTGTTAACGACTTCGTTATCCCCGAAGCAAAAACTGAAATCGTTGATGCAGCGGAAGCCGAAGTTAAAGAGATCGAAGACCAGTTCTCTTCTGGCCTGGTAACAGCGGGTGAGAAGTACAACAAGGTTATCGATATCTGGTCCAAGGCCAACGATAAAGTCGCCAAGGCGATGATGGTGGGTATCTCTAAAGAGACTGTCATCGATCGTGATGGTAACGAAGTTGAGCAGGATTCGTTCAACAGCGTCTTCATCATGGCCGACTCCGGTGCTCGTGGTAGTGCTGCCCAGATCCGTCAGTTGGCGGGTATGCGTGGTCTGATGGCCAAGCCGGATGGTTCAATCATCGAAACACCGATCGTCGCCAACTTCCGTGAAGGTCTGAACGTACTGCAGTACTTCATCTCGACCCACGGTGCACGTAAAGGTCTTGCGGACACGGCGTTGAAAACCGCCAACTCCGGTTACCTAACCCGTCGCTTGGTAGACGTAGCGCAAGACTTGGTCATCACCGAAGTCGACTGTGGCACCGAAAATGGCTTGACCCTGCACCCGATCATCGAAGGCGGCGACATTATCGTACCGCTTTCCCAGCGCGTGCTGGGTCGTGTAGTCGCTCAGGATGTGGTTCACCCTGGCAGCGGTGAAGTCTTGATCGCGAAAGGTACCTTGCTCGACGAGAAATGGTGTGCCGAGCTCGACACCATGGGTGTCGACGAGATCATCGTTCGCTCTACGATTACCTGTGAGACCGCACACGGCGTGTGTGCCTCCTGTTACGGCCGTGACTTGGCCCGTGGCCATCAGGTCAACATCGGTGAAGCCGTCGGCGTTATCGCCGCACAGTCCATCGGTGAGCCGGGTACCCAGCTGACCATGCGTACCTTCCACATCGGTGGTGCGGCATCGCGTTCGTCTGCTGTGGATAGCGTACAAGTGAAGCACGGCGGTAAGGTTCGTCTGCACAACATCAAGCATGTAGAGCGTGCCGACGGTAAGCTGGTGGTGGTATCTCGTTCTAGCGCCCTGGCCGTTGCTGACGACCATGGCCGTGAGCGTGAGTACTATAAGCTCCCTTACGGTGCTGAGCTTTCTGTACGCGACGGCGACGTGGTCGACGCTGGTGCGACAGTGGCCAAATGGGATCCGCACACCCACCCGATCGTTGCCGAAGTAGAAGGTAAGGCGCAGTTCATCGATCTCGACGAGGGTGTCACCATGCACCGCAGCGTCGATGAGATGACCGGCCTCTCCTCTATCGAGGTGATCGAGTCTGCAGCACGTCCTATGGCCGGCCGCGATAAGCGCCCCATGGTCATGCTGCAAGACGCTGCGGGTGAATACGTATCGGTTTCTGGTTCAAACACGCCGGTACAGTACTTGCTGCCGGGTAACTCGATTATTTCGGTCGACGATGGTGTGACGATCGGGGTGGGTGAAGTGGTTGCCCGTATCCCGGTAGAAGCCTCGGCGAACAAAGACATCACCGGTGGTCTGCCGCGGGTTGCTGACTTGTTCGAAGCGCGTAAGCCGAAAGAGTCCTCGATCCTGGCCGAGATCAGCGGTGTGATCAGCTTCGGTAAAGAGACCAAAGGTAAGCGTCGTCTGACCATTACCCCGGAATCTGGCGATCCGTTTGAAGCGCTGATTCCGAAATGGCGTCAAATTGCCGTCTTCGAAGGCGAAACCGTCGAGAAGGGCGAGGTAATTTCCGATGGGCCGAGCAATCCGCACGATATCCTGCGCTTGTTGGGTGTTGAGGAGCTCGCCAAGTACATCACTGCCGAAGTACAGGACGTTTATCGTCTGCAGGGCGTAGGTATCAACGACAAGCACATCGAAGTCATTGTGCGTCAGATGCTGCGTAAGGTAGAGATTACTGATTCGGGCGATTCTGACTTCATCACGGGCGACCAGGCTGAACTGGTTCGCGTGCTGGAACAGAACGAACGTCTTGAAAAAGAGAAGAAATTCCCGGCCAAGTATCAGCGTATGCTGCTGGGTATCACCAAGGCCAGCCTGGCCACCGAGTCGTTCATTTCCGCGGCCTCCTTCCAGGAGACAACCCGCGTACTGACCGAAGCGGCGGTGACTGGCAAGCGCGATTACCTGCGCGGCCTGAAAGAAAACGTGGTGGTTGGTCGCCTGATACCGGCCGGTACGGGCTTGACTCACCACGCAGAACGTCGTCGCAAGCGCGAAGACGTTGAGCAACTGTTCAATCCTTCGGCTACCGAAGTCGAACAGGAGCTGGGTGCACAGTTGACCGCTCTCGATTCTGACGACGAGCTGTAGATTTGGCGCCTAAAGCAGTAGGCAACATGAGTAAGTAAAACGAATAGCTGACCTGAAAAAGTATCACCTTGCCGGTAAAACCGCCGGCAAGGCTTGACGCGACCTAGGGTCAGCCTTTAGAATGCGCAGCCTTTAACAGTGGGGTGGGTGCGTCCGCATCCGCTGCCCGCATTTGTTAAAAGGCAAGGCAACCATTGGAGTCAGCTAAACACCATGGCAACGATTAATCAGCTAGTGCGCAAGCCGCGCAAGCGCCCCGTCACAAAAAGTGACGTGCCAGCGCTGCAGGCCTGTCCGCAAAAACGTGGCGTTTGTACGCGCGTTTACACCACCACCCCGAAGAAGCCTAACTCGGCTCTGCGTAAGGTTTGCCGTGTGCGCCTTACCAACGGCTTTGAAGTGTCTTCCTATATCGGTGGTGAAGGTCACAACCTTCAAGAACACTCTGTCGTTTTGATTCGCGGCGGTCGTGTAAAGGATTTGCCAGGTGTGCGTTATCACACCGTTCGTGGCGCCCTTGACACCTCTGGCGTTCAAAATCGTCGTCAGGGTCGTTCTAAATACGGTACTAAGCGTCCTAAGTCGTAAGGCTGGGTCAGCTGTGCAGCGTCGCTCCGTCAAAAGGGCATGCTGAGTAACGATTTTCACGAATTTGACGGTCTGATAAGAGTAAGGTCGGGCTGCACTTGTGGTACTTGAATAGCGTACGCAGGTTGCATGAGTTCCGGGTTTACCTGAAAGATCCTTAATTGAGGGCTTATCATGCCTAGAAGAAGAGTAGTAGCTAAACGCGAGATTCTGCCGGATCCTAAGTTCGGAAGTGAGCGTCTGGCGAAGTTCATGAACCACCTGATGGTCAGCGGCAAGAAGTCCATAGCTGAGCGTATCGTCTACGGTGCGTTGGACAAGGTTGCCGAGCGTAGTAAAGAAGATCCGCTGGAGATCTTCGACAAAGCGCTGGAAGCCATCCAGCCGATGGTCGAAGTGAAGTCGCGCCGCGTTGGTGGTGCGACCTATCAGGTGCCGGTTGAAGTACGTCCGTCTCGCCGTCAAGCGCTGGCAATGCGCTGGCTGGTAGACGCGGCGCGTCGTCGCGGTGAGAAAACCATGGTTCAGCGTCTGGCGGGTGAAATGCTGGATGCCGCTGAAGGTAAAGGTTCTGCCGTTAAGAAGCGCGAAGACGTGCATCGCATGGCAGAAGCCAACAAGGCCTTCTCGCACTACCGTTTTTAAGGTCGGCGTTTTTAAGGTCAGCGTTTCTAAAATCGGCGTTTCTTTGTACGGCGTTTTTAAGTATGGCTTTCTGGTTTATATATGCACGTTGTTCAGCATGGTGGAATGTTTGCTGAGTCGCGTTGTTGCAATTCAAAAGTTGCAACACTCAGCCGCTACCATGACGCAGTGGTAGCGGCGGCCGCATAAACCTCGCTTGCATACGCCGCTAAATTAACGAGCATCGCCAACAAACGGGAGTTTCACCGTGGCACGCAAGACTCCACTAAATCGCTACCGTAATATCGGTATCGTCGCTCACGTCGACGCGGGTAAAACCACGACGACTGAGCGTGTACTGTTCTACACCGGCCTCTCCCACAAAGTGGGCGAAGTACACGACGGTGCTGCGACCATGGACTGGATGGAGCAGGAGCAGGAGCGTGGTATCACTATCACCTCAGCTGCAACTACCTGTTTCTGGCAGGGCATGAACAAGCAGTTCCCTGAGCACCGTATCAATATTATCGACACCCCGGGGCACGTTGACTTCACTATTGAAGTTGAACGTTCTCTGCGCGTACTCGATGGTGCGGTTGTTGTGCTGTGTGGTTCTTCCGGCGTTCAGCCGCAGACCGAAACAGTATGGCGCCAAGCCAACAAGTACGAAGTTCCGCGCATGGTTTTCGTCAATAAGATGGACCGTACCGGCGCTGACTTCTTCATGGTTGTCGAGCAGTTGAAAGAGCGTTTGGGTGCCAAAGCTGTGCCAATCCAGATTAACTGGGGCACGGAAGAGGACTTTAAAGGCGTTATTGATCTGATTCAGATGAAGGCTATCCTGTGGGACGAGGAGAGCCTGGGTATGAATTATGACCTCGCGGACATTCCTGCTGAGCTACAAGAAACAGCAGAAAAGTACCGCGAAGAGATGGTCGAAGCTGCTGCCGAAGGCTCTGACGAGCTGATGGAAAAGTACCTTGAAGGCGGTGAGCTATCGGTTGAAGAGATCAAGGCCGGTCTGCGTGCGCGCACCCTGGCTAACGATATCGTTCTGGTTACCTGTGGTTCTGCCTTTAAGAACAAAGGCGTTCAAGCAGTGCTGGATGGCGTTATCGAATACATGCCTTCGCCGACGGAAGTTAAGGCGATCGAAGGTGAGCTCGACGATAAAGACGGCACCGTTGATACCCGTGAAGCTGATGACAGTGCGCCGTTTGCAGCCCTGGCGTTTAAGATCGCCACTGACCCCTTCGTTGGTACGCTGACCTTTATTCGCGTCTACTCGGGTGTTCTTAAATCTGGTGACGGTGTCTATAACTCCGTTAAGCAGAAGAAAGAGCGCGTTGGCCGTATCGTTCAGATGCACGCCAATTCCCGTGAAGAGATCAAAGAAGTTCTGGCGGGCGACATCGCTGCTTGTATCGGTCTGAAAGACGTCACCACGGGTGATACCCTGTGCGACATCGATAACAAGATCGTTCTCGAGCGCATGGAGTTCCCGGATCCGGTTATCTCGGTTGCTGTAGAGCCTAAATCTAAGGCAGACCAAGAGAAGATGGGTGTTGCGTTGGGCAAGCTTGCTCAAGAAGACCCTTCCTTCCAGGTCAAAACCGACGAAGAAACCGGCCAGACGATTATTTCTGGCATGGGTGAGCTTCACCTGGATATCCTCGTTGACCGTATGCGTCGCGAGTTTAAGGTTGAAGCCAATATCGGTAAGCCTCAGGTTGCCTATCGCGAAACGATTCGCGGCAGCATTGAGCAAGAAGGCAAGTTCGTACGTCAGTCCGGTGGTCGTGGTCAGTATGGTCACGTATGGCTGCGTATTGAGCCGCTGACAGCAGAAGAGAAGGGTGAAGGCGAAGACGAACTGTTCTTCAAGTTCAACTCTGAGATCGTGGGTGGTGCGGTTCCCAAGGAATACGTTCCCGCGGTTGAGAAGGGTGCTTTTGAGCAGCTCAAAAACGGCGTCATCGCGGGTTACCCGATGATCGACGTTAAAGTAACGCTGTTTGATGGCTCCTTCCACGACGTAGACTCCAACGAGACTGCGTTTAAGATTGCTTCTTCTATGGCAGTAAAAGAAGGTGCCAGGAAGGCCAAGGCCGTGCTGCTGGAGCCGGTGATGAAGGTCGAAATCGTGACCCCCGAAGAATTTATGGGTGACGTCATGGGTGACCTGAGCCGTCGTCGCGGCCTGGTGCAGGGTATGGATGACTCCTCTTCTGGTAAAGTCATTCGTGCGACGGTGCCACTGGGCGAGATGTTCGGTTATGCAACCGATCTGCGCTCACAAACCCAGGGCCGTGCGAGCTACTCTATGGAGTTCTCGAAGTACGACGAGGCGCCCTCCAGCGTCGTTGAAGCCGTCATCAATCAAAACGGTTAACCGTTAGCTAACGTAAAGAGGTTATAGCAGTGGCTAAGGAAAAATTTGAACGTTCCAAACCGCACGTCAACGTCGGCACCATTGGTCACGTCGACCACGGTAAAACGACTCTGACGGCGGCCCTGACCCGCGTGTCTGCTGAGGTTTTCGGCGGCGACTGGCGTGAGTTTGATACCATCGATAACGCTCCTGAAGAGCGTGAGCGCGGTATCACAATCGCTACTTCCCACGTGGAATACCAGTCTGAAGATCGCCACTACGCGCACGTTGACTGCCCGGGACACGCTGACTACGTCAAGAACATGATCACCGGTGCTGCGCAGATGGACGGCGCTATCCTGGTATGTTCTGCCGCAGACGGCCCGATGCCGCAAACTCGCGAGCACATCCTGCTGTCTCGTCAGGTTGGCGTACCGTTCATCGTTGTGTTCCTGAACAAAGCGGACATGGTCGATGATGAAGAGCTGCTCGAGCTGGTAGAAATGGAAGTTCGCGAACTTCTAGACCAGTACGACTTCCCGGGTGACGACACGCCGATCATCACTGGCTCTGCGCTGATGGCGCTGAACGGTGAAGATGACAAGGGCATGGGTACGACTGCCGTCGCTAATTTGATCAAAGCTCTGGATGCTTACATCCCTGAGCCGGAGCGTGCCATCGACCAGCCGTTCCTGATGCCGATCGAAGACGTGTTCTCTATCTCTGGCCGCGGTACTGTTGTCACCGGTCGTGTAGAGCGCGGTATCGTCAAAGCGGGCGAAGAAGTGGAAATCGTGGGTATCCGCGATACCACCAAAACGATCGTTACCGGTGTTGAAATGTTCCGTAAACTGCTCGACGAAGGTCGTGCTGGTGAGAACGTTGGCGCCCTGCTGCGTGGTACTAAGCGTGATGACGTCGAGCGTGGCCAAGTACTGGCCAAGCCGGGCACCATCAACCCGCACACTACCTTCGAAGCAGAAGTTTACGTACTGTCCAAAGAAGAGGGTGGTCGTCACACGCCTTTCTTCAAGGGCTACCGTCCGCAGTTCTACTTCCGTACCACCGACGTAACGGGTACCTGTGAACTGCCGGAAGGCGTTGAAATGGTCATGCCGGGTGACAACGTTCAGATGGTTGTTACCTTGATCGCCCCGATCGCAATGGACGAAGGCTTGCGCTTCGCTATTCGTGAAGGCGGCCGTACTGTCGGTGCTGGCGTTGTGGCCAAAATCGTCAAGTAAGCAGCATGCTTGAATGATGAAGGGGGCTCTGATGAGCCCCCTTTTCTGCGCACCAACAGCAAATGTTTGACATGGGCTTTTGGCGTGCCTATAATGCGCATCCTTTGAATGCGTGGGTAGACGGCTCGCGCCGTCGACATCCATTGGAGTTTAGGGCAAATGCAGAACCAAAAGATTCGCATTCGGTTGAAAGCTTTCGACCATCGCCTGATCGACCAGTCTACAGCGGAGATTGTTGAAACCGCTAAACGTACTGGTGCTCAGGTTCGTGGTCCGATTCCGCTGCCGACCAACCGCGAGCGTTACACCATTCTGATCTCACCGCACGTCAACAAAGATGCGCGTGACCAGTATGAGATTCGTACGCACAAGCGTGTGCTCGACATTGTTGAGCCGACCGAAAAAACTGTTGATGCTTTGATGAAGCTTGATCTCGCCGCAGGCGTTGACGTGCAAATCAAACTCAACTAATTACACTAGTCACTTGCGGCCCAGCGCTCATCGTTCTTTGTAAAGAGCTAGCATGAGCAGCAGCCGCCGCGCCGTGAGGCGCCATACAATGTGCTAGTGGAATGCTCTGGAAAGGGCAGCCATAGCGGGTGATAGCCCCGTACACTATAGGAGACTGAGTATGACTATCGGTTTAGTCGGTAAAAAGGCCGGGATGACCCGTGTCTTTACCGAAGACGGCGCGTCTGTGCCCGTAACCGTTATTGAAGTTGATCCTAATCGTGTTACACGCGTTAAATCTGTCGAGTCTGACGGTTACGCAGCGATTCAGGTCACATCTGGCTCTCGTAAAGCTAAGCACCTCACCAAAGCGCAAGCGGGTCAGTTTGCCAAGGCGGGTGTTGAAGCTGGTCGTGCACTGATGGAGTTTCGTCTTGCAGAAGGCGAAGAGATTCCTGAAGTAGGCGGCGAACTCACCGTATCCCTCTTCGAAGCTGGTCAAATGGTTGACGTGACTGGCACCTCTAAGGGTAAAGGCTTCCAGGGTGCTGTTAAGCGCTGGAATTTCCGTACCCAAGATATGACTCACGGTAACTCTCTGTCGCATCGCGCGCCGGGCTCTATCGGCATGTGTCAGACTCCGGGTCGCGTTTTCAAAGGCAAAAAGATGGCCGGTCAAATGGGTAACGACCGTTGCACCGTGCAGAGCCTTGAGATCGTCCGTGTTGACGCCGAGCGTAACCTGCTGCTGATTAAAGGCGCCGTACCGGGTGCTCCCGGTAGTGACGTTATCGTTCGCAGCGCCGTGAAAGCAGGCTGAAGGGGATAATTACCAATGAATCTGAATCTTGCTGCAGGCGCGGGTACCGTTGAAGTAGCCGACGCCACTTTTGGCAAAGAATTCAACGAAGCGCTCGTTCACCAGGTTGTCACTGCCTATTTGGCGGCTGGTCGTCAGGGAACCCGCGCACAAAAGAGTCGTTCCGACGTTCGTGGCGGTGGTAAAAAGCCGTGGCGTCAGAAAGGCACCGGTCGTGCACGTGCCGGTACCATCCGCTCTCCGCTATGGCGTAGTGGTGGCGTAACCTTCGCGGCGCGTCCGCAAGACTACACCCAGAAGGTTAACCGCAAGATGTACCGTGCAGCGATGCGCTCCATCTTGTCAGAGCTGGTACGTCAAGAGCGTTTAGTCGCGATTGAAGAGTTCGTCGTCGATGCGCCTAAGACCAAGCAGGTAGCTGCCAAGCTAAAAGAGCTCAACCTTGAAAAAGTGTTGATCGTCACTGAAGAAGTTGACGAAAAGCTCTATTTGGCCGCACGCAACCTTCCCCACGTTGACGTGGTGGATGTCGCGGCAGCTGACCCGGTAAGCCTGGTAGCCTTTGATAAGGTGCTGATTACCGTCTCCGCCCTGCGTAAATTCGAGGAGAAGCTGGCATGAACCAGGAACGCGTATTTAAGGTTCTGCTTGGGCCGCACGTGACCGAAAAGGCCGCAATGGCAGCCGAGCGCAACCAGTACGTTTTCAAGGTGGCATCTGATGCTACCAAGCCCGAGATCAAAAAGGCCGTTGAAGCACTCTTCGGCAAAAAGGTCGGCAGTGTTCAGGTACTGAACATGAAGGGTAAAACAAAACGTACTGCGAACGGCGTTGGCCTGCGTAAGGGTTACCGCAAAGCGTATGTGACCCTGGCTGCGGGTGAAACGCTCGAAGACTTCTCTGGCGCCGAATAAGGGCAGGAGTACGGATAATGGCAATCGTCAAGACCAAACCCACTTCCGCCGGTCGTCGCCACGTCGTCAAGATCGTTGGCGAGGAACTGTTTAAAGGCCGTGCCTATGCACCGCTTTTAGAAAAACAGTCCAAGTCCGGCGGCCGTAACAACTACGGTCGTATCACCACCCGCCACGTGGGCGGTGGTCATCGTCACCACTATCGGTTGATCGATTTCAAACGCACCAAGGATGGCATTCCTGCCACCGTTGAGCGTCTTGAGCACGATCCCAACCGCAGTGCGCACATTGCGCTGCTGAAGTATGCCGATGGTGAGCGTCGTTACATCATTGCACCGAAAGGTGTCAGCGCGGGTGACGTGCTGGAATCTGGTGTTAACGCGTCAATCAAGAAAGGCAATGCCTTGCCGCTGCGCAACGTCCCGTTGGGTTCTACGGTGCACTGCATCGAACTCAAGCCGGGTAAAGGCGCGCAGATTGCTCGCAGTGCCGGTACAAGCGCCCAGCTGGTTGCTCGTGAAGGTAACTATGCCACCCTGCGTCTTCGCTCTGGCGAAATGCGTAAAGTGTTGGCCGAGTGCCGCGCGACCTTGGGTGAAGTGAGCAACTCAGAGCACAGCCTGCGTCAACTTGGCAAGGCCGGTGCGAAGCGCTGGAGAGGTGTGCGTCCGACTGTTCGCGGTGTCGCGATGAACCCAGTCGATCACCCGCACGGTGGTGGCGAAGGCCGCACCAGTGGTGGTCGTCACCCGGTATCCCCATGGGGTGTGCCGACTAAGGGTCATAAGACGCGTAAGAACAAGCGCACCGACAAGCTGATCATTCGTCGTCGTAATAAGACGCGTTGATCTACATTGCCAAGACATTAAGAGGTAACGGCTGTGCCACGTTCACTAAAGAAAGGTCCCTTCATTGACCTTCATCTTTTGAAGAAGGTAGAGGTTGCAGTGGAGAAGAACGATCGCAAACCGATCAAGACTTGGTCGCGTCGTTCTATGATCCTGCCCAATATGGTAGGCCTCACTATCGCGGTCCATAACGGTCGCCAACACGTCCCGGTGCACGTCTCCGAGGAAATGGTTGGCCACAAATTGGGCGAATTCGCTGCTACTCGCACTTATCGCGGGCATGCGGCGGATAAAAAAGCCAAACGGTAAGCCAGAGAGGATTGAGAGATGGAAGTCACAGCTAAGCTGCTTGGCGCTCGTTTATCCGCCCAGAAGGCCCGTTTGGTGGCTGACCAGGTGCGCGGTAAACCTGTCGCCGAGGCACTCGACCTGCTGACCTTCTCACCGAAGAAGGCTGCCAAGCTGGTTAAGAAGGTGCTGCAATCCGCGATTGCAAACGCGGAAGAAAATAACGGCATGGATATTGACGAGCTGCGTGTCTCGACCATCTGCGTCGATGAGGGCATGACGCTCAAGCGTATCAAGCCGCGTGCCAAGGGGCGTGCGGATCGTATCTTGAAGCGCACGTGCCACATCACCGTCAAGGTAGCCGAGAAGTAGGAGTCGACCGATGGGTCAGAAAGTCAATCCAACAGGCATTCGACTGGGCATCGTCAAAGACCATGCTTCTGTCTGGTATGCTGAGCGCGGCGCTTACGCCGATAAGCTCAATAACGATCTCGAAGTGCGTAGCTTCCTGGAAGAGCGTCTTAAAAGCGCCTCTGTTAGCCGCATCCACATCGAGCGTCCGGCGAACAATGCCCGTATCACCATTCACACTGCCCGTCCGGGTATCGTGATTGGTAAGAAAGGTGAAGATGTCGACCGTCTGCGTCGCGATCTCACCCAGATGATGGGCGTTCCCGTGCATGTGAACATCGAAGAAGTTCGCAAGCCGGAGCTGGATGCCAAGCTAGTCGCTGCTAACGTAGCGGGTCAGCTTGAGCGTCGCGTCATGTTCCGTCGTGCTATGAAGCGCGCGGTACAGAACGCAATGCGTCTTGGCGCTGGTGGCATCAAGATTCAGCTGTCAGGTCGTCTTGGTGGCGCTGAAATCGCACGTACCGAATGGTACCGCGAAGGTCGCGTTCCGCTGCACACGTTGCGTGCGGATATCGACTACGCCACTTACGAAGCTCACACCACCTAT
Source organism: Halomonas sp. 113 (assembly GCF_904067645.1). Lineage (NCBI taxonomy): Bacteria > Pseudomonadati > Pseudomonadota > Gammaproteobacteria > Oceanospirillales > Halomonadaceae > Halomonas > Halomonas sp. 113. The sequence goes on from NZ_LR881453.1 coordinate 133,945, forward strand.
GGCGTTATCGGCGTCAAAGTGTGGATCTTCAAGGGTGAAATCCTCGGCGGTATCGAGGAAGTACGTGCCAAGGCTAAACAACAGCCTGCCGGCAACGCGCCCAAGAAGAAAGGTTCCAGGTAAGGGGAGAGCGAGTCGATGTTACAGCCCAAGCGTATGAAATTCCGCAAGATGATGAAAGGCCGCAACCGTGGCCTAGCGCATCGCGGAAGCAAGATCAGCTTCGGGGAATACGGCCTTAAAGCTACTGGTCGCGGCCGCATCACTGCGCGTCAGATCGAAGCAGGCCGTCGTGCGATCACACGTCACGTAAAGCGTGGCGGTAAAATCTGGATCCGCGTCTTCCCTGATAAGCCGATCTCCAAGAAGCCGCTCGAAGTTCGTATGGGTAAAGGTAAAGGTTCTGTTGAGTACTGGGTTGCCCAGATCCAACCGGGTCGGGTCCTGTATGAAATTGAAGGCGTGTCGGAAGAGCTCGCTCGTGAAGCGTTTGAGCTTGCCGCACAGAAAATGCCCTTATCCACCACCTTTGCGAAACGGACGGTGATGTGATGAAAGCCCAGGAAATTCGTGAAAAGTCCGCAGGAGAGCTCCAGGAGCAACTCCTCGAACTCCTCCGCGAGCAGTTTAACCTGCGCATGCAGAAGGCCACTGGCCAACTGAGCCAGACTCATCTGCTCAAGCAGGTCCGCCGGGATATCGCCCGCGTTAAGACTTTGCTCAACGAGAAGGCAGGTGATTGAGATGGCCGAAGAAAACACAAAGCGTACGCTCACCGGTAAAGTGGTGAGCGATAAGATGGACAAGTCCATCGTCGTCATGATCGAGCGGCGCGAGCGTCACCCGATCTACGGAAAATACGTTAAGCGCTCCACCAAGCTGCACGCCCATGATGAGGCGAACCAGGCTAAGGCAGGCGATACGGTTTCCATTCAGGAGTGCCGTCCGCTTTCCAAGAAGAAAGCCTGGACGCTGGTCGAGGTGGTTGAACACGCCAAGGGTTAATCCCAAGGCCTGTCAATCAGTGCAGTCAGATTAGGTTTGGAGAAAACCGATGATTCAGACTCAGACAATGCTGGATGTCGCCGACAACAGCGGAGCGCGCCGGGTGCAGTGCATCAAGGTGTTAGGCGGTTCACATCGTCGTTACGCTCGCGTTGGTGATATCATCAAGGTCACGGTTAAGGAAGCGATTCCGCGTGGCAAGGTCAAAAAAGGCCAGGTGCTAAAAGCGGTCGTGGTCCGGACCCGTAGTGGCGTCCGTCGTCCCGACGGTTCGCTCATCCGTTTCGATGGAAATGCGGCAGTTTTGTTGAATAACACCAACGAACAGCCCATCGGTACCCGTATTTTTGGGCCGGTGACTCGTGAACTTCGTAATGAAAAGTTCATGAAGATCATTTCCTTAGCGCCTGAAGTGCTGTAAGGAGCGAGGCGGATATGCAAAAGATCAAACGTGACGATGAAGTCATCGTCATCGCCGGGAAGGATAAAGGCAAGCGTGGCACCGTTAAGCGGGTATTAGAAAACCGCTTTTTGGTGTCCGGTGTGAACATGATTAAGCGTCACACCAAGCCAAATCCCATGGCGGGTAATCAGGGCGGTATCGTCGAGCGTGAGGCTCCGATTCACGCGTCCAACGTAGCCATCTTCAATTCGGAGACCGGTAAGGCGGATCGCGTCGGCTTCCAAGTGAAGGAAGACGGTACCAAGGTACGTATCTACAAGTCGACGCAGACGCAGATCGACGCCTAACGCGAGTCGGGTAGCACAATGGCGAACTTGAAAGAACGTTATCAAAACGAGGTAGCAGCTCAACTCAAAGAAGAGTTCAGCTATGCCAACGTTATGCAGGTACCCCGGATCACGAAAGTGACTCTGAACATGGGTATCGGCGAAGCAGTCAACGATAAAAAGTTGATTGACAATGCCATCGGCGATCTAGAGAAACTCTCTGGTCAAAAACCGTTGGTGACCAAGGCACGTAAGTCCATCGCGGGCTTCAAGGTGCGCGAAGGTTGGCCAATCGGCATCAAGGTAACTCTGCGCGCTGAGCGTATGTGGGACTTCTTGGACCGTTTGGTTTACATCGCGATTCCCCGCGTGCGTGACTTCCGTGGTCTCAACCCGAAGTCTTTCGACGGTCGTGGTAACTACTCCATGGGTGTGCGTGAGCAGATCATCTTCCCGGAGATCGAGTATGATAAAATCGATCGCATCCGGGGGTTGGACGTCACTATCACTACGACCGCCAAAACCGACGAGGAAGGTCGTGCGCTACTAACCGCGCTGAACTTCCCGTTCAAGAAATAGGGGCGAGATCATGGCTAAGAAAAGTATGGTAGAGCGTGAGCTTAAGCGTACTCAGCTGGTCGCGAAGTATGCGACCAAGCGCGCTGAACTCAAGAAGATCATCTCAGACGTGAACACGTCTGAGGAAGACCGCTTCGAGGCGACGCTGAAGCTGCAGCAACTGCCGCGCGACTCAAGCCCGGTGCGTCAGCGTAACCGCTGCCGTATCACCGGTCGTCCGCACGGTTTTTACAACAAGTTCGGCCTTGGCCGTAACAAGCTGCGTGAAGCCGCCATGCGTGGCGACGTTCCTGGGTTGAAAAAATCCAGTTGGTAACGCCACGTAGAATTATCAGGAGCGCACATTAAATGAGCATGCAAGACACTCTGGCGGATATGTTTACCCGTATCCGCAATGCGCAGATGGCCACCAAGGAGACGGCTACCATGCCGTCCTCCAAGTTGAAAGTGCAAGTGGCCCGAGTGCTAAAGGAAGAAGGCTACATTGCCGACTTTGCGGTAGCGGAGGGCGCTAAGCCCGAGCTAACCGTAACTCTCAAGTACTTTGAGGGTAAGCCGGTCATTGAGCACATTCAGCGGGTTTCCAAGCCGTCCCTGCGCCGCTACATGGGCAAGGATAACTTGCCTAAGGTTGCCGATGGCCTGGGTATCGCGATTGTCACCACATCCAATGGTGTCATGACCGATCGTGCCGCGCGCCAAGCGGGTGTCGGTGGCGAAGTCATCTGCACCGTATTCTAGGAGGCTGGAATGTCCCGCATAGCGAAATATCCGGTTAAAGTGCCTGCCGGCGTTGAGATTAAAATCAATGCTGACCAGCTGACCGCCAAAGGCGGCCAGGGCACGCTATCTATGACCATCCACTCTGATGTAGTGGTCGGTCAAGAAGATGGCCAGCTGACCTTCGCCCCGAGTGAGTCTGCCAAGAGCTGGGCCATGGCCGGTACTACCCGCGCCTTAGTTCAGAACCTGGTAACGGGCGTATCCGAGGGTTTCACAAGAACTCTCGAAATTGTTGGCGTCGGTTATCGTGCCCAAGCTAAGGGCCAGACGCTCAATCTTTCACTGGGCTTCTCGCACCCGGTCGACTATGAACTGCCTAAAGGTGTCTCAGCGGAAACGCCGAAGAACACCGTTATCGTGCTGAAAAGCGCGGATAAGCAGATGCTCGGCCAGTGCGCCGCGGAAATCCGCGCCTTCCGTCCCCCCGAGCCGTATAAAGGCAAGGGTGTTCGGTACGCCGACGAGCAGGTGCGTCGCAAAGAAGCCAAGAAGAAGTAAGGCAGGGTTATGAACGCGAAGAAAGAATCTCGTCTCCGTCGTGCCCGCCGCGCTCGCGCAAAGATCCGCGAGCTGGGCGTGTATCGCCTGTGCGTCAACCGTACCCCGCGTCACATCTATGCGCAGATTATCTCGCCGGATGGTGGCAAAGTGCTAGCCAGTGCTTCTACGCTGGACAAAGTACTGCGCGAGGGTGCGACCGGCAACTCAGATGCGGCCTCTAAAGTGGGTGCTCTGATTGCTGAACGCGCTAAAGAAGCAGGCATCACCCAGGTGGCCTTCGACCGTGCTGGCTTTAAGTATCACGGCCGCGTCAAGGCGCTGGCCGACGCCGCACGTGAAGGCGGCCTGGAATTCTAAAGGGTTTTACGATGGCGAAGAACGAACAGCAAAGCGGTGATCTGCAAGAGAAGTTAGTGCAGGTCAACCGCGTCGCCAAGGTGGTCAAGGGTGGTCGTATTTTCGGCTTCACCGCACTGACCGTCGTTGGTGATGGTAAAGGTCGTGTCGGTTTCGGTCGTGGCAAGGCGCGTGAAGTGCCTGTCGCAATCCAGAAAGCGATGGATCAAGCTCGTCGCAACATGGTCAAGGTGAACCTTGCTGGCCATACGCTGCAGTACCCGGTCAAAGCCCGTCACGGTGCTTCCAAGGTGTACATGCAGCCGGCTTCCGAAGGTACCGGTATCATCGCCGGTGGCGCCATGCGCTCTGTATTAGAGCTCGCCGGTGTCCACGACGTACTGGCCAAGTGCTACGGTTCCACCAACCCGGTTAACGTGGTACGAGCGACTGTTAAAGGTCTCTCCTCCATGCAAGCACCGGAAGACGTGGCCGCCAAGCGCGGTCTGTCTGTCGAAGCGATCACGGGGTAAGGCACCATGGCAGCAACGATCAAGGTTACCCAGATCCGCAGCACCATCGGCATTATGCCCAAGCACAAGGCTACTATGAAAGGCTTGGGCCTGCGTCGCATCGGTCATACGGTTGAACTGGAAGACACCCCTGCCGTACGCGGCATGATCCACAAGGTGAACTACCTTGTGCGCGTTGAGGGAGAGTAATCCATGAAACTCAATAACCTAAGCCCGGCTCCGGGCTCCAAACACGCTGCAAAGCGCGTTGGTCGTGGCATCGGTTCCGGTCTTGGTAAGACCGGTGGCCGTGGTCACAAAGGTCAGAAGTCACGTAGTGGCGGCAGTGTTAAGCCCGGTTTCGAAGGCGGTCAGATGCCTTTGCAGCGTCGTTTGCCGAAATTCGGCTTTACGTCTGCAAAATCTCTGGTCTCTGAAGAAGTACGCCTGGCTGAGCTTGCTAAAGTTGCCGGTGGCGAAGTCACCCTGGCATCTTTGAAAGAAGCCAACGTGCTAAAGGACTCTACGCTACACGCGAAGATCATCCTTTCTGGCGAACTGAAAACGGCGGTTACCGTTCGCGGAATCAAGGTCACCAAAGGTGCCCGTGAAGCGATCGAAGCCGCTGGCGGCAAGGTAGAGGACTAAATGGCCAAGTCAGGAAAAATGCCGGCGATGGGCAGCGGTCTGAGTGAACTGTGGGCGCGTTTGCGCTTCGTGCTCCTCGCCATCGTGGTGTACCGTATTGGTGCCCACATTCCCGTTCCCGGTATCAATCCTGACCAGCTTGCTGCCTTGTTTAGGGAGCAACAGGGCACCATTCTGGGCATGTTTAACATGTTCTCGGGTGGCGCCCTGGAGCGCATGAGTGTTCTCGCCCTGGGTATAATGCCCTATATATCGGCGTCGATTATCATGCAGCTCATGACTGCGGTCTCCCCTCATCTTGAGCAGCTCAAGAAAGAGGGTGAGGCTGGCCGCCGCAAGATTAGCCAGTACACCCGCTACGGCACGGTGATACTGGCGTTTGTCCAGGCTACCGGCATGTCCGTCGGTCTGGCTAGCCAAGGCATCGCGTACAGTGCTGACTTCAGCTTCTATTTCACCGCCGTGATTACGTTTGTATCGGGCGCGGTGTTTATGATGTGGCTAGGTGAGCAGATTACCGAGAAGGGCATCGGCAACGGTATTTCGCTGCTGATCTTCGCCGGTATTGTCGCTGGACTGCCCAGTGCCGTGGGCCAAGCCTTCGAGCTTGCCCGTAATGAAGGGGCCTGGAATGTTCTGCCGCTGTTAGCGCTGTCAGTGTTAGGTATTGCGACTGTCGCCTTTGTGGTTTTCATTGAGCGCGGCCAACGCCGTCTCAAAGTTAATTACCCTCGGCGACAAGTGGGCAATAAGATGTATGCAGGGCAAAGTAGCTACCTGCCTTTGAAGGTCAACATGGCCGGTGTTATTCCGGCGATTTTTGCCTCCAGTATCCTGCTTTTCCCGGCCTCTATTGGTCAGTGGGTAGGTGCCGGTGAAGGTATGGAGTGGTTGCAGCGTGCATCTCAGGCATTAGGCCCAGGTCAACCGCTTTACATCTTGCTTTTCGCGGCGGCAGTGGTATTCTTCTGCTTCTTTTACACAGCGCTGGTCTTCAACCCCAAGGATGTGGCTGACAATCTTAAAAAGTCAGGCGCTTTCCTGCCGGGCATTCGCCCCGGCGAGCAGACCGCTCGCTATATCGACAAGGTCATGACACGTTTGACCCTGTTCGGTGCCTTGTATATCACTGCGGTTTCCTTGATGCCCCAGTTCTTGATTGTGGCGTGGAACGTGCCGTTTTTCTTCGGCGGTACCTCGTTGTTAATCGTAGTCGTGGTCATCATGGACTTCATGGCCCAGGTGCAGTCGCATCTCATGTCGCATCAGTATGACTCAGTGATGAAGAAGTCCAACCTGAAAGGCTACGGTAGCGGCGGTATCATGCGCTGAGGCGCCGTCCACCCCTATTTAGTTAGAGAGGGCGCGCCGCGAGCCGGTTTTTGGAGAAAGATCGATGAAAGTTCGAGCTTCCGTAAAGAAAATGTGCCGTAACTGCAAGATCATTCGTCGCAATGGCGCTGTCCGCGTCATCTGCAGCGAGCCACGGCACAAACAACGCCAGGGTTAATAGCCTGGGTTGTATTAAGCGGGTGCCAGCATACCCCTTGCCTTAGGGCAAATGATGGGGTATGCTGTTGCGCCTTTTGTAGATGAATAAACGAGCAAGCCGCTCAAATTTCGGAGTAAGCTGATGGCCCGTATTGCAGGCGTCAATATCCCGGACAACAAGCATGCGGCGATCTCGCTGACCTATATCTTCGGGATTGGCCGTACCCGTGCTGAGCACATCTGTGCTGCAGCCGGTATCGCGCCTACTGCCAAGATCCAGGATCTGTCTTCTGAAGAAGTCGACACCCTGCGTTCTGAAGTTGGCAAGTACACCGTAGAAGGCGACCTTCGTCGTGATGTCACGCTTAACATTAAGCGTCTCATGGACTTAGGCTGCTACCGTGGTCTGCGTCATCGTCGTAGTCTTCCGCTGCGTGGTCAGCGGACTAAGACTAACGCGCGCACCCGTAAGGGCCCGCGTAAGCCGATCCGCAAATAACACGCACGTTCTGGCGTAAAGACAGGAATAGACATCAACATGGCTAACCCGCGTAGTAACCGTAAAAAGGTTAAAAAGCAGGTAGTGGATGCGATTGCGCATATCCATGCCTCTTTTAACAACACGATCGTGACGATCACAGACCGCCAGGGCAACGCTCTTTCTTGGGCGACTGCCGGTGGTTCGGGTTTTCGTGGTTCTCGCAAGAGCACCCCGTTCGCTGCTCAAGTGGCAAGCGAACGTGCAGCAACTGCTGCAGCCGAGTATGGTGTGAAAAACGTAGATGTACTGGTTAAAGGCCCAGGTCCCGGTCGTGAATCCGCCGTGCGCGCACTGAATGCCGCCGGCTTCCGCGTGCAAAGCATCGTAGACGCGACGCCCATTCCCCATAATGGCTGCCGTCCGCCTAAGAAACGCCGCGTTTAAGGAGACAGATTCATGGCTCGTTATATTGGACCGAAGTGCAAACTGTCTCGTCGTGAAGGCACCGACCTCTTTTTGAAGAGTGGTGTTACTCCCTTCGAGAAAAAGTGTAAATCCGAGCAGATCCCGGGTGTACACGGCCAGCGTCGTCAGCGTCTTTCAGACTACGGCTTGCAGCTTCGCGAGAAGCAAAAAGTACGTCGCATGTATGGCGTACTCGAAAAACAGTTCCGTAACTACTACAAAGAAGCCGCTCGCCTGAAAGGTGCGACCGGTGAAGTATTGTTGCAGTTGCTCGAATCCCGACTGGATAATGTCGTCTACCGCATGGGCTTCGGCTCGACTCGCTCTGAAGCGCGTCAGCTGGTCAGCCACAAAGCGATTTCCGTGAACGGCCGCACCGTTAACGTTGCTTCCTATCAAGTGAAGCCGGGTGACGTTGTTTCCATTCGCGAAAAGGCGAAAAACCAAGCACGTATTCAAAGCGCGTTGTCCATTGCGGCCAACCGTGGCGATATCGCTTGGATCGAAATCGACGCCAAGAAGATGGAAGGCACTTTCAAGGCTCTGCCTGAACGCGGTGACCTGTCTGCCGACATCAACGAAAACCTGATCGTCGAGCTGTACTCCAAGTAAGCAGTTTTCTGTTTCTTGTCAATCTGGTGCCGGTTTAAAGCCCGCACCAGATCTTACCGAGTACCAAGTATCCGTTTGGCAGCCTGAAAGGTGTTCATATGCAGCGTTCAGTGACAGAGTTTCTCCGTCCTCGCGACATCAAGGTCGAAGAAATCAGCGCACATCACGCCAAAATCGTGCTCGAACCGTTCGAGCGTGGCTTTGGTCACACCCTGGGGAATGCACTACGTCGCATTCTGCTTTCGTCCATGCCCGGCTGTGCCGTGGTAGAGGCTGAAATCGCCGGCGTCGAGCATGAATACAGTGCGCTTGAAGGGGTGCAGGAAGATGTCATTGAAATCCTCCTGAACTTGAAAGATGTTGCGATCAAGATGCACAGCCGCGATGAGGCGGTGCTCACGCTGAACAAGCAGGGCCCAGCCGTCGTCACCGCTGGCGACATTGCGCTTGATCATAGCGTCGAAATCGTCAACCCGGACCACGTCATTGCTCATGTCAATGAAGGTGCCGAGCTGAAAATTCAGCTTAAGGTAGCGCTGGGTCGTGGCTACGAACCGGCTGACGCGCGCGGCTCTGATGAAGAGTCACGTGCCATTGGCCGCCTGCAGCTGGATGCCACCTTCAGCCCTGTCCGCCGTGTTTCCTACTCGGTTGAGGCCGCTCGTGTCGAGCAGCGCACCGACCTCGATAAGCTAATTATCGATCTGGAAACCGACGGTACCCTGGATCCGGAAGAGGCTATCCGTCGCAGTGCGACCATCCTGCAAGAGCAGCTGGCCGCCTTCGTCGACCTGGAAGCTGATAAAGAACAGGAAGTCGAAGAGGAAGAGGATCATGTCGATCCAATTCTATTGCGCCCCGTAGACGATCTTGAGTTGACCGTTCGTAGCGCGAACTGCCTAAAAGCCGAGAATATTTACTACATCGGTGATCTTATCCAGCGCACAGAAGTTGAGCTGTTGAAGACACCGAACCTCGGTAAAAAGTCTTTGAATGAAATCAAAGATGTATTGGCGGCTCGCGGCTTGTCCCTTGGCATGCGGTTGGAAAATTGGCCACCGGCAAGCCTGAAGGACGACAAAGCCTCCGCGTGAGCGTCGACTTGAGTCCCAGTTTGGTAAGGAATTACAACCATGCGTCATCGTAAGAGTGGTCGTCATCTGAATCGCACCAGCTCGCATCGTCAGGCCATGTTCAAGAACATGTCTGTCTCGCTGGTCGAACATGAAGTCATTAAGACAACCCTGCCGAAAGCCAAGGAGCTGCGTCGCGTAATCGAGCCGCTGATCACCTTGTCTAAGCAGGATAGCGTTGCAAACCGTCGTTTGGCGTTTGCCCGCACGCGCTCTAAAGAAGCCGTCGGCAAACTGTTCAACGAATTGGGTCCGCGTTATGCCGAGCGTCCGGGCGGTTACGTCCGTATTCTCAAGTGCGGTTTCCGCACCGGCGACAACGCGCCTATGGCGTTCGTTGAACTAGTTGACCGTCCGGTTGTTGAAGAAGCCGCTGCAGAAGAGTAATCCTCTGCGCCAGGCCTCTTTGGTAGCGAATGAAAACCGACCCTCAGTGGTCGGTTTTTTTATGGGCGCATTTATCTTCTGTTTTCTACACTTAACGGCGTCTATTCTTCGTACTAATACCCTATACTCGGCCTATTATTAAATTGAGTAAGCGTCGCGTGCCGCTTGGGCAAGCCTTGTGTTGTAGCTTGAGTGTGGCATGGTAGTTAAGCAGCGGCAGGTTGGTTAAACAGCGATTCGAACTAGCGCATTGATAACAAGCAAGGGGCAGGTATGTATGCGAGGATAAAAAGCGCTGCCGGGGGAGCGTCGGCGATAGGGTTTTTGAGTATGCTAATGCTGCTCATACTTGCGATGGTCACTACTGCGCATGCCGACAACCCGCGCTATGCGGGTATTGTCGTTGATCTGGACAATGGCGAAGTGCTTTACGCCGAGAATATTGACGATCAGCGCTATCCTGCGTCGCTTACCAAAATGATGACGCTCTATCTAACCTTTGAAGCGTTAGAAGAGGGTACGCTGCGCTTGGACCAACCCTTGCCGGTTTCCCATTACGCTGCCGCCAAGCCTGCTGTCAAACTGTGGCTGGCGGCGGGCAGCTCAATTCCGGTGGATACCGCTATTCGCGCACTCGCGGTTCGCTCTGCCAATGATGTTGCCGCAGTGGTTGCCGAAGCCCTGGGCGGCAGCGAAGCCCACTTTGCGCAAATGATGACCACCAAGGCACGCGAGCTTGGCATGCATGCCACCACCTTTCGCAATGCCTCTGGCTTGCCGGATGACGGCCAAATCACCACCGCGCGGGATATGCTCACGCTTTCGGTACGCGTGATGCAGGACTTCCCCCAGTACTACCATTACTTCGGCCTGCAAGAGTTTACCTATCGCGGCACCCGGCACACCAGCCACAATCGATTGGTGCGTGACTACCCAGGTGCCGATGGCCTAAAAACGGGGTTCATTCGCGCCTCTGGCTTTAACGTGGCCACTACCGCAGTGCGCGGTGATCGGCGGCTGGTGGGCGTCGTCATGGGTGGTTTTTCATCCCAGTCCCGGGATACCCATATGGCCAATCTGCTGGATCGTAGCTTCTTGCGTGCGTCCCTACGCGACCAGCAAAGCTGGATGGGCGACACCAGCTTCTCGCGGGAATTTATGGCCTTTGCACCCCCTGCTCAGCCGGTGGCACCACAGCAGCCAGCGCCACGCCAACCCCTGCTGGCGGTGGTCGAAACGTCAACATTGTCACCATCGAGTAACTCTACCCCCTCAACGCCGGTTGTCGATCTTGAAGAACAGCTAGCCGATATCGTCACCATTCAGCGCCCAACGCCGGCAAGCGAAGATCCACAGCCCGACCCACTTCAAGCGTTCATTGAGCGTGAACGCAAGATGGCCTCTGTCAATGAAACGGGCGGCGGCTGGGGGGTGCAAGTGGGTGCTTTCAGTCGTGAAGCCCAGGCACGGCAATTGGCGCAGCAGGCGGCTCAGCGGATTGCACAGACTTTAGGCGGACGCATTGCTGTAGACACGGTAGAGGGCCAAAACCCGGTTTATCGCGCCCGGCTAATGGCATTGGACGAGCAGCGCGCTCGCCAAGCGTGCCGTGAGCTGCACTCCCAAGGTATGGACTGTATGGTCGTTAACGCCAGCTTGTAAGGGGGTGGGCCGTCATCACCCCGCCAATGGTTAATTGGCGGGGTTTTTCTTTTTTGGCACTTTGTATTGACCAGTGAACAGGGAGATCGCGGTGACAACCTCGCTGAAAGGCATACTCTGCATGTGTTTGGGCGTTCTTTTCCTCGCCCTAGGCGACGCTGTTTCCAAGTGGTTAGGTGAAGTGCACTCGCCACTGCAGATTATTTTCTTCCGTGCCTTGATATCGCTACCGCTGATTGCGCTGCTTGCCCATTTTGCCGGTGGGTTACGCAAGCTGCGTACGAAACGGCCGGGCGTCCATTTGCTGCGCGGATTGATTTATACCGCCACCATGGTCTGTTTCGTATGGGGGCTAACGCTGCTCCCCCTGGCGGAGGCCACGGCGATTGCCTTTGTGGCGCCGCTGTTTGTGACCCTGCTTTCGGTGCCATTGTTGGGTGAGCGCATTGATCCACCGGTGCTGATCGCATCCTTGGTGGGGTTTGCGGGGGTGCTGATCGTGGTGCGGCCCAACGGCGATGCGTTTCAGATGGGCGCGCTGGTATTGGTGGGGGCGGCGCTATTCTATGCGCTGATGATGATTACCGCCCGGCGCTACGGCGCCCGCGAACACCTCTGGGCAATGCTGTTTTACATGACCTGTGTGCCGCTGGTGGTGACCGCGCTAACGCTGCCATGGGTGTGGCAGACACCCCAGCCGTGGCACTGGGTAGGCTTTTTCGCCTCCGGAATATTGGGCGTTGCGGCCACCGCTTTTATCACCTTGGCCTTCCGGTTTGCCCCTGCGGCCATCGCCGCGCCGTTTGATTACACCGCTATGCTCTGGGCGGTACTGCTGGGCTGGTGGTTCTGGGGCGAAATGCCGGATCTCTGGGTCTGGGTAGGCAGTGCCTTGATAATGGGCAGCGGGTTAGCGGTGGCGTATCACGACCGTAGGACAACCCTTAAACGTCGTCCTACCGCTTAACTGACGTCACTCTACCGCCACTTTTTGATCTAGGTCACGGAAGCGGTGAGCTTGCCAAAACGGCGGGTTTGGGCTGGTTATAATCCTGGCCTTTCATCGCAGTCCGCTGCGAGCCATCGTCCTGATCACGGTGACTGTCTATGCAAGCCCCCGAACGACTGAAGCAAGCTCCCGAGCTCCTTTCCCCTGCGGGCACCTTCAAGAACATGCGTTACGCCTTTGCCTATGGGGCCGATGCGGTCTACGCAGGGCAGCCGCGCTATTCTCTCAGGGTGCGCAACAACGATTTTAAAATTGATAACTTACATCGTGGTATCGAGTATACCCATGCCCGAGGCAAGCAGTTTTACGTTGCCTCCAACATTGCCCCTCACAACAGCAAACTGAAAACCTACCTTCAGGATATGGCGCCGGTGATCGAGGCAGGGCCCGATGCGCTGATTATGTCGGATCCCGGTTTGATTATGATGGTTCGTGACCGCTGGCCGGATCAACCTATCCACCTCTCAGTGCAATCGAACGTCGTCAACTGGGCTGCCGCCCAATTCTGGCAGCGGCAGGGTATCAGCCGCATCATTTTGTCTAGGGAGCTATCACTGGAAGAGATCGGCGAAATACGCGAACAGTGCCCAGGCTTAGAGATCGAAACCTTTGTTCACGGCGCACTGTGTATCGCCTATTCAGGGCGTTGCCTGCTGTCGGGTTATTTCAATCATCGCGACCCTAATCAAGGCACCTGCACCAACGCGTGTCGCTGGAAATACAACACCATAGCGGCAACCCACGATGACACGGGCAACTTAATAGCCGCCCAAGGAAGTGGTAGCGCTGCGGCCGGCAGCCCAGATGAGCTTTCGGCGCTGATTGAAGACGTTTCCCGCCCTGGCAAGCTGATGCCTGTGCATGAAGATGAACACGGCACCTACATCATGAACTCCAAGGATCTTCGCGCGGTGCAGCACGTGGCTCGGCTGACGCAAATGGGCGTGGCGTCACTAAAGATTGAAGGACGCACCAAGTCCCATTACTACGTCGCGCGTACAGCGCAAGTTTATCGACAAGCCATTGATGACGCCGTCGCTGGACGCCCCTTTAACAAACGGCTAATGGATGAACTTGAGAACCTGGCGAATAGAGGGTACACCGAGGGCTTCTATCAACGCCATGTGCACGGTGAGTTCCAAAGCTATGAGCAGGGGAACTCGATCGGCGTTCACCAACAGTTCGTCGGTGAAGTGTTGGGTTTCGATCCGGCTCGTGGCAGGTTGGAAGTCGAGGTTAAAAACCGCTTTGAAGTAGGGGATGGCATGGAGCTTATGCTGCCAGGTGGCAATCACCGCTTCGTGCTCAAGCATATCGAGAACTTAGGAGGTGAAGCGCAGAGCGCAGCACCTGGTTCTGGGCATCGCGTGCGAATCCCCGTTCCCAAGGTCAGCATTACCCCTGAACAGCTTGAGTTTGCGCTGTTAATGCGTGATCTCAAGCCTTTCAGAGCAGCACAATCTGAATCGTTAGGGGTAGCGATCAGCTAAACGCATAAACGTCCATCGCAAGCACACCGTGCTCTACGCTGTGGTGCAGCTGTTTTGCGTCGCCTCCTGCCCCCATGGCCACCAGCAATGGCTGAAAGTGTTCAGGGGTCGGGTGGTTCTCCTGCGCATAGGGTGCGCGCTCCCAGCTAAGCAGCGCTTCACGATCATTGGCGATAAGGCGTTCGCTTACCCAAGTGGCAAATTCATCTACCCAGGCGGGCACAGGGCTCTCCTGGGGCATGATTTCATACAGGTTATGGGTCAGGCTGCCCGAGCCGATCACCAAAATCCCCTCTTCCCGCAGAGCCGACAGGCGCTCGCCCAGCGTGGCCAGCTCCGCATTGCTCCAGCGCACCGGAAGTGACAGCGAGACAACCGGCACATTGGCGTCAGGAAACATCAGTGAAAGAGGCACCCAGGCGCCGTGATCCAGGCCGCGCTCTACCCGCTCGGCGCCCAGTAACACGGCCAGCCGTTCAGCCAGTTTCGGCTCACCCGGGGCAGGATACTGGCACTCGAAAAGCGCCTGTGGGAAGCCGCCAAAGTCGTGAATGGTCTCTGGTTTGGCGCTGGTGCTGACCTTAAGCGCCAGGCTCTCCCAGTGCGCTGAGACCACTACCACCGCCTTGGGCGCAAGCTGCCTGCCCAGTTCACGTAGAAAGGCATGAGCCGGGGTTTTATTGAGGGCCAGCATGGGCGAACCATGGGAAATAAACAGGCTAGGTAACATGAGTAACTCTCCTCAGCAGCATGGCCAACGCTGGCGGTAAGCAAGCGCTGGCAATAGGGTTAGGTGCTAGTGTTAGGTGTTAGGCGAATCGGTTGCTTAACACCCAGCGGCCGCTGCCCAGGCCCGCTTGCACGATTAACGCCAGCGTCCAGAACACCGGGAATTCCCAACCGCCGCCGGCATTTGAGAACATCCAGCCGTTGCCAAGATGCACCCAAGCAGCGCCGAGCAGTACCGGCACCAGTGCCAGGCTCACCCAGCGGGTGTAAACACCCAGAATCAGGGCGGCTCCACCGCCCACTTCCGCGGCAATGGTCAAGTAGGCCAGAAACCCTGGTAAACCCAGTGATTCAAAATAGCCGACGGTGCCCGGTAGGGTAAATACAAACACCTTGAGCAAACCGTGAGCAAGGGCCATCACACCCAGTGCGACGCGCAGTAGCGAGATGGCCTGGGGTTGTAAAGAGTGCTGTACAGAGGGCTGTAGAGAGGGGGCAGAGTGAGTATGCGTTGTCATCGTAGTAGCTTCCATCGAGTGGTTGATGACGCTACTTTACAGCCGGATAAGATCGAGATAATCAGCGTATTTTGCACATCACTGTTGCGTAATGGGCGACAATCCAATGTTCTGCTCCCAAACTGGCGGATCGCCCCACGCCTCGGTGAGCAGGTCGATGAAGCGTTCCACCTTGGCGGGCAGGTAGCGCCGGGCGGGGTAGAGGGCATGAACATCGAGCCGTACCGCTGGCTCATTGGTCAAGATGGGCACTAAACGCCCGCTGGCGATACTCTCTGTGACCAGAAAGCTGGGCTGCTGAGCGATGCCCAGGCCAGCTTCCGCGGCGTGGGTGAGTACATCGCCGTTATTGCTTTCCAGTGGGCCATTGACCGTCAATGACTGCGTGGCAATCTTCCAGTCAGCGCTCTGTTGGCCGCTGCGGTAGCGTAGGCAGTGGTGCTTGGCAAGGGCTTGAACGCTGTCGGGTTCACCGTGGTTGGCAAGATATTCAGGCGATGCGCAAAACAGTAGGCGGCACCGCGTCAGTCGGCGCGCCACCAGGCTGGAGTCAGGCAGGCTGCCGATACGGATCGCTACGTCGTAACCCTCTTCAAGCAGGTCGACACGGCGGTCGTTCAAATCCAGGCGCACCTCTAGCGCGGGGTGGGTGTGCATAAACTGGGCGACGAGCGGCGCTAGGTAGCGGGTACCAAAGCTCATCGGCCCATTAACGCGCAGCCGCCCACGCACATCGCTGGTACCTTGGCCCACCTCGGCGGCGGCCTCATCGAGCGCTTGCAGTATCCCTTGGGCGCGGACTAGATAGCGTTCTCCGGCCTCAGTGAGATGTAGTCGTCGCGTGGTGCGTTGTATCAGTCGCGCGCCCAATGTCTCTTCCAGTGCCATGACCTGGCGGGATACGCGAGTGCGGGAAATATCCAGCGCTTCAGCAGCGCGGGTATAGCTACCCAACTCGGCTACCCGCACAAAAGCGACGATATGCTCTAACTGATTCATGACGCCGAATCGGCTTGGAAAATCTGAAAAGCGCGCGCTGCCTTGTAAGGGTCGGGCTGGCCACAAATGGCCGATATCACCGCTAAACCGTTCGCTCCCGCGCGCTGTACGCTAATCGCATGATCCGCTTTCAGCCCACCAATGGCCACGCTGGGCAGTGGGCACGCCTTGACCAGCGCCGCTAAACCGCCAAAGCCGATGGGTTGGGCGTGATCTTGTTTGCTCTCGGTGGCAAACACGGGGCCAATCCCGACATAATCGAGTAGCTCAAACGGAGAGACTTGCAGCTGGGCGATAGTATTGATCGACAGGCCGATAATCGCTTGCTCACCTAGTACCCGGCGCGCTTGCTGAACGGCTGCGTCGCTCTGACCGACATGCAGGCCATCTGCCTGGCTTTCTAGTGCCACCTGCAAACGGTCGTTAATGATCAGCGGGACACCGGTGCCTGCCAGAAGCGCTTTTAACCGTTTGGCTTGGGCAATCATCTGTTCGTCGCTGGCATGCTTGTCACGCAACTGCACGATGGTGACACCGCCTTTTACCGCTGCCTCAACCGTTTGTTCCAAACCATACTCTTGGCAGAGCGTGGCATCGGTGACCAAGTAGAGCGATAGATCAAGCGGCATGGATTGCCTCCAGTTGGGCATAAGTAGTGAGGTCGTCAGGGGTGAGTTGATACAGCGCATCCAGCAGTGCCACTTGAAAGCTACCAGGCCCGTTGGCGTTGCTGCCCGCACGCTCTCCTGTGACCGCAAAGCAGGCCAGCGCGGCTGCCGTTGCACCCAGTGGGGCGTCGCGGTTGGCAGCCACAAATCCCGCCACTAGCGCGCTCAGCCCACAGCCAAGCGTTGTTACGCGGGGCATCAAAGGATGGCCACCGTTAATGCGGTAGTACTGTGTGCCGTCCGTCACCCAGTCGCTTTCACCGGTCATCGCGACAATACAGCCGTGTTTTTGCGCTAATGCTATCGCAGCGTCCACGGCTTGGTCGGTGGCGGCTGTGGCGTCCACGCCACGGCCTTGGCTAGCTAAACCGTTAAGGGCAAGAATTTCAGACGCATTGCCACGAATCACGCTGGGTTTAGCGGCCAGCAGCTTCGCGCACAGCGTTTGGCGATAGCGCGTGGCGCCAACGGCGACGGGATCTAATACCCAGGGAATGGCATGCTGATCGGCAGTCGCTGTGGCGGTGAGCATAGCGTCAGCCCAGTGGGCAGAGATCGT
This sequence comes from Halomonas sp. 113, assembly GCF_904067645.1. Classification (NCBI taxonomy): domain Bacteria; kingdom Pseudomonadati; phylum Pseudomonadota; class Gammaproteobacteria; order Oceanospirillales; family Halomonadaceae; genus Halomonas; species Halomonas sp. 113. Next base: position 151,241 of record NZ_LR881453.1, read on the forward strand.
ACCGATATTAATCGACAGCCCCGCGGAGATAGCCGTGAATTCAGCCACTTCTTCAGGCGCATGCAGCATGGCGGGCGACGCGCCGGTGGCTAACAGCAGGTTGGCAGTGCTGTTCATGGCCACATAGTTGGTCATGCAGTGAACCAGCGGTGTCACTGAGCGCAGCGTCTCAAGGTAATCGCCAAGCGGGCGTAGGGTCATAGCATCCTCCCGGCAGGGAGGTGGTAAGCGTTACCACGACTCCCTACGCCGGTGTTATCCGGTTCAGGTTCAAAGGGTGCTTCTCAGCCCAACCGTAACGGAGGGCGCCCCTGTCGAGGGATTACTATCCTTGCCTGAAGTAGCCCTGTAAAGCCCCGGATGCGGACGATAGCAATCTAACGAAACGAAATACGCGTACCGTAGGTAAGCATTTCATCAGGTGTCATCGCTTTACCCTCGACCCCAATCATCTCGTCACCACACTGGTCGGCGAAGGTTAGCACGCCGTGGGTCAAGCCCAGTTGGCCCAGGGTATCGCGGATTTCGCCCGTGCCCAGAAAAGTACTGACGTGGCCCTTGTTATCGCTCAGCTCAGACACGCCGTTAGCATGGTGAAAACGCACTTTGTAGATTCCATCCATCGACTCGACTTCAACAATCGGCGAAAAACCGTTGTGAAGCGCATTGGAAAGCTGTTTTAGCGTCAGGTGGTCACCCAGCGTCATATCGATCGCACTCATGGAAAACTCCTGTAGACGCCTCAAAGGTGGGGCATCACTCATGTTGCGGGAACTGCTTTTTGTAAAGCTTATGAAGAATAAGTGTAGGGTTTTTGTTTAGTATTGCCAGTGCGCTTATCGGCACCTCGATACGACACTGCCTACGTGCTTGTAAGGGCTGTTATTATGGCCATAAAGCCCCCATGGTAAGCGGTACGTGAAGCTCAATGGATTCAATGATCAACATCAGCGATAGGAGAGCAAAATGAGTTTTCAAGGCGAGCAGCATCCCGGCGTCGTGGCTACGCCGCCCCAAACTCAAGGGTTTCGTTTAAACCACACCATGCTGCGGGTGAAAGACACTGAGCAGGCATTGGCGTTCTACTCAAAAGTGTTTGGTATGCAGGTGATGCGGCGGCTGGATTTCGAAGAGATGCAGTTCTCGCTCTACTTCCTGGCCAACCTGGAACCCAGCGACAGCGTTCCGGACGATGCACAAGCGCGTACCGCCTGGACGTTTAGCCAGAAAGGGCTGCTGGAGCTGACCCACAACTGGGGGACTGAAGACCAGGAAGATTTCGCCTATCACGATGGCAATGCCGAACCCCAGGGCTTTGGGCATATCTGCTTCAACGTACCGGATTTGGCAGCGGCCCAGGCGTGGTTCGACGAGCATGACGTCACCTTCGTCAAACGCTCCGATCAGGGCAAGATGAAAGATGTTATCTTCGTTAAAGACCCGGACGGCTACTGGATCGAAGTGATTCAGGCAGACCTGATGGTGGGGAAGAGCGACTCTTGAGGCACGCCAATGGCTGAACTACTGTTCCGGCTGCGCCATGTGACCGACGAAGAGGCCATGGAGGTGCGTGACCTGCTCGCTGCCCATGGCTTTGATACCTATGAAACCCAGGCGGGCTTTTTCCGCCTGGGCGTTGACGCGATTTGGCTGCGCAATCCACATCAGCACGACGCTGCCATCGCGGCGTTAGAGGCCTACCAGGCGGAGCGCCTTGAGCGCGCCCAACGCGAGCATCAGGCGGCGGTTGAGCGGGGTGACGCGGAGACGCTGTGGCGTCGTTTGGCCGCTCACCCGGTGCAGGTCGTGTTAGTACTGCTAGCAGTGGGGCTTATTGCCGCCCTTACGCTGCTGCCGTTCCTGGGTATGTCGCGAAGCTAAGCGGCTGGCAGATGGCCGCGTTTGAGGTACATCATGACGCCATCATCACCGGCGGTAAGTGCCGGAGCAGAACCGCTGGGGTAGCGGCACCAGGTGCCTGCCGTGTAACTCTGTTCGCTATCGCTCAGTGTGCCTTCCAGAATCAAAAACTCCAGCCCGCCCAGCAGCGTGGGGTAGGTAATGGAGGTGCCCGCCGACCAGCGCTCCAGGCTGGTGCGCTCCTGCTTGTAGGTGTGCAGCATTTTATAGGCAATGCGCGGGCGTCGATCAGGCTGCCAGGGCAGCCGATGCGCTGGCACTGCCAACTGTAGCGTGTCGTTGGGGTCAAACTGGTGCAGTTTGACAAATATCAGCGCGCCTTCCTCGCCAATTTGCGGGGTATGGCCGGTGCCAATGGGGTTTCTTAAGTAGCTGCCCGCCGCGTAGCGCCCATGCTCATCGGCGAACACGCCTTCCAATACCAGAATCTCTTCGCCGCCGCCGTGGGTATGCCGCTCAAACTTTGTATTGGGGGCGTAGCGCACAAGGCTGGTAGCGCGAGCAACTTCATCACCAATCCGGTCAAACATCATGCGCTCTACCCCCGCGCTGGGGGAATCGACCCACTGATACTCTTCCGGGGTAACACAGGCAAAGTGGCTAAAATCGGCGTTTAGACGCATGGGAAAGGGCTCTTCGCAGTGAAGGTAAGTGACGGGGGAGGGTGCTAGTCTCCTTATCGACAGCAAAAAATGCAACTTTCGGTTGTTTGATCTTCTTTATATCGCCATAAAAAACACCCCAACCATTGGATGAATATCCAACGATTGGGGTGCAGTTCACGAAGGCGGCATCAGGTTGTCTGGCTGCTTGCTTAGGGCGCTTCAGTCAGCTTGGTAAGAATATGGTGTGCAGCTTCGATGCGCGCCTGATTGGGGTAGTTGCGGTTAGCCAGCAGCACAATGCCGATTTGCTCGCTGGGTACAAAAGCCACGTAGCCGCCAAAGCCGTTGGTAGCGCCGGTTTTGTTATAGAGCGCTTCCTGCCTGGGGACTAGCGGTGGGGTTAAGCGGTTGGCAGGGTTGGGCTGCAAAATCATCTCAAGCGAGTTGCCTACCAGTAACTGATCGAGCGCCACCGGGTAGGCATAGCTTTCCCACCCCAGTCCTTGGGTCATATCGCCGACCTCAAAGTACCCCGTGCGCGTAGCGGCCAAGGCTTGGCTTAGTGGCTCATTAAGCTCAGCACCACTCATATTGGCTTCCACCAGCGTTAGTACGTCTGCGGCAGTCGATTTCAATCCGTAGGCTTGGGCATCCAGCATGCCTGGGTTCACCCGAATGGGTTCATCCTCTTTAGAGTAACCGTAGGCATAGTTCGCCTGCTGCGCTTCAGGCACCTGAAAGTAGCTATGCTCAAGCCCTAACGGGGGAAACAGCGCCTCCTCCATCGCCATCTCGAAGGGCTGACCAAGGCTTTGTGCGGAGAGATAACCGAACAGGCCCAGGCTCGGGTTGGAGTAGAGCCGATGGCTGCCAGGGGCGGATTCAGGCTGCCACTGGCGGTAGTAGTCGATCATCGTCTCTTCGCTTTGAACCGACTCAGGGAACTGCAGCGGCAGCTCGCCCGCGGTGTAAGTACCCAGTTCCAGCAGCGTGATCTCATCGAAGGCGCTGCCTTCAAGTTCAGGCAGGTAGCGGCTGGCCGGGTCGGAAAGCGAGAGGGCGCCGCTAGCCTGGGCATAGCCAGTGAGTGCAGCCGTGAAAATCTTGCTGATAGAGCCGAGTTCGAACAGCGTCTCATCAGTGACCGGAATCCCCGCTTCTTGATTGGCGAGGCCATAATTAAAGTAGTGCTGCTGGCCGTTGATACTCAGCGCGATCGCCATGCCTGGAATACGGTGCTCGGCCATCAAAGGCGCGATAGTATCGTTCACCAGGGCCTCAATATCGGCGCTTTCAGGCGTGCCGGAAGCCCATGCAGAGCCGTTGAGTAGAAGCGAACCTGTCATGATAAGGCCGCAGTTTGCTGCTAACATCTTACGCATACCAAAATCCTGTTGTGATTAATACCAAGAGAGGGCGGAGAGTTATTTCCAGACGCAAAGCCTGTGACAGGGGTTAACTTACGGCGCGCTGCGGCAATTCACAAACAGCGATATTTTGCATAAGCCATTAGAAAAATTTGGGGGTCAAGTTGGTGCGTCCCTACTTGCCGTTGAAGGCGCTGCGCGCGTTTGAGGCGTCGGCCAGGCATTTAAGCTTTACTCGCGCGGCAGAAGAGCTTCATGTGACCCAGGCGGCGGTAAGCCACCAGGTAAAGCTGCTCGAAACGCTGTTGAAGGTACCGCTATTCAAGCGTTTGCCCAGGGGGCTAATGCTTACCCAGGAGGGCGAGCTGCTGCTGCCGGTATTGAAGAGTTCATTCGACCAGATAGCCCACACGCTGGAGCGGGTGGGCGAGAGCAGCTATCGGGAGGTATTAAACGTCGGCGTGGTGGGGACTTTTGCCGTCGGCTGGTTGCTGCCGAGACTGGGAGACTTTCAGCGCCAGTACCCTTACGTCGATTTACGGCTCTCCACCCATAACAACCGCGCGGATATTGCCGGCGAGGGGCTGGATTTTGCGATCCGCTTTGGCACAGGGGCCTGGCATGGCACCGCGGCGCAGCCGCTACTACCGGCGTCACTCTCGGTAATGTGCATACCTGATATCGCCGCGCGGCTTAACACCCCAGCCGATGTGCTGGGGGAAACTTGGCTGCGCTCTTATCGCGCCGATGAATGGACAGAGTGGCTATTGGCGGCAGGGCTACCACGCAGCTTTCCGATGACCAACAGCATTGTGTTTGATTCTTCCATCGCCATGGTGGAAGCAGCCCTACAAGGGGCAGGCGTGGCGCTGGCGCCACCGCTGATGTTTCCCCGCCAACTAAACAGCGGCGCACTGATACAGCCTTTCGACACCGCTGTTAGCCTAGGCGGTTACTGGCTGACTCGCCTGCAGACACGCCCCGAAACCCACGCCATGGCGTCCTTCCGGGAATGGCTGCTCACGGCCATTAATGCCTGAGCAGCACTATTGACGTTAACTGCTTAGTGGCTGTGACCATGATCATCGTGGTCGTGGTCGTGGTCGTGGTCGTGGTCGTGGTCGTTATGACCCGGCTGGGCCAACGCGTCGTGCAGCACGTGGGCATTGTGGCGCATCATACCCAGATAAGTGCTAGCTTCACCCTCTGCTGCCAGCGCATCGGCGTAGAGCGTGCCCGCAATGGGCAGGCCGGTCTCTTCGGCGAGCTGGGTGATGATCGATTGGTTGGTCATGTTCTCGTGGAACAGCGCCTTCACGTTCTCCTGCTCAATCACATCCACTAGCGCCGCCATGCTGGCGCCACTGGGGTCGGCTTCCGTGGAAAGCCCTACCGGAGAGAGGAAGGTCACCCCGTAGGCGCTTGAGAAGTAGCCAAAGGAGTCGTGGCCGGTAATCACGCTGGTGGAGGCCGGGATCTCGTCAATCAGCGCACGAATCTCGTCGTCTACCTCGGCCATTTCCTGTAAATACTGCTCCGCATTGGCGCGGTAGGCATCGGCGTTATCTGCGTCGGCGGCGATTAAGCCATCGCGGATATTGGCGATATACACCTCGGCTTGGTGCATATCCTGCCAGGCGTGAGGATCTTGATTGCCATGGTCATGCCCCGCGTGCTCATCGGCATGCTCTTCGTGGTCATGGTCGTCGTGCCCATGGTCGTGCTCGTCATGATCATCATGGCCGTGCTCTTCATGTGCAGCGAAAGAGAGCGGTTCAATACCATCGGTCGCGGTGACCATCGGCCCGTTGTAGTCGCTGGCGCTAATCAGGCGCTCCATCCAGCCTTCAAACAGCAGGCCGTTGAAAACGACTAAATCGGCATTGGCCAGGGAGCGTGCATCGCCGGGGCTGGGGGAGTAAACGTGGGCATCGCCATCGGCAGCCACCAGCGGGGTCACCTCGACATGCTCGCCGCCTACGTTTTCCACCATATCCGCCAGGATAGAGAAACTGGTCACCACCTGAACGCGCTCATTAGCCATGGCAGCAGGCAGCGCCAGCAGCGCGGACACACCGACTAACCAACGCGATGGCCGAGATGATAAATAGGCAAGCGACATACAACACTCCTTACAAAAAGCATGAAAACTGACAATTAAGACCCTTGTTCCACTGCCAGCGGCGTGGTTTTACGCCGCAGCTTGGCTGCCAAGCTGTGGTAGCGACCAAACAGGGCCGAAAAGAGATAACCGAACCCCGCCAGCAGGATAATGCTCGGGCCTGAAGGGATATCCAGATGAAAAGAGAGCAGCAGGCCACCGGTGCTCGCTACCATGGCCAGTACAATCGCGATGCCGATCAAGCCCTCTAAGCGTTTGCTCCAAAAGCGCGCCGAGGTGGCGGGCAGCATCATCAGTCCCACCGCCATTAGCGTACCCAGGGTTTGAAAGCCGGCGGTTAGGTTCAGCACCAGCAGGCCCAGGAAAACGCTGTGTACCCAACCGCTGCGGCGGCTTTGGCCACGCAAAAACAGTGGATCCAAGCACTCCACTACCAGGGCGCGAAACACCACTGCCAGGGTCAGCACAATCAGCGTACTGATACCCGCGATTAGCAACAGCGCGGTGGAGTTGATCGCCAGAATCGAGCCGAACAGCACATGGGTAAGGTCAACGCTGCTACCGCCCAGCGAAATCAGCATCACGCCTGCGGCCAGCGAGATAATAAAAAAGCTCGCCATGGCGGCATCTTCGCGCTGGCCGCCCATTTTCGAGACCGCCCCCGCCAGCAGCGCCACCATTAACCCAAACAACACCCCGCCAATACTCATAATCGGCAGCGAAAAACCTGCCAGCAGGAACCCCAGCGCGACGCCGGGCAGAATCGCGTGGGCCATGGCATCGCCAATCAGGCTCATGCCGCGTAGCACCAAAAACACACCCAGCGGCGGCGCGGCCAACGAAAGCGCCAAACCACCCACCACCGCGCGGCGCATAAAGCCGTAATCGAACGGGCTGACAAACCACGCATTAAGCAGATCCAGCATGGCGTCCTCCCATGGTAAACGGCACTACCTGAGCGGGTGCGTGTTGATGGGTCAGCGCACTGGGCGCCACCCAACGGCCATGGCCGCCGTTTAGCATCAGTACTTCATCGGCCAGGCGGCGCAGGTGATCCATATCGTGCAGCACGACAATGATCGTCGCGCCGTCGTCCGCCATTTGGCGCAGGATGCGGATCAAAATATCCACGGTTTCGCTATCCACGTTGGCAAATGGCTCATCGAGCAGCAGTAGCTCGGCTTCCTGCATCAGCGTACGGCCGATCAGTGCACGCTGGCGCTGGCCTCCGGAAAGTTCGCCCAGCGGGCGGTGGGCCAAGTGCGAAATACCCAGCCGCGCCATAATCTCGCGGCCTTTACGGTAGTGCCCCGCACAGTAGCCGGTTAGCGCGCCGTGGCTGGGCCAGCTGCCGGTCATGACTAACTCTTCCACACTCATCGGGAAGGTGAGATCCAGCGCCAACTGCTGTGGCAACCACGCGCGGCGCTCTTTCGCGACGGTGCAGACCACTTCGCCGCTAATAGGCCGAAGTTCGCCCATAATGGCCTGAATTAGTGTGCTTTTACCGGCGCCGTTAGCGCCAATCAGCGCAGTAATCGCGCCCGGCTTAAAGTCGCCCTCGATATGTTCCAGCACCGTGCGGCGCGCCTGGGCCAAGTGCAGGTTGTGCAGCTGTAAGCGTGATAAAGAGCGCTGACTCATCCTAACCACCCGCTAGCCCAAACCACCAAGCCCCACAACGCCAATAGCGGCACGGCAACAAACAGCAGCCGTTTAACAGCTGATAGCGACATCAAGGAGAAGTGACAGGGGCCCTCCTTGTTATGGCGGTGCGTATGCTCACTCATCAAGCGGCCTCGTATAATTTCAAATAGGTTATAACATAACGTTTGGCAAAGCCAAAAAATTGCTGAGTATTTTACTCGTTCACGCCGCGCTAGCAACGATAAAGCGCTAGCGGAAAACCGTCGCCAGCGCTTTAAGGGAATAACCGTAGGGTGTATCAATAGCGCCAGGTAGCACCTAGCTGCTGCGGCGCTACATGCAGCGAGTATTCACCGGGAATAGTGATCGGCCCCAGCGATAGGTTAGCGGGTTGGAAGCGATTAATCGCAGAAGACGCCTGATTCGGCTGTGTCCAAATTTGTAGCTCATTCACCAGCATGCCGGTAACAAAGTTGATAGCACCATCACTTTCTCTGCCATCGGCGGCAATCACTGCACCCGCCACGCCATTCACCACAAGTGAGCTCACCCGGGCGCCCCAGCCGCGGCGCTCACGCTCCGCTTGAGCGAGCTGTAAACCCAGTGCCTGCACGCCGCTTAAATCACCGCTGGTTTTCAAACGCTCATATTCGGCCAGTGCCGCGGGGTGCGGCTGGCGGTCGGTTAGCATGCCGCCCACGGCCAGGACGGATTTCACCACGCCCACCCGGGCATCAAAGCGGTCATCCGGGTCGCCCGCCTCGCTGGATTGGTAAGCGTTCACCGCCAGGCTGGTGGCGTAAATGCCCGTCCAACCCCACTGCCAAATATTGGCATGGCGTGCGCCGTCCTCAAACACATCATCGTACTCACTCCACTGTCCCTCGGTTTGAGCCTGGACGTGTGAAGAGACAGGCAGGGTGATCACCAAGGTGGTAATCAGCGCGGCAAAAAGACGAAAAGCATGCATGGTGAAGTGCCTATATAGGGGGAGCAGTCGCGCTAAGCGTAGCACGCAAAACAAATGAGACGAGGGGGATTCAGGGGTGGCGAAGTATGACTAAGGTCAATGGTGCTGCGGGGTGAAGGATGGTTAGATGGGGAAAGACGATAACCAGGAGCGCCGCATGGATGACTTTTCGCCCAGTGACCTAAAAACCATTCTTCATTCCAAGCGTGCCAACCTCTATTACCTGCAGCATTGCCGGGTGTTGGTGAACGGTGGCCGAGTGGAGTATGTCACCGATGAGGGCAGTAAATCCCGATACTGGAATATTCCCATTGCCAACACCACCTCGATACTGTTGGGTACTGGCACCTCGATTACCCAAGCGGCTATGCGCGAATTGGCGAAAGCTGGGGTGCTGGTGGGGTTTTGTGGTGGGGGCGGTACGCCGTTATTTGCTGCCAATGAGGTTGATGTGGATGTCGCCTGGCTGACCCCGCAAAGCGAGTATCGACCCACGGAGTATCTCCAATACTGGGTGCGCTTCTGGTTTGATGATGTAAAACGCCTGGATGCCGCCCGTGCATTTCAGCAGGCACGCTTGGCGCGTATTGAATCGCTGTGGACAAGCCGCGTGATGAAAGACGCTGGTTTTACTATTGCCACCGATCACCTGCATAGCGCGCTGAACCTCCACCGTGAAGCAATCAACAAAGCCCCCAGCACCGTTGACCTACTGACCCTGGAAGCGCGTTTAACCAAAACGCTGTTTAAGCTGGCGGTTAATGCGGTCGACTACGGCGACTTCACCCGTGCCAAACGCGGTACCGGCACCGATCCTGCCAACCGCTTTCTCGATCACGGCAACTACCTCGCCTATGGCTTGGCGGCTACTGCCACCTGGGTGCTGGGCATTCCCCATGGCCTGGCGGTACTCCACGGTAAAACCCGCCGGGGCGGCTTGGTGTTCGACGTGGCGGATTTGGTTAAAGACGCGGTGATTCTGCCCCAGGCGTTTATTTCCGCCATGCGCGGCGATGAAGAGCAGGAATTTCGCCAAGCCTGCATCGAGCGCTTAACCCGCACCGAATCCCTCGACTTTATGATCGATACTCTCAAGGAAGTCGCCCAAGCGCTGGGGAGTGGCGAAGCATGAACGTGCTGCTGATTTCCCAGTGCAACAAAAACGCCCTGAAAGAGACGCGCCGCATCCTCGACCAGTTTGCCGAACGCCGGGGTGACCGCACCTGGCAAACGCCGATCACCCAAGCCGGGCTGGATACCCTGCGCAAACTGCTGCGTAAAAAAGCCCGCAAAAACACCGCCGTCGCCTGCCACTGGATTCGTGGCCACGATCACAGCGAGCTGATGTGGGTGGTGGGGGATGCCTCGCGATTTAATATCCAGGGCGCAGTGCCGACCAACATCACTGCCCGCGATATTCTGCGCAGTCGTGATGAAAACGATTGGCACAATGGTGAAGATATCCTTTTGCTCACCGCGCTGGCTGCGCTACTGCATGACCTGGGCAAAGCCTGCGACGCCTTTCAGCAGCGGCTAAAAGGCAAAGTAGAAGGGCGCAACTTATACCGTCATGAGTGGATATCGCTGCGCTTGTTCCAAGCGTTTATAGGCAGTGACGATGACGCTACTTGGTTGGCGCGCCTCGCGGAAGGCGACTATCAAACGCAGGACTGGTTAGGTGGATTGGAGCGCGATGGAATAGACGCTCCTACCTCGGCAGTGTTCAGCCGATTACCGCCGCTGGCGGCTGCGCTGGGTTGGCTGGTGCTTAGCCACCACCGGCTACCGTTAAAACCGCCGGAAAAAGTTGGCGAAAATGAAAGGCGATGGGGGAGAGGAAATGCGCCCCTACAGGCCGAACAACTGCCCGCGTTATTTGAGTCGATAAACGCCGAGTGGAACGAGATTCCTGAAACGCAAGACCCTAAATGCATCGCGCCCTATTGGCAGTTCAAGAGTGGATTGCCCGTTAGTACCCCACGCTGGCGTGATCGTGCTACCAAGCTTGCCACACGGTTACAGGCGCGGCTGCAAAATAGCAGTCACTGGCTGGAAAGCCGCTATGTCATGCACTTAGCCCGGCTTAGCTTAATGCTGGCTGACCACCACTACTCTAGCCTGGAAGACCTCCAGCATCGCGTGCGCGGCGAGCCCAACTACCCGCTGATTGCCAATACCGTGCGCAAAACCGGCAAGCCCAATCAGCTATTGGATGAGCATATCCTGGGAGTTGAAAAACATGCCGCCGCGGTCGCCCGTGCGCTACCCAGCGTTGACAGCCACTTACCACGTCTAGCGCGCCATAAAGGCTTCCGTAAACGCAGCAGTCACCCACGGTTTCGCTGGCAGGATAAAGCCTTTGATCTGGCCCAATCGCTTAGGGAACGTAGCCAACGGCAGGGCTTTTTTGGCATCAATATGGCGTCCACCGGCTGTGGTAAAACCTTAGCGAATGGCCGCATTATGTACGCTCTGGCCGATCCCCAGCAGGGTGCGCGCTTTAGCATAGCCCTAGGGCTGCGCACCCTAACTCTGCAAACTGGCCAAGCATTACGTGACCGTCTGCATCTGGGCGAAGATGAACTCGCCGTGCGGGTAGGTGGCAGTGCCAATAAAGCCCTGTTTGAGCACTACGAGCAGGAAGCCGAAGCCAGCGGCTCGGCATCCAATCAGGCGCTGATAGAAGAAGATGCCCACGTGGTGTTTGACGGCAATTTTGATAGCCACCCCGTGCTGCGTCGTTTGAGCGATGAGCCGGGCACCCGCGCGCTGATTGCCGCCCCCATTTTGGTATGTACAGTTGATCATCTTGTGCCTGCCACGGAGAGCACCCGGGGCGGGCGTCAAATCGTGCCCATGCTGCGCCTAATGAGCAGTGACCTAGTGCTGGATGAGATCGACGATTTCGATATCAACGACCTACCGGCGCTTACCCGGCTCGTCAATTGGGCTGGGCTGCTAGGGTCACGGGTACTGCTTTCATCGGCCACCTTGCCGCCTGCGCTGGTGGAGGGTTTGTATGAAGCCTATCGCAGCGGTCGTGAAGCCTTTCAGCGTCATCGCGGCGAGCCGGGATTAGCGACCGATATTTGCTGCGCCTGGTTCGACGAGCACGACCGACAGCATGAAAACTGCGCCAGTAACGAGACTTTCAAGACCGCGCATCAGGCCTTTGCCAAGCGTCGGTTAGAGCGCCTATCTACTAGCCCGGTGCGCCGCCGTGGCGATATTTTGTCGTTGCCATCGCTGGGTAAACGGCCAGAAGAAATTAGGCCCGCGGTTTCAGCGCTGCTACGCGAGCATGCGCTAGCGCTTCACCAGCAGCACCACTCCGTTGATCCTCACACCAGCAAACGCGTCAGCTTTGGTTTGATTCGAATGGCCAATATCGACCCCTTGGTGGACGTAGCCAGAGCACTTTTTCAGCAGGGTGCCCCTGAAGGTGTGCGCATTCACCTCTGCGCCTACCACTCCCGACACCCGTTGGTCATGCGCTCAGAAATTGAGCGCCGGTTAGATAGAACACTGCAACGGGCTGAGCCAGATCGCGTATTCCAGCAGCCGGATATCCGCCGCCTGATGGATAGCAGCGAAGAGAACGACCACCTGTTTATTGTGCTTGGCTCGCCGGTAACGGAAGTGGGTCGCGACCACGATTATGATTGGGCGATTGTTGAACCGTCCTCCATGCGTTCGATTATTCAGTTAGCGGGCCGGGTGCGCCGTCACCGTGAGCAGGCCTGCGAGGTGGCGAATATTCTGCTCCTGGAGACCAACCTAAAGCACCTGGAGCGCGGGGATGAACCCGCTTTTCATAAGCCAGGCTTCGAAACGAAGATGGCCTGGCGTCTTAATAGCCACTCACTTAACACACTTCTTACGCCAGATGAGTATCAGGTGATCGATGCACGCCCCCGCGTGCTGGCGCGAGAAACGCTCCACGCCAAAGATAGCCTGGTAGACCTGGAGCACGAGCGGCTGCACCAACTGATGATCGAACAGCCCGCCGAGCCGTTAACCAAAAAAGAGATAAGAATAGGGAAAGCGCCCAAGCCACCGCCGTTAGGCGCCTATAGCTGGCATGTAATGCCGCAACTGCATTTAACCGGTGTATTGATTCAACGTGACCCATTTCGTAAGCAGCTCGAACCTGAAATAACGCTAGCGCTGCTGCCTGATGAGGGCGGTGAAACCTGGACGCTACACCGCGTAGACGATGGCGCAAGGCGCGGTGAAAAACTCTATATCCCGGTGGAAGAGAGCCTGCTGGTGCGGGTAGACCTAGCAAAAGAGCAGGGCGAGCGGATACAACCCTGGGGTGCAAGTGATTACTTAACGGCACTGGCTGACTTGGCGGAAGACTTGGATATCTCCCTTGATCGCGCCGCCCGTACCTTCGGCACGGTAACGGCCTCGGCTAGAAACCAGCGGTGGGGGTATCACCCGGTGTTGGGATTTTGGAGGAGTAAATGAAGGCCGGTGATAGACACCGGCCCGCTGCCTGTGCGGCAGAGTATCGTAGCAAATGAACCCAAAGGGGTAATTTTCTAAGCTACCTGTTCGGTTTTTATCCATTACACCATTAGGTGCGTCTGCAATCTACTTTCAATAATACTCTTGACGTAGACCTTTGAGCACACTAAAGTAAACCCGTGAGCGCTGCAACGCTCACGGGTAAAAAAGTACGGAATAATCGACTGTATCTGACTCTCCCAGTTGAGGAAGAGAAGGAGGATGCTAGTGTGGTTAATTACCACATCGTTAGAAGAGTAGAGCAGCGGGTTAGTTGATAACCTGCTTATGCTCTGAGGTCGAGACCTCAGAGCATATTTTGCACGATATCTGCATTGATGCAAAGAGGCTCTGCTTTATGTCTGATTCCGCAAGTGAGCAACAATCGAGTTTAGGATTAACAATAAAAGAGTTTTTGAGCGAACGCTTTCGTTCAAAAAGTGAAAAGTTACTTCCCGATGACCCGAAATACCAGGTGTTGGTCGATCAGTTTCAGTTCGATACCTGGATCAACGATGCAGCCAGGCGCGTTGGTCAACTGCAAGTCGTTACCCACTCCCTCAAACCTATTCACCCCGATGCCAAAGGCTCTAACCTTTACGCTCCTCCCGAGTCGCTAAACAAACATTTTCTTGTAGGCAGTCACGCGCTACCCGCTGATTTTGCAGGCGATGTAGTAGGTAATGCTGCGGCATTAGATGTTTATAAATTTTTGAAGCTGGAGTATGAAGGTAAATCGCTGCTTGAACGTGTGCTAGAAAATGATACTGAGCTAGCAAAAGCGTTAAGTGATAATCCCGAACAAGCTCAGGCGTGGATCGACGCCTTTGCTGCGATTACTGAGCCGCGCGGTGAACATGCTTCACATACCCGGGGCAAGCAACTCTACTGGCTGGTGGGTGATGATGCAGCAGACGTAGAAAATGACGCTGAGAACTTCCATCTGCTGGCCCCTCTCTATGCCACCTCGCTGGCGCACCGTGTCTTTCAAACTATTAACCATGACCGCTTTAGCGAAGAAGCCAAAGAGTCACGTAAAGCCAAGCGGGAAGGGAAATACGCTGGTCAACCGGTACACAGCTACCCCAATCTAGCCGTACAGAAAATGGGCGGCACCAAGCCGCAGAATATCTCGCAACTGAATAGCGAGCGGGGCGGCAATAATTACTTATTGGCTTCAATGCCTCCTAGTTGGGAAAAGCAAAAGGTCAGCCCGCCATATAATGTGGATTCTATTTTCCAGCGCTTTGAAAAACTAAGCAGTGTTAAGAAAAGTTTAAGCAACCTCGCCTGGTTCCTCTCAAGTGACCCCTCCCCGAATGTTCATACCCGTTCACGGGTAGACAATATTCATGGCTCTCTCATAGATGAGCTGATGGTTTTCACAAGCCAATTCCATGAGCTGCCAGCAGGTTGGAGTACCAACGAAAAGTGCAAGCTGCCTGTTGAGGAAATTTATTGGCTTGATCCAGAGCGTGCCGAGGACGATGAGCAGTTTCGACAAGGTCGCAAGAACATCGACTGGGCGGCTACTGTTCGCCAACGGTTTTCCAATTGGCTTAACGAAAAGCTAAGCAAAAAACTGAGTGTAGGTGATGTTGAGTTTCTCCATTGGCAGAAAAAGCTGAAAGAAGACGCTACCCATCAGCGCGTTTTGGATCGTGATCGCCGCTGGATGGCATCGCTAGAAACAGAATTAGATGCATGGCAAGGAGCACTAGACGATGAGTGAAATGAAAGGCCTCCTAGTCCTGCCGCGCCTGCGGGTACAAAACGCCAACGCGATTTCCAGCCCAATGACCTGGGGCTTTCCTGCCATGAGTGCTTTTGTAGGTTTGATGCATGCTCTGGAGCGGAAGTTAGCAGAGGCAAGTCTTCCCGTTTCGTTAGGTCGCGTTGGGGTTATTTGCCACGACTTTGAAGCCCAGGCCACTGAAGGTGGTTACATTCGTGGCTTTCACCTGACGCGCAACCCGGTGGACAAAACCGGTGGTACGGCAGCGATTGTAGAAGAAGGGCGTATCCATCTGGATATCACGCTGATCTTCGCGATTGATACCGGCGCTGCAGAAAGCGAGCATGAGGATATCGCCCACCAAATCCGTGAGATTGTATCGGGCATGCGTATTGCCGGTGGCAGTGTGGTGCCCAATCGCAACGTGTCGAGCCATAAGCAGCGCCCGCAATGGGTCATGCTTGATGACAACGAAGATGAACGCTACAAGCAGTTCGCTCGACTGAAGCGCCACTGGCTGCCGGGCTTTGCGCTGACCCTGCGCGATGACTACCTCACCAAACACCTCACAACGCTGCAAAAACACAACCCTGAGGCCAGTTTGCTGGATGCGTGGTTAGACCTCTCTCGTCTTAACCATGTTTGCACGTTAGAGAATGAAGGTGAACCCAACGAGAAGCCCGTTTGGCAGACGCAGCGGCCCTATCGCGGCTGGCTTGTGCCGATTCCAGTTGGTTATGGCGCTATTTCCGACCTTTTCCAGCCCGGAGAAGTGGCTAACGCCCGCGATACCAAGACCCCGTTCCGCTTTGTCGAAAGCCTCTACTCCATTGGTGAATGGGTTAGCCCACACCGCATGAAGCAACCTGAAGACCTGCTTTGGTACGTTGATAACGACGAAGAAGCGGGCCTCTACCGTCTTAATAACGATTACCACCTTCGCGCCACAGCACAGTAAACAAGGAGCTTTATCATGGCTAAAAACGATACCCTTAAAACCGCTTCCGTCCTCGCTTTTGAGCGCAAGCTCGACCCCTCAGATGCGCTGCTCTACGCCAGCAGTTGGGAGAAGCGGGAAGATGAACAGCAGTGGCAGCCGGTTGAGGTGCGTGAAAAATCGGTGCGCGGCACTATTTCTAATCGCTTGAAAGCGAAAGACCAAGATCCCGCTAAATTAGATGCCGCGATTGAAAACCCCAACCTACAAACCGTCGATGTCGCCACGCTACCCCACAATGCAGATACCTTAGTCGCGCGTTTTACGTTGCGTGTATTAGCCGGTGCTGGAACACCTTCGGCCTGTAATAACGCCGAGTACCAAGCCAAGCTGGAACAGGCAGTTGCCGAGTATAAACAAGCACAAGGCTTCGGCGAGCTGGCACATCGTTACGCCAATAACCTCGCTAATGGCCGCTTTCTGTGGCGTAACCGCATGGGCGCAGAGCAAGTTGAGGTAAGCGTTCGACAATTGGCGCAGGGTAAAACCACCAAAGAGTGGACGTTTGATGCACTGTCGCTTTCGTTACGAGCTTTCGAGGACACCGCTGAGCTTAAAGAACTCGCCGGTGTTATCGCCTCCGCGTTGGCGGGTGAGCAGCACTTACTGCTTGAGGTAGTGGCTTATGTGCGTGTGGGCAGTGGCCAAGAAGTGTTCCCGTCCCAAGAGCTGATTCTTGACCGGGGCCGGGGGGATAAGAGCAAAACGCTTTATCACGTTAGCAAGATTGCCGGTATTCACTCGCAGAAACTGGGTAATGCCATTCGTACCATCGACACCTGGTACCCCAATGAAAACGATGAAGACCTAGGCCCTATTGCTGTTGAGCCGTATGGCTCAGTGACCACGCAGGGCAAAGCGTACCGCCAGCCCAAGCAGAAGGCTGATTTCTACTCTCTGCTAGATAACTGGATGATCAAGGATCAAGTACCTACGAAAGAAGATCAGCACTTTGTTATGGCGACCCTGATTCGCGGCGGTGTATTCGGCGAAGCGGGGTAAACCATGGATCACTATATTGATATTCGGCTAAGGCCCGACCCCGATTTCGCTACGCCGATGCTGATGGGCGCGCTCTACAACAAGCTGCATCGAGTGCTATTTGACCTACAGGCAACGGATATAGGCGTTAGCTTTCCAGGCCATAAGCATGGAGTCCGTGCTCGTACATTAGGTGATCACCTGCGTTTGCATGGCACTCAGGCACGGCTGGGGCAATTGATGGGCGCTGACTGGCTAACCGGCATGCGTGATCACACCCAAGTCAGCGAGGTGCTTGCCGTGCCCGCCAATTCTCAGCACTTCAACGTGGCGCGCAAGCAGTTCAATACGGGCAGCCCAAGCCGTGCCAAACGCTATGCCAAGCGGCATGACATTTCGGAAGATGAAGCGCAGCAGATTTATGCCAAGCTAGCGGCGCGGCGCATTGAGCTACCCTTCGTGCAAATAAACAGCCGCTCCACCCAGCAGCGCTTTAGCCTGTTTATTGAACACGGCAAGCCTCAGGAAAAACCGGTGGCGGGTTCGTTTAATCACTATGGCTTAAGCCCTGACGCCACAGTGCCGTGGTTTTGACCCTTTTTTCTAACATGAAAATAGGCGACCAATAATCAATCACTTAGCGGTGTCGCTCGAAAAAGGGTGATACCGCTTTTTTTGGCTAAAGCTCTTTAACAATCAGCACATTAATTTTGATATGCTCTAGTGCGCTGCCGCCCAGGCAGCTCAGAAAGCCAACGCCGCGCAGTCGGAGGTAAAGGGCCAGTGCGCTGCCGCCCAGGCAGCTCAGAAAGCCCAGAACAACCGTGCCGAACTCGACGTCTTGTGCGCTGCCGCCCAGGCAGCTCAGAAATGAATGAACTCACAATGCCTGGAACCTATTTTGTGCGCTGCCGCCCAGGCAGCTCAGAAAAATAACGAGTTCACCTGGAAAGAAGTCAACGGGTGCGCTGCCGCCCAGGCAGCTCAGAAAGTAAATCGCTGGGCATGTTCTGCAGCGTGTACGTGCGCTGCCGCCCAGGCAGCTCAGAAAAAGTGCCGTAACGGGCACGGTAAGCACAGGCGGTGCGCTGCCGCCCAGGCAGCTCAGAAATTATCCGCTGGCTCTTGGGGGAGAAGAAGCGCGTGCGCTGCCGCCCAGGCAGCTCAGAAAAGCACGAGATCGCGCACTGTTTGGGTATCCGGGTGCGCTGCCGCCCAGGCAGCTCAGAAAGTGCCAAACGTCGTCAGCCGATAGGCAAACCCGTTCGCTGCCGTGCAGGCAGCTCAGAAATGGCGGCCTGACTGCATTTGCACGCTGCCCGCGTTCGCTGCCGTGCAGGCAGCTCAGAAAATTCTGATGGATGCTTGGCACCCTTGCTTAGGTGTGTGCTGCCGCTCAGGCAGCCCAGAAAGCTCCAAAAAACTCAAGGTAATGCGGGATATTGAGTTTATTGCTGGCTCAGTATCGTACTTCATCCCTGAATAGCTGAACCTTTTATTAATTAAAATTGATAGCATAGGAGCATTCTTTAAAAGGAATTTCCACTTATGCACTCGTTGAATAAAGCCATTGTTCTCGCCGCCGCGATTACTCTGGCGCCTCCTATACTGGGTCAGCCAGTGAAGGCAGGAACCGAGGCCTATAACAATGGTGATTACGCCACCGCTCTGAAGTATTTGGAGCCGTTGGCTGAACAAGGCGATGCCGACGCGCAGTACACTCTTGGCGTCATGTACGACCTCGGCGAGGGAGTCACCCAGAACGCCTCAACAGCCGCCGAGTGGTACCGAAAAGCCGCCGAACAGGGCGATGCCGACGCGCAGCTAAGTCTTGGCCTCATGTATGAATACGGCGAAGGAGTTCCCCAGAGCACCTCAACGGCCGCTGAGTGGTATCGCTGGGCCGCTGAGCAGGGCAATGCCATCGCTCAAACCGATCTCGGCAGTATGTATGCCAACGGTGCGGGGGTCTCCCAGAACGCCTCAACGGCCGTTGAGTGGTATCGCCGGGCCGCCGAACAGGGAGAAGCCCGGGCGCAGTTCAATCTTGGCAATATGTATCGCACTGGCGAGGGAGTTACCCAGAACGCCTCAACAGCCGCCGAGTGGTACCGAAAAGCCGCTGAGCAGGGCGATGCTGATGCGCAGTACACTTTTGGCGTCATTGTTGACGCGCAGTACAACCTTGGGGTCATGTACGACCTCGGCGAGGGAGTCCCTCAAAACGCCTCAACGGCCGCCGAGTGGTACCGAAAAGCCGCCAAACAGGGACATGCTGACGCGCAGTACAACCTTGGGGTCAGCTACTACAATGGCGAAGGGGTAAGCCGTAATCCAGTCATGGCTAATGTGCTGAACAATCTTGCAGCGGCGCAAGGACATGAACAGGCTCACCAAAATCGTGAGGCCATTGCTAACGAACTTTCGCGTGAACAGCTCACTGAAGGACAACACATAGCGAGTGAGTGGCGTGCGAGAACACCGTTACCTACATTGAAAGATATCAGTACCTGGCCATAACAGTGATTCATCTGCTCGCCATTCCGAGCCGATTTTTCTTCCCAAAGAAATGCAAGATAATGTGCGTTGTGGGGACAGGGTAGATGGCTTTGCATTTTGTTTGATTTCAGAAATAGTCAGGTAGCTGTTGCTACTTGCATTGAAAATGCAGCAGATAATACCGCTCGGTGAGATTTTTAGGCCATATAGGATCTTTAATGCAGATTGCATTCACTGCAGGTACAACTGGTGCGTTGCCGCCCAAGCAGTTTTGGAGCTGGCTTCCCTTGGCACCGCTGCGCTAACGCTTACGCCGCGCTGCAAGTGATGTGCATTGGGCGAGCAATTGGTTAAGCCTGATTGGGTGATACAACTTAGTGCTCGTCAGGTTGAAACGTTACCGCTTCATCGAAACCGTACATACATTCCTCTGGAAAATCATGCAACTCGCTATCGGTCTCAATCGCTGCTGCGCGGCGTGCATCCTCATACGCTTGGTTCATCAATTCAGGTAGTGATGCTTTCAAGCTGGGGTTGTCGTTAAGCAGGCGGGTTGTTTTGGCTTGGGCATCAATGATGGTCAAACGCCAGCTACGTGAGCGTCGTTCGGGCTGGTGATCCCATTTAAGCAGGTGCATTAATAGGCGGGCCAGTTGGCTGACCAGCGCGCGGCGCTCGCTTTTGCCCATGCTCTCAATCTCCTCAGCGAGGTGCTCAAGATCAAGTTGTTCCAGTTTTCCCGCCCGCAGAAGCCCTGCTTGTTCAAGCGCCCAGGCGTAGGCGTCGTGTTCATAATGTACGGCCATAGTGATGCTCCTCTAAAACCGCTAAACCGCTTTATATCTGTTTAGTGTAAACGTAAGACGACAGCAGGCGACAATATTGAAGTGAATATAAGTCTACGGGAAGGCTTCTGTTTACTGGCGCTAAAGCGGGGTGCTGGGATAGTTTGCCTGCCGTTTTGTGTGGTGATGATCAATTTTACATTGCCGTCTAGGTAGCTTAAAACGGCGCTGCTGGGGAGCATGCAGGCATTATGTGATGCAGCTCAGGTAGCTCAGAAAGATGAAAAGCATCGGTGAAGAGATGGTCAACCGTTCGCTGCCGCACAGGCAGCTCAGAAAATACCCACCTCCTTTTGATTAGCGGTTAGTCGGTTAGCTGCCGCCCAGGCAGTATGGCTATAGATTTAAAGTATGTGCCCGTGGCACCGCTGCGCGGTGCTTTCGCGGGTGCGCTAACGCTTACGCCGCGCTACTCGAAATGTGCATGACCCCGGACTAGGTGGCAGAGTAGGTGTTGCCATATAGACCGTTCAGAAAGCATCGCCAGCGGCGTAAGCTTATTTAAGTGTGTGCCCGTGGCACCTCTGCGCGGTGCTTTCGCGGGTGCGCTAACGTACTCGAAATGTGCATGCCCCGGACTAGGTGGCAGAGTAGGTGTTGCCATATAGGCCGCTCAGAAAGCATGGCCAGCGGCATAAGCTTATTAAAGTGTGTGCTCGTGGCACCGCTGCGCTTGAGGCTTATCACGGCTACTCGGAATGTGCATGAACCGTCATAAGTGGCGAGAATTGAGTCCTTCTGCCGATTTCTGGTTATCTAATTGCAATTAATGGCAAAGCCTACTTAGTTTTTGTGCGGCGTTGAGATATACTTATTTAGCTAGACGTCAAATTAAGCTATATCACTAACGTTAAAAGACATGGATCTTTCCCGCATGGACACTCATCACTTAGCGTCTGAACCGAAAAGCGTTGCCGCTCGTCAAGAGCCCGATAGTCTCTCGCTTTTCTTTCTGGTTTTTAAGACCGGCTTACTCACTATCCTTACTTTGGGGATTTACCGTTTCTGGCAAACGACTCGCATCCGTCAGTATCTTTGGGGCTCTACAAGCGCCAATGATTCTGCCTTGGAGTACACGGGGACAGGGCTTGAAAAGTTTGTTGGCTTTCTCATTGCTTTGGTTATTCTGGCGGTGTATCTCGGCGTTCTCCAGATGCTGCTCTTCTACTTCGGCCTTTCAATGTTTAGCGTCTCGTCGAGTGCTACTAATCCAGCTGAACAAGCCCGTTATCTGGTTGTTGTGTATATACACATTCTTGCTGTTTTGCCTCTTCTTTTTTACGCCAGTTATCAAAAACGCCGATACATGATGAGTCGAACGCGGTGGTGCGGCATTCGTTTTAGTATGGAAAAAGGCGCTTGGGGCTATGTGATCCGTGCCATCGGTTACAGGTTGCTGACGGTCGTAACATTGGGTGCGCTGGCCCCACTGGCTACGTTCAAGTTAGAGCAGTATATGGCTGAGCGGAGTTACTATGGTGATGTTCGTATTAAGCAAGGTGGGTCTTGGCCGCGTCTTTACTCGTCGCTAACGCATTTGTTTATAGGCATCGTCATTCTGCTGGTAAGCGGAGGTGTTTTTGCTTGGGGTTATGACGGCTTGGCGTCAGCCATTCTTTTTGTTGGTAGCATTTGGGTGGCTATCGGTGTTGTGTATTACCAGGTTAAGAGTTTTGCTTATATGACTTCTCACAAGATGTTAGGCGAGAAGGTTAGCTTTAAGGCTGAGCCTAGAACGGGGGCTATTATCCGGATCTACTTAATTGCAGGTGTCGGGATGGGGGTGATGTCGTTATTTATAATAAGCGTTATGACGACCGTTTTTGATTTTGGTATTTCGTCAGTCACTTTTGCCCTCGTCGGTGGTGCGCTGAGCTATATCTTTTTATTTTTGCTGTTTCAGGCAATGAAGATGGTGATGATTACTCAGCCTATACTGGGTCATTATGTTCAGACATTCAGTATCATAAATCCCGAGCCTTTACATCAAATCCAGCAGCGTCAGGCAGATGATGCCGTTGGTGCTGAGGGCGTGGCTGATGCACTCGATGTCGCTGGCGCATTTTAATGTTGCAGGCGCAATTCTTTGACGGCGTGACGGCCTATCGTCATGAGGTGTGCATTTCGGTGTTAGATGACCAGCAGGCGCTGGTCATCCACGCAGAAACGCTAGCTGAACCTGCTCGCTGGGAACTCGCCGATCTTCGTGCTCTCCGTGATAGTTCGAGTACAAAACAGCTGACCTTGACCCGTTATGTCTCGTCTGTTGACGAGAGAGATCCTGCACGGCTTATTGTCACTGATAACGACTTTATTGCTTGGTTGCGTGCCACACAGCCTGATCTTTTCCGCCGTGATGTCCGTAAAAGAACCTGGTTGCGCATGGCAGGATGGGGAGCGGGCGCGGTGGCGGCCATTGCGCTGATGCTTTTCGTTATTTTGCCGGGCATGGCCAATATCCTGGCTCAGGCCATTCCTATCGAGCGCGAAGTTGCGTTTGGTAAAGCCGTTACCCAGCAAATCGAATGGGTGCTAAGTAGTTCAAACGCAGGCATGCAGCGCTGCGATTCTCCTGAGGGGGTGGCGGCGCTAGATACGATGCTGGAGAGGTTGACTGCAGGGCGTGATATGCACTACGCCATAGACATTCAGGTTTTCGGTCATTCTGAAGTCAATGCGTTTGCCGCTCCCGGCGGGCAGGTGGTTATCCTGAATGCATTGCTGGAAGAGGCTGAGTCCCCCGAAGAGGTGGCGGGGGTACTGGCTCATGAAATTGGCCATGTGGAGCGGCGAGACCCAATGCGGCAAGCATTACGGGCGGCGGGGGCAGCGGGGCTGCTTAGCATGGTTTTTGGCGATCTTGCGGGTGCCGCGGTGGTGGGTGAGCATTTGCTTACTGCTTCTTATAGCCGGGAGGCTGAAGTCGAAGCAGACCGTTTTGCTCTCGAAATGCTCGCTACGGCGGAAGTTGATGCGGCTGGGTTTGCAAACTTTTTTACGCGGATCGAGGGGCTGGAGGACGGTGATATTGCTACCCCCGAGCATTTATCTACACACCCTGATTCCAGCTGGCGCGGTACCCAGGCCCAGCAATTAGCTGAAAGCCAAGGCGGTACTACTGCGATTCTAACGCCAGCTGAATGGGCGGCCTTGCAAGCGATCTGCGATTAAAGGCTGTTAACGCTGTATCGAGAACCGCGCCACTCTTCATGCTTATGTTTCGTCGTCTCCCCATTTTTCCATCGCGCGTTTGTCGTCGGGTACCCGGACGATGTGGCCGACTTCCAGCTTGTTGTGGCTTTGGTGGCGGCCGCCGTGGGTATCGATGATCGCGGCTACTTCGCCGATGCTGACGGCGTCATCTTCTCGGTAGGCTTCTACTTTGACGCGCACCATGGCGCCTTGGTAGCGGGCGGAAATAATATCGCCTGGGTCGGGTTGGCTGCTTTGATCCGGGTGTTTTTTAAAGTACTGCATAACACTGGCGTTGCCGGGTTCATCCCATTCGATATGCTGATGCATCGCTGTCTTCCTTGCCTTGTTGAGTGGCGTGATATGTGTTGTTTCAGTGTAGTGCCTTCAACGGGGTTATGTATCCTCTGGGCTGTTTTCTTGTCCCACGTATTGAAAGAGAAAGTTTAGCGCTGCCGGTAGGCTGGCGCGCCATACTTTCCATGTATGGCCACCGGGGTAGAGGTCGAGGCGCACATCGTTGGGCTGGATGCGTTCCATGGCTTGACGCAGTATGCGGGCGTGAAATTCAGCATCATAAACGTCGCTACGCCCGGCGCTGATATACAGCGGTACGGGGGAAAGGTCGCCCTCATCTTCGGTACCGCGAGGGGTTACGCGCAGGCGATACTCTTCCAAATAGTTGGTGTAGTTAAGGTTTTGCCACAGCTCGCGATCAAATCGGCCCTGGTCATTGATAAATGAGGGGTGGCGCCAGGCGGTGGAGTTACGCGGCGGCAGGGGGACGTAGCTGGCGGGGCTTAGCGCGGCTACCGCGGCAAACAGTTCAGGCCGTTCCAGGGCAAAGTTGAGTGCGCCGTAACCGCCAGCGGAATAGCCTGCCACGCCACGCAGGTGGCGCTCTTGTCCCACGCGATAGGTTGCTTCCACATGTGGCATTAGGTCGTTAAAAAATGCGCTGCGGGCGGGTTCGTTGTGGCCATCTACCCACCAACTGCGACTGCCGGGCATAATGAAAACGGCCGGAGGAATATGCCCGGCAGCGATTAACCTATCCGCCACCTGCTGCAAGTTGCCGCGAGAAACCCAGTCGCGGTCAGTGTTAAATGAGCCGTGCAGCATATAAACGACCGGATACGCGTCTGTCGCTTGGGCGTCATAATTGTCGGGTAAATAAATACTGTAGGGGTAGTCGTAACCTAGCGTGGGCGAGAAAAACTGATGGTGTTCAACCTCGCTGGCTAAGCTATGGCCACTGAACGTTAGCCAGCCAATAAATGCCGTAAGTAGGGCGTGAAATCGGTACGAGAATACTGGTGGCTTGGGGATGAACACGTTTCCTCCGGGAATTAAAACTGTTCAATGGGGTCGGACAGCGCGAAGGCTTTTATTGTTCATCATAGCCATATAAGACAGTCAGTTAGCATAGTCATTCATCATCGCCATGCAAAATGCCAGGGTAGGAGTAGGTCGAGGCGGGAGGCCCAATGCGCAAAATTGAAGAGATCTATTGGTTGCGTGCTTACGGCTGTATAGCCGTTTTTTTGTTTCACTTACTAGATCATGTCAATCAGCGCCTCGATAACGTTGCCACCGATTTGATGCGCATACCGCTGGTGTTGGGTACCCCGATTTTCCTGTTTATTGCGGTCTTTGTGTTTGCCGTTCGCTACGATAAATCCGTGCCGGAAGGGTTCCTTGCCCAGCGCGTGAAGTATGTAATGGTGCCCTATTTTGTGTATGGCTTTATTTATTCGACGGCTGAATGGCTAAGCCAACAGCCATCGGATGAACCGGTGGGGTTCGTGGCCAACGCCATTGAGTATTATGTGTACGCGGGCTGGCATGGCTATTTTTTGATTATTGCGATGCAGTTTTATGTGGCCTATTGGCTGTTTACCCGTTGGCAGCTGTGGCGTTTGAACCCGGTGCCGTGGCTGTGGGGCGCTTGTGTGATCAGCATGGCGTATTGGGGGTTGGCTTACTGGTTTGAGGTTGACCTGCCCGGCTATCTGCTGTGGATTGCTCCACTGGGTTGGATCTATGTGTTTTTTCTTGCCCTGGTGCTGGTGCGCTACTACCCGCTACCCCCTGAGAGCGTGATGCTGGCGCGGCCTGCCTGGATGCAGCAAATGGCCCGCCCGGTCTGGTTGGTGCTAATGGTGGCGCTGATTATTGCCGCGACCTTTGCAGGTTGGCTGGCCTTCTCTTCCAAAGAGGTGTGGGTCATTCCTTTCTTCGTGCTGTTCACGCTGTGTGCCATGCGCTACTTGGCCGGGCGTTCTGCGCCTTTGTGGGTGCGCCACATTAATGCGTATTCGTTTGGCATTTACTTGGCTCACCCCATGTTCTTTGTGCTCGCTGATCTGGCTGTCGAGCCGTTGTCGTTGCCCATTGGCGTGTATGCACTGGCGCTTATGGCGGTTGGTGTGGTGGGGTCAGTGGGGCTTAATAAGCTCGCCAATACCACGACACTGGGCGCCATGCTGTTCGGCAAGCGATTAAAGGTAAGTTAGTCAGAGAGTGGCGGTGGATGGTATCTGTGGATGATATCGGTAGATAGCGGCAGAAAACGCATTATGGGCGTGGAGTGAAAGCCGTAACCGGGGCGTTAGCCAGAAAAGGGTTTTCTGGCTCTTTCGTTAGTCTAAGCAGGTTTCCGTTGTAGGTTTTTAAACGCGTAGGGCAGGCGTGTAAACGTTGCAGAAAATCGTCGATCGCGCTGTTATCGTCCAGCTCAGGGTCAAACCCACCCAAGCGCTCTAGCCAGGCTCGCCTCACGGCAATGTAGGGCGGCAAAAGTAAAGCACTGGCCAATAAGCGCCGCAGGATGCGTTCCGACAGCGATGGCCGGGTGAGGCCAATAATCAAGGCGTCAAGGGTGTAAGTGTTGAGCTGTGAATAGAGGGCACACCAAAGCTCCGCAGGCAGTGGTTTTTTCTGCAGCGCAATGATGAGCCACTCTGCTTGGCTGGTAAACGCGGCTTTATTCAAGCGAGCCCCCAGCGGCCTTGATGGTGTAATCAGCGAATGAGCATGGTAGCGCTGTTCAATAGCACTCAGGCGTGCTTGCGCTTGAGTGGCTGTCACCAAAATGGGCAGCAAGTGGTCGGCGACACCGGATTCACGTATGGATTTTAAGTGGCGTGGCAACATTTCACCCGTCACCATGGCATCAACGATAAAGCAGACCGATCCCATTTGCCGACTCCGATTGTGAGCAAATCTATCAAATTGTAATTTATTGTAGTAGCTGGTTTATTTGCGTAGCAAGTAAAAAAATTTGCGAGCTAAAAAACAGCGCCAAGTATGACTTGTGCACTTTTATGGGGCGTGCGGCATTATTTTTGTTCTATTTTGGTGCATAAGAGGTTTTTTAGACGGTTCAGAATAGCCTGTTGCGCCGTTATGCGTCATCAAGAGGCATTCGAAGCCATTTTTTAATGTTTATAAAACAGATAGTTGTTGTTTTTTTATGCCATATTGGTGCAGTGTTGGCATGTTCTCTGCATTGTATTTGCAAGCGGCTAGCGGGCCGTAGGCATAAGCCCTGCGGCGTGCTAAAACGATAGCCGGTCTGAAATGCTCGCTGAGCGATTTGTTAACCAATGTCAGGCAAACGTTGAGCGAACAAGAATGACAAACGTGCGGTTTAGCACGTATTTTGTCGAACAACACTTTTATCGGTAGCTTACTGTCGTTAGCTTTAAGCCACGCTCATACCGGAGGACACTATGTCAGCCAAGACTCTCGCGCTAATTGAAGAACACGATGTTAAATGGGTAGATCTGCGTTTCACCGACACTCGCGGTAAAGAACAGCACGTGACCGTGCCTGCGCGCGATGTAGACGAAGAATTCTTCGAGAATGGCCAAATGTTCGATGGTTCTTCTATTGAAGGTTGGAAGGGCATTAACGAATCCGACATGATTCTGCGCCCGGAAGATGGTACGGGCTACCTTGACCCCTTCACCGAAGATGCGACGCTGGTGCTGCGCTGTGACATCATCGAGCCGGCCACTATGCAAGGCTATGATCGTGACCCGCGCTCTATCGCTAAGCGCGCAGAAGCTTACCTGCAGTCTACTGGCCTGGGCGACACCGCGTTCTTCGGCCCTGAGCCTGAATTCTTTATCTTTGACGAAGTGCATTGGAAGTCTGATATCCAGGGCTCCATGTACAAAATCACTTCCGACGAAGGCGCCTGGGCAACCGACAGTGTCGTTGAAGGCGGCAACCTTGGCCACCGCCCGCGCGTTAAAGGCGGCTACTTCCCGGTTCCTCCGGTCGATAGCTTCCACGATATTCGTGGCGCAATGTGTAATACCCTGGAAGCGATTGGTCAGACCGTCGAGGTACACCACCACGAGGTTTCCAACGCAGGTCAGAACGAAATCGGCGTTAAGTTCAACACGCTGGTGAAGAAAGCTGACGAAGTTCAGGAAATGAAGTACGTGATCCACAACGTGGCCCACGCGTATGGCAAAACGGCCACCTTTATGCCGAAGCCGCTGGTCGGTGATAACGGTTCGGGTATGCACGTTCACCAGTCGTTCTGGAAAGATGGCAACAACCAGTTCGCCGGTGACGAGTACGCTGGTCTGTCTGAAATGGCGCTTTTCTACATCGGCGGCATCATCAAGCACGCCCGTGCCCTGAACGCCTTTACTAACGCTTCTACCAACTCGTACAAGCGTCTGGTGCCTGGCTTTGAAGCGCCGGTCATGCTGGCCTACAGTGCCCGCAACCGTTCGGCTTCAATCCGTATTCCTTACACCGCCAGCCCGAAAGGCAAGCGTGTGGAAGCGCGCTTCCCTGATCCGACTGCCAACCCTTACCTGGCGTTCTCTGCCATGTTGATGGCGGGTATCGACGGTATCAAAAACAAGATCCACCCTGGCGATGCCATGGACAAAAACCTGTACGACCTGCCGCCAGAAGAAGGCAAGTCAGTACCGACTGTGGCGCACAGCCTGGATCAAGCACTGGAAGCCCTCGACGCTGACCGTGCGTTCTTGACCGAAGGTGGCGTGTTCACCGACGAAATGATCGATGCCTACATTGACCTCAAGATGGAAGAAGTGGAGCGTATTCGTATGACCACTCACCCCATCGAGTTTGATATGTACTATAGCTGTTAAGTACAGCTGCGAATCAGTGTTACTCGCCCTTGGCTGTTACTATCAGCCAGGCGGTGGTAACAATGATTGCCAATAGAACCCCGCTACGGCGGGGTTTTTTTATTGCTGGGAGGCTGAGAAGCGTGCCAGAGGGGCGATGAGCAGTGTGCTGGTAGCTCTCTTGGGCGTGGGGGAGTGGGTGGCACGGCGTTCGGGCAGGCGGTGTATCGGGTGACCGATCAGCACGGCAACGTTACCTTTACCGATAACCCAAGCAGCCCTTTATGCCCTGCGACCACTTTTCCATCGCTCTGCCCCAGCAAGGCGCACAGGTGGAAGAGGGGATGACCGTGGTGGAGGTGGTTATTGCGCCACCGTTGCGCGACGACCATCAGGTACGGCTGTTGGTGAATGGCGAGATTAGCCAGAAAGCGCTGCACAGCGATGTCTTCTGGTTAACGGGCCTGCCGCAAGGGGGCACGAGATCCAGGCAGAATGCTGGAGAGCAGCCAGCGTTTACAGCACCGCACGGCAGCGGTGACGATTACGGTTCCTTAAGAGCGCTTTAATAAACGCGATCAAAAAAACAGCCCTAAGTATTACCTACCAAAACCTGGGTGCACTAAAGTGGTGCATGAGCAGGAGCATTTGGCACGGCAAGTGCGCTAAAACGATTCGCGCTCTTTCGCTGCGATGCCCGCAAGCCGTGCAAATGGACATAAACGTACAGTTGGCGCGCTTTTTGCAGCTCCCTCATTGATCATCCACCTGTAGGTCTGTATCGGCGATGGAAGACGCGATTTTTCAGGACACCACCATGCATCAGCGTTTGCTTGAGCATCTCACCACAGCGGTATTGCTGCTAGACGGCGAACTGCGTGTGCGATGGATGAACCCTGCCGCTGAAGCGTTGTTAGCGGTCAGCCTTAGCCGTGTTCACGGCATCAGCCTGGATACGCTACTTGGCGGGGATGTAAGCATTGACGAAGTATTGGCCAAGGCGCGGGATGCGTTTCACCCCTATACCCAGCGTGAAGCACGCATTACCCCGTTGAATAGCGAACCGCTCACGGTGGACTACACGGTGACGCCCTTATCCGACGATGAGCTGCTACTGGAAGTAGAGCCGCGGGATCGGCTGATGCAGATCTCCCGGGAAGAGGCGCTAACCACACGCCAGGAGACCATCAAGGTGCTCGCCCGCGGGCTTGCCCATGAAGTCAAAAACCCGCTGGGTGGCATTCGCGGGGCAGCACAGCTACTAGAGCGTGATCTAGACGACCCGGCGCTGCGCGAATATACCCATATCATTGTTGAAGAGGTGGATCGGCTGCGCGACCTGGTCGACTCCATGCTCGGCCCTAACCGGATGCTTAAACACGAGCCAGTCAACATCCACAAGGTGCTGGAGCGAGTGCGGGCGCTGCTGATTGCCGAACACCCTAGTGTGACAATCAGCCGTGATTACGACCCCAGCTTGCCCGATCTTTCCGGCGATGAATCGCAAATGATTCAGGCGGTGCTCAATGTGGCGCGCAATGCGGTACAGGCCATGAGCGATGCACAAACGCCGGAGCCCACTTTAATACTACGCACCCGTGCCCGTCGCCAGTTTACGCTTGGCGCCGAACGTCACCGGCTGGTCAGTGAAGTCGCCGTGATCGATAACGGCCCCGGTATTCCCGATACGCTGCAGGAAACACTGTTTTACCCCATGGTGTCGGGACGCGCGGAAGGCAGCGGCCTTGGGCTCTCTATTGCCCAGTCGATTTTGCACCAACATCAAGGATTGATTGAATGCGATTCACGTCCTGGACACACCGAATTTCGTTTACTGATTCCCATGGTTATTAATTTCACCGGAGAAGCGTCATGACTGAGGCTGCACGTAATGATGTTGCGCGGGTGGTCATTGTCGATGATGACCGCGCTATCCGCTGGGTGTTGGAGCGCGCCTTGGCGCAACCCGACCTTGACGTTGAGTGTATCGAGCGCGCCGACGTTGCCCTGACACGTTTGTTGGAAAATCCACCCGACGTGCTGGTCACCGATATTCGTATGCCGGGTATCGATGGGCTGGATCTAATGTCCCGGGTACGCGAAGCGCATCCTGACCTGCCGGTGATCGTGATGACCGCGCACTCCGACCTGGACAGCGCCGTGGCCTCGTATCAGGGCGGGGCATTTGAATACCTGCCCAAGCCGTTCGATGTTGACGAGGCCCTGGCGCTGGTACGTCGCGCCGTGGCTCACGCCCGTGAACGCCAGCGTCCGGTGACCGTGCCGGAAGGCTTGAACGCCGAAATTATCGGTGAAGCGCCCGCCATGCAGGAGGTGTTCCGTGCCATTGGTCGCCTCTCGCACTCCCACATCACAGTGTTGATTAATGGGGAGTCGGGAACCGGCAAAGAGCGCGTTGCCCAGGCACTCCATCAGCATAGCCCTCGTGCGGGCAAGCCGTTTATTGCCCTCAATATGGCGGCGATTCCCCGTGATTTGATTGAGTCTGAGCTGTTTGGTCACGAGAAGGGGGCTTTTACCGGGGCGACCCAGCAGCGCCAGGGGCGGTTTGAGCAAGCCAACGGCGGTACGCTATTTTTAGACGAAATAGGCGATATGCCCGCTGAAACCCAAACGCGGCTACTGCGCGTGCTGGCCGATGGAGAGTTCTATCGCGTTGGCGGGCATACGCCGGTCAAAGTGGATGTGCGCATTATTGCTGCCACCCACCAAAACTTAGAAGTGTTGGTGGATGACGGCCGCTTCCGGGAGGATTTGTTCCACCGCCTGAACGTGATCCGTATTCACCTGCCCAAGCTTGCCGAGCGCCGCGAAGATATCCCTCGTTTAACGCGGCACTTTTTAGCTGAAGCGGCGAAAGAGCTGACGACCGATATCAAGGTGCTGACCAGCGAAGCGGAAGCCCACCTAACGCGTTTGCCGTGGCCCGGCAACGTGCGGCAGTTAGAAAATATCTGCCGTTGGCTCACCGTGATGGCATCAGGGCGTGAGATTCTGGTTGAAGATCTACCGCCGGAGCTGCGTTCACCCAGCGCTTCTGAAAGCAGCGCCCACGGCGATTGGCGCACGGCGTTTCGTGACTGGGCGGATCATGCCCTGGCCGAAGGCCATACCCATCTACTGGAAGAAGCGGTGCCCGATTTTGAGCGGATTCTGATTGAGACAGCGCTAAAACATACCGGCGGGCGCAAAGGTGAAGCCGCCGAGCTGCTGGGCTGGGGGCGCAATACGCTCACGCGTAAACTGAAAACACTGCTACCGGCACTCGCTGACGAGTAAACGTTAGGAGCCTGTCTGGCTTAACACTGATCTACTGCGAATCCCGGTATTTTGGCCAACTTTATTCGATCGATTTCGTTAAATAGCACGCTATTCGCCTCAATCGATCGATAAATTTGGCTCAAAATTCGTGCTTCTCGCGACGATCGGCCAAGCCAGACAGGCTCCTAGTCGCCAGCGAGTATATATACCGCATCGGCTAGGGTGGTGGGGTTGGGAAAAGTGCAGTCGCTACTGGTGAGTGGCTGCTCATCCTGCCACCACTACCCTGGGCTTGGGTAGGCTGCCGAAGTGACGCTGGGCAGCAACAGCGTTGTCTATGGCAGTTATTGTGTCGCTTCAATGCGCCTGATTTCGGCAAGTAACGCTTCTGCTTCTTCAGTAAGTGTGGCATTGGCACGCATATCGCCATTGCGTGAAGCCTCCATGGCGGCTTGTAGTTTGCGCTCATACTCTTGTTGAAGCTTCTTTTTGGGGTCACGCTTAAACATACCTAACATGAGCAATCTCCTCGCTATCAATGTCTCTTGTACACTATTTGTATAGGATTGAAGTGCTCGTGTCGAATGTTTGCTTTAACTAGCCTTGCTAATCGTAGTGATTAGGCGTGGCGCACTGGCATAAGAAGCGCTCAAAATCACATAAAATAGTCTCCAGGCTCGCGTGCAGGCGGTGATCGTCGTCAACCATCCGCAGCGATAGGCGCTGAAGACGAGCACGTTCGATCACCGGTTCAGGGGCAACCACATCATCCCGCCAGCCATGAATAATATGGCTGTGCTGCGCCTGAATAACCGGTGACGTTTCCGGGTAGTCGGCAAGTCCCAATGCAGGCGCCAGCAGAAAGCAGCCCAACACCGGCTGCTGAGCGCTAACCGCCGCGCTTAGCCAACCCCCCAAGCTGGAGCCTGCCAGTACACACTGGGCAGGATCATCTCCGCGCTCGGCTAATACTCTCAGAAGGTATTCAAGGCGCTGCTGTGGTTCTGCTATGCCTCGATAATCCATGACCACCGGCTCACAGTCATCCAGCTTTTGCGCAACACCTTTCATTGCCTGGGTTTTCAGTGCGCCTGGCCCGCTCTCAAGGCCATGGGATAGATAAACGGTCATCATAACGGTTAGCTCGCTGCACGCTGGATAGCTTCGCCACCCTGTTGAAGGTCTTCACCCGCACCGCGAATGGTATTACAGCCACTGACCAGCATCAGGGTCACCACCATCACGAAGCCGAGGGCGATAGTGCGTTTCATAAAAGCCTCCTTCGAAGGCATACCGCTAGTGAAAGGAGTAGAAAGCAAAAATACCCTCTGTCGTGACGATACGCTACGGTTTTCAATACGTTTAAACACAAGGAAGCATAGCAGTGTGCCTCGAAACCGTATGTTTATGTCGCATGTGCCACTTCTATACATGAAAAATAGAGGTGGAGAGTGCTTTGTCATTCACTTTTTATTGTTTTAAGTAGTTGTTTTTTAATGTTTATATTCGTTATTGGCATGGTTTGGCTCATTGCCTGCAGTTACTAAGTAGAATCCAGCAAGAAACCAAGTAAATACTCGCAAATGAATAAAGTAAGTCATTTTTAAATTCAGTCACTTAACGCTAGTCGAGTTAACATTTTTCACCAGTAACTGAGTGAGTGGGCTAACAGCAAAATGGAAGGCAGGAAGCCGAAAAACGAACAGGATGTTTAAGGGACAATTAGCCCACTCACTGGTTGCAGCGTAAGGAGGCGCTGTTCATCAAACCAGGGAGCGGACCGATGCGAATCAACCATCTCATGCAAGTGAGGTGGTTTTTTCGCATGTGTGATTTAAATAATCATTTGATAGATAAGTACTTTCTATAAGGCTCTGGTTTTTGCACAGCTTTTGTACAGAAAAAAGTGTGATTTTGGTCTATCCTTCGATGAAACCAAAATGCAGCGGTTAGAAAACGTCAACGTAACGACCGCGCACGATCAGGGACAAGATTATGGCGATGGCATTGATGTTATGCATGTTTGTTTTGTTCTTAGGGTTTTCAGGCGTGGGCGTGTATATGATGTTTAAGACATCGTTTACGGCCAGTATTGATGAACGCGATGACATGCCGCCCGACGTTTAACTATCTGCCTTGAAAGTAAAACGCCCGCTTATGCGGGCGTTTTTGCGCTGGTGTCTATCACGCGGCTGTCCATCAAAGGGTTGTCCATTGGGGGGGGACAGGACGCGCTTTACCCCATCCAATACAGGCTGGCCAAGGCAAAAGCGTAGCCCATCGCTGCCCCTGCCAGTACATCGCTGACATAGTGCAGCCCTAAGCCTACCCGTGAGACCGCTATTAGAAGCGTTAATGGCAATACCACCGGTAGTAGCCAGGGCGTGTGGGCGGCGACCAAGACGCTAAACATCACCGCGTGCATGGTGTGGCCGCTGGGAAAACTGTAACGGTCGCGGGCAGGTTCACAGCACTCGATGCCTTCACTATAGGTAATGAAGGGTCGCTCACGGCATAAGCGAGTTTTCACCAGTCGATAAACCGCCACGGCAAATAGAGCGATAACGCTGTACTGCAGTACGCGCCAGGCGCCATTGGGTTGAAGCCAGGGCTGGGCGAGAATCAGCAGCACCCAAATAGGCCAATCGCCTAAGCGGCTGGCGGCCTGAAGCGTGATTCGCCAGGGGCGGTAGATCGATAGCCGCGCAATGCGCTGGCAGAACTGCCACTCCAGCAGGTCAAGACGATCGAATACGACAAGCGGACGCGGGCGCATGATGAGCCTCCTGGGCTTGGTGTAAGTAACGCAAAAACTGCTCGGCAATACCTGTCCAACTCTGCTCAAGGGCGCGTAAACGCGCTACTCGGCCTAAACGAGCGTAGTCAGCTGGGTGTTGGCACAACTCAACTGCTGCCTGTTGAAAAGCGGTGCTATTGCCAGCGGGTACGGTGACACCGTTGTGGCCGCTGCTAATGAGCTCAGCGCTGGCTGCATGATCATAGGCCACCACGGCTAAGCCGCTGGCCATGGCTTCCGCCACCACATTGCCCCAGGTTTCTGAAAGCGAGGGGAAAATAAACAGGTCGGCGCTGGCATAGTGGCGAGCAAGCGATCCCTGCCCCACGAAGCCGGTGAAATGGGCATCGGGCAGCGCCTTTTCCAATTGTGCCCGTGCGGGGCCATCGCCGACGATCACTTGGGCGATATCGGGCCGCACCTCACGCATGGCTTGAAGGCTTTCATGGAGCAAGGTGAGATTTTTTTCTGCGGCTAGTCGGCCAACGTAAAGGGCCACCGGCTGATGCTCGCTAACTCCCCAGCGTTCGCGTAATGAAGGGTCACGGTGGGCAGGTGAAAAGCGCTCGCCATCCAGCCCGCGTGACAGCACATGAACCCCCCGAATCCCTTGGCGCTGCAGTGCTTTAGCCTGCTGATGAGTAGGCACTAACGTCAGATCACAGCCGTTATGGAAGTAGCGCAGGTAGCGGCGTGTGGTCGAGGCCAGCCAATTGACGCCATAATCTTCACAGTAGTGGTCAAAGTTGGTGTGCCAGCCCGCTACCAGGGGGATATTGAGTTGCCGTGCCGCTTGGCGTGCCGCCCAGCCGAGAGGGCCTTGGGTCGCTACATAGATGATATCGGGGCGATGTTGGCGCCAAAAGCGGCGCAGTGTAACGGGCCTAACCAGCCCTACCTGCACATCGGTGTAGCCAGGTAGGGCAAGGCGCTGCACCTGTAGCTCGCGGTTAATACCGGTTGCATTACCCGCAGATCGTGGCCGAGGGCGGATCACATCCACCGGCACTCCTTGCCGGTTAAGTTCATAGCTTAACCGGCTCAGTGTATGGGCAACGCCATTGATGTCCGGTGACCATGTCTCACTAACGATGCAGAGCCGCATGAGCGATTCATCCCTTTATCACGTTTTCGTTCAGTGTGGGTGGGGTGAATGACACTGCCGAGACAAACAGGTGAATAAGTGATGACACGCTTAAATAAATAGGCTAGTAGACAAAGTGCTACAGCCATCTGTTCTAATATCAGTTCAATGTTAAATTTGGATGGCAGTTTTATTTAATAGCGCATAAAAAAATAAGTTCCCAAAAAATAAAACTTTAAGATTAATGAAACATAACTCCTTTAAGGTTCCCTGTGTTGAGGCGTTATTCGTCCTTCATTGTGCCTTCGCAAGCGCAAGCATTAACTACTTCAATGGGAACGATCATGTTTAAAAAAACGACACTGGCCCTAGCCGTTAGCGGTTTATTGGCAGCCTCTGCAGCACAAGCAGCAACCGTTTATGACCAAGACGGTACCGATCTCGAAATCTATGGTCGCATCGCTATGGGTCTTGAAGGCGGTGGTGTTGACAACGGTGTTGATAACGGCGAAGAGTTCCGTAATTTCGGCTCGCGTTTACGGATTACCGCTGGCCACCAGATTTCCTCTGACCTGCGTGCATTCGCCCGTGTAGAGTGGCGTTTTACGGGTGATGAGCGTAATACATCCTCTGGTTTCGATGAGGTACGTAACAGCTACCTAGGCCTGGAAAGCCAGCAGTTCGGTACCTTTATGGCCGGGAACTACAACAGTTTCTACGATAACTACGTGATGACGCCGTTCGATGTTTACGTTGAGCGCGGCTACGAGTTTGCGGGTGGTGGTACCCAGGCACGCGGCGACTCTATTGGCTATAAAACGCCTAAAATGAGTGGTTTTCAGGCGGTTATTTCTGCCAAGCACTTCTCTGAGCGTGGTTTGACTGAAGCCGAGCAGACTTCCGAAGGATCCGTTATCGCCACTCAGGGTGGTGTTGTCTACGAAACAGGCCCAGCTCGTTTAGCGCTTGGCTATGTGGAAGATACGGTACGTGGTGGCGGTAACGGTGAAGTGCGTTATGGCGCTACGGGCGAGTTTGCTGTTACAGATGCTTTCGCTGCTCGTGTAGGTTATGAAACCCGCGGTGATGACGATGTTAACGGTGGTGGTTTCGATAAAATCGGCGTTGGTGCTACGTACGCCATCGATTCCTGGAAGTTCTTCGCCGATTACTACAACATCGACGTAGACGGCGCTAGCGATGAGCGTAACGCTTGGGCGCTAGGGTCAATGTACAAGCTGTCTAGCAATTTCGATATGTTCCTTGAGCTGAACGATCGTAACCTGGATGCTGTTAATGACTTCGAAGAAGATATGTACTACGCATTAGGCGCTCGCTATCACTTCTAATTAATAGAGTGATGTTAGCGGTAGTGTTGCATTAGTTTTTTGCATTAGTTCTTTAGCTTTTAGTTAGCTCGCATGTTTCGATCTTTACCGGTGTGGATAACTCCACACCGGTTTTTAGCGTTTTTATATTTTATGCTTTACTTGCCTGCCTTCAAAGAGGCGCTCTTTTTCTCGGTGAGTTATTTCTCTCAATATAAATTTAGGGAGAGGGGGGTAAGGCAATACTTTTACCATGGAGACGAAATGTCGCTGGTAGGCTATCTTTGCTGCTAAAGTGTCTGAACACTGTTATGAAAGGAGTCATTTAAATGCGTTTTCACCGCTATGGCTTGGCGCTAGGGACAGCGCTATTTGCCACCGTTCCTCCTGCCTTTGCTGATAACTACACCCTGACGCTATTTCACACCAACGATCTACATGGGCGTACCGATCAGTACCCCTATCTAATTACCACGCTGAACGAGGCGCAGGAGCGCTTTGGCGAAGGGTTGCTGCTGGATGCCGGTGATATCTTTACAGGCACGCTCTACTTCACAGAGTTTCAAGGCCAGGATGCCCTCGAATTTATGAATTTAATGGGCTACGACGCCTTTGTGCCCGGCAACCATGAGTTCGATTTGGGTGACCCGGAACAGGGGCACCAAGCGCTAGCGGCGTTTTTCGCAGGCGCCGAGTTTCCTATTTTAGGGGCGAATCTGGACTTCTCCGCAGGCCCGGAGTTTGCTGACATGTTGGGTGATTCAGTCAGCGCTGAGCCGCAGGCGGGGACGCTTTATGACGGTATGATCGTTGAGCATAACGGCGAGCCAATCGGTATCTTTGGGTTAAGCACTCAGGACAGTGAGACGATTTCCAGCCCTGGCCACGTCACCATCAGCGATTATCGCCAAGCGGCTGAAGCCATGGTGGCAAGCCTTGAAGAGCAGGGCGTTAACAAGATTATTGCCCTTACCCACTTGGGCTACGACAGTGACCCCAGCGTAGGTAATGACCTGCTGCTGGCAGAGCATGTCGAAGGCATCGACATTATTATTGGTGGTCACAGCCATACCCAAGTGTCGCCCCCCAGGCTGCTGAGCGAGAGCCGCGCTGGTGAGAAGCTCCTATCACCGACGGTGATTGGCCAGGCAGGCGAGTATGGCCAGCATCTGGGCGTTATGCAGGTCACCTTCGACGAAAACGGCGTGGTGGTGGATGCCAGCGGTGAACTGCTCGCTGCCGACGATCGGGAAGCGGACGCTGATGCCGCCAAGCGGCTTGAATCCTACACCGCAGAGATTGAGACACTGCGGGATACCCAGGTCGGCGCCAAGGTAATCTCCACGCTACCCAACCCGCGCCACGGGCGTGGCGATGAACGGAGCGTGCGTGCCAATGAAACAGCGCTGGGCAATTTAATCGCCGATGCCCAGTTGCATGCTGCGCAGCAGGTGGCGCCCGACACGGTTATGGCGATTCAGAATAGCGGCGGCATCCGTGAAGCGATTGAGAGTGGTGATGTGTCTGTGGGTGATTTGATCGCCGTGCAGCCATTTGGCAATCGCCTGACGCTGCTTGATGTCACCGGCGCCGAGCTGCTGGAAACCTTCGAGATCGCCCTGGCTAATGCACCCGGCGAAGACGGCGGTTTTCTGCAGGTGTCGGCAGGCGTAGAGTTAATATACGACAGCGGTGAGCCGTCGGGCGAGCGGGTGGTTAGCCTAAGCGTTGCCCAGGAAGGCGCAATGCAGGCGATTGACCCCGAGCGTACTTACACCATCGCCACCAATAACTTTACCGCTGCTGGCGGCGACGGTCATACGGTACTTGGCGCTGCCTATGAAGATGGGCGCAACACCATCGCCACCAATAACTTTACCGCTGCTGGCGGCGACGGTCATACGGTACTTGGCGCTGCCTATGAAGATGGGCGCAACACCATCGTCGGCAATACGGATTGGGAGATGCTGCGCGACTATATGGTGGAACGTAAAGAGGTGTTCTACCAGGTGGAAGGGCGGATTACTGATGTAGTTTAAGAAGATGTGGTACCAGAGGATGTGGCCCAGGAAGCGTCGTAGTGAGTTCCGGGCCACGGGTAGCACTTTACTCATCAATGATGCTTTCAAAGCCGCCAAAGATGAGCCGCTTGCCATCAAAGGGCATCGGGTTAACGTCCATCTGCAAGCGCGGGTCTTGCATGACTTTCGGCATGGCCTCATCGCGCACGCTGCGCGATGGCCACTCTATCCAGGAAAAGATGATGCTTTCGTCATCCTTGCGCTTGACCGCCATGGTGAAGGAGGTCACTTCCCCTTCGGGGACATCGTCTCCCCAGCACTCCACGACCCGCAGTGCGCCGTGTTCCTTGAAAACAACGGCCGCGGCACGGGCATGCTCAATAAACTCATCTTTATTAGCGCTGGGCACAGCAGCGACGAAACCATCTACATAAGGGTGTGTAAGCTTGCTCATGGCTGTTCTCCTATTACTGTTTTATTCTGCTTTAGGGGGGAGTTCTCGAACGGGGCGTACCTCAATGCTGCCCAGCCGGGCGGGTGGAATACGGCTAGCCAGCTGCAGCGCCTCATTCAAGTCGTGGGCTTCGAGCAGGTAGAAACCGGCCAACTGCTCCTTGGTTTCCGC
The DNA here is from genome assembly GCF_904067645.1 of Halomonas sp. 113. NCBI lineage: Bacteria > Pseudomonadati > Pseudomonadota > Gammaproteobacteria > Oceanospirillales > Halomonadaceae > Halomonas > Halomonas sp. 113. The sequence continues at coordinate 190,890 of NZ_LR881453.1, forward strand.
AAAGGGACCATCGGAGATTAACGTCTCGCCATCGCGCACACGCACGGTGGTGGCGGTCTCCGTCGGTTGTAATGGCTGCCCGGCCAGGTAGTGGCCGCTGGCGCTCAGGCGCTCAACCCCAGCAATGCATTCTTGGTTGAGGTCGTGCCACGCCTGTTCGCTCATGGCGTTGATAATCTGTTCTTGGTAATAGACCAGCGCAACGTACTTCATGGGGAGTCTCCTTCTGTGGCCAAGGGGCAGTTGTCTGACGGAACGTTTACCATCCAGCCGACGCCAAAACGATCTACCGTCATGCCGAACCCTGGTGACCAGAAGGTCGCTTCGAACGGCATGACAATCTTTCCACCCTCCGCTAGCTGAGCAAAGGTTCGTGCGGCCTGCTCGATATCCTGATACTCCAATTGAACCTCTATCCCTTGCGGTGGTGTATAGCAGTCAGCCGCCATATCGGCGCCCATTAAGCGACGGCCACGTAGGTTCAACGAAGCATGGATAATGCGGTCATGGAGAGCAGGCGGCATGTGTTCAGCGGCGGGTGTGTCAGCATAGGTCAACAGGCACTCCAAATGCCCTCCGGTGACATCGGCATAGAACTGCATGGCTTCCCGGCAGGTGCCGGGAAAGGCAACGTGCACGTTCATGGCATCCGGTATACGAGCAAGGTTACGGTGCTGCTCAATTCCGGCGCCGGGCTCAAAATCCTCCAGCGAGAAGTAGCGCCGTAGCTCAAGGGTCACGTTGCCATCGGCATCTTGGGTGGGCCACTGTTGGGCCCACTCAATGGCCGCCTGCAGAGAGGGGGCTTCGAGCACGCTATAACCGGCAATACGCTCACTGGCTGGAGACAAAGGCCCGGGGATGATGGTGGGCTCACCGTTTTTGAAACGGATCAGGCACCCTTCGCTGGTCGGATGTAAGCCATCGCCGTTCAAAAACACGCCAGCCTCGATCATTCGCTGGTTATAAGCAGCCATGGCGGCAAGCATCTCCTGGGATGGCATAGCGCCATTCTCGGTGTTGGCATCGGCACGGCGTATCAGCATGAATTTCATTGAGAGCCTCCTGGTTGGTCAGGGTAGTGACTCTCTGTAGTCGTTTGGCGTCGTCTTGAATCGACATAGCCTAAGCATTTTTTTATGGGGAATTTTCGAGTTCTGCCAATCGCCTGTTCAAAAAGCGTTTTTCTGGATCCAGGGTGACCAATAGTAGCGCCTGTTGATAGGCGCTGCGCGCGGCCTCATGCTGGCCTTGGCGACGCAGTAAATCCGCTTTTGCGGCATGAAATAGATAATAGCGGTTGATTTGTGGGTGATGAGCGATGTCGTCGAGTAACTTCAGGCCGGTATCGGGTGCACCATTCATGGCAATGGCGACCGCACGGTTCAGCGCCAGAATCGGCGATGGAAAACGTCGGCAGAGAGCATCGTAGAGTCTGACGATACGCCCCCAGTCTGTTTGCTCGGCGTGGCTAGCCTGGGCGTGTACGGCGGCAATCGACGCCTGAAGGGTGTAGTACCCGGTGGGGGTGAGCGCCAGTGCCTGTTCTAGCCACGTTATTCCGACCTGGATATCCTCTTGGCGCCATAGGCGTCTGTCCTGAGCATCCAGGGTTACCAGCTCACCGTCGCTATCCTGGCGCGCATCCCGGCGGGCATCATTAAGCAGCATCAAAGCCATCAGCCCAAATACTTCCCCCTGGGGCAGTAGCCGCGCCAGCTCATTACCCAGTCGCATGGCTTCTTTTGTTAGGCTGATATCGACCACGCTGGCGCCCGTGCTGCGCGAGTAGCCTTCGTTGAAGACCAGATAGATGACTTGGAGCACATCGGGTAAACGCTCGGGCAGCTCTTCCTGGGTAGGCACGGCATAAGGGATATGCGCATCGCGAATTTTGCGTTTGGCTCGTACGATACGCTGTGCCAGCGTCGTAGGCTTCATCAGTAGCGCGCTGGCTACTTGCTCAGTGGTCAAACCGCACATCTCGCGAAGCGTCAGGGCAATCCGTGCTTCCATGCTCAAACTTGGGTGGCAGCAGGTGAATAGCAGCCGCAAGGCGTCATCTTCGATGGTGGTGGGCTCAAGATCCAGCGCTTCATCTGTGGGTAATAGCAAGTGAGCCCGACGGCGAGCAGTACTGCGTTGGCGAATTTGGTCTATTCCGCAGTGGTAGCCGGTGCGAATTAGCCATGCCGTGGGGTTGTCAGGTTTGCCGTTAACCGGCCACTGTTGAACCGCCGCCACAAAGGCATCCTGCATGGCTTCTTCGGCTAGTTCAAAATCCCCCAGCAGGCGTATCAGCGTCGCCTGCACGCGCCGGGAGTGCTCACGATACAGGTCATCGACGTATGAAGGTTCAGTACTCATCAAGGGAGATCCGTAAGCTTTATCTCAAACGTAGCGCATGGTTTCTCCGTTGACTTGTTTTTCTTGTTTTGTCTTTCGGGGGATAGGTATTCAATCCCCGGTGCGTTTTCCCGTGGCGCTGTTGAAAGGATGCAGAGCGTCGCGGGTCACAAAAAATCGCAGGGTTTCGCCTTCGGCAACGGGCGGCTGCCCCGAAACGCGGATGACTGTAGGCTGGTCGCTATCGGCGAGGGTCACATATAGGTGGCTTTCGGCCCCCGCGGCTTCAAACAGCGCCAGCGTTGAGTCGACAATTAGGTGAGGCGCGGTCGGCGGCGTTAGATGCATATCATCCGGTCGAATGCCGACGACATCGGTGCCGTCGGGCAGGTTATCCAGCAGGCCATTGGCGCCTTGTTCGTTCAAGTAATCCACCGGCAGCATGTTCATGGCGGGGGAGCCGATAAACCCGGCGACAAACATGCTGGCGGGGCGGGCGTAGATATCCATGGGTGTGCCCACTTGCTCAATCTGCCCGGCGTTAAGAACCACTAAACGGTCACCCAGTGTCATGGCTTCCAGCTGGTCGTGGGTCACATACAGGCTGGTAGTCTTCAGGCGCCGCTGCAGCTGTTTGATCTCCACGCGCATCTGCACGCGCAGTTTGGCATCCAGGTTGGAAAGTGGCTCATCGAATAGAAAGGCTGCCGGGTCGCGCACCAACGCGCGGCCCATGGCGACGCGCTGGCGCTGACCACCAGAGAGCTTGCGCGGTTTGCGCTCCAGAAACTCTTCGATCTCGAGCATTTTGGCGGCAATTCGCACGCGCTTTTCAATGTCTTCTTTGTTAAACCCGCGGTTCTTGAGGCCGTAAGCTAGGTTGTTGTACACCGTCATATGCGGGTAGAGCGCGTAGTTCTGGAACACCATGGCGATATCGCGCTCGGCGGGCTCTAGCTTATTGACCACCCGGTCACCGATTTTGAGCGTGCCTTCGGTAATGGTTTCAAGCCCCGCCACCATGCGGAGTAGGGTAGATTTGCCGCAGCCGGAAGGCCCCACCAGCACCACAAACTCGCCATCTTCAATCTGTAAGTCGATGCCTTTGACGGCCTGAACATCGCCGCTATAGGTTTTCTTTAGCCCTTCCAAGGTAATGCTGGCCATCTTATTTCTCCGTCTCGGTCAGGCCTTTCACAAATAGGCGTTGCATAAACAGAATCACTAATACAGGCGGCAGCGCTGCCATGACCACCGCGGCCATCACTAATTGCCACTGTGGGTTCTCTTCCGAGGTCATGCGCTGAATGCCCATTACGATGGTGTAATAATCAGGGTCGGTAGTGATAATTAACGGCCAGAGGTACTGGTTCCAGCCGTAGATAAACATGATCACAAACAGCGCGGCGATATTGGTCACCGACAGCGGCATTAAGATGTCTTTAAAAAACTTCAGTGGCCCGGCGCCATCGACCCGGGCGGCTTCGAGCATCTCTTCGGGAATGGTCATAAAGAACTGGCGGAACAAGAAGGTTGCGGTAGCCGAGGCAATCAGCGGGATCGATAGCCCGGCAAAGCTATTGAGCATTTTAAGATCCGCAACGACCTGAAAAGTCGGAATAATGCGCACTTCCACCGGCAGCATCAACGTGACGAAGATCACCCAGAAGAAGAACATCCGGAAGCGGAAACGGAAGTAGACGATGGCAAAGGCGGAAAGCAGCGAAATAGACAGCTTACCCACTGTGATCGCCATGGCCATTATAAAACTGTTCCACAGCATCAGGGCGGCCGGCGGTGCGCCGGCATTGGAGACGCCCGACTGCCACATGCGCGTGTAGTTTTCGATCCCGTGGCCACCGGGCAGCAGTGGCAGCGTACCCTGCAGCAAACCCGATAGGGAATGGGTAGAGGCGATGATCGCGACATACACCGGAAAAACCACCAGCGCGACACCAGAGATCAAAACAATATGGGCTATCAGGTTAGCCCAAGGGCGGTTTTCAACCATTAACGTTCTCCCAAAGGCTTAGTAATTGACTCGGCGCTCAATAAAGCGGAATTGAATCATCGTTAATGCCACCACAATCACCATCAGAATCACCGACTGAGCCGCGGACGAGCCAAGGTTTAGCCCGACAAAACCGTCGGCATACACTTTGTAAACCAGTATGTTAGTGGCCTGGGCCGGGCCGCCTGCGGTGGTGGCGTGGATGATCGCGAAGGTGTCGAACATGGCATACACCACATTAACCACCAGCAAGAAGAAAGTGGTCGGCGTGAGCAGCGGGAAAATAATCGTCCAGAAGCGCTTAGTCGGGCTGGCGCCGTCAATGGAGGCGGCTTCAATCAGCGATTGCGGGATTGACTGTAAGCCCGCCAGGAAAAACAAAAAGTTATAGGATATCTGCTTCCAGGCGGCGGCAAAAATCACCAGCAGCATGGCGTCACTGCCCGAGTTACGGTGGTTCCACTGGTAACCCACCATTTCCAGCATATAGGGCACAATGCCGATAGAGGGGTTGAAGATAAACCACCACAACACGCCCGCAAGCGCGGGGGCGATGGCGTAGGGCCACACCAGTAGCGTGGTGTAGGTGCTGCGTGAGCGAATCATCCGGTTGACGGTACTGGCCAATAAAAGCGCCACTGTCATCGATAGCAGGGTAGTGCCCACGGCGAATACCACCGTCACCGATAGCGAATTGACATAACTGCCGTCACGAAATAGACGGGCAAAGTTCTCAAGACCCACAAACGTTGAGCGCAGCCCAAAGGCGTCTTCGCGCAGTAGCGACTGATACAGCGCCTGGCCCGCAGGCCAGATAAAGAAAATCAGTGTCACAATCACCTGGGGCGTCAGCAGCGCGTAGGGCAAAAAGCGACCAGGGTAGGTCATGCGTTTGGTTTGCATGGGCAGCTCTGCAAATTGTTAGCAAAAACAAGCATCAACAAACGAAATCGCCGCCTACCCAGAAGGGTAGGCGGCGAAGTGAGTACTTATTTACTGGTTGGCAGCTTCAAAATCACGGAGCAGATCATTGCCGCGTGCTACTGCTTCATCCGCTGCTTCCTGACCCGATTTGTCACCGGTCATCACCGCTTCCATCTCTTCGGAGATGATGTCGCGAATCTGCACGAAGTTACCAAAGCGTAGGCCTTTGGAGTTCTCGGTCGGCTCGTTGAGAGTCATCTGTTTCAGCGAAATATCCGCGCCTGGATTCTCTTCGTAGTAGCCCTGTTCTTGGCTCAGATCCCAAGCGGCCTGAGTGATGGGCAGGTAGCCAGTTTGCTGGTGCCACTGTGCCTGTACTTCGGGCTGGGAGAGGTACTCAAAGAACGCCGCAACGGCTTCGTACTCTTCGTCGCTATGGCCCTGCAGTGCCCACAGGGTGGCGCCACCGATAATCGAGTTTTGCGGTGCGCCTTCTACGTCGTCGTAGTAGGGCTGCATGCCAAAGCCAACTTCAAATTCTGAATTGGCGGCGACATCCGCACGTGAAGCAGAAGAGCCGAAGAAAATCGCGCAGTCCTGGGAGTAGAACATCGGCTCAGAGTCGGGGCCGGAGCCGGGGCCACCCCATTTAAAGACACCTTCTTCCTGCCAGTCGTGGAGGTTGTCCCAGTGGCGAGCGACCAGCTCATTGTTGAAGGTAAACTCGGTTTCCATACCGCCAAAGCCGTTTTCCAGTGTACCTAGCGGCACGTTATGCCAAGCGGAGAAGTTTTCCAGCATGACCCAGCTAGGCCAGGAGGTGGTAAAGCCACAGCTGGCCGCACCAGAGTCGACAATTTGGCGTGAAAAATCGGCCACTTCGTCCCATGTTTGTGGGGGCTGCTCGGGATCCAGGCCTGCTTCTTCAAACATGTCCCGGTTGTAGTACATGATTGGCGTAGAGGAGTTAAACGGGAAAGAAAGCATATTGCCGTTGGTGTCGGTGTAATAACCCACGACGGCGGGCAGGAAGGCTTCTTTATCGAAAGCGCGGCCATGCTCTTCCATCAGCTCGTACACTGGGTAGATGGCGCCTTTGGCGTTCATCATGGTGCCAGTGCCGACTTCAAACACCTGCAGGATATGCGGCTGCTCGTTGGCACGGAAGGCGGCGATCGCGCCCGTCATCGTTTCGGTATAGGTGCCGCGATAGCTGGGAGTAACGTGGTAGTCGTCTTGAGACTCGTTGAAGTCTTGGGTCATCTCTTCGAGAATTTCGCCCAGTTGGCCGCCCATGGCGTGCCACCAGCTAATCTCTGTTGCCGCCTGAGCAGACAGGCTTAGGCTGGCCGTCGCCACCCCTACGGCAAGCGCGTGCAGTGTGAAACGAGACATAACAAGCTCCTTATAGGCCTGAACTTAGTCAGGCGTGCAATGCGTTTGTTGAGATTTTTAGATGCACTGAACATTAAGAAGTGTAGATGACGTTTTAGTGAATGCACGATGAACCTGCCGTGACAGTCAACATTGCGCTGCCAGCAGGCCTACTGAGTAGGAAAAGGAAGAGGGCGATGATAGTGTGATAGGAAGAGTCCAACTAACGAGAGCAGTATGACTGACGTGACCACTTTACTGACGAAGCTGGTGTCATTCGATACCACTTCCAGTGAATCTAATCTGGCGCTGATTGAGTATGTGGAAGGCTATTTGGCCGAGTATGGCGTTAGCGCCGAGCGGGTGATGAGCCCCTGCGGTACCAAGGCCAACCTGATCGCAAGAATTGGCCCAGAGGCGCCGGGCGGTGTGATGCTTTCCGGGCATACCGATGTGGTACCGGTGGCGGGGCAGCCGTGGTCGAGCGATCCGTTCACCCTGCGTGATGGTGGCGGTGGGCGCCTTTATGGGCGCGGCACCTGCGATATGAAAGGTTTTATCGCCTGCGTATTGTCGATGGTGCCCACTTGGACGAAAGCGCCTCTGCAGCAGCCGATTTATCTGGGTTTCTCCTATGACGAAGAGATCGGCTGCGTGGGTGCGCCAAGCCTCATTAAGCGCTTTTACGAACACTACTCCACCACCGCCCATGTGATTGTCGGCGAGCCCACCAGCATGCAGCCAGTGGTAGCGCAGAAAGGGGCGACCAATCTGCGTACCACCGTGATTGGTCAGGAAGCTCACAGCAGCCAGGTCAATCAAGGCACCTCAGCCATCCACGTAGCGGCAAGGCTAGTGACCTTTATTGAGGACACCATGGCGGCGTTGGTGGAAGAGGGGCGCATCGATGAGGCCTTTAACGTGCCTCACACCAGCCTGCACGTCGGCAAAATAAAAGGTGGTACGGCGATCAATATTATGGCGCGGGAGTGCCAGTTCGAGTGGGAAATTCGCCATCTGCCCACGGACACCTTCGACGAAATATACGCGCGCTTTGAGGCCTATTGCGCCCAGCTAAGCGCTGAGCTGCAGGCCAAAGGCAAGCACGTTGAAATTACTACTGAGCCGCTAAACGTGACAGTGCCGGGCCTGGCCGACCGCGAAAACGATCAGGTACTTCGCCTAGCCAAAGACCATTTGCCCGCAGGGTGCTGCGACCACGCGGTGGCTTACGCCACGGAAGCGGGGCAGTTCCAGGGCCAGGGCTTGCAGACAATAATTCTTGGCCCTGGCAGCATCGCCCAGGCGCATCAGCCCGATGAATATATTGATATTGAGCAGCTTGAAGCGTGTGAGGATTTTCTAACGAAGATGGGTAAAGCGTTAGAGAAGACTGTCTAACTAGCTAATAACTGCCCAAAAAAATCCCACCCGGCTAATGGGGTGGGATTTTTTGTAGTGCTTTCATACCATGTCGCTTTTTCAGTGCTGAGGATGTTGTTCAAACAGCTCAGCTTTGGCATGGCGCATCACATCTTCGCACGCCTGCTGTTGGGCTAACTGCGTTAGCAGGCGTTGAGTTACTTCGAAGCCCTTGCCTAAGCAAGTGTCGACTTCCTGTTGGCTAACCGCTGGCGTCACTCGATAATCGATTTTTACCGTGCGCCCACCACCTTCCAGCCGATCCGCAACTCCCCTGAGCCGCCACGCGATTTTCTCTTTCCAAGTTGCTGATTCTTCCGCGCCTTCGTTTACGCTAAACGTGCACTGCCATTCCGGTTTAAAGACCTTCATAGGAGAACCTCCAAAAATTTTGGAAAGAATGATCGATCGTGTTTCGTACCCCATCGTCTGAATGTATTGCCCCACTACTATATACCTAACGCAGCATAAATATCGAACAATAGTGATACGCGTTGGGCGACGCGCATAGGGCGTATCGGTTAGGCTATAAAAGATGTGACTAACGAGCTTTTCTATGACCTCCACAACTGATCCAAGTTGCCCCTGTGGTAGCTTATTAACGCTTGATAAGTGCTGTGGCCGTTATCACCAAGGCGGGCTTGCCCCCACGCCTGAAGCTTTGATGCGCTCTCGCTATGTGGCTTTTGTGCTAGGGCGTAGCGACTACCTGTTGGCGACATGGCACCCCTCTACCCGCCCTGCAGAGCTTGCGCCTGATCCTGACGCTGAGTGGAAGTCGCTATCTATCGTCTCCGCAGAACCGCCGCTCGACAATATCGGTTACGTGCATTTTCGTGCCTGTTTTTATGAAAGGGGGCGAGTGCAAAAAGGCTGGCATGTATTAGAAGAGGTCTCCCGCTTCGTTAAAGAGCAGCAACGCTGGTGGTATATAGACGGAACACCCACGCTTACCCGCCTGAAACCACGCCGCAACGACCCGTGCTTATGTGGTAGTGGGCGTAAATTAAAGGTATGTTGCGGTGAATAGTGGCATCGTTCAGCCTCACAAAGCCGAACCGCAATGGTATCTCTATTTGCTGGAGTGCCAGCGTGGCACCTATACGGGCATTACCAATAACCTGGCAAAGCGTTATCAAGCGCACTGCACCGGCAAAGGGGCGCGTTATACCCGTGCAAATCCGCCTGTTGCACTGCTGGGTGCCGAACCGTTTGAAGACCGCGCCGCCGCAAGCCGGGCTGAATATCAGTTAAAGCAACAGACACCGAGCCAAAAGCGCCGCTGGGCCAAGCAGTGGCCTGTACAATTAGAAGCTAACTAGACTCTTTTCCGTTAGGCGTAGATTAAGGAACCTACATGCTGACGTTTTACTCAGAGGACAGCCGTTTGCGCCAAGCGCGCACGGAGTTACATGACGGCGCGCTGGTGACCCCGTTTGAGTGCCCCGAACGCCTTGATCTAGTGCTAAAGCATCTTCACCAGTCCGGGCTTGGGGATATTCGTACCCCTAGCGCTTATGGGTTAGCCCCCGTATTAGCGGTGCATGACAAAGAGTACGTAACGTTTCTAGCCAACTGTTGGCAAGAGTGGCAGGCGGCTGGGCATGAGGGGGAGGCGATTCCCAATATTTGGCCCGCACGAACCATGCGTGGTGACCGCATCCCGCGATCGGTTAGCGGTCAGCTAGGCTACTACGCGCTGGCGGCGGAAACGTCGATCTCAGCAGGAACCTTTGAAGCCGCCATGGCGAGCAAAGACGTGGCGTTAGGCGCGGTAGAGCATACGTTACAAACCGGCGAACCCAGTTTTGGTTTATGCCGGCCGCCAGGCCACCACGCCGCGTTTGATCAGTTTGGCGGTTACTGCTTCTTTAACAATGCCGCCATTGCCGCCCAGCGAGCGCTGGATGCAGGCAAACGTCGGGTCGCCATTCTTGATGTCGACTTTCACCACGGCAACGGCACCCAGCAGATTTTCTACAAGCGTGATGATGTGCTGTTTATCTCACTGCACGGCGACCCTGAGGTCACATTTCCTTACTATTTGGGCTACGCTGATGAAAACGGCGAAGGGCCAGGTAAGGGCTTTAACGTCAATTACCCGTTGCCGCCGGGCACCAGCGTTACCAGGTGGATGGCCACACTTGAGCTAGCCTTGGCGCAAATTAAAGCCGCGGAGTGTGAATGCCTGATCGTATCGTTAGGGGTCGATATCTTCGAAGGTGACCCCATAAGTGCCTTCACCTTTACCAGCGAAGATTTCACAGCGTTAGGTGAGCACCTGGCCCAAGTAGGCTTACCCAGCGTGTTTCTGATGGAAGGGGGCTATGCTGTAGATGAAATAGGTGTCAATGTAGTCAACGTGTTACAAGGTTTTGAACAGGCGCTATAAAACGGCCTGGAACTGCATCTAAACAAGGGTAAAGGTTAACCGTGACAGCGGCCCCTAAATCGGGCAGGCTATTGCCCTTTCAACGGGGCAGGGAGCTCAAGCGTGGCAGTGTATGGTGGAATTCAGGCACATGAATTGGAGCGTTGGCTTAATGCGTTAACCAACGCCGCCTATGACCGACGCTGCCCGCTGGTAAAAGTACACGGTGGCAACGCACGTGCGCGTACCGCCCGTCAAGACCTCCTTCATTTGGCGAACGACTACCGCTGTGGCGATTCTAGCCGCGAAGAGAGCGCAGCCGACCTTGGCCGCTGGTGTCAAACCTACCTTTCAGAGGCAGAGTGGTATGTGCTGGTCGGTACCCGCCAAGCACCTTCCCAGCCGCAAAGCGAGGAAGAGCGAAGCCTCACCGTGCTCAAGCAGCACCGGGTGGGGTAACAGCACCCATCAGCACTAACTGCGATCAAAAGCTCCTGCGATGGGGCTTTTTTTGTGCGCGAGATGTATGTCTTAACAGGTAGCCGAATTTTTTAATGGCAGAAGAATTAGTAGGTGCTTAATAACGATGTATTGACAAAAGTTTAATAAGATGAGTAGTTTGAAAGGATATGTCTACTCGACTAACGTTTTAAAAAAACGCTATCTAAGAGCAGGGGGCAATACATCTTGTGACCATTACACCAGCGCTATCGGTTCGCTCCTTGGGCGTGAATTTTGGCTCCAACCAGGTTGTTAAAAATCTGAGTTTTGATGTTTATCCCGGTAAAACGACGGCAATCGTTGGCGAATCTGGCTCGGGTAAATCGGTGACTTCTCTGGCTATCATGCGCTTGGTAGAGTACATGAACGCCGAGATTACCAGTGGCTCGATACTGTTTAATCGCGATGCCAACGGCTCTCAGCCACTGGATCTTACCCAGCTTTCCGATAAAGCGATGCGCAAGATACGTGGCAAGGAAATCGCCATGATCTTTCAGGAACCAATGACGTCGCTGAATCCTGTTTACACTATTGGCGATCAGATTACCGAAGTGCTGGTATTGCATGAGAAGCTAACCCAAGACGCGGCGCGGGTCGAAGCAGTAAAACTGTTAAAACTGGTGCGCCTGGCCGATGCTGAAGCGCTGTTAAAACGATACCCCCACCAGCTATCCGGCGGCATGCGCCAACGAGTGATGATAGCGATGGCGCTGGCCTGCCGACCAAAAGTGCTGGTTGCCGATGAGCCCACCACCGCATTGGATGTCACCATTCAAGCGCAGATACTTACCATCATGCGTGACCTGCAGCAGGAACTAGGGATGGCTGTTATCTTCATTACCCACGATATGGGGGTGGTGGCGGAGATGGCCGACCAGGTAGTAGTCATGCGCCATGGCGAAAAGGTCGAGGAAGGGGCGGTGGAGGAGATTTTCGCCCGCCCCCAACACCCCTATACCCAAGCACTGTTAGCGGCGGTGCCTAAACTTGGCAGTATGCAGGGCGAAGCTCTTCCACGCATGGATCCATTAGTGGTGCTGGATGGAAATGTTGCGCGCACTCTGGGTGAAAGTCGTCAGCAGGATACCGCTAGAATCGATGAAGCCCCGGTGGTGGAGATAGAAAATTTAGTCACCCGTTTCGATATCCGAAAAGGGTTCTTTGGGGGGGTTAGCCATCGCGTCCATGCGGTGGAAAATGTCAGTTTCAGCATTTTTCCTGGAGAGACGCTGGCGCTGGTAGGCGAGTCGGGATCTGGCAAGTCGACCATCGGGCGCACCATTCAGCAGTTGCAGGAAAGCACCAGTGGCACGATACGCTTTGGTGGCAAGGCCGTGGCCGACATGTCCCGGGCAGAAAAAATGCGCCTGCGCCAAGAAGTGCAGTACATTTTTCAAGATCCGTTTGCCTCCTTGGATCCCCGCAAAACCGTGGGCTTTTCGATAGCCGAACCCATTCGTACGCACGGCTTGCTGCACGGTGCTAAAGCAATCCGTCATCGCGTTAATCAGTTACTTGAGCGCGTTGGTTTGAGTGCTGATCAGGCTGAGCGCTATCCCCATGAATTTTCCGGCGGCCAGCGCCAACGGGTATGTATTGCCCGCGCTCTGGCTTCCAAGCCTAAGTTGATCATTGCTGATGAAGCGCTATCCGCCCTCGATGTTTCCATCCAGGCGCAGATCATTCACCTGCTCATGGAGTTGCAGCAAGACGAAGGCTTGGCCTATCTGTTCATTAGTCACGATATGGCAGTGGTGGAAAAAATGAGCCACCGCGTAGCGGTATTACACCTTGGCCAAGTCGTTGAGTTAGGCGAGCGCCGAGCGGTGTTTGATTCGCCTCAGCACTCCTATACACGCAAGCTGTTGAGCGCTGTGCCCGTGGCCGACCCCGCACAGAGGCGGGAGCGTACATTGCTGCAGGGCGATATTCTTAGCCCCATTCGTAAGGTCGGTGATGAGCCAGAACATTGGTCATTAGTGCAGGTGGCTAGCGGTCATTTCGTTGCCCAGGAAGTAGGCAGCGCCGAGCGTTTGGCATCATAGTTAGTTTCCTGATGGTATAAAAACTGTGAGACAACAACAGGAGTAATCCCATGAAGCAAAACAAACGCGTGCTCAATGGTGCCATCGCCGGTATGGCTCTGAGCGCTGCCTTCTCTGCCTCTGCGCAGGCTGGTTCATTAACGATTGCTTCGCCGCAAGATCCGGGTAGCTGGGATCCCATCGACACTTTTTTGGTGAATTGGGCCTCGGTTGCCACCAATATTTTCGATGGTTTGACTTATCGAGGCCCTGATTTAGAGCTGGTGCCCGGTCTGGCAACCGAGTGGGAGGAACTGGATGATGGTACCCGTATCCGTTTCACTCTGCGTGAAGGCGTCACCTTCCATAATGGTGAGCCCTTCAATGCGGAAGCGGTAAAGTTTACCTTTGATCGCTTATTAGGTGAGGAAGGTGGGCAGGGGCCCCAGCGCTCCAACTACACGGCGATTGAAAGCGTGGAAGTCATCGATGAGTACACAGTTGACTTCCACCTGAATGAGCCCGACCCAGTACTGCTCACTAAGCTAGCAGGCTACGGGGCGATGATTGTGCCACCGGAGTATCTGACCGAGCATGGTGATGAACACTTCAATACCCATCCGGTAGGCACTGGGCCTTTCAAAGTAGTGGAATATAATCCTCGTGAAGACGTTCAGCTTGAGGCCTTTGCTGACCACTGGGGCGGCGCGCCGAAACTTGACGAAGTGACTTACCGCTTTATCTCCGAGCCTTCCACCGCCGTGGCTGAACTGCAGGCTGGGCGGGTTGATATCGTTATTCCGCCGACGATTCCTATCGGCATGATCGACACCATCAATAACCACGACGGCGCCAGCATCGTTAGCGTGGCTTCGCCGACGGTGGAAGCGATTCGGTTCAACACCCAATCCGGTATTACCGCCGATGAACGCGTGCGTAAAGCCTTGATTATGGCCGTGGATCGTCAGGCGATTATCGACTCCATCCTGGCTGGCGAGGGTGAAATGATCGCCAGTTTCCAGGGCGCTCAGTCCTTCGGTAACGACCCTGATATGAAGCCCCTGCCGTATGATCCGCAGCAGGCTCGCAAACTGCTGGATGAAGCGGGCGTCGAGCAAGGCGCCACGGTACAGATTGATGTGCGCGGTAACGACGCCACCTTTGGTGAGGTGGCCCAGGTAGTGGCGTCTTACCTACAAGGGGTGGGGATTACCGCTTCGATCCAGCCATATGAAACCAATGTGCTACTTAACGACATTATCCCGGCAGGCCGCACTGGGGAGATGTTCCAGCAGAAATGGGGCGGTTGGACGTTCGACTTCGACAATACCGCTTACCTGATGTACCACACGGGCGAACGCTGGAATCCTTATGATAGCGACGCTGAGTTAGATGAAATGCTCGAAGCCCAGCGCAGCATTACTGATCAGGAAGAGCGAGAAACGCTGCTCCAGGCGATTGCGCAGTATACCCAGGATCGCGCCTTGGAAATGCCGCTCTATAGCATCAATGCCCTCTACGGTGTCAGTGACCGGGTGGAGAATTTTGAACCTGCCCCGGATAACCGTATGCGTTTAACCAACGTGGACGTTAGTGAATAAACGTGACGCCATCCGGCCGCTTGAAAGGGCGGTCGGCTCTTCACACTGACACTTCACAAAAGCTTCATGTAAGCGTTTCAGGCTTGGGGTCATAGTGGCAAAATTTCTTCTTTATCGAATACTGCAGGCCGTCTTTGTGGTGATCGCCGTGACGCTGATCGTCTCTTTTGCGATCAGGTTAACCGGTGATCCGGCGGTCATGCTGGCGCAAGGGGCGGGTAGTATTACCGAGGCGGATCTGGAAAGGATTCGTGAAGCCTTGGGTTTGAATCAATCCTTCCTGGCCCAGTACATCGGTTTCCTGCGCGGTCTGGTGGTGGGTGATTTTGGGCGCAGCTTTATGGGCGGAACCCCAGTGAGTGACTTGATTGGTCGCGCGCTGCCCGCCACCTTGGCGCTGGCTTTTGCCTCGCTGTTTGTGTCTATCGTGGTATCGATACCGCTGGGTATTAAGGCCGCGGTATCGCGGGGAAGGTGGCCCGACCAGATGATCAGGATTTTTTCCCTGATCGGGCTCTCTTTTCCTAACTTCTGGCTGGCCATCATGCTGGTGCTGCTGCTCTCCATCACTTTTAATCTGCTGCCGCCCAGTGGCATGGAGGGCTTCTCCAGCTTCATTATGCCCGCGGCGACGATGGGGATCATTCTAACCGCCACCAACGTGCGCCTTGTGCGAACCACTATGCTGGATACCCTCCGCTCTCAGTACATCATGGTGGCGCGGGCAAAAGGCCTTTCCAACACGGTCGTACTCTACAAACATGCGCTGCGTAACTGCTCCATTCCGCTGATCACCTATTTTGGTTTGCAGTTCGGTGGTCTGTTGGGCGGTATCGTGGTGGTCGAGCGTGTCTTTAACTGGCCAGGACTAGGCACCTTGGCTTTCGAAGCCGTATCGGCCCGGGACTACCCCGTCTTACAAGGCGTTATTACCGTGCTCTCGTTAATGATCATCTCCATTAACCTGCTTGTTGATATCGCCTATGGCCTGGTTGACCCCAGGGTGCGCAAGGAATAACCATGACCGCAGCTATTAAAACCGACAAATTGAAACGCTTTAAAAACCTTGAGTTTATCCTTGGCGTACTGCTTGTGGGCGGTATTGGTTTAGCGGTGATCTTCTCCGGCTGGCTATTTCCCGGAGGAGGTTCAGAGCTTAACTTAGCCTACCGTTTAACGCCGCCGCTGGTGGAGCCTGGCTTTCCCCTGGGCACGGATCCATTAGGCCGGGACGTGCTCGCGCGGGTGATTATCGGCGGTGAAATCTCGCTAAAAGTTGGGGTCTACTCCGCCCTTGGGGCGGTGGTGATCGGCATCATTATGGGGTTGGTATCCGGCTACTACGGCGGGTTCCTGGATATGATCGTGATGCGCTTTGCCGACGTGCAGCTCGCGCTGCCCTTTATTCTGCTGGCGATTACCTTTATCGCCGTGATTGGTGGCGGGCTAACCAATATGATTATTCTGCTGATTATCTCCCAGTGGGTGCAGTACGCGCGCCTGGTGCGCGGCTCGGTGCTATCGCTGCGCGACCGCGAATTTATTCTGGCGGCCAAAGCGATTGGGGTGAAAGATATTCGTATTCTGTTCCAGCATCTGTTGCCGAATCTGATTGGCCCCGTCATCGTGCTGATGACCCTCAATGTGGCCAATAATATTCTGCTTGAGAGCAGCCTGACCTTTTTAGGCTTGGGCGTGGATCCAGTGATTCCCAGTTGGGGCGGCATGCTGGCGGAAGGGCGTACCTATCTGCAAACGGCGTGGTGGGTTAGTGTGTTCCCTGGCTTGGCTATTCTGTTAACCGTGCTAGGGCTGAACCTGCTGGGTGACTGGCTCCGGGATGCCTTGGATCCCACCGGACGCACCTCCTTATGACCAACGATCCCCGTATCGAGATCTTGTTAGAGCGCTCGTTTCCACGCACCACGCGATCTTTGCTTGATGAGTACGCCACGCCTGCCTATCAAGGCTATCAGTTGGAGGCGTGGGTCTTCGACGATGAAAGCGAACGCCAAGCCACAGAAACGGCCTTCAAGGCTGCTGGTATTAGTGCGCGCCTGCGCAGTGCCTATAAGCCCCTGGTGCACTTCTTTTTAGAGGAGTTCTCGTGGGCGTCGCTGCGGTCGCTGGTAATTGAGTACCCGGTGTTAGCACATGCGCCGCGCCGCTTTCTGCTGGAAGCCTACCCGCTGGCGGCGCTACTTCCGCAAGGTGTAGCGCTACGCTGGGAAGAAGTTGATGCTACGCCTGCCACTATTTCAACCACTATTTCAACCACTATTTCTACACCTCTTCATTATCGCGTTCGTGTGGAGCGTAGCACTGGGGAGCGGGAAACGTATTGGGTTGATGCACCTAACCGTCAACATTTAGATCATGTAGATGAAGCACAGTGCTCACCCTGTGGCTGGCTGCGGCTCACCTCTCCCAATGGCGAGGTAAGCGAGTCAATTGTTGAGACGGACTATGAAGCGCTGTTTCAAGCGGCGATGGCGACGTTATCCTCAACCCAGTGGCAGACAGCATCGCCCTACTTTGAAGAGCTCAACTTTACGGTGCAGTTGCCCTGTAGTGACCGCCGTTTAGCGTTGGACGATGAGCATATCAGCCTTGCCGAGGCGCTCCATGAAGAGCTCTATTTCTCAGCGCTGGAGTATTTTCAGCGCCGCGCAGGTTTGGCGCTGGGGGATCGATCCATTCAGCCGGGGCAGATTGTGCCGGAAGTCTCCTCTCAGGGGGAGCGAGCCTATTTAAACGTCAGCCTACGGCCTTTGGATGCCTCCCAACTGCCGCGGGCCGAGGTCGAACTGGAGAGCGCTCAGCAGGCCATCGGCGTTGAACAAATAGAGGTGTTATTGGCAGCGCTGGGTGGTCAGGCGTTACACGCCAAGACACGAGCGGGGAGAGCGGTAGAGGCGCGTTATATCGTCGGCAGTGACCGCGCCGTTATGATCAGTGCGGGGCAGCATGCCAACGAAACCTCCGGCGTGGTGGGGGCGTTGCGTGCTGCGGCGCAGCTTAGCGGTGAGCCTGAGGCCCACTTCGTCATTTCGCCGCTGGAAAACCCTGATGGCTACGCATTGCAAGGTCGGCTCGTCGCCACTCAGCCACGCCATATGCACCACGCGGCGCGCTATACCGCCTTTGGTAATGACCTCCAGAGCCAGCCGCTTGGGCAGCCATTTGAACATGCTATTCGTGAACAGGCATTTGCTTTCAGTAATGCCGGACTGCATATCAATCTGCACGGCTACCCGGCCCATGAGTGGACGCGGCCGTTAAGCGGTTACGTGCCCCGCGGCTTTGAGATGTGGACGATTCCCAAGGGCTTCTTTTTGATCCTGCGCCATCAGCCAGGCTACGAAACAGCCGCCGAGCAGTTGGTGGAAGCCGTTACCCAGCAGCTTGCGCAAGTGCCTGGGCTGGTCGAATTTAATGCCGCGCAAATTGCGTTATTTGAGACTCATGCAGGAGCGTTAACCTTCCCGATGTTGAACGGCTTCCCCTACCTAATCTCGGAAGATGCCAATCAATTAACGCCATTGATGCTGATCACTGAATACCCTGATGAAACCCTAACCGGCGAGCCCTTTGTGCAGGCGCATACCGCGCAAATGGCAACGGTGGTGGCGGCCTATAAGGCCTTTCAAACGCTCTTATTGAATGCTTAATCTCAATGACGGCGAGACTGTCAAAATAGCATCGCACTGATACAATGGATA
Organism: Halomonas sp. 113; assembly: GCF_904067645.1. Lineage (NCBI taxonomy): Bacteria > Pseudomonadati > Pseudomonadota > Gammaproteobacteria > Oceanospirillales > Halomonadaceae > Halomonas > Halomonas sp. 113. The sequence goes on from NZ_LR881453.1 coordinate 209,186, forward strand.
AATGAACAGTGCTTTCGCGACACCTACCGCCTCCCTTGATGACCCCTTCTATTACTTAACGAACTTCCGCTTCGTTTTGGCCTGGGTGGGGGAGCGCCACGCTGATCTGCTCGCGGCAGACGAGCTCGCTTTTCTTGAACAGTTTGAGAGCTTACCGCAAGCCTCCCAAGCGCTGCTGGTGCGCATGGTGATGCGCAAGGGCGAGCTGTTTCGGCTCAGCAAATTAAGCTACGCCGAGGTTGGCGACAGTGCCAGCGCCATGGCGCCCTTGATGTCGCTAGGTTGGGTCGATAGTGAATCGGTGCTTAGCGTTGATGAGCTGTTTAACCAGCTACGCTTGGCCGAACTGCGCCAGGCGTTGGTAGCGGAGATACGCGCTGCCGGGCTGAGCGCCTCAAGCGCTAAAACCGTGCTCTACGACACGCTGGCGAGCCAGCTCAATGAACCCAAGCGGTTATGCCAGTGGTGGCCCGAGGCAAACGATCCAGTTCTGCGGCTAACAGTCATGGAAACCTGCGACCGCCTGCGCCTGATGTTCTTTGGCAACCTGCGCCAGGACTGGGCCGAGTTCGTGTTAACCGAACTGGGGCTGCAGCGCTTTGAGACGGTGCCCTTTACGCCGCAATCACGCGCTTTCCAATGCCGCCACGAGGTGGATGTCTATCTGGAGCTCCATTACCTACGCCAACGTCTCGATGCCGGTGAGCTGCCCGCCGCCCTTTATCCTGAGGTACCGCCGCCCGCGGATAACCGCTGGCTGGCCACGCGGCGCGCAAGACTGCTGCTCCAGTTGGGCCGTGAAGCAGAGCGTAGCGGTGATACGGCGCTGGCGCTAACACTGTATAGCGAGTCAGGCAGTAGCGAGGCGCGCATTCGGCAGTTGCGTGTGTTGGAGCGCCAAGGCGAGCACCCTGCGGCCTTTGAGCTGGCGACCCAAGCGCTTAAGAGTTCCCCCAACGAAACCGAGCACCAGGCGCTGGCGCGGATTCTGCCCCGCTTGCGGCGGCGGCTTAAACTGCCTGCTGAGCCGAGCGACCCCGAACCCACTCATGAGCGCTGGGACTTATCATTGCCGGGGCCGCAGTGGGTCGAACGCGCCGTGGTCGAGGCACTCAGCGAGCCTGGGGCGCCGGTCTACTACGTGGAAAACGCGCTGCTGACCGGGCTGTTTGGTTTGCTCTGCTGGTCGGCGATTTTTGCTCCATTGCCGGGGGCCTTCTTCCATCCTTTCCACAATGGCCCGGCGGACTTGTACCGTGAGGACTTCGTGGCGCGACGGCGAGACGCCTTCGATGCTTGCCTTGCGCGTCTGGAGGACGGCAGTTACCGCGAAGTGATTCGTTCGACCTGGAGGGAGAAACACGGCCTGGCGTCTCCCTTTGTGCACTGGGCGATTGTCGATGAACCGCTGGTTGAGCTGGCGTTGACGTGCATTCCCGCCGTGCACCTACGCCTGTGCTTTGAGCGGTTGCTGGGGGATCTGAAAGCCAACCGGGCCGGGCTACCGGATTTAATTCAATTTATGCCCGATGCACCCGTTGGCGAGCCACGCTATCGGATGATTGAGGTCAAAGGCCCCGGCGATCGGCTGCAGGATAACCAGCGCCGCTGGCTTACGTTTTTTCACCGCCATGCCATGCCCGTGGCGGTGTGTTACGTGAGCTGGTCGACTGGCGACGAGCCTGAACCATGAGCGCGACCTATCGCGTGGCAGTGCGCGCGCTGTGCGACTTCACTGCTCGGCAGGGGGATCTCGATCACCGCTTTACCCCGGCGCCCAGTGCGCGCGAAGGGATGGAAGGGCATACGCTGGTGACCAGCCGCCGGGGAGAAGACTATCTCGCTGAACTGCCCCTGTCGGGGAAGTTTGAAGGGCTGATAGTTACCGGCCGCGCCGATGGTTTCGACCCCACGGCCAACCGCCTGGAGGAGATCAAAACCCACCGTGGCAGCCTGGAGCGCATGGCGGATAATCAGCGCGCCCTCCACTGGGCGCAGGTAAAAGTCTACGGCGCGTTACTGTGTGCTGAGCGTGCGCTGGAACCGATTACCTTGACGTTGGTTTATCTGGATATTGCCAGCGGCAAAGAGACCCTGATCAGCCAGGAAGCCACTGCCGACGAACTCCAGGCGTTCTTTGCCGAGCAGTGCCAACGCTTCCTTGCCTGGGCAGAACAGGAGGCCGTTCACCGTCAGGATCGCGATAGTGGCCTGCAGACCCTGCGTTTTCCCCATGCTGCGTTTCGCCCCGGCCAGCGCGAACTCGCTGAAGATGTTTACAAAGCTGCCAGCACCGGGCGCTGCCTGCTCGCCCAGGCGCCCACCGGTATTGGTAAAACCATGGGCACGCTGTTTCCGATGCTTTCGGCCATGCCCCGCCAGCAGCTCGATCGGATCGCCTTTCTGACCATGAAAACCCCTGGCCGCCGTTTGGCGCTGGATGCCCTGGCTACACTGCGCACTAGTGATGAAACACTTCCTCTGCGGGTGCTGGAACTGGTGGCGCGGGAGAAAGCCTGCGAATACCCAGATCGCGCCTGCCACGGCGAGTCGTGCCCACTGGCCGCCGGCTTTTACGATCGCCTGCCTGCAGCACGCCAGGCGGCGGTGGATCAGGGATGGCTGGATCGCGACGCGCTGCGCGAAGTGGCGTTGGCCCACGATGTTTGCCCGTATTATCTCGGCCAGGAGCTGGCGCGCTGGGCGGATGTGATCGTCGGTGACGTTAACCACTGGTTCGATAGCCACGCACTGCTGCACGGTTTGGCCCAGGCCAACGATTGGCGAACGGGCGTGCTGGTCGACGAAGCGCATAATCTGATTGAGCGCGCCCGCGGCATGTACAGCGCCGAGCTCGATCAGCAGCGTTTCAACCGGGTTCGCCGTGCTGCGCCCAAAGCGCTCTCCCGGCCCCTGGGTCGTTTGGCCCGTCAGTGGCAGGCGTTGTTTAAAGATACGTCGTTTAAAGAGGCAGGGCTGGAAGAGGAGGGCGACCCCAGGAAACCGGCCTACCGGCTGCTTACGGCATTGCCCGACAAGCTAGTCACCGCTGCCCAACAGGTGGGCGCCGCCATCACTGACCACCTGGGTGAGCACCCCGAAGATGCCAGCCTGGAACTACAGGAATTGTTATTTGAAGCGCTGGCATTCTGCCGCCTGGCGGAGCGCTTTGGTGAGCACTCCCTGTGTGATCTTACCCGCTATGGGCGCGGTCGGGCGGTGTTGGGGTTACGCAATCTGATACCCGCCGATTTTCTGGCCGCACGGTTTAACGCGGCCCACTCAGTGGTGCTGTTTTCGGCGACGTTAAACCCTGCCCACTACTACCGGGATCTGCTGGGCTTGCAGGAAAACACGGTATGGCGGGAAGTGGCATCGCCCTTTACCGCGTGTCAGTTGGAGGTGCGTATACGCACGGATATCTCCACGCGTTTTCGGGATCGGGACGCCTCTGTCGATCCTATCGTCGCGGCCATAGCGCAGCAGTATCAGCGCAAATCAGGCCACTATTTAGCGTTCTTCAGCAGCTTTGCCTACCTGGAGGCAGCGCTGGCGCGGTTTCGCGAGGCGCACCCGGAAGTACCCGTTTTCAGCCAAACCCGCGGGATGCCGGAAGCGCAGCGCGAGGAATTTCTGGCGCGCTTTGCACCCGGCGGAGAAGGCATCGGCTTTGCGGTGTTGGGCGGTGCCTTTGCAGAAGGCATCGACCTGCCCGGCGACCGATTGATCGGAGCCTTTATCGCCACCTTGGGACTACCGCCGTTTAACGACTTTAACGAAGCGCTTAAAGCACGACTAACCGCCCGCTTCGGCCAAGGTGACGACTATACCTACCGCATTCCCGGCATGATCAAAGTGGTGCAGGCCGCAGGTCGCGTTATTCGCAGTCCAGAAGATCAAGGGGTTGTGGTATTAATGGATGATCGTTTTGCCCAGGCCAGCGTACGTGCGCTATTGCCACGCTGGTGGACGCTGGGAGATATCCACCCCTAACTTAGGATCCTAACGCGAACCATGACAGATCTACTCTGGTACCAGTATGCGCTGATTGGGCTAATTTTTGCCTGGAGCGGTTTTGTGCGAACCAGCTTGGGCTTTGGCGGTGCCGTGCTGGCACTGCCTTTCCTGCTTTTGGTCGTCAACGAGCCACTGGTATTCTTGCCGATTATTGCCATTCACCTGCTGATTTTCTCCAGTTGGATCGCCTGGAGTGGGCATCGCCAGCTACAGCAAGCGGGCGTGGGCACCACATCGCCAGAGAGTAATATCGATTGGGGTTATTTAACCAAAGCCTTGAAAATCATGATCATCCCCAAGCTGATTGGGGTAGTGGGGCTGTTAACGCTGCCCGCACAAGTCATGACCAGTATCATTTTCGGCATTGTGATCATCTATGCCATTGGCTATGTATTGAATAAGCCGTTCAAAAGCAAGAACAAGTACGTGGACTACGTGCTGCTGGCGCTTGGTGGGTATGTCAGCGGTACGTCGCTGATTGGCGCGCCGTTGATTGTGGCGGTATTCGCCACTCACGTCGCCAAAGAGCAACTGCGGGATACCATGTTTGTGCTGTGGTTTATCCTGGTGATGATCAAGATGGTCTCGTTCCTGATTGCAGGCGTGGATCTTCAGTTAATTCACCAGCTGTGGCTGCTGCCCTGTGCCTTTATCGGCCATTTGGTGGGCGAGAAAGCCCATCGCTATATGCTTAAAGCGAACACCGGTCTGTTCTTTCGTGTGCTGGGCGCGGTGCTGATTCTTGTCAGTGTCGTGGGGTTGATTCACCCGCCTGCGTAAGTGCTGATGCTCAAAGCTGGCTGTCGGCTTTGAGCGTTGTCTTGCCCAGAATGATCAGGACAACGGCTAGCAGGCCGCACACGACTGCCATGCCGGTAAACACGTTACGCAACGACTCCAGCCAGATCACCGCCGGGGCGACCACCACCGGGGAGATAAACTGGCCAAAAAAGAAGGTCGAGGTAAAACCGCCAAATACCCGGCCGCGTACTCGCTGAGGAGTGATCCGCATCAGCCACGTGGTGGTATTGGGCATAAAGGCGCCAAGGCCAAATCCGGAGATCGCCGCACCCACGATTGCCATGGCGTAACTCTGGGTGAAGCCCACCACCAAAAAACCGGCTGCCGCCAGGAAAAAGCCGAGCACATAGATTGTCATCACCGACAGGAACGGCTTGTAGTAACCATAGCAAAACGCCACGATGCTGGCCGTCAGGGCTGCCATCGAGAGCGCCACGCCGATCGCTACGCCGCTGACTTGACCCTGCTGGGAAAGCAGAAAGGGCAGCTGCGCGGGAAACATATAAAACATGGTCATGCTGATCATGGCGATCAGGTAAGCAAGACAGGTACGTCCGTAGTCCACCGTTACCGGCGCATCGCTTGTATCGCGGCTGGCACCATCACTGGATTGAGGCTCTTGGAGAATCGCCCAGGCATAGGGAAGCAGCAGCACACCGGTCATATAGAGTAAAAACGGGCCGCGCCAACTCCAGTCGGAAAGTAGCCCGCCCAGGTTAATAAAGATTACCCCGCCCAGCGCCATGCAGCTGCTTTGCAGCCCCAAAAAACGGGCGCGTTCGGAGCTGTCAAAATAATCCCCCACCAGCGTGGTACTGATACTGAGAATACCGGCTACCGCAATCCCCATCAGTGCGCGGGAGCTTAATAGCAGATCCACGCGATCAATGAAAAAGCCCGCGCCCCCCGCAAAACCGTAGATGCCCAGCATCATCAGCAGCAATTTCTTGCGCCCAAACCGGTCAGCAAGATAACCCATCAGTGGACTGAACAGCGTAATCATCAGCGCAGGCAGGGTCAGAATCAGCTGGATCACTACCTGGGGCTGGTCGGGAAAATGGCGGCTGATGCCCGGCAGTGCAGGCGCGATAATTGCCCCCGACATCACGGTCATGGTGCTGGCAAACAGTAGTACGGCCTTAATATGCGTTAATTGGCTAATAGTCTTGTCCATATCAAGAGGAGGGGAGAGAGTGAAGAGCACAAACGCTAATCGTAGCATGTTTGTTAGCGTGCTATGTTTGTGTTTTTTACCTTCTACTTCTCAAGCAGTAAGGTTCGGCTACGAACCGTTAAGCGCTATGGGAAGAACCGACGGGGTAGCGGTCATCTTCATATTTCTTGATGAGCAAGGAGAGTGCCTCAAGCTCATTAGCCTCTGGAGTACCAGCATCTGCGGCCCATAGCTCTTCTAGGCGAGCAAATGCACGATCAGGATCGGCATCGTTATGGATAGGCTGGATATTCATCATACAGTCTCCGCATTTACGTGGTCGTACTGTTGATGCGTGCCAACAAATGGTGGCCAGGGCTGTTTTGTGACCGCACAGCAGTTCAAGGGGTGGTGGTAAGGCAAGCCAGGTGTTGGGCGGTGTAGGCGAACTATTACATTACGTAACGTTAAATTACTTGTTTGCAACTTAGCAAAACTTTGCCATAGTGAAAGTGTCGCCTAAGAGCACGCGTTGCGGAAACGCTTCGCCAGAATAATGCGGCAATAAAAACCCTCGGCTATTTGGAGTAGCCGGGGGTTTTGTTTTGCTTGGGTTATGCGCCTTTGCGTGCTCTGGCCAGTTCGGCCATGGCGACGCGGGACAGAAAGCCCGAGCGGGTTTTGTCGCCGGGGTGGCTGGCCACAAAGTCGTCAATTTGCTTAACCAGTAAATCAGGTAATGTGACGTTGATCTTGTGGCTTTTGCCCAGATAGGGGGTCAGGTCGATATCCACCACCGCCCAGATCCAGCCGGCGTATTCAGGGTTGTCCATGTGGTGCTCAATAGACGTTGCTTCGGGAATGGGGTCGCCATAGTCCACGGCTACTTCCAGCCATCCTTCGATCGCTGCTTTCACATTGGCTAACGCCTCTTCAAAGGTGTCACCCGCTGAAAAGCAGCCGTTAAGATCGGGTACTACTACGCCATAGGCGTGCTGTTCGTCGCCGCGCTCAATTGCAATGGGAAACAACATACGTTGATCTCCTTTATGGGGGGCAGCAGTGGCCAACCTCATAAGAGGCCGGCGCTTTTTCTGATTGCTCTTACCAAGCCCGTTTTCAAATCCTTTTTAGGATGTGGCACGGTGACCGTGCCGGGCTTGATAGGGTGCCTGAAGTGGTGGTGGCTGCCGTTGACTCTGACCAACGCCCAGCCATCTTTCTTCAGTTCTTTTATCAGTGTTCTGCTATCCACCTCCTGCCCCTGTGCTGTTAATTATTGGGGTTACTATAACCCCGAATTTAAAAAGAGTCAACTTCTATAACCCTGATAACCCCAGTTTACTCAATGGGTGGTTCCGTCGATTATCCGGTGATTGTCGGTGTAAGAGATCTTTTACAAATCTTGTCGGCAATGGCTTACATCAATGGGGGCTTGAGGAGCTGGCTATGACGCTTGGATGCGCGAGCTGGAAGGAGCCAGCTTTTCTGTAAGGAGACGGATACCAAAGACCATCGGCCATTGGATGGCCGGGGATTATGTTTTTAAAACAGGGCATTGGGAAAATGAAGCGGCTGAATTGCTTAAACAGAAAGTTCGTGTTCGATAGCGGTGGTTACAAACTGATTAAGGCTTTGTCCTTTGGTCGTGGCGGCGTCGGCGGCGTGTTTGTGCAGTTCTTCCGGTAGACGCACCTGAAACTTGCCAGAGTAGGACTTGGTGGGTTTAATGCCGCGCTTTTGGCATTCATCCAGAAAAATACGCAGCAAGATTTTGCCTTCGTCGCGTAGCCTGGCAACGCTATCGGCGTATGCGATGTATTAGCCATTTGCTGCTAGCCCCTAATGTTTCTGCTTGGAACCTAGTGTTGCTACCAACAAAAAACGGCCACTTGCTATATTAGCTAAGTGGCCGTTTTTTCTAAATTTTTTGGTCGGAATAGCAGGATTCGAACCTACGACCTCTGCCTCCCGAAGGCAGCGCTCTACCAAGCTGAGCTATATTCCGAAGGTTGCCGAGCAATGCTTATCTGTGCTCAACAACGGAGGTGGATCATACTTAGCCAGACGTGTTTTTTCAAGTCCTCGGCGGTGTGATCTAGCAATTTTTATGCTTGGCGATCAACCGCTAAGCGGGCCAACTGGGCCATGCTGTCGCGGTAGGCGCTGGGCGGTAGGGCGTCCAGTTGCTGCAGGGCTTTATCGGCCATCTCTTCGGCGCGCTGACGGGTATAGTCGAGTGCGCCGGTGGCGTGAATAATTTCCAGTACGGCGTCGAGCTGCTCAAGCCCGCCATCGCGAATCACCTGGCGAATCAGCTTGGCCTGTTCCGGCGTACCTTGCTCCATGGCGTGGATCAGCGGCAGTGTCGGCTTGCCTTCGGCTAGGTCGTCGCCAACGTTTTTGCCCATGGCATCGGCGTCGCCCTGGTAATCCAGCAGGTCATCGATCAACTGAAAGGCGAGACCTAAGTAGCGGCCATAATATTGGAGAGCGCGCTCCTGTTCCGGCGTTGCTTCTGCCAGCACAGCACCGCTGTGGGAAGCCGCTTCAAACAGCATGGCGGTTTTGCCCAAAATGGTCTCGAAGTAGTCCTCTTCGGAGATGCTGGGGTTGCCGATGTTGGTCAACTGCAGCACTTCCCCTTCCGCGATGATGCAGGTAGCACCGGAAAGGATCGCCATAATGCGCATCGAGCCCACATCGACCATCATCTGAAACGAGCGGGCGTAGAGGAAGTCGCCGACCAGTACCGAGGGCGCATTGCCCCAGGCGTCGTTGGCGGTTTTCTTGCCCCGGCGCATATGCGATTCATCCACCACGTCATCGTGTAGCAGCGTGGAGGTGTGCATAAACTCTATTAATGTGGCCAGCGGAATATGCTTGTCGCCGGTGTAGTCGAGGGAGCGGGCGGCTAGGAGTGCCAGTAAAGGGCGCAAGCGCTTGCCGCCGCTTTCGGTGATGTACTGGCCGATCGTTTCAACCAGTGGCACTTTAGAATTGAGCTGCTCGACAATTGTCCGATTGACGGCTGCGAAATCATCGGCCACCACGGCATGCAGCGGTGAAGGCGTTGGGCTGTCAGGCTGGGCTGAGGAGACGTTAGCGGTCATGGGATACGTTCATCGCGGCAGATTGAGGCGGTAACTCCCGCCCATAGTGGAGGTCATGCTATGGGGCTGCCTGTTAGGCGTCAAGACACGCGCTGTGGTCACGCTATGATATGCCGTTATAAGGAGATGGTCGTGTCAATTGACAACGGCCTATGGTCTTGTGGTAAGAGAAGATAGTCGTTATAATCCGCGACCCACTCATCTTGCTCCCTGTCAGATGGCTCCAAAAGGGGCGCCACTCGCAGCAGGTCGATAAGAGCACGACTCGAAAGAGCGTAGGAGATGAGTGCCGTTTAACCGTTAGAACGGCATTAACGACAGTCCGGAGAGCGACATGTACGCAGTTATCAAAAGCGGTGGTAAGCAGTACCGCGTTCAAGAAGGTCAAACCCTCAAGCTCGAGAAAATCGAAGTCGCTACCGGCGAAACGATTGAGTTTGACGAAGTGCTGATGGTCGCTGACGGCGATGACTTCAACATCGGTGCGCCGATGATCAGTGGTGCTAAAGTCTCTGCCGAAGTGGTTTCCCACGGGCGCGGCGATAAAGTCACCATCATCAAGTTCCGTCGTCGTAAGCACCACATGAAGCGTCAGGGCCACCGCCAGTGGTTCACTGAAGTCAAAATTACCGGAATTTCTGCGTAAGCGGTCAATTCCCTTAGGAGGATTTTGCAATGGCACATAAAAAGGCAGCCGGCTCCACGCGTAACGGTCGCGATTCCGAGTCCAAACGCTTAGGTGTAAAACTCTTCGGTGGCCAAGCGGCGACTGCGGGTAACATCATCGTGCGTCAGCGCGGCACGCGTTTCCACGCGGGCACGGGCGTAGGCCTTGGTCGTGACCACACACTGTTTGCACTGAGCGACGGTTTTGTGAAGTTTGAGACCAAAGGCCCGAAAAACCGCAAGTTCGTTAGCATCGTTTCTGCCTAAACGGCTAGTGCTATGCTCGCGGTTGCGAGAAAAAAGGCCCCGCTATGGCGGGGCTTTTTTGTCGGTTAAATCTCTTTTCCAATACGCTTTACCAGAATGCTGGGTTTTACCAAGATACTGGTGGGAATAAAGGGTTGGAGAAAAAGTAGTGCATATATTAGGGCGGCGGAAGCGGCCGGGAGAATCCAATGCAGTTCGTCGATGAAGCCTCGATTATTGTTGAGGCGGGCAAAGGCGGCAATGGCTGTCTGAGCTTTCGCCGCGAAAAATATGTGCCCAGGGGCGGCCCCGATGGGGGCGATGGCGGTCATGGTGGTAGCGTTTACCTAATTGGTGACGATGCTCTTAACACTTTGATCGATTTTAAATTCCAGCGCTTCTATAAAGCCCAGAACGGGCAGGGCGGCATGGGCCGTCAAATGAGCGGCAAGGCCGGTGAAGACCTGCACGTCAAAGTGCCGGTGGGTACCACGGTGATTGATGAAGACACCCTGGAAGTCATCGCCGATGTGACCGAAATTGGCCAGGTGGTGCTGGTGGGCGAAGGTGGTCGGCGTGGATTGGGTAACATCCACTTTAAATCGTCTACCAACCGCGCACCGCGCCGTACCACAACGGGCACCGACGGTGATCGCCGCAACCTGCGCCTGGAAATGAAAGTGATGGCCGATGTCGGCCTGCTGGGCATGCCCAACGCGGGTAAATCGACGCTGATTCGTTCGGTGTCTGCCGCCAAGCCCAAGGTTGCCAACTACCCGTTCACGACCTTAGTGCCCAACTTGGGCGTGGTAAAACTGGGTATGCACGAGCACTTCGTAATGGCCGATGTACCCGGCTTGATTGAAGGAGCCTCTGATGGCGCCGGTTTAGGGTTGCGCTTCTTGAAGCACTTAACCCGCACGCGGCTGCTATTCCACGTGGTCGATGTGGCACCGTTTGATGAATCCGATCCGGTGGAAGCGGCGAAGGCGATTGTTCACGAGTTGGGGCAGTTCTCCCCGGCGCTTTCTGAGCGGCCGCGCTGGCTGGTGCTGAACAAGTTTGACCTGCTGCCGGAAGATGAGCGCGAAGAGCGCGCCCAGAAGATTATTCAGGCGCTCAACTGGGAAGGCCCGGTATTCCGTATTTCGGCGATCAGCAGCGACGGCACCGATAAACTGGTTCAGGCGGCTTACCGCTGGTTGACCGAGCAGCGCCGCCTTGAGCACGAAGATGAAGAGGCGTTGGCCCGTGAAGAAGAGATGCGTCGCCGCATGGAAGAAGAGTCGGTTGCGCGTACCGAAGCTCGCCTGGGCCGTCGGCGTAAGCGGGACGATGAAGATGACGAAGATTTCGACGACGATGATTACGACGTTGAAGTCGAATACGCCCCTTAGTGGTATTAAGCGGGTGCATTCGGTAGTCAGCTAAAATCGGTAGTATTCAAAAAGGGGCTGCGTTCGCGCGGCCCCTTTTATGGGCGTCTTATTAAGTTGCACGTGGCTGATTTAGTGGTGAGTATCTGATTTAGTGATGAGTGCCTGATTAAGTTGTTAGCGTCTGATTGAGGTGGGTCGCATGGAAAGTAACGAGCAAATCCTGGGCCGCAGCGCGCTAAGCCGTGCACGGCGGGTCGTGGTGAAGATTGGTAGTGCGCTGCTGACTAACGATGGCCGCGGCCTGGACGAACCCGCCATCGGTGGTTGGGTGGATCAAATTGCCGCTTTGCACCAGAAGGGGATTGAAGTGGTGCTGGTCTCTTCCGGCGCCGTGGCGGCTGGCATGGTGCGTCTTGGCTGGCAGGTGCGCCCCAGCGCCGTGCATGAACTGCAGGCGGCTGCGGCGGTAGGCCAAAATGGCCTGACCCAATGCTACGAGCAGCACTTTGCCCGCCACGACATGCTCACCGCGCAGATTCTGCTTACTCATGATGATCTTTCCAACCGCAAGCGCTACCTGAATGCGCTCTCAGCGCTGCGTACGTTGGTAGAGATGCGCGTGGTGCCGGTGATCAATGAAAACGACACCGTGGTCACCGATGAGATTCGCTTTGGCGACAACGACACGTTAGGCGCGCTGGTTGCTAACTTACTGGAAGCGGATGCTCTGCTGCTATTGACCGACCAGGAAGGCCTGTTTGACGCCGACCCACGGCACAACCCCGATGCCCAGATGATTGCCGAAGGGCGCGCCGACGACCCGCGCTTAGCCGCCGTGGCAGGTAGCGGTGGCGCGCTGGGGCGGGGTGGTATGACCACCAAGGTGCGCGCGGCGCAGTTGGCGGCGCGCTCCGGGGCGGTCACGGTGATTGCCAGTGGCCGCCAGCCTGACGTTATCAACCGGATAATGTCGGGCGAAGCGCTAGGCACGCTGCTGCGTCCTGACCAAGTGCCCATGGCGGCGCGCAAGCGCTGGCTGGCGGGTCAACTGCAGGTGCGTGGTACGCTGGTGCTGGATGCGGGAGCAGTCAAAGTATTGCGCGATAAAGGCTCAAGCCTGCTGGCAGTGGGCGTGCGCGACGTACAGGGCGGTTTCAAACGCGGCGATATGGTGGTGTGCGTGGATGAGCAGGGTGCGTCAGTGGCCAAAGGCTTGGTCAACTATGGTGCTGCTGAAGCCCGCCAATTGGCGGGCCAGCCCAGCCACCAGATCGAAGCCATCCTCGGCTACGTAGAAGCCCATGAACTGATCCATCGCGATAACCTTGTCGTGATATAGAGGCTTCTTCTGGTCGTTTTTCAGTCCCGAATGCGGGGCGGTAGAGGCACTTGCCGGGGCCAGTCATCAGGTACCAAAAATAGCCGCTCGTAGCGTTGTTCATTGTGCTCCCGCTCTGAGAAGCACAGCATCACTTGCTGGGGTGAGCGCCAGGCGTGAACCTTTTCGATAATGGCGGGCAACTGCTCCGCCGCAGGGCGAAAAGCGCTGAGGGGCGGCGGTGCCAACCAGTGAGGTTTTTCCAACCACGCCATGCGCGGCATGGCGGGAAACCGGGCTGCCAGCGCAGGCCAGTCACGTAAGTAGCACCAGGTACCTCGGCGATGGTCTGCCGTCGCGCCTTCGGGCGCTGGCATGGCGGCGTGCCAGGGGTAGTAAAGTACGCCGGGCATCGCCAACCGCTGGGTTAACTGCTCGCCTAAACGCAGATCAGAAACACCCAGATCCCGTGGCGTTAGCCAATGCGTAAGCGTTTCCAGCGCCGACGCCGTGGTGGAAAGGGGGAGCTGATGACGTCTGAGGTGAGAGCACTTAAGCGCCAGGCTGTCTAACCCGCCGGGGCCAATCCAGCGGCTTTGACTATTGGCTGCCCCAGGCCCTTCGGGCAGCCCCAGGTAGAACTTAATAGCGACTTCTAAATGTATCGGTGCCGGATTGTCGCGGGTTCTATACAGCATATCCAGCTCGCCCAGGGTGTTGCGCTGGCGGGTGATGCGCACGTTCCGGGCGAGCAGCCGTGTATTCGGTGCGTGATCTAACAGCATATGCCACAGGCGTTCGTGGTAATGGCCCATGCGCGTTGCGCGGCTGCCGTTCAACGCGGTCAGCGGTGATAGACCAAGCTTACGTAGCCAGGCCAATAGCGATTTCTCCAGCCCTAACTCTTTAATGGTGGGCCGCCCTCCACAGGGAATCGGCGGAGGAAGCACCACAAGATCAGGCGTGGAGATCAGCCAAGCCAAATCTCTTAGCACTGACACCGTGTTGCCGAGTTCTACATTCTCCAGCGCGCCATCAACGCCTTCGTTCAGCACGGATATCTCCTCAGCAACCTGATAAGGTCAGCACTATCACTTTAGCTACATGATTTGTCAGCCTACCATAAACGCAGCGGGCTCCCCGTGGGGAGCCCGCAAAGCGATTAGCTGGATAAAAATTAATCGCGGTCAATTTGAGTCACTTCGGAAGAACCCTGACGGACGCTGATTTCTAGCTCACGGCCATCTTCGCCGCGGCCTTCAATATCGATGATGCCGCTTTTATCGATATCGAGATCTTCAAATTCAACCATACCCTCCTGGCTAGCTACGTCCAGTGCTTGACGGATATCGTCTTCGCTCATACCCCAGGCACCGGTAATCAGGCGCTCGCGTTTCTCTTGTAGCGTTTCACCGTTATCAAGAGAAAATTCCACATCGGCGTACCACTCATCGTCCAGCCAACCTTCTACCTCTACGCGGCCATGGCTTTTAATGCTAACTTCTTCGTAGTGGCTGAAACCGTAGTCATTGGCGTGGGTCAATACGTCATCAATGCGATCCATCGGCAGCGAATCGTCGGCCTGAACACTCCCTGCAGCCGCAGCAAGCAGCAGCGCAGAGGTCGGGATCAGCAGCATTTTTTTCATGGTGTTCATAGCAAATTCCTTCTTTACGTATCTGTACGAGAATGTCTGTACGTCAATGTTTATACAATAGTGAATAAACGGCATTCAGCGAATGCGACAGGGAATTTATACCACCCCGATACTTTCCTTAAGCTGACAAAGCTGTTCATCTAACGTTCATGTTGCCTTTGGCATGCTGACCCTATGAGTAAAATCCTACGCCACTTTAAAAAGCTACTGCGCAGCGTCCCTCGTCGCAACGTCACTGGGTTAGCCTTGGTGCTGTTGCTGGCGGGTAGCGCGGTGGGTGACCAGCATTGGGAGTCGCTACACGGCGAAGTGCGCCGCGGTGAGGTCGTGCCGCTCGACACTATTTTGGACTGGCTGGAAGCGCACTATATAGGGGAAGTGCTGGAGGTTGAGGTGGAACGTGAAGGAGGTTATGTCGAGTATGAGATCAAATTGCTTGGCCCCCAGGGCCAAGTTGTCGAGTTCGAGTTTGATGGCCATAACGGCCAATTAATGGCCATTGAAGGGGTGCGTATCAATGATATGCGCCGCTAGCCTGTTGATGTCACTTGCCAAAAAAGGGTAGTTAGCCGATGAAGTGTTTGTTGGTAGAGGACGACCAGGCGCTGGCTCGCGAGCTTAGCCAAGCGTTGCGCGATGGCGACTGGCTTGTAGAGCATGCGGCTAACGGTCAGGATGCCGATTTTCTGGTACGCACGGAAGCCTACGACACGCTGATTCTGGATGTCGGACTACCCGATGGCGATGGCACTCGCTGGCTTTCGGCATGGCGGGAAGATGGTATCGACCTGCCGGTGCTGATCCTTACCGCCCGGGAACGCTGGGCCGATAAAGCCGCGGGTTTTACTGCCGGGGCGGATGACTACGTCACAAAACCCTTTGAGCCCGCGGAAGTACTGTTTCGCCTGCGCGCCCTTGTGCGCCGCAGCCACGGCCATGCCCATCCAGTACTGAAAGTGGGTGAGCTGAGTTTGGATACCCACACCCAGCACGTCACCTTGGCAGGGCGTCCGGTGGGATTAACCGCCCAGGAAACCCGACTGCTGGGCTATTTAATGCACGCCGCACCGCGGGTGGTGAGCCGCACCGAGCTCTCGGAGCACGTTTATGACCGCGACCACGAGCCGGACTCCAACGTGATTGATGTTCAGGTCAGCCGCCTGCGGCGTAAGTTGGGCAGTTGGCGAATTGCCACCCTGCGTGGCCAGGGCTATCGCTTATTAGCAGAAGAGCCCGCTACCGAATGAGTCGACTCAATTCGGTCTGGCCTGAACTTTGGGTAAGGCGCTGGGCAAAGCGCTCTATAAGCCTGCGGCTACTGCTGGCGGTGCTAGTGATGATAGGGCTGGCGCTGCCCGTTGCGGGCACGCTGCTTTCTCATCATTACCGTGCCTCGGCTACTCAGGCCTTTGATGAGCGCCTGGGGGCCACCCTCAACGTCATCATGGCGGGCGTTACCTACGACCGCATAGAGCAACAGCTTGTCCATGACCGGGCGCTGGGCGACCCGCGTTTTGACAATGTCTACTCCGGCTGGTATTGGCAAATCACCGATGGCGAGCAGCATACGTTGGCCTCGCGCTCGCTGTGGGATCAGCGCCTGCCGGTGATTGATAGCGACACTCTTAGCGCTCGCTCGATACCTGGCCCTCGGGGGCAGTCGCTGCGCGTGGTGGAGCGTGATATCTATTTGGCGCCGTTAGAAACGCCGCTACATATTAGCGTCGCCGCCCGGGACGATGTGTTGGCCCGGGACATTGGCGAATTTCAGCGCCTGCTGTGGGGCGGTTTAGTGGGCCTGGGCGTGTTGTTGCTTGGCGTATTGGCGCTCCAGGTACGCTGGGGGCTAGCGCCACTGCGCCGCATGCATGCCAACCTGCATGAGGTGGAGCAGGGGCGCGCCGAGCAGTTAGATACCCGCTTGCCCGACGAGCTGGCAACGCTTGCTGCCTCAATGAACGCGGTGCTGGCCCGCGATCAGCGCTTGATTGAGCGTGGCCGCCATACCGCTGGCAACCTTGCCCATGCGCTGAAAACCCCGCTGAGCGTGATGCGCCTGCAGCTACGCCAGTTGCCGGAAGCGAACCGAGCCGCCTGGGAGGTTGAGCTAGAACGCGTGGATAGTGCGGTACGTCATCATTTGGCACGCGCTTCAGCGGCGGGCGAAGGCGTTCGCTTTGCGCCCATTGATTTACATGCCACCCTGGCGCCGCTGCTCAATGGGCTGGCCAGGCTTGCCCAGCGGCGTGGCATTGAGCTGCGCCAAACCTGGGCGGGTGAGATTAAAGTCCATATGGATGGGCAGGATATTCAAGAGCTGGTGGGTAACTTAATGGATAACGCGCTGCGCTGGGCGCATAGCGATGTGCAGCTACAGCTAGAGAGTGACGGGCAGCAGTTAACCTTGACCGTTAGCGACGACGGCCCCGGTATGAACGAAGCAGAGTGCCAGCAGGCGGTGCAGCGCGGTAAACGGTTGGATGAACAGCGTTCGGGCAGTGGCTTGGGTTTGGCCATTGTGACTGATCTTGTCGCTCTGTATAGCGGCCAACTGCACCTTAGCCGCGCCAGCACTGGTGGGTTAAAAGTCGTGGTGGAGCTGCCCGTCGTCGCTCGTAATCGTCTCGTATAAATAATGGAGACCGCACCGAATGAATCGTACAGATACGCTGCCCGATATAGTCGCCGGCCCCCTATTAAGACGTATCAGCACTACACGGCTGGTACTTTGGCTCGTCGCCACTCGGCCACTGAATATGGCATTAGTGCTGCGCCCAGGGCACGCCGATAGCCAGTCAATCGGCTTAGCGCACCACCAGCAGTGCATCCCCATCGGTCAGCGGGCCTTTATCTACCTAATTGATTGTGAGCTTGAGTCAGCGCTGCCCTGTGACGAGCGCATCGAGTACGACCTGCAGGTGGAAACACAGCAGGGCGAGTGGCGCTCTCTGCCCGAGTGGGCGCCGTGGCTCTGTTATGATGGCGCCGCCTATCCTGCCTTTGTGATTGCATCCCGCCATCACCGCCTGATGCATGGCTCCTGCCGCAAGCCCCATCACGACAGTGCCGATGGCCTGGTGCGCGCCGACAGTTGGCTTGCTGAGCAGCAGTCAGCGCCCACCGAGTGGCCCGCTTGGCTGCTGATGACCGGCGACCAGGTGTACGCCGACGACGTGGCCGGGCCGATGCTACGCGCCGTGCATGCGGTGATTGAGCGGTTAGGGCTGGTGGATGAGTGGCTGGAAGGCGCGACTGTCGACGATAGCCAGGCGCTCTACCGCTCGCCGGATAGCTACTACCGGCGTGCTGCACTGTTGCCGGATGTGACCAGTAACGTGGCGCTGCGCGAGCGCTTTTTTGGCGGTGTCAAAAAGCCGGTGTTTACCTCGGCGAACGCCCATAATCACTTGATGACGCTGGCAGAAATGCTCGCCATGTACTGCCTGGTGTGGTCACCGGTGCCCTGGCAGGTAATTGCCCCTGAAGCGCCTGCCTTAGATGAAAAAGACGCCGAGCTCTATCGTCAGGAGCAGGCGATAATCGATGCCTTTGCTGAAGGCTTGCCCCAATGCGCTCGGGTGATGGCGCACCTGCCCAGCCTGATGATCTTCGATGACCACGACGTTACCGACGACTGGAACCTAACCGCCGACTGGGAGCGCGCCGCCTACGGTCACCCGTTCTCTAAGCGAATTATCGGTAACGCCCTGGTGGCCTATCTGCTTTGCCAAGCCTGGGGTAACGATCCGGATAAATTGAATCCGTTAGTCCACCATGCCTTGACCCTGCTGGGTGATGGCGACCAACCGCTAGTCTGCGCTGAACAGGATGGGCTGATTGAGCGGCTGCTGCGTTTTCAGGGCTGGGAGTTTCAGGTGCCCGGCACTCCCACACTAATCGTGCTGGATACCCGCACCCGGCGCTGGCGCAGCGAACGCAGCCCGCATCGGCCTTCAGGCTTGATGGACTGGGAGGCGCTAATGGAAATGCAGCAGGCGCTAATGGGGGCCAAAAGTGCGGTGATTGTCTCTCCCGCACCGATGTTCGGCGTCAAGTTGATAGAGGGAATCCAAAAGCTGTTTACCCTTGCTGGTAAGCCGCTGGTGGTGGATGCCGAAAACTGGATGGCTCACCGGGGAGCGGCCAATACGCTGCTGCAAATTTGGCAGCACTCCAAAACCCCAGGCAACTACGTGATTCTATCTGGCGACGTGCACTACTCGTTTGTCTACGACATTGTGGTGCGTCATCAGCGCCGTTCTCCCCATCTGTGGCAGATCACCTCAAGCGGGATCAAAAACACCTTTCCCAAAAACCTGCTCAATACCTTTGACCGGCTCAATCGCTGGCTCTACGCGCCGTGGTCGCCGCTTAATTGGTTCACCAAGCGCCGCAAACTAAGCGTTCACCCCCGCGATCCTGACCGCGCCAGCGCGGGTGAACGGCTGTGGAACGCCAGCGGCATTGGCTTAGTAACGCTGGATGAAAAAGGCCACCCTATCGATATCCGACAGCTCGACGCCGACGGTAGCGAGGTGGTCTTTCCGGCGCGGGAGAAACCGCTCATTTAACGTCAGTGTAGCGTCAACTGACTGATGTCCTTGATGATTGTCATTATAGCGTCACAAAAATGACGCACGCTTGCTTGCAGCTTATCAACCAACTCCAGGGAAGGTGACACATCATAGGAACCACCGCTGGTTATTAGGGTGGCAGAATAGGGCAGCAGGCAAATGACCGCACAAGAATCGCAGTGGTTGCAAAAGATTATTGCAACAGAAGAGTTGCACGTGCTCTTTCAGCCCATTGTGGATGCCAGCCAGCAGGCGATTTATGGCTACGAAGCACTGATTCGTGGGCCTAAAACATCGCCGCTTCACTCGCCGTTACGACTGTTTGAAGTAGCCACTCAGGCCGGAAAGCTGGTGGAATTAGATATACTCTGCCGACGGTTAGCCATCTACCGCTTTGCAGAGCTCGATCTGCCGGGCCTGCTGTTTCTTAACGTTATGCCGTTGACGATCGTAGAGCGTGATTTTCGCGAAGGCTTAACGCTTGGCTTTATTCGTGACAGCGGCTTGCCCCCAGAGCGGGTGGTGATCGAGCTCACTGAACACGTGCCAATCCACGACTACGAGCTAATGCGCCAAGCGGTGGATCACTACCGCACTATGGGCTTTCAAGTCGCACTGGATGATCTCGGTGCAGGGCACTCAAGCCTGCGCCACTGGTCGGAGCTGCGCCCGGATTTCGTTAAACTCGACCGACACTTTATCTCCGGCATTGACCAGGATCCTGCCAAGCGAGAGTTCCTGCGTTCGATTCTCGATGTGGCGCGTAGCCTGGACTGCCAAGTGATCGCCGAAGGGGTGGAGACCGCTGCTGAGCATCTTTGCTTGTGGGAACTCGACCGTGGGCTCGCACTACTACAAGGCTTCTATTTCGCCCGACCCAACCAGCAGCCGCCTTTAGAACTCAATCTGGTGCTGCCAGCGAGCACCCAATTAAAAAGCCCTGCGGGTCGCACCACGCGCTCGATTTTACGGGCTACCGATGCCATAACGACGGATTGCGCAGTGCCGTATATCTCCGAGCGATTTCGCCAACAACCCAGCTTGCGCTGCGTGGCCGTGCTGGAGAATGGTAAGCCCGTGGCGGTGGTGCGACGCAACTCGTTTTTAACTCTATTTACCAACCCCTATAGCCATTCGCTTTATGCCAAGCGCCGTGTGCTGGACGTTGCTGATGCACGCATGCTGGTGGCCGAAGCGGATACTCCGCTTGAGATTTTGAGTCAGAAGTTGACCGACAGCCGGGATATTGAGCAAGAGGACTTTGTCATCGTTAACGCTAACGGTGACTACCTGGGGATGGGCAATATCGTTGACCTTTTGCGTGAGATTACCGCGATTCAGGTGCGCCAAGCGCGGCATGCCAACCCGCTCACCGGCCTGCCGGGTAATATCCTGATCAATGAAACACTGGCGGCTTATTTGGCCTCCGGGCATGGGTTTGCTGCGGCCTATGTTGACTTGGATAACTTTAAAGCCTTCAACGATGCCTATGGCTACGCCCGAGGTGACCACATCATCATTTCGCTATCGCGGCTGCTGCAAGCACAGGTAGAGAATGCCGGGGGCTTTATTGGCCATATTGGCGGCGATGATTTTATGATGTTGCTGCCGCTTGAGCACTGGGAAAGTGTTTGCCAGCAAATTCTGCACTCATTCGAGGTGATGGCACCGGGCTTCTATGAAGAGGCTGACCGCCTTCAGGGCGGGATTCACATCGAAAACCGTCAAAATAGAATGACGTTTTTTCCCTTTGTGAGCGTCTCGATTGCGGTAAAACCCATCCATGATACGACTACCTGCCAATCGCTGGATATCGCAGGCGAGCTTTCTGAGCTGAAGCATCAGGCGAAAAAAATTCCCGGTAACAGCCTGTTTGTAGAGCGCCGCGGTCACGAGGCTTTTCAAGCTGTAGATTAACTGTTCTTCGCCAAAACGTCACGAAGTGGTCATATAAGTGCCCCATTTTTGTCATCTGGAGTCGTCAGGATGTTGTCATCTTTTAATAACTCTACAGAACGCTACAGGTGACCCATGCAGACATTATCCCTCTCCCGCACGTTAATCAGTGCCGCCGTTGCCAGTGCCTTCGCCTTGGCCGCGGTGAACGCCTCTGCGGATCTGTCTTCACGCTATGTGGATAACGATGGCGATATGGTCGCTGATGTTCCCAGCGATGAGTCTCAGTGGGTAGACCCGGATACTTTAGTGTTTGCCTACACGCCGGTTGAAGACCCCGCGGTTTACGCGGATGTCTGGTCTGACTTTCTGGATCACCTGAGCGAAGCTACGGGCAAAAAAGTCCAGTTCTTCCCGGTGCAGTCCAATGCTGCCCAGCAGGAAGCGCTGCGCGCTGGCCGTCTCCACGTAGCCGGTTTCAATACCGGTGGCGTCCCGGTCGCGGTTAACTGCGGTGGTTTCCGCCCTTTCGCCATGATGGCCGCGGAAGATGGCAGCTTTGGCTATGAGATGGAGATTATCACCTACCCAGGAAGCGGCATTGAAGCCGTTGAAGACTTGCAGGGTCGCCAACTAGCGTTTACCTCAGAGACTTCCAACTCTGGCTTCCGCGCCCCCTCTGCGCTGCTGCGCTCTGAGTACGGTATGGAAGCGGGGGAAGATTTTGAGACCGCTTTCTCTGGTTCTCACGACAACTCCATTCTCGGCGTGGTCAACGAAGATTACGACGCGGCGGCGATTGCTAACTCCGTAGGCAAACGGATGATTTCCCGCGGTGTGGTGAACGAAGGTGATTACGACATTATCTACACCTCACAAACCTTCCCCACCACCGCTTACGGGCTGGCGAATAACCTGAACCCGGAACTTGCCGAGAAGATTCAGGATGCGTTCTTCAGCTACGACTGGGAAGGCACTGCCCTAGAGTCAGAATTCGCTAACTCAGGTGAAGCACAGTTTATTCCGATTACTTATCAGGAAAACTGGGAAGTTATTCGCACCATCGCTGACGCCAACGGCGTGACCTACGACTGCGATTAATCTTTAAGCAGTACCCCAATACGATCGGCCAGGAGGGCAACCTTCTGGCCGAACCGCTATGTAGATGAGGCACTTCCATGTTGACACTCACCGGCGTTGGTAAACGTTACCCTACCGGGGATCGAGCGCTGACGGATATTGAACTCACGCTGCCAAAAGGCCAAGTGATGGCGCTGATTGGCCCATCTGGCGCGGGTAAAAGCACACTGATTCGCTGTGTGAACCGGCTGGTTGAGCCTACTCAGGGCAGCATTCGTCTGGACGGCACGGAACTGACGAAGCTCTCGGGACATAAGCTGCGTCATGCCCGCCGCTCCATGGGAATGATTTTTCAAGAGTATGCGTTAGTAGACCGCCTAACCGTGATGGAGAACGTGCTTTCAGGTCAGCTCGGTTATGTGGGATTTTGGCGCAGCTTCCTGCGCCGCTACCCGCAGGAGGCTGTGATTGAAGCCTTCCGTCTATTGGAGCGAGTGGGGTTGCCGCATGCCATCGATAAACGTGCCGATGCCCTGTCTGGCGGCCAGCGCCAGCGGGTGGGTATCGCCAGGGCGCTCCTGCAAAGTCCTAAGCTGTTGCTGGTGGATGAACCCACCGCCAGCCTTGACCCAAAAACTTCGCGCCAAATCATGCGTTTGATTCGTGAGCTGTGCGCAGAGCGCGAACTGGCGGCGATCATCAATATTCACGACGTAGCGCTGGCCCAGCAATTTGCTGACCGCATTGTCGGCCTGCGGGCGGGTGAAATCGTCTTTGATGGCCTTCCCAGCGAACTCACCAGTGAGATCCTCACCACGATTTATGGTGAAGAGGACTGGGACACCACGCCTGAGCCAATGGACGAAGAAGTCAGCGGCGATGAGACGACTAACACTGCTCCGATTAATCCTCCCTACGCGCGGGTGATGTCGTCAATCGAAGCGGGGGCAGCACGATGAGCGAGCAGGCACGCCAGCAGGCGGCGCAGCGCGGTCAGTGGCGGCGACTACCGCTAATTGAAAGTCCTCGCTTGCGCTGGGGGCTTGCCATTGGTGCAGTGGTGTATCTGTTTTTAGCGCTTGCCTCGGTAGAGGTGAACTGGGAGCGGGTGGCGGAAGGCGCAGGCCGGGCGGTTAATTTTTTAGGCGCCTTTATGCAGCCTGACTTTGTCAGCCGCTACGACGATATCGTCGCGGGCTTGCTGGAAAGTTTGACCATGACGCTCACCTCCACGGTATTGGGTGTACTGCTGGCGATACCCGTGGGTTTAGGGGCAGCGCGTAACATTTCACCACTGCCGATCTACTTTGTGTGCCGCGCGATTATCGCCGTTTCGCGCACGTTCCAGGAGATCATCATCGCGATTCTGTTTGTGGTGATGTTCGGCTTCGGGCCCTTTGCGGGCATGATTACTCTGGCCTTCGCGACGATTGGCTTTATGGCCAAGCTACTGGCGGAAGATATTGAAGATTTGGATTGGCGGCAGGTAGAAGCGGTACGCGCCACGGGCGCCAGTTGGTGGCAAACCATGAACCACGCCGTGCAGCCCCAGGTCATGCCGCGTTTGATCGGGCTCTCCATGTACCGTTTGGATATCAACTTCCGTGAGTCCTCGGTGATTGGCATTGTCGGCGCAGGCGGTATTGGCGCCACGCTGAATACCTCGCTGAGCCGCTATGAGTACGACACCTCCGCGGCGATTCTGCTGATTATCATCGCCATCGTGCTGCTGTGCGAGTACAGCTCAAGCCATGTCCGCCGCTGGACTCAGTAAACGCTGATTCAGTAACTGCTGGATCCGTAAGTTCTGGCCCCTTAATTTGTCGAGAGTTTAAATGCCTGTTTCCACTACACCCCAGGGTCAGCCGGTTTGGCGGCGGCGCACTACTCGCGCTCAATGGTTGCAGTACCTGGCTTGGCTGGCAGGTGTCAGCCTATTTCTGCTCTGCTGGAAGATGATTTCCGACAATACCATGTGGGTGTTTGTGGAAGATGCCGGCCGCCAGGGAGCAGATCTGATCAGCCGCATGACCCCTCCCGAATGGGGCTACGCCAATGTGCTCTGGAAGCCCATGTGGGACACCATCAATATCGCCACTTTGGGCACCGCGTTAGGGATTATGATGGCGTTTCCGGTGGCATTTTTAGCCGCCCGTAACACGACGCCGCATCCGCTGGTGCGCAGTTTGGCGCTGATGGTGATTGTTTCATCGCGCTCCATTAACTCGCTGATTTGGGCGATGCTACTGGTCACCATTCTTGGCCCCGGCGTACTGGCGGGGATTATTGCCATTGCCCTGCGCTCCATCGGCTTTGTGGGCAAGCTGCTTTACGAAGCGATTGAAGAGATCCATCCCACGCCCGTTGAGGCGATTAGTGCTACCGGCGCGAGTCGACTGCAGGTGATGAACTACGGCGTGCTGCCCCAGGTGATGCCCGCGTTCGCGGGGATTAGCGTTTACCGCTGGGACATTAATATCCGTGAGTCGACGGTGTTGGGCTTGGTCGGGGCAGGTGGTATTGGTCTGCAGTTGAATGCCTCGATCAATAGCCTCGCCTGGGATCAAGTTAGCGTCATCTTTATTATGATTTTCGCTACCGTGCTGGTGTCGGAGTGGATTTCCGCACGCGTGCGTCACGCAATTATCTAAACTGCAAGCTGCCTAAATCGGCGAGGTTACCCCTATGCGCTTTCCTGAAGCCGAACAAACAACGATAGATTTACTGCGCCATGGTGAGCCGGTGGGCGGGCGTATGCTCCGCGGCTCCACCGACCATCCGCTGAGTGAAACCGGCTGGCAGCAGGTGACCGATGCAGTCATGCGGCAGACGGTCGACGGGCATTTGCCCTACGATGCGATCGTTACCTCTCCGTTAACGCGCTGCCGCGAATTCGCCTTATGGCTGGGGGAAGAGTTTGATCTGCCCGTTCAGGTGGAAGACGATTTCGCCGAGCTGCATTTGGGGCAGTGGGAGGGCAAAACCCACGCCCAGGTGTTTGCCGAAGAGGGCACCGAGCGAATGAGTGCCTTTTGGTTCGATCCTGCCGCGGTGTCTCCCCCCGGTGGCGAAACCCTGCAAGCCTTTGACGCGCGATTAGCCGAGGCCTGGCAGCAGCTGTTAAGTAACCCGCCTGGCAAGCATGTGCTGGTAGTGGCGCATCTATTTGTCTGCAATGGCCTGCTGCGCCAGGTGATCGAGCAGCCGCTTTCGCGGGTACTGGCAATGGATTTACCCTACGCGGCAATGAGCCGGGTGCGGCATGAACGCCATGCGCTGGGTGAAACCAGCTTTGTCGAGTGGATTGGCCGCTAACCATTGGCGGCTAGGCATGCTTTGCGCCATCATGAAAGCATGTTGATTTATTGGAGCGGCTGCCCATGCTACTGGTTCGCCTGTGGCCTCTACCTTGCGGGTTGGCACCTTCTGGAAGGTGGCTGCTTACCTGCCTGTTACTACTGGCACTAGCGGGTTGTGCCAGCCGCGATCTTACCCCCATTGAGGCGCCTCCTAACCGCGCAGGACTCTCTATGGAGCGTGCGCTGATTCTCTCCCATGCTCAGCAGGCCATTGGCACACCGTATCGTTTTGGGGGAAATACGCCCGATGGTCTGGACTGCTCTGGCTTAGTGGAAATGACCTACCGGGCGGCGGGTATTCGTGTTCCGCGTTCCGCCGATGAACAGTTCCGTGCCTTGCCACAGGTGAAAAAACCACGCCCTGGTGATCTGCTTTTCTTTGGCGACCGTCGCAAAGCGACCCACGTAGGAATTTATCGTGGCAACGGCCAAATGATTCATGCACCTGGTAAGGGCCGTGCAGTAGTCAGCGTGCCGTTAGAGATCGATTACTGGCAGGCGCGCTTTTTGGGTGCCGCCAGTCCAGCGCCTTAAGGAGCGCTCAATTCAGCCGCTTGTTAGGCCTGAAAATTCGCCAGACTTTATGATTTGAATCAATATAGAGTTCCCCAAACGCCCTATACTCGCGCCGCTTGTCGTTATTTTATCCACTAAAATTAATCGTATTTCACTAAACGGCAAAGTGCGGCAGACTTAGCTAAACGCGTCAGCTGATGCGGACAATAATAATCGAGCACGCCGCTTACCTCCCCAACGACGCTATCTGTTTGAGGCTAAGCTATGAAAACTATCGTTAACCGCATGTCGATGCGGTTTAAATTTGTCTGTGTATTGCTGCTTCCCTTGCTTGCCCTGGCTTGGTTTGCTGCGCAGGGCATTATGGAACGGCGCGAGACGGTGCAGGAGTTTGATCGTCTTCACGCCTTGACCCAACTGGCCCAGCGTGCCGGTGACGCCGTGCACCAAATGCAGCTTGAACGGGGCATGACCGCTGGCTTTCTGGGCAGCGAAGGTAATGCCTTTGGCGATCAGCTTAATCAGCAGCGTCCCAACACCGACGCCGCTGTCCAGGCTTTCCAAGCTCAGCGTGATGCCTTGGATCCAGCGCTGTTAACACCTGCTGTCCAGCAACGACTCAACGAAATCGACGCCCAGTGGCAGCGCCAGGCAGCCTTACGCAAGCGTGTCGATGGCCTTGATATGGCGATGGGTGATGCGTTAAGCCACTACACTGGCATCAACGGTCAACTAATGGCCTTTGTGGGTACGTTGTCGCATCTAACCAGCGAAGGGGGTATTGCTCGCCAGCTAAGTGCCTACTACCAACTGCTGGAAGCCAAAGATTTAGCGGGGATTGAGCGGGCTCTGCTTTCCAATGCCTTCGCCAGTGACGGCATGCCCGACGCTACGTTACGCCGTTTCTTGTCCTTGCTGGGCGAGGAACAGGCATTCTTGACAAGCTTCCGCCTGTTGGCTGGAGATGAAAGCCGCGACCAGCTTGACCAGGCATTGAGCGGTGCAGAGATCGAGCGTCTCTTGGCTCGGCGCGAATTGGCGATCAGTCAAGCGCAAGCCGGCGGTTATGGTGTCGACCCGGAACAGTGGTTTGAGTGGCAAACGGTGAAAATTGCCCGCCTTAAAGCGTTAGAGGATAGCGTGGCAGATACAGTGGTGGCCCAGACTGTCGCGCTGCGTGAGTCGGCCCAACAGGCACTTTGGCAGTATGCGGTAATTGCGCTCGTGGCCAGCTTGATGGCGATTGTCGCTGCCGTATTGATCGTACGCGTCATTACCCAATCGCTTAACCAAGCGCTAACCAGTATCGCGACCCGGGGTAGCGATTTGACACAGCGCTTAGTGGTGCCGGGTAGCGATGAGTTATCAAAGCTATATCAGGCGTTTAATGAATCGTCGGAAGTTACCGAAGCGCTGGTCGCTGACGTTAAGCGCAATGCGCAGTCGGTGGCGGTGGCCAGCAATCAGATGGCGCAGGGTAATCAAGACCTTGCCCAGCGAACCGAAGAGCAGTCCGCCTCGCTGGTGCAAACCGCGTCGAGCATGGAGCAGATTACCGCCACGGTGCGGCAGAGTGCTGAAAACGCGCAGCAAGCCCAGCAGATGACTGGGGAGGTGGCTCAAGAGGCAAAAGAAGCCACTGCAGTCGCTTCTCAAGCCCAAACAGCCATGCAGCTTATCCTGCAAGCCAACGAGCAGGTAACTAGCATTGTGGCGACTATCGATAACATCGCTTTCCAAACCAATTTGCTGGCGCTTAATGCCTCGGTTGAAGCGGCGAGAGCCGGTGAGCATGGGCGCGGTTTTGCAGTGGTTGCCGATGAAGTACGCAAATTGGCTAGCCGCAGCGCCCAGGAGGCCAGCCAGATTCGTCAATTGATCGATAATAATGTGACAAAAATTTCAGAAGGCGAAAGCCTGGTGACTACCACCAATGAAACTCTGGGGCGGATTGCTCAACGGGTAGGGCAAATGGCAAGCCTGATGGATGAAATGGCGTCGGCTACCCATGAGCAGTCGGCGGGTATTGAGCAAATTAACCGTGCCATGGCCCAGTTAGAGGAGGTGACCCAGCAAAACGCTGCATTGGTTGAGGAAATGGCCGCGGCGAGCCGCTCCCTTGATGATCAGGCCGATGATATGACCAGCAAAGTGAGCGATTACCAAGTGCGCGATACGGCGTTGGCCACCCAGCGTTTAGCCCTCTCTCCCGCGTAGCTTACCTGTCATTATATTGAGCAAACTCTTTAACTAATTACCTCGTCAGCCGATAAGGTACTTTGCAGTGCAAAGTACCTTCGCCGTCATAGGGTGTTATTATGCCTAGCAGTACTACTGTCTTCATAATAACGGTTCTATTGACCTAATAACGGCTCTATATAACAACGAACCTATTTAGCGACGGCTCTATAAAAACGACGAGGAGAGCAAAGACATATGTATGAATCCTTGAATTTATCGAAGGAACAGTCTTTGTCTCAACAGCACTCCCAGCCAGCGCCTTCACTGCCCCGCTCGAACGTGATGCCAACGGCATCCGTAAGCCATTCGGCGTCACCCGCTGAATCGGTATTTAGTTACGCCAACGAAGCGATCATTATTACTGATGCGGAAAATCGGGTGGTGGAGGTGAACCCCGCTTTTTGTGAATTAACGGGGATTACGCAGGGCGATGTACAGGGCAAAACACCAGAAGCGTTCAGCATTTTACCGCTGGACGATAGCCGCACCACGCGGTTGATGCGGGAAGAGCTGCAGTTGCGTGACCGTAGCAAAAGCCAGGTGAGCTACCGTAGTCACGATGGCCAGTTTTATCCCGGCATGATGTCGATCAATCGTGTGCGCAATGAGCACGGCGAGATCGATCACCATGTGATTGTGCTCGCAGATCTTTCGGCCATTCCGGCCCATGCCCGCCACCTTAATCGAGAAGTCTACTTTGATGCCCTCACGGGGCTACCCAACCTGCAACTGCTGACGCAGTTGATTCAAGAGTCCATGCAGCATGCAGAAGCCAAGCAGCTCCCCTTGGCGGTGTGTTCGCTGGATATCGACTTCTTCAAAAATATTAATGACCGGCTGGGTCCCTCCGTAGGCGATGCGCTGCTGTCTTCTTTTTCACAGCGCATCAGCCATCTGCTGTTTGGCGATGACGTGCTGGCGCGGGTGGGTGGCGATGAGTTCGTGCTGTTACTGCACCACGGTGTCGACGATGACTTTTTCGAGAAGTTGCTGGGCTCCATTCGACAACCGATGATGATT
This sequence comes from Halomonas sp. 113, assembly GCF_904067645.1. Lineage (NCBI taxonomy): Bacteria > Pseudomonadati > Pseudomonadota > Gammaproteobacteria > Oceanospirillales > Halomonadaceae > Halomonas > Halomonas sp. 113. The sequence goes on from NZ_LR881453.1 coordinate 238,222, forward strand.
GAGGGCCAGAGTGTTCATCTGACGGCGAGCCTGGGGGTTACGCTCTACCCTAATGACCACGTTCAGGGCGATGTGCTGCTGCGGCATGCCAATCAGGCCATGTATCGTGCCAAACAGCGTGGCCGCGACACGTTCCACCTGTTTGACCCTAACCATGACCGCTTGCTGCAGGTGCGCCATGAGCAGCGCCAGCGTTTTATTGATGCCCTCACTCACAATGAGCTGTGCCTTTACTATCAGCCCCAGGTCGACATGCGCAGTGGCAAAGTGGTCGGTCTAGAGGCGCTGATTCGTTGGCAGCACCCTGAAGATGGGCTGCTGGCACCTGGGCAGTTTTTACCCATCATCGATACCACGCCGTTGGAGGTGGATCTTGGCGAGTGGGTCATTGAACGAGCACTGCGTCAGTTGAGTGAGTGGCAAGTTCAGGGCATCGCGCTGCCGATCAATGTGAATATAAGCCCTACGCATCTGTTAGTGAGTGATTTTAGCCAGCGGCTTGGCGAGTTATTGGCACGCTACCCTGATGTACCGCCCGTAATGCTCAAGCTCGAAGTGCTGGAGAGCGCCGCAATGCACGATATCCAGGCTGCGCTGCAAAATATGGCGCGCTGCCAGTCGCTGGGGGTGAGTTTTGCTATTGATGATTTTGGCACCGGGTTTTCGTCGTTAACCCATCTGCGGCAGTTGCCGGTCAGCCTGATCAAAATTGATCAGAGCTTTGTCCGCGATATGCTCACCGATCAGGATGATATGGCGATTGTAGAAAGCGTCATTTACATGGCTAATCGCTTTAAGCGGCCCATGCTGGCAGAGGGGGTAGAAACCTTAGACCATGCCAAAGCCTTGATGGCGCTAGGCTGCGATTTAGCCCAAGGCTATGGTATTGCGCGGCCTATGCCCGCCGAGTCATTACCTACCTGGTTGGCAAATTGGCCTAGCCGTGAAGAGTGGAGCTCTCTTGCGCTAGCGGACAATTAAGCAGCTTGTTCCTCTGAAGGTTGCTCGTTAGCGGCTGATTCATCAGCAGAAGAAGTTGCCTCGGCGCCGTTGCTGCGGGCTTGCTCCATTTCACTGCGCTGCATGGACGCTTCGAGCTTGGCTTCCAACAAGTACTGACGCGCTTGGGCAGCCACTTGATGATCTTTGGGAGAGGGATCTGCAGGCGCCATGGCTGCGGCGATCACGGTTTGCATTTTTTCGATAGTGGCTTGGGGGTCATTGGGTACCGGGCCATAATCGATCGGTACTTCTCCCGCGACCGCGTAGCGCTTGCCATCGGGGCCAACTTCATACTCGTAGCTGGCGCCGCCTGCATAGGCACCGCCCACGGTTTGGTGCGCCATCTCGTGCTGGCGAACTTCGCGGTCGTTCTGTTTAAGCTGGTCTAGTAGCCGAATCTCATCCGGCGCCATGGGCGTACCGTCAGCCCGTTTGGGGCCAGCCTCGGCACTGCTGCTCTCTTCACTAGCACTAGTCGTTTTTGGGTCGTCGGTAGACGCCGTATCTTCTTCTAGAGCACGGCCTTTAGCGGCTTGCTCAACGCGCGGGGACATTGTATTCGCTGAAGGGTACGTCCCGGCAGCGTGAGAAACAGTGCTAATGGAAGAAACGGCCATAGGTCATTACCGACTAAGTACGAGTTGGGATACCATGAAGTATTAGCGAGCAACGCCGACAGTGCAAGTTTGCGCTGTGCGATGCCAACACTTTTCTGACACGATGCCAGCCTATGCCAAGTCTATCCCTGCCCTATGCAAACCATTGATGTGGTCATTAATCTTAATTATGATGAATGTCTAGCCCATTACGAAGGGCGTATCGCCAACGTGCGAACCCGCAGCGTAGATGGCCGTTGGGTGATATTTCCCGCCGAAGCAATTCGGCGGGTGGTGGGCCGGGACGGTGTGCGCGGTATTTATCGATTAAGTTTTTCTGAGCAGGGCCGATTTATTAGCATTGACCCCTTAACCGGACGTTGAACCGCCTATGCACCGCCATGGAACACCGATCACTTTAAATGACCTCATTTATTCCATTATTCCTAATTTAAACAGTGCTGAAAAGTTAGTTTTCGCTACGTTAGAAAGCTTGATCGAAGCCGCTTCAAATCCTTTGGACATCCTTAAACGCACCGATCAACGCCAAGCGTTTGGTCTGGAAGTTCATCGTATTCGCATCAACCTGGAGCACCTGCTCGACCGTTACCGCACCGAGTTAGAGGCTGTGCTGCGTAGCGAAGGTGAGTATACCGGCCCGGTAGTAGAGCCCGACGCCCAAGAGGCCGATGCCATTCGCAGCGCTGTGGATATCTATGTTCATGTATGCGCCTTTCAACGCGGCGAGCGCCCCCACCCTGTGCCTGGGCGCGAATCCATGTCGCGCCAACGGGTATAGCGCATCATTTATCACATGGCATCAACATTGCTTGTATAATGTGGCAATTGGACTTTCAGGGTTATCCCCTTGAAAGCAAACAGCCTGCCTACCCGGCGCTGGCTGTAGACACATTAGGAGATATACCATGTCTGCCTCACCCGTCACGTTGATGGTGGCTCGTCGCGTTGAGCACGGCCGCTACGCCGATTTTAATCGTTGGCTTAATGAAGGACGCGAACTGGCGGCCGACTTCGCTGGCTACCTCGGTTCTGGCGTACTGTCGCCACCGGCTGATGACGATGAATACCAGATTATATTCCGCTTTAGCAGCAGCGAGACCTTAGCCGCTTGGGAGCACTCCGCTTCACGGCATGCGTGGTTGGCGCGTGGTAAAGGCTTATATGAGGCGCCCCATGAGCACCGGGCCACCGGGTTGGATGCGTGGTTTCAAACCGGCAGCAGTGCACCGCCGCGCTGGAAGCAGGCCGTGGCTGTCTGGCTGGCTTTCTTTCCTATCTCGCTGATCTTTCAGTTCGTGTTCGGCGGCGTATTGGCCGATTGGGCGTTGCTGCCGCGGGTGGTGGTGAGCACCCTAATGCTGACGCCAGTGATGGTATTTGTGTTTATTCCGCTCTCTATGCGTTTACTTGCGCCCTGGCTGCAAGGTAAGTGGTCACCGCTGGATCTGCTGGCGCGTTGGCGCCATGCGCACCGTTTATAACGCACCTAATTAATAAGCATTAATTTTGACGTTGCGTTGATACTAATGCTCCTATGATGATGGGCTTTATGGTACTAAGCTAAATGTGCCATTAGAAAAGGAATACGTGTCGCCAGTGCAATGCTGGCGCGCAACTCAGCCCCACGGAGTGTTTATGATCCACGTTCACCATCTGGAAAAGTCTCGTTCGCATCGCATCCTGTGGCTACTTGAAGCCCTTGAACTGGACTACGAGTTGGTGGTTTACCAACGCGATGGCAAAACCCAGCAAGCGCCAGATTCGCTGAAAAAAATTCACCCGCTGGGTAAATCTCCGGTGATTACCGACGGCGATTTTACCGTGGCCGAATCAGGCGCCATCATAGATTACCTTGTTCAACGCTATGGGCAGGGGCGCTGTCAGCCTCCCATCGATGATATGAGTGCGTGGGTGGACTACCGCTACTGGTTGCACTATGCCGAAGGGTCATTAATGCCGCTGCTGGTGATGCAGCTTGTGTTTAGTCAAATTCCCAAACAGTCGCCCTGGCTGATTAAGCCACTGGCTAAGGGAATTAGCGATACGGTAAGCAAGCGCTTCTTAGCACCGCAGCTTAAACAGCACCTGAACTTCATAAACCAGCACTTGTTGGCGCAGGGTAATTTTGCCGGGCCGTGGCCCAGTGGTGCTGATATTCAAATGAGTTTCCCGTTACAGGCCATGGCCGCCGTGCAGTCGTTGGAAAAGTATCCTGCCATCGCTGCGTTTGTGTCACGTATTGAAAAAGACGCTGCCTGGCAGCGAGTGGTCGAGCGGGCAGGCCCGTTGACCATGCCTGGCCAGTGAACAGCCACTATGTACTATTTTGCCTCGTCTGCAGCTCTTCCGGCGGAGCTTCTGCGCAGCATTGACAGCTACTTGGGGCGATGGGGCATCGCCTTGCTGCTTGTGTTCCTTCTTTTGGCGCTGCTGGGCAACCTGTTGCTCAAGCGGCGCATGCAGCATAACCGGGCGTTACTGCAATCCAATAAAGAGATGCTGGCGACTATTCTGGATAGCGTCGATGCCTTTATCTATATCAAATCCCCAAGCTTGGAGTATCAATACGTTAATCGTCGCATGAGCGATCTATTTGGCCTGCCAGCCGACAAAATTATCGGTAAGCGCGATGCGGCGTTTTTTGATGCCGGGAGCGCTGCGGAAATCAACCAGGTTGATCGCAACGTATTAGATTCGGGGAAAAAAGTAACGGTAGAAGAGAGCAACGTTTTGCGGGGTGAAAGCCGGGTAAGAACGTTCTTATCGATTAAAATGCCGCTTTCCATGTCCCCTGGCGCACCTCCCTCCCTATGCGGTATTTCGACCGAACTGACTGACTACCTCGAAATGCAGTCACGCACCCACTACCTGGCCTTCTATGACTCGCTAACCGGGCTGCCCAATCGACGGCTACTGATGGACTCCTTAACGGCAACCATTGATCATGATGAGTGGGCCACATTTTTCAGTGCGGTGCTGGTGATCGACCTGGATAATTTTCGCTTAGTGAATGATATTCAGGGCCATGAGAGCGGTGACCAGCTTTTGGTCAGCGTGGCTGAACAGCTACGCCAGCGGCTTGATGAAGAGGTAACGCTAGCCCGCTTCAGTAGCGATGAGTTTGTGGTGCTGATCAAGAACCTGGGCGAGGAGCAAAAAGACGCCGCACTAAAAGCCGAGCGTGTGGGGCGGCAACTGCTGGAAGTCATTGCGCAATTAAGAAGCAGTCACTCGTTACCGATCAGTGCCAGCATTGGCATTTCGCTGTTTACGGGAGCTGGTGAGTACAGTATGGATAGCGTGCTGCAACAGGCAGATATGGCGTTGCAGCAGGCGAAAAGCGCGGGCGGCAATACGCTGCGCTTTTTTAACAGCGAAATGCAGACCAGCGTATTGGAACGGGCCAGTTTAGAAGCTGATTTGCATCAGGCGCTCAAGCGCAACGAGCTGGCGCTGCATTACCAAGTGCAGGTCGACCATCAGGGCGTGACTACCGGCGTTGAAGCGCTGCTGCGGTGGTATCATCCTCAGCGTGGCTGGGTATCCCCCGCAACGTTTATCCCGCTTGCGGAAGAGAATCGGTTGATTGTGCCGATCGGTTACTGGGTGCTGCGGTCAGCTTGCGAGCAGCTAGCGAAATGGTCTCATCAACCGGCCTATGCGCCGTTAAGTATTTCCGTCAACGTGAGTTCGGTGCAGTTTCAGCAGCCGGAGTTTGTACGTGATGTTGAAGAGCTATTAGCAGAAACCCTGGCGCCGCCGAACCGCTTGGTGCTTGAAGTCACCGAGAGCCTGTTGATGCACGAGCCGGTGAGGGTGCGTAGCACGATGTTGAAACTGCGTGCTAGGGGGATTCGCTTTGCGTTGGATGACTTTGGTACCGGTTACTCATCGCTGAGTTACCTGAAGCGCTTACCGCTGGATGAATTGAAAATTGACCAATCGTTTATTCGCGAGCTGCTGACCGATAAGACAGACGCAGCGATTGTCGATACCACGATTCTACTTGCGGTAAGTTTAGGCTTAACCGTGGTCGCGGAAGGAGTGGAGAAAAAAGAGCAGTTCGATTGGCTAAGAGGCCACGGCTGTTACCGCTATCAGGGCTATCTATTTGGCCGCCCGACACCCATTGAGTATCTTTTCGAAAGCTATTAAACGGCTATACCAAAACCCCTTTCCAGCACGCTGAAAAGGGGTAAAGAGATACAAGGAAAAGAAATAGTGCCATCTATTTCTCTTTTGATCGGGCTTAGCTGAAGAGCGCAAAGCTCTCAGCGTTGAGCCACATATGCACCAGAATACTGGCGATGTAGCCGAGCAGAATAACCGGCGACCAGCGCAAGTGGCCCATAAAGGTATAGGAGCCCCTTGCCTGACCCATGACCGCCACACCGGCCGCGGAACCAATCGATAGCAAGCTGCCACCAACGCCAGCGGTTAAGGTAATCAGTAGCCACTGGCCGTGGGACATATCGGGCTCCATGGTCAGCACTGCAAACATCACCGGAATGTTGTCTACCACGGCCGAAACAATGCCTAATACAATATTGGCAGCAGTCGCGTTCCAACCGGTATACAGTGCTTCCGACAGCAAGCCTAGATAGCCCATGAAGCCAAGCCCGCCAACGCACATTACCACCCCGTAGAAGAACAGCAGTGTGTCCCACTCAGCCCGGGCAACGCGGTTAAAAACATCAAACGGCACCACGCTACCCAGTTGCGCCAGCTTACGGTTATCACCTTCACGGCTATACCGCTCGCGCTTGCGCTCCAAGGAGCGGGGCAGGCTGCGGCGCAGGTAGTAACCGAAGAACTGCAAGTAGCCAAGGCCGGTCATCATGCCCAACACCGGGGGTAGATGGAGCACCACGTGACACAGTACGGCGGTCACGATCGTCAATAAAAACAGCAGCACAATGCGCCGGGCGCCACGCTTCATCCACACATCTTCATAAACACTTGCGGGTTTTTCATCCTTGATAAACAGGCTCATGATGCATGCTGGAATCATGAAGTTGACCAGGGCGGGGAAGAACAGAATAAAGAACTCCTGGAACTCCACCATGCCCGCTTGCCATACCATTAGAGTGGTGATATCGCCAAAGGGACTAAACGCACCCCCCGCGTTGGCGGCCACCACGATATTGATACAGGCCAGGTTGATATAGCGCTGGTTGCCTTCGGCCACCTTGGTCACTACCGCGCACATCAAGAGTGCGGTGGTAAGGTTGTCGGCAATGGGGGATAACACAAAGGCGAGACCGCCGGTCAGCCAAAAAAGGGTTCGGTAGTTAAAGCCTTTACGCAGCATCCAGGAACGCAATGCATCGAAGACCCGACGCTCTTCCATGGCATTGATATAGGTCATGGCCACCAGCAAGAACAGCATCAGCTCGGTGAACTCCAACAGCGTGACGCGGAAAGCGTACTCAGACGCGTCCGACATGCCGTTTTGGACATACACCCAGCCGATGAGGCTCCAGATGATACCGGCTGCCACCAACACCGGTTTAGACTTGCGCATATGGATCTTTTCTTCCGCCATGACTAATGCATACGCCAGGACGAAAATCGCAACAGCAAAAAAGCCAACGGTAGAGGTGGTTAGATCTAGTTCACCGGTCACTGCAAATGCACTGGGACTTACGCCTAATAGTAAGGCCGCTAACAAAAAAAGCCAGCGACGATATAATCGAGGCTGGCAAGAGGGTTGGCACAACGTAGGCATGTGACGTTCTTCCTCATGGTTAAGTTGTCAGGAGTGGTATAAAAGCGGCCTCATTTTATCAGTCTATATTGCGCCGCAATACCTTATTAAAACGAACGGAAGTAGTTCTTCTTAAGGTAATAGCATCTTTTTTTAGGAAATTAATCTTTTAGGTAATGGTAAATCGTGCAGTAATAGTTTTATAAAAAAGTTAATAGCGGTTTAAGAATTATACTATTGACGCATAGCATTGTTGAAAAAGATTCAGAATTTATATCTTTTTAAGCTAATATTAGATGTCAATAAAACACCCTGGAGGGCATGGGGAGGGCGACCGCGGAGAGTGCCTGTCCGAGGGCAGTCGTGCTATTTTAATGCGCGCCACGCTCTCAGCTTGGTCATATAACAACTGGGTAAGATAAAAACGAGGCCGATTAGAAGTGGCCGCTGGATACGTTGAGGAATATAACGATGCGCAATCCCTTTCGCTCCCTACACCGCACGCTTTTCGTCTCGGCTGCTACGTTAGTGCTGACAAGTGCCGCCTTCTCCGCCCACGCAGAAACGCGTGTGACCTATAAATCGGCTTCAGCGGGTACCGCCTATTATCAAATGGGCGTAGAACTCTCAGAAGCGATTCGCCAGGGAACCGATGACGCTATCATCCTTACCCTGGAAGAAAGCCAGGGTTCGGTACAGAACGTGATGGAAGTCATGGCTCGCCAGGGCAACTATGTATTTACCACGCCGCCCGCGTTAGTCGATCAGGCCATGGGTGGGGAGGGTGCCTTTGCCGAGCGTCAGAATCCGCGTTTTCAAGAGATCCGGGGGTTGTTCCCGATCCCCTCTATCACCATGCACTTTGTATTAGCGGGTGATGACGGCGTGACCGATATTTCCACGCTGGAAGGCAAGCACTTATTGATTGGTCGAGGCACCTTTGGCGCCCGTGAAGCGGCTCGTTACCTGGAACTGTTTGGCCTGGAAGAGAGCGTGAAAATTGCCGATGCAGCGATGGGCAGCGGCCCCGATGCACTTAAAAACGGCCAGATTGATGGCTTTGTGACCGCCAGTTCCTTTCCCTCACCCAATGTGATTGAGACAGCCGCCAGCATGCCGGTGACCTTGGTTAGCCTGACTGATCAACAAATCGAGCAAACGGGAGCGCCACGCCAAACGATCCCCGGCGGCACTTATCCCGGCGTGGATAAAGACGTTGAAACCACATCGCTACCGGTGATCGCCTACACCACAACGTATATGGACGATGACACCGCCTACACGCTGACCAAAACGTTTTGGGAGCGCCGCGACGCCATGGCCGAAGAGGCGGCGTGGTGGAGCAGTATTAGCCCTGATATGTTGGAAAACATGACCGGCACGCTTCACCCAGGCGCACTGCGTTACTACGAGGAAGCGGGTATCGAGGTACCTGACGCGCTGCGCTAGTCGTTTTCTTCCATTATCCATCTTCTTGCTGCCACGGTGCTTGCGCTGTGGCAGTCCTGTATTGATACAGTATTGATAGGCAGTGTGGCATGCGTGTTTTTACTTCTTCTCAGGCGTCGAGCCCTGAGGATGATCGCTCAGTAGCGCCTGGCTGGATGGCGTTAGGCGCAGTCAGTGTAATATTCCATCTTGGCTTGATTTTTTATGGCTTAACGCCTGCGCTGGTCAGCCGGCCGCTGCATATGGCGCTGCTGTTGCCATGGGTACTGATTTATATGGCCAATACACCGGCGCAGCGAGTCAGCGGCTGGCTGCTGACGGTATTGGGTGTTGCTGCCTGTGGCTATATTGCGTTTAACGAAGCTGCGCTAGCCAACCAGTACGGCTTTATTGATACCCACCTACAGATGGGGATTGGCCTGTTTTTGATTGCTCTAGCGCTTGAAGCGGCGCGCCGAGCCATCGGTTGGCCTCTGCCGTTGGTTGCCTTGCTGGCGTTGATGTATGGCGCCTTTGGTCAATATATTCCAGGCGCTTTTGGTCACCCTGGGCTGCCGCTGGCCAGTATGGTGGGTACGCTCACGATTGCCGAAGGCGGATTATGGGGTTCGCTGACGGGGGTAAGCGTCAGTGTGGTGGCGATTTTTGTGATTTTCGGCGCGGTGCTCAATGCGGGAGAGGCGGGCCAGGGCTTTATGAATCTGGCCAGTGCGGTGGCGGGGCGGCTCACCGGTGGGGCCGCTAAAGTGGCGGTGATTTCGTCGGCGCTGATGGGCTCTATCTCCGGCTCGGCGTCTGCCAACGTTGCTTCCACTGGGGCAATTACCATTCCCTCCATGGTGCGCCTGCGTTACCCGCGTTCGCTGGCGGGTGCGGTGGAAGCCGTTGCCTCCTCCGGCGGGCAAATTATGCCGCCGCTGATGGGCGCCGGGGCATTCGTGATGGTGGAACTGACGGGCACGCCCTATACCCAGATCATGGCCGCGGCGATGCTTCCAGCGGTGCTGTACTTTTTGACGGTCTGGGTGGGTATTAATGCCTATGCGACCCGGCATGATCTAAAGCCCGTGGCCGAAAGCGAGCGACCCAGCGCGAAAGAGGTGCTGATTACCTCGCTGTTTTTTGCCATCCCCTTCGTGCTGCTGTTAGAGCGCATCTTTAATGGCGGTTTTACCCCTCAGTACGCCGCCAGTGTTGCGATTTTCGCGGGCATTGCGCTGCTCTTCTTTAACGTGACGCTGCGCTTTTCGCTCCCCGGCTTTGCCACCCGTTTATCCGACGCAGTGGTCACCGCTGGGCGTCAGATTGCCGTCATTGGTTCCATTATTCTATGTGCCTCGTTGGTGGTCGGCGTGCTGTCGTTGACAGGGTTGGGCGTCAAGATCACCTCGGGCATTCTATCGCTCTCCAACGACATGCTCTGGCCAGCCTTGCTACTAACGGCGCTCGCCTGCTTGATTTTAGGCATGGAGGTGCCCACCACCGCCGCCTATGTGATTTGTGTCTCTGTCGCCGGGCCTGCCCTGACCTCGCTAGGTTTGGAACCGCTTCTGGCGCACCTTTTTGTCTTTTGGTACGCGCTGCTCTCGACGATCACGCCGCCGGTGTGTGGCGGCGTGTTCATTGCTGCGGGCATGGTGGGGGAGAACTGGCTAAAAGTCGCATTCAAAGCCATGGCGTTAGGAATAGGGCTGTATATTATTCCTCTAGCCATGGTGGCCAACCCAGAGATGATCCAACTGGCCTTCAATCCTTCCGGCGCCTTGTTGTATGCGCTAAAAGTGGCGATTGGTTTAGGGGCGATCTCTTACGGGGTGATTGCACGAAAAGCACTTTGGCAGCGGAGCGCGTTGGCCGTGGGAGGGATTATCCTGATCTTTGTGGTTTAGCCCGGTTGTTTAAGCGTCAGCGTCTAACCGTAGCGGCGAAGAGGCTGCCAGTGGAGTGGTGGCAAACATTACCCAGGTATCCAGCGCAGGCCCCAGTGATTGCACCAAACGCAGTTGCTCGGGGGCTTGGCCTAGCACCTCTTCAGCGCAAATGCCCGCCTCAAAACGTCCCGCAAGAAGCCCTTCTGCCACCGCCACTGTGGTGGGAGCGTCTATGATCTCTGTATAAGCCGTTAAGTCGGTGTAGTAGCGGGTCGCTGGTTGTAGCGCTACTTGGGTGGGGCGAACAGAGTCGCGCTGGGCAATCAGCGCCAGCGGCTTGCTGCCCGCTATAAAGGTGTCTACGGGATAGGCTCGATGCATATAGCGGCCCACGCAGTCGCTATGCGTTGCATGGGCGGTGCACTGTAGAACGTGGCTCACATGACCCGCGAGGAGCGCCTGAAAGGCCGCCTCAAACTGGCTAAACAGAGTCACGCTGCCTTCGCCTGAGCAACGCATTCTGAGATAGCGCTTGGCAATCAGTTCATGGTTATTGCCACTAGGCCCCAAGGTTGCAATGTGCACGGTGACGTTTCTCCACGATAAACAATCAAGTCATTGAGCCAAAAACGATGGGGTTTTGGCTCAGCGCAATCAACGATTAGGCCATCTCAAAAGATCGTAAAGCTTAACGCTATATAAGCGGCATAGCCTGCAAGCAGTGCGGCTCCCTCCCAGCGCGACAGGCGCATACCGGTATACAAAAACAGCACCAGTATGCCAGCGGCTCCCAGCATTACCCATTGGTCAAACAGGGCCACGCGTGGCGCAAGGGGTAGCGGCTGTAAAAACGCGGAGATACCCAGGATGCCTAACAGGTTGAAAATATTGCTGCCCAGAATATTCCCGATGGCAACATCCGCATGACGTCGTAACGCAGCAACCACCGACACGGCCATCTCCGGCAGTGAGGTACCAACGGCGACGATGGTTAAACCGATGACTGCTTCGGAAATGCCCATGGCCTGTGCCAACCCAATGGCGCCATATAAGAGTAGCTGTGACCCGCCAATCAGCATGCCCAAGCCAATCACTAACGCTACGACGATCATCCAGCCTGTAGTGGGTAGTTTGGTCATCTCCTCCGCTTCTGAAGCGTGCATTTCTGCCGCGGGAATGTGCTGACGGCTTTCACTTAAGTAGGCCCAAACAAGATAGCCGACCAGGCCCGCTATAAAAATTGCTGCATCGATGCGACCCAGTGCGCCGCCGAAGGAGAGCCCAATAAACAGCAGGCTGGCCAACACCACGACCAGCCCATCCCGGCGCAGTGCTAAAGGCTGAACCACCATTGGGCAAATAACCGCGCATAGGCCTAGAATCAATAAGATATTGCCGATATTGCTGCCCACGATGTTGCCAACCGCAATGTCAGGCTGCTGGTTAATCGCGGCATCAATCGAGACGACAAGTTCAGGGGCCGAGGTGCCAAAACCAACCACTACCAACCCTGTTAACAGTGGCGAGACGCCGACTCTTCGCGCACCCGCCACCGCGCCGCGGATAAGCGACTCCCCTCCAAGTGTCAAAAGGGCGATACCCGCCAATAAACTAAGTCCGTATAGCATGTTGAAACCTCTTCCAGAATGCTCACCAGGACGCGAATGAAGCGAGTTTTAGCGAGCAAGCAAAGCGCGCCAGGCGGTCGGATTAGTAGTGCCTGGCTCATTGGCAAGATTAAGGCTATTTTTGCGAATTTGCGCGGTTTTTAAACGGCTATAAGAGGCAGAACAACAAATTAAAAAGCACAAAGGCTTTGACCTGCGACTGCCCACGTGGCAGGATGTCGGCAGTTAGTAAGTTAGCAAGCAAGCATGGTTCCAGAAACATTCGAATTCTTTCGGTAGTCTGTAATTGTATTCCTTGTTCTACTCACTATTTATCTGGGTAATACCAGGATTTCTACAATTCGCGACTTGCGAAAAGGATTTAATATCATGGCAACTGGCACAGTTAAGTGGTTCAACGATTCTAAAGGTTTCGGTTTCATTGCTCCTTCTGACGGCAGCGATGACGTTTTTGCTCATTTTTCTGAAATTCAGTCTGATGGCTTCAAAACTCTGCCTGAAGGCGCTAACGTCTCTTTTGACGTTACCCAAGGTCAGAAAGGCCTTCAAGCTTCAAACATTAAGCTGCTTTCTTAATCCTAGCGATTATTTAAGTTCTCGAATCGTTTAGATTCGATGATCGGGCCCCGCTTAGGCGGGGCCCGATGCGTTTGTGCCTGCCAAAAAATATTTTCCATCAAGCACAGCTGCGCCTGTTATTAGATCAGCAAAAGCTCTGCGATCAATCCCTTAGCTTTATAGGTGTTTATTCGCGTAATGTAAAAAACGAGCTTGATTGGTTGGTATGTTATATTGTATCTTTTTTGGCGACTTGTTTCACGAGCAGCCAAAGGAAAACCGAATATGACACCATTGCCACTTAAGGCCGCCAGCGCGCTTGTATTGAGTGCACTGATACTAACGGGCGTTCAAGGCGTTAGCGCCAGCGAGCATGATCACGACCATACTCATAACGACCACGACCACGACCACGACCACGACCACGACCACGACCACGACCACGATAGCGATAGCGATATCTACTCGGGCTATTTTGATGACGACCAGGTTGAGGATCGCGCGCTATCTGACTGGGAGGGTGATTGGCAGTCCGTTTATCCCTACCTACAAGATGGCACCCTTGACGAAGTGTTTGCGCATAAAGCAGAAAATGGCGACAAGACCGCCGAAGAGTATAAAGCGTATTACGATACCGGTTATCAAACGGATGTAGAGCGTATCGTTATTGATGGAAGCGACGTCACTTTCTTTGAAAATGGCCAAGAGCGCACGGGTGAATACCAATACGATGGCTATGAAATTTTAACTTACCAAGCCGGTAACCGGGGTGTGCGGTTCATCTACGCGCTTGAAGAAGCATCCGATGATCTACCCCAGTACATCCAATTTAGTGACCACAGTATTTACCCCACCGATGCGCATCACTTCCATCTCTATTGGGGCGATGACCGTGAGGCGCTGTTAGAAGAAGTTACCAACTGGCCGACTTATTACCCATACGAGTTGAGCGGTGAAGAGATTGTCGAAGAGATGATTGCGCACTAGCGGTTACCGCGTAAGCGAAAAACATCTTTTGATGTGTACCTAGAAAGCGCTGGCCGAGATGCCAGCGCTTTGCTTTATTAGTACAGGGTAAATACAGCTTCGTGGACATGTGCTAACTTTTTCCGGTTCGGATTTAACCAGCATCAAGAGGTGTCACTATGCGCTTATCGTCTCTCTTTCTGAGTGTCGGGTTTTTGCTATCAAATAGCTTTGCTACCGCGGATGATTCGTGTGCTAGCGCCAATACGCAAACCGAGCTAAACCAGTGCACGGCGCAGGCCTATCAAGCGGCGGATGATGAGCTCAACGCGGTTTACCAAACCGTTGTTAGCCGTCTGGAGGACAATTCAGCGTCACTCGAAAAGCTCAGAGCGGCGCAGCGGGCGTGGATCGGCTTTCGTGATGCTGAGTGCGCGTTTGAAAGTAGTGCTGTGGAAGGCGGTAGCGCCCAACCCATGGTGCGTAACGGCTGTCTGGAAACGCTGACAGCGGAACGTACCGAGCAACTGCGTGAGCATGCTAGTTGTGAAGAGGGCGATCTCAGCTGCTCTCGGTAAACGGCGGTCAAGCGCTAGAATGCAAACCGTTGCCCCGAGGTAAAGGTGTCATCCGTGCTCGGTCAGCCGAGCGAACAGCGGCATAAGCAGCGCGAACAGCTCCGCCTGGGAGGAGATGCAGCACTTGGCGTAGAGTTGGCGGCGGAAGACCTTAACTGTCTGAAGGCTGACGCCCAGGTGTAGGCTGATCGATAGGGATGAGTGGCCTCTTAGAATAAACAGCGCCACCTCTGCCTGGCGCGGGCTTAGCCGGATGCTGTGTTGCTGATTCAGCGTCTCTCTCAGGCGTTCCTCTAAAGGGGCTGGTGCCGCTTTCATCACATCGTCAGAGCGGTAATCTTGCCAGTGTTTTTTCAGCAACGAGCTAAGGGTTAACTCGTACTGTTGCAGAACCTCAAGCTCACGCCTGTTAAAGGGCTTACCACTGGAACGATCCCTACCGAAACAAGCGGTTATCGTATCACTCTCAGTGATATTGGCGAAAACCGCTACTTCATCCAGTAGTGTGGTCTGCTGGTAGTAATTCTTATAGTAATGCGTGCGTCGAAAGTGATCGGGCGCTATATCCCTCAATCGGCGTATACCCTGAACACCGCCTCTGAGGTGCTCGCGGTAAAACGGATCCAGCAGGTAATCTCCCCCTAGATATTGGCTATCCATCGGTAGATAAACGACAGGGTCGGTGTATTCCCGATAGATCACCGCTGGCCGGTGTTCGCCGTGATAAGCGATGATGATCAAGTTATCGAATGCCGCTAGACGTTTCACCAATGTGGAGAAGTGTTGAGGCAACGCAGGGGTCGCCAACGCCATGAGGGTATTGGCCAGTACTTCGTCAATTTCGCTATGAGTCACCAATTCCACATCCGCAGGCCCATACCACGCTGGGGTTATATACGATCCGATGAGCTGCCAATACCGTTCTAGATAGGTTGGCTACTAGGCACCTCAGTCTAGCTGGACAGCTGCAACGCCAGCAACTGAGGGTTATTAGCCGATCATTAACGGTAGCAAGCTGGTCTAGCCTCGGCGGCTGGCTTGATAAACCACCTCTTCGTTTTGCGCCGGCTCAGCGATTGCCCGCTGTCGGTTCCAACGTTTCCTGGAGATGGATCATGACGGATAACAATATCAAACTGGAAAGAACCCTATCCCTAAAAGCCGTGGTGTTGTTTGGCCTTGCCTACATGACGCCATTGATCGTGCTGGGCACTTTCGGTGTGATTGCCAGCACTAGCAATGGCGCCGTACCCACTGCTTACCTCATCACTACCGTTGCCATGCTATTCACGGCATACAGCTACGGCATTATGGCGCGTACTTATCCGGTAGCCGGGTCTGCCTATACTTACGCACGCAGAGCCATCGACTCGCGGGTTGGCTTCATGGTGGGATGGAGCGTGCTGCTGGATTATTTCTTCCTGCCGATGGTGATTTGGTTGATCGGCGCTGCTTATTTGAACGCG
Organism: Halomonas sp. 113; assembly: GCF_904067645.1. Lineage (NCBI taxonomy): Bacteria > Pseudomonadati > Pseudomonadota > Gammaproteobacteria > Oceanospirillales > Halomonadaceae > Halomonas > Halomonas sp. 113. Next base: position 254,064 of record NZ_LR881453.1, read on the forward strand.
CGCTTTCCTGAAGTGCCGAGCTGGATATTCCTGCTCGGCTTCATCGGTATCACCACCTTCTTGAATATCTACGGCATCAAGCTCGCGTCCAAAGTGAACTCGTTGTTGATGGTCTTCCAAATACTGGTGATCGCGTTCTTCGTACTGCTTTCAATTCGTCACGTATTTGCGACCGGTGGCGCTGATTCGCTTTTTAGCCTGGGGCCGTTCTTGGGTGAAGAGGCTGGTTTCACTGCGATTGCCGCGGGCGCCGCGGTGGCCGCTTACTCTTTTCTTGGCTTTGATGCCGTCACCACGCTGACCGAGGAGACCATCGAGCCAAAGCGTAATATTCCCAGAGCCATCATGCTGACTGCACTGATCGGTGGCGGTATCTACGTGCTGGTAGGTTACACAACTCAACTGGTTCACCCAGGTGGCAGTTTCGTAAATGCTGACTCCGCTGCCTTCGAGATTGCTACAACCATCGGTGCGGATCTCTTCGGGGCTATCTTTCTGGCCGGTATGGTGCTCGCTCAATTCACGTCTGGCCTGGCCGCCCAAGCGAGTGCCTCTCGGCTGCTGTTTGCCATGGGGCGGGACGCAGTACTGCCGCCTAAGCTGTTCGGTGCGCTGCACGCGCGTTTCCACACGCCAGTGTTCAACATCGTCCTCACGGGTGCTATCGGCATCATTGCCTTGTTCCTTGATGTGTTATCTGCCGCCTCGTTTATCAACTTCGGTGCCTTTATCGCCTTCACGATGGTGAACCTGTCAGTGATCTTTCTGGTCAGCAAAGACGCCGATGCAAAGCGCCAGTATGGTGTGATTAGAGGGATGCTGGTGCCGCTCATCGGTGCCCTGGTTAACCTTTGGCTGATGAGTAAACTGGATATCAACGCTTTTATTCTTGGCCTGATCTGGCTTTCCATCGGTCTCGCACAGCTGGCCTATCTGACCCGATTCTTCCGTCGCGAGCCGCCGGAAGTGGCCTTTGATGACTCAGAGCCCGAGTCAACAATCGCCTCGGTAAAAGCGTCCCTTTAAACGGAGATCCACTATGTCCAGAAATTTGCCTGTCCTTGTGGTGCAGGAAGCCTCGCGACCGCACGGCACTGACTCCGAACTGCTGGACTTCGAGGCCGAGCTGGCGGTACATCTGAGCGATTTCGGTGCTGATTTTGAACAGCCAAGGATGGTGGTTTATCCAGAACTCCATTTATGCGGTGCCACGGGTACGCCTCAGCAGCGCAGGGAGCAACTGGAAGCCGCTGCTGAACCGATCGATGGCCCCCGTGACCAGCACTTATCACGTATCGCCCGCAACCTGGGAGTATGGCTGCTGCCCGGCACAGTATGCGAGCGGGGAGAGGACGGGCACCTGTACAACACCGCGCCGGTGTATTCGCCCGAAGGTGAGCGAGTGGCCGCCTACCGTAAGTGTTTCCCCTGGCGGCCTTACGAGCCTTATCAGCCGGGAGATCGCTTTGAAGTGTTCGAAGTGCCGGGCATAGGCCGGGTCGGCCTGGCCATCTGCTACGACATCTGGTTTCCCGAGATGGTGCGTCAGCTAGCGTGGCTGGGGGCGGAGGTGATCATCAACCAAGTGGCCACCACCACCTGCGACCGCGCCCAGGAGCAAATCCTTGTGCAGGCCAATGCTATTTTCAACCAAGTGTATATGGTGAGCGCCAATTCAGCCGCGCCTGCGGGGGAAGGCCAGAGTTTGATCGTCGATCCCGAAGGCCGTATCCGCGCGAGGATGTCCGGCGCTACCCCGGGCACTCTTACCGATGTACTCAACCTGGATGAGGTTAAGCGGGTGCGTACCTTCGGCACTGCGGGGTTGAACCGTATGTGGTCTCAGTTCCGAGACGATGACCCAGTGCTGGAATTACCCATGTATGAAGGCCGCATTGATCCACGTAAGTGGAGGGGAAAACGGTAAGCAGTCGACCACCACTATCTCCAATCCCGCGTTATTCCCACCCCGTGCAACGATGCCATCACCCAGGTGATGGTTGTTGCCTGCAATAAGCTAATTGCTGATATAGCTGAGCAGCTAACCCGCCCAGCGTTAACGTTACTTCTTCCCGCATCTGCGTCTGAGTATCCCAACCCGTTTGCGTCCTCGCAAGGGCAACGAATGGGCGCGGATATCGCGTTTACTGAGAGCTTTTTTTATCCCTAGCAGCTCCTGCTTAACTGACAGCGTCGGCGTTGAAAGCCTAAAGCTAAGATAGTCAACCGTCTTAAGAAGCCTGTGCTAATCTGGATTGGGTATGTGAATCAGTTAAAGCAGCAAGACAGGTAAACCGCCCAAGGCGGAGGTGCCGGGTAATGCAGCAGACGCGCGAATACCTGTTAGAGCGAGTTGAGTTCAACCTTTTGGAGCCAGAATGATAGTAAAACGCATAGTCTCCAATATCGCGGCAGCTAACCCATCAGAAGCAGAGAGGTTCTATGCGGACATCTTTGGGCTCAAGGTTGTGATGGATCATGGGTGGATAAGGACCTATAGCTCGGGCGAGGAAATGACCACTCAGGTAAGCGTGGCGTCGGAAGGTGGCTCTGGCACGCCAGTCCCTGATCTCTCTATAGAAGTCGATAACTTGGAGGTTGCTTTGGAGAGAGTGACAGGCGGAAATATTGCAATTGAGTACGGACCAGTAAGTGAGCCATGGGGTGTCCGCCGGTTTTATGTACGAGATCCATTCGGGAAGCTCATTAATGTCTTACAGCACGAGTAATCCTCGAGGATTCTCTAACAATGCGCGTCACTCGGATGCCCTTGTCTCCGCTTCGCTGCGCCAAGGCCACCGGTGCGCTCTGCGTTATGTGTAAGGGAAACCAAAATTAAAGGGGTCAGATCGATTTTATTTTGATCCATGTAAATGGGGCAGGTTGATTTGTTTTAACCAAGCTGGCTGATTTAAAATCTATCTGACCCCTTTTGGTTCATTGCCTCCCGTTCTCCGCCTAGCCCCTAAACCTGCGCGTAGCCCCCGTCAACGAACACCTCGCTTCCTGTCATAAAGCTGCTATCGTCGGACGCCAGGAACGCCACCGCGCCTGCGGTTTCTTGGGGATCGCCCAGACGCTCAAGGGGTACGCTCCGTTTCATCTCGCTCAGGGCGTCGGATGGGAGCAATTCGATTAACTTGTCTGTTTTGGTTGGGCCAGGAGACATGACGTTCACGCGAATGCCGGTGCCCCTGAGATCATGGGCCCAACTGCGCGCCAGGTTTCGGACGGCCGCCTTGGAGGCGCTGTAGATGCTCATGGCGGGGGTTCCCATGCTGCCGACCGTGGAACCGGTGAGGATGATGGAGCCGCCGTTCGTCATCAGGGGAAGGGCCTTCTGGACGGTGAAGAGGGTGCCTTTGACGTTGATGTCGAAGATGTAGTCGTAGTGCTCCTCGGTGATCTGTCCCAGGCTGGCGAATTCGCCGACGCCCGCGTTGGCCACCAGTACGTCCAGGTGTCCTTTTTCTTTCTGGATCGTTTCGAAGACGCGGTCGAGATCCTCTGGCTTTGTCACATCCGCCTGGACGCCCTGGGCGCTAGATCCCAGTGCCTCAGCCGCGTTGTCGAGGACGTCCTGGCGCCGTCCGGCGATAAAGACGAAGGCGCCTTCGTCGATGAGGCGTTGGGCCGAGGCCAGGCCGATGCCGCTGGCTCCGCCTGTGATCAGTGCGATTTTACCGTTTAGCCGACTCATGGTTGGGTCTCCGTGTGTATTGACTCGGTTCGCTTTTACGGTATATACCCACTTACAAATGTTCAAGTATGCACCTTTTGGTAAGTATCCGTTATGGCGAAAGAAAACACAGAAAACTCAGCAAACCCACGTTTCATTTGCGGCCTGCATGCGACGCTGCACGTGATCTCCGGGAAGTGGAAGCCTTTGATTCTGTTCTTTTTAAACAAGGGCCCGACGCGTTACGGCGAGCTCAAGCGAAGCGTCCGGGGCGTGAGCGACAAAATGTTGATCCAGCAGTTGAAGGAGCTCGAGTCCGACGGCATCGTCCAGCGAACCGACTATGGAGAGATCCCACTGCGCGTCGACTACTCGCTGACGCCCTTCGGGGCAAGTCTGGTGCGGGCCATGGAGCCGCTTTGCGGCTGGGGCGAAGAGCACGAAGAGGACATTGCCGCGGCGATGGAACGCCGGAAAACTAGCCGGTAGGAAGCGAAGCCGGTTGGTGGACAGGCACCCAATCATGCCATCCGGCGAGTCCTCCGGGTAAACCCGCACATTCAGTGTTCTGGTTCGTAGCGCCATGGGTTCTGTTGGTGCAAAGTATCAGGGAGTCGGCATTCGCTATCGGGTGCCAAAACAATGGGTGAACGGGCCCATAACCAGGCGGTCAACCGGACACCATATCCCTTGCGGGCTATGGTTCCCTACGCTCCGCTTCGGTGACGGTTACAGCTAGCGTTAGGCGAATCGTACCGCGGCCGCGCTCCAGTAGCTCATCCCCGCGGCTGCTTGAAGCCGACCGTATCGTGCTGCAGTTCCCCATTATTCCACGCCGTCGCTGCTAAAAGCCTGGCAGGATGCTGTGTTGACGCGCATGTTCGAAGGCACGCCGCTAATGGTGGCCGCAACGGCTTCTTGCTGGGGATGCAATGTTGTCGCAACCTAGTGTGTCGCGTTTACAGCCGTCCTCGCCCTGGCAAGCGTTCGGCGGCGTCGATATGAGGGGCTATGGTGAGAATTTTACTGGTCGAGGACGAGCTTCAATTGGCTGAGACGTTGCGCGCTGTGTTGGAGCGGGAGCGCTTCGTCGTCGACCATGCCGACCGGTTGGCTACCGCGCGCGAGGCGTTGATGCTTGCTTCCTTCGACTTGGTCTTGCTAGACCGCACCCTGCCGGACGGGGATGGGCTGTCCCTCGTTCCTGCCATGCGTGCGAGTAACCCCGGTCTTCCTATCATCGTGCTCAGCGCGAGCGGGGAGGTTTCTGACCGTGTCGTGGGTCTCGATGAAGGTGCCGATGACTACCTCATCAAGCCGTTCTCACTCGACGAAATGTTAGCGCGCATTCGCGCAATACGGCGGCGCCCTGCCGATCTGGCCGGTGAGGAGATCCACGCGGGCTCCCTCGTCTTCGATCTCTCGAACGAGGGGGTAACGGTGGCAGGAGTGCGTATGGAACTCCCACGCCGTGAACTGCGTGTGCTCGCGGCACTGATGAAGCGACGCGGCAGAACAGTGCTGCGCGAGTCGCTGGAGCAGGCAGTTTTCGGTTTCGATGACGAGGTGCAATCGAATACGCTGGACTCGCATATCTCAAGGCTTCGCCGGAAGCTGAGCGAAGCCGGGGCATCTTCAATACGTGAGCACAAACATGAGACGATCATTCGATTCGGAAATCGATATGGATATTGTTGATGGCAAGAATTGATCTTGATGTCCCTTTTTCTCAAAAGGATGAAGCAAAGTCTCTCGGCGCGCGATGGGATCCGCAGGCGAAGGTGTGGTATATCCCTGACGGGGCTGAAGTCGGCCCGCTGGCACGGTGGTTGCCGATACCCGATGACATCGAACTAGAACACGAGCCTGAGTTTTGTGTCAGATCGCCCTACTACTACGTGATGGAGTCGGTATCCGATTGTTGGAAATGCAAGGCCCTGACTCGTGTTTTCTCATTCAAACTTCCCGAGGAACATGAAGAGTTTCAGTACTTTGAGGACGAAGAAGAGGAGTTCGCGCTCACTAGGAATTTAGGCGAATGGCAAAGCTACGGCCTTCGAAGCACTGTGTCGAACGTTCATAAGCTCTCCCCTCGTGTAGTGAAAAAAATTCGTCGATTCACTGAGAGCTTCAAGTTGGCATACAGCAAAACAGCTGGAGCCAGATACTTCATGAATCACTGCCAACATTGCGGGGCGAAGCTTGGAGACTTTTTCATGCACAGTGAGCCAGGTGGAGCCTTCTTTCCAACGTCACCAGCACAAGCCAATAAAATGACCCTCTTCAGGATCAATGAACGGTTTGATGCGAATTGCGGGTTAGGCTATGCATCGGACGATTTTATGGAATACATGCAGATAGTGGATAAGTAAAATATAAATCAGAAATGTTGACCAAAAAGCTGACCACACTATGCCTAAACAGGCCCTTTTCAGCCCACAGGCACAAAAAAAGCACCCGTAGGTGCTTGATTTGTATAGTAAGGTGGTGGAGGCGGCGGGAATTGAACCCGCGTCCGCCAGCACGCGCCTATTGGCTCTACATGCTTAGATTTCGTCATTTGATTTAACGCAACTGACTCCGACGATCAGGATTCAGCCACGCGAGTCTTCTAAAGTTTAGCGCTTGGCGAGAAGACACCACCAAACGCGATCCTATCAGCTTTAGCTCGTATCCCCTCAGCGATGAATAGGCACATCACCTTGGGGCCAGACAAGAAGCTAACAGTGTTTAAGCTGCTAGCGCGCCTTGAGCGTAGTTTTCGTCATTTGCGACTATTTTTCGTGATGTGGGATTTACGAGATACATCACGCTCTCGGCATGCACCGCAAGGGTTGTCACCGGCGTCGAAACCATGTCGCCCCCTTATTTCAGTTGAGCATTCTAACGTGCTCACACCTGATTGACCAGTTATGCCTTGTTATGTTCCCGCATAATTCGACCTTTTTGGCGGCTCCAGTCGCGATCTTTTTCTGTTGCGCGTTTGTCATGCAGCTGTTTACCGGTCACTAGCGCCAGCTCGCACTTCACTTTATTGCGTTTCCAGTAAAGCTTGAGGGGCACACAGGTGTGGCCTTTGTCCTGGGTGATCGAAAAGATTTTGGCGATCTCTTTGCGATGCAGCAGCAGTTTGCGGGTGCGCGTCGGGTCAGCAATCTCGTGTGTGCTCGCAGTATTCAGCGGCATGATATGACTACCCAGCAGAAACGCTTCGCCGTTACGAACCAAAATATAGGTATCGGTGAGCTGAGCCTTACCGGCGCGCAGGCTCTTCACTTCCCAGCCAGCGAGCGATAGCCCCGCCTCGAAGGTCTCATCGATATGGTACTCAAACCGTGCCTTCTTGTTTTGGGCAATAACGCTGCTACCGGGGCCCTTACTGTTACCTTTCTTAGTGGCCATGGAACCTCATAATTAATCTGTCAGTGGCTTCCCCTTCGTTATTTGGGGAGGCGTGATACCATTTAGGGTCTGAAAAATGTTTCCCATGATACGCTTTGGGCACTGTGAAGTCAGCGGAGAGGTCAATGCCAACCGTCAATCGTTCCGCCTTAGTGCGGCACACCCCCCAGAAAATGTTCGATCTGGTTAACGACTTCGAACGCTACCCGGAGTTTTTGCCAGGCTGCCGCCAGGCGCGTTTGCTCGAACATGATGATGTGCATCTGATCGGCGAAATGACCCTGGGTCGTGCCGGTGTTGAGCAAACCATCACCACGCGCAACGAACTTTTTGCGCCCGAGCGTATTGAGCTGTCGCTGGTAAAAGGGCCGTTCAAGCGGCTTAAAGGTCGCTGGCTGTTTATCCCCATGGGGGAGGATGCCTGCAAGGTGAGCCTTGAGATGGAGTTTGAGTTCGCCAACCGGCTGCTCAGTATGGCGTTCGGCAAACTCTTTCAGCAAATCGCTGGCCAGCTAGTCGATGCCTTCACCAAGCGCGCAAACGAGCTGTATGGGCGCTGAAGCGCTTACGGTTGAGGTAGCCTTCGCGTTGCCTTCCAAACAGCGCATAGTGGCTCTGCGCGTGCCTGAGGGCACTACGGCACGTCAGGCCGTTGCCTTGGCCGATTTGCCCACGCTCTTTCCTGATGTGCCCGGCGAAACCTTTGCTCAGGCGCCGCTGGGCATTTTCGGTAAAGCGCTACGCGAACCCGATACCCATCTATTACGCGACGGGGATCGGGTCGAAGTTTACCGGCCGTTGGCGATCGACCCCAAGGCCGCTCGCCTAGAGCGCGCTAAGCGTCAAGCGAGCGACCCGAAGCGTTAACCGCTTTTAAGGCTGTTGAACAGGCTGTGTGCCCTCAGGTGGCCGCGTCTGGGTGCTCTCTGTAGGGAGGGCATCCATTGGATCAACGCCTTCCGTTGCAGGCCCCATGCTGCTATCGCCTTCAAGCGGTAGCTCTTTGGATAGATCCCCTTCTTGCTCAATGTTCACCAGGCGGCCCTGGGGATCGAAGGTGAGCGTTACGCGACGCTGCTCTACGTCGCCATACGCTTTATCTAAACGAAACACATAATCCCACTGGCTGGCGTCAAAGGGCGCTTCCAGCAATGGCCTGCCCATTACGTAAGTCACCTGCTCTTGGGTCATGCCTGGCTGAAGCTGGCTGACCATTTCCTGAGTGACCAGGTTGCCTTGGGGAATATCGCGCTTGTACACGCCTACGTAGCTGCAGCCGCTAATGACAGTAAGGGCAACGGAGAGCGTGATGATTTGAGTCAATTTTTGCATTTGGGCCTATTCTTCACTATCGTGGTTTCGGTTGATCATACCCGACCTAACCAGTTACTGCGAAGAGCGACCATGGCCGATCAGAACCATGAATTGCGCAAAGCCGGTCTAAAAGTGACCCTGCCGCGCGTCAAGATACTTCAAATTCTCGAAAATGTTTCGGGTCAGCACCACCTTAGCGCGGAAGAAGTGTACAAAACACTGATTGATGCGGGCGAAGATGTTGGCTTGGCAACCGTATACCGCGTATTGACTCAGTTCGAGTCAGCGGGCTTGGTAATTCGTCATAATTTCGACGGAGGCCATGCGGTATTCGAGATGACCCAAGAGGATCACCATGACCACATGGTGTGCCTAGAAAGCGGTGAAATCATTGAGTTCGTTGATGAAATCATTGAACGCCGTCAGCAAGAAATCGCTGAAGAGCACGGCTACGAACTAGTGGATCATGCTCTGGTGCTCTATGTACGTCCGCGCGGTTCCGACGTGACGCGCCAGGACAGCGGGCCGACGAACAAGAAATAGTGTTCGTAGGTCGCTGTTAGTCGCAGACCGTTAATCGCGGTTCGAAATATAAGCGCCCCTGAGCCATTTGGCCGAATTCCTGGTTAACTGAATTCGCCAAGTGGATCAGGGGCGTTTGTTTTGCTGTGTGCAGATGTGCTGTATAGCTGTGCGCTATAGAAATGCACAGAAACGGCGCAGGGCGCCCGCTCAATCAGTGCGGCGGGCGTTGGCTGGCGTGCAGCATCTCCCGAGCGTGGGCGAGGGTTTGGTCAGAAAGCGTGACGCCGCCCAGCATGCGCGCCAGTTCGCTGATGCGGCCCTGTTCGTCGAGTAGCGCCATCTGGGTCAGCGTTGTATCGCGCTTCGCCTGTTTCTCGATATGCAGGTGCTGGTGCGCCTGTGCTGCCACCTGGGGTAGGTGGGTCACGGTCATGACCTGGCCGTTTTCGCCCAGTTTGCGCAGCAGTTGGCCAACGATCTCTGCGGTGGCCCCCGAGATACCCACATCCACTTCGTCAAACACCAGGCTGGGCACCGTTGAGTGCGTCGCCGCGACCACTTGAATCGCCAGGCTAATCCGCGACAACTCACCGCCGGAGGCGACTTTGGTCAATGGGCGAGCGGGTTGGCCGGGGTTGGCGCTAATCAAAAACTGCACGCGATCGAGACCTTCAGGGGAGGGCGCGTCTTTAGCGGTGACCTCCACTTCAAAACGGGCTTTGCCCATGGCCAAAAAGCCCAGTTGCTGCTGCACCTCTTTACCCAAGCGAAGTGCGGCTTTTTGACGGCTCTCGCTGAGTTTTTTCGCCTCTTGGCGATAGTCTTCGCGTAGCTCGACGACCCGCGCACTGAGTGCCTCCAGGTCATTGCCACCCTCTTCTAACTGCGCGACTTCCCGCTGTAGGTCAGCATGCAGGGCGCATAGCTCATCAGGAGCAACGTGGTGCTTGCGGGCAATCCGATGGACGTCGGTCATACGCTCTTCAACCCAGGCGAGCCGCTCAGGGTCTAATTCGGTGGTGCTGGCGAGGCGATTGAGTTCGCTGGAGGCCTCTTCCACTTGAATGCGCGCATCGCTCAGCATGGCAAGCGTGTTCGCCAGGGTGCCTTTGTCGCTACCTGGCAGGGCGCTTAAGTGGGTGAACGCTTGGTTGAGCAAAGAGAGAGCGCCGCCCTCGTCACTGGCGCAGCAGTCGGCGGCAAACTGGGTTTCGCGCAGGGTCTCTTCCGCGTGAGCCAGGGTGTGCTGCTCTTCCTCTAGCGTGGCTAATTCACCTTCCGCTAAACCGAGCTGATCCAGCTCTTCTACTTGGTAACGCAACAGCTGCCGTTTGGCCTCAACTTCACTGCCTTCTTCGCTTAGCTTCTTCAACTGCCGACGCGCACTGCGCCACTCGCGGAACGTTTCAGCTAATTGAGTGGTGGCATCGTTTAGGCCTGCGTAATCGTCCAGCAGGGCAAGATGGGTCTCTTCGCGCATCAGCGCATGGTGGGCATGCTGTCCATGAATCTGAATCAGCTGCTCGCCGAGGGATTTTAGATCCGAGATAGTCGCGGGTTGGCCGTTAATCCAGGCTTTGGAACGGCCGTTGGCGGTGACCACACGGCGCAGCAAGCACTCCTCGGCGGGAAGCTCCCGCGCCGTTAGCCACTCGACGGCGGCAGGCAGGTGCTGAATGTCGAAGCGTGCGGAGAGGTCCGTACGCTCGCGGCCGTGACGCACGCTTCCGGCGTCGGCACGCTCGCCCAGGCAGAGCCCAAGGGCGCCTAACAGGATCGATTTGCCCGCGCCGGTTTCCCCGGTAATCGCGGTCATACCGCCGGTCAAGTCGAGTTCTAAGTGATCGACAATGGCGAAATCTTGAATAGCTAGCTGAGTAAGCATGGCGCCTCCTGAGGCGGTACAGCATAGAAGCTGGATACTTATCCAATAGTTGTTGATTTATACAGTAGTTAATAACTCACTTCAATGCACCTCTTGAGATGGAATTTATGGCCCCCATATAGCGTGCATGATCAGTCAAAGCTAGTGACTTAAAGCTTACTTCTTTGCGCGCCGCCCGCGTGGCCGCGCTCTACTTTTTAGGAGCACAACATGGCGAAAGAACCGCAAACACCAATGGACGATGAGCTGGCCCGCCACGAGCAAGACGCCGATGGCGCCGAGCAAGCAGCTGAGAAGGTTGCTGAAGAGCGCTTGATGGAGGGCGAACTGGAAGGATTGATCAATGACGAAGAGGCGCTAGAAGACAGCGTCGACAACCCGGAAGCGGAAATGCTGGCAGCCCAAGTAGGTGAGTTAGAGCAGAGCTTGGCCGAAGCCAAGGATCAGGCCCTGCGCGCCGCCGCTGAAGCGCAAAACGTGCGCCGCCGTGCGGAGCAGGAAGCGGAAAAAGCCCGCAAGTTTGCCCTGGAGAAGTTCGTTAAAGAGCTGCTGCCAGTGGTGGATAGCCTGGAAAAAGCGCTTGAGACCATGGAAGAGGGTGCATCGGAAGTTCATCGTGAAGGTGTTTCCATGACCTTGAAAATGCAGCTGGATGTACTCAACAAGTTCGGCGTTGAAAGCATTGAACCCCATGGTGAACCCTTCGACCCGCAAGTGCACGAAGCCATGACCATGGTGCCTAACCCGGATCTCGAACCGAACACCGTGATGGACGTTATGCAGAAAGGCTATTTACTCAATGGACGCTTGGTGCGCCCAGCGATGGTTGTAGTGAGTAAAAAAGCCGATTAAGCCACTGGCGGCACAGAGTTTGAAAAAAGTGTGTGAAAAAAAGCCCTTGAAATGTCAGCGGCGGCCCCCAAATAAAGGGCAACCCCGCGGGGAAACCCGCAGACAAGCTTTAAAAACTAAATTTTCAGTTTTGTAACAACCGAATTCGAGGTATTGCTATGGGACGTATAATTGGTATCGACCTGGGCACCACTAACTCTTGTGTGGCCGTGCTCGATGGTGACAGCGCTAAAGTTATCGAAAACGCCGAAGGCGGTCGTACGACGCCTTCTATCATCGCCTACACCGATGATGGTGAAACGCTGGTAGGTCAGGCGGCTAAACGTCAGGCCGTTACTAACCCAGAAAACACCCTGTACGCCATCAAGCGTCTAATTGGCCGTCGCTTTAAAGACGACGTTGTCCAGAAAGACATCAAGATGGTGCCGTACAAAATCAGCGAAGCTGATAACGGTGATGCCTGGGTTGAAGTAAAAGGCAAAAAAATGGCACCGCCGCAGGTAAGCGCGGAAGTGCTGAAGAAAATGAAGAAGACTGCCGAAGACTACCTGGGCGAAGCAGTCACCGAAGCGGTCATTACCGTACCGGCCTACTTCAACGACAGCCAGCGTCAGGCGACCAAAGACGCCGGCCGCATTGCCGGTCTGGACGTTAAGCGCATTATTAACGAGCCGACCGCTGCCGCACTGGCCTACGGTATGGACAAATCCCGCGGCGACAAAACCATCGCGGTCTACGACCTGGGTGGCGGCACCTTCGATATCTCGATCATCGAAATTGCCGATGTCGACGGCGAAACCCAGTTTGAAGTGTTGGCCACCAACGGTGATACCTTCTTGGGCGGCGAAGACTTTGACTTGGCGCTGATCAACTACCTGGTAGACCAGTTCAAGTCTGACAGCGGCATTGATCTGTCTGGCGACAACCTGGCCATGCAGCGTCTGAAAGAAGCTGCCGAAAAAGCCAAAATTGAGCTGTCTAGCGCTCAGCAGACCGATGTGAACCTGCCTTACATCACCGCCGACAACACTGGCCCGAAACACCTTAACGTTAAGGTGACTCGTGCCAAGCTGGAGTCACTGGTCGAAGAGCTGGTTCAGCGCTCGCTCGAGCCGTGCAAAATGGCCCTGAAAGATGCAGGCCTATCTGCCTCTGAAATCGACGAAGTGATCCTGGTCGGTGGCCAGACACGTATGCCGATGGTGCAGAAGAAAGCCGCTGACTTCTTCGGCAAAGAAGCACGTAAAGACGTTAACCCGGACGAAGCGGTTGCCGTTGGTGCCGCGATTCAGGGCGGCGTACTGGGTGGCGACGTTAAAGACGTTCTGCTGCTCGACGTTACCCCGCTTACCCTGGGTATCGAAACCCTGGGTGGCGTGATGACGCCGCTGATCGAAAAGAACACCACCATCCCGACCAAGAAGACACAAACCTTCTCAACGGCGGATGACAACCAAACGGCGGTGACCATTCACGCAGTGCAGGGTGAGCGCAAGCAAGTGTCGCAGAATAAGTCGCTGGGTCGTTTTGATCTTGCTGACATTCCGCCTGCACCGCGCGGTGTGCCGCAGATCGAAGTCGCCTTCGACTTGGATGCCAACGGTATTCTGAACGTATCGGCAAAAGACAAGGCCACTGGCAAAGAGCAGTCGATTGTCATCAAGGCGTCTAGCGGTCTGTCCGAGGAAGAAGTCGAGCAAATGGTACGTGATGCCGAAGCTCACGCCGAAGAGGACAAAAAGTTCGAAGAGCTGGTGCAGCTGCGTAACCAAGCTGACGGTATGATTCACGCTACGCGCAAAACGTTGGAAGAAGCTGGCGACAAAGCGACTGACGACGAGAAGCAGGCGATTGAAACGGCCATCAGCGAGCTGGAAGAAGCGGTTAAAGGTGACGACGTCGATAACATTCAGAAGAAACTGGATGCACTGACCGAAGCCTCTGGCCAGCTAGCCCAGAAGATGTACGCCGAGCAGGCCGAAGCGGCGCAGCAAGAGGGCGGTGAAGGTGCCGAAAACGCGGGCACCAAGCCGGAAGAAGACGTAGTTGACGCCGAGTACGAAGAAGTCAACGACGATCAGAAAAAGCAGTAACATCCTCTTTCTGCCAAGGAAAGCGGTGACGCGGGAGCTTACTCCCGCGTTGCTGTTTCCGCGGCCAAGACGCACGTAGTTAAGTATCACGTAGTTAAATATACAGTTGAATACATAGCTAAATGTGCAGTTGAGTGCGTAGCTAACCAGGAGGCGTAGGGCCTATGTCCAAACGCGATTATTACGAAGTCCTGGGTGTCGAAAAAGGGGCCGATCAGAAAGAGATCAAGAAGGCCTATCGCCGTCTGGCGCAAAAATTCCACCCTGATCGAAACCCGGACGATACCACCTCCGCGGAAAAATTCCGCGAAGTGTCCGAAGCGTATGAAGTGCTTAGCGACGGCGAAAAACGCGCTGCTTATGACCAGTTCGGCCATGCGGGCGTTGATGGCCAAGGTGGCGGCGGTTTCGGCGGTGCTGGCGCTGGTGATTTCAGCGACATTTTCGGCGATGTGTTTGGCGATATTTTTGGCGGAGGTGGCGGTCGCCGCCGTGGCCCCAATGCCCCGGCACGCGGTTCCGACCTGCGTTATAACCTAGAGCTGGATCTGGAAAACGCCGTTTCAGGCACCACGGTGGATATCCGTGTGCCGCGGCATATCGAGTGTGATCGTTGTGATGGCGGCGGCGCTGAGCCCGGCTCTTCTAAAGAGACGTGCCCTACCTGCCACGGTCACGGTCAAGTACGTATGCAGCAAGGCTTCTTTGCTGTGCAGCAGACTTGCCCGACCTGTCATGGCTCTGGCCAGCACATTAAAGTGCCGTGCCATAAGTGTAATGGCGAAGGCCGTGTACGTGAGACACGCACGCTGTCCGTTAAGATTCCGCCCGGTGTGGATACCGGCGACCGTATTCGCTTGAATGGCGAAGGCGAAAGCGGCGTGAACGGTGGCCCGCCTGGGGATCTGTATGTGCAGGTGGCGATCAAGCCGCACCACATCTTCCAGCGTGACGGCAAGCACCTGCAGTGCGATGTGCCGATCAACTTTGTTGATGCAGCGCTAGGTGGCGAGCTTGAAGTGCCGACGCTAGATGGCCGCGTGAAGCTGAAGATTCCGCCGGAAACCCAAACAGGCAAGTTGTTCCGCCTGCGCGGTAAAGGCGTGAAGCCCGTGCGCGGTGGGATGCCCGGCGACCTGCTGTGCAAAGTGGTAGTGGAAACACCGGTGAAGCTTAACGACGAGCAGCGCGACCTGTTGCGCAAGCTGCAACAAAGCTTCGACGACAGCAATAGCCACAACCACTCGCCGAAGAAAACCGGCTTCTTTGATAGCGTGAAAAGCTTCTTTGAAGATATGAAGCCGTAAGTCTGAGATAATAGTAAGCAGTTAGGTGTTTAGTCCAAAAACCCTCGGTTCACCGGGGGTTTTTGCTGTTTAGGAAATACTGCACGCAATGGATCACCTTGAAGAAAGGCCCACCATGGGTATTTTGCTGCGGATACTGTCAGGTGCCCTGTTTACCGGGATGCTGGTGTGTATTAAGGCAGTCAGTGACGAAGTGCCTGTGGGGCAGTCGGTATTTTACCGCTCGCTGTTTGCGCTGCTGCCTATCGTCGTTTTCCTTTTGCTGCGGCGGGAGTTTCCACGTGGGTTGGCTACGCGCCGCCCGCTGGGTCATGCGCTGCGCTCTGGGTTGGGGGCGGCGGCAATGTTTGCCTCCTTTGCTGCGGTGGCGCTGTTGCCAGTGGCCGAGGCAACATTGCTCGCTCAGCTTACCCCGGTCTTTATGGCGATTGGTGGTGTTCTGCTGCTGGGGGAGCGCTGCTCGCTTAATCGCGCGGGTGGTGTGGTGCTGGCGCTTGCCGGGGTGGCCGTGCTGATTTTGCCTGGGCTCAATGCCAGTTCCAGTAACGGCCAAGTGGTCGGGTATGCGCTAGGGGCGTTGGGTGCGCTGCTAACGGCAGGTGCTTTATTAACCGTCAGGCGTATTTCACGCACCGAGACAGCGGCTTCAATTGCCTTCTACTTTATTTTAGTGGCCGCGCTAGCCGGGCTGGCAACGCTCCCACTGGGCTGGGCGGCACTCAATCAGGTAGAGTTTTCGCTGTTGGTGCTCTCGGGCCTGTTTGGCGGTGCTGCGCATATCGCGATGACATTAGCTCTACGCTACGCCGAGGCGTCGCGTTTGGCACCTTTTGAATATATTGCCCTGGTGTGGCCCGTCCTCGCCGATTGGGTGCTGTTTGGAATACCGGTCTCCAGCGGCTTCCTGCTAGCGCTACCGCTGATGTTAAGTGGGGTAGCGCTAGCGGCGATGGAAGGGCGGCGGCTTAGGAAAAGGGCTAGATAGCGGCTTCGACGATAAGCTGCGGCTGACCTTTCGAGCAGGACTCGATACGCGTAGATACCCGATAAACCTGACGTAGCAGCGCAGGGGTAATCACTTCGGCAGTGGGGCCGCAGGCAATCAAGCGACCATTTTCGAGCATCATGGCGGCATCGGCGAAGCGTAGCGCATGCCCTAGGTCATGGAGTGCTACCAGAATCAGCATTTGGCGCTCGTCGGCTAACCGGCGCAGCACCGTCAACAGGCTGATCTGACGGTTAAGGTCGAGTGCCGAGGTGGGCTCGTCCAGCATCAGAATCTCGGGCTCTTGCACCAGGGCCTGGGCAGCGCTGACCAACTGGCGCTGGCCGCCGCTAAGGTCGCCGATATCGCGTTCGCCAAGAGCCGTAATGCTGAGTTCCTCCAGCGCGCGATCAACCTGCGCTAAATCCTCAGGCTGCACTTTTAATCCGCGCCCCTGCATACGTGCCAAAAGCACTGATTCATAGACCGTCAGCACGGCCTTGGCACCGGTGTCCTGGGGCATATAGCCCACGGGGCGCTCGGCGCTGGTGCCGCTGATGATCACTTCGCCTTCGCCTTTCAATAATCCTAACACGCGGCGAAAAAGTGTCGATTTACCCGCCGCATTGGGCCCCAGCAAGGCCACGACTTGCCCACCTTGAAAGCAAGGCGTGGTGATCTCTTCCAGAATAGGGCGACGCCCGTAGCGAGCGGATACACGGTTCAGTTGTAGGGTTACCATGAGGCCTTCTTGTGGTTAAGCACCAGAAATAGAAAGAAGGGAATGCCCACCAGCGAGGTGATAATGCCAATGGGAATAATGGTGCCAGGAATAATAATCTTGGAGATGACCGAGCCAACGGAGAGGATCAGTGCGCCGCACAGGGCCGAGCCTGGTAGGAAGAAACGCTGATCCTCGCCCAGTAAAATGCGCGCGATATGCGGCCCCACCAAGCCAATAAACCCAATGGTGCCCACGAACGCCACCGCGATGGCGGCAAGTAGTGACACCAGCACCAGCACTTCCAAACGCAGCGCGCGGGGATTGACGCCCATGCTCTCGGCTTTGGCGTCGCCCAGGCGCATGGCCGTCAGCGCCCAACCATGCCGGGCAAGCAGCGGCATGGATAAGGCAAGAATGCTAAGGGCGATCCAGAACTTGGGCCAGGTGGCTTTGGTTAAGCTGCCCATCGTCCAAAACACCACCGCGGAGACCGCTTCCTGGCTTGCAAAGAACTGAATCAGCGCCATCAGCGAGTTGAAGATAAACACCATGGCGATGCCGAGCAGCACAATCGTCTCTACCGTCACGCCGCGCTTAAGGCTTAAAGCATGAATTAAGAACGCGGTGAACATGGCCATCACGAAGGCATTGATGGGCACCACAAACTCAATGGCTGCGGGAACAATGGCGACACCAAAAGCAAGCCCCAACGCGGCGCCAAAACTGGCCCCGGCGGAGATCCCCAGGGTGAATGGGCTGGCTAGCGGGTTGCTCAGAATGGTTTGCATCTGTGCCCCGGCCACCGACAAGCTGGCGCCCACTACTAGCGCCATCAGCGCCACTGGCATACGAATTTCCCACAGAATGACTCGCGCCTGCTGGCTAACGCTGTCTGGCGTAAACAGCGCTGCGATGACTTCACCCAGGCTATAGCGGGCAGGCCCCAGCGCCAGGTCAACACAGAGGCTAAAAAACAGCGCTAAAACCAGTGCCACCAGTATCATCTGGCGGCGGAAAACCTGGCTATGGTAGAAGGCGCGACCCTGTGAAACATGCTCTGCTAACGCAGTTTCTGGGTGCCTGGTCTCTGAAAGACTGGCTTCAGTGAACTTCGTTTCAGTCGTCATGGAGCGAGATCCAATAGCCGGGTTCATAATCGATGGGCAAGAAACGCTCGTGTAGCTCTTCCATCGTGGCGTTGGGATCCAGGTCTTCAAACAGCTCTGGGTGTAGCCATTTGGCTAACTGCTGCACGGCCACAAAGTAGTAGGGGCTATTGTAAAACTGGTGCCAAATGGCGTGGAAGTTACCGGATTCCACCGCCTTGATGCCGGTCATCGCGGTGCGCTCGGTCAGTGCTTCAAGCTTAGCGCGAGCGCTTTGCATATCAGACCCAGGGCCTACGCCGACCCAGTTGCCACCCGGCACATAGGCATCCCAGTTGCCGCCGGTGACAACCACATGATCAGGGTTGGCAGCAATAATCTGTTCAGGGTTCAGGTTGCCGAAACTGTTAGGAATGATGCCCTCGGCAATATTGCTACCGCCAGCCAGGGTGACATAGTCGCCAAAGTTGGCAGGGCCAAAGCTCATGCAGCACTCGTCGGAGTAGCCACCGGCCCGGTCAATAAACACGCTGGGGCGCTCTGGGTTCGCTTCGGCGATGACATCGGTTACCCGTGCCAACTGTGTCTCGGCAAACTCGATGAACTCTTCCGCCGCTTCTTCATCGTCCATGATCTGGCCGATGATGCGCATGGAGGGAATGGTGTGTTCAATCGGGTCTTCGCGAAAATCCACATAGACGATGGGAATGCCGAGTTGTGCCAGCTTGTCGTCGTAGGCGGCGTCTTCTGTGGCGGCTTTGGCCTCGATGTTCATCAGCACTACGTCAGGATTAAGCGAGGCGGCCTGCTCTACGTCAAAAGTGCCGTCTTTAAAGCCGCCAAAGGTGGGGATCGCTTCAATCTCTGGGAAGCGTTCGGCGTAACGGGCATAGTTGTCGGGATCCGCTTGAGAAAAGTCTTCGCGCCAACCGACCACGTGGGCAAAAGGAGCTTCAGGTTCGAGTAAACCGAGCAGATAAATTTGCCGCCCTTCGCCTAAAATAACCCGCTCGGCAGGGCCATCCAGAGTGATTTCGCGGCCAGCGACATCGGTGACGGTGATAGCGTCAGCCATAGCAGTGGCGCCGCAAGCAAACGTGATAAGCGTACCAAGCAGGATTTTTAAGCGCGGAGAATTGAGCATTTTTTAACTCGTTGGTCGATATTGGTTAACAGGGCGGCATCGCTGATGCGCATTAACGGTGATAGCACAGAGATGCAATTGCTATTGTAACTGATTAGCGTTTGGGCGGCATTATTAGGGTGCCGCGCTTAATGGTCAACATGCTACGCTTTATACTGAGCATTTATCCTACGGTGATGGCTTCACATATTTGGCTCTAACGGCTCATTGTTGAAGGATTACTTGGTTTGTAAGTACTTACATTTTTGGAGAGGCCGCTATGCCTTTATCTCGTGTCGAAGTTGCCACGCCTTCCGCCGAGCGTTTAATTAATCGGCTCTGTAAACACTGGGCGCATAAGCTGGAGGTCGAGCAAAGCGATCAGCAGGCCACCATTACGTTTGCCACTGGCACCTGCTTAATGGTTGCTGAGGCCGATAAATTGGTGGTGGCCCTCGAAACCCTGGAAGAGGAGCATCTGGATGAGTTGGAGGGGGTCGTCGAGCGCCACCTGATGCGTATGGCCGGTGATGAAGAGTTGGCGATTGTGTGGGAGAACTAGATAACGACTGGTCAGCTATAAACGGAGAGCGTCGAAGGCATCGATGGGTCTGCTATAATCGCGCTGATTTTGAAACATAAGTCTTACGCACTGAAACCTAGAGCTCAGGAGTTCGCATGACCCGAATTGCCATTGTAGGCGTGGCTGGCCGCATGGGCCGTACGTTGGTAAATGCTGTAGAGCAAGATGCTGAGGCGACGCTAGCTGGCGGGATCGTGGAGCCAGGCAGCTCCTTGGCGGGCGCTGATATTGGCGAGCTTGCAGGTGTCGGGAAGCGCGGCGTTGTCGCGGTCGATTCGCTCACGTCGATTGCCGATGATTTTGATGTGTTGATCGACTTCACGGCCCCTCAGGTCACGCTTGGTAATCTGGCGTTCTGCGCAGAGCACGGCAAACGTATCGTGATTGGTACTACTGGCATGAGCGATGATGAGTTGGCTCAGCTCGATAGCTACCGCGACAAGGTAGCCATGGTGTTCGCGCCCAATATGAGCGTCGGGGTTAATTTGACCCTGAAACTGCTCGAAACCGCTGCCAAAGCGCTGGGCGATGAAGGCTACGATATTGAAGTGATCGAGTCTCACCACCGCCATAAGGTTGATGCGCCTTCCGGCACCGCGATCAAAATGGGCGAAGTAATTGCCGACAGCCTGGGGCGTAACCTTAAAGAGCACGGCGTGTTTGAGCGAGTCGGGCAGTGCGGCCCACGCACCGACAAAGAGATCGGCTTTGCCACCGTGCGTGCGGGCGATATCGTGGGTGAACACACGGTAATGTTTGCTACCGAAGGTGAGCGCATCGAAATCACTCACAAGGCCTCCAGCCGGATGACCTTTGCCAAAGGTGCGGTTCGCGCGGCGCGCTGGGTCGCTGGTAAAGAGAGCGGCCGTTACGACATGCAGGATGTATTGGGGCTAGAGTAAGGGATTGCCTGTCACTGCTTGAGCAGGGCGCTAGAACAGTCCTGTCATCAAGGGGTAGTCTTCGACCAAGAATTCCTGTAACATTTCAAAAATTTTGGCCGGGTGGCCTGGAAATCTTAAACGGCGCGCTTGTTGCGTTGGTCAACCCAAAGCCTGCCTCCTCAGGGTTTGCTGCTATAAAGCGGTGCTGCTGTTAAGCGTAACGCTAGAGGCTAAGCAAATCAGAAAGGCATCGAACAACAAGCGGGATGAAACCGATTCTTTTTATCGGCTTCGTCCCGCTTTTTTACGACCCCAGTTTTACTAGTGATAGTTTTTATTAGCGATAGTGTTACGTCGCGGATAATCAAGAAATTGCTGAGCCTGCGCCCCACAGGCTCCCACCAGCATGGGAGGATCTTGTTTTGAATAACCCCGCATTGAGCAAACCCGCAATATTGGCCCTGGAAGATGGCAGCGTGTTCCACGGCATTGCCATTGGCGCGGACGGATTAACAAGCGGTGAGGTGGTGTTCAATACGGCCATGACCGGCTATCAAGAAATCCTCACCGACCCTTCCTACACCCGCCAAATCGTTACCCTCACCTATCCCCATATCGGCAATACTGGCATTAACGCTGAAGACATTGAGTCAGCTTCTATTGCCGCAGCAGGTTTGGTGATTCGCGATTTACCGCTAATGGCCAGCAGCTTCCGCTCTGAGCAGTCGCTGTCGGACTACCTGAAAAGCCAGAACGTGCTGGGTATTGCCGATATCGATACCCGCCGCCTAACGCGCATTTTGCGTGATAAAGGTGCGCAGAACGGGGCGATTCTGGCCGGGGTAGATGCTGAGGGCGATGATGCGGTCACACGGGCGCTGGAAGCCGCCAAGGCTTTCCCTGGCCTGAAGGGGATGGATCTGGCCAAAGAGGTGTCGTGTAAACAAGCCTACGAGTGGTCGGAAGGTGAGTGGACGTTGGGTGAAGGCTACGCTGATGCTTCCAAAAGCGAGCGCCCCTACCATGTGGTGGCGTACGACTACGGTGTGAAATTCAACATCCTGCGCATGCTGGCCGCTCGCGGCTGCCGCTTGACAGTCGTGCCCGCGCAAACGCCTGCTGCTGAGGTGCTGGCGATGAATCCGGATGGCGTGTTTTTAGCCAACGGCCCTGGTGACCCGGAGCCCTGCGATTACGCCATCAAGGCAATTCAGGACGTGCTGGAAACCAATATTCCGGTGTTTGGTATCTGCCTGGGCCACCAACTGCTGGCGCTCGCCGCCGGGGCGAAGACGGTCAAAATGAGCCACGGCCACCACGGTGCCAACCACCCGGTGCAGGATCTGGATAGTGGCACTGTGATGATCACCAGCCAGAACCACGGCTTTGCGGCGGATGAAGCGACCCTACCCGCTAACGTGCGCGCCACGCACCGTTCGCTGTTCGACGGCACCTTGCAGGGAATCGAGCTTACCGACCGACCGGCGTTCAGCTTTCAAGGCCACCCGGAAGCGAGCCCCGGTCCGCGTGATGTGGCGCCGCTGTTTGATCGCTTCGTGGCTATGATGCAGGCACGCCGTTAACGCGTCCCTAGCATCACCGTATTGCCGTCTTTTGTCGCTCATCGTCACCATTTTTTGCGGGAACCGTTATGCCTAAGCGTACCGACATCAACAGTATCTTGATCATTGGCGCTGGCCCGATTGTGATCGGCCAGGCCTGCGAATTCGACTACTCCGGCGCCCAGGCGTGTAAAGCGCTGCGCGAGGAGGGTTACCGGGTTATTTTGGTTAACTCCAACCCCGCCACCATCATGACTGACCCGGCCATGGCCGATGCCACCTACATCGAGCCAATTACCTGGCAGGCGGTGGAGAAGATCATCGAAGCCGAGCGCCCTGATGCCATTCTGCCGACCATGGGTGGTCAGACGGCGCTGAATTGCGCCCTCGAGCTTGAAAAGCATGGCGTGCTGGAGAAGTTCGGCGTGGAGATGATCGGTGCCAACGCCGATGCGATTAACATGGCCGAAGACCGCGATCTGTTCGATCAGGCCATGAAGCGCATTGGCTTGGAGTGCCCGAAAGCGAAAGTCGCCCACACCATGGATGAAGCCTGGGAGATTCAGGCTGAACTGGGTTTTCCGACCATTATTCGTCCTTCCTACACCATGGGCGGCTCTGGCGGCGGCGTGGCGTACAACAAGGAAGAGTTCGAAGAAATCTGTACCCGCGGTTTCGAGCTCTCCAACAACCACGAGCTACTCATCGATGAGTCGCTGCTGGGGTGGAAAGAGTACGAGATGGAAGTTGTGCGTGATAAAAACGACAACTGCATCATCGTCTGCGCGATTGAGAACTTCGACCCCATGGGCGTGCACACCGGCGACTCCATCACCGTGGCGCCGGCGCAAACGCTGACCGATAAAGAGTATCAGATCATGCGTGACGCCAGCCTCGCGGTACTGCGCGAGATTGGCGTAGAGACCGGTGGCTCTAACGTCCAGTTTGGTATGGATCCCAAAACCGGCCGTTTGGTAGTTATCGAGATGAACCCGCGGGTGTCACGCTCTTCAGCGCTGGCCTCAAAGGCGACCGGTTTCCCGATTGCTAAAATCGCCGCGAAATTGGCGATTGGCTATACCCTGGACGAGCTGCAGAACGATATTACCGGTGGTCAAACGCCGGCATCGTTCGAGCCGTCTATCGATTACGTGGTCACCAAAATTCCGCGCTTCACCTTCGAGAAATTCCCCCAGGCCAACGACCGCCTGACCACCCAGATGAAGTCAGTGGGTGAGGTGATGGCGATTGGTCGCACCTTCCAGGAGTCGCTGCAGAAAGCCCTGCGTGGCCTGGAAACTGGTAACGATGGTCTTGATCCGATCATTACCGATTTCACGCCGGACAACATGGCAATTATCCAGGGCGAGCTGCAGGCCGCCGGCGCAGAGCGTATTTTCTACGTGGCAGACGCCATGCGTTCCGGCATGAGCGTCGATGACGTCTTTGCCCTGACCAATATCGACCCTTGGTTCCTGGTGCAGTTGGAAGATTTGGTGCTGACTGAAAACGCCGTCGCCAAACGTACGCTGGCTGACTTCTCTGCCCGTGAGCTCTATCAGCTCAAGCGCAAAGGTTTCGGCGATGCACGCCTGGCCAAATTGCTGAATGTCAGCGAAAAAGAGTTCCGTCAAACCCGCCAGGCCGCCGGCATTCGCCCGGTTTATAAGCGTGTCGATACCTGTGCCGCGGAGTTTGCCTCTGATACTGCCTATATGTACTCCACATACGAAGAGGAGTGCGAGGCGGATGTTTCTGACCGTCAGAAGATCATGGTGCTGGGCGGTGGCCCTAACCGTATTGGCCAGGGTATCGAGTTCGATTACTGCTGCGTTCACGCCGCCTTCGCCATGCGCGATGACGGCTATGAAACCATCATGGTCAACTGCAACCCGGAAACCGTCTCGACCGATTACGACACCTCTGATCGTCTCTACTTCGAGCCGGTAACGCTGGAAGACGTGCTGGAAATCGCCGACAAAGAGAAGCCGGTGGGTGTGATCGTTCAGTTCGGTGGTCAGACGCCGCTGAAACTGGCCCGTGAGCTAGAAGCTGCCGGTGTGCCGATCATTGGTACCACGCCGGATGCTATCGACCGCGCAGAAGACCGTGAACGCTTCCAGGTGATGATCGACAAGCTGGGCCTGAAGCAGCCGCCCAATGCCACGGCGCGCAGCTTTGCGGAAGCCTTCGATAAAGCCGAAGCGATTGGCTACCCGTTGGTGGTGCGCCCGAGCTACGTGCTGGGTGGTCGGGCCATGGAGATCGTCTACGATGCCTCCGAGCTTGAAAATTACATGACCCACGCGGTGAAGGTCTCAAACGACTCCCCGGTACTGTTGGATCACTTCCTGAGTGCTGCAATCGAGATCGATATCGATGCGGTGTCGGATGGCCAGCAGGTGGTGATCGGCGGCATCATGCAGCACGTAGAGCAAGCGGGCGTTCACTCCGGCGACTCTGCCTGCGCGCTGCCGCCTTACTCGCTGCCTGCGGATGTGCAGGACGAGATGCGCCATCAGGTGAAGCAGATGGCGGTTGAGCTGGGCGTTAAAGGCTTAATGAACGTGCAGTTGGCCTGGCAGGATGGCGAGATCTATGTGATCGAGGTGAATCCCCGCGCTTCGCGTACGGTGCCCTTTGTGTCCAAGTGCATTGGCACCTCGCTGGCGCAGATCGCAGCGCGCTGCATGGCCGGTAAAACCCTGGCTGAGCAGGGCTTTGAGCAGGAAATCGTACCGCACTTCTATAGTGTTAAAGAGGCGGTCTTCCCGTTCAATAAATTCCCCGGTGTCGACCCGATTCTCTCGCCGGAAATGAAGTCCACCGGTGAAGTGATGGGCTCTGGCGACACCTTTGCAGAAGCCTTCTTCAAGGCGCAACTGGGGGCAGGTGAGGCCATTCCTGGGCTTACCGGTGAGCGTAAGGCATTCCTTTCCGTGCGCGAACCGGACAAGGCGGGGATTATCGAAGTGGGGCGTTCTCTGTTAGCATTAGGCTTTACGCTATGTGCTACACGGGGAACAGCGGCTGCTTTGGAAGCTGCCGGGCTTGCCGTGGAACACGTCAATAAAGTCTACGAAGGCCGTCCCCATATTGTCGATCTGCTTAAGAACGACGAAATCGCCTACATTGTGAACACTACTGAAGGTCGTCAGGCTATTAACGACTCTTCGGTCATTCGCCGTACTGCTCTCTCGCGCAAGGTGCCCTATGCGACCACCTTGGCGGGCGCTAATGCTGTTTGCATGGCGCTTGAGTACGGTAGGGAGATTACGGTGCGGCGCCTTCAGGATCTGCATGCAGGAGCAAGTCAATGAACAAGGTCCCGATGACAGTTGCGGGAGAAAGAAGCCTTCGTGAAGAGCTCGACCACCTTAAAAGCGAAGCTCGTCCGCAGGTGATCGCGGCCATCGCCGAAGCACGTGAACACGGTGATCTTAAAGAGAACGCCGAGTATCACGCCGCTCGCGAGCAGCAAGGGTTTATCGAAGGGCGGATTCAGGAGATCGAAAGTAAGCTCTCCGTCGCTCAAGTGATTGATGTCACCAAGCTGCCCAAAACCGGCAAAGTGATTTTCGGCGTTACCGTATCGCTAATGAATCTGGATACTGATGCGGAAGTCACTTACCGTATCGTCGGCGAAGATGAGGCGGACATTAAGTCTGGCCGTATCTCGGTTACTTCACCGATTGCCCGTGCCCTGATCGGCAAAGAAGAGGGTGATGTCGTGGTGGTCAAAACACCTGGCGGTGACGTGGAGTACGAAGTAGGTAGCGTCGAACACGTATGACAAAAAACGCCCCTTCGATTGACTCTGGAGTCGGTTGAAGGGGCGCTTTCGTACGGCGACACTCTATTGCACGCGTTGAATTTAACGCTTAATGGCGGCCGTGGTGGTTCTCAAAGCGGGTAACGTTAGAAAGCTTCGGGTTCACCTGCGGATTTCTGCGATAGAGCAGCGCCATTTTGCCAATGGTTTGCACCAAGTCGGCACGGCTGTTGGCGATCAGTTCGGCTATCATGGCAGCACGATCATCCCTCTCAGGAAGGGCAAGTTTCACTTTGATCAGTTCGTGATCAGTGAGTGCGCGGTTGAGTTCTGCGAGCAAATTTTCGGAGACGCCGTTCTCAGAAACGGTGACCACTGGGTTAAGATGGTGGCCAATGCTACGAAATGCTTTCTTTTGTGCCTGTGACAAGCTCATGGTATCTTGCGGTATCCCGGTTAGCGCTTAACGCTCCATCTTACGGTGAAACGTCACCGAGTGAAAGTGATCGCGTGAATGCGCCCATCTCTTATTCCAGTGTTAGATTCCCACATGCAGCAAAAGCCCCCGAACCGAAAACATTCCGTTAGCAAGACCAGCAATAACTGGAAGAAGGAGCATTTTGACGACCAGTACGTGAAGCAGAGCTGGCAAGATGGCTACCGTTCCCGTGCCAGCTATAAGCTGATTGAGTTGGATGAAAAAGATAAACTGCTGCGTCCCGGTATGACGGTGATTGATCTGGGCGCCGCCCCCGGCGGGTGGAGTCAAATTGCAGCGGAAAGGGTAGGGCCTGAAGGTGTGGTGATTGCCTCTGATATTCTGGAGATGGATGCACTGGCCGGGGTGGATTTTATCCAAGGTGATTTCACTGAAGAGGCGGTGCTGGAGGCGATACTAAAATGCCTGGATAATCGCCGTGTAGACCTTGTGATGTCGGATATGGCCCCCAATATGAGTGGTATGGCGGCGATTGATCAGCCCCAGGCGATGTATTTAGTGGAGCTAGCGTTAGAACTTGCCCGCGAAACGTTGTCACCTGGTGGCCGGTTTTTAGCTAAAGTATTCCAGGGGGAAGGGTTTGACGCCTATTTGAAAGAATTGCGCGGCAGCTTTAACAAGGTAGTAACCCGTAAGCCAGACGCCTCCCGGGCGCGTTCCCGTGAAGTCTATTTTCTGGCCGAAGGGTTTCGCGGGTGACTCTCCTTAACATGAGAGGCTGCCCGTGTGGTTCATAGCCAAGATTTATCAGCGCGATTGCCAGACAGGCAAGCGCAACGTGTGTCACATTAGTCGCCATAAGTGCGCGTGACACAGATGGCCCGAGGCATAAGACGCTTTGGCAATGGTTGAACGCTTGATGCTGATGTAATGTCGTATTACTAAGCTTATTGGTAAAAGACTTTATGAAGCACCAGGGTTTAACTGACGGATTCTTGTAATGAGGGTAGCCCCTTGAATGATATGGCGAAGAACCTGATTCTGTGGTTGGTCATCGCGGCCGTCCTACTGACAGTGTTCAATAATTTCAGTACGGAAAGCGCACCGCAAAACACAAACTATTCCCAGTTTGTGCAGCAGGTGCAAAATCAGCAGGTACGTAGCGTAACGATTGATGGTTACACCATCAGCGGTGAGCGCACGGACGGCACTCAGTTCCAGACCATCCGCCCAGCGGCGGAAGATCCAAAGCTGATGGACGACCTGTTGAGCAACAATGTGACGGTGGTGGGCAAAGAGCCAGAGCAGCAAAGTATCTGGACTCGGCTACTGATCGCCAGCTTCCCGATTCTGCTGATTTTGGGCATCTTTATGTTCTTCATGCGCCAAATGCAGGGCGGAGCCGGTGGCGGTAAAGGCGGCCCGATGAGCTTTGGTAAATCGAAGGCCAAACTGCTCTCTCAAGATCAGATCAAAACCACCTTTGCCGATGTGGCAGGCTGTGATGAAGCCAAGGAAGAAGTAGAAGAGCTGGTCGACTTCCTGCGTGACCCAACCAAATTCCAGCGCCTGGGCGGTATGATTCCCCGCGGCGTGCTGATGGTAGGGCCCCCGGGTACCGGTAAAACGCTGCTGGCGAAGTCCATTGCGGGCGAAGCCAAAGTGCCGTTCTTCTCTATTTCGGGTTCTGACTTCGTTGAAATGTTTGTCGGTGTCGGTGCATCGCGTGTGCGCGACATGTTCGAGCAGGCCAAAAAGCAGGCGCCGTGCATTATCTTTATCGATGAGATTGACGCCGTGGGCCGTTCACGTGGCACCGGTATGGGTGGCGGTAACGACGAGCGCGAGCAGACGTTGAATCAACTTCTGGTCGAGATGGATGGCTTTGAAGCCAACGAAGGCATCATCGTTATTGCTGCGACCAACCGTCCTGACGTACTTGACCCTGCGTTAATGCGCCCAGGCCGCTTTGACCGTCAGGTAACGGTCGGCTTGCCGGATATCCGTGGCCGTGAGCATATTCTGGGCGTTCACCTACGTAAAGTGCCGCTGGGTGATGACGTAAAACCGCAGCTGATCGCACGTGGTACGCCTGGTTTCTCTGGTGCGGATTTGGCCAACCTGGTCAACGAAGCCGCTCTGTTTGCCGCGCGCCGTAATAAGCGCCTGGTCAGCATGGAAGAGCTTGAACTCGCGAAGGACAAGATCATGATGGGCGCTGAGCGCAAATCGATGGTCATGACCGACAAAGAGAAGCTCAATACCGCTTACCATGAGTCGGGTCACGCCATTATCGGTCTGGTCGTGCCTTCCCATGATCCGGTCTATAAGGTAACGATTATTCCCCGTGGCCGTGCGCTGGGTGTCACCATGTTCCTGCCGGAAGAGGATCGCTACAGCCTCTCCCGTCAGCAAATTCTGGGGCAGATCTGCTCGCTGTTTGGTGGCCGTATTGCCGAAGAAATGACGTTAGGCCCGAATGGTGTAACGACCGGCGCCTCAAACGACATCAAGCGTGCTACTGAGCTGGCCCATAACATGGTTGCCAAGTGGGGCTTGTCGGACGAAATGGGCCCGATCATGTACGACGAGGATGAGTCGCATCAGTTCCTCGGTGGCCCGGGTCAGGGTGGTGGCAAGATGAAGTCTGGTGACACCACCACGCGCCTTGATAAGGAAGTCCGCAAAATCATCGACGGTTGCTACGAGCAGGCACGCCAAATCCTGACCGATAATCGCGATAAGCTGGACGCCATGGCCGAGGCCTTGATGAAGTACGAGACCATTGATGCCACGCAGTTGAAGGACATCATGGAAGGTCGTGAGCCGCGCCCGCCGGAAGGTTGGGATGACGGTGACTCATCCGGTGGCGGTACGCCTGTCAACGATGACAAGCCGCAAGCGAAGGCTGAAGACGATGCTTCTTCAAACGCTTCTGGAGGCGATGCGTCCGGTGGTGACAGTGAAGAAGATGACGACGGGCCGCGTCGCCGTCCCTCAGACCCGCTAGGTGGCCCTGCAGGCTCATAAGCCAGCACTGCCGTATGAGCCAAAGGCGCCCCGTCATGGGGCGCCTTTTTTGATATGCTGTATACATAACAGCAATGTTTCATTTCTTGATCAGGCTGCAGCATGAAATCAATTCTGGACACGTCCTCTTCACGAAACGCAGAAAATGCTCTCCAACTGCGTTGCGGGCGCCATCTGTTGGATCTCTCCTTTCCCAGGGTAATGGGTATTCTTAATGTGACCCCGGACTCTTTTTCTGACGGTGGCCAGCACGTGGCATTGGATGACGCTTTGCGCCACGCTGAGCGGATGCTGGCCGAAGGGGCGGCGATGATAGATGTGGGCGGCGAATCGACCCGCCCTGGGGCTATCCCTGTCAGCCCCCAGGAAGAGCTAGACCGGGTGGCGCCGGTGGTGGAGGTCCTGGTGCGCGAGCTGGATGCGTTGGTGTCGGTGGATACCAGTTGCCCGACGGTTATACGCGAGGCGAGCGAGCTGGGCGCTGGTATGATTAATGATGTGCGCGCCTTAGAGCGCGAGGGAGCCCTGCTGGCTGCGGTGGGTAGCGGGTTGCCCGTCTGCCTGATGCATCGCCAGGGCGAGCCGCAGGATATGCAGCAGTCACCCGCGTATCAGCGCCCGGTCGAGGAAGAGGTGGCGGATTATTTGGCCCGTCGGATTGCTGAATGCGAGGCTGCAGGGCTACGCCGCAACCGTCTACTGATCGACCCTGGTTTTGGCTTCGGCAAAACCGTCGAACACAATCTACGCTTACTCAAATACATGGAGTCTCTGCAATCGCTGGAGCTTCCAGTGCTGGTGGGTATGTCGCGCAAGAGCATGATTGGTAAAGTGTTGGGTCGACCAGTGGAGGAGCGTCTCTCCGGTGGTCTGGCGCTTGCTGCCATGGCGGTTGAGCGTGGGGCAAATATTTTGCGCGTGCATGACGTAGCTGCAACGGTCGATGCAGTCAATATGGCGTGGGCGGTACTACAAGAAGGCTGCGAGCCGCCGCTAAATAAGGAGTTTGACGCATGACAAGGCGCTATTTTGGGACGGATGGTATTCGCGGCACGGTGGGTAAATCACCGATTACCGCTGATTTTATGCTCAAGTTGGGCTGGGCGGCGGGTCAGGTGCTGCGCCGTGATAAAGGTCGAACGCGGGTACTGATCGGCAAAGATACCCGGATCTCCGGCTATATGTTCGAATCCGCCCTAGAGGCGGGGCTCTCTGCAGCGGGTGTCGATGTATCACTGCTGGGGCCAATGCCCACGCCGGGTATTGCCTATTTAACGCGCACATTTCGTGCCGATGCAGGCATCGTCATTTCGGCATCGCATAATCCGTTTGATGATAACGGCATCAAGTTCTTCTCCGCTGAGGGTAAGAAGCTTCCCGATGACACGGAAGATCGTATCGAAGCGATGCTGGAAGCGCCGCTGACCACGGCCGAGGCCGCGCAGTTGGGTAAGGCAACGCGCATCGACGACGCTGCAGGCCGTTATATCGAGTTTTGTAAATCGACCTTGCCTGACCGGCTTAGCCTGCACGGCCTTAAAATCGTCTTGGATTGTGCTCACGGTGCCACATACCATATCGCGCCCAATGTGTTCCGCGAGCTGGGGGCTGATGTCACCACCATTGGCTCTGCGCCTGACGGGTTAAACATTAATCAGCAGGTGGGCTCAACGCACCCCGCGGCTCTGCGTGCTTCCGTGATTCAGCAAAATGCTGATTTGGGGATCGCCTTTGATGGCGATGGCGACCGCGTGCTGCTGGTAGATGGCGACGGGCGGGAAGTCGACGGCGACGATATTCTCTATCTGATTGCCCGAGATCGCCACGAGCGTGGCTTGCTTCAAGGCGGCGTGGTGGGCACCCTGATGTCAAACTTTGGCCTGTCGATGGCGCTGGATAAGCTGGGAATCCCCTTTGAGCGCGCAAAGGTGGGTGACCGCTTTGTGATGGAGCGTATGGCCGCCAATGGTTGGGAGCTGGGCGGTGAGTCGTCGGGGCATATTGTGTGCGCCCACGTGCAGACCACCGGCGACGGCATTGTCTCCGCGTTGCAGGTATTGGCGCTGATGATGCGCGAGCAAAAAAGCCTCCCGACACTGTTAAAAGAGTTGGAGAAAGTGCCCCAAGCGCTGGTTAATGTACGTTTGCCCGCTCATGCCAGCGCCAAAGAGGTGATGGCATCTGCACCGCTTCAGCAGGCAGTGGCTGCGTTAGAGCATGAGTTAGGCGATGAGGGGCGAGTGTTGCTACGTCCCTCAGGTACTGAGCCGCTTATTCGAGTAATGGTGGAAGGACGCGCCCATTTAGACGTCGATCAATTGGCGCATAGCTTGGCCGATCAGGTTCAGGCGCTACTTAATTAAATGTGTTCAGCTAACCGGTTCAGTAAACTGGTTTGGTAAACCCAGCTTGTGGCTATAACAGCGGTTGTCTTGACAAGGCCGCTCCTATACCATTTCGCTCCACCTTGAGTGAGGAGAGTCGATGCGTACGCCTTTAATCGCCGGTAACTGGAAAATGAACGGTTCCGTGGCGTTGATCAATGAGTTCGGCCAGGCCTTCTCCGCCGCCGTATCGCCAACGAGCGTGGATGTCGTTATCATTCCGCCGTTCCCCTATTTGGATGCGGCGCGCCACGCGTTTGAAGGTACGGTGCTTTCATTGGGCGCGCAAACGTTGAACCCTATTCACTCTGGGGCGCATACCGGCGAAGTAAGTGGCCGCATGCTAAAAGAGTTTGCGGTCTCTTACGTATTGGTGGGGCACTCTGAACGACGTCAGCTCTACAAAGAGAGCGATGAACAGATCTTTGCACGCCTGCTAGCAGCATTGAGCGTGGATATCACGCCGATCCTCTGTGTGGGTGAGTCCCTGGAGGAGCGCGACGCAGGGCGCACGATGGATGTGGTGCTTCGTCAAGTGGGCTATGTAATGTCCCGTTTAGAGCCCGACCAGCGTAAGCAGGTCGTGATTGCCTATGAGCCTGTTTGGGCCATTGGCACTGGGCGCACGGCAACGCCTGAGCAAGCCCAGGACGTTATGGCAGGCATCCGTGCCTACCAGGCGGGTTTCGATAAGGGCCTCGCCGAGCAACTGCGTTTGCTTTACGGCGGCAGTATGAACGCAAGCAATGCGGCTGAGCTGCTTGCTCAGCCAGATATCGACGGCGGTCTAGTGGGCGGAGCCTCACTCAAGATCGATGATTTTTATGCCATTTGTCAGTCAGCAGGATAACGCCATGCAAGTTGCAATTCTTATGATTCATGTGGTGATTGCGGTCGCCCTGGTGGTACTCATTCTGCTTCAGCAGGGTAAAGGTGCCGAAGCCGGTGCAGCTTTCGGGGGCGGTGCATCACAAACGGTATTCGGTTCGCGGGGTAGTGGTAACTTCCTGTCGCGCACAACGGCTATTTTGGCGGCGGGTTTCTTCGTCACCTCAATGACGCTAGCTTACTTTGCCACCCAGGCGGGCCAGGCACCGGAAGCAGGTATTCCCGATTCACGCTTGATCGAGCAGCAGCAAAGCGTCCCGACGCTTGACGACAGGCCTGCGGACGTGGATAATACCGCGCCAGTGCTAGAGGAAAGCAGCGAGTAAGTAGTCTCGTTGTTTAGACAGATAACGTTTCTTTAGCCTCCCCTGATGCCGAAGTGGTGGAATTGGTAGACACGCTATCTTGAGGGGGTAGTGACCGTATGGTCGTGCGGGTTCAAGTCCCGCCTTCGGCACCATCTGTTTTGCTGGCACGCCAGCTTCCCAGAAAGTTTCTTTTGTTA
The DNA here is from genome assembly GCF_904067645.1 of Halomonas sp. 113. Classification (NCBI taxonomy): domain Bacteria; kingdom Pseudomonadati; phylum Pseudomonadota; class Gammaproteobacteria; order Oceanospirillales; family Halomonadaceae; genus Halomonas; species Halomonas sp. 113. The sequence goes on from NZ_LR881453.1 coordinate 287,106, forward strand.
CCAGAATGCCCATTGGCACCTGAGGCGAAAAAGACAGCTTTAAGTAAGTGGTTCTTGAAGCAAGTAGTTCTTGACGTAAGTGGCTTTAGTGTCTATTATCGTCGACCTAGATTGATGCGGGGTGGAGCAGTCTGGTAGCTCGTCGGGCTCATAACCCGAAGGTCATCGGTTCAAATCCGGTCCCCGCTACCATTTTCTAGTAGCATGTTCTAGATTGTTATTTTTAAGACGTATTGGAAATAACGGTCATTTCAGGTACAGCCTGTTACATGTTGCTAAGACGGTACTGGAAGTAGTACTTAAGAAATGGTACACAAGGTTTCTTTCAAAAAGCCCCTTCCAGTGAAGGGGCTTTTTGTTAGCAGCTTTTGGCTAGCAAGCGCGCCTGGTCGCTGTTTTATTGGCGCCCCCCGCTTTGTTAGCCAGAATATCGTTAGCACGAATATCTTAATAGCGGATGTCGTCCGGAAAACCGGAGACACATTCCCGAGTAACGCCAATCAGCCACCTAGCTTTTCTAATAACTCCTGGCCAGGTGCCTGATGCAACGGCTATAGGAGCTTTGTCTGTGGCCACTAAACACGCTGCGCTTCACGCGCTGATCGAACCTGTTGTTGCTGCCATGGGCTTTGAGCTATGGGGCATCGACCATCTTTCCCAGGGCAAAAATTCGCGGCTGGTGATCTATATCGAGCGCGAGAGTGGTGTCAGCGTGGAAGACTGCGCAGATATTAGCCGCCAAGTCAGTGCCGTTATGGATGTAGAAGACCCCATTCCCGGTGAGTACCGGTTGGAAGTCTCCTCGCCAGGCATGGCACGTCCCTTGTATTCCCTGGATCAGTTTACCCGCTTTCAAGGTCATCACGTCGCGCTGAAATTGCGCACTGCCTTTGACGGGCGGCGCAAGTATCAAGGGCTTTTGGTCGGTGTTGAGGGGGATGAAGTACTGCTACAACTGGATGGCGAAGAGTACTGCTTTCCAATTGAGAGTATTGATTCTGCACACATTGTACCGCAGTTCGACGATTGACCGGGTGGCGGCGCTGCCGGCAGGCTGCCGGGGTGATGCACATAAGGATAGGTTTTCTGGCGAGGCATACGCATGAGTAAAGAAATTTTAATGGTCGTTGACGCGATCTCCAATGAGAAGGGCGTCCCACGTGATGTCATCTTCGAGGCGGTAGAAGCCGCTCTTGCGAGTGCGTCACGCAAGCGTTTTGAAAGAGAAGAAGCCAATGTGCGCGTGCATATTGACCGCCGCACTGGTGAATACGAAACCTTCCGCACCTGGACCGTTGTGGAAGATGACGAATTCGAAACGCCAGATTATGAAATTAAAGAGAGCATCGCCGAGCAGCGCGATCCGCCGCTGAAATTAGGCGATGTGGTCGAAAAAAGCATCGAAAATGCGTCGTTTGGCCGTATTGCTGCACAAACCGCCAAACAGGTGATCGTACAGAAAGTACGCGAAGCCGAGCGGGCTGAAGTCGTGCGCCAATATGCCGATCGCGAAGGTGAACTGGTTGCGGGCATCGTTAAAAAGACCACACGTGATGGCCTTATCATTGATTTGGGCGAAAACGCTGAGGCGTTTTTGCCGCGCAATGAAATGATTCACGGCGAGCGTTACCGCATGAACGAGCGGGTGCGCGCCCTGTTGGTCAAAGTGGATCCCGATGCACGCGGTGCCCAGCTTCAGCTATCGCGGACGTGTCCCGAGCTGATCATCGAGCTGTTCAAAATTGAAGTGCCAGAGATTGCAGAGCAGTTGATTGAGATCAAAGGTGCTGCGCGTGACCCCGGTTCACGGGCCAAAATTGCGGTAAAAACCAATGATCGCCGCATCGACCCGGTCGGTGCCTGTGTGGGTATGCGCGGTTCGCGCGTTCAGGCGGTCTCTTCGGAGCTGCAAAACGAACGCGTTGATATCGTGCTGTGGGATGACAATCCCGCCCAATTGGTGATTAACGCCATGGCACCTGCCGATGTTGGGTCTATCCTTGTGGACGAGGACGCCCACGCAATGGACGTGGCCGTGGCGCAGGATAACCTTGCTCAGGCGATTGGCCGGAGCGGTCAGAACGTGCGTTTGGCTTCTGAACTTACCGGCTGGCGCATTAATGTCATGACCGAAGAGGAAGCGGAGTCTAAGCGCGATCAAGAGATTGATAGCCTGGTGGACTCTTTTATCCAGCACCTCGATGTGGATGAAGATGTCGCTCGCCTGTTGGTGGATGAGGGGTTCACTACCCTGGAAGAAGTCGCCTACGTGCCGATGGAAGAGATGCTCGAAATCGAAGAGTTCGATGAAGATTTAGTCGAAGCGCTTCGTGCACGTGCGAAAGACGAGCTGCTGACGATGGCAATTGCCACGGAAGAAGCGCTAGACGGTGCCCAGCCAGCAGCAGATCTGCTGGAGATGGATGGCATGGCGCGCCACCTGGCCTTCATTCTGGCCAGTCGCGGCATCGTTACCATGGAAGATCTCGCCGAGCAGTCTGTCGACGATCTGGTCGATATCGAGGAGTTGGACGAAGCGCGCGCAGCGGCACTGATCATGACTGCCCGTGCGCCCTGGTTTGAAGTCGATGACGCATCGGATTCGAACACACAGTAAACAGGTCACGGGCTGAGGAGGGTCAATATGTCAGATATGACAGTTAAAGATTTCGCAGGAAAGGTGGGCCGTGATGTGCCTCGCCTACTAGAGCAAATGAAAGAAGCGGGTTTGAAGCACGCTTCTGAAAGCGATGCTGTGTCTGAAGAAGATAAGCAGAAGCTACTGAGTTTCTTGAAGAAGAGCCACGGCGGTAGCGACACCCCTGAAGCGGGCAAAAACCGCATCACGCTGACGCGCAAAACCCGTAGCCGTATCAATACCGGCGAGCGCGGCAAAACCATTGAAGTGCAGGTACGTAAGAAAAAGACCTACGTCAAAAGCGCTGAAGATGAGAAGCCGAAAGCGCCGGAGCCTAGCTATACTGGCCCGCGCCAGCTAGTGGGCGATATGGCGGAAGCCGAAGCTGAGCGCAAAGTGTCTGATGCGCGTGAAGCCGAAGAAAAAGCTGCTGCTAAGAAAGCCCGCGCTGCACAGGTAGCGGAAGCCACCGCGCGTAGCAATAAAGAAGCTGAAGCGACGGCGCAAAGTAACACGGCGCGTAGCAATAAAGAGTCTGAAGCCAAGCCGAAAGCGCCTGCGGCAGCCAAAGCACCGGCTACGCCAGACATTCCTGTGCCGAATCTTGAAATCGACGATACGCCGTCCGGTGACGATATGCCGCCAGCGCCGCCGAAAGAGGGCCGCACTGACCGTCGTACCGCTCCGCCCAAGAAGACGGCGGCGAAGAACAAAGGTCGCCGTGACGATGAAGATCGTGGTGATCGCGAAGAGCGCAAGCGCGGCGGCGGTAAGAAGGTAAAACGTGCCGAACAGCGTCGCGGTGGTCGCCGTGGTGGCAACCAGACCGGCAATGGCAAGCACGCTTTCCAGAAGCCGACTCAGCCGATCGTGCGTGAAGTATCGATCCCTGAATCGATCAGCGTGGCAGAATTGGCCGATAAGATGTCGATCAAGGCCAATGAAGTGATCAAGGCCATGTTTAACATGGGCGCGGCGGTTACCATCAACCAAACCATCGATCAGGATACGGCTGCGATCGTGGTGGAAGAGATGGGCCATACACCGAAGCTGGTTAAAGATGACGCGCTGGAAACGGAAATGCTCGAAGGCATCTCCTATGAAGGCGAAGAGATCACGCGTTCACCCGTTGTTACGGTGATGGGCCACGTTGACCACGGTAAAACCTCGCTGCTGGATTACATCCGTAAAGCGAAAGTGGCGACCGGTGAAGCCGGTGGTATTACCCAGCATATCGGTGCCTACCACGTGGAAGATAACCACGGTGGCGTGACCTTCCTGGATACCCCAGGCCACGCGGCGTTTACCGCCATGCGTGCCCGTGGTGCCAAGGCGACAGATGTGGTTATTCTGGTTGTGGCTGCCGACGATGGCGTGATGCCTCAGACGATTGAGGCGATTGAACACTCCAAAGCCGCTGAAGTGCCCATGGTGGTAGCGGTCAACAAGATCGATAAAGATGGTATCGATCTTGATCGCATTAAGAATGAGCTTTCGCAGCACGGCGTGATCTCCGAAGAGTGGGGCGGTGATACTCAGTTTGTTCACGTTTCCGCCAAGACCGGTGAAGGTATTGAAGAACTGTTGGAAGCAATCCAACTGGTCTCTGAAGTGCTTGAGCTTAAAGCCGTTCCTTCTGCGCCGGGTAAAGGCGTGGTGGTTGAATCGCGCCTTGATAAAGGTCGTGGTCCAGTCGCTACCGTACTGGTTCAGAACGGTACGCTGAAAAAGGGCGATATCGTCCTGGCTGGCCTGCACTACGGTCGTGTACGTGCGCTGACCAACGAACTTGCCCAGCAAGTCGATGCGGTTGGCCCGGCCATGCCGGTAGAGATTCAAGGCTTGGGCGGCACGCCGGATGCCGGTGATGACTTTATGGTCGTTGCAGACGAGAAGAAAGCCCGCGAAGTGGCTAACTTCCGTCAAGGCAAATACCGCGAAGTGCGCCTGGCGCGTCAGCAGAAGGCCAAGCTGGAGAACATGTTCAGCCAGATGGGCCAAGACGAAGTGGCCAAGGTCAACATCGTCCTCAAAGCCGACGTTCAAGGTTCTCTGGAAGCGATCAAAGGCGCCCTGGAAGAGCTCTCCACCGGTGAAGTTGAAGTCGCCGTGGTCTCTTCGGGTGTCGGTGGTATCACCGGTACCGATGCCAACCTGGCGCTTGCGTCGGAAGCCATCGTAGTCGGCTTTAACGTCCGTGCTGACGCCGCTGCCCGCGAGATCGTTGAGCGCGAAGGCTTGGATCTGCGTTACTACAGCGTTATTTACCAGCTGATCGACGAGGTCAAACAGGCGATGAGCGGTATGCTCGCACCTGAGTGGAAAGAAGAAATCGTCGGTATTGCCGAAGTGCGTGATGTCTTCCGTGCGCCGAAGATTGGTGCCATCGCCGGCTGTATGGTGGTTGAAGGCAGCGTGCATCGTAATAAGAAGATCCGCGTGTTGCGTGATGACGTGGTGATCTACGAAGGCGAGCTCGAATCGCTGCGCCGCTTCAAAGACGATGTGCAGGAAGTGCGCAACGGCATGGAGTGTGGTATCGGCGTGAAGAACTACAACGATGTCCAAGTCGGCGATAAGATCGAAGTCTTCGACCAAGTGAAGGTCGAGCGTAGCCTGTAAGGTTGCGAGGAGCTAAACATGCGCGAATTTAAGCGTACCGACCGGGTAGCCGACCAGCTCCAAAAGGAGCTGGCGGTGCTGATCCAACGAGAAGTGAAAGACCCGCGTTTGGGCATGGTCACGGTTAGCGGTGTCACCGTTAGCCGTGACCTTGGCTACTCTGACGTCTACGTCACTCTGTTGGGTGAGCAAGAGCCCGAGCGTATTAAAGAGAATCTGCAGGTGCTTAAGCGTGCTGCTGGTTTTCTAAGAAGCCAGATTGCCAAGCGCATCAAGCTACGTCACGTACCGGAGCTGCGTTTTCATTTCGATGAGAGCGTGGTGCGCGGTCAGCAGCTTTCTTCATTGATTGATGAAGCGGTGACGACGGATCGTGCACGCTATCAAAACGATGATGACGATTATCAAGACGCTGGCCAAGACAGTGACCCAGACGGCGACGCCCAGCAAAGTGAGGAAACTCGCTAGTGGCGCGTCAACGTCGAGGTTTGCCCGTTAATGGCGTACTGCTGCTGGATAAGCCCAAGGGCGTTTCCAGCAACCATGCGCTGCAGCGTGTACGTCGGCTGTTCCAGGCTCAAAAAGCCGGGCACACCGGCACGCTAGACCCGATGGCAACCGGCTTATTGCCGATTTGCCTAGGCGAAGCGACCAAGTTTTCATCGCACTTGCTGGAAGCCGACAAGGTGTATCGCACCCGGGTAGAGCTAGGGGTGATCACCGATACCGGCGATGCGGAAGGCACGATTATTGAGCAGCATGAGGTTCCCAGCCTAAGCGTCGATGACGTGGAAGCTGTGCTCACCCGTTTTCGCGGTGAGATTGACCAAGTGCCGCCGATGTATTCGGCTCTCAAGCATCAGGGCAAAAAACTTTACGAGCTGGCCCGGGAAGGCAAGCAGGTAGAGCGTGCAGCCCGGCGCGTAAGCGTGTATGATGCGCGCCTGCTATCGTTTGAAGGCACTGCTTTTGAGCTGGAAGTAAGCTGCAGTAAAGGCACTTACATCCGCACGTTAGCCGAAGATATTGGCCAAGCGCTTGGCTGTGGTGCACACATCAGTCAACTAAGAAGGCTCAAAACGGGGCCTTTTTTAGCCGACGCGATGTGGACGCTAGAGGCCTTGGAAGCATTGGCCGGCCAAGCGGCACTGGAAGCTGAGCTCATGCCCGTGGATGTGTTGGTGGACCATTTACCGTTACTGAAGGTAGACGACACCGCCCATTCTCGTTTGGCTCATGGTCAGCCCGCTGCTCTCGAAACCGGCGCATTAGCCGCGGACGAAGTAGCCCGACTTTATTACGCCGAGACGTTTATCGGCCTTGGCGTAGTGAAAGGTGCTCAGGAAGTGGCACCTAAGCGACTGTTAAGTACTGTCGCTATCTCGTAAACAGCGTTGCAAGGAGGCGACCGTCTACGTGAAAATTGCAAGATCCGACGTGCACGTCGAAACGTGTACGTAGAAAATAGTAGCTTGAGACTGCAAATATGCGTGGTCTCACCCATTCATTTTTAGGCATATTGCTTACTGGAGAGACAGATGGCTTTAACCGCTGAGAAGAAGGCCGAGATCGTCACTGAATACGGCCGCGGCGATAACGATACCGGTTCCCCTGAAGTGCAGGTTGCACTGCTGAGCGCCAACATCAATGGCCTGCAGGATCACTTCAAGACCAACAAACAGGATCACCACTCTCGTCGTGGTCTGATCCGCATGGTTAACCAGCGTCGTAAGTTGCTGGACTACCTAAAGCGTAAAGATTTCGAACGCTATCAGTCCCTGATTCAGCGTCTGGGTCTGCGTCGTTAAGCGTTAACGGCAACGATTAGAAACGGGCAGCTCCTTGTGAGCTGCCCGTTTTTTTATGTTTCGTGTTTACGGCAAGTAGGGAACTGGTAGCCCTATCGCGCTCCAGCGCCTAGAATGGTAACGAGTCAAAACGACCTAAACGAATAGACAAGTAGATATTGATAATGCTGAAGGAAGTCGCTGTGAATCCGGTAAAGAAAACGTTCCAGTACGGTCGTAGCACCGTCACGCTCGAAACCGGGCGTATTGCTCGCCAAGCTACCGGCGCTGTCATGGTTACCATGGATGACACCGTCGTGCTGTGTACCGTTGTCGCTCGCAAAGAGGCAAACCCGAGCCAACCCTTTTTCCCTCTCTCGGTACACTACCAAGAGAAGACCTACGCAGTGGGCAAGATTCCTGGCGGCTTCTTCAAGCGCGAAGGGCGTCCCACTGAAAAAGAGACGCTGACCTCGCGTCTGATTGATCGCCCAATCCGTCCGCTGTTCCCTAAAGGCTTTATGAACGAAGTGCAGGTCGTCTGTACCGTTCTCTCCACCGACCGTAACCACGATCCGGATATCGCCGCACTGCTTGGCACCTCCGCGGCGCTGAGTATCTCTGGCGTGCCGTTTAGTGGCCCGATTGGCGCAGCCCGGGTTGGTTTTAACGAAGAGAAAGGCTACTTCCTCAACCCAACGGTTGAAGAACTGGCCACCTCTGAGCTCGACATGGTCGTCGCCGGTACTGAAAAAGCCGTGCTGATGGTTGAGTCGGAAGCCAAAGAACTGCTCGAAGACGAAATGCTGGGAGCCGTTCTGTTCGGTCACCAGGAAATGCAGGTCGCGATCAGTGCCATTAACGAACTGGTTGCTGAAGCGGGCAAGCCGCGCTGGGAGTGGCAGGCCGCCGAAGAGAACCAGGCGCTCAAAGCCGCCATGGCCGATGCGTTTGAAGCGAAAGTGGGCGATGCTTACCGCATCACCGACAAAATGCAGCGCCAGGATGCATTGGCTGAGTTGAAAGACCAGGCGATTGAACAACTGGCAGCCGATGAAGGCGAACCGGTTAACGACAAGTTCAGTAAAGATGACGTCAAAGGTGCCTTTGCTAGCCTGGAAAAACGCGTTGTGCGTTCACGGGTGGTAAAAGGTGAGCCGCGTATTGACGGTCGTGACAATCAAACCGTTCGTCCGCTGGCGATTGAAGTCGGTGTGCTGCCGAAAGCTCACGGTTCTGCCATCTTTACGCGTGGTGAGACCCAGGCGATTGCCGTAGCAACACTGGGCACGCTGCGTGATTCACAGCTAATCGAATCACTGGAAGGTGAGCGTAAAGACCGCTTTATGCTGCACTACAACTTCCCTCCCTACTCGGTGGGTGAAGCTGGCTTCATGGGTGGCCCGAAGCGTCGCGAAATCGGCCATGGCCGCTTAGCGCGTCGTGGTGTGCAGGCAATGCTGCCGTCAGAAGACGTCTTCCCCTACACCATTCGTGTGGTGTCTGAAATTACCGAGTCTAACGGCTCCAGCTCCATGGCCTCTGTATGTGGCTCTTCGCTGGCCCTGATGGACGCAGGCGTGCCGTTAAAAGCACCGGTCGCCGGTATTGCCATGGGCTTGGTAAAAGACCCGGACGGTTTTGCGGTATTGACTGATATCCTGGGTGACGAAGATCACCTCGGCGATATGGACTTTAAAGTTGCCGGTTCCGAAGAGGGCGTCACCGCCCTGCAGATGGACATCAAGATCGAAGGCATCAACGAAGAGATTATGGAGCTCGCGCTGCAGCAAGCACTGACCGCGCGACTGAGTATTCTCGAGCAAATGAATGTCGTGATCAGCCAGAGCCGTAGCGATGTCTCCGACAACGCGCCGTCCATGGCAACGATCAAAATCGATCCGGACAAGATCCGTGACGTTATCGGTAAAGGTGGCGCAACCATTCGCAAAATCTGCGAAGACACCGGCGCCTCTATTGATCTCGACGACGATGGCACCGTGCGTATTTACGCGGAAGATAAAGCCGCCGCCAAGCGCGCCATCGACACCGTACTGGCGATTACCGCTGAAGCGGAAATCGGCAAGCTATATCATGGCAAGGTCGTGCGTATTGCTGACTTCGGTGCGTTCGTTAACATCATGCCCGGCACCGATGGCCTGGTTCACATCTCGCAAATCGTTGCCGAGCGGGTTAACAACGTGCGCGACTTCTTGAACGAAGGCGATGACGTGGTCGTTAAGGTGCTGGATATCGACAACCGCAACCGCGTGAAGCTGTCGATGAAAGAGATCAGCGAAGAAGAGAAAGCCGCTTTTACCGCGGAAGCAGCGGAAACTGAAGCGGCGATTTAAATCGCTAGCTAGGTTTCTGAGACCGCCCTCGTAGCCTCTGGCTGCGGGGGCGTTGTTTTTGCTGGGTACTGTTTTTGCTAGATAGTGTTTTGTGGTTAGGTATCGCTTGGTTCGCCGGGATTTAGACAGTCAGGGAGCAGCAGATGGAGCAGCAACAAGCGCCGCGTTGGTGGGCGGTGGTGGCCGTGATGATCGGCATTTTTTTACTGGTGACCGCAGAGCAACTGCCGATTGGGTTGCTTTCTCAAGTGGCATCGAGCATGGGCGTTACCCCTGGCATGGCAGGCTTAATGGTCACCGTGCCCGGCGTGGTCGCTGCCTTTTCAGCTCCTTTGTTGCCGGTAGCGGTGGGGCGCTTGGACAGGCGCATTATGCTCACGGCATTGATGGCCGTAATGGTGGCCGGGAGTGTGCTATCGGCATTGGCCAGCAGCTTTATCCTGTTGCTTGCCGCCCGCGTGCTTGTGGGGCTTAGTATTGGTGGCTTTTGGGCGGTGGCGGGCAGCATTGCCCCACGCCTAGTGCCAGAGGCTCAGGTGCCAAAAGCGATGACGATGATTTTTGGTGGTGTCGCGGCGGCCTCGGTGCTGGGTGTGCCACTGGGCACGCTGCTGGGGGATCTAAGCAACTGGCGGGTCGCCTTTGGGGCGCTGGGAGGGCTAAGCCTGTTAACGGCAGCTGCGCTGTGGTTTTGGCTACCGCCGCTACCACCGCGAGAACCTGTGCGTTTGCGGGTATTGGCGCAGCAGTTTAGCAATCGCGGTGTGCGAGTCGCGGTGTTAACCACCGCCTTTGTAGTGGTTGGCCACTTTGCCGCCTACACCTTTATTAGCCCCATCCTGCAAGAGATCAGCGGTATTTCCCAGCGCCATGTGAGCAGTCTGCTGCTGCTTTACGGGGCGGCGGGCATTGTGGGTAATATCGCGGCGGGCATGTTCGCCGGGCGGCATCCCTACCGCGCGGTGCTGGCGATTCCCAGCCTGCTGCTCATCGTAGTGGCTGTCTTCCCTCTGCTGGGGGTTCAACCGAGTAGCGGCGTCATGCTACTCATGGTGTGGGGCGCGGTGTTTGGCAGCGTATCAGTCAGCATTCAAACTTGGATTATACGCACAGCACCCAACACCGAAGCCGCCACAGCGTTGATGGCGTTTACCTTCAATATGTCGATTGGTTTGGGTGCCATGTTGGGTGGGCGTATCGTCGATGGCACTAGCCTTCCCATTGCCATGTGGGCCGCATCCGGATTATTCCTGTTGGGGGCGCTGTTGGTCTGGCGAACACCGTCACGCATCGTGGGGGAGAAGCGTCGTTAAGTAAGCGATAAATAATGCGCAAGTATCTGGCTATGTTGGCTGCTCGCGCAGCCAACTACGCAAATTATCCAAACGGCGATCCTCGCGCAGTGCATCTGGGTAGACTAACCAGAAACCAACGTCTGCGTTGACTGGATGTTCGAATACCGACGTTAGCCGCCCCAATCGCACGGCGCTATCGGCCAGCTCGCAGACCACTATCGATACACCCACCCCATCGGCGGCGGCCTGCAGGGTTAATCCGCCGGAATCCACCTGCGTGACCACAGCGGGTTTGAAGGGGCCGTCGGGAAGGCTCTCCATCCAGCGTTGCCATGTCAGGCAGTGGCGGGAGACAAACAGATTGGCCTGGCTGACACGGTCAAGGCGATCGCGATGGGAGCCGGTAGCAAAGCCTGGACGGGCATAAAGGTCGATGGTTGCTTCAAAGAGGAGATCGGCCTGTAATTCCGGCCAATGCCCGTTGCCGTACCAGATGCCCACATCGGCCACCCCCGCGGCAAGGTCTACCTCATCCTGCGTAGTGGATATCTCAAGCGAGAATCCACGCCGCTCGAAGGGATACAGGCTTAACCGTGGCGACAGCCAGTTGGTTGCAAAAGTAGGCAACATGTTGAGACGTAGCGGCCCGTCACGGCGCTTTTGGCGAAGTGAGTCAACCCCCTTGGCAATCTGCGTAAAGCCTTGTTGCAGGTAAGGTGTTAGCTTGTGTCCCGCGTCGGTAAGCTCAAGACGCGTTCCTGTTCGGCGCAGAAGCACGACGCCAAACAACTCCTCCAGTATGCGCAGTTGGTGACTGACTGCCGAAGGAGTGACCGAAAGCTCCATGGCCGCTTCCTTGATTGAAAGATGCCGCGCCGTCGCCTCAAAAGCGCGTAGAGCATTTAATGGCACGGGAATCCGCATAATCGCTACCCCCACCCTCGAAGGTTGATAAACAGATCATACAAGAAGCCGCGCTGACCACGCTGTAAAAATCGCTGAGCAAAACTCAGCCCAGTTTGAGATTTACTCACTCGTTTTTAAAACATACAGAGGACAGACTGACGATATCGATAATCTGCTACTGGGTGGGTGCCATGCTAAACGCTCTTGATGACCGAGATGGGTTGATCTGGCTCGATGGTGAGCTGCTTCCTTGGCGTGAGGCGCGCCTGCACGTGCTTAGTCATGCGTTACACATGGGGGGAGCGGTATTCGAAGGCATGCGTGCCTACGGGCGGCGTGTTTTTCTGGGTGACGCGCATTTGGAGCGTTTAGAGCGTTCCGCCGCACTACTGGACTATCGGCTGCCCTGGTCGCACCGCGAGCTCAGCCAAGCGATTGACGCGGTGCTATGGGCCAATCAGCTAACCGATGCGTATATCCGCCCTATCGCCTGGCGTGGCGCGGATAGTGTGTCTATCGCGGCGCCTCAAGCACGTGTCCATGTGGCGATTGCCGCTTGGGATTGGCCTACGGCGGCGTCCCAGGGGCGGGCAGAGGTAGGTATTCGGCTGCAGTTGGCCAACTGGCGACGCCCGCCCCCTAATACGGCGCCTACTGCCTCTAAGTGTTCTGGACTGTATATGATCGGCACGCTAGCCCGCCATGCGGCCTTGGCAGTAGGCTGTGATGATGCGTTACTGCTCGATAGCGACGGCTTAGTCGCTGAAACGACAGCCACTAATCTGCTTTTGGTCAGTGATGGCGTACTGGTAACCCCACTGCCGACCTGTTTTCTTGATGGCATCACCAAGCGCCATGTGTTGGGTTTGGCACGTCAGAGAGGCCTGCCGGTAGAGGAGCGAGCGGTTACACTCGAGGAACTGCGTGCTGCAACCGAAGTGTTGACTGCCGGCACCTCGGTCGAGCTTCAGCCGGTGGTGGCATTGGTGGAAGATAAGGTGAAGACCGAATGGCCCGTGGGCCCTGTCACCCAGCAACTGATTGCGGACTTTCATGCTACGGTTACTGGGGCTAAGAACGGTATAGCTGCAAGGCGACAGAACATTGATGCCTGAGCCCGTCTATATCAGCGCGGCGGATAGTTATGCGCTGCGCGGGTGGGTATGGCGCCGACCTTGTGTTTCGTCGTCTCACCCTGGCCCTGTGGTGATCATTAACACCGCCACCTCGGTGCGCTGCCGCTATTACATGCCCTTTGCTGATTATTTGTATCAGCAAGGGTGGGACGTAGTGACCTACGACTACCGGGGAATCGGCGATTCGCGCCACCATTCGCTGCGCAAACTCAAGGCCGACTGGATCGACTGGGGGCAGCATGATTTTGAAGGCGTTCTACGCTACGTCGCCAGACGTTTTCCTGGTCAGCCTATCGATGTGGTGGGTCACTCTGCGGGCGGTTTCGTGATTGGCCTTGCCCAGTCCGCCCATCGCGTGCGTCGCATCTTCACCATGGGCGCACAGTATGCCTACTGGCGGGACTACGCACCCGAGGCTCGGCGATCTATGTTCTTGCGTTGGCATCTAGCGATGCCACTGTTGGCACTTTTTGTCGGCTACGTACCCGCCAAGCGTCTGGGGTGGATGGAAGATACACCCAAAGGCGTAGCACTGGATTGGGCGCGAATGGGGCCGCGCTTTGAGCACAACGTGCGGCGTAAACGTGAAACACCTGAGGGCGAGCCCGAAGCTGAGATGCTGGTGCGGGGCTTCACGCGTGTGCAGGCACCGATTTTGGCGCTGGGCATCGATGATGACCCTTTCGGCACTCGTCCCGCGCTTGATCGCCTTCTAGAGTATTACAGTAGTAGCGAACGCTATCACCTGCGGCTAGCGCCAACTGCGGTGGGCCAGCCAAGCATCGGTCATTTCGCTTTTTTCCATAAGCGCTTTCGCGACGTGCTCTGGCCACTTGCCATGGAGTGGCTGCGCACCGGTAATCCGCCCACGACTTTTCCTGGCGAGCTGCGCTATCGACCGCGTAAGGAGACCTGCAATGACAACTAACAAGCCAGCGACCCAGCTGCTATTTCTGCCCGGTCTCGGCAATTCTGATGCCGACCACTGGCAGTCACTATGGGGGCTAAAGCGGCCTAATAGCCTCCGTTTTCAGCCTGGCTCCTGGGATGAGCCGAATCTCAACGATTGGCTGCAGGCATTGGATACCGCCATTGATGAAGCTGAGGCACCGGTGTTGCTCGTTGCTCACAGTCTTGCGTGCCTGCTGGTGGCGCACTGGGTACAGGAGGTCACTATTAGCGATAAGAAGAGCAGCGATGAGAGATCTCATCGAGTGGCGCAGGTAAGCGGCGCGTTGCTGGTGGCAGTACCTGACCCTGGCGCAAAGGCTTTCCCACCCGAAGCGAGCGATTTCCGCAACGCTCCTGCTCGGCCTCTGCCATTTCCAGCGCTGGTTGTAGCCAGCCGTGACGACCCCTACGCGACGACGGACTATGCCCGGCAGCAGGCTGCGACATGGCAAGCCGACTTTGTTGACGTGGGCGCCTGCGGGCATATCAACGCCGCAAGTCAGTTGGGGGAGTGGCCTCAGGGGTGGGCGTTGTTGGAGGCATTAGCATGAGTTTTCATACGATGACAGCACGCGATGCACTGACTGCGCTCTGGTCACTGGGTGGTTTGCCGGCGGAGGCTTTGGACAAGATCACGTTGACCGGCCATGATCCCGTTTTCCCATCGTCGTTTGCCGTTGGCGCCACCGCGGCGCTTGCTGCCTGCGAGCGGGGTATTCACGCTAACAGCCCTGCGGGCTGGCCTAACTGGACGATGTGCACATGACCCGAGTGGCACCGCAAGCGGCCTTGATCGTTCCTGTTCGCGAAGCCGAACCCGTGGTTGACGAGCTTCGTCAGCGCTATGACGCCACAGCGGCTATAGGCGTGCCCGCGCACATAACACTACTTTATCCCTTTGTATCACCTAACGAGATTGTCGAGAAAGATCTTCGCAAGCTTAAAGCGATTGCTAAACAAGCCACTGCTTTTGAGTTTTGGCTATCGGGTGTGGGCCGATTCACGGACACGGTGTATCTTCAGCCAAGCCCTAGCGCTCCTTTTATCTCGCTGATTAAAGCATTCGTCGATGCCTTCCCAGACTACCCACCCTACGGTGGTCTCCATACGGGCAGCATACCTCACCTCACCGTCGCCAGAGAGAGTGAGCCAGAGGCGCTTGAGCGAATAGAAGATGAGGTGCGTTTGTTGATGGCGAAGCAGAGAGCGATTCAGTGTTACTGCAACAATTTTGCGTTGATCGTGAATACTGAGGGGAGATGGGCGACTCAACAACGATTTTCTCTTGTCGCGTCAGAGACCAATGACGACTAGTGCCATTTAGCCCGGTAATGATGATGTTAGTAGAACAAGATAAAGAAATTTGTGTATCCCGAACGGAAAAAGCCCTCGTCAATTGACGAGGGCTTATATTAGCTCTTAGCTAAGCGAGCGAAGGGTAGGTTTTTAAGGCCGCTCGATAGCCAAGGCTACGCCCTGACCGCCGCCGATGCACAGCGTCGCGAGGCCTTTCTTGGCGTCGCGGGCGATCATTTCGTGGAGCAGCGTGACCAGTACGCGGCAGCCGGAGGCACCAATGGGGTGGCCTAGAGCGATCGCGCCGCCGTTGACGTTCACTTTAGACGTATCCCAGCCGAGCTCTTTGTTGACGGATAGCGCCTGGGCGGCAAACGCTTCGTTGGCTTCGACCAAGTCCAGATCATCCAGGCTCCAGCCGGCTTTTTCCAGGCAGCGGCGAGTGGCCGGTGCGGGGCCGATACCCATAATGGCAGGGTCAACGCCTGCGTTGGAGTAAGCCGCTATGCGTGCCAGTGGCTCTAGCCCCAACTGCTTAGCTTTTTCGGCGGAGCAGAGCATAACCACCGCCGCGCCGTCGTTGAGCGCCGAGGCGTTACCGGCGGTAACGGTGCCGTCTTTCTTAAACGCAGGGCGCATGCCGCCAAGCTTCTCCGCGGTAACTTCCCGTGGGTTCTCGTCGGTATCAAACACCACCGGGTCGCCTTTGCGCTGGGGAATTTCCACCGGCACGATCTGGCCTTTGAACTTACCTTCTTTGATGGCGGCAGCGGCTTTCTGCTGTGACGCTGCGGCGAACTCATCCATCGCTTCGCGGGTGATACCGTACTTCTCGGCTAAATTCTCGGCGGTAATACCCATATGGTAGTTGTTGAACGCATCCCACAGGCCGTCGTGTACCATGGAATCAATTGCCTTCCAATCGCCCATGCGCTGACCGTTGCGGGAGTTGGGCAGTACGTGGGGCGAGGCAGACATATTCTCCTGACCGCCGGCCAGAATCAGTTCGGCATCGCCGCAGCGAATGGCCTGCGTAGCGAGATGCAGTGCCTTAAGGCCTGAGCCACACACTTTGTTGATGGTCATGGCCGGTACCGAGTCCGGTAGGCCGCCTTTAATAGCCGCTTGGCGCGCCGGGTTTTGACCAACGCCCGCGGTGAGCACCTGGCCCAGCAGTACTTCGTCAACCTGATCGGGAGAAACGCCGGTTGAGGCAAGGATATCCTTGATCACCAAAGCGCCTAGGTCGCTCGCTGGAATACCTGCGAGGGAGCCGCCGAAAGCGCCCACAGCGGTGCGGCGTGCCGCAACAATGACTACTTCTTGCATAAGATGACTCCTGGAGTAATTAACAGACAGTCTGATACCAGATGCCCGATAGGCGTGCTCTGTCAGCCGTACTCTTTTATTCGTACTCTGTCAGCCGTCTCTTCAGCATAGGGGAAGGTGGTGCGTTGCGGCAATAAACCTTTATGGGCAAATAAAAACGGGCCAACATGTGGCCCGTCAGAAGAAAGCATTAGAGGCGCTAAGATTAGGCCAGTTGTGATCAGGCCAACTGTACCGGGATAATATTGCTGGTGTGGCTGACGTGGTTGCCTTCCTGGAGATACACCAAAGCAGGCTGGTGGTTTTCCAGTTCGGCTTCGGAGTAGTGGGCATAGCTGCAGATAATGATCCGGTGGCCAGGGGCGGCGAGGTGGGCCGCAGCGCCGTTGATCGAAATGAGCTTGGAGCCTTCCTCACCGCGAATAGCGTAAGTGGTGAAGCGTTCGCCATTCTCGACGTTGTAAATCTGGATCTGCTCATTTTCACGAATACCCGCCATATCCAGCAGGTCGCCATCGATGGCGCAAGAGCCTTCGTAGTTGAGTACCGCGTGAGTGACGCGTGCCATGTGCAGCTTGGCTTTGAGCATGATGGTATGCATGTGAGTTCCTATTTTTACCCGTTGTTTGTTTATTCTCTGCCAGTAGTGGCAGCGCTGGCCGGGAGTTGAACAGTGAGGTTATCGATTAATCGCGCCGGGCCCAGCTTGGCGGCGGCCAGCAGTACCGCATGGCGGGTCGCTAGGTTAATGGGGCCTAGCGTGACATCGCGCAGTTCCAAATAGTCTAGCGTAAAGCCCGCATCATACAGCGCGGTGTTGCCCTGGTGTAGTACCTTTTCGATAGGTTCTCCGCGCTCTAGCGCATCGCGAAGCGTACACAGCGTGCGGTAAAGCGCAGGGGCGATTGCACGCTCCTCGCTACTTAAATAGCCATTGCGTGATGACAGTGCCAGGCCATCTTCTGCGCGCACGATGGGCACGCCGATAATCTCGATCGGCATGTGCAGGTCGTACACCAGCTTACGAATCACCGCCAGCTGTTGGTAATCCTTCTCCCCAAAGCAGGCGACGTCGGGCTGCACCAAATTAAACAGCATGCTAACCACGGTGGAGACACCGTCAAAATGGCCGGGTCGTGAGCCGCCACACAGACCCTCACCCACCACGGGCACATGCACGCGGGTCTGGGCGTCCAAGCCGTTGGGGTAGAGCGAGCTCACCGTCGGGGCGAACAGCACGTTGCAGCCGGCCTCGATAAGCTGCGCTTGATCGGCATCAAAGGTACGCGGGTAACCGTCTAAATCTTCGCCTGGGCCAAACTGCATCGGATTGACAAACAGGCTTGTGACCACGATATCGGCGTGCTGGCGCGCGCAGGCGACCAGCGCTAGGTGCCCGGCATGTAGGTTGCCCATGGTGGGTACCAGGGCAATACGCTGGCCGCGTTGGCGGTAATCTCGCAGCGTGCTGCGTAGCTGATCAATGTCTCGCAAAGTGCGCATAGTCGTTTCGCGTCAATAACAAAAAATGGTCGATAGTCGAGCTGTTTTAAAAACAGTTGTTAAAAACGGTTCTTAAAAACAATGCTCTTGAGCCGGGAAGGCGCGGGTTTTGACGGCTTCGTGGTAGTCCTGGAAAGCTGCTTGAATGCTATCAGCCTCAGCCATGAAGTTTTTTACAAAGCGCGGTGTGCGGCCATGGGTGATGCCGAGCACATCGTGCATTACCAGAATCTGACCATCGGTATCCGGCCCTGCGCCAATGCCAATCACCGGTACATCCAGCGCTTCGGTGACCGCTTTGCCCAGGCTGGCAGGGACGCACTCAAGCAGAATCACCGAGGCGCCCGCCTCGACAAGCACTTTTGCGTCATTAATGATGCGCTCAGCGTGAGCAGCGTCGCGCCCCTGCACTTTATAGCCACCTAGCTGATGCACGGTTTGTGGGGTTAAGCCCAGGTGGGCACATACCGGTACGCCGCGGCGGGTGAGTTCACGAATGCCATCGGCCATCCACGCTTCGCCTTCCAGTTTGACCAGCTCCGCCCCCGCGCGCATCACGGCACCGGCATCTTCCAGCAGGCGCTCGGTGGTAGCGTTGCTCATAAAAGGTAGATCCACCATCAACAGGCTATGGCCTTTACCACGCGCAGCGCAGCGGGTGTGGTAAACGATGTCTTCAATAGTGACGGGCAGAGTGCTGTTATGGCCCTGTAGCACCATGCCCAGCGAATCACCGACGAGCAGGACATCAATGCCTGCTTGGCTTGCCGCATGGGCAAAGGAGGCGTCGTAAGCGGTTAGGCAACTGAATGTCTCGCCAGCCTGCTTATAGGCCTGCAGCGTGCTTAGGGTGACGGTTTTCATGGCGTGCTCTCATGTTTTACGTGAGGCCGCTGCGACATAGGCAGCCGACCATTATTGATGCTGCATCCCTGCATACGCGAAGTGGCGTAACCGGCAATTGTTACCTGAATGGGGTGTCGGTGTCGAGATTTGTGTCAAATGGTAGCGTTAGCCGCACATTAGGCGTTAGATAAGCGTTCCAAGCCTTGGTTCTCAACACGTTCAAGCCAGGTGGATAGCGGCTGTTGGAGAAGGTCTAGAGAGGGGGCGATCTCTGCGAGGGGGAGCAGTACAAAGGCCCGGGCAGTCATTTGCGGGTGCGGTACGCGTAAACGCGGCGAGTTGATGTGCTCATTGGCGTAGAGCAGCAGGTCAAGATCGAGCGTGCGGGGCCCCCAGTGGCGCTGGCGGCGGCGGCGATGCTGCTGCTCTAACGCCTGAAGCTGGTCGAGTAGCGCCAGCGGCGAGAGCCGTGTCTCCAGCGCGGCCACCGCGTTGATAAAGTCCGGCTGATCCTGCGGCCCCACCGGGCGGCTGGCGTAAAGCGATGATGCTGCCACTAATCGACTTAGCGGTAGCATTGCCAGCTCGTTGAGGGCCTCGCGAACCTGCTCGATAGGCGACTCTAGATTGCTACCCAAGCCAATATAGGCGAGCTGGGGAGGAGTTCCCACTACTCTGGCGCGCTCGGCTTACGGCGCCGTTTGCGGCGACGATCGCCCTGGCTGGCGGGGTCGCCGCCAACTTTTTGCAGCAGGCGACGCTGTTCGTGCTCATCGCCGCGCTGAAACGCCGTCCACCATTCGCCTAAACCACTGGGTATCTCGCCCGCCTGTTCGCGCAGCAGCAGCAGGTCATAGCCCGCTCTGAAACGCGAATGTTCGCGGGTTTGAAAGGCCTTTTTACCGCGCCGCTGGGGTAGGCGCTGCTGTAATTCCCAAATTTCCCGCATCGGGATGCCAAAGCGCTTGGGAATCGATGTGAACTCTAACTGACGGGAGACCACCTGCTGAGCGGCTGCTTGAAGCGCCGGAATGGGCGGCATGCCCTCTTGCTCCAGCGCTTCCTGGCGATGCTTGACCGGGGCCCATAAAAACGCTGCCAGCAGGAAGGCCGGGGTGACGGGGCGCTCTTCGGCAATACGTTTATCGGTGTTGGTCAGCGCCTGCTCAATCAGCTCTTCGGCCCAGGCGGCATCGGCCATGGCTTCTTCGGCCTCGGGGAACAGCATGCCGAACAGGCCGTAGTGGCTGAGTAGCCGGAAGGTGACCAAACCGTGGCCCGACATAAACAGCTTGAGGACTTCATCGAATAGCCGTGCTGGTGGAATCTGCAGCAGCAGCGGTGCCTGATCGTACATCGGTGCTTCGGTGGCGGGGTCTAGCGTGAAGTCGAGCTTAGCCGCAAAGCGCACCGCCCGCAGCATCCGTACCGGGTCTTCGCGGTAGCGTGTCGCCGGGTCGCCAATCAGGCGCAGGGTGCGGGTCTTAATATCCTCGGCACCATTGGCAAAATCAGTGATGCTGAAGTCGGCGATATTGTAGTAGAGCGCATTAACGGTAAAGTCGCGGCGCAGCGCGTCTTCTTCGATATTGCCCCATACATTGTCGCGCAGCAGTAACCCTTCATCGGACTGGTGGGCAATGTGGTCGCCATGCTCGTCTTGGGGTTTGCCACGGAAGGTGGTGACCTCAATGACCTCGCGGCCAAAGCGCACATGGACAATCCGAAAACGGCGGCCGATCAGGCGCGAGTTACGAAATAGATCGCGAACCTGCTCTGGAGTGGCGTTGGTGGCGACATCAAAATCTTTGGGCATCTTGCCCAGCAGCGCATCACGAATGCAACCGCCCACCAAATAGGCGTCGAAACCCGCGCCGCTAAGGCGATAAAGCACTTTTAACGCGGCATCGCTAATATGCTGGCGAGAAACAGGGTGCTCTGACCGAGGGATGTTGCGCGGAGTGAGGGCGCTGGTGGTGCTCTCTTGGGGATCAAGCAAGGTTTTCAATTGCTCCCCCGGGCTGTGTAGGAAACGGGTAAATCCTTTAAACATGCGACGATTTCAACTCGCAGGTACGAAAAAATGGTCGTAAAAATAGTCGTTAGAAAACACTTCAAACGAGTACTGAACATAAACCACGAGTGGCTGAGTGTAGCCGACCCTTCATGGCTTGCAAAGAGCGGCTTGCAAAGTAGCGGCTTGCAAAGCACTTGACGCTGGCGGGGGCTAACACAGGTTTTAAACCCAGGCTCCAAACACGGAAAGGGGAGGCTAAAAGAGCCTCCCCTATCAAGCAATTAATCAGCGTCCGTGCTGCTATTTTTCTTCATGATGGCACATCGCCCTGAATACGCACCGCAGTCGGTAGGCGTAAGGATCACGATGGTTCCGACCGCCTCGTATTCAAAACAATAATCCAACCGCGAACTTTTCTCCCCCCGGGGTATTATTATTGGCGCCGGGGTGTACACACTGACAGCTATTGTTGTTGTTAGGATGCCAAGTCACATTGTACGTCGCGTCCTTTCGGGCCACTTGCTAACTTTTGTTGTTGTTCGCTGCGCCTGTGTTGCCTGCGCAAGCAAGTAATGAGATTCAAGCCTGTTGTTCTTGTTAGTACCGTTATCTCTACCTGGCCCTGTTGTTTTTGTTGTGGCTCAGGTTGTGGCGAGGTCATGTTGTTTTTGTTGGTGACCTGGCGCTATGCCCAGTTTGTTTTTCTTACCCAGTAATACTGCAGACCCTGTGCCACCTATTTAATAAATTATAAATTTCAGAAGGTTGGAGTTTTTTAAGTCGCTGCGGAACTTTACGGCGCGAGAAGTGTTACCCCTTTCGCGCCCGTTTGTGCGCGGCGTTGTGTGGGAAGGTAACAGTACCTGGGTAGCGAAAGGCAGAATATTTCTTATTTAAATCAGTATATTAGACGATGGTCGTAGGGGTGGTGTGGAGGCGCGAGTGGATAGCAATGCCCAGGTGCTTAACCTGGGCGCCGGGCGGTTTTTTTGCGCGGTATGCCAAGCCGCTGGCGTCGTTCCCAAAGGTTTTTACGGCTAATGCCCAGTTTTTGTGCCAATTCGGTTTCACTCATTTGGTCTTGGTGTTCGAGGACAAAGTGCTGAAAATAATCTTCTAAAGAGAGATCATCTTCATTCTCTTCAGCACTTTTATCACCGCCACCACTGGCAGCAGGTGTGCTGGACGCGCCAGAGGACGGATGGGGGCGTGGGGTGGTCGGCGCTAGGCCCAGGTCATCCGGGTGGATCAGATGCCCTTCGGCAAGAATCACCCCGCGCTCAAGGGCATTTTCCAGCTCGCGAACGTTACCCGGCCAAGGGTAGTCGCGCAGATCCTGGCGGGCTGCGCGGGACAAACGCAGGCCCGTGCGTTCGTGGCGCTTACACGCCTTGTCGAGCAGAATGTCGGCGATCTCAAGCACGTCGTCCTCGCGCTCGCGTAGCGGCGGCAGTTCGATCTGCATCACGTTCAGCCGGTAGTAAAGATCAAGGCGGAATTCGCCGGTTTTTGACAGTGCTCGCAGGTCACGATGGGTGGCCGCAATCAGGCGGACATTGACGTGGCGGGTTTCCACCGAGCCAATTTTACGAATTTCACCCTCTTGAAGAACGCGCAGCAGACGCGCCTGGGCATCCAGCGGTAGTTCACCAATCTCATCCAAAAATAGCGTACCGCCATCAGCGGCTTCGACTAACCCGGTGCGCGCAGCGCTGGCGCCGGTAAAAGCGCCTTTCTCATGGCCAAACAGCTCTGACTCGATCAGCGTTTCAGGAATCGCCGCGCAGTTGACGCAGATCAACGGTGCCTTGGCGCGCTTGCTCTGCTGGTGAATGGCGCGTGCCACCAGCTCCTTGCCGGTACCTGACTCGCCAAGAATCAATACGGTGACATCGGCCGGGGCGGTTTTACTAATACGGGTGTAGACCTGCTGCATGGCAACGCAGTTGCCGATCATGGTTTGCCGGCTGCCGCCTGCATCGGTGATATCCGGGGGCGGACTCTGCTGCATCGACTGCTTGTGCAGGATCCGCTCAACGGTCTCCAATAGCTCCGCGTGGTCAAAGGGCTTGGCAACGTAGTCCACGGCCCCCTGTTTGAGCGCTTCCACCGCAGAGCGCATGCTGGCGTAGCTGGTCATGATCAATACCGGCACGGGGGCTGCGGCGGTGATCAGCGAGGTGCCCGGTTCGCCCGGCAGACGCAGGTCGCTGATGATGAGGTCGAACCCTGCGAGCTCAAGCTGGCTGGCCTCCTCAGCGCTGCCTGCTTCGCTGACCGTATAGTCGTGGCGTTCCAGAAGGCGCTTTAGCGCGCTGCGAATAATCGCTTCATCTTCAACAATCAGAATCCTGGGCATGGGTTGGCTGATCATCCTGTTGGTAAAGCGGCAGCCATAACGTAATGGCCGTGCCGCGAGGCTGTCCGGGGGGTGGCGAAGCCACGTCTATTTTACCCTGGTGCTCATTGATAATCTGGTAGGCCAATGAAAGGCCCAGACCGGTGCCCTCGCCAGCGGGTTTGGTGGTGGTAAAGGGCTCGAATAGGTGCTCGCGAACTCGCGGATCGATGCCCTGACCGTTATCGGTTATCCGCCACCAGGCAAGCTGCTCGTGGCGCCCTGCGGTCATGTGAACTTCTCCCCCCTTGCCGCAGGCATCCCGGGCATTGCTCAGCAGGTTGACCATCACTTGCGTTAATCGCTGGGCATCGCCGCGCACCACCACGTCGTCAGGCGTTTCATTGGTTAAGGTAACATCCTCTCCCGAGCGGGCGAGGTGGATCAAGTGCAGTGCATCTTCGCTAATGGATGCAAGTGCCACAGGTGAGGCAGGGAGCGGTACCGATTGGCGTCCCCCATGGGCAAAACCAACCAGTGAGTTAACGATTTTGGTGACCCGCTGGGTTAGCTGCTGGATTTGGTCGGCGGTCTCCAGCAGGGCGGGGTCGTTGGTGTCGTAGCGAAGGTTTTGCGCCAGCGACGAGATGCCGGTAATCGGGTTGCCAATTTCGTGGGCGACCCCAGCGGCTAACTGGCCGATGGAGGCAAGGCGTGCTGCATGCACCAACTCATCTTCTAACCACTTCATTTCGGTATGGTCTTCAATCAGAATAACGCTGCCGCCACGGCTGTCACTACCGCTGAGAATCGCTTTGTGCAGGGTCAAAAAATAGTCTTTACCGTGCAGCGTGACCGCCTGTTTGTAGAGCGGTGTTGACGTGGTTTCCAGCACGCCACCGAGTAGGCCGGGCCAGGGGGCAGGTAGGCTGTCGCGGCGTGAACCGATCACGCTTTCACCGCTAATACCCGAGAGTTGAGAGAGCGCCTGATTCCACATTAGTAGTTCATCGTCATCGCCTAGCACGCACAGCCCCACAGGCAGATAGGCCAGGGTTTGGCGGTGGTGGCGGCGCAAGCCGTCGAGTTCCCGGGCTAGCCCCGTTAACCGCGAACGGTAGGCTTCCAGGCGACTTTCAACAAAGTGAATATCGTCGGTTTCAGGGGTGTCGTCGTGGCGGTAGGGTAGATAGCGATCAACAATATCCCGTGCCACCGATGGGCCCATTAGGCCCGAGAGATTGGCCTGAATACGGTCACGCAAGCGACGCAGCGCGTAGGGACGGCGCTCCTGAGGCGTTAAGTTGAGTGCTTGCAATGCCCGATTCACTTCACGGCTAGCCGCCTCATCGCCGAGGGCATGGGCTAAGTGAGTCGAAAAATCGCTCGCCATGGCGGCTTCCAGTGGAAAGCGCTTGGAGCGGATAACGGCATCGACGGAGCACGCTTCCGCGGCGGACTGCTCACCTTCAGAAATACGCGTAAACAGCGATATCACAATCAACAACAGGATATTGACCGCTAACGAGAGCAGCGTGACGTTGTACCAAACCGGCGCACCAGCGTCGGTAAGTGGGGTAAAGGGCAGCGTCGGTACGGGTAGCGAGAGCATGAGCGGCAGCCATAGCCCCCATAGCCATACGCCGACGCCTGCGATGAGGCCAATAATCATGCCTTTACGGTTAGCGCCCGGCCAGTAGAGCAGCGCCAGCATGCCAGGCAGGCACTGGGCCATCCCCACAAATGCGGCTAATCCCAAACCGATAAGCCCATGATGGCGACCTACCCACTGGTAAAACACCCAGCCGCTGATAATCACAGCGACCACTAGCCCACGGCGCAGCCACAGCAGCCAGCCGTAAAGATCACTGCGCGCTTCCGGGGGCCTCGCTACCAGTACAATATGATTAAGCACCATGCCGGAAAGCGCCAGCGCAATCATAATCATGGTGCCGCTGGCGGCGGCTAGCCCGCCGATAAACGCCAGTGCCCCTACCCACCAGTGTTCGGTCATTAGGTAGGCGGCATAGGCGGCGATGGGTATGTCGGGATTGACCGACTGCGCAGCCCACCAAATCAACGGTACGGGTAGCGCCATTAATAGCAGGAAAAGCGGCAGCGCCCAGCTCGCTTGTAGCAGGGTATGCCGGGATAGACTTTCTGAAAAACTGATATGAAACAGATGCGGCATCATAAACGCCGCCGCAAAAAACAGCAGCAGGAGGGTTCGCCACTGGGCCGGGTCAAGTTTGGGTGTCTGTTGTTGGAGGAGAGCGCCAGGGCCCTCCAGCCACAGCTGCAGGTCGCCTGGGCCGTCAAACACCATCCATAGTGCCACCACGCCGAGCCCCAGCATGGCCAGCAGTTTAACAATGGATTCAAACGCAATGGCGCTAAGCAGAGTGTCGTGGCGGCCGTGAGACTGGCTGTGGCGGGCACCGAAAATAACCGCAAAGGCGGCAATTACGGCGCAAAAAAGTAGCGCAACGCTACCTCCCGCTTGGCTGGCGGTGATGATATTGATGGCTTCGCCCAGGGTTTGGACTTGAATGCCGAGCAGTGGCAGCACCGCCAGTAGACTGACGATGGTGACCAGCGTACCCGCCCAACGAGAGCGAAAGCGAAAGGCAAACAGATCCGCCAATGACGTTAGTTGATAGGTGCGGGTGATGCGCTGGATGGGCACCAGTAGCACAGGGGCGAGCAAGAAGGCGCCCGCTGCGCCTAGGTAGTAGGCGAGGAAGCCAAACCCCGCGTGGGCAGCCATTTCCACGCTGCCGTAAATCGCCCAGGCGCTGGCATAAACACCCAGGGCAAGGGTGTAAACAATCGGGTGGCGGGTAATACGCACCGGCACCCAGCCGCGCTCTACCGCAAAACCGCAGCCAAACAGCAGTGCCAGGTAACCCAGCCCAAGCAGTAGGACGCCGACTATCTCAACGTGCATCTCAACGTTCATCAAGCTTTCTCTTCTGCTCCAGCCAGAGAGTTAACGCAATCAATCCGCCCCAAATCGCAAACGGTCGGTACCAGGCGGCCTCAGGGTCGCTCCAGCCATTCATCAGCAGCGGAGAGAGCAGGTAGCCGCCAAACACCAAAAACAGCATGATGCGATAGACATACATATCAATCTCCTACTGGAGGTGAAGAGGGATTTAAACGGTGTGCCGTTGGGTTTAAACGTGCCAACGACCAGTTCGCTACCGCCCAGTGTAGCTGAGTCGCGGAGGGCTCTGAGGCCAGTTCTTGTGGCGGCGCTTGATCAAGCGCTTCCAGCGCCTGAAAGAGCTGCTGGCGCACTTTCTGCTCGTCTTCTGCCAGGGCCGGGGCCAGGTTTTGCTTGGAGAGCTTTTGCCCTTCAGCGGTCACAATGAGTGGCAGATGCAGGTAACGCGGCTGCGGTAGCTGAAGTGCGCTCTGCAATTGGCGCTGCCAAGGGGTGTTATCGAGCAAATCGAGCCCGCGTACCACATCGGTAATCTGCTGCTCGGCGTCATCCACTACCACGGCGAGCTGATACGCCCATAGGTCATCTTTGCGCTTTAATACCACATCGCCTAGTTCAGCCGGGTCAAACTGCTGCTCGCCGAACAGCCGGTCTTGCCAGCGGATAGGGCGTTCGCCACGGTCGCTGCGCAGCCGCCAGGCCACCGGTTTATTCGCATCGCAAACGCCATCGCGGCACCAGCCGGGGTAGATATCAAACGCCTGCCACTGCTTGCGCGAACAGCTGCAGGGATAGGCCAAGCCGAGTTGGACAAGCTGGTCAAGCGTCTGTTGGTAAGCATCGCCGCGAGTGTGCTGCCACATTACCGCTTCGTCCCACTCCAGCCCGAAGGTTTCCAGCTGGCGAAGAATAGTGCTCGCCGCACCTTCAGGGCAGCGCGGTGGGTCGATATCTTCAATGCGCACCAGCCACTGCCCATCGGCCGCGCGGGCATCTAAATAGCTGCCTAAGGCGGCGACCAAAGAGCCAAAGTGCAGCGGGCCAGAGGGCGTAGGGGCAAAGCGCCCCCGGTAGCGAGCAAAATCAATCATGGTAGCGTCATTGTTGAGAGGGGCTGGTTATTTACAAAAAGCCATTCACAAAAACGGGCACCCTAAGGTGCCCGCGTTCGAGTAGCACGGTCTTTTAGTGCTCAGCCGCCTAGCTGTTTCTCTTTGAGTTCCGCCAGGGTTTTGCAATCCACACAAAGGGTGGCGGTGGGGCGAGCTTCTAAACGACGAATGCCGATTTCAACGCCGCAGGCTTCGCAGAAGCCATAATCATCATCATCGATGTTATCTAGCGTCTCGTTAATTTTCTTGAGCAGCTTACGCTCGCGATCCCGGGTACGCAGTTCCAGGCTAAAGCCCTCTTCCTGGGTAGCACGGTCGGCGGGGTCGGCGTAGTTGTTCGCATCTTCCTGCAGGTGGCGTACGGTACGATCCACCTCTTCCATGAGATCCTGTTTCCAATCCAGCAGCAGCTGACGGAAGTGCGCTAGCTGCTGCTCGTTCATATACTCTTCACCCGGCGCTGGCTCATACGGTGTGAAGGACTTGGACGCTTCCGGTTTCTTTTCTGCTACTGGCATGGGACTGCCCCTTACATATGTGACTACTGATCGACCATGAGCGATTGTCACGATCTCACGCCAAAGGGATGCTTGTTTAGCTGAAAAATGACTGGGTTGCAAGCATAATGGTGAGCTTTCGATGAATGTTTGGCCTTGAATATGACTAGCGCCATGTTTTAGTTAGTTTTTCAATATTTGTCCAGTTTCAAAAATGATTAGATGAAGGAGCCGTTATGGCCTGGAATTCGCGTGTCGATCACGTTGCCCCTTTTCGGGTCATGCGTTTGCTGGAAATGGCCCAGGCGCGGGAAGCCGCCGGCCACGATGTGATTCACCTGGAAGTAGGCGAGCCGGATTTTGCTACCCCCGAGCCAATTATCGCTGCCGGGCAGCAGGCGTTGGCCAGTGGCCATACCCGCTACACCCCAGCGGCTGGGCTGCCCGCACTGCGCGAGGCGATCGCCGGACATTACGCCGAGCACTTTAACGCTACGGTGGATCCTGCGCGTATTTTGGTAACGCCCGGGGCGTCGGGGGCGCTGCTGCTGGCCAGCCAGTTATTAGTCGAAACCGGCTCGCGGGTGCTGATGGCTGACCCTAACTACCCCTGCAATCGTCACTTTATGGCGCTAGCTGGCGCTGAGATTGATGCGGTATCCGTGGGGCGAGATAGCGGCTGGCAGTTGGACGCTGCCCTGGTCGCCCAGCATTGGCATGAGGACACAAGCCTGGCGATGTTGGCGTCGCCCTCTAACCCTACCGGCCACACGTTGAGCGCGCAACAGCTCTCTGCAGTGCTGGCAGCGGTCGCTGAGCGCGAAGGCGAGGTCATCGTCGATGAGATCTACCAGGGCCTCAACTACGACGATGCACCGCTCTCAGCGACCTCGCTCTCCGCCAACGCCTTTGTGGTCAACAGCTTCTCAAAATATTTTGGTATGACCGGCTGGCGCCTGGGCTGGCTGGTGGCGCCAGAGCATGCAGTGGAGCCATTAACGCGGCTGGCGCAGAACATGTTTCTGGCCGCGCCGACGCCTTCGCAGCATGCCGCCCTGGCGGCGTTTACGCCCGAGTGTCGTGGTGTTCTTGAACAGCGCCGTGAAACCCTGAAAGAGCGCCGCCAAGTGCTGCTGGAGGGCCTTGCAGGCTTGGGGTTGGCACCGGATCTCCCGCCCCAGGGGGCGTTTTATTTGTGGTTGGATATCTCCCGCTACAGCCGCGATAGCCAGGCCTTCTGCGAGCGCTTATTGCAGGAGGAGAACGTGGCGATTACCCCGGGTATTGATTTTGCCGTACGTGGCGGCGAACACCATGTGCGCATTGCGTTCACCAATGATGTGGCTCGGCTGGAAGAGGCGGTGGCTCGGATTGCACGCTTTGTGGGCAGGCTGTGATGCTGACTTATCCGGCGCTGGTGCCGGGCACGCTGATCAAGCGTTATAAGCGCTTTCTCGCCGATGTGCGTTTGGATGATGGTCGCGAAGTCGTCGCCCACTGCCCCAATACCGGCTCGATGAAGGCGGTGAACGTGCCAGGGTGCCGAGTGTGGCTGTCACCCAGCGATAACCCCAAGCGCAAGCTTGCCTGGACGTGGGAGCTTATCGAGCTGCCGCAAGCGGATGGGCAGGTGGCGCTCGCCTCGGTGCATACCGGCCGCGCTAACCGCATCGTGGAAGCGGCGCTGGAGGCGGGGGCTTTGGCACCGTTGGCAGGCTACGCCACTCTGCGCCGGGAGGTGAAAGTGGCCGACGCCCGCCTCGATTTTAGGCTGGATGACCCAGAGCGGGGGCGGGCGTATATCGAGGTGAAGCAGGTCACCCTCAAAGAGCAGGACGGCCACGGCTACTTTCCGGACTCGGTAAGTGTGCGCGGTACCAAGCATCTGCATTCGCTGCGAGTGCTGGCAGAGCAGGGCGAACGGGCGGTGCTGCTGTTTTGTGTCGCCCACGAAGGTATTGCCGATGTGGCCGCCGCAGCCCATATCGACGCGACTTATGCGGCAGCCCTAGCGGAGGTCTCGGCCAGCGGGGTGGAAGTGCTGGCCTATGGTATTGAGGTGGTGCGGGAGCAAGAGCGCCCCATTGGAGTGCGGTTAACCCGCAGCCTGCCTGTACGGCTTTAAAGTGGCATGAGCTTGCCGAGGGCAGGTGACGCAAGGGCGCTGTGAACCCTTCCTTGGGCGCTACTTTCGCCATCCATGGCGAAAGACCCTTGCTTACACCAACCCTCGGCGCTTTGGATGCTAATTTATATGTTTCTAGGTACGACTTAGCGATCAATATAAAAACGCTGAATAAAGTTCACCGGTTCGGGGGCGGCGTTGCGGTCGTAGCGCACGCTTAGCTCAAAGCGCATGTTCTCATCGTCGAGTAGGGTAAAAGGCGCCAGGTGGTAGGTGGCATCGCCGTCGTGCACGGTGCGAAAGCTGAGCGACTCCTGAGCGCCCGTCAAGCCGCTTACGTGGCCCTGTACGCTGGCGTTAACGGGGCGGGTACTGCCATCCTCCTGGCGTTCGCGCACGCTCACATTGACCAGGCCGCGGTTGGCGCTGCGCTGGAGATTGTTCGCTTGGGCCACTTCCGGGGTCAAAAAGCTGCTGTTCACCGCGCTGTAGTGAATCTCGTAATCACCCACGCTGACGAACTGCTCAGCGTGGGCCCCAGCGGCGGCGAAGAGCATGCCGACAAGGGCGGCACTCATCATTAATCTGCGTAACATGGCGTGGCTCCTTGGGTTGCGTTTAAGAGCGATGAATATCTAGCGGCGACGAACGCGGAAAATGGCAATTTCACCAAATAGATTGGGCCATAGCCGCGATTTCCAGTGACCTTGATGATCCCCCACGCCCACCGCGCGATCAACAATCATCAAGCCCTTCTCGCGGCACAGATGCTCAAAGTCGTTGAACGTTGAGAGATGGATATTGGGCGTGTCGTACCAGGCGTGGGGCAGCGATTTGGATACCGGCATATAGCCGCGCAGACCCAAATGAACACGGTGACGCCAGTAGGCGAAGTTGGGGAAAGTGATGATGCCCTCTTCGGCGACACGCAGCATTTCATCGAGCATCCTGTCCGGACGGCGCAGCGCCTGCAGCGCCTGGGTCATAATCACCTGGTCATAACTGTTATCGCAGAAGCTGCTTAAACCGTCATCCAGGTTGTGCTCAATCACGCTGACGCCCCGGGCGACGCAGGCATTAATGCCGTCATGGTCGATCTCTAAGCCATAGCCGGTCACGCCTTTATTGTTCGCCAGGGTCTCCAGCAGCTCGCCGTCGCCACAGGCGAGGTCGAGCACGTGCGCTCCTTCGGGCACCCAGTCATAAATCAGTTCAAGATCGGCGCGCATCATGGCGTTTCCTCTGAGCTCTTTGCATCTTCGCTTGCTTCATCTGTACCCGCTTCGGCGAGGCTAAGTTCGCCGGCAGCGCGGTTCATAAAGGCGCTGAAGATGGCGTCGTAGCGCGGCTCTGAGAGTAAGAAGGCATCGTGCCCATGGGGCGAGTCGATGTTGGCGTAGCTAACCGCTTTGCCCGCACGAATGAGCGCATCGACCAGCTCGCGGGAGCGCGAGGGCGGAAAGCGCCAGTCGGTGGTAAAGCTAACAATCAAAAACGGGCACTGCGCTGGGGCCAGGGCTTTGGCTAAGTCGCCCCCTTGGGTGGCGGATGGGTCAAAGTAGTCCAGCGCTTTGGTCATCAGCAGGTAAGTATTGGCATCAAAGGCGGTGGAGAAGGTATCGCCCTGATAGCGCAAGTAGGACTCCACCTGGAACTCAACGTCAAAGCCGAAGTTAAGGTCGTCGCTACGCAAATCGCGGCCAAACTTGCTGCCCATGGCGTCTTCGGACAGATAGGTGATATGGCCCACCATGCGCGCGAGCTTAAGCCCGCGTTTGGGTACGGTGTCATGCTCGGCATACCAGCCGTCAAAAAACTCCGGATCAGAGCGAATCGCCTGACGGGCTACTTCGTTGAAAGCGATATTTTGCGCCGAGAGCCGTGGCGTGGCGGCAATCACCACCGCATTAGCCACCCGTTCCGGGTAGGTCATTGTCCACTGCATCACCTGCATGCCGCCCAAGCTGCCGCCCACCGCGGCGGCCCAGCGCTCAATCCCCAGGTGGTCGGCAAGCCGCGCCTGGCTAGCTACCCAATCGCTCACCGTGACCATGGGGAACTCAGGCCCCCATTGTCGACCGGTGTCGGGGTTATGACTGACCGGCCCGGTGCTGCCATGGCAGCCCCCAAGGTTATTAAGCGACACAACAAAAAAACGGTTGGTGTCGATCGCTTTGCCGGGGCCAATATGGGCATCCCACCAGCCGGGCTTGCGGTCTTCTTCGCTGTGGTAGCCCGCGGCGTGGTGGTGACCCGAGAGCGCGTGGCAAATCAGTACCGCGTTACTGCGATCGGCATTCAATGTGCCGTAGGTTTCGTAAATCAGCTCGTAGGCAGGCAGCACTTTGCCGCAGGCGAGAGCGAGCGGCGTGTCGAAGCGTGCCACGTGCGGGGTGACCACGCCGACGGAGCCCGCCGGTCGGTCTGCAAATGCAAGCGTATCTGAGTCAGGCATTGAAGGCGCTAGTCCTGCTGAAAGAGGGCGACTGAAGTAGATCCTGTAAACCTCTGATTAACTATTGCGCTTGCCCATACGGCGTTAAAAATCGCCTCAAAATGCTCATTTACAACCTGTAAATTCCGCTTTTTCGTTGATTTTTGCCTTGTCTGGCCTGCACTCATTACGTTAATCAGAGGCTTCCTTGCTAAGAATACGGAGATGGCAGTTGCCATCACAGCCCGACCAGCGCGCCGGAAATGCCCGCCGCACGAATCAGGGCGCCGACCACCAAACCATCGATCAGGTTAATGGCGATAAACACCACGATAGGCGATAGATCGATCATGCCCAGCGGAGGAATCACTTTGCGTACCGGGGCCATAATCGGCTCTACCAACTGCATAACCAGCAGCGCACCTGGATGGCTGGCGTTGGGCGCTACCCAGCTCAAAATAATCATCACAATCAGGGCGAAGAAGTAGATTTTTAAAATTGCATTCGCCAAGGCGGCCGCACCGGCAATCAGCAGTCCAGCAATGGGTGGCATGCCAACGCCAATCACCATAAAAATGGCGATGATGCTAGCCACTTTCAATACAAAGCCTGCTGCTAAGGTGGCGAGGTCGAAGCGGCCAGCCACAGGGCCTAAAAAGCCTTGAAATAGCCCCACTACCGGCTGGGTGATTTTGACCACCGATTGGCTTAACGGGTTGTAGTAATCCGCCCGCGACGCTTGCAGCAGGAAGCGCAGCATGAGTAAAAAGAGGTAAATATTGATGAGGGTATTTACCAGCATTAACCCTGCACTGCCCAATTCATTGCCCATTATTATGTCTCCTTGATGATCCGGTAGCTTAGGCTGTGTTAGCCGAATGGCTGCATTAGCTGCCGCTTAGTTCCTTGGCCATTGCCTGGGCGCGGTCGGCGCAGGCCTGCATGGCGTCGGCAATCGTGGTGCGCAATTGTGCCTCTTCCATATGTTGAATGGCACGTTCGGTGGTGCCGCCCGGCGACATAACGTTCTGTTTCAGCGTGGCGGGGTCTTTATCACTCTGCTGCGCCATGGTGGCGGCACCCAGCGCGGTTTGAATAGCCAGGCGGCGCGCGGTAGCGGCAGGTAGGCCGAGTTTAACCGCGGCTTCTTCCATGGCTTCGAACATCAGAAAGAAGTAGGCCGGGGCGCTACCAGAAACAGCGGTGACTGCGTCTAACAGGGCTTCTTCTTCCACCCACTCCACAATGCCGACCGCTTCCATTAACTGGGTGGCCACGTCACGCTGGGCATCGCTGACGTTGGCATTGGCATAGAGGCCGCTGGCGCCATAACCGACCAGCGAGGGCGTATTGGGCATGCAGCGTACGATGGCATTCTGGCCGCCTAGCCACTGGTCGATCGTGCCGGCATCCAGGCCGGCAGCAATCGAGATGACCAACGGCTGCTGGCGCTGAACGCTGTCGCGCAACGCTTCGCATACGTTGCGCATGATTTGCGGCTTCACCGCGAGTACCACCACATCGGCCTCAGCCACCGCCGCATTGTTGTCGGTGTCTGTATTGATGCCTAAGCGTTGTTTAATCGATGTCAGTTCGCTGTCATTCGGCGCGGTGGCGGTAATAGTAGAAGGCGCGACGCCGCTGTCGATTAGGCCGCCGATAATGGCGCTGGCCATATTGCCGGCCCCAATGAAGGTAATCTTATTCGCCATGGTAGGTGTCCCTTAAGTAAAAGTGTTCTACGTAAAAAAGTGGGCTACTTTTCGTCTAAGCCGATGGGCGAGCGCCGAAAATTGCAGTGCCCAAACGCACCAGCGTGGCGCCTTCCAGCACCGCTGCTTCTAAATCGTCGCTCATGCCCATCGAGAGCGTATCAAGGGGCGCGTCTGGCAAGCTGCTTTGTAAGGCGGTAAAAGCTTCGCGTAGTGCTGCCAAAGGCTGGCGCTGAGCACTTATATCCTCTGTTGGAGCGGGGATCGCCATTAAACCGCGCAGGCGCAGATTAGGCAGCGTGGCGACTTCTTTGGCCAATTCCTCTAACTCCTCGGGCAGCACACCAGCTTTGCTCTCTTCTCGGCTGATATTAATCTGCAGGCAGATATTGAGCGGCGCAAGGTGCGTTGGGCGCTGCTCGTTAAGGCGTTTGGCAATTTTTAGCCGATCGACGCTGTGTACCCAGTCAAAGTGCTCGGCCACAGAGCGGGTTTTGTTGGACTGCAGGGGGCCAATGAAATGCCATACAATGCCGTCAAGATCAGTAAGTTCGGCCTGCTTTTCCAGCGCTTCTTGCAAATAGTTTTCACCAAATTCACGCTGACCCAACTGCCAAACCTGACGAATCATCGCCGCAGGCTTGGTTTTGCTGACGGCCAGTAGCTTGGCTGCACCCTGGGCGCGCCCCGCGTTTTCTAATGCATTATGCAGGCGTTCAAGCGCCTGAGCGTATGAATGGCCGAGTGACTCGTTAAGCGCGATGTCTGTCATACTCAAGCACCTTACCGCAGCTGGGAAGAGAGATGGATATTACCGAACTGCTAGCATTCTCGGCAAAGCAGAATGCCTCTGACTTGCACCTTTCGGCCGGTTTGCCGCCCATGATACGTGTTGATGGCGATATTCGTCGGCTCAATGTGCCCGCTATCGATAATAACGATGTTCGTAAATTGATCTACGCCATCATGAATGATCGTCAGCGGCGCGACTACGAAGAGCACCTGGAAATTGATTTTTCCTTTGAAGTGCCGGGGATCGCCCGCTTTCGTGTTAACGCCTTTACGCAAGCTCGCGGGGCGGGGGCGGTGTTTCGCACCATTCCCAATCAAGTACTTTCCATACAAACCCTTGGGCTCGGTGAGGTGTTCGAGCGCCTGGCGATGTTACCGCGGGGACTGGTGCTGGTGACTGGGCCAACGGGGTCGGGCAAAAGCACCACGCTGGCCGCCATGATCGATTACATTAACGATCATCGTTACGAGCACATTCTCACCATTGAAGACCCCGTCGAGTTTGTCCACGTTAGCAAGCGCTGTTTGATTAACCAACGCGAAGTGCATCGCGACACCCATAGCTTTGCCGATGCGTTGCGTAGCGCGCTGCGTGAAGACCCGGATGTGATTCTGGTCGGCGAGCTGCGTGATCTGGAGACTATCCGCTTAGCACTGACCGCTGCTGAAACCGGTCATCTGGTGCTGGGAACGCTGCATACCACCTCTGCCGTCAAGACAATCGACCGGATCATCGATGTTTTTCCCAGCGAAGAGAAAGCCATGGTGCGCTCCATGCTTTCGGAATCGCTCCAGGCAGTGGTGTCGCAATCGCTGCTTAAACGTCAGGGCGGCGGGCGCGTAGCGGCCCACGAAATCCTCATGGCCACTTCTGCAGTGCGCAACTTGATCCGCGAAGACAAAGTGGCACAGATGTACTCAGCCATTCAAACCGGTGGTAGCCTGGGTATGCAAACGCTGGATGCCGCGCTGTCTCGGTTAGTCAATGAGGGCGTTGTAAGCATAGAGGAAGCCCAGGCTCAGGCTAAAGGCACTCTCGCCGCAAAAGATGAATAATTTAGGCTTTGTACGAAAACTGCCTGCGCTCGGCCATGCTGTGTTAAATAACGGCTCGTGCGCGAGTCCGATCAAAATGCTCATTTACACTCCGTAAACTCCGCTTTTTCGCCGTTTTTTTGCCTTGCCTGACCTTCGCTCGCCGACTTTTCGTATAAAAGCCTAAGCCTTGTGACGTACCCACTGCTTTTCTTTGAGGTCTAGGGGCGTATTCAAACAATGAGTATTAGGGGGCATAGATTCCGCCCAATACCCGGGGGCCCTGCGCGCCGGTGACTGAGGGCAAGTTGCCTGGCAGGTGGTGCAGACGCTGGTGCGCCAACCAGGCAAAGGCGCCCGCTTCAATCCAGTCTTCAGGCCAGCCGTACGCCGCTGGCGAAGTGAGCGTTGCGCGCGGGAGATGATAGGCAAGGCGCTGCATTAAGTAGCCGTTGTGAGCGCCGCCACCAGCGGTGATCAGCGTTAGTGAACCGTCACTGATCTGCAGTTGCTCAATGCCTTGAGCAACACTGACGGCAGTGAGTTCGGCCAACGTCGCCTGAACATCGGCGGCGGATTCCTGGCCGCTGAGATGTTGGCGGAGCCAAGCCAGGTGGAAAAGCTCACGCCCCGTACTTCTCGGCGGCGGCTGCTGGAAAAACGGTTCTGATAACAACCGAGCTAACAGCGCTTCATCTACCTTGCCGCTAGCGGCCCAGGCGCCATCTTGATCAAAGCGACCGCCCTGATGCAAGGCAAACCAGCCATCCAATAAAACATTTGC
Organism: Halomonas sp. 113; assembly: GCF_904067645.1. Taxonomy (NCBI): domain Bacteria; kingdom Pseudomonadati; phylum Pseudomonadota; class Gammaproteobacteria; order Oceanospirillales; family Halomonadaceae; genus Halomonas; species Halomonas sp. 113. The sequence continues at coordinate 323,562 of NZ_LR881453.1, forward strand.
GGGCCCGGTATCGAAACCGATCACGGGGTCGCTTGGCTGGCTAGAAAGCCAAGTGAAGTTGGCAAAGCCGCCTAAATTAAGCACCAGCTGATGCGCATCTGCTCGCCCAAATAGCGCCTGATGAAACGCTGGTGCCAGCGGTGCAGCTTGACCTCCTGCGGCTAAGTCTCTGCGACGAAAATCGGCGACCACCGTGCAGCCGGTGAGTTCTGCCAGCAAGCTTGGATTATCCAACTGCAGTGTATACGCCGGGCCGTCGCCGTGGCCTGCGGGGGCATGCTCAATGGTTTGGCCGTGACTGCCGATAGCACTGATCTGTTCTATACCCACTGAAAGGGGTGCTAATAAGTGCTGCACGGCTTGGGCCTGGCATTGGCAGAACGCGTGTTCCGCTGCTGCGAGCTGCGCAAAACTGACCTGCTCTGCATGGCACAGTTTAAACAGTAGGCGATGAAGCTCGTCCGGCATCGGTTCGGCATGGGTTGCCAACAGGTGCGGCGGCGAATCACCTTCGATGGCGATAAGTGCTGCATCGATACCGTCCAGACTAGTGCCGGACATCAGGCCAATATAGTAAAGCGGCGTAGCGGTAGGCGTTTTCATAAGCGAACTCGTACAAAGCTGGGCTGAGACTAAACCAGGGTGAGAGCGAAACCAAGGCTCAACCAAGGCGAGCGAGCATGGTAACATCGTCGGCTATTTATCACCTGAGCCCGGTAAGGGCGGTTCTTTATAGTGGAGAGAGGCAATGAGTGAGGTGGATCAGGCTTTAGCGCTGCTGTCGCGGGGTACGCATGAAATCCTGGTAGAGGATGAGCTAAAACAGAAGCTGGCTTCAGGCCGCAAACTGCGTATCAAAGCGGGTTTTGATCCCACGGCCCCTGACTTACACCTGGGGCACAGCGTATTGCTGACCAAAATGCGCCAGTTTCAGGATTTGGGGCACACGGTTATCTTTTTGATCGGTGACTTTACCGGGCGTATTGGTGACCCTACCGGTAAGAACGTGACGCGCAAACCGCTCACTGAAGAGGATGTGAAAGCCAACGCCGAAACCTATAAAGAGCAAGTGTTTAAAATCCTCGACCCTGAAAAGACCGAGGTACGTTTTAACGCCGAATGGTTTGGCGAGCTCTCCGCTGCCAAAATGATTGAGCTGGCTGCCCAAAGCACCGTCGCCCGTATGCTGGAACGGGATGACTTTGAAAAGCGCTATAAAGCCAATCAGTCCATTGCCATTCACGAATTTCTCTACCCGCTGGTACAGGGCTACGACTCGGTAGCGCTTGAGGCGGACGTGGAGCTGGGCGGCACTGACCAGAAGTTCAACCTGCTGATGGGGCGCGAAATTCAAAAACACTTCGGCCAGGAGCCCCAGGTGGTCATTACCATGCCGCTGTTGGAAGGGTTAGACGGCGTGCAGAAGATGTCGAAGTCCCTGGGCAACTACATTGGTGTCGATGAAGCGCCGGGCTCCATGTTCAATAAGCTGGTCTCCATGCCGGATAGCTTGATGTGGCGCTATTTTGAGCTGCTCTCTTTGAAATCGAACGAAGAGATTGACGCGCTCAAGCAGAGCGTTGAGCAGGGCGCGAACCCGCGGGATATCAAAATGGAGCTGGCCCGTGAGCTAATTGCCCGCTACCACGGCGATGAAGCAGCCGCCAGTGCGCACAAGTCAGCGGGTAATCAACTGGCTGATGGCGAGCTGCCAGAAGATCTGCCGGAAGTCACGGTCGATTTTGAGGGCAGTGAGCAAGCACCTATTGCAGCAGTGCTTAATAGAGCTGAGCTTGCGAATAACAGTGCCCAAGCCAAAGACATGCTGGGTAATGGCCGAGTTAAAGTCGACGGCGACGTCGTTGCCAAAGACACTATGCTGGCGACAGGTAAGAGCTATGTTATTCAAGCTGGTAAGAAACGTTACGCTCGTGTGACGCTTATTTGAACTTTCTGTCAAAAAGCCCTTGCCAACCCGTCAGCGAATCCGTAAAGTACGCATCCGCTGCCGGGGACGCCAAGCGTTACCAGCGGTGAATGAAGTGTAAAAGCTTCGGTTTGTCAGGTAGTTAGTGCTTTTACGAAAGCCAGCGGTTTTGGATGTGGTCAGGTTTGCATCGAAAACAACGCCCTTGACAACCACCAGGAAATGCGTAGAATACGCCTTCCTCGCTGAGGCAAGCCAGTTCAACGGCAAGCCGTGTGGCCCAGTTGGTTTATTAGCTAGCCACCACAGCGAAACAGCTCTTTAACAATTTGATCAGGTAATTCATGTGGGCGCTTGCTGATGTTGGTGACAAATCATCAAATATCAAGGCAAGCGACTCAACCACCTCACGCCTCACGCCTCACGCCTCACGCCTCACGCCTCACGCCTCACGCCTCACGCCTCACGCCTCACGCCTCACGCCTCACGCCTCACGCCTCACGCCTCACACTAACGTGCGGTTTTCCGGCGTTTTATGTCAGAATGCACTCCTCAGGAGGAATGCCCATGACTCAGATGCGCTGGGAACAGTTACTTTCCCCACGACGTCTTCACGATCAACGCTCAACAAGTACCCGTGAAATCGGTCGTAGCCCGTTTCATAAAGATCACGACCGTATTGTTTTCTCAGGTTCATTTAGACGCCTAGGGCGCAAGACCCAGGTGCATCCGCTAACCGAAAACGATCATATTCATACGCGCCTAACTCACTCGCTGGAGGTTGGCTGTGTAGGCCGCTCCTTGGGCATGATTGTGGGGGAGTTGCTGCGCGATCGCCTGCCTGAATGGATTACGCCTGCTGACCTTGGCGTCATTGTCCAAACAGCGTGCCTGGGACATGACATCGGGAATCCCCCTTTTGGCCATGCGGGAGAGTATGCAATCCGTGATTGGTTTCAGCGCGCTCAAAGCAGTGGCCTGTTAGAAGGCCTTTCAAACGCTGAGCGCGAAGATCTGTTGACCTATGAAGGCAACGCCCAGGGTTTTCGGGTGATTACCCAGATCGAATATAACCAGTTTAATGGCGGTATGCGGCTTTCTGCGGCCACCTTGGGTGCATTGCTTAAATACCCTTGGACGGTTCGTTATGGTGGTCGAGCGGGCAAGTTTGGCGCCTATCAGTCAGAGCAGGTGCTGCTCAAAGAGGTGGCTGAAGCGGTAGGGTTGTTGCCCCAAGGCGAGCAGCGCTGGTGTCGCCATCCACTGGCGTGGCTGGTCGAGGCGGCAGATGATATCTGCTATGCCCTGTTGGATCTGGAAGATGGTTTGGAGATGGGCATCTTGCGCTATGAAGAGGTTGTCGAAATACTGCGCCAAATTGCCGGAGAGTTTCCGCCCGAGTATGCCGAAATGCAAGATCGTAATGTGTCACAGCGGCGCCGCATTGCACTGCTGCGAGGAGCTGCGATGGAGCGCGCGGTCAATGATGTTGGCACGGTGTTTGTGCAGCACGAGCAGGCCCTGCTGAGCGGCACACTCAGTGAGGATCTGTTGGAGCTGTGCCACCCTGACCTGGGATGGGGTGTTCAAGCGGCGAAGCAGTTGGCTCGAGAGCGCATTTTCCAGAATGAGCGTAAGGCGAAGCTCGAGATTGGCGCCTATACGACACTGGGTATCCTGTTGGAAGCCTTTATTGGCGCTGCACACGAGCTTCACCACACAGGGCACTCATCGTTTAAACACCAGCGTGTACTGGCCCTGATAGGTGAAAACACGCCCCTGCCATCTTGGTCACTCTACGATAGCTATCGGCGAATGCTGGACTTTATCGGTGGGATGACAGACCACTACGCGGTGGATCTAGCCCAGGAGATGGGCGGCCGACTGCGCGGTGATTGAGTACTGTTTAATTAAACCGAAGGTTGGCTCAGGTGCTTCAACTCCATCAACTGAGCGCGCTCAAGAAGCACATTAATGACCTTGTCATGGATGGCATCGTTGAGTGGGCCTGGGGTCAGCTCGGTCAGCTGCTTAGCAAGCGTGTCCCCGCTGACCACTAAAATATCAGGAGCGGCTTCGCTGTTATCTATTTTCCAACCCGGCAGCACCAATACGCCCCGTACCGGGACGGGCACGCCACAGCGCCGCTCTAACCAGTGAGTCAGCCAGTTAACCCCTTGGCGAGTTTTATGCAGTGGCCGACGCTCTTGCCAATGGGGAAAGCGCAACCGCTCGCGTTCCACCGCGACTGTATTGAGCTCATTGCCATCGGTGCCGATAGCGAGTGTTCTTGCCCGTGTCTCAACCACAAATACGCCATGGGGCGTTACTACGACGTGATCGATCGTGAAGCTATCGGTAGGCACATCGTGAAATACATAGTAAGGGTGTGCATCAGGGCGGACTAAGCGCTCCAGCTCTTGGCCAACGGCGAGCTCACAGGCTAAGCCTAACTTTAGCCGTCGGATACGCTGATAGTCGCGTACCAGCAATAATGAAAAAGTCAGTACCAGCAACGTACTAAGTAGCCCATACAGCGCCCACTCAACCCAATCCTGTTTATCCACAAACAGCATGCGTCCCATACCATACACAAGCGGGGCAAGACTGATAATCGGCCCTAAGGCACCGTTTAAAAATAAGCTGGAAAACGCCTGGTCAAGGCGGTGTCGCAACGCTTGGCCCGGCTCATGAAGGGGGGCGTTGAATGGGGAGTGAACGCGAGCATCATGCAGGCTGCGCAGCGCAAGGACAATACTGGCCATTGCCGCCATGGGGAATAAAAAAATTAGGGGTAGCACGTATTCCAGCCAAGCCATTGCAGTGCCTTGCTCTATAGCGACTTACCCGATGGTAAGCCCCGATGGAAAGTTATAGTGGCGTAGAGGCTAACCCCCAGCGAGTTTAACTTGGTAGCCAAGGGCGCTTAACTCCTGACGCAGGGTGTCTCGGTGGTCGCCTTGAATTTCAATAATACCCTCTTTAATTGCCCCACCCGTTCCACACCGCTTTTTAAGCGTTTTAGCTAACGTTTTAAGCTCTTCGCCAGGCAGAGGAATGCCACTGACGGTGGTTACGCCTTTACCTTTACGGCCACTCGTTTCGCGGCGAATGCGTACTATGCCATCAAGCGCCGCCAGCCGCTGCTGTTCGCTCAGATCATCGCAGTGGCAGTCATTGAGTGGCTCGCGGCAAGTGGGGCAGGTTTTGCCATGTTCGGTGGAATAAACCAGCCCACCGAGCTGGTCTCGTAAAGAGGCCATTTTTATCCTCCAATTGAGTGTTGGGGCACAGGGGTTTGCCAATACTCACGGGTGAGTCGCTCCACTACAGCGGGTAGCTGATACATATTACTAATCATGATAGCGTTTTCAGGCGTTGTCTCGGCATCCGGGAAACGGTTTAAGTGGATCACCGTCATTCCCGCCTGAAGCGCCGCGCGTACGCCTACTAAGGCATCGTCTATGGCAATGCAGTCATGCGCTGAATAGCCCATGATACTCGCTGCATGTAGATGTAAACAGGGTTCGGGCTTCCAGCAATTAGCGGTATAGCCACTGAAAAAACGTTTACCGAAGTAGTGGCTGAGCCCTGTCGCTTCTAAAGCCGTATGAATTTTGCTTTCAGGTCCATTAGAAACCACTGCACTGGGATAAGCCGCCAGAGTATCCAGCGCTTCTTGGGCGCCGGGGATGGTGGTCAGCTCTTGGGCAAGCCGGGTGGCTAGATTGGCTCGCATAGAGACTTCCATGCGGTCAAGCTGGTCAGGGTCAACGTTACCGTAGCGTTGTTGCAGTTCAGCAACGATGCGTCGAAAGCGCGCTCCACGAAATTCGCCAAGATAATCAGTAGACGCGAAAGGCAGGCCTACTGAATTGAGCCCGGCAGCCATCTCTTCAGCCAGTAGCGGCTCACTATCGACAAGAGTGCCATCACAGTCAAACAGCAAAAGTGGGAGCGGCATTGTGGTTCCTTGCAGCGGCTGATGCACTGCCAGTGTTAGTTGAAGCCATCCATACTGCTATTGAACGGGATTTTACGTCATTTGTGAACACTGTTTTGTTATTTTTTGCTTGCCTGAACGTGACTCTTGAGCCAGCTTAAATGGCTACACTCATTTTACTGGCTACTGTTGTAGGCCATCTAGCGTCAGCAGACGCAGTAGTACAAGCGATGGAAATGCCTCAGCTGCGCTGAAGAGATAGTGGGGATGCACTATTCTTTCATAACCACGACATGGAGAATGCCTAATGCGATTAACCCCTTGGTTTCTACCCTTTGCACTTAGCGCTGCCTTATTAACGACCACTGGCTATGTGTTTGCTGATAATCATGCGCCTGAGGGTGAACAGCACGAACCTCTGGATGATGAAGCGCTTGAAGAGGAGTACGGCATTAAAGCGGGATCAGTAAAGCGTGATGAAGGTGAAGGCGCTTCTTCTAGCGATTCCGAAGGCGCTGATGAGCAGGCACGCGTCCGTGAAGAAGAAGAGGAAGAAGAGAAAAACGAAGAAGTAGCCACTAGCGAGGGCGAAGCTGACGTCGAGTTAGAATCGGGTGAGAGTGAAGAGCGAAACCCAGAGGCGGGCACGGGCGGCACTGGCAGCCCAGAAGATGCCATTCATAGCAGCGAAGAAGAGAATAGCGAAGATGACGAGGATGGCACCGACGATAATGCATAACGTCAGTGCCTAAGCGTTACTTGGCGAGTCGGCGCGAGTTAGCGCTACTACGCTGATGGTAAGGCTTCATTGTGCGCTGGCTGGTCACCCACCAGGGAGCCTGCTTGCCGCTCATTGAGTTGAGCAGCGCTTTTTGCATGACGAGGCCAGCTTCCATGCTGGCCTCGAGTTTTTCGGTGACCATACGTTGATTTTCTTGCATCATTTTGGGGCTGAAAAACGGCTGTGTTTGCCATAAATGATTTCGCATAGTGATCGTCGACAAAGACGTCGACCATAGCTCAAAGGCCATGATACCGACTTTCCATATATCGAACATCGCTACCGGGGGAGTGGGCATTAGGGGAAGGGAAGTTGTGGGTTTCATCAGCGTTGTGGCCTCCTTGCTGGAACACGAGACATCGTGACCTCATCTCCAGTGTTAGCGCATCTATGCTGCATTGCAATATCTATTTAATTAGCCACAAAAAAAGACGACCGGTTGGTCGTCTTTTTCGAAAGTGGGCCAATTACAAGCTTATTTTACCTCGGGAGCCAGTTCGCCGCGCTCATAGCGCAGGAACATCTCTTCCAAGCTGAGCGGCTTAATCTTACTGGCATTGCCGGCCGTACCAAAGGCTTCGTAGCGGGCGATACATAGATCGCGCATCGCGGTAACGGTCTCTTTCAAGAACTTACGTGGGTCGAATTCTGACGGGTTCTCAGCCAGGAAGCGACGCACGGCACCGGTAGACGCCAAGCGTAGGTCGGTGTCGATGTTGACCTTACGCACGCCGTGCTTAATGCCCTCAACGATCTCTTCGACTGGCACGCCGTACGTTTCGGGGATCTCACCGCCGTGCTGGTTAATCACTTCCAGCCACTCCTGGGGAACAGAAGAAGAGCCGTGCATGACCAGATGGGTGTCCGGAATCCGCGCGTGGATCTCTTTAATACGCTGGATAGAGAGCGTGTCACCGGTAGGCGGCTTAGTGAACTTGTAAGCGCCGTGGCTGGTGCCAATGGCAATCGCCAGTGCGTCCACATGGGTCGCTTTCACAAACTCTGCGGCTTCTTCTGGGTCGGTAAGCAGTTGCTCCATATCCAGCTTGCCTTCCGCGCCAATACCGTCTTCTTCACCGGCCATGCCGGTTTCCAGGCTGCCCAGGCAGCCCAACTCGCCTTCGACGGAAACGCCACAGGCGTGAGCCATTTCCACCGCGCGGCGGGTAACATTGACGTTATAATCGTAGTCGGTGGGCGTTTTACCATCTTCACCCAGCGAGCCATCCATCATCACCGAGGAGAAGCCGAGCTGAATAGAACGCTGGCAGACCGCAGGGCTGGTGCCGTGATCCTGGTGCATGACCACAGGGATATGCGGAAACTCTTCGACGGCCGCCAAAATCAGATGGCGCAGGAAGGGCGCACCCGCGTACTTGCGTGCACCGGCAGATGCTTGCACGATGACCGGCGAATCGGTGGCATCAGCGGCTTCCATAATGGCGCGCATCTGCTCAAGGTTGTTGACGTTGAACGCCGGAATGCCGTAACCATATTCGGCGGCGTGGTCGAGCATCTGGCGCATGCTGATCAAAGCCATGAAGTTACCTTATCTATGTTGTAAAGACTGGGTTGTCAAAATTGGGTTTAAAGACTGAGCTACCAGTTTGAACGATGGTGAGTGTTCAGATTCAAGTCGTGTAATGTTAACCGCGTTTGGCGGCGGCTTCGAGTGCAGCAACGGCAGGCAACTGCTTGCCTTCGACATACTCAAGAAAGGCGCCGCCACCGGTTGAAATGTACGAAACGCGATCCGCAATAGCATATTTATCAATGGCCGCTAAGGTATCGCCGCCACCGGCAATAGAGAAACCTGCGCTATCAGCGATAGCCTGGGCGATTACCTGGGTACCTTTACCGAATTGGTCGATTTCAAAGACGCCGACAGGCCCATTCCATAAAATAGTGCCTGCATCCTTAAGCATGCTGGCCAAATGTGCAGCGGTGTCTGGGCCAATATCCAGAATCATCTCGTTATCAGCCACCTGATCGACCGGCTTGACAACGGCCTTGGCCGACTCAGAAAACTCGGTGGCAACGACAACATCGGTAGGAAGTGGAATCGAGACCTTCTCCATCAGTGCTTTGGCTTGGCCCACCAAATCAGCCTCATGGAGTGATTTACCGACATTGTACCCCGCGGCGGCAATAAAGGTGTTGGCGATACCGCCGCCGACAATCAGTTGATCACATTTATCCGCCAGCGCGGTGAGGACATCCAGCTTGGTAGAGACCTTTGAGCCACCGACGATGGCTGCCATGGGCCGAGTCGGGTGTGCTAGGGCTTTCTCAAGTGCATCGAGTTCCTGGGCAAGTAAAGGCCCAGCACACGCGCTGGGGGCAAAGCGCGCCACGCCATGGGTAGAGGCTTGGGCACGGTGGGCGGTGCCAAAAGCGTCCATCACAAAAATATCGCACAGCGCGGCGTACTGTTTCGCCAACTGCTCATCATCTTTTTTCTCGCCGCTGTTAAAGCGCACGTTCTCTAACAGTACGACGTCGCCATTGGCGAGATCCAGCGTTTCGCCGACCGTTTCACCGAGATAGGCTTTGATCAGCGGCACTGAGCGGCCTAACAGTTCACCCAAGTGCTCAGCCACCGGCGCGAGGGAAAACTCCTCAGCGGGTTCACCTTCGGTGGGGCGCCCTAAATGGCTCATCAACATCACCTTCGCCCCAGCCTTTGCGGCGGCTTGAATGGTCGGCAGTGCGGCGCGCAGGCGGGCATCGCTGGAGACGCGGCCATGTTTGATGGGCACATTCAAATCTTCACGAATCAGCACGCGTTGTCCTTCCAGGGGAAGGTCAGTCATCTTTTTTACATTCATGGAAGCGGTTTCCTCGTGTTTAGGCCGTGGAACTCAATATAAACAGTTAATGCAAATAGGTTACGTTTCTGTCGAAAGTCTGGCCAGTCGCTGGCTAATATCGAGCATACGGTTAGCGAACCCCCACTCATTGTCGAACCAGCACAGCAGTTTGATAAGGCGCTTGCCAGCCACTCGGGTTTGGGTAGCGTCCAGGATGCCTGAGCGAGGGTCGTGATTAAAATCAACCGACGCCATAGGCGCTTCAGTATAGCCAAGCACGCCCTTTAAGCGCTGCTGACTGGCGGCCAGCAGCAGGTTATTTACATCGTCGCGGTGAGTGTCGCGGCTGACGGTGAGTGCCACGTCCATGGCAGAGACATTGATAGTGGGAACACGTACGTGCAGGCACTCAAAGCGGTTCGCAAGATTGGGCATCAAGCGGCTAATACCCAGCGCCAAGCCGGTATCCACCGGCACAATGGAGTGCATTGCCGAGCGGGTCAGACGCAGGTCGGTCTGGTGGTAGGCATCGATCACCGGCTGGTCATTCATCGCCGAATGAATCGTCGTGGTGACACCGTGCTCAAGGCCGAGAGCTTCATCCAGAACGGTCAACAGCGGCACCAGGCAGTTGGTGGTGCACGAAGCGGCAGAGAGTATGCGCTGGGAAAGCGCCAGCTCGCCTTCATTAATGCCCCACACAATGGTGGCATCGACATCATTTTCCGCTGGCTGGGAAAACAGCAGCCGCTTAGCGCCTGCCGCTAAGTGCAGCTCAGCGATGGCACGATCTTTAAAGCTCCCGGAGCACTCCAGCACCAGATCCACATCAAGCGCCTTCCAGGGTAACTTGTGTGGATCTTGTTCGCAGAGTACCTGGATGCGCTGGCCGTTGACGATAAGGTACTGACCGTCGTTATCGACGTCACCGGGAAAGCGGCCATGGGTGGTGTCGTAACGGGTTAGATAGGTGATGGTCGCGAGATCAGAGAGTTCATTAATGGCGACCACTTCAAGTTCGGGGTGTCGCCGCTCGACGAGCGCCCGCAACACGCATTGGCCAATGCGTCCGTAACCGTTAATGGCGATGCGATACCTGGGAGCAGAATTAGCCATGCAGAAGGGTGGCTCTTAAAAGTGAATCAACAATAATCGAAATAGGCTAGAACTCGTTGTGATGATAACGTATTTCAGCGGACGATTCTTATTAACTGCCGGTGCCTATCAGCTGCCCATGCTTATTAATCGCCAGGCGAGTGGCAGCAGTACTGCGGTGAAAATACCGGTAAGGCTCATGCCCAGTGATGCAAAAGCCCCAGCGGTGGGGCTGATCTCAAATGCCCTTACCGTGCCAATGGCATGGCCGTTAAGCCCCAGGGCGAAACCGATCAAGCGCTCATCGTCAATATGCAGCCAACGCGCAGCGAGGCTGACACAGGGAATCGTGATCACCCCGGTGACCAGCAGCGCACCCAACAGCAGGGCTACCGTACCACCAAGCTGTTCCGTAATGCCGATAGCGATAGGCGCGGTTACCGATTTAGCGGCAATGGAAGCGAGTATGGTGTCCGAGCTGCCCAGTAACCAAGCAATTGCCAGTGAATAGCAAGCTGCCAGCGTTGCGGCGATGGGTAAACAAATCGCCAGCGGTCGCCATAATTCAACAATCCGCGGCAACTGTTGATAAAGCGGCATACCCAGCGCCACCGTGGCTGGCCCCAATAGCACCGTTAGCCATGTGGCCCCCTGCTGATAGGTAGCGTAAGGCAGCCCTATCAGCGCTAACGCTCCCGCCAGTAGCAGCGCCGCGATCAAAATAGCGGGAAGCCAAGAAGGGCGCTTTAAACGCTGGAACAGAGCACTACCAAGCAAATAAGCGGCGAGCGTTAACCCCACCGCAAATAGCGGGGTGGTGGTTAATAGAGTGAGCAGCGGTGTATCAGCGGACATGCGGCTGCCCGATTAGTCGCTTGAGCAGCCACAGCGTGGTTATCACGCTGAGTAACGTACCCAACACCAAGGCAATAAGAATGGCACTCCACTGCCCGGCCAGTTCACCGATGATGAAAAACACACCCACAACGCCAGGCATAATCAGCATGGCGAGTAGCGCAATGAGTGGTTGGGCGGCAGCGGCAATGCTAGTAGGGACTCGGCCTCGAACGGCGAGCGTAGCGCAGAGCAGCAACATGCCGATCACGCCTGACGAGATCGGCAAAGCGGTGAAATGGATTACCACTTCACCGATAAGCCAGTAGCTAATCAGCCATAGAAAGCCACTGAGTGCTGGCATGGCTTAGCCGAGTAGTTCGTTGGCTTGCTTGACCACATTGTCGACGGTAAAGCCGAAGTGCTTGAACAGATCCCCCGCTGGTGCGGATTCACCGTAGGTGGTCATGCCGATCACGCGGCCGTCAAGACCCACATACTTGTACCAGTAGTCGGCATGGGCGGCTTCGATGGCGATACGCTTGGTCACCGCCTTGGGCAACACGCTCTCACGGTACTCGGCGTCCTGGCCGTTAAAGCGATAGGCCGAGGGCATGGAGACCACGCGTACCGCTTTGCCCTGCTGCTCGAGCTCGGCGGCGGCGTCCATGGCCAGGCCGACTTCAGAACCAGTGGCAATCAGTATCAACTCGGGCGTTCCTTCGCTGTCCTTAAGAACGTACGCACCGTTCTGAATGGCTGCCAACTGAGCTTTAGTGCGCTGCTGGTGGGGCAGGTTCTGGCGTGACAGCACCAGCGCCGTGGGGCCAGAGTGACGCTTGATGGCCGCATCCCAGGCGGCGGCGGTTTCCACCGCATCACAGGGACGCCAGGTATTGAGGTTCGGCGTGGTACGCAGGCTGGTGAGCTGCTCAATGGGCTGGTGAGTCGGGCCATCTTCACCCAGGCCGATGGAGTCGTGGGTAAACACGTAAATCACCTGCTGGCCCATCAGCGACGCCATGCGAATCGAGTTACGCATGTACTCCATAAAGATCAGGAAGGTCGCGCCGTAAGGTACCAGGCCGCCGTGTAGGGCGATGCCGTTCATGACCGCCCCCATGCCAAACTCACGGACACCGTAGTGCAGGTAGTTACCGCTGGCGTCTTCCGGGGTGATCGCTTGGGCGCCTTTCCAGAAGGTCAGGTTAGACGGCGCCAGGTCGGCACTGCCACCCAACAGTTCCGGCATTTGCGGGCCGATCACATTGAGTGCTTCAAACGAGGCTTTGCGTGAGGCAATGGTCTCGCCACGCTCTTGGGCCTGCTCAATTAAGGCTTCAGTGGGCAGTTCCGCGGGCAGCTGGCGCTTCATCCGGCGGGTGAACTCCCGCGCTTCCGTGGGGAAGGCTTCTGCATAGCGGGCGAAACGCGCGTCCCACGCCTGTTGAGCTGCTTTGCCAGCTTCACGAGCATCCCAAGCGGAGTAGATCGGCTCGGGAATATGGAACGGGGCATGGGGCCAGTCGAGCTGGGTACGCGCCAGAGCCACTTCGTCATCGCCTAAGGGCGCACCGTGGGCGTCCTCTTTGCCCTGCTTGTTGGGCGCACCAAAGCCGATAATGGTTTTGCAGATAATCAGGCTCGGCTTATCGTCGTGGCTCTTGGCCAGCTCAATAGCGGCTTTCACTTCTTCAGGCTTGTGACCATCTACATTGGGCACCACGTGCCAGCCGTAAGCTTCAAAACGCTTGGCGGTATCGTCGGTAAACCAGCCTTCCACTTCACCATCGATAGAGATGCCGTTATCGTCGTATACAGTGATCAGCTTACCCAGCTGCTGAGTACCGGCCAGGGAGGCCGCTTCGTGGGAGATCCCTTCCATTAAGCAGCCGTCACCTACAAAGCACCATGTGTGGTGGTCAACGATGGTGTGGCCGGGGCGGTTAAACTGCGCCGCCAGAGTTTTTTCCGCGATGGCAAAGCCCACGGCATTGGCAAAACCCTGACCCAGTGGGCCAGTGGTGGTTTCAATGCCGGGCGCGTAGCCGAATTCCGGGTGGCCCGCGGTGGGCGAATGCAGCTGGCGGAAATTCTGCAGCTGTTCCAGGCTTAGCTCGTAGCCGCTGAGGTGGAGCAGCGAGTAAAGCAGCATGGAGCCGTGGCCATTGGAGAGCACAAAGCGGTCACGATCGGCCCACTTGGGGTCTTCGGGATTGTGCTTGAGGTAGTCATTCCATAGCACCTCGGCGATATCAGCCATACCCATGGGGGCGCCCGGGTGGCCGGATTTGACCTTCTGAACGGCATCCATGGACAGGGCGCGAATGGCATTGGCTAGCTCAAAACGGGACGGCATGGGGGTGCTCCTCGCCTGAAAACAGAAATTATAAAGGCGCTATTGTCGCTGACTTCCCATGTTGCGGCAAATGTAGCGGCAAATTCTGGGGATCACGTTCTGGGAAGCATCGCCGACAGCGTGTAGACTCTGCCTCCCGACGCGGTAGAAAAGTAATGCTATCGCTTCACTAATACGGGCAGGGGACACCTGCCATGATTTCCTGCTGATGCTGTGGATTAAATACAGCCGTCATACAGAGGGTAGAGTGCGCGATGAGCGAATATTCCCTGTTTACCTCCGAGTCCGTCTCCGAAGGTCATCCCGATAAGATTGCCGATCAGATCTCTGACGCAGTGCTAGATGCCATTATCGCCCGCGATAAACAGGCCCGCGTTGCCTGTGAAACCATGGTGAAAACCGGGGTGGCGATCATTGCCGGTGAAATTACCACCTCCGCCTGGGTCGATTTAGAAACCCTCGTGCGTGATGTGATTATCAGCATTGGCTATAACTCGTCCGACGTGGGCTTTGACGGCGCGACCTGCGGCGTGGTTAACCTGATTGGCAAGCAGAGTGTCGAGATTGCCCAAGGCGTTGACCGCAGCAAACCGGAAGATCAGGGCGCTGGCGACCAGGGCTTGATGTTTGGCTACGCGACTAACGAAACCGACTCTTTTATGCCGGCACCGATCCACTACTCTCACCGGCTGGTCGAACGTCAGGCCGAACTGCGTAAAAATGGCCTGTTGCCGTGGCTGCGCCCGGATGCCAAGAGTCAGGTAACCTTCCGCTATAACGCCGAAGGCCAGCCCTGCGGTGTCGATGCCATCGTTCTCTCTACCCAGCACGACCCAGATATTGATCAGGAAGACCTGCGCAAAATGATCAAGCGCGAGGTCATCGAGCAGGTGATCCCCGCTGAGTGGTTGGATGACAGCACCCAGTACCATATCAACCCGACCGGCAAATTCGTGATTGGTGGCCCGGTAGGTGATTGTGGGCTGACTGGACGTAAAATTATCGTCGACACCTACGGCGGCATGGCACGCCACGGTGGTGGCGCGTTCTCGGGCAAAGACCCCTCTAAAGTGGATCGCAGCGCCGCCTATGCGGGCCGCTATGTGGCCAAGAACGTAGTAGCCTCAGGCCTGGCTGACAAGTGTGAGATTCAGGTCTCCTACGCGATTGGCGTTGCCGAGCCGACCTCGGTCTCCATCGACACTTTCGGCACCGGTAAAATTGACGATGCCAAGATCGTTGCACTGGTTCGCGAGCACTTTGACCTGCGCCCCTACGCGATCACCAAAATGCTTGATCTGCTGCACCCGATGTATCAGCTCACCGCCGCTTACGGCCACTTTGGCCGGGCACCGTTCGAGCACAGCTACACCTGGAACGACGATAAAGGCCAAGCGCATACCGAAACCTTTACCGCCTTCCCGTGGGAAAAGATTGATAAGGCTGAAGCACTGCGTAAGGCCGCCGGTTTGTAAGAGATTCGCTACACCGTTTGTAAGAAATGGATTAAATCGCCCCTTTGGCTTCGGCCGAGGGGCTTTTTTTATGTCCGTTGCGCTAGGCTAAGCCTAAAAGCTGATGTGTTACCGCGGGGGTAAGCAATGTTGTTGAGTGTACGAATTTGGCTATTGGGTAGCCTGATCTGGCTTGTCACTTTTTCCGCACAGGCTGCCCAATGCCCTGATTGGCCGGAGGAGCGCCTAAGCCGCGAAAGCAAGGCGCTGGCTGAGCAGGTTCACCGCTGGGACACTGCCTACCATGACGAGGGCGCCGCGCTGATCGATGATGCCCTTTACGACCAAGCGGTTGAGCGCCTAGCCACTTGGCAGCGTTGCCTGGGCACTGTACCGGATCATCGCCCGCTTACACGCGTTACACGTAGCAGCGGCACTCTTGAGCATCCGGCTGCGCAGCGTGGGCTTGATAAAGCCGATGACGATGGCGTCAGACGTTTTACCAGCCGCCGCGAAGACCTGTGGATCCAGCCCAAAGTGGACGGCGTGGCGATTACGTTGCGCTATGAAAATGGCGAACTGGTCGAAGCCGTTAGCCGTGGCGATGGCGAGCGGGGCCAGGATTGGACGGCCCGTGCCCGGCAACTCCCTGCCATTCCCAATACGCTACCCGAGCCTATTTCTGCAGTACTCCAAGGCGAGCTGTATTGGCGGTTAAGCCAACACGTGCAGTCGCGTTCACCCGCATCGGGTGCACGGGGTGCCGTGGCGGGAGCAATGGCACAAGCCTCCCCCACAGCGGCCACCCTTGAGCGTATTGGCCTGTTTGTCTGGGGCTGGCCCGATGGCCCTACCGCAATGCAGGAACGTTTAGCACGGCTAAGTGAACTGGGCTTTGATAGCGCTGACTACACTCATCCGCTGGATGACCGCCATGATGCCGGTTATTGGCGCGATAGTTGGTTTAACGGGCCGTTGCCGTTTGCTACCGACGGGGTGGTGATTAAGCAAGCCGAGCGACCCGGTGTACGCCGCTGGTCATCATCACCGCCTGAATGGGCCATTGCCTGGAAATATCCCGCCCAGCAGGCGCTAGCGGAAGTGCGCGGCATTGAGTTTCGCGTTGGGCGCACTGGGCGTGTGACGCCGCTGGTGTGGCTTAATCCGGTGCTGCTGGAGGGGCGGCGTATTAGCCGCGTCTCGTTAGGCTCACTGGAGCGCTGGGAGTCACTGGATGTCCGTCCCGGTGACCAAGTGGCGATTTCGCTAGCGGGATTAACGATTCCCCAGTTAACCGAGGTGGTGTGGCACACCCAGGAGCGCTCGCCGCTGTCACCGCCTTCACCCCAGCGCTTTAACCTGCTGAGCTGCTTTGAATTAACGCCCGGCTGCGATGATCAATTGCTGGCGCGGCTTAGCTACCTTGGCGAGCAGCTTGGTATGCAGGGTATCGGTGAAGGTACTTGGCAAGCGCTAATGGATGCGGGCGTAGTCACGCATTTACTGGACTGGCTGGATGTCGAACCGCGCCAGCTGCAACAGGCCTACGGCATTGGTGAGGCGACCGCTGAAACGTTACTGGAACAGTTTCAAGTCGCCAAGGGCAAGTCGTTTTCGGCCTGGTTAAGCGCGCTGGGGGCGCCGCCAGGTAGCGAGTCGGTTCGCGGGGATTGGGATGAGCTAGCGGGCTACCTGCGCGAACAGTGGCAAGCCGTTCCCGGCGTTGGCCCGGTTCGCGCTGACGCGCTGGTAGCATTTTTTAGCCACCCCGAGATACAGCACATGGCTCGACAGCTTAACGAAGCAGGTGTGGCTGGTTTTTAGCCTAGTCCTGTGAGACGCAGCATCAAACCCAGATAAAGCGGAATCAGCAGCGGCGCGAGCAGTGTCGTCACCAGCACCGCTAATGCGCCTTTTTGCGGTTGAATGCCCAGCTCCATGGCCACCACCACTACGTTGGAAGCCATGGGTACCACGCCTATCAACAGCAGCGCCATGGCCAGTTCCGTGGAAAGAGGCGCCGCCCACTGTAGTATTAAAGCGGCCCCCAACATAACGAGCGGCCA
Organism: Halomonas sp. 113; assembly: GCF_904067645.1. Taxonomy (NCBI): domain Bacteria; kingdom Pseudomonadati; phylum Pseudomonadota; class Gammaproteobacteria; order Oceanospirillales; family Halomonadaceae; genus Halomonas; species Halomonas sp. 113. Next base: position 340,831 of record NZ_LR881453.1, read on the forward strand.
GAGCAGGTAGCGAAGACCCAGGCAGGTGGCTACAAAGCGTGAATCCCAGGCGGCAAGCGTTACTTGGCTAAGCGTCATGCCAATAATCATCATGCCCAGCAGCGTGTAGGTGGCGGGGAAGACTTGCAGCGAACTCATTACTGCAGCGGGTATGGTTATTTCAAGGGCGCTAAGCAGTAACGCGAATAGGAACGCATAGATAAGCGGTAAGCGAGAAATTTTGATCAGACTTTCACGTACGGAAAAACGTCCGCGTGCGCTAAGGTAAAAGCCCACGGTGAATTCGTAAATATTAATCCCCAGCATACAGAACAGGTAAAGAGTAACGCCTTCAGGGGGGAGCAAAATCAGCGCAATCGGTAGGCCGAAATAGCCGGTATTACCCGTTCCTGAGGAGAACGCCAGCAGAGCAGCCTCCTGTTCACCAAAACGGTGGCGAGTAATACGCTGTACCACCAGTGCCATCAGGCTTGCCAGAATGAACAGTGCTAATGTGAGTAAGAGGTAGTCAGGTGTTGGGCCGCCGTTCATCAGCGCGCGAAAAATCGTAAAAGGCGCTATCAGGTAAACCAGCAGCGTCGCAATCGGGCGAGGATCTAGCTTGAGTCGTTGGGCGGCGAGCCAGCCTAGCCCCACGTAGCTGAGTAGCATGAGTAGCGGCCCAACGAGCGCCCCAGGTGCAAGATCCATTTATCCTCCCGTCGTATGTGGTGGCTCGCTAACATGAGCCGAATTAAAGGCCAAGCGTGGAATCTTTCATTAGCCCCAGCGCGCTGGAACAGCGAGAATACCTCAAAATATCATCATGTTTGATCACTAATAAGGAAACCCCATGAGCAGCCATGAGCATCCGCTAGGTATCAGCTTTGAATTCTTTCCGCCCAGTACCGATGCTGGGCGCGACAAGCTGATTCACGTTCGCGATGAACTGGCCGCCCGAAAACCACGTTTTTTCTCGGTGACTTACGGTGCTGGTGGGTCTACCCAGGCGCGTACCCGTGAGGTGGTGCGTGCGGTCGGTGAAAGTGGCATTAATACCGCTCCGCATCTCTCCTGCATAGGCAGTGAAAAAGCGCAGTTGCGTGATCTGCTGGCGCAGTACCGTGAGGAAGGGGTCGAGAGCCTCGTCGCGTTGCGTGGTGATATGCCCTCAGGTATGGGAAGCATTGGTGAGCTACGTTATGCCAACGAACTGGTTGAGTTTATTCGCACGGAGACGGGCGCCCATTTCGACATCGCAGTGGCTGCTTATCCTGAATCTCATCCACAGGCGCCTAATCTTGATAAGGATGTGGAAAACTTTGCGCGTAAAATGAAGGCGGGCGCCAATATGGCCATCACCCAGTACTTCTTCACCGCTGACGCCTATTTCAACTTCGTTGATAAAGCCCGTGCGCTGGGCGTCGAGCAGCCGATTATTCCCGGTATCATGCCGATTACCAACTACACCAAGCTGGCGCGTTTCTCTGACGCCTGTGGAGCCGAGATCCCGCGCTGGATTCGCAAGCAGCTGGAGTCCTATGGCGACGACAGCGAAGCGATTGCTGCCTTTGGCACCGATGTAGTGAGCCGTCTTTGCCAGCGATTGCTGGAGGGCGGCGCGCCAGGCCTGCACTTCTACACGCTTAACCAAGCGGCGCCGGTGCTGAAAATCGTCGATAACCTGGCTGGTTAACCAAGCCGCTTTTCTTTGCCTACCTTGCGCCCATTAAAAAACCCCGCTCAACAATTGTTGAGCGGGGTTTTTTTACGCTTAGCATTTAACGGCTTAAATCAATCAGCCAGCTTGTGCCGTTTTGCTACCACCACCGTGCATCTTACGCTGCATCATGAATAGCACGATACCAATCGCAAGGCCGGCAATGTCGGTATAGATACCGCCGTAGATTAAAAACAGCGCGCCCACCAGCATGACGACACGCTGCACTAGGTTAACGGGGCCAAAGAACCACGCTTGAACCATACCAGAAAGCAGCACAATGCCCAGCGTCGCGGTTAACCCAACGCGCAGAATCTGCATCGGTGAGCCTTCCATCAGCATGGCCGGGCTGTAGAAGAACATAAACGGCACAATGAACGCGGCCAAGCCAATCTTGAACGAGGCCACCGAGGTGCCCATGGGGTTGTCGCCGGAGATACCGGCCGCGGCATAGGAGGCCAAGGCAACAGGGGGGGTAATCGCGGAGACGACCGCAAAATAGAACACAAAGAAGTGAGCAATTAGCGGTTCAATGCCGATATTGATCAAGCCGGGAGCGACCACGGAAGCGGCCACCGCATAGGCAGCGGTAGTCGGCATACCCATGCCGAGTAGAATACTGATCAGCATGGCGAACACTAGTGCCAGCAGTTGGCTCACGCCCGCTAAGCCAAGTAGCAGTGACGAGAAACGCGCGCCCACACCGGTCAGCGAGATAACCCCGACGATTAAGCCCGCGCAGGCGCACACGGCGATAATCTGAATCGACATAGTGCCCGCTATTTGCAGCGCTTTAAGAATCGCCCGAAAGCCCATTTTATTGGGTGAGAGCCAGCTAACCACTGCGGCTGACGCCGTGGCCAAGGTGCCCGCGCGGATCACCGAGTAGCCCATAAACAGGGCGACAATCAGGATAATAATCGGCGCGAACAGATAGACCTGTTTTACCAGCTTCGAGAACAGCGGAATCTCATCTTTGCGCATGCCACGCATGCCTTTACGGGCGGCTTCAAAGTCGACCATAAAATAGATAGAGGCAAAATACAGAATCGCCGGAATAACAGCGGCAAGGGCGATTTCGGTATAGGGAATACCGGTCACTTCGGCCATGATGAACGCGCCCGCGCCCATAATCGGCGGCATGATTTGCCCACCGGTTGAGGCGGCTGCCTCAATCGCGCCTGCGCTACGTGATGGGTAGCCGACTTTCTTCATCAGGGGAATGGTCAATGAGCCGGTGGAAACCACGTTACCTGCCGAAGTACCGTTAATCATACCCATCAAGCCAGAGGCAAAAATGGCCACCTTGGCAGGGCCACCACGGGCACGGCCAGCTGCGGCAAAGGCAAAGTTAACGAAGTAGTCGCCTACTTTAGAGGCCTGTAGGAAGGCAGCAAAAATAATGAACAGAATAATATAGGTCGACGACACGGCGGTGGTGGGGCCGAGAATGCCTGCGTCGGTATACACCTGGCTAAAGAAGCGCTGTAGTGACAGCCCCGGATAGCCTAAAAAGCCTGGCAGATAGGGCCCGGCGAAAACGTAGGTCAGGAAAACCGCAGAAATAACCACCAGGGCCAGGCCTGCGACCCGGCGGGTGAGCTCCAGAATCAGTAGTGAGCCCGCAATCGCCGCCCAGGAAATGCCTGACGGTGCGAAAGAGGTACCCGTCGACATGCGGATATTGGTGTTATAAGCCACTAACAAATAACCAGCGCTGGCCAGCGCGCAGACCATCAGTACCAAGTCTGCAGGATTGAAGCGATGACGTGCCTGACGATAAAACCATGACAACACAACAGCCGCCGCTGTCGTCGCCATTAACGGGTAGCCGTAGTGCCAGTTTTCAATGCTCGGGTCGATGCGCATGGCGCCGCCGCTGAGCGTTTGATACATCAACAGAACTTGCGCCAGAGTATAGGCGGCAGGAATCAGTAACGCGTAGCTAAGCCATTTGATCCAGGCACCTGACGCCTGGTGATCGTCGTCGGCAAAACGGGCACCAGAAAAGAGCCCGTAACCGAGAATAAGCGCACCGGCAATATGCACGATACGAAACGACCAGGTTTCCATCGGATACACGTTGAGTGAAATCAGATGGAAACTTGAGTAAGCGATCGCTAATGCCGCAAACAGTAGGAACTGCCAGCCCGTAAACAGGCGGCGATTGGGTTCAACAACGTCTTCATCGACACCATCGGCAATGGACTCTGGTATCACTGACGCCGCGTGGGCATCATCCTTGAGATCATTGGGGTCTTGGTCGGTTTTGTGACTCATTAGAGTTCACCCTCACAGCAAAAGCAGACAAAGGGGTAGCAGCAGCGAAAGCTGCCCCGCCCGGCTGGGCCGGAAACGGGGCAGTCAGAACGGTAAACGTTGCTTAGTTGATCATGTCATCAGCAATTTCATAGCCGTTCTCTTCGTACCAGCGTGCAGCGCCGGGGTGAAACGGCAGCACGGTGTTGTGCTTGATGTTTTCTGGAATGGTGGTTTCAGCGCTGCGGTGCACAGAGCGCATGCGGTCGTTGTTTTCCATGGTCGCCTTGGTGACTTCATAAACGAAATCTTCCGGCAGGTCGCAGCCTGCGATAGCGAAGTTCCACATGGAGACAGCGCGGGCATCTTCTTCCAGCGTCGTATAGGTGTTGGCCGGAATCATGAATTCAGCTACGGGGAAGTTTTCCAGCACCGTGGCCAGCTCTTCCTCGTTAAACTCAATAATGTTGACGTCAGTTTGTACTTCTAACTGGCTAACGGCGGGAATCGGAATGCCGGCAGCGAAGGCGACCACGTCAAGCAGGCCATCCTGCAATTGACCGCCCAAGTCTGACCAACCGCCGTTGCGACGCTCAAAGTTAACGCCCAGGGTTTCTAGAATCGCTGGGAAGTAGGTGTCAGAGGTTGAGGCAGCCGGGCCAAAACCGATGCGCGCGCCATCAGGAATATCGGAAATTGACTCAATACCGCTGTCAGAAAGCGCGGTAATGGAGAACGGCGTTTCGTACATGGGGAACATGGCGCATACATTGTCCATCTTCATTCCAGGCGCTAGCGGACTTTCACCTTTAACGGCATCAGAAGCAGGGCCCATGGTGGTTAAGCCAAATGCCATATCGCCTGTGTGCACCAGGGCCAGGTTTTGAGTCGGGCCACCGGTGACTTCACCACCGCCAGATACACCCAGCTCATCAGCGATAAAGTTGGCCCAGCCTGAACCGTAGACGAAGTAAGTGCCGCCTTGGCTAGCGGTGCCCACGGTAAAGTTGTCGGGCCAATCAGAGCGGTCTGCTTGCGCTTGGGCACTGCTGGCAGCGGCTACAAGCAGAGCGCTGCTGGCGAGAAGAGTGAACGTTTTAGGCATATGTTTGCGCATGGCGAAAATTCCTAGCTGTTATTGGGGTTATATACTGACAGCGTCGATAAATGCGGCCAGTCGATACTGCGTTAAGCAGGGTATCCAAAGTATTTAACAGCGATAGTTGTGCCATTTAAGGGTTATGATTTTTAAATCAGATGCTTATGATTTTTTTATTCAACTTTGGTGGAAAGCACTTTTTGTCATAGTGTCCGATTGTTCGCACGACAATGGTTATTTAGTGTGCGGATAACCGCACACTAAATGGTGTTGCCTGTACGCTATCGGCTTGTGGGGCGTTAAGGAAAGAATGAACACGCCATCCTTGGCGGGGAGGGAGTTAACGCGAGGATTTACCTGGATCCAAAATACGTACGGGTTGCACATCCTGCTGCTTCTGATCGTCACGTACCTGGTTGACCCGGGTGGTCATTTCGGTAAGCGCATCCTCTTCGATGGGCAGTTGCTCGAAGAAATCGCAACTGACGCATTCTCGGTAGCGAATACCGTTTTGCTCCCAGGCACGGATCCGATCCATCGCTGCGCAGCGCGGGCAAGTAACACCGGCGATAAAGCGTTTCACACTAGACATCATTAGACTCCAAGAGCGCGCTCTCTAAGTGGAGGGCGCGCATAGGTTTTGCAGATTTAAGCAGCGCGAATGCCGCTATGGCGCAGTAGCGGTTCGACGCTCGGCTCTCGGCCTCGAAAGGCGACAAAAAGGTCGGCTGCATCGCGGGCGCCGCCCTGCTCCAGGATTTCGCGACGAAAGCGCTGGCCCGTTTCAGGATCGAAAATACCGGTCTCTTCAAAGGCGCTCCAGGCGTCCGCCGAGAGCACTTCAGCCCACTTGTAGCTGTAGTAACCAGCCGCATAGCCACCGGCAAACACGTGGCCAAAACTATTTTGGAAGCGGTTGAATGGCACTTTCGGCAGCACAGACACCGCTTCGCGCACCTCATCTAACAAGGCTTGCACATCGCTGGCGCTGGGGGCGCTAAGTTCATGGTGCAGACGCAGATCAAACAGCGAGAACTCGATTTGGCGCATCATACCCATGGCTGACTGGAAATTCTTGGCTGCCTGCAGGCGCTCAAGCAGCTCTGCTGGCAGCGGTTCACCACTATCCACGTGTTTGGCGAGTAGATCTAAGCCTTCACGCTCCCAGCAGTAGTTTTCCATAAACTGGCTGGGCAGCTCTACGGCATCCCAAGCGACGCCGTTAATGCCGGAAATATCGGCGATCTGCTGCTGGGTCAGCATATGGTGGAGGCCATGGCCAAACTCATGGAACAGCGTGGTGACTTCGTCGTGGGTGAGCAGTGCCGGGCGGCCGTTTACCGGGGCAGTAAAGTTGCAGGTCAGGAAGGCGACGGGCAGTTGCAGACCCTGCTCGGTTTGACGACGCACCCGGCAATCGGCCATCCAGGCACCGCCACGCTTACCTTCGCGGGCGTAGAGATCCAGATAGAAACCGGCAATGGGTTGGCCGTTTTCGGTGATGCGGAAATAGCGCACGTCATCATGATAGCGGGGTGCTTGGGTATCTTCTTCAAATCGCACGCCGTAAAGGCGTTCAACCACCTGAAACAAGCCATCGATTACCTGGGGTGCTGGAAAATAGGGGCGTAATTGCTCCTGGGAGATCGAGTGGCGCGCTTCGCGTAGTTTTTCGCTGGCATAGGCAACATCCCACGGTTCCAGCGTCTCTAGGCCGAGTTCTTCTCGGGCATAAGCACTGAGTTCTGCAAACTCCTCCTTCGCCTGAGGCAACGCACGGCGGGCTAAGTCGTTGAGAAAATCGAGCACCTGCTCGGGAGATTCCGCCATTTTGGTGGTGAGAGAGTAATCGGCATAGGTGGCAAAGCCGAGCAATTGGGCCATTTCATTGCGCAGTGCCAGGATCTCTTCCATGATCGCCGCGTTATCGAATTTGCCCGCATCTGGGCCTTCATCAGACGCACGGGTAACAAAAGCGGTATAGACCTCCCGGCGCAGCTCGCGGTTATCGGCATAGCTAACCACCGGGAAGAAGCTGGGGAAATCCAGGGTAATACGGTAGCCCGCAACGCCTTTCGCCTCGGCGGTGGCTTTTAAGGTGTCGAGAGCACTTTCCGGCACCCCCGCTAACGTCTCTTGGCTATCGATGTCCTTGTGCCATGCCTGGGTAGCATCCAGCACGTTATTGGAGAACTGATTTGACAGCAGTGAGAGCCGCGACTGAATCTCGCCGTAGCGGGCTTTCTGGTCAGCAGGAAGATCAACACCGGCAAGGCGGAAATCGCGTAGGGCGTTCTCCACGGTGCGCCGCTGTGCGGCATCCAGGTGCTTCCAGGCCGGGCCATCTTTCAATGCTTGCCAGCCATGAAATAACCCTTCGTGCTGGCCTACCCAGGTGCCGAAGTCGGAGAGCTTCCCAAGGCATGCCTGATACGCTTCGCGCATTTCCGGCGAGTTCATGGTGCCATTGAGGTGCGAAACCGGTGACCACGCCTTGGTGAGCCGATCATTCACCGCTTCAAGGGGCGCTGCAAAAGTGTCCCAGGTAGGCGGGGTAGCGGCTGCCTGCTCGGCGAGGCGATCAATGGCCTCTCGGCTTTCGCTTAGCAGCGTCTCCACGGCAGGCTCCACGTGCTCGGCGCGAATCTCAGCAAAGGGGGGCAGCGCGTGCGTTTCAAGCAGCGGATTGGTGGACATGGGCACCTCGATTGGCATCGTTTTAAAAACCGTTAGTGAGCGCAAAACGCGCAATAATAATGACACAGTGCGGGCGGTGGTGCTGTGTTTCAATGTTAGCCTCAACAACTATGTTTAATGCCAGGGTTTGGCCTGCACGCAAGCGCCTGCTAGTCTTGCCGCCTTTTAATGCCACCAATGGCAGGAGCATGTGATGAGCGAAACGCTGGAGCGCTGGGGGTCGAAGCGGGCCTTTATCTTGGCGGTAACAGGTGCTGCGGTGGGGTTAGGCAACATCTGGCGCTTTCCTTACGTGGCCGGAGAGAACGGCGGTGCGGCGTTTTTACTGATTTATGTGGCGTTTGTGCTGCTGCTGGGTATTCCGGTCATGATGGCGGAGATTCTGATTGGCCGTGCTGGGCGACGCGGGCCAATGCAAGCGTTGAGTGTCTTGGCGGCCGAGGCGGGGGCTTCGCCTCGCTGGCGCTGGTTGGGGCTATTCGGGGCGTTCACCGTGTTCTGCATTTTATCTTTCTACTCGGTGGTGTCCGGCTGGTCGATTGAGTTTTTGGTGGCCTCTGTTAACGGCCATTTCAATGGCGCGAGTGCCGCAGAGATTGGCGCCGGTTTTGAAGCCTTCTTGGCCAACCCTGGGCTGCTGATCTTCAACCACTCGCTATTTCTGTTTATGACCATGACGGTCGTGGCGGCGGGTGTTGCCAAGGGGTTAGAGCGGCTCAATAACCTGCTGATGCCGCTGCTGTATCTGTTGTTGCTGCTATTAGCGGGCTATGCCGCGACGACTGATGGCTTTGCCCCCGCCTTGGCGTGGCTGTTTTTACCCTCTTTCGAGGCGATAACCCCGGCGGTGGTGGTTCACGCCATGGGGCACGCGTTCTTTACTTTGGCGGTGGGCGCCTGTGCTTTGATGGCGTATGGCGCTTATATGCCGGAAGAGCAAAGCCTGCCTAAAGCCGCTGTGGCAGTCGCCGTACTCGATATTAGCGTGGCGTTACTGGCGGGGATCGCTATTTTCTCGGTGGTATTTGCTCAAGGCATGGATCCCACTGATGGCCCAGGGTTAATGTTTGTCACCCTGCCCATTGCGTTTTCTGAGCTGCCCTGGGGCTCTGTATGGCTGAGCGTGTTCTTCTTACTGCTGCTACTGGCCACCTGGACATCGGCCATTAACCTCGCGGAGCCGATGGTCGCAACGTTACAGGGTTTGGGGCTGCGTCGCAGTATCTCGACTGCCATTGTGGCGCTCAGCGTCTGGTTGATCGGGCTGTTATCGGCCTTCTCTTTTTCAACCCTGGCGGAATTTCGGCCGCTATTTGGACGCAATGTCTTCGAGCTTGTCAGCAGTATACCGCCGGATGTTTTCCTGCCTTTGGGCGGCCTATTGATAGCGGTTTTTGCCGCTTGGGTAATGCCTCGCGATAAAGTGGTAAGCGCGTTAGGCGTTGGTGAAAGGGGCTACCTGGTGTGGCGCAATATCATTCGCTGGGTGTCGATTCCGCTGACCTTTATTGTTCTGCTGGCCGGGTTGCTATAGTGGGGTAACTGAATTCTCTAAGCTATCCAACAACCCTAGGAGCGAGTTATGAGTAGTGCATTAAGGCCCTATCAAGGTATGGAACCCCAATTGGGTGAGCGCGTTTATATTGATCCGGCCAGTGTGGTCATTGGTGATGTGGTGATGGGTGACGACTGCTCTGTCTGGCCGATGACGGTTATCCGTGGCGATATGCACCGTATTCGTATCGGTGCGCGTACCAGCGTGCAGGACGGCAGCGTGCTACATATTACCCACGCCAGTGATTTTAGTCCGGAGGGGTTTCCGCTCACCATTGGCGATGATGTGACCATCGGCCATAAAGCGATACTGCATGGCTGCACCTTGGGAAGTCGGATCCTGGTAGGGATGGGCGCGATTGTAATGGATGGCGCGGTCGTTGAGGACGAGGTCATTATTGCCGCAGGCGCCGTGGTAACGCCGGGTAAGCATTTGGAGAATGGCTATGTGTATGCCGGTAACCCCGCCAAAGCGATGCGACCACTCAAAGACAAAGAGCGTGCTTTCTTTCCCTATACCGCAGGTAACTACGTTAAATTGAAAGACCGCTTTCTGGCCGAAGTCACCCGCTAGCGACTTTTTCTAAGCTTTCCCTAAGCGATTGCTAAGCCAACCTTTTTTCTTAAATTAGTCATGTCGCGAACACTAAAAGTCTGTTAATTTATACAGTTTTCTGTTTTGCAGACTTTAGGATGCCGCGTCATGGCTAATTTTCGCACGCATATTACGGTGGCAGCGGCGGGCGGCATGCTGATAGCTTACGTAGGTTGGAAAGGCCAGTGGTGGCCACCCTCCCAAGCGCTGGTGATGATTGCATTAGTCACCTTTGGCGGCATTTTGCCCGACATTGATGCTGATCGTTCCCACTCTATCCGTTTGATATTCAATCTGCTTTCGGTGCCCGCCTTGGTATTAGGCGCCTTGTTGTTACAGCCATGGCTCACGCCGGGCGCGTTGTTGATTGCCTGTGGCGGAATCTACTTCTGTGTGCGCTATTTGGCGGGGGTGCTGTTCTCGCGTTTTACCGTGCACCGCGGTATTTGGCATTCACTGCTAGCGGGCGGGCTATGCAGCCTGCTCACCGCCGCGTTAAGTTTTAATTTGCTCAGCCAACCAGCGTGGCTAGCGTGGTCTCACGGTGCGGCCACCTTAGTAGGGTTTTTGATCCACTTGAGTTTGGATGAGATATACAGCGTTGATCTTGAAGGCGCGCGGCTAAAACGCTCGTTTGGTACGGCGCTCAAGCTAGGCGACAGCCGGCGGCCAATGTCTAACCTGCTAATGTTGATTGCCACATTAACGCTGGTGCCCTGGGTGCCGCCCTGGTCTGTCTTGGGGGAGTTGTTGCATCAAGGCTCGCTGCTGTGGCGATAGTCGTCGGCATTGAGGCCGTGCTTTTTAAGTTTGTCGTAAAAGGTTTTGCGCGGAATGCCCAAGTGGTGACAAACATCGGTTACCCGTCCATGGTAGCGCGACAGAGATTGGCTGATCAGGCTCTTTTCAAACAGCTCTACCTGGCGCGGCAAAGTAGGCTCTTCGGTGTCGGCGTTGACCCCTTCCAGCAGCGCATCCAGACGATAGTCAAAGGCGGCGCCCAGTAGCACGTAACGCTCGGCAAGGTTCCGCAGCTCGCGCACGTTGCCGGGCCAATCATGGGCCAGCAGGGCGGCAATGGCGGGGCTGTCGAGGGTCGGTGCTTCTAGCCCGCTACGATTGGCAGCGACCACGGCAAAGTGCTGGAACAGCAAGGGGATATCCTCACGCCGCTCGCGCAGAGCAGGCAGCGGCAGGGTGACAACGTTTAGCCTATAGTAAAGGTCTTCGCGAAAACTCCCCTCTTCGGAGGCGGCTTTGAGATCCACCTTGGTGGCCGCAATCACCCGAATATTGAGCGGAACTGTTTCATTGGCGCCTAACCGCTCAACGCTGCGTTCCTGCAGCACCCTCAGCAGCTTGACCTGCAGCGCCATGGGCATCGATTCGATCTCATCCAGAAACACGGTGCCGCCGTTAGCGTGTTCAAACTTGCCGATTCGCCGCTCTACTGCACCCGTGAAAGCGCCTTTTTCATGGCCAAACAGCTCGGACTCAATGGTGTTTTCGGGCACCGCGCCGCAGTTGATCGCCATAAAGGGGCTGTTGCGCCGGCCGCTGCGTTCGTGAATTGCACGGGCCACGAGGTCTTTACCGGTACCTGTTTCACCGAATAGCAGAACGTCGGCTTCTACTTGGCTGATACGCTGAATCATCGCCGCGAGCCTGGATATGATGGGTGTGCGCCCAACGAGTCGCGGTCCCAACGCGGCTTGTTGCACTTCAAGTTCAGCTTTAAGACGGTGGTTTTCCAAGCTGAGTTGGCGCTTCTCTATGCCTCGGCGTACTACGTCCAGCAACTGATCACCGGCAAACGGCTTCTCAAGAAAATCCCATGCTCCTGCGCGCATGGCTTCTACGGCCGTGGAAATGTCGCCGTGACCGGTGATTAAAATAATCGGCAGAGTGGCGTCGCGGCTGTGTAACTCATGGAGCAGTGCCATACCATCCATTCCCGGCATGCGGATATCACTGACAATGACACCTGGGAAGTCCGGTGTTAATGCTGCCAGGGCTTGTTCCGCTGATTCGAAGCAGTAGGGCGTGTAGCCTGCAAGCTCGAGGGTTTGGCTGGCGGTGATCCGTAGATGCGGTTCGTCGTCGATCACCATGACCGGCAGCGTCGACGGCTCATGCATACGAGGAGTTCTCCTGGGGGTGAGTTAGCGGTGAGTGGGGCAGGGCGATAGTGAAGCAAGCGCCGCCTTCGGGTCGATTAGTTGCCTGTAACTTGCCGCCTAAATCGTCCATGATACGCGACGAAATCGAGAGTCCTAGGCCTAAACCACTCCCCGGCGCTTTGGTGGTAAAAAAGGGTTCAAAAATATGCCCTAAGTGCTCCTCGGGAATGCCAGGGCCATTATCGGTAACGCTAATAATGACCTGCTGCTGGTGTATTTGGGCGCCCAGAGTAAGTTGTGGCGCAGGTACGCCTTTCATGGCCTGCAGCGCATTACCGATTAAATTGACCAACACTTGTTCCAGACGCACTAGATCGCCTTGCACCCATAGTGTTTCATTGGGCCACTCCTGAGTAATGGAGATGTTGCCTTCGCGCAGGCGGCTTTGAAACAGGCGAAGAGCATAGTCGATACAGGCTTGTACCGAAATCGCCTCCTGGTGCTCGCTGCTCTTACGTGAAAACTGGCGCAGCTGAGCGCTGATGTCCGCCATACGCTCGGTCAGTTCAACAATTTGTTCAAGGTTGGCATCCGCTTTTTCGTGGCGTGCTAATGCCATAAAACGGCGGGCGTTTTCCGCGTAAGCGCGAATAGCCGCCAGTGGTTGATTAAGTTCATGGTTGATGCCCGCGGCGAGCTGCCCCAACACAGCGAGTTTGGCGGCTTGAATAAGCTCGTCTTGGGTCTGGCGTAAATTGGCCTCTGCACGGCGGCGCTCTTCAATTTCATCCGATAGGCGTTGGTTGCTGGCCACCAGATCACGGGTGCGGCGCTCTACGCTTACCTCAAGTTCGTCACGCACGCGTGCCAAGGTATTGCGCTCGCGCTCGGCAAACGCTTCGCGTTCACGGCGCAGCCGTAGGCGCTGCCAGCCAATACCTGCGCCGAGAGTGACCACGCCGTAGAGGCCGCCTGCCATGAGGGCGGCAATCCACTGAGCGCTAATCACCGGTGTTAGCGGCTTTAAAATATGCATTTGCCAGCCAAATTCAGGGACATGTCGGGTCAAACTAAGATAGTCGCTACTGCTCAATGGGCCTTGGGAGAAACTGACCAACTGGCTTCCCTGTCGGTAAGGTGCATTGATTTCAATACCCGAGGGTGACAATGGCTCCATGGCATAGCGGCGCGTTTCTCTTAGGGCTTGACGCTGCTCATCGGTGAGTGGGTAGAGCGCGTTCATGCGTAGTTCGGGGTGGCTGGCCATGAAAATGATGTCATCGCTATCAGTGACAAATAGCTCGGCATCCTGCTCAGCCCAGCTCTCTTCAACATCATCTAAAAGCACTTTAACTACTAGCACGCCGTCTGGCTGTGCATCGGGCGAGGTGTCGTCTAGCCATATGGGCGATGAAAAGTAGTAGCCCCGTTCAAGAGACTTGATGCCCAAACCAAAAAAGCGCCCCTGGCCTCCGGCAATGGCATCGGTGTAGTAGGAGCGGAAAGCATAGTTCTGGCCAATAAAGGTGTTAGGGCGGTGCCAATTGCTGGCGGCGATCGTGTCGCCATCGTGATTGAGTAAATAGACGTCTGAAACCCCCGCTGTAAAGCGGAAACGATCCAGTAGCATATTTAGCGGCATCGGGTCTTGGCTATCGGGAGAGGCCAAAAAACGCTGCACGCCTTCCCGAGTGGCAAGCATTTGCGGCAAGTAGTCGTAGCGCAGTAAATAGCCGTTTAAGTTGGCGGCAGACAGCCGCAGCTCGTTTTCGGCATCATCCTGTAAGTTGGAAAGCGCTTGTTCACGCGCCAACTGGGCGGCCTGCCACATGCAAAACAGCAAGCCGAGTGAAATAACCAGCAGCCACAGGCGCCGCCAGCGTGGCGGCAAGGGGGTGGGCGCTTGGTTATTCATACCAGCGCTGTTCATGCTGACGTCTTACTACTGCCTTGAGCGCGGCGAAGGGCACGCTGGGCGCGCGTCTCAGCCCTCGCCATCTCAAGTAGACCTTCTTCGACAAACACTAAGTGCTCATGAGCGCGAGTGCGGGCATCCTCCGCGCGGCCTTCCAAAATGGCATTGAGTAGGGCGCGGTGCTGTTGCATTAACTGACTGCGCGAACCCTCCTTGGCGAATAAATGGGCCAGGTTATTTACAATGCTCTTCTCTAGCAGGTGAAAAATGCCGCGAATGGTATGCAGCAGTAGAACATTGTGAGCAGCTTCGGCAATCGCTAAGTGGAACGCTGCATCTAGTTTGGCTTCTTGGATAGGGTCGGCACCGGCAAAACCGCCGTCGAGCTCTTCAAAGCGCTGAATAAGCACGGACTTATCGGCGGGTGTTGAGCGCAGCGCAGCGTAGTAGGCGGATATACCTTCCATAGCGTCGCGGAATTCAAGTAAGTCTAGGTTAAATTCGCCGTGACGAGAGAGCATCTCCAGCAAGGGGTCGGTATAACCATTGCTGAGGTCATCGTTAACAAAAGTGCCGCCGCCTTGGCGGCTGGTTAGTAGGCCACGAGCGGCTAGTTTCTGAATAGCTTCCCGTAAAGAGGGGCGCGAAACACCAAACCGTTCGGCTAATTCACGTTCGGGAGGTAAGCGCTCGCCTGGTTTTAGGCTGCCTTCTAGCATCATAGCTTCAAGGCGTTCAGTAATTACATCGGCCAAGCGCTGCTGGCGGAGCGGTGGGTAGCTCATATTGAATAGCTCATGTCGATTTGCGTCCGCAATTGGTAAGACCAATATTAAGATCTTTGAGGTTTGATCTCAAGCGTCTGCGAAGTAGGATTTAACGCTAATAAAACGCATTAATAGCGACTTTAAACTAAAGTATAGCGGGATGAGGTGCTAAGGAGTGATATCACCGTTTGACACGCTTAGGGCGGCTCACTACTGTTGGTGCTAGTTTTTTTGTCAATTGGTAAAACCAATTTTCCACTTTGGGGCGCCGGTGTATAGCGCATCCATTGTATAGGGCTATTACACAGGGCTATCCATGATCATTTCTGCTTCCACTGATTATCGCCAAGCGGCCAAGCGTCGTATCCCCCCTTTTCTATTTCACTACGCTGACGGTGGTTCCTACGCGGAGCATACGCTGCGACGCAATGTTGAGGATCTTGCTGGTGTCGCTTTGCGTCAGCGTGTGTTGAAGGATATGTCTTCACTATCATTGGAGACCACACTGTTCGGCGAAGCGCTTGCTATGCCGGTCGCCTTGGCGCCGGTGGGGTTGGCAGGAATGTATGCTAGGCGTGGTGAAGTGCAAGCTGCGCGGGCAGCTGCTAATAAGGGGGTGCCGTTTACACTGTCGACAGTATCGGTGTGTCCAATCGACGAAGTGGCCTCTGCGGTTGATCGGCCTATCTGGTTTCAGCTTTATGTGTTGAAAGATAGAGGATTTATGAAGCATGTCTTGGAGCGAGCCAAAGCCGCTGGCGTCAAGACACTGATCTTTACCGTCGATATGCCCGTGCCGGGGGCACGCTATCGAGATGCACATTCAGGCATGAGCGGTAAGCGCGGCCCAATGCGGCGTATGCTTCAAGCAGCAACACACCCTTTTTGGGCCTGGGACGTGGGTGTTAATGGCCGTCCCCATGACTTGGGTAACGTGTCTGATTATCGCGGCAAGCCAACGGAGCTAGAAGACTATATTGCCTGGCTGGGTGACAACTTTGATCCGGCCATCTCATGGAAGGACTTGGAGTGGATTCGTGAGCTCTGGGAGGGTCCAATGATCATCAAAGGGATTCTCGACCCCGAGGATGCTCGTGATGCGGTTCGCTTCGGCGCGGATGGTGTCGTTGTTTCCAATCATGGTGGTCGTCAGCTAGACGGTGTCCCCTCTACCGCGCGTGCGCTGCCTGCTATCGCTGATGCGGTTAAGGGCGATTTGGCCATTCTAGCCGACTCCGGCGTACGCAGTGGACTTGATGTTGTGCGCATGATCGCCATGGGGGCGGATACCGTATTGATTGGGCGTGCTTTTATCTATGCACTTGCTACAGCCGGAGAGGCGGGCGTTTCCCATCTGCTTGAGCTGTTTGAAAAGGAGATGCGGGTTGCAATGACGCTCACCGGGGCGCGTAGCATCGCCGACCTAGGGGCTGATTCGCTGGTGCCAGACTCGCTCCGCGGTATCTGAGGGCCATTGTCAGTACCTCTATCAGTATTAGGGTTAAAAACCGCTTGCCAACCCGTCAGCGAATCCGTAAAGTACGCATCCGCTGCCGGGGACGCCAAGCGTTACCAGCGGTGAATGAAGTGTAAAAGCTTCGGTTTGTCAGGTAGTTAGTGCTTTTACGAAAGCCAGCGGTTTTGGATGTGGTCAGGTTTGCATCGAAAACAACGCCCTTGACAACCACCAGGAAATGCGTAGAATACGCCTTCCTCGCTGAGGCAAGCCAGNGGCCCAGCGAGACCAGCTGGTTGATAGGCACGGTGTGGAAGCGCTGCAAGGCGTTGAGCTAACGTGTACTAATGGCCCGTGAGGCTTGACCCTATAACACCCAAGGGGTCTGGTCGCGATGATGACGTCAATGAAAACCGGATACGCAGCGTGTGGCCTGATTCAAAGGAGAACAGGCGGCACAATGAGACGCACACAAACAGCATGATATACATTTAAAGTTACGCCTGACGACCATAGCACGCGTGAACCACCTGATCCCTTGCCGAACTCAGAAGTGAAACCGCTTAGCGCCGATGGTAGTGTGGGGTCTCCCCATGCGAGAGTAGGTCATCGTCAGGCACTTATTATGAAAAATCCCCCAGGGCTGATGCCTTGGGGGATTTTTTTTGCATGGTCGTGAGGGGTAAATAGTGAGGAGTGAGGGGGAATAGTGAGTAGAAAACGTTGGTGTAGGGGTATCTAACGAATACCCTGCTCACACCTCACACCTCACACCTCACACCTCACACCTCACACCTCACACCTCACACCTCACACCTCAGCGCGATTTCCAGGCATTTTATTCCAGATATAACAATAGCTTGTGCATTTAACATGGTATTGTTGCCACGCAGCATCTAGTATTATGTTGCACGTACCCAGAAGTAAAATCTCAGGAGGAGAAACGGTATGACGACGCAAGTAGCCAAGAAGTTAGCAATCGCTCTATTTATGGCTTTGATGGCAGGCGGACTGATCGCTTGTGATGATCAAGGGCCTGCTGAAGAAGCGGGTGAAAGCATTGATGACGCCGCAGAAGATGCCGGGGAGAGCATGGAAGAGCTCGGCGAAGATATGGAAGAAGCGGCCGAGAACTAGGCCGAGCATTTGTTTGATGAGTTAACCGAAGCAGTCGCTGAAAAGCGGCTGCTTTATTGTTTGTATCGCGTCTATTATGGTTAGCCTGAATAACGATAAAAATGAGGTGGCAACGTGCTACTACAACGCGATAAAAGCCTGTTGTTAATGGTCGATTTCCAGGCGGGTCTGCTGCCTGTAATCGATGGTGGTCAAGAAGCCATGAATGAAGCGGCTTGGCTAGGCGAAATGGCGTGCTTGCTTGAGGTGCCTGTATGGTTAACCGAGCAGTCTCCAGAAAAACTGGGAGGATCCTCGGCATCACTGCTCGCCTGCCTGAATGACTATCGGCTCTGGCAGAAACAGCATTTTGGGGCCATGGCGGAAACTGAATTTCGTGAAGCGCTAAACGCAACGGGTAAAACACAGATTGTACTGTGTGGAACAGAAGCGCACATCTGCGTGCTGCAAACGGGTTTAGGGCTATTAGAGGCAGGTTACGAGTTGTACTGGCTGAGCGACGCCTCTGCCAGTCGACGCCCGCAAGAGGCTGCGTTTGCCCGTGAGCGCGCCTGCGCGAGCGGTGCTGTGGCGGTGACGGCAGATATGGTGGCTTATGAGTGGCTTCACCGCTGCGATACAGCGCTGTTCAAAGAGGCGCACCAGCGCTTTTTAAAGCCGCGCGCGTCACGCCCCGTACGTTTCTATTAGGCCATTCGCTTTAGCGATCGGCTTCTTTACGAGTGAAAACGAAGGTATCCCCCTGGGATGCCGATGCATCGAAACGATAACCTGCCACATCGAACGCCTTGAGTTCATCTGGATCGTTGACCTGTTCCTGGAGAAGCCAAGCGCTCATCAGTCCACGCGCTTTTTTGGCGTAGAAGCTGATGATTTTAAAGGTGCCGTTTTTCTCATCTTTAAACACCGGCGTAATGATCCGGGCATTAAGCTGCTTGGTATCTACCGCTTTGAAGTACTCATTCGAGGCGAGATTAACCAGCACGTTGGAGCCGCTTTCTGCAATGGCTTCATTAAGTGCAGGTGCCAGGATGGGCTTCCAATAGGCATACAGATCCTTACCGGCACTGTTAGGCAGCTTGGTGCCCATTTCCAGGCGGTAGGCCTGAATCAAATCCAGCGGCCGCAGCAGGCCATATAGGCCAGAAAGTATGCGCAGATGCGACTGTGCGTAACGGTTCTCCGCTTCGCTGAAGTTTTCTGCTTGCAGGCCGGTATAAACGTCGCCCTGAAAAGCCTGTGCAGCAGGTTTGGCATTGCTCAGAGTGAAAGGAGGGTGCCACTCCTCAAAACGCGCCGCATTCAGGCCCGCCAATTTATCGCTGATACCCATGAGTTCGCTGATTTGCTGCGGCGAGTAATCACGCAAAATAGTGATAAGCGCTTGGCTGTGTTTCAGAAAGTCGGGTTGTGACACTTGCTCTGTGGTCGGTGGGGTTTCAAAGTCCAGCGTTTTGGCGGGAGAGATAACGCTCAGCATCGCATGCTCCTGGTCGTGCCCTGATAAATAAAAGCCTGATATAAGTGGGCTCAGTATACCAAGCCTCGGCAAAGGCCGAGGCTATAGCGGTGATAGCCTTATGAGAGTCGGCTGTTTTTAAGGGCTGTTTGTTTTAAGGACAGGGATTGGGCATACGGCGGTGAATATCTTCGATTGCCTCTAGCACTTCGTTGTCCAGCTTGAGGCTCTCGCTGGCAAGATTGCTTTCCAACTGCTCCATGGTGGTCGCACCAATGATATTGCTGGTCAAGAAGCTGCGAGAGTTAACAAACGCCAGCGCCATTTGCGCAGGGTCTAGCTCGTGCTTTTCAGCAAGCGCAACGTAAGCCTGGGTGGCCGCCTCGGCTTCGGGCGAGGTGTAACGCTTGAAGCGCTCATACAGCGTCAAACGACCTTTGGGTGGTTGCGCGCCATTCAGGTATTTACCTGAGAGGACCCCAAACCCTAGCGGTGAATAAGCAAGTAGACCGACATCTTCACGGTGGGCAATTTCAGCCAAACCAACTTCAAAAGAGCGATTTAGAAGGTTGTAGGGGTTTTGAATAGACGCCACGCGCGGTAAATCTAGCTTATCGGCAAGCTGCAGTGAGCGCATCACGCCCCAGGGCGTGTCATTAGAGAGCCCAATAGCCCGTACTTTGCCTGCATCAACCAGCTCTTTCAGCGCATCAAGCGTCTCTTCTAGCGGCGTCGCATCTTCGTCTTCGCTATGAACGTAGCCTAGCTTGCCAAAGAAATTGGTTTGACGGTCGGGCCAGTGCAGTTGGTAAAGGTCAACGTAATCGGTGTTCAAGCGCTCCAGGCTTGTATCGATGGCCTGATGAATATGCTCACGGGTTAAACGCGGGCCACTCCGTATATGGTCAAGCCCTGGGCCTGCGGCCTTGGTGGCTATGATCAGATCGTCCCTGGCGCCACGCTGCTTAAGCCAACTGCCAATATAGCGCTCAGTTAAGCCCTGGGTCTGGGCCATGGGCGGAACGGGGTACATTTCTGCGGTATCAATAAAATTGATGCCAAACGCCACGGCTCTATCAAGCTGCTCGTGGGCTTCAGCTTCGCTGTTTTGCTCGCCAAACGTCATCGTGCCTAAACAGAGTCGACTTACCTCCATGCCGGTTCTGCCAAGTGGGCGCGTTTGCATTTTTATCTCCTTACTAAGGCGGAATTGCCACAAGATAAGCCACCATTACCAGGCTGGTAAACGGCGTACGAATGGCATGTTAGCGAGGCTCATTGCAAGCAGCAAATTAATGGGGTTGAGTCGTCGCAAAGGCAGGCGTATGCTTGCCAGCCCATCGACCGGCTAAAGGCCGGTTTCTCGTGTGGTTGGCAGTTATTTTTGTGACTGCTAGCCCAAGGTTCCAACAGACGACAGGCAGGGTGGTTTGCCATGCTGCAGGCATCAACGTTGTTTACTCGGCTAGAATTTCGCCTAGCTGAACGGCTGTTTCATAATCACTGGCTGTTGCCGCGTTCACCGCGCACCCAGCGTTTAACGATGCGCTTGTTTAAGCGCTGTGCGGAAGCGGGTCACCCAGACGCGCTCTCCGTATACGGCCATATGCTGTTTCATCGCAGTCAGACGCCCCAGGACAAAGCGCGCGGAGCGCGGTACGTTCTGGAAGCTGCGCATGCCGGGGATGTAAAGTCACAGTACCAGGTGGCACAAATCCACGAACATGGCTGTGCCCAGTACCCGCGCCGTGAAGATTACGCGGTGACCTGGTACGCACGCGCCGCCCAGTCTGGGCACTATCTCGCCGCAGAGCGGCTTGCTCGCGCTTATCGCCTGGGTGAATTAGGCTTGGCGGTAGATGGTGAGCGTGCGGCTTACTGGCAGCGACAGGCGGATCAGCTGGCACTAAATAGCGTGGCCGCCGCATGAAGCGTTACCGCGTTTTGATTGAGTGAGGAAGGTTGTGTCCGAGACGCTACCCACAGTGCTAGATATTGAAGCGTCCGGATTTGGGCGCGGCAGCTACCCCATTGAAGTAGGCATCGCCCGTGCCGATGGAAGCTGCTGTGCTTTTCTCATTCAACCGCTGGAAGAGTGGACGCACTGGGATCCCAAGGCTGAACTGCTGCATGGCATCTCCCGTGATCGCCTTATTCAGGAGGGCTACCCGGTACGCCAGGTCGCCCACTGGCTGAACGATGAACTACGCGAGCTGGGTAAGGCGTACAGCGATAGTTGGGGGTACGACAATACCTGGCTGTCGCTGCTCTTCCATCATGCGGGTATGCTGCCGCGTTTTCGCCTTGAGGCGCTAAGAATTCTGCTTAGCGAAGAGCAGCAGGCAGTGTGGAGCGACACCAAAGAAGCGCTGATCGCCGAACAGGGTATTCACCGCCACCGGGCAGGTGAAGATGCCCGTTTACTGCAGCTTACCTATCAGCATACCCGCAAGCTCACCGAGCACCCGGGACGTTAGTAACTCTTCCCTCACCAGTTTTATAGCTGGGCCTCCAGCGCCTCAAGCAACTCATTGGGGGACGGTGCATCGAGCAGCATTTCGCGGGTGGGAGACGCCAAAAAGCCATGACTAACCGTGCTGTCTAAAAAGGTCAGCAGCGGCGAATAGAACTCGTCGATGTTCAGCAACCCCATCGGTTTTTCATGCAGTCCTAGATAGCCCCACGTCCATATTTCAAACAGCTCTTCCAAGGTGCCAATCCCGCCGGGTAAGGCAATAAAAGCATCGGCGTTGGCCGCCATGGTGGCTTTGCGTTCGTGCATGTTGCGCACCCGAATCAGCTCGCTCAAGCCAAAGTGGGCCTGTTCGCGCTCCACCAGGTGGTCGGGCATCACACCAATGACTTCACCACCGGCCTCAAGTGCTGCGTTAGCCAGCTCGCCCATCAGGCCAACGCGTGCCCCACCATAAACCAACGTGTGGCCGCGTTCAGCGAGGGTGCGCCCCAGTTGATTGGTGGCCTGGCGGAAGGCAGGGCTGTTACCTTCACGGGAGCCAAGATAAACGCAAATTCGAGCCATTCGTTTATTTCCTGTCGTTAAAAAATGAACGTGACTAAAACCGTAGCCAAAAAGAAAACGAGATTACTACGAGGCTTAGGTTAAAAGGGGCTTAGGGTAAACAGCGGTCTACCTGATGATGCTCATCCATCCACTGCCCAATCACATTATCACCGCACAGGTGGTGGGCGTACTGGGTGTGCAGGCAGCGTATCTGATGCCAGTTGCTAATGCCGCCAATGCCGCGTTCGGTCATCACGTTGGTGTAACCCAGCTTAGCGACTTCTTCACGCTGAGCATTACTCATATAGTCCCAGCGAGCGGTCACA
The DNA here is from genome assembly GCF_904067645.1 of Halomonas sp. 113. Lineage (NCBI taxonomy): Bacteria > Pseudomonadati > Pseudomonadota > Gammaproteobacteria > Oceanospirillales > Halomonadaceae > Halomonas > Halomonas sp. 113. Next base: position 362,936 of record NZ_LR881453.1, read on the forward strand.
TAGTCGCGATGGCTCTGTTGGTAAGCCTCAAGAAATTCAGGCTCTTCCTGTAGGCGTTGTTCGAGCGCTTTGATAACCCCAACGGCTTCGATGCGGGAAATCTCAACTTTCAGAACATCGGAACAGAGCCAATACAGGGTGGGGAAGGGTTTACCATCGACAATCGGCGCCATACGCAGTACTAGCGGTGTACCTTCACCGTCGGTGGCGGCTACCGCTTCGATACCACGCGGTGCGCGGCCAAGCTGCTGGGCAATAATGGCGAGCTGACGTTCGTCAGGCGCTTGGTTGGTGCGTATCACCATTGGGTTGGTCTCTCACGAACGGTCGTCTTGAACAAATTTAGTCGAGCGGCCAACGGCACGGAAAAAGCAGCGATTGAGCTGTTCAGGCGACGCGACATAGCACCACGTCCGCTCACAGTATTCAGCGGCTCGTGCCATTAGCACGTCATAAAGGCGATTGAAGGGGGCATCATAATCGTAGGGATCGGCACCAAACAAGCGGATATGCGGATAGTCGGCAAAGCGCTCAATAAAATAGCGCTCAAGGTCTGCCTCCACGGCGCGATGCTGGGCGACGTTGTCAGGGTCTATCCAGAGGTTGTAGCGGATTGCCATTATAAGGCTCCTGTTGCCCCGGTAGTGCAGGGCAGCGTCGATCAGGCGGGCTCAGGCGCGTCTTGAAGGTGCGACATTAGCGCCTCGCGCAGGTCACCCTCAATAGGCATGGCGCACTTGGCCTGGTGGTCATACTGCACCATAACCGTATGGCCCAGGTTAGTGAGCTTGCCGTGCTGCCGCGCCTCTTGGGTGACTGTAAACGAGCTATTGCCTAATCGCGTTAAGTAAGTACGTATTTCGATATCGTGACCGTAAAACAGTTCAGCCCGGTAGTCGACTTCCATGCGCGCCATAATCAAGCGCCACTGCTTGGGGTTTAAATCAGGGGTAAAGAGTTTGAACAAGTCATTTCGGGCAAGCTCAAACCACGCTGGCAGGCGGGTGTTGTTAATGTGCCCTAAGGCGTCAGTATCGTAAAAGGCGGGCTCAATGGTACGGGTAAACATGGCTTGTCCTTGTTATTAAAAAAACAGGTTATTAGTAAGGGTAATCGCAACGGCAACGTTTAGGATTAACCCAAGCAAGCGCTTGGTCAAGCGGTGCGGCGTTGATACCACGCAATGAGTTGCATCCACCCCAACAGCCATAGCGTGGCAGCAGCGAAGCCGACCAATGTGCCCCATAGCAACCCTAGTGTGCTGTAAGTATAGGAAACACATAGCGTGTAACTCAGTAGCGAGCCAAGTCCCATCGGGTAGTGCTTGATCACCGTCGCCACCGGCGCTGCCCCATGGTTCAGGTGTAGGATCAGCAAAAAAGGCAGCATCGTGACGGGAAAGGCGGCCAACGTTCCCGCCCAGGCGGGCGGCAGCCAGTGGGCCAGGCTGGTAATGGTAAATATGATCACCGTGGCAAGTGCCGCGCGGGCGGCAAGCGCCGGTAACGAAAACGTTCTGCTGGCGGGTATCCTGACATCAGTAATGCTGCGAAATAAGCCGCTGAACAGAGCAATGGCGCATAGCGTCACCAGCGTGCCGCTCAAACGCGTGAAGTTAAACTGAGCGAGCAGCGTGCTAACGGCGAGCCAGGCAACCAAGCCGCCCGCCACGCCGCCAATGACACCTTTAACGCCCGGCTGTCGTCCTGCCATCCAATAACCGGCCCCTAGCGCCATTGTGGCCGTAAAGCCCGCCAGGGTATGCACCGCACTTTGGGTCGCAAACTGAGGGGAAATTTCCAAGCCGATAAAAAATAGCGCCAAGGCCGTGCCTAACGGATAGCCCGCCAGCAGGCCCGCCATGCGCGGGCTAGCACGCACAGCAATCGCGCCTAGCCCCAGCACCATGCTGATCGAGAGCCCTAATTTCGCTAGCTGCCAAGTGAGAGGGACTTCAATCATGCGGCGTCATCCTTGCTGTTTTTGTTTGGGTGCTGTCAGCGCGCGCTTTTAATTAAACCAAGCGCAGGCCTTGCTGGTCGCGCCATGCGGCCTCAAGGGCATCTTTTAGGGGCGCTTTCAAGTGCGCGGGGAGCGCCTCCTGCGCCGCTTGGAGTGAATCAAACGAACGGTTGCGCAGCCAGCAGTAAGCCCAGGCGCAGGCTTCGGCGTCGCTATCGGGGGTCGGGCGAGCGGGCATTTGATTGAGCAGAAAGACCGCAGTGCGCGGCGCCCATAGCGGCATTTCACCTAGCTCATCCTGGCTCCACTGCTCCAGGGTGGCGCCGCTGGGCGTGGCGTCGGGTGTACCTAATTTAGCTACCCGTGCTGTTTCAGCCAAAATGAGCGCTAGCTGATCCGTATTCGCTTGCCCAAGCGAGCGCCATTGCCGCAACAGCGCCGATAGCCCCGCCCGCATCTTGGTATAAAAGTCATCTTGCGGCATGCTTGGCACAACCCCTATTGAATGAGTGAGATTTTTCATGGCCTACGATTTTGCCACGCCTGTGGAGCGACGCCACCCAGAAGGTGGCTGGGCATCGCAAAAATGGCACCGCTACGGCGACGACGTACTGCCCCTTTGGGTCGCCGATATGGATTTTCGCTCCCCGCCTGAGGTGATTGATGCACTGCAGGCGCGCGTGGCCCACGGTGTATATGGCTATGGCGAAGTGCCTGCTACGTTAACAGAAACCCTGTGCCAGTGGAGCGCCCACCACTATGACTGGCCCATTCAGCCGGAGTGGCAGCAGTGGCTGCCGGGCGTCGTGCCAGCTTTGCACCTGGCCGCGTTAACGCTGACCGAGCCAGGCGACGGTGTATTGACGGTAGCGCCGATCTACCCGCCATTTTTAGAGGTTGCAAAGCGCACCGGGCGACTACCCCAGCAGGCGATGCTGGCAGCGCCTTCAGCACCCAATGAGCCTTGGCAGCTCGATATTGATGCCTTGGAGGCCGCTATTACGCCACGTACGCGCTTGCTGCTGTGGTGCCAGCCCCACAACCCTACGGGGCGAGTGTGGCGCCATGAGGAGCTTGCAGCGCTGGCTGAGCTAGTGGAGCGCCACGACCTTTGGGTGGTCTCCGATGAGCTGCACTGCGACCTGTTATTGGACGAAGGCGCCCAGCACCGCCCGTTAGCCGCGGCATTTCCTGAATTAGCGAAGCGCACCATTACGCTATGGGCACCGTCGAAAACCTTTAACCTAGCGGGCTTAACCAGCGCCTGCGCGGTGATTTCCGACCCCGCACTGCGTGAGCGCTTTGCGGCGGCTACCAAGGGGTTACTTCCCGATGGCAACGTGCTCGGCTTGGTCGCGGCGGAAGCAGCGTATCGACATGGCGAGCCGTGGCGCCAGGAGCTGTTAAGCGTGTTACGTGAGCATCGTGGGACGCTGCAGGCACGCGTAGCGGCTTGGCCGGGCGTGCGCTGGAGTGCGCCGGAGTCGACCTATCTGGCTTGGCTGGATATGCGCGAGGCAGGGTTAGGTGAGGCGCCCTACAAGACGTTGCTGAAAGAGGCGGGAGTAGCGCTTTCGGACGGGGCGGCCTTTGGCTGCCCCGGCTTTGTGCGGCTTAACTTTGGTACCACCGCTTCCCAGCTGGAAGCGGCGCTGTCTCGTATGGATTCCCTGCTGAAGCAGGATTGAGAGCCTTCAGAAGACCTTAGTACAGCATCGCAAAGAGCTTACGGCGGTAAGCAACGGTCAGCGGGTGGTCGGCGCCCAGGGCGTCGAATACCTGCAGCAGCGTTTTACGCGCGGCGTCATCATTATAGGCGCGATCCTGCTTCATCAGTGCCAGCAGCGCCTCCAGCCCTTCATCATAATGACCGTCGGCCACTTGGCGCAGGGCGCGCTGGTACTGCGCTTCGCTATCGGTACGATCGCCCAGGGCAGCAATCTCTTCGGCTGAGAGTGCCTGCTCGCTAAACTCGATGCTGGCGCGTACGCCACGCGCAGGTGCCGCGTCGCGCTCTTCCGGGGGCAGGTTATCGAGTACTTCACGGGCCTCACTGCCGCGCCCTTCGGCCACCAATACCCGTGCGAAGGCTACCTGGTAGGCATAGTGCTCTGGGTACTGGCCCATTAGGGTTTGATAAATCTCGCGGGCAGCGGCGGTGTCACCGGCTTTAAGCGCTTCTTCCGCCTGCTCTTCAGGGGTAGGCGGCGCTTCGCCGGGGGCTGGGAAGTAGCGATTGAGCCACTCGCGCACTTCTTTCTCCGGCAGAGCGCCCTGGAAACCATCCACCAAGCCGCCCTGGCTAATCAGCTTCACATCGGGCACAGAACGCACGCCCAGTTGGCCGCCGATTTCGGGGTTTGCTTCAATATCGAGCTTGCCGAGCAGGAAAGCGCCCGCGTACTCAACCACCAGCTTCTCCAGCACCGCGAGCAGGGTGCTGCTGCTTGCGTTGGACGGCGAGTAGCAGCCCATTAGCACCGGCACCTGCATGGACGCTTCAAGCACCTGCTGAATATTGCCAGCATTGAGCTCGATAATGACATCTTCAGGGCGCACCGCCGCTTGTTCAGCGTTAGGCGCGGTAGCGTCAGCACTTCCGGTATCCGCCGTAAGCGGCTTACCTGAGCGGGGATCGATAATTTGCATGGGTAGACTCGGCATCAAAAAATGAACAATAGTTCCCCATGATATGCAGGCATTTGCCGGTGGATTCAAGGAAGAGGAGGGAAATAAAACTCACTGCTAGTGGGTATCAAGCTACGTGAACCTGATAAAGCAGAAACAGGGTGCGGTTAGGCGCCCTGGATGAGCTACTATTTTTGGCATTGTTTCTGAAATTGCTTCTGAAATTACTTAAGGAATGATGCGCTCCGCGCGTAGGCGAGCGAACAGATCGAAAAACGCCGCGCGTGTTTCACGGAAGTGATCAAAGCCGAAATCTCGCGACTTGGTGACATCGTTGACGCACTCAAGCTCGCGCCCCAGGTCGGCATCGGTGTGCCACCAGGAGGCTAACTTGCTGACATCGGCTTCGACTAGCTCGTTCTTTTCGACAATCTCGGCCCAGGTAGGCGCAATGTCGGCCATCTGGGTTTCGAGCGGTTGTGGCGTTTCCGGGCAGTCGGCTACTTCAAGCTCGAAGAATTCGCCAATTTCATGCCACAGTCGACGCCAGCGGAACACATCGCCATTGACCGTATTAAAGGCCTCATTGTGGGCACCGGGCGTGGTCGCCGCCCACTCCATCTGCCGCGCCAACACCAGCGAATCGGTTAGATCGGTCAAGGCGTTCCACTGCACCTGCGAGCCAGGGAATGTGAACGGCTTGCCCGTTGCTTTGCAGATAGAGGCGTAAACCGCCAGCGTCACGCCCATGTTCATGGCGTTACCGCGGGCATAGCCGATGACCGTGTGCGGACGGTGCACGTTCCAGCTAAAGCCGTCCCGACCCGCCTTCGCGAACATGATGTCTTCGAGGGTGTAGTAAAAGTTCTCGCCAGGTACGCGGGGCGCTGATTCACGAAACGGCGTCTCGGTTTTACCGCTACCGTAGTTCTCGAAGGCACCCAGGTACTGCTTGGTGCCGGTCACCAGCGAGACATGCGCTAAGCTTGCGCCCTGCAGAGCGTCGAGCAAGTTGTGCATCATTGCGCCGTTGGCCTCGACGTTAGCCTTTTCATTTTCGCGCCGCACCCAAGTGCAATAAAACACGTGGGTGATGGGTAGCCCCGCCAGTGCTTCCGCCGTAGCCTCGCGATCTAACAGATCGGCAGCGACGGGAATTACCCCTGCTTGATCAGAGGGGCGACGAGATAATCCATAGACACTCCACCCGCTAGCGGTGAGGTAGCTGGCTAAGTTGCCACCAGTGATGCCGGTCGCGCCGACGACTAATGCGGTGCCTTTGCGCATCGTTAACTCCTTTTGTAGACAAAATTTTCGGAACGGGCAGTGGAAATGTGCTTTGTGTCCGATGAAAAGCAGTCTGGTCGCCAAGAATCATTGCTACAATTGGAAAAATCGCAAATCTTTATTGCGCTAGGAGCAACTCGATGGATCTCAATGCGCTACGCATCTTTGAGCGCGTCGCCGCGACAGGAAGTTTTACCGCCACCGCACGCCACTTTCATCGCGCCGTGTCGTCGGTTTCGCGTCAGATTGCCTCTTTAGAGGAGGCGCTTGGTCAGCAACTGTTCTATCGCCACACCCGCGCCGTGACGCTGACCGAGGCAGGTTTGCGCTACTATCAGGAAGTTCGCGAGATACTTGAACGACTCGACCTGGCGACGGAAGCGCTAACGGCCCCCAATACAGCGCCTAGCGGCGTGCTGCGCCTCAATGCTCCCGTGGCTTTCGGCCAGCGCCAAATCGTGCCGATTCTGCATCACTTTCAACGCCGCTACCCGGCGATCAAAGCCGAACTGATGTTAACCGATCAACTGACCGACCCGGTGCGCGAGGGCATCGATATTACCTTTCGTGTCGGCGAATTGGCCGATTCAACGCTGGTGGCACGCCGCCTAGCGTCAATGAACTACGTTGTGGTTGCTGCCCCCACCTATATACAGCGCTGCGGTAGGCCCAATACCCCAGATGACCTTGAACACCACGACTGCCTGCTCTACCAAGGTGAAATGGGTCGTCAGCGCTGGTACTTCCATCATGCCGAGCAGCCGCAAGCCTTTGCTTACAAAGTCGACGGCAGCCTGTATAGCAACGATGCCGAGAGCCTGGTGCGTGCCGCGCTAATGGGGCAGGGACTGGTGATGTTTCCCACCTGGCTGATCGCTGATGAGCTGGCCTCGGGCAAACTGCTGCCTCTGCTCGAAGCGTGGCGATGTGAAGTCGTGCTAGGCAGGCGCGATATCCACGTGCTCTACGCCCAGCGTCGGCTGCACACCCGCAAGGTAAGCGCTTTTTTGGATCATCTGTTTGAGATGGTTGGATCTACACCAGAATGGGATCGCTGGCGTGAGCAGTTGGCGGTGTAAGGGTTCAGGCACAAAAAAGCCGCTGCCTTTCGATAACGGCTTTCTCTGTTGTATTGGATAGCGAGATTCGCTGGCTTTGGCTTTAGAATAAAAGCGAACCGATGGCCTTCAGGGGGGATGAGACGCTGAACCCGAGAGCTTTTCTGACTACTCTCACCGAACTCTAGGCAATAAAAAAAGGCAGACCAGTAAGTAACTGATCTGCCTTTAAAAATATTGGTAGCGGGGACCGGATTTGAACCGATGACCTTCGGGTTATGAGCCCGACGAGCTACCAGACTGCTCCACCCCGCATCAACGTGTGGCGTATTCTACAGAAGTTTTAGGTGAAGTCAATAGAGTGATTAACACGTTTGGCTTATAGCCGTTGATTATGACCTGGGGCAACATGGGGTAAGTGCAGCTATGCTTTATATAGCCATAACAAAAAGCTTACGTTGGTGCATTGTTCAAGAAAATTATGCACTAGGGTAATACAGGCGCAGTCGCGCTTATTCACAATGGCTTGCGGCGCGATGTGCGTGCTTTGAGATCCAAGCCATTTGTCATTTCAGGGAGGTAGTCAATGGCCAATCAAGCCCCCGTCGCCTGGGTAACTGGTGGAACTGGTGGTATCGGTACGGCAATTTGTCGTTCGTTGGCAGATGCGGGATATCTGGTCGTGGCGGGTTATCGCAACCCCGACAAGGCTAAGACCTGGCTAGAAACGCAGCACGCCGACGGCTATCGCAATATCGAATTGTCGGGTATCGACCTTTCTGACCACAACGCCTGCCTGGAAGGAGCCCGCCAAATCCACGACAAGTATGGCCCTATTAGTGTGTTGGTGAACTGTGCGGGGATCACCCGTGATGGCACCATGAAAAAAATGTCTTACGAGCAGTGGTACGAAGTGCTCGATACCAATCTCAACAGCGTTTTTAACACCTGCCGAAGTGTCATTGAGATGATGCTTGAGAATGGCTATGGTCGAATTATTAATATTTCATCCATCAACGGTCGTAAAGGTCAGTTTGGCCAGGTCAACTACGCGGCGGCGAAAGCCGGTATGCATGGCTTGACCATGTCGCTGGCACAGGAAACAGCGACCAAAGGGATTACCGTCAATACCGTATCGCCTGGCTATATCGCCACCGATATGATCATGAATATTCCAGAAAAAGTGCGCGAAGCAATCCGGGAAACAATCCCGGTGAAGCGCTACGGCACGCCAGAGGAGATTGGTCGACTGGTTACCTTCTTAGCCGATAAGGAGTCAGGATTTATCACCGGTGCGAACATCGATATCAACGGTGGTCAGTTTATGGGCTAGTGATTAGCCCAAGAGGAGAGCGCAAACGGGAGGCTATAAGCCTCCCGTTTTCTTGCTAACGCTTAAGGTAGCGGGACTCGCGCTAGTCGGCTAAGCAGGTTATCCAGCTCTTCTACTTCAGTGTCCCATAGCGTGGCTGGCATTGGCCCTAGCGCCAATAGCGCGATCAAGATGTTGATCACTTCTTGATCACGGCTGCGCTCTTGATTGAAGCCTTCATTCAAACGCTCTACCTGAATCGCCAAGCGCAGCGGCTCATCGCTCTGCCGCACGCTACCCACGGCCAGCATCGAGAGGTGCACTCTCAGTCTGGCGAGGGAGTCGGCGATGCGAGTGTGATCAGCGTCTGATAGCGGTACCGCTACGCTATGGCGCTGTTGATTGCGTGCGTTATGCGCCTCATTAAAGGCGGTAGGCAGTGAAGTGCCGAGAGCCGCTTGTGCGTCCACGTTGCTTGGGATCCCTTCGTCGAGGTAGCGCTGGTCGGCAGTCAAGTGAGCGCTCACTAATGGCATGATCGCATGCCACTGTTGAACTGTATCGGCAACCGCCAGACGGTTTAAGCGTTCTCGGCGCGCACGCACGATGCCACTCATCCGCCGCTGCATGCCTTCGCTGCGCCGATTGCGTGGCAACGGCTCAAGTTGATTGGCTTGTTCGATAAAGCGCTCCAACGTGGCCGACTCACTCGCCTCAATCGGCTGCCAGCTATCCATTTCGTCGATGAGGGCTTGCATCTCATCAAGCTGCTGTTGCTGGCGCGCTGCCTGCTCAGTTTTATGCGCATCGCGCTGGGCAAAGAGTTGATCACATTCGTGGCGGAAGGTTTTCCACAGCGTTTGCTCTTCGCCTTTGGGTGCCCGGCCCAGGGCCCGCCACTGCTGCTGCAGCTGTTTGGTCAAGTGAATGCGCTGTGCAAGAGGTTGGCTTTCGTCGCTGCGCAGCGCGCTCACCTGGCTGATCAGATCCCGTTTTTGCGCGGCGATAGTTTCAGCGCGCTGATCGATCAACGCCTGTAGCTGATGGCGAATGACACCAAAGCGCCGCCCAACGGACTCGGAGCGTTCACGGGGAACGGGGCTGTAATGTCGCCACTGGTGGCGCGCTTTGTCGCGGATTTGCCGTAGCACATCGGGGTCGGCGTCTTCGGCGGGCTGAGCCAGCAGGTTTTCCAGCTGATCGCACAGCGCTTCGCGGGCTTGAAGGTTTGCCTCACGCTCTTCGCTGAGCTGGTCTCGCCAAGGGGCGAGACGTTCGTGGATGCGATCCGAGGCGCTGCGAAAACGAGCAGACTGTTCGCGGTTAGCCGCCGCATCTCCCAGTGATTTCCACTCTTTGACCAGTTGGCGATGGTGGCGGTCAAGTGCTTCTTCTGCCATATGGCGGTCATTCGCGAGGGTTTCGATGCTGTCACATAGCTGCTCGCGCTTTGGCCCGGCGACAAACCCCCGCCAATCGCGTAATTCCGCGAGCCGGGCGGCTAAGTGCTTTAAGCGCGTTTTGAGCGGTTGAGCGGCTGGGCTTTCCAGCGCTTCAATGCGCGGCTTTAGCCGCTGATGCAGACGGCTGGCACTTTTAAAGGCGCCGCGCTCTAACAAGTGCTCAAAGGTGTCGAGTTCTGCGCCATGTGCTTTTAGGGAGGCGTTGTCTTCTGTCGGCTGCGAGGGCGTAGTGTTTTCAGCGTTGAGGGCCGCTTGGGCACGGCCGAGCAGCGCGGGCGGCGTTAAGGCATCCGGCCATTGGCATTCGCTCATCAGCGTGGCGAGGGTAGCGTGGTCGCCGTTGGCCAATGCGGTTTCGATGGGGGCGCTTGCCGCGCACCAGCGCTGCCATGCCTCTAAGCACTGGTCGTAGTGATGAATCGCCAACGTGTAGCGCTGGCGCATGGTCTCACTGGGCGGATGGATATCAGAAAGCGCCTGCCAGCGTTGGCCTAATAGTTGGCGCTGGGCGCGCAGGCTGTCGATATCCTGCACGGTCATGGCTGAGGCGTGGCGCAGGCCATCAAGGGTTTCTTCGATGCCTTCAAGCAGCTGTTCGCGGGTGTTTTCGGCTTCTTCACGGCGCTCGTCGCTCTGCTGGCGCGCCTGCTCCTGGGTTTCGTGGTCGTGAAGCGTCTTGCGGCAATTGAGCACCGCTTGATGAAAGCGCTGCTCTTGCTCCACGCTTGGCGGCTGGTTCAACTGTTCCCACTGCCGTTCAAGGTGGCGAAAGCGGCCGCCATAGAGGGGTTCCCAAGGCGCACGGGCGTGCTGCTCTAATTGATTCAGGAGCGTTTCGCGTTGCTGCGCTTCTGCTTCTAGCCACTGGGCGTCGCTACGCAAGCGGTTGAGGCGTTCCCGTGCCAGACGCACCACTTGGCGGTCGCGGCGGGCCTCTTTTAACAACCGTTTTAGCCCCTCTTCGCCCTCAATGCGTTCGGCAGCCTGATGGCGAACGGCGGCCACGCCGTTGTGGCAAGCTTGATGAATCAGATCATTTTCATCGCCCAGCTTGCTCAGTGCGGTCAAGCGTAGATTCAGGTTGTCACCCTGCAGGGCCACCGCGCTCAGTACCCGCGGCTCTTCGATCTGTTCCACCAAGGATTGGCGTTGGTGCAAGTCGGTATGGCCTTCACGCCCGCTGAGCCGTTGGCAAATAGCATTGAACCAGGCCTCATCCTGCTGGTGGTGCGAGTAAGCGTCGACCAGGCCTGCGCAGTCATCCAGGGCTAGCAGCGCGGCTAGGCGAATCTGGCTGTCGCTATCTTGAGTGAGCGACTGCAGCGCTTGGCGCTGCTCTGCTTGCTCAGGGTTCAATCGCTGGAGGGCCTGACGGCGCACCTCGGGGTCAGGGTGCTGCCACCGAGGTGCGAACAGTCGTCTTAACAGTCCGTGCATGAATCATCCTGCTAGTATGAAATGCGTAGCATGAAAAAAGCGGCTCAGTGGTTGCAGTCACCGGCGCTGTCGCTTAGCTTGGCCTTACTATGGTGTGATAAACGTCTATTTTCTAGGCCACACTGCTTCTAGACCACACTGTTTTTAGACTACAGTGTTTCTAGACGACGAAATGCGTGATAGTACGCTACCTTTATCTTATCTGAACATGACGGGGAGTTCGGCCATGAGCCTTAACGTGGATAGTGCCGTAGTGGCCTTTACCTTCAAAGGGGGCATGTTGCCGATGACCGTCATGGAGCTAAGTAGTGCTGATCCGGAGCAAATCCGGCAGCAGTTGGCTGGCAAATTCTCCCAGTCTCCTGCTTTCTTTCAGCATACACCGGTTGTGCTCAGCGTGGAAAAACTCGATGAACCCCACTTAGCCCTTGAACGCATTTGTGCTGTGTGCCGTGACCACAAGCTGTTGCCGGTGGCCGTACGCGGTGGCACCGAGCCGGTGCGCCAATCGTCCTGGGCGCTGGGATTGGGGTGGTTTCCACCAGTGGCAGAGGGCCGTGCCCGGGGGCTTGAAAGTGTCAGTAATTCGCCAGTGCAAGAAGTCTCCCGTGAGGAGGCAGTAAGTGAGGCGGAAGCGCCAACGCTCGCTACGCGGCTTTATCGCGGTACCGTGCGGTCGGGGCAGCAAGTAAGCGCCTCTGATGGAGATTTAGTGGTGATTGGGGCGGTGAATGCCGGTGCTGAAGTGCTGGCCGCTGGCAGTATTCATGTTTATGGCGCGCTGCGTGGCCGTGCGTTGGCGGGTATTCATGGCAATATCCAAGCGGGTATTTACTGCCGCGAATTGGAGGCTGAACTGCTTTCAGTGGCAGGTAATTACAAACGCTCTGAAGATATTGATGCGCAGCTTCTGGGGCGGCCCGCAGAAGTTCACTTTACAAAAGAACAGCTTGAAATTAAGCCACTGGGCTAAGGTATTTGTATGAGGCTGCGTTGGTGCTTCATGCCTAGCGACGCCGAAGACGCTATCCGTTACAGTATGGCATGTTGATGACATTGACGTTCCCGTTATGCGCAGAGCGCCAGCTGTCTCGCGCTCGCGACGAACGACTTCAAGAAGGAAGTGACTCTTGGCCAAGATAATTGTAGTGACCTCTGGTAAAGGAGGGGTCGGTAAAACCACCAGCGCGGCGGCAATCTCTACGGGGCTTGCGCTGCGCGGTAAAAAAACAGTCGTAATTGATTTTGATGTGGGCCTGCGGAATCTCGACCTGATCATGGGCTGCGAACGACGCGTGGTGTATGACTTAGTCAACGTGATTCAAGGCGAAGCGGGGCTTAACCAGGCGCTGATTCGTGATAAACGCGTCGAGAATCTGTTTATTTTGCCAGCTTCTCAAACCCGTGATAAAGACGCCTTGACCCAAGAGGGGGTCGCGGAGATTCTGGAGAAATTGAAAGAAGATTTCGATTTCATTCTTTGCGATTCACCTGCCGGTATTGAACGTGGTGCACAGTTGGCCATGTACTTTGCCGACGAGGCGATTGTGGTCACCAACCCGGAAGTGTCGTCAGTGCGCGACTCTGACCGTATTTTGGGGCTGCTGGCCTCTAAAACCCGACGTGCCGAACAGGGCGAAGACCCTATCAAAGAGCACCTGTTGGTGACCCGCTATAATCCCGAGCGTGTGACCTCAGGCGATATGCTGACGCTCGACGATATCCGCGAAATTTTGGCGATTAACCTGCTCGGCTTGATTCCTGAGTCTGAGGCCGTGCTGCGTGCCTCTAATCAGGGCGTGCCCGTCACCCACGATATCTCCAGCGATGCGGGCCAAGCGTACAGCGATACGGTATCGCGCCTGCTCGGCGAAGACATGCCGCTGCGTTTTCATGAAATGCAACGCAAAGGCCTGCTCAGCCGTATGTTCGGGGGAGGTCGTCGATGAAACTGCTTGAGTTCTTGAAGCGTGAGCGCAGAAAATCCGCCTCGGTAGCCAAAGAACGTTTGCAAATTATTGTGGCGCATCAGCGTAGCCAGCGCGGGCAGCCCGACTATATGCCGATGCTTGAGCGCGAGTTGCTTGAGGTGATCCGTCGCTACGTCCATGTGGATGACGACGCCATTCAAATTTCCTTGGACAGCGAAGACAACTGCTCAGTGCTTGAACTAAACGTTACGCTCCCCAAAAGCTAACCCTAAGCGCTGAAGACGCGGCGAAAGGGGGGGCGGGTGTGCTAGGCTTAGGCTTTTAACTGCCCAGCGGAGTGATTGTTCATGGCGCCACCCAATGCTGCCCCTGCCAGTTTTCTATGGCATGACTATGAAACCTTCGGGGCGGATCCGCGTCGCGATCGGCCCGCACAGTTCGCAGCCCTGCGCACTGATGCTGACCTGAACGAGATCGGTGAGCCGATCGAGCTCTACTGCAAGCCCGCCGATGATTATCTGCCTCATCCTGCCGCATGTTTGATCACCGGTATTACGCCTCAAAAAGCCCAACGCCATGGTTTGCCCGAAGCAGAATTCGCGGGCGAGATTCAGCGCCATATGAGTGAGCCGGGCACCTGCGTGGTGGGTTACAACAGCCTGCGTTTTGATGACGAAGTCTCCCGCCATCTGTTTTACCGCAATTTGCTCGACCCTTATTCCCGTGAGTGGCAAAACGGCAATTCCCGCTGGGATTTAATCGATGTTGTGCGCGCCTTTTATGCGCTGCGTCCTGATGGCATTGAGTGGCCGCTGCGCGAAGACGGCGCACCCAGCTTCAAGCTTGAGCACTTAACTGCGGCTAACGGCATCGCCCATGAGGGTGCCCACGATGCGGTAGCCGATGTACGGGCCACGATCGCGTTGGCCCGCTTGCTCAAGGCGCGCAATGCGAAGCTGTTCGACTATCTGCTCGGCCTGCGCGGTAAGCGCGCGGTGGCCAAGCAGCTTGACTTGCCTAATGCCAAGCCGCTGCTGCATATCTCCCGCCGCTATCCTGCCAGCCGGGGCTGCAGTGCCCTGGTGATGCCGTTGGCTGAACATCCGACAAACCCTAATGGGGTGATCGTTTACGATTTGAGCGTTGATCCCAGCGATATGCTGAGTATGTCGGCGGAGCAGGTTCGTGAGCGCGTGTTTGTCAGTCAGCAGGATCTAGCCGAAGGCGAGGCGCGTATTCCGCTGAAGGTGATTCATATCAACCGTTGCCCGGTGGTATTTCCCGCCAGTGCTTTGAAAGACGTTGAGGGGCCTCAACAGGGTGAGTATGGCACCATCGTCGCGCGCTTAGGCTTGGATGTGGCGGCCTGTCGGCAGCACTGGAAAGCCCTGCGCGATGCCAGCGGTGTCGCCGCAAAGGTCGCCGAGGTATTTAGTGCAGGCTACGACGATGCGCCGCAAGACCCTGATCTAATGCTCTACTCAGGCAGTTTCTTCTCGGCTGCCGACCGTCAGCAGATGGAGCGGGTGCGAGAGATGGAGCCGTGGGATTTGGTAGGGCTGCGCTTTGCGTTTCAGGATCCGCGCTTGGAAGAGATGCTGTTTCGCTTTCGTGCGCGCAGTTACCCCGACACGTTGGAAGGCGAAGAGCGTGAGCAGTGGGAAGCGTTTCGCTGGATGCGGATCAATGATCCGGCTTTGGCGGGCTTTACCCTCAAGGCGTTTGCGCGGGAAATCGCTCAGTACAATCAGCAGACCCTTACTGATCGCGAGCGCCAGATTTTGGAAGAGCTGGTGATGTTCGTGGAAGCCATGATGCCGGCTCAAGCATTTGACGCCTGAGCCGGTACCCGTTTAGGTCACTCCTGTAGGGAGTTCTCTTTACGCATTGTCATCACGCACTTTGGGCAGGGGTGAGCGCTCTTCACGATAATCGCTGACATCGCTGGGTTCGTCGCCCGGATTAAAGTGTATATCCAGGGTGTGCTCGCACAACGATGGCCATAGGGCCTTAATATCCTCAAGGCTAACGTTCAGCACTAGTTCGGCCAGTTGGTCGCGGCGATCAAAGCGCACGTCTTCCAACGCGGTGGCTTGCCAATAGCGGTTGGCCATGCCCGCAAGGCTGGTATCGCGCTGGCGCAACTGGTCGTGAACTGCCTGGCGATAAGGCGCTAAGTCAGCGTCGCTGAGTTGTTCAAGCCGTTGGTTAGCCTCATCAAGAAACACATCCATGCGTTCGGCAATGGTGCCGCTATCCACGTCGGGTGATTGCACCATAAGGGCAATCCCTGGCGCTTCGAGCAGCGGCGAATAGCCGGCGTTCACGATGTAGCCGAGCTGCTGCTCGGTGCGCAGTTGCTGGTAGAACGGTGTTTCCAGCCACTGGGCGATCACCGCGGTGGTGGCTTGTTCCTCTGGCGTCTGATCGCGGCCTTGCAGATAGCGCAGAACCAAGGACTCATCCCGAGAGCTGTGAGGGCGCAGCACGCTGTGCTCATCACTCGCTGCAAGTGGGGTGAGGTTAGCAATATCGTCGCGGTTTAACCGCGGTTTTAGCCTGGCACGCATCAGCTGTGTTTGTTCACGCGCCAGGTCAGCGTCCAGGTTGCCCACCGCCATGGCATCGACGTACAGGTTATCTAGAAAGCGCTGGCGAAAATCTTCCAGGTGACCACTGTCAAAGCGCTCGCTGGCGGCGAGAAGTTCAGCGGTAGACCATTGTGGTGTGAGTAGGGCTTCGCCCAGCGTGCGGCTAGCTTGACCGTAGAGCGATGCTTGGGGCGCATTGCGCCACTCGCGCTGCAGCTGATAACGCACCCGCTCGAAAGCGCTGTCGGTAATTTCTGCGTGCGCTAATTGCTCAAGCGCTTGTTCAATCAGCGGGGTTTGGCCATCACGCCAGCCTGAGAACGATAGTGTCATGCCCCTGGCGTGGGGATAAGCGCTAAACGACTGCCCTGCCAACCACGCTGGGTAGAGGGATTCATTTAAACTGTCGTTGAGCCAACTGGCGAGTAGCCGAGTGAGCACTGCTTCATGGGCAGAGTAGCTGGCGGTGGGGCTTTGCAGACTGACCCGCCACTCAACTGTGGGAGTGTTAAAGCGCTCATCCTGCATGTGCCAAGCGGTAAACGATGGTGTTTCGACCAGTAGGCTGGGGCGCTCATCCTGGCCTTCCAGCAGCGTCAGGTCACTGGCGATAAAGGGGTTGGGCCCCGGGAGTGCCAAACCGCTCAGGGGCTGGCCCGGCTGTTCGGGCACTTGCTCGTCCCATTGGGTATTGAACCAAGGTGAGACAGTGTCGCTTTCGATATCCGGTGCTGAGTAGAAGCGCAGCATGTTGTCCGGCGTTAGCGCGTCAAGATAAACCTGCTGGCGTTCTGCATCGGGGCCATCCATACGGTAGGCCGCGTACTGTACGTCCTCTACCGGGTAGCGGGATAGGCTCATTGAAAGGCGAGTGGCTTCCTGCTGTGGGGCGCCATACTGCTGAAAGCGGAAGGCCTGCTCATTGAGTTTTGCCTGCTCTTCGTAGCGCCATTCGGCGAGGCCATCATTACGCAGTTGATCAATGGCGGCAAACAGGGTGGCTTCAATATCGTCCAAGCGTTCGGCGCCTGCGGGCGTCAGGCTGATGGAGATAGTGAATAGTGCTTCGTTGCCATCGCCGCGCCCCACACCGGCGGAAAGCCCATCGGCCAGTCCTGCATCGCGCAGTACCGCTAACAGGCTACCTTCACCTTCATCGCCAAGCAGGTGGGCGATTACCTGGGTCGGCTTTGTTCGGTAGTCGTCAGTGGGGTCGGGTACTGGGAAGTAGAAGCGTAATTGTCGACGATCCTGCAGCGACTGGCGCTCGATATAGCGGGGTAGCGTGTCTGAATCAACCAGCGGCGCGTCAATCGTCGGCACGCTTAAGTCGTTGTCGGGAATATCGGCAAAGCGCTCGGCTACCCACTCCTCCAACTGGTTCAACGGTTGTGGCGCCACAATCGCCAGATTCATTACATTGGCGTCGTAATGCTGGTGATAGAAATCGATGACCCGCTCGCGTAGCGTTGCCTCGCCTTCTGGCGGGCTGGCTAAGGTTTTCCGGCTGCCCACGGCAAATCCGGTGGTGGGGTTGTCAGGGTTGAGCAGTTGGTTGAGCACATCGTTTTCGCGACGGGACTCATCACGAATACGCGCCATGTACTCCGAGTGAACGATATTGCGTTCGCTCTCCAGGTGGTCGGCGTTAAACAGCGGCGAGAGGAAAAATTCGCTGAAACGATCCAGTGCACCCGGCAGTGCCGAGGGCTCAATATCAAAGAAGTAATTGGTATCCTGCTGCGCGGTAAAGGCGTTGTGAGAGCCCGCGTTATTGGAAATATAGCGCTGGTAGGCATCAGATTCCGGGTAGGGCTCGGTGCCTAAAAACAGCATATGCTCTAGAAAGTGTGCTAACCCCTTAAGGTCATCAGGATCTTGGGCGCTGCCTACTCGCACATTCATCGACGCTGCCGCCTTGTCCGCCTCCGGGTCGCTGACCAGCAGCACATTGAGGCCGTTCTCAAGCGTCAAAACCCGGTAGTCGCGGCTGTCATAGGGGCTAATGATCGGGGTGACCGTGTCAGCAATGGCGTCGGCAACTGCGTCATCGGTGGCCGCGAAGGCCTGTGGTGTTAACGCGATGCTGGCGATAACGCCAATCACTGCGCACTGTGGGAAAACACGCCAGCGGGTTATGCAAGTGGATCGCAACATTACAGCTCCTGTGACACAGCCCAACGCAGCATCGACCCGGTAGGATGGGCACAGGCCGGTGACTGGTAGGCGGGATTATTGACATGTTTAGATACCGGAAAAGCGCCCAACAGTTCCAATGGTGCGGGTGCTAACAGTGAATTAAGCGTTTCGGTATCGGTGTCTGGGTCGAGCCAGGCGGATAACGCATGGTTGGGTATAGTGACCGGCAGGCGGTCGGTTAACGGCGATAACAGCAGATTGGCGGGCACGGTGATCAGTGCGGCAGAGTCGGTAAACGCCGTTAACGTGGTGTGGTAACGGCACCATAGCGCGCCCAATAGCAGCGGCGCCCGGGATACCTGGGTCACCAAATAGGGTTGCTTGCTGCGGGGCTGGGTTTTCCATACATAGAAACCGCTGACCGGAATAACGCAGCGGCGAGCGCTAAAGGCATCGCGAAACATCGCCCGTGATTCAAGGGTTTCTGCCCGTGCGCAGTGGGGGGCATGATCCAGCACTTCCAGCCAGGGTGGCGTCAGGCCCCAGAATAGCGACGAGAGCCGGTACTGCCCCTGCTCTATGCGAATAGCGGAAATTGGCCTACGAGGCGCTAGATTAGGCGACTCGATCAACGGTTCAGGAGTGGCTAGCGTTGGCAATAAGCGGGTCAGCGGTAAATTTTGCACATGCAATCGCCCCGTCATAGCTATCTCCTTAAGCAGAATCGTCGTGGAAGTGTACCTGGATGGCGGGGGACTGCGCGCAATAAAGCACGAAATGTAGCGTTTTAGTGTCGAAAACAGTGTTCGATGTAAGGTATCCTATCTTATCCCTTGCTCCCGCTAAAGCGCAGTGAGGCTTCCTTCTTGTTTGCCGTTGACCTTAAGAGATTGCCATGGCCCGTCCTAGACAGCATGCGCCCGATGCCCTCCATGCGCAGGTCATGCACGCTTGTGATGAGTGGTTGGCTGAGCAGCCAGTCCATGGTCTCTCACTGCGTGCCCTGGCCAGAGAGGTCGGCTGTGCCCCCAGCACCCTATTGAAGCTATATGGCAGCTTCAATAATTTATTGCAGCACGTCAATGTGGAAACGTTGGCGCGTTTACAGCACACCATTACCAGCCTGATCGACGATGACCCTGAGCCATGGCTACGTTCGCTGGCGCGTGCCTACTGGCGGTTCGCCGAGCAGGATTGTTACCGCTGGCAACTGCTGTTTGATTACCCGCTGGCCCAAGAAGGCGAGCTTGATCAGCGCCAGAGCGATTTGATCGAAGCGCTGTTTACCCAAGTGGAAGCGTCGCTTAAATCCTACCAGCCAGCGCTGGATGATCTCGAAGCCCGCCGTTTGGGGCGCACGCTGTGGGGCAGCGTGCATGGGTTAGTCCAGCTAGGGCTTAATGAGCGATTGGGCTATTGGCAGGGTCAGCAATTAAAAGTAGATGAGCTGCTGGATCAACTGATGAGCACCATTCTGGCGGGCCTACGCCATCGTGAGGCGGCGACGTGAGTGGGTGGGTCAATGCGGCTCGCCAGGCACTGCGCTGGTTGATTTTTGTCTCAATGCGCCTCTGCTACCGGCTACAGGTGCATGGGCGTGAGCATATCCCCAAGCAGGGGGCCGCGCTGGTGGTGTGTAACCATGTCAGTTTTATGGATGCCTTGGTGTTAGGCGGTGCCAGCCCCCGACCGCTGCGCTTTGTGATGGATCAACCGATTTTTGACTCGCCTTGGCTTAAATGGTGGTTTCAGCTGGTTGGCGCAATCCCTATTGAGTCTGAACGACGCAGCCCCGGCGCCCTGAGGCGCGCTCTGGATGACGTGAGCTCAGCGCTGCGCCAGGGGCAGGTTGTGATGGTCTTTCCTGAAGGGCGATTGACCCCTGATGGCGAAATTCACGCCTTTCGGCGTGGCCTAGAGGCTATTCTCGCCAGGGACGATGTGCCGGTGGTTCCGGCAGGGTTAGCAGGCTTGTGGGGGTCGTGGACATCTCACCATGATGGCAAGGCGCTAAAGAAGTGCCCTAAGCGTTTTCGGGCGCCGGTGAGCCTGCACTTTGGGCCCCCGCTCAACCGTCTGGACGCCGATGACATAGCGCTGCGGCGGTTTCTCGAAGCGCGGGTTAGGGCGCTAAAGGCAGCGGCTGATCAGGATCTGGCCAACCGCCATTAACTCGCTTATCACTGATTAGCGGCGTGGCGTCCGCAGCTTTTGCCAGCAGCGCGCCGAGGTAATGAGATTATCGCGGATCTCCAGAATCTCCATGCGCATATTGCCGATCTGTAGGCATGCTGGGCCTTCTGGGAAAGCTTCAAGATGCTCAAGAATTAACCCGTTGAGCGTTTTGGGGCCATCGGTAGGCAGTTGCCAGCCGAGCATCTTGTTAATCTCACGAATATTGGCGGTGCCTTCAATCACATGGCTACCGTCATCCTGCTGGTGAATCTCTTCATCTTCAGAGACATCGGTGGTGAACTCGCCCACGATCTCTTCCAGAATATCTTCCAGGGTGACCAAGCCCTCTACGTCGCCGTACTCATCCACCACAATGCCGATGCGCCGTTTCTGCTTTTGAAAGTTGAGCAGTTGGGTATGGAGCGGTGTGGACTCGGGAATAAAGTAGGGCTCCCGTGCCTCTTGAACAATCGATGCCTTGGTAACTTCGTCCCGGGAGAGAAAGCGTGCCGCGTTGCGCAGATGCAGCATGCCGATAATATTATTGATATCACCTTTATAAACCGGTAGCCGGGTATGCTGGCTGGTGCGAATCTGGGTCAAAATATCTTCGAGCGAATCATCCAGGTCGATACCCAGCACTTCGTGGCGTGGCACCATGATGTCGTTCACGGTGACGTTCTCAAGATCGAGAATAGATAGCAGCATTGCCCGGTGGCGGTAGGGGATCAGCGTGCCCGCTTCGTGAACCACCGTGCGCAGCTCATCACGGGTCAGGCTATCGCCCCCGTTATCAACGCTTTTAACGCCCACCAACCGGAGCAGGCCGTTAGACATCACGTTAACCAGCCATACGAGCGGGTAAAGCAGCTTTAGCAGTGGCTCAAGGGCGTAGGAGGTCGGGTAGGCGATCCGCTCGGGTTTAATCGCGGCGTAGGTCTTCGGCGTTACTTCGGCAAAAATAAGAATCGTGATGGTCAACAGAGCAGTAGAGATTGCAGGCCCAGATACGTCGCCGAAGAAGTGAATGGCGATAATGGTCGCAATTGAGGCCGCCAGGTTGTTGACGAAGTTGTTGCCGATCAGGATAACGCCAATCAGGCGGTCTGGGCGGGTGAGCAGGCGCATGACCCGTTTGGCTCTGCGGTCACCGCTGTTGGCTTGATGGCTCAAGCGGTAGCGGTTAATCGACATCATGCCGGTTTCAGAGCTGGAGAAAAACGCAGAAAGCAGTATCAGTAAGGCTAGCAGGCCGAACAGTAACCCCAGGGGGAAGTCGTCGCTCAAGTCGAAAAGTCCTTTGTGGCGGATTAGGCTCGATTTGTAGAAGGTAGCGAGTAGTGTGTCAAGACAACCAAAGGCGTGGTAACGCCCGCGGTAGCGGTTGAGCCGCTATCGATTGAGTACAACCTCAAGTACGAACTTACTGCCAAAGTAGGCCAGCACCAGCAGGCCGCAACCGCCCAGTGTCCAGCGCACGGCACGCATGCCGCGCCAACCAAAGCGATAACGACCAACCAACAGGGTCGTGAAGATTATCCAGGCCAGTAGCGAGAGTACGGTTTTGTGTGCCAAGTGCTGGGCAAAGAAATTGTCCAGGAAAATAAGCCCGCTCGCGATGGAGAGCGTCAGCAGGATAATGCCCGCCCACACCAGTTCAAAAAGTACCCGCTCCATGGTGGTGAGCGGCGGTAGCGACTGCACAATGCCGCGAATATGATGGTGGCGCAGCGCCTGGTTCTGTAGGCCGACCAGCACCGCTTGGACGGCGGCAATCGCCAGCACGGCAAACGCCAGCGCTGAACTTATCGCATGCAATAAAATGCCCGGTGTAAGCCCGGTATGGCCGCCCTGATTCGGCAGCCACGTGGCGGCGAGTAGTGCAATACCCGCCAGCGGGAAGAGTGCAATCCCGGCGTTAAGCACCGGTTTAAAAAGGCTGGCAACTAGCACGACGTTGACCGCAACCGCCATCAGCAATGTGGCGCTGGTGGTAAAGCCGGGCAGTAGGCCAGGGGATTGGCCGACTAATTTGACCACCACAGGAATGTGCAGCAGTAAGCCCAGCACAGCGAGCAGGCGCACCATGCCCTGGCGAGGCGGCACACGCCGGAACAGCGTCATGCCTTGCCAAATGGCAGCGGCAACATAAAGAACAAAAGCAATCGTGGCGAAAGGTAGCGCCTGCATGATGCTATCCGTGCGCCTTGCAGCGCGTTGCGGTGAATAAATAAACGAATTAAGTGTGATTACGACGAGAATCTATCCAACTACTATAACTAATCCAAGCGGCGTCGCCCAGCGGGGTAAACGCATGAAAATAGTTAAAGACTCGGAGTAAGTATGCAGGAATGCCAGGGAAAGCTGTAAGCAAGGGTCTTTCGCCATGGATGGCGAAAGTAGCGCCCATGGATGGGTTAACAGCGCCCTTGCGTCAGCTTGCCCAGGCAGGATCGCTGGCACTCGCCCATGGAGACTCAAAGCATGAGCGCGTATAATCTTTTTACTAATGAGTCCAGGGCGTGCGCGCCGACGGCAGTGACGGAGGCAGAGAGGCCCCATGTTCCAGAATCTAAGTGAGCGTCTTTCCCAGACGTTAAAGTCGATCAAGGGTCAGGCTCGCCTGACCGACGACAATATTAAAGATACCCTGCGCGAAGTACGCCGCGCACTGCTTGAGGCCGACGTAGCACTGCCGGTCATCAAGGAGTTTATTGAGCGCGTGCGCGAGCGGGCGGTCGGGCAGGAAGTATCCAAAAGCCTGTCGCCAGGCCAGCAGTTCGTCAAAATCGTCCAGCAAGAGCTGGAAGCGATTATGGGCGAAGCCAACGACGGCTTTGTGCTTAAGGGTTCCCCCGCCGTTGTATTGATGGCCGGCCTACAGGGTGCGGGTAAAACCACCTCTGTGGCCAAACTGGCCCGCTACCTGCGCGAACGCGAGAAGAAGAAGGTCTTGGTAGTGTCTGCCGACGTTTATCGCCCGGCAGCGATCGATCAGCTCGAAACCCTGGCCAAAGAAGTCGAAGTGGACTTCTTCCCCTCGCGCTCTGACCAGCAGCCGGTGGCGATTGCCGAAGCGGCCATCAAGCACGCCAAGATCCAGTTTCACGATGTGGTGCTGATTGATACCGCCGGTCGACTGGCGATTGATGAAGCCATGATGGCGGAGATCCAGGCACTGCATAAAGCGGTCTCGCCTCAGGAAACGCTGTTTGTCGTCGACGCCATGACCGGCCAGGACGCTGCCAATACCGCCAAGGCGTTCAGCGAAGCGCTGCCGCTAACCGGTGTGATTCTGACCAAAGCGGACGGTGATGCTCGCGGCGGTGCGGCGCTGTCTGTGCGTCACATTACCGGTAAACCGATCAAATTTATGGGTGTCGGTGAAAAAGTCGACGCCCTGGAGCCGTTCCACCCAGACCGAGTCGCCTCGCGCATCCTGGGGATGGGCGACATGCTGTCGCTGATCGAGGAAGCCGAGCGCACCGTCGATAAGTCCAAAGCCGAGAAGTTGGCCAAAAAGGTCAAGAAGGGTGATGGCTTTGACCTGGAAGATTTTCGCGATCAGCTCCAGCAGCTCAAGAAGATGGGCGGTATGGGTGGCCTAATGGGCAAGTTGCCGGGTATGGGGCAGATGGCTGAGATGGCTCAAGGCCCTGGTCCCGAGAAAGAGCTGGGCAAGTTGGAAGCACTAATTAATTCCATGACGCCTAAAGAGCGCCGCAAGCCCGACATTATCAATGGCTCGCGCAAGCGCCGCATTGCCTCGGGGGCCGGTCTGCAAGTGCCTGACCTCAATCGCCTGCTTAAGCAGCATAAGCAGATGCAGAAAATGATGAAGAAAGCAGGCCAGAAGGGCGGCATGCAGAAAATGATGCGTGGCATGTCCGGCATGATGGGTGGCGGCGGCCCAGGTGGGCCCGGTGGAATGGGCGGCCCCGGTGGATTGCCGCGGCGCTAAGACGCCAATAGTAACGTACTGATGCGCTTGGTGAGGTTGACGACCTATCAGTTTTCTGGCTGTCAGGCTTTCCAAGCCGGGCGCATTTGCGTAGAATGCTGCCTCTTCATGCGTGGGTGCTGCCCAAATACGTCAAAACGTAGCAGTAGCAGCGCTCAATGAAGGCCTTAATGGTGTTAAAAAAGGTCATGCAAGCCGCTTTATGTGGTCGTGTGCCAGTTTAGCGCCAAGAAAACAGCACGACGAGTGTTCCGATAGCGGTTAGCGCTATAAACACACTCTCGTAACCTCAACCGAAGGATAGTTATCGTATGGTTACCATTCGTTTGGCCCGTGGTGGCGCCAAGAAGCGTCCCTTTTACCACCTGACCGTTACCGACTCGCGTAACGCTCGCGACGGTCGTTTCATCGAACGTATCGGCTTCTTCAACCCGGTTGCCCGTGGTCAGGAAGAGCGTCTGCGCGTTGACCTAGACCGCGTTGTTCACTGGCAGAGCCAAGGCGCCCAGCTGTCTGGTCGTGTTGCTGAGCTGGTAAAAGAAGCACGCAAACAGGCCTAAGCCTGATTTTGAGTCTTGTTGTCTGAGACTTATTGTGTGAGAAAGTGAGTGCTGGGTAGCTGAGGTCGTCGATGACGCGTTTTGAAATAAGCCAAACTGACGACACGCATGTGGTGCTAGGCAAGCTGACTAGCCCTTATGGGGTGAAAGGTTGGCTCAAGGTGTACTCCTACACTAGCCCAATGGACAGCATTCTTGAATACCCGGAATGGTGGGTGCGCCAAGGTGAAACCCTGAAGCGCATAAGCATTGTTCAAGGGCGTCGGCAGGGCAAAGGACTTGTGGTGCAGCTTGAAGGGGTCGATGACCGTAGTGCGGCGGAAGCATTAGCCCAAACGGATATCTTGATGCCCAAAGAGGCGCTGCCTGAGCTTTCCGACGATGAGTATTATTGGCATGAGCTTGAAGGCATGGCGGTCTTCACTCAGGCCGGCGAACGGCTAGGACGGGTAAGCTACCTGTTTGAAACCGGCGCCAACGATGTCATGGTGGTTCGCGGCGATTCAGAGTCAATCGACAAGCGCGAGCGACTGCTGCCATTTTTGCCAGACGACGTCATTATCGAAATCAGTTCCCAAGAGGGCCGTATGGTCGTCGATTGGGATCCTGAGTTTTGACCAAACTTATGAACAGTTTGAGCAATGATGCATCTACCGACTCAACCGAGTTGGATAGTGGCAACGCGCCGGAAACGGCGAGCGAAGCAGCAGTGCCTGCAATGTGGATTGGTGTAGTGTCGTTGTTTCCTGAGATGTTCGACGCGCTCACGCAACAGGGTGTGGTCGGCAGAGCGGTAGAAAAACAGCGTATTGCACTGGAGTTTTGGAACCCGCGGGATTATGCCACTGACCGCCACCGCAGCGTCGATGACCGCCCCTATGGTGGTGGTCCAGGCATGTTGATGAAAGTCGACACCCTGCGCGCAGCGATCTTTGCCGCCCGGGAACGGGCGCAGAAAGCCACCGGCTTAGTGCCGACGGTGATCTACCTCTCGCCCCAGGGGCGTAAGCTGGATCAGCAGGGCGTTCAAGCACTGGCTTCCGCCGGGCCTTTAGTGGTCGTGGCAGGGCGCTATGAAGGCATTGATGAACGCGTGGTGGAGAGTGACATCGATGAAGAGTGGTCGATTGGCGACTATGTGTTGAGCGGCGGTGAGCTGCCAGCGATGGTGCTGATTGATGCAGCGGCAAGGCTGATTCCCGGTGTGCTGGGTCATCAGGATTCCGCTATCGAAGACTCGTTTAATGACGGTCTGTTAGACTGCCCGCACTATACCCGTCCAGAAGTCATCGACGGGCGCCAAGTGCCGGATGTGCTGTTAAGCGGTAATCATGCAGCCATCAAGCGCTGGCGGTTAAAGCAGTCACTCGGGCGTACATGGCAGCGTCGTCCAGACCTGTTGGAAGGGCGGCCGTTAGATGCCGAACAGCGTAAGCTGTTGAACGAGTTTATCGAAGAACACGCTCTGTCAGCTAAAACTGAGTAGGCCAGAGCGGCGGTGCAGGGCGTATGCGCACCTGTGTCACCCATAACGACTCCCGCGTAGCTCGTTTCGAGCGCCGGGATCACGGCTTCCGCCACCCATGATTGAGCGGTCAAGCCAACACGTTATTCAGGAGTATGATGATGAGCAGTAAAAGCAAAGTGATCCAGGCGATCGAATCTGAGCAAATGGGCAAAGAAATTCCTCCCTTTGCCCCCGGCGACACCATTGTCGTTCAGGTAAAAGTAAAAGAAGGTACTCGCGAGCGTCTGCAGGCGTTTGAAGGTGTAGTCATCGGTAAGCGTAACCGTGGCCTGAACTCCGCTTTCACCGTGCGTAAAATTTCTCACGGCGTTGGCGTTGAGCGTACCTTCCAGACCTACAGCCCGCTGGTTGACTCTATCGAAGTCAAGCGTCGCGGTGACGTGCGTCAAGCCAAGCTTTACTACCTGCGCGAGCGCAGTGGTCGTTCTGCACGTATCAAGGAAAAGCTGGCTTAAACGCCACTGCTCCTCGGGCGCACGCTGTTCTCGAACAGGCGTCGCGCCCGGATACCAAGACCCCGTCACCGCTTTGCGGGGCGGGGTTTTGTTTATCCGCTCAACAAAAGCGGCTTGAGGTGACTAACGTATGAGCGTTATCGATGCATTTTTAGATGCTCTCTGGCTTGAGCAGGGCGCCAGCGATCATACGTTAGCCGCCTATCGGCGTGATTTAACCGCCTGGCAGAGCCACCTGGAGAGCCACGGTGAAGCCCTTCTGGCGCCGCCGCCGGAGCGCCTCAGTGAGTGGCTGGCCAGTCGCCGGGAGGAGGGGTATCAACTGCGCAGTAATGCCCGGCTGCTGTCGACGCTGCGCAGCTTCTACCGTTGGGGGCGTTTAAACAACCAAGTGGAAAGTGACCCACTGACTGATATCAAACTACCGCGGGTCATACCCGGCTTGCCTAATACCTTGGAAGAGGACGAGGTTGAGCGCCTACTCTTGGCGCCGGATACGGAGACTCCTTTGGGGGTTCGTGACCGTGCCATGCTGGAGCTGCTGTACGCCTGTGGCTTACGGGTATCAGAGCTTGTAGGGCTCACTGGTAATGCGGTCAATCTGCGCCAAAACGTGGTTAGGGTGCGTGGTAAAGGCGATAAAGACCGCTTGGTTCCCATGGGCGAAGAGGCCGCAGATTGGCTGGCGCACTATATGCAGACTGCACGGTTGGCGCTGATGAGCGACCCAACACGCCCCGCGCTGTTTCCTGGGCGGGGTGACAAAGCGATGACCCGGCAAACGTTTTGGCACCGGATTAAGGTGCATGCCATAACGGCAGGGATTACCCGGCCACTGTCGCCCCATACGCTTCGCCATGCATTTGCCACCCATTTATTGAATCATGGGGCCAATTTGCGGGTCGTACAGCTGCTGCTGGGTCATAGCGATCTGTCGACGACCCAAATTTATACCCATGTAGCCCAGGCGCGCTTGGAAAGCCTACATGCTGAACATCACCCACGAGGTTGAATTGATGATGCGTCAACGCCGTTTTGTAACACTACCTTTACTGACACCTTCCTCGATGCTGGCGTGTTTGCTAACTGCCAGCCTGCTACCTTCCGCTGCACAGGCTGACGACGTGGCAGATCGTTTGGCTGAATCACTTAGCGTCAATGGCCAGTCGATGCCCGTGGAAGTGGTTACCGAAACGCCTATGGATGGCGTTTATCACGTGCGGTTGGAGAACGGCGAATCTTTCTACTCCAATGCAGACGGCAGCCACTTCCTGGTCGGTGACCTATATGAAAATGCCCCCGACGGGTTGGTCAACTTAACCGAGCAAGAGCAGAACCAAGAGCGTGCAGATGCGCTAGCGGCAGTACCTGAGAGTGAGCTAGTGATCTTCCGCGGTGCCGAAGAACCGAAAGCAACAGTGACGGTATTTACCGATCCTACTTGCCCCTATTGCGCGCGGTTACACGACACCATTCCGGAGTTGAATGAGCGTGGTATCGCCATTCACTATATGGCCTTTCCCCGTGCGGGTATGGGCAGCCAGGCTGCCACCATGCTGCAGCAGGTGTGGTGCTCGGATAATCGCAGTGAAGCGATGACTCAAGCCAAAGAGGGCGAGACTATTTCCAGCGCAGCAGACTGCGACAATCCTGTGGCGGAGCAGTATGATCTGGGTAAGGCGCTGGGTGTACAGGGCACGCCAGCAATTATTTTGCCCAATGGGCAACTGGTGCCGGGCTTTGTGCCCCCCGAGCGGCTCTTTGCCATGTTAGGCTTAGATGACGAATGACGTCACATTGAAAGATAATACAAAGCGCTGAGGCACGGTCTTTAAGATCGAATTCAAAACCGTAATTAAGGCCAGCACCACCAGGTGCACAACACGAAAGGGGAAGTATTTTGAAACCGGTAAGAGTAGGTATTTGTGGTCTAGGTACTGTCGGTGGCGGCACCTTTAACGTATTGACTCGCAACGCTGATGATATTGCGCGTCGTGCTGGCCGCCCTATTGTGATTGAGCAGGTTGCTCACCGCAGTATTCATCCTGACTGCGATATTACCGGCATCAATGCCACCTCCGATGTGTTTGAAGTCGCGACCAACCCCAATGTGGATGTCCTGGTGGAGCTCGTTGGCGGTTACGATATCGCCCGCGAGCTGGTGCTCACCGCCATTGAAAACGGCAAGCACGTGGTCACCGCCAACAAGGCGCTGATTGCAGTGCACGGCAACGAAATCTTCAAAGCCGCTCACGAAAAGGGCGTCATCGTGGCATTCGAAGCTGCAGTCGCCGGCGGCATTCCGGTGATCAAATCGCTGCGCGAAGGCCTGGGTGCCAACCGCATTGAGTGGGTGGCGGGGATTATCAACGGCACCGGCAACTATATTCTTACCCATATGCGCGATGAAGGCCGCGCCTTTGAGGACGTGCTCGCGGAAGCTCAAGCGCTAGGCTACGCCGAATCTGATCCCACCTTTGACGTGGAAGGCATCGATGCGGCGCACAAACTGACGATTTTGGCCTCGATTGCCTACGGCGTGCCGCTGCAGTTCGAGAAAGCCTTCACCGAAGGCATTTCACGGATTACTGCGGAAGACGTCGAGCAAGCCGACAACCTTGGCTACGTGATCAAGCACCTGGGTATCTCCAAGCGTACCGATCAAGGCCTGGAACTGCGGGTTCACCCCACGCTGATTCCTAAAGAGCGCCTGCTGGCCAATGTTCATGGCGTAAAAAATGCTATTGCAGTAATGGGCGACGCGGTAGGGCCGACGCTCTACTACGGCGCCGGTGCCGGCGCCGAGCCGACTGCATCAGCGGTGGTGGCCGACTTACTCGACGTGGCGCGGGATATCTCCACCGACCACCACTACCGGGTTCCCTACCTCGCGTTTAGCGGCATCGATGAAGATGTCAGCCAGTTGCCCATCATGCCGATGGAAGACATCATCACGGCATACTACCTGCGCCTGTTGGCGGTGGATCGCCCTGGCGTACTGGCACGGGTGGCGACTATTCTGGCCGAGCAGGGCATCTCTATCGAAGCGCTGATCCAGAAAGAGGCGACCGAGGGCGAATTGGTGCCGATCATTCTGCTGACTCACCGCACCAAAGAGAAACAGATGAACGCAGCGATCCGCGAAATCGAATCCATGGCCGATATCGCCGGGTCGTTAACGCGCATTCGCGTAGAAAGCCTGGACGAAGGGGAGTAAGCCTAGATGCGCTATATCAGCACGCGTGGGCAGGCGCCCGCGCTCTCCTTTGAAGAAGTGGTGCTCACCGGTATGGCCAGTGATGGTGGCCTCTATGTGCCGGAAACACTACCTGAGTTCTCCCGGGAAGAGCTGGCCGACATGGCCGGGCTCTCCTACGCGGAAATCGCCTTTCGGGTGATGAAGCCGTTTGTGAACGGTGAGATCGACGACGAAACCTTCCGCAACATCGTGACCGAGGCCTACGCGACCTTTAATCACGACGCCGTGCTGCCGCTCAAACAGCTGGATGCCAATCACTTCCTGCTTGAGCAGTTCCACGGCCCGACCCTGGCGTTTAAAGACGTAGCGTTACAGCTGCTCGGCCGCCTGCTTGATCACTTTCTGAAAAAGCGTGGCGAGCGTGCGGTGATCATGGGCGCGACCTCTGGCGATACCGGCTCGGCGGCGATTGAAGGCTGTCGCCACTGCGACAACCTGGATATCTTTATCCTGCACCCGCACAACCGGGTCTCGGAAGTACAGCGTCGGCAAATGACCTCGGTGCTGGCCAATAACGTCTTTAATATTGCCATTGAAGGCAATTTCGACGATGCCCAGGCGATGGTCAAGGCCAGCTTTGCCGATCAGTCGTTCCTCAACGGTACTCGCTTGGTCGCGGTGAACTCGATCAACTGGGCGCGCATTATGGCGCAGATCGTTTACTACATCGCCTCCGGCGTTTCGCTGGGTGCGCCGCACCGTGAAGTGAGCTTCTGCGTGCCGTCGGCTAATTTTGGCAACGTTTTTGCCGGTTATATGGCCTACAAAATGGGCCTGCCGGTGAAGCAGTTCATCATCGCGACCAACGCCAACGACATTCTGCACCGCACGCTGGCCGCCAACGACTTCTCCAAAAAAGAGCTGGCGGCGACGCTGGCTCCGTCGATGGATATTGTGGTGTCGTCTAACTTTGAGCGCCTGCTGTTTGACGCCTACGACCGCGATGGCTTGGCCGTGGCGGCGCTGCTTGAGCGCTTCCAGCAGGAACCCACGGCGCTGGCCGATGCGCCGCTGGCCAAGCTACGCGAGAAGTTCTCCAGCTACAGCGTGGACGATGCGACGATTCTGGAAGTGATTCGCGACGCCCATAAACGCACCGGTGAAATGCTCGACCCGCACACCGCTACCGGCTATCGTGCCGCTGAGCGGGCCCGGGCAGATCAGTCAACGCCGATGATCACTCTCGCCACTGCGCACCCGGCTAAATTCGCCGAGGCCGTTGTGAAGGCGGGCTTCCTGGGCGTGCCACTGCCGCCGCATATGGAAGACCTGATTGAGCGCGAAGAGCGCTACACAGTGCTCCCTGCGGAACTTGCCGCCGTGCAGCAGTACGTTGCGGAAAACCGGCGTTGACGTATTAATGGCCTCAGTGACTGATTTACCCGATCGCACGCTGTCGTCTAGCAAGACCGGGCCGCGCTTAGAGCCTCGTCCAGTGGATGAGGCGCTTTATGCCCGCGCTCAGGCGGAAGGCCTAAGCGAACTGCAGGCGCGTTTGCTGGCCTCGCGCTTGCCGGGCTACAGCGGTGAGCTGCTCCCTTTAATCGCACCTAGCCTGCGTTATTTGGCCCACCCGGAGAAACTGGCCGACGGTCGCCGCGCCGCCGAACGTATCGCTCAGGCGGTGGCAGAGGGTGAGGCCATCGGCATTCTCACCGACTACGACGTGGATGGCATTACCTCCCACGTGGTGATTAGGCGCACGCTGGTGGAGCTGTTTGGGGTGCCAGAGGGCAAGCTACATAGCCTGATTGGCCACCGTATTCACGACGGCTATGGGATTAGCCTACCGCTGGTAGAGCGCACCTTGGCTCAAAAGCCGTTTCCGACCCTGGTGATTACCGCCGATTGTGGCAGCTCTGATGAGCCGCGTATCGCGCGATTAAAAGCGGCAGGTATCGACGTGGTAGTCAGCGACCACCACGCCCTGCCCAGTGAGGGGCCGCCAAGCTCGGCATTCGCCTGTGTTAACCCTACCCGTGATGACTGTGAGTATCCCGACAAAACCATCGCTGGCTGTATGGTGGCGTGGCTGTTGATGTCACTCGCCCGCGGCGTGCTGATTGAGTGGGGAGCGCTATCAGAGTCGACGCCCAAGCTGTCGCCCTGGCTCTCCTACGTAGCTTTGGGCACCGTGGCTGACTGTGTCTCCCTGGGCGGCAGCCCCGCCAACCGCGCGGTGGTCAATCAAGGGTTAAAACTGATCAATCGTATGGATGCGGCGTGCTGGCGCGCTATGGCCACGCGCTTAGGCGCTGACAGTGTGCCGTTTAACGCCGAGACGTTAGCGTTTCAGATGGGGCCGCGGATTAATGCCCGCTCGCGGCTGGACGACCCCTACGCGGCGCTGCACTTTATGCTGGCCGAGAACGATGGGGTCGCCAATCGCCAGCTCGACGTTCTGGATCAGGATAACCAGTCCCGCAAAGCGATTGAGGCCGATATGGCCGCCGAGGCGCGCACTCTTGCCACGGCAGCTCTGGATGCCGATGAGCCCGCCGTGGTGGTGCTGCTTGAAGACGGGCACCCCGGCGTACAGGGTATCGTCGCCTCGCGATTGGTGCAGGCCTACGGGCGCCCGGCGTTGGTGCTAACGCAAGCCTCGGCACCAGGCATGCTAACCGGCTCTGGCCGCTCGATTGATGGGCTGCACCTGCGGGATGCCCTACAGCGCACCTTTGAGCTTGCTCCCCAGGCGCTGCCACGCTTTGGCGGTCATAGTGGAGCGGCAGGGGTAGGCGTGCCACGGGATCAGCTTGACGCCTTTAAAGCGGCTTTCTTGAGGGCCGTAGGCGAACAGCTGGAGGGACGAACGCTCTATCCGCGCCTATGGACGGATGGTGAGCTCTCCACGGCACAGCTTTCGCTGACCACCTTGCAAGAGATAGAAACCCTTGGGCCCTATGGGCGGGAGTTTGATCCGCCGCTGTTTGAAGGCCGCTTTATTGTCGAGGCGCTGCGCCCGGTGGGTGCTGACGGCGCGCACCTGATGCTGGAACTCTCCACTGGCCCGGTGACCTGCAAAGCCATCTGGTTTCGTGCCTTAACGCCAGGGGAACTGCCTGGGTTTAACGTGGGGGATACACTGCACTGTGCTTATAAGCTTAACCGTAACCGCTGGCGCGGCCGCGAGACGCTGCAGTTGATGGTCGAACACGCCAGCCCAATTTAAGCTGTACATCGCATCATCTACTGGCAATTTAAGTAAGGACGCCCTATGCGCGTGGAAGATTTACCCCAGGATCAGCATCGCCCCTATGAAGATGTGATGGCGATGCTGCTGGGCACGTTCTTTGTCGCGCTGGGAGTGACCTTTTACACCCATGCGGTGCTATTGACCGGCAGTACTGCAGGCTTAGCGCTGCTGTTGAGCTATATCACCAGCAGTATTACCGGCTGGGGCTTTGGGGTGTACTTTTTTGCCATTAACCTGCCGTTTTACTACTTGGCGGTGAAGCGGATGGGCTGGAGTTTTACCCTGCGCACCTTTGCCGCCATCGGCTTGGTATCGCTGTTTTCAGAGTTAACCCAAGGCTGGGTGCAGTTTGCCAACGTGCCCTCAATCTACGCCGCCTTGATGGGCGGCGCGCTGATGGGCATCGGCATGCTGATGCTGTTTCGCCACCGCACCAGCCTGGGCGGTATCAATATCCTCGCGCTCTACTTGCAGGATCAACACGGCCTGCGCGCAGGCTACGTTCAACTGGCGATTGATGGCGTTATCCTGCTGGTAGCCCTGACCCAACTACCGTTGGATCGCGTGGGCTATTCGGTACTAGGGGCGCTGACGCTCAACCTGATTATCGCCCTGAACCATAAGCCAGGGCGATATATTGGAGTGAGCTAAAAACGTTTAGCCAAGCCAGAACCACCACACTATCAGTGCAATGAGCCCCAGGCCTGCCAAGTTGATCAATAAGCTCATGAGGCGTCCTCCTGGCTGGTTTTCCATAGCCGCAAGCGGTTGGCGTTACTCACAACGGTGATGGAAGAGAGTGACATGGCAGCGCCCGCTATCATCGGTGAAAGCAGCATACCGGTTAGCGGGTAGAGCACCCCTGCCGCGATGGGAATACACAGTAGGTTGTAGCCAAAGGCGCCCACCAGGTTCTGTTTGATATTGCGCAGCGTGGCGCGGCTGATTTCTATCGCTGATGCCACCCCGTGCAGCGAGCCGCGCATTAGCGTGATGCCCGCGCTCTCAATCGCCACATCGGTGCCTTGGCCAATGGCAAAGCCCACGTTCGCCCTGGCCAGCGCCGGGGCATCATTGATGCCATCGCCCACCATGCCAACGATTTCTCCCGCCTTCTGACGACGCTCTATCTCGGCGTGCTTGTCCTCGGGTAACAGCCCTGCCCGAAACTCATCAATGCCTACTTCCTGGGCAATGGCCCTGGCGGTGTGCTCGTTATCGCCGGTCAACATGACGATGGTTAAGCCGTCTTTTTGCAGGCGCTTGATCGCGGCCACTGTGTCGTGGCGAAGCGGGTCGCTGATGCCAAATAGGGCGGCCAGTTTGCCATCTACCGCCAAGTACACCAGCGTGCGGGCCTGCTCCTCTAGAGCGTGGGCCTGCTCTTCACCGGCCTTGAGATCCACACCGGCCTCGCTTAACAGACGCGCATTGCCCAGCAGTAACGCTTTGCCGTCGGTGGTTTGGGCTTTTACCCCGCCACCGGTCACACTGTCGAAACCACTAATCTCGGCAGGGTTGGCGTTGTGTTCATCCGCATAGGTCATTAACGCCGCCGCCAATGGGTGCTCGGAGCTGCGTTCCAGCGCGTGCACCAATGCCAGCGCGGTGGATTGCTCTACGCCAAACATCTGCGCATCAGTGACGCTGGGCTTGCCCTGGGTGAGCGTGCCGGTTTTATCGACTACTAGCGTGGTCAGCTTGCTAGCGGTTTGCAGCGCCTCGCCGCTGCGTACCAGCACCCCATGCTCTGCCGCTTTACCGACGCCGATCATGGTCGAGATCGGCGTCGCCAGACCCAGCGCGCAGGGACAGGCAATAATCAGCACGGTGGTCGCCGTCACCAGCATATGGATCACCTGGGGAGCGGGCCCTAGGTTGAACCACACCAGGGCCGTCAATACGGCAATGATCATTACCGCAGGCACAAAAACGCTGGAGACCTGGTCGGCTAGCTCGCCAATCGGTGGACGCGAGTTTTGAGCGCTCGCTACCTGTTCGGTAATCTGCCCCAGGCGAGTGTCGGTGCCCACCCGCGTGGCGCGATAGATCAAGCCGCCTTTGCCATTCACCGTGCCAGCGCTGACTTCATCTCCCGCGCTTTTGGCGATGGGGAGTGGCTCGCCGGTAAGCATCGACTCATCGATATGGCTTTGGCCTTCAACGACGTCTCCATCCACCGGTAAACGCTCGCCGGGGCGTACTCGTACGTGGTCGCCAGCGCGCACCGCATCAATCTCAATCTCCTGCTCGTGACCGTCGCGAATCACCCGCGCTGTTCGGCTCTGTAGATCAAGCAGGCGCTTTAGCGCATCGCTGGTGCGGCCCCGGGCACGTAGCTCCATGGCATTGCCGAGTAGAATCAGCCCGATCACCATGGCTGAGGCTTCAAAATAGATCCCCTGAGCGACTTCTGGCAGCCACGGCGCAAACAGCACCACGGCCATGGAGTAGAGCCAGGCGGTGCCGGTGCCCATGGCCACCAGGGTATCCATATTGGCTTGGCGATGCTTAAACTGCTTCCAGGCGTTGACGAAAAAGTGGCGTCCTGGGAAGGCCAAAATACCCAAGGTTAACAAGCCGATCACCAGCCAGTAGAGACGCCCCATGCCCATCGGGTGGGGATGGAAAAAAAGCATGCTGAGCATCAGCGGAATCGCCAGTGCCAGCGAGATCGCGCTGCCGCGCAGCCGTTTTTGGTAAGTCTTGGCATCCTGCTCTGCACGAGTGCGTTCTGCTTCCCGCATATCCACAATCGGTTCGGCGCCATAGCCAGCTGACTCAACGGCGGCGATTAACGCTTGGGTCTTTGCACTGCCAAACACCTGGGCGGAGTGGGTGCCAAAATTGACGCTGGCGGTGTCGACTCCCTCAGTTCGCTCTAGTGCTTTCTGCACGCTCTTAACGCAGCTGGCGCAGGTCATCCCGCTAATCGCCAGACGCTGCTTTTTACCTTGGCCTTGGGAGGGGGGACTTGCAGCCTTTTCAGCCTTAGCGGGTGGCGTGGTATCTGGTTGCTTAGTTGCTCCGTCTGGGGCTGCTTCCTCCAGCGCTGCTTCACCGGGCGGGTAGCCCGCCTCGGTCAAGCGTTGATCAAGCTCGGCGTCGGTTAGCGATGAAACAACCTCTAGGCGTTTTTCGCTAGGCGTGCCGATCACTTCGGCACTTGGGTCACCGTTTTGTACTGCCTCGCGCATACGCTTGACGCAGCCCTGGCAATTCATGCCAGGAATAGTTCGCGTGGTGACTCCATTGGCAGGGCTCACGTTTGAGGCGGCTTCGGTAGAGGCGTCGCTCATGGGGTCTCCTTGGTAGGCGTGGCGTCAGGAAAACTCTCAATCAGGCGGCACACGCTGTGGCCGTCGGGGGAGCCGTTGGGCATTTGCTGCCAGCTCTCCATGGCCTGTTCCATTCGTTCGGCTAGCGCTTCCAGCTCGGCAATACGTGCGCGGATTTGCGGCAGGCGGCTGGCGAGTAAGTCGCGTACCAGTGGGCAGGGAGAGTCGCCTTGGTCGGCGTGGGTCAAAATGTCGCGAATCTCAGCCACGCTAAAACCTAATTTGCGCGCCCGCTGAATAAAACGCAGCCGCTCTAAGTCGGTATCCGAAAATAGCTGATAGCCGTTATCCGGGTGGCGCTGAGGAGCAAGTAGCCGCTCACGAGCGTAGTGACGCACGGTCTCAGCGGTAACACCGCCCCGTTTGGCAAGCTCAGTAACTTTCATGGCCTGTTCTCCCGACCGGTTAAATAGTGGTTATTTAGTGTAGAACCTATGGGTAACCCATAGGTCAAGGCCTCTTGGCTCAGTAAGCTGAAATGACTAAAACACTGATTTAAAACGACCGTGCGACTAATGTATAAGCCAAAAATAAAATAAAACGAACGTTTGCCCTTGAACCTTTGGCTCAGTTGCGAGAAAACAGTCATGTAAAAATAAAGAGGGTGGATCGTCGGTATCCACTGGATCATCGGGAAGAGAGGCCCACTATGAATAATAAATTTAATAAGCTCACCCTGGCTGCTGCCATTACGGCCGCTTTTGCCAGCCAAGCCCACGCGGGCGGGTATCAAATTAACGAGCAGAGCGTGAGTGGGCAGGGCTATGGCCATGCCGGGCGAAGCTCTAACATCCATGATGCAACCATTGTGTACGGTAACCCAGCGGGTATGTCGTTTTTAGACCGTGCCCAGGTGACCGTTGGTGGCACGTATCTAAACGTGAATACTGACATCTCTAATGTCGAAGCTTCTCGCTATATCGACTCCGGGGTCGCGCTTGGTGGCGCGCCAAATGGCAATCAGATTCCCGTTGGTAGTATCCCCGGTGGGAATGATGGCGATATGGTGCCGGGGACGCCGATCCCCTTTGCGTTTTATGCGCACCCGGTGACCGACCAACTTGCATTCGGGTTTGGGGTGTATGCACCCTTTGGCTCAAAAACCGATTATGAAGATGATTTCCAGGGTCGCTACTTTGGCGACTACACCGAAGTCAAGGTGGTCAGTGCACAGCCGACGGTTTCTTACCGCTTTAATGACCAGTGGTCAGTAGGCGCGGGGATTACTTACAACCGTGTGGAAGGCGAACTACGCCGACAAGTACCCAGTGAGGCCACCTTTAACCCAGATGCCGACATCGACTCGCGGGTTGATGGTGACGACGAAGCGTGGGGCTATAACTTAGGCGTAATCTATCGTCCAGTACCTGAAACCACCCTGGGGCTGACTTACCGCTCGAAAGTAGACTACACCTTGGAAGGTGATTTTAGCGCTACTGATCCCCTGGGTAATGTCGTTCGCTCAGATACTGCTAGCCTGGATTTGACCACCCCTGAGACGGTTAACTTCTCGCTTACCCAGCAAATGACTGACCGTCTCAAGCTGATGTTCGGTGCATCCTGGGTGCGTTGGAGCCACTTTGATCAAATTTTGGTTACCGGCAGCCAAGGCGATACGATTACCCAAGAGTTTCAGAACTATTCAAACGCCTGGGCGTTTGCCACTGGCGGCGAGTACCAGTTAACCAAGACATTGGCGCTTCGTGCTGGGGTTACGTTAGACATGACGCCGACCAATGATGAGGATCGTAGCGTACGTATTCCTTCCGATGATCGGCGTATTTTCTCGCTGGGGGCAGGATGGAGCCCAACGCCTGACCTGACTGTCGATGTTGCCTACTCCTATCTGTCAGAGCGCGGCACCTTTGTTGAGCAGGATCGTAGCGACCTGCTGGCCAGCCAGGCCACGGGTGGCCAGCCGGTTGGCGGGGCCTCCTACTCAGCCGACTACAAAAACGAAGCTCACGGTTTTGGTGCTCAGTTAACCTATCGCTTTTAAGCCCTAAAGAGCCAAACCCCAATGAAACCCGGCGCATGCCGGGTTTTTTATTGCCTAGTGGCAGGCCATTGGATGCGGGGCGTGTCGGCTTTCGTTACACTATGCGCTTTTCTGATCGATACACCTCTGTACGATCCGAGTAGACCAAGCTAGGGCGATCCCATGTTGGAAACCAATCCGATTCACAACCAGCTCAAGGACCTGTCTGAGCGGACAGACGTTCTTAGGGGGTATCTTTGACTATGCCGAGAAGAAAGATCGGCTAGAAGAGGTCACCCGCGAACTGGAAGACCCCAATGTCTGGAACGATCCAGACTACGCGCAGAAGTTAGGCAAAGAGCGCGCCTCCCTCGAAGCCATAGTGGCCACCATTGATGAACTTGAGCAGGGCCTTGGCGATAGCCGGGATCTGCTAGAGCTTGCAGAAATGGAAGAGGATGAAGGCACCGTCGAAGAAGTGTGCAAAGAGCTGGACAGCATGCAGGCGGCGTTAGAAAAGCTTGAGTTTCGGCGCATGTTCTCCGGTGAAATGGATCAGAACAACGCCTACCTGGAAATTCAGTCCGGCTCTGGTGGCACCGAAGCTCAGGATTGGGCCAATATTTTACTGCGCATGTATCTGCGCTGGGCGGAGAGTCACGGCTTCAAAGCCGATATCACCGAAATCTCTGCGGGCGAAGTGGCGGGCATTAAGTCGGCCACGGTGCATATCCAGGGCGATTACGCTTTCGGCTGGCTGCGTACTGAAACCGGCGTGCACCGCCTAGTGCGTAAAAGCCCGTTTGATTCCGGTGGCCGTCGGCATACTTCGTTTGCCTCGGTATTCCTGTCCCCGGAAATTGACGACAGTTTCGAGGTAGAGATTAATCCCTCGGACTTGCGCGTCGATACCTACCGCTCCAGCGGCGCGGGCGGTCAGCACGTAAACACCACCGATTCGGCCGTGCGGATTACCCACGAGCCGACCGGTATCGTGGTGGCCTGCCAGGGGCAACGCAGCCAGCACGCCAACCGCGATTTTGCCATGAAGCAGTTGAAAGCGCGGTTGTGGGAACACGAGATGCAAAAGCGCAACGCCGCCAAGCAGGAGGCCGAGGACTCCAAGGCTGACATCGGCTGGGGAAGCCAGATTCGCTCTTACGTGCTGGATGATCAGCGCATCAAGGATTTGCGCACCAGCGTGCAGTCCAGCAACTGCGATAAAGTGCTCGACGGGGATATTGATCAATTTATCGTCGCCAGCTTGAAGCAAGGTTTGTAATTTTTTTAGCGTTTGAACATGAACAGGGTGCCCCATGGCTAACCAAGACGCGTCTCCTGCAGACAACGAAAACCACCTGATCGCCGAGCGCCGTGCCAAGTTGACTGCTCGCCGTGAGCGCGCCGCTGAGCAGGGAAAGAGTGCGTTTCCCAATGATTTTCGCCGCGACAGCCTAACCGTCGAGCTGCAAAATGCCTTCGGCGATAAAGACAAGGCCGAGCTTGAAGCGCTGGATCACCACGCCGCTGTGGCGGGTCGTGTGATGCGTCAACGTGGCCCCTTCATCGTCATTCAAGATGTGGCCGGGCAAATCCAGCTCTACGTGGATAAAAAGGGCCTGCCCGCCGACGTGCTGGAAGACGTTAAAAGCTGGGATATCGGTGACATCGTCGCTGCCCACGGGCCGGTGCATAAATCCGGCAAGGGCGATCTGTACGTGATGATGAAAGAGGCGCAGCTGCTCACCAAGAGCCTGCGCCCGCTGCCGGACAAGTTTCACGGCCTCACCGATATGGAAGCCCGCTATCGCCAGCGCTATGTGGATCTGATCATGAATCCGCAGTCGCGCAAGGTGTTTGAAACCCGCGCAGCGGTCATCAGCTCCATGCGCCGCTTCTTTGAAGCGCGTGGTTTTATGGAAGTAGAGACACCGATGCTCCAGCCGATCCCCGGCGGAGCGGCGGCTCGGCCGTTCATTACCCACCACAATGCGCTGGATATCGACATGTATCTGCGTATTGCGCCAGAGCTTTACCTCAAGCGTCTGGTGGTGGGCGGTTTTGAGAAAGTGTTCGAGATTAACCGCAACTTCCGCAACGAAGGGTTATCAACGCGCCACAACCCAGAATTCACCATGGTGGAGTTCTACTGGGCCTATGCGGATTACCGCGACCTGCTCGATATGACCGAAGCGATGCTGCGCACCGCCGCTGAAGAAGTGCTCGGTAACTCAGTGATTGAGTATCAGGGCGCGAGCTACGATTTCGGCAAACCTTTTGCCCGCTTAACGCTACGTCAGGCGATTCTCGATCATGGTGACGGCATTGCCGACAGCGATTTGGATTCGCTGGAAGCGGCGCGGGCAACTGCCGAGAAACTGGGCATCAAGGTCAAAGAGAGCTGGGGCCTGGGCAAGGTGCAAACGGAGATATTCGAAGAGGTTGCCGAGCATAAACTCGACCAGCCGACCTTTATCACCGAATACCCGGCTGAAGTGAGTCCGCTTGCCCGGCGTAATGACGCCAATCCCTTCGTCACTGACCGCTTTGAGTTC
Source organism: Halomonas sp. 113 (assembly GCF_904067645.1). Lineage (NCBI taxonomy): Bacteria > Pseudomonadati > Pseudomonadota > Gammaproteobacteria > Oceanospirillales > Halomonadaceae > Halomonas > Halomonas sp. 113. Next base: position 403,749 of record NZ_LR881453.1, read on the forward strand.
TTTGTCGGTGGTCGCGAAATCGCCAACGGCTTCTCGGAGCTTAACGACGCAGAAGATCAGGCGGAGCGCTTCCGTGCCCAGTCAGCGGAAAAAGATGCCGGTGACCTGGAAGCTATGTACTACGATGCAGATTACGTACGTGCTTTGGAGTACGGCATGCCGCCCACCGCGGGCGAAGGCATCGGTATTGACCGCTTGGTGATGCTGTTCACCGACAGCGCCTCGATTCGCGATGTGTTGCTGTTCCCGGCGATGCGCCCTGAAGTGGACTAACACGCTAAGATAACGGATGAAAAGTTGGTAAGGGCGCGTTATAGCGCCCATAATGGTCAACGTTTCGACGGCGAGGAGAATCCCATGAAACTGCTTAACCGCTCCGCACTGAGCGTCAGGCCGACCCAGCCCTTTGTGGACTGGATCAACGCGCTGGAACCCACCATGGGAGACGACGACCTGACCCTGGACGACGTCGAACGTGAAAGTACCATTTACCTGATTCCAGAGATGGATACCCCGGAAGCGCTGGAAACTTTTGTGCGCGACCGCTACGTGGAAATTCTCGAGACTGAGCTGCGCGCTTGGGAAGAGGACGAACGGCAGTGGCCGGATAAACTCGACTGGGCATTGTTCCAGGAGTTTGTGCGCGTCGAGCACAGCTACCTGGCCATTGATCTAGACGACGAAACGGCGCTGGAAATCTCAGAAGTCGATGATGCGTTACTGCTCGATAGTGAGCAGGACTAGCCGTTAGCGTGCTAGTATTTAGGCAAGCCTAGTACTACATAAGCCCAGTGTTTGCCTGCGCGTTTGGCTGGTAACAGCCCGCTAGTGCACTGTGAAATGCCACACTGTTAAATAGCGCACTTCGAAACCGGCTTAGGCCGGTTTCATCGTTTTTAACGCTGTGTCTTTAGACGCAGTGTCTTTAATCGTTTCGCGTTGGCCGTTTCGTTTAAGATCTCTCCTGCCTAGGAACGCTTGCATGCGACTGTTTGAAACCCGCCCCGGCGACGATGGCCTGCCTGGGCCTGAACGCGCCCTTGCTGTGCTAGCGCTGGTGACCGGTACCTTGATGGCGGTGGTCGATACCACCATGATCAACCTGGCGCTGCCCACTATTGCCGCCGACTTGAATGTGTCGGCATCCCGAGCGGTATGGATTACTAACCTGTTTCAGGTTGTTTGTGCGGCTTTTTTGCTCGTGTTTGCGGGCATTAGTGAATTGATCACACGTCGCAGGCTCTACCTGTTTGGACTGGCCACCTTTGTCGCTGCCGCGCTAGGGGCAGCACTATCACGCAATTTAGAAACGTTGCTGGTGTTTCGTGCCTTTCAGGGGCTAGGTGCTGCGGCCACACTATCGATTGGACCATCGCTCTATCGAGCCATTTTCCCCTCGCGACTATTGGGCAGTGCCCTTGGCTTAAGTGCCTTGGTGGTGGCCGGTGGCTATGCAGCAGGGCCCACGTTAAGCGGTGTGATCCTGTCCTTTGCCGACTGGCCCTGGCTGTTTGCACTAAATGTGCCGTTGGGTCTTTGCTCGTTATGGCTCGCCAAGCGTGCATTGCCCCGAGAAGAGCCACGCAAAGGCAGTTTTGATGTGGCTGGGGCGCTGCTCTCGATCGTTATGCTGGCCAGCTTCTTTATTGCCATGGACGCCGTGAGCCACGCCGCGCCGATTTGGCAAAGCGGCGGCTGGGTACTGTTGGCAGTATTGGCCTGTGCTGGGTTTATTGCGCGTCAGCGTCGTGCGCCGTATCCACTGTTGCCGCTTAGCGTGTTTGCCGAGCTGCGCTTTACACTGGCGGTATCGGCCTCTGGGCTTGCCTTTATAGGTCAGGGCCTTACGTTTGTAGCGCTGTCGTTTTTCTACCAGGAGCAGATGGGTTTTTCGCCACTGGAAACCGCTTGGCTGTTCACTCCTTGGCCACTGGCTATCATGTTCGTTGGCCCTGTAGCGGGGCGCTTAGCCGACCGTATTAATCCCAGTATTCTCTCCAGCGCGGGGCTTGGCCTACTTATCATTGGCCTGATTGCGCTGGCGCTGGTCGATGAGTCGACCGGCGTGGCGGGAAGTCTATGGCGCACTGCGCTATGCGGTATTGGTTTTGGCCTGTTCCAGCCACCCAACAATCGCGAAATGATGGGTAGTCTGCCACCGGAGCGCAGTTCCAACGTCTCTGGCGTCATGAGCACCACGCGTACCGTCGGGCAGTCGTTTGGCGTAGCCTTAGTCGGTGCTGCATTGGCGCTAGGCTGGCCGGTACAGGTAACGCTCTGGCTGGGGGCGGCGACCACGCTGCTGGCGCTCTTGGCAAGCGTGGCGCGTATGCCGCTGGCAAGGCGTGCGTTACACGCTCGACGGGCATCGTCTGCGGGCCAGTAAGCGCGTACAATAAAATGGTTTGTGATCTCTCAAGGAGAACCTTATGACGCTGCAGACACAGATTGAGCAGAAGTTAACGGCACTTGCGCCGGACGTGCTGCAGGTTGAAAACGAAAGCCACATGCACAACGTGCCCGCGAACTCTGAAACCCACTTCAAAGTGACGCTAGTGAGTGACTCCTTCGACGGCATGATGCCGGTGAAGCGTCACCAGCAAATTTATGCGCTGTTGGCCGATGAGCTTTCCGGACCGGTGCACGCCTTAGCGCTGCATCTTTATACCCCCAGCGAGTGGCAGGCACGCGGCGGTGAACGCCCGAGCTCACCCAACTGTCGCGGCGGCGGGAAGTGAATCAAGAAGTTACTCGGCGCCACTACCTGGACGCCATGGGTATTACCGCCTGGGCCGCGAAGTACCAGTTGCCTAATGCGCTGCCCACCGAGGCCTGCGAGTGGGAGGATTCGACGCCTGCCCCTACGCCACCTCGGGAGCGGCTACAGGCATTGCTGGACGACGCCCCTGCGCCCAAGCGGCAAACGTCCAAACCTCAACCGTCCGAACTTCAATCTTCCGACCCCCAGGCCTCAGGCGAAGCCATTGCCTCACCCTCGGCGGTGCGGGCACTGCTGGGTCAAGACAAGCAGCGTGCGGACAAGTCGGGCCAAAATAAGCCGGCGATTGCCAACCCGGAGACGGCGACTTCCAGCGCGGAAACCGTGCCAGCCAAACCGCTTAAGTTCGCGCTCTCCTGCGTTTGTCTTGAGGGCCGCTGGATGGTGCTGCAGGCGGGGGAAATGAGTCCGCTTGAGCAGCAGCTACTGGCCAACCTGTTACAGGCCGCGGGCATTCAGCGTGGAGCGTTGCCGGAAGTGAGCCACTTCACCTGGCCGCAAATGGCCAACGCCTTTGCGGTGGAGGATCCCCTGGACGAAGCCCGCGAGGGCTTGGCGGCGTTTATCGCTGGAAGCGCGAGCCGACAGGGGTGGCGGTTAGAGCGATTACTCTGGTGGGGTGAGTTGGAAGCCGAGCCTGATACCGAATCTGGAGCTGAACAAGCGCCGCTGGAGCGCATACTGAACGTGGCTGAAGGTCACAGCCAAACGCTTTCGCTGCCCTTATGGCAGGGCCCCTCACTTGGGGCGCTCCTCGACGGTAGCCATAGTAAGCGCGACCTCTGGCCAGCGCTGCAGGCGTTAGGCCAGCAGTGGGAAGCCGATAAGGCGACTGGCGCTCAGGCAGTGGGCACTCAGTTAGAAAGTGCTCAGCAGGCAACGGATGATCACTGAACTCAACGTTGAGCACCTAGCCCTACTGATTGCGCTTGAGTACCGGGCGCAGAGCGGTACTTCTGAGACGCAAATGCTGGCAGCGTTGGGCAGCCAGGATACCTGTGTACTGGGCTGGTGGCAGGATGAGCAGTTGTTAGGGTACGCCATTGTGGCGCGACTGCCGTTTGAGGCGGAACTACAAGCCATTGGAGTACACCCAGAGCAGCGACGCAGTGGAGCAGGTCGGGCGTTGATGGAGGTCGTGCTGTCCACCGCACGCGGCTGGCTGAGCGAGCGGCTGCTGCTAGAGGTGCGGGTGAGTAATCTTAGCGCTATCCGGCTCTACCAGCGCTGCGGGTTTAGCGAAGACGGACGGCGCAAAGGCTACTACCCACCGCTATCGTCGCAAGCCGCCGCCGGGCGTGAGGATGCGCTGCTGATGTCCCTGGTGCTTTAGGGCAGCAGCGCACTTATCCTGAGCCTAAGGCGTGCTGGAGGTTTCGAGGCTGTCGAACTTGCTGAGCAGGCTGTTGAGGCGACGCTCCCACTCTTCGCGCTCCTCTTTCAGCTTGGCGTTTTCGCCGCGCAGCTCTTCATTTTCCAGTTTCATCATCTCCAGTGCATCAACAGTGTCGGTGACTTTCTGCTCAAGTTGATTAAATAGCTCCAGACTCATGTATCTCTCCCTAGCGTAAAAACGAAAACCCAAAATAGGTCATAAAAAGGCACCCAAATAAACAAGCACAAAGCTTGTCAGTAGGGACGAATGAGGCGAGCGTAACGCCACCGCCGCGTGGCGGCAAGCGCTGTTTACGGTGCTTGACGTTGATAGAGCCGCGCAGTGCTTTCGCCCGCCTGGGTTTCGCGGTGCAATAGCCAGTTGGCGGGCACCTTGGGAGCCAGCGATGTCTCGGTTTCCAGGTAAATCATTGCCTCGTTATCCAGCCAGCCACTAGTTTCCAATGTCGAACAGCAGGGCGCGGCCAACTGCTGATGGAAAGGCGGGTCAAGAAAGACCAGCGTATAGGGCTTGGCTGGGCGCGTCAGATAAGTCTGAACATCGTTAACATGCACCGCGCTTGCGGTAATATTGAGCGATGCCAGATTGGTCGACAGCTGCGCCGCTACCCGCGGGTCGCGCTCGACAAAATCGACCCAGGAGGCGCCGCGAGACACCGCTTCAATGCCTAGCGCACCGGTACCTGCGAACAGGTCGAGTACCTGCTGGCCGTAAAGCTGTTGGCCGAGCCAATTGAACAGCGTTTCACGCACGCGGTCTGGGGTTGGACGCAAGCCTGGGCTATCCAGCACCGGCAACTGACGGCGGCGGAACTCACCGCCGATGATGCGTAACTTACCAAGTGGCTTACCAACGGGTTTGCCAAGTTGTTGACCACCCCGCTGAGCAGGTGTGCGGCGGGATGTAGAGGATCGAGGGGGGCGTTGTCGTGTCATAAAGCGGATTGTAGCGGGCTGTTTATCCAAAGTCTTGGGTTACGGTGTTAGCATAACCTTAATGTCCACTATTTATGTCGGGTAACACTCATGTTTGGTTTTTTTAAACGCAAGAATAAGCAAGATCCGCAACAGGCGCCTCAAGACAAGCAGGCGCAGGAGGAGCAGTTAAAGGAGCAGCCTCAAGAGCAAGCCGATGAGATGGACATTGCAACGCCCGAGACTTCCACTGACGTTGTTGAAGAGACCTCAGAAGCGCCGGAAACTTTGCCAGAGCCAGAGCCAGAGCCAGAGCCAGAGCCAGAGCCAGAGCCAGAGCCAGAGCCAGAGCCAGAGCCAGAGCCAGAGCCAGAGCCAGAGCTGACGCCCGCGCCCGCCTTGCAAGAGAAACCGGTGGCTGACAAAAGCGACCAGAAAGGCTGGTTTGCGCGTATCAAGTCAGGCCTGGGGAAAACCCGTGCCAATTTAACCGATGGCATCGCCGATCTGTTTTTAGGTAAAAAACAGATTGATGACGAACTGCTGGAAGATCTGGAAACGCAGCTGTTAATGGCCGATGTGGGCATTGATGCGACGACCGAGATTATTGGTCGCCTGGAAGCGAGGGTCTCGCGCAAAGAGTTGAACAACCCAGAAGCCCTCTACCGTGGCCTGCAAGAAGAGTTGTCCGCCATGCTGGCGCCGGTCGCCAAACCGCTTGTACTGGAAAAGGCGGGCAAGGGGCCGTTTGTTATTTTAGTGGTGGGTGTTAATGGCGTGGGTAAAACCACCACCATTGGTAAGCTCACCCAGCGTTTTCAGCGCGAAGGCAAAAGCGTTATGTTGGCGGCCGGTGACACTTTCCGTGCCGCCGCTGTCGAACAGCTCAAAGTCTGGGGCGAGCGCAACAAGGTGCCGGTCATCGCCCAACACACCGGCGCGGACAGCGCCTCGGTGATTTATGACGCGGTAGCGGCCGCCACTGCGCGAGGTGTTGATGTACTGATCGCCGATACCGCCGGACGGCTACATAACAAAAGCCACCTGATGGAAGAGCTGAAAAAAGTCCACCGGGTGATGCAGAAGCTAGATGACACCGCGCCTCATGAAGTGATGCTGGTGCTGGATGCGGGCACCGGGCAAAACGCGATTTCCCAGGCCAGCACCTTTAACGACGCCGTGCCGGTCAGCGGGATCACGCTAACCAAACTGGACGGCACCGCCAAAGGCGGGATTATTTTCGCGCTGGCTAAACAGCTGGAAACGCCGATTCGTTTTATTGGTGTGGGGGAGGGTATCGACGATCTGCGCCCCTTCGAGGCCAATGATTTTGTCCAAGCGCTATTTGACCGCCAAGGGGACGATGCCAGCGCATGATCGCCTTTGAGCATGTGGGAAAACGCTACGGTGGACGCTTTGAAGCGCTGGCACATCTTAACTTTCGGGTTGCCCGGGGCGAAATGGTGTTTCTTACCGGTCACTCCGGGGCGGGGAAAAGCTCGCTACTACGCTTAATCATGCGCCTTGAGAAACCTAGCCGTGGGCGCGTCGTCGTAGCGGGGCACGACATTGCCCAGCTGCATGCCAGCCAAGTGCCGTTCTATCGGCGCCAAATTGGCGTGGTTTTCCAGGATCATCAGCTGCTCTTTGATCGCAGCATTTTTCACAATGTTTCTCTACCGCTGGAGATTCAAGGGGTTGAACCTCGGGAAGCCGCCCGCCGTGTGCGTGCCGCGTTAGATAAAGTGGGGCTGCTGCATCGTGAAAAGGCGTTGCCCATAGAGCTCTCCGGCGGCGAGCAGCAGCGGGTCGGCATTGCCCGGGCGGTGGTTAATAAGCCCGCGCTACTGCTTGCCGATGAACCGACGGGCAATCTGGATCCCCAGCTTTCGGCGGATATCATGGCGCTATTTGAGGACTTTAATCGGATTGGTACCACCGTGATGATCGCCAGTCACGATTTGGCCCTAATTGCCCGACTGCGCCACCGCATCCTGCGCTTAAGCGACGGCAGGTTGGTAGCCGATGAGGGGGCGGTATGAGGTCATCCGCGACACCCAAGCGTCGTCAGGGAGCAGCATTAAAAACGCCGCGCAAAGCCGCTGTTAAACCAGCGGTTGAGAAAGCCCAAGCGCCACAGCGGGGCGCCAGGTCGCAGCAAACGCGCTTTTCCAGCCGCCTGCGGGCATGGGGGCGCCATCACCGCAGTATGGGGTGGGATAGCTTTCAGCGCTTGATACGCTATCCGCTGGGTAATCTCCTGACCATGCTGGCGATCGCTATTGCACTGGTACTGCCTGCGGCGCTGTGGCTAACCCTGGATAGTGCCCGCCTGCTGGATGCAGAGCTTGATGAGAGCGCCACCCTAACGGTCTACCTGGAGTTGAGTGCTGATGATGCCCAGTCGCTGCGTATCGAGGAGGCGGTCAACGCGGAACCGGGCGTGCTCGAAACCCAGCTGATCAGCGCCGAGCAGGGTATGGCGGAGTTCCAGCAGTCGCTGGGGCTCGATGATGCCTTGGCAGGGCTGGAGAGTAACCCGCTGCCTATCAGTATGGTGGTACGCCCAGAAAGCGTTGATCCAGTTGCCATGCAGCAGTTGGCCGCCCGTCTTGAAGCGCTCGCTGGGGTGGATGAGGTGCGTCTTGACCTGGCCTGGGTAGAGCGGCTGAGAAACTTAGCCGAGCTAGGTCGCCGTGTAGCGCTGGCGCTAGGGGTGCTGTTTGGTTTAGGCGTGCTGCTGGTGGTCGGTAATACCATTCGTCTCTCGGTGGAGAGTCGTCGCCGGGAAATTGAAGTCGTGATGCTCATTGGCGCCACGCATGCCTTTGTGCGACGGCCTTTCCTATACAGCGGTGCTTGGTATGGCTTAGGCGGTGGGCTGTTGGCACTGGGTTTGTTAGGTCTGGGCAATCACTGGCTTTCCCTGCCGGTATCCGCTCTGGCGGCAAGTTACGGGGCGAGTTTTTCTTTACCTCAACTCGACGTGACAGGCTCTACAATTCTGCTATCTTGCAGTACACTACTAGGTTGGTTGGGTGCCTGGTTGGCGGTGACTCGTCACCTTTCGAGTATTCGGCCAAGATAATTGATGAATTCTAAGCAGCTAATGCGATACTGCTGGTAATGCTTAACCTGCGAACTTTATGCTTGCGTTAAGGTCTCAGTATTGCAGACATTCGTATGACTGAATGTGTATGACTGAATTAGTATCACGGTTTTGTAATAGGTTATTGATAACGTGCTACGTCAACCACGATGGGTTACAGGGGAGACCACCTGCACATGAGCACTAGTCTTCTACCGGTGGGGCAGCTTTCGCCCGGCGGCGATCTGGGCGGTTACATCCGCGCAGTCAATGGAATTTCGGTATTAACGGCCGATGAAGAGCGTGAGCTCGCTTATCGCCTCTATGATGAAGGCGATCTGGAAGCCGCTCGTCGTTTGGTACTGTCGCATTTGCGCTTTGTGGTGCATATCGCGCGTAGCTATTCGGGCTATGGGTTGCCCCAAGCGGATTTGATTCAAGAAGGTAACGTTGGCTTGATGAAAGCCGTCAAGCGCTTCGATCCGAACCAGGGCGTTCGTCTGGTTTCGTTTGCCGTGCACTGGATTAAAGCAGAAATTCACGAATTTGTGCTGCGCAACTGGCGGATCGTTAAGATTGCCACGACCAAAGCCCAGCGCAAGCTGTTCTTTAACCTGCGCGGTGCGAAGAAGCGTTTGGCGTGGTTGAACAACGACGAAGTGGACGCCATCGCCAAAGATCTCGACGTTAAGCCCGAGATCGTGCGCGATATGGAAGGGCGCTTGTCGTCTTACGATGCAGGCTATGATGCTCCGGCAGGCGATGATGAAGAGAGCACCTATCAAGCGCCGGTGCACTTCCTGGATGATTCCGCTTCCGACCCTGCCACGCAGTTGGAAGATAGCAACTTCGAGGAAGACTCGACGCGCCGTTTGCAGCTTGCCCTCGAAGGGCTTGATGAGCGCTCGCGGGATATTCTCCAGCGCCGCTGGTTAGCCGATAGCAAAGAGACGCTGCATGATCTGGCCGACGTCTACGGCGTCAGCGCGGAGCGTATTCGCCAGCTCGAAAAAAATGCCATGAAAAAGCTGCGTCAGAAAATGGGTGAGGAAATGGTCGCCTAAGACCACGCTGAATGCACAATTTGTGGCTTTTCAGCATTAAAAAAACCGGCTCCCGTTAAAGGAGCCGGCTTTTTGTGCAGCCAGCACGCGAGCCTAAGCAGGCTGTGCCGTGGCGCGCAGTAAGTGGGCCGATAGCAGCGACCACTGATCTTCCCAATGTTCGGTGGGCAAGCGCTTAAAGTCGCTGCGCACATACTGTGAAATTCGCCCCTCCGCCTGGGCCGCTAACAAATTGGCAGCGGCAGAGGCAGGAATCGTGGGGCGTAGGCCTTCACGCAGTTCGGCTTCGCGCAGAATCTGCTTAAGCTGCATTTCCAGGCGTTCAAACAGCTGGTTGACCCGCTGGCGTAGCCGTGCGGTTTCGCCGGTGAGTACGTCGCCGCCCATCACTCGTGCCAGGCCAGGATTTTTCTCAGCAAAGCCCAGCAGCAGCGCGAGTATGGTGCCGCAGCGGGAGGTGGCGTCGGGAACGTCTTCTAAAATACGCGTGATGCGGGCAAAAATACTCTCTTCGATAAAGTCAATCAGCCCCTCAAACATACGCGCTTTGCTGGGAAAGTGGCGGTAGAGCGCCGCTTCTGAAACTCCTACCTGGCGGGCGAGGGCGGCTGTGGTAATGCGCTTGCCGCTATCTTCCTCGAGCATCAATGCCAGGGCTTGGAGAATTTGCTCGCGGCGGCGAGGTTTTTGATCTTCGCTCATAATGTGGCCTCCGTCGCGGTTAGCTCGCGTCCTTGATTTGAGTACCTACCCCAGCATTGGTGAAAATTTCCAGTAACACCGCGTGGGGGACACGGCCATCAATAATGTGCGAGCTGTTCACGCCGCCCTTCACTGCATCCAGCGCGCAGCGGATTTTGGGCAGCATGCCGCCATAAATCGTGCCATCGGCGATCAGGTCATCCACCTGAGCGGTGCTTAAACCGGTGAGCACTTCACCTTCGGTATTCATTAACCCGGCGACATTGGTGAGTAGCATCAGCTTTTCTGCATTGAGCGCTTCGGCGATCTTTCCCGCTACCAGGTCAGCGTTGATATTGTAGCTGTGGCCTGCGGCGTCGACGCCAATCGGTGCAATCACCGGAATAAAATCACGCGCTGCCAGCATCTCGATAAGCTCGGTTGAGATCGACTCCACTTCGCCCACATGGCCAATATCGATGATCTCGGGCGCCGTCATTTCGGGACTTTGGTGCTCAACTTTGAGCTGGCGGGCACGAATTTGTGAGCCATCTTTACCGGTCAAGCCAATCGCTTTACCGCCGCTTTGATTGATCAGGTTGACGATGCTTTTGTTGACCAAGCCGCCCAGTACCATCTCGACCACGTCCATGGTTTGTGAGTCGGTAACGCGCATGCCGTTGACGAAGCGAGATTCAATGTTGAGCTTTTTGAGCAGGTCTCCGATCTGCGGCCCGCCGCCATGCACCACCACCGGGTTGATGCCGACTTCCTTCATTAACACGATATCGCGGGCAAAGGAGTCGATCAGGGTGCTTTCGGTCATGGCGTTACCGCCATATTTGACCACCACGGTTTTGCCGGAGAACTGCTGAATATACGGGAGGGCTTCGGAAAGCACCTCCACAACGACCTGGGGATCGCGACTGGCTGAACTCATGAGGTTGTCCCTTGCGAACGTTTATTATGCTGCTAACGTTTATGCTGATTAAGTGATGAGGGTCGCGCTTTCTAGGTGGTCGCGATCCCTCCAGCCCCGAGCTATTTAAAGAGCTATCTGTCTACTGGGGGAGCTCAATGTCTGGCGCGACGCGCCGAAGCGCGTCGTTAAAAATTGCTTTGATGCGTGCTAGCGCGGCCTCGTCTTTCCCTTCAAAGCGCATGACCAGTGCAGGCGTGGTGTTCGAGGGGCGGCACAGCCCCCAGCCATCCTGGTAGTCAACGCGAATGCCGTCCAAAGTTGTTTTTATACCTTCGCCGAAGTCGCCCTCGCGAGCAAGCTTATCCACCAGAGAAAATTTGTTATCGTCGCTAACCGCTATATTAATTTCCGGTGTGGCAACGTCTTGAGGGAAGTTGGCAAAAAAAGTATCGGCGTCGTCGGCTTGATTGGCGAGAATCTCTACCAGCCGAGCGGCGGCGTAGAGGCCATCGTCAAAACCATACCAGTGCTCTTGGAAAAAAATATGCCCACTCATCTCGCCACCAAGCTGAGCGCCGGTTTCCTGCATACGCGCCTTGATCATCGAGTGCCCGGTACGCCACATTTCCGGTTCGCCGCCGGCCTCGCTGATCACTTTGACCAAGTTGCCAGTGCACTTAATATCGAAAATAACCTTGGCCCCAGGTTGGCGCGCGAGCATATCGGTGGCAAACACCATCAGCAGGTGGTCGGGATAAATCAGCTTGCCAGTGGGTGTGACAACGCCCAGACGGTCGCCATCACCATCGAAAGCAAGGCCAATGTCGGCCCCGGTTTCGTGCACTTTGCGGATCAGATCCTGGACATTTTCCGGCTTGCCCGGATCAGGGTGGTGATTGGGGAAATGGCCGTCAATTTCCGCAAACAGCGGGATGGTCTCAATACCTAACCGTGCCAGCAGCTGCGGACCGAGTTCCCCGGCAACGCCGTTGCCGCAGTCGACCACGGCTTTTATCGGTCGGTTGATCTTAACGTCGCCTAGAATGCGCGTTAAATAGCGTTCACGAACATCCTGCTGGGTGATACTGCCTTGAGCATTGTCTAAGCTACTGTCTAGGTTGCCGGACTGGATACGTTCAAACAGGGCTGTAATCGCATCACCAGAGAGCGTTTCGCCGCTCAGCACAATTTTAAAGCCGTTATAGTCAGGCGGATTGTGGCTACCGGTGACCATTACGCCTGATTGGGTGCCTTCCAGTATGTGAGTGGCGAAGTAGAGCACCGGGGTGGGCACCATGCCGATATCGATCACATCGCGCCCTGCGGCGTTCAGGCCACGCATCAGCGCTGCCTGCAGCCGAGCGCCTGAAAGGCGACCGTCGCGGGCGACTACCACGCTGGATTCGCCCCGCGCGGCGGCCTCAGAGCCGACAGCACGCCCGATCATTTCTACCGTCTCTTCAGTGAGCGTGTCGTCAACGATACCGCGAATATCGTAGGCGCGAAAAATCGAAGCGGGTACAGACTGTGCGTTCATAGGGCTTCCCAGCTAAATAGACGTTTCCTTAAAAGGGTTCCTAAACAGGCGCGACCACTCGTTACTGACTGCCCGTACTGCCAAACCCGGCGCCGCCCCTTGAGGAGTCTTCAAACGCGTCCACCAAGGAGAGTTCGGCCTGTACCACAGGCACAAGCACGTACTGTGCCAGCCGATCGAAGGGGGTTAGCGTAAACGAGCTCTGACCACGGTTCCAGACCGAAATCATTAGTTCGCCCTGGTAATCTGAGTCGATTAAACCCACTAAATTGCCTAGCACGATGCCATGTTTATGCCCCAAACCGGAGCGCGGTAGGATCATGCCTGCCAAACCCGGATCTTCAATATAGATGGCAATGCCGGTGCGTACGAGCTGGCAATCGCCGGGCGCTAATATTAACGGCTCATCCAGCAGGGCGCGCAGATCCATTCCCGCCGAGCCAGCTGTCGCGTAGGCAGGGAGGTAGTCGTGCAAACGCTCATCTAATACTTTGCACTGCAGGCGGGGGCGGGCACTCATGGGGATTCTCCAGATGTTTTCGTAGCGGCTGTTGTGGGTAGTAGGGCGAGCGCTTGACGGATGATGGTGGTGGCCAGCTGTGTCTTCGGCTGTGCAACTTCTGAGCGGCTCTCGACGCCTTGAGGGGTGCGCCAGAGTATCCAGGCGGCGTTCTGGTCGCTGCCAAAGCCCAGGCCAGCCTGGGAGACGTCGTTGGCGACGATCATATCCAGCCCTTTGCGCTGTAATTTATCCCGTGCGTAACGCTCAACCTCCTGGGTTTCGGCGGCAAAGCCGATCACCAGCGGGCGCTGTTTGGCGGGCAGTGCCGCGACGCCGGCGATGATATCGGGATTTTTAACCAGGGTCAGGGTGAGTGTGTCGCTATCATCCTGCTTTTTGAGCTTATGCTCGGCAGGGGCTGCCGCGCGATAGTCGGCGACAGCCGCGCAGCCGATAAACAGCGCCGCTTGAGGCGCTAGCCGCTGAGCTTCAGCGTGCATCTGCTCGGCTGACTCAACGTCAATTCGCGTCACGCCCTGGGGAGTGGGTAGGTCAACCGGCCCACTGATCAGCGTCACCTTGGCCCCTTCAGCTACCGCGGCTGCGGCCAGGGAAAAGCCCATTTTCCCCGAGCTGTGATTGGAGATGTAGCGCACGGGATCCAGTGGCTCACGGGTAGGGCCAGCGGTGATCACAATATGGGGTGCATGTGAGTGAGGCGCTGTGGTGATAGGGGCAGCAAACAGCGCCGTAACCGCGCTAAAAATCTCTTCAGGCTCGCTCATGCGGCCTGGCCCCACATCGCCACAGGCCTGGTCACCGGCGGCGGGGCCTATGAGCTGCCAACCGTCATGCTCAAGCTGCGCTACGTTACGCTGGGTGGCGGGGTGGCGCCACATAGCCTGGTTCATCGCCGGGGCAATCAGTTTGGGCGCTTCTGAGGCCAGGCAGAGCGTAGTGAGCAGGTCGTCGGCCATACCGTGCACCAAACGAGCGATAAGGTCGGCAGTCGCCGGAGCGATCAGCACTATATCCGCCCAGCGGGCCAGCTCAATATGGCCCATGCCCGCCTCGGCTTCGGGGTCGAGTAAAGAGGTGCGCACAGGCTCGCCGGAGAGCGCCTGCAGCGTGAGCGGGGTAATAAAGGCCTGGGCCCCGTCGGTCATCACCACGCGCACCTCGCAGCCCACCTGCTTGAGCAGGCGCACAAGCAACGCGCTTTTGTAGGCAGCGATACCCGCACTAACGCCGAGCAGTACGCGTTTGCCGGCGAGCGTCGACGCGCTTGTCGAGTTAACAGCAGAGGCCATGGTCAGTGATCCATATCCGCGTTCGTAAGGAGGCTTACCATACCATTGGCACCAACAATTTGGCATATTGAGCACAAACAAGGTTAAGCTAGGTTTAATGAGGCTTATGGCTGTAAAGCTATGCGTGTTGAGGCTGGCTTCGATCGACAAAGATGGGCAGCGCGGGTGAGGTGCGATGGGAATTAATCACTGGCCGGAAGGTGAGCGGCCCCGGGAAAAGCTATTAAATACTGGCGCCCAGGCGCTCTCAGATGCCGAGTTGCTGGCAATTTTTTTGCGTGTTGGCGTACAGGGTCGTTCGGCGGTCGATTTAGCGCGGGATTTACTCAGCAGTTTCGGTGGTTTGCGCCAACTGCTAGAGGCCGATCAGGAAAGCTTCTGTGCTGCCCGTGGGTTAGGTAGCGCCAAGTACGCTCAGCTCCAGGCGACGCTTGAGCTGTCGCGGCGCCATTTAGCCAGCCAGTTGGCGCGGGGCAATGCGCTGACATCACCTGCCTTGGTGCGCCACTACCTGAGTTCGCAGCTACGCCATTTAGGGCATGAGGAGTTTGCGGTGCTTTTTTTGGATACTCAGCACCGAATTATTCGCTATGAATCGCTGTTTCGCGGTACCCTAGACAGCGCATCCGTTTACCCCCGCGAAGTTGCCAAGCGCGCATTAGAGCTGAGCGCTGGCGCCGTTATCCTGGCGCATAACCACCCTTCTGGTGTGGCAGAGCCAAGCGATGCTGATCGACGTATCACGGAACGCCTCAAAGAGGCGCTGGTACTTTTTGACGTGCGCGTGCTGGATCATTTCGTGGTGGGGGATGGAGAAGTGATCTCTTTTGCCGAGCGCGGCTGGCTATAAGCAGCATAAGAATGCACTGCTCTATGCCGTTTTGATTAAGTCTATGCCGTTTTGATTAAGTAAAATGAGCAAAAAAGTGCTTTTCCAGCCTTTTTTGTGGGTTTTGCTTGCTGTAAGTCGGGTGCTCTGGTATAAAGTGCCACCTTTAAACTTGGGTTGAATAACGGATTTGGATAAAGCTTGGCGGTTAACGGCGTCGACACCTTCCCTGCTCCGGTTTGCCCGACAGTTTTGAACACTCAGGTTATTATATCCTGGCCAAGCAGTTGGAGGCTCTAATGTCCAAAGTATGTCAGGTTACCGGCAAGCGTCCGGTAACTGGAAATAACGTTTCACACTCCCAGCGTAAGACACGTCGTCGTTTCTTGCCGAACCTGCACACCCATCGTTTTTGGGTTGAGTCTGAGAACCGCTTCG
Organism: Halomonas sp. 113; assembly: GCF_904067645.1. Lineage (NCBI taxonomy): Bacteria > Pseudomonadati > Pseudomonadota > Gammaproteobacteria > Oceanospirillales > Halomonadaceae > Halomonas > Halomonas sp. 113. The sequence continues at coordinate 419,209 of NZ_LR881453.1, forward strand.
TCAAGCTGCGCGTTTCCACTAAAGGAATGCGCATCATCGACAAGAAAGGTATCGACACAGTTTTGGTTGCTATTCGTAAGCGTGGCGACGCTATCTAAGCCAGCTTTATTATACAAAGCCCTTTGGGCCAGGTATTTTGGGCCAAGCATTTTGGGAGAGTTAAACCATGCGCGATAAAATCAAGTTGGTGTCCAGTGCCGGTACAGGCCACTTCTACACCACTGATAAGAACAAGCGGAACACTCCGGATAAATTTGAATTCAAGAAATTCGACCCGGTCATCCGTAAGCACGTGATCTACAAGGAAGCGAAGATCAAGTAATCGCTTTTGCGATGTTGATCGGCTTCCACTGCAGGCGAGCGCCTGTTCAAAAACCCGGCCTCAAGCCGGGTTTTTGCATGCATGTCTTTCGTGTGTCGCATGCTTCGCTAAACCACCTTCATTAGGCTGTCACTACAGGCAGGTACGATGTCTAAATATGCCCGAACTTCCTGAAGTTGAAACCACCCGACGCGGGATTGCTCCCTATATTGAAGGCCAGGAAGTCACCGAAGTGCTGGTGCGTCAGCCGCGGCTGCGTGTGCCTGTGCCCGATGATCTGGCCGAGCGGTTGGTAGGTGCGCGCATTGGGGGGTTGATGCGGCGGGCAAAATACCTGCAGATTCCTATCCAGGCTGGCGGCGCGCTTGAAGGTGACGCTAGCGCGACGCTGCTCTGGCACTTGGGTATGTCGGGCAGTCTGCGGATTGCCCGGGTGGGGGATTTGCCTAAAAAGCATGACCACGTGGACGTGGTGACTGCCAGCGGCTATGTGCTGCGCTATCACGATCCCCGTCGGTTTGGCTTTGTGGATTGGCAGGCCGCAGACGCAGCGCAGGATAAACGGCTTGCTCACTTGGGCCCTGAGCCGCTGTCTGATGCGTTTAACGGCAAATGGCTCTACACGCTCTCGCGCAACAAGCGCGTGGCAGTAAAACCGTTTCTGATGGATAACCAGGTGGTTGTTGGTGCCGGGAATATCTACGCGGCAGAGGCGCTATTTATGGCCGGCATTGATCCCCGCCGTGCGGCGGGGAGAGTTTCCCGTGCTCGCTATGACGCCTTGGCCCTGGCCGTGAAAGACGTGCTGGCGGCGGCAATTACCCAAGGTGGCACCACGCTGCGGGACTTTGTCAGTGGCCAGGGTGAGCCCGGCTACTTTGCCCAACGCCTTAATGTTTATGGCCGCCACGGCCAACCCTGTTTGCGCTGTGGCGCTGAGCTTCGGCGCATTACGCTTGGCCAGCGTGCTAGTGTGTTCTGCCCCGGCTGCCAGCGCTAATGGCTACCTATCAGTGCTACTGTTTTATTTAAGTATTGCTTTGCCTCATCTTTTGCCTTGCCTCCGTTTTTAAGCCCAGGTTTTAAGACACAGGTTTTTAAGGCAAGGTTTTAAAGACAAAATTTTTGGAGATTGCTGTGACCCAACGCCTGCGCCTGAATAAAAATGCCGACCGCCGTCTTAAAGCGGGCCATCTTTGGATCTACTCCAATGAGGTGGATATCAAAGAGACGCCGCTGAAAAACTTTGCGGCAGGCGAAACCGCACTGGTAGAAGCCTCCAATGGCAAAGTAATGGCCGTCGCGTATGTAAACCCTCATTCGTTAATTGCTGCCCGGATAATGTCTCGTGACCCCGAGATGCGCTTGGATCGTTCGCTGTTTGTACACCGCTTTAATCAAGCGTTGGCACTGCGTCAGCGCCTTTATGCGCAGCCGTTCTACCGCTTGATCCACGGCGAAGGCGACCTGTTGCCAGGTTTGGTGATCGATCGTTTTGGTGATGTCCTCGTCGTGCAGCTCAATACCGCGGGTATGCAGGCGCTGGCGGATGAAATTGTCGACGCGCTGGAAAAAGTCATCAAACCGGAGGTGATCGTCTTCCGTAACGATACTGGCGGCCGTCGTCAGGAAGGTCTTGAGGCCCACGTTGACGTCATCAAAGGTACGCTGCCTGACGAAGTGGTGCTCGAAGAGAACGGCGCTCACTTTGTGGTGCCGGTGCTGAACGGTCAGAAGACCGGCTGGTTCTTTGATCACCGGGTTAATCGCGAGTGGATCAATCGCAATGTGGAAGGTAAGCGCGTGCTGGACGTATTCAGCTACGTAGGCGGTTGGGGCGTGCAGGCGGCTGTTCATGGCGCGAGAGAGGTGATGTGCCTGGACTCTTCAGGCCCGGCGCTGGCTCAAGTGGCGCGCAACGCCGAGCTGAATGGCGTGCAGGAGAAGGTAGCGGTTAGTGAGGGAGATGCATTTGAAGCGTTAGCAGCGTTGAAGGCAGAGGGCGAGGAGTTTGACGTGGTCATTCTTGACCCGCCAGCGTTTATCAAAAAGCGCAAGGACATTCCCAACGGTGAGCGTGCCTACGCCCGCTTGAACCGCGAGGCCATGCGCCTGCTGGGTCGCGATGGTCTGCTGTTGTCTGCGTCCTGCTCCATGCACCTGGCGCCCGAGCGGCTAATGGACGTAGTGCGTGGTGCGGTTCGCCACCAGGATCGTCACGGGCAGGTGATTTTCCAAGGCCACCAAGGGCCTGATCACCCGGTGCATCCGGCTATCCCTGAAACGTCTTACCTGAAGGCGCTGGGTGTGCGTGTGTTCCGCGACTAGTTCAGGTAGCTAGAGTTCAGAGAAGTCAGCGTGTAGGGGAGTAAAGGTACACAGGAGTTAGCCGATGGAGTGGGCGCTGCCCGATCCTTTTGTGATCGATATCCGCGTGGCCGATGAGGCGATCGATGCTTATCAGCACGTCAACAACAGTGAATACCTGCGCTGGGTTGAGCAGATTAGCTGGGCTCACTCGGTCGCGCTCGGCCTCTCTCTTGAGCGTTACCGAGAGCTTGATCGGGCCATGGTGGTTCACCGCCACGAGCTGGATTACCTGGCGCCTGCCTTTGCAGGTGATGAGCTACAGCTGGCTACCTGGATTGTCGATTGTGACGAGCGCTTTAGTTTGACCCGCCGTTTTCAGCTGGTGCGAGTCAAAGACGCTAAAACGTTGCTTTACGCCCGTACACGCTTTGCCTGCGTGGCGCTTTCAACAGGGCGGCCCAAGCGCCTGCCCGAGGAGTATCGGCGTATCTACGGCGGCGCAGTTATTGTGGAGTGACGTAGAACGAAGTGGATTTTTTCGTGTAGAACCGGCAATCGCTAGATTTTTCTCCTAAAAAACGCCTTAACCGGCGTTTTTTTTGTTTTTTGTTTCTGGGGTGGTGGTCAACGTTAGCTGTGCTGTAATTTGCTTAACAACATGACTGACCTTTAAAAGCACAGGAAAAATCCAATGAAAATTGCTGTCCCCAAAGAGATCAAAAATCACGAGTATCGCGTGGCCTTAACCCCTACCGGCGCACGGGAATTAGCCGGGCGCGGCCATCAGGTGAGCATTCAGGCCGGAGCCGGTGAAGGTGCAGGCTTTAGCGATGCTGATTTCCAAGCCGCCGGTGCGCACATAGAAGCAGATGTGGACACTTTGTGGCGCAACGCTGAGTTAATCCTCAAGGTGAAAGAGCCGCAGCCGGACGAGGTAGCGCGACTCGCCCCACAGCATACACTGTTCACCTATCTGCACCTGGCCGCCGAAGAGCCCCTTACCCGTGGGCTGATGGAGAGCGGTGCCACCTGTATCGCCTACGAAACCATTACCGATGCCCGCGGTGGCCTACCGCTGCTGGCGCCTATGAGCACCGTAGCGGGACGAATGGCGGTGCAGGCTGGGGCCCATAGCCTGGAGAAGGCCCAGGGCGGTGCGGGCGTGCTGCTGCCCGGTGTGCCGGGTGTGGCGCCAGGTAAGGTAACCGTGATTGGGGGTGGCGTGGTAGGTGAAAACGCTGCGCGCATGGCGTTAGGGTTAGGCGCGGAAGTTACCATTCTGGATAAGTCGTTAGCGCGGCTTGAAGTGCTGGATGACCGTTACCAGGGGCGCATTAAAACCGTTTACTCCACCGCAGACGCGCTGGAAACGGCCACCCGTGAGTCTGACATGATCATTGGCGCGGTGCTGGTGCCCGGCGCCGCTGCGCCAAAACTAATCACTCGCAGTATGCTGGCTGATATGAAGCCTGGCAGTGTACTGGTCGATGTTGCCATCGATCAGGGCGGCTGTTTTGAAACCAGCAAGCCCACCACCCATGCCGAACCGACCTATATCGTCGATGGGGTGGTTCACTACTGTGTGGCCAATATGCCCGGCGCGGTAGCACGTACGTCCACCCAGGGGCTGACCAACGCCACGCTGCCCTTTGTACTCGCCCTGGCAGATAAGGGCTGGCAGCAGGCGCTGCATGACGACCCACACTTTCTCCCGGGCCTTAACGTGCACGCGGGGCAAGTCACCTACCAGGCCGTAGCGGATGCCTTTGGGCTGGAAAGTATCGACCCTGCGAGCGTTGTTGGCAGCTAAACTGTTGAAAGCTAGCTGTCGGCGGCTAATTAATTAGTCGCATCCGGGGCTGGCGTTAGTTCAGTAGTGGGGCGGAAGTTCATCCTCGGGGCGCTGGCCGCCCTGGGGTTCGCTTGCCTGGAGTGCCTGGTGCTGCTCACGCAGGCGTTCGCGCATTAGGCCGCTGAGCTGCTCCAGTTTCTCCAGGCGGCGCTCCTGTTGTACCACCGCTTGATCCAGGGTATCCAGCCAATGCTCTTGATGGGCTATGCGACTCTCTAAAGATTCAAGACGTTGAGCTAGGTCAACAGGCGATAATTCATGTGTCATGATAACATTGCAGCCTTATGTAGTAGTATGCCGGTGCTATTGGGAATGGGCCTGATAGTGCGGGTATTGTCCTTCGTCTGTTACCCATACAACAAGAGAGCTTTTTTTTTCTATGAACCCAAAAGTTGTGTTTCGCTGTTTCTTAATCAGTGTATTACTTGCCGCCCCCACGCCACTTTTGCTGGCGGGGATTGTTCATTTAACCGATAGTGCCCTCGCCGAGCTGTGGATGGCCGAGTTGGCAATCAGTGGAGTTAGCGGTGTCTATATCGCCGTTGCGATAGGTAGTTTTATTGTTCTGTGTATTGGCACATTAGCGTCTGCCGCTTTTGCGCCCTCGATCGTGGTGGCGTCCGATGCTGTGGTTCGTCCCAAGCCAGCAACGCGCCAACCCCAAGCGGCTGCACCGTTGGACGATGATGAGGAGGAAGACATCATCGATCCTAACGATGGCCGCGAAGAGGGTGAAGTAAAGTGGTTCAATACCAACAAAGGCTACGGTTTTATTACCCGCGATAATGGCGAAGATGTGTTTGTACACTTCCGTGCCATTCGTGGTCGTGGCCCGCGTATGTTGGCAGAAGGCCAAATCGTGCGTTATCACGTGATTAAAAATGAGCGTGGTTTGCAGGCCGACGATGTCAGTATTATTGAGTGAGCCCAACGGCTAGTTAAATTGATCGTTGGATAGTAACGACCCCGCTTCGGCGGGGTCGTTTACGTTTAAAGCGCTCGATTAACGCCCTGAATCGGGCCACTCTATTGCCCCTTCTTTGCCACCGGGCAACACTTGCCAGAAGCGGTCAGGGTCATCACCGGGGTGCCAGCCACCCAGTGAGCAACGTATTTCGGTTTGCAACGCTTCCGCGGCCTGTTGGGCACACTCTTGGTCGGTCATCCACGGCGTGTGGTTGCTATCAAACCATAGGCTGGCAAAGCCATCAGCGGCTTTGTCTACCAGCAATACCGGCACGCAGTCACCCTGGTATTGGCCGCGGGTTTGCCATTTACCTTTGCCTGCGGGGCTCAGCGGTGGCGCGATTAGTGCACTTTTCAACCACTCATTGAGCGCATCAAGCGACACGCTGGCTAGGTAAATCTCTATATCGGGGTAACGCTCCATCATAGGTTTACCTCACCGGAGAAGAGTAGCGCTTGCAGCGTCGCTTCGTAAATCCGGCTTAAGTCGTCCAGATCGCTGGCGCGAACGCGCTCATTGACCTTGTGGATGGTGTCGTTGAGCGGGCCTAGCTCGACCACTTGAGCGCCAAGGGTGGCGATAAAGCGGCCATCCGAGGTGCCGCCGCTGGTAGAGAGCGCCGGGCGCTCGCCGGTCACCGCTTCAACGCCTTTAATGGCGGCGTCAACCAGCGCGCCTTCCGCGGTTAAAAACGGCTCGCCGTTGAGCGTCCAGTCTATCTGATATTCCAATCCATGCTGGTCGAGAATGGTTTCCGTGCGCGCTTTGAGCTCATCAGAGGTCACCTCGGTGGAGAAGCGAAAGTTAAACACCACTTCCACGTCGCCGGGGATCACGTTGGTCGCCCCGGTGCCTGCGCGCAGATTGGAAATCTGAAAGCTGGTGGCGGGAAAAAAGTCGTTGCCCGCGTCCCAGTGCTCGTTGACCAGCGCATCCAGCGCTGGCATGGCCTGGTGGATGGGATTGCGCGCTAAATGCGGATAGGCCACGTGACCCTGCACGCCTTTAATGTGCAGCGTGGCGCCCAGTGAGCCGCGACGACCGTTTTTGATCACATCGCCCAGGCGCGTGGTCGAGGATGGTTCGCCGACAATGCAGTAGTCGAGCCGTTCATTACGCTCGCGCAGGTGCTCGACCACCGCGCGAGTGCCGTCGACTGCCGGGCCCTCTTCATCGGAGGTAATCAGAAAGGCAATACGGCCATCGTGATTCGGGTGGTTGGCCACAAAGCGCTCAACGGCGGTCAGCATTGAGGCCAAGCTGCCTTTCATATCCGCCGCGCCACGTCCGCACAGCATACCCTCATCATCAATGCAGGGCTCAAACGGTGGGTACTGCCAGTTGGTATAGGGGCCGCTGGGCACCACGTCGGTGTGGCCGGCAAAGGCCACCACCGGGCCGTGATGGCCGCGAACCGCCCAGAAATTCTTTACGTCGCCAAACGGTAGCCGCTCAATATGAAAACCGAGCGCTGCTAAGCGCTCGATCATGAGTTCCTGGCAGCCCTCGTCGTCCGGCGTTACCGAGGCCCGGCTGAGCAGCTCAAAGGCGAGCGTGAGCGTCGGCGACAGTCCTTCAGATTCAGTTGTGGGCATGCAGCGCCTCGTTCAGGGCGATAGCACTTTTATTGGTCAAGCACTCAATGCGGCCATTCTGGGAGTTGCGGCGCCATAGCTGATCGTCTTGCCCGGCCAGCTCGCGGGCGGCAACGGTGTTCACTTCCTGGCCCTGATCATCCAGTAAGGTCACTTTGGAGCCAGCGGTGATATACAGCCCTGCTTCTACCGTGCAGCGGTCACCCAGGGGAATGCCGATGCCTGCGTTGGCGCCGATCAAGCAGCCTTCCCCGACCTTAATGACGATATTGCCACCGCCAGAGAGAGTGCCCATGGTGGAGCAGCCGCCGCCCAAGTCGGAGCCTTTGCCGACCATCACGCCGGCTGAGATGCGACCTTCGATCATGCCGGGGCCTTCGGCGCCCGCATTGAAGTTGACAAAGCCTTCGTGCATGACGGTAGTGCCTTCGCCTAGGTAAGCGCCCAGACGTACGCGGGCGGTGTCGGCAATGCGGATACCGGTAGGCACCACGTAGTCAGTCATTTTGGGGAATTTATCGACACAGTCGACGGACAGCGCGCGGCCCGCCATACGTGCCTTCAAGCGGCGCGTAGGCAGCTCTTCAATGTCGATGGCGCCTTCGTTGGTCCAGGCAATATTGCGCAGAAGGCCAAACATGCCGGTGAGATCAAGACCGTGAGGTTTGACCAAGCGGTGGGACAGCAGATGCAGCTTTAAATACACCTCTGGCGCGGTTTGTGGCGCTTCGTCGCTCTCCAGGAACATCGCGACCAGGGGGCGCTGGCTGGCAGAGAGCGCTTCGGCAAGCTCTGCCTGGGCGGAGTGCCCCGCGGCTTCTAACGCTTTAGCCAGGCGTGTGCAGTCTTCGGGCAAAAAGCTGATGGCGGCGTTGCCTTGGGGGGCATCCAGAGCTTGTTTGGCGGCTTCCACCAGGCTGGCGGGTGGGTTGAGCAGCGGCGCCGGGTAGTAGATTTCCAGCCAGTCGCCCTGGGTGTTTTGGGTGCCGATTCCAAGCGCAAAGCTCAGCATAAGAAGGTGTCCTGTAGTGATAAATAGTGAAGAAAAGCAGGCAAAGCCAAGGTGCCTAGTTGCTTAAGTGCTTAGTTTCTCAAGTATCTAGTTGCTGAAGCACTTAGCCACTTGAGTACTTAGCCGAGCTTGTCGTAATCGCCCTCGCGGTAGCCGACTAAGATAGTGGAGTCGTCTACTTCGAGCAGCGGCCGCTTCAGCAGTGTGGGGTATTTCATCAGTAGCTGGCGGGCCGAGTTGGCGTCGTAATCTTTTTCCTCATCGGAAAGTTCGCGCCAGGTTTTGCTGCGTTTGTTAATGACTTCCACAAGCGGCACGCGATGTAAAATGTGTTCTAGTAGCGCAGCAGATAGACCATCTTTGCGCAGATCGTGGGTTTTATACAGCAGCGCTTTCTCATCCAAGGCTTTACGCGCTTTGCGGCAGGTATCGCAGTTATCGATGATATACAGCGTCAGCATACGACCTCCTGAGAATGTTGAACCAGAGAATGTGGAATAAGTTAACCGCGCTCGATGAGATGGCGAATTCGTTGGGCGGCTTCAAGGGTGGGCGCTAGCTCAGCCACCAGCGCTAGGCGCAAACGCCCTGCGCCGGGGTTAACGCCATTTTCACCCCTGCGTCCCATTAGGCTGCCGGGCAGTACGCTAACGTGCTGTTCGGCAAACAGCCTCTGCGTGAAGGCGATATCGTCGCCACCGGGCACCGCAGGCCATAGGTAAAAGCTAGCTTGTGGCGCGGGAAAATCCATGACTGGGGCAAGCACCTGGGTGACCGCGCTAAATTTTTCGCGGTAGGCGTCGCGGTTGGCGCGTACGTGCTGCTCATCCTGCCAGGCGGCGATAGAGGCGTGCTGCAACGGCAGCGACATGGCACAGCCATGGTAAGTGCGGTAGCGCTTAAACGGTGTGAGCAGTGCCGCATCCCCCGCCACAAAGCCCGAGCGCAGGCCCGGCAAGTTGGAGCGCTTGGAGAGCGAGTGAAACACCACGCAGCGCCGGTAATCATCACGGCCCAGCTCGGCGCAGGCTTGCAGCAACCCTGGTGGTGGGGCTGTTTCGTCAAGGTAGAGCTCCGAGTAACACTCGTCCGAGGCGATAATAAAGTCGTGTTCGTCGGCGAGGGCAATCAGCTGCTTAAATTCATCAAGGGACGTGACCGCGCCGGTGGGGTTGCCCGGCGAGCAGATAAAGACGATTTGCACGTCGCGCCACGTCGCGGCGGGCACGGCGTTAACGTCAGGTCGAAAATTGTTCTCAGCGGTACAGTCTAAATAGAGCGGCTCACCGCCTGCCAGCAGCGTCGCACCTTCGTAGATTTGATAAAACGGATTGGGCACCGCGACTTTCGCCGGGCGGGTGCGATCCAACGCCGCCTGCACAAAGGCAAAAATCGCTTCCCGAGTGCCGTTAACGGGCACCACGTGCCGTTCGCTGTCGAGTTCGCGCAGTTGAAAGCGTTGGCTTGCCCAGTTGGCGATGGTTTGGCGGAGCGCTGGCAGGCCATTGGTCGCGGGATAACGGGCCATTTCCAGCTGGTGCGCCACCAGCGCTTCAAGCGCCGCAGGAAAGGGCGCGTGCTGGGGTTCGCCAATGGTCAGCGGAATATGCGCCAAGTCAGCTGGGGGCGTTAATGCGGCCTTCAGCGCGGCCAGCTTTTCAAACGGGTAAGGATGCAGGGCGTCGAGGTCGGCGTTCATGATGTGTCCGTTGATGGCTGGCGGCGTAAACCGTCGATTATAGGCAAGGCCCGGTGCAGGCTCAAACCTAACGAGGGTGTGATTTTGCAATGAATACTTTTACAGACACTCGATAGACGGGAGCGAGGGTAGGTTGGAGCGAGGGTCTTTCGCCATGGCCGGAAAAAATTCCTGACAATTCCGGCATTTCCGCCATCCCTGGCGGTCAGATGGCGAAAGTAGCGCCCCTGGAGGGGTTCACAGCGCCCTCGCGGAAACCTACCCTCGCCCCCAGGCTTGGCACTACAATCTCTGCATCAGCCTCGGGGTTCGGTGAATTATCTTTTAAACGCCCAACACTTCAATCAGACGTTCGCGCAGCTGCTGCTGGCGCTCGGGGTCAGTCAGCGGTTCGCCTGCTTTGGTGGTAATAAAAAAGACGTCTTCTACCCGCTCGCCGAGGGTGGCGATTTTTGCCGCGGACAGCGAGATGTCCTGCTCCATAAAGATACGTCCCACCCGGGCCAGCAGGCCGGGGCGGTCGGGAGCCGTTAGCTCCAGCAGCGTGCGCTCATTGGCCGGATCCTGCTCAATCAGCACCTCCGTGGGTACCTTGAAATGCTTGAGCTGGCGCGGCGTGTGGCGGGTGACGATATCCGGGTAGTCATCAGGGTCATCGAGCTCTTCCACCAGGTGCCGGCGCATCTCTTCGATGTGGCCTGGGTCACGTATGGGCTGACCATGGCTGTCGAGCACAATAAAGGTGTTGAGCGTCCAATCGTTGTGGGAGGTCGCAATGCGCGCATCGTGAATCGAGAGCCCCAACTGCTCCATGGCAGCGGCGGTAGCAGCGAAAAGGTCGTCCACCGAACGGGTGTGGATAAACACTTTGGTGCCGCCTTCGGACATGTCCGCAGTAGGTGCGCTGATCAACACCAACGGCAGCGGCGACTGGTTGTGATTGAGAATGCCCTGGGTCTGCCAAACGATTTCGCTGGGGGCGTACTGCAGGAAGTAGTCTTCCCCTAGCGATTCCCAAAGATGATCGATTTGCTCACGATTAACGCCGATGGTTTGCAGCAAAGAGCGTGCTTCGGTGCGCGTTTCCCGCACCCAGTCGTCGCGGTCGGGCGGATTATTCAGGCCGCGGCGCAGGGCACGCTTGGTTTCGGCGTACAGCTGGCGCAGCAGCGACGCCCGCCAACCGTTCCACAGCGTGGGGTTAGTGGCATTGATGTCGGCCACGGTGAGCACGTAAAGGTAGTCCAGGCGCGTTTCGTTACGCACGATCAAGGCAAAATCACGAATCACATCGGGGTCGCTGATATCGCGCTTTTGCGCCGTCATCGACATCAATAGATGGTGCTCAACCAGCCAACTGACCAGGTTCGTGTCGTGGGGCGAGACGTGGTGGCGCTGACAAAAATGCTCAACGTCCCGGGCGCCGATTTCCGAGTGGTCGCCGCCGCGGCCCTTGCCAATGTCGTGAAACAGCCCGGCGATCCACAACAGGTCGAGCTTGGGCAACTGCTGCATCAATGCCACCGCCACTGGAAAGTCACCCTTCGCTTCCGGTTTGCGAAAATTGTGCAGAAATTTGAGCAGCAGCAGGGTGTGGGCATCGACCGTGTAAATGTGGAAAAGGTCGTGCTGCATCAGCCCTATGGCGCGGCCAAATTCGGGCAGGTATTTGCCCAGAATCCCGTAGCGGTTCATGCGCCGCAACTGGCGGGGCACATTGCCGGGGGCGCGCAGAATAGCCATAAAGAGCCGCTGGTGGCGCGGGTCTTCCCGGTAGTGGTCGTCAATCTGGTGGCGATGATCGCGAATTAGTCGGATGGTATCGGCGCGCACTCCTTCGATTTCGGGGTGCTTGGCCATCAGTAGGAATAGCTCCAGCATCGCCGCGGGGCGTTCACGGAAAAGTGTCCGCGAGCGAACCTGGATATAGCCGCCTTTGGTTTCAAAGCGCTCGTTGAGTTTGACGGTTTCCAGCGCTTCTTTGCCGCGCAGGATGACCTCGTCAAAGTGCTGCAGCAGCATATCGTTGAGTCCCGCCAGCGCGGTGACGTGCCGGTAATAGCGCTTCATGAACTGCTCAACCGCCAGACGTTCCGGCGTATCGCGAAAGCCAAACATTTCGGCGATGGTGCGCTGGTGGTCAAACAGCAGGCGGTCTTCGGCGCGGTCGGTAAGCATATGCAGGGCATAGCGCACCTGCCACAAGAACGCCTGCCCCTGGCTTAAAATGCGCAGTTCGGCGTCGTTCATAAAGCCGTTGGCGACGATATCGGTGTACTGTTCGGTACCGAAGTGGCGCTTGGCCACCCAGCCGATCATCTGGATGTCGCGCAGCCCGCCGGGGGAGCTTTTGAGGTTCGGCTCTAAGTGGTACTCGGAGTTGTTATAGCGGTAGTGGCGGGAAATCTGCTCCTGCCACTTGGCTTCAAAAAAGCGGTCGGCGGGCCAAATATGTTCGGCGCTGAGGCGTTCGCGCATCGCTTCGCGCAGGCTTTCTGGCCCCGCAATCAGGCGAGATTCGAGTAGGTTGGTAATCACCGTGACATCCGCTTCGGCTTCCCGCTCGCAGTCGCTAAGCGAGCGAACGCTATGACCAATTTCCAGGCCAATATCCCACAAGAAGGTGATAAAGGCGGTCAGCGGTTCACGATAGGCGGTGTCATCGTCCTGCTCCAGTAGCAGCAGCAGATCGATATCCGAGTGGGGGTGTAGCTCACCACGGCCATAGCCGCCTACCGCCACCAGTGCAATACCATCGTCGGGCCACTCATGCTGTGCCCAGGCAATCGCCAGCAACTGATCCAGGTACCAGGCGCGGCCGCGCACAAGGTCGCGAATGTCTGCACCGGCGCGAAACTGGTCGTCCAGGCGCGCCTGTAGCTCGCGCAGCGCGGCCTTGAAGGGTGCCACCGGCGAGCGTGAACCGGCAAGCTCAGTGCGGAAAAGATCCAGGTCGTAAAGCGTGGTGTCCGGCTCAAACCGGTGGTGGTGTAATAGCATCAGTTGGTTAGAAAACTGAAGTCTTCATCGCCACGCGCGGTCAGCACTTCAACGCCGCCCTCGGTCACCAGCAGCGTATGTTCCCACTGCGCTGAAAGGCTGCGGTCTTTAGTGACGGCGGTCCAGCCATCGCGTAGCACCTTGGTTTTATACCCGCCGACGTTAATCATCGGCTCGATGGTAAAGCACATGCCTGCGGCGAGCTTAATGTCGGCATCCGGTGCGTAGCCGTCGTAGTGTAAAAACTGCGGCTCTTCGTGGAATTCGGCGCCGATGCCGTGGCCACAGAAGTCGCGAACGACGGAGTAGCCGTTGCTTTCGGCATGTTTTTGAATCACGCGGGCAAGCTCCGAGAGGCGTACGCCAGGCCTCACCAGCTCGATGCTTTTATACAGGCATTCCTGAGTAATGCGACACAGCCGTTCGCCCTGAATCGTCTCACCCACTACGAACATCACGCTGGAGTCGCCGTGATAGCCGTCGGTGGTCTTAACGGTGATATCCAGGTTCATGATATCGCCATTTTTGAGCTTCTTGGCGTCGTCGGGGATGCCGTGGCACACCACATGGTTGATCGACGTGCAGGTCGCCTTGGGAAAACCATGGTAATTCAGCGGTGCAGGGGTCGAGCCTAGCTCGTTAACAATATACTCATGGCAGAGACGGTCAATTTCCCCCGTGCTAATGCCTGCCTGGATATGGGGGGTGATCATTTCAATCACGCTAGCCGCTTGGCGCCCGGCTTCGCGCATGTGTTCGATTTCAGAAGGCGTCTTGATAGGAACGTTCATGAATGCTCGATATGAATGCAGAATGGAAAATTGAATGGCGCAATTTAAGACCGTCAAACGGGGTGCGACTTCATCTTGGCAATGATCTATGGTATAAAGCCGCGCGCTTTCCTGCAATCGTGATTCCGAGCTTCTTGGCTGGGAAGTACGCAGTAGGGCAGGGCGATGAATCCGCAGCGTGCTCGACTTACGGGCGCGATGCTTACTATCAAGCCTTAAAAACACACATGCACCGGCACATGGTCCCGGGTGCCGCTGGCAGCGTCTAACGTGGTCAACGGTCGGATCCATGGGGTGCGTGGAGGCCTAACCCGAGTTTTAGGAGTTCTACCATGTCTCACGTTAATATGCGTGACCTGCTTAAAGCAGGTGCTCACTTCGGCCACCAGACCAAGTACTGGAACCCGAAGATGAGCAAATTTATCTTCGGCGCGCGCAACAAGATTCACATCATCAACCTTGAGCACACCCTTCCGGCGCTGAACGAAGCGATCGATGTGGTCGAGAAGATGGCGGCATCCAACAACAAAATTTTGTTTGTTGGCACCAAGCGCAGCGCTAGCAAGGTAATTAAAGAAGAAGCTAACCGTGCTGGTCAGCCTTTCGTCAACCATCGCTGGTTGGGCGGCATGTTGACTAACTTCAAGACCATCCGTCAGTCCATTAAGCGTCTGCGTGATCTTGAAACCATGCGCGAAGACGGCACGTTCGAGAAGCTGACCAAGAAAGAAGTCTTGATGGCGACTCGCGAGCAGGACAAACTTGAGCGTTCTATCGGCGGTATCAAGAACATGGGCGGCCTACCGGACGCACTGTTCGTGATCGACGTTGACCACGAGCGCATCGCGATCAACGAAGCCAACAAGCTGGGCATCCCGGTTATCGGCGTGGTGGATACTAACTCCAACCCCGATGGCGTTGACTACGTAATTCCCGGCAACGATGACTCTATCCGCGCTATCCAGATCTACGTAAAAGCGATTGCGGATGCGTGTGGCCGTGCCAAAGAAGCCAACGCTCAAGAGTTTGTTGAAGTGACCGAAGAGGCCGCTGCAGCTGAAGACAACACTGCCGCTGAGTAATCGCAGCAGTGGGTGCGGTGAGCAGGTGTGCCGCATCAAGATAAAGGGGGCTTTGCCCCCTTTTTCCCGCTACAGATGAACTGTCTGCGCGGACGAATTTGCCGGCACTCAATACCGGCCCCGTAATACAGAGAGACATAGGGCAGCGTGATACATGATGGTCATTTATCATGCCTATACTCTGTGTTGCGTCTAACTCTCATAGAACCATTTCAGAGGTGAATTCTCATGGCAGCTATCAGCGCCTCTCAGGTCAAGGAACTTCGCGAACGTACCGGTCTCGGCATGATGGAGTGTAAAAAAGCACTCACCGAAGCCGACGGTGATATCGAAGTTGCGATTGAAAACCTGCGCAAAAGCTCCGGCCTAAAAGCAGCGAAGAAAGCCGATCGTATCGCCGCAGAAGGTGTAGTGGTTACGCGTGTAGCGGAAGACGGCAGCTACGGCGTAATGGTTGAAATCAACTCCGAGACCGACTTTGTTGCTCGTGATGACAACTTCATCGCGTTTGCTGACAAAATCGCCGGTGCTTTCTTCACCGCGAAAAGCGAAGATGTTGCCGCCGTTATGGCTGGCGAACTGGAAACTGCCCGCGAGCAGTTGGTTCAGAAAATCGGTGAGAATATCGGTGTGCGTCGTGCCATCGTAGTGAACGCTGTTGACGGTGGTCTGGTAGGCGAGTACGTCCACGGTGGCCGCATTGGCGTTCTGACCGTGCTAACAGGCGGCAATTCGCAAGTCGCGAAAGACGTTGCAATGCACGTGGCGGCGATCAACCCTGCGGTTGCGCATCCTGCCGATATGCCCCAAGAGCAGTTGGATCAGGAAAAAGCGATTATTCTGGCGCAGCCGGATATGGCCGGTAAGCCGGAGCAGATCGCAGAGAAAATGGTTCAGGGCCGCTTGAAAAAGTACTTGGCAGAAAACAGCCTGACCGAGCAGCCGTTTGTTAAAGACCCGAACCAGACTGTGGCTGAGTACGTGAAAGCCGCAGGCGGCGAAGTGGTAAGCTTCACACGCTTTGAAGTTGGTGAAGGTATCGAGAAAGAAGAAGTCGACTTCGCTAAAGAAGTTATGGAACAGGCTGGCCGTCGCTGAGGTCAGAGGTTTCAGAAAAAAGATGGCGTGCGCGTGAGCGCACGCCTTCGCGTATCCGGCCCCTGTATAACCGGTGTTAGTTAGCCGACCCTGATAACGGGTTTATACAGCGGGGCTGCCCCGCCTGCCTGTTTACAGGTCTGCCTCAGGAGAGATGCCATGTCGCGTGATGTTCAAGAACCTACCCCCCATGTAGCACCCAGCAAGGCTGAGGGTTCGAAGTCAAAATACAAACGTATTTTGCTCAAGCTTTCTGGCGAAGCGCTGATGGGTGAACACGATTTTGGTATTGACCCTAAAGTGCTTGACCGGATGGCGTTGGAGATCGGCCAGCTCGTCGGTATTGGGGTACAGGTAGGCATCGTGATTGGCGGTGGTAACTTGTTTCGCGGTGCGGCGCTCAATGAGGCTGGCATGGATCGCGTCACCGGTGACCATATGGGCATGCTGGCGACCGTAATGAATGCGCTGGCAATGCGTGATGCGCTAGAGCGCTCCAATATCCGCTCGCGCGTGATGTCGGCTATCCCAATGAGCGGCGTTGTAGAGCACTACGACCGTCGCACGGCCATTCGCTACTTAACCTCCGGGGACGTAGTGCTGTTCTCTGCAGGCACAGGCAACCCCTTCTTCACCACCGATTCTGCAGCTTGTTTGCGCGGCATTGAGGTGGACGCCGACGTAGTGATCAAGGCGACCAAAGTCGATGGCGTCTACAATAAAGACCCGGTAAAACATCCGGATGCGGTGAAGTACGACCAGCTCTCTTACGACGACGCCCTGGATCAAAAATTGGGCGTTATGGATTTGACCGCTATCTGCCTGGTACGTGACCATAATATGCCGGTGCGGGTATTTGATATGAATAAGCCTGGCGCCCTACTGAATATGGTCGTAGGGGGCAAGGAAGGCACGCTGATATACAGAGGGTAATGACGTGATCAACGATATTAAGAAAGATGCCGATTCGCGCATGCAAAAAAGCGTTGAGGCGCTGCATAGCAACTTCAATAAAATTCGTACCGGTCGTGCTCACCCGAGCATTTTAGACGCCGTTACCGTGGACTATTACGGCAGCCAGGTACCGCTTAGCCAAGTGGCATCGGTCAACGTTGAGGACGCTCGCACGCTGACGATTGCGCCGTGGGAGCAGGGCATGGTGCAGAAGATCGAAAAGGCCATCATGACCTCTGATCTTGGCTTGAACCCGGCCAGTGCAGGCAACGTGATCCGTGTGCCAATGCCGATGCTCACCGAAGAGACCCGCAAAGGTTATATCAAGCAGGCGCGTAGCGAAGCTGAAAACGCTCGCGTTGCCGTGCGTAACGTACGTCGTGATGCTAACGGTGATTTCAAGTCGTTGTTAAAAGATAAAGAGATTACCGAAGACGATCAGCGTGAAGGCGAAGATGCGATTCAAAAGCTGACCGACAAGTATATTGCTGAGATCGATAAAGCGCTGACTGCAAAAGAGCAGGATCTCATGCAGGTATAAACCTGTGCTTTATTCAGCCGCGGGCAGCTTTGGCTGCCCGTTTTGCCACACTCTGGCTGGTTTTTTTATGACTGACCTTTGGTGCGAGAATCCATGACGTCACCGCAGCTTCCTGAAAAACAGCCGGACGACGCCAGCGCGTCTTCTCTGGCCGGGGAGGCCCCGCCGTCTCACGTTGCCATCATTATGGATGGCAATAACCGCTGGGCGCGCGCGCGCGGGCTTTCGGGGGTGCGTGGGCACCGGGCTGGGGTGGAAACCGTTCGTGCGGTGATTCAGCGAGCCGCCGAGCGCGAGGTGCAAACCCTCAGCCTGTTTGCTTTCTCCAGCGAAAACTGGAAGCGTCCGGCCGCAGAGGTCAACGCCTTGATGGAGCTGTTTTTGATGGCGCTTAAGCGTGAAGTCAAAAAGCTCAATGAGCGTAATGTGCGCCTCTCGATCATTGGCGAACAGCGGGGTTTTTCCCACGCCATCCAAAAGCATATTCAGCGTGCTGAAGCGTTAACCGCGGACAATACAGGGATGCATCTGGTGATTGCCGCCAACTATGGGGGGCAGTGGGATATCGCACGGGCGGCGCGCACCTTAGCCGAGCAGGTGGCGGCTGGGGAGTTATCGCCTGAGCAAATCGATGAAGCGTGCTTCGACACTGCAATGGGGACTGATGACGTGCCGCCGGTGGATCTGTGTATACGTACCAGTGGTGAGCAGCGGCTATCCAACTTTATGCTTTGGCAGTTGGCCTATGCTGAGCTGCACTTTTCCCCGCTGCTATGGCCCGATTTCGGTGCGGATGCGTTTGATGCGGCATTAAACGACTTCTGCCAGCGCCGTCGTCGCTTTGGCATGACGGACGAACAAATAGAGGCGCAGGGTGCTTAAACAGCGGATTATCACCGCAGCCTGGCTAGCACCCCTGGTGCTGGCTGGCCTGTTTGGTTTAGACGGCGGCGCTTTTGCGCTATTTACGGCGTTGATGGTGCTACTCGCCACTTGGGAGTGGGCCAATCTGGCGGGCGTTACCCGTACGGCACAGCGTGCTCAGCTAGTGGCCGTGATGGCGGTGTTGATGCTGGTCATGTGGCTGGCCGGAGCCGCCACCTCAATATGGCCGCTTTGGTTCTCTGCTGCCGGTTGGCTGGTGAATCTCTACTGGGTAACCCGCTACCCTGCGGCGGGTGAGCAGTGGCAGTCCACCGTGCGGCGCCTGGCGATGGGCCTGTGGGTGCTATTGCCCTGCTGGGTGGGCTTTAACGTTCTGCGTGACATCGGTATGGCTTGGCTGCTGTTTGTGCTGCTGCTGGTTTGGTGCGCGGATATCGGCGCCTACTTTGTGGGGCGACACTGGGGCAAGCGCAAATTGGCTCCCCACGTGAGCCCTGGCAAATCATGGGAGGGCGTATACGGCGGCTTAGCGGCGACCACTATTCTGGCTATTCTCTTTGCGCTGTGGTTGCCGCTGGGCCTGGTGGGTGGAATTACCCTGATACTCATCACCGCCGTGGTCACTTTGGCCTCTGTGCTAGGGGATCTACTGGAAAGCATGCTCAAGCGCCATCGTAATATCAAAGATTCGAGCCAGTTGCTGCCCGGC
Organism: Halomonas sp. 113; assembly: GCF_904067645.1. Classification (NCBI taxonomy): domain Bacteria; kingdom Pseudomonadati; phylum Pseudomonadota; class Gammaproteobacteria; order Oceanospirillales; family Halomonadaceae; genus Halomonas; species Halomonas sp. 113. Next base: position 438,026 of record NZ_LR881453.1, read on the forward strand.
CATGGCGGTGTGCTGGATCGCATTGATAGCCTCACCGCGGCGATACCGCTGTTTGCACTGTTCTATGTGGAAGTACTGGTTGAGGTGTTTGCTCGGGTGCCGCCGCTATGAGCCAACTCGCTAATAGGCAACGTGTGACCGTGCTTGGCTCGACAGGCTCTGTGGGCACTAGCACGCTGGATGTGATTAGTCGCCACCCAGACCGCTATTGCGTGCATGCCCTGACCGCGCACACCTCAAAAGAGGCTCTGCTAGCGCAGTGCTTGGCGCATCGCCCTGCGGTCGCCGTGTTGGATAATGAGGCCGATGCCGCTTGGCTGCGCCAAGAGCTTAAGCGGGCTGGGCAGTCAACTGACGTGAGCGCAGGCCCAGAGGCGCTGTGCGATGTTGCCCGGGACGCCAGCGTCGACTGCGTAATGGCGGCCATTGTCGGCTCGGCGGGCTTACTGCCTGCCCTAGCCGCTGCGGAAGCAGGCAAGCGCGTGTTACTGGCCAATAAGGAGGCGCTGGTGATGAGCGGCGCGCTGTTTATGGAGGCCGTTTCCCGCTCTGGCGCAACATTACTACCGATTGATTCCGAACATAATGCCATTTACCAGTGTCTACCTGCGGAGCACCGCGGCGGACTTGCCAAGCACGGCGTTCGTCAACTGCTGCTAACGGCCTCTGGCGGGCCGTTTCGTACCTGGAGCCAGGCGGAAATCAATAATGTCACTCCCGAACAGGCCTGCGCTCACCCGAACTGGTCAATGGGACGTAAAATATCGGTGGATAGCGCCACACTGATGAATAAAGGGCTAGAGCTTATTGAAGCCTGCTGGCTGTTTGATGCCACGCCCGAACAAATCCAGGTGGTGGTGCACCCTCAAAGCGTGATTCACTCCATGGCGGCGTATCAAGATGGTTCGGTGATTGCACAGTTGGGTAATCCTGATATGCGCATCCCCATCGCCTACGGGCTAGCGTGGCCGGAGCGCATTGATGCCGGGGTTGAGACACTGGATCTTTTTCAGGTGGCGCGGCTTGATTTTGAAGCCCCCGATGAAACTCGCTTCCCCTGTTTAGGGCTTGCCCGTGAAGCGATGCGGCAAGGTGGCATGGCACCCGTTGTGCTCAACGCTGCCAATGAGGTTGCAGTTGAAGCATTCCTACAGCGTCGAATCGGCTTTACAGCCATTGGGCAACTGGTCGCCGACGTCTTGTCGCGCCCCTATCAAGGCCGTGTTGATAGCCTTGATAGCGTATTAGCAACGGATCAGTGGGCGCGACAGCAGGCGCTGGAACTGGTAACAAAATGATACGCTTAAGCATTCGCTGGGCTGGTCGTTAGAGCGGGGCATTAAGGAGTTCAGTGTGGGCCTTATACAGAATATTTTAGCGGTCATTGTGGTGTTGGGCCTGTTAGTGACCTTCCACGAGTTTGGCCATTTTTGGGTGGCGAGGCGCTGTGGGGTCAAAGTGCTACGGTTTTCTGTAGGCTTTGGTAAGCCGCTATGGTCGCGGGTTGACCGCCACGGCACCGAGTTCGCGATAGCCGCCATTCCGCTGGGTGGCTATGTCAAAATGCTCGATGAGCGTGAGGCGCCGGTTCCGGAAGAGCAGCTTGATCAGGCATTTAACCGCAAAACCGTGTGGCAGCGCATTGCGATTGTGGCGGCAGGGCCAATCGCCAACTTCTTGTTAGCGATTGTGGCTTACTGGGCACTGTTCGTGGCGGGTACCACGGTGGTGTCGCCAATGGTAGGTAGCGTTGCGCCTGACTCGCCCGCCGCCGAAGCCGGACTTGCCAATGGCGATGAAATTGTCGCCATTCAGGGCGATGAGATGCGCTCTTGGGAAGATGTTAACCTCAAACTGGTATCGATTATTGGTTTCAGCGGTGAGCTGGATATAGACGCCCGCCCCGAAGGCGCGAGCGACCCTCAACGTTTTGGCTTATCGGTGACTGATTATTTGGTTCGCCAAGATCCGCCACAGCCGCTGCAATCGCTGGGTATTACTCCTTGGCAGCCGGAATTTCCGGCCGTTTTAGGCCAAGTAGTGAGCGGAGAGGCCGCCGAGCAAGCAGGCCTTGAGGCGGGCGATAGGATGGTGGCGATTAATGGCGAACCAGTGGATGATTGGATGCACTTCGTTAATATGGTGCGAGGTAATCCAGGTGAAACGCTGCAGCTCACCTATGAACGTAATGGCGAGCAGTCGAGTGTTGATTTAACCCCCGGGCGTAACCGCTTGGACACTGGGGTTGAAATTGGTTATATCGGTGCAGGCGCCGAGCAGGTCGAGTGGCCAGCAGCGTTTCAGCGTGAAATCCGTTACGGCCCTATCGAAGCGGTAGGCCAGGCTGTTTCGCGCACTGGAGAGATGACGCTCTTAACCTTAGATGCCATACGCAAAATGTTTGTCGGGCTTATCTCGCCTTCCAATTTGTCCGGGCCAATCACCATTGCACAGATCTCTGGTGATTCGGCCCGTGCAGGGATGGAAGCGTTTATTGGCTTTCTAGCGTATCTTTCTATCAGCCTTGGGGTACTAAACTTACTACCTATCCCGGTGCTCGATGGTGGCCACTTGCTCTATTATTTTATGGAGGTCGTGCGTGGACGGCCAGTATCCGAAAGAACCCAAGCCGTAGGACTGCGCATTGGGCTTGCCATGGTCGGCACCCTGATGTTGATGGCCCTCTATTTTGATCTGATGCGCCTGTGGTAATGACGCGTGTAGCGCGCAGGATGCCTTGTCATCTGCCTGCACAAATGTATATGGTGCCTTTCTGGAATGATAGGCAGACCAACGCGAGCGAATTGACTGCATGAAAATCAAGACCCTTGGAATGGCGGCACTCTTGCTGGCAGGCGCCAGCGGCGCCCAAGCACAATCCTTTGATGTTTCAGACATTCGAGTGGAAGGACTGCAGCGGGTATCCGCCGCCTCGGTCTTCAATGCATTTCCGGTGAGTGCCAATGAGCGCGTCAGCGAAGAGCAATTAGCTGCTGCTGCCCGTGACTTATTTGCCACAGGGCTATTTGACGATGTCTCCCTGGCACGCGAAGGCGATGTACTGGTTATTCAGGTCGTCGAGCGTCCGACTATTGCGCGGCTACAGATCAGCGGCAACGATCAGATCTCCGAAGAGGACTTGCGCAATGGTTTGCGTGAATCGGGGCTCTCGGAAGGTCAGGTACTGGAGCTCTCTACGCTGGAAGAGATACAGCGCGAGCTGGAAGGCGTCTACCAGTCTCAAGGTCGCTACAGCGCCAGCATCGATACCGAAGTGGAAGAGGTTGATGAGGGCCGGGTACAGGTCAATATCAATATCAACGAAGGCGAAGTGGCCAAGATTCGCCAAATCAATATCGTTGGTAACGAAGCCTTTGATGATGAAACGCTGCGTGGCGTGTTTGAGTTAAATGATCGGCCAGGACGCTTTTTCGGCTGGTTCTCTAGCGACGAGTACTCCCGTGAAGCGCTTTCCGGTGATATTGAGCGGCTGCGCTCGTTCTACCTAGATCGTGGCTACGTCAACTTCGATGTCACCTCGACTCAGGTGTCGATTGGTCCGGAAAAATCCGAAATCTTTATTACACTAAACGTCGATGAAGGCGCCCAGTACCGGGTAGGTGATATTCGTTTCGCGGGTGATCTACAGATCAGCGAAAACGAAGCTCGCCAGTTACTCACCGTTAAAGAGGGAGAGATTTTCTCCCGCGGCGATGTGAATGCCTCCACCGAAGCCCTGCGCCAGCGTTTGGGTGCCGAAGGCTTCGCCTTTGCTGATATTCAAGGCGTGCCTGAAATGGCAGGGGACGGTGAAACGGTCGATCTGGTGATTGCTGTCAATCCCGGTGAACGCGCCTACGTGCGTCGTATCGAGTTCTACGGTAATACGACTACTCAGGATGAAGTACTGCGGCGTGAAATGATTCAGTTGGAGGGCGCACCCGCTTCCACCGAAGCCATTACACAATCGCGTCAGCGCCTTGAACGCCTGGGCTTTTTTAGCCAAGTAGAAGTGGATACCCAGCCTGTACCTGGTGAGCCGGATTTACTCGACGTTACTTATAATGTCGAAGAGCAGCCCTCGGGGTCGGTCTCTGCCAGCGTTGGTTTCTCCCAGAGTGCCGGGGTTATTTACGGTGTCGGCTTGTCACAAAATAACTTCTTGGGTACGGGTAACCGGGTCAATGTAGGGGCTCAGCGCAGCGACACCTTTACCAGTGTGAACTTTGGCTTCACTGATCCCTACTGGACGTTGGATGGCATTTCTCGCGGCTACAATGTTTTTTACCGCGAAACAGATTACGCCGATTCGGATATTTCGACGTTCTCGACGGATGCCTATGGTGCCGGTATCAACTTTGGTTACCCCGTAAGCGAACTGTCGCGTCTTAACTTCGGTGCCAGCGTTGAAGACCTAACGGTGAAAACCTACTTCGACACGGCCTCAGAAATTCGTCGCTATGTGGAAGATCAGGGCGAAGATGCGCAAAGCCTGAAGCTGACCGCTAGTTGGACACGCAACAATCTCAACCGCGGTATTATGCCGACCGATGGCAACTATCAGCGACTGTCGCTGGAAACCGGCGTGCCGGGCAGTGATTCGGAGTACTACAAGCTGCGCGCCCGTGCTCAACAGCTCTTCCCGATTAACGATGACGAGTCCTGGGCGTTCAAATTTACCGGCAATGTCGGCTATGCCGATACGCTGGGCGGCAACGATCCCTTCCCCTTCTATGAAAACTTCTACGCGGGTGGTCTTGGCTCGGTGCGTGGCTTCACGTCGAATACGCTTGGGCAGCGCACCACGCCAGCAACCGAAGGCGGCCGTGACCGCACGCTGGGCGGTAACGTTTCAGTAGAAGGTAGCGCCGAGATCATTTTCCCGCTGCCCTTTGTTGAAGATCAGCGCGCGCTGCAAACATCGCTATTCTTGGATGGCGGTAATACCTTCCTGACCTCTTGCTACGATGTGCTTGCAGAAGACGCAGGGCGTCAGCAGTGTAACTCCGGCGTTGATCTAGGCGATTTGCGCTACAGCGCCGGTATTGGCCTCTCTTGGCTGACACCGGTAGGCCCGCTGACCTTTAGCATTGCTGAGCCATTGAACGATAAGAGCGGTGACGACACTCAGTTCTTCCAGTTCTCATTAGGACAAACGTTCTAAAGGGCAAACGTTCTAATTTTGCTAGACCGCGTGCCATGGTGGCGCGCGCTAGCGTGACCTAAGGAGATAACATGATGCGTAAACTGACAGCGGTGGTATGCCTGTTGGGCGCGATGATTTTGCCCGCTCACGCTGCAGAAGTAGCAGTGTTGGATTGGCGAGCAGCATTGATGAATACCCAGTCCGCACAGGCGTCAATGAGTACTCTGGAAGGGCAAATTGGCAATCAGCAGCGTGAAGCGCAAAACCTGGGTAATGAGTTGCAGCAGCTTCAGCAGCGTTTGCAGAACGAAGGCGAAACGATGGCTCAGTCCCAGCGGGAGTCGCTGATTAGCGAGCTTCAGCAGAAAGGCAGCCGTTTTGAACAGCTTCGCCAGGAAGTAATGCAGGCACAGCAGCGTTCCGAGCAGCAGTTTTTAGAAGGCGCCGAGCCTAAGCTGGAACAAGCGGTAGCAGAAGTGCTGGAACGCCATGGTATTGATGTGCTGGTTGAACCCCAGGGCGTACTGCACTCAGGTGTGGATCTGCCCAATGTGACCGATGAAGTCACCCAGATTTTTGATACCTTGAACTAAATTTAAACGCTAATTGGTGTGGTCAGGCCACACCAACGCTTCCCTGGGCTCCCATGACGCACGCTTCTCATCACTTTACCCTCGCAGACATTGCGCGCCAATTGGGCATTGCCGTCAGCGGTAATGCCCAGCAGCCGATACGCGGCTTGGCGACGCTAAAAGAAGCGCAGCCGGATCAAGTGGCTTTTCTGGCCAATCGTGCCTACCTGAAAGATTTGGCGACGACCAAGGCGGCCGCGGTATTGCTGCACCCTGAGCATGGCAAGCACTGCCCGGTAGCGCGTCTGGAAATCGATAACCCTTACTTGGGCTATGCCAAGCTATCGCAGTTGTTTGACCCACTGCCTGCCCGCGATATCGTCGGTATTCACCCCACCGCCGTCGTGGCGGAAGATGCTCAGCTAGGCGCCGATGTCTGCATTCAAGCTCATGCAGTGATTGAATCAGGCGTGGTGCTGGGCGACCGTGTGGTCATTGGGGCGGGCAGCGTGGTGGGAGCCGATACAATTATCGGCGAAGCAACGCGCCTGCACGCCAATGTCACCCTCTGCCATGGCGTGGTTATCGGTAAACGGGGCATCTTGCAAAGCGGCTGTGTGATTGGCGGCGACGGCTTCGGGTTTGCCCACGATGGCGCTGGCTGGCATAAAATCGCCCAATTGGGGGGCGTAGTGCTTGGCGACGACGTTGAAGTAGGCAGTTGCTCCAGCATCGATCGTGGCGCTTTGGGAGATACGGTGATTGGTGATGACGTCAAAATTGATAGTCAGGTACAAATCGCCCATAACGTCATTATCGGTGACCACAGCGCCTTAGCAGGCTGTGTGGGCATTGCTGGTTCGACCAAGGTCGGTAAGCACTGCATGCTGGGTGGTGGGGTCGGTTTATCCGGTCACCTAACCATTTGCGACGGCGTTCAGGTGACAGGTATGAGCCTTGTCACGAACTCAATCCATGAACCGGGGGTCTACTCATCCGGTACTGGCGCCATGGCTAATGCCCAGTGGCGTAAAAACGCGGTGCGTTTTAAACAGCTTGATGACATCGCTAAGCGCCTGGCTCGATTGGAAAAAAAGCAACGTGAATAGTAACGGCTGCATGACTTTTACCCGCTGCTGGTTTGAGACTAGATAACAGCGGGGTATAATCCACAGCCTTTTAACCAGTGCACGTGCTGGTATTTGCCTGACACTCTTCAGGAGCTGCAGGTTTTTGTTATTTTAGAGGTCGCTACGATGGTTATGGATATCAATGAAATTCGCGAGTACTTGCCCCACCGTTACCCCTTTTTGCTGGTGGATCGAGTAACGCAATTAACCACCGGCGAATCCATCGTTGCGTACAAAAATGTCAGCATTAATGAGCCATTTTTTAACGGCCACTTTCCGCATCACCCGATTATGCCCGGCGTACTGGTGATTGAAGCCCTGGCCCAGGTATGCGGCATTCTCGGTTTTAAAACGGTCAATAAACTGCCTGCCGATGGTTATGTGTACTATCTCGTGGGCAGCGATAAAGTGCGCTTTAAACGCCCGGTAATGCCGGGCGACAAGCTCACCTTAGAGGCCGACGTGATTAGAGGTAAACGGGGTATCTGGAAATTTGCATGCCGTGCCACGGTTGACGGTGAGCTGGCCTGCGAAGCAGAAATTATTTGTGCCGAGAGGAAGGTGGCTTGATACATCCGACTGCACTGGTCGACCCGGCGGCGCGCCTTGCCGACGACGTTGAGGTTGGCCCCTTTAGCATCATTGGCCCCGACGTCACGATCGGCGCGGGCTCCGTGATAGGCCCTCATGTGGTGGTTAAAGGCCCCACCTCGCTAGGCGAACGTACGCGTATCTTTCAGTTTGCCTCGGTAGGTGAAGACTGTCAGGACAAAAAATACGCAGGCGAACCCACGCGGTTAGTGATGGGCGACGATAATGTGGTCCGTGAAGGCGCCACGATTCATCGAGGCACCGTTCAGGATCGCAGCGAAACCACCATTGGTTCGCGCAACCTGTTTATGGCCTACGTGCATGTCGGCCATGACTGCGTGATTGGTAACGACTGCATTTTAGCCAATCAGGTTACCTTGGCGGGCCATGTCACCGTCGGTGATCATGCCATTCTGGGTGGGTTGGCGGCAGTGCATCAGTTCTGTCACTTTGGCGATCACGCCATGGCCGGTGGTGGCTCGATTATCACCAAGGACACACCCGCCTATATCATGATTAATGGCAACCCTGCCGAAGCGCGTGGACTCAACCTAGTGGGCTTAAAGCGCCGCGGCTTTAGCCGCGAAGCAGTTAGCGCCTTAACCACCGCCTATAAAATGGTTTATCGCCAGGGGCTGACTACAGAGCAGGCGCTTGTCGAAATGCGTAGCCGCTTTGATTTGCCCGAGATCGAGCATTTCGCCGCCTCCATTGAGCGTTCTACCCGCGGCATCACCCGTTAACCCATGCTAATCATTTTATGACCCTGCAACGTGTCTATCTCGTGGCTGGGGAACTCTCCGGCGATATCCTCGGCGCTGGGCTGATGCGCGAGCTTAAAGCACGCTACCCTGGCGTCGAGTTTCGTGGCATCGGCGGGCCGCGCATGCAGGCGGAAGGCATGGAGAGCCGCTTCCCTTTAGAGACCCTCGCGGTAATGGGGCTGGTTGAAGTGCTTAAGCATCTCCCCGAACTGATCCGTGTGCGGCGCACCCTAAAAGCCGAAGCGCTGGCCTGGCAGCCGGATATTATGCTCGGCATCGATGCGCCTGATTTCAATTTAGGCCTGGAGCGCCAGCTCCGCGAAACGGGTATTACCACTGCCCATTACGTAAGCCCTTCCGTATGGGCGTGGCGTCAGGGGCGGGTAAAAGGCATCTCTAAATCGGTGGACGGCATGCTGACACTGCTGCCTTTTGAAGCCGCCTTCTATCGCAAACACCGTGTTCCCGTTGCCTTTGTGGGTCACCCTCTGGCCGACGAAATGCCGCTGGAAAATGACCGTATTGCCACCCGTCAGGCGCTGAAGCTGGCGCCGGATAGTCAGGTGTTAGCGCTGCTGCCCGGCTCCCGGGCCAATGAAATTCGCTTTTTGGGTGACACCTTTCTTAACGCTGCCGAACAGCTCTGCCAGCGCCACCCCACGCTGCAAGTGGTGATTCCTGCAGCCACCGCTGATCGCCGCCGGGAAATCAGCGCACTGCTGGCTAGTTACCCGCTGTTGGTGGAGCGTACTGCGCTTTTGGATGGTCAGGCCCGCGAAGCCATGGTGGCGAGCGATGTGGTACTGCTGGCCTCGGGGACCGCCGCGCTGGAAGCCATGTTGTGCCACCGCACCATGCTAGTGGCCTACAAAATGGCCCCAGCCACCCACTGGCTGGCTAAACGAATGGTGAAAACCCAGTGGGTATCGCTACCCAATTTGATTGCCCAGGAGACGCTGGTACCCGAGCTGATTCAAGACGCCGCCTCTCCAGAGGCGATTGCCGACCAGCTCAGCGCTATGTTGGCCGACGAGGCAAGTCGACATGCTTTGGAAACACGCTTTGCCGAGATGCACGCTACGCTCCAGCGTAACGCCAGCCGTCGCGCCGCCGAGGCGATTAACCTGTTGGCCGCGGGTCAGCCGCTGGAGAGTGTTGATGGCCATTGAGCACTGGTTGATCGAGCACAAGGATTTTCCAACGCTGGAAATTGCCTACAGCGGCGAGCGGCTGGCGGGGGTCGATGAAGTAGGCCGAGGGCCGCTGATCGGCAGCGTGGTGGCCGCGGCGGTGATTCTCGACCCCGCTCAGCCGATTGACGGTCTTACCGACTCTAAAAAGTTGACGGCGCGCAGGCGTGAAGCACTGGATACACAAATTCGCGAGCGGGCGCTGGCCTTTGCCGTGGCAGAAGCCAGCGCAGCAGAAGTGGATGCGCTGAATATTTACCACGCCACCCACTTGGCCATGCGTCGAGCCATTGATGCGCTGGCACCGGCGGCGGAATATCTACTCGTGGATGGCAACAAATTACCTGGCCATCTGTTGCCTGGCCAGGCCGTGGTAAAGGGCGATTCACGCCACTGTGCGATTGCCGCGGCGTCGATTTTGGCCAAGGTCGCTCGCGATGCGCAGATGGTCGCCTTGGATGAGTGCTATCCTGAGTATGGTTTTGCGCGCCATAAAGGCTACCCGACCAAAGAGCACCTGACGGCGCTTGCAGCTCACGGGCCACTGGCCGAACATCGTCGTAGCTTCGCGCCTGTGCAGCGTCAGTTGGCGCTGCTTTAACGTATTTTTCTTCACCTAGCGTTTTGCTGAGAGTCTCATGACGGTTCCGTTCGTTCATTTACGTTTGCACAGTGAATATTCCCTGGTCGATGGCTTAGTGAAGCTAAAGTCGCTGGTTAGCACCACGGCTGAACGGGCGATGCCAGCGCTGGCCTTGACCGATGAAACCAACCTGTTCGGCCTGGTGAAGTTCTACAAAGCCGCCCAGGGGGCGGGGTTGAAGCCGATTATTGGCAGCGACTTATGGCTCCATAATCCCCATGACGAGTCCCACCCTTACCGGCTAACGCTGCTGGCGATGAACGATATTGGCTATCGCAACCTGACCGAGTTGATCTCGAAAGGTTGGACGCATGGTCAACGGCAGGGGCGCGCCATTCTCGATAAACAGTGGGTGCTGGAGCAGAGCGAAGGCTTGATTGCGCTTTCCGGCGCGCGGGAGGGTGAGATTGGCCGCCACCTGCTATCTGATCACGAACAGGATGCGCGGGTGCTGCTCGAAGAGTGGCAGGCGGCCTTTCCCGAGCGCTTTTATCTAGAGTTGATTCGCACCGGGCGCCCGCTGGAAGAGGCCTGCGTTCACGCCAGCGTCAAGCTGGCCATTGAAACAGGCACGCCAGTGGTGGCGACCAATGACGTGCGCTTTCTTGAGCGCGAAGATTATTGGGCCCACGAGACCCGCGTCGCCATCGGTGAAGGTAAAGCGCTGGACGACCCACGCCGCGAACGCCGCTACACTGAAGAGCAGTACTTAAAAAGCCCCGACGAGATGGCGGCGCTGTTTGCCGATATCCCCGAAGCGCTGGAAAACAGCGTGATGATCGCCGAGCGCTGCAGCGTGGATGTGCGCCTGGGCGAGATTTTCCTGCCCGAGTTCGGCATTCCCGAAGGGATGACCCAGGATGAGTTCTTCCGCAAAGTATCCCATGACGGTTTAACCGAGCGGTTGGATTTTTTGTTTCCCGCTGAACGCTACCCCCGCGACAGCGAAGAGTACCAGGCGATCGACCAGCGCTACCGCGACCGGCTGGAGTTCGAGCTCAACGTTATTATCCAGATGGGGTTCCCTGGCTACTTCCTGATCGTGATGGACTTCATCCAGTGGGCCAAGGACAACCGCGTACCGGTAGGCCCGGGGCGTGGTTCCGGTGCTGGTTCGCTAGTGGCCTACGCGCAAAAGATCACTGACTTAGACCCGATTGGCTACGACCTGCTGTTCGAGCGCTTTCTTAACCCCGAACGTGTCTCCATGCCCGACTTTGACGTCGACTTCTGCATGGAAAAACGCGACAAGGTGATCGAGTACGTAGCCGAGCGCTACGGGCGCAATGCGGTCTCCCAGATTGTTACTTTTGGCACCATGGCGGCGAAGGCCGTGGTGCGCGACGTCGCCCGTGCCCAAGGCCGTCCGTACTCGCTGGGGGATAAGCTCTCCAAGCTGATTCCCTTTGAAGTAGGCATGACCCTGGCCAAGGCGATTGAGCAGGAACCCGCGCTCAAAGAGTTTATCGGCAACGATGAAGAGGCCGAAGAGATCTGGGAAATGGCGCTCAAGCTTGAGGGCACCACCCGGGGCACCGGCAAGCACGCCGGTGGCGTGGTCATCGCCCCCACCAAACTGACCGATTTCTCACCGCTGCTCTGCGATGAAGATGGCTCCGGCTTGGTGGTACAGTTCGATAAAAACGATATTGAAGAGGCGGGGCTGGTCAAGTTCGACTTCCTGGGCCTGCGGACGCTGACGATTATCGACTGGGCACTAGAGATGGTCGACAAGGTGCGCAGCGTTAACGGCCAGGATCCGCTCAACATCGACAGCATCCCGCTGGACGACGCGCCAACCTTCGAGATGCTCAAGCGCGCTGAAACCACGGCGGTCTTCCAGCTCGAATCCCGCGGCATGAAGGAGCTGATCAAGCGCCTGCTGCCTGACTCCCTGGACGATATGATCGCCCTGGTGGCACTGTTCCGCCCCGGCCCACTGCAGTCGGGCATGGTCGACGACTTTATCAACCGTAAGCACGGCCGGGCCGAAGTCTCTTATCCACACCCGGATTACCAGCACGAGCTGTTGAAACCTGTCTTGGCGCCCACCTACGGCATCATCCTCTACCAAGAGCAGGTCATGCAGATCGCTCAGGTAATGGCAGGCTACAGCCTCGGCCAGGCCGATATGCTGCGCCGTGCCATGGGTAAGAAAAAGCCCGAAGAGATGGCCAAGCAGCGTGACGGCTTTATGGAGGGGTGTGCCGCCAACGGTATCGATAAAGACCTGGCCGGTAACATCTTTGACCTGGTAGAGAAATTCGCCGGTTACGGCTTTAACAAGTCTCACTCGGCTGCCTACGCGCTGGTGTCTTACCAAACTGCGTGGCTGAAAGCCCACTATCCGGGGCCCTTTATGGCCGCCGTTATGTCCACGGAAATGGACAACCTGGATAAAGTGGTGCCGCTGATTGAGGAGTGTCGGAACCTCAAGCTCACCGTAACGCCGCCGAACGTCAACGTCGGTGGTTACAAGTTCACCGTCGATACCGATGCGCGTGTGGTCTATGGGCTAGGCGCAATTCGCGGCGTGGGCGAAGGGCCCATTGGCGCCATTGTCGAAGCCCGCGAGGCAGATGGCCCCTTTAAAGATATCTTCGATTTCTGCCGCCGCATTGATCCCAAGCGGATGAATAAGCGCACCCTGGAGGCGCTGATTCGCTCCGGCGCGCTGGATACCCTAGGCCCCAATCGTGCGGTGCTGTTCGCAGCGATGGAGGACGCGCTAAAAGCCGCTGCCCAAAACCACGCCAATCAGAATCTGGGCATGCTGGATATGTTTGGTGATGCGTTCGCCGCGGCCGATGAAAGTGACGGTGACAGCAACGTTTACGCCGAATACATCAACGCCCGTGAGTGGACCGATCGCGAACGGCTCTCAGGGGAGAAAGATACCCTGGGGCTTTACCTGACAGGGCACCCGATCGACGAGTACGAGCGGGAGCTAAAACGTTTTGTCTCCACGCGGATCAGCGATTTAAAACCTTCTCGCGACCCCCAGCGCGTTGCTGGGCTAGTGGTCGGCGTGCGCACCATGAAGTCAAAGCGTGGTGATACCATGGCGTTTATCACCCTGGATGACCGCACCGGGCGTATTGAAGCTTCGCTGTTTGGGGAGCTATTCGAGCAACTACGCGGTCAGATTGAGGCTGATCAGGTACTCATCGTTGAGGGCGAAGTCTCCAGCGACGAATACTCTGGTGGCCTGCGCCTACGCGGTAAAGACGTTACACCAATGGTGACGGCGCGCATTCGCTACGGCCAAGCCGTGGAACTGGCATTGGACGCGGGGCAGATCAATGGCCGCTTAATTGAAACCCTGCGCGACAGCCTGACGCCGTATCGCGATCAAGAGGGGTTGCCGGTGCGCCTGCAGTACCGCCACCCAGCGGCAGTGGCTTGGCTGGAACTTGCCGATGAGTGGAAAGTCGCACCGAGCGACGACTTACTGCTGGCGCTGCAGGATGTCCAGGGTCAGACAGGCGTACAGCTACGCTATCGATAGCTGACGATACGTCACTAAACTATCGGAAGAGGGCAGGTTGAAGCGAGGGTCTTTCGGCCAGGGCCGGAAAATGTTCCTGACAATTCCGGCATTTCCGCCATCCATGGCGGTCAGATGGCGAAAGTAGCGCCCAAGGATGGGTTCACAGCGCCCTCGCGGAGACCTGCCCTCGTGAGATTGCACTCTGTGCATAAGTGAGCCCACCTTGCGTGGCAGGGTCAGGGTGCGATAATACTTATTTTGATCAGGCTTGTTTTTGACAGGCAGCTTACAGGCAGAGCCGATGAATCCTAATTATCTCGATTTTGAACAGCCGATTGCCGAACTTCAGGCAAAAATTGAGGAGCTGCGTCTAGTCAGCTCCGATAGCCAAGTCAACCTTTCCGACGAGATCGCTCGGCTGGAAGAGAAGAGCCGCAAGCTGACGGAATCGATCTTCAAGGATTTGACTCCCTGGCAGGTTTCCCAGCTATCACGGCACCCTCAGCGTCCCTACACGTTGGACTACCTCGAACACATCTTCACCGACTTTGACGAGCTGCACGGTGATCGCAACTTCGCCGATGATGCCGCGCTGGTAGGTGGCATTGCGCGGTTGAATGATGCACCAGTGATGGTGATTGGCCATCAAAAAGGCCGCGATGTAAAAGAGAAAGTGCGCCGCAACTTCGGTATGCCGCGCCCAGAAGGCTACCGCAAAGCGTGCCGTCTGATGGAGATGGCCGAGCGCTTTAAAATGCCGATCCTGACCTTTATCGATACCCCCGGCGCCTATCCCGGTATCGACGCCGAAGAGCGCGGTCAGTCAGAGGCCATCGCCTATAACCTGGCCGTTATGTCGCGGCTGAAAACACCGATTATCTCCACCGTGGTGGGCGAGGGCGGCTCCGGTGGCGCGCTGGCAATTGGCGTCTGCGACGAACTGCAAATGCTGCAGTATTCGACCTACTCGGTGATCTCACCGGAAGGCTGCGCATCGATCTTATGGAAAAGCGCTGAAAAAGCCTCTGACGCCGCTCAGGCTATGGGCATTACCGCCGAGCGACTGAAAGAGCTGGGTTTCGTCGATTCGCTGATCAAAGAGCCGCTCGGTGGTTCCCACCGTCACCCGCTAACCACTGCTGAGCGGGTCAAAGAGGCGCTTACCGCGAGCTTGGGGCGTCTGCAGTCAATGGACACTGACGCGCTGCTGGAGCGTCGCTACAAGCGTTTAATGAGCTATGGCGCCCCAGCCGCTTAATACGCTGCAACGCTTGCTCAACGACGCCCTGGCGGAAACCCCGCCGGGGCGCTCTATTTGGGTGGCACTCTCAGGTGGTTTGGACTCCTGCCTGCTGCTCGCGTTAGCCGCACGGGCCTGCGAACAAGCAGACCGCCATTTGCGGGCTATCCACATTAACCACGGCCTACAGGCAGCAGCGCAGACGTTCGAGGCGCACTGCCGGGATATGTGTGTGCGTTTGAACGTGCCGCTGACCGTGGTCAATGTGACGGTAGATGCACAAGGTGAAGGCATCGAAGGCGCCGCTCGCAACGCCCGCTATGAGGCTTTTTTGGCCACCATTCCCACTGGCGATACGCTCTGGCTGGCCCAGCACCAGGATGATCAGGCGGAAACCTTTCTGCTCGCCGCTCTGCGCGGCAGCGGGCTACGCGGCCTGGCCGGTATGCCCTATCGCCGGGAGGCCCAAAGTACCACCTTGGTGCGTCCCTGGCTCTCCGTGCACCGAGCTGAACTTGAAGCTGCGGCTGGGCTGCTTGAGTTGCGCTGGTGCGAAGATCCCACCAATCAAGATATTCGCTTTGATCGCAACCGCCTGCGCCATCGAATATTGCCAGCATTGCGCGAGCGCTGGCCCACAGCCGTCGCTGCTTTAGCCAATAGCGCAACCAACGCCGGTGACGCAGATGCGGTGCTTAGCGAGTATTTAGCAGCCGAGCTAAACGAGCTCGTCACCGGAGAAGGGCAGATAGATGCGAGCGCACTTAGTCAGCGCTCCCGTCCCCGCCAGCGGCTGCTGGTGCGTACTCTTTGCCAACAGCAAGGCTTGCCAACACCGCCCCAGAAGCGTTTAGAGAGCCTGCTGGATCAATTGAATGCCAAGGCGGGTGCCGCGGTGTGCGTTGAGTGGCCGGGTGCTCAGGCGCGCCTATGGCGCCAGCGGCTCTATCTGATGGTGCCTTTTGAAGCGTTATCGTCGTGGGAGGTTAGCTGGGATGGTCAAACGCCACTGGAAACGCCTATCGGGCCGCTAGGGTGGCAGGTGGCCTCATTACAAGAGCCGTCTCAACCGCTGAGAGCGACCTGGCGACAAGGTGGGGAGGTTATTCAACTGCCTAAACGAGGGCGGCGCGACCTAAAGCGGTTGCTACAAGAGGCGGATATGCCGCCCTGGGAGCGCCAGCGGCTGGTGGTTATCATGCAGGGTGAGGCGTGTATCGGGGTGGTTTGTCCCCCTGCTCAGCTGTTATGGCAGGCAGAGGGCGTTTGCTTTACACGTCTGACTTCGCCTGCTTAACGATCAGCTTAAAACCGGCGGCTTCCATAAACGCCTGCTCCTGTTCCAGGTCGGTACTCAGCAGGGTGGGTTCATCGCTGGCAGGCAGCGTGATCGTCAAGCTATCGCTGTCAGCGCTTATTTCCGGTAGCGAGGGCGCGGTTTCCGGGCGGGAATGGTTGAGCAAAACGGCTAAACGCAGCAGTCGGGCGAGCTTCTGGGTCGTCTCCTGTTGCGCTTCCGGCAGGGCCTGCCACTCCTTGAGCGGAAATTTACGCCGGTGCGCGCGCACTAAAAACGCCAGTTGGCGCTGTTCAGGGCGTGAAAAACCCGCGAGATCCGAATGCTCCAGCAGGTAGGCGCCGTGGCGATGAAACTGGCTGTGAGAGATCGCCAGGCCGATTTCATGCACGTGGCTAGCCCACTGCAAATAGCGCCCTTGGTCAAGGTTTAGCGACCACGCATGGCGTACCTGCTGAAACAGCCGCTCGGCAGTGTCGGCGACGTTAAGCCCTTGGCGGGTATCAACATCGTAAGTGCGCTGTAGCGACTCCAGGCTTTTCGAGCGCGAGTCTTCGGCGGTATTGCGCCCGGCCATATCGTAGAGCACGCCTTCACGCAGCGCCCCATCGGCAAAACGCATTTGGGTTAAATCAAAGGCTTCAAAAATCGCCCCAAGAATGGCAATCCCCGCCGGGAAAACTTTGGCACGGTCAGCCTTGAGGCCCTCCAGCGCGACTTTATCCAGTTGCTTGCACTTCAGCAGCCGTTCGCGCAGCTTCTTTAAACCGGCGCGAGTGATAACACCCTCGTGGGGCGTATCGCCATAGGCATGCAACACGCTGGCGGCGGCCTTGATCGTGCCGCTGGAGCCGACTGGGTCGTCCCAGCCCAGGCGTTGATAGGGGCGCTGAATGTTGGCGAGCTCTGAAAGAGCGGCGAGCTCGGCGCGGCGCATACGTTTTTCGTTCAACTCGCCGTCGGAGAAGAAGCGTCGGGAAAATGTCACGCAGCCCATGCGCAGGCTCTCCAGCGCTTTGGGCTCAAAAGCTTCACCAATAATGAATTCGGTCGAGCCGCCGCCAATATCGACGATTAATCGGCGGCCATTTTCGGCCAGCGCGTGGGCGGCGCCTAAATAAATCAGCCGAGCCTCTTCGCGGCCGGCGATAATTTCGATGGCGTGGCCTAATTGTGCTTCGGCGCGTTCGATAAATGTTTGGCTATTATCGGCATCGCGTAGCGCATTAGTGCCGACAATGCGCAAATTGGCGTTGGTGATATCGCTTAAAAACGGCGCGAAGCGGCCCAGGCAGTCTAGTGCGCGCTGCATTGACTCTTCGCTGAGCAGGCCATCATCGTCTAAACCCGCGGCGAGCTGCACCTTTTCGCCCAATCGGGCCACCACCTGGAGGCGTTCATGCTGGTAATTGGCCACCAGTAGATGAAAGCTGTTGGAACCCAGGTCTATAGCGGCGAAGCGCTGCGGCGCACCGCTGTCTACCTCAGCGGGAGCGGTGGCAATGGGGAGCGAAATGTCCTTGGGCATGAGCTTTCCTTCGTGTTGGCTGTGCCAAGGTTGCGGCGACCTTTATCTATTGTCAATTGCTAGACACCTAAAGGCTTGCGTTTGTCGCGGCGCTTGACTACCATCGAGCTACTGGCCTGATCTGACCTGGTTAGTTAGCGTGTCCACAAGTACTGCGCAGCTGAGATGAGTCGCTGTTTAGATAAATCATCTTGCATGCGTCGTGCAAGTACGGCACCTTGGTCGCCCCAGACGTTATTCACTGTTTATCCCGTTAGCGTCAGCCAGAATTCCAAGTCGTCAGATAGCCCACTGGTTCAACCACTTTCCTGGGGTAGCCAGATTAAACAAGTGTTAGCACCCTCGAGTTGAGTCTTAATAACAACAAGCAGCAGCGTTGTTAGTTAAGTCCAACGCCGTTCCTTTCATCTTCGAGCGCGTGCCTTTACCGGGGTCTGAACGCATCACACGGCGTCACTTTCACGCCTCCTGTCTTATTCCCGGCGCCTGGCGCCCAGCTTCCATGAGCAACTTTCTAACACACCGATGAATCTCACTGAACTCAAGCAAAAAACCGTTCCCGAGCTCCTCGATATCGCCCGTGAAATGGGTATTGATAACTTGGCCCGTTCGCGCAAGCAGGACATCATTTTCGCCATCCTCAAGAAACACGCCAAAAGTGGCGAGGATATCTATGGCGACGGTGTGCTGGAAATTCTTCAGGATGGCTTCGGCTTCCTGCGTAGCGCTGACAGCTCCTATCTCGCCGGTCCCGACGATATCTACATATCGCCTTCGCAGATCCGCCGTTTCAATCTGCGCAAGGGTGACTCCATTTCCGGCAAAATCCGTCCGCCGAAGGAGGGTGAACGCTACTTCGCCCTGCTGAAGGTCAGTCAAATCAACTTTGACCGTCCGGAAAATGCCAAGCACAAGATCCTGTTTGAGAACTTAACGCCGCTGTTCCCAGACGATCGCATGCGTATGGAGATCGGTAACGGCTCCACGGAAGACCTTACCGCGCGGATCATCGATCTAACCGCGCCGATCGGTAAAGGCCAACGTGGTTTGCTGGTATCGCCGCCCAAGGCGGGTAAAACGCTGATGTTGCAAAACATCGCGACCTCCATCACGCGCAACAACCCAGAGTGTCATCTGATCGTACTGCTGATCGATGAGCGCCCTGAGGAAGTCACCGAAATGTCGCGCACCGTGCGTGGCGAAGTCGTGGCGTCAACCTTTGATGAGCCGCCAGCGCGTCACGTGCAAGTCGCTGAAATGGTTATCGAGAAAGCCAAGCGTTTGGTTGAGCACAAGAAAGACGTGGTCATTCTGCTCGACTCGATTACTCGCTTGGCGCGTGCTTACAACACCGTGGTGCCCAGCTCTGGCAAAGTGCTCACCGGTGGTGTCGATGCCCACGCCCTTGAGAAGCCAAAACGCTTCTTTGGTGCGGCGCGTAATATCGAAGAGGGTGGCAGCCTGACGATTATCGCCACGGCGCTGGTCGATACTGGCTCCAAAATGGACGAAGTCATCTTCGAAGAGTTCAAGGGTACCGGTAACATGGAAGCCCACCTGGATCGCAAGCTGGCTGAGCGTCGTGTATTCCCGGCGATCAATATCCGTCGGAGTGGCACCCGTCGTGAAGACCTGCTGGCTTCTGAGGATGAAATGCAGCGCATGTGGATTTTGCGCAAGCTGCTCAATCCGATGGAAGACACCGCCGCCACTGAATTCCTGATTGACCGTCTGAAAGATACCAAGACCAATCTTGAGTTCTTTGAAGCGATGAAGCGCCGCTAGCTTGTGGTGTAAAAAAGAGCGCCGCTAACGCGGCGCATTCGCCAGCCAGGGAGCGTGCCTTGAAGTACAAAGACTTGCGTGAGTTCATCGCGGCGCTTGAAGCCCAGGGTGAACTCAAGCGTATTCATGTCGAAGTCGATCCTTACCTGGAAATCACCGAAATTTGCGACCGCACGCTGCGTGCCGGTGGCCCGGCGTTGCTGTTTGAAAACGTCAAAGGCCACGACATGCCGCTGTTGGGCAACCTGTTTGGCACCCCTAAACGGGTTGCGCTAGGCATGGGCCAAGAATCGGTAGAAGCGCTCAGAGAAGTGGGTAAGCTGTTGGCGTTTCTCAAAGAGCCTGATCCGCCGAAAGGCTTGAAAGACGCCTGGGACAAGCTGCCGATCTTCAAGCAAGTACTCAGCATGGGGCCGAAAAACGTCAAGCATGCGCCGGTACAGGAAGTGGTCTATGAAGACGACGAAGTCGATCTCGGCCTGCTGCCGATTCAGCACTGCTGGCCTGGCGATGCGGGGCCACTGGTCACCTGGCCACTGGTGATTACTAAAGGGCCGCACAAGAAGCGCCAGAACCTAGGGATTTACCGTCAGCAGAAGATTGGCAAGAACCGCCTGATCATGCGCTGGCTCTCCCATCGTGGCGGCGCGCTGGATTTTCTGGAGTTCCAGAAAGCCCACCCAGGCGAGCCTTTCCCGGTTGCGGTGGCGCTTGGCGCTGACCCGGCGACGATTTTGGGCGCCGTCACCCCCGTGCCGGATTCGCTTTCAGAATACGCCTTTGCGGGCCTACTGCGCGGTTCGCGTACCGAGCTGGTGAAGTGCGGTCATGCGGATCTTGATGTGCCCGCGTCCAGCGAGATTATCCTCGAAGGCTTTATCTATCCCGATGATATGGCGGCGGAAGGCCCCTTTGGTGACCACACCGGTTACTACAATGAGGTCGACCACTTCCCGGTGTTTACCATCACGCGGATGACCATGCGCCGTGATGCGATCTATCACTCGACCTATACGGGACGTCCGCCGGATGAGCCGGCGATTCTCGGTGTGGCGCTGAATGAAGTCTTTGTGCCCATTCTGTGTAAGCAGTTTCCCGAAATCGTCGACTTCTACCTGCCACCGGAAGGCTGCTCTTACCGTATGGCAGTGGTCACCATGAAGAAGCAGTACCCCGGCCACGCCAAGCGCGTGATGATGGGGGTATGGAGCTTTCTGCGTCAGTTTATGTACACCAAGTTTGTGATTGTGCTGGATGACGACGTGGACGCACGCAATTGGGAAGATGTTATCTGGGCGATCACCACCCGGATGGATCCCGCGCGGGATACTGTAATGGTCGAAAATACCCCCATTGATTATCTCGATTTCGCTTCGCCGGTCTCAGGTCTTGGCTCGAAAATGGGGCTTGATGCCACCAATAAGTGGCCAGGAGAAACTGACCGTGAATGGGGCACCCCGATTGTGATGGACGATGCCGTTAAAGCGCGCGTGGATGAACGCTGGGAAGCGCTGGGGATTGGTCTTGAATTGCCGCCCTCTCGCCGCTGAATGCGATGTATCGCTGACCAAATTTGTAAAAAGAGGCTTTCATGAGTGCAAGGACGTTGACTTGCCAAGTCACCGAGGTTGAGAACTTAAGCCCCGATGTGTTTGGCGTGACGCTAACTGGGCGCGCCGAAGCCATGCAGCATGCGCCGGGGCAATATTTAGAGCTTAAGCTGGATGACACCACCTGGGTGCCGTTTTCGATCGCCAGTGCCGATCGCAGCGATGGTGTTATCGAGCTGCATATTCAACACTGGCCGGAGCGGGATAACTCAGCGCGGCTGCGGGAACTGCTGCAGGTAGCCAATCAGCTCACGCTGCGTTTGCCCGGCGGTGAGTGCGTGCTTGATCGTGAGAGCGAAAGACCGCTGCTGCTGATTGCAGCAGGAACCGGTTTCTCCCAGATGAAAGCCATTGTCGAAGCGGTACTGCATGAACAGCCCGAACGAGAAATTTCGCTGTGGTGGGCCGCCCGCGAACACCGCGACCTCTATTTAGAGCAACTGGCCAGCCATTGGGCGCAAACCCACGCCAATGTCTGCTTTCATGCGGTAACCGAATCGCCCTTGGAAGAGCCGTTAGCAGCGGGCGAGCGGATTGCCCATCACCTGGGTCGTATTGATCAGGTGTTGAAAACCGCAGATATCACGCCAGAAACCCACGATGTTTATATCTCGGGTTCGCCCAATATGGTGTATGCCTGCCTGGATGTGCTCGACACAAAAGGCATAAAGCTTGAGCGGGTGTTTTCGGATGTGTTTGCCTACGCCCCTCGTTCTACTTAATATGATCACAGCGTTGTAACGTTCCCCCTGATATAGCGTTGGTAAAAAAGGAGGCTAACATGGCCCATCACGACGAAAACTTTAAAGACGATTCTGGTTTCCTGTCCATCTTTCTAGGCTTAGTGGTGCTGGTAAGTATGAGCGCGCTGCCCGCTACTATTGGTTGGGTACAAGCTTTTGGTGGTTGAGTGTTGCCATTTGCAGCGCTTGCAGGCAGGATAAAACGACAACGCCATGGCGGCAGCCCTGTCAAACGATTTACAGGGGCTAGTTATTGCCAGCGTAACTAACAGAATCTAGCGGAATATGGGCATGCAACGACTAACCACACCACATACAGTGAACCCACAACCAGAATTGGTTGGTGGTTTTGTGTTTTATGGGTATTGGTTTAGCTACGGTGTGCCCCTGGCCGACGCCTAACGTCGCGCCACCAGGCACACCACTCGGTTGCCTGCCGCAAGCACAGAAGCCCCGGTCGGTAACCCCGCCGGGGCTTCTGGCGTTTTGGGGCCTAGTGAGTTTCGGCAATAGTTATTCACCATTATTTCATCAAGGAGCAGCATCATGATTTATCGCGCACTGACTAACGCTTTCGCTACCAGCTTTGTGGGTTATGGCTATAGCTGGCGATTTAGCGACGCGCGGTCGGTGCTAGCTGCCACCTCCGACCGTGTTCACTTGGGTGGTCACACAACCATACGATGTCACACGATTGCGGAGAATTAATCATGAATGCGCCTGTCAGCCCTGTTATTAATAAAACCGTTGTATCCACTGCCCATGCTACTTCCCGGCTAACGCCTTCAGCGCCTGAGCCCAGTGCAAAGCGGCTGCCTACCCCCGCCGAACTCAGACAACGTATCTCGTTAAGCGCCCCGCTAAGTGAGCAAATTGCCCGCCAGCGACACGCCGTACAGCAAATTTTGAGTGGTCACGATGACCGCCTGCTCGTTGTCGTTGGCCCTTGCTCCGTTCACGATCCAGATGCAGCGCTGGAATACGCCGACCGCCTGGCTGCATTAAGCGAAGAGATCAGCGAACGTATTTTGCCGGTCATGCGCGTCTACGTTGAAAAGCCGCGCACCACAGTGGGCTGGAAAGGGCTGGCCTACGACCCAGGTTTGGATGGCAGTGGTGATATGCCACGTGGTTTGGCGCTCTCTCGTGAACTGATGCATGCCGTAGCCACTCGCGGCTTGCCGGTGGCTACCGAGCTTTTACAACCGATGCTGGCGCCCTACGTAGACGATTTACTAAGTTGGGTAGCGATTGGCGCACGCACCACCGAATCGCAACTGCACCGTGAGCTGGCCAGTGATTTGTCAGCGGCGGTGGGGTTCAAAAATGCCACCAGTGGTGATGTACAAGTGGCTATCGATGCCATGAGTGCGGCGGCCCACCCGCACCAGCGTTTCGCGGTAGACCCGCAAGGCTACCCGATCGTCCAGCAAACTGCAGGCAACCCGCACACCCACGTGGTGCTGCGTGGCGGGCACGGCGAGCCGAACTATCAGGCGCAACATGTACGCGCGGCAACCACCGCGCTGCGTAATGCCGGGCAAAACCCACGGCTAATGGTGGATTGCAGCCATGCCAATGCGCGTAAAGACCATCGCCGCCAGAGTGAAGTGATGCTGGATGTATTGGCGCAGCGTCAGGCAGGCGAAGCCAACCTGGTCGCGCTGATGCTGGAAAGTCACCTGTTCGAAGGCAAGCAGCCGCTCAAGCCTGGCGCCATGCGCTACGGCGTATCGGTCACCGACGCCTGCGTGGGCTGGGAAACGACCGAACACTTACTTAAAACGGCTGCAGAGCGTTTGGCGTAATTGCATTTGTAAAACGCTATTACTTGTTTGCCCTGGCCAGCCCCGTATCATAGGACATTTGCAGCGATAATGAGGCTGGCCATGGTATTTACCCTAGAACATCACGACCCCGAGACCTACCGCCGCAAAGCCCGCATGATCAGCTTTGCCATGGCGGGGCAACTGATTATTTTTGGCCTCCTGTTCTCAATGCTCCTTACCTCCACCTTTGGCAGCAGCCTATGGCTCAATGCCCTAGGCGTGCTACTTGGGCTATTGGCCACCAGCGCGCTATTTGCCGTGTTGCGTGAGCGCCCATGGATGACGGAGGTGCGCTATGTCTGGCAACTCAAACATCATTTGTCGCAAGTCAGTGGCTATCTTTCGCAACTGCGCAAAGCGGTGGAAGAGAGCAACCGCACGGCGCTGGATCTGCTCACTTTCTATCACCAGGGCATGGCGCAGTTGGCGGAGCTCAATGGGCGCACCACCGATGACGACGCCGAACGGCTAGCGGAAAAAATGCAGGTTAAAATCAAGCGCGAAGAGCTGGGGTTGCCCCCGCAGGTGGAAAGTATCGATACGCACGATCTGCAGGCGTTCAAACGCGGGTAAGAAGTTCAGCAAGCAATAGAATTAGTTATATAGGGAGCATGACATATGAATACGTTAAAAGCATGGGGTGGGGCCATCGCCGCAGTCGGTATGATGGTGGTACTCGGGGGGTGTGCAGCCACGCCCTCCACAGAAACTAAAGCCGCTAACCAAGCAACGCTGGATAACCGGGCACCCTTTCTGCCCTCGGCGCTTTTTCCCGGCTCTGCCCAGCGTTTTGATGCGTGGCACTGCGAACCCGCTCAGCAGCACTTAGTGGCTGCCACCAACGCCAACGATTTGCGCCTATGGTCGCTGCACGGCGCATGGCGGTTGCCCCAAGCCGTCGTGGCCAGCGGCGCCCGTTACCAAGATGGTGAGATCAGCTTCTGGAACCGGGGTGACGAGGCGCTAGTGGAAACGCCACGAGGGCAGCTGCAGTGCTCGTTGGCCGAGCAGCGTGACGCCTTAACCCGAGCTGAAA
The DNA here is from genome assembly GCF_904067645.1 of Halomonas sp. 113. Classification (NCBI taxonomy): domain Bacteria; kingdom Pseudomonadati; phylum Pseudomonadota; class Gammaproteobacteria; order Oceanospirillales; family Halomonadaceae; genus Halomonas; species Halomonas sp. 113. The sequence goes on from NZ_LR881453.1 coordinate 462,620, forward strand.
AGCCCGGCGTGATGTTCTTTGGTCAGGGTAACGAACCGGGCTGGACGGTTGCGTTAGCAAATGACACGCCGACACTGACGATGGAAACGAACTACGGGGAAGAGCGTCTCCAGCTACCTTATATGGTTAGTGTGATGGACAATGAAGCTGGTCGAGTCGTGATTGAAAACGCTGACGTGGAGCCCTTTTTCCGCGTGCGTATCGATGCTGGGGCCTGTTTCGATAATATGAGCGGCAAGCCTTTTCCCGCGCGCGTTACGCTGACCTATGGTGGGGAGCAGTATAGCGGCTGTGGCCAAGGTATTGCTCCCTAGACGTCCTTGATGAAGCGCTAGCTCAGCAGCGATAAACCACACGCTCGGCCCGCCACTCATGCGCCTCGAAATCGCTGGCGCACAGGGCCGAGGTGTTACCTGCGGCACGAGCGGCGAGGCGCGATAGCGTTTGCATCTGAATACCGCGGGTACTCTCCAACTGTTCGCTTACCGCAAGCGGTACCCAGTGTTCTTCCTCTAACGTTGCCAGGGTAAAGCTAAACGGATGGAAGCCTGGGAAGCCGAGCCGAATATCGGTGGCGATCAGCGTCTCTTTTCCTTCTAGCAGCCGCGTTTCATAGCGTAAAAAAGAACCCGCAAACCACATTAAACGCTCTCCCTGTTGGCTGGCCAGGGCGAACGTCTCTAGCCCAGCGTTACGAATTAATGGTTCGAAACGCGGTTGACGGTCGCCGTCAAACACACTAATCAGGCTTTCATGGTAGCGATCCCCGTCGATCACCGTGGCGCGCCATAGCACAATGTTAAACGGCGTTGGCTGTATCAGTAGCGGAGCCTCTTCAAGACCCTGTTCTGCCAGGGCAGGGGCAAGACGTTGCTCTACCACTAATTTCGCCCCTGCTGCCATCATTAGGTAAACACTTGTGATGACCAGTCCCCATGTGCAGGCTTTACGTACCCGCTGAGAGACCAAGGCAACGCCCAAGGTAAATAGCAGCGGCAGTGTATAGAGCGGATCGATAATAAAAATAATCGGCCACGCGGTGGGAGCGAGATCAAGAGGCCAAAGCAACTGGGTGCCGTAAGTAGTTAGTGCATCAAGCAAAGGATGGGTAATCAGAATAAGAGCAAAAAAGCACCACCAGCGGGGTAGGCTAATATCTTTTGCAGGAGCAAATCGTGTGCATAGCAGCGCCAACAGGGTGGCTAACCCTGTTAGTACAAAAAGCGAATGGCTAAAACCGCGATGCTCGGTGACATTGGCGACGGCGTCGCCATAATCCAGCGCTACATCAAAATCGGGCAGGGTGCCGAGTACGGCACCGATAAGGATGGCCTTGCGGCCAAGGCGGCGGCCCAGTACGGCCCCGCCAATGGCTGCGCCAAGCGCGGCTTGAGTGACTGAATCCACAGGTTTCTCCGACGGGTAAACCCAGCTAAGATAAACGTTATAATTTAATTATACAGCGTTGCAGCGATTTATTTCTGTTGTCACGTTTTTGTAAAGTATGACCAAGGCCGTTTTTAACAGGAGTCGATATGCAATATCTACATACCATGGTGCGTGTCAGTGACCTGAATGCTTCGCTGCATTTTTACTGCGATCTGCTGGGTCTTAAAGAAGTTCGCCGAAAAGAGAACGAGAAAGGACGCTTCACGCTAGTGTTTCTGGCCGCACCAGAAGATGAGCCACGCTCAGAGCGGCTGACGGCTCCGGAGCTTGAGCTGACGTATAACTGGGATCCCGAAGAGTACACCGGTGGGCGTAATTTCGGCCACCTAGCCTATCGGGTGGATGACATTTATGCGCTCTGCCAACACCTTCAGGACAACGGCGTGACGATTAACCGCCCACCTCGTGATGGCCATATGGCGTTTGTTAAATCACCGGACGGAATCTCTGTGGAGCTGCTGCAAAAAGGCGATGCCCTGGCACCACAAGAGCCATGGGCTTCTATGGAAAACACCGGTAGCTGGTAACAATGACAAAAGGAACGATCACCATGAAAGGTTGGCGCTTATTACCACTGTTGGCTTCCGCTGCGCTACTGTTAAGTGCTTGTAGCAGTTCGCCGGGGCCAAGTTCTACACCACAACGGGGCGCCAACGATGCCTCGCTTGAGGGCGCTATTGTTGAGCAGCGTTGGAACCTACTGTTGGTGGGGACTGATGAGCGGCTCTCTATGCCGGAAACGCCATTTTTCGAGATTTCAAAAGAGGGCAAAGTTAGCGGTTACGACGGCTGTAATCGCTTTACTGGCGAAGCAACACTCGGTGAGAACCAGCGCATTGAGTTTAGCCCGTTAGCCACCACCCGCATGGCGTGCCCGCAAATGGGCGATGCCAAGCGGGTCACGGATATGCTGGAGACCGCCTATCGGTATTTGATTGACCATGATCGATTGGTCTTCTTTGGCCCGGATAGCCGGGTGCTAGGCGGCTGGCGCGAAGGCAACTGATTCAGCCAGTTAGCCTTTAAAAGGCGGATTGAAGCGGGCGATAAAGCGCGCATCAATCCGCTTTTTCCATTGCCATACCCACTTGCCGGAAACTCCAAAGCCACCGCGGCTGGCAATCGCGCGGCCGTCGCCAGTGCCAATGAGTGCCAACACCCGTTTGGGTGGCTGCCAGGGGAGCAACGGTTCGCCGTAGCAGGCACGGCGAAGGTTATCCGCTAAGTGTGGCCCCATGCGCACCGCATAAACCCCTGCGTTAGGCAGCGCTGGGGTAAACGCTGCACAGTCGCCAGCGGCAAACATATTCGGCTGGTCGCTAACCTTCAGTGAATGGTCAACGCGGATAAAGCCGTGTTGATCCAACGGCAGATCAGTCCCCGCCAGCCAAGGGTGGCCGACAGCCCCCGTTGCCCACAGGACGATGTCCGCATCGATGCGTTTACCGTTCTGGGTGGTTACTCCGCCTTCAATCAGCATTTCGCCGCGTTGTTCAACGTGAACGGTAATCCCTGCCTGTGACAGCGCGCGTCGCATTAGCCAGCGTGGCACGCGCCCGGCATCGGGCAAGAGTGCGTTAGAGGCGCTGAGCAAATGCCCCTGCCAATCAATATCCGGACGCTGTTTGCGCAACTGGGCCAGCACGCTCATTAGTGTTTCACAGCCCGCAGCGCCACCGCCAACGCCCACCACCCGTTGGGCACCGCCGCTGGGTAAGTGGCTAATGTCATTTTCCAGTGCCTGCCAGCGCTGGTGCAGACTACTCAATGGGCGCATGGCGAGTAGCTTGGGGAGGTTCTCCCCATGCTGCTGAGGAGACGTCAGGGTCGAACCGATGTTGACGGAGGCCACGTCAAAGTTAACGCGCTCGCCATTTGCCAGCACTACGTAACGCTCCTGGGTGTTGATCGTGTTCGCTGGGGAAAGAATTAGCCGAGCATTGGCTCTTTGGCACAATGCTTCCACGTCGATCTGTGTCTTGCGCAGCGTACACTCCCCCGCTAGCCATGCGGGTACGCTGCCGGAGTAAGCTGCTAAAGGACTATCACTCACCACGGTAATCGCGATGCTTGGTTCAGGCTGTTTGGCAAAGGCTTCGAGTACAAAGGCGTGGGCATGGCCCGCACCCATGAGTAATAATTGCTGCATGGACATCGCCTATAGAAGAAGCAAGGTGCTGTTGGGGATTAACAGACAAAGACTTGGTTTTTACCCGCCAATTTAGCCAGATACATGCCTTGATCCGCCCGCTCAAATAGCTGGCGAGGCCGGTCGCCGGGCTGGGCGAGGGTCAGGCCGATACTGATTGTTAATTGGCCAGCGATGTCGAAGATGTGTTGCTCCACGTTGCGGCAGAGCCGGTTAGCCAGCTTTAGACTAGCGTCTTGGTCAAGCCCCTTGGATATAATGACGAACTCTTCACCTCCCCAACGCCCAAAGTGATCCTCATGTCTCAACGTTTCCTGCACTAACTGAGCCATATTACGCAAGATATCATCGCCGGTTGCATGCCCATAGGTATCGTTAATATTTTTAAAATCATCAATATCAAACATCAACATGGCAAAACTGACTGACGAATTGATCAAATCCTCAATCACCAGCTCTGTATAGTAGCGGTTCCAGCATTTTGTTAAGGGGTCGGTGTGGGCCAAGCCCTCAAGGCGTTGATTGGTTTTGGTTAACTGGCGGTTGAGATGAACGACCTCCTGGGCCGTTATGGCCACGGCTAAATCGTCGGCCAGCTCAATCATCATGGAGGCTTCCTGCGGCATCCAATAACTCAAGACGTCTTGAAGCATCGTATCAGCAACCAGAGCGGGGAGTAGCGGCTGTTGGCGAAATAGTAGTAACCAACCCAAGGAAGCATTGGCGACGCTTAGCGGGGCCGCTAAACCTCCTTGGCAGCTGCCATTCAGCTCGGTGATTTCGTCATGGGGATTGTGTTGATTCAACTGCTGTAAATGATGAAATAACTGGTGCTTCGAGGGACACTCGCCAAAGCAGTGAAGATCGCCCTGATAAGCCAGCGCAATGCCTTCGGCCTGAAAAATATCGCACCAGCTAGCGCCATGATGCTGCAAAATATCATCAATGGAAGTCAGTTTTTTAATATCTCTGGACAGCAATCTGCGGCGAGACTTTAAACCTGATTGGCGAGTGACCATACGCTCTGCTTTTAACAAGCGTAAGCGTTGGGATGCAAGATCGACGAGTAGCTGGATCCACTTGCCAGGCCCAGCGTGAACCGCAGGTGGATGCCCAATATACCCCCACACTTCATGCTCGCCCTTTAGTTCATACAGTTGCAGCTCTGAGGCGGCTAGATCGTCGTAACAATGAATAGCGAGCAGCGCGTGGTGAGAGGCGAGGGTACTTTCCAACGGATAGTAGTACGCCAAACGAAGGTTTCCTGTGCTTAAGCGGCGATAAAGTGCCACTGGTTGACCCTGGGTAAGCGCATGCAGCGTTTTGGTCAGCAGTTCAAAAAGCTCGAGAGGGGTTGCCGAGCGGCATAGTAGCGCCAGCTTATGACACAGGTCGTCGAGATTTTGCACCGATGGAGATAGTGTGCCACTCATTCTGAATGACTCCTCAAGCGCCGCATTTCAGCGCTTAGCATAGCAACTCGCCTAATACTGCTAAGCGAAAACTCGAAATTGAATTAATGATTCAATCAAAAGGTGAACCGTTATTCAACTGTTATTGAACAATCGCTTCACATTGGCGGCATGAATGAAAAAATCATGTTCGCCGAGCGTCTAAAAGCGGCACTGGAAGCAGCGGGTTACGAAGCGCGGCCGTCAGTGCTTGAGCGGGAATTTAATCTGCGCTATTGGGGAAAGCCGATCACGTTTCAGGCCGTTAGGCGCTGGCTGCGTGGTGATTCGATCCCCAGTCAGGATAAGCTCCAGGTTTTGGCTCGCTGGCTGTTAGTAGACCCGCACCACTTGCGCTACGGCGTTAGCACCGCTTATACGGTCAGCGAACCTTCCGCAAGTTGGGACGTTTCATCCACCAGTGAAGAGCGCCAATTGCTGGCACTCTACCGGGAGCTTCCCGCTGCCCAGCGTAAAGTAGTGCGCGAAATTATTGAAACATTCGCTAAAGTGCACCCGCCTGCTAACGGGCGTAACGATTAGGTCGACTTATTTTTTCTAATTATCTTTCAATTCGATGTGCTAGGTGTCAATTTTCTTAGCTGAACTGTCACCGCGTCGCCAATTGAAGTAGTGCTTCAATAGTGCCAGCACTCGTTCGGGCTTGTGGGCGTTTTTCCACACCCCGGCAGTGGCCTTTGCCGCCTCGCCCAGCGTGGGGTAGGGGTGGATGGTACCCAGTAGTTTGTTGAGGCCCAGACCGTGCTTCATGGCGAGGGTAAATTCACCCAGCCATTCACCGGCGTTTTCCGCCACGATGGTTGCACCGAGAATCTTGTCTCTGCCAGGCACGGTAAGCACTTTGATAAAGCCTTGAGTGGCACCTTCGGCGATGGCGCGGTCGCTTTCGCCCATGGCGTAGCGGGTAACTTCAAAGGCAATGCTCTGTGCGTTAGCCTCTTTTTCGTTTAATCCCACCCTTGCCACTTCCGGCTGTACATAGGTGACGGCGGGCATATAGCGGTAATCCACCGCAAAGCTTTTCAGCTCGCCGAACAGCGCATTGACGGCCGCATGCCACGCCTGGTGAGCAGCAGCGTGGGTAAGCTGATAAGGCCCTGCCAAATCACCGCAGGCCCAGATATTGGGTAGGCGGGTTTGCAGACGCTCGTTAAGTTCAAGGGGGCCCGCTTGGGTGGTCGTGATGCCTAGCGCTTCGAGCCCTAAGCCTTCCACATTGGCCTGGCGACCGGCACTCACCAGCAGGTAGTCCAACGGTAGTATTTTGCGGTCGCCGTCATGCTCCACCACTAGCTGATAGCCTGTCTCTCCGTTGAGAACTTCCAACGCCCTGGCATCGGTCATCACCGACACGCCTTCGCCCGCCAGGGTGCTTTCGATTAGCTCACCGACCTCTGGATCTTCACGGCCCAGCAGTTGGGAAACGCCTTCCACCAGGGTGACCTGGCTACCCAGGCGAGCGAAGCTCTGACTTAGCTCACAACCAATGGCACCGCCGCCCAGCACCACTAAACGCTTGGGCAATTCAGTAAGCGACCAGAGGTTCTCGGAAGTTAAAACGGGGGCGCTCTTAATACCCGGTAGCGACGGCACCCGGGGACGTGCGCCGGTGGCCAGCACGATATGCCGGGCGGTGAGGATTTTATCGCCGACCTGTATTTCCCAGGGCGAGATCAGCCTGGCGTGCTCTTGGTACACCTCAACGCCCAAGCCGTTATAGCGCTCTATACTGTCGTGGGGTTCGATATCGCTAATCGACTGATGCACATGGCCCATCACCTTGGCAAAGTCGACCTGCGGCTCGCTGGCAGTCACTCCGAACCGGTGTGCGGTGCGAACCTCATGGGCGGCGCGGGCGGCACGAATTAACGCTTTAGACGGAACGCAGCCGGTATTCAGGCAATCGCCGCCCATCTTGTGTTTTTCCACCAACGCCACTTTGGCGTTCACGGCGCTGGCGATATAGCTGGTAACCAGCCCGGCTGAGCCGCCGCCGATCACCACAATGTCGTAGTCAAAGCCCGCTGGCCGGGTAAAACCTTTATAAGCTTTGCGCTTCTGAACCAGCTGTACAATGCGTCGAGCTATCCAGGGGAAGATGGCCAGCAGTAAAAACGAGGCGATAAGCGTCGGTGAAAGAATACCCCCAAGGCTCTCTAGCTCGCCCAACTGCCCACCCGCATTCACATAGATGGCGGTGCCGGGCAGCATCGCGAGCTGGCTTACCCAATAAAAAGTGACGGTTTTTATGCGCGTTAGACCCATGACCAGGTTGATCATAAAGAACGGAAATACCGGCACTAAACGCAGGGTAAATAGATAAAGAGCGCCATCGCGCTCCACGCCGCGATTCACCGAGGCAAACTGGCGTGGAAAGCGCTTTTCGATAGGGCCACGGAAAAGAAACCGTGAAAGTAGAAAGGCCAGCGTGGCCCCCATGGTGCTAGCGAAGGAGACAATCAGTAGCCCCCAGCCGAGCCCAAATAGCGCACCGCCAAGTAAGGTCATCAGCGTGGCGCCCGGCAGTGAGAGCGCCGTTATCACCACATAAACAGCAAAAAAGATCCCCGCTACCTGCCAAGGATTTTGAGTAAATGCCGTTTGGAAGTCGCTTTGGTATGCTTTGATGGTTTCCAGGGTGAACCATTGATGGGCACCGCTAATGAAAAACACGCCAATGGCTGTGATCAGTAGCGCTGCAATAATCAAACGTTGTCGGGTCACAATAAAAACTCCAGCGCTAATAAGGGAAGTATCGGTTGTCACTGAGTGAGGAGAGTGCCCGTTTCCTTACACTGAAACGGCTAATTAGAGATTCTCTAGCTCCTTCCAGCGCTGCCAGTCTTCAGGGCGATCCACGTCCCAAATAGTCGCGGGGTAGGCGACCTGGAGGCCTAATGCTTCAATACGCTGCTGCGTGGTGGTCAGCACGCTTTGGGTACCCCAGGGGATATCTTCAAACAACGCAGGGTAGTCTTGCCGGGTACCCACAAAGCCGTAGCCGCCATCTTCGGCGGGCAACATCACCACCTCAAAGCTGGCTAGCTGCTGTGCGCAGGTGGTGATTAGCGCGCTGGTGATGCTTGGGCAATCACTGCCCATTAGCATAGCGGGCCCTGGAGTACTGTTCAGGGCATGGCGAACCCTTGCGCCTAAGTCACCCTCTGGCTGGGCGCTTAGCGTCACACCAAATGCCTCGCGAAGCTCGATAAACAGCGGGTGGGCGTGATCAAGCGCTGTCCATAGTGTGACATTGGCGGCAGGCAGCGCTTTGCAGGCATTTGCGACGCAGTGGCGTACCAGCTCCGCGTGGGCGTTGGCCGCACCTTCCAAACCGAGTAGGGGCGACAGGCGCGTTTTAGCTTGCCCCGCCAGCGGCGCTTTGGCTAGCAGGTGCAGGTGGGGCGTTTCAGCGGGCATCGCGATACTCCTTGGCGAGTTGGGTTGCGCTAACGCCGCGCCAGTAGCGGTAGCGCAGCCGCCACATCAGGCGGATCGTTTTCCAAGCGCCGACCTCATCCCAGCGCCTGCCCGAGCTTACCACTTTCGCCTGCAAACAGGCGGGCCGAGACACCCGTTTGAGTCGTTTAGACAGTTCAATGTCTTCCATCAGTGGCTGTTCGGGAAAACCACCGGCTGCTTTGAAAGTGCTCGCACGCATAAACATGCCCTGGTCGCCGGTGGCGATGCCGGTGAGCCGTGAGCGTTGGTTCATCATCCAGCTCACCACGGGCAGCCAGCCGCTGCGGCCTGCAAGCTCAATATCAAAGCGCCCCCAGGCGTGGCCGTTAAGCGCTTGGGTTATCTGCTCAACGGCGTTCTTGGGCAAGTGAGTATCCGCGTGCAGGAACAGCAGTGCGGGCGCAGTGGCATGCTGAGCGCCCAGGTTCATTTGCAATGCTCGTCCGGCTGGGCTGCTGAGCACTCGATCTGCTAGTGGTTTGGCAATGTGAGCGCTGGCATCACTGCTCCCGCCATCCACGACAATGATCTCAACGGGTATCGCAATGCGCTGGTCGCGCAGCGCTTGTAGCGGTGTCAGTGACGCCTCAATTCCCGTGGCCTCGTTAAGCACCGGTATCACGATGCTCAGCCGAGGTGGTTGGTCAGCCGAGCTCAATAACCGGCCCTCCTGCTGCATTGGCGTCCTCGTGGTCGTGGGTGACCAGGAGCGCAGGTAGGCCTGCTGTGTGCAATTGGCTAAACACCAGTGTGCGCATCTCCTGGCGCAGCGCCGTATCCAGCTTGGAAAACGGCTCGTCCAGCAGCACCGCTCGCGGCTTGGAGAGCAGCAGGCGCATCAACGCCACGCGTGATTGCTGGCCGCCGGAAAGGGTGGCGGGGTCGCGGGACTCAAAGCCTGCTAGCCCAACCTGTTCAAGTGCCTGAGTAACCTGCTGGCGCTTGTCTTTTAGATGGCGAGGCAGTCCGAAGCGCAAGTTGCCGCCCACGCTTAAGTGCGGAAATAGCAGCGGATCCTGAAACAGAAGCCCGATGTTGCGCTGTTCGGCGGGAAGGCTGAGCAAATTGCGCTCGCCCAGCCATACGCCGCCGCTGGCGGTGAATTCGCGATCAAGGAAGCCTGCAATATACGCCAATAAAGTGGATTTTCCCGACCCCGAAGGCCCCATTACCGTGAGTACTTCACCGGAGCTAATCGTGGCATCCACTGCCAGTAACTCACGGCCTGCCAGGGCGATGCTAACTTGCTCAAGGCGTAGCGGCGCGCAAAAAGAAGCTGTCACATTGTCCCTCTTAAGTAGCTAAATCACGGCGGTGGGTACCCAATAAACGGGGCAGCCCTAGCGCAAGCATAAAGCCAATCAACGGTAACCCAGCCTGCACTAATGCCCAGACGCCGATTAAACGTCGATTACTGCCAGAGGCAAGCGCGACTGCCTCGGTCGTCACGGTGGTCACGCGGCCCGCACCGAGTAACTGGGTGGGTAAGTATTGGCCAATACTCACTGCCAAGCCTACGGCAAACGCTGTTAACAGCGGCGCGAGCAACAGCGGCAGGCGAACCCGCCAAAAAGCGGCACTGCGTGACACCCCCAGTGAACGCGCTACTTTGAGCCAACGCGGATCCAAGCGGCGATAGGTCTCAGCCAAGGAGAGGTACACATAGGGCAGTACAAACAGCAGGTGACCAGCGATAACCAAGCCAAGTTGAGGGCGAATGCCCAGGCTTTCAGCGGCCACGATTAGCCCAAATAGAAACGCAATTTGCGGCACTAATAGGGGTAAATAGAGTAACCATAACGCGCGCTTGGGTTGAATGTGCTGACGGTGTTCATTTTCCAGCGTTGCTAGCACTAGCGCCGTAGCCAAGGCGGTAGAAACAAGTCCAATCAATGCCGTATTAATGAGCGGTGTAGCCAGCATAGGGCCGCTGCGTTGCCAGTGATCCAGCGTTAGCATCTGTGGCAACACTTCTGGAAAGCGCCAAAAACCGGCCAGTGAAAATAGCCCCAACCCAACCAAGGCTGCCAGCGCTGTGATACTCGAAAACAGTAATGCCGAGCGGCCAACGAGGCGCAGGATGATTTCGCCACGCTGGCGGCTGCCATTGATCAGCCAGTACCGCGTCAGGCTGCGGATCAGCTGTTCTAACAACCACCAACACAGCAGTGCAGCGACAGTGACGCCCAGTTGCAGTACCGCCGCCGCCGAGGCCATAAAACGCTGGCTGATATCCGGGTCGTTGAACCAACCCAAGATAGATACGCTCAGCGTGGGGGGCAGCTTCGGGCCAAGAATCAGTGCCATATCGACGACCGAAGTGGCATAGGCGATCACTGCATAAACCGGCAGGCGAATCAGTGGGTAGAGCGAGGGAAGCACCGTTTTTAACCAGCCGATGGTAGGCGAGTAACCTAGCGATCTTGCCAGCATCAAGCGCTTCTCCGGCGCTAACTGCGGCAGTGCCGCCAGGCTCATCAGCAGCAAAAACGGTACTTCTTTTAGTACCAACCCCGCCATTAGGGAGAATCCCCAGGGATCGTTGATGATCAGCATGTCCAGGGGGCGCTCCCATCCTGTTAGCGACGGCGATATCAGCCGCGCCACCAAACCCGAAGGGGCAATCAAAAAGGCAAACCCAAAGGCGATAGCGGCGTGAGGGATGGCGAGCAGCGGTGATACCAACCGTCGTATGCCGCGATCTAACCAAGTGCCCCGACTGGCGGCCAAAAACAGCACCACAATTACCAGCGCTACGGCTGTGCTGACTAACCCGCTGGCAAAGCTAACCATCACTGAACGTCCTAGCCCCGGCTGGTCGAACAGCATTTGCCAGGGGGCTAAACTAGCGCCATGGCCGCCTAGCGTTGGTAAGTAGCCAAACGCAGGCAGCAGCACCATCATCAGACCCGCCCCAACGGGGAGTACTAGCAGGGCAATGATGAGTGCTGGGGCCAGTCGCAGCATCGTTAGTTAACGCCGTAACGCTCAAGCCAGGCATTTTGCAGGGCGGTCATCCAACTGGGGTGTGGTTCGGGTAGGGTGTTGGACAGCGCGTCCGCCGGTAGCTCGGAAGGATGGCGATCACCCTGCTCGAACAGCGCCTGATTCTCGGCGTCTAGCTGATCGATATCCAGTACGCTGCGGTCTCCCCACATCGCTAGCGACTGCTTTTGCGCCTGAGCTTCCGGTGAAAGCAGGAAATTGGCGAGCACCATGGCCCCGGCTTTATGCGGCGAGTTATAGGGGATCGCCACAAAGTGAACGTTACCCAAAGTGCCGCCTTCCAGCACGTAGCTGCGCACGCTTTCGGGCAGCTCATACTCCATGACTGCCACGGCGGCATCGGTGGGGTAGAACGAAAAAGCCAAACTTAGCTCGCCGTCGCTCATCAACGTGCGCAGGTTGGGGCCGGAGTCGGGAAAGGTACGACCACTGCGCCACAGGTGCGGGTGCAGCGCATCTAAATAGGCCCACAGAGGTTTGGTGACAGCCTCAAAGTCGCTTTCTGAAACTGGCTGGTAAAGCGCCTCCTCCTGATCGGTGAGCTCGATCAGCGCCTGCTTTAAAAAGGTGCTGCCGGTGAAGTCGGGAATACGCGGATAGCTGAACTGGCCGGGATTGGCTTTGGCCCAGGCGAGTAGTGCCTGCATATTCTGGGGTGGTGTCTCGGTTTGAGCGCTATCGTAAAAAAAGGTGATCTGCGCTTTACCCCAGGGCGATTCATAGCCTTCTGTAGGTAACGTGAAGTCGGTCACCACCTCAGGGTTATCGGCGGCATTGGTGAGCGCAAAATGGGGCAGCGACTCAGCGAAGGGGCCAAACAGCAGGTCGCTTTCGCGCATCGCAGCGAAGTTCTCGCCGTTGATCCAAATCAGGTCGATACTGCCCTCGGTGTGGTTGCCCGCCTGCTTTTCTGCCAGTACCCGAGCTACCGCGCTGCCGGTATCGTCCAGCTTTACGTGTTCCACATCGACGCCGTACTGTGCCTGCATTTGCTCCGCCACCCAGTCGATGTAGCGATTGGTGCGCGTATCACCGCCCCAGGCATTCCAGTAAACGGTTTGGCCTTCGGCCTGTGCCACGACACTTTGCCAATCACTAGGGTCGGGGTTGGCTGATGCCGGAACCGTGAAGGCAAGCATCGTGGTGACAATAGCGAGGCGAAGAGGGTGGCGAGTAGGCATCGAATATCCCTTTTGTTAGAAGCGTAAGCACAGCTAAGAAATATTAGTAAAATTAGATGTTATAGGGAAACCTGCAAACACTGTAGCTCGCTGTGCACGTGATCAATAATGTTTAACGATAAGTAGTGCTCAACGCGGTCGCGCACGTGGTCGATCACGGCGGGATCCGTGAGTTCAGCGGACCAGTCTTCCCCGCGCTGCTGGGCATCTACGGCGTTTAAGTGCTGGGCGCGCCACTTGGCACACCAGGTTAACGACCAGAGCCAGGTAGCGCGGCGACAGGCAATGAGGGTGTCGATGTCCGGCGTTTCACCCATGGTGGCTTGCCAGCGGCGATAAAAGCTAATCACGTCACTTAGCGATAGCACCGCTTGGCTGCTTACGTCCCAGGTGGTCGAGGTGTAGAGGCTGGTGTGGGCGAGGTCGATACCCGGCAGGCCGTAGCGGCACTTCTCTAAATCCACCAACACCGCGCGGCCATCGTCGTGGATTAAGAAGTTGCCAGGGTGGGTGTCAAAGCTAATCAGTGTCGGCGCGGCATCGCTTAAGTGAGGTGGCAGTAAGTCCAGCTCCTGCTTAATGCGCTGGGTGACCTTGCTCGAAAGTTGCGCGTCGCTCAACCAGTTAGCCTGCTGACGCACTTCATCTATCATCGCTTGCCATGGGTCTTCGGGGGCAAGCAGTGGTGCCTGCTCTGCGACACTGGGCAGCGGTTGGCTATGCAAGCTGGCTAGAGCATCCGCGATGGCAGGCAGGTCTTCCGGCAACTTGGCCAAGCGGCCACGGATAGCCTCAACCAGTAACCCACCCCGGGGCAGTGCCTCGCTCGGCGGCAGAGTGCCGTAAAGTGCTGGCGTGTGTCCGCCAGGACTAGAGCGCTGGTAGCAGGCAGTCTGATAGGCAAGGTTCTCTTCAGGCGGCAGATTCATCTGACTCTGCTTCGGCAGTCGCGCCACCCAGTCATCGCCCACGCTGCGATGGATCCACACATGATCATGGGCCAGCCCGGTATCCGCCATCGGCGTAAGCTCATGGTATGCAATCCCGGCCCGCTTTAATTCGCTTGCCAGAGCCTGTAAACGCGCTTCGGTTGGTGTCGGCATAGAGCAGTCCGTGTCGTTGCTGAATCAGCGATGCCACTTAGTGGCCGTTCTTGTACCAACCTTACACGTTTCGTAAGAAAATGTGGTTAAAGTGAGTGGTAAGGGGACCAATATGTCATGCGCTAGCGCTGCATAGATATTATGAGTCATAACTAATAAGTTAATTATCTTCGGAGTATTTTCTGCTAGCGTTGTGGTTAAGTAGATTTTGTGGGATTAGAGCTGGCGTTGTCGGGATTGCTTACCGTTAACAGCCATCGCCATTTACGCGCGAGCAATAGCGGGTGCCTGGTTCATTATTATTGAGACGGCAGTTTTTGTATCGGGGGAATTATGATTCGCACCACCGAAGAGCTATACCAGCTATATCCTGAGCCAAAGGAGAGAGCGCTGAAGAAGCAGCTATCGCGACTTGACCGGCACTGTCAGCGATTTATCGAGCTTTCTCCCTTTGTGGTCATCGCCACTGGAAACGCGTCGGGCTTTGATGCGTCGCCACGTGGAGGAGAGCCAGGTTTTATCAAGGTGGTTGATGACCTTACTTTGGTAATTCCAGATTCTCCAGGTAATAACCGATTGGATTCACTTAAAAATATTGTCGAGAGCGGTCAGGCTGGATTGCTGTTTTTAATCCCAGGGATCGATGAGACGCTACGCATAAATGGCGCGGCGCATGTCTCGGTGGATGAAGAAAAGCTGCAGCTTTTTGCATCAGAGAAGCGAGCACCAAAAGTGGTTATTGAGGTGACGGTTGAGGAGGCTTACCTTCACTGCGCTAAAGCCTTTATGCGCTCCAAACTATGGGCAGATGAGAGCCGTCGCGAGCGTTCCGTATTGCCGACGATGGGGCAGATGATTCACGAGCAAATAGGTCGTAGCGGCTCCCCCGAGTCACAGGAAGAGATGCTTGCGCGTTACGCACAAGATATTTAGCACCTCAGGGGCCCTCATCATCATGCAGGAAGATCTCGATCATGAGTGACGTAAAGAGCAGAGTATTAACCCCGCAAGATTGGCAGCTTTATAAGTTGGCGCGGTTGAACTCTCTTGAGGATGCGCCTGACTCTTTTGGCTCAACTTACGAGCAGGAAGTAACGCTCTCAGACACTGAATGGCAGACACGCTTGGATCTGAAATGGCGAGGCCTGGACGCTCTGCCCTTAATTGCTGAGTTGGAGGGCCAAGCGGTTGGCCTAGCCTGGGGGGTAATACATGAGCCCGATACGAAAATGGCGCATATCTACCAAATGTGGGTTTCACCTGCGCTGCGAGGGAAGGGGATCGCCAAGTCGCTTCTAGGTGAAATTAGTACCTGGGCTGTAAATAAAGGGTGTGAGTGTATAAAGCTCGCAGTAACAACAAGCAACGAAGCTGCAGTTGGTTTTTATACCTCGTCTGGATATCTTCCAACGGGGCCGCTTGAAGCGCTGAGGGTTGGTTCCGCGCTTATGGTGCAGCCAATGGTTAAACGGTTGGGTAATACGCAATAACACTCAGTCTGAGTGAACCGAAATAGTAGATGACAGCTTCAAATTCAAAAATATCGAATTTAATTTAAAAGAGCATTTCTGTTAGCCCAATGCTCTCAGTACAGCCTTTGGTTTCTTGGCAACGCTATGCAGTAATGCCAGCGCTGGGCCATGGGGAGTGCGATCACCTCGTTCCCAATGTCGTAGTACGGTTATCAGCATTGCCACGTTAACTGTAACCGCCCATTTTTTGAAACCGCACTGCGCATTCATTCTTGTGTCGTCAGGGCTTCACGAAATAGGGTCTCGCGAAAGAGGGCCTCAATGCGTTCCTGGGTACGGGCATACCAAGTCTCGTCCTTGGTCACCGCACCCTGGGCGTTGATGGGGTGGGTGGGAATATGCAGGCGCATGTCCAGGCCACTGTCGCGGTGGGTGGTAACCTGCATAGCAGCAGAGCGTCGCGTTGGGCCATAGGGGATATGCCGGGCCAACTCCACTTGGCGCTCGCTGGTGGTGGCGAAGCGGATAAATGTTTGGGCCGCCTCGGGGTTCGGGGCACCGCGGGGGATCGCCCAGGTCTCATGTTCCTGGAGCTGGCCGTCCCAGAGGATCTCGATGGGCAGGTCGCGCTCCACCATGGCGGCGAAGAAGCGGCCATTGTAGCCGGAAGCCATGACCACCTGGCCCTCCTCCAGCAGGCGCACCGGGGTTTCACCGGCCTCCCACCAGTGGAGTTTGTCGATGCCTTGCAGCCGGGCGAAGGCCAGGTCCAGGCCACGGCGGGTACTGAGCAGGCGGTAGAGTTCTTCCCGGGGGACCCGGTAGGAGAGCAGCGCCCACTCCAGATTAGCCGCCGGCGTGCGTTGCAAGGCCCGAGGGCCAGGGAAGCGCTGTTGATCGAAGAGATCGGCGATGCGAGTGGGGCGCTCTCCGGGGAACGCATCACGGCGATAGGCCACGACAGTGGCAAAAATTGAATGGCTGATAAAACAGTGCCCTAGGGCACCAGAGAAGAAATCCTGGGGTGCCGGGGTACCGTCCGGCGCGGGGGCCGCCAGTTCGGGGGGTAGCGGCTCCAGCAGCCCTTCTTCGCAGGCTGCCATGGCCTCGCTGCGGGTCATATCGAGTACGTCCCAGGGGACATCGTTCTCCGCCACGGCCTGGCGCAGTTCCGTCAGGCCGCCGTTATAGCTGTCCACTGCCACCGGTACATCATGGGCCACGGTGAAGGGTGTGAAGAGGGCAAGGCGCTGGGCGTGCTCGTAGGCACCGCCCCAGCTCAATACCGTCAGAGAGTCGGCAGCGTCGGGCACTCCCGCCCTGATGGGGGTTGCCAGGACGAGCAGCCCGGCCAGAAGTCCTGGGATCAATCGTCTAGCCAGCACCGTGTTCCTCCCGTCGTAGGGCGTCGCTGTGATGCAAGAAGGCTCGAGCAATGCTCGACTCATAGGCCACCCCCAAGAAGCGCCGTTCGTCATCCACGACGGCGATGGCCTCGCCGGTGACCTTTTGTAGCTGCTGCATTGCCTCCCAAAGCGAGGCGTGCGGCTCTAGCACTGGGCGGGGCGTTTCGGGACAGTCGGCCAGGGTTGTAGCCTCGCTGCCTTCGCGGAGGGTCTCAAGGCCTGCCAGAGTCACGCAGCCTTGGTAGCGGCCTCGGTCGTCCACCAGATAAGCTTCGCCATGGCCCGCTTGACTAAGGCGCGAGATGGCCGCTTTCAGTGGGGTCGCGGGGGCCAGGGTGACGGCATCATGACTAATCAACTCGGTCAACCGCGCCTCCTGGAGCACGGCGCGGCTGCGGCCAGCGGAGAGATCCAAACCACGGCGGGCTAATTGAATATCGAATAGCGAGCGGCCGAACAGTTGGGCGGCCAGAGGATTGGCTAGCGTGACGCTGGCCAGGGCGGCGGTGGTCAACGCATAACTGCCGGTAAGTTCGAAGACGATCAGCAGGGTGGTAAGAGGCGCGCCGAGAACCGGTGCGGTGACCGCGACCATGCCGCACACCGCATAGAAGATAAACGTCTCCTGGCCGCCCCCCAGCTCCGCTACCAGGGTGCCCGCTAGGGCACCGAAGAGGGTGCCGATCACCAGCGCTGGGCTGAAGACACCACCAGCGAAGCCCAGCCCCAGGCACAAAGCGGTCGCGGCCAGCTTTAGTAGCAGTACCATCAGCAGCTCGCCGCCGCTATAGGCCCCGGGCAAGGTGGCGAAGCGCAGGGTTTCTTGGCCCATGCCGAGAATATCGGGTACCCAAAGAGCCGTTAGGCCGAGCAAAGCCCCGGCTAGTGCGGGATGAAGGCTGGTGGGCAGCGGTAGCCGCTTGGCCAGCTGGCCCATGGCAAGAATGGCATGCATATAGCCTCCAGCCACCAAGGCGCCTAGGCCACCCAAGGCTAGGAAAAGGGCGAATTCCCAAGGTTGAGGCACGCCAGGCTCAGTGATATGGAACAGCGTCCCCTGAGCAAGCAACTGAGTGGCCAGCACATAGCCGACGATGGCGGCGGAAGCCACTGGCGCGAAGGCGCGCAGGGCATAGTGGCGTAGCACGACTTCGTGGGCGAAGACAATGCCCGCCAGTGGTGCATTAAAGGCCGCAGCGATGGCTGCGGCTACCCCGCAAGCGATAGTGATATTGTCCTCTGAGCGCCCCAGGCGCAGCAAGCGTGTGATTAGGGAGCCGAGAGTCGCGCCGAGATGTACCAGGGGGCCGTACTGACCCACCGAGGCGCCTGCGCCTAACGACACCAAACCGCTTAACGCTGAGAGAGCACCAGCCTGGGCGGGTAGGCGACCTCGGCGGGTCTGGACGGCTGCGATGG
The DNA here is from genome assembly GCF_904067645.1 of Halomonas sp. 113. Lineage (NCBI taxonomy): Bacteria > Pseudomonadati > Pseudomonadota > Gammaproteobacteria > Oceanospirillales > Halomonadaceae > Halomonas > Halomonas sp. 113. The sequence continues at coordinate 480,739 of NZ_LR881453.1, forward strand.
CGTCGGCAGGGGTATGGGGGCGGCCCCCAGGCAGGCCGCGGTGCAGTTGACCAACGAGCAGCCCCCCAAGGGTTGGCACCAGCAGGGTAGCCAGTATCACCAGAGAGGTGTCTGCAGCCATCATCTGGCCTCGGGGGGAGATCAACAGCAGGTCGTTGAGCCATACCACCGCATTGACGAAGCCAACGGCTACAAGAGCCGCCACTCCGCCGACGACACTGCCCAAGAGTACCAAGCCAAGGAAACGCAAGACTGCCAGGGGGTGTCGGGGCGAAACGCTGTCTGTGCTGGGGGAGTCCATTTACCCGTTATAGGCGCTATCCGATCAGCGGGCAAGCGCGCCGGCGCCATGCAGTCAGAGCTGCCTGGCGCCGGGGGAGGACTTACAGCGCTGAGATTTTAGCGCGCTGCTCTTCCAGCAACTGCTTGGTGGCTTGGAATTCGGCCAGCTTGCCGCGCTCTTTATCCACCACCGCTACCGGGGCTTTGGCGATAAAGCCGTCGTTGCTAAGCTTCTTCTCGATGCCGCCGATCAGCTTGTCCTGCTTCTCAATCTCTTTGCTTAAGCGGGCGATTTCGGCGTCTTTGTCGATCAGGTCCGCCATCGGTACCAGCACTTCCATGTCGCCCACCAACTGCGTGGCTGAGAGCGGGGCGTCGTCTGGGTTTTCAAGCCAGGTAACGCTTTCGAGCTTGGCGAGTTTGGAAAGGAAGCGACGGTTGCTCTCCAGGCGCTCGGCGTCTTCGGGCTTGCCTTTGGTGAGCAGCACGTCAAGCGGTTTGCCGGGGGCGATGTTCATTTCGGCGCGGATGTTACGCACGGCGATGATGACGCCTTTCAACCACTCGATATCCAGGCTGGCCTGGTCGTCGATTTTGCTTTCGTCGGCTTCTGGCCAGGCTTGCAGCATGATCGACGCATCGTCACCCATATACACGCCTGCCAGCGGCGACACGCGCTGCCAGATCTCTTCGGTAATATAAGGCATCATCGGGTGAGCAAGGCGCAGAATCGCTTCGAGTACGCGTACCAGCGTGCGGCGGGTACCGCGCTTGGCTTCTGCCGTGGCATTTTCATCCCACAAAACAGGCTTGGAAAGCTCCAGGTACCAGTCGCAGTACTCGTTCCAGACGAACTCATACAGCGCCTGGGAGGCGTGGTCGAAACGGTACTCGTCCATCGCCTTGGTGACCTGGGCTTCGGTTTTCTGCAGCTGCGAGATAATCCAGCGGTCGGCCAGTGAAAGCTCAACCTCTTCACCACCAGTGCCGCAATCTTCGCCTTCGGCGTTCATCAGCACGTAGCGCGAGGCGTTCCACAGCTTGTTGCAGAAGTTGCGGTAGCCGTCCAGGCGGCTCATATCAAACTTGATATCACGCCCGGTGGTGGCTTGGGAGAGGAACGTAAAGCGCAGCGCATCGGTGCCGTGGGCTTCAATACCGTCTTTGAACTCGTCCTTGGTCGCTTTGGCAATCGCCTTGGCCTGTTTCGGCTGCATCATATTGCCGGTGCGCTTTTCGAGCAGTTCATCCAGCGTGATGCCGTCGATCAGGTCGATGGGGTCGAGTACGTTGCCCTTGGATTTGGACATCTTCTGCCCTTGGCCGTCGCGCACCAAACCGTGTACGTAAACCGTCTTAAACGGTACCTGCTTGGTGAACTTCAGGGTCATCATGATCATCCGGGCAACCCAGAAGAATATGATGTCAAAGCCGGTCACTAGAACGCTGGAAGGGTGGAAGGTCTCCAGCTCCGGGGTTTGTTCCGGCCAGCCGAGGGTGCCGAACGTCCACAGGCCCGAGCTGAACCAGGTATCGAGTACGTCTTCATCTTGCGTCAAGGTTACGTCGGGGCCGAGCTCATGCTTCTCGCGAGCTTCGGCTTCGCTACGAGCAACGTAGACATTGCCTTCCTCGTCGTACCAGGCCGGGATGCGGTGGCCCCACCACAGCTGGCGGGAGATACACCAATCCTGCAGGTCGCGCATCCAGGCGAAGTACATGTTCTCGTAGTTCTTGGGCACGAACTGGATATCGCCATTTTCCACCGCTTCGATGGCGGGCTTGGCGAGGGACTCCACGGCTACAAACCACTGGTCGGTGAGCAGCGGCTCAATGACATCGCCCGAACGGTCACCATAAGGCAGGGTGTTGTTAACGGCTTCGACTTGCTCTAGCAGGCCCAGGGCGTCCATGTCGGCAACGATCTGCTTGCGCGCTTCAAAGCGGTCGAGACCTGCGTACTTGGCAGGCAGAGTGGCGTCTACATCGGGCTGGGGCTGTCCTTTCAGGTCGAAGATCTCGGCCTGTTCAAGGATCGCCGCGTCTTTGGAGAAGACGTTTATCAGCAGGTGGTTCTGGCGCTTGCCGACTTCGTAGTCGTTGAAGTCGTGGGCGGGGGTGATCTTGACGCAGCCCGAACCTTTCTCCATATCGGCGTGCTCGTCAGCAACCACCGGAATACGGCGACCGACCAGCGGTAGCTCAATGAACTTGCCGACCAGAGAGGCGTAGCGCTCATCGTCTGGATTCACCGCCACACCGGTATCGCCCAGCAGGGTCTCCGGGCGGGTGGTGGCGACTACGAGGTAATCCTTGCCATCGTTGGTTTTGACGCCGTCCGCCAGCGGGTAGCGGAAATGCCAGAAGCTGCCCTGCTGCTCTTTGTTCTCCACTTCCAGGTCAGAAATGGCGGTGTGCAGTGTCGGATCCCAGTTGACCAGGCGCTTGCCACGATAGATCAACTTCTCTTCGTGCAGGCGCACAAACACTTCTTGTACCGCCTTGTAGAAGCCGTCGTCCATGGTGAAGCGTTCGCGAGACCAGTCGACGCTAGCGCCCATGCGGCGCAGCTGGCGGGTAATATGGCCGCCGGACTCGTGTTTCCACTCCCACACTTTGTCGATAAACGCATCGCGACCAAGGTCGTGTCGGGTCTTGCCCTCTTCAGCCGCAATCTTGCGCTCCACCAGCATCTGCGTCGCGATACCGGCGTGGTCGGTGCCTACCTGCCACAGGGTGTTATTGCCCTGCATCCGTTTCCAGCGCGTCAGGGTATCCATAATGGTGTCCTGGAACGCGTGGCCCATGTGCAGGCTGCCGGTCACATTGGGCGGTGGAATCATGATCGAAAAAGGCGTGCCCTGGCCGGAGGGGGCGAAACGGTTGTCGGCTTCCCAGCGCTCGTACCAGCGGGTTTCGATCTGTTCGGGTTGGTAGGTCTTTTCCATGGAGAGTTGGCTCACGGCTGGCGAGAAATGTGCAAAAATGTATAAACGCATAAATGCGCAAATGCATAAATGCATAATTTAATGGGCGTGAGTATACCGCGTAAGGGCAGTGGTCGTCAGGGGCTACTCACGCTCTATTGTGGGTGCACAGTACGTATGTGATGTGTTTATGAGAGCTGTTTATGGGCAGAAAATCCGCGCATGGCGATTAGCCCGAGGATGGGGCCCGGCAATAGCCACCAAATGACAGCCAGCGACTGGCTCGACCACAGCGCTGTGACCAGTGCAATGGAAGGAATGGTCAGCCCAAAGCCGATCGCATTCATCATCGCCAGCGCTGCTCCTAGCCGCTCGGGTGGAGCCGTGGCGCTGGCCAGCGCAGAGAACTGCGCGGAGTCGGCAATAACGCTAACGCCCCATACGCCGAGAAGCACCAGCAGCAGCCAGGGCGAGGCGCTGCCCAACAGGGGATAAACCAAACAGAGCGCACCGGAGGTAGCCAATGCCACGCAGGCCACTCGGGCACTGCCAATCTGTCGGCTCCATTTGCCTGCCAGCACGCAGCCCGGTAAGCCCAACGCGATCACCGCAAAACTTAGCCACGGTTGAGCGCTGTTTGCAGCACCCAAGCGCTCCAGCTCCCGGGCGACCAGAAACGGCACCAGCGCCCAAAGGGCGTAAAGCTCCCAGCAGTGGCCGAAATAACCCAGTGCGGCGGCACGAAAGCGGGGCTGTTTGAAAGCGGCCAGGCCTGCCCAGGGGCGGCCGCTTTTGGCGGTGGCTGGCAGGTGGGGGCCAACGCCCAGCTTGAAAATCATTAGCGCAGCGGCCAGCGCCAGCAGTGACGCCAGCAGCAGCGGCCACTGCCAGGGTAAATGCAGCGTTAAACCGCGCAGCAGGTGCGGCGAGGCAATGCCCAGGGTCAGCATGCCCACCAGCCAACCCAGCGCGGCGCCGGCGTGGCTGGGTGTCCAGCTCACCACCAGCTTCATGCCTAGCGGATAAATCCCCGCCAGGGAAAGCCCGGTCGCAAAGCGCGCAACAGCGGCGAGCGTCACGCTCTCAGCCGCGCCGATAAAGGCGGCGTTGATCAGTGCGCCGAGAACGGCAGAAATCGCAAACAGGTGGCTGGCACGAATTCGGTCGGCAAGACCAGTGGTTGCGATCAGCAGCGTGCCGGTAATAAACCCTGCCTGAACGGCGATGGTGAGCAGACCCAAATCGCTTTCGCTGAGGCCGACGGCCTCCTGAAGCGCCAAGCCAACGCCATTAACGCTAAACCATAGCGAGGTGCCGAACAGCTGGGCGATGACAATCGTAACAAGCGGGTAGCGCGTGAACACGTTTACGTCTCCATGAGGGCAAAGGGCGCGGCCAGAGCCCGCTAATGGTAATCAACAATTTACCGTTACGACGAATTTTTTAAAAACAGCAGTGTCGGATCACAAGACCCGTCAGGATTCGTCGGGCAGGAAGTACAAATTTGTTCGCAATTGGAGTTTTTATGCACGTAGCCAAGCTTTTCCTTCCAGCCGTTGCAGCACTGGCATTCAGTGTTCCCGCCATGGCCCAGCAAATGGCTGGTAGCACTCCCAGTGTCGATGACCAAGTTGATCAACTTGACGAAATGGTCGATCTGGATGAAGGCCAGAAAGAAGAGATGAGCAACCTCTTGACCCAGATGCAAGATAAAATCAGTGGCAAGGAGCAGGAAGCCCGGCAGTTGCAACAGCAACTCGGCGAGCAGGTTCAGCCCGATTACGATGAAGCTGCCATTCGTGCGGACGCGGAGCGTCTTGGCGACCTAACGGCCGAGATGACCGCTGATAGCATCATCTTACAGTCTCAGATCGAAGGCGTATTCACTCAAGAACAGCGCGAACAACTTGACGAAGCCATGGCTCAACGGCAGGAGCAAATGCAACAACAGATGCAGGAGCAGATGCAGCAACAGGGTGGCTAAGGCAGCGACGCCTGGGACGCACTGACAACGATTGCCCAACTCTGTTGACGGCCCCGCCAAGTGCGGGGTCACGTGTTTAGGGTGTAGGGTCTCCTCGGCCATTTACCCCAATTTATGCGGCACGACCTTATGGCCCATCTCTTTATAGCGCTGCCAGTAGGCGCGTTTGGCGACCAGTACTTGTGGGTGCTGATTGATGATCTCGGCGGCAAGGCTTTTTTACGAGATAAAACCGCGTCTCACCAGGATTCTGCCTTCAACGGCAGAGCATTCAGCTCAGACCGCGCCTCACGCCACCCCGGATAATGTTGATCCAATAGAGCGATAAAGTGCTCATTGTGAGTTGGCTCAATCAAGTGTGCCATTTCATGAACGATGATGTATTCCAGTAGGTCTCTGGGCTTTTTTACCAGCTCGGTGTTCAGTCGGATGTTGCCTGCTCGGTGGTTGCAGCTACCCCATTTGGTCTTCATGCGCTGAAGATAGTAACGGTTGACGGTGACTTCCAACTTCGATTCCCATCGCTGGATCAGTGGCGGTACGGCCTCGTGGAGCAGGCGTTTGTGCCACTCATGCATGACTTGAGCGCGTTTTTCGGGGCTGCTATCAGGCCGCACCCTTAGCGTGATGCGCTTGTGGTCGAGCTTGATGTTGGGGCGGGCCTCTTTCTCTTCGACGTTCAACAAATAACGGCGGCCCCAGAGATAATGACTCTCTCGCTTAATGAATTGCCGGGGCGTTTCCCGATCCTGTTGCTGGAGCTTGGACTGCTGACTGCGAATCCAGCTCAGTTTTGAAATCGCATAGGCGCGGGCTACCTCAAGACGTGTGTTTGCTGGTGCCACTAACGTCACCCGGCCCTCCGGTGGATGAACAGACAGGTGAACATTGCGCACCGCCTTGCGGGTAACGGCGATGTGGATGTCGCCGAGTTCGATAGTTTCGGTCATGCGTAGCCGTTCATATTTTTGATCAGGTCAAAAACCGCTTCGGTGGCGTCACTGTTGCGGTTAAGCAGCGGGTAGAGCACGTTAAGCACTTGACGCTCCTTAACCTCGTCGCCCTTCCAGTGTGCGGGCACTTGCTCACGCATGGCGGCATCAAGCCGCAGCGCCATCTGAGCCCATGGATCCATATATTGTGGCGGCTGCTCGGCCACATCCTTGGCATCAGCAATTTCTGGCGCCAGATGGGGTAAGTTTCTGAACAATACCGCTGCGTCAGGCTTGTCTTTCAATACGCTGGGTAACTCGTTTGACGCCTGACCTGCACTCATTTTCTTGGCCAGCTCTTCGGCCCGCGCCAGAAACTCTTGGTAGGAGGCCGTCTCAGAACGCCACTCCTCAATCAAGTCATTGAGCAGCGTCGACATTTCTTCGTAAAAGCGTGGGTCGGTCAGTTGTTCGCGGATAATGGTTTTGCGCACATTATTGATGATGCCTTCTGCCACCGCATTGTTCGACAGCTTACCTTTGGCGTTGAGCTTCTGGGCGATGGCATCGTGAATGCCGGTGTTTACAATCAGCTCCACCAGCGAGTAGCTGTCCACCGCGCCCATGTTGCTCGCAGGATCAGCCTGAATATAGGTGTTGATCAGGTGGCGCATATCAGCTTCAAAGGGCTTGATATCCAGCTCTTCACCAGAGTGGCGTTTAATTGCGTCGCGCACCTCGCTGTAGAACGCCATTTCGTCGTTCAGTCGCTGGATCTCGTTCCATGAATAGCCCGCTTCGTCCAGGTGCTGAGTGATATTGGCAAAAGCGCGCACAAAGCTGGTGACTGCCTTGTAAAATGAAATCCGCAGCGTCTCGGTGTTGTCCAGCGCCTCGGGGTTGTAAGCCTCGCCACAAAAATAGTGGATGTGCTGTTCGATCTCTTTTGGGGGCGGTACCGGGTCGCAGAGGTAGTGGAGTGCCTCGCGGGCAGTGTCCAGTGTCTCACGGCCTTCTTTCAGCCAATCTTTCAGCTCGATGTTGTTCTCAGCCGTACCTCCGTCATCAAGATCCAGCTCGTCCGAGCTATAGACCGCGATGGCGTTCTGCACATCGCCGAACAGCTGCTTGAAATCGACAATATGGCCATAGTCCTTGTCGTCGCCATCCAGGCGGTTCGTGCGGCAGATAGCTTGGAACAGGTTGTGATCGCGCAGTTCGTTATCCAGGTAGATATAGGTGCAGGTGGGTGCGTCAAAGCCGGTGAGTAGTTTGCTCACCACGATCAACAGTTTGCAATTGGCCGGTTCTTCCTTGAAGCGGCGTTTCAATTCATTTTCGTATTGCTGGGTGGACTGGCCATCTTTCAAGACATACTGTTTGTAGGTATCAAACTTATAGCGCTCACCACTGTGTTCCGATTCGCGAGAGATGGCGTTGTGGTTGGGATCGAAGGACGTGATGATGCCGCAGTATTTGCCAAAATACGTGTTGTGAAATAGTCGAAAATAATGGCAGGCATCATAGATCGAGGCTGCCACTAGCATGGCAGTGCCTCGGTGGTTGTTTAGGCGCGGCTTGCGGCTGAAATCCTCAATGATATTGGCGATGATGCGTTCCTTACGCTCCTTGGCACTCATCAGGTGTTCCAACGTCGCCCACTTGTTGCGCAAGATCGCCTTTTGATAGTTATTCAGGTTCTTGGTGGCGTGCTCAAACCAAGCATCCACGGCTTCTTGTGAAGTTAGTCGCTGGGGCACATCCCGGGCTTCATACTTCAAATCCAAAACGACTTTATCGGCTACCGCCTCGGGAAACTTATAGGTGTGAATGTAAGTGCCGAACACCTCGCGGGTAGTCTGTTTGTCTTTGCGCAGCAGGGGCGTACCGGTAAAGCCGATAAAAATGGCATCCGCCAGCCAGCGCTTCATCTGTTTGTTCAGGTGGCCACCCTGGGTGCGGTGGCACTCGTCCACGAACACATAAAAGCGCCCCTGAACCTGCGGTGGCTCGCCTTTAAAGTCAGATGGGTCAAACTTATGCACCAGGGCGCACAGAAGGCGGGGCGTGCTGGCGCTCAATTTCTCTACAAACTGGGCGCGGGAGTTAATGCGTGGGGAGGGCGCGTCTTCGCCCACCACGCCAGCGTTGCGCATGACGCCGACAATCTGCTGATCCAACTCGTCCCGGTCGGTCACCACCAGAATGCGCCCCTCTGGGTCATGCTCAAGTAGCCATTTGGCCAGCAGCACCATTAGGATGCTCTTACCGCTGCCCTGGGTGTGCCAGATCACGCCGCCTTCGTGCTTGGCTACCCGGGCCTGCGCTGCCTTGATCCCGAAGTACTGGTGCGGACGTGGTACCTTTTTCTGCCCTGCATCGAATATCACGAAGTTGCGCATTACATCCAGCAACCGCTCCTTGCAGCAGAGCTGCGCCAGTGGCCGATCCAGCAGTGTGCCTGGGCTGATCTCCTCTGGGCGGTCTTCGTCCTTCCACTGCACAAAGAACTGCTCCGGGGTGCCGGTGGTGCCGTAGCGCAGACCTTGGGAATCGCTGCCCGCTAACAGCAGTTGTGAAGTGCTGAAAAACGCCTCGTTGAACAGCGGCTCTTGGTTGGTTCGAAGTTGGCGCACCCCGTCGGCCACCTCTACCGAGCTGCGCTTGAGTTCAATGACTGCCACCGCCAAGCCGTTAAGGTAAAGCACAATATCGGGCCGTCGTTCAAGTCCGCCCTTGAGCGTAACTTCCTCGGCCAACGCGAAATCGTTATTTTCGGGGTGCTCCCAGTCGATCAAGTGCACATCTTCATGGGGCTTACCCGGTGAAAGTAGCACTTTTACCGGATAGCGCAGCAGGTTATAGATGCGCATATTGGCCTGGTAGAGACCCACTCCGGTGACATCAGCGGCGGTTTCCAGCTTTTGAAGGGCCTGGGCGATATGGGCGTCCGAGTAACCTCGCGTCTGCAGATTAGCGCGCAACAGAGCAGGCTCTATAGCGCGGTTGTTCCCCCGTTTGCTCCAGTCGCCCAGATGCCGATAGCCCAGTCCACCTTCTTTCTCAGGCTGAGTGAATAGCGCCACTACGCGGTGCTGGGTTTCACGTTCTGGGCGAGGAGTTACAGCCATGAATTATCCCTTGTTGTTCTGTTGTTGCAGCCATGCTTGGCCAGCAGCCGTTAGGCGGTATTTTTGCAGGCGGCTATTGGGTTTATCTGGAATCGTATACTCAATTAATCCCTGTTCCAGAGCCGGATCGATATAGTGCTGACGCACATGGGTGCGATCCTTGAGATTCAAGCGTTCCCTGAGGCTAGCATTCGAAAGTTCACCCTCTTCTGCCAACAGCCCCAGCAGCCTCCCCACTGGTGGAGCGACTGGTGGGGTGACTGGTGGGGTGACTGGTGGAGTGACTTGGTCGGTCACTTCCCCGGGCCACTCTGCTTCCGGTCGCCAGATTACCGTGCTGAACTGATTTCCCGCCGCGTCGTCCACTAGGTCAATTTGTGGCCAGGCTTCCAGCGCGCGGGGGATACCGCTGCCCATCCCGCGATAGGGTAAAATATGGCTGGCATGTTCGGTGAGCGTTGGGTTGCGGCGGATGGTCTTACCCCGGCTAATATCCTCCGCGCTTAGGCTATCTGGCAAGTGGCCAGGGCTGACGATCTCCACCCGGTCGGCAAAGATCATGATGCGGATCGAAGCGCTGGTGAAGTAGTCCCGATGGATCAATGCATTGACCAGCAACTCTTCCAGCGCCGTTTCAGGAACCTCCAGCTCGCCCAATGTATTGAAGCTTCGCCCGTGCTGTACATGGTGAAGGTTGCGCTTGATGAAGGCGAAAGCGCCCCGGAACTGCTCCAGTAGGGTGCCCTTGATATCTTCGCTATCCAGGTAGCGGGTATCGTGCAGTACGGTGCCGGGGAAGGCCACCGCCTTCACTTCAAAGGCAGGGCGCCAGCGCTGGGGATTGCGACCAAACAGCATCAGCCCCGCCAGATTCAGCTCCTGTCCATCGCCCAACCCCAGGTTCTGCAGCAACTGCTCCCGTGTCAGGCCCGAGAACTCACTGCTCTCACCATAGCGACGATTGAAGTAAGCGGTAAAAGCCTTTTCGTCGATATCATCGGTGGAAGTGCCCGCTACTGGCACCACATCGGCGTAGACCAGCCCGGAGCGCTGGAACATGCGTTGCAGCTCTTCTCGGGAGGTCACATGGCGCTTATCAGAGCCTTGTTTCACCCAGATGCGGCCTTGATTATCGAGATATGGTTTGGCTAAGCCATCAGGTACCTCGATCGCTATCACAATGCCCTGATCCGTCTGCACATTCTCGCTCAACGGATGCACTGGCGGGCGCACATGCTGAGAAGCGGCATTGCCAAGTAGCTGGTTCAGCCGCCGCACTGCCGCGCCATCCAGCCCCACAATCGAGCCGTCATCATTAACGCCCAGAAACAACCAGCCACCGCCACTGTTGGCAAAGGCAGCCAGTTCAGCGGCAAGGCCATCCACGTTGGTGGCATCGCGTTTGAACTGGTGGCGGCTGTCTTCTCCGCGGGTGAGTGTGCTTAGCAGTTCGTTCTGATCTATTTTCATGATTCCTGCTTGGGCATAAATTTCTTTTCCCTCACGTTTCTAACCAGCGGAGTTTACCAGGCGAGTTCTCCCAGTCAGCAGTTCCTGCATCATGGCTTTTTTGAGGGCGGTAGTCTTGGTACGGCGTTGTTCGAGGGCCTCGAGTTCAGCATCGTTATTTGAGAGGGTATCGGCGATGGCAGCCTGTTCTTCATTAGACGGAGGTATAGCTACTTCGTAGCCGTGTGCGTCGTTTCGATTTAAGGTTGGAACTCCAGAGCCGGAAGCAAAACGCTCAAACCCTACTTTCTCGTATAAATATGAAATAAATTTAGGGTTATTGTTGTGAAAGTTAGTTACCCATAACGTCGTATTGTGAGGCCAATAGTCCTCCTCAATATAATGAATGCGACCGAGGGTGCCTGATCTCCCGGTAACAACGCCAGGGCCTTTAACCATCGCTTTCAAATGATATCCCCATATCCCGTTGGAATAGACAACAGGGTAATCGCCGTGCTTTAGGCGCGAGGTTGGTAAATCGAAGCCACGCTGAAGAGACGCAATTTCCACTAATCGCTTCGTCTCCCACTCCCCCTCAAACCCCGGTAGGCGGGTTTGGCCGGTAAGGAGTTGTTGCATAGAGGCTTGTTTGATAGCGCGCTTTTTGGCGATCAGGCGATCCAGTTCTTCTAATAGGGCATCTACATCGCTTAGGGCGGTGGCGATGGCGCGCTGCTCGCAAAGCGGCGCAAGTGGAATAGGAATCGAGTTGCAGCTACTTTTGTTCAAGTATGGGACAGCGGTTTTGGTGCCGAGCGCAGCAATTTGGTCTTTTCGATGGGAAAGGGCATATAATAAAAAGTCAGCATATATACGCCCTTTCGGTAGAAAGGCATGTAATTGCTGGTTTACAACAATTTCACTTGCTGTTTTTGCAACAATGCCCAGCTCGCCTGCACATGACATAAGAATTGATCCAGGCGGAATTATTTTTGAACCTACGGATTTTGCCTCGGCGAGAGATATAGAGAGTCCGGCTTTAGATGTGGTGACGAGTTTACCGCCATCCAAGTCGGGTGTTGTGATCCATGGAATAATTCCATCGAAAACCTTTGGCTTATTCCTGCCGGGGACAATGCAGCCGCAAACATCTCCTACTAAAGGGGCTTCCCAATCTTCAGGTATTATCCCCACCTCAGTTTGCTTGTACCCGTCAGGCACCGCTGGCTTTGCGGCCAAAAAACCATACCCCGGCGACACTTCCTGAACTTCCAATGCTCCCCGGTTCATGCCCACTCGACTCCCATCTTTTTCAGATGCTCATCCACTTTGGATGATAGCTCTTCAACTCGTTGGGTGAGTTGTGGCAGGGGCGTAGCGTAGCGCTCAGTTAGCTCGCGTACGCGGTAGGTCAAAGTTTGGGAGACGCGTTCCAGTTCCCCCTGTACGGCAGCTTCCAGGGCGGTAAGCCATTTGTGGTCGACTACCAGGGTTTTGATCTCGGCTTCGGTGAGCTCTGGGTATTTGTTGTGGGCGAGCTGGTCGAGTTCGGCGTCTTGCTCCTTGATTTGCTTTTTCAGTTCGCTTTGGCGCTTTTCCAGGTCGCTCCACTGTTTGAGGACAGTGGCCTCATCAGCGTAGTCGGGATCTTTTTTGATCTCTTTCAGGCGCTTGGTGACTTCGCCCTTGTTGATTTTGTCCAGCTCGGCAAAGGCACCATCTTCGCCGCCGTGTTCTTCTTCCAGCTCGGTGATCTGACTGGCGAGGCTGTCCAGCTCGCTTTGCAACGCATCGAGCTCGGCCTGTTGGTCGGCGAAGTAGTGCGCGACGATGTAAGGCTTGGGCAGTAGATCGCACGTCCAGCCTTTATCTTTTAGTTGGCCTTTTTTCTTGCCGGTGGTGATTTCTTCCTTGATGCGGCGTGTTTTGGCCACCCAGCCGTCGGCGGCGATTTCGTAGGCGTCGTCCTGTAGTGTCTCGTACCAGTAGTCCATCAGGTGTTGGTAGATGTCGTAAGGATCCAGCAGTGGAGCCTGACGGAAACTGTCGAGCAGATCTTCACCGACTTCGGTGATCAGTGCCTTGGGTTGGCTGTCTTCACCGAAGGCTTTCAGGTGTGGCGTGTTACGCTCGCGCCAGTCGTTGAACAGTCCAATCACTTCCTGGCGGAAAGCGGCGAACTCTTGGTGTTTAAGAATCGCGGGTTTAATGGCTACAGCATCTACCGCTGGGGCGGCGTAGCCTGAGCGGCGGTTGGGCCGAAACAGGGCTTGGCGTAACTGCGGAAATACCTGCCAGTAGGCAGCCAGGCCTGGCACCGGTGGAATGGCGTGCGTGTCGCCGTCGATATCCCGTAAAGGAATGCCGCCGTTCAAGTGGGCGTGGATGTCGTGCTGGTCTTCTGGCTCGCTGGTATCAATGTAGCGGGGCAGGTTGAGGTTGAAATCGTTTTTGGGATCGGCAATTTCGTCAAAGGGCACCATACGGGCATAGCGCAACACAGCCACTTGCTTTTGGAAGGAGTCCACCATGCGATGGATATCCTGCTCACGCAGGCGGTTTTTGTTGCCGTCTTTGATAAAGCCTTTTGAGGCATCGATCATAAAGATGCCTTTCCTTGCCTGTGCGTTCTCTTTATCCAACACCAGGATGCAAGCGGGGATGCCGGTGCCGTAGAAGAGGTTAGCGGGCAAGCCGATGATGCCTTTGAGAATACCGGAGCGCACCAGTTGCTTGCGGATGACGGCTTCGGCGTTGCCCCGGAAGAGTACGCCGTGGGGCAAAATCACCGCGCCTTTGCCGTTGCTGTTCATGGAGCGGACGATGTGCAGCAAGTAGGCGTAGTCGCCCTGCTTGGCAGGCGGCACGCCCCAACTGAAGCGCTGAAACTCATCATCCTCCGGGGTTAAGCCGGTACTCCAGGCCTTGTCGGAAAAGGGCGGATTGGCCACCACATAATCGTAAGTGCGCAGCCCTTGGCCGTTGTCACTCTTGAATTTCGGGTTGGCTAACGTATCGCCCTGCAGAATGTTGGCGCTGGGGAAGTTATGCAGGATCATGTTCATGCGGGCGAGACCCGCAGTGGTCACGTCCTTTTCCTGGCCTTCCAGGGTGATATATTTACCCGCTTCAGCGGCGACTTTGAGTAGCAGCGAGCCCGACCCACACGTTGGGTCATAAGCAGTAGTGGCAGCCACGGCAGTCTTCGGGGAAATCCCGATCACTTGTGAAATGACCCGGCTGACCTCCGAGGGGGTGTAGAACTGGCCCTTGCTCTTACCGCTTTCACTGGCGAAGTGGCGCATCAGATATTCGTAGGCATCGCCAAGAATATCATCGTGCTCGGCGCGGTTTTTGGCAAAATCCAACTCTGGTTTCTGGAAAATGCCAATCAGGTTGGTGAGGCGATCGATCATCGCCTGGCCTTCGCCCAGCTTGTTGGGGTCGTTGAAATCCGGGAAGTCGCTGCGCGCCAGTCGGGCGTTATTGTCGATCAGCGGCTGGATGATCTGGGTGTTGATCTTGTCGCCAATGTCGCTCTTGCCCTTGAGCTGAATCATGTCCTTGAAACTGGCGGCCTTGGGGATGACTACCGGCGGGGCGAAGTCGTCCGAGTCAGCGTATTTATCTGAAATGTATTTGATAAACAGCATAAACAGGACGTAGTCCTTGTACTGGGACGCGTCCATTCCCCCGCGCAGCTCATCGCAGGAGGCCCAGAGGGAGGAGTAAAGTTCGGATTTCTTGATGGCCATATGGGTTACTTGCTCAACCTAATTTTGATTTTGATCGTACTTGTTTACAAACTATCTCAGCCATTACCCAACTTATGCGGCACGACCTCATGGCCCATCTCTTTATAACGCTGCCAGCAGGCGCGTTTGGCGACTAGCACTTGTTGATGCTGATTAATAATCTCAGCGATCCGCGCGTAGCGCTCTACGCCTTCAGGGATATCGGGGTGCAGGTTCAGTAGAGCGGTCTCTTCTGTAGGCACCGGCAGTCGCTGCCAGCCTAGCGTAATCGGTACGCTGGCGGCCATTTCGCTATCTTCCAGGGCGTGGGGTAAATAGGCGTCCGGACGGAAATTCCATAGCGCGTTATCGGCCTGCTCGGCGAGGGCTTTGTCTTCACAGTGGAGATGCAGGCGGTAGCCTTTGCGCCAGATGGTCTCGGCGAGCTTGCAAGCAAACTGCAAGCGCGCTTCTAGCGTGGTATCGGGCAGAATGTAGAAATCAATGCGCGCCATAGCGGTTCCAGGTAAAACGATTTCAGATACGTCGATTGCAAACAGCACCGCCGCAAGAATGCGGCGGTGCTGAAAGGATAAGCGCTGGTTTTAAAACCGCTTAAACCAGCTGGGTTAGCCAGCCGTACTTATCTTCGCTGCGGCCATACTGCAGGTCGAGCAGCTTGGTACGAATGCGCATGGCAATCTCATTATTGCCACCGGCAGCTAGCTTGATACGCTCGTTTTCGCTGACCAGTTCACCTACTGGGGTGATAACCGCGGCGGTACCGCAGGCAAAGATCTCGGTGATCTCGCCAGACGCCGCGCCTTCGCGCCATTCGTCAATGCTAATCGGGCGCTCTTCCGGCGTTAGGCCTTCATCTTTCGCCAGGGTTAGTACCGAGTTGCGGGTCACGCCTTCCAAAATCGTGTCGGTCAGGCGCGGGGTCACCAAGCGGCCATCTTTGAAGACGAAGAACAGGTTCATGCCGCCGAGTTCTTCCACCCACTTGTTTTCAGCGGCATCGAGGAACGCGACCTGACCACACTGGTGGGCTTCGGCCTCTTTCTGCGCAGCCAATGAAGCAGCGTAGTTACCGCCACACTTGGCAAAGCCAGTACCGCCGGGGGCTGCGCGCTTGTAGTTAGACGAGAGCCAGATTGATACCGGGGCAATGCCGCCTTTAAAGTACGCCGCCGCGGGGGAGGCGATCACGTAGTAGTCCACCTCATGGGCGGGGCGTACGCCCAAGAAGGCTTCTGAGGCGATCATAAACGGACGCAGGTAGAGGCTGCACTCGTCAGAGGCGCTGGCGGGTGTCGGTACCCAGACATGGTCTTGCGCTAATAGCGCTTTTAGCGAGCCAATAAAGTCTTCATCGGAAAGTTCCGGCAGCGCTAACCGGCGGGCACTGCGGCGGAAGCGCTCGGCGTTTTTCTCAGGGCGGAACGTCCAGATAGAGCCGTCGGCATGGCGATAGGCCTTGATGCCCTCAAAAATTTCCTGGCCGTAATGCAGCACAGAGGCGGCGGGATCCAGCGTTAGCGGGCCGTAAGGGCGCACTTGGTGGCCGTGCCAGTCGGCGTCAACCGTCCAGCGCACATGGGCCATGTGATCGGTAAAGTGTTTGCCAAAGCCGGGGTTTTTGAGAATGTTGTCACGGATCTCATCGGCTATCGGCTGGTTGGATGGCAGAATCTCAAAGTTAGTGGGCACGGCATGTTCTCTCTACTTGATCCAAGCCCTGAAGGGCAAATATAGGCGTCGTAATATAAGCGTTAAAGTGGTCGTAGCGTGTGCCTTGAGATAAGGCACACGCTAATGGGTTTAGGTGTAACGGTTGCGTCAAATAAAGGCAACCGTTGATTGCCCGATTGTGTTGTTAGACGTCGCTATTTTCTACTTGGGCGTCTGCTTCACGGTCAAGCAGGTACTGGGTTAACAGCCCAACGGGGCGGCCGGTGGCGCCTTTTTGCTTGCCGGAGTGCCATGCGGTGCCGGCGATATCCAGGTGCGCCCAGGGGAAGTGATCGGCAAAGCGTGACAAGAAGCACGCAGCGGTAATCGTGCCCGCGGGGCGGCCACCAATATTGGCAAGGTCGGCAAAGTTGGACTCAAGCTGCTCTTGATACTCATCCCACAGCGGCAAGTGCCAGGCGCGATCCCAGGCGGCTTCGCCCGCATCCAGCAGATCCAGTGCCAAGTCATCGTCGTTGGAGAGCAGGCCGGTGGCGTGGTGGCCCAGGCCAATAATTACGGCGCCGGTGAGAGTGGCGATATCCACTACACTGGCGGGAGTAAAGCGCTCGGCGTAGGTGAGTGCATCGCACAGCACCAGGCGGCCTTCCGCGTCGGTGTTAAGCACTTCGACGGTCAAACCTTTGAGGGTTTTGATGATGTCACCGGGCTTGGTGGCATTGCCATCTGGCATGTTTTCCGCGGCGGCAACGATAAATACCAGGTTGAGCTTGGGTTTAATCGCCAATACCGCTTTGACGGTGCCGAACACGCTGGCGGCGCCGCACATATCGAACTTCATTTCGTCCATGCTTTCGCCGGGCTTGAGCGAAATACCGCCGGTATCAAAAGTAATGCCTTTGCCTACCAATACATGGGGTGCTTCTTCGCTTTCTTCGGCGCCCTGGTACTTCATAACGATCAGGCGTGTCGGCTCTTTGCTGCCGCGGCCTACGGATAGTAGCGAGCCTGCACCCAGGGCTTCCAGCGCTTCTTCATCGAGAATATCGACCTCGAGCGCGCCTTGTGAGTCGCGACCCAACTGCTCTGCCTGCTCGGCTAAATAGCTGGGCGTACAGACGTTACCGGGCAGGTTGCCCAGCGTGCGGGTGTAGTTGATGCCTTGGCCAATAGCGTTGCCCACTAGCGCACCCTGCTTAGCCTGCGGGACAGCGTCGGCATCGGTGATAATTAACGTCAGCTTGGCAAGGCTGGGGGTTGGCGTGGGCGAGGATTTGAACTGATCAAAGCGATAGATAGCCCGCTCCGCAGCTTCCATTACCTTGCGTGCTTTCCAGGCCGCATCGCGGTCAGTCAACGGAACATCGCCAAATACTACGCTGGCTTCGTCAATAGGCAGTTTCACTAGCGCGGTCATGGCCGCATCCAGCGCCTTGATGAAGGCCGCTTCCTGGCATTTTTCGCGCTCTCCCAAGCCCACCAGCAAAATGCGTTCGGCCCCCAGGCCTGGCGCAAAGGGTACCAGTTGCACGTTGCCCAGTGCTGCGTCAAAGTCGCCGCGTTCGAGCAATTGGCCAATCAGGCGCTCGCTGGCGTCGTCCAGTTTGGCAACGGTGGGCAGGAAGTCGCCCCCTTTATAAACCGGCACCAAAAGGCAGGGTGTTTCAGCTTTGGCTGGGTTCGCGGTCTGAACGGAAAATTCCATGACGTCTCCAACAAGACAAGCATCGAGGGATTCGGGATAATGCCCCGTTGCTTTTGATTTTGAAAAGGGACTGAAAATAGTTTGATTAGTGTACCCAAGCCATACGCTTATTGCATGGCATCCTGCACGACTAGCCGGAGAGCGCGTTGATTTTATTTCGGTATCTAACTCGCGAAGTATTACTCACCATGTCGGCAGTCGCTGGCATTCTACTGCTGGTGATTATGGGCAGCCGCTTTATCCGCTATTTTTCGGACGCGGCGGAGGGCGATATTCCCGTCACCATGCTAGGCAGTCTGATGATGTTTCACCTGCCTGGCTTTATGGAACTGATTCTACCGCTGTCGTTTTTTCTAGGCATCCTGCTCGCCTACGGGCAGCTCTATATGAACAGCGAAATCACTGTAATGGTCGCCTGTGGGATGAGCCCCACGCGGCTATTGAAGGTGACGTTGCTGCCTGCCAGCGTGGTGGCGGTACTGGTCGGTGTCTGCAGCCTGTGGCTAACGCCTTTTGGGGCGCTGCAAACCGAGACCGCGCTGGAAGAACAGCGCAGTCGCCTGGATGTTTCCGTGTTGGCGCCGGGGCGCTTTCAAGAGTTCGGCGGTGGCCGTACCGCTTACATCGGCAGCTTCTCAAGCGACGGAACGGAAATGCAGGATGTGCTGGTGCACGAGCAGAACCAACAAGGCGACGAAGGTACTCACGACTACGTTACCCGGGCGGCATCGGGCTATCAGGAAACCCGCCTCGAAACGGGTAGCCGTTTTCTGGTGTTGGATGACGGTGAGCGCTACGGGGTGACGCCGGGCGATAAGAGCGCCGAGCGGCTAACGTTTGAGCGTTATACATTGCGACTAGGGCTGAATCGCGACCGGCAGGAACTGGATTCACTGGAGTACGCCACTACGCCTGCGCTATGGAGTAATCCAAGCCCCCGTGCCCAAGCCCAGTGGCAGTGGCGGGCAGGGCTCCCGCTTATGGTGTTTGTGCTGGCCTTGATGGCGCAGCCGCTTTCCCGGGTTAATCCCCGCCAGGGGCGCTTTGGCAAACTGCTGCCCGCGGTATTTTTATACGTCGCCTATCTTAGTCTGCTGCTCGCGGTTGTCGATGCGATTGGCAGTGGCACTTGGTCCACCACGCTGGGCGTGTGGCCAGTCCATGGGCTGTTTTTAGGGCTGGGCCTATTATTGCTATGGCGCTCGCAACGCAAGGGGATGCGATAATGGTGCTTGACCGTCTTGATCGTTATATCGCCCGCAACGTGCTGGCGGCCATTATCGTCGTTCAGTTCGTGCTGCTGGGGTTGGATATTACCATCGCTTATATCGATGATTTAGGCGATGTGCAGGCGGGCTATACCGCCTTCGATGCGCTGCTTTACCTGCTAATGCGCACGCCTTGGCGATTCTATCAGTACGCCCCGGTAGCCGTATTAATTGGCGCGCTGATTGGCTTAGGCAGCATGGCTTCCAGCAATGAGCTTACCGTTATGCGCGCCGCTGGGCGTTCTCTGGCGCGCATTGTATGGGGGGTGATGAAACCCGTGCTGGTGGTCGTGGTCGTGGTGCTGTTAGTTGCCGAATACGTTAGCCCACGCACCGAGCAGTATGCCGAGGCGTGGCGGCTGGAAAAACTCCAGGGTGAAGGCGCTGTGTTGACCAGTCGCAGCGGCTGGCAGATAGAGGGTGACAGCGTCTACCGTTTTGGGGCAATTCGCGCGGATAACGTCGTGCTCGATTTAACCCGCTATCGCTTTGATGACCGCCAACTGGTCGAAGCCACTTACGCTCAGCGCGCACACTGGGAAAACGATGCCTGGCGTTTGGAAAACGTCGCCACCACGCGTATTTTTGACGATCACACTGAGTCTGAGCAGACGGCAAGCATGGGCTGGGACACCTCTTTCACCCCCACCCAGCTAGAGAGGCTGCTGCGCGATATTGAGAGTCAGGCGCCCAGCGAGCTTTGGGCCTATGCCCAGTTCCTTGAAGAGCAGAACCTGCAGAATGATCAGGCACTGCTCTATTTTTGGCAGAAGATGCTGATGCCGCTCACCATGGGGTCGCTGGTGCTGATTGCCGCCTCCTTTGTATTTGGCCCGCTGCGCACCGTGGCCGCTGGTACTCGGGTGTTTTATGGCGTTGTCACTGGGCTGAGCTTTAAGTACGTTCAGGATCTACTGGCGCCCGCCTCGACGATATTTGGCTTTTCACCCGTCTGGGCCGTACTGGTGCCGACTCTGGCCTGCGCCGGGGTCGGGATCTATTTTCTACGTCGCAATGGTTAATGGCCGCAATAGTTAGCCATCACAGCCTCGTATCGTCCAGAAACAGCCAGCAACCACGAAGAGAACTATGCAAACACGACGCTTTACTCAGTTGGACAGCGTATGGCCAGCCGGCCTTGGCCGACGACTGGGCGCCATGCTGTATGACGGCTTTTTGGTCACCGCGATTTGGATTGCGGTGACCGTCGTGCATATGCTGTTTTTCCGTTATGTGCTTGGTCAGCAGCCCGAAGAGATTGGCACGACGGCCAGCGATATTTGGAGCCTGCGCCTCATGCTGGTGTTTTTTGTCACGCTGTTTTTTGTTTTTTCCTGGTCACGCGGAGGTATGACCTTGGGTATGCAGGCGTGGCGGCTGCGGGTGCAGGCAGCAGATGGCTATTCGCTGAACTTGAAGCAGTGCCTGATTCGCTGTGCGGTGGCGTGGCTCTCGCTACTGGCATTTGGTTTGGGCTACTTATGGGTGCTGTTCGATAAACAGCGGCGTAGCTGGCCGGATATTGCTTCCAACACGCAAACGGTGGTTTTGCCGAAAAAATAATTGCAGCTGGCATGGGGCAAAAAGTGCTTTTACGCCAGTACGTTATTTTGCGGCTCTTGCTTATTAAGACGAATGGATAGCAAAAAGCAGTCATTTCTACTTGATAAGATGTATGCGAATCATTTACATTCATCTCATGATTTTTATGAGGTGTCGCCATGTACGTTTGCGTGTGCAAGGGAGTAACCGATCATCAGATTCGCCAGCACGTTAGCGATGGAGCGCGCAGCTGGCGAGAAGTACGCGAGGCAACCGGCTGCGCAACGCAGTGCGGTAAGTGCGCGTGCTACGCTAAATCAATTACCCGCGATGCCGTTCAGGAAGCACGTCAAGAAGCCGATATGGGCCTTGCCTACGCCGTGTGACGCGAATCACTATTGTTAGGGTTATCTTTAGCAAATAACTGATTTGCTTGAACTTTTAATCATCTTATCTATACTCTCAGAAACGCTGGGGGTATAGCTATTTGCGCCTATACTCTTCTCCAAACGTAACTGCTTGATCGTATTGTCTAAACTAGATTAAACATCAGCATTACAGTAGAAAAGGTGACGTCATGAAAGGTGATACGAAAGTTATTGAGCATCTCAATAAGGCGCTCGGCAACGAACTGGTTGCGATCAATCAGTACTTTTTGCACGCCAAGATGTACAAAGACTGGGGCCTAAAAGCACTCGCCAAGTGGGAATACGATGAGTCCATCGAAGAGATGCAGCACGCTGACAAGATCATCGAGCGTATCCTATTCCTGGAAGGCATTCCCAACCTGCAAGACCTGGGCAAGCTGCACATTGGCGAAAACGTCAAAGAAATGCTCGAAAGCGATCTAAAAATTGAGCACGATGGCCGCAACGACTACATCGAAGCCATCACCTATTGTGAAAGCGTTAAAGATTACGTTACCCGCGACATGCTCCGCGATCTGCTCGCCGACGAAGAAGACCATATCGATCACATCGAAACGGAACTTGGTTTGATCGACAAGGTGGGTATTCAGAATTACATGCAACGCCAAATGCAGATGGCAGGCGACGAGTAAAACGCTATCGCGCGTATGTCGCGTATGTATAGAAGTAAGCTAGCAACCAAAACTAGCTAAAAAGCAGCCAGTCAGGGCTAATTGACTGGCTGCTTTCGTTCTAAGGTCTCCTTTAACCTATCGATTTTCCTGCTTCCCTTTTCCCCTATGCGTTCCTTCACTACTTACCCATCTTCGCGGCAACCTGGATTTCGCGCTGAGGTGTGCCGATAGCCAACGGCGCTAACTTAGCCAGTGAGTGTCATAAGCCTGACATCGTTATGATGTTGGATGGTTAATCGGACATAGCAAGTTTAATAACTTAATCAGTCGTTTCTTAAGCTTAGGCAAGGGATTAACTCCATCATGATACTCAAACGCAGACCAACCCTGTTGGCGCTGGCTGTTGTGCTGGCCGCCACGCAAGCGGCAGGCGCGGCAGATAAACATTTCAACCGCATCGCCAGCTTTGCGGTTCCCGATAATATGGCTGAGGGCGAGGATCGTACACGCGAGACCGCGCCTGAAATCATTGCTGCCTCCGGTGATGGCATGACGCTGGTGTATACCGATAGCCCGCTGGGCGTGATCGGGCGCATCGATATCAGTGACCCGGCTAATCCGCAACCGCTGGGTAATATCGTTATGGACGGCGAGCCTACGGCCGTATCGGTGCTCGGCAATATGGCCTATGTCGGAGTGAATACATCGGTTTCCTACAGCGAGCCTTCCGGTGAGCTGCGCACGGTCGATTTAGCCAGTGGCGAGATACTCGCCTCCTGCCCGCTGGACGGACAGCCCGATAGTGTAGCTTCCGCTGCGGCCCCCGATGGGCGCTTTGTCGCTGTCGCCATTGAGAACGAACGCGACGAAGAGGCGGGCGATGGACGTGTACCGCAGATGCCCGGCGGTTCCGTGGCTCTGGTGAAGATCAATGCGGAAGGGCTGGTTAACTGTGACAGCCTGCTCTACGCCGACGTAACCGGGCTCGCTGAGATCTCCCCCGAGGATCCCGAGCCGGAGTTTGTCGATATCAATACCCTGGGTGAGACCGTCGTCACCGTGCAGGAGAACAACCACCTGGTGGTGCTCGACTACGCCGGAAAGGTGGTGGCGGATTTCAGTGCCGGGACTGTCGACCTGGACGGCATTGACGCCAGCGATGACGGTGCGCTGATTTTCAACGAGCAGCAAGCCGAGCGCCTGCGTGAGCCGGACGCTTTGCAGTGGATCGACAACGACCACTTCGCTATTGCCAACGAAGGCGATATGGATGGCGGCGCGCGCGGCTGGACGATCTTCAACAAGCGTGGCGAGGTGGTATACGAGTCAGGTACTTCATTCGAGCGCGCGGTGATTGAAGCGGGTCACTACCCCGATAAGCGTTCGGATGCCAAAGGCAGCGAGCCGGAGGGGATGGAGTTTGCGGTGTTCGAAGGTACGCCCTATGTCTTCCTGCTTTCCGAGCGCGGCTCGCTGGTGGGCGTTTATGACGTTAGCAACCTGGCCGAACCGCAGCTCACCCAGCTACTGCCCTCGGGCCTGTCTCCCGAAGGCGCCGTGGCGATTCCCAGCCGTGGCCTGTTAGCCACCGCCAATGAAGGGGATCTGGGCGAAGACGGCGGCCCCCGCGCCCATGTCATGATTTATCAATACCAGGATGCGCCAGCGGTCTATCCCACCCTGACCTCGGCGGGCGCTGATGAACTGATCGGCTGGGGCGCACTTTCCGGTTTGGTCGCCGCTGATGACATGCTCTACGCGGTCAACGACAGCTTCTACAGCGCCCAGCCGCGCATCTTTACCATCGACCCCTCAGCCTCCCCGGCGCGGATTACGGCAGCACTGGACGTGACCCGCAACGGTGAGCCTGCGCTAGGGCTGGATATGGAAGGCATTACCACCGATGGTGAAGGTGGCTTCTGGGTCGCTTCCGAAGGTAACGACAAAGGCCTTGCCAACACCCTTTATCATGTGGGTTCCGACGGCGAGATTATCCAAGGAATTGCACTGCCCGAGGCGCTCGCTCAACAGGCATTGAAGTGGGGATTAGAAGGCGTCACGCGCATTGATGATCAACTGTGGCTGGCGGTGCAGCGCCCTTGGCAGGATGACCCCGAGGGCATGGTCAAGCTGCTGCGTTTTGATATCGACAGTGGCGAGTGGGCCGCTGTTCATTACCCGCTGGATAACGTGGAACAGGGTTGGATTGGCCTCTCCGAAATCACTGCCCATGGCGATTGGCTGTATCTGATCGAGCGCGACAACCAGATCGGCGCCGAGGCTAAGGTTAAGCAAGTGACCCGCGTTGCCCTCGACGGCCTGCAACCCACCCCGCTGGGCGGTGAACTGCCGGTGGTCGAGAAACAGCTAGTGCGCGACCTGATTCCCGACCTAGCCAGCTACAACGGCTTTGTGGTGGACAAGATTGAAGGAATGGCGGTCAACGATAATGGCAACGCCTGGCTGGTCAGCGACAACGACGGTGTGGACGATAGTTCCGGCGAGACCTACTTCTGGTCGATACCGCTAGAGTAGTCCCTGCCTGTATTCGTCTATACCGCAGCAGCATGGAAGCGATAAACATGAGGAGTAGGGGAGAAAAGGTAGGATAAAAGAGATAGGAGAAAAAGCGAGGGCACGCATCAAACACGGTTATGTGGCTGATGTGTGCCCTTTTTTGTGGCGTGACTCTTGTGTGGAGAGTGTCTTGTGAAGAGCGTCCTGTGAAGAAAGTGTGGCGGTAACGTTATGGAGCGCCTAACTATTTAGCGGCAATCGCCTCACCGCTGTCCACAAACTGGCTTGGTACCGCCGGCTCATCAACAGCAAAAGTTGCCCGGCTTAGGCGACGGACACGCTTCATAAACAGCGCAATGCAAAGGAGTGTGCCTAACGCGGCCACCACATAGCTTAGCTGCAGCGGTAGACCAAAACCGATCGGCGCGTAGGCTAAGTAGGTAAACGTGGCCATGGTCATAAAGGTGGCTGGGAACGAGGTAATCCAGTGAGGCTTACGCGACAGCACCAGGTACATGGTGCCTACCCACAGCGCGATCACGGCGGTGGTTTGGTTCGCCCAGGAGAAGTAGCGCCACAGCAGTGTGAAGTCCATGTGCGTTAACGCGTAAGACACCACAAACAGCGGTAGAGCGACCATGACGCGCTTCATAATCGGCTTTTGATCGATCTTAATGTAGTCGGCGATGATCATCCGCGCGCTGCGGAAAGCGGTATCGCCCGAGGTGATCGGCAGCACAATAACGCCGAGTACCGCCAGGGTGCCGCCTATAGCGCCGAGCATGGTGGTAGAAACTTCGCTGACCACCGCAGCAGGGCCACCGGCCGCCAGCACATCGGAAAGCGACTGGTCGCCATAGAACAGGCTCATGGCGGCGGCCGCCCAGATCATCGCGATAATGCCTTCGGTGATCATCATGCCGTAGAAAATTTTGCGACCATTGGTTTCGTTTTGGGTGGTGCGCGAAATAATCGGCGTTTGGGTGGCATGAAAACCTGAAAGCGCGCCGCAGGAGATGGTTAAAAACAGCAGCGGGAAAATCGGTGCGGCGTCAGGGTGCATGTTCTGGAACGAGAGCTCAGGAATCGGAGCGCCCGTGATGATCAAGCCGATACCGATACCCGCCGCGCTGAACAGCAGCAGGGCGCCAAAATAGGGGTAGATACGGCCAATGACCTTATCAATCGGCAGCAGGGTGGCAATCAAGTAATAAATAAAGATAGCGACGATGATCAGCGTTAACGACAGCGAGGTCATATTGGCCAGCAGCGCCGCAGGCGAGGTGACGAATACCGTACCGACTAAAAGCAGCAGCAGAATCGCGAAACCATTGACCACATGCTTCATCGCTTTACCCAGGAACTTGCCGGCCAGTTGCGGCAGGTGAGCGCCGTGGTTGCGGATCGAGATCATGCCGGTCAGGTAATCGTGAACAGCACCGGCAAAGATACAGCCAATCACAATCCACACAAACGCCACTGGCCCATACAGAGCGCCGAGAATCGGGCCAAAAATAGGGCCGACACCGGCAATGTTTAATAACTGAATGAGTGAATTGCGCGTAGTGTTCATCGGCACATAGTCGATGTTGTCGCGCATGCTGAAAGCGGGCGTTTGACGCTTGCGGTCAGTGACAAACACACGCTCAACGAATTTCCCATAGGTAAAGTAGCCCGCTATCAGCAGCAGGATCGATACGATAAAGGTGATCATCTAAGGTACCTAGAGCAGTGAGGGGGATGGGCGAGCATGTCGGTGAGCATGCAAGCAGGCACTTCTTTAGCAGAGCTGAATGTACAGATAACCACTATAAAATCACAGCTAGACTTTAGTGGGCCGTAAGCAAAAAAAAGGACAGCCGAGAGGCTGCCCATTTTGTCGATTAACAACAACGGTAAAGCTTAAGACTCTACGACGCCGCAAGCCATTCGGGTGCCGCCGCCGCCCAGGTGGGGTTCATCTTTGTAGGTGTCGCCGCCTTCGTGAATCATCAAGCTGCGGCCAGGCATATCTTCCATGCTCAAGCGCGGCGCCAAGACGGGGAGATTGGCTTCGCCATCTTCATTAACCGTTAGCACCGGTAGATCGCCTAAATGACCTTCTCCATAGGGGCCTTGGTGAGTGCCGGTTTCTTCAGGGTCATAGTGTCCGCCAGCCGACAGTGCTGCGGTCATCTCGCCACTGTCATTCTCGGCGGGATCACAGCTGGCATTCTGGTGAACGTGAAAACCGTAAACACCGGGCTCAAGATCCGTCAGCGAAGGTGTCAGCAGTAAGCCATGATCCGTATGCTCAAGGGATACGGTACCGATTGACTCTTCATTACCCTCGGTGCTGACTTTATGCATCTCGACATCAAGCGTTTCATTGGCTTGTGCCGCTGAGGTGGCGAGCAGCAGCGAGGCGGCAATAGCGGTAAGCGGTGTTGAGAAACGTATAGTTGAATAGCGCATGTTGATCTCCTTCCGAATCCATGGAAACGCTGTAGCAGCGTTGCTTACTCAAGGTAGTTGGCTAGCAGTTACATTGCCAATTTAACGTGCCGAAGCAAAGGATACATCGTGCAAATTCAATAACGTAGCAGCGAGTGCCTGAGTGCGCGGCACCAGTGTGTCCAGCAAACAGTACTCTTCGTCAGTGTGCATTTTTGCGCCGACAGGGCCAAGACCGCACAGAGTGGGAATGCCCAGGCTGGCCGTCCAGCCCGCATCAGAACAGCCGCCAGTGAATTCGCCGTCAACAGCAAACCCGATCGCCTTAGCCTGAACCTGATAAAGCTCAAACAGCGCGCTGCTCATACGCGCTTCGAGAGGATAAAATTCAGAGGTTTGTTCTATGGTCGCAAGAGTGTCGGGAACGTCGGATTCCGCGATAATCGCCTCAATGGCTTTATACAGCTGATCACGCTGGGCGGTGGTAACAAAACGAGTGTCCAACTGTGCCGACGCGAAAGGCGCGACGGTATTGCGTGATACACCACCGGTGATGGTGCCCACATTGGTGGTGATACCTGCCTCGTAATCGGTCAACGCATGCAGCTTGATGATCTTGCGGGCGAGTGTTTCGATGGCGCTGGCGCCATCGGCATGGCTCACGCCGGAGTGGGCGGCTTTGCCGGTGACGTTGATCAAAAAACCAGCACCTCCTTTGCGACCAGTGACCACATTGCCGCTGACCCGCCCTGGCTCGACGTTCAAGACGGCACGTGCCCCCTGGGCGGTGGCTTCGATGAACGCCCGCCCATCTGGCGAGCCAATCTCCTCATCAGCGGTAAACAGGGCGCGAACGGGCAATGGGCAGTTGGGCAGGCGGCTTAATGCGCGCAGTACAAAGCAGTTCATGACCAGGCCGCTTTTCATATCGGCAACGCCAGGGCCAAAGCCGACGTTGTCTTGCTGGGTATAACCTCGGCTAGCCACGGTGCCGGTAGGAAAAACCGTATCGCGATGGCCCATTAAGAGCACATGGCCTTGGCCAGTTCCTCCCAGTTGTGCTTCTAAAATATCGCCTGACTCAGGGCGCTGGTGGCGTATGATGGTGATGCCATCTTGTTCAAGCCATTGAGTAATCTGATCGGCAACCGCATCCGTGCCTGCTTTGTCGTAGCTGTTGGAATCGATATTGACCAGCGCCTCAAGGCAATCTTGCATCGCCTGCTGCTGGCCTTCCAGCCACGCGCAAACCTGTTGGGTTAGTTCGTCTTGCATAAGGCTTTCTCTCTCATGATGTCTGATCCTTGGTCACTCAAATCCCAGAATAGCCCCGCCATTAAGATCAGTGCCTCTGAAGCGATGCTCCCCAATAGGTGTTCGTCAGGCGCGTGCTGGGAGCAGGAGGGGTAGGAGTGTGGAACCCATAGCGTGGGTAAGCCCAGGGTTTCGGCAAACACATCGTTGGGTAACGAGCCGCCTAAGTTGGGTAGCAGCGTCGGCGTTTTATGGGTGGAGCGTTGCATAGAGGCCAACGCCCAGCCCACCCAGGGGTCTTCAGGATCGAGTCGTGTCGCCGCCATTTGCGACATGCGCGCAGCGCTTACCTCAATATCGTGATAGCCGTGTTGATCCAGGTGATGGCGTAAATGGACGAGAAAATTGTCCTGGTCGCTGCCCACCACATAACGCAGTTGGCAGTGGGCATAGGCCGTTGGCGGAATAGCATTGGCCGGGGCATCCGGGTTGCCCGCCTTCATGGCGAGCACTTCTAAGGTGTTCCAGCCAAACAGTCGTTCAGCGGGCGATAGTCCTGGCTCACCCCAGTCAGTGTCGATAGTGGGGGCATTGTCGCCGACGCCGACTTCCAATGCGGCGAGCGCTTTACGCACGGCTTCGGGTATTGGATCAGGCCGTAGGCCTTGGATTTGAATAACGCCGTTGGCATCCACCAGTGTGGCGAGTGCATTGGCCAGACGCACCGCAGGGTTTTTTAATACGCCACCCCAGTTGCCCGAGTGGTGAGCGCCTTCACGGGCCTGGAGTTTAAGGTCGAAATTGAAGGAACCCCGTGAACCTAAAAACAGCGTGGGAGCGTCGGCATTCAAACGCGGCCCATCTGAGCCAATAAACACATCGGCGGCGAGGCGGTCACGGTAGCGGTGGCAGATCTCTTTTAAGCCAGGGGAGCCCGTCTCCTCGCCCATTTCCAGCACCAGCTTAACGTTATAGCCCAGGCGCCCATTGCTTGCTTTCAGCACGCAGCCCAGCGCGGCTAAATTGATGGTGTGCTGGCCTTTGTTATCCGCCGTGCCACGTCCGTACCAGCGATCCCCTTGCTGGGTGATTTTCCAGGGCGAAAGCCCTTCAGCCCATTGGTCGTCATAGCCGCGGATGACATCGCCATGACCGTAAGTTAATACGCTGAACGAGGCTTCTGGCTCAAGGCGTTCAGCAAGCAGAAACGGCCCAAACCCTTCAGCCGGGTTATCAACAATGTCCCAGCTAAAACCGAGCTGCTCAATATCCGGAATGATCTGTTCAGTAAGGTAGCGGTGAAGCTCTTCCTGTCTATTCGATTCCTGGCTTTCGCTGCGGATGGCAATGCGCGGGGCAAGCTGGTCATAAAAATCGCCGCTGTCAAAGTAAGCTTTGGCATGATCTAAGGCGTGTTGGCGCGTCATAGGCACTCCTTTTAACGTTAAATATTGATTAAATATGTTTAGGCAAGGTGGCAGGCGACACGCGCCTGGCTGCCCTTGCCAAAAGCTTGACCGGAAGCATGCGTAATAGCGCTCAGCTTGGGTGTCTGCTCTGAGCATTGCGGTTGAGCGATTGGGCAGCGGGGGTGAAAAGCGCAGCCTGAAGGTGGCTGAGTGGGGTCGGGCTGGCCTGCCCCCAGGCCTATGTCGGGCACGCCTAGACCTGGCTCCGGGGTCAACGCGGAAGCGAGTAGCGCTTGGGTATATGGGTGGCGTGGTGAGGTGAAGATTTGCTCACGGGTACCCTCTTCGACAATCTGGCCTAGATACATGACCGCGAGCCGGTCCGCGAGATGTTCGACCACGGCGAGGTCGTGGCTAATAAACAGGTAGGTAAGGCCAAACTCATCTTTAAGGTCGAGCAGTAGATTGAGGATCTGCGCCTGGAACGATACATCCAGCGCGGAAGTGGGTTCGTCACAAATCACCAGATCAGGGCGCATAATTAGCGCTCTGGCAATCGCCACCCGCTGGCGCTGCCCCCCTGACATTTGCCCAGGGTATTGCTGGGCGGCGCGTTTGGGTAGGCCGACCAGGTCAAGCATCTGATCGACCTTCGCTGCCTGTTCACGGGGCGTGCCTAGCGCGTGAATACGTAGCGGTAAACCAACGATCTGAGCAATCCGCTGGCGTGGGTTAAGCGACGAATAAGGGTCTTGGAATATCGGCTGTATATGCCGGGCCAGTGCCTTTTGGTTAGCGTTAACAATCGCTTTGCCATTGATCAGCACATCGCCTGAACTAGGGGGTGTCAGCCCCAGCAGCATCTTGGCCAAGGTGCTCTTGCCACAGCCTGATTCGCCCACCAGCCCCATCACCTGGCCGCGCGGAACGCGTAGCGATACCTCATTGACTGCTTTTAGGGTTTGAGGCTTATGTAGCATGCCACCGCCCAGTTTGAACGTTTTAGACAGCGCGCAGAGTTCGAGGGCAAGAGGATCCATACTGTTTGCAGGAGAGGTGGTGTTTGTCATGACGTTACCTCCTGATCGTTTAGTGGCGCTGGGCTGGCTAGCTGATGGGCAAAGTGGCAGCGTGAAAAGTGCTCGCCTGCCACTGCCTGTAAGGGGGGCGTGGTTCGGCACCGCTCATCCGCTTGATCGCAGCGATTGCAAAAGGCGCAGCCCTCGATTTTGCCTACCAAGCTGGGCACTATGCCTGGGATCGCCTGCAAACGACTGCCTGGCAGTGTCTTGCCGGGCGTCGGTATGCAGCGCAACAAACCTTGGGTATAGGGATGGCTGGGGGCTTTAAAGAGGGCCTGTGCAGAGGCGGTTTCAATCACTTCGCCGGCATACATCACGGCGACCCGGTCGGCGATACGCGCAACGACACCCAAGTCGTGGGTGATGAAAATGATCGCCGTGCCAAACTCCTGCTGTAAGTCGCGTAGCAGATGCAGGATTTGCGCCTGAATCGTCACATCTAATGCAGTGGTGGGTTCATCGGCGATGATCAAATCGGGCTCACACATTAGTGCCATGGCGATCATCACCCGCTGGCGCAACCCGCCCGAAAGCTGGTGGGGATATTGGCGCATTCGCTCTTCTGCAGCGCTAATGCCGACTCGTTTAAGCAAATAGAGGGCGCGATCGTGGGCCGCTTGACGCGATACCCGCTGGTGGCGGCGCAGGGCTTCGCAGAGCTGATTGCCCAGGGTGTAGGCGGGGTTGAGGGCGGTCATGGGCTCTTGAAAAATCATCGCCATGCGTGCACCGCGAAGATTGCTGCGCCCGCGTTCAGGCACCGTAAGGAGATCAACGCCGTCAAAGTTGAGGCAGTCGGCGTTTACCTGCGCCTTGCGCGGCAGTAGGCCCATTAATGCCAGCGAGGTCATGGATTTACCACAGCCTGATTCACCTACAAGACAGAGCATTTCTCCACGCTCAACGTGAAAGTCGATACCCCGTACCGCGTGAAGGGTGCCCTTTGCCACGGGCAAGTCGACGCGCAGCTGTTTAACCGTCAGTAGAGGCGAGCTTGTTGCCGCGGAATGCTCAGCGGTTGATAGATTACTCATTGCGGCCTCCCGGTGCGCTGAGATCGCGCAGTCCATCACCCAGCAAGTTAATCGCCAGCACTAGCATAAACAGCGCACCGCCGGGGATCGTAATCACCCAGGGCTGAAAGAACATATAGGTTTTGCCTTCGGCGATCATCAGCCCCCAGGAGGGAGATGGTGGCTGTACGCCCATGCCCAGAAACGACAGCGTTGCTTCGAGCAAAATGGCGTTGGCGACTTCGAGAGTAGCCACCACGATCAGTGCGCCCGCAATATTGGGGAGCACCTCACGCAGTAGAATGTAAGGTAACGGGCAACCTAGCGCCTGAGCGGCTTGCACATACTCAGCATCGCGCAATTGCTGAGTAGCCGAGCGGGCAACGACGGCAAAACGATCCCACAGCAGCAGCCCTAGCAATAGTGTTACCGAGAGCATCGACCCACCCATCAGCGACGCCATGGCCAGTGCTACCAACACCACAGGCATGGCAAGACGGGTGGTGAGCAAGTAGCTCACCACAGCATCGACGCGACCGCCAAAGTAGCCTGCCAACACGCCTAGCGTAGTGCCAATTAGCCCTGAAATGAGCGCCACCACCAGCCCGATAAAGAGTGAAATCCGGGAGCCATAAATTAGGCGGCTCAGGTAGTCGCGGCCGAGGCGGTCGGTGCCTAATGGGTGTGTCCAGCTCCCGGTTTCATGCCAAATCGGCGGCACCATGCGATTGGCGGTGTCCTGTAAATAGGGGTCATGGGGAGCTAACCACGGCGCCAGAAGCGCAATACTCCCGAGTGAAGTAATGATCAATAACCCGATAGTTAAGTTGCGGTTATTGAGCGTGCTGCGAACCAGCCGCGAAGACCAAGTATCCGCTGGGCGTTGCGCGGCCGCCGCCGGTGGGGAAAGGGTTTGTGCCATGGTGTTCTCCGTTAGCGCGCGCGTAGGCGTGGGTCGAGTACTGCGTTGAGAATGTCGGCAAGTAGCGTCAGCACGATATAAAACAGCGCAATGATCAACACAATGGCTTGAACCACTGGGTAGTCATTGCGGGAAATAGCGTTCCAGGCCAGTTGCCCCAGCCCGCGTAGCGAAAAGACAGTCTCTATGACCACCGAGCCGCCGAGCATAAAACCCAGTTCCACGGCGGCCAGCGCCACCACAGGAATCACCGCATTGCGTAACGCATGTTTGAAGATTACCGACCCGGTGCGCAGCCCTTTGGCCCGTGCGGTGCGAATGTAGTCCGCTTCTAGTACTTCCAGCATGCCGCTACGGGTGAGCCGCATCATGGCGGGGGTGGCGTAATAGCCAAGCGCAATAGCGGGCAGTATGAAGCCTTGCCAGCTATCGCTGCCCGCGGCCGGAAACCATTGCAGGTTGACGGCAAATACGATGATTAACGTTAAGCCAAACCAGAAGTTCGGCATTGCCTGGCCGGTAACCGCAATCGCCATGGCCATACGGTCTATCCAACTGCCACGCTTGAGTGCAGCTACCACGCCGAGGGGAATAGACACGCCCAGGGCAATCGCCAAGGCGAAAATCCCCAGGGTCATTGTCACCGGTAGTCGTTCAACGACTAGATCCATGACCTCGCTCTGGTAGTAGTAAGAGCGTCCAAAGTCGAGCTGAACTGCCCCCCATAGCCATGTGGTAAATTGCTCAAGCACCGGTCGATCCAGGCCGTACTCCACGCGGATTTGCTCAACCTGTTCAGCGGTGGCCTCGGGGCCGCCTATGGAAAGCGCCAAGTCCCCTGAGAGCTGCAGCAGACTAAAGCAGAGCACCGAAATGGTGAACGCGACGCTAAGGGCTATCAGCGTGCGTTTGAAAACAAATGCCCACATAAAGCATTACTCCCTCGCTGCGGAAAGCGAGCCGTGGCGAGATTGCCACGGCTGCCGTCAAGTCGATCAGGCGCCGTTACTTCCAGCTCGCTTCGTAGAAGCGGGGGAGTTCATCAGGGTAGGCAGTGAAGTCGAGATCAGCGGTGTGGGCGTAGTAGGTGGAGTAGGAAAACAACGGTGCCCAGTACGCTTGCTCGGAAATGCGGGCGAACGCTTTTTGGTAGTGCTCTAAGCGCACATCAGGATCTACCGAAGTATCGGCGACTTGCAGCCACTCCTGCACCTGGGTGTCCTGCCAGAGATCGTCAATGCCGCCTGTGAAATAAACGCTGACGAAAGCCGAGACATCGTTAATAGAGAAGGAGCCCCAGGCTTTGAACGACATATCGGTTTGACCGTTGCGCTGAAGCTCCAGCAACGCGGGGGAGGTCATAAAGCGCAGGTTGGCATTGATGCCCACTGCACGCAGGTCGCCAATCATCGCTTCGGCGTAGTCACGTTCACGGTAGGCGTGAAGGTCAATGTCGAAGCCATCGGCGTAACCGGCCTCGGCGAGTAGTTCGCGGGCTTTGTCAGGGTCGTACTCATACTCGATGACGTTCTGCGTTTCACAGCCGAACTGGGTGGGAAAGCAGGGGGCATACAGAGGCTGGCTGCCGCCACGCACCAAATCGTTAGCCAGGCCTTCTCTGTTCATCGCATGATTGATGGCTTGGCGTACGCGAAGGTCATTTAGCGGTGAATCTTCCCGTGTTGCGGCATCCAGCCCGATATAACCCACCCGCATGGTTTCGCCGCCAAGCACGCTAAGCTGAGACATACCGCTTAACGACTCAGCTTGATCCGACGGCACGCGCCAGATCCAATCGACTTGACCGGACATTAATTGCGCCATACGTGAGTCCGCATCGGCAATGGCCTTGAACTCGATATTAGCGATCTCCGGCTGACCAATAGGACTGTCGGCAAAGTAGTCATCAAAGCGTGTCAGGCTAACCCCATCCCCGGGGCGGACGTTGGTAATCCGGTAAGGGCCGGTACCTACGGGCTCACGACTAAAACCCTCGATACCCACTTCCTGGAAATACTCATCGGGGTAAATTGGCATTGGGCCGGAAAGGTACTCAAGGGCTGCCGGGAAAGGCTCTTTGAGGTGAATGCGCACTTCGTACTCATCAAGCTTCTCAACGCTTTCAATCCAGTCAACATTTTGGCGTGTCACCACTCGCGATTCGGGGGATACCGCGTAGTTGAAGGTGAATGCCACATCGTCAGCGTTGAAGGCTTCGCCGTTGTGAAAGGTCACGCCTTCGCGCAGCACAAGATCCAGGGTTTTATCATCGGCCCATTCCCATTCGGTGGCCAAGCGCGGCTCGTACTCGTTGGTTTGCGGGTTGCGGTAAATCAGCGTGTCCCAGGCCAAATGGGCGAGAATAACCCCTTCACGCAGGTTGTTATGGTAGGGGCTAACGTTTTCAGGTTCGCTGTCAGAGGCATAGACCAGAGTATCGTTGGCCTTGCCAGCTAATGCGGGTGTCGCGATGCTGAGTAAAGCAAGTGACGTAACGCAATAAAGAGTTCTCGATGTTTGCATGCCATACCTCGTTTTTTAATAAGGGAAGGTTATGAGCGTTTGGCGTACCAGCGAGGCTTGTTGTTTTTTAGATGAGCCGTCACCTTGAATTAAAACTAAGCTATTAATTAGCCATGCTACCAGTGCAATGTTTAGAATTTATCATTGCCGTTTTGGCAATGTTTTGGTGAGGGGAGCCACTATGAATCCACGCGTATTACAAGAAACAGCGTTACGTTACTTTCTCGAGGTGGTTCGCTGTGGCTCTATTAGTGAAGCCTCTGGGAAGCTAAATGTGGCGCCCTCCGCCATCAGCCGTCAGATTGCCCGGCTGGAAAGCGAGCTGGATACGCTATTGTTTGAACGCCGAGCGCGGGGCATGGTGCCCAGCGCCGCTGGGGAACTGCTGGCAGTGCACGCCCGCCATATGCAGCTTGAGGCAGACCGAATTGGCAGTGAAATCCTGGCGCTGCGGGGGTTGCAGCGGGGCAAGGTGCGTCTCGCCAGTTCAGAAGGGTTTGCGGTCGATTTTTTACCCGCGGCAATTGCGGCTTTTCGCAAGCGTTACAGCGGTATTCATTTCCACCTAATGGTGGGGCCACCCGCCCAGGCGACCCGGCATGTGAGGGAAGGCGATGCGGATATCGGCATTACCTTTAGCCTCAAACCCGAAGCAGATATTACCGTTGCCCTTAGGCAGCCCGCGCCGATTATGGCGCTGGTTTCTCCACACCATGAGCTTGCCGTTAAAAAACATATTTCGCTGGCGCAGCTTCAGCACTATCCGCTGGCGTTACCCTCGCCAGACACGACCCTGCGCCAGCTGTTTGATATCTGCTGTAGCCGTCAAAACCTGGCGTTTGAATCAATTTTTAGCAGCGATTACACCGAGGCTTTAATCAATTTTGCCATGCTTGGCGGAGGGGTAGCGCTTGCTGGCGAAATATCCGTTCGTTATCGCATCCATCAACAGCGTGTGGTCGCCATTCCTATTCGTGACCAGGGCATGGACTCCCGCTTTATCGAAGTCCAGACCCTTGCCAAGCGAACATTGCCGACGGCGACGCAGGCATTTTTAGCGTTTCTAAAAGAGCATATCCCGCCTGGGCAACTGCCGCTCTTTCCTACTCCACCAACAATTAACTGCTGATCACCTGCCTTCTTAGTAAGCGCTGGCGTGAATAGCGTATTGCGCGGATGACATCTCACGGCCAAGCCGCGACAATGGCGCCCTGTTTAGATTGTTAGCTTTAACCGGGGAGCGTTATGACGCCACTCAACATCCTCTATCAGGATGAGTATCTCGTCGCGGTACATAAGCCGTCAGGGCTTTTGGTGCATCGCTCGGCGTTGGCGCGTGGTGAAACCGAATTTCTGCTTCAACGCTTACGCGACCAGCTTGGCAAGCGGGTTTACCCCGTTCACCGGCTGGATCGGCCGACCTCTGGGGTAATGGTATTTGCTCTCTCGTCGGCAGTGGCTGGCCTGCTCAGCGATGCGTTTAGCGAGCGCCAGGTGGAAAAGCGCTACCTGGCAGTGGTGCGCGGTAAAGCACCGGAAAATGAACGTTTGGATTACCCGCTAAGGGAAGAAGACGGTACGCGCCCCAAGGCGGAAATGCCCGCTATGCCCGCGATGACCGATATTCGCCGCCTGGATAGCGTCGAGCTGCCCGTGCAGGTCGACCGCTACCCGGTGGCGCGCTACTCCCTGGTAGAGGCGCGGCCGATGACCGGTCGCCGCCATCAAATTCGCCGCCATCTTTCCCGGCGTGGCTACCCGATTATTGGCGATGCCAAGCACGGTAAAAGTGTCCACAACCGCTTTTTTGCCGAGCAGATGAAGGCTCCGCGCTTACTGCTCGCCGCGACCTATTTGGCCTTTGACCATCCGCTGTTAGACAAGCGTGTACAATTGAGCTGTGCCTTGGATGACACCATGATCGCGCTGTTTAACCAGCTTGGCTGGGCGGGGCATTTACCGATGGATAGCGTGCGCACGCCGCCCCACACCACGCCTTCCGCCCTTCAAGCGTTATGAGTGAGTTTGTGATGTCCTCAGCTACTCCATCGAGCATGCCGTCCGCCTCGCCTGTGCCTACGGCTAACGTGAAACCTCCTTCTGCAGATTATGATTTTCGCTTTGGCGGCATTCGCCGTCTTTATGGCCAGCGTGCAGCCGAGGCATTTCGTCATGCCCACGTGGTGGTGGTGGGTGTCGGCGGGGTAGGCAGTTGGACGGTAGAGGCGCTGGCACGCTCGGGCATTGGCAAGCTGACGTTGATCGACCTGGACGACGTCTGCGTTTCCAACGTCAACCGCCAGCTCCACGCGCTAGATGGTACTATCGGTCAGCCCAAGGTTGATGTGCTGGCCGAGCGCTGCCGCTTGATTGCCCCGGAAATTGAGATTGTGGCGGATACTGCCTTCGTGACACCCACCAACCTGGCCGAGCGGATTCCCGATGACGCCGATCACGTGGTAGATGCCATCGACAGCGTGATTGCCAAGGCCGCCCTGATCGCCTGGTGCAAGCGACGCAAAATTCCCATCACGGTGACCGGTGCGGCTGGTGGGCAAACCGATCCCACGCGTGTTCAGGTCGCGGATCTCACCCGTACCGAGCACGACCCTCTGCTATCCAAAGTGCGCTCGCGGCTGCGTCGGGATTACGGTTTTTCACGCAACCCCAAACGGCGCTTCTCGGTAGAGTGCGTCTACTCCGACGAGCAGTTGGTGTATCCCGGCGCCGACGGTGAAGTGTGCCTGCAAAAGCCTGGCAGTGGTGATGCCACGCGCTTGGACTGCGCTTCCGGTTTTGGTGCTGCGACTTTTTTAACCGGCACCTTTGGTTTTGTCGCCGCGTCAAAAGTGCTCGAACGCCTTGCCAAAAAAGCCAACCAGCCAAGTGCCACAAACGCCACTCAAGAGGAGAGCCAATGACCGCCCCCGTTCCCGGTATTTATCGCCACTATAAAGGCAGCCTCTACGAAGTGCTTGGCACCGCCCAGCACAGCGAAAACGAAGAGCCGCTGGTGGTGTATCGTGCCCTTTACGGTGACTACGGCCTCTGGGTGCGCCCGCTTGAGATGTTTACGGAAACAGTGACGAAAGAGGGCCACACCCAGCCGCGCTTTGCGCTGGAGAAGGCGTTTTAAGGCGGAATTTCGTTATCAAGGAGTGCTCATGCCCCCCTCATCACCCCAGCAGACGCTGAAAGAAGTATTCGGTTTTGACGACTTTCGCGGCGGCCAACAGGCGGTGGTGTCAAGAGTGCTGGAAGGGCACTCCACGGCGGCGATTTTTGCCACCGGCGCGGGGAAGTCGCTTTGCTATCAACTCCCGGCGCTGCATTTGCCGCACTTAACCCTGGTGGTATCGCCGCTGCTGGCGCTGATGCAGGATCAACTGGCGTTTCTGGCCCGCCACGGCGTGGCAGCGGCAAGCATTGATTCCACCCAAGATCGTGACGCTACCCGGGAGGTGATGGAGCGCGCTAAAAGCGGCAAGCTGAAAATCCTTATGATCTCGGTGGAGCGGCTCAAGAATGAGCGCTTTCGTCACTTTCTACGCCAGGTTCAAATATCGCTTTTAGTGGTCGATGAAGCCCACTGCCTCTCTGAGTGGGGGCATAACTTCCGCCCTGACTACCTCAAACTGCCGGACTACCAGCGCGATTTTGCTATACCTCAGGTGCTGCTGCTCACCGCCACGGCGACCCCAGCGGTGATAGCCGATATGGGTGAGAAGTTTGCCATTGCGCCGGAGAACGTGATTACTACCGGCTTTTACCGTTCCAATCTTGAACTGCTGGTATCTCCGGCCATGGAAGGTCGCCAGCAGCAGCTGATCAACTGGCTAAAACCGCAGATGCAGCCGGGTAGCGAAGCGCCGACGATTATTTACGTCACCCTGCAACAAACTGCCGAGCGAGTCGCTAAGGCGCTGGCGGCCCAGGGGATCGCTGCCCAGGCCTACCATGCAGGGCTAGATTCCCAGCGACGGGATGAGATTCAGCGGCAATTTATGAGCGGCGAGTCGCCCTGCATCGTGGCCACTATCGCCTTTGGCATGGGCATCGATAAGGGCGATATTCGCAACGTGGTGCATTATGACCTGCCTAAATCCATCGAGAACTATAGCCAGGAGATTGGCCGGGCGGGACGCGACGGCCTGCCTTCTACCTGCCTGACCCTGGCCGGGCGGGATGGCTTGCGGGTGCTGGAAAACTTCGTTTACGGCGATACCCCTGAATATGCTGGCATCTATCGCCTGCTGGAAGAGATCGCTGCGGCAGGCCAAACGCCGGATCGCCAGTGGGAGGTATTGCTCAATACGCTTTCCCGGGATACCAATATCCGCCCGCTGCCGCTGAAAACGCTGCTGGTGCGGTTGGAAATGCACGGCATTATCGCTCCGCGCTTCGCATTTCTAGCCGAGTACCGGCTGCGCTATCATCTTGAGCCAGACCAATTAGTTAGCCGCTTTGAAGGCGAGCGGGCGGCCTTTGTGCGACTTTTAGTCGATAATATTCCTATCGCCCGCACCTGGGGAACGGTGGATTTTGACCGCCTACATCAGGCGGGGCAGGCGCAGCAGATTGACGCTTCCCGTGCTCGCGTCATTACCGCCCTTGAGTACTTTCAAGATAAGGGCTGGCTAACCCTGGAAGGCAAGCGGATGACCGATGTCTACGAGATCTGCCAGCCGAACTTTACCCTTGAGGCGCTGGCGAGACAGCTGTTTGAGGATTGCCTGAATCGGGAGCGAATCGAGATTGAGCGGCTACAGGCAATGCTAGCGCTGTTTGAGTCGGGGAGCTGTCTGACTCGGCGGCTAGCCATGCACTTTGGTGATAGTACCTTTGGTGACAGCACCTTTGATACACCATCCAATACTGAGCAGGGACGCTGCGGGCATTGCTCGGTGTGCTATGGCCACCCGGTAAAACTACCGGATGCGCCGCCCGAGCCACCGCTAACGACGGCCGATTTTCAGCGCTACGCCACACCGCTGATTGAGCGCCACAGCGAACAGTTCGGTCAGCCGCCCAATGCCCAGCGGGTGGCGCACTTTCTGTGTGGCTTAACCATGCCGGTGTTTACCCCGCTCAAAGCCCGCAGCCTGAACGGCTTCGCGGTTTTTGAGCAGCGCGCCTATCCAAAAGTGCGTGAGTGGGCGGAGGCGATGCTGGGACAATAAAGGCCGATCAAAGTCCGAACGGTAACCCCAGCCAGTACCAAATAAAGAACAGGCTGCTCCAGCCGGTTAACACGGCGAGGGAGTAGGGCATGGCGATGGTCAGTAGATGGCCAAGAGTAAACGACTTGTTGTAAAGGTGAATGACCGCCAGCACTAACGGTAGATAGGGGTTGATGGGTGAAATCACGTTCGTCGATGAGTCGGCTACCCTGTACGCTGCTTGGATGGCTTCTGGCTCAAGGCCCAGCAGCATCAGCATGGGTAGAAAAATCGGCGCCATCAGCGCCCACTGCGCAGAGCCACTGTAAAGAAATAGGTTCACGACGGCGGCCAGTAAAATAAAGCACACTAAAGCCAGCGCCGTAGGCATATTAATTTGCAGCAGTAGATCCGCGCCATTCACTGCGCTGACAATCGCCAAGTTTGACCAGTTAAAGATGGCAATAAACTGCGCCACCATAAAGACGATGACAATAAACCCACACATATCGCGCATCGCCGCTTCCATTAAGCGCGGCACATCGCTGGATTGTTTGATCTTACCTACCGAAACGCCGTACACAATGCCGCACAGGCTAAAGAACAGCACGATGATGGGCACCAAACCACTCATAAAGGGCGAAGGTAACAGACCCCCTTCAGCGCTGCGTAAGCCGGAACCCGCTGGCAGAATCAGCAGCAGGATAACCGCGATATAGGCCAGTGCCGCTATACCGGTGTAGCGCAGCGCACGCCGTTCTGTGTCGGTTAACTGTACGCCGTGGCTTTTGTTCTCATCATCACTCTGATCCTGAAAGCGCGCCAGCATGGGCTCGACATACTTGTCGTTCATGACGGTGATAATCAGGGTAATTAACGGCACCGAGGCACACATAAAGAACCAGTTGGACACCACACTGACTTCGTAGCCGGGACGAACGCTCTGAACGACTTCCGTCGAGATGCCGGATAGCAGCAGATCCGTGCCCGCAATAAAGAAATTGGCGCTAAAACCGGCAAAAACGGCGATAAAGGCCACCATAATGCCGGCAATCGGGTTCCGGCCAACAGTTTTAAACATGATGGCGGCCAAAGGGGGAATCAGGAAAACCGCCGCATCCGAAACCAGATTGCCGATGATCGAAGTGATGACCACCGCCGGGGTAATAAAGCGCGGCGCCACATTACTCAACATGCGTCGGATGGTGGCATCGGCGAGGCCAGTTTTCTGGATCAGCCCCAGCGCTAATACCATCACCAGTACCAGCCCTAGCGGGCGGAAACTAGTGAAGTTAGTGACTGCCCCGGTCACCATAAATCTTAGCCCATCCCAGCTAAGCAACGAACGAACCTGAACGAGCTCGTCGGTGGCAGGGTGGCGCACAGGCTCGACCCACACGCTCATCACAACCGACAGGCCTAGCGTGGCGACAAAAAGTATAAAAAACATAATAAAAGGGTGGGGCAGGACATCGGCTATTCGCGCAATCCGGTGCATTAATCCGGTGTTGCCACCGGACGTTGAGAGTTTGTTCGCTTCCATGTTGTTCTCCGCTTTATATCTGGAAGTGCTGTTTCTTGAAGTGTGCTTTCTTGAACTGCGCTTTCTTGAAATGCTTAGCGAGAGGGGAGTTCACGCTTTATTAGCTGAACAAAATAAGAAGCGCCCACCGGGATAATGTTGTCGTTAAAGTCATAGCTGGGGTTGTGAACACTTACGCCACCGGTTTCGCCTTCAACACCATTGCCCAGAAACACATAGCAACCCGGAACGGCTTGCAGCATGAAGGAGAAGTCTTCGCTGCCAGAAATCGGTAAGCAATCAGGGTTGACCTTTGCATCGCCAACGACTGCGCGGGCAACATCGGTGGCGAGTTGGGTGGCTTGCGGGTCGTTGACCGTGGCCGGGTAGCTACCGGGGTGAATGGTGAGCGTTGCGGTGGCGCCGTAGGCATGGGCAGTACTGGCAACCAGTTGTTCCAGTCGTTGAATTGCATGCTCACGTACAGCGTCGTTAAAGGAGCGAATGCAGCCCCGCATGCTGGCAGTATCGGGAATGACGTTGAACGTACCCGAGCCAGCATGCAGGTCGGTAAAGGACAGCACGGCGGAATCGAGCGGGGCAGTATTGCGGCTAACGATAGTCTGCGCGCCGCTGATAATCGCGCTCACGATCAGCATCGGGTCAACGGCGTGCTGCGGCATTGCCGCATGGCCGCCTTTGCCGTGAACGTCAATGGTGAAACGGTCTGAGCTGGCCAGCAGGGGGCCTTCGCGAAACCAGAATTCGCCTTGAGGAATTCCCGGCATATTGTGGATGCCGTAAACGCGATCACAGGGGAAGCGCTCAAACAAACCATCATCCATCATTGCCTTAGCGCCGGCTAAGCCCTCTTCAGCGGGCTGGAAAATAAAGTGTACGGTGCCGGAAAAGTCGCGATGTTTAGCCAGATACCATGCGGCGGCTAACAGCATGGTGGTGTGACCGTCGTGGCCGCAGCCGTGCATTTTTCCCTGGTTAAGAGACGCATGAGCGAACTGATTGTTTTCCGTCATGGCGAGGGCATCCATATCGGCGCGCAGCCCGATGGTACGAGCGGCGAGCGTTTTGCCGCGCAGTACGCCGACGACTCCGGTTTTAGCGATGCCGGTATGAACCTCGTCAAATC
Source organism: Halomonas sp. 113 (assembly GCF_904067645.1). Taxonomy (NCBI): domain Bacteria; kingdom Pseudomonadati; phylum Pseudomonadota; class Gammaproteobacteria; order Oceanospirillales; family Halomonadaceae; genus Halomonas; species Halomonas sp. 113. The sequence continues at coordinate 523,411 of NZ_LR881453.1, forward strand.
CCCACTCTGTGAGCTTATCCGTCACTAACTTGGCGGTACGCTGCTCCTCAAAGCCTAGTTCCGGGTGCTGATGAATATCCTGTCGCCAAGCAGTGAACTGTGCGTTGTTACCCGCAATTTCATCGATCATAGGTATCCCTTTAGGTTTATTGCAACGATAGCACTTAAGCTATAGCTAAATATTATGCTTTGAGTGTTGGGACGAAGTCTTTTAGCTACCTTTAACTGTATGCTGGCTTTTTTAGTCAGATATATTGATTTTTGCTTATCGAAGGATGACAAAATGTTATGGCTTATCGAGGATTTACGGACAGCCAGATAGAAGCCTTCATGTGGATTATGAAAACCAGTAGCGCTACGGAAGCCGCCAGTAAGATGCTGATTTCACAACCGGCGATTAGCCGTTTGATAAAACAGTTGGAGGCGCGGCTTGGGTTTGATCTATTCGAACGCCACAATAATCGCCTGCTCCCGACCCGGCGTGGCACGCTGTTTTATGACGAGGTGGAGCGGGTTTATATTGGTTTACACCATTTGCGACAGTTTGCCGAACGACTGAAAGAGAGAGTGGCAGGCCAGTTAAGAGTGGTCAGCATGCCTGCTTTTGCGGTAAGTCTGGTGCCAGATGCCGCTACGCTGCTTGCCGAGAAGTTCCCTGACCTTGAAATTAGTCTCTACTCCTACCGATCCAGCCAGATAGCGGAGGAAGTGGTGGCCCAGCGCTTCGATTTTGGCATTACCACCGATCCTCGAATTGATCCGCGCTACCAGAGCTTTCAGTACTCTCTACCTGGCATGTGCCTTATTCCGCCAGGGCATCCGCTGGAAGCTAAAGCGCTTATCGACATTGAAGATTTAGCCAATGAAACGCTGATTTGTGGTGAGCCCAATGAGCAAAGCCGTCACCGGATTACTCAGCGACTGAGGAAACATGCCGTTTCGCCCAAAAAAATATGGACAGTCTCGCTGGGGGAGATGGCGATCCGACTAGTAGTGAACGGTGCCGGTCTTGCGGTGTTAAACGCCGTATCGGCCTGTTATGCAAAGCGAGCGGGCGTGGTGGTTCGCCCTCTTGCGTTTGATATTCGTTATGACTTTCAAATTATTTTGCCGCTGGAAAAAGATCTTGAACCCGCCATCAACATCATCAATGCTGAGCTGATCGCTATAATCGAGCAAAAAATTTTCGAAAGCCTCAAAATAGTTGGCTAGCAACTGACCTTTACCCAGCTCAAGGCGCGCCTGTCAGGCAGGGCGCCAACGGGTGGCGCCCTGTACTTAGTGGTGTAGTGGCTCAAGGGAGTGCCGCTGAGCTTAACTTTAAGTGCAGCAACTCCGCGGCACTTTTACCCGCTATGGCACCCAGCACCACGGCGCTAAGCAGGCCGTTGCCAGAAAGATAGCCGCTGTCGTTGGAACCTGAAACACCGCGGGCGGCACCGCCTGCGGCGAACAGGTTGGGTAATGCTTGCCCATGGGTATTGAGTACCCGCGCGGTGGGGTTGACCTCTAAACCGCCCTGGGTGTGAAACAGCGCACCGGTGACCCGAATGGCGTAGTAGGGTGGTTTGAGCAAATTAGCAGGTTCAAAATGGCGGCCAAACGTATCGGGCGTTTGCTCTTCGGCATGCTGCTGCATCGCCGCAAAGGTGGTCTGCAGCGCTGTTAGTGGCAGGCCCAATCCAGCTGCCATCTCTTCAAGGGTGGCAAAGCTGCGTACCGCGCCGCTCTCTTGGGCGTTACGGTAATCCTCAAAGGCCTGGGCAGATTCCTGTATGCGCGCATCGAATAGATTCCAGGCTACCTGCTCCGGCTGCGCCAGCACTTTGGCTGCCTGTTCGGAGTAGCCGCCGTGCTCGTTTGAGAATCGCTTGCCGTTTAGATTGACCTGAATGCCGCCCTGCATCATCAGCGCCCAGCTAATCAAAATCTGGTGGGGTGTTGCCAGCGAGCCGTGGCCCTGGCATGCACCCAGATCTTTTGTACTGGCGCCCATGGCCTGCCCCCACAGCAGTGCATCGCCCTGGTTTCCCTCATGGCCGTAGTAGAGCGCGTGTTTGAGCGTGGGCAGATAGCGCTCTACCAGTTCAACATTACCGCCGTAGCCGTTGCAGGCCAGAATCAGCGCGTCGCAGCCAATGCTTTCGCGACTGCCATCCGGGCGCTCAATGGTTACGCCCCGCACTCGCTGAGTGTCATCAACGTGCAAATCCACTACTCGCGCCTGGGCCAAAATATCAATGCCTGCCGCTTCGGCGGCATTGAGCAGCGCCCCCATTAGCTCTTCACCGGTTCGCCGTGGCGTAGCATGCATGCGCAGGTGGCGGTGGCCGGGGTAGAGAAAGCCCTCCACCAGTTCAAAGGGCACGCCGTGCTGATCCGCCAGCCACTCGATGGTGTGGCCTGATTGAGTAGCGAGTAGTTCGACAATAGCTGGGTCTGCTTCAAAACCGTTCTTCTTTTGAATATCTTCCGCCATGGCTTCAGCAGAGTCAGTGACGCCCAAATTATGCTGAAAGCGCGTATTGGCAGCAGGAATAAAGCCTGACGACATCGCCGTGCTGCCGCGGGGCAGTGCATCACGCTCCAATATCGCCAGCTCTACTCCTGACTCTTGGGCGGCGAGTGCCGCCACCAATCCGCAGGCCCCTGCGCCAATAATCAACAGCGGCAGGTGGGCATCAAAGCTATCGTGGGCATAGGGAATAATTGCCATTACACCTGCTCCGCTGCATTTTGAAACGCATCAAGAATTTCGCCTGCTGGGGCTTGCCATACGTCTGGGTGGCCGCTGATATGGGCCAGCACTTCTTCCAGGCAGGCAATGCGATGGGGCTGGCCCACCAGCCAAGGGTGGAGGTTTAAGGCGAATAAACGACCGCCCTGCTCGCGAGACTCTTCCAACAGAAAATCGAAAGCGTCTTTCACCTGGGTCACCCAGGAATCTTCCGAGTGCAGGTTCTGGCTCATCACAAACTGGTCTTCGATCTCAGTGGCCAGCGGCATCATGGTCAAACTGCCTGTCTTGGTTTCACAAGAGTAAGGCATATCGTCGTTCACCCAGTCGGCGCAGTACTCAATGCCGTTTTCTGCCAGCAGGTCAGGGGTGTTGAAGCTTTGGTGCTTGGCGGGGCTTAGCCAGCCGCGAATAGGTTGACCGGTGACGCGGCGCAGGGTGGCCACAGAGCGCTTGACCAGCTCGGTTTCCTCTTCAATCGGCTGGCCGCCGTAGTGCAGGTGATCCATGTTCCAGCCGTGGGCGATAAATTCACCGCCGTGCTCTTTCAAACGCTGAACTAAGTAGGGCGTCTGCTCAGCCAACTGCGCATTCATCGCAAAGGTAGGCGTGATGTTGTGTGCCGCCAGTGCTTTGAGTACCCGATAGATGCCCACCCGGTTGCCGTAATCCCGCAGCGAGAAGTGGCGTAGATCCGGGTAGGGCATGGTCATGCCGTTAGGTACTTTAAACGGCTTGCCGCGCTGGTTCAGCGGGTAGAACTGCAGCGAAATATTGACCCACACCGCCAGGGTTTTGCCTTCGGGCCAGGTGACCGGCGCTCGTTCGCTCAGCATCGACCATGCATAGCGCTTATGGTCGTAGCCGTGGCGGCGGTAGGGGTAGTCGAGATAGTCGTCGTGAAGCGCCATAGCGTTACCCCTGTTTGCCTGCAGTGGTGGCCTGGGCCGCCATACTGTCGAGGGCGGCATCGTAATAGTTGGCCAAGTAGTAATCAGCAATCTCGCGGCCGGTAGCGACCCACACATCCGGGTGGCCGGTGATGTACTCCAGCGCCTCTTCGAACGCCTTAATACGATGCGGGCAGCTCACCTGATAGTTATGAGTGGGAATGCACATCACTGTGCCGGACTCCGCGCCCTCGGCATAGAGGCGGTCAAAGTGGCGCTTGAGCATGGTGGCGTACTGGCGCGGCTCTACTTTATTCACCGCGTAGACGATGGTGTCGTTCATCTCCAGCGAGTAAGGCATGGAGATAAAACGTTTGCCGGAGCGAACGCTGACCGGCGTCGGCTGGTCATCGTGGAAGAGATCACAGGTGTAAATCCCTCCTTTGTCACCGAATAACTCTTCGCCCACTTCGGCAAATAGATCCAGGGTGCGCTCTGAATGGGAAAGCGCGGGCGCCAGATAACCTGCACAAGCCTGGCCAGTATGGCGGTAAATGGTCTCCATGCTGTCACGGATCATTGCCCGCTCCTGGGCTTCGCTCAACCCATAGGTGTAGCGGGTGTTGTAAATGCCGTGGCTGAAAAACTCCCAGTCGCGCTCTTTGCACATCTGGATAATCTCGGGGTGGTGCTCGCACAGTGCGACCGAAAGTGACACCGAGCCACGAATGCCGTACTTATCCAGCAGGGTCATCTGGCGCTGGTGGCCAACCCGGTTGCCGTAATCGCGAATGCTGTAGCCGGGTACCGAAGGGTGCGGATGCGGCCAAGGGTTACGCTGGGGGTTCAGCGGTGGGTCGAGTTCGTAATACTCGATATTGGGTGCGACCCAGAAGGCCACCTTGGCGCCTCCTGGCCACTCGATTTTAGGGCGTTGGTCGTAGGCCCAGTAGTCGTAAACGCCTAGTGACTCTTTCATAACCGGCTCCTTTGAAACTTGGTAGTCCTTAGGTGTTGCCATTTAGCCATTCGAGTACATTGGCAACCGGCAGAACGTCGGCATACTTGAGATGCAGGTCGGTCAGGTTGGCGTAGTGATAGCTTTCGTGTTTATCCGCGACGCACTCCATGGGCACGATGGTGCGGTAGCCCCGGGACAGGCTCTCCACGGCGGTAGCGCGAATGCAGCCAGAGGTTGAGCCGCCGGTAATGATCACCGTATCGACCTGATGCCACACTAAAAGCGATTGCAGCGGGGTTTCAAAAAACGCCGAGGGCATACGCTTGGTGTAGATCACATCACGGCTGCGGTCTATCTCGCAGCGCTCGTCGAATTCAGCGCGTTCAGAGCCATACTTAATGTTTTGCAACGAATCAGGCGTATCGGTACGAGTACCCCAAACCCCGGCGTCTTCGGCGGAGTCTAGAAACGCCACGTGGGTCCAAACCACCGGCCAGCCTTTCTCCCGAAAACCGCGGGCCAGTTGGTTGGTGTACTCCAACTGCTTGGGGTCTGTTTCATAGGCGGTTTTGAAGAGATCGGTACGGGTATAGGCCTTTTGTGGGTCGACATTCACCAGCACCGCTTTGTTGCCAAAGCCAAAGGGTACCCGCTGAGGGTTGGCCATGACGTCGTTAAAAATCTCTTTCGCCGTTTTGTCGGTGGTCTGCATCGTCGTCTCCTGAATAGTTATTTATTCGCACTTATAAATATTGGGCACGGTTTGATGAGAGGCACTAGCGATTGTCGTACTGCTCGCCGAGCTCCAGCATCGCCTGGGTGCCTAAATAGTCGTTAAGCTGTTTGAAATCGAGCATTTGGTCGCGGAAGGCATCGGTGGTGCCATCCTGCTTAAGCGTGGCAAAGAAACGGCTGGCCATGTGGGTAATCGCCCGCACCAGTGCGCCGGGGAAAATCACCAGCGAGAAGCCTAGGTCTTCAAGCGCCTGAGCGTTCTGCAGCGGCGTGTCGCCGCCTTCGACCATATTGGCCATGATCGGCACCTTGCCTTTGAACTGGGTCATGATCTTGCTGATGTCTTCGTCGCTACGAATGCCTTCGATAAACAGCATATCCACGCCGGCTTCGTAATAGGCCTGGGCACGTTCGATGGCACTGTCGGTGCCTTCCACGCCAAGTGCATCTGTGCGGCCAATAATCAGCGTGCTATCGCTCGCCCGGGCATCCAATGCAGCATGCAATTTGCCGACCATTTCGCTTTTGGAGACCAGCGTTTTACCGCGCAGGTGGCCGCAGCGTTTGGGGTAAGTTTGGTCTTCAAGCTGAATCGCGTTAGCGCCTGCGCGCTCCAGCAGTCTAACGCTGCGCATCACGTTCATGGCGTTACCAAAGCCGGTGTCGCAATCCACGACCACGGATAAATTGGTGCGCTCGCGAATATGCGACATGGCGGTGCAAATTTCAGTAATGCTGAGCAGGCCAATATCCGGCCGCCCCAATTGGGTGTAAGCCAGGCTGGCGCCGGAAAGGTAGACCGTATCGAAGCCCGCTTGCTCAGCTAGGGATGCGCCTAACGCATCAAACACACCGGGGGCGACCACAATGGAGCTATCTTTCAGTTGCTGTCTAAGCTGGGCGGACTGTTGTGAAACTTGCTGTGAAGCCTGGTTTGAAGAGCGGTGTGGGCGTGTCATAGCGATCTCATCTGTTTTAAGTAAGCGTCAGCGGCGAATATGAGGCCACCCAGTTAGTGATACTTAAGAGCACTGGTTCTGTAATAATGGCTCTCAAAGGGCAGCAGCTGTGTTATTGATTAGCTGTCAATATGTATTATATATAATACATTTTTATGTCTATTATTATCCCTGCGTCAAGCCAGATTTGAATTTTTTAACCATTTCTAAAGAGAGGCGTGGATGAGTGAGGCACAACCCTCCGCGGTGGGCGGCACCAAGTCACACCGCATCTACCTGCTGTTGAAAGACGCTATTTTGAGTGGGCGGCTGCCAGCGGGCAGTAAACTGCCAGGCGAAAATAAACTGGCAGAGCAGCATGGCGTGTCACGCGTCACCGTTCGACGTGCGATGGAGGCGCTGCAAACGACAGGATTGGTAGAGCGTAAAGCAGGCGTGGGTACGGTGGTGCTGGAGCAGCCGCTGGACGCCACGGTGATGACTGCCAGCGTGTCTAACCTAATGCCCAATATGGTCAAGATGAGCCAGGCTTCTCAGGTGCGGCTGCTGGAGTTTGCTTATGTGCTGCCACCGGAAATGATTCGCGAGCGGTTAGGCATGGGGCCGAGTGGTAAGGTGCAGCGTTCGGTTCGTGTCCGCATGGTCGACGACAAGCCGTTTTCCCATTTGGTAACCCATGTGCCTGAATCGATTGCCCTGCACTACAACGAGATGGATTTAGCCAATACACCGCTGTTTGTTCTGTTGGAGCGAAGTGGCGTGAAAGTTGATCACGCCTCCCAATCGATTTCCGCCACTCTGGCCAGCCACGAAGTGGCGGAAGCGCTGGATGTTGCCGTGGGTTCCCCGCTGATTTCTCTCACCCGTGTGGTGTTTGATGAGCAGGGCCGGGGGGTAGAACATCTGGATGCACTTTACCGTCCAGATCGTTATCGCTTCCAAATTGATCTGGAGCGCAACGGCGAAGATAACTCCCGCTACTGGGAGCCCAAGGTAGGTGGAATGCCCACCAACGGGAAGGCTGAGTAGTGTGATTGGTTGATTTTTTAATGTATTAGATTTAATACAGATTTAAAATTACAAAAAATACATTTGACCTGTGTTGTGAAATTGCGCTAGTTGTATTGGGTGAGAACGATAAGTCTAACGAAGGCCGAGGCAACGAGCGACGACCATGAGTACCCCAACAACGCTGTTTGACAAAGTTTGGCGCGCCCACGAGGTTCACCGCAGTGAAAGCGGTCAGAGCCTGCTGTGGATTGACCGCCACTTTGTCCACGAAGGCTCCTTCCACGCGTTCAATAAGCTGGCTGAACGCCAGTTGCCCGTTGCACGGCCCGATTTAACCTTTGGTATTGCTGACCACTACGTACCAACGCTGACTCGCGACCTGGCAGGTGTTGCCGACCCCAAAGTGCGCTCGATGATTGAGCAGCTCTCCCACAATACCCAGCGGCATGGGGTGACGCTGTTTGGTCTCGATGACCCGCGTCAGGGCATTGTTCATGTGCTAGGCCCCGAGCAGGGACTCACTCAGCCCGGCATGGTGATGGTGTGCGGCGATAGCCATACCGCCACCCATGGCGCTTTTGGCAGCATTGCCTTTGGCATTGGCGCCTCGGAAGTGGCCCACGTGCTGGCCACGCAAACCTTGTGGCAGAGCAAGCCCAAGGTGATGCGGATTAGCGTCGAGGGCCAACTCGCCGAGGGCATCACCGCCAAAGATATTGCGCTCACCTGGATTTCGCGGCTAGGCGCCGACGGCGCACGGGGTTATGCCATTGAGTACGCTGGCGAGGCGATCCGCTCGCTCTCCATGGAAGCGCGTCTCACGCTGTGTAATCTCTCCATTGAAGGCGGCGGCCGCTGCGGCATGATTGCTCCAGACCAAACCACCTTTGACTATTTGCGTGACCGCCCCTGGAGTCCGAAAGGGGGAGCCTTCGAGCAAGCCTGCACCTATTGGGCCACGCTCTACAGCGAGCCAGGCGCCCGTTTTGATCTTGAAGTGACGCTGCATGCGGACGAAATCGCGCCGACGGTGACCTGGGGCGTCTCGCCCGAAGAAGCGCTGCCGATTGATCGCGCTGTGCCCGACCCTGAGAAATTGAGTGATCCCGCGAAAGCGCGCCAGGCTCGGGAGAGCTTGGCCTATATGGGCTTAACGGCGGGCCAAAAACTCACCGATATCAACATTGATCGGGTCTTTATCGGTTCTTGTACCAACGCGCGTATTGAAGATTTACGGGCCGCTGCGGCTGTCTTGGCAGGCCACAAAAGCCGCGTGCCCGGCGTGGTCTCGCCAGGCTCAACCCTGGTGAAAACCCAGGCCGAAGCCGAAGGGTTAGACCGTATCTTTATTGATGCCGGGCTTGAGTGGCGCCACTCCGGTTGCTCCATGTGCGTGGGTATGAACGGTGATTTAGTGGCCAGCGGCGAACGCTGCGCCTCGACCACCAATCGCAATTTCAAGGGCCGCCAAGGGCCTGGCGCGCGCACTCATTTGATGTCACCCGCCATGGTGGCCGCAGCGGCGGTGAGTGGGCGGCTAGCCGATGTGCGTACGTTAGCAGCGGGCGCTGATTCATCCGTTCAGGCTTCAGGAGCGCACTAATGCAACCTATTACCGTACTGGACACTCTTGGCGTTGCCCTTGCCGCGGCTAACGTGGATACCGATCAGTTGATTCCCGCGCGCTTTATGAAAGAGCCGCGCAGCGTTGGCTACGGTCAGTTTTTACTTTATGACGTTCGCCACGACGAGCAGGGCACACCGGACAAAGAGTTTATTCTTCATCGCCCTAATGCTGCCGACGCTGAAGTGATGGTCAGTCGCCGCAACTTTGGCGCGGGGTCATCGCGGGAAGCGGCAGTCTATGCACTGGTCGATTACGGCTTTCGCTGTGTGGTGGCGCCAAGCTTTGGCGATATTTTTGCTTCTAACGCCGTCAATAATGGCTTACTGCCTGCGGTGGTGGAAGAGGATGAAGCCGAGCGTTTGTTATCAGCGCTTGGCGATGCACCGGCGGCGATACACGTTGACTTAGACAAGCAGGTCGTCCGTGTCGCCGAAGTAGAAGTCAGCTTTTCAATTAGCCCGGTTTGGCGCACCAAGCTGCTTAACGGTTGGGATGATATTGATATGACCCGCCAGCATGCTGACACCATTACTGATTTCTCAGCACAGTACACGGCACAGTTCCCTTGGACAGCGGCTCAGCCGCCAGAGAGTACCCTTATCAGCAAGGGGTAGAAACGGCCTGGAAGTATATTGCTAACAACAGCACGCACGTTTGCAACAGACGTTTATAAGAAGGGTTAATAAACAGCAGCTTATAAAAACGGTTTAGAAACAAAAACGCTATAACGCAAATTATCTTGTGCAGGAGACAAACTAATGAAAAAAGTAACCCTTACCCTGGGCGTGCTAACTGCCCTGGCTTCCACTCAAGTGCTGGCCGTTGATCAAATTAACGCAGTGCATGCATTTCCCCCCTCGTTGATCTATACCCAGAGCTTTTTAGAGTTCGTCGATAAGGTGAACGAACGCGGTGAAGGTGTGGTGCAAATTAACGTACGCGGCGGCCCTGAAGTGATTGGCCTTTCCGAGCAGCCCGACGCAGTTCGCAACGGCGTGGTCGATATGGCCTACACCGCTGCGAGCTTCTACGCAGGTACCGTACCAGAGCGCGATGCCATGGTCGCCTCGAACACTAACGCTATCTACGCACGCGAAAATGGCGGCATCGACCTGCTTAATGAAATTCATCAGGAGAAGATGGGCACCTACTATCTGGGCTGGTTCGACAGCGGGGTCAGCTACAACTTCTACACCATTGATGAGCCCACCGTCGATGGCGAAGGTAACCTAAACGTTTCGGGCCTACGCCTACGCAGTAATCCGGTGTATGACGCCTTCTTCCAGGACTACCTGGGCGCTCAGCCAATCAGCCTGCCGACCACCGATGTTTACGCGGCCCTGGAGCGGGGTGTAGTGAACGCGACTGGCTGGACTCAAATTGGCCTGAAAGACCTAAATTGGGATCGTTTTCTTAACTATCGGGTTGACCCTGCCTTCTTCTCCACCGATATGGGGGTGATCGTTAACCTGGATAAGTGGAACCAGCTCAGCGAAGAGTCGCAGCAAATTCTTCAGGAAGTCGCCATTGAGCATGAGCGCGACAGCGCCGAACAACTGGCTGAATTAGCCAACGAGCAACAGGCTCAGCTTGAGGCCGATGGCATGCAGGTCATCACCCTGGAAGGCGAAGCAGCACAGCGATTCTCAGACGCTGCCCGGGATGCCACCTGGGAACGTATGCGTGGCCAGATGGAGCGCCACCCCATGGGGCTTGAGCACTACGATACGCTGATCGAAAAATTCAACGATCTATAGAAACGTAGGGGCGCCGAGCGGTCGAGCGCCCTATTTGTGTGGCTTATTTTCTAGGGTTTTTTATGCGCTACGCACAACGCGGCTATCTGCTGCTGCTCAACGGCATGGCCCTGCTGGCCGCCATCATGCTGGTTTGGCTGATGGTGGCCGTGGTGCTTTCGGTGGTGATTCGTAACTTAGGTCTTCAGCCCTCTGCATGGTTTTTTCTCTCCACCGAGTACGCCATGTTCTACCTCACTCTACTCGGGGCTCCCTGGCTGGTGCGCCAAAAAGGGCATGTGCATATTGAGCTACTGACCTCGGTGTTGCCGCCAGCAGCGCTAAATATCCTCAGCCGAGGGGTAGCGCTGCTCTGTGTCGTGGTGTGCGGCGTGCTGGCGTGGAAGGGGCTTGATCTGGTGCTGCTTAATATCGAGCGCACTGACTATGACGTGCGGGCTTTCTTTGTGCCGAAATGGATACTGACCATTGTTTTCCCCATCAGCTTTACCCTGATGGCGATCGAATTTGGCCGCTTTGTGGTGGGCCATGAAATTCTTCACAGCGGCGAAGCGGGGATTAAAGAATAATGGAATGGTACTTTGCACTCGCTTTCCTGCTCTCGTTGATTTTGATCTTTATGGCGATTGGCACCCCCATTGCCCTGGCCTTTTTGGCCGCCAATGTGATTGGTGCCTGGCACTTTATGGGCGGCCAAACCGGCATCTTGCAGATGCTCAACAACGGTTTCGGCGCACTATCCAGTTTTAATTTGGTGCCCATTCCGCTGTTTCTGTTGATGGGCGAGCTGTTTTTCCGCACTGGTCTAGGCATGAAAATGTTCAACGCTATTGACCAGCTAATGGGCAAGGTGCCGGGGCGTTTATCTTACGTAACAGTGGTGGGTGGGACGGCTTTCTCCACTCTCAGTGGCTCCTCCATGGGCTCTACGGCATTAATGGGTTCGCTACTGGTGCCAGAAATGGAGCGGCGGGGCTATAAAAAGAAAATGGCGATTGGCCCGATTCTGGGCACTGGCGGCCTGGCGATTATTATTCCGCCTTCTGCGCTGGCAGTGTTGTTAGCAACCTTGGCAAAAGTGGATATTGGCGCGCTGCTTATTGCCGGTATCTTGCCGGGGCTAACGCTGGCGGGGTTCTATATCGCGACCATTTTTATTCAGACCAAGCTGGATCCTCAGGCCGCCCCGAATTATGAGCTTGAGCCGGTGCCGCTGAGCGCGAAGCTCAAACTGATCGTGACCGATATTCTACCCATGCTCAGCGTGATGGTGATTATCGTCACATTAATGCTGATTGGGTTTGCCACGCCGTCAGAGGCTGCAGCCTTTGGCGCGCTAGGTGTGATTATCCTGGCGTTTATTTTCCGCTGCATGACCTGGGAGGCGTTTAAACTTTCGGTCACCGGGGCATTAAAAGTCACGCTGATGGCCTACCTGATCGTGTTTGGCTCGGCTACCTTCAGTCAGTTGCTTGGTTTCTCAGGCGCTTCGGGTGGCTTGATCGGCTGGGCGACCAGTTTCGATCTGTCGCCGATTCTGATGCTCCTGGCGATGTTTGCGGTGCTACTGGTGCTGGGCACCTTTATGGAGCAGATCTCTATCATGATGCTGACCGTGCCGATCTTTTTCCCGCTCGCCCAGGCGCTTGGGTTTGATTTGGTGTGGTTCGGTATCGTTGTTCTACTGGCGCTTGAAATTAGCTTCTCAACGCCGCCCTTGGGTCTTTTGTTGTTTGTCATGAAAGGGGTCGCACCGGCAGGTACTACCATGAGAGAAATATACTCGGCAGCGATTCCCTACATTCTTTGTTCGATGCTGCTGGTCGCAGTGCTGATAGTGTTTCCGGGCCTCGCGACTTGGTTGCCCAGTATGCTGCAATAGAGCTTTTAGCAAGAAAAGTGCAGGTAGTAAAAAAGAGAGAGGCTGCGGCCTCTCTTTGCGTTTAAGCGTTATTAGCTCTTACTTATTCCCAGGACGGGAATGGATCGGGCAGTTTCTTCCACGCGTTCATGCCTTGCAGTAGTTCCGCTTCGCTTATCAGGCAGCCATCCAGCGCTTCACGCATTTTATCTTGTTCCAGGTTCTGACCGATAAAGACCAGCTCCTGGCGCATATCGCCAAACGGCTCCTGCCACTTTTCCATAATAAACTGACGCGTTTCGGGATCCGTTGGCCAACGCTCTTCGGGAATCGCCTTCCAGAATATCCCGGCTGGGCAGTGGTGGGCGATGCCGCCTGCCTGGCTCCATTGACCGGCGGATTGGGGGCGAGTGGCGAGCCAGAAGAAGCCTTTCGAGCGCAGCAGGCCCTTACCAAACCACTCCTGGTTGAGCAGGTCATGAAATTTCTGTGGATGGAAGGGGCGGCGGGCGTGATAGGCAAAGCTGCCAATACCGTACTCTTCGGTCTCTGGCACATGCTCGCCGCGCATCTCTTTTAGCCAGCCCGGTGCCAACTGGGCACGCTCGAAATTGAACTTGCCGGTATCCAGTACTTTATCGAGCGGCACGCCGCCTTGAGTGATCGGCACCAGTTCCGCGTCGGGGTTCAGCGAGTGCAGGATAGCCTTCAGCGCCTCCAACTCTTTCTCATTGATCAGGTCAGTTTTGCTGATCAGCAGCACATTGCAAAACTCGATTTGATCGACCAGCAAGTCAGCGACATTGCGCTCGTCATCCTCGCCTAAGCTTTCGCCCGCTTCGGTGAGGCTTTGCGCTTCGCGGTACTGTTCAAGAAAGTTGGCGCCATCAACGACGGTGACCAGCGTATCCAGCCGGGCGACGTGGGAGAGGCTCTGGCCGCTTTCATCTTCAAAAGTGAAGGTTTCCGCCACGGGCAGCGGTTCGGAAATCCCGGTGGACTCAATGACCAGGTAATCGAACTTGCCTTCCCGGGCTAACTGGCTGACTTCTTCCAGCAGGTCTTCGCGCAGGGTGCAGCAGATGCAGCCATTGCTCATCTCTACTAAACGCTCTTCAGAGCGGTTCAGAGCAACATTACCATCCAGCGTCGACTCACCAGGGCCACCGAGCACCAGTGCACCGTCGATATTTACCTCGCTCATATCGTTCACAATGACCGCGACGCGGCGGCCTTCACGGTTGGCGAGAATATGATTAAGCACGGTGGTTTTACCGGCACCTAGAAAGCCCGAGAGCACCGTCACGGGCAGGGGAGAAAATGCGGTCATTGCTAGGGCACCTCTAAATGGGTTTATGTTATGTGATAATATAACAATTTAGATGCTTAGAGGAAGATTTGTTTCAGAGGAGGTCGAGTCAGTTTTCGTACAAAGCCTAGTGGATTTCAGCGCTTATATTGCGTTGGGCAATATCCACGTAGAACATCCGGCGAGCGCAGAGCTTGGTGTTTGGTGGCGCGGCCGGTGACACGTGTGCGCCATAAACGAAACGAGGCGGGTTTAAGCTGGTGGCGCATCACCTCAATCACATCGGGCTCGGCAAGCCCAAACAGCGTTTCGATCGCTTCAAACGGCGTGCGGTCTTCCCAGGCCATTTCTATAACGCGTGACTGTTCGTCATCGGGTAAGCGGCGAAAGCGCTTAACGGGGGCTTTTGGCATCGTTCACCTCAAGGTATGTTATTGGTGGGTATTAAGTCTGCGGGCAGTGTAGCGCTTTTTAATAGACCAGCGCAGCGCATCAATCACGATGAAAATCGCCAGGCTTACACCCAGTACGGGCAGAGCTACGCCAAGCGTGATAGCGACGAACAGCACGCCGAGTTGGGTCGTAAGCGGAAGCATTAGCCAGGGTTCAGTCACCGTTGGGAAGCGCTGACCACTCGCCGTGCGTAGCCGCCGCCACGCCATTACGTAACCCCATACCATCAGCGTCACAAGCCCCGCGGCGATCAACGCCAGCACTATTTGATTCGCGATACCAAACAGTACGCCCATATGCAGATCAATCCCCCAGCGGGTGAGCTTGGCGGCTAGTGGGAAGGTGGTAAAGTCGGTTTGATCGGTCACAGCCATGCTTTGCGGATGCAGCGCCACCTGGTCTACCTGCGTAGGCCACTGGCGATCAATTTCCGCTACCCGCCATGCCTCCTGGGAACTGCTCGGAGGCGTTAGTTGGATGCGCGCTGCGCTAAGCCCCGCCTTACGAGCAGCGCTCAGCGCCTGGTCAAAGTCCTCTAACGTGATAGACGTGGCCACCATTGCCATATGGCCGTGATGCTCAGCATGTTCATCGGCTACCTGGCTATCGGTATCGATCAGTGCCGTTGAGGCACTTGGCGTGCCCCAGCCCCAGGCATGACGAAGTTCCGCAATATTGCTCCCTGCCCACTGTGACCAAGTGAGCCCCGTTGCCGAAAAGAACAGCAACCCGAGGGAAAGCACTACGCCTAGTGTTGCGTGGCTCTGGCGTGTGGTGTGGGCGCCTGACAGTGCTTTCAGTGTGCGGCGTTGGCGAATCCACAGCGTTATGCCACCCAGCGCGGCAAGCCAAAGCCATGAGGCAGCCAGCTCACTATAGAGACGCCCCATCTCGCCCATTAACAGCTGGCGGTGAAAATGATCGATCGCGGTGCGCAGCGGTAAAATACCGCTGGTACCATAAACCGTCGTATCACCGGTGACTTTCAGGGTAATAGGGTCGACAAACAGCGCCCGATGTTCAGAAGGCCCCAGCCCTGGCTCGCTAAACATGAGTCGGGTGGTATCGCCTAAAGCCGGTGCAGGGCGCACCGCGCTGGGCAGGGTTGGTGCGCCCAGGTATTGCTGGGCCGTAGTGATCTGTTCGGCAAGTGAATGAGGCTCGCCCTGAGTAGCGCCATACAGGGTGTCATGGTAGAGCCACTCTTCAAGTGGTGGGCTAAGCAAATAAGCGATACCAGACAGTGCCGCGATAAGAATAAAAGGGCCGACGAAGAGGCCAATATATAGGTGTAAGCGGCTAAGCAGGGCAAAAAGCAGCTTGCCGGTGCGGTTAGAGGAGTGGGCTGTCATTGGCTTGAATCCGAGTGGCATCGGTAAATTAGCCAGACAGCTTAGATAGTTTAATTAGCAATCGCTAGCCTGTGCGTAGCGGTAAAAAGTCACACGCTTAGCGGCTAGACGGAGTGGGCTTGACGGCCAGGAGTGCACGGAATAGACCATTCATTAGCACCGGTTCGTCGTGGTGAATCTGAAACCCAGCTTCGCTGAGCAGTGGCTGTGCTTGGCGTGTAATGTCGGTGGCAAGTGCCGATGTGACTCCATTCAGAAGACGTCGGCCCGCACCCACAGATTGACCGTCTGGCTGGAACTTATCCATTACGCACAGCTGCCCACCGGGTTTTAACACGCGGTACGCTTCGGCAAGCCCTCGCTGTGGATCAGGCATTACCGCAATAATCAGATGCATGATGACGGCCTCAAAGTGCTCATCGGGGTAGTTGAGCGCCTCGGCATCCATCACACTACATTCCACATCGTGGCGAAGCTCCTCGGCTCTTTTTGCCGTGCGCTTCACCATGGCCGGAGCGATATCGGTGGCGTGCAATTCGATGTCATGAGGCAGAAAAGGCAGGTCTAACCCTGTGCCAGCCCCTACCAGCAGCACCCGCATACCAGGCTCCCAATCTACTTGTCCAAGCGCAATACGCCGTGGCCTACGAAACGCACGGGCGGCGACCGCATCGTAGAAAGGTGCGTAAACGGTGTAGCGAAGGCGATTCCACGCGGTGGTGTTGAACATAACGCCCCTTTGCAGCTCAACGCTGCGATTGCTGAATGCCGGGTGTCGACTATTTACATCAGACTACCTATAGCATGAAAGCAATCATTCAACCAATAAAGCGTGCTCATGTTGGATGATTTATTTTATATGGCTAATATTATCACCTTATCAAATTTATTGTGTGGGGTTTATGAAATAGCAAACATTATAGTGATCCTTTAGTTGATTTTTTGTAGTAATTTTTGATTGGTCTTAAAGTTGTAGAGATAAGATTTTGTCATTGTGTTTGATTACCCTTTTTGTAGGCGTGTAGTTAAGCTTTCAACAATATCGATAACTAGCTGTCGATCATTTTGATTTAAAGGCTCTAAAAGCTGTTTCATTCTGCTTGACTGATCATCGATATGAAAACTGGCTTGCCCAAATAACTCAGCTGCCTCGCAGTTGAAAATTTCAGCAAGCTCTATTAAGCGCACAATGTTGGGGATCACCCGCCCGCGCTCGATGCGCGAAACGGCTTCGTTACCAACACCTAGGCGCTCAGCAACTTCCTCTTGGGTCAATTGACTGCGAACCCGCTGTTTGGCAATTGCCCGGCCGATACTGCCTGCAAGCCGTTTCTGTTCTGTTTTATTCACAATGTCCTCCATTAGACCTAGATGGTTGAGGAACGACCTATTGACATGAAGGACTGTTTAGGTTGAATATCATCTTCTAAGGTTGATTTGGATGCCTGTAGTTACTTTTTGTTTCGTTTGGTTACGCCGTGAAATGTGTAATTAAGGGGTAATGATTTAATTGGGTAGCCAAAAAAAATAAAAAGCATAGGTGTGATAGGTGGAAATGCCCGAAGCTATAAAGCATATAACTGAGGGCAGCTTTAGTAGTGTAAGTTATCAATATGTTTTCAGTGTTAATGTTCAAGTTGCTTTGGTTGGTTGTTTGAAGGTTGTTTAAAAGCTTATGAAAGAAGATTGTGAGGTGTTGAATGTTGGGTGGTTTTTCTTTTGTAAGCTTTAGGCGTTTATAAACTTTAGTCGTTGATCGGTTACCGAATGGCGTTTATGCGGCGGATCGGTGCGTTTTTTTAAATACTGTTCAGCAAGAGCGGGAGAGAAGCTTGATGTGTAAATCCGAAGGCGCTTAATAACATGCTCCCTACTTCTGCACCAGAGATTTTTCGACAGTTGGCGGATAAGTTGACCTGCGTCAGTGAAGAGGGCTTTTTTCAACACCTTGTGCGATCCCTGACGGGTATCCTTGGCGTTGATCATGCCGTTGTTGAATATGTCGATAGCCGCCAGGGCACTGTGAGCACATTGGCAGCGTGGTCTCAGGGTGAGTTCATTGAGACAGCTCCGTATTCACTACAAAGCACGCCATGCCAACAGGTCGCGGAACACTCACGGTTGTTTGTGCCTGCTTCTGCTCGTCAGCAGTTCCCGGATGATCAGCGGCTGGACTCCCTGAGCGTTGAGGGGTATTTGGGTATCTCCATCGCAGCGCCTGGTGGCGGCTTTTTGGGGGCTATTGCGCTAATGCACTCATCCGTCCTGGAGCTTCCTTCTTATGCCGATGAAGTGTTACGTATCTCTGCGGCGTTGGCTGGCGCAGAGTTGGCGCGTCAGTTAGCAGAAAGCCAAACGCGCGAACGTCTGTTATATAAACAGCAGGCGTTGCAGCGCATTGGTCGACACAACACCGCCCTGATCAACACCATTAATGAGCAGCAACGCTTTCAACACGCCGTTGTTAGCTTGGCAACTGCGGTCTCAGCTGAGAATGGCGAAGCGTTTCTGCGCCGGCTAACCGCCCATATGGCCGAAGCGTTATCCGCTGAAGTGGGGTTTATAGCGCTACTGGACGAGCAGGATTCCGATATCGCGCATACCTTAACGCTGTATGTAAATGGTCAGTGCCAGGATAATTTTGCTTATTATCCTCCCGGCGTTCCTTGCCATAAGGTAATGGTGGAGCAAGAGTGTATCGTTCACGAGGGTGCCGCCATTAGGCTGCCTGCTGAAACCAACGGGGCGCTTTCGTGGGTAAACGGCTATGTTGGGCGGCGGCTGGATGATAGCCATGGTCAGCCGATGGGGCTTATTGGCGTCATGTTTAAGAAGCCGCTGGACGATGTGGATGTTGTGCGCAATGTCTTGCAGATATTTGCTGCGCGGGCCGCTTCAGAGCTTGAACGCCAACAAGACGAAGTGCGCATTCGCCAATTGGCTTTTTCTGATTCGGGGACTCAATTGCCCAACCGTGCTGCCTTTATGCTCCACTTAGAGCGAGTGGTCGCCGATACGCAGACCACTGAATTGGCGCTATTGCTACTGGATCTTAATCATTTCAAAGAGATCAATGATACCGCTGGGCATGACCTGGGCGATTTAGTCCTAAAGGCCGTGGCCGAGCGCTTTGCAGCTTCGTTGACGGAGGGACAGTATTTAGCACGCTTAGCTGGTGATGAGTTTGTGGTGGTTTGCCCTGGTGTTGAGGCAAGCAGCGCGTTAGCCACAGCTCAGCAATTGTGCGACAGTATCGCGCAACCGTTTATTGTTGAGCAACACTCCTTTGAGCTTTCTGTGGGAATCGGTCTGGCGCTATATCCTCAGCATGCGGCAATGCCATTAGAGCTGTTGAAACACGCCGACATTGCCATGCATCAAGCCAAGCGGCAAAAGCTTCCCGTATGTGTATTTGAACCCTGGATGGGGCGCGTTGTGGCTGAACAGTTGCATATCGCCAAACGCCTGGCGTCCGCCATTGCCGAAAAACAGCTGAGCCTGCACTTTCAGCCCCAGGTAGATTTGCACACCGGCCAGTTAATTGGCGCTGAGGCGCTGTGTCGGTGGCACGATGAGGAACTGGGTGACGTTTCACCGGGTAAATTTATTCCTATTGCCGAGGAGCGAGGCATGATTGTCGCGCTCGGCAGTTGGGTGATAGAGGAAGCCTGCAGGCAACTTGCCGCATGGCGAGAGCAGGGGCGCTCTATGCCTGGCCAGTTAGCGATTAATATTGCCGCCCAGCAGTTTGAAGAGGATGATTTGGTGACTGGCCTGCTCGGTTGCTGTGTCGACTTTGGCGTTGAGGCGTCACAACTTAGCCTGGAAATTACCGAAAGCGGTATCATGGAGAATCCTGAAAAAGCGATTGCTATGACCGAAGTGTTAAAGAGCAAAGGGTTAGGGCTTTCCATTGATGACTTTGGCACCGGGTATTCGTCGCTTGCCTACCTAAAGCGCTTCGCCGCCGATAAAATTAAAATCGATATCTCCTTCGTCCGCGATATGCTCACCAGCGACAACGACCGTGTCATTGTGGCAACGATCATTGCCATGGCAAACACGCTGGGCCTTGAAACCATTGCGGAAGGGATTGAGAACCAAAACCAGATTAACGCATTGCTTGCAATGGGCTGTGCCCAGGGCCAAGGCTACTACTTTGATCGGCCATTGGCAGCTAAAGAGTTTGCCCAGCGCTGGCTGCGCTAGGTAAGTAGGTCGTTTTTGCATTGAGCGTTTTTGAAGGGCGCCCACCAAACTGCTATCTATAATAGACAATAAGCTTAAGGTAGCGCCTGTTCTCCCGGTTCAACGAATCGAGCCCATTCTAATTTTAGCCTCAACCCTTTCAAAAAGCCCGGTTAGTCGGGGTGCCAAGTAGTCTAGACTCATGCTATACCTAAAACGTAACCTCATCTTCACATACGCTCGAGGTGCGCGCTTTAGGATGGTGAGAAAATCAAAAGGACGCATTTAGCTGATCGAATGGACTCTTTCGTATGTCGATTCGGCAAGTAAGCGAATTTGAATTTAGTCAAAGGATTGTACAGGAGCATGACGCTAAATGAGTGGATCGACCCGGTTAAGTAAATTTTCAAGCTGCAAAGGTTTTTTTTCAGTCGCCGTTCTGGGTGGCCTGCTGGTTGGAAGCATCCCTCTTGAGGCTTTTGCATTTGGCTTCGATGATGTCGCTAGAAAAGCAGAGGAACTAGCCCAGCAGGGCTACCGAGCCCCGGAAACATCTTTGCCTGATGAGCTGCGCGAACTCAGCTATATGGAGTATTCGCAAATACAGTTCAAGCGAGATCGCGATGTGTGGAGCGGTAAAGGCGCACCGTTCACCCTGAGCTTTATCCATGAGGGTATGCATTATGACAGTGCCATCCAATTAAACAGCGTTGATCAGGAGGGGGGGGTACATGGCTTTGCCTATAATCCGGATGATTTTACCTACGGTGATTTAGGCATCTCCGACGAAGTGAAGAATAGCGATGGCATTGGTATTGCCGGGGTCAGGATCAACCATGCACTCAATGAAGGTGATCGCAAAGATGAGGTGATGGTCTTTCTGGGGGCTAGCTATTTTCGCGCTATTGGTGAAGGGCAGGTTTATGGGCTTTCCGGGCGAGGACTTGCCGTTGATACAGGGCTACCTTCGGGCGAGGAGTTCCCTCGCTTCAAGGAAATATGGATCGTCGAACCTGGCCCGGAAAGCCAGTACTTGACTATTTTCGCACTGCTTGACTCACCTAGCGTGACCGGTGCATACCGCTTCGTGCTGCGTCCCGGAGAAGACACTATAGTCGACGTACAGTCGCGGTTATATTTGCGTCGGGCTGTCGAGAAACTAGGGATAGCTCCACTCACCAGCATGTATCTTTACGGCCCAGAGCAGCCCTCTTCGACACAACACTATATCCCGGCAATCCATGATTCTAATGGCCTTTTGATCAATGATGCGCAGAATGGCTGGCTGTGGCGCCCGCTAGCCAATCCGGCCAGATTGATGATGAATAGGCATGCAACACCTCAGTTACGCGGTTATGGCTTGATGCAGCGTGGCCACAATTTTAGCGATTATCAGGATATTGCCGCACGTTATGATCTGCGCCCAAGCGCCTGGGTCGAGCCACAAAACGAATGGGGGGCGGGTAGCGTTGAGCTGATTCAGATTCCGACTGACAACGAGACCAACGATAATATCGTCTCGATGTGGCTGTCTGATGAACCCCATGAGCCGGGAACACCGCTGGCATTCGATTACCGTATTACGTTCACAACCAATGAAAGCCGCCACCTTGATCCTCAGCTTGCCTGGGTTGAAGAAACACGTCGCTCACGGGGAGAGGTGATGCGCGATAACCTAGTGCGCGAGCCCGACGGGACACTCGCTTTTGTCCTCGATTTTATCGGGCCCTCGCTTTCCGGTATCGGCAGCGATGCAAATATGACCGTTGAGGCAAGCGTGGGCGATAATGGAGAATTGGCGACTAGCCGCGTTGTTCATAACCCAGCGACCAACGGTTGGCGTGTATTTGTCAATGTGAAGCGGAATAATGGCAGCCAGCCCTTGGATATCAGGGCCAAGCTAATGCTCGATGGCAAGCAAATGTCCGAAACCTGGTACTACAGGCTGCCTGCTAATGGCTGAAATGATGTCTTCATCGCAGGCAACGCCAACGGATATTTATTTAGAGCGCTTGGCGTTGGAGACCCAGAATCGTAAGGAGCGCTACAAGTTACTGGTCGGTGATCTTGATAAGCACGACATGGCGTCGCT
Source organism: Halomonas sp. 113 (assembly GCF_904067645.1). Lineage (NCBI taxonomy): Bacteria > Pseudomonadati > Pseudomonadota > Gammaproteobacteria > Oceanospirillales > Halomonadaceae > Halomonas > Halomonas sp. 113. The sequence goes on from NZ_LR881453.1 coordinate 545,343, forward strand.
ACACGCTGCGTTGAGCGAGGATAGTGATGGGGATGGTAATTGGCAGAGAGGTTACAATAGTGATCCTGCAGCGCTGTCAGTAGGTCGGCGCCTGGCGCTTGCCTATGCAGAGCCGCCGCTAGCGCCGCCAGACGTGCTGTCTACGGACACCTCCGGTATTACCCGCCTGCAAACTGCGCCACCGATGAAGCGAACGCCGTTGGCGCCCCAGCAGTGGTCGACCAATCCTTTCGTGAATATTGGTCGCCGCTTCAAGCGCTGGGCAAATGGTGATTTTCGTCGGCGCAGAAGAGAGTCACCCTCCGCGTCCTGGAAGTGGGTCGCCACTAGGCGACGCTGGGTTTTGCTAGTGCTGATTTTCGGTCAAAGTATCATCGCTGCCAATCAGATGCGTACTGTCCTCCCTGGCCAGGGCCTGCAGTGGCTTGAGATAGCTATCCTGTCGTTATTTGTGTTGCTATTCGCCTGGGTATCCGCCGGGTTTTGGACTGCCTTGATGGGATTTTTCCAGCTATTACGAAGCCATGACCGCTACGCCATTGACAGCGAGGTGGGCGACGAGCCGATTGATGATGAGGCACGCACAGCACTATTGGTGCCAATCTGTAACGAGGATGTTGCCAGGGTCTTTGCCGGGGTGCGCGCCACCCTGGAATCCCTGCGCAGTACGGGTAATGACCGGCATTTCGACATCTTTATTCTGAGCGATACGTCCGATCCCGATATTGCCATTCAAGAAACCTATGCCTGGCTGGTGTTGTGTCGTGATCTGGATGCTTTCGGTCAGGTTTTCTATCGCCGCCGACAGCGTCGAGTCAAACGCAAGAGCGGTAATCTCGACGATTTTTGCCGCCGCTGGGGGGCGCTCTATCGTTATATGGTGGTGTTGGACGCCGATAGTGTCATGAGCGGCAAATGCCTGACGCGACTGGTGCAAATGATGGAGGTGCACTCCAGGGTCGGCATTATCCAAACAGCGCCACGCGCTTCGGGGCGCCTCAATCTGTACGCTCGGATGCAACAGTTTGCGACACGAGTGTATGGACCGCTGTTTACTGCCGGGCTCCATTTTTGGCAATTGGGTGAGTCGCATTACTGGGGCCATAACGCGATCATTCGCCTCGCCCCGTTTATGCAGCACTGCATCCTGGCGCCACTGCCCGGTAAAGGCTCGATGTCTGGGGAGATACTATCCCATGATTTTGTTGAGGCGGCGCTGATGCGGCGAGCCGGTTGGGGGGTATGGATTGCCTACAAATTGGAAGGCAGCTTTGAAGAAATGCCACCTAACCTGCTCGATGAACTCAATCGCGACAGACGCTGGTGCCACGGAAATTTGATGAACTTCCGGCTGTTTTTCTCGCAAGGCATCCACCCCGTCCACCGTGCCGTTTTCCTGACCGGTTTAATGTCTTATCTTTCCGCGCCGCTATGGTGTCTTTTTTTAGTGCTTTCGACCGCGCTTTTAGCAGTGCATACCTTTAGCACGCCCGACTACTTTCCTGAGCCGGGAATGTTGTTTCCTGTTTGGCCACAATGGAATCCAACCTTAGCGGTGGGGTTGTTTGGTGTGACGGCGTTACTGCTGTTCTTGCCTAAGCTGCTCAGCGTATTGCTGGTGTGGATACAGGGGAGTCGTCAATTTGGCGGGCCTCTCAAGGTATTGGAAAGTATGATTCTCGAGTCGCTATTCTCGATGCTATTAGCGCCGGTAAGGATGCTGTTTCACACCCGCTTTGTACTGACGTCATTGATGGGGTGGGCGGTTCAATGGCGCTCACCATCACGTGAAAATAGCGACACGACGTGGGGGGATGCGTTCCGCGCACATTGGAGTCAAACCCTAATAGGGGCTGTGTGGGCAGCGGGTGTTTACGTTATGGAGCCTACATTTCTGTGGTGGCTCTCGCCCATCGTCGTCGCTTTGATGCTGTCTATCCCGGTATCGGCACTGTCGAGCCGTGTCTCGTTAGGGTGGTTCTGCTTTCAAAAGCGGCTTTTCCGGATCCCCGAAGAAACACAGCCGCCCCGTGTGCTGCGGCGCATGGTGAGGTTGCTTTCCCACATGAATACCGGAATGGCGGCGCCGTCTTTTGCCCAAATGGTGGTAGATCCTGTGCCGAATGCGTTGGCTACTGCTTTAGGCACATCACGGCATACCGATGCCGAGCCAATACGCCAACGTCGGGCCGAGCGGGTTGCACGCGGAGTCAGGATGGGGCCTGCGGCAATGAGTAAGCTGGAGCGTTTGGATTTTCTAGATGACCCGGTGATGATGTCGCAACTGCACTACCACATTTGGGAAGACAGCAAGGCACATCACAGTTGGTTTGACTGTGGTCTGCCAGGCCGTGAATCCAAGCACCTCCCAACCTTTAACTAGGCAGACGCTCTTTTTTTAGCTACTCTCGCATTTAATCAGGCTGGCTGAGAGGCTGGCTTGTATTTGCCGCTATTCACTGACTCGCTCATAACGTTTTCGCACTGAGCGTTTGCGATGGGCTCTCTCCGAACTGCTGCTTGTAGTCGTGGGCGAACTGTCCCAAGTGCCAAAAACCCCAGTAGGTGGCTATTTCCGTGACCGATTGTTGCGGAGATGCCGCCCGCAGCGCCCGGCGCACGCGGTTCAGCCGGGTCAGGCGTAAGAACTGTAGCGGGCTGATGCCCAGGATGGTGGTGAAGCTGTACTGCAGTGTGCGGCGGCTAACGTGGGTAAGCTGACAAAGCTCCTCCATCGTCACGGGGCCTTCCAGATGCTCATCCACGTAGCGCTTGACGCGATCAACCACTTCCTTGCGATGGGCATAGCTGGGTGGCAGCTCAGCACTGGGCTGCTTGACCTGCAATAACTCCAGTAGCGCCATCAGCAGAATGTCTTGATGGATATGGCTGGCGATGGACAGCGTCTGACTGGTGAGTAGACGTTCAATGAGGAACGACACGGCGCGCAGGGTGTCACCGGCCGCTTGGCGACGGGGCATGGCGTGCCAGTGTGTATCCAGGCTGACCCCCTGCCGCTTGGCTGCCGCCGTCAAGGCGGGCAACTGGATCACCAGCCCATAGATGTCGAATCCTTCCGGCGTCACCAGTTCAAAATCACGTCCACCCGGGCGGCACATCACCTCGCCCGCACTGAGCGCTTGTCCATTGATGCGCGAGCCTTGATGGGTAGTGGGAATACCGATCCACAGCGACTCAGGCCATACCCGGCAGTCCTGACGTAGCACTTGCCCGGTATGCTCCTTGAAGACCTGCATGGTTTCCAGTGCCACCTCATCCAGCCGCCCGTAGAAACTCCCTGGGCTGAGCTGATCGTACTCCTGTTGCCATCGCGTCAGGTTCTGCGCGTGCTCATCGGCATCAAAGGCCTCTTGAATGCACCTTGTTGGTGCAAATGAGCTGTCGAGCGTGGTCATGAAGCGCTCCTCGCAGTGATAAGTTGGCTAATCATAATTTATGTAACGCCTTAACTTTTTGTATTTACTTGAGTAAAGCGAAAGTTAGTGAGTTTGCCAAAACTTGATACTCCCTCTCTATTGATAACGCTATGGTGGAAACAAGCAAGTTTTGTACTTCAGCGCGATGTCAACGCGATCAACAACAGCCATCGTAATAAAAAAGGATAGCCCCATGGCGCAGACCTATCACACGACGGTGGGGAGTCGCAGCTATCGCTTTGCATGCCTGGCAGAGCTGATGGCTAAAGCCACGCCGCCCCGTTCAGGCGACCGTTTGGCCGGAGTAATGGCGGAGAGTGCCGAAGAGAGGGTGGTCGCCCAGATGGTACTCGCCGAGCTCCCGCTTACCACTTTTTTGAATGAAGCCCTGATTCCATACGAAGAGGATGAGATCACTCGGCTGATTATCGATGACCATGACGCCGACGCTTTCGCCCCCATCCGTCACCTCACCGTCGGCGATTTTCGTAACTGGTTGCTCTCCGACCACGCTACCAGTGAGGTGTTAGCAGAAGTAAAAACGGGGATTACCCCCGAAATGGCCGCTGCCGTCAGCAAGCTGATGCGCAATCAGGATTTGATTCTGGTGGCCAAGAAGTGCCGGGTCACCACCGCTTTTCGCAACACAATTGGCCTGCCGGGGCGGCTTTCCACTCGGCTTCAGCCCAATCACCCCACCGATGATGTGACCGGCATTGCGGCCAGCATTCTGGACGGCCTGCTCTACGGCAGTGGCGACGCGGTGATTGGCATCAACCCAGCGACGGATAACGTTGCCCAGAGCGTCAAGCTGATGCGCTTGATGGATGAAGTGATCCAGAAGTATCAAATCCCCACCCAGTCCTGCGTGCTTACCCACGTAACGAATACGCTGGAAGCCATAGAGCAGGGTGCCCCGGTCGATCTGGTCTTCCAGTCGATCGGCGGCACTGAGGCCACCAACCGCAGCTTTGGCTTCGACTTGAGCACCCTGGCCGAAGCCGAAGCGGCGGCGCAGTCGCTCAATCGCGGTACGGTGGGGCGCAACGTGATGTATTTCGAAACCGGCCAGGGCAGCTCGCTTTCTGCCGACGCTCACCACGGGCTCGACCAGCAAACCTGTGAAGCCCGCGCCTACGCCGTTGCACGCAAGTTCAAGCCCTTGCTGGTGAATACCGTGGTGGGTTTTATTGGCCCAGAGTACCTGTTCGATGGCAAGGAGATCACCCGTGCAGGCCTTGAAGATCACTTCTGCGGCAAGCTATTGGGCGTGCCCATGGGCTGCGATGTCTGCTACACCAATCACGCCGAAGCCGACCAGAATGATATGGATAACCTGCTCACGCTGCTCGGCGTGGCGGGCTGCAACTTCATTATGGGTATCCCAGGCTCTGACGACATCATGCTCAACTACCAGACGACTTCGTTTCACGACGCGCTCTATGCACGGCGGGTACTGGGGCTGAAGGCCGCGCCGGAGTTTGAGCGCTGGCTCGAAGAGATGCAGATTTTCCAGGATGTTAGCACCCACCGGCTCAATGACCAGCTGCCCGCCGCCTTTGCCAACAGCCTGCGCCACCTGCCCAAGGAGCCTCGCCATGGCACATGATCCATCATCACCCATCGTGGTGGAGAACCCCTGGGAGCGGCTGAATGCCTTTACCGATGCGCGAATTGGACTGGGGCGCGCTGGGGTCAGCCTGCCGACCAGCAAATTGCTGGCGTTTCAGTTGGCTCACGCCCAAGCACAGGATGCGGTTCATTGTCCGCTGGATATGGAAGCGCTATCCACCGAGCTGACCCAAGCTTTGGATTTGTCTGAGGCACCGCTGCGCCTGCACAGCCATGCTCGGGATCGTGCCATGTACCTGCAGCGGCCCGACTATGGCCGTCGCCTTAACGACGAGACCCGTGAGCACCTGCAGAAAGCTGCCGCGTCCCAGCAGCGCTATGACCTTGCGATCGTCGTGGTCGATGGGCTTTCTGCGTTGGCTGTACAGCAAAACAGTGCTCCGTTTCTTGGCGCGCTTTATCAGATGCTGAGCAGCGATGCTGCTGATTGGCAGCTAGCACCACTGACGCTTGTCGAGCAGGGTCGGGTGGCGATTGGCGACGAAATTGGCGCACTGCTCAATGCCGACGCCGTGCTCGTCATGATCGGCGAACGACCGGGGCTGAGTTCGCCGGATAGCTTGGGGTTGTATATGACCTGGGCGCCCGAGCCGGGGCTCAAGGACGATCGACGCAACTGCATTTCCAATGTGCGTCCGGCAGGTTTGCAGGTGGAAGAGGCCGCCAGACGCTTCTTTCTGCTGTTAAAAGAGGCCCGTCAGCGCAAATTGTCGGGCGTTAAGTTGAAAGACCGCAGTGAAGACGATGTGCTGGAAGGTGACTCAGCATCAGGCTCGACGCGTAACTTCCTGGTGGCGGATTAACGTCACCCAAAAAGCGACAACCTATAACAACGATCACACAACAAAACGGAACAACGTTGGTAAACCACAGCACGCCGCTGACGACGATTTCGTTCCACACTGAAAGGGCAAAACGATGACACAACCAACGATAGATCAAGCGTACCTGGCAAAACGCCAACTGCGCAAAGGCACCGCTGGCTGGATGCTGCTGGCGGGCCTCGGGGTTTCCTACGTAATTTCCGGTGATTTCGCCGGGTGGAACTTTGGTATTGCTGAAGCTGGCTGGGGTGGCTTTGCGATAGCCGCGTGTCTAATGGCGTTAATGTATCTGGCGCTGGTGCTGTCACTTGCCGAAATGTCGGCGGCGATACCCGCGGCTGGGGGCGGATACAGCTTTGCCCGCCAGGCAATGGGGCCTGCTGGCGGCTATCTGACCGGGTTGGCCGTATTGATCGAGTATGCCCTGGCGCCAGCGGCCATTGTGATCTTCATTGGCGCCGCCGTAGAGTCGTTGCTGGGTATCAACGGCCCGCTGGTCTACCTCATTTTCTACGCGCTGTTCATCGGCATTCACTTGGCGGGTGTGGGGGAAGCGCTAAAAGTCATGATGGTCATCAGTGGCTTGGCCGTGTTTGCCATCCTGGCCACCGCGGTCGCCCTGATCGGAGATTTTGACGCCGCCAACCTGTTCGATATTGCCCCCACCGATGCAGCGGGTGCGAGCACCTTTATGCCCTTTGGCTGGTACGGCGTCTGGGCGGCACTACCCTTTGGTATGTGGCTGTTCCTGGCGGTGGAAGGCGTACCGCTGGCGGCCGAAGAGGCTAAAGACCCCGCCCGGGACATGCCCAAAGGCATTATCGGCGCGATGCTGTTTCTGCTGTTCACAGCGCTGTTGGTCGTGGTGCTGCTGGCCGGTGCCGCGGGCGCCGAGATGATCGGTCAAAGCGGCGTGCCGCTGGTGGACGCGCTGAATGCAGCGGGCAATCCGACCTTGGCAACCGTGGTGAACGTGCTGGGCCTGGCGGGGCTGATTGCTTCCTTCTTTTCGATCATCTACGGCTATAGCCGGTTGGTCTTTGCGCTTTCACGGGCGGGGTACCTCCCCAAGGCGCTGTCGCTGACCAGTGGCCGTAAAGTGCCTTATCTTGCCCTGATCGTGCCCGGCGTGTTTGGCTTTCTGGTGTCGTTGAGCGGTGAAGGCGACCTGATGCTGGGCATGGCCGTGGTCGGTGCGACGATCTCTTATGCGCTCATGGCACTCAGCCATATTCTACTGCGGGTAAAACAACCCGACCTGCCGCGTCCGTATAAAACGCCTGGCGGTGTCGTTACCTCGGGGATTGCACTGGTGCTTTCCCTGGTTGCGCTCACCGGGGTATACGCCTTCGACCCACGCGCCTTTAACTACACTATCGTGCTGTTCATTGTTGGCGCAGCTTACTTCTTCCTCTACAGCAAGAATCACCTCGTAGCGAAAACCGCCGAGGAGGAGTTTGCGTTGGTGGTCGCGTCACCTGAAGATCTGGATGATATTGACTCAGATCCTGTGGTCACGACAGCGAAGCTGTAATTCACAAGACTAATCGCCTAGGCTGAACAAGCCTCTTTGCCCAGCGGCAAAGAGGCTTTTTTGGCTAATGATAAGGAGTCGTCATGGCGTTGACATTTGATAGTCCCAGCGAGCAGCAGCGCTGGTACTCCGTTGATGATGGCGTGATGGGTGGCGTTTCAAAGAGTGGTTTTTGCGTTACCGATGGCGTAGGTCGCTTTCAGGGCGAGGTGTCGCTTGAAAACGGTGGTGGCTTTGCCTCCGTTCGCCGCGAGCCCAATGGGTTCGAGCCAACGCTAGCGGATGCCCAGGGCATAGAGCTGACCGTGCGGGGCGACGGACGTACCTATCAACTGCGCTTGAAAAGCACCTCCCTTGGCAATGCCTCAGCGTACCGAGTGAAATTTACGCCTTCTCAAGATGCCTGGGAGACGCTGTACTTCTCATGGGATGCTTTTGAAGCGGTGAGGCGGGGAACGCTATTGAGTGACGCCCCGGCAGTAACGCCAAGCGAGATTCACCAACTTGGCTTTTTAATCGCTGACCGCACCGCGGGGCCTTTTTGCTTACGGCTCAAACGTATTGCGGCAGTGCGCTAAACTGGGGCTACCCAACCAAGGTCGTCTCGCATGTAGTTTGCCGTTAGGCAACGCTAGCGCAAATCAACAGGAGCCCAGCCCGTGAAGCACTCGCCTGCGTACCGCTTAGCGACGACGATTTTGCATGGCTTTGATGAGTACCGTGCACGTTTTAAGGAGATTACCGCCGATGCCAGCCGTCGTTTCCGTGACGCGGCGTGGCGCGAAACGCAGCAGGCATCCGCCGAGCGCATCAATCTCTATAAGGAAAAGATTGATGACACTCTGGGGCGCTTAAAGCGTACCTTTGATCCCGAGGTGGTGTCTCACTGCGAGTGCTGGCGCGAGGCGCGCAACCACTACGCTGAGTTGATCAGCCACCGACTCGATTATGAGCTCGCTGAAACCTTCTTTAACTCGCTGTTCTGCGCTATTTTCCATCATCGCCATATCCGCAACGACTGGATGTTTGTGTATAGCTCCCGGGAAGATGCCGCCCACCGCTCGGGAATTGACCTATGCCGTCGCAAACAGGTTAATGGCGACTGGCAGGCTGCCCTCAAATGGGCACTTATCGATGCCCCCTTCGAAAATCGCTTTGCGGAAATAGATCAGGATACTCATCTCGGCGCCACCTTCTTACAGCAGCACTTACCCTCGGCGATTTTGAATGCCAGTGATGCTGAAATCGAGCTACTGAATAGCGTCTTTTATCGCAATAAAGGCGCCTATTTGGTGGGGCGAATCCTGGGCGGCGGCGAGCAGGTGCCGCTGGTGCTGCCGGTACTCCATGGCGAAGGGTTTGGTGAGCAGCAGGGGGGCGACCCTTGCCTACACCTGGATACGGTACTGATCGAAACCGACGAGGTGTCGATTATTTTCTCCTTCACCCGCGCCTACTTCCAAGTTGAGGTAGCGGTACCCAGGGAGTTTGTCGATTACCTGCAGCAGCTGATGCCGCACAAACCGGAAGGCGAACTCTACGCTGCCATCGGCTTCTTCAAACATGGTAAAACCGAGTTTTTCCGGGCACTGAATCGTCAGGTCGCTAAGCGCGAGGATCAGTTTATTATCGCCCCAGGCGTGCGCGGCATGGTGATGGCGGTGTTTGTACTGCCCAGCTTTCGCACCGTCTTTAAGATCATTAAAGATAAATTCGACCCGGCCAAAGACGTGACCCACGCCGTAGTGCGAGAAAAGTATCGGCTAGTGAAACGTCATGACCGGGTAGGGCGCATGGCTGATACTCAAGAGTTCTCCAATTTTATTGTCCGCCAGGATCATTTTGCGCCGGAGTGCCTGGAGCACTTACTGGAAGTGGCTCCCTCAACCGTTGTGTTGAAAGACGATAAGGTGATTATCAAGCACTGCTATACCGAGCGGATGATGACGCCGCTGAACATCTACCTGGAACAGTGCAGCGACCAAGAGAAGGAGACGGTGCTTAAGGATTACGGCAATGCCATTAAGCAAATGGCCGCGGCGAACATCTTTCCTGGCGATATGCTGCTGAAAAATTTTGGCGTGACACGCCATGGAAGGGTGATCTTCTACGACTACGATGAAGTTTGCTACCTCACCGAGTGCCGTTTTCGGCATATACCCAAATCCCAGGGCAATGACTTCCAGGGGGGGGATACGTTATCTATCGGCCCTAACGATATTTTTCCTGAGGAGTTTGGGCCTTTTATGTTCGCTAATAAGATCCTACGCGACATGTTCATGGCGCAGCACCCCGAGCTATTTGATCCGGAATACTGGCTGGAACTGCAGCAGGCCATCATCGATGGGCGCGTCATCGATGTTTATCCTTACCGTAACAAGCAGCGTTTTGCGGGCAACATCGGCCAGCTAGTATATTAGTGTTCTACTTAAGAAAAAGTGGAACATAAACGACGAGGTAAACATGGCAGCAAGCCCGCATTTGGTGGTATTTACCGGCTCGGGGATTAGCGCCGAGAGCGGGATTAAAACCTTTCGCGCTAGCGACGGCCTGTGGGAGAACCATCCGGTCGAGGATGTGGCGACCCCCCAGGCGTGGCAGCGCAATCCGCAGCAGGTATTGGATTTCTATAATCAGCGCCGCGAGCAGATCCGTCGCGCCAAGCCCAACGCCGCCCATAAAGCGCTGGCTGCACTGGAGCAAGACGGCTTTAGCGTCAGTATCATTACCCAGAACATTGATGACCTACACGAGCGTGCAGGCTCTCGCCATGTATTACATCTGCACGGCGAGATTTTAAAAGCACGTTCGTCAATCGATGAGCGCATGCGCTACCCGCTGCCGAAAGGTGGCATAGAACTGGGCAGCGTGTGCGACAAGGGCAGCCAACTGCGACCCGACGTGGTCTGGTTTGGCGAGTCGGTGCCGCTGTTTGCGGAGGCCTGTGACCTTGTTAGCCAGGCTGACTTTCTGCTGGTCGTTGGCACGTCGCTGGCAGTCATGCCTGCCGCTTCGCTGCTCTCGTACATTGACTACGACACGCCCTGCGCACTGGTCGACCCGGAGGCGGATATGCTCAGCCCGCCAGGTGTATTGGCAATTAACACCACCGCTGGAGAAGGCGTTCCAGCGTTGGTAAACCGCTGGAAGCAGCAGGGTAATCTACTGTTGTCTTGAAAATTCGAGACTGGATCGGCACAGCCTTCTGCGGGGGCGCTGTAAACCCGTCCATGGGCGCTACTTTTGTCATCTGACCGCCATGGATGGCGGAAATGCCGGAATTGTTGGGAACATTTTCCGGTCATGACAAAAGACCCCCGCTACAGGCTGATCCCGATCTCGTGTTGAGTAATCATTGTGGCTTTATTGAGGCCTTAAGAACCACGCCTTCATTACATCGGTAATCTGGCTAATTTCCGCTTCAGAAGTAATGTAGGCGGGCATGGTATACAGCCAGCGGCCAATGGGGCGCAGCCAAACGCCGCGCTCCCGGGCGAAATCGCCTACCCCCTTTAGCGCCTCGGCGGAGTGCGCTTCGATAACGGCGGTGGCGCCAAGGACTCGAACGTCAGCTACGGCCGGGTGCGCGTTCAGCGCCTGGTCTTCGAGTAGCTCACGCTGCAGTTGCTGGCTGAGTGTCGCAATCTTGCCAAGATAGTCTTCCTCTTCGAACACGCGCAGACTCTCTAATGCCACGCGGCAGGCCAACGGGTTGCCCATAAAGGTAGGCCCGTGCATAAAGGCGTGCTGGGGAGTATCGCCGATAAAGGCATCGTGAACCCGATCTGTGGCGAGCGTTGCAGCGTGGCCTAAATAGCCGCCGGTCAAACCTTTGGAGAGCACCATGATATCCGGCGTGATGCCCGAATGGTCGGCGGCAAACAGTTTGCCGGTGCGGCCAAAGCCGGTGGCGACTTCGTCAAAAATCAACAGCACCCCAAACTCATCGCACAGTTCCCTGGCGCCAGTAACATAGTCTGGCGAGGTCATGTTGAGCCCGCCTGCCGCTTGTAACAGGGGCTCCATAAGAAGCGCGGCAATCTCGTGGTGGTGGCGCTCCAGTACGCTACGCAGGGCGCTAAGGTCGTGCTCGACCTGTTCAGCGGTGGCATCAAAAGGGGCCGTGGGCGCCGGGGCGAAATGGTGCTGGGGGAGCAGACTGGTGAACAGGCTATGCATGCCCTCTTCCGGGTCGCACACCGCCATGCAACCGGTGGTGTCGCCATGATAAGCCTTCATCAACGAGAGCATCTTTTGCTTGCCTGAGTGGCCGGCAAGTACCTGGTACTGCAGCGCCATTTTCATCGCCACTTCCATGCCCACCGAGCCGCTGTCCGAATAGAAGACGTGATTCAGCCCGGTGGGGGTAATGCGCACCAGCTCGCGGGCCAACTGGTCGGCGGGGTCATGGGTCAAGCCGCCAAGCATCACGTGGCACAGCTCGCCTGCCTGTTCGCGAATGGCCGCCACCAAACGGGGGTGGCCATAGCCGTGAATCATGCACCACCAGGAGCAGGTGGCATCCAGCAGGCGTTCACCGCTCTCAAGCATAAAGTGAGCGCCCTCACCGCCAACCACCTTAGGTGCGGGTGTCTGGGTTTTTAGGTGAGCATAAGGGTGCCAAACTGGCGTTTTCATAACGGCTCCAGGGAAAGACAGGGGGCGGCATTCGCGGCGTTGGGGGCATCTAGATGGGGAATAATGCCTAAACAGGGAGCCGCCAGCTTGGCGTTTAGATGGGCAATATTGGCCTCAAAGCGGGCTGTGTCAGCCGCAAAAGCGGGGTCTACCACGCTGCCTGCCCAGCCGGCTAATACCAAGCCGTCGGCGCGAATGGCTTCTGCGGTTAAGCGGGCATGATTCAAGCAGCCCAGCTTTAGGCCAACCACCAGAATCACCGGTAGCTCAAGCGCCATCGCCAGGTCGGCAAAATCTTCCTGTTCGTTTAACGGTACGCGCCAGCCGCCGGCGCCTTCAATCAGAGTGATGTCTCTGGGTGTTTGGCTAAGCGTTTCGCGCAGCAAGCTAACGATGGTGCTAATCTCAAGCGGCTGACCCGCCTCTAACGCAGCGAGGTGAGGCGCAATGGCGGGGGCAAAGGCGATGGGATTCACCGTGGCGTAGTCGACCGGCGGCACGCTTTGATGCTGAAGGGCGAGAGCATCACTATTTTGCAGGCCTTCAGGCGTCGCTTGGCTGCCTGAGGCGATAGGTTTCAAGCCCAGCGTGCTCAACTGCTGTTGGCGGGCGGTATATAGCAATCCGCTGGTCACCAATGTTTTACCCGCATCGGTATCGGTGCCAGTCACAAACCAGACGTTCATAGCGATTTTTCCAATTGCAGCGTTAAGCAGTGGTAACTCACGGGTAGGCCTTCCGGTTGGCGGAGTTGTTCAAAGCGCGCTTGTGCGGCGGCGATGTCATTTCGACTAAGGCTGGCTTGTGGCCGGGCAATCTGGGCGCCGACACCTTTGATGGACGCCATTACCGCCTTCAAGTCAGGGTAATAGAAGCGCTCAACGGTGGCCGTCTGCCGGGTGATGGTTAAGCCGCTTTCGCCGATGGCTCTCTCGACGCTGGCGCGATCAGGCGTTTGCAGCAGCGCTTCGGGTCTCTGCCAGGCATGGCCAACTTCTTTCAACGTTCCTGGCAGCAGCGTCGTAATATGCGCCAATCCCCCGGGCGTGAGGACCCGGTAAAGCTGCTCCATCACCGCGCCAATGTCGGGGCACCACTGCACCGCCAGGTTGGAAAACACCAGATCAAATGCATGCTTACCAAACGGCAGTGCCGCGGCGTCTCCCGGTTGCCAATGAATGCTTTCACCGTGGTGCTGGCGGGCCTGTTCCAGCATGCCGGGGGCTAAATCTAACCCCGTTATACGAGCATTCGGGTAACGTTCAGCCAACCGCTGTGTCCAGTAGCCGGTACCACACCCCATATCCAACACGTTAAAAGCGTGTGGAGGTAACGAACCCCAAAGCTTCTCGCCTATGTGGCGTTGTGCTGTGGCTAACGCATCGTAGCGGGGAGCGGCCCGGGAGAAAGCGTGGGCGACCCGTGCCTGCCAGTTAACCTCAGCCTTCAGCGTTAGATCGTTCATAAAACCGCCGTACTGATGTCAGTCATCTGTCTGGCATGATGGCCAATCGTTGCTGCGAGTGCCTGGGGCTGCGAGAGCATCGGGCAGTGGCCGACATCGCTTAGGGGCTTGCTTACGCGGCGCTGGGCGGGGCTGATGAGTGGATCATGGTCGCCGATGAGACGTACCACTGGGCAAGGGGGCGCCGCTAGGCGTGGGCGATTATCAATGGTTGCCAGCCAGTGTAGGCCGGTAGCCAAGGTGGGGCTGTCGGCAGGCGGTGTATCGCCCAATAAATCACGCAGTTGCCGGTGAACTTGCCGGGGGCCTGGCTCACCTTGGGTCTGCCAGCGCAAAAAGTGTTGCCAGGTCGCGGTGGGGTCGCGTTGAAAGGCGCGTTGGAAGGCGCTCAGCTCGGCGCTAGTGACGCCACCTTGGGCGCTGGCCTTGCCTTTGACACAGAACGTCTCCCCCGCACCGAGCAGAATCAGGCCCCGAGGTGGGGGAAGATATGCCAGTAGCGCCGTAGCAAGTAGCCCACCCAATGACCAGCCGACCCAGACCGCATCGCTGGCTAACGGCTCGGCCATAGTGTCGGCCAACTCTTGCAGCGCCGCGTTGGCCTCAAGCGGCGGCGTATCGCCATAGCCGGGCCAATCCACCGCCTGGGCAGCTAGGCAGGCGGGCCAGTGCGCCTCAAGCGGCTGCCAAATACGCTGGCCGATTCCCCAGCCGGAGAGCAGGATTAAGCGCAGGGGCTGCATAACGCCTCTTGGTGCTGGCAGTGGTGGAGCGCGGCTAACAGTTGATCAATATCGTCGTGCTGATGGCGAGAGCTTAAAGTCACACGCAGACGGGATTCACCCTTGGGCACTGTTGGCGGTCTAATCGCCCCCACCTGTATACCCTTTTGCTGGAGATGTAATGCCCAGCCTAGGGTGCGCGTTTCATCGCCCAGGATCAGCGGCTGAATGGGGGTGGCCGAATCGCTGAGAGCTAGCCCCAGGTGCAGCGCCTCACGGCGAAAGTAAGCGATATTGGCGTTTAGCTGAGCGCGGCGTTCCGGTTCGCCCTGAACGATCTCCAGCGCTTTTAAAGTCGCGGCGGAGATGGCCGGAGGTTGGGCGGTGGTATAGACATAGCTGCGTGAAAACTGGATCAGGTGATCGATTAACTCGGTATCACCAGCAACAAACGCCCCGGCGGTGCCTAATGCTTTTCCTAACGTGCCGACAAGAATCGGCACGTCCTTACTACTCCAGGTGTTGCCCACGCAGCCGCTGGCATTGTCGCCTAGCACGCCTACGCCGTGGGCATCATCGATCATCAGCCAGGCGCTGTGCTGCTGACTGACTTCGACCAGCGTGGCAATATCGGCGATATCGCCATCCATACTGAAAACACCATCGCTGACCACGAGCTTATGCGCGCACTCACTGCGTGCCAGCAGGCTGTTCAGATCAATGGCATCGCGGTGATGAAAGCGCCGCGAGCGGGCACCGCTTAACGCGGCGCCATCAATTAGCGATGCGTGGTTGAGGCGATCCTGGAAAATAGCGGTATGGCGATCTGCCAGCGCTTGCAGCACACCGAGATTGGCCATATAGCCGGTAGAAAACAGCAGCGCACGTTCGCGGCCTGTCCAGCGCGCTAACGCTTCTTCCAGGGTGTCGTGAATCTCTAGATGACCGCTGACCAAGTGCGAAGCACCTGCACCCGCGCCAAACCGGCGCGCGCCTTCCGCCTGGGCTTCACACACGCGAGGGTCTAGGGTGAGGCCCAGGTAGTCGTTACCTGCAAAGTCGAGGGTATTGTTTTTGGCTACCTGACGAGTTCGCCAGCGCTCCGTCTGTTGACGATGAGCGCGGGCGTCGGCCAGACGCTGTTGCCACGCTTCAGACACTGGCGTCTACCGCCAGCTCGGCAACCCTTTCGGCGTGCACCTGCTGCTGTGCCTGTTGGGCAAGGCGTGCTGCTTGAGTATCTTCGCTTTCGCAGGTCTCGCGCTTCTCAGGGTGCAGGCCCAGCTTGGCAAACAGGGCACGGTCACGATCCACTTGGGGGTTGCCAGTGGTCAGCAGTTTGTCGCCATAGAAGATCGAGTTGGCACCGGCCAAAAACGCCAGCGCCTGGGTTGATTCGTTCATCTGCTCACGGCCAGCGGAGAGCCGTACATGGCTTTGCGGCATCAGAATGCGGGCGACCGCAATGGCGCGTATGAACTCGATGGGGTCTAAATCTTCAACATTTTCCAGCGGTGTGCCGGGCACTTTCACCAGCATATTGATCGGCACGGATTCAGGGTGCGGGGAGAGCTTGGCCAGCTGTTGCAACAGGGCGCTACGGTCTTTGGCATCTTCACCCATGCCGAGAATCCCGCCAGAGCAGACCTTCATGCCCGCATCGCGCACGTTGGAGAGCGTTTCCAGCCGGTCGCTGTAGGTGCGGGTGGTAATGATCTCGCCGTAGAACTCTGGCGAGGTATCCAGGTTGTGGTTGTAGTAATCGAGCCCCGCCGTGGCCAGCCGACTAGCTTGCTCGCCGTCGACCATCCCCAGCGTCATGCAGGTTTCAAGGCCCACGGCTTTCACCTGACGAACCATCTCTTCGACCAGCAGTAGATCTTTATCCCGCGGGCTTCGCCAGGCGGCGCCCATGCAAAAACGGCTGGCACCTGCCTCTTTCGCTGCCTTGGCTTGTTCGACGACCTTTTCAATTTCCAGCAGCTTCTCTTTCTCCAGCTGGGTGTTGTAGTGGCCGGACTGCGGACAGTATTTGCAATCCTCGGGGCAGGCGCCGGTCTTGATCGACAGCAGAGTAGAGACCTGCACCGCGTTAGCGTCGAAGTGGGCACGGTGAACCTGCTGGGCTTGAAACAGCAGATCATTGAACGGCAGCGCGAAAAGCGCGTTGATCTCATCCAGCGTCCAGTCGTGGCGCTGCGCATGAGGAAGCTGTTCGTGGGGCACGGTCATGGTGTAAACCTTTTTACCTTTAATAGTTGACGAGACTTTAGCGGCGTTGCGCTTTGGGTGTCAACGTTGGAGATTTTTTAGGTTTACGGTGGTGGTGGAAACATTCGTCAAAAGATGATGCGCTCATTTATACTCTGCGCCCTTTTTCACATTCTGGAGCGTGGATGTCTGATGTTGATAGCTCTGTTGACGAGAGCTCTGTGAATCATGATTCAGCCGCTGAACATCCGCGTCCGCCGCGGCGCGAGTTCAAGGCGCGGGGCAGTTTTGTCACCCGCTGCGATAACTGTCAGCTCCCCGTACTGAATTGCCTGTGCCCCTATCAGGTGAAGGCGGAGAGCCATGCTCAGGTGTGGTTATTGACCCACCCCTTGGAGCATTACAAGCCAACCAACACCGGGCGTTTGATTGGTGATGTGGTCACGACGACCCAAGTGTTTACCTGGTACCGCACGGCGCCGGATGCACAGCTGGCCGCGTTGTTGAAAGATCCTCTTTACGCGCCCTTTGTGATCTTTCCCGATGATCAGCCCGACTATGCGGATCGGGTGGTTGGCATAGACGCGGTGCATGCGGCGAAAGCGCAGGCGCGCATTCCGGTATTTATTATTCTGGATGGCACTTGGCGTCAGGCGCGGCGCATGTTCCGTAAAAGCGCTTATCTAGATGCTTTGCCCGTGCTGCCATTGAGAACCGAGCGCGAGACGCGCTACCGGCTGCGCAAACCGGCGTCAAAATCGCACCTTTGTACTGCGGAAGTGGCTATCGAGCTGCTGCGCCAGGGCGGGGATACGGTTGCTGCGGACGTGCTGGATGACTACTTTGAGGTGTTTAACGATAGTTATGCGGCGAGCCGATTGCATCACAAAATCGACCCGCCTACTGCAGCGATGCGGCGCCTAGCCGCCAAACAGAGCACCGGCGATTCTGAATCCGGCCACCCAGGTGCCCACCGCGGAGCCTAGCGTGGCGAGAATAAACACCAGCAGGGTGCGCGATACACGGTTTTTCCACCAGCCTTTCAACTGCGTTACATCGTGGCGTAGCGATGAAAAATCGCGCACTTTGGGTTTGCGCATAAAGAGCTCAACCCCAGCGGCCACAAAGCCAGCGCCGATGGTGGGGTTCAGCGAGGTGAGCGGCGCGGCAAAGAAGGTGGCAATCACGGTCACCGGGTGCGCCATGGCGATAATCGTCGCACCGCCAGAGAGAATACCGTTAATCAAGAACCACTCAAGCACCAGTTGCCAGCCAAGGTCGGTGTTGCGTGAAAAGCCAATCGCAAAGCCGGTAAGCACCAACGCGGTAATCAGCCACGGAAGCGCTTTCCAAAGCTTGGACGGTGGCGGGGTGGCTTCCAGCGATTCGCGCTCTACTTTTGGCTCCGCGGGTAGCGGGGCTTCAAGATGTTCGCCGGTACCTTTGAGGTGGCCTGCGCCGAGCACCACTAACACGTGCTGGTAGCGCCCCGGCGGCGCGTCTTCGGCCAAACGCAGTGCCATATAGCGGTCGCGCTCGCGAATCAACGGTGTATAGAGCGCTTCGGATTCGGCGGCGAACTCGCTGAAGGTGGCCTCCAGCATATCGCCCTCTTTGAGCTTTTCGATGTCCTCTTTGGAGACATCCTGACGCGATAACACGCTGCCAAGCAGGCCTGAAAACAGCGAGAAGCGCTGCCACCAGGGCACATTGCTGTAAATGCGTTTCAGCGTTACGCCGACATCGCGGTCAACCAGCAACAGCGGCAGTTTCAGTCGGTTAGCTTCCTCAACTGCCGCACGCATTTCGGCCCCCGGCTGAATGCCGGATTGGTCGGCAATCCGTTGCTGAAAGGCGCCCAGCGCCAGGCTTGCGGCCACCATGCCCGCTTTACCTTGTTTAAAGACTTGGAACAGATCCTGCTCGCCCATGGCATCCGGGTTGGACATGCTGTGGTGGCGGGCGTCACATAACTCAATAGCCACTGCATCAAAGGCGCCGCTTGCCAATAGCGCATGCACGTCGTCGGCACTTTCCGCCGACACATGGGCCGTGCCCAGCAGCGTGTAGCGGGTTTCACCGACAGTGATTGTTTTTAACGGCCCGCTGGTGGCTGGCAGCGAAGTCGGTGTTTCAGCCAGCGACTCCGCTTCTGCGTTGGGCGTTTCGTCGTGAGATGTATCTTCGTGGTTCATTAACAGCTCTCAAATCGATCAATAAGGGGGGCAGGCGTGAAGCGCTTAACGCCGCCAGAAAGCGGGGGTAAACAGCACCAGTACCGTAAAAATTTCCAGGCGACCGAGCAGCATAGCCATGACCAGTATCCATTTCGCCAAGCTAGGCATGTCGCCATAGTGAGTGTGGGATTCACCCAGTGCAGGGCCGAGATTATTGAGGGCCGAGCCCACCGTCGACCAGGCTGTGACCTGATCAACCCCGGTTGCCATGACGCCCACTAGCATTAAAAAGAACAGCATCACGTAGACTGAAAAGAACCCCCATACCGCTTGAGCAATGCTGTCGGGGACACTGACTTTACCTACTTTGACCGCAATCACCGCATTGGGGTGGATCAATCGCATGATTTCACGCATGCCCTGCTTGAGGATCAGAATGATCCTTATCACCTTCATGCCGCCACCGGTAGAGCCGGAGCAGCCGCCAACAAAGGCTGCCACAAACAGTAAAAAGGGCAGGGCGCCGGGCCACATGGAAAAGTCGGCAACGCTGAAGCCTGCTGTGGTGGCCACCGACACGACTTGGAAAACCCCATGTCTCAGACCGCGCGCGGTGTCGTAGGTGTCGGTTAACCACAGAGAGAGCACGGTGACCACGGACAGCGCGAGTAGAAATAGCATCAAAAAGCGCGCTTCGGGGTCGTGAAAGTAGTGCATCAGGCTTTTTTCACGCCAAGCGATAAAGTGTAGGCTAAAGCTGAACGCCGAAATCAACATAAAACCCACGCATATCATCTCGATGGTAGCGCTATCGAAATAGCCGATGCTGGCGTCGTGAGTGGAGAAGCCACCAATGGCGACGGTGGAAAAGCTATGGCTCAAGGCATCGAACCAGCTCATGCCCGCTAACATATAGGCGATCATGCAGGCCAGGGTGAGCGTGGCGTAGATATACCACAGCGCCTTGGCGGTTTCGGTGATGCGTGGTGTGAGCTTGGAGTCTTTCAACGGCCCAGGAATCTCGGTGCGATACAGCGCCATACCGCCCACGCCTAGAGTGGGCAAAATGGCGACGGCCAAAACGACGATCCCCATGCCGCCCAGCCACTGGAGCTGCTGGCGATAGTAGAGAATCGACTCGGGTAGAAAATCGATGCCGGTAATCACCGTGGCGCCGGTAGTGGTTAAACCGGAGAACGACTCAAATACCGCATCGGTGACGCCGAGAGAGCCTTCGCCGAATAGCATCAGCGGCAGTGAGCCGAACAGCGCCAGCACCGTCCAGAACATCGCGGCGATAATAAAGCCGTCGCGGATACGCAGCTCTTTTTGCGAGCGTCGATTGGGAAGGTAAAGCAGTAATCCCGTCGCCACCGAAATCGCAATACCGCTAATAAAGGCACTCCACACGCCGTCACGAAACCAGAGTGAAATCAGCGTTGGGGGGAGCATGGTAAGGCTGAAGAGCATCAGCAGCAGCCCCAAAATGCGCAAAATAACCCGCAGACTCATGGTTGTCGCATGCTCCTGTTATTAGCAGCCAGTGGCCGTGGTTCGAGGGTTATCAAAAGAACGTTAAGCCGACTTGGAACAGGCGCTCCACATCGCGAATGCGGCGCTTGTCGATCACAAATAGAATCACGTGGTCACCGCTCTCAACCATCACGTCGCCGTGGGCGATAATGACTTCCTTGCCGCGCACAATCGCACCGATGGTGGTGCCCTCGGGCAGGTCGATCTCGCGGATGGTACGCCCGACCACCTTGGAGGACTGCTTATCGCCGTGGGCGATGGCTTCAATGGCCTCGGCGGCGCCCCGGCGCAGCGAGTGAACGTTGACGATATCACCCCGACGCACGTGGGTGAGCAAGCTGCCGATGGTCGCCTGCTGGGGAGAAATAGCGATATCGATCTCGCCCCCCTGCACCAAATCCACGTAAGCGGCGTTGTTGATCAGCGTCAGCACCTTCTTCGCCCCCAAACGCTTGGCGAGTAGCGACGACATGATATTGACCTCGTCGTCGTTGGTCAGCGCGCAGAAGATATCGCACTCTTCGATATTCTCCTCTTCCAGCAAGCGCTTGCTGGTGGCACTGCCGTGGAGCACCACGGTGCGATCCAGTCGCTCGGAGAGGGTGGTGCAGCGCTCCAGGCTGTGCTCGATGATCTTGACCTGGTGGCTATGCTCCAAATGCTCCGCCAGCCGCTCGCCGATATTGCCACCCCCGGCGATCACGACCCGACGGAAGTCCCGCTCGACCCGGCGCAGCTCGCTCATCACTGCGCGAATATCCCGGCGGGCGGCGAGGAAGAACACCTCGTCGTCAGCCTCGATGACCGTATCGCCACGGGGAATGATTGGGCGGTTACGGCGGTAAATCGCCGCCACCCGGGTATCCACGTTGGGCATATGGCGGCGCAGAAAGGCCAAATCCTGGCCCACCAGCGGGCCACCGTAGAACGCTTTCACCGCCACCAGCTGTACCAGGCCACCGGCAAACTCCAAGACCTGCAAGGCGCCTGGGTGTTCGATCAGGCGGCGTACATGGTCGGTCACCACCTGCTCTGGGCTGATGAGTACATCAATGGGAATCGCTTCGTGGGCGAAGAGCCCTTTACGGGTCAAGTAGGCGGTGGCGCGTACACGGGCAATCTTGGTCGGGGTGCGAAATAGCGTGTGGGCGACCTGGCAGGCGATCATATTGATCTCATCGCTGTTGGTCACAGCGATCAACATATCAGCGTCTTCGCAGCCTGCCTGACGTAGCACAATGGGGTAGGAGCCCGCCCCGGTAACGGTGCGGATATCGAGTTTGGTATGCAGCTCACGAAGTTTTTTGGCGTCAGTGTCAACGACAGTGATGTCGTTCTCCTCGCGGGCGAGGTGTTCTGCCAGTGTGCCGCCGACCTGGCCGGCGCCGAGAATGATGATTTTCATTGCTGAGCATCGGTTCCATTAAAAGCGCCAGCGCAATATCGTTAAGACCAGGAGACGGTCTTAGGACTCAGTCCTGACGTTGAAGACGTAAATGGTCGTTCAGGTACGTCTATCATGCGCTGCAATAAAGACGGCGGCCAGTGTAAACCAGCCGCCGCCGAAAAGCAGGTGGGGATTACTCTAGCGTAAAGCCGACTTTAACCGTTACCTGCCAGTGGGCCACTTGGCCATCTTCAATATGGCCACGGGTATCGACTACTTCCAGCCAGCGCATGTGCTTAATCGTTTCTGACGCCTTGGCCAGTGCATTCTGAACCGCTTCCTCAATGCCCTTCTCGGAAGAGCCGGTCAATTCCACGTGCTTGTAAGTATGATGACTCATAGTACCTCCTTCCTTGTCATGAAATCACTGCCCCCGACATCAGTGAGCGCCTAGGCAGTGCGCTTCTCTAGTCTGGCATAAAAAAAGCCATCGTGACTGTTCTGGGCTGGAAACAGCTGGCGACCCGCGCCGCTGGAAATGCCCCAGGCAACATCGTTAGGCGTGGTGACATGGGCGTCAGGGGTGCGGGCGAGAAATGCCTCAATCTGCTCACTGTTCTCTTCCGGAAGCACCGAGCAGGTGGCGTAGAGCAGGGTGCCGCCTTCGCGCAGCATCGGCCAAAGGTTGTCTAACAGCTGACGTTGAAGCTTGGCCAGCGGCCGGATATCGTCTTTGCGCCGCAGCTTCTTGATATCCGGGTGACGGCGGATAACACCGGTGCCAGAGCAAGGGGCGTCGAGCAGGATGGCATCAAACGGCGTGCCGCTCCACCAGTCGCGCTCGGTCGCATCGGCGTGTTGGAGAACGGCCTCTACGCCTAGTCGGGTAAGGGTATCTTCCACCCGTGCCAGGCGCTGATTATCGCTATCGATAGCGGTAAGATTGATGTCGAACAGTTCGAGCAAATGGGCCGTTTTGCCGCCGGGGGCGCAGCAAGCATCCAGAACATGTGCACCTGGCCGTGGCGCAAGCACGGGCCCCAGCAGTACTGCCGAGAGTTGGGCGGCCTCGTCCTGAACGCTAATATGTCCCGCTTCGAAGCCAGGCAGCGCCGTGACATCGCAGGGTGTTTCCAGCGTGATGGCGTCTGGGGCGTGGGGGCACAGGTGACCACTCAACCCCTGCTCGGTCAACTGCGACAAGTAGGCTTCACGATCGTTGTGGTGCTGATTCACTCTCAACGTCATCGGGCCTGACTGGTTGTTGGCTTCGACAATCGCCCGCCACTGCTCTGGCCATGCCTGACGCAAGGCGTTAAGTAGCCAGGGTGGATGTTCTAACGCGACGCTCTCATCCCGGTCTACTTGGGCCTGGAGCGCCTCGGATTCGCGCTGCAATCGCCGCAAACAGCCATTTAACACGCGGGTGGCCCACTCCTTATTCAGCAAGCGCGCAGCGCCCGCGGTTTCACCTACTGTCGCGTGGGCTGGAATGCGCATGTACAACAACTGGTAAATACCCAGCAGCAGCAGCGCCTGAACATCGCTGTCGCGCTTTTTAAACGGTTGCTTAAGTAATGTGCCCGCTAAGGCTTCCAGACGCGGTAAGCGGCGGCAGGTGCCAAAGCAGAGCTCTTTGAGCAGCCCGCGGTCGCGAGCCACCACGCTGTGCTCATCCAGCCCCGCCAGTGAGCCTTGGTCGCTGAGCACCGGGGCCAGCGCGCGAGCCGCCGCGGCGCGGACTTCCTGACCACTGCCGCCTTGGGGGGAGCGCTTTTGGCTCATGGTGTTTCTCCTTCGCTGGCCTGAGCCGCTGGTTTACCAAGACGAGTACCGGTAGCAAGGCGCGCGTGGCGGGCATTGAGTAAGTCACGCACGTCCATGGCTTTACCGCCGGGCAGCTGTGCGCTGGTCACACAAAGTACCTCGCTGCCGTTTTCCCCACAGGCAATCCGCAGATGATCGTCGCCGTGGTCTAGTAGCATGCCGGGCTCGCAGGCTGGCTGATCGCCCTCTTCTACGTTCGCCATTAGCAGCCGCAGGCGATCATCGCCTAATGCGCACCAAGCCACCGGCCAGGGGTTAAAAGCGCGAATTTTGCTGGCTAACTGCTGGGCGGGCTGGGCAAAGTCGAGCTCGGCTTCCGCTTTGCTCAGCTTGGCGGCATAGGTGACGCCTTCCTCGGGCTGAGGCGTGGCATGCGCGGTGCCGGTGGCCAGGGCATCCAGCGTGTTGATCAACGCATTGGCGCCTTGAATCGCGAGACGGTCGTGCAAATCGCCGCCGGTGGTGCGGTTCGTAATGGGCGTGCGCACTTCCGTGAGCATCGCCCCGGTATCCAGGCCAGCATCCATCTGCATGATAGTTACACCCGATACGCTATCACCCGCCTCGATCGCCCGCTGTATGGGGGCAGCGCCGCGCCAGCGGGGCAGCAGCGAAGCGTGAACGTTAACGCAGCCGAGACGCGGTATGTCCAACACGGCCTGAGGAAGCAGCAGTCCATAGGCCACAACGACCATAATGTCGGCATTGAGCGCGGCCAGCTCGGCTTGAGCCTCGGGTTGCTTTAACGTCTGAGGCTGATAGACAGGCAGGCTGTGTTCCAGAGCCAGCTGTTTGACCGGGCTGGGCGTTAGCTTACGGCCGCGGCCAGCGGGGCGATCGGGTTGGGTATACACCGCCACCACCTCGTGCTGGCTTTCCAGCAGCGCGGCAAGGCTAGAGGCGGCGAATTCAGGTGTGCCAGCAAAAACAACGCGCAATCGTGACATATAAAGAGGGCTACCTGGCGTGAATGAGAGAAGTGTTAGGCGTCCTGCATCTGCTTGTGGCGTTTCTGCATTTTTTTGCGGATACGGTCGCGCTTTAGCGGCGACAAGTAGTCAACAAACAGCACACCCTCAAGGTGGTCGTACTCGTGCTGAATACAGTGTGCCAGCAGACCCTCTGCCTCTAACTCATAGGCCTCGCCATTACGATCCAGCGCGTTGAGCTGCACCTTAAGATAGCGCGGCACTTCGGCGTAGTGCTCGGGAATCGACAGGCAGCCTTCCGATAGTGGCTCTTTCTCGTCGCCAATGGGTGTATAGCGCGGGTTGATGAGCACCAGCGGCTGGGAGTTATCGTCGCTGACATCCATGACGACAATACGGCGATGGACATCGATCTGGGTCGCGGCTAGACCGATACCACGGGCGTCATACATGGTCTCCAGCATATCGTCGACGAGCTGGCGTACCTCATCGTCGACGGTTTCCACCGGAGCGGCCTTGGTGCGCAGGCGCTCATCGGGGAATTCAAGAATAGGAAGTTTGGCCATGGCGTTACAATCACCGTTATGCTGAGTCTAAATTAAGTCAAGCTAGGTAGTGACGAGCGTCTTCTAACCTAGGTACTTTATGATGGGTCACTATATCATGCTGTCAACGTTTCTGGGCATGGGCGCCCGATACGCACTGGGTTTCAGCAGCAACAGAATGACTGCGCTTATGCAGCGCTTCGACATGGAACTAAGAGTGATGCATTTTCTTGGGAGAACTGGATGGCGGCAAAACAACACGCCTACCGGAGGGCTTTGAGTGGTTTGCTGCTGAGCGCAGTGGTGCTGGTGAGTATTGATGCCACCGCTTGGGAGCGTGATCAGACAGTGATTACACTCTCGCCTCAGGTGCGTACCTTGCCCCATCGTGAAGCGATCGAGCCCATCGCCTTGGAGGAAGCACGAGCCTTTCTGCGCGAACACCGCGTCGTCGATGATACCGAGGCGTTGCAGGAACTGGCTTACGTAGTGGCGGGAGATGATCGCCGCTTGATCAGTGGTGCGGGAGATAGGTTATACGTGCGTGGCGTTGTGCCACACCATGGTCAGGTGGGTATCTATCGGCAGTCGGAGCCCTACCTGGCAATGGATGGCACGCCGCTGGGCTTAGAGCTGATCAACGTTGGCATCGCTCGCCACGTCAGCAGTGAAGGCGATATTGCGCAGCTTGAAGTCGTTAGCTCCCATCAGGAAGTGCGGGTTAACGATATTGTGTTGCCCTTGGAGGAGCGCGAGCTGAGCCGTGAGTTTATGCCCCGCGCGCCGCCCAATGCGGTTGAGGGTCATGTTATTGCCGTGCCAGGTGGCGTGCGTTTTATTGGCCGTTTTCAGATCGTTGCGCTGGATCTTGGCACCCTGGATGGTTTGCAGGCGGGGCATGTGCTGCGAGTCAATCAGCAGGGTGAGCTGATCAACGATCCACGTACCCAGGAGCTGGTGCAACTGCCCAGCACAGAGGCGGGCAGTGTGATGGTCTTCAAGCCCTATGATCGCGTCAGCTATGCCTTGGTGATGCAGGCGTCCCGGATACTGGAAGTGGGCGATGGGGTTGGGTCAGCGACGAACTAACAGGCGGCACACAAAGACGTTTAAAAGGAGGAAGTATGGACGCCCAGGCGTGGCTGGTGGTCAATGCGTTGCCGGGTATGGGGGCGCTGCGTATCGCGCAATTATTAGCCCGTCAGCCGCAGTGGCCAGAAGGCTGGCTGGCAGCACTGCCGAGCCGTGCTGCCAGCGAGTTGCGCCTGTGGCTTGAACATCCCACGCGCAGCCCGTTGCAAAATGTGGTTGATGAAACCCTGGCGTGGCAGCGAAGCGGCCCAAGTCGCCATGTACTGCATC
Source organism: Halomonas sp. 113 (assembly GCF_904067645.1). Lineage (NCBI taxonomy): Bacteria > Pseudomonadati > Pseudomonadota > Gammaproteobacteria > Oceanospirillales > Halomonadaceae > Halomonas > Halomonas sp. 113. The sequence continues at coordinate 571,566 of NZ_LR881453.1, forward strand.
GAGATCACCCCGCTTGGCCTGCGCTGTTAAATGAATTGCCCGACCCGCCTGTGGTGCTCTGGGCCCAGGGGGATCTTAGCGCCCTGGAGGGCCCCAAACTTGCCATGGTAGGCACTCGTCGCCCCACCGGCGAAGGTACCCATAACGCCCAAACCTTCGCTCGCGATCTAGCCCGCCGCGGCTGGTGCGTGGTCAGCGGTATGGCCTTGGGAGTTGACGGTGTTGCCCAGCGCGCAGCGCTAAATGCCGGTGGGCGCACGATCGCTGTACTCGGCTGCGGCGTAGATGTGATCTATCCCGCCTCTCACCGTGATCTTCACGAGCAGCTTAGCTCTCTACCCGGTGGCCTGGTGGTGTCAGAACATCCGCCAGGTACGCTGGCCCGCCCGGCGTTTTTCCCGCGGCGCAACCGAATCGTTACCGGCCTCTCGCTCGGTACCCTAGTGGTCGAAGCCACCGAAAAAAGCGGTTCGCTGGTCAGTGCACGGCTTACTCTAGAGCAAAATCGCGAACTGTTTGTGCTGCCCGGTTCGCTACACAATGTACAGGCCCGCGGCTGCTTGACACTACTGCGTCAAGGCAGTGCGCACCTGGCCTGTAGCGTCGACGATATCATCGCTGATCTTGGCCACTGGGCGGAGGCGTTTATCCCGCCTGAGACGGAAGAACAGCCATCTGAGCCAGAACCGCTACCTGATAGCTTGTCTGACAATAGCTTGCCCGATTCCTTATTAGCGTCATTATCGGCCACGCCGACGCCTATTGATCTCTTGGTGCACGCCACTGGCGTGACGGTCAGCGACTGCCAGCAGCGCCTACTGATGCTGGAGTTAGAAGGCTGGGTTGCACAGCAGGCGGGAGGCTGGGTGCGGTTGCCGCGGCCATGATAGGATAAAGTCATTAAAGGCCTGTTAGCCGTGAGGAGAGAGCATGAGTTTGGCGACCGATCTAGCCCCTGCGATTAGCGCGCTGCGTAGTGGGGGAGTGATTGCCTGTCCCACTGAAGCGGTTTGGGGGCTCAGCTGTGACCCCGAAAACGACGCAGCCTTAGCCCATCTAATGCGCATGAAAGAGCGCGACCCTGCCAAGGGCGTCATCCTTGTTGCTGCCAATATTGGCCAGTTCCACCCCTGGTTGAGCCAGCTTCCCCTCGCGATGCATGCTCCTCTTGCGGCAAGCTGGCCGGGGCCCAATACCTGGCTAGTGCCTGATTATGGCCGCAGCCATGGGCTGGTGCGTGGCGCCCACGAGCGCGTAGCGCTGCGGGTGACCGACCACCCGGTGATGAAAGCCCTGTGCGAAGCTTTCGGTGGTCCGTTGGTATCAACCTCGGCCAACCGTTCGGGGGAACCGCCCGCGATGAGCGCCGCCGAGATTACTGACATCTTTGCTGATGAAGTGGCCTATATAGTGCAAGGCGAGCTGGGTGGCAATGCCAAACCCAGCACTATTAGAGACCTAGCCACCGGTAAAATCATGCGTTCTTAAACCGGCTCTCCAACTATTCACCACTCACCCATTACGACTCACCCATTACGACTCACCAATGCCCCCAGGAGTTACCGTGGCCCACGAGCACCTTGATGACGTTAAACGCTACCTTCTTGATCTGCAGGATCGGCTCTGCGCTGGATTGGCAAAAGCCGATGGCGCTGCCCAGTTCCAAGAAGATAGCTGGGAGCGTGCCGAGGGCGGTGGTGGTCGATCACGGGTGATGACCCATGGCGGCGTATTTGAAAAAGGCGGCGTCAACTTCTCCCATGTCTATGGCACCCAGCTGCCGCCTTCGGCCACCGCCGCGCGCCCTGAACTGGCTGGTCGCAGCTTCCACGCGGTGGGCGTTTCCTGGGTGCTGCACCCGGAAAACCCCCATGTGCCTACCAGCCATGGCAACGTGCGCTTCTTTATTGCCGAGAAAGCCGGCGAGCCGCCGGTGTGGTGGTTTGGCGGCGGTTTTGACTTAACGCCGTTTTATCCCGTGATGGAAGACGTGGTGCACTGGCACCGGGTGGCAAAAGCCGCCTGCGACCCCTATGGCGATGATGTTTATGCGCGCTATAAGGCCTGGTGCGACGAGTACTTTTACCTTAAGCACCGCGATGAAACCCGCGGCGTCGGTGGGCTGTTTTTCGATGACCTGAACGAAGGTGAGTTTGCCGATTGTTTTGCCGTTCAGCGCGCGGTGGGCGACAGTTTCTTAGCGGCTTATTTGCCCATCGTTGAGCGCCGTAAAAATGACGCCTGGGGCGAGCGGGAGCGCGACTTCCAGCTTTACCGCCGTGGCCGCTACGTGGAGTTCAACCTGGTGTGGGATCGCGGCACGCTATTTGGCTTGCAGAGCGGCGGGCGCACGGAGTCAATTTTGATGTCAATGCCGCCAATGGCGCGCTGGGAGTACGCCTTTGAGCCAGAGCCCGGCAGTCCCGAAGCGCGTTTGCAGGATTTCTTATACCCCCGCGACTGGCTCGGTGAATTCGCTGAGGATGCAGGTCAAGGAAAAAGCGGAGAGCTCTCATGACCGATCGCTACTGCGTGTTTGGCAACCCGGTCAAACACTCCAAATCCCCGCAGATCCACGCTGAGTTTGCCCATCAAGCCCAGCAGGCCCTTGAGTACACCGCTGAAGAAGCACCGGTGGATGGTTTTGCAGGTGCGTGGCGGGCGTTTATCGACGCGGGCGGGCGTGGCGCCAACGTTACCGTGCCGTTCAAGGGCGATGCTTTTGCGCTGTGCGACACCTTGAGCCACCGCGCCCGTCGTGCAGGGGCGGTGAATACTCTGATTCTGGGTGGTAATGGCCGTACCTACGGCGATACTACCGATGGCATTGGCCTAGTGCGCGATTTGGCCTATCACCGTGTGGCGTTAGCAGAAAAGCGCATTTTGGTGGTAGGCGCAGGCGGCGCCGTGCGCGGCATTCTGGAGCCCCTGCTTGCCGAGCAGCCCAGTGAAATCGTCGTGGTCAACCGCACCGCCGCCAAGGCCGAGCAGCTGGCCAGCGATTTTGCTGATCTAGGGCCTATCCACGGCGGTGGTTTTGATACCGTTAATGGCACTTTTGATGTGGTGATTAACGGCACCAGTGCCAGCCTATCAGGCGATTTACCGCCGTTGCCTGATACGTTGTTCAATACCAATGCCTGGGCCTACGACATGATGTACGGGGCCGAGCCGACGGTATTTTTACAGTGGGCAGGCCCGCACGGCGCGAAGTTGCTTGACGGCTTAGGCATGCTGGTCGAGCAGGCCGCCGAGTCGTTTTTTCTGTGGCGTAATGTGCGCCCTGAAACCGCGCCTGTGCGAGAAATGCTGCGCCAATCACTTAACTATTCATAGCCGCATCCAACTAACGCTGCTAAAAAAGCGGGGGCGGATACTGTATCCGCCCCTGCCTTTATTGATGCCACTAATAACGTTTCACTTAGTGCGTTTGACGTACAAGCCCACCGTGCACATCACCAGCCCCACCACCGAGAGCAGCATGCCGCCATTGACTAACAGCGGCGAACGCTCCAGCCAGGAGACAAACGGTTGCGGGGTGTCTCTACAGGCACTCTCGATATAGTCCCAATGGCCGCCATCAAGCTGGCACGCGCGTACGTCGTTTAGCTCCCAGAAATACACGCCCATCAGCACAAACAGCGGCAGTACCAGTAGCAGTAATCCCAGCTTAATCATTTAAACCTCAAGAGCCGTTAAGGACGCGGGCAGTTGGGTGTACGACCATTGCTGCGAGCCTGCTCGTACAAGGCAAGTGCTTGATCCATATTACCCTGCAGCCCTTGAATACGCTGGCCTTGGCCAGGGTGAGTCGACATCCACTCGGGGGGCGCACCGCCACCTGTGGCCGCCTGCATATTTTCCCAAAGGGTCACGCTCTCACGGGGATTGAAACCGGCTTGAGCCATGAGATCCAAACCAATCACATCGGCCTCACTCTCATGGGCCCGGGAGAAGGGAAGTACGATGCCGTACTGTGCGCCCATGCCGAGCACGCCCATGAGTTGCTGGCCACCGGCAGACTGCATGCCAGAGGTGCTGGAAATCACCGACAGGCCTAATGAGGTGGCGCTCTCGGTGGAGGCGCGCTCATTGGCATGGTTGGCCAGTACGTGACCAATTTCGTGACCGATAACGGAAGCAAGCTGATCCTGGGTCGTGGCAATATCCAGCATGCCGGTATTCACGCCCATATAGCCGCCGGGAAGCGCGAACGCGTTGGGCTGTTCGGACTCAAATACGCGAATTTGCCAGTCTAGCTGCCGCTGTTCGGCGGGGAGTTCCGCCACGATGGCATCGGCAATACACTGCACATAGCGGTGGCTGGCCTGGCCCGCCGTGGGCAGCTCCTGCTGATATTGAGTGAACGCTTGGCGCCCCATCTCATTCAATTCGCTATCAGAGAGCAACAGCAGTTGCGAGCGTCCGGTGGGCGAGGTGGTACAAGCGGCGATAGACGCACATAGTGCGGTAACAGCGAGAGGGCGAAGCCAGCGCATGAGTCGGTTTCCTTATAGACGAAAGAGTTTCTTGCACACAAGATAACCGCTGATAGCAGTAAATCAATCCCCCATCATAACCCACCTAGTGGTTGAGCATGGGTGCTGAATTGAGTCCCCTCTGAACCAAGGCTAGGCCGCAGACGATTGGCTGCAAGCTCCTAGACATAAACCCTTAGCGCTGGGGTACTAGCTGCCCATCGGCACCTACGTTTAAACGAATTGTCGGCGTTAATAATCCTGACGGTAGTTTCATACCCAACCCGCGTAGATCCCCAGGCGTGATGGCCAGTTGACTGCCAGGCGGTAGCTCGCCTTGAGACGCCAACTGGCTGGCAAGCTCCAGCATGGGGGCCAGGCGTTGGGTGTCGGTGGCGAGTACATCAAAGGCAACCGGTAGGCGTAAATTAGCATCATCGCCAGAGGTCAGCGTGACGTCCTGTTCATAGTTACCTTCCACAGGATCAACGCCCGGCATATCCAGCGCCCAGCGAAAGCCTGACATCTCCACCGGTGGCATGCCCGCAGGTAAGCCCAGCCCCATGGCAATGGTGGCCTGAACGGGCAGGCTACCGGCACCAAGGCTAGACGCAATCAGGCTGGTTAAATCGCTGGTGTCTAGCCCCGCATTAATGCTGTAAGGGCCAATGCGAACATCCTCAACCCCCAGAGAGGTCACCGCCAAACGAAACGCAAACAAACCGGTTTGGGGGAGGGCGAGACAACCCGTGAGTAGGCTGGCAACGCCAAACAAGGTCAGCCAGCGCCAGTAGCGAGCAATATAAAGCATAAGATAAGAGTCCCCTTAAGTAGGACGTAAGCAGTGGGGTAACGACGCTAAGTGTAAAGTGCTGATGCAAGCTTGTTAGCTTCGGGCTAATAAGCGCGGCTATTTGAGGGCTGAAGCTATTTTCTGTCAACAGAATTTACGTGTTCAAGCGCCTATTTAAGGCTAGAACCAAAACGCCCGCTTGATGATACAAGCGGGCGAATTCAAAAGGCAGCTAATAAGGCGTTTAACGACGGCTTTTACGCGCCTCTTTGGTGCGATTAAGCTCGCGCTTTTTAGCTTTCTCTTTGTCGCTGGCGCCCGCCATGTCATCGAACGGGTTACTGCCCGAGCGGAACTCAAAGCGAATTGGCGTGCCGCGTACCTTGAGCACCTTGCGGAAGGTGTTGGTCAAATAGCGACGATAGGCTTCTGGCAACGCCTCGGTTTGGTTGCCGTGGACGACGATAATCGGCGGGTTGCTGCCACCCTGGTGAGCCATCCGCAGTTTAATGCGTCGACCGTGTACCATCGGCGGTGGGTTTTGGCTTACCGCGTCCTGTAGCAGGGTAGTGAGGCGGTTGGTCGACCAGTGGGCGTTAGCGGCGTCAAAGGCGCGATCAATCGAGGGGTAGAGATCCCCCACTGCCGTGCCGTGTAGAGCAGAGATGAAGTGCAGCTCGGCATAATCCGCAAAGCCCAGGCGGCGCTTCACTTCAGTGCGCATTTTGTCCTTGGCTTCGGTCTCCAGGCCGTCCCACTTGTTGACTGCAAGCACCAGGGCACGACCGGTGGTCAACACGTAGTCGAGCAGGTGCAAATCCTGCTCCACCAGACCGCTGGAGCCATCCAGTACCATGATCACCACATGGGACTCTTTGATCGCATCCAGCGTCTTGATGATGGAGAATTTCTCGGCGATTTCGCGCACGTTCTTGCGCCGCCGAATACCCGCGGTATCAATCAGCACATAGGGCTTGCCGCGGCGCTCAAAAGGAATCTCGATAGCATCGCGGGTAGTGCCCGCCTCATCAAACACGACGACCCGATCTTCGCCCAGCAGGCGATTGACCAGAGTCGATTTGCCCACGTTCGGGCGGCCAATCACGCCGATGCGAACGCCTTTACTGCCGGTGTCGGCAGGAATGCTGGCATCGCGCTCCGGAAACGGTTCGAGCACCACATCTATCAGGGTGGAAACGTTGCGCCCGTGGGCGGCAGCAATTGGCCAGGGGTCGCCTAGGCCGAGCGACCAAAAGTCGCCCATTGCCGAATGCTCTTCTAACCCATCGGTTTTATTCACCACCAGCCAGGTTTTTTTCTGGTTAACCCGCAGGTGGTTGGCAATCGCTTGGTCAGCGGCGATAAGGCCGGCGCGAGCGTCGACCATAAACAGCACGATATCGGCTTCATCAATGGCGGCGAGTGACTGCTCCGCCATGGCGGCGTCGATACCTTCTTCGTCACCGCTGATACCGCCAGTGTCGATAACCGTATAGACCTTATCGCCCAGCATGCCATTGCCGTACTTACGGTCGCGGGTGAGGCCGGGAAAGTCGGCCACCAGGGCATCACGCGAGCGCGTTAGGCGGTTAAACAGCGTCGATTTACCCACATTGGGGCGACCGACTAAAGCAATGACGGGTGTCATGGAGTGACTTCCAGGGTTTCCAGGCGACCATTGTTGGCCTGAACATGAATGGTGCTGCCTTCAGTGACCGGGCGTACGCTGATGCCCGAGCTGTGCACGCGAGTGCGACCCACGATATCGCCTTCGCGAGCGTCGATCAGGTGAACATAACCTTCAAAATCGCCGAACACTAAACGGCCATCGGCGAAGGCGGGGGCGGTCAACCAACGATCTTCTAAATCGTCGTTGCGCCAAATTTCGCGGCCGTTGTTAGCGTCGAGGGCGACGACTTGGCTGTCATCGGTGACCACAAACAGGAAGTCGCCGACCAGAATCGGGGTATGGCGACTGGAGAGATCCGCTTCCCAAAGTACGTCGCCTTGAGTTGCTTCCAGCGCCACCACGCGGCCGTTATAGCTGGTCACGAACAGGCGGCCATCGGGGCTGATGATCGGCTGGCCGGAAAGATCGACCAGGCGTTCCACTTCACTACGCCCTTGGGGGGTGGCAATCTGCATTTCCCATAGCGGCTGGCCGCTGCGGTTATCCAGCGTGGCCAGGCGGCCATTGGCCAGGCCAACAAAGCTGACTGGATCAATGACCATCGGTGTACCGGTACCGCGCAGGGTGAGTGACGGCTGCGAACTGGTGTATACCCAGCGCTCTTCACCAGTGGCGCGATCCAAGGCAGTCACACGGCCATCGACACTTTGCACGACCAGCAGTTGCTGGTTGGCCTGGGGCGCGGCAAGCACTTCGCTGGATACCCGCGAGCGCCATTCTTCGCTGCCGTCACGTTGATCCAGCGTGATCACTTCGCCGTTACCGGTGGCCAGATAAACCTGACCGGCAATTGCCGTTAGCGCGCTGGAAATAGGGGTATCAAGGTCGATTTCCCACTCGACGTCGCCGCTGTTGGCATCCATCGCCATCACCACGCCTTCGACATCGGCCGCAAACACGGTGTCGCCTTCACGGGAAGGCGCGATGGGGTAACGGGCATGGCCCAGGCCATCGCCCACGTTGCGCCGCCACTGAGTTTCCAGCGAGGAGGTCTCGTCGAAACTACGCAGCTCTTTGGGGGTATAGGCAGGCTCGCCTTTACTCGCGCAACCGACCAGCAGTGCCAGCGACAGCGCGCCTAAGCTTGCGCGTACTAGCTGTTTCGTTGGGATACCAAAAGTCATTGTGTCGCCTCCTCAGCGCCGAGATCGTCAAGCTTGAACTGCACGCCGTAAAGCGGCTGGTCTTTGGTTTGAGACACTTCTAGAGCGGTTTCCCAGGCATCGCGGGCCGCCTCGGTGTCGCCTTGGGCGGCGAACGCATCGCCGCGCACGTTAGCTTTTTGGGCCGCTAGCGCATCACTAATCGGCTCGTCTAACAGCGCATGCGCCTGTTTAGGGTTACCGTCGGCAAGCTCGATACGGGCTAAACGTAGCCACGCCAAGCTTTGCACATAGCGGCGCGAGGAATCGGCTGCGCTTTCCAGTGCGGTGCGTGCTGCTTCCAAGTCGCCTTGCTGAACAGCCAAGCGGGCGTCGAGCAGCAGGGCGAGTTCGGCGTAGAGCGTATCGCCATGCTCGTCGGTCAGTTCGCTAACCATTTCCCGCGCGCTTGCTAGTTGCTCCTCGTCAAGCTCGTTGCCAGCGGTCATATTGACTAACTGCTGATAGCGCATGGAGGCCGCTTCAGCCTGGCCTTGCTGATAGTTCTGCCAGGCATTCCAGCCGAACACCCCGGCCGCCGCCAGGACAGCGCCTGCAATCAACGACATGCCGTTCTCTTTCCACCAGCGCTTGACGGCGTCTAGCTGTTCTTCTTCGCTTCTCAGCTCCACCACGGGCGGGCTCCTTTCTTCTAAAGTCGTATGTTTAGACCGTCGCATGCAAGCAGGCAGCCTGCAGGGCTTATGCGTTAGCCGTTAAAAGCTCGCCCAGCGTGCGGCCTAATGCGGCTTGAGGAACGCTTTGCTGTTCGCGGTCATCGCGCAGAAACTTGACCGTTGCCGACTGCGTCGCGATTTCATCTTCACCGATCAGTATGGCTATCGTAGCAGCGCTCTTGTCGGCTTTTTTGATTCGGCTTTTAAAGCTGCCGCCGCCGCAATGAAGTTGTAGACGCAGTTCAGGCAGCTCGCCACGCAGTTGCTCGGCCAGGGTGATCGCTGCCGTGGTGGCGGTATCATCCATGGGCAGCAAATAGACATCGCAGCCGCCAAGGGCGTTCTCAGGAATCAGTTCCAGGGTGTCGAGTAGCAGAATCAGCCGCTCAATGCCCATGGCAAAGCCTACCGCTGGGGTAGGCTTGCCGCCCAGCTGTTCGACTAGGCCGTCGTAGCGTCCGCCTGCACACACGGTGCCCTGGCTGCCCAGCGCAGTCGTGGTCCACTCGAACACGGTGCGGCAGTAGTAGTCGAGCCCGCGCACTAAGCGTGGGTTGATCACATAGTCAATGCCTGCTGCTTCAAGCATCTTCGTGAGCTGCTCAAAGTGTTCCTGGGATTCGGCATCCAGGTGATCCATCAACTGCGGCGCGCCGTCGAGCATCTCCGCCATGGCCGGATTTTTGGAGTCGAGAATACGCAGCGGGTTGCTGGTCAAGCGGCGTTTGGAGTCTTCATCGAGAGCGTCTAGGTGCTGCTCAAAGTAGGCCACCAGCGTATCTCGGTAGGCTGCCCGCGCCTCTGATGAACCTAGCGAGTTTAGCTCCAGGGTAACGTGCTCCATCAAGCCGAGTTCCTGCCACAGGCGCGCTGAAAGCAAGATCACCTCGGCGTCGATATCCGGGCCATCAAAACCGAAGGTCTCGACGCCGATCTGGTGGAATTGGCGGTAACGGCCTTTTTGCGGGCGCTCATAGCGAAACATCGGCCCCTGGTACCACAACCGCTGAGTTTGGTTATACAGCAGGCCGTGCTCCATGGCCGCGCGCACGCAGCTGGCAGTGCCTTCGGGACGCAGGGTCAAACTCTCGCTGTTGCGATCATCGAAGGTGTACATCTCTTTTTCGACGATATCGGTAACTTCACCGATAGAGCGTGCAAACAGCGCGGTTTGCTCAACGATAGGCGTGCGGATTTCATTAAAACCGTAACGCAGCATTAGCTGGCGTACTTTGGCTTCAAAAAATTGCCAGCGTGGGCTATCGCTGGGCAGTAGGTCGTTCATACCACGAATGGCTTGAATTTTTTTAACGGCGGACTTGCTCAAAGAAAACTCCTTATTCTGCCATCAGGCGTGGCTCACCCAGGCTGGCAGCCAGCCCCAGCTAAACGCTGCGGGCAATCATATCGTCTTGCTGCTGCTGTTTTTCGCGCACTTTTTCGCGAATCAGCTGCTCGAGATCATCTACCAAGTGGTCGTTGCGCAGCTTGCTGGCGGGCTTGCCGTCGATATACACCAGGTTAGCGGGACTACCGCCGGTCAGGCCGATATCGGTCTCTTTGGCTTCGCCGGGGCCATTGACCACGCAGCCGATCACCGAGACGTTGAGCGGTGTCATTACGTCTTCCAGCCGCTCTTCGAGCTGGTTCATGGTGTCAATGACGTCGAAGTTCTGGCGCGAACAGCTGGGGCAGGCAATAAAGTTGATGCCTTTCGAGCGCAGCTTGAGGCTGCGGAGCATATCAAAGCCGACCTTGATCTCTTCCACCGGGTCTGCTGCCAGCGAGACGCGGATCGTGTCGCCGATTCCGTCCATCAGTAGCATACCCAGACCAATCGATGACTTGACCGTGCCCGAGCGCAGACCTCCCGCTTCGGTAATCCCTAAGTGCAGCGGCTGCTCGATGCGTGCGGCAAGGTCGCGATAGGCGGCCACGGCCATAAATACATCCGAGGCTTTGACGCTGACTTTGAAGTCGGGGAAGTCCAGGCGATCCAGGTAGTCAATATGGCGCATGGCAGACTCCACCAGCGCTGCTGGCGTGGGTTCGCCATATTTCTTCTGCAGATCTTTTTCCAACGACCCTGCGTTGACGCCAATCCGGATCGGAATGCCATGATCGCGGGCCGCGCTAACCACCGCGCGTACGCGGTCTTCACGGCCGATGTTACCTGGGTTGATGCGCAGGCAGTCGACGCCGAGTTCGGCGACGCGTAGGGCAATTTTGTAATCAAAATGGATATCGGCAACGAGCGGTACATTGACGAGTTTTTTGATCTGACCAAAGGTTTCGGCGGCGTCCATATCAGGTACTGAAACGCGTACGATATCCGCACCGGCTTTTTCCAACTGCTGGATCTGGGCCACGGTCGCGGCGACATCCAACGTGTTGGTATTGGTCATGCTTTGAACGGCAATGGGGGCATCACCGCCCACCGCGACGTTTCCAACCTGAATCTGGCGGGAATGGCGGCGTTTTATCGGAGAAGGGGCGTGCATAAGACGGGTCACTCTCCCAAGGTGAATCGGGCAACATTGTTGGCGCCTGCGCGGGCGGGAAGATCAACTTCCTCGCCTTGGTAGCGCAGCTCAACGCCGGTGGCATTACCTACGGTTAAGCGAAACGGAGGCTCACCCTCGACGGTTGTCGAGGTGCCGGGCGTTTGTAGGCCCACGAAGACGCGCTGGTTGGTGGCATCAAAAATTTCCGTCCACGACTGCTCGTTAAACGTCAGTTCGAGGACGTTGGCATTGGCGGTTTGCTCGGCGGCAGCGTTTTGTTCGCTATCAGTATCGCTCTCTTCAACACTGCTTTGCTCAGGCCTGCTAGGCTCATTGCTATCGTCGGCGGTGCTGGCCGTATCGGTGGTGCTATCCAGTGCGGATTCGTCGAGGCCAGTCACTGCGTCAACATCAGCTTGATCGCTGGGCGCTTGTTCTTGCGCAGCCGTCGGTGAAGGCGTGACGTTGGTGGCATTACTGGGCAGCGTCGCGCTTTCATCGCCACTGGTGAAGCTTGAATCCGTACTCTCTGCTGTTTCAGCGGGTTCACTGGTCGGCTCTGCCGGGGCGGTAGCGGTCTCTTCCGGGGAGGTTGAGCCAAAGCCCGGCGGCTCATTGCCACCCCGGCTTTGCCACCACATCACGGTCACCGCGATAAGACCCACAATTACCAGCAAAGTCACCAACTTGAACAGCCAGGCGCCAATACGGGAGGGTGGCCTCGCCGTGGAGACCGGGGTAACTTGGCGTTCGGTGTCGCTACCGCCGCTGCGGGCTTGATAAGCTTCAAGCACCAGCCGGTCATCCATGCCCAGGTATTTAGCGTAAGAGCGCAGGTAGCCGCGTCGATAAGCGGCGACAGGGATCTCTTGGTAGTCATCCTGCTCAAGCCCTCCCACCACGGCGGGGCGCAGGTTGAGCGCCCGGGCCGCATCGGCGAGCGGAATACCAAGCTGCTCGCGCTGGCGAGCAAGAAGTTCGCCAGGAGAGGCGCTAGTGTTAGGACTATCAATGACGTTTTCTTGTGACTGTGTATCGCTCATGGCTGAGCATCCTTCATTAAATAAGCGGTGATCAGGGCGTCAATCAGTCAGTCGTTGCCAAGCAGGCGCTGGTATTCGGCGGCGACGCTATGCTCGCCGCGTGAATGAGCGATATCAACCGCCATTCTTAGCGCTGCTTGGTTGGGCTCGGCGAGCTGTAAATAGGTTTGCAGCGGTGCCCAGGCCTGAGAGTAATTGCCCTGAGAATATTCGAGTTCAGCTAACATTAAATAGCCGCGTGAATTACGCGGATCAATACTTTGCGCGCGCTCCAATCGAGCGCGCGCCTTATCAAATTCTTCCAGCGCCAGATAACACTGCCCTAAATTAGTAAATAGCTGGGCACGGTTGGCGTACTGGGCATCCTGTGAGGCGGTTTCTAACTGCTCACAGGCGGCGTTTAACTGGCCCTGACTGAACAAGAACGCCGCATAGTTGTTGCGGGCGCGGGTGAAGTCAGGCTCGGCATTCACCGCCTGTTGAAAATAGTCGTTGGCAAGTGCACTTTCGCCCTGGCGTTGATAAACCAGTGCCAGTGCTTGCAGCGCTTCTGCATGGTGTGGGGCAATTTCAAGTGCCCGATCCAGTGCGTTGAGAGCGCGGGGAAGATTATCGCGCTCTAAATAGGCGACGCCAAGCTGGGTATAGGCTTCTGCCGCCGCGGGGGTAGCTTGTGGTGAAAGGTTGTTGGACGAGGCACAGCCGGCTAGCCACAAGCTACCGATAAGCACGGTGAGCATGGGCACCCGCGATGGGTGTTGGCGCCTGCGGTGAGCGATCATGTAAATCCTCTTGTGGTGAACGTCCAACTGCGAGTAAGGCAATACATACAAACAGCAGTGCTAATCTAAATAAAAACCGTGACCATCAAAGCGCCGTGCCAAGCGGAAGTCAAGATAAGCCCGGTTTTCGACACTCCACCCCCTAGTCCGCGTCGAGCTGTACTGACTGGATATAGCGCGCGCTGCGTTTGGTGCGGTCTTTCACGCGACCAACGAGCTGGCCACAGGCAGCATCAATATCTTCACCTCGGGTTGTTCTAACCGTGGCGTTGTAGCCTAAATCATACAACCACTGCTGGAAGCGCATAACCTGATTACGCGACGGTTTTTCGTACCCAGAGTTTGGGAACGGGTTAAACGGGATCAGGTTGATTTTACACGGCAGCTCTTTAAGCAATGCAGCAAGCTGCTCGGCGTGTTCCTGCTGATCGTTGACGTCCTTGATCAGCGTGTACTCAATGGTGACCTGACGATTGTCCGGGCATTTGGAAAGGTAGCGGTGGCAAGCATCCAGCAACGTGCGAATATTGTACTTACGGTTGATGGGCACCAGCTCATTGCGCAACTCGTCCGTAGACGCATGCAGCGAAATCGCCAAGCTAACGTCCATTTCATCGCCAAGTTTGTCGATCATCGGCACCACGCCAGAGGTCGACAGCGTCACGCGGCGCTTGGACAGGCCATAGCCGTTGTCGTCGAGCATCAGCTTCATGGCAGGCACAACGTTGTCGAAGTTGAGCAACGGTTCGCCCATGCCCATCATCACTACGTTGGTCACCGGACGGTTCGCCGTATCACGCCGCGGGCCAACGCTGCGCTGAGCGACCCATACCTGGCCGATAATTTCAGCAGCGGTTAAGTTGCGCTGAAACCCCTGCTTGCCGGTGGAGCAGAAGCTGCAGTCCAGCGAGCAGCCGACCTGGGAGGAAACGCATAGCGTGCGGCGCTTACCGTTCTCCGCCGGGATCAGTACCGTTTCTACATAGCTGCCGTCTTCCACTTCCAGCACCCACTTACGGGTGCCGTCGCTGGAAGTACCCTCATAAATCACCCCTGGGCCACGAATTTCTGCCAGCCGGGCCAGTTTTTCACGCAGTGCTTTGGAAAGGTTCGTCATGGCAGCAAAGTCATCGCTGCCTTCCTGGTGAATCCACTTCATTAGCTGCGCGGCACGGAACTTCTTTTCGCCGATCGACAAAAAGAAGGCTTCCATCTGCTCACGGGACATGCCAAGCAGGTTTTGACGCTCAGGCGTCGCTTTTGCAGCAGGCTTGCTGGCGGCGTCAGTATGTGGGGCGGGCGTGTGTTGGGCTACATTGGTGGTCATGGCGGTCAGCGTTATAGAAAGGGGCGGGGGACTAGCCCCCGCAAAATGGCCGGCAACGAAAGTTGATTCGGCGGCGCTACCTTAAAGGCTTAGCGCGGGCAGATTTCGTCGTTGCCAAAGAAGTAGCTAATTTCGCGCTCAGCGCTTTCCGGAGAATCAGAACCATGGACAGCATTGGCGTCAATTGTTTCCGCAAAATCGGCGCGAATAGTGCCGGGTGCCGCTTCTTTCGGGTTGGTCGCACCCATCAGGTCACGGTTTTTAGCGATGGCGCCTTCACCTTCAAGCACTTGTACAACCACCGGCCCAGAGGTCATGAAGCCAACCAGGTCTTTAAAGAACGGACGCTCTTTGTGTTCTGCGTAGAAGCCGCCAGCCTTCTCTTCAGAGAGATGAACCATTTTGGCTGCGACGACTTTTAGACCCGCTTTTTCGAAGCGAGCAATGATGTCACCGATAGCATTCTTGGCAACGGCATCAGGCTTGATAATAGAAAGAGTGCGTTCAGTAGCCATGTAAATGGTCTCCTTAAAAAGGCTTAAGCAAAAAGTGCCGCCCTAGAAGGCCAGGGCGGCCCAGAAAATGATTCAGTTAATAGCGCTTCGGCAGTTAGCGTTTTTAAACGCTAATGTGTCAAAAAAGCATGCGGGCGTAACCCGGCTGCCTGCGCTTGTGTATCCAGGGGCGTGATTATAGCGCTTAAGCCGGGGTATGAATACCGGCGATGAAGCTGACCAAGCAATGCTTAGACGGTAAAGCTCTCACCGCAGCCACACTCATCTTTGACGTTAGGGTTGTTGAAGCGGAAAAAGCGGTTCAGCCCTTCGCTGACGTAATCCACTTCGCTACCGTTAAGCATCTCTACCGCATCGGGAGCGACATAGACGCTGGCACCGTGGGCTTCAAAATGGACTTCTTCGTCACTGACAGTGTCGGCAAAATCGAGCACGTAGCTATAGCCAGAGCAACCGCTTGGCTTGACCGAGACGCGCAGGCCGAGGCCTTGGCCGCGCTCGTCGAGCACGTGACGAATCTGTTGTGCGGCAGCCGGGGTAATATTGAGTGTTGCCATGAGGCGTCCTCCTTAAAAATAGTCAGCTAGTCAGCCGCTTGACGGGGCGGTGTACGTAAACCGCTCACCGCATGGCGTATGAGCGTTAGCGCATGATCAATGTCGGCTTCGGTGGTAAAGCGCCCGAAGCTAAAACGCAGCGATGAGAGCGCCAGCGAGCGTGGTGTGCCGATGCCGAGCAGCACATAGGACGGGTCGACGCTGGCCGAGTTGCACGCCGATCCGGTGGAGACCGCTACATCGCGCAACGCCATCAGCAGTGACTCGCCGTCGACACCTTCGAATGCCAGATTGAGAATGTTGGGTACTGCTCGCTTTTCAGTGTCATTCAGCGGCGTGTTCGAGAACACACCATCAAGCCCCTCCAGGCCACGCAGAAAGCGCTGCTGCAAGCCCATAATATGGACGTTGTCTTCGTCGTACTGCTGCTGCATCAGTGCAAAGGCTTCACCCATGCCAGCAATTTGGTGTGTCGGCAGGGTGCCAGAGCGCATACCGCGCTCATGACCGCCGCCATGTATCAGCGCCTCAACGCGGATGTCCGGGTGGCGCTTCACATAAAGCGCCCCGACGCCTTTAGGGCCGTAAGTTTTATGGCCGGACAGCGACATCAGGTCGATCTGCTGAGCCACTACGTCTAAGGGAATACGCCCCACCGCCTGGGCAGCATCCGTATGAAACGCCGCGCCAAACTCATGGGCAACGGCCGCTAGAGCCGAGATATCGTTGATACTGCCCAGTTCGTTGTTAACCGCCATCAATGAAACCAGCGCGGTGTCATCGCGCATCGCTGCGCGCAGTTGTTCGGGTTCAATACGGCCATCCTGGCCCGGCGTTAGCCAGGTAATCTCAAAGCCCTCTTTCTCCAGCGCATGGGCAGTGTCAACGATGGCTTTATGCTCAATCGTCGAGGTCACCAAGTGTAGGCCACGCTCGCGGTTGGCGCGCATAAAACCAATCAGCGCTAGGTTGTCAGCTTCGGTGGCGCCGCTGGTCCAGACGATCTCTCTCGGGTCGGCGCCAATGGCATCGGCCACCTGGCGGCGCGCCTGCTCAATCACCTGCTCTGCCTGCCAGCCCAGCATATGGCTGCGCGAAGCCGGGTTGGCAAATAGCTGGTCAACCGTCAGGTAGCGTTGCATAACCTCAACCACGCGGGCATCCGCCGGCGCGGTGGCGGCGTAATCCAGGTAAATGGGCAGCGTGGGTGTGGTCATCGTTACGTTCCAGCGGTTGATCGATCAAGGTAATCGGGTTTGTGTCGTGGGGTCAGGGTGAAGAGGCGAGAATGCCTGCCTCGGCACGCTGTTTCTGTCGCGACGCAATACGTATGACATCAGGACGCAGCATCAGTTGTGCCAGGGTCATATCGTCAAGAAAATGGCGTATCTGCACGGAGAGCTCGCACCACAAATGGTGGGTCAAGCAGGTGTCGCCCTGTTGGCAGTCAGAGAGCCCCTGGCAACGGGTGGCATCAACGCTTTCATTTACTGCGTCAATCACCTTTGAAACGCTAATCGCGTCCGCAGGCTGCGAAAGCAGATAGCCGCCGCCTGGGCCGCGCACGCTGTTGACCAAGCCTGCACGGCGCAGGCGAGCAAAAAGCTGCTCTAAATAGGAGAGCGATATCTCTTGACGCTGGGAGATATCGCTTAGGCTGGTCGGGCCGTTGTGGGCATGCAAGGCTAAATCGAGCATGGCGGTAACGGCGTAACGGCCTTTAGTGGTCAAGCGCATGGCAAGCCCCTCGACGCTGAAAGCTCAGCGCACTAACGGCAAATGTGCTGCCATTATGGGAAAACCTGAGTGCTTTGGTCAACCATTACGCGGCGGCAGCGTTTCTTGCTCGGCTGATGGTGGAGTGGCCGAGTGCTTGCCAACGCCGGTGCAGCCGGTATCGTTCTCGTCCAGAATATCGGCAAAATCTTCATCGCGCAGCGCCGGTAACTGGCCGTCACGGTAGTTGTCATCTAGCTTACGCAGGGTAGAGCACATGCGCTCAATGCGCTCATCCACGGCGTGCATATGGTCGAGCATTGCCTGCATCGAACGGGCTACGGGGTCGGGCATGTCCTGGCTGACGCCGTAGGCGTCAAAGCCAAATTTTTGGCAGATGGCTTCGCGTCGGGCGGGGTCGACATCCAGTGCTTCTTCCACATCGGGGTCGGCGCGTTTAACGATTTTACCGGGAATACCTACCACCGTGGCGCCCGGCGGTACTTCTTTGGTGACCACGGCATTAGAGCCAATTTTCGCTCCAGCGCCGACCGTAAAGGGCCCCAGTATTTTGGCGCCCGCACCGACAATCACGCCATCCCCCAAGGTGGGATGGCGCTTGCCTTTGTTCCAGCTGGTGCCGCCCAGGGTGACACCTTGATAGAGCGTTACGTTATCGCCCACCAGCGCCGTTTCGCCAATCACCACACCCATGCCGTGATCAATAAAAAACCGCCGACCAATCGTGGCGCCAGGGTGAATTTCAATGCCGGTGAGCCAGCGTGAAAACGTCGATAGCGTCCGCGCTAGCCACTTGAGGTTTTTTTTCCACAGCCAGTGGCCGCAGCGATGCAGCAGGAGGGCGTGCAGGCCAGGATAGTTGGTCAGCACCTCAAGAAAGTTACGTGCGGCCGGGTCGCGGTCAAATACGCTGTTGATGTCTTCACGTAGACGTTGAAACATGAGGTGTTCCTTGGCGTTATATAAGGCGGCGTCTAGCTATTGAACTATTAGAACGGATTTTTGAAATATCGCCGGTTCTTGGAATATCAATAGAGAAATCACGTTAGCAGAATAGCGAAGTTGGGGCACGCAGCATCAACTTCAAGCTTAGCGTTTCCAGCCTAATAAATTACGGCTTGGGTGGCTTGGTGTTCGCAGCCTTTTCGGTAGCCGACAGAATTCCACGCAAAATATTCATTTCCATGCGTTCTGGGCGAGCGCGCAGGTACAAGCGGCGCAGTCTCGCCATTAGCTGTCGTGGCTGATCAGGGTCGTGGAAGTCAATACCAATCAGCGTGCGCTCTAAGTGCTCAAAGTAGCGCTCTAGCTCGGCGTGGGTGGCCAGATCATCGTCATCATTTGGCACAGTTGGAGGTGCATCCGCTTGGCCATCTGATTGGCTTAGCCACGCCATGCGACACTCATAGGCAAGCACCTGAACCGCTGCGGCCAAATTGAGTGAGCTAAAGTCGGCATTGGTAGGAATATGCACATGTGCGTGGCAGCGCTGTAATTCAGCATTGGTAAGGCCGCTGTCCTCGCGCCCGAATACCAGCGCCACGCGAGGCTCAGCAGCCTGGCACTCGGCGGGCAGCCGGTCAGCTAACTCCCGCGGTGAGAGCATCGGCCAGGGCAGAGTGCGTGAGCGCGCACTGGCGCCCACGGCCAGAGTGCAATCAGCTACCGCCTCTTCCAGTGAGGCATGCACACTGGCTTGATGAAGGAGGTGGTCAGCGCCGGAGGCACGGGAAATGCTGTCCTGGGTAATCACTTCACAGCGGGGGGCAACGAGGGCTAAATCTGCCAGGCCCATATTGTGCATGGCGCGTGCCACGCCGCCGATATTGCCGGGATGGCTGGTGCCGATAAGAACAATGCGAATGCGCTCAAGCATGATAAGGCTCGGTGAATAAAGAGGGTGATTATTATCGCGTAAAGCGCGCAGTCTAGCATGAGTCGGTGGTATGCCCGAGAGTGGTCTGCTAGAATTGCGCGCCAAAGGCGGCACCTGCGCCTACTTATGCTCTATGATTAGCATCACGTTCTTTAACATCACTGTCACAAGGCCCGATCATGAATCCGATGGTCCAATTTACGCTGCGTGCTGCACGCGGCGCTGTTGAGCACTTCCTACGCGTACGCGAACGTATTGAAAACGCGCACGATGAATTTAACCTTGACCGCCTACTCGACGAGACGGCGCGCAAGGCCGAAGCGACGATTGTTCAGCAGTTGGAGCGCGGTTATCCCCAGCACGGTGTTACCGGCCGCTTTACCCCGCACCGCGCGGGTGAAGGCGAAGGCGCGGATATCGTCTGGAAAATTGAACCGATGCACGGCTACTCTAATTTAGCCGTTGCCGGCAAGGGCTTTGCACTCTCAGTGGTGTGTCTTATCAAAGGTCGTCCCGAACACGCGGTGATTATCTGTCCGTTCGCCGACGATGAATATATCGCCAGCCGCGGCCGCGGCGCCCAGCACAACGACAAGCGCATGCGCGTTAGCAAGCCTACCGCCATTAGCGGCACGCGTATGGCCATGAGCCTGCCGGAAGTTTGGCTTCGCCCGCGCAATTTACCTGCTTATTTAACCGTTTCACAGCAGCTTGCCCCACAGGTAGAAAACCTGCTGGCCACCGGCTGTGGGCTGCTGGATTTGTGCGAGTTGGCCACTGGGCGAGTGGATAGCGCTTTTGTGCTCGGCCTGGAAGAGCAGGATATGCTGGTAGGCACGCTGTTCCTGAAAGAGGCGGGCGCCTTGATGGGTACGCCGGACGGCCAGCCCACGGTGAAAGTGGAAGGGCAGCTAATGGCAGCCGGGCCGCGTCTCTATAAAGCGCTGATCAAGCAGCTCACGCCGCACTTTTAAGTAGCAATGCTAAGCTTTTAAAGATAAAAGCTTTAAAGACGACCGTTTTTAAAGACAAAAAAAGCCCCTGCTGGATTCCCAGCAGGGGCTTTTTTGTAGGCTAAATAAGAGGAGTATAGAGATGCGCCGTTAAGGCAGCTCTTCCTCTTCTTCGTCGAACTCTTTCTTGGTGGGAATCAAATCTTCTCGCGACAGCTTCAGTGGTAGCAGTAGCGCCGCAGCAATATAGATAGACGAGAACGTACCCACAACGATGCCGACCAGCAGCGCAATGGCGAAATTCTCAATCATATCCCCGCCCAATAGCAGCAGAGCGAGCAGTACCAGAATGGTGGTGCCCGAGGTTGCCAAGGTGCGCGAGAGCGTGGCGTTAATCGCTTCGTTGAAGATCTGCGGCATATCGTCGATACGCGAAGTGCGGATGGCTTCGCGGACGCGATCATAAACCACGATGGTATCGTTCAACGAGTAGCCGATAACTGCCAGGATGGCTGCCAAGACGGTAAGGTCGAAATCGAGCTGAAACAGAGCGAACACGCCCACTACGATAATCACATCGTGCAGCAGTGCCAGCAGTGCGCCAATCGCAAACTTGTACTGAAAGCGGAAGGCCACATAGAGCATGACCACGCCGAGCGCTACCAGCAGACCCAAGCCACTCTGGTCACGCAGTTGGTCACCTACCTGGGAACCAACAAACTCAGAGCGAACAAGGTCAACGCTATTACCACTCGCGCGTAGCAGGTTTACTACCTCGCCGCCTACATCAGCGTCAAACGCCTGCTGGAGACGAATCAAGACTTCGGTTGATGCCCCAAAGGTTTGCACCGAGACATCTTGAAAGCCGCTCTCTTCGAGCAGCACACGAATAGCGTCCAGGGAGGGCGCAGCGCCGTAGCGCACCTCAATCAGCGTACCGCCAGTAAAGTCCAGCCCTAGGTTGAGCTGCTGGAACAGGATGGCGCCAATCGACACGATCAGTAACACAGCGGAGACGGCAAACGCGATGTTGCGCCGTCCCATAAAGTCGATTCGCAGGTGTGATAGGGGTTTCATTACCACCTCTTCAGTTCTGGGCTAAGCACGTGGTTTAAATTCATGCTTTTCAAATCCATGCTCTTTAAATCCACAGCTTTTTGACGGGTTTGCTGCCATAGGCCAAGTTGACCATGGCGCGAGTCACCATCAGAGCGGTGAACAGCGACGTCAAAATGCCGATAGAGAGCGTGACGGCGAACCCTTTCACCGGGCCGGAGCCAATCGAGAACAGGATAACGGCCACCAGCAGCGTGGTGATGTTAGCGTCAACGATGGAGGTGAAGGCGCGCTCATAGCCGGCTTGGATCGCTTGCTGAACTGACATGCCGTTACGCAGCTCTTCACGTATTCGCTCGAAAATCAGCACGTTGGCATCTACCGCCATGCCCAGTGTCAGTACGATACCGGCAATACCTGGCAGCGTCAGCGTGGCGCCCAGCATCGACATCACCGCGACCAGCAGTGTTAAGTTCAGCGCCAGGGCGATATTGGCAAACACGCCAAACACCTTATAGCGCACCAGCATAAACAGCACGACCAGCAGCAAGCCAATCTGTACCGAGAGCAGGCCCCGCTCAATGTTTTCAGCGCCCAGGCTTGGCCCAATGGTGCGTTCTTGGACGAAGTAGATGGGAGCCGCAAGGGAGCCCGAACGCAGCAGCAACGCCAGCTCAGCGGCTTCTGTCGGCGAATCCAAACCGGTGATCCGGAAGCTGTTGCCAAGCGCACTTTGAATAGTGGCCAAACTGATCAGGCCGCGCTCAACGTAAGGCTCGCGCTCAATGGTCTCTTCGCCCGTTTCCGGGTCGACCACCACGGTGTCTTCACTCTTATGCTCGATGAACAGCACCGCCATATTGCGGCCGATATTGGTGCGTGTGGCACGGTTCATTAGCGTACCGCCGGTGCCGTCCAGATCAATATTGACCTGCGGGCGACCATTCTCATCAAAGCTGTTGCTGGCACTGGAGACACTATCGCCGGTAATGATCACGTCGCGCATTAGCTCGGCAGAGCGCGAAGGCTCATTTCGGAAGGTGAGGGTTTCCGTTTCGTTATCCGGCGTATCGTTGCGCGCTTCCAGGCGGAACTCCAGGTTCGCCGTTGCGCCGACAATACGCTTGGCCGCCACGGTGTCCTGGATGCCCGGCAGCTCCACCACGATCTGGTTGGGGCCTTGGCGCTGCACCATAGGCTCAGCCACGCCCAGCTCATTGACCCGGTTGCGTAGGGTGGTCAAGTTCTGGTTGATCGCGTAATCCTGAATTTCGTTTACCGATTGATCGCTAAGCGTCATTACCAGCGTTGAAGCGCGGCCATCGCCTTCACTGCTGTATTCAAATTCAGGAAAGTCACGGCTGATCAGGCTGCGGGCCGTATCGCGGTCTTCGGCGCTGGCAAAATCGATCGACAGCGTGCGCTCCTCGATATCGGTATTACGATAGCGAATCCGCTCGTCGCGTAGCAGCTCACGCATGGCGCTGGCGTTGACTTCCAGACGCTGGGTCAGCGCGGCGTCCATATCCACTTCGAGCAGGAAGTGCACGCCACCGCGCAAATCAAGGCCCAGCGTCATGGGGGAAGCAGAGAATGCCTGTAGCCATTCTGGCGTTGCTTCGGCGAGGTTTAGCGCTACCGTCGCATCATCGCCTAAAAGGTCAGCGGCAATGTCGCGAGCAGGAAGTTGATCGTCATCGTGGCGTAAACGAATAAGCCACTGCCCGTTCTCTTCTTCGAGGGCTTTGATCTCAATATCGTGTTCGCTGAGCGCGGTTTCAACACGGTCTATCTGACGCGCATCCAGCGAGTCGCCTTGGGCGCTGCTAATTTGGATGGCGGGATCTTCGGGGAATAGATTGGGAAGCGAGTAGATAAGGCCAACCACCAGGACGACCAGTATCAGCAGATACTTCCACAGGGGGTAACGGTTGAGCATGCAAGCCCTGCCTTCAATTACAAACGGAATGCTGTGCACGGACACGCCGCGCACAGCAAAGTTCACCATCATTCATACCATGTCACCCCTGCCGGGGTGGCTGGCACTGGCTCGGCAGGGGTATTACAAGGTTTAGATGGACTTGATGGTGCCTTTAGGCAGTACGGCGGCAACGGCGTTCTTCTGCACGTTAACTTCGGTGCCTTCAGAGATCTCGATGGTCAGGAATTCGTCGCTCACCTTAGTGATACGACCTACCAAACCGCCGCCAATAACGATCTCATCGCCTTTGTCCAGGTTGGTGACCAGCTGCTTGTGCTGCTTGGCGCGCTTGGCTTGCGGGCGCCACAACAGGAAGTAAAAAATCAGCACGAAACCGACCAGCATGACGATTTGCGCAATACCACCGCCAGCGGCGGCTTCTTGGGCATGGGCTGGTGAGATGAAGAAATCCAGCATTGCAGAGAACTCCTGAGTTAGAAAAGCTTAGGTTTTTAGATGCTTGGTTTTGAAAGCTTGGTTTGTAAAAAGCCTGGTTTTTAAAACATAGCCAAACAGTTTAAACCACGCGCCAAGGCGCGTGGCGATTAATTCGTCAGGGCTGGCTTAGCGGAGGCACTGGCAAGCCACGCCGCGCATAGAAGCCTTCCACAAAGGTCGTCAATGTACCCGCTTCAATTGCCGCGCGCAAATCGGCCATCACACGCTGGTAGTAACGTAAGTTGTGGATGGTGTTGAGCATCGAGCCGAGCATTTCATTGCAGCGATCCAAATGGTGCAAGTAGCCTCGTGAGAAATTCTGGCAAGTATGGCAATCACACTCTTCATCAAGCGGGCGGGTGTCAAAACGGTGCTTAGCGTTACGAATTTTGACCGTGCCTTCCGAGGTGAACAGGTGGCCGTTACGCGCGTTGCGGGTGGGCATTACGCAATCGAACATATCCACACCCCGGCGCACGCCTTCCACCAGGTCTTCGGGTTTGCCGACGCCCATTAGGTAGCGAGGCATCTCATCCGGCATCCAGGTGGGCAGGTAGTCGAGCACCTTGATCATCTCTTCTTTCGGTTCGCCGACGGAAAGCCCGCCAATCGCCAAACCATCAAAGCCGATTTCCAGCAGCCCTTTGAGCGAGCGTTCGCGCAGCTCAGGGTGCATGCCGCCCTGAATGATGCCGAACAGCGCGGAAGGCGAGTCGCCATGGGCATCCCGCGAGCGTTTGGCCCAGCGCAGCGATAGCTCCATGGATTTCTCGGCTTCGTCAAACGTGGCCGGGTAGGGCGTGCACTCGTCAAAGATCATCACCACATCGGAGCCCAGCGAACGCTGAACCGCCATGGACTCTTCCGGGCCCATAAAGACTTTGCTGCCATCCACCGGCGAGCGGAAGTGCACGCCCTGCTCGGTGATCTTGCGCGTCTCACCGAGGGAGAAGACCTGAAAACCGCCGGAGTCGGTCAGAATCGGTTTGTCCCACTGGGCGAAGTCATGCAGGTCGCCGTGAGCTTCAATCACCTCGGTGCCAGGGCGCAGCCACAGGTGAAAGGTGTTGCCGAGGATGATTTCGGCGCCGATCTCTTTGACGGAATCGGGCGTCATGCCTTTCACCGTGCCGTAGGTGCCTACTGGCATAAACGCCGGGGTCTCCACTGTGCCACGGGGGAAGTGGAGGCGGCCACGGCGCGCACGGCCATCGTCGGCCAAGCGCTCAAAGCGCATAAAGCATTCGTTTCGCATATAAAGTAACTCGTTAATCTCGTTCGTTTGGCGCGACGGGTGCAGGGCAAGCGGGTCAACAATCAGCAGCAATACCTAGCGTGTCAACAGCATGGCGTCGCCATAGCTAAAGAACGCATAGCGCTCGGCCACTGCCCGTTGATAGGCGTGCATGATGGTGTCATAGCCCACGAAGGAGGACACCAGCATTAGCAGCGTCGATTCCGGTAGGTGGAAATTGGTAATTAAAGCATCCACGCAGCGCCACTGGTAACCGGGGTAGATGAAAATGTCGGTATCGCCACTATAAGGCGCGATCTGTCCGTCGCTACTTTTCATGCAGGCGCTTTCCAGGCAACGCACGCTGGTGGTGCCCACTGCCACCACCCGCTTGCCTGCTGCCAGGGTCTCGCGCACTTGCTGGCAGGTAGCTTCCGTGACCTCAATCCACTCGCTGTGCATATGGTGTTCAAGGATGTTGTCGACGCGCACCGGCTGAAAAGTGCCCGCGCCCACATGCAGCGTCACAAAGGCACGGTTAATGCCTTTATCGGCAAGGGCGTCCAGCAGTGGCTGATCAAAATGCAGCCCGGCGGTCGGCGCCGCTACTGCACCATCACACCGGGCATAGACGGTTTGGTAACGCTCACGGTCGCTGAGTTCGTCTTCCCGGGTAATATACGGTGGCAGTGGCATATGGCCGTGCTTTTCAAGCAGCGCGATCATCGGCGTATCGCCTAAAAAGCGCAGCTCGAACAGGGCATCACGGCGGCCTTCTACGATGGCGTGAATATCGCCCTCGAAAATCAGCTCGGTGCCGGGCTTCGGCGACTTACTCGAACGAATATGCGCCAAGCCACGGTGAGCATCCAGCGGGCGCTCCAGTAACATCTCCACTTTGCCGCCGCTGGCCTTATGGCCGTGCAGGCGCGCCGGAATCACCCGGGTGTCGTTAAACACCAACAGGTCGCCGGGCTCCAGAAGCTCAAGCAAATCGGGAAAGCGGCGGTGTTCCAGCGCGCCGCTCTGTCCATCCACGCACAGCAAACGGCAGTCGCTACGCTGTTCAGAAGGGTAGCGAGCAATTAATTCGTCGGGTAGTTCGTAATGAAAATCGGAGCGTTGCATGGAGATGGAAACGTTTCGCTAGGAGAGTGAAGAGAGCCGAGCGTCATACCCGGAGAAAAAGTCCATACAGGATACTCGACTACTTGTTTGAAGTCAGGCGTATCACTCAGAGGTTTATATCGAGGTGGTGGAAAAGGGGTAAATTCGACAGATTTCGTTGATTAATCGAGAGGCTGCGAGCGATAGGGGTCGATGCTGCCGCACGATGAGGTGTGATTCGGCCTCGATAAACACCTGATGGGCGATGGGTAGCGCTACAAGCTGGCTTCGTGCAAGTTCATGTTTGAGCGCCACCGCTGGCATAAACGTCACTGCGTGCCCAGCGCTTACGTACTGTTTAAGGGTTGCTAGCGAGTTGCTGACTAGGCTAGGTGTAAAGTGGCGTTTATCGATTATTTCCACGGTGTCGACTAACTGACGCAGACCATATCCCTTGGATATTAACCCCAGAGGATATTGGAGAACGTCGTCCAGTGAGAGTGGCAAGGATCGCTTATTTAAGGGGTGGTCAGGATGCATAACCGCACATACCGGTTGACGCGCTGAGGCGATCGATTGAACACCAGGTAAAAGGCGTGGAGAGTAGGCCAGCCCTATATGTGCATCACCTTCCATAACCCGCGTGACTACCTGATTTACGCTCGCGTGGGTCACTTCAAAATACAGTTTCGGGTGTTGCTGGGAAAAATTATTGATCACTTCGCTCATAAGCGTGGCGCTGTAGCCTTCGCTAATCGCTAAGCGAAGCGATCCTCGGCTGAGGTTGTCGAGCTCGGAAAAATCACTTAGCAGTGCAGATTCAGCGGCTTGGCGCTCTCGATGAAAATCAAGCAGTAACTCCCCCGCTTCGGTGGCGCGTACACCTCGCCCATGCCGCTCCAACAGCCTTACCCCCAGTTCCGCTTCCAGGCGTGCGATTTGACGGCTAATAACGGAGGCTTCGATATCCAGTTTGTCCGCCGCGCGACGGATAGAACCTTGCGTCATCGCCTCAAAGGCGTAGCGCATTCGACGCGAATTAAACCCTTCATTATTCAGCGGTGCGTGAGATGACATGCCAGATACCGGTGGTTGGGAAGCAGCGTTGCTCAAAGGGCAACAGTTTCATCATGCATCGGTCATTGCTTGTCTGTCTATGCCACGCCTAGAGTGAAAAACATGATGCTGCTGCACTGCGTCATATACTTAAGTCTAGGAGAAGGGATGAACATTCTGATCGCTGGATTTCAGCATGAAACTAATACGTTCGCACCTACCAAAGCCACCTACGCGAGTTTTGTTCAAGGAGGTGGTTTTCCCGCGTTATGTCGAGGTGAAGCTTTACTTGAACTCGAAGAAGTAAACATACCCATTGGTGGGTTTATCACGGCGGCTAAGACGGATGGGTATCACCTTTTGCCGATCGTATGGGCTGCTACAAGCCCTTCAGCGCACGTCACTAAAGACGCTTTTGAACGCATTGCCGGTGAAATAACTGCCGCTGCCTCGTCTAGAGCTTTTGACGCTATTTATCTCGACCTACACGGCGCAATGGTTTGCGAACATCTTGCTGATGGCGAGGGTGAACTGTTGGCTAGACTGCGTGAGATCGTGGGCAGCGAACTACCGATAGTGGCTAGTCTTGACCTCCACGCCAATGTTACCCAGCGCATGCTTGAAGCCGCGACGGGCCTAGTGGCCTTCCGCACTTATCCACATGTGGATATGGCTGAAACGGGCGCCCGCACCATGGCGCTGCTCAAACGTATCTTCGATGGCGAGACATTGCACCTCGCATCGCGGCGCATTCCTTTCCTTATTCCTATCTCCGCTGGCAGTACCTTTCTTGAACCAGCCCAGAGTGTCTATCACGGGCTTAGCGAACATGACCAGCGCAGTAACGGCGTGTGTTCATTCGCTGCTGGCTTTCCCGCAGCGGACTTTGCTGAATGCGGCCCAGTCGTTTGGGGGTATGGACCCGGCCGTGAGCGACTAGAGGCTGAAGTGGCGCGGCTTGCTGACGAAATCGTCACTCTTGAGGCGCGCTGGAAAGTCCCTTTCCTGACGCCTAAAGAGGCCATTGCTGAAGCGATGCGGCTTGCTAATGGTGAAAGCCGACCAGTGGTTATTGCTGATACCCAGGACAACCCGGGTGCTGGGGGCGATGCAACCACTACCGGTATGTTGCGTGCGCTGGTGGAAGCGGATGCCCAAGACGCCGCCTTAGGGTTGATTTGTGACCCTGAGGCGGCTGCCAAAGCACATGCTGCGGGTGAGAGCGCGCGCATTTTCCTGGCGCTGGGCGGTGAGCCAAGTGTTGGCGATGCACCACTGGAAGCCGAGTTCGAGGTGGTGCGCCTGAGCGATGGCCGCTGTCGTTTCGACGGCCCAATGATGCACGGCAATCAGGTCGATCTTGGCCCCAGTGCGCAGTTAAGAGTAGGCGGCGTGGCGATCTTAGTGACCAGTCGTAAGAGCCAACTACTAGATCGCAACCTGCTGCGCATGGTGGGTATTGAACCTGAGATGAAGAAGATTTTAGTGCTCAAAAGCTCGGTGCATTTCCGCGCCGATTTTCAGCCCATCGCCGCGGCTATTTTGATCGCCAAATCGCCCGGCCCAATGGCGGCTGACCCCGGTGAGTTGCCTTGGCAATGCCTAGCACCGGGTATCCGCACTCGCCCCATGGGGGAGCCTTTTGTCCCTCCAGCGGAGGCTTCCTAGTCTGATGTGATTAGCCACTCTGAGTAGTTCCACCACCAAGAAAAAAAGAGGTATCGCGATGCAATCTACAGTAGTGATTAAATCGTCTCCTGGCATGGTTCGAACCCTGCTAAGTGCAGCGCTGCTTGGCCTTGGTGCCATGTCATTGGCTGCCGAGAGTCAGGCGCAAACCGTCAACGCGGTGATGCACTCGGGGGTACGGATCATTGATCCAATCCTTACCACGGCGCATATCACCCGTAATCACGGCTATATGGTTTTCGATACCCTGCTCGGCATGGATGAAGAGTTTCAGCCGCAGCCGCAGATGGCCGATTGGGAAATATCCGACGATGGCATGGTGTACACCTTCACGCTGCGCGACGGGCTCACTTGGCACGATGGCGAGGCGGTCACCGCTGCCGATTGTGTGGCTTCGCTTGAGCGTTGGGCAAAGCGCGATTCCGGTGGCTTGATGTTGATGAATCATGTCGAATCGCTAGAAGCCAGCGACGAACACACCATTACCCTGACCTTATCTTCGCCGTTCAGCTACGTTCTCGAGCTGCTTGCCAAACCCTCTTCTGTACCCGCCTTTATGATGCCCGAGAGGCTAGCTAATACGAGCCCCGAAGAGGCTATTCCAGAGCAGATTGGTTCGGGGCCGTTCCGGTTTGTCGTCGACGAATTTCAGCCGGGTAATCGGGTGGTGTATGCCAAGTTTGAGGAGTATGTGCCTCGTGATGAGCCGCCAAGTTGGACCGCGGGTGGCAAGGTGGTCAATGTTGATCGTGTTGAGTGGATCACCATGCCTGATCAGCAAACCGCTATTAACGCACTAGGCAGTGGCGATATTGATTTTATAGAGAATGTGCCGCTTGATTTGGCGCCGCTGCTTGAAACCAATGACGACCTGACCCTTGAAACACTTAGCGTGATGGGCAGCCAAACCATGGGGCGGATGAATTTCCTCTACCCTCCGTTTGATGATGTGCGTATTCGCCAAGCGGCGATGCTGGCGATGAATCAAGAGGATGTGCTTGCTGCCCTGATTGGCAACGCTGACTACTATGAAACGTGCGGCTCTTTCTTCGGTTGCACAACGCCATTAGGCAGCGATGCTGGCACCGATACATGGATGGCTACCGGCGACCTTGACCGAGCTCGTGAGCTACTGGAAGAGGCGGGGTATGACGACACCCCAGTGGTTATCCTGCAGCCCACTGATGTCGCAACCGTCTCTCCCCAGCCGGTGGTAGCTGCGCAAGCGCTGCGCCAGGCCGGTTTCAATGTTGAGATGCAGCCGATGGACTGGCAGACCCTGGTAACGCGGCGTGCCAGTCAGAATGATCCGGCGGATGGAGGCTGGAACATGTTCTTTACCAACTGGATTATTCCTGAAGTCTGGAATCCTATCGTCAACCCGATGCTCAACGCCCAAGGGCGAGAGGGTAGTTTCTTCGGCTGGCCCAAGGATGAAGAGCTGGAAGCCATGCGCCTGGATTTCGCCATGGCTGAGAGTGACGAAGAGCGAGAGCGCATCGCAGAAGCGATCCAAGTCCATGCGCTTGAGCAAGTTATCTATGTGCCGCTAGGTGACTATCGCTCGGTCTCCTCCTGGTCCAACCAGCTCGGCGGTGTGCTCAAAGGGCCTGTGCCAGTGTTCTGGAATATGACTAAGAGCGAATAAGGTTTTGCCAGTGCGTGAGGGACACTACGTTCGCGAGTGAGCCTGCGCACTGACCTTATTATTCGACCATGCCTATCCACAACACATAGCAGGTGTCGCATGTTCGCTTACTTCATTCGCCGTATTTTAGCTTCGATCCCCGTTATGCTGGTGGTGGCGCTGTTTGTCTTCCTATTGCTGCGCCTCTCGCCAGGCGATCCGGCGGCAATTATTGCTGGGGACATGGCGAGCCCCGCTCAACTCGCCAATATTCGAACGGCATTAGGGCTCGACCAGCCGCTGCATATCCAGTTCTTTGTTTGGCTTGGAGAGCTGGTACGCGGCAATTTCGGGACATCGCTGATTTCCCAGACCCCAGTACTGACGATGATCGGGCAGCGCCTAGAACCGACCGTCAGTTTGGCGGTGGTGGCGATACTGTTTACCGTGGTTATCTCTGTTCCGCTAGGGGTCATCGCCGCCTGGCGCCATGGGCGCTTTCTCGACAACCTGGTGATGTCGGCCTCGGTAGTAGGTTTTTCGGTGCCGGTATTCGTGATTGGGTATTTATTGATTCAGCTGTTTGCCCTTGAACTGGGCTGGCTGCCGGTGCAGGGCTTTCGAAGTCTTAGCGAGGGAATTGCCCCTTTTGCCAGTCGCATCGTGCTGCCAGCACTGACGCTCTCTTCGATCTATATCGCGCTCATCACGCGTATGACCCGCGCCAGTATGCTTGAAGTCCTTGACGAGGATTATATCCGCACCGCCCGCGCCAAAGGACTTGCCGAGCGTGCGGTGCTCTTCCGCCATGCCCTGCGTAATGCGGCGGTACCGATCCTGACCGTGATCGGTACCGGCTTTGCACTCATGATTTCTGGGGTCGTGGTCACCGAGAGTGTATTCAATATTCCCGGCCTGGGGCGGCTGATAGTGGACGCTGTACTGGCTCGCGACTACCCGGTGATCCAGGCGTTGATTCTACTCACTGCCGGGCTCTACGTGATTATCAATCTACTGATCGATCTCTCCTACGCGATCACCGACCCGAGGATTCGCTACTGATGCATGCCTCGCACTCCCACTTTACCGTCGCCCCCGAAGGGCGCAGCGTTAGCCGCCTACTGTCGCGGCTAAGCCAGACTCGCCCGCAGGGAGTTACCCTGGCCGCTGGCCTTGTGCTGATCTTGATCGTCGCTGTCGCCCTGTTTGCACCTTGGCTAGCGAATCATGACCCACTGACGCTGTCTCCCGCTAACCGCCTGAAACCCATGGGGAGTGAGTACTGGCTCGGCACCGACCCTTATGGTCGTGATCTCTACTCACGGATTGTCTATGGCGCCCACGTGTCGCTGACTGTGGGGCTTGGGGTGGCCGTAACCAGTATCGCGATAGGCCTACCACTAGGGTTGTTGGCGGGTTACTTCCGAACCATTGACGCGATATTGATGCGCATTATGGATGGGTTGATGGCAATCCCTGGCATTCTGCTGGCGATTGCCATTGTCTCACTTACCAGCGCCTCACTATGGACGGTGATGATCGCGATTATGGTTCCCGAGATCCCCCAAGTGGTGCGGCTGGTGCGTTCGCGGGTACTGGCTACTCGCGAAGAGTCGTTCGTGGAGGCCGCGATACTGATGGGAACCTCCACACCGAAGCTGCTGTGGCGTCATTTGATGCCGAGCACGCTGGCCCCGCTAATCGTGCAGGGCACCTATATCTGTGCCTCCGCCATTCTCACCGAAGCCATTCTCTCTTTTCTTGGCGCGGGGATCGGCACTGAGACACCTTCATGGGGCAATATTATGTCTGAAGGACGAGTCTACTTTCAGCTTAAACCTTCGCTTATCTTCTGGGCCGGGCTGCTGCTATCGGCCTGCATTCTGTCGATTAACCTGCTCGGCGATAGCGCCCGCGATGCACTCGACCCGAAGATGAAACGGAGAATGTCATGATGGCCGACACCCCGATACTTGAGGTTGAAAATCTGGTCGTCGAGACCGCTGGGCGCAAGCCTACGCGTATTCTGGACGCTATCTCATTCACCATTGGCGCTGGCGAGACGCTGTGCCTGGTGGGGGAGAGCGGTTCGGGTAAATCGGTCACCTCGCTTGCTACAATGGGACTGCTGCCCCCTGGAGCACTGGTCGCCCGCAGTGGGCAGATCCGGCTTGCCGGGGAAAATGTACTCGCCGCCACACCGGCACAGTTACGAGCCCTGCGAGGGCGGCATATGGCGATGATTTTTCAGGAGCCGATGACCGCGCTTAACCCGGTGCTAAGTGTAGGCCGCCAGCTTGACGAAGTGCTGTGCCAGCACACCTCACAAACAGCCCAGCAGCGCCGTGCCCGAGTGCTCGAAGTGTTTGAACAGGTTCACCTTCCTGACGTTGAGCGTATCTATACAAGCTACCCTCATCAGCTCTCGGGCGGCCAGCGCCAGCGCATCATGATCGCCATGGCACTGCTGCTTAAACCTCAGTTGCTGATTGCCGACGAGCCTACCACCGCCTTGGATGTGACGACCCAGCATCAGATTCTGGCGTTGATCAAGGAACTCCAGCGCGAGCATGGTACCGCTGTGTTGTTTATCACCCACGACATGGGGGTGGTGGTGGATATCGCTGACCGGGTATGCGTAATGCATCGCGGCCAGTTGGTTGAGAGCGGCCCTGTTCGTCAGGTGCTTGGTAACCCCCAAGAGGCTTACACCCAGCGCCTGCTGGCCGCAGTGCCCAGTCTTGTACCACGTGTGCCACGGGAGGCCACAAGCAATAAAACGGTGCTGGAAGTGCAGTCGCTTGAGAAAGTATTCAATACTAGCCAGGGCGTGGTGCGCTGGCTGCGTAAGCCCGTCGTGCCGACCCGCGCTGTGGATGATGTCAGCTTTGTGCTCAAGCGCGGGCGAACGTTAGGTATCGTCGGGGAATCGGGGTCTGGAAAGTCGACGCTGGCGCGCTGCGTCATGCGCCTGATCACTCCCACTGGCGGCAATATTCGGGTCAGCGGTAAGCAGATCACCGAACTGCCCAAATCGATGCTCAAGCCCCACCGCAAACGCATTCAAATGATCTTTCAGGATCCCAATCGCTCGCTTAACCCGCGTATGACGGTGGGGCAGAGCCTGACCGAAGGGCTGACCAACTACGGCACGCCACGCCGCGAGGCCCTGGCTCGCGGGCGTGAACTGCTCGAACTGGTAGGCCTGCCGATTGATGCCATTGATCGCTATCCCCACCAGTTTTCGGGTGGTCAGCGCCAACGTATCGCCATCGCGCGCGCATTGGCCATGGAGCCGGAGGTCATCGTGGCCGACGAGGCGGTCTCGGCCCTTGATGTTTCGGTGCAGGCTCAAGTGCTCACGCTGCTCAATGAAATCCAGCTTCGGCTGGGTATTGCGGTGCTGTTTATTACCCACGATTTGCGCGTCGCCGCGCAGATTTGCGACGACGTGCTGGTGATGCAGCGTGGGCGACTGATCGAATATGGTCCCGCAGCACAGGTGCTTGGCCAACCCCAGGCTGAGTACACGCGGCAACTGATGGAAGCCGCACCGGGGCGTGGATGGGACTTCACCGCCGGTGCACCGATTAAACCTCGGGTCAGCCAGGTTGAGGCGCACTGATACTGATGATTCGTCATCCCACATGGAGAACAAGATGACTACGATTGCTCGCATAGAAGAGTACGGCGATGATCTACGCGCTATCCGCCATGATTTGCACGCGCACCCCGAAATTGGATTTGAAGAGCAACGGACTTCCTCCATCGTTGCTCAACTGCTCAAGCAGTATGGTGTTGAGGAAATTCACACCGGGATCGCCACCACCGGGGTGGTTGGCTTAATTCATGGACGTCTTGGCCAGGGGAAGCGAATCGGGCTACGCGCCGATATGGATGCATTACCCATGGAGGAAGAGAGCGGGTTGCCATACAGCTCCGTGAATGCGGGGCGCTTCCACGGCTGTGGCCACGACGGGCATACCACCATGCTACTGGGCACCGCCCGCTATCTTGCCGAAACTCGCAACTTTGCTGGCACCGTCGTGCTGATTTTTCAGCCAGCGGAAGAGGGGCTGGGGGGCGCTCGCCGAATGATAGCGGAAGGGCTTTTTGAGCGTTTTCCCTGCGATGAAATCTATGGGCTTCACAACTCTCCTCAACATGCCCCCGGCGAAGTAGCGCTTTGTGCAGGCCCTGCGATGGCGGGTGCCGACTTTTTTGATATTACCGTGACTGGGCAAGGAAGCCATGGGGCGATGCCACACTATTCCCGCGACCCTGTGGTAGTGAGCGGAGCATTGATCCAGACGCTTCAGAGTGTGGTTAGCCGTAATATCAATCCCCACGATCCAGTGGTGCTCTCGATCACTCAGGTGCACTCTGGTTCGGCCTATAACGTTATCCCCCAGACGGCCACCCTTGCAGGCACCGTAAGGACCTTTTCCGACAGGGTTCGTGAGCAAACCCGTGAGCGTATGCGCACGCTGGTCGCTGGCATTGCGGCGAGCTATGAAGTTGATATCGATATCGAGATTCGTGATGTATTTAGCGTGCTGGAGAACGCACCCGTGCAGACGGAGCTGCTCGCCGACGCCGCTCGGGAAATCGTCGGCGAGGCCAATGTCAGCACTGATAACAAGCCATTGATGGGCAGTGAGGATTTCGCGGATATGCTCAAGGTTGTCCCTGGAGCCTACTGCTGGGTAGGTCACAGCGGCAATATACCGGTGCATAACCCGGCCTTCGTACTCGGCGACGATATCCTGCCGATTGGGGCCAGTCTATTTTCACGACTGATTGAGCGACGGCTCTCCCCCGAACACTGAATTTTACGGATGTGACTGATTACAGCACGCTTTTATTGACGTAAAGAGTTAGGCCTGTATAATGCGCAACCATTGCCGGTGTGGCGGAATTGGTAGACGCAGCGGATTCAAAATCCGCCGCCTTTACGGGTGTGCCAGTTCGAGTCTGGCCACCGGCACCAACTTTAAAATCAGGCACTTAGGTGCCTTTTTTTGTGTCTGCGATTTGTGTTTTTCCCTCCTGAAACTCTGAATCTGTTCACTTTTTGTCCACCTCGATGTTCGGGGGGGGGGGGGGGGGGGGGCTTACTTTATAGCGTTAAATACCTATGCTTGGTTTTAGCTGCAGCGCTGTAGCTCCTAGGCAACTATTTTTGCTTAGATGTGTTTATGCGNGCGTACCTTATAGCGTTGACTAGCTATGCTTAGTTTTAGCTGCAGCGCTGTAGCTTCTAGGCTACTATTTTTGCTTAGATGTGTTTATGCGAGGCAGATTGCCTAATTCTTTAGCCCATCCTCGCATTATGAGGGTGAAGATATGAAAAGCCATGACGCTGCTGTGATTACCATGCTTCGTGAAGATCCTGATATGGCTGTCGATTATTTACGCACCGCTTTTGATGAGTTGGATGAGGAAGGCGGGGAAACGGCCTTTCTTATGGCGCTTCGCCATGTGGTGGAGGCTCAGGGTGGGATGACAGTTAGTCGATGAACGTGTCTCTCAATATTTTGGAACTGATTGAACACGGCCAGTAAAAAACTAAGCAAACTCAAGCTCCACATGTCCAGGCTTAGAGCGTGGGCGAGCAGGTCCTATGACAATGCGCACATCACGGCCTAGACGGGCTAAGCACTCAAGCATTTTCGCTTCGCTAATGCCTCGGAATTGACCTTTTAGTAACGCTGAAACTTTAGGCTGAGGTAAGCCTGTTAGCTCGGCGACTTTCACCTGTGTGAGACGGCGAAGCTGGATAACTTCGCTGATTTTGGCTGCTAGTTGAGCCTTTATCACCATTTCATCTGCGTCTGGGGTGTTGAGGTCGGCATATACATTGCCTGCGCTTTCTTCAACGATCATTGTGAGCCTCCTTGGCGTGTTCTTCCGCCGTTTTTAGCCGTTCACGTATTTTTTGCATATCAGGTTTGGGTGTCGCTATGCCACTTGATGATTTTTTTTGGAAACAGTGCAAGACATAAACCGCTTCCTGGATGCGAACCGTGTAAACAGCACGGTAGGTATCGCCCTGATGATCCTCCACAACCTCAAGAACCCCCGCTGAACCAAAACCTTTTAATGGTTTCGCTTGTGAGTGCTTCGAGCCAATCTGGGCTAGATGGATTGCAAAACCAAATACATCCTCTACATCCTCAGGCATTGCCTGAAGATCTTTTTTTGCACTAGCTACCCATCGTAATAGTTTTGGTGGTGGTGTCTCCATAAAGGAAAAATATACCTATATGGTAATAATTTCAAGTTTGAGAGAAATAACTGAAAATATGCCGTTGTGTCCTTCTCAACGTTCAGCA
Organism: Halomonas sp. 113; assembly: GCF_904067645.1. NCBI lineage: Bacteria > Pseudomonadati > Pseudomonadota > Gammaproteobacteria > Oceanospirillales > Halomonadaceae > Halomonas > Halomonas sp. 113. The sequence goes on from NZ_LR881453.1 coordinate 608,163, forward strand.
CCTACTTCCCCGCATCAGCCAAATACTCTGCCGTAAGCTGTCGATAAAGCGTCACTAACTCCTTGCTTTTGATATCCTCGTGCCAATTGGCGGCGTATCTTTCGCCACACTCAGCTAGCTGCTGTTGCAGTACTTTATCGTTGAGTAGCTGGTTGACCTTGGCGGCGAAGTCGTCATGGTTATCCTCGGCGATTAGGCAGCCTTCTCCTTCTTTTAATACATCCAGCGTGCCCATCATGGCGGTGGAAACCACTGGCGTGCCTAGTGCCATCGCTTCCAGCAGTACCAGCCCCTGGGTTTCCGTGCGTGACGCAAATACAAAAACGTCGGCGGCGCGGTAGGCGGCTTGCAGCGGGCCGCTGCGGTTGAGATAGCCAAGGAACAGCACCGATTCTGCCACGCCAACTTCCTGGGCGCGCCGGACAAGCCAGTCATGGGCTGGGCCTTCGCCGGTAATGATCAGCCGGGTGTTGGGGTGTTCGGCTAATACCTTGGGCAGCATATCGATCAGAAAATCGATGTTCTTCTCAAAGGCGGCGCGGCCTACATAGAGCAGCAGGCGCGCATCTGTAGGCAGATCGTAATGAGCACGAAAGTCGCTATCATCCTGGGCTCCCTGAGAGTGGCAGAACGACTCCAGCGACAAACCGGTGGGAATGACCGTGGAGGGCGTGGTCACTCCGTAGCGGGTAAGGGCTTCCTGCATTGCTCGTGAAGGAGCGACCAAGGCGTCGAGCTGCTGGCACTGGCGCACTGAAAGCCGACGCGCGGCAAGCCTCAGCCAACGTCGTGGAAGCCAACGGATATAGTGGTGAACATACTCCTCAAACAGGGTGTGGTAGGTCGCTACCACCGGAAGCCCGAGCCGACGCCCCAGCGCTACACCGGCATAGTGGGCGGTAAAGGGGGTGTGGACATGAATAAGGTCAAAGGCTTCAGCGGCAAGCTGCGGTGCCAGGGGGATCAAGTCCCGATAGCGCATCATGCGATCCTCTGGGTCGCCGGGTACCTGGCGCGAGCGGATACGCAATACGCCCGGTTCGTCCACTTGGCCCACAGGATAATCGGGACAGATCAGCGTGACCGAGTGGCCCAAACGCTCAAGGGCGCTGCGAAAACTGGCAATGGAGGTGGAAACACCATTAACGCGGGGGAAGTAGACATCCGAAATCATCAGTATCTTCATACCGCTCAACGGCGTCTCGGTCGTTGACGCCGCTGAGTGAAGCAGCGTTAAAGTTGGCGCTAGTCGTGCTTCGCGTTCAGCTTTACGCTGTAGGTGTAGGGCATTGCCGTTGGCTAATTGAGTGAGGGCCGCGACTTCCTGGTCACTGAGAGGAGAGTTGAGAGAGGGGCGTCGGCGCTGTGGCATGTTGTTTTGACTCTTGTGGCAGCTTACGAATAAGCTATCTTGAGTCCATGACTGGCGGATGACAGCCAGCGCGCTTAGATAAATACCGTGCACTTACCGGGAAGAGTGTTAGCCCACAGTTGGCTTCACTCTCGCTTTTTGTTGCTTAGCCGTTTTATAGTGCTGGAATAGCATTCGATGTACAGACGGTACCCCACCATGGCCCATTTTGAGCTGCATAGCCGCAATTTAGCCCAAGAGCAGGTGGCCCATACCCACGACTTCCATCAACTTATTCTAGCTACCTGTGGTGTTACAGAGCTTTCGATGGAAGGTCAGGGGGAGCGGGTGACCGCCCGCCGCGGTTGTCTAATTCCCTCGTCGCGCCACCACGAGTACCAGGGTGATGGCAGCAATCGTACCTTAGTGTTGGATATACCCGTTGCCCAGTTAGCTTCGCTTGAGAAAGGCAGCGAGATTGAGCGCCTCTTCGATAAACCGCGTTTTTTCAGCGTACCCCCCGCGTTAAACCAGCTTACCCACGCCCTGGCGAACCAGCTTGAACAGTGCCCCGCGCTACAGAATGAAATTGCGATTTTGCTGTTACGCGCGCTGACCATGTATCTGCATGACACCTCTTCCACAGCGGTTGGGCAGTTAGGTCAGCACTGCATCAGCGAACGCCTGGATCTTGCGCGTTTGGATGCCTGGTTGGATCAGCACCTGGCCGATGAGGTTCGCGTGGAGCAGTTAGCTGCTTTGTGTGCCTTGAGCCCAGGGCACTTTCACTCCTGCTTTCGCGAGCTGACCGGCGTAACACCGCTGGCCTATGTGCAGCGCAGGCGCTTGGAGCATGCCCGCACCTTGGTTCGCCATAGCACGCTCAGCCTGGGGCATATCGCAATGCTGGTCGGCTTTCGTGATCAAGGCAGCTTTTCCCGCGCCTATCGACGTTATTTCGAGCTTTCCCCTTCTTCAGATCGTCAGGCCCTCATCTGACCGCTAGCCCCTCGCCGAACCGTTAGTGATAAAATTTTCTTGCCTGCATGACTTGCGGGCAAATCTACCTCAGCTTCGGGCAAGTAATTTGCCTGCTAGCGCTTTAGTCTTTGACTAATCCCTTATATCAAGACCCTTTATATCAGCAGCACCGCTTTCAAGGAGCAACACCATGGGCGTTACCTATCAAGACAGCAATGCACGTATGAGCCAAGTGGCGATTCACAACGGCACCGTTTACCTGGCAGGCCAGGTTCCTCCTGATGCCACGGCGGATATGCGCGGCCAAACCGAACAGGTGCTGGCGCGTATCGATCAACTGCTAGCCCAGGCGGGCACCTCGAAAGAGCATTTGATTTCGGCGCAAATATGGGTCACCAGCATGGCGGAGTTCGACCAAATGAACGCTGCTTGGGACGCCTGGGTCGTGCCCGGTCGCCCACCTGTGCGTGCAGCGCTTGAAGCCCAGCTCGCCAAGCCCGAGTGGAAAGTGGAGATCATGGTGGTAGCCGCGCTGCCGGAGGCCTGATATGCGGGTTGTTTCTGCTGAAGAGGTCACTCGCCACCTAACGTGGGATGGCTTGATCAAGCGGCTACATACAACGTTCGTGAATGGCGTGGAGTCTCCTCCCCGCCATCACCATGCGATGCACCGGCCAGATGGCGAAGCCACCATGCTGCTAATGCCCGCCTGGGAAGCGGCGGGTTACATCGGCGTGAAAATGGTCAACGTGTTTCCGCAAAATGCCGATCACGGTATCCCGGCAATCTCTGGGCTCTACTTGCTCAGCGAGGGCAAGCACGGCCAGCCGCTGGCGTGTATCGATGGCAGCGAGCTAACCCGGCGTCGCACGGCGGCAGCCTCCGCGCTGGCCGCTCAAGCCTTGGCCAATGAAAACGCAGAAACGCTGCTGGTGGTGGGTACGGGGAAGTTGGCGCCCATGGTGATCGAGGCCCACGCCAGCGTACGCCCCATCAAACGTGTGCTGATCTGGGGCCGCAATCCCAGTAAAGCGGCGGCGATTGCCGACGAGTACGCCGAACGCTTCGAAACCCATGTGGTGGAGGAATTAGCGGATGCTGTCGCTGAGGTGGACATCATTAGCTGCGTAACGCTCTCCAATCAGCCGCTGATTAAAGGTGAGTGGCTAACGCCCGGCACTCACCTGGATCTGATCGGCGCGTTTCGACCACAGATGCGCGAAACCGATGCGCTGTGTCTGCGCCGTTCTGAAGTATTTGTGGACACCTACGCCGGTGCCAAAGGCGAGGCGGGCGACATCCTGCAAGCCATTGAAGAGGGCGAATTCCAGTTCGACCAGATTCAGGCGGAGCTTGCTGAGGTGCTAGCAGGGACTAAATCGGGGCGCTCCGCACCGGATGCCATCACGCTATTCAAATCGGTAGGGGCTTCGCTGGAAGACCTGGCCGCTGCCATTGAGGTGTGGGAGTCGCTTCCCGAATAACCATAGCTTTTTCAGGAGACATAGTTTTTTCAACAGATATGGTTTTTACAACAAAAATAGTAATCACCACATCGTCACCGATCAGGTGGCAACGCCAGTCATAACGAAGACCGACTAATAAACAAAATGAGGTGTGTTATGAACGCAAAAAAATCAGTATTTTTCGCCGCCCTGGCGGCGCTCCCGTTGGCTATTACCAGCGCCAATGCCCAAGCGCAATCCTATGAAATGGTGATCGCCACGCAGTTGCCAGAGGATATGAGCAATAACGAAATCTATCCGGCGCTGGTGCATTTCAAGAACCTGGTGGAGGCGCGAACCGACGGGGATCTTGAGGTCACGATCTTCGGCGGCGGCCAGCTAGGCTCCGAGGTGGAAAACGGCTCGGAAGTGCAGGGCGGACGAACGCTACAGTCGACGATTATGTCTGCCGGGGCGATGTCATCCTTCTACGAAGACTACCAAGTAGTCACGGCGCCTTTCCTGTTTACCAACTGGCGTCAGGCGTGGAGTTTCTTTGATAGTGAATGGTTCGCCGACTTTATGTCCGGCACCGTCGAAGCCGCTGATATGCGTTATTTGGGCACCTTCGACGATGGCGGTGGCTTCGTCGCCTTCACTAACAACGTGCGCTTGATTGAGACCGTCGAAGATTTAGAAGGCCTCAATATTCGTACTGAAGAGAACCCCGCCCACGTGGCGATCATGCGCTCGCTAGGCGCTTCGGCCACCCCGTTGCCCTGGGGCGAGCTAATCACCGCGCTGGAAACCGGACTTGCCGATGGTCAGTTCAATGCGCCAGTGCTCAACACCACCTTCAACTTCGATGCGGTGACTGACTACACCACGCTCACCGGGCATGTGTATAACAGCGCCCCCTGGGTGGTCAGCGAGTCTTGGTACCAGTCGCTACCGGAAGAGCATCAGCAGGCGGTAATCAGCTCCGCCCGGGAAGCGATTCAACTGAGCCACGGTATGTCGGGTGCCTTGGCTACCGCAAGCTGGGTGGAGTCCTGTGGGCGCTTTGAAGAGTGCTACCTGATGCCCGACGCTGAGCGTGAGCGGATGGCAGAGATTGCGCGCCCCGCCTGGCAAGAGTGGATCGTCGATGACTTCGGCATGGACGAAGCCCGCGTACAGGGGCTGCTTGACGAAGTCGAGCGCGTCGGCCAGCAGTTGGCAGAAGACGACTACCGCATTTATGGCCAATAAAGCCTGGGTCAAAAAAACAAGGCCAATAACGGTTAGCGAACGATATACGCTGGGGCGATGTAAGGCCCCAGCGTGAGGAAAAACCATGGGCGTTTTAACTCCTTTGCGACGCGTGAGCGACCTCGTCAATCAGGTGGCCATCGTGGTGTGTGTGGGCTGTATCCTGGCGATGCTGGGCATATCGTTCACTGCGTTTCTCTACAAGCTGATCACTGGCAGCACGCTTAGCTGGACCTACTCGCTGGCGCGGCTGTTTCTGCCCTGGATCGGCTTTCTCTCCATGACGATTTCGCTGCGCTATGGCGAGCACGTCGCCATGACCCTGCTGGTTCGCAGCTTGCCCAGAGTAATGGTGCAAGTGGCTGCCGGGCTCTGCCTGGCGGTGATTGGCCTGTTTGCACTGATGCTGACGTGGTACGGCTGGGATTACTTCGCCAGTGCCACCCAGGTTTACATGGTCTCTGATCAAATTCGTATTCCCAGCAAGGTGACCGCTATCGTGGTGCCTCTCAGTGGCGTCCTCATGCTGCTGCATCTGGTGCATGGCTTTGCCCTGCTGGAGCACTTCATTGATGAGCAGGACGTGATTAGCGAACTCATCGACACCTCTGACGGGGAGCACCGCTCATGACTCCTGCAATTATTGCGTTTGTCGTGCTGCTGTTTATCGGAGCACCGGTAGCGGTGGTGATGGCCATGTCGGGGCTAGCGGGTGGCTTTGCCATCGGCGGCGAGCGCATGCTCGGTATCATTGCCGACCGCATGTTCTCCGGCGTCTCCGGCTTTCTGCTGATTGCCGTGCCCTACTTTATTTTCACCGCTGAGCTGATGAACCAAGGCGGGCTGACCCACAAGCTGATCGCCTTCAACAATGCGCTGTTCGGCCGGGTGCGCGGGTCACTCTCCCACGTGAATATCTCGGTCTCGGTATTCTTTGCGGGTCTCACCGGCGCGGCGGTCACCGATACCGTCGCCATCGGCAAGATCATGATTCCTGAGATGAAAAAGCAGGGCTACGATGCCGAATACGCCGCTGCGGTGACCGCCTGTTCTTCCATCATCGGGCCGATTATTCCCCCAAGCGTGGTGATGGTGGTGTACGCCACACTGCTGCGGGATATTTCGGTGATTGACCTGTTTGCCGGTGGCATTATCCCCGGTCTGTTGATGGCGCTGGCGCTGCTGGGCGTCAGCTTTTTTCTGGCCTGGAAACGCAACTATCCCAAGCAAGCACCCACGCCCTTCAAAGCGGCGATCGTCGCCTTTCTAGTCGCGCTGCCCGCCATGGTAGTGCCACTGATTATTCTTGGCGGGATACTCTCGGGGCTCACCACGATTACCGAAGCCTCGGGGTTTGCGGCGGTTTACGCCATCGTGATTGGCGTGGTCTTCTACCGTAATCTGACCTGGCGCAAAATCTGGGATGCGCTGGTGACCACGGTGCGCTTCTCCGGCGTGGTGTTTTTTCTACTGGCAACCTCGGCGGTATTGGGCTGGTTCGTTACCCGCTCAGGGATAGCCAGGGATGCGGCCAGCATGATTACCACCTTTAGCGATGCAGCCTTTGTGCAGCTGATGCTGGTGTGTCTGCTACTCTTGGTGATTGGCACGGTGATGGATGTGCTGCCCGCGCTGGTGGTCATTGCGCCGGTGCTGGTGCCAGCGATGATCCAGCTGGGCTTTGACCCGCTCCACTTCGCGATCCTGATGATCGTGGTGCTCAATATCTCCAACGTGACACCGCCAGTGGGGATGACGCTTATGACCGCCGCGCGAATAGCCGAGGTGCCTTATGAACGGGCAATTGTGGCATCGCTGCCGTTTTACGTGTCGTTCCTGGTGGTGATTGTGTTGCTGGCGGCGTTTCCGGCGCTCTCTACCTGGATTCCGTCACTGCTGTAATTTAGCTAAGGACTGCGACCCATGAAGTGTTTTTATCACCCTGATCAGGCGTTGCATGCGCCGCCGACCTTTCTGCTGCGCGGCCAACCTGCGCCTTCGCCGGAAGGCCCGGTGCGCGCTGAACTGCTTACCCAAGGGCTGGCAACGGCAGGGCTGACCCTGTCTGCACCTGCCGAGGCCGATTCGCCTAAGCTGCGCAAGCGCCTGGAACAGATTCATACGCCGCGCTACCTGACGTTTTTGGACACCATTTACGCTCGCTGGCAGGCGCTGCCCAATGCGGCGGAAGTGGTTGCGCCAAATATTCACCCTTGCGGCGGTGGCCACCACTACCCGCGCCACCCGATTGGCCAGGCGGGCTGGCACCTTCACGATATGGCCTGCCCGCTAAGTGCGACCAGCTTTCAAGGCGCGCTGGCCTCAGCGGCTAGCGCCGAAGCCGCGGCAGGAGAGGTGCTTAATGGCGCGCCATCGGCTTACGCACTGTGCCGCCCGCCGGGTCACCATGCCGGGCCGGAGCGCGCTGGGGGCTTTTGCCTGCTGAACAATTCAGCGTTGGCCGCCACGGTGCTGCGCGAACGCTTCGCCAAAGTAGCCATCATCGATGTGGATCTCCACCACGGCAACGGCACCCAAGATATTTTCTATCACCGCAGTGATGTCTGGACGGGCTCGCTGCACGCCGACCCCAGTGATTTCTACCCGTTTTTTTGGGGCGGTGCTGATGAAGAGGGCTTTGATGAGGGCGTAGGTGCTAACGTTAATCTGCCCTTACCGGTAGGCAGCGACGGGGAGGTTTATCTCGATGCCCTGGCGATTCTGATTGATCACCTACAGCGCTATGAGCCCGATGCCGTGGTGGTAGCGTTAGGCTTGGATGCCCACAAAGATGACCCGCTAGCGGGGCTTACGGTAGAGACCGAAGCATTTATCGAAGTGGGTAAACGCTTGGCAGCGCTCTCGTTACCCATGATGATTGTTCAGGAGGGAGGCTATCCCACCGAGCACCTAAGCGCCAACCTGACCGCTTTTATGCAGGGCTTCACGGCATGAGCAGAACCGGTTTTTATTGGCACGAACGCTGCTTTTGGCACGATCTGGGCGCGATTGGGGTATTTTCCGCGCCCGGTGAATTTTTACAGCCCCAGGCCGCCTCGGAAAGCCCGGAAAGCAAACGACGGCTGAAAAATATTCTTGAAGTCAGTGGGCTGATTGACGAGCTGAGCGTGGTTAAACCTCCTGCCGCTGCGATGGAAGATCTGCTGCGTTTTCATACCCCACGCTATTTGGATGAACTGCAGACAGGGGATAAAGCCCGGGGCGGCAATGGTGGCGACTGCGCGCCTTACATGCCCGGTAGTTGGGCGGCGGCCACGCAGTCCGCAGGGCTGGCCATTGCCGCCGTTGAAGCCGTAGCGCTGGGCGAGGTGAGCAACGCCTACGCCCTATGCCGCCCGCCGGGGCACCATGCTGAAGCCGATCTAGGCCGTGGGTTCTGCCTGCTGGGCAATATCCCCGTGGCGGTGATGCGCGCCCGCGCCTTGGGGCAGGTTAACCGTGTGGCGATACTCGATTGGGATGTTCATCACGGCAACGGTCAGCAGGCGGCATTTTATGGCGAGCCCGATGTGTTGACCGTTTCACTTCATCAGGCGGCGAACTACCCGCTGGAAACCGGCAGTTTTGACGAGCAGGGCGAAGGCGCAGGCCTGGGCGCCAATCTCAACCTGCCGCTGCCACCGGGCTGTGGCCTGGGCGCCTACGCCTACGCCATGGAAAAACTGGTGCTGCCCGCGTTGGAAGCCTTTAAGCCCGAACTCATCGTGGTGGCCTGCGGTTACGACGCCTGCGCTAAGGATCCCTTAGGCAAAATGCTGCTCAATAGCCAGGCGTTCGCCACCATGACCGCCCAGCTTAAAGCGCTGGCCGAGCGCTGCTGCGATGGCAAGCTGGTGTTCGTCCATGAAGGCGGTTATTCAGAAGGCTACGTGCCGCTCTGTGGCCACGCGGTGATCCAGACGTTGGTAGATAGCCAAACTGCCGTGCCCGACCCGCAAAACGATGAAATTGCCGCTTGGGGCTATCAGGCCCTGCAACCGCACCAGCAGTCATTGATAGATGACTGGTGCCAACAGTGGGAGCAACGCAAACAATGACACCGCTTTATGACCGCGATGGTTGGATTTGGCACGACGGTGAATGGCTGGAGTGGCGCGAAGCCAAGGTGCATGTCTTCACCCATACGCTACACTATGGCATGGGCTGTTTTGAGGGCGTGCGCGCCTATGCTGGCCCTAGCGGCACGCATCTATTTCGTGCCGCTGAACATACCCGCCGCTTGGCAGAAAGCGCCCATTCGCTGGATATGCCGCTGCCGTTTAGCGAAGCGGAGCTGATCAATGCCCAGCGCCAGTGCCTGACCAAAAATGGCCTGAGCAATGCCTACCTGAAACCTACCGTGTTTTTTGGTGCGGAAGGTTTAGGATTACGCGCCCAAGGATTAACCACCCACGTAATGGTCGCCGCCTGGGATCTAGGCCCCTACATTTCGCCCCAGGCCGCCACCCACGGCTTGCGCGCGCTGACCTCTTCCTGGGCTCGCCATCACGTCAATATCAGCTTGTGTCGGGCGAAAACCAATGGTCACTACGTCAACTCGATACTGGCACTGAATACCGCGATCAAAGCCGGTTTCGATGAAACCATCATGCTCGACCCGGAAGGCTATGTGGCTGAGGCCTCGGCGGCTAACGTCTTCTTGCTCCGCGATGGCGTGCTGCACACCCCGGAAGTGACGTCCTGCCTGCAAGGTATCACCCGGGATAGCGTGATTCAGCTGGCGCAAAAAGTGCTGGGTATTGAAGTGCGCGAGCGGCGGATTACCCGTGATGAGCTCTACACCGCCGATGAGGCATTTTTAACTGGCACCGCCGCCGAAATACTCCCGCTTCGCGAGCTGGATGGTCGGCGCATTGGTGGACGTGCTGGCGCGCCGCCAGTCAACGAACCCATCAGCCAAGACAGCGTCACTGCTCAACTGCAGGGTTTATATCGCCAGGCGGTGCGCGGCGAGCTGGACTATTTCAGGCATTGGTTAACGCCTTAGATCTATTGGGGTTGGAAGTAAGAGCTATGCAACCCCTGTCACCCGCTGCGAGGGCAGGTTGAAGCGAGGGTCTTTTTCCAGGGATGGAAAAAGTAGCGCCCAGGGATGGGTTCACAGCGCCCTCGCGGAAACCTGCCCTCGATGCTCACAGCTATCCGCCTGCATATGTCCTTTATCAAATTTACCAATTTAATCAGGCGTGTTCTTTAATAGCCTGTTCCAGAGCGTCCAACCTTCCCGGTTCCAACGCGGCTTGCACGGCGGTAATGCGTATCACATTGGCAAGCTCAGGATGCGCCAAACGAGCGACCAAAACGCCTTCAGCGAGCAGTTGCTGATGTACCTCGGCGGCGAGTTCCGCGCTAGGTAAGCGAATGCCGATAAAGTTGGTGGCGCTGGGGAGTACGTCGGCACCGAGTGAGCGAAAGTGCTCTGCCAACTGCTCACGGCGGGCTTTTACATCGGCGACGTGTTGGTGAACCTCGTCAGGGTGGTCGAGTACCACTTCCGCAGCGGCCAGGGTCAATGACGATACCGCGTAGTGAATGCGCACCTTCATCATCATCGCCAGCACGTCAGGGTCGGCGATGGCGTAGCCAATGCGTAGACCCGCCAGGCCATGAGCCTTGGAAAGCGTGCGTAGGCGAATCACTCCCGGTATTGCTTTGGCAGCGAACTCGCTGCCCGCGTCATCACGAAAATCCCCATAGGCTTCATCCAGCAGCAGCCAGCAGGTGTCGGGCAGCTCCTCGCGCAGTTTGAGAATGGCGCTGTCGCTATGTAAGTGGCCGCTGGGGTTATCCGGGTTGGCCAGATACACCAGTCGTGCGTTTTCCTGATGGGCAGCGGCGGCCAGAGCTTCCAGGTCGGGGGCCAGCACGCCGGGCGCTTCATAATAGCTGGGCTCTACCAGGTTACAGCCCTGGCCTTTGGCAAAATAACCCAAGGTGGGGTAAGTGCCTGCGGTGCTCACCACGGTTTCACCCGGTTCGCAGGTGGTGCGCAGGGCCAGGGCAATCAAACTATCGGCACCGGCATCTACCAGCAGGGTTTCAAGCGCCATACCCTGTTGTTCGCTAATACGTTTGCGAACACCCAGCGCCTCGGCGTCGCCGTAGCAGTAAACGTGTTCGACCAGCGCATCGCCAAAGTGATCGCGCAGGGCGCGGTGAGGCATATCCAGGCCTTCGTTAGAGCCCAGCCGATGGGGGATTACCTTGCCAAGTCGGCGTTCTAGCACCTTAATGCCCGGAAATGGATTAGCAGGGCCTTTACTCAGTAAGTGGTTGGGGTAGCGGGGCATGTTGATATCCTAAAAACAATTATTAACTCAATATTTTACCGCGATTGAGAAGGCGATGTGGGTCTAGCACCTGCTTGAGCGTATGCATCAATTCAATCTCGGCGCTGGAGCGGCAAGTGGCGAGCCAGGGGCGCTTCTCCAGGCCAATGCCATGCTCGGCGGAAACTGAGCCGCCCAGCGTTGCCAGCGGCTGGTAAACCATGGCTTCAACCTCTCGCCGCACTTCGATCTCAGCGCTCCCCACGCTAACGGAAATATGAAGGTTGCCATCGCCGAGATGACCAAATACCACCAGTTTCGCCTCTGCCCAGCGCTGGGTTAGCTGTGCTTCCAAGGCATTGGTGTAGCGCTGCATATCGGCAATCGGCAGGCTGACGTCGAAGGTGAGTACCGGCGCCAAGCCTTTGACCAGCCCCTCGATATCTTCACGAATCGCCCATAGTCCATCGCGTTGGGTAGTCGACTGCGCGATCACCGCATCGACAATCAGCTCGCTCTCTAACGCACTTTCTAATGCTTCGCTGAACTGAGTGGCATTGCGCTCGGTGTCGCTGCCCAGGGAATCAATGATCACATAAAACGGATGTTCAGTGGCAATCGGCGGAGTGTGGCGGCCCAGGGTTTCAGTGAGCAGCCGGTAGTGGTTTTGCCACATCACCTCAAAAGCGCCGAGGCCTCCGCCAAGCGCTTTGCCCATATGGCTGAGCAGCCCGGTAAGTGCCTCAAACGAGGGGCAGGCCACCATCGCCGTTTGCTCGCTTGGGGTAGGTGGCTGCAGGCGCAGCACTGCGCGGGTCACAATCCCCAGGGTGCCTTCGCTACCGATAAACAGCTGCTTTAAATCGAAACCGGCGTTGTTTTTCAGCATGTGGTTCATGGAGCTGACCACCCGGCCATCGGCCATCACCGCCTCCAGGCCGAGCACTTGCTGGCGCATCATGCCGTAGCGAATGACCCGGACACCCCCGGCGTTGGTGGCGATATTGCCGCCAATGGTGCAACTGCCCCGGGCGCCCAGATCCAGCGGAAATTGCAGCCCGACCTCTTTAGCGGCTTCCTGAACCCGTTGCAGTGGTGCCCCGGCCTGAACACTAAGCGTACCGCCTACCTGGTCTATCTCTTCAATCGCGGTCATCCGCTCTAGCGATATCACCAGCTCATCTGGGCTCGCCTCAGCGCCGTGTACCAAGCCTGTTAGGCCACCGTGGGTCACCACCGGCTGCTGCACCTGATGGCAAGCGCGCATCACCGCGGCGACTTGTTCGGTATCCGCCGGGCGTACAATAGCGCCTGCCTGGCAGGGCGCGCCGGTCATCCAATCGACACTGCGGCTAATAACATCGTCGCCCGTTAATACGTGGGTCGGGCCGACAATGGCGCGCAGAGCCTCCAGGGTTATGTGCATGTGTGTTCCTTAACGTGTCTTGTCCATTCGGTAAACTAGCTTTTGAAAAACCTGCTTTGCAAACTTATGCGGTTGCCGCCACGGGCGCTTCGCGGCCGGGAATTGCCTTGAGCAGGTCTTGGGTATACGCCTCACGTGGGGCGAGGAAAATCTGCTCAGCGCTGCCTTGCTCTACAATCCGGCCGTGCTGCATCACCACAATGCGGTCGCAAATCTGCGCGGCGACGCGGAGGTCGTGGGTGATAAACAGCAGCGATAACGAAAGCCGCTGTTTAAGCTCCTCCAGCAGTTCCAACACCTGGGCCTGAATCGACACGTCCAAGGCTGATACGGCCTCATCCGCCACAATCAGTTCAGGGTTGAGCGCCAGCGCCCTGGCAATACCGATGCGCTGGCGCTGGCCACCGGAAAATTCATGCGGGAAGCGCTCCACGGCGCTGGCGCCCAAACCGACCATATCGAGCAACTCGCCCGCCTGTTTAAGCGCTGCGGCTTTGGGCGTGCCATTGGCAATCGGCCCCTGGGCTATCGCCATGCCCACTTTGGTGCGTGGGTTGAGCGAGGCGTAAGGGTCTTGGAATATCATCTGCACCCTGTGGCGTTCCCGGCGTAGCGCATCGCCTTTGAGCTGCGAAAGATTCACCCCATCCAACAGCAGCTCGCCGCTGTCCGGGTGCTCCAAACGCACCACGCAGCGCCCGAGGGTGGACTTTCCGGAACCGGATTCGCCTACGATGCCCACGGTTTCACCGCGGGCCAGGGTGAGCGAAACATCCTCAAGGGCACGTACCTCCCGGGCAGGTTTAAGGAATCCGCCGCGGGAGCGAAAGACCTTATTGAGCTGCTTGATCTCCAGCAGCGGGGCGACTTGGCTGGTCTCCCGGTGGGGCGGCACTGCATTGCTGGGAATCGCGGCAATCAGCGCTTGGGTATAGGCGTCTTGAGGATTCCCAAGCACCGACTTAGCGTCCCCCAGCTCGACGATCTTGCCGTGGCGCATAACGCAAACACGGTTGGCGATTTCGGCTACCACGCCAAAGTCGTGGGTGATAAACATCACCGACATGCCGCGCCGCTGCTGAAGGTCGCGAATCAGCTCCAGGATCTGCGCCTGAGTCGTCACATCCAGTGCAGTAGTCGGCTCATCGGCAATCAGTAGAATGGGCTCCAGCGCCAGGGCCATGGCGATCATCACCCGCTGGCGCTGGCCGCCGGAAAGCTCAAACGGGTAGGCGCGAATGGCCTTCTCCGGCTGTGGAATACCCACTTCGATCAACAGCTCCAGGGCGCGGGCTTGGCGTTCTTTGGGGGTGAACTGGCCATGGGCCTCGAACACTTCAGCAATTTGCGCGCCTACCCGCATCAGTGGGTTTAGGGCGGTCATTGGCTCCTGGAAGATCATGCCGATTTTTAGCCCGCGCAGGGCGCGGTGCTGCTTTTCCGACAGGGCAAGTAAATCCTGCCCTTCAAAGAGTATCTCACCATGGGTAGCGTTCACGCCCTTGGGCAGCAGCCCCATCACAGCGTTGGCGGCCATCGATTTACCGGAACCGGACTCACCCACTACGCACATGATTTCGCCGCGCTTCACCTCGTAGCTAACGTCTTCCACCGCCAGGGCGCGATCCGCCCCTTTTGGGAGCGCAATGTTGAGGTCGCGAATGCTGAGGACGGTGTCAGCCGATTGATTCTCTGTAATAGGCATATAAAGTCCTTAGCGCTCGCGTGATAGTTTGGGGTTCAGTGCGTCGTCTAAACCTTCACCCACCAGGTTTAACGCCAGTACCGTCAGCAAAATCGCCACGCCAGGGAAGAAACTCAGCCACCACGCCTGGCGAATCACCGTGCGCGCAGCGCCTATCATATAGCCCCAGGACATCACGTTCGGGTCGCCCAGGCCGAGAAAAGACAGCGCCGACTCCAGCAAAATCGCGGTGGCCACCATTAGCGAGGCCAGCACGATAATCGGCGACAGCGTATTGGGCAGAATCTGGCGCAGGATAATCGTGCTGTTGGACTGGCCGACCAAGCGCGCGGCTTCGACATACTCGCGGTTGCGCAGCGACATAAATTCAGCGCGCACTAAGCGGGCCACCGGCGGCCAGCTGACAATCGCAATCGCCAGCACAATCGAGGTGATGCTGGGCTGCATGATGGCCACCAGCACTATCGCCAGGGCGAAGTTGGGGATGGTCTGGAAGAACTCGGTAAAGCGCATCAGTACGTCATCAATGATACCGCCGTAGTAGCCAGCAATGGCCCCCAAGGGAACGCCAATCAGCAGCGCCACGCTGGTGGATACCAGCCCGATCAATAGTGATACCCAGGCGCCGTGCATTAAACCTGAGGCCACGTTGCGGCCCATGGTGTCGGTGCCCAGGGGAAAGCCATCTTGGGATAGCGGCGGTAAAAAGGGCCGCTGCACCATGCGCCAGGGCGATTCAGGAAACAGCAGCGGCGCCAGTATGGCCATGGCGATAATCAGCACCAGGATGATCAGGCCGACGAGGGCGCCACGGTTTTGCGCGAAGCGTGCGAAAAAGCTCATGCGGCCCCCTTCTTGATGCGTGGATCAGCCAGGCTGTACACCAAATCGGTGATGATATTGAAGACGATGACCAGCGCCGCCGAGAAGAAGAAAATGCCCAGCAGCAGGTTGTAGTCGCGCTGTTGCAACGCTTCGAACATCAGCCGCCCGATGCCGGGCCAGGCAAACACGGTTTCGGTCAGGATGGCGCCTCCGACCATCTGCCCCGCCTGCAGGCCGGCTAACGTGATGATCGGCAGCAGGGCGTTACGCAACACATGGCGGCGCTGAATAATGCTGGGCTTCAAACCTTTGGCGCGGGCGGTTTTGACGTAATCCTGCTGCGCGGCATCCAACATCGAAGTGCGCGTCATGCGGGTGTAAATCGCCATAAAAAATAGCGCTAAGGTGGTCGCCGGGAGCACTAAGTGCTTGGCAACATCGAGCACCAGCGCAAACCCCGTATGGCCTGCCCCCACGGTGTAGAGGCCGTAGGCGGGCAGCCAGCCCAGGTAGACGGAAAACACCACCACCGACATCAGTGCGACCCAGAACAGCGGCGTGGCGTAGAACACCAGCGCTAGCGCCATGATCAGTGATCCAGAGGGTTTCTTGACCCGTGCCGCGGCCATGGAGCCCGCCACGATGCCCAGCACCAACGAGAGCACGAAGGCAGTGCCAGTCAGCAATAGGGTGGCAGGTAAGCGATCCATAATCAGATCAAAGACAGGGACGCCCAACCGGTAGGAGTAACCGAAATCGAGCATGGCGATACCTGATACATAGCGCCACAGCTGTACATACATCGGCTGGTCGAGCCCAAAGCGCTCGCGCAACTGGTTGAGAAACTCCTGGTCGGCAGCACCTGCTTCACCGGCCAGAATGGCGGCCGGGTCACCTGGGGCCAGTTGAATCAGCAGGAAGTTAAAAATAACGATTAAAAACAGCACAATCACGGCTTTAAATAGCCGCATCAGAATGAGGCGCGCGTAAACCATAAGTCGTTTTCCTGACTAATACCTTCAAGACATAGCTAAAAAAAACCAGGTAGCTCGCGCTACCTGGGTGGCTTGGGTTTAGCGATCTAGCCAAGCATCTTTAAAGCCGTCGTTGACACCCACGCCGGAGGTGACGAGGTTCTGCACATCACAGCGGTACAGGGTCGGGAAGCCCAGTTCCATCAGCCAGCCAACGGGCACGTCTTCATGGAGGATTTCCTGTACTTCGCGGTAAAGTTTTTCGCGCTCTTCGTCGGGGAAAGCCGTGGCGGCCTCGTTAAACAGCTCGTCGACACGCTCGTTTTCGTAGCCTTCCACGTTATTCCAGGGCGAGCCCTTGGCAATGTTGTCGGAAAGGTAGGTGCGTGAAATACCCAGTGCCGGGTCGCCGTACTGGTAGAGATAGGTAAAGGCGAGATCGTAATCCCAATCGCCCAGGCGCTGGTTCCAGCCGCCCACGTCGGTGGCTTGGGTTTCAACGTTAATACCCACTTCGCGCAGGTTCTGCTGCACGGCTTCGGCCCAGCGGGTCCAGGTTTCGCCGTAGGGCAGCGGCAGAATAGTGATCTCTTCACCGTCGTAGCCCATTTCATCCAGTAGCTCACGGGCGCGTTCGGGGTTGTGATCGTAGGGTTCCAGGTCATCGTTCTGGAAGCGTGCATTGGAGCCGAAGGCGGAGAGCGGCACATTGCCCAGGCCGTTCCACAATACATCTTTGGCGAACTCGCGATCCATGGCGTACATCACCGCCTGACGGAAGCGTTTATCCGCGGTGGGGCCTTCGCGATTGTTCATCCACAGCATGGCAAAGGGGCTAAAGTACTCGTGGCCCTCTTCGGTCATGCAGACGTTATCCATTTCGGCCAGGCGGGGAATATCGAAGTTTTCGACGGTGCCGCTGGGCAGCACGTCAATGGTCTCGTTTTCGAACGCCACTGCACGGGAAGCGCCATCAGGAATAACGTGCCAGTTCACGCCATCCAGGTAAGGCAAGCCCTCTTCGTAATACTCTTCGTTCTTGACCAGCTCGATGACGGTGCCGCGTTCCCAATTGTCGAACTTGAACGGGCCGGTGCCAATGGGATGATCGTTGTGTTCGTTGTTGCGGAAATCGGTACCCGCATAAAGGTGTTCGGGCACCATGGTAAAGGTGCCTGCTTCAAAGGAGAGCAGGAAAGGGCCGAAAGGCTGGGTAAGGGTAAATACAACGGTGTGGTCGTCGGTGGCTTCGATGCTTTCCACGTGCTGTAGCACGGCGCGGGCACTGGGGTTCAACTCGCGGTGGAAGACATCGGCGGAGAACACCACGTCTTCGGCGGTAAAGGCTTCGCCGTCATGCCAGGTAACGCCTTCACGCAGATGGAAGGTGTAGGTGCGGCCATCGTCGCTGACCTCCCACGACTCCGCCAACTGCGGCATGAGTTCCAGGTCGGTGGAGTAGCGCAACAGGCCTTCGTAGATATTGCCCGAGACGGTACGGGTGGGTGCGTTCTGAACCATGCCCAGCACCAAGCCCGGCGGCTCCGGCTGGATAATGGTGTTAACCACACCGCCCTCTTTAGGGTCGTCTGCCATAGCGGCGGAGGTAAAAGCGAGTGCTGCAGCGGAAATAGCCAAAGCTAAAGGTTTTTTCATGTTTCCTGCTCCTCGGTTATTAGCACGTAATGAGGTTACGTAGTCGTTAGGCGATCGAGGCGTGTCAGACCCGGTTGTGATGTTTGTTAGGGATCTGTTTTGACCATAGCAGCACTTGGTAAAACTGTCGACAGTCGGCAATCGTTCGTCGACAAGTGGCTTTTTTTCGTCATACTGGGAAGAACACGTCATATCCCATGAGTGAATGCGATGGCCTCACCAACGGCGGCTCCCAGGGCCTTTATCCAGCAGCAGAACCTGGTCGAGCAAGTAGCTGACTATTTAACCCAAGCGATTATTCAGCAACACTTTTTACCCGGCGAACGGCTTTCTGAAGTGCAGCTCTCCCGCGACCTGGGTGTTAGCCGCGCACCGGTTCGCGAGGCCGCTCGTTTGCTGGAAAGCCGTGGTTTATTGATCTCGAAACCGCGCCGAGGCTTCTTTGTTCGCGCGTTGAATGCCGTTGAACTCGAAGATGTGTTTGATTTGCGGCTCTGCCTTGAGCGCCACGCGATCGAACGCCTGGCAGAACGCTATACCGCCGATGCCCAGCGCGCGCTCAAGCAGCAAGTAGAGGTGCTATGTGAAGCGGCAGCCGGGAACGATGGCACCCGCCGCATCGAGGAGGATTTGCAGTTTCATCGACTGATGCTGCATTACGCAGGTAACGAGCGTCTGCTGCGCGCCTTTGACGACCTGTCCCATGAGCTGCGCCTCTGCATCACCCTAATTACCAAAACCCATGAAGCCCCCGACACCATTGCCACCAGCCACTTTAAGTTGCTCGACGCGCTGGATAGTGGCAGCCCTGCTGCCTGCCGTGAGGCGATTGACTACCATATCGGCGTTGCCCGCGATTTCGTAGTCAAGGGTGTGGGCGAAACCGGAGATAGTTCTGATGAAGATAGTGCCGATGAAGACGTTCTTTCACGCTGACCAACTGCTTCATCAGCCGCAAACCTACTTCTCCCGGGGCAAAATGCGCACACCCCAGGAAGTGCCCGAGCGTGCCACGCACCTGCTGGCAGCCGCCAAACAGCTAGGGTTTGATATTCAAGCGCCCGCGGATCATGGCGTGGCGCCGTTAAGGGCGGTGCATTCGCTGGCCTATTTGCGCTTTCTCGAAAGTGCCCATCGGCGCTGGCATGCCCTCGGCGAGGATTGGGGAGAAGAAGTTATTTCCAATATTTTTGTGCGTTCGCCCAATGCTCTGCGCGGCATCTTGGCGGAAGCCGGGCGTTACTTGGCTGACGGTAGCGCTCCCGTGGGCCAGCACACTTGGCAGTCTGCTTATTGGTCGGCGCAGAGTGCGGTCGCCGGGGCTGAGGCTTTATTAGCCGGGGAGCGATTTGCCTATGCGTTATCGCGCCCGCCAGGCCACCACGCGGGCATCGATTCCGCCGGTGGCTTCTGTTTTCTCAATAATGCCGCCATTGCCGCGCAGCATCTCACCTCGCGCTACCCCCGCATCGTCGTGTTAGACCCGGATATGCACCATGGGCAGGGCATTCAGGAAATTTTCTACCAGCGCGACGATGTGCTGTATATCTCGATCCACGGCGATACCACCAACTTCTACCCAGCGGTGACTGGTTTTGAAGACGAGCGCGGGCAGGGGGGCGGGCTGGGCTATAACCTCAACCTGCCGATGCCCCATGGATCAGAGGAGTCGGTGTTCTTTGACCGCGTGGAGCAAGCCTGCCAAGCCATCCGCCTGTTCGAACCGGACGCCATCGTGCTGGCGCTGGGGTTCGATATCTACGAACTTGACCTCCAAGCCAAGGTCGCCGTTTCTACCGCGGGTTTTGCTGAGCTTGGCCGCCGGGTAGCGGGCCTGAACGTACCCACGCTGGTGGTGCAGGAAGGCGGTTACTATCTGGAAGGACTGGAAGCCAACGCGGTGAGTTTCTTCGAGGGGTTGCTTGGCAACAAAACGCCCTGACGATTAAGCCAGTATTTCCAAGCCTTATGAAGAGGGCTAGGTAATGTATGGAACACGGCGTATTCAAAAGAAACTGGCCGGTGCTAGCATGTCGTTTCACGCGACGCGTCACCTCTCAAGAGACCCCCGAGTCCCATGCTGGATATCAAGTATTACGTATTGATAGACGCTATTGCCACTCACGGCACGGTGCATGATGCGGCTGCCGCTATCGGCATTACTCAGCCTGCGGCAACGCATCGCATTCGTGAAATGGAACGCCGCCTGGGTGTGGCGCTTTTTCACCGTGAAGGACGCCGACTGACGCTTTCTGCCTCCGGAGAGCGACTGCTTGAGACTGCGCATGACGTGCTTCCCCGACTGCGCAGCGCCGAGCTCGAGGCGTGGCAACTGGCACGCCGAACCGAACCCGCTTTGCGACTGGGCATCGGCCCTTACGACACCTTCTCGAGGGCGATTCCGCATCTCTACGACCAGCATGCGCGTGACATCGACCTGGTACGCCTGTCCATGGCGGACATGACCACGGCGTTACTCACCAGTCGCGTCGACATGATCTGCATGATTGAGGTGCCCTCGCAGCGTGGCATTGCCCACCAGTTGCTGTTCGAGGAACCCCTGGTGGCCGTTTTGCCGCCCGAACACCCCTATGCGCAAAGCGACGCGGTGCCCGCCGAGGTATTCGATCAGGGGCGGCACTTTACCTATAGCATCACCCCCGAGTCCGGCCATGAGTTCGAGCATTTCTTCCAGCCAGCCGGGGTCTACCCTTCGCATATGGTTCAGATTGAGTCGGTTGCCCTGATCCTTGAGCTCGTCGCCGCCGACAAGGGCGTGAGCATCCTATCGCGCTGGGCCGTTCAGGATGCACATCACGCCGGTCGCGTCGTCATGCGGCCATTGGCGGGTAACCTACTGCGCATTCCTTGGTATCTGGCCTATGCGCAAACGCCACGTATCACCGCCGTCGCCGAGCCGCTGGCGGCCACGCTCCGCCATCTCTACCGCACCGACGTGTGAGATAAGGCCGCATCCACCTCGGCGCGAGCTGGAACGATAAGAATCTCGTCGCAGATGGTCGGACATTCTCATTAGTATCCCCGTCCCCACACTTTTAATGTATTGCCACTCCCTAGCAACGATCTGCTAGCAACAACTGATCATTCACGAACTATCAGGAGCGGCAATATATGTCACAAGCTACGCTCGGAGCCCAACCGGCCGCGCAAGACGCCAACAATGACCGCCATCCATTAGCGCGTTTCATCGATCTTGAACGCTACCCGATCCTGCAGCGCGATAGCGACGCCTACCGAGCGGCGGTCGAGGGTGTCCGCCAACAACTGCGCACCGATGGCTGCGCCCTGTTGGCGAAATTCATCCGCGAGGACCTCATCGAGCCGCTGCGCGAGGAAAGTGAGGCCCTGGCGCCAAAGGCGTTCTACTCGGACAATAACGTCAACCCTTATGTCACGCCGGACGACCCGTCTCTGCCCGAGGATCACCCAGCACGTTTCTTCCAGCACTACACCAATGGCTTCGTGGCGCGTGACCTGATCCCCGAGGACGCCATTGTCCAGCAGCTTTATCGCGACCCAGACTTCCAGCGCTTCGTTGCTGACTGTCTCGAAGAGCCGGTGATTTACGAGTTCGCCGATCCTATCGCGGGGCTGGTGATCAACGTGATGCCCGACGACACCGAGCTACCCTGGCACTTCGACACCAACGAATTCATTGTCAGCCTGATGACGCGGCGTCCCAATGAAGGTGGCGAATTCCAGTACGCGCCCAATATCCGCCGCCCCGGCGAGGAAAACTTCGCTGCCGTGCAACGCGTACTTGAGGGTGACCACACCGACGTCGAATCGCTGACGCTCAACACCGGCGACCTGCAGCTCTTCAAGGGGCGCTACTCCATGCACCGCGTCGCCGCCGCCAAGGGCCAGCGCCTCTGCACGCTACTGGGATACGCCAAGACGCCCGACATGATGGGCAGCCTGGAGCACACCAAGCGGATTTACGGCCGCGTTACGCAGCAACACATCGATGCCGATAATCAGCGCCGTCACGACGCGCTCATGGGCTAGGTGCTACTGAACGCGCCCCTTATTTATCCACTTCACAAAAGGATGCCTTGCCATGGGCGATATCGTGTCACTCGCCGGATCAGTTCCCACGGGCGGCCCCTATGCCGGCGGGAGCTTCCGCCATGCCACGCTCGACGCCGCGCTGCTGTCGCGCGTCGAGCGCTACCGGCTGCAACGCCTGCGCGAGCAGATGAAGCATCACCAACTGGATGCGGTGATCCTGTTCGATCCCATCAACATTCGCTATGCCTGCGGCGTGCGCAACATGCAGGTCTACTCGCAGCGTAACCCTGCGCGCTATCTCTACGTGGCGGCGGATGGCCCAGTGGTGCTGTTCGAATTCAGCGCCTGCCTGCACCTGGCGGCCAACGCCGAGCTACTCGACGAGGTGCATCCCGCCCGGGCGGTGATGCCGCAGTACAGCGGTCCTCGCTGCGCGGTACATACCCAGGCCTTCGTCGATGACATCCGCAGCCTGTTCGAGCGTTCGCATACCCAGGGGCAGCGTCTAGGCATCGAGTCCGCACCCACCGGCGCCATCGAGGCGCTGGGCCAGGTCGGCTTCCAGTTGACCGATGCCGCCACCGTGGTCGAGGGCGCCAAGTCGATCAAGAGCCTAGACGAGCTGGCTCTCATTCACCGCTCGGTGACCCTGACCGAAGCCGCCATGACGCGCATGGAAGCCGCCATTCGCCCCGGCATGAACGAAAACGAGCTGTGGTCGATCTTCAACCAGCACGTGCTGGCCACCGGCGGTGAATACGCCGAAACTCGACTTCTAAGCTCCGGTGCACGCACCAATCCGTGGTTCCAGGAATGCTCGGACAAGATCATCGCTCCAGGCGAGCTGGTGGCCTTCGATACGGACATCGTGGGTTGCTTCGGCTACTACACCGATTTCTCGCGAACCTTCCATGTGTCCGGCGCAGGCGCGCCCAGCACCGAGCAAAAAGCGCTCTATCGCATGGCCGCCGACCAGCTCGAGCGCAACATTGCCCTGCTGCGCCCGGGCATGAGCTTTCGTGACTACTCGCAACAAGCGTGGCCGATACCCGATGGTTATCGCGAAAACCGTTACCTGGATATTGTTCACGGCTGCGGTATGACCGGCGAGTGGCCGCTGATCGCCCACGACATGGATTGGGACGACGTCGGCTACGACGGCACCATCGAACCCGGCATGACGCTCTGCGTCGAGGCCTATATCGGCCACCGAGACGGCACCGAAGGCGTCAAGCTGGAAGAGCAGGTGCTGATCACCGAAGATGGCATCGAACGCCTCTCGACCTACGGCTATTCCGACATACTGATGGAAGAATGACGACGTAGCGCATCACGCTTTCTCATCCCTTTCGATTAACGAACATAAAAAAGGACGCGTATGAAACCGTTGACACCCCTTTTTATCGCCTGCGGCCTGGCCGGTCTCTCGATAACCGCCTCGGCCAACGACACGCTGACCATAGGTACCAACAATTGGGCGGAAAACATTGCTGTATCGCACATGTGGCAGCAACTGCTTGAAGAGCAGGGCTACGACGTCGGGCTGACCACCACCGGCAAGAGTGTGCTCTTCAGCGGGCTCGCAAACGGCGATCTGGATATCTCGCTGGAAGTCTGGCTCCCGCATGGCGATGCCCAGTACATCGAGCCCTACAAGGACCGCATCGACGTTCACGATGCCTGGTTCGACGGCGCCCAGGACGAACTGGTGGTGCCCGCTTACATGGAAGACATCAATAGCATCAGTGACCTCAAAGACAACGCCGAGCGCTTCGACTATCAGGGCGAGCCGACCATCCTTGGCATCGAATCGGGCTCGGCTATCTCCGGCGAGACCGAAAACGCCATCAAGAGTTACAACCTTCCGTTTCGCCAGTTGAACAGCTCCGGCCCCGCCATGCTCGCAGCCCTTGAGGAAGCCTATGCCAATGAAGCACCCATCGCCGTCACACTCTGGCAGCCCCACTGGGCCTACGCGCAGTACGACCTGAAGGCGCTAGAAGATCCCAAGAAGAGTTATGGGGGTGGTGACGATATCATGTGGATGTCGCCCAAAGGGTTTGGCGAGGAGCATCCCGAGGTCACCCAAATGCTTGACACCTGGCACATGAGCCACGACCAGTTGGCCGATCTCATGCTGACCATCGAAAACCTCGGCGACCCCACGCAAGGCGCCAAGCAGTGGATCGAGGAACATCGCGATCTCATCGACGGCTGGCTCGCCGAGGGCTGATCCCACCCCGGGCCGGCTGTCAGTGCCGGTCCATCTCCATATCTTGCCGCTTTTTCTACCGTCCCCCTCTGATCCAGCCAACACACCATAGGTAGTAGGGTTGGCTATCGCGAGCGCCTTAGCGCTTGGCCAGTCAATATGTGAGTCGCCGGAAAATCGTAAAAGGCCAGCCGTTAGCCCGGGTCGTTCTAAAGGTTTGTCATTGGGGTACTGGAATTGATGTTTGGGACTCAACGGATGCCACCTTGGTCTGTGTCTGGCACTATAGCCACTTTCAGCGATCAGCAAAACGATCCGGATAGCCATTGAAATAGTCATCGAAAGGACACGGCATGGCCCACCTGCTACGCATCGTGATGATTCACGGCCACCTGGAAGGCGTGGTCGAACTGAGTGTGGACGGTCACACCAATATTTGCGGCACCAACGCCTCCGGTAAAACCACGCTACAGCGCCTGGTGCCGGTATTTTACGGCGAGCTACCCAACAAGGTCGTGCCCAAGACGCGCATGAAGTTCGACGCGTTCTACCTGCCCCACCGCAACAGCTACCTGGTGTACGAATACCGCCGCGAAGCGGGCAACATCTGCCAGGCGGTGCTGACCCGCAAGGCCGAGGGCGGGGTGGAATACCGCTTTGTCGGCGCGCCCTACCAGCCGGAAGACTATCTGGTGGAGAGCGACGCGGGCGTGGCGGCGCTGGACTACACCCAGTGGGCCAGCGGCCTGCGGCGCAACGGCACGCCGGTGTCGCCCAAGCTGGGCGCTACCTCTGAATTCCGCTCGGTGATCCAGAACGACTTTACCCAACTGCATGGCAACAGCCGCGATGGCCTCAAGCTGCGCCAGATCGCGTCGCAGTTCAGCCTGGTGAAACCCGAGCGACGCATCCGCCATATCGAAAAGCTGGTGTCAGCAGTGCATGCCAAAGAGGGCAAGATGGACACCCTCAAAACCATGCTGGCGGCGATTTTCGAAGAGGATGGTGTTGAACTCCCGGTGACTCGAATTCGCAATACCAAGGCGCGGGAGTGGATTGCCCAGATGCGCCAATCCATGCGCCTGGAACCGCTGCAGGCCTCCCTTGCCCGGCTCGCCGGTATCGATCGAGAACTCGCTGACCTGGATGCCACCCTGTGGCAACTGAAGCCCCAGTTGGAAGACGACCGCCAGAAGGCAGAGCGCCGCCTGGCCGATGTGGATGCTGAGCTTGCCCGCCATCAGCGCGAATTCCAGCAGCGGGAGAGCGACTATAGTGAGGCGCGGGACGCGCTGAACGACCGCCACAGCGAAGTGGTCAGTGATTTGCAGCAGACCCAGCGCCGCCTCAACGACCTGCAAACCCAGTACGAGCAATACGCCGATGCGGATATGCCTGCCCTGGAGCGCGATATCAACGCGCTGCCCCAGTGGCGGGAGCAGCGCGACCAACTGCGTGCCCACTTAAACGTGATGCAGGACGCAGTAAAAGAGAGCCAGGCGCGCCTGGATGGTCGGCTGCGTGAATTGTCTGAGGCGCTGGCCCGCCAGACCCGTGAATCCCAGGAACTGATCGACGCCCTGGTCGAAGAGAAAGCCCTGCGCCGGGAACAACAGTGGGAGTCCGAACAGCGGCTCAACGAACGCTATCAGCAGGAGCGCCAACGCCTGGAGGGCGAGTACCAGGCGCAACTGGAACTCGGCGTCGAACAGCTAGCTGAGCTAAAAGCGCAGCTCTCGCTCTCGACCCAGACCGCCGAAGAGGCTTCCGAGGCGGAGCTTGCCCAGGCGCGCCTGGATCAGGCCCAGCAGGAGCGCAACGCATCCGCTGCTACTCTGGATGGCCTGCGCCGGGAGTTTGAAAGCCGCAAACGCGAGCGCGACAGTGCCGAACAGCAGCTGGTGCAACTTCGCCAACAGTTGGAGCGCGCCGAGCAGCGTTGCTTTACGCTCTATCAGCAGCGCGACCCGGAGCAGGGCAGCCTGCGCCATTTCCTGCGCTATCACCGCCCCGGTTGGGAGCAGCAGTTAGGCAAGGTGATTGCGCCAGAGCTGCTAGAGCGGCGTGACCTCGCCCCGCAGTTGGCAGAAGGCGCAAGCGATGACCTGTTCGGGCTGGCTCTGGATCTTTCCGCCATTGCCCTGCCCGATTACGCCCAGGATGAAGCCAGCCTGCTGGCCGCCATCGAAGAAGCCGATAGTGCCAAACGCCGGGTGCAGTCAGAGAGCCAGGCCGCCGAGAAAGCGCTCAGGCAGCATAACGAGCGGGTGCAGCAGGCCGATGAAGCCCAAGATCAGGGCCGCATGGCCCACAAACGCGCCGAGCAGGAAGTCGAGTTTGCGATAGAGGCCCGCCGCCAGCAGCAAGAGCGCCACACCAAGCGCCAGCAGGAGCGCCGCGCAGCGCATCAAACCGCGTTAGCCAGCCAGGAGCAGGCGCAAAAGGAGCTGCGCGAAGAGAAGCAGCAGGCGCTCGCCGCCCTTAGCGAGACCCATCAAAGCCAACTGCTGGAGCTCAAGGCCGACGGCCAGAGCCAGGTGGATAGCCTGGATGCCCAACTGCGCCAGTATAAGCAGCAGTTGAGCGATGCCAATGCCGAACACAAGCGCCAGCGTGCGGAACTGGAAGAGGCCTTTAGCCAGGAACTGGCCGAGCAGGGCGTTGACCCCGCCAAGCTAAAAGATACCAAGGAGCGGCTGGCAAGCCAGGATGAACGCATTCGCGTCACCGCCGCCCGTCAGGATGAACTCACCGAATACACCCGCTTTATGCGCGTCGAGTGGGGCCAGCACAAGCCGCAGTTGGTCGCTCAGGAGGCCGAGCTGGAGCAGGCCGAACAGCAGCTGCAGCGGGATAAAGAACACCTGAAAAACGATTTTCAGGCCGCGCGCAAAACCCACCAAAGCACGGTCAGCACGCTGAAAACCCAGCGGGAGAGCGAATACGCCTGCCTTGAAGCCTTGAAGCCGCTACTTACGCAGCTGGAAACCTTGGTCATCGAACCCGACGGCCAAGCGCCCGGTACGCCGCTGGGCGATGTGGACGAGCGCATCGAGCGCGCCCGCCAGGCGCTGGGCAATCGCCACCAGCTCATCGAGCAGCTACGCCGTGGCTGCCTGGAGGTCGAAAGCCAACTGATCAAGGACGCCAGCAGCGGCTTCGCCGAAGCGCTGGAGAGCGAACGCAGCAAGCTGCAAAGCGACAACCCGCGCCTACAGCTGCCGCTACTGCGCGACATGCTCAAACTGCTCGAAGATCAACAGCAGCAGTTGATTCAGGAAGGGCGCAACCTAAGCGACGACCTGGATAAGTTCTTCACTGTGTTCCGCGATCTGAACCGACGTATTAGTGCCCAAAGCCGCCGACTCTCTGAAGAGGTCGCCGATGACCTGCGTTTGGAAGGCATCACCAAGGCCGAAGTGCGCATCCAGTCCACCATTGATGAGCTGGGCTTCTGGGAGCCGCTGAAGCTGTTTGCCCAGCGCTATAAAGAGTGGCGGGAATCCGGCCAGACGCTACCCAGCGACGACTACCTCAATGCCCTGGCGGACGTGGTCGATTTGCTGCGCAGCGACCAGCAGTACAGCTTTGAAAGCCTGCTGCGCCTGGAGCTGCACCTGAACGAAGGCGGCACCGATCTGGTGATCAAAAACGACCGCCAACTGCTGGAGTCCTCCAGCCACGGCATGGCGTACCTGATTCTGTGCAAGTTCCTACTCGCCTTTACCCGCTTGCTGCGCGGCGATGCGGAGATCGCCATCCACTGGCCTATTGATGAGATCGGCACCCTGGCGTATCACAACGTCGAAAAACTGTTCGACGCCTGTGACAGCAACCGCATTCATATCGTCGGCGCGTTTCCCAACCCCGAGTCCGATGTGTTGCTATTGTTCGCCAACCGCTACCTGATTGATCGCGATGACGCCAACCCCAATAAGCGGGTGTTAAAACGCATCGAGCCACGGCTAAGCCGCCTAGCCGAACGGCTCCAGGAACGTCAGCAGGAGGTGACGGTATGATCGAACATGGCCCACTGCTAGAGCGTCTGCTGGCCGGGGAGTTTGTCTGCCCGATCAGCGATGAGAGCGGCTATCGCCATCTCACCAATGAAGAGACCCGGGAGGAGATCGATGCCTACCTGCGGCCGCTTAACCGGCGGCTGGCCAGCAACGAAGATGGCAGCGTCTATTTTCTCGCCTGGCGTCAGCTCAATGACAACGCCCGGGATCAGCTCTCCCGCCAGCTCGGCGATACGCTCAACAGCCTGCTGCCGCTGCTGGAGTGGCTACAGCTGGTTCAAGAGGCGTTGGGCCGCGATACCCTGGCCGCCCCCGGCGATGTGCTCAAACCCGCCGAGTTCAGTGCCAAGTGCGAAGACAACCAAAGCCTGCGTGAACGCCTGGAGCGCCTGGCCACCGACAGCTTCTTTGGCTCGCAAAGTGACCAGCTCGATGCCCAGGTAAAGCAGGTCTTCAAGCGCTTGAAAGAGCACGGCTACCTGCTTCAGCCCCATTCAGAGCGGCAGGTGTTCGTGGTCACCGGCAAGATCGACTACCTGGTGGATCTGGTGCGCTTTATTCGCGATGAAGAGAACCTGCCCATCGAAGAGGGCAGCGAGGAGGGCTCTGGCGCTCAGGAGGCCCTTCTGTGAGTGGCGGTGAGCATGCACTCGAAAGCCGCCTGCTAAAAACCGGCAGTGAACGGCTGGCGCTGCTGGGTAAGCATGCCGATGTACTGATGCAGGCCTACACCCGCGATGAAGTGCCGCTGGAATCGCTTAGCGATAGCGCGCTGCGCAAGCTGCTGGCGGCGCGCATTCTATGGCGACCGGATGAGCAGAGCGGCGTAAAGCTGGCGCCCAAGGTGCGCGAACTGATCGCCGAGATGCTCGCCGACGAGACCCGCCGCCATGTGAATGCCGATGTAGCGGAAACCCTGGAGCTGATTCGTGCTCTGGTGCACAGCTACCGGGAGGCGCGCAGCCGCGGCGAGCACTGGAAGCTGGAGCAGCAGTTGATGCGCCTGCGTCAGGAAGTCGACGACCTGAACGGGCGCTTCGCCGATGCCATCGATAGCTTATGGCAGCGGTTAAATAGCGATTTTGGTTTCGTCAGCCAACTCAACGACAAGATCCGCGAAAACGACCGCGCCCAGAAGCAGATCGCCAGGCTACTGGATGGCCTGGCGCTGATCGACTTCGACGAGCTGATCGAGCTAGTGGGCAGCGACGGCAGCCTGCGCAAGCTATTGATCAGCCAACTGCAGCAGCAGTTAAGTAACCACTACACCGGTCTGCGCGAAGTGCAGCGGCGCTTGATCGAACTGATGGCGCGCTTTCGCAAGCAGCAGGCGCGCAGCCGCCTGATCAGCGGCATGGCCGCCTTTATGCGCGAACACCCCGGCTTTGTGCCCGGCAACTATGCAAGGCGCAGCGAGGTACCAGGGCTGGTCAATCAAGCCGCCCCGCTAAGCGCGGCGGCCGCCCCGGCGCTGGATCGCAACCTGGATAGCCGATTGCTCGCCGATCTGCTGCACCAGCTACCCCAACCGCGCCACACCACGCAAACGGTTGAAGCCGCGGCACCGGCCCAAGCCCAGGAAAGCAGCTTAGCCGCCGCCCGCCAGCAGGCGCTCAAGCAGGATGTGGAACACTTCTATTTGAGCGTGATCGACCAACCCCAGGCGGAGCCGGTCAGCGCCCTTGAGTACCTACACGAAAGCCCGCTGGAATGGCCGGATGAAATCTGGCTGTTCCAGGTGATTTCCGAATACCAGGGCCTGCCGCGCAGCGATCAGAAGGCATTTCGACTCAAACAGCAGGAGAGCCAGGCCAGCCAATTCAATCACCTGCGCCTGATCCACGATGTAGAACTGCAGCTGGCCGTATGAACCTACCCAGCCGTGCACGCAATGGCCTTAACGGCGTCGCCCGCGAACTTCTCCGCCAACCCACGGTGGAGAAGCCCCGCCGCCAGTGGGTAGACGACGTAGTGGCCTGGTGCCACCAGCACGACATTGACCTGGCCACGCGAATCAACAGTAAAGCGTTGCGCTTTGACACCGCCTTGCTGGCGCAGATTAATGACGTGTTAGAGAGCGCCCGCTTGGCACCGCTAGGCCGCTCCCTCAGCGGCCTGACCAGCAGTGCCCAAGCGAAAGAGGGCGTAGAGGAAGACAAAGCAACCCGCGAAAGCCCCCGTGCACGGCGGGTACTCGTCAGCTTTCCGCCGCAGCCAATAGCAGGGCTTGCCAACGAACCACGCGCTATTCGCGATGTGGATGTACTGGGGCTAAAGCTAAGCGCGTTTAGCGCTCTAATTCAGGTCGAAAACCTGGACAGCTTCTATGAGTTCTCGCCGGATATTTCAGCGCTAAACGGCTATGCCAACCCGCTGGTCGTCTACCGTGGCGACAGCCACTACGGCGGCGGTTTCTCCTTGCTGGCCGAGGCTTGGTACAAAACCCATCGACCACATATCTACGTCGGTGATTTCGATCCCAAAGGCGTAAGCCAAGCAATGGATAGTAACGCCACTCACTTGCTCCTGCCCAACATCGAATGGC
This sequence comes from Halomonas sp. 113, assembly GCF_904067645.1. NCBI lineage: Bacteria > Pseudomonadati > Pseudomonadota > Gammaproteobacteria > Oceanospirillales > Halomonadaceae > Halomonas > Halomonas sp. 113. The sequence continues at coordinate 638,875 of NZ_LR881453.1, forward strand.
TCACCCAAAACGCCACGTCGCTGCACATGCCTGCCGAGCAGTTTCCTTACCAGCGGCGGTTGCGCAAGCACCTTGCCGCGCTGCCTTCAGCCCATCCCATGCGCGACTACCTAACGCTGTTGTTGGAAAAGCAGCGGGGGTTAAAGCAGCAGTGGTTTGGTGGGGAGTTAGTGAGTTTGACAATAAGCTAGTAGCTGTATTAACAGGCAGAAAACCGCCTCAACATGCGATTTGGGGTAATTTTCCAACTTTTTCTTTGCTACGAAGCTAACCAATGGGATAGAGTCAGGCAAATTGGTTTCATAACCTCAGAAAATGCGCGGACACGTTTTTTAAGGTTATAATGCCTTCTCCTTATTACTGTTAGTCTTAAAAAAAGAAACGTAGATGACAAGCACAGACGACATATTATCTAGGATTGATTCTGTTCTTCGAGAGAACAAGAGGATTGAATGGACATATATCCTTTTGACCGTTGTCTTATTTGTTACTGGTATTGCCTGCTTCGTTACTGCGTTGATTACTGGGCAATTCGCTTGGTCTACACCTTCCGCTATAACCACAGGATTACTATACTGGCCACTAAAGGAAATCAAAGAAGTTAGAAATAAAAATATTGCCCTTGCTACTGCTCCAGTTTTAATTACACAACTTCCTAAGGCTAAAGCTGCTGAAGAAATACAGAAGCTTTTACAGTCGCTGTATGGTAGTAATCAATAATGTCGTCAGATAGCACTAAAGAACTGCTAGAGCAGATACTTGCCCAGTTACATTCTGAGCAAGCGCGCGAGGCTACAACTAACGATGGCTCATATCTACAAGCTCAAGATGGGCAATTGCTAGGGAAGTTAAATGCAAATCAATATAATCAAGAGTCTATATTAAATCAGTATGGCCCTTTCGGTAGTCAATACTCTAATACAAGTATATTTAATAAATACTCTCCATATGGTAGTGAGTATGGAGCATATAGTATCAATAATCCTTACTGCTCTGTACCACCAAAATTGTTCATTAATGGTGTGTTTCGTTTTTATGTCAGCGCGAACCCTTATGTGACACCTAAAATATCACCAGACTCTTTTCTCTATACCCTTCAGTCTAATCCAGCTGCTGCTGCAAGGGGAGAATTTGTAGAGAATGAAGCTGAGGCTCGGCAACAGAGAGGTGAGTCATTTATTCAGGCGCAAGATGGAGTTTTTCTAGGGAGATTAACTCCAAGTCAATTTGACAGTGAAAGCATATTTAATAAGTTTGGCCCGTACGGAAACAAGTTTTCCCAAACATCGTTTCTTAACAAATTCTCGCCGTATGGACAGCAGTTTTCTCATCTCAGCGCCTATAACAGTATGGCGAGTTCACCGCCAAAGATATTTCATAAAGGTCAATTTTTAGCTTATTTAACAAAAAATATACGTTTATCTTCCAGGATTGATCCTGATGAAATATTTGAATGGGCATCTGAGAATGTTAGTAGATTCAATAACTAATAAAGCGATTAACTCGGGCGCATCCTTCGTGCTCTATGCTCAATGAAAATGCGCAAGTTGCGGTTTGAATCACAAGGAGTAACTATGCCTAGTAAAGAACAGCAATATTATAGAGGCCGAACTGTTGACATTCTCACCAGCTTCCAGCTCCTTGAATTCATTCTTAAAACGTATATTGGTGAGGCGTATAATTATATTCATAGACTTGTAGAGGATCGAATCCATTTTGGCTTCTCTATTAAAGATGTAGAAACATACCCTCTCGAGCGGCTCTTGAATGTGTTTGACAAGCTGAATCGAAACGAAGATCTCAAGAAGCGATTAAATAAGCTTCGTAAGCAACGAAATTATATCGCACATGAGGCTCTTCTGGTCTCGTTGGGAAGTCACTCCGATATGGATACGCTTTACAAGAAAGCTGAGGAATTTTTCTATTTGGAGGATGAATTATCAGAGTGCTTGGATCTCCTGACCAAAGAGTTGGGGCTTCTTCCCCCAATAAAGTCCAATGAATAGCGCGCCTAAGAAAAGAAAAAAGCTTTTCGTTGTGGCTTTGCCTGTAAAAAATCTGCACGTGGAAAGCTGCGAAGTTTTGTGTTAGCTGATATCAATTGAACACGTCTAGAAGATACGTTACTAGCAATCCGAACCAACAGCTCCCAAAAAAACTAAAGATTGAAAGCGCTCATGCTTCGAATAATTAAGGAGGTTACTGGTGGCAAATATTTCTCAGGTAAGAGGTGCTCTTTTAGAAGAGGCCGTTCTTTATTTGTTGGAAAAATTTGGTTACGAGACTATCGAGTCTGTTCCTCTTAATACTGACGAAAGTTTAAGAGGCGGGCATTCTGGGCTTGAAGTTAGGGGTCGAGGTACATGGCATCAAATTGATGCATTGGCAGGTTTTCTGTCATCACCAGCTTTTATGTATCCATTACGTTTGATGGTAGAAGCTAAATGCTATCAAGAAAAGCGACCAGTTGGTATCGAAGTAGTTCGTAACGCAGTTGGTGTATTAAAAGATATATCAGAAAATTACTTTTCAATAATCGGTGATGATGCCAGCGTCAAGATTCCAAGGTTTAATTATCATTCGGCAATTTTCTCTACTTCTGGTTATACCAGTGGAACTGTTAATTACGCATTAGCTCATCAAGTATTTCTTATACAATATGAAAACGTGCCAGTGATTCAGCCCCTAATCAATTCTATAATGAATTTTGATGAATCTTGTATAACTGGGTTCGGTAAAACTGCAATTTCGGAAGTTCGTAGGCTTTATCGAGATGCTATCAGGGAAAGAGTTTTTGAAGTGGATGTTCACCAATACATAACCCCACGTGGACTGGAGTTAATCAATACCAATCTTGTTGACTTTCTAAAAAGAATTCGCGGTTCTTATTTTGGGATGTTACAAGGTCGTTGGCCGCTACACCTTCTAACTTCCAGTCCGTTGCCTCCAGCTGCATTTAAAAGTGACACAGTTCGTTGCCATGTAGTTGGACGTCTAAATGGAGAGTGGCGATTTACACCTGCAAACTATAATATAGGAGATGAAGGTTGGTTTGAACTCGAATTTAATATTCCTGATGGTGTTGCTAATTTAATCAAAGAAAAATGGGGTGACAGAGAGGCCGTTGCAAATATTAAGCAAGAGCATTTTTCTTATATTTATATTTCCGGAATAATTGGTGGGGTGCGCCGTAATGTTCGCTTAGAACTTGATCAGGATTGGATAAATGAGTACATCGAACGAAGTCGGCGGAGGCGCTGAAAAATGCATCAAAGGGACTGGTTTTATGTTGCCTTCCAAATTAGCTCGTTAAGATAGCTTTGAGCTGTACAAAAAACTTTGATACGCAAACTTTGTTAAGTTTAGAAAAATTAACGGTGAGTGGTCAGCATGATTAGTATAAAACTTTGTGGCGACGATCAAAGAGCTTTACAGTGGAAATCTAATATCAATTTCAATTCGATACGTTTGAATATTAGACTATCTACTCTCCAATGAAAAAGTTCAATTGAAGAAAATCAGGTAATTATAGCTCATAATAGGCTTATGGCTTTTAATATGCAAAGCCAAAACTAGCTGGCAGACCGCCCCTTGTTTCCAAAGCAAGTACACAAGTAATCACAAACAATATATGAATTTACTCTTCCTCGGCACATCCGCCGGTGTACCCACTAAAACCAGAAACGTCTCCGGGGTCGCCTTACAAGAGAGCAAAGGGAAGGGCTGGTACCTGATCGATTGTGGTGAGGGCACCCAGCATCAGGTTTTGCACACAAAGCTGTCGTTCCATTCGCTGAAAGCCATCTTGATTACCCACGTGCACGGCGACCACTGCTATGGGCTGCCGGGCATACTGGCGAGTGCGGGAATGGGCGGCCGGAAAGCGCCGCTTACCATTGTGGCGCCCGGAGGCATCAAGGCATGGTTGGAGGCTACCTGTGAGGTCACGCAGCTTTGCTTGCCCTTCGCCCTGGAGTTTATCGACTCGGACGAGCTGCCAAGCGTTGAGTTTGAGAGCATTGCGATTACCACGCACAGGCTTTCGCACCGGGCACCGTCCTACGCTTATGGGTTTACGGAGACAAGGGTCGACGCTGCCTTGGATGTGGATAAGTTAGCGCAAAAGGGCATTCCGAGAGGGCCGTTGTGGGGGCAGTTGAAGCAAGGGTTTGATGTTGAGTTTGAGGGTAAACAGTTAAAAAGCCATGATTACTTGATCTTCAAACACAAGCCGAGAAAAGTGGTGATCGCTGGGGACAATGACCAGCCTGACTTGCTGTTTGAAGCGTGCGCGGGGGCACAGGTGCTGGTGCATGAAGCCACCTACACCGAAGAGATGGCCCAGAAGGCTGGTGATGTCGGGCATAGCTACGCCAAGCTGGTCGCGGCGTTTGCCGAATCGGTACAGTTGCCCAATCTGGTGCTGACGCACTTCAGCCCCCGTTACCAGCTCCACCCCCTTGCGTCGCCTTCCATTGAGGACATCCGAAAGGAGGCCCTGCGCGTCTATTCGGGCTCGCTTTACCTGGCGCGGGATTTTAGCGAATACACGCTGGATAAAACGGGCCACTTTTCTGAAGTGGCGGGCGAATAGGTTGGCCGTGTTTCGACCATCCTTGCGAATACACGGCTACTGAAAATGGGGTGACGTCATTCTCGGACATAGTTGTTAGAAGGGTGAACCAGTGCTTATTGGAGTAACTCCTCGCCTTTGGTTGTTAAACTCTGTTCGTATTCAGCCAAGTGCAGTACAACAGCGTCATACAGTTGGCTGCAAATGTGATCACTGCTTTTTTGGGGGCTTGCTAAGTTTACGTTTAAAGAGGGCAGCCGTGGGAGACAATGCTGGCTATCAAGGCGCCTGAGGGTGGGCGGTATAGTTGATTTGGGCAGTGCCGAAACGACAGCTCCGCTTTCCACTGCTGCCATAAGCCCTCCATAGCTATAGGTTTCGAACTCAACTCTATACTCACGGCCTGCGCCTTTGAGTGCATTTAGGATGAATTCTCTGTCAGGGCAGCCGTACTCGAATAAAGCGACGGGTAGCGTACTCTGTTTCCAAACGAGCGAATTTCTAGCGCAGACCCACTCTAATGGTTCAACTCGGATAGGCTCTGCATCGATGTCAGAAGGACAATGCTGGGCCAGAGCAATATCGAATTCCCCGTTTTTATAACGCTTCCAGATATCAGTGCTGAAGCTGCAATCCAATATCACTTGAACATTGGGAAACTGACATTTCCAAAGCTCAAGTAGGCTTGGCAACAGACAAGTTGCGTAGCAATCTGTGGTGGCGAATCGAATGATCTGACGATCAGCAAAACTCTGCGCCAACCATCGCTCAGCCTCATCGTTTGCGTTAATGACCTTTTGTGCCCTTAGATAGAAGGCATGGCCTTTTTCTGTAAGGGTAACGCCTTTTGGAGTGCGGTAGAGCAGTGGAACGCCAATCTGGCGTTCAAGCTGCTGAACTTGCCAACTAACAGTAGATTGGGCCAGAAAGAGTCGCTCTCCCGCCCGTGAAAAACCGCCCAAATCTGCAACATAGATAAATGTGCGCAGCTGATCCAAGCTCCATTTCATTGTGGTACCTCCTACCGTCGGTTCGTCTTATTCGCCGAGCATGTTGAGTAATTGAAGTGGCGATCGGGTGATGTAAAAGGGACTCTGAGCCAGTATCGAATTAATTGATACCCCTCAGCAAATATTTCCGTTTCCAATTATCCCATGTCGCTTTGTACGCTCAGACCACTTGTTTTGAAAACAAACACGTGGATACAAATATGACAGAGACGATTAGTTCCTTACACACTAGAGTTGAGGGTGGGTGCGATAAAACAAACCTCTCAAAAATGCTCCGCCCTGAATGCTATATCGATGAGCATTGGTTTGAACGAGAACTACAAACCATTCATTTTCCAGCCTGGCATTTTGCCTGTCTGTCGACTTCTCTCCCTAACGTTGGAAGTTTTGTAAGCCGTCGGTTTTTGGAACGCAGTGTCATCGTTGTTCGTAGTGAAGACGGTATTATCAGAGCCTTTCTAAACACCTGTAGACATCGTGGGGCTCCTTTAACGAGCGAAAGCTGCGGAAAGAATGCGTACTTTAGATGCCCTTTTCACAAGTGGTCTTACGACACATTCGGAAATTTGACGAGCGCTCCCGGTTTAGGTGGGAGCGTGAAAAGAAGCGATCTTAAGAAGTTAGATTTAAATCTGGTTCCAATTCAATGTGAAGCTGTAGCTGGTTTGGTATTCATCAATCTTAATAAAGAAAACGAGATGCCGCTTGAGGTCTATCTAGGCAACTATATCGATAAGGTAGCTCTACCACACCAAACTCAGAGAATGCATTGTGTTCAAGAAAAGTCCTATGCATTAACGACCAATTGGAAGCTATACATTGAAGTAGATATGGAGACTCTCCATACCAACTTCATTCACAGTCGCTCGATTGGTAGCCAACCAGTTAAACCGGTAGAACATGATAGCAACTGGTTTGGTGTTTATCATCAGAACTCTCTTTCTCCAGCATTATTTCCTGAAAAACGTAACCTCGCCTTTCCAACTCCCCGTGACGTTATCGGCGAAGCAGCAGAAGGCACCCATTTCAGCGTCATTCTGCCAGGTTTTTTCATTGTAACTGCGCCCGAAGTTATGTGGTGGATTCAGAAGACGCCAATCTCAGCTACTCGCACAAGCGTCAATGTTGGTTACGCATTTCATGATGAAACCCTGGCGAGGCATGACTTTAACGAGATCGCACCACACTATTTCGAAAGACTCGATCAAGTAATTCTTGAGGATGACCAGATTTGTGAATACCAACTAGAAGGGTTGAGCAATCGTGTGCGAGGGCATTTCACACCAGTTGAGCCGGTGGCCGCCTACTTTTCGGAGCTAATCGAAACAAGGCTCCTGGAGGCGGGGTATGAATAGCACAAGTACCGTTATGGGGGGGCGCCTTCGGATTCCAATAACCTGGCTCAAATGGGGAGGCTGGTGCTTGCTCATTAGTATCTTCATGAGTGGATTTTTTTTCCGCTTCGCCCCTTCGACCCTTTCAGGGAGTATGCAGCAAGAACTCAGTTTAACGGCCACTACGCTCGGCATTGTGGCATCAATGCATTTCTGGATTTATACGCTGATGCAGGTACCCGCTGGCATTTTTACTGACTCGGTGGGGATACGGAAGGGTGGCTTTATCGGCGGTACAGTAACGGCGATAGGTGCTTTTTCCTTTGGTTTTGCGCCCAATCTTGTCGTTTTGCTTGTGGGGTCAGCGTTATTGGGGCTGGGCCTATCAGCTGTATTTGTCGCCCTGATGAGTTACAACGCTACTTGGTTTTCCCCAGAGCGCCATTCCCTTGTTATGGGTACAACCATGCTCCTGGCTGCGCTAGGAAGCGTAATAGCGCAGACCCCAACAGCGTATTTGTTGCATTGGTTCAACTGGAGAGAGGTCGTCCTTTTCTTCGCAGCCTTAACCTTATTGGCCACTGCATGCCTGCTTATTTTCTGTAAAGACGACCCAGCACCAAAACGGATACGTGACTCGAAAGCCAAGACGACTGTGCATCCAATACTGCGCGGAAATCGATATGTCCTTAGAGAGCGCCAGGTATGGTTACTATTTGTTTGTGTCGCGGCTACCAACGGAACCTTGTATGCGTTTCTAGGGCTATGGGCTGTACCGCTATTGACCGATGGGTTCAGCATCCAACCAGCGCAGGCAGCACAATATGCCACCGTTGCTTTAACGGTGTATGGTTTGAGTTCTTTATTTTGGGGGTGGACCGCTGATCGGATTGGCGCGAAGAAACCCATCATTGTTGTGACGGCTATGTTATCCGTCGCGGTATGGGCGCTTATGGCGTTTGCAGAGTGGGAGCCTGGCGGAGTGGCAATGGCACTGTTCGTACTTTTAGGACTCTCTGGCGGGCCGGTCGGGGTCATTTTTGCGGCTACCAAAGAGTCAGTCACCTTGGCGAATGTTGGCTTTGCGACTGCTCTCGTTAATATGGGGGCGTTCCTGACAGCTGCTTTGGTTCAATCAGGTTTTGGGATCATTCTTGATAGCGTCTCTGCTGCTGACCCCGAAACTGTTCCAAGCCTTCAAAGCTATCAACTCGCGTTGATTTTACCCTTAGCTATAAGTAGCTTGGGAGTAGTTGCATCCTTGCTTTTGAAAGAAAGGGGTCTAGTGAATGAGGGGCTAAATGAGTGACGAGATAGTGTGCCTGCATGTATTGGAAAATTCAGAAAATCATATGGAAACTTGTATAATTGCTTTTAGAGGCAATATAAATTAGGAGTCGGATTTGTCTTTTTTATTTCCTTATATCGCATTTCTCTACGGTGCAGCGTATAGCGTTCAACAGATTTTAGAGGGAATTGGCTTAGCATCTTCGAACTTTTTAGAACTAAATGATGATGGAGTTATAGTTGGAAGTTACTGGTCACCTGCAGAGGCAGTAACTCCGATACTGGGCCTTCTGCTGATATACTCGATTATATTAACTGGCGCGCTTTTAGCTGCAGGCTTCGTGATCGCTCGGTGGCGGGGTGTAGCCGTTGTTTTTGGGGTATTAGCGCTTCCCGGATTATTAAACATTGCTGGGCAGTGGCCGCAAATAAACTACCTTCCTGATTCCTTTTACATTGGCGGAGGTGGTGCGCTAGGGAGCCCGTTGGGCCTTGTGCCTCTCTTGATTATTAGTCTGTTAACTGGATGGTGCATAATCGTCATTGTCTACGACACCCTCTATCTGAATGATAAATTTCGCGGATACTATGATCATCTCTGGTATGCAACGGCGCTTTTTGCTGGGATATTTTTCGTAGCAGACTCTGTTGGAAACCGCCATGCGTCACACCTTGCCGAAGAAAATCGACTAAGCCGACAGGCGAGCTTGTATTTATTGAATCAAGTGCGGAGCTACGATCAGGTTTGTAAGGCAGAAGGCCTGACAGAAACACCTTCGTGTATATGGGCTTCTGATGTGCAACAAACATTGAATGAATACGCGGCCTATGGTTCGGGCACTTTTCACCTCTTTGGCCCCACTAAGAGTGCTGACATCTACGCTGGTAATAGCAGGTCGGTGTCAGAAAAAGAGATCATCGAAATCCGTAATGAGATCGAACAATATAACCGCACTGTTTGTCCTATTGAAGAACTTGGCGAAGGTATTCGGCGACACGCTAGACCGTCTGGAGTCTGTCAACAAGTGCCATCTGCATTCTGCACCTCTTTCCCTGACCCACCGGAAGGGTTAGTAGATAAATATATGATTACACATTCGGTTGCTCTCGCTAGTGAATGCATCATTCCAACATTGGTTGTTTCTAGGACTCGTCAGGAAAATTCGAGCGCAGCAATCGCAAGCAATCAGCAGGATCGATACCAACGGTGGTGGTTGTATATCGCTCTAGCTGCCGTAGTGGGTGGGAAAATAGCTAATTCGACGACAAAAATTGCCAATCTAGATCAACGTAGTGCCTATGATAGGCGGCGGTTAGTCCGGCCAACCCTTCTGGGACTTTCCGGCGGAACTAGGAAACTAGCTGAGTTTTTTAAAGCGGTTGGTCGATGGCTAACGTGATCACTATCTCGTATGTAATTCTGGGGAGGGCGCGTAGCAGAACGGTACTACAATACGCCAAAATTAGGTGAGGAAAATAAGGATCTAACTATTGGCGCCAGCCGAGCTTGCCGAATGCAGGTAGGCCCTAACTGCATGAATATATGCCTAATGAGCATCGTAAAAGCACTACTGTTTAAATTTAGCTGGCTGGCAATCCGATGCCTTAGTTCTAGATGGAGTACATAAGAGAGAGCACGGAAGCGATATGAATTTACTATTCCTAGGCACCTCCGCCGGTGTACCCACCAAAATAAGAAACGTCTCCGGCATCGCCTTGCGAGAGAGCAAAGGAAAGGGCTGGTACCTGATCGATTGTGGTGAGGGCACCCAGCATCAGGTTTTGCACACGAAGCTGTCTTTCCATTCGCTGAAAGCCATCTTGATTACCCACGTGCACGGCGACCACTGCTATGGGCTGCCTGGCATACTGGCGAGTGCGGGAATGGGTGGCCGGAAAGCGCCTCTGACCATTGTGGCGCCCGCAGGTATCAAGGCATGGTTGGAGGCTACCTGTGAGGCTACGCAGCTATGTTTGCCCTTTGCCCTGGAGTTTATCGACTCGGACGACCTGCCCAGCGTTGAGTTTGAGAGCATTGCGGTTACCACGTTCAGCCTTTCACACCGGGCGCCGTCCTATGCTTATGGGTTTACGGAGACAAGGGTCGACGCTGCCTTGGATGTGGATAAACTAGCGCAAAAGGGGATTCCAAGAGGGCCGTTGTGGGGGCAGTTGAAGCAAGGGGTTGATGTTGAGTTTAAGGGGGAGCGGTTAAAAAGCCATGACTACCTGATCTTCAAACATAAGCCGAGAAAAGTGGTGATCGCTGGGGACAATGATCAGCCTGATTTGTTGTTTGAAGCGTGCGCGGGGGCACAGGTGCTGGTGCATGAAGCCACCTACACCGAAGAGATGGCCCAGAAGGCTGGTGATGTCGGGCATAGCTACGCCAAGCTGGTCGCGGCGTTTGCCGAATCGGTACAGTTGCCCAATCTGGTGCTGACGCACTTCAGCCCCCGTTACCAGCTCAATCCTAACGCGTCGCCTTCCATTGAGGACATTCGCAAGGAGGCCCAGCGTGTCTACTCGGGCTCGCTTTATTTGGCGCGGGATTTTGGCGAATACACCCTGGATAAAGCGGGCCACTTTACTGAAGTGGCGGGCGAGTAGTCTTTAACCTAATTGTGTTATCAACGGTAGGGACATAGCACGTTTATCGACTCTTTTTGATTTGCACCATGTTTTTGACACCTGATACGTTGCAGGGTACATTTTATAGATGATCCGAAGCTTCAAACACAAAGGCTTGGCAAAATTCTTCAAATCCGGCAGCACTGCAGGGATTCAGGCTGCGCATGCAAAGAGGCTTCGGCTTATTCTTGGTCGACTTAATGCAGCGTCAGATGCCAATGATATGGACTTGCCAGGTCTTCGCTTGCACGAACCCTCAGGTAAGCGCTCTGGAATCTGGTCAGTCACGGTGAGTGGTAACTGGCGCGTGACGTTCCGGTTCGAGGACGGAGATGCCGAGATAGTGAATCATGAAGATTACCACTGAGGTACCGCCAATGCTGATGCACAACCCTCCCCATCCTGGTGAAGTATTACGCGAGCTTTGCTTGGAGCCCCTTGGTCTTACTGTTACAGCCGCTGCGGAAGCGCTCGGCGTGAGTCGCAAAACGCTCAGTGCTGTGCTGAACGGCAAGGCCGGTATTAGCCCTGAAATGGCGGTGCGGCTTTCTATCGCGTTTGATACCTCTGCGGAAAGCTGGTTGAACCAGCAGTCCCAATACGAGCTTTGGCATGCCGAACAGCATCGCAAAGAGCTTAAAGTAAAGAGGCTGGTTGCCGCTTAAAGCAGCGGTGGTTTAAGTACACCCTGGATTAAGCGGGCCACTTTGCTGAACTAGCGGCTGAATAACTGCTTTTATCCCGCCGCTCCTTGAGTGATCACCGCTCAGGTCAGTCGCGGCAATAGCCTTCACCTGTTGCGACTACCAAGCAGTCTTCCTTTTCCAATAGCCACTTCATACCCGTGGCTTCGCCGTCGCCCGCACGAAGCAGCTGTGGGCCGTCCCCGCGGTTGAAACTAATGCCCTCGGCGGTGGCCTGCCCTTCGAAAGTGCCGACTTGATCGGCATCCAGGCCGTAGCGCATGTGAAGGAGATAATGCCCTGGGCCTGCAGGCTCGTCCTTGCTGATTTCCAGGAATAACCCTTCTACGCCAGTCCATCGGCCGACCCATTGGTCGGTCACTTGGTGGTGGGGCTGGTTTTGCTCGGTTGCAGTATCTGAAGCGGGCGCGTTTGATGCGGTGGTGTTGCTACACCCGCTTATCAGCATCGTAGCGATTAGCGCTAATAATGCTTTTTTCATAGCTGCCTCCTTATCATTACTGGGTGCTTCTCAGTATAGGGCGGAATGTACTTTCATCAGTTTGATCGTATTTTGGTATATGTCGATGTGCTATGCGCCGCTGAGGCATTTTAAAAGCTATCTCTGACTTTGATGATTATGCACCGAGATACGCCCGATGGTTGCTTTAAGCACTGCTGAATTTATTTTTGCTCGTGTGGGAATCAATGGGGTAGAGTTAAATTAATTTATGAAATCACTGTTAATTAGATATCTTCAGGATTCCCCATGTATTCAGACCCCTGGCTCCAACGCTGGTTGCCTCTTATCACTGATCGAGCTCACTGCGGGCCAGTCCTAGAGCTTGGTTGTGGTGCTGGTGAAGATAGCGCAATCCTTGTTGGAGCTGGCGTCGACCTTGTCGCACTCGACTTATCTGAAGAGTCCGTAACAACGGCTAGAGGCCGCGTACCCAACGCGAGTTTTTTTGTTCAAGACCTACGCGATCCTTTCCCGCTTGAGAATGGAAAAGCCAGCGTGGTCGTTGCGAGCCTATCGTTACACTATTTCCCTTGGGCTGAGACGCTGCGCCTTGTCACTCGTATACGTGACACTCTGAACGATAGCGGCATTCTCCTTTGTCGGTTGAACTCGACAAACGATCATCACTTCGGTGCCTCGGGACACCCCTTGATCGATACAAACTACTACTCCGTTCATGGCGAGCCCAAGCGTTTTTTTGATCGAAGTTCCATCGAGCACCTTTTCCAAAGCGGCTGGAATATGCTCAGTTTAGAAGAAATGATCACGCACAAGTACGCTATGCCAAAATCGATATGGGAAGCCATTCTAGTCAAAGACGTCTAACGAGTTAAACGGACTACTGTTTTTGATACCTTGGCAGAGAGCTGGTTGAATCATCAGTTCCAGTATGCGCTTTGGTATGCTGACCAATATCGCGAAGAGCTTAACGTGAAGAAGCTTGTTATGGTCTGAAGTAGCGCATAGCCAGGCCATTCTCCAGGTGTCATATCCTTCGAGTCACAGCGGTTTTGCCACTGGTGATGGCAGGCGCTATAAGTTTCTATAGCGCCTGTGATGACAGACTGCAGACGATTTCCCAAAAATAGACAAAATTAAATTTTAATTAATATTCCATGTAAGTCTCGGTTAAACTGCTGGTTAGTGACAACACCCTGCTCTAAGTCAAAATTGTCAAAAAAGCTTGGTAAGGAAAGCGCGCCTATAACGGTTGCTGAAAAATAGGGAGCTGACGCTTGTGCGGAAGCTAAGACACTTTGTGCCCCACCTTGACCAGGTGAGGTAGATAACATAAGAACGGGTTTATTTTGAAATACTTTCATATCTATTCGTGATGTCCAGTCAAATAGATTTTTATAGGCTGACGTATAAGTCCCATTGTGTTCCGCGAATGACATTACGATGACATCTGCTTCACCGATAGCGTTGTAAAAAGCATGCGCCAATTCAGGGATGCCAGACTCCTTTTCTCTTTCTCCGCTAAATATTGGCATTTCAAAGTCGTTAAGATCGATTAACGAAATATCTGCATCGCTGACTTGTTGTGCTGCATAAAAAGCCAGTTTTTTGTTAATGGAGCTTTTGCTGTTGCTAGCGCCGAAGGCAAGTACTTTCATTTTAAAATCCTCTGAGTTGATTTTTTCAAGGGTGTTGGTTTGGTTTTAGTTACACGTTTTTAATAAAAATGTTATCTGAAGCGATAAGATTGAGTTGGCTTTGACGTAGGGCTATTCTGAAACCTCAACTAAGGTTGAGGTCAAGAGGGGCGCGAAAAATAAACTTATAGGCATTTTATTTGAGCTTGAAGAGCTTCCGAATCAGACCCGTGTCACTCTTGTTGATTGGGACAAATTGGGCTCTAGGTGGCGAGGCGAGCTAAACAGGAAGATAACGCAGTTAATTGAACTGAGAGATATGATGACAGACTGCATCGGGTGTGGTTGCCTTTCTCTTGATAAGGTGCAAGCTACATTCTTGAAAGTCATGACTCCTTAATCTTCAAACACAAACCAGGAAAAGTCGTGATTGCCGCGTTTGCCGAATCGACAGAGCTGCCCACCTGGTGCTGACGAACTTTAGTCCTCGTTACCAGTTCAACCCCCAGCGTTGGAACTAGTAAGCTGCTAAGCCGTGAGTAAGAGGCTTTTGCTTACCAACGCCGTCAATGGGTTGGAAAAAGTGCACAACCGACTAGGCGGGTTGCGTTTAGGTGTTGCTTGATAAAAGCCAAGGCTTAGCGCAGTTTGAGCGCTGACGACCGAACCCAACGAGGAGATCTATCATGCAGAAGTTGAGAATTGACCTAGTGTCTGATGTAGCCTGCCCATGGTGCGCGATCGGCTATCGGCGCTTGGAACAAGCGCTAGAAACCCTTGATGGCGAGATCGACGTTGAGCTCTTCTGGCAGCCCTTTGAACTCAACCCTGACATGCCGCCCGAGGGCGAGCCGATCCTGGAGCACTTGTGCCGCAAGTACGGCAAAGATGCTGCCAGCATGGCGCAGTCCCAGCGTGAGATTATGGCGGTGGCCGAAGAGCTTGGATTAAATTTTCGTGGTGCCCAGGAGCGTCGGGCGAACAACACTTTCGCTGCCCACCGCGTGCTTGCTTGGGCTGCAACGCAGAACCTAGAGACGCCCCTACAATTGGCACTGTTTGATGCCTACTTTGGTGAGGCGAAAAACCCTTCAGACCCAGAAGTTCTACGCGAGAAGGCCATTGAGGTCGGGCTTGACGGTGATATTGCCGAGTCCATCGCCCGGTCTGATCAGTACGCAGACGAAGTTCGAGCGGCAGAACAGCGATTCATGAAAGCAGGGGTTACCGCCGTGCCGGGATTCATCCTCGACGGGCGCTACCTGATTTCGGGCGCCCAGCCAGCTGAAGTGCTTGTCGATGCGCTTCGTCAGGTGGCCGAAGAGAACGCCAGCCGCTAATGTTTTAGAGGCTCTGGCCTGAGATGCGGCTGGTAAGGCTGGCTCATATTGCAACTTCTTCAGTGCTGGGTTTAAGACTCAAAGTCAGCGCTCAATCCCTTACTGCAAAAACGCCCGCAATGTATCGCTAGCTTGGTCGATGGAAACAACGCCATCCAAATGGCCTCGATCGCCTTCCAGGGTTTCAAGCGTCACCTCAGTGCCATCTGCCTCAATTAGCTCGGCGGTTCGACGCACACCTTCAGGCGCGAAGACGAGGTCGTTTTCGCTATACAGCATCAGTGTCGGTGCTTCGATGGCGGCAAGTCCTTCCTCTAGCGAGTCGCCGTGGCCTGCCATAAAGGTTTGGTTGGCGCGCACCAGATAGAGCAGATGGTTGGCATCGGAGGTGGCCGCACGGGCGGCGGCGATGTCATCCAGCGTTTTCTCAATCGCGTAGCGGGCGTTGATATCCTGGGCTGGGTCGCGTTCTTCGTCGGCCCAATCGCGGTTAAAGGTTTCGTTAGCCCACTGCCAGTGGTTGGCGTTGAGTGTCACCAGTTTTAGCGCTTCTTTTAGCCCGTCGATAGGCGGTTCGCCGTCGTAGTAATTACCCTCGTTCCAGTTGGCGTCTAAACGAATCGGCGCGGCCCAGGCGCTTAGGGTTGCCAGCAGCCAAGGGTCGGCAACGCCGCCGCCAATCACTGAGATTAGCCGTTCTACTCGGTCAGGATAGGCGCTGGCCCACTCGAAGGCCTGTAGCGCGCCCATTGAGGCACCCATCACCGCATGCAGTGATTCAATGCCTTGGCCTTCGAGTAGCTCGCGCTGTACCTCGACAAAGTCGCGGATGGTGACGACCGGGAAGTCCATGCCCCAGGGCTCGCCGGTGTCAGGGTTGATGGAGGCGGGCCCGGTGGTGGTGACGTTGGGGTCATTGGCATTCAGGTTAACCAGCGTATCCGAGGAGATGATGTAGTACTCATCGGTATCGAGTGGCTTGCTGGGGCCAATGATGGCATCCCAGTAGCCGGTCGGCTGCCCATTTTCCTCATAGCGGCCTGCCGCATGGCTGGTGCCAGAGAAGAAGTGGGTGATTAGAATGACGTTATCGCGGGCGTCATTGAGCTCGCCGTAGGCTTCCCAACCCACCGTGACGTTGGGGATCGTCTCGCCGCCATGGGTAGTGAAGCTGTCCATTTCAAAGGTCTGTTTCTCGACGACCCCATCCCAGGCCCACAGGGGGGAAGCCAGAAGGAGGCTAAGGCCGGAACAGAGCGTTGCCGTGAACAGCGCGTATCGTGTAGATGCCATAGGGTTGCCTTACCTTAAGAGAGGGATAGTTGTGATTGTTTTAGGCCACGGGCATTGGCTTGCCTTTTAGCATAGTTGGTTTTATTTCAACCTAAAATACAAGCAGTAGCTCGCAAGTGACGCAGATGGCATTTTTCCCTGGGGCCAATTGCCCTTGGTGTTGCTCACCACCAATGCCGACGGAGACTGCTTGGATAGTCGCTTGGTGATCCTTTAATTCCCCATTCAAGATCAATATTTCATTAGCGTGGGTAAGCAGTTGCTTGCCATCGTTAAAGCATGTCTTGATTAAACTACCAATACCCAGTATCTGAGCGGTTTCGACCCGATAATCGTTTGCTATAGAAGCAAGCGCGGTTTGAAGGTCCTGATTTGGTCGTAAGGTCAGTAATAGCGCATTCTTTTTATTGATGTTGCTTAAAGTCGTGCTGGGTGAAAATAGCGGAAACCGAGTTTCTTCATCGTAATGAACATCCAGACATGCGCCCTCTATCGCAATACAGTCGACCTGTATATCCTCGGCTAAGTATGATTCAGGCGCGAGTAAGTGCCCAGCGACCACCTGATCACGTTCCTCTTTGCCTTTATCCTTACCACTTACCCCACTCCAGGTTCCGTGACAGTGCATGAAAGGTTTGCCCTCGCGGCGGCCTACATGAATGCCTGCCGTTAAAATTTGAGCCGGTGCACCTAAGTGAAAAGTATCGCTATACCAGGCCGCGTGCTCACCTTTGGGGTCGTCTCCCGGTATCACGTAGCGCAGGGTATCCATTTGCGCGTTGTTAAGGGTGATATAAGCCGATGTAATATTATGTACGCTTAACTCTTTGATAATAGCATCGTGTAAGCTTTGCCCTCCTTTTAAAAGGAGGGGGATGGGTGTTGTGTGGCAAAGCTGGGCCTGATGCCTCTGAGTTATAGGGTGGCCTGGGTGCTGGATAGCCCCCATCTGTGAATCTTTTAGTTGTGATAAGCTCATGACGACTCCTTTATTTCACCGCGCGCCACTAGAGTCTCTCGAATAAGTTTTTTAGTTATTTTCCCATAGGCTGTTTTAGGCATCTCATCCCAAACGACATAGTTTTTAGGCACTTTATAGCGAGAAATTTTCTCGCTAAGCCATTGATTCAAAGACTCTGTATCAAGCTGTTTCCCAGGATAAGGTACACAAACAGCCATACCGACTTCACCCCAAGTGGGGTCAGGTACTCCTAATACGGCCGCTTCTGAAACGAGGGGGTGAGTGAGTAGTTTCTCTTCGATTTCTCTTGGATAGATGTTAGAGCCACCGGATATGTACATATCAGAAACACGCCCGGTTAAATAAACAAATCCCTCTTCGTCCATATGCCCTAAATCGCCCGTTAAGAACCAACCGTTGCGAAAGCTTTTCCGGTTGGCTTCCGGGTTGTCGAAGTAGCCGGCAAAAACGGCAGGGCCTATCACGGCGATTTCCCCGGTTTCATTGGCAGGAACTTCACGGCCTTCACTGTTTTGGATCTGAACCTGCATGCCTGTGCGCGTGAAGCCACAGCTGCCTGTTTTCATGTGCTGATCCTCAACATGGTGAAAAGTAGGTGGTAGCACAGTAATGTTGCCTGTCACCTCACCAAGCCCGAAATATTGCACTAACACAGGCCCGAGCTTTTCCAGTGCTTTCACTTGGTCGGCCCGATACATGGGTGCACCGGCATAGACCACATAACGCAGTGATGCATGGTTATATTGATCGACACTAGGGTGTTCGATCAGCATTTTGACAATAGTGGGAACCGTAAACAGGTTGGTGACATTCCATTTCTCCACCAATGCCCATATGGATTCGGGATTGAATTTATCCTCCGCTGGGAGAATCGTTTTCACTCCGCTTGCAACTTGTGCAAGTTGATGAACACCAGCGCCATGCGAGAGCGGTGCTACCACAATCGAGGCGTCATCAGCGTTTGTTCCTGGCATCAGGTCGCATAAATGGTTAGTCACCACAAAGGCCATTTGCCCGTGGGTCAAAATAGCGGCCTTGGGTTTTCCGGTCGTCCCAGAGGTGAAAAATAACCAGGCGGGGTCATCTCGGTTGACCTCGCAGGTTGCAATCTCTTCACCTATGAAGCGCTCAACAAGAGTGTCGTAATCATCAGCAAAGTTGCTTTGTCCAATGGAGACAGTAAAGTCGACGACTGGGGCGCAGGCGGTTGCATGGTCAGAAAATTGGGCGCCGCAGAGCAACCCCTTTGCCCCTGATGACTCCGCTAACCAAGCGATTTCTTCCGGTGACTGGCGATAATTGGCGGGCACCCAAATGGCGCCAATTCTCCAGCAGGCGAACATCGCTTCAAACATTTGGTGACAGTTGGAGGATTGAACAAGTAACCGATCGCCTTTGCGTAGTCCCATCTGTTTGTCGAGTGCGTAGGCAAACGCCATGGAGCGCGCTTCCATTTCCTGCCAGCGCCAGGTGCGCGTTCCCCATACAAAGCCGATCTCATTGGCTAGGCGGCGTGCGCTATTGGTCAGGAAATGAGACAGATTCATGACTTTTGTTGAGACCGGTGTCACGCCGTGCTCTAGTGATTGGCTCATTTCATACGCTCCAAAATAGAGACATAATTGGTCACCGCAGCCCCACCCATGTTGAAGACACCTGCTATGTGGGCATTGGGTATTTGCATGTCGCCTGCCTCTTCCATTAGTTGCATGGCAGCCATGACATGCATGGAAACGCCGGTGGCGCCGATGGGGTGGCCTTTGGATTTGAGGCCTCCCGAAGGGTTGACGGGTAAGGCGCCATCTTTATGGGTAATACCTTCCCTAATGACACGATAGCCTTCGCCGGGGGCGGCTAGTCCCATAGCCTCATACTCCAGTAGCTCGGCGATGGTGAAGCAGTCGTGGGTTTCTACGAGAGATAGGTCTGAAAGGCTGAGGCCCGAGGCTTCTAACGCTTGTTTCCAGGCGATAGAGGCGCCTCGGAAAGCCAGAACGTCTCGTCGGGAAAGTGCCATGAGATCATTCGCTTGTGTGCGCGCTCGAAAAGCAATAGCACGCTCTAACTGAGCGGCGGTTTCGGCATCCGCAATAACCAGGGCTGCGGCGCCGTCTGATATGAGAGAGCAGTCGGTACGCCGTAAAGGGCCAGCTACCGTAGGGTTGCGCTCTGAAATGGTGGCGCAGAAGTCGGTGCCGATATCCTTGCGCATTTGCGCCCAGGGATTAGCAACACCATTGGCATGATTTTTGGCGGCAATCATGGCGAGTTCGTACGAGCGGTCGCCATACTTCTGAAAGTAGCTTGTGGCTATTTCGCCGAACACGCCCGCAAAGCCTCCTGCGATGTGAGCTTCTTCCTGATGGTAGCTGGCACTCAACAGAATATTGCCCACGTCGGCGGTGGGAGTCGCCGTCATTTTTTCGGCGCCAACGACTAATGCAATACGCCCGCGTCCTGATTCAATAAAATCGAGTGCGCCATGCAGCGCTGCGCTTCCCGTTGCGCAGGCATTTTCGTAACGCGTTGCAGGGGTGTGCGCAAAGCGTTCATCTCCCATGGCCACAAGAGCTGCCTGGAAGTCCTGGGCAGAAAAGCCATTGTTGTAGACTCCGACGAAAATGCCATCAATGGCTTCGTGGGCAACTCCAGCGTGAAGCAGAGCCTCCTGAATTACGCCCTGCATAAGGGTTTCGGTGTTGGGTTCGGGCAGTTTTCCGAAAGGGGAATGGCCCCAGCCGACGATATGCGCTTTTGTCATTATGTGCTCCTAGCTAAGGGGTTGCGGGTGTTTGATATCTTAAAAATTCAGCGGCTAACAGATCTTCAATCGCGAGAGCTTCTTCTTGTAATCGCGGCACAAGGTTTTGCGATCTTCTCGGTTCCTGCATGCGGCTCTGTATCGCGGCCAGAGAGAGTGAGCCCGCCAGTACGCCATCGGGCCAGCGTAAGGCAATGCCAATGCCCCAGGAGTCAGGAAATACCAAACCAGGGTTAATTGCGTAACCCTGAGACCGGGTTTCGTCAACCAGGCTTAACATACGGCTCGGGATTAGCCGAGGGTATTGCTGTTCGAGGAGGGGGCGTTGCGCGTCTAAAATTTGGGTGATTTCACGGTCAGGAAGAGCCGCCAGCATGGCAAGTGAGCCTGCCCCGACCCCTAAAGGATGGTACGCACCTTGTGTCAGGGCATGGGTGCGAATGGGGTAAGCACCATCCTCACGGTATAAGCACAGCGAATGGTGGCCTCTGCGAATGGAAAGGCAAGCGGCATCTTCGGTTGATAGCGCCAAGCGCGCGACATTGCGAGTAGCGAGGCGCGTCAAGTTATGTAGCTCTGAGGCTCTTTGTCCCAGTAAGTAAGCCTCCGGGCCTAAGTGGTAATGCTGATTGGCGGGCGACTGCTCAACCATCCCTGCATTGATCAACGCAAGCAGTAAGCGCCTCACCGTAGCCTTATTCAAGCCACAGGACTTGGTTAAATCAGTAAGCGAGCTACCCTTATCTGCTTGTCGAGCAATTAGGCTTAATAAACTGAGCGCACGATCAACACTTTGCGCACCAGCCGTCGTGCTTCCATTTGATAAAGCTTTTAGTTCCATATTATGAACCGTCTTTTGTTTTCTGTTTCGCCTGTAAAGCTTATTTTGCAGATAATTTGACTTTTTGAAATGCCTTTGGCAAATTTTTATTGTCGTTAATACAAAATACGTTCCATATTATGGATCAATAATAATCAAGTGCGACAGCACAAGCACGTCAGAAGGAATACAACACAATGAAATACCTTAGTTTTCGTAAGCTTGTATGGGCTGCTTCCGCTGCTGGACTGGTGCTCGCCAGTACTGCATCTGCTGAGACATTGCGGCTTTCTCATAACACGGGAGATGCCACTTCGTGGCACTTGGGGGCGGAGCGGTTTGCTCAGTTATTAGACGAAGCTTCCGAAGGTGAGCTAAATGTGCGGGTTTTCCCCAATGCACAGCTTTCGGGCGGTGATCAAATGCGCCAAGCTGAGATGGTGGGCCGTGGTGCGCTTGATCTGCTCATCACGTCTGCTATCAATGTCACTCCTCTCGTGCCGGAAATGGCGGTTTTCTCGCTACCGTATCTCTATGCAAATTACGACCAGGTTGATGCCACAACCCAGGGTGAACCTGTTGAGTTGCTTGAAGCCATAATGGAAGAGAAGGGAATTGTGGTGCTGGCTTGGGGGGAGAATGGTTTTAGGGAGTTAACCAATAGTGTACGACCTATTCGTACCCCAGAGGATATCCGTGGGCTCAATATACGTGTTGCAGGCCCCATGTATGTCGATGTCTTGAATGAACTTGGGGCTAATCCCCAACAAATGCAGTGGACGGAAACGATGACCGCCTTGCAGCAAGGCGTGGTGGATGCACAAGAGAATCCCATTGGGGCTGTTATTATCCCTCAGCAAATTTATGAAGTGCAGGATTATTTGACTACTTGGCACTACTCTTATGATCCCCTGTTTTTGGGCATATCTAAGCAACGTTGGGAAGGATTCGACGAAAAGACTCAAGAGATAATCCAGCTTGCTGCAGAGCAGGCAATGGCCTACCAGATAGAGGTAACTCGAGAAAGTACCGCTGATGGTTTGGAGTTTCTGAGCGAACAAGGCATGCAAATTACTGAGCTGTCAGAGGATGAAATTGCGGCGTTTCGTGCTGAAACGGTACCGGCTTTTGACCTGTGGGCTGAGAAAATAGGCCCTGAGATTGTGTCGGCCTTTGTTAATGCGGTGGAAGAGAACGGTAACTGATCCCAGCTGTTTCATGCTTGGTCTGGATAACGCTCCAAGTAATTTATTGGAGCTTTATCCGCAATTGATAGAGGTGCCGTAACATGAAATTTATGCTGCGAGAGGCAGAAAAAATATTCTGTGCAGTGCTTTTTATGGGCATGACCCTGTTGGGGTTTGCCAATGTCGTTGTTCGCTATGGGACTAACTATTCTCTGGCTGCTACAGAAGAGCTACTGACAAATGGTTTTTTGATTCTGACTATTTTTGGTGCGGCTATCGCGGCGCGAAGGGGAGAACACTTAGCCGTTTCGCTTTTCTACGATTTATTACCGGCCAGCCTACGTAAAATCGTTTTTCTGCTGTCTGGTCTTTTTTCAGTCGCATTGTTGGCACTATCTGCTTACTTTTCATGGGAAGTGCTGATGAATCAGCTAAGTTCAGGCATGCGTTCTTACGGGTTGGGGTTGCCTGCTTGGTATTATCATGTGGCTATTCCTTTCGGTTTTGCACTGATAATAGTTCGCTATCTGCAGCGGCTATGGGATGAGCAGCGAAATCGTGATAGTGAGTGCGTGGGAGGTGCGAATGTTTGAGGTATTCGCCACACTCTCTTCAGGTTCTCAGATGATTCTGGTGTTTTTTCTACTCTTACTATTACGTGTGCCGGTGGCTTTCTCGCTGGGTCTCTCTGCTATTTATGCTATGTGGCATATGGGTTTTGGGCTAGATATGGTAGGTGACCTGATTGCTACCGGGATAACCAAGTTCTCTCTACTTGCAATCCCATTTTTCATCCTGGCCGGTACCTTGATGGGAGTGCTGGGAATTGCCGAACGCATGGTGCTTTTTTTTAGAGTTCTCGTTGGCGGTTTGCCTGGCGGAATGGGGGTCGTGGGAACAGTGGTTTGTCTTTTCTGGGGTGCCGTCAGTGGTTCGGGGCCTGCATCTGTGGCTGCAATTGGCCCCATGATTATTAAAGGGATGGAAGAAGATGGCTATCGTAAGGCTTATGCTGCAGGTTTAGTGTGCACGGGAGCGGCTCTCTCGATAGTGATTCCACCCTCAATAGGACTGGTCATTTATGGAGTGATTGCAGAGACCTCCATTTCCAAGCTTTTTCTTGCGGCCATTATTCCTGGCCTATTGATGGGGGGCATCATGATATTAACCCTGCCGCTAGGACGTGATAAAGGCGCTAAGACTGGCAAGGTTGATGAGCTGTGCCTGGCAACCATGGGTGACCTTGTTGATACGAACCTCTCTTATAAAAAAAGACTTTGGAGCACATTTCGTGACTCTTTTTGGGGGCTACTAACGCCTGTCGTTATTTTGGGCGGAATATACTCTGGGGCCTTTACACCAACAGAAGCAGCGCTGGTGGCTACCGTCTATGCGTTGTTTGTGGGTGGACTTGCTTACCGCACATTAACCTTAAAAAAGTTATATGAGGCGCTAAGCGATGCAGCTGCATCATCATCTGTTGTTATGTTGGTAGTTGCGTATGCCAGTTTGTTCGGTTGGGTGGTGACCGTTGATGACCTTGTCGGAACCTACTCTGGACTGCTACTTGGTCTTAGCAGTAACGAGTGGGTCATTCTACTAGTAATAATGTTGATCTTGCTTATTGTGGGGATGTTCATGGATGCGGTCACCGTCATGTTCATTTCTTTGCCAATTTTTATGCCGGTTGTCCATGAAATGGGGTGGGATCCTATATGGTTTGGCGTGCTGTTAATGATCAACCTTTCGATAGGCCTGATTACACCGCCGGTAGGAATTAATCTTTATGTGGCTGCCAATGTGACCAAATTATCAATTGAGAGCGTAGCAAAAGGAGCACTACCTTTTGTATTTACCTGCTTGCTAGGGCTCGTAATCGTTGCCGCTTTCCCAACCCTTTCTTTAATGCTCATAGAAATATTTCGTTAACTAACTTTTACTAAGGCTTTAGTGATGATAACAACAAAGCGTATTGCAGTAGTAACAGGTGCTGCACGTGGTATTGGACTGGCAACGACTCAGCTCTTTTTGGAACAGGGTTATGAAGTGCTTATGGTTGACCGTGATGCACCAGAACTTGAGAAGGTTGCCGCTAAGCTGGAAAACGCCTATGCGTGGGTATATGACATATCGGAGCCAGATGATATCGCTCATTTAGCGCAAGAGGTGGAGAATCAATACGGACGAGTTGATGCATTGGTCAATAATGCCGGTGTTGCCGATTTTCGCCCGTTAGAAGAAACCACTTACGAAATATGGCGACGGGTTATGGCGACTAATCTGGATGGTATTTTTCTTACTACGCAGTCACTATTACCTCTGCTCAAGGCGGCCAAAGGTGCGATTGTTAATATTGCCTCTATCTCGGGTCTAAGGGCCAGTACATTGCGTGTGGCTTATGGTACTTCCAAAGCGGCCGTCATTCATTTGACTCAACAACAGGCAGCCGAGCTAGGCGAACATGGCATCAGGGCTAATTGTGTGGCGCCAGGTCCAGTAGATACCAAGCTTGCGCTGGCTGTCCACACTCCTGAAATTCGCGCTGCTTATCATGACGCTATTCCCTTAAATCGCTACGGCAGTGAGCGAGAAATTGCTGAGATGATTGTATTTCTTTGCTCTGAGAAAAGTGGTTATGTTACCGGGCAAGTCATTGCCGTGGATGGTGGGTTTCAGTCAACTGGGGTTGGTTTGCCAGCCCTCCGAAACCTCTCAGTAAAAGCCTGAAGTTCCATTAGGTCGTAGATTTTTTTACGATAAAAGTACCTGCTACTTGCTCTTCATGAAAATAGTGCTGGCTCTTTGAAAGAAACCAGCCTCTCATCATTGTGAGTGTTTCCACCACCGCTGGTGTTACCACATCTTAAACGGATTCAGCCCATTAGCTTGCTGCATCATCATGCGTTTGGCGAACGGGAAGCGCTCGGCTATTTGCAGGCTTAGATCGCCTAGTTGGCGCAGCGGCTTGGCGCCGGTAAACAGGTGGTGAAAGCTGTCGGTGGCGGCGATCATCGCTTGGTTGGCCGCGCGGCGCTGGCACTCAAAGCGGAGTAGGTTGACATAGTCGCCGGGGTCGCGGCCCTGAATAATGATCTCGGCAAGGGTGTCGGCGTCGTGCAGGCCGATATTTAACCCCTGGCCTGCCAGCGGGTGCACCACATGGGCCGCGTCGCCAATGAGTGCCAGACGCTTGCCGATGTAGCGGTGGGCATGTTGGCGCTTGATGGGAAAGCTGGCTCGGGCGACGATACGGATGAGGTTGCCCAGGCGTTTAGGGAAGGCCATTTCGATGGCTGTTTTGAGTGCGTCATCGTCCAGCTGTTCGCGGGCTTGGGTGGTTTTATCTGTGTCGTACCACACCAAGGAAGCGCGATGGCCGGGCAATGGCAGCATGGCAATGGGGCCCGTGGGGGTGAAGACCTGCCAACTGACATCCTGCTGGGGCAGTTCGGTTTCCACGTTAATAATCATCGCCCGCTGATGGTAGTCGTGGCTACTAACGTTGATCCCCGCTAGCTCACGTAGGGTCGATTGCGCGCCGTCGGCGCCGACGATCAAACGGGCGCTTAGGGTTTTGCCATTATCCAGCTCCAGCAGGCGGCCAGTGCTTGAGGTGATCGTACTTAACGGCGCGCATTGGGTGTAGCAGGTGACGCTGGGCAGTTGTTCTAGCCGTTGCCATAGCGCGTACTGCAACGTGCGGTTTTCGATAAAGATGCCGAAGTCATCCATGCCACTATCCTGAGCGGAAAACAGCGAATGGCCGGTGCCGTCCTGGTTGGAGACATCGATATGCCGAAAAGGGCAGCAACGCTCCTCAGGTAACGTCGTGCCGCTGGCCTTAACGAACGCTAACGAGCGCGCATTCAGCGAGGAAATACGCAGGTCATAGTCACCGCTAGGGGGAGTAGGGGAATCGCCGTGCTCCACCAGCCCTACGGAGAAGCCCGCATGACCCACGCGGGCCGCCAGGGCGGCGCCCACCATGCCGCCACCGACAATAATAATGTCATGATCGTGCTGCATAAGAGTATCTCCTGGGTGCACAATAACCGTTAAAGGGCGCGTTGCATGGCCCGCTGTTGCTATACAGTATCGTTGAGTTTGAGCCACATTGCCTAGAGGTGAACGATTGACGCAGGCCGTGGAAATTGCAGAAAGCGTTGCCCAGGCGGGCGAGGAACTGGCTGATTTTATTCAGCGGCACCCCAAACTGTGGGTGATTACCGGTGCCGGTGTGAGTACCGACAGTGGCATTCCGGACTATCGCGATGCGGATGGTCAGTGGAAGCGGCCACCCCCGGTGCAGCATGGCGACTTCATGAGTTCTCATCACGTTCGCCAGCGCTACTGGGCTCGCGCGCTGATCGGTTTTAGCGCCATGCGCGAAGCCCAAGCCAGCGGCGCACACCGTGCGTTGGCCGCGCTGGAGTCACAGGGTTATATCCAGCAGTTGGTGACCCAAAACGTTGACCGTTTACATCAGCGCGCTGGTTCCCGCCGGGTGATCGACCTGCATGGTCGAGCGGACATGGTGAAGTGCATGGTGTGCGACTATCAAATGATGCGCCACGCCATGCATGCCGAAATGGCGCGCATGAATCCGAGCTTTACTGGTTTGCAGGCGGGGCACGCTCCGGATGGCGATGCCGACCTGGAAACTGACTTCAGCACCTTTCGCATTTTCGACTGCCCGCGCTGCAGCGGCATCCTGAAGCCTGACGTGGTGTTCTACGGCGATGTGGTGCCCGCCGAACGGCGGCTTGCAGCGCAGGTAGCGCTGGCAGAGTCGGAGGCGGTACTGGCAGTGGGCACCTCGTTGATGGTGTTTTCCGGCTACCGTTTTTGCCGCGCCGCCCATGAGCGGGGCATCCCTCTGGCATCGCTATCGCTCGGCGTCACCCGGGCAGATGCGCTATTGACCCACCAGTGGCGGGCGCCGTTGACGCCGGTGCTTGAGCAGGCTGTGCGCTGTTTGCACGGAAACTAGAGCGCCTGAAACACTGATAGCATTTCCTGGGAAACTTTTTACCATGCTCCTCATTGCCTGGAGCCAAAGTTTGCCCGTTCGATATGTTTTTTGGCATCGTCCCAAGGCAATCTGCGTTTGCGTGCTTTCATCAAATCAAGGGAGGCTAAGCTCTCCTCATTGGACAATAGCCCGAACTCAATCATCTCAGTGAACACCCATAGCGTGCCTCTTATATCAACACCTTCGCGCCCAGCAAGGGCGCGCAGATTATTGTCTCCCGTAAGCAACGGGCAGGCTTCCTGCTTAGCTAAAGCCAGCGCTAGCCTGTCGTACAAGCCGGGCTCTTCGCCATGCTCTTCTCCCAAGGTGATCGCATAATCGATGTACAAGGATTCAACAACGAGTGTTTTTAACCCCATATCAATTAGGTACGGGCTGCCGTCTTCAATTTCTTCTTCATAAAGCACGTCAGGCATAGCGAAAACATAAGGAAGCTGAAAGAGTGTTTCCAGTATGCCCCCAGCCTCTAAATCAATTATTACGTTGGCGTCACTGATGAGTAACAGCATCAGCAGACTCCATTAGGCGTTCTCGATAGAAGCGCATTCTTGGGATGCCGAGCAGTTCAGCCGCCTTTGCCTCGGAAATAAGGTCTTCTGCTAATGCCCGATATACTAGCTGCTCAAATAGAGAAGGGGCTTCGTTAGGTAGCACCTCGCCGGGCTCGTTAGTCCTCCAGCCGCGAGCCGAGAACATTCGCATCGTTGCCTCTCGCAACCCGTCATGGATAACGCCACATTGAAACGCACGCATTACCCACCCGGCCATTGAAAGGCCGTACTCATGCTTTAGATGGTAAAGTTCTTGTGGCTCTAAGCGCTTTCGCTGAGAGCCAAGCTCCTTAACAACGGACTCTCTTGGGGCTAAAAACGCGCCAGCAAAACGGTCGCATGCCTTTTCTTCATTTACTCCGTCCGTCAATCGACCTGCAAAAAGCACGTGAGCCAGTTCGTGGGCGAGAGTAAAACGCTGGCGATCCCCAGGCCAGCGAGAAGACACCACTATGACAGGGTAGTACTGCCCATCTACTGTCATTGCTGTAGCAGTCATGCCCGAAAATGCTTTGTGTTCCACGTCGACTGCCATTACCAACAACCCCAAGGGTTCAAGCTCTGCGGTCAAGTCGGCAATTGGATTTAACCCAAGCTCCCATGCGTGTCGTACATTCTCTGCGATGCCCTCAATCTCGTCCAAATCTTCTATTTGGCGAGGTACACAACCAGGGACTGCGAAGTGTGGAATGGGCAACTCGGGGAACGCGTTAAGCAATTCGACACGTTTCTCAATCATTTCCGTAATGCGGATTTGTATAGCGTCAGAACGCTTCTTCCCAAACGTGCTGTGTTTACGAAATTCGATGTTCGACAACGTTACCGTCGACTTTCGGAAAAAATATTCTGTGCGAACGCCACACGCTTTAGCGATCTTGAGCAATTTAGAGGAGTCGGGTGTTGCTTTACCTTTTTCATACTTCTGTATTGCCGCCTTGGAAACCTCAAGCTGCTGGCCCAACGCTTCAAGCGTCAAGTCAGCAGCAAGGCGTGCCTGATGGATTCGTTGACCTAGCATAGATGTCACTCGGTTTACTTTTATAAAAGTATTTTGTGAAAAGTAAACCTTGTGCCAAACAATAACCAGCGGAAAAAATTCACAGAAATCTTTATTAAGAGAAAAGTGACCGGACTTTATGCTCACGTACCAGCCAGCAGCCAAGCATATCTCTCGCCACTTCAAGCGTGTCCCGATTATAAAAATCCCTTGGCAGTGGCGTCAGCTCGCTGTTTTTAACATTTGGTATGTTTGGCAACATCGCCTCGGCGTTTAGTTGAGTAGAATGCTAGGGTATTAGGTAGTTATTGCCACTAAAAGCGGAGCCTATCGTGCTGCCATTCGAACATCTCTATTCCACCTTGCCTGAACCCCTCTGGGTCGCCACCCAAGCAACGCCTGTGGCCAGCCCGGAGCTGATTGCGTTCAATGCGCCGCTTGCCCATGAGCTAGGGGCCACAGAGCTACCTGACTCTACAACGCTTGCCGATTGGTTTAGCGGCAACCAGCCCATGCCGGATGCCAAGCCGGGCGCCTTAGGTTACGCCGGGCATCAGTTCGGCAACTTTGTGCCGCAACTGGGCGATGGCCGTGCGCTGCTGCTGGGCGAAGTGATCGATCAGAATGGCGTTCGCCGCGATGTGCAGCTAAAAGGCAGCGGCCGCACGCCGTTTTCCCGCGGCGGCGATGGCCGTTCGCCGTTAGGCCCCGTGCTGCGTGAGTACCTGGTCAGCGAGTTCATGGCGGCGATGGGAATTCCCACCACCCGTGCCCTTGCGGCCGTGGCGAGCGGCGAGCGAGTGGTACGGCAAATGGCTGAGCCCGGCGCCGTCTTTACCCGCGTGGCGAGTAGCCATATTCGCGTGGGTACCTTTCAGTTTGCCGCTGCACAGCGGGATGAAGCATTGCTCAAAGCCCTGGCGGATCATGTGATTGCGCGCCACTACCCGGATGCCGCCAACGCAGAAGACCCCTACCTGGCGCTGCTGGAATCAGTGGTGGCCCGCCAGGCAGTGCTGATTGCCCGCTGGATGAGCGTGGGCTTTATTCACGGCGTGATGAACACCGATAACTGCAGCATCGCCGGTGAAACCATCGATTACGGCCCCTGTGCCTTTATGGAGCAGTTCGATCCGCAAAAGGTGTACAGCTCCATCGATCAAGGCCGACGCTACGCCTTTGCCAACCAGCCAGCGATTGCCCAGTGGAATCTGGCCCGCTTTGCCGAAACGCTGCTGCCGCTGATGCGGGAAGAGGGCGACGCGGTCGTGGAACAGGCCACTGACGCCATCCGTCGCTTTGAGTTACTGTTCAGCGCCGAGCAACTCCGCCTGCATGCCGATAAGCTCGGTTTAGCGGCGGAAAGCCCCCAGGCCGAAGCGCTAATGGAAGGCCTCGAAAGTCAGATGCACCAGGGGCGGATGGACATGACCGCCACCTTTGATGTGCTCACGCAATACGCTTCCTCCCCGAGCGATGAGTACCGCCAGGCACTGCTGGCACTGACGACTCAGCCTGACGGTTTGACCGCGTGGTTGGATACCTGGCAGCAAGCGCAGATAGCCAGCCAAGATAGCGAGCGTTTTGCCGCCATGCGAAGCGCCAACCCGGTCATTATTCCCCGTAACCACCGGGTCCAAGAGGTCATTGATGCCGCTTACGACGGTGATTTTGCGCCTTTCCACACCTTATTGGCAGTGGTGACTAAGCCGTTCGATGAATCTGTTGAAGCGCGCCGTTTAGCGGCGCCCGCCACGGAAAATGAGCAGGTGCTAAGAACCTTCTGTGGCACATAACGCCTATGCTAGACTGTATTTTTTTACAGTTGGAAGGCTAGCCGGTGCGCAAAATCATTCACTGCGACTGTGACTGCTTTTATGCAGCAGTGGAAATGCGCGATAATCCCGCGCTGCGGGATATACCGATTGCGATTGGCGGCAGCGTCGAGCAGCGCGGGGTGGTCGCCACCTGCAACTATCCCGCCCGCGAATTTGGCATTCACTCGGCCATGCCGATGGCTCAGGCACTCAAGCGCTGCCCGCATCTCACCGTGATCCGCGGTGAGATGACCAAATACAAAGAAGTTGCCCGCCAGGTCTTCGCCATTTATCGCGATGTGACTGAACTGATCGAACCACTCTCTCTGGATGAGGCCTTTCTGGATGTCTCGGCGGTCACCCAGCATCACGGCAGCGCGACGCTAATGGCTGAAGCGATCCGTGAACGGGTCAGCCGCGAAGTGGGGATCACCGTTTCGGCGGGCGTAGCGCCCAACAAGTTTCTGGCCAAAATTGCCAGCGACTGGAACAAACCCGACGGCCTGTGCGTGATTACGCCGGATAAGGTCGATAGCTTCGTACAACAGTTGCCGGTCAAGAAAATCCACGGGGTAGGACCGCGCACGGCCGAGAAACTGGCGGGGCTGGATATTCACACCTGCGCTGACCTGCGTACCCGCACGCTGACCGACCTGGTCGAGCATTTTGGCCGTTTTGGACGGCGGCTGTATGAGCTGAGCTGGGGGCGGGACGAGCGCCCGGTGAAAACCCACCGGGAGCGCAAATCGGTCAGCACCGAACAGACCTACGCCCAGGATTTACCCAACCTCGATGCCTGCCACCGAGAGCTACCCGCGCTGATCGAAGATTTAGAGCGCCGCTACGCACGGCTTGACCCGCCACTGGCGGTGCGCGGGTTAATCGTAAAAGTGAAGTTCAACGACTTTACCCAAACCACCGTCGAACACGCCGACCCCGCGCCTAACCTTGAACAGTTTGAAACCCTGCTTAACGTTGGCTGGGCACGCGGCGAGCGTCCCGTGCGTCTGCTTGGCGTGGGGTACCGGCTGGCGGACAACAGCCAGGAGCATCAATTGTCGCTGTTTTAATTAGCCTGTTAATCCTTTTGTCGATTGACGCTCATGCAGGAGCGCGTTAAAACAGATGTATGATAGGCGGCGTAAATAATCATGTTTCACATTAGCCGTCTTCCTGCCTTTTTAACGCGCGAGCCTTGCCATGTCTGCTAATGCTGCCCAACGTCCCCGTTTAGTGTTTGCCCATGCCAATGGTTTTCCGGGCTTAAGCTATCGCAGCCTGCTGAACCCACTGGCAGAGACCTTTGATCTGCACCCTCTGGATCGCCTGGGTCACCACCCTGACTACCCCGTTAATCATAATTGGGGCAACTTGGTGGATGAGCTGCTGAGCTATCTACCCGAGACGGATACGCCGCTTCTGGGAGTGGGACACTCTTTGGGTGGCACGCTAATGGCCATGGCCGCGGATAAGCAGCCCGAGCGCTTCTGCGGGGTGATTATGCTTGATCCCCCTTTGATGCTGGGCAAGGACGCCTGGGCAATGAAAGCCGCCAAGCGGTTTGGCTTTGTGGATCGGGTTACTCCTGCTGGAAAAACCTTGGGTCGGCGCACCGTGTGGCCAAGTCGCGAAGCGATGGCAAGCTCGCTGGGTCGCCGAGGGCTGTTTCGTCGCTTTACCCCAGAGGCGCTCAACGACTACATTGAAGCAGGGACGCGCTTGCTAAACGATGGCAGTGCAGAGCTGACCTTTGATCCTGGTATTGAGGTGGAAATTTTCCGCCACCTGCCGGATCACCTCTCGCGCCTGCCGCAGCGTTTGGGCGTGCCGTTAGAACTGGTGGCGGGCAAAGAGTCCCACCTATTGACCGCTTCACGTATAAAACGCTTGAAGCGTAGAGGGCTATCGGTAAGTGAAGTCCCCGGTACGCATATGTTCCCGATGG
This sequence comes from Halomonas sp. 113, assembly GCF_904067645.1. Lineage (NCBI taxonomy): Bacteria > Pseudomonadati > Pseudomonadota > Gammaproteobacteria > Oceanospirillales > Halomonadaceae > Halomonas > Halomonas sp. 113. Next base: position 671,236 of record NZ_LR881453.1, read on the forward strand.
AGCATCCGGACGAGACCCGTGCCGCTATTTTGGCTGCCTGGCAGCGTTTATCCAACGCCCGTCAGCCCCAAAACACAGCGTAAGGAGGCGTTATGTATCTTTCCGTACAGCTTAGCTATTACCCGTTGGCCGATGACTTCAAGCCGGTGGTCAAAGAGGTGGTGAAACGCCTTGAGGCGACGGGATTGGAGGTGCACCCGAATCGCATGAGCACCCAGGTATTTGGCGAGTTCGATGCTGTGATGGCAGCGCTAACTGAGGTGATGAAGTGGTCGTTTGAGACCCATGGCAAAGCGGTCTTCACGGCCAACTTTCTCGAAGGCGACCGCCGGCCACGCTAATCACGCAGCAAACGCCGCCCACTGGGCGGCGTGTCGTTGTCTGGTCCGTTCGCGTCGCTATGGGACATAAATGGTTCCCAAATGACTGTAGTTTAATCCCTATACCAATCAAAAATAGGGGTTAAAAGAATGTTCCATCCTGCTGATTTAAATAATAAATTCCCTCATTCAGGTAAAAAACTTTCGATAGCGCTAGGGGCACTACTCGTCAGTGGCTATGCGCATTCCCAGTCGGTCAGTATGGACTTCTCCAATGAGTATAATGCGTCCTCCATTCATGCTCAGGGCGATGCCTATTTTATTGATAAGCTTGCCGAATTAACCGATGGCGATATTGATATCACGCTGCATACGGGTGGCTCGCTCGGCTTTAATTCCGGTGATCATTTTTATGGCGTGGCCGATGGCGCCGTCGAGATAGCTGATACCCTCTCGGGCACCATGAGCGGCATCGATTCGCTATTTCTACTCTCTTCGCTCCCCTTTATTGTCGACGACGTTGCCGATGCGCGGCGACTTTATGACATAGCGAAACCCTATTACGAAGAGGTGTTCGCCGATAATAACCAGGTGCTGCTGTATGCCTCGCCCTGGCCGCCGAGCGGTATCTGGTCGGAAGACGAGGTCGCGAGCCAGGACGATCTTGAGAGCCTGAAGATTCGCACCTTTGACCGTAACGGTACCGAGACATTTAGAAATGTAGGTGCCTCGCCGGTCAGCCTGTCCTGGGCTGATGTGGTACCCCAACTGGCCACCGGCGGTATCGAGGCGGTGTTAACGTCCGCCGAAGCGGGGGCCAATGCCAGCTTTTGGGAGCACCAGAATTACTTTGCCGGGGTTCAGTACGCCATTCCTCTTAACATGGTGCACATGAATCGCGATGCGTTCGAATCGCTTACCGACGCTCAACAGGATGCGGTCATGGAAGCGGCCAGCCTGACTGACCAACACAACTGGGAAGCGGTTGAAACGCGTACCGAAGAGAACTATCAGACGCTTGGTGAGCACGACGTCGTGATCAGTGATCCCGTCTCGGACGAGTTGCTAACGCCTCTCAAGGAAGCCGCCAGTGGCGTGGTCGAGAGCTGGCTGGAGAATACTGGTGATGACGGCGAGTCGATCTTGAGCGAGTTCCGAGGCGCCGAATGAGGGCGCTCAATGTCATTGAGCGTATCTCTAAACTGCTCAATCGGGTCGGTGCTGTCATTGCCGTGCTGCTCATTATTTATATGCTCGGCCATATCCTGTTAGAGATAGCGCTCAGGCTGTTTGGCCACTCGACGTTTATCCTCGATGAGTATATCGGCTATGCCGTGGCTACGATGTCCTTTTTAGGCCTGCCTTATGTGCTGGAGAAGGGCGGGCTGATCCGTGTCTCTCTGCTTCTGGAACGCTTTCCTGAAACCATGCGCTGGCCGCTGGAGCTATTCAGCTGCTTGGTAACGGCAGGCTGCTTTGTGTGGCTCTCGACCTTCTGGTTTCAGAATGTTCTGCGTAGCTACAGCCGCGGCACCGTCAGTGAAACCATGGCAGAGACGCCTATTTGGCTGCCGGAGAGCGCCATCCTCGTGGGCATGTGGTTAATTTCCATCACTCTGTTAGTCAGAGCCCTAAAAATAATGGCTCTGCGTTCAGGCTACTCGTCTAGCGTCAATTGAAGCAGCGACTAATAGGAAAGGCGTTATGGATATTTTTTGGTCGGCCGTCGGGGTCGGCGTACTGCTGTTGTTCTTTTTGTCGATGGGCACCTGGATTTTTGCATCCATGCTGGCCGTGTCCATTGGCTCGCTTTGGCTGTTTGGCGACTTCGGTGCTGATCGTATCGGTCTGATTTTTTCGCGAATTCTCTATCGTGCCAGTAATAGCTGGGAGTTATCGGCTATCCCGCTGTTTATATTGATGGGCGAGCTGATTTTTCGCTCCAATATTTCCGAGCGGCTTTTCAAAGGGCTGGTGCCGATCACCCGCCATTTGCCGGGCGGTATTCTCCACACCAATGTGCTTGGCTGTACGCTGTTTGCGGCGGTGAGCGGCTCCAGCGCGGCGACGACCGCGACGATTGGCAAAATCACCACCCAGGAGCTGAAAACGAGGGGGTACGATCGTAACCTATCGATCGGTTCGCTGGCGGGCGCCGGTAGCCTGGGGCTGTTGATTCCGCCTTCGATCGTGATGATCGTCTATGGCGTTCAGGCGGAAGTCTCTATTAGCCAGCTGTTCATGGCGGGGGTAGTGCCGGGCCTGTTAATTGCGCTGCTGTATAGCGTGTATATCGGCGCGAGGACCTATTTGTCGCCGTCGTTGGCACCCAAACAGGCGGCGACTGACCAGAGCGTAGGGCAATCCATTCTGCTTCTGCTGCCCGTGCTGGTGTTGATCAGCATCGTGATTGGCTCTATCTATAGCGGTATTGCCACGCCCTCGGAGGCGGCGGCGGTGGGCGTGGCCGCAACGCTGGTGCTGCTTGGCGTCGAGCGCCAGCTTTCGGCGCGGCTGTTTATTGAGGCGTTCAGAGGCACGTTAATCACCAGTATCATGGTGTGCAGCCTGTTGATTACCGCCACGTTGCTCTCCACGGCGATGGGCTACCTGCACCTGCCCCGGGAGCTTGCGGAGTGGATCGCCGCGCAAAACTTTACCCCGATGTCGTTGTTGCTGGCGCTGGCGGTTTTCTATGTGGTGCTGGGGCTTTTCCTGGACGGTATTTCGATCACCGTGATGAGCCTGCCGATTACGCTGCCGATCGTACTGCTGGCGGGGTTCGATCCCATCTGGTTTGGCATCTTCCTGATCATCATGATCGAGCTTGGCCAGATAACGCCGCCGGTCGGATTCAACCTGTTTGTGCTGCAAAGCCTGACAGGGGAAAGCATCAGCCGGGTGGCCCTGGCAGCGCTACCTTTCTTCCTGCTGATGTGCGTGGCGGCCTTGATCATCAGCTTATGGCCGGATATTGCCTTGTGGCTGCCTCGCTTTATGGCGGAATAAGCAGGTTAGGTATCCACACAAGTAAAACCGCCGCCCCAAATTTGGGCGGCGGTTTGGTTCTTGCTGACTAACGCTTAATTACACCAGCGAATCCAGGCAGGACTCAATAATATCCAGGCCTTCATTGAGCACGTCATCTTGAATGGTGACGGGCATCAGGAAGCGGATGGTGTTGCCGTACATGCCGCAGGAAAGAAGGATCAAACCCTCTTCGCGGGCTTTCTTGCATAGCGCGGCCGCTAGTTCTGGGTTAGGCGTATGGTCGGCTTTGTTCGACACCAGTTCAAAGGCAGCCATCGCGCCCATGTTGCGCACGTGGTCGATGCAATCAAACTTATCTGCCCACACGTTGAAGCGCTTGGCCAGCTTGTCGCCCAGGGCCTGGCTCTTCTCCAGAATGTTCTCTTCTTCAAACACTTCCATGACCGCTAGCGCCGCCGCACAGGCAGTGGGGCTGCCGGTGTAGGTGCCGCCCAGCGAGTTAGGGCCTGAAGCGTCCATCACTTTGTCGGTGCCTACGATGGCGGAAATCGGCATACCGTCGGCCATACTCTTGGCCATGGTCATAATGTCCGGCTCAACGCCGCTATGCTCAATGGCAAACATTTTGCCGGTACGGCCAAAGCCTGACTGCACTTCATCGACTATCATCAGCATGCCGTGCTCATCGCAGATTTCGCGAACCTTGGTCAGGAAGCTGGTAGAGGCCGGGTAGAAACCGCCTTCGCCAAGCACCGGTTCGAGCACGATGGCCGCGGTATCTTTGGGGTTGGCATCGGTTTTCAGCGTCATTTTCAGGCCGCGAATGGCTTCGTCTTCGCTAACGCCGTGGTAAGGCACCGGGTAGGGCGCACGGAAAACGGTGCCCGGCATGGGGCCGAAGTCGCTCTGGTAAGGCGCCACCTTGCCGTTCATGGCCATGGTGAAGAAGGTACGGCCGTGGTAGCCGCCATCGAAGCAGATAACGTTAGAACGGCCAGTGGCGGCGCGGGCGATCTTGACCGCATTTTCCAGCGCTTCCGCACCCGAGTTGGCCAGCATGACTTTGGCATGGCCACGAACGGGCACGATGTGGCTGAGTTTTTCCGCGACTTTCACGTAGCCTTCATAAGGCATGACCGTTTGGCAGGTATGCATCAGCTTATCGAGCTGGGCTTTTACCGCTGCGACCACTTTGGGGTGACGGTGACCTACGTTGAGTACGCCAATGCCGCCTGCGAAGTCGATAAAGCGGTTGCCGTCCGCGTCCCAGATTTCAGCGTTTTCAGCGTGGTCGGCGAACGCCGTTGCGGGGCTTGCAGCGCCAGCAGCGACGTATTTATGTTTTAGCTCGTTTAGTTCGGCATTGCTGCTCATGGCTTACTTCCTAATTGATGAGGATTGATCTTTTAGCATAGTGCTTAATAGGGGTGCCTGATAGGGGCCTGATTGTGAAGTTTAAAAGCGTTGCCTACATGGATGACGAGGCAATGACAACACGGTTGCGCCCCGTCTGTTTAGCTTGATACATAGCTTTATCAGCACGATCAAGTAGCCGTTTGCCCGAGGCTTCAACGTAGCTGGCAATCCCCGATGAGAGCGTCATCGTTAATTGGTGCTTAGTAAACGTTTGTTGCGCGACGCTTTCACGAATGCGTTCCATGCCTTGGTAGGCTTCTTCAGAATTTACGCCTGGCATAATGATTAAAAACTCTTCACCGCCCAATCGTATGTGCAAATCGGTATCGCGCAGTACAGCACTCACTAAGGAGGTGATCTGTTGTAAAACGCTATCGCCCGCGCTGTGCCCATAGGTATCGTTGATCGCTTTGAAGTCATCCAGGTCATAGATCGCGATGCTGAAAGGTGTTCCATACCGCTCGCAGCGCTTGATCTCTTCATCCAGGCGCTGCAAACCGGCACGACGGTTGAGCAGCTCCGTTAGCTCATCGTGGTGAGCCATATGATCCAAGCGCTCATTAGCCTGCTTGAGCCGCTCTTCTAGCTGTTTGCGCTGGGTAATGTCGATTATGAAAGTGACTTTACGCGGTTCGCCGTCGTCAGCCTCAATACGCGCAGCTTCGGCGATGATGGTGCGTCTTCCGCCGTTTTTGAGAACCACATCCCACTCTTGGCGCAGCTCTTGATCCTCGTTGCCCTGCATAAACTCAGTATGCAGCGCTGATAAAATCGCATGGTTCTCTTCGGGCACTACGTGGGTAAGGTGCTGGCCTAAAAGCTCTTCCTGCCGGTAGCCATAAAATTCACAGTAAGCTGGATTGACCATTTCAAAGTGACCCGAAGGGGTTGTAATACAGATTCCAATCGGTGCCGCTTTGATAACGTTTTCGGTATTGCGCTTTGAGCGGTTAAATAACTGGTAGAGTCTGTCGAGACTAATCTCTTTCATACACCGCTCCTGAGCTGCTATCTACTTCATTTTTTAACCCCACTAATAGCGGAACAATATTGGTGCACAAAGTGTTAATCGCCGGTTTTGCGTAGTAGAAACCCTGCTGATGAACAATTCCCGCGCGGGCGAGCCATAAGGCTTCGGCACGAGTCTCGACACCTTCGGCGATAAGAGTCATATCGAGCTCTTGGGCGAGCAGGATGATCGCGTTTAACAGTGCTTGGCGGCGAAGATCCTTATCGCAGTTCATCACCAGCTCACGATCGATTTTAAGTTTATCGGGGGTTAAGTCAGTGAGCAGGTCAAGGTTGGCGTAACCATTGCCAAAGTCGTCAAGCGCCGTTTTAAAGCCCATGGAGCGGTAGGCATTAATAATATTGCACAGGTGTTGCCGGTCGCGGACGCGCTCGGTTTCGGTGATTTCAAAAATAAGCCGATGGGTAGGCCAACCCACCCGTTTTGATACCGCTAACGTTGCCTGGATGCAGGCTTCGGGCTCATAAACGGCGTTAGGCAGAAAGTTGATCGAAAGGTCGGTTTGCATATCCAGTGCGCTGGCCATTTCGATTGCTTTTACCCGGCAGGCCTGATCAAAACGGTAGAGGAGCTCATCAGTCACTTGCGAAATGACGCTCCAAGCGGATTCACCGCACGGCCCACGAACCAGTGCTTCATAGGTGACGATTTGGGCCAGCGATAGATCCACGATTGGCTGAAAGGCCATGGTGAACTCAAAGGGCAAGTCGCCTTCACAGCGTTTGCAACTGCCATTGACGCGTGCGCACTGGCTCATAGCTGCTCCTGAGGGATGGGTGTTGGATGGCGCTGTTAATGCCATAACATTAGATAGATTAATGCCTATAGCCTATGTTGAAGCATTCAACGCTCTTAACTTTAGGTCTTAATATACGTTTTGTATAGCTTTTGTACAACCATGGGTTGCGAAGCATTAGCCAGGTGCCTGCTTCTTGGCTTGCAATATTGGTCTGTTCTTTTGGCTTAAAAAAAAAGGCGCCAAGTAGGCGCCTATAAGAGGGAAGTGCATAAATCGAGTGCATAAACCATTAGTGCTATTAAATGATGCCTGCTGCGCGAAGCGCAGTGCGCTGCTCCAAGCTAATACCAAGTTCTTCCAGCACGCTTTCCGTATGTTGGCCTAAGTGAGGCGGCGCCGTAGTGGCGCTCATTTGGGCACCGTTAAAACGGATAGGGTTAGCGACCAGATCCACCTGACCTGCTTGGTCGTGGGGCAGGGTCTGCTTAAGTCCGCGGGCTTTCACATGGGGGTCGTCGAACACCCGATCCAGCGTATTGATCGGCCCGCAGGGAACGCCTACGGCTTCAAAAGCGGCTAGCCATTCATCAGTGCTGCGCTGGGCCAACGCCGCTTCCAGCTGCGGAACGAGCAGAGCACGATTGTTTACCCTGGCGCCATTGGTGGCAAAGCGTGGATCTTCCGCCAAAGCCGGTAGCGAAAGCACCGCGCAAAAACGCTTGAACTGCTCGTCGTTGCCGACAGCCATAATCATATGGCCATCCTGGGTGGCAAACGCCTGATAAGGCACGATGTTGGGGTGAGCGTTACCCAATCGCTGGGGCACATTGCCGGAGGTGAGGTAATTGAGTGCCTGATTGGCGAGTACGCCTACCTGCACATCCATTAATGCCATATCGATATGGCAACCCTCGCTGCTATCACGGCGCTGATAAAGCGCCGCTAAAATTGCATTAGCGGCATATAACCCGGTGAATATATCGGTAAAGGCGACGCCACTTTTTACCGGGCCACCGCCGGGTTCACTGTCGGGCTTGCCAGTTAGGCTCATGATCCCGCCCATGGCTTGGATCATAAAGTCATAACCGGCGCGGTGAGCGTAAGGGCTCTCCTGGCCGAAACCGGTAATCGAACAGTAGATCAACCTAGGGTTGAGCGCCTTTAAGCTGGCGTAATCCAGCCCGTAGCGTTTCAGGCCGCCAACTTTAAAGTTCTCTATCAGCACGTCAGAGTTAGCGACTAGCTGCTTGATCACTGCCTGGCCTTCGGGCTTGGCCATATCGACGGTCAGCGAGCGTTTACCTCGGTTAGCGCACAGGTAGTACGCCGACTCTTCGCTGCCCGCCAGCCAAGGAGGGCCCCAGTGGCGGGTGTCATCGCCGCTACCGGGGCGCTCTACCTTAATCACATCTGCCCCCATATCCGCGAGCATTTGTCCGCACCAAGGCCCGGCCAGTACGCGGGAAATATCGAGTACTTTTATACCGGCCAGTGGTTTGGTTGGCTCGTTCATAGAGGCTCCGTTAATAAGTGACAAGTGATCAAGGTGCGGTGATTAAAAGAACGACTGAATGCCTGTCTGGGCGCGACCCAGAATCAGAGCGTGTACATCGTGGGTGCCTTCGTAGGTGTTTACCGACTCCAGATTGACCATATGGCGAATAACACCGTATTCGTCGGAGACGCCGTTACCGCCGTGCATATCGCGAGACTGGCGGGCGATATCCAGCGCTTTGCCGCAGTTGTTGCGCTTGATCAGCGAGACCATTTCCGGTGCCCAGTTGCCGCTATCCATTAGCCGGCCCACCTGCAGGGCTGCCTGCAAGCCAAGGGTGATCTCGGTCTGCATATCGGCGAGCTTTTTCTGGATCAGTTGGTTGGCGGCCAGCGGGCGGCCAAACTGCTTGCGGTCGAGGGTATATTGGCGCGCTGCGTGCCAGCAGAACTCTGCCGTGCCCATCACACCCCAGGCGATGCCGTAGCGGGCTTTGTTGAGGCAGCCGAAGGGGCCTTTCAGGCCACTGACGTTTGGCAGCAGGTTCTCTTCGGGAACAAAGGCGTTATCCAGCACGATCTCACCGGTAATCGATGCGCGCAAAGAGACTTTGCCTTCGATTTTGGGCGTGGTGAAACCTTCGGTGCCGCGCTCGACAATAAAGCCTTTAATCTGATTGTCGTGAGCCGCTGATTTCGCCCATACCACCGCGATATCGGCAATTGGGCTATTGGTGATCCACATTTTTGCGCCAGTCAGGCGGTAGCCGCCGTCGACTTTTTCCGCGCGGGTAATCATTCCACCCGGATCAGAGCCGTGGTCGGGTTCGGTCAAGCCAAAACAGCCAATCATTTCACCGCTGGCAAGCTTAGGCAGGTACTTGTGCTTCTGCGCTTCAGAGCCATAGGTCTCGATGGGGTACATTACCAACGATGACTGCACACTCATGGCCGAACGGTAGCCGGAGTCTACGCGCTCCACTTCGCGGGCAATCAAACCGTAGGCTACGTGGTTAACGCCTGCGCCGCCGTACTCGGGGGAAACGGTGGCGCCCAGCAGGCCAAGCTCACCCATTTCGGTCATGATCTCGCGGTCAAAGCGCTCTTCACGGAAGGCGGTTAGCACGCGGGGCTGAAGGTTTTCCTGGCAGTAGTCGTAGGCCGCATCGCGGATCTGGCGCTCTTCATCGGTGAGCTGTTGTTCCAGAAGTAGCGGGTCGTCCCAGTTGAAATGCGTCATGGCGTAGATTCCTCGGATAGTGGGAAGGAATAGATGCAAAATAGCTTGCAGCCAATGTATCGCCGTTTTTTTAAAATATCTACATTTTTTTAAAACGTAGAACTTTGGTCTGGGACGAAGAGCCGAAGCGAAAAGCTCAGCCGATGCCGCGCTCTTGAAGGACGCGGGTAATGATCGGTACGGGGGTCATCAGGTGATCGCGCATCAGGGTGTCGGCTTCGGCTGTATCGCGCGCCAGAATGACATCGACCAGCGCAGCGTGCTCCTGGCGCTTAAGCTCCAGCGCCTGGGACGACATCACGGTTTCCTGCAACCACAGGTGGCGGTAGCGCTCTACCTGGTCAAACAGGGTGTTGCGCATTTGCAGTAGGTGAGGGGAGTTGCAGCCGCTGGCAATGGCGGTATGGAAGGCTTTGTGGCGCTGATCCCAGATGTCGAGCAGGTCGTTGGGGGTGTTGATGTCGGTGACCTTGGCCAGCCGATGTGCGGTAGCCAGCACCGTGGCTTCCCAATCGTCGTCGCCGCGCTCTATAGCCAAGCGCAGGATCAGCCCTTCAAGCTGAGCCCGGGCGTCGTAAATATCGTTGAGTTCGGCCAGCGACATAGGTGCTACCCGGTAGCCGCGCTGGCTTATCGCGACCACAAGGCGGTCAGAGACTAACTGCGATAGCGCTTCCCGTAGCGGCCCGGTGCTGGCGCCGTACTGCTCTTTGAGCCTGCTCATCAGCAGCTTCTGCTCAGGCGCATAGCGGCCACGAATAATGTCGTGCTTGAGTTGGCGGTAAGCACTAATGGCGAGGTTCTGCCGCGGCGCGCCTTTATCCCGACTATTGTCCTCTTTAAAACCGGGCTCCATAGCAGTGTGGCTCCTATCCTGAATCAATAATAACGGTGGGGTGGGCGAAATTGACGGCCATTATCAATAAATAATAACAATTCGGCATAAAATAAGACATTTATGCGGGATTTCAGGATTTTAATAGCTGGCTATTCGATCCAGCTGCTGGGCGGTTACACCTTCTGAGGCACTCATGGCTGTATGAGGTAAAGGCACTGCTGCGCTGATAACGCCCTATTAGCATCCAACGCATAAGCCGTGCTAACTTCACCTCCACCGCTTCCGGTTCGTCGTGACGGCAGCCAGAAGCTGGGGCTTCAACACCTCCTTTTTATCGTCAACCATACCTATAAGTCCAAGCAGGACGGAGGAAATGCTCATGAAAACTCTACGCTCTCTATACGCCACAGCCGCTGCCGCTTCTATGCTCGCGGTTGCACTTCCAGCAAGCGCTCAACAACTCTCAATCGCGACTGGCGGTACTGGTGGCGTTTACTACCCTATCGGCGGTGGTTTTGCCGAAATGATCAACAACCATATCGAAGGCGCTCAGGCGACTGCTGAAGTGACCGGTGCCTCGGTTGAAAATATGGGCCTGATTATGCGCGGTGACGCGGATCTCGCCCTGGCTCTGGCCGATACGGTCTATCAAGCCTATACCGGCACGGATGATTTTGAAGGTCGCCAGATTGAAAATACTCGCGCACTGGCGTCGGTTTATCCCAACGCGGTACAGCTGGTGACCCTGGCCGAGTCGGATATCGAATCGATTGCTGATCTAGCGGGTAAGCGCGTTTCCGTCGGTGCACCGGGTAGCGGCACCGAGCTGAACGCCCGTGCATTGCTTGAAGCCAATGGCATTAGCTATGAAGACTTCACTCCCCAGCGCCTTAACTTCAACGAAACCGCTGATGCCATTCGCGACGGTGATATCGACGCCGGCTTCTGGAGCGTTGGGCCACCCACCAGCTCGATTCTCAACCTGGCAGCCACCCGCGATATTCGCCTGATTGGCTTGTCTGATGAAGAGGTAGCCAATGCCCAGGAAGAAGAAGCGGTATTTGCCCCCTACCAGCTTGCTGCGGGTATGTACGACGGTATGGACGAAGCCGTTCAGACCATCGGTATCCCCAACGTGCTGGTCGTTAATGCCGATATGGACGAAGAGCTGGCTTATCAACTCACCCAACTGCTGTTTGAAAACACCGATGAGCTGATTGCGGTTCACCCGGCGGCTAACGACACCACCGTTGAGTTCACTATGGAGTCGACCCCCGTGCCGCTGCACCCGGGCGCACTGCGCTATTTCGAAGAAGTCGGTGCTGAAATCCCGGATCGTCTGCGTCCTTAATCGTGTAATGATATTTTCATAATCAGATTGCCATAAGGACATTGCCATGCAGTGGCAGCGACGACTGATGGCGCTACTGATTGCATGTTGTCCATTCGCCGAAGTGGGGGCTTCCCCCGCTTCGGCGTCGGCGTTTATGCGCCTAGCCGTGGTGACCGAACAAGGCGACACGCTAGTGGATGAAGCGGTGCCGGCTGACGGTCGCTGGTGTATTAAGTGGCAGCACTCCGTTGAACATTTCACGGTGCTGGACTGCTATCGTAATGTAGCGGGCGTCATGCAATTAGAGCGTAGCCATCAACCCGATTTCGCCGCAGGGCTTGGGCATATTTTTGGCCGCGGCGAGCAGGTATCAGACGGTGAGGGCGGTTACTGGATTAATGCCATTAACGAGCCTGTAGCCAATAACCGTTATGTGTTGAGGGTAGGTTCACCGGCTGTTAATCATCGTGTGGTGTGGCCTGGCGGTGAGCATGCGCCAGTGAGCCTCAGTGAGCACGCCGCTGGACAACGCGTGACCATTCAGTTGATAGACCCTCACGCATCCCCGCGTGAATAAAAACGACATTAGTTAACGCTTCCGAGGACTTCATGAGCGAATCCAATCAACCGTCGAGCGTGGTGCCCGGCGGTAATGTGATTCAACCCCGCATGGTGCTGTGGTCGATCACCATTGTGGCGGTGGGTCTTTCCCTGTTTCAGCTCTACTCTGCCGGTATTCAGCCCTTAGGGCTTTTTTATCAGCGCAGTATTCACCTGGCACTGATTATGGTGCTGGCATTTCTAATGTTTCCAGCCTTTGGGCCCACTCGCAAACGTGGTGTATTGGGCTGGGGGCTTGATCTAGTGTTTTTTGCCGGGGCGATTCTCACCGGTGGTTACTTGGTACTCAACCTGGATGAGATTTTTAGCCGTGCGGGTTTTTGGAACAGTACCGATATTCTGGTTGCCTGTATTGCTACGGTGACGGTACTGGAAGCCAGCCGTCGCGCGGTAGGTTTTGGTATGACCGTGATTGGCCTCTTGGCGATTGTGTATGCCTTTGCGGGGCCGCGGGGCGAGCTGCCGTGGCTTGGCGAGTGGATGCCGGGCATTCTTGAGCACCGCGGATACACCATTGATCGAGTTGCCGGTCAACTCTACTTGGGGCAAGAGGGTATTTTCGGCCTGCCGCTAGGCGTTGCGGCGACCTATATCTTTATTTTTGTCCTCTTTGGTGCTTTTTTGGAGTGCACCGGGGCGGGTAAATTCTTTATCGATATGGCCTATGCGGCGACCGGCCGCCAGCGTGGCGGGCCAGCCAAGGCGGCGGTATTGGCGTCGGCGGGCATGGGCTCGATTTCTGGCAGCGCGATTGCCAACGTGGTCACCACCGGCGCTTTTACCATTCCATTGATGAAGCGGCTGGGCTACAAAGCCAAGCAGGCAGGTGGTATCGAAGCGGCGGCCTCGACCGGCGGGCAAATCATGCCGCCGTTGATGGGGGCTGGGGCGTTCCTGATTGCTGAGTACACCAATACGCCGTACCTGGACATCGTCAAGGTCAGTATCCTGCCAGCGATCATGTATTTCGCGACGGTGTACCTGTTTGTGCATATCATCGCTCTCAAGCAGGGCATGCAGGGGCTACCCAAGGATGAACTGCCGCAGATGCGCCAGGTCATGAAGGATGGCTGGCACTTCCTGCTGCCGTTGGCGGTGCTGGTCTGGCTGCTGGCGATGAGTATGTCGCCCATGCGGGTAGGCTACTACGCAGTGATCACCATTTTGGCGGTAGCGGTATTGCGCTATGTGCTGTGGTTCTTCTTTGTGGCGCCCAGGCAGGGCCAGCCAGTGACCGCAACGGCCGTTAAAGACGTGGTACGTACAGGCTTTGCCAAGCTGATCGAGGGCTTGGAACTAGGTGCTCGCAATGCGGTAGCGGTTTCCATGGCCTGTGCAGTCGCCGGGATTATCGTTGGGGTAGTGGGTTTAACCGGCTTGGGACTGAAATTCTCCTCCATGATGCTGGCTTTCTCCGGCGGCAACCTGGTATTGGCGCTGGTAATGGTGCTGTTGGCAAGCTTGGTGCTGGGGATGGGGCTACCCGTTACCGCCAGCTATATCGTGCTCATCGTGCTCGTTGGGCCTGCATTGACAGCCGAGTTTGGTGTGCCGCTGCTGGTCGCCCACCTGGTCGTGTTCTGGTACTCCCAGGATTCCAACGTGACGCCTCCCATCGCCTTGGCAGGCTTTGCCGGGGCGGCGATTGCGGGCAGTAAGCCGATGGAAACCAGCTTCCAGGCGTGGAAGTTTGCCAAAGGGCTCTACCTGATCCCACTGTTTATGGTCTTCAACCCTGAGATTATCATTGGTGGCCCGGTGCCGGTGGTCATCTGGAATGGAGTGATTGCCATTCTGGCATTAGGTGCCTTTGCCGCGGCGCTGGAAGGCTATCTGTTTACCAAAATGTCGTGGCTACCGCGCATCGCGATTACCGCCGCGATCTTTGGGGTGTTCTATCCCAATCTGATGACCGAAATTGCTGGTGTCGCGGTCATGATCGTCGCCATTGGCGCTAACTGGTTGGCCAGTAAGCGCGAAGCACCTGCTGGTTAAACGTTAGGCGACCCTATATACAAACCCAAAGGTAGCCAGTAACAGAAAAGGCCCGGAGAGATAATCTCCAGGCCTTTTGTTTGGTGTACTACAGGATTGGCTGGTTTAGAAGATCGAGTTAGAAGATCGACTCAGCGGTGCCTGAACCCTCAGAACCACTGGCTTCTTCCAGCTCGCGGCTGATACGGCGCTGCTGGTAATCCGGCAAGTGATCCTGATGGAACAGTTCAGTGATACCTCCAGACTGGCCGTCAGATAAACGTTGGCCTGTCGTTGGGTCTACGCGCGCAGTGACAATCGTCGCGGGGCGCTCGGGCACGGCGTTCGGCGTACCTTCCAGGGCATCCCCCATAAACTCTACCCAAATGGGTAGCGCGGCCTGAGAACCATACTCAGAAATGGTCTCGTTGCTGTCCTTACCGACCCATACCGTAGTGACTAGATCGCTGTTAAAGCCCGCAAACCAGGCGTCACGCTGGCTGTTGGTGGTACCAGTCTTGCCGACGATATCCTCACGGTTAAGGCTCAGTGCGCCGCGGCCAGTGCCCGAGGTGATAACGTCACGTAGCATATCGCGTAGAATGTAGACAGCGGCTGGGTCGGCTACCCGTTTGGCGATCGGGTATTCGCGGCCATCAATTTCCACCGTCTCCTGGTCTTCGGCACAGCTGGGGCAGGCAACCTGCGGCGTGGCTTCATCAATCAGCTCATTGTCGTCGTCACGGGTAACCCGCTCAATAAACCAGGGCGACACCTGGAAACCACCGTTGGCGAGCACCGCGTAAGCGTTGGTCATTTCCATCGGCGTTAAGCTCGCGCTGCCTAGCGCTAATGATAAGCCACGAGGGAGCTGGGCGGGAGAGAAGCCGAAGCCCTCCAAAAAGTTAATCGTGTAATCCAGCCCCATGGTTTGTAGAACGCGAATAGTGACCAGGTTGCGCGAACGGGCAAGGGCTGGACGTAAGCGCATAGGGCCTTGGAAGTCACGGCTGGAGTTGACCGGCCGCCACAATGAGTTACTGCCATCGTCAAGCACCACGGGCGAATCATTAACGACGCTGGCGGCGTTCATCTCTCCATCCTCAAGGGCCGCTAAGTAAATAAACGGCTTGAAGATAGAGCCTGACTGGCGTCGTGCCTGTACAGCACGATTGAACTTGCTGGCGTTAAAGTCGAAACCGCCCTGGAGTGCCAGGATAGCACCCGTTTGAGGGTCTTGAGCGACCAGCGAGCCTTCGGTATCCGGCTGTTGAGAGAGGCGTAGCGAACCGTCTTCATTCTCAATGACGCGCACCATATCACCCCGTACGGCAATCTCCTCAGCCGAGCTGGGTGCAGCTCCGCGGCTCCGCGGGCTCAGGTAAGGGCGTGCCCAGTTCAAACCTTCCCAGCCGATCGTCTGTAGACCATCGTTGCGAGTTAGCACCTGCATTTCGCGGCCGCTACTTTCTACCACGATGGCGGGTTGAAGCAGGCCATAATTGGGCGTGCGCTCAAGCACCTGAACCCAGTTGCTGACGTCGCCCTCGATCCCTTCGACTTCCGTTTGGCTGCGCTGGGCGGCTTGGCGTGCGGTTTGGCGAATTTCGGGAGACTCAGAAAGCTCCTCCTCCAGGCCTTGGGTCGCGGTTTGCTCCTGGGCCTCGACAAGGCTTGCCGCAATCTCACGCTGCTCCGGCCCGCGCCAGCCATGGCGAAGGTCATAGGCCGTCAGGCCGTTGGCCAGCGCTTGGCGGGCAAAGGGCTGCAGCTCGCTATCAATCGTAGTGTAAATACGATAGCCACCGGTGTAAGCGTCATCGCCAAAGCGTTCCACGGCATACTGACGTGCCATTTCGGAGACATAGGCGGCATCGACTTCAGCTTGGGTATAGTGGCGGCGGGCCGTTACAGGATCCTGAACCGCTGTCTGATAGGTGGCATCATCGATGTAGCCGAGTTCGCGCATACGGAACAGAATCCAGTTGCGACGAATCAGCGAACGCTCGGAGTTAGCCAGCGGGTTAAAGGCAGAAGGTGCCTTGGGCAGCCCCGCAATCATGGCCGTTTGCGCTAGGCTAAGCTCGGCGAGGGGCTTGTCGTAATAGGTTTCGGCGGCGGCAGCGATACCGTAGGCGCGATTGCCCAGGAAAATCTTGTTCACGTAAAGTTCGAAGATTTCCTCTTTATCGAGTATCTGCTCCATTTGTAGTGCCAGCAGGATTTCACGAATTTTACGCGTAAACGTCTGATCGAGTGTCAGCATATAGTTACGCGCGACCTGCATGGTGATCGTCGAGCCGCCCGATTGGATATCGCCACTCATCGCAAGTTGAACCACCGCCCGCGCCAGGCCTCGCGGGTCGACACCGGCGTGGTCAAAATAGCTGGCATCTTCGGCGGCGATCAAGGCATTGATCATATCCTGCGGAATTTCATCAAAATTGATCGCCATGCGGCGCTCTTCGCCGAACTCGCCAATCAATTTACCGTCTTGGGTGAAAATACGTAGCGGTGTGTGCAGTTCGAAGTCCTGCAGTTGGCGAACGTCGGGCAGCCCTGGGGCAAAGTAAATGGCGGCCCCCACCACGGCTAAGGCGGTGGCGCCCACCAACGAGACGATGAGAAAAAACAGCGACACAATAAGGGTTCGAAGAAACGTCATGTACGAAGAGCACCCTGGGAAGAATGAAAAGATCGGCATCTAAACGGCCGTATCATGCAATTGGCAGCCATTATAGGAACCTGAAGCGGCGGCCACCAGTGTTGATATGCGCTAAGTGGGTTCGCGTGTGACGGAACTAAAAATCATGTAACCTCAAATCACATGTGAAAACGGGCGACAAGCAGGTGGAGCCAGACCCAATATGCGCTTTCTAAAACCTGGTAAAGGGTTGATTGGCGTCGATATTACCTCGGCGACCGTCAAGCTGCTTGAGCTAAAACAATGCCACGATCATTACCAGGTAGAAAGCTATGCCGTGCGACCACTTCGCGAAGGGGCGGTTGTGGAGCGTCGAATTCGCGATATCGATGGCGTTGCCAGTGTGCTTAGTCGTGCACTAGAACACGCTAAACCCTCTACCCGTAAAGCTGCAGTGGCTGTTCCCGCTAGCGCCGCGATTACCAAAACGCTGAGCTTCCCTATCGGGCTAAGCGATGAGGAGATCGAAGAGCGCATCGTGGCCGAATCCGACCGCCATATTCCATTTCCGTTCAATGAAGTGGCATTTGATTTTGAGTGCCTTGGCCCTGCGCCCTTTGACGATGAGCACCAGCAGGTAGTGTTGGTCGCCTGTCGGCAGCAGGATGTGACGCAGCTCACCGACACGCTAGAACAGGCAGGTTTAAAGCTTGCGGCAGTGGACGTGGAGACCTTCGCCATGGAGCGTTCACTTGCCGAGCTGCGGCGCCAGCTTAAGGTGGAGAATGACCCTACCGCCTGCTTTGGTCTGGTGGACATTGGTGCCAATATGAATGCTTTCCACGTCGTCCGCGGCGGGCATATCGTTTATACCCGCGATACGCTGTTTGGCGGCCGTCAGCTCACCGATGCGATTCGCGACCGCTACGATTTAAGCATGGAGGAAGCGGGTTTCGCCAAAGAGCGCGGCGGGCTACCCGATGATTACCATGAGCGTGTTCTCAACCCTTTTTTGGAAACCGTGGTGCAGCAGGTGGGGCGTTCCCTGCAGCTCTATTACACCGCCGGGCGTCAGCAAGAAGTGCAACACATCGTATTAGCGGGCGGTTCGAGTGTGATTCCAGGGCTTGCCGAGCGCATTGCTGAAGATAGCGGTATGTCGGTGACCATTGCCAATCCCTTCCAGAACATGCGGATGAACAAGCGCTTGAACCTTCAGGCGTTGACTAGCGATGCCCCAGCGATGCTTACCGCGGGTGGCTTGGCCATGAGGGTAAGTCAATGAGACATGGTCAATGAGAGTTAACCAATGAGCATGACGATTAATCTTCTGCCCTGGCGGGAAGCGCAGCGTGAACGGCGAACCCGCAAATTCTACGTCGTGGTGGCGGGCATGCTGGTGGTGGGTGTAGTACTGGGCCTGCTGGTCGCGCATTTTTACCAGCTCAAGCTGGCAGCCCAGCAGCAACGTAATGCTTACATTAGTAACCATATTGAGCGTCTTAATGCCGATATCGAGAGCGTCTCACGCTACTCCAGCGAAGCCGAGCGTTTAGGCGAGCAGATCGCGGTGTTTCAGGCGCTGCAGACCGAGCGAACGGATGCTGTGCAGCTGTTTAATGATGTGGCAGAGAGCGTGGCCAATGGCGTCATTTATCAACGCTTATCGAAGAGCGGGAATAACGTCAGTGTTACTGCGGTGGCAGGCAGTGATCGCCAGGTTTCCGAGCAACTGCGCCGCATTGCCGCTCTACCGGGGTTGGCTGTGCCCTCGCTATTGGCGGTAGAGAGTGAGCAAAACGGCTCAGGCCGAGTATTTCGTTTTGATGTGGAACAGACCACCGCAGCGCTGCCGCAAGGCGTTGAGGAGGCGCTTCCATGACGCTTAACCGCGAGCAGTGGGCTATTGAGTGGCAGCACCTGTGGGATGTCGACTGGCGGGATCTAGACGTTAAAGAGGCCGGCGGCTGGCCGTGGCTATTAAAAGTGCTGTGCTGCTGCTTGGCGCTGCTGGCAGCATTGAGCGTCATGCTGTGGCTAGTGGTGAGTGAACAGCGCGAGGCCTTGATGGTCGCCCAGCGCCAAGAAGCCAGGCTGCTGAGCGAATACCGCAGCAAAGCCTCGCAAGCGGCCTTCCTGCCGGAAATGCGCGATCAGTTGGCGACTCTGGAAGGGCAGGTGGGGCGCTTGCGTACCATGCTCCCTACCGATGCAGAAATCCCCTCGCTGCTGGATAGCATTAGCGATGCCGCCGCCGATAACCGCCTGACCATTGAAACGATTCGGCTGCGCACAGCGCAAGCCCAGGCCCATTATGTCGAGCAGCCGCTGGATATACAGGTGCGTGGCGGCTATCACCAGTTAGCGCGCTTTAGTGCCGATATCGCCTCGCTACCCCGCATGGTGACCCAGCACGATTTTAACCTGGAACCCGCCGATGGCCGCGGCGAAGCGCTGCGTCTTTCGCTTTTGGCCCGCACCTACCGCTATGTGGAGGAGAGCGACCAAACCTCCACAGAGGGGGCGCAGGCGCCATGAGAGCTGAACAACTGCTTTTTGTAGCAACAAGAAGGACAAGAAGGGCAACCTCGGCCGTCACCTTGACGGTCTCCGCGGTGGTGCTCACCGGCTGTGCAGACGCCGACTTGGCTCAGCTTGAAGGCACGCTGGCCGATATTCGTCAGACCCCTGGCGGGCAACCGCCAGTTATGGCTGTCGCGCTGCCCGAAAACCAAGATTTATCCTACTTGTATAGCGACGGGCGTAGCCCTTTTTTGCCTCCCGACGAGATTGCTCAGGATAGCGCTGATCGAGGCGAAGTTGCGCTCGCTCCCGACCGGCAGCGCGCGCCAGAGCCGCTGGAGCGCTTCTCACTGCAAGAGCTGCGATTGGTCGGTACTATGCGTATGGGAGAGCGACAAGTGGCGTTGATTGCATCGCCGGATGGCAACGTGACCAGCGTCAAAGAGGGTAACTATATGGGCACCGACTATGGGCGTATCGCCCAGATCAACGCCCAAGAAATACGCGTTACCGAACGGGTGTTCACTCAGCCTGAAGGGTGGCAGGAGCGGCAAGTGTCACTAGTCATCAACGAAAACAGCGAGTAAGCGGATACAGCTCATGGCAGTTACAGCTTGGCGAATCACTCTCTACATGGCCATGGCCGCACTATGCTTACTGTTGCCCTCATTGGCAGCTGCCTCGGTGCTGACCGGTATTGAGGTTCAACCCGCTAAGAACGGTGGAACCCATCTTGACCTGCGTTTTACCGGTGATATGCCTGAACTACGCAGCTACCGCTTAGACTCTCCTCCCCGAGTGACGCTGGATTTGGCAGCAACCCAAAGTGGTCTCACTGATCGGCGCATCAACGTTAATCGTAACGGTATCGAACAGATTACCGCGCTGGAGGGCAATGGCCGCACGCGTTTGGTGATCAATCTGAGCGAGTCGCAGGCGTTCACATCACGGGTAATGGATGATCGCCTACGCATTACCTTTGCTTCAGGTGCCAGCCGCTTGCCTAGCCCTTCGCCCAGCATCGCCTCAGCGGGGCTTGAAACCGATGAAGGGCCGCAGGTTGAGAATATTGACTTTCGTCGCGGTGCAGATGGTGCCGGACGGTTGATAGTCACCTTTGATCGCGAAGGCGTCGAGGCGAACGTGCGGGAAGGTGGCCCCGATCAAGTGATGGTGGATCTGCGCGATGTGGCGATTCCAGACTCGCTTAACCAAATCTACGATGTCACCGATTTCGCCACTCCCATAACACGGATTACGCCCCGCACCAGCCAGGACGCCACCCAGTTAGCGATCGCCACGCAGGGTGCTTATGCGATGATCTCCACGCAAAATGGCCGCACGCTGACTGTGGAAGTCCAGCCCGCCAGTCAGAAGGCGCAACCCTCCCAGACGACAGGTGAACGCTTCACCGGCGAACGGTTGAGTCTTAATTTTCAGGATATAGAAGTACGCTCGGTGCTAGCGAAACTGGCCGAATTTACCGGGCTAAATTTAGTCGCCAGCGATAGCGTATCGGGGCGTGTAACGCTCAATTTAAATGATGTGCCCTGGGATCAGGCGCTCGAACTGATTCTGCAAAGTAAGAGGCTATCGAGCCGTGAGCAGGGCAATGTGATCGTGGTAGCGCCCGCTAGTGAATTGGCCGATTTGGAACGCCAAGAGCTAGAGGCGCGCAATCAGCGTGAAACGCTCTCGCCGTTGGTCACCGAGTTTATCGAGATCAAGTATGCGCGGGCCAAAGATTTAGCTCAGTTGCTACGCGGAGGTGGCGATGACGGCTTTGGTTTGCTCACCGAGCGGGGGCGCGTCAGCATTGATAACCGCACCAATACGCTGCTGGTGCAAGATACCGCTGATCAAGTGCGCGATATCGCCCGCACCATTGACCGCCTGGATGTGGCTGTTCGGCAGGTACAGATTGAGGCACGCATTGTCATTGCAAGGGACACTGCTTCCCGTGAACTGGGAGTTAACTGGGGTATGTCGAGTACCCGCGGTTTTCAGGAGGCGGAAGATGGCACCTTCAGCCGACGCGATATCAACCCCGATGGCATCAACCGGGCACAGGGCGGCCTGGCTGTGGATTTAGGTGCTGCCACTGGGCCGGGCACCGGTTTTAGCTTTGGCTACTTATCTGGTGATATCCTGTTGGATTTGGAGCTGCGCGCACTGGAAAGCGAAGGGAAAAGCCAGACTATTTCTCAGCCCAGAATTATTACCGCCAATCAACGTACCGCCAAAATTAGCCAGGGTGAAGAGCGTGCCTTTCAGAGTGTGGATGGCAACGACAACCTGGATACCGAATTCAAAGAAGCCGAGCTTTCATTGGAAGTCACCCCGCAGATTACCCCGGATAACCGCATTATTATGGATCTGGTGATTAAAAATGACAGTTTTCGTGAATCGGAGTTTGGCGGTGAACCGCCGATTGATACCAACCAGATTGAGACCCAAGTGCTGGTAGATAACGGCCAAACGGTGGTGTTAGGCGGAATTTTGACCACCGAAGAGCTGCGCCAAATCGCCAAAACACCGCTTTTGGGTGATATTCCTTTGCTCGGTAGACTGTTTCGCTATACCGAAGAGAGCAATGAAAAGGTAGAGTTGTTAGTCTTTATTACTCCACGACTCCTAGACGATGGCTTAACGGTTCGCTGATGCAGGATTTACCCAATTTATTTCTCATAGGCCCCATGGGGGCTGGCAAAAGCACCATTGGTCGCCTATTGGCGGCCGAGCTTGCGCGCCCGTTTTACGACAGTGACCACGCCATCCAAGACCGCTGCGGGGCAGATATCCCGTGGATTTTTGATGTCGAGGGCGAGCAGGGCTTTCGCCTGCGGGAAATTCATATGATTGATGAGCTAACCCGGCTCTCTCCGGTCGTGGTCGCCACTGGCGGCGGTGCGGTGCTGCGCGAAGAGAATCGCCGCGCACTGCGCGAGCGTGGCACGGTGGTTTATCTGCTGACCACCGTCGACCAGCAGCTCAAACGGACAGCGAAAGATCGCAACCGGCCGCTGCTGCAGTGCGCCAACCGCGAGCAGGTGCTCAACGATATGTTTGCCCAGCGCGACCCGCTCTATCGCGCCACCTCGGATATTGCCGTGCGCACCGACCGGCGCAGCCCGCGAGCGGTGGTCAATGAAATTCTGCGCCGGGTGCATCGGTTGGTAGATCCACTTGAGCCCTCATCATCGTCGGCTAAAACGCTTAACCATAAGGTATCACCATGAACTCGACAGCCAGCGCGCAACGCACCCTTCATGTTGCTTTAGACGAGCGCAGCTATCCGATTCATATTGGCACCGAGCTGATGGGGCGTGCCGATATGCTAACGCCTTATCTGGCCGGCCAGCAGGTGATGGTCGTCACTAACGAGACTATCGCGCCGCTCTACCTGGACAAGCTTTGCGCTAGCCTGCCGGATCATCTGGAAGTGCGCACGGTCATACTCCCCGATGGCGAGCAATACAAAACCATCGAACAGGTCAGCCGTATTTGGGACGCGCTGCTAGAGGCCGGTTTTAACCGCCGCTGCACGCTAATTGCTTTAGGCGGTGGAGTGATCGGCGATATGGTCGGCTACGCCGCCGCTTCCTATCAGCGAGGTGTAGCGTTTATCCAAGTGCCCACCACGCTGCTTTCCCAGGTGGATTCGTCGGTGGGGGGCAAGACCGGCGTTAACCATCCGCTGGGGAAAAACATGATTGGCGCCTTCTGGCAGCCCAAAGCGGTGCTGGTGGATATTGATACGCTCAAGAGTCTGCCCCGTCGCGAACTCTCCGCCGGGCTGGCCGAGGTTATCAAGTACGGCCTGATCCGCGACGAAGCGTTTTTAAGCTGGCTGGAAGCCAACATGCCCGCACTACTTGATGTGGAGCCTGAGGTCGTCGCAGACGCCATTGCACGAAGTTGCCAAATCAAAGCAGACATTGTTGCCGAAGATGAGACGGAACAGGGCGTCCGCGCGCTGCTCAACCTGGGCCACACCTTTGGTCATGCCATTGAGGCGCATCAGGGCTACGGCAACTGGCTACACGGCGAAGCCGTGGGCGCTGGCATGGCCATGGCGGCAACGCTTTCCCGACGCTTGGGCTGGCTCACCGATGCGGCGCTAGCACGCAGCCTGGCGGTGATCGAGAGCGCCGAGCTACCGTTAGCGGCACCGGCGAATATGACCAGCGATGACTTTTTAACCCGCATGCGGCTGGATAAGAAAAATATCGATACGCGGCTGCGATTGGTGCTGCTTAACGCCCTGGGCGATGCTTGTGTTAGCGATGCCACGCCCGTTGATGTCCTTCGCACGCTGCTCGATGATTACCCGCGCTGTCCAGTGGAAAAGTAATCCTTTCACAAGCTAGTCATTCCAAAAACTGGTCAGCTATATCCTATCCGCCCAATGGATCGCTCCTTACGTAGAGTGGTTTTCATTGGGCGGTTTTTTATTCGCTCGGCTACATCGTGAGCCCATTTGTCGAACGCTGTTTTATATAATCCGTATGCCTTATGCGCTATCGGCATGGGTTTTTGGGCGCTGTTTAGACTAAAGTTTAATGGAAAATAAAAAGCGTTAAAATAGCGTTTTACCTTGTTACAAGTGGTTGAAGTATATGTATTTTTTCCTTGAATGAGGATGCAAATACAGGATTTGAAAAGAGTTTCTCTAACGATGTGGGCGCCAAGAGATTGCGCAAAGTGGCTAGCAATCGCTATGCTGACCGGCCATTTTGTTGCGGCAGCGAACTTGGGAAGTACCCCATTCTGGGCAGGTTATAAGCACTATAAAAAAAGCGAAACCGTCCTTTATACCATAAGCACGCTGCTAAAAAAATACGCTGACTAGTAGAGGCACGCCCATGAATAGAGGTCTTCACCAGCCTGGCGAGTTTCGCGATAACTGTGGTTTTGGCCTGATTGCCCATATGGAAGGCCAGGCTAGCCACGATTTGCTGAAAACTGCCATTGAATCCCTGACCTGCATGACCCACCGGGGCGGCATTGCTGCCGACGGCAAAACCGGCGACGGCTGTGGTTTGCTGTTGAAAATGCCCACCCCGTTTATGCAGGCGCTGGCCAAAGAAGCATTCGATGCCGAGCTGGGCGAACGCTTTGCTGTGGGTGTGGTGTTTCTACCCAACGATGATGCCCGTGAAGCGCATGCCCGCGACACTCTGACGGGTGAGCTGGAAGCGCGTGGTCTTAACGTGTTGGGCTGGCGCGATGTGCCCACTGACTCCAGCGTTTGCGGCCCCATGGCGCTGGACTGCCTGCCACGTATTCGTCAGCTGTTTGTGCAGCCAGGCCAGGGTGAACACTTCGATGTTGACCTGTTTATGGCCCGCCGCCGCGCCGAGCAGGCGCTACGCAACGAAGAGGACTTCTACGTCGCCTCGCTCTCGTCAGAAGTGGTCTCCTATAAAGGCCTGGTGATGCCGGAAGACCTACCGGCGTTTTATCAGGACTTGAATGACCCGCGCCTGGAAACCGCCATCTGCGTGTTTCACCAGCGCTTCTCGACCAATACTGCTCCGCGCTGGCCGTTGGCACAACCGTTCCGTCTATTGGCCCATAACGGCGAGATCAACACCATTGAGGCCAACCGCGGCTGGGCGAACTCGCGTAAAGCCAACTTCGTTAACGAGCGTCTGCCGGATATCACCGAGCTGGACGAGATCGTTAACACCACCGGCTCCGACTCCTCCAGTATGGACAACATGCTGGAAGTGTTGCTGACCGGCGGTATGGAGCTGCATCGCGCGGTACGCATGATGGTGCCGCCCGCCTGGCAGAACGTAGAGACCATGGACGCCGAGCTGCGCGCCTTCTACGAATACAACTCCATGCATATGGAGCCGTGGGATGGCCCTGCGGGTGTGGTCATGACCGATGGCCGCCAAGCGGTGTGTATGCTCGACCGTAACGGCCTGCGCCCGGCGCGCTGGGTAATGACCAAGAATGGCTACATTACCCTGGCCTCTGAAATCGGCACCTACGACTATAAGCCGGAAGACGTGGTCGCTAAGGGCCGCGTTGGCCCTGGTCAAATGCTCGCCGTGGATACCGAAACCGGCGAAGTGCTGCACACCACTGATATCGATGAGCGGCTGAAATCTGCCTACCCCTATAAGCGTTGGCTTAAGCAGGAGGCGAACTATTTAGAGTCGGCACTGACCGAGCTTGCGCGTTTCCAAACCATGGATGCCGATTCGCTCAACGTTCAGCAGAAGTTGTTCCAGGTTAGCTTCGAAGAGCGTGACCAGGTGCTGCGCCCGCTGGCAGAGAGTGGCCAGGAAGCCGTTGGCTCCATGGGAGATGATACGCCCATGGCGGTGCTGTCGAGCCGCCCGCGCCTGCTGACTGACTTCTTCCGTCAGAAGTTTGCCCAGGTCACCAATCCGCCCATCGACCCGCTGCGCGAAGCGATCGTGATGTCGCTGGAAACCTGCTGTGGCGCTGAGCTTAACGTCTTTAAAGCGACGCCTGAGCACGCGCACCGCTTGATCTTGACCACGCCGGTACTGTCCCCACGCAAGTTTACCGCCCTGGTTAGCCAGGACGATCCTGCGTTTGCCAGCTATACACTGTCGTTGGGTTACGATCCCGATCAGCAGAGCTTGCATCAAGCGCTTAAGGCTTTATGTGAGGAGGCAGAAGCTCAAGTCCGCGCCGGTAAAGTCATTCTGGTACTCACCGATGCGGAGCTGACGAAAGGCCTGATTCCCATTCAGGCCGCCCTGGCCGTGGGTGCCGTGCACTCTCACTTAGGCCGGTTGGCGCTGCGCCCCAACGCCAACATCGTGGTAGAAACCGGCTACGCTCGCGACGCCCACCAAATGGCGGTGCTGTTTGGCGTGGGCGCTACGGCGGTTTATCCGTGGCTCGCTTATCAGGTCATGGCGGATATGCACCGCACGGGCGAGCTGACCGGCAACCCGGCTGACGGTCGTGAGAACTACCGTAAAGGGCTGCAGAAAGGCCTGTTCAAGATCCTGTCTAAAATGGGTATCTCGACGCTGGCTTCCTACCGCGGCTCGATGCTGTTTGAAGCCGTGGGCTTGGCAGATGAAGTAATGGATCTCTGCTTTGTCGGTATGGCCTCGCGCATTCAGGGCGCCGGTTTTGCCGAGCTTCAGATGCAGCAAGCGCTGCTGGCGAAAGATGCCTGGATTCCCCGTAAAGGAATCTCCCAAGGCGGCATGTTCAAGTATGTGCACGGCCACGAGTACCACGCCTACAACCCCGATGTGGTGATGTCACTACAGGCGGCGGTTCAGGAAGGCAGCTATACCAAGTGGAAAAAGTTTGCTCAATTGGTGAACGAGCGGCCTGTGGCCACTATTCGTGACTTGCTCAAGCTCAAGCCTGCGGAAACACCGATTGCGCTGGAAGACGTAGAGCCGGTTGAAGATTTACTGCCGCGCTTTGATAGCGCCGGTATGTCACTGGGGGCGCTATCGCCGGAAGCCCACGAAGCGCTGGCCCAGGCCATGAACGAAGCCGGCGGGCGTTCCAACTCCGGTGAGGGCGGTGAAGATCCAGCCCGCTACGGCACCATTCGCAGCTCCAAGATCAAGCAGATTGCCTCTGGCCGCTTTGGTGTAACCCCGGCGTATCTGGTCAATGCAGAAGTACTGCAGATCAAGGTCGCCCAAGGTGCCAAGCCCGGTGAGGGCGGTCAGCTACCCGGCGGTAAGGTAAACCAGCTGATTGCTCGGCTGCGCTACGCAGTCCCCGGCGTCACGCTGATTTCACCGCCGCCGCACCACGATATTTACTCTATCGAGGATTTGGCCCAGCTGATTTTTGACCTTAAGCAGGTCAATCCGGATGCCCAGGTGTCGGTGAAACTGGTTTCCGAGCCGGGGATCGGCACGATCGCCACCGGTGTGGCCAAGGCCTACGCGGATTTGATTACCGTATCAGGCTACGACGGCGGTACAGCGGCAAGCCCGCTGACCTCGATCAAGCACGCCGGTTCACCCTGGGAATTGGGGCTGCCGGAAGTGCATCAGGCGCTGCGCATCAACGGGCTGCGCGATAAGATTCGCCTGCAGACCGATGGCGGCCTGAAAACCGGTCTGGATGTGGTCAAAGCGGCGATTCTCGGCGCCGAGAGCTTCGGTTTCGGCACCGCGCCCATGGTGGCGTTGGGCTGTAAATACCTGCGTATCTGTCACCTCAACAACTGTGCCACTGGGGTCGCGACTCAGGATGACTTCCTGCGCGGCGAGCACTTCCGCGGCACCGTGGATATGGTCAAGAACTACTTCCGCTTTATCGCCGAAGAAGTGCGTGAGCTGATGGCTATGCTCGGTGTGTGCAAGCTCACTGATTTGATCGGGCGTACCGACCTTCTGGAAGTGCTTGAGGGTGATACGGCTTCCCAGCGTAAGCTCGATCTAACGCCGCTGCTGGCCAATGATTTTGTACCCAAAGATGCGCCGCAGTTCTGCAGGGTTAGCCGTAACGTGCCCCACGATCCGGGCGCTAAAAACCAGGAAGTGCTGGCGGCGCTGAAAGATGCTATCGAAAGCCAGTCGGGCGGTGAATTCCACTTCACCATCACCAACTGTGACCGCAGCGTGGGTGCACTCACCTCTGGTGCCATTGCCAAGCGATACGGTGAAGAGGGACTGGAAGCGGCGCCGGTCACGGCCAATTTCGTCGGCGTGGCGGGGCAGAGCTTCGGGGTATGGAATGCTCGGGGTCTGAATCTTTTCCTGGAAGGCGACGCCAACGACTACGTCGGCAAGGGCATGAACGGCGGCAGTATCGTGATTGTACCGCCCAAAGTCAGCCAGTTTGAGAGTCATAAAACGGCCATTATCGGCAACACCTGCCTGTATGGTGCCACTGGCGGGACACTATTCGCCGCCGGTACTGCGGGCGAGCGCTTTGCGGTGCGTAACTCTGGCGCTTCAGCGGTGATCGAGGGCGCAGGCGACCACTGTTGCGAATATATGACCGGCGGTTTGGTCTGCGTGCTCGGTGAGACCGGGGTCAACTTCGGTGCGGGCATGACCGGTGGGTTTGCCTATGTGTTGGATGAAGAGCGCACCTTCGTGGACAAGTACAACCACGAACTGGTCGAAATTCACCGCGTTAACACAGAGGCCATGGAGGCGTATCGTCGTCACCTGCGTGAAATGATCGAAGCCTATGTGGCCGCGACGGGTTCCGCGCGTGGGGCGGCTATTCTGGAAGACTTCAGCGACTATGCGCGTCACTTCTGGCTGGTTAAGCCAAAAGCAGCCAGCTTGGGTAGTTTGCTGGATCAGTCTCGGCGTCAGCCGCAATAACCCGTTTATGCCCCTCACGCTGACAGGAGAGAGATCATGGCTAACCGTTTAAATAACGATTTTCAGTTTGTCGATGTGGGTCGTCAGGATCCACAGAAGAAAGACGCCCGTGCCCGTGCCAAAGAGTTTGCGGAAATTTACGAACCTTACAAGCCCACCGATGCGGCCAGCCAGGCGCATCGCTGCCTGCACTGCGGTAACCCGTACTGTGAGTGGAAGTGCCCGGTGCACAACTATATTCCCAACTGGCTACAGCTGGTGGTGGAAGGCAACATTATTGAAGCCGCTGAGCTGTCGCACAAAACCAACTCGCTGCCCGAAGTATGTGGTCGCGTGTGCCCCCAGGATCGTCTGTGCGAAGGCGACTGCACGCTAAATGACGGCTTTGGTGCCGTCACCATCGGCTCGGTGGAGAAGTACATTACCGATACGGCGTTCGCCATGGGCTGGCGTCCGGATATGTCCCACGTTACCTGGACGGATAAAAAAGTCGCCATCATTGGCGCAGGCCCTGCGGGCCTGGGCTGTGCGGATATTTTGGCCCGTAACGGCGTTAAGCCGGTGGTGTTCGACAAGTATCCAGAAATCGGTGGCCTGCTGACCTTTGGTATTCCCGAGTTCAAGCTGGAAAAGAGCGTGATGGAGCGCCGTCGGGCAGTCTTTGAAGAGATGGGCGTCGAGTTCCGCCTGAATACCGAGATTGGCACCGATATTGAGTTTGAGACCTTGATGCAGGAGTACGACGCGGTTTTCCTGGGTATGGGGACTTATAAATACATGGAAGGCGGCTTCCCTGGCGAAGATCTGCCGGGCGTGTACAAGGCCCTCGATTTCCTGATTGCCAACGTTAACCGCTGCCTGGGCTTTGAAAAAGATCCCAACGACTATATCTCTATGGAAGGCAAGCGTGTGGTCGTGCTGGGCGGCGGCGATACGGCGATGGACTGTAACCGTACCTCGATTCGTCAAAACGCCACCAGCGTGACCTGCGCGTACCGTCGTGACGAAGGCAACATGCCGGGGTCGCGCCGTGAAGTCTCCAATGCTCGTGAAGAGGGCGTTGAGTTTCTGTTCAACCGTCAGCCGGTGGCGGTCGTCGGTGAAGAGAAGGTCGAAGGCGTGAAAGTTGTGCGCACACGCTTGGGTGAGCCGGATGAAAACGGCCGTCAGCGCCCTGAAGTGGTGCCCGGTTCTGAAGAGATCATTGCGGCGGATGCTGTGGTTATCGCTTTTGGCTTCCAGGCAAGCCCTGCACCGTGGTTCGATAGCGCCAATATTCAGGTGGACGAGCGCGATCGCGTCACCGCGCCGGAGCACGGCCAGTACGCCTTCCAAACCAGCAACGAAAAAATCTTTGCCGGTGGCGATATGGTGCGCGGCTCTGACTTGGTGGTCACGGCGATTTACGAAGGTCGCCAGGCTGCAGAAGGTATTCTGGATTACCTGGGCGTGTGAAAGAAGTGCCTTTATAGGCTTAATGTCATCGCGAGCGAAGCGTGGCGATCTGGGTTAGATTGCCGCGTCGCTGCGCTCCTCGCAATGACAGGGCGCGATGCTTCACAATTTACAGCGCGTATTTAGCTTCATGTCATCGCGAGCGAAGCGTGGCGATCTGGGTTAGATTGCCGCGTCGCTGCGCTCCTCGCAATGACAAGATGCGATGCTTCAGAATGACAGCGCGTACTTTAAGCAGTGCAGTTCAAATTGAGCCTTAGGTCGTAATCTGCTAGTCTGTCGACCCATCCTGGCGTGGCTTTCTGCCGTGCCTTCTGATCACGTTTCGACAGGTTATCCATGACACGATATATCTTCGTGACCGGCGGCGTTGTGTCCTCTCTTGGCAAGGGCATCGCCTCCGCCTCGCTTGCGGCGATTTTAGAGGCCCGCGGCCTTAAGGTCACCATGCTCAAGCTCGACCCGTACATCAACGTGGATCCGGGCACCATGAGCCCCTTCCAGCACGGTGAGGTGTTCGTCACAGAAGATGGCGCCGAAACCGATCTTGATCTCGGGCATTACGAGCGCTTTATTCGCACCAAAATGACCCAGCGCAACAACTTTACGACCGGTCGTGTCTACGAGCACGTGCTGCGTAAAGAGCGTCGGGGCGACTATCTCGGTGGCACCGTCCAGGTCATTCCGCATATCACCGACGAGATTAAAGAGCGCGTTTACGCGGGCGGTGAAGGTTTTGATGTGGCGCTGGTAGAGATCGGCGGCACGGTTGGTGATATCGAATCACTGCCTTTCCTGGAGTCGATCCGCCAAATTCGTAGTGAGCAGGGCGCCAACCGTGCGCTGTTTATGCACCTGACCCTGGTGCCCTACATCAAAACGGCGGGTGAGACCAAAACCAAACCGACCCAGCACAGCGTTAAAGAGCTGCGTTCCATCGGTATCCAGCCGGATATTCTGATTTGCCGCAGCGAAGTTGAACTGGAAGAGAGCGAGCGCCGCAAAATCGCCCTGTTCACCAACGTCGAAGAGCGTGCCGTGGTACCGCTGCAGGATGCCGATACGATCTATCGCATCCCGCTGATGCTCCATGAACACGGTCTGGACGAGATCGTTTGCGATAAGCTGCGCCTGGAAGCCCCGGAAGCAGATTTATCCGAGTGGGTGAAGGTGCTGGATGCCAAGCTCAATCCGCTCAAATCCGTCAGTATTGCCATGGTCGGTAAGTACATGGAACTGCTGGATGCCTACAAGTCGCTCAACGAAGCGCTGATTCACGCCGGTATCCAGGGTCGCATTAAGGTCAACGTCGACTATATTGACTCCGAAGACATCGAGCGTCACGGCACCGAGCGCTTGGCGGGTAAAGACGCCATTCTGGTGCCCGGCGGCTTCGGCGAGCGCGGCGTAGAAGGCAAGATTATGACCGCTCAATTCGCCCGCGAAAACAACGTGCCGTATCTGGGTATTTGCCTGGGTATGCAGGTGGCGGTGATTGAGTTTGCCCGTAATGTGGCAGGCTGGAACGACGCCAACTCTACCGAGTTCACCCACGACACCCAGCACCCGGTAGTAGGTTTGATCACCGAATGGCTAAGCCCAGAAGGCAAAGTCGAGCTGCGTGATGCAGCGTCTGATTTAGGTGGCACCATGCGCTTAGGTGGCCAGGTATGCCGTTTGGCATCGGGAACCAAAGCACGCGAAGCCTACGGCTCGGATGAGATTGTCGAGCGCCACCGTCACCGCTTCGAGGTCAATAACCAGTTTATCGATGAGCTTGAAAAGGCGGGCTTGGTTATCTCAGGCAAGAGCGTCGACCAATCGCTGGTTGAAGTCATCGAGCTGGCTGACCACCCTTGGTACGTAGCCTGCCAGTTCCACCCGGAGTTCACTTCTACTCCCCGTGATGGTCACCCGCTGTTCTCTGGCTTTGTGAACGCCGCCTTGGATTACAAAACAGCGCGCAGTCGCGCCCACGCGAACTCGCAGGAATAAGAGGGCAGAAGCATGGCTTCTCAAGACCGATCTCAAGAGCGTCATATTAACGTTGCTGGCTTAACCGCCGGTAACTCCTTGCCGTTTATGCTGCTGGGTGGCATGAACGTACTGGAGTCGGCCGATCTTGCCGACGAAGTCGCTCAAGCCTACGTCACGGTGACCCAGAAGCTGGGTATGCCCTACGTTTTTAAGGCCAGCTTTGACAAAGCCAATCGCAGTTCGATTCACTCCTACCGCGGCCCAGGTATCGAGAAAGGGCTGCAGATACTGGCCGATATCAAAGCTCGCCACAACGTGCCGATCATCACTGACGTTCACGAGCCTTGGCAGGCGCAAGCAGCCGCTGAAGTCGCTGACATTATCCAACTGCCGGCCTTTTTGGCTCGCCAAACTGATTTGGTGGTCGCCATGGCCAAAACCGGCGCGGTCATCAATATCAAAAAGCCGCAGTTTTTGGCGCCCCATGAAATGCGTCATATCCTCAGCAAGTTCCAGGAAGCGGGTAACGACCAGTTGATGCTCTGCGAGCGCGGCTCAAGCTTTGGTTACAACAATCTGATTGTTGATATGCTGGGCTTTGGTGATATGAAGCAAACCGGCTACCCGGTATTTTTCGATGTGACCCACGCGCTGCAGCGCCCCGGTGGGCGTGCCGATAGTGCTGATGGGCGCCGTGCCCAGGTGGCTGAGTTAGCGCGTGCAGGCGTGGCTGTCGGCCTTGCCGGGCTGTTTTTGGAAGCCCACCCTGACCCAGACAACGCCAAATGCGATGGTCCCTGTGCATTGCCGCTGGATCAATTAGAGCCGTTCTTGACTCAGCTTGCCCAGTTGGATGCGCTGGTTAAAGGTTTTGAGCCGCTAACGATTCGCTAAGCTGTATTTAGCTAATCAGGTCGTTATATTAATAATTTTATCTGACTAACAGGAAAGGATACTGCCATGACCAAAATTGTTGCTATCAGTGCGTTGGAAGTGCTGGATTCTCGTGGTAACCCGACCGTGCAGGCGCATGTACGCCTTGCCAGTGGTGCTGTCGGTGAAGCCTGTGCCCCCAGTGGTGCTTCAACCGGCTCCCGGGAAGCGTTAGAGCTGCGCGACGGCGATAAGTCGCGCTACCTGGGCAAAGGCGTGCTGAAAGCAGTCGATGCGGTCAATGGCAAAATTCGTGATGCGCTGATGGGCATGGATGCGCGCGATCAGCGCGGCTTGGACGATGCCATGTTGGCGCTGGACGGCACTGAAAACAAAGCGAATCTGGGGGCGAATGCCATCCTAGCCGTTTCGCTGGCGGCGGCTAAAGCAGCTGCTAACGCCAAAGGCGTACCGCTCTACGCCCACATTGCCGAGCTCTACGGTCAACCTGGCCAGTACAGCATGCCGGTGCCGATGATGAACATCATCAACGGCGGCGAGCACGCGGATAACAACGTCGATATCCAGGAATTTATGGTGCAGCCAGTGGGCGCGCCTAACTTCCGCGAAGGGCTGCGCATGGGCGCGGAAATTTTCCACGCGCTGAAGAAAGTGCTCTCCGCGAAGGGGCTCTCTACATCCGTCGGTGACGAGGGCGGCTTTGCGCCTAACCTGGCGTCTAACGCTGATGCGCTAGCGGTGATTAAACAAGCCGTTGCCGATGCTGGCTATGAGCTGGGTAAAGACGTCACTCTGGCGCTGGATTGTGCTTCGTCTGAGTTTTACAAAGACGGTCAGTACAACCTTTCCGGTGAAGGCAAAAGCTACGACGCCCAAGGCTTTACCGATTACCTGGCAGGCCTGTGTGCCGACTACCCAATTGTGTCTATCGAAGACGGCATGGATGAATCGGATTGGGCGGGTTGGAAAGCGCTGACTGACAAGCTGGGCGAGAAAGTGCAGCTGGTGGGCGATGATCTATTCGTGACCAATACCAAGATTCTCAAGCGCGGTATCGATGAGCAGATCGGTAACTCTATCCTGATCAAGTTTAACCAGATCGGTTCGCTCTCTGAGACGCTGGACGCGATTAAGATGGCGCAGGATGCTGGCTTTACGGCGGTTATTTCTCACCGCTCCGGTGAAACCGAAGATACCACCATTGCCGATTTGGCGGTGGGTACCTGTGCCGGTCAGATTAAAACGGGCTCACTTTGCCGCTCTGATCGGGTTGCCAAGTACAACCGTTTGCTGGTGATTGAAGCAGAGCTGGGTGATGTGACCTACCCAGGTTTGAAAGCCATTAAAGGGCAGTAAAATGCCAATATCGAGCGAATTTTTAGAGGTGCTTGTAAGAGATGTCTCAAAATTTTGTAAGAGATATCTTACAAATACCGACGAGAATCGCTCAGTTTAGGGTAAGAAATAGCTTACTTTGCCACTAATTAAAATTTAAGTAATTGTTTAATAAGTGGTTTTTTAAAAAGGGCGAGTCGCAGCGGCTCGCCCTTTTGTATTTTGGCTTTGTTGAGAAGCGGCCATGATCTGACACAATATACACAGGACAAGGGGAGGCAAGGACGCTTCAGTCAGGATGCAGCGGGATGTAGGTCAGATGCGCCGGGTGATACAGTGAGGTGAGCCCTGGCAAGGACGTCATCTGAGGAGGTTGATCCAGGGAGTGGTCAGAGGAAGTGCTTGGAGCGGGCGGCCTACGGGTCGCCTTTTTTTGCCCGCAATTTGGCGGCACACTTTAGACAACACAAAAAAACCAGCACTGTTTTTAACAACCAGCGCTGGTTTAAAGAGAATTTTTAAAGAGAGCTTTTAAAAAGAGCTATGTGCTGATTTTTAAACCGTCACAGCGTTTAGCGCTCTAGTTTCTCAAGCTTGCCGGGCTTGCCATCCCACTCTTCGGCGTCCGGCAGCGGGTCTTTTCTTTCGGCGATGTTGGGCCATACTTCGGCCATCTCAGCGTTAATCTCGATAAAGGCCTCCTGTCCATCCGGCAGCTCATCCTCGGAGAATATCGCCTCGGCGGGGCACTCGGGCTCACACAGCGCGCAGTCGATACACTCGTCAGGATGAATGACCAGGAAGTTCGGGCCCTCGTAAAAACAGTCGACCGGGCAGACTTCCACACAGTCGGTGTATTTGCACTGGATGCAGTTCTCGGTAACGACAAACGTCATCTTGCTATCCCTCTTGCAGGGCCGGGTAACTCCCAGCCATGGTCAATCGTGAATGGTTATAAATCAGCCGTTTTTTATAAGCTAAAAGTTTGAACGACATTCTAGAGGTGCGCATACCTGGCGGCAAGCGCCATATGGCTTTCCCTCCTGTAAGCACCATTAGATCAGGTCTCGCCACTGATACAATAGTGATAGCGCTTCCCGCGGTGTTAAACCATCCATATCGACGTTTTCCAACGCCTCGACCACCGGATGCGGTGCAGCGGCGAACAGATCGTTTTGCTGCGGTGCGGTTCGCGGCGCCTGCGCTGTGTTATCCACATCGCGCTGCTCCAAACTTATCAGCTTCTCGCGGGCACGTTTAATCACATGGTTGGGCACGCCCGCTAATTGCGCCACCTGCAAACCATAGCTCTGGCTGGCCGGGCCCGCTTCGATGCGGTGCATAAACACAATGCTGTCGCCATGCTCGGTCGCCGTTAGGTGGATATTGGCCACCCCTTCCATATGCTCAGGCAGCGCCGTCATTTCAAAGTAGTGGGTCGCAAACAGCGTTAGCGCGCGTCCTTTTGCCAGATGTTCAGCGCTTGCCCAGGCGAGCGACAGACCGTCAAAGGTACTGGTGCCGCGGCCAATTTCATCCATCAGGATCAAGCTTTGCTGGGTGGCATTGTGGAGAATGTTGGCAGTTTCAGTCATCTCGACCATAAAGGTAGAGCGCCCGCCGGCCAAGTCATCCGATGAGCCAATGCGGGTGAATATTCGATCCAGCGGGCCGATCTCGGCGGCATCGGCGGGCACAAAACTGCCGCAGTGAGCGAGAAGGGCGATGAGCGCCGTCTGACGCATATAGGTCGATTTACCGCCCATGTTGGGGCCGGTAATAATCAGCATGTGCTGGTCAGGATTGAGCGTCACGTCGTTGGGCACAAAGGGTGTCTCGCTCACCTGCTCGACCACCGGATGTCGTCCCGCGTCAATTTGAATCCCGGTGGTTTCGCTGAGTGTTGGACGCACCCAGTTCAGCGCCTCGGCGCGCTCGGCAAAGGCGCACAGTACGTCCAGTTCCGCCAAGGCTTGCGAGGTGCTCTGCAGCGCGTGAAGGCTTGCGTTGAGATCGCCAAGCAGGCGATCGTAGAGCCATTTTTCACGCGTCAACGCGCGAGATTTAGCGGAGAGTGCCTTATCTTCAAACTCTTTGAGCTCGGGGATAATGAACCGCTCGGCATTTTTAAGTGTCTGGCGGCGAATATAGTCGGCGGGCGCCTGCTGGGCTTGTGAACGCGGTAGTTCGATAAAGTAGCCGTGCACCCGGTTGTAGCCCACTTTGAGATTGGCTAGCCCCGTGCGCTCGCGCTCGCGAAGCTCGAGCTGAATAAGATAGTCGCCCGCGTTTTCGGCCATGCCACGGTGCTCATCCAGCTCTGAATCAAAGCCATCGGCAATCACCCCGCCATCGCGGATCACCACCGGCGGATTTTCTACCAGCGCCCGGCTGAGCATATCGGCCATTTCTGGGTAGGGGCGAATATGCGGGCGCAGGTTATCCAGCGCACTGCCGCTCTCAACCTCGCTAAGCTGTTGCTCCAGTTCCGGAAGCGTTACCAGTGCATCCCGCAGCCGTGCCAAATCGCGCGGGCGGGCGCTATACAGCGCCACCCGGGCCAGAATGCGCTCCACGTCGCCCACCGCGCTCAACGTCTCGCGCAGCGGCATATAGGCGGCATCCAGGCTTAGCAGCGCCACACCCGCATGACGGGCCTGGACAATCTCGCGTTGACGCAGTGGCCGATTAAGCCAGCGTTTGAGTAGCCGTGAACCCATGGCGGTGGTACAGGTATCCAGCACGCTGGCCAGGGTGTTGTCGCTGCTGCCGCCCAGGTTGATATCAATTTCCAGATTACGGCGGCTGGCAGCGTCGATCACCACCGCGTCGTCGCGGTTCTCAACGCTGATGGCGGTCACGTGGGGCAGGCGCGAGCGCTGAGTGTCCCGGGCATAATCGATCAATACCCCGGCAGCAATTAGCGCAGAGGTTAAGTGCGCACAGCCAAAGCCACGTAAATCCTGCACTTCGAACTGGTCGCAGAGGCTACGGGTAGCGCTTTCCAAATCAAACAGCCACTCGCCCTGGCGGCGCAGGCTGCGTTTCTGCGACCAGGCCTCGGGTAGCGTTAAGCTTTCGGGTACCAGCAGCTCGGCCGGGGAGAGACGCGTCAGCTCGGCGAGCATTTCGGCTTCGCTGTCTACTTCCAGTACGTTGAAGCGACCACTGGAGAGCTCCAGCCAGGCAAGGCCCCAGCTCTCTTTTCCGGGAGAAACGGACACCAGGACGTTGTCGCGGCGGGCATCGAGCAGCGCTTCATCGTGGAGTGTGCCAGGGGTGACGATACGCACCACTTGGCGCTCAACGGGCCCTTTGCTGGTCGCGGGGTCGCCAATTTGCTCACAAATAGCGACCGACTCGCCGCCAGCGACGAGGCGGGCCAGATAGCCCTCAGCGCTGTGATAGGGGACGCCCGCCATCGGGATAGGCTTGCCGCCTGACTGCCCACGCTGGGTAAGGGTAATATCCAGCAGTGCGGCGGCGCGCTTGGCGTCGTCGAAAAACAGTTCATAAAAATCCCCCATGCGGTAGAACAGCAGTACCTCGGGGTGCTCGCGCTTGATCTTTAAATATTGCGTGATCATGGGCGTGTTAGGGGGAATGGCCTGTGACATGGGCGTCCTGATTGAGCAATTTCTTTGAGAAAGCTAAACGCAGTATTCTACGCTGAATAGACGACTCACTTGAAGGAGCGACCATAGTGCCCAGCGAAACTAGCCTGAAAAATCTTGATTTAACCCTGTTAGCTCAGCGGCTGGGGCGGCTGTGTAAGCAGTTGAATGTGGAAGTGACCGCCGCTGAGTCATGTACGGGGGGAGGCATTGCCAGCGCCATTACCGAGGTGGCGGGTAGCTCTGCTTACTTTACGACGGGCTATGTGACCTATGCGAATGCTGCTAAAACGCGCTTATTGGGGGTGCCTGAGACCACGCTGGCCGAGCACGGTGCTGTCAGCAAGGAGGTCGTCAAAGCCATGGTGCTGGGCGCCTGTAATGAAAGTGGCGCGGGCTTAGCTGTTGCCGTTAGCGGTGTTGCAGGCCCAGAGGGGGGGAGCGCTGAAAAGCCGGTGGGTACGGTTTGGTTGGCCTGGGGAGATGCTGCTGCCCAGGAAGCTGAATGCTTTCACTTTCCAGGTGACCGTCAGTCGGTGCGAGAGCAGGCCGTGCGTCAGGCCTTGGTTGGGCTGGTGGCGCGCCTGAATGAGCGCGAGAAGGCGAGCAAGACGAACCAGCCGTAAGAAAAAGGCGCATATGCAAAAAGGCTGTTGATAAAATAGATGAGAGAAAGCGCGATCAAGGATTTGTTTACGGCGCAATCTTTGGCATACTACTGGCTAATTATACAGCTTGTTATGAGGAATCTCTGAATGGCTCAGGATGACAACCGCACTAAAGCGCTAAACGCTGCACTCACCCAAATCGACCGTCAGTTCGGCAAGGGCACCGTCATGCGTCTAGGCGACGCACCGCGTGTCGTCATGCCGTCGGTTTCCACCGGTTCATTGGGTCTGGATATCGCCCTCGGCATCGGCGGGCTGCCGTTTGGCCGTGTGTGCGAAATCTTTGGCCCGGAATCGTCGGGTAAAACGACCCTGACCCTTTCGGTGATTGCTCAGGCGCAAAAACAGGGCAAAGTGTGTGCCTTCGTCGATGCCGAGCATGCGCTTGACCCCAGCTACGCAGAAAAGCTAGGCGTCAACCTGGATGATCTACTGATTTCCCAGCCGGACACCGGTGAGCAGGCGCTGGAAATTACCGACATGCTGGTACGCTCTGGCGGTGTTGACGTGATTGTTATCGACTCGGTCGCTGCGTTGACCCCGCGCGCTGAAATCGAAGGCGAAATGGGTGATTCCCACGTTGGCCTACAGGCGCGTTTGATGTCTCAGGCACTGCGTAAAATCACCGGTAATATCAAAAACGCCAATTGCTTGGTGATCTTCATCAACCAGATCCGCATGAAGATCGGCGTCATGTTCGGTAGCCCCGAAACCACCACTGGTGGTAACGCGCTGAAGTTCTATGCCAGCGTGCGTCTGGATATTCGTCGTACCGGCTCGGTGAAAGTGGGTGATGAAGTCACCGGTAACGAAACCCGCGTGAAAGTAGTCAAAAACAAGGTAGCACCGCCATTCCGTCAGGCTGAATTCCAGATTCTTTACGGCAAGGGTATCTACCACGCCGGTGAGGTCATCGACCTGGGCGTGCAGTGCAACCTAGTCGACAAAGCCGGTGCCTGGTACAGCTATAAAGGTAAGAAAATCGGTCAAGGTAAAGCCAATTCAGCGCTGTATCTGGAAGAGCACCCGGAAATTATGCTCGAAATCGAAACGCAGATTCGTGAGCAGCTCTTGGCCAAGCCCGATCCTAAAAAGGAGAAGGAAGATGCACCTGCCGAAGCAGCGGCAGAATTGGATGCGGGTGATGACGATCTGCTTTAAGACGACTCTCGCTAAGATAAGCTGATGGCATTCACCTCCCAGCGTGATGCTACGCCCCGTGATATCGCCATTGGTTTACTGGCTCGGCGCGAATACTCCCGCGCCGAGCTTGCTCAGCGTCTGAAGAAAAAGTCTTTCGACGATGCCGCTATTGATGAGTGCCTGGACGCCTTGGTTGAACAAGGGCTGCAGTCTGACGCGCGCTTTGCGGCCAGTTTCGTGCGCTCGCGCATACTGCGTGGCCAAGGCGTGATTCGTATTAAAGGCGAGTTGCGCCAGCGCGGCATAGACCAGGAAACCCTTGCCACCGCTTTTGAAGAAGTGGAGGGGGGCGAGCAGGTCGACTGGTTTGAGCTAGCCCGGGAAACCCTGGCGCGGCGTTTTGATAGCCCTGGTGAGACCCCCAAAGAGCGCGCTAGGCGTGAACGTTTTCTCGCCAGTCGCGGCTTCGATTTTGAACAAATTCGCTACGCGCTCTCCTGTCTGTAATACGTTTTCCCCAGCCTATACAATACCCCCTCTTACATTTCTAGTAGCGCTCTAATACGCTTGTTCATCCAGTTGTTTACGTGGCTGTTTGCCTTTCTGCCACTAAGTGCGGCTTTAGTCGTTTGACAACTGCGCTATAATGGCTGCTTTGCGACCCCTGAGGGTAGCGGCAACAGCGCCCTGGGACATCACGCTTTCTTGTTACGGATACCCTATGAAAAGCGCAGAGATTAGACAGGCCTTTCTCACCTTCTTCGAAGAGCAGGGGCATACGATTGTACCCACCAGCTCATTAGTGCCGGGCAACGACCCGACGCTGCTGTTTACCAATGCCGGCATGGTGCCGTTTAAAGATGTGTTTCTAGGCCGCGATCCGCGCCCTTACGTGCGCGCCACCTCTGCGCAGCGCTGCGTTCGCGCGGGCGGTAAGCATAATGATTTAGACAACGTCGGCTATACCGCACGCCACCACACCTTCTTTGAGATGCTGGGTAACTTCAGCTTTGGCGACTACTTTAAGCGCGACGCCATTCGCTTTGCCTGGGTGTTTTTAACCGAAACGCTGGGACTCCCCAAAGACAAGCTGTGGGTAACGGTACACATCAGCGATGACGAAGCTGAGCGCATCTGGAAAGATGAGATTGGCATCGACCCTGAGCGCTTCTCCAAGCTGGATGAAGATAACTTCTGGCAGATGGGCGACACCGGCCCCTGCGGCCCCAGTTCGGAAATCTTCTTTGATCACGGCCCTGAGGTTTGGGGTGGCCCGCCGGGCAGCCCGGAAGAGGATGGCGATCGCTATATCGAAATCTGGAACCTGGTGTTCATGCAGTTTGATCGCGATGCCCAGGGCACGCTCAACCCGCTGCCCAAGCCCTCCATCGATACCGGTATGGGGCTGGAGCGTGTCGCCGCTGTCATGCAGGGCGTCCACTCCAACTATGAGATCGACCTGTTCCAGAACCTGCTGCAAGCCGCTGCGAAAGCGACCGGGCACCCTGATACCGCTACGCCTTCGTTGCGCGTAATTGCCGACCATATCCGTTCCTGTGCCTTCCTGATTGCCGATGGCGTGCTGCCTTCCAACGAAGGGCGCGGCTATGTCCTGCGTCGGATCATTCGCCGTGCAATTCGTCACGGCCACAAGCTGGGCGCGGTTGAGCCGTTCTTCCACAAGCTGGTGGAGGCGCTGGATGCGGAGATGGGCGATGCCTATCCGGAACTGCGTGAAGCGAGCGATCAAATTGCCCGTGTACTGCTGAAAGAAGAAGAGCAGTTCGCACGCACCCTGGATCACGGTATGGGGCTCTTGAATGCGGCACTGGCCGAGTTGGATGGCAAGGTGCTGCCGGGTGAGACGGTGTTTAAGCTTTATGACACCTACGGCTTTCCCTTCGACCTTACCGCCGACGTCTGTCGTGAGCGTGGCGTTAGCCTGGACGAAGATGGCTTTCAGCAGGCGTTAGAGGCCCAGCGTGAACGCGCACGGGCGGCCAGCCAATTTGGCGCCGACTACAGCGCCTCCATCGAGTTGGAGGGCGAAACTGCCTTTACCGGCTACGACCGCTTGGAAGATCAGGCCAAGGTAACCGCGCTGGTCGACAGCGAGGGCAATCCACTGGCAGCGCTGGAAGCGGGGCAGAAGGGTGTCGTGGTACTAGACCGCACGCCGTTTTACGGCGAGTCAGGCGGCCAGGTGGGCGATACCGGCTACCTGTATGTCGACGGTGGCCGTTTCCAGGTCACTGATACCCAAAAGCAGAGCGGTCATCATCTTCACCAGGGCATGATGGTAGAAGGCTCGCTAAGCGTTGGCGCAAGCGTGCGTGGTGAAGTGGATGCCAGCCTGCGCACAGCCACCATTCGCAATCACTCAGCCACCCACCTGCTGCATAAAGCGCTGCGCATGGTGCTGGGTGATCACGTACAGCAGAAAGGCTCGCTGGTGAACGCCGAGCGCCTGCGCTTCGACTTTAGCCACTTCGAGCCGGTGACCGCCGAGCAACTGGCGGAAGTCGAACGGCTGGTCAATGAGCAGATTCTGGCTAATGCGCCGACCAAGATCGAGCAGATGAGCCTGGACCAAGCCAAGGCCAAGGGCGCAGCAGCGCTGTTTGAGGCCAAATACGCCGAGAACGTGCGCGTGCTGACCATTGGTGCCGACGATTTCTCGATCGAGTTATGCGGTGGTACCCACGTGGCACGCAGCGGTGATATTGGCTGCTGCCATGTGATGAGCGAAGTGGGCATTGCTTCTGGTGTGCGCCGCATCGAAGCGATCACCGGCGAAAATGCGCTGGCTCACTTCCGCGAGCAGGAAGCCCGCCTCGAGCGATTGGGTGAGCGCTTGAAGACCAAGCCTGAACAGGTCGAAGCGCGGGTAGAATCACTGGTTGAGCGCAACCGTAGCCTGGAAAAAGAGCTTGAGCAGCTCAAGGCCAAATTAGCCAGTGCAGCGGGTAGCGATATGCTCAGCCAGGTGCAGGAGGTCAATGGCGTGAAGCTGCTGGCGACGCAGCTGGATGGCGTATCAGGCAAAGATTTACGCGGCATCCTTGACCAGCTTAAGAACAAGCTAAGCTCTGGAGTGATTATCCTCGGCGTTGCCGACCAGGCGGCGGGCAAAGTGAGTTTGATCGCTGGGGTCACCCAGGATCTGACCGGCCGAGTGAAAGCCGGCGAGCTGGTGAACCATGTTGCCTCCCAGGTAGGAGGGAAGGGCGGTGGCCGCCCCGACATGGCCCAAGCGGGAGGTAGTCAACCCGACGCCCTGCCGGATGCGTTGAAGAGCGTACCAGCATGGTTGGAAAACGTTCTTAGCTAAACCTCTGGGCCGGTGGCATTATTGTCACCGGCCTTATTATTTATTTAAAACTTGTGACACTTTCACCCTCCATTCCCGAACGCATAGGAAAAACGGCATATGGCACTATACGTACAGAAGTTCGGCGGCACTTCGGTGGGCTCTGTCGAGCGTATCAAGGCCGTAGCGGAAAAGGTTAAGGGCTTCCGCGATCAAGGCCATCAGGTAGTGGTCGTGGTCTCCGCCATGAGTGGCGAAACCAACCGCCTGACGGACATGGCACAGGCGCTTAACGACGATCCCGCACCGCGCGAGATGGATATGCTGCTGTCGACCGGCGAGCAGGTAACTATTTCACTGCTCGCTATGGCGCTGCAGCAAATCGGTGTGCCAGCCACTTCGCACACAGGCGCCCAGGTAGGTATTCATACCGATAGTGCCTATACCAAGGCGCGTATCCAGCGCATTGAAACCGAAGACCTCAAGGCCGATCTGGACGCTGGTCAGGTAGTGGTTGTGGCCGGGTTCCAAGGGGTCGATGAAGACGGCAATATCACCACCCTGGGCCGTGGTGGTTCTGACACCACAGGGGTGGCGCTAGCCGCCGCGCTAGGCGCCGATGAGTGCCAGATTTACACCGATGTTGACGGGGTATACACCACCGACCCCCGCGTCTGCTCCAAAGCCCAGCGCTTAACGAGCATTACCGTGGAAGAGATGCTGGAACTGGCCAGTCTCGGCTCTAAAGTGCTGCAGATCCGCGCGGTAGAGTTTGCCGGAAAGTACAACGTACCCCTGCGGGTGCTGTCGAGCTTTGAAGACGGCCCCGGTACCCTAATTGTTGCAGAAGCCGACCAAGACGAGGACGCTATGGAAGAACCACTGATCTCCGGTATCGCTTTCACCAAAAATGAAGCAAAATTAACCCTGCTGAATACACCGGACGTGCCGGGTGTGGCGTCACGCATTCTAGGCCCCATTGCCGATGCCAATATCGAAGTGGACATGATCGTGCAGAACGTGGCGCCGGCCGGAGACTATACCGACTTTACCTTTACGGTTGCTAAGGGCGATTACAAAGCCACTAAGAAGCTGCTTGAAGAGACGGTGATTCCTGATTTGGGCGGCGGTGAGCTGCGTGGCGACGACAATATTGCTAAGGTCTCTTTAGTGGGTGTAGGTATGCGTTCTCACGCCGGTGTGGCGTCGAAAATGTTCCGTGTGCTAGCCGACGAAAACGTCAATATCCGTATGGTCTCCACCTCTGAGATTAAAATCTCGGTCGTGATTGATGAGAAGCATATGGAGCTTGCTGTTAATGCATTACACAAAGCTTTTGGTTTAGATAAGGCAGATATCGAATCTGAATAACATTAATACCTTAAACCTTCTACGCTGAAGGGGTACTTACTGCCGTGTGGTGGTGAGCTTTCTTTCAACGGGAGGTATAAGGTGTCATGGAGCCGGAGTCATTGGTGACAGGGAACACTATGTCGCATAATGGCATGGTGTTGCCTCCGGCTGACATATCCCGTTGCATAAAACGTCTGAAAAGGAGATCAGCCATGCTCATCCTAACTCGCCGTGTTGGCGAAACGCTGATGATCGGTGATGAAATCACCGTCACCGTGCTAGGTGTGAAAGGCAATCAAGTACGTATCGGCGTAAATGCGCCTAAAGATGTGGCAGTTCACCGTGAAGAGATTTACCAGCGTATTCAGCGTGAACGAAACAGTGAAAATGAAGTGGAATAAGCCTTGCGAGCTCGCATGATGAAACGATGCTTAAAGCGTAAGCTTATATGTAAGATATGGCCGGTGCGAAAAAAATCCGTAGAAGACTAGACACAAGAAGACTAAATCGGTAATATTCGCGCCGTGCCGTTGAGGAGAGGTGGCCGAGTGGCTGAAGGCGCTCCCCTGCTAAGGGAGTATAGGGTTTATAGCCCTATCGAGGGTTCGAATCCCTCTCTCTCCGCCAATCGCATGGCCAGTAAGTGCTTTTACTTTGTTAAAAAGTGCATGGTCACAAGGTATGCGCCCGTAGCTCAGCTGGATAGAGTACCT
Organism: Halomonas sp. 113; assembly: GCF_904067645.1. Lineage (NCBI taxonomy): Bacteria > Pseudomonadati > Pseudomonadota > Gammaproteobacteria > Oceanospirillales > Halomonadaceae > Halomonas > Halomonas sp. 113. The sequence goes on from NZ_LR881453.1 coordinate 716,169, forward strand.
GACTACGAATCAGGGGGTCGGAGGTTCGAATCCTCCCGGGCGCGCCACCTTTTTATGCTGACTGCATTTATGGTTAATCGTATTTGAGATTAGCTGTATTTAAAGTTAGTTGTACCAGAGGCTAATTGCATTAATCAGTATTTGTAATAGTCTTGGTCGCAGTAAAAGTAAACGTTAGTAAAACGTTACGCGCCCGTAGCTCAGCTGGATAGAGTACCTGACTACGAATCAGGGGGTCGGAGGTTCGAATCCTCCCGGGCGCGCCAGATTCCAAAACCCGCTCTCTTATTGAGAGCGGGTTTTCTGTTTCCAGTCTGACCGCCAGTTTCTAGCCTGACCGGAAGTCGCTCGCGCCCCGGTCTTGCGATCGTTTGTAGCGCCCCCGCTTTGCGGTAGGGCGCTTTTTTTTGCCTGTTAAAGGGGTGGTGCGAAAGAAGGGCTAAGCCATTGCAGCTTGCTGTTCGTCGACAACAAGGCTGTCGAGCAGTTGGTCTAACTCGGTGATGCGCTTTACGCGCTGAAAATTCTGTTCAGCTTCACTGCTGCCTTGGCGCATTTGGGCAAGCCACTGCTTTACCAGAGAGACCACGACGCGGTCGGGTAGCTTTTGACGCTGTAGAGCGGCGTATTCTTTGAGCACGTTGGCGCGCATCGCCCAGCTACTCTCAGGTAGCCGCTCGCCGGTTTGCAGCCAGTGGCGAATGCGTGGCGCCAGCCAAGGATCGGCCAGGGCGCTCCGTCCCAGCATCACGTCGCGACACCCTGACAGGGTGCGGGCTTTCCAGTAATCTTCCAGTGTCCAGATATCGCCGTTGGCGACCACGGGGATGCTCACTTGGCGGCGAATTTTGCCGATCCACTCCCAGTGTGCCGGTGGGCGGTAGCCCTCGTCTCGGGTGCGTGCATGAACGACCAGCTGTGCTGCTCCGCCCGCTTCGGTGGCTTGGGCGCAGGCCACCGCTAAACGGCGATTAGCGAAGCCCAGGCGAATCTTGGCGGTTACCGGGATTTCCCCCTCTAAAGCGTCGTGAACGGCTTTAACCGCCTTATAGACGCGATCAGGCTGGCGTAACAGCGAGGCGCCGCCATCGTGCCGGTTAACCAGTTTGGCAGGGCAGCCGAAATTAAGATCGACGCTCACCGCGCCCAGGCTAAGCGCCTGGCGCGCGTTAGCCGCCAGGGCGACTGGGTCAGAGCCCAGTAACTGTAAATGCACGGGAATGCCGCTTGGTGTGGCCACAGGCGGTTGCGCAAGCTCGGGGCAGTGTTTATAAAACACTCTTGGCGGCAGGCGCGCATCGACCACACGTACAAACTCGGTGACCGTCCAGTCGAACCCGGCATGCCGGGTCAGCAGATCACGAGTCAGGGCGTCGATTACCCCTTCCATCGGGGCTAGGCCGATTCTGCCGTTTTGTAGTAAATTAACAACCATGACTTCCACTATCGCGCCATTGCATTCTATTCTGAGTGTGGCAGGTTAGTGCATTCCCCTTACTGCGCCAAGCGCCTTTCACCGTATTGGCGTCATGATGTGCGTAAAAATGGTACTTGAGCTGTGCTTCAAGACACCGGGCTTCAAGGAGATCGCTTTATGCAGGATCTAGAACTATTGCAAGAAGGGCTGGCGTTGATGGCGCTCGGTATGGGCGTAGTGTTTGTTTTTCTTACTGTTTTGGTCATTAGCGTTACGCTGATGTCGAAGCTTGTTGGGCGTTTTCAGCCCGCCCCTGTGGCTGTTAATACGGGCAATAAATCGTCGCCATCTTCGGGTTCCTCTGCGCAAAATGACGAGGTCATGGCGGTGATCAGTGCTGCAGTGCATCGTTATCGCTCAAGCCGGCGTCGTTAACTTTCTCGATTTTTTTCATTTTGGCCCTCTTGTGGCTATTTTTTTGTTATTTTTACTACAAACTTACAACTCTCTACTGTGAGCCATGACAATGAACGAAATAAAACGCCCTCTAGGCATTACTGATGTCGTGCTGCGCGATGCCCATCAATCGCTATTCGCTACACGTATGCGGCTGGACGATATGCTACCGATCGCCGAAAAACTGGATCGCGTTGGCTATTGGTCGCTGGAAACCTGGGGTGGGGCCACTTATGACGCCTGTATCCGCTATTTGGGCGAAGATCCGTGGGAGCGCATTCGTGCATTAAAAGAGGCTATGCCCAATACGCCTCAGGCCATGTTGCTACGTGGTCAGAACCTGCTGGGCTACCGCCACTACGCCGATGACGTTGTCGATAAGTTTGTCGAGCGGGCGAAAACCAACGGCGTTGATGTCTTCCGTGTTTTCGATGCCATGAATGACCCGCGCAATTTAGAGCGCGCCATTCAGGCGGTGCGTAACGTCGAAGGTCACGCCCAGGGCACCATCTCTTACACCGTGAGCCCGGTACATACCCTGGATAGCTGGGTTGATCTCGCCAAAACCATTGCTGGCTTAGGCGCAGATTCATTGGCTATCAAGGATATGGCGGGGCTACTGACGCCCTATACGGCATTCGATCTGGTCACCCGGCTCAAGAAAGAGTTATCGATTCCGGTGCATTTACATTGCCACGCCACCACCGGCCTCTCTACGTCGACTATTTTGAAAGCGGTAGAAGCGGGCATCGATAACGTCGACACCTCGATCTCGTCCATGTCGATGACCTATGGTCACAGCCCCACAGAGTCAGTGGTGGCAATGCTGAAAGACACCGGCCGCGATACCGGTCTGGATCTTGAGCTGCTAGAAGATATTGCCGGTTACTTCCGCGAAGTACGCAAGAAGTACGCCGCCTTTGAAGGCTCGCTGCGCGGCATTGATTCGCGCATCCTGATTGCTCAGGTGCCCGGCGGTATGCTGACCAACATGGAAGGCCAGCTCAAAGAGCAGGGCGCGGGCGATAAGCTGGACGACGTGCTCAGCGAGATTCCCCGCGTGCGCGAAGATCTGGGCTTTATTCCGCTGGTGACGCCCACCTCGCAAATCGTCGGCACCCAGGCGGTCATGAACGTGATGATGGGCGAGCGCTACAAGTCGATCTCCAAGGAGGTTCAGGCGCTGCTCAAAGGTGAATATGGTGCTGCCCCAGCACCCTTCAACGCCGAATTGCAAAAGCGCGTCTTGGAAGGCGGTGAGCCGATTACCTGTCGCCCGGCGGATAACCTCTCACCGGAAATGGATAGGCTAGCTGCCGAGCTGAAAGAGAATGCCAGCGCTGAAGGCATTCGCTTGGCCGAAGGCAAGCGCGAAGTAGATGATGTTCTGACCTACGCGCTGTTCCCGCAGATCGGCTTGAAGTTCCTTAAAAACCGCGACAATCCCGACGCCTTTGAACCTGCCCCCCAGGCAACTGACGCAAGTGCTGAAAAGACACCCGCCAAGGTGGAAAGCAAAGAGCCGGTGGCTAGCAGTGGCCCGGAAACCTATACCGTTAAGCTCAACGGTAAAGCCTTCGTGGTGGAAGTGTCTGAAGGTGGTGAACTGGGCGAAGTGCAGGAGCAAACGGCGGCCAGCACTGGCGCCCCCAAAGAGGAAGTGTCTGCACCCACTGGTGAGAGCATTGATGCGCCGCTGGCCGGCAATATCTTCAAGGTTAATGTCCGCCCTGGCGATAAAGTCGCTGAAGGGGATGTGGTGATCATTCTTGAAGCGATGAAAATGGAAACCGAAGTGCGTGCCAGTATCGCAGGCACTGTGTCTAAGGTTAACGTCAGCGAGGGCGACAGCGTAGCCGTAGGCGATGCGCTGATCGAGCTCTAAGGGCCCAGTAATGGATAAATTAGTAACGTTATGGGAAGGCTCTGGGCTATATAACCTTGAGCTTGGCCAAGCCGTCATGATCATGGTGGGGCTACTGCTGCTTTACCTGGCCATTTATAAGAAGTTTGAGCCGCTGCTGCTGGTGCCGATTGGCTTTGGCGGCATTCTGGCCAATATTCCCGAAGCAGGGTTGGCGATTTCAGCGCTAGACCAAGCGATCGAGGTGGCGAAACCCGCAGTGCTACAGCAGATAGCGGCAGCGCTGGGCGCGACGCTGGATCCGTTAGCGAATGCGGAAGCCTGGCGTGAATCGTTAAAAGTGATAGCCCACGATGGCGTCGCACCGGATCAGGTGCGTGCCGCACGTGATATCGCCGTGGGCGTCGGCTATAGCGATGGCATGCTTTACAACTTCTATAAAGTAGCAATTGGTTCAGGTATCGCCCCGCTGATTATCTTTATGGGTGTGGGCGCCATGACCGACTTCGGTCCGCTGCTGGCCAATCCGCGCACGCTGTTTTTAGGTGCGGCCGCTCAGTTTGGCATTTTTGCCACTTTGTTTGGTGCCGTGGCGCTCACCTCGATGGGCATCATGGATTTCTCGCTCAATCAGGCCGCCGCCATTGGTATTATTGGCGGGGCGGATGGCCCGACCTCCATCTACGTCTCCAGCGTGCTGGCGCCGGAGCTGCTGGGTGCTATCGCGGTGGCTGCCTACGCCTATATGGCGTTGGTACCGCTGATACAGCCGCCCATCATGCGTCTGCTGACCACCGATAAAGAGCGTCAAATCAAGATGACCCAGTTGCGGCCGGTCTCCAAGCTGGAAAAAATCATCTTCCCGCTTATGCTGCTGATTCTGGTCGCGCTGTTTCTGCCCGATGCGGCACCGCTACTCGGTATGTTCTGCTTCGGTAATCTGATGCGTGAGTGTGGCGTAGTCGAGCGCTTGTCGGATACCGCGCAAAACGCCTTGATCAATATCGTCACGATTATCCTGGGACTGTCGGTAGGCTCCAAACTGATGGCCGAGAGTTTCCTGGCATTTGAGACGCTGGGGATATTAGGTCTGGGTATTGTCGCCTTTGGTATCGGCACGGCCGCTGGGGTATTGATGGCCAAGCTGATGAACCTGGTGAGCAAAATGCCCATCAACCCATTGATCGGTGCCGCGGGCGTTTCCGCCGTGCCTATGGCAGCGCGGGTGGCGAATAAGGTGGGGCTGGAGTCCAACCCACATAACTTCCTGCTGATGCATGCCATGGGCCCCAACGTGGCGGGTGTTATTGGGTCGGCAGTCGCGGCCGGGGTAATGATTAAATACCTGGGTTAACTAGTCCTCTGCCATCAACGACATAGGGGTGTCATTGCGAACGCAGTGAAGCAATCTGGGGTTGGTTCTCAGGGTAGGCTTGAGATTGCTTCGTCGCAGGCTCCTCGCAATGGCCGGTGAGTGTCATCGCGAGCGAAGCGCGGCGATCTCGGTTTGTTTGCCACCGCAGAACGAGATTGCCGCGTCGCAAGCTCCTCGCAATGACATATGGGGCCCTTTCATCTGCTGCGTTATGCCTTTGGTGCAGAGAGAACCTCAATAGCACTCTTCAAGCGGTTTTCTAGCGGGGCAAGGTCAAGCGGGTAGTCTCGTGGCCAGCCAATGGTCAGGCGAACGCCATCACCATCGTAGTCGGCTTGCTCAATAGGGATGTCGTGCTCTTCGCACCAGGCGCGGGCAACCGCTTCATTGGCAAAAGTAAGGCGCAGGGTGTAGGTGTCGCGCTCAACCACTTCCCGGGTAGCGAGTGTCTCAAGGGCATGGCTAACCGCCTGAGCGTAGGCGCGGGCTAAGCCACCGGTGCCGAGCTTTGTACCGCCAAAATAACGAATGACCACACAGCCAATCTGGCCCAGTTGGCTCCCCTGGAGAACCTGATACATGGGGCGGCCAGCGGTGCCGCCAGGCTCGCCATCATCGGAAAAGCCAATCAGATTTTGCTCGCCGGGTGGCCCGGCAATGTAGGCAGTGCAGTGGTGGCTGGCATTAGGATGCGCGGTTTTCGCCGCATTCAGCAGAGTAGTGAATGCGTTGATATCGGGAGCGTGGCAGATCCAGGTGATAAATTGGCTCTTTTCTACTTCAATGTCAGCCGTGTGCCATGACCCTGTGGGTAACTCGGGAACCCGATAGCGCATTAATGCTCCGTAAAGGTAGTCTCACTTTTCACACCCATTACCATGCCGAGTACCTGAATATCCCGGTTGTGCAAAAATAGCGCTGGCTGCAAAGTATCTTCTGGCCATAGCTCTACGCCAAAGCGGCTGATAGAGAGCTGCCTCAAGGCGATCGTTTGCTGGTTTATTTCGGCAACGGCAGTTTCTGTCTGGGTATCGTGTTGATAGCGCCGGATAATAATGACATCGCCATCGAACAAGTTGCAATCACACAGTGCATTGCCACGCACTTTGAGTGCATAGGTATTGCGTCGGGTAATGCTAGGCGCCATTGCGTAAGGGCGCGGTGTCGGTTGTCTACGGCCAAACGTAACGGTAGGTGCTGCCATCGATAGGGTCATCAAAGAATCTCCATTGCATGTTCTTTCATACAGTGGTTTTCATTGTAGACCTGTTTTTGCATACAGTGCCAGAGATAATTGCTCTCACGACATATTGATGAAGATCACGCTGCGACCCAGCGCCGCATTGTGTGAGTGGCGAGAAAGGGGCTTTACGTGTAGAGTTCGACGCGAAATCAATATGCCAGGAGAGACGCTTGAGCCTGTGTCTACAAGCCCGACAGCTTGCCTGTGAACGCGATGACCGCTGGCTGTTTCAAGGGTTGGATCTGGAGGTTCGCAGCGGTGAAATAGTGCGAATTGAAGGGCCCAATGGTAGTGGTAAAACCAGCCTTCTGAAAATTCTCTCCGGCCAGCTCAGTGACTACCAGGGCGAACTGTTCTGGAATGGCGCTGCGATGAACGAGACACGCGAACATTTTCTCGCGAATCTGCTCTATTTAGGACACGCACCAGGCATTAAATCAGGGCTTTCACCGTTAGAAAATTTAGCCTGGTACCAGGCCTTAAGCGGGGAAAGCGGTAATGAAGAGCAGCGCCTGGAAGCTCTTGAACGGGTTGGGTTGGCAGGCTTTGAAGATGTGCCCGCAGGGCAACTCTCAGCAGGGCAACAGCGCCGTGTGGCTCTGGCGCGCTTAACGTTAACGCCGCGCGCCCTATGGGTACTGGATGAGCCTTTTACCGCGATTGATCGCCACGGCGTCGCTGATCTAGAAAGACAGCTGGTTGCCCACGCTCAGGCGGGGGGCTGTGTGTTAGTAACGACACACCACGAGTTAACCGCTTCACCGTTGCTCAGACGGATATCCCTAGGGTAAAGGAGAAAGGGTTGCACAGCTCTTTACATGGCGCTTCAAATAGCTCTTCACAAAGCTCGGAGACCACCCAACAGGTTTCAGCAGTGCCACTGCGTGAGCATAATGGTGGGTTAATGACCGCAGTGAAGGCCACGCTCGTGCGTGACTTAACGCTATTGCTGAGACGTCGTGGCGAAGTGCTCAATCCACTGGTGTTTTTTGCCCTGGTGATCACGCTGTTCCCGATCGCTATTTCGCCCGACCCTGAGCTGTTAGCGGTGATTGCTCCAGGTTTGCTGTGGGTCGCAGCTTTGTTAGCCGCGCTGCTTTCATTAGACAGCCTGTTTCGCAGCGATTATGACGACGGTAGTCTGGAGCAACTGCTATTGGCGCCGCAGCCGTTAGTCGCGCTAAGTTTGGCCAAAGTGGCCGTGCATTGGCTGCTGACAGGCCTACCGTTGGCGCTGATGGCGCCGATATTGGGTATTATGCTGGCGCTGCCGGCGGGCAGCTACGCCGTGCTGGCGCTGTCGCTTGCCCTGGGTACGGCAAGCTTGAGTTTGATTGGCGCCATCGGTGCGGCGTTAACCGTTGGCTTGGCACGGGGTGGAGTGCTGCTCTCGCTACTGGTGCTGCCGTTGTATATCCCGGTGCTCATTTTTGGCGCAGGCGCGGTGCAGGCGGCCATTTTTGGAGAGGGTGTCTCCGCACACCTGGCTATCCTGGGCGCGCTGCTCGCCGCCTCACTCATGTTGGCGCCGTGGGCGATTGCCGCATCGCTGCGTATCAGTATTAACGGTTAAGGACAGGACACGCTATGTGGGCCTTTATACATAAGCTGGGATCACCCAAGTGGTTCTACGGCATTAGTGCCAAATTACAGCCCTGGTTTTGGGCCGCGGCGGCGCTGTTGATCGTCACTGGCTCGCTGTGGGGGTTGGCGTTTGCGCCAGCGGATTACCAGCAGGGTAATAGCTTCCGAATTATTTACGTCCATGTGCCGGCGGCCTTTTTGGCTCAGTCTATCTTCATTGCCATGGCGGTTTCCGGCCTGGTGTTTATGGTCTGGAAAATTAAAGTCGCCGATATGGCAGCGGCGGTGATGGCGCCTCTTGGCGCAGCTATGACCTTTGTCGCGCTGTTTTCCGGTGCCGTATGGGGTGTGCCCACTTGGGGAACCTGGTGGATGTGGGATGCACGGCTAACGTCAATGCTGATCTTGCTGTTTTTGTACTTGGGCGTAATTGCTCTGCGTGGGGCTTTTACCAGCCGCGATAGCGCCTCACGGGCAGCCTCGGTGCTGGCCATGGTGGGGGTGATCAATATTCCCATCATCAAATACTCGGTGGACTGGTGGTACACCCTGCACCAGCCCGCTTCATTTACGCTGACCTCGCGCCCGGCCATGCCTACTGAAATGTGGCTGCCTCTGGTCATTATGGTGCTGGGTTTCTACTGCTTTTTCATTGCCTTAACGCTGATGCGCACACGCAGTGAAATTTTGCGCCGCGAAGCTAACAAGCGCTGGGTACAGGAATTGGTGACCGGCCAAGTGGTGAAAGTACCGGCAGAGGAGGCTCGCTAATGGCGTTTGACTCATTTTCCGAATTTCTCGCCATGGGTGGTCACGCGCCTTATGTGTGGTCTGCCTGGGGCGTGACAGCGCTACTGCTGCTCGCCACCGTATGGCATGCGCGTGCTGAACAGCGCCAATTGATCAAAGGCTTGAAACGCCGTGCAAGACGCGCAAACAGCGCAAGGGGAAACGCCCAATGACGCCTAAACGTAAACAGAAACTCTTTATTATCCTGGGCCTTGTGTCGCTGGCCGCGATTGCCGTGGGGCTGACCCTGTACGCGCTGCGCGCTAACATCAATCTGTTTTTCAGCCCGGTACAGATCGCCCAGGGCGACGCGCCCATGGAGCGGCAGATTCGCGCCGGTGGCATGGTAAAAGAGGGTTCTGTATCCCGTGACCCTGAGAGCCTGGACGTCGAGTTTGTCGTCACCGATTACGTTGATGACCTGGAGGTCTACTACAGCGGCATCCTGCCCGACTTGTTCCGCGAAGGCCAAGGCGTGGTGGTGATCGGAGAGCTTCAGGCCGATGGTCGTTTGTACGCCGATAAAGTGCTTGCGCGCCACGATGAGAACTATATGCCCCCTGAAGTCGCCCAGGCACTTGAAGAGGCGGGCTATTCGCCAGCCGACTACCAGGCCAAAGCCGCGGAAGTGGGTAAACGCCTGGACGAAGAAGGCGTACCCCAAGCAAGCGAATACTAAGACCCACCGTTTAACCGCCTTGCCTTACCGCCAGTGCTGGTTCGGAGCGCACATGTTTATCAAAATGATTCCTGAAATTGGCCACTTTGCCCTCATTATCGCGCTGCTGATGGCGGCGGTGCAGGCCGTGATGCCGCTGGCCGGTGCCGCCACCCGGCGCCCGCTGTGGATGGCCTATGGTCAGCCCATGGCGGTGGGGCAGTTTGTGTTTATTGCCATTGCCTACGCCTGTTTGACCGCCAGCTATATGCTGGACGATTTTAGCGTGGCGAACGTGGCCAACAACTCCAACTCGCTGCTGCCCTGGTACTACAAGTTCAGCGCGGTGTGGGGCAACCATGAAGGGTCGGTGCTGCTGTGGAGCTTTATGCTCGCGGGCTGGGGGTGTGCGGCCAGCCTGTTTACCGGCAACCTGCCGCGGGATATGGTCGCGCGAGTAATGGGCGTGATGGGTATGGTTTGCGTCGGCTTCTTACTGTTTATTCTGATGACATCGAACCCCTTCGAGCGGCTACTGCCCGGTATGCCCCAGGATGGCGCCGACCTTAACCCGCTGTTGCAAGACTTCGGGCTAGTAGTGCATCCGCCGATGCTCTACATGGGCTATGTGGGCTTTTCCGTGGTCTTTGCATTTGCCATTGCAGCACTGATGGGCGGTCGTTTAGACGCGGCCTGGACGCGCTGGGCAAGGCCCTGGACGAATCTGGCCTGGGCATTCCTGACCGTGGGTATCGCGTTAGGCAGTTGGTGGGCCTATTACGAGCTTGGCTGGGGTGGCTGGTGGTTCTGGGATCCGGTCGAAAACGCTTCACTGCTGCCCTGGCTGACGGGAACCGCACTGGTTCACTCACTCGCGGTCACCGAGAAGCGCGGCTCGTTTAAAAGCTGGACCGTGCTGCTGGCGATCTCGACCTTCTCGCTGTCGCTAATGGGCACTTTCCTGGTGCGCTCTGGGGTGCTGACCTCGGTGCATGCGTTCGCTAACGACCCGGCCCGCGGTTTCTTTATCCTGATGCTGCTGGCCATTACGGTAACGCTGTCGCTGCTGGTGTTTGCCCTGCGCGCTCCGCGGGTAAGTCATAAGGTGGGGTTTAACTGGCTCTCCCGGGATGCGCTGCTGCTGGTTAATAATATCTTTCTGGTGATTATGACCGTCACCGTGCTACTGGGTACCGTCTATCCGCTGATTCTGGATTCTCTGGGGCTGGGGAAAATCAGCGTGGGCCCGCCTTACTTTAATACCCTGTTTGTGCCGCTTACCGTGTTGATGTGTATCTTTATGGGGCTTGGCTCGGTAACGCGCTGGAAGAGCATGGCGGCACGGGATCTGATTCGTAAACTGTGGTTAGCCGGTGTGGCCGCATTGGTGATCGGCATATTAATGCCGCTGCTGTACCGTGGCGAGTGGAACCTGTTTGTCTCCCTGGGCATTGTCTCTGCCCTCTGGATTGTGCTGCCGATGGTGCGCGATGTATTCGATAAAACCCGCCACGCCAGTTCGTTTTTGGCCGGTGTTCGTAAGCTCTCCCTGGCTTATTGGGGCATGGTGCTGGGGCACGTAGGTGTTGCGGTCACTATCGTCGGCGTGACGGTAGTGTCCAACTACAACATTGAGCGCAACGTGCGCATGTCGCCGGGCACCACGGTCGAAGTCGCGGGCTATCAGTTCACCATGACCGAGTTAACCGAGCGTCGTGGCGCTAACTTCCTGGCGGACACCTCGATTCTACAAGTGCAGCGCGGCGACTCAGGCAGCAGCTTTACCATGCGGCCCGAAAAGCGTCTCTACCTGGCCACCGGTATGCCGATGACGCAAGTGGCCCTGCGCCCAGGGCTGTTCCGCGACCTCTATGTCGCCATGGGTGAGAACCTGGGCGATGGCAGTTGGGCAATGCGGGTGCAGTATAAGCCGTTCGTCCGTTGGCTCTGGCTGGGCGCACTGCTAATGGCGTTTGGCGGTGTATTGGCGGTGCTCGACAAGCGCTACCGCCGTACCGCATCCACCCGTGAAGCGCCCAAAGTGGCTAGCCAGGATGATAGTACTCAGAACAGTACTCAAAATGGCGCACGGGAGGCCACGGCATGAAGCGACGGCTACTGCTATTACTGTTGCCGGTGTGTTTTTTAGCCCTGGCGCTGTTCTTTTACCAAGGCCTCTCGCTGGACCCCTCCCAGCGGGATTCAGCGCTGATGGCGCGGGAGTTCCCGACCTTTGAAGCCAGCACGCTGCGTGATGAGAATCGCTGCGTTGACCAAACGCTGTTAAAGGGTGAGGTGACGTTGGTGAATGTGTGGGGCGAGTGGTGTCCGGCCTGTAAGCAGGAGATGCCGCAACTGCTGGAACTGGCTGATAACGACATTCGCATGGTCGGGGTCAACTACCGCGATACCCGCGAGAAAGGCATGCAGTTTCTCAGCGAATTTGGCGATCCGTTTGAAGTTAATATTTTTGATCCGGAAGGCGAGCTAGGGTTTGATCTTGGCGTCTACGGCGCCCCGGAGACATTCCTGGTCGATGCCGACGGGGTCATTCGCTATCACCATAAAGGCTACGTATCACCGCAAGACGTGCGCGAGCGAATTCTTCCGGAGGTGGAAAAATGGCGCTAATGCGAACCATGGCAGCGCTACTACTGCTGGTCATAGCGTTTGGTGCAGCGGCAGGTGGTATCGAACTGCGCGAATTTGACGACCCGGTCATGGAGAAGCGCTATCACGATTTAACCGCCTCCATGCGCTGCCCACTGTGTGAAAACCAAGCCATAAACGATTCCGATGCACCCATTTCGGCAGATATGCGTGAGCGGGTTTATCAACTGTTGCAAGACGGGCAGTCGGATATCGAAATTATCAACCATATGGTGCAGCGGTTTGGTGAATATATTCTCTACAACCCGCGTTTAGAGAGCCGTACCTACCTGCTTTGGGGCTTGCCCATCGCCCTGGTGTTGCTAGGTGCGATGGTGGTTGTGCTGATGATTCGCGCCCGCCGTAACGCCTCTGCTAAAGCGTTGAGCGCCGAAGAACGCCAGCGCATAGACGCGCTGACTAACCGTAAGGGGTCTTCATGACGCTGCTCTGGATAGCCATTGCCATTCTACTGCTCCCCGCGCTGTGGCTGCTGGTTTCGCCGCTAAGAAACGCGCGTGCCCTGCATGACCAGCAGCGCGATTTTGAAGCCAACGACACCTCCGCTGAGCAGAACGTGGCGATTTTCAAGCGCCGCTTGGCGTCACTGGAAGCGGCTCTTGAACGCGGCGACATAGATGCCGCACGCTTTGAGGAAGACCGGCTGGAACTCGAGCGCAGCCTGCTGGAAGACACTGCTTTTCGCGAGCGTCGGCCGCTAAAGGCTGCCAGCGCCGGCCGTATTGTCGTGCCTGTGGTGATGCTCGCTGTGGTCGCTGTTAGCGTTATTTGGTATCAGCAAAAGGGCGCTGAGGGCGACCTGGTGCTACTGGCCGTGCAGCAAGAAGTGCAGAACGACCCTGATGGATCGCTTGCCATGTATATCGAGCGCATGGAGGAGCAGGCCGAACGCCAGCCGGATAACCCTAATGTGTGGAGCGAGCTGTTTCCGCTCTACCGTGAAACCGGACAAATGCCCAAGGCCGTGGACGCCCTGGAGCGCCTGATCGAGATTGAAGGGCGCATTCCACCGCTGCTTGCTCAGTTGGCGCAAATTCGTTTCTTTATGGCTGAGCGCGAGCTTACCGACGAAGTACAAGCGTTGGTTGACGAGACGTTGGAGCAGGATCCCCGCCAGCCCACCGTGCTGGGCTTGCTGGGCATTAATGCCTTCGACAACGGCGATTACGAGCAGGCTATTGACCACTGGCGCCGGGCGATTGCCAATATCGAGGATCCCAACACTGTGTCCTCGCTACGCGACGGCATTCGCGTGGCTCAGGAGCGATTGGGTATTGAACCCGAAGAGGCCGTCGCCGAGGGCACCGGCATTCGTGTGCGTGTCTCGCTGGATGAGGAGCTCGTCGGGCGTGTGGATGGCGATGCCAGCGTCTTTATCACCGCCCGCGATATTGAGGGCGAGTTACCGCCCCTGGCCGTGGTGCGGGCACAAGTATCCGAGCTGCCCATGACCGTGACGCTAGATAACAGTGCCGCGATGTCTCCCCAGGCGCAAATCTCCCAGGTACAGGAAGCCCGTTTAGTGGTGCGTGTTTCTCCCTCTGGCCAAGCAGCACCTCAGCCTGGGGATCTGTTCGGCGACCTTGAGAGCGTCAGCATCGGGCCGATTGCAGATGACGAAGCGGCCGAAGTGGTGATTAACCGTGTCTTTGAATAATCGCAACAGGAACGCCGCTTCGGTATGCGCTTAACGTCGATTCGCTTAGTCGGGTTTAAGTCCTTTGTGGATCCCGTCACGGTGCCCTTTGATGGCAATATGACCGCCATCGTAGGCCCCAACGGCTGCGGTAAATCCAATATTATTGACGCCGTGCGCTGGGTAATGGGGGAGTCATCCGCCAAAACCCTGCGCGGCGAATCCATGGCCGACGTTATCTTTAACGGCTCCACCGGTCGTAAACCAATCAGCCAGGCGTCCATAGAACTCAAGTTCGACAACCGCGATGGCAGCATGGGCGGCGTTTACGCTCAGTACGCGGAAATTGCCGTTAAGCGTCTAGTCACCCGCGACGGACAATCCAACTACTTCTTTAACGGCCAGAAATGCCGTCGGCGCGATATCGCCGACCTGTTTATGGGTACCGGTCTGGGGCCGCGCTCCTACGCGATTATCGGCCAGGGGATGATCTCGCGGCTGATCGAAGCCCGCCCCGACGATCTGCGCTCAACGCTTGAAGAGGCCGCGGGTATCTCCAAGTACAAAGAGCGCCGCCGGGAAACCGAAAACCGCATGCGGCGAACCCAGGAGAACCTGGAGCGTCTGGACGATATTCGCGAAGAGCTGGATAAACAGCTAGAGCGCCTCAAGCGTCAGGCCGAAGCCGCCAAACGCTATCAGGATCTCAAGGAGCAGGAGTATCGGCTCAAGGGCGAGCTGGCGCTGCTGCGCGGGCGCGCCCTGCGCTCCGAGCAATCGCATCAAGAGAGCCGCGTTCGCGAATTGGAAATAGCGGTAGAAAAAGATGTCTTCGGCGTCCGCCAGTGCGAAACCCGCCTGGAGCAGGCCCGGGAGCAGCACGACGAACTTTCTGAGGTGCTCGATCGCCATCAGCAGCAGTTCTTTGAAACCACTACGCGCATCGCCCGTTTAGAACAGGATCAGGCCCACCGGCGTAGCCGTGAAACCCAGCTGGCCAGCGACATCGCCACGGCTCGGCGCGAATTGGACGAGCAGCGCCGCGTTAGCGAAGGCGATCAGGAGCGTTTAGCCGCCATTGACGAGCGCTTTGAGGATCTGCTCCCCGAACACGAAGCGCTGGAGGAGCAGCTCGAAAGCCTGGAGCAGGCGTTGGCCGACGCGTCTCCCGCGCTGGAAGCCGCCGAGCAGCAGTGGGCCGATGCCGAAACCCGCTGGCGGGATGCCAGCCGCGATGCGGATCGCAGCCAGGATCAGTTACGCGACCTTGAACAGCGTATTCAGCGTTTACAAGCGGAAAATCAGCGCCGCCGTCAGCAGCGCAGCGAAGTAGCCGATCTCACCGCGCTGCGTGAAGAGCACGCTGTGTGCCAGGCGCAGTTGACCGAGGCCGAGGAGCAGTCGGAAGGTTTTCAAACCCAGCGGGATCAATGGCAGCAGCGCTACGGCGATGCTAAAGCAGCCTACCAGCAGGCCACTCAGACGCGGGACAGTCAGCGCGCTGAACTCAGTCAGCGCCAGGGTGAGTTGGCCTCACTTCAAGCGTTGATTGATGCCGCCCTGGTGGATCACGATCCTGCTATTGGCACGACCTTAGAAGCGTATGGTTTAGCGGATGCCCCTCAACTGGGCGAAGCACTGCAGGTTGAGCCCGGCTGGGAAACGCTGGTGTCCTGGCTGCTCGCGCCTTGGCTCAATGCCCGCTTGGTGAACCGCCACCAACTGGCCGCTTTACCTGAAGCCTTAGCCACGGAGTGGCGGCTGATTGATCAAACACCACCCGCCGCCTCAACCTCTGGCCAGCGATTAGACAGCTTGGTCAAAGGCGCCGGTGCGTTGGGTGAATGGTTAGCGAGCATTCACTATACGCAAACGGCAGAACAAGCGGAGGCGCAGGTAGCGCACCTCGCACCTGGCGAAAGCGTGGTAAGCCAGGATGGCGTTTGGCTGGGCCGCGGCTGGCTGAACCAGCAGGCCAACGGCGAAGGTATCGACGGGCTGCTATTAACGCGCCGCCGCTACGCCGAACTGACCGCCCAGCGCGAAAGCGAAGAAGAAGCGCTGGCGCTGGCAGAAGCGCAGTGTGAAGCGGCCAGTGAAACCATTGAAACCCTGGAACAGGCCCGTGAACAGCAGGCCGAACAGGAGCGCGCCCACGCCGCCACCCTGCAACAGCTGGCGGTAAAAGAGCGCAGCCTGGCCCAGCGCTTGGAACATCTGGAGAGTCGCGCCACTGAACTCGATGAAGAGCTTGCCCAGCTGCAAGAAGATGAGGCGGAGTTAGCGCTTACCATCGACGAGCAGCGTGCCCGCTGGCATGTGGCGATGGAACAGTTGGAAAGCGCGGCGCAAGCGCGGGAAACCAGCGCCGAACAGCGCAACCGGCAGCGTGAAGCGCGTGACCAGTTGACCCAGCAGCACGCCCCGCTCAAAGCGCAGCAGCAGGCGCTGGCGCTGGAGCGTGAACGCTTGAGTGCCGAGCGCGATAGTCTGCGCTCACAGCAGGCGCGTTCAAGTGACTCTGAAGAGCGGCTCTCGCTGCGGATTGCCGAGCTGGAAGAGTCACGGGAAATGCTGATCGAACCCGACGAGCTGGCCGGTGAAGAGCTTGAAGAGCTGCTTCATCAGCGCGAGCAGCAGGAAGGGCGCTTAAACGCCACTCGTCAGCAGGCTCAGGCACTGGCAGAACAGCTGCGTAACGATGAACTTGCCCGCCAGCAGCACGAGCGCAACCTGGAACAGAGCCGCGAGCAGCTCCAGCAGCGGCGCATGGACGTGCAGGCGCTGGCGCTTAAAGCCACCACCCAGGATGAGCAGCTAGCTGAGCTTGGTCATAACGTCGAGACTCTTGCCGAACAGTTACCCCAGGAAGCGACGGAAACCCGTTGGCAGGAAAGCCTGGAAAGCACCACGGATAAAATTCGCCGCTTGGGGGCGATCAACCTCGCTGCCATTGAGGAGTACGACCAGCAGGCCGAGCGGCGAAATTATCTGGAAGCGCAGCATGCTGAGCTGACCGAAGCGCTGGAAACCCTCGAAAGGGCGATTAAGCGTATCGATCAAGAAACCCGTGTGCGTTTCCGCGAAACCTTTGATCAGGTGAACACTGGGCTACAAACCCTTTTCCCTCGCGTATTCGGCGGCGGTGCTGCATGGCTAACGCTAACCGGCGATGATCTGTTGGAAACCGGCGTGGCGATTATGGCCCGCCCGCCGGGTAAGAAGAACAGCACCATTCATCTGCTCTCGGGCGGCGAGAAGGCGCTGACTGCGCTGTCGCTGGTATTTGCGATCTTTCAGCTTAACCCCGCGCCGTTCTGTATGCTGGATGAAGTCGATGCCCCCTTGGATGACGCCAACGTGGGCCGTTACGCCAGGCTGGTGAAAGAGATGTCTGAAAACGTTCAGTTTATCTACATCACCCACAACAAGATTGCCATGGAAGCCGCCGAGCGCTTGATGGGTGTCACCATGCAAGAGCCCGGCGTATCGCGGTTAGTCTCGGTGGGTATTGAAGAAGCGGCGGCGCTGGTCGATTAAACTAACTCCCTATCCTACCAAGCAGCAGTGAAAGCATTCTGATTGAGACCTGGGAGAACGAAGACTAAGCAGCAGAGTTCTTGGAAGAGCACTTCTGTTGAGAGCGTTTTTCCAAGGAGGCTATTGTCGAAAGCAGAGTTAGCGAAAGCACTATTGGCGATAGTAGAGTGAGCAAAGCTGAAGCGGCAAACGCCAAGTAGATAAACTTTTTGTTAGAAAAATGCGTAAAAAAATGTCCTAAAGCGTTCTTCTTAACTATATTAACCCTACTAATAGCGCGCTTGAGATGGTTAAACGGCTTATAGAGGCAATACGCAATGGCGGGTGTGTCGGTTGTCAAAACGGCTTTTCTTGCTTCTCGGATTCCTTTATAAAGCTATTTATAGATGTTAGATCTAATGATTGCGGCACTTTTGTTTGAAGTTAAGGTCAGATTTCTCTGGCCTAAAGAGAGGCAGAATTCTGCCATGGCGTGAAAATCGCGTTAAATGCAGCAAAAATTGGCCCTTTTGGTAGTAATCGCGCTATGCTTGGCTTTATTGATAGCAGGTAATTATTCAATAGCCGTTACCTATATTCAGGCATGACATTTTAGACACCGTGCCTTAGCAACCGGCAAGACGACCATGGAACGTTCGACATGGAACTAAGAGAGTGGCTAATCATTTTAGGGCTGGCGTTGGTATCGCTCATCGTTATTGACGGTGTGCGAAGACTTCAACGGCAGCGTCGTGTACCCCGTCTGGATCAGGCGGAGAAAGACCTATCCGGGAGTTCGCTAGATGATCCCGAGGAGGCTGCTAAAGCTGCGGAGATCAATTGGGAACTTCCAAATGGCGGTGCTCGAGTTGTTAAACCCGCAGACTATAGTGGCTTAGGTAATAAACCAAAGTTAGAACGTCAAGAGCATCCTGGGCCTTCTAGAGTGCTTTCAGAGTTTAGACGTTCCGCCTCTGCTAAAGCCGCCAAGCGCAAAGCTGATAAGGCAGATAAACTCGATAAAGCAGCATCAGTTGCTAAGCCAGCACCAAGCGTAGCCGTTAAGACAGAGCCGCCAGTCACTTCTGCGGCGACGTCTTCTGCTAGTTATGCTGCCCACAATGCGCCCACTGAACATGAGCGCCGCGAGCCCAGTATCTCAATGACTGACTCTGCACAAACTGGTTCTCCTCAAGCTGGCTCTCCTCAAACCGAGAGGCCGCAGGTCAAGGCGACAGCACCTTCGCAGCCGGAACCACAAATTGAGCAGCCTGCGTCTTCTGCTGCAACGCCTAGCTCTCCGGTGGCAGAAGAGAACGTTGAAGCGTCTCAACCTGCTGCTTCAGATGCTATCTCGTTCACCGCCAGTGACGCAGCTGCCACTGAAACAGACAGCGAAATGGCGGCACAGCCTCGCACTCAGCAGGAACCAGAGCACACCCAGGAGCCTGTGCTGCGGGCTGAGCCAGAAGATGCAGTATTTGCTAAACACGCCAATGAGCATTCGCCGAAACGGCGTCAGTTGCGTTCTGATACAGCGGGCGAATACGACGAGTTGGATGATGACGAAGTTGATGAGTATCGCCTGGTCGACTTTGAAGGCATGGGGCGCTCGCTGAAGCGTCGTTTGATTGCGCGGCGTAAAGAGAAGCAGCGCAAAAAAGCTGAGAAAGCGGTGCGTGATCAAGCCTTGGCCCAACAGAAGGCCGAGCGCAAAGCGCTGGAAGCAGAGCAGAAGCGTGAAGCCAAAGAAGCCGCTGACGCAGAGCGTGCCCGCCTTGCTCAAGAGCAGGCCCAAGCTCGTGAAGAAGCGGCTGCCGCCGAAAGGCTAGCCGCCCAGCAGCATGCTGCCGATGAAGAGGCGCGTCGCTACGCAAGCCATGAGTATGCAGCCCACGAAGAAGGTTTTGAAGAAAGCTTCGAGGCAGACGCTTATGACGGCCAAACGGCCGGCGAGCGTGGGATGAACGAGCGAGTCCGCGTACACCCAACGTTAGAAAAAGCTCTGCGCCATGATGTGAACGGTGAACACGCTAAAGAGACGCTGTCCAATGCCGAAGAAGTCGTGGTGATTAGCGTTCTGTCCCGTGATCCAGAAGGCTTCGATGGCACTAAAC
Source organism: Halomonas sp. 113 (assembly GCF_904067645.1). Taxonomy (NCBI): domain Bacteria; kingdom Pseudomonadati; phylum Pseudomonadota; class Gammaproteobacteria; order Oceanospirillales; family Halomonadaceae; genus Halomonas; species Halomonas sp. 113. The sequence continues at coordinate 735,497 of NZ_LR881453.1, forward strand.
TACTTGAGCTGATGATGGTGTGCGGTTTGCGCTACAGCAGTGAAATGGGTGTTTTCCACCGCTTTGAAACCGAGAGCGATGCTAGTGAGCTTCAGTTCTCGATGGTGAATGTGGTTAAACCGGGTACTTTCCCCATTGAAGAGATGGGTGAGTTTATGACGCCCGGTATCACGCTGTTGATGCCGCTACCTGGCGCCATCGATAGTGCCGCTGCCTTTGAGGCGATGGTAGAAACCGCCATGGTGGTGGTTCGCCATATGGGCGGCGAGCTAAAAGACGAAAACCGCAGCGTGATGACCGCACAAACGATCGAATTTGCCCGCCAGCGGGTGCGTGAGTTTGAGCGCCGCCATCGCCTGCATCGTCAACTGCAAGCCCGCTAATCGTCGCCTACTAACCGACGAAGCAGCACTTGCTGTGAAACACCCGCCTTCTTGCCAGGAGGCGGGTGTTTCTGTTCAATACGCTGTTGTTTTGTCATTTTTTATGTTTTTGAAATTTAGCTTTTGAAATTTAGCTTTTGCGTTTTCGCTGCCGATTTTAGCTAGTACTGGAACCCACCCCAATGAGTCAGTCTGATTCTCAATCTCTGGAAGAGATTACCCAACTGCGGACCGCCCTGGACGAGGCCAACTACCGTTACTACGTGCTGGATGAACCGACGCTGACGGATGCCGACTATGATCGTAAATTTCAGCGTTTACAGCAGTTGGAGGCTGAGCATCCGGAGTTGGTCACTCCCGATTCACCCACTCAGCGTGTGGGCGCTGCCCCTGCGGATGGCTTTCCATCGGTGGCCCACGCTATCCCCATGCTGTCGCTGGATAACGCCTTTAGCCGTGACGATATCCTCACCTTTGCTGAACGGGTGGCCGAACGCCTCGAATGTACGGCAGACGATCTTGAGTTTACCTGCGAGCCAAAGTTGGACGGCGCGGCCGTCTCGTTAGTTTATGAGCAGGGCATGCTGGTGAGCGGTGCGACTCGAGGTGATGGTCGCACCGGCGAAGGCATTACCTCTAATCTGCGCACGCTGCGCTCGGTACCGCTCAAGCTGATGGGTAAAAACGTGCCTGCGCTGTTAGAAGTACGGGGTGAGGTCATTATGCGCCATGCGGGTTTTGAAGCCCTGAACGAGCGCGCCCGGGAAGAGGGCAGCAAGGTCTTTGCCAACCCCCGCAACGCGGCGGCAGGCAGCCTGCGCCAGCTGGATCCACGCATCACGGCAAAGCGCCCGCTAGAGTTTCATGCTTATCAGGCTGCGCGCTTGGAGCCAGACTTAGGGGATACTGCGCACAGCGAACTAATGCAGCGTTTGTCCACGTTAGGCTTTCGCGCCAGTTCAGAATTGAAGGTGGTCAAAGGCCCGCAGGCCGTTGCCGATTACTGTGACCAGTTAGGCGAAAGGCGAGACGATTTAGGTTTCGATATCGACGGCGTGGTGATCAAGGTGAACGACCTGCGCTACCAGCGTGAACTTGGCTTTGTTGCCCGCGCGCCGCGCTGGGCGGTGGCGTTCAAGTATCCGGCTCAGGAAGAGGTCACCACGCTTAACGATGTGGAGTTCCAGGTCGGCCGAACCGGGGCGATTACGCCCGTGGCGCGCCTGGAACCAGTCACCGTGGCCGGGGTAACGGTGTCTAACGCGACGCTGCACAACGCCGATGAGATCAAACGCTTGGATGTCATGATCGGCGATACGGTGTCGATTCGCCGGGCCGGTGATGTGATTCCTCAAGTCGTGAGCGTGCATACCGAGCTGCGACCAGCGGATGCAAGGGAGATCATTTTTCCCGAACATTGCCCGGTGTGCGGTTCGGATATCGAGCGTATTGAAGGTGAAGCGGTAGCTCGCTGTTCGGGGGGTCTTTACTGTGCGGCGCAGCGTAAAGAAGCGCTCAAGCATTTCGCCAGTCGCAAAGCGCTGGATATTGACGGCTTGGGCGAAAAGTTGATCGTGCAGTTAGTTGATTTGGGCTGGGTAGAAACGCCGGCGGCGCTGTTTCACTTGTCTGTCGAACAGCTTCAAAGCCTGCCGCGTATGGGCGAGAAATCAGCCACCAACTTGGTCAACGCGCTTGAAACCGCTAAATCGACTACGCTGGCGCGGTTTATTTACGCCTTAGGCATTCGTGAAGTAGGCGAGGCGACGGCGGCCAATCTCGCCAACCACTTTGGTACCCTTGAGGCCATTCAAGCCGCTGAGTTGGAAGCGCTGGAAGCGGTCAACGATGTTGGCCCGATTGTGGCCGCCCATGTGCATACTTTCTTCCGCCAACCGCACAACCAGGAAACCATTGCCGCGCTGATTGATGCGGGCATTACCTGGCAAGAAGCGGAAGTCACCCAAGGCCCAACGCCACTGGAAGGCCAGACCTGGGTGCTCACCGGCTCATTGGAGAGTATGACCCGGGATGAGGGTAAAGCACGCTTGCAGGCGTTGGGTGCTAAGGTGGCGGGTAGTGTATCGAAGAAGACTACCTGCCTGGTCGCAGGCGAAGCGGCGGGCAGTAAACTTACCAAAGCTGAACAGATGGGCGTGGAAGTCGTGGACGAAGCCACCTTTATCGAACGTTTGGCTGAGTGGGAGCAGCGTTAATGAGCCGTTTTATTGAAGTACCCGCCCGAATGCTGCCGCCGGACACCCTCAATGCCCTGCTAGAGGCGTTTGTGACCCGCCAGGGCTACGACACCACTGATACCACGGGCGAGGGCATGCACGGCTGGGTAGCCGAACTGAAAAAGCAGCTTGAGCGCAATGAGCTGATTATCGCCCACGACCTTGAATTAGAGATGACCGAAGTGATGACCCTGGCTCAGTGGCGCTCGTTTGGGCGCGATGTCGCCGACGACGAAGAAGAGGGCGATATTTAGCCTCATCTTGCGAAGAGCCTCCCAATATGTCGTTGCGAGGAGCGCAGCGACGAAGCAATCTCAGCCTGTCGGGGCACCCACCCCAGATTGCTTCACTTCGTTCGCAATGACGCCTATGTGTCATTGCGAGGAGTGAAACGACGAAGCAATCTTTGCTGGCATTGGCAGGCAAACCCGAGATCGCCGCGCTTCGCTCGCGATGACAAAAGAATGTTGTAGCCAGGCGCCCAGCCAATGTGTCATTGCGGGGAGTGAAACGACGAAGCAATCTTTGCTGGTATTGGCAGGTAAACCCGAGATCGCCGCGCTTCGCTCGCGATGACAAAAGAATGTTGTAGCCAGGCGCCCAGTCAATGTGTCATGGCGAGAGTGAAACGACGAAGCAATCTTTGCTGGCATTGGCAGGCAAACCCGAGATCGCCGCGCTTCGCTCGCGATGACAAAAGAATGTTGTAGCCAGGCGCCTAGCCAATGTGTCATGGCGAGAGTGAAACGACGAAGCAATCTTTGCTGGCATTGGCAGGTAAACCCGAGATCGCCGCGCTTCGCTCGCGATGACAAAAGAATGTTGTAGCCAGGCGCCCAGCCAATGTGTCATGGCGAGAGTGAAACGACGAAGCAATCTTTGCTGGCATTGGCAGGCAAACCCGAGATCGCCGCGCTTCGCTCGCGATGACAAGAGAGTGTTGTAGCCAGGCGCCCACCCAAAAATGTCGTTGCGAGGAGCGCAGCGACGCGGCAATCTCAAGCTTGTCTATTAAGTCTGCCCACGAATAATTGCACTAATAATCCGCCGCCCTGGGTGTAAGTGGTCGACCAGCGGCGCTTCTAGTGGCATTGGTTCATGGCAGATTCGTGAGGCGATTACCTCGGCACAAAGCGGCGCGCTGGCGAGCCCCCTTGAGCCGTGGGCGGTGGATATCCACAGGCCTGGATGGTGCCTGCCAGGTATCTCCGCCACGCGGGTGGCATCTTTGCTCAGCAGCGAATAATCCGTTCGCCATGCTTCTGCCACCGGCACCGGCCCAGCGTAAGGGGTTTTGTCGGGGCTTGCTGCACGCACGGCGGCACGGCCCTTAAGGTTCTCAGGGCTCAGCTCAATGCCTGCCTTTTCCAACGCCTCTACCAGCGCGGGCAGCGTCTGGCGCAGCTCATCGATATTGCGCTGATGGTCGTCGTCCGTCACATCAGTTGTCACATTGTTGGGTATAAAGCTAGCCCCGAAGGTCAGCACACCCTCTAAAGCGGGCGCCACATAGCCGCCAGCACAGACGACGCGTTTAGGGCCCGCCACCTCATTGGGTAGCGTTAGCTCGCTAATCTGGCCGCGCACCGACTGTAGCGGTAATTCCGCCGTTTGCGTAAAGCGGTTAGCCAAATGCGCGCTGGCAATCACCACCTGATCCGCCCCCAACGTACTGCCATCGGCCAAGTTGAGCTGCCAGCCGTTTTCTAGTTGGGTAAGGGAGCGAACGTTGCCTTGCTGCAAGCTAATGCCTGGCTGGCTAAGCAAGTACTCACACAGCGCCTTAGGCCTTACCCACCCCGCCTGTGGATAATAAAGCCCGTGAGGTGCACTGACGGTGATTGCCGCCGTTTCGGTTAACGCCGGGTTCTCCATGCCCGTGACGACTTCAGGTGGCAGCGGGTGTTGCTCGATAAAACGCTGCTGGCGGCGTGCCTCTTTATCACTGCTTGCCAACTGCACCACGCCGCAGGGCTGCCATAAGCTTTGGGGGGAGTTTTGCTGCGTTAACCAGCGCTGGCTGTACAACAGCCCAGCAAGATAAACCCGGCTTTGGTGATTGGTCTCGGCGGCAAGCTTTACATATAGAGCGCCCTGGCGATTACCCGAACCGCCCGCACCGGGTGCTTCGCGCTCCACCACTGTCACCTTAATGCCCCGCCGTGCCAGCGCTGCCGCTACGCTGCTTCCCGCCAACCCGGCGCCGACTATCACAACGTGCTTGGCCGGTGCCGCAGGCGGTGGGATAAACCAGGGAGTGGCCTGGCGGCGGTGATCCGCTGGTGGAGCTTCGATACTGCCCGCTAGCATTTCCCGCTTGCGGCCATAGCCCGGCACTTTCTTCCAGTTAAAGCCCGCCGCTTTCAGGCCCCGCTTAACGATGCCTGCGCAGGTGAAAGTGGCGAAAGTCGCGTCGGGGCGTGAACGGGCGGCCATGGCGTTAAACAGTTCAGGCTGCCACATATCGGGGTTTTTAGACGGCGCAAAGCCGTCTAAAAACCAGGCGTCGACCTGACCATCCAACTGCTCCAGGCGCTCAGTGGTATCGCCGAAATGCAGATCAAGGGTGACGCGATCGGTTAAGTGCAGGCGGTGAATGCCGCTAACCGCAGCGGGCCACTGGGCACAGAGCGCCTGTGCATAAGTCGCCAGCGAGGGCCAGCTAGCTAATGCTTGTTCAAGGGCAGCTAGCTCAAGGGGAAACTTCTCTGTGGATAACAGGTGCAGTCGTGCAGAAGAAGGGGCATGTTGTTCAAAACAGGCCCAGGCGCAGAGCATATTGAGCCCGGTGCCAAAGCCGGTTTCGCCAATCACAAAGGGCCGCGCGGCTTCCCAGGCGGCAAAGCGTTCGGGAAGGTGGTTGGCACCCAGAAATACATGCTCGGTCTCTGCGCGCCCATCGCCACGGGTGAAATAGATGTCATCAAACGCTGTTGCGTGGGGGGCTCCCTCGTTCCAGGTAAGGGTTGGCGTCGTTAATGCCGCAAGCGGTGGCAAAGCGTTTGAACGTTGGGTCACGCAGGTATCCGTATTGATGAACAGGTGGTTAAAAAATGATCAATTTGTTAGCGCTGGCGTTATCTCTGGCTTAGCGCAAAGCGTCCGCCGGGTTTGCACAGAGTTTTCCACAGGCTCTGTGAAAAAGCCGACGGACCCTCCATACTCGCCTATTGGCGTCAAGGCATAACTTTCTTGAACGGCTTAACAATTACCTTGGCATACACCCCTGCAATAATGTATGGGTCAGCGTCGGCCCATGCCTTGGCGCCTTCCAAGCTGTCGAATTCCGCTACCACCAAGCTGCCGGAAAAGCCTGCATCACCAGGATTTTCAGCGTCGATGGCAGGGTGAGGGCCAGCCAGTACCAGGCGGCCTTCATCGCGCAGCACTTCCAGGCGTGCCAAGTGGTCTGGCCGGGCCGCTAAGCGGCGCTCTAAGCTATTGGGTACATCTTCACTCATAATGGCATACAGCATTTGGGTATAACTCCTTGATAAGACGAGGATGCAAAGTGACCGTTAATTGACCGCACTGGCATAAGCGCGCACCATATCTTACCCATTGCGAAGGGTTCATTCACAGCTGAAAAGCGCATTCTGACAAACTGGCCACACGGCGTCATGCTTATGCCTCGACTTCCCTATACCTTTGATGCCGATCAGCGCTACCCAGTTGATTTGCACATGCACTCAACCGCTTCCGATGGCGCGTTAACGCCCACCGAGCTGGTAACCCTGTGTGCCGAACGCGGGCTGACGCACATGTCGCTCACCGATCACGATACCATGGACGGCATTGAAGAAGCGGGCCGCGCGGCGGAGCAAGCAGGGCTGTGTCTTATCCCCGGCTGTGAGTTATCCACACGCTGGCAGGGCGTCAATATCCATGTGGTGGCGCTGATGCCCGGTGGCTTGCAGGGGCCAATGGTAGAAGGCCTGATTCAGCAGCGTGAAGCTCGGATACAGCGTGCAGCAGTGATCGCCGAAAGGCTGGAAAAAGTCGGTTTATCCAACGCGCTGGAAAAAGCGCGCCTGCACGCCGGCAGCGACCGTCCGCTAGGCCGCCCGGACTTTGCCCGCGCGCTGGTAGCGGAAGGCGTGGTGCCCGACTGGGCCAGCGCCTTCAAGCGCTATCTGGGCAGCGGCAAAAAGGGCGATGTTAAAGCCCACTGGCCGGAAATCAGCGAAGCCGTGAGCTGGATTGTCGATTCCGGCGGTGTGGCCGTGATTGCCCATCCACTGCGCCACGGCTTAACCCGGCGCAAGCGAGGCCTGTTGATGGATACCTTCCAAGCGGCGGGCGGCCAAGCGGTTGAACTGGTCAGCGGCCAGCAGAACCCGGATAGCACCCGCGACCTGGCGCGTCAGCTAGTGGAGCGCGACCTTTACGCTTCTATGGGCAGCGATTTTCACTTCCCTGGCAGTCATGCGGCCCCCGGCAGCATGAGCCTAGTGCCGCGCACTGCGGCGCCCCCCATATGGCAGCATCCCCGGCTGCTGCACCTGCGCGATGCGTCACCCGGCCTGCTGGCGGTCGGTTAAATCACAGCCGGGTCATTGCAAAGCCCGGTCAGTTAAAAGCCAAGTCGGCTATGCTGTATAGGCAGGGCCTACGGACAGGAGTTACCAATGAGCCAATATTTTCAGATTCACCCGGAAAACCCTCAGAAACGCCTCATCGATCAGTCGATTGAGATCATTCGTAAAGGCGGTGTGGTTGCTTACCCCACTGATTCGGGCTATGCCCTTGGCTGCCATCTGGGTGAGAAGAAAGCCATTGAGAAGATAAAATGGCTACGTTCACTGGACGATAAACACAACTTCACCCTGGTGTGCTCCGATCTCTCGGAAATTGGCACCTACGCCAAGGTGGATAACGATGTATTTCGGTTGCTGAAAGCCCATACCCCAGGCCCTTATACTTATATTCTGGATGCCACTTCAGAAGTGCCGCGCCTGCTACTGCATCCCAAGCGGCGCTCCATTGGCGTGCGCGTACCGGATCACCGCATTACCCACGCGTTACTGGCCGCATTAGGCGAGCCGTTGATGAGCGTAACGTTGATTCCGGTGGGCGATGACCTGCCCATGAACGACCCGGAAGAGATCCGCGAGCGTTTTGGCGCCCACCTGGATGCCATTATCGACGGCGGCGCCTGCCATTTAGACCCCACCAGCGTCATCGACCTGCGCGAACTGCCGCCGAAAATCATCCGTGAAGGGCGCGGCGATATTTCTCCTTTCGTCGTCTAAAAACACTTTTCAGAGCAAATCCCTGCTTTTAGCTTTAATGAGCAGGGAGTTTGTCTATTTTTCATTATTTGAATGTTCAATGAAAATAAAATATGATCCTAACGGTTCTTTTCGATAATAAATTGTGATCCTTTAAGGCGAGGAATCGCCTCGTCTTTTTGAGATCGCCTAGCCCAGGAGATCATTCAATGACGAAGCCATTCCCTTCTCGCCTCTGCACCCTTGCTGCTCTAGCCAGCCTCACCGCTTTACCGCTGACCAGCCATGCAAATAGTGATGACGCAGAAATATGTGCCCAGGAAGCTTATGCAATGGGCCTGCGCTATCAACAGCAGTCTGCTGAAGCCGCTGCTCTGCAGCGTCAGGGTTTTGCCCTCGCCACCTACCGGCTTGAGGATCAGATTGAGGCGCATGGTGGTAGCGACGACTTGGCGATCATTACCGACCTGGATGAAACGGTGCTGGATAATAGCGCTCTGTTGGTTCGCGACATGCAGGCATGCCACGACTACACCACTTGGGACACATGGAAGCATTGGGAGCGTGAAGGCGAGCCGCGTTTGATGCCGGGTGCCAAAGCGTTCCTGGATTACGCGGATGAGCAGGGCGTGGCCATTTTTTACGTCTCTGATCGCTACCAGGAGAACGAGGCCGACACTATCGCCACCTTGGAAGCGCTAGAGCTACCCCAAGTCTCTGAACAGAGCGTGATGTTGCTGGGGCCTGCCAAGGCAGAACGTCGCGCGGAAGTGGTGGATAACCACACTCTGGTGATGCAGCTGGGGGATTCCCTTCACGATTTCGCGGGTGACTTCGCGGGCGCCGACCTTGACCAGCAGCATGCGCTTGTTGAAGAGAATGCCGAGCGTTTTGGCAACGATTGGATCGTGTTCCCCAACGCTACTTACGGTGCCTGGAGCGAGGCTGAGTTAGACGCCTGGGAAGCCCCGCACGAAGTGGAGTGATCGGTTAGATAACCACTCCATACCGCATTAAATAAACGCTGCGCGCCCCAGATTTGGCTATTTTGTTTGACGATTTAGCTTAGCTGTCTTGGGGCGCGTTTTTGTCTTAGTTCTTGTCTTAGTTCTTGTCTTCGTCACTCTCGTGGCGATTTTCTTGAGCGTCATCTGTTTTGTCGTCATCCTTCTTGCGCGGGTCTTCGCTGTCTTCATCCAGCCAGGTGCCGCAGCGTAGGCAGTAGCGGGCGCGTTTTTCATGGCGTTCGTGACCGCAGCCGGGGCAGGCTTCTTCGGAGTAACGCTCTTCACGGATCGAGCGAATCACCTGAGCGGAAAACACCCCGGTGGGCACGGCAATGATCGAGTAGCCGAGCAGCATGAGTACCACCGTAATCGATTTACCCAGCGCAGTAGCGGGGACGATGTCGCCATAGCCGACGGTGGTCATGCTGACAATGGCCCAGTACATCGACATCGGAATACTGGTGAAGCCCGCCTCAGAGGATTCGATGGTGTACATCAGCGCCGCGAACAGGGTAATCACCATTAATATGGCGCTAAAAAACAGCAATATCTGGCGCATGCTGCGTTTAAGGGCATCCATTAAAAGACGCGCCTCGCCGACAAACTCCATCAGGCGCAGAATACGAAAAATGCGCAGTACTCGCAGCAGACGAACGATCACCAATCCATGGGCGCCTGGTACCAAAAGCACTAGCCATGGGGGCAACACGGCAATCAAGTCGACGATCCCGTAAAAGCTTCTTAAATAGAGCGTCGGCTTTTCCAGGCAGTAAATGCGCAAGATCAGCTCAATGCTGAACAATAGCGTGAAGACCCACTCAAGATAGAAGAATAGCTCACCGTACCGCTCGGCATAAGTCTCGATACTGCCCAGCATAATGACCGCAACGCTGAGTAGAATCGCCACAATCAAGGCGATATCAAAAGCTTTTGCTCCCGGCGTGTCAGACTCAAATATGATATGAAACAGGCGGGTGCGTAGGCCTTCCGCGCCGGGGGTTAAGTTTAAATTCATTGCATCATCCTGAAGTGGACCTCAATGCCGTCCTGAAAAGTGCGCTAGGACCTAGCGTAGCGCGGTTTGGTACGCCAAGCGATGGGCGAGCGCTAACGCCGCTTTACCGTAGGCTGCATTGGGCTGGCCGTCCGCATCGAGCGCGCCAGGCAGCGCCTGGGCATAAGCGCGTGCGGTGGCATCCAGTTCGGGATGTTCGGCGAGAGTGGCCAGCGCCTGCTGGGCATCGTTTAAAAAGCTGGCTTGTTGGCTGTCGTGGTAGGCGTCCAGCGCCAGCGTGGCACGGTGCAGCCACTCTGCCGGGGAGTGCGCTTCGGGGAGCGGCCAGTGTTGGCTACTAAGCGCATTGCCACGGGCCGCCTTGCTACTGTCCGAGGGTCGCAGGGGTACCTGTTCAGCAAGGGTCAATGCCAGCGCCCACAGAGCTTCAGGCTCGCCGCCTTTTAATTCGAGCTCTGCTTCGCGAATCGGCGTGCGGTAGTCACCGCTAATAATTTCGCCTTCATCCAATACCAGCTCGACATGACTCTCCTGACCTTGTCCGCCCTCTTTTAGCTGCCAGCTACGCCGTGTGAAATCGGTGCTGAGTTGGGGAGCGAGGGCATCTAGCACACCGCTAAGTTCGCCTTGAAAAGGGGGGAGTTTGGCAATTGAAGCGAGATCCAACTGCGGACCAGCCACTTGCCACTCCCACTCTTCGCGCTGGGAAAGCCCGCCACCACCTTGGCCAGCGGTTTTCACCGTTTGCAGCACCTGGCCGTCTACCTGGCGAAGTCGCAGCGCAATATGTGCTTTCGCCAGATCACCCTGAGGGGTATCAAAGTAGGTATTGGTCAACGTTTGTTTACGCACGGCGTGTGAAGCGAGATACGGGTGTTGAGTCAGCGCCGCAGGCCCTGTCGGGGCAAGGGCCAGTTTAAGTTCCACTTCCATGGGGTTTGGGCTTTTCATGACGCTAGCCACCTCGTTATCGTGACATTTAAATGAATATTTGATTACATTTGTGAACTTTTCATGACGGCGGCAGGCGCACTCTTTATACTGGCGCCGCCATTTCCAGGCTCCCCGAAAACAGGCTAAAAGGCATTATGGTTACCTCCAATCCTTTTTCTTCGATGTTTGGCCGCTCGCCATTCCAGCCGTTATTGGCCCATATCGTCAAGACGAATGAGTGTGCCGATCAGCTGTTGCCGTTTTTTGAAGCAACCCTGGTTGATGACTGGGACAAAGCGGCTGAGCTGCGCGAAAACGTCACCCGCCTAGAGCATGACGCCGATACGCTGAAAACAGAACTACGGTTGAACCTGCCCAACACCATGTTTCTTCCGGTGTCGCGCTCCGATCTGCTTGATCTGATCAGCGTGCAGGACAAGATCGCCAACAAGGTGCGTGACATTACCGGCATTATGCTGGGGCGTAAAATGCGCGTGCCGGATGAGCTGGCCGCGCCGATGCGCGACTACATTCGAACCAGCGTTGCCTGCGTGGCGCAAGCGCGTCAAGCGCTAGAAGAGCTCAAGGATCTGCTCGAGTCCGGCTTTGGCAAAAATGTCTCGGATGTGATGCAGAAGATGATCCGTGAGCTGCACACTCTCGAACACCAAGCCGACGACCAACAGATCACCATTCGCCGCCAGCTGTTCAAGCTTGAGAGCCAGCTACCACCAGTGGACGTGATCTTTCTCTACAAGATCATTGAATGGGTTGGCGAACTATCCGACCGCGCCGAGCGCGTGGGTAGCCGTCTGCAGATCCTGACTGCCCGCTAAGGGGACTTTCATGCTGATTATTGCCCAGCACGGTGAAATCTTTATCATCCTGGCCTGTTTGTTTGGCTTTTTCATGGCCTGGGGCGTTGGCGCCAACGACGTGGCCAATGCCATGGGAACCTCGGTGGGGTCGAAAGCGATCACCATCAAACAGGCTATCCTGATTGCGGTCATTTTTGAATTCCTGGGTGCCTGGCTAGCCGGTGGCGAAGTTACCAATACGATCCGTAAAGGTATTATCGACCCCGAACTGCTACAGGACGACCCACAATTGCTGGTCTACGGCATGCTGGCAGCCCTGCTGGCGGCGGGGACATGGCTGCTGGTGGCCTCCATGAAAGGCTGGCCGGTTTCCACGACGCACTCGATTGTCGGCGCGATCGTAGGCTTTGCGGTTGCAGGGCTAGGCCCTGCCACGGTGGACTGGGGTGCGGTAGGCAAGATTGCCGCCAGTTGGGTGGTCTCCCCCTTGTTGGCAGGTACCATCGGTTTCGTGCTGTTTAAATCGGTACACCACCTGATTTTCGAGGACGCCAACCCGTTCACGGCCGCCAAACGCTACGTACCCGGTTATGTGTTTCTGGTGGGCTTCATCGTTTCGATGGTCACGCTGACCAAAGGGTTATCTCATGTGGGGTTGGATCTAACCTTCAATCAGAGCCTGTTGTTGTCGATCCTGCTGGGCCTGGTGATCATGGGTATTGGCCTGATCATGCAGCGGCGTATCAAGTTCGAGCACAATACCAACGACCACTTCGGCTATGCCAATGTTGAGCGTGTGTTCGGCGTGCTGATGATCTTCACCGCCTGCGCCATGGCCTTTGCCCACGGCTCCAACGATGTGGCGAATGCGGTTGGCCCACTGGCGGCAGTCATCAGCGTGGTGCAAACCGGCGGTGAAATTGGTGGTTCCGCACTGGTGCCCTGGTGGGTACTCGTATTGGGTGGAGCTGGTATCGTAGTGGGCTTGGTCACCTACGGCCATAAGGTCATCGCTACCGTGGGTACCGGGATTACGGAACTGACCCCCAGCCGTGGCTTTGCCGCTACCCTGGCGGCAGCCACGACGGTGGTGCTGGCCTCGGGCACTGGCCTGCCGATTTCCACCACCCACACCCTGGTCGGCGCGATTCTTGGGGTGGGGCTGGCACGCGGCATGGCGGCATTGAACCTGCGGGTCATCGGCACGATTGCCATGTCATGGCTGATCACGCTACCAGCAGGCGCTGGCCTGGCGATTCTGTTCTTCTTTATGTTCAAGGGTATGTTCGGCTAACGAATAATAAACAGCACTTGTAAACGTAGTACGCCAAGGCTCGAAAGGCTTTAGAAGCATCTGAGCGATAAGATCACAGCGGCATCTTCATGTTTATCTGCATTAGATCGAGCAGATTTGCATTTGAAGGTGCCGCTGTTTTTCGTGCTCTGGTAAAGTAACTGGAGATTGTTTTTGAAATTGTTTTTGAGATTGTTTCTTTCACCTGCTGCCGGAGAGCGGCCCTTGGATACGCGCTTCCCTTTTGTTGATTGGTTTCGTAACGCTTCCCCCTACATCAATGCCCACCGGGGGCGAACCTTTGTCATCTTAATTGAAGGCGAAGCCATGGCGTCTGGCCGAGGGGAGCAACTGATTCAGGATTTGGCGCTGCTGCATACCCTGGGCGTGCGTTTGGTTGTCGTGTTCGGCATTCGCCCCCAGGTGCATGAAGCGTTGACTGCCGCTGGCGTAGAGCCCACGCGCATCGATGGCCGCTGGGTCGCGGATCGCGCGGTGATGGCTCACGTTGAGCAGGTAGCTGCCCACCAGCGGCTATGGCTTGAAGCACGGCTCTCCCTTGGCCTGCCCAGCACGCCGCTGCACGGTGTGGAACTGAGCGTGATCTCCGGCAACCTAGTGACCGCCAAGCCATTAGGCGTGCGCGAAGGGGTGGATTTCGACCACAGCGGCGAAGTGCGTCGGGTGCGTGCCAGCGCCATTGAAGGCCTGCTGGAAAAAGGCTCGCTGGTGCTGCTGCCGCCGCTAGGGTTCTCCAGTACCGGTGAAGTTTTTGATTTAGACGCCTCTGAAGTCGCTCAACACGCCGCCGTGGCGCTGAAAGCCGATAAGCTGATCTTGCTGGGGGAATCCGAAGGCTTGGAAGATGAGCAGGGCGCGCTGCTGCGCCAGCTTTCGCCAGCGGAGGCCGAGCCGCGTTTAAGCGCCGCAGTGCCAGGCAGCGAGCTAGCCCGCCACTTACAGGCCGCCTGCACCGCCGCACGGGAAGGCGTGGCGCGCACGCACTTGCTCTCCTGGCGCAACCATGACGCCCTGTTGGGTGAGCTGTTCACCCGGGACGGCGTGGGCACCATGATTACCCAGCACCGCTACGAACAGCTGCGTCCAGCAACGCTCAACGATGTAGCGGGTCTGCTGGAACTTCTGGAACCGCTAGAGCGCCGGGGCATGCTGGTAGCGCGCTCCCGTGAACGCCTGGAGCACGAAATCGATGACTACATGGTGATCGAGCGTGACGGTATGGTGATCGGCTGCGCTGCGCTGCATGTATTTACGGATACCACCATTGCCGAACTCGCCTGCGTGGCGGTGCACGACAGCTACCGCGGTGGCGAGCGGGGAGAGCGCCTGGTGGAAGCCATGGAGCGCCGCGCCCGCCAGCGCGGCTTAACTGAAGTGTTCGTGCTGACCACCCACACCGCCCACTGGTTTGTGGAACACGGCTTCCGCGCCGCCAGCCTGGAAGACCTCCCGCCGCTGAAACGCGAAACCTACAATCACGCCCGTAAATCGAAGGTGTTGGTTAAGCAATTAGCGTAATTCGCTTATTGAAAATTGGGTGGCTAATTAGCAGCCCTGGTTGAACGTGGCATTAGCGAAAACAGCTCCGGCTGCTTTTGCGCTTCTTGTTGAATAGTGTCGTCAATCGGTGTGTCGTAGGTTTTGAGTAGATAGCCCAGTACCGAATAGAAACCCACCATGGCGATCAGGTCGATCACTGCTTTGCGTCCGATCGCCTCGGCAAGTTCTGCTTCCTGCTCCTTGGCCAGCATGCGCTCATCGAATAACGCATCCACGGCGTTGACGATAAGACCGTCAACACCTTCGGGAGTACCGCGAATAGCCGTGATCCGGTGTTCGGAGAATCCCAGGGCAAGTGCACGACTAACATGATGGGCCCACTCGTAGGCTGAGCCCATACGTAAACCCGCGCGTAAAATCACCACTTCGGTCAGTTCCGGGCCTAACGCATTCTCCTTAACAACGTGTTGGCGCAAGGGCGCCCACGCTCTAAGCAAGGCCGGGTGATGGGCCATGGTGCGATAAACGTTGAGTGCGCCAGCAAAGCCCTCGCGTAAATCAGGGATCTCCTCAGGCCAGTCGGCATCGGAAATAGGCGGGCAGGGAGAAGAGGGCATGGGTGGGTCTCCTTTCAGATGTTATTGATTGTGTCATCACTCTGCGATGGCGGCGGTTATGGCCTCGGCAATACGCTCAATGATCAGGTCTACTTCGTCAGGCGCAATGATATAGGGCGGAGCCAGCAAGATATGATCACCGTTAATGCCATCAATAGTGCCGCCCATCGGGTAGCTGATCAGGCCACGCGCCATGGCCTGTCGCTTGATCTTGGCGTAAATCTTTCTAGCCGGATCGAAAGGTGTTTTGTTTTCCCTGTCCGCGACAATCTCGATACCGCGAAACAAGCCCCTGCCGCGAATATCGCCCACATGGGGGGATGCGCCGAGCGCCGCTTCAAGGCCGCTCTGTAACCTCGTGCCCATGGCATTGACGTTCGCCAGCGTCTCTGGCCGTGCAATGATCTCAACCACTTTGTTAGCGGCCGCGGCGGCCACAGGGTGGCCAAGATAGGTATGACCATGCTGAAACAGCCCAGACCCATTGGCGAAACTGGCGTAGATGTTGGCCGATAGCATCACCGCGCCGATAGGCTGGTAGCCGCCGCCCAAACCTTTGGCGATCGTGACGATATCCGGGACTACCCCATCTTGTTCGCAGGCGAAGACTGTGCCGGTTCTTCCCATGCCGCACATTACTTCATCGAGGATCAGCAGTACGCCGTATTTATCGCAAATGGCACGCACGCGTTTGAAGTAATCCGCCTCAGAGGCGACCGCCCCTAAGGTGGCACCGACGACGGGTTCGGCAACGAAGGCCATGACTTCTTCAGGGCCAAGTTCCAGAATCTTTGCCTCAAGCTCCTCGGCAAGCCGTGCAGCGTAGGCCTCGGGCGTCTCGTCGGTGCCCTTGTCGCGATACGCATAGCAGGGCGATACATGGTGTGTTTCTGGCAAAATGGGCTGAAACTGCTGGCGCCGCATGGCATTGCCACCGGTTGCCAACGCGCCGATGGTATTGCCGTGGTAGCTCTGGCGTCTGGCAATGATATGCCGTCGCTGGGGCTGATTAATCTCTACAAAGTACTGCCGGGCCATTTTCAGCGCCGCTTCGACGGCTTCTGACCCACCCGACACCAAGTAGACGTAATCCAGCCCTGCGGGGGCTAAATCCACGAGCTTTTCGGCAAGTGCTTCGGCGGCATCGGTAGTGAAAAATGAGGTGTGGGCGTAACAGAGGCTATCGATCTGTGAGCGCATGGCGGCCAGCACTTCCGGGTGGGCGTGTCCTACGCTGGTGACCGCAGCGCCTCCCGAGCCATCCAGATAGCGGCGCCCCGTGGTGTCCGTGATATAGACGCCTTGTGCCGACGCAGCATGAGGCAGTTTCCCGCCGATACCGCGGTGAAGAATACGCGTCATAGCCTCTTTCCCTCATTATCAAACGGTGAGTAATTCATATGACAATGAGATTGGCACACTCACAAAGATGTTTGCAACAAATAAATCATTTAAATATAATGTGAAACATGTAGATCATATATTCACAGAGCCAACCGACTATTTCTTCACAGAGCCAACTACTATGCAGCCGAGCGATTCGCTGAGAGAGCAGATTATTGCCCAGTACGATGCCATGTCTGCGCAGCTGCAACAGGCCGCTCGCTACGTGCTTGAGCATCCGGAGGAAGTGGCGCTGGTGTCCATGCGAGAGGTAGCGCGCCTAGCGGGTGTGCAACCCGCCACCATGACACGGCTTGCCAAATTCTTGGGGTTGCCAGGCTACGATGAACTTCGGGCGCAGTATGCAGCGGTGTTACGTCAGGGGGGCGATGGCTTTGCGGCCAAGGTTCGCCAGCGGGTAGATGAAGGCAGCAGTGAAAGGGGAGTCAGCGATACCGCTTCGCATATGCTTCAAGGGCTGAGTGCCCAGCTTGCTAAGCTCTGCGAACCCGATTCACTACGGCAGCTGGAAGCCACCGCCACTAGGCTGAGATCAGCGAGAAAGGTATACGTGCTGGGTTTACGTTCCTGCCATGCCGTTGCCTGGCATTTCCATTACGTGATGACCCTACTGGGCGAGCGCTCGGTGCATCTGGATGGGCCTGGGGGTACCGGCGGAGATGGGCTAATTCGTGCCACATCTGAGGATGTATTGCTCGTTATCTCCATCAAACCTTATGCAACAGGGACGCTGGAACTGGCCCAACTGGCAAAAGATAAGGGGGTAGGCATTGTTTCTATCACCGATAGTGAAGTGTCGCCGCTGGTGGGGATGTCAGCGCAGACGATTCTATGCCCCACGGAAACCGATAGCTTTTTTCACACGCTAACCCCGGCATTAGCCGTCTCCGAAGTGCTGTGCAGTTTATTGGCGGAATTCGATAGGCCTAAGACGCTAGACGCTTTGCAGCAAGCGGATGAACACCTCTCGCATCTCAATACGTATGCGACGGCTATCCCCAGGCGGCAGTGAGAAGCGAGGCCAGTCAGTCATTTTGATCTGGGTAGATCATTACTTAAGCCGACCAGCGTTTTGTCATTCATGCAACAGGCAAGCGCTTCGCTATGGGCGGCCATGGTGATTCCCTTTGCGCTGTATAATCACTTCCAGTCCCATTAGATCCAAAACATCGAGTACTTTTTGTAGCTGCAGGGTTGGCTTGCCGCGCTCAAGATCGACGATAAAGCGGTTGCCTGTACCCGCAAGCCCGGCAATATCACTTTGCAGCAATGATTGATCACGCCGGGTTTGTTGAACTAGCTTGCCCAGCTCTTCACTGTTGCGAATACGTTTTGCGCTCTCTATCTGGGAGGTCATAGCGACTGTCCGATAAAATTACCGTACGGTAATGATAGACCATATTAGTGATCAAAACGCTATGATTATTCCCGATCGGTAATTTTTAGTGATTAGAGAGGCTTTCTGGAAGGAAATATTCCCGAGCGGGAATATTTTGGCGTTGCAGTGATTTTATGCACAGTGTTCCAACAAAAGGGTGGCTCAAAGCCACCCTGGGAATGCGCGCTATATCTTATATAAGAAACGCTTAGGTATTTAAGATAACCCCGCCATTCAGGTGCATGGTCTGGCCACTCATGTAGGAAGACTCCTCGCTGGCCAAATAGACATAGGCAGGGCCCATTTCGCTGGGCTGCCCGGCGCGTTTCATGGGCACTTGGCCGCCGAATGACGCTACCTTCTCATCTTCAAAGCTGGCGGGAATCAGCGGGGTCCATACCGGCCCTGGTGCTACGGCGTTCACGCGAATGCCACGATCCATCAGCGACATCGCCAACGAACGCACCAGCCCCTGAATAGCGCCCTTGGTGGCGGTGTAATCGATCAGCGTATCGTTGCCCTTAAAGGCATTGATCGATGAGGTGGCGATAATGGTGTCGCCTTCGCTGAGGTGCGGCAGGGCAGATTTGCTCAGATAGAAGTGGCTGAAGATATTGGTCTGGAAGGTGCGCAGCAGTTGATCATCGGGGATCTCGGTAATGTCGTCCCAGTCGTACTGCTCTGCGGCGTTGTTGATGACGATATTGATCTTGCCGAAGTGGTCGAGGGTGCGCTTGACGATCTCGCGGCAAAACGCTGGCGCTGCCACATCGCCTTTCAAAACCAAGCAGCGACGACCTTCGGCTTCCACCAGCCGCTTGGTCTCTTCTGCATCTTTGGTTTCTTTAAGATGCACGATCACGCTGTCGGCACCTTCGCGGGCATAGTGAACGGCGACTGAACGCCCTATGCCGCTGTCGCCACCGGTAATAATCGCGACCTTGTCCAGTAACTTATCGGCGCCCCGGTAGCTTTCACGGATGTATTCGGGCTCCGGGCGCATGGCGTATTCATCACCAGGCTGTTTATCCTGATGCTGGGGTGGTTGGTGTTGATCACTCATGTGCGGTCACTCCATTGTTGGCACAATTTGGTTTGCACATACGGTTAGTTATCGTAAAACATCACTTACTAACCACTGTTCAGGCCCTCGTATCCTCAAGTGCCTTCACGCTGTAAACGTAGACCAAGGTAGTAACAACGGCAAACCAGTAAGCGAACGCTGAGCAATAAAACGGTTGGTCATGCAGAGAAATGATAGTGGCAGGTTATTGATGCTATCAATATTGCTAATGTAGCTGCTATAAAGCTATTTACTTGTTTTAAGTGTTTGTTTTAAATATTGTTTAATTGCAGTTATGTCGTGGGTGCTTATGAGGGTGAATTGCAAGTTGAAGGGGAAGGGCTACAGTTAAGTCAGCCAGGGATAGGAGGCACCACGAACGCCTCCCACTCTTTCGCTCACCCACTACGGTAAGGAAGAAGCGATGACTCAAGTTCCTGATAAAGACAAGAAGGCCCCTAAAGATCGTGACGATCACCATGAGGAAGCCAACCCGATGCCGGACACCCACCATGTAAACCCGGAGTCCGATGACGATAAAAAGTCAGGTAAGGATTCCAAGAAATAAGCTATGCAACATTGTTTCTATGCAGAATTGTTTAGGCCAACGCTAAACAACAAAGGCGCTACTTCCGGTAGCGCCTTTTCTGTCAGTGTTAAACCTCTATGTTAATAGAGGACGTTGATACGGCAACGTCACCTAGCGAGGTAGGCAGCAACTGACCCAATGAGGAGTAGAGGGCGTCAGAAGTGGATGCTGCAACCGCTCGATCAGTCTTTTCCATTATGTCTTCAGCTTTCTTTAGCTCACGACGAGCTTCTTTATCTTCTTCATTCAGCCGAACCTTAAGTTCGTTAACTGCTTCGCGCAGCGCTTTTTGGGCGTCAGTCAGTACGCCGCGTAGTGCGTGTTCACTAGCGCTGGGGCCATTGGATTTCGAGCGGTTGTCTTCATTCTGAATGAGATTGGGTAGGCTTGGTAATACGCCGAGCTCGGTGGACTCATCGCCTTCAGGCTCGCCCGCTGCCTTCTCGGCCTCTTGCTCAGCAGCCTTTTTAGCATCATCTTCGGCTGTTTCCGCACTGGCTTCGGCTTGCTGCGCGTCACTGGAAACCGTTACCTGGGCGCTCTCATCGCCACCCGCCTGGGCCGCGGCTGAGTCGGCCCCGTTGGCTTGGGCCTCGGCCGGTTGAGCTGCTGTCGTTTGAACGGCTGTCGTGGGAACTGCTGGCGTTGCAACCACGGACGGGATTGCGGTCATGCCAGCACCACCGCCACCTTGATTGTTCAGTAGCTTAGCCGCACCGGCAAGCTCACGGGCGATGCTCTTGAGCTCCTTGGCCATGTTTTTAAGCTGTTCAGGAGAGGCGAAGGCCATCATGGCTTTCAGCATTTCAATCCGCTGACGCAGGAAGCCCACTTTATCGGTGGCCTGCTGCTGGGAGGCTTCCTTTGGAGTAGGCAGCGACGCCAAGCTTTCCAGCGCTTCCTGCTGCTTTTTAAGACGCTTTGTGAACGGGTCGTCTTCAGCAGACTCGCTCTTTTGGGGGGCGACGCGGGTAGGCGTTAAAAACTGCGGCTTATCTTGGCGCTGATTAATTAGTGTAAAAGACGAAAATCCAATCTTCATGGCGGTATCCTCTCCTCATTGTTAGAAGATATCGGCCATTTAACTTAGGTCTTTAACCCCCGGACTTTAAACGCCGCTTAACTTCCACGCTTAGCCTGCCTTCACCTAGCTTCAGTTTCAGCTTCTGGCCGGGCTGGGTATCTTTCGCGCGGCGAATGACCTGGCCCTGCTCATCCTGGGCAATTGCATAGCCACGCCCCAGCACCGCTAGCGGACTGACCGCGTTTAACTCCCGTGCGGCGGCTTTCAAGCGTGCCTGTCGGCTCTCCAACTGGCGCTGCATCGCACTCCCCAAACGGCGCTGTAACTGGCTCACACGCTCGCTTTCTGCACGGTGCAACCGCGCCATATCCTGGCTGGCTAAGCGCCTGCTCAGCTGTGTCACCTGGGCTTTCTGCTGGCCGAGCGTTAACTGCATGGCGCGATTCAAGCGCTGATCAAGGGCGGTTAAGTGCTGGCGCTGACGGTTGAGCTGCTCGCCGGGGTGGCGCAGCTTGGCGCGCAGGGTATCCAGCCGCTGGCTGTCGCGCTCCAGGCGGGCCTGCATCGCCCTCTGCAAACGGCTGTGTTGATGTTCAAGCTGGCGCTTAAGGGTGTGTTGGTCGGGAACCAAGCGTCCGGCGGCGGCCGATGGGGTGGGCGCGCGCATGTCTGCGGCAAAATCCGCCAGGGTGATATCCACCTCGTGGCCTACCGCCGACATCACCGGTAGCCGGGAGTGAAAAATCGCCCGCGCCAAGTGTTCGTTATTGAATGCCCAGAGGTCTTCCAGGCTACCGCCACCACGAGTGATCAGAATCACGTCCCGCTCAGGGTCTAGCCGCGCCTGACGGTTAAGCAATGCCAGCGCCGAGATCATCGCTGGGGCGGCTTCGGCACCTTGAACGGGCACCGGAATCAACGTCACGTCCGCCAGTGGCCAGCGTGCTTCCAGCACCGCCAACACATCGCGAATGGCCGCCCCGGTGGCGGAGCTCAAAATCAGCAGCTTGCGGGGCGGGAAGGGCAGCGGCCGGGCGTTGGCAAACACACCTTCGCCCTCTAGCTGCGCTTTCAAACGCTCAAAGGCTGCCAGCAGTTCTCCCAGGCCCGCCGCCTGCACAGCATCGGCAATTAGTTGGTAGTCGCCGCGGGGCTCGAACAGCGACACCCGCCCGCGCAGCTTGACCTGATCACCGTCGCGCATCGGCGCCGAAACAAACCGCGCCCGCTGACGAAACAGCGCACAGCGAATCTGCGCCCGGTCATCCTTCAAGGTGAAATAAACATGCCCGGAAGCGGGGCGAGAAACGTTAGAGAGCTCGCCCTCTACCCACACCTCGCCCACATCGCGCTCGAGGGTTTGCTTGGCGCGCTGGTTGAGTTGGCTGACGGAGAGTGTTTGGGCGGGTGTTTGGGTCATGGCGGATATCTGAATGCAGGGCACTGTAGCCTAGCATCAAATACTAGCGCTCATCGAATATAGAGCGGGGCAAATTCGTTGCCCCACAAGCGCTATCGATGCTGAGAACGTCGACGAATCCATTCGCCGGGAAGGGTTAGCAACAAGCAGCAACACATCATTAGCAGCGCAAGAAGAGCAACAGAGGCCATATCAGACCCTGCGTCGGAAATATTGCTGTATAGCAGGAGCGGCAGCAGGTTGATCTGTGAACCGGTAAGCGCCAGGGCCGTACCATAGGCGCCAAAAGCCACTGCAGCACAAAGGCTCCAAGAGGAGATCAACGCAGGCAGTAACGGCGGTAGGTACACGTCACGAATTTGCTGCCACCGAGAGGCACCGAAGCTTTCGGCCATCACCAGTTGGCGGCGGTCAAGCCCTTGAACCACCGGCAGCATCAGTAACACCACGCGGGGTACCAAGAAGTAGGCATACACCAACACCAATCCCTGTGGGGTATACACAAAGCGGCCAAACCATGCCGGGTCTATGCCCAGCGATGCCAGGGACAGTGTGATAAAGCCTGCCCGCCCCAACAAGAGGATAAAACCATATGCCACAATCAAGCCGCTGAAAATCAGCGGGAGAGAGATCAGCCAAAGAAGAAAAAAGCGTCGCCGTTCCGGCTGATGATAGAGAAACTCAGCAATCACGACACCAACGATGACCGACAAGAGCGCAGTGCTAATGGATAAAGCAACGCTGGTTATTAAGCTTTTAAACACCAGCCCATCGTCAAGAAGACGAGCACCCGTGACCAAAGGTGACTCAAGCGCTGCAATGATCAGCAGTGTCAGCGGCACCATAAAAAACAGCGTGTAAATAATGCCGCTGGGTAGAACCAGCGGCAAAACGCTAAAAAAGCGCAGGCGAGGCATGGCGTGGCCTTATTGATTAAGGACGTGCTGAGTCCACTGGTGGCTGAGGTCAGCGCTAATGCTCGACGCTTTTTGCACATCCAGCGGGCGAATCTGCGGTGCCTCTACCAGCGTGTCGGGCAGCTCGATATCTCCGTTGACAGGGCGAACAAATCCTTCCGCAAAGGTACGCTGGCCTTCGTCCGACATGACATAGTTGAGCCATAGGCGTCCGGCATTCGGGTTTGGCCCGTTTTTGACCAGTGAAATAGCGTACGGCGCTGCGACCGACGCCTCTTCGGGGATCACCACCGCAGCGTTGTCGCCCATGCCATCGGTAATGCTGGCTTTTAGACCGTCGTTTTCATAGCCGATCCAGATAGGAATTTCACCGCGCACGAACTGCGCATAGGGCGTGGTACCAACCACACGGGCAACATTACCGATGCGGCTCAATTCTGCAAGATAATCGATGCCTGGCGATAAATTGTCGAGATCGCCTCCCATTGCATAGTTGGCCGCCAGAGTGAGGACTTGGCCTTGCCCGGTCGAGCGCGGGTCAAGGTACACAATGCTGTTACGGTACTGCTCATCGAGCAGGTCTTCCCAGCTTTGCGGTACTTCATCGACTAGCTGCGTATTAACGATAAAGGCCACGTTCAGGGAGTGGATCGTGAACCACTCACCCGCGTCAGCTTTGAAGACATCGGGAATGCTGTCGAAATTGATGGGGGTAAAGGGGCTTAACAGCTCTTTCTCATGCGCATTAATTGCTGAAGAAGCGTAGTAGTAGGCGGTATCGGCCTGGGGACGGTTGCGGGCCTGCTCCAATGCGACCACGGTGGCACCCGAGCCCAGGTCGTTAAAGACAATCTGAACGCCGGGGTAGCGCTCCGTGAAACGATTGAATTGGCTTTGCCAGTTGGCCCAGGTTGGGCCGGTATCAAACGATACAACCAACCCCTCTTCCTGAGCAGCTTCGTAGAGTTCTTGTTCGCCATCGTAGAACTCCGAGTCCAGCGTGTTGGCCGCATACGCCGATAAAGGCAGCAGGCTAAGGGCGGAGAGTAGGCCGTAAGCAAAAGAGCGTTTCATGGTAGTACCTCAGCGATTGAACAGGTGGATATGTGTGGGAGGAAGCGCCACGTGAGTGATGATTTCCGGCGGTGAAGCCGACTCAAGCGACAACGTGGTAGTGCCGCAGAGAAGGTAGTGACGTTGCTGGGCGCCCAGAAACTGCCTCTCTATCACCGTGGCAGGTGCCTGGTTAGCGATATCGCTAGCTGGGTTGGCAATAATGGCTTCGGGACGAATCATGGCGCGCACGGTTTGCCCCACTGTAAAGGCGTGTGGTGCCACTTCCAGGATGCCCAGGTCGGCGGTTTCAATCCGCTGCGAATCAAGTACCTGAGCGTCGATAAAGTTGGTGCGACCAATGAAACGTGCCACGGCTTCACTCACAGGCTGCGTGTAAAGCTGGTGGGGCGCGCTGTGTTGAAGGAGCTTGCCCTGTTCAAGCACGGCAACGTGATCGCCCAGCATCAGCGCCTCTTCTTGATCATGGGTGATCATCAGCGTGGTGACGCCGAATTGACGCTGTATATGCTTGAGCTCCTGGCGCATCGACTCCCGCCGGGAAGCGTCGAGCGCCGAAAACGGTTCGTCGAGCAGAAGGGCACGGGGCTCGAATACCAGCGCGCGTGCAATGGCCACTCGCTGCTGCTGGCCACCGGAAAGCTGGGATGGATAGCAATGTTCCAACGCCTCAAGGCCTACATCATGGAGGATCTTGCGGGCGCGTCGGTGGCGCTCTCCCTGGCGAACACCTTTAACCTTAAGCGGGTAGGCGACGTTGCCAAGCACTGTCATATGGTTGAAAAGCACATAATCCTGCAGCACGATTCCCAGCCCGCGCTCGCCGCATGAGAGCTGGGTAACATCTTGATGATCAAGTAGAACGCGCCCTTGAAGCGGGGTGAGGAAGCCCGCGATAAGCTGTAAAAGCGTACTTTTTCCCGATCCGCTGGCACCCACCACCACAAGAAATTCGCCCGTTTCTACCTGCAGGTTGATGTCGTGAACACCCACACTGCTATGGGGGTAGTGGAACTGGATGTTTTCAAGCGCAATCATTGCGGTAACTCCTGAGAGGAGGGTCGGCCCAGCCGCCACTGCACCAGGGTGGAAAACAGCGAAAACAGCAGAGCGAGTGAAAGCAGGAAAAGCGTTGCGGCGCAGGCGAAGCCCGTCGTGCGGTAAAACGCTTGGATCAGCACCACTGGGTAGGGCTGGGTCATAAAACCTGAAATCAGGTTGCTCAGCTCAAACTCGCCAATGGACAGCGCCGCAACCGTTAAGCTGCCGGTAAATACCGAGCGGTATACCAACGGCAAATAGAGGTGCACAAAACGTTGCCACTCGGCTGCCCCAAGGGACTGGGCCATGCGTTCATACGCCTTGAGGGGAGAGGCCTCGATATCGGCATATACGGTGTAGAAAAGGTAGGGGAAGGTAACCACCACATGGCCTGCTACCAGCAGCCAGGGGCTACCCAGCCAGGGCAGCATGGCGGTACTAAAGGCCAAAATAAAAGCAAAGCCTATGACCAATTGGGGAACGGCTACTGGCAGCATGACCAGAAGACGCGTGATGCTCTGAGCCACGGCAGGGAACTTGAGCATGACGCCATACACCAGTGGTACGACGAGTAATATATTGATCAGGCAGGTGGTCAAGGCCAGCTTGAAGGTCGTTACCATCGCATTTCGATAGGTGGCGTCTTCCCATACCGTGATAAACCAACGCCAAGTTAGCCCCTCAGGTAGCAGCGTGTTGCTCCAATGGTCACCGAAAGCGCCTATAAGCAGGAGTACGATAGGGGCCAACAAGTAAACCAAGTAACCATAAGTGATCAATCGCATGTCTGACCCCTAACCACGATTAAATATAAATGACCATAATGTAAGATTTTGATCGTTTTTTGATATATTCATGACGGTTGTGTGACTCCCCATAGGTGGGCAGCCGTGAGGCGCAGGGCTTCCTCTACACTGCTAACAGGTGTAATGCCTTCAGCAGTGGGGGCGTCCGGGAAGGTGAGTACAGGCTTGTCAAAATGGCGGCCAAAGGCCACCTCGGTGTGGGTGCCCAAGCTTCCGCCAACGGCGATCAGCAGCACACTGGCTCGGGCGATAAGCACGTTGCGTGCCTCGCCCAAGCCGCTGGCAATAGGTAGGGTAACCCAAGGATTGGCAGCCTCTGCGTGGGTATCGGGAAGCAGGCCGATGACCTCGCCTCCTTGAAGTGCGGCTCCCTTGCTGGCCGCTTCCATAACGCCGCCCCGGCCACCGCATAACAGCGGAATGCCCAGCTCGGCCAGCCCCGAGCCTAAGGCATAGGCTATTTCAAGCTGGCGCTGGGTGGCCTCGCGAGGCCCAATCACGCCCACCGGAGGCCGCTGCATCGGCGTATTGCTGTGCTTCAGTGCAATCAGCGCTTCGTGAGGCAGGCAGGGGGATTGCAGTACAGCTGGCCAACTGGCCTCACCAAGCGGACGCATTTTGGGCAACAGAGGCTCACCTGCGTGCGTCATGATACGCTGGCATTCATCAAGATAAATTTGTAATGTCTGAGTCATGTTTTGATCAAAATGTAAGAATTTGATCGTTATGGTCGCGCCCCGCTGTGTCAATTTGATGACGGACGGTCGCAAGGCCGGATTTTTTTATCAGGGGATTGTTTGTTACCGATGACTGACCTAGCGCATTTGAACCCACGCCATCGCGAGTTAATTGCTTTGGTTGAATTGCATGGGCATGCCTCGATCGAATTTCTTGCCCAGCGGCTCAACTGTTCCGCTCAAACCGTGCGGCGCGATATTCGTAAACTGTGTGACGCTAATGTGCTGCAGCGTTTTCGGGGCGGGGCTCGGATCGAAAAGCCCCAGGTGAGGCTTGGCTACGCCACCAAACAGGATTCGCAGCAGGTAGAGAAGGGGCGTATGGCGACCCTGGCGGTATCGCAGTTGCAGGAAGGCGAGGCGCTGTTTCTGGATACGGGCACAACCTGCGATCATGTTGCCCGCGAGCTGTTGAACTACCGTAAAAGGCTGCACGTGGTCACTCATAACCTAACGGCCGCGCTGACGCTCGCTGCCCAGCATCAGTTGTTGGATATTCATGTGGTGGGCGGAAAGGTGGCGGGGCGGGATGGGGCGCTGACTGGGTCACGCACCATTAAAGAGCTGGCCAGCTATCGGCTGGATGTGGCGATGATTTCCGTTTCAGGCATAGATGCAGAGGGTTACCTGCTCGACTTCGACAGTGAAAAAATAGAAGTAAAACAAACCATGATGCGCCACGCTGGCCGTAAAGTTCTGCTGATGGGGTCAGCGAAATTATGTCAGCGCGGTATCCAGCGTGTTGCTCATCTTGATGAGTTTGATCAAGTGATTTGTGATGCGCCTGCACCCGAAGAAATTCAGGCGCTCATGACCTACCCTGAGCGTTGGCAAGAAGCTTTATAGGCTCGCTGGTTGAGTCGGCTGACGTAGAGGGCAGTGGGCGTTGGTGCGTTCATTGCTGTCCCTTGCTTTAGGGAATCCGGGAATCTTTACGGCTAGTGGCGTAAAATGGCGTCGTTGTTACGAAATATCATTGTATTACCCAGGAGATGACGAGGAAATGCTATGGGCCACCACCCAACACCGTTGATCGCTTTTTACCGTGGCGAGGCACCGGATCATAAAGGGCGCTATATCAATGCCATCTGGGCTTTATCTCACTTCTGGCTAGAGCATACCCACGATTATATTCAGTGGCTTTTTCCCATTCCCGAGGCTGGCCGTTTTAACGCTTTTGCCCCGCTACTGACTGATGTCGAGCGTGAAGTATTTCACGACGATAGCGCGTTGCGTGAGCAGCAGCGAGTCTCGCTGGATGTGATGTTAAGTTTTTTGGGTTTAGTGCGGGATGGGCTCAACATTACTGCCCAGCCGAGCCTCAATATCCGCGATCATATTTGGCTCAAAGCAGGCGGGCATAATCACCTACGTATCTCGCGGATGATTCGTTCGTTGGCGCTTTGCCATCAGTACGATCTGTCGCTGGCTTTACAGGAAGCGGTGATACGTATTGGTACCGAGCAGGGCATCGTTTCAGATGCCTCGATCCAGTATTGGAGCGAGGCGCATAAAGAGTAGCCTGTATTATTCGGATGTTGTTACTGGCATGCCGCAATAATAGAAAAGCCGTAAAGCCTTACGTCTGGCGTTCCTTCAACGAGGCAGCCTCTTCGGCGTGATGTGGTCACCGGGTCTGTCAGTGGCTGGAAGTAGCTGAAGTGGTAGCTCGCGTATAACTGAGATACGATCCTTTCGTGTGTTGCAGAGCAGAGTGCTTCCCATTGATCCGTATTGCCCTTTTGTCTGTTATCCACATGCAGGTAGAGGGCGATAGGGAGCTTGATAACCTTCTTCTTTAGTGCTTTTCCCAGGCTTGTTTCATCAAGCTCGATGAGCTGATTGACGGCTTTCTGCCATGGGCGAACGAGTCGCTGTGTCGTTGTTGCGTATTCTTCACCAGGTTGACGACCGTTCACAGAAGCACGAATGACTTTCAGTTCGACGAGAAAACTGGTGCTGCGATAGTCGAAAATGATATCCACTCGGCCTTTGCCGCTGGCTTCATC
Source organism: Halomonas sp. 113 (assembly GCF_904067645.1). Classification (NCBI taxonomy): domain Bacteria; kingdom Pseudomonadati; phylum Pseudomonadota; class Gammaproteobacteria; order Oceanospirillales; family Halomonadaceae; genus Halomonas; species Halomonas sp. 113. The sequence continues at coordinate 764,015 of NZ_LR881453.1, forward strand.
TGTCTGACGAGATACCTGTACTTCAGTGGCAATGTGGCCAATCTGGCTATTAAAGCCATCACTGAGCAGCGCCTTGATAAAGGTACCGTAGAGTTCCCGCTCATTGGGAATACGCGTATTGCGAATGAAATGACGCGTATCTGGGTCGTCAAGCGCTTCCCCGAAAGCACTGCATAACGTCACCATCATATCGCGCGAAACACGTGCCCCCGTGATGTTATCTGGATTGCTGTAGTAGAGCTGCCTAGGTTGGTCTGCCATTCTTGTCCCCTTTTATTAATAATAATCAGCATGATACACCCCATAACCTCACCATCACACTCAAGGGTTTGCTAGGCACGATGGGTGAGTTGGTTGACGGTGAGGGCCTGGGGAATAGGGGAGGCCATAGACTTAAGCGCGCTCAATCAGAAAACGTTTGAGGGCGGCAGGATCAGGCACGCCCTGAATCACTTCGCCATCGATGACCAAGGTAGGCACCGACTGGATAAGCGCTTCTTCTACCGAGTGGCGCTGGGCCATCTGGTGCTGCTCGCGGTAGCGGCCTTCGGCCAGCGCATCGAGCACCGCTTGGCGCTCCAGGCCTACCGACTCACCAATATCCGCCAGCACTTCCGGGTCGCCGATATCGCGCTCCTGCTGGAAGAACGCTTTCAGCGCTGCCATGGAGTAGGCGTGGCCCAAGCCTTGCTCTTCGGCCATGGCAAACACTTCAAAGGCTTTGTCGGTGCGCGGCTGCGGCGAAATATTGGGCAGCTTGATGGGCACGCCGAGCTTTTTGGCCATGGGATAAACCGAATCCTGCCATATCTTAGGCAAGTAAGGGTCTTCCACCTTCAACGTGGGCACCGGGGCAGGGCGCAGCTCGAAGGGCCGCCAGCGGATTTCCACATCCATACCGTCGGTTGCCTGAACAATGGCCTCTTCGGCTAGCAGGCAGAAGGGGCAAACGTAATCGGTGTAAACAATAATCTGTTGAGACAAAAAGCCCCCTTGAACAGTAAAAATGGCCAGCTATCAGCCTAACAGCATACGTCATTAGCATTTGGTATAAGCACAAAAGCCTGACTGCATTGCTGGAAAGGCCCTCAAAACGCTATAATAGACGATTAACCTTTCACGCCCCACTTCCTCTCAATCAGGGTGTTGCCGCTATGCTACGTATGGCCCAAGAAGCACTAACGTTCGATGACGTACTCCTCGTTCCCGGCTTCTCCGATGTTCTTCCCAAGGATGTCAGCCTCAAAACCCGCCTGACCCGCAATCTTTCGCTCAATATTCCGCTACTCTCTGCTGCGATGGACACCGTTACCGAAGCGCGTCTAGCGATTGCGATGGCCCAGGAAGGCGGCATCGGCATCATCCATAAGAGCATGGCCATGACCCAGCAAGCCGCTGAGGTGCGCAAGGTCAAAAAGCACGAAAGCGTGATTGTGAAAGACCCGGTCACCGTTAGCCCTAAAGCCAAGCTCGAAGACCTGCTCGCCATGGCCCGTGAATACGGCTTCTCCGGTTTCCCCGTGGTAGAAGGCGAAACCCTGGTGGGTATCGTGACCGAACGCGACATGCGCTTCCAGCCTAACCACGGTGACAGCGTTGAAGCGATCATGACGCCGCGCGACCGGCTGGTTACCGTCAAAGAAGGTACCGACCTCGAAACCAGCAAAGCCAAAATGCGCGAACACCGCATCGAGAAAATGCTGATCGTTGATGACGAGTTCCACCTGCGTGGCCTGGTGACCTTCCAGGATATCGAAAAAGCCCGCACCTACCCAATGGCCGCCAAAGACAGCGACGGCCGTTTGTTAGTTGGCGCGGCGGTAGGCACTGGCCCGGAAACCCCGGATCGCGTGGCCGCCCTGGCCGAAGCAGGCGTGGACGTGATCATTGTCGATACCGCCCACGGCCACTCCCAAGGCGTTCTTGACCGCGTTCGCTGGATCAAAGAGCACTTCCCGCAGATTCAAGTGATTGGCGGCAACATCGCCACCGCCGGTGCTGCCCGGGCGCTGGCCGAAGCAGGCGCGGATGCCGTGAAAGTCGGTATCGGCCCTGGCTCAATCTGCACCACGCGCATTGTAGCTGGCGTTGGCGTACCGCAAATTACCGCAGTTTCCAACGTAGCCGAAGCGCTCAAAGAGTACGACATTCCGCTGATTGCCGATGGCGGCGTGCGCTACTCCGGTGATTTGGCCAAGGCGATTGCCGCTGGCGCCAGTGCCGTGATGGTCGGCGGTCTGCTGGCCGGTACCGAAGAAGCCCCAGGCGAAGTCGAGCTTTACCAGGGCCGTACCTACAAAGCCTACCGCGGTATGGGCTCCATGGGCGCCATGTCCCAGAACCAGGGCAGCGCCGACCGCTACTTCCAGGATAAAAGCGAAGGCGCCGAGAAGCTGGTGCCGGAAGGCATCGAAGGCCGCGTTCCCTATAAAGGCATGATGAGCGCCATCGTTCACCAGCTGATGGGCGGGCTGCGTGCCTCCATGGGCTACACCGGCTGCCGCGATATTCAGGAAATGCGCACCAAGCCCGAGTTTGTACAAATTACCGGCGCTGGCTTTAACGAATCCCACGTTCACAACGTGCAGATCACCAAAGAAGCTCCCAACTATCGGGTGAGCTAACCAATAGATGATTTTGAAGCCTTTGATTAACGTAATGAGCGCAGACCAGACAAGGCAAAAATCAACGAGAAAGCGGAGTTTACAAGTTGTAAATGAGCATTTTGAGGCGATTTTTAACGCAGTATGGTCAAGCGCAATAGTTAATCAGAGGCTTCTACGTTAAAACGGCGGCGGGCAAAGCTCGCCGCTTGCTTTTTGGCCTTACCAGCGGCACCCACACCGCTTAACCGAGACCCCGCCATGAGTGACATTCACGCCCATAAGATTTTGATTCTCGACTTCGGCTCGCAGTACACCCAACTGATCGCCCGCCGCGTTCGCGAGATCGGCGTCTATTCCGAAGTCCGCGCGTTTGATATCACCGAAGAAGAGATCCGCGAGTACAACCCCAACGGCATTATCATGGCCGGTGGCCCGGAATCCGTGACGGAACTAGACTCCCCGCGTGCGCCTCAGTGCGTGTTCGAGATGGGCCTGCCGGTGTTTGGTATCTGTTACGGCATGCAGACCATGGCCGAGCAACTGGGCGGTAAGGTAGAAGGCTCTAACCAGCGTGAATTCGGCTACGCGCAGATTCAGATCGACGAAGACAACGCGCTGTTCAAAGACATCAAAGACCACGTAGACGCTAAAAGTGGCAAAACCCTACTGGACGTATGGATGAGCCACGGCGACAAGGTGGCCGAAGCGCCCGCCGAGTTCACCGTGACTGCCTCCACGCCAAGCTGCCCAATTGCGGCCATGGCCTGGGAAGAGAAGCAGTTTTACGGCGTACAGTTCCACCCGGAAGTAACCCACACCCTGCAAGGCCAGCGCATTCTTGAACACTTCGTGCTGGATATCTGCAAAGCCGAAAAGCTGTGGACGCCCGCGCAAATCATCGAAGACCAGGTACAGCGCGTGCGCGAGCAAGTGGGCGACCGCCACGTACTGCTTGGCCTCTCCGGCGGTGTGGATTCCTCTGTGGTTGCCGCGCTGCTACACAAAGCGATTGGCACCCAGCTGACCTGCGTGTTCGTCGACAACGGCCTGCTGCGTAAAGCGGAAGGCGACCAGGTCATGGAAACCTTCGCCAAGCACATGGGCGTGAAGGTGATCCGTGTAGACGCCGAAGACCTGTTCCTCGGCAAGCTGAAGGGCGAGAAAGACCCAGAAGCCAAGCGCAAGATCATCGGTAACACCTTCATCGACGTGTTCGATGAAGAGGCCAGCAAGATCGACGGCGTCGAGTTCCTGGCCCAGGGCACCATCTACCCGGACGTGATCGAATCCGCCGCGTCTAAAACCGGCAAAGCGCACGTGATCAAATCCCACCACAACGTAGGTGGCCTGCCGGAAACCATGAAGCTCAAGCTGGTCGAGCCGCTGCGCGAACTATTTAAAGACGAAGTGCGCAAACTCGGCCTGGAACTCGGTCTGCCCTACGATATGGTCTACCGCCACCCGTTCCCTGGCCCCGGCCTGGGCGTGCGTATTCTGGGCGAAGTGAAGAAAGAGTACGCCGACATCCTCCGCGATGCCGACGCCATCTTCATCGAAGAGCTGCGCGCCTCCGGCTGGTACGAAAAAACCAGCCAAGCATTCGCGGTGTTCCTGCCGGTGAAATCCGTAGGCGTAGTAGGCGACGGCCGCCGCTACGAATGGGTCATCGCGCTACGCGCGGTCGAAACCATCGACTTCATGACCGCTCGCTGGGCGCACCTGCCTTATGAGCTGCTTGAGAAGGTCTCCAACCGGATTATCAATGAGTTGGAAGGAGTATCGCGGGTGACTTATGACGTGAGCAGTAAGCCGCCTGCTACTATTGAGTGGGAATGATTACGCGTTAGGCACTAGCGGGTACTGACTAGCATCAAGTTCATATTAAGCCCATGTTTTCATGGGCTTTTTTTATTTTGGTGTTATCTGGAGCAAGACTCAATTCTGCTAAGCGCATTAAACAATCTCCCTAAAGAACGAATTAAGCGGCGAAACCCTCACCTGGTGTTTTTATCCAGTCTGCCCATGGACATACTTATCGCTTTGAGGACGTTCTCTGGTGGGTTGTATTATATTCTAACGTCGCGTGACGATTCTGATGTTCTTATGAGTATTCCCACACTGAAGCGAGCCATGGAAATGACTTACAAGCTTGCCTAGAAAAAAGGATAGTCGTTTGCCAAGCTCGGGCCCCTACAATAGCCATTACCTTGCTCTATGAAGCTGTATATAACCAAGGCAAGGACTGTAAGCAGCGTGCAGCCATGCTGCAGAGTTGTGCAAATAGGATAGGTGAGTGGGCTGCTTAGTTCATACGTAGCAGAAGAGAATGTGTATTACCTTCATTATATATAATATTTTCAGTACTTGTGGGAGAGGAGTAGAGTATTTAAATTAACGCATTTATGGACAGGAATGAATCATTGGTTTTTAAATTAGCAAAGCATGGATTAGATCAAGTTAATCTATTAATTGGTAATATATGACTGCATGAGTCGGCCAGCCTGGTGTACTCCAACGAGAGCAAGCCCTCAAACTTGAGGCTAACTCGATAGAAGGGTAAAGTTAACTATTAGTTGTTTATCAGTGGGAGTTTTTAATGTGTATGATATTATTTACGTATTGAAAAACTTATTTTAAGTCAAGTGGTTCCATAATCCTGCAGTCAGATCGTTGAATCATCGGAGCAAATAGTTGTGTATAAAAAATATGGCGAGTTAATTAGCAACCTTATGGCCACAGACCAGAGCCACTATGTTGAGCAACAGGTAGATGGTACCTATAGGAAAAAATCTGGAGTGGTCAATTCAGAACTTATCGCTCAAGAGCTCCGGAAACAAGGGTCGATAGCAATATACCAAAAAAATAATGACTTAACTATAAAGTGGATATGTTTTGATTTTGATATTCTAAAATCATGCATTGAATCAGGTCTTGGTGAGAAGGGAAAAAGCGAACTCAATAAAACGGTTAAACTCTTTTGTCAAACACTCGAAGCTCTCAATGTGCCATTTTTGCTAGAGTACTCAGGGAGTCGAGGCTTCCATGTATGGATTACTTTCGATGAAACGATTAATTACCGAACTGGGTATGATATACAACAGGCGATTTTGCAAAATGTGTCATTAGATTTTGATAGTTGTTTAATCGGAATAGATCTATTTCCGCATTCAGCAACTCCCACAGGAGGAGTTGGACTAGGAGTAAAAATCCCATTATCTAAACATCAAAAATCTGGCTGTTATTCCTACCTATTATCTAAAACAGAAGCAGTTGAGGATGTAAAGAAAATAACTTCCTTGTCTGAATCGGTGTTAATTGAACATATAAGTATTCTACAGAATCATTTATCAACTAACAGGTCAGCATTAGAAAAAAGCTTAGGTGTTTTTTTTGAAAGCTATGAATCAGATGCTATACAACATAATAGAATAAAGAGCATAAAAGTTCATAAAAGACCATTCAGCCTAGAAGTTTTGCTAGATTTATGGAGTCAAACAGAACCACTTAAAAAACTATCTAAAAAGATTGAAGCCCAAAGTAATTTAACGCATAAAGAGAGGAAGTTAATAGTTGGTCTGCTGTGTAACTTAGAATGTAAAGATGCTTCAAACCTAAGCAACGAAATTTTACATGAGATATTTAGTAAATTTAAAAATTACGACGTAAAGATTACTACCTCGGCTATAAAGGCTTTAAATAATTTTAACTTTCCGACTCAAGAACAGATAGAGCATACGCTGTCGTGTAAGTTTGAAGAGATATTTACAGTTGAAGGTCTATTAAAAGTTTGTATTCCAAATTTTCTTTCTTATGCAGAGGCGAACTTCGAGTTCTCGAATAAAGATATAGAAATAACAAGAGCTGCCGAATTAAATTATTTATTTATGAATGATGAAGTTCAGGCAAAAGTAGTCATTGAAGAGCTATCTTCAAAAGACAATAGTGAATTTCTAGCCGAAATGGAAGAATTTATCGAAGGTTCCAAAAACTGGGGTTACTATAAACATACTAGAAATGAAGAAACCAAGAAACGTGAGCTAGTTACATTACACTCAAGCACAAGAGTCGCAACTTCATGCATTTTGAAGCAAATAGCATACTATTTTGATATAAAGCCTGATAACCATTCTCATGGTTATCAAATAAATAAAGGATTTGATGGTGGCTATATTTTTAAACCATGGCTGTATCTGTGGTTGAAGTTTATCTCCAATATAACAGACGCTATTGGAAATGAGGTTTATAAAGACTATTACATAGTAAAAACTGATATTCATAGCTTTTACGATAACATTTCACATGACGGTCTTAAAAGATTATTACTAGGTGATGGTGACTCCCCGATAAAAGACAAAATACAGTCGATGAGAAGCGAAACTAGTGATAGGTATAAAAAATGTCTTAGTGCTATCTTTAATATGACTGAAGAAATCGTAGGTGACAATAAAGGCTTGCCGCAAGGGCCTGCGTATGCGAGATTTTTTGCAGAGTTGTACTTATCTGAGACTGATAAAGACTTCAAAAGTAAACTAGTTAATGGAGATATCTTACTTTATGAAAGATATGTTGACGACATATTTTTTATTACAAAGTCAAAAGCTGAAGCAGATAAAATACTAAACAATCTAAGCGATAACTTAAAACTGCTAAACTTAGCAATAAATAATGAAAAGACAGTCATATCCAAGATATCTTCATTTCATGGAAAGTTTGATAAATATAGATCTCAATCTAAATATGCGGTCGACCAAGTATCCAAGAAATTTGCAACCTCAAGTGATAAGCAAAAAGATAATGCAATTAGTGAATTTGTAACGCTCGTTCAGTCTGACTCATGTCAAGAAGACTTGTCATTCATCTTCTCACACCTAGATGGTGTAAAAGAATTAAATGTTCTTAAAACTGAGCAAATCTTACCTGCTCTTAAGAGAGCCGTTGGTCGGGGTAGTCTATTCAAAAACTTATTCAATTTTTTATTTGAACTCAACGAGGGTTGGGAAGTCATTTATGAACTTGAAAATTTTGATACACTGCAGTCTGAAGTATTAACATCTTGTATAATTAATGCAATTGAAACTAATAAAGATAAAAGAAGTTATCTTATTGAAATATTAGAGAATATAGAACCCAAAATCACATACTCTACTATTGTTTTTGAGCATATTGCGTATTTAATAACAAACTTCAAAATAAATATTGATGTGACCAAGGTTTCACCAGAACACTATTTGTCAGCTCTTACCTCTGTATCTGATCATAGCAAGATAAACGCCACCCCCGAGCTAATATCACATCTAAACATATATCTGAACGAAATAAAGTCAACACCAGATTTTGTCAAAGTTATTTATAGTTTCTGTTTTAATGATAACGATGCAGATCTACAAAAAATAGCATCTTTATTCTTCGCTAAAATGTCCATAGAAGAAAGAAAAAAGACTTTTTCTACAACAACTACTGATCATTTAATTTTTGATCCAATTACAACCAAGAAGTTTTATTATTTGCTCTGTCTATTTTCAGCTTCGAGTGAAAATATATCAACAGATCTGATTGAATCAATGTGGAAATATTGTGCGCTATCATTCAATGTTATTGGAAGTTCTAGCATTAGTTTTTCACCTCCAAACTGGCTAGATAAGTTAAGTTTCATTGAAATGAATAACTCAACAGCAAACTGGATAATTTCTTCGATTGTAGATGGAAATATTTTCAGAGGGCTTTCTGATAACAATAAAGTTTTCGAACAATATCATAATGCTCTATTAGTTTACCTTTCAATTGAGAATGATACATGGAAAAATGAAAAGATTGAAACTCAATTGGAAAAGCTAAAATCTAAATCCACATTTTATAATTGGCTTATCGACAACAATGGAGTATCAATTTTTCCCAGTAATAACAAAAAATGGTTTGAAAGAAACATTATTGAAAATGGAGTTACCGTCTTAAGAAGGGGTGACGAGGTTCTTATAAGAAAGCCTGCATCTTCACTTTTTCTGAAAAGAATAGCTTAGAGTATTGTAATGACTTCTTAGAGTTAATAGTCGGCTATGATAGGGAGAATTTGTTTTCTTTTCGCCGTTATATTACTGAAGTCAATTTAAATAGGAAGCTTCAAATTTTAACTGAACTTTTAAATGGCTTGCAAGATGGACAGCCGATGCCAAGTATTTTCTGTCCAGAGAGAGTTATTAAATCTGATGTTTCGTCTAATGCTTGGTCTGTTTTTTCCGAAGATTTTTGTTTCTATTCAAAAATCATATCAGATGATGAATTTGGAAGCGTAACCTCATATGAAAATACTATAGATAACTTCATTAATTGTTTCTTGTCATATATTTCCGAAAATGACGAAGATGCAAAAAATCTTAAAAATCAATATTTTAATAACTTAAACCCAGACATTGACAAGCTGCAATTTATTATCAAGTTCTACTCACAAATGACAAATGAAGATTATGATGGATCAGAGTTTTTCTTTGATATCGCGATGGCTACATCCTTGTATATATACCTATCTGAATTAGATCCTATTAGACGTTTTGAAAACTTCGCTAAGCAATACTCAAGTTTTCACAACAATGAAGAAAGTCAGCATGTATTCATAGTTGAAGATTCGATGACCATTGACGACTCTAACCTGTCTTCAATAATATTTAGCATCAATACATCCCTTTCCGTAATAAGCCAAAAACTTTTAGTTTCTATGCCATTTTATCTTCATAATGACATTGCTTTCTATAGCAGCCTCATTGAGGATCAAATCTCCAACAGTGAACTCGATGCACTAAATGTGAAACTAGAAGATTTCAAACTTTCTCAAGTTAACGCTTTTGTTTCGTCAAGAATAGTTAAAATAGATAACCAAAAATATGCTTTCAGTAAGGTGAAAATTATAAACATTATGCTAAAAGAAGTGGTGTCATTTGATATTAAACACTTAGCTTTGATAAATGGTTCTGAACATATATATTCTTATCAGTGTGGCGATGCTGTTTACATTATTTCATTAAACAATTACCTTAGTAAAATGTATTCGACAATTAGAGAGCGCTATGAATTTATAGTAGATGAACAAAAACTTAGCCAAAGTTATCCTGCTATCACATTGTCTGAAAAAGATATTACCTCATTAGTTGGCTTCGACCAGGCCTCCTTTGTAGTCAGGAACCATAATGGTATCTCAGCGTCAGCTGCGGACAAACTCCTTAAAAAGTGGCTGCATCATTTGCCACAAAAGTTCCACTTACCATTAGTCACACTAATTAAATCACATGAATGCATGTTAGAAAGTGAAATAAAAAACTTCATTAAAAAGGTAAAAGAACTTGATGAAGAAAATTATGACCTCTTTTTGATCAAAAATGAGAGTGATTTCAATGGAACTCATAGAATACTTTACCACGACAATGACATCGGTAGAGGCGTGTCCACTTTTACACCAAGTTCAATTAAAAAAGGTTCTAAACAGGCAACTCTAGTTACAGATCTAGTTCTAACAGGCTATCAGATAAGAAAAGCATTGAAGTTCTATTTAAAAGGTGAAAATTCTCGGCAAAACGATAACTATTTTGAGTTTACAGACGAAGAGCGCAACAACCTTTTGCAAGCTTTTCAAGAGCTTGAAGTGCTGAATATTTGTACCGTCTTGTATACTGATAATGCCATTTTTTGTATTCAAGAGGAGCTTCGAGAAATTTTAAATACTCAGATAGATGTTAAGGTAGAGTATGGAAGAGACATAGGTGATAATGCTTTCTTTGGTAGTTCGACAAAGATAACAGAAAGTGAGAAATCTCTTATCATGCAATTACTACTTGACAAAGTTGCTTTTTCTAATCTGCATGACCATTTGGCCTGCTTAGGGAATTATACGCAGTATAAAAATGAAGACGAAGTCAATAACTTGAATCTGGTCGCGAGATATCAATCTCTTCCTAAAAAATCATTTGATTTCCTCAGGTATGGTTCTAAATCGGAAGAAAGTTGCAAACCATTCAATAGAATTTTGGAACTGTCAGATAAATAGCCCTTAGTAAGTCTGTCACACTCCGTTTTTACGACACATAACTAAGCACGGAGTCTGTCTACTATGTTCATTAATTACTTTTCGTTCAGACTACATACTAGGGCATCTGTTTGAACTTGCACCTAGATTAGTATCACTGGCTCAATGAGATGTTACACATTATGCCGCTTTTTGAGCATACTCTGAATCAACCCGAGTAATCTAGACACCCTCTAGGTTTTTAAAGTAACGTCTTTCATACTCAACCGGTGACAAGCGCCGTATCAGTTATTGGCACGCATGCTTTTGAATAAACGCGTACTTCAAGCGGAATCTCTGACGAAGTACCTGATGACTGTTGTTATTAATATAACTCGCTCTTCTAACACATGTTTTAGTTCAACCTTCAAACAACGTTTTACAGCTTGGAGATCATCATCTTCGCGCCGTTGTTCTACTGGCTTATTGAGGCGCTTGATCCAGTACTACAAGCCATGGACTGATACGCCTAAACGCTCAGCTACCTAGGCAACGCGATGGTCGCGCTCTATCATCTGTTTAACGCTTCAATTTTGAATTCTTCAGTTTAACGGGGAGGGCTCAAGGATTCTCCTAGATACCTTTAATATCAAACATGGAGGTGTCTGTGAAAACTGTGATGATTCAGGTAATTGAACAGAAGACTTGAACAACACTGCCCTTGGAACAAAAGATGCGATTCGCCCAACCTGCTATGAGCTTTACTATCTGCAACTGTTATTCACGGAGGAAGCACCCATGGCCATAGGCGGCTTAATAGGCTTACTGGATGACATTGCCGCATTGGCGAAGTTGCCCGCAGCATCATTAGACGATGTGAGTGCCGCCGCTGGGCGTGCGAAGGCGGCCGGGGTGGACGGCGGTGTTGCAAGGGTGGCATCGGTAGAGAAGGGGTCGGAGGCCGAGAAACAGATCGTGGGTGGCGTCATTCGTACCGACCTGATTCTGTCCGCCGAAATCATGGTGATCGCGCTTGCCACTGCCTACCATCAGGGATTCTGGTCACAGCTGGCGAGCCTAGTAGTGGTGGCGTTTTTCATCACTATTTTGGTGTATGGCGTGGTGGCTGAGGTCTGCAAGCAGTCCATTAAGTCATCTCCATTCTTGGAGCATTCCCCTTATATCAGCCCCATCGATGTGGCCTTAAACAATGCGTGCTTAACAGTATAGACATTCATCTTTTCAACTATATTATTGGTATGGAATCTAACTGTTCGCTCAGATAAGTCCAGTATAATGCTGATTTCGTTGTATGTTTTACCAAACTTAAGAAGGTTGGCGACTTCTAGTTCTCGTAGAGTCAGCTCTTTATAGTCAGGTGTCTCTTGGTTCTTCTCAAAAATACTTAAAAGGTTGTATAAATGCAGCTTCGTCATATCATCAAAATTTTTATTGAATTGAGATTCGGAGTTGTTAGTATAGATAGTTAAAATAGTCTTGGAGTTCCAGGTGTTTATAGAGAAAGAGATTCCGAGAGATATGTTATATGTTTTTGTAAGATAGGTAATGTCTGAGTCGTAGTACTCTTCTGGTGACCACTTGAAAGGCGTTATGTGATGCTTCGCTTCTTTAACTATGTCGCTTTTAATATACATTTTCCTATTTAGAAATTCAGTCTTCCACTCTTCTGGAAGGCTTGTTTCTAAATCAATTTCCATCCCGTTACGGATAGTTAATAGCGAGTATCGATCCTCACCGAAATTCATTAAATACGACTTGAGCATGAGGCCTAGCCTGCTGCAACTATCTACCATGAGGTTTCACCATAGATATCTTAGCTGATTTAATGTACCGACTACATCTTTTAATATGAGACTAACATAAATTAATATACCGCTAACCTAGGTATTTTTCAAGGAAACCTAGCTACATTCTAAATTCAAGAACGCGAGGTGAGTGATATTGCGGTCATCGAGTGCCTAAATCGTCATATCTTCGGTAATACCGGCATCAAGCCGAACGCCGACGCGGCAAATGCCGGAAACGGTAGGCCATCGAGTGTGCTTAACTCTACTGTTTGTTCCTTCAGGTAGCTCTCGTCGGGGTTGATCGACAGAGCCGTTGAATAGTTTTATAGAAGAACGGGTGCTTTCACCCACAGTGGATGGCTGCTTGAAATTATGTTTTTGCAGAAATGTATCAATTATAAAAGAGGTTACCATCCACCTTTTTTAAGCCTATCTTATAAGTCAGCTGGGTTTAATATTCGGCATACTTTTTCCTTTCAATAATTACCATCAGCAGAAATAGCCCTAAGCACATTGTCAAAACGCCATTCCAACTGCTAATTGTGTATACAATCGATGAGGTGAATCCACCTGCGGCACCGCCCAACATGAAGAATGTCATATAATTACTAGCTGCTTGCGCCTCCTTTCCCTTGCTTCTAGAATATAATTTCTTTTGGTTTGATACATGAATGAGCTGGATTAATGCATCAAACAGTGCAGTGAATCCTCCTAGCCTGGATTTCTCATAGCACCTCAGCCAGTACCGCACTCAGGCTCTAACACCGCTAAACACCTATTGGCTCGACTTACATCGGCTACTTTTTAACCACTTTTCGTCGTTCAGACACACCTCCCCGCGAGAAGGTCAGCTTTTCAGGTACCATTTTGGAAGCGGCTGTTGGTGCTTGATGGATTGGTTAGGTTCTTGAAATCATAGCACTTTCAGCCGCTTTCCTTTATACCCTGTGAGAAATCCAGGCTAGCCAAATTAAACTGTTTGGTAGTGCTATAGCGCATGCCAATAGTGCAATTCCAGTCATGAAAAGCCGGAGACTTGTCTTGAATATCGATCCAGTTATAACCGGAGCGTAAATAGCAACAAGTGCTCCTAATACCCCCAAAAGAGAGAATAAGGCGATTTCTGTTGTAGAGAAGTCGAGTGACTGGTCAAGGTAAGTCGCAATATTAGTCCAGAAGGCTGTAAATGAAAACATCGTTGCAAAGCCATAGAAACAATATAGTCGGACGCTTCTATCTTCTAAAGTTGCCATAATATTGTTGCGTATGACATTCAAGTAACTAATATTCTTTTCTTTACCCTCACTATTAGGCTTCATGTTTTTAAGGACAAAGGTTGCCCCCAAAAGCATAAGAAAAAAAGAAACTATATAAATGCCACGCCAACCTAAGAAGTTTGATAAAATTCCTGATGCGAATCTAGATCCAATAATGCCAAGAAGAACACCTCCCATAATATATCCAATGATATTCTCATGTTTTTTATCTCTGTTATAAAAAGCAATTATCAAAGGAACAGAAGATGCGCCCACTCCTATGAGCGCATATCCTCCAAGGAGTATGTTGAAGTTAGTCGAGAAATAGACCAAAAACAAGCCTGTGCAGAGACATATATAGAGGGCACCAATGATTTTTCTTCTATCTATTACATCAGCAACAGGAATAAAAAAGATTAATGATAGAACATTTCCTATCAGTTGTGCTGTGAATAGATTGGTGCTTTGTACATAGGTTATTTCTATGGATTTAGATATCATTAAAAATAAAGGCTGAATGTAATACATATTTGCGGCCGTGAGGCCACAAATAATGGGGATTGCAATAATAATTAACCTGTCTTTTGTCATGACCAAAGCGTACCTCCAGTTAACATTTTATCGATGGAAAAGATATGATCTTCATCTATATCTGAAAAATATTTGACCATATGCTTGACGCCAGTGCGTTGCATTTCCATAAGTTGAAAATTATGATTCATTGATGCAGGTACACCGATAAATCCAGAACCAATAGATTTGCAAGTCTCTGCAACACGATTAATGTCATCAATGAAAATAACCTCACTTGGATTGCAACAAAGAACTTCTTCTATAATTTGTAACATGCCAGGTCGTTTAGCATTAATATCAATATAGGGGGTTTCTGAGTCAAAGAGATTTTTATATTTTGATAAAAATCGGTCAAAACTATATTCGCGATTCCTCCCACCATACGATATGACTTTCATGCCAAGTTTGTTAAATACCTTTAAAGGAACTTCTATTTTAGGCATAATCTCAACTGGGTGTTCTTCTAGATACTCTTCACGAAGCTTAAAGAAATCACTAATTACCTTTTCACCTGGGTGTGGTAACTTACATGCTAATGAAAGGTTGTGACCAGCAGTAATCTGAGGAGAACCCCAGACAGAACGTTCGATCGAAGAGGTATATTCTACTCCATATTTTTCTACGAACTTCTTTATAACAGGGCTATATGTGTCGTTTAATAATACGCCATCTGTATCGATCGCAATATATTTTATATTCTTAAGCATGATCTATTCCTCTTGTCCAAATATAAGTACTGCATTTTGCCCACCAAAACCAATTGATGAACTCATTACTGGCAATGAGTTTGAAGATTTAGTAGTTTCTCTATTAATGTTTATCTTTATATCATCGTCAATGATATGGAGACCGGCTGTGCCAGGAATCGTATCTGTCTTTAGTGCTTGAATCGATGCTATTGCTTCAATTGCTCCTGAAGCGGCGAGTGGATGTCCTGTTACGCCTTTTGTGGAGGCAACAGGAGCTGTTAACCCAAATATGTTTTCATATACTGTACTTTCTAAACGATCATTCAGACTGGTAGCTGTTCCATGAGCATTAATATATCCAATCTCAGTTGGCTCTATATTTTCTTCGGAAAGTGCTTTTTCTACTGCTTGTGTAAGACCTTTACCGCTTGGTGTAGGTGTGGTCATGTGATAAGCATCAGATGAGGAGCCATAACCGAGTAATCTTGCATGTATATTTGCTTTTCTTTTCTGAGCTTGGCTTTCGTGTTCTAAAACAAGGAATCCAGCTCCTTCAGATATAACAAAGCCATTCCTTTCTTTGTCAAATGGTCTTATACTTCCTTCTCCAATGTTATTGCGAGAAAGAGCTCCCAACTTGGCGAATGCAGTCACTACGTTCTTTGTAATGGGTGCCTCCGATCCTCCTACGATTACAGTGTCGCATTCGCCGCTTTCTATCATTCTTTTACCACGACCTATCGCATCCGCGCCGGAGGCACACGCTGTGCTTAAAAAATATGAAGGACCAGTGATACCTAAGTGAACGGAGATGTTAGCGCTTGCCATGTTTGTCATTGTTGACAGAATGTATGATGCGCTAACACTTGCCGGACCTACTTCTGCTTCATTGTTAATAATCTTCTCTAATGTGCTGATTCCAGCAAGCGAATTTCCGACGATAATTCCAATCCTATTTGAAGGAAAATTATAGCCTGGTTGAATATTCGCATCGTCTAAGGCCTCTTGGGCAGCATAAACAGCGTATTGTATAAATGGATCGACCCGTGTAAAGGCTGCTTGTTTAAATCTGAGTTTTGGATTCCAATTACTTAAGGGACAGGAATATTTAACTGGTGCGTTCTCCAATCTATGATCATATTGCGTCAAGACTTTCTTTTGTACAATATTATCCCAAAACTGACTAACAGTTGCCCCTGCAGAGCACAATACTCCCATTCCCGTTACCACAACTTTATTTGTCATTTTTTTAGCCTCTCTATAGAATCTTCAATATCCTCTAATGTCATTTCTGACATCAAAGATAACGACTCGCTTGGAAGTCCTAGAGTTGCTTCTAGCCCTGACTGTAACTCCACGATAGAAATGGAATATAAACCTAGTTCATTCAAAGTTTTATTTTCTGAAATGGAGCCTTCTTCCATTTCAAACATATTGATCAAAATTGATTTTATCTCATTCATTGCATTCAACCTCATTGATATAAATAAAGAAAATGGATAGTCTTATGCCTTCTTGTAATATCTCTATAATGCAGCGTGTAGTATCATTGCTAGAGTCTTTTCGAATCAGTCTGACTAGTAGTTCTTGGTTGTTTTCTGCATATTTGTAAAATTTTGCAAAAATTCTTTTGATGTAAATATTTTCTATTTTTTTCTTTGATTCTTTGATAGTGCAATACAAACAGAATTGTTTAGCTGACTCCGTAAGGTTATATCCAGTTATATGATCCTGTTTGTGGTCATTGAGTATGCGGTTTTGGGATGGTACTACTATATTTGCAGCTCTTGTGTGACCTGTTTTTCTTATATTTCTGATGCAAACGTCTTTTGGATATTTACATCCTACTTCGTATGGTTCCACCTGAGGAAGGCCATATGCTGTGTGCAACTCAAATCCACCATATTTAACTGATTTTGAAATATTTTCCCCTCTTATTGTTTCATACGCTCTGGCGCTTATGTGACATACAATGATGCTAACCTTACCTATTGTTCTTTCGCCAGATCTAAAATTTACAATAAATTTTTTTGTATGTGAGAGATGTGTGTCTAATATCCTTAAGCTTGCAATAAGGGTATGGTTTTGGGGCTTTTCTTGATAAAGCTCTAGTCGCCATGACTTTAATATGAATCGTGTATTGCTATTTATTTTTAATATCTTGTGCGAAGCAAGTGTTTCTAATTGTCTTGCACATTCGATAAGATACATGGGGTTGATGTATTTTTTGCTGCTACATATTTCTGAAAAATGTTCTTGGTCGTTCAGGAGAGATATCAAGGCAGAAATGCTTGACGCTGTTGTTGATTCAATTTTATTGATGTAAACAGCTTGCGGATTAGCCTTGTGGGTCATTGATATCACTGTCGTGTTATCAGTTTCCATATTGCCTCCTGGCCTTAAGCTGGCTTTATCTGTATATCCGAATGCTTGATTTGAGGATAATTTATTAACTTCTATACGTAACCTGTCAGAAGTGACAGTGCGGTCCTTTGATATGCTAAGTGCCTTTACATAAATTTCTTATGCTTAAAGACATTTAAAACCAGGCAATTACAATATTTTTTTGCGTGTTTTTTTATAATCATTTGCTTAAGTATTATGAGCGTGCTTGGCAGCACTGAGACCAAATCTCGTGCCAGCGTTGTTACGCCAGTGCAGCAGTATTATGGCCAATCGCTTGTTTATCGCCTTGACGGATCGATACGCAAAATGCGTAGTTGCGCCGCCTGTTGTTGGATGGGGTAGAGTTAAGCAGTGGTAAACGCATTTAACTTTTAACCTAAACGAGCAGAAACTGAAGGCTCCGGCGGCTGAGAGGTTGCCGATGGCTTTGAAGTATTAAGAGGTGCCCTGGCCCGCGCTGGAGAGGCACTCTATACGCGACTACATGAGCGAACAGCCCCAACTGCTCAAAGAGTGAGGCGTGCTCTCGACGCTAGATGGAAAACTGGTATTCACTCAGGACTTTCTTTTTATCCCCCACAACAGCAACTGGCATATTGGTAGGCTGCAGCGCCAATGGTCGGCTGGCTTGGAAAGGTGCTAGCGGTAAAACCTTGAAAGCCATTCAGGGTGAGCGCTTGGCGAGTATTTAATATGTGCTTACCGTGCTTCCCTCAGGCTCAATACAATTCTCCACTTGATGCCGCTTTTGAGCATACTCAGCGGGTGACAGTTAATTGAGAGGGAGACTGAAACAACACTGCACTTGCGGCAAAAGAGGCGATGCGCCCAAGTCGCTGTGTGTTTTACTATCTGCAACTATTATTCACGGAGGAAGCACCCATGGCCATAGGCGGCTTGATAGGATTACTGGATGACATTGCCGCATTGGCGAAGTTGTCCGCAGCATCACTGGACGATGTGAGTGCCGCCGCTGGGCGTGCGACGGCGAAGGCGGCCGGGGTGGTGGTGGATGATACGGCGGTGACCCCGCAATATTTGCAGGGGGTGGCAGCGGAGCGTGAACTGTCGATTGTGAAGCAGATCGCGCTGGGGTCTATTCGCAACAAGCTGATTTTTATCCTGCCGGTGGCTCTGCTGCTGAATCACTTTTTGCCCGCACTATTGCCGATCATCCTGATGATAGGCGGCACCTACCTGGCTTTTGAAGGCGCGGAGAAAGTCTGGCACAAGCTTTCCGGCAAGCATGACGACGATAAGCCAGCGGTAGAGAAGGGGCCTGAAGCCGAGAAAAAAATCGTGAGTGGCGCCATTCGCACCGATCTGATTCTGTCCGCCGAAATCATGGTGATCGCGCTTTCAACCGTTTCCCATCAAGGGTTCTGGTCGCAGATGGTTAGCCTAGTGGTGGTCGCGTTTTTCATCACTATTCTGGTGTATGGCGTGGTCGCGCTGTTGATCAGGATGGATGATATCGGCCTGAGGCTCGCCCAGCGGGATAGTTCGGGAGTGCAGGCCCTGGGCCGTAGTTTGGTGACTGCTATGCCCAAGGTGCTAGCGACCATCTCGGTCGTGGGAACCGTCGCCATGCTCTGGGTGGGTGGGCATATCCTGATGGCCAATCTTGGTGCCGACGGTACGGGTTGGTTCAACGCTCCCTATGAGTGGGTACACCATATTGAGCAAGGCATTAGCGAGGCAACCGGTGCCTTGGGTGGCACGCTGGGCTGGAGCTTCAATACGCTGTGTTCTGCGGTGATTGGCTTCTTGGTGGGCTCAGTGGTGGGGGCGCTGCACCTCATTCCCACCAAGAAGGTGCATGCCGAGTAGGTGCGCGCCGAGAAGTAAGTATCAGGCATCTAAATGCACGCCATCAAGGCGGGCATTTTTGTGAGATAGGGGAGGGTATTTCCCGTGACCTTACTCTGCCAGCGCCGCTGAATATTGCTGACCGGCGCTCGCCCAGGCAATGACAGCCAAGCCTAAAGCGATCAGCGAAAGGATAGCGCCCGCCCAGTTTGGAGAGGCCAAACCGAACCCGGCGGCAATCGTCGCGCCACCCACCCATGCGCCGATGGCATTACCCAGGTTGAACATGCCGATGTTCACCGACGCTGCCATGGTGGGCGCGCCTGCTTGGCTGGCACGGTCCATCACCAGTTTCTGGATCGGGGAGACGGTGGCGAAGCCAAAGGCGGCCATGAGGAAGACAGAGGCCGAGGCCACAACGCTGTTCCCAACGCCCAGCCAGAAGACGAAAAGTACCGCAGCCTGCGCGGCAAGGGTTACAAACAGCGTTCCGAAAAGTGAACGGTCAGCAAAGCGACCGCCTATCCAGTTACCAACCGCCAGACCCAGCCCGAACAGAACCATCAGTTTTGCCACACCGGTGTCGGTAAACCCTGCCTCTTCGACCATCATCGGGGCGATGTAGGTAATAGAGGTAAAGAAGGCGGCAGGGCCGAAGACGGTAATACCCATGGCGAGGAGCACCTGTGGGTCTGCGAAGGCACGTAGTTCACTCTTCAAGGCGATGGCCTTGCCCGCTTTGATTGAGGGTACTAGCAGCGCGACGCTGATGACGGTGATAAGACCGATCCCGGCAATTAACCAGAACACTAGCCGCCAACTGTAGGCCTGCGCGAGCCAGGTGCCAGCAGGGACACCGAACAGGTTTGCCATCGTAAGCCCAGAGAACATGAAGGCGATAGCACTTGCTTGACGGTCTTTCGCGACCAGCGAGGCGGCGATGATGGAGCCAATACCGAAGAAAGTGCCGTGGTTGAACGCCGTTATAATACGGCCCGCCAGCGCGATGGGGAGCGTCGGCGCCACGGCCGTGATCACGTTACCTAGCGTGAAGATGAGAGCGAGGCCAATTAGCATCGTTTTACGTGGCACCTTGGCGCCTAGAACCGTCAGGATGGGCGCGCCCACGAACACGCCTAGCGCGTAGGTGGTGGCCATTAAACCTGACGTGGGTATATCGACGCCGAAATCCCTGGCGATTTGGGGAAGGATGCCAGCGACAACGAATTCAGTCAGTCCGATACCGAATGCGCCAATCGCCAACGCGAAAAGTGCTAATGGCATAATAGTGTCTCCGTATATGATATTTTCAATCGAATGTGGTTCGGTTATATTTATTTTATTGAAAATAATATTCGGAGGTAAAACGATAATGGTGTCGTCAGATAAAGAAAAAGATGCTATTCGGCAGATAAAGCATCACCCGGCTGAACTTGATTCAATTGACCGAAAAATATTAGGCGCTCTCGCCGAAGATGCGTCGCGTAGCTACGCTGAACTCAGCAAAATCGTGCACCTCTCCGCCCCCGCTGTGCATGACCGCGTAAAAAGGCTAAAGCGCGATGGGGTCATCAAGGGCACCGTCGCCATACTGGACGGCTGCAAGCTTGGCCGAACGCTGCTGACTTTCTTGCTGGTCGATACCAGTAGCTACAGCGCCACGCGCAAACTACTGGCCTTTGCCGACAGACCCGAAGTAGAAGAGCTGCACACTGTGGCAGGCGATGGCTGTGTGCTCATTAAAGTACGCGCGGCTAACACCGAATCTCTCGAAGACTTCCTGATGGAGATTCAGAGCCTTGAAGGCGTCAGGTCTGTCCGCAGCTACATTGCGCTTTCAACCTTCCTGGAAAGAGGCCCATCGCCAGATTAAGCAATTCTGGAAACAGCATCATGGAAGTTTTCGCAGAGTAAGGAGAAGAGCTCGTCCTTTCTTTACTTTGTACTGCTATTGGTCGGGTTTTGCCTGAAAGCCTCGCTTCATGTTGGCAACAATCCGCGCAGCATCTTTCGCCGGAGGCCGACCGAAAGTGCGGGCATATTCCCGGCCAAACTGCGTGGAGCTTTCGTATCCCACTTCGTGAGCGGCCTCCGTGACACTGTAACCAGTGGAAATCAGTAGTGTTCGAGCCTTAAGTAGCCGCACCTGCTTCTGATACTGCAAGGGGCTGAGCGCCGTTACGGCTTTGAAATGGCGGTGGAACGCAGAGACGCTCATGGCTGCTTCCTTGGCCAGTGCCTCCATCCGTAAGGGCCGTGCATAGTCGTTACGAAGTCGCTGAATGACCTGGTGCACCCGTGCCAGGGCGGTGTCTGGTGTGGCGATGTCGCGCAGCATCCAGCCCATTGGCCCCTGAAGCACGCGATAAAGAATCTCGCGTTCGTAGGCGGGTGCAAGCGCCGCAATGTCGGCTGGCTGCTCCATCAAGCGCAACATGCGCACCCAGGCATCGAGCAGTTCCGGCGTCACTGCTGCTACGGAAAACCCCGTGGCATGCCCGGCGCTGCTGCCAGCATTAGGCAGTTCCGAGAGCAGGCCTGCCAATAGGGTGGCGTCCAGCGTCAGGCTTACCGCAAGGTAGGGTTCTCCCGAGTTGCTACTACGTACAACCCCCGCTGCGGGCAGATCAACCGACATCACAAAATAGGTCGCGGGGTCGTAGTGCAGGGTGCGCCCGCCCACGGTCATGGATTTGCTGCCCTGCAGGATCAGGTTGACCATGGGGTCGTACACGGCGGCAAGCTCGTGTTCCGGAATGGCACCTTGCACCATCGCCACCCGGGGAATACCGGTCTCGGTACGGCGGTTTTGCGCATGGGCAGCCAGGCGGCGGAGTTCGTTGAGTTGTTCTTCCATGACGCTATTGAATGCCAGACCAGGAGCAGGGGCAAGCGAAAAGCAGGAATAGGCAGGATTGCAGTAGGAACAGGCGGGGCGTTAGGTGAGTGGTTGCCTATGATGGGAGACTAACTCTTACTCTAAAGGAGTCTCCCATGCTTGATCATATTTTCCTCACGGTGAGCGATACCGAGCGTTCCATTGCTTTTTACGAGCGAGTGCTACCCCTTTTGGGAATTACTAACCGCCACGATTTTGACGGCCATGATGGCCCGCCTGGCCACCCTGATCTGAAGGGGTTCGGTGCCAAGGGGCGTGTGTTTTTCTGGCTAAGGCAGGGAGAGGCGGCGCCCGGTGCGGTGCATGTGGGCTTCGTGGCAGTGTCCGAAGAGGAGGTCAATGCCGCCCATGCCGAGGCCATGGCGGCGGGCGCCACCGAGATCCACCCGCCTGGGCCGCAGCTCCATTATGACCCCCGTTATTACGCCGCGCAGGTCAGGGATCTTGACGGCTACACCCTAGAGTTTGTCTACAAAAGTTGGCAGCACTGACCATGAAAACATTGATGATCTATGGCGCCGCCGGTTACACCGGTGGTATGGCGGCAGAGCATGCTGCATCCGCAGGTATTCACCTGGTTGTTGCTGGGCGAGCGAAGGATTGTGAGTCGCTGAACATATTGGCAGGGCGTTTAGGCGCTGATATTCGACTCTTTTCGCTTGATGACCCAGAGGCAATCGCAAGGGGCCTTGAAGGCATCTCTGTTCTGCTCAACGCCGCCGGGCCTTTTATGAAGACGGCCAAGCCGCTGATGTCGGCCGCCATTCGTGCTGGCGTGCACTATCTCGATTTTTCGGCCGAACTCGAGACCTACCGGCAGGCATTGGCGCTCGACGGGCAGGCGCGGGCTGCGGGTGTGATGCTGCTGCCGGGAAGCGGCGGCAGCGTCGCGATGCTGGGAAGCTTGGCGGGGCATGCCGTGGCGCGAGTCAGCAACCCGCGCAAGATCAGTATCGCTTTGAAGGTGGCGGGGGGAATGTCGAGAGGGTCGGTGACCAGCGCGAGCCAGAACATCACGACGGAGACGCTTCATCTGGTTGGCGGAGAGCTAGTTGCACGCAGCCCAGAAGAGGTGCGCGACTTCGATTTTGGCGAGGGCCCGCTATCGTCATTCCCTGTCACGCTGCCCGACCTCGTGACACTCCACCAGGCGACAGGCGTAAGTGATATCGAAACCTTCGTGCATGTGACGGCGGGTGCGTTCCCTACGGAAAACGCCAACGAACTCCCTGCGGGGCCCAGCGCAGATGAGCGGGCGGCGAACCGCTACCATGCGGTTGCCGAAGTGACCGATATGGACGGTTCGGTGGCGCGCTCGGTGCTGGATACGGTGAACGGTTACACCTTCACGGCCATGGCGGCGGCAGAGGCTGCCCGGCGAGTGCTTGCCGGTGAGGTGCGGCCCGGCTTCCAGACCCCTGCGGGCCTGTTCGGCCACGGCTTTGCCGAGACCATCGCCGATACGCGAATCACTGATATTCCCATCAGTTGACCTGCTGACAGACCACTTCCACGTTGACGCCGTCCGGGTCTAGCACATAGGCGGCGTAGTAGTTGTCGTGATAGTGGGTGCGAATGCCTGGTGCGCCGTTATCCTCCCCACCCGCTGCCAGCGCGGCGCGATAAAACGCATCGACAATGGCTCGTTTTGCTGCGGCGAAGGCGATATGAACGCCTTCGCCCGGCTGCTCGTTGTCGTGTATCCATAGCCGTGGGTAGCCCTCCATCCCAAAGCCATGCCGTGTGCCGCCGCTGCGCGTGCGGTCTGGCCCTACGGTGATAATTCGGCTGAAGCCCAGCGGGGCTAGCGCCTGTTCGTAGAAGCATCGCGATATTTCCGCATCGCGTACGGCGAACTCGACATGGTCAAGAATACTCATGTGTCTTTGCTCTCATCGGGTGTATGAAGAAAGGTTGCAAAGGCCTGGCCAGCCAGTTCGGCTACGGCAAGCAGGCGAGCCCTTGAGCGGCCAGCGCGCGCGCCTGCTGAAAGACCTTGCAGTGTCGTCACGACGTAATCGGCAAGTTTTCGTGCCTGGTGCGGCTGACTTCTCTTGATGTAGCCCTCGATAAAGTCTGCCGCTGCGTCGCCATAGGCGTTGGCCAGTTGGCGGGCCTGAGGATCATCGGCGCGCATGCCTTCAGCCACCATGCAGCCACGCTTGGCTTTTGACTTGGTGTAGAGCCGCACGGCCTGCCGTAGTAAATCATCGATCGCTTCCGACAGAGGCCGGTCGGGCGTCAGGATCTTGTCTGCTGGCAGGTTGGCTTCTGCCACGTAGATTTCTAGGCAGCGTTCATAGAGCCCCGCCTTGTTGCCATAGGCGGCGTAGAGGCTAGGCGGATTGATGCCCAGTGCACGTGTGAGCTCGGCAACCCCTACCGCGTCGTAGCCGCGTTCGTGAAATAGATCTTTTGCAACGGCCACTCCCGCCTCTCTGTCGAAGGGACGTCGAGGTGAGCGTTCTGCCACACGTTCGCCAGCGCCTGTTTTGGATGGTTTGCTTTTCATATTGATAATACCGATTGACTCTTTTGTTTGTAGTGATCACTATAGAATTTCTTTAGTGATCACTATAAACTGAAAGGTGATGCTGTGAAACAAGACATGAACCGTAACATTGCTGTCGTGACCGGCGGTAGCAGTGGTATCGGGTTTGCCATCGCCAAGCGCTTGATCGATGACGGAGCCGATGTGGTGATAACGGGAAGGCGGCAGGCGGTATTGGATGAGGCTGTGCACAGGCTGGGCAGCAGCGCTATAGGGATAGTGGCCGATGTCGCCAGTGCTGCGAGCTTGGCGTCTTTCTATGAGTCCGTGAAAAACCGCTTCGGGCGTATCGATATCCTGGTGGCCAATGCCGGTGGCGGCAGCCACGCACCGCTTGGGCAGATCACCGAAGAGCAGATTGACCAGCAGCTCTCGACCAACGTTAAAGGCGTGGTGCTGACCGTTCAGGGGGCGCTGGGATTGATGGGCTCTGGTGCCAGCATTGTGATCGTCGGTTCCTCGTCCTCAATAGACCCAGGGCCGGCCATGAGCATCTACGGTGGCACCAAAGCAGCCGTGCGCAACATGGTGCGCAGTTGGGTGGCGGAACTGAAGGGAACAGGCATCCGCATCAATATCCTGAGCCCCGGACCCACCAATACGGCTTCATTGCGCGAGGCATTCGGCGAGCACGCCGAGGAAGGCATGGCGTTCCTGACAGCCAAAAGTCCGCTAGGGCGCATCGGTGAACCGGAGGAGATTGCCTCCGTTGCTGCCTTCCTGGCCAGCGATGCCGCCAGCTATGTTAACGGGGTGGAATTGTTTGCTGATGGTGGTGCTTCGCAGACATAGTGAGGAACCGGCACCGTTGGATAGAGCTATACAGTTCCTGGCTATCCTCATCTGCCATTGGCTGAGCTAATGGAAAAAGGCTGCCTTAGCCCCTCCCAAAAGCCCAGAAGAGTTAGTAATTGCCGAGCTATTAATGTAAGTGGCTACTATCGTCAGGAGCTTGATACGAGGACATCAGATATTAACCAGCGAGTCGCACGGTGCTGTAATTAGGTGGCTGCTAAACTCAAGCACTAACAGGCTCGGTAACGGCTTGGCTGTCAACGATAAAAAGGGAGGAAAGTGAATGCCTGGACATGACGAAATTGAACTTGGCGGTAAGCGTTTCAAGCATGCCATGGTAGATGCTGGAGATGTCCGTTTGCACACTGTATCAGGTGGCAAAGGCTTTCCCATTTTGCTTATGGCAGGCTTCCCGCAAAGCTGGTACGCGTGGCGTCGCATCATGCCGATACTTGCTGACCATTTTTACGTAGTCGCAATAGATTTACCTGGGCAAGGTGATTCCGACAAACCGGTAGATGGCTATGATACACAAACGGCTGGCGATCGTATCCATGCGCTAGTTAAGGAGCTTGGTTTCGAGCGCTATCACATTGGTGCGCATGATATTGGTTCGTGGGTCGCTTACCCCTTTGTGGCGCGATTCGCCGATGAAGTGGGTCGGCTAGTCTTGCTTGACGCTAATATCCCAGGCGTGACGTTAAAACCAACAGTTGAGGTGGGGCCAAACATCTGGAAGTCATGGCACTTCTTTTTTCACCAAGTACCGGATGTCCCTGAGTTTTTAATCACTGGTCGGGAGAGAAGTTATATCGAGTGGTTCTTTCAGCGGAAAACTTTTAATCCCGCCGGTACTTTCTCAACAGCTGATATAGATGAATATGAGCGCGTCTATAAGCAACCCGGAAACCTACGTGGGGCGTTAGCTTATTATCGTGCAGTGCTTGATGACGCCGAGCAGAATACGTCATTAGCGGCCAAAAAAATTGAGACGCCAATCTTGGCTTTGGGCGGTGATTTCGGCATGTCGCCTGATATTTATGACGCTATGAAACCATTAGCGACCCATGTGGAAGGTGGGGTCATTCAGAACTGCGGTCATTACATGCCTGAGGAGCAACCGGATGAAATCGCCGCTAAAATGATCAAATTTTTTAATGGCTGAATAGTATTTCTACTGTGCGCCTATCGAGCTCTGTGTGGATGTAATGGCCGACTGACGATGCCATTCTTTTTGCAGGTTTAAATACGCCGTTGCCGTAACACCATCACTCCCGCCATTAAGATCATGCCCATACCCAGCCAGGTCATGGCATCGGGCACTTCGCTGAATAGCAGGTAGCCCCAAAGGCTGGCAAAGATGAGGTAGGCGTAATCAAAGGTGCCGATCAACGCCGAAGGGGCTATTTGATAGGCCCTTGCCACCCCGGTATTCACAATGATCAGCAGTAGCGCGTAGGCGCTCACGATCAATAACGCTGTGGCGTCTAGCGGTTGCCAACCGGCGAACAGGAATGGCGCGTGTTCAGCGAGCGATGCTGTGCTGTTGATTGCCACCAGCACACTGAAGAGACTGCCTGCTGCGAGGAAGGCTAGATTTAATCCCAGGGTGAGAAGTAAGGGGTGCTCTCTTTGGCAGTGGTGGCGAGTGACCAGCATGGCTAGCGCATAAAAGAGGGCGGCAAGCACGGGTAGAAGTGTGGCAGGAGTGAAGGTGTCGCCGCCAGGGCGCAACACCACCACCACGCCCAGGAAACCGCAGAGAATGCCTAGCCAGGCCTGGCGTGAAAGATGCTCGCCCGCCCCAAAAGCAGCCAGCACGGCAATAAACAGCGGTGTGGTGTAAATGGCGACCGCTGCCACCGAAAGCGGAATTAGCGGTAGTGCTGCGTAGTAGGCTATCCACATCAGTAACAGAAGCAGGCTTCTTATCGCCACCCAGCGGCGTGATTTTACCTTGGGGCGGGGGCCTGAATGGCCAATGATCAACCCTAACAGTATCGGCAGCGATAGTGTGGAGGCGATGACATAGAGTTGCCATAGCGACATACTGGCACTCAGATACTTAACCAGGGCGTCGGTCAACGCCAGCAGAAACACAGCCCCCACGATAAGGCTTATGCCCTGTAGGATATTATCTTGTGGTTCAGCGGTGGCCTTCATTGCAGCGTTCCAGAGTTGAATTCCGCTCTAGAATGCCGCTGCCTCTAGCAGTGCTTCAAACAACTTCTGCGTCACAATGCATGAGCTCAGATTATGGATAACTTCATCAAGTCTCTTCCACCACTGGCGACGCTACGACCCTTTGAGGCTGCTGCCAGGCTGGAAAGCTTTTCGCGCGCGGCCGAAGAACTTCACCTGACCCAGGCGGCTATCAGCCGACAGATCCGTGCGCTAGAGGAAGACCTTGGCGTGATGCTTTTCGAGCGCCGTAATCGCAGTGTGTTTCTTACCCGCGAGGGGCGCGAGTTTGGCCGAACGGTCTCCCAGGCGCTGGAGAGTATTGCTACGGGTGCTCAGGCGCTGCGCGGCGACCCGGATGATAAGCGCGTCGTGTTGTTCTGCCAGTTATGCGAAGCGTTCTATTGGCTGATGCCAAAGCTGGCTGACTTCAATCGTCGTTATCCTGAAATTGAGATACAGCTGGCGACCTCGACAAGGCCGATTATCGAATTTAGTGGCAGCTTCGACATTGCGCTGCAAACCAACGGTAGGCCTAGCGGGAGCCATCGATTGGTGTTTACCGCCGAGGACGAGATATTTCCGGTCTGCAGCCCTGCTTACCTGAAAGGGGTCACTACGCCGTTGAGCCTCAACGCTTTGCTGAACCAGCGACTACTGCACCACCACGCTGACCCGGCGGATTGGCTGGAGTGGGATGACTGGTTTCGTGCCATGGGGCACTTTGAACTCTCATCAGCGGAGAGTGCTGTTTTCGACAGCTATCCACTGCTACTGCAAGCGGCTGTCGCGGGGCACGGTATCGCCTTGGGATGGCGGCGCACAACGCAACGCTTAATTGAAAGTGGCGAACTGATCCGCCCGGTGGCCGAGAGCTTGCCCCAGCACGATGCCATCGCCCTATACACACGCCAGGGCGCGCCCCAACGCCCTGGCAGCGAAGCGTTATTGGGCTGGCTGCGTGAGATGTTGGGTGAAGAGTGATACTAGGGCTTGGTTTGTATATATACGCCGTTAGCCAGATAGCGGGCAGAGCGATCATTACGCCTCTGCATCACATCGTGTGAATGTTTTCCAGGTAGCTGAGCATGCTATTCTGGCTTGGATCGATTGTCAGAGGTCTCCATGGTCAGCAACCATCACGATACCGGCTACAAAGAGCTGTTTAGTTATCCTGAATTTGTTCAGCAACTCGTCGAAGGCTTTGCGCCCGCCGAGATTGCCCGGTTAATGGATTTTTCTACCCTGAAAAGCCAGAGCGGCAACTACATTACGCCACTGTTCGAAGAAAAAATTGAGGACGTGGTGTGGTCAGTCAACGTTAACTGGCAAGGGGTAACGCAAGAGGTGTACCTGTACATCTTGTTGGAGTTTCAGTCCTCGGTGGATCGCACCATGCCGGTTCGGCTGATGCACTACGCCGCTTGCTTCTACAGTGAGTTGCTCAAGCAGAAGGTCATCACACCCGGCAAGGGCTTACCGCCGGTGTTTCCGGTAGTGCTTTATAACGGTTCAGAGCGCTGGACGGCATCGTTAGATCTCTATGACATGATCATGCCGGAACCGCCGGGTCTGCTACAGGTCTACCAGCCACGGATGCGTTATTATTTAGTCGATGAAGGGCGCTATACTGATGAACAGTTAGGCTTGGTGCAGTCGCCGTTAAGCGGGGTGTTCAGTATCGAGAAGGCGTCCACAAATCGCCAGGGGCTTCAGCAAGCTGTGGATCGGATTGTGGCGATTATTCAGGCCGATCCTCACAAAGAGCGTATCGACAAGATTATTACCCGCTGGCTTAAACGCCACTTGCAGCGGCTAGGGGCTGAGGTCGACCTCAATCAGCTCAACAGTTTGGTGGAGGATAAAGACATGTTGGCAGAAAACCTGGAAAACTGGGCTCAGCAAGAACGCCAAGTAGGCATTCAGGAAGGCGAAAAGCTGGGTATTGAGAAAACAGCTCGTAATCTGCTCAAGCTGGGAGTGCTGAGTGACGAGCAGATTGCTGAAGCGACAGGTCTGGCTTTAGATGAAGTGGTGAAGCTGCGCATTGAAGGTAAGCGCTGATCTGAGCGGCCGCTCTTGAGCATGCTCAACCTTCCCGATCCCGGTCATATCGCTCCACGGCAGGGAAGGGTGGCAACCAATGTTCACGTCGAATGTTCCAAAGCTCATACGTCGGTTTCAGTTGATTGGGTGAATCAAGGGCGCCAAGGTGTATTTCGATTTCTTCCTCGCTTACCGAAAAAACCGACGAACTGCATGCTGAACAGAAGTAGCGCCCCTGATAACGGTGCGGTTCGCCTTCGATAATGACAGCTTGCTTGGGATAATCAGCAGCCGCATAGAAAAGCGCTCCGTGAGGAGGATCATGGGGTTTGTGCGCAATCACTTTACTGATGAAAAGATCGTGAACAGGTTCTAAGGGGTCAGTCAGAGACGCCCTCGCAGTTGTCGTGATACAGCGGGGCATCGGTGCCCAACACTAGGCGCTTGGTGGCGTGATTGTAGTAGAAGCGACCGGACTCGGTGCGTGAAAGCTCATAGTCGCCGCACACCCCATAGCCCTTGTTGACTTGTATCAAGTGGGAGATTTCGGCCGGTGCCTGGCTGTCGAGGCGTTCAGATATAGTCGCGGCGATGTGGGCATCACGCTGAGCCTCGGAATAGGCCTGGCTACCGAATACCAGGCCAGCAACGACGAAAATGGCGACGACGGGAATCCATAGGTTATGCATAGAGTGTCCAGTTAGAGGATATAAAAGTGCATGAATTCGGTAGAAAGATTATTTAGCTGAATAATAACTTTTTGCCCATCCAATTTCATTGGTTGGCGAGTAGTTGGTTTACACAAGGATCCGCGCCAACCTTACGACACTAAACTGCTCTACAAGAATGAAGGTCTTGCGGAGGATCTGTTCAGCACCTTTCTAACCTACGTTACCTGCTCGCCGTGTCCTGTACCTCGACCGGCCTTGCACAAAAGAGTTGAGAGCATGGCCCGGACAGCCGTCTGTAGTGATTCACTGATTCCGGACACCAATCGCCCCAGCACGATTCTATCGCCCTATACACACGTCAAGGCGCGCCTCAGCGCCCAGTCAGCGAAACGTTATTGGGTTGGCTGCGTGAGGTGTTGAGAGATGAGCAGGTTGCTGAAGCTATAGGCTTGGCGCTAGGTGAAGTGGTTAAGTTGCGCACTGAAGGTTAGCGCTGATCGATTGCCTTCTGACCTAAGCGGCAGTCCTTGAACCTGCTCAATCTTGCCGATCTCGTTCGTATCGCTCCACGTTTGGAAATGGCGGTAGCCAATGTTCGCGGCGAATGTTCCAAAGCTCATATGTCGGTTTCAGTTGATTCGGAGCATCAAGAGCACCAAGGTGTATTTCGATTTCTTCCTCGCTTACCGAAAAAACCGACGAACCGCATGCCGAACAGAAGTTACGCCCCTCATAACTGTGCGGTATGCCTTCGATAATGACAGCTTGCTTGGGATAATCAGCAGCCGCATAGAAAAGCGCCCCATGATGCTTGCGACAATCCATACAGTGGCAAATACCTACCCGGAGCGGCTCGCCATTGGCCACGATTCGGATCTTACCGCAGAGACAGCCACCTGTTAGTTGTTCCATTGCCAATCTCCAGAAGAATCATACATTCAAAGTAAGTGGCACTTTCGATTTTGTCTTGCCGCCGTCTCGTTGGTATTTGATGCCAGCAAACCGAGATAAATCGAGCTGTTGCAGGAGGCGGATTCGCCTAAGAGCCCGGAATTAGTTTGTATCTCGGTTACAAGCAGGCGCGGATATTAAGCGGGTAAATCGCCCTCCCTTGGTTCTTTAAAAGATAGATAATTGGTGAACTAAAGGTACACAAAATTTGATGATATTAAAGAGCCTCATGGCAGATTATTTAGTTAAGTGCTAATTTGTGAACCATGAGTACACTTAAAGAAGAAAAGCTAAAGAAGGTGCTTGAAGCCATACCTTCAGGATTCATGGTTGACACCGCATGGCTTGAACGCCACGGTGTCAGCCGTTTCCTTGCTCGCAAATACGTCGATAACAGCTGGCTGGAGCGCGTTAACCGCGGCGTCTTCCGACGCCCCGTGCCGAATGCAACAACGCCGGCCACCATCGATTGGAAAACCTGCCTGCTCTCCATGCAGCATATAATGCGCTATGACATCCATGTCGGCGGTACAACGGCACTTGCCCAACAAGGCTATGATCATTATCTGCGCCTGGGTAATAATGCCTCTGTCTGGGTATATGGCGATGCCACACCCAACTGGCTAAGCAAACTGCCACTAAACGCAACAGTCGAGACCCGTAGCACCTCGCTGTTCGCCGACCCATTGCTTGGGTTGGCCAGGGACAACATCAACGACGAAGACACGCTGCCATGGGACTGGACGCTTAAGATGTCGGCACCCGAAAGGGCAATTATGGAAGCTATGAACGAGCTGCCCGACCTTGAGAGTTTTCACAACCTCGATATGCTATTTGAGAGCCTGACAACGCTGAGACCTAAACTACTGTCAGCGCTGCTGCATAGTTGTAAGAAGATCAAGGTAAAGCGTCTGTTCTTTGTTTTTGCAGATCGCCACGATCACCCCTGGCGCAAGCGCCTCGACCCAGCAGAGTTCAATCTTGGAAGTGGCGACCGCGCGCTGGTAAAAGGGGGCAAGATACATCCGCGCTATCGGATTATGGTGCCTGAAGCGTTTGTAACGGCGGAGGCCAACGATGGCACGTGAAACCTATGAAGCACAGGTCGCACTTCTTGTGCGTATTCTCCCGCATGTCGCCAAGGAGGATGTATTCGCACTCAAGGGAGGCACGGCGATCAACCTGTTCTATCGTGATCTTCCGCGCTTGTCGGTCGATATCGACCTGACCTATCTGCCGGTGAAAGATCGAAACGAGAGCCTTTCCGAGATCAACAACGCGATGGATCGCATTGCGGGGGCCATTGAAGGCGGTATCGTGGGTTCCAAAACACAACGTATCAAGGGCGGCGGTGGTGGTGCCACTCGTCTTCTTGCTCGCATGGGCG
Source organism: Halomonas sp. 113 (assembly GCF_904067645.1). Taxonomy (NCBI): domain Bacteria; kingdom Pseudomonadati; phylum Pseudomonadota; class Gammaproteobacteria; order Oceanospirillales; family Halomonadaceae; genus Halomonas; species Halomonas sp. 113. The sequence goes on from NZ_LR881453.1 coordinate 796,633, forward strand.
GTGTAGAGATCAAGATCGAAACCTCTCCAGTCACACGCGGTGTCGTTCATGAGCCTGAAACGCTTTCCGTCTCCGAAGCTGTTGAAGATGAGTTCGGCTACGCAGAGATGCAGATTGTCTCCTTCGAAGACCTGTTCGGCGGTAAGTTGAACGCAGCCGTCGACCGTCAGCATCCGCGCGACCTTTACGATGTGAAGCTGCTTTACGAGAACGAGGGCCTAACGGATGATCTATTTCGCACCTTTTTGATCTACATTGCGAGTTCGTCGCGCCCCGCGCATGAGCTGCTGAATCCGAATCTCATCAATCTTGATCAGCCTTATACTCAAGAATTTGAGGGAATGACCAGAGCTTCTGTCAGTCTCCAAGAGCTCTTGGACACCCGTAAACGATTGATTGCAGATATTCATTCCCGCTTCGATGAGAACACCAAGCGATTCCTAATAAGCCTGCATGACGGTACGCCCGATTTTGATGCTATTGATCGCCCTCGGGCGGTGGATCTGCCAGCCGTACGCTGGAAGCTTATCAATCTGGGAAAACTGAAAAACGAAAATGCCGCCAAGCATGCTGAGCAACGGAGAAAGCTGGAAGTGTTGCTAGGGTAGGTAGATCGGAGCGGCGCCCTCGGTGTGATATGGAATGTGGACATCACGCTTCACTATCTAAGTCGCTGATTAATGCATCCATCGAGAAATCGTCCACGAATTCACCAGCTCTAGCTTGTCTGGTACCTTGAGCTAGATGTGTACGTAGCGCCTCAAGTTTGCTTTTGCGTTTTTCCAAGCTAAGACTTGTTGACGTCATAGAATGCTTCCCGTGTTCAAAAGTAATAAATATGGATATGGCTGACAAGAAAGGCAAGAGGCCTAATTGGTGCGGTCTACTGAGCATTTCTACTGTTTAACCAACTCTTCTTTACCAACAAGTCCGCTGATTCGCCCATGAGCTGAATAGAAGCCATAATCGGCTCATAATATGAGCTGAATGGAGGCAATCGGCTCGTGTATGGCTAAACAGGGCGCACGAAGAAGAGATCAAACGGAGCTGCTTGAAGCTCTATATATACAAGTTTCTGACGCCTTCCCTGAATGCTTACTGTCCAGACGATTTGCCAGTGGCACAGATCTTGGCTAGGCAATGTGTATTGTTGGGCAGGTCAATATCGAACTGTTGATATGTCCAAACCGAATATTCGGTTTGCGTCGCCACTACAAATCCACAAACTGACACACCCGAAACGGCTGAGTGCTATCTAACCATTCCCCGCCACAATCAACATCGTCGCCACAATAGACAACGCTATCCCCACCATGCTGGTGCCGCTAACCCCCTCCTTGCGAACCAGTGAGCCGAATACGACGGGTATCAGCGGGTACATCGACACAATCACAATGCTGATAATGGTGAGCTGTCCTTGCCGTGATAGCGCATAGAGCGTAAGCCCTAGAGCGCTGATACCGCCCGCCATCGTTGAGAAAAGTGGAAAGCGTATTTGAGCTGGCTTCGTGCGTTGGTAAAACGGCAGTAGACACACGGCACCGTTTAGCATGCATAGGGCGATGCCATACAGCGCCGCATGGTCGGGCACCTGCCCAAGAAAGTGCAGCTGCAGAGAAAACCCCAAGCCTGCACCTAACCCAAAGAGCAGGCCTGTTCTGATTATGCTGCTCATCTGCCCTTTGTTTATCCTACCTCCGCCCGTCGTTAGCCAGATAGCGGGAAGGGCGATCATCACACCGAGCCATACCCAGACGCTGGGCCGCTCGCCAAGAAATACCAAAGAGAGCCCAAGGGCGATGGTTACCATCGAGACAGCGCTAACAGGCACTACGATAGCAAAGGGAGCCTGCGATAAGCCTTTATAAAGCAGCAATGCGCCCAGGGCTGAGCCAAGGCCAGCAAGCGTGCCCCATTTCCAGGTATCTGGCTCCCATTTGGAAAAGAGCAGCGCACCTGCAAGACTGACCAGTGCCCCGCCCAGATGTGTGTAAAAACCAATATTAAGCGGCGGGTAAAATCGGGCGAGCAAGCCATTGATAAAGTGTGTACTGCCGAGCAACAACATGGCGCTTAGTGCCAGAACGATGGACATGGGATTTCCAGGTCAGGATGATAAATGAAAGGCCAGCATAGAAGGCGCTAGTGCGTGGCTGGAAACTCGGTTCGCTCATGGCCGTTATGAGGAGGGATGATGATAAGAGGCGCCGATATCTCTATTGCCCAACTACGTGTGCTGCTTGCGGTAGTGGAAGAGCAATCCTATACCCGGGCGGCGGCGCGACTGGGCGTTAGCCAATCTGGCGTAAGTCACTCAATGCAGGCATTGGAAAAGCTGGCAGGTGGCCCACTTATCACAAAAGCGGCGGAAAGATGGGAGCCGACTGCTTTAGGCGAGTTAGTGCTTACTAGTGCTAGAAAGGTTGTAGGAGAGCTTAAGGTATTGAGCCAGCAAGTGGCCCAGTTTCATAATGAAGTAGATGGAACGCTGAAAATAGGTGTAATTCCCAGTGCATTAACGGGATGGTTATCCCCACACCTTTCTAGCTTAACGAGCCGCTACCCTGATGCCATTAGCCTTGTCCTGGAAGGCATGGAGGAAGAGATAAAGGAGTGGGTGGAAAGCGGCGTGGTTGATATGGGCATAACCACCGATGTGACGCAGCTTAATCTCACCTACTGGTGTGAGCACTTCGATTGGCAGCTATTAAAGAAGGATGAGATCGTTGCTGTTTTACCCGAGAACCATTCACTCAGCAAACAAGCTAGCGTTACGGTAGCGGAGCTTGCCGATCATCCGTTGATTATGTCGTCAGGGGGTTGTGAGGCGCTTATTCAGCAGATATTTGCTCACTCATTGGAGGAAGTCGATATTTTTCAGGTGGATTTTTGGGTACGCGATACGCGCACGTTGTTGCAGATGGTTGATGGCGATGTCGGTGTTAGCCTAGTGCCCACACTGGCGCTAAACAATAAACCAGCGACTAATGTGGTAACGCTGCCGCTATCTCCCCAACGTGACCGGAACCTGATTGCCTTTTGGGCTAAACGGCAGCCGATGAATCAGGTCGGCCAACAACTACTGAAAGAATGCAAAGCGTAACGGGCTTTTCATCGCATGGTGTGAATGTATTACGGATGGATGAGCATGGTAATCTGCCTCGTAACGATTGGCAGAGGTCTCCATGGTCAGCAACCATCATGATACCGGCTACAAAGAGCTGTTTAGTTATCCTGAATTTGTTCAGCAACTCATCGAAGGCTTTGCTCCCGCCGAGATTGCCCGGTTAATGGATTTTTCTACCCTGAAGAGCCAGAGCGGCAACTACATTACGCCACTGTTCGAAGAAAAAATTGAGGACGTGGTGTGGTCAGTCAACGTTAACTGGCAAGGGCTGCAAAAAGCCGTGGATCGGATTGTGGCGATTATTCAGGCCGATCCTCACAAAGAGCGTATCGACAAGATTATTACTCGCTGGCTTAAACGCCACTTGCAGCGGCTAGGGGCTGAGGTCGACCTCAATCAGCTCAACAGTTTGGTGGAGGATAAAGACATGTTGGCAGAAAATTTGGAAAACTGGGCACAGCAAGAACGCCAAGTAGGTCTTCAGGAAGGCGAAAAGCTGGGCATCGAGAAAGGTGAAAAGCTAGGCATCGAGAAAACAGCCCGTAATTTGCTCAAGCTGGGGGTGCTGAGTGATGAGCAGATTGCAGGAGCGACAGGCTTGGCGTTAGAGGATGTGGCTAAGCTGCGCACTGAAGGCCAGCGCTGATCCTTGCTTTCATTTACGTATTCCCGCTTCACACATAAAACGAGAGGGCAGTCCAATTGGCTGCCCTTTCTGTATTTGGTTGCTGAGGATGGCAGACATTCCCCATGCCATGAAAGACCCCAGCGTCAGGTTAAGTGTTGCACCTACTGATATTCTTTCTTAAATTTTTATTAGGGAGTTAAAAGAGACACTTGGGTCTATCTATTTAGATGAACGTCGGCAAGCATATGAATTGCTGCTTCAATGGTTGTCAATTGACAACCATTGAAGGGGGCTTCATACTCAGAGGCAAATAATGACTCGTCCATCACATCCGAAAAAAGAGATCGAAACTGCCCTCAAACATGCGGAAGCGGAGGGCTGGCGAGTTGAAGTCGGCGGTAGTCACGCCTGGGGCAAGATTTACTGTCCCTATAATGATGATGAATGCCGCTGCGGTGAGTTTTGTATCGCGAGCGTGTGGAGTACACCGAAAAATCCCGGCAGCCACGCCCGGGCAATTCGGAGAGTGGTGGACAAGTGCTCGACCCACAAGCGTCGAGACGAAGCGGAGCCGGAGGATTGAAGAATGGAATATATTTTTACGCTGAAATACCAACTGGCTGATAGTGACTCCGACCTAGATGCGCTAGTGGAGCGTTTGGGCGCTGCCGGTTGCGATGATGCTCTGGTGGGCGTGGGGCAGCCGGGCCGCTTGGCGCTGGAATTCTCTCGTGAAGCGGGCAGCGCCGCGGAAGCGGTTCACAGTGCCCTGGTTGACGTAAAAAAAGCGATCCCTTCCGCGCGGCTGATTGAGGCTTCGCCGGATCTTGTTGGCCTGACGGATGTAGCAGACGTTGTGGGCGTTTCGCGACAGGCAATGCGAAAGCTGATGCTCACCCACCGAGCGACGTTTCCTGTGCCGGTTCACGAAGGCAGTGCCTCAATCTGGCACCTGGCGGAGGTGCTTGACTGGTTGATGACCCGAGGGGGTTACCAAATTGATGTTGGCGTGCTGGATATTGCGAAAGTAGCATTAGAAGTGAATATAGCCAAAGAGGCGATCCGCCATCCGGTTAGTAGCCGCGAGGAAATGGAGTTGCTGACCGCGTAGCCAACAGTTCAATAGTTTGTTGGAGAATAAAGACATGTTGGCAGAAAATTTGGAAAACTGGGCTCAGCAAGAGCGCCAGGAAGGCGAAAAGCTGGGCATTGAGAAAACGGCCCGTAATCTGCTCAAGCTGGGAGTGCTGAGTGACGAGCAGATTGCTGAAGCGACAGGCTTGGTGCTAGAGGATGTGGTTAAGCTGCGCACTGAAGGTAAGCGCTGATCGATTACCTTCTGACCTAAGCGGCAGCCCTTGAACCCGCTCAATCTTCCCGATCTCGTTCGTATCGCTCCACGTTTTGAAATGGCGGTAGCCAATGTTCGCGGCGAATGCCCCAAAGCTCATACGTCGGTTTAAGTTGATTGGGTGAATCAAGGGTACCAAGGTGTATTTCGATTTCTTCCTCGCTTACCGAAAAAACCGACGAACCGCATGCGGAACAGAAGTAGCGCCCCTGATAACTGTGCGGTTCGCCTTCGATAATGACAGCTTGCTTGGGATAATCAGCAGCCGCATAGAAAAGCGCCCCATGATGCTTGCGACAATCCATACAGTGGCAAATACCTACCCGAAGCGGCTCGCCATTGGCCAAGATTCGGATCTTACCGCAGAGACAGCCACCTGTTAGTTGTTCCATTGCCAATCTCCAGAAGATTCATACATTCAAAGTAGGTGGCACTTTTTGTTTTGTCTTGCTGCCGTCTCGTTGGTATTTGATGCCCGCAAACCGATAAAAGCTAGCTGTTGCAGGAGGCGGATTTGCCTTAGAGCCCGGAATTAGTTTGTATCTCGGTTACAAGCAGGCGCGGATATTAAGCTGGTAAATCGCCTCCCCGTGGGTCTTTAAAAGATAGGTGCTTTGTGAACTAAAAGTACACAAAATTTGACGATATTAAAGAGCCTTATGGAAGATTCTTTAGTTAATCAACGCCGAAGACACGCTGCCATGGGACTGGACGCTCAAGAGGTCGGCACTCGAAAGGGCAATTATGGAAGCTATGGACGAGCTGCCCGACCATGAGAGTTTTCACAATCTCGATATGCTATTTGAGAGCCTGACAACGCTGCGCCCTAAACTACTGGCAGCTCTGCTGCAGAGTTGTAAGTAGATCAAGGTAAAGCGGCTATTCTTTGTCTTTGTCGATCGCCTCGATCCCCCCTGGCGCAAGCGCTTCGACCCAGCAGAGTTCAATCTCGGCAGCGGCGACCGTGCACTGGTAAAGGGGGCAAGGTACGTCCGCGCTATCGGATTATGGCGCCTGAAGCGTTTGTAAGGACGGAGACCAACGATGGCACGTGAAACCTATGAAGCACAGGTCGCACTTCTTGTGCGTATTCTCCCGCATGTCGCTAAGGAAGATGTATTCGCGCTGAAGGGCGGCACGGCGATAAACCTGTTCTATCGTGATCTCCCGCGTTTGTCAGTCGATATCGACCTGACCTACCTGCCGGTGAAAGATCGAAACGATAGCCTTTCCGAGATCAACAACGCGATGGCCACCAAAAATTTGAGGGAATGACCAGAGCTTCTGTCAGTCTCCAAGAGCTCTTCGACACCCGTAAACGATTGATTGCAGATATTCATTCCCGCTTCGATGAGAACACCAAGCAATTCCTAATGAGCCTGCATGACGGTATGCCCGATTTTGATGCTATTGATCGCCCTCGGGCGGCGGATCTGCCTGCCGTACGCTGGAAGCTTATCAATCTGGAAAAACTGAAAAACGAAAACGCGGCCAAACATGCTGAACAACGTCATGAGCTGAAAGTACTGCTGGGGTAAGGTGCGCAAGTCGGAATCTTGAAGCAAAAGAGGCGATCCGCCCAAGCCGCTTTGTGCTCTACTATCTGCACCTGTTATTCACGGAGGAAGCACCCATGGCCATAGGCGGCTTGATAGGATTATTGGATGACATTGCCGCATTGGCGAAGCTGTCCGCAGCATCATTGGATGATGTGAGTGCCGCCGCAGGGCGTGCGACGGCGAAGGCGGCCGGGGTGGTGGTGGATGATACGGCGGTGACGCCGCAATATTTGCAGGGGGTAACAGCGGAGCGGGAACTGGCGATTGTGAAGAAGATCGCGCTGGGGTCGATTCGCAACAAGCTGATTTTTATCCTGCCGGTGGCGCTGCTGCTGAATCACTTTTTGCCCGCGCTATTGCCGATCATCCTGATGGTGGGCGGCACCTACTTGGCCTTTGAGGGCGCTGAGAAGGTCTGGCACAAGCTCTCTGGTCAGCATGACGACGACAAACCAGCGGTAGAAAAGGGACCGGAGGCCGAGAAACAGATCGTGGGTGGCGCTATTCGTACCGACCTGATTCTGTCCGCCGAAATCATGGTGATCGCGCTTTCAACAGTGTCCCATCAAGGGTTCTGGTCGCAGATGGTTAGCCTGGTGGTGGTCGCGTTTGTCATCACACTTCTGGTGTATGGAGTAGTGGCGCTGTTGGTCAGGATGGATGATATCGGCCTGAGGCTCGCCCAGCGGGATAGTTCGGGCGTGCAGACACTGGGCCGTAGCCTGGTGACAGCCATGCCTAAGGTGCTAGCGACCATCTCGGTCGTGGGTACTGTCGCCATGCTCTGGGTGGGTGGGCATATACTGATGGCCAATCTAGGTGCCGATGGTACGGGTTGGTTCAACGCTCCCTATGAGTGGGTACACCATATTGAGCTTGGCATTAGCGAGGCAACCGGTGCCCTGGGCGGCACGCTGGGCTGGAGCTTCAATACACTGTGCTCTGCGGTGATTGGCTTTTTGGTGGGCTCGGTAGTGGTGGGCGTGGTGCACCTACTTCCTGTTAAGAAGGCGCATGTCGAGTAAGGTTTACGCCGGGTGTTTCCGGTGGAGCTTTCTAACGGCTCAGAGCGCTGCTATGGCCGGATCATTGAACTCTGTTGGCTGTCCCTCTCGTCAGGCCTGAGCACCGCACAGGAGCAAGAGGTTGGGGCAACTTCGATAGCTCACCCACTGTCATTGGTCGCGCAAATGATCGTCAACCTTATCAGGACGGGCGACGAAGAGGCTGATCTTGTCCCGAGAGAATATGGTGGAAGTTTCGAGGGGTAAAAGGGCTAAAGCAGCGGCATAGAAAAGCGCTGCGTGAGGAGGGGCATGGGGTTTGTGCGCAATCACTTTACTGCTGAAAAGATCGTGAACAGGTTCTAAGGGGTCAGTCAGAGACGCCCTCGCAGTTGTCGTGATACAGCGGAGCATCGGTACCCAACACTAGGCGCTTGGTGGCGTGATTGTAGTAGAAACGACCGGACTCGGCGCTTGAAAGCTCATAGTCGCCGCACACCCCATAGCCCTTATTGACTTGCGTCAAGTGGGAAATTTCGGCCGGTGCCTGGCTGTCGAGGCGTTCAGATATAGTCGCGGCGATGTGGGCATCACGCTGGGCCTCAGAATAGGCCTGGTTACCGAATACCAGGCCAGCAACGACGAAAATGGCGACGACGGGAATCCATAGGTTATGCATAGAGTGTCCAGTGAGAGGATATAAAAGTGCATGAATTCGGTAGAAAAATTATTTAGCTGGATAATAACTTTTTGCCCATCCGATTTCATTGGTTAGCGAGTAGTTGGTTTACACAAGGATCCGCGCCAACCTTACGACACTAAACTGCTTTATGTAGTGGTTCACTGATTCCGGACACCCATCGCCTCAGCACGATGCTATTGTCCTATACACACGTCAAGGCGCACCTCAGCGCCCAGGCAGCGAGGCATTATTGGGTTGGCTGCGTGAGGTGTAGAGTGATGAGCAGATTGCTGAAGCGATAGGCTTGGCGCTAGATGAAGTGGCAAAGCTGCGCACTGAAGGTCAGCGCTGATCCGTGCTTTCATTTACGTATTCCCGCTTCACACATAAAACGAAAGGGCAGTCCAAGTGACTGCCCTTTCTGTATTTGGCTGCTGAGGATGGCAGACATTCCCCATGCCATGAAATAACCTGATGCAATGGTTCATAGTCAGTAATGAATAGCCGTTTTGGCGGATCAGTAGTACCCGCTCAGCAAAGAAGCCGGTGTGACCATAATCTGATTGTCTTTTGGCCACAAAAGCAGCCTCTTGACCAAATATGTCAGCAATTGGTGCGGGAGTGTTCTCCACGGGATTAGTTATGCAGGCATCGCTTTGCGGTTGCAAAATATCCTTAAAGTACACGTTACTTCTGAAAAGCAGTGTTGCAAGTGCTTGCCTTTTGCATACAGTATACTATACTGAATGCAGTTGGAGCGCAGCTGCGCTTACCACATGCAATAGGAGTTTGGGCTATGGGCATGATGACTATTAGAAGCATTCCTGACGAAGTACACAATGCACTAAAAGCGCGAGCCAAGCAGAATCACCGCAGCGCCGAGGCTGAGGTGCGGGCCATCCTGGAAGAGATCACACGGCCAGAAAGTCGCCTCAAAATGGGTGATGCCCTGGCTGATTTGGGTCGCAAGATCGGGTTGACCAATGAAGACGTAGCGGTCTTTGAAAAGGTGCGTGACAAGACGCCTGCTGAACCGATGAGGTTTGAATGATCATTCTGGATACCAATGTCGTTTCCGAGGCGATGAAACCCGAGCCTGATCCAGCCGTCAGAGCTTGGCTTAATGAGCAGTCGGCTGAAACGTTATACTTGTCTAGTGTCACACTTGCAGAGTTGTTATTTGGTATTGCGGCGCTGCCCAACGGGAAGCGCAAGGACATGTTGAGCGAGACCTTGGGCGGCCTTGTGGAGTTGTTCAGAGGGCGGATTTTATCCTTTGACGTTGACGCCGCTCGCAAGTATGCAGAGCTAGCCGTGACAGCCAGAACCGCCGGGCGTGGTTTTCCTGTGCCGGATGGCTACATTGCTGCTATTGCCGTATCACAAGGCTATCAAGTCGCCTCCAGAGATATGGCTCCTTTTGAGGCAGCCAATGTGGACGTCATTAACCCTTTTGAAGCCTAACTGGTGCGGTCTGCTGGGCACTTTAATTGCTTAACCCATTCTTCTTACCCCAACATACCCTCCGACTAGCCCATGAGCCGAATATAAACCTTATTCGGCTCATAAGATGATCTGAATAGATGATGCAATCGGCTCATGTATATTTGGGAATAGCACCACTGGCCGTCTTTTTAACGGAGTAACTGCGCGCGGCCTCAAAGCCTTCAAGTAGCGCGCTCTGTTCGACCCCCAAGCCCTCGATGCAAAAGCTGTTCAAACACTGCCGGGCGGCAAAGAGCTCCCGGCCCGATCCTGCCAAGAATTGACTAAGAGGACGATGGCTTGATGGGTGGCATCAGGCCCCGAATAAATTCGCACCATATTGAGTCCTTCAGCACAAAGTTGGTGCGAATTTATGCGTCGGTACGCTCAACAACCCGCAGAATCTCTCATTTTTCAAGGTGGCATGATAATTGCTATTTCTTTAAGTAAGTAAATAGTTACTTAGCTCGCTCCATGAAGAGTGTTTTCTGAATGGGCGCAATGGCAAGGATCACACCATGAAAAAGCAATTTAAGAATATGAAGCTGAAGGCTCTCGCTTGTAGTTTCGCGTTGGGTGCTTTGGCACATACTGGTATGGCAAGCGCCGATATTAATATCAAGTTTCACCATGATTTGCCTGAAGATAGCGCACAGCACCTGGCGGCTGAGCGCTTCAGGGACATGGTGGCTGAGCGTAGTGGTGGTGAGATTTCAGTAGAAATTTTCCCTAATAACACACTCGGTGATGATGTCGAAGTCACCCAACAGTTGCAGATGGGGGCTGTGGAAGCAGCGATTATTCCGACCGCCAAGTTATCGGGCTTCGTTCCCGCCATGCAGATCGTCGATCTGCCTTTCTTGTTCCCATCTCCCGATATCGCCCACACCGTTCTGGATGGGCAGGCTGGTGATGACCTCTTGGCGACGGTAGAGCAGGTGGGGCTGAAGGGGGTGACGTTCTGGGAAAGTGGTTTTAAGCAATTTACCTGTGACCAGCCCGTTAATGGCCCGGAGGATTTCGCAGGCCAAAAGGTACGCGTGATGCAAAGCCCTATCATCATGGAACAGTTTAAAGCGATGGGCGCTAACCCGGTACCGATTGCCTTCGGTGAAACTTACAACGCGCTGCAGCAACGCATTGTCGACTGCCAGGAAAATCCGCTGGTATCGATTACACAAATGAAATTTTATGAAGTGCAGTCGGATGTGGTTATCAGCAATCACGCTTATCTAGCCTATGCATTTCTGTTTAGCCAGAGTTGGTTCGATAGCTTAAGCCCTGAGAATCAGGCGCTATTGACGGACGCTGCACGTGAAACCACCGTATTCCAGCGTGAAGAAACCGCCCGCCGTGAAACGGGCTACATTGCCACTATCGAAGCCAGTGGCACTAACGTGAGCACACTGGATGATGCCCAACTGACGGCTTTCAGAGAGTCGACAGCGTCGGTGCACGATGAGTTTGCCAATGAAATTGGCGCAGATCTAATGGCGGAATTCCAGCAAGCCATTGCTGATGCCGAATAGTCGCGCTTCACCCATTAAAGGGCTGATCGGTGATCCCGATAGCCCTTTCCTTCCCCATTGTTTTCATCGCTGGTGGAGTTCGCTATGCGCAAACTTGATCGCCTAATATCGCGTGCCGAGGAGGTTTTGATTGGCCTGCTGATTTTGTCCGCCTCGTTCATTCTTTTCGCCAACGTCATTGCACGCTACGTGTTTAACGATGGTTTTTCATGGGCTGAGGAGCTGGTGCGTTACCAAATTGTATGGATGGTGCTGCTTGGCGCGAGCGTTGCTGCACGGCAAGGGATTCATATTGGGATCGATATTCTACGCAGGTTTAGTCCTCCCCTCATGGCGAAATGGATAGAGTTGCTAGTTCATGCGGTTTCTATCGCTTTTTGCCTTTTCCTGGTGGTTTACGGTTTCCAGTTAACCGAGCAAACCCATCGGTTTGGTCAGGTGAGTTCTGCTCTACAAGCGCCCATGTGGATCGTTCAGTTGGCCATTCCGGTGGGCGCTCTTTTAATGGGTATTCGCTTTACCCAGCATTTCTTCCGGACGTTGCTTGGTCGAGAGCAAGCCTCTGCCCACCTTGATCAAATTGGATAAGAATATGGTCATCACATTCCTGGTGCTATTAGCTGTTTTGATGTTAGTGGGAACGCCCATCTTTATTGCATTGGCGGGTTCCGTCACGGTGGCGATGGGGAGCTTTAGCCATATTCCATTGGCGATCGTGGCTGAGCGATTGTTTGCCGGGTTGGATAAGTTCCCATTGATGGCGATACCCTTTTTTATTCTCACCGGTAGCTTGATGAGCGCGGGTGGGTTGTCGCAGCGTATCATCCGCTTGGCCAACTTGTTGGTAGGACGCTTTACCGGTGGTATGGGGATGACGGCGGTATCAGCGAGTATGTTTTTTGGCGCTATTTCCGGATCTAGCCCGGCCACGGTGGTTTCGGTGGGCTCATTGCTCTATCCGGCCATGCGCAAGGAAGGATATTCCGGTCAATTTTCGATTGGCGTGCTGGTGTCTGCCGGTTCATTGGGCATCATCATTCCCCCTTCGGTTGTAATGATCGTCTACGCGGCTGTCACTGGGGTGTCAGTGGGTGCGCTGTTCATGGCGGGGGTGGGAGCCGGTTTATTATATGCAGCATGCTTATTGCCTTACTGTTGGTACCGCGCCAAAAAGGACGGTGTCACTCCCGTGGAGCCGCCCAGTTGGGGCGAGGTTTTAGCAGGATTCAAAGATGCTTCGTGGGGGTTAGGGGTTCCTCTCGTCGTCTTGGGTGGGATTTACCTGGGTATCTTTACGCCCACTGAAGCCGCCGCTGTATCAGTGGTATATGCCCTGTTGGTCTCAGCCCTGATTTATCGTGAGAAGAGCTTTGCAGAGCTATTCCAAAGCATGATTGAAGCGGCGACCACAACGGCTCAGGTAATGATTATTCTCGCTGCTGCCTCGGTTCTGGCGTGGTTTCTTTCCAGTAATGGGCTAGCGGCCATGTTGGCCAACGCTATCCTGTCGTTATCCGAGAATCCGTACCATATCTTCCTGCTGATCAATGTGACGGTACTGATTGCCGGCATGTTCCTCGATGCTTCCTCCATCATGGTGATTCTCGCCCCCCTGTTTTACACCGTGGGTATGCGCGTTGGTATTGACCCTGTCCACCTAGGGGCAGTACTGACCGTGAATGGGGCGATTGGTATGTTTACGCCGCCATTTGGCCTCAACCTGTTTGTGGCGGGCACTATCAACGGCGTCGATTACGTCCAGGCGGTACGTGGTGCATTGCCCTTTATTGGCATTGCGCTGTTTGCCTTGATACTGCTGACCTATATTCCCGCGATCAGTATGTGGCTACCCAATATGGTGTATGGCGGCTAAACAGCCAGAATAAGGATGGTAGCAATGTCTATTAGCACAACTTCATCAGCGCTGGCGCATTCCCATGAGGGGGTCGTAACCAGCCCACATACACTGGCAACAGAAGCGGGGCTTGAGGTACTTCGTAAAGGTGGAAATGCGGTTGAGGCTGCGATCACCATGGGGGCTTGTCTGTCAGTGACTTGCCCGCACTTTACCGGTCTTGGCGGCGATGCCTTCATGATCATTGCGGATGCAAACGGTGGTGTGCAAACCCTGTCAGGCATTGGCCAGGCGCCACAGGCTAAGTTGGAACTGTCTGGCCAATTGCCTACGAGAGGGCCAGGTTCCATGTTGACGACGGCTGCCACGGTTGATACCTGGGGGCAGGCGCATGAGATTTCCCGTCAGAACTGTGGCGGCCAAATTGGCTGGGCAGCGCTGATGGAGCCAGCGATACAGCTAGCGAGGGAAGGCTTCCCGATAACGCCATCGCAGCGCTTCTGGCTTGATTTTCGTAGCGATGAGCTGTCGATGATGCCAGGCGTGCGAGAGCACTTTATGCCAGGCGGGAAGATTCCCCATGAGGGTGAAAAACTGTACCAGCCACAGCTGGCCGCTTCACTGCAGTCCATTGCGACCCACGGCTACCGGGACTTCTATGAAGGGCAGTTGGGGAAGAAAATCGCCGCTGGACTGGCAGCAGTAGGGTCTCCACTCACGGCCACTGATTTGGCGGCTACCCGAGCACGAGTAGAAAAGCCGTTGTCTGTTCCCTACCGTGGTGGCGAGCTGCTGGCCCATCGCCCCCCAACCCAGGGTATGACGACACTAGAGATAATGGGTATCCTGGCGCGTTTTGACCTCTCCAGGATCGAAGAGGGCAGCGCCGATTATTACCATCTGCTGGTGGAGGCGGTAAAGCGCGCTTTCCTGGATCGTAATAGCTACCTGGCTGATCCCGATTTCGCGTCGGTGCCTTGTGAAAGGTTGTTATCGCCTGCTCATCTTGATGCTGAAGCGGCAAAAGTGGAGGCGGGGAAAGCATTGGATTGGCCCTTCGCTTATCAGCATGGCGATACGGTTTATCTAGCGGCCGCTGATCGTTTCGGTAATGCCGTCTCCATGCTGCAGACGATTTATTACGACTGGGGCAGTGGTGTCAGTGTCGGTGATACGGGGATTTTGTGGCATAACCGTGGTGCCGCGTTCAGTCTTGATCCTGCTCATCCGAATGTGATTGCCCCGGGAAAGCGTCCTTTTCATACCCTTAACCCGGGTATGTATCGTGTCGATGGAAAGCCTCGTTTACTTTACGGTACTCAAGGAGCAGATGGACAGCCGCAAACCCTCGCTGCCGTGCTGACGCGCTTGATAGACTATGGCATGGATCCGCTCAGTGCGCTTAAAGCGCCGCGCTTCCTACTGGGGCGAACCTTTTCCGATGGACGTGACACGCTAAAACTTGAGCAGGATGCGGGAGCTGCTATTTTCGCTGAATTGACCCGGCGTGGTCATCAGATGAGCCCGCTACCCGCACAAAGTGCCCTGGCTGGCCACCCCGGCGCGGTCGTTATCGACCCGGCGAAAGGCTTTTACGCCGCTCATGACCCTCGCAGCGATGGCATCGCGTTAGGGCTATAGCACCAATAGAAACAAGGATGTGTACATGACAAAAAGCGATACGCTCGATATGAAACAGAGTGCCCGTACCCGGGGAAAAACCCGCCGTAATGCTCATGAAACACGCGAGCGCCTGCTTCAAGCGGCGACTCAAGAGTTTTCCGAGCGCGGCTACGATGGTGCTCGCATGGAACGTATCGTGCGTGCAGCCGATTGTAATGTGCGCATGGTGTATCACTACTTCGATGACAAGGAAGGTCTTTACCTGACTGTTCTCGAACGAGTCTATGAGGAGTTGCGCGCCAAGGAGCAGGCACTCAATTTAAGCTATCTCGAGCCCGTTGCAGGTATGCGCGCGCTGGTCGAATTCACCTTCGATCATATGGCCGAGCATCCCGAGTTCACCAGCCTGGTGCGCAATGAGAACTTGCTGGGTGGGCGCATGCTGCGCAAATCGAGCAAAGTCGTCCAGCAAACGACGCCGCTCGTAGGCATGATCCGGGATACCCTAAAGCGAGGGGAAGCAGCAGGGTTATTTCGCTCGGCTGTAGACCCTACCCAGCTCTACATTTCTATTCTTTCGCTATCAATCATTCACATCAATCAACGCGACACGCTATCCATCATCTTCGAGCAGGATCTGGCTGACCCGGATTGGTTGATTGAGCGGCGTGCCCATGCGGTCGAGGTAATACTTTCCTATCTATGTGTTGAGTCCCGGGTGATTAAATAAGCGACAAGGACTATCTGCAGGGCTCCGAATACCTCATCTACTTGCCCATCTGCTGCATAAATTTACGACAGCAAACCAAGCCAGAACCGCCGCCTTCCTCCGGCGGGCGACTAGCCGCCCGAACAAAAGCGCTGGGAGATTGACCGAGCACCTTGCGAAACATACTGGAGAAAGCGGCTGGGCTGTCATAGCCGAGTTCCAGCGCGGTTTGGGTAACGGAACTGCCCGAGAGCAGCCTGGGAATTGCTGCCATCAGGCAGGCCTGCTGGCGCCATACGCCAAAGGAGAGCCCGGTCTGCTGACGGAACAGGCGATTGAAGGTGCGCTGACTGCAATGTAACTGCCGCGCCCACTCCTCCGGAAGAGTGTGAATGTTTGGTTGGCCGAGAAACTCTCTGCACAGGCTGGCGAGTGGAAGGTCATGGGGCAGGGGCGCAAATAGTGGCAGGGCCTGAGCCTGTTCCAGTTCGTATAGGAGTAATTGAGCCAGGGCACCGTCGCGGCCGTTTTCGTCATAGAGCGCGGGGATGTGGGCGGAAGCCAGCAGCAGGTAATGCAGGAGAGGCGTCACGACCAGCACCTCGCAGTTGAGCGAAGCGCGTGGCGCGACGTGGGGCTCGATATACAGACTTCGGGTGCTCACCCCGTTCATGCGCACTTGGTGGCGTTTGCCCGCAGGTAGCCATACGCCGCTATAGGGCGGCACCATCCAGGTGCCGTCATCCGTGTTGACTTCCATCACGCCGGTCATGCCATAGAGAAACTGGGCACGGCGATGGGTATGGAAGTCCAGGAGGGTACCGGGGCGGTAGTCAGTGCCGATGGCCACCACGGGCCTTGCTACATGATCCACATCAGAAAGAGGTGTATTGAGCATTAGCGTTAACCTGGCTGAAACGCGTTGATGGTCTTTGCTGCTTCCCTGTCCACATGGCGCCACCACCAACGGCAGACCATGCAATGGCACGGTGGGCTCATGGCTCGGGATCCGCCTGGCGTCGCGATGGATCGGGCGCATTCTCGACCGCATTCATACTAGGGTGTACCTGTTACTGCTGACGGAAGTGCTGGTGGTGATGGTCGTCATGCGTGATTTCAAGTAATCTCAGCTCACATGTGTATAAGAACCTTGCCTATAACGTTGGACGATTCCAATGCCTCGTGAGCATCCGCTACATTCCGCAAAGGCATGTTTAAACCGATTTTTGGCAAATAGCATTCGGCCTCAAGGCACGAGTTGATATCCGCTATAGCAGCTTGTTTCAACTCATCGGGTACATTGTAGATATATACGAAACGGAAGACGCAACCATGCATTATGGCCTTCAATAATGGAATGGAAAGCTCATCCGTCGCATTGGCGGTTGCGTAGGCGCTTATAACCCCACCTTGGGACAAGCAGGCCAAGTTGATGTCAAGATTGGGCTTCAACGCGACATCGACAATATGGTCAACGCCGAGTCCTTCTGTTGCTTCCAAAACAATACTCGCAACATCTTCCGACTTTCGGTCGATCACTAGATCTGCGCCATTTTCTTCGGCTACGGTGGCTTGTTCAGAGCTCATCACCGTTGTTGAAACCCATGCGCCGGCCCACTTTGCCAATAGAATTGCTGCTGTTCCGACCACGCCGGCTCCGCCATGAATCAGCACCCGCCGACCTTTAAGACTGCCATCAGAAAACAGGCAGCGGTGAGCTGTGAGCGCAGGAATCCCAAGCGAAGCCCCTACTTCGAATGAGACCTTATCTGGCAAGTGAACCGCTTGGCGAGACGGAACTACAACGAACTCTGCTGCCGTGCCTGTTGCTCGGCCATATTGCGCTTCGTATACCCAAACCCGCTCGCTAAGCCGATCCGATGACACGTTCGTGCCAACCGCATCAATAACGCCTGCACCATCTTGATGAGGAATAATGCGTGGATAAGGCATCTCTGAAGAGAAGCCAGTTCTTGCTTTAACATCGGTAGGATTCAGTCCAGAAACATGAATGCGTACGCGCACCTCGTCTGGCCCTGGTTCTGGTGTCGGCAATTCACCGACTTTCAGCACATCACGAGCGCTGCCTTGGGCTTCATAGTAAGCTGCTTTCATCAGGGTGCTCCATCAAGATTTTCAGGTAAAAGAGCGCAGCACAGCACTAGCCGCTGCGGAAGAGATATTCTAGGTACTAGGGGTTAAATTGAAAAGTAGGCACTTATTTGATATATAGGGATATGTTTTATACTAATGGCGGGTGTATAACGGATGAAGAAGCAAGAAGCTCATGAGTATCGGTGCACTGTTGAAGCGACCGTTGCTGTTGCTGGCGGCAAATGGAAACCGCTGATCATTTACTATCTACTCAGCGGAACCAAACGATTTGGAGAGCTTCGCAAGCTTATCGGTGGCGTCACGCAACGGTCGTTGACATTGCAACTTCGAGAGCTTGAATCGCACGGTATTATCTCTCGAGAAGTGTTTGCCGAAGTTCCCCCACGTGTCGAATATTCGCTTACCGAGCTTGGGCTGACTCTGGCCCCCGTGCTCAACGCCATGAAAGAGTGGGGAGACAGCTATCTCTCTTGGCAACAAGATGAAAAATAATGATATTGAAGAAACTAGTTGCCTCTTTTTGACTTGGTAAATGATATGGCCAACTTGCGCTCTTTGGACCTCAATCTTCTGGTTGTCTTGCATGCTCTGTTAGAGGAGCAGCACGTAACACGAGCAGCACGGCGTCTTGCGCTGTCACAACCAGCAACTAGTAACGCACTAGATAGGTGCCGGCATGTCTTCAATGATCCATTGTTGGAGCGTGTCGCAGGTGAAATGCGATTAACGACGAAAGCTCTGTCGCTAAAAGAACCATTGTCCCACGCACTGCTTGCCATATCGGCCGTCGTAGAGACACCGCAAGCTAAATTGACGCAAGTTCGCCAAACGGTCCGCTTGTTAATGGCAGATCAACCAGGTCTGGCGGTCATGACCCACCTTTTAACCAAGTTAAGCACCAGCGCTCCAAATGTGAATTTAGCGCTATTGCCATGGCGCAGCAGTAAGGATGCTCTCCATCGTCTGGAGAATGGTGAAGCTGATATTGCGATCTCAACGTTTCCTGCGCTGCCTCCAAAATTTCATCGCCAGGAAATTAGATATGAGGACTATGTTGTGGCCATGCGGGCCTCGCATCCTGCCGTTCGGAAATTTAACATGGATGAGTGGCTGGCCTGGCCACATATCGTTGTTTCCGGAGAGGGGAATGTACGTGGGTCTCTGGAAGAAGTATTAGCCCAACAAGGCAAAACTCGTCATGTCGGCGCTGTTGTACCGAATTTCACTATGATCGAGCCTTTGCTGAAAGCAACGGATATGATCGCTACCACGCCTATAAATTGTCTTTCTGATACTCAAGCCCTAGCGGTTTTCGAGCCGCCCATCCCGGTGCCAGGCTTCAGTCTACATTTAGCTTGGCATGCGCGAAGAGATGGTGATTTGGTTGTACAACATGTGACCGAAACGCTGCGATGCCTCTTTCAAAAAGAAGGCATCGAAGCTATTCGATAATGTCTTATCAAGCTTGGAGCTTTCGGGAATAAGTACGACTGAATAGGAGGTATCAGTCACTGAGAGGCCCTGAGGTTGGTTTAAGCTGGTAGCGACGGAGATATTCCACTTTGGTCAGCAACGCTAAGCTAGCTCCCAACATCAACGCTCCGTTAAATGGATGCATTGAAAGCAACAAGGGGGTTGAACCAGCGGCTAAGATTACCTGTACCAAGTAAAAAAAGAAGGTTAACCCGGCCCACCTCCTCAGCGTCCTAAGCTGAGGCACATACAGAGTAGCGACTAGAAGTGCACTCGCCGGAAAGAACAGGACCCCTCCCACTATTGCATGTGTCTCCCACAGCCCACCATTTCTGAATAGTGCACCGCCCGCGATAAGAAATTGCCCTAAAACACCACATGGAAAGGCCCCTGCTAGTAGGGGATACCAGCGAGGAACCTTTTGCGAGGAATTAGTAACATGACTATTTAACTCACTCATCACTCAAACCTCCTGTGGCTCGGGTGATGCAATCCATGACTTTAATACCTCTGCGTAACGGGTCCCTTCGGTCTTAATCTCGTCCAAAGACAGCTGGTTGGCATGGTAGACGATAAAGGGGCTGCTCCAGGCCAGCTCACAACGGTGGGCTGTCGCGCGCATCGGGGCAAGTAGCTCAAGCATGGTGAACATATTACGCCCGCCCTTGCTATAAGCGTCAGGCGTGTTGCCTGCGGTCACCGAGACCATTATGGGCATGCCTCGTAGCCTGCGCCCCTCCGACTCGTAGTTAATGTAGAACAGTCGCGTTAGCACGGCATCCAGCCATACTTTCAATATCGGCGGGGTAGCGTACCATTGCATAGGGTACTGCAGGACGACCCGGTCCACGGCCAACAAACGATGCACCTCGGCACCGGTGTCAATCTCGCCATTGGGATAAGCTCGCTGTACATCGAAGATTTCGACATCATCGATCTGGGAGGCGGCAGTGGAAAGGGCAGCGTTGGCATGCGAGCGCGCAATATCAGGATGGAAAAGTAGTACAAGTGTTTTCGACATGGGAATACTCCGATTGGGGTTACCCTAGTAGCTTTATCCTGTACGCATTATTTGTCTAATGGATAGTTGATATGTCTGTCTATTGATTTGGTGAATTGATGGTACATGTAATAGTGCTTGCCTCAATTAGCCTAGGAAAATACCGAATTTAATATTATTTTAGGCGGAAGTCTGTGAGCATTGGTTCACCGACTTTGCTAACCCTACAAGCCGGTTGGCCCTGATTATCGCCCCCACTATTATCGATTCATGAATACAAACCTTATAGATACAGTGCGTCGATATTTGGATGCACATGCAGATACTGTAGGCCTCGCGCAAACACCGGTTTCCGGATTGACAATTATTCGTTCAACCCAGCCAAGCGATCTGCAACATGCTATTCCCAACCCGCTCATCTGCTTAGTATTGCAAGGCACGAAGCTCGTCACATTGGGAAAGGAGACCTACAAGTTCGCGGCAGGAAGTTCGCTGTTGATCACGGCCGATGTCCCAACGGTCAGCCAGATTACGCACGCCAGTACTGATAAGCCCTATATGGCACTTGTGCTGGATCTTGAACCGGTGGTGATTAGTGATTTGGTACTGGGTATGAAAATGGTACCTAGGGTGAGCGGAGCCGCTGTACGTTACGATGCGATTGATACCGATGTGCAGGATGCGGCACTGCGTTTGATGAAACTTCTGGATCGCCCTGAGTCTCTGCCGGTGCTACATAGCCAACTGGTGCGAGAGATGCACTATTGGCTGTTGTCTGGCCGCCATGGGGAAGCCATTCGTCGCCTTGGAGCTCCGGAAAGTCGTGAGCAGCGCATCTCCCGTTCAGTTGCTATTCTTCGCGCCGATTTCAGGAAGACACTACCAGTGGAACTGCTTGCCTCTGAAGCGGGGATGAGCATCTCGTCTTTTTATCAGCACTTCCGTGCAGTGACGTCGCTTTCGCCATTGCAGTTCCAGAAACAACTTCGACTTATTGAGGCCCGCCGACTTATGGTGTCGAGAGGCCTGTCTGCAAGCAGTGCCGCTTTTGACGTGGGTTACGAGAGCGTTTCTCAATTTTCAAGGGAGTATCGACGCCTGTTTGGCTTGTCACCAAGCCGGGATAAGGAATCCGCTAAGAAAGTGCTTCATACCAAATAAAATTACTAGTTCGGCCGTGCTCACAGAGAAAAAATTACGATTTTTCAATCCGGACACTAACATAAAAAGCCTGCCGTAAAGGCAGGCTGTTGGTTAGCTACATGCATGTACCTAGCGAAGCTATTCTGATCAGATACCTTGCCCACCGGATACTTCAATCCGTTGCCCGTTCACCCAGCGATTGTCGTCGGATAGTAGGCTAGCAATCATAGGCCCGATATCATCGGGTACTCCGACGCGGCCAAGTGCAGTCATATCAGCGAACACTTTGTTAAGATCCGGGGTATCCCTTACGGCCCCCCCTAGAAAGTCGGTTTCGATAGCGCCGGGCGCAACGGTATTTACCGCTATTCCTCGTTCACTAAACTCCTTCGCCATATATCTGGAGAGTACTTCCACAGCCCCTTTTACTGCTGAATATGCAGAGAAGCCCGAGAATGTACCCGTGGTTAGTCCAGAAGATAGGTTTACGATTCTTCCCCTGTCAGCAATCAATGGCAATAAACACTGTGTCAGAAAAAAAACACCCTTGAAATGTACATCAACCAGTCGATCGAACTGTTCTGGGGTGGTGTCGGCAATAGGCGCCATATATCCGTGGCCGGCATTGTTTACTAAGTGATCGAATGTCTCGCGTTGCCATATGTCCTTCAACGATTTTCGTAGCTGTTCGGAAAACTGCCGGAAACCGGCAATATCCTTTGTATCCAATTGCAGAGCAATTGCCTTACGCCCTAGATTCTCAATTTCCTGAACAACTGCCTCGGCGTTTTCTCGACCGCTATGGTAGGTCAGGATCACATCGCTGCCTTTGTGGGCAATGCTGAGCGCAGTATTTCGACCGAGGCCTCGGCTCCCACCTGTAACGATAGCTATACTCGACATGCTTCACCTCCACTATGTATTTATGTAACACCTCGCAATTATTGCGAATACAGTGAAAGAAGGCGCAGCCTGAATCTCGAAGAATGTTGCCTATTTCTCCAAATTTTCCAGCACCGCTAAAATTAGGTTCTGAACGAAAGATCAACTCGTAGGTAGTTGTGGGGGGCTGGAGACTGAGTGATTATAGATCAGTGAAGGAGGAGGAGATTTACTTTTAATGCCTTGTGTTGACGGTTTTTGGTTTAGTTGCTTTCGGAGGGAGTTATGTTTCCAGTATCGATAAAGGGTGTTTTATTTTTGCCGGGCGAGAAAGTGGTGTTGGCATTAAATTCGCGTGATGAGTGGGAGTTGCCGGGTGGACGGATAGACGTTGGGGAAACTTCCGAGCTTTGTCTGGCAAGGGAGTTTAGGGAAGAGCTGAGTATAGATGTTTATGTAAAGGCAATCATTGACACTTATCTATTCGAAGTTATTTCGAATAAACACGTTTTTATTGCTACCTATGGTTGTGACCTGTTAGGTGAATTCAAGCCAGTAGTGAGTCATGAGCATGAAAAAATTGCAACGTTTCCTGTTGATGACCTCCCTGCTAACTTGCCTGCTGGTTATGTGAGGTCTATCCATGCATGGCGCTTAATGCTTGCAGCATAGGATGAAAATTCTCGACTTATTTCAACTAAGGAGTCTGCTTTTTATTTTTAAAGCCTGGTTTGGAGATTGAGACTGCCTAGCGTTAGTCGTCGAAGTCACTTATTTTCTGTTATTTTTAGGTAAATTATAGTTAATGCACCTCAAGCAAACTATTCGTTTCAGTGTCGATAGAACTCTCTTCTACGATCCGAATAGGGAACCCAAATGCCTTGCCAAGAGGTGCTAAGGTGATCCGCAGCGATAACGCCACGGTTGGGCTTGTGGCGACGACGATGCTACCTGCGCACACACGCTTGAGTTGTGCCCGGTTACGCTTGAGCCATAGAGCCAGGCGCTTTCTTTCTTCTTTAGTGGATTCCTGTTCCCGGCCAGGGACTTCGCGTGTCAACAGGACGAACTGTTCACTCTGGTGCAGCAAACTATTCAGTTGCGATTCCCAATTGGATGATCCCATAGAAGATATCCAAACCCTTGGAAAGTGGCTGGTGTCGATATGCATATAACAACCCTAGGAATGATTAAAGCCGGTGATGAGGTACGGTGATTTGTTGTTTAATTCCTGCGATGAGCAAATCCAGGCCAGTTGCAAAACGACCGTCGAAATCTTCTGAAAAGATCGCTTCGCGTGCGGCCCAGCTGTGTGGATGTTTCTCTCGCGCTGAGTCGAGAAAAGTCTGTTTGCGTGCAGCCAGATCCAAATTGCTCTCGGGCCCCAGTGCTTGCTCCTCCATCACGAGGCCCAAGAGATAGTAGGTCACAGTGAAACTGGAGGTGGCAGCTAGCTCCGCATCTGCACCTGCTTGCATAAAAGCTGAGATCATAGCTTCGCCGGTACGCAACACGTTGTCGGTGACGACATAGGTGCCTTCGAACACTCGTGCACCATCACGGTGTCGTAACAGCGCTAGTCGAAGTTCTACGGCGACTTGGCGGACACGATCCTCCCATGGCTGTGCTTCGGGTAGATCCTTTGCAACACCGTCAACCAGGGCATCGGCCATACCGTCGATAAGTGATTGTTTATTTTCGAAATGCCAATACAGCGAAGGTGCTTGTATCTGGAGCGCTTGTGCCAGCTTGCGCATCGTAAGCCCTTCAATTCCATATTGGTCAAGTAGTGACAGTGCGGTCTCGATGACCTTGGATCGCTCGATTCGAGGTGCTTTTGTCGCCATGTTCTTTCTCTGTAGAGGTTGACATCTAACATTGTTAGTCTAGCATGCGTGTTATTAGACTAACAGTGTTAGGTTGGTGTTGATGATGAAATACCTCTGTAGCTTTATGTTCGCAGTCACGCTTTCGGGCTGTGCCAGCATGGGGGACGTAGAAAACTCCCAGTCCACTTTGAATACCCCGGAATCTTTTGGGGCCGTGGATATAGAGTGGCATCGGCCATCATCGCATTGGTGGGAGCGTTATCATGATTCCGGTTTGAATGCGCTGATAAATCAAGCGCTTTCCCAGAGTCCTGACATACGGTTGGCCCAAGCACGCGTCTCCCAAGCGGCTGCTGTCGCCAATCAAGCCAGTGCGGAACGTGGGCCCAAGGTGGACGGGAGTGCTCGTGCAACGCGTAAACGTTATGCAGAGCAATACGATGCCGACGCGCCTTTGGCGGGGCATTATGGATCGACTTTTGTTCTTGGGGCTGAAGCTCGCTATACCTTCGATTTCTGGGGGCGGCAGCGTGCTGCCTTAAATGTAGTGCTGGGAGAAAAGGCAGCACGGCAAGCCGAGGTGCAAGATGCAAAGATTTTACTCACCAGTCAGATTGCCGAGAGTTGGTTTGAGCTATCCAGATTGCTGGAGAGAAAAAAGTTAGCTGAGGACGCTCTCGAATTGCGCACCAGAACTCTGCGTATTGTCGAGTCTCGGGTTAAGGCGGGGCTCGATACCGAGGTTGAGCGCTGGCAAGCCGAGGGTGATCTGCCCGCCACGGAACGCGATATTGCTGAGCTCGATGAACGGATCAGCTTGCAACGAAATACGTTGGCAGCCTTGGCAGGGTTACCGATGAAGGCGTTGGCCGATGCGGTGCCAAACGTGGAGCCAGCACGGGAATCCTTCTTACCAGCATCAATACCCGCTGAACTGATTGGCCAGCGCGCCGATGTCGTGGCGGCGCGTTGGCGCGTGGAGGTGGCCACTCAGGGCGTTGAAGTGGCCAAAGCCGATTTTTATCCAAATATTAACTTACGTGCTTTCGCAGGTGTGGCTCGACAAGGTCTTTCTGTGGGGTTGTCTGACTGGTTTGATGCAGGTAGCCGCACCTACAGTATTGAACCTGCCATCAGTTTGCCAATTTTTGATGCTGGCCAATTGCGTGCCCAGCTAAAAGAGCGAGTATCGGACCTTGATGCCGCCGTTGAAATCTACAACCAAGTGTTGCTGGCGGCTGTTCGCGATGCAGCGAATCAGATGGTCTCGTTGGACGCACTGGAACCACAGCTTCAGGCTCAAGAGCGAGCCTTGTCTGCTAGACGTACAGCATTTGATCTAGCTAAGCGGCAATACGCGTCTGGTTTGACGAACTATCTGACCGTGTTGAATGCCCAGAATGCCTTACTTCAAGCACGCAAACAGCAAGCGGATATAAGGTCGCGCGCCTTGGTGCTTGATGCCGAACTCAACCGCGCTTTGGGTGGTGGTTTCGATACCTCAAACTCAACCATACATTTTACGGGTAAGTCATCATGAGCACGTCTGAAGTAGGTAAACGGCGGTCCTGGACTGTGCGTGTGGCACCATGGGTAGGATGTGTTGCCATTTGCGTGTTGGTAGTGCTGGCAACGACACATTGGCGTCACTGGACAAGTAATCGAACGATACAAACGACTCAAAATGCCTTTGTAAAATCGAACTTCGCGATACTGAGTGCCAGGGTCTCAGGGTATATCAACGTATTACCAGTCGGTGATTATCAAGCCGTCCAGGCGGGTGACATTATTGCTCAGATTGATGATGTCGATATTCGGCTCAAGATCTCTGCCAGAGAAGCGGCCCAAGCCAAGGCCCAGGCTGAGTTGGAGAACCTGGATCGAGAGGTGACTCAGCAGCGTGCGCGCATTGAGCAAACTCAGGCCAAAGTGCGCGGGACCGAGGTAAGGGTGCACCAGTATCAAACTAGCCCAGAACGCCAGTCTGGGCTGGTTCAGGAGGGGGCGCTATCCCGTCAAGTGTTTGAAAGAGCCCAGGCAGACTTGGATCACGCTGAAAGTCAACATGATGAGGCGGTTGCAGAATTAGAGCTGGCAAATACTTCGTTGAGTGTTTTAGAAGGCCAAAGAGCCGTCCGTCGAGCCGAGTTGGATGCAGCCACCGCTGATCTCGAAGCTGCTCGCCATGATCTTGACTATACGCGAATTGTGGCACCTTTCGATGGTGTCATTGGCAAGCTGAAAGTTCAGCGTGGCAGCCTGGTCACCACTGGAACGCAAATTGTTTCTCTCGTTCCCTCAGCACGGCCTTACATCATAGCCAATTATAAGGAAACGCAGCTTGCCCATGTGATGGATGGTCAGCCGGTCGAACTGACCGTCGATGCGTTGCCTGAGATGACGTTCCGAGGCCGTGTGGCGGAAATCTCTCCTATGAGTGGTGGTGAAACCGCATTATTGCCAGCTGACAATGCTTCAGGCAATTTTACCAAGGTCGTGCAGAGAATACCGGTTCGTATTGAACTGGAGCCAGGGCAGGAATCCATCTCGAAGTTGCGGCCGGGTATGTCGGCTGAAACTTCCATCAATACCGAGGGGAAGCTGATAGCGTCTTATCCGCCCTCTTCGTTAGAGATGGTGAGTTCCGCCTCTCGTAAGGGAGCGGGTCAATGGTGAAGCTCCCGGACATGCTTTCCAATACCGTCCGGCCGCGGCCCGTCTTGACCGTAATGGCGATTTTCCTGGGAGCGGTCCTGACGACCTTGCAGGGGCGGCTGTTTTCGATGGCGCTGACCGACCTGCGCGGTCAATTTGGGTTGGATGTGCTGGAGGCTGCGTGGTTGGGTACGGCACTGAATGGTGCCCAGTTGATCACCATGCCGATTGTCCCCTGGCTGGCCACGGTAATCGGTCCGACGCGGGTGTTAGTCGCTCCCAGTCTCGTACTTGGCTTGGTGACCTTGTTGATCCCCATATCCGCGCAAAACTATCCAATGTTACTGATTCTGCACTCCATCACAGGGCTTTGCCTGGGGATTTACCTCCCTCTGACGGTTTCTCTGGCACTACGCAATCTACAGCCACAATTCTGGCTCATGGTCATGGCCGCCTATAGCCTGCGTGTCTCAACGGGAATGGATGCAGGGGTCGGCATCTCGGGATTTTTCGTGGAAGAGATCAGTTGGCACTGGGTTTACTGGACAGCGAGCATTGTCGCACCAATCATTGCTCTATTAACATGGAAAGCGATACCTCTGGCACCTGTAGAGCGTGAAAAGTGGTATGAGGTGGATTGGGGAGGCATGGCTCTATTCTGCAGCGGGTTGGTACTGATTTTTATTGGTCTTGAATCAGCCGAACGCTTGGGGTGGTGGGATTCTGGGCTTGTCGTTTCCTCTTTGACAGGTGGGGGAGTGCTCTTTTCCTCAGCCGTTGTGCGTGCAGTAATAACGAAGAGAAACAGATTTGGCGAGCTTATCGGACTGAGCAACTGGAATGTCAGAATCTGCATGGTGATTGCCTGCTTATTTGGCGTTTTGATGACACCTACTTCGCTGCTTATTCCGACATTTATTCAAGAAATGGGAAGTCTCAAGCCACTGCAGGTTAGTACTGCCACTTTCGTTGCATTCAGCGCTTATCTGGCCTCGATACCGTTGGCTATCTTCCTGGCTCGACGGATAGAGGCTCGGCTGCTGATTATTCTAGGGGTCACGGTGATTGCCGTTGTTGCATGGATGGGAGGCGACATCAGTCATAGCTGGAGAACGGAGCAGTTTATCTCAATGCTTGTTTTTCAAGCGCTGGGTGAAAGCATTATGTTGATTGGTTTGATTGCTGCTTTTGTCACAAATATTAACCCGCAGCATACGATAGCGTTGGGTGCTTATATTCCGATCGCTCGTGTAATGACCCCAGTAGTGGCAGGTACTGTTATGTCGACTTGGCTACGGATGGCAGGGGATACGAGTCGTGCTTCACTAAGTATGTATTTGCAGGAAGGAGATCCTGTCGTCGTTGAAAGGCTATCCAATATAGGGTTGTCGGGTATTGCACAAGGGCTGACTCGAGAATCACATGTGCTTGGCTATATTAGCGGATTTCACTTGGTATTTTGGGTGAGTGTTTTGTCACTTGCTCTGGCTACACTGCTACGTTCATCGCCTCCTAACCCAATTACTCCTCCGAGAGCCGTTGCAGAAAGGATATAGTTCACTTTCATTGACAAGTAATGGTGTTGGGGGAGGAAGCATGGCCGGGGAGATGCCATGCCGTGGCATTCTTGCACGCTGGCTATGAGGGAGTGGTATGGAACTCCGTCACCTGAGGTGTTTCTTGGCTGTCGCTGAAGAACTTCACTTCGCTCGCGCGGCCGAAAGACTGCACATTGAGCAGTCACCGTTGTCACGCACGATTAAGAAACTAGAAGAAAACCTGAGAGAACAGTTGTTCATCCGCACCAGCCGCAGCACAAGGCTGACCCGCGCGGCATCCATTGCTCTCACATAAGCGTATTCTTCTGGAGGAAGTGCTGCGTTATCCCTTGGTGCTGAGGTCTGTGAAGGCCATGCGCGCCAGATTGATCGCGCCCTGCGACCTGATGATGGCGCTGGTATCGGCCGGTTTTGCCTTGGGATTAGCTGGTGCAACACACATCACGGCTAGTCGTGATGTGTGGCGTGGTGGCCCATCCGCTGTCAGGGCGATCGCCGATGCTGACAACGTATCTGTTGCGTCGGGAAGCGGAGATATCGGATGTCTTGATTCGCTTCATTGAGCGGGTGCAGGGCCTTGCATCATCTGAGGGTATAAGGCTTGTCCCTCCACCCGAACTTGGCTAGGGGGATGTCGAGCTATGAAGCAGGTTATCCCATCACTGCTGGTTGCAGCGCTGTCCGGTTGCGGCCCATCGAAAGCGCCGAGCAAGGTCCGAAGAGCCGACCGTGGACGAGCTGTCCGGCGATTCCAAACAGTTGACGGAGCTGCGTCGGCAGTGCAAGGCGGAGCGGGCCGATGTGTTATGCAACCGAGTCGCCGAAGCCACACGCAAGCGATTCTATGGCGATGGGGAAACGCCCTATACACCACCGGAGGAGTCACCTAAGTTCTGATGTCAGACCACTGACAACAAATTCCTCTTTTCTTTACTGACACGCCGCAACGCGCTCCCGCTTGCGGCGTTTTTATTGTGTTATTTCCGGTATGAAAAGATGTTTTTTTCATCAACTCCATCCCGATAATAGATCTTTGATCGGCACCGGCTCGGCACTGATCCTCGCGTTATACGGCGTCCTTGTGTCGCGATGGAACGAGGCATTAGCGCGAAGATATCGGAGGTCGGTGAATGCACTCTCAGGGCGTATTGTTCGGACAGGTCACTGCCATTTTCGGCATCGTGATTGTCGGTGTTTGGGGCGCCACACAGTGGACCGCCGCCGCCCTGGGCTATCAGCTACGCCTCGGTTCTCCTTGGTTTGATCTC
Source organism: Halomonas sp. 113 (assembly GCF_904067645.1). Classification (NCBI taxonomy): domain Bacteria; kingdom Pseudomonadati; phylum Pseudomonadota; class Gammaproteobacteria; order Oceanospirillales; family Halomonadaceae; genus Halomonas; species Halomonas sp. 113. Next base: position 826,109 of record NZ_LR881453.1, read on the forward strand.
TTCGGCACGCCGGTCTATCACCCTTGGCGACTCTTTGACTGGTGGTTCTTCTTCGGCGCTTATGCGCCGGAGATCTTCGATATCGGCGGCGCGATTGCGGGTAGCAGTGGTCTGGTCGCCGTCATCCGTATTGACTTCCATCACGCCGCTCATGCCATAGAGAAACTGGGCACGCCGATGGGTATGAAAATCGAGGAGGGTGCCGGGGCGGTAGTCAGTAACGATGGCCACTATGGGCCGTGCCACATGATCCACATCTGAAAGAGGTGTCTTGAGCATTAGCGTTAACCTGGCTGAAACGCGTTGATGGTTGTCCGAGTGACGAATGTCGGCCAATCCTCGCCAGCATATAGTGCCTGCTGTTTCGTTTCATCAGGAGAGTGCCGGTGTATAGCGTATTGCTTCTTTGTGGCGGGTTGGCGGGAGTGACTACCGTGTTGTTCGGTTTCGGTGGTGGGTTTGTGGTGGTTCCCTTGCTGTATACCCTGCTGATTTCCGTCCATGGGCCGGATAGTGGTATCGGTCAGGCGGCCATGCATATCGCGGTGGCCACCTCGACGGCGTTGATGGTATTTGCTGCTTCCCTGTCTACATGGCGCCACCATCTACGGCAGACCGTGCAGTGGCACCTGGTGCGTCCGCTGGTGGGCTATATCGCCGTGGGCGCCGTGCTTGGCGCGGCGGCTGCCGTGTCGTTGAGCGGGGAGTGGGTGCGCTGGGCGTTCATCGGCTATCTGAGCATCACGATTGCGGATGCCGCTCTGCGACCCGGTTTTCTGCATCAGGCGGGGAGTGATGTGCGTCCTATGGGGCGTGGGGTAACGGCGATGACGGGGACATTGATTGGTGCGGTGGCCGCCTTGCTGGGCGTTGGCGGCAGTGTGATGACCGTACCGCTCATGCGCCGTAGAGGCGCGAGTATGACGGCAGCTACTGCCATGGCCAATCCGTTGTCGTTGCCCATGGCGGTGAGTGGCTCCGCGACGTATGTGTTGCTGTCGGCAAATCACCCAGCGTTGGGGGACTGGTATGCCGGTTATGTGGATCTGCGCGCCTTGCTGGTACTCGCAGTGGGCTCATGGCTCGGTATCCGCTTGGCATCGACCTGGATCGGACGCATTCCTGACCGTCTTCATGCCAGGGTGTACTTGCTATTGCTGACCATGGTGCTGGTGGTGATGGTTTTTGTTCATTGAGTGTTGCTTGCTTGGGAGATGCCTGTTTGGGAGATGTGTGGCGCTTGATATTCAGGTCGTCGCGCAGTCGAGTGAGCTTCTTTTATTTTGTCAGTAGTTTCTTATGAGATCTTGTTGACATAGTTGCCTAAAGCAATTAATTATGTGCTTAAGGCAACTAACTGGAGGCCTCTTTATGGCCGTAGAACAGCGCTTGCATGAGCGAGCTGGAACGGTGCGAAGCTTCAACCGTTTCTACACGCGTCAGATCGGTGTGCTACACGAGCATCTGCTGGAAAGCCCATTCTCGCTAACGGAGGTTCGCATTCTGTATGAGCTGGCGCATCGGTCGATGCTTACCAGCTCGGATATTTGCCGGGAGCTGGGGCTCAATGCCGGTTACGTGAGCCGGGTGCTGAAAGGCTTCGAGAAGAAGGGGCTCATCACCAGGATTCCCTTGCCCTCCGATCGCCGGGCGGCGCAACTGCAATTGACTGATCATGGGCGGGAAACTTACCTGCCGTTGAGTGATGCGTCGCAGCGCGAAGTTGTTGCCATGCTCAAGCGGCTTTCGGAGCCTGAGCAACACCAGTTGATCGAGGCGATGCATCAAATTGAGAGCCTGCTTGGCGATACCGATTCGAACTACCTGCTGCGCGACCCGCAGCCGGGCGATATGGGATGGATCGTCCATCGGCAGGCGGTTCTTTATGCCCAAGAGTACGGCTGGAACAGTGAATATGAAGCACTGACAGCAGACATCGTCGCCAAGTATCTGCGTGATTATGACCCGCAATGGGAACGGTGCTGGGTCGTCGAGAAGCAAGGCAGTGTCGTTGGCTCCGTGTTCGTCGTTAGGGAAGACGAAGCGACCGCAAAGCTGCGGTTACTCTATGTCGATCCCTGCGCCCGAGGTCTTGGAATAGGTGGCCGTCTTGTCGATGAATGCCTAAGATTCGCCCGCCAAGCTGGCTATAAAAAAATCATCTTGTGGACCAACAGTGTTCTTATTGGTGCGCGAAAAATCTATGAAAGGGCGGGTTTCGAACTGGTTGAGGAAACGCCCCATCACAGCTTCGGTAAGGATCTTGTCGGTCAGGTGTGGAGCCGTGGGCTGTAAGTCCCTGCGTCGCGAGGCATCGATCTGCCTAGGTAAAGGCCGTATGCCGGATAGCAGGGGGGGGGGGCGAGCGCAAACCTTTAAATGATATTGCTAATTTGCCACCGTGGCTCAGCAAGTTGTATGCGTTCAATGACCCAATCCACGAATACCCGCACGTCAGCATATGTAAAATCTGCACGTAAAGAACGTAAATCATCTTATGCGATACGCCGATTTCCTGGACTGGCCTGGAAGGCCCCTGAATAACCAGGATTACCTCCAGAATGGACAGCACCAGTGGGAGCCAGCCGAGAAGCTAAATCGTGTAGTAACGGCCTTCAGTACCATCAAAATCATAGGCAATAACAAACGGGGTGAGTCTTTTGGCTATCTAATTGCCTCTTTAATGTTGGCTTTAACGCTACGCATGACCGTCAGCTATAGCTGCATCAAGCTTTTTCTGCTACTGCTTCTATTCTACCAAATTCCAATTAGTATCTGGCTATATTATGAGCCGAATATAAACCATAATCGGCTCATCCTGTGAGCTGAATGGGCGAGGTGGTAGGTCTATGTATTTCTGCTCATCTTTCCTCAAAACTAGTGCCGCTTGCTCTGCACTAGCTCGTAATCTGCTAGGCTTAGTTCCATCTAATACTAAAAAACCATAGGCTTGCACAAAAGCTAGCCAGTCTTTGCACGCCGATTTTTCATGTAAAGCGTGATGCAGTGCCATGGTCGACATTTCCCGCGTGTTCGAGAAAGGAAGGCAATCATGATCGCTCCCCAAGATGGGCGTTTGCGGCTGGATCGCCAGCGCTTGAAGCAGCACCGCAAACGGCTGGGCTTTAGTCAGGAGGCGCTGGCCGAGTACTGCTTCGACCAGCGCCTATGCGTTTCTATTGCTTCGATTAAACGGGCCGAGAGTGGGCGGGCGGTGCTTTATCGCACCGCTCGCCACTTGGCTGAGATCTACGGCGTCGAGGTTGAGGCGCTGTCAGCGAATGCGGAAGAGGCCGCCGCTGTGCCTGCCGCTGATAGCGAAGAGATGGAAAGCGCGCGTGTCTTGATCCAATTGCATGCTGTGGTGGCTGACCAGCCAACCCTGGCGACCTGGGTTCAGCATTTCGGCGGCAGCCTGGCGGAAGAAGGGACGGCCCTGTTTGGTCTGCCCCGGGCTTACCGTAGCGATGCCCAGCGGGGCCTGTTGTGCGCCGCGACCCTGGTGGAACAGGGGGTGGCGAAGGTCGTATATCTCCAGGCTGGCCAATGGCCGTCCGCTACGCCCCCTTCGATAGCGGAAGAGCGGAGCGGTGTTTGGGTTGAGCGCGGGGTGGCGGTGCAGTTGGCGGAACGCTTTATCTTCGATGATGAAGGCGGGGATTGGCTGCGCTACCGCCATCCCCGAGACGAATCTCAGGAGGCCCGCTTCGAACTGGTGGGGCGCCGAGTGCAGTTGGGGCAGCTGCAGGCCATTTTAGAGAGTACTTGTGACTATCAGGCTGGCCATCTGATCTATATTCGCGGCGTGGCGGGCATCGGCAAGACGCGTCTCAGCGCCGAGTTTGCCGAGATGGCGGCGGCGCATGCCGATCATCATCAGGCCGAGGTGTTGGACTTCGGCACGCGTGCCGATGAAGGCCCGTTGATGCAGCTGACTCGTTCGCTGCTTCAAACGTCCGATGAGACGAAAGGTGAAACGATAGACGAAGCGAGCCTACTCGCTCGCCTTTCGGCGCTGCGTTTGCCCGTGGATCATGCCATGCTGCTGCGCCCGTTGCTGGGGCTGGCTCAGCCAGAGGATGCGCAGCGTCTCTATGCGGCCATGACCCCGGAGACCCGCAGCCAGCGTTTGGTTCTGGCACTGCGCGACACTCTCCTGGCGCGGTCTATTCATCGCCCCCAATTGCTGGTGGTGGAAGACCTTCACTGGGCCGATGAGGCGCTGCTGGGAACCCTGACTGGGCTACTCCAGGAGACCCTGGAAGCACCGGTGATCTGGCTGTTTACCTCACGCTTAGAGCAGGACCCACTAGAGACCCGTCTAAGGCCACAGTTGCCTGAGTCGCCGCTAACCCTGATCGAACTTCCTCCATTGCGCCCCCAAGAGGCCGAGGCCCTGGTAGCCAGCTTCGGAGCGGTTCCCACCGAGCATGCCTCCCGCCTTGTCACTCAGGCCCAGGGCAATCCGCTGTTTCTGACTCAACTGTTGCTGTTTCATCCCCACTGCAGCTTGCCAGCCAGCCTAGCTAATCTGGTACAGACCAAGCTGGATCAGCTCACCGACCTGGATCGTCGGGCCATGTGCGTCGCTGCCGTTATGGGGCAGCGCTTCTCGCTAGCGTTGCTGCAGGAAGTGGTGGGGCAGGCCGATTATCGACCTGAACTCCCCCAGCGCTACAGTTTAGTACGCCCGCTGGAAGAGGGGAGCTATCGCTTTGTGCATGACCTGATTCTACAGGGCATCTACGAAGGGATTCCAAAAATACAACGCGACCGCCTGCATCTCCGGCTGGCCGAGCTCTATGGTGAAACGGAACTGGGGCTACGTGCGCGCCATCTTCACCGTGCACGTTCCCTGGAAGCACCGAATGCGTTCCTGGAGGCGGTGGCAGCGGAAATGCTGCGTTATCGGCATGAGGAAGCCATGGCGCTGCTGAGACAATGCCGAGCCATCGATTATGCGCCGAAGGATGAGTACCGGTTAGTGCTGCTGCAAGGCCAAGTGGCGATGGCGACCGGGCGCATCCAGGCGGCTCGCGAGCACTTCGAGACGGCGCGCACGTTCGCCCGAGAGGAGTGTCAGCGCATTACCGCGGATCTTTGGCTAGCCCGGGTGCTGAACATGCTCGATGCCCTAGAGGCAGAAGAAGCGATACTCGATGGGCTGTTGCCCCTGGCCGAGATGCTGAAAGACCCTTTGCCCCTAGCTGAAGTGCTTTACCTAAAAGGTAATCTCTATTTCCCCCGGGGCGATTTTGCCACCAGCCGGGCCTACCACACTCGGGCACTGGAGCAGGCCCGATTGGGTGGCGATGTGCATACCGAAATCCAGGCCCTGAGTGGGCTAGGCGATGCGCATTATGCCGAGGGGCAGATGCGCAGCACCTACGAGCTTTTCGACCACTGTGTGGCACTCTGCCGAACCCACGGCCACGCTGACCTAGAAGCCTCTAATTTGTTCATGCTGGGTACGGCTCGTCTTTATGCTAACGAGACCGAGGCGGCGTTGGCCGACTGTTTCGATGCTGCTGAGCTGGGCAAGCGTGTTGGCAATCGGCGTGCTGAAGTGGTGGCTCGGCTAACGGCGTCCTGGGTTCTGATTTCCCAGGGCAATCCCGATGCGGCCGACGAGCAGGTCACACAGGCGCTGGCAGTGGCTCGCGGCCTGGGGTCAGGGCGCTTCGAGGCCTTTCTGTTGGAGAGCCGTGCCCGTATCGAGCTGATCACCGGACGACAGGCTGAGGCGCGAGCCAGTATCGAGCGTGCCTGGCAGTTGGTGGAACAGCACCGTCTGACGGCCTTTATTGGCCCTTGGGTGCTCGGCACTCGGGCGCTGTTGGAAGAGGATCCCGAGGCTCGCTTGGAAACGCTACAACAGGGTGAAGCGCTGTTGGATGCTGGCTGCGTGGGGCACAACGGCTACCGTTTTTTGGTCACGGCGGCGGAGGTTAGCTTGCTTGACCATCGCCCTTCCGCAGCCCGCCACTATGCCCAGCGCTTGACCCAGCTGATGGCGGCGGAGCCCTGTGCCTGGGGCGAGCATCACCGAGCGCTGATTGAGGCTCACGCTGTTTGGTTGGAGAGCTGCGAAGAGAACGGCGAGTCTAGCGCTCTGGAAGCTTTACGGGATTGCTGGCGCCAGGGCGAAGCGGCTGGTCTGCTGATGACGATGCCTTGTATGGCTGCCAGCCGTTACTAGTCGTCGCGCGTTATCTTTACGTTGATCCGGTGTCCCCCAGCAGCAGGGCGATGAGATGCTCTGACTGTTCCAGGCACTGCTCCTGAAGGCCCGCGCCGCGCGCCCAACCGCCAGCAAACAGCAGCGGGCATACGTTCTGGTTTCCCTCGTAGCGTCCTTGGGCGGTGGTTCGGTTATAGCGCTCGATTTCCGCTTGAGCTTCCAGGCAGTTGGCATCCAGTACATTGTGCTTGAACAGGGTCCAGGCTTTGCCTTCCAGAGCGCTGCCCAGTGGCGGCAAGCGGTCTCGGTAGCCAGCTTCGTTTGGATCGGTGGCTATGGAGTCGTTCAGGGGCGAAGGGCGCCGCTCGAGCATCTCGCGGTGGGGAATCTTGTTGAGATCATCCACCAGAGAGACGAAGTACTGCGGCAGGCCTGCCTGATTGTAATCACTGTTCTCTGCATCGTTCTGGTGGCGGTTGGCTACATAGTCGATACGGTAGGGGAAGAAGGTGTCTTCAGGGTTCCGTACTTCGATATTGTAGGTACGCCATAGGTTGCGATTGGGTGGCAGGCGGGCTGCAGCGGTGTGACAGACGCTGAAGCTGCGGGTGTAGCGCACCTTGCCAAGAATATGCTGAAGGCCTTGCTGGATCTCAGTCAGGCCGTCGCCAAAGGTCAGTATCGGCAGGGCATCTTCAGCATGGGTGGCCATGATTAGAATATCTGCCTGCCAGCGGCGTTCACCTGAAGCGGTACGCTCGGCTAGCGTTGCGCCCTGGGGCGAGAGCCTTGCCTCTACGTCGATGCCGCGCAGGATTTTGACTCTTGGGCCCTGAGTCTCGGGGTTGGCGATATAAGCGGCCAAGGCCTCAAGCCAGTGCTGGGAGCCATGCTCGAAGTAGCGGCGGTCCGGGGGCGAGCCACCTTCCTGAATGCGGTAATACTCGAAGGGAGCTTGGAGTGGCATACCGCCCGGGCCGCGATCGTCGGCGAAGTACATGGCCGATATGCGTGGATAGTAGATGGTGTGGCGGATGCGTTCCAGCCGAGCTGGCAGCGCCGGGTCCTGCCAGTCGATGGTGATTTTCAAATGATCCGCTGCGGCTGCCAGCATCTCGACGGGCGTGGCGACACAGCTGTCGAAGAAGTCATCTACCGTATAGCGGGGCGTAATGCGTCCACTCTCCACTAGGTCGATGGCGCTTTGATGCACCACGGTGATCAACGGCGCTAGCTTGCCCCCTTCGGCCTGATTTAGCTCGTGGGCGGGGTCGCTGACACCGCGGGCCAGGTCGCTATCATCGGTCAGGGCTATCGCTCCGTCACGGCTGAAGTAGCTCTCGGTATTCTCTAGCGGCTTCATGCGCTCTAGCTCGCCGATCTCGCTAAGCACCGTGCGCAGGCGATGATAGGTGGCCAAGTTGACATCATTGACCCCCAGGTCGGCCCAGCGCCGATAGGGCGACTCGGGCTTGCCCGGTTGCCGCCGATTGCCGAGGTCGACCCACACCGTTTCGGCGTTGCCGCCAAGCGTGGCTTTGCGCTCGAATAGGGTGATTTCTATCTGCTGGGCTGCTTTGCCACCGAGCTTCTGAAGGTAGTAGGCCAGTGACAGGCCAGAGACGCCGCCGCCGATAATGGCAACCCGAAGCGTTGAAGTGTCCATCGTTATTCTCCTTATGCAGTCGTTTGCTCCAGGATCTTCCAAGAGTTCGTTGCTGCCAAGGGCGCAAGAGAAGCTGATACCGAAGTGATCCGTTGTACTTCGTGTGGCTATTGTTAGCAATATTGGTGATGCCGAGCTGATGCTGTGACTGCGCAGTATCTAAGCTGAAATGCTTAGGGCAGGTAAGCCGCGGTCGATGACCGGCCGCCGATTTCACAACATCCGCATGAGGTATCTAACCATGAATGCTCCTCAAAGCAATGTTCCTCAAAACAATGCTCCTCAAACCATTGATAAAAAACTGATCGCCCACGACTTTCGTGTTGCCATGCATGAAAAACTCGAGCCTGAGCAGATCGATGACGTTGCCGACGCTTTGATGGCTTCCGAGAAGGCCTATCCTGCTACCGGCAGCGTAGCCAGCCTGATCTTCTATCTTAGGTTTCAGGTTAACATCACCGATGGCAAGTCCTTCGATGGCAATGCTGGCGGCATCTCCTCAGCGGGCGGCGGCGCTCTCTTTGGGGATGTCTATACCAAAGATCTCGAACGGCTCTATCGTGATACGGTAAGTTTCGAATTTCAGGGTACGCCAGTCTATCTGAGCATCCTGTTCTTCGACGGCGACAGTAATCTATTGGGCCACTTCCAGTCGGGTGCCGTCTCCACCGTTACCGGCGCTGGCGGTGGCACAGGCAGCTGGAGTTGAGTCTTAGCCGTATGCTGATTCTAAACCTGGGGGCGCCCTCGGCGTTCCCGGGTAACCGCGAGCAAGAACGTCAGCATGCTCTCAATCCATTCTTCACAATCCACTCTTCTCCCCTGATTTCCCTCCACCTATACTTCTCCATCCCAGTTAGCTTTCTGACTAACCTATGAGCCGAATATGAACTCTATTCGGCTCGTGTATCTCTGGGAGCAGCGCCAATTGCGCGAGCAGGCAACCACTAAGGATTTTTTCTTAGTAGTTCGCCAAGAGGGTAAACGCGCTATGTCATCACCCCCTATGTGATTGAGAAGGCCAGCGCAACTCGAAACAAGAGCCACCCTCATCAGAGGGGTAGCATTTAGCCTCGCCACCATGGGCTCTTGCAATCGCCGCGACTACCGCCAATCCTAGCCCGCTTCCTCGCTTGTCTCCTGGCATACCACTGTCAGCGTCCCGCGCATGCCGGAATGCCGTGAAAATCTGAGAAGCATATTCCTGAGGAATACCTGGGCCGGTATCTATAACACGCAAAACACACCAGCCGTCGTCCTGGCGCGTTTGGATGATGAGTGTCCCTGGGGATGCATGCTGGCGAGCGTTTTCCAGCAACGCAAGCAATGCCTGACGAATACGGACAGGGTCGCAATACACGGCGCCAGATTGCAGATCAAGGGTTGGATAATGATTTGATGCATCTAGGGCATGTCTACAAAATTCAACAACTGATTCAATTTCAGCAGAAAGATCACATTGTTTGATCTCAAGGTTCAGATGGCCGCTTTCGGCCAAGCTTACGGCGCGAAGGTCTTCAATCAGTTGTGCCATACCGTCGATTTGGGTAAGGAGGCTTTGAAACTGGGGTTTTTCGGGGGGAAATACGCCTTCTGCCAAGCCTTGCAGGCGTCCGCGTAAAATAGTAACGGGCGTACGCAGCTCATGGGCAATAGCCGCATTCCAGAACGTCATTTCCTTGGACATTCGCTGTAATTGGTCTGCCAAGGCATTGAAGTCGTTTGCCAAAACGGCGGCCTCGCCTAAAGAGCGATCACCCGTCGTGGCGCGTGCGTCCAGGTCGCCTTGCGCGACGCGACGCATGCTTTCTGTGACGGAGTTTAGCGGCACCAGAATGCGACGTGCCAAGTGAATACCCACTATCACGGCGAACGCCAGCCCAACCAACGTAGTGCCAACGAGCCAAGCCCACTCTAGCCCCGACGGGAACATGTTGGGTTCGTTAATCGACCCCTGCCAAAAATGGAAGGTAATGAAATAGAACACATAAGAGGTCACCACGACTAACAGTGTGATCCCAAAAGCCATTGCTGCCATTGTCAACGCGATTGTCCGGCTCAATCCAATGAGTTTCATTCTGTTCCCCACAGCCGGTACCCAACGCCGCGTATGCCAACGGGTATGCCTCTCACATCGACGTCTTCCAGTTTTTTACGCAGCTTGCTGATATGGCTGTCGACAGTGCGCTCAAGCGCCTCACCCTCGGGGAGGCAGGCGGCCAATAACTCTGCGCGGGTGCAAACTTTTTTGGGCGCGCGTGCAAGGTGCGTCAACAACCTGAATTCGGTGAGCGTCAATGCAAGACTATGCGAGTCTCCTCCCACCTGAACAAAGGCTTCGTGTTGTTCCAGATCGATCTCAAAGGGCGGAACCCGGAGGACACGGGGTTGATGGCTAGCATCAGCCATGGTGCGCCTTAACACTGCCTGAGTGCGTGCGACGACTTCGGCAGGATTAAATGGCTTGACGACATAGTCGTCGGCACCAAAACGCAACCCCATCAGTTTATCAATATCCTGATCCATCGCGGTCAGCATGATGACGGGTGTCTTACCCCGATGACGAACCTCTGACAGCACCTGCCAACCATCCATTTTAGGCATCTTTACATCAAGTAAGACGAGATCGGGTTTCATCGACAAGTGCATTTCCAATGCCTTGCGTCCATCTTCTGCGTGGATAGTTCGAAGGCCCTCACGTCTCAGATAAGCCTGAAGAATATCAGCGATCTCAGGCTCGTCTTCGGCGATGAGAACCAGTGCTTGCAGGCCAGAAGAAGAATTTGGCGACTGTTGAGTCGTGGACATGTAAGTGCCTAATGAAACATTAATTGTGTTCTCCATCATATCTACACATACCGTCGACGTTAATACCACGCTACAGCGATATAGTCCCCTTCAATTTTATTGCTAGGCAAATGTTTACCTATTTCTCAATGAGCTAGGTCTGAAAAAACGATGCCTGAAGGGAAGATGCATGACGATCCGACATATTTACCGCAATGGTGGCCTCTGTGCCTTGCTGCTAACCGTGCTAACCGCCTGCGGGCCAGTTGAGCAAGAAGTAACGCCGTCTCCTGCCCGAGTGTCTGTCGTTACCTTGGAACCCGTTAGATTGGAGCTGACCGAAGACTTACCGGCCCGGGTCGCTCCTTTTCAAGTGGCGGAAATTCGTCCCCAGGTCAGCGGAATTGTTCAACGTCGACTTTTCGAACAGGGAACCGACGTGAGTGCGGGGCAGCCATTATTCGAAATCAACCCAGCGCCGTTTCGAGCTGAAGTGGAAACGGCAGAAGCCGCTTTGCAGAAAGCCGAAGCCGAGCTTGCGAATGCCCGTGCGCAGTCCGCTCGGTTGGAGTCGCTGGTCAGGGGGCAGTCGGTGAGCCGCCAGGCCTATGACGACGCCGTATCCAAAAGTCAGCAGGCCGCTGCTGAGGTGGCCCAAGCGCGTGCCACGCTGTCGCGCCGCCGCCTTGACTTGGAATTCTCCACGGTGGCGTCTCCCATTGCTGGCCGAATTGATCAAGAGTTGGTCACGGTGGGAGCGCTTGTCGGCAGCAGCGATAGCACGCCCATGGCCCGTGTTCAGCAGATCGATAAGGTCTATGTCGATGTTCAGCGTTCGGCTTCCTCACTTGAATCGCTTCAAGATGCGATGGCGGCGCAACCTTCGCTAGATAATGGTTTACCGGTCACCATCCTCGGCAGCAACGGTACACCCTACGATGTCACCGGACGCATTCTTTTTTCGGGCATCAATGTGGATGCCAGCACGGGTGACCTTTTACTGCGTGTACTCGTGGACAATCCCAATCGACGCCTGCTGCCCGGTATGTTTGTGCGTGCTCGCGTGCCCTACGCACGCTATGACAACGCGTTGACGGTGCCGCAACAGTCCGTGGTGCGCATCGGCGGTAAGCCCTACGTGTGGTTGATTGGTGACAGCGACAAGGCGGTGATGGTCTCAGTGGAGCTTGGTGAATTGGCGAACGGTAATTATCGGATTAAGACGGGGTTGACAGAGGGGCAGAAGGTTGTCGTCGAGGGTATAGAGCGACTTTCTGATGGTGTCGAAGTCAGCGCGACTGATTGGCATAGGTCATCGCCTCTTGAGGCTTCAGTGGCATCTTCTTAATTAAGCTTCAGGAGTCTCCGCAATGCCTCAGTTCTTCATCCAGCGCCCAGTCTTTGCGTGGGTGGTCGCGCTGTTTATCATCCTGCTGGGCGTGATCGCCATTCCTAAGCTGCCGGTCGCTCACTACCCCTCGGTAGCGCCCCCTTCGGTGACCATCACTGCGACTTACCCCGGCGCCACACCGCAGACCATGAACGATGCCGTGCTCAGTCTCATCGAACGAGAACTGTCCAGCGTCAAGAATCTGCTGTACTTCGAATCGTCGGCGGACTCTTCAGGGTCGGCCTCTGTCACCGCCACCTTCAAGCCAGGGACAAATCCGGAACTGGCCCAAGTGGATGTGCAGAATAGACTCAAGGCAGTCGAGCCTCGGTTACCCCAGGCGGTTCGTCAGGATGGGCTGAGCGTCGAGTCAGCGTCATCCAGTTTTCTGATGATCGTAGGTCTGAATTCCGAGGATGGGCGCTTTGATGAGATTGCCCTGAACGATTATATGGCCCGCAATATCGTCGAGGAGCTGCGCCGCATTGATGGTGTCGGTCGTGTGCAGCTGTTCGGTGCTGAGCAGGCAATGCGAATCTGGATAGAGCCGGAGAAGCTGATTGCTTTCGGCTTGTCGGTGAATGATCTCTCGACCGCGATCACGGAGCAGAACGCACCGATTGTGCCGGGCAGCATCGGCGCGTCTCCGGCCTTACCCGGCCAAAAGGTGTCCTCGCTGTTGACCGCACAGGGGCAATTGAGCACGCCGGAAGAGTTCGCCGCTATCGTGCTTCGCGCTAATGTCGACGGCTCCAAAGTGGTGTTGGGCGATGTGGCGCGCGTCGAGTTAGGGGCCCAATCCTACGGCTTCTCCAATCGTGAGAATGGTCAGCCAGCGACGGCGGCAGCCATACAGCTGGCACCCGGCGCCAATGCTGTCCGCACGTCGGAAAGTGTGCAAGCGCGTTTGGCTGAGTTAAACCAGGCGCTACCCGCGGGTATGAGCTCATCGGTCCCCTTTAATACGGCCCCGTTCGTTAAGGTTTCTATCGAGAAGGTCATGCATACCCTTATCGAGGCGATGGTATTGGTGTTCCTGGTGATGCTGCTGTTTCTACAGAACATCCGTTACACGCTGATTCCCGCACTGGTCGCGCCGATTGCGTTGTTGGGAACCTTCACGGTGATGCTGCTGGCAGGTTTCTCAATCAACGTGCTGACGATGTTTGGCATGGTGTTGGCGATTGGCATCATCGTCGATGACGCTATCGTGGTGGTCGAGAACGTTGAGCGCATCATGGCCAAAGAGGGATTGTCGCCAAAGGACGCCACCATCAAGGCGATGAAGGAAATTACTGGCGCGGTGGTGGGCATCACCCTGGTATTGACGGTGGTGTTTATCCCGATGGCCTTCTCGAGTGGCTCGGTCGGTGTGATCTACCAGCAATTCGCGCTGGCGATGGTGGTCTCGATTCTGTTCTCAGCGTTTCTGGCGTTGACGCTAACACCGGCGCTATGCGCCACCCTTCTCAAACCCATTAAGCCGGGGCACCACGACAAAGGCGGTTTCTTCGGCGTGTTCAACCGGTCGCTTAAACGTATGACCGCCCGTTACGAATCGCGTGTGGGGAAACTGGTCGCCCGCAGCGGTCGGGTCATGCTGGTGTTTGTGGTCATCGCAGGTGTGCTGGTGTTCGCCTTCCGCCAGTTGCCTTCGGCTTTTCTGCCGGAAGAGGATCAAGGCTATTTCATGACCAGTATCCAGTTGCCCGCTAATGCGACAACCGAGCGTACCTTGGATGTGGTCAAGGCGTATGAGGAGTACGTCATGGCGCGCCCTGCTGTGGACGGCAATATGTCTATTTTGGGCTTCGGGTTCTCTGGGGCTGGCGCGAATACAGCGCTGACGTTCACCACGCTAAAGGAGTGGGGGAAGCGCGACGGTGCCACGGCGGCGAGTGAAGCGGAAGGAGCTCAGGCAGCCATGAGTCAATTGAACGAAGGGACGGTGATGAGTATGTTGCCGCCGGCCATTGATGAATTGGGCACCAAGTCCGGCTTTACGATGTTCTTGCAGGATCGACGCAACCAGGGGCCGGCGGCCCTTAAGGCTGCCGAGACGACGCTGCTTGAACTGGCGGCGCAGAGCAAGGTAGTCAGCGACGTCTATTCCGACGGCCTTCCGGAAGGGGCGAGCATTCGTCTTGACATCGATCGCCAGAAAGCCGAAGCGCTCGGCGTGTCGTTCGCCAACATTAGCGAAATCCTGTCTACCGCGATGGGGTCGTCCTACATCAACGATTTCCCGAATGAGGGCCGGATGCAGCAGGTGATTATGCAAGCGGATGCGTCGGCACGCATGCAGGTCGACGACGTGCTCAAGCTGCATGTGCGAAATAGCAGGGGGGGCATGGTTTCCCTGTCAGAGGTGGTGACTCCGGTGTGGGACGAAACACCGCTACAAATGGTGCGCTACCTGGGCTATCCCGCCACCAGCATTTCCGGCAGTGCGGCGAAGGGGGCTTCCACTGGTGATGCCATGGCTGAAATGGAGCGTCTGGCGCAGCAACTTCCGCCCGGTTTCGCAGTGGCCTGGACGGGGCAGTCCCTTCAGGAGCGCCAGTCCGCTGCCCAGGCACCCATGCTGGTGGCGCTATCCATCCTGGCGGTGTTTCTGGTGTTAGCCGCTCTCTACGAGAGCTGGTCCATTCCGCTGTCGGTCATCCTGGTTGTGCCGCTGGGGTTGCTGGGGGCGGTGGCGGCCATGTTGCTGCGTGACCTGCCTAACGATGTTTTCTTCAAAGTCGGTATGGTCACCGTGATCGGGTTGTCGGCGAAAAACGCGATCTTGATCGTTGAGTTCGCAAAACAGTTGCGTGAGCAAGGTAAGGGGCTGATGGAGGCCGCGGTGGAAGCCGCCAGTCTGCGCCTGCGTCCGATTCTTATGACCTCACTCGCTTTCGGCTTGGGAGTGGTGCCGTTGATGGTTGCGTTTGGCGCCAGTGCCAAAACCCAGCATGCGATAGGCACGGGCGTTTTCGGCGGCATGGTTAGCGGAACGCTTCTGGTGATTCTCTTCGTCCCGGTGTTCTTCGTTTTCGTGATAGGTCTTCAGGAGCGCGTTAGTGGCAGGCGTACGGCTCGTCGCCTTTCATCATTACAACCCGATAACGATATAGAGCATTAATGCTATGCGCCGACTGATTCCGCCTATCGTGCTAACGCTGTCGGCGTCCCCTGTGTCAGACACCTTTTCAGTGGCAGCGTTGGAAGTGACATCATTATCTAGGAGTTAAGTGGCTAATGCTTTCTGCTATCCCACAACGTTGGCTAGTTCTGTTTGCTGTAATGCTGGCGTTCCTGCCCGTTGTCATCGACATGACGATCCTGCACGTCGCTATACCTGTACTGACGCCGGCGCTAGGTGCCACTGGCACCGAAGTGCTGTGGATCATCGATATTTATCCGCTGCTGATGGCGGGCCTGCTGGTGCCGATGGGCACGCTGGCTGACCGAATCGGTACGCGTCGTGTGCTGCTGACCGGACTCTTGGTGTTCGGGGTGGCGTCACTACTGGCGGCATTCTCGACGACACCCGTCATGTTGATCGGTGCTCGAGTGCTGCTCGCCATTGGCGGATCGATGATTATGCCTTGTGTGCTAGGTGTTATCCGCAAAACCTTCGAAGATGAGCGCGAGCGTGCGATGGCGCTTGGCCTATGGGGAACGGTTGGGGCCGCAGGCGCGGCAGTTGGCCCATTGATTGGTGGTGTCTTGTTGGAACATTACTGGTGGGGCTCGGTATTCCTCATCAATGTGCCCATCATGCTAGTGGTGGCGCCGGTCGCCTATGCGCTGCTGCCCCGCCGCGAGGCGACGACGCCAGGCAAATGGGCTTTCGGTCAGGCCTTGATTTTGCTTGTTGGTATCATCTCGGTGGTTTACGGCATCAAGTCTGGGGTGGGTGCGGGGCAGCCGCTGTGGCGTGCAGGGTTGGTGCTCTTCCTGGGGCTAGCGATGCTGACCTGGTTTGCACGTATCCAGTTGCGCTCGGCGGAGCCGATGCTGGACTTATCGCTATTTCGCCATCCGGCCATTGTTGCTGGCATGGTGATGGCGCTAGTGGCTTCCGGCGCACTGGCAGGTGTCGAACTGACGCTGGCGCAAGAGCTGCAATATGTGCTGGACAAGACGCCGCTGCAGGCCGGCCTTGTTATGGTGCCGATCATGGCGGCCGCTGCAGTTGGTGGCCCTGTTGCAGGCTACCTGTCCAACCGGTTCGGCTTACGGTTGGTTGCCAGCATGTCGATGGCGATTGCGGCAGCCGCTTTGGCCTATCTGGCGCATGCTGACTTCCACGCGCCTGACTGGACAGTGCCAACAGCCTTGGCCGTGCTGGGGCTCACCCTAAGCATCGGCCTGACCGCTTCCTCAATTGCCATTATGGGGGCAGTGGACGCCAGTAAAGGAGGGGCTGCAGGCTCTTTGGAAGCCACCGGCTACGAATTGGGCAGTGGGCTCGGCATCACCCTGTTTGGGGTTTTCATGGCGAGCGTCTATACCAGCACTATTGTACTGCCGTCACACTTGGATCCAGCCCTCGGTGCACAGGCTGTGCGCTCGATCAGCGACAGCATCGTTGTGGCACAAGGACTGGCTGCAGATCAGGCGGATGCACTCATCATGGCCGCGAAGGCGGCATTCTCCACCACGCACTCGATCTTGCTAACAGCTGCTGCGATTCTCATCGCTTTACTGTCGGTTGTGGTGTTTCTGATGCTGGGTAGCCACCCAGAAAAGGTGGGGGCGCACGAGTGATGCTGGCCGTGCACTGGCACATCCATGCGGTTTTAGCCCCGGTGTTAGCTGTTAAGGTAAGCGTGGCGGGTTGCCTTGGCTGCCTCATATGGGGGCATTACTGGACGCGAATTACTCCCCAAATTTAACGAGTAAAAGCGCTACCTGATTTAAGCTCAGCGCTTCCCGGCAGACTGTGATTGCATTGAGCTCGCGAGTACTTTCCATAGGTGTTCAGCGGCAGGAGTGAACCTTCTTCCTTGGCTACGGATGAGATGGCAGGTAGCGGTATGCGATAAAGAGTGCTCGACAGGGATCGCAACGATATCACCACGATCCACCAATGGGCGTGCAGACTGCCGCGTCATGAAGGCAATACCTAGCCCTGATATTGCGAGCGCAATAGCCGTTGAAAAATGATTGCACTGGTAAGCGGGCAGAGGGGCTAGGTGTTGGCTGCTGAACATTTCATTGATGTACTGTTGGATGCCGAATTGTTCTGCCATAAAGATCAATCGCTGGGAGGCCAGGGTTTCAAGCGTAATGGCTTCAAGGCCTGTCAAAGCATGATGTGGCGGCACTATGGCGCAAATGGGGCCGCGGTTAAAACTGCGAACCATGACCGGAGGATCGCCTAATGGACCAAAGCTGATCGCCATGTCCACTTTGCCCCGCAGCATCATATTGATTGTTTCACTCATGTTGCCAGAGTGAATATCGACAAACACATCAGGGTAATCTGCACTGAACTGTTGGAGAGGCCCTTCCACAAATTCACTGATCATACCCTGCCCGACCCGTAGGCTGACACTGCCTCGACGCAAGTGGCGCATATCCTGCAGTGTCTCGGCTAACTGACGCCGCCGATACAGCATTTCCCGGTGGTGCTCGATCAGTAGCTTTCCCGCCTGGGTCACCGTGACGTTCCTTCCCTGTTTTTCGAGCAAGGGAATTTGCAGATGGCGCTCAAGCAGCGCTATTTGCCGGCTAATGGCCGAAGGGTTAACGCCGACTGACTCGGCAGCCGCTCTAACACCTCCTTGCATGGCAACCTCGTAAAGGTAAGCCAGTCGATGCTCGGTAATTCCCTGGTCTATGCGTTGTTGCACCATTCTCTCTATCCTTCACCGGCTTCTTAACCGTTGCTTTGAACGCAACGATTCGGCTGCGCGCTTCTTATTCTTTCCTTGTTACGCCCCTCACATACTGACCGTGCGCCTAATAGCACAACGCTGTTCTGAGTTGCTGCTGTTTAGAGGCTGTCATTCTTACTCGAGAGGCTATATGAATACCCTTCACACTTATCTGCAAGAGCATCAGCGTTCTATTCTCGATGATATTGAAGCGTTGGTACGTGCTGAATCGCCATCCAATGATAAAGCCGCAGTGGACGCCTGTGGTCAAATGTTGCGCCAGTTATTTCAAGACCGGCTCCAATGTCAGGCGGAAACGTTCCCACAAACTGAAAAGGGCGATCATCTTGGCTTCACGCTAGGAGAGGGGGATCGTCAGATTCTTATTTTGGGGCATTTCGACACGGTTTGGGATATCGGCCGGCTCGCTATCCGCCGTGAGACGGACAAGTTTTACGGTCCCGGCATTTTGGATATGAAAGCAGGTATTGTTCAAGCCATTTGGGCTGTCAAAGCACTCGTTGAACTCGATGCGCTTCCCAATGCCCGTATTCGTTTTCTATGTACCAGTGATGAGGAGTTAGGTAGCCCTACTTCGCGACAACGAATTGAGGAGGAGTCGGTTGCGAGCGATGTGGTGCTGGTTGTTGAACCTGCCACGGCTAATGGCAGCGCTTTGAAAACGGCACGTAAAGGCTCTGGACGCTTTTACATGCATATAACGGGTAAAGCAGCTCATGCGGGCAATAACCCTGAAGAAGGGGTGAGTGCGATTGAGGAGTTGTCCCACCAGATTCAGTACTTACATAGTCTGGCCGACCCCGGCCTGGGAACCACAGTGAATGTTGGGATGGTACGTGGCGGTGGCCCACTTAATGTCGTGCCGGAGGAAGCTGAGTTAGGTATTGATGTTCGGGTAACGACGCTGGAAGAAGCCGGGCGGCTCTACAATGCCATTTATCAAAGTACCCCATTTCATCCCAGCGTAACGCTAACCGTTAGCGGTGACATGACGCGCCCGCCGATGGAGCGAACACATGCTACGGCTCGTCTGTTTGAACTTGCCCAGCACGCTGCCGGTGCATTCGGCATTGAGCTTACGGAAGCCTCGGTAGGTGGAGGAAGCGACGGCAATTTCGCTGCAGCCAAAGGTATTCCCACCCTTGATGGGCTGGGTGCAACTGGCGCTGCCCCCCATGCGGAATATGAGCACATTGAAATAGCCTCAATTGTACCGCGTGCGGCGATCCTGGCGGCGTTGATACGGCAGGTCTGATACGCCATTCAGCCGTTTGTCAGTGCGTTAAATAAATAACTATATGAAAAAATATTCAGGAAATTTCAACGTGAAAACTAGATCAATACAAAGAATGGCCATGCCCGATGCCTTTGTGATTCTGTTTGGGTTATTACTGGTGGCTTGGCTATTGAGTTTCTTTATTCCCTCGGGCCAGTTTGAGCGAACCACAGAGGGGCGGCCGACGGTTATTCCTGGCAGTTTTCATCTGGTGGAGTCTAGTGGCCTTAATTTTTTCGACATTTTTCTTTCGATTCAGAACGGTTTTATCAGCTCAGCAAACCTAATTGCTTTAGTTCTGGTAATGGGCGGTGCGATTGCTGTGGTGGAGTCCACCGGTGCGATCAATGCGGGTATCAAAAGCCTGGTTGATAAAGCCCGGGGGCGTAAATATCTGCTCGCGATTGTGGTGTCTTTTGTATTTGGCGTGGTATCTGCCATTGGCGTTGGGTCGAATGCCGTTATTGCCTTTATTCCGCTGGGTATCGTGTTGGCACGAGCGCTTAAGTTAGATGCGATCGCGGGGATCGCCATTGTCTATCTGGGCTATTTTTCGGGCTCAGCGGCGGCTGTTTTCGATCCTATTACGCTGGGTATCGCGCAATCTATAGCAGGGCTGCCACTATTTTCTGGCGCGCCGCTTAGGGTGGCGCTATTTTTCGTGCTACTGGCAGTGACAATTGCTTATGTGTGTTGGTATATCAAACGCATTAGCGACGATCCCGGCCGAAGTCTAATGGGGAGTCAGCCCTTTAGCACTGAAGCCATTGGATCAGATGATGAGAACTTAACGTTTACGCGTCGGCATCTGGTCATTTTAAGCTTCTTTGTTGCCTGTTTAGCGGTGTTTATTTATGGCTCTTTAGGGTTGGGGTGGGGCGTTAATGAGCTCTCTGCCATTTTCATGATCAATGGGATAGGCAGCGCAGCTCTCGCTCGCTTCTCGCCCAACGAGTTTGTGCAGATGTTCATGAAAGGGGCCAAAGGTATGCTGTATGGTGCCTTTATTATTGGCATTGCCAAAGGCATTACGGTGCTAATGGCCGAGGGGATGATTCTTGATACGGTCGTGAATTCAATTTTTGTGCCCTTAAGTACGCTTCCATCCATGTTGGGTGCGCTTGCTGTCTTTGTATTCAACCTCTTTTTCAACTTTCTGGTGCCTTCTGGGAGCGGTCAGGCAGCTGTAGTGATGCCGATTTTGACGCCGCTTGCGGATATGCTTGATATCACTCGGCAAACGGCGGTGATTGCATTCAAGCTTGGTGATGGGATCACCAATATTATTACGCCGACATCGGGGGTGTTGATGTCTGTGCTTGCCGTGGGCGGAGTGCCATGGAGTAACTGGGTACGTTTCGCGTTTCCGTTGGTATGCCTCTGGACGCTAGTGGGCATCGCCTTTGTAGTTACCGCTGTGTTGATTAACTACGGGCCTTTCTAATCAAGCGTAAGAATACGCTCGGTTAGTATGCAATACATTGGAAATAAACAACCAAACCGCTCAAGTTGAGCGGTTTGGTTCTCCATTAATGATATTTATAAGATATCGAATGACATTTATATAGTATTTTACCCTCACGTGAGGGCACTGGTAGCTTCCTGAGGTGGTTAACTCAGGAGCTAGCAACATGATTTTGAAAATTTCTGTTTCAGAAATTAAAGCAAGGCAAGAAATTTTTTTAACTAATCTTAAAAATAAGCACTGCGACGCAGCGTTGCTTTTTAGTGTTACCGATATCTTCTATCTTACAGGATTTAACTTCCGCCCTTCAGAAAGGCCGATTGCTCTTATTGTGGATGCACAGGGCTTTTTCAGTTTATTTGTGCCCCGCATGGAGGTAGAGCATGCACAAGAATACGCCGTTATAAGTACTTCTTACGATTACCCTGAATACCCTGGCATTACTCATCCGATGGAGTATCTCAAAAAGGTACTTCAGGATAAGAACTTTGGTTCTTTAAGTGTTGGCATTGATGCCGAGGGGTATGGGTCAGCAAAGGGCTATGCGGGGCCGGCAATTACTTCACTGATCACTTTTGCCGATAAGGTGCTTATCAAAGGGCTCGTTGAAGAGCAGCGTTATATTAAATCATCGACGGAAATAGAGCTGATTAAAGAGTCTGCCCGATGGGGTAATTTGGCGCACAACCTGCTGACTAAGTATACCCATGCGGGTGGCCGTGAAATGGAGGCGGAAAGCCGCGCTACCCAGGAAGCGACCAAGGCGATGTTCGAAACCCTGGGCGCAGGTTATCGTTCCTATGGATCGCCAGCGCATGCATTCTATCGCGGTCAGATTGGCCCGCATTCGGCTTTCCCTCATTCGCAAAACCAGAACGCCATGTTCAAGAAAGGGTTCAATGTTGTCTCGCAGGCGGCCTGCGATGTTTGGGGCTACAAGAGCGAGCTAGAACGTACCATGTTTATTGAAGAAGCAACAAAAGAACAGGAAATATTCTTCAATCATATGTATGAAGCGCAGGAAGTAGCTTTTAGAACTATTAAACCAGGTATTCCCGCTTCTAAAGTAGAGGAAGAGGTGCAACGATACTTTAAGGATAATGGCTTAACGCAATACGTTAAACATCATACCGGCCATAACATGGGACTTTTAAACCACGAGGCCCCATTTTTCGACCTGGGAGATCACACTCTGCTTGAACCAGGCATGGTCTTTTCCGTTGAGCCGGGGCTGTATGTCGATGGCCTGGGCGCTTTCCGACACTCCGACACTATCGTGGTAACGGAAAAGGGTATGGATATGATCACTTACTTTCCCAGAGACTTCGAGTCGCTAATCATTGGTTAATTCACAATAGGGTGAGGCCTTTGACCTTGCCCTTATAAGTTTTAGAGAGGTAAAAATGAAAAAAATAGACCCGAATGCCTCAGCTGTTAAAAAGAAGAAAAATATACCTGACTCCTATGTCATCCTGTTCGCGATGCTAATGATTGCATCAATAGCGACGTGGTTCATTCCAGCAGGCAGCTTTGAGCGTACAACAGAAAGTGGCACTGCTATGGTGGTGCCAGGTAGCTATGAAGCGTTGCCTGCAAGTCCCACCACGCTCTATGATTTTTTTCTTTCGATACAGTCTGGTTTGATCGATTCTGCCAGCATTATCTTTCTTGTGCTGACCATTGGCGGCTCGTTCGCCATCCTGGATCACACAGGAGCCATTCAGGCTGGCATTATGAAGCTGATCAAGAAAACGCAGGATAAAAAATATGCGTTGATAGTGGCGGTGTCTATCGCTTTTTCGGCAGCGGGGTTTATTGGCGCGTTACAAACGGCTGTTATTGCATTTATCCCCATCGGCATCATTATCGCCAGAGCCTTTAAGCTAGATGCGGTAGCAGGCGTGGCGATTATTTACCTGGGAGCATATGCAGGCTACACGATTGGCGGTTTGGATCCGATTACCACCGGGTTTGGTCAAGAGATCGCGGGGCTCCCCATTTTCAGCGGCCTATGGTTTCGTTTTGCCGTCTACCTCTGCATTTTAGCGTCGACGATCGCCTATCTTTGTCATTACATTTCCAAAGTTTCAAAAGATCAAAGTAAATCTGTGCTGGGCGCTACACCTTTCCCCACAGAGGTTGAAAACGCTAACACAATCCCCGCCGAGTTTACTCGGAAACATAAGGTGATATTGGAATACTTTTCGACCTGTATGATTGGCTACGTAGTGGGCGTTTTTAACTTAGGATGGGGGTTGCATGAAATGGCCGCGCTGTTCTTGGTAATAAGCCTGGGAACGGCGGCGATTGAAAAGGTACCCGCAAACCAGTATGTGAATCTGTTCATCAGAGGTGCGCAAGGAATGCTGTACGCAGCATTAATTGTGGGCCTTGCCAGGGCAATTGTGGTCGTGCTCGAAAACGCTTACGTTCTGGACACCATTGTTAACTCGATTGCGATGGTACTTCAGCCATTACCTAATGTGTTGGCGGCACTAGGTATGTACGGGTTCAATCTGGCGTTCAATATCATCATTAGTTCTGCCAGCGGTCAGGCGGCGATTGTTGTCCCCGTGATGGCGCCATTAGCAGACACTATCGGTTTGACCCGGCAAGTTGCCGTGCTGGCTTATAACTTTGGTGATGGTTTTACTAACATTATTACCCCTACGTCGGGAATTTTAATGGCCAGTATTGCGATCGGTGGGGTTCCATGGCTTAAATGGCTTAAGTTCGTGATCCCTTTGCTATTAATCTGGATAGCCATTGGGGCTGCGGCGCTAAGCATTGCGGTGGCCATCAACCTAGGCCCTTTTTAAGAAAGCAGATAAGTTTTAGGCACGATCGGCTTTTCGATCGTGCCTTCATTTATCTTCGATTCAATATACTGAATAAAGAAACGTGCCGTATCAGTCAATAAATTGGAATTCCACGCCATCGAGCTGACCTTTTGCACATCTGAATTAATCGACTTGTACACTACATGGTCATTTTTTATGTAGGTGGCCGAGTGGGGAAGTAGCGTAACGCCCATTTCGGCGGCCACGAGTGCCACCAGTGTTTGCTGTTCCTGAGCTGTCTGAATGACATTGGGCTTGAAGCCATGTTCTTTACACAGAGCCATTATCGCATCATAGTAACCGTGCCCTGCTTCTCGGGGTGTCATCACCCAGTTTTCATTACTGAGTTTACTTACGTCGACCACCTGGTTAGTGGTCGCTAGTGAATGGCTTTTAGGAAGACAGGCAACGAAGTGCTCTTCTAGTATCGTGATATTGTCTATTCGTTTGTCTGAGACAGGAGAGACAAGAAATCCGACATCAATTGTCCCATGTATCAAGCCGACAATCTGATTGTGAGTGGTAAGTTGTTGCAAACGTATGTCGATACCTGGATGGCTTCTTTTAAAGTCTTTAACGATAGATGGAATCAAGTGAAACGACATAGTACCGCTAAATCCGATTGAAATAGATCCCTCCTTGCCTTGTGCTATTCTTTGAGTAAAGGCTATTTCCTTATCCAGCGTCGCAATGCACTTTCTTGCCGCTTCGAGAAAATGCTGACCCGCTGGCGTGATGCGGACTTCCTTGTTATTCCTAATAAGAAGCTGAACGCCGATTTCTTCTTCAAGGTTTTTTATCTGATTACTTAGGGGTGGTTGCGATATATTAAGTAATTTAGCCGCGCGCCCGAAGTGAAGTTGTTCGGCGACGACAATGTAGTACCTTAAGTGTCTGAGTTCCATGAGCTCCCTTTAGTGCTGGTTTTGATTTATTGAAAAAGGCTGCTGTATTGGCTGAGAAACCACGATTTTATGTAGAAAAAAATAGTATAAATGCAGAGAATAAGCCATGTTAGCAATATATGGTGCTATAGAGTACTCTTTTTCCGACGACCTATTTAATGATGTTTCACACATTACATTGGCCGTTTCCCCAAGATATTACTTACATTGTTAAAACGCCTCAGGTGAAGCGTCAGATTATGCATAAATAGTTAAAAACTGCTCCGGTTCGTCGAAAAGCTAATTAATCGTCGAGCTTGCCAATTGCCTTCCACCTGCTAAGAGCCTTCCCGCCACAGCTCCGCTAGTGAACCTCCTGCCGGGGAATCCTCGGGTAAGGCAACGGCAGCGACTCGGGCTTTTGCTGCCGCAAGCTGTGCGGGGTCGCCGCGCTCTATTTCCGGCTTTTGGTCGGGTGGGTAGGCGCCTACCATGCAGAAATCATCATCCGCCTCCAGGCTGGCATGCCCAACTCCTGCTGGCAGCACCAGTACATCGCCTTGGTAAAGCATCAGCTCCTGGCCGTTAGGGCCACCCAGCCGCGCCCGTGCCCGCCCGCGAAAGATACCCAGTGCTTCATGGGCGGTGGAGTGAAAGTGGTCAAAGTCATACAGGTGGTAGCGCCACGCAGGCGGCCAGCCGTGGCGTTTGAACATGCTTTCAAAGGCATCAGCCCGCTCCTCTGCATTGCTGATATCGAGAACCTGGCGATAAACCAGCACTGGTAGAGGGGAGTTGGGGTAGCCGGTCGCTGCATCGCTGTCGAGATGAAGTCGTTCTGGCTGGGGCATAGACATCCTTGCCTCCTCATTCCTCGTTGGGGGTGTGCTGTCAGCATGGTTTTTTAAGCTTGGTTTTAAGCATGTTTTTAAGAATAGTTTTTAATGCATGGCCGAGCAAACCGATAACAAACTGGCTAGGTGTTTAGTCGATTACCGCCCCGCAGCCCACCCCCTCATTTTCTATTCGATTGCCTTGATGGCATCAGTCGGTATCATATCGTGGGTGTTGTCCATCATTACGCCCTTTTACCGCGAGCTTCTATGACCCAATCTAAAACGCCCTTCATTGTGGTGCTGAGCCTGGCAATGACCATGATGCTGGGCCCGTTTTCCATGGATACGTACCTGCCGGCCTTTCCGGTCATCGGTGAATCGCTGGGGATTTCTCAGCAGGCGGTATCGTTGAGCGTTTCAGTGTATGTACTCGCGTTGGCGTTTGGCCAGTTAATCGGCGGTGCGCTTTCAGACCGCTACGGGCGCCAGCGGGTGCTGATGAGCGGGCTGGCGATTTTTGCGCTCTCGAGCATCGTCATTGGTATGGCGGATTCTTTGAACACCCTGCTCGGCGGGCGGGCAGTTCAGGCTCTTGGCGCCGGTTTTACCCTGGTATCTGTGCCGGCGCTGGTGCGCGACCGGGTGGCGGGCCGCGACGCCGCGAAACTGTTCTCGATGATGGGCTTTATCATGGTGCTGGCACCTGGAATCGCTCCGAGCGTAGGCAGCGCGATTCTGGCGCTGGGTTCCTGGCACTATATCTTTTTCGCCTTGGCGGTATACGCGGTGCTGCTGGTGCCGTTGCTGGTGCGGGTGATCTTTACCGGCACGGGCAAGGTATCCCGCGCGAAAAGCCCTAAGATGAGCCTGCTGGCGCGTTACAAGCTGGTACTGTCGACAAAACCGGCCTTGCCGTTCATCGTTTGGCAGGCTGCCTCTTTTTCTACCCTGATGATGTTCATCACCTATGCGTCATTTATCTATCAGGGGCATTTCGGCCAGTCGCCTTCAAGCTTTTCGATGTTGTTTGCGGCGAATATCGTCGCGATGCTTATCTTCAACATTCTTAATCGAGTGTTGCTTTCCCGACTACCTTCACTGCGTATCCTACAGTTGGCAACGGGCTGTCAGGCAGTCGGTATACTATTGCTGGTGATGGCTGCCTTTATGGAGTGGCCTCTATACGCTTTCCTGCCCGCCATGATGCTGACCATCGGCTCGATAGGGGCGATCTCGCCGAATATTCAAGCGTGCTTTTTGGAGTTCTTTCCCACCAGTGGCGGGACGGCCGCAGCGCTTCTAGGCGCAGCACAGTTCGGTGTCGCCGGGCTGCTGAGCGCATTGTCCGCCATGTTGCCGCATACGCTTGAAGCGATCATTCTGGCCATGGCCGCCTGTGGATCGGTGGCGTATCTGATGCTTGCCCGCTCTATCATCAAAGGGCGTGCCGCTGTCGAAGCACCCTAGGTCAGGCGGCGCGCTCTTGCTAAAAGCCTCGTGTTATCCAAAACACGGGGCTTTTTTATCAAGCATCTGCTGAGCTTACTAACTGTTCAAAAAGTGCTTCTATGGCCTGCGCAGTCGGCGTTTCGTTGGCAAACAAGATGCGGTACATCAGAGGCGCCACCACTATTCGGATGACTAGGCCTGTTTCAATCGGCTGCTCGCCTCTGGCGAGGGCGCGTTCGTTTATGACTTCGATCTGCTGACGCAAGAAGCCATCACATTTCCCCGCGCAGGCGTGGCCTTCTGTACCTAGAACATCGCGGAGCATCGCCCGTCCTGGGGCTGATGACATTTCTTCGAAGTACTCAACAAGCCAAGCTAACAAGTCGCTACGCAAACTCCCTGTATCGGCTGGCGGCTGTTCCGGCTGTAGTTGCTCGACGGCAACGTCGGCCAGTAACTGGGCAAGATCACCCCAGCGACGGTAGATCGTAGAGGGGGTGACTTCTGCACGTGCGGCGATAGCGGGCACCGTAAGCCCGGCTCGCCCTTGTTCTTTTTGCAGCTCTTGAACGGCCTGATGAACGGCAGCCTGAATACGAGCGCTGCGGCCCCCTGGACGGGGAGTGGGTTTGTTGGTCATGTGTTCCTTCTGTGCTTATTCATCGGTACGTTTTCGCCGGTACGGTGGAATAAATCACTAAAGCAAAATATTTGCTTTAGTGATTTGTTGGGCTTATGATCCTTAAAGCTAATATTTTGCCTTTTGAGAGGGGTCATGTCCATCAACGTTTCTGATACCGCCCGCCGTTCTTCGAGCTGGAGACTGTCTTCCTCCAGTGCTGTTTTCCTGCACGCAGCGATAATGATTGCCTTTTTGGCAGCATCGAGTGCGCCTACCCCGCTGTACCAACTTTATCAGCAGCAATGGAGCTTTAGCGCAACACTGCTGACCGTGGTTTTTGCCACTTACGCGCTGGCTCTGCTTCTGGCACTGCTGGTGGCGGGGAGGCTGTCAGATCATATTGGCCGACGTCCGGTTATTGCCCTGGCTTTGTTGCTACAGATCATCGCTATGGTGGGCTTTTTAGGTGCTGCCGGGCCGGGTTGGCTGATTGCTGCGCGCGCTCTGCAAGGCTTTGCCACTGGTATGGCCACTGCGGCAGTCGGAGCGGCGATACTCGATTTTAGTCGGGAGCGGGGGGCCGTGATCAACAGCATCTCACCGCTGCTTGGTATGGCAGCCGGCGCGCTAGGCAGTACCTCTTTGGTCGTGTTGGCGCCTGATCCGCTGCACGTGGTGTACGTGTTGCTGCTGGCTGTTTTTCTGGTGATGTTGGCCTTGATTTGGCTGGCGCCGGAGACGGCGACATCTCGCCCGGGTGCCTGGGCAAGCCTGAAACCACGTATTGCCGTGCCGTTGCAAGCGCGCAAGACGTTGTTATCTGTCACCCCTGCGAACATGGCAGTGTGGATGCTGGGTGGCTTTTATCTATCGCTTATGCCATCGCTGATCGTTGACGTTACGCATGTGAACACGCCATGGCTTGGTGGTCTTGTCGTCGCAGCGCTAACGCTCACTGGCGCCACAGCGGTTCTGGCGGCTCGCAAGCTGAGTTCTTTTACAACCCTCTTGTCTGGCGAACTTGCCTTGGTCGTAGGGCTGGTCGTCATTCTGATCGGGGCTAACCAGGGATACGCTGTCTTGCTGTTGGTCGGGTCGGTCATTGCGGGGTTTGGGTTTGGCGCGAGCTTTCTTGGGGCTGTGCGCAGTGTCCTTCCGTTGGCCGAGCCCCATGAACGTGCCGCGCTGATGGGCGTGTTTTATATCGAAAGTTATCTGGCCCACAGTGTGCCTACGATGGCTGTCGGCTACTTGGCCCAGAAGGCCGGTTTGCTGGCCGCGGTCAATGTCTATGGTGCGGTGGTCACAGCACTGGCCTTGCTGGCCATTACCCTGCTGCTTATGCAAGCGCGCACCTCAATGAAGAAAGGAAATCAAGCATGACTGTTCAAAATACCACCCCTATGTCCGCCGAGGAAACCCAGGCTCTGGCTACCAGTTTGGGGCTGCCCCTGGCCTCTGAACGTGCGCCACTGATTGCTGGCGTACTGCATCACATACACACGGTAATTACCCGGCTCGACGAATTACCTATTGATGAATCATACCCTCCTTCATTTGCCTTTGATGCCAGTCAGGAGAACAACCCATGCTAAACCCATTAAACCTGACACTGGCCCAAGCCAGTGCCGCCATCGCGGCACGCGAACTGTCGCCAGTAGAGTTGGTGGATGCGGCCGTGGAGCGTATTGGTGCGCGAGAGCCAGAGATCAACGCTTTTGTATCTGTATGGGTAGAAGCCGCCCGTGAGCAGGCACTTGAGGCCGAGCGAGACATTCAACATGGCCGTTACCGTGGGCCGCTGCATGGCATTCCTATCGCGCTGAAAGACCTGTTCGATGTTGCTGACCAACCCACCACTGCCAGCTCCCGTGTTCGGGACGGGCATCGGGCAGAGGCCAACAGCGCGGTAACGGATGCCTTGCTGCGTGGCGGCGCCATACTCCTGGGCAAGACCCATTTGCATGAGTTCGCTTTCGGCCTGACCACACCTCAAACGCGCAATCCGCGTGATCCCCAGCGCACGTCGGGGGGCTCGAGTGGGGGTTCTGCAGCAGCGGTTGCCTATGGCGGTGCCTGGGCGGCCATGGGAACAGACACCGGTGGCTCGATTCGAGTACCCGCAGCACTTTGCGGGTTAGTCGGGTTCAAGCCAACGTATGGCTTGGTCTCCCGCCACGGCACTGCGCCCCTGGCCTGGTCACTCGATCATGCGGGCCCTATGGCACGCACGGTAGAGGATGTTGGCCTGTTATTGCAGGCAGTGATGGGCTTTGATGCGCGCGACCCCGCTAGCCGTACTCCGTCTGCCTCTTTCGGTATCAACGCAGAGTCGGGTGTGCAAGGGCTGCGTGTTGGTATCCCGCGCAACTATTACTTTGACCACGTTGCGGAGCCAGTCGCCGCGGCTGTTAGGCGTGCGGCAGCGCATCTGGAACAGCAGGGAGCTGTGCTGGTGGAGGTGGATATTCCGCTGGCCGACTACCTCATTCCGACCCAGTGGGGCCTGATGGTGGCTGAGGCGGCATCTGTACACGCCAAGGACATACGCCAATCGGCATCGCTATACGGTGATGATGTACGTACTTTGCTCGAAGCCGGACAACTGCTTCCTGCCGGAGACTATTTGAAGGCACAGCGTGCCCGACACCTGATCGCACAGCGCTGGGGTTCCCTTTTTTCAGAGATCGACATTCTACTGGCGCCAACCGTGCCCCAGACAGCAGCGCTTATAGAGCAGGATACGTTTACCTGGAAGGATGGCAGTCAAGAGAGTGTTGCCGAGGCGTATGTGCGCTTATGTGCACCCGCCAATGTGACCGGGCTGCCCGCGCTGACCGTGCCGTTCGGTAAGGATCATCAAGGGCTACCGATAGGCGTCCAAATCATGGGAAAAGCATTTGATGACGCCAAGGTACTACAGGTTGGGCGTGCCATTGAGCGGCCTCTTTTACCCGCTTAACACGCCCCATGCCGCCCAAGCGGTATCATCATCGGTTTGCCGGTGACGGGGTCTTCGATAACCCGGCTTTCCAGGCCAAATACCTCACGCACCATCTGTTCGGTCAGAATCTCCTCTGGCGGGCCTGCCGCGTAAACCTTGCCGTTAGCCATGGCGACCAGTTGGTCGGCGTAGCGGGCGGCCAGGTTGAGTTCGTGGAGCACCATCACGATGGTGGTGCCGCGCTGCCGGTTTAGGTCAGTGAGAAGGTCGAGCACATCGATCTGGTGGTTGATATCCAAAAAGGTGGTGGGCTCATCCAGAAGCAGCACTTTGGTTTGCTGGGCCAGCGCCATGGCGATCCACACCCGCTGGCGCTGCCCGCCGGAAAGCTCGTCCACGTGGCGTTCGGCCAGCTCGCTCAGGTGGGTGGCGGCCAGGGCGTCGGCGACGGCTACTTCATCTGCCGCGCTCCAGCGTTTGAAAAGCCCCTGGTGCGGGTGGCGGCCCCGGCTGACCAGCTCGAGCACGCTAATGCCTTCCGGGGCGATGGGCGATTGCGGCAGAAACCCAAGTTGTTGTGCCAGGCGGCGGGTGGGTAGCTGGTGAATGGCGTTACCCTCCAGCAGCACGCTGCCCTGCGCGGGCGTCAGTAGCCGTGAAAGCACGCGCAAAAGGGTCGATTTTCCACAGGCGTTGGCACCCACAATGGCGGTGGTCTGGCCGTCAGGCACAGTCAGGTTAACGTCATCCAGAATGGTGCGTTCCCCATAGCCTGCCACCAGGCCCTGGGCGAGTAGTGAGCAAGCGCTCATAGAGTGCCTCGGGTTTTGTTGTCGCGAAGTATCAGATAAACGAGATAGGGCGCGCCTAATACGCCGGTCACGATGCCGACTGGGTAGCGGGCGGGGAGCAGAAACTGCCCCGCATAATCGCCTAGCAGCACCAGCAGGGCGCCCACCAACGCGGCGGGAATGAGCAGCGAGCCGTTGCGGCCCATTAGGCGGGCCGCAATCGGGCCGGAAAGGAACGCCACAAAGGCCACCGGGCCGGAAACGGCGGTGGCAAACGCCACCAGTGCCACCGCGGTAATGACCACGACAACCCGCGTAATAGCCAGGCGAACCCCCAGCCCGGCGGCAAGGTCGTCACCCATGCTTAGGGTTTCAAGGTCTCGGTGGCGGCTCAATAGCAGCCCGCCGAACAGGAGCAGGGCGACCAACAGCGGCAGCGCTTGATCCAACTGAGCGCCGTTGACACTGCCGGTGAGCCAGCGCAGGGCTTCTTGTAGCGTCCAGCTGGGCGCGCGCATTAAAAGATAGGCGGTAATACTTTGCAGCATTGCGGCCAGGCCAATGCCGATCAGAATCAGTCGCCCGCCGGTCACGCCCTGACGCCAGGAGAGCGTGTAGATCAACAGCGCCACGCCCAGCCCGGCAGCAATTGCCACCATAGAAACCGCCGGGCCGCTTAGCGAGAGCACCACGATGGCAAATACCGCCCCGGTGCTGGCACCGGTGCTGATGCCGATGATATCCGGGCTTGCCAGTGGGTTGCGCAGCAGGGTCTGAAAGGCGATGCCGCCCAGGCCAAAACAGGCGCCTACCAGCACTGAAACGACGGCCCTGGGCAGGCGCAGTTCGCGCACGGTGAAACCAGCCCCAGGCACTTCCGCACCGCCAAGTATGCGTAGCACCGTGGTTAACGGCGTGAAGGACTGCCCCACCATCAGGGTTAACAGCACGCCTGCGATTAGGCTAGCGCTAAGCAATGCAATCATGCGAGCGCGGTGCTTAGCGTTTGTCTTTCTAATCTGTCGGAAATGGCTGATCGCGCTGAGGGGCGGCTGGTTCATAGTGAGCCTACCTTGCGGTTGCGCACAATCCAGATAAACACCGGCGCACCGATAAAGGCGGTCACGATGCCCACGTCCAGCTCTGAAGGATGGGCGATTAGCCTCCCGGCCACGTCTGACAACGTCAGCAGTACGGCGCCACCCAGGGCAGAGAAGGGTAGCAGCCAGCGATAATCGCCGCCCGCTAGCAGGCGGCAGGCGTGGGGTACGACCAGCCCCACAAAGCCAATCGGGCCGCACACCGCCGTAATCGGGCCGCACAGCAGTACCGCGCCCACTGCCGACATGGCCCTGGCCACGGCCACCTTTTCACCCAGCCCGGCGGCGGTGTCGTCCCCCAATGCCAACATATTGAGTTTGCGCGCGGCGAGCAGGGTGATGACAAACCCCGTCACCAGAAAGGGCAGCACTGGAAGAAGCTGCTCATAGGTCGCGCCACCCACACCGCCCACCAACCAGGATTGCACCAGCCCGCCGATATCACCCCGTGGCAGTACCACGGCAGTAGCAAGCGAGCTAAGCGCGGCGGTAATGGCCGCCCCTGCCAGCGCCAGCCGCAGCGGCGTAGCGCCCCCTTGGCCGAGGCTGGCTATCGCGTAAACCGCACAGGCCGAGATAGCGGCGCCTGCAATGGCTGTCCAGATGTAGCTGGTCGTCTCGTCAATACCGAACCAGGCAATGCCAATCACCACCGCCAGCGCCGCCCCGGCGTTAACGCCCAGAAGGCCAGGGTCGGCCAGCGGGTTGCGGGTCAGGCCCTGCATGACGCCACCGGAAACCCCCAGGGCGGCTCCGGCCAGCATGGCAAGTAGCGTGCGCGGCAGGCGGCTGGCTACGGCAGCGTCGCCAACGGTTTCTACCTGGCCGCTCAGCGCGGCGGCGATTTCCGGCCAGCCTACTTCACGGGCGCCAAACGCCACAGAGAGCATGGCGGCAAGGCCGAGCAGAACAAGCAGCGCTGCGCCGCCAGACAACCGACGGGCAGCGTTGCGTTTGATACGAAGAGCGACAGAGCGATTAACGCTTGAGCCAGACGCCGGACCGCTACCGTTGTGACTTGCGCGCGGCTTCTGAGAGCAGGTCTGCATAATCGTCCAGTAACCATGAGATCGACATGGGGGTAGGGTTGGCCGCCGTGCCCAGCGGCGTATTGCCGAGGGTGACAATGGCGCCTTTTTCTACCACCGGCAGGCGGGAGGTAAGCGGGTGGGCGTTGAGCTGCTCGATCAGCGGCTGACCGCCGTAGGTGACGAGAATATCCACATCGTTGAGCTCGTCGATCAATTCAGAGCTGATTTCGCCAGCGAATTTACCGGGAGTGGAGTTCTGCTTGACGACTTCAGGCGAGGCCAGCCCCAGGTCATGGAAAAACCGCACCCGCGCGTCGTTGTCGGTGTAGAACGAAATGCGCCCGAGGTTGGTGGGGTCAAGGTGGGTCACGAACATGGCCGTCTTGCCCGCAAGGTCAGGGTGGTTGGCGGCGGTATCGGCAATCTGTGCCTCAAGCTGCTCGATTAGCGCCTGGCCTTCCTCGGCCATGCCCATCCCTTGGCTGTTCAACTGGATCATATCCCGCCAGTCGGTTGCCCAGGGGCCTTCAGGGTAAGCGACCACCGGGGCGATCTGGCTCAAAGTGGCGTAGTCCGACTGGCTGAGCCCTGAATAGGCCGCCAGAATCACATCCGGTTGGCTAGCGGCCACGGCTTCAAAATCGATTCCGTCGCCTTCATCGAACAGGGCAGGGGGTGTGGCATTCAGCTCTTCAAGCCGGGTTTCTACCCAGGGCAGTAGCCCGTTACCGTTGTCGTCGCCAAAGTTGGCAGCGGCAAAGCCGACCGGCAAAACGCCAAGCGCCAGCGGCACTTCGTGGTTGGCCCAGGCCACGGTCGCTACCCGCTCGGGCTTCTTGGAAAGCACCGTGGTGCCTAAGGCATTTTCGATTTCAAGGGGATATTGCTGCGCGCCAACGGGCAAAGCGCCGAGGCTGCACGCAGCGATAAGCGCCACGTAAGCGCTCAGACTTCTATGGAACAGGGCCATAGCCTTCTCCAAAAGCTTAAGACGTAAATAACGAATAATCCTCACCGCGTGATAAGAACGCAGCGTCTAGATATATGACCGGTAGTCCGGGTGATGCATGTCGCCACGGTGTATTATAATTATTATCAAAAGTTCAACTAAATGATTGTGATTGACATTATCACTCTTGACTCGGGGATGCTAGCTTCGGATACTCTCACGGCCTTTCAAAAGAAAACCACAAGGCGAGCAAGGCAGGTTTATCCATTTCAAGGGATCTTCAACATGACTGATAGCAGTAGTACAGTCCGGCGCGGCGCAAGCCGGTTACGGTGGCAGCAGACCACTACCGCCATTCTGTGCGGCACCACGCTGGTGAGTATTCCCATGCTCGGGAACGCCCAGGAGACCGGCGAAGGCAGTGACGATAACGAGGGATATCGCCTCGCCCCCATTATCGTCAACGCCCAGGCCTACGCTGATGATGATGCCAATTCGATAGTGGCTCAGGAGCTGTGGGTGGGCGGTAAGGTCGCCACCAGTATTCTTGATACACCTGCCTCCGTGTCGGTCGTCACCGAGAAGGAGATTGAGCAGCGCAACGCCTCTACCACCGAGGAAGTGCTGCAATATACGCCAGGCGTGCTCACTGATTATTACGGCACCGATGACCGTAACGACTATTTCAAAATCCGCGGATTCCAGGCGACCACCTACCGTGACGGGCTGACGCTAGGCTCAATGCGCGGTGTACGCGAAGAGCCTTACGCCTACGAGCGCGTTGAAGTATTGCGCGGCGCCAACTCCACCCTGTTTGGTCCGGCGGATCCGGGTGGTTCGGTCAACTTCG
Organism: Halomonas sp. 113; assembly: GCF_904067645.1. NCBI lineage: Bacteria > Pseudomonadati > Pseudomonadota > Gammaproteobacteria > Oceanospirillales > Halomonadaceae > Halomonas > Halomonas sp. 113. The sequence continues at coordinate 861,061 of NZ_LR881453.1, forward strand.
TGAGCAAACGGCCACGCTTTGAGCGTTTTGGGGAGGGGTATCTCTCCTACGGTTCATTCGACGCCAAAGAGGCCGGTGTTGATGTGGGGGACACGCTGAACGCTGACGAGACAGTGGCCTACCGCTTTACCGGCACCCTCCGAGACAGCGACCGCGAATACGATCACTCCAAAGACGATAATGGTTTCTTGATGGGTGGCTTGGCCTGGGAGCCGACGGAGTACACCTCAGCAAGCGTTATCTTCGATTACCTGAAGCGTGATGACACCCCCAATAGCGGTGGTTATCCGCTCGACCGGGAGTACGACCGCAGCGACTTCTTCGGCGAGCCTGGCTTCAACTATCACGATGTTGAGCGTACCAGCCTCACCGGGCAGCTCACCCATGATTTCAACAACGGCCTGACGCTGCGCGGTAATCTGCGCTATAGCGACCTGACCGACGACTTCGGATACGTCTATATCACTGACTCTGCAGCGCGAGTTGGCAGCGTGGTGGATCGCGACTATTTTGGTACCGACAACGAAGCTCAGGAGTTGATCGGCAACGCTATCCTGCAATACGACGCCCGCTTTGATCAGGTCGATAGCAGCACACTTGTGGGTGTCGAGTATCGCGATGCCTCAACCGAAGACAGTTCGTTTTACGGGGATGCGACCTCCATTGATATCGCAAACCCCGTCTTTAGCGGTGCGCCGAGTAGCCTCAATGTCTATAGCAGCAACAAGCAGGACTTCACCACCGAGTCGGTTTTCCTGACCCAGAATTTGTCCTTCTATGACCGATTCATTGTGACAGCGGGTGTGCGCAACGACTCAATGGATGTCTCCAGCACCAACATGGCGGGCGTTACCGATTCCGATGACTTCTCTGAGACCTCACTTCGCGGTGCACTGACCTATCGCGTCACTGACGAAATCTCTACCTATGTCAGCATGGTGGAGTCGGTCGCACCGCCCACCATTGGCGTTGAGCCTGAACGGGGCGAGCAGTACGAAATTGGTGCGAAATATTCTCCCTTTGGTACGAATGCGCTGTTTTCGGCGGCCATCTATGACCTAACCAGGGACGACGTTACCATCTCGGTTGTACAGGACAATGGCGTTATTGAGCGGGAAACCGTTGGTGAATCCCGCGTGCGGGGTCTTGATCTGGAGGCCAAGGCTGAGTTGACCGATAGCCTTAGCGTGGCCGGTGGTTACTCCTATATGGAGTCGGAGGTGGTGCGCGACAGCAACGCAGCCAGAGAGGGTAACGAGTTCACTGCAGCACCCAAACATACGGCGTCGCTGTGGGGCTACTATACCTTGCCAAGCCAGGATATGAGTGTTGGCCTCGGCGCCCGTTACATTGGCTCCTACTACTTTGATGTCGCCAATACGTCAAAGAGCAGTGCGGCAACACTCTTTGACGCAGCCTTCAGCTACCAGCTCACCAAAGACGCCGACCTAGCCGTCAACGTCAGCAACTTGCTCGACGAGCAGCACGTGGTCGGTTCAAGCACCGCCGACTACTATAATCCGGGTCGCGAAATCAGCGCGAAAGTGAGCTATCGCTGGTGATGTAATTCCACCTATACCCCAGAGGTAAAGCAACGGCAAAACGCCCCGACTTGGTTCGGGGCGTTTTGGTATCGCGTTTTCCATCCCCCAGAGCGTTCGTGGATGTTTAACAGCAAACATTTTTTGGGATTTTTGCTGTATGGGTGTACAGTTTAAGTCGCGATTTATACTTAGCTAACTAAGAGAGTCGCTTTAGCGACAGGTAGATCGGGATAAAAACGGGGGCGCAATCGATGAATGAACAGCAAATACAGATATTCACCAGCGAAGATGGCAAAGCGCAGCTGGAAGTGGCGTTGGAACAGGACTCCGTGTGGTTGAGTCAGGCGCAGATGTGTGAACTGTTTGGGCGCGAGCGTTCGGTTATTACAAAGCACATTCGTAACGTTTTTAACGAGGGAGAGCTGGAGCGAAATTCAGTATGTGCAAAATTTGCACATACTGCCGAAGATGGCAAAGCTTATCAGGTTGATCACTTCAATCTTGATGTCATTATTTCAGTTGGCTACCGCGTGAAATCTCAGCGTGGTGTACAGTTTCGCAAGTGGGCCACCGATGTACTCAAACAATATCTGGTTCAAGGCTATACCCTTAACCAACGCCGACTAACCGAGCGCGGTATCGAGTTTGAGCAGGCGGTCAATCTGCTCAGCCGAACCTTGACCAATCAAGGGCTGGTATCTACCGAAGGCGAAGCCGTGGCGCGTGTTATTAGCGACTACGCACGCTCCTGGAGTTTGCTGCAGGGCTACGATGAACAGCAATTAGCTGAGTTAAACATCAAGCAGCCTGATATGCATTCGCTAGGGTTAGAAGAGGCACTGAAAGCCATTAGTGAGTTGAAGCGAACTCTCATTAGCAAAGGCGAAGCAACCGAGCTTTTTGGACAGGTGCGGGGTGATGGTTTGACATCAGCTCTCGCCACCATCGAACAAGGTTTTGGTGATGAGCTATTTTACCCTAATGTGGCTACCCGAGCGGCGCACCTGCTTTATTTTGTTATCAAGAACCATCCCCTAGCTGATGGAAATAAGCGCTGTGGCTCTTTTCTGTTTTTGTGGTACCTGCGCCGCAACGCCGCATTACTGGCACGCCCTGTTGAGCAGCTTATTAATGACAACACGCTAGTCGCGTTAGCGTTATTAGTGGCGGAAAGTCTGCCCGATCAGAAAACACTGATGATTCGATTGATTGAGCATTTTGTACTGCTTAAAGAAAGTTGAGCGCTAACGCGGGGGTAATCGTTGCGTCATGATTGGGATAGGGAAAATCGGCCCCGCAAAGGCGAGGGTTCCATCGCCTTTGCAGGTGAGGTTCTTTAGGCTTCTGTTAGGCCATCAACGATAAAAACGCGGTAGTCGGCGCCCTGGAAGCGATGCTTGCGGGCTTCCTGATAGGCGGGGCTTTGATACCAGGCGCGGGCGGCAGCCATATCCGGAAAGCGCAGAATCACCGCACCTTCCATAGCGCTACCTTCAAGCACTTCAAAATCGCCATAAAAAGCGAGCGGTTGCGGATCGTGGCCTTCGCGAGCGGCTTTTGCTTTCTCGCCGTAGCGCTCCATTTCCTTGGCGTCGTGAATGTGTTCTCGAGTCAGAACGACATAAGCGGGCATTAAATTCTCCTTACGTAACCATTAAAAAGCAGCTAGAGCATATCATTAGCTCAAAGCTGAACTGCATGAGAAAAGCACAATCGTCCGCTACTCGGCTTTTGTAGGGCCATTGGCAGCGATACTTACCGTTTGTTCAGTTGCGGGTACTACCACAGCTGCGGTTTCTAGCCGTCTTTTTTCCAGTGCCGCCAAGGTGATTTCATAGCAATCGTCGATATGGCTGTTGCCCATGTACTTCATGGCGGCGAAGCTAATGCTGCCTGCCACGGCGCTGCCTACGAAGGGTACGAACTTAGCAACACCCTTTGCTGCTACCTTGCCAGCCATCTTATTTAGCAATACCACGATAAGCTTTCTGGTGATGTATTTGCCTGCCATCTTGCTGCCGGTATTGGAAATGGCCGTCATCACAAATAGCTTTGACTCTGTATCCAAGCTCTCAATCTGTTCGGGCGTTAAACCAAATTTCTGGTTAATTTTGGGAATTAGTCGCATCAATATGGCGACGTCTGAGCCAATATCCACGCCAGGAATGGGGATAGCCGCCGCGCCTGCAGAAAAGCTTGAACTCTTGGTGACTATCGAATGACACGATTTTCTTATCGCTTCGAGCTCTTCGAATGACTCGATCATATAACGTCCTTGTTAGCTCAAATGGAAAAGGCGGCCTAAGCGAATGCCGTCTTCCTTAACGCTGCTGGTAAAGCGTTTTACTCGTTACCTTCATAGGTCACGCGCCAAACGGCGTTCGTCAGGTCATCGGCGATGATAAGGGCGCCGTCAGGATCGATGGTGACACCTACGGGGCGACCGCGTGTTCGGCTGTCATCGGTCAGAAACCCGGTAACAAAATCAATCGGTTCGCCATCCGGTTCACCGTTGCTGAAGGGCACAAAAACAACTTTATACCCCACAGGGTCATTGCGGTTCCAACTGCCGTGCTCGCCGATAAACACGCCTTCCGCGAATTCGTCGCCCATTTCAGGAATGGAAAAGGCGAGCCCTAACGGCGCTACGTGCGAACCCAGGCTGTAATCGGGCGCTATCGCCGATTCCACCTTGTCAGGGTTCTGTGGGCGAACGCGTGGGTCGACATGCTGTCCCCAGTAGCTGTAAGGCCAGCCATAAAAGCCACCTTCCTGTACGGTCGTGAGGTAGTCAGGAACCAGGTCGGGCCCCAGTTCATCCCGCTCGTTGACCACTGCCCATAGTTGGTCTGTATCGGGCTGAATGGTGAGCGCTGTAGGATTGCGCAGGCCGGTGGCATAAGGCCGATGCATACCCGTTTCGGTATCAATTTCCCACACCTCAGCCCGATTAACTTCTGCAGCCATACCACGTTCGGTGATATTGCTGTTGGAGCCAATACCCACGTACAAGAAGTCACCGTTGGCGCTGGCGGTCATCGCTTTCGTCCAGTGGTGATTAATTTCAGAAGGTAGTTTGCTAATCTCCTCCGGCGGCCCGTTGGCTTCGGTTTGGCCCTCCTCGTAATCAAAGCGTACAACTGCATCCTGGTTAGCTACATAGAGATTGTTATCAACCAATGCCAGCCCATAGGGCGCGTTGAGGTTTTCGGCAAACACTGACTGCTCGTAACTGCCATCGCCATTTTCATCGCGCAGAAGGGTTAAGCGATTACCGCTCTCAACAGAGGTGGTGCCCTGGCTTTTTATATAACCCGCAATAAAGTCTTTTGGCTTCAGCCTCGGTGCATTGCCGCCACTACCTTCAGCTACCAAAATGTCTCTGTTTGGCAATACCAGCGTTTGGCGGGGTACTTTAAGGTCGGTAGCAATGGCAGTAATAGCGTAACCATCAGGGACGGTGGGTAGCTGGTCACCCCATTCTGCAGGTTCAGGCACTGTCATGTCGGGCAAGAGCCCGCGCTGGGGTTCTGGCAGTGTGGGGTTAGCCCCGTATTGTTGAGCATTTTGAGCGTTGGCGCTACCTGCCAACAGTAGAGCCGATAGGGGCGCAGCATAAAGGCTGGTAAGTTTCATGACTTACCCCCGGTGCCAAGGCGAGAAAAGCCCACCCAGGTGGCCGTGCCCGCCAGCAACACAACGACGATCGAAAGCGCAAAACCTGCTGGCATCATGGCCCAGGCGTCCCTGGCATGGGCCAATGCATTAACCAAGGCAAGTATCCAGGTAAGCAGTAGAAGCGCTGGATAAATCATAAGTGCGAGGTTGCGATCTGCGGCGCGAAAGAAGCCGACAATCGAGCATAAAAACGCTAAACCTGTAAAAACAAGCCCACCGACGTTTAGCCAGGAGGCAAAAGTAGCCCATTGAATATGGTAGCTCGTTGAGTAGGCGTAATCGCACAGCATAGCGCCAGCAAAGAGAGGAAGAGTTCCAACAAGTAGTACAGTGTGAAGCGGATGCAGTCCGCGACGATAAGTGTGTTCACTGGAGGCTTTCACGGCAAACTCCTTATGCTGTTCAAGCGAATTGGTTTGCCAAGGCTCAGCAGCGCCATGCGCGAAACCAGCCTAGGCAACGACATCATGTGCGTTAATTCACAGCATAGTTGACGATAAGCAACTTGCCCAAAGCGAAGATAGCGGGTAGAGAGTTGCTCTCTTCGTCAGGAATGGTAGAGCCAGTTGCGCTTGCTCACGGCTGTCCATGCAGAATGCGTGAGAGTGAGGACTCTATATGGCGTTGCATTGCCGCTCGTGCCTTTGCCTCATCAGCTTGGCGAATCGCTTCTATGATGTCGTTGTGTTCTTCTGTGACCTGCTTGGATTGCAATATTCGCGGAAGATCGGACGTTTTTTGCCCCAGTTTGACGGAGAAGATAACCCCCGTTTGCAGAGCTAGCACCGAGCTAAGTAAAAATTTATTGCCGGACGTTTTAGCTATCTGTACATGAAAGTCGAAATCTTCCTGGGTACCTTGGCCACCGTTTTGATTGATTTTTTTTAAGATACGGCTCTTTTCCTCAATGCGCTCAATATCACTATCGTTACGCTTTGAGGCAGCCAGAGCCGCTGATTCCGTTTCAATTAGCAACCGGAAGTCAAACAGCGCAATAAGGTCGCTGAAGTTATTAACAAAGTTTGGCGCATCAAGCGCTGTTGTGGGTCGGGCGACAACAAAAAGGCCTGACCCTTGTCGAGATGCGACAAGACCTTCGGTTTTAAGTTGCGCAATCACTTGTCGCGTGGCGCTACGGCTAAGTTCATAGCGGCTTGCCAGTTCGGCCTCTGTTGGCAGGCGCGATCCACGCAGATATTGACCGCGAAGAATCCAGTTGCGCATATCTTCATATAAGTCTTTAGTCTTTTCGACTTTTGTCTTTGTTGTCACGTTAGAAAACTCCTTGCTTTGGCTGTTTTTATTTAAAAACATATATTTACATGTGTTATTAAAAGTTGATTATAAACAAATTGATAAATTTGTTTAGCCAGAGTGTACTGAGGTTGGTGATTCAAGCCATAAATAAGGAGACAACAATGCGTGCACGTCATCAACTTACAACACTGCTTTTAGCACTATCTATAACGCCTTTCACTCAAGCGAATGATTTCGTTTTTGGCCATGTATACGAAGCGAGTCACAGTCACCACAAATGGGCCGAGTGGGCGGCTGATGAAATTGAAAAACGTAGTGAAGGCCGCCATCACATTGAAGTGTTCCCTTCCTCCCAGCTAGGTAATGAAGTCGAGCTCAATGAAGGCCTCGGCTTAGGCACGCTGGACATCATCTATACCGGTAATGCTTTCGCTGGAAACGCTTATCCACCGATTGCACTAGGCAGTGCTCCTTTCGTTTTCCGAGACTTTGATCACTGGATCGCCTATTCAAAAAGCGATCTCTTCAAAGAGCTTTCGCAGGGCTACGAAGAGAGCACGGGACATGTGCCACTTGGTTTGATCTATTTTGGCCAGCGCCATGTGACTGCCAACAAGCCGGTGCTTACTCCCGAAGACATGCAGGGCATGAAAATTCGCGTGCCGGATGCGCCGCTGCTGCTGATGTTCCCAAGAGCCGTTGGCGCCAATCCTACACCGATTGCCTTCTCGGAGGTCTATTTGGCGCTTCAGCAGGGCGTAGTGGATGGCCAGGAAAATCCGCTGCCGATCATTCGCGCGATGAAGTTTGAAGAAGTGCAGTCGGACATCTCGCTGACCGGCCATATCTATGACAGCCAGCCGATCATTATGAGTGGCAATGCCTGGGCGCAGCTTTCTGCTGAGGATCAGGCGCTTTTCCGGGACGTCTTTCAGGAGGCTGCTGAACAGGGGAGCCTGGATATCCAACAGCAGGAGCAGGATCTTGTGCCCTGGTTCCAGGAGCAAGGAACTCAGGTACACGAGGTAGATCGTGAAGCGTTTGCCGAAGCGGTAAGGCCGAGCCTGACGGGTGAAGACGTAGGTTGGACGGCTGATCAATACCAGCGCTTGGAGGCGATTGAGTGATGCAAGGGGATAAAGACACTCGTCAAGGTGAGGTGACGGCGATGTCGGTAGAGCCCGGCCGCGAAAGTGCGGCCGGAGGTGAATCTGGGCTATCGCACAATACTACGACAGCGACACCACCGCTGAAATGGGTCTGCGAAGACCATGTAGCGCTTGGGGTCATGATCCTGCTGGGAAGCGTGGTCTTTGCGCAGTTCCTGTCGCGCTACGTGTTCAACCACTCGATCGGCTGGACTGAAGAGGGTGCCCGCATGTTGCTGGTGCTGCTGGTGTTTATCGGCGCGGCTGGCGCTGCCTCGCGAGGCGCTCATATTAACGTCGAGATTCTTGAGCTAATCGTGCCTGCAAAGGCAAAACGCTGGCTGCGTGGATTCAATAATCTGATTAGCGCCCTGTTCTTCGTTTATGTGGCCTGGCTTGCCTGGCAAGTTGGCCAACGGGTATGGAATTCCAGCATGAGCACGCTGCCGATCTCGAAAGGTTGGCTTTACACCGTGATTGCCGTGGCCTGTGCGGCAATGGCATTGCGTATGGCCCGCCAGGGCATCGCCTACTGGCGTGGCAAGGAGGAGAAATGATCATTCTGCTGTTTGTAGCGCTGGCGTGCCTGCTATTGATCGGTGCCCCCGTCGCGGTCGCGCTGGCCGGGTCGTCGCTGGTCTATCTGCTCGCCTCCGGCAAGATTCCGGACATTATTCTGATTCAGCGCATGGTGGGAGGGGTGGATAGCTTCCCGCTACTGGCGGTGCCGTTCTTTATTCTGGCTGGTAACCTGATGAATGTTTGCGGTGTGACCGAGCGTATCTTTCGCTTCGCTGATTCAATAGTCGGCTGGACCCGCGGCGGCCTGGGCCACGTTAATGTAGGCGCTTCGGTAATCTTTGCCGGCATGTCGGGCGCGGCCATTGCTGACGCTGGCGGCCTGGGTGCCGTTGAAATAAAGGCGATGCGTGACAAGGGCTATGACGTTGATTTTGCTGTGGGGATCACCGGGGCATCCTCAACCGTGGGCCCCATTATTCCGCCCTCGCTCCCGCTGGTGGTTTACGGTGTGGTGGCATCGGCCTCTATTGGCCAGCTGTTTATTGCAGGCATTGTGCCTGGACTGCTGATCGCGGCAATGTTGATGGTGATGGTCGCGGTTATTTCGCACCGACGCGGTTATCCGGTGGGTGAGCGCTTTTCGGTGGCGCGCCTGCTCTCTTCATTCATGCATGCGGCACTTTCGCTCATGATCCCGGTGATCATCGTGGGGGGCATCGTTCTGGGAATATTCACCCCGACCGAGAGCGCTATTGCAGCCGTGGCTTACGTACTGGTGCTGGCAACGTTGGTATACCGCAGCGCTGGATGGCGCCAGATCATTACGGTGTTCCGCGAAACCGTAGAAATGACCTCGGTTGTTCTGCTAATCGTTGCCGCCTCGTCAATTTTTGCCTGGATTCTTACCCGCGAAGGTGTGCCTGCGGCGTTCGCCGAAGCCGTTATGGCAGTGGCCGATAACCCGATTGTCATTCTTCTGTTGATCAACCTGATTCTATTGATCGTTGGCTGCTTCATGGAAACCGTGGCGGCGATCACCATCCTGACGCCCGTGCTGCTGCCGCTGGCCGTACAGGCCGGGGTCGATCCGGTTCAGTTCGGCATCATCATGGTGCTCAACCTGATGATCGGGCTTTTGACACCGCCGGTGGGGCTGGTGCTGTTTATTCTGGCGCGGATTGCCGATATCTCTTTCCCCCGTGCGGTCAAGGCCACGCTCCCCTTTATCGCGGCACTGTTAGTGTCGCTTTTGCTGATCACCTTTATTCCCGCTTTGACGCTATGGCTGCCTAGCCTGATCTAGTTTGGAGACTCAGTTGCATGAATCATCTGCATAGTAATCCTTCTGTGGCCCGTGATGCGATTATAGAAGCCATCGATATGGTGCCCATCGGCAGCTATTTACCGGCGGACGGCGGCTATGGAAGCGCGCGGGAAATCGGTCACGCACGCATGGCCACTCTTGTGTTTGTACGTTTTTCGGCAGGTATTGTCGGTATTGGCGAGTGCTATGGCCCGCCCAAGACCACGCTGGCCTATTTGGACATTCTGCGCGAAGCCTATGTGGGGCAAAGCGCCTTCGACCACCGGGTGATCTGGCGGCGAATGACCAATGTGCTCTACCACGTGCGCGCCCAGAGCCAGCTCGCCGCGGCAGTAAGCGGGCTGGATATTGCGCTGCATGACGGGCTTGGTAAGCTGCTGGGGCTGCCGGTTTACCGGCTGCTGGGCGGGGAAGAGCAGGCCACCGTGCAGGTCTACGCCTCCGGGGGCTATTTTCATGAACCGGCGGCACTACCTCTGGAAGCGCAGCTTGAGCGCGTGGCGGGGCAGTTTGATGGCTATAAGATCAAAATTGGTCACGGCATCAAAAGCGACCTTGAGCGGATGAAGAGCGCGCGGCGGATCCTGGGCGATGACGTGGCCATCATGGCCGATATCAACGGAGCCTACACGGCGGACATTGCACTGGAGTCCATGGCCGCTTTGGCGCCGCTGCGCCCTTACTGGATCGAGGAGCCGGTGGCACCTGAAGATCTTCCTGGTTTCCGCCGCCTTGCCTTGCGCCGAGAGGGGCGTATTGCCGCGGGCGAGGCTTCGGTCAACGCTGTCGAGTTTCGTGAGCTGGCCGCCACCGGTGGTGTCGATGTGCTAATGCCGGACCTCAACCTGTGTGGCGGCTATGTAGAAGCGCTGCGCATTGCCGATATGGCCCAGTTAAACGGCTTGAGAATCTCGCCTCACGTATGGGGAAGCGCAGTGGGTATTATGACCGCCGCCCACTTCGCCGCCGCGCTGCCGCCGCATCCGCATCCCGACCGTAACCATACGCCTAGCTGGGTCGAGTTTGACGTATCGGCCAATAACCCCCTGCGTGAAGCACTTTTAACGTCGCCGTTAAGCCTTAACCATGGGCGTCTTGCACTGCCCAGCGCTCCAGGGCTGGGTATCGAAATCGATGACGAGCGGCTTCAGGCGCTTAAGGTTGATATTTAGGTAAGCAAATGCGCTTAGGCGTCGATACGCCTGAGCGGTGTACTGTTTAATCCGCCCACTGCCAGGGCGGTTCATCTAGCCACCCCTGGCCTAGGATAACGGTCTCACCAAACTCTTTATCCAGCGCGATAGAGTTACAGGCCTGATCTTGCTCCAGTGTTGCCACTAAGCGTGGCGCGTGGGAGACCACCCACACCTGGGTTTCCCTCGATGCACGGATAATCAGGCGGCCCAAGGCGGGAAGCAAATCCGGATGTAGACTGGTTTCTGGCTCATTCAACACTAGCAAGGAAGGCGGCCTGGGTGTGAGCAGCGCCGCCACCAGCAACAGATAGCGAAGCGTGCCGTCTGATAGTTCGGACTGGTTTAAGGGGCGCAACAGCCCCTTTTGTAGAAACTGCAGTAGAAAGCGATTCCCAGCGTCGGCTTCAAAATTAATAGTGGCGCCGAGAAAGGCATCTTCAATCGTCTCGTACAACGCCTCGCGGTCGCCGATCTCGTGGATAGTTCGCAATGCGGCCACTAGGCTGAGGCCATCGTGATCCAGCACCGTGGTGCGGGTACCGATTTGCGGTGTGCGGATGAGGGAATTTGGATCGGTTCGGAACTGATCGTAGAAGCGCCAATGACGAATGGCTTGCCGAACAGCATGGACTTCAGGCACGGCGACGGGGTCACTGATTTCGTTCAAAATGCTTTCGTAGCTATTAAGGTGGGCATCGTAAACCTGCCATTTACGACCTGCACGCACTTTGACCACAGACCCAACGCGGTCAATCAAGCAGCTACTGGGTCGGCAGACATCGCCTGCCCAAATGCATTCCCGCTTGATCTCGGGGTCGAACTGGAACATGGACGGATCTTGGTAGCCCGCAAAGCCCTGAGAGGCGGGCATCCCCAATGAAATGGCGTAGCCGAAATCTTCACCCACAAAACCCAGCCTAAGCCGAGGACTGTTTCTCTTGGCAGTGCCCTCGATGGGATTGGAGCCGTCTCTCATGCCTCTGGTGAGTTTTTCTGGACCTGCCCAGAAGGTGTAATCAAGCCCACCTTCTTGAGCAATCGAGGAGATAAGATTGCCTTTGGTGGTCTCCGCCAGTAACCGCAGCGCCTTGTATAAATTGGATTTGCCGCACCCGTTGGGCCCAGTCACTACATTGAGACTCGACAGGGGAGAGACAACGTTTTTCAGGCTGCGGTAGTTGGATACGGCAAAGGTGCTGATCATAGCGTTGGGGACTGGCTGCTCTTGGCATCGTGAAAATACCAGTTTAGCCCCAAGTGCCCCCTCACTAGAAGACATCGATAGCTGGAGATTTTAAGTGCCAATTGAGGGGTGGAATGCTCATGTCCGCGATTTCGGTGACGGTTTTGGTCGGCAGTTGCCTTTATTCTGTACGAGCTGTCTGACGAGAGTATCATGCGGGCATCACTTCTTCTCAATATTAAAAGATTCTCGGAAATATACCGAAAAACTGGATCAGGCAAGAACGAAAGAGTATTTGGCATTCTGATTCGTTAATTTTGAATCTATCATTCATGTGCTGATGAATCGACTGGAAAACCAAGCCTTCTTCTCTAAAAGAGCTAATTAACTCACATGTATGAAGTTAGAGAGAAAGCGATCCATGAGGTTCTTTTTCAGCTCAGTAGGTTGAGCAACTAGTTAAACGTAAGGAGTAAATCATGAAACTTTTAAATGCGGCCTTAATCATTGCGTTAATGCTTTCTTCAGGCGTAGCACTTGCTGAAAGAGGCTCGGATGAAGATAACAGGATTGTTTATTCTGGATCGACATCTACAGACAGCGGTAATCAGGATATTCCGGCCTCCCAGGTGCTTTCTGACAACCCTTGAACAGAGCTAAGTAGGTCAGTTGTAGGTAGTGTGTTTTGATGTGAATTAAAGTCATTGAAACTGCTCGGTGGCATGTGGATTTTAAATTAATCACATGTCACAGGGTTGGTCGAGTGATGGCTAGTTATTTAAGGATAAGGAGTAAATTATGAAGATTTTAAATGCAACCTAAATGGTTATATTAGTACTTTTGTCAGGTGAAAGAATCCGCTGAGAGAGGTTCCGATGAAGATACAGAGATTTCTTATCTCGAGGCAATGTCTTCGCAGCAAGCGAAAGGAGTTTTTTATTATCTGAAACGCTGGTTATAAAGCTTTAAGCGAACTATTGATTTTGATGTAGACAATAATGCCGGGCGGGCCTAGTTATTTTAGGCCCGCCCGTTTATTTTCAGGCTTCCATTTGATTCAGTAAGGTTGAGATTTTACGCTACCTCCTAGGGCTGCAGTCTCAATAGCCAAGCACAACATTTACCCCATTAGGTGAAGTGTTGCTTTGTCCAGCCCCGCGCCTTTCATGGTGTTGAGCGTTGAGCCCTGCGTGATAATACCCACCCGGCAATATTTTGGTGCCCGCTTATGGCGGCTACCATCAAACTGGGCAGGAAAGTCAGCGTGACGATGGTGGAGAACGCGATGCCAAACATCACGATGGCGCCCAGGCCACGGTAGAGTTCTGTGCCCGCCCCGGGAATCAGTACCAGCGGGGCGATTCCGAAGATGGTGGTCAGGCTGGACATAAGAATCGCCCGCAGACGTATCCTGACCGCATCGTTGACGGCCGCGACGATGGATTCAGCGCCTTCCTCCAGTCGCTTGTAAGCTTCCTGGACGATCAGGATCGGGTTGTTGACGACGGAGCCGAGCAATACCAGGAAGCCGAGTAACGTGATCATATCGAAAGGCTGGTGGATGCCAAACGGAGCACCGAGGCCGTTGAGTACCGCCAGGCCAAGAATCCCGCCCGCGAGCCCCAAGGGAATAGTGGCCATGACGAATAATGGCCGCCCCCAGTGGCGGAAAATCGCCACTAGCATCAGATAGCACAACAGCACCGCGATCATGAAATTACCCGAGACCGCTTCGCGGGTGGCCTGCAACTGGTCGCTGGCACCGGTGATATCTATCGAGACGCCGTGCGGGATCTCACCGTCACTGCGCATGGCCCCGATCAACTCGTTTTCCACGCGTTCTACGCCCGTTTCCAGCGCCACCGAGCGTGGCGGTACGATATTCAGTGTCACCGTGCGGCGCCCGTCCAGCCGCCGAATGCTGTCCGTATCGACGGACTCGTTCAAATTGGCCAATGCAGAAAGTGGCAGCACGTCGCCAGACGGTGTGGCAATGGGCAGGTCACCCAGGCGCTCTGCCCGCTGATCGCTACCCGCGCTGCTGAACAGGTAGATGTCGACCCGACGGTCATCCAGGATCATCTGGTCGGCAAAAGCACCATCGCTTAGCGCCGCCACGGAATAGCCAAAGCGCTCAGCGTCGAGCCCGACTTCCACCAGACGCTCCCACCGAGGCCGGATCTCCAGCAATAACTGATCCAGGCTGAGTGAGCTGGGTTCGGAACCAATCTGAGCGTCGTCGAACAGTGCTCCTGCACGGGCATAGGCAAGGCTCGCAACCTGATAGATCTCGCCAAGATCAGAGCCGGAAATGTCCATGTTGATACTGCGCGTGCCGCCATCGTTGGTGGAGATGATGGAGCCCCGTGAGGCGAATGCGCGCATGCCCGGCCAGGCCGTAAAGCGTGCCTCGAGGGCGCCCATTAACGCTTCCAGATCGGTTGGATCTTTCGGGTCGGTAATGACACGAATGCCCTGGGCATCGACGAACATGGCGAAGAAGCGCAGTGCGGGCATATTCGTTTCGCCACGGTGGAAGCGTGCCGGTTCGTCATCAAGACGCTGCTGCAGCTCCGGGATTAGCTCCTGCGCGATGGATTCCATCTCCGTCAGGTTGTAGCCCGGCGGTGCGATCATGTTAGAGAAGATGCGCGCCTCTTCGCCTTCCGGCAAGTACTCCGCCGGAGGGGTTAGCCACACCACGACCCATGCCGACAAGCCAAGCGTGCCGAGTAGAATCATCACGCGCCGTATCGGATGGCGATAGGCGCGGGTGATCCAGCGGCCGATGCGGTCAAAGGCGCCGTCCTCGACGGTAACTCCTGGCTGGATTGCCGGTAGCAGTCGTGCCGCCATCGCCGGTAGCACGGTCACCGCAACGGCCATCGACGCAAGAATAGAAGAGGAAATCGCAATCGCGATATCCGAATAGAGCTGTCCGGCTTCCTCCTGAATGAACAGCGTGGGGGCAAATACCAGGACTGACGTAAGCGTGCTCGCCATGACCGCCGTCCAGACCCGGCGCACACCCGCCACTGCGGCATCGAAGGGTTTCAGGCCGCGTCGTCGTGCTTGATCGATGCTTTCGAGGACGACGATGGTGTTGTCGAGCGTCATGCCGATGGCAAACGCTACGCCGGCCAATGAGATAACGTTCAGCGTCCGGCCTGCGAGTAACAGGCCGATAAAGGCGGTGATCGTACAGACCGGTATGGCAATCACCCCGACAAAGGTGCTGCTCGCCGAACGCAGGAAGGCAAACATTATCAGTGTTGCCAGCAGTGTCCCGAGTAAAAGGTTATTCCAGACGTTGGCGACCGAGTCTTCAACGTAGCGCGCATCTTCGTTGATCAGCGTCATTTCAAGACCCAGCGGCGCCAGAATCTCGTCGCTGATCGCCTCGACTTCCGGCAGTACGGCATACTTGGTCTGGACGACATTCGATCCCGTTTCGCGGCGCACCGCCAGGATCAGTGAAGGTAGGCCGTTATAGAATGCCTGGGTACGCATTTCATGGTGACTGAGCCGGATATTGGCCAGTTCGGAGAGCCGCATCAAGGCGCCCTGGCGCTCGGCAATGATCAACTCGCCCATATCGGCGGGCTCGTGGAAGCGGCCGATCGTGCGTGCCATCACACTGCGCTTTCCACTGTCCAGGTCGCCCGCTGAACTGTCGACGTTACGGGTCTGTAGTGCATTGCGAACATCGGTCATGTCGAGCCCGCGTTCGGCCAAACGGTACGGATCGATTTCTACGCGCACCTGCCGTGCTTCCGCGCCCCATATTTCCACGAGCGAAACACCATTGACACGCTCCAGGCGGGGGCGCACCTCATCCTCCAGAAAGTTACGCATCATCGCCAGATCGAGATTTTCTCCACTTTCCGCACGTGGCCCGATGCGGAAATACATGAAGGGTTCGTCCGAGGAAGAGACTGTCGTCAGGGCGGGGGCATCGACATTTTCAGGATAGCTGGATACTTGGCTAAGCGCGTTGTTGGTGCGTATCAGCGCTTCATTAATGTCGACGCCGAAGGGAAACTCCAGCTCGATACTGGCTTGGCCGATGCTGGCGGTGGAAACCATTCGTTGGAGATTGGGCAAGGTGCGGAGGTATTGTTCCTGCTCGATAAGAATCTCTTGCTCCACGTCACGGGGAGACGCCCCAGGCCAGCTTGTCTCCACGCTGATGGTGCGTACTTCCAGGTCGGGGATCATCTGAACCGGTACCCGCAGTGCAGCAGTGATCCCCAGTAAGCAAAGGATCAGAACCGCGACGGCAATCAGGGTGCTGTGGTGAATAACGCGTCCGAAATCCATGTGTTAACGCTCCACCACTTCCACGGGCTGACCGTCGGTCAGGGCCTCGTTGCCTCGGGTGACGACCTGATCGCCCTGGCGCAGGGTGTCACCCGCGACGGCGACCTGACCGCCCTGTTCATACAGAACTTGCACCTGGCGCCGGCGGGCGATGCGTTCATTGTTTGTGTTATCGACGATGTAGACGCTGTGGCTACCATCCGGTTGGCGCAGCAACGCATCGCGACTAATGGCCAATGTATCGGTTGCTTGCGGGGGTAAAGAAATTTCTGCCCGGGCGGAGGTGCCAGGAAGTAATCGACCCTGTGGATCGTTTACCAGTAGGCGAAGTAGAAAGGTTCTCGCCTCGGGGTCGGTGACGGGAACCCGTGCAATGATCTGCGCTGGCAATGGGGTGTCATCCAGCGTATCGGCATATACTTGCGCTTGTGCCTGCTCATCTAGCTGCCCAAATCGCTCTTGGGGCACTTGCACATCCAGACGTATACGATCAATCGTGACTAACGATAACACCGGCGTTCCCCGTTGCACCCATTCGCCAACTTCGGTGAGTTTTTCGGCGACGACGCCTGGGAAGGGGGCTGGCAAACTGTGCCGTTCAACCAGTTCTTCCTGCTCTCGTGTGGCTGCTTGAGCGGAGGCTGCCGATGCCCGTGCTAGATTTAGCGCGGCAACACGCGATGCGACCTCTGTTGCGGGGATGGCCTGACGTTCAGCAAGCCGCTGTGCCTCATTTACCAAGCGTTCAGCCTCTCGCACCGAGGCGTTTGCCTCTTCCTCCTGAGCGCGAGCACGCATGAGCGCCTGTTGTGCAAGGGCCGGGTCGAGTTCGAGCAGTAACTGTCCGGTCTTAACATGATCACCCGCTTCAACATGCACGTGTGCCACGAGCCCGTCCGCGCGAGGGGAGAGGCGTGTCTGGCGCTCAGCGGTTAGGGTACCCGTAAGTGACAACTGCTCGCCTAACGTCGCCAGTTCCGCTGGTACCGCTGAGACAGGTACGGCAGCACGCTCATTGTCACTTATATTATCGTCAGCAGGGGTGCCACAGGCGGTCAGAAGAAAACAGGCGAATCCAGAAAGCCAGAATTTGATGGTCATAGTCATCCTCTCCGGCCATCCTCTGCTAGGAGAAAAGCCATCAGTGGGTTTCGATTACTGTGAATGGAGTAGTGCAGATGACACTCCGTCATCACACGCCGATGCGCTCACCGCTAGCGGCAGGACGAGGCTTACGTCGGACGATGCGGTAGACGGTGGCGGGAGGGACATTTACGAGTATGCGACCAATACGCGTTGCCTTAAGCCCAAGGCGGTCGAGCAGCGCTCGGGGTATAGGGCAGCTCGGGCCATAAGTGAACTGATAAAAAGATCCTTCGGGCCGCATTTTGGCAAAAGCGCCGTCCAGAATGGCGATCATCTTACGTGGAGACATTGACAGCATGGGCAACCCACTGACGACAGCACCAGCATGCGCCCCGTCGAAAAACTTAACTTCGTGTAGCCTTGAAGCATCAATACAAAACGTGTGAGCATGCCCGAAGCGATGCTGTAGCTTGGTAACGAATGCCGCGTCATTCTCGATTAATGCTATGTTTTTCTGGTCGATACCACGCTCAATGAGTGCGTGTGTAAAGACACCCGTCCCCGGCCCAAGCTCGATGATCAGACCCGTATCCGTAGATATTTCCGAGGTGATAAGGTTGGCCAGCGCTCGACCGGAAGGCATGAGCGCACCAATACTCAGTGGGTTAAAGAGCCAAGCCTTGAAGAATAAGAGTGTGTCGGACAGGTTTCTAAGTTCCATAGCTTTTCTAAACTCTTCAAAAGAATCGAAGGTGGCAGCATCTGCGAAGACTATCGATTGTTACCAAGACCCTGCCTACTATTAATACTTCGCTGATTTCTATATGTGATTATCTCTGCTTACCGAGACGGGCTATCAAAACTTTTCGCTGGGAATGAAAAAGTAAGCCATGGTTGTGCCCACAATGTGTCAAGAATTGGTTATTTTGTAGCAAGGTGCATCAAGATAGATAAAGCGCAATAAATGTTGCTGAAGCCACGCAGCTACTTATCCACCTCCACCGGAGGAGAGTTCTATTGCGAATGGTCGAGGCCAAACTCAACGAATGCTAAGCAGTGGTTTCAGGCGAATGCTGATTGGCGATCGGGGGGGAGTTTTTGAAGCGGCACATTGAAAGAAAAGAGACTGTCTTTGACTTACCGAGTGAGTGTCCACCGGCTTGCGAGTGACACGGTGCTGTTACCTGTCTCTTCCCGCAAGTATATTCGAGGGGCTGCTTTTCTCAGATTCTGCGGCCAAGTCGTTATTAATGATTAATTCGTCATTTGATATTCAGCACAGCAATTAAGAAGTGGATTAGGCCAACAAAAATATAACTAAAAGAGTCCCTACGCCTGCCACTCCTATTGTATTGGTGCACTCTAGTATCTCATCCTCAATATCACTCAGTAGCCAAGCTGTAGTGCTTTTTGATTTTACTTTGGAAAAGATTAAGGCTGTAGTGCTAGCTTCAACGCTAAAGACGGCAATGATGTTTTCAATTGATCCTGCATCAAGAAGTGTCATGGGTAAAGCTAAAAAAGCAGTTAAAGTTATTGTAATACGTAAAGCAAAGCACTGTGAATGGCTTAATGTTCCAGGGGATTCCGGGAACCAAGCATTTGAGAATGACGTTTTCTCTTCCATGCATAGCGTTACAAGAAAACACTTGGATAGTGAAAATATAGATATAACCATCTTATTGCACCTATTCTCCATGAGTCCCGAAAAGCTCAGTCGGGGAGGGACGTCGATTAGTCTCCTGTTGAGCCTGTAGAAAAACCCCGCTGACGGCTAAGTTTTGGTAGGATCGAGAAAACAGACGAGGAGTGGTCAGCATGCCGCGCTTCAAGGCTTATAACTACGATCAGAACGCCATGGTGGTGATCAACTACCAGGATCAGCTCCAGCCAGGCACCTTTGAACACGCTGTGCACTACCTGATCGAGCACAAACTCGACTTGTCTGTTTTCCATGCCAAGTACCGCAATNTAGCTGGGCGCTCAAGTGGCTGAATGCCGATATTAATATTATCCCGCCAGAGGACTGGCTGGGTAAATGAATTAGGACGACTGGCGGTGGAGAGGGCTCGAAACCGGGTTTTTCTACAGCCTCGTTACCTCGCGAATACCATCGAGGAGGTCGTAAAAATAGGGATTCCAGGTCAGGCGAGCGTGGTATTTTTTCGCGTCGCTCTGTCCCCATGCGCCGAACCAGAGGGCGTTGGTGTCATCGGGTGGCGCGAGACCGTCCTGGCCGTTTTCCAGCATAAGATAGCTACCCGCTTGGCCGTAATAAGTATTCTCGGGCGCAAACAGCACATTCATGTGGGAGAAGGTGCTAATGCGCTGATCGGGTAGGTGACTGATAAAAGCGGTGACGCGGGAATCGTCAAGGTGTTGTGGTGGATCGCCGTACCAGATGAAGCGCGATTGTTGGTTGGGAAAGCGGTTTTGAAAGGCAATGAGCGTCGCGTTGGGGTCAAGGACACTATCATGTTGACTCATCGTCATCAGGACAGGTTTATTAAAGTGTGAGGTTTTGAGATTTTTTTGCACGGTACTGACCGAGTGATAATAGAGCGAGGCCCCTCGCGCAGGAAATGATTGGTAAGTGACGATATTGTCTTCATCATCGATATCGAGCCAGTCCCATAAATAGGAAATGGTCGGGGCGAGAAATAGATAGTGGGTATCGGGGTAAAATCCAGGAGAAAACAGCAGCAGGCCATCGACATTGTCGTCTGTGAACGCATGAGAGGTGACTAGATTACCTCCGGTTGAGAAACCGCCAAGCCAAAGTTCATCGACCTCGGCTGCAAGCAGTTTGGCGTGATGGGCAATTATTTTTTCCCAATCATCATTATCAGGCAGCATAAGATCGGCAGGGCGTGTGCCGTGGCCAGGCAGAAGAATGGAGCGAACCAGCCAGCCGTCATTCGCCATGGCTGTGGCGATATCGATGAAATACCACGGGCTTGCGCCCAGTCCATGAACTAACAGGATACCGCGTTTCGCCGGTTTATCAGGGCGGAGTTCGAACGGCGTATTGAGCTCTATTTCAAGGTCGCGATCTTCGCTGATGAAAGCGCGGTTATCCGCAATCCATGCACGTGTATCGTGCACATATTGGTCGAAACTCTCCTGATCATAGCGAGGCAGATTTTCTGAGGGTTGAAAACCAGGGAAATCTGGCGGCACGGCGCAGGAAGTCAGCAGAAAGAGTGTGAAAAGTAGAACGCTAAGGCGGCTAATCATGGAACCCTCTCTGTCGGTGCTTGCCTCTAACAGAGAGCCACAAATGTGCTCCCCCTTATTTAGAATGATCGGGCAACCGGGCGGTGCGGTGTTTAACGAGCAGCGTTATTATTTCGACTATTGCGGTCATTTAGCTGTTTAAAGCAAACCCCGGCAGCACTGCCTCGGCCTCGATAGCGATTAACCATTCTGGTTCGGCAAGGCCGTACACAATCAACCAAGTAGCAGCCGGCGGGGCGGTGGGGAAACGATGCTTCAGCGCCTCCATTACCACTTGCTGGTCGTAGCGAGCGGATTCGGCTAAGTAGATTCTCAACATCACCACCCGCAAGAGATCGCCGCCGAGGCTTGATAGCAATCGTTCGATATTGTTCAGCGCTGCTTCGGTCTGCTCGGGAAGTTCAGGGCCCGCTAAATGGCCTTCGGCATCGACCCCTACCTGGCTGGACATCAGCACCCGGGAGCCTCCCTGAACTAATACGGCTTGGCTGTGACCTTCGATCAAGGTATCGGGCAGGTTGGGCGGATTTAGGGGCTTGCGTCTTAAAATTTGCATGACCACCTCGTTGATAAGTGATGTAGGGCGCTGTTTGCAGGGATTAACTCTAGGCTTCTTTGCGTAGCGTCATGATCAACCCGGGATGGGCGTTGTGAGCCGAAAGCACCCAGCCGTGTGCCATGGCGATTTCCTGGCAGATGGCCAGCCCCAAACCAGCACCATGGTCGCGTCGATGTGCACCTCGCCAGAAACGAGAGAACAGCAGAGACAGCTGTTCAGGCTCGACGCCAGACCCTCGGTCACGCACGGTTATCGTATTGCTCTGGATTTCCATGCTGACGAGAGTCTGCGCGGGGGCATGCTGGATGGCGTTCTCCAGCAAGTTCTTGAGCAGAGTGAAGCATGCCCCGTGATCAGCCTTCCATGTCACCCCTTGATCCGCGGCAAGCACCGTTAAATGCACGTCGGCGGACTCCGCCATGCGTTGCAAGTAGATGGAAGCTTCGTGGGCGATGTCGTGCATTCGAACAACGCTAAACTGGTAGTTGTGCGCCTCGCTCGCTTCGGCCAGAAGTAGCAGTTGTTGCACCTGGCGGGTCATGTACTCGACATCGCTCAATAGCGCCTTGCGGTCATTTCGCCCTTCCTCGAGCAACTCAACCTGCCCGCGGATCAGCGCCAGGGGCGTTTTTAACTCGTGGGCCGCGTGGCCGAGAAACTCCTGTTGCAGGCGATAACCCCGCTCAAGGCGTTCCAGAGCGTGATTGAAGCTATGTACCAGCGGGGCAATTTCCACAGGCACGGCGTCCGTATCGAGCCGGGCGTCTATAGAGCGCGGCGAGATAGCCGCCGCCGATTTGGAAACATCGCGCAGCGGCTTGAGGGTTAAGCGCAAGGTAATGTAGGCGCATAGACCGAAGGCAACGAACATGACAAAGCCAAACACCAGTACGCCCGCTGCCACCAGTGGAAAGGCGACGAGATAGAGGACATCAACGAATCTTGAACTGGCGACGAACTGCAGATACCACGTTCTTTCACCATGCTCAAAGGGCTCCGTGGCACCGTAGAAAGTTCTGTCGTCATACTCAAAGGAAAAGGTGCCCCGCGCCAAACGTAGAACCTCGCCGTCGGCTGGCCAGAAAGCTTCTCTGGCACTCGAGGCCACCGCCACGTTCCCGGCATCATCCAGAATACGGTACGCCGTTTCGGGTTGTGGGCCTTCGTATAGCCAAGCGCGGTCGTCCATGCTGGCGTCGAAACCAACGGGCCGGCCACGACTGTCGAACTCGACATTGTCCACCAGCCCATCGGCCGCGTCGGCCATATCCATACGAGGCAGTAGATCGCTCTGAAGCACCACTGCTGCGGCAATTACCAGCAGTGTGATACTCAGCACCATACCTGCCAAATAGGCCAGCAGCACCTTCAGCCTCAGGCTATTGAGCGTCATCCGCTTGACGAAGCGCATATCCCATCCCTCTCACGTTGGCGATCCGCTGGCGCGAACCGATGGCAAGCAGCTTGCGGCGTAAACGGTGCAGGGCGACATCCAAGGCGTTCGGTGTCACCGCCTCGCTTAGCCCCCAGGCCGCTGCTTCCAGCGCGCTGCGGCGAACTACCTCATCGTGCTTATATAACAGCAACTGCATGATGTGCAGCTCCGCCGGGGCGAGGGTAATGCTCTTGTCGCCGCTAAACAGAACGCCGCTTTCCGTATGCAGCCTCAGGTCGCCGTGAATGGGGTCGATTGAATGGAATTCCGCAGGGCGGCGTAGCAAGGCACGGACACGTGCCACCATCTCATCCATGGCAAACGGCTTGGGGAGGTAGTCGTCGGCACCGGCTTCGAGGCCTTCTAGCCTGTCATGCAGCGCATCGCGAGCCGTTAACACCAGGCAGGGCACGCTAAGGCCCGCGTTGCGCAACTTCTTGAGCAATAGCAGCCCATCGCCATCCGGCAAGCCACGATCGAGTACCAGTGCCTGGTAGGGCATCTGCTGAACGGCAGCCCAAGCCGAATCGATGCGGTCGACCACATCAACGCCGATACCGGCGTCCACCAGCCCTTTGCACATCAAGTGGGCTAGCCGGTCATGATCCTCGATCAGTAGTATGCGGCTCATCAGAATGTATAAAGATAGCCAACTAACACGGCGTTTTGGGTCGAACGATCCACCAGTGGGCTATCTTTGATTTCGTTCGCCAGGCTCGTGACCTCAACACCTAACAGCACAGAGTGATGCTGGTCAAACTGGTACACGCCGCGCACCCCCGCCTCGATATTGGTAGCCGACTCTCCCTTATAGGCGGGGCGATCGAAGCGAACCTCATTATCGCGAACGCCGAAGTAGTAATCGACGTTCTTGTCGTCCTGCCAGGACGCCCCCACGTGTGGGGTTACCATTATATGTTCGCCGAATTCCCACGTTCTCTCCAGGCCAAGATCGAAGCGATGTCCGTCGCTGTTGCCGGAGACGTCGGTGAGCCATTCGGCACTAACATCAACGAAGTCGGTCTCCCATTCCATTTTGGCCCCCGCCCAAAATCCGCCCTTGCGCTCACGCATGCCGTTGAGAATCGGGGCATCGCCTGGCTCGTAGCCGCTCTCATCGTACTGGGCGACGATGCCGAAATTGAGCTGTTGTGAGTCGTTGATGACAAGACTCGGCAGTTTAAATTCGATTTCCGGTCCGAAGACACTAATGTACCGGTTTTCGATCAGGAACAAGGGAAATGGGGTGTTTTCCCTGTCGATACCGGCATAGGGATCCTGTTCGCTTATTGCGCCTACGCCCAATCCCCAAGTGGTTTCGTCTGAGTCCTCTTCGTCGGCGAACGCCAACGGAGAGACAATAACAAGACCACCGATACATGCGGCTGTCGCCAATCTTATAGTGATGAGGCGGCCGTTCAGTAATAGCGACTGATGATAACTCATGGTGGCACTCCTAGCATGGTTTGAAAGTGAGAGTGGTTTGAAAGTGCCATCATCAGGAGCGCTATCTTACGCGTTTCTTACTGGTGCCGGATTTATTTAAAACGTGACGTCAGTAAGAAATGAGAAAGGAAGGCAGGCCGATAGTGGTTCAACTGAAATTCTTGGATTTTCTTTTTCATCAATGAATTGAACCCTTTGAAGCAGGCCTGGATTATGCCATTTCCAAAACGAAAAAGTTGTTTCGGCATTATGATTGTCGTGATTGCTAGCGCTGCCGCGCTGGCATGTATGCAGGCGGTGTCGTCGGAAAGTGATGCCGTCGCCGAACCGACGGCGCAGCCCTCACTATCAGTCAACGTGACGACATTAGAACCTCAGACGCTTCCAACGACGATTGCGGCCAATGGTGATATTGCTGCGTGGCAGGAGATCATTATCGGTACCGAAATCGGTGGCCTGCGGCTGGTAGACGTCAAGGTAGACGTGGGTGATGAGGTCACGGAAGGGCAGGTGCTGGCCGTTTATAACGATACAACGGTGCGCGCAGAGCTGGCTAGGAGCCGCGCCGCCGTGGCGGAAGCCGAGGCGACGCTTGCGGAAGCAACGGCCAACGCCCAGCGTGCCCGAAGTTTGAAAACCACCGGCTCGCTTTCAGAGCAGCAGATTCAGCAATACGAAACCGCCGAACTTACAGCCCGTGCGCGGTTAGGCGTTGCGCAAGCGCAGAATGAAGCCCAAGCGCTACGCTTGGCTCAGACGCAGGTTGCCGCCCCAGACGACGGTTTGATTACCTCCCGCACGGCCACTGTTGGCGCTGTTACAGGCGCCGGTCAGGAGCTGTTCCGATTGACGCGCCACGGTCGGCTGGAGTGGCGGGCCGAGGTCGCCGCGTCCGATCTGAATAAGCTGCGACCCGGCCAGACTGCCAGGATAAGCCTGCCTGGCGGCTACGACCTCGAAGGGCGCTTGCGCACCATTGCGCCGCTAGTGGACACCGCTACACGCAATGGGCTGGTTTATGTCGACCTACCGTTAAGCGACATCGCTCGGTCGGGAATGTTTGCACGGGGTGAATTTGAACTGGGCAGCCGCCAAGTGATGACGCTTCCCCGTGCCGCGGTGCAACTACGCGACGGCTTTGGCTATGTACATCGCGTCAGCGGTGAAGGCCAGATAACGGAGCAGAAAGTTGCCTTGGGCCAGCACACAGAGGATCGAATCGAAATTCTCTCCGGCCTTGAACCTGGCGCCTTGGTGGTCGCCTCGGGCGGTGCTTTTCTTGGCAACGGTGATCAGGTGCGGGTGGTTGAGACCGACGCCGAGGAGGGGGTATGACACTGAATACCTCATCCTGGGCGATTCGCAACCCTATTCCGGTTGTTCTGCTCTTCATCCTATTGACCTTCTGGGGGCTCATCTCCTTCCGAGGCTTGTTTATTCAGGACTTGCCGGATGTACAGCTGCCCCTCGTAGAGGTATCCGCCTCGTTGCCGGGGGCGGCTCCCGCCTTAATGGAGAACGAGGTTGCCCGCAAGATCGAGGACTCCATCGCTACCGTCTCCGGCGTCAAAAACATCTCTACAACGCTGACGGATGGCAATGCCGACATTGCTATTGAATTCAGACTGGAAAAGTCCTTGCAAGAGGCTCTGGAGGATGTGCGCGACGCTGTTGCTCGCATCCGCTCGGATCTACCCGCCGACCTGCGTGATCCAGTGATTCGGAAGGGTGAGTTTTTCAGTGAGCCGATTGTACGCTACGCGGTGAGCTCCTCCGATCTAGACGATGAGGCACTCTCCTGGTTCGTCGATGACAAAATGACCAAGGCCGTCTTGTCGGTGCCAGGCGTTGGCTCGGTTCGGCGTATCGGCGGGGTCGATCGCGAAGTCCGCGTGGCATTGGATCCGAACCGCCTGCTGGCGATGAACACGACAGCGTTGGATATCTCACACCAGCTGCGCCAGGCGCAGTTGGAGGCGCCCGGTGGGCGCGTGGATGTCGGCGGAGCCGAACAGGCCGTGCGCATCATCGCCAACGCTGAATCCGCAGCCGAGCTGGCGAAGATGGAGCTGGCACTCAGCGATGGCCGCCGTATTCGCCTTGATGAGGTGGCGACGGTTACCGATACCGTGGCCGAGCGGCGCTCAATTGCATTCTTGGATGGAGTGCCCGTCGTCGGCTTAGAGATGACCCGTGCCGAGGGGTACGGCGAGGTGGATGTGGCCGAGGGCGTGCAGTCTGCGCTCGCGGCGTTGCAGGTGCAATATCCCCATGTCGAGATCGAAGAAGCCTTCAATTTTGTTGGGCCGGTGCTGGAGAACTACCAGGGCTCCATGCATATGTTATTCGAGGGCATGGCGCTGGCGGTGCTGGTGGTATTCTGCTTCCTGCGCAATTGGCGGGCCACACTGATTGCGGCGGTTACGCTTCCGCTGTCGATCATCCCCACCTTCGCTTTCATGCACCTGATGGGCTTCTCGCTCAATGTGGTGACGTTGCTGGCGCTCTCGCTGGTGATCGGGATGTTGGTGGACGATGCCATTGTCGAGATTGAGAATATCGAACGGCATCTGCTAATGGGCAAGCCCCCGCGCCAGGCCGCCATGGATGCGGCGGCAGAAATCGGCTTGGCTGTGGTCGCCACCACCTTTACGTTGATTGCCGTTTTTCTGCCCACAGCATTTATGAGCGGCACCGTCGGGCAATTCTTCGTTCAGTTCGGTTGGACGGCCTCTGTGGCAGTACTGTTCTCGCTGTTGGTGGCGCGCCTTCTCACGCCCATGCTGGCTGCGTATCTGTTGCGCAAACCCCATCTGCATCATCGCGACCCAGCGTGGATTAGCTACTATCTGGTTGTCGCCCGTTGGTGCCTGCGCCACCGCAAGACAACCCTCCTCGCGGCGGCGGCCTGCTTTGCAGGCGGTATCTGGCTGGCTTCGACCCTGCCGGGTACCTTCATACCCCCCGATGATGGTTCCCAGACGCAGGCGACGCTCACCTTGCCGCCCGGTAGCACCTTTTCTGAAGCGGAGGCGCTTGCCGAGCAGGCACGCTCACGACTAGAGACGCAACAGCATGTAGTCAGCGTCTTCGCGGCCGTCGGTGAGGACTCCGGCAGCAGTGACTCTGATGTGACCTCGGTGGAACTGACCGTTGGTTTGGCGGATCGCGCAACCCGCGCGGGCGTTACGCAGCAAGACATAGAGCAGCAGTTACGCATTGCACTCGCCACGCTTCCCGGCGTGCGAACTCGCGTAGGCGACGAGGGGGATGGCTATGAGTTGGTGCTCGCCGGTGAGGATAGCCGAGTGCTTGAACTGCATGCCCGCCAAGTCGAGCGGGAGATGCGCGCCATTCCCGGCATCGGCGCGGTGAGTTCGACGGCCAGCCTGGTCAGGCCTGAACTCATTGTACGCCCTGATTTTGCCCGTGCCGCCGACCTTGGGGCCTCGGCTCAGGCCATCGCCGATACGTTGCGCATCGCGACAGTGGGCGATAACGCCGAGGACCTTCCTAAGTTGAACTTCAGCTCGCGTCAGGTGCCGGTGATGGTTCGGCTGGCGGATGCCGCTCGGGAGGATATGGCGACCCTTAAACGGCTACCAGTGCCTGGTGCGAATGGGCCAGTGCCGCTTGAGAGTGTGGCCTCCTTCGAGTGGAGCAGCGGTCCTTCGGAAATCACCCGGCATGATCGTCTGCGCAACGTCAATTTCGAGGTGAGCCTGCAAGGGCAGCCTTTGGGAGAAATCGAGCAGGCCGTGCAGGCACTGCCCAGTTTACGTCAGTTGCCACGCGGCGTGTTTCAGACAGCAGAAGGCGATGCAGAGGAAATGGAGGAGCTTGCCTCAAGCTTCGGGATTGCCATGCTGACCGGCGTGCTGTGTATCTATATGTTGCTGGTGCTGCTGCTCAAGGATTTCATGCAGCCGGTCACTATTCTGGTGGCTCTGGTGCTCTCCGTACCTGGGGCTTTCCTGGCGTTGTTCCTCACGCAGACGCCCGTGTCGCTGCCTGCCATGATCGGATTGATCATGCTGATGGGCATCGCCACCAAGAACTCAATCCTGCTGGTGGACTACATCATTATCGCCCGTCGGGTGCATGGGTTGGAACGCGTGGACGCCATTATTGATGCCTGCAAAAAACGTGTCCGGCCCATCGTGATGACCACCATTGCCATGGGGGCGGGCATGATGCCGATCGCCCTAGGATGGGCTGGCGATCCCAGCTTTCGGGCCCCCATGGCCTTAGTGGTCATTGGCGGGTTGATTACGTCGACGCTGTTGAGCCTGCTGGTCATTCCTGTTGTTTACAGCTGTATTGACGATTTTGTGAACTGGCTGCGACGCTTGACGGAAAACTGCAGGGTGATAACAACGGCTGAGAGTGATTAATATTGGGCAAAATCTAGGAGGGTGACTAATGCGTTCAGAAAAAGACAAGATGCTAGCAGGAGAGCTCTATAACCCTGCTGATCCGCTACTGCTAAAAGAGCGTGAAGAAACAAGGCGACAAGTGAGGCTCTACAATCACGTATTGGAAACTGACGCCCAGCGCTTGAAAGCCTTGAAATCGTTGTTCGGATCGACGGGAGAAAACCTCTATATAGAAGCTAATTTACGCTTGGATTACGGGTATAACATTCATGTAGGCGAAAACTTTTTCGCTAACTTCGACTGTATCCTGCTAGATGTTTGTGAAATACGCTTTGGCGATAACTGCATGCTTGGGCCGAATGTGCAGATTTATACGGCGACCCATCCGCTTGATCCGCATGAGCGCAATGCGGGTAAAGAATACGCAAAGCCGATTACGTTTGGCGATAACGTCTGGATTGGTGGCGGCGCCATCATTAATCCAGGCGTTAGAGTAGGCAATAACGTGGTCATAGCGTCGGGCGCTGTTGTAACCAAGGATGTACCCGATAATGTGGTGGTAGGCGGTAATCCTGCTCGCATAATTAAAAATATTGCAGTGAAGGGTGGGTAATCGTTAGCTTGCGTTGAGGTAAGGGCTTGTCTTCTATCCTTTATTCGCTCTGAGAATGGTTGACCGACGTGAATGGACAAATGCACTGTGGCCATCAGCAAACAGTGCATGTGCGAGTTAGAAGGCTAGAGGATAGGGGAGCTCACATCTTGCTGAGCATCTCGACCGCTTGATCGAAGTGTCCGTCACGCTCTGCCCAGCGTAAGAAATTGACTTTCTCCACCAAAATTTCCTTGGGTGTCGGTTGCTGTTGAAACAGTGTCATGACCTCTTCGATGTAATCATTGAGCGGCATATAGCCTTCACGGGTCGACTGGCCCGGCGTCAGCTCCGTCTGCACCGCAGGGGGCGCAAGCTCGATGAGCTCGACCTTACCCTTGAGCTGCTCGCGTAGTGAGATTGTGTAAGAGTGGATGGCTGCCTTGGTGGCGTTATAGGTGGGCGTGCCGCTTAACGGCACAAACGCTAACCCCGAGGAGACGTTCACGATCGCCGCGTCTGGCTGGTTTACCAGATGGTCGGTCAGTGCGTTCGTTAGCCGGATCGGCCCGAGTAGATTGGCAACGACTGTCTGCTCGGCATCGCTCAGGTCGCGGGTGCGGGACAAGTCCTCGCGCCGCATAATGCCCGCATTGTTGATCAGTACATTGAGGTTGGGGTGCTCGGCGATGACACGCTCAGCAAAGGCGGTGATCTCCTCTGGATCCTCAACATCGACAACCATCGCGTGCATGTCGCGCTGGCCAGCAATGGTCTCCTCCAGCGTTTCCATGCGCCGACCGGCGACGATCACGGTGTTGCCAAGCGCATTGAAACGTAAGGCAAGTTCACGACCAATCCCGGAGCCACCGCCGGTGATAAGTATGGTGTTTCCTGACATTTTCATGGTTTAACTCTCCGTCTACTTTTAGAGGCGAATGCCACTCACTTTTTACCAATTTGGCGGCGGCGGGGCTTGCCAGCATCTACAAAAAACTTGCCTGATCCTGTAGGCGAGAAGAAAAGCCTTCATCGCCATGCTAACGTTGAGCCGAAACGCTAGAGAAAAGCTCATGAACTCACTCAAACAGGCGGTTCAGACGTATGCCAAACGTCACGCCAATAGCGATGGTTTGGCGTTAACATCCGTGCCGGGCCTGCGAATGATGTGCGTCGAGGCGCCAGCTGGCGATCTGCAATCGGTCTATAAGCCACTGGTATGTTTGGTTCTCCAGGGCGCCAAGCGCATTCTTGTTGGGAAACAACAAGCGGTCTTGTCCGCCGGGGAGTCGGTGATCGTCAGCGCTGATATGCCCGTGGTGGGTAGGATTGTGCAGGCAAGTACGGAGGAGCCCTATCTAGCCGTTGCGGTCGAGCTGGATAGGGCGATCCTGCGTGAGCTAGCCGCTCATATAGGGAGTGCCCATGCCCAGCAACTACCCGAGATACCGACCTTATTTGCCGAAGATAGTGAAGTCGAGGTGATTGACTGCGTATCAAGGCTGATGAAACTGCTGGATCGCCCTGATTCAGCGCCGCTTCTTCGCCCAGGCATCATGCAGGAGTTGCATTACTGGCTGCTGTCGGGCCCTCAGGGGGCCGCTTTACGGGATATCGCCGACCCGGATAGCTACGCGAGCCACCTTGCTGACGCCATTGCACTCTTGCGAGCCGAGTACACGTCTCGGGTGTCGGTGGAGCAACTAGCGGCAAAGGCAGGCATGAGCCTCAGCTCGTTTCACAAACACTTCAAGCACATGACCTCGCTAACGCCGGGACAGTATCAACAGCGGCTGCGTTTGATTGAAGCGCGCCGCCTCATGCTCGACGAGGGATGCTCCGCGAGTAATGCTGCCTTTGAGGTCGGTTACGAGAGCGTATCGCAATTCACTCGCGAATACGGCCGTCTTTTTCAAACACCACCGAAGCGCGATGCTCTCCGCTATCAAAAATCTCTCCAAGCCGTTAATGGAGACGTTCCTGAAGCGCAACGAATAGGCGCTTGAGTGAAGACAATGCATAGCGGGAGTTGCATACTAAGTCACTTCATCTCTGTCCGCAGAGAGCGCCACCTCCTTATACGCTTCGAGCGACTCAAGCCTTTCTTTTAGCGCATGGCTAATGGAGTCATAGGCCGTGCTGCCTAACGTAATACGCAGTGGTGGGTTCGGCATGTCAGTTATGTTAATGATGGCATCAACGGTGTTGCCTGCATCGCCTTTAATGGCCAAGTCTCCTGACGCCAGTGCTCTACGCAGCTCGCCTGCTGGGGTATCTTCATAGATCGTCGTCGTGGGTGTGCGATCCAGTCCTTCAGCAAAGTGAGTGGCCGTGGGGCCCGGCTCGGCGATAACGAAATCAATACCAAATGGCGCGACCTCCTTTGCCACGGATTCGACGAACCCCTCGATGCCCCACTTCGTGGCGTGATAAAGGCTGAAGCTTGGATAGGCGATCTGGCCGCCCTCTGACGATACCTGAATGATGCGGCCGCCCCCTTGTTCACGTAAATGTGGCAGTACAGCGCGAAGGAACTGGATAGAGCCTGTGAGGTTGGTCGCGATTTGCCGCTCAATCTGTTCATCGCTGGCTTCTTCGGCAGCTCCAAAGAGTCCATACCCCGCATTGCTGACGACCACATCGATTCGATCGAACGTAGTGAACGCTTGCGAAACGGCATCTCTCATCGTCGACGTATCCGTCACGTCGAAGGTCAGTATCTGCAAGCGATCACCATGCAGGGCGAGCAAGTCGTCCAGCGAACCCTTGCGGCGTAGCGTTGCTATAACGCGGTCGCCGCGTTCAAGCAGCCGTTCAGTGAGTAGCCGGCCAAGGCCGGTGGATGTGCCTGTGATAAGCCAGGTTTTAGCCATGAGATATCTCCTAAGCCATTCATTAAATGTTGCAAGACAAAGGTTAGGGCAGTAAAACTGGTAAGGGAATGCTCATCAATTGGCACGAGGAGGTGAAGTTTATTCACCAATGAGTAAGCCAACGTTAACCGACCTCAAGGCGTTTCAGGCCGTGGCGGAGCACCGTAGCTTTCGCCGAGCAGCTGACCTGATGGGAGTCAGCCGCTCTTCACTCAGCCATACTGTGCGCACGCTTGAGCAACGGTTGGGCACCCGGCTGCTGCACCGAACCACACGTAGTGTCTCGCTGACAGAGAGCGGCGAGCGGCTGTTATTACGGCTGAGCCCGCTATTGAGCGACTTGGAGTCAATCCTTGAGGATGCTTCCAGCGCCGAAGGAAAGATCACGGGGCGGCTGCGTATCAATGGCAGTGAAGGAGCCGTGCGGCTGTTGCTGCAAACCGTGGTGCCGCGTTTTCTTGCCCTTCATGATGGCGTCGAGCTTGATCTCGTGGCCGAGGGGCGGCTGGTTGATATTGTCGAGCAGGGGTTTGATGCGGGCGTAAGACTGAGAGAGGCGGTTCCCCAGGATATGGTCGCCATCCCTGTGGGTCATGAGCTGCGCTTTCTTGCCGTTGCCTCCCCAGGCTATCTGCGTGGCCGTGTGGTACCAAAGACACCGGACGATCTGGCCTCTCACCAGTGCATAAGGCAAAGGCTGCCGAGCGGTAAACTCTACCGCTGGGAGTTTCAGCAGCATGGCCAGGATGTGGCGGTAGATGTGCCCGGTGCGCTGACCTTGGACAGTAGCCAACTGATGGTGGAGGCCGCCGCGGATGATTTAGGCATAGCCTATGTGCCAGAGCCCTATGCACAAGATTATTTGAGGGATGGGAGGCTGGTCACCGTGCTAGAAGAGTGGTGTCCAAGCATTCCCGGTCTATTTCTCTACTATCCGAATAACCGGCATGTGCCGCCTAGCCTGCGGGCTTTTATTGATTTGCTACGAGCGTTGCAGGGTTAGTTTGCGCTTGTTGTGACTTAATTCATACAACAACTCATACCATCAAAGCCTCTATTAAAATTACGGTTATTTCTAGCCAGTGAACGGTGGTGACAAGCATTTAGCTGTTCAAGACGAACCCCGGTAGTACAGCTTCAGCCTCGATAGCAATTAACCATTCCGGTTCGGCAAGGCCGTACACAATTAACCAAGTGGCAGCCGGCGGTGCGACAGGGAAGCGATGCTTCAACGCCTCCATCACCACTTGCTGATCGTAGCGAGCGGATTCGGCTAAGTAGATTCTTAGCATCACCACTCGTGAGAGATCGCCACCGAGGCCTGTTAGCAACCGTTCGACATTGTCCAGCGCCGCTTCGGTCTGCTCGGCCAGCTCAGGGCCCGCCAACTCTCCTGCGGAATCCATCCCCACCTGGCTAGACATCAGCACCCGGGTGCCTCCCTCTACTAATACGGCTTGGCTATGTCCCTCAATCAAGGTATCGGGCAGGTTGGGCGGATTTAGGAGCTTGCGTTTTAAAATATGCATAGTAACCTTGATGGTAAGCCAATATGATAATTAGCAAAAAGTATCGATTGATCAATCGCACTTGATACTCTTTCGACCTATGACTACCGCCGAATAGTTACTTAGAGAAACTTAACTATCAGGCGGTAAAAGATGAATGCGTGGCTAGACGATTAAGCTTAATTTCTCTATTTTTTCTTATGGACATTAAATCTGAATTAAAATAGGTTCCAGTAAGTAGCGCATAAGACAATCATCGCCAACAAGTCTGTTAGCGTTGTGAGTGTGGCTGTAGCGATTTTTTGGTCGGAATTAACATAGAATGGCTATTACCAAGGCTCTTTTGCAATTTTGCCCAAGGAAGCCGCCCGTGGGCCCATTATCAGGCAATAGTGCTACCATGACGCACACCCGAGCCGCTTCTAATTCAGTTTGCGCACCTGAGCCACCACCGTTCAGGGCAGTAGCAGTAAAGCCGGGTGCGACCGAATTTACCTTTATTCTCGTATCATGAAGTTCTTTGGCTAAAAGCACCGTTGTCATGTTTAAAGCCGCTTTCGTGCGGTTTATAACTTGCTGGCAAGTTCCCCCAGACGAGATAGTCGACGACCTTGATACTGTTGTTTTCAGTTTGATCGCTGTAGTGACCGGCGGACGCGCCAGATCTATGTTTTGCTGCGTCGGTAAGTCGTAAGGCTAGTGAAGTGAAAATAGGAGAATTCCGCTACACGAGAATCAATGGTCGCAATTCTTCTTCACACCATTGCCTGAAGCTGGTCGGCATGCTGTTTTCAGGCGTGCGATTGAGTGCGTTATCGATCCCCTCGTTCTTTGCCTTTGCCATGTCGGTTAGGCCTTGAGCCATGGCATCTGACATTCCTCGTTGAACGAAGCCAGTCTTGTACGTTTCGAAAGAAACCTGCTCATAAATTACGGGCTTATCCAAAACGTCGGACATGATTCTCGCCATTTCATTGAAGGAGAGGTCTTCCGGCCCTAACACTGGCACTTCTTCTTGGCTGCGCCAAGTTGGATCAAGTAGAAGCCCTGTGGCGACCGAAGCGATATCTCTGGTGGCAACGGCCGGTAGTTTGAGGTCACCATCAATAGGTAGAAAGAATCTACCCTGTTCGTGGATAGAGGAAGCCTGGCGAGCAATATTATCCATAAACGAAGGCATGGTTAGCGCTCTAAACGCCACTCCCGTACTCGCAATCAAGTCGTCCATTGCCAGAGAGGCAGTGACGTAACCGGCATTTGCCGCCATTGGTGTACCCCTTCCTAGCGCCGAGATACTGACCACACTTCCTAAGCCATTCCGCTTGATTGCCTCGCAGGCGGGGCGGGTGAAGTCTACATAGGCACTCATAACACTTTCTGCGCGAGAGTCCGGAGGGCATAGCCAGAACAGACTGCTGGCTCCCTCTAGGGCCTGATCCATGACACTCGCATCGCTGTGTGAGCCCTGAATGACCTCGACCTGATCAAGTACTTGCGCTGGAAGGCGCGATGGATCGCGCACGATAACGCGAATCTTCGCATCACTGGAACTGGTTAGTAAATTTGTCAGTACTTGCGAACCAATATTGCCAGTCGGCGCAGTCACGACGATTCGAGTGCCAGTTGTGCGGTTGGTTGCATTCGCCAGAGGCGATATTGCTAGGCTCATAGCTAAGCCTGCACCGGCACCCAAAGCGAGGCCGCTAAGAAATTGGCGCCGAGCAACATCATTTACCCCTATGCATTGCTCACTGTGATGAAGTTGTTTGTTGTCCATGTTTCATCTCCTTTGACTGAGAAGTGGAACCGTATCGTGTTCTATTGGATAAGTTGCGTAGATACTGCTCCTGTTCAATCAGTATTTCCTGTTCCATGTCCCGCGGCGATGTCCCCGGCCTACACTGATCGTTCGCACTGCTAAACGGATGGGGGCTTACAGTTGATGGCATCAGAGTGTTGTCCTCTATAATGCTGTTCAGATTGTTGGCGTGAATGACAAAGGGTGTGGCTAACTTAGCGTTCAACTAGGTCTCGCGGTGTCTGCCAGAGTCGAGTACTCTGCGACCATAAGGGGTGCGTGCAGGTTGGTCTATGCGCGTTTGTCCTGCTTATCTTTGCAATCGTCCAGGAGAACCCATGGATCCCCTATCAGATGTACTCTCGCTACTGAAACCGCGAAGCTATGTCTCCTCTGGAGTGGAGGCTGGCGGTGCATGGTCGCTCCAATTTCCGGATCAGCATAAGCTCCTCAAGTGTTATGCCGTAGTCTCCGGCGAATGTTGGTTGGCCGTCGATGGTGTTCCGGAGGCCGTACATCTGCAGAAGGGCGACTGTTTCGTTCTACCGAGCGGACGCCCTTTTCGGTTGGCGAGCGATATGTCGTTGCCACCAGAGCCCTCCAGCAACTATTTTCCCCCACCACGTACTGGCACCGTTGTGAAGGTCAACGGCGGGGGCGATTTCTTTATCGTGGGCAGCCGGTTCGGCGTCAGTGGGGGGCATGCCGATATGCTGATGGGCATGCTGCCGCCCATCGTCCACATCCACAACGAGACAGAACAGGCTGCATTACGGTGGTCTGTGGAACGCATGATGAAGGAGTTGCACGACCCCGAGCCCGGTGGTTTCCTGATTGCCCAGCACCTCGCTCATATGATGCTGGTACAGGCACTAAGGCTTCATATGGCGGAAGGAGTCATTAACGGTGGGGGATGGCTTTTGGGGGTAGCGGACAAACAGTTGGGGCCGGCAATTAATGCGATCCATGCCGACCCTGCACACCGCTGGACGCTGCAGGCGCTGGCCGAGTGCGCCTGTATGTCGCGCTCGGCGTTCGCTCAGAAGTTCAGGGAAACGATAGGAGCATCGCCCATGGAGTACGTGACGCGCTGGCGCATGATGCTGGCGGGAGAGAGGTTGGAGAACTCCCAAGATCCCGTTTCCGTTATTTCATTATCCCTTGGATACGAATCCGAAAGCGCGTTCAGCACTGCGTTTAAGCGGGTCATGGGAGTTTCTCCGAGGCAGTATAGTCGTGGGGCAACGCCCGCTTCGTATAGCCACGCAGTTGGTCTCAATGGCGCTGGCGTCAACCCAGCATAGATCGCTGAAAGTGATGAAAATAGCGTCTAGGCTCTCTAGCACTCTTTCAAGAACGTGCAGTGACTGCAATGGTTTGCCCAACCTGTTAGTGCTTTTACCCCTATAACAAAACATATTTACCAGGATGTGAGGTATGCACACAATCCAGCTTTCTCGGCGGCAGGCAACACGCTTGCGCCACCCTCTAAATGGAGAAAGCATCATGGTAGTGTTCAGCTTACATGCCGTAATAAGAATGGACAGGACTGGATTAGGGACCCGCTCTGCTTTTTTGGCATGCGCCGCTTCGCTGCTTGGCTCGTTGGTCTGCATCCCTGCATATTCGAGCGACGTCGACCAAATCCCGCCCACCGAAGGAAGAACGTACGTGGTTCCTTACGAAGCTGCCGAGGCTCGCTTCACGCCGCTTTACGCTGATAATCCAAACAGCCCTCAGATCTCGGTGCTGTGGGGGAATCCTCAGACTGGCCCATCGGCAGCGCTGTTTCGGTTCCCTCTGAATTATGGCGGTCGCTTCCACAGTCATAGCGCGGCTTACCACCTGTCGCTTATGGAGGGGACTATGAAGCACTGGGATGAAGGTCAGCTTGAAGCGGACGTGCCGATTCAGACAGCGGGCGCCTATTGGTATCAGCCTGGAGGCCAGTTGCACTCTGACAATTGCTTGTCAGAGTTCTGTGTCGCCTTCGTGGTCTTCGATGGTGCGATCGACTCAGCCTACGCCGATTAGCACCTTTAAAAGGGTCGGCCGACAGGTTATCCGGAGTGGCTCAGCCGATCCATTTTTTCCAAGTCGGAGCGCTCCGCCGGGTTGTAGGTCATCAGTTTTAGATCCGGCCGCCCGTCAATCGCAAAGGATGAAAACTCGAAGGTAATTTCTCCTACCACTGCGTGGAAAATTGTCTTCGATCCTTCCCCAGCGGTATGAACATCGTTTGCTCTCCACATGCGCTTGAAATCCGTACTCTTGCTGGATATTTCCGCCACGAGTCCAGCAGATCGCGGGTTCTCCCCCATACGTGCGGTTTCTGCGCGAAAGGTTGCCACTAGAAACCGTGCCACTGTTTCCCAGTCGTTTTGGGTAGCGCGTGTCGCTGGATCAAGGAACATGAGCCTCAATATGTTTCGTTGATCGGGAGGTAGTGCCGGGTAATCCGTGAGCGCTAGTTGAGCTGCTCGGTTCCAGCCAACAATGTCCCATGTCGACGTTGCGACGGTCGCTGGGATCATAGGCATAGCGTCGAGAAATCGTTGTAGTCGTTCCGAGATACCTTCTTGAACAGAGGAGTGGGCTTTCGGCGGGTGACCGATGCCGACCAAGAATAGATGCTCGCGCTCGGCTTCGGTCAGCATCAGCGCCTTAGCAAGGCTTTCGAGTACGCGCACTGATGGTGCGCCCCCACGTCCCTGTTCGAGCCACGTATACCATGTTGTGCTGATATGGGCTCGCTGAGCGACTTCTTCACGCCGAAGGCCAGATGTCCTCCGGCGCCCTCCGAAACCAAGTGCTAGCGCGTCAAGTCGTTGCCGCCGATCCTTTAAGAAAGCACCAAGGTTATTGGAATCGCAGGAGGGAGCTAGCGTGTTAGTCATTATCCCCTATAAAGCCGCTTATTTATCTGGATAAAGATTGATCGATATTCTCTCCCATGACAAGTATTCACTGGGAGGAAGGGGAAGCGTTATGAAGATGTTTTTGACTGATGCGACAGGCTTTTTAGGCATAGCCGTTACGAGAGAGCTACTTGCTAGTGGCCATCAAGTTCTAGGGTTGGCCCGCTCCGGCTAAAGTGCAGATAAGCTCAGACAGCTAGGCGCTGAAGCACTTCTGTTGGTGGTATTTATTCACTAGGTCATGCGAAATATAGGTATTTATCTCAACAGTTAAAAACAACAGAATAAATATCTCTTCAGAACCCGTCAGGAGCATCCTTATGAAGCTAGGAATTATAACTGGCACTTTATTACTTGCGGCCGCTGTAGCTACTCAGGCTAGCGAGCCTTTACTGCCTCCTTCCGAACCCAATCAGGTTGCCGGAACGTGGCGCATGGTGTCAGCTACATTGGAAAACGATGGGGCTACCGAGCATCCTTATGGTGAGAATCCACAGGGCATGCTGGTTTTCACTGCTGACATGCACTTCGTCGAGGTATTAACCAATGGTGACACCGAGCGTTTTGAGTCAAATTCACGTGGTGGTGGCACCGACGAAGAGAATAGCCGTGCCATGGCTTCGAGTATTGGCTTCTTTGGTAGTTATACCGTCGATGAACAGGGGCGCTTCGCCGGTAATTACGTAGAAGGTTCTACGTTCCCTAACTGGGTGGGCAGTGAAAGAAGCTCGCGGGAGCTTCAACTGAGAGTGGAAGGCGATCGGATGTACGAAACGTTCACTCGCCCTGATGGAGGGCAAGTCAGTGCAGAATTCGTGCGCGTTCGATAGTGCATAAAAAGCCCCGGCAAAGTTCAAGTGCCGCATCGTTGGTGTTCCAACAACGGATATGTTGCACAAGGGGGTTACGTATTCTGGCCTAAAAGCGCAATCGTCAGCTAGTTGAGAGGCTTTAAGGTGAGAGGTGGGACTATCTCTGCCCTTTGGATGCCGGTAATTGGATTGTGATGCCAAATCCACGACCTTCAAGACCGACGCCACATCTTAACTGTCCGCCATGCGAAGCGACCACGCGTTCGACTAACGAAAGGCCCATGCCAATGCCCTGAGTACGATGACCGTTCTCGGCGCGGTAGAATCGCTCGAATACGCGCTCGTAATCGCCATCGGTAATGCCAGGGCCATTATCAGCAACGCTTAGGGTCGCCATTCGAGCATGTCCTTCATCTTCGACCCAAGTTTCCAGCCGTACACGCGCGCCCGGGCCTCCATGACGTAAGGCATTGTCGAGCAGGTTGCGAACCAGTATGCCGAGGTCATCAATGTCGCCATGTACCGGCGCGTGACCTCCTTCGACTTCGATTGATTGGTCACTGCGTAACGCAACCAACTCGAACTCGTCGGCCACCATCCCCGCAATCATTGCCAGATCCACATCTTGCGCGCGCGCGGCGGAACCGCCGGATTCCACCCGCGCGGTATCAAGCAGTTGTTGCGCCAGTCGCGAGGTGCGTTCTATACCAGCGATGAGATGCTCGAGCGCTTCGCCCGCTTCTTCTTGGTCGCTGGCGTGCTGTAGCACCTGCGCCTGGGTCAGCAGCGCTGCCAACGGCGTGCGTAGCTCATGGGCGGCCTCACCGATGAACTCGCGTTCATGCTGAAGCGCCTGCGCCAATCGCGCCATCAACTGGTTGAACGAACGCACCAGCGGCGTGAATTCGTTTGGTAATCCATGTTCGGGCAACGGTGCCAGATCGAGAGGGGCACGCGTAGCGAGCGACTCGCTGACGCGCAGCACTGGTCTCAGCGACCAGTGGATCACCAACCATATCGCGACACCGATACCGAACAGGAGCAACAGTGCTGTGAGTAGGGTCGGGCCGAGCCAACGCATCAATTCCGCCCGGATGGCCGATGTCGGCACGCCGACCTGCACCTGCACCCGTTGGTCAGCGTCGCTGACTGCGAATACGCGCCAGGGTACTCCAGCAACGGTTGCATCGGCAAAGCCATCAACAAAGTCCGGCGCCATCGGGTGCGCGGGTGCCGGACGCGAAGACATCAATCGTCGCCCAGTGCCATGCTCCCAGGCTTGGAAGCCTAGCGCTCCGAACTTGCCTTCCGCGGGCACCGTCTCGCCGCTGAGCAGAAATTGCTGCTGTTGGCCTGCGGTGGCGATGTCCGCAGGCAACGACTGCAGTATCTGCTCGGCAATATTGCGCAGCATGCCATCTATCTCGCCACCCTGGCGCTCCAGTACGTTTACGTACTGAATGGCGAACCCGATAGCCCAAGTAGAGAGCAGCACTGTGGCCAGCGCAACCAGCAACCGCGTGCGTAGCGCGCGCATTAGTGCTCATCCCCGAGGCGATAGCCGAATCCAAGCTCCGTTACCACTACGCCATCGCCGAGCTTGCGGCGCAGTTGGTGCACGAAGACCGCAACGGTGTTGCTGCCGATCTCCGTATCGTCGCCGTAGAGCCGATCTTGCAATTGATCACGGCTGAGAACACGACCACGCGACTCGAACAGTGCCAGCAGTAGACGGAACTCGTGCGCACTAAGGCTAATACGCTGACCTTCACGGGTCACAACCCGCGCAGCGGGATTGATCTCGACATCACGCCACCGCAACACGGGGGTGACTGCGCCACGGCTGCGGCGCAATACCGCACGAAGCCGCGCCAGCATTTCGTCGCGCTGAAACGGCTTGACGATGTAGTCGTCAGCACCAACGTCAAGCCCGCGGACGCGGTCGCTCAACTGATCGCGTGCGGTAATGATCAGCACCGGCGTCGGGTCGTAGCGACTGCGCATCGAGGACAGCACCTCCAATCCAGAGCCGCCCGGCAGCCCGAGATCAAGTAGAACCGCGACGAATGCGTGGTCGACCAGCGCTGTACGCGCGGATGCAACGTCTTTGCAATGCACAACGCGCCAGCCTTCCTGGCCAAGGGCGGATGACAGCGCACGACCCAGCATGTGGTCGTCTTCAACAAGGAGGATCGCATCCATAGCGGGCAGCTCGAGTAATAAGGGGAGGGAAGCGATATTCCTACATCGACATTAATAACGGATTAAGGCCTGTGCTTAAAGGCTGTTAGGTGGCTGGCGATCGCTGGATACGGTCGCTTACAGCGGCAACAACTTTGCTCTAATCGTCTTAAACGCAAATTAATCTCACCGGTAAATACTGCGACATCAGCCGCTTCGACTGAGTATTAAAGACGCCTTTGTGGTGTGCTTCAACCCAGGACGCTATCCAATGAGCAGAACCAAGACTTCGGTGGCACAACGTCCACGTCTATTGAAAACCCTCTTCAATCTCCGCCTTGAGGAGGTTGGGCCTGTGCTAATTGCAGCACTGTTCTTCTTTTGTGTATTGACCGCATTGATGCTGTTGCGCCCTGTTCGTGATGCGCTAGGTATGGAACGCGGTATCGAGAGTGTCCGTTGGCTGTTTATCGGTACCGCATTGGTGACGCTGGCAGTGAATCCACTGTTCGGCTGGCTGGTCAGTCGCTTGAAGCGACTACAGTTCATCGGGGCGACCTACACATTCTTCGTGCTGAGTTTGGTGGCCTTTTGGGCATTGCTGGTGTTCGCGCCCGCCGCCGTGGGTCAGCGCAGTGGACAGGTATTTTTTGTTTGGTTCAGTGTGTTCAACCTGTTCGTCACGATGGTGTTCTGGGCGTTGCTGGCTGACCGGTTCACCAGTGAGCAGGGCAAACGTTTCTTCGCCCTTATCTCGGTCGGTGGCACCCTCGGCGCGATTTTTGGCCCGTGGCTTACGTCGCAACTGGCCCTGCCATTGGGTACGCCCAGCCTGCTGCTTGTCGCCGGTGGTTTCTTGCTGCTAGCTCTCTCTTTGGCTTGGCTGCTGGTGCGCGTGGTGCCGGATCAGGCCAGCTCCATGGAGACTTCTGCCGTAGCCGGATTCGCGAGCGAATACGAACGTATCGGTGGTGGCGCCTGGGCAGGTCTACGTGCCGTTTTCCGATCACGCTATCTGACCGGTATTGCCGGGTACATCCTGCTAATGACTGTGCTCGCAACATTCATCTACTTCACCCGCCTACAGATGGTCGCAGCGGTATCAGACAACATGGACGCGCGCGCGGAAATACTAGGCCAGATCGACATGTGGACGCAGGTAGCGGTGCTGGTTCTACAGCTTACTCTGACCGGTAAGATTATCCAGCGTTACGGCTTGGGCGTGGCGCTAGCGATCCTACCGATAGCAACCGCGCTTGGCTTCATCGGATTGGCGATATACGGGTCGTTCGTGATGTTAATCCTGTTAGAGGCCACTACTCGTGCGCTTCAACGCGGCGTCACCCGTCCAGCACGGGAGGCGTTATTTACCGTGGTCGGCCGTGAGGACAAGTACAAGGCCAAGGCCTTCGTAGATACCTTCATCTACCGTGCTGGCGATGTTGTCGGTGCCCAAACTGAGGGCGCGCTTGGGCGATTAGGGCTGGCTATAGGTGGGCTGGTCAGTGTGGTTGTTCCTTTGGCGTTGGTTTGGGCCGTGTTGGGTCTCTGGTTGGGCCGCGCACAGGCCGGTCAAGTAGCACTCACCGGGCCTAAAGACGAATTCGGTGGCCTTAAACAACTGGTAGAAAAGAGCGTGAGCTCTTCAGTGCAATAGATGCGATGAGGTGTCGCCCAAACTCCAATAAAACCGTGGCTATGAGGGTCACAGAATGAATATGTTAGCTCGAATACTATTGCAACTCGCTTCTAGCGTACTTCCTATCGCCGCGTTCGGTCAGGAGGTCTCGGCACCCTCCGTCAGGTGGTCCGTCGGCGTCGGTGCTGCAGCTATCGACAGCCCTTATGCAGGCGAAGGATTACGTGTCCGACCATTGCCGCTGATCAGCTACGAGGGAGAGCGCATGTTCCTCCGGGGTACCTCCGGCGGTGTGCATTTATACCAGTCTCGTCAATTAACGTTCGATGCGATTCTAGCTGCGCGGCTTTATGGGTTCGATATCGACGATCTGGGACGTTCGGAGCTTCTGGTCAATGGCGTGGATCCTGACCTCTTGAGTGATCGCGATGACGGCATAGATGCCGGTTTTCGCACGACCTTGGGCTCGTCGTGGGGTGCGGTATCGCTTGAGGCTGTTCACGACGTTTCAGATGCCAGTGAAGGCTATGAAATCTCGCTCGACTATCGCAATACGTGGCAATTCGGCCGAGCTGCGCTCACAGCCAATGCGGGGGCAAGCTGGATGTCCTCCGATTTCGCGGGCTACTACTTCGGGGTACTGGATGAAGAAGTGGCGCGCGGGGTCGCAGAGTACTTGCCGGGTTCTGCTGTTGTTCCGCGTATTGGCCTGACGATGGCGCATTCCGTTGGATCATCGCAGTGGCAACTCCTCGGGTCGGTCGAGTACCAGTTCCTGCCGAGCGAACTTAGAGACAGCCCGCTGCTGGAGCCTGATCAAAATGGCGTAGGACGCCTCGTTCTGGGGTTGAGCAGGCGTTTCTGATCTATCGATATATAGCAAACCAAAAATGAGGAAAGAAAAATGTTTAACGTATTACGAATCCGTGTCGCCGCCCTTGGTGTGCTGTTGATGTGTCTATTTTTTGCGGGTGCCACGCTGGCGCAGAACCCACCCAAACCGGATTGGAGTCTGGCCGATATGCCCTCCCAGGAAGGACGCATTTTTCTGGTCACTGGCGGAACCAGCGGCATGGGGTATGAAGACGCAAAAGCCCTTGCAACTGAGGGGGCCCAGGTGGTGATCGCTGCGCGCAATCCCGAGCGGGGACAGGAGGCGATTGATCAGATCAAGCGGGAGGTGCCTGATGCTCAGGTGACCTTTGAACCCTTTGACTTAGCCGATCTGTCCTCGGTTCGTGCCCTGGGCCAACGCCTCAACACTTCACTCCCTCGATTGGATGGTCTGATCAACAACGCCGCCATCATGGCGCCTCCAGAGCGCAGTACGTCCGCAGAGGGCTTTGAGATGCAATTCGCCATCAACTATGTCGGGCACTTCGTCCTGACTGCAGAGCTATTACCGCTGTTACGCAACAGTGATGCGCCTCGCGTCATTACGCTGTCGAGTATCGCTGCCCTCCGCGGCAGCATCAATTTTGACGATCTTCATTCCGCTCAGGCCTACGAACCAATGACGGCCTATGCGCAGTCCAAACTGGCGGGCCTGATGTTTGCATTCGAACTGCAGCGGCGCAGCGCTGCGGCAGGCTGGGGCATCCAGAGCATGGCCGCCCACCCCGGTGTTGCGGTAACCGAACTGGTTGCTCGCGGCCCCGGATTGGATAGTGAGCAGGGGCGCCAGTGGTCTGCCAACCGCGAACACCTCCAGACGGCAGCCCAAGGTGCAGTGCCGACACTATATGCTGCCACTGCGCCTGACGCACAAGGTGGCGCCTACTACGGGCCGACTGGAGAACGGGAGGTTAGTGGCCCGCTTGGCCTGGCGACCGTCCCCTCTGTGGCCAATGATATTGCGATCACTGCTCGCCTGTGGGCGGTCACCGAAGAGATCGCCGGCACACATTATCCATCAAGTGCCCCTTAACCAATCCTGACTAAGCTGATCTG
Source organism: Halomonas sp. 113 (assembly GCF_904067645.1). Lineage (NCBI taxonomy): Bacteria > Pseudomonadati > Pseudomonadota > Gammaproteobacteria > Oceanospirillales > Halomonadaceae > Halomonas > Halomonas sp. 113. Next base: position 905,643 of record NZ_LR881453.1, read on the forward strand.
CCGTTCATCCAGCTTGTTAACCATGGTTTAGCGGTGACCTTTTGAAGCAAGCGACATGGCTGGGTCGAATTTATTGATTACCAGTAAAGGCTTCCCTGTCGCCGTATGCAGTATCCCAGTGCATACGGCGGCCTCAGCCAATATAAGCAGGAGAGTCAGTATGAAACGCATTTTTTTTAGAAACAGAGCCATCGAACTGGCCGGAATTATCCATTTTCCTAACGGGTTCGACGAAACCAAAACCTATGCTGCACTCGTTCTAGCCACGCCAGGTAGTAGTGTAAAGGAGCAGGTCGGCGCGATTTACGCAATGAAGATGGCGGAGCAAGGATTCGTGACCCTTACTTTCGATCCGTCATATCAGGGAGAAAGTGGCGGGGTGCCGCGAAATCTCGAAGACCCATCCGTTCGGGTCGAGGACATCCGTTGCGCCGTTGATTATCTGATGACACTGCCTTTCATAGACGAGTTACGCGTTGGGCTGCTGGGAATTTGCGCCGGTGGTGGATACGCGGTCAAAGCGGCGCTTACCGACCGGCGCTTCAACGCCATTGGAACGGTCGTGGCTAATGATATAGGTCGAGCATTCCGTGAGATGCAGACAAGGGAAGACCTCCTCAAAATGCTGGAAGAAATAGGCCGGCAGCGTACAGACGAAGCACGCGGAGCCGAACCGAGGTTTGATCCTTGGATTCCTGACAGCATAAAAGTAGCAGAAGCCGTTGGCATCACGGATCCGGAAGTACTAGAAGCTGTCACGTTCTATCGGGAGTCGCGCTATCGCCACCCCAACTCTAGTAATCGCTTGCTCTTCACCAGCTATATCCACCTGCTCGGCTTTGATGCCTTTAACTTGGTACCTGAACTGCTGACGCAGCCTCTTCAAGTGATCGTTGGGGGGCGCCGCGGTAACACTGGTCAATACAAAAATGGTAAAGCGCTGTTCAATAGTTCACCTGCCGCTGAGAAAGACTTCTTCGTTGTAGAAGGGGCCAGCCACTACGACTTGTACCACAAGCCCGATTACGTCAATCAAGCCATTGAACGTCTCACTCTGTTCTATTCGAAACATTTAAGTCCTAGTCCGTCATATCTGACGCTTCTGGAAGCCCAGGCTCGAACACAACCTTCGTGCCGAGCGTCTTAAACGCAAATTAATCTCGCCAGTAAATACTGCTGCATACGGAAATGCCTATGAGCTGATTTATTCACTCAACTGATCTTTCTTCTTAACGCGAGGTACGCCCCATGACCAACTGGACAGATTCCGACATCCCCTCTCAATGTGGCCGTACCGCGGTCGTCACTGGCACAGGTGGGCTTGGACTAGAAACCGCATTGGCGCTGGCTCGCGCTGGCGCGAGCGTCATCCTTGCAGGCCGAAACCCATCAAAAGGGGCGGCGGCCATTGATCGGATTCGCCATGATGTTGTTAACGCGAATGTGTGGTTTGAGGAACTAGATCTCGCTAATCTCGATTCAATTGCAGCATTTGGTAAGCATCTGCACTCCTCATTTGACAGCATCGATCTCCTTATCAACAACGCAGGGGTTATGGCGCCCCCAGATCGGAAAATGACGGCCGATCATTTCGAACTACAGTTTGGTACGAACTATCTTGGCCACTTTGCTTTGACGGCCCAGCTATTGCCGCTTCTGTGTAATGGTAATCATCCGCGTATCGTCACTCTATCAAGCGTTGCCGCTCGTAGCGGTGCGATCGACTTCGACGATTTGCAGTCCGGGCGCAGCTATAAACCAATGGTTGCCTATGGCCAGTCAAAACTGGCCTGCTTGATGTTTTCTCTCGAATTGCAACGTCGCAGCGATGTCGCAGGATGGGGCATCCAGAGTATTGCGGCGCATCCAGGCGTTTCACGCACCGACTTGTTGCCCAATGGCGCTGGAGCACAAAGTGTCGTGGGGATCATCCGTCGTTACCTTTGGTTCCTGTTTCAGCCAGCAGCGCAGGGGGCGTTGCCAACACTTTTCGCCGCTACGTCACCGCAGGCGCAAGGTGGTGCCTATTACGGACCCGATAGGTTTGGTGAAACCCGAGGCTATCCTTCCGCGGCCAAACTTCCTCCACAAGCACTGGATCTAGAAGTTGCAATCAGGTTATGGGAGGAGTCGGAACGATTGACGGGAGCACTGTTTTCCCTTGAGGAAATTCAGAATTCCAGCGTCGCTGATAAACGAAATATAAGCCTCCATTGATTCGCTGGCCGCTAGCGAGTCTTTAGTCTGCCGCCTTTTTTCGTATCTCTCTCAAATCTACTACTACAGCCTTCTATCAAAGTAGCGTAGTGCGGAACCAGACAACTTATGAACGATATCCCAATACATCGACCAATAGCTCCAGATCGATCCGCTGAGTTCAGCGGCACACCGATCTCTACAGTGATTGTAAAAAAACAGGTAAACATGTGGCGGCGAAAAGTGAGCGCCATGCTTTTATTAGCGGGGTTGGCCGTACCGTACTCGGCGGTGAGCGCGCAGTTAATAGAGTCAGAGCCCACCTATTCAGTGACTGATTTCGACTGGGTGGATCAAGATCGTTCGCGCCCGGTACCCGCACGACTGTACTGGCCTACGGCGGCTACGCCTGAAATGTCGGTGCCGTTGGTCGTGTTTTCACACGGCATCGGTGGTTCGCGGGAAGGTTACAGCTATCTCGGAAAACACTGGTCGGCCCAGGGCGTTGCCAGCCTACATGTACAGCACGTAGGCAGTGATGAGGAATTGTGGCGAGGCAATCCATTTCGGATGGTCGATCGCCTGCAGGCTGCAGCGCGGGAAACGGAGGCCATCGAACGTGCCGCCGATGTACGCTTTGCGCTTGACCAAATGCTCTCGGATGAAATGGGCAGCCGCGGTGTTGCAGTTAACCGTCAGCGCCTCGTTATTGCAGGCCACTCATACGGCGCGAATACCACACTACTCACGATTGGCGCGCAAGTTGTGAGAGAAGGCCAAACGATTGACTACTTGGATTCACGCTTTTCCGCGGCAGTCTTGATCTCCGCTCCGCCGTTCTATGGGGAGTCCGACGTGGCAACGGTGCTTAACAATGTGTCGATCCCTACCATTCACGTCACTGCGACCGATGATGTGATCCAGATCCCAGGCTATCACTCGGGCATAGAGGATCGGATCGATATCTTCGATGCGATCACCAGCCCGAACAAGTTTCTGGCCGTTTTTCGGGGCGGTTCCCACAGCATATTCACTGATCGCACCCTTACCGGCGGTCGTGCGCTCAACGCCAAAGTTAAAGTCGCCACCGCCGATTTGGCCTTAGCTTTCTTTGACTTAGTCTTTGAGGGCGACGATGAAGCGCTTGCGGAATGGCAAATCACTTGGCAGTCGATCTTGGCGAGGGCTCCAGAACCGATGTCGCATGATTCTGCACAAGGTGACAGCCACGACAGCCACTGGACTAGCGACGAGCTACTCATAGCCAGCATGAACTTCATGTAAGTGCCCACAAGGGGGTAGGCGATTTAAGGTCTATCAGCCGATTACCTATGCAAAACGGGTAAAACCGAGGAGAAAGAGCATGGTTGAGTTTGTGGTTAATGGAGCGTCGGTAAGCGTCGAGACAGATTCCAGCAAGCCCCTTCTTTGGGTACTTCGTGAGGATCTGGAATTGCTCGGGCCGAAATACGGATGCGGTATTGCTCAATGCGGGGCTTGCCGTGTCCTCATTGATGGAGTGTCGAGCTTTTCCTGTATAACGCCGGTTGGCTCTGTGGCAGGCGCATCGGTAGTCACTGTCGAGGGTCTTGCGGATGCGGAAGGTCGTTTATCGATCATTCAGCAAGCCTGGCTGGATGAGCAGGTGCCGCAATGTGGTTATTGTCAACCAGGTTTCATTATTGCTGTCACAGCGCTGCTGGAATCGACGCCGCGACCAACAGATACCGACATTGATGAAACGATCACCAATATTTGTCGCTGCGGCACTTATCCGCGTATTCGCCGTGCCATTCATCGTGCCGCCGCCATGCTAGCCGAGCGCTGAGGAGACAGCCATGCCTCGTTTACTTTCCCGACGTGCCTTTCTGCTCACCGGTGCGGCCCTTGGTGGCACCGCCCTTGTTGCCGCTGTAGGTGGCGTCGGATACCTAGCGTCGGTCGATGTGGATGGCCTCGATGGATATGTCGATGGTGATCGTGCTGTGCTCAATGCGTTCCTTACTATCCATGAAGATGGCCGCGTAGTGGTTAACGTACCACGTACCGAGATGGGGCAGGGCATCCATACCGGTCTCGCCATGGTGGTGGCCGAGGAACTTGATATTCCCTTCGATGACCGTATCAGCGTTGAGTTTCCGGTCGAACCTCTGCCTGCCTATGCTAGCTGGTTCAACGTCTTGCAACAGCGTCCCGAGGAAGCCAGCGGGCCTGTGGTCTGGGTCGGACGGCGGGTGCTCGGGCTTCTTGGCTTTATCGCGACCGGCGCCTCGGCATCAACGATGGCACTGTGGTATCCGATGCGTGTGGCAGGTGCCGCTGCCCGACAGATGCTGCTTGCCGCTGGTGCCGCGCGTCTTGGCGTCCCGGTAAATCAGCTGACAACCGCCGATGGTTTTGTTCGGCACGAGGCCTCGGGCCAAAGTTTGTCCTATGGCGAGCTGGCTCGAGAGGCATCTGTTTTGCCGCCGCCCAATGATCCTCCGCTGAAACCGGCATCTGATTGGCGGCTGATTGGCCGGTCGCAGCCCCGTGTGGATCTTCCCGCCAAGATCCGAGGGGAGCCGGTCTTTGGAATGGATGTGGTTCAGCCTGGCCTGCTGTATGCCTCTATCCGCCATGCGCCGGTTTTTGGAGCGCAGGTGGCTCGGGTCGTGAACGAGGCTGAGGTGCGTACCGTTGCCGGCGTTAGAGATGTCGCGATCATTGATGGGCGTCAGGTGGCCGTCGTGGCTGAATCCTGGTGGCGTGCTGAACAGGCAGCCCAGCGTCTCGATATTGAGTGGGCGCAAACCGACGGGGATGGCATTAACAGCGCCGAGATGTCCGTAAGGCTGCAAGCTGCGCTTGGCAGCGATGCGCCGTACGAAAATATCAATGACGGTGATGTGGAGGCCAGCATAGCTAACAGCTCCATGTCTGTAATCGAGAAAACCTATGAGGTTCCCTTTCTGACGCATGCCTGCATGGAGCCGATGAATGCGACCGTGATCGTACGTGAAGATGGGACGGCCGAGGCCTGGGTTCCTTCCCAGTCTCCCCTGGGGGTGCGTACCGGTGTGCAGCGAGGAACGGAATGGGGAAGCGTAGAGCCTACCTCAATCACATGCAACATCACCATGAATGGTGGTGCTTTTGGTCGACGCGGTGATCTAGACGTTGCGGCCCAGGCAGCCTTCCTGGCCACTCGGCACCGAGGCCGGCCGGTCAAGCTGATTTGGTCGCGTGAGGAGGACGTCGGCCGCGGCCTCTACCGCAGCCATGCTGCCGCACGCCTGCGTGCTGTCCTAGGGCCCGACGGTCTGCCCAGCGCTTATGACGCACTGGTTGCGGCTCAATCGGTCATTGAATCTGTCGCTGGCCGCAACTTGCCGTTCAACCCCGGACCCAACGGCGATCGTCTGACCGTCGAAGGGGTGGACAAGCTGCACTATGCCATTCCCAACCGACGCATTCGCAGCCAGCATGTGGCCAGCCACGTGCCGATCGGGCTCTGGCGCTCGAACGGCTTTTCTTTCAATACCTTCTTCACCGAGAGCTTCATCGACGAATGCGCACTGGCGGCGGGGAGAGACCCATTGGACTACCGCCGTGCCTTGCTTCGAAACAGTCCGCGACATTTGACCGTGCTCAATCGGGTGGCGGAGATGGCTGGATGGGGTTCAGCCATGGCCCCCGGCCGTGGCCGCGGCATCGCCATCGAAGAGTGCTATCGCAGCGTGGTCGCCCAGGTTGCTGAAGTCACTGTTGGGGAAGATGGTGTTGTCACCGTGGATCGTGTTTTCTGCGCTATCGATGTAGGAATGGTGATCAATCCTGATGCTGTGATCGCTCAGATGGAGGGTGGAATCGCCTTTGGCGTGACAGCCGCGCTGATGAGTAGCATTACGCTGGAAAGTGGCGCGGTCGTGGAATCGAATTTCCACGATTTCCCGATGCTGCGCCTAGCGAACGCACCCGAGATTGAAGTCACGATCGTCGACAGCGGCCTGCCGCCTGGCGGGGCGGGTGAGCCCGGCATCGTGCCCATCGCAGGGGCCATCGCCAATGCCATTCAAGCCGCCACGGGCCGACGGATACGCTCACTGCCACTGACCACTACTGAAACCATAGCTGAACGCCGCACGCGAACCGTTCTACCTACCTCTGCGGTGTGAAGAGAGGGCTCACAGTAGCTTGTGACAGGAGAGTACAACCTATGAACTTCGATCCAGTTAGTACTGTTACCGCATGGCCCAGTGCCTATGGTTTGATCGCACTTTTCGCTATCACTTTTGTGGAGCGTTTCGTTCCGGTAATACCTTCTTATGGATTGCTACTTGCTGTTGGGATTGCAGCAGCGGAAGGAACTTGGTCGCTGTCAATTGCTTTCCTGGTGACCGTTACAGGCAATACCTTAGGGGCGACCCTCTGCTTTTACATTTTTAGAGGGCTTAGCGAGCTCCGCTCTAGGCGGCTGCTCAACAAATTAGGGCGACTCTTCGGGATGTCTGCCGATCGCATTACACAATGGGTTGCATCTTTCCGGCGACACCAGACCGTACTGGCCTTTGCGCTCCAGCTCGTGCCTACCGTCAGGCTATTCGCTCCTGCCTTTGCGGCTCTTCTACGCTGTCACTCAGGGAGTTTCCTGTTGGCCTCGGCTGCTGGAGTCGTGATTTGGAACGGCCTATTTATTAGCATCGGTTACTTCGCTTCCCATTGGTCAGCTGCTGAAAATACAACGGTTCTAACCCTGGTAGCGCTCGGTTTTCTGTTGTGTTTAGAAATTGTCCTGTTTTGGCTTCTGCGACGGGTATCAAGTCGGCGCAATGTAATAAGAAGCACCGAATGCGCGCATGCAACCGACTTTCTTCCATCTATAACTCGCGTTCAGGAGCATCGGTTATGAAGCAGTGCACGACCACGAATACATCATTAAGTTTTTTCCTGGCATGGGCCAGAAATCCTCTACTTGTCGCTTCCGTTATACCGTCAGGAAGCGCGCTAGCTGGTCTTATCACTTCTGAAATCTCGCGCGAAACTGGGCCCGTGATAGAACTTGGGCCTGGAACCGGGGTATTTACGCGCGCATTGATTGAACGTGGTGTTAAACAAGAGGATCTGACGCTGATTGAATCCATGCCTGAGTTTGCGGTTGCACTCAGTATTCTCTATCCGCAGGCCCAGATACTGAGAATGGACGCCACTCGCCTTCGGATGGTCGACCTTTTCGATGGGAAACCTGCTGGTGCGGTCATTAGTGGCCTGCCATTACTTTCCATGTCGCCACGTAAAGTGGTCGCGGTTCTGTCGGGGGCGTTTCGTAAGATGGGGCCAGAGGGCGTGTTCTATCAGTTTACCTATGGCGCTCGCTGCCCCGTTTCACAGCGGTTCCAGCATCATCTTGGGATTAAAGCGGAACTGCTAGGCCGCACGTTAGCCAATCTTCCCCCGGCGACGGTCTACCGTTTCCGTCGGGTCACTTCCACGCATTAGCTACCAGTGCTTGGGTCAGGTCATGCTGATATTGCCGCATGTCATTTTATTCGGTTTTGCTGACAGGAAAATTGGATTGACCCGTCGACGTCCGTGCCAAAAACGGAGGATACATAGCTGCTCGCCTGAACAATACCAGCACGTCTGGCAGTGATTCCATCAAGTATCCTGGACGATCGCAAAGATAAAGCGGATTTCTGAGCATAGATAGTACTTCTCCGACGGCCTATCTTTTAGAGGCGCACGAAGCAACCTCCTCTCACTGCAGCCCTGATATGGATATAACGGCATGAAGACTACCAACGAATCCCCTCATTTTGCCGCTTTGCTGCTGTTCGCCACGGGCATATTAGCGGTTTTTTTTGCCCTGGCGACTGCTGTAAAGGCGCAGGAAACTGGCAGCGAGAGGCTCTTTCAACAACGATGTGGTTCCTGTCACAGCCTTCAGATTGGCCAGAACGGAATTGGCCCGCATCTCGCGGGTGTTATCGGCCGCGCTGCCGGCAGCATCGAAGGGGCCCGCTATTCGGATGCTATGCGTGATTCAGGCATCGTCTGGGACAATCGCTCGCTCGACACGTTTCTTGCAGCGCCGCATGAGGTGGTTCCAGGCACTCGGATGACCGTCACCGTCCCCGACGACACTCAGCGTGCGGCGATCATCGACTATCTCGAAAATCAGTAACCCTCCCAGGAGAAGCCGTCATGACAGCGTTTACAATCAATGGGCGTGTGGTGGATGTCGACGCCGCGCAAGACACGCCGCTTCTATGGGTGATCCGGGAGCATCTGCAGCTCACTGGCACCAAGTTCGGCTGCGGCATCGCGCAGTGCGGAGCCTGTACGGTTCATATCGATGGCGCGCCGACGCGCTCCTGCGTGACTTGGCTCGAGGACGTGGCTGGCCGTGAAGTAACAACGATTGAGGGGCTGTCGCCAGATGCGAGCCATCCGCTTCAAAAGGCCTGGATCGACGAACAGGTGCCGCAATGCGGCTATTGCCAGTCCGGACAGCTCATGCAAGCAGCGGCACTTCTTGAGAGCAACCCCAATCCCACGCGTGAGCAGATCATTGAACATATGGACGGTAATATCTGCCGCTGCGGAACCTATGTGCGGGTTATCAGCGCCATACAGCTCGCCGCACGGGAGGCCTGAGACATGACCAAGACAGTCAAGATTTTCAGTCACGCGATTTCTCGGCGCAGCTTCCTTATTTCGGTTGGAAGTCTCGGCGTTGCGGTTGCATTCGGCGGTCTAGTTCGTAATGCCTTTGGCGCAACAATGTCGTTGGTCGGTGAGGGCGATTACCTCCCGAATGCGTGGGTGACCATCGCGGGCGATGGAACCGTGACGATCATGTCGCCTGCCTCCGAGATGGGGCAGGGCATCATGACCACTCTGCCGCTTCTCATCGCGGAAGAAATGGATGCTGATTGGGAGATGGTTCGCATTGTTCAGGCTCCATCCGATGCGGATAAATACGGCAATCCTGGCTTCTATGGCATCCAGCTCACGGGCGGCAGCGAATCTACGCGCGGCTATTATGAGCTGCTACGGATTACCGGCGCGCAGACCCGTAAGGTTCTCCTGTCGAGCGCGGCCAACATGCTGGACGTGTCAGTGGGAGAGCTCACAACAGAGCCGGGTAGGGTCGTACATGCACGAACCGGCCGCTCACTCAGTTATGGCCAGATCGCCACAGATGGTTCGCTTCCCGATCCGCTGCCGCAGGTAACCGAGGCCGATCTGAAGCCGACCGATCAATGGCGCTATATCGGCAGGCGTGACATCCACCGCATCGACCTCCCTTCGAAGGTCGACGGGAGTGCAGTCTATGGCATTGATGTGCAGCTTCCCGACATGCTGTATGGCGCAGTATTGCGGGCGCCTGTCCAGGGTGAGCAACCCGAGAGAATTGACGACTCGGAAGCCAGGGCCCTGCCTGGCATCACGCATATTGTTCCGCTCTCCTACGGGGTCGGTATCATCGGCGAGACGGTCGAGGCGACGCGGCGGGCCAAAGATCTGCTTAATGTGACGTGGAGCACATCCTCACGGGTTCGCAACTACACAAGCGACCGCCTGCTGGAACATTATCGCGATGTGGGGCGCGATCTCTCGCAAACGGGCGTTGAGGCGTTCTCGGAGGGTGATGCAGATTCCGCGATCACGAATGCGGCAACGGTCATTGAAGTCAACTACATGAGCGATCTGGTTTGCCATGCAACCATGGAACCGATGAACGCCACGGCGCTGGTGACTGGTGACACTGTTGAAATCTGGGCGCCCACGCAGGGACCGACGGGCACGCAAGGCTTTGCTGCAGAGGTGGTCGGCACGACGCCGGATAAGGTCAAGGTGAACGTGACCCTGCTTGGTGGTGGTTTCGGCCGCAAAGCCGAGGCAGACTTCATCGTCGATGCCGTGTCGCTGGCCAAGGAGGTGGAAGGACGTCCGGTCAAGGTCATCTGGAGCCGCGAGGACGATGTCCGGCACGATAAATTCCGACCACTCGAAGCGCAGCACATTCAGGTTGGTCTCGACGTCAATGGAAATATCACTGGCTGGCGGCACCGTATTGTGGCCGATTCCATTTTTGCTCGTACGAATGCTGAACTGTTCGCAAGCGCGGGTGGGCATGACGACGTGGTGACCGAGGGCGCGCATTTCAACTACACGGTGCCAGGGCACCGGATCGAGTATATCCGTCAGGATAATGGCTTGGATATCGGCTTCTGGTTCGCCGTCGGGGTTGGCTACACCAGATTCAGTATCGAATGCGTTATCGATGAAATCGCAGCCGCTAGGGGAACTGATCCTCTGCAGCTCAGGCTCGAACTCCTGAAGGATCAGCCACGGGCGCGCAACGTCATCGAGACCGTTGGCCAGATGGCCGAATGGGATCGTGAGCGTGATGACCGGGCGTTAGGCCTCGCCTATTCCGATGCCTTTGGCTCTCATTGTGCGCAGATTGCGGAAGTGTCGCTCAACCGGGAAACCGGTGTGATTAGAGTGCATAAGGTCTGGTGTGCTGTAGATCCAGGGGTGGCGATCCAACCGCGCCACATTGAAGGCATGATGATCGTGGGCATCACAAACGGAACCGGCCACGCGCTATTTGAGCAGATCAACATCGTCAATGGCGAGGTGCAGGAAGGAAACTTTGATACCTATAGGGTGATTCGTATGTCAGAGGCGCCTGAAATCGAAGTGGCGGTGGTGCCGACAAGCGGGAGTCCGGTTGGCGGCATAGGCCAGGCTGGCCTGCCGCCGGTCGGGCCAGCAATCGCCAACGCCGTGGCGCGCCTCACTGGCGGCGTGCGGCTCCGGCACTACCCTTTCCTACCTGGACGGGTAAAGGCGGCACTCGGCGCCTGATCGCCTGAAGTGTTGTGCGATCACGATGTCCGACTCACCACGTGGCTTTGATATAACGCCCTGGTGATATGCCCATAACGCGCTTGAAAGCCGTATTAAACGCATGCTCGGATTCATAGCCGACTGACAGGGCTATTCGCGCTAGCGTGTCACGACCGTGAGTGAGCTGCTCCCCCGCAAGCATCATTCTCCAGCGCGTCAGGTAGGCGATGGGAGTCTCACCTGCCTTATGGCGAAAGCGCTCGGCAAATGTAGAGCGTGACATCCCTGCTTGTGTCGCTAGCTCCTGAACTGTCCAGGAGTGTGCAGGGTTCGTATGCATCGCTCTGAGTGCTTTACTGAGTTGAGGATCTTCAAGCGCGGCAAACCAACCAATGTCATTAGAAGATTGCTCCGATAGGTATAACCGTAACGCTTGTACTAACATCATGTGTGCCAGCTGTTGTGCCACCAAGGATGAACCGGGGCGGGCCTCTTGCAACTCTTCCATCATCAGTTCGATCGACCATCGTAGTCTGGCGCGATCAGCCGAGGTCTCGACTCGCATCAGGGGTGGTAACGTTTGCAGCAGTGCCTCTGCGTGACGTCCATTGACTTCAAAACGGCTGCCCACCAGAAATACGTCGCCACCACCGTTATAGGTGACGATTTCGCCGCTACGAGAGGGATCAAGTACTTCGCTGGCTCTTTTAGGCTCGGTGCTCAAGTCGCTGCCTATACGTACGGCTTTGCCACTGGGCAAGACAAAACAGTCACCAGCCTGGAGCAGCACTGGTGCTTCCATATCTTTCATTGACAGCCAGCAGGCGCCTTGCATGACGGCATAGCATTTGATTCGACCAGCTAGATCATCGAGTGTGAGCGCCCATGCACCGCCTGCATCGAAGCCAGCGGTGATATAGCTACGGGGCTTTAGCATTGAGAGTACTTCAGAAAGAGGATCCATATATTACCCGGACGAATGCGTAAAAAAAGAGGACTTTAAAGTATAGATCGTTTTGTTGATTCTGCCTACATTGCCAATGCGGCAATTCTTCAGTGGGAAGAATCAATATTCAGGAATAAACATCATGAAAGCAGCTGTTGTGAATAAATTCGGTGCTCCACCATCGTTTGAGGATTTTCGCGAGCCAGTGGCCGGTGAGGGAGAGTCGGTGGTCAAGGTGAATGCCACTGCGCTAAGCCCTATTGTGAAAGGATTAGCGTCAGGTAAACACTATGCGAGTGGTGCAGAAGCCGGATTCATACCGGGTGTTGACGGCGTAGGAGTCGATGCTAGCGGACGGCGCGTCTACTTTCTTTTCCCCAAGGCACCGTTTGGTTCTATGGCAGAGCAGTCATTGGTTACCAATCACATGATGGTGCCAGTGCCAGATGAGTTGCCTGACATACACGCAGCATCCATAGCCACGGCTGGGCTAGCGTCCTGGATCGCGCTTACACGTCGAGCCAAATTGCGAAAAGGTGAAACGGTGATGGTGTTGGGTGCGACAGGCTCAGCTGGTGGAATGGCACTTGATACCGCTCGATATTGTGGCGCAGGTAAGATCATCGCCGTCGGCCGTGATGAGAAAAAACTTCAAAGCCTCAACGCTGATGTGAAGATCGCCCTCAATGACGGCAGCGAGGCAGCATTGCGTGAGCAGTTTAACGAGCGGGTCGATATTGTGCTCGACTTCCTATGGGGTGAGCCCGCTGTACATGTTTTAAGGGCCGCCACTCTAAATCGTGGCTCGGGTGCCGGTGAACCACGTCTCCGCTATGTGCAACTCGGCACCGTGGCGGGAGATGAGATCCCCATTCGCGGCGATATGCTGCGTAGTTCAGGGTTGGAGCTGATCGGAAGCGGCATCGGCAGTGTGGCTGTCAATGAACTCATCCAAGGTGCTGGCGAGTTGCTTGCCGCTGCACCGGCAGCTGGTTTCCATGCCCCGCATAAATGCTTACCGCTTAGTGCTGTGGCAGAGGCCTGGGGCGGAGATTCAAGCGTTCGTTATATTCTCACTCCTGATTCGTAATACAAACAGTGTCTTTTTGATAAAAGGGCGAAGGCTCTTGATATGATGCCATCGGGATCTTGTAGATCCCGATGGTTTTTAAAGCACTAAACGCAAGAAAGTGTAGGCTCTCTTAGTCTCTATTCAAGAACTCCATCACAGCTTTGTTCAGTGCTTCGGGACACTCTTCAGGCAACCAGTGGCCACCACCATGGAGAACGATGCCTGTCACGTCGCTGGAGTAATGACGCATCATATCAATCTGATACTGTCCCATGCCGCCATGATCTCCACCGCCGATGGCAAGTGCAGGAATAGTGACCTTTGTCCTGGCCAATTCGTTATTATCTTTTACGCCTTGATTGAGTACCCGGTAGTACTCGAAAGCGGCATTAAGGCTGTGTGGTTTGGCATACGAACTGGCATACAGGTCAAGAAGCTCCGGTGTGAATACCTCCTTATTGGCGGCATGAACTTTGATGAAGTGTTCGAAGAAGATGCGCTCCTTGCCTGAGACCAACTTCTCTGCCAACTGCTGTTCTGCGGCAAAGAAACTGAAATGCCATACCAATGATTCACCTTCGGGGGTAAAAGCGGGGAACGAGTAAATACTGACGCCAGGGATCGGTGCCTCCATGTAGATAACACGACGAATAGCATTCTGATGCTGCACCAGCATCGGGTAGGTATTCCAGATGCCGATATCATGGGCGACCAGATCAAACGTCTGATTGCCACTGAATTGTTTGGCAAGCTTATAGAGCAGCACTGCAATATCGGTGGCTCTATAGGAGGGGGGAACAGCCGACTGGCCCAGACCTGGCAAGTCTGGTGCAACGACGGTGAAGCTTTTTGCCAGCGCGGGCATCAGTTGGTGCCACTCATACCACGTTTGTCCAAAACCATGCACCAGATAAACCAGTGGGCCCGATCCGCCTTTGACGTAATGAAGTTTAACGCCGTCGATGGTCTGATACCCACTAGTGAATCCATCGGGGATCGGGAATTCATCAGCGGGGCAAGTAGATGAAGCATTAGAAAACGTATTGCTATGATGTTGGGACACGGATTGATCCTCAATTAATTGATTGGTGGAAAGATAGGCAGAGATCCAGATGGTTACTGCTAGATTGGTAAAAGAGGTTTAGCGATAGGCTTAGTGACTAATTGAAGGGCTCTCTGCGGTGCGTCGTCCTGGTCGGAAACCATGTATTTTTGCCGACCAAGCGATAGCGAGTCCTACTAGGAGCAACAAGGTAAGAGCTAATGGAAATGAGCCAGCTCCCCATGTTTGCAACAGAAAGCCTCCCAATAACCCACCGCCAGCTATAGAGCTGTTCCAGGCCACTACATTCATGGAAAGTGCTACATCAGAGCCGCTACCGGCAGTATCAGCGAGCGCCGTTTGTAGTAGCGTTGCCGCGCCACCAAAGGTAATGCCCCATACTGCGACGCCCAGGTAAACAACAAGGGGATTCAGCGTACCCAAACCGAACACCAACGTCGTTAGAGCAAATGCTGCCAAGCTTGCCAGTACGGTTGCGCGCAGAAAGCTCTCCACCAGCTTCCCGGTGATCCAGATCCCGGCGAGGGCCGCCGCGCCAAATGCTAGTAAAACAAGGTCAATGCGATCGGTAAGTCCTGCCGGAGCTACAAAGGGCGCAATGTAGGTATAGAGAATGTTGTGAGCGAGCATCCACGCGATAACAACCGCCAGTACCGGTCTCACGCCAGGAGTCGTAAACACTTTCAGCAATGGCATACGTTCGTGAGTGGGCTGACCGGGGTAGTCAGGAACTTTGGCGAGTACCCATGCAATCAAGATGAGTGCCAAGGCTGACATTATCCAGAACGCCGCTCGCCAGCCAATCACTGAACCCATAAAGGTTCCAAGAGGGACTCCCAGGGAGAGTGCGATGGGGGTTCCTACCATTGCCACTGCCAAAGCGCGTCCTTGCTGATGAGGCGCCACCATTCGTCTTGCGTAACCAGCAAGCAGGCTCCACGCAAGTCCCGCGGCAACCCCGGCGAAAAAGCGAGCGGCTAGCGTTAACCAGATGTTAGTGGAAAGCGCTGTCGCTGAATTGAAAATGAGAAAACCAACAACGGTTGTTAATAACACGTTACGGCGCCGCCACCCGCGGGTTGCAATCGTGAGTGGGATAGCAGCTAACAAAGATCCCAGCGCATAGGCCGTTACCATTTGACCCGCGAGTGCTGGACTAATGCCAAAGCTCTGGCTGATTTGAGGCAACAAACCCGCTGGCATCGTTTCTGTGACAATGCAAATAAAGCCCGTCATGGCCAAGGCCAGCAGCCCCGCTAATGGTAGGCGGTCAGGTTCAGTTAATTCTGTCTGTGCGGATAAGTAGCTCACAACGAAAATCCTTTAGAAGGTTAAGTAATCTCCGGGCTGTGTTCAGTGCTGTGACATCCCGATTTTTAACTATATATGTATCGATCGGTATAAAACTAGGCGGAACGGAAGTCCCTTGTCAAGTATTTATATACCGAATAGTATATTAGTTGAGTGGGAGAATTTATGGAGTTCAATATGGCAACGATGGGGCGGCCTCGAACCTTTGATCGTGATAAGGCAGTGGAGGAGGCGATGCACATCTTTTGGCAGAATGGCTACGAATCTACGTCGTTAAGCCAATTAAAGGCGGGTATCGGCAACGGTATCTCTGCCCCCAGTTTCTATGCCGCTTTTGGTTCCAAGGAAGCGTTGTTTCAGGAGTGTACACAACGTTATTTGTCCACCTATGCGCTAGTGACGGAATCCTTGTGGGAGGAGGAGCTTGCTCCCCGCGACGCCATCGAAATTACCCTGCGGCGCTCAGCTAAGATGCAGTGTGAACGCGGGCATCCTAAAGGCTGCATGGTAGGGTTGAGCGTCATTAGCACGCCTTCGGATGAAAATGCCGCTGTGATCGCTCCCTTAACGCGTTCGCGTGCAAGAACCCGCGCGGGTATCGTGGCTTGCGTGAAACGTGGTATCGAGAGCAGCGAGCTGCGGGCTGACACCAATGAGCGTGCCTTATCCATGGTGTTTGACTCATTTTTATTGGGGCTTTCCACGCTATCTCGAGACGGTGTTCGTCACTCGGATCTAGATGCTGCTATCACCCAAGTGATGCTAGTTTGGGATGCATCGAGAGCCAAGGGGTAGAGCTGTCGCGTTAGATGAGAGCTTCACTTCGCACTGATAGGCTTCCACGATCTCGGCGAGTGTCGACACGGTTAGCATGGATGCATCACGCATTGATGGGATCAGCCCAACGATATCGCAGAGGTCATCGTCTTCCTCGTGTCGCCGGAGGCGGGCTGGATCAACGGTCAAGTCATACGTGCGAATGGTGGCATCGCTTAAGCAAGTTCAGACACTAAATACCTCAATAACCCGTTCACGGAACCAGCGCTGTGCAGGGTGAGTATCGTTGCGGCGATGCCAGGATAGTGTGAAAGGAACCGGGTCGAGTTCGATCGGCGGGTTTCCCACATAGAGACGCTCCGCTTGGCCGGAAGCTTCCACCACCCCTTCGAGAATCGTCGCGATCATATCCGATGAGGCGACAAGAGCCGGAGCGGCGTAGAGCTGCGGAAGGGTCAAAGCGAGTTGCCGCTTCAGCCCTTGTTTTGCTAAGGCTGTATCCACGACGCCGAAATGGTCGTTCTCGGGAGAGACAAGAAGATGCGTCAGGGACAGGAATGTTTCGAGGTTCAGACCCTGACGAATGGCCGGATGATCTTTACGCAGGATGCAGACAAAGCGCTCTTCAAACAGGGGAACACTAAGAATGCGGCCGGTCGATGTGGGCGGGACGCCGATGGTCATTTCTACTTCCCCGGCATCAAGCATTGAGATGGCATCATCCCGACTGGTGAAATTCCGTACAGCTAGCGTTATGCCCGGAGCTACCTCGCACAGCTTCGCCACCAGCCGCGGCAAAAACCTGAACGCCGGGTGGTCGGACAGGCCGATAGAAAGAGCGACGGTGGATGAAGAAGGATCGAACTCTTGTGTGAAATCCAGAGTGCGCTGGATTTCCGCCAGCGCATGGCCAATCGGTTCGGCCAATTCGAGTGCCCGTGGGGTCGGCTGTAGACCGTTGGTTCCGCGTACGAACAACTCATCCCGGAGCAGAGCACGAAGCCTTGAGAGCGCAGCGCTCATTGCGGGCTGGGTGCGTCCGATCCGTATTCCTGCTCGCGTGACGCTTCGCTCCACCATTAAGGCATCGAAAGCGACGAGCAGGTTGAGATCTATGCCGTGTAGATTCATGAGATGGATGTTAATGCATATCAAAAATCGATTTCAAGTATGTTCTTTGCAGCCCTAAGCTATGAAAACCCTCACAACGAGAACCTTCACAGCGAGCCCCCCATGATTGATTCAACCACTCAGCACAAGGCCAAAGTAGAGAGCCTACCCGCTGAAGAACTCAAGGCTATCGAAACATTCTATCGCGCCTTTGAAGGAAAGCCGGAACTGCTCGACGATGCTGTCGCGGCCGATTGGCAGGATATACCGCTCGCTCCTGGACAAATAGCAGGCCGAGACGGAATGAAACCGCTCATTGCCGATTTCGGAGCTGCGTTTCCAGATGCAAAGGTTACTATCCACGAGATCATCAGTGCTCCTGGCCGGGCCGCCGTGCGAGCCGTGATCTCAGGCACACATGAAGGCGAGTGGTTTGGCATTGCACCGACCGGCAAGACCTGCCAGCTCGCGATTCACGAATTCCACCATATTGCTAACGGCAGATTGACCCACACCTGGCACCTGGAAGACTGGTTTGGATGGCTCAACCAGGTCGGCGCCTGGCCAGCGACTCAGCAGGAGAGCACACGATGAAAGCCATCCGTATCACCGGCTATGAGACCGAACCGAACCTTGATGACGTCTCCCAACCAGTGCCAGCTAGCGGCCAAGTATTGGTTCGGGTTCGGGCCGCCAGCCTCAATCCGCTCGACGTCAAGCTGCAACGCGGCTACATGGAACAGTTCTTTCCCCTGACCTTTCCCTACACGCTAGGCACCGATCTCGCCGGTGTCATCGAGCAGTTGGGGGCGGATGTCGAAGGGTGGGCTCTCGGCGATCAGGTGGTCGCCAGGACCGAACCGACCGCCGGAGGTGCTTTTGCAGAATACGCACTGGTGCCGAAGGAGCTCCTTGCGAAGGCACCTAGTACCCTACCGCTCAAGGAAGCGGCCGGCATTCCGACAGCCGCCGGAACGGCTTGGCAGGCCTTGTTCGAGTCCGCCGAGCTTACTGAGGGTCAGAAGGTGTTGATCCATGCCGGCGCGGGTGGCGTCGGCAGCTTTGCCATTCAGTTCGCTAATTGCGTTGGGGCAAGGGGCATCGCAACGGCCTCGGGTAGCGGTTTAGACATCGTCCGCCTACTCGGCGCCGATATGGGTATCGATTATCGTTGCGAGGATTTCGTCCAGAAGGTATCCGACATTGACGTAGTACTCGATACAATGGGTGGCGAAACCCAGCAACGCTCTTTCGAGGTGCTGCGGTCGGGAGGGCATTTGTTGTCTACCGTCATGCCGCCTGATGAAACGTTGGTCGCGGCTCATAACGTCACTGCCGGTTTCGTATTCCATGCATCCGACGGTCAGCGGCTGGCGCGAGTATCGAAGGCGATCGACCAATACGGCTTGCAGGTTCTTGTGGATCGAACAGTGCCGTTTACAGAATTCATTCAAGCATTCCAACATCAGGCCTCGGGGCATGCACGGGGCAAAATCATCATCACATTTGATTGAGCGTGACTGCAGCCGCCAGCTTAGAGCTTGAAGATTGCGGTATTTATCGGTTCAGTCCTGTTAAGTCCTCGCTGAGAGCCCGCAGTGTGTGGCGCGCCGATGCATCATATACCTGCGATATCGCGCGTGACTCGCGCTGACCGTCGAAATATCGGCCAGTTATCGTCGCGCGATCCCGACCGGTTGTAAGGGCGATCACAGCGGCCGCCCCCGTACCAACTGCTGTGCTCGGCGTGATGCCGGCCTGCCGTACCATAGTCGTATCCATGTGAGTGCCGGGGTGGAGCGAATTGGCGATAATCTCTCTTGCATCCAGCCTCTCTGCCAGGTCGATCGTGTACATGATCTGTGCGACCTTGCTTTGCCCGTAGGCGCGATAACCCTGGTAACCGTGCTTGAGCATCACATCGTCGAAGTCAATGGCGCTCTGGCCTGCTGAAGCGACGGTCACAATGCGCGAAGGATCCTCGCCACCGCCCGCTTTGAGCAAGGGCAACAAGCGTTCCGTCAGTAAGAAGGTCGCGAGGTAGTTGATCGCGAAATGTCGCTCGTAGCCATCCGTGCTTTCTCGGCGTGGCCCATCGGGCTTCGAGATTCCGGCATTATTGACGAGAGCGTCAAGATGAGAGCATTCCGCGTGAACCGCATCAGCGAGTCTATGCACGTCGCCAAGAGAGGCGAAGTCCACCTCGAAGAACCGGGCGGTTCCTCCGGCCTGTTCGACGGCATGGACAACGGCCGCTCCGCGTCGCGTATCACGTCCGTGCACCAGAATATGCATGCCGGGTCGTGCAAGTTCTTCGACGACCCGACGGCCAAGTCCATCGGTTGAGCCCGTCACGAGGATTGTCTTGTGTGCGCTCATGGTGTTTCCTCCTGTGCTTCAGATTGTTGTCAGCAACATCTTCTCTTATAGGGGGGCGGTATTACCCGTGTTGCTTCCACTCAAGCTTCGCTGGCAATGCGATTGAGATTGTTGACCGATTCTTCCGGCAAAACTAACTGTGCGGCAGCCAAATTTTCCTGTAGATGTACCAGGGATGATGTTCCAGGGATTAACAGGATGTTTGGGGATCGCTGTAACAGCCAGGCAAGAGCAACCTGCAACGGCGATACCTGCAACGTTTCTGCCTCTTGTTGCAGAATTGTAGACTGCAGCGGTGTAAAGCCTCCTAAGGGGAAGAAAGGGACATAGGCAATTCCATCCTGTGCAAGCTGCTCGATGAGAGTATCGTCATGTCTGTGGGCAAGGTTGTAATGGTTCTGCACACAGACGATAGGCGCAATGGCGCGGGCCTCTTCGATTTGCTTTTCGGTGACATTGCTGACACCCAAATGGCGAATAAGCCCTTCTTGCTGTAGTTCTGCAAGTACTGAAAAGGGTTCAGAGATGGAACCTTCAGCCGGACCGTGCGCAGAAAACATTGCCCGCAAGTTCACCACCTCTATCTGCTCCAAGCCTAGATTAATCAGATTGTCGTGGACTGCCTGCGTAAGCTCAGCCTTAGAGAAGGCCGGAAGCCAGTCACCTTTGTCGTCACGCCGGGCGCCGATTTTTGTGACAAGCGTTAACTCCTTGGGATAGGGATGCAAGGCCTCCCGAATGATTCGGTTGGTGATGTGGGGGCCATAGAAGTCGGACGTATCAATATGATCCACACCGTATTCCACGGCTGCTCTAAGTAGGGCAATGGCGCTCTCTTTGTCCTTCGGTGGGCCAAATACGCCGGGGCCGGCCAGTTGCATTGCGCCATATCCCATGCGCTTGATCTGCCGATCACCTAATTTAAAGGTGCCTACCTGTTCGATGTCGTTCATGAAAGTCTCCTGTTTTTGATTTCCGCCACAAGGGCATAAACACGGCACTGCCTTCAGCTTTCTCCTTGCTCACCACGCACAATGGCCGCCCGCTCCTGGGGATTACGCCGCCGCAGGGATGTCTGGGCGATCGCCAGCGGGACATAAGCCGCTCCTTCCAGCGGCGCCACATCAACGCCCGGCGGGACTATTTCGTCGATCCGGTCGAGGATTTCATCGCTTAACTGCACCTCCGCGCCGGCGAGCAGATCGTCGAGTTGCTTGGGCGTGCGGGGGCCGATGAGAGCGGATGTAATCGCCGGATGCGTCACGACGAAGGCCAGTGCCATGTGGGTCAACGACAGGCCCGCATTTTCGGCCAGCGGGATGAGCTGCTCGACAGCGTCGAGGCTGGCTTCGTCGGACATCGCCTTGGGGAAATATTTCGCGCGCAGCGAGTCCGGTTGCTCTCCACCCTTGCGGTATTTGCCTGTGAGCATACCCTTAGCCAGCGGGCTCCACGCCATCGCTCCCATGCCATAACGCTGGCAGGAGGGCAGCACTTCCCGCTCGCTTGAACGGTTGAGAATAGAGTAGGGTGGTTGTTCTGTGCGGAAACGGGCCAGCCCGCGTCGCTCGGCGACCCATTGCGCCTCCACGATGGCGGAAGCAGGAACGGTCGAGGCACCGATGGCGCGCACCTTGCCCTCGCGCATCAAATCGGTGAGAACCGACAGGGTTTCCTCGATATCGGTATCCGGCGCCAGCCGATGAATCTGATAAAGGTCGATGTGGTCGGTCTGCAGGCGGCGCAGCGAGTCTTCGACCGCGCGGGTCAGCCAACGCCGCGACCCACCCCGGCGGTTAGGGTCGTCCCCCATCGGGAGAGAAGCCTTGGTGGCAAGGACGACATCGTCTCGCCGCCCCTTCAGTGCCTTGCCAACGATCTCTTCAGATTCGCCCTGGCTGTAGGCATCGGCGGTATCAATGAAGTTGATGCCGAAATCCAGTGCCTTGTGGATCATGCCGACGCATTCATCGTGATCAGCATTGGCGATTTTCCCGAACATCATCGTGCCCAGGCAGTAGGGGCTGACCTGGATGCCGGTACGGCCAAGTTGACGATATTGCATGGTGCTCTCCTCGTATGATGGCAACGGTGCAGGTGAATCATGTTCACAACAGTCGCGGGAGAGATCCCCGCTGCAGAGCGCTTCTGGCATCTGCCATGAGTCGAGTATGGCAAGCCGAAACAGGATGCACTACAATAAATCGTCCGTATTTAGTTTGCAGGTGTCCTGTGTTGCTCGATCCGCTTGCCCAGGTAGTCACGCTCCTTCAACCCGCTACCCCGTTTTCGAAACGGGGTAGCGGCGCCGGTCGTTGGAGAGTGCTCCGCACAGAGGTCGGGCGCCCTTTCTATTGCGCCATTCTTGAGGGAGCATGCCGTCTCAAAGCCGACGGGCACGACGAGATCGCCCTCGAAGAGGGGGATTTCGTGCTCCTCCCCTCCGCGTATAACTTCTCAATGTCGAGCCACTCGCCCACGACCCCCGAAGACATCGTTCATACCTCCATCGTGTTACCCGATGGCGAACACAGGGTCGGCAACCCAGACGACTCTCCCGATGTCCGCTTTCTGGTGGGTTACTGTGTCTTTCGCTCCCCGGATGCGGCTCTGCTCTCGTCGCTGCTCCCCAAGCTTGTACATGTTCGGGGAGTGGATCGGCTGGCCACTCTCATGCAACTCGTCGGCGATGAAGCGCGTGCGCAACGGCCGGCGCGGGATGTGGTTCTGGAACGCCTGCTGGAAGTCCTGCTCATCGAGGCCCTTCGCTCTGTCGGTACGACGGACACCTCGCCCGGGCTACTGCGCGGTCTTACCGACGAGCGGATTGCGATCGCGATCCGCCGGATACATGAGAGTCCCGAGCGCCCCTGGACGGTTGCACAGCTTGCAAATGAAGCGACACTCTCCCGCTCCGCATTTTACGAGCGGTTTGGTCGCGCGGTGGGCATGGCGCCAATGGAGTACCTGCTCGCCTGGCGTATGGCCTTGGCCAAGGATTTGCTGCGCAGAGAAAAAGCCAGTATCGCTGACGTCGCCGAACGGGTTGGCTACAGCTCCGCCAGCACCTTTAGTGTCGCCTTTAGCCGTCATGTCGGGCTTCCGCCTGCCCGTTATGCCCGGGGTGCTTCGTTTGGGGTGCTACAGGCCGAAGCCGATAGCTCACCGGAGACCGGATCCATTGCTTGAGCTGAAACTCTTAGGCATGCAATCGCGCGGTCGGCTGAGCTTTCACCGTTAGGATCCCAATCCACCATCGACTCGAGTTGCTTCGACTAAATGATCCAATTCAGCTAGTGCTAGCGAAGATGGCAGGTGGCAGATGGGTTACCCCTCCAACGGACATGACCGCGGAGCGCTCAGACGTTTGTGCAGGACGAAGATTGAAATAGGTGTGTATCTGGAACGTTCGGCATATCGGTGAGCAGCGCAAGGGCGGTCGAACTGAAGGGAGATCGCACCTTGCGTTGATAGGCTTCTACGATCTCGGCGAGCACGGACACGGCAAGCGATGAAGCGTCGCGCATGGAAGGTATCAATCCGACGGGCCCGCGGATGCAGTGAGTCTGTCTCTCGGTAAAACCGATTGACTGAAGCCTCTCACAGCGCCGCGCATGGGTAGCTTTGCTGCCAATGGCGCCGATATAGAAGGCGGCGCCTTTAAGCGCCTGGGCGAGTAGAGCCTCCTCCCAGTCCACGTCATGGAAGGCGAGCAGAAATGCCGTCCATGGATCATCGTCCAGCTTGGGAAGCGCCGAAGGAACCGTCAGCGTCGTAACGCGCTCGATTCCTAACCGTTGGGCATCCTGGGCTTCGGCAGTGTCGCGGAGTTGCAGCTCGGTGTGGATGCCGCTTGCCGTCGCCAGCCGGGCAAGCGCCAGACTATCGGCGCCGCGCCCGGCGATGCGCAGGCGGAGCTTGGGTATGTACTGAAAAGACAGAGCGCCTGGGGTGGGAAGATGTCCCAATCCGAGCGAGCCCGAGTCAGAAAGCGTGATCGATACCGGCTGGCGCGAGGCGAGCTGATCATGGCAGGCACGCAGAACACTGGCCTGGGTGTTGGGAAGTACGCAAACATCAATGGCACCACCGCAGGGTAGCGGCAAATCGATGAACGGTGAGCCCTTGCCGTACCTCAGGCGTTTGACCCGCCCCGTGCTAAGCGCTTGCCGCGCATGATTGGCCACATCCGCGTCGATGCACCCGCCTGAAATGTAGCCGCAACGGTCACTCGTGGCGGACACGGCCATCAGGGCGCCCGGCATGCGCACGGCGCCCCCTTCCGTCGCAGTCACGATAACCAGTGCCACCTTGCCTTCCCTGCGCCAGTCTAGCCACTGTCCAAGGATATCCTGTGCGTGTTCCAGATACATGTTAGGCCTCGTTGGTCTATGCTCTGCTGTGCTAACCCTGAACATGATCGGAAAGCGGCAGGTGGCGGATTCGTTGCTGCGTAGCGGCAAATAGCGCGTTGGCCAGCGCCGGGGCGAGCGGGGGAATGCCCGGCTCACCCACGCCGCCTAGCGGCGAGCCGATATCGACGATGCTCACCGTCACGGCTGGTGCCTCCCCGATGCGGAGCAACGGATAGTCGTGAAAGTTCGACTGCTCGGCGTGGCCGTCACGAATCGTCACTTTCTGCCTCATGGCGGCTCCGAGCGCATCGATGACGGCGCCCTGTATTTGCGCTTCCACCTGGCCCGGATTGATCGCGCGCCCGCAGTCGATAGCGGCATAAACACGTTCAACCTGGATACCTTCATCGTCAGCTCGAGCCTCGACTACCTGGGCAACGTAGGAGCCGTAGCTTTCTACCACGGCAAAGCCGCGCGAGATTCCCTTTGCCGCAGGCTCTTGCCAGTGTGATATCTCGGCGACCCGGTCAAGGACGGCGAGCATCCTTGCCTGATCGGTGCAGTGGCTTCTGCGAAACTCCAACGGATCGCGGTCCGCTGCCGCAGCGCATTCGTCCATAAAGCTTTCGAAGAAGAAGCCGTTGAAGGAGTGGGCGATCGAACGCCAGGGGCAAAGCGGGATCGGCAGGTCGACCACGGCATGATCCACGACAAAATTGGGGATGACGTAGCGCATGTCCGACAGGCCGCCGAGCGAGAAGGGGTCGAAGTTGGCGAGATTGCCCGTCGACTGCGCCCGCTGCTCCGGATCGATACCGTATTCGCGGCCCATTTGCGGCCCGGAGACGCGAATGCGCATGCCGGTGATCTGGCCGGCCTCGTTCAGAACCGCCCGGAAGCGACACATCATCGTCTGGCGATACTGGCCCTGCTGAACGTCATCCTCGCGCGCCCATAGCACCTTGACCGGCCGACCATCGACGGCGCGGCTGGCGAGCGCTGCCTGAAGGGCGATCTCGCCGTGGGTCTTGCGCCCGAAGCCACCACCCAAATAGGTGGTATTGATAAAAAACCGGTCAGCCGGTATCTGCATCGCATTCTCGAGCGTCATGCGTACGACGTCCTGGCCCTGTGTGCCGATCCATAGTTCTGTTCGTTCCTCGGTGGACTCGGCCGTGCAGTTGATCGGTTCCATGCTGGCATGAGTCAGAAGCGGCACCGAGTATTCGGCCTCGACGACCTGGCCGTCGTCCGATAGGGTTGCCTCAGCCTCGCCCCGCAGCGTGGTGACGGGGGCATCGGTTCGATCCAGTCCCTCGCGAAGCATTGCATTTATCTCATCGGTGGAAAGCGTGTCCGCCGGTGTTCGTGTGAAGGTGATATCCAGGGTGTCGGCTGCTTGTTTGGCCTGCCACCAGGAGTCGGCAACCACCACCATGCCGCGCGGCACGCTAACCACGGCGACAACGCCCGGCATCCCGGAGACGCTGCTCTCATCGAATGTCTCGACATCGGCGGAAAAGACCGGGGCGAGTCTGACGGCGCCATACAGCATGCCTTCGCGCTCGACATCTATCCCGTATACGGCTTTGCCTGTCACCTTTGCCGGGGTATCGAGACGCGCTACCTTGCGCCCGGTCAGCGTGCGTTCGCTATCGGGTCGGAAGGTTGGATCCTCAGGCATCGGCAGCGCCATGGCGTCTTCCACCAGGTCACCGAAGGGAATCCTTCGGCCGCTGTCGGCGTGGACAATGAAGCCGTTCTCGGCGTGCAAGGCTGCCGCTGCTACGTCTAGACGCTCGGCCGCCGCCTGGGTCAGCATTTGCCGTGCCTGGGCGGCCGCGCGGCGCAGCGGGCCGTGCCAGAAACGGATGCCGAACGAACCCACAGAGCGCATCTGGCCGATGAACGGAATCCTGTAGTCGTCGGAGAGCTGATTCGGCATGCCGACAGTAATACTCGACCAGTCGGCGCCCAGCTCCTCGGCGAGAATCTGGGCCTGGCCCGTGTGGGTGCCCTGGCCCATTTCGCTCGTGGGTAGCAGGAAGGTCACCTGGCCGTTCGTGTCGATGCGGATATAAGCGTGCGAAAAGAGTGAATCCTCTTCCTCTCGTGCCCAGGCCGTGGGGAGACGAAGGGGAATGATGAGCGCGGCGCCTGCCACTAAGGTGCCGCCTAGAAAGGCGCGACGGCTAAAGGATAAATGATGTGTTTTCATTGTTGACCTGTCCTTTCCATAAGTCTTGAGGTGATACGGTGCCGGTTAGCTTTCGGCGACACGGTGTATGGCCGCCCGGATGCGCACATAGGTGCCGCAGCGGCAAAGATTGCCGCTCATTGCGTCATCGATCTGCGCATTGGTAGGGCGCGGATTGCGCGCCAGAAGCGCAGCGGCGCTCATGATCTGACCCGACTGGCAGTAACCGCATTGCGGGACGTCCAGTTCCACCCAGGCCTGCTGGACGGGGTGCGAGCCATCTTCGGACAACCCTTCGATCGTGGTGATGGATCTGCCTTCGGCGCCAGATAACGGGAAAACACAGGCACGCACCGGCTCTCCATCCACATGCAGCATGCACGCACCGCATTGCGCGATGCCGCAACCGAACTTGGTGCCGGTGAGTTTTAGTTGCTCCCGGATCACCCAGAGAAGCGGTGTACCCGGCTCGGCGGTAACGTCTACCGCGCGTCCGTTGATCGTAAATGCTGTCATGGGGGGCTCCTTGGCCTCATTTCGGGTCGTAGCATGGCAGGGTTGTTGGCTCTTCTCGATTGCTTTAGAGGCAGCAGTTGGCTTCGGCCAAGGCTGCGTTATCTTTTTTAACAAGTTGATGGAGACAATACTTGCCAGCACCTGCGCAAACCTTGCCTTTTCCTGCAGGGGGCGAGGAAGGCCTTCGACATCATGCTAAGTTCAACCTGAATGCGGCAGGGAAACAGATAGATTCGCTCTATTTGGTCGATTCTGAAGTCACAAGTGGAACTGAAAGGATTTGCCCGCCCAGCTCGCCTCCTTTGGGAGACACTTTGCTACAATTTGGTATCGGTACGGCACACTTAAGCGACAAATTGATCGTATTGATTATGCTCTGCATCACGTCTCACCCGGAGCGCTCTCGACACTCTATGCTGCCTATGCCGCAACTAATCCAGAAGCGCACGGTGGGGTTCCTAGGATCCCGTCAATGATTAAAGTGAAGTCGGGGTTGGCGAAGGCGACGCGACTCTATGATGAACTGGCTAAGAAGGCTGGCCAGATATCGGCTGACGAGAGTTTCAGGTTCACGGCGCGGAGGTTAGGGCAATGCACGAGGCCACACATGTAGTCGTCGTTGACGATCATAATGATATACGGGATCTGGTGCGGGAGTATCTCGAGCATCAAGGTTACAAGGTCAGCGTAGCGGAAGGGGGGGCAACCCTACGACGAATCCTCGCGCGACAGACGGTCGACCTGATCATTCTCGATGTCATGATGCCCGGTGAGGACGGTATCTCGCTATGCCGGGAGGTTCGGGCATCCGGAGATGTTCCTATCATATTTCTGACTGCGATGGCCGAAGATACAGATCGTATCGTCGGTCTCGAGCTTGGCGCGGACGATTACCTGGTTAAGCCATTCAATCCGCGTGAGCTTCTTGCTCGAATTAGAGCCGTCCTCCGTCGTGCTACCAGTTCTACGCCGGTGGGTACAATTCTCAATCGTAGGATAGTGCGCATCGGACATTGGAAACTCGATTTAGGGCGCCAGGAGATCTTCGGTGACGATGGTGTTGGCATTCCTCTCAGTACAGCGGAATTTCGTCTTCTCAAGGTTTTCATTGAGCGACCTGGGTTAATACTCAGCCGAGAGCAGCTTCTTGATCTGACGGTTGGGAGGACAGCCGACATCTTTGACCGTAGCATTGATAACCAAGTTAGCCGTCTGCGAAAGAAGATTGAGGAGAATGCCAAGAATCCGTCGATCATCAAAACCCATTGGGGCGGTGGCTACAGCCTGTGTACTGAGGTCGTGTTCGAATGATTCGTCTTTGGCGTAAAAGCTTGGCTATACAAATCATCGGGCTGACGCTAGCGGCGTTAATCGTCTCCCAGGCGCTTACCTTCCTGATTTCCATGGATGAGTACACCAAAAAGTTCGATGCAGGGGTAAAAGCTGAATTTATCAGCCGAGCGTCATCAGTGACCCGCTTGGTGGAATCGCTATCGCCGCCATTGCGAGAGCAGGCTCTGCGTGCAAGTGAAGGCAGTTATTTAAGATACTGGTTGACCGACAGCGACCCTGCGGATCCTAATGCCTGGAGATTAGCGGCCCTCTCCCAGCTTTCCCGGCCTTTGGATAGCGCCGTCGATCCAAACGGAACATTAGGATGGGCTGGCTCTCCCCATCCGAAATTACCGAACGTCGACGAAGTGGCCACTGCAAACGCCGATGACCCATGGTGGACTCCAACTCCCTATTTGTGGATGCTGTCACAGCCAACCAAGGTGCTCCAATTTTCAGGCAGTCTTGGGTATGGGTACAAGGCGCAACTGGGTGACGGGCGTTGGTTGAATGCGGCCTTTTACCAGCACGATAAAGGTAGTTTGTGGACATCCAAGCCTCTGATTTCGCTTGGGCTTACTGCTATCATGCTCGCTTTGATCAGCATTTTTATAGCAAGCCGTATCGCTCAACCACTACGAAATCTGGCCACAGCCGCTGAAGCTTTAGGGCGAGGGCAAAACCTGCCGCCATTGTTGGAAGAGGGGCCAGAAGAGATCAGGCGCACAGCTCAATCCTTCAATAAGATGCAAAGCCGTCTACATCGTTTCGTAGAGGATCGGACGAAGATGCTTGCAGCGATTGGCCATGATTTACGGACGCCGCTGACCTCGCTGCGGCTGAGAGCCGAATTCGTCAACGACGAAGATATCCAGCGCAAAATGATAGTGACGATTGACGAGCTGCAGTCGATGACGGAAGCCGCGATTTCGTTTGCGCGTGGAGAGTCGATTAAAGAGGAAACGCGCACCATTGATCTGGAAGCGCTTGTGGGGAGTATTTGTGACGACCACGCTGATCTGGGACATCCGGTCACCCATGTCGAGAGCGTTAAGATGAAGTACCGTTGTCGACCAGATAGCCTTCGCCGCGCGTTAAGAAATCTGGTCGAGAACGCGGTGCGTTATGGGGGGGAGGCAAAAGTGTCTCTTCGGGAGACTCCTTCCACGGTTGATATCGTCGTTGAAGACCGTGGGCCGGGGATTCCGGACGACATGAAAGAGAAGGTTTTCGCGCCTTTTGTCCGGCTTGAAACGTCGCGAAACAGACAGACCGGAGGCATCGGTCTCGGCCTCTCGATAGTGCGCGCAGTCGCGCGGCAGCACGGGGGAGATATCTCGTTTTTCAATGGCGAAGCCGGTATGCAAGCCATCATCTCGCTTCCTAGAGAAGGCAGTGTAGATGCAGCGCCAGTGAGAAAAGAGCGCATCTGGCGACTTAAAAGAACTTCACGACCCGTGCAAAGCGCTCACTCACCTAAATAGCCTGTTTCTTGTCCTGACACTCCAGTAACCCATGCCCAATGTTGCGAGGCAAACTCATCACATTGTTTATTGTGATTTAGCGTTAGTGGCACAGTTTGCTACAAAATAACCAAAACTACGGCATATCATGGACACAACCATCACCTACCATCCTCGTTGTCGCCGCAGAGCTTAGTTAGCTCGGCACAGTAATCTCTAGCATAGAGCGAGGACAATATGCCGACACTACCAATGCACCGCTTGAGCAAATTGGCTCCGTACTTTCTCAGCGTTCTGCGAATCTTTGCCGCTGGGTCTTTCCTGACACATGGGACGATGAAGCTTTTCAGCTGGCCCGCCCCTTTCGAGTATCCCCTTAACCCTATGCTTTATACCGCTGGCATCCTGGAGGTAGTGGGCGGGTTGTTGCTATTAATGGGTCTGTTCTCGCGACCAACGGCTTTCTTACTTTCTGGTTTAATGGCATTTGCCTACTTTATCGCGCACAGCTCGAACAGTTTTTTTCCTGTTCTCAACCACGGTGAAGCGGCCATGCTTTATTGCTTCATCTTTCTCTATATTAGTGCCGCAGGCCCAGGCGTGTGGAGCTTTGATGCTTCGCGAGCGCAAAGTCGGGTGGGGTGAGACCGCTGTTTGAAACTATCCCCTCATGCCATCCCTTCATGATAAGTTCCAGCTGAAATGCGGGAGGAGTCCTATGAACTCGCTCAAACAGGCTGTCCGGGCTTATACCAGCCGCTACGCCGACGACCGTGGTATGGCGCTAACCCCGGTGCCGGGGTTACGAATGATGTGCCTCAAGGCGCCATCTGGCGACCTGCATTCGGTTTACAGGCCGCTGATATGCCTGGTTCTGCAGGGTGCGAAGCGCTTGATAGTGGGGAATGAGGAGCGGGTTTTTTCTAGCGGGAAGTCCGTCCTCGTTAGTGCTGACATGCCGGTCATCGGACGGGTCGTGCAAGCAAGCCAGAGCGAGCCCTATCTGGCGATCGCAGTCGAACTGGAGGTGGCGCTGTTGCGCGAACTCACGGCCCATATCGATACCCCCCGCCCGCAGCGCTCTTCAGAGATGCCTACGCTATTCGCCGTCGACACCGAAGCCGCACTGCTCGATTGCGCATCACGGCTGATGCACCTGTTGGATCGCCCGGAAGCGGCGCCGCTCTTGAGCCCAGGAATCATGCGGGAGCTGCACTATTGGCTCCTGTCTGGGCCTCACTGTAATGCTTTGCGGACGTTGGCAGACCCGGACAGCCATGCAAGCCGTCTTGCCGCCGCCATTACGGTACTCAGAGCTGAGTATCAGTCGCGTGTGCCCGTTGAGCGACTTGCGGCAGAAGCGGGAATGAGTAGCACCTCGTTTCACAAGCACTTTAAGCACATGACGTCGCTCACGCCGGGGCAGTACCAGAAGCGACTTCGCCTGATTGAAGCGCGCCGTTTGATGCTCAATGAAGGATTCTCTGCGAGCAGCGCTGCTTTTGAAGTGGGCTACGAGAGCGTGCCCCAGTTTACCCGTGAATATGGGCGGCTGTTTCAGAAGCCGCCGAAACAGGACGCTCTGCGAGCTCGAAGATCTATTGAACATAGAGCATCGCCGTTAACGGTTACCACAGCGTGACCTTTGCGTCCCATTGAATGCGTAAAGCGTGTTGACCACTATGCCTTTTGCTAAACTTTGGCGCGTCGCAAACAGAAAAATTGAATTCACTCTAACTAGCTATGGACGGTCATGATGGTCACTTCAAGAACGATCTCTCTTGCCTCTCAACGTGTCATGTTGTGCGCCATTCTCCTGATGGCGCTGGTGCTCGGTGTTGGATATCAGGCCCGTGCCGCCGAGCCTTCCAATGACGTCAGACAGACGGTGGATCAGCTGCTCCGGTTGGTTGATGAGCGGCTTGCTATTGCACCCGATGTCGCAAAGGCTAAATGGAACTCTGGTGCTCCTATTGATGCTCCCGCACGAGAAGCGCAAATTCTAGAGAGGGTCGTGGCTGAAGCCACCCGGGCGGGTATCAATGAGGCCTTTGCCCAAACGTTTTTCAAACATCAGTTTGAGGCAAGCAAGGTTATCCAGCATCGGCTCCATGAACAATGGAGGCAAACAGAGCAGCCTCCCTTTGAATCCCCGCCAGACCTTGCCGAAGATATTCGCCCCCAACTTGACCAATTAACACCACAACTGATGGCTTCACTTCGCGACTTTCAGGTTGTTGCTGAAAGCGAAGGCGTTAAGCAATATCTTGAAAATAATGCCGAAACCTTGGTGAATGACGGTGTAGGAGGTGTAGCCCGGGAAGAGGCATTACGCCCACTTTACGAAGCCACCGACACTGCAAATGTGGACGTGCAATAAGTTCGGTGTTGGCAAGAAAGGGGCGTGTATCTACTCTGATAACCGGCATGTGCCACCCAGCCTGCGTCGATCAGTCCAATGCAGCGTTGTTTTAACGTTTCTAGCGGTAAAACACTGTGTGGCTTGAGTACGGCGGCGAATAGCTGAACATACCCGTCGAGCAGCTCTTGATGGCTGCTTCAACGTGTTGTGTCAGGAGTGTTAACGCTGCCTCGTTATTGTCGATGTATGGCCAGTAACCCCCGCTATTAGGCGACCTACCTCTTGTGTTGACTAGGTGGCTTTTGGGGCGGGCTTGGGTATGGCGCTGCCGGCCCTTGCCAGCCCCGCGGTAAAGGCAATGCATGCGAAGACCAGCACAGCGTAGTCGGGGGTCAGCCGATCCATCAAAAAGCCAAAGAGTGGGGCGCCAGCCGTCTGGCCGATCGCGATGGTCAGGAAGCCAATCATCAGGCCTGTAGCGGGCCGGTCGGGCAGCGCAGTAACGCCCCATACCAGATAGACACCTGTCACCATGATATAAGCCGCGCCGAACAACATGCCACCGACGATTGCCAGTAGGGGAGTGGTGGCGCTGGTACCAACCAAAAGAGTGCCTGCCGCCAATGCTCCCAGAAAAAGCCAATGCACCCGGTCGATCCCGAAGCGTGCCACTAGTGTACCTGCGCCTGCGCCCACAATACCGGCGGCGCCGATAGCGATCCAAAGCAGCCCCGCGCCGGTATTGCCCCAGCCAAGCTGCAGCGCGACGAGTGTGCCGCCGAAAGACCAAATAGCGGTGCTGGACGCGCCCATCAGAAAAGCAGCCGCGATCAAGCGCATAATAACGCTGTTAAAGGGTGGCAAGGCGCCAGAGGCCTGGGTCGCCTTGGTGCCGCTGGGTACGCTGAGCGCGGCGACTACCGTCATTACAAAAGCTGCCACTGCAAAACACGCGAACGCTAACCGCCATTGACCTCCCATCAGTAACGCGACCGGCCCGGAAAGCACCACACCGGCACTCGTTCCGGCATTAATGATCGTGTTGGTGGCACTCTGCCGTTTAGGGCGGACGGCAGCGGCCACCGCTGCCGCCATGGGCGGAGAGGCTAACCCCGTACTTGAGCCTGCCAGCATGACCGCGCAGGCGAGCAATAGGGGGGAAGGAGCCATGGCGATGCCCGCCATGCCGACTGCCGCGACCAGCGCCGCGCCAATGGCGACGGCGCGGGCGCCGATCCGTTCGGTCAGGTACGCCGATAGAATGATGGCGACACAGTAGCCCAGAAAAGATCCACCTGAGATAAAGCCACTCAAGGTGGGCGTGAGAGCAAGGTCAGTGTCGATCTGGGGCAGGAAGAGTCCGAAGGCGAAGCGCGCAAAGCCATAGCACACCGCAATCAGGCCAAACCCCGCCGCGCCGAGGTACACGCTGGGGCTCATGATCGTGCCTGCTTGAGCAGTGCTGATGCGGCTTTGTGTGCCGAGGCTATCGCCTCCGGGCCACGGTAAATCGCGGCCGCGGTGGCGCCTTCGTACAGAATAAGGATCTGCTCGGCGAGTTCCGGTATCTCCTGGCCATCGGTTTCTATCGCGACAATGTCCTGGATCTTCTCATAAAGCCTTGTCTTGTGAGCCAGCACGGCTTCAGTGATTGCCGGTGTGTCACCGCCGGTTTCGCCGTAAGCGCGCAGAAAAAGGCATCCTCTTGCGCTCTCGCTCCTTATCCATTCTTCCAACGCGTCGAAGAGTGCATCAACGCTGCCCACTTCGATGTGCGGCTGGAACCGTCGATGGCGCTCTTTGAGCACCTCCGTTATCAGCGCCGTTTTACTGCCCGCATGCTTGTAGAGCGTTCGGCTCGACATGCCAGCCGCCTTGGTTAGCTTGTCCATCCCGGTGGCGGTAAAGCCGTGCCGGTCGAATAGCTGCTCTGCTGCTGAAATAAGCTTTGTTTTAGTATCCATGTGAGTAGTGTAAAACGATCACTTTACATGATCAACTCTCACTGAGCTCAAGGGAGGAGGGTGATCCAGCTTCTGGGCACCCTGGCCGTCGCGGTCATTGGTGGGCTGGTCACGTTGATGTTTTTGAGTCTGCTGGTGATTCCCGTTGCCTACAGTGGTGTCGATGATATCTTGAACTGGCTGCACCGCTTGATTCCGAACCGGAGCGAGACAATACCGGTTGGGGGTGATTAACATAGAGTTCTAGCAAGGAAGGCGAATAATGCGATCGGAAAAAGACAAGATGCTAGCAGGAGAGCTCTATAACCCTGCTGATCC
This sequence comes from Halomonas sp. 113, assembly GCF_904067645.1. Taxonomy (NCBI): domain Bacteria; kingdom Pseudomonadati; phylum Pseudomonadota; class Gammaproteobacteria; order Oceanospirillales; family Halomonadaceae; genus Halomonas; species Halomonas sp. 113. The sequence goes on from NZ_LR881453.1 coordinate 939,845, forward strand.
GGTATTGCGAAAAGAGCATGAGGAAACAAAGCGCAAGGTTTGGCAATACAATCAAGTGTTGGAAACCGATGCTCAGCGCTTGAAAGCGTTAAAAGATTTATTTGGTTCTACGGGGAAGTGCCTTCATGTAGAGCCAAATATTCGACTGGATTATGGATATAATATCCATGTCGGTGAAAACTTCTTTGCAAACTTCGACTGCACACTGCTGGATGTTTGTGAAATACGATTTGGTGATAACTGCATGCTTGGGCCGAATGTGCAGATTTATACGGCCACGCACCCCTTGGATCCGCGTGAGCGTAATTCGGGCAAAGAGTACGCAAAGCCGATTACGTTTGGAAATAACGTCTGGATTGGTGGCGGTGCCATCATTAACCCAGGTGTTAGTGTAGGTAATAACGTTGTTATCGCGTCGGGGGCCGTCGTTATTAAAGATGTGCCAGATAATGTTGTGGTAGGGGGTAATCCCACCAACATTATTAAAACCATCGACGTTTAAGGGGGGCGGTTATTTTTTACTTTGCTATTGGTTTAAATGAATAAGCAAGCATAGCCTGTGAAGCATTAGTTGCTGACAGGAGGCCATTCACGATGGCGGATATAGTCGAGGAAGGCCCGCATGGCTGCGCTGGTATGCCGCCTGTTCGGATAATACAGATACCAACTCGGCAGCTTCTTCTTCCAGTCGCTGAGCAATTCAATAACGCTGCCCTGTTCGAGATCGGCGAGGACATAGTCCTCAAACAGATGAGCGATTCCTGATCCCGCGATCGCCGCCTGGCGTTCGTGGTGCGCTGAACTCAGCGTCAACCGGCCTTGCGGCGTGATCTCCACTTCATCGCCGTCCTTCTCGAATGTCCACGTTACCATGGTGCCGCCGGGGAAACGGCGGCGAATACAGTCATGCTGCAAGAGATCGCGCGGTGAGTCGGGCCGACCACGCTCGCGAAGATAATCGGGCGAGGCCACGATGGCATATCGCAAGGAGGGGCCCAGGGGCATGGCGATCATGTCTTGGGCGAGTTGATTCCCGAAGCGCACGCCAGCGTCGAAGCCCTGCTTCACAATATCGACGATCGCAGCATCACTGACGATCTCAACATTGACATCGGGATACATTTTCATGAATTCAAAGGCCAATGGGCACAGCACATGGTCGGCCGCTGGCCCTGGGGCATTGATCCGCACGCTGCCAGATGGGCGTTCTCGAAGCTGATTGAGATCGTCGATCGCTGTTCTGATGTCATGAAGAGCGGGTCCAAGTCGCTCAAGAAGCTGTTCGCCTGCTTCAGTGGGCGCGACGCTACGTGTCGTTCGGTTCAGCAGCCGAATGCTCAGCGCTTCCTCAAGTGCGCTGATCGACTGGCTAATGGCGGACGATGACACGCCCCTGCCAAGGGCAGCGGCTCTAAAGCCACCGCAGCGCACCACATCTTCAAATATCTCTAAGCTGTCAAGGCGTAGTTGGCTCATTGCAAAGCCCTGCTTAATAAGCTGATCCGTTTTCGTTAGCTTATCCGCATGCCTGTTCTGGGTCATCCTTTAAAAGCGCATCGCAATGACTCGGTTTTGGTTACCCCTGGTCTTGGCCGGCGCTGAAAACAAGTACTGCAGAGCAATCAGTGACTCGAACAGGGTGGACATATGAGCGGAATAACAGTGAATCGTCGGCAGGTGATGCTGACAGCGGCGTCGGTAGCGGCGGGGGTGATCTTGCCGGCCAGCGGCATAGCCTTTGCACAGCAGGCTTCCACCGCGTCATCTACGGCTCAGGGTATAAATGCGAGTGGCAATGTCGGCTATTATCGTTTTCGCGTCGGCGACATCTCTGCCACCGTGTTGAGCGATGGGCTGATAGGCGGCCCACCGCAGGTTTACGCCAGCGATGCGTCGGAGGCGGAACTTGAGGAGGTGTTGAGGCAAGCCTTCCTGCCGACCGACCACATGACGCTGAATCTCAATACCCTTCTTATTGAAACGAATGGCCGGCGAATTCTTCTCGAAGCTGGTGCCGGGCAGACCATGGGGTCGCTAGGCGGTCGCATCTTCGATAATCTGGCCGCTATCGGTTTACGGCCCGATGATATCGACATTGTGGTTATCTCGCACACGCACCCGGATCATGTCGGCAACCTGCGAACGGCCGATGGTGGCAAGGCATTTCCGCGGGCAACAGTCTTTGCGCCCCGTGCCGATTGGGACTTCTTCATCACTAACGATCCGGATCTTTCCTACATGCCGGTACCCGAGGATTTTCGCCGCCATTTCGCCACAGCCATCCGGCAGAGCCTCACGCCGGTCACCGGCGATATCGAATTGTACGAAGCTGGCACAGAAATCGTTTCTGGCTTGACCACGCTTCCGGCACTGGGCCACACCCCCGGCATGGCGAACTTCCTTGTCCACTCCGGGAAGGATCAGCTACTGCTGACCGCTGATCTTGCCTATCATCCTATCGTCAATATTGATCACTCATGGCTGCCCGGGCCGGATCGTGACAAGGAAACGGCACTCGCCTCGCGCCGCCGGATCTTCGATATGGCCGCGGCAGACAGGCTACCCGTTCTCGGCTTCCACTTTCCCTTCCCGGGCATTGGCCGAATGCTCAAGACCGACAACGGCTATGCCTGGGTTCCAGCCAATTGGCAGTTTTGATCCGGGACAGACCGTCAGTCGGTGTGAAGCCTTGCCGTTCACATTTTACTGAGCATCTCCACCGCTTCATCGAAGTGTCCGTCGCGTTCCGCCCAGCGCAGGAAGTTGACGTTTTCCACCAGTATTTCCTTGGGCGTGGGTTTTTCGTGGAAAAGCGTCATGACTTCGTCGATAAAGTCATCGAGCGGCATATAGCCTTCGCGGGTCGACTGGCCTGGTGTCAGTTCCGTCTGCACGGCGGGAGGTGCCAGTTCGATAAGCTCGACCTTGCCCTTGAGCTGTTCGCGGAGCGAAATCGTATAGGAGTGAATGGCCGCCTTGGTGGCGTTGTAGGTGGGCGTGCCGCTTAACGGCACAAACGCCAACCCGGACGATACGTTCACGATCGTCGCGTCTGGCTGGCTTGTCAGGTGGTCGGTCAGTGCGTTGGTCAGCCGGATAGGCCCAAGCAGATTGGTGACGACCGTTTGTTCGGCATCAATAAGGTCATGGGTACTGGTCAAGTCCTCGCGGCGCATGATGCCCGCATTGTTGATTAGCACGTTGAGGTCGGGGTGCTCAGCGACGACGCGCTCAGCAAAGGCCACAATTGCTCGCGGATCCTCTACATCGACGACCATCGCGTGCATATTCTGGTGACCGGCAATGGTTTCCTCCAGCGTTTCCATGCGCCGTCCAGCGACGATGATGGTGTTGCCCAGCGCGTTAAAGCGTAGAGCAAGCTCACGGCCAATGCCGGAGCCACCGCCGGTGATGAGAATGGTGTTTCCTGATGTTTTCACTGTTATACACTCCGCCTATCATTAGGATTCAATGCCATCAATATGGATATCGATAGTCGTGCTGCTCGAACCGCTTCGTTGGTGAGGCCCCTGAACGGCTGCGCTGACCTTTACTTTTTAACAATTCCACGGCGGCAGGGCTTGCCAACCCTTGCGCAAAACTTGCCTGATCCTGCAGGGGTGGGGAATACCTTCAGCATTTTGCTAACGTTGAGTTGAAAGGCGGGAAAAAATCAGACGAATCCACTCAAGCAGATCATCCAAACGTATGCTAAGCGCAGCTAAACAGGCTGTACTGTCAGAAAATTATCGAGGCAGCCAATAACCATGCAGCGACGTCGCAGCGAATAGGCGCTTGTGCCACATGGCACTTGATTACTCAGGTAGTCTGGCAATGACCTTGATTTCAAAGTCGAATCCCGCCAGCCATGTCACGCCGACCGCCGTCCAGTTAGGGTAGGGCTTTTCCGGGAATGCGCGTGCCTTGGCTTCCATGATGGTGGTGAATTGGGCTTCGGGATCAGTATGGAAGGTCGTCACGTCGACGATATCTTCGAAGCTTGCGCCCGCTGCTTCCAAGACACTCTTCAGATTGTCGAAAGCAAGCTGTACCTGGGCAGCGAAGTCCGGCTCGGGCGAGCCGTCTTCACGGCTGCCGACCTGGCCCGACACGAACAGGAGGTCGCCAGAGCGAATGGCAGCGGAGTAGGCGTTCTGTTCATAAAGCGCCTGACGGCCTGGGGGGAAAACAACGTCACGTTGAGTCATGTGAATCTCCATCAATAGGTCGAAGCCGACCCTTTATCTACGATGGCGTCACTTTAAGCCGTCAGTAAAGGTGGATAAACGGCGAATTCTGTTCAACATTGTTTGTATATTTCAAACAATCAAAGGTGTTTGGCACCCTCATGGATCGTTTTAACGCAATGCAGGCTTTTGCTCGGGTCGTGGAGACGGGCAGCTTTACCAAGGCAGCTGAAACACTTCACATGAGCAAAACCAGCGTGACGCAACTCGTGCAACAACTAGAGGTACGGCTACGGGTAAAGCTGCTCAACCGCACCACGCGCAAGGTGAACGTAACGGCTGACGGCGCCGCCTACTACGAGCGCGTTATCAAGCTTCTGGCTGATATGGATGATGCCGAAACCAGCCTGTCCAACGCCTCGGTGTTGCCTCGCGGCCGACTAAGGGTAGACGTGCCCAGCCCGTTCGCGCGGATGATCTTGATACCAGCGTTGCCTGCTTTCCACGCTCAATACCCCGATATTCAAATCGATATGGGGGCGAGTGATCGCATGGTGGATCTGATAGGTGAAAGCGTGGACTGTGTGGTGCGTGGCGGAGAACTTACGGATTTATCGTTAGTGGCGCGCCGAGTAGGCGACCTGAAGATCGGTATTTACGCAGCGCCGAGCTATCTGGAAAGTGCTGGTTTGCCTTCGCACCCGCAAGAACTCTCAGCTCCCCCTCACTACATTGTAGGGCTCCGATGGGCCCGTGCCGGGGTGGGTTCTCCCTACGCCATGTACCGCAACGGGGAGCGTGTCACCGTACAAGGGCGCTATGTGATTTCGGTTGATGACGGTAATGCCGGTCTTGCGGCAGGCATCGCGGGGCTCGGAGTAGTTTGGCTTCCTGACTATATGGCCAGTGAGCACGTATCTCGCGGGGAGCTGGTTCGCCTATTTGATGGCTGGCATCTCGACCCAATGCCGATGTACGTCGCTTTCCCACCGAATCGGCACGTAAGCGCCAAGCTGCGCGTGTTTATCGATTGGATCGTAGAGTTGATGGCTCAGCATGCGCCCATGGTTGATCGACGGGAGCAACAGCGATACAAGTAGCTAGTTCACTCGCGCTTTACTCAGGTAATTCCATGAACGGACACTTATTTTTTTAGCACGGGAGCGTTCGGGGCTTTATGCATAGACTTAATCTGGGGTCGCTCCTCCATGATGCGCGCAAGGCGCTCTAATGCCAATTCGAGCCGCTCAACCAAGCCTTCCAACAGTACCCGGCGGTCAGTGGGCACGTCGCCGTAAGCCTCTATTGCCTCTTCCAACTGCTGGCCTGCTTCGCGAATTCCTTGTGGCTGGCGCCCGTTGGCGCTCTCTTCAAACCCGCCAGCTAGCGTGCCTAGTAGGTGGCGATGCGCCTCGCGGATTCGCGGGTGCGGTGCATCATCAAGCCGATCACGCAGGCGCAGCGTAGCGGTGCCAACATCCAACCCGGTCAAACCAAGAATAAACAGGTGGCGTTGGTCTTCGGGTAGCATGTCGTCATGCTGCGCCAGTTGCAGAAGCCGATCCGCCATGTGGCCGCTGAAGCGGGTTTCGGCATCGCGAATCGAGCGCTGGCTTAGCTCATGGATATCGGTGGAAATTGCATTGATTAAACGCCGCCGCCGAAGTCGGGTGCCCAGCCCCGGCAGCAAGCGGAAGCTCATTACCACGCAGCTTAGCCCAATCACTACGGCCACCACCCGGTTGGCAAAACTGTCGAACGAGAAATCCATGCCGTTGCCGGGCATGGTTAGCAGAATATTGAAGATAGTGAAGGCTAGGCAGTAGCCCATGGTGGCTAGGTTAGTGGCACCTAATAGTCCCAAGAACAGCGGTGTACCAAACAGCATTGCTAGCATCGGAAAACCGTTGGCCTGGGAGAGCAATACATGGCCGAACAGAAAAGCACTGGGAATCGCCGCCAGCATGCCCTTATAAAACATCATGGTGATGGCAAGGGGATTATCGCGGCTGGCGAAAAAAGCTGAAAACAGCGTGCCCAGCATCATCGCGATCATGGCGCTCTGCCAGGCGGTGACGACCCAGAAAGTCGCCAGTAGCGAAAATACTAGCCCTGAGCGAATGGCGTTAATACCGGCGGCGAGGTGATCGCGGTGCCAGGCCAGTGGCGATGAGCGCAGTTTATGGCTCTCCGGCGAGGCAATCGCCTCCCGGGCATCGAGCATGATCATGGCGTGGCCGATCGATTCACGTAGCCCCAACCGCAGACGCCGATCGAGAGGGGCTAAGCTGGCCTCTTCCTCGCTTTCATGAACCCGGTGGCGTAGCGACTGGAGAGCTTTTCTGGCCTCAATGACCCCTTTGACATGTTCAGCATCGCGAAAGCCTTTTGCGACCTCGCCCGCGAGTTCGATACTTTGTGGGGCGAGCCGGTCAGCGTGGTCGTGCATCAGTTGGTGCAGCGCCTGCAGGTTGGCGAAAAAGCGCAGCGTGCGGCGGGTTAGTACGTGGGCTGCGCGCACTCGGCCGGGGCCTACCGGGCCTTCAAAGCGGGCGGCCTGGCTATCGGTTTCCAGCAGGGTTAATGGCCCGAGGCTACTGCGCAGGGCTTTCTGCATCGCCGGAATATCGTCGCTGGCTTCTAAACGCAGGGCGGCATGCTCGAAGGCTTCGTTGATCACGCTGTCGGCCTGAGTGGCAAGGTGGGCGCCCACATGGGATGGCCAGAGCAGCGAGCTGACCAGCATGGCGCAGATGGCGCCCAGCCCCAGTTCGGTAAGGCGCGCCACGGCGATATCGAAGATTCCGGCGGGCGTGCTGCCGCTGGAGATGACCACAATCAGCATGGCCGTTACGGAGGCCATCAGACAGCCGTAGGTGTAGTTATTACGCCACAGCGAGCCCACGTAAGTGCATAGCATAATCCAAGCGGTAAGCACGATAAGCGCAGGTACGCGGGCCTGGGCGAATAGGGCCATGATCGCGATACCCGCCAAGGCGCCAATCAAGGTGCCGCCAAGTTGGCAGATACCTTTCTCGATCACCATGCCACTCATAGGGCGAATCTGCAGAAATGCCGCCGAGATCAGGGCCCAGTAGGGGCGCTCCAAGTCGAACATCAGCGCGATATAGAGCGCGAGCATCATCGCCAGGGTGGTCTTGATCGCAAACTTGACCGCCGTAGCGTTGGGTGTCAGGTAGGTGCTAACAAACGGCGACATGGGTTACTCAGACTGATCGGCAGCGTTTTTAGCAGGGCGGACGCGCACCGTTGCCGTCATGCCGACGCTTAGCAGAGTGTCATCAGGAACGTCTTCTAGTGCAATGCGCACCGGAATACGCTGAGCCAGGCGCACCCAGCTAAAGGTGGGCTCCACTTGCGGTAGCAGCTGCTGGTTAAGGGTTGTGTTGCTATCGGCAATGCCTCGACCAATACCCGCCACTCGGCCCGCCAGATGGGTGTCGCCGTTCATCAGAATCACATTCACCGGATCACCCATGTCGATCGACGTCATTTTGGTCTCTTCGAAATAACCCACGACATAGAAGGAATTATCCGCGATCAGCGCCATTACCGGCGTGCCGCGATTAGCGTAAGTACCAGCGGTAAGGTGGACATTGAGGATATGGCCGCTTACCGGCGCGGTTATTTGGGTGCGCGCTAAATCAAGCTGGGCGCTGGCCAGCTCCGCCTGAGCCTGCTGTAAATCAGCGGCGGCAATGCGCGAGTTGATCTGGGCAATCTGCTGGTTTTCTGCGCTAATCGCACGATTATTGCTCAACTGGTTACGTCGATTCTCCTCGGCGCGGCTTAGCTCCAGGGTTGCCTGGCGATGGTCAACTGTGGCCTGGGCGCTGTCCACCGCCGCTTGGTAACGCGTGTTATCGATCTCAAACAGCGTATCACCTTGGGCAACATGGTCGGTGTCCACTACTTCAAGTGTGCGTACCCAGCCAGAGACATCGGGGGCAATCGTCACCACTTCCGCATGAACCCGAGCGTCACGAGTCCAGGGGGTATAGAGGTAGTAGTGCCATAGCCATGCACCAGCGGCAACGGCAATGGCGACAATAACGAGGGTGAGCAAAATACGGAGCGAAGGGCGCATCGGCGATTCTCTCAAGGGCTGTCTTAAGGGCTTTGAAGCAAAACAGTAAAAATGAACGTGGTGGCAGCGGTGAGGATGACAAATAATGAAATGTCGAACCACGCCTCGTACCAGAGCGCGTACTCGCCGACCACCCAGTGAAGTAGTGAACGAATGGTCAGCGTAGCCACAAAGCCGATCAGCGCGTAGATCAATAGAGGGCTTAAGTAGATGCCACCGACAGCGATTTCGTGAAGACCCATAACATCCTTAAGTGGCCTGTAATTAACGACAATGGGAGGCGCTAAATGGGGCTAATGACGTGCCAGACATTTATCCCCTGCCAGTGAAAGTGATTCAGCACCAGTATAGAGAGCTAGAGCATAGTTTGCCTTATAACGGCGAACGAGGTGTAGGTTCGTGTGCGGTGGCCCTGGTTGGGTTCATTCCCAGCCCCGCTCGCGGGTGTGCTAAAGTGCAGCTTCGTTGTTTTCCTTTGTTTATCCTCTGAATAGTTGACTGTTGCCCGTGAGAACAGATAGCCGCCTCTCTCGTATGCTGCATGTGCTGCTGCACATCGCGCGGGAATCCCAACCGATTACTTCAGAGCAGATTGGCGCCATGCTGGGCACCAATGCTGCCGTGGTGCGGCGCACTATGGCGGGCCTTCGTAAGGCGGGCTATGTAAAGTCTGAAAAGGGGCACAACGGCGGCTGGCGCATCGCCTGTGATTTGCACAGCGTAACGCTGCTGGATATACACAACGCCGTAGGCGGACCGCGTATTTTCGCCATCGGCACCGACCGTGATAACCCGGACTGCGCGGTAGAGCAGGTGGTTAATGCGGCGCTTTTTGATGCCATGCGCGAAGCAGAAGCGCTACTGATCGACCGCTTGGGAGCGGTCACGCTGGCGGAACTAGCCACTCAGTTTGACGATATTGCGACGCGCAAAGGCTACCAGCTGCCGACGCCTTAATCTTCACCACCAACCCGATTAGCGTTAATCGGCATTCTCAACATTGCCATTGACCTCTGTGCGCTTTGTAATGTATCAATAAAAGATACATGAAGTGAGTTTATTCACCATGGGCTTAAAAGACTGGGTGTACACGGAGGAAGGGCAATGAGTTTTGATGCAGTGATTATCGGTGGCAGCTACGCAGGCATGGCGGCAGGGCTACAGCTAGCCCGAGCAAGGCGGAAAATATTACTGATAGATGCGGGACAACCCCGTAACCGTTTTGCTTCTCACTCCCATGGTTTTTTAACCCAGGATGGTGCACCACCCGCAGAGATAGCAGCAGAGGCCCGTAGCCAACTGATGGAGTACCCAACGGTTGAGTGGCGCACGGGGCGGGTGGAGGCAGTAACGGGGACGGCTGATAATTTCTTGGTGGCGCTGGCCGATGGAAGCACCTATCAGGCACGGCGCATTATTCTGGCCGCGGGTGTTACCGATGAGCTTCCAGGCTTACCGGGGCTCGCCGAGCTGTGGGGTAAACGCGTTTTCCACTGCCCGTACTGCCACGGCTATGAGCTGGGCAAAGAGGGTATCGGTGTGCTGGCAACCTCAGAACTCGCGATGCACCATGGTTTGATGCTGCCCGACTGGGGCGCAACCATGCTGTTTGTTAACGATGCCTTTGAACCCACTGCTGAGCAACTGGCTCAGCTTAAGGCGCGCGGTACTCATATCGAATATGGCGCAGCGGCACGGCTAGTCTCCCAAACGGAGGTTGGCGTTGAGCTGGTAATGCAGGATGGTCGGGTGTTTCCATTGGTGGGCTTATTTGTCGCGCCGCGCATTCACCTTAGCCCGTTAGCAGCTCAATTGGGATGCGAGCTAGAGGAGTCTCCCATGGGCTGCATTGTTAAAACCGATGCAATGCAGGCCACTTCAATCCCCGGTGTTTTCGCCTGCGGTGATGTGGCCCGCGCCGCAGGGTCGGTCACCTTTGCCGTGGCTGATGGCGCCATGGCCGGGCTTTCTACACACCGGTCGCTGATGTTTGGGTGTTAAGCAAAAGACTGATCTATGCAGAGCCGCCAAGGGGCATGAAGAGTGCCACTTGGCGTGCACTAACTGATCTAGCGCTTCATGCGCATGACGATGATTAGCTGTGTTGCTGCACCTGCAGCGGCAATAACCCCCGCGCCAATGGCTAATGTCGAAACGGGAAGGTGGAAAGCCAGCAAAACGCCCCCGAACGCCGCGCCTATCGCACTGCCTAAATAGAGCGCTGATTCATTGAGTGCGACCGCCAGGTTACCGTCGCCGTGGGCTTGGCGTGCACGAACGAGTTCATTGTTTTGTGGCACTTGAAGCGCCCAGCCCACAGCACCCCAAAGCGCAATTGGAAGTAACGTCAGCAGTGGGTGAACCGACGCCGTGAAAGGTAGAGCAATGAGCGCCAAAAAGAGCAGCAACATAATCGCCAGGGTAATCACAGGGCCGATAAACCTGTCCACCAGAGGCCCAATCAGAAAACTGCCCACGACGCCGCCAATCCCCCACACCCATAAATAGCCGGTAATCGACTGAACAGCACCTGACTCGGTGGCCGCCATAAACGGGGCAATAAAGGTATACATGCCCAAACTGGCCACGGCGCCCAATAAGGAAACCGCCAGAATGGCCATGGCATGAGGGCTTCGCAAAATAGCGAGCTTGCGAACAAGTGAAAGCGTTGGTGCGGATGGAAGCGCAGGTAGTTTTACCTGTAGCCCCGCGTAGGCGATTAACCCAAGTGCTGAAATAAGCCACATCGCTGACTCCCAGCCTAAACGCTCCGCCAGTAACAGGCTGATAGGCACCCCCAGTACCGTGCCGCTCGCCATACCACCCATAATGATGGCAATCGCTTTACCGCGGTGAGCCTCAACCGTTATGGCGGCTGAGGCGGCAATTCCCATGGCAAGGTAAACCCCTGCGCCAACGCCAGCGACCGCCCGCCATATGGCGAGTGATATAAAACTGGTGGCCAGGGCGCTGGCGATATTTGCCACAATAAAAACGGCTAACGCTAGTAGTAAGCCCAGGCGTTGGTGCTTGCCAGGTAGTAGCGCAACGACGACAGGCGAGCCTAAGCCATAGGCTAAGGTGAATGCCGTGACTAACTGAGCAGCCGTGGCCGCAGAGACACTAAAGGCGCCTTCGATGAGGGGAATTAGCCCCGCAGTGACATAAGAGGCCATCCCAAGTGCAAACGCACCCAGTGCCACGAGATATACTGATAGACGAGATTGGTCAGCCATAACGCACTCCAGGCATAAGCATGAGAAAAGAATCCGCCAGCGCTGTTTTTGCCAGCGAAGGGCTATTCTGGAGAGGCTTTAAAGGGGGTACAATTTAACTGTTTATGCTATTACTAAAAGTGATAAGTTATTCAAGGTAATAAAATGACCGCTCAACGGACGCTGACTCGAACACGGGAAGACTTGGCTGCGTTTCTACGCATGCACCGAGAGAAAATCGCCCCAGAAGAGGTGGGACTTCCTCGTGGCCGCCGAAGGCGTACGCCGGGGTTAAGGCGTGAAGAGGTCGCCGCTTTAGCGGGCGTGGGGCTGACTTGGTATACCTGGTTGGAGCAGGGCCGCGATATTAGCGTATCGGCGACGTTTCTGGACAACTTATCCAAAACGCTCAAGCTGGATGCGGCTGAACGCCGCCATCTGTTCTTGCTTGCCCATCAGCGTTTACCCTCTCAGCTAGGCAAAACCTGGTGCAGCGTGCCGCCACTGGTTCAAACCTTGATGGACGACCTGCCCACACGACCTGCGTATATCCTGAACTTGCGCTGGGATGTGCTGGCGTGGAACGGCGCGGCCAATAAGCTGTTCAACTTTTCTTACCATGCACTAGAGCGCCGCAATATGCTGTGGTTGTTATTTACCGACCCTGCCATGCGTCAGCGCTTGTCACCCTGGGAAACGCAGGTCAGCCAAATGCTATCCAGCTTTCGGCGCGACTTTGCCCGCGCGGCGCAAGACCCCACCATTGATGAGCTTGTCGAAGAGTTAACCAAGGTCTCGCCTGAGTTTAAGCAGTTGTGGAAAACCCAGGAGGTCAACGCCCCTTGCCAGGGAGTACGTCATCTTCACCTTGAGGAGTTAGGCGAGGTAGCGTTCGAGCACACGACGTTAACCGTTGATGAAGAGCGCCACCTACGGTTGGTTTATTATGCCGTAAAGGAGGCGGATCCTCAGGTCGCTGCTTTTACCCGCTGGGTGAGTGACGACAAAGGCGCGAGGTAACGGTGGAAGTTAAGCGAACGTGGCCACAACGTCGTCTATGAAATGACGTAGTTTCGGCGTCATGCGTTGATCGGCGGCGTAGAGCAGGTGCATTGGTCTTGATGGCCCATCATAGTCTGGCAAGATGCGCACCAGCCGCCCAGTGGATAACGCCTCCGTCAATGCAGCTTCGTAGCCCAATGTAATGCCGAATCCTTCCAATGCTGCGCGAAGCAGCCCCTTCCAGTCGTTGATTTGTAGCCGCCCGTTCACGGAAGCGTCGAAATTGCAGTTGTCGCGACTGAAGCGCCACTGCCTGCCCAAGGTGCCGAACCAATAGGCGAACCCCAGACACTCATGCTCAACCAGATCCGCAGGCGTCTCCGGCTCTCCATGCTTCGCTAAGTAGGCAGGCGAGGCGCAGGCGATGAGCTGGTAGGGGGCAAGCGGACGTGCCACCAATGTGGTGCTGTCGCTGATGAGCCCGAGGCGAATGACAGCTTCGTAACCTTCCTCGATAGGATCGACCAGACGATCCGACAAGGTGAGGTCGACCTCCACCTCTGGGTACTTACGAAGGTAGCGGGTGACAAGAGGCACCAGGCTTTGACTGCCAAATGTGACGGGCGCGTTGATTCTGAGGCGACCCCGTGGAACGGCCCGGGCCTGTTCCGTCAGCGCTTCGGCCGCCTCGACTTCTGCAAGGATAACCTGACATCGTTCGTGATAGAGATGTCCGATCTCGGTCAGGCTCTGTTTGCGCGTGGTGCGGTGCAAGAGCCGCGACCCAAGCAGCTGCTCCAGGGCCATGATGTGTTTGGAAACCATCTGCGTCGATAGGCCGAATTCTGCGGCGGTGGCTGTGAAAGAGCCAAGATCGGCAACCCTCACAAAAATAGCCATGCTCGTTAACCGATCCAGCATTATCAACTCTCAGTGGATTATTAAGTCAATAAAGACCTGTTTATCACGTTTGAGTAACGCAATAAAGTACTGCTTATCTTAAAACGGTCGGGAGAAAGACATGCGGATTGGGGTTATTGGTGCGGGCTTTATCGGACAAGCCCTTGCACGCCAGGTGATTGCGGCAGGCCATGACGTCATGATCAGTAACTCGCGGGGGCCGCAGACACTCAGCAGCATTCCGCCGAAAATTGGAGCACAGATTGGCAGCCTGCATGAAGCCATAGGCTTCGGCGAAATTATACTGATCGCCATTCCTTTTCATCAATATGCCACTCTTCCGGTTGAGCCACTGCGTGACAAGATAGTGCTGGACGCCAATAACTACTATCCAGATCGAGATGGATCGATCCCCGAACTGGATGAGCGCAGGGCGACGACGAGTGGACTGCTGGCGCAGCATTTGACAGGCTCCCGTCTCGTGAAGGCATTCAACGCGATTCTGGCCTCCGATCTGGAGAAGGGTGGGCAGACGCTGCCTTCGGGAAACCGGCGCGCCCTACCGATAGCGGGAGATGACGATGCGGCTAAGGAGAGCGTCGCAAGGTTGGTGCGACAGTTCGGCTTCGACGTTGTCGATGCTGGGTCGCTGGCGGAAAGCTGGCGTTTTGAGCGCGCCAAACCAGCTTACTGTATACCGTTTGATCGGGAGGGGGTGCGTCAGGCGCTCGATGAGGCTCAACGCGACATTGATATGCCGGAAGGATCATGGCGTCGGTGAAAGACAAATAATGAGAAAATTGGCTGTGTATTGAAATCCAAAGACTGGAGGTGAAAGCAGGCGGCTGATCTGGCCCAGGACACCTTCCTTTAGCAAACTTCATGAGCCGCGTAGCGTTCTGACCATCATTGCCCGCCGGGTGTGGGTGGACTATGGCAGGAGAGATGATTCTGAGGTTTAAGAGGGAAGAATTGGCCTACTCAAAAGCGCCAAGTAGCGCCCAGCAAAGGACCGCTCATCGATATATCGATGCGTGTACCCGATTCGTCTCTATCCACTGCCAAATGGCGATAGCCTGCTGATAAGTGGAGCGCCTTACTGATTTGGTAATTAGCGGTAGCCACTACCTGCCAGGTGCTATCAGAACCAATTCCGAAGCCACCAATATCGGCATGCACTAATGTTGACCACTGGGGGCTCCAGGTGGAACGCAGTCGAGCGGCTAAAATCGGGTCGAGCCAACGTTCGGTCTCGCTTGCACCAACTCCCAGCGCGGGCACATTCACTTCCGCCTCGATCCGCCAAGCGCGAGCGCCCGCCAGTAAATCTAAGTATTGGCTCGAAGTATTGACCACTTGATAACCTGCTGCTGCAGTTAAAGAGCGTTGGCGCAGCTTGCCCTCTATAGCAACGCCAGGAAGCAGCGTGCTCTCGTGGCTAAGCGATGCCCAGGTAATGTCACCAAACAGCACTAGGCGGTCGCGGCGTGCGCTGCCAGCCATGAAAAAGGCACCATCAAGATCATCAAGTACATTGTTAAATGAGCGCGATGTACTAATGGTAGGAGCAGTCGCCAGAGGGCGCACATCGCCAGCTAAACCCGTCATCCAGACATAAGGGGTAAGCTGAAAACGCCAAGCATCCTCTTGGGCATTGGCATTCGTTGCAAAGCCTATCGCTAAGATGCTGAAGGCAGTGATAAACGGGCGTAATTTGGCTATCACAGAAATCCTTATACATTGTCTTTATAGATGCGTCCGCCCTTCATGATCAGTCGCAGATTGCGTTCAGGGTCATGAAGGAAATCAAGATTCTTACTAGGGTCACCGTCTACTAAAAGTAGATCGGCCATCGCGCCCGGCTCTATTTTACCGAGCGTGCCAGGGTAGGGGTTGCGTGATCCTGATAGTGAAAGAAGCTCACCATTGCGGCCAGTCGCCATGGCCAACACGGTAAGTGGGTCATAAAAGCGAGTCAGTTTGACTAATTGACGCAGCTGGTTGGGGGTATTTTGCTGGGTAAATAAAATATCAGTGCCCCAGGCTGTCTTGATATCAAAACGTTGGGCTAGCTCGTAGGCCTGCACAGTGCCTTCGGCTACTTGTTGTTGTGCTTCGCGGCGAGCGGCATCGGGATAAACATTTGCATCTTCATCTTGCAAGAAAGGCTGAAGGCTCCACCATGCGCCTTCCCCTGCCATCATCCTTACGGTTTCTTCATCGGCGAGCTGCCCGTGTTCGATGGATTTAGCGCCTGCCCTTAATGCACGCTGAATACCTCGGGAGGTATAAACATGCACCATGACATAGGTACCCCAGTCTTCTGCTGCATCCACCGCTGCGCGTAGCTCGCGCTCGCTGAATTGGGTGCTATCCAATGGGTCATAGGTAGACGCCACGCCGCCACCCGCCATCAATTTGATCTGTGAAGCTCCTAGCATGAGTTGTTCACGGGTACGTCGTAATACTTCTGCTTCCCCATCGGCAATGACGGCTACGCCTTGGCGTTCCTGTTCACTAAGCGGTGCGTTGTTGGCCCGTGGGATTTCGTAGCGCATTCGAAAATCACCATGGCCGGAGGTTTTGGAGATCATGGCTCCTGCTGGAAGTATTCGCGGTCCAGCCACAATTCCTTCATCAATAGCACGCTTCAGTGCAAAGGATGGCCCGCCCGCATCTCGCACTGAAGTAACGCCACGCATCAGCGTTCTCTCTGCTTCCTGAGCCGCCACTAGATGGATATAGCCTAGATCGGAGGTCATGGCGTCTACTTGGCTAATAGCCGCCAGCGTCGTGTGCCAATGGGCATCAATCAAGCCTGGCATTAATACGCTACCACCACAGTCGATGATTGCTGCGCCTTCAGGTGCGGCATCATCAGGCAAAATAGCCTGGATACGCTGCTCTTCAATACGTACTGAAACGTTGTCGCGTAACGCCGCGCCGCTGCCGTCGAAGAGCCTTAGATTGGTCAATAATAGTGGGCCATCAGCCCGTTTAGGTTGAGCACTTATGGCGGTGGGTGCGCGCAGACCAGAGAAAAGTGCCATTACTGCAGCGGCTCCTCCCATGAATTGGCGGCGGGTAATATCTGCCATCACACGCTCATGAAAGCGTTGTAGTAACGGTGAACCGCAACAGCAAGCCCCTTGTGAGTGATTTAGTGGCGACTGCAATAAAGAGTGGGCGGCGGCGGGAGGCATAGGCGGCACCTTGTCTCAGTAGCGATGTGGTAAGTGACATCTGGAGCGACGTTGAATAGCCTTGCATATAAGTAAATTAGAATGAGGGAGTGAATCGCGCAAGCTGTAATCAGTGATTGGATAAGCTTCCATGCAGTTGCCCCTGTAACTGTTCTGCTAAAAACTCCATAAACAGTCGGGTGCGCTGTGAAAGCGTGGTTTGGCGGTAGTACACGGCGTTCACAGCTTGGGTCTGCAGTTCAATAAGAGCGGGCTGTACGTCCACTTTTCAGCGGCAGCTATCGAAGGACAATAGTGTGGTTAAGGAAAATAATAATGATTTGTATTAACTGGTAGCTGTTACTAGAATATCCCTCCGTTTGCTGATCGTTTGGGAGGGGGGATGCCGGTTTCAGCTGAGAATACGCCATTGGCCGAGATGTATAATGCACATCATGGCTGGTTGCAGCGTTGGCTGCAGCGCAAAACGGGCTGTAGCTGGCAGGCGGCTGATCTGGCTCAGGATACCTTTCTGCGCATTCTCACCTCTCCGAGTAACGCCGACCAAATTAGCAAACTCCATGAACCGCGTAACTTTCTGACCACCATTGCTCGCCGGGTGTGGGTGGATTTTGTGCGTCGGGATGCCTTGGAAAAAGCCTGGTTGGAAGCCTTAAAGCATCAACCTGAGCCGGTGGTCGTCTCGCCGGAAGAGCAGGCCTTGATTCTGGAAACCCTGTTTCAGATCGATGAAATGTTGGAAGGGTTAGGCAACAAGGTAAGCCAGGCGTTTTTGCTCTGCCATTTGGAGGGTCTGCGTTATGCCGAGATCGCCGAACGTTTGGGGGTATCCGTCAGCTCGGTGAAAAAGTACATGGCCAAAGCCACTGAACATTGCTTGCTGCTGATGTTTGAAGAACCACTATGAGCGATACCCAGGCAACCCGCAAAGATACCCTCAGAGCTGCGGCCCGCTGGTACGCACTGTTGTGCTCGGAAGATGTTACTGCACAGCAAAAACACGCACATGTGGCTTGGTTAGCGGAGGATCCGGCCCACATTCAGGCTTGGCAACAGGTAGAAAAACTGCGTCAGCAATTGCAGGTGATTCCTGGTACTCCTTCGCTCAATGCGTTGCAGATCAAACAACGTCAGAGTCATAGCCGACGAGCAGTGCTGCGCGGCTTTGCTTTATTGGCAGCAGGAAGCGCGCTGGGCTCGTTGGCCTGGCAACAGGCGCCAGTAGAAAGCTGGATGGCCAGCCACCGCACCGCACGGGGAGAACGCCGTGAATATACCCTGGCCGACGGTACGCAATTGGTACTTAACACGGCCACCGCGCTGGATGTAGTGGAAACCTCGACCACGCGGTTGATTCGCCTCTATGAAGGCGAAATCTTTATTCGCACGGGCCAAGGGGCGAAAGGCGTTGCCGCCGCTAAAGCGCTGCAGGTGCATACCGAGCAAGGCACTGTTGTGCCGTTGGGCACCGTGTTTACCGTGCGCAAGCAGGGCACGTCTACCCAAGTCACCGTGCTGGAGGATGAGGTCGAGTTGATTCCGCAGTTGGCTGGTGGCAAGACCCAGCGCCTTGTTGCTGGAGAGCAGGCGCAGATGAGCTCACGCTCTGTAGAGGTTGCCACCGCCACCGCCCAGGCGGATAGCTGGACACGCGGTCTGCTGGTAGCGGTGGACTGGCCGTTGAGCCGTTTGGTAGCAGAGTTGAGCCGTTACCGTACAGGCGTGCTGCGTTGTGATCCCGCCATTGCCGGGCTGAGGGTATCAGGCGCTTTCCCTATTGATGATACCGACCGGGCGCTGCAAGCCATTGCCAATGCGCTGCCGGTTAGCGTCGACCGACTGACCCAATATTGGGTAACTCTCAAATCTAGCGAATAAAAAGTTGGATTATTTATTGTCCCTTTTCCGATCTCGTTCGACCCAGAGATAAAGCAACCGATTCTGGAATTAACGAGATAAAGATGTCCAAACCCTTTAACCCCAAGCAGACACTCATATCCCTTCGATACCATCATGGCAAACCCTCGTGCGCGCTTGGCGGTATCGCACTAGGCTGTGCCCTGATGAGTTCGATGTCGCTGTTGCCCCTACAAGCAGCGCAAGCACAAACAGCGGACGGGCAGGCGCAACAGGCTGCTAGCCAGCAGGCATACAGCATCGAACCAGGATCGTTGGGCAGTGTATTGAGCAAGTTCGCCAGCCATGCGGGCATTGTGTTGTCTTTCCCCGCTGACCTCACTGATGACCTGCAAAGCGCTGGATTGAATGGGCGTTATAGCGTGGAGGAGGGGTTTGCCCAGTTGCTTCAGGGCAGTGGTTTGAGAGTGGTCAAGCGGGGGGCCGCGGACTATGTAATGGAAAAAGCAGGTACTGCAGAAAACATGGTATTGGATACCGTGGCAGTGGTAGGCAGCCGAATCAGTAGTGACGGTTATTTGGCTTACAGCACCTCAGCGGGCAGCAAAACCGACACACCGCTGATAGAGCTTGCGCAAAGTATCAGTGTGGTCACCGAAGAGCAGCTTCGTGACCGGCAGCCGTCGTCAGTAGAGCAGGCGGTGGCTTATACGGCTGGGGTTCGGGTTGAAGCAGCGGGGATGGATCCGCGCTTTGACTTGATATCGGTGAGGGGGTATCCGACGGTATATCATGGCGATTTCCTTGATGGCTTGCGCCAACCCAATAGCGGGTGGCTCTCCTACTACTCCACCGTGCCCTATAATCTGGAACGAATTGAGATAGTCAAAGGCCCTGATTCGATGCGCTATGGTCAGCTATCACCGGGTGGGCTGGTGAACCGGGTTAGCAAACGTCCAAGTGCTGATGCGCCACAGGAAGTGCAACTGCAGGTGGGCAGCCATGACCATCTGCAAGGCCAGTTCGATGTGGGTGGTGATATGGGCAGCGATGTGCAGTACCGCTTGGTGGGCGTTATGCGCGATGCGCAAACGGACATTGAACAGGTGGATAATGACGTCTCGCTGCTGGCGCCATCTCTTTATTGGCAGATTAGCGATCGTACCGACATTACCTTTATTACCCAGTATCAGGAACGCCAGACCTCTGCTTCACCGCGTCCTTATCAGGACGGCGATAACCTGACTCATTTTTGGTCCAGCGATGAAGACTTTGACAAGCTGGATCAAGAGCAGTGGGCACTAGGTTATGAATTTAACCACCATTGGAGTGACCAGCTGCAACTGCAGCAAAATGTGCGCTACGGCCAGGTGGATACCACCAACCAGTACCTCTCAGCAGGCACCTTATCCGGTACAACGCTGAGCCGCAGCAGTGTCGGCCTTTACGAAGAGATGGAGTCTCTTAGTACTGATACTAGGCTGATGGCAACCTTTGATCAGGGCGGGGTGGAACATGAGGTGATGCTAGGCGCCGATTACGCCTATCTCGAGAACGATGTCATTTATGCGGGCGGCAGCGCGCCGTCGATCGATATCGACAACCCGGATTACAGTCAGCCTGTAGCCCAGCCGAGTAACGTGTGGACAAACGACAGTGGGAAAGCCCACCGTAGAGGTCTTTATTTACAGGATCAGGTCAAGCTCGATAACTGGCGTTTGACCGCAGGAATCCGCCGCGACTGGGCGCGTGACGAGACTCGCAACCACCTCACCGGTACTGCCAGCGAAAGCCGGGATGAGAAAAACACTTGGCGCTTTGGCGCACTCTACGCATTTGATTCGGGGCTGTCGCCGTACTTCAGCTATGCGCAATCGTTCCTGCCTGAGAGCGGTACCGATGTGAGCGGCAATGACTTCGATCCTACTGAAGGTGAGCAGTTTGAGCTGGGGCTGAAATATCAGCCAGCGGGCAGTGACGCGATGCTGACTGCGGCGATCTACCAGATCGATGAGGCCAATCGTAAAACCACTGATCTCGAGAACCCGCTATTTCAAGTACAAACCGGAGAAGTGCGTACCCGTGGGCTGGAGCTTGAGGCCGTTGGGAATGTCACCGACGACCTGCGCATGACCGCAAGCTACAACTACAACCGCAGCGAAATCACCGCAGATAATGATGGCAACGAGGGCAGTGACCTGGCGAATACCCCGCGTCACCTGGCGTCCCTGTGGTTGGATTATCGCGTTCCTGCGTTGGAACGGCTGCGTCTTTCCGGTGGGGTGCGCTATATCGGTAGTGAGTACATTGATAATGCCAACAGCAATAAAAACGCTGCATACAGCCTGTTTGATATGGCGGCTCACTATGATTTCGCGGGCTCTTTACAGGGGGTTCGTGCCAGCCTCAACGCCACTAACGTAACGGATGAAGAGCATATCTCCTGTGAGGGCATCTATTGCTATCGCGGTGCCGGTCGCAGTCTGATTGGTAGCATCGCTTACCAATGGTGATGAAGTGGCAGCGTCGCGGGGGCAACGAGTCATGAAACTTTTTGTGAGTAGTTTAGTGTTTGCTGGGTTGGTTTTAATGGCCGGTTCAGGGGCAGCATACGCAGATGAGCCAGACGTGGCGGCTGAGCGTCAAGTGACCCTTGATCAGACGCTGGAATGGACGATGCAAAACCAGCAAGGTGCCGTCTATCGTATCCTGATCAGCAAACCGGAAGGCGAGGTACCCTACAGCGGCGGTTACCCGGTGATCTACGTGTTGGATGGCAACGCTTATTTCGCTTCGTTGCATGAGGCCAAGCGGGCACAGGAGCCGTTCCGCCAGGCCATTATTGTGGGCATCGCTTATCCGGGCGAAGCGCCGCATAACTTCCTGCGGCGCTCTTACGATTTATCACCGCCGGTGGCCGAGGAGCAAAACACGCCACCTCAGGGCGGACAGGATGAGCTGTTGGATTTTATCGAGCAGAGCTTGATGCCTGCTATTGCCGAGCGCTTTCCTGTAGATGCTAATCACCAGAGTCTTTATGGCCACTCTTTCGGCGGTATGTTTGCGATTTATGCCTTATTTACTCGGCCGGAGCTGTTTAACCACATTGTCGCGGCCAGCCCCAGTCTCTGGTGGAACAATAGCTACCTGTTGAAACATGAAAGGGACTTCAGTCAGCAGGTGGAGGCAGGGGAGGTTAATGCCATCCATCACAGCCTTTCATTGGTCGTGGCCGACAACGACTCACTCCAGAACCAGCAGGATGCTAGTCAGCTTTATCAGCGGCTTGAAGACCTGTCGGCATATGGTTTGCGTAGCAGTTTTCACAAAGTAGAGGGCGAAGATCATATGTCTGTTCCCTTTGTGCTGGAGTCGCGTGTTCTCAAACAGCTTCTGGGCACTCGGGGCGGCTGACCGAGTGTTTTAAGCGATCAAATACTTCCCTGGCAGTTGTTCAGCTAAAAACTCCATAAACAGCCGGGTGCGTTGTGAAAGCGTGGTTTGGCGGTAGTACACGGCGTTCACAGCTTGGGTCTGCATTTCTGTGCAGTCGGGTAGTACATCCACCAGTGTGCCGTTTTGACGGGGAGTGATGGTCATAAAGTCGGCTAAGCAAGCGATGCCTTCTCCCGCAACGGCTAACTCGATTAGTGTACTGCCGCTGGAAGCCGCCAGCGTTGGGGTGATGTGCAGGGGTTGACCATCGGCGCGGAACAGTGGCCAGCGGTTGAGATGATCAAGCTGGCTGAAGCCTAGCAAGCTGTGATCTTGAAGGTCGTCGATGCTTTGCGGCGCGCCTTGGCGTTTAAGGTAGACGGGGCTGGCCAGAAGGCGCAGCGGGCTGTAGCCAAGGAGGCGGGCGTGCAGCGACGAATCTTCAAGCTTGCCAATGCGGATGGCCAAATCAACCCGCTGTTCCAACAGGTCGACAAAGCGATCATGAGTATCCAGCTCCAGCGTAATACCAGGGTAGCGGGCGCGGAACTCGCCAATCACCGGCACAATCACGAACTGCATAAAACTGGGGGCGGCGTTAACTCGTAGCCTGCCTTGGGGCTGGTTGTGGCGATCCAGCATTGCCTCTTCGGCTTCTTCAACGGCAGCCAGAATATGGCGGCAGTGGTTTAGAAACGTTTCTCCCTCTTCGGTAAGTTCCAAGCGGCGCGTTGTGCGACGTAATAGCGTGGCGCCAAGTTTTTGCTCCAGACGGTTAAGCGTACGGCTAACCCCGGAAACGGTCATGCCAAGCCGCTCAGCGGCGCCTGTGATAGAACCGCTATCCACGACTGTCACAAATGCTTTCTGTTCTTCAAGGGTGCTTTTCATAAATTGCTTTTCATAGCGCTGCCGTTTGCCTTAGTGAGTGTTTAACATTGTTGATTTAAAATCAAAAGAGTCTTGCTGGTACGTCGCTTCTTTTTCCGCGCTGTTACTCCCACAATACGCGCCATTAACGTCAAATCTACTCGGTTAGCTTTGATGATGAAACTCTTTGGGAGAAAGCGTTAGATGAAGATTCTACTGATTAACGGGGGCAAGGCGTTTGCCCACTCTGGCGGTAAGCTCAATAATACCCTGCACGGCGTGGCAGTGAGTACGTTGCAGGAAATGGGGTATGAGGTGCGCGAGACGGTGGTTGATCAAGGCTACAATCTTGAGACCGAAGTGCAGAACTACCTATGGGCGGACACCATTGTGTATCAGATGCCGGGTTGGTGGATGGGAACGCCCTGGATCGTTAAGCGCTACATCGATGAGGTATTCACAGAAGGCCACGGTTCGCTCTACGCCAGCGATGGCCGCAGCCGCCAAGACCCGACCAAGCAGTACGGCAGTGGTGGCCTGCTACAGGGCCGTCGCTATATGCTATCGCTGACCTGGAACGCGCCTTTGGAAGCGTTCGATGAGCCTGACAACTTCTTCGAAGGGCGCGGTGTGGATGGTGTCTACTTCCCGTTCCACAAATCTCAGGAATTTATCGGCTTAGAAGCGCTGCCGACCTTTATCGCCAACGATGTAATGAAGATGCCGGATGTCGATCGCGATAAAGCGGCTTATCGTGCCCATCTGCGCAAAGTGCTTGGCTAAAGTACTTGGCTAAAGGATTTGGCTTAACGTAGTTAATTCGGACAAGCCCACCTCGCGAAGTGGGCTTTGCTTGGCTGATTTATCTGACCTAGCGATCCCGATCCAAGCTTTGCACCGTCAGATCCAGCGCCTTGTACATATCCAGGCGGGCGGACAGACCGATATCCGGGTGGTTCAGCTCGTTGGCCCGCTCCGATGGCAGTATCGGTGCGGTCAGATCATCCGCGTCTGTCGGCTCGAAATCGTACTCCTCCCCGATCGTCATGGCACTGCGGCGAAGTAGCATGCGTAACTGTGCCGGGGTAAGTTCGGGGTCAATTGACATCATTGCCGCTAATAGGCCAGCCACCAGCGGGGTCGCGTAGGACGTTCCGCAATGGGCTTCGCCTTGCTCACCCTCTACCAGGGAGGAGCCTCGTACACAGGCCGCTGCGGTTATATCCACCCGCATATCGATATTGGATGCATTCCGTTTGACCACATAGCGGGGATCTTCAACCTGCACATCCTCATCGCTGCGTTCATGCCCACCCACGACAAACAGTTGGTCGGTAATAAAAGAAGAGGGCAGGCGATAATCGTCACTTCCTGAAAATGACGACGCGTTGCCTGCTGAGTTCACGACGACTACGTCGGGGTGTTCGCGGCGCAGCCATAAGAAGAACTCTTCGAGCAGTTCTTCGTAACCGCTCATGGCGATGCCGGAACGCACCAGCGAATCGACCTCCTTCCCGTTAATGTCGATTGCCCCTACTCGGTGAATGCCCCAACTCCAGTTGAGTACGCGTACTCCGTCCTCTACCAGATTGACGGAAGCAGCAACATTAGCCGTTATGCCGGCATCTGAGTTGCGATCCACAATTACATCGAAGCCAGGGCCCACATCGTCCAGCCCGCGTAAAAAACCACTGTTGCCACCTTCGTTCCAGGCCGCGGAAAATACGCCAGCGACCGTTGTGCCATGCCCGTCGGGCTTAGCCGCATCGCGGGCGTACACGCAGGTTCTAGTGGAATCAGTGCGGCAGTCACCCAGGTAATCGGCAAAATCCGGGGCGTCAAAGTCCACCTCCCGCTCGATGACGCCAATACGGATGGGCTGCGTCTCGATATCCCCGCCGTGCCCCTGACGTGATAAGCGTCGCTGGTAATAGTTCACGGCATCCAGAAAACGATTCGACGCCCACTCCTGATTATCCGCAGCGGGCGGCTTTTCCGTTTCGCTCTCAATGCTCTCTTCTGCCCCCGACTCTTCGACCACCACCGCATCCACGCTCACTTCGCTGCCTAGCCTAAGTACCAGCGCGTCGCGCTCTTCCAGGTTGCGGGCGGGCAAGCGCAACTGATAGGTATTGAGCGGTGGGATCATACCGACGACTTCGGCGTCGTACTTCTCTGCCAAACGCTGGGCTTCCTCGGCACCGTCGTGGCTCTCTTCAATAATCAGGCTGATCAGATCCACGTAGGTGGTGATGCCATCCATGTTCTTCGCCACCTCTTGGTCGGTGGCGGCTACTACGTGGCTGCCGTTAAGGCTGAGCCAAACCGGGTTGCTGGACTGCTCACGCTGCTCAAACCACAGTGGGCCGCTTTGCGCATCAGCGCTGCTGATGCTTACACGCACCCGGTCGTTGTCGCGGGTGATCTCCTTTGGCTGAAGTGCTGTACCGTTCAGCTTTATCTGAAAGTCGTTGTTCTCAAGCCCACTGACGCTAAGACAGAACTCTTGTATATCCAGCGTCAGTAGATTGCCACAGCGCTGCAGTTGTTCGACTCGCAACGGCTGTTCAGCTTGCGCAGATTGCTCTGCAACCGCGACAGTTCCAATCAACATTAATGCCAGCGCTGAAACCAGCCGACCAGCGCCCAAATACGTTGCTGCCATATGACTACTCCAAACGCTATCCGATTGACTGCACGCAGCATAAACGCATTAACTGAACAGAACATGAACCCGTTTGGTACGAAAGGGGATCTATTGAGGCTTTAACGGCTAAAACGATAACGCAGTTTAGGCAGGGAGCGGGCAACAGGCGGCAGGCGGGTGGCCATAATCAGCGCAGCCATAGCGGCATACATTGCCCACTCCTGCATATCCGCGCGCACCACCCAGAAGAAGTGCAGCAGCACCAGCCCCAAAATGGCGTAAGAGAATTTGTGCAGCGACTTCCAGCGTTTGCCTAGGCGCTTCATCGACCACTTGTTAGACGTCGCCCCCAGCACGGAAAGGCCGATTAGCGCGATCATACCGACAATAATATACGGGCGCTTGACGATCTCACTACCCAGCAGTGCCCAGTTAAGCCCCAGAATAAACAACGCGTAACTGAGCATATGTAGGGTGGCGTAAGCCAGCGACCAAAGCCCTAACTGGCGCCGGATCAGCGCAAAGCCTTTCCAGCGGGTAAGCTTGGTCAGTGGGGTAAGGCTAAGGGTGAATAGCAGCAACCACAGCGCACCAATGCCGATATTCAATAGCAGGTAGCGCCCCGGTTCGGGGCCTGCGGCGTTATTCGCCACCTGCCAGCTCCAAAACAGTAGCGGTGCTAGCGCCGCCAGAAATACCGCGACGCGCCAGGCTAGCCATTTGTGCTGCGTTGCCATCAGTAGTTCTTCCTCAAATCTAACCCCGCATACATCTCGGCAACTTCGTCGGCGTAGCCGTTAAACATCAAGGTATCGATAGTGTTGGGGTTGAACAGGCTGTTGGGTAAACGCCGCTCGGTGGCTTGGCTCCAGCGGGGGTGGTCTACCTCTGGGTTAACGTTGGCATAAAAGCCGTACTCATCGGCGGCAATCTGCTGCCAGGAGTTGACCGGCTGCTCTTCTACCAGCGAGATGCGCACAATCGATTTGATACTCTTGAAGCCGTACTTCCAGGGCACTACCAGCCGTAGGGGCGCGCCATTTTGGTTAGGCAGTTCGCGGCCATACATGCCCATGGCCAGCAGCGTTAGCGGGTGCATGGCTTCGTCCAGGCGCAAGCCTTCCACGTAGGGCCAGTCGATGATTGAGAACGAGGAGCGCTGGCCACGCATCTGATCCGGGTCTACCAGGGTTTCAAAGCGTACGTACTTGGCTTTGCTGGTGGGGTCGGCGCGCTTGATGATTTCCGCCAGCGGAATGCCCAGCCAGGGGATGACCATCGACCACGCCTCGACGCAGCGCAGGCGGTAAATACGCTCTTCAAACTGCGAAGGCTTGGCGAAGTCCTCCAGGGCAAAACGCCCGCCGTTATTGACTTCGCCATCAACTACCACACTCCATGGCTCTGTTTGTAGGCTGCCCGCATGGCGGGCGGGGTCGCCCTTGTCAGTGCCGAACTCGAAAAAGTTGTTGTAGCCACTGGCGTCATCAAAGGGGGCGATTTTATCTTTGTCTGGATCGCTAGGGGTAATGGCCCGCCATTGGGTCTCGCTGATTTTCTCCTTTAACCAGGCTGGCGCATCGCCTTCAGGCACGTCCGAGTAGTCGGCGTTGGCACTGGCGTGACCGGATAGGGCAAGCCCTGCACCTAGGCCTGCCACACCGCCCATAAAGCGCCGCCTGGAGAGGTAGATAGATTCCGGCGTGACATCGGATTCGTGTAAGTCACTCGGTTTGGCAATCTTTATTAGCATTGGGTGTCTCCACTAAGGCCTTTGTGGGTAGCATACGAGGTGAGTGCAGCATTCGATATTAATGGGTGTAGTAAGTTCGCCAAAACTTACACAAAACCCTTACGATTTAAATTGAGCCTGTCGGGGTAGCTGGTCGCCCCGTGGTGAACTGTTGATAAGGAGTTCGTGTTCAGATGATCGAAGCCCGGGGATTGACCCGTATTCCTCTGCGTAATGCCGTCTTTGTTGCCTGCCTGATCCTGCTGTTGGTTTCGCTGGTGGGGGTGGTGTTTTCTTTAGCATGGCTTTGGGGCGTGGCGATTTTTGGCATGCTCGCTGGGCTGGGGCTTTATGATCTACGCCAAACGCGGCGAACGGTGAGCCGTAACTATCCTGTTCTGGCCCATTTTCGCTATGTTCTAGAGTCCATTGGGCCGGAAATACGTCAGTATTTCATCCAGTCTGATCTTGACGAACGACCATTTTCCCGCGAGCAGCGCGCTGTGGTCTATCAGCGTTCTAAAAATGAGAGCGATAAAAAGCCTTTTGGCTCCTTGCTGGACATGTATCAGCCGGGGCATGAGTGGATCAACCACTCGCTACTTCCCCAGGCTATCGAAAACAGTGACTTCAGGATTCGGGTGGGCGGTAGCCGCTGCAGCCAACCCTACCTGGCGAGTGTTTTCAATATTTCGGCCATGAGTTTCGGTTCGCTTTCGGGCAACGCTATCGAGGCGCTGAATGCGGGCGCTGGTAAAGGCGGTTTCTATCACGATACCGGTGAAGGCTCTATTTCCGGCTATCACCGCAAGCATGGAGGTGATCTCGTCTGGGAAATAGGCTCTGGTTACTTTGGCTGTCGCAACGACGATGGCTCGTTTAATGCGGAGCGCTTTGCAGCTAACGCCAGTGCCGATCAGGTGAAAATGATCGAAATCAAGCTTTCCCAGGGCGCCAAACCGGGGCATGGCGGTATATTGCCAGCGGCTAAGGTAACTGCCGAAATTGCCGAAGCGCGAGAAGTTCCCATGGGCCAGGACGTGATTTCACCCGCTGCCCATTCAGCTTTCTCGACGCCGCTGGAACTGATGGCATTCATTGCCCGCCTGCGTTCGCTTTCTGGGGGTAAACCGATCGGCTTCAAGCTGGCGATTGGCCACCCCTGGGAGTGGTTTGCGATCGTTAAGGCGATGCTAGAAACCGGCGAGCGGCCTGATTTTATAGTGGTGGACGGTGGCGAAGGAGGAACCGGTGCGGCACCGCTGGAGTTTATCAATCGTATAGGTGTGCCTTTAACAGAAGCCGTTACGCTGGTGCATAACACCCTGGTGGGGGCCGGGCTGCGCGAGGAGATTCGTATCGGCGCGGCGGGTAAGATTATGTCCGGTTTTCACATTGCCCGAACCATGGCACTAGGTGCTGATTGGTGCAATTCGGCCAGGGGCTTTATGTTTTCATTAGGATGTATTCAGGCGCTTAACTGCCATTCCGACAAATGCCCCAGCGGCGTGGCTACTCAAGACCCTAACCGCAGCCGCCATTTGGACATTGTCGATAAAACAGCGCGGGTCTACCACTTCCACCGCAATACCTTAAAAGCGCTGGCGGAAATGCTAGGTGCCGCAGGGCTTAGCCACCCTAGTGAGCTGGGGCCCGAGCACATTATCCGGCGTGTCTCGGAAAACGAGATTCAGTCCTACGATCAGATATTCACCTTCTTAAAACCCAATGAATTGCTCAATGCAAAGTGCGAGCACACGGTATTCAAGCACTATTGGGAAAATGCCCGAGCCGACTCCTTCCAGCCGCCTGCGCAGGTTGCTCGGTTGCGCTTTACTAAGTTGGAGTGATCGTGGCGCTTAGCCTAGATTACTTTGTTTCCACTGCGCCGTTTAGAAGGGAGCCCCCATGGCATCTACCCGCCGTGAACTGATACCACTGATTGAGCAGGGCGTGATACCACCTGAACAGGTGACGCGCGCAGTGCAAGCTTCTGGGCTGCACCCTTCGCCTCGCGCTTGGGCGCTGTTTATTGATCGCTTACTGCTGTGGCTAGGCGGACTGGCGCTGGCCTTCGCGGTGCTGTTTTTCATCGCTTATAACTGGGCTGAGATGGGCCGTTGGCTGCGCTTTGGCGTGGTGCAGGCAGCGATGGTGCTGGCGGTAGGCATCGCCGTTTGGCCCAAGGCCAGCCCGATGGTTCAACGTGTGGCGCTAACCTCGGCCACTTTATTGGTGGGCGTGCTGTTGGCGTTGTTCGGGCAGGTGTACCAAACCGGTGCCGACCCCTGGCAACTGTTTTTTACCTGGGCGCTGCTTGCTCTGCCCTGGGTCTGGGTGGCGCGCTTTGAGCTGCTCTGGGTGTTGTGGCTGGGGTTACTCAATTTGGTCGTCGGGCTCTATTTTCGTACCTGGGGCGGGCCGTTTGGCGTTTTGGTCAGTAGCGATGCCGCGCTTTGGGGGCTGTTTGGGCTCAATACCCTTGCCCTGGCGACATGGGAATGGGGTGCCCGTTGTCGGAACTGGTCACAGCAGTGGGTACTACGCTTGCTGGCGGTGGGTAGCGGGGTGCCTATGACGCTGTTAACGATGAGGTTGATAGTCGATGCAGGCCTCTTATGGTCGCCAGTGCTGGAGATTTACTCACTCTGGCTGGCGGTGCTGTATGGCGTTTATCGCTATTGGCGGCCTGACCTGTTTATGATCGCGGGCGGCTGTGTCTCGGCGTTAACGGTGACCACACTGCTGCTTGCCAGGCTGTTGCTCTGGGAAGGCGATTGGCAAGAGGGAAGTCTGCTGCTGATCACCATCGCGGTACTGGCGATGGGCGCTGGGGCCGTGGTATGGCTAAAGCGGCTACATCGGGAGATTTCCCAGTGACGAACAACGTTAATGATTTAAGCGTTAGGCTGAGCCAAGCGGGTATTCCGTTAAACGAGCCTACCTCCCCAGCGCAGTTGCAAACGCTTTGGTTTGTACGTGCGCTGCAGGCCTTTTCAGGCTGGTTAGCGGCGCTATTTCTGCTCGGCTTTATCGCCATGGGCGTGGTGTTCGTGGTGGAGAGCCCCGCCGCGTCGTTGGGCCTGGGGCTTGTGATGATCGGTGCGGCTTATGGGCTGTTTTGCAAAGCTCGCGGTGATGTGCTCGAGCACTTGGCGCTTGCGGTTAGCTTAGCCGGGCAACTGCTAATAGCGTGGGCGCTGGTCGAGTTCTGGAATGTGTCCACTTATTTGTGGTGGTCGCTGCTGGCCTTACAGTGCGCACTGGCGCTGGTAATGCCAAGCCAGGTACATCGCACCTTTTCAGCCTTTGCCGCCAGCTTGGCGCTCTATATGGCTTTGGCAGTGAACACTATGGCGCCAGCAGCGGGTGGATTGGTGCTGTTGGCATTGGCGCTGCTCTGGCTGAATGAGTTTCGCTGTCCTGGCCGTATTCAAGATGTGCAAGCATGGGGCTACGGCCTGTTGATAGGCCTCTTGGTGATGCAGGGATTAGCGCATAGCGGCCACTCCTTTGCCTTCTGGTTTGACGCACAGAGCACTAACGCTTTTGCATGGTCAGCACCCTGGTTGAACGCCGTGTTCGTGGCACTCTCTCTGGCGTTGCTGCTCTATACCATCCCTCATTCCAAAACCCATTGGGGGTTGTATCTCAGTTCTTTAGCGCTGCTGTTGGTCTCATTTTATGCACCGAGTGTGGGCCAAGGTTTGGTCGTCGTACTGTTAGGGTTCGCGATCGGGCATCGCCTAGTGCTGGGGCTTGGAGTGCTTTCTCTGCTGATGGGCATTGGCAGCTATTACTACTGGCTGAACGCAACACTGTTAACCAAGGCTCTAACGTTGCTGGTGTTGGGGGGAGGGCTGCTGGCGCTACGTTGGACGCTGCTCAAGTGGTTGAGCGTAGAGGAAAATAGTCCGTCGACCTCTGTGGAAGGACATGGGCAATGATGCTGAAAGCCAAGCGAAATCGCTGGATCATAGTGTTAACCACCGTCGTTGTGTTGATGGCGGTGAACTGGGCCGTTTGGCAGAAAGAGCGTCATTTATCCGAGGGAGAAATTGTTTACCTGGAGCTGGCGCCTGTCGACCCGCGCTCATTGATGCAGGGCGACTATATGGCGCTAAACTTTGCGCTGGGTAACCAAATTCAAAGCGCGCTTTATCAGAGTGAGCGTGATGAAGACTCGCTGAAAGCTCTTAACGGCTATGTAGTGGTGCGTTTGGATGAACAGCGTATCGCTCACTTTCAGCGCTTGGATGAAGGTACTTCTTTACGCGACGACGAACGGCGCCTTCGCTACCGGCTACGCAATGGTCAGGTACGCTTTGCCACCGATGCGTTTTTCTTTCAGGAGGGGCACGGTGAGCGCTATGAGCCAGCGCGTTATGGTCAGTTTAGGGTGAATACCAAGGGCGAGCCCTTGCTGGTGGCTTTATACAATGCAGAATTAACTAAGTTAGGAGAAAGCGTTAAGTAAAATTTACTTTATCTGGCGAGCTGTTCTCATTCCACTTTTCACTATTGCATTCTGTCTTGCTTCATTCAGTAAGGTAGGCTGTACTTTGTTCCTCCACTGACATGGATAGTCCAGTAATGACGCTGGACTGGCTCGATAGGGCCGGTCGGTGGGTAGTCAAACTGACCCACTTCAATGAATAAGGCATTTATGAAAGCAAACAGCTCGTGGCTCGCATGGGTTTTGTTGGTGATGGCACTGACCTTTTCCAACCTATGCGCGGCACAAACTCAAGGAGGAGAGAGCGAAAGTGAGCGGTGGTTTACCATCGATGCGTTAAATACGGGGCTTGGTGAACCTCCCGAAGAGGCAAACCGAGTAACACCGCGAGAATCGATCAGGAGTTTTTTGCACCTCACGGGCCAGGAAGAGTATGCAGCCGCTGCCCATATGCTCAACCTTTCCGAGTTCTCAGAGGATGAGCAACGCGAGCAAGGGGGGGAGCTCGCCCGGCAACTGGCAGAGATTTTTCAACGCGGCGAGTGGTTGAGCGTTTCCGATCTGCCCGGTCGCGAAGACGCGGTGATTGAAGATCCCGCAGGCCAAAACCCCCGCGTTGGCGAGACCCGTCGCAACGTTGAGGTCTCCTCTTTAAAAGCCGATGGCGAAACCTACGATATCCGCTTGGGTCGATACCGCGTGGGTGACCAGGAGCCAGTCTGGCTAATCATGCCTATCAGTGTGTCTTATATTCCGGCGCTGTATGAACAGTACGGCCCCTCAGCTCTGGAAAGCTATATTCCCGAACGCTTCCAGGCCTCGTTTGGCGTCCTGAGAATTTGGGAATGGATCGCGATTCCCTTGTTTGTGCTATTTATCGGGCTCGTAGGGTGGGGAGTTCACCGTCTGATCAGCTTGATGTCGAAATGGTTACCTTCAGGAGTGTCGAGCATTTTTGCCAGCCAAATCGGTATGCCTGGGGCGCTGATTGCAATGTCGCTGGTTACCCAGATGGTGCTGGATTATGTGGTGTCGTTTTCTGCGGTTGCCACCACAACCTTTCGGGTGCTGTTAATCAGTATTATGGCCTGGGGAGTCGGCACGATTGCGTTGCGCTTAGTGGATACCATTATGCTGCGTTTAACGCGGCGTATTGTGGGTGAAATCGATGATACCAAGCCCAGAGACGAGCGCAGACTACTGACGTCACTCTACGCGTTGCGCCGAGTCATTATTCTGATCACCGTTACCGGCGTATCCATCTACATACTGGGCCAGGTTCAGCTCTTCGAAACCCTTGGCTTATCGATTCTGGCGTCTGCCAGTGTATTGGCCGTATTAGTGGGCGTGGCGGGCCAAACGGTACTTGGCAATATCCTCGCTTCATTTCAGTTATCGTTTGCTAAACCCATTCGCATTGGCGATTTGGTGATCTTTGAAGACGAGTGGTGCTATGTCGAAGGTATCTTTTATACCTTTATCCGGTTGAGGTCATGGGATGAGCGGCGTTTGATTGTGCCCGTTACCTATTTTACTTCTAAGCCATTCGACAATTTGTCGGTAAAAAGTACCAAGATGTACCGGTCATTGACGCTGACGCTTCACTTAAGCGCCGATATAGGACTGTTAAGAGAGAAATTTATCGAGGTCGCCAAAGAAGAAGACAGCGTTATCGAACACCATAAGCTGCTCTGCTACGTAACGGCACAAACAGGAACGGCGCAAACCGTCACTTGTTACCTCATGACCTCAGACCCTTTGGCGGGTTGGACAGCGGAAATGAATGTGCGCGAGAAGCTGCTGGCGTTTATCCGCGATAACCATCCAGAGTGGTGGCCACGTGAAATTGTGGTTATCAGCCACAACGATATCGCCCGAGGGGCGCAAGGAAAAAGCTCGGAGGGAGTGGGTAGTGTTGAGGTCAAACCATTTGAATAAAGGGTGTTTGTGCAGCGGCAGATAACGCTTTCGCGTATTTTACCCATAAAGTAGTCTTGTTATGACAAGGGTAAGTGGAAAAAGGAGTGACTATGCACGCACTCGTTGAGCAAGCGACGGAACACTGGGTTTATCTTGCCCCTCTTCTTAGCGATCCACATTCCGAAGCTGAATACGATGCCCGGGTCGAGGCGCTTGATGAAATTCTTGATCTTGTCGGTGACGATGAGACACACCCACTTGTCGGCCTGGCGAATCGCTTGGGTGATATCATTGAGTCCTATGATGAAGCACATCGCCCGATGCCTGAGGTGTCTGGAAGTGAGGTACTTCGCTACCTTATGCAAGAGCATGGGATAGCGCAGAGCGAGCTACCTGAAGTTGGCGCTCAATCAGTGGTGTCTGAAGTTCTCAGTGGGCGCCGCAAGCTGAACTGGCGCCAAATCTGCGAGCTTTCGGAACGGTTTGGCATCGCTACCGACTCGTTTAAAGAACCCAGGGAAAAACTACGCGTTTTGACCTGATAAAGCCTTATGGCGCTTAGACTACCTCTAGCGGTATATCGATGCCGAACTGCTGCAACATACGTCGGAATGTCTCAACATCATAGGCCTCGCTTTCTGTCACCAGACCTTGAATTTGGCCTGTGCCCGGCGTGCCATCGCCTAATCCAGCGACAATAGATTCGGCGGGGTCGAGGAATCGGCAACTGGGTCTCGCCGCTTCGAAGAAGGAGCGAAGCCATGGTAAATGCGTGCTGGAAAGTGTCAGCGTGTCGATATCGGGGTGCTGCCGGAAGACGCCGTCGATAAAAGCAGTGACCGCTTTCTGCGTCGCTTTTGGGTCGAATAGAAAGGCGCCATTCTCGACAAGCTCCACCATGGACGAAGCATTGATCAGGCTGACATTCTCCGGGTGGGGTGCATGGCGAGCTATGAACTGTTTGAGCGGCGAGCTTTCGATGAGTGAATGCACCCCCATGATGCCGATCTTGCCGCTCGCCGACATAGCGAGTGCTTCTTCGATGGGCGGGTAGACGCCGAACAATGGCACCAAGGTGCTTTGGCGAACATCATCCAGCACCATGATAGACGGTGCGTTCGATGCGATGACGATGGCAGAGGGTGCATAGCCCTCAAGAAAACGCAGTGTGCGATGCATGACAGCGAGTAGCTCTTCACGCCCTTTGCTCCCATAAGGAAAGCTCGCCCGATCAGCGAAATAAACAATATCCTGTTTGGGAAGGCGCTTATGTATCTCGGCAACAATGGCATAGCTACCAATGCCAGCGTCGAAAACAGCGATTGGCTGGTGCATAGTAATATCCTGGGTGTCGGCTAAAGTCTAATGATCCATAATATTCTAATGCGATGGAAGCGTCATTTTTAGCTACTATGCTAGTTAAACTTTATACGGTGATGGGGCACGGCACTAAATGAAACCATTCGCCTGGCCACCTAGATAAATAGGAAAATTGTGCTCAGTGTGTGAATAAAGAACTTTTTTGCTATCATTGATGAAAATCCATCTCTCTGAGGTGCGCCATGCCAGCTCTTACTCAAACAAAGCCCACCCCGGAAATGGTGCTAGCTAAAGCAGTTTTGCGTGCTGCTGAGCAATTGGGTTTATCGCAGTCTGATTTGGCAGAGGTGCTAGGCGTACACCGCACGACTATTACCCAACTTAAAAAAAGCCTGAAGCTTGACCCGAACTCTAAGCAGGGTGAACTAGCTCTGCTGCTTATCCGCTTGGCTCGAGCATTATTCGCTCTTACCGGAGGCGACCAAACATGGATTCAGCATTTTATGCGAACATCCAATCGTGTTACTGGTGGCATCCCGGCCGAGCAGGTAACACGTTTGGAGGGGCTGTTTGCGGTACTGAGATTCGTGGATGGTATGCGGGGTAAAGTGTGAGTGTGTGGGAAGCCTGTGGCGGCGCGCGAAATATTAAACCTATTTCCGGAACCCTTTATCGACTGGTGGAAAGTCAGGAGCAAGTCGCAACGCTTAGCTATGTCGACACGTTAGAAGAGCAGGAGATGCTTGAAGCACTGCTTGAAACTGCTAAACCGCCTTACCCTGAACAGGAGCGAGACCTGCACTATCTTCTAAAAACCCCTTTTCGGTATCCCCCTCTCAAATGGGGGTCACGTTTTGGCCGTGTGTTTGAGCCAAGCATTTTCTACGGTGGTAAGGGCATTGCTACCACTCTCGCTGAATCTGCCTACTACCGACTGGTTTTCTGGTACTCCATGGAAGGTGATCCCGTTACCGCCTCGCTGCGCTCAGAGCACACACTCTTTTCTGTAGACTATGCCGCTAAACGGGGAGTGAGGCTATACGCAGGCTTCTTTGTCGACCACCTTGCGGTACTGAAACATCCAGTTGATTACGCCCCGTGTCAGCAATTGGGTAGCGCAATGCGTGGGGCAGGCGTTGAGGCGTTTGAGTATGCCTCCGCAAGAGATATTCAGGGTGGTGCGTGCGTGGGCTTGTTTACCCCTGATGCGCTTGCCCAGCATGAGCCAGCCGATATGCGCCCTTGGCTTTGCGTTACAAGTGCCGCTCAAGTGTCATTTAAACGCAAAGACGCATCAGGCGTTTATACCTACCACCTGGATGATTTTCTTCACCAAGGCGTGTTGCCTTTCCCTGCTTAGTGAACGGCTTTCCGAGCAGGGTTTGACAAAAAGTTAGTTTGGATGAATCAGAAAACAAGGAAGGAATGGTTGTCTAAATGCCTTTAAATATCGTGCAGCGTTTGCTACCCGGCTGGGGCGTTACTTATGGCCCGCCGGGCGATGGCTCTTTTCCAGCCGCCATGTTGTTGCATGGTTCTGAAGGCGCGTGGTCAGGGTGGAGCCATCGTGATGCGATGCTATTCGCCGCTCATGGCTTCTTGGCGTTCCCTTATGGCTACTCAAGCGGCGGTAATGCATGGAATGCGGGGCATATTATCGATTACCCACTGGATCGCAGCGTGGAGGCATTTAAAGCCCTACGAGAATTCCAGTTCGCTGATAAGCGGGTAGGGCTTTATGGTATTTCACGCGGTGCCGAGCATGCGTTATTGCTCGCTTCCCTAATGGCAAGAGATAAGATCAAGGGCGCACCTGATGCCATCGCTGCGCATAGCCCGCCAGATGTTGTGTGCGGAGCCTTTGATGCACGTAATTTTCGCGATGGAGGGGATCCAGGTTGGCAAGCCTGGGACGTCAGCAAGCGCGCCTGGACATGGCGTGACAGTCACGAAAGCTTGCTACCGACCACGCCGATCGAAATCGAACGCTACCCTGGGCCGCTACTACTTTCCCATGGTACCAAAGACCGAATGTGGTCGGTGGAAATGACCAAGCGTCTGGAAAAACGCCTGCGCGAGCATGGCCGCTCCCCAGAAGTTCACTACTACGAAGGTGAAGATCATATACCCAGTAGCTCTGGGCAGAATGCACACTGCCAACTACTGCTAGATTTTTTCTCAAAGCATTTGATAAAACCTTAAAAATAGAAGCGCGAACAGCCTCATAGCCGCTAGCGGTGCCATCACAAAACAGCCAACTACATTAATGTAGTCGGCTGTTTTGCTGTCCTG
Source organism: Halomonas sp. 113 (assembly GCF_904067645.1). Taxonomy (NCBI): domain Bacteria; kingdom Pseudomonadati; phylum Pseudomonadota; class Gammaproteobacteria; order Oceanospirillales; family Halomonadaceae; genus Halomonas; species Halomonas sp. 113. The sequence continues at coordinate 976,989 of NZ_LR881453.1, forward strand.
CTGTTTAAATTATGGCCTAACGGCGGTAACTTCGATCTCTACCAGCCAGCCGGGGTTGACCAGCGCATCGACGACCATGGCGGAGCGCACAGGGAGGTTAGGCTGTTCTTCGGTGCCAAAGAATTGTGTATATCCCGCCATGAAGCCTTTGAAATCGACGGTCTCACCCTCAGGGGCTACAAGAAACGCCTGCATTTTGACGATATCGCCGACACCTAAACCGAGACCTTCCAGGTTCGACTTAATGCGGTTCATAACCGTGACCGTTTGTTCTTCGGTTGTTCCAAACGCCTCCATACTATTTGGATCAGCATCTTCATTAATGATGCTAGGAACAGTGCCACTGAGATAAACCGTTGTACTATCGGAAGGGATTTCAACCGCCTGCAGTATAGGGAAATCTGAATTGGGAATGGGGTGGCGAATAATGTCTTCAGCAAGAGCCGAACCCGCATAAGCAGAAAGAAGTGTTAGGCCAATAATCGTGCTTTTAAAACTCATCATATATTTCCTTTTGGGAGTAAGAACGCGTTTTGCGTTGCTTAAGGCTTAGCGAAAAGCCTTAGCGCATGTTCTTTACCAGTTCTGTACTGGCTTCGTTATCAGTGTAGTTATTACCAAAGTTGGTGCGGATAAAGTTCACCACCGAAGCAACTTGCTCGTCATCCAGTAAGCCGCCTAGCGGGGGCATGGCTTTATGTCCGTGAATAACAAGGCTGATAGGGTAAGCGGTCGCCATTAAGCTGGGATTGTTAGCAAGCGCTGGATATTCTCCTGCCCCTTTGGCGCCTTGCCCATTGGGCATGTGACAACCGGCGCAAACGCCCGCATAGATGGAAGCCCCGTCGGTTTGAGTTAACGTAGAAGGGTCATCGAACCAAGTGGTGGTATCAATGGAGGTCTCCTGGGCGATGGCCGGCATTGAGAGAAAGAGTGCTGCCATTGATGTGAATAGCATTTTCATAATCACAGACTCCTTAAATCTCAGTAATGGTGGTGTGTAGGCGTTCGACGGCATCCAGAGCGGAGAGTACGGCCCCTTCCATCCACGCAGGTAGATACGAAATATGCTCACCTGCCATTAGCGTTCGTCCATCTATTGCGGTGGCATCCTGGTAGTCCGCTTCACGGTCTTGCCACAGGCCATAGCAACCTAAGGTCCATGGAACACGATGCCATGCGACTGAAGCGCCGGTTTTGAACTCATCGTAATATTGAGGGTGAATCTGCGAACCGTATTCCATCACTTTGTCGATACGTTCTTCGGGGGAGAGGGCGTTAAATTGATAGGCGTAGGCTCCCCAAGGGTAAGCCGCTAAAAGGACTCCTGGGCCATCGCTAAACATGTTGTAGGGTGGGTAAGAAATTAACGTAATGGGAAGATTGGTATAGCTAATGCCGCCATAGATATGTTCGTCCTCTTCCCAGAAGCGCCGCTTAAACTCAATTCCAGCCTTGAAGGCTGATGCATAGGGCATTGAATCAATGATCTTGCTCATGCGAGGTGAAAAGTCATGGTCAATCTGGCTAAGCACGGAAAACGGAATGGTGCAGATACAGTAATCGGCCGTTTCTGTCTGCTCATTGCTACCACTATCGGCAGATATCCAAGAGGCGGTTACTTGGTCGCCTTCGTGGCGTATGCGAGTCACTTTCGCGTTGTAGGTAATCAGCTCGCCAACCTGTTCTTCAAACCCTTTTGCAATCATGTCCATTCCACCCACCGGCTGGAAAATGGTGGACTGCATGTGCAAATTATCGCCAGTGGTAAGGTTACGCCATAACGTTGAGTTTAGTATTTCTGAGAGTGAGTTGACCTGAGATGGCTCAGGCTTTCCATCAACACCGCCGCCTTCAGGGTGACTCCAACCTCGGAAAGTGGAGGACTCGCTGCCCGTTATATAATCTAAGTTGTCATTTAATGCGCCATAGCGTTTAAGTGCGGCAACGAGCTTTTCTGCATCTTCAACACTAACTGCCTCATCTAGCCCCTGTTGATCAACGACTTTGGCAAGTAGCTCTGCAACGTGACCTCTGAAATCGGTGGCCACTTCCTTGAAGCGTTGAGGCTGAGCATCAAAGGCTTCTGAGTCGTGTAAGTAAGCGTTGTAATTGACCTGAATAAAGGGTTCTAGTTTCACTCCAAAGCGTTTGCAGTAATCCAATACGGCGAAGTGATCCGAAGGGATTCGCCATGGGCCAGGATTTAAGTAGTTGCCTTCAGCAAAATCGATATGCTGGGTAAAACCGCCTAACTCGGTGTAGCTATCTCCACCGCGTAACGTCCAGCAGCGGCCACCTGCTTTATCGCGATACTCCAGCACTTTGACATTATAACCAGCGTTGCGCAGTTCAAAGGCTGCCGTCATACCGGCTAAGCCAGCCCCTAAGATTAATATATTGGTATTGTCAGGGGCTCCCTGTAGGTTTAAGCGCCCTCGCCAATTAGACTGAGATGCAAAGCCCATTGTGCTCATTGCGGAATACATGGCCGCAGCTCCCGCCACCGCGCCCACCATGCCTAAAAAAGATCGACGCGTTACACCTTCTGGATTGAATGACATTGCTACCTCACTATGAAGTCATAGGCAGGCAAGTAGAGTCCTTTCAGTAACGTGATGTCGTCCTACTGCAGCAGGCGCTGCGTTGAGTTAATCTTCAGGGCTCTAATTATCCGGCCAATATACGTAATATCTGAACGTATGCAGGTGATGTGCCAAATTAAATTAACCCTTTGTTTTTATTATATAAGTAAAAGTTTATACATGATTTTAAGGAAACACGCACCGATAAAAACGTGCAACTTAGTGCGCGTTTCTAGGGGGGATCTCCTTTTTGGTGCGAAAGGGGGATTGTATTGGTAAGTGGATATCTGCTTTTGATTGCCCTTATATTCCGCATGATCTTCTAGAGATTTTCTCCCCACCAAAAAGCCCCTCTCGGTAGCTAATAGGTGTGGCGGTGATGATGGCTGCTTGGGGCAGGTTGTCGATATGCGCTCTCGGCTGCAGCCAGGGCTGCTCATCACTGGGTGGCAGCCACTCAATACGGTCGTTAAATAGCGCATCATCAATCTCTAACACCAACGGTGCTTCTGCATAGACGAAGTATTTGTTGGCGATAAAAAGAACAGCTTCTTCAACATTCAAATGAACGCAGTCGAGCTTATGATCGTTTCCGCAGCGGGGTACATAGCCAAGTTGCTGAGTTTGATCCCAAATAGTTTTACTAACGACTCTGAATAAGCGCATAAGAGCTCCAGTGGTTTTTTTCCGACTAAGGTAGCCTAAAACCTAAAGTTAACTTGAGGTCAAGTGGCGCTGAAGATGTAATATCAGGTATGAAGTCATGCTGCTGATTGAGAAATGGCTAAGCTAAGCGGCCTGCTGATTTTAGAACTGATTTATTAAGAAGAGCTAGATACTGCACAGCGCATATTGAGTTTGGGCTTTGCTGTACAGTATCTCATTCCAACATCAGCTTTTAATGCTTCAAATCTTCCTCTGTCAGTTCTTGGGCCAAACGTTTCGCCCCTGCAAAGTCCGCTTTTCCAGAGCCAAGGTGAGGGATGGTCTCTACCGTAAACCAATGGCTGGGGATCATCATGGGTGACGTACCGTTAGCGAGCATAGTGGCCTTGACGGTTTTGGCGTCTAACGCTGTTTCTGAAAGCAGCACAATGCGCTCGCCCTTGCGGCTATCGGGAATATTCACCGCCATCAGCGATGTGTCTGTATCCTCCAGAGCTGCTTTAACTGCCGCCTCAACGGCGCTGAGACTGATCATTTCACCGCCTATTTTGGCAAAGCGGGCGTAGCGGTCAATCAGGGTTAAGAAGCCGTCTTCATCGATAAAGCCTTTATCCCCCGTTATGTACCAGCGGTAGCCATCGATCACATGAAGCGCCTTGGTCGTGCGGTTGGGGTCATTGAGATAGCCCTGCATTATTTGCGGGCCGCTAATCAATATCATGCCAGCCTCGCCGGTCGGTAGCTCTTCAAAGCTATCAGGGTTGACGATTTTGAAGCTGGTGCCGGGCAAAGGCATACCGACGGTGCCTGCTTTGCTGCCCCGCTGCACCTGTTGATAGTGAACGCCCATGGCGTCGGGAAGATTCACTGAGGCGACTGGGGCGATTTCCGTGGCACCGTAGCCTTCATAAATAGGCTTGTGGAATTTCAGCGCAAAGCTGCTACGCACGTTTTCGTCGAGCTTCTCGGCTCCGGCAACCACCACCCTCAAGCTCTCCAGCATTAACGGATGCACCTTTGAGCTGCGTATAAACAGTCTTAAAAAGCTGGAGGTGCCGAACATGATAGTGGCTTTGTGCTTGGCAATAGCGCCCGCAATGCCGGGGGCATCGGTGGGGTCGGCGTGGCACACCAACGGCAGCCCTTCAATCAGCGGTAGCAGCTGGGTGACCGTAAGGCCAAAGGCGTGGAACAGCGGCAGTGAGCCCATTACCACGTCGTTGCTCTGGGTGTTGAGCACGTCAGAGGTCTGCTTGATATTGGCCATCAGGTTGCGGTGGCTCAACATCACGCCCTTGGGTTCGCCTTCACTTCCGCTGGAGAACAGGATGGCGGCGGTGGCGTCGGCATCGTGGCCGTGGCAGAAGCAGCGCTGTAGCAGCCAAGTCGGCAGTATTCTCACCGCCAGCCAGGTACTCAAGCGTTCGCCACGGCCAATCGTGGCCTGCAGGTCTTCTAAAAAGACCACCTGTTTCTCGCGAAGCAATTGGCTAACGTCGAGCCCGCGTTGCTCAAGCTTCTTCACAAAGCGCTGTGAGGTGAATACGGTAGCGATTTCCGCCTGGGAAAGGGCAGAGGTCAGCGCCTCGTGGTCGGCGGTGTAATTAAGGTTCACTACCGTTTTACCCGCCAGCAGCGTGGCCATATTAGTGATAACCCCGGCGCTGCTAGTTGGTAGCAGTAGGCCTACGTTCTGCCCTGGGTTGAGCTTGCGAAGTCGTTTTGCCATCAGCAGGCTGGCGGTGAGCGCTTGGCTTGCGTTGAGTGGGCGGCCCAGGGTATCAGCTAAGGCAAGGTCGCTAGGACGGCGCTTAACGCTTTGAATCCAGGCGTTAGGCAGGCTCGGGAGCTCGCCCATGGCCCGCTGCCAAGAGCGGGTAGCCTGCTCAAAAATACGCCGTTTAAGCACATCGGCAGAGGTGTCTTTGGGCAGCGGCTTGCCAAAAGCGACCACTACCGAGCGGTGGAATGGCGAATTGCGCAATTCTTTAAGCTTGCTGGATGAGCGGGAGAACTGGCTGCCCCACAGGCCTCGCAGGTAGAAGGGCACAATTTTGACGTCTGGATTTGCCATGTCACAGGCACGCTCGTAACCGCGGCGGAATTCGCCCAGTTGACCAGTGCGGCTGATCGCCCCTTCAGGAAACAGGCACACCACTTCGCCTGCGTTGAGCTGTTCAGCAACACCGGCTAGGGCCTTTTCGGCACCGCTGCCGCGCTCGATGGGAATACACCCCAAGGCTTTGAAGAACCAGCGCAGGTACCAACGCTGGTAAACCGATCTGAGCATGACAAAGCGCACTGGGCGGGGGCTGGCGATTTGTACCATGGCCCAATCCACCCAACTGATATGGTTGCCCAATAGCAGCACGCCGCCCTGGGCGGGCAGGTTCTGTAAGCCATGGACGTCTACGCGATAGCGGCGTGTCAGCAGGAAGCTCAACAGAAAGCGCACCAAGCTTTGGGGTAGCTTAACAATGGTGTAACCACCGCCCACCATGGCCACGGTAGCGATAAGTAGCAGCAGGTAGTGGCTATTCACTCCCGCCAACGCGAACAGCGCTGTGAGCACCAAAAAGCCCAGCATGGCGATGTTTTGAATCCAGTTGTTGGCGGCCAGTACGGTGCCTAGCTCGTTGTCGGCGGCGTGAAACTGAATCAGCGCATTGAGCGGCACGATGAACAGCCCACCCATGATGCCGATGAACACAAAGTTCAGCGCTTGGCCAACGGGTGTGGTCAACAGCGGCAAGCACCATAAACCCACGGCCACCCCAATAGCGCCTACGGGGATCAAGCCGGTTTCAATACGGTTGTGGGAAAGTTTGCTGGCGAATAGCGAGCCAAGCGCAATTCCGATGCCGCTAGCGGCGAGAATTCCCTGAAGCACTAAGGTGTTATCGATACTCAGGGCATCTTTGGCATAAGCAGGAAAGGCCGCCAGCAGCACTTGGCCCACTGACCAAAAGGTGGCAAGGCCGATAATGGAGAGCCTGATGACAGGCTGGCGAGCGATAATCCTCAGGTTGTCTTTCAAGGCAGCACCCTTGATGTAGCGCTGCCAGGTCAGCGGTATATCTGACCGAGTGGTGTTATCAAGCGGAAGGCGGTAAAGCGCCACCACCTGGATGGCGCTATTGAGCACCAGCAGCCAGCCCAGAGGGGCTATTTGGCGCAACAGCTGTGCTGGGGTTTGATCATCAGGGGTAATCCAGGTTTCAAACAGTGCGGTAAACGCCACGGTGCCCGCTAGAATGGCGCCAATCGTAACGGCCTGGATCAGCCCGTTGGCTTCCGCCAAACGCGGCTTGCCGAATAGCCCTTTTACCAGGCCGTATTTGGCCGGTGAGTAAAAGGCCGATTGAATCGCCAGCAGCAGCGTCATGGAAAATGCCAACCAGAACCAGCCCTGGTAGTAAGCGGCGGTGATGCCCAGTGAGACCACGACGGCGGCCCAGGCCGATGTGCGCAGAACACGTACCTTGGGATAGCTGTCAGCCACATGGCCCGCCGGGCTGAACAGTAAAATAAACGGCAGCAGGATAAGTCCGTTGACCAGTGCGGTGAGTACGACCTGTGCTTCGCCATCGTAACTTTTGAAGATCGTGTTCTGAATGACGATCTTGTGGCCTAGATCCACAAAGGCATTGAGAAAAATAGCGATCAAATAGGGCAAAGCGCCCTTCAAGTGCAGTAGTCGGTGCATCGTTGTTTAGCCTTCTTAATCCCTGGAAGTCGTAGCACTTTCTCTGTGAGGCTTACTGGTTGCAACTCATTTGCACAAAGTTGTGTTATGGGTGCTGGTCGGTATCGTTATTTGCTACTTTTATGTTGTCTGTTCTTTCATTTCACTGATGAGATTTCAATGTCCCAAGCCGATTCGCTGATTGAAACGCTAAAGCGCCAGCTCCGCGCTCAGGGTAAAACCTATGCCGATGTTGCTCAGTGGTTGGCACTGAGCGAGGCCTCCGTGAAGCGCCTGTTCGCAGAGAAGCACTTTACGCTATCGCGGTTAGAGTGCATCTGCGACCAGCTAAATATCGAATTCGCTGAACTGGTGCAGACCATGCAAGCGGACGAGCAGCGTTTGCAGGAGCTAACCCATGGCCAAGAGCAGAGTATTGTGGATGACCGTGAGCTGTTTCTGGTGGCTGTCTGCGTCATCAATGGCTATAGCTTCGACGAAATTCATCACCAGTACCAGCTCAGTGAAGCAGAATGTATCCGGCAGTTACTGAAGCTTGAGCGGCTTAAGCTTGTAGAGCTACTTCCCGATAACCGGATCCGACGGCGGGTCGCTGCTAATTTCCGCTGGCGGGCGGATGGGCCGATACAGCGTTTCTTTCAACAGCATATCGCCAACGAGTTTTTCCGTTCCCGTTTTGATAGTGACAGCGAAAAACTCATTGTCCTTAACGGACTATTATCCCCTGCGGGAAATGCTGAATGGCAGCAGACCATGCAACGCTTGGCGAAAGAGTTTCATGCGCTATGCGAACGAGAGAGTGGGCTACCCATTCATCAGCGGTTTGGCACGACCTCGGTGCTGGCGGTACGGCAGTGGCAGTATGGGCTGTTCCAAGGCTATAAGCGTGAGGGTTAAGTAAGAAGGTAGATGAAATAAAGGTTGAGACTGCCACCGCTATAGTGATGTATCACGAAAGCTGGCAGCTTCGTGCTCAAGCCACTCCGTGAATCGAGCTACCGCCGGTGGCGCTTCTCCATTACTAGGTAGAATCAGTTCGTAGGCGAACGGAGAAACGAGTGGATAGTGTTCCGCGAAGGGGCGTACCAAAACACCGCTCGCTAGCCGGTCAGCCACCAATGGGTAGCTGGCGAGTACCACGCCTTGCCCGGCAATGGCCTGATCGAGAGCCAAGCTGTAAAGCGAGTATTGCCGCTGGTTGGGCATCTTGGTTAGCGCTACCCCAGCGCTTTTAAACCAATCGCTCCAGCTTGGAATGGGGTGGCCTGCGTGGCTGCACCAATCCACGGTGAGCAGTGTCTGTGCCAGCAAATCGTCGGGGGTTTGCATGTTTGCCTGCGCTAATAGAGAGGGCGAACAAACCGGAAATAACGTGTCTTCAAACAGGCGTAGGCTGGTGACACCGGGCCAAGGGCCCTGGCCATAGCGCAATGATAAGCGTGCCCTGTTGGGCAACCACAGCGGTGGCGTTAAGCGCGCCTCGGCATCCAGAGAGATTTCTATTTGCCGTTCATTAGCTTCAAAGCGGGGTAAGCGGGGGAGTAGCCAGAGTTGTAGAAAGGAGGGCGGTGCACTCAGTAACAATCGAAAAGCCTCTTCTGAGCGCTCGGTGACGTTCTGTATGCCGCTTGCGATGCGCAAAAGGCCTGCCTGCACATCTTCAGCCAGTACCCGGCCTGCTTCGGTAACGCATACCCCATTGGCATGACGCTCAAACAGCACCACGCCTAAGTGGCCTTCCAACTGTTTGACCTGTCGGCTAACGGCGCCAGGCGTCACCCCGAGGCGATAAGCGGCGGCTTTGAAGCTATTTTCTCGCACGGCCTCGGCAAACGCGCGCAATGCATTCAGCGGTAGCCTTTCTATTCTCATAGCGTGAGTTTTCCTAAGCCTAGGGCCGATAAGTAATCGTTTGTATGCAATGACGCTTACTGCTGCAATGGGCACCTATATGTTATAGGAGCCCGCAATGAGTAATCAAAGAATAGCCTCCACCAACCACACTGTCTGCATGGTTGGTCGATCGCAGCGAAAGTCAGTGGACGCAGCGGCAGCATCGTTGATGCTGCTATTTTGCCTAGTGTTGGGTTTTCAGCAGGTGGCGATCAAGGGTGTGGCTGAGGATATCTCACCCGTGGTGCAGATGGCCCTGCGCTCAGCTTTGGCGGTGTGTCTGGTCGGCGGGCTGGCTTCTTGGCGCGGTATTCGCTGGGCGGATGTGGGTCATCATTGGGGCCCTGGGTTGCTGGTGGGCCTGGGGTTTGCGGCTGAGTTCGCTTTTATCGCCTGGGGATTAACCTATACCTTGGCGTCCCACATGTCGGTCTTTCTGTATACTGCGCCCATCTTCGCTGCCCTGGGTTTGCATCTTTGGGTACCTGGCGAGCAACTCTCCATTCGCCAGTGGTGGGGCGTTGGCTTGGCATTTCTGGGAATGGTGATTGCCATGGCGCCAAGCGGTGCTTACAGCATCGAGATTCTTATTGGGGATACGCTGGGCTTGCTCGCTGGCCTCTCATGGGCGGCCACGACCGTCGTGATCCGCAAGACTTCGCTTTCTGAGGCGCCAGCAGAGCTCACTCTGAGCTATCAACTGAGCGTGACGGCGTTGTTGCTCCTGCCGGTGGCGGCTATATCCGGGCAGCTAATGAGCGCGCAGTTTACCCCAATGGCGTTAGCCAGCCTTGGTTTTCAGACGCTGATCATTTCGTTTGCTGCGCTGCTGTTATGGTTTACCTTGCTGCGCCGCTACCGCGCTTCGCAGTTAGGCGTGTTTTCTTTCTTGGCGCCGCTTTTCGGTATTCTGTTTGGTACACTGCTGCTCAATGAGCCGCTGAGTATTAATTTTATAATCGGCGGTGGCGTTATTTTAGTTGGCATCATTCTGGTGACTCGCTAAACGCATGCACCCATCTACCTTTGCGAAGACACCGATATGAGCATCACCCCTTTTCAAGCACTGGCGTGCCCGCTAGACGGAAAACCACTCAGTTGGTCGGATAGTGTTTGGCGATGCTCTGATGGTCACAGCTTTGATATTGCTAAGCAGGGCTACGTTAATTTACTACCTGTGCAGCAAAAGCGTTCCCACGATCCGGGTGATAGCAAGGCGATGGTAGCTGCTCGCCAGCGTTTTCTTAACGCGGGGTACTATCAACCCATTGCGGAGGCAGTCAGTCATGCTGTGTTGGGCCATGCCGAGGTTCAAAAGGCAGACAGACTGCCTTTTAGCTGCCTGGATGCGGGCTGCGGTGAAGGTTATTACCTTCGCCAATTAGCTGACGCGGCGACTAACGCGCAGCCACTTTCACTGATGGGGCTGGATATCTCTAAATGGGCGGTATTGGCCGCAGCAAAACAGGATGCTAAGCAGGCACCGCTAAGCAGCTGGGTCGTGGGGAGTAATGCACACTTGCCGGTGCAGACGGGAACGTTGGATAGCGTGCTGTGTATGTTTGGCTTTCCAGTGGTAAGCGAGTTTGCTCGTGTGTTGAAAACCGGTGGCGTACTACTGCAGGTTGAAGCGGGGCCTAATCACTTGAGGGAGCTGCGGGAGATTATCTACCCCACGTTAAAAGCTGAACGTGCGAGTGAGACGGTAGTGCCCGATGGCTTTATTCACCATGGCAGCGAGAGGGTAAGCTACTCAATTGCACTAAATGGAAGTGAGGAAATTGCCGATCTGTTGGCGATGACGCCGCATCTTTACCGAACCAGCCCTGAGGGGCGTGATCGCGCAGCGGCACTTGAGGTGCTGGTGGTGACGGTGGATGTGCGAATAGTGATGTACATGCGAATATAGAAGGGTAGTGCAAACGCAGCTTCCCTTTAGTCTGCTCTAAACGCGCAGTTTTAATATGCCCAAACGCAACAAGGCCCGCATAAGCGGGCCTTGTTATCCGAACCTTAGAAGGTTCGAGCAAATTCTTAAGCGCTAGGGCTTAGGAAATTTGCTTGATGTTTGAAGCTTGGAGGCCTTTCTTACCCTGGGTAACGTCAAAAGAAACGTTAGCGCCTTCTTGCAGGGTTTTGAAGCCGTCTGCTTGAATTTCAGAGAAATGGGCAAACAGGTCATCGCCGCCGTCAGAAGGAGCAATAAAACCGAAGCCTTTAGTATCGTTGAACCACTTAACTGTGCCAGTAGACATAGTAAAAATCCTTTCGCGCAAAGCGCTTTGTAAAGTTCCTGGTATCACCCAGATTAATAGCGGATAAAACAAGGAATACAATTACAGTCTTGCCGAAAGATTTTGTACACGTCTATCTCGTACATTTCTAAATCTTTTTCGTACACTTCTGAAACCATGCTTGCTTGCTAACCAACTGGCGCTACATTGTCATGAATTGTAGCGCGTGTCAAAGCCTTTCTGGATTGTCTTGCCTATGGGGCGCAGTGAGAGCCTCTATTAGAGGTGGTCGCTGGAAAGTAGTGATAATGCCAGCGACCATCAGGGCACGTTTCCAGTAAATGGGAAGCTTGTTTTCTTACATGAATATCGCTCGTGCTAATGTTTACGTTTGGCCAAAAGCTCGGACAGCACCTGACGCGCAGTTAGTGACTCGCTGTAGGCCGTACGACGATATCGCTGGTATCTACGTCATCGGGCTGGTTGATGGCATGCGCAATGGCGGAGGCGATCGCTTCGGGCTTGAGAGCAATTTGGCGGAAAAGGTCGATTGCCTTTGCGGTTTCAGCGTCGGTGATGGTATTGGCCAGCTCTGATTCCACTACCCCGGGGTAGACACAGGTCACGCGGATCTTGTCGGTTTCCTGACGTAGCCCATCGGAAATAGCGCGCACCGCATATTTAGTGGCGCAGTAGACTGCTGCGGTGGGCATAACAGTGAGGCCACCGATGGAGGAGATGTTGATCACCTGGCCACTTTCCTGGGCCTCCATAGTAGGCAGAACAGCGGCGATACCATTGAGTACACCGCGAATGTTGACATCAATCATACGATTCCACTCATCTACCTTAAGTGCTGCTAACGGTGATAGCGGCATAACGCCTGCGTTGTTGACGATCACATCTATGCGGCCGTGGGTATTGATCGCGAAATCTGCAAACGACTGCATGTCCTGAAGGTCGGTGACATCCAGCGCTTGAAAATCCACTACGCCTCCTTCTTCGCGAAGTGATTGGGTCAATGCTTCCAATCGGTCAGTTCGGCGTGCGCCAATAATCAAACGGTGCCCTTGACCTGCAAGCCAGCGAGCAGTGGCTTCACCGATGCCGCTGCTGGCACCGGTCAATAAAACGACTTTGGAAGACGAGGTTGATAAAGCAGTCATTGGATAATCCTCAGGGTAGTGGGTACCCGGAGAAGATTAAGCTGCTGCGGCAGGCATCTGTATAGGCAATCCTATTGCATGCTTGCCTAATCCTATTTGTTTGTTAAAGGTGGGCGGCGAGACAAGCAACACAGCATGTATATTGCTCTTATGGTGTTATTGGCTCTTAGGGTTGATTCAGGTGCGGCACGCATGACCAAGGTGGTTAACATGACACTGAAGAGCGATTCTGTGGTTTACAGCAATATCGTCGAATGCTTATACCAACTCGCACCACACGAGGGATATACCCAGTCGTTACTGGACGGCGTACGCTTTATGCGTTCTAACCGCCCGCTTAAAAACACCTCTGTGCTCTACGAGCCGAGTATCGTCATCATCTGCCAAGGCCGAAAGCGTGGCTATTTGGGAGATGAGGTGTATATCTACGATGCGCAGCGCTATTTGGTGCTATCAGTACCCTTGCCGTTTACTTCGGAAACAGAAGCCAGCCCTGACGAGCCAATGCTGGGTATTGCTATCCGCCTGGATGCGGTAGTAATCGCCGAATTGGTGACGATGTTGGAGGCGTCAGGCGAGTATGGGTTTGAGGCGCCGCGCGGCATGCTTTCAAGCCCGCTGGAAGAGCCGCTGGCAGATGCGACATTACGTTTATTGAATGCGCTTACCTCACCAACGGATGCGCATATTCTTGCCCCTCTTATTGTCAGGGAGATCTGCTATCGGGTATTGACGGGAGAGCAGGGCGGTAGTGTTCGAACAGCGCTCTCCCATTATGGGCAATTTGGTAAAATTGCTAAGGCGCTCAACCGTATTCATGCTAACTATGCCGATGCGCTGGAAGTAGCAAGCCTGGCGAATGAAGCTGGCATGAGTGCGCCAGCCTTTCACGTACACTTCAAGGCGGTCACCCAGACCTCACCTATCCAGTACATTAAATCCACCCGCTTGCACCATGCTAGGCTGTTAATGATACGTGATGGGTTGACGGCTGCCGCGGCCGCTAGCCGAGTGGGCTATGAAAGCCCCTCCCAGTTTAGTCGTGAATTCAAGCGCTTCTTTGGCCGCCCACCAGCGGAGGAGGTGCGCACCATGAAGGCAAGCCTTGATTTATTGCCGCCTACTCACCTGGTAGATATCGCTGTGCCACACTAATAGAGTGTGATGTACGCTTATCAAATTAGACCTACCAACTTCTTCAAATCTGTAGGGACGCAAATGACTCGTATATGGAAGGCCTATGCTCAGGCATCGTTGATTTTACGCGTCACTGTTGCGCTTGTTCTGGGCGTTGTCGTTGGGCTTATTGGTGGTGAGACAGTGGCTGTCTGGCTAGCGCCGCTGGGTGACCTGCTGCTACGGCTGCTTACTTTTCTGATTGTCCCCATTGTACTGTTTACGCTGATGGTGGGGGTGAATCAGTCCCGGGAGGGAAGAGCTGGCCGCGTGGGCGGCAAGGTGTTTGGTTATTACCTTACCTCTTCAGCGCTGGCGATCATGGTGGGCTTAGCGGTTGCCACGTTGTTTAGTCCCGGCAGCGGTATGACGTTGGATGAGAGTGCCAGTTTCTCGGTGCCCGAGAATCCAGGCGTTGTCGATACGCTGCTGAATATAGTGCCGGATAATATTATTGGTGCGTTTGCCGAACTCAACATGTTGGGCATTATTTTTACGGCGCTGGTGTTTGGCATTGCGCTGCTAAAAATGCGCCAGTCGGAGCGCCAGCATGCCATGGGGGAACGCCTTTATGGGGTGATTGAAGCGCTAAATGAGGTCACTCTAAAAGTAATGTCGGGGGTATTGCACTACGTGCCCATCGGCGTGTTTGCGATTGTTGCTGAAACGGTGAGTCAGCAGGGACTGGAAACGCTACTCTCACTAGGTGATATGGTGGTTGTACTTTATATCGCCCTGGCAACTCAACTGCTGATTTATTGCGGCATCATGCGGCTGTTTGGCGTGAAGCTGCGCACCTTTTTTCGCGAAGCCCGTACGCCCATGGCCACGGCGTTTGCCACCCAAAGCAGCTCGGGTACGTTACCGCTAACGGTTAATGCTGCCCACCGCTTAGGAATTCCCAAAAGCATCTATGGTTTTAGTCTGCCGTTAGGGGCTACTTTAAATATGGATGGGGCGGCGATTCGTATCGCCATCTCGGCGGTGTTTGCCGCCAACGTGATTGGTGCACCGCTGGATTTCATCAGCATGGTGCAAATAGTGTTGATCGGCACGCTAGTGTCGGTGGGCACGGCAGGGGTGCCGGGGGCCGGTATCATAATGATTGCCACGGTGTTTGCTCAGGTGGGCCTGCCAATTGAAACCGTCGCGTTGCTCACCGCTATCGATGCACTGGTGGGAATGGGGTGTACTGCGCTGAACGTGACAGGCGACTTGGTCGGCACCTCCGTGATAGCCCGTAGTGAAGGCGAGGAGTTGCAAGAGGAGCCCGTCGAAGACGCGGGCTTGGCAGTAAGAGGGTAGTGCGTTTATCTCCCCCCTGAGAACGACTTAGGGGGGAGATCGCGTTAACCAATCATAAAGCCGCGACCCACGGGGTCTCTCTCATCAATCAGCCATTTGGCATAACCGATCAGTTCAGCGGTACCTTGCACGCTTGGACGAATGGCAGAATAACCACCAATTTCGGTTTCACCCAATATTTTGCCCGTGAAACGGCCGCTTCCCAGCAGGCCTTCCGAGTAGATTTCCTTGTTCTCTTCCAGTTCATTTCGTGCGTGAAACATGGCCATCATGGCGCTGGTTCCAGTGCCACCAGGCGAGCGATCCAGCTTGCCGCCTGAGAACACATGGACGTTGCGGTAAAGTGAATCTGGCTGCGTTCCCTCATGCCAGAACGTAACGAAATTTAGACCATTGATGTGAGCATGTACGGGGTGACGAATCGTCATGCGTTTATTCAATTCTGCCTTGACCGCCTCTCCCGCCATCGAAAAATAACTGCCATTTTCGGGGCAGATGGGTTGCTTGTCAGATGGAATGCGAATGATAGCGAAGAAGTTGCCACCAAATACCAGGTCAGCCTTTAGTGTACCCAGCCCCGGAACGTCAACAGGAATGTCCTGCTCCATCACGAAGGCGGGCACATTTTCAAAGCGAGTCCAATGCACTTTGTCGGCATCGGCTTTGACCTCCGAGACGACGGTGCCAGCGGTAGTTTCAAAACGGATGCGTGTCATGCCGTCTTCTTGTGCTGGTGGCGCCAAGCGGTGAGAAACCATCGCCATGGAAAGGGCTATGGTGCCGTGACCACACATGTCGACGAACTGTTCGCCATCCATCCATAGCATGCCAGCGTCATGATGCTCATCGGAAGGTGGGGTTAGAAAAACACCAAACATGTGCTGGTGGCCGCGGGGCTCACGCATCAGGCTAGTGCGGACATGGTCGTGATGCTCTTTCAAATAAGCGCGTTTGGATAGAATGTTGCTGCCATACGGGTAGGGAATGCCAGCATGCACGATGCAGGTTGGCTCGCCTTCCGTATGGGTATAGATAACGTCAAGGAACTGTTGGTTTTTCATGGTTGCTTCTTCCTATGGGCTGTGCGGTTGGGTTATTAGTCTTGGGTTAAAGACCAAACCAGCGGGGTACGCTCATGACCATGCCAGCAGGCCAGACAATCACGGCGAGCAGCACTGCGAACATCACGGCAATGAACGGTAGGTTGGCGTAGGTAATGCGGATGATATCGACACGTGAAATCACGCTCGTAATAAACAAGGCGGCCCCGACCGGAGGCGTCTGCTGGCCAATACCCCAGCAAAGAATGACCACCATGGCGAACTGGAGAGGGTCTATGCCTAGCAATTGAACACTGGGCAGGAACAGTGGCACCACTATGAACATCATCGCGATGCCATCGAGGAAGGTACCGGCAATAATCAAGACGATGCTCAAAATCAGTAGAAAGCCGATGGGGCCCATATCCAGAGCTGCGATCGGCCCGAGAACTAGCTGCCCGAGACTTTGGTAAGTGAAGGTGTAGCCGAGTGTATGTGCCGCTGCCGTCACAAACATGACCGCACCGGTCAACACGGCACTCTCAACCAGGGCACGATAAAGCGCACGTAGTGAAAGCGAACGATAAAGCACCATACCAGCGAAGATGCCATAAGCGACTGCCACGGCGGAGGCTTCGGTCGGTGTGAAAATGCCGCCGAGGATACCGCCGAGGATGATGACTGGCATTAGCAGGGCCGGGAATGCACTGACCAAGCTACTGCCCAGTTGCCTGATCGAAAATGCAGCTTCGATAGGATATTGGCGTTTCACCGATATCCACCACGCCATCAGCATGAGTCCTATGGCAATGAGGAGCCCTGAGACTAGACCGGCAGCAAATAACGCCCCTGTCGAAAGTCCCATATAGGCACTCAATAATACCATGGGCACGCTGGGAGGAATGATGATGCCAATAGTGGAGGAGGAGGCAGTCACGGCGGCAGTAAAGGGTGCGGAGTAACCCCGTTTGACCATCTGGGGGATCATCACACCGCCCACGGCGGCCGTATCTGACATGGAGGTGCCGCTCATGCCTGCAAAGAACATGGAGGTCAAGATATTGACCGCCGCCAGCCCACCCCGTATGGCCCCCACCATGGAACGAGCCAGATCGACAAGCCGTGCTGAAATACCGCTGTGGTTCATTATCTGGCCCGCTAGAATGAACAGCGGAACAGCCAATAGCGGAAAGGACTCGGTACCTCGGTATAGGCGCTGTACCAGCACGAGCATATCGACACCGGAAAAAGCGAGTACGCCGATAGAAACAAGTGTCAAGGCGAAGGCGATTGGCATGGCCAGCCCAATCAGAGCCAGAAGTGCAAGTAGTATGACGAGTAGAATCATAGCTCTGACTCCTCCAGAGCGGCTCTTCGAGCGGCTTCATAGGGCGGTATCTTTGCCTTGGCGGCAACGACACACTGGCGAACCAATTCCAGCAACATGCCCGCGCCGGAGATAGGCACGGCGGAGTAGAAAAGCCACTGAGGTGCACCTAGCATCAGCGTTGTACGGTTGGAAAAGGTGAGTGTTTGTTCCAAGCCCCACACGATCATGATGACGCAGACCAGCCCTATCAGTGTCTGGTTGATAAAGAACAATACCCATTGACCGCGATAGGGAAGTAAGGCAGCGATAACATCAATACGTAGGTGAGCGCCTTGCCTGAGTGCCAGATAACCGCAGAAAAAGGTAATGTAGACCAGCAGACCCACTAAGACTTCGGCGCTCCACGATAGCGAGGCATTCAGGATGTAGCGCGCAGCCACTGCCGCTATTGCCAGGAGAGTAATGGCAGCCAACAGCAGTGCCGCGACCGCTTCAAAAAAACGATCAAGCATGGTAGTGCTCCCGGGAGTAGCGACGGGCAGGAAGTGCCCGCCGGGAAGTGTGCTCTGTCGTTAGGGGAGGTCGGCGATGCGTTGCACCATGTCACGTGCCTCTTGTGACAGTCCTTCGGTAAAGGAGTCCCATAGAGGTTGAGAGGCTGCTATGAAGGCGTCAGTGTCTACCTCGTTCACTTCCATGCCGTTCTCTTTTACAAGCTCCACGACGCTCTGATCCGCTTGTTCTCCAAAGTTAACCGTTGCCTCGAAGGCCTGTTCGCCACCCTCGAGTAGAGCTTGCTGAACGCTGGCATCAAGATCCTGGAAACGTGACTCGTTCATCAGCAGGAAGCCGACGGTGTAAACATGCCCAGAGAGTGAAAGGTAATCCTGTACTTCGTAAAAGCGGCTGGCCTCTACTTCGACGAGAGGATTTTCTTGGCCATCGAAGACACCGGTCTGAAGGGCGGAGTAAAGTTCTGGATAAGGCAGCGGGGAAGCGTTAGCGCCATAGGCATTAAACATCTCGACACGCTGGCGGCTGCCAGGGGTACGGATTCTTAACCCGTCAAGATCCTCAGGTTTTTCAATGGCATGACTATTGTTGGTAATATGACGGAAACCTCCTTCATAAAAACCGATAACACGGTAGCCTTGCTTTTGAAGCTTGTCTTTTAATTCTTGACCGATTTCACCGCTCAGGACATTGCTCACATGCTCCCTGTCTCGAAATAGATAGGGAAGTGAAAGAATACCCATATCCTCATCAATGGTAGTAATCGGCGTTTCAATAGTGGCGATATCTAACAAGCGTGTATCTATTGCTTCTATATTGCTGACTTGATCGCCAAGTGAACCAGAATGAAAAAGTTTTATGTCGGCACTGTTATTGGTCGCTTCTGCCACGTGTGCGGCTAGGGCATTCAACCCCGCCATCTGGATGCCTTGCTGGCTTCCAATGGTCGCCGCTCGAAGCTCTAGCTCGGCGGCAGCTACCTGGCCTGCCAAACCGAGCCCTAGGGCGAAGGAAGCAATATATCGTACGGAGGAAAGTGCTTTCATGGTGACGCTCCGGAGGTTGTTTTTGCGGGAGTCATGTCACGGACCTTTACGATCACGTGTCTCTAGAGTAGGTCTGCGCCACCATGATTTATAGAATAAAAGAGACAGAAAATTGAATTTTTTGGACGGATTGCGCACGTAGTAACTGTTTGAAAATCATGACAGCAGGCGGCTAACGAAGAGCTACAAACGTTTTTCCTGACGGCGTGACTGGCCTGGGCTACAAGCGAAATGCGCATGAAAGTCTCGGGCGAGGTGAGCGGCATCGGAGAAACCGCAGTCAGCGGCAATATCGGCAATTGAGCTGTCGGTATGGTGGAGTAGCCAGTCTGCATAGCGCAGGCGCATGATTTTGAAGTAGCGCATAGGTGTGATTCCCAGTTCTTGACGAAAGAGTCGATCAAGCTGTCGGGGGCTTAAATTGATCCGCTTGGCCAGGTCACAAGCACTTAGACGGGTATTCAGCGATTGCTCCATGGTGAGTACGGCTACCCGGACTCGCTCATCGCGAATTTCATGGATGGCTTCAAAAAAGTGTGTTTGTGGAGAGTTGGACGTACGCATGCCGTTTAAGATCATGTGACGAACCGCCTGCTGGGCCTTCTCGGGGCCACATGTGCGATGAATCAGGTGCAGGGCCATATCCGTTGCACCTGACGAGCCTGCACAAGTGATTACCCTGGCGGATTCCAGAAATATTCGATCGGGAGTGGCATCGATTTTGGGAAACTGTTGGCGAAAATCATTGATTACGTTCCAGTGCACACATACCCGTTGGCCTCTCAGCAGGCCTGCACGGGCAATGGCAAATGTGCCAGTACATACACCGACAAGTTTCACTCCTTTGCTATGCGCTTCCTTGAGATATTGACTCAGTGCCTGATCTTCGTGGGGATTGAGATAGTCATTACCACCACAAACGGCAATATGAGTGAATTCACCCGGTTCACGATATGGTGTTTGTGGGTGGGCCTCCAAGCCGCAGCTGGAGGTGATTGGGCCGGGCCCCATGATCTGCCAGCTACAGTGGATTTGCCTGCTTCGGCCACCCTTGTCGGCAGCCAAGCGCAATGAATCGATGAACCCTGCAAAGGCATTCATGGTAAATAGCGGGAGTAGGATAAATCCGACGCGCAGAGGCGGTTGATGGCCCAATGGCATAGGGGCGAGGCTCTTGATGGTGAGTGGGCACGACTCCTTAGAGTATGCCCTGAGCCAGCCTAAGGTGCCATGGCCGGACTTTACGCATATCCATACGCATAGTGGTCATCGATAACGATCCCATTTGAACCCAAACAGGCGCCCCTACATAGAGACGCCTGTTTAGTTAAAGCAATCTACTGCTCTCGGGTATCAGTGCTTCAATATCACATAAAACGCATGAATAATGCCCGGTACGAAGCCAAATAGCGTTAGAATAATATTCAGCCAGAAATGCCCTTTAAAACCGACCTCAAAAAATACGCCGAGTGGGGGAAGTATTACGGCAAAAATCATCTTGATTGGATCAGTCGCTGTAAACGCCATGAAGCCTCCTTTGCTTTCATTGGTGTAACTTGTACAAGTGTAGGCACGATCAACTTATTTATCCATGCCTTGGCTAATTTCCTGTGACTGGCCAAGTAGGCAATCGTTCAATTCCGCCATTTATTTCCGCTCTACGCTGTTTGGGAGGGACTCCGTGTTCATCAAAGTGCCATTAAAAGTAACCACCACGTCTTTTTGTTTATTAAGCTGTCTTGGCGCAGGCCAAAGCTGGGCGCAAGAGAGCCCGACAACTGATAACACGCTAGCCACACTGCAAGTCACAGCGCCACGACTATCGCGAGAGCTTTACGCCACGCCCGCTGCGGTTTCAACGCTCGACCGTGAGGCGATTGCTCAGGGACAGCAGCGCACACGGCTGGATGAGGCGTTAGTGCGAGTGCCTGGCATGTTTTTGCAAAACCGCGATAACTTTGCCCAAGGCCAGCGAATCTCCATTCGCGGCTTCGGCGCTCGGGCGCCGTTTGGCGTTCGCGGTATTACCGTGATGGTGGATGGCATTCCGTATACGTTACCCGATGGCCAGGCACAGTTAGATGCCATTGATCTGGACAGCGCTGAGCGCATCGAAGTTATCCGCGGGCCCTCTTCGGTACTTTACGGCAACGCGGCGGGTGGGGTAATTGATGTGACCACCGCCGATGGCCGCGATAACCCTGGCTCAAGCGTGCGAACCGAGGTGGGCAGTGATGGCTACCGTAAGGCGGTCGTACAAACCGGTGGAGCCCAGGGTGATTGGTCGCACCATGTGAGCTTTTCGGCACTCAATGTGGATGGTTATCGGGAACAGAGCTCTACGGAGAAATACCTGCTGAATGCCAAACTGCGCCGAGAGTTAGGCAGTGATCGGGCGTTAACCGCGATTATCAACCTGCTTGAAAATCCCCGTTCCGAAGACCCTGGCGCGCTGAACGCGCGTGAAGTGGCCAGTGGCCGTGATCAAGCAGCGCCAAACTCATTGGCGTTGGATGCAGGACAGAACGTAGATCAGCAGCTTCTTGGCTTACAGTACGAAGATTTATCCGCCGGCCCTGGTGAGTTCTATTTAAAAGGCTTTGTTGCGCAGCGTGATTTTGAGCAGCAGCTACCCTACGTGGGCGATAGCCGTATCGGCTACCAGCGTGATTATCTGGGCGCGAGTGCTGAGTATCATCATGAAGTCAGCTTGGGCAGCCTGCCGCTGAGCTATATCACCGGTGTCGATGTGGCGCGTCAAGACGACGAGCGCTTTCGTAATGCGGTAAATGGCCAAGGTGTGGTCGGCGAGCAGTTGGCGGAAGAGACCCAAACGGCGACCTCCGCTGGGGTATTTGCCCAGGGCGATTTAGCGCTGACCGAGCAGGTAACGCTCTCGCTTGGCGCACGCTTTGACCGAGTGGAGCTAGAAGTAGATGATCGCTATCAGGACGATGGCGATCAAAGCGGTGACCAGACCTTCAATGAGTGGAGCGGTTCGGCGGGGTTAAGTTACCGTTATCGTCCGCAGCATCAAGCCTATATCAATACTGGTACGGCGTTTGAAACGCCTACGTTCTCCGAGTTTGCCAATCCGGCGGGCGGTGGTTTTAACCCGTCGGTGTCGCCGCAAAAAGCCTGGAATCGTGAAGTGGGGCTGCGGGGCTACGTTGAACCACTGGCCATGGATTACGATCTGGCGCTATTTTCGGTGCGCGTGCGTGACGAGCTCGTGCCGTATGATGACGGCGGTCGCACCTTCTACCAAAACGCAGGCGACACCGACCGCGACGGTATCGAGCTGGCGCTGGGCTGGCAGTTGGCCGACCAATGGCGGTTGAATAGCGCCGTTACGCTGGCGAGCTATGAGTTTGATCAATTTGCTACACCAACTGAAAGCTTTGGCGGGAATCGCATTCCTGGCCTGCCCGAGCAAACCTGGGTCAATCAACTCACTTGGCAGGGTCTGGATGAGCGCTTTGCCACGCTGGAAACCCAGTACGTGGGCGATATGGTGGCGGACAACGCCAATGAGACAGAAGTCGATAGCTACTGGCTAGTGAACCTGCGGGTGGGTGATGGTTGGCAGTTGGGAAGCGATACACGGCTAAATGCGTATGTGGGCGTGCGCAATCTCTTAGATGAAGAGCACTACGCCAACGTGCGCTTGAACGGCACCTTTGGTCGCTTCTATGAACCTGCTCCGGGGCGCAGTGTGTATGGCGGTTTAGAAGTACGCTTTTAAGTCGAAATACTGCAAGTAAATAAAAACGGGCGGCGCTCATTCATTATTGCTGAGGCCGCCCGTTCTCGTGGGTGATAACGCTAAGTTAGCCGTTTACTCAGGCAGAGCGTAACCAATCACGTAATCGCCCATCTTGGTGCCAAAGGTGCCGTGTCCACCCGCCGTGACGACCACATACTGACGGCCATCCTGGCCGGTGTAGGTCATCGGCGTGGCTTGGCCACCTGCTGGCAGGCGTGCTTTAAACAGCTCTTCGCCAGTAGTGATGTCGTAGCCGCGCAGGTACTGATCCAGCGTGCCGCTTAAGAACGACACCCCGCCAGCCGTCGTCAGCGGGCCGCCTAGTGCAGGAACGCCGACGTTCAAGCCAATCGGTAGATCAAACGGCATGCTGTCGCGTGTGGTGCCATTGCGGTGCTTCCACACCACCTCGTTACTTTGCAGATCGATACCGGCTACATCGCCCCAGGAGGGCGCTTGGCAGGGCAGGCCGAGCACTGAAAGCAGCGGGCCAAGCTCAACGGCATAAGGTGCGCCTTCATTGGCTTGTAAACCCTGTTCGCTGGCAGAGCCTTGGCCTTCTTCTACCTCTTCACGAGGAATTAACGTAGACACAAACGCCAGGTATTTAGCGCCAGTGAAGAGCGCTTGGCGCTCGGGATCAACGGCCACACCACCCCAGTTCATTACACCGACATTACCTGGATAAACAATACTGCCTTCCAGCGAAGGTGGCGTGTATTGGCCCTCGTAGCGCAAAGAGTTGAACTGAATACGGCACATCATTTGATCAAACGGTGAAGCGCCCCACATGTCGCGCTCGGTGAGCGGCGGTGGCAGCAGGTTAAGCGCTGAACGCGGCTGAGTCTCGGCGGTCCAGTCGCCTTCCACGGCGCCCTGAGGTGCAGGAACCTCTTCAATGGGCACAATCGGTTCACCGGTTTCACGGTTCAATACATATAGGCTGCCCTGCTTGGTCGGCTGAATAACCGCGGGCTGGGTGCCATCACTAGTGGCCAGGTCAATCAGTACCGGTTGCGCAGGTGAGTCCATATCCCATAGGTCGTGGTGTACGAACTGGTAAACCCACTCAACCTGACCATCTTCCAGGTTGAGTGCCACTAGACCCGCGCTGTAGGTTTCATCGTTCTCGGTGCGGTCAGCGCCATACTGGTCAGGCGTGGCGTTACCCATTGGCAGGTAAACCAGGCCTAGCTCTTCATCAACGCTGATCGGTGCCCATACGTTGGGGGAGCCGCGGGTGTAGGTTTCGCCTTCTGGTAGCGGGTCGGTGTCGTCGGGATTACCGCTATCCCAGTTCCATACCAGCTCGCCGGTATGCACATCAAAGGCACGAATAACGCCTGAGGGCTCGTCAATGGAACTGTTGTCGGTGACGTGGCCGCCCAGAATAACCAGATTTTCGGTTACCGTCGCAGGGGAGGTGGAGTAGTAACCGCCCGGTGAGAAATCGCCAATATTGTTGGTGAGATCGATTTCTCCGTTATTACCAAAACTGGCACACCGCTCACCCGTATCGGCATTCAGCGCAATCAAGCGTGCATCCGCCGTGGGTAGGTAGAGCCTGCGTGGGCACATGACGTCGGTCTCGCTGAGCATGGGTTGCTGCGGGGCGCCGTTTTCTTCTTCAACACCAAACAGCAGTGACAAGAAGGAGAGATCCAGACTGAAAATATCGCTGTCATCGAAGATATCAAAAGAGAGTGCCGTTGCACTGTTCGGGGCAGCGTCACTGTTCGTCACTTCTGTGCTATCGGTTGCAGAGTCATTAGTGTCAGTAGAATAGTTTGCGGCGTCATAGTAGGCGAGGCCGCGGCAGGTCATATGTGCCCAGCCAGAAAAGTCATCCGCCCCCATGGTGCTGATCTCGGGGTCAAATGCCCAGAGGGTTTCACCGGTCTCGGGTGACAGCGCCATTGCCCGGCTGTGAGAGGTACAGATATACAGGCTGTCATTCACTTTCAGCGGGGTATTTTGATTGGTGATCTCCGGGGGCGCATTGGGGCCCGCTTTGTCACCGGTTTGAATCCGCCATACCTCTTCAAGCTCGCCGATGTTTTCCGGCGTAATTTGATCAAGGGAAGAGTAGTGGGTGCCTGCATTGGTGCCGCCATAGGCGGGCCAATCATCGCCCGCCACTTGGGCAGGGTTTACGCTATCGGTCGTTGATTGGTTGTTAGCGGCTAGCGACCCTTCGATAGTACCGGGATCGTTAAACTGGCTGGCAATGGCCACGATAACAGCGGCAGTAATGCTGCCAACAAGCGCCAGACTGCCGCCTTTTGAGTGTAGTGGCTTACGCCACCAGGGCAGGAGCAGCAGAATACCTATTAAACAGAGAATGGCAACGCGAGGCACTAACTGCCACCAGTCGAGACCAACCTCCCACAGAGCCCACACTAATGTGGCAAAAAGAATCAGCGCGTAGAGCCACAGAGCGGCGCCTTTGCGCAGGGCAAATAGAATGCCGCAAGCAATAATGCTAAGCCCGGCAATTAGGTAGTAGGCGCTGCCGCCTACGCTGACGAGCTTGCTGCCGCCAAAAGCAAGCACCAAGCCGATAATAAATAGTAGCAGGCCAACTATAATAGCTGGCCATTTACTGTGAGCGCGCGTGCTTTCTTCCATGAGATTTCCCCTAGTGAAACGTACTTAATACGTTAATGCATGCCGCTTAAACCCTAAATTCAAGCAATAAGTGCCAAGCGGCGAACCCGCAACGCGCTTTAACCCATCGGCGGCGCCGATGGGTTAAAACACACCGCTATGGTGGATGATTTTAATAATCAATTCGCTATTGGTCTAACGATTTGATGTTTTTTTCTAAGGCGGGTGCCCTACCGCCAGGGTAGTTAATGTCGCGGTAGGGTTAGCCAGAAGGCGTGAGGTTTATAGCTTGACCAGCATTTTACCGGTATTGCCGCCGTCAAACAGGGCCAGGAATGCATCGGGGGTGTTCTCCAGGCCTTCTTTCACTGTCTCTTTATATACCAGCTTACCTTCCGCTACTTGGGGGGCTACTTCGTTCAGGAAATAGGGGTAGCTAGCCCAATGGTCAGCCACAATAAAGCCCTGCATTTTGGCCTTGCGCACTACTAACTGAGAGAGATTGCTCGGGCCGGGGGTAGGCTCTTTTGCATTGTAGCTGTCGATCATGCCGCATACGGCAATCCGCGCACCTTCATTTAGCTGGTTCAATGCTGCTTCTAGGCAGATACCGCCGACGTTTTCGAAATACACATCAATGCCGTTGGGGCTGGCGAGCTTAATGGCGTCGCTTAACTCCTGTGCGGGACGGTCACGATAGCTAACCGGTTCAACGCCCAATGATTCAAGCCAGGCCAGCTTATGCGCAGCCCCGGCAATACCGACCACATGACAACCTTTGGCTTTGGCCAACTGTACTGCCAGGGAGCCTACGGCACCGCTAGCCGCGCTAACCAACACATTGTCACTCGGCTTGCATTCGGCAATCAGGTTGAGGCCAGTCCAGGCGGTCATGCCAGGCATACCGAGTACGCCCAGATAGGCTTGTTCGGGAACATCGATATCGGGTAGCGGCGTGACGCCCTGCGCAGGCAGTTGGGCAATATCCCGCCAACCGCCCATATGGCTCACTTTGTCGCCCACTTTTAAGCTTGAATCATTGGTCTCGATGACCTCGCCAATGGCACCGCCTTCCATCGGCTTGCCGAGTTCAAACGGCTCCACATAGGTGCGAATGCCGCTCATGCGACCACGCATATAGGGATCTACGGAAAGCCAGCGGTTGCGAATACGCACTTCACCTTCGGCTAGGTCGGGTAGGGTTTGTGTTTCCAGCTTGAAGAGCGTGCGATCGGGTAGGCCTTTGGGATAATCGGTAAGCGTATAGAATTGTGACTGCATGGATTTGTCTCCTGCGAATACTGAGCGTGTATCGAACTCCTTGCAGCATAGAGACCATTAGCCTGCTTGCAAGTTCGTTAATGTATCGGGAAGTAAGTCACAAGAGGTAAGCCATATAAAGAAACAAGGTGACCATTGCTGGTCACCCTGTCTGTTGACTACTTTAAGATAACGATGCTTCGTGTGCTGTCGCATTGATTAGGCTAATGGGTATCACACAACAACCAAGGATGTGTTATCCGTTAATCCAACAGCGTTACCATCACTGGAGCTGTACCGCGGCGAATCATGCCAAGCTTCGCTGCCGCGCGTTTAGATAAATCAATAATGCGTCCTTGAATGAAAGGGCCACGATCATTGATCAGTACTTCTACCTCTTGCCCCGTGTCCGGGCGTGTCACCAACACCTTGGTGCCAAACGGCAAACTCGGGTGGGCGGCGGTCAACGCCTGCTGGTCAAAGGGCTCTCCACTGGCAGTGGTCGCTCCTTGAAAGCGGTCACTGTAAAAGGAGGCGACGCCTTCCTGCGTTTCTGTTTCATGTGCAAAAGCACTATTAGCAGCGCTACTTACCACTATCGCTGCCAAACAAATCGTTCGGATCAGTCGTTTTTCGGCTCCCATGGGAGTACCTCGGTTTTGCTTGTTGCGAATCCCGCACTCTTGATGAGGTGCCTGAATAGGCTTTTCGATACTACCCTTGTCGCAACGAGTCAGCAAGCTTTGAGAAGATCGATGCAAATAGGTTCAATTTCAAGATTTTTAAATCTCTACTTATGTGGCCTTGGGTTTCAGTGACTTATCAACCCAGGTATGAAATGAATAGAGAAAGCACTTTGTGCAAAGCAGCATTCTTCATGAAACGCTCACTTTAATTGAGTAAGCATCTTATAATCACTGACACTTATCTAATTAATGATTGTCATTGCGACTCAACAAGGAACCGCTCATGGCTAGATCTTCTTCGTTTACGTTTGTATTGGTGGCGATCGGTGGCGCAGCCGTTGGTTTTCTCGCTGCTCAAATTATTCCCTTACCGGGGCAAACCGCCGATGAAGCGCCTGACGAAACTGCTGAGACAACTGATCAGCCGTCCGTTGCCGAGGCTATTGTTGGCCTTGAAAAGCTCACGCTTGATGAGCGCATGCGTGGCGAAATAACCTCGGCCAGCGAGCTGAACGGTAACGATGGCAGCCGCTTCATGCGCTACGCCATCGCACTGGAAGAGGATGAGATTGTTGAGATTTCTCTCAACGGAGCCTTGCAAGGTGTTGTGGCGCTTTATGATGATCAGCTACAACTGCTCGATAATGCCCCTATCGTTCGTCACCGTATAGAAGAGAGCGGCGACTATGTAGTGGTGGTTAGCGGTGCCGATGCCCACAGTTATGGCCCGTTTACCGTTGTCAGCCGAACCGTTGAGCTGACGGATGCTGACACAGTGGCAGTGGGCGAGCCCATCGATAGTTGGCTGCAAGGGGATGCCCGTGAAATCACCTTGAACATAGAAGAGGCAGGCCTCTACCAACTGGAAATGCGCTCTGACGACTTCGACGCTTACCTGGAGATTGAAGGGCCGAACGGTTACGCCCGCGAAGACGACGACAGCGCCGGTGATTTAGACGCGCGCATCGCTGATTTCCTTGAACCCGGTGAATATACGCTGACGGCACGTAGCGCCTACGATGATGGCAATGGCGTTTATACGCTTTCAGTAGAGCCTCACGAGTTACCGGGTGATGGTGAGCTGCGTAATGATGGAGCGCTCACTCCCGATGACTCTCTCAACGGCTGGTTTAGTGGCCAGGGGCTTAGTTACCAAGTAGAAGTAGAAGAAGCAGGCATGTACCAAATTGAGATGCGCTCCAGCGATATCGATTCCTACCTGGTGCTTGAAGGGCCTAACGGTTACTACCGCGAAGATGATGACAGTGCCGGCAATCTGGATGCTAGCATCGCTGATTTTCTTGCTCCCGGTGAGTATCAGCTAACGGCACGTACTGCCTATGGCGAGAGCAGTGGCATGTTTACGCTCTCCATGGCACCGCGTGATATGCCAGATGTTAATCTGCGTAATGAAGGCACGCTTACCCCTGGTGAAGCGCTTAACGGTTGGTATAGCGGTGAACCGCTGACGTATCAGTTGGAAGTAGAAGAGAGCTCGTTAGTGACGTTGGAAATGCGCTCTGACGATTTTGATACCTTTATTGAGATCAGTGGCCAGGGTTTTGTCGCCAGCGATGACGACGGCGCGGGCGGTACCGACTCACGGCTTCAAGAGCAGTTGCTGCCCGGCACTTACACGGTAAGCGCACGCGGGTTTAGCGCTACCGGTAGCGGCTTATTTGAACTAAGCCTCGACATGGAGCCGACGGACATTCCCCCAGAGCTTTAATTGTTAGCGTTAATCGATAATACCCAGCGCCCCTGTTGCTTATCGTGATAGGGGCGTTGGTTTATTGGTCGATGGTGAGGAGTAAATGGTGAGGCGTGAGACGTAAATAGTTAGGCGTGAGGAGGTTAACGGCCAGCTTTGAGGCAGCCTGCCACTACCAGCACGGTCGCGGCGGGTAGGCGCCAGTCGAGCACGCTCATGCCTGCTAGCACCAGCAGTAGGGCGGCTAGAATCGGCACGCCATACGCCAAGCTGCCCACAAGGCTCGCGTGCCCCCAGCGCAATGCTTTATCCCAGGCCACCATGGCTACTCCGTAAGGCCCTAAACCCAGTGCGATGCCCGCGAGTAACGCTTCACCGCTGGGGAGGGCGAGGGTGCCTTCCAGTATTAAGCTGGCAGCCACGGCAATAGCGCAGGTAATCAGCAGTAGCCGCGGCAGCAGGGGTGTTAAGGCCACTGGTGCAGCTTGGCTTAACCATGAATAGATCGCCCAGCAGCAGGCGGCCAGCAGTGCTAGCGCGTAGCCCGTGGTGGCACCACCCAGCCCTCCACTGATGGCTTGAGGAACCAGCAGTAGCGCAGCGCCTGAAAACGCAATCAGAGCGCCGACCACCCCTGCGATGCGTAGGCGGCCAAAATGGCTCCATTGGCTGAGCAGCACGAACAGCACAGGCCACGTGTAGGTAATTAGCGCCGCTTCGGCGGCGGGGGCTAGCCGCATACCAATAAAGTAGGTGCTGACGGCGCCAAAGATGAGCAGTGGGATACCCACCCAAACGCTGAGTTGCCAACCCACGCCGCTGGCAGCGACGTTTACGCGGCGGCTTAATGGTAGCGTCGCCAATGATCCCGCTAACAGGGTAACGGCAGTTAACTGCAAGGGCGGTGTCGCTTTGGCAAACTCAGCCAGCAGCGGTGCCGAACTCCAAAGCATCACGGCCACCAGCGCCGCACCAACACTGTACCAACGTGGGAATAACGCAGGGGAGTGAACGGGATGCATAAGAGTTCTCCTTGATTTGAGCATGTACCGAGCAGCATACTCATCATCAATGCATCACAATATCGATCTTTTGTGATCGTTTTCATCAAGCTTGGTGATATATGCGTGCCCCCACGTTAGACCTAACCCTGCTACGCACCCTGGTGGCGATTGCGGACACTGGGAGTGTGACCGCAGCTGCTAAACGGTTGGCGTATACCCAGTCCACTGTGAGCATGCAGCTCCAGCGGTTAGAAGCGCAGCTCTCGCTCACGCTGCACGAGCGGGAAGGGCGGCGAATACGCTTTACCTCAGAAGGTGAACGCTTGCTTAACCACGCCCGACGGCTATTAGCACTTAACGATGACGCGTGGAGCGATATGCAGGCGCGCCAGGTGACAGGCGATCTTACCCTCGGCATTCCTGAAGATTACGCTTCGTTGCTGCCTTCGGTGTTTGCCTACTTTCATCAGCTCTACCCCGCCGTGGGGTTAAAGGTGATCTGCGGCACTAGCGCGCATCTCGTTGAGCAGGTTAAAGCTAAAGAGCTGGATCTCGCTCTGGTGACCCGGCAGCGCAACTCGCCGGGCGGCGATGTGATTCGCCGGGAACCGCTGTTGTGGGCAGTCGGTATGAACCAGCAGCCGCTGCTAAGCGACCCGTTGCCGTTGGCGCTCTACTCACCGGGAGCTGACGTATTCCGTGAAGTGGCCGAGCAGGCGCTGCAATCGGCGGAGCGCAGCTGGCGCGTGGCCTATACCAGCCAATCCATGGCAGGGCTGGCGCCAATTGTGACCGCTGGGCTGGCCATCGTGGTGGTGACTCGCAGCATGCTAACCCCTGCACTGAGACCGCTGGATGAGAGCAGTGGGCTGCCTGCGCTGCCGATGATTGAGTTGGCGCTGCACCGGGCGCCGCACCGACCTTCGGAGCCTGCGCGCCGTTTGGCAGAGTTAATACGCGATCAACTGGCAGTGCCCGAACAAGCGTTATAAAGTGGCTTTTGAGACCAAGTAGAGCCTAGGTAATGCTTAGCGTTGATGGCCGTGTAGTGCTTTAATCAGCGTAAGGGAGCGTTACTGACTAGAATGAAGAGCAAATGAATTGGCTGTTAGGAGCACTGCATGCACGAACTGGATCACTATATCTACCCGCATCGGGTGTTGCACTGGCTGGTGGCTGGCGCGGTGCTGCTCTCCTTGGCCAGCGGTTTAACGTTAGGCTTTTTGGGCTATGAACGCACCCTCGCTCTAGTCGGCAATATGTTGACGAACTTGCTGTATACCAGCCATAAGACGCTGGGTGTGCTGATCCTGTTGCTAATGACGCTACGTATTATTACCCGCCTGGCCTTTGTGGTGCCTGACCATGAACCGCCTCTAAATGCCTTCGAGAGGGTGGTGAGTACCAGCGTTCACCATTTGCTCTACTTGGCGTTGGTCGTTATGCCTTTATTGGGCTGGGCGGCTACCGCAAGCGGCGGCTTTCCCGTGGAGTTTTTCCACTGGCATTTACCCGGTCTGATTGGCGAGCGCGAGCAACTATCTGAACAACTCTTTATGTGGCATGGGCGCCTGGGGTGGGCCATTTTAGGTTTGGTGGTACTGCACGTTGCCGGTGCCATGTTCCATTGGAAAATCAAACGCGATAACGTTATGAAACGTATGAGCCTGTTTGATTAATGACCAAGGTTAATACCTAACTCGCCGAGCCGTAGCGATAGAACTCTACCGCTTGGCGTGATTTGACAGCGTACATATGGCTATCGGCTTCACGCAGTAAACTCTCAAGAGTGGCGCCCTCTGTTCCCTGGCAAGTGCTTACCCCAATGCTCACGCTAACACTAACTCGCTCGCCGCAGGGGAGTTTTATGGGTGAGCGAATGGCTTCGTCGATACGTGCCTGTATATTCTCAAGCGTATCGTGAGGTTCGATGTTCTCCATGATAATAATAAACTCATCACCACCAAAGCGTGCACAGTGGTCACCGGTACGCGCCATATGGGCAATACGTTTGGCAATTTGTTGTAAGACAAAATCACCTGCCTCATGGCCGTAGCAGTCGTTAATGGGTTTGAAACGATCCAGGTCAAGCATCAGGAGCGCCAAGCGATGGCCGTTTTGACGATTACGCTCCAGAGCTTCTGCGGCGCAGCGCGCCAGGCCATGGCGATTTAATAAACCGGTCAGCATATCGCCGTTGGCTAAATGCTCTAGCGCTTTAGTTCGGGCAGCGACTTTTTGTTCCAGCACGGCTTCCTGCTTTTTTAGCGCAGCTAGCATAGCGGCTTGAGCGCGCTCTTTTTGCCGTTTAAGTTTGTTAAAGCGTGATGCCAGTGCAAACGAAAGCAGTAACATTTCTAGCGCTGAGCCAATTTGAATGCCGTGTAGGGTAATAAAATTAGCCGGCAGTATGCCCAGATTGCGGAGTGCAAAGACACCTGCACCCAGCAGAAATAGCGACCACGCAAACACGAAGAGTCTAGCGCTGGGTATGCGTCGAAAGCTGCAGTAGCTGCCGCATATCAGGAGCAGTAAAGCCGCCATAAACCCCGTCACATCCATTAGGTGGAGGGCCGCAGGAATGGGCAGCAGCAGCGAGGCAATGACGGCGAGCCAACAGTAGCTGCGAAAGGTGTTTAATACCTGGTGCCAGCGTGGGCAATACGTCTCTGTGTTTAGGAAGCTCTGCGCAAACAGTGTGGCCATGGTAGAGGCAAAGGTGAAACCGAGCGCCACCAAGCGAGATGTGTTCTCACCCAGAAAACTCCAAAACATGAGTGTGCCAATGCCGTTAAACGCCAGAATGGCAAGTCCAAAGCCAGCGACAAATAGCGAGTAGTGAAGAAATATGCGCTCTTTTAAGCCGAAAAATAGCAGTAAGTTATATAAACCCATCGCCAGCAGCATGCCAAAGTAGGTCGCCAGCCAAAAATTATGACGATCATTTTGGGTATAAAACACCTCTGGCGTTAATAAGTTATAATTAAGCATCTTGCTGCCTGAGGCAGCCACATGGGTATACAGCGTGACGGTTTCAAAGGCGGCCAGCTCCAGTGGAAAAACCGCCTGCCGGTGGGCGAGCGCGCGTTGTTCAACGGGAACCGCGCTGCCGCTTTGCTGCACATCGCGGAGTTGTTGGCGAAGCGTATAAAGGGTAACGTAATCCAAGAACGGGTATTCAAACTCCACCATCCAACGCTGGGGTTCCGACGAATCATTGCGCACCTGAGTGCGCAGCCACACATCACCACGGGTATAGCCGAAATTTAAATCTTGGGCTTGGTGCGTGGGTGTAAAAGTACGCGATTGGGCGAGCAAATCGTTAAGCGTTACAGACTGTTCGTCGGCGTGCCAGAACTCGTTATAAGGGGCAAGTGAATAGCTCGCCTGGCTTGGCGATGCGGATAGGAGAGTATTTGCCTGCGCCCAGGGCATAAAACAAACCGCAAGCAGCAGTAATAAGCCGGTGTAAACACCCGCTGTTAAACGTTGTGCATGCATAGGGTATCGCTTTTTTCGTTTTTTTACCCCGTTCGCTGTTCCCTGGGTTCCCTTACCCGCCGGGGGCCGCTAATTCGTCGGCATAGCGCTCAGATGCGGTTTGCATGCCACCCCGCTCAAAAGCAGCTCAAATTTCCTTGTGCCGTACGATAAGCTCTTTGAGTGTAGTTGGCTTTGGTGAAAGGAAACGTTGAAAACTCTCATGCTTAAGTCATAGCACGACTTAAATGTTGCGTAAGTCGTTGAATGAGTTGCCCGCTGTGGCGCCAAAAATGCCAGTACAAGGGCACTGCTAAAAAATGACCGGGAGCAACACTGGCTAGTTGGCCACTGGCCATTAATTCGCCGACCTGCAACTGAGGCATCATGCCGTAACCGACCCCGGCTGTGGCTAAGCGCACAAACCCTTCTGAAGATGGGCAGAGGTGATAAGGAAAGTGGCCGTGATAGCCGCACTGAGCAAGAAAGCGATGCTGCAACTGATCGTGAGGGCCGAAGACGATGGCTGGCGCGGATTGAAAGCTCTCTTTGCAAGGGCCTTCTGGAAAGTAGCGTTCGATATAAGCCGGTGTCGCCAAAGGGTGGTAGCGCATTTCTCCCAGCGCAACACTGCGTGCACCGGCTATCGGTTGTGGTGTGGCGCACAGGCAGGCCGCTACATCGCCATCGCGCAAGCGCTTGAGTCCGACATCCTGGTCTTCAATCACCAAATCCAGCAGTAAACCCTCCTCTTGGCAGATCGTGGCAACGGCCTCGGCCCACCAAGTGACCAAGCTATCCGCATTGATAGCAATCCGCAGACGCGGCGCCTGGTCATCCAGCGTGGGTAGGGAGCCGCGGAGATCGCGCTCTAATAGCTGTACTTGCTGGTAATGGGTCAACAGCCGCTGGCCCGCAGGGGTCGGCGCTAGATGAGGAGAGCGTATAAGCACCGGCTGCCCAAGGCGAACCTCCAGTGCCTTAATGCGCTGGGAGACAGCTGACTGCGAAAGCCCCAGTACATCGCCTGCGCGCTCAAAACCGTCGCACTCCACCACGATTGCCAAGGCATGAAGCAGTTTATAATCCAGCATGTCGGTTTTCCCAAGGCAGCAAAAAGTGACACAGAGCAAAAAATGGTGATGAAACGGCGTAGTGCTCTCTATTTAAGATCAAATAGGATTGAATCTCATAGGTCAATGAATTACATTTCAGGCAGGGCTAGAGCACCAAAACCCTCTCGGGTTGCCTAGCACTTTATGTGAGTAGTTTCTGTAATGCCACAGCCTAAAGGACACTGTAATGCCCGCCATCATGCTCCGTCGCCCTCTTGCTGGCATCGTTGCGCTTAGCGCGCTGATGCCTTTTGCCCCAGTTGCTGTCGACACCGCTGCTGCTGACACCGTTAGCGCTGACGCCGTGGTTAAACACTACGCCGATCTGGCTCATGCCAATTACGCCGATGCACTGAATGCTGCCCAAGCATTGAACGAGCGTATCGACGAATTGCTCGCCAATCCCACGGCCGAAACCCTGAGCGCAGCCAAGCAAGCCTGGCTGCAGGCGCGGGTGCCTTATCAGCAGAGCGAAGTGTTTCGTTTTGGTAATGCGGTGGTGGACGATTGGGAAGGACAGCTCAACGCCTGGCCTCTGGACGAAGGCATGATCGATTATGTCGAAGGCGACGACTACCAGCATGAGCTGGGTAACGAAGGCGCCACTGCTAATATTATTGCCAACGAGCAAATCACTGTCGGCGGCGAAACTCTGGACGTTAGCGACATTACCCCAGCATTACTCGCCGACCTGAATGAAATTGGCGGTTCGGAGGCTAACGTCGCCAGCGGCTATCACGCCATCGAGTTTCTGCTCTGGGGGCAGGATCTGCATGGCTTTGAGGAAGGCAACGGCGAACGACCGGTGAGTGATTACCAAACCGGCGATGACTGCACTCATGGCCACTGCGATCGCCGCCGCAGCTATCTGGACGCGGTGTCCGACCTGCTCGTTGACGACCTTGAGTGGATGGTGGCCCAGTGGGCGCCGGAAACTGAAGGCAACTATCGCCAGGAGCTGCTGGCGGAGAGCGATCAGGAAGGCCTGCGCCGCATGCTGTTTGGCATGGGCTCGCTGTCGCTTGGCGAGCTGGCGGGTGAGCGCATGAAGGTAGCGCTGGAAGCCAACTCTTTTGAGGATGAACACGACTGCTTCAGTGACAATACCCACAACTCTCACTACTACAACGGCCAGGGTGTTCAGAATATCTACACCGGCAGCTATCAACGCCTTGATGGCAGTGTGGTAGAGGGGCCTTCGCTGCAAGACTTACTGTCTCAAGCAGATAGCGAGCTAGCCGACACCCTTGGTGCGCAGCTTGAAGCCACCATGGCGAGGCTTGATGCTATCAAGCAGGCGGCTGAAGCGGAAAGCTCGCCGATGGCATTCGATATGATGATTGCGCCGGGTAACGAGCAGGGCAGTGAATTGATCAACGAGGCGATTCTCTCTCTGGTGGCGCAAACAGGGTCTATCGAACAGGCCGCAGGTGAACTGGGCGTGACCTCCCTACAGCCTGATGATGCCGGTCACCGGTTCTAGAGCGGACTAGCGTCTACTATGAGCCGCCGATAGTGTTGCTATCGCGCGGCTCTGTTGGTTTTGTCAGTATCTTCCTTCTCAAGGTATCACCATGTACCGCTTACCCCGGTTTATTGTCCTAGCCAAGTGGGTGCCCAGCACATTAGCCCACAGCAGTTTCTTACTGTTCTTGTTGGCCGTGCCCTTGCAGGCAGCCGAATCACCTATACAAAATGCGCCACCTAGCCAAGATTATCCCATTCAAACGACGCCCATGAGTGGTGGCGATGGCTCGGTGGAGCAGTTTGACCATAACGCCTATTCGCTGCCGTTGGGTAATATGTCGATGACCAAGCGGCTGGATTTCAGCGTCGGTAACAGCTTCTTTCGCAACCCTTGGGTGGCGGCGCCCGCCAGCACCGAGGCCCGGGATGGCCTGGGGCCGCTGCTCAATACCAATAGCTGCCAGGGGTGCCACCTTAAAGATGGTCGGGGGCACCCACCCACCGGCGACGAAAACCCCATCGCGCTGTTTCTGCGCCTCTCGCTACCCGCAAGCCAAGCGGATCCAGAAACACTGGAGCAGCGGGGCGCGCTTCCGGTACCTAACTACGGTTTGCAGCTCCAAACCGCGGCGATTAGCGGTGCCAAGCCCGAGGCCAAGCTGGTGATTGAGTATCGTCCTCGGGAAGTGAGTTTCACCGATGGCACCAGCGTCACCTTGCAGGAGCCGCTCTACTCGATTGCCGAGCCCGCTTACGGAGAGCTGCCGGAGTCACTGCAAACTTCGCCACGGTTAGCACCTCCAATGATTGGCCTGGGCCTGCTAGAAGCGATTCCTGAAGCTGACCTTATCGCTGCCGCAGACCCTGACGATGCTGATGGCGACGGGATTTCCGGCCGCTACAACCAGGTATGGGATGTGCGCAGTGGTACCACGGTGCTAGGGCGTTTTGGCTGGAAAGCCGGCGAGCCCAGCATTGAGCAGCAGGGGCTGCACGCCTTTGCCGGGGATATGGGGCTGACCTCCAGTCTGGTGCCACAAACCGACTGCATGGAGAGCCAGGGGTGCGATGATTTTCCTAACGGTGGCACGCCTGAGGTCAGCGATGACGTGGCCGACTTCGTGACCTTCTACGCCTCCAGCTTGGCGGTACCGATGCGACGCAATATGGATGACCCAGCGGTGAAACAGGGCGCTGAGAGATTTAACGCGCTCGGCTGCGCGAGCTGCCATACGCCGCGCCATCGCACCGCTGCGGATGCTGCCCGTCCGGCGCTAGCCAATCAGGAAATATGGCCCTATAGCGACCTACTGCTCCACGATCTGGGCGATGCCCTGGCTGATCATCGCAGCGAGTTCCAGGCCGATGGCCGCGAATGGCGCACCCCGCCGCTGTGGGGCATCGGCTTGGCGCAAACGGTTAACCCCCGGGCTGGTTTTCTCCACGATGGTCGCGCCCGCACTCTGGAAGAGGCGATACTCTGGCACGGTGGTGAGGCAGAAAGCGCTACCCAGGGCTATCGCGCATTGCCCGCTGACCAGCGAGCGGAACTTATACGTTTCCTTGAATCCCTGTAAGTCATTACTGTTAAGGAGTTAACGTGATCGCATCTCTTCGCCGCCTGAGTTTGCTGGCTTGCGCGCTACTCGCGACGCCGCTCTCTTTTGCTACGGACACCCCTACGCCGCGGGAAATGTGGCACGGCGCGGTGGAACTTCAGTATGCTGAGCTGAGCGCCGCCTCCGAGCGCCTGGAAGCTAGCGCCGCACGCTTTTGCCAGAGCCCAGACGAAGCGCTCAGACAGCGGCTGGAAAATGACTGGCTGAGCGCCTATCAAGCTTGGCAGGCGGTGCGTTTTATTCAGTTCGGCCCGGTCGAGCAGAATAGCCGAGGCTGGCAACTGCAATTCTGGCCAGACCGTAAAAACCTGGTGGGCAGCAAGGTGCGCGGCTGGCTGAAGGCAGCCGAAGCCCCGGATGCCCAAGATATCGCCAGTGACAGCGTGGCGATTCAAGGCTTTCCCGCCCTTGAATACTTGCTTTATGACGACGCCATGGACGAACAGGCCCTGAGCGACCCTGGAGCCTGCTCGCTGATGCAGGCCATCACCACGCATCTTGCTGATACCACAAGCGCGCTGCATCGCGACTGGCAGGCCTTTGGCGAGCACTATCTTGAGACTCCTGACTACACGGAGACCACGCTGGCGAGCGCCATCCAGGCTCTCGAAATACTCGAAGATAAACGGCTCGGTGAGCCCATGGGCCTTAAAGGCGCACCCGCCAACGGCTACTTGGCGGAAGCGTGGCGAAGCGGACAAACGGTTCGATTGGTAGAGAGCAGCCTGGAGGGTCTGCGTACCGGCTTCTTGCCGGGGCTCACCGCGCTGTTGCGCGAGGCCGATGCGCTGCCGCTCGCCGAGGCGTTTCGTGATCAGTTGGATAAGACACTCGTTCAGGCCAGCGAACTGCCACCGGGCTTGGTGCCTTCCCTTGAAGACGAAGAGGCGTTTCGCGGTCTGCAGTCGCTCTACCTCGACATCAGCCAGCTACGCCATCTACTGGGTAACGAGATCGCTGGTGAACTGGGGCTGGTACGAGGCTTTAACTCCAGCGATGGGGATTGAACCATGCAGCGACGCCAAGTACTCAAAGTAGGGTTGGGCAGCGTCGCCATGGCGCTGACCCCGCTGAGTTGGGCGCTGCCCGCGCGGGAGGAAGCCGCTTGGCTGTTCAGCGCGGTAGACGACCCCAGAGGAGGGCATTACATCGCCGGGGTGGCATTGGATGGTCAGACCCGCTTTATGATCGAAGTACCCGAGCGCTGCCATGGAGGCTGTCTGCAGCCCGACTCTCGCCAGGCGGTATTGTTTGCTCGCCGCCCTGGCACACGGATGCATGTGATCGATGGGGACAGCCGCCAATTAGCCCACACCATTGCGGCCGGGGAGGGCTACCACTTCTACGGGCATGGCGTTTTCGACCTGAGCGGGCGCTATCTGTATGTCACCGCCAATCGTTTGGAGGACAGCGCCGGGCTAGTGCGCGTTTACGACGCTGCCAACGACTACGCCCATGTGCGCGATATGCCGCTGGGTGGTATCGGGCCTCATGAGCTTAGGCTGATGCCGGATGGTGACACACTGGTGATTGGTTTGGGGGGGATCAAGACTCATCCTGACTATGGCCGGGTTAAACTCAATCTTGATACCATGGCACCAGCGCTGATGCTGCTGGATCGCCACAGCGGCGAGATATTGGCACGTCACGAACCTTCGCACCACCAGCTCAGTTGCCGTCATCTGGATGTGGCGGCGGACGGTACAGTGATCGCTGGCTACCAGTTTGAAGGGCCCGAGTGGGAGACCCATCCGCTGATCTGCCGTCTGGATGCCCAAGGGCACTTCTCTGAGCTGGCGCTGGCCGATGAAGTCACCGCCAGTCTGAAGCACTACACTGCCAGCGTGGCGTTTAGCCGTGTTTCTGGCAATGCCCTGGTGACTGCCCCTCGCGGCAACCGGGTACTGCTGCTGGATGCCGCGCAAGGCAAGCTTGTTGCCAGCCTAGCGCTACCCGACGCCGCCGGCGCCCGCTGCGACGGCAACGGCGGCTTTCTGGTCTCCTCCGGCCAGGGCGGGCTCTACCGAGTAACGCCTGGCTCGGCAACACCCCAACTGGTCGCCAGTCTGGAACTCCGCTGGGATAACCATCTGACATAGTTCTTAGGAATCGCCCTTCGGAATCGCCCTTAGGAATAGCTCTTAGGAATAGCGTTCCGGTTCAGACTACTCTTTGTCAGGCCTCTGTCGCTGCTCGTTTGCCACCCAATATGAATGACGTCTTCTTGGTGAGAGGCGCTGCTGTTAGACTTCAGCGCTCTTTACAGGAAGGCAAGGAGCCCCATGGAACTGCTGCGCTTAGTATTTCATCACTACCGCTGGCCCTTTTTAGGCGCC
This sequence comes from Halomonas sp. 113, assembly GCF_904067645.1. Taxonomy (NCBI): domain Bacteria; kingdom Pseudomonadati; phylum Pseudomonadota; class Gammaproteobacteria; order Oceanospirillales; family Halomonadaceae; genus Halomonas; species Halomonas sp. 113. Next base: position 1,016,700 of record NZ_LR881453.1, read on the forward strand.
ATTGCTTTGAGCCTATTGAGCGCTGGCTTAGGGGTCGGGGTGATTGCGTTTATCAACCAGCGGCTTATCGAAGTAGGCAGTATGGCGGCGCTGCCGCAATTTCTAGGCCTGCTGGTGGTGCTCCTGGCGGTCACACTCAGTACGCAATTAGCGCTGACCGTGCTGGGGCACCACTTTGTGTTTGATCTACGCTCGCGGCTGGTGAAGCGTATTCTCGACACCGATATTGAGCGCTTGGAGCAGTTGGGCAACGCCACCTTGCTTGCCAGTCTGTCCAGCGATGTGCGTAACATCACTATTGGCTTTGTGCGTCTGCCGGAGCTGATTCAGGGCGTGGTGCTTACGCTTGCCTCGGTGGCCTATTTGGCATGGCTGTCGCCACAAATGGTGGTGATCACGGTGCTGTGGATCGCGTTCACCATGGGTGTGGGGTGGGTGTTGGTGTCGCGGGTGTATCGCCATTTTCGCCTCGTGCGTGAAAGCGAAGACAGTCTGTATAAAGATTTCCAGGCGGCCATTGAAGGGCGCAAAGAACTGGCGCTCAACCGCGACCGTGCCCGGCGCTTTTATGACGAGCGCTATACCGCCAATGCCCGTGACTATCGTCATCATATCATCCGCGCCGATACCTACCATTTAAGCGCTAACAACTGGTCTAACATTATGATGCTGGGCGCCATCGGGGTGGTGTTTTTCCTCTCTAATGGATTGGGCTGGGCGAATACCACGGTGGCTTCCACCTTCGCGCTGACGCTGCTGTTCCTGCGTACGCCGCTGATTCAGGCGGTGGGCGCTTGGCCAACGCTGATCAGTGCCCAGGTCGCGTTTGATAAATTGAGCAGCCTGGAGCTAGCCGAGTACCAGTCAAGCTTTGCCGTCGACGATACGCTGGCCGATTGGCAGCGTCTGGAGCTGGAGGAAGTCACTTATCACTACCCGGACACTGCCCAGGGCGAGGGCTTCCAGGTGGGGCCACTCAATATGACCCTAGAGCGCGGTGAGCAGGTGTTCTTGATCGGCGGCAACGGCAGCGGTAAGTCGACCCTGGCAAGGCTACTCTCGGGGTTATACCGCCCCCAAAGCGGCACTATTAAGATTGATGGCGAGGTGGTCACTGCTGCACAGTGGGAAGCGTTCCGCGCTCGCTTTGCCAGCGTGTTTACCGATTTCCATCAGTTTGATCAGACCATGGGCCCTGAAGGCCTGCCTGCTGACCCGCAGGTCGTTGATACCTGGCTTGAGCGACTGCAGATGCAGCACAAATTGCAGTGGGAGGGTGATCGCGTCATCAACACCCAGCTCTCCCAGGGGCAGCGTAAGCGCCTGGCACTGCTACTAGCGATTGCCGAAAAACGCGATATCCTGCTGCTCGACGAGTGGGCGGCGGATCAAGACCCGCAGTTCCGGCGGCTGTTCTACCGCGAGCTGTTACCGCACTTAAAAGCGATGGGTAAAACCGTGTTTGCTATCAGCCATGACGACAGCTACTTCGTTCACGCTGATCGGTTGCTGGAGATGTCGAAGGGGCAGCTTAGCGAGCTGAAAGGCGAGCAGCGTGCTCGAGCGAGTGAGGACGCTGTTGCGCAAATTAATATCTAAACAGTGTTAAAAATAGCTAACGTTTTAACGGGCGACCTGTTTGGCGCGCTTTCGCGCTTCCAGGTCGCAGCCCTCTAGCGGGCAGGTGCCGCACGTAGCAAACTCATCCAGTAAATAGCGCAGGCAGCAAAGCTTGCGCACCCGCTTAACTTCCTCACTACCCTTGGGCGTAAAGTAACGCACCGGCTGAAACAGCGGGTTGCGCTTGCCGTTGGGCAGGTTGCGCGCTTCCAGCAGCGCCTTGGCAGCCTCAAACGCCTGCCTATTGGCAAGCGGGTGCTCGCCCAGCGCGTTGACGTAAAAGTCCAGATAGCCACCGGCATTGCTCCAGAACACCCGCTGTGCAGCGCCGGAGATAGCCGCTAATTGCTCAATCAACGGTGCCCAGTGCTGCTCAATCAGGGTAGCAAAACGCTCAAACGGGTCGTGAGTGGTTATCGACGTGCCTTCGTGGGGCAACCACAGCCGCGAGGTGGCGCCCTTGTCGTTAAAGATAACCTGCATGTCGCCCAGCCCCACCGGCAGGTCACGGTTAAGCAGCAGGTTGGCTGTCAGTGTGGGAACGGTTAGTGCGCTTAAGTGCCATTTCGACCAGATCGATACCACTGCCCGCTGGTCTCCGTCTGGGTACTGTTCAGCGAAGCGGGAGAGATCTTCTTTGAGCCAATCGGCATTCCGCCAACGGGCTGTTTTGAACGCTTCCAGCGGTGGCGTTCCACCTATTAACGGCGGCGTAAAGTTCGCCAACGGCCCGGTGTAGCAGGACGCTAACGAAGGCTCGAACAGTTGCGGCTGACGTAGAGCAGAGGGCATCGCGGGGCTCCATCACAGGGCTTTAACACAAGGTTTTGACACAGCACACAGGTAAAATATGGCATTCAGCTTAATCGATAATGCGTATCAGTTGAAGCTTTTGATTGCGAATGAGTGCTTTTAAAAGTGTCTGACCTCGGAGAATAGCGCTATTGAGCCACGGCGATATTGTGCTCTCCGTTGGGGTGCTTCATGACCTGCATCGGTAGGCCATAAATCGCCTCTAAGGTGCTGCAGCTCATCAAATCACCCGGGCTGCCATGGGCCAGCAAGCGACCGCTGTGCAGTGCCATCAGCTCGTCGCAGTAGCGCGAGGCCATGTTGATATCGTGCAGTACAATAATCACCCCAAGATTTAGCTCATCGCACAGCTTACGGATCAGCGCCAGCACTTCGATTTGGTGGGCGATATCCAGCGCCGCTAGCGGCTCATCCAACAGCAGGAATCGGCTGCCCTGGGCGAGTAGCATCGCCAACCAGACCCTTTGACGTTCACCACCAGAGAGCGTGTCGACCAAGCGGTCGGCAAAGGCCTCTGTGTGGGTCAGGGCTATGGCGCGATCAATGGCATCTTTGTCTTTCTGGGTGTGGCGGCCCAGAAGCCCGTGCCATGGGTAGCGGCCGAAGGCGACTAGCTCGCGTCCGGTAAGACTTTCTGCACTTGGTAAATGCTGGGGCAGGTAAGCCACCTGACGGGCGAACTCACGATTTCCCCAGTCACTCAGCGGGCGTTGATCAAAGTGAACCTCCCCCTGGCTTACCGGCTGCTGCTGGGCCATGAGCTTGATCAGCGTCGACTTGCCCGAGCCGTTATGGCCAATCAGGCCGTAAACCTTGCCCTCATGAAAACTGTGGTCAATGGGATTTAAAATCTGCTTACCATTGATTTCAAAGGTGGCGCCTTTGACCTCGAACATGAATGACTCCTGGCGATAGGGTTGATGATAATGCCTCCATTCTAGTGCTAATAGTTCTCATTTTTAACAAAAAAATGAAAAGATTTACGTGATAGATGGCAAACGCCGCTTGGGGAAAGCAGGCAAGGGGTAGGTCTCAGGTGATTAGAGATGACGTTGATCGTTTATCAGCAAGACGCTAAACACGCTAGCAGTTGTCCATGCCTCTCGGGGTGCGCCGCAAGTAAACTGTTCCATTGAGAGGGATTCGGCTCGCCAGTGAGATCCGTGACGGTGTAGCCAGCTTCTCTGGCAATCACAATACCGGCGGCGATATCCCAAAAGTCGAGCTTAGCGCCTTGAGACCAAAAAGCATCAAACCGGCCCAGGCTGGTGTAGGCGATCTCCAGCGCCGCCGATCCTGGGCTGCGGATACCGGCCACCTGGGGCATTAGAGCAGCGAGTTGATCTAGGGCCGTCGTACAGTCGCCTTTAGCGTGGTAGGGCAGGCAGGTGCTTACCAGCATCTCGTTCAGTGGGCGCGGTTCAGGCGTAGTGAGCGGCGTGTCGTTGAGGAAGACGCCGGTGCCAAGGCTGGCCCAAAGCATTTCATCAAGCAGCGGTTGATAGACAACGCCGATGATCAGCTCATCGCCCTTAGTAACCGCGATGGAGACTGAGAAGTGAGGTACCCCATGCAAAAAGTTGCTGGTGCCATCGAGAGGGTCAATGATGACGGTATAGTCACTATCGGTGGGTGTAAGCCCGCTCTCTTCACCTAGGAAAGCGATATCGGGAAAGGCGCTATTGATACAGTCGATAATGATGTTCTCTGCGGCCGTATCGTAGTAGCTGACAAAGTCTGACGCCCCCTTTTGCTCAAAGGCGATTCTGCCCTTTAGCGAATATCCCTCGCGTAACAGCGCACCTGCCTCGTACGCCGCCTGTTTCACCGTTTCGAGTAGGTCGTTACTGCTATCGAGCATTGTATTTCCCCTGGGCATTCATCGTGCCTTAGTGAATGGCAAAAACTGTATGCATTCAATGTAACTAGCCATTCATGACGCGGAGATGACAGTGGCGGATAGATTGGTAGCTAAGCCAAGGTCTCCACCTCAAACGCCACAATTTGGCGCTCAACGCTGGAAAACTCCACGCCGATCAGGTGGATGGGCTTGCCCGAAGCGCGGTGCTTATCGGCATAGCCTTTATGTTTGATCTGCTCCAGCGCTTTACCTTCCGGCAGTTGTTCCACCACTTTGAACTCAAACAGGTAGATATGCCCACCAAAGTCCACGCTCATATCCACCTTGCCGTGGTGGCTGGCGTCTTCCACGGTTACATCCAGCCCCAAGGCCGCAAAGTGGCTGTAAAAGACACTGGCATAGTGGCCTTCGTATTTGGCGATGGGGTTGTTGCGGTACCAGTCATGGGGGAGTCCGGCGTAGAGCGCCTTTAAGTGAGCTTCCAACGCAGCAAGGTCATGGCGCTGAAAAGTGTCAAATAACGCCAGTTGGTAGGTTTGCGCATCGCTTGTGTTAATACCCAATACTGGCAGCAATAAATCGTTAAGGCTGCTTTCTACCTCCCTGTTCGGAAAGCCCAGCGTATAGAGGCGATAACCCAGCATGGGTTCCTGCACGTCTTTAATGGTGATGTAGCCGGTTTGGAACAGCAGCCCTTCGGTGGTGATATCGTCGACATCAAAGCGGCCGAGCAACTGTGCTTTTGCTTGCAAGGTCTCCAATCGAGGGGTAAACACCCCGCGTTGTTTGAGAATATCGACCAAAAACGTTGGCGTCGCGGACTCAAACCAGTACGGGCCGAATTCTTGCTCTTGGAACAGCAATAGTACATCGAAGGGATTGTAGACAGAGGTAACCTCACGACCACCCCAGCGATAGCCGTTATACCACTGTTTGATTTCCTGACGGTCTAACCCAGAAAGTTCAGGTTCAAATACGGTATCGATATCGTCATCGGTATAACCACACAAGGTTGCATAGTCGGGCGAAAGGGTAATATCGCGGAGATTGTTCAAGCCCGAAAACAGGCTGACCTTGCTGAATTTGGAAACGCCGGTAAGCAGCACGAAGTGTAGGTGCGGGTCGGCGTCTTTCAGCACGCTGTAAAGGTTCTTCAAACCCTCGCGCAGTTCCCGGGCACGCTCCGGCGCCAGGATGTTATCCAGAATCGGCTTGTCGTACTCATCAATCAGAATGACCACCCGTTGACCACGCTGCTGGTGGGCGGCACGAATGAGGGCAGAAAATTCACCCGGTATATCGGTTTTATGGTGGTGGGTAATGCCGAGTTGCTCACGCTGGACGCGTAGCTGCTCACGGATACGTTCATCCAACCCTTCACGGCTCTGCATCACGCCATCGGCAAAGCAAGTAGTATTTGTTCTGGTTAACCAAACGCTCAATGTGCGGTGTCTTATCGACGTAGTAATAGTTCCCTTCGCGGATATCCGAGAACGTCTGAATCCCGATGGGTAGCTTACGGCGGTGGGCATCCGTCACGGTGGGTCTCCAGAGCAAAAAAACAACGTTACGACCAATAGTCTAGCATGCTCACCGATTGCATTGCGCAGTGACGAGCTTGCCTGTGGAGGGCGCATGTGGCCACACAGAGTGAATTTTACTGCTTTAGACAAAAAGAGTAAGCCACTAGTTTGTATCGACAGAGGCACTGCCTGTGCGATTGCTTTCAGTCAGGTGGCTGACAAGGCTATCGGCAAAGCGTCGGGCGGCTGGTAGTCCTCCCCAAGACCAATAATTGACAGGAATAATCGTATAATTTCCCTGTTTCACGCTTGGCAAGTGTCGCCACTGGCCATCGGATAGGAGTTGTCTCACACCTCCGTCTGGGCCGTAGGGGCTGTCAAGAAACACTAGTTTCGCATCGATATCAAACAGAGGCGTTGCGCTGACGGTTGTCATTCCCCATTGGCCTAAATCCCCCTGCCAGGCGTTCTGGAGGCCAAGGTGATTTAACATCATGCCTTCAACACTTCCTGTGCCATATACACGGGCATGGCGCTCATCCATCAGGCGCACCAGTAAAACGTGGGAGTCGATATCATTAAGCGCTTGCTTTAGCGCAGCGAAGTGGTGGCGGGACTGCTCGATATAATGCTCCGCAGCGTTAGGATGACCAACCAAATCGCCAAGCTGACGCGTCAATTCCTCGATGGTTTCCCAGTCGTTATGGTCGCCATCGCTATCGGCAAATTTATAAAGCGGGTATTCCTTAACCTCCGCAATTTTTCTGAGCCGTGGGAGTAAGCTGGCATGAGCAGGCGGTGAAATTAGAATATGTTGTGGGGGATCGCTTGCCAGTAGCTCAAGGTTAGGGAGGTGGCGATAACCCAGGTTAGTCGTATCGGGAATAACGCCATCTTGACGGGAGTAGGTTTCATACCCTTCAAGGCCCGACAGAAACCTAGGCGGGTGACCAATGGCATTGAGGGTCTCCGCGATAGCGAAGTCAAACGTTGCTAATGGCACCACTCCGTTTTTATCGCTGGCCGTCGATACATTGCCCATCAATAAGCTGATAAGCAATGCGATCGATAAGATCATGCTTTTTTTAGGGCGTACAGGGGGATAAAAAGTCCCATTTTGATATGTCACGATCATGCCTGTGTTTAGCGAATAAAGAAGCGCCTTCATCACCACTGATAGGACGCCGTGCCTACAACACTGCGAGGCTCTCCGTAATAACATGCGTAGGTGCAGGACTCGATATAGGTTTCATCGGTCAGGTTGGTCGCATTCAAGGAAAGTAACCATGGGCCCGTCTCATAGCTGACCATGGCATCAACCAGGGTAAAATCAGGCACTTCGCCATCAAGGTGGGCGTTAGGAAGCGTTGATCCAACATAGCGTACCCCCGCCCCCAGTTTGAGTCCCGGCAGACCGAAATCACTGAAGCGATAGTCACCCCATAGTGAGAACTGGTTGTAGGGCGCCTGACCGGTTCGTTCCCCGACTTTTTCGGGGGTCGCCGGGCTGCTTTTTGTTGTTCGGGCATCAGTGTAGGCATACGCTGCGACCAGATTGGCATTGAGGCCGATCTCCGTCTTGGCCTCCAGCTCGACACCCCGAGAGCGCACTTCGCCTATTTGTGTCTGGAAGTTAGTGTTGACCGGGTCGGCGACCAGCACGTTATCTTGAGTCAATTCGTAAGCGGTGGCGGTGAGCATGGTATCGAACCCCTTGGGCTGATAGCGGATGCCTACCTCGTACTGCTCGCCTTGGGTGGGCTCGAACTGATTGCCGTTGCGATCGGTGCCAGTCGCTACCTCAAAGGATTGACTGAAGCTGGCGAAGGGTGCCAAGCCATTATCGGCCAGGTAAACGAATCCAACACGACCGGTGAAAGCATCATCATCCTGCTGTTGTTCTTGAGAGGGATCGAAGTACCGAGCAGCTTCGGTATCCGTCCAATCTTGACGCCCGCCCAGCATGACTACCCATTTATCGGCAATCTTCATCTGGTTCTGAACATACAGTCCCACCTGCTGCTTACGGCTCAGATTGGAATAGTTATTAGGGGTGCTTTCACCCAATTGCCCACTTCCATAGGCAGGGTTATAGAGATCCAGAGCAGGAACGCTCTGCTGGTAGCGTTCTGTTTCGTGGCGCTGGCGGACATAGTCAAGGCCGACCAGAGAGGTATTGGTTGTCGTTCCGGCCTCCCAGTCATACTGCAAGGACGTATCGGAGGAGATTGCCCTGGAAGCATCACGCCGATCATGGGCGGTTCTGGAAAAAAGTCGCCCAGCGGAGCTTTGAGGCTGCTGAACAATACCGATGTTGTCGAAGTTTCTATCTGAGTGGAAGCTGCGCAAATTGTGGCGCAGCTTCAGGCGGTTGGAAAAATCGTGCTCGAACAGATAACCAAGTGAGTAGCTTTCGTTATCGTAGTCATCGAATCCAGGTTCACCAACGAACCGCTCCCGCGGTATATCGCCATTGGGGTTGGCAAGAATAGTGCCACTGGCAGGCAGCCCATAGATATAAGTCGTCTCGTCCCGCTGATACTCACTGAGCAGGATGAGCGAGGTATCCTCGTTTGGCTGCCACTTAAAGGCAGGCGCGATGTAGGTGCGATCATCTGGCACATGGTCGACAAAGGTGTTGCTATCGCGGCGAAGCATGGTTAAACGGTAGGAAAACTCACCATCTTCATCCAGGGAGTCAGAGGAGTCCGCAGATACCTGGCGCCGATCAAAACTGCCTACCTGGAGATTAACTTCGCGCAGGAGCTCACTGGTAGGGCGCTTACTGACCGCATTGATCAAGCCCCCGGGAGACGCCACGCCATAGAGAATTGACGATGGGCCCTTGAGTACCTCCAACCTTTCCAGGCCATAGAGCTCCTGCTGGGCATCGAATACGTTAACCTGATACTTGCTGCCATCCCGGTAACTGTTATACACACTGAAACCGCGAATCATCATGCTGTCGTGGGTTGTATCAGCTCCTCCTCCGCCATAAGCGCTTGATACGCCCGCTGTGTAGCCCAGCGCCTGGTTGACGTTCCGTGCGCCATAGTTGCGAAACTCCTGGCTACCAATCACGGAAATCGATTGCGGTGTTTCAATGATCGGCGTGTCGGTTTTGGTGCCGGTTGCGCTGCGGGTGGCGGCAATACCCAGCACAGGCCCTGTAGCTTCTTCATAAAGACGACTTTCCGTGACTTGCAGTGTGGGTAGCGCGGTGGAGGTTTCACTACCTGAAGATGCCCTCTGTTCGGCCTGCTGAGCAAACACAGCCGTCGGCGTGTTGCAGACAGCCACTGCAACGGCAGCCGTTAGCCACCGCTTGCGGAAAGTAGGTTGGTTCAAGAATATTCTCCTTGCATAGAGTTCGTTTTAATTTTTAATGTTAATCATTATTGTTTGTATTATGAATGTCTTTTATGCAGTGTCAACGCTGCTTAATGAGCTTGGGCAAGTCTGCCCAAGCAGGTGAAGGTCGTGGCTTCTGAAAATAACGTCAACAAGCATATCGTTATAAAAAGTGAGTTAGCTCTCACCAGTTGACTTGCCAGGCTCTAACGCAAATAATAATTATTGCCATTTATTCCGTGGTGTTAATCAAGGCAGGAGGCCGAGCTGTGGATACCCAGACCTGGAGCGCTGAGTTAGAAGATATCTTCGTTAATCAGCGGCCCCGGCTCTGCTGTGTCGCCGCAAGAGTCTTGGGCAATGCTGATCAAGCCGATGATGTCGTGCAGGACGCCTATCTAAAAATTTCGGAAGCAACCACGCTTTTTGAGGTGAAGCAGCCTATATCTTACGTGTCACGTGTGGTGCGCAACCTCGCCATTGACCGCTGCCGCCGTTCGGCGTTTGAGTCAACTTTGTTTGCAAAAGAAGAGGAAGGGGATACCACCTCTTACGCGTCACACTCCCCAGAGGTGATCGCGATTGATCGCCAGGCCTTGGCCCAGGTGGTTAACGCTTTGGATGAGCTGCCCGAGCGTACGCGGCGCGCTTTTGAGCTCTATCGTTCGGGAAGTCATACGCAGCGGGAAGTGGCCCACTTGTTAGGTATTTCCACCACGTTAGTTAATTTTATGATTCGCGATGCATTGACGCATTGCCGCCAGTCGCTACAAGGTTAAACGTTGCCAGATCGGTAAGCCCACGTTCCGTCCCTTCTTTGTTGTCGCTTTGTTACACTGTCAGCAAATAGCGTTGATAATATTACACGCTTCCCGAGACAGGTGTTCAGCAGGCAGCAGTAGCGAGGTTTGACAGTAACGATGGATAACGACAGCGGCGATGATGCCGTTTGGCAAACGGCGCTAGACTGGCTGATGCGCGAGCATGAAGAGACGTTGAGCGACGCTGATCGCGAGGCGCTTCATGCGTGGTTAGCGGCTTCTTCTCAGCACCGCCGTGTATTTCGTGAAGCCGAACAGCTATGGCTGCTAACGGGGATGATTCCGCGCAGTGATGAGCGCAACTGACAAATCGCTGCTTTTTGCCCACTCCGTTTTTTGTTCCCCCTGGTTTTCTTCATTGATGATTTCACGGCTGTCGCGTTTTTAAGCGCTAGAGCCGTATAGCCCCCGCACGTATTTTTTCTACTTTCTTCTTCCTTCACATTAAATTTTCATGTGCCTCACTCGTCATTGAGTAATGAGAAGTAATTGCATTTTATTTCTCATTCCTTTGGCAACGATGAGGTTAGTCCCATGACAAGTTGTTTTGATCGTGAAGATGGTGTTTTCCGCGTATTAGTCAACCACGAAGAGCAGTACTCCCTCTGGCCAGAATGGAAAGCGATTCCCGCTGGCTGGACCGATACCGGCGTACTCGGCGATAAGCCAACCTGCCTCGACTACGTCGAAAAAACCTGGACCGATATGCGGCCACTCTCGCTGCGCCAGTGGATGGATGAGCAGGCCAACGCTGAGGCGGAGCAGGTGAATGCAGGTTAAGCGTTTAAGACTGCTCTGCCTGCCCTGCGCCGGAGCCAGCGCCACCATGTATCTGCGCTGGAAGCGTCAGTTGCCCGCCTGGATTGAGGTATATCCCGTCGAGCTGCCTGGGCGTGGTGAGCGACTGGGTGAGTCGCTCATCGATGACTTCGAGACCCAGGTCGTGCGACTGTGCGAAGAGCAGGCAACGCGGATGCGCGGCGACTTTGCCCTGTTCGGTCACAGCATGGGGGCGTTGTTGGCCTACGGCATGGCAGCTCGCTTGCGTGATGTAGGGCGGCCTCAGCCGCGGATACTGTTCGCCTCAGGCAGCGCGGCGCCCTCAATGCGCGACGCAGAACGCTTGGCGGGCCTTGATAACGACAAAGCCCTGATTGCGGATCTACGCCAGCAGGGCGGCACCCCAGAGGAAGTGTTCGAAAGCCCGGAACTGCTGCGCCTCACTCTTGATGTGTTGGCAGCGGACTATCGCCTCTGCCGCAGTTTCCGCTATCGCGGCGGGTCGCCGCTTGTTTATCCCTTACAGGTACTCGCAGGGCGCGATGACGATATCGAAAGAGAGCGTTTAGAAGCGTGGCAGCGAGAATCGGGCGGGGCGTTCTCGTTGGACTGGTTCGAAGGAGGGCACTTCTTTATTCGCCAGCAGCAAGCACAAGTGCTGGAGACTATCGAACGGGCGCTGACTCGACGGCTTGAGGAGGTGCCCCATGCAGCGCCTGCAGTTAGCTGAAGGGGCTCCTGAGGGGCTTGAAGTCTGGCGCTTAGCGCTCGACCTGAACGCCCCGGTGGCTGACGAAGATGATCGGTTGCTGAGTCGAGCCGAGTGGCAGCGCGCCCAGCGGCTTCGCCATCACGCCGATGTCGTACGCGCTGTGGCGACACGCGCTGCCCTGCGGCGACTGCTATCCGCGCACACCGGTATAGCGCCAGAAAAGCTGGTGTTCACTCAGAACGCTTACGGCAAACCCGAGTTGGAAAACGCTGATGGGCCTGCTTTCAATGTTTCCCACTCTGGCCATGTCGCCCTAATCGCGCTCGCTCCCGGCGGCTCGGTGGGGGTCGATATTGAGCGTCGTCGATCCGAGGCCGAACTGGCGCCGCTGCACGGGCTGGTGCTATCGCCGAGCGAGCAGCGCGACCACATTCGCGGTGCCACGCTGCCCTTCATGGAGCGCTGGGTGGTTAAAGAAGCGGTACTCAAGACCTTGGGTTTAGGAATCGCGGACCATCTGCAAGCGCTCTCGGTTAGCCCAGCGGCAGTGCCGCCTGCTAGTTACTGCCTTAAGCACTCGCTTCCCGTGTCATCACCTCTGCAGGCATGGCCGCTGCCAGCGCCGAGTGGCTATGCCGCTGCCCTGGGCTATGCAAAGAGCTATGCCCAGAGTTAACGCTACTCAACGACTTTTTAGGAGATCAATAATGGACAGCCAAAGCGCAACACTAACGCAACCAACCAACGTCATATCCCAACGTCAGGGGCCTGTTGATTCAGAGCTGCCCATTATGATTTCCCCCGCCTACCCAGGGCAGCCGCTGCTGGAAGCCTTCGGTGATTTGCGTGCGGATATTGAGTCACTAGTGACTAGAGTCGGTGGGGTGCTGCTAAGAGGTTTCGATGTTCCCTCCGTGGACGATTTTCAGCAGTTTGCTGCCGCCTTTGGTCATCCGCTGCTGAGCTATGAGTTCGCTTCTACGCCACGTTCAGCGGTGTCATCGGGCATTTATACCTCGACCGAGTATCCCGCTCATCAACATATTCCCCTCCACAATGAGCAGGCCTACACCCGCGAGTGGCCGATGAAAATCTGGTTCCACTGTGTCACCGCTTCCCCCGAAGGGGGAGAGACGCCGATAGCCGATAGCCGCGCTATTTACCGCCGTATGCCCGCAGAGATCCGCGAGCGCTTTGCCCCCGGCATTCTCTACGTACGCAACTACGGCGATTTCGATATGCCTTGGCAAAAGGTGTTTAACACCGAAGACCGCGCTGAAGTGGAGGCATTCTGCCAGCGCGCGGGTATTCGCTGTGAGTGGAAGCCCGATGGCGACCTGCGTACCACCCAACTGTGCCAAAGCATAGAGACTCACCCTGTCACCGGTGAGCAGGTGTGGTTCAACCAAGGCCATCTTTTCCATGTCTCCAACCTGCAGCCAGAAGTACGTGAGTCGCTGGAAGAGCTGCTCGACCCCGAAGACATGCCGCGCAACGTCTTCTTTGCCGATGGTAGCCCCATCGACGATGCCATCTTCGATGAGATCCGCGGCGTACTGGCCGACGAAACGGTGATGTTCCCCTGGCAGGCAGGCGATGTGCTGATGCTCGACAACATGCTGGTCGCCCATGCACGCACGCCGTTCAAAGGGCCGCGCAAAGTCGTCGTCGCCATGGCGGAAGGTCACGGCAACCTCTCCAACGACTAAACATAACGCCTCATCTCACGGCCAGGAGTTCCAGCAGGTACGCATATGAATATTAGGCACGCCCAGACAATGAACAGCCACCCATCCCATAACGTTGCTAACCACAGCTTCGTTGAGCATTTAAGTCGCCTGGCCCGGGAAAGGCCCAGCGACAGGGCGCTGATTGTAGTGAGCGCTCAAGGTGAGACCACCCTTGACTACGCCACTCTGGAGCGGCGTTCCCGCGCCCTGGCCAGCGAGCTCCAGCAGCGGTTCCCGGCTGGTGAGCGTGCCTTGATCCTGCTGGATAACGATGAACATTATGTGGTGGCATTCTTCGCCTGCCTGTATGCCGGGGTGATTGCCGTGCCGGTCTTCCCTCCAGAGTCGGCCAAGCAGCAGCATCTGGCGCGCCTGCTCGCCATTGCCGCCGACTCTCAGGCCGCCTGTGTGCTCACCTCTACAACGATTATCGATGTGGTCGCATCTGCAAGCGAAGGCTTCGGCAGCGCCGAACTGATCCCCGTGGATGCCGTAGATGAGAGCCGCGCTGAACACTGGATTGAGCATCGCCCAAAGCGTGGTGATCTCGCCTTTTTACAGTACACCTCAGGTTCCACGGCCACGCCCAAGGGCGTTATGGTCAGCCATGGCAACCTGATGGCGAACGAGCGTGCTATCGAGACGGGCTTCTCGATTGGTGCCGACGATGTTTTCGTCAGTTGGCTGCCGCTTTACCACGACATGGGGCTGATCGGTGGCCTGTTGCAGCCCATCTATCGCGGTATCCCTGCGGTATTGATGAGCCCCACCTTCTTTTTACAGCGGCCAGTACGCTGGTTGGAAGCGATCTCCCGCCACCGAGGCACCATTAGCGGTGGCCCCGATTTTGCCTACCGGCTGTGTCTTGAGCGTATCCGCGACGAGCAGCTTGAGGCGCTCGACTTATCTAGCTGGCGGGTCGCGTTCTCAGGCGCCGAGCCGGTACGCCACGATACCTTCATTGGCTTTATCGAGCGCTTCCGCCCAGCGGGCTTTGCCGCTGACACCGCAGCACCCTGTTATGGCTTGGCCGAAGCGACGCTATTGGTTAGCTGTAATTCGCGCGGTACGGGCGTGGTGGGTACGGCTTTTTCTCAACAGTCACTGGCCGAAGGTAAGGCTGTTTCAGCAGTTGAAGGCAACACCCTGGTGGGCTGCGGCACGCCGGAGCCGGGTCACACAATCGATATTGTCGATCCCGAAGGATTTCACTCGCTGCCCAAAGGCGACGTCGGCGAGATCTGGGTCAATGGGCCCAGCGTGGCACACGGGTATTGGCGGAACCCCGAGGCAACGGCCAACACCTTTGTCACCCGCGATGGGGTCAGTTGGCAGCACACCGATGCAGAGGCTCACGACGTTCGCGATGATCGCTGGCTGCGCACCGGTGATCTGGGCTTTCTACACGAAGGGCAGCTGTATATCGCCGGGCGCATCAAGGATCTCATCATTCTGCGCGGCCATAACGTCTACCCCCAGGATATCGAGAGCGCTATCGAGGCCGAAGTTGAAGCGGTGCGCAAAGGGCGGGTGGCGGCCTTTGCAGTGACCACCCCCGAAGGCGCCGAGGGGATCGGTGTGGCGGCAGAAGTTTCCCGCGGCATACAGAAGCTAGTGCCCGCCGAGAAGCTGGTCGAAGCGCTAAGCGAGACGGTGGGGAGCGCTTGCCATGAGCCACTTTCGGTAGTGTTACTGCTCAACCCAGGTGGCCTCCCCAAAACCTCCAGCGGCAAACTGCAGCGCAGCGCCTGCCGCCAAGGCTGGGAGGCGGGCAGCCTGGATGCCTACGCCATTCACGCCTTTGGGAGTTTTGTCAGTGGTGGTGACTCTGAGGGCGGAGGAAAGTCATCGCACTCTACTGCGGTAGCTGGAAGCGAAACGGAGCAGACGTTAGCGAAGCTCTGGCATCAGGTGCTGGGGGATGACGAGGCTTTGTCTCAGAGAAAGCCGCTAGGCAGCGATGCTCATTTCTTCGCCAGCGGTGGTAATTCTCTGGCGGCGGTGCAGTTAGCTTCACGTATTAGCGATCATTGGGCGATTGATTTTTCAGCTAAGTCAGTGTTCGAACACTCCTCACTGGGCGCTATGGCAAATGAAGTAGAGCGCATAAAAAATGATCATGCCGATTTGGGGCGCTCACCTATCCCTGTATTGTCATATGCGCGTCGTGCCGAGCCACTGCCTCTCTCTCATGATCAGCAACGCCTATGGTTCTTATGGCAACTAGACCCTGAGAGTACGGCTTACCATATCGGTGGTGTTCTGCGTTTATCGGGCCACCTGAATATAGACGCGATGCGTGACGCCTTTGACGGTTTGGTAGCGCGGCATGAGTCGTTGCGTACTCTGTTTTACGTTGACAAGGGAGGGAGTCCCAAACAGTTAATTAGACCTGACACTTCCTTTGACTTGGAGGTCGTCGATTTTCGTGGCATGCCTGCTGAGGAGGCTCAGCAGCGTGAGAATGACACGATACGACGGATTAATGATGAGCCGTTCGATCTCTCAACAGGCCCTTTGTTGCGGGCCGCGTTGCTGCGTGTGAGCGACGATGCATATGCCTTGGTCGTTGTCATGCATCACATTATCTCCGATGGCGTATCGATGCAGATTATGCTTGATGAGTTGGTGGCCTTCTATCGTGCCCATATGCGTCGTGAGCCTGCTCAGTTACCTGAGTTGCGTGTCCAATACGCTGACTACGCAAGTTGGCAGCGTGACTGGCTGTCAGCTGGTGAGGGAGAGCGACAGCTTGCTTACTGGCAAGAACAGCTTGGCAGTGAGCACCCTGTGTTGGACTTGCCAACCGACCATCCCCGCCAGACGTCGACGGCCAAGCGTGCCGGTCAGTATGAGTTTTCTCTTTCCAACGAGCTCCAAGTGGGCCTGCGCCGACTCGCCGAGAGCCAGAATACAAGCCTTTTCACTGTGCTCTTGGCCGGCTTTCAAGGACTGTTGCAACGGTATAGCGGGCAGCAAGAGATTCGCGTGGGAGTGCCGGTAGCTAATCGGCAGCGTCAGGAAATAGAGGGGGTAATAGGTTTTTTTGTTAATACCTTGGTATTGCGCAATGACATCAATAGTCGCCACTCATTTGAAACGATACTGACACAGTGTCAATACGCTGTTGTCGGTGCCTTGGCGCACTCAAACTTACCTTTTGAGCAGCTAGTTGAAGCGCTACAGCCCACACGTAATTCGATTCATAACCCTCTTTTCCAGGTCATGTTCAACTATCGGCAAGAGGATCTCACGGCGTTTCAGACATTGCCCGACCTGACACTGACTGAGTCAGGGTTTCTACAGCAGGATGCTCAGTTCGATTTAACGCTAGAGGTGCGGGATTTCCCTGATGGACAGCTGAAATTTAGCATGGTTTATGCGTCAGAGCTTTTCGAGCCTGAGACCATTCAACGCCTTGCAGGATACTTTGAGACACTACTGCAAAGGTTGCTTACGTCACCAGGGCAGGCACTGGGCGATATCGAGTTGCTTGAAAATTCTGAGCAGCAGCAACTTATTCAATGGGGAGTAAACTCTCAAGGATACTCCGATGCTGCGCCAGTTCATCATTTGATTGAGCACCAAGCAGCGTCAACTCCAGAAGCCATAGCTCTTATCTTCGATGATCAGCATCTGAGCTACGCCGAACTCAATGCCCGTGCCAACCAGCTGGCCCACTATCTGATTGGACTAGGCGTAAGGCCCGAGACCCGGGTAGGTCTCGCCATGGAACGCTCCATCGAGATGGTGGTGGGGCTATTGGGTATCCTCAAGGCGGGCGGCGCCTATGTGCCGCTGGACCCAGACTATCCGAGTGATCGGTTGGCCTATATGGTCGAGGATAGTGGCATTGAGCTGCTGCTGACGCAGCACCACTTGCGCGCGTCGTTGCCAGTGGCTGAGAGCCTCAACGTTATCGAGCTGGATCAGTTGGACGTCACGCATCATGCGTCAACGAACCCGGAAGTGGCACTGCACGGTGAACACCTCGCCTATGTGATTTACACCTCGGGATCCACGGGGCGCCCCAAGGGTGCGGCCAACTGCCACCGCGCTCTGATTAATCGCTTACAGTGGATGCAGGAGGCCTATAGCCTAACGGCTGGCGATACGGTGCCCTCTATCGCACCGGTGACCTGGTGCGCTGGCGGGAAGATGGTCAGCTTGAGTACCTGGGCCGCCTTGATCACCAGGTGAAGATCCGCGGCCTGCGTATCGAACTGGGTGAGATCGAAGCCGAGCTAACAGCTCAGCCGGGGGTTCGCGAGTCAGTAGTGGTTGCTCAAGAAGGCCCCGGTGGTTCGAGGTTAGTCGCTTATGTGGTGCCCCAGGCCGACAGTGAACTCGACAGCACCTCACTACTTGAAGCGCTGGGTCAAAAGCTACCGGATTATATGGTACCGGGCGTCGTGGTCACGCTCGAGGCACTGCCGCTGAATGCCAATGGCAAGGTGGATCGCAAGGTCTTGCCCGAGCCGGACTTGGCCAGTAACTCGCAGTACGAGCCGCCCCAGGGCGAGGTGGAAGAAGCGCTGGCGGAGATCTGGTCGGAGATACTTGGCTCCGAACGGGTGGGACGTCATGACAACTTCTTCGAGTTGGGAGGCCACTCGCTTTTAGCAACTCAGATATCGGCTCATTTCACGCAGCGCTTTGGAGAGGCGTTGCCAGTAAGGCTTATTTTTGAACACCCGACGCTGGCGAAAATGGCAACACAAGTCGCGTTAAAACAGGTGAATGCCGATGGTGGCCGCGCGAACCGGCTCTCCACTATGGATCAACTGCTCAACGAATTGGAGGGGTGAGGCATGGAATTGGACGAAAGAAAGATTGCTCAACGTTTTGCAGAGTTACAGGTTGATGCGCAGCGAAGTTTCCTGAATAAGCTGAGAAGTAGTGGCATCGATTTTCGTGAGCTACCTATTGTGCCGGCTACCCGTGCTGAGCGATTTCCGTTGTCATATTCACAGCGTAGCTTATGGCTGACATGGCAGCTTGATCCGGCAAGCCCGGCTTACAACATGCCAGGTGTGTTTTATTTGCAAGGCCCACTGGATGTTGCTGCATTCGAGTCAAGTGTGAATGACCTTGTGACGCGTCATGAAGTACTCCGCACGATATATCCTCAGAGCAGTGAGGGAGAACCTCTCCAGGAGGTTCTCAGTGACTGGCGTGTTCCAGTACTACACGATGATTTACAGCACCACGCCGAGTTAGAGCAGGAAAAAGAGCTACAGCGTCTTATTGGCGAGTTCTCTCAGCGCCCGTTTGCGCTTGACGTTGAGCCGCCATTCAGAATGGCAATTTACCAGTTGAATACTAACCATCATGCGGTTGCCATTGTATTGCACCATATCGCTTGTGACGGTTGGTCGATTCAACTGCTCATCGATGAGCTGTTCGAGCTTTACGAAGCCCGAATCCAACAACGTAATGCAGCACTACCATCGTTACCCATTCAGTTTGGTGACTATGCGATATGGCAGCGGAGTTGGTTTGAGGCTGGCGAAATGGAGCGGCAGCTAGACCACTGGCGCCAACGCTTGGGGGACTCGTACGCGCCTATCGATCTTCCTTTTGATCGCCCAAGAGGTTCCTTGGAAACATCGAAAGCCGGTCAGTGTCATGTTCAATTATCTCGTGAGGTGAGCCTCTGTATTCATCAGCTAGCCCGTGAGCATGGCGCTTCACTGTATATGGTGATGCTGTCACTGTTAAAGCTGACGCTACATCGCTTCAGTGGACAAAGTGACATACGGATAGGCTCTCCAAGTGCGAATCGAAACAGAGCTGAAACACATGGTTTGATTGGTTATCTGCTCAATGTTCAAGTGCTGAGAACCTTATTAGAGCCTACAAAGGGGTTTGCCAGTTTATTAGATGCAGTTAAAGAAACCGTCCTTGATGCGCAGGACTACCAGGATATTCCTTTCGATACTTTGGTAGAGGCGCTACAGCCTGAGCGCCAGTCTGGCGTACATCCGCTATTTCAGGTCAAGTGCACCCAGCAGAAAGAGCTGGAAAGAGAAAAGACCGTAGGTGACTTAAAGGTACATCTTGAAGCACTCAGCGGTGGTGATGCTCACTTCGATCTAAGCGTTGATTTTACCGATTCCTCCTATGGTATTCGCTGCGTCTTCGCCTATGCGACGGCACTGTTTGACGAACAGACAATCAAGAGACTCGCCGGAGCACTACAAAGCCTAGCTGAGCAAGTGCTTAAAGAACCAAATACGCCGTTGGCATCGCTCGAAATCCCCGCCCCGACTTCAGTGCTTGAAGGCAAATCAACCGCATTTTCTTATGGCAACGTCACACAGCTCTGGGATCAGGCCGTCGAAGAGCATTCCCAGCAACTTGCGATACAAGATGCATGGGATAATACAGTCACTTATGGAAGTTTGGATGCCCAGGCTCAAAGGCTAGCTGCAGCGTTAAGGGAACAGGGCGTAGGCCCCGAGGTGCGTGTTGCCATTCACGCCGAGCGTTCATGCGAATACGTACTCGGCATTCTCGCCGTACTCAAAGCGGGCGGGGCCTTCGTGCCACTGGATCCGCAATTGCCAGCGGAGCGTTTGGCCTATCAACTGGCTGACAGTGGCGCTCGCTTGCTGCTGAGCTGCACGGCTTGCGACTGGAGCGGTGACGTTCCGGTAATGGAGTTGGCGTTTGCCGATGATATTCCGGCTGCAGTAGAGCACAAACTGCCCGACATCCATCCTCAGCAGACTGCCTATGTGATCTATACCTCTGGCTCCACGGGCAAGCCCAAGGGGGTGGCGGTAAGTCACGGTGCTCTGGCCAATTACGTACAGGGCGTTCTGGAAGCGTTGGCGCTACCAGAGGATGCCCGCAACATGGCGATGGTGTCGACGGTAGCGGCGGATCTGGGGCATACGGTGCTGTTTGGTGCCTTGTGCACCGGCCGCACCTTGCACCTCATTTCCCCCGAGTGCGCCTTCGACCCGGATGCCTTTGCGGCTTATATGCGGGAACAGCAGGTGGATGTGCTCAAGGTTGTGCCCAGCCATCTGCGGGCACTGCTGAGTGCGGCAACTCCGGCTGACGTGCTTCCGCACGAGCGCCTGATTCTGGGCGGCGAAGCGACCGACTGGGCGCTACTGGAACGTATCGCCGAGCTGAAGCCAACCTGCCGGGTGCTCAATCACTACGGGCCTACGGAAACCACGGTAGGTATTCTCACCCAGCAGGCCGACATGGCCGATCGAGCTGCCAGCACACTGCCGATCGGCACACCGCTGGTCAACGCTCAGGCTTATGTGCTCGACCCCTGGCTTAATCCAGTACCTAAGGGCGTAGCTGGGGAACTTTACCTGGGTGGCCCAGGGCTGGCTCAAGGCTATCTACAGCGGCTGGGGCAAACAGCGGAACGTTTCGTTGCCAGCCCCTTCCAAACGGGGGAGCGGCTCTATCGCAGCGGTGACCGGGTGCGCCAACTGGCCGATGGTAGCCTGGAGTTCCTTGGCCGTGTGGATGATCAGGTCAAAATTCGCGGCTATCGGGTAGAGCCGAGCGAAATCGCTGCCCTGTTGCGCGACCAGCCAGGGGTCTCGGAGGCCGAAGTGGTCGCGCGGGAAAATGAGGAGGGACGCGCGCAACTGTACGCCTACGTGGTCATGGCCGCCGGGAGCGACGTCGAGGACGCCGCGTTACTCGCGCAGCTTGGCGAACGCGTGCCGGACTATATGGTGCCCAGCGCCCTGGTACGGCTGGAGGCTCTGCCGCTAACCGCCAATGGCAAGCTGGATCGCAAGGCGCTGCCCGAGCCGGTGCAAGCCGGTGGTGGTAAAGCCTTCGAAGCGCCCAAGGGAGAAGCAGAAGAGACGTTGGCAGCGGTCTGGGCTGACGTGCTCGGCTGCGAGCAGGTGGGGCGTAACGACAACTTCTTCGAGCTGGGTGGCGACTCCATCCTCAGCCTGCAGATCGTTGCGCGCTCGCGCAAGCGTGGCTACAAGATAGCGCCCAAGCAGTTGATGGAAGGGCAGACGGTGGCCGCCGTGGCGGCGATGGCAACGCCCCTCGCGGCGGCCCCTAAACAAGCGGCTGCGCCCGATAAGGTGGCCCCCTTCGCACTGCTGCCGGTACAGCGCTGGTTCTTCGAGCAGAACTTTGCCGAGCCACACTATTGGAATCAGTCGTTGATGCTGGAAGCAGCCAGTGGTGTAGACGCCGCGCTGCTACAGCGCGGCATTGAGGCAGTGGTAAGTCACCATGGTGCCTTGCGGCTGCGCTTTGAGCGCGTTGGCGATAGCTGGCAACAAGCCTATGGCAAGCTAGCCGACGATCTTTTCGAACACGTGGACGTAAGCGATCATGCGGATTCGGTGCAGGCCATCACCCAGGCTGCCGATGCTGCGCAACTCAGTCTGAGTTTGGCGCGGCCGTTCCGTGCTATCTGGATGGCACTGGGAGGCGAGCGCGGCGGGCGATTGCTGCTAGTGGCTCACCACCTAGTGGTAGATGGCGTCTCGTGGCGTGTGATCCTCGACGACCTGCAAACGGCCTACGCGCAGTTAAGTGCAGGAAAGACAGTCGACCTATCACCGGCAACCACCTCGCTAGATGAGTGGGCGCGTGCCCTGGCCGACTATGCCAAATCGGAGGCTTTGGCTGAGCAATGCTCCTATTGGGAGAGCCTTGTCAAAGAGCCTGAGCCCAGCCTACCGGCACTGAATCCCCATGGCAGCAACACCGTCGCCGATACCGCATCGCTCGTTGGCAGCTTGCCTACCGAGGCCACCACGCAACTGCTGGGGCCGGTGCATAAAGCTTATCGCACCCAGGTAGATGACCTGCTCCTCACTGCCCTATCGAGCGCCCTGTGCCAATGGGCGGAGCGAGACAGTGTACTAATCGAACTGGAAGGCCATGGCCGCGAAGATCTGTTCGACGGTGTCGATCTCAGTCGCAGCGTAGGCTGGTTCACCTCGCTCTACCCGGTTCGCCTGACCCCAGGTAATGCGGAGCCCGGTACAAGCTTAAAAGCAATCAAGGAGCAACTTCGCCAAGTGCCCGACAAGGGGCTCGGCTACGGCGTGCTGCGCTATCTGAAAGAGGCGCCCGCGCTGGTGGGTGGTGCCTACCCCCAGGTCACTTTCAATTATCTAGGCCAGTTGGATCGCTCCCTACAGAGCGATGGGGCCTGGCGGCTCGCCAAAGAGAATGCAGGGCAGGCTCGCGCGCCGCAAAGCAAGCGCCGTACCTGGATTGAGGTGGTGGCCTGGGTTCAAGATGGCCAACTGCGCTTTGACTGGAATTACAGTCGTGAGATTCACAGCGAGGCAGCGATACATGCATTGCAAGTAAGCTTCCAAGCGCAACTAGAGGCATTGGTTGAGCACTGTAACAGCGGCGTTCGTGGCGCCACGCCATCGGACTTCCCGCTGGCGGGGCTGAGTCAAGAGCAGTTGGACGGTTTGCCTGTTGCCGCCGATCAACTGGCGGATATCTATCCGCTGTCACCACTCCAGCAGGGCATGCTGTTCCATAGCCTCTACGATGACCAGGGGGTGGCCTACCTCAACCAGTTGCAGGTAGAGATTAGCCACCTGGATGTCGAACGCTTCCGGCGCGCCTGGCAAAACGTACTTGTGCGCCATGAGATATTGCGCAGTGGTTTCCTGGAGCCAGCCGGAACGCCGCTGCAGTGGGTAGCACGCACCGTTGAGCTGCCGTGGTTCGAAGCGGATTGGCGCGAACGAGCGGATCTGTCAGCGGCGCTTGAGAAGCTGGCCGATGAGCAACGGGCGCCATTCGATCTAACGGCGCCGCCGCTGATGCGCTTGGCGCTGGTGAAAATCGCAGATACCCGGCACTGCTTTATCTGGACGCGCCACCATCTGCTGCTGGATGGCTGGAGTACCTCGCAACTGATGGGTGAGGTACTGCGTTGTTACGCCGGAGAGACTCTGCCACCTACAGAGGGGCGCTATCGTGATTACATTGAATGGTTGCAGCGCCGTGACGCTGATGCTAGTGAAGCCTACTGGCGTGACCAATTACAGCATCTTGATGCGCCTACGCATCTCGTCAGTGCCATGCCTAAATCCCATGAAGCGCAAGTTGGGCATCAAGAGATCACCCTGTCACTGGATAGCACTACCACTCAGCGACTGGAGAATTTCGCCAAGGCTGCCCACGTAACGCTCAATACATTAATGCAAGGTGCCTGGTCGCTGCTGGTGGCCCGTTACACGGGGCAAGATAGCATCTGCTTTGGCGCGACCGTGGCCGGGCGGCCTGCGGAGCTACCGGCGGCAGAGCAGTTGATTGGCCCCTTCATCAATACCTTGCCAGTGATTGTCTCACTGGATCCCACGCTGCGCGTCGATAAATGGTTGCGCCAGTTGCAGGAACAAAACTTGGCGAGTCGCGAGCATGAGCATACGCCGCTCTACGATATCCAACGCTGGGCAGGGCAGGGTGGTCAGTCACTGTTTGATAGCTTGTTGGTATTCGAGAACTATCCCGTTGATGCAGCACTGGATCAAAACTTGCCGGGTGAGCTGGCGTTCGGCGAGGTGGCCAACCGCGAACAGACCAATTACCCCGTCACGCTGGTGATTTTCCAGAAGGAAACGTTGGAGCTTTGCTGCAGCTATTCACGATCACAGCTAGACGATTCTACTGCCGCGATGTTGATCCAATATCTGGTTAGAGCGCTTGAGCAACTGAGCGATTCGGCTACTCAACGAGTTGGGGAAATCGATTGGTTAAGTGACGATGAACGACAGAGAATCGAGGCGTGGAGTGTCAAGGGTGAGCACTATACCAAGACTGACCCGATCCACCGTCTGATCGAACACCGTGTCGAGATAACACCAGAGGCTACGGCCGTAGTATTCGATGATCAGTCACTCAGCTACGCCGAACTCAATGCTCGAGCCAACCAGTTAGCCCATTATCTGATTGGCCTAGGCGTAAAACCCGAAACCCGAGTGGGCATCTTGATGGAGCGCTCCGTCGAGATGGTGGTGGGGCTACTGGGGATACTCAAAGCGGGTGGTGCTTATGTACCGCTAGACCCAGATTATCCGAGTGATCGGTTGGCCTATATGATCGAGGGCAGCGGTATCGAGTTGCTGCTTACCCAGCAGCGCATTCATGATTCGTTACCAGTAGCTGAAAGCCTGAATGTCATTGAACTGGATCAGTTGGATGTGATGCATCATGCGTCAACCAACCCTCAGGTGACATTGCACGGTGAACAACTTGCCTATGTGATCTACACCTCCGGCTCTACCGGAAGACCGAAGGGAGTTGGAGTCAGTCATGGCCCCTTGTCGATGCATCTCCAAGCGATTGGAGAGTGTTATGGTCTGACGCCTGAAGATCGGCTGCTTCAGTTCGCTTCGATCAGTTTTGACGCCGCTGGGGAGCAGTGGTTGCTTCCACTGCTAGCAGGAGCAGCCCTTGTGCTACCGCAGGGACGACATCTAAGGGCCGAGACGCTAGCCACTCTGGTGCGGCAGCATGCCGTTAGCGTGCTGTATCTGCCGCCGGCTTATTTACGCCATCTCTACCAAAGCTTGCCAGCAGGTTCCTTGCCGGTGCGCCTCTGTATTGCCGGTGGAGAAGCCTGGTCTCGTGAAGACTTCGAGGGAATTCGTCGAGCTTGCCAGCCAGAGCGTCTTTTCAATGCCTATGGTCCGGCCGAAACCATCATCTCACCGACGCTATGGTCGGACGATGCTGGGCTGGGTCAGTCGTCCCAAGTACCTATTGGTCAGCCAATTGGAGCACGTAAGGCACTGGTGTTGGATGCTGACCTGAGTCTCGCACCGGTCGGTATAGCGGGTGAGCTGTATCTGGGCGGTGCTGGTCTAGCGAGGGGGTACTTGAATCGTGCCGACCTTACGGCAGAACGTTTTGTCGCTGATCCATTTGCGCAGGGCGAACGCCTCTACCGTACGGGCGATTTGGTGCGCTGGCGGGAGGATGGTCAGCTTGAGTATTTGGGCCGCCTCGACTACCAGGTGAAGATCCGCGGCCTGCGTATCGAGCTTGGTGAGATCGAAGCTGAGCTGCTTTCTCAGCCAGAGGTGCGAGAGTCAGTCGTGGTCGCTCAAGATGGCTCCGGTGGTTCTAGGTTAGTCGCTTATATGGTGCCCCAAGCTGGTAGTGAACTCGATACCGCCTTACTACGTGAAGCACTCGGTCAAAAGCTACCGGACTATATGGTGCCGGGAGTGCTGGTCTCGCTTGATGCACTGCCGCTGAATGCCAATGGCAAAATAGATCGCAAGGCGTTGCCTGAGCCGGATTTATCCAGTAGCTCACAGTACGAGCCTCCCCAGAGTAAGTCGGAAGAAACGCTAGCAGCGATTTGGAGCGAGGTGCTGGGTGTCGATCGGGTGGGTCGTCACGACAACTTCTTCGAGTTAGGGGGGCATTCGCTGTTGGCATTGCAGGTGCTTGCACGCATACGAGCGGCAGGTCTTCAGAGCTTGGCCCTTCGCGACTTATTTAAAAGCCCCGTTCTGTGCGAATTGGCTCTCCTTGCCTCTACTGGTGGAAATGATGTGGTGGGCGATACGCCGCTGTGTCCCATTACCCGGCGTGAGCAAATGCCATTGTCTCCGGCCCAGAAGCGGTTATGGCTGGTCGATCGATTGGCAGGCTCCTCCAGCGAGCGAACAGGCTACAACATGTCCGCTGCTCTAAACCTCACAGGGCAGCTGGATGCAGAAGCGATTAAGTCGACGCTTGATGTGATTGTAGATCGTCATGAAGTACTGCGTACCCGTTATCCAGAGAACGAAGCGGGTGAACCGATCGCAGTCATTGCATCCGGCAACCCTGTGGAAATTGAATGGGTCGACTTGGTGAACCTGGAGGGCGACCCGCAGCGTGATCAAGCCCGGCAGCTTACGGAAGAGCATGCACAGCGCGCCTTCGATCTATCCTCGGGGCCGCTTCTCCGTGCCGCTGTAATAAGGTTATCGCCACGGTCGCATCTGCTGCTGCTCTGTGTTCACCACATTGTATTCGACGGTTGGTCAGAAGCTGTCTTCATCAAAGAGTTCGTTACAACCTACCGGGCGCTTATCAGCGAAGGAGATAAGGCGTTACCCAATCTCCCTATTCAGTACGTTGACTACGCCGCTTGGCATGACAAAGCACTGTCGGGAGCGGCCTTCGAGAAAAGCGCAACCTTCTGGCGTCGCTATCTAAGCGATGCTCCTCCGCTCTCAACACTACCGGGGGACTTCGCTAGGCCCACCCAAGTATCGCACGCCGGTAGTGCTCTGAGCATGTCGCTAAGCCCTGAGCTGTCAACGTCCTTAAACCGGCTCGCCACCCAGCATGGCACTACGCTATTTACGCTTCTATTGGCGAGTTTTCAGCTGTTGATGCATCGCCAGACACGTCAACAAGACCTAGTGGTAGGAACCGATGTCGCGGGTCGTAGCCATCCTGATGTTGAGCCGCTAATTGGCTTTTTCGTCAATGTCATTCCGCTGCGATCTCGTTTGGCTGATGGTCAGATTGATTTCGGCCACTGGCTCGAGCACGTACAGACCAGCATGCTGGATGCCTTCGATCATCAAGACGTTCCCTTCGACAGAATTGTCGAGCTTTCGGGAATTAGCCGTGAGCGGGATCGTTCGCCCCTGATACAAACCCTATTCGTACTACAAAACACGCCAACCGAGCGGTTCTCACTTCCGGGTCTTGAGGTGGAGGTAATGCCTCAACCCCGGCAGGAGTCGAAGTTCGATATGGCGGTATTCGTTGATGAGAGTGATACCGGGCTATCAGTCGAGTGGGTCTATGCCACTGCCTTGTATCGACGCGAAACCATCGAGCACTTGACCGGTGCCTGGCAGTCGCTACTAGCGCAGATCGTGGAAGCTCCCAGCACGCCCGTTGAGGAGTTTCGCTTACCCCAAATGGAGAAACACGCTATGCAAAACAAGCTTTCAAAAGGTTCCAAACTCAACAAGCTTGGCAGCCTGAAATCCCAACCAGGTGCGCGCCCCTCGACCAACAGTGACTCACCGATACGAAAGGCGTTGCTCGACGAAAAAAGAGTCTTTCCTCTCGTGATCGAAGCAACGGACGCTGACCTTGATGCGGTGGCGTGGGCAACCTCCCAGCGTGACTTTATCGAGCAACACTTACGCACGCATGCAGGCATTCTGTTCCGTAACTTTGGGCTGACCACACCGCAAGAGTTTGAAGCCTTTGCCGAGGCTATCCAGCCGGGCCTTTACGGCAACTATGGTGACCTGCCCAAGAAAGAAGGGGGGCGCAATACCTACCGTTCAACCCCCTATCCTGAACGCCAGATGATTCTCTATCACAACGAAAGTTCGCATTTGGAGCGCTGGCCGCGTAAGCAACTGTTCTTCTGCGAGAAGCCTTCTCCTGTGGGAGGGGCCACCCCGATTGTTGACTGTCGCGAGATGCTACGCCAGCTCCCCGCCGATGTGGTGGAGGAGTTCGAGCGCAAAGGGCTGCTTTATGTGCGCACCTTCACCCGCAACCTGGACGTGAGCTGGCGAGACTTTTTCAAAACCGATAGCAGGGAGGAGGTTGAAGCGCGGCTCAAAGAAGCGGGAATCGACTGGGAGTGGTTGGGTGATGACGAGCTGCAGACGCGTACGCACTGCCCTGCAGTAGTCACCCACCCCGTAACCGGTGATCGGGTGTTCTTCAATCAGGTGCAGCTCCACCACGTCAGTTGCCTCGAGCCTGATGTGAAAGAAGACCTGCTTGGCATGGTTGGCCCGGAGCGCCTGCCGCGCAATGTCTATTTCGGAGACGGCTCCGTGATTAGCGACGAGATGATGAAGGTTGTCGGAGAAGCCTACGAAGCCTGTGCGGTGCGTTTCGACTGGCGCCGGGGCGATGTGGTGATGGTCGACAACATGTTAGCGGCCCATGCCCGGGATCCCTACGAAGGGCCACGCAAGATTGTAGTGGCGATGGGAGACATCTATGAGCGCTCGGCGCTGGAAGAGGCCCAAGGGGTAAATGCCGATGCCGAGCTGGTCGGTCAATGAAGTCACGGGGTTTGGGAGTCAATAAATGAATGCGATAACGGAACAGCAGAGCCTTGCCCATTGGCCGCTTAGCCCTGAACAGCGCGCAGTGTTGGTGGCGGCAGAAGCTAATGAAGGTGATACCCAGCAGGGAGCACCGGCGCAGGCGAATGTCATGGTGGTCGATATTCAAGGGGCACTTGATAGCTTGCGGCTGGAGCAAGCACTGGGCGACCTTAGACAACAGCATGAAGCCCTGTCTACGGCTCTGAAAAGCGTGGCGGGGTATCGCGGGCTGCGTCACCAAGCGCTTGAAAACCTGCCTGCTGTCGAGTGGCGAAATGAAGACTTACGCGGCAGCGATGATAAGCAATCGCTGCTCGACAGCGCTCTCAACGACTTTCTTAATGACTATCGCGAGTCACTCAAGCACCGACCCATGGCTATCGAGAGTGGCGAACTACTGCGTCCAGCGCTGCTGAGAACTGGCGAAACAACTTGGGTATTAGTGCTGGCTGTTTCGGCGTTGGTGGCGGATCGCGGCAGTTTGCAGTCGCTATTTTCAGCGTTGGTGGAGGCTTACGGTCAGAGCGGGGGAGCCGATGATGAGTCGGCGCTACAGTATTCCCAGTTTATCGAGTGGCGCGCTTCGCTCGAAAACGACGATGACGCCGAAGAGGGGCGTGAGTATTGGCAACGGCACCAGCAGCATGCCCAGCAGGCAGGCGCATGCCGCTTACCTGCCAGGCAAGCGAATCGCCATGATGTGCGGGCAGAACATGAATATGTGGCCTGTCAGCTTGAAGCGGATCTAGTGGCGCGTATCGATAGCCTGGCAGACGAGCTTCAAGTACCCGCAGAGGCAGTGCTGCAGGCGGCTTGGTGGGCGTTGCTCGTCAGGATTAGTGGCAATGAGAGTGTGCTAGGTGGCTGGCAACATGACTGCCGTCAGGATTACGAGGTAATGCAAGGGGCGATCGGGCTCTTCGACAAGGTACTGCCGGTGCTGATTGAAGGTGTTGCTGATAGCGATTTCTCTAGCTGGATTGCCTGTTTAGCAGAGCAGCTAGAGTCGCATACCCAGGCTCAAGAGTATTGGTCAATTGATGCGCTGCCTGATAAGCGCCACCTCGCAATGGGGTTCGCATTTTCAGAAGGAGTGAGTGAGTTAGATACGTCGGGTTTGCAGTGGCGCTTGCGAGAATTGCCAGGGCCATCGGCAGAATTTGAACTTGCCTTGCACGTTGGCCGCAATGAGAGCGGGGCAGTGGCAACGCTCTACACCGACCCATCATGCTATAGCCGAGCGGCGGCTGAGTGCTTGCTGGATCAGTTCCAGACGCTGCTTCAGGCGGGCCTAGCTGACCCTGCGCAAAAGCTATTTTCGGTGCCGCTTATCTCCCCTGAGCAACAGCAGGGATTACAGTCGATTGAGGACAGGGAGCTCGACGTGGGCGAGCGTAGCGTAGCTACCCATATCGCCGCTTGGGCTGCTTCGACGCCAGATGCCATTGCCATTGAGGAGCAGGGCCGCACGCTGAGCTACGCCCAATTAGAAGCCCGCATTAATGGTATCGCGCGGTGGTTGGATAACCAGGGCGTCAAACATGGAGATTATGTAGCGCTCAACTTGCCCCGTTCCACCGATTTGGTCGTGCTGCTACTGGCAGTATGGCGTGTAGGTGCCGCCTACCTGCCGCTTGACCCAGAGTGGCCCGTTGCCCGCCAACTGAGAGTGCTTGAGGATGCCCAGCCTGCGCTGGTAGTTAGCGCTGAAAACTCCGAGGCGGAGCTCGCAGCACTGGCCCTTCCCGGTATCCGCAGCGTAGGGCTGCCAAGAGGAATCGAAGAGTCGGGTGGTAGCGCATTGTCGTTTCCAGAGCCTGGCCTCAGCGACGTGGCTTACCTTCTCTATACTTCTGGCTCCACAGGCACGCCCAAAGGCGTGGTAATTGAGCATGGTCAACTGCTCAATTACGTAGCCGGTGCCACAAAGGCTATGGGGCTATCGGCATGCCAGCGCTGGGCATTAACCGGGTCGCTGGCTACTGACCTGGGCAATACGGCACTGTTCGGCGCCTTGTTCAATGGTGCCCGCCTGGTGATTGTCGCACCTGACGATATACAGGATGGCGACCACTTTGCGCGCTTTATGTCGTCGACCAATATCGATGCGCTCAAGATAGTGCCGTCTCACCTGGAAGCCCTGCTGGAGTGCGAGGCGCCCCAGTTGCCGAAAACGCTGATTCTAGGCGGCGAGGCAGCTTCACCTGCCTTACTCTCGAACATTGCGCGGATCTCGCCCGAGTGCCAGCTATACAACCACTATGGCCCTACAGAAGCCACGGTGGGCGTTATGGTGCACCCGGTATCGCTGTCGCAAGATATTCAAGGCCCGCTGCCGCTAACCCAGTTGCTACCGAATTGCCGCTATCGCGTGCTTGACGATAACTTGCACGCGACCCCCACCGGTGCCATGGGTGAGCTGTATCTGGGCGGCGCTCAACTGGCGCGGGGGTATCTCAATAGCGATGCTTCCGCGTTTGTCGAAGATCCCTTTATTGTCGCCGAACGGCTCTATCGCACTGGCGATCTGGCGTGTGTACTGCCCGAGGGGGGCGTACGTCTTATCGGGCGAGCCGACGATCAGATCA
This sequence comes from Halomonas sp. 113, assembly GCF_904067645.1. Lineage (NCBI taxonomy): Bacteria > Pseudomonadati > Pseudomonadota > Gammaproteobacteria > Oceanospirillales > Halomonadaceae > Halomonas > Halomonas sp. 113. Next base: position 1,047,576 of record NZ_LR881453.1, read on the forward strand.
AACTGCGCGGCTTTCGTATTGAACCAGCGGAAATCGAAAGCGTGTTGCAAGCACTGCCAGGGGTTAAGCAGAGCCTGGTTCGCCTGATGGGACGGGGGGCTGATACCCAGGAACTCGTAGCGTTTTTAATCGGAGACTCCGAGGCGATGTCTGCTGAGGGCCAGACCCAGCTTCGCGAGCAGCTGACTGTGCTACTGCCTGAACCCATGCGTCCTTCTCGTTTTATCCCTGTTGAGCATATCCCCCGCCTAGGTAACGGCAAGGTAGACACCTCCGCGCTGGAAGCCTTGGCCCAAAAAACCGCGGAAAGAAAAGCCTTGGTGAAGCCCCGGGATGCCGTGGAAGCCAACCTGTGTCAAGCCATGGCTGAGCTGCTGGGCCGCGATGAGGTAGGCATTGATGACGACTTCTTCGAGCTTGGCGGGCACTCCTTGCTGGTGATCAAACTGGTGGCCCGCATCCGTAAGCAGTTCGGCATCGAGATAGCCCCCGGCGTGGTATTCGATCATCCCACCGTCGCCGAGCTGGGAGCCGCTCTACGCGAGAGTGAATACGGGATACAGGAAGAGACGCATCCTTCCTTGTCAATCGAATAACAGCCTCTAGTTAAGGATTCAGCAATGAATGGTATGAGTCAGGAATCTCTAGCCGCTAATCAGAGTGAACGGCACCAAGAGAGCATCGTCGCGAGCACCCAGGTAGGAGAGCACGTTCCCCTCTCTTTCTCTCAGCATCAGTTATGGCTACTGCAGAATATGGAGCCAGGGTTGAGTGCCTATAACCTACCTCGGGTCTTTCGTCTGAAGGGGAGCGTGAATCCTGAGGCACTGGAGCGAGCTTTTCAGGCTGTCATTGCACGACATGCCGTGCTGCGAACCTGTTTCGTCGAACAAGACGGGGAACCGATGCAAGTCGTTGCCCCCAATGTGAGGTTCGCCCTTCAGTGCGAAGACTTATCGGTGCTAACGCCATCTGAACGAGAACACCGGCTGACTGCATCCATCAGTGAGGTCACAGGTCATGTTTTTGACCTTACCGTATCACCGGCATTGGTGGCGAGATGGATAAAAGTGGGTGAGCAAGAGCAAGTGCTGGCGGTGTGTATGCATCACATCGTTTCCGATGCGTGGTCAAACCCTATTCTCGCCAAGGATTTGGCAACAGCTTACCGCTTGGCAGCGGCATCCCAGGAAGAGGTTTTTCTACCAGAACTGAATATCCAATATACAGACTATGCAGCCTGGCAACGCGAGAGATATGAGCGTGGTGAGTTTGAGAAAAGTTTAGCGTATTGGAATAGTTATCTGGGTGACCAAGTACCCGACATTGAGCTACCCACTGACTATAAGCGCCCTGGGGTGCAGAGGTTTTCAGGTGCTCGTTCTTCTATAGCTCTGCCTGCTGACCTTGCTGATGCGTTGCGACAACTCTGCCGGAAAGAAAAATGCACGCCCTTCATGATCCTATTAGCGGCATGGCAAGTTCTACTGGCGCGCTACAGCGATCAGATGGAGTTCGCTGTTGGCGTACCGCATGCTGGCCGACCGTTTGATGAGTTGCAAGACCTGATGGGCTACTTTGTTTCGACCCAAGTATTTCGTGCCAACTTATCGCCAGCTATGACGCTTCGCGACATCGTCCAGCAGGTTAGGAAAGATGCGCTCGGATTGATGAATCATGCGGATTTGCCCCTAGAGATACTATTGGGAGCTCGTAGTGAGCAGCGCGATCCGTCGCGCAATCCACTGTTTCAAGTTATGTTTGGCGTACAGATGGATGGCGACGCCGAGCAACTGGAATTTGATGGCGTCATTGCTGAGCCGATGAGGTCAGAAAATGGCACGACTAAATTTGAGCTTTCCCTCAATTGTGTGATCGGAAAGGAAGGCGTTCAATGCGATCTGGAGTATCGTACCGATCTCTTCGAACAGGGGACTGCTGAAAAGCTGCTCAAGCGCTACCAGCAGGTCTTGACGACGCTTTGCGAGCATTACAATAGTTGCCTGGGAGAGCTTGATATTCTCGGAGCTAGTGAGAAACGGGAGTTGACTGGGTGGGGAGAGAATACTCAGCAGTACCCCGATACTTCTCCAATCCAGTATCTAATTGAGGAACAGGTAGCAGCGACTCCCAAGTCTATAGCCCTTGTCTTCGCAGGCCAACGACTCAGCTACGCTGAACTTAATACCCGTGCCAATCGTTTGGCCCACTACTTGATTGGCTTGGGCGTACAGCCCGAGACTCGAGTAGGCATCGCTATGGAACGCTCCATCGAGATGGTGGTGGGGCTGTTGGCGATTCTCAAGGCGGGGGGCGCCTATGTGCCGCTGGATCCGGATTACCCCGCCGAGCGGCTAGCCTATATGGTTGAGGACAGCGGTATCGAGTTGCTGCTTACCCAGCAGCATCTACGCGATACGTTGCCGGTGGCTGAGAGCCTGAGCGTCATTGAGTTGGAACGGCTGGATGTCGCTCACCATGCGCCGACTAATCCGAGTGTGGCCCTGCACGGTGAACATCTTGCTTATGTGATATACACCTCGGGCTCCACCGGGCGGCCCAAGGGCGCAGCCAATCGCCATCACGCGTTGACCAACCGCCTACAGTGGATGCAGGAGGCCTATGGCCTAACAACCGACGATGCGGTGCTGCAAAAAACGCCCTTCAGCTTCGACGTCTCGGTGTGGGAATTCTTCTGGCCGCTAATGCAGGGCGCCCAACTGGTGGTGGCGCCACCAAGCGCTCACCGCGAGCCAGCCCAACTAGTCGAATTGATCCGTACCCATGGGATCACCACGCTACATTTCGTACCTTCAATGCTGCAGGCCTTCTTGGCGCATGGCGAGGTCGAGACCTGCACCAGCCTGACGCGTCTGATCTGTAGCGGTGAGGCGCTTCCGGCTGAACTGCAGAACCAAGTCTTTGCTAGGTTGCCTCGCACGGCGCTCTACAACCTCTATGGCCCCACCGAAGCAGCCATTGATGTTACCCACTGGACTTGCCGAGACGATGGGCGCAACCAGGTAGCTATCGGCCAACCGATCGCTGGTATCCGTACCTACGTACTGGATGGCGATCTTAACTTGGCGTCGTCTGGCGTCGCGGGTGAACTCTATCTCGGTGGCGTGGGCTTAGCACGGGGCTACCTGCACCGCCCAGACCTTACCTCAGAACGTTTTGTCGCTGATCCATTTGTGCCGGGCGAGCGTCTCTACCGTACGGGCGATCTGGTGCACTGGCGGGAAGATGGCCAGCTCGAGTACCTGGGCCGCTTGGATCACCAGGTGAAGATCCGTGGCCTACGTATCGAGCTTGGCGAGATCGAAGCCGAACTGCTCGCTCAGCCAGCGGTTCGCGAAGCGGTAGTGGTTGCACAGGAAAGTCCTAGTAGCTCGAGGCTAGTCGCTTATGTGGTTCCCCAGGCCGACAGTGAACTCGACACTAATTCACTACGTGAAGCGCTAGGGCAGCGGCTGCCGGANCCTCTATCGCACCGGTGACCTGGTGCGCTGGCGGGAAGATGGTCAGCTTGAGTACCTGGGCCGCCTTGATCACCAGGTGAAGATCCGCGGCCTGCGTATCGAACTGGGTGAGATCGAAGCCGAGCTATCAGCTCAGCCGGGGGTTCGCGAGTCAGTAGTGGTTGCTCAAGAAGGCCCCGGTGGTTCGAGGCTAGTCGCTTATGTGGTGCCCCAAACCGATAGTGAACTCGACACCAACTCACTACGTGAAGCGCTGGGCGAAAAGCTACCGGATTACATGGTGCCGGGAGTTCTGGTCTTGCTCGAGGCACTGCCGTTGAATGCCAACGGTAAGGTAGACCGCAAGGCCCTGCCTGAACCGGATTTGGCCAGTGGCTCGCAGTACGAGTCGCCTCAAGGCGAAGTGGAAGAAGCGCTGGCAGAGATCTGGTCAGAGATACTTGGCGTCGAGCAAGTGGGTCGACACGACAACTTCTTTGAGCTGGGTGGCCATTCGATATTGGCTCTAAAGGTATTGGAGCAAATGCGGCATCGGGGACTGACGGCACAGGTACGCACGCTGTTCCAACACCCGGAACTGACAGCCTTTGCCCAGACGATTGCACAGAAGCCAGAGCAGCAGGAATTCATTATCCCGCCTAACCGGATTCCCAACGATTGCCAGGCTCTCCAGCCTGAGATGTTGACGCTAATCGAGCTCAATGCCGAAGAGCTTCGTGAGGTCGAATCGGCAGTGCCCGGCGGTGCGAGTAATATTCAGGATATCTATCCACTGGCACCATTGCAGGAGGGGATTCTCTTCCATCACCGGCTGCAGAAAAGGGGAGATACTTATGTCCTTCTTTATCTTCTCGGTTTTGATAGCCGAGAGCGACTGGAAGCATTCATTGCCGGTTTTAACCAGCTAATTGCCCGCCATGACATTCTGCGTACCGCAGTGCTGTGGGATGGGCTCCGTCAGCCGGTTCAGGTGGTACACAAACATGCTGGAATAGAGGTCGAATGGCCGACTATAACGGATGAAGCCAAGGATTATGTTGCCGGATGGTTATACACCCAGGTGGATCCTGATCATTTGAGGCTCGATGTCCGTCGGGCGCCTATGCTACGAGCGGTGGCCGCTTACGATGCTGAAAATGAGCGCTGGCTATTGCAACTACTTAGCCATCACTTAGTGATGGATCACACCACACTAGAGCTACTCATGAAAGAGGTGGCTCTTATCCAGCAAGGGCGTGAGGAGGCATTACCCAAGCCGCTTCCATTCCGAAACTTTGTCGCCCAGGCCAGATTGGGAATTAGCCCAGAAGAACATGAGGTCTTTTTCCGTGATCGGTTGGGTGATGTGGAAGAACCTACGGCACCGTTCGGGATACTTGAGGCACTTGGAGATGGCCGTGATATCGAAGAAGTGCGACTACCGCTAGAGCCTGAATTGGCCCAGCAGGTTCGGCAACAGGCGCGGCGCTATGGTGTCAGTACGGCTAGTCTGTTCCACCTCGCCTGGGCGCTGGTGCTAAACAAAACCACTGGTAAGGACGATGTGGTATTTGGCACTGTGCTGTTTGGGCGCATGCAGGGCATTGAAGGCGCTGAACGGGCGCTGGGCATGTTTATCAATACACTACCAGTGCGCATCAAGGTGGGGGGGCAAGGTGCCGATAAATGCCTGCGCCAAGTCCACGATGCTCTATCTGAGCTAATGCATCATGAGCATGCCAGCCTGGGTTTAGCACAGCGCTGTAGTGGATTGCTCGGGGGAATACCGCTGTTCTCGAGTTTGTTGAACTACCGTTATAGTTCGCCTTATCAAGAGGGATCCCCCCTCCATGCCTTGGAAGGCATGGAGTTGCTAGGTGATCAGGAGCGTACCAATTACCCAATCACAATGTCGGTGGATGACCTAGGTTACGGCTTCCAGCTGGTGGGGCAGGTTAGCCGTATGATCGGCGCGCAGAGGCTGTGTGACTACCTGAGCGCGGCCGTAACTGGCATCGTGGAAAATCTGCAAGCGGTGCCTCAACAACCATTAAATGAGACCAGTCTCCTCAGAACGGACGAGCAGCAGCTGTTGAGAGATTGGGGAGAGGATACACAACAGTATTCTGACACTTCTCCAGCCCATCATCTGATCGAGCGCCAAACTGCGGCAACCCCTGAAACCACGGCGCTTGTATTTGCTGATCAGTCGCTCAGCTACGCTGAACTTAATACCCACGCTAATCATCTAGCGCACTATCTAATTGGCCTGGGAGTGCGCCCCGACACCCGAGTGGGCATTGCCATGGAACGCTCCATCGAGATGGTGGTGGGGCTACTCGCGATTCTCAAGGCGGGTGGTTCTTATGTGCCACTGGATCCGGATTACCCCGCCGAGCGACTGGCCTATATGGTCGAGGACAGTAGCATTGAACTGCTGCTTACCCAGCAATACTTGCGTGAAGCACTGCCGTTGACTGAAGGCCTGAGTGTCATCGAACTGGATCAACTGGATGTGACGCATTATTCGTCAACCAACCCTGAAGTGGCCCTGCATGGCGAGCATCTTGCCTATGTGATTTACACCTCGGGATCCACGGGGCGCCCCAAGGGTGCGGCCAACTGCCACCGCGCTCTGATTAATCGCTTACAGTGGATGCAGGAGGCCTATAGCCTAACGGCTGGCGATACGGTGCATCGAGCTTGGCGAGATCGAAGCCGAACTGCTCGCTCAGCCAGCGGTTCGCGAAGCGGTAGTGGTTGCACAGGAAAGTCCTAGTAGCTCGAGGCTAGTCGCTTATGTGGTTCCCCAGGCCGACAGTGAACTCGACACTAATTCACTACGTGAAGCGCTAGGGCAGCGGCTGCCGGACTACATGGTGCCGGGCGTCGTGGTCATGCTCGAGGCACTGCCGCTGAATGCCAACGGCAAAGTAGACCGCAAGGCGTTGCCTGAGCCGGATTTGGCCAGTGGCGCGCACTATGAGCCACCCCAGGGCGAAGTAGAAGAAGCGCTGGCGGAAATCTGGGCTGAAGTGCTTGGCGTCGACCAGGTGGGTCGCCGTGACAACTTCTTCGAGCTGGGGGGCCATTCATTATTGGCTCTGAAGGTGTTGGAGAAAATGCGGCATCGGGGTCTACCGGCTCAGGTACGCACGCTGTTCCAATCCCCGGAACTGGCATCCTTTGCCCAGGTATTGACGCAGACATCAGAACGGCAGGAGATCATCATCCCGCCCAACCGCATTCCAGATGGTTGCTCGGCAATCCAGCCCGAGATGCTGCCTTTGATTGAGCTCAATGCCGAAGAGATCAGTGCCATCGAAGCGGCAGTGCCCGGCGGTGGTAACAATATTCAGGATATCTACCCGCTGGCACCACTGCAGGAGGGCATTCTCTTCCACCATCGGCTACAGGAAGAGGGCGATGCCTATGTGACGCCTCGGCTGCTGGGCTTCGACAGCCGCGAACGGCTGGAAGCCTTTACTGCCGATTTTAACCAGCTGGTTGCCCGCCACGATATCCTGCGCACTGCCGTGCTTTGGGAAAACCTGCGTGAGCCGGTGCAGGTGGTATACCGGCATGCTGAATTAGCCCTCGAGTGGCTAACCGTGGATGATGTCCCATCACAAAGCGTTGCTGAACGGCTGAATGCCGAAGTGGACCCTGAACACCATCGCCTCGATGTGCGCCAAGCACCAATGATCCGGGCGCTGGCTGCATACGATGCTGAGCAGGGACGCTGGTTGCTACAGTTACCTAGCCACCACCTCGTCATGGATCACACCACCCTCGAGCGACTGGTGGAAGAAATTGCCCTGATTCAGCAAGGTCGCGAGGACGAACTGCCCAAGCCGATTCCATTCCGCAACTTCGTAGCACAGGCACGGTTAGGGGTAAGCTCAGATGAGCATGAAGCCTTCTTCCGCGAGCGATTGGGCGACATAGAGGAACCGACAGCGCCCTTCGGGCTGCTGGAGGTGCGCGGCGATGGCAGTGATATTGAGGAAATGCAGTTGCCGCTAGAGCCGGAATTGGCTCAACAGGTGCGGCAGCAGGCGCAGCGCCATGGTGTCAGCACGGCAAGCCTGTTCCACTTGGCCTGGGCGTTGGTGCTAAGCAAAACCACCGGGCGGGACGACGTGGTATTTGGCACCGTTTTGTTCGGCCGTATGCAGGGCACTGAAGGGGCTGAGCGGGCACTGGGAATGTTTATCAACACCTTGCCTGTGCGCATCAAAACGGGGGCTCAAACCGTTGATAAGTGCTTGCGGCAGACTCACAGCGCCCTTAGTGCGTTGTTGCACCACGAGCATGCCAGCCTCGGGCTAGCGCAGCGCTGCAGTGGGTTGCCCGGGGGAATGCCATTATTCACGAGTTTGCTGAATTATCGGTATGGCGCACCCCAGACAGAAAGTAGGCCCACCAATGTATGGGAAGGCATGGAGTCTCTGGGGGGGCAGGAGCGTACTAACTACCCCATTGGGATGTCGGTAGATGATCTGGGAGAAGGCTTCCGACTGGTGGGGCAGGTGAGTCGCACGATTGGTGCGCAGCGACTGTGTGATTACATGCGTTCGGCCGTGGCCGGTATCGTGGCAAGCCTGCAAGCTGCATCTCAACAATCACTAAGTGAGATTAGCCTGCTAGGAAAAAACGAACAGCAACTGTTGAGTGCACAAGGCGCCGTTCGGCTTTGATGTCTCTGTATGGGAAATTTTCTGGCCGCTGAGTGTTGGGGTTCGCCTAGTAGTTGCTCAGCCAGGCGATCATCGGGATCCTGAGCGCATCATTGAGCTGATCCAGCGGCACGGGGTCACCACGATCAATTTTGTGCCTTCAATGTTAAAGGCTTTCCTGGCCTACCCTGATGTTAAAGCCAAAACTCGTCTAAAGCATATTATGTGCGGTGGAGAGGCCGTTCCAGCGGCGCTGCAGCAAGATGTGGCAGAGTGCCTTGATGTTGCCAACCTACATGATCTCTATGGCCCCACCGAAACTACCATTCATGTTACTCACTGGTGGTGCCGTGATGACGCTCAGCGCCAGATACCTATTGGGCGACCCATTAGCGGTACCCGCACCTACGTCTTGGATGGTGAACTCAACCTGGTACCACAGGGTGTTGCGGGAGAGCTGTACCTGGGCGGGGTAAGTCTGGCCCGTGGCTATCTCAATCGTAGTGATCTCACTGCGGAGCGCTTTATCGCCGATCCGTTCACAGAGGGCGAACGCCTCTACCGCACCGGTGACCTAGTACGCTGGCGGGAGGATGGGCAACTCGAGTACCTGGGCCGCTTGGATCACCAGGTGAAGATCCGTGGCCTACGTATCGAGCTTGGCGAGATCGAAGCCGAACTGCTCGCTCAGCCAGCGGTTCGCGAAGCGGTAGTGGTTGCACAGGAAAGTCCTAGTAGCTCGAGGCTAGTCGCTTATGTGGTTCCCCAGGCCGACAGTGAACTCGACACTAATTCACTACGTGAAGCGCTAGGGCAGCGGCTGCCGGANATCGAGCTTGGCGAGATCGAAGCCGAACTGCTCGCTCAGCCAGCGGTTCGCGAAGCGGTAGTGGTTGCACAGGAAAGTCCTAGTAGCTCGAGGCTAGTCGCTTATGTGGTTCCCCAGGCCGACAGTGGACTCGACACTAATTCACTACGTGAAGCGCTAGGGCAGCGGCTGCCGGACTACATGGTGCCGGGCGTCGTGGTCATGCTCGAGGCACTGCCGTTGAATGCCAATGGCAAGGTAGACCGCAAAGCACTGCCTGAACCTAATTTTGAGGAAAAATGCGAGTATGTGACACCCTCTACGCCAGAAGCCCTACAGCTTGCCGAGATATGGCAAAAAGTGCTGGGTGTTGAGCGTGTCGGCGAGACCGATAACTTCTTCGAGTTAGGTGGTGACTCCCTACTAAGTCTACAAGTGATGAGCCATGTGCAAGCTCTGCAGGAACCTAGGCTTAACTTCAAATTGTTCGATCTGATGCAGAAACCGACCATAGCCGATTTACTGGGAGTGAGAAATCATACTGAGATACTGCCCAAAGGGGCTGTCATGCTCAATGGTGAGTGTCGTCATCAGCCGCCTCTATTCTGCATCCATGCCGTTATGGGGACAATTTTCGACTACCAGCCGTTGGCCCGCCGCTTGCAAGGGATATGCACTGTTTACGGCCTGCCGTGCCGAATGTTGGCCGATCCGGAGCATCAAGATACCTCCCTTGATGCAATGGCGGATGCCTATGTTGAGGTGATACGTAGAATACAACCACTGGGTCCTTATCGACTGCTGGGGTGGTCTCTTGGCGGGTCATTGGCAGCGATGGTTGCGGCTAGGCTTGAAAGGCAAGGCCAAGACGTAACCCAGTTAGCTTTGATAGATCCCTATATCCCTGGAAGCGGGCTGCATAGTGAAGATAGTTGGCAGAAAGAATTTGCTGGCTTTGCATCGGTAATACTGCCAGGTGTTTCGCTTGATGTACTCGACGGTTTAGATGAGGACTCACAAGAGCCAAGAGAGGAAGTGCTCGCCTTTAAATTAGAGAAATTGATGTCGTCATACGATGAACATGGTCGTGAGGGTTATGCTGCCATGGGTAGTGAACAACTCGCTCGGATATTCTGCGTGGCTCGGCGCTTGAAGTACCTTTCATTACAGGTTGATGCCTTGCCAAAACTGTATTGTGCGGTGGATTGTTGGTGGGCGGATGGACGACTGCAGGAACAGAAACAGGCGCTAGCACATCAGCTGGGACAGCCACCGAGGTACTCGACCGAAACATCCGATGATCATTTCTCTATCATTACAGGAAAAACCTTGCTATTAAAAATAGTGGAAATGCTGCAGAAGGTAGATAACTCTCGGGATATTTATATGGCTGATAAGCTACTGATATGATAGCTATTTCTATAATGTGAAATTCTTCCCAGTCGTATGGCTGGGAAGAATTAAGGATTCGTCCCACCTCACTCTTGCTGATTTTCCAGTGCTTCTGTCAAAGACTCGGCGAAACGGAGGGCGGAAGGCAGTGCGCCAAAAACCCAAAAATCGCCAGGGATGTAACTGATTTTACCTTCCCGTTGGCTAATCAGTGTTTGCCAGATGTCACTGCTTTCTAAGCGCTCACGGACCCACTCTTTGTAAGCAGGACTTTCTATAATAAATAAATGACCTTCTACTCTAGCTAACACATCAATAGTTACAACTGAAAGACCTGTGGCACTTGCTGATGGCTCCCACCCGTTGGTTAATCCTAACTGACCAATAACGCCATGCAATATATTGTTTTTTCCGTAAACCCAAGCATGGCGATCATCTCTGAATTGAGCAATAATAACAGGTGTTTCTTTGTTTTTTATTTGATCTCTCAGGATGGCTAACTGTTGGCTTGCTTGTGCGGTTACAATTTCAGCTTCTGCAAGAAGATTAAGTTGTTCCGCAATCTCAAAAGTAAAATCAACAATTGACTCCCATGGATCATGCTCAAAAGGGTAAAGTGAAGTGTCAATAGTAGGCGCTAATTTTGAGACATGCTGTAGCAAGATTGGGTTTTCACCTAGCAAGAAGTCTGGCTCATAGTTTGAAATTAGTTCCATGTTTGGCATGGCTTTTAAACCTACGTCAATGCCATCTTTCTTTTCTATAACTTCGTTACCAGTCCAACCCTGATAGTTTCGAAGCTGGGCAATAGCTATAGGTGCAACTCCTAACATGCTAAGAGTTTCAGCAGCAGCCCAGTCAGATGTGACAATTGACAGTCCTTCAGAACTTATCGCGTAGTTTGAGAAAAGAGAAAAAATGGATATTAATAAAATTTTATTTGCCATGGTCTTATTGAAATCCAGAATATTAACTGAAAAGCCCCGAAAGCTAACTTTCGGGGCTTCGTTCTACCAATCGTAGGATATTGTTCCTATTACATTTCTTCCTACACCATATTTGCATGAATCGCCAAAGTAGCCACAGTTACTTATATACTCCTTATCGGTAACATTATTTGCATTGACCTGTGCATGCCAACCTTCAAAGCTAGCATCGACTTTTGAAAAGTCATAACTCACTGATGTGTCAAACAGTGTCGTAGATGGAAGTGAGTTTTCATTAGCGCTATCGTAGTAACTAGAGCCTATATAGCGCACGCCAGCGCCAAGGCCTAAGCCGTTAAATATACCACTGCTGAAGTTGTAATTAGCCCATAAGTTTGCCATGTTCTCAGGCTGATCAATTGGTCTCTTGCCTAGATCATCCCCATTGCTTTCCGTTACTTCGAGATCCAAGTAGGTGTAGCTGGCGACTAGGTCTAAACCGACGGGCAAACTTGCTCTTGCCTCTAGCTCAAGGCCCCTGGAGCGCCATTCGCCTGTTTGCTGGTTAAAACCAGGGTTGTCTAAATCAGCCGTTGTAACATTCTGGCGTGTAAGGTCAAAAATGGATCCTGTAATCGAAAGATTTCCATCATTAGAGAGGTATTTGATACCAGTCTCATATTGCTGTGCTGTTTCTGGCTCAAAAGTTGTGCCATCAGCACCTTGACCTACGACTGGCAAGAATGATGTAGAGTAACCAATATAGGGCGTTAGGCCATTATCTGCGGTGTAAGCGAGCCCTGCTCTATAAGTAAATTCGCTGTCAGACGCTTTGTTTTCAGTATTTTCGATCCGATCACGATTAGTTTGACTGCTCCAGTCATGGCGACCAGCTAGCGTCAGAGCCCAGCGATCATCCATTTTTATTTGATCCTGAATATAAAGACCAGTTTGCTCAAGTTCTTGTGAAGCTCTAGCTGAAACCGCCTGCGTTGGACTGCTAGTTCCATAAACAGGATCAAAAATATCTAACGGTGTAAAGCCTTGGACTGAGTAGTAAGTAAGGTCGTTATTGGCTCTTTGCCAGTCTACGCCAACTAATATTTTATGGTCAACTCCTTGAGTGTCGATATCAAATTGTAGTTGGTTATCAGTTGTAATTGCATCAATTTTTTCATTACGACCTAAGCCAAAGCGTGGAACCGTTCGGAGGTCGTCCATTATTTGACCAGCATAGGTATTTGTAATGTCTGTTTCTAGTTCCCGATAACGAGTATTTTGTCGAATGGTTACTGTATCGTTGAGCTTATGTTCGAATAAGCTCGCCACTGAAAAATAGTCTTGTTCGAAGTTGTCAGTATCAGGTTCACCGACATACCGTGAACGGGGGATTTTACCGTTGTTGGGGTTGTTGTCTAATGTCCCAAGTCTGGGAAGCGCTATATACGAGCCAATTGTATCAATATTTTTATACTCAGCTAGCAGCGTAAGGGACGTTCTATCGTTTGGTGTCCAAGAAAAACTAGGGGCGAGATAAGTGCGGTCGTTCTGCATGTAGTCAATCTCCGCGTTCGCCTCTCTTAGAAGTCCTGCGAAGCGATATTTAAGCTCTCCTTGTTCATCCAGATAACCACTAACATCAGTATTGACTTGATGATGATCGTGGCTACCAGCAGACACACGCACTTCGCCTTGAGGCGTTTCTGTGGGTTTTTTGCTGACTAAGTTGACTATCCCACCAGGGCCGCCTTGCCCATAAAGAACTGACGCGGGGCCTCTAAGTACCTCTATTCTTTCTAGCCCATAAGGTTCAGAGACGACTTTCCCCTGATTACTAAACCCTGTGAGCCTTAAACCATCACGATAGAAGTATTCTGTTCCACCAAAACCGCGTATGGAAATGACATCACGTCGAGGATCCAGCCCATTAGCGTGGCCTTCTACACCGGCCGTATAGCTCAAGACATCACCGATTGATTGTGCGCCCCGAGCTTCGACCTCGTCACGGGTAATCACAGATATCGATTGTGGCACCTCATTAATGGGAGTGTCAGTTTTTGTGCCGGTGGCGGTGCGCGTTGCTACATAGCCCTCTACTGGCCCTGTGGCTTCTTCATAGATACGACTTTCTGTCACTTGCAGTGTAGGTAGCTCGGTAGAAGATCCACTACCTGACGAGGCGCGTTGTTCAGCATCCTGAGCAAGCACGGCCGTCGGGGCACTACAGGCAGCAACAGCAATAGCTGTGGTTAGCCACCGTTTGCGGAAAGAAGGTTGGTTCACGAATGTTCTCCTTGCATTAGATTCATTTGGATTTTTTGTAAATGTTAATTGTTATTGTTTGTATTATGAGTATCTGTATCTTGATGTCAACTTCGTGTGAGTATCCGGGAGAGGGTAACCCTGAATTCAAACCAAAAATTGAGGATTGGCTTCAGATTATGGTGCGATGACTTCGCGCTCACAGGTATGGGAACACGAAGTGTCGAAGCCTGATTCAGTGCTGCGGCTATTCAATTAATTCAGCATATTGAGGAAGCCGTGATATCGTTTTTTAGAGCTTCCAACCCTTCGTGAAGCGTAGGAAAGAGGCTTTTATTGAAGTTTCGCCACCGTAATTCAATGATGGAGTCATCTGGTTCGATATGAGTTTCCAATAGGTCGTAGATGACTTCGCCAGAATCAATTCCACTGTCTACATAATGGAGTGAGGCGCCAGTCTTGTTGATAGCAGGAACGCTTTCGGTCTCCATTGTCTGCCAATTGATAACTTTTTTTCCTTGAGCCCCGTACAGTGCATCAAGTGTTGCCGAGGCACCCCGTCTTTGATAGGGGGAGTCTGGGCGCGTAATACCGGGATGGATATTGACGATCTTGCGATAAAAAGGACTCTGGGGGCGGATGAGTTCGTCTAGAATGACTAATAGTCCGTCAAGAACGACGACATCTGCTCCTACGGCCACTAACTTTTCTAGCAAGCTTTTTTCAAAAGTCGATTTCGCAGGGAGTCTATCGGGCGAGTCGGTTGGTAAGCGTCGGTAAGTGGATGGTATAGAGCAAAATAGGTCGTCAATGTGGCGTCCCTTCACAAAGAGTTCTTGTGGCAATATCCATGGCTTTCCAGGATGACGACAGAAACCATAGTCTTTGAGTTTCTCTTGGTCTTTTATTGAGCCTTCATCGTCATCATAAATCACTGTTTCCAGAGAGTAGGCATCGCCTAGCGGAGTCTCATTGAGAAATGTTACTAGGTGTTCAAGGGGTGACATCATGTACTGCTTTTCCCCCTTATACTCAATGTGTTGCCCCGCTTTATCGGCTGCAGCATTTCTCAGTGACAGGATATAAGCTAGTTTGAGTTTAGACATGTTTTATCCATGTTTTCGAATAGTAGATGTTAGTTTTAAGGCTCATCAGTCATGCTGACTTAGTGCCTGTGCTTCAACCGAAACGGTATTCAAGAACAGCATCTAGTTGCGATGCCCAGTGGTCAAGAAGTGGCCTGACCACTGGTATGATTTATGAAAGAGAGTTGATGAAAACTAGGAAATAGTAACCTCCTGCTTACAGGGAGAAGGGGCATATAAGGCAGTTGTCTGATCTAGTGCATCACAAATCTCACTTGTCCTTGCTGCCAAAATCGACAGGAGGGTGTCGCTTAAACCATGGGTGGGTTCGCAACTGCCTTGCAGGAAAATAGCCGGTTTGAACTCAGGCTTGGTGTAGAGCTGATAGTGGCGATTGACGGCAAAATCAGGCAGGTAGTCCGCAGCGGGGGCCAGCAGCTGTTTATGGGTATCGCGTACATAGCCGGTGGCTAATACCACTGCGTCGTAGCGGGTGGACTCTGTATGGCCGCTCTCCAAATCATGCACATTTAGCTCAACGCCTTCAGGGCCTGCTTGGCTGCCGATCACCTCATGGCGGCGGAGGAAGCGGTGGCGGGCCTGGCCGGTTACTTTTTGCTGGTAGAACACATCGTAAATTTCCTGAATCAGCGCCAAGTCAGGGGCTGAGTAGTTAGTGCTTTTGTACTCCTGTAGCAGCGCTTCCCGCTGGCCAGTGGGGTTGTTGAACACGTAGTCGGTGTATTCGGGGTTGAAGATTTCGTTAACAAAAGGGCTATCGTCCGAGGGTTTAAAGGCCCATGCCCGGCTAATAAGATCCACCTGAATGCCTTCGCGGCCGTGCAGATCCAGGAATATCTCAGCGGCGCTCTGGCCCGCACCGATAACGGCGATGCGTTTGGGGGCATCTTGCTTCGCCAGCTCTCTCAGATAGTGGCTGGAGTGGAAGACCCGCGGGTCGTCTTTTAGCCCGGCGAAGCATTCAGGCACATTGGGCGCGCCGCCCACGCTGATCACCAGTGAGCGGGTGAGTCTTTCCTGCACCGCGCCACTTTCATCTCGTGAACGAACACGGAGGTAGGCGATCTCGTCGTTATCCGTTTCGGGCAGTACTTCAAACACATCCTCTCCATAGGTGCACTGGTGTTCAAAGTGGCTGGCCGTCCAGCTTAGGTAGTCATTGAACTCATGGCGGCTGGGGAAGAAGGTCTGCAGGTTGATAAAGTCCTGCAGGCGGCCTTTGCTGTGGAGGTAATTGAGAAAGCTGAAACGACTCCCTGGGTTACGCGGCGTGACCAGATCTTTGAGAAAAGAGATCTGCATATGGGCGTTTTCCAGCAGCATATGCGGGTGCCAGGCAAAGCAGGGTTGACGCTCAATAAACAAGGCATCCCGTGCTTGCCCTGCCTGGCGCTGTTCGTCGAGCGCAATGGCCAGGGCAATGTTGGAGGGGCCGAAGCCGATGCCGATCAAGTCGTGAATATGCATAAGAGTCCTCGTGGCTGACGTGTTTATGGGGTGAAGCGTGGGTCGGGTCGTGGCGCTGACCCAGGGTGCGGAGGCAGCAGAATCCAACTGCGCTCGTTAAAAAAGTGTTCGCGTAGCTGCATGCTGAGCATGGCCCGCTTATGGGGGAAATCGAACGCCTTAACATGGGCATAACCGCACTGGGCAAGGTTGCGCAGCATCTTGGTGTTATCCACGCGGGGCTCAATCACTAGGCGTTGGGTGCGGCAATCATCCAGAAACAGGTAGTGCGAGATGGAGGGCATCCAGGCAGCGACATAGGGCCGCCCGCAAAAAGCGGCTTCGCCGATCAGTACGTGCCAGCCGCGATCAAAGTCACCGGCATCGTAATAAGCGCCGATGCGATCCTCCTTGGCCCAGTAGGTCTCGAAATAACCGAAGGGCTCACCGTCGATACAGCCGATCAATGGCACAACGCTGGGGTTCTGGAGCGTGCTTTCTAGCCGCTCGCGATGCTGTTCCAAATCACCCCGCTCTTCCCAGAAATGGGCGACGACCGGGTCGTTCATCCAGCGGTTGAAGCGCTCCAGATCAAGTTCCAGGTCAAGCACTCGAAAGCTTAAGGTGGCATCCAGCCAGGCAATATGACGCTGATAGACCGTGCCACTGGGGCGCGGCGGGCGGCGTGGGTGTCGTTTTCCATTCTCCAATATGGGCTGCTGCGGGTAAGGGCGCGTGGGTGGCGAGTTAAGCCAAAGTGTGGGTAACTGCCAAATTAACTCGGCATAGACCCAGAGCTCCCCATGGCTTTCTTGAACCGCGATGCCGGCGGCACACAGGTTGGCGTGCAAAACACTAGGTAGCTGAAGGCGTAGCGCAACACTGGCCGGGTAAAAGGCAAAAGCCCCTTCGATAGCGGCAAGCAATGCCGGGAAAGGTGGTGCTGAACGCTGTGACCACTGCAGCATCAAGGTGCTGTTATCGTCTACTAGCAACCACTCAAGACGCTCTTGATGTCCTTCCACATAAAGTGTCTGCGTGGTTACCTCATAGGAAACTTGATAGGTGCACCCCTCTGGGCGTGAGAGCAGCGGGGCCACCGCGTAGCTTTCAGAGGGTACGTGTACCTGTGGTTGTGCCTGGACAGAACTGGACACCGCTAAGCTCCTATCGAAAAAAAGAATCAAAAAACAGCAATAAAAAATCACCCCCACCGAGGGGCGGCGTACTGACTTCTCTACCTAAAGACGAATGAGAATGAGGCATGTTTACATAAAAGATGGCTAACTTTTTGTGGCGCTGGTTCGTCTTATGGGTAGATGCCGCTTTCCAATAGCTTTTTTCCAATCGCTTTCCAATGAGGTGAATGTGCTTTCCTATCTGATTCGTCGAACCCGCGGGTTGATGACCGCCGCTGCGCTGGCCAGTATTTTCTCGGGGCTTTTCAGCGTGCTGCTGATTGCCCAAATCAATGCGGCGTTAAACAGCGATGCCGCCAGCCGTGCCAATGCGGCTTGGGGCTTCGCGGGGATTGCTGTGGCCCTAATGGTCTGTCGGATGGTGTCGACGGCGCTGTTTGAGCGGCTGGGGCAGCGTGCTCTGGCCGAGTTACGCAGTTTTGTCGCCCAGTGCGTGGCCGAGACCCCCTTTGCTCGGTTCGAGCGTGTGGGCAGTGCACGGATCCAGTCGGCGCTCACCGAGCACAGCAACAACGTGGCGGTACTGTTCGTTAGCTTGCCGGTGATTTTGACCAATACGGTCATCGTGGTGGGGTGCTTGGGCTATCTGGCAATGCTTTCATGGCAGGTGTTTTTGTTTGCACTGGGGGTGATTGGGCTGGGCGCTGTCGGCTACCATCTGGTGCACTTACGCGCTATTCACTACCTCCAGGATGCCTCGTCAGAGCAGGATCGATTGTTTGGTCATTTCCGCGCGCTGACCGATGGTGCAAAAGAGCTACGCCTACACCAGCGCAAGAGCCGGGTCTTTATGGATCAGATACTGGGGGAGTCGGTTGAAGGCGTGCGGCGGCTGCGCACCTATGGCATGTCGCTGTTCGTGATCTCGACCAGTTGGGGGCAGTTCCTGATGTACGCCTTTATCGGTCTGGTGCTGTTTGTGTTGGCGGGCGATGGGCCTAATCAAACCCAGGTAATGACCGGTTTTGCCCTGGTGTTTGTATTTATGGTGACCCCCCTTGAAGGCTTGCTGATCAATATCCCGCGGATCAATATGGCGCGGGTAGCTGCTAGTCGAATTGATGACATTACACGAGAGATGCCCCAGGGGCAGAAGAGGCAAGCGTCACCTCAGGTGCCTGCTTTGCAGCGTCTTGAGTTGCGCGATGTCACCCATCAGTACTACCACGAGCAGAGCGATGACTTCTTTGAGTTGGGGCCGATTAATCTGAGCTTTACGCCGGGGGAAGTGGTGTTTCTGGTGGGGGGCAACGGTAGCGGTAAGACCACGCTGGCCAAAGTAGTGGTGGGGCTTTACCCGCCGGAAGGTGGCGAGGTATTGCTCAATGGAGAGCGGGTCGAAGCGGATGGCTGGGATGCCTACCGGCAGCTCTTCTCGGTGGTGTTCTCAGACTTCCATCTCTTTGAGCGCCTGTTAGAGGCACCGCGTGATGGCCTGGACGAGGAGGGTAATCGCCTGCTGGCCAAGTTGCACCTGCAGCACAAGGTGCGGGTTGAAAACGGTGCGTTCACCACCCAAGCACTCTCCCAGGGCCAGCGTAAGCGTCTGGCGCTGGTGGTGTCCTACCTTGAGGATCGGCCCTTCTTGGTGTTTGACGAGTGGGCGGCGGATCAGGATCCGTTATTCAAAGAGGTGTTTTACTGCGAGGTGTTGCCCGAGCTAAAACGCATGGGTAAAGCGGTGCTGGTCATCACCCACGATGACCGCTATTTCCACCTCGCAGATCGATTGGTGCGGCTAGAGAGCGGTAAGCTGTTGACTGCTGGGCAAACGACTGACGAGCAGTCGATTGGCGCGGAGGTGGGAGCTTCAGAGGAAGATGTCAAAATAGGGAGTATCGATTAAACTGTACAGGTAACCGAGGAGAGATGATCATGAATACCCAGCTAGATCCTATCGTTTCGGAATTCGAGACGCAGGAACAAGCCGATAGCTATGATCGTTGGCTCAAGGCCAAAGTTCAGAGCAGCATCGACAACCCGGGCCAAGGAATGCCTTATGACCAAGGTTGATGCGATCATCGCCGACGCGGAGCAACGCCAAAGCGGCGGAGTTTCGTGAGCCTGCCTATCCACTGGCATGACGCGTACTGCGCTATTGCGGATTCTGAACGGTAATGCCGGTATTTCTGCCGACATGGCACTGAGGCTTGAGCAGGCATTGGGTACCAGCGCCGAAATGTGGCTGGAAATGCAGCTCAAGTATGAGCTATGGCAAGCGTCACAGCGTCCACGCGCTCAGGTCACTCCTCTTCACGCAATAGGGTGAAGGCAAGCTAAAGGGCATGTCCCATTTGCTTCGGCCCTGCGATGGATCAAGGAGGGCAGTATTAGAGCCACCGTCTGCGTCGGGGTGCTCTTTTTTCATGGCTATCAGCGCTTAAACATATCGTCCAGGCTAGTGGCGAATAACACCTCTCGCATCCAGTCCTTCAACTGATCATGGTCGGCTTGTGCAAGTGCCGTTTCCACCCACTCGGGCATCTCACCAAATTTAAAGGTGAGTTGTGTGCGTACCATATCGCGGGCTTCTTCCAAACGTCCCTCTTGCCGTCCCTCTTGCCGCCCTTCCTGCCGTTCTTTTTGGCGCCAGTTTTCTAAGTTTTCTGCCAACATATCTCTGTCCTCCACTAAGCTATGTAACTGATCCAGGTTGATATTGGTACTCAGCCGCTGCAGGTGGCGTTTTAGCCAGCGAGTCAGGATCTTGTCAATTCTCTCCTTATTTGGATCGTTCTTGATAATGCTGACGATCCTATCTACTGCCAGCTGGAGTGAAGTGTGGTCAAGTGATGCCTTTTCAATTTCGAATACACCGCTTAGAGCACTATGACGCTGAGCGAGTTCCTCATCAGTGTAGGCGCCTTCGTCGATTAAATAATAGCGTAAATGTGGCTGGTAGGACTGTAAGAAAGCAGGAGGCTCGGGCTGCACCATGTCGTAAATATCTTGTTTGGCCTGCCAGCGTCGCGAGCCATTATACAGCACGATGGGAAACACCGGCGGAAGCCCTTGACTGGCGGTGGTGGCGCTATTTTTTAATAAGTGATCGTAGAAGCAGGCGACGTAGTGCATGAGCCGAATCGGCATGGTGTGATCGATTGTGGATTGAAACTCGAGCAGCAGGTAAAGATAGACTTCTTGGGTAGCGCCCTGCCAATTTACTTGCACTGACCAGACCAAGTCTTCAAATTTTTCTTCAAACAGCGGGGTAATGTAATTGCCGCTATGTAGCTGCAACGTTTTGAAATCCATCAGCTCGGCAATGCCTGGGGGTGTAAAGCCTTCAATGAGCTGTTGGACAAACTCAGGGTAACTGAAGAGTTCTTTATAGCCAGTGTCGTAGTGGTTAGCCATGAGGTCTCCTATCGTTTACAACTGCATAACCTAAGAATCCTAATCCAGACCTTTACCTGCCACTTCCCCCCACCATCCGCGCCAATACCTTGTCCTTGAACCAGAAATGGTGAACCAGTGCCATTGCTATGTGGCCGATGACTAATCCACATAGCAGCCACGAGAGCGGGCCGTGAAGGAGCTCGGCTGGGGCGATCATCCAGGTGATGTCGCGTTCCGCTTCGGGCAGCAGCTCCATGCCATAAAAGCGTAGCGCCCCGCCGCGGCCGTACTGGCGCAAAATAGCGAAAGCGGGCAACCACATTAGTAGCCCATAAAAGGTGATATGGACAAAGCGCGCCAAGCGCCCACCTAGCCCTGGCGTGTGGGGCGGGCGTTGTTTGCGATTTATCCATGCCCAGCCAAGGCGAGCCAGCGTCACGATCAGAATCATAAATCCTAATGAGCCGTGAGGCCCGATGCTCGCCAAGAACAGCGTGATAGCGTTTTCGCCCATTCCTCTCCAGGCCAGCAACACGGAAAATTGCAGCGTGACCAGCGCGGCGGTCAACCAGTGCAGTACACGGCTGACCCGCCCATAGCAGTTGGGGCTGTCTCGCCAGCCAATAGGCGTTTGAGCTGGCTTGCTTGTGATATCACTGTTTAACGCCGTGTTGTTTGCCGTTCCTTTAACCATTGGCCTTGCCCTGGCGCCAGTAGCCCATGCTGGTAACGTACTGCTTGGGTAGCCCGCACTCGTTGACTAAGTAGCGGCGCAGTTTCATGGCGACCTTGGTTTCAGCGGCGATCCAGGCGTAGAAGGGCGCACTGTCATCCAGGGTGGCGGGTTCCCAGAGTGGGCCATCCTCATCGTTGCTTTCGTCGTCGGTCGTGGCGCCGGTAGTGGCGCTGGTAGTGGTGTTAGCAGGCGTGCCGCCTAGCGCTTGAATTTCCCTATGTAAATCAATATCGCGTACTGCTCTCATTAGCAGCTCACCATGTTGGCAGCCGGACTCAGCGTCACGTGCCAGCCAGCGCAGCTTGGCGGCCTGG
This sequence comes from Halomonas sp. 113, assembly GCF_904067645.1. Taxonomy (NCBI): domain Bacteria; kingdom Pseudomonadati; phylum Pseudomonadota; class Gammaproteobacteria; order Oceanospirillales; family Halomonadaceae; genus Halomonas; species Halomonas sp. 113. The sequence goes on from NZ_LR881453.1 coordinate 1,069,244, forward strand.
GGCAGAGGCTGAACGTCGTCGCCACGAGGCACTTCGAATAGCGCTTCGACCTTGGGTTTGAGCGGTAGGTCATCAAGGGTTTCCAGAATGCCGGCGGCAGCGGGGAGGGCGGTTTCATCGGCGATGATCAGAATACGGCGTACGCCTTGGGGCGGCTTCCACTCGTAGCCCAACTTTGGGCCTTCCGCGTTAGCGTCGGGGGCTGTCATGGCTAGCCGGTCGCCGGGGCGGGCGTGCATTACCCAGCGTGAGGCGGGGCCATTGTCACCATGGAGCACGAATTCTACATCCACCTCAGCCTGCTCTGGGCGCAGGGCACGGATGGTGTAGGTGCGCGCAGAGGGGCGCTGCGCATCCGGCAGTGCGCGGTAGGCGCCGTACCAGTCGTGTTCTTCCAGCTTGGCAATTTCAAACAGCGGGTCGAGACTGCCACCGCCTTCGGGAAAGAATAGCTTGACGCGCTGATCCGGTGCGTAGGTCGCCATTTGGCTGACTTCCGGGCCAGTAAAGGTGAACCTGACTAATGAGGCGCTGACTTGGGTGCGCCGGGCTAGGGTGATATCGAAAAGCTGGTAGCTCGGTTTGGCTGCCATGGTGTGGGTCTCCTTATACGTCTGCATAAATCAAGGAGTCAATTGTAGTGCTAATTATTATCATTTAGAATCGTTGTCAATAATTTAATCATTAACCTCCAAAACCATTGAAGGCTAAGACAATGACGCTGTTGCCTATTACGCCCCGCGTGGCGAGCTGTTCGGTGTTCAGGTGCCCACTATGCTAGGCGCCTCGCAAGTTGCCCAACGAGTGGGCGGAATGTCGCCTGCAAAAGCCTGCCTGTTGTTGAGCCTGCCGATGGTTGTGCTGTTTTGGGTGGGCCTGCAGGGGCAGGGTGGTTTTACTCTGGGATTGCAGGCGTTAGTGGCGCCCTCTTTTGAAAACGTTGACGAGCTGCTGCTTTATTACGCGTGGTGGCCGCGCCTCTCGATTGCGCTGCTCGCCGGGGGGGGGTTAGGGCTAGCGGGCGTACTTATGCAGCAGGTTCTGCGCAACCCCTTGGCATCGCCCACCACCCTAGGTGTGGCGTCGGGCGCTAATTTGGCGCTGATGACCGCCACCTTGCTGGCGCCGGGGCTGCTTGTGGCCGGGCGAGAATGGGTGGCTTTGCTGGGAGGCGCGCTGGCAGTTGGCTTAGTTTTTCTGCTCTCCTGGCGGCGCGGGCTGGCGCCGATCGTGGTGGTGCTGGCGGGCCTGGTGGTCAATCTGTACCTGGGGGCACTCTCCACCGCGCTACTGCTGTTCAACCACGAGGCGCTCTCCGGGCTACTGATTTGGGGCGCGGGCTCGCTGGCGCAAAACGGTTGGGACGGCGTTGCAATCCTCTGGCCTCGGCTGGCGATTAGCTGCGTGGCCGCGTGGTTTTTGCTACGGCCCTTGGCGGTGCTGGAGCTGGACGACGCCAGCGCCAAGAGCCTGGGAGTCTCGCTGACCTATCTACGCTTTGCGGGGATGGGGTTGGCAGTATTTATTACCGGCAGCATTGTCAGCGTGGTGGGCATCATCGGTTTTATCGGCTTGGCAGCGCCGAATATCGTGCGCATGGCCGGTGCGCGCCGCTTAGGGCCGCGGCTAATCTGGTCGACGCTATTAGGGGCCGTGCTGCTGGCTACCACGGATCTGCTGCTGCAGCAGTTCGGTGGCATGGTGGCAGCTTTTATTCCTACCGGGGCGATTACCGGTGCCCTGGGGGCACCGCTGTTAATGTGGCTGATTCCGCGCCTGAAACTGCAGGGCGACCAGCCGCCGAAAGGGGCGGGTGTTTTCGCCCGCCGTAACCCAGCGCCTTCACGTTTAGCCACCGGATTACTGCTCGCGTTACTGGGGGCAACGGTTCTCGGCTTGCTGTTTGGCCAGGGTGTAGACGGCTGGTACTGGCTGGCACCCAATAACTGGAATGTCATGCAGTGGCGCATGCCCCGGGTGATGGCGGCCGCCGCCAGCGGATTGATGCTGGCGATTGCCGGGACGATTCTTCAGCGCCTTTCCGCCAACCCCATGGCTAGCCCCGAAGTGCTGGGTATCAGCGGTGGCTGTGCCATTGCGCTGATTCTGGGGATTTTTCTGCTGCCTGCGCCCACCAATATGATGCTGATTGGCGTGGGTACCCTGGGGGCTTTCGCAACACTGCTGGTGTTGGTAGGTATCAACCGCAAGAGCGGTTACCTCCCCGAGCGTTTGCTGCTCACCGGGGTGGCGGTCAGTGCGTTATTTGATGCGGTTCGCAGCGTAATGCTGGCAGGTGGCGATCCTCGTGGCCAGCAGGTGATTGCCTGGCTGGCGGGCTCCACCTACTACGTGGATATCACCAATGCGGTGGTGGTAGGGGGGATTGCTGCCGTGCTGGCGCTGATCACGCTGCCCTTCACCCGCTGGCTGGATATCTTGCCGTTAGGCGCACCGACGGCCAAGGCGCTTGGGGTAACCCTCAACCGTGCCCGTTTGGCGTTGCTGCTGTTGGTGGCCTTGTTAACCGCCTGCGCCACCCTGGTGGTGGGGCCGCTTTCGTTTATTGGCCTGCTGGCGCCGCATATGGCGCGCTTGGTCGGCTTCTCCCGGGCGGGTCAGCATCTGCTGGGGGCTGCATTGATCGGCATGCTATTGATGGTGCTGGCGGACTGGGTGGGTCGTCAGATTATTTTCCCCTATGAGATACCAGCGGGCTTGGTCGCCTCCCTGATTGGCGGCGCTTACTTTATGTGGGGGCTGCGGCGGCTATGAGTAACGTGGCGATCAAAACGAGGGAGCTTTGGGCAGCAGCGAACCCTGCGGAGGCGCTGTTAGCGCTGTACCGCCAGCCGCCACTGGATAACCTGAAAGCCCCAGCGTTTGGTCAGCCTGATGAACCGACGCTGGCAGCCTCTGCGTTGCTGGATCGAGACTTCCTGAGTGAGCAACTGGCGCGCTATGGCCGCAGCCACGGTGAAGATGCCGACCGCAAAGCCGTTGCTTCAATTTGGTCGAAGTATCATTTCAGTAGTGTCTCGATTCCGACGCTGGTGGCCAATCTGCTCCTCGGTTACGCGTTGCCGGTGAGCATAAACGAACTACGGCTGGCGCTTGGTGATAAAGGCCAGACCGGGCGTATCTGGTTGCCCCATGGTGGCATTCCGCTGTCCTCTCAAGCGCCCCAAGCCCGCTTTAGCACGCTATTTGACGACCACTGTGCGCCACTCATTGAGGCGCTTGCAGCGGTTTCTGGGCTTTCTACCAAAGTGTTTTGGAGCAACCTTGGAGCCTATGTGGAGTTCGTGGGGAAGACCTGTTCGCGGCTCCCGGAATTCAGCGGCGCGGGTGATCCACTGCTGGATTATCTCGATACCAAGACGCTGCCCGATGGGCGGCGCAACCCGCTCTACCAGCCGGTGCGCTATCTAGAACTGGGCGGTGAGACGCCTGCTCGTGTGCGGCGGCTATGCTGTATCAAATACCGGCTACCCGGTGAGCCGCTATGTGGCGGTTGCCCGCTAAAACCTGAGAATAAGCCGGCCAAGCGCCGGAGCTAACTTTCGAATCGCCAAAGGAGCCTTGTTTATGGAGCTGTTGAGGATTGTATGGCGTGATTATCGTTGGCCTTTTGTCGCAGTGGTACTGCTTAGCCTCACAAGTGCTGGCCTGGGCATCGGTGTCATCGCCTTTATCAATCAACGGCTGCTGGGCACCTTCACTGACCCCTGGCGCATCCTGCCCGAGTTCCTGGGGCTGATAGCGTTGCTACTGGTCATTACTCTGACATCACAATTGGCGCTGACCACGCTGGGTCACCATTTCGTCTATCGGCTGCGGGGGCAGTTGATCAAGCGAATTCTGGATACCGATATCGAACGCACCGAGCAGATTGGCAGTGCGCGGCTGCTGGCAAGTCTCTCCTCCGACGTGAGTTCAGTGACCGTTGCTTTTATACGCTTGCCGGAACTGGTGCAGGGCGGGGTGCTGACGATAGGTGCCACGCTTTACCTGGCGTGGCTTTCGCCTGCCATGCTGGGTGTCTCCGCGCTCTGGGTGATCGTGACGGTGTTGATTGGCATGCGTTTGGTGGCCCGGGTCTATGGGCATATGGCCAAACTGCGCGACATACAGGATCGTCTCTACGCGGATTACCAGTCGGTGATCGAGGGGCGTAAGGAACTGGCACTCAATCGCGACCGCGCCGAGTGGCTGTATCGCGATGTCTATACACCTAACGCACAGGATTGTCGGCGTCATTTTATTCTTGGTGATACCTACCATCTCAGCGCGGTGAACTGGTTCAACATCATGATGCTGGGCGCCATCGGCGTCGCGTTCTTTTTGGCCAACGGCCTGGGCTGGGCATCGGTGCAGGTAGCCACTACTTTTTCACTCACGCTGCTGTTTTTGCGTGCGCCGCTTATGCAGGCCATTGGCGCCTTTCCGACGCTGATTAACGCCCGAGTGGCGTTCGAAAAGATCAGCAGTTTAGACTTGGCCGAGCACCGCGAAGCGTTCGGCCACTCTGCGCTGCGCCACGACTGGCAGGAACTAACCCTTGAGCAGGTCAGCTATCGCTACCCGGATGAGGAATCTCGGGCGGGTTTTGCCATCGGCCCTATCGACCTGACCTTGAAACGTGGCGAGGTGGTGTTTCTGATCGGCGGTAACGGCAGCGGGAAATCGACTTTGGCGAGGCTGCTGACTGGGCTCTACCAGCCTCAAAGCGGCGGTGTGCGCGTCGATGGCAGGCCGCTGCAGGAGGAAGATTGGACACGCTATCGCCAGCACTTCTCGGCCATATACACTGACCTGCATTTGTTTGATCGTCTGATGGGCCCTGCGGGTGAGTCACCCGACCCGGCGTTGGTGGAGGAGTGGCTTGCCGCGCTGGGCATGCATAGCAAGCTCGACTTCGACGGCGATCGCATCACCAACGTCAACCTCTCCCAGGGCCAGCGCAAGCGTCTGGCGATGCTGCTAGCCGTTGCGGAGCAGCGCGACCTATTGCTGCTTGACGAATGGGCCGCCGACCAAGACCCGCAGTTCCGCCGAGTCTTTTACCGCGAGCTCTTGCCGCAGTTGCGGGCACTGGGCAAGACGCTGGTGGTGATCAGCCACGATGACCACTACTTCGACCAGGCCGACCGGCTGCTGGAAATGCGCCAGGGGCAGTTGGTTGAACTCACCGGCGAACAGCGGGAAGCCGCCAGCCGCGATGCGGTGGCAAGGGTGAATGGGTAGTCATTGATGTGAGTCGCTTGGAATGATTAGTTATGGCGAGTGATATCGCTTGTCTAAGCCATGCCCTGGTGATGGCGGAGTGTCCCGTTTTCCAGTTAGAGAAAGGCCCCGTTGCCAGCACTTGCACCGCCAGCAGCCTTGACGCTTTTACCACAGGGACATATATTTCAACATATACTTGCTGGTAAAAGGTGTGTCATGGGCCAAGTTACGATTTATATCGATGATGATACCGAGAAGAAAATGGCGGCGGCGGCCAAGTCGATGAATGTCTCCAAGAGCAAATGGATTACTAATCTGATCAAAGATGAGGTTGCCAATGAGTGGCCACAGGCGGTGGTCGAACTGGCTGGGGCTTGGGATGAGTTTCCGTCCCTGGAGGAGATTCGGGCAGGAGCCGGCACCGATCATCAGCGGGAACCACTTTGATGTATGTGCTTGACACCAATACGCTCATCTACTTTTTCAAAGGCATGGGCAGTGTCGCCGATAACCTCTTGTCAAAAAAGCCTGGCGATGTTGGCATACCTGCGATTGTGTTGTACGAGCTGGAGCTGGGTATTGCAAAATCGGCTGCTCCCCAAAAGAGAATGATGCAGCTCGACAAACTGATCGACACTGTACAGATTCTTGAGTTTTCCACACCCGAAGCCAAAGCCTCAGCGCAAATTCGCGCAACCCTGGAAAAGCAGGGAACCCCTATCGGCCCCTACGATACGCTGATCGCCGGTACCGCGCTCGCCAACCAAGGTACATTAGTCACCCACAATACTGGGGAATTTAAACGCATTAAAAAGCTAGCGGTTGAAGATTGGTACTAGCTGGTTGCGCGGTATCGCTCAGCTAAGCCGCGCCCTGATTATGGCGAAGCTGAAAGAGGTCATAATTGGTCTGCATGGATAGCCAGAATTCGGCGCTTCCGGCATGCAATTTTTCTAGAGCCAATGCCATTTCAGGTGTGACGGAGGCGCTGCCGTTAATTACCCGGTTCAGGGTGTTACGGTGGCAGCCGAGTTGTTCAGCGACCGATGCCACGCTGCCAATCTTGTGGCCGTCTTCATCCTCAATCAGACGTTGCCGGATAATGCGACCCGGATGTGAGGGGTTATACATGGCCATTGTTTCTTCTCCCATCAGTGATAATCCCAACTGGTTTTTATTTATTGTAGTGTGTCGCGCGACAGTGTGCAATTCCCCCAGAACTCGCTCGTACAGCTGCATCAGTACTCGCAATACTTTTTATAACCTTTTGCGCTGTTTGATGGCTTTAGGGGCATAACCGAAGAAGCGCGTGAAGGCTGCGCTGAAGTTACTTGGGTGCTGATAGCCCGTGGCGTAGGCGGCCTGCGCGACCTGTTGACCGCTCTCCAGCAGCGTATGGGCGTGGCGCATGCGCTGTTGATGAAGAAAGTGTTGAGGCGTTGTGCCAAACATGCGACGAAATCCCTGCTTAAGCTTCTGCTCTCCTAGCCCCACCCGTGCTCCTAGATAGGTCAGGGTCAAGGGGCGATCCAGTTCGCTGAGAAGGATCTCACGGGCCTGGACGATGCGCTCGGCGTCTGCGCTGGCGATGTTCCGTGTAGGGCTGGGTTCCGGCAGCAGCGTCTCGAGTTGTTCCCCCAATAAGCTCAAGGCGTGAATGTGTTGCTGGAGCCGAGCGCTGCCTGTTTGGAGGCATACCTGGAGCGCCTGCAGATGTGCCCGGCTGACCGGCGACGTAGGCTGAAAAGCCAGCGGTCGAATACCCCCAGAGGCAGGGAGTGCTGCTTGATATCGCTCGCCCAGGTAGCGCGCTAGCCAGCCAGTACTGGCGACAAGGCGTAACTGAAGCACTGTTTCCCCTTCCGGTATATGGCGCTCCCCCTGGCTGTGGTCAAAGGTGGTTACCGTGGTGTGACCGTGACCGAAATCGATGCGCGGCCCCCAGCGCTCTCGGTAATCAGAGCGGCCTTGTAGACCAAAGGTCACAATCACGCCTGCGCCCGTATGGGGTGTGCGGCTCTCTTCGACGAGCGCTTGTTTAGCACGGTAGCGGGTTAACACTACCGAGAGGCCATCATCCAGCACGCAGCATTGAGAACCTTGCAGAGAGTCGCTAATGGGAGGTGAAGCGTCGCTACGCATAAGAAGTGAATTGGTTTGCATATGAATGAGTATGATAATTGCTATCGTTTATAGCTAGCCTACTCCCTTGAATGTTCCCGCGCTAGTCGGGAGCCAGAAACAGCGCTAAGGGGGTGGGCGATGCAGAGCAAGGGGTTAAAAAGAAATGCAGCGGTGGTGCTTCTGCTGGGGGGATGCGGCGTGGGCAGCATCGCTCAAGGGGAAGCACTACCCGTGGTGAAGGTAATGGCTAACAAGGTCGCGCAGGCTGAGCAAGAGGTGCCGGCGAGCCTGGTGGTCATCTCTGGCGAGACGCTGGCGGATGCCGGTGCTGCCAATATTGGCGACTTGGCGCGCTACGCACCTGGGTTGAGTTTTCAGCCCTTTGGCCAGTCGGGTACCGCGCTGCCGGTAATGCGGGGGCTAACCTCAGGTGCTACCGCTTTCTCCTCATCAGTACTCATGCTGGTGGATGGGGTGCCAGTCGTGGCCGGCCAGGGGTTCGATCACAACCTGCAGGGCGTGGAACGGGTTGAGGTGCTGCGCGGGCCCCAGTCGACGCTCTATGGTCGCAACGCCGAGGCAGGCGTGGTCAGCCTGCATACTCGTCAGCCGGATGCAGGCCCTTATGCCGAACTGGCGACGACGTTGGGTAGCCGCGACCTGAACGCGCTACGCCTCGATGCCGCTCAGGCACTCGTGCCCGAGCAGCTCTATTTGGGGGTCAGTGGGGAGTGGCGCCAGCAGGATGGCTTCGTGGATAACCTGGCGCGTGCGGGTGAGGCAGATGACCGCAAGCGCAAGAGCGGGCGGCTACGTCTACTCTGGATGCCGACAGCGGAGACGGACGTTACCCTGCGCTATGGGCAGTTACACTACCGCGACGGTGCGGCTCCCTGGGGGCCTGTCGGGTCAAACGGTCACGATACGCGTCGCATTGACTCCCCTCATCCCGGTAGTAACCGCTCAAGCGGACGGGATATTTCCCTGGATGCGCGTCATGCCTTAGCGCCTGATTTGACGCTGCGATCCATCACAGCGCGGCGCGAGATTCGTGATCGCGTCACCCAGGATACCGATTTAACGCCAGCTCAGCGCTTTGCCGTCGGGCGCGACCAGCGTTTGACCACCTTCTCCCAGGAACTGCGTCTGGAGCGTCAGGGTGATGAGGGGCAGAGCAGTTGGGTGCTGGGCCTGTACGGTGACCGTGATGATCATCAACTGCAGTTCGAGCAACGCAACCCGATGGGCACCCAGCGCAGTGAGGCGACGCTGGAGGCTGAGAACCTCGCGCTGTTCGGGCAGTGGACGTTGCCGCTGGGCGAGCGTTGGCGCCTAACACCAGGCCTGCGCTTAGAGCAGAGCCGGGTGGCGTTGACGCCCCGGGGATCCGGGCAGCGCAGCGAGCGCTGGGGTGATGTTACCTCGCAGTTGGCCCTGCAGTACCGCTTGGGTGACGACGACTGGCTGTATGCCCGCTATGCCGAAGGGTTTCGCACCGGCGGTTTCAACGCCTTCTCTGCTCAGAGTGACTATCCCGGCTACGAACCTGAGCAAGTGACTTCCTACGAGCTGGGTATCAAGGGAACAGCGCTTTCGCAACGGCTGCGCTATGGGCTAGCCAGCTACTGGGTGACCATTGACGACATGCAAGTCCAGCAAGTTATTCAGCCCGGTAGTGTGCAGATCACCAATGCTGCCGCGGCGCGTTCCCAGGGCGTAGAGCTGGATATTGACTACCTGCTGGGCGGACATTGGACGCTCCAGGCGGGCCTGGCCCTCAATCGTACCCGGTTTCGCGAGTTCAACGACCTGAGCGGTGACCACGCCGGTAACCACAACCCCTTTGCGCCCGATATCAGCGGTCGGTTGGGGCTGCGCTACGACTCACCCCAGGGCTGGTATGCCCAGGCCAACCTGAGTGGCATGAGTAAGACCTACCTGGATGCGGCCAACCGCTTTAGCCGCCCCGGTCATGCCCTGCTCGATCTGGCTGGCGGCTATCAACAGGGGCCATGGCAACTGGGGGTCTATGTGAACAACGCCACTGACCGACAATACGATGCAGTGGGCCTGCTCAACGGCACGATACGGGAGTACAGCCCGCCCCGTGAGATTGGCTTGCGTGTGGGGGTATCGTTATGAGCCGGCCCGCGGATGCGCTTCCCCATGCGCTGCAGCCCTATTGGGATCTATCGCTGGCCGCTGTACAGGCCGAGGCCCTACAGCTTGCCTTAGCAGAGGATCTATTTGAGACGCTGGCGTCGCCCTGCACCCCCGAGGCCCTGGCACAAATGCACGCATGGCAGCCCGAAGCCACGCGCCACTGGTTGACGCTGTTATGGAGCATGCAACTGCTCGACCGAAGCTGTGATGCGAAGGGGGAGTGGCACTACACCAGCAGCGAGGTGGCGCGGCGCTATCTGGCGTCTTCCTCAGCGTTAGACTGTGGTGATGCCTGGTGCTTTCGACTTGTTTCACTGCGTGATTTCGGTGCCGGGCTAGCCGATGGCCTGCGCGGACAAAGCCGGCCAGCACCGCTGGCTAACGGTGAGCGCTGGGCCGTGGCAGCGCGCGGCCATCTGGCACGCGAGCAGGCGGCGGTAACGGCGCCTGCTGCCTGTGAATTGGTGGCACAACGGAGGGCGACTGAATCAGCCTGGCGGCTGCTGGATCTAGGCGGTGGCCCGGGGCTGGTCGCCGTCGCCCTGGCGAAGGCGTTTCCACATATGCACGGCGTGGTCTTTGAACTGCCCGAAGCCGCCGATGTCGCCGCGCAACACATCGCCGAGGCTGGTTTGGCATCGCGTCTCGAAGCGCGGGGCGGCGATCTGGCGAGGGATGATATCGGCACAGGGTACGATCTGATTTGGTGCTCCTCGGTACTGCATTTTGTGCCCGAGCTTTCGGCCTGCCTAGCCAAACTGCATGCCGCACTAAAGCCCGGCGGCGAGTTGATCTGTGTGCACGCTGAAATTCCCGAAGAACCCGAGGCGGCCCGCCGGATGCTGTCCTATTACCTGCCGCTGCTGTGGCAGGGGCGTCGGGTGACCCAGGCCGGTGAGCTGCGTCAGGCATTGCTGGCGCAGGGTTTTGAGGTGTGTGAGGCGCAGCCGATTGCACTTCCCATGGCGCCTGCCACGGCTCTGGTCGCGCGTAGGAGGGCGAAATGATGCGCTCTCTGACCGCCCGGCAACTGGCATTCGGCTGGCTCCACTTCGCCCTGGCATTGCCCAGTATCTATCTGCTGTTGGGAATGCCGCTGGTGCTGCGCGAGCAGGGCTGGAGCGGTACCCAGATTGGCCTACTGCAACTGGCGGGCCTGCCAGCGGTGCTTAAACTGGTGATGGCGGTTCCCGTTGAGCGCTGCCGCCTGGGTGGCGGTGGCTATCGCGCCTGGGCTGGTCTGCTCGGATTGCTGTTGGGCTTGGCGTTGCTAGGGTTAGCGTACGACTTCCCCCTGGCGCAGCCGCCGCGTTTCTATGGCTGGGTGCTGCTGATCAGTTGGTTGGCGACTTGGGCTGATGTGCCCGTGAACGCGCTGGCGATTCGCTGCCTGCCCGCCGAAGAGCGACTACGCGCCGGAGGAATTCGTTCGGCGGCGCTGTTTCTGGCCGCGGTGGTGGGCGGCGGCCTATTACTGGTCGTGCACGAGCGTTCAGGGGGAGCCGTGCCCTTCGTACTGATGGCGTTGCTATTAGCCGTGGGAGGACTCCTATTACGCTGGATATCGGTACCGCCAGAGGCTGGCAGGCAACGGTATGTCTCGGCAGCGGAGGCGGTTCAACCTGTGAGCCATAAGGGGGCAATGGGCTTTGTCCGTCAGCCAGCCGCAGGCCTTTGGATCGCCCTGCTGATGTTACTCTTTCCCTTCGTTGGCGCTGGCTGGGTCTATCTAAAACCGCTATTGCTCGACCTGGGGATGCCGATGGAACAAGTCGCCTGGTGGGTGGGGGTTGGTGGTGGCATAGCGGGCGCCCTGGCGAGTCTAGCGGGACAGCGCCTGGCACGGAGTGTTGGGCTTGGCCGAGCCTTACCGCTGTTAGCCGCTTTGGCAACGCTGGCCCTGGCGACTCTGGGGGGAGTGGGCTATATGGCTGCGGGGCATAGCCTTTGGCTGGTGGGCGCAGGACTGTTGGCCTGTGCCATGGGAGCGCTTTCGGGCGTCATGTTCGGCCTGATGATGCACTTTGCCCGGTCAGGGTATCAGGCGTTAGATTACGGCCTACAGGCCAGTCTGTTCACCCTGTCGCGTTTGGCTGTGCCTGTGCTCGCTGGTATTTTGCTAGACCGGCTGGGCTACCCGGCTATGTTTACGGCGCTGGCGCTAGGCATGGCGGCGGTGACGGTGATGGCGCTGCTGAGGGGTAGTATTTTGCAGGGTGCCATATCAAAAAGTGGAGAGGTTCGTTGAGCACTGTGCATTGACACTGTCTGTGAATTGAAAAAGAATAAGAATCATTTTCGTAGAAGTGAGGCACTTTTTATATGGCGGCGGCACCCCGATCAGCCGATCCTGTGGCTTACCATACCGGCTGTCGAGACTCCCTCGGCCAGCTGTATCACCACCATCAACCCTGGCTGCAGCAGTTGCTCAGCCAGCGGTTGGGGTGCAGTGAGTCGGCGGCGGATCTGGCGCAGGATGCGTTTGTGCGATTGATGAAAACGCCCCGCCACCTGGATAGTTTCGAAGGTGCCCGAGCCTATCTCAGCCGTATGGCCAAAGGGTTGTGCGTGGATCATTGGCGCCGCCAGGATATCGAGCGCGCCTGGCAGCAAGCCCTGGCGGCCAGCGCCGAGGTGCATTTGCCCTCTGCCGAACACCAGCAGATCGTTATCGAGACGCTGTGCGAGATCGACCGCATGCTGGCGCGGCTGCCCGAGAAAGTCGCTAGCGCCTTTTTGGCCTCCCAACTGCACGGCAAACCCTATCGGCAGATTGCTGAGGAGCTGGGTGTTTCCGAACGCATGGTCAAAAAATATATGGCCCAGGCCACGCTGCAGTGCGCGTTGATCGAAGCGGGCTTCGAGGCGGGCCTCTAAATGGTTTCTGCTGCTAGCGCCGATGAAGCCGCCAAGCGCCGCGCGTTGTCGGAGGCCGCTGAATGGTTTGCTGAGTGGCAAGCGGGGGAGTTGTCGGCAACAGAGCGTCAACGCTGGCAGGCATGGCGGGATGCTAACGACATCCATCGCTGGGCTTGGCATCAAGTGGAAGGCGTAAGCCGCCGCTTCACCGAGCATCTAGGCGAAGATGAACGCCAAACCGCTGACAGCGTGATTAGCCTGGCGCGCCAGCGGCGGCGGGGGCGGCGTCACCTGTTGGGTGGTCTGGCAAGCCTTGCGCTGGTCTCTGTACTCACCGCAGCGCTCTGGCAAAGCCCACCACTGCCACGACTAGTACAGCAGTGGGGCGCTGATTATCACACCGCCACCGGCGAAATCACTCACATCGTGCTGGAGGATGGCACTCAGGTTTGGCTGAGCAGCGCCTCGGCGCTGAATGTCGATTACGACCAAGAGCAGCGCCGTTTGGCGTTGGTGACCGGCGAGATACTGATAGAGACCGGCAAAGACACCGAAAGACCGTTTTACCTGGATACCCGCAGTGCGCGACTAACGCCCTTGGGCACGCGTTTTAGCGTGGGTGAGCAGCCATCAGGCGAACTGCTGGCGGTGTTTGACGGTGCCGTGGCCATCCAGACCCTGGGCGATGCTCAGCATGCGAGCCAGCGGCAGGTAGTCACTGCCGGGCAGCAGGCCCACTACGCCGCTGACCGCATCGGGGAACTCACCCCCGCCGAAGGCCGTCGGGAAGCCTGGGCCAACGGGATTCTACTGGCCGAGAGCATGTCGCTTAAAACCTTCGCCGCGGCGCTTAGCCGCCATCACCGTGGCCGCCTTGAGGTCGACCCGTCGGTGGCGGATCTCACGCTGCTCGGCGCTTTCCCGCTCGATGACCTAGAGCGCACCCTGAACATGGTAGAGACCACGCTGCCGGTGAAGGTGCGCCGGGTAATGCCCTGGTGGATCAAAATAGAGGCAGGCGAAGCAAGCTCCAGCGAGGAATAAAAAGAGCAAAAATTGGTTTTTCTGGTTCCCCTTTTTCGCGCTGGTTCGATTCCCCTTTATAAGCACTTAAAACGTATCTGCAAGGGGAACCGACATGCTCCAACAGCGCACTGCACCTCAACCGCTTACTGCCAAGCACCAACCGACGCTTAACCGCCGCGCCTTGGCGCTGGCGGTTCATTTTGCCGCCGCCGGACTATTAGCCGTGCCGCAGCTATCGCAGCATGCCATGGCCCAGTCCACCCAGCAGCAAGCACGCCACTATGATATTGCTGCTGGCCCAGTAGGCAGCGTGATCAATCGCTTTGCTGCGGAGGCCGGTGTCTTTATCAGCGGCGCTGGCGAGCTTGGGGAGGGGCGTCAAAGCCCTGGTTTGCAGGGAAATTATGGAGTAGAAGAGGGCTTAGAGCAGCTGTTGGTAGGCACAGGCATTGCGCCAGTGCGCAATGCCGATGGTAGCTACCGGCTGGAAGCGCGGGCTAGCAACGAAGCGTTGCCGCTGCTTCAAGTGAAAGCAGAATGGTTGAGCCCTTCCCCCGTGGGGCCGGATTATGGCTATCGGGCAGAGCGCAGCTTAACGGCTACCAAAACTGATATCGCCCTTGAGGATACGCCGCGCACGGTGTCGGTAATCACACGTGAGCGTATTGAAGATCAGAACCCGCGCACGCTAAGCAATATTCTTAGTTATGTGTCCGGTATTTCGTCGAGTGATTTTCCTGTGGGCGACGGCCTGGCAGGGGACATCTTCTTTATTCGTGGTATGAACCAGCGCGACTACGGCTACGGCACCTACCGCGATGGCCTGCGCGTTCAACCCAATGCTTATTCGACTTCCGCTGAGCCCTATGGTTTGGAGCGCGTCGAGGTATTCAAAGGTCCAACGTCGGCGCTTTACGGTGAAAACGTACCGGGTGGGCTGGTCAATCTAGTAAGCAAGCGGCCTACCGCTGACCATGAGGGAGAAGTAAACCTTAGTTATGGCAGCCATAACCGCCGCCAAATCTCGACCGACGTTTCTGGCCCGCTGAACGCTGATGGGTCGGTACAGGGGCGTGTTGTATTCCTGCACCGTGAGTCGGATACCCAGATCGATAGCGTAAATGATGATCGCACCTACATAGCCCCTTCGTTGACGTTTGAGTTGAGTGATCAAGACCGTCTGACGGTGTTGGGTATGTACCAGAAAGATGATAGCGAGTTGCAATTAGGCCTTCCTGCGGCGGGTACGCTACTCGGTCATCCTTCAGGTACGCTAAGCAGTAGTACCAATCTAGGTCACCCTGAATGGGACACCTTTGATCGTGAAGTCTGGTCGCTAGGTTACGAGTATGAGCATGCTTTCAATGATAGCTGGCGTTTCCAACAAAATGCGCGCTATTTGCGTTCCCAGGTGAACCGTCAGGAAGTATGGTGGAGCTACCCAGGCGATGGATATGATGACGTAGTGGGTGCTTACGGGCGTGATCGCGATAACGATAGCAAAACGCTGGCGATTGATAACCGAATAGTGGGTAAATTTGGTAACGATGTGGTTGAGCACACCTGGCTAGCCGGGTTTGGGTATGACCGAACCTCTTTTTCTCAGACTCAGGACGTGGGATTTAGCACGCCACAGCTGATCAATATCTTTAACCCGCAGTGGAGTTCGCCGCCACAAACGTTACAGCGTTCTGAAGATGGCGAGGATGTGCAGGAGTTAACTGGCATTTACTCCCAGTTGCATAGCCAAATGGGTGGCTTTATTGCCCAAGTGGGCGGGCGCTTTGACTCTGCTAAAACAGAATATAATAGCTATCTTGCTCCCGGCAGTGACTTCTCTGTGAACGATGAGGAGTTTAGCTGGCAAGCGGGTTTAATGTATCAATTTGATTCCGGCTTATCGCCCTATATGAATTATGCCACTACCTTTGTGCCTGCGCGCCAAGTCTCCGTTACCACTAACGAACCGCTAGAGCCAATTACTGGGCGCCAGTATGAGTTGGGCCTGCGCTACGACGTCCCTGACACGGATACCGCGATTACGCTTTCGACCTACGATATCGTGATGAAAAATGACATTAACTACGACAGCGCTATCGGTGGTTACCGCAATGTGGGGCGTACCGATTCCAATGGCGTCGAGTTAGAGTTGGTCAGCGATATTAACGAAGCGCTCAGTGTCGCCGTCGCTTACACCTACACCGATGCACGTATTGTTGAGGATGTGGCATTTCCCCGTTATGAAGATAATCAAGTAGCCGGTGTGCCCCGCCATAAAGCATCCCTGTGGGCGAACTACGAGTTCCTGGAAGGCGTTATGCAGGGCGCTGAAGTAGGATTAGGGGTGCGCTATTTGGGGAGTTCTAACGCCTACCCTGACGCTAGCCTCGCCTACGGCGATACGCTGACCACCCAAGCAGTGACACTGGCTGATCTTTCCCTAGGCTACGCCTTGGATGCTAACTGGCGGGTAGGTCTTAACGTGGAAAATCTATTCGATAAGCAGTATGTGGGGGAGTGCAACAACGCCGCACGCTGCTACTGGGGCACCGACCGTACTGTGCAGGGCACCTTGTCCTTCCGCTATTAACACGGGTTTGATTGAGCTACCCCAAGGTAACTAGACATGTCGCACCCATGAAAAAGGCTACGTGCGGGCTTTTGTCCGCCATGCTGCTGACGGTCTCCTCACAGCTGTTTGGGCAGGGAGAGGCGCCTTCTAACACGGCAGTAGTCACACTGGACTATGCGATTGCTGAAACATTGCAAGCCCTTGGAGCACCGCCTCAAGCCGTGGGCGGTCTCTCAGGTTATCGCGTATGGTGGCGCGATCCCCTAGCGCTGCCCACCGTTATGGAGTTGGGTAGCCGCCACTTACCTAATCTCGAGTTGATACAAGACATTGCGCCTTCGCATATTCTGATCTCACCACCGGCTCATGCCAACTTAACCCCCCAACTCAGCCGTTTGGCAACGTTAAAAGAGTGGGTGGTTTATGAGACATCGCCTGCGCTACAACAACGGCTTAATAACTTAACGACGCAGTTAGGCGAGCTAACGGGTGACCAAGCCCATGCTGACGACTACCTAAGAGACATTGAAGCGCAATTTGAGGCGTTGGCAGAACAGCGCAAACATAGTGAACGAAGCGCTCACTCGGTAGTGTTAGTGAGCCTAATGGATGAGCGCCACGCCAGGGTATATGGCCCAGGCAGCCTGGAAGGATTAGTGCTGGAGCAACTGGGTATCAACAATGCCTGGGAGGGTGAAGTCAATCGCTGGGGGTTTGCCACCGTCACCGCCGAGCAGCTATTTGGCCTTGAAGGCTGTGTGATCATGCTGGAAAACCCTTACTCCGTCGAAGGAACGCAACAAACCTTGCTGGAGCAGGGCATATGGCAGCACTGGCCCGCCTTAACTAGCCAGGACGCTACCACGTTAGCCGTAGATTATTGGCATTGGGGAGGTTGGCCATCGGCACTACGTTTTGCCGAATCTCTTGTTGAGATATTAGGCGCTAGCGATGCGCCTTAGCTCGTAGGCGCTAACCTCTTACTCACTATGCGTTATTTCTAAACAATATAGATGGTCTCTCTATAAGAAAAAATAATACCCTATTAATAGGATGATTTTGGCTTATTCATGCTCCCCATTATCTTAGTGCCAGATTAATCAACACGACGATATTCTGACACTGGGAGCTAAGCAATGTGGGAAAGTTATATCACCGGGCTGGTGGTGTGCGGCGGGATTATCATGGCGATTGGGGCGCAGAACGCCTACATTCTGGGGCTGGCGATTCGTCGCGAGTATCACTGGTGGTCGGCGGGGCTGTGCATAAGCGCGGATATTATTCTGCTCACGGCGGGTATGTTTGGTGTGAGCGCCTTCCTGCTGACGATGCCCAGCGCTATGGAAGTCATGCGCTGGGTGGGCGTGGTGTTTTTAAGCTGGCTGGCGGCGCAGGCGTTGTTCCGAGCCGTTAGCGGGCGGCAGGGGTTAAGCGCTGAAGCGGGCAAGGCGCGTAGTTTAACCAAAGTGATTTTGGCCACCCTTGCCGTCACCGTGCTTAATCCTCAGGTGTATCTGGATACGCTGCTGCTGATACCTGCCATTGGCGCTCAGCAGGAGAGCGCCGGTGTGTTTGTGGCGGGGGCCTCTACCGCGTCCATACTCTGGTTTAGCCTGCTGGCCTGGGGTGGCGCCGCGCTCTCGCCTTGGCTTTCAAAACCTATCGCGTGGCGCACTATCGATGGCCTGATTGGCTTGATGATGGCGGGCATCGCCTTTCATCTCGCCTTTAATGCTGGCTGAAATAGCTCTCTATTATCGCGACGGTCGTATCGATACACGCATCTTCTTAGACCTTTACCCCGTGAACCAGCGGCGGGCGTTGTGGTAACCGATATCCGCAATGATCTCATCAAGCAGTTTGTGATCATTTGGCGCTAACCCTTCGGAAACCCAACGCCCGACGATACGGCATAGCAGCCTTCTGAAATACTCATGTCGGGGAAAGGATAAAAAGGATCGGCTGTCCGTTAGCATGCCGGTGAAGGTAGACAACAGGCCCATTTGCGCCAGATGGTTCATCTGGTTTTCCATGCCGTCCAGTTGGTCATTGAACCACCATGCAGTCCCCGCCTGTACCTTGCCTGCTATACCACCACTTTGGAAGTTACCCGCCGTGGTGACGATGATGGGGTTTTTACTGGGATCCAGCGCATAAAGAATGGTGCGCGGCAGCTCATTGGTGCTATCCATGCGATTCAGCAATTTGTTTAACGGCTCGGCAATGGGCTTATCTTGAATGGAATCAGCACCTGAGTCGCTGCCCGCCGCCGTTAATATTTGCGTACTGTTATTACGCAGTGGCCCTATGTGAAGTTGCATCACCAAATCAGCCCGCGCGTACCCACGGCCAAGTGCTACCAATACGGCCATACGGAAGCTCTCTGCTTCCTTTGGCGCTAAGGCTTTGCCTTGGCGGCCTTTTTCCAGAATGGCATCAAGCTGGCTAGCACTTAGCTCATCGGCCTGTTCTAGCTGCCCAATACCGTGGTCGGCGGCACGGCAGCCGTTGGCAATGAAGTACTCCAGGCGATCCGTGAGTGCGCTTACCAGATGCTCGAAGGTGCTGATGGGTTGTCCGGTCAGGGTCTCCAGTTTTTCAAGGTAGTTATTGAAACCTGCGCCTTCGATTGCCAGCGCGCGATCCGGGCGAAAGGTAGGCACCATGGAAAGCCCACCTTTGTGTGGCGAGGCAGCAAATGCTTGGTGGTGCTCAAGGCTGTCGAGCGGGTCATCGGTGGTGCCAATGAGTTCGACCTTCATCTTTTTTAGCAAGCCCTGGGCGCGGAACTCAGGCTGGCTCAGCATTGCTTGCGTGCTTTGCCAAATGTCCTCTGCGCTGTCGCCGTTGATCAACTTGCCTTCATCACCAAAGTAGCGCCACAGTTCTAGGTGACTCCAGTGGTGCATGGGGTTGCCAATTGCCTTAGGCAGAATCTGGGCAAACGCCAGAAACTTCTCTTTGTCTGTTGCGCTACCGGTAATGTGAGATTCAGGGACGCCCGCCCAGCGCATGACACGCCACTTGTAATGGTCATGGCTCAGCCATAGATCGCCCAGGTTGTCCCAGCTGCGATTGTGAGCCACTTCTTCGGGCGGAAGATGGTTGTGGTAGTCAATAATCGGCAAGTCCGCAGCTACATCATGGTAGAGGCGGCGTGCTGTTTCTGTATCCAGCAAGAAATCAGTGTGTAGGTAATTATTCATAGAAAAGCCTTCTGGTTTACCATTTCAGCGATAGCGGCTCGTGCAAAAGCGCCAAAGTAATGTGTTATCGCTGCTCACGACGCTTCTCCCACGGTGATTAGCCCGCCATGCTCTATGACGCGACCACCGTAGTTCAAGGGGCGATTTTCACCTGTTGGTAGCACTATATTGAGTTGTGAAAAAGGAAAAGGCATATCCCCAGCATGGCTGATTTGCAGTTCCAAACTATGCTCATCGCCGGTAAGCAACAGAGTGGTGATGCAGTGCGGGCCATCTTTAGACTCGCCGTCATCATCGTAAATCAGTGAGGTGCAGGAAAACGATCCAGGCTGTGGAAACAGTGCCAACATTCGGCCAACTTGCGCCTCCGGCGTTGCTTTTATGGCTTCATTAGCAAGCGGCAATATTGATCCAGCCTTAACAAACAGCGGCATATCCGCCAATGAAACCGGCTTCTCGAACCACGTTCCAGGGGCATGCAGTTGGCCTGTCCAGTAGTCCCACCATCCTGCATGGTTGTCGGGCAGATAGATGCGCCGCTTATCTGCGCCTTGCTCAACTACAGACGCTACGAGTAGGTCTCGACCTACAAGGAAATCGTCGGTGTCTGCATAGGTCTGTGCGTCATTCTCGTGATCGAGAAAAGTGGGCCGTAGCATGGGTTCATGGTTGTTGACCGCCTGCCAAAGGCAGGTATAAAAATATGGCAACAAGCGGTAACGGAATTGGATAGCGGCACGGATGCCTTCGGTAACGCTGGGGTGCGTCCAAGGCTCGGTCACAGAGCCATCGTTGTTCCAACTGTGAATGGAGAACCGGGGGTGAAAAATGCCGTTCTGAACCCAACGGAGTAAAAGCTCTGGCCCAGGTTGGGGGCCCGCAAACCCGCCTACGTCGTGCCCAATGTTGTAGATTCCCGAAAGCGACAGGCCCAGCCCCATGCGGATATTCCAACGCAGGCTCTCCCAACTGGTTTTGTTGTCTCCCGTCCAGGTTTGGGCAAACTGTTGTAGGCCAGCACAGCCTGATCGGGTCACCACATAGGGCCGATGTTGAGGCGCGTGTTGAGACTGTGCTTCCCAAGAGGCATGAACCATCAACAGCGAATGCAAGGGCCGTATCAGCCCCACTTCGATCTCTTCACCAAAACCAACGCAGCGAGCGCCATGATCCCACACTTCAAATTCGTTGTTATCATTCCAGGTGGAAGTGATGCCGAGGTTCAGCAGTTGTTGAGTGACGTTCTCTTTCCACCAACTGAGCGTATCGGGGTTGGTGAAGTCGAGATGAGAGCCTTCATCGTCCCAGAAGCTTGAAAGCTCCGGCGTGTCAGATTCACTGTCTTGGATAAATAATTTATTGTTTGCCACTTCTGCGTAGCGCGGGTGGTTCCTTAACAAGCAGGGCTTGATGTTGGCGATCAATCGCACCCCGGAATCATTAAAGGCTTTCGTCAATGTGGTTGGATTGGGCACCTTGTCGTTATTCCAATGAAATACATAACGCTTATCTTCAATGGAGGTGTAACCCGAAGAAAGATGAAAGCTGTCGCAGGGGATGGCCTCGTTCTCCAGCTTTCGCAAAAAGCCGATGAGCTGATCCTGAGCGTCGGGTGCATCGGTATAGGCCATGGTCGACCCGGAATAGCCCAGCGACCAGCGCGGTGGAAATGCCATCCCCCCGGTTAAGGCCAACTGGTTCTTCACCAGGTCTAGAAGCTGTAGAGACCAGCGGAAATAGTAATCCAGGTCGCCATCATCGGCCGTAAAGGAGCGATAAGGGGCGTGGTAGTTATCAAGCTCCTGCCCTATGTTCAATACACAGGTGTTCAAAGTGTCGTAGAAGATACTAAAACTACCGGTGGACGCGGTTTGGGTAAGGGTGAACGGCAGGTGTTTATACAGCGGGTCGGTGCGCTCTGCGTCATACCCCATAGCGTCTAAACTGCGCATTTCGAAACGCCGCCCTGTCCGCTCCAACAGCCCGGCTTTTTCGCCCAAGCCATAAACCCGCTCATTGGGGTGTCGGCGTAAATAGTGGGCGTGGGCATGGTTCTTAACGCCCAGCATATAAGCGCCGGTGGGTCTGTCTTCAGTTAAATACTTCCAGCCCTCATCCACGAAGGCCTCCCACCTAAAATGCAGTGGCTGAGAGACGATGAGCCGTAAGGCATCTGTCTCGATCTGCAACTGCCCATCCGACCACCCAAGCTTGTACTGGGGACAACTGAACCCCGTCACCGAATCACGTGAGCGGCCCTTTGGTAAGGTGTTGCCATCCGGGTTTACCGTCCATGAGCGGTTAAGGCGCCATGCACCATCTTTTAGCAGTCGCACTCGGAACAATTTGTTGTCGAGAATGTTGATGCAGATTAAATGTCTATCGTGCACTCTCAGTTGCACTGTCGTGTCGTCGTGGTGCTCCAGGCGCCAGTTTTTTAAGGTTTTCATTGTTTATCCTTTGATTCCTGAATTCAGGATTTAACGGTGGTCATCACCTGGAACCAACTCGTTAATAACCTAAAATAAGCTGGGGCAAAAATAAGCTGATTTGTGGAACGAAGGTCACCAGTAGAACAATGGCTATCAAGACTAAATAAAATGGCAGGATGGGTTTCATCACTTGACCAATACTCACGCCACTGATGGAGCAGCCGACAAACAGTGCTGAGCCCACTGGCGGGGTACAGATACCGACGCAGAGATTGATCGTCATGATGATGCCGAAGTGAACCGGGTCTATACCGATATCCTGCATCACTGGCATAAGGATAGGGGTGAAGATAAGCAGTGCTGGTGTCATATCCATAAAAGTACCAATCACCAGCAGTACGGCGGTAATGCACAGTAGAATGATGATCGGATTATCAGATATACCGATCATAAAAGAAGAGATCGTTAAAGGTATGTCGCCGAACGCCATGGCGCGGGACATGGCAATGGAGCAGCCGATTAAAAATAATACGATAGACGTTGTGACGACCGAGTCGATAAAGATCTTGGGAAGATCCGTTACCCCTATTTCTCTGTACCAACATAAAGACAGGAACAGTGAATAAGCAACTGCGATCGCTGAGGCTTCGGTCGCCGTAAATACGCCACTAATAATACCGCCAATCACCACTACAATAAGGCCTAAAGGTAATATCGCCCGGCGTACTGCTGATTTAACTTCAGCAAGGGAGGGTTTCTCCGCGACGGGGTAGCCCTTTCTTTTAGATATGATCCCTGCCACCACCATCAGGGATAAGCCCATGATGATACCGGGGATATAACCCGCCAAAAAAAGCGCGGCTATCGACGTGCCGCCAGTAATCAGCGAGTAAACAATGAGTGTTGTGCTGGGAGGAATCAACAGGCCCGTAGGACAAGAGGTGACGTTAACGGCTGTCGAAAAAGCAGGATCATAACCCTCCCGCTTCTGGATAGGAGCCATTACGCCCCCAACGGCCGCCGCTGACGCAACGGCTGAGCCGGATAAAGCGCCGAACAGCATATTGGAAATGATATTGACGTGGGCAAGCGAGCCAGGAAGCCTTCCGGCAAGCACTTTCGCTAAATCGATAAGGCGAAGTGCGATGCCGCCTCGATTCATAATGTTGCCAGCCAAAATGAAGAAGGGGATGGCTATTAACGTAAAGCTATCAAGCCCCGACGCTATTTGCTGGGCAACAATGCTGAGGGATTGGTCGACGCTCATGAATAGCAGGAAGGTGAGTGTCGCAGATACGCCAATCGCGAACGCAATGGGTATGCCTAAGACCATTAAAAGCGCGAACGACCCAAAAAGCACCAGGACGGTTATATTCATATTAATCTCTCTCTTGTGGAGCAGGTGCTTGTTGCGGATCGATAGTGAAGCCGCCCTCCGACTTAGGGTTAAGCCAAACCCGCCCTAAAAAGATAAAACAGTAAAAAATGATGATTAGCCCGGAAGCTGGAATGGGACCATATACATAGCCCATGGGGAGTCTCAACGTGGGGGTGATTTGGCCCGATGCCAGCGTTCGGGAGACCATTTGCCAACCACCCCAAACCATTACAAAGAAGGCAAAGCCAGCCACGATTAACAGTATGAGTGTATTAAGTAACTGACGTGAGCGGCCGTTTAAGGCAAGAGGCAATATATCAATGGCGAGATGTCGAGCTTGGCCAAAGGTGTAAGCACCTCCAAGTAGCGCTAACCACATGAACAACAAGCGAGCGATTTCACTTGTCGCTGTGCTTGGGGTGCCTAGTACGTACCGGGATAATACTTGCCACGTCACACTGACGACGATGATCAACAGTATTAAAAACACAGACGTGCCAAGCACATAGTCCATTGTGCGTTTCATACGTAAGACCTCTGGTTTTATTTTTGTGTATTGGTGACTAGCTTCTTACTCCCTAGTCATTGTGCAGAGAGTCGCTTCTACTCTAAAAGATGTCAACCAATTTGTTTTATTGGTTGACATGATATAGTCGGTAAGCCATCTTGCATCTGTAACTTAGAAAGTGAGTGCCTCAATGACAGTCGGCTTTCACGACAACAATCACAACAACAAGCATAACAAGCAGGAGAAACAGCTGATGACAACAAAAGCCTTGCGACACACGGCTCTAATCAGTGCGGCGCTGTTCATGTCAGCGGCCTCAGCTCAAGCCCAGACACTGCGGCTGAACCACAATAATCCTGAAGACCATCCTACTCATGTCAGCATGCAGTACATGAGTGAACGTCTTTCAGAGCTCACCGATGGTGAACTGGATATCCGCATTTATGCCAACGCACAGCTTGGCTCGCAGCGTGAATCCATGGAGTTGGTACAAAACTGTACATTGGATATGGCGCGCAGCAATACGGCCGAACTGGAAGCATTCGAGCCAATGTACAGCGCCATGAATTTACCTTTCATTTTTGAAAGCGAAGAGCATTTTGAACGGGTCATTAACGGAGATATTGGCCAAGATATTCTTAACGCGTCACGTGATAAAGGATTCATAGGGGTTGCCTTTTTAACCGAGGGGGCTCGCTCCTTTTATGGTGACCGGGCCATTCAATCGCCAGCAGACCTAGAGGGTCTGAATATAAGAGTACAACCAAGCCCATCAGCGGTAAGAATGGTTGAGCTGTTGGGAGGTAATCCGACACCTATTGATTGGGGCGAGCTTTACAGTGCGCTGCAGCAAGGGGTGGTCGAGATGGCAGAAAATAACCCAACGGCCCTGACGAACGCGCGTCATGGCGAGGTAGCAAGCCATTTTTCGCTTGATGAACATACCATCATCCCATCCGCGGTCGTCATCTCCAGCTGCGCCTGGGATCGTATGTCGGAGGATCAGCAAGCGGCGATGAGACAGGCGGCATCAGAGGCTCAGGCATTCCATTCCGATTCCTGGAATAAAGCGGCAATGGCAGCATTGGAAACCGCAGAGACTGAGATGGGGGTTGAGATTAATGAAGTAGATAAAGCGCCCTTTATTGAAGCGGTCATGCCTATGCACGATGAAGTGGCCAACCAATCTGCTGAATTGGCCGATCTAATCAGCCGAATCAAGTCAGAGGCTAACTAAAACCGCTGCAGGGGAGGTGGGAGATGCTAGAGCGATCATCCTTGGCTGAGAATGCCCTAACGTCGTTACATGACGAAGAGTATGACGTGCCGTTGAATCTGCAAAATCTGAATCACTCCACCATGGTGTTCACGAAAGGTCGCACGTCAACGTCGCTTAACGGCAGTTGGAATTTTTGCGTGGATTTGCTTGATACAGGTCTGCGTCAAAAATGGTATGAAATGCAGCCGGCCAACCCTGTTGATCGCATTGAACCCTGGGACTACGACCCATTTATGGGTGAGTCCATCCCGGTGCCCTCAAACTGGGCCATGTTAAAGGAAAAATGGTACTTCTTTGAGGGCAGTGCTTGGTACACCAAAAAGCTGCCCCCAGAGCTTTTTAAAAAGCGAGAGAGTGACGCGGAATCAGACCAACGCTACATCCTTAGGGTCGGTGCGGCTCAGTACGACTGTAAAGTATTTCTTAACGGAAAATTCCTAGGCAATCACTATGGCGGCTCGACGCCCTTCTACGTTGAGTTGACGGATGACCTTGCCGAAGAAACCAATTGGCTGATGCTGTGTGTCAATAATACCCGTACGCTGGATCGCGTCCCGATGCGCAATACAGACTGGTTTAATTACGGTGGCGTTTACCGCGAGGTCGAGCTCTTTAGCTTACCCAGAGAATTCATTCGCGATATGTTCATTCGCCTTTCTCAGGATGGAAGGGCGATAGAGGTTGATGTAGTTGTTGATAGAGCTGTTGATAGCGCTGTTGATGGCCCCAGCATTCACCATGCTCACCTTGAGATACCTGAATTAGGAATTGCTCAAAAGATTAACATTGAACATGGCAAAGGTACTTGCCGAATAGCAGCAGAGCCAGAGCGATGGTCGCCTGAAAACCCACGCCTATATAAAGTGGTGCTGACGGCTGGTGAAGACCGTATCACTGACAATGTCGGATTCCGCTCCATCGTTCGCCAAGGGGTAGATATTCTCCTAAACGGCGAGCCTATCTGGCTACGCGGCATTTCTGTCCATGAAGACGACGACATCCTAGGGAAAGTGACGTCCGACGAAGACATTCGCAGACGGCTCGCTCATGCGAAAGAGCTTGGGTGCAATTTTCTTCGCCTCGCGCACTACCCCCATCATGAACGCGCAGCTGAACTAGCCGATGAGATGGGCTTTTTACTGTGGCAAGAAATTCCCGTTTACTGGGCCATTGACTTTGATAATCACAACACGCTTAAAGACGCTAAAAACCAACTCATTGAGTTAATAAAGCGTGATCGCAATAGAGCTAGCGTCATTATTTGGTCGATTGGCAACGAGAATCCAGATACGGATAGTCGTCTCTCTTTTATGCGTGACCTGGCTGAAACTGCACGCCTATATGACCCCACGCGCTTAGTCGCCGCAGCGTGCCTAATTAATCATGCAAAATTGAAAATTGAGGATCGGTTAGTCGACCATTTAGACGTTATAGGCATTAATGAGTACTACGGTTGGTACGATGAAAACTTCGACGACCTGTACGCCATCGGAAAAAATTCCGATCCTGATCGCCCCGTCGTCATTTCTGAAACAGGGGCGGATGGCGATAACTCGTCTCAAGGCCCATCTGAAGGCCTGTTCAGCGAAAAGTATATGGCGGATGTTTATCGGCGGCAGATCGATACGCTGCAAAAATTAGCGTATATCAAAGGCATTTCTCCTTGGATTTTATACGATTTTAGAGTTGAGCGAAGACAAAATATCTTCCAGAGAGGATTTAATCGAAAAGGGTTAATTGCTGCTGATAAATCTACAAAAAAAGAAGCATTTAATGTTCTAGCTTCTTTTTACCACTCTATAAAAGATTAAAAATGGAAATGAAATCTAATGCATAAAGGTTTACGGCGTTACCAAGAGCTGGCTCGCGACTTAAAGATTTTGATTCAGCAGAAAGGGTATAAAGTCGGCGATCGTATTATGACTGAGCGTCAGATTTCAGAGGCTTTGAACGTGGGCAGGTCTGCCGCACGCGAAGCCATACTCATGCTTGAAATTGAAGAGCTGGTTGAAGTGAGAAAAGGGTCTGGCATCTATTTGCTTTCCGACAGTCGCTCGGTAGCACAGCCTGTTGTGGATGATATAGGACCGTTTGAACTGTTACAGGCAAGGCAGCTTTTGGAAAGCAGCATCGCCGGCTTTGCCGCGGTGTCAGTCACCAAAAACGATATTGTACGCATGCGGGAAGCGCTTGATATGGAGCGCAAGGGCATTGAAGAAAAGAATAACGACTACTCCAGTGATGAACTATTCCATCGCCTGATAGCAGAGGCCACGCAAAACAGTGTACTGGTCGATATGGTTTCTGAACTGTGGGCCAAAAGAGACCAGAGCTTGATGTGGGCCAGACTGCATGAGCGGATATTTGATACCAACTACCGAGAAAAATGGCTAAAGGATCATCAGGATATTCTCTCTGCACTGCAGCTAAAAGATGCCGAAGGGGCGCGTAAGGCGATGTGGGTTCATTTAGATAACGTCCGAGACACCCTAATGGAGCTTTCCGACGTGGAAGACCCGAATTTTGACGGTTATCTGTTTAACAAGAGCACGATTTAATAAGAGCATTATTTAACACTAATAATACGGGGGAGAAGGTTGATGAAACATACATGGCGCTGGTTTGGGCCGGACGATCCAATCAGCTTGTCGGATGTACGACAAGCTGGCTCGACTGGTGTTGTGACGGCTCTGCATCACTTACCGAACGGTTGTGTGTGGCCCTTGAGTGAAATCATGGAGCGTAAAGCTATTATCGAAGCTGCTGGGCTTGAGTGGACAGTGGCAGAAAGCATTCCAATTCATGAGGATATAAAGACTCACGCCCATGGTTGGGAAACACTGGCCGATGCCTGGGCAGAAAGTACCATTAACCTTGCCGAGGCTGGCATAAAAACCATCTGTTACAACTTTATGCCGGTTCTTGATTGGACCCGGACGTCCTTGCGCCATGAGTTACCTGATGGGGCCTTATGCTTAAGGTATGACGCGCTTAGCGTCGTCGTTTTTGATTTGCTTATATTGCAGCGCCCCGGCGCAGCGTCAGATTATGACGAGAAAACGCAGGAATCAGCCCGGGCTCGCCTATCTGAAATGAACGCAGATCAGGTTGAGGAAT
The DNA here is from genome assembly GCF_904067645.1 of Halomonas sp. 113. NCBI lineage: Bacteria > Pseudomonadati > Pseudomonadota > Gammaproteobacteria > Oceanospirillales > Halomonadaceae > Halomonas > Halomonas sp. 113. Next base: position 1,097,137 of record NZ_LR881453.1, read on the forward strand.
TAACGAATACTATTATTGCTGGCCTACCAGGCGCTGAAGAAAGCTACAGTCTCGATAGCTTCAGCGAGCGGCTCGCTGCCTACAAAGACATTACCGCCGAGGTTTTGAGAGAAAACCTCGCTTCGTTTCTCTCAAGAGTCATTCCAAAGATAGCGCATACAGGCGTTCGATTAGCGATTCATCCAGACGATCCACCGTATTCTCTGTTCGGGCTGCCGAGAGTGGTCTCAACCGCCCAGGACTTAAGAGATATTGCGAATATGGTCGATTCGCCGGTAAATGGTTTCACGCTCTGCTCTGGATCACTGGGCGTACGAGCTGATAACGATGTGCCTGCAATATTGCAAGAACAGGCGGATAGAGTGCACTTTTTGCACTTACGAAATACTACCTTGGAAGCAGATGGGGCCAGTTTCCACGAAGATGCCCATTTAGAGGGTGATACCGATATGGTTCGCCTAATCGATATCATTCTGGACATTGAAGCAAAAAGGGGCGAACAACTTCCCTTCCGTCCAGACCATGGTCATGCGATGTTGAGTGATTTGCGCAGCGACTTTAAACCTGGCTACCCGGCAATCGGGCGTTTGCGCGGCATGGCGGAAATTCGTGGTGTTGAGCGTGCGCTTCAGTTCAAACGTTCCAACAAACCATAGCCTTGGAATCAAAATAGATAGGCTGTGTGTAAGAGGGTGAGTATAAGAAAAACTAATACCCCATTAGCAGGATGATTTTTAGCAATCAGCATTCCCGGTTACTTTATTGCCAGATTAATTAACGCGACGCTAATTCCGGCAATGGGGGCAGGGCAATGTGGGAAAGTTATATCACCGGGCTAGTGGTGTGCGGCGGGATTATCATGGCGATTGGGGCGCAAAACGCCTATATCCTAGGGCTGGCTATTCGTCGTGAGTACCACTGGTGGTCGGCAGGGTTGTGCATCAGCGCGGATATTATCCTGCTCACGGCGGGCATGTTTGGGGTGAGTGCTTTTCTGCTGACGATGCCCAACGCATTGGAGGCAATGCGCTGGGTGGGCGTAGTGTTTTTAAGCTGGCTGGCGGCTCAGGCGCTGTTTAGAGCCTTTAGCGGGCGGCAAGGGTTAAGTGCCGAAGCGGGCAAAGCGCGCAGCTTAACCAAAGTGATTTTCGCCACTCTTGCCGTCACCGTGCTTAACCCCCAGGTATATCTGGATACGCTGCTGCTAATACCCGCCATTGGCGCCCAGCAGGAGAGCGCCGGTGTGTTTGTGGCGGGGGCATCTACTGCGTCCATCCTTTGGTTCAGCCTTCTGGCCTGGGGCGGCGCTGCGCTTTCGCCTTGGCTTTCAAAACCCATCGCATGGCGCATTATCGATGGCCTGATTGGCTTGATGATGGCGGGTATCGCCGTGCATCTTGCTCTAGGGGCGACATCGCTTAGCTAAGCCATTTATTGGTTAATGACGACTCGTTTTTAATGGCGACTAAAATAGGCCTCCATCACCGCGATGACTTTGTCGATATCTGCGTCATTAAGATCACGATGGGTAACGAAACGCGTGGCGTAAAGCAGCTCAATCAAAATGCCGTGCTCTTTTAGCCAGGCGGAGAGTGGCTTTACATGCTCGTCGGGAAAATGCGCGAATACCATATTGGTTGTCTGAGCGCTGATCTCGACTCCTGGCAGCTTTGCTAAGCCCGCTGCAAGGCGCTCTGCACGGCGGTGATCGTCGGCTAAGTCTGCCACGTGGTGATCTAACGCATACTGGCAGGCGGCGGCGATAATACCTGATTGGCGCATGCCACCACCCACCACTTTACGCCAGCGCCGAGCGCGGTCGATCAATGCTTGTGAGCCCACCAGCGCCGACCCTATTGGCGTACCCAGGCCTTTTGAGAAGCACAGCGACACGCTATCGAACGGCAGGCACAGCTGCTTGAGCGAGGTGTCGGTTGCGACAGCGGCATTGAATAAGCGCGCCCCGTCTAAATGCGTTGCCAGGCCGCGCTCGCGAGCAAGCTCAGTGGCTTTTAATACGTACTCTGCGGGCAGCACTTTGCCGCCAATGGTGTTTTCTAATGCCAGCAGCTTAGTACGCGCAAAGTGAAAATCGTCGGCTTTAATCGCGGCACTGATTTTTTCCAGTGGCAGGCTACCGTCAGCGGCGTTTTCAATGGGCTGGGGCTGGATACTGCCCAGCACCGCGGCGCCACCGCCTTCCCAACGATAGGCGTGCGCGGACTGCCCAACAATGTACTCATCGCCGCGCTCGCAGTGGGACATTAGTGCCACTAGGTTGCTTTGAGTCCCACTAGGAAACAGCAGTGCCGCTTCTTTACCTGCCTGTTCGGCCAGATTTGCTTGAAACGCGTTGACCGTTGGGTCATCGCCCCACACATCATCGCCAACCGGGGCGGCCATCATGGCGTCTTTCATGGCAGAGGTCGGACGGGTCACCGTATCACTGCGTAAATCAATCATGCGCATCTCCTTTATTGTGTGGAGCAATCACTCGGAAGCGTTTTCTCAAGCAAGTTCTGGGGAACCATCTATGGTTAACAGCATACTGCAAGTCTCTCAAGCAAAGGCAAACAGATGGATCTGAAAAGTGGTTATCCCTTTTGGGCAGTCAAAAATGGCCTGTTGAAAACCTTTCCTCAATTGACTCGCGATCACCAATGCGAGGTTGTTGTGATTGGTGGCGGTATTACGGGGGCGTTGATTGCTGATGAGCTAAGCCGCAGTGGCCACCATGTGGTGGTGCTTGAACGCCGGGATGTTGGGTGGGGCAGTTCAGCCGCCAGTACTGCTTTGCTGCAGTACGAAATTGACACCCATATGACAGAGCTAGCCGAGCGCTATGGCGAAGCCGATGCAGTGCGTGCTTACCGCGCCTGTGCAGAGGCCATTGGCGAGCTTGAGTCCCTGGCGGCAGGGCTGGGCGATGTGGACTTTGAGCGTCAGCAAAGCCTTTACTATGCCAGTAGCGAAGAGGATGTCGCATCGCTTCAGGAGGAATTGGCGCTGCGCCAAAAACACGGTTTTGAAGCCGAGTGGCTTGAGCGCAAGGCTATTTTGGCGGAGTACGGCTTTGAGGCACCCGGCGCTATTCTTACTCAGCTAGCCGCCACTATTGATCCTTATCGCATGGCATATCAGCTGTTTTCCAGAGTGGTCGCGCGTGGGGGAGAAGTATATGACCGCACACAGATGGAGACGATGACGCCGGATGATCAAGGCGTCACGCTCACTCTGGCCAATGGCGCCAAGCTGCGTTGCCAGTACGTAGTGATGGCCGCAGGGTATGAGTCTCAAGACTGGCTGCCAGAAAAGGTGGCCGTCAATCGCAGTAGCTATGCGCTGATTACCGACCCACTACCGCCAGAGGCATTGGTCAAACTGCGCCACACCATGATGTGGGAATCATCGCGCCCCTACCTGTATATGCGCACTACCTGCGATGGACGACTTCTCGTAGGGGGAGACGACGACGATGAAGATATTCCCAAGCGCCGCGATGCGCGGGTAGAAGAGAAGGCCGAAGGGCTAACAGCTAAAATAGCAACGCTATGGCCTAAGCTCGATATCAACCCAACATTCTCTTGGGGTGGCACCTTTGCTGAAACCGACGACGGCCTGCCTTTTTTCGGCCCGCATGACGCCCTAGGCCCACGCGTTCATTTTGCCATGGCCTACGGCGGCAACGGCATCAGCTATAGCATGATAGGCGCCAAACTGCTGCGCGCGCTTATAGAGGGTAGAGAACACCCTTTGGTGGAGCTGTTTTCATTTAGACGCCTGGCCAAAATGGCCTAACCTAAAGGCAAGAACCGAGTGGCGGGCAAGTTTAAAACGAGTATTCTTAACGGATATTCATAAGGAAAGCGGGCAATGGGCCATACACTTTATTTGCGTGCACTGGAGCGCAACGACCTGCGCTTTGTTCATGAGCTAAATAATAACCAGAGCATTATGTCGTACTGGTTTGAAGAGCCTTACGAGTCATTTGATGAGCTGGAGGAGCTGTATAACAAGCATATCCATGACAACGCCGAACGGCGCTTTGTCGCTGAAGATAGCCATGGAAATGCCATCGGTCTGGTAGAACTGATCGAGATCGACTACATCCATCGCAGCGGCGAGTTTCAAATCATTATTACCCCGGAGCATCAGGGCAAAGGGTTTGCGCGCACGTTAATTCGCCAAGCGCTGCATTACTCGTTCACCATTCTAAACCTGCACAAGGTATATCTCATTGTGGCGGTGGATAATGTCAAAGCGATTCATCTTTACGAGGAGAGTGGCTTTATAGAAGAGGGCCACTTGGTGCAGGAGTTCTTTATCAATGGCAAATACCGCGATGTAAAGCGAATGTATATCTTGCAGGGCACTTACCTGACGCAACTGTCCGAACAGCAAGAAGAGGGTGGCGAGTGGGCTTAGTGGGGGTAAGAAAAATCGGTAAACCTAAGCAACCAATACTCCTGCCATTCATTATCAAGACTAACTTGGCAGGAGTACCAGTGCCTGAGCTTTACTGGAACGAAGCTTCTAGGCGCTCTGCACGATCACCCGCTGCTGGGTGGCTGGAGAAGACGCTGCTGTTGTTGCCGTATTTGGCTTCCATTTTGCGTAGAGCTGCAACTGAAGCCTCTGCATTCATGTCGTGGCGCTGCATTAGCTCAATGGCATAGTCATCAGCTGCACTCTCTTGGCTTTGAGAGAACTGAGCATTGATCAGTTTTTCGCCCAGGTCACCAAGCTCAGAGCTTGATAGTGCGGCGGCGGTAGTGCTGCCGCTGGCCGCAGCTGCTTCACGTGCAGCGGAAGCAGCATAGGCAACCTGGAAAGCACGCTTGGAGTGTCCTAACGAGACGTGGCCGATCTCGTGGGCGATAACGTAACGCACTTCATCGTCGGTCATCTCATCCATCAGCCCGCTATGCAGTCGAATGGATCCGTTGGGTACCGCAAAAGCATTCATTTCTTCTATTCGATAAACGTTATAGTCAAGCGTATGGCCGTCGACTGTTTCCCAGCCTTGGGTTAACTCGGCCAAGCGTTTTGCATACTGGCTATCGTCTGCAACAAGGTGGTTCTGGGAGTCAAGCTGGGCGATGGTTTGATCGCCTAGTTGTTGCATTTGCTGATCTGACATCGTGGCAGCGCCGGCTAAGCTGGAGCCCGCAGACATTAAGCCTCCGAGATCAGCGCCTGATTGACAGCCGCTAAGGGCGAGTGTCGCCACTAAACCTAAAGCATAAGATGTTTTACGAACCAAAAAAGGTGTTTGCATCGTCCGTTCCTTCGTCAATGTGCGTGCATAACAAGAAGAGTCTGCACGTTGAGTATTGCGCCTTTATCAGCCGAATTAATATTAGACTATTTCTTTATATAACTCCATACCCAGCCGTGAAGTAAATGATTTGGGGGGACTATGTATACTGAAGCGTCGAGGTGGTTATCATTAATCCACTAGGTATTGCAATACTATTTGTTTTTTTAAAGAGGTGACAAATATAATTAAGCCTAATGGTAGCGAGCATTAAAGCGGTTCATCTGGTAAGGGGTGCGGGTAAGCAGAAGAGCGTTATCTTATACAGGCGTCTTGTGTCAAGAGACTATGTTGCAGGGTAATGCATGGCTGCGTAAAGCATAGTTATAGCCTGGAGGTCGTATATTTAGACCTGATAGTGATGCTTGTCCATTTAACTAGGTAAAAAAACGCCTCGCTGAAACGAGGCGTTGAGCGGCGTTGAACCAATATGACGTTTGGGGACTTAGCGCAGGTAAGCTTTAATAGCGTCAAGTGCCGCACGTTGTTGGCGGGCACGCTGTGCCCATACTTCCATAACATCTACTTCCAACGCTTGTGTTGGGGTGACTAAGTGTTGCATGGCGTTCACTCCTCTTTCAGGGGACAGGGAATGCGATGAGACCTTGTTGTAAAACTTATGTTGTAAAGCCTTCAAGTTGTAGAAAGCTTATGTTGTACACAGCCTGTGTTGTGCATAGCAGCAATTTAGCTGTGGTCGGATACTAAGAGCTTTTTTTGCGAAGGGCTAGTCCTAACGATGTAGGTGTTTTGCCATTTTTCGTAAGCCATGGCTTACAAATGCTGAAATGACGATATTAGGTCTTTGAATGGAAAAGATTTTCATAGTCATAAAAAAGCCGGAAAATATTCCGGCTTCGGTGATTAGCTTTTGGTCTAAAGGGCGCAAAAGCACCTGAATTAGCCTAAATAGGCTTTCAGCGCTTCAACTGCGGCACGATGCCATTGAGCATTCAAGCTCCAGAACTCTAGAACTTCATTATCGCGTGCAGGGGGGGTTATTAAAAAAGTCATTGTGCGGTCCTCCTATTGGGACTACATCGTTATTATAGCCTATTTTTGCTGCAATGCAGCATGCCTTGACGTGACACCGATGCCCTGCGACAACGTGTCCTAGGCCGGGTAAGATCGTTTAAATAGGTATTTGTTGCGAGGAGCCCTATGCGTCTGCGTATTTTGTCTGACCTGCACCTGGAGTTTTTTGACGGGAACCGCGAGCTGCCTGAGGCGGAGGCAGATGTAGTGGTTCTGGCGGGGGATATTCACCGTAAGTGCGAAGGCCTTGCCTGGTCGCGCCACCAGTTTCCAGACACGCCGATTATCTATGTACCAGGCAACCATGAGTTCTACGGTACCTGCATGCCGCTGCTGCGTGATGAGCTGGCGCTCGAAGCCGAGCGGCTCGACATTGAGCTTCTGGATAATCGTGCCGTCACTTTCAATGGCGTACGCTTTTACGGTACAACGCTATGGACTGACTTTGCGTTGTACGCCGGTGACCCAACGCAAAACCCCGCCGATACTGAGTCTAAGGCGTTGCGCTACATGCCCGACTTTAAAATCGTTCAAACCTCGCCAGGGGAGACATTCACACCTCAGGCAAGCCAGCAGGTGCATGCTGAAGCGCTTGCTTGGCTCGAAAAAGAGCTGTCCCAGCCGTTTGATGGCCCTAAGGTGGTGGTTAGCCATCATGCCCCGCTACACGACTGTATCCCAGGCCAATATCTGGGCGACGCGTTATCCCCCGCGTTTGCCTCCAATTTGCCTCATTTAATGGGCAATATGGATGTATGGGTGCACGGACATGTTCACGAACCCGTGGATATTCTGCGTAACGGCACGCGTATCATTGCCAACCCTGGTGGATACCCTGATGAGTTTACTCCAGCGGTGTTTAAGCCAGGCTGGGTGGTTGAAGTATAAAAATAAATAAAATCAGTTATTTAATGTCTTTTTTAGGTTGTTAATCACTTGCTGGCAGTCATGCCAGCAAGTGCTACTTTGGTTTAATTTTCACTACTGCTGCTTGCGTCTGAAAGTCATGCTACTTATCTTCTTGTTTGTATGATGTATGACATATTGATCCGGATAATTAGATCGCCTATGCCAAGCAGCGAAGAGTGGGTTTGAGTTTAAAAGTCTTTGATTGACCAACAAGGGCTGCGTTTGTCCGCCTTCGTTATTTTAATGCGGCAATGAGCGGGATGCTGATCTGCGCGCTAACACCGCCTATATGGAGAATTGTTTTATGTCGAGTCACGACACTCCCACGATAACCGATATGCAGGTCATTCCCGTGGCAGGGCGCGATAGCATGTTACTCAATATCGGTGGAGCGCACTCGCCGTATTTTACCCGCAACCTGGTTATCCTCAAGGATAGTCACGGTAATGTAGGGGTGGGCGAAGCCCCCGGTGGCGAGACGATTCAAACGTCTCTTGAGCAGTCGCGAGAGATGGTGGTCGGTCAGTCGATCGGAAAAATGCGCTCCATGATTGCGTCGTTGCACAATGCCGGACGGAGTGCCGATTTTGAAGATTTCGGTAAAGGATCCTGGACATTTGAGCTACGCATCAATGCAGTTGCCGCGCTTGAAGCGGCGTTACTTGATTTGATGGGGAAGTTTCTGGGAGTGCCGGTGGCAGAGCTCCTAGGCAACGGCAAGCAGCGTGACAGCGTTGACGTGCTGGGGTACTTATTCTTTATCGGTGATGGGCACGCTACGCCGTTGGATTTTCGACGTGGCACCGGGGGCTTGGATCACGACTGGTACCGTTTGCGCGACGAGGCGGCCATGACCCCTCAGCACATTGTTGAGCTAGCTCAGGCGGCGCATGATCGATACGGCTTTAAAGACTTTAAGTTAAAGGGCGGGGCTCTGGCTGGTGAGCAAGAAATAGCGGCCGTCACGGCGCTGCACAATGCGTTTCCGGATGCGCGCACGACCATTGACCCTAACGGTGCTTGGTCGCTAGAAGAGGCGATCCGGCTGTGCAAGGATCTCCACGGTGTGATTGCCTACGCAGAGGATCCATGCGGGGCGGAACAAGGCTTCTCCGGTCGCGAGATTTTAGCTGAGTTTCGCCATGCCACCGGATTGCCTGTCGCCACCAACATGGTAGCCACCAACTGGCGGGAAATGGCCCACGCGTTGATGCTGCGCTCAGTCGATATTCCATTAGCCGACCCGCACTTCTGGACACTTTCCGGTGCTGTACGTGTCTCCCAGCTCTGCCAGGATCATGGTATGACCTGGGGCTCGCACTCCAACAACCATTTCGATATTTCGCTTGCCATGTTCGCCCAGGTGGGGGCCGCCGCCGTGGGGCGCACAACCGCGCTTGATACCCACTGGATATGGCAGGAGGGCGATGCTCGCCTGACTCGCAATCCGCCGGAGATTGTGGGTGGCAAAGTGGCCGTAACCGATGCGCCGGGGCTTGGGGTCGACATCGATATGAAGGCCATAGAGGAGGCTAATAAGCTCTATCGTTCACTGCCTGCTGGTGCTCGGGATGATGCGATGGCAATGCAATATTTGATAGATGATTGGAAGTTTGATCCGAAAAAGCCAGCGTTAGTGCGCTGAGTGAATACTCTAAACATGACAAAGAAGGACATTACAATGAAAAAGTTAGCGCTAAGCTTATCTGTGGCAACAGCAATGATGGCCAGTGCTGGTGCATTTGCTGAATATCCTGAGCAAAACATCGATATGATCGTGCCCTTCTCAGCCGGTGGCGGCAACGACACCTTCGTCCGCGCACTACAGCCGCTTCTGGAAGAAAAACTCGATACCAACTTGGTCATTCGCAATATCTCGGGCGGCGGCGGAGCCGTGGGGCTGACACGTGCTCAGGCATCAGATTCAGATGGCTATACCTTAGCTGCCGCCAGCAATGCACTGCTGACCTTGGAGGCGTTGGGTAATGTTGACTTTACCTACGAAGATTTTGATTTTGTCGCCAAGATTCTTGAAGAACCCTACGTCATCGCTGTTGGTGAAGACAGTGAATACGCCGACTTGGACGCTATGGTCGAGGCTGCGAAGGAAGGCACCTCGGTGCAAGTTGGGGTTTCGGGGGTAGGGTCATCAGCTCACATCGCGGCGGTGGCCTTTGCTGATACCGCTGAAGTCGATTTTAACTTCATTCCCTATCCCGGTGGTTCTGAGACTATCTCCGCTGCTATGGGCGGGCACGTGGATGCCGTGGTGCTAGGTGGGGCGGAACTTCGCTCGGCGCTAGAGTCCGGTCGTCTGAAAGCCTTGGGTATGTCCTACGCAGAGCGTAGCGAGTCGCTGCCCGATGTCCCCACTTTCCAAGAGGAAGGCTACAACCTGTCTCTGACAGTATGGCGCGGCATCGCGGGCCCTGATGGCCTACCGGAAGAGGCTAAGGAAGCGTGGGTCAACGCCATTAAAGAAATTGTAGACGAAGGATCCTTCGAAGAGACTGCCTCGAATCTGGGCTTGGATATTGTACCGCTGTATGGAGATGAGTTAGAGGCGTTTATCGCTGAATCTGCTGAAGTGATGAAAGACAGTGCTGGCGACTTAGCTGCTAAATACAATAAGGAGTTAGTGACTGATGGCAAAGGATATAGGTAAACCGATCTTTGATCTGTTTCTTGTGGTGGCATCGGCAATTGGGTTTTATATGGCCACTACGCTGCCAGCAGTCAGCATGGCGGGGGGGCTTTCCCCCGCTTCTTTTCCAAAGTTGATTTCTGGCTTGATTTTTGTGTGTGCTGTGCCCTGCTTAATACGTGATTCTTACGAATGGCTTGCTGCAAGGCGAGTGCGGGAAGGCGTAACAGCCCTTAATGCCACTGCTCCGAAGAAAGGCATTTTGCAATGGCTGACCATCGTGGCTTTGATTATTGTTTATATCAACTCTTTCGAGCGGCTGGGGTATATCGCAAGCACAGCGATATTTTGCTTTTTAAATGTCGTTTGCCTTGTCATAACTAGCGGTGAATTTCAAAAATTAAGCAATAGTCGAAAACTTCGAAACCTAGCAGCGTATACAGTTTTTGCGTTCGCTTTATCATTGGTTATCTATTATGTATTTACCGAACTATTCAATATCCCACTGCCGGATTGAAGAAGGAGAAGTGAGATGCTAACGGGTTATATTGATGGTTTGGGGCTGGTCTTCCAGTTGGGTACATTATTGGCGATTGCCGGTGGGACTTTCCTAGGTATTATCATGGGGGTATTGCCTGGCTTAACATCGGCCATGGCGATAGCCCTATTATTGCCGGTAACCTTTGGAATGCCGCCTGTGATGGGTATTGGTATGCTGCTGGGTACCCTGTGTGGTGCTGGTGCCAGTGGCTCGATACCCGCCATATTGTTGAATATTCCAGGGACGCCATCCTCGGTCGCGACGACGTTCGATGGCTTCCCAATGGCTCAAAAGGGGGAAGCGGGGAGAGCCCTGGGGCTGGCAATTGTTGCCTCTTTCTTTGGCGGTGTAGCAAGTATGGTGGTGTTAAGTCTTCTCGCACCACCCATCGCTGAGTTTGCATTGCGATTCGGTGCTGCGGAGTATTTTTCGCTGAGTATTTTCGGGCTAGTCATTATTGCTTCTGTTGCGGGCAAGTCCCTTCTTAAAGGTTTGATTGCAGGCCTGATAGGTTTCTTTTGCTCTACCATCGGTACAGATCCTATTGCGGGGGTCGACCGTTTTACGTTTGGACAGCTTTCTTTATTGACCGGGATTAACCTTTTACCGGCGCTGATTGGATTATTCGCTGTGTCACAAGTGCTGAAAGATGCCTTCGAATATGACCCCTCCAATAAACTTCAGAATAGCCCCCATAAGGTCGATATTGCACGCCCGCGCTTTATTGAAACGCTGCGCAATTGGCGCGCCCTTCTCGTCGGTATAGTGTCTGGTTCTGTCGTGGGCCCAGTGCCTGGCGCTGGGGGCAGTATCGCCTCACTGGTGGCCTATGACCAAGCACGTCGTTTTTCTAAAACACCTGAAAAGTTTGGTAAGGGGCATGGTGCAGGTATTGTCTCCGTTGAGAGCGCGAACAATGCTTTATTAGGTGGGGCGTTAATTCCTACGCTTGCGCTGGGCATCCCCGGCGAGGCCGCGACTGCTGTTCTATTGGGTGGTTTAATGATTCAAGGCGTTACGCCGGGACCGATGCTATTTGAAAGCCAGAGCGGCATCATTTACGGCATATTTTTAGCGTACTTAGTCGCTAACTTCTTCATGCTTATCATCATGTGTTTAGGTATCAAGCTGTTTGTTCGTGTACTGCTAGTGCCAAGAAAACAGTTGATATCGGCTATCATTGTTTTCTGTTTTATCGGTGTTTACGGAGTTGATGGGGATGTGTTTAACCTCTACATAATGCTGGCTTTTGGATTGCTCGGCTATTTTCTCAACCGATATGGCTTTGGAACCGCTCCAGTAATACTGGGTTTAATTCTGGGGCCTATAGCGGAATCTAACCTGAGGCGGGGGCTGCAGACCTTCGGGGGTGATTGGACACCGTTTTTCACCCGGCCCATCAGCGTTACCTTTTTAGTCATCGCCTTAGGGTTGCTGGTGCTGACACTGTGGCAGAACTACCGTACTCGTCAACAAGACGCGGCGTCTGACGCTGCTTGAAGTCCATGGCCGCTATGCGAGGCGGCTGGGGTGTTGAAGCCCACTCGCGGAGTGGGCTTTTTTAATGGTGGGGGGTAAGTGATGGCTAACATCGATTTTGAGACGTTGCGCAGTACGATTGAGAAATCACTATTGAAGGCGGGGCTAAAGCCCGCTGATGCTGAGACCTGCGCGCAAATCCATGCTGAAAGTACCCGCGACGGCGTACATTCGCATGGTATCGGGCGGGTTCCACGCTTCATTGAGTACGTCGGGAAAGGCTGGGTCGATATCGACGCTAAGCCAAGCCTTGTCCAGCGATTGGGCGCGATTGAGGTGCTTGATGGAGGTTTTGGAATAGGTGTGGTCAATGCACTTCATGCCACAGAGCGTGCCATGGCGTTGGCGCGTGAACATGGTATGGGGCTGGTGGCGTTACGCGATACAACCCACTGGATGCGGGGCGGAAGCTATGGCTGGCATGCGGTTGGGCAGGGGTTCGCTACGATTATGTGGACCAATACCGAGTCGTGCATGCCTGCCTGGGGTGGTGCTTCCCAATCGATTGGCAATAACCCGTTGGTGATGGCCGTACCGCATAACACCGGGCCTCTGGTGCTCGATATGGCGATGTCTCAGTTCTCCTATGGGAAGCTGCAGACGACTCAGCTGAAGGGCGAACATTTGCCCGTTGACGGCGGTTTTGATGAGCGTGGAGCGTTGAGCCGTGATCCTGCGGCGATCGCTGCGACGCGTCGCTTGCTGCCGGCCGGGTACTGGAAAGGCTCTGGGTTGTCGATTCTACTGGATGCGTTAGCAGCACTGCTCGCTCAAGGGCGTCCTAGCCATGCTATTGATAAGGTTCAGCGTGGCAGTGGCGGCGGTTGCAGCCAGGTGTTTATGGTCTTTGACCCTGAACAGCTTGGTGGTCGCGAAGCTTGCGATAGCATTGTTGAAGGCATTCAGTCTCATCTGGCCGCAACCACGCCTGCCGAGCCGGGGCGCACAGTGCGCTGGCCGGGCGAGTCGACCGCTAATCAGCGATATGGAGAGAGGCCGATTGTTGTCGATGACATGCTATGGCGCTCTGTTTGCGAGCTGGCGGATGATTAGTTAAAGGCGTTTTAATCCTCAACAGGTTTACAGGGTATGGCTGCTACTTTGGTTTAAATTTCAATAGTTCTGCTTGCACCCTGCTAGCAGGATACTTATCTTCTAGGTTGTATGATGTATGACATAAGGTTGTTGGCTAGCAAATGATGTCTGCTCATTCAGTGGTCAACACATTTTAAAGAGGGCGCAAAGTGACGTTTTCAAGACAAGAAGTAACAAAAGCCATCGGCGATGGTCTGCTATCGTTCCCGATTACCGATTTCGATAGTCAAGGTCGTTTCGATGAGGCGAGCTACCGCAAGCGGCTTGAGTGGTTCATCAGCCACGAGATCTCGGCGGTCTTCGTCGCGGGTGGCACGGGGGAGTTTTTTAACCTGTCACTTGATGAGTATCGCGAGATTGTTCGCGTCGCTGTCGAAGTAATCGACGGTCGCTTGCCCGTCATTGCCAGCGCGGGCTTAAGCGTTGAAACCGGCAAGGCCTTTGCAAAAGCGGCCGAAGAATCGGGCGCTGACGGCATTCTACTGATGCCGCCATACCTTACCGAGTGCCCGCAGGATGGCTTGGTGGAGTATGCCCGCCAGATTTGTGATGCCACGTCAGTCAACGTGATTTATTACAACCGCGGTAATGGCATCTTGAATGCTCATTCTGTTCAGCAGCTTGCCGACCACTGCCCTAACTTGGTGGGGCTAAAAGATGGCAAAGGCGATATTCAGGCGCTCAACAAAATCGTCAAAACCGTGGGTGACCGTTTGGTGTATATCGGCGGCGTACCCACGGCTGAAATTTTTGCCGAGGCCTATGTCTCCATTGGCGTAAATACCTACTCATCGGCTGTTTTCAACTTCGTGCCGGAGATGGCAGTGAAGTTCTACAAGGAGTTGCGTAAAGGTAATAAAGACGTTGTGAAACAGATTGCTAACGACTTTTTTATTCCTTTCGTAGACCTCAGGGATCGAAAAGCGGGCTATGCCGTTAGCCTGATCAAAGCAGGCGCAGACATTGTTGGCCGTCCCGCCGGCAGTGTTCGTGCGCCGCTGACAATGCCAACCCAGGCGGAGTGTCAGGAGCTTAAAAAGTTGATCGATCGCGTTAAATAGTAATAAAGCGCCAACTCACTAAGCCATTAAACCACTGAGCTATAACAATTTAATAACGAGCGAAAGAGGTGAAAGTATGAGCATTTCCAATAGATTAATGACAAGTGTCGGTTCCGCAGCGCTGATGGCAGCATTGAGCGTCAGCGCTGGCGTAGCCATGGCGCAGGATGGCCCGCTGCGCGGCAATATCCGTGTGGTTATCGGTTCAACGTCCACCGGCGGGGATACGTATCAAAACTCTACTATTGTGGTGGATCAGCTAGCTGAAAGGCTGGATCTCAACATGAAGGTGGATGCCGTTGGTGCAAGCTCTGCTTTTCGCACACTCGATCGGGACTCTCGCGGCAATACGCTGATGATCTTCCACGATCAGTCCTATCTTGGCCATTTGTATGGGGTTGAGGGCTACGACGATATTTTTGAGAAATATACCGTCGGGCCGACGCTTGCAATCAACCCAGGCAATGCCTACCTGGTGCCTAAAGATTCACCTTACCAAACCCTTGACGACATCATTGCTGCAGTAGGCAATGGCGAAACCGTTCGGGTCGCGATCCAGCCGGGTGGCGTGTCAGAGATTGGTTTCAGTGCTCTGAAAAACGCTATCTCCATTGAGCATCCTGGGCAGGAAGATAACTTGGTCGCTGTCAATACCGGTTCTCAATCTGACAAAAACCAGCAGCTTTTTGACGGCCAAGCCGATGTAATTAATGGCACCGTGCAGGCTAACGAGCAGTACACGCGGTTACCTGAAGACGACCAGAAAGCGATGCGTTTTGTCTGGTTGACGGCCCGGCAAGATACCATTGAACAGGCTCCGGAAGAGGGGCTTGGCCAAACGTCTCGTGAGCAACTGTTGGAGTATGTAGAGCCAAACGTGCACGTCACAATGGGAGATGACGAGAGTTTCACATTCGATAAAGAGTTCTTCTTCCTCTACAACAAAGACATGGATCCGGCGATTGTTGAGCAAATCGATGAGGCGCTAGCGGATATCTATGCGGAAGGTGAAATACAGGAGACTCAGAAGAACGCCTTCTTTATCCCCAACTTCAAGCCTTCTGATGAAGCCTCTGAGTATCTCGCCGATAAAATGGCTCGCTACGAAGAAATCATCAGCAACATCAAGTAAAGGGTATGGCACTCGCTGCGTGGGTGGCGGGTGTCTCACCTATGCGTGAGCCGCTATAGAACCGCTATAGAAAGAACAATAGTAAGCAGGGTATCTGCTGCTAATGCCCGGAGCTGTTATGGAATCAGGTCTTTCAAGTCTGCTTAGTGTCTCCATCGATTTCGAGACCTCCCACCTGTTTTTCCCGAGGATTATTCACTGGATCATGGCGGGACTCTTTGTCTTGATTTTAATGACAAAGGTAGCTCCCTTCATGGCATCAGTGAAACGAGGAGAGCGCACACTGCCCATTGTGGGTGAGGCTAGGGATAATTTCCGTTTCTTCGGCACTCTCGTCTTGATCGCGGCGTATTTTTATTTAATGGCAGTGGTGGGTGACCTATTCCCCTACACCGGCTATGGCTTTCTGATGGTTTCGATAGCTTTCGTATTCCTTATGTCACTGCTCTATTTGCATGACTGGACGAAAAAGGCCCTTACCATCGTGGTGGTCAATGCCATCGTCGCACCTAGTCTGGCCTGGTTCATTCTCGCCAAGCTTTTCACTATCACCTTACCGTGACCGAAGTGAGTGCCACCATGGAATTTCTCTCACTTCTCGACATAACGTTTTTTTTACTCGCCGGGTTCGGTGCTCTGATCGGCATCATCTTCGGCGCGATCCCCGGCATGACCGCTACCATGGCAGTAGCTGTTTGCCTGCCGCTGACCTATGCACTTGGATTACACCATGGCCTGGCGCTGTTGCTGGGTCTTTATGTAGGGGGTATTTCCGGTGGGATGGTGCCGGCGGTGCTGCTTAATATTCCCGGCACACCGTCTTCAATCACCACTACCTTTGATGGCTACCCGATGGCCCAAAAGGGCGAGGGTGAGAAAGCGCTGAAAATATGCGTTGTCGCATCCGTCGTCGGGGGGCTTATCAGCGCCGCTATACTCTTCCTGTTTGCGCCACTATTGGCCGATTTCTCGATCAAGTTCTCCTATGTGGAGAAGTTTTTGATCATTTTGTTAGCGTTAAGTGTCATTGCTTCGCTCTCCAGCAGCATGCTGATTGGCATCTTTAGCGGTGTCATCGGCATCTGGCTGAGCCTGATCGGTGACTACAGCATTTCGGATGGCGGCAATGGCAAGACCCGACTGATGTTCGATTTTATGGAACCCTACTTATTTGAAGGGTTTTCCCTGCTGCCGGTGCTGATCGGTGTCTTTGGTATTTCCACGATTCTGCTTGAAGCGGAAAAGGGGGCAAAGAGTGGGCTGGTCAACGAACGCATAAAGATCAGCAAAGGAGGAGGCTTTTCGCTTTCAATCTTTAATGGGCGCCTGACCAATCTGGTGCGCTCATCCTTTATCGGCACCTTCGTCGGCATGCTGCCTGGGGTCGGTGGTAGCGCCGCCTCCGTGTTGGCTTATACCCAAGAAAAAAACTTAACGCGGGATTCATCGCAAATGGGTAAAGGGGCGCCCCAGGGGCTTATTGCCTCGGAGTCAGCCAACAATGCCTTGACCGGCGGTGCATTGATCCCACTGCTGTCGCTGGGTATCCCCGGTGACTCAACTACGGCTGTGTTGATCGGTGCATTCACGCTGCAGGGCATCCAGGTAGGGCCGCTATTTATTCCTGAGAATACCGACACTTGGTACGTCATGATGACGGCCCTGGTTTTTGCCAACATCGTGATGTTCTTCTTAATGTTCTATGCCATTAAGTACATCGCCAAAGTGGTGATGGTTCCCAAACACATCCTGTTTCCCATCATTGTGATGATGTGTGTAGTGGGTGCCTATGCCATCAACTACGGCATCATGTTTGATGTCTGGACGCTGCTGATTTTCGGTGTTTTAGGCTATCTGGTGCAGAAGATTGGTCTGGAAGTGGCTCCGCTCATTATTGGTTTCATCTTGGGGAGCCAGGCCGAGGTCTACTTCGTCAAGAGTCTGGAATCGTTCGGCACTTACTCGATCTTTTTCACCAAAAGCCCCATTGCCATGGTGCTGTGGGGATTGATTGCAGCCTCGGTAATGTTCGCGGTCGTCATGAGCGTTAAGTCCCGCGCCAGGCAAAAAATGGAGCTGACCCAGGTGACTGGCAGTACACACACAGCCTCAGGAAAGGGTCATGACACAAACTAATTCCCGCGTGATTCGCGTACATCCCAACGATAATGTTGCCATTGTGGTCGAGCAGGGCGGCCTCGCTGAAGGCACCGTTATTGAGGGCGGCATCACCACCACGATGTCTATTCCGCAAGGCCACAAGGTGGCGCTAGAGGACATCGCTGAAGGTACTCAGGTTGTTCGTTATGGCGAGATCATTGGTCAGGCGTTAACGGCCATTGCCTGTGGCAGTCACGTGAATGAGACGAATGTACGCCTTCCCACGGCACCGGCGCTGGGTGAGTTACCCTTGGCTACGCGTGAGATCCCCGCGATGGAGGCTCTGGAAGGGTACACCTTTGAAGGCTTTCGCAATCCGGATGGCAGCGTGGGAACCAAAAACGTCTTGGGTATCACCACCAGCGTTCAGTGTGTCGCCGGTACTGTCGATTACGTAGTGCAGCGCATCAAACGCGAGCTGCTGCCGCGCTTCCCCAACGTCGACGATGTTGTGGGGCTTAATCACTCTTATGGCTGTGGCGTCGCCATTAATGCACCTGCGGCGATTGTGCCGATTCGAACGCTTAAAAATATCGCCCTGAATCCAAACTTCGGCAACGAGATAATGGTGATCGGGCTGGGCTGTGAAAAGCTGCAACCCTCGACACTGCTGACTGATCGGCCAGTAAGAGTTTACGAAAACACCCAGGCGGCCGACCCAGAAGCCAACGTGCTGAGCCTTCAAGATGACTCCTTTCAAGGCTTCGGTGAGATGGTCGAGGGTATTCTGGCCATGGCCGAACGCCATCTTGAACGACTCAATAGCCGTCAGCGCGAAACCTGCCCGGCGTCCGAGCTAGTGGTCGGTATGCAGTGTGGCGGTAGCGATGCTTTTTCTGGAGTAACGGCTAACCCCGCGGTGGGTTTTGCGACCGACTTGATCGTGCGAGCGGGTGGCAGCGTGATGTTTTCGGAGGTCACCGAGGTGCGGGACGCCATCCATCTGCTGACGCCCAGGGCAATTGATGAGCAGGTGGGTCGGGCGTTGATCGAGCAAATAGCCTGGTACGACGACTATCTATCTCAAGGACAGGCGGATCGCAGTGCCAACCCCTCCCCAGGCAACAAGAAAGGCGGGCTCAGCAACGTGGTTGAGAAGGCGCTGGGGTCGGTGATTAAGTCGGGCAACTCACCCATTGTTGATGTTATTGGCCCCGGTGAACGGCTGCGCCGCAAGGGCCTGACCTTTGCTGCCACTCCGGCCAGCGATTTTATTTGCGGCACGCTTCAGTTAGCGGCAGGTATGAACTTGCAGGTGTTTACCACGGGGCGTGGGACGCCATATGGCCTGGCCATGGTGCCTGTGCTTAAGGTCTCCTCTAATTCCACGCTAGGAAAACGCTGGCACGACATTATCGATCTGGATGCAGGTCGCATTGCCACCGGCGATGCCAGTATCGAAGAGGTGGGCTGGGAACTTTTCCACCTCATCCTGGACGTGGCCAGCGGCCGCCAACAGGCCGCTGCCGACCGACTGGGAATTCATAACGATTTGGTGTTGTTTAATCCTGCGCCAGTGACTTGATCACCTGAATAAAGTTTCAACTTGAGTCAATAATAAGAGAGGTGTACGACATATGTTTCCAAAAATTAAATCAATGAAAGTGGTACCAGTCGCAGGTTACGACGGCTTCTTATTAAATCTCAGTGGCGGTCATGCCCCTTGGTTTATCCGTTGTGTGGTCATCCTTGAGGATGACGCGGGTAATCAGGGCGTTGGTGAGATTCCTTCCAGTGGTGGCATTCTTAAGGGGCTGGAGCAGTGCCGTGAGCTGGTGGAAGGCTCGCAAATCAATAACATCAAGCACACCCTCAATCAGGTTCGCCTGCGATTGGCTCAGAACGGACGCGAAGAGCGGGGGCGTCAGACGTTTGATTTGCGCGTAGCGGTACACGTGATCACCGGAATTGAGTCGGCGCTGTTAGACCTCTATGGGCAGGCACTACAGCTACCCGTCGCCGACCTGCTGGGGCAGTACGGCCGTCAGCGTGATGAAGTCGAGGCATTGGGCTACCTGTTTTTACTGGGTGACCCGGGCAAGACAGACCTGCCATACCCTAACGCGTATAACCCACAGGATAGCTGGGATGAAATACGCTACCAAGAAGCGCTAACACCCGAGGCCGTGGCTAAGTTGGCCAAAGCCGCTTATGAGCGCTATGGGTTTAAAGACTTCAAGCTAAAGGGCGGTGTATTACGTGGGGAAGAGGAGGCTGATTGCATACGGGCGCTCCATGAAGCATTTCCCGATGCTCGATTGACGCTTGATCCCAACGGTGCCTGGAAACTGGATGAAGCGGTGCGCGTGTTGGAGCCTATCAAGCATCTGCTCAGCTATGCTGAAGACCCCTGTGGCCAGGAAGAGAGCTATTCAGGGCGCGAGACTATGGCCGAGTTTAAGAAGCGAACCGGCCTACCCACCGCTACCAATATGATTGCGACCGATTTTAAACAGCTGCAGTACGCCGTTCAGCTCAATTCGGTGGATATACCTTTGGCAGACTGTCATTTCTGGACCATGCAAGGTGCGGTAAAAGTGGGTGAGCTTTGCAACGAGTGGGGCATGACCTGGGGCTCTCACAGTAATAACCACTTCGATATTTCGCTCGCCATGATGACCCACGTCGCAGCGGCTTGCCCGGGTGAGATTACCGCGATTGATACCCATTGGATTTGGCAAGACGGGCAGCGAATCACTAAAGACCCATTGCTCATTCGCAATGGCAAACTCAAGGTGCCCACCACCCCAGGGCTGGGGGTTGAGCTTGATGAAGAGAAGCTTATGGAGGCGCATAGTCTTTATAAATCGTTGGATACCACACAGCGAAATGATGCCATGGCGATGCAGTTTTTGATTCCTGGGTGGGAGTTTGATCCTAAGCGTCCCGCACTCGTTCGTTAAAGTACTTTCTCGATGATGATGGATTTAGCCAGACGTATTACCGATAGAGAGATGTGGTCAGTTAGGTAAGCGCTCGACTTTGGTCTAGTTTTTACATCTCTCTATTGTAGCGCTAACAAGAACACACTAAGTTTCAGGTTGTATGATGTATGACTTGATCATAAGAAATAGTTTGCTGATAGGTTTTAAACCAAGGAGTACACAATGTACAAAAACAACAAAGCCCTGCTAACACTGTCCGCTGCCGTCGCTTTATCCTCACTAACTGGCGTGGCGCTTGCTGACTACCCCGAGCGCGATATTCGCGTGATTGTGCCTTGGGGGGCCGGAGGGGGTACCGATGGAATCGTTCGAAAACTGACCACCATCGCTGAAGAAAATCTTGATGTTTCCATGTATGCAGAAAACATCGAGGGTGGCGTGAGTGCCACTGGTATTGGCCAGCTTATGAGCGCCCGGCCCGACGGCTATACCATTGGCGCGTTAACCTACGACAGCCTGGTGACCGTGCCTTGGCAAGCCATGCTGCCCAGTTACGATATTGATAAGTTGAAGCTGATTGCACGAGTAACAAGCGAGCCCGACGCTATCGTTGTTGACGCCGATTCCGACTATCAAACGATTCATGACCTTATTGAAGCGGCTAAGGCAAATCCTGGTGAGATTCGCGTAGCCATTCAGAATCTTGGCGGGCGTATCCATCTAGCGATTCTACAGCTTCAAGAGCTGACCGGTACGGAGTTCCGAATCGTCTCTTATCCTGGCGGAGCTGCTCCGCAGAAAGAGGCCATTCTGTCCGATGAGGTCGATGTTGCACTTACCAGCCTGGGCGATTTTTCCAATCTCCTGGAAGATGGCACCGTACGCGGTCTCGTTGAGTTCTCCGATACGCAAAACCCGACGTATCCCGATGTGCCTACCACCGCTGACGAGGGGATCGACCTCCAGATTGGCAGCTTTATTGTGTTCGCCGCACCAGCAGACACCCCGGAAGAAGCCATTAACGTACTGGAAAGCGCTTACAAAACGGCTTACGACAGTGATGAGTTTCAAGAGTGGGTTGCCAACGTTGGTGTTACGCCGAACTGGCTGGGTACCGATGAGGTGACTGTCTGGGCTGATGAAACGGCCGAGTCACTGTTCAGCGAAATGGATGCGCTGGTAGAAGCAGGCGTGATGTCCAAGTAACTCGCTACTCAAAGAGCGTGGCGCCGGTTACCGGTGCCACAGCTATCTCAAGCAGAGGATTTTGAGTCAATGAACAACGTCGAACGCTTTAGAAGGTCGGCAGTACTTTTTCCTGCCTTCTTGCTGATATTGACCACGATCTACCTGGCGGAAGCCTTGAGCATACGCTCTCAGTTTGGTGGTGACACCATTGTGGGGCCGCGCTTCATGCCTATCCTGATGGCGTTCATCATGTATGCAGCGCTGATAGTCGTAATCGTAGGAGAGTGGCGCAAAGAAGCAGAGGCGGCCACTGGTGGCTCTCTGCTAAGGCCATTGCTGATTGTGGTGGCGACAGGCATCTACATCGCCTTGTTTCGTCCCTTGGGTTACGTGCCCGCTACGCTGGGTTTCGTGGTAGCCCTCTTTCTTATCTTTGACTTCGAAAAACATCGGCCCGCCTTCTTTATATTTTATGTGATCGCCGTTACAGCGCTCTTTTACGGACTATTTGCCGGTATTTTCGGGGTACGGCTGCCTCCCCTGTTAGGAGGATTCTAATGGAGACCTTTGTTAGTTTCCTGGGCGGTTTTGAAGCATTGCTGAGTTGGGAAGTGCTTGGCTTCATGATTGCCGGTTTCTTGATTGGTACCTTTTTCGGTGCCATGCCAGGCCTCACATCAGTGCTAGCCATTGCGCTGTTGTTACCTATTACCTATACGATCGACGTAGTACCTGCGCTGGTCATGTGTGCCTCGATCTTTATGGCGGGGATGTACTCCGGCAGTATCACGGCTACCACCATCAATATTCCCGGTGCGCCGTCCTCAATGATGACCGCTGTGGAAGGCAACGCCTTGATGTTAAAAGGGCAGGGCGCCAATGCGCTGGGTCACGCGGCGCTGGGCTCGATGATCGGTGGGGCAATCGGCGCGTTACTGCTCATGGCGTTCATGCCCATTGCCGGTGAGCTGGCGCTGTTGATCCGCACCCCGGGGAAATTCTCCCTTGTGCTTTTCGCACTGGTGGTGATTATCCTTGTCGATAAGGGCGCTATCGCCAAGGGAATTGTCGCCACCACGCTGGGTATCATGCTGGCCACCGTAGGCATCGATGTACTTCAGCCGATTCCTCGCTTTGAGTTCGGCACCGAACTGCTGGTCGAAGGTATCGGTTTAATGCCGGTGGTGATCGGTGCCTTTGCGGTCAGTGAGCTGCTGGTACAGGCGCAGAACTGGAACCTCTCTCTGGAAGGCTCCCTGAATAGGGCGAAGGGCTTAAAAATACGTCGGCGCGATTTTATCCCCCCCTGGTCTGAAATCCGCGAAGTGGGCTTCTTTACCTATATTAAGAGCGCCTTCATTGGCTATGCGATTGGCATCCTTCCCGGCGCGGGTGGCTCGATGGCCGCTTTTGTGGCTTATGCTGATGCCAAACGCGGTTCGCAGAAGCCTGAGGAGTATGGCAACGGCAGTCGAGAAGGTATTGCCGCGGCTGAATCGGCGAATAATTCCATGTGCGGCGGTGCTTTTGTGCCGATGCTGATGTTCGGGATTCCGGGCGACCCTACCACGGCTATTGTACTAGGCGTTTTGGTTATCAATGGCTTACAGCCAGGGCCACGTCTCATTGAGCAGCAGGCTGATCTAATAGCGCCCATGTTTGCCTCTTTGTTTGTGAGCGCCTTGATCCTCATCCCGCTGACGCTGTTCCTGTTCGGGCCGTACTTTATTCGCATCGTCTCAATCTCCCGTGGTTTGCTCTACAGCGCCATCGCCGTGGTAGCGCTCGTCGGAAGTTATGTGGCGACCTACTCAGTTTTTCAGATGTTTTTAGCCCTAGTGTTTGGTGTGTTGGCTTTCTTCCTGCGCAAACATAACTATTCGGTTGTGGCCATGTTGCTAGGCTTCATCTTGGGGCCGGATCTGGAGCAGTATTTGCGACGCTCCTTATCGTTCAATGACGGTAACCCGATAGTCTTTCTGACGAGTTTAGACAGCCTTGCTTTCCTGGCATTAACCGTCGTTTTCGCCTATCTGATTCTGCGCAAGAAGCCGAAGCTTGATGCCATTCCGTGATCTTAATAAACATTTGTACACAACAAGATTGGTTTCTGTTACTCGCTATGCGCCTCCTGTATTGATCATCACGAACGGCTGGGGGCGCTCTTCTCTGCCATTAGGATGCCAACATGACAATAAAAACTCGCCCACTACCGCGTACCGGGGGAAAAGTACTGGTTGACCAACTCCTGATCCACGGGGCTGATAGTGGCTACTGTGTGCCCGGAGAGAGCTACCTGGAAGTACTCGATGCGCTCTATGATCAGCGTGAGCACTTCACCCTCTACAATGCGCGGCATGAGGCCGGGGCAGCGGACATGGCCGAAGCGTATGGCAAGCTGACGGGACGCCCCGGTATATGCTTGGTGACACGCGGGCCTGGCGCTTGCCATGCCGCTATTGGCGTTCATATTGCCCAGCAGGATTCGACGCCAATGATCCTGCTAATAGGTCAGGTCGACCGTGGCTCGATGGATCGGGAAGCATTCCAGGAAATTGACTATCGGGTGATGTTCGGCGGTGTGGCCAAGTGGGTGGCACAGATAGAGGATGCTCACCGAATTCCCGAATACATGGCGCGCGCCTTCCGGGTAGCGACGTCAGGCCGCCCAGGCCCGGTGGTGCTGGCGCTACCTGAGGATATGCTAACCGATATCGTCGAAGTCGAAGACGCTGTTCCCTACACGCCGTCAAGGCCGGGCGTTGCCGTGGAGGAAATCGAGAAAATCGCTGCCCTGGTCTCCCGTGCCGAACGTCCGTTAATGCTGGTAGGCGGGTCGGGCTGGACGGATGAGTCCTGTGGGCAGATACGCACCTTCGCTGAAACTAACGGTATTCCAGTGGCCTGCTCGTTTCGACGTCAGGATCTTTTGGACAACGCCTCAGACTGCTATGTGGGCGATTTCGGTACCGCTGTGGTGCCTTCATTGATTAAACGTCTTGCCGAGGCTGACCTACTGTTGGTCGTCGGAGCCCGGCTCGGCGAGATGACTACCCGAACGTATACTACGCTGGCTTCTCCTACCCCTAGCCAGACACTGATACACGTACACATCGACCCGGATGAGATAGGCCGTGTGTTTAGCCCGGCGCTGGGCGTTGTTTCGGCCCCTGATAAGCTGGCTGCAGCGTTAGCCACTCACGACTGGGGGCAGCTCAGCCGCTGGAGTGAGTGGTGCAAAACGTTGCGAGATGAGTATCTTGCCGATATTTTGCCTCCGTCACACGATTACCCGCTCGATATGGGCGCGGCAATGCATGCGTTGCGCGATAGCCTGCCGAAGGAGTGTATCGTCACGCTAGACGCTGGAAACCATACCGGGTGGGCGCAGCGTTTTTTGGCCTATCAGAGGCCTGGTCGGATCATCGGCTCAACCTGCGGGGCGATGGGGTATTCAGTACCTGCCGCCGTGGCGGCCTCTTTACGTGAACCCGATAAGTGTGTGCTGGTGTTTGTCGGCGATGGTGGTTTTATGATGAGCGGTATTGAGATTGCCACCGCCGTACAGCATGGTGGCCGGCCCATCGTGCTGCTATTCAACAACGGTACTTACGGCACGATTCGCATGCACCAGGAGCGTGAGCACCCCAGCCGTGTCTCGGGAACCGACCTGGTGAATCCCGATTTCGGCCAATTGGCAGCAGGGCTTGGCGCGCATTTCGAACGTGTTATCGATACGGCTGGTTTCAAGCCCGCTCTGGAGCGGGCCATGGCCTCGGGTCGCCCTGCCGTGATCGAGCTTGTCACTGACCCGGAACGTATTTCAACACGCACTACCGTCACAGCACTGCGTTCAGCTAAAGCTCGTTCATAAAGGAACCACTTCATGAAGAGACCCGCTAATCAAGAAATCAGTCTTTAAAGAAGGGGGCGGGGACAACAATCTTGTTTTCCTGGCTAATTAGATAACCCGCCTCGGCACTTTTCTTGAGATAGGCGGCCCATTCTGGGTCGCTCTGCATGGCGGCGCGCCGCTGGCTACGGTCAGCGACATCTTTGAACACCCAGATGTGCACATAGGAATTCACATTGCCTGTTTCTACCGGCCCGTATAGCAGAGGCTCGCCAAGGTGGCGTTTTTGGATGGCCCAGCCATGCTCTTCGTAGAGCGCCATCTGTTTCTTCAACGTGCCCGGGGTGCAGGTATAGGTACGATGGTCATACAGCATGGTGATACTCCTTGATGATTACTCTATTAAGGGCTGCGGGTTATCCACCCAAGGTGGCGCTATGCAAGTAAAGAACCTTGTGTGATCTCGCCGGTATGAGGGTTGCGTTAAGTCTTATCGCCTTTGGATCCCTCTATGAATCACATGTTGTATTACATCATACAAGACTGCAACAAAAAGCATGCACCGATTGCGCCATAAGCAAGGGGGGATAAGGTATGTGAGACCGTAGTGTTGATGAGCTTGATTTTTATCAAAGTGCTACTTTAACTTAGGTTTAGATTTCGTTAGTTATGCTTGCTTGGCACAATAACCAGACCTACCTTTTTTCTTGTATGATGTGTTATATCTGGTATGAAAAAATATTTGTTATTACTCGTGATGGCATTAAAAATAGAAAACAGGCTGTCTGGGGTCATTCAGAAGCCGTTTATTGGCACTTTCAAGACCTAGGTTGTACGATATAATACAACTTGGATATTAATGAAGGATAGCTTCCATGGTCAAAACCAGCGCAGCGGCATCCGCCCTAAAACCGCTTCAAATAAGTAAAGTGACACAGCAGGGAAGCTTGTCCGTGCACGTGGCCGACCAGTTGGAAGCGTTGATCACCCAGGGGAAAGTAGGCGTGGGAGAAAAATTGCCCACTGAGAACAGTCTTTGTGACTCCTTTGGCGTTAGCCGCACAGTCATACGTGAGGCCATCACACACCTTAAATCCCTGGGGCTTGTTGAGACCCGACGTGGTGTAGGCACTTCGGTGCTGCGCTCTTCTACGGTAGAGGCGCGGCCTGCAGAGCGGATAAACCCGACCACCGTGGAAGATATCTTGCACCTGCTGGAACTGCGGCTAACCTTAGAGCCAGCGGCAGCTGAACTGGCTGCCTTACGCCATGATGATGAAGATCGTCAACGGCTCGAAGCGCAGCACCTTGCTTTTAGCAATGCGTATGCTGCAAAAACCCAAGCTCGAGAAGAGGATTATTTGTTTCACTTTGCGATTGCCACGGCGACCAAAAATCCTTTCTTTCAATCTTTCTACAAGCAGTGGAGTCAGAGCGTGATTCCCCGCGCCAAGCTGCTGAGTATTGATATTAACCCGATCTCCTCAGAGCGCTATTTAGAGCGAGTTCAGGAAGAGCACGCCTACATTCTCGAAGCTATTCTTTCTCGTGATGCTCAAGCAGCCCGCGAAACCATGTACCAGCACCTTAATCGGGCGCGCAATACATACGCCCAGTATCGCGACCAGTGATACCACTGACCCATATAAGGAGCAACATATGACGATTCGAGGCGAAATGCTGATAGGTCAACAATCAGTGACCGGCACCCAAGCCAATATTCAAGCTGTTAACCCAGCCACCGGTGAAAAACTAGAGCCTGTCTATACTGGCGGCAGTCGAGCCCATGTTGAACAAGCCTGCGAGCTGGCTGAAACGGCCTATGCCATCTACCGCGAAACGTCTCTCGAAGAGCGCGCTACGTTTTTAGAAACCATCGCCAGTGAAATAGAAGCGATCGGTAGTGAGCTGATTGAGCGCGCCATGGCTGAAACAGGCCTGCCTCAGGCACGCATCGAGGGTGAGCGAGGCAGAACCTGCGGTCAGCTGCGACTGTTCGCTTCAGTAGTGCGTGCCGGTGAATGGCTTGATGTACGCATCGACCCGGCCATGCCAGATCGCCAACCGCTGCCGCGTGCTGACCTGCGTCAGCGTCATATCGCCCTGGGGCCTGTCGCTGTATTTGGCGCCAGCAATTTTCCGCTAGCATTTTCGGTTGCGGGTGGTGATACCGCTTCGGCCCTAGCGGCTGGCTGCCCGGTGGTGGTGAAAGGTCATTCTGCGCACCCAGGCACCTCTGAGCTGGTGGGCCAGGCGATTCAAAAAGCCGTAAAAGCCTGCAATTTACCGGAAGGCGTTTTCTCGCTGCTGTTTGGTGCCGGTAACGAAATTGGCCAGGCGCTGGTGGATGATCCGCGTATTCAAGCGGTTGGTTTCACCGGCTCGCGCAGTGGCGGTATGGCGCTGATGAAAACGGCGCAAGCAAGGCCTCAGCCGATCCCAGTCTACGCTGAGATGAGCAGTATTAACCCTGTGTTCTTGCTACCAGCGGCACTTAAAGCGCGCGGTAAAGCACTGGGCGAAGCCTTTGTTGGCTCACTCAATATGGGCGCGGGCCAGTTCTGCACCAATCCTGGCCTGGTCATTGCGGAAAAAGGTCCTGAGTTGGATGCCTTCATTGAGGCAGCGCGAGGCGCCGTGGAAGCCAGCGTCGCGCAGACAATGCTGACGCCGGGTATCCACCGCGCCTATCAAGAGGGCGTGACCAGCCTGAGCGGCGCAGCCAAAGTGCGCGAAATCGCCCGTGGTCAAACCGGCAGCGACTACCAGTGCCAGACAGGCCTGTTTGCTGCCTCAGCGAGCGATTTCCTCGCATCTGAAGCGCTGCAGGCGGAAGTGTTCGGTGCCAGCTCGTTGATTGTTGAGTGCGAAGACGCGTCGGAAGTAAAACGTGTTGCTGAACAGCTGGAAGGCCAGCTCACCGCCACACTGCATATGGACGACGCCGATTTGGATGCCGCTAAAGCGCTGCTGCCTACGCTTGAGCGCAAGGCTGGGCGTATTCTCGCCAATGGTTGGCCCACGGGTGTCGAGGTGTGCCATGCCATGGTGCACGGTGGCCCGTTCCCGGCCACCTCTGATTCGCGCTCGACCTCCGTCGGTTCGGCGGCCATTCACCGCTTCTTACGTCCGGTTTGTTACCAGTCCCTGCCAGAAGGCTTACTGCCCGATGCGCTGAAAGAGGGCAACCCGCTGAAGGTGTCGCGGTTAGTTGACGGCAAACGCGAGCTGTAATTAACGGGGGGTTACCAGCCCCCTTCAGCGATATCAGAAGGGCCGCTTTAATCCTAACTTGCCGCCTCAATAAACCCTTTGGCTCTGGGATCTTGTATATAGGCTACATTAAGCCGGAGCCAGGGCGTTGGCTGGTGATCGGCGAAAAACAGATGCCCCGGCGATAGCGTGATTTCCCACCGGTTAGCCAGTTCACTCAGGGTTTCAGGGGCGATGGCTACCGGTGGTTTTGCCCACACAAACATCCCACCAGCCGGTTGGGTATACACCTCCCAGCCGGCATTTTTCAGCATCGTTAGTGCCATTGCCATTTGATTGGCGAGCTTGATGCGCAGCCGTTCGGTAAGCTTCCGGTAGCTGCCGTTTTGCAGCAGGGTCGTGACCACTTGCTCGGCAAACCGCGAAGCGGAGATGCTGGTCAACATCTTGATATCCACAAGGCGCTGCACCCAAGCCACGGGGGTGGCGACAAAGCCTACTCGCAGTGAAGAGGAGAGGCTTTTCGAAAAGCTGCCCAGGTAGAACACCCGGCTCAAACCGTCTAGCGCTGCCAAGCGGGTGGTGGGGGTGTGCTGAAAATCCGCGTAGATATCGTCTTCAATAATCTGAAAATCGTGTTGCTCGGCGAGCTGTAACACTCGGTGCGCCACCGCCGGGGTGAGCGTACTGCCCGTGGGGTTGTGAAAAACGCTGTTAATGTAGAACAGCTTTGGGCGGTGCTTGGCCAACAATACCTCCAAGCGCTCGATATCAGGCCCATCGGCTAATCGCGGCACGCCAATTACGCGGATTCGCTGTAAGTGCAGCAGGCCGAACAGATTGTAATAGCCCGGTGATTCCACGAAGACCACATCGCCAGGCTCAAGCAGCATCCGCACCAGTAGATCCAGCGAATGGCTACCGCCACCGGTCATCACGATCTGCTGGGCGTCCGCAGTAATCGCCATTGGGCGCAGGCGTTCCTGGATTAAGCCGCGTAAATCCTGCGGCCCTTGAGGGGTACTGTACTCGAAAATCCCCGAACGGCTTTTACGTGCCACTTGGCGAATGGCGTGAGTGAGGTCATCGCCTTCGCGCCAATCACTGGGCAGCCAGCCGCAGCCCAGCTTGAGCGCGTGCTCGTTTGCACTGAAAAGCCCCCATAGCCCGTTGGTGACCTCTTCCAATCCGCTCGTAGCTGCGGGTTGTGATACCAGTGCTGCCGCGCTATCCGCCACATAAAAACCTGAACCGGGTCGTGAGCGCACTAAGCCAGAAGCGACAAGCCGTTCGTAGGCTTCAATCACCGCATTACGGCTGATGTGGTGGGTGGCGGCTAAGCGACGAATAGAGGGTAAACGACGGCCACCACCTGCACCGTGCGCTGCAATCCAAGCGCGAATACCCACTTCGAGCTGCTGGGCGATGGGCGTCGTGGCGTGCCGATTAACCTCTAGTTTCATAACGTGCCCTATGGCTTTCAACTGTTCACTAAAAAGGCGGAACAGTGTCTGGAAAGTGAAGGTTAAGTGTACCTTACCGCTGTGCAGTAAGCGTGGGAGGGTAGCGGTTCAATGACTTACTTATTTAGGACTTAGCCATGAGCCGCACTGTTAATCGCGCTATCAACAGAAGGAGCGCAGCCTGCCTGTCATTTGCGCTATGTACGATTACCACGG
This sequence comes from Halomonas sp. 113, assembly GCF_904067645.1. NCBI lineage: Bacteria > Pseudomonadati > Pseudomonadota > Gammaproteobacteria > Oceanospirillales > Halomonadaceae > Halomonas > Halomonas sp. 113. Next base: position 1,127,388 of record NZ_LR881453.1, read on the forward strand.
CGGTTAATTTGCAGGCCCCGCTTTACGATGCGCTGGCGGCGCGGGATGGTTTGGGCGTTGGTGCCACTAGCATCGCTTTTGCCTGCTATGTGGTGGGTATTGTGCCGGTACTGCTGGGTTTAAATGGCTTGGCTGACCGGGTAGGGCGCAAGCCACTAATCATTGCCGCGCTGCTGTTATGTCTCCTGGCGACCGGGATTACCCTAATAGCGCCCGGTTTGTTGGCGCTAGGAGTTGCACGCTTTCTGCTGGGTATTAGTACGGGGTTAACGTCAGCGGTGGCGCCCGCTTATATGCAGATGCTGTTGGGTGGGCAGGATAACCGTGTGGCGACTACCTATGTGACGGCCAGTACCGCGCTCGGGTTTGGGTTAGGAGCAGCGGTGACTAGCCTGTTTGTTTTCCACACCCCAAATGTATCGCCACCCAGCCTGTGGATTTATTTGGCGACCGCTTCGTTGGCGCTGGTGGTGGTCACCACGCTTAAGGATCGTGCACCGAGCACCACTAAAAGTCCTATGCTGCGTTTGCCCAGCTATCCCCAAGGGGCTATCTCCTATGGGGTGGCGATTTTGTTGGCCTGGGCGTTGGTGGGGCTAGTGATTGCGATTCTGCCTTCGGCATTAAGCCAACACGGTTTATCCGCCTGGAGTGGCTTCGCCACCTTCGGTATCTGCAGCTGCGGGGTGCTGTTTCAGCCCTGGGCGAGAAGACTTGCGCCGCGCAGCGCTACCCAACTGGGGCTGGTGATTTTGCCGATTGCCTACGGGTTGATCGCCTTGGGAGCGGTTCAAGGTTATCTTGCGGCGGTACTGCTGGGCACGGTAGCAGCCAGTAGCGCCTGCTATGGGTTTATCTACCTGGGGGGATTAAGCGGCGTGTTGGAGATTGCGAATACCTCGGCTAGCCAACAAGCCACCCAAGCCAGCGCAGGCTATTTCCTGATGGCCTATCTGGGCTTTAGCATCCCGGTGATCACTACCGGTGTACTCATTGATGCCGTAGGGCATACGTTGGCATTAACGCTATTTGGCCTTGCGCTACTGTTTGGCGTGATCGCCACGCTAGTTCTATTGCGCAAGGCTCGGTAATCTGGACAGCCGATCTATGTGTGCTTCTCTACCAATAGACCACAAGAGGGCGCTGCCCAGCGGGTGTTGGCAGTAAACACCACATCACACACCACGGGAGAGTAGTAGCGGCGCACCTCGTCATCGACGCGTGCCCTGAGTAAATCCTGGGTGGAGACCGAAACATCGGATGCGTCGGGTAGTACCACATGCACTATCACATATAGCAGGCGCCCAGGGCGAACCATGCGCACCCGCACCTCTTGGGTGTCGGTATCCGCCAGGGCACTCGCCACGGCTTGGCGAACGGGCACCGCGATAGCCTCTTCCGGGGTTCTGTTGAGCAGCTCCTTCAAGGCTTGGGAGGCCATCCGCACCGGCACGCCTAAACACAGCAACACCACCGCAATGACCAACACCGAATCCACGTAGGGCAGAATTGTCTGCCAGCCTAGGCGCTCAAACAGCATCACCAGGCAGAAAGCGGCTAGCACGGCGGCAGAGATAACGCTGTTGACTAGCCAGTTGAGTTTGTCTGCCGCCACCAGTGGGCTGCTTACGTGGCGCTGGCTGCGGTGCATCACCCAAGCGGTAAGTGAACAAGCCGCGGTGGCGAATAGCGCGTACAGCACCGCCAAGCCTGCCGCGATCTCACGGCCGCCGGTGAGTAGGGCGGCAATGGCATCGACCAAGGCAAAAATAGACACGCCTAAAATAAGCAGCCCTTTGCACAGATTTACTAGCGACTCAAAGTAGCTATAGCCGAACGGATAGGATTCGCTATCGGGGCGGCTGGCTAACTTGCTCACCTTGATCGTCACCAGGGCAACACTGAAATAGATCAGATTAAACAGCCCATCCAGTAGGATCGCCTGGGAGTTGGAGGCTAACGTAGCAATAATGCCTGCACAGCCAATTAACAGCGCCATAAAAGCGGAGAACGCTAGAGTGCTTGATTCTGTCTTCACGAAGGTTTCTTCCAGTGTACATAGTCAAAATAGCCAATAAGCATAGCAACTTTGTTGGTCACAACGTCAGTGGCTTATTGAATGCTGGCTGCCTGTTTGATGAGTCTTCGGCCCTATTTTGTAAGAGATCTCTTACAAGCGTGTAAGACATTGACGCTTCGTGCCCTCAAGGGGTTGCCCTCTGCCCCTGGCTCGCTATCCTGACTGCCTCTCATTAGCAGTTGATGATCCAAGGAGCGGAGCGATGGCGGACAAAACGGGCCTGCAATTTACCCTGACCCTACCCGGGGCCGATGACACCGCCGTGGTGCGCTTTACCCATCGCGAGGCGCTGTCTGAGCCGTTTGCGCTCTCGGTTGAGTTTGCCAGCCGCACCCACGACCTGTCGCCCAGCGACTGCTTGGATCAAAACGCCACCCTGACCATTTGGCAGGACGGCGAGCCGCTACGTCGTGTCCATGGGATAATCGCTGAGCTACACCGCGGCGACCGGGGACACCGGCGCAGCTTTTATCGGGTGGAGATTCGTCCCGCGCTATGGCGGTTATCGCTGCGCCATAACTCGCGTATCTTTCAGGACGCCTCGCCGTTTGACGCCATCACGACGCTCGCCAGCGAACGCAGCCTCACCGATATCGGCTTTGCCACCACCCGCACGCCCCTTGATCGGGAGTTTCTGGTTCAGTACCGCGAGACCGATCTGGCCTTTATCGAGCGTTTAGCCGCCGAAGAGGGCTGCTTCTATTTCCATGAGTTCGAGAACGCCGAGGGCGGTAAACACCAGTTGGTGTTTGCAGACGCCACGGTGGTGCTGCCCAGCGTGGGCGAGCGTACCTACCACGGCCGCGCTGGGGGCACACCGCCTCGACGCCATGTGCGTAAATTGCGTCAGGCCAACCGCGTGCGCCCCGCCTCGGCGATGCTCAAGGACTACACCTTTAAAAACCCGCCCTATGCGCAGATCCATGAGCACCTCGCTCCCAACTTGGGCGAACACGCCCAGCGGGAGGATTACGAACACTTTGACTACCCCGGCCGCTACAAGAAGGACGCCTCCGGCAAGCCGTTTACCCGCCACCGGTTAGAGTCCTTGCGCGCCGACGCCACCACCGCCGAGGCCGAGAGTGACCTGCCGGAACTCGCTCCCGGCATCTGCTTTACCCTCACCGACCACGATATCGATAGCCTTAACCAAGCGTGGCAGGTGGTCTCGGTGGTACACCACGGCGAACAGCCCCAGGCCCTGGAAGAGGACGGTATGGCGCGGGGAAACAATGGCAGCAGTGCTACCTCGGCGCAAGCAGGCGAGCTGATGACCCGCTACCACAACGACGTGGTGATCATGCCCCGGGATCAGACTTTCCGCCCAGTGCCCAACCCCAAGCCGCGGGTCGATGGCCCCCAGGTGGCCTTTGTGGTCGGCCCCGAAGGCGAAGAGATCTACTGCGACGAACACGGCCGGGTCAAGGTGCAGTTCCCCTGGGATCGTTATGCTGATCCTGATGAGACCGCCAGTTGTTGGATACGGGTGGCCCAGGGCTGGGCTGGGGGTGGCTACGGCAGCATGGCGATCCCGCGGATCGGCCATGAGGTCATTGTCTCGTTTTTAGAGGGCGACCCCGATCAACCGCTGGTCACCGGTCGCACCTACCACGCGGTGAACACCCCGCCCTACCCGCTGCCGGACAACAAGACCCGCACGGTGATCCGCACCCAGAGCCATAAATCGGAAGGCTTTAACGAACTGCGCTTCGAGGACGCCACTGGCGAAGAGCAGATATGGTTTCACGCCCAAAAAGATCTAGAGCTGCTGACGCTTAATGACCGCACCGAAGAGATCAAACGCGATAGCCATCTCAAAGTGCACAACGACCGTATCAGTGAGATCGACAACGACGAGCACCACACGGTACAGCGCCACCGTTTTGAGCACACCGAAGGCGCCCAACATTTAAATGTTGAAGGCACTATGCATATGCGTGCCGGGCAGGCCTGGCTAAGCGAAAGTGGCCGGGAACTGCATATCAAGTCGGGCCAAAAAGCGGTACTCGAAGCCGGTAGCGAAATCACCCTCAAGGTGGGTGGCAGCTTTATCAAACTGGACGCCAGCGGCATCACCATCGTCGGCCCCCAGGTCAAGATCAACGCCGGCGGCAGCCCCGGTAACGGCACCGGGCAGGCGGCTGAGCCGCCCAAACTGCCACCGGTGCTAGAAGGTAAAGATCATGACCGGGCAGAGGCGATAGGGCATTCGCCGTTGCTAAGTAGTGATATTGAGCCATCGCGTCAGTTATCGGCGCTAAAGCAAGGAAGTGCTCTGACTAATATATGCGAGCCACCCGATGATGACGCTTCATTAGGGAGGGCATGAGGATGAGTAATTTCACCAGCGAAGGCTTGCGACAATATTCGCCGGGCTCGCCGCCTAAAAGCAGCGATGTAGTGAATCAACCTGGCTACTACGTATTGTTGGATGCGTTAACGAGGCCAAACCTAGAGCGCTGGCTATACGAAACATTGGAAGCGCCTGATTATGAATTACTGTATTTGAAAACGCCCCTGAAAGAGTGCTGTGAAGTTTCACCTTGCCTTGTAGCGATTAAAGGAGAGCCTGCGCTGTGGGAGGCATTCTTAAAACAGGGGGCTAATCAGGAGTGGGGATGGCTGCTTTACAGCCGCACCTCCCGCCAAGAGCTTTTAGCCCGCCTACGCTGGCTGCTGATGGTGCATCACCCTGTCCATGGGGAGCAGGTGCTGCGTCTTGCTTCTCCTGCCGTTATGCATAGCCTGCTCAATATCAAGGGGGGAGGGAGCTACACAAGTTTGTTTGGTAGCGTTATTGAACGTGCTTGGTTACCGGTTAAAGACAGCACCTCCATGACATGGTGGCAGGTTAACCAAAGCGACTCATTGCAAGAGACTGGCGTACCTACTTCAGCGTCTCCCCTAACATTGCAAGAGGCGCACCTTTCCGCCTTGGCACACGTTAACTGGCAGCGTTTTCAAGTCTCGCTAGCTAAACATTTACATCATTACTTCCCATCAGGCCCGTTAATCAGTCACCACGGCTCTACGATGAAAGCGGCTGAGCAGGTCATCGCAACGACAGCTCGCCTGGGATTTGTGGGGCAACGAGCGCACTTTTACATGGCAAATATATTAGGCGCCCACGGTAACGCCGCATTGGATGTTGATCAGTACCCTGCATTAGCTAAATTGCTTCTCCATCCCAACCATCAAGCACCAATGGAACGGCTAAAAGCGGCAGTCAGTCTTGCCCAGCAAGCGTTAGAACAGGATGACATGGTATGAGCATGGATATAGCGGCCGCGAATCGCGTTGCCGATAATCAACCCGATAACGACCCCAGCGATGAAAGCGGCCAATGTACGCTAACACAAAAAGATATGCAGTTAGTGCCGGTACGTTATGCCATGGTCGAAGAGCCTGAGGCCGAACGTGCCGAAGCGGTGAATGGCTTTGCCCCAGTGCACGGCGGTCGTTTTCGTCGTTCAGGCATTCGGCCGATACGCTCGGGGTGGCTATATATTGTGCATAGCTTAACGCCCGATGAACTCCTGATATTCAAAGTAGAGCCCGATGGCAGTGGCGATGAGATTATTCTTGAACGCAAAGGGAGCATCGAAGTACTGCACAGCATGGTGGAGCTAACTGAGCGCCATCAGTCCATGCTACTGATCCCCACCTTCCGTCGCCAGGTAATGACCCGAGTAGGCATAGGCGGATTCTGCCATGGCACCGCCCATTTACTTGACCCCAATGACTTGCCTGACGCACTGGCAGACGACCACGGTGAATATCGTGCAACCCCAGAAGCGCCTGACCAAGAGGCAGGCGCTGATGCTGAAATCGACCCGGGCAGTTATGCCTGGTGTGACTTCGAAGCGACGCCTACCGGTTGGCAAGCGGCCAGTGCTGGCGAGATTGTGGGCAGCATTAAAGGCAGCTACCAAAATGATAGTGCCATTCTCGTGGTAGAAGATATTCCCGCACGAGTGACAGACTGGGCACAGCTGTGGAAAAAATTGTCTGAACAGCAAGGTAATTGGCAGGATAAGTATCAGACCGAGAACTTCGCAGCACGCACGATTGATGGTCTGATGACCCTTAACTTTACGCCGCATGTCGCTAATGCGGGCCAGGGCAATATTCCTGAATGGCTGGGCAATGCTGACAGCGATGATCAGGCCGATCTACGCGAACTGGCAGATTTATATGAGCAGCGCCGAGAAAGGGAAGAGAGTGTCACTGCAAGTTCGGGGGGCCATCCTGGTTTTATCGGTGGTGCACTAAAATCTATTGATGAAGATATCGATGTACTGAGCGAACATCTTGCCGATCGGCTTGGTACTGACTCCGAAGCAGTAAAAGAGTTTGTCGAGGAAACCGAGCAGGCTCACTTTAATGAAGTGATTGGCGGCAACTACGCGCTGGCACCCAACGGCATTGTAGATGTCATTCGTCAGCAGGATATGGAAAATTTCCTAGCCTACGCCAACGGCATTGAAGAGGAGTGGCAATCGGCTTACCTAGCCATAGGACAGGATATGGCGCGGCTAGCACCTGTATGGCACGACTATGCACTGGTGCTGGATCGGGAAGAAGCGCTACACATAAAACTGACGAGTAAAATCGAGAAGTACGTTTTCGAAACGCTGGCATTGTGTGGGCAAAGCGATTTTCTTGCTCAGTATTATATGGGCGATACCCCCAACACGGCCCACTTGCTTCACTTTATTCCTACTGAAAGCTTTATTGACACTTTCCTATCCGAGTTGGATGGCCCGCAAAAAGCCTTAACACAGGTGGCGGCATTGATGACCGCCTCAGGCGCACTAAGTAATTACCAAACGTGGCAGAGTACTATTGATGAGCAAATAGGCCTGCGCTTTCGCAGCATTGAGGGCCTCGCCGATGATGTGGTGGCGGATATCGCCGGGGAGGTCAGTTACAAAGAGAAAATGTTGGGTGAAGCGGTCATCAAAACACTGCTAGACGACGCGCCGCAGTTGGATTTGCCCCAGCGCTTTGCCAACCTGGCGAGTATGTTGCCGGAAGGGCAGCGGCTAATGTTTCTTGAGCGTCTGGGGCTGCCTGAGATGGGCTGGGATATTCCCGACCAAACCGTGCTAGGGAAATTGCGGGAAGCCACCACCAAGGCACAACGCGCCTCATCGCTGCTCCAGCGGTTGGAACAGGATATGGAGCGCTATTACCAAGAGCGGGATGCGGAAATACAGCGTGCTTCTCGTCGGGGCACAAGCCAGGCACATCGCCGCGCCGCCGACCAGTTCAATGCAAGAAAAATCCGAGCTAAAGAGTTAGAGATCAGACAACAGCAGCAGTTGCTCGGCGAGGCATTGGAAGAGCTGTCAGATCACAGCTTCCCCGCTAATGAAAACGGCAGCCACGTCCTGAAAATAGGTGGCTTAAGCCAAGCCGCTACCCGCGCAGCGCTGGCTGAGCGCAACGCCATCAAAGCGCTGGCCAATCAGCCCCGTGAGACGATGCGCAGCAGCTTGGATACCCTGATTCGAAACGAGCAGAATGAAGTGTCGGTATCCCGCGCGGTGGGGGTGTTGGTGAACGGTAGTTTGTCGGCGATGGGGGCCATCACAGCCTGCGTAGCCATGAAAGATATGCTGGACAGTATAGGAACAGAGAGGTTTTCTGAAAGTCTAGGTAACGCAGGTTCTCAGACAGCGGCAACAGCAGCATCACTTATGGCGATAAGAGAAATGATCGTCGATGCCCGCCATCGCAGGCTTTATGAGGGCCGCGCCTTTCAACAAATAGCAAATTCACCTTTAAAAGCGGCAGCGGGTAGCCCTGCTCAGTTAGAAAGCTGGGCGCGGGCAGCCAATAGAGCCATGGGGTTTGTTGCTGGTTTAGGCGGGATGGCGGGTTTCTTTGAAGTTATTAGGCAAACTCGGAAGATGGGGCGGGCCGAGACACAGGCGGAGCGTTTAGCCACACAGGTGACACTGGTAGGGGCCACTGGAACAATGCTCGGTGGCTTTGGCTTAGCTGGCATGGGACTTGTGGGGAAAATATTGGGCGCACCCGCAGCGCAGTGGCGGCTTGTGATGCTGCAGTTCGCTGGGCCGGTGGGCTGGTTCGTCGCCGTCAGTACGCTGTTATTGGTCATGGGCGACTTGCTGGCCAGTCGCTTTTCACTCAGCCCGGTGCAGCGCTGGTGTCAGCAAAGCTACTGGGGGCTGCGCAGCAAACAGTGGAATCTTGAAAAGCATGAGCAGGAACTGGGCAAACTAAGTGGCAGCGAGGTTAGCGTGGAGCGCCAAGGCGTGGCAGAACCCCATGCAGGCCCTGGGCCTGGCCCTGCCGCTAGCGATCTAGCCTTCCGGCTGACCATGCCCGGTGGTCAGCCACCCGATGAAGAGACGCTCTCTTTCGGTGTATGGGGTGTTCCTATGCGTGGGGGCCATCAAGAGCTGACCCGTGATGTGTTGTCGTATGCCCATAATAGAATAGAAAGCTCTCGAGTAGATGTCATCTATCACTTTGCGCCAGAGGCGCTAAGTCAGTTCTACTTTGTACGGCTGGTGGTGCGCTCGCGCCTCAATGGTGAATCCAAAACGCAAGTCTATGAACTACACCGTCGTGGCCGTTCACTGCCAAGTGAGTGGCGTGAAGTGAGTGCTCTGACGGATAGCTTTTTCAGCAGCGTCAAAATAGGCACGTGGCCCAGTATGCCACTCACGCCCTGGGCACCCTAAACAAGGACGAATAATGTTTAATACCAACCCCAAAGACGCTTTACCCCCCATGCGCGCGGGCGAACGGGAAAGCCGTGCCGGGGGCGAGCAATACTGTTTAAGCCCCTTACCGCTGCCTGCGGATAGCGAGCACGCGGTAGATGTGGCCCATATTGATGTACACCACGATGACGTCACTATGGATATTCGCCAGGGTGCTAGCCCCGACAGCATGATGACGGCAGGCCATATGCTGAGTGGGTTAGCGTTGTTTGTGAACGGTTTTTTTTTAGTAGTATTTTGCATGGTTATGATAAAAAACACTATGTATGACACAGTGTTAGCTTTCTGGGGGGGGGCTCTCTATTTCGGTTTTCTATTTGTGTTTATCTTGAGTATTGTTTGGATTAATACGCTGCTTAAGCGTATTCCTCCGATTCGTTTAAACCGTCAGCGCCGCGAAGTTGCCTTTGTGGTGGATCCCCCAGGTCGCTTCTGGCTTCCTGCGCCTCAAAATCTGTGGTTAACGTCTGCGGTGGGCGTAGCTGCAGCGGCACCAGGAGGAATGGGGGTCATTGAGATTGGCGAATGGCTGCGCGGTGCCCGGGAGAGTTTCCCTGTGGGTTTAACGCTACTACATATCGGCGCCATGGCCTTTTTCTACGTTTACCCGCCGATTTATGACGCCCTCTGTCGGCTATTCAAACGCGAGCGGCGCACGGTGTTAGTGCCCTGGGAAGATGTCGTAGCAGTCTGCGGGTTTAACCCCAACCTGGGGCCTGGGGCGGTCACAGGCTTTGGCTGGAACTTTGCGCTGCTGCCGCCCGACCCGGAGCGCCCTGGGTACACATTGCCGGGTGCAGGCATTATGGTCGGCGTTGGTGGTCTGCCCGGTGCGTTGGCCCAGTGGGAGTATATTCGCCGCTTTATGGAAGAGGGCGCCGAGGCCATTACCCCTTCCGCCAAAGAGTGGGGCGTAGAGTGGTATAACGCCTACGTGGCCCGTGAAAAAGCCGAGTGCGAGCGCATCAACGACCCCGCCCGGTGGCGGCGCTTTCGGCGCAAACGTCTTTGGGAACATGCTCGCTTTGCCCACTGGTACACCGAATACCGCATGAAGCATATCCTACCCAAAGCCGTACCCAGCGACTGGCTAGCCGAGTGGTCAAAACCCTTACCCGAATCCCAATGGGCCAAGCCTTCGGCGGCTGTTAATGAGCTTAGCAAACACCTGCGCGCGGCTTACCATCGCGGCGAGAAATTTATTGAAATGGGTGATATCGAAAAACGCTTTAGGGTAGCCGTGCTTGCCGCTAGTCAACAGGCTTATCCCTCGTTTCCGTTTCGGCGCGGTAGTTCACGATAAATGTTTAACACCAACCCCAAAGACGCTCTCCCCCCCCATGCGCGCGGGCGAACGGGAAAGCCGTGCCGGGGGGGAGCAATATTGTTTGAGTCCGCTACCCCTACCCACAGATAGCGAGTACGCGGTAGATGTGTCCCATATCGATGTGCACCACGATAGCGCCACAATGGATATTCGCCAGGGCGCGAGCCCCGACACCATGATGACGGCAGGGCATGTGCTAAGCGTTGGGACTGTATTTATGAACGGCTTTTTTTTAGTGGTGTTTTGTATGGCAATCATAAAAAACACGGCGTACAGCCAGGTATTAGCATTCTGGGGGGGGGACTGTACTTTGTTTTTTTGTATATCTTTATTCTAGGCATTATCTGGATCAATACGCTGCTTAAGCGCATACCTCCTATTCGCTTAAATCGCCAGCGCCGTGAAGTTGCTTTTGTAGTAGAACCCCCAGGTCGCTTCTGGCTTCCCGCGCCTCAAAACCTGTGGTTAATGTCTACAGCGGGCTTAGCCGCAGCGGCTGCTGGTTTTATGGGTGTGATCGAAGTGGGTGAATGGCTGCGCGGTGCCCGGGAGAGTTTCCCTGTGGGTTTGACGTTACTGCATATCGGCGCCCTGGCCTTTTTCTTTGTTTATCCGCCTGTTTATGACGCTCTCTGTCGGCTTTTCAAACGTGAACGGCGCACAGTGTTGGTACCCTGGGAAGATGTCGCCGCGATGTGTGCCTTTAACCCGGGCCTCGGGCCAGGGGCGATCACAGGCTTTGTTTGGAGCTTTGCGCTGGTGCCACCCGACCCGCAGCGGCCAGGCTACACACTGCCAGGGGCGGGTATCATAGTCAGCGTGGGTGGCCTGCCAGGGGCGCTGGCCCAATGGGAGTATATTCGCCGCTTTATGGAAGAGGGGGCCGAGGCGATTACTCCTTCCGCCAAAGAGTGGGGCGTCGAGTGGTATAACGCCTATGTGGCCCGCGAAAAAGCCGAATGCGAGCGCACCAACGACCCGGCCCGGTGGCGTCGCTTTCGGCGCAAGCGCCTGTGGGAACATGCCCGCTTCGCTCACTGGTACACCGAATACCGCATGAAGCATATTCTGCCCAAAGCCGTACCCAGCGATTGGCTCGCCGAGTGGTCAAAACCCTTACCCGAATCCCAATGGGTCAAGCCTTCGGCGGCTGTTAATGAACTTAGCAAACACCTGCGCGCGGCTTACCAGCGCGGCGAGAAATTTATTGAAATGGGTGATATCGAAAAACGCTTTAGGGTAGCCGTGCCTGCCGCTAGTCAACAGGCTTATCCCTCGTTTCCGTTTCGGCGCGGTAGTTCACGATAAATGTTTAACACCAATCCCAAAGCAGCTCTGCCCCCATGCGCACAGGAACGTGAAAGCCGGGGGCGAACAGTAATGCTCCCGCTCCTAACGAACGTATAAAGAGCTACTAACAGCCCACTTTGGTAAGTCCGAAAGGGTTGTACTAGCCTTATGTGGCACATAAATGCTTCACGTTAAGCCAAACAGGAGGGTGAGACGATGCCAATGCTGAGCGTAGGAACGGAACAGGGCACGCCAGTTGAGCTTTATTACGAAGTGCGCGGGGCGGGCAAGCCCGTGGTGCTGATCCACGGTTGGCCGCTGAGTGGCCGTTCGTGGGAACAGCAGGTGCCAGCGTTAGTCGAGGCGGGATATAAGGTGATTACCTATGACCGCCGAGGCTTTGGCGGGTCAACCCAGGCTGATGGTGGCTACGATTACGACAACCTAGCGTCTGACCTCAAGAAACTGATTGAGGCGCTGGATTTGCACGATGCCACCCTGGTGGGCTTTTCCATGGGCGGCGGTGAAGTGGCCCGCTATCTTTCCAGCTACGGCACCAGTCGTGTTCATAAAGCCGTTTTTGCCGCGGCGGTGCCACCTTACCTGTACAAAGCCGATGATAACCCTGAAGGTGGTCTTGATGATGCCACCATCAATCAGTTCCTTGATGGCGTAAAAGATGACCGCCTTGCCTTCCTGGAAGAGTTTACCAAGAGCTTCTTTACGGCGGGTGAACGCAGCGACTTGGTTAGCGAGCCCAACCGCCAGTATCACCGTGATATTGCCGCCTTCGCCTCTCCTCAGGCCACTTATGACTGCATCAAAGCCTTTAGCTATACCGATTTCCGCAAAGACCTGCCGAGTATCGATATCCCCACGCTAATCATCCATGGCGATTCTGATGGCATTGTGCCCTTTGAAGTTAGTGGCAAGCGGGCCCAGGAGCTACTGCCCAATGCGCAAACGCAAGTGATCAAGGGCGGGCCCCATGGTCTCAATGCTACCCATCCCGATGAGTTTAATCAGGCGCTGATTAGCTTTTTAGATGAATAACGTTTGAGAGTGACTGCCTGCTAACAACCACGCCGCCTTAATGGCGGCGTTGTCGATTTAACCAGGCTAATGAATGTGATCACCCCTCAACCCACACTTCATCACCTTTAAATTCAACCTTCCAGGTACGTAGCTTAACGTCCTCATCCTCTAAACACTGGCCGTCTTCAAGGCGGAAGTGCTGCTTGTAGATAGGCGAGGCGACGACCGCCGCACCTTTAAGGTCGCCAACGATGCCTCGGGCGATCACGTTGGCGTTTGAGAAGGGGTCATGATGATCGAGAGCATAGAGTTCATCGCCCTTTCCTCGCAGCCCTGGCAAGTAGAAAATAGCTACCTGGGCGGGGCCTTCGGCGGTTTCCAGCCAGGCGGCGACGCCGGAGAACGCGACTAGATCAGCTTTGGTGCAGACTTTTTGCCACGCCGTGTTGTATTCAGAAGCGTGGTTTTCAAAAGCCTCGCTGTTTCGCACATCCGCCATATCCATCTCTTTTTTCAGTGCCGTTGCGGTCATGGGTTGCCTCGTTTTTATTCAGTGTCAGTGTCAGTGTCAGTGTCAGTGTCGTTGTCAGTGTCAGGGCCCAGCGTCGCTTAAGCGGGGCGCAGCTGGCCGCGCTCGGAGGTCATAATGATTGACGGATCCGGGCGGTCGTCGTTGACGAAGCTGCGGAAGCGCTTGAGTTTCTCTGGGTCGCTGATGGCGTCGGCCCATTCGCACTGGTAGGTATCCACCACGGTTTGCATCTGGCGCTCCAGCTCGTCGTTGATGCCTAAGCTGTCTTCCAGAATCACCTCTTTGAGGTACTCCAGGCCGCCGTCGAGGTTTTCGCGCCACACCGAAGTGCGTTGCAAACGGTCGGCAGTGCGCACGTAAAACATCAAGAAGCGGTCAATGGTGCGGTAGAGCTGCTCGTCGTCCAGGTCGGTGGCAAACAGTTCAGCGTGGCGGGGGCGCATGCCGCCGTTACCGCAAACGTAGAGGTTCCAGCCGTTTTCGGTAGCGATAATGCCGATGTCTTTGCTCTGGGCTTCGGCGCACTCGCGGGTGCAGCCGGAAACGCCGAACTTGATCTTGTGGGGTGAGCGCAGGCCCTTGTAGCGGTTCTCTAACTGAATCGCCATGCCGACGCTGTCCTGCACACCGTAGCGGCACCAGGTGCTGCCTACGCAGGATTTCACCGTGCGCAGCGATTTGCCGTAGGCGTGGCCGGTCTCGAAGCCTGCGGCAATCAGCTCACTCCAGATATCCGGCAGGTCTTCCAGGCGGGCGCCGAACAGGTCGATACGCTGGCCGCCGGTGACCTTGGAGTAGAGGCTGTATTTTTTGGCCACTTCGCCCAGCACGATGAGTTTGTCCGGGGTAATCTCGCCACCGGCAACACGCGGCACTACTGAGTAGGTGCCGTTTTTCTGCATGTTGGCCATAAAGGTGTCGTTGGTATCCTGCAGGGGAATATGCGCCGCGTCGGTGATCGGCTCATTGAAGCAGGAGGCCAGGATGGATGCCACGGCGGGTTTGCAGATATCGCAGCCCAGGCGATGGGTGTCGGCGTTGCCGTGTTTTTCAATCAAGTCAGTGAAGGTTTTAATACCTTCAACGCGCACAATATCGTATAGCTCCTGGCGGGTATGGGCGAAGTGTTCGCAAATCGATTTATCGACTTCGACACCGCGGGCTTCAAGTTCGTGGTCAACCACGCTTTTGAGCAGCGCGGTGCAGCCGCCGCAGCCGGTGCTGGCTTTGGTGGCCGCTTTGACACCGCCTAGATCTACCGCGCCAGCGTCAATAGTGGCGCAAATATCGCCCTTGGTGACGTTATGACAAGAACAGATGGAGGCGGTTTCCGGCAGCGCCCCAGGGCCGAGAGTGGGCGCGGCGCCGCTGCTTTGGGGCAGAATCAATGAGGCGGGCTCGTCGGGCAACTCAATGCCGTTGGAGTAGTACTGTAGCAGCGTGTCGTAAACGCCGTTGTTGCCTACCAGCATCGCGCCTAGCAGCTTTTTACCGTCACTGGAGACTACCAGCTTGCGGTACTCCTGCTTGATGGGGTCTAGGTAGCGGAACATGCGTGCGCTGGGGTTTTGGTTGCCGTGGGCATCACCAATCGAGCCCACATCCACGCCCAGCAGCTTGAGCTTGGTGCTCATATCTGCGCCGCCAAACTGGGTATCGCCACCGGTTAGCGTCGAAAACGCCGCCTTGGCCATTTGATAACCGGGGGCGACCAGGCCAAAAATGCTCTGGTTCCAAAGCGCCACTTCGCCAATCGCCAGAATGGCCGGGTCGCTGGTGAGGCACTGGTTATCCACCACCACGCCGCCGCGTTCACCAATCTCCAGGCCGCAGTCACGGGCCAACTGGTCGCGGGGGCGGATGCCTGCCGAGAACACAATCAGGTCGGTTTCCAGCACCTTATCGTCTTGGAATACCATACGGTGGCGGCTTGCCTCGCCATCTTCAATACGCTGTGTGGCCCGTTCAAGAAGCACCTGTACGCCCAGCGCTTCGATTTTTTCCCGCAGTAGCTCGCCGCCTTCATTATCCACCTGCATGGGCATTAGGCGTGAGGCGAACTCCACTACAGCGGTATCCAGGTTCAACCCGCGCAGGGCATTTGCCGCTTCAAGGCCCAGCAAACCGCCGCCCACGACCACGCCGGTGGTGGCGTTTTCGGCGGCGGCCTGAATGGCGTCTAGGTCGTCCAAGGTGCGGTACACCAAACAACCATCGCGGTCATTACCGGGAATCGGCGGCACAAAGGGGAAGGAGCCGGTGGCTAGCACCACGCGGTCGTAAGGGTAACGGCCTTGTTCGGTGACCACCTCTTGTGAGTTGCGGTCGATCTCAATGACGGCTTCGCTTGTGCGCAGCTCCACGCCGCTGGTGGCGTAGTAATCCGCTTCGCAAAGCGCTAGCGAATCGGCATTGCGGCCGCTGAAGTATTCAGATAGATGCACTCGGTCATAGGCGCGGTGGCGCTCTTCGCCAAACACGGTGACCTGATAGCGCTCAAGGGCGCCGTTATCGACTAACTGCTCGACCAAGTGGTGGCCGACCATGCCGTTACCAATAATAATAAGCTGCTGTTGGGTAGACATTTAAGCCGCCTCCGACGTTGTAGAAGAAGATTGTTTTGAAGAAGAGTACTTTGAAGAGAGTTCAGAAGAATCAGGGCTGTGTTTAGATGCTTCGCGTAGCACCTCGACATCAGCACCACCAAACAACAAGGCTTGGCGGTAAGCGTTGAGATCGGTACCCGCGAGCGCCTGCTCGAAGTACCAGGGGCCTTGGCTGGTGTCGCCGTAAAGCACCGCGCCTTCAATCTGGCCGTCGCGTAGCAGCAGGCGGCGGTAGTCGCCGCGTTCAAGATCGTGGTAATTCAGTACGTCATGCTCGGCGCTAGCCGCGGTGGGGCCAAAGGCGTAGAGCGCTACGCCACTGATTTTGAGTTTGGTAGCGCTGGGAGCATCCGCGTAGCCTTGGGTATGCGTGCCGCACAGCGTCGCGGCGAGCACTTCTACCTGACGCCAGATCGGCTCCACCAGGCCGTAGGTGGTGCCATCGAACTGGCAGCACTCGCCCAGCGCTGAGATCGCCGGGTCGCTGGTGGTGAGCCATTCATCCACGACAATAGCTCGATCCGTGCGCAGACCTGCCTGGCGGCCAAGTTCTGCATTAGGGGTAATGCCCGCGGCAACGATCACACTGGAGGCGTTCAACTGGCGGCCATCGGCAAGATGCACCTTAGCTACCCGGCCCAGGGCGTCACTCTCTAGCCTCGCTAACTGCGCGCCGGTGATGATCTGTAGACCGCGTTGAGTGAGGGTGTCTTTAAGCAGGTGGGCGGCGGTGGTATCCAACTGACGGTTCATCAGGCGCTCGCTGCGCTGGAGCACGCTTACGTTGATGCCGCTGCCGCGTTTACGTAACCCCTCAGCCGCTTCAAGACCCAGCAGGCCGCCGCCAATCACGACAGCGTCACCGCCACGCTTGGCAATGGCTTCTAGTGATTCGGCATCTTGCAGGTCGCGAAAGCCATGTACGCCCTCAAACTCAATGCCGGGAACGTTGGGCAGCGCTGGACGCGAGCCGGTGGCGATGACCAAATGATCGTAATCAAGTGATCGGCCGCTATCGGTGGTCAATGTTTGGCGTGAGCGATCAAGCGTCTCGACCTTTTCACCCAGTATCAGCGTAACGCCCTGTTCGGCGTACCACTGGGTATCGCGCAGGGTAAGCGCCTCCTGCTGCATCTCACCGGCCAGCAGTGGCGAAAGCAGAATACGGTTGTAGGCAGGGGTTGGCTCTGCGCCAATCACCGTGATGCGCTGGGGGCGTGTGGGCTGTTTTACCAACGCCTCGATTAGGCGGTGGCTTGCCATACCATTGCCAATGACCACCAGATGGTCGTTGGATGAGCACCGGGAATTAGTTTCCATGGGGGGCTCCTCTGTGTCTTTGCGGCTGCTTGAGCACCAAACAAAAAAACGCCCCTGTCGCGCACCTCTTTGCAAATAATCGCAAAAGCGTGCGTAACAGGGGCGTCGTTGCCCGATAGCGTCGTTTTAAATACGCGACAACCGCCATTGGCTGCCAACTGATTAAAAACCTTACCCTGTAACAAGCAAGGAGCTAGCCAACTGGCCGTATAGCATATTTTTTTAAATAACTTCAGTTGCTTATGTTTAGGTGGTGGGTAAGCGGTGGCCAGGCTCTTCGGATAGACTGCACGGTGATGGTGCGAAAAGAGAGGTGGCCTGCACTCTCAAGCATCATTTAGCGTGTGCAGAGTGCGAAAAAGAGCGTTGCGTGATGATTTTTTATTTTTTAACTATCTGTTTTTAAATGATTAAGTTTTATATTGCCGATTGTCGGCTTGGCTCTTGCAGTCCCCTAGGCAATAAGTAAGTTAACAAGGGATAAGCGCTCATTGTTTGGCGATGGCAGCGAACAATTCCAAAGCCGTTAGAAAAATAAGTAGCCGTTAGAAAATGTGTAGCTGTTAGTAAATCTTCATTTGTTTGAAGAGACTATTGTAAAGAGTAATGCACCGATGAAGGTGCGCTGTGGCAACGACGTCCAGCCCTCTTCTCTTAATGCGTTTATATAGCGCATTAGAGAATGGGACTGGGCGTTTTTTTATGCCCGCCATTTATATACGTATATACGGCGTTCAGGTTCGACCCGAGGAGGTGTTATGCGAGGGGCAAAAGCAGGGCAGCAGTCCACAACGACGCAGCAAGCCAAAACCACCTGCCCCTATTGCGGCGTTGGCTGTGGCGTGACGGCAACCGTTGAAGCGGGCACGCTGAGCGCTGTAGAAGGCGACCGCGAGCATCCGGCGAACTTCGGGCGGCTGTGTGTCAAAGGTTCTGCGCTACATGAAACCTTGGGACAACAGGGGCGGCTGACTCACCCTCGCGTTGATGGTGTTGAGGTCTCCTGGGACACCGCCCTAAGCACTACTACCGAACGCTTAAACACCCTACGGGCCGAGTATGGCAACCACAGTGTGGCAGCGTACCTATCCGGTCAGCTGCTGACTGAAGACTACTACGTGGCCAATAAGCTGTTTAAAGGATTTTTAGGCACGCCCCATTTAGATACTAACTCAAGGCTGTGTATGGCCTCAGCGGTGGTTGGCTACAAGCGCGCCTTCGGTGCCGATGCGGTGCCGTGTAACTACGAGGATTTGGAAGAGGCGGAACTGATCGTGTTGGTGGGTTCCAACTTGGCTTGGAATCACCCGGTACTTTACCAGCGCATCAAAGTGGCCAAAGAGCGCAATCCATTGATGCGTTTGGTGGTGATCGATCCGCGCGTCACCGACAGCTGCGAAATCGCCGACCTCTACCTGGGGATTAAGCCAGGCAGCGATGCTTACCTGTTTAACGGCTTGCTGGCGTGGATGGCGCAGCGTCGCAGGCTTGATACCCTCTACCTTGAGCGCCACACCGAAGGGTTTGACGATGCTCTGGCGGCGGCCCAGCAAACCGCGGGCTCAGTGGCGGAGGTAGCGGCGGCCTGTGATGTTGACCCCGAGCGACTGGAAACCTTCTACTACTGGTTTGCCAGCCAGCTGCATGTGGTTACCCTCTACTCTCAGGGCGTTAATCAATCCGCCAGTGGTACCGATAAGTGCAACGCGATTATTAACTGTCACTTGGCTGGCGGCAAAATCGGTTTACCGGGGGCAGGGCCGTTCTCGATTACCGGCCAGCCCAACGCCATGGGTGGGCGCGAAGTAGGCGGGCTGGCCAACCAGCTAGCCGCGCATATGGATTACCACACCCCAGGCGCCCTCGATCTAGTCAGCCGCTTTTGGACTACCGACAGCCTTACACCGATCCTGCCGGAAGGGCCCGGTTATAAAGCAGTGGAGCTGTTTGAGGCCATTGAGCGTGGCGAAATAAAAGCGCTGTGGGTGATGGCCACCAATCCCGCGATTAGCCTTCCCGATGCTGCGCGGGTGCGTGCTGCGCTGGAAAAATGTCCGCTGGTGATTGTTTCCGAGTGCGCTGCCCATACCGATCTGCTGCCTTATGCCGATATCGTGCTGCCAGCCTCGGGGTGGTCGGAAAAAGATGGCACCGTGACTAACTCCGAGCGGCGCATTTCTCGCCAGCGGGGCATGCTGCCGCCCCCGGGTGAAGCCCGCCACGACTGGTGGATAATGTGTGAGGTGGCGAAACGGTTGGGGTTTGCTGAGGCGTTTAACTACGCGCACCCCTGGGAGATTTTCGACGAGCACGCCAAGCTCTCTGGGTTTGAAAACGGAGTTGATAACAGCACGGTGCCCGGCAACCCGCAGCGGTTGTTTGATATATCGGGTTTGGTGGGCCTGGGCCGGGATGGCTACGACGCCTTAGCCCCCATTCAATGGCCGGTCACAAAGGCCGCACCCCATGGCACTGCGCGGCTGTTTGAGGATGGCGAGTTTGCCACCGCCAATGGTCGCGCCAAGCTGCTGGCGATCAAGCCCCAAGGGCCTGAGCAGGCGCTGAGCGCCGCTTATCCGCTGCGTCTGAACACCGGCCGGATTCGTGACCAGTGGCACACCATGACCCGTACCGCTCGCTCACCGCGGTTAATGAATCACCGCGCCGAACCCTTTATGGATGTTCACCCAGAGGATGCCCACACTGCCGGTGTAACCGATCAAGGGCTGGCGGTGTTAACCGCCGAGAAAGGCGAATTTCGCGCTCGGGTGCGGGTCTCCAATGCCCAACGCCGCGGTGAGGTCTTCGTACCCATCCACTGGGCTGACTGCTTCACCCAGCAGGCCAGAAGCAGCGCGCTGATCGACAGCATTACCGATCCGCTCTCTGGGCAGCCAGAATCGAAGCACGGCGCCGTGGCGCTGGCGCCGCTTGCTACTGATTGGCAGGCTACTCTACTGATCGCCGAAGGGGCAACGGAATCAACACCTTGGTGCACCAGTGCCTACTGGACACGTATTCCCATGCGCGGCTGCCAACGCTGGCAGCTTGCCAATACGCAGTCGGTTAATGACTGGTTGGCGCAACTGAAAACGTGGCTGCCCGGCGACGTATCGGTTATCAGCCAAGACCCTACTAACGGACGTCTGCGTGCCGCCTGTGTGGAAAGCGGTCAATTGCGCTGGTGGCTGATGGTTGGCCCGCCCAAAGAGTTGCCAGGGTTGGCGTGGCTGGAAGCGCGTTTTAACGAGGCGGCGCTGAGCGATACCCACCGCCGCCGCCTATTGGCGGGCTGCGACGACGGTGCTGCGGATACCGGCCCGGTGGTATGTAGTTGCCACCAAGTAGGCCAAACCACCATCGTCAATGCGATCCGCGAGGGCGACACCAGCGTAGAAGCGTTGGGCGCCAGGCTCGCCTGCGGCACCCAGTGCGGTAGCTGTATTCCCGAATTGAAATCACTTATTGAAGAGGAGCGGCCCAATGCCCGCACTAAGCAACCCCTTGCTACAGAAGTGGTTTAACGCCTTTATGCGGTTATCGCACCGCGCGCTAACGCCGTTGGTTCAGCATGGGGCTGGCATACGTTTGCCACTACGCGGCGAGTGCTGCGCCGGGCAAGTTTACCTGGTCGGGGCAGGCAGCGGCGATGCGGAGCTGTTAACCCTCAAGGCCGCACGCTTACTGATGCAGGCCGACGCCGTCGTGTATGACCGCTTGGTAGGGGATGACGTGCTGGCGCTGATTCCTAGCGGCAGCGAACGCTACTACGTTGGCAAAGCCCGCGGCCACCACAGTGTACCCCAAACGGAGATCGGCGAGCTGATGGTAAAACTCGCCCGGGAAGGTAAATCGGTGGTGCGTCTGAAGGGCGGTGATCCGGCGGTATTCGCGCGGATGGGCGAAGAGCTGGATGCCCTGGCCGCCGCAGAGATCCCCGCTGCCATTGTGCCTGGGATTACCGCGGCCTCTGCTGCCGCTGCCTGCTTGGGCATTCCGCTCACTGATCGCGGTCATGCGCAGCAACTGCGCTTTGTGACTGCCCAGCTATGCCGCGAAGACGGTACGCCGGATTGGGCATCGCTGGCGCGCAAGGATGAAACCCTGGTGTTTTATATGGGGCTTTCAAAAGTGAGTGCAATTTGCCACGGCCTACGCCAAGCAGGCCTGCCGGATGAGTGGCCGGTCATGCTGGTGGCTAACGCCAGCCAGAGTGATCAGCAGTCGCTGGTGGGCTCGCTGGCGGATATGCCCGAAAAACTCGCCGCAACTCCCTTACCGTCACCCTGTTTGATTGTGGTGGGCAGTGTGGTGCAAAGAGTCGCCACGACGCCCGCTGTCCTAGCCACCAATTTTTGCGCTACACAGCAAACCACGCCTTAACGGCAGGGTTCGCGGTACTCGTTTTATTCTTCTGACCCTTCTATCCCTTAAAACTCACAACAAAGGAAACGCTCTCTATGTCCTACTTATTGCCTGCCGAATTTGCCACCAAGATGGTCGATGCTGGCGAAGCCAAGCTTCACATGTCTACCCGTGATGCGCTGATTCGCGCTTTTATGGCGGGGGCTATTTTGGCCATCGCGGCGGTGTTTGCGGTGACCGTAGCGGTGCAAACCGGCTACCCGATTATCGGCGCCATCCTGTTTCCGGTGGGTTTCTCGATACTTTATCTAATGGGCTTTGATCTGTTGACCGGGGTGTTTGTGTTAACGCCGCTGGCGTGGCTGGATAAACGACCTGGGGTGACGATTAATCGTATTCTCAAGCACTGGGGTATTGTGTTTATCGGTAATTTTGGTGGGGCATTAACGGTCGCCTTTCTCATGGCGATTGTGTTCACCTACGGCTTTAGCACCGAACCCAGCGAAGTGGGGCGGGTCATTGGTGAAGTGGGCGAAGGGCGCACGGTTGGTTATAAAGAGTATGGCGCTGGCGGCATGGCGACGATTTTTATTCGCGGCATACTGTGCAACTGGATGGTGTCGCTGGGGGTAGTGGGGGCAATGATCTCAACCACGGTGAGCGGTAAGGTCATTGCCATGTGGATGCCGATTATGCTGTTCTTCGGTATGGGCTTTGAGCACTCGGTGGTCAACATGTTCCTGTTCCCATCTGGGCTGATGATGGGCGGTAACTTCTCGATTATGGATTACCTGATCTGGAACGAAATTCCGGTAGTGCTGGGTAACTTGATCGGTGGCCTAGCGCTAACTGGCCTGACTCTCTACACCACCCACGTGCGTACCGCGCCGCAAAAAGCCCTATGATCTGATAGGCAGCAGTTTGTCATTAACCAAGCCTTCGCTCCGGCGGAGGCTTTTTTAGGGGAAGCATAATGGCAGCGCTGACCATTTCGCTCGGCCAGCACTCTGATAAAGGGCGCAAGCCAAGTAATCAGGATTTTTACGGCGCTTATTTACCCAGCGACTCCCAGCGCGCCACCAAAGGGATTGCGATCGCGTTAGCGGATGGGATCAGCAGCAGCGAAGTGAGCCGGGAAGCGAGCGAAGCAGCAGTGGGCGGTTTCTTAACAGACTACTACGCCACCCCCGCCACCTGGGCGGTTAAAACCTCCGCCCAGCGGGTGCTGCAGGCCACCAATGCATGGCTTTATGCCCAAACCCGGCAGAGCCAGTATCGCTATAACCTGGATCGTGGCTATGTGTGTACCCTCAGCGCGATGGTGATTAAATCCACCACTGCGCACCTGTTTCACGTTGGCGATAGCCGTATCTATCAGCTCGCCGGCAATACGCTGGAGCCACTGACCGAGGATCATCGCTTCTGGGCATCCCGGGAAGTCAGTCATTTAAGCCGCGCCATGGGGGCTAGCCAGCACCTGGAGTTGGATTATTCCTCGGTATCGCTGAGTGTGGGCGATGTGTTTGTACTCACTACCGACGGTGTTTATGAGTGGCTAACCGGCGCTGAAATGGCCGCGCTGATTCATGCCCATTGGGGCGATCTCGATGCGGCGGCTGAGGCGCTAATCGCGGCTGCCATCGATCATGGCAGCGATGACAACCTCACCGTGCAAATTGTGCGCATTGATTCGCTGCCTGAGCGCCACGCTAATGAACTCTACGCGGCGCTGAGCACACTGCCGTCACCGTCTGAATTGCGCGCAGGAAGTGAGCTGGATGGCTACCGCATTGTGCGTCAACTGCATGCCAGCAGCCGCAGCCATGTCTACCTGGCGGAAGAGGTAGCGAGTGGCGAGAAGGTGGCACTTAAAACCCTCTCAACCGAGCTAAGCCAAGACTCGGCGAGTATCGAGCGGTTTGTGCGCGAAGAGTGGATTGCCCGACGCATCGATAATCAGCACGTGCTTAAAGCCCCCGCCCAAGAGCGCCCTCGCCGCTACCTTTACACCGTGCTGGCGTATATCGAAGGGCAAACCCTGACCCAGTGGATGCGTGACCACCCCAACGCCGAATTAGCCAGCGTTCGTCCCATCGTCGAGCAGATTGCCAAGGGGCTACGCGCCTTTCATCGCCTGGAAATGCTGCATCAGGATTTACGCCCCGATAACGTCATGATCGATAGCCACGGAACGGTGAAGCTGATCGACTTTGGTGCTGCCAAGGTGTCGGGTATCGCCGAAGAGGTCAGTGAGGCTAGCGAAGATATTCTAGGCACCGCTCAGTACAGCGCTCCGGAGTATTTTCTGGGTGAAGGTGGTACGCCCCGTTCGGATCAGTACTCACTGGCAGTGATTACCTATCAGATGCTAACCGGAACGCTGCCCTATGGCACCGAGGTGGCCAAAACTCGCACTCGGGCAGCGCAGCATAAGCTTGCCTACCAATCGGCGCTTAGCGAGAACCGTGAACTGCCCGCTTGGGTAGATGAGGTGCTCAAAAAGGCACTACATCCCAATCCCCACAAACGTTTTTCGGCACTTTCGGAGTTTATTTTCGAGCTACGCTCGCCAAGCCAAGAAGTGCTGAAACGTGCCCAATTACCGCTGCTGGAGCGCGACCCGGTGCTGTTCTGGAAGGGCGTATCGCTAGCGCTGGCTATTGTGGTGATTGCTCTGTTAGTGCGTTAAGGATGGTGGGATGCAGTGTTATCAGCGCGCATCGTCAAAACGGTCAACCCGGCGCAAGGTTGGGAACAGCTTCATCCAGGCGCCGACCACCGCCAAAGTGCCCACGCCGCCAATAATGGCCGCTGGCACTACGCCAAACCCTGCCGCCATGCTGCCCGCGCGGAACTCACCTAGCTCATTGCTGGAACCGATAAACAGCATGTTGACGGCATTCACGCGGCCGCGCATCTCATCTGGGGTGGCAAGCTGAATCAGCGTCATGCGCACGTAGACGCTAATCATATCGGCGGCGCCCGCCACCAACATGGCTATCAGGGAGAGCCAAAAAATCGTTGAAACGGCGAACACCAGATTCGCAATGCCAAAAATCGCCACTGCCATAAACATTACCCACCCGGCGCGGCGCTGAATGCCGCGGATGCCTAAGTAGAGCCCCATTAGGAGGGCTCCCACCGCAATAGCGCTACGCAGCGCGCCTAACCCTTCCGGCCCAACGTGCAGCACTTCCTGGGCGTAGATAGGCAGTAGCGCCACGACGCCACCCAATAACACGGCAAACAGATCCAACGAAATGGCGCCCAAAATAATCGGCTGATGGCGGATGTAACGAATACCTGCGGTAAAGCGCTTTATGGCAGTGCTTTCCAGTATTTTGGCGGTTTCAGCGTAGCGAATGGGCACCGGGAGCAGCAGCACAAGTGCCGCAATAAAACAGCCTAAACACACGCCGTAGGCAAGGCTGCCACCGCCTAACCCATACAGAATGCCGCCCAATAACGGGCCGGCGATCACGGCAATTTTCATAATAGAGCTATTCAAGGCAATCGCAGAGGCAAGCTGCGCCCGGGGCACAATATTGGGCAGCAAGCTTTGTAAGGCAGGACCGGTAAAGGCGCGTGCGGCACCAAACAGCGCCAGAACAGCGTAATAGCCGCCCACATTATGACTTTCATTCAGCGAAAGGGTCAGCAGCAGGGCGCTGCATAGCCCTTGCACCAACCAGCTAAGTTGCAAAATACGTTTGCGCGAGAAGCGATCAACGAAATCCCCTGCAGGTAGCAGCAATAGCACCATTGGCAGGAACTGCGCCAAACCCACATAGGCCAGTGCCATCGGGTCCCGGGTGATATCGTAAACCTGCCAAGCCACTACAATGGCCTGAATCTGCATGGCAAATACCGCGGCTAATCGCGACAGCAAAAAACTTAAAAAGCCTGATTGGCGGTGAAGCGGGAGTAAGGGCGCTTCGTCGCGGGCGGATGTTTCGTTAGCGAAGGTCATGGCGTCATCATGGTAAGAGTTTCAATAGCAAAGGGTTGAAGTGGTGCCGTAACCACCCCATATTAGTTAACACGCTATCAATAGAAAAGGATGTTAATGATGCAAACTGTGATGCCTAACCCCGGTTTTGGTACTTTTCGCCTGGAAGGCGATACACTCAAGCAGAGTATCCACGCAGCGCTTGAGGCCGGGTATCGGCACATCGACACGGCACAGTTTTATGGCAATGAAAAAGGGGTAGGGGAGGCGATTCGCGACAGCAGCGTGCCACGCCGCGATATTTTCCTAACCACCAAGGTGTGGTTCGATAATCTTGAGCCCGCAACGCTTAAAGCCAGCGTGGACGAAAGCCTGCAGAAATTAGGCACCGATTACGTTGACCTGCTGCTGATCCACTGGCCCTCCCCCGAGGATGAAGTGCCGATGGTCGATTACCTGACGGCGCTAAAAGAGGTCAAAGCCGAGGGTAAAGCGCGCAATATCGGCATTTCCAACTTTACCATCGCACAGGTGGACGAAGCGGTTAGCATTCTGGGTAAAGGTGAAATTCTCACCAATCAGATCGAGGTTCATCCTTTCTTACAGAACCGTAAACTGGTCGATCACTGCGAGCAGCATGGCATTCAAATTACTGCCTTTATGCCCCTGGCCGTGGGTAAAGTCATGGATGACCCAACCCTTAAGCAGATCGCCGACGCGCATAACGCCACGCCCGCGCAAATTGCCCTTGCTTGGGTAAAACAGCGCAATATGATTACGATTCCTTCATCGACCAAGGCGCGAAATATTCAAAGCAACATTGCCGCCTTTGACTTAGTCTTGAGCGACAGCGAGATGACGGAAATCGCCAAGTTGGATCGTAAAGAGCGTATCGCCAACCCTGAAATAGCGCCGCTCTGGGATGAGTAAGAGGAATGAATAACCAGGACTTGAAACGCTAAACGATGAACTTCAATTAATAGTATGTATCGTAGTGGGTGCCTGCCCAGGCAGGCATCTTTAAAAGAATGGAGAAAACGATGAAACAGCGCAAGATAAAAGACAACGCTTTAAAAGCGCAGCTGCGAACGCCGATGTTTAAAATGCAGCAGCAAACCCCGAAAAAAGGTAAAGGGAGCTACTCCCGGAAAGGACGCAATTCTCTGGGAGGGCATCGCCAAGCCGCCTAACCCGGCGTTTTGGCGATGCCTTCCCCAGGCATCTCTGCACAGTATTCCCCATGCTGTGCAATATCCCATCAGCTTGGCCGATCCAATGGATCGGCTTTTTTTATTGCGCGCCAGGCGTGGCACGCCACTGAAAACGCCCCGGCCACTTCCTGCGACCGGGGCGTTGGCTATGCCAACCTACTCCCACAGTGTGGACATTTTTCGTAGGCATCGCGGGTTTCAGCCTGATGGCGTTGGTTGCGCTGACTTGGTTCCTCTACACCATGAATGGATACCAGCTGGCCCTGCTCCCAGCGTAAACCGATATCTTTTAACAGGTGCGGGTCATGAAAGCGCGGGTCTTCGTAAAAGCGCCGCTGGGTACGATAGTGGGTGAAAGCGCTGAGTAGTTTGCGGGTAATGGTTGCGATTGCCATGGGGTCGGTCTCCTGGGTTAGGAGGCCGGGCAACATCGCGATCAGGGAGTCTCAAAGGTAACGATAAAACAACATGGCCGCGACACTTGCCGCGGCCAATTTCCTCTTTACATCTCTGGCGCGCGACAATAATAAGCTGATACCGCATTATTAATAATGCGATGCAGCTTATTCATTCGTGTCGCGGGGATTTGCCAGCGCATGAGAAGGTCTCTGAAAAAGTTTCGTTAATAAAAAAGAACTGCCCCTTAAAGGGGAGCTCTTATGTTTTAACCGATGCTTATATGAGCGTCAATCTATTTAGCGACTTGTTCAAGGTGGGGGGCTGGCAAGTTTCCATGCGATACCCCGATTGGTAAACGCTACGTAGACGCAGGCCATGCCGACCATCCAGTTCCAGCTTGCGGCGTAGGCGGCTTACGTGGGTGTCAACGGTACGCGTCGAAATATCCCCTTTAATGCCCCACACCAGTTCTAGTAAGTGTGCACGGGTAATTAGCTCACCCATTTTAGAGAAAAACAGCGTGGCTAACCGATATTCACGTTCGGTTAAATCAATGGCGTCGCCCGCCACGCTGATGTAGTGCTCATCGGTATGCAGGGTAAATATCTCGGGACAGGCCGGTGCAGGGCGCGGTGTGGCATAGCCAGAGCGTCTACCTAACGCGCTCACTCTGGCAATCAGCTCACTGGGGCGAAGGGGCTTGGCGAGAAAATCATCGGCGCCTCGCTCCAGGGCTTCTACAACATCGTCTTCGCCCTGGCTGGCGGTAATAAACAGGATTGGCCCACGCCAGCTGTCGTGCTGGCGAAGATGAGCAACCACATCCATGCCGTCGCTGTCGGGCAGGCGCCAATCGATAATGAGCAGGTCAAAGGTGTGCTGCTGCGTCGCACGGCGAAGCTCGCTGGAGCGACTAAACAGCGAGACTTGGTGTTCTGCCGTTAGTAGACACTGCTCAATAAAGGCCTGCTGATCCAGGTCATCTTCAAGTACGCCAATATGCATAGTGATTCCCCGCATTATCGTCTTATAAGCGCCATATGCGTAATAGCTACAAACTCATACATTAAGCTTAGTTGAGGATGATGCGTTGACACAAAGGTTCACAGTTAACCTTTCACGGCCGATATACAATGCTTGCACTGTAATCGATTCCCATTGAGGTGCAGCATGATACGTCGTCCTATGTTGGTTAAATTCGCGGTTTTCATCGTCGTGGCGGGACTTGCCTCGCTATCGGCCCATGCTATCGCCCTGGAACCACCTAAAGGCGCTGTGATATTGGTGGTCAGCGGTAATGTGGGCCAGGCAAACGTGGGGGATGAGGCTCATTTTGACAAAGCGATGCTAGAAGCCTTGGCGCAGCACGAAACAATTACTCATACGCCCTGGTACGATGGCGCAGTAAGCTTCTCTGGCCCATTGGGGCGAGCTATATTGGAAGCCGCCGGTGCTGAGGGCAGAAGCATGCGTGTAGTGGCACTCAATGAGTATGCGTCGACGATACCCGTCAGCGATTTTGAGAATTATGATGTGATTTTTGCTATGCAGGCGAACGGCCAAGCACTCCGTGTTCGCGATCAGGGGCCGCTATTTGTTATTTACCCCTTTGACCAGCACCCTGAACTTTTGAACGAAGAAATTCTTATGCGCTCGGTGTGGCAGGTGGCGCGCATCGACGTTGAATAAAACAACCGGGTAATTGCCATGCTGGCCTTTCTGAAGTTCTATTTTTCCCGCAGCACCAGGATCGCTACTTTTACAGCGATCCTTTTTTTTCTTTCTGCACTAACCACCGGTGGGGTTATTTATAACCGTCAGCATGCGTTGGAAAATCGTCTGCTCGAAAACTTGCTTTGGGCCGGATATCAGTTTGATCGAGAGGTGCGCGAGTTTCGGTTAACGCTATTGGAAGCAAGATCTGATAATGCCAGCGTTGATGACGTGCTGCTTCGATATGAAATTCTATTTAGTCGACAGTCACTTTTTTTTCAAGGTGAAATCGGTAAAGTCGTGGCTAAACTGGAAGGCGTTGAGGGGGTAACTCGCCATACTGAAGAGCTGGTTCTAGAGATGGAAACGCTGCTTGAACCGCTTTGGGATGACCCTTCTGAATTAACTAGCGCCCTAATCGCTACTCTCTTGGAGAGATCGGAAAGCCTCCAGCAGTTCACTGGCACTATCCTTATTGAAACCAACGCGCATGTCTCCCGTATGCGCAGCGATGAGCGTCGGATATTGACGCAGCTATATGGTCTAGTATTACTGCTCATTACGCTGCTCATGTTGTCTGGGGGCATGCTGGTTCGCGCTCTGATTCTGGAAAGCCGTTCAAGTGATCACAAGGCACAGGCATTAGAAGCCAAGAGTAAAGAACTGAACGAGGCCGCCAAGCAAGCAGAGAAAGCGAGCCTGGCAAAATCTGAGTTTATGGCGGTGATGAGCCATGAAATTAGAACTCCATTAAATGGTGTCGTGGGTATGGCGGATTTGTTAAGCGAGGAGGTTAAAACAACAAGTGCTGAGACTTATTTAGCCGCTCTTAAGCGCAGTGCGGAGAGTCTACGCGCGGTGATCAACGATATTCTCGACTACACCAAAATTGAGTCGGGGCGCCTCGACCTGGATATCCAGCCGTTTGATCTTCACCAATGCATCGACCAGCTTTGTGAAAGCTATACCCTCCGCGAACCAAAGGCGAAGGTCTCCTTTAGTTACGCTATCGACCCGGCGCTGCCCCGTTATGTGCTGGGAGACATCGCGCGGCTGCGCCAAGTCATGATGAATTTAATCAATAATGCCTTGAAGTTCACGGAAGAGGGGTTCGTCAAATGCCAGATAAAACCTCTTGGAGACGATAATATTCTTATGGAGGTACACGATACTGGCTGTGGTATCGCGGAAGCGGATCAAGCACAGCTGTTCTCGGCGTTCTCGCAAGTGGATACCTCAATGGCGCGTCGTCACGAAGGCACGGGGCTTGGGCTCGCAATCTGTAAGCGGTTGGTCGATGCCATGCAGGGCGAGATAGGTGTTAACAGCCAGCAGGGGCTCGGCAGTCGATTCTGGTTTACCGTCAGCCTGCCGGAAACCGAACCTTTGGCCATTTACCAAAGCGGTGAACACCCGCCAGCAATGCCCTCCCATCACCATATCTTGGTGGTAGAGGATAACCCGCTAAATCAAACGGTGGCACGCGTCATGCTTGAGCGCCTTGGCCAGCAGGTATCGGTTGCAGAGAACGGCCAGGAAGCGCTCGATCAGTTGAAAGCAGACCATGGTCGATTTGATTTGGTGTTAATGGATATGCAGATGCCTAAGCTGGATGGCACGGAAACCACCCAACGCTGGCGCGATTATGAAGCTGTGCATCAACTGCCTAAGTTGCCCATAGTGGCGATGACCGCCAATGTGATGCCTGAGCACCGAGAGCGCTGCATTCAAAGCGGCATGGACGATATGATTCACAAGCCTTTTACGCGCGATGAGTTGCATCAGGTGATTGGCCGCTATCTGTTAAATGATGAAAGCATTGAATCTGTCAGTATTCACGCTACCGTTCCTATTAAAAGCCCCGAATCGCTGGGTGATAGCGCTGGGGCAGTTCAAGTACTCGATAAGCGTCTTTGCGAAGAGCTGCAAAGTACCTTTGAACCCAAGGCACTGGATGCGCTGCTGACCACGTTTTTAACACGGCTTGGTGAACGTATCGCTCGCTTGAATGCCTACTGGCAGTCAGAGGATCGACAAGCCTTGTGCCTAGAAGCCCATTCACTAAAGGGTGCCGCTTCCTCTCTAGGCTGTGCTGCGATTGCTGAGCAAGCAAGCCAATTGGAGCAAGCAGCGCTAGAAGCCCCATTAAGCGAATTGATGATCTATCTGGAGCGTTTAGTTGCTCTTGAGGCCACTACTAAGCTGGCTTTGGAGCAAGAAAGCATGTTCGTTTGATGCGTTCTTAGGGTGCGGACGGTGAGTACTCGCGTAACCAGGTGTTGAAAGCGTCGGCGGTTAACGGGTGTGCAATACCGTAGCCTTGTCCAACAGTGCACCCGGCTTCAACAAGCCGAGTGAACTGTGCCGACGTTTCGATACCTTCGGCGACAACAGTCAGTCCCAGGCGTTTGCCTAAATCGACAATCGACTCTGTTATCACCAGTGCCTCTTTGTCCTGATCTATCAGTGAGACAAAGCTACGGTCAATTTTGAGCTCGCTGAAAGGCAACCGATAGAGCTGTGTCAGCGAAGAGTGGCCGGTACCAAAGTCATCTAACGCCAGTTTGCAGCCCCGTTGTCGCAACGCTTTGAGCACGTAGCTAGCGTAGCCCAAGCACTCAACCCCCGCTGTTTCGGTGAGTTCCAGGGTGATCTTGCTAAGCACAGCATGATGCGCTTGGGTGAGTTGATCAAACGCGTCTAGTACGCCTTCTGCTTGAATAAAGGCCGCCGGTATATTTATCGAGACGTCTAAGTCCCACCCTTGTGACAACCATTGGGCTTGCTGCTTCATGGCAAGCTCAATAACGTACCAAGTGAGTGGAAGCATCAGGTCGTTTTGCTCTGCTAGAGGTATAAAACTGTCGGGGTATAGCACGCCGCGTTGAGGGTCCTGCCAGCGTACCAGCGCTTCAACGCCAATAACCTGCCCTTGTTGAGTGCCTTGTTGCAGGCTTATTTGGGGTTGAAAAGCTAGAAAAAGCTGTTGTTCACGAATGGCCTTCGCCAATTCAACTCTTGTAGGCGCTTTGGGCGCTTTTTTTAATGGCCCCAAAAATGTCGTTAGACCGGTGAGTAGCTTGGATTTAGATAGGAAACCTAACATTTTCAAGCCTTTTGCTTCACCTGCTGCAAGCGCATGCGCGGCAGTTTCTTCCGCATAATTGCTAATTAATAAAATTGAAGCGTTTAAGCGTAAATCATAAAGATATTCCAGAATATCAAGGCTCGTAAATTCACCTAGCCCGAGATCAAGCAAGATCAGCTCGACATTGAGTAGGTCGGGTTGGCGCACCAGCTCGCCAAAACTGCTTGCCGTCACCACCTGATAACCGTGCTGGCGTAGTAGCATTCTGCCCAATAGTTGGACATTACAATCATCATCAATAATTAAAGCACCAGACAGCATACATATACCTTTGATGACTACGATGAGCGGCTGCGGCTAGACGAAGAGCTTGCTGAAATGGATGAGCATATAAGCCGGTAACGAAACTTCCTTGGACTCAGTATAAGTCCAAGGAAACTTAGAAGACTAAGGGGATTGCTTAAAACGACTCCCATTCAGGCTGCTGTGAGCTCGCCAAACGACGCGGGTCCTTAGGCGTAGGTGAGGGCTTATTAGCTGTAGGGGCAAGCGCTGCTTTGCCAAGAGCTGGTTGCTCACTAGCATTACTGAGCTTGAAGGCGCCCACTAGCACGCCTAACCGGTCAGCTTGCTCCCTTAGCTCCGCCGCCGCAGCGCTGGACTCTTCTACCATGGAGGCATTGTGTTGGGTCATGCTATCCAGCTCGTTAACTGCGTCATTTACTTGACCGATACCTACACTCTGTTCTTTAGCACCAGCACTGATCTCAGCAATCACGTCCGCCACACGCTCGATGCTTTTTACCATCTCTTGCATGGTGGCGCCGGTTTGTTTCACTTGGTCAACGCCCGATTTTGTGCGGCTTAACGAGGTATTGATCAGAGTGGCAATGTTTTTGGAGGCATCACTTGAACGGCTGGCCAATATACGTACCTCTTGGGCAACTACCGCAAAGCCTCGGCCATGCTCGCCTGCGCGGGCGGCCTCTACAGACGCATTCAGCGCCAGGATATTGGTTTGAAAAGCGATGCTATCAATAAGGTTGACGATGCTGCTGATTTCAGAGGAAGAGTCGTTAATCGTATCCATTGTCTGCTCAACACTGTGCATGGAGTGCAAACCCTGTTGAGCGAGATCCCGGGTTGAAAGTGCCAGCTGGTCAGCTTGCTGGGCAGAATCAGAGGCGTTGTTGACCACTGCTGCGATTTGCTCCATCGAAGCAGAGGTTTGCTGTAAATTCGCAGCTGCTTGCTCAGTACGTGCCGCAAGCTCCTGACTGCCTTTGGCAATTTCAGTAGATGCATGCTGCAGGCTAACGGTACTGCTGCTAACTGACTGAAGCGTATCGTCAATGCGTTTAATAAAGGCATTGAACTGTTGTGCCAATTCACCAATTTCATCACGGCGTTGGCTCTCAATCCGCGCGGTTAAATCGCCATCTCCTTCGGTGATCTCCTTAATACGTCCACTGATTTGGCGGATAGCCCGAGACATCATTAGCGGCCCTAGTAGCGCAATAAGCGTTGCCGCAATAAAGATGATTAAAGCAACAATAATAGTGGATGTTTGCTGCACTTGGATTCTATCTACCACCGCTGCTTCTGCTTGATAAGTGGCTGTCTCAATATTTATTCCCGATACATCATATATGTCACGTAGTGCATTAAAGTCGTCTAATGATGAGCCGGATAGCATCGTTAATGCTGCTGCAGTATTGCCGTTTTGGTGCAGCTCAAAAACACGTGTTGCCTCTTGTTTCCAATCGCTATACAGCGTTTCAAAGTTAGCTAGTTGCTTGGTTAGCTCTGGGTAGTTCTGCATTAGTTCGGCGTAGAGCCCCATGCGGTCATAAGCCTGCTGAGCATTCTCTTCAAACTCGGCGATTAACGCTGTTGCTCGCTCGGAGCTGGGGTCAGATAACAGATACTCAATCTCAGCAACGCGTGCTTGATAAAGGTCACGGTCGCCGTTGAGTGTGGCTGAAGTCGCCGGAATATAGTTGGTGATAAACGTATCTAAACGGCTTTTTACCATATTAACCAGCAGTGCATCGGCTACCACAATAACCAGTAATGCTAACGCAACGCTGATAAAGGCAAGAGCATACTTAACTTTTATCTGATGAAGACGGTTCATATGTGCTACTCCTGTAGTGTCAAACCATGAGAGCACATTACCTTTAAAGTATTAGAAAGGTCGATAGCTTTGTAACGCTTGTGACGTTTGTTCACGTTCGAGGTTTTAATTAGCGTGGTAAGAGTTTAAACATAATTATAATAAGAATTATTAATATTTTAGTGGCTATTTATAACCCGCTGCCTGGAGTTGAAACAGTTTCGCATAGCGGCCTGCAGTGGCCAGGAGTTCTTCATGGGTGCCGCGTTCAACGATATGCCCTTGATCAATAACCAGAATGAGATCAGCGCTGCGTACTGTGGAAAAACGATGAGAGATCAATATCGCCATTTTATCGCGGCTGTGCTCGCGAAAGCGGGCAAATATTTCGGCTTCTGCGGCAGCATCCATGGCAGCGGTAGGTTCATCCAGTACCAAAATGTCCGCGTTTTCGCGCATATACGCTCGGGAGAGGGCAATTTTCTGCCACTGGCCACCAGAGAGCTCTTGGCCATTTTTAAACCAGCGACCCAGCTGGGTTTTGTAGCCGTTGGCCATGCGGGTAATAAACTCATCCGCCATACCGTGACGAGCGGCGTTCTGCCACCTTTCTTGGTCGTTAAAGGCATGCGTATCGCCGACACCAAGGTTTTCGCCCACCTGCAACTGATAGCGCACGAAGTCCTGAAAAATCACCCCGGTGCGTTCACGTAGTGCTTGGGTACTCCAATCCCGCAGGTCGCTACCATCTAACAGAATTCGGCCTTGGGTTGGGTGGTAGAGCCGCGTGAGCAGCTTGATAAGGGTCGTCTTACCCGAGCCGTTTTCGCCTACCAAAGCCAGGCTCTGCCCAGGGCAGAGGTGCAGTGAGATATCGTGAAGAACCGGATCTTGGAGAACAGAGTCGCCGCCAGGGTAGGAGAAGCTAACGTGCTCAAAGCGCAGCCCGTCACCGGGCAGTGCTCCCTGAGTGAGTGTACCGCTCTCTCCCTCCACTGGCTGCTCAAGATACTCATAAAGATTGGAGAGGTAGAGGTTATCCTCGTACATGCCGCTGATCGCGGTGAGGCTTGCGGAGAGCGCGGCCTGACCCTGCTTGAAGACCATCAGGTACATGGTCATCTGACCCAGGGTCAGCGCCCCGGCAATCGTTTCAATCACCACCCAGGCGTAGGCGGCGTAAAAGGTTAAGGTGCCAAGCAGGCCGAGCAGAAACCCCCAGCTTTCACGACGCAAAGTTAGGCGGCGATCCTCTGCAAATAGCTGGGTAAAAATATCCCGGTAGCGCTTGAGAAACAGCCCCTCAAGGCCAAACAGCTTGACCTCTTTAATGCTATCTTCCCGTGCCAGCACCGTCTCTAAATAGATCTGCATACGGGTTTGCGGCGAGCGCCAGCGAAACAGCCTGAAAGCATCGCCCGAGAATTTGGCCTCTGAGATAAATACCGGTAGGGCGCCTGCCACCAAAATCAGCAGCGCCCAAGGGGAGAACTGCACCAGTAGCACGCCGAAGCTACCCAGCGAGATAGCGTTTTGCAGCAGCCCAAAGGTTTTATTCACCAGTGCAAGCGGGCGCGTAGATGCTTCACGGCGCGCTCGCGTGAGCTGGTCGTAAAGCTCTGAATCTTCAAACTGGCTAAGTGACAGTTGTCCCGCTTTCTCCAGAATCATCACATTGACCTTCTGCCCCAGCAGCGCACGCAGCAGTGACTGTTGGGCTGAGAGGCCGCGCTGGGCCAGGGCAATGAGCGCAATAATCACGGCTTCGATCCCCACCAGCGTTAGCACCGGTGTGATGGACGCTAGTAGATTGGGGTCAGTGGCTGCTTGATGGGCCTCCATGGCACTTACCACCCCATCCACAATCAATTGACCCACCCAGGCCGCCACGGCAGGCAGAACCCCTGCGACCAGCGTGCACAGCGCCAGCCCAAGCATCATCCAGCGAGAGGTTTCCCAGACTAAGCCAAGTGCACGTCGGCTATAGCGAAATACGCCAAAAAAGCCGCTTAGTGGTGAGGAAGTCGATTCAGAAGGTGGTGGAGACATAGTTAGGCTGGCAAAAAGTACCGACGAAAAAAAGAGTGCCATGATGCGGTGGTTGAGCGTGGATAGCCAGCTCAGCCGCCGGTTGCCTTCAACGGCAACACGGCGGAGACCCAGTTTAGTGGTGAGATGTTACCAGGGGAGCACAGCCCCATCGGTGCGTGGCTCGGTACCCCCTTGGAGTACGCCGGTGTCAGGATCGCGCAGAATGATTTGGCCACGGCCAAAGCTGATTGAATCGGCGACTTTAACGATGTCGTGGCCGCGGCGTGCCAGGGCAAGCGCTAAGTGATTGGGGAAGTCGGCTTCAACTTCGATGGTTTTGCCTTTGGTCCATTTCCAACGTGGCATATCGAGCGCTGCCTGAGGATTCAGTTGATCCTCAAGCATCGCCGTTACCACCTGCACATGGCCCTGGGGCTGCATATAGCCACCCATCACACCGAACGGCCCAACGGCTTGGTTATCTTTGGTGATAAAGCCTGGGATGATGGTGTGGTAGGTGCGCTTGCCGGGGGCTAGTGCATTAGGGTGCTGCGGGTCGAGGGAGAACGACCAGCCACGGTTTTGCAGGCTAATGCCGGTGCCCGGTACCACCATGCCAGAACCAAAGCCTTTGAAGTTGCTTTGAATCAGCGACACCATATTGCCATCGTTATCAGCCGTGGCGAGATACACTGTTCCGCCCTTGATCGGATTGCCGTGTATAGGGTCGACGGCTTGCTCGCCAATCATTGCTGCTCGCGACTTCAAATAGTCGTCGTCCAGCATCTGATCAATGGTAGGTCGCATAGCATCAAGGTCGGTAACATGCGCGAAGCCATCGACGTAAGCCAGTTTGGTGGCTTCAATACGACGGTGCAGTGTTTCGACCGGATCTCGCCCTTCTTCGCCCAACCGCTCAAGCATACCCAGCGCTTGCAGGACAATTATGCCGCTGCCGTTAGGGGGTATTTCCCAAATATCGTGGCCTTTGTAGCGCACGCTAATAGGGTCTACCCACTCTGGCTGGTAAGCCGCTAGGTCTTCTTTGCGTAATAAGCCACCATGTTCGCGGGAAAAGGCATCAATGGCCTCGGACAGGTCGCCCTCATAGAATGCTTTGGCGCGGGTGTCAGCAATCGCTTTTAGGCTTTTAGCATGGCCTTCAGAGCGCCACAGTTCACCGGGCTTCGGCGCATGCCCTTTGGGAGCAAACGTATCAAACCATGGTTTGAAGGAGGCCTCATCGTAAGCCGAGTAGGTGTTGAAAGCTTCTTTCCACATTTGATGAATGACGGGAGAAACCGGGAATCCTTCATCGGCCAGTGAAATCGCAGGCGCCAGCAACTCTGCGAAAGGCAGTTTGCCAAAACGCTCTGAAAGTGCCGCCCAGGCAGCCGGGGCCCCGGGCACGGTGACAGGTAGCATGCCATGGTTGGGCATCGTATCGTGTCCGAGGGCCTTTAGCGCTTCAATGGTTGCCGCTTGTGGAGCAGGGCCACTGGCGTTGAGGCCATGCAGTTTGCCGTCGACCCAGACAATGGCAAAGGCATCGCTGCCGATTCCATTCGAGGTGGGTTCCACCACCGTTAATGCGGCTGCCGTGGCAATGGCTGCATCAATCGCATTACCACCTTGCTGCAAAATGCTAATACCTACCTGCGCTGCTAGCGGTTGTGAGGTGGCGACCATGCCACGTTTACCGAACGTTGCCATCCGGCGCGAGGCGCTGGGGTAATAGAGAGCATCATGTTGCATACCAGTGTCCTTTTGAATGTTGTTTTGAAACAACAGTTTTTTGAAATAACGTAGAGGTATTAAACATTCTCTTGCTGTGCGGCATTTTTTAAGTGCTGAATTTTGCGATCTTGATAGAGCGAAAACAGTATCGAAGCGACAGCGAGTGCCAGAAAAAGCGCAGAGAGTGGTCGAGTCAAAAAAGTCAGCCAGCTTTCATTAAGCTCAAGGGCGCGGAAGAGCTGGCGCTCAAGGTTATCGCCAAGTACTACGCCGAGTATCAGAGGCGTTAGCGGTACTTCAGCTTTCCACAGCAGGTAGCCGATAATGCCAAAGATAAACAGCACCCAAATATCAAACAGGTTGTTGTTCAGTGCATAAGCACCAATGGCACACAGCATTAATACGACAGGAACGAGGATCTGTTGGGGGATCAACGATATTTTGGCGAACCAGCGTACTAGCAGCAGATTGCAAAGCACCATGACCACCGCACCGATCAGTAAGCTGGCATAAATAGCACCCACCAGCACCGGGTTCTGTTCAAACATCATTGGCCCCGGCGTAATGCCGTGCAGGATCAGAACCCCCATCATGATCGCCATGGGCAAATCGCCCGGTATTCCCAACGCGAGCGTAGGTACAAACGCGCCGCCTGCCACCGCGCTATTGGAGGCTTCAGACGCCACGATGCCGCTGGGTGTGCCAGTGCCAAACTTCTCTGGATGTTTTGAGAATTTCTTGGCTTGGTCGTAGCTTAAGAAATTAGCCACGGTGCCACCCGTGCCAGGTAGCGCTCCTACCAAGCTACCAATGAGTGAAGAGCGCAGCGTGTTAAGCTTTTGTCCCGCCATATCTTTGAGTATTTGGCCGTAGGGAATCGTTACATTGGTATCGATGTTTTTGGCTTCGCTTTTCTCATCTTTGAGCTTCTCTATATTTCCAAGTAGCTGCGAAAAAGCAAATATACCGATCATCACGGGGAGAATTTCGAACCCAGATCCCATCGCCGGCAGGCCGAAGTCAAAGCGAAGATTGCTGTTGCGGTCATAGCCAACGGTGGTAATCAAAAGCCCCAAAGCGGCGGCCATCAGGCCTTTGAGCAGAGCGCCACTGGAAAGGCCTGCCACAAGTGTCAGAGCGAAAACGATTAATGCAGTGATTTCCCAAGGACGGAAGTGCATGCTGAAGCTTGCAATTAGCGGTCCGAAGAACACCAGCACCGCCACGCTGATAATGGTGCCTAAAAACGATGAAGCGACGCCAATGCCTAGGGCGCGGCCCGGTTCGCCTTTCTGTGCCATCGGGTAGCCGTCATAAACAGTAGTAATAGACGAGGGTGTGCCGGGTATCCCCAACATGACGCCAGACACAATGCCGCCCGAGTATCCCCCCACAAATACACCAACCATCAGTGAGACGCCGCTGACCGGATCCATAGCAAAGGTAAAAGGGAAGACCACCAGGATGGCCATGGTGACGGTAAAGCCAGGGATGCTACCGCCAATAATGCCAAACAAAACACCGATTACAATTAGGCCCAGCACCGAGGGAGTACCGACCTCAGCGAGAGCTTGGAGAAAAAAATTGGTCATTATTTACTCCGCAGATTAGGGCAGCCAGACATTTAAGCCATAGCGGAAAACCACAAATATCACGAGCGTCAGAGTGAAACTCAACGTGAGATTAATGATCCATTTTCGCCGCGTATCTATACCCATAAGTAAAGCAAGCGAGGCGACTAAGAAGCCCATAGTGGTTGCGATATACCCAACTGCTGGGAGAAGTGCTGCATAAAGCCCAAACAGTAGAAACAGAGCGAGTATGGTGCGCCGGCTTTTAAACCACCCAGCAACAAGCTGCTTTGCGCCCGCCCGCTCAGGTACTTTTACTAATAAGGAGCGCACTAGGATCAGCAGTGAGAACGAACCAATCACTACCAACAAAATACGTGGGAAAAGAGCTGACCCATACGGTTGCCAACTGGTCGGTGGAGCAATGCTTCCTGACTCCATCCACATGACAGCCACAATTAATAGCAGAGCCAGCGCCAAGGCGCGGTCTTTCGTTAGCGTAAGCATTAGCGATGCCTCCGGTAGTTCTAGCCCCCGTACTCACGAGGGCTAGAGGGTGCGCCCTCAGTTCTGGAAATCGATGTTCTCAGCAGCGGCGGATAGTGCAGCTTCGTTTTCATCCAGAAACGTTTGATAATCATCACCGGCCAGAAAGCGAACAACAGAGCCAAATTCATTTTCAATGCGGCTCTGTACTTCTTCATTTTCCAAGGCCTGCTCGTAAGCGTCAGCGATGGTATCGAGGACTTCTTGCGGAGTGCCTTTGGGAGCAAAAATACCTCTGCTGGTGGAGTGATCCATCTCGATGCCTTGCTCTCGCAGGGTGGCTACATCTGGCATGCTATCAAGGCGCTCTGGATGAGCGATGCCGAGCGCGCGGAAGGTGCCATCTTCAAAAAACGCACCGCCAGAGGGCAGGTTGAACATTGCGAAATCAACTTCTTCCGCCATCAAAGCCGATACCTGTTCACCCGTATCTGGATAGCCGACTAGACGCACGTCGGCCATATCAATGCCAGCCTCCTGGAAGAACTGTGCCCAGAAGAAGTGGTCAGTGGAGCTAGGAATCATACTGAAGCGCACTTGGCCTGGGTTTTCGCTAACATAGTCAGCGATTTCATCAGCGCTCTGGACAGGGTGATTCGCATGGGCGGTTGGGATATTGATGGTTTGGGTAAGTAGCGCGATAGGTTCGAAGGCATCAAACGAGTAGTCGACGGTGCCCGCTAGCTTTGAAAGTGCAATGGTGTCGTGGCTGCCAAGCAGTGTATAGCCATCGGGTTCTGCGTCTTTTACATTGCGAGACCCCAGGGTAGCGCCTGCTCCTGCCATATTGACCGGAACGATGGATTCTCCAAGGTTCTTTTCAGCTTCCTGAGAAATCAACCGGAAGAGGATATCCGTTGCTCCCCCAGGCCCATAAGGGATAATTAAGCGAATATCCTGCTCGGGATAGTCAGCTTGTGCGGTGGTGGCAATTGCCAAACTAGACGCAAGTCCGATGGCTGCGAGGGTAGTGCTTAGAGTAAATGTTGAACGCGTCATTCTTATACACCTTTATAGATTGAGGTTGGTGTTGTGGGATGCCGCCCTGACTGCAGCGACGTGGTGAGCGCGTGATCCCGTTATCGGGTTTTTGTTATCTAATAAATACATCTGCCAATAAGCGTTAGCCTAGAAAGAAACCTCCATAAACCAGGGCGCCCATAACCACAAAGGCGGGGTGCGTGTTAAAACGAATCAGTGCTATAGCGGCGACTATGCCAATGATCAGGGTATGAATCGTCCCGCTGGTATTAAGGCTTTCGAGCAGAAACCCCAAGGTCAGCCAGGCCATCATCATGGCGATGACAGGGCGCACCCATTGGCTCATGCGCTTAACCCGGGGGGAATCACGATGACGGTAGAGCAACCCTAACGCGCCTAACATGAGTAGCAGCGTAGGGATCACTGTGGCAGCTACGGCAATGAAGGCACCGCCAATACCTGCTACTTCATAGCCCACATAGCCGGCCATTTTGGTCGCGATAGGGCTAGGTAATGCATTGCCGAGGGCTAATGTTTCCGCGAAGGTTTGTGCGGTCATCCAGCCATAGCGGCCAACCACTTCGGCTTCGATCAGTGGAATAATGGCCGGGCCGCCGCCATAGCCGATAATGTTTGGGATAAAAAAGGCTAAGAAGAGATCCCAATAAATCATGCCGCTCCCTCCGCTTTTTTCTTACCGGCAGGGCGCAGGAGGGCAGCAAGTAGAATGGCGCCAATCACCCAGCCTGGGTGAATGCCAAGCCAGTAGATCAGCCCGGCGGCAATGATGGCCATGGCAATGCTGACCAGCCAGCCAAGAGCGGCCTGGGATTTATCAAAAAAGTCCCATGTGAGCTGCGCCATCATCACCATGACCACCGGCACCACGGCTTGGCCCATGCCGCGAATCCAAGCCACATCACGGTAACGGCTGAAAATGCCTAACATGACGATCATCGCCACAATCATCGGGACGATAATAGCAATGACGGACGCAATACAGCCGACGACTCCCCCTACACGATAGCCAATATAGCCGGGCATCTTGGTGGCAATGGGGCCGGGTAAGGTATTACCAATCGCCAGTACATCGGCAAACTCTTCATCGGTTAACCAATGGTGGCGGGTGACGACTTCGGCGCGCACTAATGGGATCATGGCGGGGCCGCCACCGAAACCAAAGATGCCGATGCGGAAAAAGGCCCAGAAAAGTTGCCAGGAGACGGCGGGTGGTGTCATTGATGCATATCCCGCGAAGCCAAAGAGGAGATCAGAAGCATACCTAGACCTTATTTATCGTTTGTAGGTTAAAAAATCGATTATCTTGTCTAAAATAGAATATAGGTAGTGCCCGACCCAACGTCAACAGTCAAAACAGAATGGACAGCGGGAACTGAGATGAACAAAGGACATCGTGATGAATAATTCTCTACCTACGTCAGCCAAGTCAGTAGGGCCAGCAGGTACCGCATCAAGTCGCGTGTTTGATCATTTACGCAAGGATTTGGTGGGTGGGCGTTTTGTGGCCGGTGAAAAGCTCGCTATCAATGCCCTCAAAGAGCGCTATCAAGTCGGTTTGAGCCCGCTGCGAGAAGCGCTCAATAGATTGGCGGCTTATGGGTTGCTGGTGCAGGAAAACCAGCGCGGCTTTCGGGTGCCGAAGCTATCGCGGGATGAGCTGGACGATATTGCCCAAATGCGCCTGGAAATGGAGGGGATGGCGCTAGAGCGAGCTATTGCTAACGGTGACTCGCTTTGGGAGGCCGATTTGCTTGCCGCCGCACATCGCCTGAAACGGGCCGATATAACCCTGGATAAAGGCGAAGAGTGGGAGCATCTGCATACACAGTTTCACCGCACCCTGGTGGCGCCGTGTGGGTCAGTCTGGTTATTGCGTTTTATTGAGCAGTTACACGACCAGTTCGATCGCTACCGACGTTTGGGACCAAAAATGCCGACGATACGTCAAGAGCTGGACGAGCAGCATCATCAGCTGGTGGAGCTG
The DNA here is from genome assembly GCF_904067645.1 of Halomonas sp. 113. Lineage (NCBI taxonomy): Bacteria > Pseudomonadati > Pseudomonadota > Gammaproteobacteria > Oceanospirillales > Halomonadaceae > Halomonas > Halomonas sp. 113. The sequence goes on from NZ_LR881453.1 coordinate 1,170,048, forward strand.
GCGCTACAGCGGGATGCTAAAGCAGCGCGTGAATTAATGGACGACCATATCCATAAATCCTATGAAGTCGCCCTGAAGCGCTACCAAGAGCACGTGTAGTTGGTCATGAACAGTTGGTAAACTGCTGCGCATAAAGCGTCGGCCATCGCCGACCTAACCATGATCATGAGGGTGCTATGCACACAGATAACCAACACGCAGATGACCAAGTAGCCGCGCAGACGCTGAACTGGGTGCGCACCTTCATTGTCGCCCACGATATTTGCCCGTTCGCTCAGCGGGAGCTAGCGCGTGAAGCCATCCGCGTTGAGGTTGTGCGCTCTAAAAAAATTGAAGTGGCGCTTGAAGAGCTGATGGTCGAGGTAGCGTGGCTGGACGAACACCCTGAAACTGAAACGACGCTGCTGGTATTTCCTACGCTTTTTAAAAGTTTTGATCACTACCTGGATTTTGTTGAGCTGGCCGAAAGCATCCTTGTCGATCAGGGATATGAAGGAGTCTATCAGCTTGCTACTTTTCACCCCGATTACTGCTTCGACGGGGCTGAGCCCGATGACGCTGCCAACTATACCAACCGCTCTCCCTATGCCATGGTGCATCTGCTCCGCGAAGAGAGTGTTGAAAAGGCGATCGAGTTTTACGGCGATACCGACGCGATTCCTGAGCGCAATATCGCTAAGTTAACGGCGATGGGCAGCGACGCCGCTGAGCAACAGTTACAGCACTGTTTTGACGTGCACGGCTCGGGTTTGAACTAATGGCCAAGCTTTAAAATTAACGGTCAGGCTTGTGAATCACTAGCTGATGCTTGCCTTTACTTTTAGCCGCATACAGGGCGCTATCCGCAAGTTGTAGCACCGTTTCAATATGCAGGCCGTGGTGCGGCCACCAAGCAGCGCCCAAACTACAGCCCACATGAGCGCGCTTATTTTCCGGTAGTAGAATGGGTTGGGCTATAGCAGTAAGTAAACGCCTGCTCACTTCGTGGGTAAGCATTTCCAGGTACTCCTGCTTGGTTTTAAGCACCATAATGAACTCATCACCCCCTAAACGTGCGACCACGTCACCACTGCGCAGGGCGTTTTTCAGGCGCTGGGTGATCTCAATAAGTAGCAAATCACCCGCATGGTGGCCCAGTTCATCGTTGACCTGTTTGAAACCATCCAGATCGATATACATGACCACCATACTTTGCTGGTTTCTTTCCGCTTCTGGGATAGCAAGCTGAAGGTATTGATTAAGAAATGCGCGATTAGGTAAGCCTGTTAATGGGTCGGTATTGGCTAAATCCTCTAAGCGATTAATCGTTTGCCGCTGATCCAGCAAGCGGCTAACCATATTGCGCATTGAGGTTGATAGGCGCTTAAGCTCTGGAGAGCCCTGTTCCAATGGCATGACGTCATTATGCTCACCGTGTTGCATTTGATCGGCGGCTTTTGCTAAGCGGGAAAGAGGAGCCACCATGCGTGATGCAATCGTCCACCCAATCATCGCAAAGAGCAGCGCCAGAAGTATGCCTATACCCATAATGGCCGCCTGGAGCTGCTCAACCGCGGCAAAGGCGCTAGCCACGGGCTTACGGCTAACCGCAATCCAACCCAAGCCAGGAAAGTCTTCAAAACCGTTGCTGCGCGCATAGCCGGTCATATATTGCTCACCGCTTGGCCAGGTTTCAATGGCCCATTGAGGTGATGTCGTGGTAGGGCCGGGTAGGTGATCCAGACTGGCTAGTGATTGACCAATAAGCGTCTCTGGGCCCAGCAGCACGGTACCGTCAGCTGCAAGCAGTAGCATCTCGGTATCTTGCCGTTGCTTGGTAGGAGAAAACATGGATTGCTGAATATATTCGGCCCACTCCCAGCTTAAATGTACTGCCAAAATGCCTTGAAGCTGTTCGTAGCGGTCAAACACCGGGGTGGCAATATCGACAAATTTCAACTCTTCACCACTTGGGTTAGGCAGCAGTTGTGCGAGGAGCACTGCTTCATGCACGTCCCCCACCCAGAGCGACTCACGCCCTTCAATAAAGACGGGGCGTTGTGCTATTGAAACCCCTTCTAAAATTCCCCCGGTCGCTGCTTGAACAGTACCTTGCCTATCGGTGAAGCCGATCCACGATACAACGTTATGAGTGCTCTGGAGTAGCTCTAACTGTTCACGCAGCAGGCGAGTATCACTATCGTTAGTGAAGGCTTGGATACCTAGCAGCAACTTAACTTCTTTGATACGAGCATCCATGCTGCGATCCAGCTTATCCACCATTTGATAAGCGGCTTCAGAGGCAGCCTCGCCAATCGTAGCCTCCATTTGCTGCGCCGACTCACGGGAAGCCACCCAGCCAAGCAGCAGGGTAGTGGCAAACACCAAGGCAGCAATCAGGGCGATAAACCGCGAGTGCAGTGAGAAGCGAGAGAATAACCTGGCATGAAAAAACATAATTTGCCATCACAGAGAAGGGGAGATGCTTAATTGCATTGTCATTAGGTGGGGAAACGTACCTTATTCTGTCGATATTTGCATTTAACGAGCCGCTAATTTTTATGACCTGAAGTGGAAGACCAATGGAAAAAGGGCCAGTCAAGCTGGCCCAAAAACTTGAATTAAAACTCTTCCCAATCAGGTGTGGCATTGGGCAGTTTTCTAGTTGAGTAAGCGTTAGACGCTGCAAGTGCCTGCGGTGATGAAGAGGTGGTGGGGGATTCCGAGCCACCGTGCGTTACGCGCTTAAGTTTGAAGGTCGTGACTAACTCGGCCAAACGAGTAGCTTCATCCTGGAGTGAGGCTGACGCGGTGCTGGTCTCTTCAACCAGCGATACATTTTCCTGGGTCGCCGAGTCCATCTGGGATACCGCTGTGCTGACTTGGCTAATGCCCGACTCCTGCTCCTTTGCGGCGAGAGCAAGCTCTTGCATCATTTCCGTCACTTTACGAATAGCTTCGTTGATCTCCGCCATATCATGGCCATTTTTCGCTGCTTGTTCCGCACCGACAACAATACGCTGTGAGATATCTTCAATCATGGTGCGTATTTCTTTCGATGAGGTGGAGGTCTTTGTTGCTAATGAACGAACTTCGCTGGCCACCACCGCAAAGCCTCTGCCGTGCTCGCCAGCCCGGGCAGCTTCTACCGATGCATTCAACGCCAGGATATTGGTTTGAAAGGCGATCGAGTCAATCACCTGGATAATGTCATGGACTTTGTGCGAGGTCTCTTCTAATTCCCGCATCAGTAGGCTGGTGCGTTCAGATGCCTGCTTACCACTATTCGCCTGTTGTGCGGCGTCCTGGGTCAATTGCTGTGCTTGACCGGCAGTATCTGCGTTTTGCCGCACAATCGATGAAATTTCATCCATACTCGCGGCGGTTTGCTGCAAAGCTGCGGCTTGTTGCTCTGTACGCGAAGCGAGATCCTGGCTGCCGCTGGCAATTTGCGTAGAGCTGGAGGCGACGGCTTCGCTACTTTGATTGAGCGTACCGATCATCTCTTCCAGGCGCTCCTGCATATCCTCCATGGCACTATAAAGGCGGCCGATCTCGTTACGCCCTAGGGCGTCGATATGGCTGGTCAAATCCCCCTTTGCAATGTTTTCGCAAATGCTGACTGCCCGCTGTAGAGGGCTGATGACGAGCCGGTTAATCATTATTTGTACCACAATATAGAGTACAATCGCGGTTAAAATGAGAACACCTACGGTAATACCAAAAATGACGCTGTCGCGCTGTGCTTCCGAGAGAACTTGGCTGCCTCTGCTCAGTGCATAATCATTAAAATTACTGATCGCAGTGCTAAAGCCGACGAACTTCTGATTAATGGGATCACGGTATTCGTCCAATGCCTCCTAGCGCTCGTTGGCTAAATCACTTCTTAAGGCGTCAGTGACAATAAGGTGGTAACTATCGACAATTGCATCGACTAGTGGGCGACGCTCGGAATCAACCGGGAGTTCAAGGCGAGTGAGTTCCGCAATACGCTGGTCAGATTTCTCCAAACTCTCCAATGCTTCTCCCAGCGCCCGCTCAGCGTAATTTTCGTTGCCATTGCGGTAGTGCTGTGACATGCGCTCTAGCCTGACCCGCACTTCCATTAGATTTGTTTCTGCACGGTTAGCAGCACTCGCTTGTTGAGCGCTGATTTCATTAATTTCTGCCAGCAGCTGTGCACCTTCGCGTTCTGCCATAGCACCCATGCTACCCAAAATGATAAGCATGGCTAAAAGCACAATCAGTGCGCCAGCAATCACTCTCTTAACTGATATGTTTTGCATTGATACTTCTCCTAATACTCCCCGCACCTGAATTGGTGCATAGGGGAGTTTTAAAAGGTATCAATTTCTCGTTAATATAATGATTTGATTAAGTTATCTTTAGTTTGTTAGATTGTTAAATGCTAAATCATAATAAAGCCGTATAATTAAATGTTTTTTTAAACTTGTTTGAGAGTTGTTTGGGAAATAATTGTTTGATAAAGAGTTGCTTAGTAAATAGTCGTCTGGTAAAGAACCCTTTGGTAAATGGATGATTGTTAAAGCGTCTTATGCATCACATGCGTATCGACAAAACCGAAGCGCGCATGGCGGTAGGCGTTAGGAACGGTACCCACAATACTAAACCCCAGCTTCTGCCATAACGCGACGGCCACCTCATTGGTGGCCACCACGGCGTTGTACTGCATGGCCAGAAACCCTAGTTCCCGGGCCTGTTGCTGGGAGTGCTCACACATGGCTCGCGCTACGCCTTTGCCCCGTGCGGCGGGGGTCACCATATAACCACAGTTACATATATGATCGCCGGGGCCAGCCGCGTTGGTTTTTAAGTAGTAAGCGCCCAGCACTTGTCCGTTTTCATCTTTGGCAACCACACTGGCGTTAGGCGTTTTACACCATAACTGACGGGCAGCTTCAAAACTGATATCGGGATCAAACGCATAGGTCTCTTGCGCTGCAACAATGGCTTGGAAGGTGGGCCAGAAAGCAGCAAAATCGTCATCCGTTATTGGAGAGAAAGCGAGTGTGGTCATAACTATCCTGTGCAGCTAAGCGCTTATCGGGCGACCTCAGCCACAATCTCGTAGCTGCGTAGACGGTCGGCGTGGTTGTAAAAATCGCTATTAATCATTAGTTCATCGGCGCCAGTGCGTGTTTGGAATTCCTCAAGCTCGGCTTTAACTGTCTCGGGCCCACCAATAATCGCCGCGCCTAAAAATTGGCTGACTTGGGCCTGTTCCATCGGCGACCAATCCAACTGCTCAACCGGCGGTTGTGACTGAGTCGGCTTGCCGCGAATAAGGTTTAAAAACTTCTGCTGCGCTGTCGTGGCCAAGTAGTGAGCCATCGCGTCACTCTCTGCGGCCATCACGGGAAGGCCGACCATCGCATGGGGCTTATCCAGGTGCTCCGAAGGGCGGAAGTTATCACGGTACAAACGCAGCGCTTCAAATAAATAGCCCGGCGCGAACTGAGCCGCAAACGCGAAGGGTAAGCCCAGTTTGGCTGCCAGCTGCGCGCTGTAACCGCTGGAACCCAGCAACCAAATAGGCACATGGGTACCTTGGCCAGGCACCGCTTTCACTCGCTGCTGGGGCTCTGCATCGGCTAAGTAGCTGCGCAGCTCATTCAGCAGTTGTGGAAAATCATCGACCCCGGCGTGGGCGTTGCGGCGCATAGCCTGCATGGTGGCACCATCCGAGCCAGGCGCACGGCCTAATCCCAGATCAATACGGCCAGGGTAGAGCGTTTCCAGTGTGCCGAACTGCTCGGCAATCACCAGCGGTGGATGGTTAGGCAGCATAATGCCGCCGCTACCCACGCGGATGGTGGACGTTTGCCCGGCTATATGACCAATCAACACGGCGGTTGCGGCACTGGCGATACCGGCAATATTGTGGTGCTCGGCAAGCCAGTAACGGGTATAGCCTAGCCGCTCGGTTAATTGCGCCAGGGCAACACTATCGCGAAAGGTCTCTGCGGCACTGCCGCCCTGGCGAATAGGTGCCAGATCAAGAACGGAAAGTGCCGTGGAAGCGAGTTGGCTCATGGATCACCTGCAAATTAATTCGTGGGCGCGTCGGGTGAAAAATTACTTAGCGCGCTTGGTAATTACACGTTATGCGGCCATTGCAGATGAATTGCAAGGTGCCGACTATCCAGGTGGCGGATATACAGGTTCGTTGGCTCCTCACTCCTCACTCCTCACTTAAAGGTGGAGTGGGGCGAATAAGAATTTCATTCACATCTACATGGGCAGGTTGCGCTAGTGCGTAAATTACCGCATTGGCGATATCGCGATCTTCTAAGGCATGAGTTGGCGGCTCATCAAAAAAGGGGGTGTCGACCATTCCAGGTTCAATTAGCGTCACACGCATGCCGGTGCCACGTAACTCTTCACGTAAGTTGTAGCCAATTCCGGTGACCGCCCACTTGGTCGCGCTATACATCGAGCCTGGAATAGTCGTGCGGCCTGCGGCTGAGCCGGTGAGCAATACATGGCCTTTGCTGCGTTTAAGGGCGGGCAAACAGGCTTGAATAGTGAAGCCCACTCCATAGATATTGGTGAGAATCATCTCACGCCATGCGTCGTGGTCGGCTTCACTAAAGCCGCCGGGTGAACCGCCACGGCCAGCGTTGGCAAAGACGCCATCCAGGCGGCCAAAGGTTTCCAGCGCCTGCTCAACCATGGCCTGCTGCTGTTCCATGTTAATCACGTCCAGCTCACAGGTCAGTACGTTTTCCGGCCCCAGCTCTTGCGCCAGTGCGGTGAGCTTGTCGCTAGAACGTGCAGCGAGTACTAACTTATAGCCTTCACGTGCAGCTGCGCGAGCGGTGGCCGCACCGATGCCGCTAGATGCGCCGGTAATTAATAGCACGCGGTGTTGCATGGGGTGCGCTCCTTGCTTGGTCAGTCAAGTGAGCTTTTAGCATGGCTAAGGTGACAGCATCCTGCAAATATAGGCTTAAGCAGCTTGGTATTGTGCTGCTAACTGACTGCTAACGAGGAGCCCATCTACTTTATGTTTTAGCATCGTTGCGTTTTAGCATCGCTGAGAGATCCAGTATCGCTTGAGCCATATCTGCCATGCTTTTGCTTTGATCCATTGAGGTTTTCCGCAGAAAGCGGTAGGCCTCCTCTTCGTTCATCTCCTGGTGGGCCATGATGAGACCTTTGGCGCGTTCAATCAGTTTGCGTTCTCGTAGCGCTTTGCGGGTATTTTCAAGCTCATCGCTGAGCCCTTGTAAGCGGCTGGCCTGGGCTTGGGTGAGCTCGATCAGCGAGCGGCCCAGGGGGGAGGTGAGAGCGTTGGCGGTCAGATCGCCTAACGGTTGCCCATCATTAAGCGCCAGCAGTTGTTCGCACGGCGCAGGTGCATAAGTACAAGTCTGCGTTTTAGTTTTCTCTAAAGCGTCTTGCGCTTGGGCGATTTTGCGGTGGCACAGTACGCTCAGCTGTGAGATCAGCGCATCTTCAACCCTTTTCATTGAGTCGATACGCAGCGTGGTGAGTTCATACCAGGTTTCACCCAGCTTATCGGGTGTCTCTTTGGGTGGTGATTGTTTTGCCGACGAGCGCTGGCAGGCGATATCGCGCAGATGGCAAATACCCGACAGCGTTCGCGGTGAAAGCTCCTTCTGCCATGCCTGCTGCGCTTCGGGTGTCGCAAACTCTACAAAGGTGTCGAAGCAGCGCTGTTGATCTGCCATGAGTTGATTGAGCAGCGCGCGATGGGGCTCGTCGAAGTGGCCATGGGTAAAGCCAAAGGCGCCGCAGGCGCGCTCCTGGCCAGCCAGCTCTTTGCCTTGCATTAAGTGGAAAATCGCTACTAGCGTGCGGGTAATATCGGGATCGATAGAGGTATCTGCGGCCTCAAACACAATGGCCAGTAGGCCACTGGTCAACTGGTTAAACGCCTGGGTCGCTGCATCGGGGGTGATAGCAAAGGTATCAATGGCCTGACGAAGCGCGCCAAGTTCGTCAAGCGCGTACCAGACGGCGGCAATCCGGCGCAGTAAGCGCGCGGCGGCCTGGGGGCGGGCCTCCTCACTGAGCGCTTCCAGCCGTTGGCGCATTAGTGTTTCGGCCTGCTGACTGTTTTGCCGGTAGGTGTCGCGGCGGGTTTTGAAGCGCTGCCCCTGGGAAACAAGGTAAATCGTCGATGCGCCCCGTTCACGCTGGAGCATATGAATAAAGCGGCTGATGTCGCCGACAATATCGGCGGTGGTGGCAAGGTGGGTAAGGTTGTCGATATCGCAACGGATGGCGGTTAAGAGCAGTTGCTGCGCTGAAGACATAGAAATTTCCTTGGTGACTCGCCGCCTAAATGTGAACACTCCCATACCGTTATTCTCCCATACCATGCCGAAGCGTATGGGAGTGAACAGGAACGGTTATGGAAGTATGAGTGTACTGGAAAGCGCTTAGCGTAACGACAGAGCGCCCGCGCCTACATCATCACCTACTGCGTCGCTATACGCTTTGGCCTCTTCTGCTTCGGTAGCATCGCTAAAGCGTACCACCAACACACATGAAGCCAGGATCAGTACAGTGAGGCCTAAATAGAACAGACCTTGCTGATAGGTCAGGCTTTCGCTGCGGAACAGAAAGGCAGCGCCTACCGCGCCCACATTACCGCCAGCGCCGACTATGCCCGCCACGGCACCCAGCGCCTTTTTGTTGATAAACGGCACCACGCCAAAAGTAGCGCCTTCCGCCATCTGCACAAACAGGCTGAACACCAGCATTATACCTATCGCTAGACTTAATACGTGCATCTGCGAAAACGCTACCAACGCAATACCTTCGCAAACCAAGGCAATAAACAGCCAGCGAACGCGTCCTTTCAAGCCCCCTTGCTTAGCGAAAAGATCCGAGAAGACGCCGCCTAAAGTACGCGCAAAAATATTCATTAAACCAAACAGACCGGCAATCAGACCCGCGGTGGCCAGGGTAAGATCAAACTTATCAAAGAAGTAGATGGCGGCAATATTGTTGATCGTCAGTTCCACGCCAAAGCAGAGGCCATAGACAACGAACAGCGCCCAAACACGAATATCCTTGGCGGCGGCTAGAAAGCTTTGCGCGGCACCATTTTCTCCTGAAGCTTCAGGCAATTCGCCGCGTGCGCGCAGGTCACTGAAGTTGCCGTTGGGGGCATCCTGGGTAAAGAACCAGTAGCCAATGCCGGTAAAGAACATCACTACACCAGGCACCATCATCGCTAAACGCCAGCCAAAGGCTTCGTTAACGCCCAGCATCAGCATGCCCGAGAAGATTAGTGGCATCAGTATCTGCGTGGTGCCACCACCCAGGTTTCCCCAACCTGCGCTAGTAGCGTTGGCGGTACCGACCACATTGGGGGCGAACATCATCGAGGTGTGGTACTGGGTAATCACGAAGGAGGCACCAATGGCCCCAATGGCTAAGCGCGCCAATAGAAAGGTTTCAAAGCTATCGGCCAAGCCAATGCCCATCACCGGAATAGCGCCTAATATCAGTAGCCCGGTATAGGTTTTACGCGGACCGATGCGGTCACACAGTACGCCAATCGCAAGGCGCACAATGACCGTAATCGCTACCGAAGCGATAATCGTATTGCCGATTTGTGTTTGAGTCAGTGAAAGGTCTTCTCGAACAATCGCCATAAGAGGGGCGATGCCGAACCAGCCGAAGAAACAGATATGAAACGCGAACCATGAAAAGTGGAAAGCGCGCATCTGAGGAGTCGAGAAGTTAAGCAGCCGAATGCGGTTGGCTTTGTTGCGTATGTCCATGGGATGGCCTCACGGGGCATAAAACGAGTTAGTCGCTACGCAACGCAAACAAGTTAGCGCGTTACGCAAACAATTGACGAGAACATGCCTTCATCGTTGAAGGTCAGGCTCGACGCACTCGTACCCAGTTGGGCCTGGTCCACGCCTACCACCACTGGTAGGAGTTATGCAGGTAGTTTGCCAGTTGAATGTTTATTGCTAAAAATCAAAATCTTAATTTATTTTTTGTTGTGCGTGTTAGAGATGAGTGATCAAGTCTATGCTGCATGATTGGGCATGCAACGCCGATTTTGCGGCATCTTGGTGCTAGAAGGGTGCAATGGGCGGACTGAACGTGCAGCCATTATTCATGTAAATAGACGGCATCAATATCCAGTGTGGAGTGGCTACCAATCGCTTCAAAGTGTTCGCTTAACCAACGTTCAGCGGCAGCTTGTCCCTGCTCGAAAAGATGGCATAGAAAAGGCCACTCAGAATTGGATTTGCTGGAGACAGAGAGGCCCTCAAGTGCCTGCTCGCCGCTAATGCGGTGGAACAACGCCTGCTGGTAGCAGTTTTCAATGCCTTGCTCATCGAGGGTATGCTTAAGCAGCGCAATCATACGGATCTCTTTAATCAGTGCTGAGTTAAAGGTGATCTCGTTGAGGCGATTCATAATGGCCGATGCCGAGGTGGGGACTTCGTTACGGCTGATTGGGTTGATTTGTATCAGCAGAATATCCCGTGCGCTGCACTCCTCCATGAGAGGAAACAGGGCGGGGTTACCCATGTAGCCACCATCCCAATACGCTTCGCCGTCGATCTCCACTGCTTGGAATATAAAGGGCAAGCAAGCGGAGGCCATCACCGCGTCAACGCTCATCTCTTCACGGCGGAACACCCGCTGTTTACCCGTGCGTACGTTAGTGGCCGCGACAAACAGCTTAAGCTGTTGGCATTGCCTAACCCGCTCGAAATCAATATGTTCGGCCACGATATCGCGCAGCGGATTTATATTGAGTGGGTTGAGTTGGTAGGGGGAGGCCACACGGCTTAATAGGTCCATCGCAATAAAACCGGGCGAGTGATCCAGGCTCCAGTTGCCGGTCAATATGTCCAAGGGAGAGCGGCGGATGGTGCTGGCCATACCCGCGCGACTCACCGCTTGCCAAAAGTCGTGCAGTGCTTGCCGAGCGGTCTCTTTATCGCCTCTTGTGAGCGCATCGGCCATTACCACGCCATTCATTGCCCCGGCGCTGGTGCCGCTGATGCCCTCAATCTCAATGCGGTCATCTGCCAGTAGGCGATCAATGACACCCCAGGTATAAGCCCCGTGGGCGCCACCGCCTTGTAACGCGAGATCTAGCTTTTTGACCTGTGCCATATGCTTTTTCCCATTGCTGCTGGTGAGGAAAGTGGTTTTATTGCAACCAGCATGGCATAGGCGGCTAGATAAGACGAAAGGCTATTTAGCGTACAACGGCTATTTAAGGTGCGCCCGCAAGCGGTGAGTGATGATTGGTTGAATAGGGCGCCTCATACATGGCGTGCTCCATGAGGTTGTCCAACTGCAGGGCGAGCTGCTGGCTGGCTTCTTCCATGACTCCCAAGGCGGCCAGTTGACCATTGCGGTCGCCCAGACGGGCAAACTTAAGTGCTTCCGCGCCACTGTCATGCATACGGCGATGGGGTGCCGCCAGCGCTCGATAGGCCTCAGTGCGGGCGTAACGTTGGTGACCTTCTCCATGTTGATGCCAGCGCCCTAAACGGCATTGGTGATGGTCTTCTAGGGGAGTGTCTGTGTTGGCAGAGAGGAGCTGCTTATAAAGCCGACACTTCCACACCGCATGATCAAGCTTCGCGGAGTGTAAAAACGCAGCGGTGGCATTGTGATGAATCACCTTGTGCATATGCTGAGCTTGGTCAGCAAGCTGATGCACTGCCTGCTTGGCTGCTTGCGCGGAATGGGTAATCTCTTCGTCGGCCAGACGTTTTTTCACTACGGCCTGCGAGTGTTCTCTTACCTGGCTATTAATTTGCTCCATCAGTAGGCTGAGCTGATGGCTCAAGCTGTGCATAGTCAACGCTAAGCGGTGGACATCGTCTGCAATGGCTGCCAATCCTGGAGATTGCTGGCTAGCGGCATCGGTGCTGCCAAGCAGACCTTGGCTATGGGCCGTTTCGAGGGCCGTACTTACCGCTAACGCCTGGGCGTGGCCTGCACTACGGGCGAGAGCGACCTGTAGCTGGCTTAAGGCGTGCAGAGTTTTAGCTAACACTAATGGGGGTAACGCTTCGGTACGTTCAGTGTCGTGGCAGCGTTGGTCAAGGCTACTGACCGCCTGTTCAGCGGTGGCAATTAAATTAACCGTTTCCGTTAGGGTGGCCCGCTCGCCGGCAAGCTGATCCGCGTACTCCTGTATGCCACTATTGAGAGAAGCCAGCATATCCGCGCCTCTTGCCTGCAGCATGCCGATGGATTGTGCCGGTTTCATCAGGCTCAATAATCGACAACTGGGGGAGGGGGTAGCAGCGTCAAGCTGAATGCGTAACTCGGCAACTTCCTGTTCCAGGCGGCGAATTTTTTGGTACGGGTGCATAAAGGTGAACATGGCAGAGACACCTACGGCAGATAGCAATATTTTGTGTTAATTTGTCACAAAGTATTGCAGAGGGTTCCCCTGTGCGCCTGATTTAGCGGCCGAAAATGATAAAATTCAGCTACTGATTGCCTGTAAGACTGAGGTTGTTAACGTTCCCCTCATTAAGAGTCTGGGTAACATTAGCGCCGGGCTAGCTGTGCGGCGGTGGCCGTGCAGCCTAAAAACGCGGAGGTGGCCAGCCACTCGGCATCGGGATAATAAGCGAACACATACTGATCCTCTTTTAGACTGTCGATCAGCGGGTAAGTGACGTTTTCGCGTACCGCTGGACAGCCATGGCTGCGCCCGAGCCGCCCCGTTTGGTTGATAAAGGCGTCGCTTACATAGTCCGCGCCGTGGATCACAATAGCGCGCTCAAACGCCAAGTCATTGACGTTGGGTTCCAGACCCTCCAGGCGCAGTGAATAGCCGTTGCGCCCATAGTAGCTGTTCATAGTGCGAAATAGGCCAATGCTGGATTGATGGCTATCGGGGGTATTGGAAAACGTCTCTGCTTGGGCGTCGCCAGACCCCTGGCCGTGGGAGACCAGCTCTTCGAAGAGTAGCTTATGCTGGCGCAAATCAAATACCCACAAGCGCGGCTCGGTAGATGGCAGCGAGTAATCGATCACTGCCAAGCGCTCGGCATTAGGCTCGGCGCAGTTAAGCGCTTGGGCGGCTAAACGCAGCGCATCGGGCGAGGCCTGGGGGGCGAGCTGCAGCAACTGATGGTGTAAAGGCAGTATGCCGCGAGGTGGCGTTGAATCAACTTGGGCGAAGAAACTGGCAGCGTGGAGCGGTAATGTAAATAATATAAAAGGGAGAGAAAATAATAACGTGGCAACATTTAAACGAAGAGCCATAAAAGTCGATCCTACGAGCAATATAAGTCATTATAAAGATTAGCCGACTAATATAAAAAACAGGGTCGGCGATGTGGAAGACTATAGTAACGCAAGGAGAGGGCGATGAACGAGATACAGCCACTAAGACAATGGGCGATAGGGGTCGCTCTTTGTCTCACGCTTACCCACAGCCCTTTAGGCATTAGCTATGCGAATGCGGATTCAGCGCCGTTACAACAGGCGTTAGCCCAGCAATTAAGCGCGGTTGAGGCGCAGCGGCTACCCGTTACTGAGTTTTATCAACTGCGCGATGGGCAGCCCGCCTGGCAGGCAGCCGTGGCGGTTGAGTCTCTGGTTGCTGCGTTGAATAGCTTGGAAACCGATGGTCTAACACCCGAGGATTACCACGCTGATACACTGATTGATGAGTTCCAGCGCAGTCAGGCAAGCAGTCAAGCCGCTCAGGCGTCGTTTGATATTAAAGCAACTCGAGCGTTGCTGCTGGCGCTGGATCATTTAGAACGCGGTAAGGTGAACCCGCGCGATGTCGAACCCCAGTGGGATGCGCCGCGCCCTGAGCGTCGCTACTCACTGCTGCGTGTGGTGCATGCCGTCGATGACCGCTCGCTTGATAACGCGATCGCGCTGGCTCGGCCCTCGTCTGCTGAATATCAGCAACTGCGCGATGCCTTGAAGCAGCATTATCAGTTGGCTAACCTGGGCAGCGTGCCCTACTTGGCTGCGCGAGAAGAGTCGTTGCGGCCAGGCGATGAAGCCGACGATGTGAGCGTGCTGCGCCAGCGCCTGGCACTATGGGGAGAGGCTGAGTTACAGGTGGCGGATAGCAGCGCCTATCCATTAATCGGTGTACAAGCCGGGTCGAATCGGCGTGCCTTTGATGCACCGCTGGAAGCCGCTGTGAGGCGTTTCCAGCGCCGTCATTTGCTGCAGGAAGATGGTGTAGTGGGCGAACAAACTCGCTTGGCGTTGAACACCTCAGTGGCGTCGCGAATCGACCAGCTGCGGGTCAATTTAGAGCGCGCGCGGTGGATCCGTCCGATGCAGTCTGCTGAGCCACGAGTATGGGTTGATATTGCAGGCTACCGGATGCACTACGTGCGCCCTAACGGCCAGCACTGGGACGCCCGTGTGGTGGTAGGAACCCCGCGGCGCGAGACGCCGATTATCCACTCTACGATCAGCCATTTAACCATTAATCCTTCCTGGACAATCCCGCCGACGATCATGCGCGAGGATGTGTTGCCCCAGGTGCGTGCCGATATCGACTACTTGGCGCGTAAAAACATCCAGGTGATTAGCCCCATGGGCGAACCGCTTGCTGCGGAGGAGATCGACTGGCAGCGTCCTGGCGGCGTTATGTTGCGTCAGGTAGCGGGTACAGGTAACCCGCTAGGTCGCGTCGTGGTACGGTTTCCCAACGATGACATGATCTATTTGCACGATACCCCCGCGCGTGGATTGTTCCGGCGTGATCAGCGTGCACTTAGTTCAGGCTGTATTCGGGTTGAAGGTGTGACTGAGCTGGCGCAAATGCTGCTGCAAGACACCGGCAGTCGTTATCAAATGAGTACGCTGTTAAAAGGAGGGAGTGATCGCAATGTGAGCTTATCTCAGCGTATTCCCATTGCGCTGCATTATTTGACCGCGTGGCCAAATGCCGAAGGCGAGGTGGAGTTTAGACCTGATATCTACCGCCGGGATGCAACGCTACTGGCCGCGCTGCAGCGGTCAGTCTAGACAGTTGAAAATACGTAAGCCAACGCAAAACACCGCCCAGTGGCGGTGTTTTGCGTTTGAGTACACGGTAGCTATATAGCGGTCGCTAGTCGTCGCTCTCCTGCCGATAATTAGCCACGCTAACCGGGCCTGTTTCGCCGCTTTCCAGCGCCGCCAATATGGGTGCTGCCTGATTCTGGAACGCAATAAGCGTATCGCCGCTCAAGCTGGTGTTTTCGGGCAGGGGAACCGTCATCGCATTGACCGGTGAGTTGTTGACGATGACTTCGTAGTGCAGGTGAGGGCCGGTGCTGCGGCCTGTATTGCCTGATAGCGCGATACGCTCGCCCATTGTTACACGTTCACCTTGCTTCACCAGCGGCCGGGAGAGGTGCAGGTAGCGCGTCCGGTAGCCATTGTCATGACGGATGACGACATAGCGTCCTGCGGCGCGATGGTTGCTCACTCGTTCCACAACACCGTTAGCGGGAGCCGTTACCGGCGTGCCAATCGGCATAGCAAAATCGGTACCGTTATGCGGGCTAGTGCGGCCGGTTACTGGATGCTTACGGCGCGGATTGAAGCTGGAGCTTAAACGGTAGTTGCCTTCAAACGGGTGGCGCGCAAAGGCAGGATCCAGGCTACCACCCTCAGGTGTATAGAAGTTATCGTCGCTGGCATTACGCACAACGGTTAAGTCCATGCGTTCGCCGTTGTAATGAACAGCCAATACACGGGAATCTAAAGTTTCACCATCGATCATGTCTGACTCGACCAGTACCTGGAAACGATCGCCGCGGCGGCTGTCACGCCGAAAATCGAGTTTCTTTTCGAGTAGTTTCGTCAGTTCTGTTACCGAGCCGCTGTTCAAACCTGTCGCCTGGGCGGAGCGCGCAAAGCTACCGCTGACGCTACCGGCATAGAGGCGCTGAACAGGTTCTCCTTGGCGTTCAATCGTGGTGATGGCGAAGTGGTCTGCGTCCTTCTCCAGCAGTATGCCGTCACGGGTGTTTTTCATCATGCGTAGCGACAATAAACGCCCATCTTCATCCAGCTGATAATCAAAGCTGTGCCCGGCGCGCCAATTGGTTAGCATGCGCGGGTCAGGTAAATCCTCCAGCAGAGCCATCACTTCGCTATAGCCTAGGCCTAATTCGTTTTGTGCCAGTACGGCAAAAGTTTCGCCGGATTCAACAATGTGGGTTTCCCACTCAGGTACAAAGGGCTCTTCAGCTGCCAGCTCTAAATCCAGAAAGGAGATATCATCGAATAGCTCAACGCCATAATCCTCATAAGAGGTAGCGTCGGCAATTTCGACGGAAGAGCTGTTGTCTACATTATTATCCAGCATGCCGCTAGCCAATGTGCCTAGCACAATTGCCATATGCAGCGCACCGTCATCGAGACCACCGCTTTCCAGTGCTGCGGTATTCGGTACCGTGACGTCGCCGCCCAAAGCCGGCTGGTTCGCCATGTCGGCCTCTGCGCTGGCAATGACGTCAAGATCAACGATCTCGGTTGCGGTGAGTTCACTGAGGGGGATATTTTCGCGGGTCGCGTCGAGGGCGCGCGAGGCGCGATCGATCGCATCTGCTACCGGGGTGCGTTCTTGATGCAGGGAAGGGACGCCCGGAGTAGAGTCGCTTGGGAGCGGTACTAGCACGCTTTCAAGCGGTGTGTTTAGTTGAGTTAAATCTTGGTATGTCGTCAATAACTTTTGTGTGCCCAGCACGGTGACCATTGTGGCCACGGGTAACAGTAATAATTTGTGCGTACGGGGCAGCGAATGGAGGATTCGCAACATGGGTAAATGGACCGCCGAGTTCGTGATTAAAAGTAACTATTAAGCGAATAAACCCGGAAACCATACCCCATGGAGGCAGGGGTGCATAGACTGTATATCTATACATAAAGCGTAATTAAATACAAAAATAGCACTAACAGACAGAGATTACTATTTATAAACAGCGTTTGCTAACAAATGTAACCAGTGAGGCGTGCTAACTAAATAATCTGTGTTAACTATAGACGAAAACTACGCTTTTAAAAGCTAAAGTATAATCTGTGTCAAATATTTTCCCGCTGGATAGAAATGACGTGCTCTTTTACCTGCGACCAGCAGTTAATCTCAAGCATTTTGTAAGCATGGGCGGAAGTGTTAGCTGTTTCCTGGCATTCTAGCCATGTTTTTTCGAACATTAAGCGCATTGTTTCGCTGTATTGCGTTGAGGAAATCGAAATGTCCCGGGTAACACTTTCACAATGGCAAATGTTGGCCGCCGTGGTTGACCACGGTGGATTTGCGCGTGCGGCAGAGGCGGTACATAAAAGCCCCTCCACGCTGAACCATGCCGTTCATAAATTAGAAGAGCAGCTAGGCGTGCAGGTGCTGGAGCCTATTGGCCGACAAGTACGGTTAACCGAAGCGGGCGAGCTGCTGCTTCGGCGCGCGCGTCAATTAATAGAGAGCGCAGCGTCACTTGAAGATGTCGCCACCCGGCTAGCCGCTGGTTTAGAAGCGGAAGTGGTAGTGGCAATCGATCAGGTGTTTCCCGCTGCTGCTCAAGCTAAAGCGCTAGAGCGATTCTCTGAAACGTACCCGCAGGTGCGCGTGCAGTTGCACGAGAGTGTTCTCAATGGCGGCATTGAGATGCTCTATGATGGCCGCGCAGACTTGGTAGTCTCCGGCATTGAGGCGCAGGGCTTCTTGGGCGAGCCGTTGGTCACGGTGCGCTTTGTTGCCGTGGCGCATCCCCAGCATGCGCTACATCAATTGGGCCGCTCGTTGGATTTGCGCGATCTAGCCCAGTATCGGCAGTTGGTGGTGCGTGATTCAGCGCTGCGCCAATCAACCAATGCTGGCTGGTTGAAAGCCGAGCAGCGTTGGACCGTCAGCCACCTCAATACCTCACTGGATATGCTAAGGCGTGGCTTGGGGTTTGCCTGGATGCCGGAAACACGAATTGCGGAGGAGTTAAACAGCGGGCAATTAAAGCCGCTGCCACTACCCGCGGGCGGTATTCGTGAAGTGCCGATTCAGATGATTTTTCGCGACCGAGACCGGGCAGGGCCAGCGGCTCATGCGATGGCCGCCGCACTGAAACAGGCCGTGGTGAGCGAATGCGCGCTGAATGATTCGACTGACTCGAATGAAAGGCCGTAAAACATCCGCTTGAGCGTTCCTGAAGCGGGCGTATGCTGAAGAAAAGAACGTAATTGTTAGCACCTCTAATGACTTTCAGGAGACGCCCAATGGGATTACTGGTAAATGGCAAGTGGCAAGACCAGTGGTATGACACTAAAAAACACGGCGGCGAATTTGTTCGTGAGTCCGCTCAGCTTCGTGACTGGGTGGGCAGCCATCCGGAGACTGACGGTGACTGCTACCCAGCGGAAAAAGAGCGTTATCATTTATATGTCTCGCTAGCCTGCCCCTGGGCGCATCGCACGCTGATTATGCGTAAGTTGAAAGGGCTAGAGCCGTTGATCGGCACGTCCCATGTTAGCCCCTTGATGCTCGACCAAGGCTGGACGTACCGTCAGGACGAAGGTGCCAGTGGCGACCCCGTTAACGGCGTCGACTACCATCACCAGCTGTATACCATGACCGACCCCCACTATACCGGGCGTGTCACCGTGCCCGTGCTATGGGACAAACAGCGCAGCGCCATCGTTAATAATGAGTCTGCAGACTTGCTACGTATTTTTAACCGTGCGTTCGATGAATTGACCGGCAACGACCTAGATTTTTACCCAGAAGATCTGCGCGGTGTCATTGATGACGTAAACGCCGATGTTTACGACCACATCAATAACGGCGTTTATAAATCAGGCTTTGCCACCGAACAGGCGGTTTATGAGAAGCACGTGAAGGCGTTGTTTGACGGTCTAGAGCGTATGGAAGCACGCTTGGCCGAGCATCGTTACTTGGCGGGGGAGTGGTTAACCGAGGCGGATATTCGTCTCTTTACCACGCTGATCCGGTTTGACGCGGTTTACTATGGCCACTTCAAATGCAATTTTAAGCGCATTGAAGATTATCCCAATCTTTCCAATTACGTGAGGGAAATCTATCAGTGGCCGGGAGTGGCGGAGACCGTCAATATGGATCACATCAAACGCCACTACTATTATAGTCACGACACGATTAACCCAACGCGAATCGTACCTGCTGGGCCCCTACTCGACCTTGAACGGTCTCACGACCGGGAGCGTTTACCGGGGCAGGGCGTGCGGCGTAAATAGATGCGTATCGCTAGCTAGCAAAAAGGGCCGCCCAGTTGGGCAGCCCTTTTTCTAATGCTGAGATTCTACTGCTAGCGTTTCGTTGCTATTAAAAACGTTGCTATTAAAAACAATGGGGAACCGTTAGCCATTATCATCGATATCTAACGCTTCACGGGTACGCTGCCAAGCGCTTTCAGCTCCCTCTTGGGTAGTTTGCCAGGCATCGCGAGCGTTGGCTTTAGTCTGTTCCCACCACTCGTTATTGTAAGCCGGGAAGGCTTCGACTTCTTCCTGGCTGGCTTCGACCATAATGCGATGTTCTGTATCACCATCGGCGTCCGTTTCGGTTTCGAGGGTGAAGTAGTCGGTATCAACAACGATCTCGCGGCCGCCGAGGCCCAGTACTGAACCGCTTTCGATCACAATCGCGGTAATGCGCATCTCTTCATCAAACAGGATGTCATCGACGTCACCAATCTCTTCACCGGAACCGCTGGCAAAATAGACCTCTGCATCAAGAATGTCGTCGGCAGAATACATGCCCTGGGGCTCATCCTGTGCGTGAGCATTCATGGCAACGCTGCCCATAAGGGCGGTACCGATAACGGTTGTGAGGATTGTCTTACGCATAGCATCTCTCCATGTGGCTACGATAGATAATAGATCTGTGTGGCTGCAGGTACTGGAGGGGATAACATAACCAGAACCACCAGCACATTGTGTTGCTAAAAAACCGACCTACCAAAACGGAAATGGTGTAATTAAAGGGGGCTTATAAGGCTATTACTGCTTATCAGCCCAGTCATCGGCTTGACGCTCTGCTTCTTCGCGCTCTAGGCCGTACTTCTGCTGAAGCTTGCCTATCAATTGATCCTTTTTACCACCGATCTGATCCAACTCATCGTCGGTGAGCTCGCCCCAGCTTGAGCGTGCCTTACCCTTCATCTCTTTCCATTTGCCTTCAATTTGATCCCAGTTCATTGCATCGCTCCTTGAGAATAGTGAACTTGATTAGGCACTTTTTCAGGTTAGACCATATGTGCATGAGCGCAAGTCCTTGTTTCACTGTGGTGTAAGTTAAAAGTACTGGTCAGACGCCAAATGCAATGGTAGGATGCGCGCTCCTCGCATGTGTTGACCCCTCCATCACGACGGTAAGCGTTTAACTGCATAGTTATTAATGAGTAGATGTTAATAGTTATTTGTAGTGTCGCTTGCGGGAACATCTCGCCAATTGCTAGATGTTCATTGCTGTGTAGATGGCGCGCCTCCAGTATTTCACCAAACGGGTGAAATCGGCGCAGAAGGTCGCCACAACGGTTGGCCCGCTAATGCGTTGTTTGCCAACCGGATGCTAGGTGCGACCGGCGTCTCCGACTCCACTGATGGCTTTGACCGCTACGGCGGTGCCTGTTATCGATAATGACCATTCTTCATGTCGTTGTGCGATGACTGAGTCAGAGACGCTTATGATGTTTTTTGCCGGTACTTGCCGGCCTACCAAGGTGTGATTAATGACCTCGACTTCTGTCGCCTCGCCGAGCTTCGGCGATCTGGCTCTTTTGCCTGCCGTTCTGTCTGCTGTTGAATCACAGGGCTACCTCGTTCCCTCGCCGATTCAGGCACAAACTATTCCTGCGTTGCTTGAAGGCCGCGATATGCTGGGCCAGGCCCAGACGGGTACCGGCAAAACCGCAGCGTTTGCATTACCGTTACTGTCACGTTTAGAGCTGACTCGCCGTGAGCCCCAAGTGTTGGTTATGGCGCCAACCCGCGAATTGGCTCAGCAAGTAGCTGCCTCGTTTAGTAAATATGGCCAAAACCTGAAAGGTCTCGAAGTTGCGACCCTATGTGGTGGCCAAGAGTACCGTGAACAGCTGGGCGCCCTTAAGCGTGGCGCGCAAGTGGTTGTCGGTACCCCCGGCCGGATTATCGACCACCTGGATCGCGGTAGCCTGAAGCTTGATGGCCTCTCCGCCCTAGTGCTGGACGAAGCTGATGAAATGTTGCGCATGGGCTTTATCGACGACGTAAAACGCGTGGTTGCCGATACCCCGAAAGATGCTCAGCGTGTGTTCTTCTCAGCGACACTGCCCACTGAAATCGAGCGCATCGTTAACCGTTACTTGGTTAACCCAGTGAAAGTCGCGATTGAGTCGGGCACCACGACCGGCGAAAACATCGAACAGCGCATTGTGCGTGTTGATGGTGGCGCTAAGCTTGAAGCTCTTTCGCGTATTCTTGAAGTCGAGCCGGTCGATGGGGCCATCGTCTTTGTACGTACCCGTGCCGCTTGTACCACGCTCGTTGAGCAGTTGACTGCTCGTGGCGTTAACGCTGCTGGCCTGTCCGGTGATCTCGATCAGAGCCTGCGTGAGCGTACTATTACGCGCTTGAAGCGTGGCAAAGTCGACGTACTGATCGCTACCGATGTAGCTGCCCGTGGTCTTGACGTGTCGCGTATCACTCACGTTATCAACTACGATCTGCCTCAAGATGCAGAGGCTTATACGCACCGTATTGGCCGTACCGGTCGTGCGGGCCGTAGCGGTATCGCGATTACCTTTGCTGGCTTCCGTGAAGGCCGCAAAGTGGGCTGGATGGAGCAGGCAACCGGTCAGAAAATGACCGAAATGCCGCTACCTGATGAAGCCGCTATTCGTGCCCATCGCGATGACGTCTTCTATCAGCGTGTTATCGCCTCCTTAACGAAGGGCGCCGAAGAGCAGCGTGCGCTGATTGAGCGTCTGATCGAAGAAGGCCATGACCCGATCGAGCTGACTTGTGCGTTTGCCGCTATGGCGCGTGCTGACGAAGCGCCGATCGGTCGCCTTCAGGCGCCGCGCAAAGAGAAGCCCTCGCGTGATGGAGCGTCTGGCGGTAAGCCGGGAGCACGCCGCGAACGCACTGGTGCACCAACTGAAGGTATGACGCGCTACCGCGTATCGGTTGGTCATAAAGATGGCGTCAAGCCTGGCCAACTAGTTGGTGCCCTCGCCAACGAAGGCGGCATTGAAGGCGCGCGTATCGGTCGTATCGATATTCGCAACGCTTTCTCTGTGGTCGAACTGCCGAGCGGCTTGCCCTCGACGATTCTGACCAAGATGGCCCGTGCCCGTGTGGCCGGTCGTCCGTTGGAAATCAGCGAAGACAGCGCACCGGCAGAGCGTGCACCGCGCCGCCGTCGCGACGAAGGCGATGCGCCGGTTCGTCGTCGCGAACGCGCCTAAGTCTTCACCACTATAAGGATTAATCAGCTGCCGCCAAGCGGCAACTGAGAAGATCTCGACGCCCTCGTACCGTTACTGGTGCGAGGGCGTTTTTTTGCTACCTTATTCACCATTAACCGTTTCAAGGAGGAAACCATGTCCGCACCACTACACGAATGGAATCTGGCACCCAAGGAAGCGATGGCGCTGCAGTTGCAGTTGGCGAGGCGATTGGAACTTACTGATCGCCTAGCGCCGATAACGCATATCGCCGGGGTGGATATTGGCTTCGAAGAGGGCGGCGAAATCACTCGGGCAGCGGTGGTGGTATTGAAATGGGATCCTGCCACCGCACCCGATTTAAGCGTGGTGGAACAGGTCGTTCATCGCGAGCCCACCCGAATGCCGTATATCCCCGGCTTGCTTTCGTTTCGAGAAATCCCCGCCGCGCTAGGCGCGTTTGAAAAACTCAGCGTGATGCCTGAACTGGTGATGGTCGACGGCCAGGGGATTGCACACCCACGCCGGTTAGGCGTGGCGGCTCACCTAGGGCTATGGCTCGATCTACCTACCATCGGTATTGCCAAGTCACGCCTATATGGCCAACACGCCGAGGTGGGCGAGCAGCGCGGCGACTGGGTGCCACTCTCCGCGGGGCAGGAAACCATTGGTGCCGTTTTGCGTTCCCGCACCAAGGTCAAGCCCGTGTACGTATCACCTGGCCACCGGATCACTTTAGAAACCTCGCTGGCCTGGGTGTTGCGCTGCTTGGGGCGTACCAAGCTACCTGAGCCAACACGGCTGGCAGATCGGCTGGCCTCACGGCGTGATCTGCGTAAGTAGCTTTCGATTGCCAATGGTTAAGGGCTATACAAACGCTAAAAAACGTCGCAGTAGGCTGGAGGCCTCTTGGCAGTCAGTAATGTTCGCCAGCAGGGTGTCGGGCTCTTCGCCTTGGTCGCGTAGGGCGGCGCGTTGGCGTTCAAGGTAGGCGCGCATCACCGGTGCCGTAAATTCCGGGTGAAACTGCACGCTCCACTGGCGCGGGCCGTAGCGCAGCGCCTGGTGGGCGTCGTGGCTGTTATGGGTCAGCACCGTGCAACCTTGGGGCGCCTGCATCACCGACTGGGCATGGGTCAGGTGGGCGGCAAAGCTCTCCGGTAGTTGGCTAAACAGGGGGTCTTGTTGGCCTGCTTGAGTGAGCCGCACGGTGCGTGTGCCGGATTCACGGCCTGCCGGATGGTAGTCACTCACGCCACCAAAAGCGGCGGCCATTAACTGGTGGCCATAGCAAACGCCTAGCATGGGAATGTCGTTTGCCAGCGCCTCCTTCAGCCACGGCTTCAGTGCTTCGCTCCAGGGTTCGGCCTCGCTGACCATACTGTGCGAACCTGTAATCACAATACCCGCGAGTGTATTAAGTTCAGGAGCGCTGGGTTGGCGGGTTGCATCCCACACCTGTAGTTCTAAATGCGCGGGCAGCGCGGTGCTAAGCTGCTTTATAAATAGCGTTTCAAAATCACCGTGCTGGTCGACGACTTCCGGAAAAGCGTCGCCGGTTTTAACGATCAATACACAGGCCATATCACTCCCTCGGTATGATGAAACGCAAACATTGAACAAAGGCCTTTCAGGAAGAGCGCAAAGGCGTGAAGATAGCCTACCATGGCTGCTTAAATGGTAAGAACGCATTAATTATGAACATCATAAGGAGACAATAATGCAACAGGTTACCCGCGCAGGCGAACCGCTGGATGTGGCTGGCACATTGCCAGCAAAAGGGCAGGCGGCACCGGCGATGACGCTGACCAACACCGATCTGCAAGACGTTACGCTCGATACGTACGCAGGAAAGCGTAAAGTGCTCAATATCATCCCCAGTGTGGATACGCCCACTTGTGCCATGTCCACGCGTCACTTTAACGAGCTGGCGTCTAACCTTGCCGACACCGTGGTATTGGTCGTCTCAGCGGATTTACCCTTTGCAGCCAAACGCTTTTGTGGCGCGGAAGGATTGGATAACGTCGAAACGCTGTCTACTTTCCGCCACCCCGAGTTTCGCGAAGCCTGGGGCGTAGCACTGTGCAACAACTCCATGGAAGGTCTTTGCGCCCGTGCAGTCGTCGTACTGGATGCCGATAACCGCGTGCTGCACAGCGAGCTGGTGAGCGAGTTGAAGAACGAGCCTGATTATGATGCTGCCTTGGCGGTGCTGAGCTAGCTCATATGCCGTGTAGCATACCGCTCTGACGCCCTCACCAGCGCGCGAATCAAGCGCTGCTGGGGGCGATTGAAAATCA
This sequence comes from Halomonas sp. 113, assembly GCF_904067645.1. Classification (NCBI taxonomy): domain Bacteria; kingdom Pseudomonadati; phylum Pseudomonadota; class Gammaproteobacteria; order Oceanospirillales; family Halomonadaceae; genus Halomonas; species Halomonas sp. 113. The sequence continues at coordinate 1,194,748 of NZ_LR881453.1, forward strand.
GCCACTCCGGGTGCCACTGCACGCCAATCAAGAAGTCGTGCTCCGGTGACTCAATGCCCTGCACTAGGCCATCCCGGTCGCGTGCAACGATTTCAATCCCTCTGCCTGCCTGATAAACGGCTTGATGATGCAGGCTGTTAACCCGACACCAGGTAACTCCTAGCAGGCGATGCAACTTACTTGCCCCCACGATATCAACGGTTTTGCGCGGCAGAACGGTGCGTCGCCGTTTTAACCCTTCGTGGGTGGTGTAGATATCGGGATCCAGTGTGCCACCAAGATGCACGTTGATTAATTGTGCCCCTCGGCAAATACCCAGCACCGGTGTATGCAGCGGAATAAAACGTTCAAGCAGGGCTAGCTCCAGCTCATCCCTTGCAGGATCTAAACGAACATCTAATTGTACTTCGCCGCCGTAGAGGTGGGCCTGAATATCGTCGCCGCCGCCAATGATCAAGCCGTCAAGGCTTTCCGGCTGCGGGCGCGAAGGCGATAACCGCAACGGTTTGCCGCCATGCCGCCAGACGGCGAACCAATCAAACCACCACGCTAAGTGGCTTTTTTGGTCAGAGGTAGTAATTCCGATAAGCGGCCGAGTCATGTGGATAGTTACTCACTGTGACAGGAAATGAAGAATGCTAAACGGGTTTTATATAGCTGGGCTCTACAACACAATCAGTGTTCGCGGCGAAGCAAACGAACTAGTTTTTCTTTTACGCGGGTCAGCATCGGTCGGTTATGGTCGGCGATATATTCAGCGCAGCGAGCGAGTAACACCTCAGAATTAGCGGCAAGTTTCTCGACTTCCACCCAGCGATTCCACTCGGTCACTGAGCCCCACCCCGGTTGGGAAAGCTGAGCGTTGGGTAAGCGGTAGTGAAAGGTGGGGCGCGGCTTGGTAAGCTGCGTATGCAGCAATTCATGAGAGTGGTCGGGGCGTAGATAGGCAAATAGCGGCAGCATATCCAGCTCGCGATTGCGCGTGGGATTATGGTGCAAGTAGTCGTCAATTAACGTGTCGAGATCAGGCGAATAGTGGCTATCCAGTATTTTTAACGCATAGGCTTTGTGAAATGGATTCGCGTGGGGCAGCATCTCACGGGTAATATCGACTTTAATTTCGTCGCGCAGCCAGCCAGCCAGCAGCAGGTACGCACGCAGCATGGCTAGCAAATAGTCAACGTCGAAGCGCTCCGCTTCAGGGTTTAGGTGTAAGCCGAACCCATACAGCAGGCTGGCATCGGTGCCCTTAGCGCCATGCTCTCGTAGTGTCTCGAACAGCGCGTCTAAATCTTCCAGCTCATTCCAAGGTATCGGTGGGCAAACGATTTCGGTAGGCACCAGGCCTGTGACCATGTCGCCAATCAGCTCGCGGGTTTTGTGATGGAACTCGACCCGGCGTTGATGCTGATGGCGCGCCCACTCGCTATCTTCTGGGTGAGGGTCGTCGGCCAGCGATTTGTCGGGATGCGCGTATTGGGTGTCGAGCTCGATACCAAATTCTCCCCAGCGGGTATCCTCAACGAGTAGCCGATGGGGGCTTACCACGTTAAGCTCCCCGCCAAACAGTTCACGTACGATCATCGCCGTGTCTCGGGGCGGCAGGCCAGCGAACTCGATTTCAATGCCAACGTGCCGGATTTTCCCCTGGCTGTTTAAGCGGTTAGGTGGAGCTTGTAGCGTCATCTCGGCGTCCTTGAGGTGAACGTTTAAGTCTTCAGCCTATCATAGTCACGCGTTGAGACTGAGCGTATTAATAGCGGCGGCAAATGATAAGCAGGACGCCATCTAAGCTAATTTTCAGGAGTAAGGCGTGCGACAGCACTGGTTAATCAATTCGTTAATAGGTTTTGTCTTGTTTGTATTGGCAAGCCTAGCAATGACGAGCATGGCAATCACTCAGGCCCAGGCGCAAACGGTGTCGCTGCCCGGCCTGAGCAGCGGTTCCGAAGAGGAAAGCGCTGACGTTAGCGGTGAAGAGTTTCAGAAGTCGCTCACTGACGTCATCACCATGCTTGAAAACGAAGAGCGGCGCACAGAGTTGCTTAAATCGCTACGCGAATTGCAAGTAACCGCAGACGCTGCCAGCGCAGATGAGGGCGTAGTACGCCAGGGATTACTGGGTGCTCTCGCCGATACCTTAAGTGACCTGGGTGATCAGGCCCAGGCGGGGGATTCGCCGGTTGATCAGTGGTCACGCCAGCTGGTTCAGGGCGTAGATGATTTGCGCGCGCTTAACGATGATGCCGACCAGGGGGAAGCGATTCGAGCGGTTGCCGAAGGGGCGGTGCTGGCCTTGGTTTGGGGCGTACTGTTGGTGCTGATGATTGCCTTTGGGCGCATGATCGCTACCCGGCGTGAGTGGCCGTTGGATCTGCCTCGGGATCCCAAGGGCTGGCTGATGGCAGTGCACTTTTTGCGCCGCATGCTGCCCTGGGCACTGTCGTTTGCCATTACCTTGGGGATTGGCCAGGTGCTGCCCGATAGCCCTGGGCGTACGCTGGTATTGGTAGTGGCCTATATCTGCCTGTGTGGCAGGGCGCTATCGGTGGTGTTTGAAACAGTCATCGCGTTCTTTAGCCGTGGCCATCGTTTTACTGCGGTTCAACTGCTTCAACAGCGTGCGCTGCGCGGGCTGTTTGTGATTGGTGCTTTGATTGCGCTTGGCGACGCGGTCAACTCCACTCGTCTCGTTGAAATGCTGGGTAGCGAGCTGTCGAGCCTAGCCTCTGTGCTTTCCAATATGCTCGCAGCGTTGCTTGCAGCGCGGTTTATTCTCAAGTTTAAGCGCCCCGTGCGCCACCTGATTTGCAACCGGCCCTTCAAGCAGCGGCGTGACGCCAGCACCGCGGTCGAAATGATTCGCTCCCTGGGGGGGCTATGGCACATACCCGCGCTGCTGTTGGTGAGCGGTTCGCTGCTGGCGATTTTTATCACCGTGGGCGATGTGGGCACTGCTCTGGCGCGCTCGATTATTTCCGCCAGCCTGCTGGTACTGACACTGGTAGTCACCGGGTTGCTGCGCCGCCAAGCGGAACGGATGGGCAAGCGTCGCCACCGCCGCCGTTATAGCCAATATCGCAAACGTTTAGAGCGCTTCGGCTTCGTGTTGGCGCACATCTGCTCGTGGATGGTGTTTGCCGAACTCTCAATGCAGGTGTGGGGCAGTTCGTTCTTCGGTTTGGGCCAACAAGCCGTGGCCAGCGCGCGGATTGGCCAAGCGCTGGTTAGCTTGGGGGCCACGGTGTTGCTTGCATGGCTGGTATGGATATTTGCCGATACCGCCATTCAGCGAGCGCTAACATCGTCAGCCCGTTCACGTGGGCGGCGGGTCAATCAGGCCCGGGCGCAAACCATCACGCCGATGATCCGCAACGTCATCTTTGTAACAATTCTGATTATTGCCGTTATCGCCGGGTTGGCTAATTTGGGTGTCAACGTCACACCGCTGCTGGCGGGTGCTGGTGTGATCGGTCTGGCGATCGGTTTTGGTGCGCAAACGTTAGTGCAGGATTTGATTACCGGTATTTTTATCTTGATCGAAGATTCGTTAGCGGTCGATGACTTCGTGCAGATCAATAACCATATGGGCACGGTCGAGGGGCTGACGCTGCGCACTGTGCGGCTACGCGATTTGGATGGCATTGTGCACATCATCACCTTTAGCCGCATTGAGTCGATTCATAACATGTCCCGCCAGTTCGGCATCGCGCTGATGCGAATACGCATTCCGTTTGATATGAAAATCGACGATGCGATTACGCTGATGCAGGAGACTGCCCAGGAGCTGCGCCGTGATCCGATGATGCGCCACTACATCTGGTCGCCGCTGGAGATGCAGGGCGTTCAGGGTTTTGAAGATGGCTGCCCCATTTTACGCATGCGCTTTCGCACCGCGCCGGAGATGCAGTGGGATGTCTCGCGGGCGTTTAACCTGTTGCTGAAGCAGCGTATGGAAGCTCAAGAGATTGACCTGGGCGTGCCGCGTCTTAGTGTCAGTATGGAAGCACGCGCTGAAGACCGCATGGAGGCGACCGCGGGTACTTCATTCTCTTTAGAAGAGGGCTCGCAAGAACAAGCTGGGCAAGAAAACACTTCGCCTGAGAGTGAACAAGGCAAGCATAGCGCGACGCAAGCAAGTGACTTCAACCCACAGGAGCATAAGAAACCAACACCTCCGAAGCCCGCGCCGCGTCCGACAAAAGCTGAGATTCGCCAGGATGAACAGGCACGCAGGCACGATAATACGAATAATCGTGCTGCGTCACATCGGCAAAAGCCCCAGGCACAGGGCAAGCCCCAGAGCGATTCCTATGCCAGCCCCGGTGGCGAACACGGCGATGAGTAGCCACGGGCCCCGCCAGCGGCGCCAACGGTTGTACAACGAGACCGCGTGGCTAACGCGGTCGACCAGTTCGTCGTGACGGGAAATGGCGTGATCCGGCGGCAGCGAAAAGTCGTTGGCGACATCGCCCTGCCAGTGGGCGCCGTGGCTGAGCCCCAGGCGCGCTCGTAGCTTTCCGATATCGCTGACGGTGTCGTGCAGCGTATCGTAGGTTTCGCGGCGTTCGGCAACCGCGAACACCGCCTCGGCATCCTGGCGTAGCGCGCTATGCTGGCAGCTAGCCACGGCTTGGCTGATTTCTTGTTCGTTGGCCTCGGGGGAAACCGCGAGGCGCTGGTACAAATCGCGCATAGGGTCAATTTATTCTCATGGGCCAGTGCATCCTGCGAAACGTCTAGCGTTACATGGTCTTAGTAAGTTTGCATCAAATAATCATAGGCGTTTTTAATACGCTGAAACCGCGCTGAGGCCAAGGCGACCTGTTGTTCACTTTCCGAATAGAAGCGGTCTGGATGGTGGAGCTGCGCCATCCGCCGATAGGCGTGGCGAACCTCTACCCGGGTGGCACCTGGGGTAAGTCCTAGCACCGAAAGCGCCCGCGTGGTGCGATCGGGCGGCGGTGAGGCGCGCTGCTGGCGATGCTCTTGTTGGCGATGCTGGTGGCGAGAATCTTGCTGGCGAGAGCGGCGCCGTTCGCGCTCGGCCTGTTCGCGCTGCTGTTGTTGCCGTTGCCGTTCCTGCTCCTGTTGGCGCGTCTGTTCACGCTGGCGCTGCTGTTCCTGTTCGCGGGCTTGGCGAGCCTGCTCCTGGCGTTGCTGTTTCTCCTGCTGTTTTTGTTGCTTCTGCTGGTGGCGTCGCTCTTTCTGTTGTTGCTGCTGTTTGGCCCGAGCATTGGCCTGTTGGTGGTACTGCTCAGCGGCCTCGGCTTCGCGTGCTTTTCGGGCATGATAATCTGGGTCGTGTGCCTGCCAGTAAGCATCACGGCTGGGGTCTTCGGGTGTGGCAAGGGGTGTGCCGGTGAGCTCTTTAAACAGAGTATTCAAGGTCATTGGTGCGATACTTAGCAGGTCGGCCAAAAAACGCAAAATATAGTGGTTGGCCAGGGACAGCTCGCCGTCGTCAGTGGCGACGGTAATCGCTTGATGAATAACGCTCAGGCTGCGTTCTGTGCCGCATTCTTTGCGAACCACCTCGGCAGCTAGTTGGATCGCTTGCAAGTCTTGGCTACGGGCAATACTCATTACTGGCCCCAGCTCATGCCCGTGGCGAAACTGTGCGGTTACCTGAGCCAGGCGGCGGCGCCGCTGCCCCTCTGAAACATGTTGACGGTGCACCAGCACCCAGGCCAACAGCAGCAGGGTTGCCGTATCCACTTGGCTGCGGCTCTTTAATAGCAGCAGCTCAAAGGGTGAAAAACGGGCAATGGACATTTCCTAGCTCCATAGGTGAAGAGGTGAGCAGAGGGGTGGCTTTAGGTAGCGCCATGATCAAGTTAGCCATGGTATATCATCGCGTTAGGCAAAGGAGTAGGAGATTGATGAGTTGATCAACGTTGAGCGTAAAAACAGCTTTCAGCTGCGTCTTACCCGGCGGCTCAAGGAAGAGACATCGCATAACCTCGACGTCTATCTTTTTGTGCCTGGCGATTTGGGATTAAGCACCCAGCTTATCTCAGAAGAAGCCTTTTATCATGCCGCTATCAATGTCTCGCGCACCTACTACAGTGACGAGTATCTCTTACCGCTCGTGCACAGTCGGCTGGCCAGCCGTAATCGGCTCGGCAGCGACTCGTATCGGTTGAGCTTGAGTCTCTACGCCTATCAATACGTGGAAGCGATGGAGCGCACTACTCGAGCAATGTTGGTGAATGCCAATAAGCTGCGCCATGCTCGCCAAGAGGAGCGCGAAGAGAACAGTGAGGTGCAAGAGAGTGCCGTTGCCCTACGTGACCAACTGCATGAGATGATCGACTTGAGCGATGGTATTCTCAAGCGGCTGCGTCGCCACCAGCCCGATGACGAAAGTCTATATAAGTACTTTGCCAATATTGATAACTACCTCTCCTGGTTTACTGAGCAACAGCTGCTGGCGCTGGTGGCACACATGCCCCGCGGCGGAGAGTTTACCGATATTCGCCGACGTTTTATTAGCGTGTGCTACCGGGAGGGCGAGTATCGCCGCGAACAGCAGTACAACGCCGAGCGCGTGATGGCTGATCCCACTCGGATGTCGAATAAAATGCGCTTGTTGCGGCGCCTGATTGAGCACCCGATTACCCTGAAACAAGAGGCATTGGAGCTGGGTGGCGGCGAGCAAAAAGCGGTCAAAGCGCTTGCCACCGCCGTGGTAATGGCCTTTGTATCGTTAGGCGTGCTGCAGTTGCGTAATGCTCTGGGAGATATCACCGCGCTGTTCGTATTAGCCATGGCGCTGCTCTACGCCCTGCGCGAAGTGTTTAAGGATGATTTGCGCAATACCCTGTGGCGCTGGCTGCGTAAAGGCCGTCCCAAGTGGCGGCGCCAGTATTTAGACCCCACGCGCAACGCCGTGGTGGGCCGCCAGTTGGAGTGGTTTGACTACAAGCGCTACGCATCGCTGGGCGATGATATCAAGCAGATGCGCCGCCGTACGGTAGCCCAGCGTGAAGAAGTGGTGCTGCACTATCGTTCAAGCTCACGTATGTCGCCTACGCGCTTTTTGAGCGGCTACGAGCATACCCGCGAAACGCTCAATCTGGATATCTCCATGCTTACGCGACTAATGAGTAAGGGCAAGCATCACATCTACCGTTTAAAAGATGGCCAAGCAGTTCGCGAGGGCGTCGAGCGCCGTCATCTGTTTAACTTAGTGATTCGGGAGACGGGCAGCGAAGATACTCCTTACTTGGCCCGCTGGAAGGTTGTCGTTAGCCGCTCGGGCATTGTCGATGTCGAGAAAGTCGAAGAGAGCAGCGTAGTGAAGGAAAGCGAATAACAAAAGTGCCAATAAACTGCGCCAGGTCAACGCAGCCTCAATGCGTTCTTTGAGATCGCTAGCCAGCATGGGCAAATCTTCAGCAGCGAGCTAGGCTCAAAGAACAAGCAGGATAATCTGCATCTGCGGCTCAGTCTTTAAAGGTTGAGCTCAAGGAGGAGTACAATGCAAGCTATCGATATTATGACGCCCAAAGTGGTGAGTGTGGGGCCTGACGCCGAAGTACGTGAAATTGCGCAACTGCTGCTCAAGCACCGTATTAGTGCGGTGCCTGTCGTAGATAGTGAGCGGCGGGTGATTGGCATTGTCAGCGAAGGTGATTTAATGCGCCGGGTAAAAAGTGACAGTGATCACGGACACTCCTGGTGGTTATCGCTGTTTACCGGCGGCAAAGATGCTGGCGACTATGTTAAGTCCCATGGTCGTAAAGCCCACGAGGTCATGACCCCGAATCCAATGACCGTGGAAGAGAACACGCCGCTGCATACCATTGCGCGAATGCTGGAAAAACATCATATCAAGCGGGTGCCTGTGCTACGTGATGGCAAGTTAGTGGGTATTGTTAGCCGTGCTAACTTGCTCCAGGGTATCGCCAATGCCGCAGTGGCGCCAACCCAGTCGCCCACGGATGATCGTCAAATTCGTGAGGCTATTCTCAAAGAAGTTGAGAATAATACCGGCGTACAAGTTGAAGGCATTAGCGTGATTGTGGATGGCGGTGCTGTGGAGGTATGGGGACTAGTCGAATCCCTTGAACAGAAGCAGGCGGTAACCGTTGCTGCGGAAAACGTGCCTGGGGTTACCCAAGTTGAAAATCATCTGGGCATGATGCCGCGGGGCGTGGGCTATATGTGACCTAAAGCCCGCTATTAAAATAGCGGGCTCTGCCTTCTTTACCTTACACCACTGCTTTAATCGCCTGCTCTAAGCTGTTCACGCTGCGCTCTGTGTGGTGCAGCTTATCGAGGCCAAATAGACCGATGCGAAAGGTTTGGAAGTTATCGCCTTCATCGCACATTAGCGGTACGCCGCCCGCCACTTGCACGCCCGCCTGGGCAAGTTTGCTCACTAAGCCACTATCGTCGCTATAGCACACCACTACGCCTGGGGCTTCAAAACCTTCCGCAGCAACGCTCACAAAACCGTGGCGTTTAAGCATGGCGCGGACTTCCCGGCCAATCGCCTGCTGCTCCTCTTTTACATTGTCAAAGCCGTAGGCACGGGTCTCCTTCATAATGTCCCGTAACTGCCGCAGTGCATCGGTAGGCATGGTGGCGTGGTAGGCGTGCCCGCCATTTTCATAGGCCTGCATAATGCTGTGCCACTTGCCCAAATCGCAGGCAAAGCTGTTGCTCTGGGTCTCACTTAAGCGCTGCGTGGCACGTTCCGAGAGCATTACCATGGCGCAGCAGGGCGAACCGCTCCAGCCTTTTTGCGGCGCGCTTACCACCACATCAATGCCGAGTGCCTGCATATCCACCCACAGAGTGCCCGCGGCAATGGCATCCAGTACAAACAGGCCACCTACCTCGTGAGTGGCTTCGGCGAGCGCTTGAATATAGTCATCCGGAAGTAGCAAGCCCGCAGAGGTTTCGACTTGCGGGGCGAACACAACGGCAGGTTTTTCGCTACGAATCTGCGCGACGGCCTCCTCAATGGGCACTGGCTGAAAAGGCGAGCGAGGGTCATCGGCATTCAGACGTCGTGCTTTAAGCACCGTGTGCTGATCGGTTAAGCGACCCATCTCAATAATTTGCGTCCAGCGGTAGCTGAACCAGCCGTTGCGAATAACCAAGGTTTTCTGGTCAACGGCAAACTGGCGCGCCACCGCTTCCATACCAAAGGTGCCGCTACCGGGCACGATAACGGCCGCTTGGGCGTTGTACACCTCTTTCAGCGTGGCTGAAATATCCCGCATCACACCTTGAAACTGCTGTGACATGTGATTCAGCGAACGGTCTGTGTAGACCACCGAGTATTCAAGCAAGCCGTCGGGGTCGATGTTGGGTAGTAAACCAGCCATGGCGTTCTCCTGTTTTTAGAAACAGCCTGTTGTTAGAAGCAAATCATTAAACACGCATCGTGAGTCACGCTAAAGCGCGAGGTTGCGTTTCAGAATACGGATAACTTCGTCGCGATGCCAATGGTGATGGTCTAGACACTATAAACGGGTTAGCGACTAAAGTTGCACATGAGTAAACGTTTACGTCGACGGGGTAAGCGTTTACTTTGTGGGTTATGCAGCACTTTTAAGCTGCTTTTGTGCTGTTAACCGGCTACGGCTAAGGAGAATAGATGACCATTAACGTTACCGTTTGGGGTGAAAACGTCCACGAACAAATCAATGAAGTCGTGGCGCGAATTTATCCAGCAGGTATGCATCACTGCATCGCGGAAGGTTTAAACGAAGCGGAGGGTATCCACGCCAACGCGGTTACCTTGCAAGATCCCGAACAGGGTTTAAGTGAAGAGACTCTCGAGAATACCGATGTGCTGCTGTGGTGGGGCCACGCTGCCCACGGCGATGTGCTGGAAGAGACCGTCGACCGCGTGCAGGCGCGCGTGTTGCAGGGGATGGGGCTAATTGTGCTGCATTCTGGGCACTACGCAAAAATCTTCAAACGCCTGATGGGCACGACCTGCTCACTTAAGTGGCGGGAAGCGGGAGAGCGCGAGCGGCTGTGGGTCGTTAACCCTGGTCACCCTATCGTTCAGGGCCTGGGCGACTATATCGAACTGCCGCATACTGAAATGTACGGCGAGCCATTTGCGGTGCCAAACCCCGATGAAGTGATTTTTATCAGCGCCTTTGAGGGCGGTGAGGTATTCCGTTCAGGGCTGACCTACAAGCGCGGCAACGGCAAGATTTTCTACTTCCGCCCAGGTCACGAAACCTATCCGATCTATTACAACGAACAGGTAAAAACCGTGCTGAAGAACGCTGTGAAATGGGCGCGCCCGGAAGGCTCCCGCTGGATCGATAGCTGCCCCAATATTCCTGCCGACCAGGCACCCAACCCGGTGGAAATCAAAGGCGAAGGGCTGCATAAACCTGGCGAGGAGGGCTTCAAATGATCCGTTTAGCGATAATTGGCGCTGGCAGTATGGCGGGGGAACACGCCAAGCACTTTAGCCGGATCGAGGGGGTGGAAGTAGTGGCGGTGTGCGATATGGAGCTGGCCAAGGCCCGCGACTTTGCGGGTCGTTTTGATATCGCCGATGCGTATGACGACCTGGAGGCTATGCTGGCGCGGGAGGATATCCAAGCCGTTAGCAACGTCACACCAGATGGTGTTCATAAGCGCACGTCACTGGCCGTGATTGCCGCAGGCAAACACATTTTGTGTGAAAAACCGCTGGCGACGAATGCCGACGATGCCCATGCAATGGCCCAGGCGGCCGAGGCTGCCAACGTCATCAATATGGTCAACTTTAGCTATCGGGATGCACCGGCCATTCAGCACGCCCGTGCACTGATTACCGCTGGGGCGATTGGGCAAGTTCGTCACGTGGATGCCAGCTACCGGCAGAGTTGGCTGGTCAGCAATGCCTGGGGGCGTTGGGATCAAGATAGCCAGTGGCTTTGGCGGCTCTCTGAAGCCCACGGCAGCAAAGGTGTACTGGGCGATGTGGGCGTTCACATTGTTGATTTTGCCAGCTTTCCGGTCGGCGATATTACTCGCGTTAACTGCGAACTGACCTGTTTTGAAAAAGCTCCAGACAACCGGATTGGTGACTATTTGTTGGATGCCAACGACACCGCGCTAATGCGAGTGACGTTTGCCAATGGGGCCAAGGGCACCATTCAAGCCACCCGCTGGGCGACCGGGCATCACAACTCGTTAACCCTGAGTGTACACGGCGATAAAGGTGCTATTCGCGTCGATTTAGACGCCTCAAAAGACGACGTGCAGGTGTGTTTGGACGATGACGTTCACCCGGCGCGCTGGAGCACAGTGAAGGCACCGCCAACACCTAGTATCTATCAGCGTTTTGTTGAAAGCATCCGCAGTGGTCAAAACGACCAGCCGGACTTTGCCCGCGGGGCGGCGATCCAAACCGTTCTTGATGCCTGCGCTATCTCCAGTCAGGAAGATCGCAGCCTGGAAGTTGCAGTGTAATCAGCGTCGCAACGCCGGGTGTTTTTCGGCACACTGGAGGCATTCCAGGTGAAAAATAGGGCGGGAAATAGCCGGTGAGAGATTCGGTGATAAAGAGCAAGCAAAGCGCCCAAACGGCCACCATCCGAGAAATTGCCCGGCGGGCCGAGGTATCGATTGCCTCGGTGAGCCGGGCCCTGAACGGCAAGCCAGGGCTCAGTGATGCCCTGCGTGAGAAAATTTTGGCGATTAGCCAAGAAGTGGCCTACCAACCCAGCGCCGCGGCTCGTCAGCTAATAAGCGGTAAAACGGCGGTGGTAGGCATCTCTCTCGGCCGTCAGGATATCGAGCTGCGCCCTTACTATATCTTGCTCTACCAGCACCTTACCGTGGCCCTTCATCAGCAGGGTATGGTGCCGGTGTTCTTTAATCACCAACAAACCGCTGAATTACCCGAACGCGCGGGGGCAGCTATTTTGCTTGGTGAAGCCCCAGACGATGAGCGCCCGGCACTGCTTAAGGCCGCTGCGATTCCTTTTGTGCGCATAGGTGATGCCGGGGAAGGCTTTTCCGTCGCCCCGGACGATCGGCAGGGGCTGTATGAGATGACCCACCACCTCATTACCCAGGGTCGCAGGCGGCTGGCGTTTATGGGCGGCGAGCTAGAGGTGCCGCGTCCCCATAGCCGTTTGGAGGGCTACCGGCGGGCGTTGGCAGAGGCTGGGTTTGCCGAATGCTTGATTAGCCTACCGCACCGCTTCGCGTCAGACTCTCTTAACAGCTATCGCTATCTAAATCGCTATTTAGACGAAGAGGGCACTCACCCACTGCCTTTTGATGCACTGGTATGCGCCACCGACGAACTAGCGTTGGGCTGTGTAGCTGCGCTGGAAGACCGCGGGATTGAAGTGCCTTTTCAGGTCGCGGTGACAGGCTTTGATGACCTGCCCACCCTCGCCACTGGGCTCACCACCGTACGGCAGGATATTGCCGAGATAGCCGAGACGAGCATGGCACTACTGGCAGAAGCGAGGGCGGGAGAAGCGCCCCGACACGTATCGCTGCCGGTGGCGCTGGTGTTACGGGAAACGAGTTAGCGCGGCGGCAACTGCTCCGGCCCGAAGGCATCGGGCAGCAGCGTTTCCATGGTGTAGGTTTTCATCAATTCGCCGCTGCCGGATAGCACCTTGATCTGAGTCTCTGGCGTGGCGAACTCGCGAATGCGCTGACGGCAGTCGCCGCAGGGCGTGCATAAGTGATCAGCGGGGCCCATGACGTAGACGGTCGCCAACTGGCGTTGGCCTGCGGTCACCATGGCGGAAATGGCCGAGGCTTCAGCGCACAAGCCTTTGTAGTGCGCCACCTCCACGTTGGTGCCGGCAAACTGCTGACCATCGGGAGTCACCATCACCGACGCTACCGGATGCGCGGAGTAGGGCACATAAGCGTTAGCCCGCGCGTTTAACAACTTTTGAACGATCTCTTCCGATACTTGATCCATCACTTTTCCTTTTGGCCGCTTCAACGCCCTAAGCGCGGGCAGCGTCGTCGCGTAGAACTGTGTCCAGTGCAATCAGCATCATATCGTCGAAAGTGGTTTGACGATCGGCGCTGGAGAGCGAATCGCCTTTCAGGATGTGATCCGATACGGTGCAGATGGTCATGGCGCGGGCGCCAAACTCAGCGGCGACGCCGTAAAGACCTGCGGCTTCCATCTCGACGCCGACAATGCCGTAGCGCTTGAGCATTTCAGCCATTTCGGTTTGCGGGTTGTAGAACAAGTCTGCAGAGAAGATGTTGCCCACTTTGACCGGCACGTTTTTGGCCTTGGCGGCAGCCACCGCGTGCTGAGTCAGTTCGAAGTCGGCAATAGCAGCAAAGTCGTGGTCGTTAAAGCGCATGCGGTTGACCTTGGAGTCGGTGCTGGCGCCCATGCCGATGACCACATCGCGGACGTTGACATCGTCGCGCACCGCGCCGCAGGAGCCCACACGAATTAGCGATTTTACGCCGTAGTCGGTGATCAGCTCTTTGGCATAGATGGAGACCGACGGAATGCCCATGCCGTGGCCCATCACGGAAATCTCGCGGCCTTTATAGGTGCCGGTATAACCAAACATGCTGCGCACGTCGTTGACCTGGCGCACGTTCTCCAGGTAAGTATCGGCGATGTATTTGGCGCGCAGCGGGTCGCCGGGCATCAGTACGGTATCGGCAAAATCACCGGGAGCAGCGTTAATATGTGGGGTTGCCATCAAAGGTCTCCTTTAAGCGGCGTCGGGTAGAAAGCTTTTGCCATCGGCCATGGCCGGTAACAGGAAAAAGTCGGCCAGGGTTTGGCCAATATCGGCAAAGGTGCCGCGCTCGCCCAGCTGGCCGGGGGTAAAGCCGGGGCCGTGTACCAGAATGGGGATGTACTCGCGGGTGTGCTCGGTGCCGTGCCAACTGGGGTCGCAGCCGTGATCGGCGGTGAGAATCAGCAGATCATCTTCGCTTAGCGCAGCCAGGAGCTTAGGTAGCTTGGCGTCGAAATCTTCCAGCGCGGCGGCGTAGCCCGGCACGTCCCGGCGGTGACCATAGACCGAGTCAAAATCGACAAAGTTGGTCATGATCATGGCGTGCTCGCCCTGATTTTTCTTGTCAAAGCCGCGTTGGTTGGTGCGCTCGATCTCTCTGAGGGTGGCGTCCATGAGTGCGTCATGGCCGCTGGCTTTTACCTTGTGGGTAATGCCGCAGTGGGCGTAGATATCGGCGATTTTACCAATCGAGACCACTTCGCCACCGGCATCGGCGAGCTTTTGCAGTACGGTGGGCGAGGGCGGCTCAACGCTGTAGTCGCGGCGGTTGCCGGTGCGGGCGAAAGTGGTGCTGTCTTCGCCAATAAACGGACGCGCAATGACGCGGCCAATGTTATAAGGCTCCAGCAGCTCGCGGACGGTTTCGCACAGCTTATAAAGCCGTTCAAGGCCGAAATGCTCTTCGTGAGCGGCGATCTGAAACACCGAATCCGCCGAGGTATAAACGATGGGCTTGCCGGTGGCTATATGCTCTTCACCCAGGCGGGCGATGATCTCGGTGCCAGAGGCGTGGCAGTTGCCAATCACCCCAGTGAGATCGGCTTCTTGCACGATGGCGTCGAGCAGCTCAAGGGGGAAACTGTCGGTTTTATCCAGAAAGTAGCCCCACTCAAAGCGTACCGGGACACCGGCAATTTCCCAATGGCCGGAGGGGGTATCTTTGCCGCTGGAAATTTCTTTGGCGTGGGCGTAAGCACCTTCCAGACTATCCGGCAGCGTGACGCCTTCGGCAACGCTGCCCGTGGCATCGCGGTGGGCGTGAAATAGCCCCAGCTTGGCCATATTGGGCAGTTTCAGCGGCCCTGAACGGTTGGCGTTATCCGCTTCGCCACGGGCGCAGGCAGCGGCGATATGGCCCAGAGTATCGGACCCTTCATCACCGAAGGTCGCGGCATCCGGGGCGGCGCCAATCCCAAAGGAGTCAAGTACCAGTACAATCGCGCGGCTCATAAGGTTTCTCCACGGAAAGTGTCTTGTAGCAGGGTGTCGGCGCTGGCCGTACCTTCGCCAATCGAAAACGCCGCGCGCAGCTGTTCGGCGGCACGTTCAGCGGCGGCTTCACTGCGGGCGTGAACCGTCGCAATGGGGCGCTGGCTATCCACGCTTTCGCCGATTTCGACGATATCCGTAAAGCCGACACTGTGATCGACGCTGGCGTCGTTGCGCAGGCGACCACCGCCCAGCTCCACCACGCTCATACCTACAGCGCGGGTATCAATACATTGGACCACACCGGCTTGCTCGGCATACACGGGTTTAATAACGTCGGCCTTGGCCAGGTAGTGCTCTGAGCGTTCCATAAAGTCGCTGGGGCCACCGAGTTCGTGCACCATGCGGGCGAATACTTCAGCAGCTGCGCCAGAGGTTAGCGCCTTCTCAAGCTGAGTAAGCGCTTCTTCACGTGAGCCTGCGAGCCTGCCGGCGATCAGCATTTCCACGGCCAGTTCACGGGTGACTTGCATCACGCGGCTGTTGGGGCGGTCGCCACGCAGCAGGGCCAGAGTCTCAACGATTTCAACGGCGTTACCGGCGCAGAGCGCCAGCGGCTGACTCATATCGGTGAGCAGGGCGGTGGTGGGCGTGCCTGCCTGGGTGGCCACATTGGCGATGCTTTTGGCCAGTTCGCGGGATTTTTCCGGTGTAGGCATAAAAGCGCCGCTGCCGACTTTAACGTCCATTACCAGCGCATCCAGTCCGGAGGCCAGCTTCTTGCCCAAGATAGAGGCGGTAATCAGCGGAATCGATTCCACGGTGGCGGTCACATCGCGCACGCCGTAGATGCGCTTGTCGGCGGGGGCGAGATCACCCGTTTGGCCAATAATCGCTACGCCGGTGGTTTTCACCACCTCGCGGAAGCGCTCAGGGGCAGGGTAGGGGTCGTAGCCGGGGATCGATTCGAGCTTATCCAGGGTGCCACCGGTGTGGCCCAGGCCGCGACCGGAGATCATCGGTACAAAGGCGCCGCAGGCGGCGACCCAGGGGCCGAGCACCAACGAAACCAAATCGCCCACGCCGCCGGTGGAGTGCTTATCGACAATCGGGCCGGGCAGGTTGAGGTCGCTCCACTGCATCACGTGGCCAGAGTCGCGGGTGGCGGTGGTCAGCGCAACGACTTCTTCACGGCTCATGCCGTTGAGAAACACGGCCATGGTGAAGGCGCCAATTTGGGCGTCGCTGATGCGATCATCGGCAATGCCCTGCACAAAGGCTTTAATCTCTTCCGCGGGCAGCGGCTGGTTGTCACGCTTTAGGCGAATCAGCTCCTGGGGGAGCAGGGTGTGTTGAGTGGCGTTGGTAGACATTAGTACCCTCCGTCAGTGGTGGCAGCGTTGGTATTGCCGGTCAACGTCGCCAGCAGATTGCCCAGCAGGCTAGAGGCACCAAAGCGGAAGTGCGCGGGCGTTGCCCAGCCTGAACCCATAATATCGTTGGCAAGGGCCAAATATTCCGCTGCGTCTTCGGCGGTTTTGACGCCACCCGCTGCTTTAAAACCAACGTCTTTACCACTGGCCTTGATGGCTTTGAGCATAATCTCTGCGGCTTCCAGCGTAGCGTTAACGGCTACTTTGCCGGTAGATGTTTTAATGAAATCTGCACCGCCTTCAATGGCCAGTTCGCTGGCGCGTTTGATCAGTGCAGGTTCTTTGAGTTCGCCGGACTCAATGATCACTTTGAGCAGTGCTTGGCCAGCGCAGGCGGCTTTGCACATTTCAACCAACTCAAGGCCGGTCTCCTCGTCGCCTGCCATCAGCGCGCGGTAGGGAAAGACCACATCAACTTCATGGGCGCCGGAGGCAACCGCGTCGCGGGTTTCACGGGCGGCGGCCATAATGTCGCCGTCGCCGTTGGGGAAATTGGTGACCGTGGCGATCTTCACCTGGTCATTAAGCTTGTGAGCAGTAAGCGCACGCTGGGCGGTGACAATAAACTGAGGGTATACACAGACCGCGGCAGGGGTGCCAAAGGGCGTTTTCACCTGCTGGCAGAGCGCTTCAATGGTGCTGTCCGTGTCGTTGTCGTTCAGGCTCGTCAGATCCATGAGGGTGAGTGCTTGGCGGGCGGCTTGGACGATATGGGGGGAGGCGGTCGCAGTCATGGAATTCTCACAAATCAGTAAAAGATAAAAACGGGCACTGCGGATAAAGCCGCAGTGCCCGCCACCTTCAGTAAACCCCGCTGCGTTAAGCAGTGACGTTACTTAGGGCGATAAAGAAGCCAGCAATCGAGGCCGACATCAAGTTGGACAGTGTACCGGCCAATACGGCTTTGACGCCAAAACGAGCAATCTCTTTGCGGCGGGTAGGGGCAATGCTACCCAGGCCACCCAGCAGAATCGCAATGGAGGAGAGGTTCGCAAAGCCACACAGCGCAAAAGAGAGGATCGCCATAGTGTGCGGTGTCATCATCTGACCCGTCGCAGCTACCACCTGTTCCCCATCAATGTAAGGCGCTAGGTTGATGTAGGCGACAAACTCGTTGACCACTAATTTTTGGCCAATGAATGAGCCAGCCAGCGTCGCTTCTTCCCAGGGTACACCCAACAGGAAGGCAAGCGGGGCAAACAGCCAGCCCAGGATCAGCTCCAGGCTCAGCGATTCAAAGCCCACCCAGCCGCCAATGCCGCCTAAAATGCCGTTGATCAGGGCAATCAGGGCGATAAAGGCGAGTAGCATGGCGCCCACGTTGGCCGCGAGCATTAAACCCGAGGTAGCGCCCGATGCAGCAGCATCCAGGACGTTGGCAGGTTTATCTTCCAGGGCTTCAATCTCTTCTTCCACCTTGGTAACGCTGTCGCTGTCGGTAACGTCTTGGGTTTCCGGCATGATCAGCTTGGCGAATAGCAACCCGCCCGGCGCCGCCATAAAGGAGGCCGCTACCAAGTACTCCATGGGAATACCCAGCGCGGCGTAGCCCGCCAATACTGAACCGGCGACCGATGCCAGACCACCACACATAACGGCAAACAGCTGCGAAGGCGTCATGCGGGCGATAAACGGACGCACCACCAACGGTGCTTCGGTCTGGCCGACGAAAATATTTGCCGTTGCAGAAAGCGACTCCGTGCGAGAGGTGCCCAGGGCTTTTTGCAGGGCACCACCGAGGATGCGAATCACCCACTGCATAATGCCGATGTAGTAGAGCACGGCGATCAGCGAGGAGAAGAAGATAATGACGGGGAGTACTTTGATCGCAAATACAAAGCCGACATTATCCACATCGGCTAAGCCGCCGAACAGAAAGCCGATACCATCGTTGGCATACACCAAAATTTGGCTAACGCCGGAGGAGATGGCCTGTAGTACCGCTTGGCCAAACGGCACATAAAGTACAAAGGCACCAATCCCCGCTTGTATAGCAAAGGCGCCCAGCACGGTACGTAGCCGTATCGATTTACGGTCGTAGGAGAAGATCAGGGCAATGGCCACCAGAGTGACCATACCCACCAAGCTCATAAGGAGTGTCATAAGGAGATCCTTCGAGTCCGCGAGTAAGAAGCGCGTTTATAGTAAGTTGAGCTTGACGGAGTAGATCATCGCATTCTGATAATTGTTGGGGGTGCCCAACTTATTGTCAGAGTAGCGATACTGAATGCCGGTGGTGATCAAATCACTCGGATGCCACCATAGGCTCAGTGCACCGTTGGTGCCTACACTGCCCGCTGTATCGCCCACGTAGTTCTGCTCCAGATACTCATCGTCGCGACCAAAGGTCTGTTCGTGCCAGTTGGTGACGCTGAAGTCCTGGTTGAGTGCAGTGAAATCATAACCCGCGACCCAGCCTGCCATATAGCCGTTCATGCCGGTATAGCTGTTACTTTGTACCCGCGCAGCACCGATAAAGGGCTTGAACCACAGGCCATTGTCGAAGGTAGTGCGGTAACCCAAACCAAGAATCTGATCCTGCTCGCGGCTGTCATAACCGTAATCACGGAAGTCATACAGGTGGGCGTAAATCGACAGCGAGCTGTCACCCAGGTAAATGTGTGAGGTCACTTTACCCGCGGTGCGGAAGTTGTCTTTACCACCGCTGGACTCATCGAACTGGTCGTTGGTGGGGTTCTCGAAATCAAAGAAGCCGTAGAACTCGCCCCAGCTAAAGCCAGCGCCGCCTTCGATTTCGAGAAACATAAAGTCGCTTTTCGCCGCGTTGGAAGCGGTGCGCGCCTCGGTGCCGTTTGACCAGTCCAGGTAGTTAACCGAAACGTTGGCGAATGACCACAGTCGATCTAGAGGATGCGACTGAGCAGCCTCGTCTGCCATTAGCGGCGTAGTGAGTATGGCCCCTAATACGCCAGCGCCAAGCGCGATCTTAGACGAAGGGGGGCGAGAGTGTGTACGAGCAGTCATGAGAGCCTCAACATTGGTTGTCGCGGAGCCACTTGGGTGTGGCTATCCGAGGTTGTAGTCGTGCGGGCTGGCGTTAATGTTAAAATTATAACATTTAGTGTTATTTTTCTAACGTTGATTTGCAAGAGTTGTCACATCAACGCTATTTAAATGTCATATGGCTCTCATTGTGGCACTAATAGCACCAATAGCCGTCGTAGCAGTGGAAATTACGCCGCCGCTCGCTCAGCATAGAAATGAAAATGGACGCAACACCGATGCTCTCGTTGCGAAAATCACAACAAGAGGGGTTTGCCAGGAGATGCCCACCATGAATGGCCGTAGTGCGCTGCGCCTTGCCAAGCTTCAGGAAGCGCTTGCCAGTGGCGGTACTCTTCATCTGCGCGATGCCGCAGAGCTATGCGATGTTTCCGAAATGACCATCCGTCGCGATCTGACGACTCAGGATACTGCCATTAGCCTGCTGGGTGGACGCCTAGTGATGGCAAACTACCCTGGCGTAACGCCTATTTATGACTTGACCGAACAGCAGGCTAGCCACTACCAGGCCAAGTATCGGCTTTGTCAGCGGGCGTTAGCCTACATAGAAGAGGGCGATACGCTGTTTATCGACTGCGGCTCAACGCTAATGCCGCTGCTGAGCCAGTTAAGTCATTTCCGAGAGCTGACGGTAGTGACCTATGCGCTTAATGTTGCCAATGCCGTTGCCGCCCTGCCCAACGTGCGCTTGGTGCTACTGGGCGGGCTGTTTTATGCCACCTCGCAGTCATTCGGTAGCGACAATATGACCGCTGCTATCGAGCGGTTAGGCATTAATAAGGCACTGATCTCCGCTGCAGGGGTGGATTTAGAGCGTGGTGTTAGCTGCTTTCACTTTCACGAAGTGGCGCCTAAACAGGCTGCCATTGCCACCGCTATGCAGCGCCTGTTGGTGGTAGATGCCAGTAAGTTCAGTGTAGTTCGCCCGGCCTATTTCGCTGCTCTGGACGATTTTGATGTGGTGGTTACCGACGAAGAGGGCGCCCCGCAGTTGCTTAAAAAAAATGGCCGCGTTGTACCTGAGATAGTGGTTCCCACCGTCACAGTGGCGTAAGCGATTTCCCCCTTGCTCATCCCAGTCAATACCTTGGGTGCGGCAATGCGCCACTTCTTTCATGATCTCGATCAATAGAAAATACTTTAGTCTTAACTGCTTAAGCCTTTAGTGCTTAGGCCGGCGAGGCTCGTCGCCAATTCCCATCCGGCGACGCATATTTTTCCCGGAGCAATGGCGCCCAGCGTCACGTGTGCACTGTCCTTGAGAGCGTTTTCCTAGCACGTTTTCAAGAGCGCCATGCAGAGCATGTTTTGGGAAGAGTATGGGGTGGTAGTTAGCCTGCTATGTAGAAGGGCGACATGGCTAGCTAGTGTTTTAAACAACCTCTGACGAGATCACACCATGCAACGACGCTCACTTTGGCGCAGGCGAGGCACGCTAGTGCTCCTTGCGCTGTGTCTGTTTCTAGCAGGCTGTAGTTCAGCGCTGCTAGACCCAAAAGGCCAGATTGGCGCTGAGCAGCGCACACTGATTCTGACCGCCTTTGGCCTAATGTTGATTGTAGTTATTCCTGTGATTGTCATGACGCTGCTGTTTGGCTGGCGTTACCGGCGTAGTAATAGCCTAGCTAAATACACGCCTGATTGGGCGCACTCCAACGTGATTGAAGCGGTGGTGTGGATCGTGCCCTGTGCGATTATCGCGGTGCTCGCCCTGTTGACCTGGAAGACCTCCCATAGCCTTGATCCCCACAAACCGCTGGAAAGCGATGTGGCGCCGATCGAAATACAGGCGGTGGCGCTTGATTGGAAGTGGCTGTTTATCTACCCCGAGCAGGGTATTGCCAGTGTTAACGAAGTGGCCTTTCCGGTAGATACACCGGTGCGCTTTCGGGTCAGCTCAGGCTCAGTGATGAACGCTTTCTTTATCCCCCATCTTGGTAGCCAGATTTATGCCATGGCGGGCATGGATAACGATGTCCATCTCATCGCCGATGAGATTGGTAGCTACCCTGGTCGTTCCACCAACTACAGTGGTGCGGGCTTCTCTGGCATGACCTTTGAAGCCAAGGTGACCAACCCCGAGGATTTTGACGCCTGGGTGGAAACGGTACGCGCTGCTCCACAAACGCTGACCTACCCAGAAGGTTATGAAGCGTTGGCGGAACCTAGCGAATCGAATCCGGTTGAGTACTTCTCAGCCATCTCACCATCGCTGTATGAAAGCATCTTACGAAGCTTCCATACCGGCGGCGAGCATCAGATGGGCGGCGATCATGCTGACTCCCACGATGGCGAAAATGAGAAGACTGCCGATCACGCGGCCGAATCAGGTCATGTCACTAACAACCATGCTAGTCAGGATAATGCCATGCGCAGCCACTCCTCTAGCGTAGAAGTGGGAGGTTAAGCCGTGTTTGGAAAACTCACGTTAGAGTCAATTCCCTACCACGAGCCGATCATCATGGTCGTCGCGGCCTTTATGGCCATTGGTGGGATCGCACTGTTTGGTTTAATCACCTATTACCGTAAGTGGGGCTGGCTGTGGAACGAGTGGTTTACCTCCGTTGACCACAAAAAGCTCGGCATTATGTATTTCATCGTCGCCCTGGTGATGCTGCTGCGCGGCTTCTCGGATGCGATAATGATGCGCACCCAGCTGGCGATGGCCGCCGGGGATGCAGCGGGCTATTTACCCCCCGAGCACTACGACCAGATCTTTACCGCCCACGGCGTGATTATGATCTTCTTTGTCGCCATGCCCATGGTCATCGGCTTGATGAACCTGGTAGTGCCGCTGCAAATTGGTGCCCGCGACGTTGCTTTCCCTTTCCTGAATAACTTAAGCTTTTGGCTGTTTGCGGTCTCCGCGATACTGGTCAATATCTCGCTGGTGGTGGGCGAATTCGCCAAAACCGGCTGGCTCGCTTACGCGCCGTTATCGGGGATCGAGTTTAGTCCCGGGGTGGGGGTCGACTACTGGATATGGGCGTTGCAGATATCCGGTATAGGCACCACGCTGACCGGTATTAACTTTTTCGTGACCATCATTAAAATGCGCACCAAAGGCATGACGATGTTCCGCATGCCGATCTTCACCTGGACCTCGCTGTGCGCCAACGTGCTGATCATTGCTTCCTTCCCAATTTTGACCGCGACCATCGCGCTGCTAACGCTGGATCGCTATTTGGGTATGCACTTCTTTACCAATGATTTTGGCGGCAACATGATGATGTACGTCAATCTCATCTGGGCCTGGGGCCACCCGGAAGTTTATATCCTGATTCTGCCAGCCTTCGGCGTGTTCTCTGAAGTGATTGCGACCTTTGCCCGTAAGCGGCTGTTCGGCTACGCCACCATGGTGTGGGCGACCATTTCGATCACCTTGCTCTCGTTTGTGGTTTGGTTGCACCACTTTTTCACCATGGGGGCGGGCGCCAACGTCAACGCCTTCTTCGGCATTATGACAATGATCATCGCCATTCCTACCGGGGTGAAAGTGTTCAACTGGCTGTTCACCATGTTCCGCGGCAGCCTGGAACTCACTTCGCCGGTGCTATGGACGCTGGGCTTTATTATCACCTTTACCCTAGGCGGTATGACCGGCGTTATGCTGGCGGTGCCCGCAGCTAACTTTGTGTTGCATAACAGCCTGTTCGTTATTGCGCACTTCCACAACGTTATTATCGGCGGCGTGGTGTTCGGCATGATGGCGGGGCTTACCTATTGGTTCCCCAAAGCGTTCGGTTTCACTTTGAACGAAAAGTGGGGAAAGCGGTCATTCTGGTGCTGGTTTATCGGCTTCTACGTCGCCTTTATGCCGCTTTACGTACTGGCCTTCTTTGGTGCCGTGCGCCGCATGCAGTCCTACGCCAACCCCGAATGGCAGCCGTGGATGATTCTGGCTTGGGTAGGCGCGGTAATCATTATGCTGGGCATTGTCTGCACCATCATCCAGTTCTGGGTGAGTATTCGTGACCGCAAACAGAACGCTGATGTCACCGGCGACCCCTGGAATGGCCGCACCTTGGAGTGGTCAACCTCTTCTCCAGCGCCGTTCTACAACTTTGCACGTCTGCCGGAAGTGGGCGATATCGACAGCTTCTGGTCGCAAAAGCAGCGTAGCGAAGAGCAGCTTGAAGAAGCCCCCTATACCGATATTCATATGCCTCGTAATACCGTGGCCGGGCCAGTTATCAGCTTCTTTGCGCTGGTCATCGGCTTTGCGCTGGTGTGGCATATCTGGTGGTTAGCCGGCGTCGGCGCCGTGGGTGTATTCATCAGCTTTATGGCACGGGTATTTAACGACGATATCGACTACTACGTTCCCGCTGCTGAAGTTGAGCGAATCGAACGTGAGCATCAACTCAAATGTGAACAAAGACTAGGCGTGGAGGCGCAAGCGTAATGTCGACAGATACGCTAAATCATAGCTCGCACCACCCGGTAGAGCACGAAGAAGAGCATCACGATGCCTCGGGCACGAAATTGTTTGGTTTCTGGGTCTACTTAATGAGCGATTTGGTGATCTTCGGGTCACTGTTCGCCACTTACGCCGTGCTGATGAAGGGCACGGCGGGTGGGCCAACTGGCGCTGATATCTTTGAATTACCTTTGATCCTTTTCGGAACCTTTGCACTGCTGATCAGTAGTTTCACTTTCGGTATGGGCGTTTTGGCAATGCATGCCAACCGTGTTGGCCAAGTGAAAGTGTGGCTGATTATTACCTTTCTACTGGGCTTGTGCTTCCTGGGGATGGAAGTCTATGAATTCCAGCATCTGATCCATGAAGGGTACGGTCCGGACCGTAGCGGCTTTTTATCGGCCTTCTTTACCCTAGTCGGTACTCACGGGTTGCACGTTACGTTTGGCATGATCTGGATTTTGGTGATGCTGGTACAGCTTTACACCAAAGGGTTGAACGATATGACTCGGCCGAGGATTTTGTGCCTAAGCCTGTTCTGGCACTTCCTCGATATTGTCTGGATCTGTGTCTTCTCATTCGTCTATCTGATGGGAGTGTTGTGAGATGAGTGCAAGTTCAACCAATGCCCATGGCAGCGTTAAGTCGTATGTGACAGGACTGGTATTGTCGCTGATACTGACCATTATCCCTTTTGCGGTGGTGATGAGTGGCGCTTTTAGCGTATTGGCTACCGTGATTGTGATAGCCGTGACCGCAGTGTTGCAGATACTGGTGCAACTGGTCATGTTTATGCACATGAGTACCAAAGCCGACGAAGGCTGGAATCTGATGTCCTTCGTCTTCACACTGACGATTCTCGTCCTAGTGGTAGGAGGCTCGCTGTGGATCATGCAGCATCTGCATCTCAACATGATGATCGGCTAATCTCAGCGCCCAGCCGCTGGCGGGATCTGCTCGAGCTGACCAAGCCGGGCATTATCGGCGGCAACCTGATTGCCACCCTGGGGGGCTATTTTCTCGCCGCCCAGGGGCAGTTCGAGTGGCTCAGCTTTGTCTCGGTCATGGTGGGGATTGCATTAATCATCGCGTCAGGCTGTGCGTGTAACAACGTTATTGACCGCGATATTGATGCATTGATGGCGCGTACGCGCCATCGCCCCCTGGTAAGAGGCAGCATCTCTATTACCCAGGCACTGGGCGTTTCGGCGCTGCTGGGTGTGTCGGGGGTGGTGTGTCTGGCGCTGGGCACCAACGGGTTAACCGTTGCCTTGGCGGTCATTGGCTGGGGCGTTTATGTGGGGCTTTATAGCCTCTATATGAAGCGCCGCTCGGAGTACGGCACCTTGGTAGGCAGCCTCTCCGGCGCCATGCCGCCGGTGGTAGGCTACTGCGCCGTGACCGGTCAGTTCGACAGCGGTGCCATTATGCTGCTGGTGATTTTCTGCCTGTGGCAGATGCCGCACTCCTATGCGATTGCGATCTTCCGCTACGCCGATTATCAACGGGCATCGATTCCGGTACTGCCGGTGGTGCGCGGGGTGAAAATGGCCAAACACCATATCCTTGGCTACATTGTGGCGTTTATTCCCGCCTCGCTGGCGCTAGGGCTGGCCAGCCAAGCGGGCGCTGGGTATCTGTGCGTGGCGCTGACCATGGGCGGCTACTGGCTCTACTTGGCACTGCGCGGCTACCGTTTAGATGACGATGTGCGCTGGGCCAAAAAGGTGTTTGGCGTCTCTATTCTTACCATCACCGCGATGAGTTTAGTCATGGTGTTGGAATCGATGGTGCCGATGTTGGTCTAGCCTTCACATACCGTTAAGTCGTTAATAAAACGCCCCAAGCAGTTATCTGCTTGGGGCGTTTTTATTGGCTAGGGAAAGTTTCTGTAACTCAGCTTTCCCGCTGACTGGCCTGAATGGCGGTTAGCGCAATGGTGTAAACGATATCGTCGACCAGTGCGCCCCGGGAAAGGTCATTCACTGGCTTGTTCAACCCTTGCAGCATGGGGCCAACGCTCACGACGCGGGCGCTACGCTGCACTGCTTTGTAGGTGGTATTGCCGGTGTTGAGGTCGGGGAACACAAACACGGTGGCTTTACCTGCCACTGGCGAGTCGGGGGCTTTCTGTTTGCCCACGCTCTCGATAGCGGCGGCGTCGTACTGTAGCGGGCCGTCGATGGCCAGGTGCGGCGCGCGTTCTTTAGCAATCCGGGTGGCTTCGCGGACTTTATCCACATCCGCGCCGGTGCCGGAGTCGCCGGTGGAGTAGCTGATCATGGCGACACGTGGCTCGATACCGAAGGCTTCAGCGGAGCGGGCACTTTGTAGGGCGATTTCGGCCAGGGTTTCAGCGTCTGGGTCGGGATTCACCGCGCAGTCGCCGTAGACCACCACCTGCTCGGGCAGCAGCATAAAGAAAATCGACGAGACTTGATTATACTCCGGCGCGGTTTTAATCAACTGGAAGGCGGGCCGCACGGTGTTGGCGGTGGTGTGTACGGCGCCGGAAACTAGTCCGTCGACTTCATCTAACTGCAGCATCATGGTGCCGAGCACCACGTTATCTTGCAACTGCGCTTCGGCGGTTAGCTCGTTGAGTTTGCCACGACGACGCTCGACCATCGGGCCAATATAGTTCGCACGGGTGCTTTCAGGGTCAACAATCGTCAGCGATTCTGGCAGTGTCAGACCGCGGTTGCGCGCTACATTTTCGATATCGTCGCGCTTACCCAGCAGTACGCAGTCGGCAATGCCGCGGCGCTGGCAGATTATTGCCGCTTCTACGGTGCGCGGTTCATCTCCTTCCGGCAGCACTACGCGCTTTTTAGCCAACTGGGCAAGTTTAACCAGTTGGTGGCGAAACGCTGAAGGTGAAAGGCGGCGGGTATAACCGCTGCTCAGGTGGGCTTTCAACCACTCAAGATCCATATGGGCTGCGACGTAACGGGCCACCTGTTCGGCGCGTTCGAAGTCGTCCATAGGGATTTCGCTGCTTAGCTGGCTGAGGTGCTGTGCTGTGGTCAGGCTGTCGGTTTCTACTGCCAAGACCGGTAGACCCGTTTTGAGCGCGGGGCGGCACATCTCGATCATGCTGTCGTTGGGCATAAAGCCGTTGGTCAACAGTACGCCCGCTAGCTGAATACCGTTCATGGTCGCCAGCGCTGAGGCCAGCACCACATCATCACGGTCACCGGAAGCCACTACCAGGCTACCAGGGGTGAAAATATGCAGTGCGTTGGCAGCACTGCGGGCGCAGAGGCTGGTGGAGAGTACCCGACGGCTGGCTGCCTCGCCTTCGTTCAACAACTTGGCATTAAGCGCTCGGGCCACATCCAGGGTGCGCGGGGCGCTAAGCGTTTTGCTGTAAGGCACCACACCAATCAGGTGGAATTTATCGGTCGCCAGGGCGGGGGAGTACTGGCGCAGCTCAGCGAGCACTGACTCTTCCAACTGCGGTTTGAAGGTGCCCGGTGCTGCAGAAAGATCATCTTCCTGCGCGTAGGGCAGATTTTTCATGCGCATCAAAATGCCGCCCAGCGTGCGGCTGGAGCTAACCCCGCCAAAGCTGCGGGCGTGCATATCAAGCTGCTCGGCCAGCGCCTGGGGCTCTTTTAAATCACCGGATCCGACAAGAATAATTCGCGCATTAAGCGCGTTGGCGAGCTGGGCGTTGGTTTGGGTGGCGTAGGTGGTGTGCTGAGTGGGCACTACGCCCTCTACCACGACTAGGTCTAGGGTGCTGCCATCGCGGTGGGCCTGTTGAACAACCTGTTCATAGAGCTCGACGGCATTTTCCATCAGCTCATCGATTTGGTCGTCGCGCAGCAAGCGCTCAAGGCGTGCCTGGGAAATCGGCGAAGGCGGGCGCTGATTGAGTGCCCGGGAAACCAATGCGGTGGATCGATCCAGGCCTGGGCCGTTCAGCTCGTTCTGCATAAACGGCTTTAAAAACCCGGCTTTCAGGCCGATTGTATCCAGCGCTTGAATTAACCCCAGACAGGCGGAGGTAAGCCCGACGCCCTGGCTGGTAGGCACTAACAGAATCGCTTGTGGCTGGTCGGGGTGAGTCATACACGTGTCTCTAGGCAGTGGCGGGTTTCCATGGCAATGCGGCCTTCTTCATCGGTAGGGATCACCCACACCTGGGGGCCTTCATGGCTGGCGCTATCCAGCTTGCCCTCTTTGCCGCGGATAGTCGCTTCGTTAGCGTCGTTATCCAGCGCAAAGCCGAAGTGGGGCAATAGGGCGAGCACACGGCGACGTACAATCGGCGAGTTTTCGCCGATACCGCCGGTGAAAATAACCCCATCAAGCTGGGGCAGGGCGCAGGAGAGCCCCGCCAGAGATTTAGCGATCCGGTAGCAGAATACCTCTACCGCCAGCTGTGCGGTGGCGTGCCCTTTTTCAGCAGCCTCCTCAATTTCGCGCATGTCGTTGGTTAAGCCTGAAAGGCCCAGTAGGCCGCTCTCTTTATTGAGCACGTCGTCGATTTTGTCTAGCGACCAGCCCAGTTGGCGGTGCAGGTGGGCGTGCAGGCCAGGGTCAACGTCGCCACTGCGGGTGCCCATCACCAAGCCTTCCAGTGGGGTAAGGCCCATGCTGGTATCCTGGCTTTGATTGTTCCACACCGCGCTGGTGGAGCAGCCATTGCCCAGGTGGGCAGTCAGCCAGCCGCCTGTGCCACGGCTACTCAGTTCGCCCGCCCGCTGGCTAACATAAGCATGGCTGGTGCCATGAAAGCCGTAGCGGCGAATGCCATGCTCAGCGTAGAGGCTTTCTGGTAGTGCGTACCGGTAAGCACGCGGCGGCATGGTTTGGTGGAAAGCGGTATCGAACACTGCCACTTGGGGCAGCTCAGGAAAGACGTTCTGGGTCGCCGCAATACCTGCTAAATTTGCTGGGTTATGAAGGGGGGCAAGTGCTGCGGTGGTTTGGATAGCCGCAATGACACTAGCGTCGATGAGTGCGGCCTGGGTGAAGTGCTCGCCGCCATGCACGATGCGATGGCCCACCGCCGCTGGTAATCGGCCCTCCATACGCTCAAGGATCGCGTTAAGTGCTTGGGTGTGGTCAGCGCCAGGAAGTGGTTGGCTGAAACGATCACCGGCGCTGTTTTTGCCCTTGAGGCGTGCATCCTCGCTACCTAAGCGTTCCGCTATGCCCTCAAGTCGCGGTGCCTGAGGGTCGGAATTAATCAACGCGTATTTAATAGAGGAGGAACCGCAGTTAATGACCAGCACCGGTGCGTTCATAAAAACCTTTTCGCTAGGAGGTTATTGAGCAAAGGGGTAGACTTTAGTTTAACATGTTGCAGCGCGCAAAAGCAGCGTCAGGCTTTCGTTAGCCTTCTAGGCAAAAGCTTGGCATGCTGGGATCTTTGCCTACCTGGCTACTCGCCATCTTACACCTTCACCTCTATAACGAGCCGTACCGTTCTTATGTCAGCGTCCTCTTTGCCGAAACTACTGCCGCGCCATTTGGCCATTCTGTTAATGATGACCGTGGCCACCATGTTCGCCGCCAATCACGTTTCAGCTCGGCTGGCGTTTGATAATGGCACCGGTCTGTTACTGGCGGTATTAACCCGCTCGGGGGTTGCCTGCCTGATTTTAGTGGCGCTAGTCATCGTGCAGAAAAAGCGCTTGTGGCTGCCCGCGGGATCTTGGCCGTGGCAACTGACCGTGGGGCTACTGATTGCGATCCAAAGCGTTAGCCTCTACTCGGCGGTGGCCAGGCTGCCTGTGGTGATCGCACTGCTATTGGTCAATACCTTTCCTATTCAGCTGGCGCTGCTCAGTTGGGCGTTGGGCGGCCCGCGTCCTACTCTGCGTAGCTGTCTGATCATGGGCACGATTTTAATCGGCTTACTGGTGGTGCTGGATATTCCCTCATGGATTGCCAGCGCCGATGGCATGGGGCCGGGGTGGATAGCAGGCATTGGTTTTGGATTAATGGCGGCCTTCGTATTTGCCTGCGCGCTGTGGGTTACCGAGCACCGCCTTGCAGGAGTGGGCAGTACCCTGCGCAGCCTGTTGACCATGCAGACCGTGTTTATTGTCATGATCATTGGCGGCATCGCCGGTGTAGTGCCAGGGGGTATGAGCCTGCCGGATAACAGTACCGGCTGGCTAGGGCTGACGTTGCTTGGTCTGCTGTATGGTTCGGCGTTTTCGACGCTGTTTATTTTTGTGCCGCGACTCGATATGGCACGCAACGCACCGGTGATGAATATCGAGCCGGTTGCCTCCCTGGTGCTGGGTTACTTTGTGTTGGGGCAAATGCTTAGCCCCGGCCAGTTGGTAGGTGGGGCAGTCGTCGTTGGCGGTATTGTCGTGCTGAGCTTATCCAAGGGGCGGTAAATGTTTGCGTTCTTCATAGTTATGAATCACAATACAAATGTGTAAGGAAACACTGTTTTTTAACTGAGGTGCAAGCTATGAAGATGTCCATGTTGTCACTTACATCGGCGGTACTCCTGGTGGGTGCAGGCGCATTTGCAACCACTGCTCAAGCACAACAGTCTACCGGTTATCCGCAAGCTTACCTGAGCGCTGATGCCATGTTCTGGAGTCTGGATCCAGACAGAGGCTCGTCCCGTGATGACGTAGGCTTACGCCTGCGCGGCGGTGCCCAGTTCAATGACTACTTTGGCATTGAAGGTCATTTAGGTACGGGCGGTTCCGACGGTGGTGCCGAATTAGACTATGTAGCGGGTGCTTATGCTAAAGGGATTATTCCCATAGCACCTGAAGTACGTCTTTATGGCCTGGCGGGTTTTACGGAAGTAGAGTTTGACCGCGGCGACAGCGAAAGCGACTTCTCCTACGGCGCAGGCGCTGAGATGGATGTGGCCAGAAACCTCTCCCTCAGCGCGGACTATATGCGCTACCTGGATAAATCAGCTTACTCCTTTGATGCTGCAAGCGTAGGTTTACGCTACCGGTTCTAAATCCTTAGCGTAACAGCGTAGCGAATGACTAAACCCCATGGCCTTTATGCCATGGGGTTTTTGTTTATAGGCTTGTAGAGAGCGTTTATGTAGCAGTAGATAGACATAGATATATTGTTAGCGCGCTAATTGGTTGTTAGACTAAAGTCCCCTATGCGATTCCCTACACGATGCGCGCCCGTTGAGAGGCGCTGGCCAGGTGGTTTCCTGGTGGCTAACAAGTGAGCTCTGCATGACCCCCGATCAAATATTTGCCCGATGGGTGAGGGTAGCCCTTGCTACCTTTGTACTGCTTTTTATCTATTTTCTGGTGGCCGATAGCTTTATGCCCATGACGCCCGAGGCGAGAGTGATGCGGCCGGTCACGCGAATAGCGCCCGAACTCAGCGGCCCAGTGAGTGAGGTGCTGGTCAGTAATCACCAGCATGTAGCAAAAGGCGATGTGCTGTTTCAGATCGACCCTGCGCCGTTTCGATTAGCCGTTGAGCAGGCGCAGCTTAATCGCGAACAGGCCGAGCGGGAGAATGCCCGGTTGGAAGCAGAGCTTACCTCTGCCTCAGCGGAGCTGGCGTCCGCTGAGGCAACGGCTGCCGAGCGTCGGGGAGAACTTCAGCGTGCTGAAACCCTTGTGGCACAGCAGAGCGTATCGCGCCAACAGTACGAACAGCAGGTGGCTGCTGAGCGTACCGCACAGGCCAGTGTGGCGGCAGCCAGGGCTAAAATCGTCAGCCTGGAAGTGCAACTGGGCGAGGCCGGAGAGACGAATCTGCGTTTGCGCCAAGCAGACAATGCGCTTTCCAAGGCGCAGTTGGATCTTGCTCATACCCAGGTGCGCGCTGCGCAAGCCGGAAGTGTTTCCAACCTGCAGCTAGATGTAGGCGACTACGTTCAGGCGGGGCAGCCAGCGGTAGCAGTAGTGGCGGATACGATAGATGTCATTGCCGATTTTCGCGAAAAGAGCCTGCGCCATGCGGCACCTGGTGACGCAGCGCAAGTAGTGTTTGATGCTTGGCCAGGCCAGGTATTTGATGCGCAAGTGCTCGCCATGGATGCCGGTGTTCGTGAAGGACAGTTGGCTGCCGATGGTCAACTGGCTGATATTCCCACCACCGATCGCTGGATACGCGATGCCCAGCGGATGCGTGTACACCTGGTGCTAACTCAGCCAATCGCGAATTTATTACCCAGCGGAGCCCGCGCCACGGTGCAGCTTCAGCCAGGAGATGCTGCTTTGGCCAAACCATTTGTGTGGTTACAGGCACATCTGATCAGCTGGTTGCACTATGTTTATTAAGAGCCCGTATATTAAGCGCCTGTTGTTGACCCCGTTTAAAGGTTGGTGGGGGAGGCGCGGCGGGGCTAATGCCCAGCGAACTGCTCGCCCGGTGTTAACCCAAAACGGCCTGCGTCAGTGCTTGCGGGTGGCCGGTGGTGGCACGCTGGGGTTTGTGGTCAGCCAGCTAATGGGCTGGAACTACGGGGTGTTTTTTACTGTTTTCCCGATGTTCTTGCTGGGCATGGTGCCGATTCTGAATGGCCATATTATTCGCCAGTTTTTAGCCAACGTATCGCTTAACGTGCTTGAAGTCAGCCTGGTGGTGGGGTTACTCAAACATATACCGGTGGTGATGACCCTGGTGGTGATGGGCATTTTTCTGTTTCGCTTTAACCTGATGGCGAAAGGGCCGCTGTTTCTGTTTGGCGCCAACGGTGTGCTGACGCTCAGCATTCTGCTTCACTTCGCCAGCTACCCCAATGTGGACTTGAGCGATTTACTGGCCTGTAATCTCGTCGCCAGTGGCTTGGCGGTGTTTATTGCCATGCTGATGCATACGCTGTTTCCCGACGTGGAAGCCCGCAAACCGCCGCCCAGGGTTACCAAAACACCCTCGCAAATTCGCCATGAAACTTTAATCGGTGGATTAACCGCCACGCTCTCATTTGTAGTGTTTCAGATGTTCGACTTGCAAGGGTCGCTCTCTGCGCAGATGGCGACCATCCTGGTGCTGTTTACGCTGGGGTACTCTGGAGCGAAAGTATCAGCCGGTAAGCGAGCCATAGGAACCCTACTAGGGTGCAACTTGGCTCTATTAATGCAGTT
This sequence comes from Halomonas sp. 113, assembly GCF_904067645.1. Lineage (NCBI taxonomy): Bacteria > Pseudomonadati > Pseudomonadota > Gammaproteobacteria > Oceanospirillales > Halomonadaceae > Halomonas > Halomonas sp. 113. Next base: position 1,227,605 of record NZ_LR881453.1, read on the forward strand.
ATTCTTATATACCCAGAGCCACCATTTCCTGCTGGTGGTGTTGCTCTACTGGCTGGGGTTAATGCTTTTCGCTCGGGAGCATATCCATGAAGGGGGCGGTTCAGGGATTGGCTTTGGTGGACTGACCACTCTGGGGATTCTGTTTGGCCAGTCGTTAGGCCCGCAGCAGGATCTGGTGTATAGCGCGCTCTATCGCTTCTCTTCCATGAGTGTGGCACTGGTTCTTACGCTTCTGGCTATGGCTTCCCTGCACTTCGTGTTGAACCGCTGGGCACCAACGCGGTTACCCGCCAACAACCCGGCCTAAATTAATTAGCGCAACTTTTTTAATAAAGGCTACTCTGATGAATGTGTCGACGTGTGATTTGATGTGTTTCCCTACTAACGGATTAGAGGTGTTCGTCATGGCAACTGGTAAAGAAGATAAAGCGAAAGGAACGGCCAACAAAGCAGCGGGAAAAGTGAAAGAAGCCGCGGGCAAGGCAACAGGAAGCGCTAAAACTGAAGCCAAAGGTAAGGCCCAGCAGGCTAAAGGCGAACTGCAAAAAGGCAAAGGCGACGCCAAGGAGAGCCAGAAAAAACAGCGCTAGTTATGTAACACTGATACCAACAGGGGGCTTCGGCCCCCTGTTGGCGTTTAAGTGGTTTTAAACAGTTGTCTTGCTCAAACGAAAAAACCGCTAACCCACTAGCAGGTTTTTCGCATTATTGAAGCGGCCTGATCTTAGTTTAATTCCAGCGATAAACTCATTTCCACGCCAGCGTCATCTACTCTGAACCAGTACTCCATGTTTTTGTAGATGTCACCATATTGCTTGAGCATATCAATATCGGACGCTGACAAATCATCTGATGGTATCTGTTCCACAAAGTTGGCCAGTGAGTGGTAGAACTCGCCTGTTATGTGTCCATGAACAAGCAGATTGCGCTCTGAGGCAGGGGCTTCCAGCTCTTTCTGCAGTGTCGCCGAATCACTGATACCAGCGCCCAGTACAATAGCCGTGTCAGACATGGCGGCGTAGAGTTCCGGTGCCTCAGGGGGCAGCATCATGCTCTCGACTTGCTTGGCTTCCCCACCGGGTTCAAGCCCTAGAGTCCCTAACTCCGGCGCGAAAGAGCTTGCGGCAGAAAGCAGGGAAAGAGGATTTTGTGAAGCAAGCGTCAGGAGCCCCGTCATGGTAGGTTCGCCGTCTGTCATTGTCAGACTGTTGATACGAGCTCTGAAGCCAGATAGTGACTGACCAATCATCATGGTGATCGGGTTATTAATCGCCATGTTGATCTCATTCCAGGAGCTGTTCAGATCTTGTAGTTCATCACAGCTGAAGGGGTTCTGGCGCACTTCCTGAGCATATTTCTGAACGGTCTGAACCAACAGCGGCATGTTCAGACCTAAGCCATAGCTGGCCATACCTTCTGTGCTACCTAGGCCCGGCACCTGAGTCGTCAGAGTGCGCAGGTCGCTGACAATATCCTCATCGGTTTCTAGAATCAGGTTCATTTCCATGCGGTCAAGATCGTTCTCGCGCGAGCCCATTACAAGGCCAGGGAAGCGGTTCGTGATACGGTCGATATCTGCCTGGCAGGCGGATAAATCCAATTGCTCGGCATCAACCGCTTCCATCAGTGCCTGAGTACCTGAGTGAGTGGGGGTGCTCAGCTCATTAAGTAGGCGTGAGGAGTCGATTTTCCCTGCGCCGTAAGGTGTAAAGCCATGGCGCTTTTCAAGCTCTGCCAGTGCATCGGTATCACCGATGCTGCTGTCGGGCAGAGTGTTACCCAGCACTTGTGCTAGCAGCTCGTCACTAGCATTCTGTGGTACCACAGACACCAGCAGTTGCTGGTCGTCAATGGCTAGAATCGCCTTGACGGGCCCCTCAGGCGTCAGCACCCAGTATTCGGTGTCGTTGGTGGTGGCCGTACTCAGGTTAATGTCTGCTTTGGTCAAAATGCGTTGCAGCGTTTCGCGGAAGGCATCTTCATCCTGCAGTTGCATACGTAAAACAGGCAAGATACCCAACCCATAGAGGGCGGCCTGAGGGTTCATTTTCAGGCCCAGCGCATGGACATCGTCCAGCGTTTCAACATCGACCAGCTCTTCACTCATGGCGATCAATACCGTCATCAACGAATGCATCACTTCATCGTCTATCTCGGGCAGTGTCTCGCGTAGCTCATCCAGACTAGACTCAATGCTAGCCTTGGGCTGCATGCGTTGATAACGATCAAAAGCATCTTGTTCAGGCATTGCTTCACGTGTTGCCATGAAGTAGGGAGAGTCAGCCGGAATATATTTCAGCATGAGAGCTGCATTATTTTTCGGCGCTTCCTCCTGTGTGCCTGCGGCTGTTGGTTCGTTATCATCGCTGCAGCCAGTTAACATGCCTGCACTAAGCAGAGCAACGGTTACCGCCAAGTAAAGTTTGGTTTTCATCTGGAATCGGTTCTTTGAATGGTGTTGGTTTTAAATAAAACGCTATGAACAGAGCGCTGCGCAAATGAGAATCATACACGAGCAATGTATAATTAATCTACTTGGACGGTAATTACTTTTAAATACTCTTAGAGCAAATTCAGTGGCTGGCCTGTGGCGATTAGATATTAATGTGACCCTTGAGTTTTGCTAAGACTCAAGGGCCACATATAGTCACAATGCTGTTCAGTAAGTCGCTATTTTAAACTTCCTGATACAGCTCACTGCCTTTGTTGCGAAACTTCTCTGCCTGCTCTTCCATGCCTTTCATCACCGCTTCCTGATCGCCGTTTAGACCATGTTCGTTGGCATAGTCACGTACTTCCTGGCTGATCTTCATGGAGCAGAACTTTGGCCCGCACATGGAGCAGAAATGTGCCACCTTGGCGGAGTCTTTGGGCAGGGTTTCGTCGTGGTACTCCCGAGCAGTATCCGGGTCTAGCCCCAGGTTGAACTGGTCTTCCCAGCGGAACTCGAAGCGTGCCTTAGAGAGTGCATTATCCCGCCGCTGCGCTGCCGGGTGGCCCTTGGCGAGATCCGCCGCGTGGGCAGCAATCTTGTAGGTAATGATGCCGGTTTTGACGTCGTCTTTATTGGGCAGGCCCAGGTGCTCTTTGGGGGTGACGTAGCAGAGCATGGCGCAGCCAAACCAGCCGATCATCGCCGCCCCAATGCCCGAGGTAATGTGGTCGTAGCCGGGGGCTATATCGGTTACCAGCGGGCCTAAGGTATAGAAGGGCGCTTCGTCGCAGTATTCCAACTGCTTATCCATGTTCTCTTTCACCAGGTGCATCGGCACGTGGCCGGGGCCTTCGATCATCACCTGCACATCGTGCTTCCAGGCAATATGGGTCAGCTCGCCCAAGGTTTTTAGCTCCGCCATCTGTGCTTCGTCATTGGCATCGGCCACTGAGCCAGGACGCAGGCCATCACCGAGGGAGAACGCCACATCGTACTGCTTGCAGATCTCGCAGATCTCCTCGAAGTGGGTGTACAAGAAGCTCTCCTGGTGATGGTACAAACACCATTTGGCCATGATCGAGCCGCCGCGGCTGACAATGCCGGTGACCCGCTTGGCGGTGAGCGGCACATAGCGCAGCAGTACGCCCGCGTGAATGGTGAAGTAGTCCACGCCCTGTTCGGCCTGCTCGATCAGCGTATCGCGGAAGACTTCCCAGGTGAGGTCTTCGGCCACGCCTTTGACCTTTTCCAGCGCCTGATAGATAGGCACTGTGCCAATCGGCACCGGCGAGTTGCGCAAAATCCACTCGCGGGTTTCGTGGATGTTCTGCCCAGTGGAGAGGTCCATAATGGTGTCCGCGCCCCAGCGGATGCCCCAGGTCATCTTATCTACCTCTTCTTCGATAGAAGAAGTCACCGCTGAGTTACCCAGATTACCGTTAATTTTGACCAGGAAATTACGGCCAATAATCATCGGCTCGCTTTCTGGGTGGTTGATGTTATTGGGAATAATCGCCCGCCCTCTGGCGACTTCATCACGCACAAACTCAGGGGTGATTTCTTCCGGCAGGCTGGCGCCAAAGCTCTGGCCTTTGTGCTGATGGCCCAGAATGCGCTCTACTTCAGCGGTACCTAGCGCTTGACGGCGCTGGTTTTCGCGCAAGGCGATAAACTCCATTTCCGGGGTGATAATGCCCTGGCGGGCGTAGTGCAGCTGGGTCACGTTCTTGCCCGGTTTTGCTCGGCGTGGTGTGCGGGTTAGATCAAAGCGCAGCTGGGCAAGCGTCGGGTCGTTGGCGCGGCGGTTGCCGTAATCAGACGTGGGGCCTGATAGAAATTCGGTATCGTCACGCTCTTCAATCCAGGCTCGGCGTAGTTCCGGCAGACCGCGGCGCAGGTCATTGTTAGCATCCGGATCGCTATAGGGGCCTGAAGTGTCGTACACCAGCAGTGGCGGGTTCTCTTCATCAATGCCGGTGGTTTTGGTCGGCGACAGTGAAATTTCCCGGAACGGCACACGGATATCCGGGCGCGAACCTTCGATATATACCTTACGTGAGCCGGGCAGCGGCGCAATGGCGGCGGCATCGACCTGGGCGGTTTCGGCTAAAAAGTGGCTGGTTTTGCTTGTTACGGTCTTAGTCATTACTGTCGTTTCCTTGTGTTGTTTTGCTGAATTAGTGGGTGAGGTCTTGGTCTATCAGCTCTAGGCCCATCTGCCAGAAGTCGATTTCCAGGCGGGTGGCGTCGCGGAAGATCTTGCTCAGTTCGGCAAAGCGGGCGGAGGTAATGTCGGCAAGGCGGATATTCAGCCATTCAAGCTCCGCCTGCATGGCGGCCTGAAACTCCTCGCCTTCGTACATGGCTATCCAGGCATCAAAAGGGTTTTGCGCGCCGCGCAGGGTGGAAGGCTGGGCGTTTAGCCAGTTGGCGATTTCGCCGTAGCCCACCAGGCAGGGGGCCAACGCCACGTGCAAATCCAGCAGGTCGCCGCGGTTGCCGGTATCTAACACATAGCGGGTGTAGGCAAGCGTCGCTCTGGCTTCGGGAAGCTCCTCCAGTTCTTGCTCGGAAATCCCCCACTCCTGACAAAAGCCCACATGCAGGCCCAGCTCCACATCCACAATGGCTTTCAAGCCTTCATGGGCTTGGCGAAGATCGGCGAGGGTGGGGCTTTTGTAGGCAGCCAGCGCATAGGCGCGGGCGAAGTGAATCAAAAACAGGTAGTCCTGCTTTAAATAGTGGCGAAACGACGCTTCGGGCAGCGTGGCGGTGCCTAGCTGGCGCACAAAATCGTGCTCAATATAGGCGCGCCAATCTTTCTGGCAAGTGGTAGTGAGATCAGTAAAGCGGTAGCCCATGACTCCTCCGGTGGTAATGATCCGGAGGGCGGGCGAAAAAGATCGAGGGAGTGGCGCAGAAGGGCGGCGTGCGATCGTGAGAGAGCAGCCGTGGCCATCGCTTGATCCCTACGCCGGTACCCTCGCTGCGAACTTGTGTAAGTAGCAGCGCATTAGCCGGATCAGGTTCTGCGGGATCAGCGCTCGGCAGCATTAATTGCTACGCCCTGCGCCATCTCAGCCGGATTTCACCGGCACCCCGTCAAGCTGTTCGTTGGTGGAGTGTAGGAGGCGGGTGAGGGAGATGCAAGGGTGTATGACATGGAAAGTTATCGGGAAACAATTTATTAGCATCATTACAGCGATGAGAGTTTAGGTGCTGTAATGGCGTTTCATGGCATCGGTACGTGAATTATTATACAGTTGAGTAACAAGTGGCTGTTTTACAGCCACTGCTATTTCGAATGTGAACCGTAGGAAGTTGCATGACCAACACGAACTCGATTTTAGGCGTCTATCTCAGTGATTCGCTCGACCTTGATGCCATTTATGGTAACGCCTTGCGCGATGAAGCGAGTGATGTCGTCCTGCGCCATCCCCATGAGATCGATAACCCTGAAGATGTGCGTTTTGCGATCTGCTGGTTGCCCAATGACGAGGCTTTCGAGAGCTATCCTAATCTTGAGCTGGCGATGTCTATCGGTGCCGGTGTTGATGCCCTGCTGGCGCATCCTGGCCTGAGCGATGAAGTACATATCGCCCGGGTGCGGGATCCACATCAGGCCGACTTGATGGCGGGTTTTGCCGCGCATGAGGTGCTCCATCGTGAGCGTGAGTTCACCACCCTGGAGCAAAATGCTGCCAAGGCGCATTGGGCGCCATTGACGATGCGCGCGCCAGCATCAAGAAAGGTGGCGGTGCTGGGACACGGCACCATGGGGCGCGCCGTGGTGAAAGCGGTGGCCGCGCTTGGCTTTTCTATACACGTAGCCTGCCGCAGCGAGCCACAAGCCCCGGTTGAAGGCGTGACCTATCTGACAGGTGACGGGGCTGTCATGGCGGCAGCGGATGGCGCCGATTATCTGATCAATGTGCTGCCACTGACGGCTACCACTGAAAACGTGCTTAACAAGGCGCTGTTCGCGAAGCTCGCCAAAGACGCTTGGTTGGTGCAGATCGGTCGGGGTGAGCACTTGGTCGAGTACGATCTTCTCCTAGCGCTCGAACACGGCCATTTGGGTGGGGCGAGCCTGGATGTGTTCCGTGCAGAGCCGCTGCCTGCGGATCATCCCTTCTGGCAGCATGAGTGCCTACGCATCACGCCACACATTGCTAGTGATTCGTTGCCAGAGGTGGTCGCAGGGCAGGTTGTCGACACCGCCCGCGCCCTTCGCGATGGGCAGCCGCTTGCCATGGGCGTTGATCGGGCGCGCGGTTACTGACGTAAACGCTAAACACGTTGCATGACAATCACTTTGCTGCAAAGGAACACCTGATGAGTCTCGATAAGCCTCAACGCACCACGAAGAGCAACGCCGAACAAGAAACCCGCATCGCGCTGGCAGCCTGCTATCGTCTGGCCGCCCACTATCGCATGACGGATCTGATCTACACTCATATTACCGCGCGGGTGCCTGGTGAGAAGGGACGTTTCCTGATCAACCCTTACGGTTGGCGTTGGGAGGAGATTACGGCTTCTTCGCTGGTGAAGATTGACGTTGATGGCCATAAGATTGATAACAGCCCAGAACAAGTGAATCCGGCTGGTTTCACCATCCATTCCGCGATTCATACTGCTAGCCACCATGCGGCCTGGGTGATGCATACTCACACGCGCGCTGGCGTGGCGGTGTCGTCGCTGGAGTCGGGCCTTGAAACACGGCTTAACCAGATTGCGCTGCAGTTTCACGAACGGGTGTCTTACCACGATTATGAAGGCATTGCCCTGAACCTGGCTGAGCGTGAGCGAATAGTGGCAAGCCTTGGCGACAACCCGGCATTGGTGTTGCGTAACCATGGCCTGCTGACGACCGGTGCGTCGGCTGCAGAGATGTTCAACAATATGTTTTATCTTGAGCGTGCCTGTGAGCTACAGGTGGCGGCGCAGTCTACTGGCCAGCCCTTACGGCTGGTGCCAGAAGAGGTGGCGCGCCACGTGGCGCGCCAATACGACCAGACTATTCATGAAGACGGCGATCTTGAACTCGAATGGGCCGCGCACCTGCGCACGCTTGAGGCGCTGGATCCAAGCTATAAAGACTAAATCGGCGCGGTTGCCAGCACGGCAAGCAAGCCAGTATCAGAACTATACGAATATCAATACAAGCAAAAAGGGGCTGCTGGACGGCCCCTTTTCGGTTATACCACGTCCTGAATTAGCGTTGACAAACGTGATGCTCGCACAGGCCAGTGACCGTTAGTGTGGTACGCGGTTTTCCAGCCAGCGCAGCCCAACGATCAAGACGCCGCTCAGGCAGAGGTAGACGGCGACCAGGAAGAGTAACGGTTCGTAAGTCAGGTAAGTGGTCTGGCGTACCTGGGTGATGACGGCATACAAGTCCATCACGGTGATGGTGGCAACCAGCGGTGTGGATTTCAGTTGCAGGATGATCTCGCCCGTCAGCGTTGGTAGAGCACGATGAACAGCACGCGGAAACCATACGCGGCTAAAAACCTTGCGACGCGACATGCCGAAAGCCTTGGCGGCTTCCAGCTCGCCATGCGGTACACCGGCAAAGGCACCGCGCATAACCTCACCCTGATAGGCGGCGAATGAAACCGTGAGGGCAATAAAACCATAGGGCCAGGCCTGGCGCAGGTAGTCCCAGGCCCAGGAGTCACGAATTTCCGGGAACTGGCCGAACAGCGCTCCCAGCCCGAAATAGAACAGCCACAGCTGCAGTAGCAGTGGCGTGCCACGGATGACGGTGCAGAAGCCGGTGGCTAGCCATCGCAGCGGCCACGCTCCTTTGACCTGCGCAAGCCCTAAAGGCAAAGCAATCAGAAAGCCCACCACCACGCTGGATACCAGCATGATCAAAGTCATCTGCAGGCCTTCCCAGAGCTTGGGCAAGTAGCGGGGTAGCCAGCTCCAGTCCATCAGTTGAATCGCGGCCACCAGACCGACGATGAATATCAAAAGCAGGATAATACGGTGAGGCTCAAATAGGCCCGGCAGTTTGGTTAACGTGGGCGTTCGCGACGGTCGGGTAAGCGACGCCAGAGTTTGAGGGTCAGACACAGGCATTCCTTGAGTTCAGCGTGTGGAGACAAGACCACGCCGTGCGTAGCGTTCGAAGCGGCGCAAGGCCACGTTTGATATCAGCGTTAGCGCCAGATACAGCACGCCCGCGGCCAGAAAGAACATAATGTAATGCTGCGTAGCGCCAGCGGCCTGCCGGGTGACCAGTGTGAGCTCGCTGAAGCCGATGACGGCAAGCAGGGCGGTGTCTTTAGTGGCAATCATCCACAGGTTGGCCATGCCGGGCAGGGCATGTGGTGTCATTGCTGGCAGCGTGACCCGACGGAGCACCTGGGCGGGCGACATGCCAAAGGCGTGGGCCGCCTCGGTCTGCCCGCGGGGGACGGCGAGAATGGCCCCGCGAAAGACTTCGGTCGCATAGCCGCCCTGTACCAAGCCTATTACCAGAATCCCGGCGGTCAGGCCGTCGATATCGACGCTGTCAAACCCCATGGCGGTTGAAGCACGGCTTAAAAGATCGCTGCCGACATAGTAGAACAGCAGCATCAGCACCAATTCGGGCACGGCACGAATGACCACAGTGTAGATTTCAAACAGGTCGCGAACGACCTTATTGCCGTACAGTTTGCCAGCGGCACCTGCGATGCCGATCAGGATACCCAGCAAATAGCCACCCGCCGCCAGCTGGATCGAGCGCATGAACCCGACGAGCAGCACCTTGCCCCAGCCGGGAGGCTCATAGGCCAACAAGCTTAAATCGAAGACAGTCGTCATAGTGGCTTGTCCTTGTGAAATTGGAAAGCAAAGGCCGCCTGGGGGGGCGGCCTTTGCTGATGGGGATTAGCTGCCGTAGATATCAAAGTCGAAGTAAGGGGCGCTAATTTCTTCATAGGTGCTATCGGCGCGCATCGCGTCGATGGCTGAATTGACCCGTTCGCGAAGTTCGGTATCACTCTGGCGCAGGCCTACTCCCATGCCTTCACTCATGAGTTCAGGGTCGCTGGCCACCTCGCCGCGGTATTCGCAGCAGGATTGGCCGGTCTCAGAGTTGATAAAGGTCTGTACCGCCAGGGTGTCGGCGACGATGGCATCAATACGTCCAGCGACCAGATCCTGTAGCTCTTCGTTGAGGGTTTGATAGACATTCAGGTTGGCGCTATCTGCGAAATGCTTGCGTGCATACTGCTCTTGGTTGGTGCCCGACTGAATGCCCAGGTAGGCGCCTTCCAGGCCTTCGGGAGTAGGCTCTATGTCAGTGGACTTGCGCGCCAGGATGCCGGTGGGGCTGGAGTAATACTTATTCGAGAAGGCGATTTGTTCGGCACGTTCAGGGGTGATCGACATTGAACCGATGATCATGTCAATCTTGCCGGTTTTCAGGGCCGGAATGATGCCTTCCCAGGCCACTGGCTTGATCTCGCACTTGGCATCCAGGCGGTCACACAGCTCCTCGATGAAATCGATTTCCCAGCCTGACCAGTTGCCACTGGCATCTGGTGCATAAAAGGGAGGATAAGGCTCTGCGGATAGCCCGATCTTGTAGCTATCTGCCAACACAGGGGCAGCGAAAATGCTCAGGCCGATAAGGCCGGCGGTAGCAGTGAATGTCTTGAACATGGGGATTACCTCTGTTGTTTTCGGGGTTGTCTTCCAGATTGTCTGCAGGAGTGGTGGGATATCGGTGGCGGTCAGGCCACCGAACTGATGAATTGCTTCAAATGTGGTGAGCGAGGGTCACCAAAAATCTGATCAGGAGGGCCCTGTTCTTCGATTATGCCCTCTCGCAGGAACACCACATGTGTGGCCACATCACGCGCAAACGCCATTTCGTGAGTCACCAGCAGCATGGTGCGATGCTCGGCTGCTAGGTCACGAATCACGGATAGCACTTCGCCGACCAGCTCCGGGTCGAGTGCTGATGTGGGCTCATCGAACAGCATGGCCAGCGGGTCGACGGCCAACACGCGAGCAATCGCTGCGCGCTGCTGTTGCCCGCCGGACATGACGGCCGGATATATGTCTTTCTTGCTGCCAAGTCCCACTCGGTTGAGTAGTTCCTCAGCGCGATGAATGGCCTCGTCGCGCTTCATGCCCAACACATGAATAGGCACCTCGATCACGTTTTCCAGAACCGTACGGTGTGGCCACAGGTTGAAGTTCTGGAAAACCATGCCGAGGTGAGCGCGAATACGCTGAACCTGGCGACGGTCTGCGATTTCAAGACCGCCATGGCGGGCGTCCTTCATGCGATAGGGTTCACCCTGGATAGCTATCTCGCCCGAGGTCGGGCGCTCCAGCAGATTAATGCAGCGAAGTAGTGTGGACTTTCCCGAGCCTGATCCACCAATGATGGCGACGATATCGCCTTGGCGTGCGGTCAGGGAGATACCCTTGAGGACCTTGAGAGAGCCAAATTGTTTGTGAAGATCACGGATCTCTATTGCAGGTACGTTTGCCATTGATTGTCTCGTCTCTGGGGGCGCCCATCTGCCTCCCGGAGGGGAAACATCTTCATCATTTAGCAGGCGCTTGCAATTAGTTCCTTGTTATACGACAGTATAACTGTAAGCCAAGTACGGTCAGATTCAAAGCATCAATGTTCAACGAAAGGTGAGTCGGTTGCTGTTGGTGATCGACTGTTGAGGCAGGTTTTGTATTGATCTCACAAGGTTATTCAGTTGCTTAACTTATGTGCTGGAAACAATGCGAAGTAGATCCTGCGAAGTAATTTACGTGGCATTAAATGCCTAGGCGGATGTTTCTTAGCGGAAACGAAGGAAATTATGAGTAGGAAATCATTTCAGCGCTGGTCTATGGATGCACGGCGGCGCAGCTTACTCGAAGCCACGCTGCACTGTATTGCTGAGCACGGAATGAATGGTGCCAGCGCGCGTCGTGTGGCCGAACGTGCAGGGGTAACGGCTGGGCTGATTAGGCATTACTTCGGCTCTAAAGATGCCATGGTGAGTGCTGCTTATGCCTACCTGATTGGCCAACTGACGGGTGAAGCCGAGGAATCTTCTGAGCAAGCGGGCGAAGTGCCAGAGCGGCGCTTGGCACGCTTTATCGTCGCTAACGTAACCTCGCCGAACCTGTCGTCTCGAAAGGTCGCACTGTGGGCAACCTTCATTGGTCGCGTGCGAACCGAGCCGGAATATTCCGATATCCACCGCGAAAGCTATCGAGAATTCCTGGCTTTGCTGGAAACATTGATCCATCCGGTACTTTTAGCGCTGGAGCGTCCGGCAGACCCCGTTACCTGTAAACACTACGCTATTGCGCTGAATGCGCTGATTGATGGCCTGTGGCTTGAAGGGGGGCTGGGTCACGGCCTATATGACACAGCGTTGCTACCTAAGATCGCGTTGAGCGCCGCCGAAGGCATTCTAGCGCTGCCCAATAACACACTGATGCAGTATGTCGCTGTCGACAAATCGTCTTCTCAACCCGCAACACAATAGGGATTTATTCATGCGCTACGCAGCGATTACCGACCGTCTTTATGAACTTGGCGGTGACAAATGGGCGGTGCACAATGCCGCCAGAGCGCATCAAGCCAAAGGCAAAGAGGTCATTGAGCTGAGCATCGGTGAGCCGGATATCACCACAGATCCGGCTCTTGTCGAACACTGCATCAATGCTTTGCGGGCGGGGCGAACGCGCTATTCTAACGGGCGTGGTGAACCGGGATTGGTCGATGCGCTTATCGACACCTATGCACCACGCCTTCCTTCTATCAGCGAAGAGAACGTGCTGTGTTTTCCCGGCACCCAAACTGCATTGTTCGCTGTCATTCTGGCACTGGTCGGTGAAGGCGATGGTGTGTTGAGTGGCGACCCGTACTATGCCACCTATGAAGGGGTTATTCGCGCGGCAGGTGCGCATTTACAACCGGTACCTCTGCGTATGGCGAATAGTTTTATCATGCAGCCCGATGATCTGGCCGATGCTATTACTCCGGAAAGTCGGGTGCTAATGCTCAATACTCCGCACAATCCTACCGGCGCGGTGTTGGATCGTAAGACCTTGGTGCAGCTGGGCGAGCTGTGTATCAAGCACGATTTGTGGATTCTCTGTGATGAGGTTTATGAAGCGTTGATTTTCGACGGTGATTTTGTCTCACCGCTGGAAATCGACAGCCTAAGAGAGCGAACCGTGGTGGTGTCATCGATCTCCAAGAGCCATGCGGCAACTGGTTTCCGTAGTGGTTGGTCAATTGGGCCGGTGGAGTTCTCGCGCCGCTTGCTGCCCATCTCTGAAACCATGTTGTTTGGCAACCAGCCATTTATCGCTGACATGACCGAGGTAGCTCTGCGCCAGCATTTCGATACCGCCGAGCGTCTGCGCGAAGCGCTGGGACGTCGCGCCAAACTACTGCACAAAGCTATCAGCCAAATCCCCATGCTGTCTTCAAGCCTGCCCCAGGGCGGCATGTTCCTGATGATCGATATCTCCAAAACAGGTATGGACGGCGAGGCCTTCGCTTGGCGCCTTCTCGAAGAGCAGGGTGTGGCGGTGATGCCGGGCGCTTCCTTTGGCGAGAGTGCTACATCTCTAATTCGGCTGGCGCTGACAGTGCCGGATGAAGTGTTGATGCAGGCGGTCGACAGGTTGGCAGCGCTTTGTCGAAGCCTGGAAGGGCATCACCTTGAGGCGTAACAGACAAGATATAAGAATGCGTTGACTGTGATATTTAACCCCCTACTCCGGTGCCTGCACAGGCAGTGCATTATCCGGATCAGGTTTAGCAGGATCAGCGCTTGGCAGCAAAGTGCTCACCTTGCGCGATCCCAGCCTGATATCACTGGCACCCCGTCAAGCTTTTTGTTGGTGGAGTGCAGGAGGCGGGTGGGGGAAATGCAAGGGGAAGGTTGATACTGCCGAATTAGGCTTTGCTTGGTTGTGAAAGAGTGGAGTAGAGTCAAGATATAGTTGATAGAACTTCAATGGAAGAGCCGTCAGGTTGAATAAGGTTGCTCAGGGTGCCTCATTTAAACCTATATATATCTTTGATTTTATTAGGAGATCTATATGCCAATCGTAACCGTTCAGCAGTCTCCAGGCAGGACTAAAGAGCAACGTGAGCTCTTAGTTAAGCGTATAACCGAAGCATTTTCAGAAGCATATGGAACCAGCCCTGAGGCAGTAACAATCTTCCTTCAAAATTTTGATGATGAGCATTGGGCCAAAGGTGGGAAGCTACATTCTGATCGTTCCTGAGCAGCTTTCCCGAATGGACAATGGTGATCAGTGGGGCAGGTCGAGATATTGAATCCGTATAGCGTTTGACTCTGAGGGTAGCCTTCACCCGCTCCATCAGTTTCATAGGGGCCGCTCCCTACAAAATGTGTGCTTATATACAGCGTTGTCGAGTTAACCAAAACGCGCAAGCACCCGAATCTTGGGTGTACTGCCGAAATTTTCTTTGCTACCTGAAGAATCAATGGGGTAGAGTTAATTTTGGTGGCTACATAAGCTCAATGAACGCGCCGAAACGTTTATTGAGCTTATGCAGCGGGGTGTATAATCACAGTTAAACCTAATGCCGAGTTTCGGGGGTGTAAATACCGTTGCGAATAGACGAAGTTCCACCTTCAGAGGTTCCGATAGATCTACTTCTTTTGGCAGATCCATCTGAAAAGGCCATCAAAGAGTACCTGGATCAGGCAAGGTGTTTTGTTGCATATACCAACGACGAGGTGATCGGATCTTGTGTTCTCAAGCCAATCGGAGCAGGAATATTGGAATTGATGAATATTGCTGTTTCTCCATCGCATCAACAGCGTGGCATCGGAACGCGACTTTTGGAAACAGTTATCGATAAAATGCAGGAGTCAGGTGCAAAGGGCCTAGAGGTCGGAACCGGTACTTTCGGTTACCAACTGACCTTCTACCAAAGGCAGGGTTTTAGAGTGGACTGTATTGATAAGGGTTTCTTTTTGAAGAACTATCCTGAGCCAATCTTTGAAAATGGAGTTCAGCATAAAGATATGCTGAGACTCACTCTCGAATTTTCTGGCGATACGTCATGCCAACGAACGGTTTAACAATGCAATGCACGCGACAAGCGCGTGATTGTGGTGTTATGTCTCAAAAGTAGGTAGGTGCACATGGCAATGATTACTGATTTGGTAGTGTTATTGGTAGCTTTGCTCCACGGATATTTCTTGATATTGGAGATGTTTCTTTGGGATAAGCCGATGGGCCTTAAAGTCTTTGGTCATTCCAAAGAGCAAGCCGCAACGACAAAGGTTTTGGCATCGAATCAAGGTCTTTATAACGGTTTTATTGCAGTCGGTCTTTTGGTTGGTATCTTTCAAGGTGCGGCAGGATACGATTTCAAGTTATATTTCTTGGCGTGCGTTGTTGTGGCCGGAATCTACGGTGCAGCAACAGCAAACCGGAAAATTCTATTTGTGCAGGCGTTGCCAGGAGCAATTGGCTTGCTTTTAGTTCTTTTCGCTAATCATTAAGTGCAGGTTCGCCATAACAATTCGCATCAGTACGCGGCCTGCGGCCGCCGGATACCCTTTCCAGGGCTCCTTCGTCACCATTTCAAGGTCGCCGCTGTGCACGGAGTTAGGAGAAGTACGTGACCAAAAAAGTCACTCAGATATCGGAATTTTTACTTCAGTTTGATGCGTTAAAATCGGTAAACCGCAAAACCTACATCAACGGTGGAGAGCGAGTTGAGAACTCAGCAGAACATTCGTGGCACCTGGCGATGGCTTGCTGGGCTTTTGCAGAGCAGTCACAGGAAGACTTTGAACTCTTAAAATTACTCAAACTGGCCCTGGTGCATGATCTTGGTGAGATTGGTGCAGGAGATACATTTCTCTATAGCGCAAACCGCAATGATGCCCACATTGAAGAGCGTAAGTATATCGAGAAACTGGCTTCTCATCCCGGTAACCCAATCGGAGATCTTCCGGAGCTCTGGGAAGAGCAAGAGTCTGGGGAAACTAAGGAAGCAAGGCTTCTCAAAGTCATCGACCGTCTATTACCCTTTCTGCACAATGTAACGAGCGAGGGCCGTGCCTGGAGAGACCATGGCATACGGAAGAGCCAAGTGCTGAAAATGCATGGGTTCATAGAGCAGGAAAACTCAGAAATATACGACTGGTTTATTTCAAAGGTTGAGTACGCCGTGGATCAAGGCTGGCTAAAGAACTCCTAACCAGGTCCGTCACGGCGACGCCTTCATTTCGTAGCCGCGCGTGCTGAACGGCGTTAGATCTACAACCAAGCACTAAAATGGAGCTCTTAATGAAAGTTGCATACAGGATGGCAACACCTGACGATGTGGCCGAATGCATTGCCTTGAGAGGAAAGGCGAGAGAAAACGCTTTCTCTGTCGAACAATTGGAAGAACTCGGTATTACTTTAGAGAGCTGGAAAGCAGGAATTAGCGATGGCTCCTTACCTGGTTACGTTGGTGTTAGTGAAGGGAAGATTATTGGCTATTGCTTCGGTGATAGCGAAACCGGAGAAATTGTTGTTTTGGCACTATTGCCAGAATATGAAAGTAAAGGTGTTGGCAAAGCACTATTAAATCAAATGATTGAGTCTTTCAACTCTTTAGGGTTTGAACGACTTTTCCTCGGGTGTTCATCCGATGCGAAAGCTCGGTCATATGGCTTTTATCGACACCTAGGCTGGCGTTCAACTGGTCTATTTGATGATGCGGAAGATGAGATACTTGAATACTTCCCTAATAAATAGTGAGGTCATATTGGTACCATCCAACAAGTGGTTCAAACCGTTCGCTGTGCTCGCTGGGACGGGCTAAAGCCCACCCCTTAACAAAACGTTGAGCCTGTAGAAAAACCCCGCTGACGGCAAAGTTTTGGTAGGATCGAGAAAACAGACGAGGAGTGGTCAGCATGCCGCGCTTCAAGCCTTATAACCACGATCAAAATGCCATGGTGGTTATAGTTGGGCGCTAAAGTGGCTAAATGCCGATATTAAGATTACTCAGCCAGATGACCGGCTGGGTAAATAAATAAGGACAACAGGCGGTGGAAACGGCTCGAAATCGGTTTTTTCTACAGCCTCGTTATGGCACACGATTAAATTAACTGACTCAAAGCTCAGCGTCATAACAAAGCGTTTAAGAGTGAATCGCAACGCTTGGCATTCTCAGTTCAAGGTTGGGTTTCGTGTTTACGGCGCAATAGTTTAGGTTAGGTGACAGCGTTACTCACACCTTAATGCGGCGTTAAATCAGTAGTGATACCGGAGTTGGGCAATTAGCAAAGCGTCATCCGTGACTTTGTAAACCATTCGGTGTTCTTCGTTGATTCGCCGAGACCAATAACCGGCGAGACTGTGTTTGAGAGGCTCTGGTTTGCCGACCCCTTCAAATGGCTCTCGTTTGGTCTCTTTGATTAACTTGTTAATTCGGTTAAGAATCTTCTTGTCGGTTTTCTGCCAGTACAGATAGTCTTCCCAGGCGCTCTCGGAGAAGATTAGTTTCATTCAAGAAGTTCCTTCTCCTGACCACCACCTTGTTCCAATTCGGCAACGGATTCCAGCAAACGGCGGGCGTTCTTAGGTGCGCGCAGAAGATAGGCTGTCTCTTGCAGCGCCTCATAGTCTTCGAGAGAGATCATTACCACGGATTGCGCCTTGCTTCGGGTGATGATCATAGGTGAATGGTCTTCACAGACCTGCTCCATGGTTTTTGCTAGATTGGTTCTAGCGGCTGTGTAGCTGATAGCATCCATAAGGTTGCTCCTGTACAGGATGTTGTTAATGTACAGGATATAGTACGTAGTGAGGTTTGACAATCAACTGCACAGCGCTCGGTTTTCCGCCGCTTTGCGGATTCGAATCCATTGGAAAGTTACGCGTGTTGGCAGCTTGTTTGCTAATGCGTTGTCTCAACGCAGACGCCATAGCTTTTCGATACGTCGTACCATCGCCTGGATTACCTGTCGTCGAGCTTCTTGCTGATCCAGCCGCACACGCTCAAGATCAACGCCTCCCCGCCCATCGCGGTATCTGGAAGGGATGCTTCCCTTGAGCAAATTGCCGGCACTTCCTTCTGGCACGGCATCGTTATAGCAGGGGGCTAACGAGCCGTGGTGGTGAAAGTTCTGCACTTTTGTTGAGTTCATCATGCGCCTGACCTCCATCATATCGTCCCTGTTCCCGGGGCGATTGGGTTATCTCATGGGTTCAGGTGCATGCTAATCTTGTTCTAAGCTGCAAGGTATTCCATGAAAGTGAGAATTAACTTTGCAAAAACGAACAGGTAAAAATCTCAGGCAACCTTCTGCCATGACACAGAAAACCAGGAGTCACCTAGCGTGGAACGACTTTGAGGTCGTCCTGGCAATCGCAACTGCAGGTTCGCTGTCGGGTGCCTCACGCGTCTTGGGCGTCAGTCACGCTACGATTTTCCGACGGCTGGGTGATATCGAACAGCGCCTTGGTGTTGCTCTTTTTGAAAGAAGCCGAACCGGTTACCGGCCAACGCTTGCTGGAGAAGAGCTCGCTGAAACCGCCAGAATCATGGATGAAGTAGCCTTGGCCGCCGAACGTAAAGTCGCTGGGCGCGACTTGGAGCCGAGAGGGGAAATCTGGCTCACCACAACGGACTCTTTGTTGATGGGGCTGCTCTCTCCTCTGTTCACGCAGTTTCAGCATAAATATCCAGGCATCGTGTTGGACGTCGCCGTATCCAACCAGCTATTCAATCTGACACGCAGAGAAGCTGACGTCGCCATCCGCCCGTCCAATGCTCCTCCTGAAAATCTGATTGGGCGACCGCTGACGGCCATAGGGCAGGCGGTCTACGGACACCGAAGCCTCAATCTGTCACCAGGAGCTTCTATCAAGACCCTTGCTAGCCAGCCCTGGATTGGTGCTGGCCCGCGATTGCAGGACTCAGCACTGGATCAGTGGATGGACAACAACGCGCTGAAAGCGGCCTGTGTCTACCGTGTCGATACGCTGGTCAATATACTCAGCGCTATTAGCTCCGGTATGGGGCTGGGTGTGCTGCCCTGTTATTTGGCGGACGAAGATCCGGACATTATCCAGCTCACTGATCCTATCCCGGAGCTGGAATACGGCTTGTGGTTTCTGATGCACCCGGATCTACGAGGCGTAGTGAGGATTCATGCCTTGATGGATTTTCTGACAGAAGTGGTTCGCGCTCAGAAACAACGCTTGGCCGGTTACTGTTTAACGACAAGCACGACCTTACCTTGAATGCCGCCTTGCATAGCTCTCTGGTGCGCAGCCGATGCTTCTGCCAACGAATAGGTACTGTCGATCACGATCCGAATGGTACGGTCGTCGAGCAAGCGACTGGCCTGCGCCAGCAGCATTCCGTTTGAGTGCACCTGTAGTGAGGAAACCGTAACCCCTAGCCTGTTGGCTTCATCCCTGGCAGAAAAGCCCAAGGGGTTGACCAGAAAGAGCGAACCGCCTGGTTTAATAATGCTGAGGAAGCGCTCCATGTTCGGGCCACCCACAGCGTCAAGCACCAGATCCACATCATGTGCGACCGTTTCGGCGGCTGCCTTGGTGTAATCAATGAAGTCGTCAGCACCCAGCTCGCGAAGAAGCTCTTCATGCTTACCCGAAGCAACCGCGATTACACGCGCCCCTTTCCATTTGGCGACTTGAACCGCTAGATGCCCCACGCCACCGCCAGCTCCATTGATCAAGACGGTCTTGCCTTCGAGCGGTACAGGCACATGCCGAAATGCCTGGAATGGATTGGGTAGGTCATTACCAGGATCAACCAGAAACTGCCAGACAGTAAGCAGTGACATTGGGGCACCTGCTGCCTCGACATGAGAAATGCCCTTTGGCTTCAACGCTAGGTGGCTTTCAGGAACGCTGACATATTCGGCATAGGTGCTGCTGCCCGTCATCAGGTCTTCGGGAAAACGCACCATTGCAAAGACGTGGTCACCTACGCTGACTTTGGAAACCTCGTCGCCAATGGCAGCAACGACCCCTGACACATCAGTGCCCAATATCAACGGGAAATGTGGGCTAGGCTGCCATTCTGGAGGTAGCGCCCGATAGCCGTCGCGCAGGTAAAGGTCTGGTGGGTTAAGACTTGCCGCATTAACTTGGATAAGCACTTCACCGGTTTGTACTTCGGGTCGGGGCGTATCTTCGTAAAGCAAGACCTCTGGGCCACCGAAACTATGCAGCTGCACTGCTTTCATCATGTCGTTCATCACAACCTCACTCAAGAATAGTCACATGGCAAATAGTAAGGAAGTTCCTTGTCATTGATAATGGTGCGTAGATTCGTTTTAATAATTCCATGAAGGAACAAATCGGATTGGAACGCCTCACGGGGCTTATCGCATTTGCACGCGCCGGCTCCTTAGGCAGCTACACCGCTGCGGCGCGCTCGCTGTCTGTTTCGCCCTCTGCGATAAGCAAAAGCATCCAGCGGTTGGAGCGTCACTTCGGCGTCTCTCTTTTCACTCGTACGACACGCTCGCTGTCTTTCACGGCCGAGGGCCGCGACTTGCATGGACGTGTGCTAGAGCTGTTGCGCCAGGCAGAAGAGATAGAGCAGGTAGTGAAGTCTGCTCGTTCCGAGCCCGCAGGCACGTTACGAATTGCGGCATCACTCCCATTGGGTCTGCATCTGATTGCTCCTGCTATTACGGATTTTCGAACGCGCTACCCGAAGGTAACGATCGACCTGCGGCTGAGCGACCACATCGTCGGTATGGTTGAAGAGAGCATTGATCTTGCAGTGCGGATCGGTGACCTTGCGGATTCGTCACTGTTGTCCAGGCGACTCTCGCCTTACAGGCTCTCTTGCTACGCTTCGCCAGACTACCTGGCTAGGTATGGTGCTCCCGAGCATCCAGATGAACTGGTGGGGCACGAAACGATCAATTTGCGCTACCAAAGTACGGGGCAAATGTTTCGCTGGCCGTTCCGGATCGGCGAGAAGGAGATCGAAATAGTGCCATCTTCCCCTGTTATCGTTGATTCAAGCGAAGCCGTCATAGCTGCTATGGCCACGGGTGCAGGTATCGGGATGGTTGCAAGTTTCATGGCTGCCCAGCGGGTTAGGCGAGAGGAACTGGTACCAATCCTGCCCGACTTCGATGTAGAGCGGCATAATATCATTGCGCTATGGCCACAGAGTCGTAGCACCAACCCCGCTGTACGCGCCTTTATCGATATGTTGATCGAACGACTTTGAACAGCTTTGTGTCGTTTCGGTGAGCGCCATTTTGACGGCGGCTGCTGGCCGAAAGCTCACCAGGATTGTCGTTCTCCGTTCCTTTGCGTCAGCGATCCGAGCCACGCACAGCTACCCTGGGAATTTGCCGCTACAGTGCCAATAGTCCTGCGGTCTGGTGCAAAACCAAATTCCAGTTCGAGCGGATGGATACCTGCTAGTCTCCATCCATAGTAGGGAAAAACTTTCTGACCAAGGGAATCTATAAATACTCTGAAACAGTGGGGCTGATTCACGCCAAGCAAAACTGTCGTTGCAATGCCTATTGCAACTTTGGCTACAGCTCAAGAAACGGCAGCATTACTAAAACTGAGTGCCATCCCAATCAACACTACGCCGCCAATGAGTTTTGCCCAATGGCCCAACATATTTACCGAGTTTGTGGTCTAGTAGCGCTCCTATGGAGGCCATCACTGTGATGGCTAAGCCAATGGTGAGGCTGACGGTGATGATGTTCACATCAATGAATACGAGGCTGGTGTCTATGTTCACGGCGTCTAGGCCAGTGATGGAATGCAGGGCAATACACGTTATGGTAGGAAAGCTCGTTTGATTAAACTAGGTGCGTAAAATAACTTACTTAAGTGTAAGGTTAGGATGCTGAGTAGCGCTGGATTCTATCAAGTTCTTCTCTGATGATAAGCAGTTAATGAAAAAGTAAATATTTTTATAAATGTAGGGCGTATACTATTTGCTAATGAGTATCTAGTGAATAGCCCTCTGCCATAATTTAGATTAGCATTAGGAGGGCTCTCAGAGTAATAGCTTAATACTGCGTACTCATGATTTTTTATATATGTCGGACTGATGATGATCTTGGGATCAAACTAGGCATAGCCACTCTATTGATCGGCGAGCCAGAGTGTTTATCGCTTAGCAGTAAGTCGACAGCCTGTTGTGCAATATAGTCAAAAGGTATGTATACAGACGTGAGCGGCACAGGTAGACGACTGGCAAGAGGGATATCGTTATATCCGACTAATGAAAGCGTTTTGCCCACCTCAATGCCAAGTCTATGTGCAGCAGCCATCACGCCAATAGCGAGGTTATCGTTGACTGCAAAAATGGCTGTTGGTTTCTCATTCTGTGAGAGCAGAGCCAGCCCTGCTTCCTCGCCAGCTTCGATTCCATAGCCTGACTCGATAATCCATGGCTCACGCACAGGAATCCCTGATTCGCTCATGGCTTTGCGAAAGCCTTTTTGTCGGTCGCGAGCGCTAGAGGTAAAGCTAGGGCCTGCAACAAGGCCAATGTCACGGTGCCCCAGGTCGATGAGGTGCCGAGTAGCAAGGTATCCACCTTGAATATCGTCACCCAAGGCAGAAGGACTTTTACCATCGGTACGAAGCACCAATGAGTGCGGAACTCCCCGGTCACGCAGTTGAGATGGTAATTGGTCATCAAGTCGGCTGGTAGCCAAAATTAGGCCGTCCACACGTCGATTGAGAAGCAATTCAACCGCTTGACGCTCGCTTTCAGGATCGTCACCACTGGTTGCTACGATAGCGAAATAGTGACGTTCTTGAGCAACTTTAGAGATCGCTTCGTAGATAAGAGCCATGACGGTATCGCTCAGTCGGGGCACCAGTACACCGATAGTGCCTGTACCACCTCGCCTCAAGCTGGAGGCAAGAATGTCACGCTTATAGCCGAGTTCTTCCGCCGTTTTTTTAACCCGTTGAGCGGCTGGGCTATTGGAAGGCGGAAGGCGCTCATCAAGAACGCGAGAGACTGTAGACGTGCTGACGCCCGCGGCTTTGGCAACGTCTTGCATAGTTATAGGCTTACCGTGCATGAATATATTATTCCATGACGTGAGGTGGATTACTGAACCTCTGTGTTGGCTCGCATAAACAGGCATTTAGGCGAACCATTCTATCGGTTTTACAGCGATCTTATAAGCGATATGACGCTAACCCCACTGATTTACTATTAGTTTGCTTTCCGTATCCACACATCATTTGTGAGTCGTAGACTAACGTCTAATTTTCGATGTGGTGTATTTGGTGAAACGATTGCAATCGTTCCCAGGAACGATAACACAATCATATAAGAGGAATCATTATGTCTCTCGATCTCCGAGGTTTGACCCCCGCACCGGTTACTCCTTTCACTCGCGATGGCGAGGTTGATTTTGCTGCAATCAAGAAGCTTGGCTCTTGGTTGGGCGGCATCGACGGCGTTAAAGGTCTCGTTGTTCTTGGCCATGCTGGTGAGGGTACATTCATGACCTCTGACGAGCAGACGCGCGTTATTGAGGCATTTGTTGAATCGGTAAAAGGTGAGATACCCATTATCGCGGGCATCACTCGCGAAGGTGACCATGTTGCAGCCGAAGAAGCAAAACGTGCTGTCGAGGCGGGCGCATCTGCTGGTCTAGTCTACCCATCTCATGGCTGGCTAAGGTTTGGTTATCAGGAGGGAGCGCCTCAAGAGCGCTATCGCCGCATTCATGAGGAAAGTGAGCTACCGCTGATTCTTTTCCAGTATCCGGACAATACGAAAGCCACTTACAACCTCCAGACGCAGCTTGATATTGCGGCTCAACCTGGTGTGTTTGCGATGAAAAATGGTGTTCGAAATATGAAGCGCTGGGATACTGAAATTCCTGTCATTCGCGCTGAGCACCCGGATCTACAAATTCTGACTTGTCATGATGAGTACCTGCTTCACACCATGTTTGATGTCGATGGTGCGCTAGTTGGCTATGGCAGTATTGCACCGGAGCCTCTGATCGAACTGATCAAAGCAGGAAAAGCCAAGGATTATGCCAAGGCGCGCGAATTGCATGATCGCCTCCTTCCAGTCACCAAGAATGTCTATCACCGTGGTTCGCATATGGAAGGGACTGTGGCTCTAAAATGGGCCCTGGTAGCCCGGGGTATTCTTGATCACGCTACTGTGCGCTCTCCGCTTCGTCCGCTTGCCGAAGGCGCAGATCGTGAAATTGCTGCTGCTATGAAACAAGCCGGTTTAGCCTAACCGGGATTGACGAATCCTTAGACGCTGGGCGTCCCCGAACGGTGATGCCAATGAGGCATCACCGTAATGCATCCTAAATAACAAATTTAATAGGAGCGTAGGATGAGTATGAATACCAAACATGATTCAGGGCCATTTCCCCCTGCGACAAACCACCATCGATCTCGGTTTTCTCTGACGTTGCCACAAATGCTTGCGTTAATGGGGCCTGCATTTGTCGCTGGCGCTTGGCGTTTCGGACCCGGTGCGCTGACATCCGCTGTGCAGGCAGGCAGCCAATATGGCTACATGCTGCTTTGGGTAATCCTTGTGTCTGCAGTGCTAATGTTTGTGTTTAATGATATGGCTGTTCGGTTGGGCCTTGCATCTGGTGACTCTGTGGTCAAAGTCACCAAGCAAAAACTTGGTCGGCCAATTGGTGTCATGGCTGGCTTCGGTGTTTTCTCTATCACTTTGATGTTTGCTGTAGGCAATGCCGTTGGCTCTGGTTTAGCGCTAAGCCTGCTTTTAGGAGGTTCGGTAGTAGGCTGGACGCTCGCTAGTACAGTAGCGGTCGGCTTATTAATAGCCATGCGGAATACTTATAAGGCGATGGAGCGCTTGTTGGTCGCTTTGATTGGGCTTATGTCCGTAGGTTTTTTAGCATCAACCATACTGAGTGACCCAGATTGGGCGGCTGCTGCGCAAGGTCTTATTCCCAAATTTCCTGCTGAGGCCAGCGTTCTTTTAATTGCTTTGATCGGTACAAATTTCTCCATTAACTCAGCTTTTTATACTGGCTATGCCATCCATGAAAGAAAGCTGAATAGGCAGCAGTACCGAGCTATTACGTTAATGGATACTCTCCCGGGGAATGTGGCAACCGCATTTATGGCGATGCTCATCATCATTGTAGCCTCAGCGGTACTTCACTCCACTGGTACTGTAGCAACGACTTTTCCACAGTTGGCAAGCGTATTGGAGCCGCTGGCTGGAAAGGTAGGGGCGGTACTGTTCAGCCTTGGGTTCTTCGCAGCCGCCTTTTCATCAATGGCGGCAAATGCTTCTGCGGGAGGAACGCTATTAGCGGATGCGTTGGGCTGGAACAGCAGTTTATCCGGATGGAGAGTCAAGCTGCTTGTATACGGGGTGTTGGCTTGGGGAGCTACGGTTGCTGTGGTGGCGAAGGGTTCTCCCATTGAGCTAATTATTATCGCTCAAGCCTTAACCGTCCTAGTAGCACCTTTTTTGGGAATTATTCTCTTTCTTTTGACAAGACGTGAAGATGTGATGGGGGATCTAAAAAATGGCCCTCTACAAACCACGCTTGCTCTAGTGGGGTTGGTGACCATTTTCGCAATGTCTTCTCAGCTTGTTTTTAGGCTCCTGGGTTAAGTTGAAAATAAAAATTTATAAACATGGAGAATAAAGATATGAATAAGTGTCTGTCGTGGCGCAGAGTGCTTCCTTTCTTAGGATATTCTTTTCTATTCGTTACTCCTTCTGTATTTGCAATTGATTATGATGTGAATGGAACCAACGTTTCTTTATACGGTTATGCTAAGCTTGATGTGATGTATGACAGTGGCGACATTAAGGCTGGAAATAGCAGTGGCATGGGCGATAGTGTGAACTTCTCTAAAATTGCTGTGGATGGCCAACCAAGCACAAGTGGGCATTCGAATCTGCATGCTAATGAGTCACGCCTGGGTATCCGCACTACAACGCCGACAGAGAAAGGTGACTTGATTACCAATATCGAAGGCGATTTTTTCTTCGGTAATCTCCGAATGCGTCAGGCCTATGGTTCATGGAACGGTATTACTGCAGGGCAAACGTGGAGCAATTTTCACACCTTTCTAAGCACTACTCCTACGCTTGATTTTACTGGTCCCGCAGGGCGCGATGCATTCCTTCGACAAGCACAACTGCGGTATTCAGTAGGTGATTTTCATGTTGCTATTGAGGATCCGAGCGGTGCCATGTCTGGCAACTCTTTTGACGGAGGCTACGATGCAGTAACCGGTGGTAGATCCATTGCTGGTACTGATGTTGATCGTAAAGATGGCTTGCCAGACATTACGCTTCGGTACGAATCATTGGCTGGTGCATTACGTTGGGCATCAGCTGCCATGATTCGAGAAGTGGCCTTTGACGATGGTGCAGCAAAAGACTCAGAGATCGGGTGGGGAGCTTTTGTCGCGACTAGTTACGCTCTTACGCCAAATACGACTTTGCGTGGTCAGGTAACCGGCGGTGAGGGTATTGGGGCTTACATGAAAGTAAACCCGGCACCCTCAGCTTATCGAGCAGGCAACGAGCTAGAAACCATCTTTGCATGGGGGGGAACGATTGGTATTAGCCACGATATAGGCCCCGGTGCTTTCAACGTTTCATACTCATTTGTTAATGCAGATTGGGATAATGCCAAGCGCGATGGCGTTTCTCTTGTTAATACTGGTAGCTCAAGTGAGTTTATAAGCGCTTATGACGAAGAGCGTGAACTTGTGCATATTAATTACCAATGGAGTCCTGGTCATAACGTAACCTACGGAATTGAGTTGGCTCATGCTGCACGGCATACTGTGGATGGCCGTAGTGGAAGTGTCGATCGCCTACAAGGGAGTGTTATCTATCGGTTTTAACCTGCGGCTTCGGCCTGAATAAAAAGTTGTAATTGATTATATGTCTATGGCTAGTTGTGCGGATAGTGATCTGAACCTTGCTTCATCGTAAGGTTGTTTTAAGCGTTAGCATTTTTGCTAACGCTTTTTTTAGTTAAGTGGGCTAGAAAAGTCTTTAAAAAGGAGCACTGCGTTGATATAAATATCTAACATCTACGCCAACAGAGTACACCTATGAAACATGGTGTCTTGTGCGAATGGGCGAGCAGCTAGATGAGATCATGGGGGAGCCTGAGCTTTTATTGTGTTGGGGGAGACAGCATCTCACTCAATAGCGTTTTCCTTGTCTGCTGTAGGGCGTTAATAATATGAACCATCGATTCGTACTCACCGGCGGCCCCGGTGGTGGCAAAACCACGCTCCTTGATGCCATAGAGAAACGGGGCTATCGCGTTGTACCTGAGTCTGCCCGTAGCATCATCAAAGAGCGGTTGGCGGCGGAGCTATCACCTCGGCCAGACCCGGTCTCTTTCGCTCAGGATATTCTGAAATCCGATATTGAAAAGTACCGGCGTGTCGCTGTTGGCGAGCAGGCCACGTTCTTTGATCGTGGGGTGCTGGATGCGCTGTACATGCTTGATGCGGAGAGCGCGTTGTCACGGGCGGGCATCGCCAACTATGTTCAACTGTTCCCCTATAATCCCGTTGTTTTTCTTCTGCCGCCATGGGAAGACATTTACGGTACAGATTCAGAGCGTGATCAAACGTTCGAGGAGTCCCTCAAGGTATTCGAGGGGATGAAAAGCTGGTATTCGCAATGGGGTTACAAAACGCTGGAAGTGCCGCGTGACACTATTGATGAGCGCGTGAAGTTCGTTTTACAGCATGTAAATAGCCTTTAAATTGTCATTGTTGTTGACGGTTTTCTTCCCCACGCTTTACCAAGACTGCTGAACTACAGCATCATCACTATCGATATGCGCCGAGCCAAGAGAATCCTCTCGCTGGATGCCACCTCCATCCACCAAGCGAGCGTTGCCTAAAAACGCACAGCCTAAGGCTGGAGGAATCAGGTCAAGGAAGTGAATATGCCCACGACTGCTGAGTAAGGTCATGAAATATCCAGAGATCGGCCTGCACATACGTACCTATGATGATGAAGTGAAAAGTCACTCCCATGACCATCATCAACTGGTATTGCCCCTGGTCGGCACGCTGTTTCTGTCAGTAGATTCCATGGCGGGGGAGGTGGTACAGCACCGTGCGGCCATCATCCCTTCAGGAAGCGGCCATGGGTTTGCTGCAACAGAAGATAATCGGTTTTTGGTGGCTGATTTGCCTGAGGGGCTGGCTCCTGCGCTAGATAAGCTGCCTTGTTTCGTGGAGCTTGATTCGGCTTTGCGCCATTACGTCCAGTTCCTACATGCTCAGGTCATGAGCGGGGCTGGAGCGGATGCTACCCAGCATCACATGCTGCTATTGCTGTTACAACTGCTGCAGGAGCGCCATGGAAGTCAATTGAAACTGGATCGCAGGGTTCACGCGGCAAAACAGTTTCTGGATGATCACTTCCACCAACCTATTTCCATGGCTGAGGCTGCTAACGTGGCCCATTTGAGTATTCGGCAGTTGAACGATCTTTTTCGCCATCAGGTGGGCATGACGCCTCATCAATACCTCACCGAAGTGCGAATGAAAGAGGCGTTTCGGCTTCTGGAACAGTCAGGCCTCAGCGTTCAGCGGGTGGCTGATGCGGTAGGCTACTCGTCGTTATCGGCCTTCAGCGACCGCTTCAGACGTCACTTTGGCAAACCGCCTAGCCACTTCCGCCGTCTCTCGACATAATTCCGCCAGGATTCAAAAGATCCTCATTGATGCCATGGATACGCTCTCCCGCAACCGCTAACGCATGAGAATCTCGGGGGAGAGTGACATGGCAACCGTGAATGCCGCTACCTGGATCGGATCCATTTCCGTTCTGCTTTGGGGTACTTTGGCTTTGCTGACCAAGCTATCCGGTGGAGATATTCCAGAGTTCCAGCTGATGGCCATGACTTTCGGCATTGCGTTTCTGTTGATGGGTGGGCGTTGGATCTTGGCTGGCCATACGGGCGTTCGGTATATACGCCAGTCGCCGTTTGCCTGGTGTATCGGTATCGTCGGGTTATTCGGTTATCACTTTGCATATTTCAAGGCGATGACGCTAGCACCGGCGGTGGAAGTCAGCCTGTTGGCTTACCTCTGGCCGCTACTGATCGTTCTGCTGTCTGCCCTGTTACCGGACGAGAGGATGCGAGCTCAGTCTATCGTTGGCGCCTTGGTGGCGCTGGTGGGTTGTTGGTTGTTGATCAGCCGAAATGCAGGCGGATTTGCTTGGGAGAACCTGCCCGGTTATCTGGTAGCGCTGGCGTGTGCATTGATTTGGTCTTCTTACTCCGTGCTCAGCAGATTGGTACGTTCAGTGCCAACCGATGCCGTCGGTTGGTTCTGCGGTGTGACGGCACTGCTGGCTTTAGGGTGCCATATGCTGTGGGAAGAGACGGTGTGGCCGGATGGCTTGATGCAATGGGTAGGCGTGGTTGGGCTGGGACTCGGGCCGGTTGGAATCGCATTTTTTACCTGGGACTATGGCGTCAAACACGGGAACATCCAGCTACTTGGCACCCTAGCCTACAGCGCGCCACTCATTTCGGTGGTGTTACTGATCCTGGCAGGATACGGCGAGGCCACGGTGGCCGTATTGAGTGCCAGCGTGCTCATCGTCATTGGTTCTGTGATCGCAGGTCGCGCGAAGCATCGGGGTGCGGGTAGGCAGTAAGGTACATAAGCTAGAGTTTTTTGGATTCGAAAAAGTCATGATGTAAGCCCCAGAAAGGGCGGGTATGAGCCGATAGCAACGGGCTCTCAAAGAAAAAAGGACTTTAGAATGACCGTAAGAGCAGCAGAAAAAAACGATATTGCCGCCATCGCCGAGGTGTACCAAGCGTGTTTCCCCCGTGAGAAAAATCACGCGCTGTGGATTGAGTCGTCGTTTAACACCTATCCACGGGGCGTTTACTACGTGGTGGAGGTGGACGGTCTGGTGCGTGGCTATATCCTTTGGTGCGTTAAGAACGGCTTTCGGGAAAAAAGCATCATCGAGCTGGAGCAAATCGGCATTCACCCGGAAGCAGCAGGTAGGGGGCTGGGTAAGCAGCTCATTGTGGAGTCGCTAGCGCCGTTCAAGGCCCACGTGCGTCGCCAGGGCTGCGATGTGGGGGCGGTGATGGTGACCACTTCGGAAGGCAACTTCGCAGAGAAGCTGTATCAATCCACGCTGGGAGTCTCCCGCGCGGCCGTGATTAGCGGCTATGGGGCTGGAGATGAGGTGATCTTATATAACGCCAGCGTAGAGTAGCGCGAGAGCGGTTGCGTGCGAATTGGTGACGCAGCAAGCGGAACACAAACATTATTACAAGATACGGAGGTAGGTAATGTCAGAAGTGGAAATCCGGCAAGCTACCATTGAAGACTCGGCTTTAATCCATAAATTTGTCATAGAACTTGCGATTTATGAAAAAGCAGAGCATGAAGTGCTAGCGACAGTCGCGGATATAGAAAACGCTTTGTTTGGCGATAATACGACGACTAAGGCCGTTATCTGTTATTTCAATAACGAACCTATTGGCTTAGCGGTCTATTTCTTCAATTTCTCAACATGGCTCGGTAAGCATGGGCTATATCTTGAAGATTTGTACGTTACTCAAAAATATCGTGGCGTCGGGGCTGGCAAAGCACTTTTGAAGTATCTTGCTAACATTGCAATATCGAAAAAATGCGGCCGTTTCGAGTGGAACGTACTTGACTGGAATGAACCTGCGATCCAGTTCTATGAGTCAATAGGCGCAAAACCGCAAAATGAATGGATAGGCTACCGTTTGACAGGAAAAGCGCTTGAAGACTTTGCAGTTAGTTAACAAGATATAACAAGTCGCAGCAGTTCGCGTCTGGTGGCCGCCCTTTCCTTGGCTTCTTCGTCGCCACTCCATAGGGCGAAACCCTGGAATATGATAAGGACTAGGCCCAGCGTGGTAACTGCTGTGGGGGCGGCATGAATGCCGAACACTTCCGCCAGGTGCTGCCGCTTAGCGGCGCCATCAGCGGCATTATGATCAGGCCGAAGAGGCTGATGGCTATACCTATAGCAACTGGTGAGTTTGTTGCGCGTGGCGCGTTATCAATTCCCCATCCCGTTAACGCCATCAATACCAGCAGCATGGCCTGGGCAATGAAAGCGTCTCCAATATAGCCCCCGGCCCAGTTGAGCGCTGCATAGCGCTGAAAGAAAAACGCGACGGCGACAAAGTCCTAAAGCGGGGCGGGTAGCAGGCAGTCTTCGTAAGAATCCTAGCTACGTTGTTGCGTCCGATACTCAGTAGGACTGACACCTGTCTCTGCGCGAAAGCGGTTGCTGAAATGACTGCTGGAGCCAAAACCGCAGCGTAGTGCGATCTCAGTCATATTTAGCGATGTTTCCGCCAACAAGTATTGCGCCCGGATAAGACGACGGTGCAGCACATAGCGATGTGGTGGGTAACCAGTGGCTTGTTTGAACATGCGGGCGAAGTGGTAGTCACTTAAGCCAGTGATACCCGCCATGCATGCCAGCGTAAGGGGTTGGTTCAGGTGATGCTCAATGAACTCCACCACTCGTTTTAATTGCCACGCAGGTAGTCCACCGGTTGGGCGCAGAGTTGGCAGTCGGCGCTGGCTATAGTGGCGTAGGGTGTGTATCAATGCCGTTTGGGTGGCGGAATCCAGCGCTAATTGATCCAGCGGGTCTTGCCAGTTGCTCTGGCCAAGGGTGGTGCAAAACAGCTGAGTGAGCAGGGCATCCTGGGCGAAGTCGATTTCGTCCAGTTGCACGCTTCGGCCATCTTTATCCCATACCTGTTCGATCAACTGACTCAGGTGAGTGTCGCTGAAATAGAAATGCAGTAGTGAGATAGGCCCATGCACGTCCCAACTTGTGATCAGATTGGCGGGCATTAAACACACGCTATTGCTGGTCTCGCTGGCAATGGTTTGTGATCCCTGCCTGCGTAGGGAGTTCTCCGCGCCGTTCAGATAAACGCTCAGAGTGTGGTGGTTTGAGTGAATTTTCTCAATACGGTCTTCTTGGTTACTCCAACGGGCCAGCGCCATGCCATTTTTTAGCTGGGTGCTACTCACTAGACGCGCCTGCGTCTGTTTCATCCTGGGATAGTGGCTCAAAGTGTCGGTGAACATGGGCGGCTCCTGGGAACTGCGTTAACAGTACTCAGGCTCAGCACGAAACTCAATTCAGCGAACCATTCAACCGCAAGAATAGACAAACTGGCGCAAACGCAGGCAAGCCAGCCAGCCGGGGTGAGCCGATACTATGGCTGACACTAACCACTCTGGGAATGGCAAGCCATGAATAGCCTTCTGTATATCTCAACAGTTCTTATCTGGGGCTCGACCTGGCTGGCTATCGCTTGGCAAGTGGGCGAGGTGGCGGTGCCGGTCTCGGTATTCTATCGTTTTCTCATCGCCGCGCTGGTGCTGTTGGCTGGGCTTACATTGTTGCGCCGACGCCAGGCTCTGCATACCAGGGACCATCTTTTCTGCCTGTTGCAGGGGGGCTGTGTCTTTGGTTTGAATTTCTACTGCTTCTATACCGCTGCGGGTTATCTGCCCAGCGGCCTAATTGCCATCCTGTTTTCTATGTCGATACTGTTTAATGCGGCCAATGGCTACCTGTTCTTTCGCACACCGGTTCCGCGGGTATTTTACCTGGCTTTGGCCCTTGGTCTGCCGGGCATGGCGCTGATTTTCTGGCAGGATCTGGTCACAGTTGAGGCTACGTGGGAACTGCTGGGCGCCATTGGTTTGACGTTGCTGGGTACCTACGGGTTTTCGCTGGGTAACATGGTGTCGGTCAGGCACCAGCGATGCGGCTTGAAAATCAACACCACCAACGCCTTTGCTATGCTGTATGGGGGGATGTTGATGGGGCTGATTGCCTGGGCTCAGGGAGCCAGTTTCAGCCTGCCAGCGGAACCGAGATATCTAGGTGCCCTGGTTTATTTGGCGGTAATAGGATCGGTGGGAGGCTTTGGTGCCTACTTTATGCTGGTCGGCCGTATTGGTGCCGGTAAGGCGGCTTATGCGACGGTATTGTTTCCTTTGGTTGCGCTGGCGCTGTCAACGGTGTTCGAGGGTTACCAGTGGCATGCGGATGCACTTATAGGGTTAGCAATGATTGTGAGTGGCAACCTGCTGATGTTTAATGCCCATCGTTTGGTTTGGCGGTGGCGGCAGCCTGTTTAGTAGCTAATAAAGAGGGCACTGCATTTCAGTTGCGGTGATTGGAGGTGCCGAGCCATACATGGGCGAAGAGTCGATCAGTCCGCCGTCATGCTCGAAGAATGCCTTAACTACTTCGGTACGCACATCGAGCAGCTTCGGATCACTGCCAACGTTGAATGTTCGCCAAGTGCCCATGCCGATAATGGCAGCGTTTTGTCCGTGCCCGCAAAGGTCTTCTGTTGCATCCCGCCCGTGTTGGCAAGAAGTGATACGGTTGGGAGCGTCATGGCGGTGAGCGTGGTGCCGATGAGCGTAAGGCTTTGTCTGCGCGTGATGCGATGCTTGATGTGATGCTTCATAGCGGTCGCTCCTTCAGGTTTTTTTGAACCGGCACCGTGGCAGCCAACACCAGCACAAAGCATGTCAGCACAAATACCTTATTCACAAACCAGTTGGTACGCCAGATCGACCACTCAGGGGCGGCGAGAAAACGGACGAACAGGGTACAGATGATGAGGATTTCAATGACGGACATGCCCACCGCCAATGCACGCGTATAGCTAGGCCGTTCGAGCAGCGCCCAACCTAGCCAAACGTGCGCCAGTGGCCATAGATCCCAATAGATATGCCTTGCCCAGGGCTCGCCGTATGCCAGCCCGTACCCAATGGGAAACAGGTATTTAATGAACAGCGTCCACGCCGCCAGAATAAACAGCAGGTGGGCGAGAAAGCGAATCCAGGCGTTTGGTTGTGGGGCGGGCAGTGACATGACATCACTCCAGTGCTGGGCCGTTAATGACTCTTCTTCAAACCATCTTCAGAGACTGCTTGCGCATTGGGCGAGGATAGGCGGCATCGATCTGTGCCAGATCATCTTCGTCGAGTCTGACGTTATCTGCATCAAAGTTCTGTCTGAGGTGATCCAGTTTCACGGCTTTAGGAATAGCAATCACACCAGGGTGGCGCAGAGCCCAGGCGAGGGCGACTTGCGCGGTGGTGGCGCTGTGTTTGCCGGCGATGCGTTGCAGGGCGGCATCATGCAGTAGCGCGCCGCCTTGCCCGATCGGGCAATAAGCCATGAGCGGCATGTTTTGTTGTGCTTGCCAAGGCAGCAGGTCGTATTCAATGCCCCGTGCTTCGGGATTGTAGAGCACCTGATTGGTGGCGCAAGCTGGCTCGTTGAGCTCTGCTAAGTCGTCAATGTCGAAGTTCGATACACCCCAGCGCAGGATCTTGCCCTGCTCACGCAGCCGTTCGAAGGCTTCCACTGTTTCGCTCAGCGGGTACTGGCCGCGCCAGTGCAGCAGGTATAGATCGATAGTGTCGGTGCCCAATCGGCGCAGGCTGCGCTCGCAGGCAGCCTGAACACCCTTGGTGCTGGCGTTGTGCGGGTAGACCTTGCTGACCAGATACACTTCATCGCGCCGGCCACGGATCGCTTGGCCAACGACTTCTTCAGCACCGCCCTCGGCATACATCTCTGCGGTATCGATCAGCATCATGCCCAGATCCAGACCTTCACGCAGCGCCCTGACCTCAGCCTGCCGTTGTCCGGCATTCTCGCCCATATGCCAGGTGCCCTGGCCTATACGGGGTACGCTTTCTCCGCCTAGTTTGATTGTCTGCATGTTCTCCTCCTGGTTGTTGGGTAAATGGATGAGAGGTGGGTTCTCGTCCTCTATATCATGCGAGAAGAGCGGAAGCATCGGGCGTACATGCTTAGGAGCAGCTAGCCAGGCGCGTCACTCGAATGCCTCCGCTTCGATACGTCAAAGTCATCGCTGCGCTTCAGGCAGGCCGTATAGCCGGGCCTAGGGGGAGCTTTGAATCTATTCCGGATCACTATGAGTTAATGCAGCTTGAACTCATTAAATTATTCAAGGAAAGAGTTCCAGAGTATGTACGATTAGCGACAGTCGAAAAATAGCTAGGTTAGCCACAGTGACCACTACCCTGGCAGCTAACCTCAGGTGGTCATAATACGATCAGTTCGGGTAAAGGTTGAGCTACTACAGCCTCTCGACAGCCAACGCCAAGTTGAGTGCCAAGGGTAGCCGCGGTATCAGTGTGGCCTGGTAAGCGTGGTAGAGATCGGGCTTGATGTCACCTTCGGCAGTGTCGATCTGCAGCTTACCGTCGAGCTCCTGATACCAGCCGCCCCGCGCGCGATCAATAAAGGTGGTGTCGATGAAATCCCAAAGCCGCCGATACCAGCGCTCGTAGTGGGTCTGATCGGTGCGTTGTAGAAACGCGGCAGCGGCGGCCAGTGCTTCGGCGTGAGTCCAGTGGCGACGCCGCAGGGAGTTTGGGCGACCCTCCCAATCCACGGTATACACTAGCCCTGGGGTGCCGTCGGTGGCCCAGCCATCACGCAGGCTGGCGTCAAATAGCGCCGCAGCGTCAGCGAATAGCCAAGAAGGAGCTGCGCGGCCGCGAGATTCAAGCGCCGCCTCCAGTTGCAGCATCAGCCGCGACCACTCGAAACCGTGACCCGGCGTGGCGCCATAGGGATAGAACCCGTCGTCGGGGCAGTCGGCGTTGTGCTCCGGCCATTCTGACCAGTCGCCATGAAAATGCTCGAGGATGCGGTAATCCTGGGGAGCCGCGTGGTGGTGAATCAGCCGTTCAACGATGGCTAGCGCCCGGTCAAGCCATAGCGGTTCGTCGCGCACATCGGCTAGGGCCAAGCACAGCTCTACGCCGTGCATGTTGCTGTTACCGCCGCGGTAGTCGCTCAGTTCGCTCCAGTCCTGACTGAAACTCTCGACGAAAGCTTGCTCATCCATCGACCAGAAGCGGGTGTCGATCACCTCAATGGCCTCTTCGAGCAGAGCAGCCGCGCCGGGAATATCGGCGTGGGTCGCAGTGGCGGCACCGAGGGCGACGAAGTGATGGGTATAGCACTGCTTAGTGCGGTCGTCGCTGGTGGCGGGGTCGGCCCCGAACCAGCCGCCGTGTTGCTCGTCGCGCAGCTTGCCAGACAAAGCGCGAATGGCGTGCTCGGTCAGTGCTGCAGCGCCTGGTAGACCTTGTAGCGCCGCTAGGGCACAGCTGTGCGCCATGCGTGCGGTGAGCATGGTGTCGGCGCTGGCGCCGTCGGGAATGCGCCCGTCACCATTGAGTACTGCGAAACCGCCAGAGGCCAGACGCGCCTGGCGATGAAATTCGAACAATGCGAGCCCTTCGCGGGTCAGCCAGTGGTGATGGGTGGCACTATTGAGCCAGCGCCGGGGTTTTTGATCGGTGTCGTGGTTCATCGCAGCCATGCCTTATGTGATCGAGTGGGATCTTACCTCAGCCATTGACGATGGTGCCGCCGGTCTGACAGCTGGAAGGCTATAAGCGGTGCTTTGCTCAAGGGGCGTAGGTTATGTTTAATTGAGACACCGAGCCCTTTGTGGCCGCATACACAATCCATGCGCCAGAAGCCAAAGCTACGTTATATGCTATGACCATGAATCCGACTTATAGAAAATGCAATCATAAAGACATACAACCTATCGCACCGTCAGGTGGCGCACTTCTCAGCCTGGTTCGCTTTTTTCATCGTCGCGCTTCGTTAGTTTTAGCGCAAAGTCTTTGCGCCAAAACAGTTGGTCAAGTATCGAATACCATAGCTTCTACATTTCCGCGTTTTTGCCACCCGTGAGAAGCGGCATTAAATATATTGGAGTGCTATGTTTAGGCTCGAAGTCGCGGCATTAGTTACTGGTTTAGCAAGTATTGCAGTTGCTTTGCTCATCCCTTTTGCCTGGAGTTTGTTTCCCGAAATAATGCGCGCCTACTTTCTCGGTGGCGAGCCAGGGGCGATAGTCGTTGGAGTAGGTGTTTTAGTTGGGATAGTAGGAAGTATGCTGTTTGTTATAAACCTGTTTCGCAGGCAGTTCACTCTGTGGTGGGTGAGGCTATTAGCGGTGTTGGCTCTTTCCCTGGGCCTCGCCACGGTCGGTGCAACTGGAATTTAACAAACGTAAGCAGCAGACAGCTATCCGCAAATCACGAGCTTTTTTAGCGTGTGATTGGCTCTCCTTTACGCGCTCCACCAAGTTAGCCATAAAATGAACATCGTCTAATTTCTAATTGATTGATATTAAGCTTTATTAGAGTATGAGAGCGAATCGATTAGAATTGGACATATGATTAGCAACTTTACGATTGCCGGGTGGGGCAGCTATCGCCCTCGCACCCTGTTAACTTCGCGCGCCCTGGACGAGCGTCAAGGTCAATCGCCCGGCTGGACTGAACGCCAGTTTGGCATCGCTGCGCGCCATGTCGCGAACGAGGAGGAAACCACCTCGATGATGGCGACTGAGGCAGCCCGTGAGGCGCTTAACCGCGCTGGCTGGGGCAGTACACCGCCCGACGTCATCATTGGCGGTTGTGGCGTTATGGAGCAACCGATTCCGTCTACAGCCGCTTTAGTCCAGAACCGTCTCGGCTTTGGCCAGTCCGGCGTGCCTAGCTTTGACGTTAACCAGACCTGTTTATCCTTTATGGTGGCACTGGATATCGCCGCCATGGGCATTGCCTGCGGGCGCTGGCGGCGCGCGCTTGTATTTGCGAGCGATATCGCGTCGGCAGGGCTTAACCCTGAGGAGCCGAAAACGCGCTCCATCTTTGGCGATGGTGCGGCGGCACTGGCGATTGAGGCGACGTCAGACCCAACCTGTGGAATGCGTTCAAGCGTTTCGGTTACCCATGGTGCTCACCACGCGCTAGCGCAGCTTCGCGCGGGCGGCACAAAGTTGCGCATCGCTGAAGGTTACCAGGCGCTGGTCGCCGGTTCCTATTTCGAGATGGACGCCTTTGGCATCTTCAAGGCCGCTGCCAAAGCGTTGCCTGGCGTCATCGAGCGTGCGCTCACTCAGGCGGAAATAAGCAAGGATGATCTCGCCTGCGTGATTTGCCACCAGGCGAGTGCGCCAGGGGTCGAGCATATCAAGCGGCTTTTCGCGCCCAACAGTGACCGCGTGGTCAATATCTTCCCGAATACCGGTAACCAGATCGCCGCCTCAATCCCGACCGTGCTCGCCCACGCACTCACGACGGGGGTCGCCAAGCCGGGTGACTATATCCTGCTGTTGGGCACTGCCGCGGGGATCAGTGCCAGTGCAATGGTGCTCAAGCTATGAGTCAACGGCGTATCCTTATCACCGGGGCGACCGGCGGGCTGGGCATGGCGCTGGTGCGCGAGGCGCTAAAACGCGGGCATGCTGTGCGAGCCACAGGGCGTTCGCAGGCGGCGGGCGAGGCGCTTACGTCACTCGGCGCGCAGTTTGTTAGGGCGGATCTTACCCAGCCAGAAATTGATTTTCGCGGGCTCTTAAAGGATGTCGATAGCGTGATTCATGCCGCCGCCTTATCGGCCAGCTGGGGCCCCCGGCGAGCATTTGAGATTCACAACATTCAACTGACCGAACGCCTGCTTGAAGCGGCCAGCCGCTCGGGCGTTGAGCGTTTCGTGTTTGTGTCTTCGCCGTCAATTTTTGCTGCGTATCGTGACCGGATAGCCATCGGCGAATATGACGGCCCCGCGCTTCAGCCACTTAACCACTACGCACGTACCAAGCTAGCGGCGGAACGCAGCGTGCTTGCGTCGCGGGAAGACGCCATGGCCTGCTGCGCCATTCGCCCGCGGGCGCTGGTGGGGCCGGGCGATCAGGTGATCCTGCCCAAGCTGGCCGAACTGGCGGGGCGCGAGCGGATGCCGCTTCCGCGTGGCGGCAGGGCGCTAATTGAGTTGACCGATCTGCGCGACGCCGCATGGGCTATCTGCGCCGCTGAGGAGCAGGCAGTCGGGCTTGCCGGAAAGGCAATCAACATATCGGGAGGTAACCCTATTGCGGTACGAGAGGTGGCTGGTAAGCTCGCCGATGCGTTAGGCAAAACACCGCAACTGGTCTCGCTGCCGGTTGGCTTGGCGCGTGCTATTGCTGTTCTCAGTGAAAACTCTGCGTTGCTGATGCGCGCCGCCCGCGAGCCGATGCTGACCCGCTACAAGCTGGCGACGCTGGCCTACTCTCAGACCTTTGATCTCGAGCCTGCTCAGCGATTACTCGGCTACCGACCCCAGCATGATGCACTGGCAACCCTGCTGGCCGAAGCGAGGCAGCTCTCCACGAAGGAAGAGCAGCCATGATCCGCGTCGGACTCCGTTGGCTTGAACGCGGTTTATGCCGACATCCAGAGATCGCCACTCTCTCAGGTGGGAGCCTGTGTGCGGTTGATTTTCCCGCCATGGTGGGGGTGATTGATCACCCGACGCGGGGTATTTTGTTGTTCGATACCGGCTATGATCCTGCTTTTATCGATGCAACCGAGACGTTTCCCGAGCGGTTCTATCGCTGGACAACGCCGGTCAAAATCGATGCACAGCAGGCGTGGAGCGCCTGGCTCGCGACCCATGGGATTGAAGACAGTGCGATTGTCGGCACCATCATCTCGCATTTTCATGGCGACCACGTCGCGGGAATGAGCCACCTTGCCCAGCGGCCGGTCTATTGCGCCCGTGCGGGCCTGTCCGAGTTGCGCCGACCGGGTCGCTTTAGCCGCGTGCGCCAGGGCCTGCTGCCTGCGCTGGTTCCTCAGGCGGCCGATGCCAATGCTCGCTTTTTCGAAGATGCTCCAGCAGTGGCGCTACCCAGCGGATTTGCGCCCTTTAACGAAGGTCGCGACATCCTGGGCGATGGTAGCCTGATCGCCGTCGAACTGCCCGGCCACTGCGTCGGCCACTGGGGGCTGGCACTGCGCACCACCGATGATCGCCAGGTTTTGCTGGCTGCCGATGCGGTGTGGCTTGGCAAGTCAATCACGCAGCGCCGACCGCCGCCGCGGCTTACCACCGCACTTCTCGGCGATACCCGGCGTTATCGCGCTACGCTAAACCTGTTGAGCGAGGCGGCGTGCTGCAATGGCGACTTGGTCATCCTACCTTCGCATTGCGCTGCCAGTGCCAAGCGCTTTGGCGGCCATGATGCAAACTGACCGGGTCTTAGCCGCGTGGATACGAACGCGGCGTGCGCTGAGCCTGTCGTCGGGGCAACTGGCTGCGCGGCGAGCCAATATGTGGCGCAAGCTGCAGCCTGTCATCGCCCGTACTCCCGCACTGGCAAGATATGCCGGTCGTGATCTGGCGGAGTTTCCGGTCACTGACATCGAGGATCTTCGTGCTGATTACGGCGCTTGGAATAGCCTAGGCATGAGCGATGAGGAACTGCGCGGGTTGGCCGCCGCCGCGGAGCAAGGCACAGCCGTTGGCGAATTGTCGGCAGGCTGGTCGACCGGAACGGGAGGCGGTGCGCGAGGGCTATTTCTCGCCAGCCCCGCAGAGCGTGCCGACTACATCGGCCAGAGCCTGGCCCGACTGCTACCGGCGCGTGCTTGGCTCAAGCGCCAACGGCTCGCCCTGCATTTGCGCGCCAGTAATGCGCTCTACAGCGATGTTGGGCGAGGGCGGTTTATGTTTGCCCATTTCCCCCTCGAAGCGTCGATTGAACAGAGCATTGAGGAATTGGCGCAATTCGAGCCGACGATCCTGATCGCACCGCCCCATCGGCTGGCCGCTTTCGCTGAAGCAGGGGCGCATTTCCCCTCGCTGCAGCATCTGTTTTGCGGCAGCGAACCCGCCGGTGAAGCTGAGTGCCACTTCTTTACCGAGCGGCTGGGGGTAAGGCCACGTCAAATATACCAAGCGACCGAAGGGTTTCTGGCCGCTGAGTGTGCGAACGGCCGGCTGCATCTCAACGACCATGCGTTGGCTATCGAGCTTGAGCCGGTTCCCGGCACGCCCGGCTATCGACCGATCATTACCGATCTTCGCCGCACCAGCCAACCAATAGTCCGTATTCGCGGTGACGATTATCTTGAGCTCGACGCTTGTCCCTGCCCGTGCGGTTTTGCGGGTCGGGTCATCCATGCGCCACAAGGCCGGGTGAACGATATCTGGCGTTTTGAGGGTCGCACCGTTACGCCACCTCTAGTGGTAGCAGCGCTTGAGGCGGTGCTGGGGGGCGACAATATCTGGCAGGCCGAAGCAGGGCCTGAGCGTGTCGTGCTTCATCTGTCGCCGCCTTGCCCAGCCTCGATTTCCACCCCAAGCGCAACGACTGCTGCTCGGGCGCTGAGCCAGGCATGGGATTTGCCGGTGCCGGTTGAGGTCGTTCATGATCTAAGCGCGTGGAGCGGCCCTAAGCGCCGTAAGGTGGTGTGGCGCGATGGCTAGACGCGTGCTTATCACCGGCGCCCGGGCGGTTGCCGCGCTGGATATTGCCCGGGATTTCGCCGCGGCCGGATGGGAGCCGCATCTGGCTGACAGCGTACCGGTGCGTATGGCGCGCTGGTCGAAAGCCCCTGCGCGGGTTCACCGCTATCCTGCGCCCCGGCAGCAGGGCGCAGCCTTCCGCGCGCGTATTGTCGAGCTAGTCGATACCTTCGGTTTCGAGCGGGTGGTGCCGACCTGCGAGGAGGTTTTCCATCTTGCGGCGCCCGCCCTTCAACGCCGATTGGGTGAGCGCCTGTTTGTGCCTAACCTTGCCACGTTGCGCCAACTGCACGACAAGTTCGCCTTTGCGCGCCACTGCGGCGAATGGGGCCTGCCTGTGCCGGAAAGCCATCCAATAGACTGCGTAGAAGACTTGGCGGGCTTCGCTAGCAGAAGTCGCGAGTGGGTGTTCAAACCGCGCTTTAGCCGATTTGGTGATAGCGCTCTGGTCGCCCCTGACCGGCGTGCGTTGGCCGCTATTACACCCAGCCCCGACAACCCCTGGATGGCACAAGCGCGTATCCAGGGTGAAGAAGTCTGTTTTCACGGCGTGGCGCATCGGGGAGAGTTGGTTGCCTTTGCTGCCTACCGTTCCAGCTGGCGCCTGGGCGGAGGGGCTGGCTATGCTTTCGAACCTGTCACTGACCACCATCGCGAAACGCTGCGCAAAATAGCTTCTCGCCTGGCGCAGTGTGCCGCCATTCATGGGCAGTTCGCCTGCGATGCAATGTTCGATGAAGCTGGCGCTGCCTACTTGCTTGAATGCAATCCGCGCGCGACCAGCGGTGTGCAATTGCTCACTGGTGCCGGTCATCTTGCCCATGCAATCGGTGACGGGATCGCCGCACCCGAGGCCGCGCCACGCACTCTTTATCTTGGCCCGGCGATGGTCGTATTTGGCCTGCCGCAGGCGGTGCGAGGTGCGCGTATGCGCGATTGGTGGCGCTGCGTTGCTACCGGGCGCGACGTGGTGTCTCGGCCTGGCGATCGCTGGCCTTTGCTTGGTGCGCTTTGCGACGCCGCCTCCTTCTCCCTGACGGGTTTCAAACACAATATCTCGACGAATGCCGCCGCCACTTACGATCTCGAGTGGAATGGTGAGGAGCTGCCTTAATGACATTTCCCAAGTCAGTCTGTGATGCCTGGCACATGGTTGCCTTATCGAAAGACCTGAAACGCGGCAAAGCGCAAAAGGTCATGTGTTGCGATACACCGATTGCACTCTTTCGCAGCGAAGAGGGGATTGGCGCCTTGGTCGATCGCTGCCCGCACCGCAATTACCCACTTTCTGAAGGGCGTGTGCACAAGGGGGCACTCGAGTGCCCTTACCACGGCTGGCGCTTCGCAAGCGATGGAACCTGTATCGAAGTGCCCGGTTGTCTGATCGATACGGCCCATGATCAAAAGCTGAAGGCCGACGCACTGCGCGTAGTCGAACGGCACGGCGGGATCTTTGTGGCGCTTTCTGACGCGGCACCGCCCGAGCCCGTGTTACCGCCTGATTTTGGCAACCCTGAACTTGATCATTTCTGGTGGCAACAAGGTACCTGGGTGGGTCGCGCCTACGATGCGGTTGAAAATGTGATGGATCCGTTCCACACCAATCATCTGCATCATGGTTTTATTCGTCGCCGGGATCGACGCTTGCCAGTGGAGCTGATTGTTACCAGCCACGGCGACGGGATCGATATGGCCATCGAGCAAACCCAGCCTGACTATGGTCTGATGTCGCGCTTTTTGGAGCGCGACCGCTCGCGCAGTGTATCGCGCTATTATCCGCCCACTACGGTTCAAGCGCGGTGGGAAGGTGAGACCAAGCTAACCCTGTGTGTCACCGCCATTTTCACGCCAGCGACGGGAAACAGTTTCACGCCTTTCGCGCGCTTTTCGACACCCAAGGGGTTGGCGCCAAGCTGGCTCAAACAAGCAGCCATACGATTGTTCCTGGCCCCAGTGGTCTCGCAGGATCGTCGTGCACTAGAGCGCCAACACGAAGTGATGACTCACTTCGGACAACCTAAATTCATCTCTGGACCTGGCGATATTCTCAAAACCCGATTGCATCGGCTCTGGGTCGGTGAGCAGTTAGAGCCCGGCACTGATCCAGCCGTGGAGGTAAGGCTTTCGCCCCCGCGTAAACCGTAGTCAATGCGGGGAGCAGCCACCTTAATCAATCCGAACATCGCTTGCCTCTGCGCGGGCTTGTATTTGTTGCCTGACGCTTTCGAGGCTGGGCTGCAAGCTATATAGGCAGATACCACTCTGATAGGCGTTTAACGACCCTGGTATGGGCTGTAAATCGGTTGACGGTTTGGTATGTCGACAGTCGTCAGCATTTTCATCCTGCGCTGCGCCTAACTCAGTCAGCGTGCCTAGATGCTGCCAGCCTGCATTGTGCTCGGTATAGACCTGTCCATGCGAGCTGTAGGACGCGTAGATAAGCCATTGGAACCCTGATCCATTGCTTACCTGCAACGCTTGGCAGGGTTCAACTTGGCTCAGACAGGCTGAGCCCTGCTCAATTAACAAGGCGAGCAGTGGCTCGGGTAGCGTGGCGTCTTCAGGGGTCACGCTAAACTGCTGGGCGACATCATCCAGGTTGTGGGTATCCACTAGTGGATCCTGGTTCCAGCGATTGGTTTGCTTTAGCGAGAGATCAATACGCCGTATCAGCTCAGGTCGCGATTGGGCAAACTCGCTGTCAGCGAGTGCTTGTAATGCCAAACTGCCCGGCTGGCCGAGGTGAAAGCGTAGATAGCGGTAGTCGAAAGCATCCACGGTGGTGCGTCCGTCTATCAACCGCTTGACCTGATGCTGGGCCACCCAGCGGCGCATATCCGCCAGCGGCGTATTAACCACGATCAGCGCCCCGGCCACCAGCAGGGCAAGGCCAATATTGGCGCGCTGCATACTGGGGAGCGCCGCCTGTCTTCGCCAGAGCAGAAGCAGGCTGTAGCTGAAGGTAAACGCTGCCGTCAGTGCCTGCAGCAGTGCCGCCCAGAGCCTATCCAAGCTGAGACCATATTGGTCGATTCGTAGCCAGAGCGCCCAGGCGGCCAGCAGGCTACCTATCGGCAGCAATACGACGGCGAGCATAACGGCGCTGCGTAACCATATAGGATAGGGCAGCTTGTTATCGGTTTGATAGAAAACGGCGTTGAAGAACAGCAGCAGGGTCAACATCAGCGCCATAAGTATTTGCGCGGCTCTGCCGGTATCCCATATCGGCTGCAGGCCGGTCCAGGGCAGCACGGCAAAGAACATCAATAATATTAAAGCAACCAGCGGCAGTAGCGCCTTGATAAGCGCTTCGCACATCAGTCTTACGCTCGCGATAAAACGAAAGCGATTGCGGACCATCACCAGCCCCATGCCAATCACCAGCCAGGTGACTGGATAGAAAAAAGCGGGTGTTTGGAACAATGTTTTGAAAAAGTCTAAGCCAATGGCTGAAAAGAGCGCTGCCCACAAAGATAGCAAGCTCCAAAAAACTCCAATGAATAGGCCTAGTTGGGCGATTGTCAGGGCATGCTCCCATGAGTAATTCAGCATGGGCTGATAGGTTTTTGGCCAAGTGCCACTGGTGGCGCTGCTACGAAAGAACAGCGCAAGAATAAACAAGGCAGTTCCTACGGCCATGCAAAAGGCAAAGGTAAACGGGTGGCCTCTCCACTGCTGCGGCTCGGGCACCTGCTCAACCCAGCCAAGGTGCCAGCCCAGCCAAAACAGTAGGGGAGCCAGCAGCAGCGGTAGGAAGTTGATGCGATCACGCAGTCGCACGATGCTGATCAGATAAAACGCTGGCAAGGCGACTGCGACGGTGTAGAGCGCCTTAAGCCAGCGCTGGTCGGCGACCAGCCAGTACTCATGGTCGATAGCCAAATGCAGCGCATAGAGCGCACAACCCTGTACAAAGGCGAGAAAAATCAAGCCCAGGCTGGTGGCCCGGTCCAGGGTATTTAGGCGATTATCGTCCATGACAGCTCTTCTACGGTTGAGTGGCGGCGTGGGGCCCGTAATTCTTCTAAGTAGCTAACGGGCTCTAAGTAATTAACTAGCACTAAGCAACTATAATAACGTGAGAAAGTTACAAAGGTTGC
The DNA here is from genome assembly GCF_904067645.1 of Halomonas sp. 113. Taxonomy (NCBI): domain Bacteria; kingdom Pseudomonadati; phylum Pseudomonadota; class Gammaproteobacteria; order Oceanospirillales; family Halomonadaceae; genus Halomonas; species Halomonas sp. 113. The sequence continues at coordinate 1,272,573 of NZ_LR881453.1, forward strand.
AAAGTGCAAAGATAGATGGCTCGAAATACTGCTAATTAATTATGCTGTGCTTTAGGCGCGTCGTAAAGCCGGGCCAGAGAGGAGCTTTGAATCTTCTGTTTATATGCAGCGCAAATAGACTCCGCAGTCCGACGGCTGAACATATCTTTTCAGCTTACCCCGGTATTCAAGCAGTCGGAGCTGGGACAAGTTCGAGTGCTAAAACGCCCGTTTCTTGGCGCTTAATTGAGTGGGCTGACATCGTCCTGGTGATGGAAAAGAGTCACCGGGATGAAGTCGCTAAGAAGTACGGGGAGTTACTCAAGGGGAAGAGATTAGTCTGCCTGGATATTCCCGACCACTACGAGCTAATGCAGCCTGAACTCATCACCTTGCTCAAGGAAAGGGTTCCTGAGTATGTGCGGTTGTCGGCAGTCGAAACATAGCGAGGAGCTGGTGCGCCGTAGGATTGATAATAGCGCTGACGAGTCGTTCTCCTCCCATTTCAGGTTTATATGAAATTATACTTATAAAAAACCCTGGTTTTTTAAAGCTCTGGTCAGGTAAAGTTTACTTGGACTGCCATAGACCATAACCAGGAGGGAAGCATGTATCGAGTAGTGATCGTTCTATGTATTTTTTTAGCGGGCTGCACCACAAAACTGTGGGAGCCCAAGCCAGAGAGATTGATGGCCGTTAACGGCTTCTACGTTAATAAAGAAACGAACGACTTAGTGGTCACTACGCGGCGTGAAGCTTTTTTGTTTCCCTCTCAGCAGCAACTTGGCCAGGTGCTGGTGCTTAGCCGAGAAGTTGAGTTTCTTCCCGAATTTAGCGGCTTCTCGCTCTCTAGCTCCAATGTGGTGACCGGCAGCATTAAGCTCACACTGCATGAACAGAACCCTTCAGCCGAACTTGTCAGTCAATTAACCGCATTGGGCTTTACGAAAAACCCCGTCACCGATAGCTTCCACTTGATACGGGAGATTAGAGGCGAGCGATATACCATTGAAGGAAGTTTGCCGCTTGAAAAGCTCGAAAAGGAGTATCAAGTCAGTATGAGCATGCCCAGGGGCCCCATCGATACAGCCGGGCGTGTTATCGCAACGCCTGTTGCCATTACATTTGATGCGGCCGCAACGGTCGTGGCGATTCCTCTCTTCGCACTCTTTGCGGTGTCACAGGGTTTGCTTGGGCCATGAGTAAACAGAGCGTCTTAACGAGCGCACAGGGGACGTTTAAAATCTGTTGCCTATAGAGTCAGACTAATGCCTAGGCTTTTTCTGAAAAGTCGGCGTGCGCAGGCCAGGTAAGGCCACAGCCTATTAAAAAGAATCGGATTCGCGTGCGAAGTTACGGGTTGTAAATGAGTACTTTGATTGGACTCGTGCACGAGCCGATTCTTAATAGAGTATGGCCAAGCGTAATAGTTAACCAGAGGTTTCCTGGTATTTATTAAAGAAGGGAGGTTAAGGGTGGGGCTGCTCGATAACTTTAAGAAGAAGCGTGCTATTAAAAGCTACATAGAGAAATTGCCTAACGTTTTGGTCAACGATTATGGCCGCCAGGAATATTACACACAGCAGCAAATCAACCAACAGGGCAATGCACCAGACGCCCTGACGGACATTGGTGAACTCAAGCATCGTAAAGATAGTTGAGGGGGGAGTATGCAATTCATCGTAAACATTGATGTAGAGGACATTGGGAAAGCAATTACCTTCTACGAGAACGGGCTCGGTTTGCAGCTCATTCGGCGGCTATTTGGCGGTATGGTTGCAGAAATGGGGGGAGGGCCAGCCTCCATTTACCTGATTGAGCAGCCTGATGCGAGCGTTGCTGCCCCAGACACCTCTCTCCAACGTGATTACAAGCGGCACTGGACGCCAGTACATCTGGATTTCATTGTTGAAGATATTGACTCAGCAGTCGAACAGGTCGTTTCGGTGGGTGCTGTCCAGGAAGGAGGAATCAAATCTTTTGATTGGGGGATGCTTGCGACAATGAGCGATCCATTTGGCAATGGGTTCTGCCTACTAGCGTTTGCTGAAGGCGGTTACGATCATGTTGAATAATCCCCTGTAAATGGCTACAACCGTCCTGCGTTTCATTGGGCGTCAAGAGATCCGCTGAACCCTGTTTCTAGGACGTATTTAATGCCGATAAACATAGTCGTCCCATATGAAGCAAAACAAGCGCAATCCATCGCGGAAGACGTGCTTGGTGAGTCGATTGTGGGTATTTATCTTTTTGGTTCTGCTGTTGCTGGGGGCTTGCAGCGTAACAGCGATGTTGATGTTCTGGTGGCAGTGAGCGACTCACCAACCTGTAAGCAGAGGGAGGCTCTGGTTGCGCAGCTGATGAAGGTCTCTGGCACGATTGGCAATGCACAAGCTACCAGGCCAGTAGAGCTGACGGTCATCACGATCTCTGATGTTGTGCCCTGGCGGTTCCCGCCGCGGGCGGAACTTATATACGGTGAGTGGTTGCGGGATGAGTTCGAGGCAGGGCACATCCCGAAACCAGCCTGTGATCCTGATCTGGCGATTGTGCTGAAAAAGGTGATCGATAACAGCCTGCCGCTATATGGAGTCAACGCCGCTGAGGTGTTTGGGCCAGTGCCAATGGCTGATGTCCAAAGAGCGATTCGTGATTCCTTGCCTACTCTGCTGGCAGAGACAGCAGGCGATGAACGCAATGTGCTCTTAACCTTGTCTCGCATGTGGCTGACTGTAGCAACGGGTGATATTGCTTCAAAAGATGTGGCAGCAGAGTGGGCAAAGGAACAGCTGGCAAAGGAAGATGCGGCTTTATTGGACTACGCTAAGCAAGGCTATCTCGGAAAGGTCGACGACCAATGGCAGGGGAAGCAGGGGGAGTTCCAGGCGCTAATTTGTTCCATGCGGAAATCTATTGAAACGTGCCTTGCCACCCCGCGTTGATAGAAGCGCTGACCCTTACCGAAAGGGAGGCGGCGGCTATGGTGCTACTCAAGCACTGACTCGGCTATTAGTATCAACCCATGAGTTAGATCTTTCTGCGGAGCGAGAACAAACAGGCTTTAAAGAAGAAGGGCCAAATATGCCAACAACTAAACACCCTTTACCGCAAGTTGTCTCACCTGAAGAGTGGGAGGCGGCACTCAACCGATTGCTCATTAAAGAAAAAGAACACACTCGGGCACGCGATGCCTTGAGCGCTGAGCGGCGCAAGCTACCCATGGTGAAAATGGAAAAGCCTTATGTCTTCCAGGGTGATGAGGGCAGCGTGTCATTCCGCGACTTGTTCGCTGGGCAACGTCAACTGATTGTTTACCATTTCATGTTTGCCCCCGATTGGAAGGCGGGGTGTGATGGGTGCTCGTGGGTGGCCGATGCCATGACGCACCCGGCCCACCTCCATGCACGTGACACTTCGCTGGTCATGGTGTCACGCGCTCCGCTAGAGAAAATCAATCAATATAAGACGCGCATGGGCTGGACGATTCCCTGGTACTCCTCTTACGGAAGCGACTTCAACGAGGATGTCGGCGCAACGACAGAGGAGGGCGAAAGGCATGGCGCGAGTGTCTTCCTCCGCGATGGAAACGACATTTATCGTACCTACTTTACCGGTGCCCGTGGCGTCGAATATTTAGGTAGCCACTGGACATACCTGGATTTGACGCCGTTTGGTCGCCAGGAAACCTGGGAGGACTCACCGGAAGGTTGGCCACAGACGAAGCCGTATGTGTGGAACCGCCGCCACGACGAGTATGACGGCTGAAACTCATATGTGAGCTAAACAACCATTGAAGTGAGGCGTTTTTTTGCAGATTGTGCATGCGTTTCAAAGGCCGTTCTGCTTCAGTCTGATCACCTCGGTTTGCAATCTTATAAGGAACCGAAAAAGCTAAGCCTTAAAAAGCTCTTCAACCATAAAATCAATAAATACCCGTAGCTTGGGGGCCAAGTGTTTGCTGGAGGGCCATAGCATGCGAAATGTTCCTTGATGCTCGATATGCTCATTCAGGACAGTAACCAGCTCTCCCTTGCTGATAGCTTCTCTCACCATAAAGTCCGGTAGGCACGCGATGCCCAGTCCTGCACGGGCCACTGCGATTAACGCTTCAGAGGTGTTGCACACCATGGCTGTATTTAGCGTGGGAGTTGTTTCGTTGCCAACTGCCCGAAGCGGCCAAGCCTCATATTTACCGGTACTGGGAAACTTGTGCTGCAAACAAGCATGATCGACCAAGTCAGCGGGTGTTTGTGGGTGACCGTGCTTGGATAGATACTCCGGTGAGGCCACAAGCACCAGGCTATAGTTCCCAAGTGGGCGTGACATCAAACGAGAATCTGCTGGCTCTCCGGTGCGAATAACGGCATCGAACCCTTCCTCGATTACATCTACCATCCGGTCTGAAAAATCCACATCTAGCTCGATCAAAGGATAACGATGCATAAAGGAAGTCAGCACTGGCATCACAAGCTGCCCAACGAGTGGAAAACTCACCCGAAGTTTGCCCTTGGGCTCCGTATGTATCTCTGACAACTCCAGTTCTGCTGCTTCCACCTCGCTTAATATACGACGGCAGCGCTCAAGAAAGAGTACTCCCTCCGCCGTCAACGTGATACTGCGAGTGCTTCGATGAAGTAAACGAACACCCAGGCGAGCTTCCAGTCGGGCTACGCTTTTTCCTACTGCTGAAGAAGACACGCCCAGGTTTCGCCCAGCTGCAGAGAAGCTACGGGTTTCAGCCGCCTGTACGAAGTACTCAATGCCGCTTAATACATCCATATTTTTCCATTAAGGAATTTTGTTCCGATATATTCGGAAAATTAGCATTATTCTCCTAATTGCTCAATATGCCTAATGTGAGTGCCTATTCTCACATGCGGCAGGTAAGCGTGCTTTAGCACCTGAACCTTCGCTTTAGACGGGGCAATAATGATGTCTACATCGGAAATGAGTAACTTAGATCGGGAGAGAAGCGAAACCGAACAATCGGATCGACTGCCCATTACGGCTTTGCTCGCACTTGCATTAGCGGGTTTCGTGACTATCTTGACCGAGGCTTTGCCAGCGGGCCTGTTGCCCCAGATCGGAGCAGGACTGGAGGTTTCAGAATCTCTTGCGGGACAACTTGTTACCCTCTATGCCATCGGCTCCTTAGTAGCCGCTATTCCATTGATGGCAGCCACGCAGGGGGTGCGGCGTAGGCCCTTATTGCTGGCCGCTATCGTGGGCTTTGCTATCGCCAATACGATCACGACGCTTTCAACGAGCTATATCTTGACGATGATGGCCCGATTTCTCGCTGGTGTAGCAGCAGGCCTATTGTGGGCTCTATTGGCAGGCTATGCCGCTCGAATGGTGCCAGAGCATTTAAAAGGGCGCGCTATTGCTATTGCGATGGTGGAAACACCATTGGCACTCTCTTTGGGTGTCCCGGCTGGCACGTTTCTAGGCACACTGATGGGGTGGCGCGCTTGCTTTGGAATAATGACGCTTATGGCGCTGATCCTGATCGTGTGGGTTCATATAAAGGTGCCTGACTTCGCGGGTCAATCCGTTGGTAAGCGGCTAACGCTTAGGCAGGTATTCACCCTTCCAGGTATTCGTCCGGTGCTATTTGTAGTACTGGCCTTCGTGCTCGCGCATAACATCCTTTACACCTATATCGCTCCTTTTTTGGCTGATGCTAATCTGGCTGAGCGAACCGATCTGGTCTTGCTGGTATTCGGTATTGCTGCGTTGGTCGGCATTTGGGTCATTGGCGTGTTGATTGATCGCTATCTTCGTGTAATGACGCTCGCCAGCACCTCCCTGTTCGGGGTAGCGGCACTGATGCTTGGTATCGCAGGTGATATGCCTGTTGCCATTTATGTAGCTGTCGGCGCCTGGGGACTCGCATTTGGGGGAGCTGCCACGCTGTTCCAAACAGCTCTCGCCAAGGCGGCTGGAGAAGCGGCAGACGTTGCGCAATCGATGCTGGTTACTGTCTGGAACTTGGCTATCGCTGGCGGTGGTGTCATCGGCGGCGTGCTTTTGGATCGCTTTGGTGCTGGTGCTTTCCCGCCCGCGCTCTTGGTGTTACTGACGGCAACTCTGTTGGCTGTCTGGGCCGCTCGAAAGCATGGTTTTCCAGTTTCGTAGCGTTAAACAGGACGACCGCTGGGTGAAAACTTTTTGATAGGCAAGATTGGTGAAAAGCACTGGTCGGCTCACATCGATGGATCCATCTCGATCTAGATGCAATTGACACTTACTGATCTTCCCGCCGCAACGCCCAGACAGGATGTTCAGCGAGCCGCTCTCCCAGAAACGCCACAAACGCCCGCACCCGAGGTGGCACCAACTGGCGCTGGGGCATCACCGCGTAGATGCTGGTTTCCGTTAACCGGTAATCCGGCAATACCACGCTCAATTGACCGCTGTGCAGGTATTCGTGGATGTGCCACACCGAGTGCTGTGCGATGCCCAGGCCGCCGAGTACCGCCTCGGTGAGCATTTCACCCTGATTGCTGCGTATGCGGCCGCCTACCTGTACCGCCTCGCTTTGCCCTTGTTTGTCGGTGAGATGCCAGATGTCCTGCCGACGCCGACTGCTGGAAAGTACCAGGCATTGGTGATCGGCCAGGTCGCCGGGGTGTTGTGGGGTGCCGTGGCGTTTCAGGTAGTCGGGAGAGGCGCACAGTACCCGCTCGTCGTCGGCCAGGCGTCGCGCCACCAAACTGGAATCTTCCAGAATGCCGATGCGAATGCCCAGATCGTAGCCCTCGCCCACCAGATCCACTACTTGGTCAGTCAGGCCGACACACAGGTCCAGCCGGGGATAACGGTTAAGGAACTCGGGCAACAGCGGTGAAATGTACTGACGCCCGAAGGAGTGGGGTAGGGTGACGCGCAGGGTGCCGGTGACGTTGTCGGCGCTGCTGCGTAGATCCTGGGTGAGTGCTTCCAGCCCCTCCACTAGATCGCGGCCCTGTTCCGCCAGCGCCAACCCCTCGGGGGTGGGGTGAAGGCGTCGGGTTGTGCGGTGCAGTAGTCGTACATTGAGGCCCTTTTCCAACCGCTGCAGACGTTGGCTGGCCACGGCCACCGAGAGGTCAAGGCTGCGGGCGGCGGCGCTGATCGTACCCAGATCCACCACGCGCAGAAAGAGAGCGATGTCGCTTAGACGATCCATGATGGCCTCATTGTCAATAAAATATTGAAAGTCATTAAAGATCCTAAAGGTATCAAGGAGGGTGATGCAGGTCTAGCATTCGTCTCATCATTCCCTGATGGACGTTTTGATGATGGCTTCAACCTCTTCGCGCCCGATCCCCTGGGCGCTCTACGCTTTGACCATTGGTGCCTTCGGCATCGGCACCACCGAGTTCGTGATCATGGGGGTGCTGGAGCAAGTGGCCGCCGATCTGGATGTAAGTATCCGCCAAGCGGGCCTGCTGATCTCCGGATATGCCTTGGGTGTGTTCGTGGGCGCGCCGTTGCTCACCATTGCCAGTGCCCGCTGGCCTCGCAAGAAGGTGCTGGTGGCGTTGATGGTTATTTTTACCCTCGGCAACCTGGCCTGTGCGCTGGCTCCGAACTACTCGATGCTGATGGTTGCCCGGGTGGTGACCTCCCTAGCACACGGCACTTTTTTCGGCGTCGGTTCGGTGGTCGCCACTGGCCTGGTGGCGCCGGACAAACGGGCCAGTGCCATCGCCACGATGTTCACCGGCTTGACCGTGGCGACGCTGCTGGGCGTGCCCGCTGGCGCTTGGCTGGGGCACGAATATGGCTGGCGCACCACCTTCTGGGCAATCACCGGTGTGGGCGTACTGGCGACCCTGGTGATCGCCCTCATGGTGCCTCGCGACAGCGGTGACGGAGAGGTATTGGGTTGGCAAAAGAGTCTGGCGTCGATCGGTCGACCCACGGTGTTGCTGGGGTTGCTGATGACAGCGCTTGGCATCGCCGGGGTGTTCACCGTGTTTACCTACATCCAGCCGATGCTGACCGGCATCGCCGGTTTCTCCCAGGATGCGGTGTCGCTGATTCTGCTGGTATTCGGCGTTGGCATGATCGTCGGTAACCTGCTCGGCGGGCGTCTCGCGGATCGGGGGCTGGCACCGGCCCTGATTATCACATTGGCAGTGCTGGCGGCGGTGCTGGGCCTGTTTCCTTTTGCGCTCGGCTATCAGTGGACAACGGTGGTCTTCGTCGGCCTGCTGGGCATGGCCGGTTTCGCTACGGTGGCGCCCTTACAGCTGTGGGTACTTAACCGGGCGGAAGGCGCGGCCAGCCTGGCGTCCAGTTTCAATATCGGTGCGTTCAATCTGGGCAATGCCATTGGTGCGGGCTTGGGCGGTGTGGTGATCGAGCGCAGCGGCAGCTTTACCGCCGTGCCTGGCGCCGCCGCACTGGTTGCTCTTACCGGACTGGCGGTGGCCGTTTGGGCAATCAAACGTGAGCATGGCGAGTCCATTGAACCCGCCTCGGCAATTTACTGCGAACAGGAGTGAGTGTGATGGAATATCGTTATCTAGGGCGATCTGGTTTCAAGGTGCCTGCATTGGGTTTCGGGGCCGGCACCTTCGGTGGCAAGGGGCCGCTGTTCAGTGCCTGGGGCAATACCGATGTTGAGCAAGCGAAGCGGCTGATCGATATATGTCTGGACGCTGGGGTCAATCTGTTCGACTCCGCAGATGTTTATTCCGATGGTGCATCGGAAGCGATCCTTGGTGCGGCGATCAAAGGCCGTCGTGACCGGGTGATCGTGTCCACGAAACTGTCACTACGCAGCGGGGATGACGCCAATGACGTAGGCAGCTCTCGACACCACTTGATCCGCGCCACCGAGCGCGCACTAAAAAGGCTGGGAACCGATTATATCGATGTGCTGCAACTACATCACTTCGATGCCATGACCCCGGTGGAGGAGGTGATGTCCGCACTGGATGATCTGGTGCGGGCTGGCAAGGTGCGCTACCTGGGAGCGTCCAATTTCTCTGGTTGGCAGTTGATGAAGTCCCAGAGCGTTGCCGAGCGTTATGGCTATGCGCGCTTCGTGGCGAACCAGACGTATTACTCCCTGGTGGGCAGAGATTACGAGTGGGAGCTGATGCCGTTGGGGCAGGATCAAGGCCTGGGTGCTCTGGTGTGGAGCCCGCTGGGCTGGGGCCGCCTGACCGGTAAGATTCGTCGCGGCCAACCACTGCCCGCCGGGAGCCGTCTTCACGAGACCGAAGGATTCGCGCCACCTGTGCCGAATGAAAGACTGTACCGGGTACTGGACGTGCTATTCGAGATCGCTGACGAAGTCGGCAAGAGCGTGCCCCAGGTAGCGATTAACTGGTTGCTGCGCCGTCCGACGGTATCATCGGTTTTGATAGGTGCCCGGGACGAAAACCAGTTACGGCAGAATCTCGGTGCGGTTGGCTGGCGCCTTGATGAGTCTCAGGTTGCACGATTAGACGTGGCGAGCGCGGTAACTCCGCCTTACCCCTATTATCCCTATTGGAACGGCCAGTTCGCTGAGCGTAATCCACCACTGGTATGACTGAAATAAACTGAAAAAGCCGGGCCCACGACAGGCACGGTGACTGAAGGGTGACCACCTCGGGTGAACGTTGCACTATTTATTACAACCAGTTACAACCGGTGGACGGTTAACGCTAGGTTGGGGGCTAAGGGCAACCGTGGCAGCAACGTGGACTGGTAGGCATGGTAGAGATCGGGTTTGACGTCGCCTTCGACGGGGTCGATCTGCAACTCACCGCTGAGCTCCTGGTACCAGCCGCCCCGTTTACGATCGATAAAGAGGGTGTCGATCGCATCCCAGAGTTGCCGATACCAGTGCTCGTAGTGGGCCTCGTCGGTGCGCTGTAGGAACGCGCCCGCCGCGCCCGCCGCCTCGGCGTGGGTCCAGTGGCGTCGCCGCAGGGAGTGCGGGTTACCCTCCCAATCGACGGTATATACCAGCCCCGGGGCGCCGTCGGTATTCCAGCCGTCGCGCAGGCTGGCGTCAAATAGCGCCGCAGCGTCGGTGAACAGCCAAGCAGGAACCGTTCGGCCGCGGGATTGCAGCGATGCTTCCAGGTGCAGCATCAAACGCGACCACTCAAAGCCGTGCCCCGGCGTAGCGCCATAGGGGGAGAAGCCGTCGTCAGGGCGGTCGGCGTTGTGTTCCGGCCACTCCGACCAGTCGCCGTGAAAATGCTCGAGGATGCGGTATTCCCGGGGAGCCGCGTGGCGGTGAATCAGTCGTTCGACGATGGCCAGCGCCCGATCAAGCCACAGCGGTTCGTCGCGCACATCGGCTAGCGCCAAGCACAGCTCTACGCCGTGCATGTTGCTGTTACCGCCGCGTTAGTCGCTCAGTTCGCTCCAGTCCTGGCTGAAACTCTCGACGAAAGCTTGCTCATCCATCGACCAGAAGCGGGAGTCGATCACACCAATGGCCTCTTCGAGCAGAGCAGCCGCGCCGGGAATGTCGGCGTGGGTCGCAGTGGCGGCACCGAGGGCGACGAAGTGATGGATATAGCACTGCTTGGTGCGGTCGTCGCTGGTGGCGGAGTCGGCGCCGAACCAGCCGCCGTGTTGCTCGTCGTGCAGCTTACCTTCCAACGCGCGAATAGCATGCTCGGCCAGCGCGGCAGCGCCCGGCACGCCCTGTAGCGCTGCTAAGGCACAACTATGCGCCATGCGCGCGGTAAGCATGGTGTCGGCCACGGCGTCGTCGGGTATGCGCCCGTCACCATCGAGCGGTGCGAAGCCGCCGGAGTCCAGACGCGCCTGGCGGTGGAACTCAAACAGCGCGAGCCCTTCGCGGGTCAGCCAGAAGTGGTGGGTGGCGCTATCGAGCCAGCGCTGGGGCTTTTGATCGGTGTCATGGGGCTTTGTGCCGTGGTTCATTGCATCCATATCTTTATGTGATCAAGAGGGCGCTCGCCTCAGCCATTGACGATGGTGCCACCGTTGGGGTGGATCGTTTGGCCGCTGACGAAGGCGGCCTTGCTACCGGGCAGTGTCTGCGACTGGGCGTGGATCCTGAGCTTGCTAACAATATTCACCTCCGTGTGATGCGTGAAGGCACGGCAACAGGCTGCGCCTCCATCCAACGTAGACCTTGATCTATATCATCACAAGGTCGATGATCTCTTGAAGGCTATGCGCGTTGCGTCGCTCAGGTGTGCGGATCGAAAGTAACCGTTCGCTTTGAGACTGATTAATTCCAAAACCTAACAAGCCTGTTGAGCGATATTAGTCGCCCAAGTCCTAATTATTATTTACTGGATATGTTTCATGTCGAAGAAAGTAGTTATGTTTGAATACGAGAAAGAAACCAAAAACAGCGTTCGCTATAAAGAAGTGCCTGATGAAGGAACGGCGCCTATCGTGGGCACTCTGTATGTTCAGAAATGGTTTGCTGGCGATAGCAAATCGATTGAGGTAACGATAGACAAAAAAGACTAGCTGGCTGGCCATTTTTCAGTATAGTTAATGATCTTAACTATTTGAAAAATTAGTTATTTTTCTCCAGCCCTAAATAATGCTCTATGCCTGTTATCTGATCTTCCGCGTGGTGGTTGACGTAGAGCACGGTGGTTTCTGAGCCCTGGCAGATTTTCTCGATCAGGGCGAGGACGAGTTGGCGGTTTATGTCGTCCAGGCCAAGGCAAGGTTCATCTAGAATCAACAGGGGCGGATGTTTGACCATGGCGCGGGCAATGAGTAGCAGGCGCTGGTCGCCGTACGAGAGTTTGTTAAACGGCTGGTCGGCGCGGTCTTGCATGCCGAGTAGTTCGAGCCATTGGTCGGCAATTTTTTTCTGGCTGTCAGTGGGCTTGGTGTACATGCCGATGCTGTCGTAGAAACCGGAAATAATCACGTTTTTGCAGCTGGTGCTAACCCGGTATTCCCACTGCAGGTTAGTGGATACATAGCCGATAAACTGTTTAATCTGCCAGATGCTTTCGCCGTTACCGCGCTGGAAACCAAACACGAAAATATCGTTGGTATAGCACTGCGGATGATCGCCGGTGATCAACGATAAAACGCAGGTTTTGCCGCTACCGTTAGGGCCGCTCAGTTGCCAATGCTGGCCCCGTTCTATCGTCCAATCGAGCTTATCGACAATCACGGTGTCGCCGTATTGGATGGTCGCTTGCGTTAGTTTTACTAATGGCTGGCTCGGGTCGAGAGCGGGTAGCTTATTGGTGGGGTCGGCCTCCGGCACGCTTAGGTCGGTGGTTTTCAAATGCAGTAATTGGTAGAGCTCATTAAAGGCGGCGTCATCTTGACGGTCTACCGTGAGCTTCAAGCGGCCTTTGTCGCCACTCTGTTTATCCCCACGCTCTTTGTCTAGATAGGCCACATGGGTGATGAAGTCCGGCATTTCATCAAAGCGATTCAATACCATGACCATGGGAACGGTGTCGATGATAGAGGCTAGATGTGCTTGCAGCATGGCGAGGGTATCGACATCCAAGCCATCGAATGGTTCGTCTAAAATAAGTAAATCAGGCTTGTTGGCCAGCGCGCGAATCAGCATGACTTTGCGGGTTTCACCGGTGGAAAGTTTACGAAACGCGCGATCGAGCAGTTTCCCTAGGCCAAATTTCTCGACCAAGGATTGGGCAAGTTCAGTGTCTTGGCAGTGGTCGAAAATCATTTCACTGACGGGAGTACCGAGTGAAATGACGTCCATAATGTCGGCGTCGTCTTTTTTCAACTCTTGGGCGATGAGCTCTGCCTGGGCTTCAAAAGAGACGATTTCCACGTTGTTGGGAAGGCCTTGAATGCTTCCGCTCTGGATGTCACCAATGCCCGCGAGCGCAGCAGCAAGGGCGGATTTACCTGCGCCATTGGGGCCAGTGATAACCCAATGCTGTTCTGGCGTAATGGTCCAATCAATCTCGCTTAGTGTGAAACGATCATCAAAGCTAACCGTCGCTTTTGTTAGGCGGATATGGTTTTGGTGAATATCGTCTAGGCGGGTTAACGAATCCATTACTCTCTTCCTTACGCTGTTCGGGGAACCAAAAAAGCCGAGCATATCGTGATGATATCTCGGCTTTTTTTGACGGCTTAGGTTTTGATGACCTGAACGTCTATCGTTTAATCAGGCGATTAAACGATTTTTTTCATGTCAGCCATGTAGCCACGAAGAACCGAGCCAACGGCTTCTACGGGGTGTGAACGAAGGGCAGTGTTAACTTCGATCAGGCGTGCGTTATCAACGCCGTTGTCGTCTAGCGAAAGCCCTTTACCGATCACGTCGGATTTGATGCCTTTCATAAAGTCTGCCAACAGCGGCACACAGGCGTGGTTGTAGAGGTAGCAACCGTATTCCGCCGTATCAGAGATAGTCGCGTTCATTTCGTACAATTTCTTACGCGCGATGGTGTTCGCGATGAGCGGCGTTTCGTGTAGCGACTCGTAGTAAGCCGATTCAGCGATGATGCCCGCCGCTGTCATGGTTTCGAAAGCAAGCTCAACACCGGCTTTCACCATAGCGACCATCAAAATGCCGTTGTCGAAGAACTCTTGCTCAGAGATTTCTACATCGCCAGCGGGTGTTTTCTCGAAATTCGTCTCAGCCGTTTCTGCACGCCATTTTAGAAGGTTCGCATCATCGTTCGCCCAGTCTTCCATCATCGTTTTAGAGAAGTGGCCACTCATGATGTCGTCTTGGTGCTTGTTGTACAGCGGACGCATGATGTCTTTTAACTCTTCAGAAAGATCGAACGCTTTGATCTTCGCTGGGTTAGAAAGACGATCTAGCATATTTGTCACACCGCCGTACTTCAGCGCTTCGGTGACTGTTTCCCAGCCGTACTGGATCAGCTTAGAGGCGTAACCCGGGTCGATACCTTCTTCGACCATCTTGTCGAAGCAAAGCAGGGAGCCCGTTTGCAGCATGCCGCAAAGGATCGTTTGCTCGCCCATCAGATCGGATTTCACTTCCGCGATGAAAGAGGACATCAGCACGCCCGCTTTATGGCCGCCAGTACCTACAGCGTAAGCTTTGGCGAGCGCAAGGCCTTCGCCTTTGGGGTCATTGTCTTCGTGAACAGCGATCAAGGTGGGAACACCGAAACCACGCACGTATTCAGCGCGAACTTCAGAGCCAGGGCACTTCGGTGCCACCATGATGACGGTTAAGTCGTCGCGAATTTTCATGCCTTCTTCTACGATGTTGAAACCGTGAGAGTAAGACAGGCAGGCGCCTTCCTTCATCAGCGGCATCACTGTGTTCACTACTGAAGTGTGCTGCTTATCAGGGGTGAGGTTCAAAACAACGTCTGCGGTGGGGATCAACTCTTCGTAAGTTCCTACCACAAAACCGTTTTCAGTGGCGTTTTTCCAGGACTGGCGCTTTTGCTCAATGGCTTCAGGACGCAGTGCATAAGAAACATCTAGGCCGCTGTCACGTAGGTTCAAACCTTGGTTAAGGCCTTGTGCGCCACAGCCGATAACCACCATTTTTTTGCCTTTTAGCGCTTCGACGCCATCAGCAAACTCAGCGGTGTGCATGAAGCGGCATTGCGCTAGCTGAGCCAATTGCTCGCGTAGCGGTAACGTATTGAAATAGTTAGCCATCGTTAGCATCCTAATTTTATGATCAATGTGTCGGTGTAAGGTACACCGATATTAAAAAGGTGACACCGTCGCTAGGGGGAAACGCTAGCGCCATGTCGGTAAGAGCATGTGATGAGAGGTAATGTATAGAAGAGTGACTCTTTCTTAAATTGATATATTTGCAATAACACGTCCCATTTTTCGCAACTGTCGGTTAGTATTCGGACATCGCCACAAGCGCAGTCGCGGAGCGTCGGTCTTATTATGAATATTAAACTTTTAAAACAATTCCTTGCCCTGGCAGAAACGCTGCATTTTGGACGCGCCAGCGATGAGTGTCATATCAGCATTTCTGCGCTGTCGCGCAACATTCGTCATTTAGAAGACGAGCTGGGTGTACCGCTGTTTAATCGCGACAATCGAACCGTGGCATTGACTCAGGAAGGCCAGAAATTTCTTAAATACGCGCGCGATACCAGCAGCCAGTGGAACTTGATCCGCCATGAGTTAACTGACAACTCTGATCAATTAAGCGGTGAAATCAGCTTGTACGGTTCAGTCACCGCGAGCTACAGTTTTCTGTACGAGCTGCTGCGTCGCTTTCGTATCGCCTATCCTGCGATTGAAATAAAGCTGCGCACGGGGGATCCAGAACACGCGATTGCGCATGTTCTGGACGGTAAAGAAGACCTCAGCATCGCGGCACGCCCCGCAAACTTACCTCGCGGGTTAGCATTCAAGCCCATTGCCACATCGCCTTTGTTATTTATCGCACCACTTGAGCAGCAAGTGCCAAATATTCCCACGACCTCGCCAACCGCACCCGGAGAGTGGGCGAATATCCCGATGATTTTATCTGAAAGCGGTGTCTCAAGAACTCGTGTGGACGAATGGTTTCGCCAACGCGATATTGCCCCGCGCATTTATGCACAGGTCACGGGCAATGAGGCGATTGTAAGTATGGTGAGCTTGGGCTTCGGCATTGGCGTAGTGCCAAAAATTGTGCTCGATAACAGCCCATTGAAGGATCGTATTCGGGTGCTTGATGTGAAGCCTGAGCTGGAACCCTACGATATTGGCTTGTTTACGTTAAAGAAAAACTTAAAAAACCCGCTGGTCGATGCATTTTGGAGCTTGATGTAGGGTTACAAACCACGGCAATCCTTTGCCGCATCTCTTTTCCTTGCCTCTATTTTCCTTAACCACTGTTACTGTTCATCGATGAAGAGCTACATCACACCAGTTCACGCTTATCACGTCGTGCAATGCGAATGTCTTTGACGGTGGCGATGCCAATCACCGCGAAGATGACAAGTGAGATCAACGGCCAGATCAGTACATATAACGCCAAGATAAAGGTTTGCATGCGCTTTCCTATTGTCTGGCTGGTGCGCTTGGCGCACCAGCGGATGAAGTGATGAATCTAGCGTGGCGCTGGACTTAGCCTTGCGTCGCAGGTTTGGTCGGGTCGTAGTTGATCACTTTCTGATCGATCTGCGAGAAGTCGAACTTACTGGAACTCATCAGGCTGACCGCGATGCAGAAGATGGTGCTGACGCCGTAAGCCATTAAGGAAGCCAGCAGCACGGTGTAGTCCCGCAGGAATCCGACGCAGAAGTAGGCCAGCACAATGGCGCAGAGTGTGCCGAAAACCAAACCAATTCTGCGCCCACAGAAGCCGAAGGCCATCAGACCGAGCACCACACCACCGCCGACGGCGGCGAGTAGTTCAAACAGCCCCGCAGTGACGCCAATCATCGGTACTAGCTCGAATCGTGCGACACAGAACATCACCAAGCCCGCGATGACAGCGGAGGTGAAGGCCTTGTTGGTGACTCGATCCCAGAAGCAACTGGCGATGACCGGGAACACAATTGCACCCCACAGCGCACCAACGAAGACCAGCATGATCAGAATGTCCATCGAGAAGCTGGCAAGAACCACCCCGATCAGCGTCGCGACGATCATGGTTAACCGGCCAATAAACAGCATCTTGGTCGGGTCGGGCTTGTTTTTGGCAATGTTTTTACCGTAGACATCGGCCATCAAAATCGCCGACATGGCGGAAAGATCCGAGTCAGCAGTGGAGGAGAGCGAACCGATCACCAGAATAAAGAACAACCCGATAAACACCGGTGAGAGGTACATTGAAACCATCTGCGGAATCAGATTGTTCATGTCGCCATCGATCGGCTCCATGCCGGTCATCAATGCCATCAAGCCGATCATGCCAAGACCAATGACAATGGCACCATAACCAATGGTCGCGGTGATAAAGGTCGGTTTGATATGATCTTCACGCACGGCGAATAGGCGCTGGGAAATGGTCTGGTTGCCAATGGCGTATGCCAGCACCGCTACAAAGAAGGGCGCACCTTGATTGAGGATCGCGTCCATCGAGAACAGGTTGGCTTGTTCTGGCGTAAGAAGACTCATGCCGTCTGACAGCGTTTCCGGGCCGCCGAGAGCAAACATTACCGCTGGAATAATCAGGATGGCCACGGCCATCATCGCCATCAGTTGGGCAAAGTCCGTCAGCACTGAGGCGCGGAAGCCTGACCACAGCGTATAGGAGAGCACCCCGACCCCAGCAATAACCACACCGGCCTGGAAAGAGAGGGGCGAAAGCACCGAAACCAGCGCGCCGGAAGCGGTGAAGTTGACCATCAGGCTGATGATGCTGCCCAGGATGTTGGAGGAGGCAAGAATCAGCTGGCTGGAAGAACCATGGCGGGCATGGATAAGCTCACCCAGGGTGTGCGCATTGGGCGCCAGTTTGCGAAAACGTCGGCCAAAGGGGTAGATAAACAGAATCATCAGCGCGCCCCACAGCCCGTAATGTAAAGGGCCGGAAATGCCATAGGTATAACCCGAGGTGGCGGCGCCGTAGAACGAGGCTGCCCAGATCCAGGTGGCGGTCATGCTGGCAGCGCCAAGGCCAAAGCCGATCTGGTGATTAGACACCATAAAGGCGTCAGTATTTTCCTTTTTCTTCTTGATCAGCAAGGTCAGCAGGTAAGTGCCGCCGTAAAAAAACGCCAACAAGGCGAGCACAGTCACGGTCGAGAATTGATAGAAACTTTCTTCGTTCATTGAATACCCATAGGCTTTGCAGCCCTAGCATCCTAAATAGCAACCACAGTTCCCTTGAAGGAGTGGCCGCGACAGGACGTAAGCAAAAAACAGAACATCTTTCTAGGTATGTCTGTAGCGAGATGATATCGCGGTTGGCGATCAGGTCGTGCAAGTGTCAGGCGCTGGAAACGCCTTAAATAGGGAGGCAGATGGACTTCCACAGTGAATCGCAACAAAGCGCTGGGGGAGTCGATCCGGAGGGCTACCCTACTCCCTTAAGCTCGAACAGTACAGGTTGAAGCCCGGCTCGTCGGGAATCAGCAGGCGGGTCAGCTACGCCGTGCCCTGAAAAGGCCACAGGTATGCTCAGCATTTTAGTACCTGCGCAATGTAGCAAGTTTCGGGTCGGCGCCAGGTAAAAGGCTTCTTATGATCTTCGCTGTTGGTGGGGGAATTTCCCCTTTTTCTGAACAGTGATGGAGGTCATAAAGATGGGTGCACTCGAAAATAAAGTTGCCATTGTTACTGGTGCCAGCGCAGGTATTGGTAGAGCGACTGCCCGGCTTTTCGCTAGGGAGGGAGCTACTGTCGTGGTAGCGGCCAGAAGAGAGTCAGAGCTGGAGGTGCTGGTCAGCGCAATAAAAGAGGAGGGTGGCCAAGCGTTAGCGGTTGCTGGCGACGTAGGTGATGAGGATTTCGCCAGAAAGCTCGTTGACGAGACGCTCGCGAGGTTTGGTCAATTGGACGCGGCATTTAACAACGCAGGCATTTTAGGTGCGATGGGGCCGGTGCCCGAGATGTCGTTGGCCGATTGGAATCAGGTGATCACGACCAATTTAACGAGCGCTTTTCTGGCAGCTAAGTATCAACTGCCGGCCATGCTAACGAGTGGCGGTGGTTCGTTAATTTTCACTTCAACATTTGTTGGCTATAGCGCTGGAATGCCAGGCATGGCTGCTTATGCGGCCAGTAAAGCGGGATTAATCGGGCTGACGCAAGTACTCGCTTGTGAATATGGCTCTGATAACATTCGAGTGAATGCGCTACTACCGGGAGGCACGGATACTGCTGCAGCCAGGGAGTTTGCCAACACTCCCGAAGCATTAGCGTTCGTAGCCAACCTACATGCAATGAAGCGGACGGCAAAGCCTGAAGAGATTGCTCAATCCGCACTCTACCTGGCTTCAGATGCGTCCAGCTTTACGACCGGAACGGCACTATTGGCAGATGGTGGAGTATCAATAAATCGCGTCTGAATATAGGGCCTCACTCTGACTATAATCAGGATTAGGGGCCTTGAGCTATGCAGCAGCATGCCACAGGCAGCCCGTTCTGAAGGAGGGGCTGTCCCTTTTGATTGGAGTACTGTTAATTGCCACACTAAAAATAGGATACAAAGAGCTATGACATCTCAGTTTAAAGCAACGCTTCTTCGGCCCGCCAAGCAGGATAGCGATAATTCATGGGCTTTTGTCGTGCTGCCCAAAAGCGTGAGTGAGAAGCTCCCACGGCGAGGCAGGACAACGGTAGAGGGCACTCTCAATACTTATGCCTTCCAGGCTACTCTTGAACCGGACGGCCAATTGAGCCATTGGTTGCGGGTAAGTAAAGAGCTGCTTGAATCGGCAGGCGTTAACAGTGGCGACGATGTCACCTTTGAGATTACGCCCGTAGAGCAGGAGCCTGAACCCGAGGTGCCCGCTGATTTGCAGGATGCCCTTGCAGAGTCTCCAGAAGCTCAAGCCGTTTGGAGCGATACCACGACGATTGCTCGCCTGGACTGGATTCATTGGATTACGTCCGCCAAGCAGTCCAAGACTCGAGCGAAGCGGATTCTCGATGCTTGCGACATGCTTGCTTCTGGAAAGCGCCGCGTTTGCTGCTTCGATCCATCTGGCTATTACAGTAAAGCGTTTAGCCCACCTAAAACGGCAGGTTAGCGTTGCAGTTTCTGTATTACTGTTCAAGATTAATAGCTTTTAAGCAGGGCAGCGCATATTGCACTGCCCTACTACTGCTTAAGGATTTATGCTTTGCTAGCCAAATCAGTCGCTAGTAATCCTGCATTTTTAAGCGCATTAGCAACTGATTCCTGATGCCTTTCGTCCCCAAATTCTTGGTACTCTGACGTTATTTCATAAAATGACTCGACACCCAAGTATCTGCCCAATGTTTTAATGTGTGGCCCGAGGTGATTCATATGCTCACGTTCACCTCCTGGCCCAAACCCAAATTCTCCGCATGAGGTCACTAAAATAAGTGTTTTTCCAGACAAAAGTGGCTCTATAGGATGGTCGCCGCGAGTCAAGTCAAAGCTAAATGTTTTATTTATACGCATTACCTGATCGAACCATGCTTTAAGAGGGGCGGGCATGCCGTAGTTATACATAGGTGAAGATATTAAAATGACATCCGCTTGAGATAACTCGTTAAATAGCTGATCTGATAAAGCCAGTTTTTCGCGTTGCTCAGAACTTTTTCGGTCATCCGGAGTAAACACAGCGCCTATCCAGTCTTGGTCAATGAAAGCTGGTGGATTTAAGCCAATATCACGATAAATGTAATTATCTGTACTTTTAGCAGACTTCCATTTATCAACAAACTGCATAGCAATGCGCTTTGATATTGAGTTGTGGTCGGGGTTTGGGTTGGACGTCTTGCGTACGCTGGCGTCTATATGAAGTAATGTGTGCATAGTGGGCTCGACGGATAGTGATGTGGAGTGGCTATGCTGCCTTTTTGCCAATACTGCGACAAATGAATAAACTGGCTCGATAGATGAGTAAAACTTACCTATTGAGAAACGAGATTGAGTCCAAAATGGGGGGCTGGCGGTGAAGGCTTCATTGCAAGCGATTAAGGTGTTTGAAGCAGCAGCTCGACTGGGGAGCTTTAAAGATGCCGCTGAGGAGCTGTCGATAACGCCAGCAGGTGTGTCGCACCACATCAGCAACCTTGAGAGTAGGTTGGGAGTGCGGCTGTTTAACCGAAAAAACCGGAAAGTGATATTAACTTCAGAGGGGCACCAGCTCGCTGAGGCAACAACAGCAGGTCTGCAGAAAATTCAGACTGCGCTAGATAATATAAAGTCAGGGGCATCACGACTGAATGTTGATACCACTTCATCCTTTGCTGCCCTGGTGTTAATTCCGTTATTACATGATTTCAATAAAATCTATCAAAATATTGATGTTGAAATATCAACAGGTGAAGTGGTGGCATCTAAAATTAATGCCCTCTCTATCCGTTTGGGAGACGTAACCCGTGTTGATGAGTCAAGCTTATTGAAAAAAGAACGTTTTAACGTATATGGAGACTCTTCTTTTATCAACTCTATCACAGCGGATAAGCCTCCTATTGTCTACCTGACTAAATGGAAGAATAGTAAATTACCGGACTCACCTTGGGAAAGCTGGTTAATGGAAAATGGGGAGTCTCTTCCAAACTTTGAAATAAGATATTTTGATCAGGAGCTCTATGGCGTGTATGAAGCTATTGCTGGGAAAGGGCTGGTGTTTTGTTCAGAGACTCTGGTTTCTGACTTTGTGAAAGCTAACACATTGCAGCCAATGTCGTATCAAGGCGTTGATTCAATGCTGTGTTACTACATCCCGACCCAAAGTTGGCAGCATAGCGCCAAAATGCAGGCCTTTGTCGATTGGCTTAAGTCTAAAATTAATTAAATTTCACATTGTGTTTGCTAAATCTACCCTTATAAGAGTGAGTAAGGCATGGCAATTCAACACATACAAGCGAGCCTACATGCAGGCCCTTGAAAGCCTTTTGTTAAATAAAGGTGCGCTTACCAGCATTGAGCGAGCAACTGGTCTGTTGATTGCAACGTTTGAACGGAAAGGCCGTGTTCACTCTTGTGGTGGCGGGGGCAATGTGCAGTGCTCTTTGCCGAAGAGCTTGCTGAGACAACGCTGGGAAATCGCTGGGAAATCGATGGTGTTGTCTCAGATTCCGCGCTATATGGAAAGACCCCCTACAACACACTGTTGGGCTCAGCTTGGTAGGCTTTATGAAGCAGACTGATGAACGGGGTTATTTCTGCAAAAGCAGTGGTAGCAATGGCAGTGACTGCGATCCCAGGTGTCCATGAATTCATCACCGCGGCACCGGACAGTTCCTGAAGACGCTCAATGGTGATCTCCTCATGGCGCTGGGCAATACCGAGGCGGTTTAGTTGGCGTTGAACAATACCCATCATGGTGCCCTGCAATATCGTTGCCTGTGGCCAGATAACCGTCTCACCGTCCCAGAAGGCAAGGTTCCAGATGGTTGCCTCGCTCAATCGCCCATGGCGGTCGACAAAGGCTGCATCGTCGAAGCCCTGGCGCAGAGCTTGATGTAGATAGTAGGTTTTGCCCGCCTCACCAACGTGCTTGATAGAAGCCAGAGGTCGCTCGTGATCTACCCTACTCAGCCTCAACGGCCCTTTAGGGACATTAGCCGGTGCGCTGCTACGGACGAGCACGTCTGGCTCTGCATCCATGCTGGCCGCGGTGAATTCACCGTGGCTGGAGAAGAGAGTAACCGTTAATGACTGGTCTTTCGGGCCTTCATCAATAGCTGTTCTGATGTAGGAGATTAGCTGCTCTTCGGGAAGCATCTTTCCAAAAAATTCTTTTGACGCTTTCTGCAGACGGGCAAGATGAAGATCTAGCCCTTTGATCTCTCGATCTCGTACCTGCATGGCCGTGAAATGGGCAAACCCTGCAAAGGCCAGGGGTATCAGCTCTGAAAGAGTGGCTGGCTGCCCATTAATATGGGCCTGAAAATTGCTGGCGTTAGTGGACATAGCAGTGACTCCTGATTGAACTTGCAGTGAAGAATCACTACCCTAAACCCTAACAGCGCTGTAAGAGTCAATAGAGTGAAATGAAAATAGGCGAGCTGGCAAAACGCACCGGAGTAAGCATTCGCATGCTGCGCTACTATGAAGCGGAAGGTTTGCTTAATCCAACGCGCGCCACCAATGGGTACCGTCATTACGGGCAGGGTGAGATTCGCACTGTCGAGCGGATCAAACTGCTCGGTTCAGCAGGCATGACTCTGGCAACCATCAAGCAATTCCTACCGTGTGTGAGAGGGGAGGGCCCAGTCTTCGAGCCCTGTGACGAACTACGCAATGTCTTGCACGAACAAATTGAGTTTGCCGACCAGAAAGCAGCCAAACTGGCCCAAAGCCGTGCCATTCTGGAGAGTTTCCTGTGCGATATTGAACGGTGATGAACCGTGGGTAACGGGAACAGCAAGAGGCATGTGACGCTTGAGTCACCGCGTTTCCGCTGGGTGGTCTAGTCAACTGAGGAGCTGGGAAGTTTCACTGCTCCCGGCTCTCTTGCTATCAGGCCGGGCTTTGTGAGCGTGGCCCAAATGACAACACAAGCAATGTTCCCAGGCTGGTAGTGATCAGGGCTAATAGGGGGCCACCTAAAGCGCCGAGGTAATCCACTAATATACCACCGCCTATGGCGCCACTGGCGATAGCAACCTGAAAGGCGGCAACTATCAAGCCCCCTGCAGCTTCAACTTGATCCGGCGCGGCACGAACTATCCAGGTTTGAAATCCGATGGGAAAAGCGCCGAAAGCAAATCCCCAAAGTGCGATAGATACAGCAGTAACGCTGGCCGAACTACCCGCGAACAGTAGCGTAATGGTGATCGCAATAATGAGTGCCCCACCAAAGATAATGGCGTTGCGCTCGCTACGTTCTGCGATAAATGCACCGGCGAAATTGCCAAAAAAACCACCAATACCAAAGCCGAGCAGTACCGCAGAGATTGCACTGACGGATAGCTGCGCCACCTCTTCAAGGAGCGGTCGTATATAAGTAAACCCGGCAAAATGGCCTGAAATCATCAGCACTACGGCTAGTAGCACAACGCGAACCTGCGTGCGTGTGAGCAGTTGGACGAGAATGCGCAGGCTTGGGTTATCTTTTGGCGGCATGGCAGGAATGACGAAAAGCTGAGTCACGAGCGTCACTAGACTAAGGCAACTAGCGGCAATAAACGCACTGCGCCACCCCCAGAGACCACCAATATAGGCGCCCAGAGGGGCTGCACAAACAGTTGCGACAGATACGCCCGTCAGAACAATAGACATGGCGCGTGCAAACAGATTGTCGGGCACCATACGCATTGCCAGGGCAGCGGCCATCGACCAGAACCCTCCCAAGGCAATTCCCAGCAACACTCGAGCAATAATTAATACAAAAAAGCTATTCGCCGTTGCCGCCAGGACGTTGGAAACGACGAGCAGCAGTGATAAACCAAGCAGCACAAATCTACGATCAAAATTGCGGGTCAGGAGTGGGATTGTTAGTGCGGCTAGCGCAGCGACCGCAGCGGTAGCTGTAACCGCCTGACCCGCGGCGCCAACGGAGATATTGAGATCCGCTGCCATGGCCGTCAGCAGGCTGGCCGGTAAAAATTCGGCAGTCACCAAACCAAAAACCCCCAGCGCGAGGCTGACAATGCCCATCCAATTGGCTGAGGTAGGTTCAGCGGTGGGTGTTGCTGTTAGTAATGACGGGCTGGCGGAGCAAGTAGTGTTGTTCATTGCAGGCCTACTAAAGTGTTAGTTGAAGCTGCAGTGTAAAATTAAGGTTTTGGCTTTTCTATGATATAAAAACCGTAAGGCATGACTATTTGTCCAAACTGAGTTCATTAATATGCGCGACACCTTAACTGAAATTCTGTTCGGCCTGCGCCTTGAGGGTGTGGAGTATGGGCGCTGCCTGCTGCGCCCCCCTTGGGCCGTCGCAACCCCTGCCCAGCCAGCAGCACATTTTCATTTTGTGGCGCAAGGCGGGTGCTGGTTGCGTACCGAGACAACCGAGTGGACATACCTGAACGCTGGCGATGCGGTGCTCTTTCCCCGTGGAGCGTCCCACGTAATGGCCAGCTCGCAGGACGTGCCTGCAGTGGATAAGGCTACGTTGGCTCGTAGGCCGGTCTCCGAGAATATTTATCTGGTGAACAGTGAGTCAAAAGAGAGTGATATTGAGCCGGATGTGCTTTTTTGTGGCGCCATGCACTTCAATCTCGACCCGCTACACCCTCTGATTGCGATAATGCCTGACATGATGCGCGCTAGCGATTTGGCTAAACGTGATCCCTCGGTACCTGCCTTATTGGAGGCAATGGAGCGAGAAATTAGCCTGGATCGAATCGGTGCCTGCGGCATACTTGCCCGTTTGGCCGATGTGCTGGCCGCCACTATTATTCGTGCTTGGATTGAGTGTGCCTGCAGCGACTCTAGCGGCTGGATTGCAGCCGTGCGCTGCCCACAACTCGGCAAGGTGCTGGTAGCCATCCATACGCAGCCGGAGCGCGATTGGTCAGTCGCCGAGTTAGCGGATGTCATGGGAGCTTCGCGCTCAAGCTTTAACGATAAGTTCAGCCGGATGTTAGGGGTGACTCCCGCCAAGTATGTGGCGCGGGTAAAGATGTTTCAGGCTCGACAGTGGATAGCGCGGGACAATATGCGCATCGCCGTGGCCGCGAACCGACTTGGCTATGACTCCGAAGCCTCATTCAGTCGCGCGTTCAAACGCATTATTGGCCACCCGCCGAGTGAGGCACGTGAAGCAGAGACCGTGTGACGGTTGAGTCTTCTCTTCAATATTCCGTGAAAGAAGATGGCATAGGAACGATTTAGCTGTCGAAGTAAACAACCATCTTGAGATGACGGTGCTCATCAACGATTAGCGTCTCATGGGTATAAGTATGATGCCCGCCCTCTGTATCGAGGAGGCTGCTGATTCCTCGATGGTAGCCTTCCATACTTGAAGCTTCCCACCAGCGCCGAAAGTCTGGAGATAACTGACAAAGCTCGTCGATCAGCGTTTGCATGATCGGGTCTTCAGGGGCGACAGCTAAGTCACAACGAAACTGCGCCAGCATATGCGAGGCATCCAGTTGCCAGTCAGGAAGTCGTCGGCGTAGATCGGGGGCGGTAAATACCATCCTTAGCAGGTTGCGTTCAGACGCCTCTCGGCTGCTGAACTGAAGTAGCTTATCGGCCTGCGCATTCCAGCCAATAACATCCCAGCGCAGATTCATGACGTAGCTAGGGCGAGAGAGATCATCCATCAGCGATCGTATCCGGGGAGATATGCTCTGCTCTTGATACGCTTCTGCTGGCGGCGCTCGGCGGTGTGCCAACAGAAAAAGATGACAGCACTCGGCGTCATCCAGTTTCAGGGCACGGGAGATATTGAGCAGGAAGCGTTCGGAGACCTTAATGTCACGGCCCTGCTCAAACCACGTGTACCAAGTCAGTCCTACCCCAGCAAGCGCCGCAACCTCTTCTCGCCTTAGGCCCGGTGTACGCCTTCGCCCGCTGGTGGGAAGTCCAACGTCCGCGGGCGTCAATTTGCGACGATGCCGCAGCATGAATTCGGTGAGATCACTCTGTGTTCGTTCAAGCCTATGATTCGACATGCTATTACCTTTGGTAATAGGATAATTGGCTATATTGTAACCCCATATTGAGTGTCTGAGAATGCCTGCTTCCATGATGAAGTCGGAGGCTACATGTCATTCAATTGTGATGTTCACACCCCTCTCTATACGGTTGCAGGAGGACGGCCTTATAACAAGGCTGGCCTTAAAGAGTGGGCGGGGCTTGCGGTATTGGCACTGCCCACCATGCTGCTTGGGCTCGATGTAACTATTCTCTACTTGGCGCTTCCAGCCCTGGCGGTAGAGCTACAGCCAAGCAGTACCCAGGCGCTGTGGATTATGGACGCCTATGGCTTCATGATCGCCGGTTTTCTGATCACTATGGGCACGCTAGGGGATCGGATTGGCCGACGTCGGCTACTGATGATGGGAGCCTCTGCGTTTGCGGTCGCGTCGGTGTTTGCAGCTTATGCACCCAATGCCGAGTGGCTCATTGTGGCGCGGGCAGCACTGGGTATTGCCGGAGCAACCCTGATGCCTTCTACGTTGGCCCTGATTAGCAATATGTTTTTTGATTTGCACCAGCGGGCACTGGCGATCGGTATATGGGCAACCATGTTCGCACTGGGTATGGCGTTAGGCCCGGTGGTCGGTGGGTTGCTGTTAGCACCCTTTTGGTGGGGAGCCGCTTTCCTAATTGCCGTGCCCATCGTCATCATACTGTTGTTAACTGCCCCATTACTCCTGCCGGAGTACCGTAACCCACAGGCAGGCCGTCTGGATCTTTTGAGTGTCCTGTTGCTGTTGATAGCAATTTTGCCAAGTATCTATGCCATAAAGGAGTTCTCTAAAGCAGGATTGACGCCACTGGTATTGGTTACTCTCGCACTAGGCGTAGTGGGAACACTGTTCTTTGTGCGTCGCCAAAAGCAGCTTCTCGATCCACTGCTTGATCTCAAACTGTTTGCCAGTAAAACCTTCACTGCCGCCCTTTTTATACTCCTGATAGGGCTGGTGGGCGTGGCGGGAATGATGCTCTTAGTTACCCAATATCTTCAGCTAGTGGCGGGCTACACGCCGCTGATTGCTGGGTTGTGGATGGGGCCGCCAGCGCTGATGATGGTACTAGCCGGTATCCTTGCCCCTATCTTTGCGCGCCGAATTCGGCCAGCGTTTGTTATTGCTTTAGCGCTTATGCTTTCAAGCATCGGTTGTGGTTTTCTGGCTCAAGTAGACCCACTCTCCGTTCAGGTACTCCAGGTCGTAATCGGATTTTCACTGGTATACCTGGGGCTGGGTACCATCGCCGCGCTGGGCACAGACTTGGTGGTAGGGTCTGCACCTCCGGAAAAAACCGGGTCTGCATCGTCGATGTCCGAGATGGTTCAAGAGTTGGGGGTGGCACTAGGCGTAGCACTTCTCGGCAGCATGGCGACCCTGTTGTATCGCGTGCAGATTGCCAGTGCGATTCCTAACGGGATGCCAGACGATATCTCCCGTGCCCTTGGAGAAAGCTTGTGGGCAACAACGTCAGTTGCTGAACGACTTCCCGATGGGATACTTGAGCAAGCCCAGTCTGCGTTTACGCAAGGTATGAATATGGCCGCCGCAGTAAGTGGCGCCACCCTTTTGGCGCTTGCGTTGATATCAGCCGTTACTCTACGGCATGTGAAAGCCGTTGGAAAAGAGAGTGATTGAGTGGCCCACAGGGTAGGGGAGATAGCGATAAGTATCCGAAATGCCCTGGCCACTAGCCAATGCTTTGGCGTACTCCTCGTCTCCCAGGCGTTTTATTTTCTAAATTATTTCTCACCATGTCACAAACATTAAGGCTGTTCCGTCTACCTCTGTAGAACGACCGGTGGATAGCTTTCCACTCCATATAAAACAGAGGAGCAAGACAATGGAAACACGCCTGAACGCCTTTAAAGCCTCTCCAGAGGGCATTACCGCGATGACTAAGCTAGAGGAGTACGTTCGCCACTGTGGACTGGAATTTAGTCTGATTGAGCTAGTTAAAACACGCGCCTCTCAGATCAATGGCTGTGCATTTTGCCTGCATATGCACACCAGCGATGCCCGCGCAGCGGGTGAGAGCGAGGCACGCCTTTACCTGCTGTCTGCCTGGCGCGAGTCCACTCTCTATACGCCACGGGAACGGGCGGCGTTGGCCTGGACCGAGGCATTGACAAAGCTACCCGACACAGGCGCTCCTACGAAGGATTACGAGCAGGGCGTGGCGAATTTTACCGAGAAAGAGTTCGTTGACCTTACCTTACTGATTGGAGCGATTAACGTCTGGAACCGCATTAGTGTGGGGTTTCGTTCGCTTCATCCGAATGAAACCCAAAGCCGTCAGTGATCAGAGCTGAGGGGTAGTGATATGTTTTGTTGCATCATCAAACGCTTTAAATGGGGAATTATCGCTATGGCGCTGAACACAGCTCACGCAGGTGGAGTGACAACAACCATCGTCAATTCTGATGAACTTTATGATCCTGCACCTAACGGCTATAGCCACGCGGTGGTTGCCAGCGGAGGCAGCCGGGTTGCCTACATTGCCGGTCAGGGAGGCGAAAATGCCCAGGGAGTACTGCCTGAGTCGTTTGCGGATCAAGTTGCCCAAGCTTATCGCAACCTTAGAACTGTGTTGCAAGAACTTGATGCGAGCCCGCAACAGGTTACTCGTATTAACACCTATGTCGTCAATTATGATCCTTCGATGTTGGAGGTTATGACCCGCTATGTGAAGGAGACCTTTGGCGATGCGCTGCCTGCGCAAACACTTGTGCCGGTACCGCGGTTAGCGCTGGATGGCATGCTGTTTGAAGTGGACGCGACCGCCGTGCTTGAGTAGCGGGAGCCAATCACCATGACGGAACAGTCTGCGCGCCAGTTTAATCACTGGCGCCGTTATCTGACCGGTATCGCCTATCGAATGCTGGGGTCGGTGAGCGAAGCGGAAGATGTGGTACAGGATGCCTACCTGCGCTGGCATGATACTGACCACCTTTCGGTGAACGATGTGCGTGCCTACCTGACCACTGTCACCAGCCGGCTTTGTCTTGATCGCCTTAGGGTCGCTCATCGACAACGTGAGGTTTATGTGGGCCCCTGGTTGCCTGAACCGCTGGTGGAAACGTTGGATACTCCGGTGGACCCCGAGGCGCTAGCCAGCGATGTCTCTTTCGCCCTGATGCTGGCGCTGGAGCGGCTGTCGCCTTTGGAACGGGCTGCTTTCCTACTGCACGATGTGTTCGGGCTGGATTTTGGTCAGGTCGCCATCAGCCTCGAACGTAGTGAAACAAGCTGTCGCCAACTTGCCAGCCGGGCTCGAAAAAAGGTGCGGGCCGCACGCCCGCGCTATCAGGTGGCGGCTGGAGAGCACAGCCAACTGACCCAACGCTTCTTTGAAGCAGCACGCAGTGGCGACGTCACCGAATTGAAGGCTTTGTTGAGCGGCAGCGCGACGCTGCATGCCGATGGAGGCGGCAAGAGAGTTGCTGTACGCAGACTCATTATCGGCGCAGATAAAATAAGCCGGTTCTTTGCAGGCTTGGCCCACAAGTCGACGTCATCCAACCCTTGCTGGGTAAGTCATGTAATTGTCAATGGGCTTCCGGGGTGGTTAACGATCGAACACGATGGGCTACCTCAGGTTATGACTCTGGAGGTCGTGGATAGTCGTATCCAGGCACTTTACGTTGTGCGTAATCCGGATAAATTACGCCACTTGGCTGACCAGCTACCGCAGCTTTAGTCTTTAGTTAAGTAAATAGATTTTTCTCAAGCTTTTCTTTTACGGCAGCTTCATGTGTAAAAGCTCAATCGCTTAAGAAGGACTTTCAGGTTTAAAAGAGATCAAGGTTATAAATTGCTGGTTAAGCATTAAAAAAAGCTGTGTGCTCGGCCAATACTGCTAAGCCAATTCCGATTAGCACAATACCGCTGATAAGTTCTGCCCAGTGACCGACGAACTTGCCAAGCTTATTGCCCAGAAAAGTGCCTATAGAGGCCATTACCGTAGTAGCGAGGCCGATAGCTAGGCTGGTGGCGATGATATTGGCATCGATAAAGGCGAGGCTGGCGCCCACAGCCATGGCATCAATGCTGGTAGCAGAGGCGGTCAACACCAATAACCAGAGCGTCTGTTTGCGGTGCTCTATCTTGTCTTCCTTTTTGAGCCCGGCATGCATCATGTGAAGGCCGATAAGCGTCAGCAGGGTAAAGGCCACCCAGTGATCCCAGGCTTGCACATACTGCTGAGATGCCTTGCCCGCTACCCAGCCGAGTACCGGGGTAATGGCTTCGATCACACCAAAGACCAGGCCAATCCCGATGGCGTGACGATACCGTGGCTTTTGCAGCTCGGCGCCTTTGCTGATGGAGGCGGCGAAGGCATCTGCCGACATGGATACGGCTAGAAACAGCAGGGTAATTGGTGTCATGGAGTGTGAACTCGCTCGCTGGAAAAGTACCGTGCACATGTACCCAGTGGCAGAGTAGTAATACTATGCTTGAGTGTAAAAGTCGGGTATTCAATAGCGATGAATCCTACCACGATTTATTAAACAAACAAGACAGAGCTTTAAAAATAAAGTTTGTAATAGTGAACTAACATAGCCTTGGCTAACAATGTGTGTGTTAGCTGATTTTGTTTGCTTTTAATATACTTGTGTGACTTGTGATAAAGATGTGAATCTATTGTGTTCGTCATGTTTAATGACGTTGTGATGTGCTTTTAAGGTTAAAGGTTTATAGTTATCTATAGCGTTATTGTTGTTGGTGATTTAGTTGCAATAATTCAATATTAAGTGGCTTGAAGTTATAAAAGACTAAATAGCCGTTATCAGAATCATCGGGAAAACCAGAAGCCGATTACACTGGAAGTCATGCAGTCTGCGGTGCTGTTCCCGCTGCCCGCAGTTGAATAACATCAGCTCGGGGTGGCGCGCCGAACATGCGGCTGTATTCGCGGCTAAAGTGGGAAGGGCTTTCATAACCTACCCGGTAGCTGGCGGTGGCCGCCTCGAGCCCCTCGGCCAGCATGAGTCGTCGGGCCTCGTGCAGGCGAAGTTTCTTCTGGTACTGCAGGGGCGACATGCGTGTGACTTGCCGGAAGCTATGGTAAAGCGTCGATTCACTCATGTTGGCGGTTGCTGCCAGTTCACGGATCTTGAGCGGTTGCGTGTAGCGCTCTTTAAGCGCATAGATGACCCGCGCAATCCGGTTAGCCTGGGAGTCGGAGGCGGCAAACCGGCGCATGTGAGGCCCCATGGCACCCATGAGTGCCCGATAGATCAACTCCCGACGGGCTAAGGGGGAAAGCACCTTGATGTCTTCCGGGGAGTCGAGCAGGCTCAACAATCGATAAAGTGCACCCTGCATGCGTGCATCCATGGGGGCCGATTTTAATCCGCAGTCCGTCTCGGAGCAGATAGTATCATTTCCCGCGGGCGGCGCTGTGTCGCCCAGTTCCAGTATCAGTCCTGCTACCTCCTGGGGATCCACTGAGACTTTTACCGCCAAGTAGGGCTTTTCCGGGGTGGCATGGTCAATCCTGCCTACCACCGGTAGGTAAACGGCGCTACCCATGTAGCTGGGCCCGGTGTAGACGATCTCCTTGTCACCTAGTAGCACGGTCTTGCTGCCTTGAATGACAAAACACAGACACGGCTCGTATACCGCACAGTGAAAGCTGGTAGGGGCGTCAGCGCGCACCAGTTGCACTTCGGCAATCGCCGTATCCTGAAGCTCTTCAAGTGGGCTCCAGCGACGGGCAACGCTGATTAACTGTTGCGATAGGTTGTCGCTGAGCTGGACAATCTGCTCAGGCAAGATAGTGGTCAATGGCTTTCCTCCCTATTAGTTCGCAGTATATGCCTTCGATTTATAAATCGTAGGCTTTTTCATTTGATTCTGCAGGATCAGGCAAGTACCCCGTAGAAATCGACAACCCGCATCAGCTGTCACCTGACCGTCATGCTGTGCAAGTCCGAAAATCGTTCGTTTGTTTGATTGGGCCTGCTTATTGGGCCGCTCTCTGCCCGTGACAGAAACAGGCAAGCTTTCCGCAGGAACACGATACCTCTCTCGCGCTCGTACCGCCTATTGTAGGTAGCGTCTGATGGGCGCTAAGCCCGCAGCCTGGTGCTGCGGGCTTGCCTGCCCTCCGTATGACCAGAGCGTCTTTCAAGAACGCTACCGGTCTGAGACTCCCCCTCACGGTGGAAGCCGTAGGGCAATGTCGAAATGGATCGTGCTGAACCGACTAATTAAATGCCAACCGCCAACGCGGTGAGGCGTTATATAACGAATGCTGCTATCGGCGTCCGATAGCCACTGGAGCAAGTAATCATGGGAAGTCTGTCTCTAAGAACCCGCTTTGCAAGCAGCCGGGCGATATTCCTGTTCCTGCTGCTGATGGCCTTGCTTACCGGCTGCGAAGCCAAGAGTGAGGAGGCGGCTTCTGCATCGCCCCCGCCACCCCCAGAAGTCGAGGTGGCAGAAGTGACCGCTCAGCCAGTGGTGTTGAGTGAGTCATTCACCGGGCGGGTGGAAGCGGCTGAAACGGTTGAATTAAGGTCGCGAGTCAGCGGCTATATCCAGGAAGTCGCTTTCGAGGAGGGAGAGCTGGTAGAGCAGGGAGATTTGCTGTTCTTGATCGATCCACGCCCATACCAGGCCCGTGTTAACGCCGCCCAAGCGGATCTTGCCCAGGCCAGGAGCCAGCAGGCTCAGGCTGGCAGTGAAGCTGAACGTGCCCGGGTGTTGCTAGGGCGTCAGGCCATTTCCCAGGAAGTGCATGACCAGCGTCAATCGGCCCTGAGTAACGCTCGTGCCATGGTCGATGCCGCCGAGGCAGCGTTGCAGACCGCCGAGCTTGACCTTGAATACACCCGCATTACAGCACCGGTCAGTGGCCGCGTCGGTCGGGCGATGGTCACTCGCGGTAACCTGGCCAGCGCCGACCAGAGCCTTCTGACCACGCTGGTGAGCATCGATCCGATACACGTCTACTTCGAGGCCGACGAGCAGGCCGCGTTTGCCAGCCAGACACTTCTCACCGGTGAAGCATCGAACAACCTGAATATCGAGCTGGGCGGCGACCCGCAGCGCCAGTACAAAGGCACCCTGGACTTTATCGACAACCGCTTGAACCCCAACACCGGCACCCTGCAATTCAGGGCAGTGCTGGACAACCCGGATGGCCGCATTCGGCCCGGGGAGTTTGCGCGGGTCGAAATGCCGGTCGCGCGGTTGGACCAAGCGTTGCTGGTGGATGGCAAGGCGGTCCTGACCGACCAGGATCGCCGCTACGTCTACGTGGTGGATGAGAACAACCTCGCCCAGCGTCGCCAGGTCGACACAGGGCGCCGGGTGGATGAACGCACGGTCATCAGCGAAGGGCTTGCTGCCGGCGACCGGGTGATCGTCAACGGGGTGCAAAAAGTCTTCATGCCGGGTATGGAAGTGAGCCCCCAAACGGTGCCCGCCGCCCCGGCTGCTGACGCCCAACCCGCCATTGCTGCCAGGGAGGACTAGACCGCCATGAATTTCTCGCGTTTCTTTGTGGATCGACCGATTTTTGCAGCGGTGCTGTCGATCATTATTCTAGCGGTGGGGCTGATCTCCATACCCAACCTGCCCATTAGCGAGTACCCCGACGTGGTGCCGCCATCAGTGGTCGTTCGCACGGTCTACCCCGGCGCTAACCCGAAGGAGATCGCCGAAACGGTCGCCACGCCACTGGAAGAAGCCATCAACGGCGTTGAGGATATGATGTACCTCAAGTCCGTGGCGGGCTCTGACGGTGTGCTGCAGATGACCGTCACCTTCCGCCCTGGTACCGATGCTGAGCAGGCCGCCGTTCGGGTGCAGAACCGCGTCAGCCAAGCGGAAGCCCGACTGCCGGAAGCCGTGCGTCGGCAAGGCGTCACCACCCAGAAGCAGTCGCCAACGTTTCTGATGGTCGTTCACCTGACCTCGCCCAGCGGTGAATACGACACCCTCTACCTGCGCAACTATGTGCGACTGAATGTCCGTGACCGGCTGGCCCGGATCGAAGGGATCGGGGACGCGCAAATCTTCGGCGGTGGGGACTACGCCATGCGGGCGTGGCTCGATCCTGATCGAATAGCTGCCCGTGGCCTGACGGCCAGTGATGTGGTGGGGGCCATGCGTGAACAAAATGTACAGGTCTCCGCCGGGCAGTTGGGAGCTGAGCCCATTGAAGATAGTGACTTTCTTACCCTGATCAACGCCCAAGGGCGGCTGGAAACAGTAGAGGAGTTTGGCGACATCGTGCTGAAGCGCGGCGAGGGCGGCGAGATACTCAGGCTTTCGGATGTGGCCCGGCTGGAAATGGGCGCCGGGGACTATACGCTGCGCTCGCAGTTGGACGGCAACAACGCGGTGGGTGTGGGAATATTCCAGGCACCGGGTGCCAATGCGCTGGATATCCGAGAGCAGGTGATCGCTACCATGGAGGAGCTGTCCGAGCAGTTCCCTGAAGGTGTTGAGTACGAAGCGGTCTACGACACTACGATCTTTGTTAATGACTCTATAAAGTCAGTGATCGCCACCCTGCTGGAAGCCGTGCTGCTGGTAGTGCTGGTGGTCACGCTATTCCTGCAGACCTGGCGTGCGTCCATTATCCCGCTGCTGGCGGTGCCGGTCTCGGTGATCGGCACCTTCGGGGCGCTTTACCTGCTGGGCTACTCCATCAACACGCTGACCCTGTTTGGGCTGGTGCTGGCCATCGGTATCGTGGTGGACGACGCCATCGTGGTGGTGGAAAACGTGGAGCGTAACATCGAAGAGGGCCTGAAGCCCCAGGCCGCCGCTCATCAGGCCATGAAAGAAGTCTCCGGGCCTATCATTGCCGTGGGGCTGGTGCTGTGCGCGGTGTTTATTCCCATGGCCTTCCTGTCGGGGGTGACCGGTCAATTCTATAGCCAGTTCGCGGTGACGATTGCCATCTCCACGGTGATCTCCACCATCAACTCCCTGACCCTGTCGCCCGCGCTGGCAGCGATGCTGCTCAAGCCCCATGACGCGCCCAAGGATCGGCTCACCCGCGTGATCGATACGCTGTTCGGCTGGATTTTCCGACCCTTCAACCGTTTCTTTAACGCCAGCTCCAACAAGTACCAGGGCGGCGTGGCCCGCTCCCTGAAGCATCGCGGCGCGGTGTTTGTGGTCTACGCGCTGTTGCTGCTGGGCACCGGGGTGATGTTCAAGGCGGTGCCGCCGGGGTTTATTCCTGTGCAGGACAAGCTTTACCTGATTGCCGGCGTCATCCTGCCGGAAGGCGCGTCTCTGGAGAGAACCGACCAGATGCTTCAGGACGTCGTGGACATTGCCATGGAAACCGAAGGCGTGGAGCACGCCATTGCCTTTCCCGGCCTGAACGCGCTGCAGTTCACCAACACCTCCAACACCGGTGTGGCGTTTCTTACCCTCAGCGCCTTTGGTGAGCGCAGCCTTAGCGCCGCGGAGATAAACGCCCGCATCAACCAGGGCATTGGCGGCCTGAAAGAAGGCTTTGCTTTCTCCTTCATGCCGCCGCCGATTCTGGGCCTGGGCAATGGGTCGGGGTTTCAGCTGTTTATCGAGGATCGTGGCAATCTTGGCTATGGGGCGCTGCAGCAGGCGGTGAACCAGCTCCAGGGGGCTATTTCGCAAACGCCGGGAATGGGCTTTCCGATCAGCAGTTATCAATCCAACGTGCCGCAACTGGATGCCGAAGTGGACCGGCTGAGGGCCAAGGCCCAGGGCGTGCCCTTGACCGAGCTGTTCGACACCCTGCAGACCTATCTTGGATCGACCTATGTGAATGACTTCAATCGCTTTGGCCGCACTTGGCAGGTGATCGCCCAGGCGGACGCCCCCTTCCGGGCCAGCGTGGAGGACATCGCCCGCCTGCGCACCCGCAACGACCAGGGAGAAATGGTGCCTATCGGCACGATGGTGAACATCACGCAAACCTTCGGGCCCGACCCGGTGCTGCGCTACAACGGCTACCCAGCAGCAGACCTGGCCGGCGAATTTGACCCCCGCGTGCTTTCTTCCGCCCAGGCGATGGATGCCATCAACGCCCTGGCGGAAGAGGTGCTGCCCCCGGGCATGGCGCTGGAGTGGACCGACCTGAGCTACCAGCAATCCACCCAGGGTAATGCGGCTCTAGTGGTCTTCCCGCTGTCGATCCTGCTGGTATTCCTGGTGTTGGCGGCCCTCTACGAGAGCTGGACGCTACCGCTGGCGGTGATTCTGATCGTGCCCATGTCGATGCTCGCGGCGCTGATTGGTGTCTGGTTTGGCGGAGGTGACAACAACATCTTCGTGCAGGTGGGGCTGGTGGTGCTGATTGGCCTGGCCTGTAAGAACGCCATCCTGATCGTGGAGTTCGCCCGGGAGCTGGAACTGCAGGGCAAGGGCGTAGTGGAAGCGGCCCTGGAAGCTTGCCGGTTGCGCCTGCGGCCGATCATCATGACCTCGATCGCTTTCACCGCGGCGGTGTTGCCTTCGGTAGTTGCCACCGGCGCAGGCGCCGAGGTACGGGCGGCGCTGGGAACTGCGGTGTTTGCCGGCATGATCGGCGTCACCCTGTTTGGCTTGTTCCTCACGCCGGTGTTCTACGTGGCGCTGCGTAAACTGTCTGGCCCATTGGTCAGCCATCATAGCGCTACATTGGACACTTCACCTCACCCTACCAGCCATGCCCAAAGTTGATGATAGAGAGGTATGCCCATTAACACGTTAAAAGGGAAGGTGAGCCCCAAAGATGCCAGCATGGCAAGGCCAATGTTGGCATCTGGAATGGCGGCGCGAATAGCAACGGGGGCGGCAATGTAAGAGGCACTGGCGGAGAGACTGGCTAGAATAACCGCTGATCCAGCGGGTAGCCCTAGCCAGTACGCCATTAGCAGGCCAAAGCAGGAAAGCACGATAGGTGCCGCGAGCGCGAATATAATCAGACGGCTGTGCCCCCACCGCAGGCTGCGCAGTGTTTCTGCCGCGACCAAGCCCATCTCCAACAGGAACAGCGCCAGAATGCCATGGAAGGCTTTGGTATACAGCCCGGTGACTGACTCACCTGCATTTGGGCCGTATAGCCAGCCAATAAGCACACCGCCCACCAACAGGATTACACCGCGATTGGTCAGAGTCTCGTGCCACAGCCCGGAAGTTTTGATCGGCTCTGACGTTGTGTCAGCGGCCTTTTTACGGCTGAAGCGCCGGTAGAGCAACAGGCCCAGCATGATGGCCGGTAGTTCGAGCAGTACCAGGTAAAGCGTCACCTGCCCACCTGTTATTAGGCTATGCGCTTCAGTATACGCCAGGGCCACGGCGAACGTACCGGCGCTAACGGAGCCATAGTGGGCTGCAAGGCTGGCGCTGTCGGCGATGGATAGCCGTACTAAATAGTGAACCACCGGAAAGATAAGCAGTGGAATGATGATCCCCAGCAGAGTGACGCCAGATAACTCGACCAGCAGCGATATGCTCAAACTGCCATGCAGCGCCATGCCGCCTTTAAGGCCAATGGTCAGCATCAGCAGTAGGCTCAATATGTCATAAGCGGCTTTGGGAATACTGAGATCGGAGCGCACCACACCGGCAACCACACCTAGCACAAAAAACATCACCACAATATCCGGCACGGACAATCTCCTTGATGGGTTTTAAAGCAGTTACTTTAGCGATCCAAAGAGATTGATGAAAACAAATAAGATTTATATAGTCATAGATGATTATCTATGGGTCTGGCTATGAAAGTACGACAACTCACTTTTCGCTTGCTACAGGTCTATGCCGACGTGGTTCGCACAGGCTCACTGACGGCCACGGCAAATCGGCTCCACCTGACCCAACCCACGGTGTCTCAGCAGCTAAAGCGGCTGAGAGAAATTGTCGGTGAACCGATTGTGCGCCACGAGGAAGGGCGCCTGGTGCCCACTGAGGTTGGTCAGGCGCTTTATCAACTCAGCCAGGACTTGCTTAGCCGTGCTGATGTGTTTAGTCAGTACCTGGAGGAGTACAACAGCGGAGGGCGCGGACACTTCAGTATCGGCTTGGTGAACACCGCGCAATATGTACTGCCACGGCTGTTAGGGCCGTTTGGTCAGGCTAACCCCCAGGTAGATGTCACGGTGGAGATAGGTAATCGCCAGCAGATGCTCAATCGTTTTGAGCGCCATGAGGATGATATCTACGTATTTAGCCACCCGCCCATTGATGACGATGTGTTAGCCGCGCCTTTTCTGAGCAATCCATTGGTAGTGGTGGGGCCGCAGCATTGCCGCTGGGCAGGCGTAGAAGGTCTCAGCATGGACGCACTCAAAGAGGAGCGATTTCTGCTGCGCGAACCGGGCTCTGCGACTCGGCATACCTTTGAAGCCTGGCTGTACAGTGCGGGTATTGAGCTACGCTCTACCCAGCAGGTCGCCAGTAACGAGGCTATTCGGCTAGCGGTGGCGTCAAACATGGGTCTAGCGGTGCTGTCTCGCCACGTTGTTGCAGATTCGCCCAACGGCGTCCAAGAGCTGCCGTTGCAGGGCTTTCCGCTGAAAAGTCGTTGGCACTTTGTGGTCAGACGGCAACGCCGCTTACCCCCCGCCGCCATTCGTTTTTTGAGCTATGTACAAGCTTCGCTGGCACAAGCGTTTGACGAGCCCGAAGGGGAGATGGCCGTGGCTGAATTGCTCCAAGCCTTAAAGTCTGAACGCTGATGCATTGACTCACAAACAGCGTCAATTATCCCCGTTGAAAGCGACGTAGATCCTATGCGCTAAGCTAAGATATTAAGATAGAGCTTGAGAGAGAACTTAAGAGAGTACTTAAGATCGCACTCGGTTCATGCAGTCGCACCTTGATATTTGTCTTGGGTAACCGCTGCAAACGGAGGTAACTATGCTGCTCAAAGGATCATGCCACTGCCAGGCAGTGACGTTCAGTGTGAAGTCAAACCACCCCTATCCTTTTAATCGCTGTTACTGCTCAATCTGCCGTAAAACGGCGGGCGGTGGTGGCTATGCCATCAATCTCAGCGGCGACAGCAAAACGCTCAACGTTAGCGGCGAAGAGCATATTACTGTCTACCGCGCCTTCATTAAGGGGGAGCAGAGCACGGGAGAGCGGCACTTCTGCAAGCACTGTGCATCGTCGCTGTGGGTTTATGACCCCGAATGGCCCGAGCTGGTACACCCTTTCGCTTCGGCGATTGATACGGACTTGCCGACCCCTCCCCGGAAAACGCACATGATGCTGGGAAGTCGGGCCGACTGGGTCGAGGTCAATGGGCAGTTCCAAGATAAATGCTTCGACGAATACCCCGATGAAAGCCTTGCTGAGTGGCACCAGCGCCTGAGGTTGGAGTGTTAGAGTTAAGTGACGCCGCTTGCTGCGCTTGTGT
This sequence comes from Halomonas sp. 113, assembly GCF_904067645.1. Taxonomy (NCBI): domain Bacteria; kingdom Pseudomonadati; phylum Pseudomonadota; class Gammaproteobacteria; order Oceanospirillales; family Halomonadaceae; genus Halomonas; species Halomonas sp. 113. Next base: position 1,312,018 of record NZ_LR881453.1, read on the forward strand.
TGCAAGCTCTCTGTTATACTCTATTAGACGAGTTCTTCAGGAACTCAACATACGGCTTGTCACGCCTGTGCAGGAGTAGGCCGAGTGCTCGTTTGATGACAAGGAGGGTAGAAAGATGGAATTTGAAAAATATAAGCCATGTATTGAAGCGTGCAATACCTGCGCGATCTACTGTGATTCTTGTGCCACTGCCTGCTTGCAAGAAGATGATGTAAAAATGATGGCTGAGTGCATCCGTTTAGATCGTCAATGTGCACAGATATGCCGCTTGGCAGCCTCCTTCATGGCCCAGGGGAGTGAATACGCCAAGGAAATCTGTCGGATATGTGCTGATATTTGTAAAGCGTGTGGAAATGAGTGTGCCAAACACGATGCTAAGCATTGTCAGGAGTGCGCCAAAGCGTGCCAACATTGCGCCAAAATGAGTGTGCTGCGATGGCTGCCTAAGGCCGCATAAAATCCTCAACAATTAAACAAGTCAGCTTTCACTGCGTATGAAAGCTGGCTTTTTTGTACTTTAATCTATATCAAAGAATGCGTTAAAGAGAGTGAGCCTTCTGCAATAGGGAGATCACTTCGTCATCGCTGGTTTGGGTAAAATCTTGATAGTGAAGGCCAACGGCAATAAATGGCTCGGGAGTAGCTAAACAGATCAAATCGTCGACCTCGGTAGCCAACTCATCCAGCGTGGACTGCGGGGCGACAGGCACTGCCAAGGTAACGGAAGCGGCTCCTGCTTGGCGTAGTGCTCTGGCGGCTGCTTTAGCTGTTCCACCGGTGGCGATACCATCATCCACCAATAATATGTGACGTTCGCTAACGTTAATGGGCGCCTGATTACCAATATAAGTCTGACGACGGCGGGTTATCTCGCTTAGTTGGCGCTGTACTTCAGCTTCCAGATAACTTTCAGAAGGCTGAAAAATCTGCAGCAAATCCGGTGTCCACAGCACTTGAGGTGGGTCGCCATCGACGACAGCGCCTAGCCCAATCTCGGGTTGCCCAGGCGCACCAATCTTACGCACGATGACCACATCAAGCGGAAGTTTAAGTGCTGCCGCTACCTCGTAAGCAACTGGTACACCCCCACGAGGTAATGCCAGCACTAGGTCATAACGCGCGTCGGATAATACATAAGCAAGCTTTCGCCCTGCTGCGCGTCGATCATCAAAAAGCTCTTGATGCTTGTGCATGTGTGGCTTCTCAACCCCAAAACAGCCTAAACTCCAAAAGGATAAGTGCTTAGCTCTCCCTGGGGAGCGCTCGACAGTAGCAAAGTCATCGCGTGATGAGGGCACGTGCGCGGCGGAATTCAGAAGGGCCGTGGGGAACTGTTGCTGAGTGATCCATAAGAGTCTCCCAGTACACGAAAGGCGAAAAGATAGCCTAACAATGACTATAGTCAGGAGGAAACAGCTTATCCAAACCGTTATTTCCCTGAGTCGCCAAGCGGCTCGCTAACAAGATGCAGTGGGCTAGGAGCGCTGTGTTTTTCGATACAGCCACCACACGTCAACACCAAACGAATAGAGCAATGAGATCAATGCACTAATGGCCAGCAGGCTGGCAACAAGGTGGGAGGTTAGTGGCGTTAATGCTAGCAGTAGCGCCACCGCCTGCCAGACACAAACGGCCTTACGGCGAAAACTTGCAAACAGCGGCTTTGAAAGCCACGGGAACTGCCAACTGGCGGCGATAAACAGGTAGCGCATTGCGCCTATCAACAGCACCCAAAACCCCAGTGATTCCAGCCGCAACAAACCTGCGCACAGTAGCAAAATCAGCAGGGCATCCAACTCCATATCAAAGCGCGCCCCGAATCGGGTGTGGCTTTTGGTGCGTCTGGCTATCCAGCCGTCAACGCCATCCAGCAGTAGGGCGATCACCGCGATCGCCAGCCATTGCCAGATTGCCCCTACAAAGGCATTGGCGGCGAGCGCACCTGCCACTAATGAAACCACAATCGCACGCACCAACGTGACCCGGTTAGCCCAACCCAGTGCGCCGTGGGGCCAGAAGATGATGACCAGAGCGGAAATAAACGTGTAGAAGGCAAAGGCCACCCACCAATTGGCCGGAGTAGCCATTAAAAGTGGTAAGCCTTTGCCTACAGCAATTAGCAGCAAGCTGCCCAGCAGTAGTTCTGCAGCGCCATAGAGACGCTTAGGCAGGGTGTAAGAAGAAGCGTTGGAAAAAAGCGGCATGGTGGCTCACGAAGCGGCGTCGCTATCCGCAGTTGAAATAAATGATGCAACTATTTTTATATGTACCATTCTTGTAGAAGAAGGTAGTGTTGTCCATAAGATCAAGAAATAGACGGGTTAGTTTCAATTGTTCCAAATGGTTAATCGAATATATTCTTTTCACCCGCTACGCTGAAGATGGTGAACCATTGAAAACTGTTCTGCCTAAGGCCATGCAATGCATGGCCACACATTATACTCGGGGGCTGAGACACACGGCGTGTCTCTTATCCCTAACTTGCAGCGCAATGGTGCCACGCCACATTCAACGGAATGAAAGAGAGCCCGAATCAAGTGGGCTCGTAACGAAAAGGAACGCTCATGTCGGCGCTTGACGATGTTGGCAAAGCTCCCAATGCCGCTAAAAAAACCTGGGCCACCGCCTTTTGGGTGACCAACCCAGCACAAGGCGAGATGAGGCGTGAACAACTAAGTCCTCCCGCCCAGGATGAGGTGCGTATACGTACCTTATACAGTGGTATCAGCCGCGGCACCGAATCGTTGGTGTTCAATGGTCGTGTGCCTGAAAGCGAATTCTCGCGCATGCGGGCTCCCTTCCAGTCGGGTGAGTTTCCTGCCCCGGTCAAATATGGCTACTGCAGCGTTGGCCGCGTTGAGCAGGGGCCAAGCGTTCTCCTGGATAAAACCGTTTTTTGCCTGTTTCCCCACCAGGATCACTACATTGTGCCTGCTTCGGCAGTGCTGGAAGTGCCCACCAATGTGCCTGCTAAACGTGCCGTCTTGGCGGCCAATATGGAAACCGCCATCAATGGCGTGTGGGACGCCGAGCCGATGCTGGGTGAGCGAATCACTATTATGGGCGCCGGTGTCGTCGGTGCGCTGGTAGCGTACCTGTGCGCTCAGGTGCCTGGTGTTACCGTTCAGTTAGTCGATATTAACCCTGAGCGTCGCCAGCTTGCCGAGCAGTTGGGCGTGATCTTCTGCACTCCCGAACAAGCCCTTCATGACCAAGATTGCGTGATCCACGCCAGCGGCCAGTCCGCCGGCTTGCGCCAAGCACTGGCGTTAGCGGGCAGCGAAGGGCGCATTATCGAAATGAGCTGGTTTGGCCAGGGGGATATTGCGATCCCATTGGGCGGAGCTTTTCACTCCCAGCGACTGACGCTCAAGGCCAGCCAGGTAGGCCAGCTGCCACCCAAACTACGTCCCCGCTGGGACTACCAGCGCCGCCTTCAATTAGCGCTGAGCCTGCTGGTAGACGAGCGGTTGGATGCGCTAATCAGCGGTGAAAGCGACTTTGCACAACTGCCCACGCTTGCTCCTCAGTTGTTTGGCCGTGGTAGCGTTGAGCTCTGTCACCGCCTGCGCTACCCCTCATAACCTATTTACTTATGGAGCCTCTGATTAACGTAATGAGCGAAGGCCAGACAAGGCAAAAATCAACGAAAAAGCGGAGTTTACGGGTTGTAAATGAGCATTTTGAGGCGATTTTTAACGCCGTATGGTCGAGCGCAATAGTTAATCAGAGGTTTCTTATCATTTGGAGTCTCTATGTTTCGTTTATGTGTCCGTGACCACTTTATGATCGCCCACAGTTTCAATGGTGAGATCTTTGGCCCTGCCCAGCGTACCCACGGCGCTACCTATGTTGTCGATGTGGTTTTTCAGCGCCCCGAGCTGGATGAGGACGGCCTGGTGATCGATATCGGCCTTGCCAGCGAAACGGTAAAATCAGTACTGGTAGGTTACAACTTCTGTAATTTGGATGAAGTGCCCGAGTTCGCGGGTAAAAATACCACCACCGAGTTCATGGCCAAGGTGATCTTTGACCAGCTCGCCAAGGCGATTGGTGAGGGCAAAATGGGCATCACCGCCAAAGGGATTACCCATATGGAGATCAAGCTACATGAATCCCATGTAGCCTGGGCAAGCTATGAAGGCGCTCTATGAGTAAGCGGTTTAACCTTATCGTTGCCGGTGACCCTGCTCAGCGTACCGGCGGCTATATTTACGACGCCCAAATTGTCTCGGCCCTGCGTGACCAGGGATGGGAAATTGACGTCGTCGGCTTGGCTGGCACGTTTCCTGATGCGGATGCCGAGGCAGCAGAAGCGCTCACTCAGGCCCTAGCGTCGCTTCCCGATCAGGCGGCGGTGGTGATTGATGGCCTGGCCATGGGAGCGCTGCCGGAGGTGGTTGCCCAACATGCCCAGCGGCTGGAAATCACAGCGTTGCTGCACCACCCCTTAGGCGATGAGTTGGGCCTTGATGAGGCTGATCAGCAGCGCTTTCATCGCAGCGAGTTAAACGCGCTTGCCCACGTGGCGCGGATTATCGTCACCAGTCACTTTACCGCCCGGCGCTTACCTGAGCTGGCGGCTCACTATGAAATGCCACTCAATCCCAGTGTCACTGTGGTTGAGCCGGGTGTTGCCCAGGCGCCGATCAGCTCCGCAGCAGAACCGGGTGAGCTACTACGTTTGCTATGTGTGGCAACGTTAACGCCGCGCAAAGGGCAGGATATTCTGGTAAAGGCATTGGCGGGCGTTAGCGGCGATCACTGGCAATGCGACTGCTACGGTGGCGCCCGGGATGCCACTTTTACCCAGCGTGTACAGCAACTGATTGATCAGAACGGCTTGCAAGACAGCGTACGGCTTCACGGCGAGTGCGATGGCGCTACGCTGGAAGCGGCCTATCGCAGCGCCCATGCGCTGGTACTGCCCTCTTGGTATGAAGGCTACGGCATGGTGGTCACCGAAGCCCTGGCCCACGGCCTGCCAGTGATTACCACTACCGGTGGTGCGCTTCGCGATACCTTGCCTGCAGGCGCTGGTTTGAGCGTTGAACCGGGTGACGTCGACGCGCTTCAAGATGCCCTCAGCCGTTTTTGCCATGACGACAAACTACGCCACCAACTGCGCCAGGGAGCGGCCCAGGCCCGGGATGCGTTAAGCGACTGGCAAGAAGCGGGGGCCAAGTTTACCGCGGCGCTAACTGCGCCCGCCGATTCTCCAAATTTGCGCCCAGGCAGCCAGTTTGCGTCCGACTGGCTGACGCTGCGGGAGGCAACTGATGTCGATTCCCGTAGCCAGCCCTTGGCTGAGCTTGCCGCGGAGTGGCTGAGCGCGCGTACTCCGGCGCCGCTGATAGCGGATCTTGGCTGCGGCCGGGGCAGTAATATGCGCTTTCTGGCGCCGCGCCTGAATGGCCAACAGCGCTGGAAGCTGATCGATCACGACGCCATTTTGTTAGCCCAGGCGCGCCAGCGTGCTGCCGGATTAAGCAATAGCCAAGGGCAGCCCGTGGCCGTTGAGACGCACTGCGTATCGTTGGAACTGCTTGCTGAGGTGCCGCTTGACGACGCGCACCTCGTCACCGCATCGGCGCTGCTGGATCTGGTCTCCGAGCAGTGGATCGATGCTTTTGTGGCTCGCATTGCCGGGCAGCAGCAGGCGCTGCTGATAGCGCTAAGCGTGACCGGTGAGTGGCACTTTATTGACCCTCAAGGCGCGCCGGTGCTGGATGACGAAGACCGCTGGCTGCAGGCGATGTTTATGGCTCACCAGCAGCGCGATAAAGGTTTAGGTGATGCACTAGGCGGGCAGGCGCACGGGGCATTAGTTGCCGCGTTAGAGAGGGCTGATTATCGCATTGAACAAGCTGAAACACCGTGGCAGCTCGCTGCTGGCAGTCAAGAACAGCAGCCGTTAATGATGGCGCTACTCGAAGGCTGGGCCGAAGCTGCCACCGAGCAAGCCCCGGAAGCGGCGGCGCGTATTGCCACCTGGTTACAGCAGCGCCAGCAGGCGGTGGCCAATGGCGAACGGGGTATTTGGGTGGGGCACCGCGACCTGTTTGCTACGCCTCTGTTTGCCAACCCCAGGGAAGAGGCCTAATCCTATGGGGCCTGATCAAGGTATGTTCACTCGACTGGGGGCTTGTTATAAAAAGCTGGCGCGGAGAAGCCCATGGCTACGCCGCATGGTGGTCAGCATAGCGTTGCTGGGTGCGGTGGCGTTGTGGGTGGAGCCCCAGGCGATTGTGGCGGAGGTGCAACGTTTCTCCGCGGAGTGGGTCGTGCTGGCGTTAGCCATCAGCACGCTACAGATCATGCTTTGCGCCTGGCGCTGGCAGTTTACCGCGGGTCTTATTGATGTACCGCTGCGGTTTGCTTACGCGCTACGGGAGTACTACCTGGCCCTACTGGTCAATCAGCTGTTGCCCGGCGGTGTATTAGGCGACGCCGGGCGGGCGCACCGCCATGCCACTCAAGCGCAGTCTAGGGGGCGCGCCTGGCGAGCGGTGATTATTGAGCGCGCCTCGGGGCAGGTCGCCGTGGTGATGCTAACGCTAACCGCGCTGCTTTTCTCACCGCTCTGGCATGCCGCGCTGGGTGAGTCAGTGATCACAGCGGTGGGGTTAAGCGCATTCGCCGCTCTTGCGGCGCTCATCGCCAGCGGCCTGCTGCTGCGCCAACGTTTTAGCCATGGGCTGACAAGGCTGCCGAGCTGGTGTCAAGCCCTGGCGCGCGATGTAAGGCGTGGTTTGTTGCGGCACGGCGTGTGGCCCCAGCAGTTGCTTTCGTCTCTGGTGATTGTGTTGAGCTATGGTCTGGTAATGGTCTGTGCGGCTCGGGCGATTGGCGTTGAGCTACCGTCGCTGCAAGTGCTGGCGCTGACACCGGTACTGCTACTGGCCATGCTGATCCCGTTTTCGGTAGCCGGATGGGGATTGCGTGAAGGCGCCGCTGCCGGGGTCTGGGCGCTGGTCGGCCTGCCACCCGCTCAAGGCGTGGCGGTGTCATTGGCTTACGGGGTGCTGGTGTTGCTGGCGAGCCTACCGGGTATCTGGGTGGCGCTGAGTCGTCGTGAAAAAGCGCAACCTTCAGGCGGTAGTATCCCGCAGTCGCAGATCGAACAGCGTGTCGTCACCGCAGCGGAAAGTCCGCATGGGCGGGCGCAGCGCACTCTCAAGGGTCTCAATAGGCGTCATTTGCAGCCCTGGCCTACCGGAGCCGATCAGCAGCGGGGCGACCAACAGATGCAGACGGTCAACGGCACCCGCTTCGATAAACTGAGACACCGTAATGCCGCCACCCTCTATCAGTACCCGCGGCAAGCCCTTTTCGGCCAGCAGGGTGACAACATCTTTGGGATTGAACTGACCGCTGGCATTCAGCGGCAGTACGCAACGTTCAACGTGGGCCACGCTCGCCGTTGCCTGCAGCTCAGACCCCATGATATGCAGCGTCGGGGCGTTATTGGTGTTCAGCAGTGCCAAGTCGCTGGGAATGCGGCCGCGTGGATCCAGCACCACCCGCATCGGGTTAGTGCCGCTAACATGGCGCACGGTCAGCTGCGGGTTATCGGCGCTGGCGGTACCCGCGCCGACCACCACTGCGTCGACCAAAGCGCGCAGACGATGCAGGTGAACCAAACTTTCATGGCCGTTGATGTAGTGGGAGTGGCCGCTTTCCGTGGCAATGCGGCCATCCATACTCTGTCCCAGCTGCGCCACCACCCACGCCGGTCGACTGGCCAGCGGGGTCAGGCAATCGAGCAGCTCTCGCGCCTCAGCGGTGATCGCTTTAGCCGTTTGCCACTCACCGGTTGGCGCCAAGGTGATCGCCACATCGCAAGAGCGCCGATGACGCAACGCCAACAGCCATTCCCAAGCATCGGACAGCGCAATAATGTTGACATGGGATTCGGGCATGACGCCTCCGTGCTAGAAAATCCGCTTCATCATGCGGGCTCTCGTCAGTTGAGAGCAAGTTGTTTAGAGCAAGCATGCGCCATCCCCCTCGTAAGGAAGCCAGGAGGCCTACATGTACCAGATTGAACGCGCTATTTTCGACATCCGCCGTGGATTGCCAGTGGTGGTGAATGCCAGTGGGCAGCGTTTGCTCGTGCAGGCGCTGGAAGGCAGTGAATCGGTCGAAGCGCTGGCTTTGCTAGCAGGCGAGCGGCCTTCGCTGGTGCTTACTCGTCACCGCCTGACGGCGATGGGCATGAACTTGTCCGCCGAGGCCGCCAGCCTACCGCTGGTAGCTCACATTAGCACCAATGAGCTGAATGGCTTGGCCACGGCGGAAACGCTTTCACAACCTGCGGGTGGGTTACTGAGCGGGTTAAAGCCCGCCGGAATAGCCGAACTAGGCGCCGTGACGCTGATGCGCAGAGCCCTGCTGATTCCCGCAGCGCTCTGCGCTTTTGTTAGCCAAGAGGCTACAGCGACCATTGAGCAGCAGTTGGCAGAAGGACGCCTGCTGCAAGTCAGCGCTGAAGACGCTACACAATGCCTTGCCGGGGCGCCGGGCATGCTCAAGCGGGTGAGCGAAGCGAATATCCCCCTCGAGGATGCTGCCGACAGCCGCTTTGTGCTTTTCCGTGAGCCGGACGGCCTGCGTGAGCACGTTGCTGTGGTGATCGGTAAACCGGAGCGCTGGGAAGGCGCGGTTCCGCTACGCCTGCACTCGGCGTGTTTAACCGGTGACCTGTTCGGCAGTCTGCGTTGCGATTGCGGCGAGCAGCTACGCAACGCCGTGGCGGATATTCAAGCCATGGGTGGCGGTGTGCTGCTCTATTTGGCTCAAGAGGGCCGGGGCATTGGCTTAGCCAATAAACTACGCGCCTACACCTTACAGGATGGTGGCCTGGATACCGTGGATGCGGATCAAGTACTCGGTTTTGGTGACGATGAGCGCCAGTATGCGGTGGCTGTGGATATGCTCAATGCGCTCAATATCGACCAAGTTCAACTGCTGACCAACAACCCCTTGAAGATGGAAGCGTTGCGTCAGGGTGGTATTGAAGTGGTATCACGCCAGGCGCTGTACGGCAGCGTTACCGACCACAACCAGCGCTATCTAAATGCCAAAGCCACCCGAGGCGGGCACTTCTTGGAAGATGTGCTCAGTAGCCAGCGTTAAACCGTACTAAGCGCTAAACATGAACCAACACGAACCTAGTGACGGGGCTGTCATTAGTTGATTAGCGGTGGTAGTTGGGCGGTTTCTTTTACCACTGCTGCTAACTGTCTTGCGTAGTGTTGAACCAGTTGCTCGCCTAGTTCAGCGCTGGCTTGGCTGGCATCGCCCGCGACACCTTGGGTGCTTAAGTCTTCCGCCAGCCAGGCAAAAGCCGCAGCACCTTCTGCGCTCACTAATGCATCGCCTTGGGGCGCTGCAGGCGGGGTGGCCTGATAGCCGTCCAACTGCACCAGCGTTGGCGCTAAATAGAGCATCATAGCGGTTTCGAGCAGTCCGCCGTGTAAGCCGTAGCGCAACTCTTCAAAGGCAATCGCGCCCTCTAGCGGTGGTAGCCGTGTGTAAGTCGCTTTGACCACGCGCATACCATGCCGCCGACGCAGGGTTAACCCTGCCAAATCCATCACTGCCTTATTACCACCATGGCTGTTAATCAGCACCAGGCGGCGAATGCCGGCGTGGGCTAAGCTGTCGCCGTAGGCTTCAAGAGTAGCAATGGCCAGCGGCGCGGGTAGGCTGAGCGTGCCGGGAAAATTGGCGTGCTCGTCGCTGGCGCCCACTGCAATCGGCGGTAGGCAGATTACGTTCAGGTGGGTATCCAGCTTCTCCAACATAGCGGTTTGCAGCCCCTCGCCAATGGTCAAGTCGGTGGCTAAAGGGAGGTGAGTGCCGTGCTGTTCAATGGCCCCGAGCACCAGTACCGCTACAGGGTCGCATTGGGCGAACTCGGCTAACTGCGGAGCGGTGAGGGTTTGCCAGTGGTGAATCATAAAATGAGAAGCCTTTAGGTATTAAGCATCATTCAGAAGTAATCGATGATCCGAGCGGCAGGCGTACAGGTCACCGGAAGGCAATCCTTCGGCCCCTGTGCTTAGCCACTCGCTAACCGCTTGCGGTGTTTGCCACTCGGTCCAGCGAAAGTGGCGTTGTTCACCGGCCACCACGTTGTAGCGGTACTCGCCAAGGCGGCTTAAGTGGTTCACGCAGGCGTTGTTTATTTCCAGGGCGCCTGCCACAAACTCCACCGACAGCGCGGCCACCGGGCAACTTAGCCCCGCCAAAACCTCCGCCTCAAAACCTTCAACGTCGATTTTTATAAAGCTGGGCTCGCCATACTCGTCAATTAACGCATCCAGCGTGGTCACCGGCACCCGTAAACGCTGCTCCCATCGTACCTGACTAAAGCCTGCGTTGCGTTCGCCGATCTGCTCCCGCCACTCGGTGGCCAGGGTAGACAGGGTCGGGTTGCTGGGGCTGATCGCTATCTCAGCAAAGCCCACCGTAGGGCCCGCCGCCATCGGCAGCAGGGTAATGGTCGGCGGCTTTACCAGGCGTTTAAACCATTTGGCGAGGTCGGGCTGGGGCTCCAGCGCCACCACCTTGGCGCCGAGCGCATGAAAAGCCGCGCTACGGTCGCCTAGATGCGCGCCAATATCAAAGGCAACGGTGCCGGGTTGTATGAAAGGCTGATAGAGGCGCTGCAGGCCACGCTGACGCCCAGGCCGCCAATAAATAAACAGCGAGCGGGCTAGCCCACCCGCGCTGCGCAGTCGTCGTAGCGCCATGCGCCGCATTAGTTGGGCTCTCTGAATGGACGTGCCTTGATCCACACAGGCGCTGGCGAGATAAGGTTTGCTTGATAAGTGCTATTCGTCATCGGGATACCACACGTAATTCCAGGTTTCGCTAACTGGTTCGCCGTTTAAGGTGAGCCTTAGGCGAACATCGCTGGGTTGATCGCTGGCGGGTAGCCGGAAGCTGGCTCGCCAGCCATTGTTGGGCAGCGCGGTGACCTGGGGGAGCAGTACCTCGCCGTGTTGGGCGCTAATGTCTAACTCGACGGGCTGGTCAGCGGTGAGTTCCTCTAAGGCACCTCCCTGAAAGTCGACAATAAACTGGCGCTGGCCTTGTGAGGCAGAGTCCGCTTGCCCCGGCACCGCCGCATTGCCATGACGAGTGCGAATGGCGCGGCCAAGATTGTGCGCATCAGGCTGAGTGTTCAGCGTGTGAGTGAGATAGTGCAGGCGGCGCGATTCGCCGGCATCCAGGGTGTCGTCCGCCACCCAGTAGGCGACTATATTGTCGTGAGTCTCATCGGGGGTAGGGATTTCGACAAGTTCCACGTGGCCCGGGCCCCAATCATCCAGCGGCACAATCCATTGGCTGGGGCGACGGTGATACTGGGCTTCGGTATCCAAATAGCGGTTAAAATCCCGTTCCCGTTGCATTAATCCAAAGCCTTGAGGGGAGTCGTCTACAAAGGCGGATGTATGCAGGTGAGATGGGTTACTCAGCGGGCGCCAGATCCACTCGCCGCTACCGGCATGTATCAGTAGGCCATCGGAGTCGTGCACCTGTGGACGAAAATCGTCCGGCCGCTCGCGGCTTGCCTCACCATAAGTGAACATACTGGTGAGCGGTGCAACGCCCAGCTTGGCAATATCTTGCCGGGCAAACAGCTCCGCTTCGACCTCGACCTGAGTATTCTCACCGGGTTGGATAACAAAGCGATAGGCGCCGCTGACCGAGGGGCTATCCATTAACGCCAGCAGTTCAATCTGTTCGGCATCAGCCTCGGGTTTATAGAGCCAAAACTCGCGAAATGCCGGGAACTCTTCGCCATCTGACGAGGCGGTATCGATCGCCAGCCCGCGAGTAGATAGTCCGTAAGCCTGGTCACGCCCGACAATGCGGAAGTAGCTGGCACCGAGAAATACACCAAATTCGTCGGCGTAGTCATCGCTGTTAAGAGGGTAGTGGAGGCGAAACCCCGCATGGCCGCTGCCGACTAAGTCTTGCTCTTTCAGTGCGGCGGCATTGCCATCGTAGGTGTAGTCCTCTGCTGAAAAGGGCAGGGGCGTTACCGTGTCGTTTTCGATAACGTTCAAGGCAATCGGGGTTTGAAACAGAAAGCCGCTATGAAATAACTGTAGGTTAAAAGGGCTCTCGTCTTTCCAGTAGGCGTGTTCGGGATCAAAGCGAATTTGCCGGTAGGTATCGTAATCAAGCTCACGCAATACCTCTGGTAAGGTCTCTTCCGGGGCTTGGTAGGTTTCTTGAGCAAGCTGTTTGGCGCGTTCAATAACCTGCCTGAAGTGCGCATCGTCTGCGGCCAACGCTGGCAAGGTCAGCGCGCAGCCAATTAACACTATCCATTTGCCAGGCCGCCACTTGGCAACCGGCTTCCTACCAACTTGATTACAACGCATGGGCGAAATCCTTTCCGGTGAGGGCCTGCAAAGCGCATGGCCTAAAGCCAAGCAAAGCGTGAAATTTTTACACAACAACTATACGATAAAATATTACAGTACATGATTATTGCGCTTTTCAGCAGCCTTATTCCTTGCTCTCTTATCTTGCGATTGGGTACAGCTACTCAACGAGACCAAGCGCTGACAGACTGTACCTTTGACACTGTAAGCTAAAGTAGGCACCTATGGGGATGCGATGAGTCGATTATTACTAATGCTTCTAACGCTGAATTTCTTACTCATCGCGCCGCTCTGGTGGCGTTTTGGCGAGATCAGCTCATATTTGCTCGCTTGGGAGGCGCTTATCATTGCGCCGCTCATGTTGCTACTTCCCGTCGGCCAAGCGCGCCGCATAGTGTCCATCGGACTCGTTAGTTGGGTGATGTTGGCAACCGCCGCGAATCTAGGCGCAGCCGCCACCCAAATGGCCTTTGCCCGGCCACTTAATCTTTATCTTGATATACCTTTGCTGCGCTCAATTTATCACCTGCTAGTAGGTAATGTAGGTCAACTGTTGGCAGTTTGCGCAATGCTGCTGGGGGTTGCCCTGCTGATAGCCATCACTCTGGTTTTGGCACGCCTGATGATGCCACCCGTTGCCTACTCTGTTAAGCGCCTGCCTGGCGTGGTCGCGTTAACGCTGCTGGTCACTGCCACTACCGGCGCGGCGCTTGAACTCAATGGAGTACGGCTGATAGAAAGCGCGCGCTTGCCAGCTGTGGACACCACGCGTTTTCAGTGGCAGCAAATTACCGATACCCACGCCGCCCGCCTCGCCTTTACTGCACAGCTGGAGGCCGCACCCATGGAGGCGCGACCACTGCCGGGATTGGCGGGGCGCAATGTACTGCTCACCTTTATTGAGTCCTACGGTATCTCGGCGCTGGAAAACCCACGTTACTCCGACGTTCTACTGCCTACTCTAGCCGAGATGCAACAGCGCCTGGGGGAGCATAACCTCCACGTGGTCTCTGGCATGTTGGCCTCACCCATTCGTGGTGGGCAGTCATGGCTAGCCCACGCGACAGCCCTCAGCGGCCGCTGGATCGACAACCAGCTGTGGTATCAGCTGATGTTGGACAGCGGCCACTCCACTTTGATCGATGATTTTCGTGCCACTGGTCAGCGAACCCTCAGTGTGATGCCCGCCATTACCCTGGCGTGGCCGGAAGGGGAGGCCTACGGTTTCGATGAAATTGCCGCAGCGAAAGATATCGCTTACGCCGGGCCTGCTCTCAACTGGGTAACCATGCCGGATCAATTCACTCTCGATTACACCCAGCGCTACTTGCTAGGTGAGACACCGGTGTTTGCCCAATTGGCACTGATCTCCAGCCATGCCCCATGGACGCCGATTCTGCCGGTACTGGACAATTGGTCATCCATTGGCGATGGGCGTATTTTTGCCCCCTGGGAGGATGCCGGTGACCCACCAGAAGTGCTGTGGCAGGACATTGAGCGCATTCGTGACCACTACGCCTGGTCGGTAGACTACGCTGTGAAAGTCACCGGCCGCTGGGCTGAACGTGTAGTGGATGATAATACCTTGATGATAGTGCTGGGGGATCATCAAGCCGCGCCGTTGATTACCGGTGACGATGCCAGCGCGGCAGTACCGGTGCATATTATTAGTGGCGACCCTGCGCTATTGGCACCCTTTATAAAGCGTGGCTTTGTTCCCGGCACATTGCCTACGCTCGAAGAGTCGCGCGACGCGCCCAGAATGAGCCAATTACGCCACTGGCTGCAGGCCGATTTTGGAGAGTTAAATGATGTTTACACCGAGGATGGTGATGAGTGAAGGGCGGAATGACTTGCGGTTTACCAAAGCCAGCTATTAGGGCGTGCCGGTGTTAGCCCTTTGCGAACATCGACCCAACCGAGTACACAGCGCACGCCTAGCCATACCGCTAGCAGCGGCCAGAGCAGGGTGCCGACTACCACAATGCTTAGCAAAAAGGCGATGCAGGCATAGAGCGTGCCGATCCAGAAGGTGCGGATCAGATACCGGTAGTGCTGCTGCAGCCAGGGCGCCGCTTCTTTACGATAAACATAGGCGATGATTACGCCAATCAGCAGGGTGATATTGGCAGTGACAATACCCGCTAAGTAAAGCGCGTAGATAATCTGCGGAGCGCGTATCTCATCGCGGGGTATAGGGGGTTGTGCCATCAGTTCTCTCTTTTTCAGCCTAATAAAGACGATAGTCGCGGAAGTTGGCTAGATTTTGCTGCTCCTGCACTACTTTACGGTAGCGCTTGTACTCCCATTGATACTGTGCAGGCTCCAAGGCAATCGCACTCTCGACGCTGGCATTGACGCCTGTGGCAGACTGCACATCATCGTCGCTATAGACCCGCTCGTCGGCATCCAGAAAATGGATCTCAAACCCTTTACCAGGAATACGTAGCGCGACGCCGGTGACTACCCGTGCCTGGGTGCGGGCGACCAATTTCGGCAGCAGGGTGGCGGTGTAAGCCTCGCGACCAAAGAAGGGTGCAAAAACGCCGCTGCCCCAGTCGGGCTCCTGGTCAGGTAGTATGCCAATCGCTTCGCTGCGTTTAAGCGCTTTAAGTAATGCCGCAACGCCGCGGGGGTTGGTGGGAACCAAACTTGCCCCCATACGCTCGCGGCCATGACGAATGACGGGATCGAGGGCGGTGATTTTGGGTGGCTCGTACATGGCGGTGAAAGGGAAATGGCTCGAGAGCCAAAAGTTAAGCACCTCCCAGTTGCCGAAGTGCGGGGCAAGCACAATCACGCCGCGGCCTTCGGTGCGGGCGTTATCGAGCTTGTCGCGACCGTGCACCGCTAAAATGCTGGTCTCTACCTTGTTTGGTTCCGCCATCCAGGCGTGGCCCAGCTCCAACATCGTAGCCGTTGAGTGGCGTAAACTGTGCTGACCAAGGGTTTTACGTTCAGCAATGGAGAGGTCTGGGTAAACGATCGCTAAGTTGCGATCGGTTACCCAACGCTCACGCTTATTAAAGCGGTAAACCAGGGGGCCGAGCGCCGAAGAAATACGCCACAGGCGCGCAAGCGGCCAGCGTGACAGTTGACGCCACAGCCAACTGATCGCACTGGCTTTGGAAAAACGCCTAGCGTTATTAGCCCCCTGTGGTGTCATCGTTAAATCAACCAAGTATCTACATTGGAAGGTGCGCGCTTCTCCTGCAGCCCTTTGAAACCTTTAACACAGCGAATAATGAACCACACGGCTAGCGCCAGCAAAAGTGGGAAACCGATCACTGCAAAGAGCAATATCGAGAAAATAATGCCGTACACCAATCCTATCCAGAAGGTGCGGATCTGGTAGCGGTAGTGCTCGTCCAGCCACGTAGGGCCTGTGCCCTTATAGACATAGGCAATGACCACACCAATAATCGACGTAAAACCAAGGATAAAACTGGCCAGATAGAGCGCATAAATAACCATTGCCATGGTTGTGTCGGGCTGGGAGCTCTGCTCTTCGCTTACGACTTGGCCGTCGAGTGGGGATTCACTTTCGTTATCAAGCATAACGTTTCCTTTCATTCAATTGTATAGATGCTGAAGTGGGTGATGGTGCTTGGCACATCAGTGCGCGCTATTTAAGCGCGATATATAATACCTTGATTCATTAGACTTAGCATTAACGCGAAGAGGGGCGGCAAATCTCTAGCAGGTTACCGTCCGGGTCACGCAGATAAATCGACTCAATCGGGCCTGTGGCGCCTTGGCGGGCGACGGGGCCTAGCTCTACGTCTATCGCCAGCGCATCTAAATGCTGCTTGAACTCATCCAGCGGCAGTTGGCAGCGCAGGCACAAGTCCAGGCTGCCAGGGGTGGGTGTGGCTGAAATGGGGGCAATATCGGTATCGGTTTGATGTAGGCGAAGTGCCGTATCACCGAGCATTAAATCGACCCGTTGGGCATCGCGATAGCGCACGTCTAGGCCCAAAACACGTGAGTAAAAATCGACTGCGCGACCCATATCGGTCACGGTTACAACAAGATGATCCAGACCTGATAGCATGCCACCTTCCTTAATACGTAACGATAAGCCAGAGAATACGATGATGCGCTGCTGTCCGCTCTGTGTGGAGCCCACTACTGCGCCCTACCACCGGGATCGGCGTCGTGACTACTACCAGTGTGCCACGTGCAAGCTGGTATTTGTCCCCCCCGAGCAGCATTTAAGCGCCGCTGCAGAAAAGGCCGAATACGATAAACATCAAAACTCGCCGCATGATACGGGATACCGGCGCTTTTTAGGGCGTTTATTTACCCCGCTGTTAGCTAAGCTCGAACCCAACGCCCGCGGTCTTGATTTTGGTTCAGGGCCAGGGCCGACGCTGTCGGTTATGTTCGCAGAGCAGGGGCACCCGATGGCTATTTACGACCTTTTTTACGCCCCCGATGCCTCAGTTTTGACACAAATATATGATTTTATCACCGCCACAGAAGTTGTTGAGCACTTGGCGCAGCCCGGCAAGGTGCTTACGCAGTTGGCGGCTCAGCTCTCGCCAGGTGGCTATCTGGGCTTAATGACCAAGCGCGTCACTTCGCCGGAGGCTTTTGCCCGCTGGCACTATATTAGCGACCCCACCCATATCAGCTTTTTTAGTGAGGAGACCTTCCGTTGGTGGGCACAAAAGAATAGTTTAGTAGTGGAATTTCCTGGGCCAGACACGGTTATTCTACACAAAACGCTAACGTGAATAATTATAACGTTAGAAAAGCATTGACTTTGCCCCCTTTGGGGTAATAATTGCGCGCCGCTATCCCGGCCTGACTCGATGTGCCAGGTGAGATGACGGTTCCTGTGAACACGCTTAGTAGCGTTTTTACGCCTGTTTTCAGTCCTTTGTTTCACCACTTTTAGGCAAGACGAGGTTTTCATGTCGCGGCAACTGCTAGCCATGGCGCTGGCGCCCCTGTTAGGGCTCTTCATCCTCGGGATTGGCAACGGTTTTCTTGCCACCTTAATTACCGTGCGCTTGGATGCTGCCGGTGAGTCGGCCACGGTCATCGGTATTGTCTCGTCGGCTTACTTTATCGGTTTAGCGTTGGGCGCAATGGTGAATGACCGCCTGTTGCTGCGCATTGGCCATATTCGCGCTTACGGCAGTTTTGCCTCATTAGTGGCCGTCACGGTGCTGCTGCAAGGCTTGTTCTTCGACCCCTGGGCCTGGTTTGTACTGCGCCTTATCGGCGGCTGGGCCACGGTTGGGGTTTATCTGGTTATCGAAAGCTGGCTGCTCACGTCAGGCGACCAGAAGGTTCGCGGCCGCCTGCTGGCGCTTTATATGATTTCACTTTACGCCGCCGGTGTATTGGGCCAACTGCTGCTGGGTGTTACCAACGCCATGGGCGTCACTGCGCCCTTTATGGTGATTGGGCTACTGGCCTCGCTCTCTGTGCTACCTATGGCGATGATTCCTCGCGTGTCACCGATTATGGAGCACGCCGAACCGCTTCCCCCGCACCGTTTGATCACCCTGACGCCTACCGGTGTGATGGGTAGTTTAGGCTCTGGGATGGTGGTAGCTGCAGCGTACACACTGCTCCCGCTCTATTTACAGCGTATTGGCATGAGTGTCAGTCAGGTGGGGCAGATGATGGCGGTGGTGATTATGGGCGCGATGCTGCTGCAGTACCCGATTGGCCGTTGGTCGGATCGCCATGACCGACAAATGGTACTGATTGGCATTAGCGGTTTCTGCGTGCTGATCTCGGCGGCGATGCTTTGGCTGCCGCTCTCTACGCCGCTGTTGGCGGTACTGCTATTCTTGCTTGGCGGTGGGGTATTTGCGCTCTACCCGGTGGCGGTGAGCCACGCCGCCGACCGCGCCCCCGCAGGGGCGCTGGTGCGTATGAGCCAGGGCCTGTTGCTGATCAACTCCATTGGCGCCACGATCAGCCCGCTAATGATTTCTCCGGTGATGACCGCGATGGGCGATGCGGGTCTGTTTTGGGCCTTCGGCTCACTAAGTCTGTTCTTTGTTATGTTCTTCTCCTGGCGGCGTAGCGTGCGCCCGGCGCCTGTGCCTGTGGCACCCTTTACGCCGACTACGCCAATGACCGCTGCTGGTGCTGAGCTGGTGGTCACCGAGGAGTTGATGCAGGGGGCACTGGAGCACGAGCACTTGGAGGATCTCTCAGATGCCGTATGGGACGTCGACGCCGCTGAACCGGTGGTAGGGCCGCCTGCGGAAGATGAGAGCCATATCACTTATTATGATGATGTGGAGCAAGCAAGTGAGCGAAAGTAAAGACGGGTGAGGACGCTAATCATAGCGGGTGATACCTTGGGCTAATGGTGTGGGCAAGAGAGTGTTACTACTATCAAGGGTACACTTTCAAACAATTGTTTAATTTTCAGCCCGAGGTTCGCTATGAATGTTTACGCCGCACCGGTACGCGATTTGCGCTTTGTGCTTGAAGAGCTGCTAGCGCACCGTTCGCTTAGCCTGCCGGGCTTTGAAGAGGCCACGCCAGACTTGGTCGAGGCGGTACTCGAAGAGGCCGCAAAACTGGCCGGTGACATTTGGGGCCCGCTTAATAAGATTGGTGATCAGCAAGGGGCCAAGCGCCACTCCGATGGCAGTGTGACGACGCCAGAAGGCTTCGCGACGGCTTACCAGGCTTATGTCGAGGGTGGCTGGAACGGTATTGGTGTATCAGAAGCACTAGGTGGTCAGAACCTGCCAGAAGTGGTTGCCAGTGCGGTGCAGGAGATGCTTCACGGTGCCAATATGGCGCTGGGGCTCTGCCCCATGCTGACCGCTGGCGCTATCGAAGCGCTGGCCCATCACGGTAGCGATGCGCTCAAAGCGACCTACTTGCCCAAACTGGTGGAAGGCACCTGGACGGGCACTATGAACCTGACCGAATCCCAAGCGGGCTCGGATCTCTCCCAAGTACGCACTCGCGCGGTACCTGAAAACGACCATTACCGCATCAGCGGCCAGAAGATCTATATCACCTGGGGCGAACACGATGCCGCCGAAAATATTATCCATCTTGTGCTAGCCCGCAAACCCGATGCGCCGGAAGGCAACAAAGGTATTTCCCTGTTTCTGGTACCCAAGTTCCTGATCAATGAAGACGGCTCCTTGGGCGAGCGCAACGACGTCACCTGCGCCTCTATCGAGCACAAACTGGGCATTCATGGCTCGCCCACCTGCACCCTGAGCTTTGGTGAAAACGGCGGGGCGATTGGCTACCTTGTTGGCGAAGAAGGGCGTGGCCTTAATCATATGTTTACCATGATGAACGAGGCGCGTCACAAAGTCGGTATTCAGGGTATTGGCGTGGCCGAACGTGCCTGCCAGCACGCCTTTGCCTATGCGTTGGAGCGTCACCAAGGGCGCTCTCCCAAAACCCGTGGCGGCGCTGAATGCAGTATCAGCGATCATTTAGACGTGCGCCGCATGCTGCTCTCCATGCGCTCACGTACCGATGCACTGCGTGCGCTGGCGCTCTACTGCGCTGCCGAGTTGGATACTGCCCGCCACGCTGAAAGTAACGAAGCCCGCCAAACCGCCCAGGCCCGCGCGGATATTTTGATTCCAGTGATCAAAAGCTTCTCTACCGATCAGGCAGTGGATATCGCCTCCATGGGGATTCAGGTGCACGGTGGGATGGGCTATGTGGAAGAGACCGGAGCAGCGCAGCTACTGCGCGATGCTCGCATTGCGCCTATTTACGAAGGCACCAACGGTATTCAGGCACTCGACTTGGCGGGACGTAAACTCCAGCGTGACAATGGCGAAGCGCTCGCTGCGCTGCTTCACGACGTTTCCGCCACCGTGGAGCAACTCAATGCCGACCCCGCTTTGTCAGCGTTGGGCAGTAGTTTGGCCGCAGGGCTTGAGGATTTGAAAGCTGCCCAGACAATTGTGCAGGAACAAGGCAGTGACCCTGAAATCGGCGCAGATGCGGTGCAGGCTTACGCAACGCCGTTCCTGAACTTGGCGGGCCACGTGCTGTGTGCTTGGCAGATGGGGCTGGCGGCTCTCAGCGCCCATGCTGCCCTTAACAACGGCAGTGATGATCCCTTCTATACTGCCAAGATGCGCAGCGCCGAATTTGCCATCACTCAATGGCTGCCGGTAGGCCGCGCCCAGCGCACGGTGATTGAGGCGGGTATGCAGTGCTTAAGCGATTTTGAGGTTCACTAACGCTAATTTGCAGCTTCACGCCGCCGCCTCTTGAGGCGGCGGCGCTGTTTCTAAGCGATCAAAACAACCATTTTAAACAAACTCTTAAAACGAACGCTTTCAAAAACATCAACAAAAGTCAGGAGCCGACCATGACCGCTATCTTTGAGCAAGGCTTGCCCAAAACTGTTGCCAACCACGTGCCGCTTTCACCGCTGACCTTTATCGAGCGCTCGGCGTCGATCTATCCCGATTACCCGGCGGTGGTACATGGCAGTACGCGACGCACCTGGAGCGAAACTTGGTCGCGCTGCCGCCAGCTTGCCTCGGCGCTCGAAAAGCGGGGCATTCAGCCGGGCCAGACAGTGGCGGCGATGCTGCCCAATATCCCCGCCATGTTTGAAGCACACTTTGGCGTGCCGCTGGCCGGCTGCGTGCTTAATACGCTGAATATTCGCCTGGATGCTGAGGCGATCAGCTATATGCTGGAACATGGCGAGGCCAAAGCCATTCTGGTCGACCCCGAGTTTGCTGAGGTCATCCAGCAAGCGGTTGCCAAGCTACCCCACAAGCCGCTTATCATCGATGTGACCGATGTGGAGTTTCTTGGTGAGACCCCGAGCATTGGGGAAGTGGAGTACGAAGCGCTGCTTCAAGAGGGCGACGCTGACTTTGCCTACCAGCTTCCTGCCGATGAGTGGGATGCGATCTCGCTCAACTATACCTCTGGCACCACCGGCAAACCCAAGGGCGTGGTCTACCACCACCGCGGCGCTTACCTCAATGCGGTGAGCAATATCATGGAGTGGGCGATGCCCCACCACCCGATCTACCTGTGGACGCTGCCGATGTTCCACTGCAACGGCTGGTGCTTCCCATGGACGATTGCCGCCAACGCCGGGGTAAACGTGTGTCTGCGCCGCGTCGATCCTAAAAAGATCATGCAGCTCATTGCCGAAGAGAAGGTCACCCACTTCAGCGGGGCGCCGATTATTCTTAATGGCCTCGTGAACCTGCCTGCGGAAGATAAGCATCAGTTCGATCATCCGGTCAAAGTCACCACCGCCGGTGCCGCGCCGCCTGCCTCGGTGATCGCCGGGGTGGAGAAGCTGGGCATTGAGGTAACCCACGTTTATGGCCTGACGGAAGTGTACGGCCCGGTGACCGTGTGCGCCTGGCGGGAAGCGTGGGATGAATTGCCGCTGGAAGCGCGGGCCAAAATCAAAGCCCGCCAGGGGGTGCGCTACCACATGCTCGAAGCACTGTGCGTGGCTGATCCGCTCACCATGGAGCCGGTACCCAAGGATGGCCAAACCATGGGTGAAATACTGATGCGTGGCAACAACGTCATGAAGGGCTATTTAAAGAACCCGGAGGCCACCGAGCAAGCGCTGAAGGGCGGCTGGTACCACACCGGCGATTTGGCGGTGTGGCATCCGGATGGCTATATCGAGATCAAAGACCGCTCGAAAGACATCATTATATCCGGTGGAGAGAACATCTCGACCATTGAAGTAGAAGACGCCATTTACGGCCATCCTGCGGTCGAAGAGGCGGCGGTAGTGGCCAAACCTGATGAGAAGTGGGGGGAGACGCCCTGTGCGTTTGTGAAGCTCAAAGTCGGTTACGGTGAAGTGACCGAGGCCGATATTATCGCCCACTGTCGCGAACATTTGGCGGGCTACAAAGTCCCCAAAACGGTTATTTTCAGCGAGCTACCTAAAACCTCGACAGGCAAGATCCAAAAGTTCGTACTGCGTGAAGAAGCTAAAAACCATTGATAACCCTAGTGTAGCGATAATCGATAGAGGAGAGAGTGCATGAGTGACCAACTTGTTGGCGTTGTAGGAGCCGGTACCATGGGGCAGGGGATCGCTCAGGTAGTGGCTGCTAGTGGCTTTAACGTGTGCCTTTACGATGTGGCCGAAGAGCAGCTTGGCCGTGCCAAAACGAACATCGATAAAGGCTTGGGTAAGTTGGTCGCTAAGGAGAAAATCAGCGAATCGGATAAAAGCGCCGCTCTAGCCCGTCTATCTACCACAACCACGCTGAGTGCCCTAGGCGACTGCGCAATTATTATCGAGGCCGCACCCGAACAGCCTGAACTCAAAGAGAAGTTGTTTCGCGATCTAAGCCGCTTGAGCAGCACCGCGATTTTGGCCTCCAACACCTCGTCGCTGTCGCTCACTCGCTTGGCAGCGGTGTGCGATCACCCCGAGCGCGTAGTGGGCATGCACTTCTTTAACCCAGTGCCAGTGCTCAAACTGGTGGAAGTGATTCGTGCCGAACAAACCTCGGACGCTACCGTGGCCGAGATTGAAACCCTAGCTAAAGCGTTGGGTAAAACTGCTGTGCCGGTAGGCGACGCGCCGGGCTTTGCGGTAAATCGCCTGCTGGTGCCCATGATCAATGAGGCAGCGTTTATCGTGCAGGAGGGCACCGCAACGCCGGAAGCGGTTGATAACGCTATGAAACTAGGAGCGGCTCACCCCATGGGGCCGCTGGCACTGGCGGATTTAATCGGGCTGGATGTGTGCCTGGCGATTATGGACGTGCTGCAAGAGGGCTTTGGCGACCCCAAATATCGCCCCTGTCCACTGCTTAAGCGCATGGTCGCAGCGGGCTACCTAGGCCGTAAAAGTGGGCGCGGCTTCTACTCTTACGATTAGCTTGTACTGAAGGGAAGAGTGCGGCGTAAAGAAGTGATTGCCACTCAACCAAGCGTTCGCTAGGGTTGAGTGGTGTTCACTTTAATGTTCCATAACAAATCAAATAAGGAGTCCGCCATGAGCGAAGCAGTCATCGAGAAGGTTGATAACGACGGGATGGTGCGTCTGACCATCAATCGTCCCAAAGCACTGAATGCGTTAAACAGCGAAGTGCTTGCCGCACTGGAAGCGCACTTAGTAGAGCTTGAGGCTCACCCGAACCTGCGCGCCGTGCTGATTACCGGTGCGGGCGAGAAGTCTTTCGTCGCGGGTGCTGATATCACCGAAATGCGTGAAAAAACGCCCGAAGAAGCGCGAGCTTTCGCCAGCCAAGCGCTGCGTACTATTAAACGCCTAGAGACTCTCCCCGTGCCGGTGGTCGCGCTGGTGAACGGGTTTTGCCTTGGCGGCGGCTGCGAATTGGCGCTGGCCTGCGACTGGGCCGTAGCCAGTGACAACGCCGTATTCGGCCAGCCTGAAGTACTGCTGGGCGTCATCCCCGGCTTTGGTGGCACCCAGCGCCTACCACGTCGCGTTGGCCCTGCCATGGCGATTGACCTGGTGACTACCGGGCGCAAAATCGATGCCCAAGAGGCGCTGCGTATCGGCCTAGTCAATCGCGTGATGCCGCAAGCGGAGCTGGAAAGCTACGCTGAAGAGCTCACCAAGCAACTGAAAGGCAACGGCCCGCAATCAGTGCGTGGTGCCAAGCAGGCCGTTCACGATGGTATGGATCAGGATCTGGATAGTGCACTGGCACTGGAAACTAGCTTGTTCGCCTTCTGCTTTGCCGGTGACGAGCAGAAAGAGGGCATGTCAGCCTTTGTTGAAAAGCGTAAACCTAACTTCTAAACCACGCCTCATTCCAGCTTTACTTATTTAGGGGGTGGCGCTTACGTCACCCCCGTTTTATTCTCGAAACCTAACCATTACCTTCAAGAGAATCGCCAATATGCAATGGGCCGCATTCATCCTCGCCGCACTAGGTTTTGCCTATCTTCCTGGGCCTGCAATGCTGTATACCGCAGCGCAAACCCTGGGGCGTGGCCGACGAGCAGGATGGTTAGCGGTCATGGGTGTGCATATGGGCTGCTACGTTCATGTGGTGGCGGCCGCATTGGGCTTGGCGCTGCTGTTTGCAGCGATTCCGCCTGCTTATATCGCCATGAAAATTATCGGTGGGCTTTATTTACTCTGGATGGGACTGAGGCTATGGCAGCAGGGCATTCGTGCCCATAATGATGAGGTGCCGCTGGCAACCACTAAACGCGTGCTTCGCGACAGTTTTTTGGTGGAGGTGCTCAACCCTAAAACCGCGCTTTTCTTTGTCGCGTTTCTGCCTCAATTCGTGCAGCCCGAGAGCGCTATGCCGGTAGCGTGGCAACTGCTCTGGCTAGGTATCGCCACTAATGTGCTGTTCTCATCAGCGGATGTTGTGGTGGTGCTGCTGGCCAGCCCGTTGCGTGAGTGGTTACAAAAATCCCATGGCTCCTCTCGGCTCATTCAGCGCATTGGCGGTGGCGTATTAATGGGATTAGGCGGTAATACACTGGCTCAGGCAGCACGTTAAGGTGGCTGCCTAATTGATCGGCTAATTCGATTTCCCACATAAGGAGCGCTGCATGTTTGATCTCTATATTGCCAACAAGAATTACTCTTCTTGGTCGCTGCGCCCTTGGGTGCTGATGAAAGCGCTGGAGATTCCGTTTAACGAACACCTGATGCCGTTCGAGGGTGGTTTGGGTGCAAGCCATGCCACCTTCATTCGCTTCTCACCTTCAGGTTTGGTGCCCTGCTTGGTGGATGTGACGGATGAAGGCGAGCTGGCGGTGTGGGACTCCCTGGCGATTATCGAGTATCTGGCCGAGCAGCACGCTAATGTTTGGCCGAGTGATAAAACCGCCCGCGCCTGGGCGCGCTCAGCCACAGCAGAGATGCACAGCGGCTTTAGCGCCCTGCGCGACGAGTGTCCAATGAACTGCGGTATGCGGGTGGAATTGAATAGCTTATCGGCCAATCTTAAGGCCGATGTGGCACGCTTGGATGTGCTATGGCAGCAGGGGATTGAGCGCTTTGGCGGGCCGTTTTTAGCGGGTGAGCACTTCTCAGCAGTAGATGCATTTTATGCGCCTGTGGCGTTTCGCGTGCAGACATTCAACCTGCCGATTCATGAAAAATCCCAGGCATATGTCGAGCGCTTGCTAGCGCTGCCAGCAATGCAAGCGTGGTATCAAGCCGCGCTCGAAGAGCCATGGCATGAGCCCATGCACGAGGCCGATACGCTGAAAAACGGCAGCGTAACGGCCGATCACCGCAAAGCTTAACCTGTCAGACTATTCACCAGAGACACCCGGCATCGGGTACACTGACGCAAATTTCGTTTGGACATTTCCATGGCTCTTAGCGCAACGCCCTACAAAGTTGATATCAATCTGACCGATCTGGATCGCGGGGTGTATGAAACGCTGCGCTTTACCGTGGCTCGCCATCCGTCAGAGACCGAAGAGCGCATGACCGCGCGCTTGCTTGCTTATGTGTTGTGGTACAGCGAGACGCTGGCCTTCGGGCGTGGGCTTTCCGATGTAGACGAACCGGCACTGTGGGAGAAAAGCCTAGACGGTCGCCTACTGCACTGGATCGAAGTGGGTTTGCCCGATGCCGAGCGGATTACCTGGTGCTCACGTAGGGCAGAGCGCGTGTCGCTACTTGCTTACGGCCGGGTAGATCAATGGGAGAGTAAAGTGTTGCCCAACGTGGCATCACTGAAAAATGTGCATGTGGCGGGGCTTCCACAAGAGGCCCTAGCGATTATCGCTAAAGACCTGCCTCGGGCGATTAACTGGGCAGTAATGATCAGCGAAGGATCGCTGTTTATTACCGATGAAAACGGCCAACATGAAATCACTCCGCAGTGGCTGCTGCGCGACAGATAGTGATTCAACTAAGTCATTAGCCTACCAACTTTCGTCTAGTCGACTACGCTAATAAATCTAAACAAATGACAGCAGAAGGGATGGCCTACGAGCCAACCTTTGATGTTAGTGACTTAGCTCTTTTCTGTAGAAGACAGTAAAAGTATGCTTGCTATCTTTTTGCACAATTACATACAATCAACAATGTTTGTTGATGTTCTTCAAAAGTGGCCTCAAAACACAGCCCCAAAAAACACTCCCCAGGACAATCTCAAGGAACGAGCAATGAAAGATACCCCCCCTCTACGATGGCAGCTGCTACCGCTAGTGGCTGTAGTAACCCTGCTGTCAACGCTGGCACAAGCCGACGATAGTGTCCTCTCGATTAAGCACGCAAATGATGGCATGGCCAGCAGCGATGATGGCCACTTTACCAGTGGCTTTGAGCTCAATTGGACGTTTCAGCCTGAAGCACAAAGCTGGACGCAACGCTTGGCCACCGCTTTGCCCGACAGCCTTATTGGCAGCGCTGATATGGCAGCTTTTCGTTTGGTGCATCAGATTTATACGCCAAACAATATTGAGCAGCGTGGACTGATTGAAGATGATCGTCCCTACGCTGGGATTGTTTACGGCGGTATCTCACTTTACGAAGACGTGCCCATGGGCAATTGGCGCCAAGCGACTGACCTGCACCTGGATATTGGTTTGGTAGGGCCTTCGTCGCTTGCCGATAGCATTCAACGCGAAGTGCACCGCATCACCGAAAGCGACCGCCCCAGCGGTTGGGATAACCAGCTTGGCGATGAAGCCATCGTCAACGTCGCCATGCGTCGCCAGTGGTGGTATAGCTCCCCTTTGATGGGTAAGCAGTTTGCCCATGGCCCCAGCGTTAGCGCCGCTTTGGGCAACCTTTACACCTATGCAAGCGCCGGGTATAGCGTTCGCTGGGGTGATGAGGCGCCTAGCATTCCTACGCTAACGCCAAGCCCTGGTAGCCGCTACCACATGACCGGTAAAGAGGGGTGGCAGTGGTACCTGTTTGCCAGCGTAGACGGTTACTACATGGCGCAAAACCTGACGCTTGACGGCAATACGTTTAGAAATAGCCACTCGGTTGATCGCAAAGAGTGGGTAGGCGACGTATCAGCAGGGCTGGCGCTGGCCTGGGAAGATTGGCAAGTCACTTACGCGGCAGTTCAGCGCTCACGTGAATTTGACGGCCAGGAAGAGCAGGATAAATTCGGCTCTATCACGCTATCTAAGCGCTTCTAAACGGTTAGGTGAAATGAGGTGAGTAGAAGCGCCCAACGGGAAAGGAGTATTGCTTATGGCTAACAAGTATCCTCACACTCCCGATGGACGCTATTTTGTCGCCAAAAATCGGCTTTGGCGCTGCACTGACCCGCGTTTAGATGAAGACGAAAAGCGAACCCATATCAAAGCATTGATGAAAGCCCGCAGGGCGGTCAGAACAGCCCAGCAGCAAGACGATGAAGACGCGCTGCGCCAAGCCCGCAACGCGGTGCAAAGCGCTAAAGAAGCCCTCGGCGAGCGTGGCCCGGTATGGTGGGATGATGACGCCCCCGATGAAGGCGGTTTGGCGCCCCATAACAGTTCCTATGCCGAGTGGTGGGAGAGTAAACGGCAGCTCCCCTAATTTATATTAATTTATAATTCACGGTTGGGGCTTGCGGTGTTACGCTCTGCCGCTTTCCACGCATACTAAGGGCAACCTGTGAAGATCAAAGCAGACCTCTCCATTTTAGATATCATTGGCCATCTACTTGTCTGGGTGGTGTTGAGTATTATCACGTTTGGCATAGCGTTATTTTTCTTTCCCTATTCGTTTGCGCGGTTTGTCATCAATCGCACATCGCTAGTTGATGCCAGCACTGGCGTCGAGCGAAAAATGGTTTGCGATATCAACCTGTTCAGCAATATCGGCCATATCATCCTATGGATGTTGATTTCGCTGGTCACCTTTGGTTTAGGGTATATTTTCTACTTCTATCGAGTTTGGAATTACGCGTTGAATAACTCGCGGATTGAGTCAGTTTAGTTTTTCTCGTTAAACAGAACTCGGCTTGGAGTATTGATGCTGCACCGGGGCCTACGCTGAGAGTTCAAGCGTAGGCCCTTTTTTGGGTGACTAATTACTCGCTATCAGCCAGCTTATCTTGTGTGCGAAGCTCAAAGTCGCTGGCATCATGACGTTCATGCAACTGCTCGTGCGGCTCGCCAAAAGAGCGGTTGACCATACGGCCACGTTTAACGGCGGGACGTTCATCAATCTCTTCAGTCCAGCGCAGAACGTTCTTGTAGGTATGGGCTTCCAAGAATTCAGCCGCTTCGTAAACGCGATTTTTCACTAGTGCGCCATACCAAGGGTGAATCGCCATATCGGCAATGGTGTACTCATCACCCGCCATAAAGCGGTTTTCCGCCAAGTGGCGGTCAAGCACATCAAGCTGGCGTTTTACTTCCATGGTGTAGCGGTCAATCGGGTACTGATACTTTTCCGGTGCGTAAGCGTAAAAGTGGCCAAAGCCACCGCCTAACATCGGTGCGCTGCCCATTTGCCAGAACAGCCAGGAGAGACACTCGGTGCGTTTCGCCGGGTCGCTGGGTAAGAACTCGCCAAATTTTTCAGCCAAATAGAGCAGGATTGCGCCAGACTCAAACACCCGCTGGGGGGGATTGGTAGAGTGATCCATTAGGGCGGGAATTTTGGAGTTGGGATTCACCTCGACGAAGCCACTGCTGAACTGATCGCCTTCGCCAATTTGGATCAGGTAAGCGTCGTATTCGGCACCAGCTACGCCTTTCTCCAACAGCTCTTCAAGCATCACGGTGACTTTGACACCGTTAGGCGTGGCCAGGGAGTAGAGCTGAAGAGGGTGTTTGCCTACCGGCAGCGCTTTGTCATGGGTAGGGCCTGCAATTGGGCGATTGATATTGGCAAATTTACCGCCGTTGCCAGGTTCCCACTTCCAAACACGCGGGGGTGTATAGGTATTGTCGCTCATTCGTTTCCTCGCTATAAATGGTTTATCGATAATGCTGCGGCTATTATTCGTGGCAGAGGGTGATTAGCCTGATAATAAAGTAGCTCATTTTCTTCAGAGGTGACGGATGCGTGTTATTGGTGTGTTGGGCGGTATGAGCTGGGAGTCGACCCAAGGCTATTACCGAGCCCTAAACGAGGGCGTAAAAGCAGCGCTGGGCGGATTTCATTCGGCTAAGATCGTGCTGGTTAGCGTCGACTTTGCCGACATTGAAGCGCTGCAACAGCAGGGCGATTGGCACGCCGCTGGTGAACAACTGGGCAACGCTGCCCAAAGTGTTGAGCGCGCGGGCGCCGACTGCCTGCTGATTGCCACCAATACCATGCATAAAGTGGCGCCCGCTATTGAGCAGGCGATTACGATTCCGCTACTGCATATTGCTGATGCCACCGCTGAACAGCTTACCGCTGACGGAATCACTCGTGTCGGCCTATTGGGAACGCGCTTTACCATGGAGCAGGACTTTTATATCGGCCGCTTGGAAAAGCAGTTCGGTATTGAGGTCGTGGTGCCCGATCAGTCTGAGCGCGACACTATTCATCGGGTGATCTTTGATGAACTCTGCCAGGGTCGAGTAGAAGATGTATCGCGGCAGCGCTACCTGGCCATCATTGATTCCCTGCATGCCCAAGGAGCCCAGGCGGTGATTTTAGGCTGTACTGAAATCGCTATGCTGGTGAACCAGCGTGATACCACAGTACCTCTTTACGACACCACCGCTCTGCATGCCCAGAGAGCGGTGGCGTGGGCACTAAATGATTAATCTAGGTAACGACGCTTAGACCAGTGTCAGGGTGACATTAATATTGCCACGGGTGGCATTGGAATAGGGGCAGACAACATGGGCTTTCTCGACCAACTGCTGGGCAACGTCTTGCTCAAGGCCGGGCAGACTGATTTTTAGCTCGACTTCGATGCCAAAGCCGGTAGGAATGGCGCCGATACCTACGTGGCCATCAATTTTCGTATCCTGAGGAAGCTTTACTTTCTCCTGGCCAGCGACATGCTTAAGCGCACCTAAAAAGCAGGCCGAGTAGCCAGCAGCAAATAGCTGCTCAGGATTGGTGCCATCACCGCCTGCGCCGCCCAGCTCTTTGGGCGTGCTGAGTTTAACATCCAGCGCGCCATCGGACGATTTGGCCTGGCCTTCACGGCCGCCAGTAGCAGTGGCGTGGGCACGATAAACAACGTTTTCAATAGTGGTCGTCATTCTGTATCTCCTGTCGGTGTTTTCATTATGAATCTGCGCTATTAACTTAGCGCAGCTTTATTTTGCGCGCAATATAAATGGTAAATAAATCTCTATGCCCTGCGCTAGAAAGCGAAGGCTATTGGTTCTTTTGCAGGCTATCACGCAGCCGCACTAAGTCCTCTTTCAGCGTGGTCAGTGCCTCGATCGATTGCTCGCTGGCATGCACCACACAGCTTGGAATATGGCACGCCTGTTCGCGCAACGCTTTGCCTTTTTCAGTGAGATAAAGCTCGACCACGCGTTCGTCTTCGTGGCTGCGTTTGCGATTCAACAACTGATCGGCTTCAAGGCGCTTGAGCAGTGGCGTCAGTGAGCCAGGATCGGTTAGTAGGCGCTTACTCATTGTGCCTACCGTGATGCCATCGTTTTGCCACAGCACTAGCATCGCCAGGTATTGCGGGTAAGTAAGTCCCAGCTTTTTGAGCAAGGGTTTATAAACTTTGGTCATCATCAACGAGGTTGAATAGAGCGCAAAGCAAAGTTGGTGATCGAGCTCTAATTCGCTACAAGATGGTTGCACAAGTATGGTTCCGATCCGAAATACATCGCCTAATGTAGCGCGGGAAGCAGTTAGTGGCTATCCCTAGACGTTGGTCGTAAGTTGGCAGTTTTGTTTTGACACGCACAAGGCGGGTAGCTAGCCTTCGCATACTCAATGTTACCGGTAACAAATTGCCGTTCATTGAATCGGCCATTAACAACATCGCTATTAACGACTCAGCTATTAACAACCCAGTCATTAACAACAATGAGTATTTGGAGACAACGCTATGACCTCTATTTGGCGCAACACGCTGACCTTAGTCGGCGCGACCACCCTGACATTTGGTATGGCCCATGCCCAAAGCCCGGAGCTCTCTGATCCGCCTGAAATTGAAGGCGAGGTAGTCGGCGACCACGGCTCGCATACTTTGCGCATGGGGATCGGCCTGGCGGAAAGCTCTCCGCAGTACCTATCCAGCCAATACTTTGGTGAGATTCTGGAGCAGCGCACCGACGGCCGCATTACGGTTAACGTTTTCCCTAACAGTCAGTTAGGCGACGACGTTCAAATGATGGAAATGCTGCAAACCGGTACGCTGGATATGACCTATCCCTCTAGCTCGGCGACCACTGGTTACGTTGAAGAACTGGCCGCTTTTGATCTGCCCTTCCTGCTACCTAGTCGTGAAGCCGCTGTAGCGGTCATGCAGAGCGATGTTGCCCAGGACATGCTGGACGCCTTTGAAGGCACCGGTCTGAAAGCACTCGCTTTCTCTGAAAATGGCTATCGTCAGCTTTCGAACAGCGCTCGACCGGTGGCTAGTCCTGATGACGTTGCAGGTCTAGATGTGCGCGGTTTAAGCGTTCGTACCATGGAAAACCCGGTACACCTAGCGATTTGGGAAGCCTTAGGTGCCAACCCCACGCCAATGGCCTTTGGTGAGCTGTTCTCCGCCATGGAACAGGGCGTGGTTGATGGTCAGGAAAACCCCTGGAGCACCATCCTGACCTCTAACTTCAACGAAGTGCAGGACTATGGCACTGAAACACGCCACGTCTATACTCCCTTTATCATGATGCTTTCCGAGCGTACTTGGGATCGCATGGCGCCTGAGTATCAAGAGTTGGTGCTGGAAGCCGCTCGCCAGTCCGCTGAATATGAAATTCAGCTGTCTGCTGAGTATGATGACTGGTCTCGGGATCAGCTAGCAGAGCGAGGAATGGAAATTACTCGCCTGGACGACGAGCAGTTAGCCGCGTTCCAAGATGCCGTTCAACCGGTTTATGAAGAGTGGGCGCCGCGTATTGGCGAAGACCTGATCGCCGACATTCAAAAGATCGTTGAAGAGAGCAGCAACTAAACCTTACGTTTAGCGCACCGTTGGGCAGGCCATCGAGCCTGCCCAACGTGTCAGTGCTTCTGGAGCTCCTATGTCACTCTCCTCTACACCCCCAAATACCCCCACGCCGATTGAAGATCCATCGGTGTATCTGGATGACCCCAATCGCAAGTTGCTGGAAATCGATACCGATACCCGCCAAGGCCCTGCACTGTTCCGCTGGCTAACCTTAGGTATGGAGTATCTTATCGGCGTTATTTTAGTGGCGTTGATTGTGTCCGTTTCTTGCAACGTGGTAGGGCGCGCGCTGTTTAATTACTCACTGCCCTGGGCCGATGAGCTGGCGCGCATGCTGTTTATATGGCTGGTGTTTATCGGGGCCGCTGCGGCGTTTTCCCGTTACGAGCACATTGCCGTTGATGCCTTAGTACGGCGCTTGCCGCTGCGCTTGGCACACATGCTCTATTTACTGCAGCACCTAATTATTACCGGCCTAATGGTGGTAATGATTTGGGGTGGCTACCAAGTGCTGTCGCGTTCAAGCGGGCGCTCAGCGATTATGGATGTGCCATTGAGTTTTATCAGCCTTTCTCTGGTGCTGTGTGTCATCTTTATTGCGGTGGTAGCGGTGTGGCGAATGTGGGTCAGCCTTAACGTTATTCGCCACTCTGAGCGGGAGCGCTAATCATGCTATGGATTTTCCTGGCCATTTTATTGGTCTCTATCGTTATTGGGCTGCCCATTGCCTTTGGTTTAGGCGTGGCGGCGCTGGTCATGGCGGTACTCTCAGATATTCCGCTGTCGATTATGATCGAGCAGTCGATTCGTGGGGTGAACAGCTTTCCGCTGCTCGCCATTCCGTTCTTTATTTTAGTCGGTGAGGTGATGAGTAATGGCGGTATTGCTCGTCGCTTGATGGAACTGGCTGGCGCTATGGTCGGCTTTATGCGCGGCGGGCTAGGGCAGGTTGCCATTACCGGTTCGATGTTCTTTGGCGGCATCAGTGGGTCAGCGGTGGCCGATACGGCCGCTACTGGTGCGATGATGATTCCCTCTATGAAAGAGCAGGGCTACACCGCAGCTAATGCTACCGCAATCAATACCGTGTCGTCGGTGATCGGAATTATTATTCCGCCCTCCATCCCGCTGATTCTGTACGGCATCGTCACTGAAACCTCGATTAGCCGCCTGTTTATAGCCGGTATCATTCCAGGGCTGTTGATTGGCTTTGCGCTGATGGTGACCACCTATATTCTTGCCAAAAAGGATGGCGGCGGCGTGCAGCAGTTCCGCTGGGATCGTCTCTGGAAAGCCTTCAAAGATGCTTGGCTTGCACTTGTTCTGCCGGTCATCGTGATTGGCGGTATTATTGGCGGCGTATTTACCGCCACCGAAGCGGCCGTGGCGGCACTGCTTTATGCGCTGGCTATTTCGCTGGTGGTTTACCGTGAGTTCAAGATCAAAGAGCTCGGCGGTATGCTGATTCGCACTGCTCGTTTGACCGGCATGGTGATGATGCTGCTAGCGTTTGCGACGGTTATTGCTTGGTTCCTTACCATCAATATGGTGCCACAAACCCTGGTCAGCCAAGTGCAAGCGATCACTCAAGATCCGTTTATGCTGCTGCTGATTGTGGCGACTTTGCTGCTGTTGGTAGGTTTCGTAATGGACTTAACGCCGGCCATGGTCATCATGGCGCCCATGCTGGCACCGATCGTGACTTCGGTAGGTGTTGATGCCGCTTACTTTGGCGTACTGATGGCGTTTGTATTGGGCATTGGGCTGCTAACCCCGCCGGTAGGTACCTGCCTTTACGTAGGTTGTGGTGT
The DNA here is from genome assembly GCF_904067645.1 of Halomonas sp. 113. Taxonomy (NCBI): domain Bacteria; kingdom Pseudomonadati; phylum Pseudomonadota; class Gammaproteobacteria; order Oceanospirillales; family Halomonadaceae; genus Halomonas; species Halomonas sp. 113. Next base: position 1,346,200 of record NZ_LR881453.1, read on the forward strand.
GGGTAAAGTCTCCATGGAGTCGTTAGTCAAAGCCATGCTGCCTTACTATGTGGCGCTCTTAGTCGTGCTGGTAATTCTGATCGCTTTCCCTGGCATCGTGACTTGGCTGCCTGATCTTACCGCCGTGCGCGGCAATTAAGGTTCTTGGTAATGAATAGGAGAGCCGCAGTGAAGACCCACTCGCATCGTATTTTGGTGATGGGCGTGTCCGGCTCCGGAAAGTCGCACATTGGTCACCAGTTGGCGTTGACTCTGGGTGCCACGTTTATCGATGGCGATGACTATCACTCACCCGCCAATGTGGCCAAAATGGCCAGTGGCAAGCCGCTCAACGACGATGATCGGAGTGAGTGGTTGGACACCTTGGCGGCGCTGTTTGCCGAGTATCGGGCAAGGGGTGAGTCACTGGTGATTGCCTGCTCCGGATTAAAAAAGCGCTACCGTGATCGGCTGCGGCAAGGCGACCCAGCGCTGCAGATTCTCTATTTAGAGGGCAGCCGGGAGCTACTGCTTGAACGGCTTGAAACCCGGGCTGGACACTTCTTCAAAGGCGATACCATGTTGGCCAGTCAACTGGCCGACCTGGAACCGCCCAGTGAAGAGGAGGCCTTCAATGCCTCGATTGCCTTATCGCCCCAAGCGATCATTACGCAATTTGCTGCCACGCTACCGACGCCCAGCCGCTCGCCCATTTAAAGGAAGTAAGTTAAAGGAAAAATAAGCATTGGGGTCAGCTTTAGGGAAGACCTCAATGCTTACACCTTGAATAAGGCAGTTACTTTTTGAAGAAAAAACGTCCCACCCTGCAGGATATTGCCGACCACGTAGGGGCTACCAAAATGACGGTAAGCCGCTGCCTGCGTGACCCTGAAACGGTCTCGGAAGGCCTGCGCGAACGCATCTTCTCGATTGCCGAACAGATTGGTTATATTCCCAACCGTGCGCCGGATCTGCTTTCCAGATCGACCAGCCACTCTATCGGGGTGCTGGTACCATCGCTTACCAACCAGGTATTCGCCGATGTTATCCTCGGTATCGAAACGCTGACGGAGCCGGCGGGGTATCACCTGATGCTTTCTCACTATGGCTATAGCCCAGAGCTTGAAGAGCGCAGCCTGGCATCGCTGCTCTCCTATAATGTCGACGGCATCATTCTGTCAGATCGTGACCACACTTCGCGCAGCCTGCGAATGCTGGAAACCGCCGGTATTCCGATTGTAGAAATCATGGACACCCACCGCCCTCCGCTACAGCAGGCGGTGGGCTACGACAACGTTCAAGCTGCCTACGACATGGTCAGCGAGATGATCTTACGGGGTCGACGCCAGGTGATATATCTGGCGGTACGCTTGGATGAGCGTACTCGCCAGCGCGAACAGGGCTATCGCCGCGCCATGGAAGAGCACGGCTTGACGCCCGTTACCCTGCAGAGCGCCCAGCGCTCCTCTTACAGTGTGGGAGCGGCGCTGCTGCAACAGGTGATCACTGACTACTCCACGGCGGATGGTCTGTTCTGCACCAACGATGACGTCGCGGTTGGGGCCTATTTCGAGTGTCAGCGGCGGGGCATTGACGTACCAGGGCAGATGGCGCTGGCGGGCTTCCACGGCCACGATGTAGGCCATGTAATGACACCACGCCTAGCCAGTGTGGTCACCCCCCGTCAGGCCATCGGTGAAGCGGCTGCGGGGGAGCTATTAGCGCGGCTTCGCGGTGAGAAGCAGACCCAAAAAGTGGTTGATTTGGGCTATCGTATTGAAGTGGGGATGACCTTATAAAGCGCGTTATCAAGTAGCCGTTAGCGGCGTAAATGACTAAAGTAGCCTTTTACTTTTGTCGCGAGGCCGTCGTGCAGATTACTCAACTCAATATTTACCCCGTCAAATCGCTAAAAGGCATCAGCGTGACTCAAAGCGAGCTGCAAGAGCACGGGCTAGCCTGGGATCGCCGCTGGATGCTGGTAGACGCGCAGCAGCGTTTTGTGACCCAGCGCCAACTCCCGGCGCTTGCCACCGTTGAGGTCGCGCTGACCGATGAGCACTTGGTGCTGTCGCATCCTAACGTCGAGCCTATGAGCGTACCGCTGGCCGAGCCAGAGGGAAATTTGCGCCTGGTCAGCGTGTGGAATGACCACTGCAAAGCTCTGCCGGAGAGCGATGAAGTATCGCGCTGGTTGGTCGCCGCCCTAGGCGAGCAGGTTCAGGGGTTTAGCATGGTGCGCTTTGCTACCGAGTTTACCCGTGCCGTTGAAGAGGATTTCCTTGATGGCGGGGCGGCGCATACCTACTTTTCCGACGGTTACCCTTTTTTGGTTGCCACTACGGGGTCGTTAGACGCTCTAAATCAAGCGTTAGTGGCAGGCGGGCATGCTCCTGTGCCCATGAACCGCTTTCGGCCCAATATCGTCGTAGAGAGTGACGAGGCGTGGGCGGAAGATCGCTGGGCAACGTTGACTGAGCAAAATGGCACCTTTCAGCTAGCGTTACGTAAGCCCTGTAAGCGCTGCAAAATCACCACCATCGATCAGCATACGGCGGCAGTGCCTGCCCCTGCTGAACCGCTAAAAACCTTGATTGAACTCAATACGCAACCCAACCTTAAAGGCGCGCATTTTGGCCAAAATGCCACGCTGCTTGAAGGCGCAGGCAGCGTTATTCGTGTGGGGGATAGACTGGCGGCGGCGACTCGCGACGCTTAATGCGCAGCAGCTTAGTGGCAATCGCCGTGCCGATAAGGGTTATCACCATACCGGCGATAATCTGAAGGTTGAGCGTTTCGCCAAGCAGCAGATAGCCCCATATCAGCGCGCTCACCGGCACCAGAAAAGTGACCGTTGAGGTGGCAGTAGCGCCCGCGCTGGCGAGTAAGCCAAAGTAGAGCAGAAAAGCCAGCGTGGTGCTAAGCGCAGCCAAGGCCAAGGCATTGCCCCACGCCAGTGGGCTAATGGGTTCGCTTGGCCACAGCAATATGCCGGGAATCATCAGCACCAGCGCCGACATGGCGCTGCTGCCTGCGGCCAGCACACGGGTTGGTAGATGGCCAAGGCGTGTTTTTGAGTAGTTGCCCGCAATACCGTAGCAAAACGTGGCGCCTAAAACGGCCAAAATGAACCAGCCGTCGCCGCCCAGGGCAAAATCGAGCCGATCGGCAGAGAGCACATAAACACCCAGGAGTGCCAAGGCAAGTCCTAGGTACTGCTGGCTCTGTATCGCGGTAGCGAAGAATAGCGCACCAATTAGTGCAGTGAAAATCGGCGTGGTGGCATTAATCAGCGAGGTAAAGCCCGCTTCAAGGCGCGTGGTGGCAAGTGCCAGCAGTGAAAAAGGCAGTACGTGATTGACTACCCCTAAAAACAGCAGCGGCCCCTTATGCTGCCAGATGAGTCTCAGGTAGTGCAGGCTGATCAGCAGCGGCATCAATAGCAGCGCGCCAATGCCCATGCGCACCAGCACTAAAGGCACTGCACCGAATTCGGGGGCGGCCACGCGCATAAAGATAAATGACAGGCCCCATAGCGAAGAGAGCAGTATCAAGCGCAGCGCATCAGCCGACGACATGGCGAGTCCTTAACGTTCAAGAGGTGATCCAGTTAGGTAGCTAACTAGCTTAAGGCCGAATAGAAGGGGATGGAAGTGATTGAAGCACGGGTTCGGCAGAACAGGAGAAAATCAGCTACGCTGGTTAGGTGGTCGAGCGGCAACTGCCGTTAGGCCTTGTCTGATAACATGTCTATGCATAATCGCACACACAAGGAGTTGTTCATGGATCGTAAAGCTAGCGCACGTTGGGAAGGTGGTCTCAAGGATGGTAAAGGCACCGTTTCAACCGAAAGTGGCGTTTTAGATGCCAAGTACTCCTTCAGCAAGCGCTTTGAAGATGAAAAAGGTACCAACCCCGAAGAGCTGATTGGCGCAGCGCACGCCAGCTGTTTCTCAATGGCGCTCTCAATGATTTTGGGCGAGAAAGGCTATACCGCTGACGCCATCGAAACCAGCGCCAAAGTGACTCTTTCCCAAAGCGATGCTGGGTTCAGTATCTCGAAAATTCACCTGGACGTGGAGGCTGAGATCAGTGGCGCTGACGACGCCGCATTCCAGGAAGCAGCGGAAACGGCTAAAGCGAATTGCCCAGTTTCCAAAGTACTTAATGCGGATATTAGCATGACGGCTAAACTGAAGTCCTAAATTTTTTAGACTGTGATTTGCTTATAAGAAGATAGTTTTTTAATAGAGATGGCTCGCGTATAAACAGTGTGCGCGAGCCATTTTGTTGACTAAACTAATTTTAGCCTCTTAGGTGTTTTTTTAAGTTATAGGCATTAAAAAAGCCTTGGCAATTGCCAAGGCTTTTATTTACTGACTGGTGCTTATTTGTTGTCTTCGTCTTCGTTGCGATTGTACTCTTCAGCTGCTTCTAGCGCATCTTCTGACGCATTAACGGTGATGACATAATCATCGTCATCTTCGTTTTTGGTCAGCTCAAGCGAGTCCCATTCAATAGCGACGTTTTTCTCGCCCATACCTAAGAAACCACCAACGCCAACAACAACAGCATTGATCTGGCCGTCTTCACCGATTACCAGATCAGTGATGGTGCCGATATCTTCGTCATCTTCGACGCTGCTTTTGACTTGGTTGCCGGTTAAAGCGTCAGCATGGAAAGTGTTTTCTGGCGTTTCCGTCAGGTAAGTTGCTTCCATGGTGGTGGTACTCTCTTCAGCATTTACACTGCCAGCGGCAAACATAAAGGCCGGAACCATGAGTGTACCTAGAATAGCGGGTTTGATCGTTTTCATTTTGCTTGCTCCTTGCGATTTTATTGGGCTTAACGACTCCGCGTAACAACCCGAATAAATCAATAGTGGCGGTATTGGCTTCGTCTAAAATAAGCGATAGCAACGCCGATACTATTATTCCTAAGTGTGTTAATTACCCTGGTTATTTAATGCACTAGGATAATTGACGCTATCTGGCGCTTCACTGCGCCAAGACGACTATCAGGTTAGTCGCTGTGTTCAAAAATACAACCTTTCAAGTGAAACTTTTAAGTAACATAACCGCTGCTGTTCCGCCCTCATGGGCCTACACCGCGCCGTCGTGCGGCAGTCTGTCGAGTTGACCCGCCTTCGCTCAGTGTTCATATTCGTCTCCAAATGGCTCGCTTTTTATCCTTGGTTTGATAAAAGTGAGGTCACATAAAAAGGAGAATCCTGACCATGACTTCCCACCCTTTGCAGATTATTAAGCAGCTCTGCGTCAGTAGCGTTGCGCTAGGCGCTTGGCTATTAGCCTCAAGTGCTGTGGCCGATAGCAGCGAGCTGCCTAAAGGGCATTTTCTGCTGCCTGAAGAGGGCAATATGGTGGGCCAGGTGTATACCGTCACGGCGACCGAAGAGGATACGCTGCTGGATATTGCCCGGGCACACAACGTGGGTTACGAAGAAATTCGTATGGCCAACCCGGATACCAGCCTATGGGTACCGGGAGAAGGCACCGAGGTGACGATCCCCGGGCAGTATATTCTTCCCGATGAGACGCGTAGCGGCATTGTGATTAACGTGGCAGAGCTACGCCTTTACTACTACCCCGAGGTAGCAGAGGGCGAGACGCCGCGGGTCGAAACATACCCTATTGGTATCGGGCGGGATGCTTATAACACCCCGCTGGGAATTACCGAAACCACCATGCGGCTTGAAAACCCGGCCTGGTATCCACCTGAGTCGATTCGTCGTGAAGCCGCCGAGCGGGGCGAGCCAGCCCCAGCGGTGGTTCCCCCTGGCGCCGATAATCCCTTGGGTGAATACGCTATTTTGCTGGATATTCCCGGTTACCTGATCCATGGCACTAACCAGCCAGATGGCATTGGTATGCGTGCCAGCCGTGGCTGTATACGAATGCACCCGGAAGATATTGAGTCGGTCTTCTGGCGGGTACCGGTAGGCACCCAGGTCAATATTATCGATTCACCAATCAAAGTCGGCTGGGGTGAAGGGGGGAAGCGTTACATACAAGCCTTCACTGCGACGGATGAGCAAGTATTTGGTATGGAAACGCTGTTAAACGTTGTTGGCTTAATTGAAAAGCATGACGGTAGTGGTGCCTCCAGCGCCAACTACGAGCAGGTAAGTGAAATATTAGAGCGAGCGAATGGCCAGATTGTGCCGATTAGCTAAACGATCGTGCAGCGCTAGCGTGCTGGATCCAACACCCCACCCAGCGATGCATTGCGCCGAAACCAGCCCGCGATGCTGGTACGCGGGCAGCGAGTAGGCAGTACTTCGTGGGGAATGGTCTCAGACAAGAAGCAGGCGAAGGTACCCGCTTCGGGTACCACCCGGGCGACCTCTTGGCTGGGGTCGTCCGGATGGTAGATCACCATCTCACCGCCACCGTCGCTGGGCCAGTCCGGCGTCAAATAGCCGACCGTGGATATCACGCGGTTAGCGCGACCACGAAAGCTATCCAGGTGGCGCTGATAAAAAGCCCCCGGCGGATAGTGGGCAAAGTGGGCTTCGTACTCAAATAAGCCCAAAAACAGCGCGTGGTTAAGCGCCTGCTGTAGCTCGCTCATGGCGTCTAAGTAACGCCGCTGGGCAGCGCTTTCTCGATCAAGCCAGTGAATAGCGTCACCGCGGATATCTTTACGCAGCAGGTGCTGTTGACCGCGGCCAATGCCCGCTTCATCCAGTCCGTTATAGGCCGCCCGGTGTAGAAGCTCATTATTCAGCGCGCCGCATAGCTCCAGGTCAATAACCCCGCGGCCCACATACCAGCCCTGTTCAACCAGCGCATCCACAAGAGCGACCTGCGTCGTGGGCTGAAGCGCAGGTGAAGATGTAGCAACACTGGGTGTCATTGGTTGGATCTCGATGGCGCCGAACTGGAAACGGTTGTCGAGGGTGTCGATAGGCGGTTTTTGCGCTCAGGGTGGTGGCGCAGCGGCCCCTGGGGGCGCTGATATAAATCAATTGGCATACCGAAGCCCTCGGCCAGTAACTCGACCAGCATCATGGCAGATAATCCCCAGATCACATGGCCGTCCACATGATAGCTGGGCACGTAGTGGGCAACGCCATCCACGGTAATCACGTCGGTATGGGTGCGGTGATCTTCTAGAAAGTGACTTAGCGGCACTTCAAAAATAGCGTCTAGCTCGCCGGGGTCGGCAATCAGCGGTAAATCCGGCGGAATAATGCCCACCCAGGGGGTAACGCGAATACCGTGCAGCGAAATAACGTCCGACAGCCGCCCCAGGGGTTGCACCAGAGCGGGGTCGAGGGCAATCTCCTCTTCTGCCTCGCGCAGTGCCGTGGCGTAAAGGTCGCTATCAAAGGGCTCGCGCTTGCCGCCTGGGAACGCCACTTGGCCGCTATGGGTGCTCAAATGGCTGGCCCGCCGGGTAAACAGCAAGGTAGGCGCTGGGCGCTCGACAATCGGCAACAGCACGGCGGCCTCGGGCATCACGATGTGATCCAAGCGTTGAGGAGTCAGCTGTTGCAGCTGTTTACGCAGTTTCTCTAACATGGGGTATCCCGTTACTTTGTTCTCTTTTACCCAGCAGCGGTCATTGACGTCAAGCGCGTCGAGGCTTCTATTCACTAGCCGTTGAGAATACGCGATGAACTTTTGCAGCCAGTGTGGTGATAAAGTACGTTTTGCCGTCCCGGAAGGCGATGACCGGCCTCGCTACTTGTGCGATGCCTGCGGCACGATTCACTACCAGAACCCACGCATCGTGGCCGGCACGCTGCCCGTCAGCGGTAGTAAAGTACTGCTCTGTAAGCGGGCGATTTCACCGCGCAAAGGCTACTGGACACTGCCCGCCGGCTATATGGAAAATGCCGAATCAACCCAGCAGGCAGCTTCCAGAGAGACCCGTGAAGAGGCCTGTGCCGAGGTCGAACTGGCCAACCTCTACACCCTGATTGACCTGCCGCATATCAATCAGGTGTATATGATTTTTCGTGCCGAGCTAGTCGGCGGCTTCAGCGCCGGGTCGGAAAGCCTTGAAGTCGCGCTGTTCGAAGAGCATGAAATCCCTTGGGATGAGCTGGCCTTCATGACGATTGAACGCACCCTCAAGCATTTTTACGCCGACCGCCCCCGCAATGAATTTCCGCTGCATATCAGCATGGTAACGCCAGAAGATCGTGAGCGTTACTTTGGTAGTGCGTAATACTTTATTTAAAAGTCTGGTTATAGGTCGGCGAGTTGCCACACATCATAAGCGACTTCTTCGTAGGGGTGGGCAAGCTTCAAGGCCGCGATGGCGCCGTGAATGTGCGCTTCATCGCAGAGCAGTTCGACTTTGAACTCTTCGACCTTTTCCAAGCTGCCCACCGAGCCGATGTGCGGGTGGGCGCCTTCCGTTGGGCGAAACTGCCCCGTGCCTCGGGTTTGAAAACAGGCGTGTTCGTACGCTCCTATACGCCCGGCTCCGGCTTCGAATACCGCCTGCTTAACGCTTTCGGCATCTTCTACGGGGACAAAAAATGCGAGCTTATACATACTGTACCTCCAAACGATCAATCCAGTGTGAAACGTTGAACTCTGGCTATGTTAGCGGATAGGCGACTACTGGTCGCGGGCTTGGCTTTGTATGATGATGCTTTTATGACGTTTACCCACGACTGTTAGATGAGCCATCCTATGGATAAATTTGAGGTAAAGCTGGATCAGGCGGCCAGAGCCGCGTGGATGTCCTATGTAGGTGGAATGACTCAGGATGAGATCGCCAGCCAACTGGGCGTCTCAAGACCCGGTGTGCAGCGTTTATTGGCGTTGGCTCGCCAGGAGGGGTTAGTCAAAGTACATATTGATCATCCTATCTCTAACTGTATGGCGCTGGGCAGCACGCTGCGTGATCACTTTGGCTTGACCTTCTGTGAAGTGGTACCTGCCGATAGCCACGCAGCCGACGGCGCCGCCTCCTACCTGGCAGTCGCCGCTGCCGAGCGCATTGCGCAGCTGGTTGAACGCAGCGAACCGTTGACTCTGTCGCTAGGCACCGGGCGTTCGGTGCGGGCAGCGGTGGAAGCACTTAGTCGTGTTGAGCGGCCCCAGCATCGCTTTGTGTCGCTGGTGGGTAATGTCGCCCGAGATGGTTCGGCCAACCGCTACGATGCAGTAATGGTGATGGCGGATAAAACCGGTGGTGAGCGCTTTTTACTGCCCGCGCCGGTGGTGGCAGAGTCGCTGGCTGAAAAAGAGGCAATGCTGGCCCAGCGTCTCTTTACGGCGATTGCCGATGTGGCGCGGCAGTCAGAAGCTGCCTTTATCGGCGTTGGGCGCATCGACCGCCAGGCCACGCTGTTTCAAGACCATTTTATTAGCGAAAGCGAGCTGGATGAACTGCTGGGACTGAAAGCGGTAGGGGAGTTGCTAGGCTGGCCGCTGAACCGTGACGGCGAGGTGATCGACTGTTCGATTACGCGGCGAGTTACCAGCCTTCCCCTGGAACGTTTTGGTAAGCATCATATGGTGGCGATTGCCGGTGGCCGCGAAAAAGCCCCGGCGATTCACGCCGCGTTGCGCGGCGGCTGGCTGAAGGGCTTGGTGACTGACGAAGTGGCTGCTCGGCAGATCGTTGAAGCACTCTAGGGCTTTCAAACCGCTCTAGGTCTTTAAAACCTAAGTGGGTGCACTGCAACATGCGTTAGGGGTAATGAATTAGCGTAAAGTCTAAGCTAATCGGCTTTGCTTTTTTTGGGCTTACGTACGATCATTTGTTCGATAGATGATCAATAAGATCAAGGCGACAACAATGCCAATACCAGCCCATAGGAGTGCTTTATGCGACTCGCACGTCACTTGCCCGTTACCACGCTAGCGGCCGCCATTGCCATATCGGGCCATGCCCAGGCGCAAACCGAAATTACCGTGGCTACGGTCAATAATAACGATATGGTGATCATGCAGAGCCTCACCGAGGCTTTCGAAGAAGCTCACCCCGATATCACCCTGGACTGGGTGGTGCTCGAGGAGAACGTGCTGCGTCAGCGGATGACCACCGATATTGCCACCGATGGCGGCCAGTTCGACGTGATGACCATCGGCACTTACGAAGTGCCTATCTGGGCAGAGCGTGGTTGGTTGTCCCCCCTGGATAACCTGCCCGACGACTATAACGAAGACGATCTACTGACCTCAGTGCGCGATGGTTTGAGCTTGGATGGCACGTTGCATGCGCTGCCTTTCTACGCCGAAAGCTCAATGATGTACTACCGTCAGGATCTGTTTGAGAAAGCGGGTATTGAAATGAGCGATCAGCCCACCTGGGAAGAGGTGCGTGAGTGGGCGGGCGAGCTGCACGGCAGTGAAGAGGGGGTAGCAGGGATCTGCCTGCGTGGTAAACCAGGTTGGGGCGAAAACATGGCCTTTGTTTCCACACTGGTGAATACCTACGGCGGTCGCTGGTTTGACGAAGAGTGGAACCCTGAACTCAACTCTGAAGCCTGGGTCAACGCTATCCAGTTCTATGTCGATCTGCTCAACGACTACGGCCCGCCAGGCGCTAGTTCCAACGGCTTTAACGAAAACCTGGCGCTGTTCTCCCGCGGTAATTGCGCGATGTGGGTAGATGCCACCTCGGCAGCGGGCAAGCTGTATGACGGCAATGAGTCCGATGTGGCGGACAGCTTAGGCTTTGCCCCAGCACCCGTGGCAGAAACACCCAAAGGCTCACACTGGTTGTGGTCCTGGGCGCTAGCTATCCCAGCCTCTTCAGAGAATCAGGAAGCGGCGCTTGAGTTTATTACCTGGGCGACTTCACAAGAGTACATTGAGCTGGTCGGGGAAACCGAAGGCTGGACCAGCGTGCCCCCAGGCACCCGTGAGTCGACCTACGCCAATGAGCAGTACACTGAAGCAGCCCCCTTTGCAGACTTTGTGCTGAAGGCTATTCAAGACGCCGATCCTACCGACTCCACCCTGGAACCCAATCCCTATGTGGGCGTGCAGTTTGTGGGCATTCCAGAGTTCCAGTCGATCGGCACTCAGGTAGGCCAAACCATTGCCGCGGCGTTGACCGGTGACACCACGGTGGAGCAGGCGCTAGACAGTGCTCAGCGTGCCACCGAACGCACCATGCAGCGTGCCGGTTATCTAGACTGATGTGACCCGCAGTGCCTGCCTTGGCTAACCCGGCAGGCATTGCCCCCACACTGTTTCTGCAGGTATTTCCATGAATAAAACACGTGCTTCTGGCCGGACGGTCGGCGGGCTACGGACGCTTTCGCTTCAAGCGCCTGCTGTAACGTTGCTATTGCTTTGGATGATTGTGCCACTGGGTATGACGCTATGGTTCTCCTTCCAGCGTTATAACCTGCTAATGCCCGGTATGACTGGCTTTGCCGGGTTGGAAAACTATGAATACCTTCTCACCGACCCTGCCCTATGGGCCGCTATGGGCAACACGCTGTTGCTGGTGGGATGGGTACTGGCGATTACCGTGGTGGGCGGTACCCTGCTGGCGGTGCTGTTTCAGCAGGAGTTTGCGGGGCGCGGGATCGCTCGTGTGCTGGCGATCTCACCTTTTTTTGTAATGCCCACCGTGAGTGCCCTGGTGTGGAAAAACATGATGATGCATCCCTCTAACGGGGTGCTGGCGTGGCTGTCTGAGTCCATTGGCCTGCCCGCTGTCGATTGGTTCTCCTCGCTGCCGTTGACGTCGATTGTGATCATCGTTGCATGGCAGTGGCTGCCGTTTGCACTGCTGATTCTGCTCACTGCTATGCAGTCGCTGGATGAGGATCAGGTGGAAGCGGCGCGGATGGACGGCGCAGGGCCGGTGGCGATTTTCTTCTTTATCACTCTGCCGCATCTAAAGCGTGCCATCAGCGTGGTGATCATGATTGAGATGATCTTCCTGCTGACCATCTTTGCCGAAATTTTCGTCACCACCTCCGGTGGGCCTGGCTTGGCGACGACCAATCTGGCTTACCTGATTTACATTCGTGCGTTGCTGGATTTTGACGTAGGCACTGCCTCCGCCGGTGGGGTGATTGCGATCATTCTCGCCAATATCGTGGCGATCTTCCTGGTTCGTATGGTAGCCAAGAATCTGGAAGATTAGACCGGCACTTGTGTCTTGGGAGTACTTCGATGACAACATTAAGTTCCAAAACCGCAGCGCCACGCTCGGTGTCAGGGTGGCGGTCGGCGCAAAGCAAGCGCATCTTGCTGACACTTTTGGGGTGGTCGGTGGCGCTGGTGATCTTCTTTCCGATTTTCTGGATGATCCTGACCGGCTTTAAAACAGAAACAGCGGCGATTGCCGACCCCTCGCTGATTTTTTCGCCCACCTTAGAGAGCTACCAGGATGTGCACGCGCGTTCTGGCTATGCACGCTTTGCGCTCAACAGCGTTGCGGTGGCATTTGGCTCAACGTTCTTCGCGCTGCTGATTGCGATTCCTTCAGCCTACGCCATGGCCTTTTTGCCCACTAAACGCACCAAAGGCACGCTGCTGTGGATGCTCTCCACCAAAATGCTGCCCTCAGTGGGCGTGCTGGTGCCGATTTATCTCATTTTCCGCGACGTTGGTCTGCTCGACACCCGCACCGGGCTAATCATCATCTATACCCTGATGAACCTGCCGATTGTGGTGTGGATGCTCTACACCTTCTTCAAGGATATGCCCAAAGACATTCTTGAAGCAGGGCGTATGGACGGCGCCTCCACCCTCCAGGAAGTGTTCTTTCTGCTGCTGCCACTCACGCTGCCGGGTATCGCCTCAACGGGCCTGCTATCGGTCATTTTGAGTTGGAACGAAGCGTTCTGGAGTCTCAACCTAACGACCTCAAGTGCTGCGCCGTTAACCGCCTATATCGCCTCATTCTCAAGCCCTGAGGGGCTGTTCTGGGCCAAGCTGTCTGCCGCTTCCACCATGGCCATTGCGCCGATTTTGATACTCGGTTGGATGACACAAAAACAGATGGTGCGTGGCCTGACCTTTGGTGCCGTCAAGTAAAGGATCTTCCTCATGGCAACACTACAACTACACAATATTACCAAGCGTTTCGGCGACACCGAGGTCATCAAGGGTATCGACCTTGAGGTTAATGACCGAGAATTTGTGGTCTTCGTTGGCCCCTCCGGCTGCGGTAAATCGACCCTGATGCGCATGATCGCCGGGCTTGAAAGCGCGACGGATGGCGATATCTTGATCGACGGTCAGCGTATCAATGACGTTGGCCCTGCAGACCGTGGCCTCGCCATGGTGTTTCAGAGCTACGCGCTTTACCCGCATATGACGGTCGAGGGCAACATGGGCTTCAGCATGCGCCTGGCCGGGGTGCCCAAGGAGGAGCGACGCGCCAAGGTGCTGGAGGCGGCCAAGATTTTGCAGCTGGAGCCGCTGTTAGACCGCAAGCCCAAAGCGCTCTCCGGCGGTCAGCGCCAGCGGGTGGCGATTGGTCGGGCGATTGTGCGTAACCCCAGCATCTTTCTGTTCGACGAGCCGCTCTCCAACCTGGATGCCGCGCTGCGGGTGCAGATGCGTATCGAGCTGGCGCGTCTGCACGATGAGCTGGACGCCACCATGATCTACGTCACCCACGACCAGATCGAAGCGATGACCATGGCGGATAAAATCGTTGTGCTCCACGACGGCGTGGTCGAGCAGGTGGGCTCGCCCATGGCGCTCTACCATCATCCGCGCAATCGCTTTGTAGCGGGTTTTATCGGCTCGCCGAAAATGAACTTTCTGTCGGTAACGCTGACCAGCGTTTCGCCTGAAGGCGTGGGGATTCGTATGCCCGGCGGCGGTGAACGCAGCGTGCCGGTGGACGGTCAGCACCTGGAGGCCAACGCCCCTCTTGAGCTGGGTGTTCGCCCGGAACACTTAGTGCTCGAAGATCAGGGGCCCCTGAGCGGCGAGATCAAAGTACTGGAGCGGCTAGGTGGTCAAACCTCGCTCTATGTCCAGATGGACGACGAACTGATCACGATTATGGCCGATGGCGACGTGGCCTATCGGGTTAACGATACGGTGCATTTCGGCTTTGCCCCCGAGCGCGCCCACCTGTTTGACGCTGGCGGCCTGGCCTTACCCAGCTTGCAACAGCATCCCTTGGCAGGGCTAACCCGACACGATAACCGCGCGCCCGGTTCGCCTTCTGAGGAGCCTGCATGAGGACACTCATCTTTGACTGTGATGGCGTGCTGGTCGACAGCGAGGCGCTGGCTGAAGGTACGCTGGTGGAGTACCTCTCCCGCTGGCTGCCCGATCTGAATATCGACCAGGAACTAGGCCAAGCGCTGGGGATGACCACGGCGGCTATTCTTGCTCATCTTGAAGCGTTAAGCGCCCACACGCTGCCGTCTGATGCCACCGAGCAGGTGGATACTGCTATCGAGGCCCGTTTGGCGCAGGAGCTTAAAGCTATAGACGGCGCCGACAAGGCGGTTCGTGGCATTACCTTGGAAAAGGCGGTGGTTTCCAACAGTCGACGCAGTCGCGTATTGGCATCACTGGCAAGCACAGGGTTGGCCGATGCGTTTGGCGAGGTGCCCATTTTTACCGCTGATCAGGTAGCACACCCCAAGCCCGACCCCGCACTCTACCGATTGGCGGCCTCTCACTTAGGCCAAATGCCGCGGGACTGTCTAGTGGTAGAAGATAGCGTGGCCGGGGTGACGGCCGCCCGTGCCGCGGGAATGTGCGTGATTGGGTTTGTCGGCGCCAGTCATGTGGATGTTGATCAAGCGGCGCGCCTTACTCAAGTCGGCGCCTGGCGTATTTTAGAGCATATGCACGGCCTGGAAGCCCTGGTGAACGAGTGGCAAGCCAAGGCTTCCAGCTTTTCGCCTTAACGAGAGCATGACGATGAAACTAAACAACAAAATCGCGGTGATTACCGGCGGCGCGCGGGGTATCGGCTTGGCTATTGCTCAGCGTTATTTAAGTGAAGGCGCCAGCGTAGTAGTGGCCGATATTGATCGGGCCGCTATTGATGATGCTTTAGCGACGCTGCAGCAGCAGGCGCCTGCCGAAAAAGTGATGGGGGTCGAGCTGAATGTCTGCGATCAGGCCTCGATTGATGCCATGGTTAAAGCGGTAATAGAGCGTTTTGGCGGCATCGATATTTTGGTCAATAACGCTGCCATCTTTGATATGGCGCCGGTGCTTGAGGTGACCGAGGAGAGCTTCGATAAGCAGTTTGCGGTCAATACCAAAGGCATGTTTTTTACCCTGCAGGCGGTTGCCCGTTCGATGGTGGCCCGTGGTCAGGGGGGCAAAATTATCAATATGGCCTCCCAGGCAGGTCGCCGCGGTGAAGCCCTGGTAAGCGTTTACTGCGCCAGCAAAGCGGCTGTCATCAGCCTTACCCAATCCAGTGGTTTGGATCTCATCAAACACCGCATCAACGTTAACGGCATCGCCCCCGGCGTGGTGGATACGCCAATGTGGGAAGAGGTCGACGCGCTGTTTGCCCGTTTTGAAAACCGCCCGCTCGGTGAGAAGAAGCGCTTGGTGGGCGAGGCGGTGCCGTTTGGGCGTATGGGGCTTCCCGAAGACCACACCGGTGCGGCGCTGTTTTTGGCTAGCCAAGACAGTGATTACGTTGTTGCCCAGACACTCAATGTCGATGGCGGCAACTGGATGAGCTGAGGTGGCCATGACCCCTGATCTTGATACTTTAGCCCATCAGATTATTCGCGCCGCCGAAGGCGCCTCACGCTATCTGGTCGCGCTGGCAGGGCCGCCGGGGGCGGGGAAATCCTATCGCAGCGTCCAGCTCTGCGATGCCATTAATCAGCGCTTGCCGGGCCAGGCCGGGCTGGTGCCCATGGATGGCTACCACTTCGATAACGCTGTGCTGGGTGAGCAGCAGGTGCCGGTAAAAGGCGCGCCCCATACCTTCGATGTAGAGGGGCTGCGCTGTGACCTCGAACGCATCCGCCAAGGGGGTCATCCGGTAGCGGTACCGGTTTTTGACCGCCCATTGGATCTAGCCCGTGCCGGTGGACGACTAATCACCCTTGAGCAGCGCATCGTCATTGTCGAGGGCAACTACCTGCTGCTTGACCGCTCCCCCTGGCGCGAACTGCGACCGCTGTTCGATTGGACGCTATTTTTAGACGTCGATGATGTCCTGCTGATTGATCGACTGATCAATCGCTGGCTTGAGATGGGCCAGGATCGCACCGGTGCGCTGGAGCGCACCCACCACAAAGACATGCTTAACGCTCAATTAGTGAAGAGTTGCTGTTTGCCGCCTGACCAGCGCTGGCGCTAATACTTTGTGTTAGCCCCTTGGTGTTAGACCATTTTGTTAGCCCATTGATAGCGTCACTTGTTACCTGCCTTTATTCACCCCATCGCGCCAAGAAGGCCTTGGCTGGAGAGTCCCATGACCCGACTTAACAATCACAACCTGGGCAAGCTAACTGACGATGTTGCCAAATCTAATTACGTTGCCAAACCTCAATATGACCGCAAGACGCTCACCCCCGGCATCGTACATATTGGGGTAGGCGGCTTTCACCGCGCCCACCAAGCGATGTATCTGGATGCATTGATGAACCAGGGCGAAGCGCTGGATTGGGGCATTGTTGGTGTGGGCGTGATGCCCGGCGACAAACGCATGCAGCAGGCACTGGCAGCGCAGGACTATCTCTATACCCTGGTGGTCAAACACCCCGATGGCCAGTATGAGCCACGGGTCATTGGTAGTATGGTGAATTACCTGTTTGCACCGGAAGGCACTGAGACAGTTATCGAGCAGATGGCTGATCCGGCGATTCGCATTGTGTCATTGACGGTGACCGAAGGCGGTTACAATTTTCACCCGGTGAGCGGCGAATTCGACCTCGATAACCCCCAGGTACGCGCCGATCTTGCTAACCCCACCCAGCCCACCACCAGCTTTGGGCTGGTGGTGGAAGCGCTCGCCCGCCGCCGTACGCGGGGCATTGCGCCGTTCACCGTGATGTCCTGCGATAATATTCAAGGTAATGGCGATGTAGCCAAGCGTATGTTTGGCGCCTATGCCCAGGCGCGGGACGCCGAGCTAGGCGCCTGGGTTGCAAGCGAAGTGGCGTTCCCCAACGCCATGGTGGATCGTATTACCCCGGTGACGTCGCCCACGGATATTGATGAACTGAGTCAGCGCTTTGGGGTAGAGGACGCCTGGCCGGTGGTCTGCGAACCCTTCACCCAGTGGGTGTTGGAAGATCACTTCCCCCTTGGGCGTCCGGCGTTTGATAAAGTGGGTGTCCAAGTCGTGGAAGATGTCGAACCCTACGAACTGATGAAACTGCGCCTGCTCAACGCCAGTCACCAGGCATTGACCTACTTTGGCTATTTAGCCGGATACCGCTACGCCCATGAGGTGTGCCAAGATACGCTATTCGTTGATTTTTTACTGGGCTATATGCGTGAAGAGGGCACGCCGACCTTGGCGCCGGTACCGGGGGTTGATTTGGAAACCTACCGATTAACGCTGATTGAGCGCTTCGCCAACCCGCAAATCAAAGATACCCTGGCACGGCTTTGCGCCGAGAGCTCTGACCGCATTCCTAAATGGTTAGTGCCGGTGATTCGCCAACAGTTGGCCCAGGGTGGTGAAATAGAGCGCAGCGCCGCCGTGGTGGCCAGCTGGGCGCGCTACGCTGAAGGGGTCGACGAGCAGGGCCAGTCCATTGAGATCGTCGATCGCTTGAAAGCGCCGTTAATGGCGATTGCTGCCGAGAACCGCCAACGGCCAACGGCCTTTATCGAAAACCGCGAGCTGTTTGGTGACCTAATCGACAGCACTCGCTTTGTTGAAGCCTATTTAGCGGCCCTTAGTTCGCTGCACGAACGTGGCGCACGCGCTACGCTAGAGGGTCTGGCGTCGTCCAAAGGAACAGTGTGATGTATATCGGGGTAGATTGCGGTACCCAAAGTACCAAAGTAGTGGTGGTAGACGTTGAGCGAGGCAAGATTCTCGCTGAAGCAAGCCGTCCTCACCGCTTGGAAGAGGGCGAAAATGGCCGCCGGGAGCAGGCGCCTGCGGAGTGGTTAGCTGCCTTGAAAGCGGCGTTTTTGGCCGCGTTGGATAAAGCCGCTGTATCGGCTAGCCAAGTGCGCGGCATTGGTGTCTCAGGCCAACAGCACGGCATGGTCGCGCTCAATGGCGAAGGCGTGCCGGTCTATCCCGCCAAGCTGTGGTGCGATACTGAGACCAGCGCCCAGAATGCCGATTTAGTTACCCGCCTGGGCGGCGAGCCGGGCTGTTTGGAGAAGCTGGGGCTGGTACTACAAACCGGCTATACCGCGTCTAAAATCGTTTGGCTGCGCGAGCATCATCCAGATGCGTATCGGCGCATCGAGAGCCTGCTGCTGCCCCACGACTACCTTAATTTCTGGCTCACCGGCGAACGGGTCACTGAGGCGGGCGACGCCTCCGGTACTGGCTACTTCGATACCCTTAAGCGTTGCTGGCAGCTGGATGTTTTTGCCGAGATGGCCCCAGAATTAGACCCGGCGCGGGTATTGCCCCGGGTGCTGGAAGCCCATGAACCGGTAGGCTTTGTACGCCCGGCCGTGGCCCGCGAGCTTGGGCTTGGCGACCAGGTTGTCGTCTCCTCCGGCGGCGGTGACAATATGTTGGGCGCCATTGGCACCGGCAATATTACTCCAGGGCTGATCACGCTGAGTTTGGGCACCTCCGGCACCGTTTGCGCTTACTCGGCTAACCCTGTTGAATGCGATAACGCCATGGTCGCCAACTTCTGTTCCAGCACCGGTGGCTGGCTGCCGCTGATCTGCACGATGAATGTTACTTCGGCCACCACGCGGGTGCGCGAACTGTTTGGCTTGGATCTGGCAGCCTTTGGCGAAAAAGTAGCCAGCGCGCCGATAGGCGCCGAGGGCGTTACCGTATTGCCGTTTTTCAACGGTGAGCGAGTGCCGATGCTGCCCGACGCCTCCGCGGACTTTCTTGGCCTGACCAGTCTGAATACCACCCAGGCTAATTTGTGTCGGGCCGTGGTGGAGGGGGCCACTTTCGGGCTACGCTATGGGCTGGAATTGTTGGGTGATTTAACCGCCGGCGCCAGCCAGATTCGTTTGATCGGTGGCGGCGCTAACAGCCCCGTTTGGCGCCAGATGGTTGCGGACATTACCGGTACCCAGGTGATTTGTCCTGAGATTACCGATGCGGCCGCGCTTGGCGCCGCAATACAGGCGGCCTGGTGCGACCAGCGTTCAGAGGGCGTAACCCTGGAAACGTTGTGTGAAAGATTAGTCCACTTGGATGCGCAGTCACTTGCTGACCCCCATCCTGAGCGAGTGGCCGCGTACCAACCGATTTATATGCGCTACTGCGCAGCACTTGAACAACGCCATGGCGGCGCTTAAACGCATACCAAGGAGATTTTATGACCAGCCAGCTGCAACAGTTAAAGCAACATTCGCTTGTCGTCGCCGACACCGGTGATCTTGAGGCTATTCGCCGCTATCAGCCGCAGGATGCCACCACTAACCCGTCACTGCTGCTCAAGGCGTTTAGTCTGTCCGGTTATCAAGCGCTGATCGACGAAGAGCTGAGCAATGTAAAAGCCTCGGTTGGCAGCCGTGAAGAGCAGGTCAAGCATGCCGTTGACCGCTTGGCGGTGGCCATGGGCAGTGAAATTTCCGCCGTTGTACCGGGGCGTGTTTCCACCGAAGTGGCGGCCCGTTTGTCGTTTGATACCCAGGCCAGCATTGCCAAGGCCCACGAGTTAATCGAGCTGTACGATGCCCGTGGCGTGTCACGTGACCGCGTGCTGATCAAGCTGGCGTCTACCTGGGAAGGCATTCGCGCCGCCGAGGTGCTCGAACGCGAAGGTATTCAGTGCAACCTGACGCTGCTGTTCAGCGATGCCCAGGCCCAGGCCTGTTTCGATGCCGGGGTGTTTCTGATTTCACCCTTCGTAGGCCGCGTGACCGATTGGTACAAAAAAGAGACCGGCAACGACTACACGCCGGAAAACGACCCGGGCGTTAAGTTTGTTCAAGGCGTTTGCCAGCGTGCCAACCAGGGCGGCTACGACACCGTGGTAATGGGCGCAAGCTTCCGTAATACCGGGCAGGTACTTGCATTGGCAGGCTGCCCACGGCTGACCATTTCGCCTGCATTACTGGAAGAGCTGGATGCCACCGAAGGCAGCGTTGCTGCGCAAATCCAAGCGAGTGAGGGCAGTGGCAAACCTACCGAGCCATTGAACGAAGCCGCTTTCCGCTGGGGCCACAATCAAGATGCCATGGCCAACGACAAGCTGGCCGATGGCATCCGCCGCTTCCACGACGACCAGCTTGAGTTAGAGAGCCTGATCGATAAGCGGTTAGGCTGAAATATAAGCTAGCCCATAGCTTAAGCGCGTCGGGGTTAAGGGCCCCTAACCCCGACGCCGTTATACATTCGGGTACAGGGAGAAAGCCTTATGGATGCCACCCTGAGCCAACTGTTGGAATCTATCGAATTAACCCCCGCTGGCGATTTGCAGTCGCTCAGTGGGGGTGACATTGCTGCTGTATACCGCCTGGAGACCCGTCAGGGGCAGGTGGTGATTAAACACGACGATACGGCGCGGCTGCGTGGCGAAGCCGAAGGGCTGCGTGCGTTGCGTGGCGCCTGTTCATCGCTGGTAGTGCCAGAGGTGTTAGGTTTGGCAGAAGGCTGGCTGATCATTGAGTCATTGGACACCGTGCCCGCTGGGCAGAAGAGCGAAGCAGCGCTTGGTGAAGGGCTGCGCGGTTTGCACAGCGTGATTGGCGATGTCCACGGCTGGCATCAGGATAACGCTTGTGGGCGCACACCCCAGCCGAATGCCCCGCTCAGCGATGGTCGAGCTTTCCAGCGCGAGCGCCGCTTGCTCCCTCTGTGTGAGGCGTGCCACCAGCGTGGGCTATTGGACAGCGAGCTGCGTGGCCGTATCGAACGCTTGGCCCACGATTTGGAGCGCTGGCTGCCCGGTGCACCGCCCAGCTTGCTGCACGGTGATTTGTGGTCAGGGAATGTACTCTTCACTACAAAAGGGCCGGCGATCATCGATCCGGCAGTGTATCGCCACTACCCGGAAGTGGACGTGGCGATGCTGACGCTATTTGGCTCGCCGGGAGAGGCATTTTTTGACGCCTACTGGAACGGCGACGCCCCGACCAGTTGGCCGAGGCGTGAAGCTCTGTTTCAGCTTTACCCACTGTTGAATCATCTGGTGCTGTTCGGTGCCGGCTATCGTTCTGCGGTTGAACGCTGCGTGGCGAGGCTTGAGTCCTTCGCCTGACTTACCAGGACCTATGTGTTACCAGGATTTAGGTTTTACCAAGATTTATAGGGCAAAAACTTACCATTCAAAGTTAATAGTACCCGGTCGCCTTTGGGGTCTTCGATTTTGTCGACCTCCATGGTGAAATCGATGGCGCTCATAATGCCGTCGCCAAATTTCTCCTGCACCACGTCTTTTAGGGTCTCACCGTACACACCGACGACTTCATAGAGGCGGTAGATAAATGGATCCTGGGGGATCGCTTCATCCCAGGCTTTAGTGGGAAAGGCCACTAAAGCCTCTGCCGCATCGCGCTCCACGCCAAGGGTGTCACACAGCTTAGCGGCAACCTCTTGGCTGGCGCTGTTCATGCCGTAGCAGGCGGAAGCCACCCATACCGGCGACATGCCGACCGCTTTGCCAATATCTTCCCAGCTCATTTTTTTACGCGCTTTGGCGGCGAGCAGGGTGTGACGCATTTCGAGTTTATCCATTAGGGTTTCTCCTATAAAGGGGGCTTTGGCCTATTAGGCTGTGATCAAGACAGCACCTTTTTGGGCTGAGTACGCACGTGGGTGGTATAGAGAACCAAGCCAACCAGGGTTAGGCCGCCTACCAGATTACCCAGTACCGTGGGGATTTCGTTCCACATAATGTATTGATACAGCGTGAAGTCAGCGCCCAGCATGAGGCCAATCGGGAACAGAAACATGTTGACCACTGAGTGCTCAAAACCAAGGTAGAAGAAGACAATAATCGGCATCCACATGGCCATGATTTTGCCGGAAACCGTTGTGGAGATGGCCGCGCCCACCACGCCCATAGAGACCATCCAGTTGCAGAACATACCTCTCAGAAAGAGCACAATCCAACCGGCAAGCCCCGCCTCCTGATAACCCACTGTGCGGCTTTCACCAACGGCCATCATCGTTTGGCCGACAGCGTTGATCTCCTCTGTGCCGCCCATGGTGAAATTCAGGTAGCCGAAGGTGGCGATAAATAGGGCGCCCCCAAGGTTGCCAAGCCCTACCAGAGCCCAGCACTTCAGCATGCGCGGCAGTGTCACTCCGGGTCTTTTGTCGAGCCATGCAATTGGCACCAGCATAAAAACCCCGGTGAGCAGGTCATAGCCCATCAGGTAGAGCATCACAAAGCCCACGGGGAAGAGCAGTGCCCCAATCAAAAAGTGGCCGGTTTGCGTCGCGATGGTGATGGCAAAAATAACCGCCAACGCCAGGGTCGCTCCCGCCATAAAGGCGCGGATAAGCGTATCCCGGGTGCCCATATAGACTTTTGACTCACCCTGATCCACCAACTTGGTGACAAATTCACTGGGCATTAGATAAGACATAAATATGTCTCCTGTGTCATTTCGGTTAATTAACGCCTAACCCAAGAGTTTTAGTGTTTCCTGATAGGAGCAATAAATAGGAGCAATAAAACCGATGGCTGCGCCGTCCTGGTGCAAAAGAGATTAAGCGTGTGGCGCTATCGCACTATCCACCCATCCAGTGCTATTTGTGTGCCAACTCGCGCATATGATTTCTAATATTTTGTTTTGAATGGATTAATTTATTTTTTAGAGGATGTTTTTGGAGCGTTTAAGGTGTTACGAAATATCGTAAATTACGATATTTCGTTGTTTTAGTGACGAAATGTCGTAACTGGCGCGGTAATTGAATGGTGATGGAGCAACTCATTTGAGACCGACACTAATGGATGAGCCTGAACGTCATCATGTTTTTGCTTTGATGGGTGGCTTTTCGCCTCTGGCGATGATGTTGGTCGATCCGTTTGCCGACCAACTGCTCGCTGCGAATCATGCCGCTTGCGCGATGCTCAATATTGATGAAGCAATGCCTTTGGAGGCACCGTTTAGCCATCGGTTGGGTGCTTCGCTGCCACTGTGGGTGAGCTTCACCGATGAAGCGCTAACACACAAAGCGGCCTGGTCGGATGATCTGGTGATGTTAGATATGCTGCGCCAGCCGTATCGAGTTGAGGTTTATGCTCAGCGTATCGACGACTCTGCACAGCTGTTACTGACGCTGATAGACCGCAATAAAGCTGAGCAGCGGCGAGCAAAAGCGGAATTAGGCCGCCAGCACCGCCAGGGTGAAGTGGGTTGGCAGCGGGTCGAGCAGATATTCGAGCGGATTGAAAAGCAGAACCAACTAATTCTTGGCGCAGCGGGCGAGGGGATTTACGGGCTGGATGCCGAAGGCAAAACAACCTTCGTTAATCCTGCCGCCGAGCGAATTCTGGGCTGGAGTACCGAGGATATGGTGGGCCACGACGCTCACCTGATGTTCCACCACACCCACGTCGATGGCAGCCACTTCCCGGTGCAGCAGTGCCCTATTCACGCCTCGTTTAGCGACGGCCAGGTGCATCACGTCGATAACGAGGTGTTCTGGCACAAAAATGGTGAGGCGATTCCCGTTGAGTACACGAGTACACCGATTTTTGAAATGGGGCGTTTGGTCGGCGCGGTGGTGCTGTTTCGTGATATTCGTGAGCGCAAGCGCGCTGAGCAGCAGTTGCGTGATGCCCTTGCTGAGGTGGAGTCACTCAAGCAGCGCCTCGAACTGGAAAATGAGTACCTCCAGGAAGAGATAAAAGCGGAGCTAAACCATCGCGATATTGTCGGCAATAGTCCGGCAGTGGCCAAGCTGATTCAGCAGATTGAGCTGGTTGCGCCCACCAGCGCCAACGTGTTGATTAGCGGCGAGTCGGGCACCGGTAAAGAGCTGATTGCCCGCGCCATCCATGCGGGGAGTACACGCAGTGATCGACCGCTGATCCGCGTGAACTGTGCGGCTATTCCCCGCGATCTGTTTGAGAGCGAGTTTTTTGGCCATGTAAAAGGGGCCTTTACCGGCGCGGTGCAGGATCGCCCAGGGCGTTTTGAGCTTGCCCACGGCGGCACGTTATTTTTGGATGAAGTCGGTGAAATCCCCCTGGAGCTGCAGAGTAAGCTGTTGCGGGTGCTACAGGATCAGCAGTTTGAGCGCGTAGGCGATAACCGTACCCGCGAAGTGGATGTGCGGGTGATTGCCGCCACCAATCGCGAACTGCGCGACATGATCGATGCGGGCCACTTTCGCGAAGACCTCTATTTTCGACTCAATGTGTTTCCTATTGACTCGGTACCGCTGCGCAAGCGGATTGAGGATGTGCCGCTATTGGCGCGGCACTTTTTACAGCGTGCCTGCCTGAAATTTAATAAGCCGGGAGTGCGCATTCCCCCCGCCCAGTTGGAGATTCTGCAGCGCTACCCATGGCCAGGCAACATTCGTGAACTGGAAAACATCATCGAGCGCCAAGTCATCGTGACCCAGGATCGACGCTTAATGTTTGATGACCTGCTGTCGGGAGAGCCGTCGCGCTCGATGGGCCGTGCTCAACCAATGCCGACGTTGCTCCACACCAGCGGAGAGCAAAGTAAAGCAACGCTGCTGACTGAGCAGGCGCTGAGCCAACGTCGGCGGGCGAGCACGATTGCCGCTCTGGAACAGGCGAGAGGTAAAATTTCTGGGGCCGGGGGGGCGGCAGAACTGCTTGGTATTAAACCCACTACGCTGACCTCGCGGCTAACTAAATGGGGTATCGATGCGCGGGGATTTCGTAAAAGAGCGCCGCATTAATCGCCAAACCACCATGCTTTGGACTAAGGTAAGTTGGATGCGACTTGACAACAGGCTGCACACATATTTATAGATTGTTCAAGGCTAGCATACATACATGAATGTAACTATAATGCTCATCTTTCTGAATGTCTTAACGTGCGAGTGGCTTAATTTTCTGCAGGACAAGCAGGCTGAGAGACTAAGCGCGTTTACCATCTGACGCTGATACCTAGAGGCAATCCCATGCGACTGGCACACTGGGCAGTCAATGCCCCTTTACGACCCCTACTGTTAGCGGTATTCACCGCTTCTTTTGTATTGCCTGCTCAAGCTGCTGATCTCATCACGATTACCCGTGATGCGTTAGACAACAACGCTGAGCTTGCTTCGGCGCGCTCGGAGTATTTGGGTGTTGAAGCAGGCAGAGACGTTGCCCGCGGTGGGTTACTCCCCCAAATTAACGCCTCGGGCACCGTGGCGCACAACGAGCAGTATGAAAGCCAGGGTTCATCCCGAGCGGGAACAGGGGCTGGAACGGGTAATGTGAGCGCCGGTGATGACCGTTACAACACCGTAGCGCTCACCCTTGAAGCCACCCAAGCGCTTTATGATGAGGTCACGCGCCGCCAAGTCACTCAGGCCGAGCGGCAGATTGACCAGCAGGTATACCTGCTGGCAGCTACCGAACAGCAGCTATTAATTGACGTGGCCAGCGCCTATTTTGATATTTTGCGGGCTTATGAAGTACTCGAAGCGCGTTTTGCCCAAGAGCGAGCCATTGGCCGTCAGCTTGAACAGGCCGGTGAGCAGTTTGAGGTCGGTTTGATTGCGATTACCGAAGTCGAAGAGGCCCGGGCTACCTTTGACCAGTCCCGTGCTGATCGCATTGCCGCAGAGAGCAACCTGCAGGTGGCATTTGAGGCACTGGAGCAGCTGACCGGCCAGCGCTACGCCAGTATTGAAGCGTTGGGCGACAGTATGCCAGTCGCCCTCCCTGAACCCAGCAACCGGGACTACTGGGTAGAGCAAGCCATTGAGCGCAATCCTCAGGTATTGGCGCAACAGGCGGGGATTGAAGTATCACGCAGCGGTGTGGAAATTGCCCGCGCGGGACGATTGCCCACCCTTTCAGCTTTTGGCAACTATCAGTATGGCGACAGTGATATTGATAACACCACCGGGAATGACTCCTCTAGCCAGGTGGGCATACGCGCTAATTTACCCATCTACACCGGCGGCAGTACCAGCGCCAGCATCCGCCAGGGGACTTATCAACTTGAAAGCAGCCAGTATGATTTCGAGTCCCAGCGTCGTTCGTCGATCCAGCAGGTGCGCTCGCTGTATACCCAAGTCAGCAACGATGTGGAAACCATCGAGGCCCGTGAGCAGGCGATCGTCTCTAACCGCAGCGCGCTGGAAGCAACCCGCGCTGGCTACGAGGTTGGCACCCGTAACATCGTGGATGTTTTGAACGCTGAGCAGAATTTGTATAACGCCATCGCCAACTACGCCGAGGCTCGCTACGACTACGTAGTGAATTTGCTCACGCTTCGTCAGCAGGCCGGGCGCCTGGACGTGGACGCCATTGAAGAAGTCAATGCATGGTTAACCGGCGATGAGGTGAATTTCACCTTGCCAGAGAGCGGTGGCAACGACCGCTATGAGTCTGCGCTCAACATCGGTGCACCGCCCCAGCCTGGCATGTAATTGTTTGTCGGTTGGAAGTGATTCAGGTGCGCACGTGCTATTGGTCACCTTAAAAAAGATATATGGGAACTTAACGTATGAAGAAGTTGATTCACTCACGCCGAGCGAGTCTGGTGACGCTGGTAGCTGCGCTGGCACTTTCAGCCTGCGGTCAAGAACAAGCCGAGGCACCTCAACAGGGTGCCCAGCAAGAGGCACCTCCCCATAAGGTCGAAGTGGCCGAAATGGCGCGTCAGGATATACCGCTGGATAAGTCGTACCCCTCGCTGTTACGCAGTGATGATGAAGTCACATTGGTTGCCCGTGTCAATGGGTTTCTGGAGGAGCGTCACTTTGAACCCGGCCAGTTGGTGGAGGAAGGAGATCGTCTTTACACCATCGAGCCCGATCTTTACCAGGCCACGGTCAATCAGCGTGAAGCCGATTTACAGAGCGCTCGTGCCGAGCTTGCCCGCGCCCAGCGTGATGCCCAGCGTTTCGAGCAGTTATTAAGCCAAAACTCGGTGAGTCGCCAGCAGTATGATCAGGCGTTGGCCGACCAACGAGTAGCCCAGGCGAGCGTCGCCCAAGCAGAAGCCGCCTTGACCAGTGCCAACCTGGATTTAGGCTATTCCCAGGTGACGGCTCCTGTCTCAGGCATGATCGGCTTGAGCCAAGTTAACGTGGGCAATTTGGTGACCTCGGGTACAGAACTGGCGACGATCACCCCGCTGGATCCGCTGGAAGTTCGTTTCCAACTGCCTCAGCGGGATGCCTTTGAGCTACGTCGTCAGTTGAGTGACGGCGGTGATACGTCGGATATTCGCGCACGATTGAGCATTCCTGGCGTGAGTGGCGGCAGCGATTCCGAATTAGAAGGGCATTTGGACTTCCTGGGCTCACGAGTCGATAGCGGCACCAGTACCGTGCAGGCATCCGCAACCTTCGAAAATCCTGAGGCGACCGTACTGCCCGGCCAATTTGTACGTGTACGCATCGAGGGTCTGAAGCGTTTTGATGTGATGGCAGTCCCGGAAATTGCCGTTACCCAAGGGTTGATGGGCCCGCAGGTGTTTGTCCTGGATGATGACAACAAGGCCCGAGAAAGGACTGTTTCATTGGGCGAAGTGGCTGGCCCATGGCAGTTGATTCGTGAGGGGCTTGAGCCGGGAGATCGTGTAGTGGTCGGCGACCCCGCTGGTTTAGAGCCGGGTATGGTGATTGATCCTCAGCCGTTTGCTGGTAACGCTGAGGACATCGTTGAAGATGTGGAGCAAGAAGAGGCCCAACAGCAGTCTGAAGCGGCAGAGACAATGGAAGAGGGGGCAGGTGATGGCCAGCCCGCTGAAGGGGAAGAGGGTGCGCAATAATGAACTTCTCTAACTTCTTCATCAGCCGCCCGATATTTGCCACGGTATTGGCGATTATCGTGACGTTGGTGGGCGTGATGTCCATGCGTATTCTACCGATTGAGCAGTATCCCAGCGTGGTGCCGCCGACGGTATCGGTGCAAGCGCAGTTCCCTGGGGCGGACGCTGAAACCGTTGCGCAAACGGTGGCGGCTCCCATCGCCGAAGCCATTAACGGCGTTGAGAACATGCTTTATATGACCTCCAACAGCGCCGATAACGGCCTCATGAGCTTGAGCGTGGCGTTTGACATCGGCACCGACGGCGACATTAACACCATCAACGTCAACAACCGGGTTCAGGGAGCGCTTTCCCAGTTACCTGAGGCCGTGCAGTCACAAGGTGTCACCGTAGAGCTGCGCTCTGACTCGATTTTGATGTTTATCGCGTTGACCTCTCCTGATGGCGACTACGACAACATCTATATGCAGAACTACGCCACCCTTAACGTGCTTGATGAACTGCGCCAGGTGCCGGGTGTGGGTAATGCCGAGGTGTTGGGCGGCGGCGAGTTTGCCATGCGTATTTGGATGGATCCGGATAAGTTGGCCCAGTACGACCTGACGCCCAGTGAAGTGGCCAGCGCGATTAGGGCACAAAATACTGAAGTGCCTGCGGGCAATTTGGCATCGACGCCGCAAAGTGAGCCGCGTGCGTACACCTATACGATTACCGCTGGCGGCCGCCTTAATAATGTCGACGACTTCCGTAATATTTACCTACGCACCAATAACGACGGCTCTTCGCTACACTTGGAAGACGTCGCGCGTATTGAACTTGGGGCATCTTTTTACGGGGTTGATGCGCGTTTGAACGGCTCAACCATGACGCCGATTATTATTAACCAGCAGCCCGGTGCTAACGCGCTGGAAACTGCGCAGGGTGTGCGGGATACGATGGAGGAACTGGCCGGTCGCTTCCCGCCCGGGCTTGAATATGTTGCCCCTTATGATACGACCCTGTTTATTGATGCCTCCGTGGAAACGGTGCTCCACACCTTTATTGAAGCCTTTCTGATCGTTATCGTCATTCTGTTTATTTTCCTGCAGAACTGGCGTTTCACTGTGATTGCCATGTCGGTGGTGCCGGTTGCGGTCGTGGGCACCTTTGCAGGCTTCTACATGTTTGGTTTTTCGATCAACTTGCTGACGCTATTCGCCTTGGTGCTATCGATAGGGATAGTGGTCGACGATGCCATTCTTGTAGTGGAAAACGTCGAGCGCGTGCTGAGTGAAGAGGACGATATCAGTGTACGCGACGCGACTATTCGGGCGATGAAAGAAGTCGGCGGGCCGGTGATTGCGACCTCGTTGATCATGGCGGCCGTGTTTGTACCTGTGGCTTTCCTGGGCGGCTTTACCGGGCAGATTTACCAGCAGTTTGCAATTACCGTGGCGATCTCGGTGGCCATTTCGGCGTTAATGGCGCTAACCTTTACCCCTGCTCTGTCAGCGATTTTTATCAAGCACAAAATCGCCGGTGCCGGGCAGTCCAAATTCAAGCGCGCACTAAATACACCGCTACGCCTGTTTGACCGACTGTTTGCGGGGATCACCGCTGCCTATATGTGGGTCGTAAAAGGCTTGGTACGGTTTTGGGTATTGGCATTAGCGCTCACGGTAGCGACAGGGGTTGGTTCCTACTGGCTCTACGCCAATACGCCTTCAACACTGGTGCCGGAAACCGACCAGGGGGTTGTGCTGGTCAGCGTGTCGCTTCCTGACGCCGCGTCGCTGGATCGCACCCAGCGCTATATGTCAAAACTCAGTGCAGCGATTGAAGATATTCCCGGTGTGGAATATTCCTCCGCGGTGGCGGGCTATGACATTTTGTCGAGTTCCGTGAATACCGCTCGGGGGGTAATGTTTATCAATCTAAGCCCTTGGTCTGAGCGTGATTTGACTGCCACCGAACTTGTAGGGCGCATTATGGGGTTGGGCGCCAGTATTGATGGTGGTTCCGCGATGGCCTTTAACTTGCCACCTATCATGGGGCTTTCGACCACCGGTGGGTTTACCGGCTACTTGCAGTCCTTTGATGGTGCATCGGCACGTGAGCTGTATGAAGCATCGCTGCAAATCATGCAGAAAGCTAACCAGCATCCTGCCTTGAACCGGGTATTTACAACGTTCAACGTCAATGTCCCGTCTTATCGTGCCAACATTGATCAGCAAAAAGCATTAAGTTACGGCGTGGCGCTGGAGAACATTAACTCGGCCCTGGGTAATACCTTTGGTAACGGCTTTGTGAACTACTTCAGCTATCAAAACCGTAATTTTCAGGTCTATCTACAAAACGAAGATGAATTCCGTAAGACGCCGGAAGACGTCAGCAGCGTTTACGTGCGTGGCGGAAATGGTGAACGTATTCCGCTCTCTGAGTTTGTCGAGCTTGAGCGCCAAACCGGTCCGTCGGTAGTATCCCGTTTCGGCGTTTATGCCGGTGCAATGTTCCAGGGTGAGCCAGCTGCTGGTTATAGCTCAGCTCAGGCGATCGAAGCAATGAACGAAGTCGTGGAGGAAGCGCTGGGCAGCAACTGGGGCATGGGCTGGACGGGTACCGCATACCAAGAGTCCAATATGGGCAGCGCCGCGACGCTAGCGATTGTCTTCGGCCTATTGATGGTCTTCCTGATCCTGGCGGCTCAGTATGAGAGTTGGTCTTTACCGCTAGCGGTATTGACTGCAACGCCTTTTGCTTTCCTGGGGGGTATTGGGGGTATCGCGTTGCGCGGGCTGGACACCAGTGTGTATGTGCAGATCGGCATGTTGGTGGTGGTCGGGCTTGCGGCGAAGAATGCCATCCTGATTGTTGAATTCGCCGAACTGCAGCGTAAGGAGCAGGGAAAATCAATCCGTGAAGCGGCGATTACAGCAGCAGAGCTGCGCTTTCGCCCCATCGTGATGACCTCCCTGGCATTTATCTTTGGTACCTTACCGCTCGCATTGGCGACCGGTGCCAGCGATGTGAGCAGTCATCACATTGGTACCACGGTCGCCATGGGTATGTTCTCAGTTGCCACTTTGGGCAGCCTGTTTATTCCCAGCTTCTACGCCATGATTGCAACCGT
Source organism: Halomonas sp. 113 (assembly GCF_904067645.1). NCBI lineage: Bacteria > Pseudomonadati > Pseudomonadota > Gammaproteobacteria > Oceanospirillales > Halomonadaceae > Halomonas > Halomonas sp. 113. The sequence continues at coordinate 1,377,229 of NZ_LR881453.1, forward strand.
TTCTGATTGGCTAGGTCGCAAGATGAAAGGGAATAGGCATGATAGCTCACAGTCGGCACTTGAGCATGACAAAGCCTAGTCCTTAGCGATTAACCACCATCAAGAACAGGCGGGTGCTATCTTCGGATGGCACCCGCTTTTTATTGCGGTCACGATAATCAAGCTAGCTGACTAAGATCAAGGTAGAGGTGGCGCCCAAAAGCTAATCTGGACTAAGCTGGAAGTAACAATACATCACCGGCTAAGTACCGGGGGAGGCGCCATCATGAACGATCTACTGCACGCTGCTACGCAGTTTCCGACCATCGTCTTTACGTTGCTACTCGGGTTGTTGGCTCTTTACTGGCTGTTAGTGATTATCCGTTTAGCCCCTCTGGAGCTGTTTGAACGCGATAGCCTCAAAGAAGACCATCTCGCCAGCACGCTGGTTTCTCTAGGCTTCGCTGGGGTTCCCGCGACGCTGGCCTTGACGGTGATTCTGACCATTGCAGCAGTGCTTACATTGGCGATCGAACTACTGGTATTGCGGTGGCTACCGCTTGGCTTGATACGTATACCGGTAGGGGTGCTGGTGCTATGGGCTACGCTGGTGGTTGCTTCGCCTTTGGCGGCGATGCTCTGCCAGGCCTTGCACCGTGGGCTGCACCGTTATCGCCCCTTCACGCGCCGCTGTTTACTGGGGCAAACGGTGGTGGTGACTGAGCGCGAAGGTACTGGTGGGCAGGCGTTTGCAGTCATTGATAATGAGCCCAATAGCAGGGTCAAACTGCTGAGCAAGCACGATGCCCTACCTGTACAGGGGGAGCGCCGAGTGCTGGTGAAGTACTTACCTGAAGAGGGCGCCTATCGCAGCGTCTCTGAGAAGGCGTATCTCGAAACGCGAGTTCGTTTGAATAGACTGCGGCTAAACCAGAAAAATCGCCACTCAACCCATTACTCCACCTCCCACTAATACGACGTTCTATCTGAAGGGCGTCACCGGGAAGCCTAAATGCTAGGCATCCCGGTTATTTCCAACGCCGCCACTGCTGTGTCAGCCACTGCACTGCACGCTGCCAGACAGTGGCGTTTTGCGTCTTATCAACGGAGGTAGGACGAGGTGCGGGGCGGTTTAAAAAGTCGTGAATGGGGTCTACCTGTGCTGGTTTATCCAGCATGGGCGCATGACCACAGTCAGGCACTGTAAGCGTCACAAGCTTAGGCTGTGCTTCGGTCATCCGCGGTAGTGTTTCCGGGTCTAAAAGTGTGGACTCCTCACCGCGTATCACCATCGTCGGGCAGCGAATGTTCGCCCAGTCTGCCCACATGTCGCGCGGCGTATCGTGTACAAACTGCTCGCCGATGCGCGGATCAAAGTGATACGTCCAACTACCATCCGGTAACCGACGGGCACTGTTGAGCGCTAGTTCGCGCCATGCGGATTCACCGGTAATACCGAAACTAGCGTAGTGCTGATTGAGCTCTTGTTGGAGTTCGCTGAAGTTAGAGAAGCGGTGGGTAACGCCAAAATAGCTGGAGAGACCAATAAGACCCTGCGTGTTCAGCTCGGGGCCCACATCGTTAAGAATCAGCCGGGAAATACGCCCACTGTGTTGTGGGTCAGCGGCGATCAACATACCTAGCAGGCCACCCATCGAGGTGCCCAGCCAATCGATGTAATCGAGTTCAAAGTGGTCAAGCAGTGCGATTGCTACTGTCACGTAATGGCTATAAAGGTAGTCGTGAGCAGGGAAAAGCGACCAGCTTGATAAGCCGCGGCCCGGGGTGTCTGGGGCGATAATCCGCCATTCACTGCCGAGTTCCCGCGCCAGCGCGCTAAAGTCGCCACCGTGACGAGCAAAGCCATGCCAGGCGATCAAAGTGCGGGGGGCAGTAGGGTTCCAAATGCGTACGGCGACTTCTAATTCGCGTATGCGAACAAACTCCAAGGCATCCATAGGGTACTCACACGGCTAGAACAGTGGGGCCAGTATAAGCATACTTGCTGCATTGCAGCGAGAGTGGGTGCAATGTTTAACGCTGCATCATGCGAATAGAGGTATCAATCAGCTCGCCACCGCGTTCCCGAATCGAAAAAGCTCCGGGGTTACGTAGCCAGTCGTGGAACAGGCCTCCCAGCATGGACTGCATCAAGCGCGTTGCAATTTCGGGGCTAAGGTCTTCGCGCAACAATTGTTGCTGCTCAGCGAGCACAAAGACATTCAGCATCTCTTCAAAACACTCGTTGCCGATCTGCTCCTGCATGTCGAGCGGGTTAATATCGCTGAAGAACTCGCAGCGATGCAGCAGGATGGAGAGTATTCGCTGATAAGAAGGTTGCTCAAGGCGCACTAAACCCGCATGGCAGGCTAGTCGTATAGACTCCAATGGTGATAATTCGGCGTCGGCTTTGTCGACCTCATCCATCAGCGATTGGAAGGGCATACGCACCTGTTCAACCAGCGCCATGAACAGGTCGCCTTTGTTTTTAAAGTGCCAATAAACGGCGCCGCGAGTAAGGCCTGCATGGCGAGCAATTTGCTCTAAGGAGGTGCGCGCCACGCCCTTGGCAAAAAATACCTCTTCAGCAGCTTCAAGCAGTGCTTCTCGTGTAGCAGCCGCTTCTGCTTTGGTCTTTCTTGCCATGGAAATGCAACCTCATTATCGACACAGTATGGTCATATTTTAACCTAAGAGGGAGAACATTTACATTCAAAACTGTATGGTTAAATGAGCCATCTCATAACGTGGGTTAACAAATTCGTCGTTTCACGACTGAAAGCGTATAAACAGGCAATGAAACAGGCCCTAATGTCGTGAGCAAAACGAATTAAAAAACAGGACAGAAAGCATGGCGCGAGCTCCTTTTCAGCTGGGCGAACATACCATTATGCCCGGCCAACGCTTACAAGTTGATGTGCCGGTGGCGCGCTTATATACCCATACGCCCCTGCATATTCCTGTCGAAGTCGTTCATGGCCGTAAGGATGGACCAGTGCTGTTGGTATGTGGTGGCATTCACGGCGATGAAATCAACGGCGTGGAGATTGTCCGCCGGGTACTGCGCGCGAAAGCGATTAGTAGTATCCGCGGTACCTTGATCGCTGTGCCGGTTGTAAACGTACTTGGTTTCTTGCAGCAAACCCGCTATTTGCCTGATCGGCGTGATCTAAATCGCTGTTTTCCAGGCAGCGAGTCGGGGTCACTTGGCGGCCGTATTGCAAATCTGTTTCGCGAACAAATCGTAGATCACGCTACCCATATTATTGACCTACATACCGGTGCAATCCACCGCACTAATCTGCCGCAAATTCGTGCCCAGCTCCGTCCTGGAAGCGAAACCGAGCGTATGGCCGATGCTTTCGGTGCGCCCGTAGTGCTAAATGCGGAACTGCGTGAAGGTAGCCTGCGCCACTACGCTCAGAACCGCGGGATTCCAGTGCTGACCTATGAAGCCGGCGAGGCGCTGCGTTTTGACGAGTGGGCGATTGCCCCAGGGGTTCGCGGTGTGCTGCGAGTCATGCGCCGACTAGGCATGCTGACCGGCGAACAACGCCGCCGCACGCCAGCACCCGCGGAGCTTGCCAAAGGGTCAAGCTGGGCTCGGGCACCTATCGACGGCATTTTGCGCCCCAAGGTGCGCCTAGGCGCCCGCGTTGCGAAAGGCGAGGTGCTGGGCAAAGTCGCTGACCCTTTTGGCAATGATGAAGGCGAAGTGCGTGCCGCTGCCGACGGTATTGTGATTGGCATGAGTCGCTTGCCGCTGGCCAATGAAGGAGAGGCGCTATTCCATATTGCCCGTTTTGATGAAATTGATGAGGCAGAAACGGCTATTGAGAGCTTTAACTCAAGCTTGGTGCCGCCACCTGATTCGTTTTATTAATCGTAGTTCATAACTCAACGCTATCGCTTCAATAGTTAAGGATTAGCTACTATAAATGGCAAGTCAGTAGCCATTTGACTATACCTAAGGACGGGCTTTGTTAGCGGCTACTCAAAATGATAACACCCAAAACAAATAGCTAAGCTTTCATCGGACTCGAACGAGTGGCGATCAAACGCCACGTCTACCGTGACATGGAGGAAAAGCGATGACGAGCGATAAACCTAATCACACCACGACAGATGCGGGTATACCGGTCACCAGTGACGAACACTCGCTTACCATAGGACCCAACGGCCCGATTCTGCTCAACGATCACTACTTGATTGAGCAGATGGCAAACTTTAACCGTGAACGTATTCCCGAGCGTCAGCCTCACGCCAAAGGTGGCGGCGGTTTTGGGCGCTTTGAAGTGACTCATGATGTCAGCAAGTACACCAAGGCAGCCGTGTTCCAGCCGGGCACGACCACTGAAACACTGATGCGCTTCTCAACCGTGGCCGGCGAACGGGGTAGCCCGGACACATGGCGTGACCCGCGCGGGTTCTCGATCAAGTTCTACACCACAGAAGGAAACTTCGACATGGTGGGGAACAATACACCGGTGTTCTTTATTCGCGACCCGATGAAGTTTCAGCACTTTATCCGCTCGCAAAAGCGCCGCGCAGATACCAATCTTCGTGACCATGATATGCAGTGGGATTTCTGGACGCTGTCGCCTGAATCGGCTCACCAAGTGGCTTGGCTGATGGGGGATCGGGGTATCCCGAAAACCTGGCGTCATATGAACGGCTATTCCAGCCATACTTATATGTGGATCAACGCAGAGGGTGAGCGGTTTTGGGTCAAGTACCATTTTAAAACCGACCAGGGAATCGATTTCCTCACCCAGGAAGAAGCGGACAAAATGGCTGGCGCAGACGCTGACTACCATACCCGCGACCTCTATCAAGCCCTTAAAAATGGCGATCACCCCAGCTGGACGCTGAAAGTGCAGATCATGCCGTTTGAAGAGGCGAAGACCTACCGTTATAACCCCTTCGATCTGACCAAAGTGTGGCCCCATGCGGACTACCCGATGATTGAAGTGGGTAAACTCATCTTGGATCGTAATCCCACGGATTATCACACCGAGATCGAGCAAGCGGCATTTGAGCCCAATAATATGGTACCAGGTACCGGTTTAAGCCCTGATAAAATGCTGCTGGCGCGTGGGTTCTCCTACGCCGATGCCCACCGCGCGCGGCTTGGCGTGAACTATAAGCAGATCCCGGTGAATTCGCCGAAGTCGCCGGTGCACAGCTACACTAAAGATGGCGCGATGCGGGTGCAAAATGTCACCGACCCGGTTTATGCACCCAACTCGAAAGGCGGCCCCTCTGCCGATGCTGAGCGCTACCCTATGGATAACACCTGGGAAGTGAGTGGTGACTTTGTGCGCACCGCCTACACCCTGCGCCGCGATGACGACGATTGGGGGCAGGCCCATACCCTGGTGCGTGAAGTGATGGATGACGCCCAGCGTGACCGTTTGGTGTCGAACGTTGTTGGTCATCTATCGGATGGTGTTACGGAGCCGGTGCTTCAGCGTGCGTTTGAGTATTGGCGCAATATTGACCAGGAAGTCGGCGACCGCATCGCTAAAAGCGTGAAAGGCGGCTAACGCGTGACTTTTTAAGCACACGGCGCGCCGTCCACACCTTCAACGCTTAAGCGGGAAGGGGGGCAGAAAGGGCGGCGGGCTGTGTGTCTTGAGCCTCTGGCTCACGCACTAAACTTAACGCTTCATCAAATAGGCGCAATCCTGCGCCTTCTTTATGGGCGTGTTCTGACAAATGACGCCGGAAGCGCCTGCCGCCGGGGCAACCCTGGAATAAACCCAGCAGGTGGCGGGTAATATGATTCAGCTTCGCGCCTTCATCCAAGCGCTGCTGAATATACGGCCGGAAAGCGTTCGCAGCATCCAAACGGCTCTCTGCCGGGCCTTGCTCACCAAACAACTGTTCATCGACACCAGCGAGCAGCCACGGGTTTTGATACGCCTCACGCCCCACCATCACGCTATCCACATGGGTAAGCTGCGCTTGGCACTCCGCCAGCGTTTTAATCCCGCCGTTAATGCCAATATGCAATTCAGGGCGGCTCTGCTTTAGACGGTGAACACGGGGGTAGTTAAGCGGCGGCACATCGCGGTTCTGTTTGGGCGACAAACCCTGCAGCCACGCCTTACGGGCGTGAACGGTAAACACCTCGCAGCCTGCGTCAGCAACGATAGCGATAAACCGCTCAAGATCAGCGTCCTCATCCTGGTCATCAATACCAATACGGCACTTCACCGTGACCGGAATAGACACCGCAGCCTGCATTGCCCGCACTGCCTCTGCCACCTTTTCGGGGTAGCCCATCAAGCACGCGCCAATCAGGTTGTTCTGCACGCGGTCACTCGGGCAGCCGACGTTCAGGTTCACCTCGTCATAGCCCCAGGCTTCGGCAATCGCTGCGCACTCAGTCAGCTCACCGGCGTCGCTGCCGCCTAACTGCAGTGCAAGCGGATGCTCCACCTCGTTATAGCCCAAAAAGCGCTCACGGGGCGTCCCGTGCAAAATCGCACCGGTAGTGACCATCTCGGTATACAGCAGCGCACGCTTGGTTAAGGTGCGTGCTAGCGCTCTGTAATCGCGGGTTGTCCAGTCCATCATGGGCGCGACGGAGAAAGTTCTATCCAGCTCCGGGCGGGCAATGCCAGACTTCATGCGGGTTTGCGCGGTTGTGTTATCATTCATAACTGTTCATATTTACAGTGGTTGAGCCACGTTTTTAGCTAATTGGTGTCACAAATTTGGCACTTCGTGGCACTTTCATTTGTCACATTTCGAGGCAGTAATGGCGACGATCGTGAAGCGTCCAAAAAGGGACGGCAGTTTCTCATATCTAGCGCGTATTCGCATTGCGCGTACTGGACAACCTGACTACTCAGAGTCCAAAACATTCCCTAAAAAGGCAATGGCCAGCGAGTGGGCGAAACGACGCGAGCTCGAACTGGCTGCACCAGGTGGTGTGCTGTCCGCGAAATGGAAGGGCGTCACCTTACATGATGCCATTGAACGTTACCTGCATGAATTTGCTGATGGAGCCGGGCGTAGTAAGCGAGCCACTATTGAGCAGCTTCGGCGCTTCCCGATCGCTCGCGTCAAAATTACTGAGCTCAGCAGTGAGCAGCTAATTAATCATGTACAGATGCGTCGGAGTAGTGGTGTGAAAGCGTCTACTGCATCGCTCGATATGACCTGGTTGGGAATTATCCTAAAAACAGCCGTGGCTGCCTGGCGTATGCCCGTCAATTTGAATGAATTTGAATCAGCTAAGTTGCTACTGACTAGCAAAGGGCTTATCAGCAGGCCAGCATCGCGGGATCGGCGGCCCACAGCCGATGAAATTGAGCGGCTAAGGGCTTACTTCGTTCGTTCTCAAAAGATCCGCCCGAGTGCGATTATTCCCATGGAAGACATCATGGATTTTGCGATCGCCTCAGCGCGCCGGCAGGAAGAAATTACCCGGCTCACCTGGGACGATTTGGATACAGAGGCGATGACTTGTTGGGTGCGTGATGCCAAGCACCCACGTCAGAAGTGGGGTAACCATAAGCGCTTTAAACTCACCCGTGAGGCGATGGCCATCATTCAGCGACAGCCGCGTAAACAGGCTGAACCGAGAATTTTCCCTTACGGGGCTAGGTCAATCAGTACTCGTTGGCGTGCGGCTACCGCGTCAAAGGGCATTGAGGATCTGCGTTTTCACGACCTGCGCCATGAGGCGACGTCTCGGTTGTTTGAAGCGGGGTATGAGATCGTGGAGGTGCAGCAATTCACACTCCACGAAAGTTGGGATATATTAAAGAGGTATACGCATCTGCGCCCTGAAAATATGCAATTGCGTTAAGTGTTTTAAATACTGTAGTAGTTGATGATTTTTCTAAGAGCTTTTATACGATCATCATAGTTGCCTGGAAGATTGAAATGATTTTCGTCATCATCTTGAATTATCTGATGGTTCAAATCTGAGGTATAAGTTTCTTTGTATTTTTTCTTTATTAATTCTCTTAGTTTATTATTCATTATTTCAAATTGAACATAGCTTATATTACCATCCAATTTTTTTAGTTTATGCTGTATTAGGTTGAAAGAAAGAGTTGATTGTAGAGTGCCAATTGCTAAACCGAACAGCTTTTGTGATTCAAAACTATCTATTAAACCATCAAGATTAGTTGTTTTTTTATCTTCATGAATGTATGTGTATATCATTAATAAGTCAAGCAGTTCATTGCTTGAGTACTCAACGTATGTATTGATTGCACGCTCAGGAATTTCATATGTAGAATTATTGTTTTGATCTGAGTCATCTGCCGTAGTTAATGGTAAATTTTCGAGTAATTTATGTGATGAGTCGAGTTTTTCTTTAACTGAGGCAAGTTCTTGTGGGATTTGATCAACTTTTTTTCCTAGTTTAATGTTAGATTGCTCTATTTTTCTGGAGGTTGTCTTCAAAATGTTTGAAGTTTTTTGAATTTTTTTAAGTGTACTTGCTAATGATCCGCTGGTTTGTAGGGTATATATTATTGCTACTACTGATAGTAATAAAGATGATAAAGTGGCAGCAAAGCTTATATTTTCATAAAGCTTTATCTCTCCATAAGAAAATATAGTAAGCATTATTCCTATAATTATTATAAGGATTAATATGATGTAGTTTCTATGTAAACGTGCTGCCTTTAGTTTTAAGTTGCCTTTTCCCATGCCGATGCCTCAATTGTGTTTTGGTTTTTTTGCGTTAAGTTGCCAGAGATGTTAAAGCGATAATGTCAATTTCTAGATTCAATGCATGCATCTTCCGATGGCAGTTAGGACATAGCGCTACCGTATTCTCAATGGAGTCATCACCACCCTTGGACAGCCATTTAATGTGATGGCATTCCAGATAGGGTTCGCCCTTTCTGGTTTCAAAAGGGGCTGGTTGTTGGCAGAGCTCGCAATGCCCGTTGGCACGACGCTTAGCATAGGCGGCAATGTAGGGTGAGCGAGGAATGAACGTGGTTTGACCTACTCGGCTTCCTACCTGGGCAGGAGCATTTTCAGCACGAGCTCGGAGGTCCTTATTCGAAAGTTTACGCGCGCGGCGCTCTTTTTTGATGGCTAGTTCTATCGCAGCCACTTCATCGATAGGCACTACATCTGCCGATTTAAGTCTGAGTGGAAAGAGCCAAGCTTGCCTGGGTTTTCCTTCGTTATCAGGTTGAGTAGCCTGATAGGGAGGTGCAACGCGTTCCACCTCCCCGATGTAGGTATATTCATTGGTTTTAAAAACTTCGAAAAGGTGCACTGCTACGCCATTAGCTGGGCTTTCATTGAGCGTTTTATTTTGTTGAAACGTAAGGCTCATCTCGCCTAGCTGACCCATCCCAGTGTAGTGGACGACGTCACCTATCCACTGGTCGTCATAGATCGACTTAACGTGATTCATCACCAAAACAAGCGTATTGGTCTTGTGGGATCGGCGCATGCCACCCTGTTCGCTACATTTGAAGATTTTACTGAGCTCTTGGTTACTCAGTACGGTGCCGGGCTTAAGTGAACTAATCGAGTCCATAAGTGCTTATCAATTCCTTAGCGATCGGGATGTCGGCAGGTGCCAGTTTGAAAGTTAAAAGGTCACCAATGGGCGCCCAAGTAAGACGATCGTGTACGTGCAATTCTGGCTCGCCAGCTACTGTGACCAATACCCCGATAAGGTTGATTGCGCCCCCATCGTACTCATGCACGCTTTCCTGAAATATTTGCCCGGCTTTACACGCCAGGTTGAGTTCTTCTTTGATCTCTCGCTCGATGCACTCTTGGACCGTTTCTCCCGGTTCAACCTTTCCACCCGGAAATTCCCAGAAGCCTTCTAGCTGTTGTCCAGGCGCTCGTCGCGTCAGCATGACTTTACCTTCTGCGATAGCGAGCGCCGCGGCGACATTTTTCAAAAGTGCACCTGATTTTTCAAAGCGACTAGCTTACCTTAGCTTTTCTGTTCCCCGCTACCTACTCATTCACCATCTTCCACTGCTCCCGCGCCTCAGCCCTTTTCTCATCAATGTATTGCGCCAGGTCGATCGCGCTGACCAGCCACGGGCTTTTCTGGGAATCCCCTGCGCGGTAGGCCGGTACCGGCAGGGCCTGGGCGCCGGCGCGGAAGGCGGCGGTGCGGGGGCTGATGCCGAAGAAGCGCGGGGCGACTTCTTCAAGCGGTAGTTCTGTACGGCCGTTGAATTCGGCGAGTAAGCCAAAATACGTGTTCATTGTTGCCTCCCTTGCTGCTTCCACTTCAGGAAGCATTGGCGAATGCGGCGGAACGTGGCGGCCGCGGTTGTGTTGTGATCTAACTCAGCCCGGCTTTGGATCTGGCAGGCGGCGCAGAGCCAGTCGCGGGCATCTTCCTCGTTGTGGGTACCGTCGGGTAACTGGAACTCGGTCATGCCGTGTTTGGCGCGCCGGCGGCGATCCAGGTAGAGCTGGAAGGCGCGATCCTGGCAGAGCATGGCGGCTTGCCTGGCCAGCTTTCCCCCTTTAGCGTTTTGTTCGCACATGCCGCCCCCGTTGTTCACGAATCACCTGGCACTCGATGCAGGTGGTGGCCCAAGGGGCTGCGTCACGGCGGGCTTGGGGTATCTCTCCGCCGCAGTCTTCGCATTCCGGGTCGGTGACCGGTATATACAGAGACAAGCGGCTGGTCAGCGCCGCTTCCATGCGGCGTTCCATCAGTTCAGTGGCAATATCGGCGTTGTCAGCCATGGTTACTGTTCCTCTTTTTCAATGGCGGCAAAGCGCTGCATGAGTTCGTGGCCATCCGGCAGGTATTCGTGAAGCTCGTGATCGCTGACGGCTGACCACTCGATCACCGCCAAGGCCGCGCCGCGAAGGTCACCATCCAGCATTCGCAGACTGGTCAGGTTCAGTGGCCAGGCGTAGCTGTTGTAAACGGCCAGCAGCACTCGGCGGCAGTGCTTCGGTTGGTGGCTATCGCCTAGGCCAATGTGCGCCAGGCGTTTCAGCGCAGGCAGGCCAGATGAGGCAACCCGGTCGCGGTAATCGTTGGCGTTGGCTTCGGCGTCAATCATTGCCTCTAGTGCCTGGCGGTTGCGTTCGCGTAGGCGCTGGGTCACCAGTGGCATTGAGTGGTTAGTAGTCATCACGGGCTCCTTCATGCTTGAAACACCCAGCACTTCACGCTGCCGCCGTTATGGCGGACGCGAGAGTTCACGGTGCGGTTGGAATCGATAAACTTGCGGGTCTTGCTGCTCTTCAGGTAACGCTTCAGCTCGCGCACCTCCGGGGTGCGCAGCTTGTATTCAGCGCAGGTGCGCTCGAAGTCTTTGAGGTTGATGGCGATCATGTCGCTGCCCTTGCCGTAGTGGTTCAGCATGGGGTCGTCGCGTAGGCCCTCGATGTAGTCGAAGGCTTCCCAGAATTCAGCGACCAACGGGTGGTCGGCGTTGATGGATTGCTGACGCTCCCGGGCCATCTGCTTTATGTGTCCCAGGGCGATATCCAGGGTTTGCTGGTCGAAGAGATCCAAGCCTTCTGGGCCTAGGCACTCCACCAGGGCCATCAACTGGCCGTGGCACTTGGCGATCCGCAGCACCTTGATATCCGGGTCGTCTGCCAGTTGGTCGGCGTAGTGGCGGGCGCGCTGGGTGATTAACGCCATCAGCGCGGCTTCACGCTGGGCAACGCTAAGCGTGAACTGGCTAACGTGCTCGATCTCGCTGCGCTCTAACGCCTCGGCCAGCGCTTTGGTCTGTTTGTTCTGGCCTTCACGGGTGAAGTGCAGGTGGCAGATACGGGTTTGAATGGCTTCGCCTGCCTGCACCGGGGCGTTTTGGCTGATTACGATGCTGCCGCGAAAGGGCGGTTCGTAGGTGTCGTTGCCGCTGTTCTTGACGCCACGGGCGCGGATCGAGCGGCCGTTAAAGGCGGTTTTGAGTTCGTCCCAATCGAACTGTTTCTGTTTGGCGCCGCCTTCCTGCTCGCGGTCGGACTCGATCAACACCACCGGCAGGTTGCTTACCTGGGCGAAGTTGCGCGAGCGGGCGGGCATGGTGGCTTTGCTGGGGTCGAAGCCTTCATAGTCGCGGCGGCCGCACAGCTTCCAGAGAAACTCGATCAGGGTGGATTTACCGGCACCCGCTTCACCAACAATCTCCAGAAACGGGAAGCTGCCCATCTCGGCGCGGATCTGTTCAGCCAGCAGGCTGCCCAGCCAGTAGCCCAGGGCAATCACGCCACGGGTACCGAAGGCGCCGAGCAACTGCTGTGTCCATTCGGTGTTGAACGCTTTGCGATCGGGGTTGATGTGCAGCGCGACGGATTGGCTAAGGGTTTTCAACTGGCGGCGGGGGCCTAGCTCGAAAAAGTCCTCGCTGTTGATCGGCACCACCTTGCCACCGGCCACGGCCAGATCGCCGAACACATAGGCACCGTGCTCCTTGCTGTAGCCGATGAAGTCGATGGTCTCGACGGTTTTGATGTTGCCGATCTGATCCTGCAGCAGGCTATCCAGCTGTTGGCTGGTACCTGTCCATACCGCACCTGGCGCAACGCCTAGCAGGCGCTTTTTATACTCAGACGCGGACGCCAACTGGCCACCGCTAAAGGTGTTCTTGATCGGCGGGCGACCGTCGGGGAACTCCACGCGGTAGTAGTACCAGCTCTCATCGGTGACCGCGTTGGCCTGGTAGTAGAGCGCCGTGGGGTAGCAGGTGCAGATCCGCTTCACGCTGCCGGATTGCTCCAGGGCAGCGTCACGCATGGCCGGGTCGATCTGCTGCTGGTCGGCACCGTCCAGCCCATCGGCGCGCAGGGCGCGGTCGAAGGCATCCATATCCAGCTTCCACCACCACAGCTGGCGTTTGAATTCGAACCAGAACTCCCGCTGTTCGCGGCGCTTGTAGATCAACAGCGCCTTGGCCATGGCCGTGGGGGCCAATAGCAGGTCGCCGTGGTAGCGGTAGGTTTCCTGGTGCTTGTCAGAAAGCTCGCCGCGCTGGTGGGCATCGTTCCAATCGTGGCCACCGTTGGGGATCTGTGCCGCTTCGCAATCCCAGCCTGCTGCCCGGGCACGCCTCACATGCTTGTGAATGGCGTTATGGCCAGCCCGGTTGTTATCCAGCGCCCACACCAGAGTGGGGCGGCTGGTACCGGCTTGATGGGCGGCATCCGCCAGGGCGTTTAGCGCTTCATCCGGGTAGTTGCCGCAGCTCATGGCGGAAACCGCCGCGATGCCGTGGTGGTAGAGGGCGATCGCATCGAAGATGCCCTCTACAATCCATACCTCACCGGCGGCGACCAGATCCGCCGCGGTGAGCGCAGGCGGGCACCACCACTGGCCTTTATAACGGCCAACGAAATTGGCCTTCTGCTTGCCGAAGCGCTCTGGATTATCCAGAAGGCGCTCCCAGTAAGCGCCGCCGGGTAGAGCGAAGCGCACGGTGGCAGTGCCGCCGATCTCCGGCTTCCAGTAGCTCTCCTGGGTGTACCAGCCCTGAATGCGGGCAAGCTCGAAGCCGCGGCCATCGCGCAGGTAGCCATCCGCCACCGGCGTTTGAGAGGTGGGCTTTTCGCCCACTTTAGTGCTGTAGCGCTCGCTCCAGGAACGGAACAGATCAGGGAACAGCGCTTTTACGTGGATCTGCGCGCCACAGTTGTTTTCCCGCCCGCATTTGAGCATCCACGGCGCGTCAGCGTTGATGTACGCCTCGCGCTTACCGCACTCCGGGCAGCGCACCCGTTGCAGGTAGGGGCCGCGCTCAATCGCCTCAAAATCGCTGATTAAGCGCGCAACAATGTCCTGGCGCAGCGATGAATTCACGCTCGCCTCCTTATTCAACAATGGGTTGGGCTGGGCTTAGCGGTTAGCTCACGGCACCGGCTGGGCCGTGAGTGCCCCCTTTTGGCGGGGCATGAAAGCTAGGCCGATAGTGGCGCTGGGGCCGTGGGGGAAGATGAGCAACCTTATGCATCGCTTTATTCCTCGTAGTGTTCGTCGTTGATCGGCGTCTCGTCGAAGTCGAATCCCATCTGGTTCAGCAACCAAGGCGCACTTTCGAGCTGAACATCGGGGTTCGGGCAGCGGCTCGGTGCTAATGTGCGGAGCATTTGCATGTAGCCGTCACAGCGAAAACCGCACTCCCATTCATTGCTGCAGTTCCAATAAATGACGCGGTAGATGGGTAGCGGTGATCTCGACGTACGGATCTTCATGTGCGAACCGCAGTGCGGGCAGCTGAAGCGCAGACGGCTGAACGGCACGGTGTTCTGTTGGTTTGCCTCTTCAGTCACTGCGACCTCCTGGTACGGGGTAAATGGCGCGGCCACGGCCGGTGAGCCCTTGGGTGCCTTTGCGTAAGCGCCTGCGGAGTAGCCACTCGGCGGCGTCGTCCAGGCTTTGCAAATCCTGCTGTTCGCATACCTGCTGCAGCACTGCCTCCAGCTGGTCATCCAGCGGAAGGCGTAAATCGCTGCGGGCGGGTTGGTCAGCCATACTTCAGTGCTCCTTGAGGCCCTCAAAAGGGCCTGCGTTTACGACGCCTGCTGGGGCATAGTGCTAACAGAGAGATCAGCAACGCCCAGCGTCTCCAGTGCTTCTTTCAGCACCAGTTGACGCAGCAGCGACGCCCGTTCGATGCCGGTGTAATCCACCAGCGCATCGATCAGCTGGGCCTCGTACTGATCCAAATTGAGAGCGGCGTAGCGAGTACGCACACGTTTGGGGTCCTGGTACATGGCAAACATCCTTATGCAGGCAAGGTCATTCGGCACTGAGGGTTTCTTGGTCGTACTCGGCGATGCCGCGGAGCAGCAACATGCGACCGGCAGCCGACATCGAGCGCATTTCCAACTCCTGAATGCGCTTCAGCTCTTCCCGCTCGCTTTCCGTGAGGTGAATCATGACGGGGCAGCTACACCCCTTAGGGGCATAAATTGGCTTTGGGGTAATGGTGTTAGTGGTGGCCATGGGTTAGGCTTCCTTAATAGAGTGAAAGACTTTAAACGAGAGCTTGAACAAGGCGGCCGAGCGTCTGTATTAACGCTCGTAAAGGCGCACCAGCTTGCGCTGCAGGAAGTGTTCATCCATGTAGGTGCGCAGTTCGCAAAGCGCGTCTTCCACCTGCTCGGTAGAGGCGTTCTGGGCCAGCATCGTGGCAGCGAGTTGGCCCACGGCTTGGGCGGTGGTGTTCTCTTCCAGCGCTTCAAGATCCGCCAGTGGGTTAGGCGTGTTGGTGCCGCGCTTCAATGCGGTTTCAATGTTGCGACGGGTTTGTTCAGAGCAGCGGTCAAGCTCCACCTCGACCCCGCGAAACAGGGTGGTCTGAGTGGTAGGCATAACAATGGTGGCAATGATGGTGACCATGGCAGTGGTTCCCTTTGCGTTGTGTTTTAGAGTGAAAGACATTAATAGAATGGTACCGAATGGTTTCCATGTCAAGGGTTGTGAGGTCTAAATGGTTTCATTTGGTGAAAGGCTTAGAGAGGAAAGGGAGCGGCTAGGGTTGTCACAGACCCAGTTTGGTGACCTTGCCCAAGTGACTAAAAAGACTCAAATGCTCTACGAGGGCGGTCAGCGAAGCCCGAAAGCAGATTATCTAACGGTCATTGCTGAGCAGGGAGTTGATGTTCAATACATATTGACTGGAAACCGTTCGGTTCCTGAGTCGCAGCCTCTAGGCATGCCATTAAGTGAACCAGGGCCGGATCTCTCGCCGGTGAAGATGTACGACATCGAAGCGGCAGCGGGCGCTGGTCGCAGCTTTGAAGGCGAACCGATTAAAACCACGCTGTACTTTTCCAGTGCCGAACTGGTGGAACAGGGGCTAGACCCTGCGCAAGTGGTGGGCATTAAAGTGCGCGGGGATTCGATGGACGGCACCCTGGCCGATGGCGACTGGGTGCTGGTGGATCGCAGTAACCGCGACCCGAAACAGGAAGGCGTGTTTTTACTGTTGGTAAGCGGCGAGAGAAGAATTAAACGGGTGCAGCGACTGGCGGGCGGGGCGCTGTACTTGATCAGCGACAATGACCATTACCAGCCGGAGATGATTAAGCCGCAGGATATGCATGATGTGGAGATTCTGGGGCGGTGTGAGATTCGGATTGGACGGGTTGTGTAACTGTAAAACCATTAAGACATAAAGGTGGTTTTGAGACTGCTAGATAATGAAAAGAGAGGTGGGGAATGCCTGTTTTTACTGTTACAGATTTTTCATACATAGCAACGTCCGATGCCAAATTAAAACAAGGCCGTGAACGGAGTTTAAAGAACCGGCCTTCCTACGCTCATTACCGTGACTACTATCTCAGCCTGAGACAAGCAATAAAGGGTCTATTCAAGCACCAGCGCAGTTTTGACCACCTGCGTGATATTGCAAAAAAGTCTCATAAAGACAAGCAAGAAAACTATTCAAAGATTGCCGAGAATTTTATCACTTGGGCACAGGGGAAAAACATTTATCACTATGATCCCCCTAAAGCGAGTTATCGGTATAGAGATACGGAAGTTCTATGCAATCCTGAGCTTTACTATAGAGTAGATGGTGAAGATCGTTTGCTAAAGCTGCATTTCAACAGTAGTAAAAAAATGAACCAACAGCGGGCAAATATTATCTGCTTTCTAATCAGCGAGTCATGCGATGTTTCTATCTCAGAGTGCCGTGTTCTTGATCTTAGTATGAAGAAAATCTATAGTTTTAAAGGTTCGCCTGATATCCAGCTTGAAATGGTAGAAAGTGAAATAAGGCGTATAGAAAGTGAGTGGGATGACCTCTGATGAAGGTTGGTATTTAAGCCTTTAATGGATTTTTATTGATGATAAAATTCTTGGATTGCCAATGCTTATATTGATTTCTTTTCTGTCTAGTTTTTTTTGTTTGGTTTGGGCTGTTCTAGACCCCTCATTTGCAAGTGTTGCTGCTTTTTTAGCCTCTATCGTCGTTGTTATCACATTTATCTACCAAAAGAAGAATTCGTCAAAAAGTCAGCAACAGCAGATCAAAAACGGACTCGGTATACAAGCGGGTAGAGATGTAAGTATAGGCGGTAAGCAAGAGGGAGATGACGATGTTTGATAAAGATAAACAAATCCAAAAGGCCTCTGGAAGCGCTCTTGCTGTTCAAGCTAATCGTGATGTCAATATAGGTATGCAATACAGTGATGTTAAAGATTTAGTTACATTGTTACTGGAGCGTAATTTTCCCAAGCTTAGAGAAGAAGCTGTAGCTGAAGCTAGGCTATATGTTGGAAGGTTTTCTGAAAAGCTTTTTGAAAAGATTTCCAGGCTTGAGACTGATGTAGCAAGTGAATTGAAGCGACCTGATATTCAAGCAGCTATCAATGAAGGTATAGAGTATTCCGCTAAAAGAACCGATAGTGCAGAATTGGATACTATTTCTGAGTTAATAGCTCATAAGGTTTCATCTGGGAAAGGCTCTTTAAAAAGCATTGTAATCGATCAGTCGATAGAAATGCTTTCTAAGTTAGACTTGAATTTGATTCGTTTTTTTGCATTTTCATATTATTTAAGAAGAGTTACACCAACTGAGGGGACTGACGAGAAGTATGCTATAGAGGCGGTGTATGGATATTTCTTAGAAAGGTTTTTTCCTTTAGTGGAGATTGAGCCTGTTGACTTAGGTTACTTGCAATATTTGGGAGCTTATTTGAGTGGGAAGCGCTATGAGGAATCAACTAGCGCTAAAATCTGTAGGAATTTCACTTTCGATATCCCTGTTGGAGAGTACCAAAAAACATTTTTACAAGATAGTGTTATGTTGGCTACGTTTCCATATCTGTGTGCTTTAATTGAAAGGTTTGGCTTTAGTACTGTTTGTGATTTTGATCACGTTCCGTTAAATAAGGTTTGTGAGTATATTGGTTTATCCTATCTTCGGGGAACGTGGCCCCATTTAATTGATCCCTATGGTGATTTTTGACTAGACAGATAGCAGGCGTGCAGATGCGAGTGAATTACTTTGGGCCTGCTGTGTTGAGCCTGGCCTTATCAGCCGCCCCCTCATCCGTATACACCTTCATCAACTCATCCCAATTCGTCGTATAGCGCGGGCTTCGGTTCGCGCAGCGTAGGTGCCAGGGGGCGTTCTTTTCCGGTAGTCCTAGGCGTACCGTTCCCTTGCCCATCTTCTCATTCAGCGCGTCCATGGTGGCCATGAGCTTTTTGCTGCGCTGGCGTTGCTCTTCTGTTTGCGGTGTGTCCATCAGGCTGAGTTGTTGGCGGTTCTCGTCGGTGAGGTCGATCAGCATCACGCCTGCTTTTTTGTAGCCGTACTTTGGCCGGTAGATCTTGCGCAGCGCTTCCTGGGCGGCGTGGAGTATGTCGCGGGTGTCCTGGCTAGGGCGTTCCATTTCCACCGCCAGACTGGGGGAGTATTGGGGCAGGTCGGGCCGGAAGCGGTCGGTTTTGAGAAACACCAGCACGGCGCGTGCGAGGCTCTTCTGCTCGCGTAGCTTTTCCGCGCCCCGTTGGGCATGTTGGCGAACGGCGCCTTGTAGGTCGTAGAGCTGTGAGGTGGGGCGGCCGAACGATCGGCTGGTCATAATGCGCTGGCGTGGTTCGTTAACGTCGTTCATCTTCAGGCAACTGATGCCGCGCAGCTCCAGTACCGTGCGCTCCATGTTCACCGAGAACTTACGCCGCAGGCGCTTGGCGTCCGCTTCGCGGAGATCCCAGGCGGTGTTGATACCAAGGATCTGCAGGCGCTCATTCAAGCGGCGGCCGACGCCCCATACATCACCTACCTCGATCTGCTTTAGCAGGTGTTTGGCTTCGTCACTTTCCGCGTGAAGGATGCACACGCCGGGGTAGCCGGGGTGCTTTTTGGCGATGCGGTTGGCCAGCTTCGCCAGGGTGTGGGTAGCGGCAACGCCGACACAGACGGGAATGCCGGTGCCACGGCGAATCATCGCGTGCAGGGATTTGGCGTGCTCTAGCAGCGCTTCAGGCTCGAAGCCATCCATGCGCACGAACATCTCATCAATGGAGTAGGGCTCCACACCGGCGGTTTCGCGCTCCAGGATGCCTTGCACCCGGTGGGACATATCGCCGTAAAGTTCGTAGTTGGAGGAGTGCAACACGATCTCGCCGCGATCCACCAGGTGGCGAACCTGGTGGGCGGGGGTGCCCATCTCGATACCCAGCGCTTTGAGCTCATTGGAGCGGGCGATAATGCAGCCATCGTTATTGGACATAATGCCCACGGGGCGGCCTTCCAGTTTGGGGTTGAA
The DNA here is from genome assembly GCF_904067645.1 of Halomonas sp. 113. Classification (NCBI taxonomy): domain Bacteria; kingdom Pseudomonadati; phylum Pseudomonadota; class Gammaproteobacteria; order Oceanospirillales; family Halomonadaceae; genus Halomonas; species Halomonas sp. 113. The sequence continues at coordinate 1,396,421 of NZ_LR881453.1, forward strand.
CACCCGCTCGCAGCTCACATAAAAATTGTTGCAGTCCACCAGGCCAATCATATTGAGCTCCACTACTTGTGTAAGACTGTTAATTTATACAGTATTAACAGCCAGGGAAGCGACAGGCAACCGCTAATATACGTCGCTTAATGTGGAGCAAGCACAGGGCAACAGCATGCGAGTAAATTACTTAGGGCCAGCAGTGGTGGGCGTGGAGCACCCAGCAGTGGCCGAAATGGATAGCCGAAAATTTCCGCCCAGTTGTTTTCTGGTGGAGATAAGCGAGGATGCCCGCCCCGGCGGGCCGTGGATGGAGGGCGATGTGCTGGTGGTGGATGAGGCGCGTTCGTTTGGCCATGCCGATCTGGTGGTGGCGGAAGTGGAAGGTGAGTATCGGTTATTCAAAGCCCACCGCGTGGGCAGCCGCTGCCGGTTGTTGCCCACCGCTGGTGGGCAGGGGTGTTTTATTACCGCTAAGCAGTATCGAGGGGTGGTGGTTAGGCAGGCGCGGTGTTGGGCGGTGTAGGTTATTTCTTACAAACAGATGGCAAAATGCTTACATTATTTATTCTGCATGTTTGGCATAGTGGTGTGGTCGCCTAATAGCACGCGTGGCGGAAACGCTTCGTCAGAAGATTGCGGCAAACAAAACCCTCGGCCATGTTGTATGGCCGGGGGTTTTTTGGAAGCTGGAAAATTAAGGTAGGCGAAAAATGGACTTCTGAGCGCGTTTCCGTGCTTCTTCAGCGCTCAGGCTGACTCTCACATTGCCTTGCCGTTTCGCGGCAAGATAGCGCTTACGTGCGGCCTCAATGGTTGCCGCCTTGCGCTGCCGCTGTGTGCTGTGATCATTCGCGTATAAATGCATAGCATGTTCCTCTAATAATGCCCATGCCGCCTCCTACAAACGGGCCGAGTGTTATGGCACGGAGATACGCTGCTTTCCTTTCACTAGGCAAATCTACGGTGAGCCTCATTGTTTCTACATATACCCCTGCTCCGTGACATTGTGGGTCACTTCGTCAAAGATGCTAAACACAAAGTTGTAAGATATTTCTTACAAATCTTGTCGGTGATTTCTTACAAATGGGGGCTTTTGTTTGGTCTATGCTGTCCTATGACGCTTGGATGCGCGAGCTGGAAGGAATCAGCTTTTCTGTAAGGAGACGGACGCCAAAAGCTCTCGGCCAACGGACGGCCGGGAGTTATTAGGTACTGCTTTTTAAGAGCTACGCTCGATAATTCCCGCCGTCATCTCTGTGTTAATACTCACCGCGTCTCCATCCGAATACTGCAGGTATAGCCCCGCTCACTGAAATTGTGGGTCACTTCGTCAATGATCCACGGCGTGGCGTCGATCTCTGGCTTGTAGCCCTGTGCGGTGACCGGGGTTTCGGGGTAGATGTCGGCGCGGCCTTCGGCCAGTTCCAGGGTGAGTTCGGAGTGCTTGCGCTGTAGGCGCTTGAGCTCGGCGCTTGCCTCTTCAATCGCGTGGGCCTCGCTTGCGTAGGTGTGGCGTAGCCGTTTGGTGTTATCGCTGCTGCCTACCAGCACTTCTTTTCTTTCGGCACTTTCCAGATCGCTCCAATAAGCCAGCACGCCGGTGAACTCTTCACGATCGGCGATGAGATAGCGGTGGGTGTCGCCCACGCCGCGCTTGAGGGTGAGCATAGGGATCGGTGTGCCGCCAGCGGTAACGCCGCCGTTCATGGGCATAAACAGCAGGTTGCCGTTTTTGGCCATGCATAGGGCGTCATAGCGTTCGGCCAGTCGGTGCAAAAAGTGGAGGTCGCTTTCGTCGGTTTGGTCGATGTGATCAATGAATATTCCAGCCAGCGCCGATGCGATGTTAGGAGCCAGCCCCAGGCGACCGGCGGCGGTGGCCACAATCTCTTCGAGGGTTTTCTCGTGATAGCTTTCGCAGCGCTTGGCGGGGTTCTCTTTGCGCAGGTCGGCACTGCGGGCACGGATGGTCAGCACATCCGGCGCGCCCGAGTGTTCGACCTCATCCACAGTAAAGCTGCCGCGATCCACCAGGGCTTCGCCTTCCCAGCCCAGGGCCACGGTCAGGATCTTGCCGCGCGGGGGTATGGCGAGGCGGCCGTCGTGGTCTTCCAGGGTCATGGTGAGTTCGTCGGTGGTGGTACCGCGCCGGTCGGTGATAGTCAGGCTTTGCAGGCGGCCGGTGGCGGCCATGCCGCCGATGGCATAGGCGGGGCGTCGCGCGGGAATCATTACACGAGCCTCGGCACGGCGCGCATGGCCATACCTGCCAGCGGGCCGAGCATGGCCAGCAGGTTGCCGTTATCGTCTTCTACCCGGTGCAGCACCATATCAAAATCAATTTGCTGGGCGGCGCCGTCGCGCATGAGTGCGACCTTGCGTTCCTTTAGGCTTTCCATGACAAAAAAGCCGTAGTTTTTGCCGGTGCCTTCGATCAATGGCCAGGCGTGGCCTTGGCTGGCCATATCGCGTAATTGATCCAGGTGGGGTTGGCCCCCGGTGAATTGGGGGTGAAGGGTGCCGGTGAGCGTGAAGGTATCTTCCCCTGGGCCGAGAAACTGCCGGGCGGGCAGCAGGCCGACCCGGCCTTGGGCTTCCTGACGCCATTGGGTTTGGCGTTGCAGTTCCTGATAGGCGGCGGTGTCGAGGGCGAACACGAACATGCCGTAAATCATCATCATCTGTCAGTACCTCAATCAAGTGCTTTTTAGTCAAGGTCATGGAATGCGCTGCGGCGTGATGCCTGGGCGCGGCGTTCGGCATCGCGCAGGGCGCGCTGTACTTCGGCGTTTACCAGCCTTGCCAGTGTTTGTTCATCCATGCCCGGGGCGGCGTTAATCTCGATATTGATGCCGCCGTTTATCACCAGCCCGCCGCTGGGCTGGCTGGCGTGGCTTTGCAGCGGTGGCCGGGCGTCGATCTGTATGCCGCTGGTGTCGATGCGTAGCGGGTCGAATTGGGGGAGTTCTGGCCATTCGATGCGAAGGGCATCAAGCGTGGGCATGTCCGGCTTGGCCACCTCGCTATAGAGCGTGGGTAGTTCTGGGCGTTGGATCTTTAACGCGTCCAGCTCGGGTAACGTGGGCAGCGTTGGCCGCTCGATGCGTAGCGCATCCAGCGTGGGTGTTTCGGGCTTGGCCACCTCGCTATGGAGCGTGGGTAGCTCTGGGCGTTGGATCTCTAACGCGCCCAGCTCGGGAAGTGTTGGCCGCTCCACTTCCAGGGCGATAGCGGGGGATGCCACTCCGGCGCCCAGCATTAGCCCGGCGGCGGCGTTACGCATATGGCTGGCGAGGCTGCGCACTTGTTTAACGGGGCCATCGGCGTCGGCTTCGATTCCGTTGGCCAGGCCTTGAGAAACGTAGTTGCCAATGGTGGCAAACACGCGGCTGGGAGAGTGAATATCCAGCCAACCGCGTACCGTATCGGTGACGCCGTTGGCGAGGTTGGCGGCGCTTTCCGTGGCGCGGTTGGCGCCGTCGCGTATGCCTTGCCCTAAACCGGCGGCGGTATCCTTTCCTAGTTGGATAGCACGGTTGGCACCATTGCTGAGTGAGTCCAGCGCGCTGCCCATGGCGTCCTGCACCCAGCCCGCGATATTGCCCGCCATGCCCATCACTTGGTCGCGCAGGGCGCCGATCATGCTGCCGATGCCGTTGATCATACCTTCAACGATATTGACGCCGAAGCCTTCAAACACGCGGCTGGGGGAGTTGATGCCAAGCACGCCTTTGAACCAGTCCGTGATGCCGGTTGCGATGCTGGTAATTCTTTCACGTAGCGCTGATAGTTTCTCTGTTAGCCCGCCGAGCAGGCCATCAATGATGAAACCGCCTAGGCTGCGGAAGCCGTCGGGCACCTCGATCCCGAGCATATCGAGCGCTGATATGAACGCGGTATGCAGTAGCCCGATGGGCGACCAATCGATTAGCAGTTTGGTGACGCCACCGATGCCGTTACCAAAAGCGTCATTGACCGTTGACCAAACACCGCCCGCCGCTTCACGTACCCAGCCAAGTGCACTGGTCATGCCGTTAGCCAGGCCGCCGACCATTTTACTACCCAGCTCGGTGAGCGAGCCGGGCAGCTCAATACCCAGGCGGCCGAGCGCTGATGAAATGCCGCTATAGAGCAGGCCGAGCGGTGACCAGTTGACCAGCAGGCGCGACACGCCGCCGATCCCCTCGCCGAACGCGTCTTTGATCTGCTGCCATACGCCGCTGAAAAACGCTTTGATGGGCTCCCAGTATTTGTAAATGACCAACGCCGTCGCAGCGATAGCCAGAATCGCCCAGCCTATGGGGTTTGTTGCCAGGAATACGGCCGTCGCTTTTAGTGCGCCGAGCAAGCCAACGGTTAGCGCACGGCCAACGGCAAACAGCGCGGCGCCTGCGGTTTTGAGAATTGGCGCGAGCAAACCGGCCTTGATGCCCAGCGTGGCCATGGCGAATCTGGCAAACAGCAAGGGGGAGAGAATGCTGGCCACCGTCATCGTGACTGCACCACCAACGGTGGCCAGGGCGATCATGCCGCCGACGACTTTGGCGATGGTTCCGGCTAGCTCGGGGTTGGCTTTGATCCAGTCGCCTACGCCGCGGGTAATCTTGGTAATGGTTTGCACCAGGTCGCGCAGGGGGCCGTCGTTGGTGTCGGTGATACTGATGCCGACTTCTTCCCAGGCGCTGCGCAGGTTCTTTAAATCGCCGCCGATGTTGTCGGCCATGACTTCGGCCATATGGGCGTTTTCGCCCATGTTGTCGCCCAGGGCATTGATGATCTCATCCAGCTGGCCAGCGCCCATGGCGTCGACCAGTTCCGCCATGCCGGAGCCCGCTTCCACGCCGAAGATATCCTGCATGATGGCTTTGCGTTCGACGTTGCCCAGATCCGCCGTGGCTTGGCTGATATCGCGGAGGATGTCGGGCATGGCGCGCATATTGCCGTTGGCGTCGGAAATTTGGAGCCCGATGTTTTCAATCGCGGCCGCGCCCTTGGCGGCGGGGTTGGTGAGCCGGTTCATCATGGCGCGCATGGTGGTACCGGCCTGGCTGCCCTGGATGCCGATGTTGCCGAGAATGCCCGACATGGCAGCGGCTTGTTCCATGGTGAGCTTGAGGTCTTCGGCGCCGCCCAGGTATTTCATGGTTTCGCCGAGCATTTCCAGATTCACGTTTGCGCGGCTGGCGGTACCGGAGAGGATATCCCCGACGCGGGCCATGGCGCCTTCCGCCTCCATATCGACCTTGAACGCCCCGGCGATGTTGGAGGCGATATCCGCCGCGCGGGCCAGCTCGGTATTGTTGGCCAGCGATAGCGCGAGCACGTCTTTCATTGAGGCCTGAATGGCCCCGGCGCTCATACCTGCGCGCAGTAGGAACTCTTGGCCTGCACCCACTTCGGTGGCGCTGAAGGCGGTGGTTGATCCTAGATCGCGGGATTGCTGGCGTAGCCCTTGGTAGCGTTCGTCGTCGGCATCGAAGCGGCCAACGGCCTGTAGGGTGCTCATCTGTTCCGCCCAGGCAACGCCAGGCGTTAACAGGCGGGAGGCGGCGTAGCCTTGGGCGATGCCGGTACCGAACATGCCCATGCCCACCCCTTGGGCGCGGGCGACGTTGGCCATGCCATTCTGGTAGCGGTCGCGGGCCTGGGTTAAGCGGCGCTGGCGTTCGGCAACTTCGGAAAGGTGGCGTTTTTGTTCCTGCAGCGCGGTGTTTAAGCGTTCCTCTTTGGTGCGCAGCTCCCGGGCGCTGCGGCCGAGGTTGTCGGTACTGATGCCCGCTTCATCCAGCCGGGTTTTTAAGCCCCGCACCCGCTCGGTTTGGGTGGCGTGGTTCTGGGTGAGGCGTTTGATCTCTTCGCCCGCATGACGGGTTCGGTTGCGGTATTCCCGCATCGCGCGGGCGGAGCGGTCGAACTCGGTCTGTTGGCCCTGCAGGCGAACGCGGGCGCGTTCCAGCGAGGCGGTCAGCTGGTCGCTGGGTTGCTTGGTTTTGAGCAGCTCGCGGGCGAGCCGGTCGTATTCCCGGCGGGCGACGGTCAGGCCGGATTTAATACCGGCGTGGGCTTCACGCTGCTTATCGAGTGCCTGGGTGTACTGCTGGTTGCGCGTGCGGGCGTCGCGCATTGCGCGGGTATTGGTGCGCAGGGCGGCGTTGGCTTTGCGGTAGCTGGTGAGGTCGCTTTGTTGCCGCTGCAGGTCTTTTAACTGGTCGCGGGTTTCGCGCATGGCTTGGGCGGTTTGCCCGGCGCCTTGGCGCATCCGCTTTAGGGGGCCGGTGACGCGATCTACCGCGTTCAACATGACTTGCAGGCGTAGATTACGCGACATCGGCTTTTATCCTATTTAGTGCGTTTACCGTTTGGCTTGCTGCCTTCGTGGCGTTTGCGGGCGCGTTCGCGCCACTGCATGAGTTCTTCGAGTTCCATGTTGTCCATGGCGCTGGGTTCCCAGTGGAACACCATGGCGAGATCCGCCATGGCGTCTTCTACGAACTCGGGAAGGGCTCTTTTTTGAAGGGCTAGGCCTCGGTTTCCTTGAATTTCTTTGGGATCAAAAAACCGTTGAGCGCCGTGCCGAGCTGAATGAGGTCGACGATATCGAGCGTTTTCACCTCGGCTTCGGTGAGCGATGGCGTAGTGATGCGGGGCAACACTTTATGCAGGGCGGTAACTTCGAAGTTCATGATGTCGACCAAGCTGACGCCACGCATACCGCCGGACATGGGTTTACGCACGGTGATTTCTTTTACCGTGGTTTTGCCACGCTGCAGCGGGGTTTCCAGAGGCACTACTTCGGTCGGCACGCCTGGGGCGGTAGCGGTGGTTTGCTCTTCGTTTTTCTCAACTGCTTGGGTTTCGGTGCTTTGGTTTTCGGTCTTATCGATCATGGTCGTGTCCTATAAAAGAAAAGGGGTATGGCCACCGGAGGTGGCCGTTGGGTGGAGGTGCTTTACACACCCAGGGCGGCGCGGCGCTCTGCCAAGCGATCCTTGCCGCGAACTTTGAAGATGAAACCGGGGACGTCGCGCTCGATGACCTCTTCGCCATCGACGATTAATTTGAAGTACGACAGGGTGGTGGTGACGCTGATCTGGTTGTTGTCGCCTTTGCTGGCATCACCCATTGAGATGGTTTTGTGGCGGCCGCGCATGACGATCTCGACCGGGATAATGCCGCCGTCTTCGTCGGATTCGTAAGAGCCGGTCATACGCAGCATGGCGGCGTCGTGGATGGGGCTGCCGTAGCTTTCGTAGATATCGACAATCATGCCGCCGGCCGTCCACTCGAATTCCTGCAGTTCGTTGCCTTGGTCGACTTCGATCGGGCCTTCCATGCCGCCGCCTTCATACTCGACCATGCGGCGGGCCAGCTCGGGCAGCGTTAGTTCGGGGATTTGGCCCTGCCAGTTGTTGCCATCGCCGAACAGGTTGAAGTCTTTAAGAATGTAAGGGAGTGCCATGTCAGTTGCTCCTGTTAGGCGTTGATGCGGTCGGCAAAATCGACCAGATAGCGGTCGGTGATGCGCTGCTGCAGCATGAGGTTTTCCAGTGGGGGCACTGGCGTATAGTCGTAGTCGATGTAGAGCTTGCCGCTCTTCAGCACTTCCTTACTGTTCAGCTCGGGGTCGAACCAGGCTTCACCGCCCAGGATGTAACCTTTGCGGGTGAGCTCGCGGAATTTGGCGTTGATGCCTTCGATAATGTCGCGCACCAGGCTGGGGTGCATGGGCTTATCCACTGCCCACAAATGCGCTTCCGCGATGGTGTCGGCGAGGACTTGCGCGGTGCGGGTGTAGGATTCAAACGCGAACAGCGGGTCTTCGGTACAGGTGCGAGAGCCCCAGAAACGGAAGCCGCTTTTGTTGATCAGCGTGGTGACCTCGGCGGCATTGAGATACCCGGCATCGGTGGCGGGGTCTTGGAGATCCCAAAACACATCATGGGTAATACCGGTGACGCTGTTTACAGGCATATTCGAGAGGGTTTTGTGCCAGCCGATTTCGTTATCCAACCGGGCGCGGTGGCCAAGCGCCTTGGCAACGGCGGAGAGCGGGCGGCTTTCCTGGGCGTTAACGTCGAAGTTCTGGAAGTTGGGCCAGATCACCATGGCTTCCCGTTCGCCGAAGTTCTCCCGGTACATCACGGCTTCTTCTTTGGTTTCGCAGCCGTGGGCGGCGACATAAGCGAAGGCGCGTAGCTTGATGGCCACACTGATCAGGGCGGTGGCGACGTTTTCGTCATCCAGTTCAGGAACGCCAAGGATGCGCGGCTTCACCCCAAAGCGCTGCTCGGCGGCCAGTAGTGCTTGGATGCCGGTCTTTTGCCCGGTGGGCGTGACGCTGCCAATTACGTTGGCGGTGGTTTCGCCTTCGTCCTGGCCTTCTGCCACGCGCACCACCACACATAGGGCGCGGGTTTCTTCGACAATGGCACGCAGCGAGCGGGCCAGGGTGCCGGTGGTGCCTGCCGCGCCAATAGCACTGTAAATGTCGGTGACCAGCACCGGCGTATCGAGGGGGAAGCGTTCGGCGTCTGCCTCCGGGCCAGTGGCCACCAGCCCGATAACGGCGGTGGCCACGGTGCGGATGGGGCGAGTGCCTTCGTTGATTTCGACGACGCGGACGCCGTGATGGTAATCCTGGGCCATGCTTGTCTCCTGCGCAGGTTCAAGCGGGTACGGTTGAGGTGTGCTGCTATGGTGGGCAGGCTTCGCGCGGGAGGGTAGTGGCGGGCGTTGTGCGGGAGGTGGGGGACAAGGTGTATAGTAAAGATATCTTAGGCAGGCAATATAATGTTAGGGAGCTATGTGCATGAACCTATATAAGCACTTGCCGTTAAACTTCGCTAAGGGGCTAGTTGAACGCGGGGAAGTAAGGGTTGGCACACTATATGAGTATCGAAACGAGGAAGCTCATGGTGAAGGGGTATTAGATACAGCCGAAGGAACAAGAAATACTTTTCTCGAAGTCGACAAAATGACTATCACTGGGAAAAATCAGCACCCTTTCATTAGCCAATTTATCAGTGTTGATGAGACTTCTTCTGTGATCATTGATGGGTGTGTTTTTGAGAATCCTGAAGTAAGTAAAGATTGCTGGATATATTGCGTATCAAATTCTGCTGATTTACACGTTAGCGAAAATCTTTCCGATAATTATGATGCTTGCGTAGAAATACATAAACCTCATGAATTCATGTTAGCTATAGGTAGAAAGCTAATGAAAAGAGCTCATTGCATGGGATGGTGGCAGTGCCAGTATCTAGGAAGGCGTGTCCAGTATGAGGATAGAACCCATCCTGCAGTTATAAAAGGTACAGAATTTGCGCATCAAGCTGAGGTGAGGGCAATTTACTTCCCACCAAATTTCAAACCTAGCCCTTTTGTTATCCAAATCCCAGAGCTTATAAATTACGTAAGGCTAATTTAGTATAATCTTTTTATTCTACTAGCCATGTTTTCGAAATTGGGTGTGTCAATGTAGCCGTAATTGAGGAGTAAGCATAAAAGCTGATAGATGGCTTGCTTTGCTGACTCGGTTCCCTCAATCGTCCGACACGCCGTGGAGCTCAAAATCAGTTGACTAACCATAATTTACCTTTAAGGTTTCCCGGCAAACTAAGCCTCAAAACTAAAAAATGATGCTGTAAGGGGAACACATGAAGTGCTTGAAAATTATCGGGTTGTTGGCTGGATTAGCGCTGTTGCACGGCTGTGCGGCCGTACCTGAGTCTCATAAGCTGGCCTATGAACCGCAACCAGACGTTACCCCTGTTGAGGGTGCTTCGCAGGTCGCGGTCAATGTTGTGGTTGAGGATGCGCGTGAGGATCAACGCCGTATCAGTCATAAACGACACAGCTGGGGCTTTCCGATGGCGTCGATTCATAGTGAGGAGCCAGTAGAAGAAGCCGTGAAAGCTGCCATCGAGCAGGAGTTGTTAGCCAGAGGGTTTGGGTTAGACGGTGATGCTTCTGTCATTATTCAAGGCGATATCACCGAGCTGTACTCGAACTTACACCTGATAGACACCTTCTTTACAGGCAAGGCGGTAGGTAAGTCTACGATTCAGCTAGAGGTGATGTCAGAAGCCGATGAGGTGCTGTTCAGCAGAGAAATATCCGTTGCCCCAGAACATAAAGGCCTGATGTACCAGTCTGCGTCTAACCTAGCCAGACCTGTAGAATTGGCGATTGAAGAAACGCTCGATGAGCTGTTTGATGATCCGCTGTTTATGGATGCTTTGCTAAGCGATAGCCATGTCAGTGGCATTAGGTAACGTATCGTTCTAGCTCCGAAGTGTGAAGCCCGCCAACATTGGCGGGCTTCGTTCGTTTAGGGCAGGTGTTACGCTTCTGGCGGTCGGTAGCGGTTGAGCTGCTCGATGGTTTGTTGGGCCGCCTCTTCTGCGGCTTCGATGGTATCGGCGCGTTGCACCGCTGCTTTACCACCCAGGCGTAGGTTACGGATATCGCGCAGGGCGGTTTCCCACGCTTCAGCGGTGGCCACGATCTCTTGAGCGGCAGCTTCGGCACTGACCCCAAACATGGCCATGTGGTCGCTGACGCTGGAGGGGATGGCCGTTTCATCCTTGCCGTTCGCCAACCATTCTCCAGCCTCTTGCTTGGCCAGCAGGTACTCCTGGTCGATGTAGCTGCCGGGGCTGACGAAGGCGGCGCGGGCGTTGCCTGCGGCGGTGTCGATGCGAGTGCTCAATACCTCTTTGCAGGCGCTTAGTATGGCTGCATTTGGGACGCCAGCACTAAGCAATGAGTCCAGCGAAAAGCATGTATATTTTTTGCCGTTATGTGTCATTGAGATTTGCATAATCAATCCTATATTTTCTAGCTTAAAATCAAGAAGCTGAGATCGGCATGGTTGTCAAAACGCTGCTGTCAGATGCGCCCATAACGATTTCATCGGCATAAGAAAAGCCGGTGACCTCGCGCACACTCAAGATAACCTCGTTATTTGAGAGGTAACCTCTACGCGGCTCGATATCGGAAAACATCAATGACACTTTTACAGGCATGCGCGTGTTGTTCCCGCTGCCTAATACAGGGAGGCTCAGAGTGCTCTTATCTATGATCACTTTAGCGCCGTATGAGATAAAAGAAGCAGTCCCGAAAAACTGGAAGTCCGGCTGCCCTATCAGCTCTAATACAATACTTCTGCGGTAGTTTCCAAAACCGATAGAGTTTCCGTGAAAGTTAAAACGGGTTCCAATACGTACTATTGGTGTAGTTGTGTCTATGTAATAATTTTCTTCTACAGCATTTCGAGTCCAAGAAGAAATAATCAACTGCTGAGCACGACAAACTGCGTTGTCCTCAAGGGTGTGCAACTGGCTTGATGCGACGAAAATTTCAACCGTTGAGCCTGCAGGGCACAAGCTCATCGCTCTCTTTAGCGTTTGAAGTGGAGCGGCTGAGTCTCCTTTGTTTTCGTCGTTGCCATTTTCACTATCAACAAAGAAGCTAAAAACACGGCTTCCTGCGATACGGTCGATAATATCTACCGCTGTTTGATCAACCTTTGTGTCAATGCCCTTCATCTTTTTAGCGACTTCGCTGGTCAGTTTATTGGCGGCGCTAACCAGCGCGGTGATTTGGCTTTCTAGGCTCATGTGGCCTCCTGTTCATTGGTGGTGCTGTTTTGGATATTGGCGGCGCCTTGGGTGAAGGCGTCGGTTAAGGCGGTAAGGGCTTCGCCGAACTGGTTTTCCAACTCGGTTACCTGCGTTTTGGCAGCCTTCTTGGCCAGCTCTTCGGTGATGGTGGTAGCGAAGTTGGGGTTGTTGCCCAGGGCTTCGGCGAGCTCGGCGAGAGTGTCCAGGGTTTCCGGCGCGCTACCGGCCAGCGCACTGAAACGCTGGTCGATCTGCTCGATGGTGGGCACGTCGGCTTTGTTGGCCTTATTGCGCAGCTTGCCGTCGATCACCCCCAGGGTGTGGGCGACGGCTTGGCGCAGGGCGATGAGGTTTTCATCAAAGCTCATGGGGTGGCGTCCTCCTGGGCGGCGATCATGCCGCCGTGGTAGCTAATGGCGTCGGTGAGCGCGGCCATCATGCTGCCGAGCTGCTGTGTGGCGTGGCGGGCTTCATCCACTTGGGCGAGGATCTCCGGCGAGAGGGTGCCGGGCGGGCCTTGGGTGCCGTGGCTGATGACCTGAAAGCGTTGCGGCGCGGGCAACCGAACCGTGACCGAGCGCGCGGGCATGGTGATAGTTAAGCGGGTGGCGTTAGCCATGGAGCACCCCCGGGGTTAGTTGGAAGTGGCCACGCAGCAGGCTGTATACATCACCGGATGGGAAGGTGATGCGCAGCTCGTAACGGGCGCCCGACCACTCCGGCGATACGGCGCCCGCTGTTTGCTCGGGTCGGATATGCACGTTGATGCCGCCTTCGCTGGGTGCCAGCTCTATGCCGTTATCGGTTTCACAGCTAAGCAGCGGTGTGCCCTGAGTCGTGGCCACCACGAACGTGGCTTCGCAGCCGGTGAGATCCACCGGGGTAGCAGCCGCGTCTTCACTGGCCCACGCCGCGCTAAAGCGGTAGGTGGTACCGGCCACCATGCTGATCGTGGGGGCCTGGGTACTCATGGGCGTTTCTCTAACTCTTGCACGCGGAAGAGAAGATCCACTTGCCGGGCCATATTGCTGACGATAGCCGCCGCGTTGGCGGTGTACTGCTCGCCCCATGCCGCCAGCGAGAGGTTCGCGCCGGTGCTTTCCACAGTGACGGATTCGGCGGGCAGGGCGTCAAGGCGCAGGTCGAACGCCAGCAGCAGCGGTACCGCGTTGGAGATGTAGGCTAGCGGCTGGGAATCAGACCAGACGGCGAGCAGGGTACCGTCTTCCAGAAAGAACCCCACTTCATGCACCCAGAACTCGGGGCCATCGCCATCCACTACGCCGGTGAGGTGAATTTGGTGGGGGCTGACGCGTTGGCCATCGGCGATGCTGACGCGCCTGCGTTCGTTGACCAGCTTGAATTCGTTCTTGTCGGGATTGCGGGCGTTGTTACCGATGGCGATATGCGTAATACGCGCGGCGAGGCCATCGCTCTCGGCATTGAATACGGCGGCGAGGCCCGCCGTGGTAATAACGGGTACAAGAGCTGTCATGTGGTGCTCTCCATGGTGTGATGAGTAACGGCGAATCCGCGACAGGCACCGGCGACTAACAGCGAAGCCGCCGGGAGATTGGCTTGGGCCACAGCATCGGGCAGGTCGGTATCGGGGGCGTTGGCCATAAGCCGACGAGTGACGGCCAGCCCGCGATAGGCACTGATAATGGCGAGCCGCGCCGGTGAGAGCGTGGCGTCCGTTGCTACCTGTGCCTTGCGTCGAGTAAAGGAACAGGCCTCATGCGCTGCTGTAACAGCCATTCCGCCAGCGATCTCCAGCGGTGGTTGAACTGGGTGCGTAGCCGCACGCGAAAACGAAGCGGGCTGCAGGGTGCTCACCGTTACCATGCCCGTCGCCAATTCGAGTGGCGGTTGGGTCGGGCGGGCATCGTTGCGGGCTAAACCGGCGGCACTCTGGGCGCTGGCCACGCCAATGCGGTTGGGGCCGAACTGGGCGGAAAGCGAAAAATCGTAGTGGCTGCGCAGGTTCTTGGCGCTTTGAATTGCGTGGTGAATCTGCTGGTAAAACGTGCCGCTGAGCTGGTCGGCCACCTCGCGGTTGTCGTTAAGGTGCAGCCGCGCGCGGAAGGTGCCGGGGCGGGTCGTGGGCTGCTGCTCAAACCATTCGGTGAGCGTGACCTTGATACCCATGGCGGCCAGGGCTTTTTCCACCGCTAAGCGGGTGCCTTTGATGCGGTGCACGGCAAAGCTTTCGGCGATCACGGCGCGCTTGGTGGCCTCTGGCCAGTCGGCTTCCCAGACATCCACCGAAAATGCCCAGGCCAAGAACGGCAGCAGTTCTGCCGGGCAGGTGGCCGGGTTCCAGAGTGTGCGCAGCGGTACCGGCAGGGCCAGCGGGTGCGAGGCAGCAACGCGGGCTTCCAGTGGGCTACGGTTGGGCGGTAACAGGTGCATCATGGCAGCCGCTCCGTGGCGATATGAATCGCGGTGCAGCGCGGTGCCTGGCTGGGTTGGCTGCGCAGATCCTGCCAGCCGTGGAGGGTGACGTTTTCCACCCCTTGCACGGTGAGCGCGGCGCTAATGCCTGAACGGGTCACCCAGGTGCCGAGCTTGTAGCGGGCATCGGTGTAGGTGTTTAGCTCCCGGCGGGCTTCCTCGATCACCAGTTCCGCATCGGGGCCGGGGCGCAGGGTCAGCGTGGCATTGATGGTGTAGTCGGTGCGCTCGGCGGGCTGCAGGGTGAGCCGATCGGTCAGCGGCCGGAAGGATTCCAGGTAGTCGCGCACGGTATCGAGCAATGCAGGTGTGGCGATGCCATCGTTCTTACGGGATAGCACGGTGAGCACCACATCCACCGGTTCGGGGCTTTCCACGGCCACGTCGCGGACATCGGGATGTGCAGCGGCGGCGTGGAATTGATAGGCGCCGATGGGGCCAGCCACGGATAGTCCTTCGAAAGCGAGCTGAATACGGGCGCGAAAGTCGCGGTCGTGTTCATAGGTGGGCGGTACCGGCGGCACGGCGTTGGGGTCGCCGGGGTCGAGCATTAAGCGGGTGACCTGGAAATTAGCGCCCATCTGGTCGAGATCCCCACCGGCGGCATAGGCAAGCATGACGGCGCGGGCGGCGTCGTTAATGCGTTCGCGCAGTAGCAGTTCGCGATAGGCGTTTTCCTGCAGCAGCTTGGTGAGCGGTTCGCTTTCCAGCGCCAGGGTGGTGGCCAGGGCTTCCCGTTCATCGCTGGGGGTAAGCTCGATCAGGCGCGCTTTGCGCTCACTGAGCAGCGCTTCAAAGTCCAACGGCTCGATCACATCCGGCGGGGTGATCTGGGAGAGATCGATGGGTGTGCTCATGTAAACGGCACCTCAACGTGAAAGCGCTGGCCATCGTGGGTTTGGGCGTCGATCTCCAGCATGGCGCGGCCGTGCTGGCTGGCATCCACTTGCCGGTTAACGCGCAGCACGCGCACGCGGGGCTCCCAGCGGGTAATGGCCATCACGCTGGCAGCGTAGGCTTGTAGCAAGGTGGTGTCGTTTAGCGGCTGGTCGATCAGTTCCGGCAGCAGTGAGCCGTACTCCCTACGCATCACGCGGGTGCCGATGGGCGTGGTGAGGATGTCGCGGATGCTTTGTTGGATATGGGCGAGCCCGCTAACAAGTTGGCCGTTTGATGTGCGCATGCCTGCCATGGTTAGCCTCCAACAAAAACGTTATTGGAGCCGGTGGCCACTAATGAGCCACACGCGACCGGATCACCGACACGTCCCTTGGGGCGGCCGTTCACGAATACCGTTTTGGAGCCCGCTGCTAACACGGATTCATGGGAGCAGTGACGCGCCCAGGCATCGGCCACGCGGTGGCTGGGAATGCTGTTCACAAACACATTGGGCGATCCTGACACCGACGGCCGTGGGGAGCATGAGCCGTGGCCTGTGCAGATGTCGCCGACTCGGGTAGCAGCGGGCATGGTGTTCTCCTATAGCGGCGTGGGGGCCGCCATTTCCTGGCGCACGTTGTCGAGTTGGTCTGACTGTTTGAGCGCGTTGATCATGGCGGCGCGGCTTAGGCCGCCATCGCCTTTCGTGATGGGGCGCGTGAAAATGCCCAGCTGCTCTTGGCTGGCCCGCTGCCGGATGTGCTCAATGGCCTGGGCAATGGCGTGTTGGCTGGTGGCCAGTGAATCGCCGCCTGCTTGCTTACCGGCATAGAGCGCTTCACGAATCAGCGTGAGTTCTTCACGGATCTGCTCGCCGACGGCGATCATTTGCGCGAAGTCGTCGGTGTAGTCGATAGCGTTTTCATCGCTGGTTTTAACGCCCATAGCGCGGCCCCTTCGTTTTTATCAACTCAGTTTTCATAAATGTTGCGGCCTTTGAGGTGCATATCGCCGCTGGCGGTAATGCGGATCTCACCGGTGGCGTTGATGGTGATGTCGCCAGGAATGTCGACCTTCAAATGATGCTCAACGTGGTGGTAGTCGATCACTGCGCCGTCGGGCATCACCGCGTGGAAGTGGTCGCCGTTATCGCTGGGGGCGGGGTGAAGGCTGCGAAATAGGCCCGTTAGCACTACGCCTGCATTGAGATCCCCACCGGGGGAAATAACGATGACCTGTTCATCGACCGTTGGCGGGCACCAGGTGCGTGTGGTGCCAGCGCGGCTTTCGATCCAGCGCAGCCAGCCGGTTTTCATATCGCCAATGTCTACCCGCACGCGGGGCGGTACCGGCGGGTCTGCATCGGGATTGCCGTGATCCACCTCGGCGATGGTGCCGATGCGGATCAGGTTATGTATCAGGCGAAGTAGTTCGGCGGCGTTAGTCATGCCGCTAATGGTGGTGGCGTTACGCGCGGAAGGGTAGCGGTGGGCGTTGTGCGGATGAAGGTTTACAATGTCGGACAAAAAAACAGGGGGCAATTATGAAAAGCACTATTACAGTGCCTTTAAGTTGGACGTGTGTTGAATGGCTACCTAGTCATTCATGGAAACAAGATATTCAACCACGGCTTATTGAAGCCGGAGCAAATGAAAACTATCTAAATCGAAGTGTGTATGTAATTCGCTTAGCAGGAAGATTTGCGATTAGTTACCCAGGTGGAGAGTCTCCGACTATATACGTAGGTGAGGGCAGTGTTGGAGCGCGAATATCTAAGCATAGAAGTTGGGCAAACAAACTAATAGAACTCATTGGTGATAACTGTTTCGAGATATGCGTAGCCACTCCTAGAGTTAAAAACCAGCCAAGAACTTATCTCGATTGTGAAGCAGCAATATTGCAGAAATTTGGTGAGCGCTTTGGTACAGCGCCTTTGTGGAATAAACAATTTGAAAGGAGAAAGTTCACTCACCACCATTACAGCGAAGATAAAATCAATTTTGTCATCGGTATTCGCCGGGGCGCTAGATTCCATTGGGCTTTAAAACCCATGAAATCTTCGTATTTTCATGACAACTACTACAAAACTCATCGATACGATTAATCCTTAGAAAAAAATTCGTCAAGTGATGTGCTTAAGCACTTTGTCCCCTATACGTTCGCGGTCAGTCGCCGTGATACCCACCAACTCCCGGCGTGCGTATTGGTGTTGTGGGCCGCCTTTCTCGACGCGGTCGCGCAGGCCGTAGTGGTGAACGCGGGCGATGCGGTTGATGCGGCCCATAAAGCCCACGGCGGCTTCGTCGACGTTGGTTTTGATCTTGAGGTATTTAGCGGTGCGCAGCTTGGTGAACATCGCTTTGCGGCGGATGGCTCCGCTGCGGCCGCGTAGTTGGGTGCGGGGTTCATAGGGCGTGCCGTCGGGGTTGGTTTGAGCCTTGATGCGGTTGCGGTTGGCAATGCGCAGATCCCGCGCGACTTCCCTTGCCAGCACGCGGCGTTCTTTGGGGCTGAGTTTATTGATTAGCGGCGTTAGCCAGCTTTCCAGCTGTTGAAGGTCGTCACTCATGTGCCGCCACCAGGGCTTTGCCATTCGCTTTTAAGTACGTGTTCGGCATCGCTTGGGCCTTTGACATACAGCTGCCAGCTTTTCGACGGGCAGGCGTCAATGGGGTATTCCGGCATGCGGTGTTCTGAGTCTATGCGGCCGGTTTCACAGTTCACCTTGGCGACGACGCGCTCAGTTAAGCGCACGGTAATGGCTAAATCCCAGCTGGTGTTATTGAGGATCTCGGCTTCGAGCTGGACGGCTTCGTCAGGATCAAGATCCGGCTGGTAACTGTTGAGCCACTGGAGCAATGGCACCATGACGGTATCGAGTGAGCCGCTGTAGTCGGTGATAACGATCTGGGCGTCGACGGTGTATTGGTGGCTCAGGTTCTGCCCCCTGGCGAACTTGATCTTGCCGTCGTTCACGAAGGTGTGGAGCTGCTCGGGGTTTCTGGCCAGTTCCGGTACCGCGTTGAGAATGTGTTGGCGTAGGGCTTGGAGCTTGATCATTCGTTGGCTTCGCTGTGGCAAATAATGATGGCATCCACTTCGGCGGCGCACTGTGCCCAGGCGGCTTCGGTGCGTTCCAGCTGCAGGTGCAGTTCACCGTTGGTGTGCGGGTTACTCGCGGGCAGGCTGCAGGGGCTGGGCGTCGCGCACTGATTGATCGTAATCACGGGCACCGGTGACGGCGGGGCGCTTGCGCAGCCGGATAACAGCGCTAGGCAGGCGAGTGTTGGCCCAATTGCGTAGCGTGGCGTTTTCACGGTGGAGTTCCTCAATGGTGGCCAGGCGGTTGGCGGCGGTATGGCTAAGCGCGGCCTGCTGTTCTGCCAGGGCGCGGCGTTGGGCTTCCAGACGGCGGGCGTTTTCCCAGAGCGCGTCAATAATCACCAGGCCTTCCTGCTCACGCTTTTGGGATGCGGCCAGCTGCTGTTCGGCGAGATCGGCGCGGGCGTCCGCGGCGGTGCTGCGCTGCCAAAGCGCCCAGGTGACCAGCACCACCAGCAGCAAAATGGCCAGGGCGGCTAGCAGGCGGTTCATGGGGTGGCTTCCTCTTGAATGCCTTTCAAGCACAATTCGCGTTCCGTGGCGCGGCGCTTGACCAGGCCGTTTAGCTTTCTACCCCCGGCGTATACCCAGCGGCTTAGCTCTTGGCAGGCGCCGCTTAGATCCCCGGCGTTAAGTTTGCGAAGCAGGGTGGAGCGGGCAAAGGCGCCTTCCCCCACGTTGTAAACAAACGAGGCCAGCGCGGCGCGGGTGGGTGGCGGAAGATCCACCTGGGCGCGTCGATCCACGGCTGCAAAGGCGTGGCCAAGATCCGCCTGCAGAAGCTGAGTGCAGCGTTCCTGGCTAAGCGTTTGCCCCATGCGTGCCGTGGCGGTGTGGCCATAGCAAATGGTGGCCACACCGACCGGGTCGCGGTAGGCGGTGGGTTGGTAGCCTTCGTAGTAGGAGACCACGGCGGTGGCGATGCTGAGCGCGCCCGCCGTTGCGCCAATGGCAAGGCGGCGTTTAAGACTCACGGCGGCGCTCCACTAGGTAGTTTCGGATGCGTTTTAGGTAGCGCGGCAGCAGCAGGCCGATTTGCAGCGCCAGGTAGAGCAGCGTTAACACCGTGACCCAGTCGGCCGGTGTCATGCCGCCCATATGCAGCAGGGAGACAATGGCCGGCGGGGCGACTTTGACGCTCTCGGTGGTGATTTCATACGGTTGGCTCATGAGCTCCTCAGTTCCAAAGCTGGAGTGGCGGTTGGGTGGTGTCGCGTGCTTCCGGTGGTGGCGGCAGCGTGACCGGCGTGCCTTCGTGCAGCACTGGCCCCTGATTCACCAGGTGGGGGTTTAGCTGCAGCGCCTGCTCGGTGATATCGGCGGTTTTGCCGTAGACGCGGTAAAGCAGGGCATCCAGCGTTTCGCCCTGGTGGGCGTGGGCCACGCGCTTCATATCAGCTCGACCGTGGTGTGGCGGCGGCCAACTAATTCAGCGATGGCCCAGCGGGCATCGGCGCGGTAGTCGTCGGCGGCAATGTCCATTGTTTCGCCGCGCTTCTTGCCTTCGCCGGTGGCGGAGGCGTCGCGGTATCGTTCATGCAAATCGGCTTGGGCCTGGGCGTACACGGCGCGCAGGTAGAGCAGCTGGATATCGCCGGGGGATTGCCAAGGCTCAGGTGGGATGGCATCCCAGGCCATGCGCCCCGCCTTTTGGTGGGCGTGCTGGTAGTCCGCTAGCTGGCGGTTAACATCGGCCACGGCGGCGCGCAGGGATTGGCGGATGCGCGGCGGCGTGACGTTGGTAACCCGCTCCTCTTCGCGGAAGTCGTTGGGGTCGATATCCGGCCAGAAGCCGTTGTTGATGATGGTTTCCAGCGTGGGGCTGGGGGGATTGGTGCCGTGAGCTAGCATGTTGGCGACCTTTGTTACCTACTGGGTTAAGAAGGGGGTGGGCGGCGTTTGAGCATGAGCGTTACCGCTTTGCTCTCACGTCGCGCCCCCTGACGTCGGCGGTCGACTC
Source organism: Halomonas sp. 113 (assembly GCF_904067645.1). Lineage (NCBI taxonomy): Bacteria > Pseudomonadati > Pseudomonadota > Gammaproteobacteria > Oceanospirillales > Halomonadaceae > Halomonas > Halomonas sp. 113. Next base: position 1,416,434 of record NZ_LR881453.1, read on the forward strand.
GGTTGGCCGCTAACCCGTAGGCTTTGCGGCAGCGTTCTGTTTAATTTCTCGCTCCAGGCGTTCCAGGTCTTTCTTCACGCCAATGCGGTCGTTAAGTGACAGGGCGCGCTCCAGGTTGGTCTGGGCGGCTTCCAGCTGGGCATTGGCGCGCTGGGCGTAACCCAGGGCTTTGTGAAGCTTGGCGCGAATCTGATCGTGCATATCCGCATCGCCGGTGAGCTGCTCGACTTCCTCCAACTGGGCGAGCAACTCGGTGGTGTTGGTGTTGTCATCGTCCAGCAACTTAAGGGCCTGATCGGCGACTTCCTCGGCGATGATGGCGGCGGTACCGCGCTCGAATTGATCCGGCGGGGTGAGGCCGTGTTTGATGGCGTACTTGGCGATCGCAATGGCACCGGCGAGGTCGCCGGCATCGATTCGCCAGAGCATGACGCGCATCAGTACGTCGTCCTGGGCGCCTTGCCCGGCTTCCAGCACGCCGGTGATGTAGTCAGCGTACTTGGGCAGGATCTCGCGCTTGATCTCGGCCTTGCGCTCCATAGATTGGGTGGATTTCAGCAGGCGGTAGTCTTCAAACAGCGCGGCTTGCATGAGTTCGAAGGCTTCGCCCTGCATGGGTGCTTCCCCCGCGTCAGCGGCTGCCTGAGCAGCGCTGACGCGTTCAAAGTGGCGGCGGGCTGGGCTGGTCATGACTTCTCCTTGATACCGTTTCGAGCGGCTTCAGAGAGTTCGATGTTTTCCACCAGGCAGCCCGCACCAAACTCTTCCACCACATAGGCGTCGTTGGAAGATTCGTAGTTCTCTACGCGGTTGCGCTTGGGGTTTTCGGTGACGAAGCGGCGGCGAGCACCGTTCTGCCAGTAGACCGAGAGGTTATCCAGGGTGGTGACCATGAGCGCGTTATCGGGGAAGAAGGGCACATCCATGCCTTGCAGCCCGCCGATTCGCTTCTGGCTGATGACCAGGTCGGCAGCGAGTTGCTCGCTGGGCGGTAGCTGGTTGAGTAACGGGAAGTATTTATCGGCCATGAGATTGCGGCCGAGGATGACCACCAGGCCAGGCAGGCGGCGGAACCAGGGAGCGATTAGGCTACTGATGACGTCGTACACCAGTGCGTCCAGCGTGGCGTAATCCCCTTTGAGTACCGTTTCGTCAGCAGCATTTTTCTCGGTCGTCGGGTCGATGAGAACTTTGCCGTTGGTTTTGCCGTCTTTCATTACGCGCTGAGAAGAGTGGGTACGGTACTGCTGCAGCCAGCCGATGTTGACGTCTTGCAGGTAAGGGTTGGCGATCGGGTCGGTTTGGGTAGCGGCGGAGGTGCCGTTGAAGCCGATCATCATGCGATCCAGCGCCTGTTGGCGAACGATGACATCGCGCACCATGGCTTGGAAGTTGGGGAACTTGGCCCAGGCATCCAGCTTGGCGTAACCCAGGTGGGTGTCGAATTCGGTCATTCGGCACTCGTAGCCCTGGGCATCCAGCGTGGTGAGGTCGCGGGTTTTGCGATCCTGGTTATTGACGTTGGTGCGGGCGGCGATGGGGCCGGTAACACCCAGGGCGAGTTTTTCGCCTTTCAGTTCATCGACGCCAACGATGTTGATGCGCGAGAGGAAGTCGCTGGACTCCTGGATACGCTTCTCCAGCCGCTGCTGGATGGTGGGGTCGACGGCGAATTTCTGAGTGGCGTCCGGGACGCCGTTAAGCTTCGCTACCTGGGCGGCGAAGTTGTTGAAGTGCGTGCGGGTATCGTTGCGCATGGGCGTGGGCGTCTCTTAGCAGTCGGTTTCGATGGTGCCGTCGTTGCCGGTGGCAGGCGTGCGCGACGGGCGGTTGGGGGTGTTGTCGAGCTGGGTATAGAGCGCGTCGAACTCTTTTTTCAGCGTGTCGTGGGCGCTTTTGAGCTCATTGAAGGCGGCCTGGGTGGGACGCTTTTTAAGCGCTTCACTGAGTGCCTGGTGTTTTTCCACGAACAGGCCGAGGGTCTCTTCCAGATCGGCGCGGAAGGCAGCGAAGCCAGCTTCTGTTTTGGCATCCTGCTTTTTGAACAGCGCTTTGACGCGCTCGGCCAGTGACGGGCCTTTCTCTTCCTGTTCCTCTTCTTCGCTGAATGAGAGCTCGGTTTCGATAGCTTCAGAGAAGAGGTTTTCCGGACGCTGCTTGCGGGCGGCCAATGGGGAGTCCTTACCTTGATCCGCGCTGAACTTGAGCATGGACGTACCCAGCGAGGCGGGGTGGTCGGTGACCGCCAAGCCGACTAGATAGGCTTCGCCGCTGTCGGCAAAGTCGAGATCGATCTCCATGGAGGTGTAGATCTTCTGACGTTTCTCGACCATGGCCTTGAGTTCATCGGTCGGGTCGATCTCGGCGTATAGGCCGAGCTTGCCGTCGTCGTCCGCTTCGGTTTTGAGCGCGGTCACGTCGCCGTAGGCTTTGAAGGGGCCTTCCGGCAGCAGGCCTTTGATGTGTTCCATATTGACCCGGCAGCCGTATTTGGCGGGGTCGAAATTGGCGGCCATTTGGGTGAGCCATTCGGCGCTGATGGTGCGGCCATCGGTGGTTGCGCCTTCTTTTGCAATGCGGTGCCAGGGCATGGGCGGGCCTCTGTTGGTGTGTTGGGCGTTATCTGCCGTCAGGTTCCGCGTGTCGCGCGTTTGACTCAACGCTTGCGCGTTGTGCCAGTGAGGCAAGACAAAGTAGGGGAGACGTCGGGTTGTCATGCGGCAGGTACGCTGGCGTCATGACACCGCTAGCCCATATCGACGAAGATCATCACCGCCTCTCTGCTCGCCATCTCTATTGGATGGGGTGGCGGATTGCGCGCATTGCCGAGTTCCTGGATATCCCCAGGGCGACCATCGATTCGTGGAAGAAACGCGATGGCTGGGAAGAGGCAACGCCGACTCAGCGGGTAGAGGGGGCGCTGGAAGCGCGCCTGGTGCAGTTGATTTGGAAGGAACAAAAAGAGGGCAAGGATTTTAAGGAGATCGACCTGCTGGGCCGCCAGATCGAGCGGTTAGCTAGGGTGCATAAGTACCAGGGCAGCGGGAAGGAGAGCGACCTTAACCCCAATATCGAGCGCCGTAACGAGGGGCCGAAGAAGAAGCCCGCCCGTAACGATGTGGGTGATGAGGGTGTGATTCAGATTGTCGAGGCGTTCGAGGCCTCACTGCTCGACTATCAACGCGATTGGTACCGGGCGAAAGAAACCGAAGCCATCCGCAATATTCTGAAAAGTCGCCAGATCGGGGCGACCTGGTACTTCGCTCGAGAAGCGATCGCTGACGCCCTGGAGACGGGGCGCAACAAGATATTCATGTCAGCGAGCAAAGCGCAGGCGCATATCTTCAGAAATTACATCGTGCGCTTTGTTTTCGAAACGACCGGCGTTGAGCTGAAGGGCGATCCCATCATTCTCGCCAACGGCGCCGAGCTGCACTTTTTGGGTACCAACGCCAAAACAGCGCAGGGCTACCACGGCGACACCTACCTGGACGAATACTTCTGGATTCACGGCTTCGAACAATTCCAGCAGGTGACTTCGGGGATGGCGATGCAGAAGCAGTGGAGAGAGACCTATTTCTCCACGCCCTCTTCGGTCACCCATGAAGCATACCCGTTCTGGACGGGCAGCCACTTCAACGTGGGTCGTCCCAAAGCTGACCATATCAAAATTGACGTGTCCCACGGTGCCTTGTCCGGTGGTCGACGCTGTGAAGATGATCATTGGCGGCAAATCGTGACCGTCGAAGATGCCGTGGCGCGTGGTGGTGACATCCTTCTCGATATTGACAAGCTGCGTCGCAAATATAGCCCCGACGCCTTCAAGAACCTGCTGATGTGCGAGTTTGTGGATGACACGCAAAGTGCCTTCCCGCTAGCGATGATGCAGCGCTGCATGGTGGATAGCTGGGATGCCTGGCGGGATCTGAAACCCTTCGCGCCGCGACCCTATGGCGAGCATCCGGTATGGATCGGTTACGACCCGGCCGGTGATGGTGAAGATGGCGATGGGGCTGGCCTGGTAGTGGTGGCACCGCCGAAAACTAGCGATAGCAAACACCGCATTTTGGAACGCCACCGTTTGAAGGGCCGCGACTATGAGGCCCAGGCGGAGTTTATCCGCAGCGTGACCCACCGCTATAACGTGACCTTTATCGGCATCGATACCTCGGGCCTCGGTGAAGCTGTGGCCCAGCTAGTGGCGAAGTTCTTCCCCACCGTGACCCGCTACCGCTATACCCCAGAAATGAAGTCGCGCTTGGTCATGCAGGCGCAGCAAATCATCAATAAGGGGCGTCTTGAATTCGATGCAGGCTGGGTGGATCTCGCACAGTCGTTTATGGCGATCCGCCGGGAGATGACGGCCTCCGGACGCCATATGACCTATACCGCTGGGCGCAATAACCAGACCGGCCACGCTGACCTGGCGTGGGCGACCATGCACGCCTTACACAATGAGCCACTTGATGGCCCGGTCGATCACGGCACGGGCCGTTCCCTAATGGAGATGTACGGATGAGCGAAGCGGCAGCAAAGCCGCGGGTACGCGTGCCCGCCTACGATGTGAATGAAGCGGGCTCGACAGCCGCGCCTGCCAAGGCGGAGGCGTTTAGCTTTGGCGAGCCGACGCCGGTGATCGATGGCTATGATTTTTTCTACACCGGTTGCTGGATGTTGGGCAATGAGTGGTACGAGCCGCCGGTGGATTTTCCGGCGCTGGCCCAGACCTACCGCTCCACGGCGCACCATGGCTCCGCCATTCAGGTGAAACGCAATATCCTGGTGCGTTCGTTTATTCCCCATCCTCTGCTCAGCCGCCAGGCGTTTAGCGCGCTGGCCACCGATTACTTTGTGTTTGGTAACTGTTACTTGGAGCGGATCTATGGACGCTTGGCCAGGCTGCTGGCATTGAAGCCAGCGCGGGCTAAGTACGTTCGCCGCGGCGCGGATCTCGACCGCTACTTCTGGGTGCCTAACTGGTCGGAGCGCAGCGAATTTGACGAGGGCAGCATCATCCACCTGCTGGAACCAGATATAAACCAGGAGGTGTATGGCGTGCCGGATTACCTGGGCGCGCTGCAGTCGATCTACCTCAACGAGAACGCCACGCTGTTTCGGCGTAAGTATTACCTGAATGGCTCCCACGCGGGATTTGTGATGTACGTCTCAGATCCAGCCCACGATATGACCGACATCGATGCTATGCGTACAGCACTGAAGGAGTCGAAGGGCGTGGGCAACTTCCGCAACCTGTTCCTTTACAGCCCCAACGGCAAAAAAGACGGCATCCAGATCATCCCGATCAGCGAGGTGGCCGCCAAGGATGACTTCGAAGCGATCAAGAACATCACCCGCGATGACCAGTTAGCAGGCCACCGCATCCCCCCGCAATTGATGGGCATCATCCCCAACAACACCGGAGGGTTTGGCGACGTGGAGAAGGCTGCCAAGGTGTTTGTTACAAATGAGCTAGAGCCGGTGCAGGCTGTGTTCAGTGAGATCAACGATGTGTTGGGGGAAGAGGTGATTCGGTTTAGGGAGTATTCGCTAGACCCATAAATAAAAAAGCGCCTGGCATGACCAGGCGCACATCGCTCGTTTCATCCATGAAAACAGTGGGAGCGTCCCGGCCCCGCAAGCGATACCGACTACTGTATATCAATACTGTATATATGAACAGGTATCATGGATGATGAATCGACCGATATTGCCCTGGATGGGCGGCAAGCGACGCTTGGCCAAACAAATCTTACCGCTATTCAAACCGCACACTGCCTACGTGGAGCCTTTCTGCGGCGGCGCAGCGCTCTTCTTTATGAAAGCACCTAGCAAGGTGGAAGTGATCAACGACGCCCATGGAGAGTTGGTTAACCTCTATCGCGTTGTTAAACACCACCCGGATGAGTTGGTGAAGCAGTTCCGCTGGGGGCTGATTAGCCGGGAAGAGTACCTCACTCAGAAAGAGATCGACCCACGCCACCTAACGGATATCCAGCGGGCGGCGCGGTTCTTCTACCTGCAAAAGCTTGCCTTCGGCGGCAAGGTCAGCGGCCAGACGTTTGGCACCTCTGCGGTTTCACCACCCCGTATGAACCTGCTGCGCATAGAGGAAGATCTCAGCGCCGCACACCTGCGCCTGGCTCGTACGTTGGTGGAGCATCTGGACTGGGCGGAGTGCATCAAACGCTACGATCGGGAAGGGACACTCTTCTATCTCGACCCACCTTACTGGGGAACAGCCGGCTACGGCTGTGACTTTCCGCTCAAGGAGTACTACCGGATGGGCGAGCTAGCCAGAACAGGGCAGGGGCAGTTCATCATTAGCGTCAACGACACGCCAGAGATGCGTGATGCCTTCAAAGGGCTAACCATCCAGACAACCGAAATTCGATACACGGTAGGACAGCAGGCAACCGAGCCACGCGGCGAGTTGATCATCGGCAATCGCTAGTCTTATAGACTAAACCAACAAGCCGCCCCAATGAGGGCGGCTATCTCTTATCCTTTGGTTTTGTGAGGGTCTGAGCTACGTGGGTAGGTTCGCTCCTCCTGAAATTTTCCATCTTCTTTATGGATTTTAACGGAGCCTTCTCTGCCATCCATATAGCCCTTCATATGCTCCATAGCATCAGCTTTGGTGCCTGACCTTTTGATGGCACGCTCGCTGCCTTCCTTCTGTAACTTCCAGTCGTCGCCATCTTTTGTGAGGTGATAGTTATCCACGAATCCCCCTTCTTGTTGAGTCTTACACTTAACACCCTAGACCATAAAAACCAGCCGTGCTCACCCGCGGCGCGCCGTCGACTCCCCGCCCCGCCTGCGCGCTAAACCTGTGTGTTTTTATGCACCCATGCACTAGCTACCAAGCCGCGCAGGTACTGGGCTTTATGACCCTTTTACAGGGGGGCTTTCTCATGCGGAATCTTGCGAATTTAATGGAGTACACCCGGACAAGGAGGCCGCGGGGGTAATCTCTCAGAAAGCATGGGGGTCTCGGAAAAAGGTAATCTAGGTAATTTGGCCGTTTTTCGTCTATAAGCACCTGTTTTTACTTATTTTTAAGATTACCTCTAAAAGGTAATAAAAGGTGACCTAAAAGGTAATCTTAAAGTAAGTACCTGAAAATATTAGGATTTATAAAAACAAGAATTTACCTATTTAAAAGGTAATGTGGTTACCTATTGATCACCTTTTTATTACCTTTTGAACGACTGTTTTAATTATATATATTTCAGTAGCTTATGGTGCTTTTTCGAGATTGGTTACCTTTATTACCTTTTTCCGAGACCCCCAAACATTCTGACGTACCCCTACGCATGATGCGCACGCACGCGCGTCAATAGCGTATCTGTACGCAAAAGGGAAACAGAACAAAAGCGCTATTTAGTTGGCACAAATTTGGTACTTGTTCTTAACGAGAGGCTTAACGGCGGGGTTTCGATCTAATCCATCATGGGCGCGACGGAGAAAGTTCTATCCAGCTCCGGGCGGGCAATGCCAGACTTCATGCGGGTTTGCGCGGTTGTGTTATCATTCATAACTGTTCATGTTTACAGTGGTTGAGCGGCGTTTTACATGGTTCGTTGGTACATATTTGGTACTTGAGCCGCTTTTGATTTGGTACATCTGAGAGGCAAGTATGGCAACGATTCGCAAGCGCCGTAAAAAGGACGGCAGTTTCTCATATACTGCCCATTTTAGCATTCCGAGAAAGGACCTTACGCTAAAGCCTGGGTTTAAGCAGTAAACACCGCATACACCATCTGCAGTGCCAGCCCCATCAGCATAAACGCGAATACTCGTTTGAGAAGTTTGACGGGCAGCCTATGCGCTAATTTTGCTCCGATGGGAGCCGTTAGGATACTGAAGGGCGCCATGAGCAGTAGCGCGGGCAGGTAAACGTAGCCGAGCGCTGCACTGGGCAGTCCTTGGATAGACCATCCGTTGATTATGTAGCCAAGTGCACCAGCAACTGCGATAGGGAGTCCTACGGCTGCTGAGGTGCCTATTGCGCGGGGTAGCTTGACGTTACACCAGGTGAGGAAGGGCACTGTTAGTGAGCCACCGCCAATAGCAACGAGCGCGGAAATGCCACCGATGCCCAACCCCACACCGCTTAGGCCGATAGGGCCGGGTAAGCCGCGGCTCGGTTTGGGCTTGATGTTTGCCAGCATCTGGAGCGACATTAGCACCATAAAGCAGGCGAAAAAGATGGCAAGGCCGCGGGTGGGCAGCAGCGCAGCGATAAAGGTCGCCAAAAAGGTGCCGATTAATATGCCAGGGGTAATAAAGCGCACGATGTCCCAGCGAACGGCTCCGTGCCGATGGTGGGAAAGCAGGCTAGCGGTAGAGGCGGGAATGATGGCCGCCATGGCGGTACCTAAAGCCAAGTGGGCAAGGTGCTCGTGGGGCACGCCTTGGAGTACAAAAAGCGACGTCAGAATTGGCACCATAATGCCGCCACCACCAATCCCCAATAAGCCCGCCATCAAGCCCACAAAACCGCCCAGTGCTATATAGGCCAACCACCAAATGATGTCCAAAGCCGCTGCTCCTAAAAGTGTCTTGTTAGCATGATAAGCATATTGTACCTGAAGCGGTGCCTGTCGCGGGGCCAATACAAGTATTCCACTGTGGTGGCGGCTATGCAGTGGTAAGCTGCTAGGAGCCTGTCAGACTGAATGCTGATCTACTGCAAATTCGTGTGCTTTTCGCGACGATCGGTCAAGCCTGACAGGCTCCGGGGCAATATTTTGGAGTGCATATGCGCAATGTATTAAGCAGTGTTGGTGTGTTGATGATCTCCGTTGCGCTACTGGTAGGCTGTGGCGAAACAGACGAGCCGAGTGAGTCGGTATCAACTGCAGAACAAACATCAGCCCCTGAGCCCACAGCTGCTGAGATAGACGTGGCTGCGGCAGAAGAGGTGGCGCCTCTTGTCGTCGAGATAATGGCGCATGTATCGCTGCGCAGTGATCGGCGTTTAATGGTGGAAGGCGAGAGCAACTTGCCCGATGAAACGCTGGTACAGATTATTGTCGAACGCGAGATCAGCGGCGTGCGTTGGCGTGAGCGGACGCGTATAGAGAATGGCGTGTTCGCAGCGGGCCCATTTGGCCCTGGCAGTGGCTTACCCGATGGTGGCTATATAGTGCAGGTTGAGGTTTCCGAAGGCAGTGTGCAGCCGGAAACCGTTCAAGCGCGTATTGGCCACGAGGGCCAGCACCTGGCGGGAGAGCTGGTAAATCAATCCCGCCATGGGCTGGGCCAAGTGGCCACCTACTCACGACGCTTCTTGGTGGGGAGTGAGCCAAGGCAAACGCGTGACCAGGTGGAGGTGCTAGAGAGTCCGGGGAGGTAGACGCTTTAGGCAGGATGCCAATGGGCTAGCAGTACTGCATGAATCGATGTGTCGCTTGGGGCTTTGGCGAAGTGCTCAATGACGAAACGATCGTCGCGTTGCACTACATAGTGGCCCGCTTTGTGAAACACATGGGTTGGCCCGAGTAGCAGAAGGTCACCAGCATTAACGGGTGAAAAATCTGTACCTGGGCCGGGTGTTGCCATTACGCACGGTGCTTTCCAGTCGATGTTCAGCGGGAGGTGACTGGGCACTTTAATGGTCGTTGCCTGTACCTGTTCCCAGGGGAGGGGACCAGTATGGGTCAACGTTAATAGCTCGGGGGCGCTATCACCTTCCAATAGAGTTGCCAGGGAGCAGTCGAGTGCATCAGCGAGCGCCACAAGGCGTTCGTGACCGATCTGTTTGATCGCCCCAGATTCCCAATAAGAAATGGTGACATCTGACACGCCAACTTTGCGTGCGAGAGCAGCTTTGTTGAGCTTGGCCCTAAGCCGCAGTTGCTTGATACGTGAGCCTAGCGATTCCATTTCGTCTTCCTGATGATGAGCTAACAAGCTCGTTGAATGTCTTCCACTATAAATTTCTCTAATATAGATAGTGGAGCTATGAACATACTTTATTGGTCTATCTCAAGCTTGGGGTATGCACCCAAGATGTTGCTGCAGTGCCATACTAAGCGATTGTGCTTTAGCGCGCATTAGTGGACAAATAACGTTGAGTTAATTTCTCTGACGCTTTCTTGCGCTAGTCGTTCCCTGCGCGACGCTGTTGGTTGCGCCTAAGGTGCGTATAATATCGCCATGCATTTTTGCCAATAGGACGTTTTCATGACCGTACGTACTCGCATTGCACCTTCTCCCACAGGAGACCCCCACGTTGGCACGGCCTACATCGCGCTTTTTAACCTATGTTTTGCGCGTCAGCACGGTGGCCAATTCATTCTTCGTATTGAAGACACTGATCGGGTGCGCTCTACTCCTGAGTCGGAGCAGATGATTCTCGATTCACTGCGCTGGCTGGGTCTTGAGTGGGATGAAGGCCCGGATGTTGGCGGCCCCCACGGCCCTTATCGGCAAAGCGAGCGTGGCGATATATATGCTCAATACGCCCAGCAGTTGTTGGATGCCGGGCATGCATTTAAGTGTTACCGCACCAGTGAAGAGCTTGATGAACTGCGTGAAACCCGCAAGGCTGCGGGCTTGCACCTGGCATTGAAGCCTGCTGACTTAGCATTGGAGAGCCAGGAGCAAGCACGCCGTGAACAGGAAGGCTGGCCTTATGTAGTGCGCATGAATGTGCCTGCCGAAGGCGTTTGTGTGGTCAACGATATGCTGCGCGGTACGATTGAAGTGGAGTGGGCGCAGGTGGACGCGCAAATTCTGCTTAAATCAGACGGCATGCCCACTTATCACCTCGCCAATGTGGTCGACGATCATCTAATGGCGATCACCCATGTGCTGCGTGGGGAAGAGTGGATTAACTCCGCACCAAAGCACCAACTGCTGTATGAGTATTTTGGTTGGCAAATGCCGCAACTTTGTCACATGCCGTTGCTGCGCAACCCCGATAAATCCAAACTCTCTAAGCGCAAAAACCCGACCTCCATCAATTATTATCGTCGGATGGGCTTTTTACCCCAGGCCGTTACCAACTACTTGGGGCGGATGGGGTGGTCGATGCCTGATGAGCGCGAGAAATTCAGTCTACAAGAGATGATGGCGGAGTTTGACGTTCAGCGTGTCTCGTTAGGTGGCCCTGTATTTGATCTGGAGAAACTGACCTGGTTAAACGGTGTGTATATCCGTGAAGACCTGGATGATGATGCACTGTTGAGCGCACTGCGTGACTGGGCTTTCAATGAAGCTTACGTTAAGCAGATACTGCCGCAGGTGCGACCACGGGTAGAGACGCTCTCCCAGGTAATGCCGTTGGCAGGGCACTTCTTCTCTGGTCTTCCGGCGCTAACAAAAGCGTCGTTTGATAGCGTGAAGCTCGAGGAAGAGGAGCTGGTCAAACTGCTTCAGTTCCTTGTTTGGCGATTCGAGGGCGTTTCGGCTTGGCATAAAGAGGCGCTGTTGAACGAGGTGAAAACGCTGGCTGAGCACTTTGACTTGAAAATGAAAGCCTTTCTGGCGCCGGTGTTTATTGCCATTACCGGCAGCGCGTCCAGCACCTCAGTGATGGACGCCATGGCGATTCTGGGTTCAGACGTTACCCGGGCACGCCTGCGTAGTGCGATAGAGGTATTGGGCGGCGTCTCGAAAAAGCAGGCCAAGCGCTTTGAAAAAGAATTTCGTGAGATCGCTTCGTGAAATAGTTTAGTAAAATCAGCTAACCGCGCATGAGATAGCGCTAGCGCCAATTTCTCATCCTTAGGAAATTGGCGTTTTTTCTGTTGACGAAGGCCAGCGGAATCAGTATTATACGCTCCGTCTTCGCGACATGTGGGGCCTTAGCTCAGCTGGGAGAGCGCAACACTGGCAGTGTTGAGGTCAGCGGTTCGATCCCGCTAGGCTCCACCAATTAGTAATACTTGTTATCAGTACCTTTCGCGAAGCAGCTCGATATACGTCCCATTCGTCTAGTGGTCTAGGACACCGCCCTTTCACGGCGGTAACAGGGGTTCGAACCCCCTATGGGACGCCACTAATTCAGCATCCCTCCCTAATCGTTTATTTCTCTGGCAATGAGTCTTCTCATTTGCTGGCTTTTTGTATTCCCGCTGTTCACAAAAGAGCTACAAATCGACAATTTTTGGACGATTTTGTGCTTGACTTGTCCACTTTTGCGATTCTGGCTTAAAGGTTGTGCACAACCCCTTGTTGTTGACGCAAAAAATCTTTAACAGAACTTAAGTCTTTAAAAAACAATGACTTACAGGAGGTTAAAAAATAACCAATTTAAGGCTGGCCCACTGCCCATGGCGATTTCGGGACGTTTTGAAGTGGTTGTGAACAGGGTTATCCACAGATAGTGTGGAAAACCTTGAGCAGGATCCAGAAGCAAAAAAGTCAAGCGATAATGGAGTCGAATTAGGCGTTTTTGACGTCCTTCAATGTTGCATCCGGCTATCGCAGCGTCCTAGGCTCAGAAGGGGCAAGGGGTGGTCTCTAAGGGGAGAGCTTGCTCAAGGCATCTGGTAGGTTAGTGAATGGTCGCGAGCGCATGTGGTGGTGCGTTGGTGGTCTATGAACCAGAGCGTTAATCAGCCCATACGCAAAAGGCCACCCGAAGGTGGCCTTTGATCGTACTGTCAAGCGGGGATGGTTTATTTTTTCGGATAGTCACGCTGGTCGTGGCCAATATAGAGCTGGCGCGGACGACCGATTTTGTAGCTTTCGCTGAGCATTTCGTGCCAATGCGAGATCCAGCCAATAGTGCGCGATACCGCGAAGATCACGGTGAACATATTGGTGGGGATACCCATGGCTTTCAAAATGATGCCTGAGTAGAAATCAACGTTCGGGTACAGCTTCCGCTCGATGAAGTACTCGTCTTCTAGGGCAATTTGCTCAAGACGCTTGGCGATTTTAAGCTGAGGGTCGTCGGCCATGCCGAGCTCTGCAAGTACTTCGTCGCAGGTCTCTTTCATTACCTTGGCGCGCGGGTCAAAGTTGCGATACACGCGGTGACCAAAGCCCATTAGCTTGAACGGGTCGTCCTTATCCTTGGCTTTATCAACAAAGCGCTGGATGTTCTCTTCGGAGTCTTCACCGATTTCGTCGAGCATAGCCAGCACGGCTTCGTTGGCGCCGCCGTGAGCGGGGCCCCAAAGTGCCGCGATACCTGCGCTAATACAAGCGAATGGGTTGGCCCCCGTGGAGCCTGCCAAGCGTACAGTCGAGGTAGAGGCGTTCTGCTCGTGATCCGCATGCAGCATGAAGATGCGATCCATGGCTTTCGCGTATACCGGGTTGATTTTGTACTCTTCGCAAGGGTTGCTGAACATCATGTAGAGGAAGTTCTCTGCATAGGTCAGATCGTTGCGCGGGTAGTTAAAGGGCTGACCCACATTATACTTATGGGACATTGCCGCCAGGGTAGGCATCTTGGCGATCAGGCGGATCGCGCTGATCACGCGATCTTCCTCTTGAGTGATGTCCATGTGGTCGTGGTAGAAGGCCGCTAAGCCGCCCACTACACCGCACAAAATAGACATCGGGTGGGCATCGCGGCGGAACCCTTTAAAGAAGTTGTTGATCTGATCGTGAACCATGGTGTGGTTGCGAATGCGCGATTCAAAATCCGCGTACTGCTCGTCGTTGGGTAACTCACCAAACAGCAGGGTGTAGCACACTTCTACGAAATTGGACTCTTTGGCCAGTTGATCAATCGGGTAGCCGCGGTGTAGCAGCACGCCCTTGCCGCCATCAATATAAGTGATGGCAGACTGGCAGGAAGAAGTGGCCATAAAGCCGGGGTCGTAGGTGAACAGGCCTTCAGCGCCTAAACCGCGTACGTCGATGACGTCGGGGCCAAGTGTGCCGGAATACATGGGTAGCTCGATCGGTTTATCCAGACCGTCTACCGTCAATGTCGCTTTCCTGTCAGCCATGCTGGCCTCCTTTCGAATTCGGGTTGGGACGTAAAGTCATTGCTGCGCATACCGCGCCGGCGAAAAGGCTTGCCCACTATAGAAGTGTGCGACATTTTGTCAATTAGCCTAAGCGCTAGCTGCAGGTTGTACAAATATTGTTGCTTTGAATAGTTTTTGTATACGATGAAAAAGCCTACATTATGGCGAAGCGTCAGAAGATTGACGATAGGCTAACATGATATGTTAACAGGCTTATCAAATTGCTAATCTACTGTCACTATAACCATGCTGCAGCGCAAAATCGACTCAGGATGCGGACAATTTTCTTGCACCATAGTCGAGTTAGGGCTGAGTTCGGTTTGTAAGAGAGGGCGAAGGTTCTTATAATCCACGGCGCGCGACCGGCAGGTAGGTGGTCGTGCCCGACTTGGCAACGGCCGAGCCCCTTCCAGCAACCACCGCCCGCTCGGGCCATGCCCGACCTGTCGCAGAGCGGGCCAAGAGAGTGTGTACAAAGCCGTGAATAGCAAACGACCCGTAAACCTAGACCTTACTACGATACATTTCCCACTGCCGGCGCTGACGTCGATCACACACCGCATCACGGGTGTCATCCTGTTCGTTGGCCTGATTTTCGCTTTTTGGGCGCTGGGCAAGTCCTTGTCATCTCCTGCGGGTTTCGACGCCGTTAGCGATGCACTGGCCAATAATTTTTTGGCTAAGTTGATTGCTTGGGGGTTGTTATCCGCACTGGCATTCCACTTTGTAGCAGGTATCAAGCACTTGCTGATGGATGCCGATATTGGGGTAACCCTTGAGGGTGGCGTTAAAAAAGCGCAGATCACCGTCGTGGTCAGCGCTGTTCTGATTATTCTGGCAGGAGTTTGGGTATGGTAACTAACATTACAAGTTTTGGCCGTAGTGGGCTTTCTGACTGGCTGATGCAGCGCGTTTCTGCTGTTATTTTGGCCCTCTACACGGTCTTTATCGTTGCCTTTCTGCTGTTTAATCCGAACCTCGATTACTACACGTGGAGCGGTCTGTTCAGCCAGACGTGGATGCGGATTTTCTCGCTACTGGCGTTCGTCGCCTTAGCCGCACACGCCTGGATTGGTCTGTGGACCGTCACCACCGACTATCTCAAGTCCACTCGCCTGCGCGTGGGTGTCCAAGCTGTCATCATCTTGGGCATTTTCGTGTACTTGGTGTGGGGCATTCAAATTCTGTGGGGAGCTTGATTACATGTCTAATCTGCGTAGCCTGACGTTTGACGCCATTATTATTGGTGGCGGTGGCTCTGGCCTGCGAGCCGCTCTGGAGCTGGCGAAGTCCGGCAAAAAGACGGCCGTGTTATCGAAAGTTTTCCCGACCCGCTCTCACACCGTTTCTGCCCAGGGTGGTATTACCTGCGCGATTGCGTCCGATGACCCGAATGATGACTGGCGCTGGCATATGTACGACACCGTTAAAGGCGGCGATTATATCGCTGACCAAGACGCGGCGGAGTATATGTGTTCTGAAGGCCCGAAAGCGGTATTCGAGCTCGAGCATATGGGCCTGCCGTTCTCGCGTTTAGATAACGGTCGCATTTATCAGCGCCCGTTTGGCGGTCAGTCGAAGAACTTCGGTGAAGGTGGCCAGGCGGCTCGTACCTGTGCCGCTGCTGACCGTACCGGCCACGCGCTGTTGCACACCCTTTACCAGAATAATTTGAAGAACAATACCGTGTTCCTCAATGAGTGGTATGCAGTGGATTTGGTCAAAAATGCCAGCGGTGATGTGGTCGGCTGTATCGCCATGTGTATCGAGACGGGCGAAGTGGTTCACATTAAGTCCAAGGCCACAGTATTAGCTACTGGTGGAGCAGGCCGTATTTATGCTTCCACAACCAATGCGTTGATTAACACCGGTGACGGTATTGGCATGGCGCTGCGTGCGGGCTTCCCGATGCAAGACATGGAAATGTGGCAGTTCCACCCGACCGGTATTTACGGTGCGGGCACGCTGGTCACAGAAGGCTGCCGCGGTGAGGGTGGCTACCTGATCAACAAAGACGGCGAACGCTTTATGGAGCGTTATGCGCCGAATGCCAAAGATTTGGCGGGCCGTGACGTTGTAGCCCGTTCGATGGTCATGGAAATTCTGGAAGGTCGTGGCTGTGGCGAGAAGGGCGATCACGTCTTCTTGAAGCTTGATCACCTGGGTGAAGAAGTACTTGGTAAGCGCCTACCCGGTATCGTTGAGCTCTCCAAGACGTTTGCTCACATCGATCCGGCAAAAGACCCGATCCCGGTCGTACCGACCTGCCATTACATGATGGGCGGTATTCCGACCAATATTCATGGTCAGGCGATTACCATGGACGAAAGCGGTAACGATCATATCGTTAACGGCCTGTTTGCCTGTGGTGAAGCAGCGTGTGTTTCTGTTCACGGTGCTAACCGCTTGGGCGGTAACTCGCTACTTGATCTAGTGGTCTTCGGTCGTGCTGCAGGCATGTTTATTGAAGGCGCGCTGAACGAAGGCATTGAGTACCTGGACGCTTCCGAGTCTGACATTGAGTCGGCCATGAAGCGGATCACGCGCTGGAATGAGTCTGAGGGTGGTGAAAGTATTCCTGAGCTGAAAGCTGAGCTTCAGGAAATCATGCAGACCTCCTTCGGCGTATTCCGCGAAGAGAAAAACATGCTGGAAGGCGTCGACAAGCTAGCGCTGCTGCGCGAGCGCATCGCCAATGCCTACTTGCCTGACAAGTCCAATGCCTTCAACACTGCCCGTGTAGAAGCACTGGAACTTGATAACTTGATGGAAGTGGCTGAAGCGACGGCGATCGCTGCCCTAGAGCGTAAAGAGAGCCGCGGCGCCCACTCGCGTTACGACTATCCAGACCGTGATGACGTCAACTGGCTGAAGCACTCGCTCTTCTTCCCAGCGACGAAAGAGCTGAAAAAACGCGACGTTAACTTCAAGCCGAAAACCGTTGATACGTTCGAGCCTAAGGTTCGTACCTACTAAACGCCGCATAGACGAGAGGGAGTCACTATGTCCAATCTTCAGGTATCCGTATACCGCTACAATCCGGAAACCGACTCCGCACCTTACATGCAGGAGTTTCAGGTCGATACTAAAGGCCGCGATGTGATGGTGCTGGATGTTCTTCATATGATGAAGGAACAAGACAGCGGTTTGGCGTTTCGTCGCAGCTGCCGTGAAGGCGTCTGCGGTTCAGACGGCATGAACATGAACGGCAAAAACGGCTTGGCATGTATCACGCCGCTGTCAGACGTTGTCAAAAACAACAAGCTGACCCTGCGCCCGCTGCCGGGCCTGCCGGTTATTCGCGATATGGTCGTGGATATGGGGCTGTTCTATAAGCAGTACGAGCGTATTCAGCCGTACCTGCAGAACGATACGCCTGCACCGGCCATTGAGCGTCTGCAGTCGCCAGAAGAGCGCGACAAGCTAGATGGCTTGTATGAGTGTATTCTATGTGCATGCTGTTCAACGTCTTGCCCGTCGTTCTGGTGGAACCCCGAGAAGTTTGTCGGCCCGGCCGGTTTGCTGCAGTCTTACCGCTTCCTGGCCGATTCACGTGACACGGCTACCAGCGAACGGTTGAGCAACCTGGAAGATCCGTTCTCGGTGTTCCGTTGCCGTGGCATCATGAACTGTGTAGCGGTGTGCCCAAAAGGGCTCAACCCTACCCGGGCAATTGGTAAAATTCGCGAAATGTTACTCGCTGATGCTACCTAAGCCTATGACATCTTAGTAAAAAAGCGCCTGCCACTTAAGTTGGGTGATAATGCCACTTAAATCATGGCGCTTCGCTTGTTATCATAGGGTTTGTCAGGCGGTGCGGCGTCACGTCGCACTGCTGATCAGACAAGTTTGAAAGCCGGTGCCTGGGGTACCGGCTTTCGAGCATGAACTGAAGACGAAACATCGTATGACCGCTAGAAACACAGTATGACCGCTAGATGCGACATAAAGTGTGAGATGAAGAATAGCTAGACGAACAGGGTTTCCGGCCGTTGGCCGGCGCCGCCGGCAAATGTCCCGCCCCGCCGGCAGGGCAATAGCGATGTCGCCGCATGTTTGCGACGATACCGATACCACCCCATCAGTGCAGGGTGACCGAGAGATGCAACAAGGCATAATGGAGTTGATGTGGCGTTCCTCTCACGTTAGTGGCGGCAATGTTCACTACGTGGAAGCGCTTTACGAGCAGTACCTCGCCGATCCTGAGTCTGTCCCTGACGAATGGCGCAGCTATTTTGATGAGTTGCCGCGCCCCGAGGGCAGTGCCTCCCACGATGTTCCACTTAGCCCCGTGCGTGATCAGTTCTACCAGTTGGGGCGCGAAAGTCGCCCGGGCCGGGTAGTCGCCGCTGCCGATAGCGGTGAAAACAAAAAGCAGGTAAAAGTCCTGCAACTGATCAACGCTTACCGCTTCCGTGGCCATCAAAAGGCCAATATCGACCCGCTAGGGCTGCGTAATCCCACCCCCGTCCCCGATCTCGATCTGTCCTTTCATCAGCTTTCAAAAGCTGATCTGGATACCGAGTTCCAAACCGGTTCTTTCTTTTTAGGTATCGACAAAGCGCCACTGCGTGACATCGTAGATGCGTTGGAGCGTACTTACTGCCGCTCCATCGGCTGCGAGATCATGCATATCGTCGATACGGAAGAGAAACGCTGGCTACAACGGCGTTTTGAGTCGGTACGCAGTGCGCCTGATTTCAGTGCCGACGTGCGCAAGCACGTGCTGGAGCGTTTGACGGCCGCCGAAGGCTTGGAGAATTACCTGGCATCCAAGTATCCAGGTACCAAGCGTTTCGGTCTTGAAGGCGGCGAATCGTTTGTGCCGATGATGGACGAGCTTATCCAGCGTGCTGGCGGTTATGGCACCAAGGAAGTGGTCATCGGTATGGCGCACCGTGGTCGACTCAATCTGCTAGTCAATATTCTGGGTAAAAACCCAGCTGACTTGATTGATGAGTTCGACGGCAAGAAAGTCATCGAACGCGGCTCAGGTGATGTGAAGTACCACCAGGGTTTCAGTTCGAACGTCATGTCCCCGGGCGGCGAAGTCCATTTGGCGATGTCGTTTAACCCGTCGCACCTGGAAATTGTCGCGCCTGTCGTAGAGGGTTCGGTGCGTGCCCGCCAAGATCGCCGTAACGACGAAGAGGGCAGTAAAGTACTGCCGATCAACGTCCACGGTGATGCGGCGTTTGCCGGTCAAGGCGTAGTGATGGAGACATTCCAGATGTCTCAGACCCGTGCTTATAAAACCGGTGGCACCGTCCATATTGTGATTAACAACCAAGTGGGCTTCACCACCTCGCATCCGCTGGATGCACGCTCTACCGAATACTGCACTGATATTGCCAAGATGGTTCAAGCGCCTATTTTTCATGTCAATGGCGATGACCCGGACGCAGTGCTGCACGCCACCCAAGTCGCTCTCGACTATCGCCAGCAGTTCAAAAAAGATGTGGTGATCGATCTCGTTTGCTACCGTCGCCGTGGCCACAACGAAGCTGACGAGCCGTCAGGCACGCAGCCGATGATGTATTCCAAGATCAAAGATCACCCTTCTGCGCGCTCGCTGTACGCCAAGCGCTTGGTTGATCAGGGCGTGCTCTCTGAAGAGTCCGCTAAAGCGATGATCGAAACCTATCGTGATGACCTCGTGGCAGGCAACCACGTTGCCAATGCACTGGTGCAAGAGCCCAACGCTTCTCTGTTCGTTGATTGGGCGCCTTACCTGGGTCACGAATGGTCTGGTGATGCCGACACGACGTTTGATATGAAGCGTCTGCAGCAGTTAGCGGCTCGCATGTGTGAAGTGCCGGACGGCGTCGAAGTGCAGCGTCAGGTGGCCAAGATTTATGAAGACCGGCGTAAAATGCAGGCTGGTGGTTTGGCACTTAACTGGGGCTTTGCGGAAACGCTAGCCTACGCCACGCTGCTAGAGCAGGGGCATCCGATCCGGATTACCGGGCAAGACGTTGGGCGCGGTACTTTCTCCCACCGTCATGCGGTGGTGCATAATCAGAAAGATGGCACTACCTATGTTCCGCTGCAGAATATGGCCGATGGTCAGCCGCGTTTCACCATTCATGACTCCTTCCTTTCGGAAGAAGCAGTGTTGGCATTTGAGTACGGCTACTCAACCACTGCGCCGAATGACTTGGTGATCTGGGAAGCTCAGTTTGGTGACTTCTTTAATGGCGCCCAGGTGGTCGTGGATCAGTTCATCTCGTCGGGTGAAACGAAGTGGGGCCGGGTGTGTGGTTTAACCATGCTGTTGCCACACGGCTACGAAGGACAGGGCCCGGAGCACTCTTCGGCGCGTTTGGAGCGCTTCCTGCAAATGTGTGCTGAGCACAATATGCAGGTCTGCGTACCCACCACGCCCGCACAGATCTATCATCTACTGCGTCGTCAGGTGATTCGCCCGCTGCGCAAACCGCTGGTGGTGATGACACCTAAATCGCTGCTGCGTCATAAAGAAGCGATTTCGAGCCTTGAAGATCTCGCTCACGGTAAGTTCCATATGGTACTCGCCGACCAGGCAGATCTGGCGCCGAAGAAGGTCACACGCGTTGTGCTATGTGCTGGCAAGGTCTACTACGACTTAGCCGCTTGGCGCGCTGAGAATGAGCGTCATGACACGGCAGTTGTGCGTATTGAGCAGCTATACCCCTTCCCGAAAGAAGAGCTTCTGGAAGCGCTGCAAGACTATACCAACGTAGAAGATATTGTGTGGTGCCAGGAAGAGCCGCTTAATCAGGGCGCTTGGTACTCCAGCCAGCACAATATGCGTGCAGTGGCCGACATGCTGAAAGATGGCCTTGGTCGCGAGTTGAAATTTGCAGGACGTCCTGCCTCTGCTGCTCCAGCAGCTGGCTATATGTCCGTCCACACTGAACAGCAGCGCCAGCTGGTGGAAGACGCTTTTAATTTATAAGCGACCACCGGATTTAGAGAACATATAAGGGAAACGACATGGCTACTGAGATCAAAGCGCCAACCTTTCCGGAATCCGTTGCCGAAGGCACAGTGGCGGCGTGGCATAAAAAGCCGGGTGACAGCGTTGAGCGTGACGAGCTGATTGTTGAGATCGAAACCGACAAAGTGGTGCTGGAAGTCGTCGCACCGGAAGCGGGTACCCTAACCGACGTGATGGCCGAAGAGGGCGATACCGTCGAGTCAGAGCAGGTGCTGGGCAAAATCGGTGAAGGCAGTGCGTCAGGTAGCAAAGAAGAGAAATCTTCTAGCGATGACAGCGCTGAAAAAACCGAAGAGAAAGCTGACGCAAAACCGTCTGAAGAGAAGCAAGAAAAGCCTGCCAGTGGCGGTAGCGGTGGCGGCAAGCAACACGACGTAAAAGCCCCCAGCTTCCCTGAGTCAATCCAGGAAGGCACCGTGGCGACCTGGCACAAAAAAGTCGGTGAAGCGGTCAAGCGCGATGACGTGCTGGCCGACATCGAAACCGATAAGGTTGTGCTGGAAGTGGTCGCTCCGGCCGATGGCGCCCTGGCTGAAATTAAAGCCGAAGAGGGTAGCCAGGTTGAATCTGAAGCGATTCTTGCGACCTTCACCGAAGGGGCCGGTGGCGACAGTGGAAGCGAAAGCGGTGGCGATTCAGCGTCCGCTAAAGCAGACAGCAGCGATGGCGATGGCGCCGACGAGAAAGTCGGTGACAAAATCCTCGCTCCGGCCGCACGTAAAATGGTTGCCGAGCATGACCTGGACGTTGCCAAGATTGAAGGCACCGGCAAAGGTGGCCGCATCTTGAAAGAAGACGTTCAGAAAGCGGTCAAAGACGGTTCTGCCAAGAAAGCAGCAAAATCGTCTGTACCAGCGAAAGCTGCCGCGGCACCAACTGCCGAAGGTGAGCGCATCGAGAAGCGCGTACCGATGAGCCGTCTGCGTCAGACCATCGCCAAGCGCCTGGTTCAGGCGCAGCAAACCGCGGCGATGCTGACTACCTACAACGAAGTGGACATGACCGAGATCATGGCCCTCCGTGCGCAGTACAAAGAGACGTTCTTAAAAGCTCACGACATTAAGCTGGGCTTTATGGGCTTCTTTGTAAAAGCGGCTTCAGAAGCGCTCAAGCGGTTCCCGGACGTTAACGCCTCTATCGACGGCACCGACATCGTTTATCACGGTTATCAGGATATCGGCGTTGCGGTATCCACTGACCGTGGTTTGGTTGTACCGGTACTGCGTGACACCGACAGCATGAAAATCGCTGACGTCGAGCGCAAGATTGTCGACTTCGGCAAGCGTGGTCGTGACGGTAAGCTGGGCATGGACGACATGATCGGCGGCACCTTTACCATCACCAACGGCGGTACCTTTGGCTCGTTGATGTCCACCCCGATCATCAACCCGCCGCAAACTGCCATTCTGGGCATGCACAAAATCCAGGATCGTCCGATGGCCATCAACGGCAAGGTCGAGATTCGCCCGATGATGTATCTGGCGCTCTCTTATGACCACCGTATGATCGACGGCAAAGACGCCGTTCAATTCTTGGTCACCTTGAAAGAATTGCTGGAAGACCCGGCACGTCTACTGCTGGATATCTAAAAAAGCATAAGCGTCATATTGATTTAGTACGCTTCTGCTTAACCAGGATATATCTGCAATCGTACACAGCCTTCCGCCCGGTTCGAGTTAAAGCGGGCGGAAGGCCAGCAAGCTAGAGGAGCCAACATGGCTGATAAGTTTGATGTGATCGTTATTGGTGCCGGCCCTGGCGGTTACGTCGCCGCCATTCGTGCCGCACAGATGGGCCTAAAAACGGCCTGTGTCGAAAAATGGG
Organism: Halomonas sp. 113; assembly: GCF_904067645.1. Taxonomy (NCBI): domain Bacteria; kingdom Pseudomonadati; phylum Pseudomonadota; class Gammaproteobacteria; order Oceanospirillales; family Halomonadaceae; genus Halomonas; species Halomonas sp. 113. The sequence continues at coordinate 1,439,177 of NZ_LR881453.1, forward strand.
TTAACAAGGAAGGTAAAACAGTTCACGGCGGCACTTGCCTAAACGTGGGCTGTATTCCCTCGAAGGCCTTGCTGGAAACCTCGCACAAGTTTGTTGAGGCCCGTGACCATTACGCCGAGATTGGTATTGAAATCAGCGATGTGTCAACGAACATTGCCAAGATGCTTGAGTTCAAGGATCAGGTCATCGCCAAGAACGTCGGCGGTATTAGCGCGTTGTTCAAAGCCAATGGTGTTACCGCCCTTGAAGGCACCGGCAAAGTAGTCGCGTCTAAGCAGGTCGAAGTTACTGGCCATGATGGTGAAAAAGCCACCTATGACGCTGACAACATTGTTATCGCAGCGGGCTCTGTGCCGGTTGAGATTCCACCGACCCCGATGACCGAAGGCTTGATCGTTGACTCTAGTGGTGCACTTGAATTTACCGAGGCACCTAAGCGTCTGGGTGTGATTGGGGCTGGCGTCATCGGTCTCGAACTGGGCAGTGTGTGGAGTCGCCTGGGCAGTGAAGTCACTATGCTTGAAGCCATGGACACCTTCCTGCCGATGGTGGATACCGCCATCGCCAAGGAGACCCAGAAGCTACTCAAGAAGCAGGGCCTGGATATCAAACTCGGCGCTCGTGTGACCGGTTCGGAAGTCAAAGGCGAAGAAGTCGTTGTGAAGTACAGCGATGCCAACGGCGAACAAGAGATGACCTTTGACAAGCTCATCGTTTGTGTTGGCCGTCGCCCCTACACCAAAGGCGTAATTGACGAAGGCGTTAGCGTTGAGTTGGATGAGCGTGGCTTTATCTTTGTCGATGACCAGTGCCGTACCAACGTCCCGGGCATTTATGCTATCGGCGACTGTGTACGCGGCCCGATGCTGGCGCATAAAGCCTCTGAAGAAGGCGTTATGGTGGCCGATATTATCGCTGGCCATAAGGCTGAGATGAATTATGACGCTATTCCTAGCGTGATCTATACCGCACCAGAAGTGGCTTGGGTCGGTATTAACGAGCAGGAAGCCAAGGCTGCTGGAATTGAGATTAAAACGGGTTCTTTCCCGTTTGCAGCTAACGGTAGGGCGCTCGCCAACAACGCTTCAGATGGCATGGCTAAGATCATCGCTGATGCGGAAACTGACCGCATTCTCGGTATGCACATTGTGGGTCAACACGCTGGCGAATTGATTGCCCAGGGTGTGATTGCCATGGAGTTCGGCTCCAGCGCTGAGGATTTGGCATTGACGTGTTATGCGCACCCAACGACTGCTGAAGCAATTCATGAAGCAGCGCTTGCGGTAGATGGTCACGCGATTCATATGGCCAATCGCAAGAAGCGTAAGTAATTTAGTTAAACAACGAAGCGCCACCTTTTAAGGGTGGCGCAAACTTTCGGCTTTGTCTTAATCTACAAAGATCGAAAGAACGGGGATGGCCAGTTTTTTAGAAACTGATCATCGTTCGAGTCACATGCAACCAATGGCATGAATCGATGAATCTTCACGAGTATCAAGGTAAACAGCTGTTTGCCGACTATGGTCTACCAGTGTCTAAAGGCTTTGCAGTCGACACGCCCGAAGAAGCGGAAGAGGCTTGCAAAAAAATCGGTGGTGACATGTGGGTGGTTAAAGCCCAGGTTCACGCCGGTGGCCGTGGTAAAGCGGGTGGCGTTAAGCTGATTAAAGACCCGGCTGAAGCCAAAACATTTGCAGAGCAGTGGCTGGGTAAAAACCTGGTAACCTTCCAGACTGACGAAAAAGGTCAGCCTGTTGCCAAGATTTTGGTTGAGACCTGCACTGACATCGCCGATGAGCTGTATCTCGGTGCCGTGGTTGACCGTACTACCCGTCGTGTGGTCTTCATGGCCTCCACCGAAGGTGGTGTCGAGATCGAGACGGTTGCAGAAGAGACGCCGGAAAAGATTCTCAAAGCCGAAATCGATCCGCTGGTCGGCGCGCAGCCGTACCAAGCGCGTGAGCTAGCCTTTGAGCTGGGCCTGAAGGGCGACCAGATCAAGCAGTTCACCAAGATTTTCCTGGGTCTGTCTCAGTTGTTCCACGACAAAGACCTGGCGCTGTTGGAAATTAACCCGCTGGTCGTCACTGAAGAAGGCAATCTGCACTGCCTCGACGCCAAACTGGGTCTGGATAGCAACGCTCTATACCGTCACCCTGACCTGCAGGCCATGCGTGACCCTTCGCAAGAAGATCAGCGTGAAGCCGATGCGGCGAAGTGGGAACTTAACTATGTCGCGCTTGATGGCAACATCGGCTGCATGGTTAACGGCGCAGGTTTGGCCATGGGCACCATGGACATCGTCAACCTGAGCGGCGGCAAGCCCGCTAACTTCTTGGACGTTGGTGGCGGCGCCACCAAGGAGCGCGTGGCAGAAGCGTTCAAAATCATCCTCTCTGACGACAATGTTAAAGCCGTACTGGTTAACATTTTCGGCGGTATCGTTCGTTGTGACATGATTGCTGAAGGCATTATCGGTGCCGTTGAGCAAGTGGGTGTCAACGTACCGGTTGTCGTACGTCTGGAAGGTAACAACGCCGAGCTGGGTGCTGAAAAACTAGCATCTAGCGGTTTGAACATCATCGCGGCTACCAGTCTGACCGACGCGGCTCAGCAGGTCGTTAAAGCGGCGGAGGGCAAGTAATGAGCATCCTGATCGATAAGAACACCAAGGTCATCTGCCAGGGCTTTACCGGTGGCCAAGGCACGTTCCACTCCGAGCAGGCGATTGCCTACGGTACGCAAATGGTCGGTGGTGTTACGCCGGGTAAAGGCGGCCAGGAGCACCTCGGTCTGCCCGTTTTCAACACCGTGAAAGAAGCGGTAGCGAAAACCGGCGCGGAAGCCAGCGTTATCTACGTACCGGCGCCGTTCTGTAAAGACTCGATCCTTGAAGCGGCGAATGCTGGTATCAAGCTGATTGTGTGCATCACTGAAGGCATCGCCACGCTAGACATGCTCGAAGCCAAAGTGAAGTGCGACGAGCTGGGTGTACGTCTGATTGGCCCGAACTGCCCAGGTGTTATCACCCCCGGCGAATGCAAAATCGGCATCATGCCGGGTCACATTCACCAGCCGGGCCGCGTAGGTATCGTATCTCGTTCTGGTACCTTGACCTATGAAGCCGTCAAGCAGACCACTGATCACGGTTTTGGTCAGTCTACCTGTGTGGGCATCGGCGGCGACCCGATTCCGGGCTCTAACTTCATCGACATTCTTGAGATGTTCGAGAAAGACCCGAAAACCGAAGCTATCGTCATGATCGGCGAAATCGGTGGCACGGCTGAAGAAGAAGCGGCGGCTTACATCAAAGCTAACGTTTCCAAGCCCGTGGTTTCCTACATTGCCGGTGTTACTGCACCTCCTGGCAAGCGTATGGGCCACGCGGGCGCGATCATCTCTGGCGGTAAAGGCACCGCTGACGAGAAGTTTGCTGCTCTAGAAGACGCTGGTGTTAAAACCGTGCGCTCTTTGGCTGAAATCGGTGATGCGCTGAAAGAAGTGACTGGCTGGTAAGCCATTGACGTTTAGCTGCACGTTATAAGGGCGCCCCTCGGGGCGCCCTTATTCATTTCTGCACATTTAATGTTGTTCTGGCTAATGTTGCTATGGCGTCGGTGAGCGACGCAGCATGCGATAGCTATACAGTACAAAGAGCGGCGCGCCTGCCGCCAAATATAAATGGTAGCTGACCAACCGCCACACCAGTACCGCTGCTGCGGCCTGCTCGCGCTCCATCAACGGTAACAACAGGCTTCCTACGCCCACCTCCGCAGCACCCGCGCCGCCGGGCAGAAAACTAAATTGGCTGGCTGCCATCGCCAGCATCTGGGTCAAGAATGTCCACATCCAGTCCGCATGGCCACCTACTCCCAGTACTGCCAAATAGAGCAAGCTGTAGCGCATGAGCCAGTGCGCCGTCGTCAGCGCTAGCATGGTGATCAATATACTGCGCGGGAGCTTAAGGGTGACCTTTAACGCATGCCGACAGCGCAAGAGGCGCCGTACGAGCCAGCGTCGCTGATATCGGCTTGGCCATGGCGTGTTCACGCCGGGTGAACGCAATAGGCTGGGTAGATAACGCATTACGACAATCACCAGCGCTGCCATGAACGCTAATCCTACCAGTGCCCACTGCACGAGCGACTGATGTGGCCATTGGGTGTCGCTTAGCATTGAAAAGAGCACCAGGCCGCTCAGCATGGCCAGGAAGAACAGTAAATCGCAGCCTTGATCAATCAGGAACACCGCCGCGCCCTTGGCAGGCGGGAAACCGCGCCGCGCAAGCAACAACAACAGGGTTGCTGGGCCACCGCTGCCGCCTGGGGTGGCGCACAGGGCAAACTTGGACGCCAGCTCGATACCCAGCGCGCCGCGCTGGCCGAGCCTGCCCGCACGGCCACCCAGCATCAAACGTAGCCTTGCTGCATTCAGGTTCCAGCACAGAAAGGCCATCACCAGCATCAATAACAGCAGCCCAAGTGGGAAGTGTTTGACGCGCTGCAGTGCTTCAGCGCCACCCAACCAAGCAGTGAGCACTAGCGGTGCAATCAGCGCTAAGGCAATCATCACACCATGGATGGGTCGCCACTTCAGTAGCTGACGGCGACTAGTGGTGTTGGTGGAGTGCATACGGTTGGCTGCCGTGGCAAAGCTGCTGATAGTGCTCCAGCAGGGAATGCATGACACCATCCCAGTTGAAATGGCGCTCTACATGGCGGCGCGCATAGCGCCCACTGGCGGCGACATCATTACTGAACAGTGCCACACACGCCTCCGCCATGGCAACGGGGTCGAGCGGTTTGCATAAAATACCCGCCCCCAGCGGCACGTTTTCTGCCAGCGCCCCTGCGTTCGCTGCTATTACTGGAATGCCGCTTGCCATCGCTTCCTGAGCAATTAAGCCGAAGGTTTCTCGGGTGCCCGCATGTAACAGCGCATCGCTACTGGCTAGCGCCTTCGCGACCTCGTGGGCGCCACAACAGCGATCAACGATGGTGACATTACTGGGTACGTGATGTGGCATGCCGGGCCCCATCAGCAGCAAATGGTAATCGCTGCCTAGCTGACGCATCGTCGTAAGCAGCACATCAATATTTTTCTCGCGGGAATTGCGGCCCACAAAGATCAGCAGCTTTTTGTCGCTGGGTATACCCATGGTTTGGCGAAACGCAGAGTCACACTGCTGGGGATTGAATTGCGCCAAATCGACGCCCAATGGCTGAACGCGAACGTTATTGACGCCCCAGTCATTCAGTCGATTCGCCATGGCGTTACAGGGTGCCAGCACGCTATCAAACTGGCTATAAAGCGTCGTGACATAGTGGGTTAAGCGTTTCTCAACGTAGCGCCCAAAGCGATCACCCATCAGGCGCGGAAGATCAGAGTGATAAAAGCCCACCACAGGCACGCCGAGGCGTTGCCCCGCATCGAGCGCCGCCCAGGCCGTTACATAGGGGTCGCCAGCCTCTATCAGATCGGGCTTCAGATCAATCAGTGCATCACGCCACGGAGAACCGCGTAGCGGAAAGCGGTAACCTTGCCCCAAAGGAAGGTGTAACGCCGGTAGCGTGTGGTGGTCGCCAAGACTATCCCGCTCCGCCCCCGGCACCAGCAGGCTGGTGCGCAGCTGTGGAATACGCGAGAAAACACGGTGTTTGGCCTGCAAATAGGTGCGCACACCGCCGCTGGCGGGGGCATGAAACATCGTCACATCGGCAATGTGCAAGCTAACCTCCAACCCCAAAGAGTGTCATCGTTTCACCATAAAGGAGAAATAAGTCAGTTCAGAGACAACGGAGCCCGTTTGTGTCTATGTGGCAGGGCTCTCGGCAGGCGCCACCATGGCGACCACTCTGGCGATGATCTACCCCGATATCTTTGCGGCGGTAGGCGTGCACTCTGGGCTGCTCCACGGCGTGGTCAAGAGTTTCCCCGATGCCTTGGGGGTCATGCAGGGAGGCACAGGGCCCCTCGCTGGCGGTAACAAAGCAAAAGGAGCCGGGTGGGCGTCGGATGTGCCAGCGATTATGTTTCATGGCGACCGCGACACCACCGTGCTCCCCCGCAACGCGGATCGCGTGGCCGCCCAGTACAGCACATCGCGTCAAGCAGGAGCGACGGTAGTGCAAGGCAACGTTCCAAGGGCCGCGGCTACACCTGTACCACCCACCGTGATGCTTCGGGTAAGCCATGCTTAGAGCAGTGGCGTATCCATGGGGGCATGGCTTGGTCAGGAGGTAGCAAAAAGGGCAGCTATACCGACCCTCAAGGCCCTGACGCTGCCCGGGAAATGCTGCGGTTCTTCTGTCAGCATCGGCAGATAGTGTCATAGAACTGGCCGATATCTGCTCAGGTTATGTCTAGTCTGTCAGTAAGTTAGCGCAGGTGAGACGCGCTGGTATAGTAGATACTCTTTGATTATGTATAAAAGTTGACAATAGTTTGCAAAGGTTGAGTTACAGTTTTCATTCTTGTTGCCTAAAATCCTAGCTCTTTCACTTGTTAGGATTTGGCAATGCTTTCACGGTTCAAGATCGGTACACGGCTCGCACTGGCTTTTGGCTTGGTCTCGCTATTTCTTTTGGGCACTTTAATAGCGGGAATTATGGGCATCACCTTCACCAAGGATACTGCCCAAAAAACCTTGGACACGGACGTAGCACTCGCAAGCAATGCCGCAGAAATTCAGCGGCTGGCATTGCAAGCGCGGCGTTTTGAAAAAGATATCTTCATCAATATCGACAATAGTGATCGGGTAGCGGCTTACCAGCAAAGTTGGACGGCGACCATCGAAGCAATACAGGCCGCCTTCCAGGCGGGTAGCCAAATTGCCGATAAGGATAGCCTCGATGCTTTGTACCAACAGGCAGGAAGAGCCCTCCAGGGGTATGAAGAGGGTTTTTTGTCAGTCTATCGCCAAATTGAACTAGGCAGTATTACCGAAACCTCTCAAGCCAATCTGGCTTTCGGTGAGCATAAAGAGAGTATCTACCAGCTTGAGGAGTTGGCTGATGAAATTAGCCTAGTGGCTGCTGAAGGGGTCAAGACGGCTAACGAGGCGATAAATGCCGAGTATCGTTTGGCTATTTGGCAGCTTTGTATTTTCGCGGGGGTGGCGTTGTTGATGGCGCTGGCGCTGGCAATTGCTATTACGCGTAGCATTGTATTGCCTTTGCGGAGAGCGGTTGAGGTTGCTAGGCGCGTTGCGGAAGGAGATTTGCGACACGATATCGTAACCACAGGACGTGATGAAACGGCTCAGTTATTAACCTCCATGGCCGAAATGAGTAAAGAGCTCACTACCTTGGTCGCATCACTACGTGACTCTAGCGAGAATGTCTTGAACGGAGCCAATGAGATTGCCCAAGGTGGGCAGGAGCTCGCCGCTCGTACTGAGCAGCAAGCAGCTGCCTTGCAGGAGACGGCTTCAAGTATGGAGGAGATGACGGCAACGGTTCGCCAGAATAGTGATTCAACCAAAGAGGCTGATACGCTGGCCCATAATGCTTCGCAACAGATGCAAAGCAGTGGTGAAGAAGTTTCCCGAAGTGTGGAATTAATGCGCGAAGTGACAGCCGCATCGCTAAGCATGGATAAGATCGTTGAGGCCATCGATACGATTGCATTTCAAACCAATATCCTGGCTTTAAACGCCTCCGTTGAAGCGGCGCGTGCTGGTGATAAAGGCCGTGGATTTGCAGTGGTCGCTACAGAAGTTCGTGCGCTAGCAAGCCGCAGTGCCGCTTCAGCAGGTGAGATTCGTAGTATGCTCGACGATACGCGTAGCAAAATAAAGCTATGTTCTGACCAAGCGGAGCGAGGCGCTGCGACCATAGGTGAGACGGAAGCGGTGATCCAGCGCCTCGCTATGCTGATGGTCGAGGTCTCCTCTGCCACTCGGGAGCAAAGCAGTGGTATTGAGCAGATCAATACTGCTATTACTGAAATGGATTCTACCACTCAGCAAAACAGCACCTTGGTTCAGCAGTCGACTAATGCAGCATTTTCCCTGGAAGATCAGGCTGGGCGACTTCGCGAGCTGGTAGCTGCCTTTCAAATAGATGAAGCTGTTGTGAAAAAAGCAACAGAGTACAAGCCTGCAATGGCCTTATCCTCGGCTGCAAGACAAGCAGAGTTCTAATAATCTGATAACAACAGTGGCGCCTCAAAGGCGCTGCTGCTTTTTAATGGGCTAATAAAGTTTTTCACTAGGTTGTGCCATCAGGAAGTGGTCCTCTTCGCGCAGCGAACTGACAAGCGTATAACACTCTAATTCTTCGGTCTGGGTACGCTCTTTTTTGTCATCAATCACTCCTCTGCCGTAGTCAATGGGAACAAACACCACTGGCATCAACGCCGAGGCTTTATCATAGGCTGGGTGAGCTGCTAGTAAGACTGATTGATGGCAGATTTTATAAAAAGTATATAGAGAAATAAAAAGCAATGTTTGAAAAAAGCACTCTTTTTTTTGCTTTATTACATGAAAAAAAATAGTACTGCAGACTAGATTTTTAACCCGCCTCTATTCTTGACAGTAAAAGCGGTGTCACTTATCTTTAAAATGTAATCTTTGGTAATTTTTATGTTTCTTATTGTAATATGTGTGGATGTGTGGATGTGTGGATGTGTGGATGTGTGGCTTTTCATGAGGGCTACCGGAAGAAATTTAATTATAAAGATCATAATACATTGATTTTTTAATACATTAAAAATCTAGTGCTGGAGTGTAGTGTTGTTAGTTTACATGTGATTTTTACTTATATAAGCAGTAGTCACATTGTCCGGCTTAAGTGTTTCTGATTGGGAAGTGGCAATTTTTTTATTGCTTTAAAGTATCCTTGTGTTACCTGCTATACACTTTTTAGTCCAGAAATATGCAATGCAACAAGTAGGCATGAATAAAAACATCGGAATTAAATAAGCTTGAAAATAAGAGCGTAGGGAAACTCGTTTAATTGACGATAATGGCGAGGTGGTATTTTGAAAATCTTGGTCATAGGGAACATGGGCTATGTTGGCTCCGTTGTGGTGCGGGAGCTAGCCTTACGTCACCCATCCGCCACTCTTCATGGGTATGACACTGCCTACTTCGCACACTGTTTGACGAATGCCGAACTTCTTCCTGAGCGCTATCTCGACCAGCAGTTTATGGGGGATGTGCGAGATATTCCGGCTGATTTTTTTGAAGGTTATACGGCTGTAGTTCAACTGGCGGCGATTTCCAATGACCCCATGGGAGACCGTTTCGCCGCAGTGACAGCTGAGGTCAATCAGCAGGCGACGGTTGAGATTGCCAAGGCAGCGGCTCAGGCGGGGGTAGAAAACTTCGTTTTTGCCTCAAGTTGCAGCATTTATGGCATCGCTTTAGGGGCTCCGCGCAGTGAGTTGGATCCCGTGGCTCCCGTTACCGCCTATGCCTACTCGAAAATAGCAGCTGAAGAAGCGTTAGCCGGCATTGGGGGCGACATGGTGATTACCAGTTTACGCTTTGCGACTGCTTGCGGAATGTCAGAGCGTTTACGGCTGGATCTGGTGCTCAATGATTTCGTTGCCTGTGCCCTAAGTCAGCAGCATATTACCGTGCTTAGCGATGGGTCTCCCTGGCGGCCCTTGATCGACGTCTCCGATATGGCCAGAGCTGTCGATTGGGCAGTACAGCGCAAGCCTGAAAACGGCGGGCGCATACTCAATATCAATACCGGATCGAACGAACGCAATCATCAAGTGCGAGACTTAGCCACTGCAGTGGCCAAAGCCGTTCCCGGCACCACGCTGAGTATCAATACCCAAGCCCCGGCGGACAGTCGCTCCTACCAAGTGGATTTCAGCCTGTTTGCCAAGTTGGCACCTGAGCACCAACCACAAATGACGCTAATAGATTCGATCATGGGATTGATCAATGGGCTCAAAAGCATGGAGTTTTCCGATACCCAGTTCCGAGCCTCGCGCTATATGCGTCTGCATGCGCTGCAGGCACATATCACTGCGCGCCGTCTATCTGAAAACCTGCGCTGGCAAATGTGTGATGCAGTCACCCCGAGTGCTTTGTCTGCTGCTACCCACATTAACCTTGAGGCCTGAAACGGAGGCTAGACTATGAAAGTCGCAATTTTCGCGGGAGGGTTTGGAACGCGCTTAAGTGAAGAAACAGCCATTCGCCCCAAGCCCATGGTGGAAGTGGGTGGTCGGCCGATCCTTTGGCATATTATGAAGATGTATGCCCATCATGGCTTAAAGGAGTTTATTGTCCTGGGTGGCTATAAGGTGGAGTACATCCGTGACTATTTCCTCAATTATCGCGGCAATCGAACCGATTACACCATTGACCTGAAGACAGGTAACGTCGACTGGCTTCAGAGCGTTAATGATGATTGGAAAATCACCGTGCTGGATACAGGCGCCGATGCCATGACCGGAGGGCGTCTCAAGAAGGCAATGTCTCTCCTGGCAGATGAGCCTTTCTGTTTGACCTATGGCGATGGGTTGAGTGATCTGAATATCAATGCCTTGATCGACTCACATCTGGCCTCGAAAAATTGGTGCACCCTGACGGCAGTAACGCAGCCGGGCCGCTACGGTGCCCTGCGTTTGAAAGAGGGCAACAGCCAGGTAGAGGGCTTTCGCGAGAAGGGCGAAATAGATGGAGGGCTGATCAATGGCGGCTTCTTCGTCTGTAATCCGGAAGTGTTCGAGATGATCGACGATAGCCAGACCGTATGGGAAAACGAGCCCATGAACCGGATGATCGAGCTGGGGAAATTGGGCTACTTCCATCATAACGGGTACTGGCAAAGCATGGATACGCTGAGAGACAGAATGGTACTCGAGACCGCCTGGGCAGAAGGCGCCCCCTGGAAGCTCTGGAAGGAATGAACCATCAATGATTATTGTTGATACGGCGCTTGCCCAACGAGAGGCGCAGGGTAATCCCATTCGAGTGGGGATGGTCGGGGCGGGGTTCCAAGCGGGCGGTATCGGTCTGCAGATTATGACCGCGACGCCCGGGATGCGCCTTTGTGCGATTGCCAATCGTCATTTGGATGCAGCGATCAAAGTCTTCCAGCAAACCGGCATTGAGCCAATCGCCTGTGAGAATCAGCAGGAACTCGAAGCGGCGATTGCGGCTGGGCGACCGGCAGTCACCGAGGATGCCGTGGCACTGGCGCGCGCAGAGGGATTGGATGCAATTATTGAAGTCACTGGCTCGTTAGAGTTCGCGGCGCATGCTGTCTTGGCGGCGCTGGAGAGTGGTAAAGACGTCATTCAAATGAACGCAGAACTCGACGGCACTATCGGCCCTATTTTGAAAGTGAAAGCCGATGCGGCAGGGGTTGTCTATAGCTTTGCCGATGGCGATCAGCCTGGCGTACAGATGAATCTCTATCGGTTCGTCGCCGGGCTAGGCATTAAGCCGGTGCTGTGTGGCAACATTAAAGGCTTGCATGATCCGTATCGAAATCCGGCTACCCAGGAAAGCTTTGCGAAACGCTGGGGACAAAAGCCAGCGATGGTGGCCTCTTTTGCTGATGGCACCAAGATATCGTTTGAGCAGGCAATCGTTGCCAATGGAACCGGTATGCAAGTGGCGCAACGCGGTATGTTGGGCCCTGATTTCTCCGGTGGCGTAGCCGGTGGCCCTTTACTGCCCATCGAACAGGCGGTGTCGGCATTTGAGCCCTACTTGAACCCAGAGGAACCGGGTTTGGTTGATTATGTTGTTGGAGCGCAGCCAGGGCCGGGCGTATTTGTGCTCGGGACAATTGATAGCCCCCGCCAGCGCCACTATCTCGAACTCTACAAGTTGGGCGAGGGGCCATATTACTGCTTCACAACGCCCTACCACCTTTGCCATTTCGAAGTGCCCACGTCCGTTGCCCGTGCCGTGCTTTTCCGTGATCCAGTGTTATCCCCCTTAGAGGGCCCGAGGGTGGGCGTTATCGCCATAGCCAAAAAAGCGTTGCGAGAGGGGGAAACAATAGAAGAACTCGGCGGTTTTGAAGTCTATGGAGTGGCGGAAAATATCGAGGTAATACGCAGGGATCGGCTATTACCTATCGGGCTAGCGCTGGGCTGCCAGGTGGTGGGGCATGTGGAAAAGGATGCGGCGCTGACCTTTGATGATGTGCGTATACCACCAGGGCGGTTGATCGACCGTCTTTATGCCGAACAGGAAGCCATGTTTGCCCTGGAATTGACGTCTGGTGTCGCTGCTACTTTCACGGAGTAAGACATGCATTTTCATCAAACGAACCTCAAGGATGCCCGCCTGATAGAACTTGAACCACATGGTGATAAACGCGGTTTTTTTGCCCGTACCATGTGCCGTGCGGAGTTTGAGCGCCATGGCCTGCTGAGTGACTTTGTGCAGCAGAATACCTCCTTTTCTGCTCAGCGAGGCACCTTAAGGGGGTTGCATTATCAGCGGCAGCCCCATGCCGAAGCCAAACTGGTGCGCTGCATTCGAGGCGCGATTGTCGATGTCATCGTGGATATCCGTAAAGACTCGGAAACCTACTTGCACCATCAGTTATTTGAATTAACCGACGCAAACCGGCGCCAGCTGTATGTACCGCCAGGCTTTGCGCACTCCTTTCAGACGCTGACCGACGATGTTGAAGTCAGCTATCTGGTCTCGGCGGCCTATCATCCCGAGGCTGAAAGTGGTTTGCGCTATAACGATGAACGTCTCGCGATTGAGTGGCCGATGCCACCCACGGTGGTGTCTGAAAAAGACGCTAGCTGGCCCTTAATCAGTGAGCGAAACGAAGCGCTTTTTTGACCACTTGCCAATAGCTAGTAGCGAATCCAGATATCAAACACACTAAAAAAGGGGCAGCGTGAACGCTGCCCCTTTGAGTAATGTCTAGCTATTGCCTACCCGTCAATTGGCAGGCTTTGCCACTAGCGAGCGAGTCTCTTCGCGTGCTTCAGTGAGCACTATGCGCAGCGGATCGCCAAGCTTGTAACGCTCTTCGCCCTCGATCTGGATACGGCCCTCTTTATCGTCAATGACCACTTTGCTACGGTCACTGTGCATCAAGGGCGCGGGTACAAACGCCGTTGCGCCGTTTTCCACCAGACGAACGCGCATGCCGCCACGGTTGATGGCCATGATTTCGGCCTCAAACGTATCCTGGTTCTGCGCAGCGGGCGTTAGGTAACGCACGTAGAGCCAGTCTTTCACGTCGCGCTCGGCCATACGGTTCAGGCGGCGGCGTTCCGTCAGTTGCTCGGTGAGCTGCTGGGTCGCTTCGGCGGGGGCCTGTTCGCCTTTCAACACGCGTTTGATCAGGCGGTGGTTGACCATATCGCCATACTTACGAATCGGCGAGGTCCAGGTAGCGTAGGCGGCTAGGCCCAGACCAAAGTGTGGGCCGGGCTGGGCCGACATGCTGGTAAAACCCTGGAAGCGGCGCAGGCGCGCATCCAGCCAGGCGTCATCGCGGCTTTCCAGCACACGCTTAAGCTCAGTGTAGCGGGCAAGCTCTGTCAGCGCTTCGCGTTCGACCACGATCTCCTGACCTGCCAAGAATTCCTGGGCGGCTTCGGCTTTCTCGGGCTCGAACGCGCGATGCACGTTAAAGATACCGTGGCCGATATGCTGGGCCAGGAAGTCCGCGCAGCAGGCGTTGGCCACAATCATCGACTCTTCGATCATGCGGTTAGCAATCCGGCGCTCTTCGGTGCGCACCGCCAAGACATTACCGGCGGGATCGAGATCGAACACATAGTCGGGGCGGTCTTTAAACACCAGCGCGTGTTCGTTACGCCAGGCGGTACGCGCCTCGGTCAAATCACGCAGCGCGGTGAGCTGCTGGGCAATATCATCTGCGGGCGCCCAATCGCCTTGGCCTTCGATCCAGTCGGAGACGTTGTCGTAAACGAGCTTGGCGTGAGACTTAACGTTCGCCGCAAAAAAGCGGTAATCGCCCATGCTACCGTCGGCATTAATATCCAGCGTACAGGCCAGCGCGGGGCGATCCTTACCTTCCCACAATGAGCAGAGGTCATCCGCTAGCTGCTCGGGCAGCATGGTGACGTTCTGGCCCGGCAGGTAGACGGTAAAAGCGCGAGTGCGGGCCTCTAAATCGGCCGCATGGCCTTCTGCCACGTAAGCGGTGGGGTCGGCAATCGCGACACTCAACTGCCAGCCGCCTTCAGCGCGGGTGGCCACGTGCAGCGCATCGTCCATATCGCGGGTCTTCTCACCATCAATGGTGAAGAAGGGCGTAGCGGTCAGGTCTTCGCGGGTCAGACCTTCATCCATCAGCGGCCAGTCGGTGCCCGCGTCGGGGCACTCTTGCTCCAGCGCATGGCGTGCAAGCGTGACGCGCCATGGCACTGCCGGATCATCGCTTTTAGCCACCAGCTCATCAATCTGGGCAAAGAAAGCGCGGTCGTCGGCTTTTAGCGGATGGCGTACCAAGCGGGCAACGACCCAGTCGCCGTCAGCAATGGTGTCCTCATCAAGGCTGTTCTTAATCCGTGCCTTGATCACATTTTTAATCGACGGATGGTCGGGTACGACGGACAGGCGGCCTTCGCGCTTCTGCACGCGGGAAACAAACCGATCCAACCCAGCTTCAATCAGTTTTTCAGGCTCAACGGATTTTTTGTCACCGTTCTCGTGGATAACCGCTTCTACACGGTCACCGTGAAGCACTTGCTTCATGGCGGGCGGCGGCACGAAATAGGATTCACCGTCGTCGGTTTCGAGAAACCCGAAACCTTTGTCGGTGGCTTTGATCACCCCTTCAGCACGGGGGGTGGTTTGACGAATCTGTTGCTTGAGCTGGGCAAGCATGGCGTTGTTCTGAAGCATGAGCTCAATCAGTTGGCGAGAGTTAGGGTGCCACTATACGGATTCCCGCAGGCTGCGCCAATTGTCGCTATGCGATGTTGGCCCTGATGTTGGCTTTGGTAATGGCGAGTCAAAGGCTTACATGCGCTCAAGGGAATCGGTTAAGCTGAATATTCATACTCACGGAGCGCGCTATGACACCTCGCCTGATTGTTTCTGACCTGGATGGCACCCTATTAGGAAGCGACCACACCTTGCACAAAAGCACCGTCGAGGTGCTAAGAGCATTGGTGAAGCAAGGTCATCATGTCGCGCTCGCCTCGGGTCGCCACTACCACGATATGAAGGTCTTTCGTGATCAGTTGGACATTCCTGCGCACTTGATCAGCACCAACGGCGCCTATGTTCATGACCCCGAAGATACTCTGCTGGCGGCTAATCACCTTGAGCCTGAACATGCAAAGACGCTGATCAATCTGCCGCGCCCGCCTCAAGTACGGCTTAACCTTTATCGCGAAAGCGGCTGGCATATTGATTCAGAGGCCCCGCACTTATTATCACTTCACGCTTCTACCGGTTTTGGCTATGAAGTTGTGCCGCCCGCGCAAATGGACACTAACGGTGTAGGCAAAGTGCTCTATCTAGGCGACCCAAATGCGCTAAAACAGCTAGAAGCCCAGGCGCAAGACGCCCACGGCGACGGGTTTCATATCACCTACTCCACGATTGATTCTCTGGAAATCATGGCCGGTGGGGTCAACAAAGGCGTGGCGCTGTCATCACTGCTGGAACGGTTAGGATTAACGCCCGCCGATTGCCTAGCGTTTGGCGATAATCTTAACGACACCGAAATGCTCGATTTAGCCGGGGAGGCCCAGGTAATGGGCAATGCTCACCCGGCACTATTTGACCGTGTCACCGGGGCTGAGCGTATCGGTCACCATGGCGAAGCCGCCGTTGCCCAATGGCTGAAAAAGCGCTTTGGGCTGTAGGGTTACGTATTAATTAGTGGCTCTTAATTTCGTCACTTGCAGCGACTTGGGGCTGAGGTCAATCTGAAGCAGCTCAACAGCTTGGCCTAAAATTTGGCGAGCTGCCTGTTTGGGCAGAACAGCGGCTGGAGCAAGCAACGCCTGCGCAGTTGGATGAGTGGTCTGGAGCGATCTTGACCGCCAACTCCCTTGATGAGCTGTTCAAAAACTGACGTTACGCTTTATTTATTCGCTGGTGGTTTCAGCCAATCAAACATTTTTATTATAAAGCTACGTTCAGTGGGTTTTTCATCGTTTTTGCCAATAAAAGCCTCAAGCAGACTTTGATTAAGCTGTTGAGGAAGAGCGTTGGCATCGGCCATGAGCGCTTCGCGTGAAATATCTTCCTCAGCGCTAGAATTGCTTCGCATTTACTATTATCTCTTTTCAACTAACCGTTGAGTTAGCAAAGCGTTTACCAAGGTTGGCGAAGTCGTCACTTGACATCAGTATGTCAAAAATATCTTCAGGTGCCCCTTTGCCTTCGGCGCGATGGGTTATAAAGTTGAAGTCCATCTCGATCAGGTGTTCAAGGCGTGGTGCATAGAAATCGGGATACTGCGCCTGCATGATAGGTGGCAGCTCGTTGTAATTCCCCAGCACTTCTTTGAAAAATTCGGTCATCTTGCCAGTTTGGCTGTACTCCAGCTGGCCTCGAGCAACAACCGCCTGTTTCCATGCGGTTTCTTGTGCACGTCCCTCTAGCCAAGCCGCCCGTCGCTCATTGGCAGTAAACGTGCCGCTATCATCATAAATAACCAATGCTAGTTGATCTTGGGATAGGCCGCTAAAGGGGTTGCTACCTCTGCCGCTGACAAATGAGGTGGCTTGTTTTGCTCTTTCCAGTAGTTCGGGATCATCGGTGTCAGGTACTTCAGCATCATATTTTGCCCGGTGAAGATGAAAGTCCCGAACGATTGGCTGGAGCAGTGCATCAGCTTTTTGCCCTAACGCTTTACGATCCAGGCTGGCATCACGCTCTTCGGCACGCAGGGCGCTGTCACTTAACTGCTGAGCCAACGTGGAAAGCTGGCTTGTTGGCTTCGATGAACCAGAAGTAAGCGTTGCGTTTTCGCCTTGTTCAGTTCCCTTGGTTGATACATCCTGGGTGCGGCTACCAGAAGTCGTTTGCGATGTCGCCGGGGTAGATGAACCAATACCGATTGTCATTGCGATACCTCCTTGTGTCTTTGAGTAATAGCCCAAAAAATATGTACCAAGTAGTGCATAGGGTTCCCTACATTTTTAACCGACCGTAGAGTTAGCAAAGCGTTTACCAAGGTTGGCGAAGTCTTCACTTGACATTAGTATGTCAAAAATATCTTCAGGAGCCCCCTTGCCTTCGGCGCGATGGGTCATAAAGTTGAAGTCCATCTCGATCAGGTGCTCAAGGCGTGGGGCATAGAAGTCGGGATATTGTGCCTGCATGATAGGGGGCAGCTCGTTGTAATTACCCAGCACTTCTTTGAAGAATTCTGTCATCTTGCCGGTTTGTTCATACTCCAATTTACCTCGAGCTATAACCGCTAATCTCCTTGCTGTTTCCTGGTCATACTCTTCTTTCCAGGCGGCTTTTCGCTCATTAGCCGTAAACGTGCCGCTATCATCATAAATAATCAGTGCAAGCTGATCTTGCGACAGGCCGCTAAAGGGGTTGCTGCCCCTTCCGCTGACAAAGGAGGTGGCTTGTTTTGCTCTATCTAATAGCTCGGGATCATCGGTGTTAGGTACTTCAGCGTCATATTTTGCACGGTGAAGATGAAAGTCCCGAGTTATTGGCTGGAGCAGTGCATCGGCTTTTTGCCCTAACGCTTTACGATCCAGGCTGGCATCACGCTCTTCGGCACGCAGGGCACTATCGCTTAACTGCTGAGCCAAAGTGGAAAGTTGGCTTGATGGCTTCGATGAACCAGAGGACGATGTCGTGCTTTCGCCTTTTTCGGTTCCTGTTGTTAATACGCCCTGAGTGCGGCTACCCGATGTAGATTGAGAGGTTACCGGAGTGGATGGCCCGATACCGATTGTCATTGCAATACCTCCTTGTGGCTTTGCTTAATCGCTATCAATATGTGGCCGATGATAGTGACGAAAGCGCTGGTTATTGCTCTATATCTACATTATTAATCGGCTAAGCAAACAAAAGCATTAAGTAAATATTGTATTTTTTTGTTAGCATTCTTATTAATACACAGAAATAGCGTAGCCACAGGTGATTTCATCATTAGTCGAAGGGGGCTTGAGGTGCACAGTTTCCTCGACCATCATCAAGGCCCAATAACGACAATAGCGTAGGGCTGAACCCGCTGAGATGACGACAACCCCTGCTACTTTGATTGTGGTCGACGATGACCCAGAGATTTGTGAACTGCTCGCGGACTACCTGGGGCGCCATGGCTATCGGGTATTCACAGCGGACGGTGCCCAAGCGCTGCATTCGTTGCGTGCAGAACACGCCCCCGACTTGCTGATTGTCGATTTAATGCTCCCCGGTGACGACGGCTTTACCATCTGCCGTGACGTCCGAAAGCACAGCGATGTGCCGATAATCATGCTTACCGCCAGTGCCGATGAGACCGACCGCATTCTTGGTCTGGAGCTGGGTGCTGATGACTACTTGGGCAAGCCGTTTAATCCCCGCGAATTGCTGGCGCGCGTCAAAGCGGTATTGCGACGCACCCGCAGTGCTCCACCAGAGTTGCCTGCGGGGCAGGCGCGCTGGGTCAGTTTTGGTAATTGGCAACTCGACCGCATGACCCGCGAGTTGATTGACCTGCAGGGCGAGCGCGCCGCGCTTTCAGGGGCTGATTTTCAGCTATTGCAGGTGTTTTTAGAGCATCCGGCGAAGGTGCTCACTCGGGATGATCTATACGCGCTTACCCGTGGGCGGGACGCGCCGCCGCTTGATCGCTCCATTGATGTCCACGTTTGCCGCCTGCGCCAACGGCTGGGTGAAGATGCCCAGCACTCGCAGTTGATTCGAACGGTGCGCGGGGCAGGCTATGTGTTAACCGCCCAAGTAGATGCATTAACGTGAGACGCGTGGAGTGGGCAACCATTCGTCGACGCTTATCCCGACGAGCTGCCCGCTGGCTGCCGGCGTCGCTGCGCGGGCGCTTCGTGATCATCATGATCGCCGGAGTGCTTGTCGCCCAAGGGGCCAGCTACGCCATCTGGACTTCCCAGGTGCGCTCCAGCCACTTGGCACAGCTTGATGAGCTGTCCACCAATATGGCGTTTAGCATCGCCTCCACCATGAAGTTTTTCCGCTCACTGCCCGTTGATTACCGCCATATTGTGCTCGATCAGCTGCGTAATATGGGTGGCACGCGCTTTTTTGTTAGCGTCAACGAACGCAGGCTGGCCATCGACGATATCGGCTCCGGGCCGGAAAAACAGGTGGTGGTGAACAATGTGCGCTCGGTGCTCACCCAGCAGCTCAATATCGACGACGTGATTGTCGAGTTCTCCCGCCCGGAAAACCTGCGTGTGCTCAATAACGAAGTACTGCTTTACGACCTACCGCCCCGCTGGGGGCAGCACAGCCTGCTGATGGAGCCACTCTCGCCGCCGATTTTAGTGGTCCAACTGGAGCTTGCCCCAGGCACCTGGCTCTATGTTGCCACGCTGCTGGGCGTACCCGATATTTTCAGCGGTTATCGCTGGCTTTCTGAAGAGCGTTTGCTGGTCGGGTTACTGGTGCTGCTGAGTGTGCTGGCGCTTTCTCTATTGGGTATTACCAGCGTGACCCGGCCACTGGCGCGGCTTTCACGGGCAGCGAATCAGTTGGGCGATGATTTGGATATGCCGCCACTACGGGAGAGTGGCCCCAAAGAAGTGGCCGCCACCGCCGCGGCGTTCAATCGTATGCAGCGGCGTATTCGTGAGCAGATTGAGGAGCGCGAACGGCTGTTTTCAGCGATTTCCCATGATTTAAAGACCCCCTTAACCCGCATGCGCCTGCGCGCTGAGATGCTCGATGACGACTATCAGCGCGAGCGTTTTTGCGCCTCATTGGATGAGCTGGATAGCTTGGTTAAAGGTGCCTTGGCCTCGGTAAAAGGCTTAGACCTGCATGAGGAACCCGCGCCCGTTGATCTAACGCACCTGCTCGAAGAGCTGGCCGAAGAGCTTAGCCTTCAGGGTGGTAAGGTCACTATCGAGATTAAAAGTGGTTCTCTTATCGCGCCGCTGATTGTCAAACCGGTAGCGCTTAAACGCTGCCTGGCAAACCTGCTTGAGAACGCGGTGTTCTATGGCAAGCAGGCCGATGTGCAGCTAATAGATCACGGTAACGCGGTCACCATGCGTATTCGTGACCACGGCCCAGGTATACCTGAAGAGCAATTGGGGCGGGTGTTTTCGCCCTTTGTGCGCCTGGAGCCCTCACGCAGTCGACACACGGGTGGTAGCGGCCTCGGGCTGGGCATTGCCCGGCATATTGCCCGTGCCCATGGCGGCGATATCACGCTCGCCAACCATGCTGATGGTGGGCTGGTGGTGACTCTCTCGCTACCCCGCCAGGAAACTATTACAGGTTTGTAATAAAACCCCAACACTATGCAGTACTCGGTAACTCCCGTTGACGCTTGCCTTGGCGTAACCTCTTGGATGTCGAACGTCCGAGAGGACAATAACAATATAAGGAGTTACTCCATGTCGACGCTTAAGAAGACGACCCTCGCGCTTGCTCTGGCAGGTGCCACGCTAGCCACCACCGCTCAAGCGAATGAAGTTGAAGTGCTGCACTGGTGGACTTCCGGTGGTGAAGCTCGCGCTGCCAACGTGCTTAAAGAGTTAATGGAAGCTGAAGGCTACGGTTGGCAGGACTTTGCAGTGGCAGGCGGCGGCGGTGAAACCGCCATGACGGTGCTTAAATCTCGTGCCATGTCGGGCAACCCACCCTCTGCAGCTCAAATCAAAGGCCCCGAAATTCAGGAGTGGGGTGAGCTTGGCTTGCTCGGTGACCTGAACGGCGTTGCCGATGCGGAAGGTTGGGATGAACTGCTGCCGGAAGTCGTGGCCGATATCATGCGTCACGACGGCAAATACGTGGCGGTACCCGTCAACGTGCACCGGGTAAACTGGCTGTGGGCCAACCCCGAAGTGCTCGAAGCGGCAGGGGTAGAGATGCCCACCACGCTGGATGAACTATTCGAGGCAGGTGAGGCTATCCGAGAAGCGGGCTTCGTACCGCTGGCTCATGGCGGCCAATCCTGGCAGGACGCTACGGTCTTCGAAAGCGTACTGTTAGGTGGTCAGGGTAGCGAGTTTTATCAGCAGGCATTGGTAGAACTAGACCCTGAAGCCCTGGGCGGCGAACAAATGATCGATGCCCTTGAGGACTTCAAGCGTACCCGCGAGCTGATGGATGAAGGCATGCCCGGGCGTGACTGGAATGTTGCCACGGCAATGGTGATTGAAGGAGTGGCTGGGTTTCAGCTGATGGGCGATTGGGCCAAAGGGGAGTTCACTGCGGCCGGACTGACCGCCGGGGAAGATTACCTCTGTGCCGCAGCGCCGGGCACCGAAGATGCGTTCACCTTCAATATCGATAGTCTGGCCATGTTCCGGGTCAGCGACGACGAGGAGCGCGAAGCGCAGCAAGCGTTAGCCCGCCTGGTGCTTGAGCCTACTTTCCAGGAAGCGTTTAACCTTGCCAAAGGCTCGATTCCTGCGCGGCCTGATCTGGACATGAGCGAATTCGATAGCTGTGCCCAGCAGTCGTTGGCTGATTTCCAGCGCACCGCTGAAGAGGGTGGCCTAGTGCCCAGTATGGCTCACGGTATGGCCGTACGTGCGGATATACAGGGTGCCATTTTTGATGTGGTTACCAACTACTTCAACGACGCCGATATGCCTGCTGAAGAAGCGGCAGAACGTATGGTGAGCGCTGCCGAAGCGGCCTCTTTCTAGGCTTTTCTAGCGTTAGCGTTCTTCAGGCGCCGCTGCAACGGCGGCGCCTTCGTTGCTTGGCAAGGATACTTCTCCATGAGAGATTCCCTCCCCATGAAAAATACCTCTGCGACGCCTTTAGGGGCTGGCGCTAAGCGGTCGACGCCATCCGGCGGTTTGCAGGCGTGGCTGCCTCGCCTGGTGCTGGCACCGTCGGTGGCAATTTCGCTGTTCTTTGTTTACGGCTTCATGCTGTGGACGTTCGTACTCTCGCTAACCAGCTCGCGCATGCTGCCCAGCTATGACTTTGTCGGCTTTGGTCAGTACGCACGCCTGATGGCCAATGAGCGCTGGTGGGTCGCCTCGACCAACCTGATGATTTTTGGCGTGCTGTTCGTGGTGATTTGCCTGGCGATTGGCTCGCTGCTGGCGATACTGCTTGATCAGAAAATTCGCCAAGAGGGCGCGCTGCGTACGATCTATCTTTACCCCATGGCGCTGTCATTTATTGTTACCGGGGTAGTGTGGAAGTGGCTACTCAACCCGCAGCTGGGCATTCAAGCGATGGTTCAAGGCTGGGGCTTTGAGTCGTTTCGCTTTGACTGGATTGTCGATCCTGATATGGCGATTTATACCCTGGTGATTGCCGCCGTATGGCAGGCGTCAGGCTTTGTGATGGCGCTGTTTTTAGCTGGCTTACGGGGTATCGATGACAGCATTATCAAAGCGGCGCAACTAGATGGCGCTAGCCTGCCGCGCATTTATTGGCGCGTAGTGATGCCCTGCCTGCGCCCAGTCGTGTTTAGCGCGGTGATGATTTTGGCCCATATTGCCATTAAGAGCTTTGACCTGGTCGTTGCGCTCACCGGCGGTGGGCCTGGCTATGCCACCGATTTACCCGCCACCTTTATGTACGCCCACGCCTTTACCCGGGCGCAGATAGGTTTGGGCTCTGCCAGCGCCATGCTGATGTTGGGCGGCGTGTTGGCGATTTTGATTCCTTATCTCTACTCCGAATTAAGGAGCCGCAAGCATGGCTAATGTGATTCGTCGTCAGACGCCCGCTGCGCGGCTGGGCCGTGGCCTGCTCTATGGCGTGCTGATACTCGCCGCGCTGTTCTATATTCTACCGCTGGTGGTCATGCTGATGACCTCGGTGAAGCCGCTGAGCGAAATCAGTGCCGGGTCGCTGCTCTCGTTTCCGCAAAATCCCACTTTCGCGCCGTGGACAAAAGCCTGGGGTGAAGCCTGTACCGGCATGCGCTGCGATGGCGTTGGCGGCTACTTCTGGAACTCCTTTGCGATTGTGATTCCAGCGGTGCTGATCTCAACCACTATCGGAGCCCTTAACGGCTATGCGCTGACCAAATGGCGCTTCAAAGGCTCTGAATTAGTCTTCGCGCTAATGCTGTTTGGCTGTTTTATTCCTTTCCAGGTGGTGCTGTTGCCCATGGCGCAAACCCTCGGCTGGCTGGGGATCTCCAGCTCCCGCGCCGGGTTGATTCTGGTTCACGTGGTCTTTGGCATCGCTTTCACCACGCTGTTTTTCCGCAACTTCTACGTGGGTATCCCCAACGAGCTGGTATCGGCGGCGAAGTTGGATGGCGCGGGCTTTTTCCGCATCTTCTGGCGCATTCTACTACCGGTTTCGGCTCCGATTATTGTCGTCTCAGTGATTTGGCAGTTCACCCAAATCTGGAACGACTTCCTGTTTGGCGTGGCGTTTTCAGCCCACAACACCCAGCCCGTTACCGTGGCGCTAAACAACCTAGTAAATACCTCCACCGGCGTTCGCGAGTACAACGTGGATATGGCGGCGGCGATGATTGCCGCGCTGCCCACCCTGGTGGTGTACGTGCTGGCGGGAAAATACTTCGTGCGCGGGCTGACAGCCGGTTCCGTGAAAGGCTAATAACAATCAGATTGATGACAACTTTCTAAAGATTACCTTGGCAAGGTCAGAATCAACCCGTAGCGGGGGTCTTTCGCCATGGATGGCGAAAGTAGCGTCCAGGGAGGGATTTACAGCGCCCCCGCGAAGGGTTGTTCTGACCGGGCTAACAGCTTTGTCAGCAGTCTTATAATAGGATTTTCATTATGGCAGCGTTAGAAATCCACAACGTGCGTAAAGAGTTTGGCAGCGAGCGGGTGCTCAAAGACGTTAGTATCTCCATCGATTCCGGCGAGTTTTTGATTCTGGTTGGGCCGTCAGGCTGCGGTAAGTCCACGCTGATGAACGCCATTGCCGGGCTTGAGCCAGTGACGTCCGGCAATATTTATATCGATGGTGAAGACGTAACCTGGCGCACCCCCGCGGATCGGGATATCGCCATGGTATTTCAGTCCTACGCGCTTTACCCCAGCATGACTGTACGCCAGAACATCAGCTTCGGGCTGGAGATGCGCAAGGTGCCCAAAGCCGAGCGGGAAGCCGCGGTGGAGCGGGTAGCCGATCTACTGCAAATTACCCACCTGCTGGAACGCAAGCCTGCACAGCTCTCCGGCGGGCAGCGTCAGCGTGTAGCCATGGGACGTGCGTTGGCTCGGGAGCCAAAGGTGTACCTGTTTGACGAACCGCTCTCTAATCTGGATGCCAAACTGCGCGTGGATATGCGCACCGAGATCAAAAAGCTCCACCAGCGCCTGGGCACCACCATTGTTTACGTCACCCACGACCAGGTCGAAGCCATGACCCTGGCCGACTGCATTGCGGTGATGCGCGACGGCCATATTCTGCAGCTCGGCTCGCCGGATGAGGTCTACAACAACCCGGTGGATATGTTTGTGGCTGGCTTTATGGGCTCGCCGTCGATGAACTTCATTCGCGCCACACTGGAGGACGATAACGGTGGGTATCAACTGAGGATTGCCACGCCAGGTGAGGATGAGCTGGTGCTACCCTGGCCGGAGGAGCGCATCGCACCAGATATGGCCGAGCGGTTGAATCAGCCGGTGATTCTTGGCCTGCGTCCGGAGCACTTCAGCGAAGAGGATGAGCGGTTAACGTCCCAAGCCGAAGGAACGCTGCTGAGCGCCAGTGTGGCGGTGGTAGAACCTACCGGGGCGGATATCTTGCTGCGTTTACCCCTGGGCGAACAGGAAGTTACCGCCCGTGTTGGGCCTAAATGCGCAGTGGTTGCAGGGGAGCGCTTATCGCTACGTGTTGATATGGGCAGAGCGATTCTATTTGATGCCGAGACCGAGCAGCGTATTGCGTAAGCGGTTTGACTTGAACCTGTTGTGAAATAGTAGGCCCCCTGCTGGTTTCAGCAGGGGGCCTCTTTTGTAGTTACCTAAAGGTTTCAACTGCAGGTATTACTTACGAATAAGCCGTAGCTCGCCATTGAGCGCCTTGATGATCGAGTAGCACATCAGCAGCATCACAATCGAGAACGGAATAGCGGTGGCGGTAACACCGGCCTGAAGGGCGGTCAGACCACCACCGATAAGCAGCACAATCGCGATGAGGCCCTCGACGACTGCCCAGAACATACGCTGTGGCCGCGGAGCATCGATTTTACCACCGGCGGTGATGGTATCGATGACCAGGGAGCCGGAATCCGAGGAGGTGACAAAGAAGATCAGCGCCAGGACGATACCCAGGGTCGACATCAGGCCCGTCAACGGTAGTTCGTTCAGCATGCCGAACAGCGAAAGCTCGGGTCTGTAGTTGTCGATTACATACTCTTTAACCAGGCTGCCCACCGGGTCAGCATAGAGCTGTTCAAGGGCGGTTGAGCCAAAGACGCCCATCCAGATAAAGATAAACAGACTGGGAACCAGCAACACGCAGAGTATAAACTCACGCACCGTGCGGCCCCGGGATACCCGAGCGATAAACATCCCCACAAAAGGTGCCCAGCTAATCCACCAAGCCCAGTAGAAAATCGTCCAGGACTGGCGGTAGGCATCATCCTCACGACCAAAGGGCGCGGACAGAGGAATAAAGTCCGTGACATAGGTGGTAAGTCCCGACCAGAAACCCGCCATGGCCAGCAGAGTAGGGCCAGCGAAAAGCACAAAAAAGAAGAACAGAACGGCCAGGATCATGTTGATCTCTGAGAGCTTCTTCAAGCCGCCCTCAAGACCGCGCCAAACCGACACCAGCGCCACCGCCGTCACCAGAATGATGACGATGACCTGGGTCAAGGTGCTTACTTCCAGGCCGAAGACAAAGTTCATCCCCGCATTAGCCTGCTGTGCCCCAAGCCCAAGGGACGTTGCCAGCCCGAAGAGGGTGGAAAACACCGCCAGGATATCGATCACATGGCCCCACCAGCCCCAGACGCGCTCACCGAGAATGGGAAAAAACGCCGAGCGAATCGAGAACGGCAAGCCTTTGTTATAGGTAAACAGACCCAGCGCCAGCGCCATGACTATATACACCGCCCAGCCATGGATACCCCAATGGAGATAGGTACCCGCCAGGCCCATGGCGCTGGCGTTATCAACAGCGGCTGGATTCAGCGCCCCATCGGCGCCGAAGGGGGATGCGATGCCCAGAGGCAGCGAGACATTGGCGTGATAAACCGGTTCTAGTACGCCGAAGAACAGCAGGCCGATGCCGATTCCCGCGGTGAACAGCATGGCGAACCAGGAGAGATAGCTGTGATCCGGTCGCGCATCGGCCCCGCCCAGCCTGACTGAGCCATAAGGCAGAACCACCAGCGCTAAGCAGAACAGAATAAAGAAGTCGACCAGAATCATGAAATACCAGTCCAACGTTCCCGTCGAGAAGGCAACAATGGACTGAAAAGTGCTCCCCGCTCGCTCTGGAAACAGCAGGGTGAGGACGATGAAGATAGCGGAAGCAAGCGCGGATACCACAAAAACGCGGTTGTGGATGTCGAAACCGATGGGGCCAAGCTGCCCCTTGATATTGTCCTGGCCGACGACATAGTCGGTCTGCATGTCGCTCGTTACCGAAGGCGACTCAGGATCATTGGGATGGTTCATACACTACGTCTCCTCAGTGGAAGATGCCATGTCAAACCCCCATCATGAGGATAAACAGCGTTGAATCCCATTTTGTGGCCGAAAAGGAGGGGTGCCGCCGTTTAACCCTTTAGCGATTCTGCGGCACCTTTTCTTTATCGAGCCGTTTGATTTGCCGCCACAGGTCTTGGCGTAGATCGGCGATTTTGGGCTGCTCATCGGCAGTGAAGGGCACCGGACGACAGAGCCGCTGGGCGCGTAACCCAAGGCGCGCGCTAAGCAGCCCGGTGGCGAGGCCTTGACCCGCACGGGCGGAAAGGCGGCTGGCTAAATCCAGCGAGAGCATATCCATACTGGCGTCGGTGGCCAGTTCGCTGGCACCGGCAAAAGCCATGTTGTGCAGCACGTTACGAAACAGCCGCAGGCGGCTGGCGTAGCCCAGCTCAAGCCCATAAAGGCGGCAGAGTCGATCCACCATCGCCAGGCTGCGCCAAGCCACCAGCGCCATATCCACCAGCGTTAGGGGGCTGATGGCGACCATGATGGCGGTTTCGCCGGACATACGCGTAATCAGGCGCTGGGCCTCGCGATCACGCGGCGCTAGCAGGTGGTAACGCAACAGCGTCTGGATCTCCTCACCACTATGGTGGGGTTGGCTGGCGCGCTGAAAGGCTAGCCAGTGCGGGTCATCGTCGGCGAGCTTAAGTTGGCGCCTCAACTGCTCGGCCATCGCCCGGGCCTGCTTGGGCGAGCGTAGCGGCAGCTCGGCCAGATCGCCGCGCAGTTTGTCGTGGCGCTTGAGACGGCGCAAACGGCCCACCTCTTTGAGCAGGGAGAAGCCGCCCAAGCCAATCAGGCTGACCCCGAACAGCTGCCAGGCCATGGCTAGCCACTGCGACTGAGCCATCGCATCAGGAATGCCGGTGACCAGTTCTGCCGTGCCTAGCCCGGCACCACCCACCAGGGCAAATAGCAGCCCCCAGCGGCGTTTACGCGGCGCACCTAAACTGGCGGCAGGCAGCGCTTTATCTTCTGGCAAGGGCGCCAATGGATGATGCTCGCTGGCGCCAGCAAAGGCTTCGCGCTGACGTAGGACTGTATCTGCATCAGCGGCCTTTTCAGGCTGGTCATCCAGCGTGAAGTGGCGGCGTGGCTGTGGGGTGGTCATGTCAGTTTATCTCCAATCAGCCAGTCGATGGCGGCGTCCATGCGGATATGATCCAACGCTTCTGAGCTGGTTGGCATCGGGCGAAAGGCGGGGAAGTCGAAGCCCTGCTGCTGCCAGAAATCGGCAGCGGGCAGCCGGGCGGGCACATCGCCGGGGTAAACCAGCACCTCTTCGCCCTCTAGTGTGGTGCCTCGCAGTGCAGGTGAACGCTTACCCTCATGGGTTACCTCACGGGCTTCAGTGGCACGAATGGCCGCCAGCGAGAGCGCTTTAACCGGCACGTTGGCAAAGCGAAGGTCTTTGAGAGGCTCTGCCAGCAGGGCCTCCAACAGCTGTACCAAGTGGCCGTGTTGATCGGGAGTGACGTGATCGGCTTTGGTGGCGGCAATCGCCAGGCGGTCAATTTTAGGTGCGAACAGGCGCGTAAGTAGGCTGCGTTGGCCATAATCGAAGCTGTGCATTAACTGGCGTAGCGCGCTGGAAAGGTCTTCAAAGCGTTCTGGCCCGGCATTGAGCGCGCCCAGCACGTCCACCAGTACAATCTGGCGGTCAAAGCGGCGGAAGTGATCGCGATAAAAGGGCTTGACCACTTGCTGCTGGTAGTAGCGAAAGCGCGCCGCCAGGGTAGCGTAAAGGCTATTGGCAGGCAGTGCCTCCAGCGTTTCTCTAGAGGTGTTGAGTTGAGAGGCGTCGAGCTGCGGTAGCGGAAAAAACTGCAGCACCGGCGCACCTTCCAGTTCGCCGGGCAGTAAAAAACGCCCTGGCTGCAGGTCGGAAAAACCGGCCTTTTTGGCGCGACGAAGGCCTTGAGCGTACTCCTCGGCAAGAGCAGCAAGCTGGGCTTCATCCGCTTCGCCAGCGGGGTCGAGCTGTTCTACTGCGGCAAGCCATTCGCTAAACAGGCTGCGGCGCTGTTCGCCCTCGTGTAACGCCTGTGCTTGGCTCCAGCTATAAAAGTCGTGCTGTAACAGCGGCAAATCAAGCAGCCACTCGCCAGGGTAGTCGAATAGATCCAGGGTAAGGTGGGCGATTTCAGGGGTTAGCCAGCCGCTGCGGGCAGGGCGGTAGCGCAGCTGTAAGCGTAACTCGCTGATGCCGCGGGTGGGCTCCGGCCAGCGCGGCGGCGTATCGCGTAGTGCAGCCATGCCGGGGTCGTAGGGAAACCGTGGCACGCCTAAGTCGGGCTGGTTAAGCCGCTGGGCACCCAGCAAGCGGCCTTCCCGGGCAGCGGGTAGCAAATCGAGCTGCGCCTCAACGCCCGCATGACGCAGTTGATTGACCAACGACGTCAAAAACGCGGTTTTCCCCGCTTGGGAAAGGCCGGTGACCGCCAAGCGCAGCTGGCGATCTCGCCCACGCTCTAATAAATTGCTCAGTTCGCGACTTAACGGCTGGCGCATCCTTTCGATCCCTTTGTAGGAGCCTGTCTGACTTAACACTGATCTACTGCGAATCCCGGTATTTTGGCCAACTTTATTCTATCGATTTCGTTAAATAGCACGCTATTCGCCTCAATCGATCGATAAATTTGGCTCAAAATCCGCGCTTCTCGCGACGATCGGCCAAGTCAGGCAGGCTCTCTTAGCCTTTACTGGCTAAACATTAATACCAGTTGCGAAAGCATCGGTAGGGTGGCGATCAAAAAGCCAACCCCCGCCAGTGTGTAGCCTGGCCAGCGCCGGGTCATCTTCTGCGCCAAGGTTAGGCCCACTAAGCACACCACCATACCGATTAAATTAAACGCCAGCGTGGCGGCTTCTAGCCATTGTTGCGGATCCATTGGATCTCCCTAGCTCTAATGCCATTGAGCACATGATAGCAAAGCATTGATGAACCGAAGATTAACTGCGGCTGAGGGTGGTGCCTAACAGGTGCTGGGCGCCAGGCACTAGCCAGACTGGGTCTAGGCGTGTATTGGCGGCTTCAACGCAGATAAAATGTCGTGCTACGTCGACGGGCGTGTCGCTGGGAAGGTCGTTGTTGGGGTGCCACACTACCGTGGAGTCGCTGGACTGCTTGCCGATGCGCAGGCTGCGCTCACCATCGTTGAGCAGCACAGCTTCATTGGTGTGATAAATGCGGTCAACGGCGCCTTGAACGGCCAACGTGCCTTGCTGTTCGCTCTCCGCAAAGTCGCGCAGTTTGTCAAGATAGCGCGCGCCGGAAAGGCCTTCCAGACGACACTGGTGGGTATCGGCAACGGCTAAATAGGTATGCAGCGCACCGCTGGTTTTAATCGGCGTTTCGCCGATGTTTTCGCTAATCAGCTCAACGTTCAAGCGCTGGGCGTTGGCTTGTACCACCAGGCGCGCGGTAAGCAGTGTATGTAGGGGCTGTGCTGGAGAGAGGTGGAGCTCAATTCCCTCGGCGTGCTCATCAACAGCGTCTAGACGCCACTCAGCATGGCGTGCAAGGCCATGGAAAGGGCCGTTGTGGTTGGGGCTCTCATCGGAATAGCGCTCGTCGGCAAACCACGGCCAGCAGAGCGGAATACCACCCCGGATAGCGCCTGGCAGCGCCTGGGGCGTAGGCGTCAGCCATAACCAGCCGGTATCACCAGCAGGGCAGAAGTGCAGCACTTGAGCGCCCTGGAGACTAACCACCAACTCGCCCCAAGGCATATTGAAAAGCACCACGTCGCGGCCTTCCCACTGTGTCGTTTGCTGTCCTTGAGTGCTTTTAATCAGTTGATTGAGCGAGTCGGGGATCATGAATTTTCCTTTAAGAGTTGCCAAGCATCGATACCGAATAGGCGCCGAACACTAACGCTGTGTGCTATGGTAGAACAAGCGTGACTCTAAGGTAAAACGCGTAACTGCAACCCGTAATCGAGATAGTAAGGAGACTATATGGGCTTTATTGCATGGTTAATCATTGGTGGCCTGGCTGGTTGGATTGCTGGCAACATCATGCGCGGCGGCGGTTTTGGCATCCTGGGTAACATCGGTGTCGGTATCGTTGGTGCGGTTATAGGTGGTTTTTTGTTTAGCCTTCTGGGCCTCTCGTCCGGTGGCTTTATCGGTTCGCTAGTCACCGCGATCGTGGGTGCCGTGGTGCTTCTTTGGGTAATCAGTAAGGTTAAAAAAGCGTAGCGATTGAGTTGCTACCTGTATGTCACCGCCCGGCCTTTTGCCGGGCGGTGTCGTTTTATGCATACCGAGGCCTAAGGCTATCGGTGTTCGCACCACTTTCCGTTACACTAGGCAGCTTTACTTCCAGCTATTTGCTGGTGTTATTGTGCTTTTTCGAGGTGCCTCTTGATCGACGTGTTAAATGCCTGGTGGGCCCAACAGCTGGTGCTGTGTGATTGGGCGTTTACTCCTCATCCGCTGGCGGTCGATGCAGGAGCGGCAGAGCAGCGCCTGCTACAACTGGGCATTACCAATCGAGGCGAGCTGGCCGAACAGCTCTTCCACGGGCTGGGGGCTCCCGCAGGTAGCGCTGACCGTTTGCTAGGCGCTTTGGAATGGGCCGCGTTGGCGGGAGCGGCTGGCTGGTTAGAGGCTGATCAAGCCCGTCATTGGGCGCATCACCTAACTCGCCGCATCACCAGTGATTACAGCGACCTACGTGCCTGGCTGGCAGACCTGCGCCGTGCGTTAGGCGCGCGGGGCTGGGAAGTGGGGGCCGATGACCGTTTTATTGACGCTTGCCAAGCGCTGGCCAAGCTTGAAACCGATGGCGAGGGGGTTACCTGGGATACGCTTGAAAATGCCCTGGCTGAACTGCCGGCTCCCGCTTCGCTATGGCCTCAGCAGCCCGAAGCGCAGAGCTGGCGGCTATGCGCGCTGTTCCGGCCGGTTATTGTCTATCCTGCCAGCCAAACCGACTGGCCCGAGGCCACCGAGTGGCTGGCCCACGTGTGGGATATCCATGACCGTGATGCGCTAATTGGCGTGATACTTTGGCTAGGCGCTCAAGGTGAGCGCCAGCGCTGGGATATTGAAGCACGCGAATTGCTCAGTATGGACAACGCCCAACGCATGGAGTGGCAGCGTAGCGTTGTGGAAGATTCGCCCTATGCGCCGGTGCTGAATAAGTTCGTCACTCAAGGCGAGCCCCTGGAGTGGGCGGCTTGGGATTGGCTGCGGATTGTGGAACTTGCCTGGGCTGGCGCCTGCTGTGGCTTGCTGAGCCAGGAAGAGGCTGATGACTTAGCGGGGCACGCCGCTGATTTACTCAGTCGGCGCTACCACGACTGGTATGCCGTGCTGAATGCGTACGGGCGCGGGCAGAGCCTGTTTGACGGCATTGACCGGCGGGGTAAAACACCCAGCGAGCGGCATCAGTTATTGCTGCACAGCGCCCATAGCCCTTGGAATAGCCCCTGGAAATGTCTCCCAGGGGAGTTATTGGATGAACCTACGCGCAAGGCATCCCAAGCGCGCATTCGGCAGTGGCGCAATACGCCCCATCACTGGTTGTTGGCGCTGGCCAGCGTACGCGAACCGGATGCCATGCTGCGCCAGATAGCCCCCTCCGCGGCGCTGCCGGAAGAGCAGCGTGCCGATGCGGCGCTCTATTTGCAGGAGTCACTTGGCTTACATGCCGATGAAGGTGCTCATGCACTGGCACGCTACTGGTTACCCGCCCAGGCGCACCATCTTAATCAGTTGGCGGCCGACGCCGTGCATGGCGTTTTGCCTCCCTCACAAAGCTGGTTTGGTCAGCCGACTCCGGAAGAGCTTAAGCAGCGCAATGCGGTTAAAGGGGTAAGCCGCCATGCGGCGACGATCCATATGGCCGAAAAATTCGCCTTCTATCTGCATATGTCCCTCGACAGCGGCTTATTCGATCGCGCGCCGTTAATGGAGTATGCCAGCGCACTGCGAAGCTGCCTGTGCCGTTTTTATCCCAATGCCAAACGGTTGTTAGAAGCCTGGTTCGCTTGGGAGAGCTGTCTGCCCGAGCCTGAGCACGCCTCGCTGGTGAATGAAATTATTTGGCACATTGAAGATCCTGGCAGTCTGTTTCACTGGCTGGATTGGCGTCACGACGCTTGGCGCGAACCGGGTAGCCGCCCCACCTTGAGTCACTTCACCGCTATGTCGCTGGTGGGCCCGTTGAACAGTGCGGTATGGAGTGAGCCCCAGCCTGAGAGTGCCCGTGAGTGTGCCGAGATTCGCGAGTGGGTGGAGAGCCACTACCACTTGAGCAACGCAGGCGATATGCAGGAGTTTTTGACCTACATGCTAGAGTCGGGGGATCGCCAGGAGTATCAGATTAACTACGCGCCCTATACCCTCAATACTGAGCGCTTAAGCGCTGAGATCGCCATTCTTGAATCCGGCGACTGTGCTGAAGATGAACGCCACCACCTGCTTCGCTTACGTCGTGTGCGCGACAACGAAGATGGTTGTAATGAGGTGGATATGGCGGCCTGGGATATTGCCCAGCTGGTCGATTTGGCCATTGCCGCGCGGCAGTTAAACTGGCTGGATAGCGCTGCTTTCGCTAAGGTGTTGGATCGTGCTTACCAACTGGCGGCAGATCACTATGCCGGATGGCAGGAGTACGCCATGGGGATGTATGCAGGCTTCTCGTTTTTTATGGGCGAAACCCCGGAGCGAGAAAGCTTTTTAGCTGGTTTTCGTCAGGCGCTGGTGGCCTGGATATGCGGTGCGCCGGTTTTGGCTGGCCCATGGGTGAGCTTGGATTTTCCAGGCAATAAACCACGCCATTTTGCGCCACTGCATATTGATACCTTACCGGGCGATCAGCGCACATTACATTGATGCTCGCCAAACATATGATAATTAGCTTATAGTCGTGCTTAGAAAAAATGAGTTTTGTCATACCGCCCTCTTATTAATGTCACGAGGTTAATCGCATGGTTGCGTCGCCACGCCCCGCTGTGACCGCTGTCCGTGTCGTAAGTGTCTGTTTTTTAGTTACATTGTTCGCTGGCTGTGCAGGTTCAGCGCGACAAAACAATATTCAGGCCCCCGAGAATTACTTTTCAATGACGTTGCCGGGAATGGGGGCGAACCCGCAAATGTCCCCGGTTGATCCCATCGATGCGCATTTGCGCAGCTTGCAAGTACCGCCGCCAACAGTGGTTCGCGAGGCGCTGATGGCGCAACACCAGCGCTGGGCAGGAACGCCTTACCGAATTGGCGGCACCTCAGAAAGAGGCATCGACTGTTCGGCCTTGGTTCGCAATGTTTACCGTGACACCTTTAATTTAGAGCTTCCGCGCTCCACCCGTGGTCAAGTACACGAGGGACGCCCGATCGACCGCCAAGAGCTGCAGGCGGGCGATCTGGTGTTCTTCCGACCGCCGGGTCGTTATAACCATGTGGGTATCTACGTGGGCGATGGGTATTTTCTCCACGCCTCGACCTCAAAAGGGGTCATTATCTCCAGCCTGAATAATAGTTACTGGCAGCGCTACTACTGGCAGTCACGTCGCGCGCTGGAGCCAACGCATCTGGCCCAGCTGGGTGGCAGCGTTTTCCAGTAGCCAGATCGAACACGTTTTAGGAACGGCATGATTGAAGCCAAATCGCGCGCCTGGTGGCGCGCCACCTTGGCGCTTTGCCTCGGCTCATTTCTTGTTTTTATCAATTTATACGCACCACAGCCGCTGCTGCCGGGGTTAAAGGAGACCTACCAGGTCTCGACCTTAGGTGTCAGCCTGCTCATGTCGGTGTCAACTCTCTCCTTAGCCATTGCGCTGTTGGTCTTTGGGCCACTCTCGGATGCCATTGGTCGCGAAGGCATAATGCGCATTACTCTGCTGCTTGCAGGTGGCTGTTCTATTGCCTTGGCATTCGCCCCCACCTTTGAAAGCTTGCTGTTTTTGCGCCTAGTGCAGGGCTTTGTGCTGGGCGGGCTGCCAGCGGTGGCGATCGCCTGGATGGGCGATGAGTTTGAGAAGCCTGCGCTGTTAAGCGCTGTAGGACTTTATATTGGCGCTAATTCACTTGGCGGAATCAGTGGGCGTATCGTCGGTGGCGGCGCCGCTGAAATTGGCGGCCCCACGGCGGCATTTCTAGCGGTCGGCATTATGACGCTAATTGGCTGTGGAGTGTTTTGGCGCCTGTTGCCCAATAGTCGCGCCTTTACTCCCCAGCGCTTTGAGCTGCGCAAAGCGGCAAGCGATTTAGTCAATCATTTGCGTAACCCGGTGCTACTCGCTGCTTATTGCCTGGGGGGTATCAACTTCCTGATTTTTATCAATCAATACAGCTATATCACCTTTCGGTTGGCGGCAGCGCCGTATCAATTAGCCGCCAGTGGTCTGGGGCTGATTTTTTTGACCTATCTCGGCGGCACCTTCGGTTCGATGATTTCCGGGCATCTGGCCGGGCGGTTTTCTCCCGCGGCATGCATGATGGTGGGGGTCATGATTTTAATGCTGGGCACAGCGATTACCTTAGCGGATTCGCTGCTGCTGATTATCGTCGGTTTAACCGTTAATGCCTTTGGCTTTTTCCTGGCCCATTCGTTGGCCTCCAGCTGGGTAGGGCGCTATGCCCAGGGCGCGCGGGGCAGCGCTTCGGCGCTCTACCTGGTGTTTTATTACGTGGGAGCCAGTTTGGGCGGCTTCTGGCTGGAGCCGTTCTGGCGCTGGGCCGGGTGGTCGGGCGTGAGCGTCGGTTCGTGGTTGCTGCTGAGTATCACGCTGCTAATTGCTTTCGGACTATGGCGCTTTGAGCGTCGCCAAGCGGTTGGCTAACCTTCACCAGTTGCACGCATTGATGCCGAGCGCAGGTTTCCGCGAGGGCGCTGTGAACCCCTCCCTGGGCGCTACTTTCGACATCTGACCGCCAGGGATGGCGGAAATGCCGGAATGGTCGGGAATATTTTTCCGGCCATGTCGAAAGACCCTCGCTTCAACCTGCCCTGGCATCAACTACCATGGCTTCAGCTGCCCTTCGCTTAAGTGCAAGCGCTGTGGGCAAAGCCGTTCCAGTAGGGCGGTGTCGTGGCTAATCACCAGCACGCCAAGCTGGCGTTGTTCGGCCTCTCGTTTTAATGCCTGCCAAAGCTCAACCTGGGTAATGGGGTCGAGCATGGTGGAGATCTCATCGGCGACGAGAAAGCGTACTCCCGGCGCGAGCGCTCGCAACACGCATACCCGCTGCAGCTCTCCCCCCGATAACGACTGAGGGAAGCGCGTCAGCCATTTTGCTTTCACGCCAAACGCTTGGCACTGGGTGTCAGAAGGCGTCCAGGCTTCGCGCAGTATCTTACCTACCCGCCAGCGTGGATTCACCGCTAGCTCCGGCGATTGCGGTAGCCATTGCACAGGCTGCACACCGCTTTTCGGTAGCGCCTCGCCATCCAGGGTGATATCACCTGCCTGGGGCGCTAAGTAGCCCGCCAGCAGTTGGCCTAGCGTCGATTTACCCGCCCCCGAGTCGCCGCTTAACCCTAGCCACTGACCCGCGCACAGCGTTAGCGAAATGTCCTGAAGTAGCGGTACCTTGGGGGCAAAGTGAAAACTCAGCTGGCGTGCTTTAAGCAACGTGCGCCTCCTGTTCACGCCAGCTTATGGCAGTCGTTGCAAAAGCGTTGTCCGGCAGCGCCAGCCACAATGCCTGTGAATAAGCGTTGGTAAGCGAAGCGCCGCTGCCTTGAAAGGCGCAGGCGGGCGCAGTTTCGACCAGCTTGCCGTCACGCATAATGGTGACGCGGTCGGCGATTGGCAGCGCATGGCGCAGGTCGTGGGTAATCAGAATCACGCTTTTGCCCTGGTTGGCCAGTTCGCGCAGCGCATCCAGCACCCGCTGACGCTGGTGGGGGTCAAGGCCTACGCTGGGTTCATCGGCAATCACCAGCTTGGCTTGGCTGACATGGGCCATGGCCGTCAACACGCGCCGGGCCATGCCGCCGGATAGCTCATGGGCATAGGCCTGCTGTGCACGGGCATCTAGCTGATAGTGATCAAGGGCTTGTTGGGAGGCGTGCCAAGCATGTGCTGATGGCTGGCCTGCGCGCTGGGCTGCCCAGGTCACCTGGCGCTGAGTACGCACCAGCGGATCTAAGGCGCTTAGCGATTGGGGGATCAGTGCCAGCTCACGGCCGCGAAGCTGGCGTTGGCGTGACGCGTTAAGCGGTTTGCCTTGATAGTAAAGCTGGCCGTTTAAGCGTGCAGGTGTTGGCAGTAAACCCATAATGGCATAAGCCAATAGGCTTTTTCCGGCACCGGAGGCGCCTACCACCGCATGAACCTCGCCAGGGAACACCGTGAGTGAAAATTCATCCAGGCAGGTTGCCCAGTCGCGCTTCCACCAGGAGGCATACAGAGGTAGCTGTAGCGATAATTGATCAATTGTTAACACGGCAGGCCTCCCATCAATAGTTTTACAGCCAGTGGTTTTTACAGCCAATTTTTCTGAAAAGCGCTAAAGCGCACGGCGTAGGTGGCTTGAGAGGCGCTCGAAACCCAGTACCATCAGTAACAGCCCCAAGCCGGGAAATACTCCCAGCCACCAGTAACCGCCGCTTAAGTAGCGCATGGCGTCGGCCAGTAACACGCCAATAGCGGGCTGGCTGGGGCTTAAGCCAAAGCCCAAAAAGGTCAATGCGGCTTCGTGGAGAATGGCGTGGGGAAACAGCAGTAACGCGCCGACCAGGCAGTGGGGAATAAGATGGCGGAGCAGGTGGCCGTGGAGCACAAACCAGCGCGATTTACCTAGAGCGCGGGAGATGCGCACATAGGGCGCCTGCCGTAACTGCCATAGTTCGGCGCGCAACACTCGGGCTAGGCTTGGCCAGTGGGTCACCGCAACGGCAATAATCACTGCCTGGGTACCGCCACCCAGGGCAAAAGCGATCAGCATTAATAAAATCAAATGAGGCACGCTAAGCAGCGTATCAATCAGCAGACTCACCAGCGCATCCAGCCGCGCTGACAGCGTGGCTATCGCTGCCAGGCTCAAGGCAATCAGCGTGCTCAGTAGCGCCGCCAAGCAGCCCACCCAGAAGCTTAGTGCCAGCCCCGCCAGAGTGCGCGCCCAGAGTTCACGGCCCAGCGCGTCGGTGCCCAACCAGTGGTCAACGCTGGGCGGTGCCAGGCGGGCGTCAAACTGCATCTGTTGCGGTGAATCACCCAGCAGCCACTGGCTAGCGACTAGCCCCATGACCAGCAGGGCGGTGACCCCCAGGCTGACGGCGGCACGAAGGCGCGGTTGAGCCTGACTCATAAACCACCTGGCTGAATGCGTGGATCAATAACGGCGTAGAGGCTATCGGCGATCATATTGCCGACGCTGACAAAAAGGGCGGTAAAGAGTGCGATGCCCAGCAGCAGTGGGACGTCACTGCGCAGGCCCGCCGCCACTGTGGCTTGACCTAAGCCGGGGTAGGCAAATACCTGCTCGATTAAAATGGAGCCGCCAAACAGTTCGCCCAGTGAGGCAAACGCTAGCGTAATCGCCGGTACACTGGCGTGGCGAAGACCGTGGCGCCAAGCCACATCAAGACGGCTGGCGCCCTGAGCAAAGGCGTGGGTAGCAACGTCGGAGCGCATTAGCTCAAGCATGCGGGTGCGGGTGTGCAGGGTGATACTGGCGATGCCCAGCAGTGCCAGGGTAGCCACTGGCAGCAGTAAATGGTGCAACCGTGTGGCGAGGGTGACTTCCTGGTTTAACGCCCCGGCGGGGCCTGCGCAGCAGGTGGGTGTCCACCCCAGGGTTACCGAAAATAGCAGCACCGCAAGTATCGCCAGCCAAAAGGCGGGCGTGGAGGCGGTAATAAAGGCGTAGGTACTGATGATGTTATCCAGCTTGGAGCCCTCTTTGGCCCCCGCCACCACACCCAGGCTAAACCCCACCAGCGCTGAAATGAGCCAGGCGCTGCCCAGTAGCGCAATGGAGCGCTGAAAGCGCTGAGCGATTACCTCACTGACCGGCTGGTTATACACATGGCTCCAGCCTAAGTCACCACTGACTAACTGGCGCAGCCAGTGGCCAAACTGAACGGCAGCTGACTCATCAAACCCCCAGCGTTGGGCAATCAGTGCGCGCTGCTCTGGGCTCACTTGGGCCATTTGTGGGCCTAGGTAGGCATCAACGGGGTCAATGGGGGAGGCCATCATAAGCCCATACGACACCAGGGCGACGCAGATTAATACCAGCGCCAGGCGAGCCAAGCGCTTGGCGATAGGTGCAATTAGTCGCACGTCCAGCGCCACTCAAGCAGGTTGGCGGTGATCGGCCAGCCATGGCCGTGGGGCGCTACACCTAGATCTCCGACATCTAAGCAGGTATTGGTAAAATAGACATGCTCAAGATTGACCAGCCATGCCCAGCTACTATCGCCGCGTACTCCGTAGCCGGTGGTGCCGTCCCACTGCGCTGCCTGCCACTCGCGGTTGGCTTGCTCAAGGCTAGGCGCCGCCTGGGCGGCGTCCAAGTGAGCGTCGACCTCTGGATTAGCGTAGAAACCGCTGTTGTAGAAACCGTTGCCCGCATGCTGACTGTGGAAGAGGTAGTAAACTTCCTGGGGGCTATGGCTGCCAAAACCGAACATAATGGCATCCTGGTGCAGTGCTTCGCGCTGGATTTCGTCCCAGTGACGGCCGGTGGGTTGTATCTCAATTCCCAGTGGACGAACCATCTCGGCACTGACTTCCGCAAGCAGCTGTCGGGTGGTATCGCTGGAAGGGTAGGTAAGTCGAAAGCTAGCGGGCAGGCCACCTTTATAGCGCAGGCCATCATCGCGTAGCTGCCAGCCTGCGGCGTCGAGTATCTCCTCCGCCCGGTCAAGGTCGGGCGCGGCAAGGCGCTCATCGCTATCGC
Source organism: Halomonas sp. 113 (assembly GCF_904067645.1). Classification (NCBI taxonomy): domain Bacteria; kingdom Pseudomonadati; phylum Pseudomonadota; class Gammaproteobacteria; order Oceanospirillales; family Halomonadaceae; genus Halomonas; species Halomonas sp. 113. Next base: position 1,478,756 of record NZ_LR881453.1, read on the forward strand.
TCCAGGGGAGGCCGTCCGCCGGGCCAAAGGCGGAGCGCCCATAACCGTGCAGTGCCACTTCCACCAGCGTATCGCGGTCAACCGCAAGGTTGATCGCCTGACGGATAGCAATATCTGCCGTCACATTGTTACCAATCGGCGCGCCGGAGGCGGCGTGTTCGCCATTGGCAGGCTGCATGGGAAACAGAATGCCGCGATTATCGACACTCTCCATAATCACCCGCTGCATATGTGCTGGCACATTGGCCGCCAGGGCAGGAGGAATTGATGCGATATCCACTTGGCCGGCATGGGCGGCACTTAGTGTGGTGTCTTCACCGGTAAAGAGAAATACCAGCCGTCCAAAAGCAGGTGTAGGGCCGTAGAAGTAAGGATTACGTTCCACAATGAGCTGCTCGCCTTCCTGCCACTCGACCAACTGATAGGGCCCAGAACCTAGAGGATGGCGGCCATACTGCTCGCTATAGCCGTTGTCACGTTCGGCGTGGGGCACAATGCCTAGTGTCAGCAACTGGTCGATAAAGGTAATGCGCGGGGCTTTCAGGCGGAGCGAAACAGTGTGCTCATCAAGCGCTGTGGCTACATCAAGCGCGCTAAGATCCGCTCGCCCGCCCGCCTGGGCCGCCGCATTAAAAGTATAAGCCACATCTTCAGCGGTCAGCGGCGTGCCGTCGGCAAAGCGGGCGTCCTCGCGGAGTGTGAGTGTCCAGGTCAGGCGGTCTTCAGAAAGCCGCCACTCAGTGGCCAGCTCTGGCTGCGGCGCAAGATCCTTGCCCCGTGAAAGTAGCGTCGACTGAAACAGTGGATTGCCATACTGCCCCCAGCCCAGCAGTGGGTCGAAACCCTGTTCGGGTTCGCCGCCAATGGCAAGTACCAGCTGTTCTTTTGCCTGCACAGTGGAGGCTACGACTAAACAACTTAGCGCAATACCCAGTAAGATGGGCCGAGTTGGTTTAGTCATCGCTTTATCCTTTATGCTGTTAGCGTCACTAGTATGATGTTTTTACAATAACATCATACTACCGGTGGTGGCAGCGCATGCAAAGTTAATCAGTACAGGGGGCGTGAATGCAGCGTGTAACGGTAACGCTTGATGAGGAGCTGGTGGCAGAAGTGGATGCGTTGATGCGCGAGCGCGGCTATCAAAACCGCTCAGAGGCGATTCGCGATTTGACCCGCAGCGGCTTAAAACAGGCGAGAGAAGAGGCTGCACCTGACTCGCCTTGCATGGGCGCGCTGGTGTATGTCTATGATCATGCCGCTCGGGAGCTGTCCAAGCGTTTAACGCGTCACTCCCATGACCATCATGACCTGACGCTTTCGACTCTGCATGTACATATCAACCATGACAGTTGCCTGGAAGTGGCGCTGCTCAAAGGCCAGGGGCGGGCGCTCAAACAATTTGCTGCTGAAGTCACTTCGTCGCGCAGCGTGCGTCATGGGCAGTTAGTGCTGATACCTGACGAGTAGGCATAAAAAAGGTGACCCTGAGGTCACCTTTTCTGATCGGTAGCGCGAGCGTCTTAGTGCTCAACGCCGCCTTCGCCGTGCACGTGGCCGTGCTCAACTTCTTCAGCACTTGCTTCACGTACTTCAGCGATCTCAACATCAAAGTTGAGCTGCTGGCCGGCCAGCGGGTGGTTGCCATCGACAACGACCGTATCGCCTTCGACTTTCTTGACGGTCACCATCAGAGGGCCGCCTTGAGTCTGGGCTTGGAACTGCATACCCGGCTCAATGCTTTCAACGCCCTGGAACGCATCGCGGGGTACTTCTTGCATCAGCTGCTCTTGCAGCTCGCCATAACCCTCTTCAGGGGATACGGCAACGTTCAGCTTCTCGCCTGCTGCACGACCTTCCAGCTCTTTTTCAAGACCCGGAATAATGTTACCAGCGCCGTGGAGGTAGGTAAGCGGCTCACGGCCTTCGGAACTGTCTAGCACTTCACCTGCATCGTTGGTCAGGGTGTAGTGAAACGCGACAACCGAGTTTTGCGCAATTTGCATGGAATAACCTTTCGGTGAGTGCATGTCCCAATATGGTAACGCGTGTGCGCTGGCTTGTCAGGGGGTAGCGACGCTTTTTCCTACTCACCACTTTCGGCGGTATTGCGCGTCAGGGTGACCAGGGATACCCTACAACCATCATTTTTTCCTTTGCCCTATCACTTTTGGAGCATGTAATGACGATCTTGATTATTTGGCTTATCGCTTTTTGCCTGATTGCTTATTTTGTCTATCAGCGCTGGAATAGCGGCGTTAGCGAGGGGTTAGATAAGGTGTTGCCCGGTTTTTTGAAAAGCCATGGCGACAATCGCTATCTATGGGTGATTACGCTGGCAGTGTTGGGGGCCACCACCCTGGTGCAGCCGGTTGAAATGCTGCTGGTCGTCATCCTGCTTGCCCTGATTGGCTGGGCAATCATGGCGCTGGCTAAATGGGCTGGGAATAAAACCCATCACTAAGCTGTTCGCGATAAAATAAAAAGCCCGGCCCTCTCATTTGATGGCCGGGCTTTTTTGATACTTAAGCGCTAGATTAACGCTCTCGATTAATAGGGTGCCACGCTCATGTTGGCGCCATTGCCAATCAAACGCACACGCTGGCCGGCTTGGAACTGGCGATCCGCACGCTGAACGACAACCACGTCGGTACCGTCATCGCGACGAATTTCCATCTCCAGCGCATTAACGCGGTTAGACGCATCTTCAGCGGCCGTACCTGCCACAGCGCCGCCCAGGGCGCCTGCCACAGTCGCCAACTGACGACCAGAGCCACCGCCGACCTGGCTACCCAGAAGACCGCCGATAACCGCGCCACCGCCGCTACCTAAAAGGCCGCCGGCACGGCTTTCCGCTTGGATCTGCACCGGGCGAACCGCCACGATAGTGCCGTAAGTAACACTTTGACCGGTTTTGGCTTGGCTGCCGCGATAGACATCACCAGAGTAACCAGACGTATTGGCACAGCCTGCCAGCGTGAGAATGCTCAGTGCGACAACAGGTAGAAGAAGACGTTTCATTAAAACCTCCAGAGTGTCTATTTTTATAACTGTCATCCATTGGCCTGATCCATATAGCGCTCATAACTGGGCAGGCACAGAGTAGATGTAGTTATAGAACAGTGTTCGTTAAAGATAGCCGATGCTAACGGCTTTGACCAGCGTTCATGAAAAAAGATCAAAGTTGGTAGAGCAGTCGCCAAAAAAAGTGTAACCGAGAGTTTAACAGCGTATTAAGAAAACAGTGTGCAAATACGTATAACCAAGCAAAAACAGGAGACCCGAAGGCCTCCTGTTGCAGGGGGACATAGTGAACTATGGCGTTGAAACCTGCTAATTAGCCAAACTGGTTCATGGTGTTGTCTTTGCCACCGGCTTTGAGCGCGGCATCGCCGTGGAAGAACTCTTTATGGTCATCACCGATATTGGAGCCTGCCATATCCTGGTGGCGAACGGTTGCAATCCCTTGGCGAATTTCCTGACGCTGTACGCCTTTCACGTAAGCCAGCATCCCTTCATCGCCGAAGTAGCCTTTCGCTAAGTTGTCGGTGGACAGGGCAGCCGTGTGGTAAGTTGGCAGCGTGATCAGGTGGTGGAAGATGCCCGCTTCGCGAGACGAGTCGCGCTGGAAATTGCGTGTCCACTCATCGGCCAGCTGGCCAAGCTCGGTATCGTCGTACTCTGCGCTCATCAGCTTGTCACGCTGGTAAGCCGAAACGTCTTTACCCTCTTCCTGCCATGCATCGAACACCTGCTGGCGGAAGTTCAGCGTCCAGTTGAACGACGGAGAGTTGTTATAGACCAGTTTGGCATCCGGCACGACCTGGCGAATGCGGTTGACCATGCTGGCGATCTGGCCAACGTGGGGCTTCTCGGTTTCGATCCACAGTAGGTCGGCGCCGTTTTGCAAGCTGGTGATGCAGTCCAGTATAACGCGGTCTTCGCCGGTGCCGGGTTTAAACTGGTAGAGGCCCGAAGCGAGGCGCTTGGGTTTAACCAGTTTGCCGTTCTGCTTGATGACCACATCGCCGTTGTTGATATCGGCGGCGTTTTCAATCACATCGCCGTCCAAAAAGCTGTTGTACTGGTCGCCGAGATCGCCTGGCTCGTTGGTAACGGCAATTTTTTGCGTCAAGCCCGCGCCGAGTGAGTCGGTACGCGCGACGATAACGCCATCTTCAATGCCGAGTTCCAAAAAGGCGTAACGCACGGCGTTGATTTTGGCCAGGAAGTCCTCGTGGGGCACAGTAACTTTACCGTCCTGGTGACCACACTGCTTCTCATCAGAGACCTGGTTTTCCAACTGGATGCAGCAGGCGCCCGCTTGAATAAACTTCTTGGCTAACAGGTAGGTGGCTTCTGCATTACCAAAGCCAGCGTCGATATCAGCAATAATCGGTACGATATGAGTTTCGTAGTTATCGATTTTACCGATCAGTTCCTGCTCTTTTGATTTGTCGCCAGCCTCTTTGGCTTCATCGAGGGCGCGGAACAAGTGGTTAAGCTCCCAGGCATCGGCTTGTTTTAGAAAGGTATAGAGCTCTTCGATCAGGTTCGCGACGGAGGTTTTTTCGTGCATCGACTGGTCGGGCAGCGGGCCGAACTCGGAGCGCAGCGCGGCAACCATCCAGCCGGAAAGGTAGAGGTAGCTACGTTTGGTGGTGCCAAAGTGCTTCTTGATCGAGATTAGCTTCTGTTGACCAATGAAGCCGTGCCAGCAGCCTAGCGACTGGGTGTACTGGGCGGTATCGGCATCATAGGCGGCCATATCTTCGCGCATGATCTTGGCGGTGTAACGCGCAATATCCAGGCCGGTGTGAAAGCGGTTCTGTGCACGCATGCGAGCGGCATACTCAGGTTTGATGGTTTCCCACTTGCCGCCTTGAGCTTCGCGTAGTTGGGCCATGGCTTTGATATCGTCGAGCAGTCCTGTCATGAGCTTATCCTCTTCGGGCTGGATAGTGTTTCGCAAATCAGCTTTTGCTTATGCTGCACCTGCGAAGTTGTATTTAGCATTATTGATTTTCGTGATTGTGTCTCTAGGTCAATCGTCTCTCATGCAAACGTCTTGAAAGCTGGAAGCAGTAACGCTAGAGACCTCAGCTACAGCGTTGAGCTTGATGGATTGACCCAATCCGCTTAACGCTGCAATGCAATAACTATCCACGAGGATGGCGCCTTCAACAATTGACACTTGGGGGCAGAGGCCGTTGTAACCCGACGACAGGGAGGTAGAGGAAGGGAGGGTTTGTGTAGTCGTTTTTCGTCAAGATGGCGGCAAGAGCGCATAAAAAAGCACTGCCGAGGCAGTGCTAGAGATCAATCAAGAGGGCTTGTTAATCGAGCGAAAGCGTCATTTCTCGATGAGGGATGCCTGCATCCAGAAACTCATCGCCATGGGCGATAAAGCCTAGACGCTCATAGAACGCCAGTGCGTGTACCTGGGCACTCAGGGCCACTTGGGAGTGGCCCGCATGGCGTGCCGCTTCAATCGCGGCCTGCATCAGCAGTACACCAATACCGGTGCCGCGGGCATTAGCGAGTACGGCGACGCGGCCTATATGCCCATCGGGCAGCAGTCGTGCGGTGCCTACCGGCTGCTGATCAAGCATGGCGAGAAAGTGCTGGCACGCCGGATCCAGGCCATCCCACTCCTCATCCTGGGGCACGCTCTGCTCTTCAATAAATACCTTGCAGCGGATCTCGCTGGCCGTTGGGCCCAGCGTTTCCCAACTGCCAGTGCTAATGTGGGTAATCGCCATTAGGAAACCTCCGATTAACTATTGCGCTTGGCCATACTGCGTTAAAAATCGCCTCAAAATACTCATTTACACCCCGTAAACTCCGTTTTTTCGTTGATTTTTGCCTTGTCTGGCCTGCGCTCATCACGTTAATCAGAGGTTCCTTAGTACTCCTCGTCATCATCACCTTCATCACTCATAAAGCCGAGGCTGCCGGTATTGACCAACTGGGTGATGAGCGCAGTTGCGCCGTCAAGCTCAAGGTCTTCGGCGTAGAGAGGGGTGGTGTCGGCTAGGCGTTTGGCTAATTCAGTTGAACAGGCGTGGCCGTCACCATCCACAAATAGCGTGGTACCGCTGGCATCGCGACGCCAGGCAAAGCGTGAGCCAGGCATATGGTAGAGCGGCTCCCCCTCTTGTAGTTGAGCAACAAGCGCCTCTTCGTCCAACGGTGTTTCAAGCGGTACCACTTGATCGACATATTTTGGCTGAGTCATCACCCGGCCAAACCACTGGGCAATCTGAGTAGGGTTATCCAGCGTCGACATAATCAGCTGACGCATACGCTCAACGGCTGCGTCGTCCAGTTCACCGACCTGCTGAGCAGGCGCCATGCCCGCATCGCTGTAACGCTGAGAGGCAGGCAACTGCTCACCCAAATAGTCGGCGTAGGAGGTGATCGCCTCATCGGCCGAAGGAGCGCGAAAGCCAACTGAAATGGTCATGCAGTCATCGCTCTGGCTAACGCCGTGATGCGCCCAGCCGGGAGGGAGATAAAGCATATCGCCGGGGTCAAGCACCCAGTCGGAGTCGGGCTCTACGGTGAATTCTTTCAGGATGCGGAGATCGATACCTTGGATGATCGGCGCATCTTCCGTGAGCTTGCCGCCCAACTGCCAGCGGCGGTGGCCGCTGGCTTGGAGTAAAAAGACATCGTACTGATCGATATGTGCACCCACATTTCCGCCAGGAGGCGCGTAGCTGATCATCACGTCATCGAGCCGCCAACGAGGCAGGAAGTCAAACTCATTCATTAGCGCTGCCACCGATGGAACATAGTGGTCAACCGCTTGCACCAGAAGGCTCCAGTTTTTTTCTGGGAGCCGTTCAAAAGTGGCTTCATCGAAGGGGCCGTGGGAGACCTGCCAAGGGCCATCCGGGCCCTCCTCTTCAACCAAACGCGCTTCTACGCCAGGCTCGCAGGCGAGTCCAGCCAGTTCATCGGCTTCAATCGGGCTGATGAAGTCGGGCATGGCGCCACGAATCAGCAGCGGCTTTTGCTGCCAATAATTGGCCAGAAAGTCTGCAGCGGTAAGATCGCCCAGCAGTGTTAGCGGCTTATCGTGATGGTTCATGGCGTGTCCTGGTGTAGTGGTCGCAGCAACGTTGGTCACAGCAAGTTGGTCACAACAAATGGGTTACAGAGAGTTTAGCTGATGTGTCAGTGCTTCGGCTTGCGCCTGGGCATTACCAATATAGTTGGCCGGTGAGAGCGCCTTCAATTCGGTTTTGACCTCGCTGGGCAGTTCAAGGGTATCAATAAACGCCGCAAAGCCTGCTTGGTCAATACGTTTGCCACGAGTCAGTTGCTTGAGTTTTTCATAGGGCTTTTCAATACCGTAACGGCGCATCACCGTTTGAATCGGCTCGGCGAGCACTTCCCAGCTGTTATCCAGATCAGCATCTAAACGCTCAGGGTTGGCTTCAAGCTTGCTGATGCCTTTGAGGCTGGCGTGGTAAGCAATCAACCCATATGCCAAGCCTACGCCAAGGTTACGCAGCACGGTGGAGTCAGTCAGGTCGCGCTGCCAGCGGGAGATCGGCAGCTTTTGCGCAAGGTGGCTAAGCACAGCGTTGGCCAGGCCCAGGTTGCCCTCGGAGTTTTCAAAATCAATCGGGTTGACTTTATGTGGCATGGTCGAGGAGCCAATTTCGCCCTCAACCGTGCGCTGCTTAAAGTAGCCCAGTGAGATATAGCCCCAAACGTCGCGATCGAAGTCGATCAGGATCGTATTGAAGCGGCAAATGGCGTCAAACAGTTCGGCGATATAGTCGTGGGGCTCGATCTGGGTAGTGTAAGGGTTAAAAGTCAGCCCTAAGCCTTCCACAAAGGTACGCGCATTGGCCTCCCAATCGATCTCCGGGTAGGTGGTCAGGTGGGCGTTATAGTTGCCCACAGCGCCATTGATTTTGCCGAGCACTTCCACCGCTTCGATCTGCTTCAGCTGGCGCTTAAGGCGGTACGCCACGTTGGCCATCTCTTTGCCCAGCGTGGTCGGGGTGGCGGTTTGACCGTGAGTACGCGACAGCATCGGCTGGGCGGCGTGGGCAATGGCTAGCTTGGCAATGTCATCGGCAACCTCGTGCATGGTGGGCAGCATGGCGTTCAGGCCGTCGCTGAGCATTACGCCGTAAGAGAGGTTGTTGATATCTTCGCTGGTGCAGGCAAAGTGAATAAATTCGGTGACCGCATGCAGCTCGGTTTGGCCTGCAATCTTCTCTTTTAGGAAGTACTCAACCGCTTTGACGTCGTGATTGGTGGTGCGCTCGATCTCTTTGATGCGTTCGGCATCCGCGATAGAAAACTCACGAATCAATTGCTCAAGGAACGCGGTAGCCTCAGCAGATAAGCGCGGTACCTCGGTAATCTGAGCATGCTCAGCCAGGCGCTGTAGCCAGCGAACCTCCACAATCACACGGGCGCGAATAAGGCCGAATTCACTGAAGTGTTCGCGCAGGGCGGCGGCTTTGGAGGCGTAGCGGCCGTCGACGGGGGAGAGGGCGGTCAAAGCGGAGAGTTGCATGGCATCGTTTCCAGGAGGTTCGAAAGAAAATTAGTCGAGAGCAAGTTAATTGAAAAGACGTCGATCGAGAACAGAGTAGCCGTCTAGTTGAGGCTATCCAGTGCCCGGCGTAGCGCTTTACGCTGGAATACCAGTTTCCAGCGGCGACCGCCTTGCTGGTGCCACAATAATCCAAAGCGAATCCCCGCCATTAAGCAAGCGCGTACACGCTCAGGCATCATGCGGCTCTGCAGCAGTGATGGATCCCCTTGCACCACAATGCGGGTTTTAAAGGTGGATATCGTTTCTTGGTACGCTTCCCCAAGACTGGCCACCACGTTTTCATGGGTAGTGCCAAAGTGCTCGGCTTGACCCTGAATGCGGGTTAATTTTTGGCCCAGTGAATCCATCATGTCGTTATTGGTACGCAGCTTATTCATTAGCATCAGCAGCGAAAAACCGTAGCGCAACACCACCGGGTTCGCCTGCTTACGCCCCACCAGGGCTTCTAAGGTATCCAGGCCGCGGCGCAGATTATTGGGGTGCCCGCCATAAATCGCCTCGAAGCTTTCCGGGTTAGTATCCACAGTGGCCTCAATCAGCGTTTCCCAGGCGCGGGTGTCGACCTGCCCGGTGCGAGCCAGCTCATCGACCAGGCTGGCGGCTTGAAAGACGCCAGCAAGGGCAAGTGCTTGGCGGACTGCCGGAGAATCGGGGGCGCGATGAATCGGGGTAGGATTCATGCAGCAGCCTCCGCGGCTTTCTTCCAGGTAGCGCGAATAACGCCGCCGCCCAAGCATATGTCGCCATCGTAAAGCACCAACGACTGGCCAGGGGTGACCGCCCACTGCGGGTCGTCAAACGTGACCTCAACGCCACCGTCGGGCAGCGCGCGCATTTCACAGCTGCAGTCGCTTTGCCGATAGCGCGTCTTGGCGGTAAAGCGCCCCTGCTGAACCGGCGGCTCACCCGCCACCCAATCCATGGCCTCTGTGACCAAGGTATCGGAGTAGAGCAACTGGTCATGCTTACCCTGCACCGCGATCAGTACATTGCGATCAAGATCTTTTGCCGCCACGTACCAGGGGTCTTCGGAGTAGTTGGCAAGCCCGCCAATGCCTAGACCCTGGCGCTGGCCCAGGGTGTAGTACATCAGCCCCATATGTTTGCCGATGACATCGCCATCCGGCGTTTCAATGGTACCGGGCTGGGCGGGCAGGTACTGCTGGAGGAAATCGCGAAACCGGCGCTCGCCGATAAAGCAGATGCCGGTGGAGTCTTTTTTCTTAGCGGTGATCAAATCGTGCTGTTCTGCAAGCGCGCGTACGGCGGGCTTTTCCAGCTCACCTACGGGGAACAGGGTACGGGCAATGGCGGCTTCTGGCACTGCATGCAGGAAGTAGCTTTGATCTTTATTGCTATCCAGGCCTTTCAGCAGGCGCGGGCGAACATCGCCATCGCCTTGGCTAACATGCCCTTTACGAACATAGTGACCAGTGGCGATTTTGTCGGCTCCGAGCATTTCAGCGTACTCAAGGAAGACCTTAAATTTGATCTCCCGGTTACACAGAATATCCGGGTTGGGCGTGCGGCCCGCTTTGTATTCGGCTAAAAAGTGCTCGAATACATTATCCCAATACTCGGCGGCAAAGTTAGCGGTGTGCAGTTTAATGCCCAGTTTGGCGCAGACCGCCTCGGCGTCGGCGAGATCCTCTTTGGCCGTGCAATATTCGGTTCCGTCGTCTTCATCCCAGTTTTTCATAAACAGGCCTTCGACCTCATAGCCTTGTTGCATGAGGAGAAGGGCCGAAACGGACGAGTCGACGCCGCCGGACATACCGACAATCACTTTGCCATTAGCGGCTGTGGCGGATGACTCAGTGGTGGATGAGCCTGGCGTAGTTGGTTCAGTGGATGACATGGGCATCCTCAGTTGAAGTAGGGTGCAAATAAGCAGTGTGCAGTTGGGCGAGGATTATACACGATGGGGGGTAATGGCTTCGAGTGCTTCACTCGCGAATCACCGACAGGGGATAGCCAGGCTCGCTGAGTGCATCCTCGATACGTTTGAGTACCAGCGGGCTGCGTAGGCGCGCCTGCTGATCTAGCGACCGTATTTGCTCAATGGTAAGCCAATGGGTGGCAAAGATATCCGGGTCGAGGGGGAGGTCGAGTTGATGAAGCGGTGCGGCAATAAAGCCGTGGCTGTGAAACGTTTGCCCTTCGTTGGTATGAAATACGTATAAACCCAGATATCCGGTGAGCGATACCTGCCAAGCAGTCTCTTCCAGTACCTCGCGCAGAATGGCTGCTATGGGGCCTTCGCCGGGTTCAATATGCCCAGCGGGCTGGTTAAACACACTTTGCGGGCCGCCCCGCTGCTCTTCTACCATCAAAAAGCGCTCGCCCTGCTGGATGACGCAGGCCGCCGTGCTGCGAATAAGGCTCATCAGGGGTTCCTGCGTTTTGTGGTGGGCCGCCTACGCTGATCTTTTCGCGGAGCAATTCGTCGCTGACTTGGGGGCGTATTCGTCGGTCTGGGCGCGTGTAGGGCTTCTTTGCACCATTCGCCAGGTGCCAAACCATCCAGCCGCCAGGGGCCGATCGCTACGCGAATCAAGCGCAGGGTGGGGTAACCGACATGGGCCGTCATACGGCGAACCTGGCGGTTACGGCCTTCGCTTATGGTTAGCTCCAGCCAGCTAGTCGAGGGGTGGCGTTTGGGGTCGATGGGAGGGTGGCGTGGTGCGGTCGTAGGCGGATCTATTCTGTGCGCTTTGGCCGGCTGCGTTGGGCCATCTTTCAGCGCAATGCCTTGGCGCAACGCCTTCAATGCCGTGTCATCGATTTGCCCTTCCACCTGAGCCCAGTAGGTTTTGGGCTGCTTATGGCGCGGATGAGAAATGCGGTGAATCAGCTCGCCATCATCGCTGAGCAGCAGTAGGCCTTCAGAGTCGTAGTCAAGCCGTCCTGCGGGATAAATATCTTTCACATCGACATAATGCGCCAGGGTTTGCCGCCCCTCACGGTCGCTGAATTGGCTCAGTACCTGGAAAGGCTTATGCAGTAAATAAAGGTTGCTCATGACTTCTCGTTGGCCTTTTTACTTTCTATTCACTCTCAGGAATGGGTATGTCGACAATGCGCACGGCGGGCAGCGCTGGTATACTCCGGCTACCTGATGGGGCGCCCATCGTTGAGCTCGCGCTCCGCTCAAGATTTCTTGCCATCGCAGCGAAAAGAGAGAGGTTAACGCAAAAATGACCAAAACGCCGAAGATCATCTATACGCTCACTGACGAAGCGCCCGCGCTCGCGACGCACTCCCTACTGCCGATTATCGATGCCTTTACCGATTCTGCCGGCATTCAGGTAGAGACCCGCGATATTTCCCTGGCCGCTCGCATCATTGCTCAGTTCCCTGACTATCTGAGCGAAGAGCAACGGATCGGCGATCACCTGGCGGAGCTTGGCGAACTGACCAAGACCCCAGAAGCTAACATTATCAAATTGCCCAACATTAGCGCCTCTCTGCCTCAGCTAAAGGCGGTGATTAAAGAGTTGCAGCAGCAGGGTTACAAACTTCCTGACTACCCTGAAGCGCCCCAAAGCGATGAAGAGAAAGACATTCAGGCGCGCTACGACAAAACTAAAGGCAGCGCCGTTAACCCGGTGTTGCGTGAAGGTAACTCGGATCGCCGCGCTCCGCTGTCGGTCAAGAATTACGCCCGCAAATATCCCCACCGCATGGGTGAGTGGAGCAGCGACTCCAAGTCCCATGTGGCGCATATGAGTGAAGGCGATTTCTACGGCAGCGAGAAGTCCGCGCTGATTGAAAAAGCCACCGATCTCAAGATCGAGCTGGTCGCTAAAGACGGCAGCACCACGGTGCTCAAGCAGAAAACCTCGGTACTGGAAGGCGAAGTCGTCGACGCTGCGGTCATGAGCCGTAACGCGCTGCGTCGTTTTGTGGCCGACGAAGTCGCTGACGCAAAAGCCAAAGACGTGCTGTTCTCGCTGCACCTTAAAGCGACCATGATGAAGGTCTCTGACCCGATCATGTTCGGTATGGTGGTCAGCGAGTTTTATCAGGACGTGCTGAGTAAGCACGCAGATGACCTCCAGCAGGCGGGCTTCGACCCCAATAACGGTATCGGCGATCTCTATTCGGCCATTAAGTCACTGCCGGAAGAGCGCCAGACCCAGATTGAGGATGAGATTCAAGCACTTTATGCCGAGCGCCCGCGTTTGGCGATGGTGAACTCCCATAAAGGGATCACCAACCTGCACGTGCCCAGCGATGTGATTATCGATGCTTCCATGCCGGCGATGATCCGCGATTCCGGTAAAATGTGGGGCGCCGATGACCAACTGCACGACGTCAAAGCCGTCATTCCTGATCGTTGCTACGCCGGTATCTATCAAACGGTCATCGATGATTGCAAACAGCACGGTGCCTTTGATCCGACGACTATGGGTAGCGTACCCAACGTAGGTTTGATGGCCCAGAAAGCTGAAGAATACGGCTCCCACGATAAGACCTTCCAGATTCCTACCGACGGTACCGTACGTGTCACCGATACCAGCGGCAATGTAGTGCTTGAGCACAGCGTTGAGCAGGGCGACATTTGGCGGATGTGCCAGACCAAGGATGCCCCGGTTCGCGATTGGGTGAAGTTGGCGGTTAATCGTGCCCGCGAAAGCGGAGCGCCGGCTATCTTCTGGCTGGACGCCCAGCGCGCCCACGATGCTCAACTGATCAAGAAAGTCGAGAGCTACTTAAAAGAGCACGATACCACTGGCCTGGATATTCGTATCATGACGCCAGAAGAGGCCATGCGCTTCTCTCTGGAGCGTATCCGCAAGGGCGAAGACACTATCTCCGTCACTGGTAACGTACTGCGCGACTATCTGACTGACCTGTTCCCGATTATGGAGCTCGGCACCAGCGCCAAGATGCTCTCAATCGTACCATTGATGAATGGCGGTGGCTTGTTTGAGACCGGCGCTGGCGGCTCTGCTCCCAAGCACGTTCAGCAGTTGCTGGAAGAGAACCATCTGCGCTGGGACTCGCTGGGCGAGTTTTTGGCCCTGGCGGCATCCCTTGAACACCTGGGCAGCACCTTCGATAACGCTCGGGCAAAAATGCTGGCCAAAGCGCTCGATCAGGCGAACGGCAAGTTCCTGGATAGCAACAAGTCGCCGTCGCGCAAAGTGGGTGAGCTGGACAATCGCGGCAGCCACTTTTATTTGGCGCTATACTGGGCTGAAGCGTTGGCAGAGCAGAGCGAAGATAGCGAAATGCAGACGCTGTTCGGACGCCTGGCTGACGCGCTAACGGCCAAAGAAGCGACCATTGTCGATGAATTGAACAGCGTTCAGGGCCAGCCTGCGGATATTGGTGGCTACTTCCACCCGGATCACGAGCTGACGGCTAAGGTGATGCGCCCCAGCCAGACTCTCAACGAAACGCTTGCCATGGTCGCAAAAGGCTAATAGAGACCGCCTGTGATTAGGCTGAATGACCCCCGTCCGCTTGGCGGGCGGGGGGGTTGCATTGCACTCGCTATTGCGCTCTGTAATATTTTAAGTTTTCCATGAACCCTTGCTGATCGAAAGCGTCTTACGTTTAGGCTAATAAGCTATAGTAGTTAAGAAATTATAGTAGTTAAGAGGCTACAGTTAAGAAACTACACTAGTGAATTGGCGATGTGAGGTCTGATAAACGCTTCCATCGGTCAGTGTCGAGACAACCAACCGTGCAGCTTATGCCCAACCAAGATAGTTCATACTTGACCGTGTTACCCGTAAAAGCGGGGATGACGCGGCCAGATATGCCCGATGAAGATGGTGATATAGCGGTACAGTCAGCAGAACCGGCGCTGGCGCAACCACCGCTTTATAAGGTAGTGCTTCACAACGACGATTACACGCCGATGGAATTTGTCATTGAAGTGCTGCAAGATTTTTTTAACATGGACAGCGAGACGGCCGTTCAGGTCATGCTCGCCGTACATACCCAAGGAAAGGGCACTTGTGGCGTGTTTACGCGCGATATAGCCGAAACAAAAAGCTATCAGGTAAATGAATATGCCCGTGAGTGTGAGCACCCGTTGATAAGTGATATTGAGGCCGCCAATTAAAAGCGTTGAGAAATAATTGGTGGTGAGGCTTGCAACCGTGCCATTTGTACCCGATGTTGAGAGTGCCGGTCGACTAAATTGATCCGACGCAAGCCCTAGGTGGCGACACGCCCTAGGTAGTAGCGAAAAGGGGACTGCCATGCTGAGCAAAGAACTTGAAATGACCCTGAACACGGCCTTCACCGTGGCGCGTTCAAAGCGCCATGAGTTTATGACCGTTGAGCACCTGCTGCTAGCGTTGCTAGATAATGCCTCAGCGGTAGACGTACTGAAGGCCTGCGGGGCTAACCTCGACAAGCTGCGGTCCGATCTGCAGGATTTTATTAACTCGACTACGCCACTGATTCCAGAAGGCCAGGGTGATCGTGAGACCCAGCCCACGCTTGGTTTTCAGCGTGTTTTACAACGGGCGGTCTTCCACGTTCAGTCATCTGGCAAAAGCGAAGTGTCCGGTGCCAATGTGTTGGTGGCGATCTTTTCCGAGCAGGAGAGTCAGGCGGTATACTTCCTTAAGCAGCAGAACGTTGCGCGGGTCGATGCAGTCAACTACATCGCCCATGGTATCTCCAAAGTGGCCGGTCACGGGCCGTCTCCCTCGCCTTCTTCACCTGAGAGTGAAGACGCGGAGGAGGGTGGCAGTGAGGGCGCTGCGCATCCGCTCACTGGCTACGCTACCAATCTCAATGAACAGGCACGGCTGGGTAAAATTGATCCGCTGATTGGCCGCGACCACGAGCTTGAGCGCGTGGTGCAAATTCTGGCCCGTCGGCGCAAAAACAACCCGTTGTTAGTCGGTGAGGCGGGTGTAGGTAAAACCGCCGTGGCCGAAGGCCTTGCCAAGCGTATCGTCGAAGAAGACGTTCCCGATGTTATTGCCGATGCGGTGGTCTACTCGCTGGACATGGGCGCGCTACTGGCCGGTACCAAGTACCGTGGTGATTTTGAAAAACGCCTCAAAAGCCTGCTGAGCGAACTACGCAAGCAGCCTAACGCTGTGCTATTCATTGATGAGATTCACACGGTGATTGGTGCAGGTGCCGCCTCTGGTGGCGTGATGGATGCGTCCAATCTGCTCAAGCCGCTGCTCTCTTCGGGCGAATTGCGCTGCATTGGTTCGACTACGTTCCAGGAGTTCCGCGGCATCTTTGAGAAAGATCGTGCTCTGGCACGGCGCTTCCAGAAGGTGGATGTGATGGCACCGTCGGTGGAAGACACCATCAAAATCCTCAAAGGGTTGCGTTCACGTTTTGAAGAGCACCACGAACTTAAGTACACCGATGGTGCGCTTGAAAGCGCAGCGCGCTTAGCGGATCGCTACATCAATGACCGCTTCCTGCCCGACAAAGCGATTGACGTGATTGACGAGGCAGGGGCTCACCAGCGTCTATTGCCGCCAGAAGTGCGCGCCAAGACGATCGATGTCGAGCAAGTGGAAGCCGTGGTAGCGTCCATTGCACGTATCCCACCGAAGAGTGTTTCAAGCTCCGACCGCAAGCTGCTCGAGAAGCTGGATCGTGACCTGAAGATGCTGGTGTTCGGTCAGGATGAGGCGATTGATAGTCTCTCTGCGGCTATTAAGCTGTCCCGGGCCGGGCTTAAATCTCCCGATAAGCCCGTTGGTAGCTTCCTGTTTGCAGGTCCCACCGGTGTGGGTAAAACCGAAGTGGCCAAACAGCTGGCGCATATCATGGGCATTGAACTGGTGCGCTTTGATATGTCCGAGTATATGGAGCGTCATACCGTATCGCGCCTGATTGGTGCGCCTCCAGGCTATGTCGGTTACGACCAGGGTGGTCTACTGACTGAAGCAGTGACCAAACAGCCGCACTGCGTGTTGTTGTTGGATGAGATTGAGAAAGCGCACCCGGAAGTCTTTAACCTACTGCTGCAGGTCATGGATCATGGCCGCTTAACGGACAACAACGGGCGTGAAGCGGACTTCCGTCACGTTATCGTGATTATGACCTCTAACGCTGGTGCGGAGCAGGCGTCGCGTCGCTCCATTGGCTTCCAGCACCAGGATCACTCCACCGATGCCATGGAAGTGATCCGCCGTACCTTCTCACCGGAGTTCCGCAACCGCCTGGACGGTATTATTCAGTTCCACTCGCTGCCGGTCTCGGTGGTGCGCAATGTGGTCGACAAGTTCTTGATCGAACTACAGGCGCAGTTGGATGAGAAGCGTGTTCAGTTGGATGTAGACGACATGGCGCGGGATTGGCTGGCCGATAAAGGCTACGATCCTGACATGGGTGCACGTCCAATGGCGCGCCTCATACAAGAGAAGCTGAAGAAGCCATTAGCCGAAATGATTCTGTTCGGAGAGCTGGCTGATCAGGGCGGTATTGTCCACGTTAGCCTGGAGGAGGGCGAGTTACACCTTTCCACAGAGACTGAGATGGCAGATGCGCCCTGAAAAGGGCGCTAAGCCGTGCTAAAAGCTATCTTTCTAATACTCATGCTATATGCATAAAAACGCAGCGCCCTGTCATCGACGGGGCGTTGTCGTTTTTAGTGAACCGCCATTGACGCTAATCGGCGCTGTCGTTAAAGGACAGTCTAGCTGGCACAGTTAAAGTCAGCCGAGCGCGTTAATGGTGTAACGACTTAGCGCGAGCGGTAAACGATACGGCCTTTAGACAGGTCGTAAGGTGTCAGCTCAACTTTTACCTTGTCACCGGTCAGAATGCGGATATAGTTTTTGCGCATTTTGCCGGAGATATGAGCGGTAACAACGTGACCGTTTTCCAGCTCAACCCGAAACATGGTATTCGGAAGGGTATCGACGATAACGCCTTCCATTTCAATATGATCTTCGCGTGCCATATAGGCATGTCCTCACTGATGAGTTAGTAATGTCATTATCGGTCAGAATTTGAGTGCCGCTAGGTGGGCACTCAAGAAACAGCGCTATATTGTGCCGTAAGCCCGTCGTCAAGGCAAAAAAGCTGGCATTTTTAGCGAATCAGCGGCCGCCAATGGCGTCCATCGAGTATTTCCAATGGCGCGAAAGCCTGCTTGTAGCGCATCTTACGGCACTCTTCGATCCAATACCCTAAATAAAGGTGCGGCAGCGCTTTTTTGCGGCTGAGCTCGATGAGCTGAAGAATGGCAAAAGTGCCTAGTGAGCGCTTGTCCAGAGTCTCGCTAACGGCAAAGAAGGTGTAGATTGCCGAGAGCCCATGCTCCAACTGGTCGAATGCAGCCACACCAACCAGCTCTTCGTCGAGGTACATCTCCATCAGATGGGCATAGGACTCATCAAGGGTAAGGAAGGTGCGGTACTGCTCGCGGCTGGGCGGGAACATATCGCCGTCAGCATGGCGCTGACGAATGTAATTCGCGTAAAGCGAGTAGTGGGTAGACGCAAAGTGAGCAGGCACAATACGGATGCTTATATCGGCATTGCGGCGCCAAATTTTTCGTTGCGTGCGGTTAGCCGCAAACTGGTCAACCGGAATACGCACCGAGCGGCAGGCGTTGCAGCCCTCACAGTGAGGGCGGTAAAGATGGCGCCCACTGCGACGAAACCCTAGCAGCGCCAGCGAGTCATAGACACCTGGAACGGGCGACTCCTGCGGGTCGAGAAACAGCGTTGTCGCTTCCTTGCCGGGTAAATAGCTACAGGCATGCGGCACGGTAAGGAAAAAGCGCAAATCCCGCACCGGCCGACGCGGAGTGTTACTACTCACGGCCTGCCTCCTCATTGTAAAAAAATGGTTGGAACAGAATAAGTTCGTCACGATGGTTCATCACTACGCATTACCCTCGGTGGCAATCGCCTTAAGCCAGAGCGATGCAGGAACAGTGGGTGTTTCAGTGGGTGACGTGGTAAACGTAAATGCCTTATCGGGTAACCAGTTTTTAAGATAGTTGATGAATGCCTCGCGAGCGACTGTAATAGCGCCCAGGCTTGCCAGATGAGGCGTGTGCATTTGGCAGTCGATGAGTTTTCCGCCATGTTCGCGCATGGCCCTGGCGAGATGGGCCAGCGCTACCTTCGAAGCATCCGGGGCGTGGGAGAACATCGACTCGCCAAAAAACACCGGCCCCATGGCGATGCCATACAGCCCGCCCACCAATTGGCCGTGTTGATGGACTTCGATGCTATGAGCAATGCCTAGAGCATGCAGTAGCCCGTAGGCCTCGCGCATTTCGTCTGTAATCCAGGTGCCCGCCTCTTCACCACGCGGGGCGGCGCAGGCCTGAATCACCTGATCGAAGTGTTGATCCAGGGTGATATGAAAGCCACCATGGCGTAATCGTTTGGTGAGGCTACGACGCTGCTTAAATTGCTCAGGTAGGAGTATCATGCGCGGGTCTGGACTCCACCACAAAATGGGGTCGTCGTCGCTGAACCAGGGAAATATGCCCTGCCGATAGGCTTCTACCAGCCAAGCGGGCGAGAGCTCCCCTCCGGCGGCCAGTAGGCCATTGGGGGAGGCCAGCGCTTGGGAGGTAGTTGGAAAATTAGGATGTGGCGAGGAAAGCCAAGGTAGCATTACTTGCTCCTGTTACGACGTTCTTGTACTGAGCGCTTTACGATAGCCTCTGTGACGGCGGAAGGATGCTCGGTATCATGCAAACTCGCAAGTGGATTAAAGACGCCATTGAGGTGTAAAGGGAGAGTCGCTTGAAAGTGAATAAAGCAGTAAACAAGCGAACGCAGCGTAGCGCGCGTCAAACACCATCATCGGCTTCAGCTGCGCGCGTTAACGCCGCAAAGGATAAGGCTCGTCGTTTTGGCCTGCGCTTACAAGGCTCCGTGCGCGAAGGCGTAGTGGTGATCCTGCTGGCGCTGTGTGTTTTCTTATTATTAGCGCTATTTAGTTACCAACCCTCTGACCCAGGCTGGTCTTATCAGGGCCCTGAGACAGATGTGGGTAACTGGATGGGGCAGGTTGGCGCTTGGCTGGCCGATGTTCTCTACTCACTGCTTGGCGCCAGCGCTTTGTGGTGGCCGGGTATGTTCGGCTTTGCCGCTTGGTGGCTGATTCGCTCACGCCAGGTACGTTTTGAACTCGACCCCGTGGCAATTGCTGTCCATGCGGGTGGCTTAGTGCTACTTATTTTCGGTACTACCATGTTGGGGGCGCTGCACTTTTATCACCCTGATAGCATGCTGCCCTATGCCTCAGGCGGTATTTTGGGCGAAGGTTTGGTCGGTGCGTTAAGGCCTTTAGTGGGAAGTGGTGGCGTTGGTTTAATCGCTGCGGCGTTAATTTTAAGCGGCTTTCCGCTGTTTAGTGGTATGTCGTGGCTGCAAGTGGCTGATGAGCTCGGCAAGCGTATATGTCGGCTGGGTAGCTGGTTATCGGCACGTCGCCAAGCGCGTCGTATGCGCGCTGCTCAGCGAGCGGCTGCTAAAACTGCCAAAACTGCGGCCAAGCCTCAAGCAGCGCCTGAAGCGCAGTCTCAAGAAGCTAAACCTGAAGCTGCACCCGCTGAGATAAAGCCTGCGGCAGAGCCAATAGGCAACAGCCCCAGTGGCCGCGAACGCCGTGAGCCAGGCTTCTCTGTACCACTTTCCAGTCGTGAGGCGAACAGCTCTTCAGAGAGCAATGCGTCAGAAGCGAGTCCTTCAAATAGCAACGAAACCACGGATACTTCGATTCCCTGGGAGGCCGCAGCGTTTTCAAGTAATAAGCATGTGCCTGCTAAAACACCCGCGCCTATCTCTTCGACACCTACCGCGGAGCCGACGGTTTCAGCGCCTGGGGCAGCCCCGTCAGTGACGCCAGCGACTAAAACGGCAGAAGAGGAGGGAGCAGCGGCACCCTCAGCGCCGCGGGAAAATGCCTTTGTCCAGGCTGAGGTAACGTCAGCAGCGCCTGAGACTCAAGCACCTGCGCCCGGTGATGAACCCAAAGAAGCCGAGACTTCCTTCCCGCTGCGTGCTACTCGTCAAGAAGAGCCTCCGGCGCCTGCCAGGAGTAACTTCTTTGCCAGCGATGAGGCGCCCGCCGAGAAAGAGACTGTTCATGCCGCGCCCGTTGAGCGTCGCAGTGAGCCATCACTCACCGCTGATCCCAGCAGCAGCCAAGCTGAACCACGTGTTGGTGAGCCACATATTGGTGACACTGATGCTGCCTGGAGCCCTGAGCGCGTCACCGCGCCTGAGCCTGCACGTAAACCTGAACGTGTAGCGGAAGTAGTGCCTGAGCCGGTGTGGGACGATGAAGAGATGGATGATGAGCTGTATGCCCAAGGCCGCGATGGAGGAGCGCACTCAACGACTACTCCTCCGTCCACGCCCACCCCAGCAGCTCGCCAAGAACCCAGCTTCGCGCCCGAAGAGAGCACGCCAGAGGCGGATGAAGGCCCCGCCCTGTGGACCGTGGAGCATTTGCAGAGCCAGCGGCCTGCTTTTGAAACTCTGGACGAACCTGAGGGCGACGTGCCGAGCTTGCAGCTGTTGACACCTGCAGAGCCGTATCAACCCAATTATAGTGACGAGCAGTTGGCTGATATGGCTGAGCTGCTTGAAGTGCGGCTGCGCGAATACGGTGTGAAAGCGGAAGTGGTGGATACCTGGCCCGGGCCGGTGATTACCCGCTTTGAGATCAAGCCCGCCGCGGGCGTCAAAGTGTCTAAAATCAGTAACCTTGCCAAAGACCTGGCGCGCTCCCTGATGGTGAAAAGTGTGCGAGTGGTCGAGGTTATTCCAGGGCGTCCCACGGTGGGTATTGAAATACCTAATCCCAACCGGGCCATGATCCGCCTGCGCGAAGTTATCGACTCCGACCGTTACCAGCAGGAGACGTCACCACTCACCATGGCGTTAGGCCAAGATATTGGTGGCAGCCCAGTGGTCGCCAACCTGGGCAAGATGCCCCACTTGCTAGTAGCCGGTACCACCGGGTCGGGTAAGTCGGTGGGCGTTAACGCCATGCTGATCTCAATGCTGCTTAAAGCGAAGCCTAGTGAGCTAAAGCTGATCATGGTCGACCCGAAAATGTTGGAGCTGTCGGTATATGACGGCATTCCCCATCTGCTGGCGCCCGTGGTCACCGATATGAAAGAGGCGGCCAACAGCCTGCGCTGGTGCGTGGCCGAGATGGAGCGCCGCTACAAGCTCATGGCGGCCATGGGGGTGCGCAACATCGCGGGCTTCAATGGCCGTTTGGATGAAGCGGAGCGCGCCGGTGCCCAAGTGGCAGACCCGCTCTGGGAACCGCAGCCCTGGGAAGTGCATCAGCCGCATCCAGTGCTGGAGAAACTGCCCTACATCGTCGTGGTGATCGACGAGTTTGCCGATATGTTTATGATCGTCGGCAAAAAAGTCGAAGAGCTGATTGCGCGCTTGGCGCAAAAGGCACGCGCCGCAGGTATCCATTTGATTCTGGCTACCCAGCGCCCCTCGGTGGATGTTGTGACTGGCTTGATCAAAGCCAACATCCCTTCGCGGATGGCGTTTCAGGTCTCATCCAGAATCGATTCGCGCACCATTCTGGATCAGGGCGGCGCTGAAAGTCTGTTAGGGCATGGTGACATGCTCTATCTGCCTGCAGGTTCCGGACCACCTAACCGCATCCACGGTGCCTTTGTGGACGATGACGAAGTACACCGAGTGGTCGATGACTGGAAGCGCCGTGGAGCACCCGAGTATATCGAAGAGATCCTTTCTGGTGGCGTATCCGCCGATGCCTTAACGGGTCTTGAGGCTGAGGGGGGGGATGGCGACGATGCGGAGCAGGATGCGCTCTACGATGAAGCCGTGCAGTTTGTCACTGAAACGCGCAAAGCCTCGATTTCCGCCGTGCAGCGTCGCTTTAAAATTGGCTATAACCGGGCCGCTCGCTTAGTTGAGGCCATGGAGGGCGCCGGTGTGGTGACCTCTATGGGCTCTAACGGTGCCCGGGAAGTGCTTGCCCCGCCTCCGGTGGGCCACTAACCGCTTGATGAAAGCCACAATTATGCAATAAGCGTGAAAGTAGCGCCGCGGGTGAAACCCTGCGGCGTTTTTCTCGTCTGATTGTTACGTTTTTGAGTTAGCCATGGCCGGTTAAGCCGACCTCACTGCTTGATTTTTAAGCAACAGTTTTGAGCAACAGTTACCGGGCAACGGTTGCCTAGGGAGATCATATGCGCGATACGCAAACAAAACGCACTTCAGCAATGGGCGCTTCGCCACTGGCATTTGCGGCAAGTGCCTTGGGTTTAACCTTTGGTGCTCCCGCTTGGGCAGATGATGCTGCCGAGCGTTTGACTGAACGGCTGGATCCACTTGAGCGTTATCAAGCGGATTTTGAGCAGCAAATTCTTGATGGCAGCGGGGAGCGCCTCCAAAGCGCGCGTGGTGAGATGTGGCTGTCTCGCCCCGGTATGCTGCGTTGGGAAGTGGAAGCGCCTTACTCTCAAACCGTGGTCTCTGACGGCGATGATGTGTATATGTACGATCCCGACCTTGAACAAGTCACCGTTCAAGAGATGGACGATCGAGTAACCCATACCCCTGCGTTACTGCTGTCGGGAAGCGTGGACGATTTAACCGAAAGCTATGAGGTTTTCTACGAGCAGGACGGGGGAGAAGATGTCTTTACCCTAGTACCTATCTCGGCCGATACGCTGTTCGAAGAGCTAAGCATGGTGTTCGATGCCGATACGCTAACCGAGCTGTGGATGATGGACAGTACCGGCCAGCGCACCGCGATTACCTTTAGCAATATTACCCTCAATGGCGATATCGCCCGGGACATGTTTGATTTTGAGATCCCTGAAGGTACCGATGTCATTCGCGAAGAGCTTTAGGGGGGCATTGTGAGGGGTTAATCGTGAGGAGTGAGGGGTGAAGGGTTGGAGTGCCCCTAGTTTAGTAGACTGCCACTGTGTTAACCATCAGGCGCCTTAGGGCGCCTGATCTGCTTCCTGGTCGAGATTTTCTCGCCACGCCATTATTTCCCCAAAGCGCTTCTCCTGACCGATGGCGCTCGGCTTGAAAAAGTCGGCTTTAGGTAGCTCTTCAGGCCAGCAGTCGTGGGCGCTGCCCGCCGGGTAGCCGTCTGGTTCGTTATGCGCATAGCGATAGCCTTCGCCATGACCCAACTGCTCCATCAGCTTAGTGGGCGCGTTGCGCAGGTACGTCGGTACCTCAACCTGGGGCTGCTGGCGTACGTACTGCTTGGCTTCACTCCAGGCGCGGTCAATGCGGTTACTCTTGGGCGCCACTGCTAAATGAATTGCCGCGTGGGCAATTGCCCGCTGGCCTTCGTAATCGCCCAGGCGTAAATAAGCATCCCAGGCGGCAATCACCAGCGGTAGCGCGCGAGGGTCAGCATTGCCGACGTCTTCTGAGGCAATCGCGGTCAGTCTGCGCACTACGTCCAACGGGTCACCGCCGCCCTGCATAAAGCGGGCCATATACAGCAATGCTGCGTTAGGGCGTGAAGAGCGTATCGACTTATGAATGGCCGAAAGTAGATCATAATAAGCGTCCCCCTGCTTATCGAAGGCGCTGGCCTGATGGCCGATCACATCGGCGAGTACCTCTTTATGCAGTACTTCGCCGTTTGCTTCCTGAGTAGCGAAATCGCAAGCGGTTTCCAGTAATCCCAGCGCCCGTCGTGCGTCGCCAGCGCTAGCGTGGGCCAGAGCAGTTAATACTTCGTCATCAACCTGAATGTCACGCTTGCCCAGCCCTCGCTCTACGTCGCTGAGTGCCTGGCGCATCACCGTGATCAGTTCCTCATGGGTAAGCGATTTCAGCACATATACCCGCGCACGGGATAGCAACGCCGAGTTGACTTCGAAGGAGGGGTTTTCGGTGGTGGCACCAATCAACGTTAACAGGCCCGACTCCACGTGGGGCAATAATGCGTCCTGCTGGCTCTTGTTGAGGCGATGAATCTCATCTAAAAAGAGGATAACCGTGGAGGACATCTGTTGGGCCCGCTCCACCACAGCGCGAATCTCTTTTACTCCGGCCATCACCGCGCTGAGGTGCTCCAGATGGGCCTGGGAGGCTCGGGCCAACAGCTCTGCCAGCGTGGTTTTGCCAACCCCTGGCGGCCCCCATAAAATCATTGAGCGCACAATGCCTGACTCCGCCATGCGACGTAGGGGTTTATCTGGCCCCACCAGCGCTTGCTGGCCCACGTAATCGTCCAGTTGGCGTGGCCGCATACGAAAGGCTAACGGAGCATCGTCAGCCGGTGTCGCCTGAGCGCTATCAAAAAGATCCATGTAAGCTTCCGTTATAAATCAGTACGTTGAGCAACAAATTACCAACAAGTGTGGGTGGTAAATCGCGTCTTGGCGAACTACCTTTGGCGTAACCTATCAGAAAGATACACTTGCTAGGATAACGCTAGAGGGGCATTGTTTATGATAACCCCACGCGCTTATGATCGCATGCCGTCAATTATTAAGGCTTCGACGGTAGGCATGACATAATAAAGGAGACAGTTCGATGTTAAACCAACTGCGTCTAGATCATGCCAACATGGCGAGACTACTCCATGTACTGCAGCTCAAGCAGAAAACCCTTGTCCAGGGCGAGCGTCCTAACTTTCAGCTGATGCGTGAGGTTGTCGACTATATTTTGTCCTACATGGATGGTTTTGCAGCGCCGCTGGAGCGTGTTTGTGTGGAACGTTTGCAAACCCAGGCGCCGGAACACTTAGCGCTTACCGAGCAGATGGCGAATGACTATCGTGAGTTAAAGCCACGCCTTCAGCGTCTTTCCAATGATATCGATATGATCCTAATGGATAACATCCTACCGATGGATCGTTTTGCCGATGACTTGAAAGACTATTTGGAAGCGCACCGTGCCTACCTGCGTCACGAACGGGAGGGGCTCTTCCCGCTGATTGATGAGCACTTCAGCCCTGACGACATGGAAGAGCTTCGTCAGGCGCTCCCTGAAGGTGCGGAGCAGGAGTTAGAGCGCCTGCAGCAAGCCTACCCTGAACTCTACGCTGAGCTGCGTGGGGCCGACGTGCCCGCGGTATAGCGCTAACGGCTAACCGCCACCCATAACGGCAATCGATAAAATTACGGAGCATGCTAAACTAGCGGCTCCGTTTTTTCAGGCAGAGCCATGAAAGGCAGAGTCATGAAAGGCCCCATGCTAATTTTTGATTCCGGTGTCGGCGGCCTGTCGGTGGCGCAGTCGCTGCGCCAACACTACCCTGATGCTGCGCTCTGCTATGCCTGTGATAATGCTTGGTTACCCTATGGGCTGCGCGAAGACGCTGCCCTGACCGAGCGTATTGTAGCGGTGTGTCGCGCCGCGGTGGCAGCCTGTAATCCCAGTGTGTTGGTCGTCGCCTGCAATACCGCCAGTACCCTGGCGTTGGAAAATTTGCGCGAGCAGTTGGCGATTCCTGTCGTCGGCACCGTGCCTGCTATCAAGCCTGCCGCAGCGATTAGCCGGACACGCCATATTGGGCTGCTAGCCACCAAAGCCACGGTAGGGCGGCCCTACACCCAGCGCTTGATTGATAGCTTTGCCAGCGACTGTGTGATTACTCGTGTCGCCGCAGATGCTTTGGTCGTGGAAGCGGAAGCGTACCTGGCAGGCATCACGCCCAACACCGAACGAATGCAGGCTGCCCTGGCGCCTTTGTGGCACGCTATTACCCCTCTCTCGCCTGTCCATTCTTTATCTTCTCATCATCAGCCGCTGGACACCCCAGAGCTAGATACCGTCGTGCTGGGCTGTACCCATTTTCCACTGTTAAAGCCTTGGCTCTCT
This sequence comes from Halomonas sp. 113, assembly GCF_904067645.1. Lineage (NCBI taxonomy): Bacteria > Pseudomonadati > Pseudomonadota > Gammaproteobacteria > Oceanospirillales > Halomonadaceae > Halomonas > Halomonas sp. 113. The sequence goes on from NZ_LR881453.1 coordinate 1,505,120, forward strand.
CAGCTTGCCCCGAAGAGTGTGCACTGGATCGATTCCGGCGATGCGATTGCTCGTCGGGTGGCGCAAGTCGTCGATGAACTATATAGCGACCAGCAGGATGGCCGCTGCTTTACCACTGCCCCTGCTGCCAATCTGACCGCTGGTCTAGCCCGCTATGGGTTTAAGGCGTCCCAATTGCTTAATGTGGGCGACTGAGCACTATTTACTACTATTGCTGATCGAATTATTCAAAGGAGCAGCCTTGGCTATCCCCGTTGTAGAACCTGAACGCTACGCTGAGCAGCTAGCCGCCAAACGCGACTATCTGGAAAGTACCTTTGCCGCTTTTCAACCACCGGCATTAGAAGTGTTTGAATCGCCGCCAGGCTATTACCGTCAGCGCTGCGAGTTTCGCATATGGCACGAAGAGGACGACCTCTTCTACGCCATGTTCGAGGTAGACCCTGAGAATCCGAAGAACAAGCGGGTGATTCGGTTAGATCAGTACGCAGTCGCCAGTGAGCGAATCAATCAGCTAATGCCGCAGCTACGCGAAGCTTGCCTTCGCTGTGATGAGCTGCGTCGGCGGCTGTTCCAGGTAGAGTTTCTAACCACGCTGTCAGGTGAGGCGCTGATAACGCTGATTTACCACCGCCCGTTAGGCGATGAGTGGGAGCGCGAAGCCCGCGCTCTGGAGGCTGAGCTGGGTATTATGATTATTGGCCGCTCCCGCAAGCAGCGTATCGTACTTACCCGAGACCACGTATGGGAGCGGCTAGAGGTGGATGGCCGCACGCTGCACTACCAGCAGGTCGAAAACAGCTTTACCCAACCCAATGCGCATATCTGCCAGAAAATGCTTAGCTGGGCGCGAGAAGTCACCGCTGGCCAGCAGGAGAGTAATGCGAAGAAAGATCTGGTCGAACTCTATTGCGGTAATGGCAATTTTACCATTGCCCTGGCGGATAACTTCCGCCGCGTGCTGGCCACAGAAATTTCCCGCACGTCAGTGGCTAGCGCCAACGTAAACCTGGAAGCCAATAGGGTAACGAACGCGCAGATTGGTCGTATGTCAGCGGAGGAGTTTTCGCTGGCGCTGAAGGGCGAAAAAGCCGGGCGTCGCGTGGCGGAAATGGCGTTGGAAGAGTACGATTTTTCCACCGTGCTGGTCGACCCGCCCCGTGCTGGTTTAGACGAGCAGAGCTGTGAGCAACTCAGCGAGTACGCTCAGATCGTCTATATTTCATGCAACCCAGCCACGTTAGCTGAAAACTTGACCATACTGACCAACACCCATGAGATAGAGCGCTTTGCGCTATTTGACCAGTTTCCGTTTACCGACCACTGTGAGTGTGGAGTGCTGTTGAAGCGGCGGACAGGCGAGTAAGCATACGACCTAATGCGTAAACGGTATGTGCCATGAACAACACGTCAAGTGATTAGGGACGCGACGATAGGTAGCGTAAGCTAGCCGTTATGTTGGCCTAAAGGCCTATTGTCCTTCGTTTTTTGGCCGTTTAATGGCCTAGGCAGTCGAGGTGATGGATGCACTACGTTGCGATTGAAGAGAGTCGGCAAGATCTTTTGAAGCAGCTCCAGGAGCGGCTATACGCGCGGTTAGACCCCGCTCGCGCCGCCACTGTGGACGCTTTTGCTCGGCACTTTTATGCCACCGTGCCGGTGGAAGACCTAGTGGATCGTCGCCTGGACGATCTGTATGGCGCAACGCTGTCGGTCTGGCAGTTTTTGCAGCATCACGACCCGCAAAGTCCCAAGGTAAGAGTATTTAACCCTGATTTTGAAGAGCACGGCTGGCAGTCGACGCATACTTTTGTCGCCGTTCTCCATGAAGATATGCCGTTTTTGGTCGACTCGGTGCGTATCGAGCTCAACCGCCGCGGCTTGACGGTGCACGCCATTCAAAACGCCGTGCTGGCGGTCGCCCGTGATGAGCGCCATCAATTGCAGGCGCTGGCCTCGCCCAGGGCAGAAAACGCGCCAGAAGCGCGCGAGTCGCTAATTGTCATCGAAGTAGACCGGCATACCGACGTAGCGTTGCTTGAGAAAATCGAAAGCAACCTAAATGACGTGCTTCGCGATGTACGTACCGCTGTGGGCGATTTCGACGCCATGTGTTCGCAAATCACCGCCTCGATTCAAGAACTCGAGAAAAACTGCCCGCCGCAGATCGATCCTGACGACCACGAAGAGGCGATTGCCTTTTTAGAGTGGATGCTCAAAGATAACTTTACTTTCCTGGGCTACGACGAGTACCTGCTGGAAGGCAGCGAGTTAAAGCGCGACGCAGATAGCGTGCTGGGCGTCTTCCGCCTGGATCAGCCGCGCTACTGCGAGCGTATTCGCACCGAAGAGGGGGTGGATGAGCACAATGATTATGTGCTGGTGCCGCAGCTACTATCGTTTGCCAAAAGCGCCCATCACTCTCGGGTGCACCGTCCTACCTACCCTGACTACATTACCGTTGATCGCTACGACGACGACGGCAATGTAATTGGTGAGCGGCGCTTCTTTGGTTTGTTTACCTCTACGGTGTATAACGAATCGCCACGCAATATCCCGCTGCTGCGCCGTAAGCTAAAAGCGGTGATGGATATTGCCGGATTCAATCCCCAGGGTCACAACGGCAAGCAATTGCTCCAGGTGCTGGAAGTTTACCCCCGGGATGATCTTTTTCAGATCGATACCGAGTCACTGGCCAGCACTGCGCTGGGCATCCTCAATATTCGCGAGCGCCGCCAGGTGCGGCTGTTTATCCGCGCCGATATCAGCGGCAAGTTCTACTCTTGCCTGGTGTTTGTCCCCCGGGACGTGTTCTCCACGGATCTGCGTCAACGGATTCAAAACGTGTTGTGCGACGAGTTAGACGCCCACTTTGGCGACTTCAATACCTATTTATCTGAGTCGGTGCTGGCGCGTATTCAATTGATTTTACGCTTTAATGGCGACGCGCCCAGCGACTATGACCTCAAGCGTTTGGAAAGCAAAGTGTCACGGCTGGCGCGCAGCTGGCGTGACGAGCTGCAGAACGCCATGATCGAAGGCTTCGGTGAAGAGCGCGCCAACAACCTGATGGATCGGTTCCGCGAGGCGTTCTCGGCCAGCTACCGTGAAGACTTCTCTGCGCGCACCGCGGTGTTTGATGTTCAGCACCTGCTGACACTGGATAGCGAGAACGACCTCTCGCTGTCGCTCTATCGGCCACTAGAAGAACAGGGTGGTGGCGTTAACCTGAAACTGTTCCACCGTGAATCGCAGATTCCGCTCTCTGACGTGCTGCCGATGATGGAAAACCTTGGCCTGCGCGTAATTGGTGAACGCCCCTACGATATTAACGCCCCTGAACAGCGCTACTGGATTCACGATTTTGAGCTTGAGCACAGCGGTGCGGATGTCAGCCTGGGCGATATGCGTGATGTATTCACGGAAGCCTTCAAGCGCATCTGGACCGGCGAGGCCGATAACGATGCGTTTAACCGCCTGATTATCGGCGCTGGGCTGGATTGGCGCGAAGTGGCCATGCTGCGCGGCTACGCCCGCTACCTCAAACAGATCCGCTTCGGCATGTCCCAGGATTACATCGCTGCTACGCTGGCCAACTATCCTGCCATTACCCGTGAGTTAGTTGAATTATTCCGCCTGCGTTTTGATCCTGAGCAGCAGAGCCACGCCACCGACGAGTGCATCGCGAGCTTAAATGAGCGCTTGGAAGGAGTTGCCAGCCTTAACGATGACCAGCTACTGCGCCGCTTTATGGAGCTGATCCTCGCCACCCTACGCACCAACTACTACCAACTGGCTGAGGGTGGGCGCTTTAAAGATTACATCGCCTATAAGTTGGAGCCTTCCAAGGTTACCGGCATGCCCAAGCCGCGACCAATGTTTGAAATTTTTGTCTGCTCGCCGCGGGTGGAAGGTGTTCACCTGCGTGGCGGCAAAGTGGCCCGCGGTGGCCTGCGCTGGTCGGATCGCTTTGAAGATTACCGTACCGAAGTGTTGGGGCTGGTGAAAGCGCAGCAGGTTAAGAACGCCGTTATCGTACCGGTTGGTGCTAAAGGCGGTTTTGTCTGTAAACGCATGCCGGAAAATGCCAGTCGCGATGTCGCCCAGAAAGAGGGCATTGCCTGTTACCAAATCTTTATCCGTGCGCTGCTGGATGTCACTGATAACCTGGTGGGCGGCGATGTTGTGCCGCCGGAAAATGTTGTCCGCCACGATGAGAACGACGCTTATCTCGTGGTAGCTGCCGACAAAGGCACCGCTACCTTCTCAGATATCGCCAACGAAATTTCCATTGAGTATGGCCACTGGCTGGGTGATGCCTTTGCCTCTGGCGGTGCTAACGGCTACGACCACAAGAAAATGGGCATCACCGCTCGCGGTGCCTGGGAATCAGTTAAGCGCCACTTCAAAAATCTGGATCTCGACACCCAGCGCGACCTGTTTAGCGTGGTGGGAATCGGCGATATGGCCGGAGATGTCTTCGGCAACGGCATGCTGCTTTCCGACAAGATCCAACTGGTGGGTGCCTTCAACCACCTGCATATCTTTGTAGACCCCAACCCGGACGCCGAGGCGTCCTTTGCCGAGCGCAAGCGGTTGTTTGCACTGCCACGCTCCAGCTGGGAAGACTACAGCCAGGAACTGATCTCTGCTGGGGGCGGCATCTTTAGCCGTAGCGCCAAGTCGATTAGCATCACGCCGGAGATGCAGCAGGTATTTGGTATCAAGGAAGAGCGCCTGTCGCCTAATGAACTGATCCGCGCCATGCTCAAATCCAAGGTGGACTTGATCTGGAACGGCGGTATCGGTACCTACGTGAAGGGTTCCGACGAAACCGATGCCGATGTGGGCGATAAAGCCAACGACACCCTGCGCATCAACGGCAATGACCTGAATTGCCGTGTGGTCGGCGAGGGCGGTAATCTCGGCTTGACCCAGCGCGGACGAATGGAAGCCGCCGCCAAAGGCGTGCGCGTTTACACTGACTTTATTGACAACGCCGGTGGGGTGAACTGCTCCGACCACGAGGTCAATATCAAGATTTTGATCGATGAAGTGGTCAAGCGCGGCGACATGACCGAGAAACAGCGCAATCAGCTGTTGGCGGAAATGACCAATGAGGTGGCGGATCTGGTGATCCTGGATAATTACCGCCAAAGTCAGGCGCTGGATCTATCGGCTACCCTTTCCGACCAGTCAATGGGCCCTTACCGCCGTTTTATCAGCGAGCTGGAGGCTGCCGGACAGATTGACCGCGAGCTGGAATTCCTGCCTACCGATGATGTGCTCAAAGAGCGGGCCAGCAACAATCAAGGGATGCGCCTGCCGGAGCTGTCGGTACTGATCTCCTACGCCAAGAGCACCCTGAAAGGCGACTTGATCACCTCTGACGTACCGGACGATCAATATATTCACCGCCACCTGGAGCGGCTGTTCCCATCAGTGCTGGTCGAGCGCTTTAAAGACGAAATGTACGAGCACCGTCTGAAGCGTGAAATCGTTGCGACACAGGTCGCCAACGACTTGGTCGATCATATGGGGGTCGTCTTTGTACGCCGCCTGATGGACTCCACTGGAGCGGGACGTGCCGATATTGCGCGAGCCTACATCGTGGCCCGTGATAGCTTTAACTTGCCCAGTCTATGGGCGCAAATTGAAGCCCTCGATAATCAGGTGCCCAACCGCATTCAGTACTCGATGATGCTTGACCTGATGCGCTTGATCCGCCGTGCCACGCGCTGGTTTGTGCGTCAGCACTTAGGGCTTTCGACACAAGATACCATTGAGTACTTCGCTCCTCGCTTGGCGCAGTTGCAGGAAGGTATTGGTGAGCTACTCAGTGGTGAAGAGCTTGGCGGCTGGAACTCGCGTCGTGACGAGTTGTTGGAGGCGGGTGTGCCAGATGCACTGGCATCCAGCGTGGCGGCGTCATCAAGCCTTTATGCGGGGCTGGGTATTATCCAGGCGGCGCGCCTGACCAATGAAAAACCCCAGCGGGTGGCGGAAGTGCTGTACGAAATTGGCAGCCGCCTGGAGCTACCGTGGATGATTCAGCAGGTAACCCAGCTGGAAGTGCGCGACGCCTGGCAGGCTCAGGCTCGTGAGACTTTCCGCGACGACATTGAGCGTCAGCAGCTGGCACTGACCACCAGCGTGTTGAAGCTCGACGCCGGCAGCCGCGATACCCAAGAGCGGGTTGCGCAGTGGTTGGATCAGCACGCCGATCTGCATCGCCGCTGGTGCCGCCTTATTGAAGAGGTGCGCGGTGGCAGTGAAGGAGGCTTTGCGCTCTTCGCCGTGGCGGTACGCGAGCTGGTAGATCTTGCCGAGAGCGATAGCGAAGCGTAGACGTACCCTAATCCACTTAAAAAAGCGCGCCCTGGTTCTCCACCAGGGCGCGCTTTATTGCGTTATACTGATGCCCGTTTTCAGCCTCCGCTTCAAGAGATCCGCTATGTACAACCTCGCTCGCTCGCTGTTTTTTCGCGTTGACCCAGAGACCTCTCACGGGATGGCCTTGAGCGCTCTGGATGCACTGCATCGGGTGGGTGGGGTAGCACGCCTGTTTGGTCAGCAGGTGAATGATCCTATCGAGCTGATGGGGCTGCGATTTGCCAATCGGGTGGGTCTTGCCGCTGGGTTGGACAAGAACGCCGACCACCTGGATGCCCTTGGCGCGTTGGGGTTTGGGTTTGTCGAAGTGGGTACCGTCACGCCTAAGCCGCAGCCAGGCAATCCTAAGCCTCGGCTATTTCGCTTAGCGCAGCATGAGGCGATCATCAACCGCTTTGGCTTTAACAACAAAGGGGTTGAGCACCTGATCCAGCAGGTCAAACAGCGCCACTACGGCGGCATTGTGGGCATTAATATTGGTAAAAACCTGACGACGTCAGTAGAACACGCGCTGGATGACTACTTGGTATGCTTAGACGCGGTGCACTCTTATGCGGATTACATTGCCGTTAACGTCTCTTCACCGAATACCCCTGGGCTGCGCAGCCTACAGTTCGGCGAACAGCTGGATGCGCTGTTGGGGCCGATTCGAGCACGAGCCTCAGAGCTCAATGACCAAACGGGCCGCAACGTACCATTGCTGATTAAGATAGCCCCGGATATGAGCGCTGAAGAAGTAGCCTTGATGGCAGAAAGTATTCAGCGCAATGCACTTGATGGCGTGATTGCCACCAATACAACGGTTTCCCGCGCGGGGGTAGAGGGTGACTCACAAGCGGAGGAGGCTGGAGGGCTCTCTGGGAAACCGGTCTTCGAGGCATCCAATCGCGTCATTCGCCAACTGCGTGAGCATCTACCATCGTTACCTATCATAGGTGTCGGTGGGATCGATAGTGCTGCTGCTGCTCAGGCCAAAATCGCGGCGGGAGCTGATTTAGTGCAACTCTACTCGGGGTTGATCTATCAAGGTCCTAAACTGGTCGGTGAATGCGCGAGGGCACTGAAAGCTAAAGGTTGAGCGCGAAGATGATTAGCGAAGCAGTGTGGGCATAAAGGCGCACTAAAAAGCCCACTTGAAAAAGTGGGCTCATTGAAAACCTCTCGCTTAAAATCTTTCTATTAAAACCTTGAAAAATAAAACGTTAGGCCATGACTAAGGGATTTTTGTGGATGCCCGAGATGCCGGTCATCCCATCCCACTGGTCGCCGCGACCTTCACGCCAACCGCTCATCCAGTATTCGCGTAAATTGATATCTTGACTGGGACAGTCGTCACGAGAACGACCCGATACACCCGCTTTGTAGCCGTGGACATAAGCCCGCTGGAAGCGATCACGTTTTTGCCGTTTCATTGGCTAACCTCTTTTCACGAAAGCCTTTGATAAGAAATAGGGTGTTATCGACTTATGTTATCAACAACAACCACTATTCCGAGAGCTTGCTTCAAGAGCGAGACGCCGCTTCAGCCCTGTTGTTTGGCACTCACGGGCGGAACGAGCCGAGCGGCAATCTCTTACAAAGAACACTTATACGCCATAGGTCTGGTCTTGAACCGACCCTGACAAGAAACGCATGCGTTTTTCAGTAGCTACTCTCTTATTGTTAGACCATGATGGGGTCATCTGTCGACTACTAAATTGTCATAAAACGTAAACTCATTTGCTATATACAGGAATATTGCGCCTTTACGCGCCGTTATTATCATGACCGAGTTGAATCAAAACGCCCCCTTGAGTCTGCTAGCCACTTGCCCGAAAGGCATTGAAGGCTTGCTTCACGATGAACTAGTGGCATTGGGCGCCACGCCGGGTAAAACCACTGTGGCGGGCGTCTATTTCACTGCCAGCCAAGCGATCGCTTATCGTGTCTGCCTGTGGTCTCGGTTAGCTAACCGGGTCATTTTGACCCTGGTACGCGAATCGATGATCGATACCGCTGAGCAAGTGCGCGATGTGGTTGCCCGTATTGCCTGGACGCAGCACCTAGCGCCGGGTAACACCTTGGCAGTCGATTTTCACGGCCGCAGCGAACATATTCGCCACACCCGTTTTGGTGCCCAGACCGTTAAGGACGGCGTAGTTGATGCCCTTCAACTGGCAGGGCAGGAACGTCCCAACGTTGATACTAAAACCCCACATTTGCGCATATACGCCCACCTCCACCGGATGAACCTGACTATTGGGTTGGATCTCTCTGGTGAAAGCCTGCACCGTCGCGGTTATCGCCGGGATGTGGGCCATGCGCCGCTAAAAGAGAATCTGGCCGCCGCGCTGCTGGTGCGCGCAGGCTGGCCTGAGCGCCTCAAAGTCGGTGAACCGCTGATTGATCCGCTTTGTGGTGCAGGCACGCTACTGATCGAAGCCGCCATGATGGCCGCTGATCAAGCACCTAACCTGAACCGCGAGCGGTTCGGCTTTCACGGCTGGGCAGGGCACGATGACGAAGCGTGGCGGGAACAGAAGCGTGAAGCCGAAGCGCGCGCGTCGATTGGTCGCAAGCGCTGCAAAGCCCAGCTATTAGGTTTCGACCAGAGTCCCGCGGCGCTTACGGCGGCGAAGTCCAATGCTATGCGGGCAGGCATCCCAGCCTTGATTACCCTGCATGGGCAGAGCCTTGCCCAGTTGACGCGTCCCGAAACACTGACTGCTGAGAGCGGCCTGCTGATCACCAATCCCCCTTACGGCGAGCGGCTGGGCGAGCTGCCCGAACTGGTGCGTCTCTATGCCCAGCTAGGTGATAAAGCCAAAGCGCTGTTTCCCGGCTGGACCCTGGCGGTGTTTACCGGCAACCCGGATTTAGGCCACCGGCTGGGTATGCGTGCGCACAAACAGTACGCACTCAAAAACGGGCCCCTGGAGGCCAGGCTGCTGCTTATGGAGATTGGTGGCACCGAGCATCCGCCTGCCGCGAGTGATACAAAGCCCGTTCAGAACGAGAACAGTGCAGTAGCGACGCCTAGTGAAGAGGCTAGCGAAGAGCAAGCTGTTCACAAAAACCAAGACAATGCCCAGATGTTTGCCAATCGGCTGATCAAAAATCAGAAGCGCTTGAAGAAATGGCTGAAGCAGAGTGGTGAGACCAGCTATCGTGTGTATGATGCCGATATGCCCGAGTATGCACTAGCGGTAGATCGCTACGGTGACCGCGTGCACGTGCAAGAGTACGCGGCGCCCAGTTCGATCAATCCGGCTCAAGCGCAGAAGCGTTTGTACGATGCCTTGGAAGTCATGCCCGAGGCGCTTAACGTTGACGCCAGTAAAATCTATATCAAGCGCCGCGAGCGCCAAACCGGCAGCGCCCAGTATCAGAAGCGTGCCGCTAGTGGCGAGCGTTTTGAGGTGCAAGAGGGCAAGGCACGGCTCTGGATCAATCTGCGCGACTACCTGGATACCGGGTTATTCCTTGACCACCGCCCGGTACGTCGGATGCTGGGCGAAATGGCCAGCGGCAAGCGCTTTTTAAACCTGTTCTGTTACACCGCCACAGCAACGGTGCAGGCCGCCTTAGGCGGCGCCAGCGACAGTGTGAGCGTGGATATGTCCAACACCTACCTGGAGTGGGCCAAGGACAACTTTGCGCTGAATAAGCTCGATACACGACTGCACCGAGTGGTGCGCGACGACTGTTTCCGCTGGCTGGAAACCGCCAATGCTGAGTTTGACCTGATCTTTATGGATCCGCCGACGTTCTCTAACTCGAAGAAAATGCGTGATACCCTCGACGTGCAGCGTGATCATCCGCGGCTTGTGGAGCTCGCCATGGCGCGCTTGGCACCCGGTGGAACCTTGGTGTTTTCTAATAACCAGCGGCGCTTTAAACTCGATGAAGCGCTTAGCGAGCATTACGCTGTTGAGGATATCACCGGGCGTAGCTTCGACCCCGATTTCCAGCGGCGCACCAACCTGCACCACGTGTTTTTACTTCGTCATAAGGCGTCATAAGAGAGCTTTTGCATGATTCAGCTATCGCTTTACACAACGATGGGCTGCCACCTATGCAGCCAGTTAGAGGCTTTGGTGGCGGCACTAGCGAATCAAAAGGTGTGGCTGCACCACATCGAGATTAGCGACGACGACGCCCTGGTTGAGCGCTACGGCGTGCGGATACCGGTGCTGGTGGATGGTGACGGCAATGAGCTGGATCGTGGCTTTGAGCTGGAGCGATTAAGTGCATGGTTGCGCGAGCGCGGCTGGCTGGATGAAGCGGCGCTGGCAGGGTTGACTGCGCTACCCGACACCACGCCGCCTAAAGGCGCCCATAAGCGCGATGGGCGACGTTTTCTGGGTTAAAAACCGGGGAGAGTGAGGCAGGCTAAAGCACATCCAGCAGTGAGAGCTGGCGCATGGCTTCCTGGCCTTCTGGCGTATGGTCGGCCACTTCCAGTACCTTGCGAAAACCCCGTGAGGACTGGATAGTGGCCTCGTCCTCCAGCCACATATGGGCTTGGTCCAGCGTATCGGCTAGCTGATGTTTCAGGCCCCCAAACTGGGTGCCGATTTGGCCCCAGGCGCGGCTGAAAATCCAGTCACCAAACATATCCTGGTGAATATGAACCAACACATAGTCATGGTTGGTTTCCCAGCGTACGATCACAACACTCTCCTTACTTAGCCTTTAAAAGATAGCCTTTAAACACGCCTGCCCATCAAGCCGTCGCGGGCGTATTGTAAAGCCCGGATACCCAAACGCCTATGAAACTTGTCGTCGACGCCAATATCCCCGCTGCCGAACGCTGTTTCGGCCATTTCGGTAAGCTCATCCGCGTGCCAGGGCGGGAGATAAACGCCGCCCACCTTCAGGACGCCGATGCGCTCATCGTCCGCTCCATTACCCAGGTCAACGATCAGTTGCTTGCCGATAGCCCCGTGCGCTTTATTGGTACTTGCACCATCGGCACGGATCATATCGATCAGGCAGCGCTTGCCCAGCGCGATATCGCCTTCGCCAGTGCGCCAGGCTGCAATGCCGAAGCGGTGGTTGATTATGTGCTGAGCAGCCTGCTAACGCTGGCGGAACGTGATGGCTGGGTACTTAGCGAGCGTACCGTGGGTATTGTGGGGGCGGGCAATGTCGGCAGCCGGCTGCAGGCGCGGCTAACCTCCATGGGTGTGGCAACGCTGGCCTGTGATCCGCCCAAGGCAGCTGTAGAGAGGGCAGCAGAGGAGCCTGAGCAAGGCTTTCACTCCTTGGACGCCCTGATCGAGCGCTGTGACGTGCTCTGCCTGCATACACCACTAACCCGTGAAGGCCCGCACGCGACTTATCAGCTACTCAACGCCCAGCGTATCGATGAGCTGGCGCCAGGTAGCGTAGTGCTGAATGCGGGGCGTGGGGACTGTGTGGATGGTTTAACGCTGCGGAGTCGTCTTGCGGGCAAGGGCGATATCAGTGCCATACTGGATGTGTGGGAGGAAGAGCCCGATATTGACGCTGGCTTGCGTGATTTGGTCTCTCTGGCAACGCCGCATATTGCCGGGCATAGCCTGGATGGCAAGCTGCGCGGCACCTGGATGATTGAGCAGGCGCTAGCCCGCTCCTGCGGGCAGCCAAGCGGTCTCACGTTTGCTGATATTTGCCCGCCGCCCGCGCTGGCGTCTCTGCAGTTACAGCACGCACTGCCTCCTGAAGACGCTCTAAGGCTCTGTATGAGAGCGGTATATGACGTGCGTCGTGACCACGATGCTCTCCAGCGCCAAACCCTGAATCATGGAATGCGTAAAGGCTTTGATGACTGCCGCACCAACTACCCGCTGCGGCGTGAATTCGCCACGCTCAATGTGCAGCTATCAGGGGAGGCGGTAGCGCTAGAGGGCATGCTGCGTGGGGCAGGGTTTGTAGTAACACTAGCTAAGTAGTGAAAAAAGTAGTGAAAAACAGTAAGGCCCGCATATGCGGGCCTTAAAGGTATGGAGCTACTGAAAAACTTACTGACGATAAGCGGCTTCTTTCAGTGCGCGAATACGCTCATCCAACGGCGGATGGCTGGCAAACATTTTCTCCACCAGCGAGCGCGTTTGGCCTTTGGTGATGGCCATGGCGCGCAGCGTATCGGGCATTTGATCGGGCATTTCAGTTTCGGTTTTCAGGCGCGCCAGGGCACTCACCATGGCGTTGGTGCCCGCTAAGCGCGCACCTGCTTCGTCTGCACGGTATTCGCGGTAGCGGGAGAACCAGGCAACGATTGCCGAGGCCAAAAGCCCAAACACAATCTCCGCGACCATGACTACCGCGAAGTAGCCCATAAAGCCCAGACCACCACCGCCATCGCTGCGGCTGCGCAGGAAGTTATCGACTAGATGCGCCACGACCCGGGCAAAGAACATCACAAAGGTGTTCACCACGCCCTGAATCAGCGCCAGCGTTACCATATCACCGTTAGCGACGTGACCAATTTCGTGAGCCAGTACTGCACGCACCTCTTCTGGACGCATGCGATTCATTAAGCCTGCCGAGACGGCTACCAGCGCATCGTCTTTGTTCCAACCCGTGGCAAAGGCGTTTGACTGCTGAGCCGGGAAAATACCCACTTCCGGGGTTTTGATACCCGCCTCGCGGGAGAGCTCAGCCACTGTGTCCAACAGCCACTGTTCGGTAGAGTTGGAGGGCGTTTCGATAATCACCGTGCCGGTGCTGCGTTTAGCCATCCATTTGGAGATAAACAGCGAGATAATGGAGCCCGCCATACCGAAAATAAAGCAGAAAATCAGCAGGCTGGTGAAGTTGATGCCCTGGCCGCGCAGGTAACCCTCTACGCCTAGCAGGCGCAGGGTAATGCTGGCGACCAGCAAGACCGCTATATTGGTGCCTAAAAACAGCAGAATTCGCATCATGGTGCAGGTTCTCCCCTAAAGTTCATCGAAGCATTACTAGATTAATGGCTTAGATACGTGCTGTTCATGGCAGTTTCAAGTCATGGCTACAAAAGCTACTGCCGATAGCGTGACAAGAAGTTGGCAAAACGGTCGAGTGCATCGCCTAATTGGTCGGCCCAGGGCAGCGTTACGATGCGCACATGATCCGGCTCTGGCCAGTTAAAGGCCGTGCCTTGTACCAGTAAGATTTTTTCCTGTAGCAGCAGATCCAGCACCATCTGCTGGTCGTCTTTGATATTGAAGACCTTGGGGTCGAGCCGTGGAAAGGCGTACAGCGCGCCTTTAGGTTTTACGCAGGAGACGCCGGGGATTGCGTTCAGTTTCTCCACCGTGATGTCTCGCTGGGCCAACAGCCGCCCGCCGGGCAGGATTAAATCATTGATCGACTGGTAGCCCCCCAGCGCGGTTTGAATCGCGTGCTGGGCGGGTACGTTGGCACACAGTCGCATAGAGGCCAGCATATTCAGCCCCTGGATATAGTCCTGAGCGTTTAGCTTGGCCAAGGTGCCGGAGATAGTCATCCAGCCCGAGCGAAAGCCTGCACAGCGATAGCTTTTGGAGAGACCGTTCATGGTGATGACCAGTTGGTCATCGTCCGCTAGTGCGCCCGTGGCAGTATGTTCGACGCCGTCATAAAGGATCTTGTCGTAGATTTCGTCTGAGAACACCACCAGGTTGTGCTGTTTGGCGATCGCCAATACCTCTTTCACCACGGCGGGTGGATACACCGCGCCGGTGGGGTTGTTGGGGTTGATCAGCACAATGGCACGTGTGTGGCTGGTGATCTTGGCGCGAATATCCGCTGTGTCAGGCGTCCAGTCCGCCTGCTCGTCGCATAGGTAGTGCACCGCGTGACCACCGGAAAGGTGGGCGGCGGCGGTCCAGAGCGGGTAGTCCGGCGCGGGAATGAGTACTTCATCGCCGTCGTTGAGCAGCGCCTGCATGGTCATCACGATCAGCTCAGAGACGCCGTTGCCGATGAAGATATCTTCGATACCTACGCCGGGAATCTGTTTGCGCTGGCACTCCTGCATAATCGCTTTACGGGCAGAGTAGAGGCCTTTGGAGTCGCAGTAGCCCTGGGCCGTGGGCAGGTTGCGCATCACATCCTGGAGAATCTCTTCCGGCGCCTCAAAACCAAAGGGCGCAGGGTTGCCAATGTTTAGCTTGAGAATTCGTTGACCTTCCTCTTCCAAGCGCTTGGCGTGGTCGAGTACCGGGCCGCGAATGTCGTAGCAGACATTGTGCAGCTTATGAGATTTCTTTAACGGTTGTGATTCGTGCGACTGCGGGGTATCCATGAGGTGTCTGTCCAAAAGTAGCTAGAGGCCCAAAAGTGTCCAAAAAGCATGAGTGACTAAAAACAGCGTCCACAAGCCATCGTCGGCTATAGAGCTATTAGGCCATTATGCGTCGGAAAGTGCTTGATTGTCTTCGTCGTTTTGCACGGGCGGCGGAGGAATGTCTGCCGGGGTTTCAAGCGTTAGCCTGCCCAGCTTGCCATCACGCAGTTCGTGAAGCAGCACTTCCGCGCCGCGGTGCAGATCAACGGCGCCGCCGGGACGCAGGCCGCCTCGGCGGGCAGCGATATCTTTTAAGATGGCGTTACCGTCGAAGCCAGCAATAGCGAGAAAGTCGGGCTTTTTCGGGCCATCCGCATCAATGTCATGGGGTATATCCGGCGCGGTGTAAGAGGGCAGCTCTTTGAGCTTATAACGCTCGGTGAGCGCTTCGGGGTAGCGTTTGGCCAGCTCTGCGCTGGTAACAATGGCTACATCGGCGTACTCGATAGCGGTATCGCGAATGGCGCCGGTGGCGGCAAGCCGATAGGCGCTGGCCTGGTCCTCAATCTTCGGCCACAGCACTCCCGGGGTGTCGGTGAGTGCCACACGCCCATCGATACGCACCTTTTGCTGGCGCTTGGTGACTGCTGGCTCGTTGCCGGTTTTAGCGATTTTTCGCCCGGCCAGGCCGTTAATCAGCGTGGATTTTCCCACGTTGGGAATACCCATCACCATCACGCGCACATCTCGGTCAGCACGAACGGCACCGGCCAGCTCATGGCACAGCTTGGGAATTTTCTTTAGCTCGCGGGTGTTGGTCGTCGTGACTGCCAAGGCACGCATATTCTCTTGGGCATCGAAATAAGCCACCCATTCGGCCGTTCGCTCCGGGTCAGCGAGATCTGCCCGGGAGAGAATTTTCAGCACCGGCTTATGGCGGGTTAGCTCGGCCAGCATTGGGTTGGCGCTGGAGTAGGGCAGACGCGCATCGAGTACCTCGATGACTACGTCAATTTCAGGCAGCACCTCCTTAATCTGGCGGCGGGCCTTGTTCATATGTCCGGGGAACCAGCCGAGCATGGGTTTCTCCTGCAAGTACAAAATAGCGGCACAAAAAAGCGGGCTGCCATTCTAGCAGATGGCGCCCGCCTTGCTGGGTTTCCTTGAGAGGATTTATCAGCGATTACTCGTCGGGGTGAAATTCCAACGACACTGAGTTAATGCAGTAGCGCAACCCAGTAGTCTCCGGTGGGCCGTCGGGGAACACATGGCCCAGATGAGCATCGCAGTGGGAACAAACTACCTCCGTGCGCTGCATGCCGTGAGTGGTATCCGTATGCTCCTCAACGCAGCGGCTACCCAGTGGCCGATCAAAGCTTGGCCAACCGCAGCCAGCATCGAATTTGTGCTCATTCTCAAACAGCGGCGCATGACAGCAGACGCAGTGGTAAATACCCTGCGCATCACGCACCTGATAATCGCCAGTGAATGGGCGTTCTGTGCCTTTCTCACGTGCTACGCGGTACTGCTCTGGGGTTAGCTGCTGTTGCCACTCGTCAGGGGATTTTTCTATTTTCGCCATGCTCTGTTCCTCTCACTTATGCATTGCGCTTACATCGCTGAGGCCAAGTGTTGTTTGGACTCACTAGCCTAGTGACACCACTTGATCATCATGAGTTTCAGCATGGGCGATTATACATCGCTGTGCCAGTGTAAGCGCTATACGCTAGCCGCGCCGCCGTTACTGCGCGGGTCGTGGGCGCTCTCTATCAACCCATCCGGGTGGTACACAATACCGCCTGCATGGCCCATGGTGTCACTGAACGCCTCGGGCAGCACTTCCACATCGTGGCCTGCCGTTGCCAGAGCGGTGACTAGGGTGTCGTCAAAACGCGCTTCGAGTTTCAAGTTAGTGCTGGTTTCGCCCCAGGTGCGCCCCAGCAGCCAGCGGGGAGCCGTGATCGCCTGCTGTAGCGGCATGCCGTGCAGCGCATAGCGCGAAAATACCGCTGCCTGGGTTTGCGGCTGGCCTTCACCGCCCATGGTGCCGTAAACCATGGTACGGCCATCGTTAAACTTGGCAAGCGCCGGGTTAAGAGTGTGGAAAGGTTTACGTCCAGGGGATAAGCCGCGCAGGTCGTCGGGATTAAGCGAGAAGCTGATGCCGCGGTTTTGCCATAGCACGCCGCTTTCTGGCAGCACCACGCCACTACCAAACTCCCAGTAGATGCTCTGAATAAAGCTCACCGAACGTCCTTCGCTATCCACGGTGCCCATCCAAATGGTATCGCCTGGCGCTGGTTCGTGGGGCCAGGGTAGGGCGTGCTGCGGGTCGATCTGAGCCGCTTCTAAGCCAATGTTCTCTTCACTGAGCAAATCTTGCAGCGGTGTTGGCGCACGGCCGGGGTCAGTGATGTTTTGGTCGCGCAGGATAAAGGCGCGTTTGGTGGCTTCAATCAGGCCATGCAGGTGGCCAAAACCATTGGGCTCGGCGGCTTTTAGGCGCTCGTAGATACCTAAAATCATTAACGAGGCCATGCCTTGGGTCGGCGCAGGCAGGTTATAGAGCGTGGCATCCTGAAGCGTTACTTCCAGCGGTGTGACCCGTTGGGCGCGATAAGCATGAAAGTCTGCCAGGCGCAGCGGACTGCCGACGGCCTCTAAATCCCGCGCCATACTGGCGGCCAGCTCGCCGCGGTAGAAGTCATCTAATCCTGCTTCTGCCAAACGCTTGAGTGTGGCGGCCAAACGTGGCTGGCGCAGCCGTTCGCCTTCACGGGGTACCTGGCCGTTAAGCAGCAGGGCGTCACTAAAGCCCGGGCTTTGGGTTAAACGCTCAAGGTGTTTAGCGGTAAGCGCTTCCTGGCTCTGGGAGACCGCAATACCCGTCTCGGCATGATGAATGGCGTCGGCCAGTAGCGTGGTGAGGGGAAGTGGCTTGCCCCACTGTGAAGCGACGCTTAGCGCTTCATGCCAGCCGCCAATGGTACCGGCCATGGTGAGGGCGGCTTTGGGGCCGCGCTCGGGAATCTGCGTTTCACCGGCGTAGAAGTCTGCGCTGGCAAGCCCCGCCGCAGGGCCACAGGCGTCAATGGCGATGGGCGCTTTGCCCGGCTCATGAATGAGCCAGAAGCCATCGCCACCCAGGGCGTTCATATGCGGGTAGACCACCGCAATGGCCGCAGCGGCAGCGACCATGGCTTCCACCGCATTCCCACCCTGTTTAAGCACATCGCGCCCGGCGCTTGCGGCGAGGTGGTGAGGGGCGACACAGCTACCGCCGTAACTACGTTGGGTGTGGAGCATCTTAGAATCCTTGTTATTAAGTAAATATTTATTAAATAAATAGTTGTTAAATAAATACTAAAGCAGTTCGTTACCAGCCAATGGCTGCGGGCAACCAGGTGGCAATGCTGGGAAAGATAAATACCAGCGCGACGGCGACGAACTGTAAACCGATAAACGGTAGGGCGCCTTTATAAATATCCAGCGTCGAGACTTCTTTCGGCGCTACACCCTTGAGGAAAAACAGCGACCAGCCAAAGGGTGGGGTAAGAAACGACGTTTGTAGCACCAGCCCCACCAGAATGCCCAGCCACACCATATCGACGCCCATTTGCACAAAGAAGGGTAAAAATAACGGTAGGGCAATATAGCTGATCTCAATCCACTCCAGGAAGAAACCCAGCACAAACATCAGCAGCAGCATGAATAGCATCGCGCCTAATTCGCCGCCGGGCACCCAGTCGAACATACGGGCAACCAAATGCTCGCCGCCCAATCCGCGAAATGCCAGGCCAAATACCTGGGCGCTGATCAAAATAAAGAACACCATGGCCGAGATCACCAGCGTGGCCTTGGCAACTTCTTTGAGTAGCGCAAAGGTTAACCGCCCCGAGCAGGCTACAATTAGCAATGCTCCTAGCGCACCCATTGAGGCTGCTTCAGTAGGCGCGGCAATGCCGCCAATAATCGACCCTAATACCGCAAACACCAACCCCACTGGCGGGCCCACCACGGTAATCACCTTGCGTATCAGCTGACCCCGGCCCATTTCTGCTCGCTCCTCGGCAGGAATAGGCGGCATTAAGTCGGGGTAGAGCTTGGCGATCACCAGAATGGCAATAATATAGACCGCCGCCAGGGTTAGTCCCGGCACCATGGCGGCGGCGAACATCGTACCGACCGATTCGCCCAGAATTTCCGCCAGCAGAATCAGCACCAGGCTGGGCGGAATAATCTGCCCCAAGGTGCCGGATGCGCAGATCATTCCGGTGGCCAGGGTTTTAGGGTAGCCGCGGCGTAGCAGCGTCGGTAGCGTGAGCAGGCCAAGGGTAACGATAGTGGCGCCCACAATGCCCGTGGCGGCACCTAACAGCACGCCCACGATGATGATCGCCACACCCATGCCCCCCGAAAGGCCGCCGAACAGGTGGCCGATGACATCGATCAACTCCTCTGCCAGCTTCGACTTCTCCAGCATCACCCCCATAAACACAAATAGCGGTATGGCCATAAAGGTGTAATTGGTCACTACGCCGTAAATACGTGATGGCAGCAGATTAAACAGCATTGGCCCAAAGCCAACGTAGCCAAAGAAAAAGGCCGTCGCCGCGATACTGATGCCTACCGGAATACCTATCAGCAGAAACACGAAAAAAGCCACGATCATGCCGATCGCGAGCCATTCATTGGGAGACATGCGTTATTCACCTCGTGTGGGTAGGGCGAAAGCCTGACGCAACGCGTGGGCCAGCCCTTGCAGCGCGAGAAGGACAAAGCCGAATGGAATGAGCGACTTGAGCAGCCAGCGTAGAGGCAGGCCACCGGGGTTGGGCGACGCCTCACCGCGGGCGAACGACTGGGCGATCCAGGGCAGCGTCAGCCAGGCGATATACAGCCCCATCACCAGCAGCAAGAGTCCGCCGATCACTTCAATCACCCGTTGCAGGCCTACAGGGAAGCGCTCGTAGAAAACATCTACGCGCACCTGCTCGCCCATCAATAGCAAATACGACATGCCAAACAGTGCAATAGGTGAGATCAAGTGCCACTGCAGTTCCTGCAGCCATATCGCGCCAATGCTGAACACATAGCGCATCAATACGTCGCCAGCGACGAGCCCGACTAAAACCACGCAGGTCCAGGCGGCGATCCAGCCAAATAGCCGAACCACCGCCTCAACTCCGTGGACAAAAAATGCCACGGCGCGCATATCAGACTCCGATAATGTCGTTTAACCAGGCACGCTCACTGGCGCCCGCCCAGCGGTCATGATTGGCTTTAAACGCCATGTAGCTATCGTGCACTTTGCGTACCAGAGGGTCGGCGTTGGCCTCTGTTGCCAGGGTATCTTGAGTGGCTTCGTGCAGCGCATCGATAACGGGTGCGGGAAGCATGCTGGCAGTGACGCCTTCGTTCTCCACTAGATCTGTCATGGCTTCGCCATTGACCGCTTCAGACCAAGTCACACTCTCTAAGCAGGCGGCCATACAGGCGGTTTTGACAATCATCTGCAGATCTTCTGGCAGACTATCCCAGTGGGTTTTCGAGATAAGCAGTTCGCCCGTGGTCGAGGGTTCGTGCCAGCCTGTAGTGTGGTAGAACTTGGCGGCGTTATGCAGGCCCATGCGACGGTCTTGGAAAGGCCCCACAAACTCGGCTGCATCAATCACGCCACGCTCCAGCGCGGGGAAAATTTCGCCACCGGGCAGTACCCGGGCATCCACGCCAAGCGAAGAGTAAACCTGGCCCGCCAAGCCAGGAACGCGCATGCGCAGCCCGTTGAGCTGGCTAATATCCTCGATCGGTTCGCGGAACCAGCCGGTCATTTGCACGCCGGTATTGTTCAGCGGGAAGGCGACCATGCCGTAGGGCTCATACACCTCGTGCCAAAGCTCCAAGCCGCCGCCGTGGTAAAGCCACGCCATGTGGCCCATAAAGCTCATACCAAATGGAACAGTAGTGAAGTACTGTGCGGCAAAGGTGGTGCCTGACCAGAAGTAACTATTGGCGGCATTCATCTCGATGGTGCCGCTTTGAACGGCTTCAAAGCCTTCAAAGGCTGGGATCAGCTCGCCGGATGAAAAATGCTGAATATTGAGTCGTCCGCCGGACATGGCGTTGATTTTGGCGATCACGTCAGTGGGGCTGCCAGGGCCTTCCACGTAAAAGGGCGAGCCGGGCGGGTAAGCATTGGTCATACGCCAGTTGAAGCTCTCAGCGGACTGCGCACGGGCGATAGACGGGGCGCCCAATACAAGGCCTGCCGTGGAGGAGACGGCAGCTGTGGTGAGAAACTTGCGACGGGATAAGGACATAGCACACCTCATTAATGGTGGAATTGGTCAGCCTGGGAACACAATGAGGTAGCAAGGGGTGTGCCATAAAAATCGATTTTATTTTAAATAAAAGATTTTTAAGGGGTTTGTCGGTCTCTAATGAAAAGGTTAAGTATAAGAAAAATAAACATTTGCACCGTTATGGCGCCTAATGAGTGCCCAGGGCACCCTCGGTGTGCATACTGACTTCGCAAAAGTTGGACGTAGAGGGTAGGTGATTGAAAGCGGGTCAGTTAGTTTGGTGAAGGCAGGGTGCTTGACAGCTCAATAAGGTCTGAGTAACATACGCGCCACCTCGACGAGGCAATGCAACGTCCCATTCGTCTAGTGGTCTAGGACACCGCCCTTTCACGGCGGTAACAGGGGTTCGAACCCCCTATGGGACGCCACTTATTCTTTTTCTTTCTAGAGCTAGAGTAAGCGGTCGTCAGGGTTATCGGAATGCGGGAATAGCTCAGTGGTAGAGCATCGCCTTGCCAAGGCGAGGGTCGGGAGTTCGAATCTCCTTTCCCGCTCCAAGCATTAAAGTGCTTACAGTGTCCCATTCGTCTAGTGGTCTAGGACACCGCCCTTTCACGGCGGTAACAGGGGTTCGAACCCCCTATGGGACGCCACTTCCGATAGATTAGGTAAAAAGCTAAGCAAGTGTTCTATAAGCGGGAATAGCTCAGTGGTAGAGCATCGCCTTGCCAAGGCGAGGGTCGGGAGTTCGAATCTCCTTTCCCGCTCCAGTTTTAGGTGCTGGATTACTTTCCTGCTCCAATTAGTCCCATTCGTCTAGTGGCCTAGGACACCGCCCTTTCACGGCGGTAACAGGGGTTCGAACCCCCTATGGGACGCCATCTAGCTTTGTATGTTGTTTGCGTTGCGGGAATAGCTCAGTGGTAGAGCATCGCCTTGCCAAGGCGAGGGTCGGGAGTTCGAATCTCCTTTCCCGCTCCATGTAAACAAGATCAGATAGTTCTGCAATTTCCCAGCTTCAAAAGTTTAGTCTTCCCTTTGTTTCCATGATGTATCGGCTAATTGCTGGGCATCACTATTTGCGTGTCTGACGATTGGTGGTCTTGCCCACCTTGAAAAAAGTCGTTTGCGCCCTAATGTTTTATCTTTGCTTCTTTTTTGCTGACAGGACATATTCATGGCCGAACCGGCATTGTCGATCCGTGGCCTTACCAAAGTGTATGGTAATGGCTTTCAGGCGCTCAAGGGTATTGATTTAGACGTCCAGCAGGGCGATTTTTTTGCTTTGTTGGGCCCCAATGGCGCCGGCAAGTCCACCACCTTGGGGGTGGTTTGCTCGCTGGTGCAAAAGACGGCGGGCAAGGTCTCCATATTCGGTATCGATGTGGATAAGGACTTCGCTAAAGCCAAGTATCAACTGGGCGTGGTACCCCAAGAGTTCAACTTCAATCAATTTGAGAAAGTGCTCGATATCGTGCTGGCTCAGGCAGGCTACTACGGCATGACCAGTCGCGAAGCTTTGCCCCGCGCTAAACAGCTGCTGACCGATCTGGGCCTATGGGAGAAGCGCAACGGCAGCGCGCGCATGCTGTCAGGTGGCATGAAGCGCCGCCTGATGATCGCTCGAGCGCTGATGCATCGTCCCAAGCTGCTGATTCTGGATGAGCCAACCGCCGGGGTGGA
The DNA here is from genome assembly GCF_904067645.1 of Halomonas sp. 113. Lineage (NCBI taxonomy): Bacteria > Pseudomonadati > Pseudomonadota > Gammaproteobacteria > Oceanospirillales > Halomonadaceae > Halomonas > Halomonas sp. 113. The sequence continues at coordinate 1,527,713 of NZ_LR881453.1, forward strand.
TATCGAACTGCGGCGCAGTATGTGGGAGTACATGCGGCGGATTAACCAAGACGAAGGCACCACCATCATCCTGACGACGCACTACCTGGAAGAGGCTGAGAGCCTTTGCCGTAATGTGGCGATTATCAATAATGGCGATATTGTGCGGAACACTAGCGTGCGAGGCCTGCTGGCTGAGCTGAATACCGAGACCTTCCTAATTGATACCTCCGAAGCCATTACAGACATACCCAAGATAGACGGGTTTGAGATAAAACAGCTGGAGTCTACTCAGCTATCACTCGTGGTGCATCGCGGGCAACGTTTAAACGATGTCTTCAAGGCGTTGAGTGAGCAGGGCATCCAGGTGGTTTCCATGCGTAATCGTGCTAACCGCTTAGAGGAGATGTTTGTGTCGATGGTGGAAGGCAGTGGGCTAGGGGCGATAGACCAGCGCGTTGAGAAGACGGAGGAACGCGTATGAATGCTACGCAAACATTGATTGCCCTGTGGACGCTGGTGCTAAAAGAGATCAAACGTTTCACCCGCATTTGGCCACAAACGCTGTTGCCTCCCTCTATCACCATGGCGATGTACTTTATTATCTTCGGCAACCTAATTGGTTCGCGGATTGGTGACATGGACGGCTTCAGCTACATGGACTTTATTGTCCCTGGGCTGATCATGATGTCGGTGATTACCAACAGCTACTCCAACGTGGCGTCGAGTTTCTTCTCCAATAAGTTTCAGCGTTCGATCGAAGAGATGATGGTATCGCCCATGCCCAATTGGGTGATACTGGCCGGCTTTATTTTAGGCGGAATGGCGCGAGGCCTGGGCGTGGGGTTAATTGTCACAATCGTTTCGCTGTTCTTTACCCGTCTAACCATGGAGCATCCGCTGCTCACGGTATTGGTCGTAGTGCTGACGTCTGCGCTGTTCTCTATTGGCGGCTTTATTAATGCGTTACTGGCCAATAAGTTCGACGATATTTCTATCGTGCCGACGTTTATCCTGACGCCGCTGACCTATTTGGGCGGAGTGTTTTACTCTATCTCAATGTTGCCTGACTTCTGGCAGGGCGTTTCCATGCTCAATCCAATTTTGTACATGGTCAACGTTTTCCGTTATGGCTTCTTAGGTGTTTCGGATATTCCCGTTGGCTGGGCGCTCGCTGCCATTTTTGCCTTTATCATTGTGCTGTTTGGCATTGCACTGGCGATGCTGGAACGCGGCAAAGGTATTCGCAGCTAGACGCATCAATCCGATTGAGAAGAGAGAGCTTTATACAATGGCACATCGCCCAGACACTTTAGCGCACGCGCCGTTAGGGCGCGATTCCGCTTACCCTGAGCAGTATGACGCGGGCCTGTTATATCCTATTCCCCGTGCGGCTAATCGAGTGCCGCTGGGGATCGAAGAGGGGGCTCTGCCGTTTGTGGGGGAAGATGAGTGGCACGCCTTTGAAGTCTCCTGGCTGAACAGCCGCGGTAAGCCTATTGTGGCCGTGGCGCGCTTTCGCTTGCCAGCAGCCTCACCTAATCTGATTGAGTCCAAATCCTGGAAGCTCTACCTCAATAGCTTCAACCAAACCCGTTTCTATAGTCGTCAGGAAGTGATGGAAACGCTGGCCAATGACCTCTCCTTAGCGGCGGGGGCTGAAGTGAGTGTCGAGCTGTTTGATGTGGATGCGCCAGAGCTTTCGCCACAGCACTTACCGGGCGAATGCTTGGACGATTTAGATATCGCAGTAAGCGACTATACGCCTAGCAGTGATCACCTGTCGGTAGGGGAGGAGATTGTCGAGGAGACACTCTACTCCCATCTGCTGAAATCCAACTGCCCCGTTACCGGTCAGCCAGACTGGGGCAGCGTGCTGATTCGTTATAAAGGCCCGAAAATAGACCGCGAAGGGCTGCTGCGTTACCTGATTGGATTTCGCCAGCACCAGGATTTTCACGAGCACTGCGTTGAGCATATCTTCTGCGATTTAATGGCCCAGGCAAAGCCTACGCAGCTGCTGGTACTGGCGCGCTATGTGCGGCGCGGCGGATTGGATATCAGTCCCTGGCGCGCAACCCCAGGGTTAACGCCCCCCACGCCACTGCGCCTAGCAAGGCAGTAAGCGGCAATGTTATAAATAACAATGCTATAAATGACGGTGCTAAAGTAGCCTCACACAATTGGACTTGGAGTCATCAATGGACGCACTCACGCTGCTTCACGAGCGTAGCTCAATGGGCAAGCTGATGGAGCCAGCGCCCAGCGGCGAACAGCTCAGTGCCATTTATCAGGCCGCGCTACGTGCCCCGGATCATAAAGAGCTGCGCCCCTGGCGCTTTATCGAGTTTAGCGGGGAAGGGCGAGAGCGCTTGGGCGAGCTATTCGCCGAGGCGGAGTTTCAGGAGGATCCTAGCGCCGATGACGAAACGCTCAACTCTGCGCGCAAAAAGCCGCTGCGGGCGCCGATGATTATCGCCGTGATCGCCAAGGTCACGCCCAAACTTGAAAAAGTACCCAAAATGGAGCAGGTGATCTCCGCCGGGTGCGCCGCCCACGGCATACTGCTAGCCGCCCACGCCTTGGGGTTGGGGGCAATGTGGCGCAGCGGCAAGTACGCTTTCGACCCCGTAGTTCGCAAAGGGCTGAATCTGGATGAAGATGACGAAGTCGTCGCGTTTATCTACCTGGGCACCCTGGGGGGGCGCCATAAACCGGTACCACAGCATGATGTTGCTGACTTCGTGGAGCGTTGGGACTAGCGATGAGTCTCCCTCGTCAGCCAGGCATCCCTCATCCACGATTGCCATTGCCAAAAGGCCAGCCGGAAAATCTGGCCGTTTTTCAGCAGTGGCTGAGCGATGCCATACCCATGGTGGGCGCGTTAGGTATTAGCGAAATGACGCGTCAGGGTGATTCACTAGCCTGGCAGTTAGCGCTGGAGCCCAACCTTAACGATAAGGGCACGGGCTTTGGTGGTGCACTGACGGCGCAGACGACGCTACAAGGCTGGTGCTGGGTAACGCTATGGCTACGTGAGCGGGGCATTGCGCGCGATGTCGTCGTTGCTGAGGCCCGTCAGCGTTTTCTGGCGCCGGTAACAAGTGACTACCGCTTGGTATGTACGCCAGCCGTGTCAGAAGGCCCTACTCAGCTTGCCAACAAGCTCGCTGAGCGAGGAAAAGGCCGCATAGCGCTAACCCAGCAGCTCTATTGTGGCGAGACGCTCTGCCTGGAAGCCAACGGCAGCTACGCTGTATTGTCTGAACGATAACCGGGGTATGCCACTAACCTAAAGGTTCGTCAGCCGGAAAAGGCTTGCTATTTCGAGGCTTAGCCAATAGTATATGTGCCGTTCTGTCGCGAAAGGTTCAGCCTTTCAACAGCGCCAAAACGCGGAGGGGTGTCCGAGTGGTCGAAGGAGCACGCCTGGAAAGTGTGTAAGCCGCAAGGCTTCGAGGGTTCGAATCCCTCCCCCTCCGCCAAGAATATAGATTAAGCCGCTGATTTCAGCGGCTTTTTTGTGTCTTTATTTTAAGCAGCCCATACTTCAGCCCATACTTGTGTATCGGCTCCCTTCGTAACGCACGGGATGCCTTTGGACAGTTCATCCATCTATCTAAGCTTCTGCAACCTCATTACCCAGTCCAGACCTAAGACTATATGTTCCACGTAAGCTTTAAACCTACAAATGCTGGGTGACAGGGGCTGCCGACTACGCTAATGTCATCTTAAGAATTGTGAGTTTTCTATACATCTGATTTTTAGCCAAAATAGACTTAAGAATTAGCCACGTTTTTACGGCAGCCTCAAGCACACAATGCGCGATTTTCTACTTGGGTTTGTAAGTTGAGTGTTCATATTTCTGAAAAATGATCTTGTTAATTTAATTAAAACAATGATTTACAGGGAAGTATTTTGTGCTTATACGCAACTTTGAAAGGGTAGTGACAATGTTAATGTGCGTGCGCCTTTTCGGCAAGGGTATCGCAAAGTCGATATTTTTTTTATAAATTTCATAGCATTATAGGTAAATTGTTAGGGTTTTGGTTGCCAGAAAAACACGCATGCGCACTAATAAACTGTTAACGCAAAAGTGCATCTACTTTCAGCCTCTGAAGTCAGTCTGACTGAGGTTAACAGAATCGTTGGCTTCAGCCGATTCCATAGGCATCACAAACAACCGTCACACTGGGCGCTTAGCTTTCTCGATCTGTGGGGCTAGGTGCTTTTTGCAGTATCCTGCGGACTCGGTGCTCGTCTTAAAGGCAGCCTGAGAGTGTGGCTTTTAAATTAAATACGCGGTGGTGGCACAGCAGCGTGGTGAGGATCCAAAAGCAGCAGCCTTCACCCCTGTTGCCTTAACCAGCGCAGGGAATTTTGGCATGTTAACTGCTTAACTCCGGTAAGTAATGGCACTCATCCACTAAGCATCATATACTAGAAGAAATTATTGAAATTTTTTATCATATGTGTTATGAATAAACTACTAATTGTAATTAATTAAAGCAAAAAACAAGGAAATGGTGTTGGTTGATCAAAGCGTAAATGCAGGAGTTAGAGCACAACAAGGCTTTGCTTTGCAGAGAAACATGGCTCTTTTCATTATACTTGATAACTACCAAAGCAAATTTGATGGAGCGAAGTACTTCCTATCTCTTGAGCATTTGGAGGACATACTGTTTTGCTATCTTGATGACCATGGGAAAGCAGTCAAAGTAGAAACCTATCAATCAAAAAAGAAATCCAATGGTAGTTGGAAAATCGGTGTCGAACTTGCCGAGATAATAGTCAAGATACTCCAAGTCGGTAAATCGCTCATTATAGATGAATATCCAAAATGTTGCAGCTATAGCCATGACCTGTACTTCTCATCAAATACAAACATACAACTCGAAAAGAAAGTAAATAGCTTCGTTGACAATAAAAAACAAACTAGAACTTATGCTCATGCTGTAAACGAGGAGAACTCTGAAGTCATTTATGGTGAGTTAGACCCAGTTATACAAAACGCTATAACTACCAAGCTTGAATTACATGAGTCGTATAATAACGACAAATTGTTTGAACAGCTAGAGAATTTGAAGTTCTTGTACATAGACTTTAATAGAACAAATAAAGAACAAGAGAATCAATTAAGAAGCAAAATTGAAGATATTTTTGATCGGAAAGTTAGTGATTCCAAGGCGGCATTAGAATCCATATTCAGGCTTTTTAAGGATATCGAACTGACTTACAATCAAAAAAGCATTGCTAGACTTTCTGATAAAACAAAACAGATACAAAGCAAAGATATAAATAATGCCATAAAGATAATTACAACAAAATCTAAAGCCTTTCAATTCTGGCGTGATCATAAAAGAGAAGTTGGTCAAAAGCTAGGGATTAAACCATTCGAACGTGAAACATTTGAAATGAAATTTATTTTGGCTTTTGATCTATTTAAAAGCAAGGATGAAGCTGAACATCAGAAAATCCTAAATTTTGTAAAGTTAAACTATCTTCAATGTAACGGTTTTAGCGAAGACGGCTGCATAGAAGAGCTAGTTGAAAAATTTAATAATGAAATTAGATCAAGCTTGGACGATCAAACATTAAAAGCAACGATGTATGCTGCTTACTTTGAAGCAATTAATAAAATGGATGATTAAAAATTGACCGTTTCAGTAAAATATAACAATTTCTTTGCTTATAGCAGCAAGGGAAAGAAATATTTCAACACTATATTCGCCGAAGGTATCAATATAGTTCATGGAAAGAATACATCTGGTAAAAGTACTTTTATACAGGCGATTCTCTATACATTTGGCATAAATGATGAAAAGAGAAAGCTTGCAGAGATTCTTAATGAAGGTGTGATTTTTAGACTCGACTTCACCATCTACAATTCTAGCTCAAAAAAAGTTTCCATTGTGAGAGATGATGAAATTGTTTCTATAAAAGTGGCGAAAAGGCCACCTATTAAGTTTATAGGTATCGGCGGCAACAGATCTAGAGAGCACATAAAGTTAAAAGCGTTCTTGTCTGAATTGTTTGGTTTTACACTGCATTTAGAATATGACAACGAGTACAAACCAGCTTCACTTGAAGCAATGTTTTTACCTTACTACATAGCGCAAGATGTTGGCTGGGTTTATCGGCATAAATCATTTAGAGGTTTGGATTTCGTTAAAAATTTCAAGAACGATTTCTTTGATTACTTCCTTGGCATAAGGAATAATTATGATCGCCTAGAGAAAAGTCAACTCGAAAAAGAAAAGAAGGATCTAGAAGCAGAATCTAGACTTCTTCATAAGATAGAGCAAAATGATAAGAAGCTGAAACTTGCTAAGATGAAGGACGAAGTGTTTGCAGAAAAAACTAACGAATATATAAAGCCTTACAAAGAAAACAAGTCAAAGTTAATAGAGTTAGAAAAAGAATATCTTTCTTTATGCAACAAAATAACACTGTTAGAAGAAAGCAGAAAGGTTCTACGTAGAGTCAAGCGAAGCTTAAGCAATGATATTTTAGCTGATACAAAGTGCCCAACATGTTCTCAACATTTATCTCATTCCGTAGAAGATACGTATAGTTATCTTCAGGACTTAAATGACACAGATCAACAACTTGAAGAGTTAAGCAGAAACATTAGAAATCTTAAAGATTCACAGGGAATGCTAAACTCTGTAATCAATGAAATTAATGAGAAGAAAAAAGTCGTTGAAAAAGAATACTATGAGCTTTTAGAATACAAAGTGGATAATGTCACGCTGGAATCATGGTTAAATAACAAAGTAAGCGTCAAACTATCTGTACAATTGGAGAGAAGGCTAGGCGAAATCACATCAAAAATATATGAAGTTGAAGGTAAGCTCAGCAAATTCAAGACTGACGAGATCGTTAAAAGAGAAAGGCGTAGTGCTAGTTACACCTTTAAGTCTATATTTGAAAAGCATGTTTCAGAGTTAAAAATAAAACCATTTGAAGATGAATGTTTCTATTTGTTGTATGACATTCCTGCTTTTCCTAGGCAAGGTGTGGAGCTTCTTAAAACTCTCCTTGCTTACAATTTTTCATTTGTTGAGATGATAAAGAAAACTGAATACATACACGTATTTCCTTTTGTTCTTGACGCTATATTCGAAGGTGACTTTGAAGATGAAAGTAAGAATGAGATACTTAGTTTTATTAAGAATAATGCTTCAGTGGATCAGCAGCTAATAGTTTCTATAGCGGATTCTAAAAGCAATGCTAACTCAGCTGCGACATATAACGAAAAGCACTTCAATAAAAATGCAAAACTAATTTGCATTGGAAATAATACTAAAAAAAGATCATTTCTTGAAAAATACAACGGTGAATTCGAAGATTACATTGATGAAACTATGGAAATTTTGGGTTAATACACTAGACCTAGTGTGTGAACATTTTGCTTGTTCACAGAGGTAAGAACTTCACACTCTAAACGCTTTACTGATATAAAAAATTAGTCAAATACCACTCATTGGTAAATGAGTGGTTTGTTATAGCAAAAATATACTATTAGGCAAATAAAATTTAAAGCGCTCTACCAGTTAGGTTGTTCAGGAATGGAGCTTGGATCGTAGCCATTAAGGTGGGGATCAACAACCTGCCCAGCATGTCTTGTGACATTTGGCTTTGGATTTCAGCCGAAATGGAGATGCTTACGTCAGATAAGGCATGCTTCGTGGTAGAAGATGGGATTGATCTGAATAAGGAAAACAAGATCAGCGAGATATCGGCCTCGAAAATTGTGGTCTCATGTGTTTCGTATTCAAAGATCAACTCGAAGACATCGAGCTATATCTCAAGGCGTAGTAGAACTATGGATGGTCAACGAGATATTTATGGGTATCCGGATTAAGTGGTAGATGGAGCCCCTTGCTCCTTCGAACCCTTAACTCTTCCAGAAGGTTGATAGATCGACGCCGTAGTTTTTCTCAGGCTCGGGAAGACCCATGCTGTAGGTCATGGTGGCCTTGCCCAGGAAGGGGGATTCCTTGGTCTGCGGCACCTTCTTCTTGTGCTTGGTGGTGTAGAGCATCCGGGCCCGCATCACCTCGAATGAGTAGCCACGGCCATCGCGGTTCTTATCCTTGGCCAGCCGGTTGATTGACTCCGTGAAGGCGTTGGTGATCGGGATGTCGGTCTCGAAGTAGGTCAGCATCTCCTCATGCCAGCCACTGATAGCACTGACGAGATCTTTCCAGACCTCCTTTTGCCCCTGTGGGATGTCGTCAATCCAGGCAGTCAGCGCCTTCTCGGCGTCACGCCGGGTTGTGGCGTCCCAGATGTGGAAGAACCGCTCCTTGTGCTCGTAGGCCGCCAAGAGCTGGGGGAATGCCCCTGTCCAGGTCTCCATGATGAGCCGTTCGCGATCTGAGACATCGTGAGCGCGCTTCAGCAGGATCTTCCGGTCACCCTTGAGGGTTCGGCGCTGGTTGGACGTCAGCTTTTTCCTGAGCCCCTTGCGGACCTTTTCCAAGGCCTCGTTGGCCATTCGCACGACGTGGAACTTATCGACCACAATGCGAGCCTGCGGCAGCACCGCCTGGACAGCACGGCGGTAGGGTTTCCACATATCCATGCTGACGATCTCGACCTGGTGGCGCTCGGTCATGCTCATGAGGCGCCTCGTCACCGCGTCCTGCTGGCGACCGGGCAGCAGGTCCAGTAGGGTACGCTCCTCCAGGTTGGTCAGGATGCAGCGGTAGCGGCGGTTCAGGTACAGCTCGTCGATCCCCAGGCAGCGGGGTGTCTCGAAACGATGCCANTTGGTGAAGTATCTGCTCTCTAGCAAGTGAGCGTACTGAGCGAGCCATCAACCAGCTAATCCGTTGTGGGTTGAGTTTGTCGGCCACCTTTCTCTCTCGCATACCAACCAGATAATCCGGATACCCATATTTATGAGGCGCTCTATTTTTACTGGAAAAGATAAATTCATTATTCTTAGCAATGTGTAACAAGTCGCTGTAGTACGCGGCCGATGGCCCGTAGACGCCCTTTACATTGCAGCTTCGCCTCCATTGCAAGGGTGCCGCTAAGTTGAGCATTAAACATAATAGGAGCTCATAAAAATGAGTCACATTGAGTACAGTTCTTCTTGCTTCTTGGAGCTGCCTTATTCGAGCAGACAATTGATTGTTGTTACTGACGATGTGATTGTGGAAGCAGCGAAGCAGGAGGAACGAAAAGCTGTTCAAGTTCGTCAAGATGGTCTTGATTGGAAAAAAATTACTGAAGCGATCGTTTTTGATGTTATTCCTCTTCCATTAGGTAGAACTATAGCAGAAGTAACTCGCGAGGCTATAAAGGCATGGGGGCGTGCACGAGATAATGGTCTTTTAGTGTTACCGGTTGGAAGTACGACGGCAAAATTACTATCATTTCCACCGGGCCATCCTCGTGATGGTGTCCTGTACATAGGGCATCCCGCATTGCCTAATGTTTATTACACTTTGGCTGATTTTCACCGCGTAACTTTTGAACATAAGTTTTGTGAAGCAATTAATTTGCTTATGAGCTTAGGAGCAACTTCAATTCGCGTTGAGCACGTTAACGGTTGGTCAAGAGATTTCTCTAGCCGTATTTCAGTCCCACTAGGGGAAGCTGAAAGTAATGTAAGTGCTGAAGCTTCGTCATCATCAAATTCTGGCTCAAGACTACTTTTTGAAGCTAGGCTATCAGGAACTGTAACACCATCGATCCCTGACGATTTGGTTTGGTATGAACATGAACCAACTTGGCAGTCTATCGCCAAAGGCCGAATAAATTATGGTCTCCAGGATTTTTCCCTGTCTGTATCCTACGAAGATGATTTTGGCGTCAATGCTGGCTTAAAGGTAGCTATTAGTAAGACCGGATTAGAAGTTGGTGGTAAATTCGAAGATCACGAATCAACAGTTTGGCGTCTTGAAGGGCAATTCAAGGGCATAGTAAATTAAACTTAACAATCATATATATAAGAAAAGAATCGTTACGCGCATTTCGATAGGCTTTATGTGTAGCGTTATATTTGAAGGAGAGCTTAAGTGCCGTTTGAAGAGCTGACAATTCTGTATTTTCAAATAGCTGCGGGAGTAATGATGGGGTGGGATTATTTCACACCAAAGTCGTGGCGCGAGCACATGAATGGTGTACTAAGCGAGTATTTTTCTGGTGTTCAAGGAAGAGTCGATGAAGACCTATCGGGGGCACTAGTTTTTTTGAAAGTGAGCCTTCCAAAAATCATTGCCTCATTTATCGCTTTCGGACTTGCTTACTTCGTGCTCAGATTTGGCTCCTCGATTAACGGTGAGTGGCGCGCTGAGGCTATCCTTGTCACCGGGTTAGTGTATTTGATGCTTGTCGCTGGAGGTTTAATAACGCTAATGAACATAGTATTTCCGTTGCTGGTTCCTCTGGGATTAGGAGGAGTATTTAGGGGGATAACAATGGTCTTAACGAGCACAGAAAAGGGGCCGTTAGCAGGATTGGGATTTTTAAGCCTATTGGTTACTTTTGTGATGCGTTACATGAACTATACAGCAGTCTGAACCATAATTTGGCGGTCAGCCTGATCGCTACGCGCCGTCTTTGGCCCTGCTCCAAAGCCGCCCATAACCTTAGCGTTATATGCTCAACTAAAATACCGTAAGGAGAAATAATGAAAATATCTGACATGAAACAAAATATAAGGGAAGCTGATTTATCTCCTGAAGACGAAATGAAGAGCTATATTCTTTCTCTCGCTGCTGATTTGAGGCTAGATACAGGGCATGTTCTGCCAATAAGGGTTTTGTTGCACAGAACCTTGAGCTTTAATCCGAAACAGCGAGAGGCGTTGCAGCCAGCACTCAACACACTCATCTCAGAAGGCTATTTTGAAGAAAAAGATGATAAGGCTTTCCTCACCGAAAAGGGCCGAGACGCTATATACTAATTGATATCAAATCGGCTGCTGTCGAACTGCCAAAAGCGTCACAGCTTTTGCTCTAGCAAAATCAGTGCCATTTTGTCAGCCGCTGAGCCGGAAGTTATATTGGTACTACCTGATAGTCTGCTCTTGGCTGTTTGCCCTCTTAACCAAAAAATAAAGCTTGCCTGATTACGAGAGCTGCCTCGTTGGGCAGTTCCATTTTATCCCAACAGTTGCCTATAAATACCCCATTTCCGAAAACGACTTACACCCATCACTTCCCACGACCACGTGATCAATCACACGTATATCCATCAGTCCCAAGGCTTCCTTTAGGCGATCAATAATACGCCTATCGGCCTCACTGGGTTCGGGATCTCCGCTTGGGTGGTTGTGCACGAGGATAACGGCCGCAGCGTCGTAGGTAAGGGCGGCTTTTAGTACTTCACGTGGGTAGACGCTGGCCGCGTCGATGGTTCCACGTAATAGCTCTTCAAAACGGATAACGCGATGCTGACTATCGAGGAACAGCACGCTAAACACGTCGTGCTCGTAATCTTGAAGCAGTAACTGCAGGTGCTCAAACGCCTGGGAAGGCTGCGTGATCTTGCGGCCTTTAGCGAGTTTGCGTCTTGCGAAGCGCTTGGCCATGGTGATGATATCGTTTTCAGTCACTGGCGAGGTAACGTGATAGGTACCAGCCACTTCCCCAGCTTTGAGTTTGGCGTGTGTCATGGTTGTCTCCAAAAAATAAAAAACGCCGGGGTGGTGGCCCCGGCGTCTATGTCGTTAATGATCGGTTGGTGTATCTATGGAATCGTCGCGTCACGCAGCCATCACTTGGTTTATGCGACGTTCCATCTCCTCATGGAATCGTTCTACCCGCTCGGCAATGGTGCGGATCATAATGTCGTCACGGTAGGCACGTTTGATAAACAGCGGCATACCTGGCCAATAGCTCACAAAGTCGATCCATTCCCGTTCGCTGACCCATAGCCCGCCCTGGCATTGGGGCACGTGCTCATCAGGTATTTCGCCGCTGAGCAGTACCTCAATCTGGAACTTAGGTAGCTTTGTTTTGATTTCTAACAGACCGTTAGCGTCTACTAGGCTGTCGGGCGAGTAGCCCACGCCATGGTTAAGGATCAAGCCCACTTCCTGGGGCTGGGGTTCGCCTGTGGCATCGCAATAAAGCGCACGTGCCAAGCCTTCCAACTCATGGCCTCGTCGAGTATGCGCGTTACCTTGAAACGGCTCGGCCAGCTCCCCGGTAATGCGTTCACCGATTAACTGGTGCATGTAAGTAATCGCCCCGGTACTCAACCCGCCTGGGCCTTTACCCTTCACCAGCACGACCTTTAGCTCCGACATGGTGACGCGACCTAGCCGCGCCGCCAGCCACTCTGGGGTGCCTTGCTCCATAGTAAGCAGTTGCATTAAAGACTCCTGTCATAAGGGGTAGAGCGTGGATTACTTAACCGCCCGTTTAGAGAGTGAGGCGCGTAGCTTGTCGAAGTCAGTCTGAGGTACTTGCACGGCTGAACCGTATTTACCACTGAACCATTCCTGGGTCGTGGCGGGGCACTGGCTAATCAGTCGCTGGATCTGTCCGGCCTGAAAGGGCGTTACTAGCTTGATACCCACTTTGGTACTGGTCTTGCCATTGTCATCCTGGCCCCTTGTGGTGATGTTGAGTAGGGCGCAGAGTACGTAGCGCTTGCCGTAGCTGGTGGAAGAGCCAAACGCCTGCACCGCGTTCTTGTTGCCGCTTATGTCGGCAGGTAGCAACATGCTGGTTTCTTCACGGTGGCCATCCTTATGCATCAGCACACCGGTCACCTCAATACCACGCTCCTGCGTCTGAATACGAAAGCTCACCGCAAAGCCGTGTTTCTGCATGATGGGGCGCACGGTATCGACGATATCTTCCAGCGTGGCGTAGCAGCCGTTGTTGGTTTGCCCGCGCTCTTCAATGCTGGGCAGTTCGGTCTGCATCGCCGCCATGGCAGCGCTATAGGCCATCATGGCCTGGCGATCCATTACCCGTTCCTGCATCTGTAGCAAGCGTTCCATCTTATCGATGTCGACGTCCGGGTTGAGTGCCGCACGTTCTATCACCTGGATGATGGCCGTACTTTCCGCAAGGTGTGGCGGGGATGCTCCAGGAACAGCTTGTAAAGAGGATGCAGACGTCTCGTGATTTACCACATTAGCTTTGGTGGCCATGACAAGGCTCCTTCAATAGGGGTTAAAGATCGGCGGGAAGTTCGTGCGGGGGAACGGGGCATAGGTGCAGCTCGGTGCGATACAGCTGTCCTTTTGCCATCACGTAGGTTTCGGCATAGGTTTGATCCTGGGTGAGCAGTCGTTCGGTCAGTTGGGTTAAGGCGATATCTAAATCGGGGCTAAGAGAGGCCATGATGTGCTCCACGTAAAAGCAAAAAGCCCAGCCTGTTAGTGGCTGGGCTTATCGCGCTATCCAATGAGGGGTAAGACAAAAACCAGGAAAATCAGCATTAGAATGATCAGAAACAGCATGTCAGCTCACCAGGGCAAGGGCCGTTTGTAGCGCCTCTTGCTTCAGCTGCGCCCCTTGGCCAAACCACGCGGAATCCAGACGGGTATCGTTGCTGCGAGCCCGCTTGTCGTGATCCACGTACTCGGTCACGGCATTGAGCAGACCCCAGGCAGTGTCTTTGGCCGTGTCGAGGTGGGAGCCGCGGCCTTCGCCGTGGTAAAGCTTCTGTACCTTGTTGAGCGCCCGATAGTTAGGCAGCTTGGAAGGATCTTCGATTGGCTTATCGATACCGCAGAGCACTGACTGGAAATACTGCTGCGCCTCGCGATGATCGATCTTACGTTCTGCCAGGGCCTTCATGCGGTACATGAAGTCATTCCACTGGGAAACAGAAATACCTAGTTGGCTTTTTAACGCACGTGGATCGAACTCCGACCGGTGGGGTACCTTCACTGCCTGCGACGTGCCATCCACCGCAATCTGCAGCGTGTTGTTACACACCACCCGCACCGTGGTGGGTGTCGCCATGGTGGCCAGCGTGCCGTCACAGGAGGTTGCCAATAGTAGGTAGTCGTTGACCTCATCCTGGCCTTTCAGGGAGGTGCTTAAACCACTGCGCGCCAAGGCCCAGAACTTACGCCCGCCTTTCAGTACCCCAGCGGTTTCCTGCTCGTATCCAGCGTACTCGGTGAGGTCGCGGTAAAACTCCAGAATCTCCTCGGGCTGCACCACCTTATAACGCTGTGATACCACCGATAACGGTGCCTTGGTATCCGAGCGGTAGAGCACTTTCTGTTCAGGGAACGAGTGAATGCTGCCCAAGTGACTGGCACCCTCGGCAATAAAGCGCACCGGGGCTTCTTCAATGTGCCAGTTCATTCCGGCCTGTTGCTGCCAGACCTCTAACGGTTGTTGACGGGATAGCTGCTGTCCCAGGCCGTGCCAAGGGGTAGCGCCGACGTAAGCCATTTGTTCAACGAGATGAGCCATGATGAAAACTCCTAGCAATAAAAAAACGCTGACGAAAATCGCCAGCGCTTTATGGTTGGAAAGTTAGGGGTAAGTCGATTAATGGTGACGAATTAACGAGGTGAAGTGTAGGAGTGGGGTAATTGCCGGAAGGCATGACCACACGATATGCATAGCCAGGAAACTCCTTCACCGAGTGGCAATTTCTGGGTGAAAAATTGGGTTGCGACGCGCGAGCCTGCCTGACTACCGAACACAGCACCCATCACGGCAGTGGGCAGTTTGGCTAACGGGAAGCGGGTTGAGGCCATCGATAAAGGGGACGTTAGGGTATAGGACTCGCGCCACGCGCCAATGGCAGCGCCGACAAGGCTGCCGCCAACGGTGCCGATACGTTGGGCGGTTTCAAAGTTAAGCGTGCATGGGGCTGCACAGCGCAGGCAAGGCGGGGACATAAACAACACTCCTATAGGTGTCAAAGTGATCCCGTGTGCAGGATTCATAGGAGTGATATAGGTCTGTAATTTTTTGGCTTTGACCTTTGAGTGCTTGCTTCATGAAACTCCTTTACTGATACTGTTCATATATACAGTAAAATAGGTAGCCTATTATGTCATCGAACGTTTCACTCCTGGGCCGCGCAGACACCATGGCCTCGTCACTACCCTTGCCGCTCTATTCAACCGCCGTGCGCGCGGGATTTCCTTCGCCCGCCGATGATCACTTGGATACCGAGCTAGATCTGCACCGCTACGTCGTTAAACGCCCAGCCTCGACCTATTTTGCTCGTGCCGAAGGTTATTCAATGATCGGAGACAGCATCCACCCTGGGGACTTATTGGTGGTGGATCGCAGCCTGGAAGCGCTGCCTGGTCGGATTGTGGTGATCTGCGTAGATGGGGAAATGACTGTTAAGCGTCTGGAGCGCGTTGGTCAGCGTACCTACCTCAAAGCAAGCAACCCCAATTTTAAGCCGATTCCCCTTGATGGACGCGAATCCCAAGTATGGGGTGTAGTGACCGACGTGATTCACAATCTGCTGAGGGCACTGCCGTGATTGCACTCGTTGACTGCAACAACTTTTATGTCAGTTGCGAGCGCGTTTTTGATCCAATGCTGGAAGGGCGTCCGGTAGGGGTGCTGTCGAATAACGATGGTTGCGTCGTTGCCCGTAGCAACGAACTCAAAGCCCTGGGTGTTGAGATGGGGACGGCCATGCACTTGTTACCGCCCGCGATTCGTCGCCAGGCTGTGCTGCTATCCAGTAACTATGCGTTATACGGCGATATGTCCCAGCGGGTAACTGAGGTGCTAGGCGAGTTTTCGCCCCATGTGGAGGTGTACTCCATTGATGAAAGCTTTGTCGGGTTTCAGGGCTTTGACCCAGATTCGCTGGAGGCGCGGGGCCAAGCCATGCGCGATACCGTTCGACAGTGGACGGGCATTCCCGTGTGCGTGGGGTTTGCACCTACCCGCGTACTCGCCAAAGTGGCGAATCAAGCGGCTAAAAAACATCCTGCCTACAAGCAGCATGGCGTATGTAAGCTAACCGCTGATAGTGAAGCGACCAAAGCATTGCTAAAACAGTTGCCGGTAACCGAGCTGTGGGGCGTGGCACGCCGTACCGGTGAACGATTAAGCGTAATGGGTATTGATACCGCATGGGATCTGCGTGAGGCAGACGCTAAGCGTATTAGGCAGCGCTTTAGTGTGGTTCAGGAACGCATCGTATGGGAGCTACGCGGGCAATCCGCCATCCAGCTTGATGACATGAGTCTACCTAAAAAACAAATCATGGTGTCGCGTTCATTCGGCAGGCTTACCGGCAACCCCCATGACTTACGCGAAGCCTTAAGGCATCACGCCGCGAGGGCAGCAGAAAAGCTGCGCAAACAGCAAAGTGTAACCAGTGCCGTGATGGTGTTTTTGCGAACCAACCCATTCCGTACTGACTTACCGCAATATCAACAACGTGTGGTTGTCTCTCTAGAGAGGCCCACCGATGATAGCCGCGATATCATCGCCTCAGCGGTACAAGGCCTACGCCGTCTCTGGCGCAAGGGCTACGCCTACCATAAAGCAGGTCTGATGCTGCTCGACCTTTCACCTAAGGCCAACCGACAGCTTACCCTCACTGAAACCCCGCAAACCGACGAAGAGGCTAAACGCAGTGAACGGCTGATGGCGACGATGGATAAGCTCAATCGTGAACTAGGTAAAGGAACGGTACAGCTTGGTCTACCCCGTAAAGGCAATGCATGGGCGCTGCGCAGTGAACGACGTACGCCGCGGTACACCACACAGTGGAACGAGCTTCTGGTCGTTAAGTAGATCAAGCATCGGTTTATATTTTTGCCATGCTAAACAAATTAAACTATTGATAAAGTTGATGAAGAAAACATCGGTGTGACCAAAGTGCCGTAAGGATGGACCCTTAAGCACGACGTCACGACGTTGAGAGCAAAAAAATCATAAAAACACCATATAGGTTGGCAATTTACGAAATTCTTGGCAGCGAACGTCGTCTTGTCGTGGATACTCCATCAAGAACTTCGCGTTGTAAGGCACGTCAATAGTGCATTGGGCAACGTGCTGTGTCTTCGAGGGACTTATAAAAAAGTTGAATAACATTCATAAGAAATCCCTTTCCTCACAGCCTAGCACCGAATGCTCGCTGCCTGATGTTTGTCCATTGCTCACAGAAATACTGTGGGGAGAGGGGGTGGGTCCGATCACCCAGTGGCGCTTCGAGCCACGTTTACCGTTGCTATAGCAGATTATCCCTTGGGCATTGAGCAGTGAGGCAGCTCGCTTGAACGCTGCGCCAAGGCCACGGGGCTCACGCGGCCATTGGCTACCCAAAGTGCAACTCGGCCGATATTTTGTCAAAATGGCGAGCCACACTCCCGTTGGTTTTTCAACGGCTTCCGTGATGGCCTCGATTTTAAGATATTTAATGAGAGCTTGAGCAACCGGTTCCTCTTCGGTCATCTCGCAGAGCCGATCACTACGATACGCCTGATACTGTGTCCAGAAGCCTTCTGAGTTCCCGACCAAACTATCGGAAACAATCATTCCAATTCGGCAGAAGTCTTGCCAGTTGCCCGGCACTTCTCGTTCTAATCTCACTTGGTCAATATTGGCATGTGCCTTGCCAAGCAGTGTAAGCAGTGCGCTGAAAGCGCAAGTCTGATCCATCGGTGTCAGGTTTTCATGACGAGTTTTTATCCGGTAAGTCTCACGTGGTTTAGCAATAGAGGGGGACGGCATCTCTAGACTCAAAGTGAGCTCAGCTAATTCATCATGACAAATAACTGGTTCTAAACTGCTTAGAACGCAAGGGCGTGACACATCCAAACTGGATGTAGTCTCATTACCGTCGTTTGCTCTCCATTCTAGTTGAGTGGTACAGAGCAACTCAAACAAGCGACGCTGTACTACTGCACTCAAAGGCGCTTCAACGTTTTCTAGGCTAATGACTTGATGCTGCCAAGCAAGCCGGTTTACTTTTTTCACAGTTGTGGGTATATCACGTATTGCAGTTTCCTTAATCACTGGATCAACTAAGTTTTTGATGATGCGTTGAAGTAGTGACATGCCACTTTTAGGCTCTCCCGTGAGCTCTAAAGCTAATTGTTGTCGTTCTGGCATTAGGCACAACACCATATATGTGTAAATTAACAGCTCTCGATCCTTTGGTAGCGCCACGTAAGTCTCCATGACGTTCAGGTCTGCACTGCGCCCATGCGTGTGTAACTCGCTGTAGGGGCGACTATTGATGGGCTGCCAGTAAGGATAGTGTTGTTGGGGGCGAACCATTGATTCATGCCCCGAGGGGAACATCATCACCTCGCCACCTAGTTCAATAAAGCGTTCGTTGCTTTCACCCAGCCAAGTTCGGCCGTTGCCGATAGTTCGAAAATCAGCTTGATTGAAGCGAATAATATCTAGTGCATTTTGGATGTTTTTGTCAGAAACATCACGATTACTGCTTTCAGCAACAATTTTTTTGATGATCGGTGCAATCATCTCTGCTTCCATTATTAGCACGGGACCTGATGAATGTGGCAAGAGGAAATTAACCCCGTTGGGGTCTATGGCTAGTCGATAATAATGGTGAATAATTTCCCTGACGAGATTGGCATTGCAAAGCTTGGGTAGTCGTCTGGTGCGGGGTATAGACGGCATTAAATGCCCCAGTGATGCACCTACAGAGGAAATAGGCTGATCAGCTTGTTGGGAGTGAGAAGGTTGGTTGGAAAGAAGTATGCCGTCCAAAGCATGTTCTTGAGAATGAAAACTATCATATGTCATTAGGTTGGTTCCTTGGTTTTATTAGCAGGGGCGCGTGCTGTTCATAGTAATCATTACTCCGCATGTTTTATATCATGGTGATGAACAGAAAGTTATGCATAGAAACTGATCCATGATGTCTTTTAAAAAAACCTCTCTTTCGCTAAATTTAATCCATAAGGCAATAAGTTTAAATTTATCAGATTTAATTAATGTGTCTAATGACTTTTTTTAATATCGAGTTTTATTTGTTGCTGGATGGTAAAAGAAGTATTTAAACTTGGTTGGACACCGATGGATAGATTACTGCATGAACATAATTCAAGCAGTTATAAATAAAAGCTATGAGTCTGAAAGCTGTGCTTATATAGAGTTCTATATACGTGTAGGGTTTTCTCATCTGAAGGTAACACTGGGCTGCCAATCAGATAGATCATCGCATTAAAATTGCTCTCGTTCCGGTGGCCGCCTGTACTGGACAAGCTGACCTATCGGCTATATGTCGCGTAGGTTTCCTATTTCATTACCAGCGCACCGATGTTCTGGCCGATGCGGTACTGGCGGATTGCGCACGTGTCCTGTAAACGGCAGCATCACTCATATTAAGGAGGTAGGCTAAAAGAACCGGTCAGGCTGGTTGTAAGATTACCTTTGAGGGAGGGAATGCATAAAAGCCTGCCCAGTAAAATCGTCACTGGCCACGTGGAGTAAGCCTTACCTTTTTTTTAAAAAAGGACATTAGCGTGCCCAGGGTTAAGAATACTCAGGGAAAGAAAATTCTGTTGTCGTTATACACTTATCCAAAAATAGTTTTACTGGGAAGAGTCATATTCTGAGTCATTGCGCGCCCAGTTGGGTCGCCATTGTTCGAGTAAGAAAAATGGACTTTTTGCTTTGGTATTTTAGCCACTTGCGTGAGATCGATAGCTAGGCGCAGAGCGGCTGAGGACATATTGTTTCCACTTAGCTGTTTAGGTAATAGGTAATATATATGTTCATTTAGAGAATAAATAAGGGGTGTAGAGAAGCGAAAAGCCATCCACCAAGAGGAGGCCAACAAGCCGACGATTTCCTCAATAAAACAGCAGCCTATCCAACCAACTTCACGACCTAGACTAACGAAGCTATAGCGGCATAGTTAATTGCACAACCACGCCAGGATGAGCGTGGTGTTTCTGTTAATCATTACGCCTTCCCAGAAGCGTTGCACCGCTTCCTGGTTCCTCCCTTTAAAGACGCCATTACTCACGGCCTTTAAGCCGCTGCGTATGCATGTCTCATTGATAGCCTGGTACAACTATGAAAACTGTTAGCCTTAAACTGCGCAAGCGGGTTCCTGAAAATATGAAGCTTAAGTTTTTCTACGAATGCTACTACCGTGGTTGTGAAGTACTTACGCGACAGGGTCCTCTTATCGAAAACTATTTGGAAAGCACCTACGACGCTCTGCTATACGTCTGTGAAATGCAGAACAAAACATTCGTTTTCCGACTAGATCTTCGCTTTCCCGACGATATGCCACCTAACACTTTGCATGTATTGAACACATATATACGGCGTTTTTTGGATAATTATGAGGAGGAGTTAGCCTTATTGAGGCTAAAACATCAATCACAGATCCACAGTACAAACTTTCGCAATGTGTGGTGCCGAGAGCAAAAAGACAGCGATAAGCCGCACTACCACTTGCTTATTTTGCTGAATGGGAATGCATTTCAACAACTAGGGAGCAGTAAGGAGTCCGCGTGGGGAGGATACCAAGACAATACCTTGATTCATGCGGCTATTCGCGCGTGGAGCCAAGCGCTTGAACTCCCAATATATAAAAATAAAGGGCTTGTCGAGATAGTGAAAAAGTGGAAACACGGTAGACGTACCAATAAATATTTCCTCTGCATGCTGCATAGAAACGATCCCTATAGCTTTGCGGAGGTGATGTACGTAGCTAGCTATCTCTGCAAGTACCACAGCAAACCCCTCGGTCAATGGGTTCACTGCTTTGGTGCTAGTCAAAAACCATTACACAGGAGAGTGTGATAAGACGAACAATAAGTGCCTATCCGGTGACACTTTGCTTCCATTCAGTACTGCTTAAGTAAGCGTCTGGTTTGGTGCTAGCTTTCATCGCGGTGAGCCATGCAATACCCACCTCTAAAGTGCTTCTAAAGGGTGAGTATTCTTTCCCATAAACATAAATAATTAATAAGTATTTGAAATTAAGGGGTTTTATTATTTTAAATAAGCATTAAAAGCTATTATTTCCATAGCTAGCATCTCGAATTGCGGTGGTAGTGGCGGCTCTCTATCATTCACATATCAACCGAAAGGAGTTAAGCCATGACCCACAGCCACCGTAATCGCATTGTCCTGCGCATGAAGCAAATGACCCAAAAGCTCAGTATCAGCCGCTCATCAATCTATGAAAAAATGAACCCCAAGTCGCCTCGATTCGATGCAACTTTTCCCAAGCCCATCAGGTTAGGCGCAGCCTCTGTCGGGTGGCTTGAAAATCAAGTGGATGAGTGGCTGATGAGCCGTCAAGCGTAATGAGTTTCAGCGATGTTTAGCGGCATTTTCGTCATATGCTGCTCTACACTCACCATTAACATCTCTTAACCAAGTGTTGAGCTTCGTCTCTACTCTTTCCTTTTTAATTGAATATCTTGCTCGATGTTCGCTGTTCTCATGCTCTGCTAGTACCTTTTCAGCTAGTTCGTGAGCAGCGGACTCGAGTGTTTTCCAACCCCCTATAGGAGGAGAGTTTCTAAGCAAATCAATAAAGCTGTATTTCAGGTTCGAGTAATCTTTATAGGCTTGTCCACCTGCTTTTTGAGAATAAGCTTTTTTCTGCAGCTTCTCTTCTGTGGCCAGTGCTTGTCCAAGTTGATGCTCGATATTCTTAAACTCGATTAACGATGACCAAGCATTTTCATGAAAGCCATGTTGCTCAAGGAGATCTGCACACACGATCCACATGAATGCTACGGGAAAGAGGTTGCTAACCTCAGTGCTATGGGTAGTAGGCAGTGAGTGGCAAATGATGTTTTTGCATTTGGTAGCGCTAATATTATCTTTTAAACGATCTAGGGAAATTTGGTACTCATCCAAAAAGCGCTCCTGGCATGCTTCATCCGAGAGCTCTTTTGTCTCAGGGGCACCATTCAACAAGAATAGGTAAGTTTCACTCAGTTGTTGCTTGAATTGCTCTATGCGCTCTCTCAACGGCAACTTGGAAAAAGCGGAAAAGATGTCAGGCACTGCCATCATGCTCCCAGCTAAATGTGAGGCTTCGTTATCCTCTTTAATATAATGCTTATCAGGGAGCGGGTTTTTTGTTTGTGACATGCGGTTATTTTCTCTTCTGTATGAACGGAGAAGGTAATGGATTGTGTTAGCGATTGATGGCTGTGCAATATCAATGAGGCTGTTTGACTCATCACGCTTAAATAACTAATTTAGAACGGCTAGTCGATACTGAATCGCCCCAGGTTTCGTAGACACCTCCAGGCCTTATACTGGACTACCAAGGATGATTATTTTATGGAGTTGGCGTTGAGGGTACTTATTAGGTGCGCTACCCTAATAAATATAAAATTATTAAGGTTCCAACTCCTGCAATTCCCAATGCGTCTAGCGTATCTGTCAAATCATTTTCAACCATTTTCAATACACTGACAGAAAAATAGCGTTCAAATAACTGTGATATTCCATTTGACGTTACACTTAATACGCCGATGATGATCTCGATGTTTTCAATACCGGTTAGCCACAGCAGAGTCGCTAGTAAAGTAATTAAAACAACGCTGGCTCTAAAGGAAAGCCATTTAGCAAAAAGAATAGAGGTATCGACACCGCCTACCAAGCTTCCTGCTGTTGCCTTTTTTTTGGGTAGCAGCCGTCTCCAAAAACCTTGGTTGGAGTCCAATAGTAGCGATAAAACCATGTGCATACACCAGAATAATTGAGCAGAATGGAGAACAGCTTGACATGCAATACTTAACGATCACTTAAGCATTCATTAATTGGCGAGGCTCCGGCACGTTTGGCTAATATCTTCTGCCTGCTGATATACGTCCGTTGCTACGCCAAGCAATCCCAGCACGCTGTGAAATAAGTTATCGTGGGAAGCGGCTTGATCAGAGACTAGGCGTAAGCACTCCGTATCGAGTCTTCGCTGCTTTGAAAATGAGTTGGAAAGCCACCAAACCATAGGCACATGCGTCTGTTCGTCGGGGGCAATGGCGTAGGGAATGCCGTGCAAATAAAGCCCCTTTTCGCCCAGTGATTCACCATGATCAGAGAGATAGATCATCGCAGTTGCGTAGTCTTCCTGACGCTTTAACATCTCAATCACCTGATCCAACACAGTGTCGGTATACAGAATGGCATTGTCGTAGCTGTTGGTAATGTCGTCTCTTGAGCACTTGGCTAAATCAGCGGTGGTGCAAGCGGGAACAAAACGTTCGTAGTCATCAGGGTAGCGTTGGTAATAGCTGGGGCCGTGGTTGCCTAGCTGATGCAGCACAACAACCTGATCAACTGAGGTACCGCTAATTTGCGTGGTCAAGGCTTGAACCAGTGCTTCATCCAAGCATCGCCCATCTTGACACAAAGAAGCATACTTCTCTGGCGAGAGCGCTTCTGTCGTCACTCCGTCGCAGACACCTTTACAGCCTGACTGGTTATCAAGCCAGGTGACCTCTAACCCGGCGTGGGCTAATACGTCCAGCAAGGATTCATATTGCTGAGCATACGATTTAGCGTAATCGGCACGCCCTGGTAATGAAAACATGCAGGGTAATGAGACCGCTGTGCTTGTACCGCATGAGGAAACATCAGAAAAATTGATAACGTCAGGCTGCTGGGCAAGTTTGGGTGTGGTTTGGCGTTCATAACCATTTAACCCCCAATTCGCCGCCCGTACCGTTTCGCCCACCACGATGACGAGCAGTTTGGGTTTGTCACCCGCTTGTGAACTGATACTGGCGTCCTCACCCACCGGGGAACGCACCGTATTCGCGGAAGCGTGTTGGCTCGAAAGGGCCTGCGCCATCGAAACAATATAATTACCTGGGGTCACCAAGTAGCGTAGCTCTTTATTGTTGCGCATGAGTGACGACACTTCTTGGTAAGATAAGAAAATTGCTAACAGCAATATAGCAGTGCTGGCAAGGCAATAAGCTAAGCGACGCAACACTGCCTTCTTCCAGGTTGACGGTGTGATTTTAACGCGCCAAATCATGACGGTAGGCAAGCCAAAAAAGATTGCCAAATGAATCAGTAAACCAGCGGTGAGAAGTTCCTGTGCTTCGTTAGTGTCCGTTTGAAGCACATTGTCTAGCATGGAGGTGTCAAAATAGGTGCCGTAGTAACTGGTAAAGTAACTGACAAAGGCGGCAATCAGAAACAGCAAGGTTAATAAAGGTTTTACCAGCGTTCGAAAAGCAAGGCTCACGAAGATCAAATAGTTAAGGCAGGTCATCACCAAAAACATATTGGCAAAGGTTAGCCACGTCTGGACGGCAAGAGGGTCATAGCCAGCAAAGGCTTGTTGCCAAAAAGGGACATTGTAAAAAACACTGAATATGACAACACCCCATAAGACAAGCTGCTCCGTACTTAATGTGGGGCGATAATGCCAAGCGGTGCCTACAATTTTTGAAGGCAATGACAGCAAAGGGGGCATTGAAAGGCTCTCTATATGAAAAGATTAATGAACGCTGGGGGGTAATAAGAATCTTGAAAGGACAAAGCTTACGGTCCAACAAATCATGACGGTCCAGAGGTCATGGGAGAGAAAGTGCGCCCCGCGGAACTGTTGAGTGATCCCAAACGTAAGGCCAAGCCCTAAGCCCAGTGCAAGCCCTGCCCATCGCCAGTGGGGCCGTATGGCGGCAAAAAAGAAGTAGAGGGCTATCCAGGTATACCCTGCGCTGGCATGCCCGGCGGGAAAGCAGGCGGACGCTGGCATTGAGGAAGGCCGTATGCTGAGCAAGCCAATAAAGTCGCGTGCCCCACCATAGCGAACTAAATCCCAAGGGCATTCCATGTTCACTAGGTGTTTAATCGTTGCGACAAGCAGCGTTGAAAGAAGCGTTGCGGAAAAAAGATATAAAAGCGGCGTGCGATACGCTTTAAGACGAGTTACCACGGTGCTTAGTATCAAAAGGAGGAGTGTGACTAAACCCATCGCTAAGCTTAGCCATTTACCGCCTTTGTGAAGAACATCTTGGGTAATCAAGGTATCTTTCCACACCCAGGCATTACCCTGAAAGCGATATATAAAATCAGTTATCGTAAAATCTATTTTTAAAATACTGAAGACCGACATGGCGATTAGAAATAAAAGCCATGCGGATGCTACGGGTTTGAAAACATTTAGTAGAGCAGCACGCATAGCCATACACCCATCATCATAAAAATGGTCATCATGACGGCGGCAGCCCCCATGTCTTTAGCACGCCCGCTAAGTTCGTTATGTTCTAGTCCAATACGGTCAATAATGCTTTCGATGGCGGAGTTAATGAGTTCCACTATCACTACAAGGGTGAGTGAAGAAAACAGCAACGCTTTTTCTACGGAAGTGACATTAACAAAAAATACAAAAGGGTAGAGGATGAGACAGAGCATCACCTCTTGTCTAAAGGCAGATTCATTTATCCAGCAAGATTTCAAACCTGATGCTGCATTTATAGAAGCGCGGAAGATGCGTTTAACGCCCGTGCCATTAGGTTTTGACGACGTTGAGATAGGCAAAATAGTACACTCGATAACGTAATAGAGGGATCACTATAAAGTGCAAAACTTAACGAACAGTTATGTGCTTTAATTTAGGGCTAGAATACAAATGGTCAGCACTGGGTGGCGGTGTTGCCCATTGTGTTGGTTGGCTTGTTACCGATGCCGATTGAACGGGAGCCGTTGCGTTTTGTCCGTCAAGAGTAGCGCGTATAGCTTCTATAACCGTGCTTATCTCTGGGCGCCAAAGAATGGTGTCATAGGCTTCTCGTGGTACGAAGGCGAGTGATTTTTTCTGTCGTACTAGGGAAATGGTGGCGACATCGAGTGCTGCCGCTAAGTGCATCGGCCCTGAGTCTGGCGTCACGAGTAACCGCGCCCGCACTAGAACAGCGGCAAAGTGACGGATAGGAAGCGGTGCGCATAAGCTGCCATAAAGTGATGACTTCAAACGCTGCTTAATAGGTGCTAGAAGCCTAAACTCTTCGGGCCCAAGAAAAACAACATGACGTATTTTTTGGGCTTCCATAGCATCAATGAGCAGTAGCCAAAATGCCAACGGCCAGCGTTTGTTTTGATGCCCACCTACGAAGATGGCAATAAAATTTGTATCTGATGGATGATCGCTATGAAGGCTGACAAGCTGATGTATTTTCGTCATTGCCTGATTGCGTTCCTGCTCTGTTAGCTGGAGCAATGGCCGGTTACGGCAGTCAACACCGAGCGGACGCGTCAAGTTGACGATGGCATCGTAGGCATGTGATGACTTACCTTCCGCCTCAATGCTGTACCAGCGCTGGTGACCTTTACGTGAACCCATGCTGTACCGTGCCCCTATTAACCGGGTCACGATAAAGCCGCTCGTTGATCCTCCGCTCACTTGTACCGCCAGGTCATAGCGTTGTGCTCGTAAGCGTCGTAATAGTGTCACACACTGCCAAGGACGCAGAATAGCGGCTCTCGACAGTAAATAAAAATGATCAACCGGCCTTTGCTGCAACAGTGGCCATGTTTTATCCGTCGCTAAATAGTCTATGCGAGCGGAAGGGAAACGGTCACGCAAAGCATCGATGATGGGGGTGCTGATTAGCGCATTGCCTAGACGAAAGTTAGGGCGAATAATTAGAATTCTTTCTATGCCCACAAGGCTGTCAATGGTTTCTGGAGCAGGCGCTTTGAGAATAAGACGCATCCCTCCCATTAAATAACGCTTCATTCTTTTTTCTAAAAAACGGGCCATTATTTTTAAATAATCGTTTGTTCTAATAAGTGTTAGTAAGTGCATACGCTGGCGCTCTGTTAAGTTAATAGGAAATGACCTGCCCGCGGTAGCGACAGAACATTAAAAATGACCGCCAGTGAAGGCACTGCTTTGGCTTTGCCTATGGCGAAAGAGGCAGCTTGAGTCTAAATAACTTAAAGAAGAGTTAAACTGCGTAAGAAATTTAAAAAATAGGGTGGTGGGCTTGCTGGTTGGATTTAGATGAGGTTGCTTGTTGAGAAGTAAGTTACTCTATTTAAGAAAAGCTTAAGTTTTGGTAGCCAAGATAGCGGTTTGCCGATTGAGGGAATCAGCATGCGTGCACTACTAATAGAAGATGACCCCCTGCTTGGGGATGGCATCAAGACGGCGCTAGAGCGCGAGGGCTACGCGGTCGATTGGTTCATGCTTGGCCGCGAGGCAATCAGCGCTATCGGCAGCGAGGCCTTCAGCGTGATTATTTTGGATCTTGGGCTGCCCGATATGGACGGTATGCAGGTACTGAATTTACTCCGAGAGCAATCTACTCTGCCGATTCTTATTTTGACGGCCCGTGATGCGATGGAAGACCGGATTGGCGGTTTAGATGCGGGGGCGGATGACTATGTGCTCAAGCCTTTCAATTTGCAGGAGCTACTCGCCCGCTTGCGTGTCGTAATGCGACGTGCTGAGGGGCGTGCCTCGCAAATATTGACGCTGGGGGCGTTGAGTATTGATGAAGCCCGCCATGCGGTGAGTTGGCGGGGTAAAGACGTCAAGTTGGGTCGGCGCGAGTATGCCTTATTGCTAGAGCTCGCTAGGCACCCGGACAGGGTGCTATCTCGGCCTCGTTTAGAAAATTTGCTTTACGGCTGGGGCGAAGAGGTAGAGTCCAATACGGTGGAAGTTCACATTCATCATCTGCGTAAAAAGCTTGAAAAACATCTGATTATTAACGTGCGGGGGATTGGCTACCGACTGGATAGCCAGGCGCAATGAGATCGATACGGCATTATCTGCTTCGCACGCTAGCCATTACCATGGTTGTCGCTGGGGGCGTGGCCGTTACCGCGGCTTACTTAATTACCGATCACGAGCTAGAAGAAATTCTCGATACACAGCTCAGTCTGCATAGCCGGATTGTGGCTGGTCAACTCGATCCAAACGCGACCATTGATGACTATGCTCGCCTGGCTTCACGCATGGGCCTACCAGAACATCCGGCTCAGCTATATCGTGACGGTAAAGCAGTCCCCATGAGCAGCTCTGAATCAGGTCCCAAGCTTTACCACGAGGAAGAGCTTAAATTAGTACTGGGTTTTTGGAATGCCGATGGCTCACCCAGGCTATTAGGGGGCAAATGGAGTGATGCAGGGCCTTTCCCCGCGCCTTTAGAGGAGGGTTTTCGCTGGGAAAGCTACGATGGTCATCGCTGGCGGGTTTTCAGCATGTTCGATGTTGCCAGCGATACCTGGATCAGCATGGGACTACGGGGTTCGTTTCATGATGAAGTGGTGGAGCGCATCACCTGGAACAATTTATTGCCGATGCTCTTGTTGCTGCCACTCCTTCTTTGGCTGATGAGTAGAGTTATCCGGCGGGGTGTTGCACCCATCCAAGCACTTTCCAGCCAGGTACAAGGTCGCTCCGCCCACGACCTGCGTCAAATCAATAATCCGGTTCCTCAAGAGCTTAATGGATTACGCCAATCACTAAACGACTTTATCGCCCGGTTGAAAGCCACGTTAGAGCGTGAGCGGCGATTTACCGCAGATGCAGCCCATGAATTACGCACGCCCTTGGCAGCGCTGAGAATCCACTTAGATAATGCGCAGGCAGGGGGAGAGCAATCATTACAAAAGGCTTATGTCGGGGTTGAGCGGCTTCAACGGGTGGTAGAACAGCTGCTCATTTTGGCTCGTTTGGATCAAGTTGCCACAACCTCACCGGCCACTATTGACCTCTATCCGATTATTGCTGAATTGATAGCCGAGCTGTGGCCACTCGCTGAAGAGCGAGATCAGCACTTGAGGCTAACAGGCTTAACCCGTCTGGAAGTTCGCGCCGACGAAGTCGAGGTGGGAATTCTCTTTCGTAACCTACTGGATAACGCCTTGCGCTATACCCCGGAAGGCGGTCAAGTGGAGGTAGCGTTAGCGCTTTGGGAGGGGTTGCCTCAACTCACGGTGAGTGACACTGGCCCCGGCCTCCCCGAGGCACTGTTGGATAAAGTCACTGAGCGCTTTCGGCGCGCGTCTGGCCAGGGTACCACCGGCAGCGGGTTGGGTTTATCGATTGTCTCGGAGTTGGCTCAGCGCCAGAACGCACACCTTACGCTTAGGAACCGTACGCCCAATGGCCTGGCGGTCAGTGTGGTGTGGGAGCAAAACCAACATCAGGATCGCTGATTAGCTTACAGTGCTTTTCTTTGGAACAAGTGATTGAATCTAAATGCATTTCAACCGTTATATGCACCAGAGAATCGCACTGTTGCTACAAGCGCTGGCTAAAAATATGCCCTGAAGGCTGTTGCCACACAGCTATCTGCCACTCTCCCTCTGAAAAGAAAGGGGAAATCAATCACGAGGTGAGGCCATGCAACATACAGAGCACCATCGATCTAACCGTTCAGGTTGGCTGCGCGCAGCCGTCATGGGCGCGAATGATGGCCTTGTCTCGACTAGCAGCCTGATACTCGGCGTGGCAGCAGCGAGCACCGCGCAAAGCGACATTATGTTGGCCGGTATTGCGGGGCTAGTGGCCGGGGCTATGTCGATGGCCGCCGGTGAATACGTCTCCGTTAGCTCACAGTCTGACACCGAACATGCGGATCTTGCGCTTGAGCGCCAAGCGTTGATAGAACATTTTGATGCTGAACTGGAAGAGCTGGCAGCGATTTATGAAGCGCGTGGGTTAACACCGGCGCTAGCCACGCAAGTCGCTGAACAGCTGATGGCAAGCGATGCGCTAGGCGCTCACGCCAGAGATGAGATTGGCATCACCGAGACAAGCCAAGCGCGCCCACTCCAGGCGGCCTTTTCATCGGCTGTGACCTTCACGGCTGGCGCCATGTGGCCGTTGCTAATCGCCTGGTGGGCGCCGCCGCCATTGCTTATTCTTCTGGTGGCGCTCTTCTCGATACTGTTTTTAGCCTTTCTAGGGGCGGCGGCTGCCCGTGTGGGTGGCGCGCCGATACTCAAAGCCTCGGTGCGCGTAATGTTCTGGGGCGCATTGGCGATGACCTTGACCTTCGGCATAGGCCGCTTGTTCGGTGTCGTGGCATAAATAAGGGATAGTGCAGCCATTGCTCTGTGTCAAACAGGTCTGAAAAGGCCACTCGTGCAAAATTAAGGAGTGGCCATTATCATTGCATTGTCTTAACAACATCTTAATTAAGACTGAACATCATGAGCCTTAGTGTTGGGGGTAGAGGTAGGGCGGCGGCGATAGCCATGCAACATGCTAGCGATCAAATTATCGCCTTGCTTGAGGCTTTCTACCACAGCACCCAATACATGCAGTGGTACTAGAAAAAGAATCGCGTTGGCCATGAGTTCGTGGGTTTCTTCAACCCAGCCAACCCCCCAGAAACGATCCGTTTCTTCCATCATGTAGCCAGTAAGTCCCAGACCGAGGATTAGCCCAAGCAGCACCAGCATCATGATAGCGCCCAGCGGTGTATGGGTAATGCCGGTTTGCTCTATCTTGCTGTC
Source organism: Halomonas sp. 113 (assembly GCF_904067645.1). Taxonomy (NCBI): domain Bacteria; kingdom Pseudomonadati; phylum Pseudomonadota; class Gammaproteobacteria; order Oceanospirillales; family Halomonadaceae; genus Halomonas; species Halomonas sp. 113. The sequence continues at coordinate 1,558,063 of NZ_LR881453.1, forward strand.
GCGACCGCGCAGCACACATTGAAGTCGGCTCACGGTAGGCCAAAAGCTCCGCCAGCGTGCACTCCAGGGACCGATAAATCCCCAAAGGATGCGTACGACGATTAATGCCACCAAGGCATAACCGACCCATTGGTGTATATCGCCCCCTTCTTCGGTTAGCCATAAGTTGACGGCTACGCCAGCAACCAAAGCCCAATGTACCAACCTGACCAACGGGTCCCAAACACGGATACGGGTATTATCGGCCATGGTAACCTCCTGATCAGTCTTCGACTTCCTGCTTCACGATGCTGGCATCTACTGGGTTGAAATAGATCTCTACCCGGCGCTCCTGCTCGTCCCAGCCGTATATCTCGTAGCAGTTTCCCTCGGTGACCTTAAATTCTTTGATTTTGTAACCCATCTCGCTGATACGTTCTTCCATATCAGCTTGGCTGATCCATTCGTCACTGGGGGCATCAGTACAATGAGTCTCGGCCAGCGCAGCCGTGCTAGCCGTCAGTAACAACGCCGATGTTATAATCTTAGTGATGTGAGTTCGCATAAGTAATACCTCTTTTCGATGATGGGTGGCTGTGCAAGACATATTTGTCGATTGGCACAAGGATCATCCTAAATGAGGTAACTTATGGCAGGCTTAAAAAAAGGTAAGCAGCAAAAAAACTGATTATTGAGCACGTTTTTCTGGCGCCTGTAGTGGTCAAGTAAAACTGGCCACCGGTTTATAGTTAACCCATTTTTTTCCTCTGCCTGATTCAGGCTAACACCCACATTATGCTGATGAGGCCTAAGCTGGCTTTAATACCTGATTAAATAGTTCACGATATGATGCTGGCTCTCCAAGAATGAGCGATAGCCATACGTCGGCACCCATTAAACCTATAAGCTCCAAAAGAACCGCTCCATTGGCGCATTATCACAGTAATTCCCACGCCGACTCAGGCTTTGTTTTATCAGGCATTTTCAGAGCGTCTGACGGAAACTACAGCTCGTAAAATAGCTGCCCTGGTCAGCTGTGGAACATAACGGCTTTGGGTCGCCCTCGGCTTTTATAGACCATTTTTAATACACAACTGGTGAGTTCGCTATCCGGCGATAACGACTTCGCCCAGCCAACCGGTTTTCTAGCTAATATGTCAATGACAACCGTTAGATAGGCCCAGCGATCTCCAGTTTAGATATACGTGACATCGCTATCCCAAACGAGGTTGGGCCCTTAAAAATACCGATAACGGGTGAACCGACCGCTTGCCTAAGACGTAAAAGCCAGTACGGCACTAACACAAAGCCCATCGCGAAGCCGAACAACGAAAGCCGAATAAAACGCGACCACTGTAACCGAGTGATTGGTGGCGGTGGGGGAAGCATTGCCAGGTGTTAAACGAGAATCCAAGGGAATGAAGTACCATGCAGCCTTCACGCCAGCAGCCGTTAGCACAGCAAATACCATACAAGTGAGACGCCATGCATCGTATAGGAACACGGCGGAGGGCACGGCAATGCTAATACCGATGCTGGTACCAGCATTCATGATGGATATTACACGACCGTGCATCGTGCGACTCACCAATGCCGTCATCGCATCGGTAAGTTTTGGCATCATCAAACCGGCGCAGATACCGCAGATAAACCCACCAATACCCATTGATAGTGCGCATACGACTGACTGAGCAGCGCGAGACCTGCAACGCCTAAGCACCCTGATAATGCCGATCAAGTAGGACGTTAGCCAGCTCGGTAATAATTGACAGGACAAATAGGCCAAAAGTGAAGCATCCAAACCCGTAGCTAATCGCGACCAGTGCTGCACCAAGAAGGGAAAATTCGATGTTCGACAAAACCTTCATAAAGCTATTCGTCTTTCGTGTTTTATCTTGAAGGACTTGCAAATATCGCAATTGACACAATGGAATCCGTGTTGAGCAATAAGATATGTTAATCCCCACTTAGCCTACCCAGATCCAAGTCGCGACAGAGCGGGTATACCCATTGGCTAGCTAACCAGCTTTGTAATTTAACGATAGAATTTTTTTAAAAAAATTATTCTGGAATCATATTCGAAATAAATCTAAGCTTATGAGTTATTTTGATATATACTATTTTCATAATCAAAAAATTAAATTACCTATCTTGGTGATCGCGATGCAATGCCCAATCGTTACGCACTTTTTTGATGAGCCCACCAATACCTTTAGCTATGTGGTTCAAGACTCAGACAGCCGTGCCTGTGCGGTCATCGATTCAGTGCTCGACTTTGATTATGCCGCTGGGCAGACGGACGTGCGATCCGCTGACAACATCATCGCCTTTATTCGCGAACACGATCTCGAGGTGGTCTGGATTTTGGAGACCCATGTGCATGCCGACCACCTCTCGGCTGCGCCATACCTGCATGATCAGTTAGGCGGTAAAACCGGCATTGGCGCCAACATAGTGAAGGTGCAGGAGATATTCGGTAAGGCGTTCAATGCGGGCAGCGAGTTTGCCCGGGATGGCAGCCAATTTGATGCGCTGTTCGAAGAAGGGGATACGTTTACCATTGGCCAATTACAGGGCAATGTTCTGCACACTCCTGGGCATACGCCCGCCTGTTTAACCTACGTAGTGGGCGATGCCGCCTTTGTAGGCGATACGCTTTTTATGCCGGATTATGGCACCGCGCGGTGTGACTTTCCCGGCGGCGATGCGCGCACCCTTTATCACTCTATTCAAAAAGTGTTGGCGCTTCCCGAGCAGACGCGGCTGTTCTTATGCCACGACTATAAAGCCCCCGGCCGTGATAACTTTGAGCATGAAAGCAGCGTTGCGGAACAGCGCAGTGAGAATGTCCATGTTCATGAAGGTATCAGCGAAGACGAGTTCGTGAAGATGCGCACTGAGCGCGACGCCACCTTAGGCATGCCGAAGCTCATTATTCCCTCTGTGCAAGTCAATATGCGTGCAGGGGAGCTGCCTCCGGCGGAAGAGAACGGCACCGTCTATCTCAAAGTGCCGATTAATTTTTTCTAACGGTTTGAGTGCGATCTAAGGAGTCACCAGTGGATTGGACAGCAGGCTTACAAGGGCTGGTTGGGGGTGTGTTGATCGGGCTTTCCGCTACCTGGCTGATGGCAACGCTAGGGCGTATTGCGGGTATCAGTGGCATCGTGGGCAATTTGATAACACAACGCCCCAAGGGCGATAGCGCTTGGCGAGTGGCTTTTCTGTTAGGGCTGATTAGCGGCCCGCTTTTGCTTATGGCTTTTGGTGGTGGTTTGGGCAACGTTGCCGGTAGCCCTGGCGAGGTGATCGGCGCATCAGTAGGAGGTGTAGGGTTAATGCTAGTGGCTGGGCTGTTAGTGGGCGTAGGCACGGGGCTGGGCAGTGGCTGTACCAGCGGCCATGGCGTATGCGGACTGGCGCGCTTGGCGCCACGCTCCATGGCGGCCACCGGTATGTTTTTAGTGACGGGGCTAGTGACCGTTTATATCTCGCGCCACTTGCTAGGTTTAGGTGGCGTTCAATGAATAGTTCAATGAGTCAGTCAAACAAGAGCAGTTGGATAAAAACGGCGGCAGGCTATGCGGCGGGGCTACTTTTCGGTATTGGTTTGGCTGTTTCAGGCATGACGGACCCCGCGCGAGTAGTGGGATTTCTAGACGTAGCGGGTGCCTGGGATCCAACGCTGATGTTCGTATTGGGCGGGGCCGTCGTTACCACCTTTATCGGCTATCGGCTGGTATTCAAGCGTACTGCTCCACTGCTGGGTGGCGTCTTTCAGTTACCGACCAAACGAGAGTTAGATGCGAAGTTGTTAGGGGGCGCGGCCCTGTTTGGCATTGGCTGGGGACTTTCCGGCTACTGCCCAGGGCCAGCGATTGCCTCCATCGGCGGTCTTTCCTTACCGCTATTGGCCATGCTGGTGACCATGGTGTTGGGGTGGTTTGCCGCTAAGCGTCTCGCCTAGCCATTCGTCCTTATTCGGCGATTGCCATGCCCACGCCCTTGCCTTCACCGCAAGGGTGTTTTTATTTGTCTAAACACTGGGTTAACGCCCGTCAGGCGGTGCGAGCGGTGACCAGTGATTTGGTCATTCTTGATCGCGGATTACCCGATGCACTCGCCCCGGTCGCTACGTATGGCCTCCCTAAAGAGACTCGTCCGCTAATTGAAACCTCAAATACGCTTCTTGAGTGTGTACAGCAAGCCATTATCCGCGAGCAGCGCTTTACAAACCATGCCTCCGCTGACTGTAATCAAAACCCACCTGCAAATGGCTCGCAGGGTCGAAAGTCAGGCTGCAATAACATCGCTCAACTATGCTCAAGAGTGCGTTGTGCGGTTGAGCTAAACCCTTGACCAGTTACTCACTCTGGCTCGTCTAGAGGTGCGTGTGCGTTTTGATTATGGCCAAGCTAGTCGCGTCGCAGATGTGGCCGAACATGCCCCGGCAAATAGCTTGTACGACAAACAAGTCCGCTTTATAGAGCCATCCCACTGGCCTGATGTTGCTCTTGCGATGCCCACGTTAACGTTGATGCGCAGTGGGAGTCAGGGGAGCGTCGTCTCACTTTTAGCGTTAGCGACCAAGGCTCAGGTGTTGATAGCGCAAATTAACGCATCGATTCTGGCGCGCCAGTAAACAGCAGCGCAGTGGACTGGGGCTAGCCATTGTGGCCGCTAACGCAGCTTGCGGTGTTGGGATCGCTATGTTCATTATATTTTCTAGCCTTATTGGGGGCCGTTGCCGCGCGGGCAGGTGGGACGCCAACGCTCAAGGCTGCTTTGCGAGTCATGTTTTGGGGTGCACTTGCTATGGCCATCACATCCGGCATAGGGCGGGTATTTGGTGTGGTGGCTTAACTACGTGAATTGTTGGGATTGATATCAATAATGGGAGAAAGCACTACGCCCATTCACCAGCAACCATAAGGTGTCATCAATTCAGATGTCGGTTACCGGTTGATAAACGGTATTTATCGTGTCGTTGCAACACTACGAACGCGTAGTGTTCAAAAGTAGTTTAACGATAGGCGTCTCGCTTGCGGACGTGCAATGAGGTATTCGACTACCTTTCAGTCACCAAATGCTTATTACACGGGATAATTGGCGGATCAATGATAAGGCCTAGCTGTTATACCAAAAAAGTGTAATCGGCCCAGTGCTGCATCATAGCTCGGCGCTTTTCAAAAAGGTCTCCTCGACGATAGGCGGCCTCAACTTTATTCTCAATTGCATGAGCCAGTGCCATTTCAGCTACATCCCTTGGATAGCTCGTTACCTCGCCTGTCCAATCCCTAAAGCTTGAGCGGAATCCGTGGGGCACATAATTGCCTTTTTCACCACTAGGCCCGTAACCTAGCCCACGCATAAATTGCAGAAGCGACATATTGGATAATGGTCGACCCGCTTTCATTCCCGGGAAAATAAAGCTATTGCCTTTCACGCGAGAGAGGCTCAGTAAAAGATCAATTGCCTGCTTAGATAGTGGCACTCTGTGTTCTCGATTAGCTTTCATGCGCTCTGCTGGTATTTGCCACGTAGCTTTTCCAATGTCGATCTCTTTCCACTCAGCGTTGAGCACCTCTGAGGTACGTGTGGCTGTCAGTATCAAAAATAGTAGTGCTTTTGATGACATGCTTTTGTAGAGCTGAACTGAGCCCATAAATGTCGCTACCTGATCATAAGGCATAGCAGGATGGTGATTCACCTTTTGAACCCTTGACGGCTTAGCTAAGAGTTTATCGAGATGGCCACGCCAGCGGGCAGGGTTGACCTGGTCGCGATACTCATGGGCTGCTGCGAAGTCTAATATGTTTTCAATTCGACCTTGAACACGCTTAGCTGTTTCATTCTTGACTGTCCAGATAGGCGTGAGGATCTTCAATATATCCTGAGTGGTGACCTCTTCTACGGGTAGGTTACCTATTACCGGGCGCACGTATGTTTTAAGAGTGCTTACCCACTGACGTGCATGCTTGGCATTTCGCCAGCTGCGACGGTGGGATTGAATATAGCGTGCTGCGCAGTGGGTAACCGTTACAGTCACGGACTTTTTTTCATTTTTCTGCTCACGAACAGCCAGTGGGTCGATGCCTTGTTTGACGAGCTTTCGATTTTCTGCGGCTGATTCGCGTGCGTCTGATAGTGTTTTGTCAGCATAACTACCAAGACCCATGTCACGTAACCTGCCATTCCATCGAAAACGGTAAATCCAGCTTGCGCCGCCACCTTTGCCAATTTTGAGGTACAACCCATCCCCATCATTGGTCATGCCAGGGTTTGACTCCCTGACCAGCTTTTGAACGCCTTTTGTCGTGAGTTTGCCCATAGCCGCTATCCCCGAAGTATGTTTTTAGCGTACCACATTTTAGCCCATACACCAGCCCATACTTCTAATATGTTTTACGTTGTATGTGAGTGGGTGTGGTTGGACTGTATCGACTATTATTTTATTATAAATCAGTGGCTTGTTGTATCATTGTGGATGCTGTTGTACATGTAGTATGCGGACTCCCCCTCCGCCACAGAATTTTAAAGGCCGTCAAGCTCTTAGCTCGACGGCCTTTTTTGTTTTTGGCTCTCAGGGGTTGTCTTGGGAAAAATAAAGAAAGCTGTTTAAAAAGTCAGCACTCCGCCGAAGCCAATACCCAGCACGGCAACGATAACCACAACGATAACGACGATAGTGGTAGTAGACATATTCTCTTCCTTTGAGTAGTGAGCGTTGCTATAGCGTAGTCGCGAAAGCGTTATTTCGCACGTAGGCGACAACGACTGCACTGCGGTTTCCTCACGACGGAATGAGGGAACCAGCATGCGTCAGCGGGAGTAGGGCAGGTAGGGGGCTGCTGGGCTTGGCGCCGTGCTTACCTGACTTGCTGTTGTTCTTTTAGGCAGTTAAGCAGCAACTGACGGATTTCTTCATGTTCCTCCGAATCGCTGCGCCATATGCAGTGCGACTGATGTCGTGTCGTTGAATCGGTCAGAGGGAGAAAGCTCACATTGGAAAAACCGGCTTTGGCAAGTGATTTGGGAACTAAAGCAACCCCCATCGCATTAGCTACTAGAGCAAGAATGGTCAACCAGTGGGAGACTTCGTGGCAGATATGGGGTTTAACATCTGCGTGGTGAAACAGGCCGATGATCCTGTCGTAATAGTGAGGGGCAAGGTCGCGACCAAACAGGATGATAGGCTCATTGGCTAATTCCTTGACTGCCAACTCGCGTCGGCCTGCCAGATGGTGATGCGCTGGCAAGCAGCACAGGAAGGGTTCGTCCGACAGGATGACCGACTCGATTCCCTCGGGTAACGGCATCGAATGGATGAAGCCGATATCGAGCTGCTCCTGCATCACTGCTTCTACTTGATCTGCCGAGTTGCGTTCGATCAATTGTATTTCGATGCCGGGATAGCGGGATTGCAGGCGTTTGAGCAGTTCCGGAAGGCCGCGAAAGAGCATGGCGGGCGTAAACCCAACACGCACCAGGCCGGTGGCGCTTGAGGCAATGCGCTGCACCAGCGTTTGCGAGTCTTCTAGCTGCTCGAGAATCCGGCGTGCCTGGCGCTGGAAGGCTTCTCCGGCGGGCGTGAGGGTAACGCGTTTGCTATTGCGCAGCAGCAGCTTGACCTTTAGCTCCTCTTCCAGTTGACGCAGGCTGGCACTTAGTGGTGGTTGAGAAATATGCAGGCGCTGCGCTGCTTTGCCGAAATGTAGTTCCTCCGAGAGCACCAGAAAGTAACGCAGCTGTCGAAATGTCAGCGCCATTGGCTTCGTTCCTTATCGTTTCTTGTTCTTCAATCATACATAAAACTGAATCAATGGATCCTAAAACAGTATTGGAGACGGTCTCCGTACCCGCCTAATGTGACGATAAAACATATAATAAGTCCAAGAGGTACGCCGTTGTGAATGAAATGATACACCGCAATATCCCCGATTCCTGGGGGCAGAACAGTTACCATAACGATCCCACCCTTTCCCAGCTTTTGGATATCTATTTGCCGACGGCGCTACGTCAGCACTTGGAACACCACTTCAACGAGATGGGAGCCCTTGCTGGCGGTGAGCTGGAAGCGCTGGCCATCGAGGCTGACAAGCATCCGCCTGAACTTGCCCTGCGCAGCCGAAATGGCACCGAGCGTCAGCAGATCCTCAAACATCCAGCCTATCAACGCCTGGAAGCGTATGCCTATGGGCAGTTCGGGCTGGCGGCCATGTCGCACCGCGGTGGAGTGCTTGACTGGTCGGAACCCATGCCGCCGGTAGTGAAGTACGCGCTGACGTACCTGTTCGTGCAGGCAGAGTTTGGCCTTTGCTGCCCGCTTAGCATGACCGATGCACTGACTCGCACGTTGCGCAAGTTTGGCGACGAAGCGTTGGTGAACCGCTACCTGGAAGCGTTGACCTCACAGGATATGGATCTGGCCTATCAGGGAGCCATGTTCATGACCGAGCAGGATGCAGGCTCTGATGTTGGAGCGATTACCACGGAAGCGAGGCAGGAAGAGGGCAAGTGGCGCCTTTATGGCGACAAATGGTTTTGCTCTAACCCTGATGCCGCGCTGGCGATGGTATTGGCGCGCCCCGAGCAGGGGGAGCGGGGCACTCGCGGTCTCACGTTGTTCCTGCTGCCCCGGTATCTGGAAAATGGTGATCTTAACCATTACCGCATCGTACGCCTGAAAGACAAGCTGGGTACTCGCTCCATGGCGAGCGGTGAGATCCTGCTCGAAGGCGCCGAAGCTTATGTGGTGGGAGAGCCGGGGCAGGGCTTCAAGCAGATGACGGACATGATCAACATGTCTCGTCTCTCGAACGGGGTGCGGTCGGCGGGGCTAATGCGTCGCTCACTCAACGAGGCGCTTTTCATTGCCCGCCATCGGCAGGCGTTCGGTAGCCAGCTCATCGAGCTGCCGCTTATGCAGCGTCAGCTCAGCAAGATGATGCTCACTGCCGAGCAGGGGCGCACGATGGTCTTCCACGCGGCAGAGTGCCTGCGGCGTGCCGATGCGGGGGATACCCAGTCAGCCAAGCTCTTGCGCATCCTGACACCCATGATCAAGTTCCGCACCACGCGGGATGCACGCAAGGTGGCTGGGGATGGCATGGAAGTACGTGGTGGATGTGGCTACATCGAGGAGTGGTCGGATGCCCGCGTGCTGCGTGATGCCCACCTTGGCTCAATATGGGAAGGCACCAGCAATATCGTTGCCCTGGATGTTTTTCGGGCGATTCGGCGTGAACAGACCTTGCCGGTACTGGCTGACTACTTGCACCAACAGTTGCAGGCGTCCGCCATTGAGAATCACGAGCGCCACCTGTTGCAGGTGCTCCTCGACAAGGCAGTAGAGAGCGCGAATGCACTGGCAGAGGATCCTGCCTGCGAGCACGACGCGCGGCGGATCGCCAGCAGTCTCTACCACATTACCTCCGCCATTCTTATGGCCTGGGAGGCGTCCCGGATCACGGGAGACAGGCGGCGATTGGCACTCGCCTGGCTGGTGGTACGCCACAAGCTACTCCCTCCCGATCCGCTATCGGTCAGTCGAGCGTCGCCGGAAGCGCTGGCGATGCTGCTCAGCGAAACGCCGATGACCGACGAACAGGTCTCTGCGGTGGTAAATACTCAAGCACTGGCGCGTTCCCACGGGCTGGAGGTGGGTCATGGTTAAACCCAATGGCGCACTGAGCGGAATCAGGGTGATTGATCTTAGCCGTGTGCTGGGAGGCCCGTACTGTACCCAGGTGCTGGGTGACTACGGTGCGGATGTGATCAAGATCGAGCCTCCCGGGGGGGATGAAACCCGCGGCTGGGGGCCTCCTTTCGAAGGTGATGCAGCTTCCTATTTCCACGGCTTGAACCGCAGCAAGCGCGGGATGGCGCTGGATCTTCGCCATCCTGACGGCAAGGCTCTGCTACTACAACTGCTGGAGGGCGCCGATGTGCTGGTGGAAAACTTCAAGCCGGGAACCCTGGAAAAGTGGGGACTGAGCTATGACATTCTCAGCGCGCGCTTTCCTCGTCTGATCCAATGCCGAATCAGTGGGTTTGGTGCTGATGGTCCGATGGGCGGTTTGCCTGGCTATGACGCCATCATCCAGGCAATGGCGGGACTGATGAGTGTCAACGGTGAGAAACAGGGGGAGCCACTGCGAGTGGGGCTACCCATTGTCGATATCGTGACCGGCCTGAATGCCGTCATCGGTATCACCTTGGCTCTCCATGAGCGTACGCGCAGCGGGCTTGGGCAGTTTGTCGAAACAGCACTGTTCGACTCCGGGCTCTCCTTGATGCATCCCCACTTTCCCAACGTATTCTACGGTGGGCCGCCGCCGCGCCGCACGGGAAATGAACATCCCAATATTGCCCCTTATGAGGTCTACCGGACGGCGACACAGCCGATTTTTCTGGCGGTTGGCAATAATGTGCAGTTCGCGCGCTTATGCGAGTTGCTCGAATGCCACGACGTTAGCCAGGATGAACGCTTTGCAACCAATGGTGCCCGCCTGGGTAACCGCGATGCACTGCGTAATGTGCTGGAGAGTGCCATGGCCAGGTGGGAAGGGGATAAGCTCGCCGACCGGTTGATGCGCATCGGCGTTCCCTGCGGGCCCGTACTCGATACCACGCAAGCGCTGGCGCATCCGCATACCCAGCACCGCGATATGATCGTCAATATCGGCCATTACAAGGGCACAGGCTCGCCGATCAAGCTAGCCCGTACGCCCTCACGCTATGAAACGCCACCGCCACGCTTTGCCGAACATACCGACGCAATCCTTCATGAAGCAGGATTGACCGTGCAACAAATAGAACACCTTAGAGCGAAAGGCGTGCTGCCGGATGTGCCGGTGGCATGAAGCCTTTTGCACAACACGATGTACTCCATTGCCCAATCCTAAGGGCTGAAAAATAAGCACAATTAACGTTACGCCAATAACAACACAACATGAGAGCAAAACCATGAAACGCACGCACCTGACCACTGGCCTTATCTCCACCGTTTTTGCCGTTCTAGCCAATACGGCCTCGGCCGCAGAGCTTCCCAGCACCATGACATGGACCGCCTATGATGTGGGCTCGCAAGGACACTCGGAGGCCTCCGCCATCGCCGATGCCTTTGGCAAGGGCTACAACACCCGCATACGTATCCAGCCTGCGGGATCGGCTATTGGGCGATTGCAGCCCCTGGTGAGCGGCCGAGCTGACTATGCCTTTCTGGCCACGGAGTCCTTCTTTGCAACGGAAGGAAGTTACGACTTCAGTGAGCGTCGCTGGGGGCCACAAGACCTCAGAGCCGTTGCAGGAAGACCGTCTACTTTCGGTGTGCCATCGGCCGCCGACGCCAATATCCACACGCTCGATGACTTGCGGGGGCAACGGGTTGCCTACGTGGCAGGCAACCCTTCGGTCAATGTGAAATGTGATGCGATCTTGGCCTTTGCAGGGCTGGGGCGCGACGATGTGGAGGCGGTGATGTTCCCGACTCACGGCGCCGCCATGAGTTCGCTGGCCGAGGATCGGGCCGATGCCACCTGCACGACCACCACCGCCAGCCAGCTTTATGAGCTGGAAGAGTCTTCTCGTGGTATTCGCTGGGTAGATATTCCTGCCGATGACGAAGAGGGCTGGGCGCGCATGAACCAGGTGGCCCCTGTCTTCCAGTCATTCCGTGAAACCATTGGCGCTGGGCTAAACGAAGAATCTCCCGCCAACATGCTTGCTTACCGTTACCCGATCATCGTAGCCATGGCTGATCGTGACGAAGAAGAGGTCTACCAGTTCATCAAGAGCCTGGATGAGAGTTATGACCTTTATCGTGACGCGACCGCTGCCATTCACCGCTGGGCAATCGAGGACTCCGGCGTGCCACCTATCGATATACCTTTCCACCCTGGGGCTATCCGCTATATGGAAGAGAAAGGGCTATGGAGCGAGGAGATGCAGACATGGAACGATAACCGCCTCGCCCGCCTGGAAGCACTGAAACAAGCTTGGGATAGCCTGCTGAACGCGGAGCCAGACCTCGAAGGGGATGCGCTTGCCGAACGTTGGGAGGCTCGCCGGCAAGAAGTGATTGGCGCGCTTTGACCACGGGTGGATATGTCACTGGGAGCGACATCATGAGCAATTCAAGTCAAGAGCGATTGGAAGGTTCGGCAAGGTGGATAGTGATGGGGCTGGGAGCCGTCGGTCTGTTGATGACGATCAACCAAACCTTTGCCCTCAAGCTGTTGGGGTTCTATCCGATCGGTAATGCCTTTATCTACTATCTGATAGGGCTGTTCCTATCGGTGGCACTACTGATCTTTCCGGCTCGTAAGGCTGATAACGAACGCCTGCCCTGGTATGACTGGGTGCTGGCGGGGGCTGCTCTTGGTGGCGCCATCTACCTTGGCCTTAATGGCCTGCGCATGACCCAGCAAGGGTGGGAGTATTTCGCCCCGCTCGAAGCAACGCTGGTGGCAACAATGATGCTGCTACTGGTGCTGGAGGGCGTTCGCCGCTGTGGTGGCTGGGCGATTTTTGCCGTGGCACTGCTATTTGGGCTCTATCCGCTCTATGCAGGCCACATGCCTGGTTTCCTGTGGAGTAATGGTTTTGGATGGGGGGAAACCATCCGAGCCCATGTCATGGGGGCGGAAAGCATTGTGGGCGTGCCGATGCAGGTCGTCGCCAACTTGATTATCGGCTTTGTCGTGTTCGGGATAGCGCTGACCATCACCGGTGGCGGTGAGTTCTTCATGAATTTCGCCACTGCATTGATGGGCCGAAGCCGCGGCGGGCCCGCCAAGGTGGCCGTCGTTTCCAGTGCCTTCATGGGCAGCTTATCCGGTAGTGCGGTATCCAATATTCTGACCACAGGGACGATTACCATTCCTGCCATGAAGCGCAGTGGCTATTCACGCGAATATGCCGCTGCCGTAGAGGCGTGCGCCTCCACGGGCGGAACCTTGATGCCGCCCGTTATGGGGGCCGTTGCCTTCATCATGGCTTCCTTCCTAGGCGTCAGTTACGGTGAGGTAATGCTGGCGGCGTTGCTGCCTGCGGTGCTCTTCTACCTGGCCCTGCTGCTTCAGGTAGATAACTATGCTGCCCGCAAAGGCCTCATGGGCATGCCCGCCAAGGATATTCCCAGGGTGCGTGACACGCTGCTCTCTGGATGGCCGTACCTACTCAGTTTGGGCGTGCTGATCTACATGCTGCTTGTCATGCGTCTGGAAAGTCAGGCGCCTTATTATGCCACCCTGATATTGCTGGCGATTGCACTGGTGCGCCGTCAGCAGCGGCTGCGTATCAGCCAACTGCTGGATTTTTTCTATCAGTTGGCACACGGGGTGGGGAGTCTGGTCGCCGTTTTGGCCGGTATCGGTTTGGTGGTCGGTGGGCTTTCCTATACGGGGGTTGCAGGGGCTTTCTCTCGCGAACTGCTGTTGTATGCAGGTGACAGCATTCCCCTGATGCTGGCGGCGGGGGCGATTACCAGCTTTATCCTCGGGATGGGAATGACGGTCAGCGCATGCTACATCTTCCTGTCGATTCTGCTTGCGCCAGCGCTAGTGGGTGCTGGCCTCAATCCTCTTGCCAGCCACCTGTTCATTCTTTACTGGGGAATGCTCTCCTATATCACTCCACCCGTGGCGCTAGCCGCCATTACTGCTGCCGGTGTTGCCGGCGCCAACAGCACCCGAACGAGCCTGTATGCCGTGCGGTTGGGAGCCGTGCTGTTCGTACTGCCGTTCCTGTTTGTGCTCAACCCATCGCTGATTTTGCAGGGCCCCCTGTTGAGCGTGATGGCCTCCGCTTTTACAGCCATGACCGCGATCTGGTTGGTGGCAGCGGCGATGGAAGGATACCTTTATCGAATAGGTTCGGTGGGAGTGCGCATGCGTTGTGCGCTGCTGCTGCCTGCCGCACTGATGATCTACCCCGAATGGATCAGTGACCTGCTGGGCTTTCTAGCGCTTGCATTGTGCTATCTGATGGCGGTGCTGCACACCACGAAACGCGCAGATATTACGAAGTGCTCTACCTAGGTGAAGCTGCTTTATACACCCACGGCGTTCGGCAGCAGAGCCTGTCGAGCGCCGTCATGCTTACTCTGCATTCCGCAACGCTTTCCCCAGCCTGCCAAAGTAGTCGCTGAACGCTGCATTGATCTGTTCCCGCTGTGCACCCCGTGGGTAAAGACCTCTTTCCGCTTCAGGAGAGGCCTTGGTGCCTTTGACCAGGAAGTGATTGGTGATGGCCGCATCCTGCACAAACCCTTCAAAGGCGCGTGCGCAGAGCTCTTCGGGTTTACTGTAATAGAGCTGTCCAAGTTTTTTATCCATCTGTACTGAACGTTGAAACAGCTCGCTAGGCTGATCACCCGCTGGTCGAAGCAGTACGGCCTTGAAGCAATGCCTCAGCAGTTGATTCAGAGGGTGTGCAATGGGCGTTGCATCGGCGAGCCAAGCGGTAGAGGCGAACATACCGACGGGTGTGCCGCGAAAACACTTGCTGACGATGTAGTGATCAAAAGCATGAAACCACTCGTGGGCAATGCTGCCGGGGCCAGCGTTTTTGGCCAGCGCAAAACTGCGTTGGCTGGGGTCGTAGTGGGCAGAAACACCAGGTCGACCACCGCTGCCATATTGCAGCGCGATTGAGCCGCGTAGTGAAATCAGCGCCTCTGGTCCCTGTAGAATCACCATGAGATCGCACAGTGCATCATGAAACAGCTCGGCGGCACGGTCGCGCTCAGCGTTGGTTACCCAGCGTCCAATCTCAATGGAGCGAAAATCAAACTGACGCCGGATCAGGGCAAAACTGCTGGCTTGCCCCTGGCGATGGTCAGGACCACTGCGATAAAAATCCCGCGCTTCGATGCTCACTTGTCGTTTCTCCTTGCATTCCGCCATCCAGACCCCCACTAACTAACCGTAACGCATTTTAATTGCCTCATTTTCCACCGCCAGGAGAGAGATATGAGCAAGCGTATTTTAGTGGTACTGACGTCTCACGATCAGTTGGGTGATACTGGTAATAAAACCGGTTTTTGGCTCGAAGAGCTGGCAGCCCCTTATTATGTCTTTAAAGACGCGGGTGCTGAAGTAACGTTGGCATCGCCCAAGGGTGGGCAGCCGCCGCTTGACCCAAAAAGTGACGCAGACGATAGCCAAACCGATGAAACGCGCCGCTTTAAGCAAGATGAAAAAGCTAACGCGGAGCTTGCCGCTACCCATCGCTTGAGCGACATGAAGGCTGATGATTTCGATGCGGTATTCTACCCTGGGGGCCATGGCCCGCTATGGGATCTCGTTGACGACGCGGACTCGATTCGCTTGATCGAAACCTTTATCGCCCAAGGCAAGCCGGTTGCCACGGTTTGTCACGCGCCGATAGTGTTGGTAAATGCTAAAGACAGCGCTGGTGAACCGCTAGTAAAAGGCCGCCAAGTAACGGGCTTTACTAACGGCGAAGAGGAGGCTGTGGGCTTGACCAATATCGTGCCGCATCTCGTTGAAGATGCCTTGCAAAAGTGTGGCGGGATTTATAGCAAAGCGGATGATTTCACTCCTTACGTACGTGAGGATGGCCAACTGATCACAGGGCAAAACCCTCCTTCCTCAGCGCTCACGGCTGAAACGCTAATGGCGTGGCTGACGAAATAACCCGCCGGTATTAATACCGGGTTTGGTGACGACGGCGAGGCTCTCCTCGCCGTTTGTATTTTTGGGTGCCGATTAGATTCTGACTATGCTTATAGGGAGATAGGTTATTTATTTTTAATTAGCTATGTTCTCAACAGCGCAGTTCTCAGCAGCGCAACAAGGAGGCGACTAACATGGAGACAGCACGCGTCTATCGGATGAAAACCGCAGAACATCTCTGCCCATTCGGTATGAAAACAGTCGATTTGTTAAAACGCAAAGGCTATCAGGTTGATGACCATCCGCTTACATCCCGAGATGAAATTGAAGCGTTCAAGGCCCAGGAGAATGTCGATACCACTCCGCAAACCTATATAGGTGATAAACGTATTGGCGGCTATGAAGAGGTGCGTGAGCATTTAGGCATGAGCGTGCCGAGTGCAAAAGAGACCGCATATCGGCCAGTGATCGCGATTTTTGTGACCGCTTTGCTCATCGGTCTGGCGATTAGCTGGGTTGCCAATGGCACCTTAGTGGCGGCACGAATGCCCGAATATGCGGTGGCCACGGCCATGGTGCTGCTGGGTTTGCAGAAGCTGCAGGATGTAGAGAGCTTTAGCTCGATGTTCCTTAACTACGACTTACTGGCTCAGCGCTATGTCCCTTACAGTTATGTGTACCCCTACGCAGAGACCCTGGCAGGGGTACTAATGCTGGCCGGTGCCATGCTTTGGCTGGCAGCACCGCTGGCACTGTTTATTGGCACGGTAGGTGCGGTGTCGGTCTTTAAAGCCGTGTATGTGGATAAGCGTGAGCTGAAATGCGCCTGCGTTGGCGGAAGCAGCAATGTGCCACTAGGGTTTGTATCGCTGACAGAAAATATCGCCATGGTGCTGATGGGACTATGGATGCCGCTGAAAATGTTGCTATAACAATCGTCGTCAAAAACTTGCTTGGCTAAAATGCTGTTTAAAATCCAAAAATCCGTTAAAAAACAATTTATTTGCCGCTACATATCACAGGTTAGATAAACCTGCTGTTATAAAGCGCACTGTGTGTGCACAGCGAAGGGAACTCGCGACAGGGAAGAACAAGCAAGGATTGCTTGTGTAGCACAAGGATGCACAAACAGGATGTTTGTGGTGCAAGATCAGGGAAGAACAGATGAAAACCCGGCCAAGGAGTGGCCGGGTTTTTTTTACCCTGAAATAAATAAAAATTTAATTAAGCTCTTATGACGCTTTCGTTAATAATGTATTGCTATTGATAGTAAAAAGGCAGCGGTCACAAAGATAAGCCTTTTTTATAATAACCGCTTAAGTTGGTAAGCGATTGTTTTAACAAGCATAGTGATAATAAAGCGAGCTTAATTCACTCAAGGGTATTTCAACCGCTGTTTGACAGTTCAGGCAGCGTACGGTGGTACTGTTTTTACCGGTGCCTTCTAAACGGAAGCGGTTCAAAAACGGGTTTTTGGGTGACTCATTGTTGCCACAATGGCGACAGATGACATCCAGCCCGTTGACTTTGCTGCTAATAATAATGTCTCGCACGCTGACCTCCTACCATTAGGTTAGATGATGGTTCAGGCGTGGTAACGTCCGTGTAGAGTAGCATCGTTGCCGATACTTTTAATAGTATAGCGCTGCAAGGCATATGTGCCATATAAAAAAGCGTGCTTTAAATAGGTGCAGTTAATCTGAATAAAAAAAGATAAATTTTTTCCGGTTTAATAACATAGGTTAGATAAATAGAGTGTTTTAAGGTTCACTGTGAGTACACAGCATAAGGAAGTGGCAACAGGGAAGATAAAGCTAGGGAAGCTTACGCTCATGGATGCACAAACAGGATGTTTGTGAAGACGAATCAAGGAAGGTTTGATAAAGCCCCAGCCAGGGAGTGGCCGGGGCTTCTTTTTTATACGCTTGTTTTATTTCTTCGCTTTTTTCTTACTTTTCTTACTGTCGTTGCCTTGGCTAACTGTTTTGCCTTCGCTGCTCTCGTCTTTGCTGTCACCCTTCTCACTGTCAGGCTTGTCGCCGCCTTGATGGGTGAGCGGGCTCGCTTGGTCTAAGCGCGGGTGGTTATCCAGGAATTCACGCTGTAGGTCAGGCATGGCATCCAGGGCTTGCAGGGTATGGGTGAGGGCATGGATGGCCGCCAGCACGTCCTGGGTATGGCCTGTTTCTGAGATGGTGTGCATGTTGCGAATAGGGAAGCCAATTGAGGTAGCGGCACTATCGATAGACGCCAATACGCCTGCCATGCCATCGGTACCCGTATCCACACCGACAATATCGCGCTGCAGCGGAATGTCCTGCTCTTTCGCGGCCGTGGCGATAATGCGGTTGAGCTGTTCACTGGCAATCGAGCCCACCGCCATGGTGAAGCCTTTGCCCATCTCCAGTGGCTGCATGCGCTTGTCGCCAATACCGGGCGCAGCCACATAGTCGTGGTTTACATCGACGCCAATTAAGGCATCTGGCTTCATTTCGCCCGCCATCACGCGGCTGCCGAAACGGCCAATCTCTTCGTAGCTGGCAATCGCAAACAGCACGCGCACATTTTGGGTGCCACCTGCTTCGGCGATCAAACGCGCCACTTCGGCGGTCACAAAGCAGCCTAGGCCGTTATCCAGGTAAGCGCCGTAGAAGGTATTGGGACTAAAGCCGGGGCGGATAGGGCGGTCGAAAATAATCGAATCGCCGGGCCGTACGCCCAGGTTCAGCACCTGTTGCTTTTTATTCTCGCCGTGGATCTGTAGATCCAGGTAGATCTGCTCTTTTTTCAGGCCTTTGCTGCCATCGCGCTGAGCAGGATCGGAGAAGTGAATCGCGCCCAGTGCCTCGACCGTGCCACCTTCAATGCAGCGGTAGCTACCGGGGGCGTCGGGGTCTTCGCTGAACAACTTCACTTCATGGCCGATAAGCACGGTGGGCAGAAAGGAGTCGGTGTTGATCCAGATCTTGCCGTCTTCGCCAATCGAGCGCACCTGCATGCGGATTTTATCCGCATGGCCGATCAGCATGACCTTGAACATGTCGTCGCGGCCGGGGTGAGTGTCCAGCACAACGCCCGCGTTGCCCTTAAACTGGTGAAGGTGCCAGCTTTTAGGCGCGAAGCTCTCAAAATGCGGCTTGAGCACGCCGTAGGTCATGGCAGCTTCCAGGCCTACGGGGCTGGGGGCGGCAAGAATATCGCGCATTAGTTTGAACTGCGCGTCGGGCATTGGTTGTGTCCAGGGTTTTGCACTATCGCTCATCGTTGTCGCTCACTCATTTTTAGGTGGATGTTAATCACCTCTAGTCTGCCAGATTCCCGCACTGTGTGTAGAGAAAGACGCTTATTCATGGTGATGAATTAGCTCGCGCAGGGCGCTGGTGGCGGCGGATGGAGGGTGACGGCGGCTCAATATAATGCCCAGCTCACGGCGAATGGTCGGCTCCACCAGCGGGCGGTACTCAATACCATCGGCGGCAATTTGCCGAAAACTGAGCGAGGGCAGCACGCTAATACCTAATCCCGCAGCTACCATGCGGCCTACCGTGGCGATCTGGCGCGCATCGCACAAGATATCCAGCCGTTCTCCTACGCTCTGCATAATGCGGTCAATATCCTGGCGCGAGCTGGAAAGGCGATTGATACCAATAAACGGATAAGCCGCGAGTTGGCTCCAGGCGACGGCTGATTGCGCCAGCAATGGATGCCCGCAGGGGCAAACGACCACATAGCTGTCTTCGAGGACGGGGTCAAACGTCAAGTCGTCTGCGTCGCTTGGCGGCACGGAAAGACCCAGGTCGGCGCGACCTTCGCGCACCATTTGATTGATTTGATCGGCCAGCACATCGTGCAGGCTGAGGTTAATACGTGGGTAAGCCTCGTGAAAAAGCTTAATGACCCGCGGGAATAGTCCTGCCGCCAGAGTAGGCAGGGCGGCCACGGTTATCTTTCCGCGCTGTTTGGAAAATTGGTCGTTGAGATCCTCAAAGGCTTCGTTCCAATCATTCAGGAGCCGCACGGCAACGGGCAGAAAGGCTTCGCCTTCCGGTGTTAACGCGAGCTGCCGCGTGGTACGGGCAAACAGTGCACCACCGACGTTCTCCTCAAGTTTACGCAGGGCGATCGAAATCGCCGGTTGGGAAAGGTGCACGCGCTCGCTGGCCTCTGCAAGGCTGCGCGAGTGGGCGACGGCAACAAAAACACGCAACTGCTGGATGCTTGGATTCATTTAGAAAGTAAAACATAAATTAAAAACTATTCAATATACAAAATTAAACTGGCAGATCATGCTTGCTGTATCGCATGCAAACAGCGTCGCGATCACCGTTTTACATAAAAAGCCGCTCTACAATAACAATAGCTCGCTTTGCGAGCTTCGGAGACACAATGAAAACGCTACTTACTGCCATGGTGGCCAGTGCCACGGTGCTGGCCGCTGCTGCTACTCACGCTGATGAGCGCCTGTTGATTGGCTCTACCTCAAGCTCCTCCAGCCACTACAGCTACTTTGTGGCAGTCAATCAGATTATTAATAATCAAGTCGAAGGGATCAGTTCTTCGGTTGCCGAAACCGGTGCCACTGTGGATAACCTGCGCCGTTTAGGCCGCAACCAAATCGATATGGGCCTGGTGACCACCAATACGGGTTATCACGCCTACGCCGGTGAGGAGGATTTTGAAGGCCGCCCCGTCGATAACCGCCTGCTCTGGGTCTACACCGTGGCACCGCAGAATGCCGTGATGCGCCAGGATGCAGGGGTGGAAACCTTCGCTGATTTAAACGGTGTGCGCTTCAATCCAGGCATTACGGGGTCAGCTACTGAGAAAACCACCGAAGCGGTAATGCGCGCACTTGGCATCGAACCGGATTATGTACGTGGTTCCACCACCGATATGGTCGACGCCATGAAAGATGGCCGAGTGATGGGGTCGGTAAAATCGGGTGTCGGAGAACGCCTGGATGGCTCCTCCATGGATATCGCCACTTTCACACCGATTAGCGTGCTGTCGCTTGACCAAGAGCAGGCCGACACACTGCGCAGCGAAATGCCCGATGTGGCGATTGTCGATGTGCCGGAAGGGGCCGCAGAGGGTATTCCTGCCTACACCACTTGGGCCTTTGGTGTGGCCGTGCACGCCCATCCGGATATGGATGAAGAAACCGCCTATCAAATCGTCAAAGCGGTGATGGAAAACCCAGAGCCGCAGGTTAACGCCTTCGCTGCCATGCAGGATGCGGATATGGCGAAGATGACCCTGGAGGTTGGCACCGTGCCACTGCATGCTGGCGCTGCGCGCTATTTCGAAGAGCAGGGGTATGACATCCCCGATGCCTTGCAGCCAGTCCAGTAAGGCCCATTGGAGAAGATGATCATGCGCGAGACAGTTACCAAAGGCTTGGCGCTCCTGCTGGGCGGGCTAATCCTTTATACCTCCGCCACTGGGCCGTTCGAGAGCTTGATTCAGCGGAGTATCTTTCTCGCGCTGGTCATCCTGCTAGGGCTTGCCGTCTATCCGCTAGGCGCAGGCAAGCGCTGGCGCCCGCTGGGCATTGCGATTGATGCGGTGCTGGCAGTGGGGGTGGTGTTTGCCTGTGGCTATGTGGCGCTTAACTATGAACAAATTCTGGTCGAACTCCCCTGGGCAACACCTCGGGATATGCTGCTGACCGGCGTACTGCTGGTGGCGATTCTGGAGCTTTCGCGGCGCGCCATCGGCGTGATCTTTCCACTGTTAGTGCTAGTGGGATTAGCCTACGCGTGGTTTGGAGCAGCCATTCCAGGGCCGCTCGGCCACCGTGGTTTTGATCTGTATTACATGACCGAAACCATCTACCTCGGCGATTTAGGCGTGTGGGGCATGCTGGTTGGCGTCGCCGCCACCACTATCGCTGCTTTCGTGTTGTTCGGCTGTTTGCTGCTACATACCGGAGGCGGTAATACCTTTATGGATTTGGCGCTGCGTATCAGCGGCCGCTCGCCGGGCGGTGCTGCCAAAGTGGCCACCGTGGCCTCCGGGCTGTTTGGCATGGTCAGCGGCAGTGCGGTAGCCAATGTGGCCACCACGGGCAACTTCACCATCCCCATGATGAAACGCTTGAACTACCCACGCCCCTTCGCGGCTGGGGTAGAAGCGGTGGCCTCGACCGGTGGCCAAATCGCACCGCCGATCCTGGGCGCTGCGGCATTTATCATGGCGGAAATCCTCGGTGAGAGTTACCTGCGTATCGCCTTAGCGGCCTTGTTGCCAGCGATTCTTTTCTATCTCGGGGTGTTTGTCACCATTCACCTCGTCGCCAAGCGCCGCCAATTGCAGGTAGTGCCCGATGATGAGCTGCCAAGCTGGTCAGACGTGATACGCCCTGAACGAATTATTCCCATTCTGGCTGCATTAGGCGGGCTGTTTTACGGCGTGCTCAGTGGTCGTTCGATCCAAATGTCGGCGTTCTACGGCATCTTGATGACCGTGCTAACGTTCGTGCCTTTTGCGCTCATGGCTAAGATGCCGCTGCGCGAGATCCTCGGCAAGCTGGTGGCAGGCTTAGTCGATGCAGGCAAGGGCATGGTGATTATTGGCGTGCTGCTGGCCGGGGCGCAGATACTGGTGGCGATGATCGGTATGACAGGCATCGGTGTGACCCTAGCCAGCTTGATAGTCACGGTGGGCGGAGAGTCGCTGTTCCTGGTCGCCTTTATCGTCGGCGGCGTGTGTCTGATTTTGGGCATGGGGATCCCGACCACGGCAGCGTATGTTCTGGTGGCATCAGTGCTGGCGCCTGCGCTCACCACCATCGGTGTTGAGCCGCTGATTGCCCACCTATTCGTTTTCTACTTCGCCACCCTGTCGGTGATTACACCGCCTGTCTGTATTGCGGTCTTTGTGGCCTCAGGCATTGCCGACACCAACTGGCTGCCTGCGGCGGTTGAATCAGTGCGCTTGGCGGCGGCTATCTATGTCATTCCCTTCCTGCTGCTGATCTACCCAGCCCTGGCAGGGTTTGGTTCTGCCCTGGAGATCGTCTTGGCCAGCTGCCAAGGGGTCGTGTTTGTGATGGCCTTCGCCGCGCTGATGTCCCGGGTAGCCATGACGGGTAAGCGCGTGATCGATGTCGTGGGGCTGATCGCGGTCATTGGACTGGCGCTGACACCCGGCTGGCTGACCACGCTGGCGGCGCTAGCCCTGATCATTGGGCTATTTATACGCCGCCGCTCGCTGCTGAGAGACGAGCAGGGGGCCGTCGCGGGCGACCACCACTCTCTTCAGGCCAAGGAGACACAGCTATGAGCTTTTTATTAGGCAGTGGTGCGGGTTTTTCTGGCGACCGTACCGATGCGGCCGTGGCGGTGGTGGCAGAGTTGATCAAGCGACAGCAGCCCTCCGCTTTAGTATTTGAAACCCTGGGCGAACGGACATTAGCGGCAGCTCACCGCGCGATGCGTGATGATCCCGAAAGCGGGTTTGAACCGCTGTTAGACGAGCTGCTGGCGCCAGTGCTGCGTGACTGTCTGGATCACGACATTAAGATTTTAGGCAACTTTGGTGCGGCGAACCCCAGTGGTGCTTGTCAGGTAATTGCTGACTTGGCTACGCAGCTTGGGCGCGGGGATGCATGCATTGCCCAGGTGCATGGTGACGATATCCGTCAGCAGCTACATAGCTTGGACCTACAGCGCTGGGAGGCCGAGCGGCTGGATATGCCCGGCGATGAAGCCCTGATTTCAGCCAATGTCTATCTGGGGGCCAAGGCGCTGGCTGAGGCGTTGGCCATGCAGGCGAATGTAGTGGTTACAGGCCGTGTTGCCGACCCGGCGCTGTTTTTAGCGCCGCTGATGCACCACTTCGATTGGCGTTGGGACGATTGGGATCGTCTAGCCTGCGGCATGATGGCGGGGCATTTAGCAGAGTGTGGCGCCCAGGTGAGCGGCGGCTACTTTGCCGATCCGGGCTTTAAAGAGGTGCCCGGACTCGCCACGGTGGGCTATCCGATTATTGAAGTAGAGCAGGATGGCAGCCTTATTATTACCAAGCCCGCCAATACTGGTGGCTGTGTTACCGAACAGACGGTGAAAGAACAGCTGCTTTACGAAGTTCATGACCCGGCGAATTATCTGACTCCGGATGTCACGGTGGATCTTTCCCACGCCGAGGTGCGTCAGTTGTCACCCAATCGCGTGGCGGTGACAGGAATTCGCGGCAAGCCTGCGCCTGAGCGGCTAAAAACCACCGTGTGCTATGAAGGCGGTTGGCAGGGCGAGGCGGAAATCTCCTATGCCGGCCCGAACGCCTTGGCACGAGCCCAGCTTGCAGCGCAGGTACTGCGTGAACGATTGGTGTTTCGAGCCCCTGCCGAGCTGCGTACCCGCTTGGATATCATTGGCTTGGCCAGCGTATTCGATAGCGATAGCGGTGAGCTGCAGCGTAGCGCTTCAGGGTCTGCCAGCGGCGATTATCGGCTGCGGCTGGCGGCCGAGCACAGCGAGCGGCGCTGGGTAGCCCGCGCCACCCAGGAGCTATTGGCGCTTTATTGTGCCGGGCCCGCGGGTGGCGGTGGCGTGCGGCGCCAATTTCAAAGGCGAGTGTTTACCGCCTCTTATTTGGTCAAACGTAGCGACGTTAATGCCCATGCCAGTCTGTTTGAATCGTCGCCGCTCGGCGAACGTAGGAGTGAACGTTATGCTGCAAGCTGACCACACGCAAACAACGGTGCGCCCGGATACCTCAGTCGCTCTTCATCAACTCGCCCATGCCCGCGCAGGTGATAAGGGGGAACGGCTAAACGTGGCACTGTTTGCCTATGACCCAGACCATTACACCACCCTGCTGGAGCAGGTAACCGAGGAGCGTGTGCTGGCGCTGTTTGCTCATCGTGGTGCCAGCCGAGTGCGGCGTTACCCTTTGCCTAATTTGGCGGGCATGAACTTCGTGATCGATGACGTGCTGCAGGGCGGCGTTAATGGCGCGCTCAACTTGGATGGGCATGGCAAGACGCTATCGTTTTTGCTGTTAAGCATGGAGGTTGATGCGAGCTAGGCCTTTTTAACCTCGCTCCTCGACTTAGGTGGTCATGACCCGCTGCCTGAAAGGCCTTACTATGACGATAAAATACGCACGCTAATTAACATAACGTCCGCTCAGTCGTCGTTAAAGAGCCGTTCAGGAGTAGCCCCATGACCGTCGCAACGCTAGGTGCCCAGCGCTTCAAAGTGCTGTTGGCGGGCGTTTTTAGCCAAATATTATGTGTTGGCATCGCGCGCTTTGCCTATACCCCATTGCTACCGGTGATGCAGCAGCAAACCTGGATGGGTGATGCCGATGGCGGCTGGCTGGCTGCGGTTAACTACGCGGGCTATATGCTGGGGGCCGTGCTGGCCGCCTCTATTCACAGTATTTATATCAAAGACACGCTATTTCGCTGCGGGTTAATCCTGGCGGTAATCACGACTGCGGGTATGGCGCTTACCGATCACTTCTGGGTTTGGGCGGGGTTGCGTTTTCTGGCGGGTCTTTCAAGCAGCGCTGCAATGCTATTAGCGTCAGGGCTGATTCTTCACTGGTTAATCCAACATCGCCAGCGCGGCGAGCTGGGAATTCATTTTGCCGGTTTGGGGCTAGGCATGATTGTCGCGGCGGTGGCAGTGGAGATGATGCTCCAGTTTTCCTTTAGCTGGCAGACCCAATGGTGGGGCTTTAGCCTGCTGGGTGCCGTGCTGCTGGTGCCTGCCTGGCGCTGGCTGCCGCGGCCGGAAAGGCCGCTAGAGGGGGCTCACGTGGCGAGTAGCCGAACCGCTACGCCGCCAACACGTACTTTTATGCGCTGGATGCTCGCCGCCTACTTTTGCGCCGGTTATGGCTATGTGATCAGCGCTACCTTCTTAGTTGCCATCGTTGAGCGTGAGCCGCTGCTGGCGGGGATGGGCAACTGGACGTTCGCTCTGGCCGGTTTAGCCGCCGCCCCAGCGGTGATGCTGTGGGATCTGGTCGCCCGTCGAGTGGGCTATTTAGGGGCGCTGATTCTCGCCATGGGGATTCAGGTAGTGGGGATCGTACTGCCTGCGATTACCGCGAACTCAGCAGTGGTACTGCTCAGTGCGGTGCTCTATGGCGGTACCTTCCTTGGTTGCGTCAGCCTTGTGCTGACCATGGCAGGTAGGCTCTATCCTTCCAGCCCCGCGCGGCTAATGGGGCAGATGACTCTGGCATACGGCGCCGCCCAGATATGCGCCCCGGCATTAACCGGTATGTTGGCTGAAACCTCTGGCCACTATGGTGTTGGGCTGTGGTTGGCGGGCGGTTTTGTAACGCTTGGCGCGGTGCTGCTGGCCTGTTTGCGCCGGGTCGATCAAACCGCTCAACGCCTGGATGCCGCCGCAAAAGCCATGGTGTACGCCTAGGAACTGGGGCCTAGTGGGCATTACCCTCGAAATCCTTTAGGATGAGCGCCTTTTTCTACGGGATATGGGCAAATGACCTCTTCTAGGCAACCTCGCACCCAATGGCTAGGCCGCTGGGGGTTTATGTTGGCGGCCACCGGTTCGGCGGTGGGGCTAGGCAATATCTGGAAATTCCCCTACATGACTGGGGAGTTTGGCGGCGGCGCCTTCGTGCTGGTCTATCTAACGTGCATCTTTGCCGTGGGTGTGCCGGTGATGATGGTCGAAATCGCGTTTGGTCGGCGGGGGCGTGGTAGCCCGGTGGATGCCATACGGCGCGTGGTCAATGAGTCTGGCCGTTCATCGGCCTGGTCGTTGATTGGTTGGATGGCCATGCTCTGCGGCTTTATGATCCTGTCGTTTTACGTGGTGGTGGCGGGCTGGTCGTTCTCGTATCTGTGGAAGATGCTGACCGGGGGGCTCGCGGGCAGCAGCGTTGATGAGATGGCCGCTGTGTTCGGGGCCAATAACGCCAATCCTCTGAACCTCGGTTTCTGGAGCACCCTGGTCACGCTGGCCACCATGTTGATCGTGGGTAAAGGCGTGCAGCAGGGAATCGAGAAGAGCGTTAGCTGGATGATGCCGGGGCTGGTGATCATGCTGGTGGTGTTGATTGGCTTTGGTATGTTTTCCGGTGGCTTTGGCGCTGCGGTTAACTTTCTGTTCTCCTTCAATGCGGGCAGCCTCTCTAGCGAAGGCCTTCTGGCAGCGCTGGGTCATGCGTTTTTCACCCTCTCGCTGGCCTCGGGGGCGATTCTGACCTATGGCAGCTACTTGCCTAAAGACGCTTCTATTGGCCGCACCACGGTGAGTGTGGCGGTGGCGGATACCGTTGTTGCCTTGATGGCGGGGCTTGCGATCTTCCCGGTTATTTTCGCCAATGGCATGAACCCCGGAGAAGGCCCTGGGCTAATTTTTATGAGCCTGCCGTTGGCCTTCCAGGCGATGCCGCTGGGCACCCTGTTTGGCATTCTCTTCTTCCTGATGCTCTCTATGGCAGCGCTGACCTCTTCGATCTCTATGGTCGAAGCCACGGTTTCCTGGCTGTGCGACAACAAAGGTATCTCGCGTTCGGCAGCCGCCTGGGGCACAGGTATTGTGCTGTGGTTGATTAGCACACTGGCGATGCTGTCGTTTAACCTGGGCGCGGATTGGACACTGGCCGGTAAGAACTTCTTTGACTGGCTGGATTATTTAACCTCGCGCTGGATGATGCCGTTGGGTGGTCTGGGCACGGTAGTGGTAGCGGGGTTTGTGCTGAAAAGCGAGACCTTCCGCGACGAGCTGGGGCTTGCCCCCTTGCCTTATGCGCTGTGGCTGACCATGGTGCGCTACGTTAGCCCGCTGGGCATTGTGGTGATTTTTGTCGACGCGCTGGGCGTTTATCAGGTCTCGTTTGCGGCTCACTGGCCCTGGTTGCTGGGGATTCTGTTTGCCATGGTCGCGCTTGGCGAAACCTTAAGCCCGCGGCTGCGTACTGCGCTTAGCGCTGGTTAACGCCTGCTGTTTTTTCTGCTTCTCTTTCTGCTTTGCCTCGGCGTCGGCGACTGCGCCGGGGTGAGTGCCCACTTTCATCAACTCGTCCCAGCGCGTGGTATAGCGGTCTGAGCGGTGGGCGCAGCGCAGTTGCCAAGCAGCAGGGGCATCCGTCATACCAAAGCTGATAGTGCCTTGCCCCATGCGCTGGTTGATCTGATCCACGGTTGCCATTAAAAACGGATGGCGATCACGGACTGGCGGATGCAGCAGCGAAAGCTGGTGCTGCTCTGCATCCACTAAATCCAGCAGCATCACGCCAGCTTTCATGAACTGGTAGCGGGGGCGATGAATCTGCTCAAGGCCTTGGCGTACGGCATCAAGGATCACCCGGGTATCGTCGCTGGGTGAGGGCAGGGCGATCAGCGCCTGCGGGAAGTATTGCAACTGATCGCGGCGATGACGGTTAGTGTTGAGAAATACCATCACCGCACGAGCTAAGCTACGTTGCTCGCGAAGTTTTTCAGCGCTGCGCTGGGCGTGGCGCCGCAGTGCATTATGTACTTCTGCAAAAACGCCGGTGGGCTGGCCGAAAGAGCGCGAGGTCATAATGCGTTGGCGCGGTTGATCCAGGGCGTTCATCTCCATACAAGGCGTGCCACGCAGCTCGAGCGCGGTGCGCGCCAGCACCACAGAGAAGCGCTTGCGCAACTGCTTGTCGTCGCTTTGACGCAAGTCCCAAGCGGTGGTCACGCCGCCAATCGCTAAGCGCCCGGCAAGCCGATGGCCGACGCCCCACACGCTGCCCACCGGCGTACGTTTGAGCAGCGCCTGCGTCGTGTGATCCTGTCCATTAAGCAGGCAAACGCCTTGGTAATGTGGGTCTTGCTTGGCAAGGTGATTGGCTAGTTTGGCGAGCGTGTGGGTGGGGGCCAGCCCAACACACACCGGTAACCCTAAATGGCGGCGAATGCGATGGTGCAATTCTCGCCCCAGCCCCTCACACTGCTCTGTGGTTAATCCTTCCAGGTAGACGAACATTTCATCTATTGAGTAGGGCGCAACTGCAGGGCAGGCATCGCGTAGTAGTTGGGTCAGCCGTGCCGACATATCTCCGTAGAGTTCATAGTTAGACGACAGCAGGTGGATCTCGCCGCGCTGACGCATTTCTTCAAGCTTGAAGGCAGGCGCACCCATAGGGATACCCAGCGCTTTTAACTCGGCGGAGCGGGCGATGACACAGCCGTCGTTGTTCGACATTACCCCCACGGGCCTACCTTCCAGCTTGGGCTGAAAAACCCGCTCGCAGCTGACGTAGAAGTTGTTGGCATCGACTAGACCGATCATCGCAAGTACTCGTGCACGACGGCGCGCACTACCCCCCATAGCTGGCAGTCGCTACCTTCAAGTGGCAGTGGCGGATAGTTAGGATGTGTTGAGCACAGGTGCGGCGTTCCCCGATAGAGCGCATAGCGTTTAATTAGGGCCTCGCCCTCTAGCATAGCGACCAGAATATGTCCCAGTTGCGGTTCAATACTGCGATCAACCACCAGCAAATCACCCTCAAAAATTCCCCAACCCTCCATGCTGTCGCCGGTGGCGGTGACATAAAACGTCTCAGTAGGGTTTTTAACCAGCCGTGTGTTGAGATCCAGCGTGCATGGCTCGTAATCCTGGGCTGGCGAAGGAAAGCCACTAAAACCAGCGCGGCCACAAGGCTGCGGCTGAGAGGTTAACGGCAAGGCAGGGGTAAAGTGAGAAGACTGGCCCGGCATCGTCGGCATCCTGGTGCTTAAAATATTGTATAAATATACAGTATTTTGCATGGCGAAGGAAAACGCAAATTGACGCCCCCTGAGATCGCTTCATTGTGTTCGCGATGACACTTTCTCTGTCATTACGTGAATCACGCTCATGCAAGACCTGACGAGGATGCGATGAAAGTCGCGTCAGGCTGCGTTATGATAGCGCCCTCGCTTCTTCCATGATGACCCTTTCTCGTTACGAGGTTCCCGCCGATGTTCAGCCGCGATATGACAATTGCCGGATTTGATGATGTGCTGTTTGATGCCATGCAGAAAGAAGTGGAGCGCCAAGAGGCCCACATCGAACTGATCGCTTCCGAAAACTACGCCAGCCCCCGCGTACTCGAAGCTCAGGGCAGCCAGCTGACCAATAAATACGCTGAGGGCTACCCCGGTAAGCGCTACTACGGCGGCTGTGAGTTCGTCGATATCGCTGAAAACCTGGCCATTGATTACGCCAAAGAGCTGTTCGGCGCCACCTACGTGAACGTTCAGCCCCACTCAGGCTCGCAAGCCAACAGCGCGGTGTTCCAAGCGCTGGTTAAGCCAGGCGATACCATTTTAGGTATGAGCCTGGATGCGGGCGGCCACCTGACCCACGGTGCCAAGCCTAATTTTTCCGGCAAGCACTACAACGCCATTCAGTACGGTCTGGATGAGCAGGGGTTAATTGATTACGATCAAGTGGCCCAGCTTGCTCGCGAGCACAAGCCCAAAATGATCATCGCCGGCTTCTCAGCCTATTCACAAATTGTTGATTGGGCCAAGTTCCGTGAAATCGCCGATGAAGTAGGCGCTTACTTACTCGTTGATATGGCCCACGTCTCTGGTCTGGTCGCGGCAGGCGTATACCCCAGCCCCTTGCCCCATGCCCACGTGGTCACCTCCACTACCCACAAAACCCTACGCGGCCCACGCAGTGGCGTGATTCTCTCAGCGGAAAACGACGCTGATATCGAGAAAAAGCTGCAATCAGCGGTTTTCCCCGGCGGCCAGGGTGGCCCCTTGATGCACGTAATCGCCGCCAAAGCGATCTGTTTCAAAGAGGCTATGGAACCCGAGTTCAAAACCTATCAGCAGCAGGTAGTTAAGAACGCTCAGGCAATGGCCAAGGTGTTTATTGATCGCGGTTACGACATCGTCTCTGGTGGTACCGAAGACCACCTCTTCCTGCTTTCGCTGATCAAGCAGGGCGTAACGGGCAAAGATGCCGATGCTGCTTTGGGTCGTGCCCACATCACTGTGAACAAGAACGCCGTTCCAAACGACCCGCAAAGCCCGTTTGTCACCTCTGGCCTGCGTATTGGCACCCCAGCGGTGACCACGCGCGGTTTCAGTGAACAAGAGTGTAGTACGTTGGCAGGCTGGATCTGCGATATTCTGGACGTACTGGCCAAGGGCGATGACACCAGCGCCATCGAAGCCCAGGTGCTGGATAAAGTGGCCGAGGTATGTGCGCGGCTTCCGGTTTATAAATAAGCAGCTGTAACCATTCTCCTTGGCAAAGGATAGCCACAAAGAACGGGCGGCCCATTAGGGTCGCCCGTTCTTTGTTAGTGCTCTGTTCTTTGCTAAGAGTAAGGCCCCTAGTTCAGCTTTTCGAGAGCGGCCAAGCTCTGTTTTACCAGTGCCGATGCGTCTGCTTGTGAAGCAGATTCGCTATAGCAGCGCAGCTCCGGTGCATTGCCAGAGGGGCGAAGGTGCACGATATCGCCATTTTCAAGCGTGGCTCTCAAGCCATCAGTGCTATTGACTGCTGAAATGCCAGCTTGTAAACCTAATGTTTGCTGCATCAGCTCAGGTGAGGTTTGCCATTTGGTCAGCAACACATGGCTTTTCTCCGTGGCGAAATCCTTGAGTCGGTCGCTTGCCGTATAGCGGGCAGGTAAGTCAGCGATTAGCTGCGAGAGGTTAATCCCGCGTTGGGCGGCCATCACCATCAAAGTAAGGGCGGGGAGCAGCGCATCGCGGGTGGGTAGGGCGGCTAATTGACGGCCATCACTCTCCAATCTGCTTCCCAATAGAAAACCACCGTTGGCTTCAAACCCAGCCACTCGCGTAAACCGCTTACTGAGCTTAGCCATACTGTCCAATACATACGGTGAACCAATGCGCGTGCGCTCAACTAGCTGGAAGGCACCGCACGCTTCTATCGCTGTATTGCAGCTTACCGGCACAGCCAGCGCTTCGATTCCCAATGCACGGGCGCAGAGTAACCCGACAATATCACCACGCTGCCACGTACCCGTTTCATCTCCAAGCAACGGCCGATCTCCATCGCCATCGGTAGAAAACAGGGCTTGTAGTTGGTGTTGGTTTGCCCAGGCACGCCCTTGAGCCTGATCCTCGTCGCTAACGGCCTCGGTATCTACAGGCACAAAGGCTTCGCTGCGGCCTAGTACCACTACATCCGCACCTAACTCGCTCAAAATATGCGCATTCAAATCGCGCCCTGCGGCCGAGTGTTGGTACAAGCCTACCCGCCAACCTTTCAATGGCTCACCTGGAAACCAGGTGGTGAAGCGCTCTGAGTAGGCCTGATTAGCGGCTTCAGAAACCTCCCCGCGCACTGGCGCGGGGAGGGTAGGCATAGCCGCCTCAGCATTAAGAATAGCGGTTTCATCAGCTTTGGTAATCTCGCCATCAGGGCGGTAAAACTTGATGCCGTTACGGTTAAACGGTATATGGCTGCCGGTAATCATGATGCAAGGTATGCCATCCGCCATTGTCTTTAACGCCAGGGCAGGCGTAGGCAGTACGCCATAGTCATTGACCTTCACTCCTAGCGTATGGGCCGCACTGGTACAGGCGGCTGCCATCGCCGGGCTGCTGGGGCGGCGATCCATACCTAGCGTAATACGTTCTACTGGAAAAGAGTCCCGCATGGCGGTAATAAATGCCACGGTGAAAGCTGCACATACTTCATCGGTAAACTGTTCAACCAGCCCTCGTGCGCCGCTGGTACCAAAAGCAATGCCGCTGTCATGAATAATAGCAGTAGTGGAACGTACTGAACTCAATGTATTTCTCCTGAAAAAAGTGCTTGCGGTGAGTTTAACACCCTAGGCGGGAAGCGCTACGGGGCGCTTTGAGCGCTGAAGCGATCAGGGGTAATGGCTAGTAAGACAAAAAATGGCCCCCGCAAGCGGAGGCCATCTCAAAAGGTAGTACGTTTAATTAAGCTTCAGCTAGGCCTAAGTTCAGGCCTACTAAGATAGGATCGTGGTCTGAACTACGGAACGCATCATCGGCGTATAGGTTGTCATCCTGACGATCATTAGTGAAGTCGGTGTTGTAATCCAATGCCGATGCTTCATCCGCATTGATATGCCAAGTCGTGGTGCCCGTGACCTGTGTTGCGAGCGTTTCACTGGCTAACGCATGATCCAACGAACCCCAGAATCCATCAAAGACATAGCTGTAATCATCGTCCTGAAGGGTATAGCCCGCATCGGTCAGGGTCATGATGGGGTCTTCCATGGCATAAGAGTTCAAGTCACCAAGAATCAGCACGTCGCTGTCATTGCTACCGGTGGGGTTGGTGGATAGCCATTCAAGCAATTCCTCCGCGGCCTCGACCCGTGTGGGGTTGTTGTTGGCCTGTCCGTCGCCGATAGCGTCTTCACCATTGACGACACTGCCTTTGGATTTAAAGTGGTTAACCACCACCGAAAAGGTTTCACCATTACTATCTTCAAAGGTTTGCATCACCGGTGCACGGTTTGCAGTGGCGAAAGCTCCATCGGTTTTAGTGGCTGCAGCGCCAGTAGG
Source organism: Halomonas sp. 113 (assembly GCF_904067645.1). Taxonomy (NCBI): domain Bacteria; kingdom Pseudomonadati; phylum Pseudomonadota; class Gammaproteobacteria; order Oceanospirillales; family Halomonadaceae; genus Halomonas; species Halomonas sp. 113. The sequence goes on from NZ_LR881453.1 coordinate 1,591,165, forward strand.
TGTCACCGCCTGACTATTGTAGATGACCCCAACCGCAATGGCATCATCCCCAGGGCTAGTGGTGTTGCCATTCCCATCTTCGGGGACGCTGTAAGCCCAAGTGACATCCTGAATGTTTTTATCCTGCACATCTGCATTCAGCGCATCAACCAACGTTGCAATGGCGCTATCGTCACCATAACCGTTGTTCTCGATTTCCATGAGCCCCACCACATCAGCACCGCTGGTATTAATTGCCTCAACGATTTTGGCTTCCTGACGGGCAAACTCTTCAGCATTATTGGCGCCGCGTGGATCATGCAGAGTGCCATTTAAGGTCTCTGTTTTGTTGCCGTTTTCATCCAGTGTAGTGAAGTAGTTCAATACATTGAAAGAGGCCACTGTAATATCGGCATCACCCAGAGCATCTGTATCAGGTGTTGCCGGACGCTCAGCGCCGGTAAAGTCCAGGCCTTCGACGTTTTGGACTTTCCACTCTTCGAAGTTGTAATCAAGCACGCCTTCGAGAGTCTGAAGCTCATCTCCACCGCGCAGCGGGTTAGAACCAGAAAGCTCCTCACCGTTACGACCATAAATAATCGGATCAGCGTTTTGTGCCGAATTCGCATCATCGATTTTAATGGTGCGTGCCTCGGCGTCGTCAAGCCAAGCGCTATAGCCTGCCACATCAGGCTCGTTGACTTCCGTGAACTGCTCTAAGCGGCCCCCTGATGCAAGCGTAACTTCGCCATAACGGCCCAGCTCGTAAAGCTCAGTGACCACTAACGGCTCACCGTCCAGCGCTTCTATGGCGACTCGCATACCTTCAAAGGCTTCCAGGCCTTGTTTGTCGGTAAACGGCATGATGATTCGCTGGCTTTCAGGCAAAGGCACATCGTTAGCCAGCACCTCAAGGCTGTTGCGTTCGGCAGTTAACTGCGTTTTCTCGAAATACTCTGAGACCTCGCCGCTGATGCGAATTTGATCACCGGCATTGAGCTGCTCCAGCCAATCGCCACTACCGCTACCCGCGTACACAAAAATACCTTCTGACGTCTCGGCATTATTGTCGTTATCGCTATCTTCCTCTTGCAGGAAGAAGCCATCCAAGCCAGGCGCTACCATGGTGACGATGGCTTCAAGCGTAACGTTTTCACCCTCTAAAGTGCTGCTGCTCGAGTCACCCTGTACTGCAGAAATCAGCGTAATATCTACCTGGGGCTGATTAGCAAGACCAGGTGACGCTACGGCGGGTACATCACTACCATCACCGCCCAGTGCATCAGAGCTAATCGCCCCCTCAGTATCAGTGGTGGTGAATTTGCCTAAATCCACATCCCAGGAAGCGGCGTCAAACCCGTCGGTATCAGGGTAGGCTTCCATTGCCACCTGGTTGCCATCAACACGTGGGTCGCCTTGCCACAGCGTTACGGCATCGCCGCCACCGCCCAGGCCAGAAGCATTCTCGGCATAACCAATTTTCAGGGCATCGATATTATCCAGGTTGCTCCACGCTGAACGGAATTCCGCGACTGATTCGGCATCGCCATCGACCATGACAATCGCTGATTCACCAGGAGCCAGCGAGCTTAGCCCCTTAATTTCAATAGCATCTACGGGATCAGCGCTGTCATCATCGTAGTAAAGCGGCATATTGCTGAAATCAAGCGTTTCAGACGAACGGTTAGTGACTTCAAACCAGTCAGCGGTGACATCAGAACCACTTTGGCCTGACCATATCTCAGTGATGGCTAAACCAATATCGCGCTCGCCCGGCACATAAGGAGCTTCCATCGTGCCCACATGAAAGTCAGTGGTGGCATTGGTGGGTAATTCAGCGTACTCAAATGACCAATTCTCTGGGTTGCCAACGGCGCTTAATAGCTCATCCGCCGTGCCGAAGCCATCGCCGGTAAAGGCGGCATTGCGTGCGCTGCCAACGGCAACCGCCGTGACACCTTCTTCAAGGCCAGGCGGCAGAGCAGAGTTATTTGAGGAGTCAGCAGTGTCCTGCCACGCATCGCTGTTGGTTTGAGCCGCGTAGATAAATGTTGGGGCGCTAGCCTCGCCGACGAAAGCAAGTACTTGGTCACCGCTGACCGAAAGATTAAACCCGTTATTACCCACCTCGCTGCTGTTAGCAGTAGTGAATTGCGGAGAATCCGCAGTGTAAGTAACAACCGTGCCTGCAGGTACGCCGCCTTCAGGCGCAGTCCACTTAACGGCGCCTTCGTTGGCACGGAAGCCATCGCCAGCCCAGCCTGAGTCAGTAAAGGTAATTTCCGCACCTTCGCTAATACCCTTCAGTGCTACGAACTGGAAGGATTTTTCGCTGCCACTGACCGCAGTAATCGCAATGTCACCGGCTTGAGGTGCAAAATCAGGCAGGTTGAATTCAATGTCTGTGCTTACAAAGCGCTGCTGTTCGGCGGGTAGATCCTTAGACTCTTGACCATCCTCTAACCAATCCACCGTGCCGCTATCAAACAGCACGCTCGCAGTAACGCCCGACTCGGTGATGGAAACATCGAAAAGTGATTCCGGCTTCGCCGTCAGTGCGTCCGGTAGGGTATTGAGATCCGGGCCGTCTATTTCACGAACGGCATAATCGCCATCCCATAGGTAAAGACCAAAACCGACGTCGTCGTCATCGTTAACCGGGCCCGCCAGGATCAGATAACCTTCATCGCCAGCAGGCTCAATAGAACGCACCGCGCGGCCATTCAGGTCTAAACGCAGGGGATCGCCAAAGGAAGCTTCGCTAGACTCATCAGAGACGAGGTCAATCACGTTTTCAACAGGCACTAATTGTGCGAAGCCATCATCCAACGGCGAGCGTAGGCCAAGATAAAGGGAATCACCGATAAACACAGCGCCTTCAATATTGACCCCTAACGAGAGGCTCAGCGCATTTTCACCAAGCCCATGGCCATTATTGGCATCCCAGTCGTTAAGCTGGCTGGCTAAATCGGTAAACTGTCCCGTTACCTCGATGTTCAAGCTTTCAGCGCTATCACCTGTCACTTCAGTGGCAAAAATCATCGAGCGCTGGCTGCTCTCGTGGGAGCCTAACCAATATTGGGTACCTTGATGAGTCGCCACCGCCTCCAAATCCACCTCTTGGGTGTCATTCAAACCCAGAGCCGTATTCAGGTTAATTTCCGCCAAAGGGGCACCATCACTGTCGCGCTCATAGAGGCGTAATACTTGGTCTTCGTCATCCGCCACCAACATTAAACCCTCGCCCACGGCAATTGCTGCTGAAGCGTCAGAAGTGCCCGTGTGGTAGCGCTCTCCCAGATTGAAGTTTGGATTGCTTGGCTCAGGCTGACTGGGGTCAGTTGGGTTGTTGGGTTCTTCAGGTTCTGTTGGCTCTTCAGGTTCTGTTGGCTCTTCAGGTTCTGTTGGCTCTTCAGGTTCTGTTGGCTCTTCAGGTTCTGTTGGCTCTTCAGGTTCTGTTGGCTCTTCAGGTTCCGTTGGCTCTTCAGGTTCTGTTGGTTCTTCAGGTTCTTCTTGCTCATTCTCAAGCTGCTCAATGTAACGACTCAGTAGCGATGCAACATCATCCACGCTGGAGCCATCGCCGAGTAAAGGAGCTAATACACGTGCTGGTTGCTGTTCAATGCTTTCGCTGCTGTTCATAAATGCTGCGGCAAGCTCCTCACGAGACAGCACGTCCGCCAGCAGCGCTGACCAGTACACTAAGCCTTCTGGGTCAGGCTCACGGTTCAAAACACTGTTGTAGAGTTGATTTAGCCAAGTGGTATCGTTCAAGTTGGAAACGCTGGCTTCGAACTCATTAGACGCTTGAAAACTATTGGAAATCTCTTCCAATGCTAAGCCGTTGCGGTACTCATTGACCCAGTACGCGAGGCCTGCAGGGTCGGCCGTACGTAATAGGTGAACACTATAGAGCGTAATAATAGGTTGGATTTGCAGCTGAAATTCATCGCTGGTCACCATTGAGTCAAGAGTGGTTGCAACATCGACAGTTCCGCTATCCAGGGCGGTAGTCCAATAATTAGCGCCAGCCTCATCCGGCTCACGCAATAAAATATCGCGATATAACGTAGAAACAAGCTCAATATTGGTCATTTAACCAGCCCTCACAGAATGAATAGAAAAATCTAATTTATTACTAAGTCATAGCAATAAAATGACTTTAATGTTGTATTTTTATGATACTTGGATGGCAAAGTGATCTTCGCCAATGCTTAAATGCTTTTTCTTTAAAGCGTCACGCATTTGCAATGGTTGGATGTCTACTCTCACGTTTGCCTGTTTTCTCCACTGATTAAAAAAGGGAACCGCCATGAGTAATTTTCAGCTTCAACTCCTGCACGCAGCCGATATGGAAGGGGGTGGGGGAGACCTGCTTAATGCACCCAACTTCATCTCTATTGTGGATCACTTAGAAGATCAGTACGCCAACTCGCTGTTTGTAAGCTCGGGTGATTTAGTCCTGCCAGGGCCGTACTTGAATGCCGCTGCTGATTCCAGTCTGCAAGAGGCCTTTCAAACAGCGGTTGAAGAGATTTATGGGCTTGAAGCGGGTTCCATGAGCGGAATCACGGCGGCCTCTGGGCGTGTTGAGACTCTGTTGATGGATCTGGTCGACGCTGCGGCCGTGACATTGGGCAATCACGAGTTTGACCTAGGCACTGATCTAATTGCTGCAATGATCGCGCCTGTGGTTAACGGCGCTACGGCTGCTGAAATTGAATGGCTGGGCTCGCAGTTCCCTTACCTCTCAGCCAACCTGGATTTCTCCGCTGATGCCGCCCTAAGCGAGCTGGCTACCAATGAGTTACTCAGCCAAGACGCTTTCCAAGCTACTTTGGAAGAGCTATTCGCTGGCGCTAATAAGCCTAAGCTAGCCCCGGCGGTGATTGCCGAGCGTGGTGGTGAAAAAATTGGCATTATTGGCGTAACTACCCAAATCCTTGAAAGCATCTCTTCGCCAGGTGATGTAGACGTGCTGACAGGGGGTAGTAACGACATGCAGGCCCTGGCCGACCTGATTCAGCCAGTCATTGATGACCTAGAATCGCAGGGCATCAATAAGATCATCCTCAGTTCGCACCTTCAGCAAATTCAGTTTGAAGAAGAGCTAGCGACACTGCTGGATGGGGTCGATATCGTGATCGCAGGCGGCTCCAATAGCCTGCTGGCGGATCAAGAAGACCAAGACCGCGGCTTGTTTCCGGGAGCGGGCGAACCCTATGACTCATACCCCATTGTTACCCAGGATGCCTCAGGTAATGATGTCGTGGTAGTGAATACGGATGGTGGCTGGCGCTACGTTGCCGAGCTAGTGGTGGAGTTTGACGAACAGGGGCGGGTTGTTGCCGATTCAATCGATGAGAACACCTCAGGCGTTTATGCCACCACTGACGAACAGGTAGAAGCGCTGTGGGGCGACCTGGAAAGCGCCTTTGCTGAAGGCACCAAAGGGGATGTGGCCAACGACCTAGTCGGCGCCGTAGGGGAGTTCGTTGCTGAACAAGACGGCAACATCCTTGGTTTAACCGATGTTTATCTGGTGGGGGAGCGGGGCGCAGTGCGTACCGAAGAGACCAACCTGGGTAACCTGACTGCCGACGCCAACCTCTGGTACGCCAAACAGCTGGACGCCGAGGTACTGGTATCGTTTAAGAACGGCGGTGGTATTCGTGAGCCGATTGGTGATGTCGTGGTGGAAGGAAGCGATAGCGAGCCCAGCTACCAGGTGCCGGGCGCCAACCCCGCTATCGGCAAGCCGGAAGGGGGTGTATCCCAGCTGGATGCAGCGTCATCGCTACGCTTCAATAACGACCTGACCATCATTACCGTCACGCGTAGCACGCTATTGGATATCCTGGAGCATGCGGTAGCAGCGTCAGCGCCGGGTGTCACTGCTGGTCAGTTTGCCCAGGTGGGCGGTATCCAATACAGCTTTGATGTAAGCCAACCCGCCGGCGAGCGCATCCAAAATGCGGTAATCGTTAATGAGGATGGCAGTGCAAACGATGTACTGGTCGCGAATGGCCGCTTGGTAGGTGATGCTGAAGAGAGCATCAAAGTCGTTACCTTAGGCTTTTTGGCCGACGGCGGCGACGGTTACCCGTTAGGTGAAGGCAGCTATCAAGACCGCGTGGATCTTATGGACGCGTTTGTAGATGACGGCCAGTTTACCTTCGCCGATAAGGGCACTGAGCAGGATGCCTTTGCTGAATACATGGCCAGCATGTTCAGCGAAACGCCATTTAGCGAAGAAGAAACCCCTGCCAGCGAAGACCTGCGTATCCAAAACCTTGATGAGCGTAGCGATGCAGTCTTCAGCGCGCCTGTTGACCCACTATTGCGCCTTTACGATGCTGCCTTTGATCGCGATGCGGATGGTAAAGGGTTGGGGTACTGGTTGGAAATTAAGGAGACTACTGGTTTAGGTGATATTGCCAACAGCTTTATTGCGTCAGCTGAGTTCAATAGTCAAAACGGGAATCTAGAAGACGACGCCTTTATTGAACTGATGTATTCAAACGTACTCGAGAGAACGTCTGATTCGGCAGGTAAAGAGTTCTGGTTGGATCAGTTGGATAATGGTGCCGAGCGAGGCGCCGTTATGGTTGGTTTTGCCGAGTCAGATGAGAGCATGATGCTGTTTGGTTAACGGTTTATTTGCAGACCTTGGGTTGGGTATAGATAAGCTCGACCCCCTTCCTGACAGTTTTTACTCTCATAACGCCCCTACCCTAGGCAGGGGCGTTTCTGTTATGCTGCCGCGATAATCTTCGCGTGACTTCTTTTGATTCAACGGTGATCCCTCCATGGCAAAGCAACAGGAAGCAACGGATCTACAGCGTGCATTAAGCGCCTGTAAGGGTTCGTTTGTATCGGTGGGCTTTTTTAGCATGTTCGTCAATTTGCTGATGCTAGTTCCCCCCATGTACATGCTCCAAGTGTATGACCGCGTGCTCACCACGCAAAGTCTCGATACGCTGATCATGTTGACGCTCGTCGTCGTATTTCTATTTATGGTGATGGGCGGGCTGGAACTGGTACGTTCAAGGATGTTGGTGAGGATAGGGAACCGTTTAGATACCACTATCAATCAGCGCCTCTACAGCGCCATGTTTCGACGTAGCATAATGTCCCCTGGCAGCCAAAGTGCCCAGCCACTTAATGACCTGACCAGCTTGCGACAATTTCTTACTGGAAATGGCCTGTTTGCTTTTTTTGATGCCCCTTGGGTGCCGGTTTACCTAGGTATTCTGTTTATTTTCCACCCCTGGCTCGGGGTGTTTGCTACCTGTGCGGGGATTATTTTATTTGCGCTAGCGGTGGCTAATGAGAAGTCTACAAAAACCTTGCTTGCTGAAGCTAATAGTGAACAGATTCAAGCGCAAAACCTAGCCAACTCTAACTTACGTAACGCTGAAGTGCTTCATGCGATGGGCATGCTGCCTGGCATTATGGGGCGCTGGTCAAAGCGCCATCATGAGTTTCTTGCTAAGCAGTCGCAAGCAAGCGACCGAGCAGGCGCGTTAACGAATACATCTAAAGTGATGCGCTTACTGTTCCAGTCATTGATTCTTGGCCTGGGTGCGCTCTTAGTGCTCAGAGGCGAAATGACCCCCGGCATGATGATTGCTGGTTCTATCCTTATGGGACGTGCGCTGGCCCCTATCGATCAAATGATAGGTGGCTGGAAAGGCTTTGTATCGGCGCGTGGTGCCTATGGCCGGTTAAACGAGCTTCTAGTACAGATTCCAGGCGAACAGCCCCACATGTCGCTGCCTGCTCCACAAGGTGTTGTTGATATAGAAAACGTAGCTGCTGCTCCTCCAGGTACGCGTATGGCCACCATCCGAGGCATCAATTTTAGTGTCGCTAAAGGTGAGCATGTTGGCATCATCGGCCCTAGTGCGGCAGGCAAATCAACGCTTGCCCGCGTGTTGCTGGGGATATGGCCAACACAGGTGGGCGACGTAAGGCTTGATGGCGGAGCAATTAATCAATACAACCGTGACGAGCTAGGCCCCTATATCGGCTATTTACCCCAAGATATCGAACTCTTTGATGGCACCATCAGCGAGAACATTGCCCGGTTTGGCAATGTTGATCCACAGAAAGTCGTTGCAGCCGCCAAAAAAGCAGGCGTTCATGAAATGGTGTTGGAACTGTCTGATGGGTACGACACGATTATTGCCTCAAATAGCGGTGCACTCTCTGGTGGTCAGCGCCAGCGCTTAGGGTTAGCACGCGCCTTATATGGTAACCCAGTGTTGGTAGTGCTAGACGAGCCAAATGCCAATCTCGATGACGCTGGTGAACGAGCGCTGAGCCAAGCCATTGCTCAATTAAAAGCAGAAGGTACAACGCTATTTGTAATAAGTCATCGAACTAGCGTACTAAAAACAATGGACAAGCTTTTGGTCATGAAAGAAGGCCAAGTCAGTATGTTTGGCCCCCGAGACCAAGTACTTGCCCAGTTTGCCAAAAAGCCACGCCCTCAAGTAGGCCAACAGGGTTCAGCTCGCCTCTCCGCCATTTCAGGTGGTCGTGGTAGTGAGGAGTCGTAATATGAGCAGTCACAAAGATCAGCTCCCAGCCAAAAGCGAAATTGATGTAACGCCACAAGGCCCAGCTACCATTGAAGGTGAGGCTCAAGAGAAGTTACCAACCAGTGATAAAGGCTATCGTAAGCTCGGTTACGCTATTCTAGGTATAGCGCTTGGCGGGTTCGTATTGTGGTCTGTGACAGCTTCATTGGCGGTAGCTGTGGTAGCCCCAGGTAACGTATCCATGGAGTCGTTTAAGCGCACGGTGCAGCACCTTGAAGGTGGCATTGTGCGAGAGCTTTTGGTGGAAGATGGGGACAAAGTTGAGGCTGGGCAGCCGCTGGTGATATTGAGCGATACTCAGGTGCGCTCGCAGCTTGAAATTGCTCAATCTCAATACTATATAAACCGAGCGATGGAAGTGCGCTTACTAGCAGAACAGCAAGGCGCCGAAACGCTTGAAATGCCCGAAGAGCTGATGTCGGTGGATAACGATAGGATCCAACAGGTAACGGCTGTTCAGCAAAGTTTATTCCATGCGCGCCGTCAATCGCTGCTCAGTACACTAGACTCAATGGATCAGCAGATTATTCAAATGCAGGAGCAGATTGATGGTCTAGAAGCGCGTGAAAGAGTTAATAATCAGCGTATCAGCTCGTTGCGTTCAGAAGCGGAAGACTTCCGTTCGCTGTATCGCGAGGGGCTGGGCGATAATCAGCGTCTGCGTGAACTCGAACGACAAATACTGCAATACCAAGGTGATAATGCAGAGTTTCAATCTAATATTGCTCAGCTTCGTTCGCAAATCAGCGAAAACCGTATGCAAAAAGAGATTACTCAGCAGGAATTTCAGGCCGAAGTAGGTGAACAGCTGCGCAATGCTCAAGCGCAAATAGCGGAAGCGGAGGAGCGCATTACCTCGCTGACCGACCAAGTCAATCGAACCGTTGTGAGCGCCCCAGTTTCGGGTACCGTGGTGGGCCGCCAAGTTCATACAGTCGGTGCCGTTATTCGACCTGGGGATCCCATCATGGAAGTGGTTCCGTCAGATGACGGCTTTGTGGTGGAAGCGCGTGTTCCAACGCGTGATATCGATAACCTCTTCATAGGCCAGCTTGCTGAAATTCGTTTTTCTGCTTTCAACCAGCGGCTAACAAATATAATTGATGGTGAGATTATTCACATCAGCGCCGATAGTTTCGAAGATGAGGCGACCGGTCAGAATTACTATAAAACGCGCATTCGGGTAACTGATGAAGGAAAAGAGGACATGACGGAGCAAATGCACCTGCTTTCAGGTATGCCTGCTGAAGTCATGATCCGTACTGGTGAGCGTACTTTTGCTAGTTACATCGCCAAACCAGTTACTGACATGCTATCGCGCGCTATCCGGGAGGATTAATGACACGGACGACACCTTTTAACCTGAGTGCGCTTGTACTTGCAGTTGCGCTGCTTAGTCAGCCGGCATTGGCACAAAGCGATGTTACCGCAGATGATCAAGCGCTTACTGAACTAGAAGCGTTGGCTAATTCGGAGTCACAACCCCAAACGCTGCCATCACTGCCTGAGCTATTTGCCCGGGCACTGCGTCACGACTCAGACCTTACTCGTCAGCGATACGAGCTAGATGCTACTCAAGAAGAAGTACCTATGGCCCGCTCACAGCTGCTGCCCCAAATCAGCGCAACTGGAGGGTACTTATGGCAAGATTCTACAAATATCCAAACCGTTGGTGATGAAGATTTGGGTCAACCCGCAACAAGGCCCGGCGAAATTGATGAAACCTACTATCAAGTTCAGCTACAGCAACCACTTTTCAGCCTAGAGCGCTGGAGGAAAATGGATGTTGCCAGTGCTCAGGTAAGTGCTGCTGAACTACAGCTTGCCGTTGTAGAACAAGAGCTGGCGATACAGGTAAGCGAAGCTTATGTAAAAGCCTATTTAGCTGCACAGCGTTCTGGGCTGTTGGAAGCCCAGCAAAAGTCACTTGATCTGCAAGTCCGCCAAGCAAGTCGTGCGTTTGATTTAGGGGTGGGGAATCGAGTAGACCTATTGGAAGCCCAATCCAGGTATGATCAGGCGGTATCCGATGCTGTTGAGGCAGAAAACGAGCTAGATAATGCTTTAAGCGAATTAGAGCGCCTCACTGGCGTTATGCCCGAATTTCAAAGCTCTGCGCCTGGCGAACTTACGACGGTTACCCTCAATAATGATATTGGTGATCCCGAAGCGTGGATCGCCCGCACTAATCAAAACTTGAATGTCCTATATGCTAGCGAAGAGCAACAGGTTGTCCAGGCTGATAGTAGCGTCAGGCGCTCTGGTTACTACCCCGAGCTAAACCTAAATCTTAGTTATTCAGATCGGGTCAGTGACGATGAACTGAGAGAAAGCGAAGACTACCGGGCGAGCGTGGAATTAAGCGTACCTATATATCGTGGTGGCTACACTAATGCCAGCGTTCGGCAAGGTGAAAAGCGTATAGAGGCAGGGTTGGCTGCTCTCGATAATGAACGCAACCTTGCGATCCAAGAGGTGCGGCAGCGTATCAGAGCACTTAACGGTGGCGAACGTCGCTTGGAGGCGTTGAATCAAGCTATTTCATCGAGTCAACTGTTTTTAGATGCCGCCGAACGAGGTGAACAATTAGGACTACGCGATCTTGTCGATGTGCTTGATGCTCGTGCGAGTCTTTATGATCAGCGTATTCAGTACGTTGATACCGTGGGTAATTATGCCTTGGACACGCTGGCGCTGCATGCTGCAGTCGGGAGCTTGGAAAGCGATGACTTGGCTCGCATTATGGCGCTACTGGCCTCAATGTCCACGTCAGCGCAGGTAGCTCGGTAGCCATCATACTATGGCCGTTATAAAAACAAGCCAAGGTAGTGAGTGGTTGCGTCGCGCGATGCGTTGCTTTGATGCGGGTATAGCCACGTTAGTAGCATTGGCTACTCTTTGGCTGATGCCCGATATCGACCACGATGGCAATGACTACCTTTTCTTGATACTTATTGGCAGCCTATTGCTACCCGCTGTAGGTGAGCTATTCGGGCTTTACCAGCCTTGGCGTGGGCGCAGCCTTTACACCATGCTCGGTATTTATCTTGTGACCTGGATAGCGACTATTGCCCTGCTCAGCCTATTGCTTGTTGCCATTAAAGGCACACAGAGTTTCTCTCGTTTGTGGATGGGGGTTTCTGCATTATCGGTGCTAGCAGTGGGCAGTGTAATGCGTACGTTGCTGTACGGATACTTGAGGCGCCTGCGCGCACAAGGGCATAACTTAAAGCGAGTGCTGTTAATTGGTAAAAAGGATAATATCGCCCTATTAGAAAAAAAAGTCATTGAAACACCCCATGCGGGGTATGTAGTGGTAGGTCATTATATTGATGAAGACGACACGACTTTTTTTCACAAAATGGCTGCTTTCGCCCAAGAAAACATTTTTCAGCGCAATTTTGACGAAATATGGATAGGTTACCCCCTGGTTCAAGGTAATCGCGTGCGCCACTTAATGCGTCTGCTTGCCGGTATTCCCTCTAGTATTCGCTTTTTCCCCGACTTACCTGATATACGCTTGTTGAACCACCGTATTACGCAGGTGGCGGGCCTCTACTCATTAGAACTTAATTACACCCCGCTTAGTGGCTCCATGCGTTTTATTAAAGCACTGGAAGACCGCGTGCTAGGTCTAGTGCTCTTTGTGCTTTTTAGCCCGATAATGTTAGCGGTTGCAGCGGCAATTCGTTGGCAAATGGGTGGGCCGGTATTATTCAAGCAAGAGCGGCATGGCCTAGACGGAAAGCGCTTCAAAATTTATAAATTTAGAACTATGCGTCTGCACAAAAGCGATACAACGCAGCAGGCTGCCTACGATGATGACCGTGTAACGCCATTGGGGCGCTTTTTACGACGTACCAGCTTAGATGAGTTTCCCCAGCTTTATAACGTACTACAAGGCCGAATGTCGCTTGTTGGCCCAAGGCCCCACGCCATGGATCACAACGACCACTATAAAGACCACATTGATATCTACATGCAGCGTCATCGCGTCAAGCCGGGTATGACAGGTTGGGCCCAGGTAAACGGCCTGCGGGGCATCACGGACGACGTCAAGTTGATGGAAAAGAGGGTAGAATACGATATTTATTATATAGAACGGTGGTCGTTGGGGTTTGATCTCAAAATACTCGCCATGACCATCACGCATGGATTTGTGAATCGACAGCCTTAGAGTAAGCGACCAATGAAGACGACAGGGACGTGGCGCTGGTGGTACGAAAAGCACGGGGCGATCACGGCAGTTGGTGCTGGCATTCTATCAGCACTGTTAGCTGTTTATTTTTACCGTGGCATGCTGGACCCTCGCGATGCTGATTGGCTTTTACACGAAGGTGACTCTTTTCAACATTACATTGGTTGGCAGTTTTTCCGTCAGGAGCCATGGGGTTGGCCCCTAGGGGCCGTGAAAACGCTAGCCACTGAACTATCCACAAGTATTGTCTATACTGACTCAATACCGCTTTACGCTATTCCTCTAAAATTGTTCCACCACTGGCTGCCCGACACTTTTCAATATTTAGGGCTAGCCATTGTCATTAACTATTGTTTGAACGGTTTAGTAGCTTGTCGGTTACTACTGAGCGTCGGTGTTCCCGCCTATGCAGCGCTAGCTGGCGCATTGCTCATCAGCAGCTTGCCCATCGTTATTTTGCGCGGTATCGGTATTCAAGGCCACGAAGCCTTAACTGCGCATTGGATAATTCTAATCGCCATTGAGCTTACGCTGACAACCGAAAAACAACGCCTCAAGGGGGCCGTTTGTTGGCTGTTACTGCTCACAGTGGCTGTTTTGATGCATTTCTATCTTTTTTTTATGGCAGGCGTGTTTTGGGCGGTTTGGTGGTTATCGATTAGCTATAGGGTGGTGAAAGGGGCGATTGATGCAAGAGGCAAGCCAGTACGACAGCATATGATGAGCGTGCGCTACAGCTATCAAGCGTGGTGGCTGATGGGGGTGGCGACACCCTGTACTATCTTCGTTGTGATGTGGGGGGCAGGCTACTTTCATTTAGATAGCCAAAGCGCCGCGTCGGGTGGCTACGGCTTTTATTCCGCTGAATTACTGACGTTTTTCAATCCGCGTTCATCGGCATGGTTTTTTAACGACAATTTTACGTCACTATCAGTGCTTTTTCCCGGCTGGCAGCCCGCTAAAGAAGGTCAATACGAAGGTATGGCCTATGTTGGCGCAGGTGTTTTGCTGCTGTGGTTAGCGCTGATAGTCAGCACCTGGTTTAATCGCGGGGTAAATCTAGCAAGCGTTAATGCAGTAAATAATGATGGCTACCATCAAGAAGCGTTAGTTGATCACCGCTGGCTACCAGCTTGGATAGCCTCCGTTGGCCTGTTTGCATTCGCTATGGCTGGAGAAGTATCGATAGGCCAAGGCAGTATTCCGCTCTACTACGACATGTTGTTTGAGCCGTTCAAAGATTATCTACGGTCAAGCGGTAGAATGGTATGGCCGCTACTTTACTTACTATTGGTTATTACGTTTATCCAGCTTGCCCAAAATATGAGAGCATGCTGGCTGTTACCGTTGCTGGTTCTAGCCATGGTGGTGCAAAGAGAAGATTTGCGCGAGCTTTACAGTTTTATGCGCAACAAGGTTAAAAATCAAGTCGAAGCCAGTCGTGTTGACCCCCGTGCTTACGACGTATTGAAGGATGACGAGTTAAGTCAGGTATGGGCATCACACGACAGCTTGGTCGCCTTTCCAGCACATGACCTTGATGCCATTAAACCCTACTTGTGGTTGGCAGCAGAACACCATCTCTCGATCAACGTTGCCTACCTTGCCAGGGCAAATCAACAAATCATCGACGCAGTAACACAAACTTATCGCCGCCATTTTGCACAAGGTGAATTGCCCGAAGGGCATGTGTATTTGATAACCGACCACGAGCTCTCGCAACAAGCGTGTCGATTAGCCAGCTGGGCCTGTGTGACGCATGAAAACGTCACCATTCTATGGCAACCCGTTGCGGTTTCGTCAGGCCGTTACTCACCGTTGTCATCACAAGCCACCCAATAAAGGTTCGCATGGACGTTAATACTCCCCCTCTCATTACGCTTGTCGTTCCAGTGTTTAACGAGGTCGATACCGTAACGACCTTTGTTCAACGAGTGCACAGCGTGCTGGCCGACGCTCCGTGGCAGTGGCGTATTTTGATGGTTGATGACGGTTCAACAGATGGAACCCAGCGCGAGATAAAACGGCTATCTGAATGCTACGAAAGCGTTGGGTTTATTGCGCTAAGCCGCAATTTCGGTAAAGAAGCAGCGCTCTCGGCTGGCTTGCTCAACGCACATGGCGATGCGGCGGTGCCCATTGATGTGGATCTCCAGGACCCGCCCGAACTCATTCTGGAATTTGTCACGATTTGGCAGCAGCAGCGTGTCGATATGGTTTACGGTATTCGCAGCGAGCGCCCTGATGATACGGCCGCTAAGCGCCATTCGGCCAGTGGCTTCTATCGGCTTTTTAACCGTATTACTGAAACGCCAATCCCTGAAAACGCTGGTGATTTTCGTTTGATTGATCGTCGCATGATCGAAGCCCTGCGCTCAATGCCGGAGCGTAACCGCTTCATGAAAGGGCTCTATGCCTGGGTCGGTTATCGAAGTATTGGCGTTCCCTATCGGCGTCCCGCACGGCTGAAGGGAGAATCTAAATTTAATTATTGGAGATTATGGAACTTTGCCTTAGATGGCATGTTTAGTTTTAGTACGCTGCCGCTGCGCATATGGTCGTATATTGGCGGGCTCATCGCCTGCTTGGCGTTTATCTATATTATCATCATCATTAGCCAAGTGTTGTTTCTCGGGCGCGATGCGCCAGGCTATGCATCATTGATGACAGCTGTTTTATTTTTTGGCGGTATGCAGCTGCTCTCTATCGGTATTTTAGGTGAATACATCGGCCGTCTTTTTATTGAAAGTAAACAGCGGCCCTTATACATCGTGGCGGACACCAGTGACGAATACACCTCCACTCGCTGAACTATGGCAGATGCTGCGCTTCGGCCTTATTGGGCTAGCGGCATCAATGACCCATATCCTGGCGGCAGCGTTGATGATAATGGTATTCCCAGCGCTCCATGAGTTTATCGTCAATGCGCTGGCCTATAGCGTCGCCTTTGGCATCTCATTAGCAGGCCATCAGCGGGTTACTTTTCGTCGCAGTGCAAGTCTATGGCGCTTTACCGTCATGTCTCTCGCTGGATTTAGTATTAACAACCTAGTGCTAGCGGGTGCCTTAGGGGTGGGGGTAACCGGGCTTTGGGCCATCGCCACGGCGGTGGTAGTCGCCGCTGTGGCAAGTTACGTGCTAGCACGGTGTTGGGTATTCACCCAGTAATACCAGCCCCTTTTTGATGTTTGTAAAATACGTTTTCGAGGAAAATATGGTTATACCGGTGATTTTATCTGGCGGCTCTGGTTCGCGCCTTTGGCCTGTATCGCGTGAGCATTATCCAAAGCAGTTTCTGAATTTGCATAAAGACAACGTCAGTTTGCTTCAGGAGGCGGCGCTACGTCTAAAAGGTGTCACCAACGCAGGTGACCCCATCATCGTATGTAACGAGGAGCACCGTTTTTTAGTTGCTGAGCAAATGCATCAACTCGGCTTTAAGAAGAGCCAAATCATTCTGGAGCCCTGCGGTAGAAACACAGCTCCCGCATTAGCCCTTGCCGCATTAGCAGTAGCCAAAACCAACCCGGAAGCCGAGTTACTGATAATGCCTGCTGACCATGTCATTAAAGACGTAAAGGCATTTGCTGACGCCGTAGAAAAAGGCCGCTTACTGAGTCAGCAAGATAAGTTGGTAACCTTCGGTATTGCGCCAACCTCGCCGCACACAGGCTATGGCTATATAAAACGTGGGCAGGCGCTGGAGGGAGGTTTTAGCGTTGAGGCCTTTGTCGAAAAACCTGATCTAGGGGTAGCAGAAAGCTACTTAGCCAGCGGCGACTATCTATGGAACAGTGGCATCTTCTTGTTCAAGGCTAGCAATTATTTAGCTGCTCTCAAAGCTTATGCCCCCGACATTTTGACCAACTGCCAGGCCGCTTATGAGCAGCGCTCAGAAGACATGGACTTTCTGCGTGTTGCCGAAGAAGCCTTTGCACAGTGTCGCAGCGAATCCATTGACTATGCTGTAATGGAGCATACTAATCAGGCGGCCGTTGTGCCCATGTCTCCAGGGTGGAGTGACATAGGCGCCTGGGACGCGCTCCACGAGCTGCGCTCCAGCGAGGATAAAGAGAACGGCAACGCAATACATGGTGATGTAATGCTCCATGAAACCAACGACAGCTTGGTATATAGCGAGTCTCGCTTAGTAGCAGCGGTGGGGGTTAATCACCTGATCATTGTCGAAACCGACGATGCCGTGCTAGTAGCCGATCGTCGTCAGGCGCAAAATACCAAATTAATTGTTAATGCCCTTAAGGCAGCGGGACGAAAAGAGTGTCAGTCGCATCAGCAGGTTTATCGCCCCTGGGGGCATTACCGCACCATGGTGTTAACGGATAGCTTTCAGGTCAAAGAAATTGTCGTTAAACCAGGTGGTCAACTTTCGTTGCAAATGCACCATCACCGTGCCGAGCATTGGGTTGTGGTTCAAGGCACTGCCCAGGTAACCCAAGGCGAAGGTCATGGGGACGTCTCTAATTTACATAGTTTCCTGCTTTCCGAAGATGAATCCACCTATATACCATTGGGAACTGTACATCGCCTGGAAAACCCTGGCGTGATTCCTCTCAAACTTATTGAAGTGCAAACGGGATCCTACCTTGGGGAAGACGACATTGTGCGTTACAACGACAAGTATGGGCGAGAGTAGAAGGCGGGCGAAAGCATGTTCTTTACACAATCCGTCGGTGTGTTTGCCAGAACTATCGCAGTTGGAAATGACTTCTCTTGCAGTATTCGATAATGAGCGCTAGGGCAGGTTGAAGCGAAGGTCTTTCGCCCAAGGACGGTGAAAATAGCGCTCAAGAACGCGTTAACAACGCCCTCAAGGATCTCTGTCCTCAACACAGCGATGTGCAAATCACCAATGGCACTAGCTCTGGTTGTTTGCCGTATTCACTGGAGCTAGTGCCATGCTTACTTTAAGCTATGGCGCTTTATTCCGTTCGATATGGAAAGCTGTCCATCATGCAAGTAGCCCCTACACGTTTTCGGCACCTTCGCGTCGCCATTGTACATGACTGGTTGGTGGTTAATGGTGGGGCTGAAAAAGTGCTCAAAGGGTTGGCAGAAGTCTTCCCACAAGCTGAAATATTCACCTTAGTGCATACGCTTGAGCGCGCTAGCATCCCATGGTTAACCCAGCACCGTATTCATACTAGCGGTCTTCAACGTCTACCCTTCATTAGTCGTTTTTACCGCCATTGTTTACCACTGATGCCCTATGCCATTGAGCAGTTCGACCTGCGCGGCTTTGATCTGGTCATCTCCTCTAGCCACGCAGTGGCAAAAGGCGTGATCACACATCCTGGTCAAACCCATATCTGCTATTGCCATACGCCGATGCGTTACGCCTGGGATATGAAAGAGGCTTACCTGGAAAATAGCCACTTTCGGTTGCCAGGCATGACTGCGTATGTGCGTAAAACGCTTAAGCGCCTGCGCCAATGGGATTACTTTACGGCCACCCAGGTGGATTTCTTTCTAGCTAACTCCCACAACGTCGCACAGCGTATTGCCAAGTATTACCGCCGCGACGCAGATGTGCTCTACCCACCGGTAGACACCGACAGCTTTACATTACATATCGGCCAGAGGGAGCCCTACTACCTGGCGGCATCACGGCTTGTGCCTTATAAACGCATGGATTTGATCATACAAGCCTTTGCCCAGGATCCATTAAAACGCCAACTGAAAGTGGTTGGTGACGGACCTGAGTTTCAGCGCTTAAAACGGCTGGCAGAAGGAAGCCCGCACATTGAGCTTATAGGCTACCTGCAGGGGGAAAAGCTGCATCAGCTTATGCAACGCGCCCAGGCCTTTGTATTCGCTGCTGATGAGGACTTTGGTATCGTGCCACTGGAAGCTCAAGCCTGCGGTACGCCGGTCATTGCTTATGGGCATGGAGGCGCTCTTGAAACTGTCAAAGGTTTGGAGCATCACCAGCAAGCCACCGGTGTTTACTTTACTGAGCAAACTGTAGCGAGCCTAAGCGCGGCTATCGAGGCATTTGAGGCGCACGAATTCTCGCCGCAGGCTTGCCGCCTCCAAGCTGAGGCATTCAGCAATGCCGTGTTTACCCAGCGTCTGGAAACACTCGTGAGTGAAAAGCTCAACTAAACGTCCAAGAAGTACCGCTGAAACGTACCTTATTACCAAGGAGTGACGTGTGATTCAGATTGCCGTCAAACGAGTGCTGCGCCCCGTAGTGAAAAAACTGATCAGCTATCCACTAATTAGGCGCTTGGGGCAGCGCATACTTCAGCCCTTTCCAAAGCTAAAAGGCTGGGTGATTCGTCTAGTCCAGGCAGGTACATTCGGAGGTGGAGTAACGCCAAATCGCACCGAAGGCTATGGAGAACGTCAACAGCGTTTAATGGACGGGTTGGAACAGCGTAGGAAGCCGCATCTGCATGAATAACGATACCCTTTATATAGTTGATGCCCGTAAGAAATCACAGTTCAACCAGCTAGAGGATTGGCTGGCGGCATTATCAGAGGTTTTCACGCCAGATAATCCTGCTGGCAGCGATCACGTTTTGCTGCTTGGTTTTGATGAAGTTAGTCTGGTTGCCTGCCACCGCCATCTGTTTCGCCTCGGCGTGGCGCCTAGAAAGTGTCACACGCTGTTGCCCGACCAGGAAGAAACGCTGGCATCGGTGAGTGCCGCTTTGCCTGATATCGTTGTACAGCATATGATTAATGCGTTGATGCCCTCAGCGGTAATCGATATTGCCACGGGTGAAAGGCGACTGACGCTCGAACTGACGTCTACGCCTTCAAGTATTGATGCTGACAAACCGACACTGGCCTTTATTTCGCCACTGCCGCCTCAAACAACGGGCATCGCCAACTACAGTGCAGAATTACTACCTTATCTAGCCACGCATTTTACTATTACGCTGGTAGTTGATCAGCCCGAAGTAGATCGCGAGCTAAGCAGTGTTTTTGAATGTATCAATGCTGACACTTTTCTGCAGCGAGCTGAATCCTTCGATTACACCCTTTATCAGGTGGGGAATTCACTTTACCATGCCTACCAATTCGGTTTGCTACAGCGGCATCCTGGGATTGTGGTCTTGCACGATTACTTCCTGTTTGATGCTGTTTGGTGGCTTAACGAAAGCGGTTTGAAGCCTGACGCGCTAGTACAGCAGCTTTATATTGATCACGGCTACCCGGCACTGCTGGCACATGCCGAGGCGGCACAAAACGCGCGTGGAGCGGAGCAATACCCAGTGAATGGTATGGTAACTCGCCCAGCAGGTGGTTTGATTTACCACTCCGCCTTTGCCCGCTCATTGGCCGAACGGTGGCAGCAAGGGCAAGCCGGCCCAACGTATTTAATTCCGCATTTACGCCAACTCCCAGCCCCCTTTGACAAGCAGGCTGCTCGCAAGGTGCTGGGAATCGCCAGCAATGAGCGAGTCATTGCCAGTTTCGGCGGCATTAACCCCAAAAAACTGTCCCATCTTTTACTGGACGCCTTTTTAGGTGATCTCGAAGAGAGCGAGCCGCCGTTAGTCAATGCCACGAGCCAGCCGGTGCGACTGGTCTTGGTAGGTGCGCAGCACAGCGGTGAGTACGGCCATACGCTAGCGCGTCGGATTAAGCGCCATCCCTTTGGTTGCCAAGTGACTGTCACTGGCTATGCTTCTCGCCAGGAATACCAGCGTTGGCTGCAAGCCGCCGATATCGCCGTACAGCTACGCACCCAGTCTCGTGGTGAGACATCAGGCGCTATTATTGATGCGATGGCCCATGGACTAGCAGTGATTGCCAACGCCCATGGCAGCAGTGCGGAACTGCCCTCGCAAAGTCATTGGCAGTTGGCCGATGACCCCGAGCAGCAACTGTTAGCACCGCTGCGTCAAGCTCTTTGTCAGCTAATTGCTGATGATGACGAGCGTGAACGGCTGGGACAGGCAGGGCGGGCTTACGTGACCACCATGCTGGCACCAGAGCGGGTGGCCGAGCAGTATCGGCATGCGATTTTGGAGGCACCACTGATCGCGCCCCGTTACCAGTACGAACGATTTCTTGACCAACTGGCAGCGCACGAGCCGCTAAGTGACAAGTTGCAAGAGGCTGAGTCTGCCAAGCGACTAACAAAAGTGCTAAGCGAGGTGGATACCACACCCGATGAAAACGCACCGCGGCTACTGTTTGATGTTAGCACTATTGCCTGGGAAGACCTTAAAACCGGGATTGAGCGCGTTACCCGCCGAGTAGCCGACTATCTTCTTCGTTACCCACCTGCCGGTTGGCGGATAGAGCTGATTCGCTGGGGGGGGGATGATTTCTATCTTGCCCGCGGTTTTGCCAGCCAACACTTAGGACTAGCGCCACCGGGCCCCGATGTGCCAGTAGAAGCACGCCCCGGCGATCGCTATGTGTCCTTGGAGTGGGCGCCGCCGCTACTCAAGCAAGCAGGTCACATTATGCGCCGAATGCGTGCCAGCGGCGTTAGGTTTTATTTTACTGTGCATGATTTACTGCCTTTATCACTGCCTGCATGTTTCCCTGAACATATTCCAGCGACGATGAAGGAATGGTTTACATCGGTCAGTGAGCTGGCAGATGGCATTACTTGTGTCTCTCGCCAAGTAGCCGAGGAAGTTGATGCCGCGCTCGATCGGCAGGGCTTTCAGGAAGGGCAGCGGCCCTGGGTCAAGCACTTCCACCTTGGAGCCGATTTTCAACCACCTACGAGCACGGTATTAAGCACAGCAGAGCAACAATGGTTGCAACCGCTGGCTAGGTGTCGTGGGCCGATCCTATTAATGGTGGGCACCATTGAACCGCGCAAGGGGCATCAACAAGTGCTAGACGCGATGGAGCAATGCTGGGCGGAATGCACTGATATTAATCTGGTGGTGGTGGGCAAGCAAGGCTGGCAGGTAGAAGGCCTGATTCGCCGCATCAAACGGCATCCGAGGCGTGGTCAGCAGCTGTTTTGGGCGGAAGGTGCCAGCGATACGCTGCTGGAAGAGCTCTACCGGCGAAGCGATGTGCTTGTGGCAGCCTCTTACGGTGAAGGGTTTGGGCTGCCACTGATTGAGGCCGCTCGCCAGGGTATTGCTATTTTCGCCCGAGATATTCCGGTTTTCCGCGAGGTCGCGGGTGACTATGCGACTTACTTCGACGCCGATACACCTCAAGCGCTAGCGCAGGCGCTGCAAGATTGGGCTAGTGACTGGCGGGAAGGTCATACGATTGCTTCTGATGGCATGCCTTATCTCGGCTGGCAGCAAAGCAGCGAGCAGTGGTTAGCTGCGGTGCTTGGAGACCAATTATTAACCGAACAATGTTCGTCAGAAAACACAGCGACCTATCCAAGGAGCCATGCCCATGGCATTGCCAGGTAACCGCGAGATGCGTCCGTTATTGAAAAAACGAGTACGTCAAACCCTGAGCTGGTGGCGGCAGCATTTACCACTGATTATTCTGCTAACCCGCCAAGAGCTGGTGGATCGCCACAAAGGCTCGGTGCTGGGACGAATCTGGACGCTGCTCTCACCGCTAATAAATATTTTGGTCTTTGTGCTGATTTTTTCTGCCATTATGGGCGCACGGCTTGAAGGCTTTGGTGCCGAGGTGGAACGCTTCACCTACAGTATCTATCTGATCAGCGGCATTCTCGCCTGGACCGCCTTCGCCAAAAGCCTAAGCACCATAACCAATCTATTTATCGAACGCGCGGGCATGATCACCAAAGTGAATACATCGCTAGCCGCGCTGCCGCTCTCGGTACTATTGGCTGAAATTGTTGTTTACCTGATCAGCATGGGATTCTTCGCGGTATTCCTGCTAATGATCGGTTTTCCCATCGATTGGCACTGGCTGGCAATACCCGTGGTACTCACCCTACAACTGGGATTTACCTATGCGCTCGGCTTTTCGCTGGCAATTCTCGCCGTGTATTTAAAAGATATTCGCGAAGGCGTTGCGGTGTTACTGCCGGTATGGTTCTGGCTAACACCGATTGTTTACGTTGACGACATTATACCTGACTGGGCGCTGGGGCTGATCAGCTTGAATCCCATGTTTCAGTTTATTGATGCCTATCGAGAGCTGATTTTATACCAGCGTCTTCCTGGGGCTACCGGGCTGCTGGCCATGCTAGCGGTAACACTTGTGTTACTGTACGTCGGATTTTGGTTGCTAAAACGCACCGAGCGCGACCTGCGCGACTCGCTTTGACGACGACGCCTATAGCACGTGTACAAGTACTTGAGTTAGCGACGTGTGTTAGCCATGTGTGCTAGCCGCGTGCAGCGTTTCTGGAGATAACAGTGATTGTTGTTAAAGACCTGCATAAATCCTTCAAATTGTTTGCCTCACCGCGCGAACGCTTGAAAGAAGCCCTTACTGGCAAGAGTCACCATACCCAGCATACCGCCTTGGACGGCGTCAGCTTCGAGGTGGCAGAAGGTGAAGTGCTTGGCGTATTGGGACGCAACGGCGCGGGCAAGTCGACGCTGCTAAAACTGCTCACTGGCGTATTGATGCCTGACGCAGGCAGCTTACAGATCGATGGTCGAGTAACCGGGCTTCTAGAGCTTGGTACTGGCTTTAATTCAGAGCTCAGCGGCATCGACAATATCACTATCAATGCACTGATGTTGGGTATGACGCATGGGGACATCGAGCGTCATAGAGACGCCATCATCGAGTTCTGTGAGCTAGGCGAGTATATCCATGAACCACTGCGGACATACTCCTCCGGCATGGTCATGCGGCTAGGCTTTGCCATTGCCATTCACGCCGATCCCGCCTGCTTTTTAGTCGATGAAGCGCTTTCGGTTGGAGATGGCTACTTTCAACAAAAGTGCATTCAGCGTATCCGCCAATTTAAGCAAGAGGGCGGAGCTATAATGTTTGTGTCCCACGACCTCAATGCAGTCAAAGTACTTTGCGACCGTGCGATTGTATTAGAAGGAGGGCGTTTAATTCATAACGGCGACCCGGAAGGTGCTGTTAATCATTACAACCGAATTATGGCCGAGCAGGCAGAAGGCGATGACCTGCGAGAAGGTGAATCCGGTGCCTTCGGTACCCAAGAAGTCGTGGTAACCCACTGCCATGTACAGGGGCAAGATAGCCAAAGCTCAATGCTTGCTAGTGGCGAAACACTGGAAATTCATTTGCGCTTGAAGGCCAGCGCTGCACTTGATGACATCGCCCTTGGAGTACTGTTGCGCGATCGGTACGGGCAGGATGTGTTCGGCCAAAATACCCATCAGCACAAGCAAACGCTGGTCATGAGTGAAGGTGAGGAGCTCGATGTAGTAGTGCGTATTAAGGCCAACATCGCACCCGGCAAGTACACCCTCTCTGCCGCACTTCATTCAAGCGACCACCACCTGGAAAACTGTTACTGGTGGCATGACAGTCTCGATACCTTTGAAGTGGCGGGCTACCGGTTCAGCAAGTTTTCAGGTATGTGTCGCCTAGACTGCGCTTTTGAAATAGGCCGCCAGCATGACAAATGTTGAGCAGGATATAGACACGTTGGTTAAGCGTCTCAAAGATCAAGCGATGTTGGCGGATACACAAGATTCGCTGGCAATTGAAAGCTGGCTCTGGTTATGGCAGCAGCGCCTTGTGCCTATTTTGCAAACACAACAACATCGACTTTACGATCCTCGTGCGCCGCGCCTAGCCGAGCTATTGAGTGCTCATCTAGATGACCAGGCATTTGTCGAACGCGCCTATAGCTTCCTAATGGGGCGTATGCCAGACCAGCAAGGGGCTCGTTATCATAGCGAGCTTGCAGCCCGTGAAGGTCGAGTTGCCACGTTAATGATTCTGCTGCAAGCGACTGAAACCCAAGACTACATAAAGCAGGAGCGGCTAGAGTTGCCCCGTGGACTGCTCCGGCTCAACCGCTGGCATCGGCGGTTAACGGCGCTGTCTGGCGTTTGCCGTAGGGGGTTGTGGGGGTGGAAAGTGATTGTCAACTTACTGTGGCGCCGTTATCAACAACGCTGGAAAGAAGAGGGCGAGTTTTATGATATTTTAGTTCATCAAGGGCAGCGCCGTGAGGAGTATCAAGCGTTAGCTATAACGCTCACTGAAATGGCTGATATACAACAAAAAATGATGACTCTAGGCATTGCACTGCCAGATATTTCACGACCGGGAACATCATTATCACAAGCGGCATCATCGCAAGCAAAGCCACCGATTAAATGGCTAAGCGACGAACAGGCTGCTGCCATGGTTAAACTGTTGCGCGATGCTCTACGAGGGTTAAATGCCAACCACAAGGAAGCACCGTGAAGCTACTCGTGACAGCTAACCATACGCCTTTTATCGCCGGCGGTGCCAACTATCATGTGGAAGGATTAGTGGCGGCGCTAAGGCGTTATGGGCACCAAGTGGAATGCCTGCGCCTACCGTTTCACTATGGCGAAACACAGATTGAACGCCAAATGATGTTTGCTGAGCAACTCGACCTTACTGCTCCAAACGACGTGTTGGTTGATCGTGTTATCAGCCTGCAATTTCCTACCTATGGCTTACACCACCCCGCACATGTGGTTTGGTTAATGCATCAGCACCGCGTTTGCTATGAGCTTTACGACCCCAAACAGGCAAGTCCCGCACTGGCCGCATTAAAACCCCAGGTAGAAGCGTTTGACCGGCGCCACCTTGGTGGGGCCAAGCGCCTGTTTGCCAATTCCCCCCGTGTGGCAGAACGCCTGCACTATTATAACGGCTTAATAGCGGAACCGTTGTACCATCCTCCTCACCAAGCTGAATACTTTACCTGCGGTGATGACTGGGGCTATGCGTTTTACCCTAGCCGACTGGAGCCGCTGAAACGTCAAATGCTATTGATAGAGGCCATGGCGAACACCCGGACGCCCATAAAGTTATTGCTCACCGGTGAAGGCAGTCAGCGTCGCCAGCTTGAAGAACAGATTGAGCGCTTAGGCTTGGGTAACCGAGTGCGGCTATTAGGGCATATTTCCGAGCAGGAGAAGCGCACATTATACGCCCATGCGTTAGCTGTAGCGTTTCCTTCCTTTGATGAAGATTATGGTTATGTCACATTAGAAGCAATGCTAGCCTCCAAGCCCGTCATTACCTGCACTGATAGTGGTGGCCCCACAGCATTTGTTGAGCACGGCGTGACTGGCTGGAAATGCGAACCATGCCCTCAGGCACTCGCTGCGGCGTTGGATGATGCTTATGCACACCGCGCTCAGGCTAAGCAAATGGGTAAGCAAGGTCGTGAGGCCTATTGCGCGAAGAAAATTTCTTGGCATCAAGTTGTCACAAAGCTGGTATACAGTGAATAAATGGGGCGAACAAACGGTTGGGCGCTGAGCTCAAAGCGAGAACTGGATCGGTAGCTCGATACCGCAGCAGTGATTGCGTTGGGTCAGTTATTTGTCAAAAAAAAGCAATAAAACGCCCAGGAAAATTTGACCTAAAGGCTCAAGCAGCTATTTTGATACGAGTTTATTCGCCAGGTTAAAGAGGGCGCCTTCTCAATCTAAGTATTGCAAGAATTGCTCGCATCGCTTTATACTGATTATTAGCGATCAGTGTTCGAAAACGTGGAGTTCAGCAAAAAAACTTCACGAGAGGGTTCTGACACAGCTGGCTTGACGTTAGCGCGAAAACCTAAAACGGGTTCCCTGTAGTAGGTTTTGACGTTGAGTGCTTATTGTAGTAGGTGCTCACACAGGTAGCGGTAGCCTGTGTTGCTTTTGCAACCTTGTCACGGTCATAGCAATTGACTTATCTTGATGTGTGACATTACATTAGGCGTGTTCCAGTTGATGTTAGTAGTGTAGGAGGATCAGCCAATCTGCTTAGTCAGTACGCTGAAAACTATGCTATTTAAGGAACCTAAAAATACCTTGAGCGCTCAAGGTGATAAGAGCCGCCTTTGTAGGTGGTATCTTTCTTAAGCAAGGAGACTATAGTCCCATGGCAACACAAGAGAATTTGAATCTGGCTCAACAATTATACGTAGCCTTACGTAGCCTATTATGGCCGCCCTGCTGATGCAGAGGGTCTAGAGTTCTGGGCAGAGGAAATTGAAGCCCGCGGCGCGCAAGCAGTTGTTGGTGCTTTCGGTACTTCCGAAGAGTACACCACTCGTTTTGGCGACCTTGAAAACGAAGAACTGGTAAACGGCATTTATCAGCAGTCTTTTGGTCGTGATGCTGACGCTGAAGGCCTTGCTTTCTACGTAGAGAAGTTGGAAAGCGGTGAGCAAGATTTGGCGAGCATTGCATTAACCATCGTCCAGAATGCAACCAACACTGATGAGCCAGATGCCGATACGCTGGCAAATAAAGTTGCTGCAGCCGATCTCTATACCGAAGCGGCAGGTGATGATCAGTCGGGCACCGCAGCTGATAACTATGCTGCTGAATTCCTAGCCGGAATTGACGCTAGCACTGACCTTGGCGAGTTGGACATCGCTGAAGTTGTTGCAGGTATTCCTCAGCCGACTGAACCTGAAGAGCCGACTGAGCCTTCTAATCCTGGCGAAACGTTCGTTCTGACTGAAGGTCGTGACGTTGTCACTGGTACTGACGCAGATGACACCTTTGTGGGTCTCGTTGGTCAAAACCAGAACGGTGCCGTTTCCAACGCACTGTCTACTGGTGACATTCTTGACGGCGGTGCTGGTCGCGACAAGATCGAAGCTAGCCTGATTAACGATCAAAAAGTTGATGCAGGAAATCCAGATACCCTTTACGTTGCACCGCGCACCACTAATGTTGAAGAGACTCACATTGAGGCGCTCAATGGTGTGACTCTGGATGCTGGTCGTATGGATAGCGTTGAAGAGTTCTGGTCCGACAACAGTGATCGTGAAGGCCTCTTCATTGATGACGTGCGTCTGGGTAGCAAACTGTCCGTCACCAAAGACATCACCTTCGGTATGCGCAGTGTTGACACTGATTCCGACCTGCGTGCCGCGTTCGATACCAACTCGCTGACCAAAGAAGGTCCTCAGCAGAGCAACTCTCAGTTGATGGTTCGCGTTGCTGACGTAACCACCGCAACACCTGAGACGCCGCTGGCTAACGTTGAACTGACTATCGGCTTTAGCGTTGATGGTGAAAACTACGTTCTAGAAGACGTGCGCTCTACTGACGGCACTTATGCTGGCTTGCAAGAAGCGGTTAAAGCACAGTTGGACGAGCTGGGTCTTAACGGCTACAACGTTGAACTGGCTAACCCTTACAACCAAGTAACCGTTGCCGGTAACACTGTGAACCTGCCGTTCACTGCCCAGGAAATCCTGGTTACCGATCCGGAAGGTAACGCTTTCTCTAACGTTAGCTTCGACTACAACAGCGTTGAGTCTGTTGACGATGAATTCCTGGTAGCCGGTACTGCTCAGCCGGTTGAGCCGGACGTCAGCACTACCTTGATCGAAACCAATCTGATTCTCGACAACGCTGGTCGTGGCTCCACAGCTGGCGATGCCATCATCGGTGGTATGTCCAACTCTCAGAAAGTTATCGAGAAGCTGAACCTGGAAGTTGATCGTAGCAGCAAGGTAGACAATGTTCTTACTGCTCACGGCATGACTGCAACTGGTCAATCTGAGCTTGTTGCTTTCGAACAGATCGAAGTAACTTCTGGTGCTGCTGAAGGCGACCTGTCTATCGAAAACGTAGGCAATGTCTACAACTTCGACGCTACTGCTTTTGCAGGCGAGAACCTTTCTGTAGCTGGTCAAGCAGGTTTGGATTCAACTGCTAATGACTGGGCGCCGAACGCTGAAAACAAGGCTCACGTCTATAACACCAGTGCCAGTAACGACAGCATCACTGTAGATTACTCCCTCGACAAAGCTGCTGAGTTCAACGGCTTCTCACTGGGTATTAATACAGGTGCGGGTAACGATACTGTTCACACCATTGCTCAAGGCGCTGACGACTTCAGCCTGCCTAACCAGCAAGATCTGCAACACAACGTTGTGGTCAACACTGGTGAAGGCGATGACGTTGTTTGGACTGAAGGCGCAGGCGGTGTATTGATCAGCACTGGTGCTGGCAACGACACCATCTACAGCGACAACAGCGGTTTGTCTCAAATGAACAGCGATTTGGGTGCCACTTGGTTGGTTAACACTCAGAACACTGCATTTGATGACCTGCGCGGCAACGCGGCTGGCCTCTCCTCTGGTCAAACCACACCTGCTGGCAACGATATTCCTGCTGTACTTTACGGCGCTCAGCTGACTGTAACACTGGCCGGTGCTAGCCTTGGTGGTGCAGTAACTTCTGCTGCAGCTGATTCTTTCGACAATGGTTTCGAAGGTATCATCAACCTGAACGATATCCTGGGTGACCGCGTCTTCGGTGATCAGCGTGATATCAATGCTGCAATTGCACAGGTTGTTAACAACCATAAAGTGCTTAGCAAGCTGCTGGTTGCTGAAAACGGCCCAGACAACAGCCTCGTGATCCGTTCACAGGTTGATGGCCAGTTTGAAGCCGATGATCTGCAAATCACCTTGTCACCTGCTGGCGTAAGCGGCATGAGTGATTCGGCTAAAGGTCGTCTCGAGTCTGCCATCCGTGAAGAGTCTAATGACTCTAACTTCGACGGCACTGACGCTAACCTGCAAGCCGTATTGAATGGCTCTACCAGCGCTGCTCACGGTATTAACGGTATCGGTACTGGTGGTGGCGTTCAGGCTGACACCTATACTGGTACAGCCTCTACTGCTGACAACACCGGCAACGAAATCAATGCTGGTTCTGGCGGCGATGTTATCGTTCTGTCAACTAACGATGTCAGCAACGAAACCATCGTATTTGAAGATAACTTCGATCGTAACACCGTTGTTAACTTCGACGCCGACGGCACTAGCACTGGCGCTGATACTCTGGACTTCACTGCCTACTTAGGCAACGAAGAATTCCAGGGCAGCACTTCTGCAGAGTCGCGTGATACGTTCCCGACAACTGGCGTTAACGGTGGAACTACCGTTACTGCTAACAACGTTATCACCATCAACGACTTTGCTGCTGGTACTGGTAATGCTGCAGATGAGACTTGGGGTGGCTTGACAGCAGAAAATCTGTTGGCTGCTATCCAAAACGGCAACAACGCTGGTTACGGCAGCATCGTCGACGGTACTCTCGACGTATCTGCCAATGTAGCTGACCTTGTTGGCAATACCGTTAAATCTGTAGTGATGATCGAGAACGATAACAACGCTGGTGAATACAAAGTGTTCGAACTGACCGGTTCTGGTGTCAACGACGCCAATACCGCCAACGAGTTCACTGATGCGTCGCTGGTTGGTATCGTTGATTTCGGTAACGAAATCGATGCTTCTGCTGTTAACCTTGCGTAATAGCGGACGCACTCCAGGTGTCGGTCTTGTACCGACATCTGGTTCCTAAACGTTATATCTTTGTTGATATACGTATGGGATAAACTGAACCCCGATCCTTGGATCGGGGTTTTCTTGTAAAGGAGATAGCATGTCAAATTGGATTACTTTATCGCGTCAACAGCATGCATCCATGCGTTATTCGCCGCGCCAGAACTATCGGTTCACCGCGGATCAGGCAGTAGCACCGGTTCTGGCAGGAGAACTGCGACAGGCTTTGACGCAGTTCGTTATGGGTTTTATTAAGCGTGAAGAGCGCTATCATCTTGTTGCGTTGCTTGGTCGAGCAGCGCATTCACACCACTATATCCACCCCGAGGATGGTCGTTGGCTAGGGACGTATGTTCCCGCCCATTTTCGTGGTTATCCTTTTGCAGTAGCGAGGCGGCAGGACTCAGATGAAATGGTGCTGCAAGTCCATGTTGATCATCTGTTACAACAGGGGGGAGAGCCACTGTTCGATGAGCAGGGAGAGCTGACAGAGACGGTAAGGCGGCAGCTCGACTTCGTTGGTGAGTGCGCTAAGAACCGTCGCCTTACTGACACTGCCTGCCAGACACTTGCTGAGCAGGGCATCTTGAAGCCATGGCAAGCTACTGAAGATGGGCCAGGCATTAAAGGGCTTTATAAAGTCGAAGAGGAGGCCCTGAATAGATTGACAGCGCAGCAGTTGCATCAACTGCAAGGAGTGCCTTTGGCGGTAGCCTATGGTCAGATGTTTTCCATGGCGCAGCATGACCAGTTGGCACAGCGTGCTGCACTGCATGCCAAAATAGGCGTGACTGAATCAGTCGATGAATTATTTGCAGACGATAGCGATGATCTGCAATTCGATTTTGGTTAGTAATTTAATTGTATGCGCTTGTTTCTACATTGTTTGAGTTTACTTATTAGATATTCAAACAATGTATGCTATACAGCTAACGTTTTGTCAATTATAGACACGCAAAGATACAATGTTGGTAATGCCCAGTACGGGATAACAGCATAATTGGGTTGCGGTGAATAATTAAGCTCATTCCGAGAATATCAGAAAAAATTTTATTGGCTTTTAACGAAAAGTTATGAGGCGGCATCTCGCAGCGTAGAAAATATTCTTAGCAGTCCAATGTTGCTTTATAAGGTAAGCCATTACTGGCTTGTTAAAGAGGTTTATCCATGACCCGTTATGTTGGTACTGATAGCAATACCTTTCCTTTCTCAGCCGTGGCTTACTTAGAAGCTACCTTTCATGATGGTACACGGGTCTCAGGCTCGGGTACGTTGGTCGGCCGTAACGATGTGCTGACGGCTGCCCATGTGCTTTATGATCCCATACTGGGGGCTGCTACTGATGTAGAGGTGGAGTTTGGCCGCGATGGTGGGGCACGCCCTTATGGCACCTTTCAGGCGGCTGGGCTCAATTATTATGAGCTAGATGTTGAAGAGCCTGGGTTTCTGTCGCCGTCCGAAAGCGAGTATGACCTTGCTTTAGTATCGTTAGGTGATGCCATTGGTGATGATATTGGTTGGTTTTCATTGGGGGATTATGCCTCTGGAGAGACCTATCGTGTGACAGGTTATCCCGGTGTCTATCGTGATGCCAGTGGCCCAAGGCTCATGGAAGACAATAGCGCCACAACACTTATGTCTGGTTATGACTTAATAGACCTCAAAAACTTTGAAATTAATCCAGGTAATAGCGGTGGGCCAGTATGGTACTCATCAAGTGACGGCCCAGTGGTAGTAGGCGCCGTTTCTACTGATGAATGGGCGGCTGATGTGAGTGCTCACTTAGCAACGCTTGATCAATGGATTAAAGGCAATGACGGCTTGATTTCTCCATTGCCAAGCCAAGACGCTGAGGATAGCGCGTCTTATGTGGAGACGTTTGAATCCCTGCTAGCTGCAGCGGGTTGGGAGTGGTCTGAGACGCTTGATCAAGCGCTGCAAAGTCGAGATGAGCTACTTCGCTACCCTGGTTTAGAAAGCACTATCGATCCAGTGCTACGACTCTATACAGGTCTGCTAGGGCGAGAGCCGGATAAAGAAGGTGTTGAGTATTGGGTATCACAATTCAATGCGGGGAGTAGTTTACGCGTTTTGGCGGATAGCTTTGTGGTATCGGAAGAGTTTACCTACTTGGCAGACCAGCTAGGCGGTGGAACG
Organism: Halomonas sp. 113; assembly: GCF_904067645.1. Taxonomy (NCBI): domain Bacteria; kingdom Pseudomonadati; phylum Pseudomonadota; class Gammaproteobacteria; order Oceanospirillales; family Halomonadaceae; genus Halomonas; species Halomonas sp. 113. The sequence goes on from NZ_LR881453.1 coordinate 1,623,488, forward strand.
CAGGAGCGTATTGAGGCGCTTTATAACAGTGTCCTTGGCCGCGGTTCGGATTCAGCGGGGCAGGCATACTGGTTAGAACAGCTCGCAGGGGGGCAAGTAGAGCTGGCAGACATTGCGTTAGCGTTTACCAACTCGGCAGAGTATGTGACCAGTAGCTACTCTCTGGTTCAGGGGGCAAAGCTGTTAATGTGGGGCGTTGATTTGCAGGCTTTAGACCTAGAAGCGCTTGGGTTTGACAGTCGGCCGACGGCAGCTGAAGAGGAATTGGCTACTGCATTGGTACGCTTGTATACCGGTGTGCTAGGGAGAGAACCTGATGAGGAAGGCTTCGACTATTGGCTTGAAGCGTTAGCAGGTGGCAAATCACTTACGTCCACCGCTGCCGACTTCTTTGCAAGCAGTGAGTTTTTGGATAGCCAAACTGAGACGACGTCAGAGGTGCTGATCGACTCCCTCTATGAGGAGGTTTTAGGACGTGCCCCGGATGCAGAGGGAGCCGTCTATTGGCAGACGCAACTACAAAAAGAGGCATTTGATGGGGGGGATTTGGTGTTAGCGTTTACGAATTCTGATGAATACATCAATGCAACTCAAGCTAATGTTGATGCATACGTTCAACAGCATTACGAGCAGGGTCTTATTGGGGTGCCGGAAGATATCGAGACATACCTACTGGGCTAGAAAGCATAGCGACTGAATGAATCCGACTGACTAACGCCAGAGGCGCAGGACGAATCTTTTTACCGTGCTGATTGAATTGAGTACAATGCCGCGTTGATTTTAAGCGACGAGATTGGGAAGTGATGGCGAAATTACCGAAAAGCATCGTTATTGAAGGGCGTCGCTACCCCACGTGGGCATTAAGTGCCAAAGCGCGAAAACAGCTGGTAAATTTAGGCCTTGTAGATGCGCACATTGCAGAGCTCCATCAACGGCTGGCGCATCACCATGTCGCTCGCAAGCATTATCAATTACTGTTGGCAAGCGCGTTGCCAGATCCTCAGCGACAGCCTTCGGCATCCGAATCCCCCCGATACTTCTGGCAAAGCGTTTCAAAAGAATGGGCGCAAAAGCATTGGCCCATCAGAATGGCTACATTTCGCCTGAGCGATTTTGAATCGACTAACCATTACCGGCAAGATGATCGAGTACTATGCTACGTGAAAGGTCATGGGGTAGTGGGTTGGGGAGTGGTTGAGGAGGACACTCACTCAACCAAAAGGCATTTGGTCTGGCAAGTCGGCGTGCCAACGCTGGATGCCGCACTGCCTGCTAAAACGCTAAAAGAATTTTCGCTACGCCACCCTAGTCGCCCATCTCAGGCGTTGCCAGCTACGGCCGATATTGATGGGCTGTTGACAGCGCTTGATACCAAAGCAGCGTAGTAGAAGATTTGTTAGGTGCACACCGCTTCGACATTTATGCGCGTAGCTGCAATAATTCACCGCTAATTTGTATTACCCTAAGGAGCTTTGTATGGCGAAGGATAAAGCACAAACCGTTACTATCGACGGCAGTGAATTCAATGTGTCAGATCTATCTGAAAATGCACGTAATCAGCTACTCAACCTGCGCGTGACTGATCAAGAAATTCAACGTTTGAATCAGCAGTTAGCTATCGCCCAAACGGCTCGTACAGCCTACGCGCGTGCGCTAAAAGATGAGCTTCCTGAGCAAAAGACGCATTAAAAGAAGATATTGGTCAGGTATGGCCATCTTGATCTACAAGCCAGTCAGCTAATGTTGACTGGCTTTTTTATTGTGCTTCTGGGTAGGTGGAAGCCAGCCATACTGTAATGAAAAAGAGGATAGAAATACTCGTGCTGGAGCATAGAGGTCTCTGACGATGACTTAGCCAGCACATAAGCCCAGGGTGAATATTGACAAATAGGGTGCTTGTCTCTATTCCTTAAAGGGGTGTGAAAAGGATGGCTGTCACTTTCAGCCTTCTGCGTGAAAAATATAAAGGTGCTTAGTAAAGTGCTGTGACTAGCGGTAGCTGCCTATTTTCGGCTTCGCTAATGACGCTCCACCGGCGATACAGGGAACGATATGTAGTGATGCCTGGAGGCATTAATGATGACAATTCTTTCCTTTGAAAAAAATCTACAAACGCTTTACTTAGGTATCCTAGGCCGTGCGGCTGACCCAGAAGGGTTTAATTACTGGCTAGAACAGGTCGAAAGTGGTTCTGTAGATTTAGACGGCGTCATGTCTCTCATGCTGCAGTCTGATGAGTACCAAGCGAGGCGCACTGAACTGGCAGAACTGGAAGATAACGGCTGGGTTAACGAAGTTTATCAAAGCCTGTTTGCTCGTGAGGCCGAGGCCGAAGGCATTGAATACTGGGTAGAGCAGGCCAGCTCCGGCCAGTCACCGCAAGCGTTATTACAGGGTTTTATGGCAGGCGCTAGCCCGACAGATGCAGAGGCGCTCGAGGCCTATGCCTCTATTGCTAATTTTTATTCGTCCAGTGTTGATGCTGATAGTTACGATGCAGAACGCCCTCTTGTGCAGGATGGCTTTCGCAGCAACGAACAGCTTTATCAAGACCTGGAAGCGCTAGATGCCATCTATGATACGTTGAGCTTAGAGCAGGTTGGTGAGTCGCTGGAAGGCAGGCCCTTATATAGTGCCACGGTAGGCGAAGGGGCGCGCCAATTAATGATCGTGACCCAACAGCATGGTGATGAACCAACTGGGACAGAGGCGGCCATGCATTTTCTAGAGTGGCTGAGCGGTGACAGTGAAGCTGCTCAAGCATTGCGTGAGCAAGTGACGTTAACCGTGATGCCACGAGTAAACCCTGACGGTTTTGAGCGCTGGGAGGGGCTCGTTGCAGGTGAACTAGATCCTGAAACAACCATCGATCCCCGTCGTAACTCCGAAGACATTGACCTTAACCGTACCTGGGATTCTAGTGAAGTTATTGATGCATCATTAATCCCAGAAACCACCGCTGTTAGGCAGGTGGTCGAAGCGACTCAACCTGAATTAATTCTTGATTACCATAACCAAAATAACTACATCAACGAGTCAGGCAAGCTCGACACTATGTCAATCTTGTGGCCAACCAATGATGACGTCGATCCCACCATTACCGCAACAGCACAGCAAGCGGCGGTAGCTATATCACAAGGGCTCGATGATTTTGATTATGGCTACTTGTCACTGTTTCCCGGTGGAGACACGCCACAAATAGCACGCAATGGAATTGCTATTGATGGTGTGCCTGCGCTCCTCATTGAGCAACGGGGCCTGGAAGAGCTGAGCTTAAAAGCGCTGGAAGGGCTAGAGCTAGATTTTGATGCGGTTTCTAGTGCCATAGTACTTGAGGGCGTACTGAGTATGCTAGGCGTTGTAGAGGCTATGGGGCAAAACAGTTTTGATAGCATTGATCCTGCTTTGGCAACACTGATACCTGAGCGCGGTGAGCGAATTGAATTTGACGAGATTTACGCTGAAGAGATCGAATGGGCAGGCGAGGGTGAAGAGTCTCAAGGCGAGATAGTCGCAGGGCTGGATACACTGATGGAAAGTACGCCCATTATTGGCACCTCTGAGCCTCTTCAACAAGAATTGCTAGTGGCTTAAGGATAGACTTGTAGCCCATTAGGATTGAGTATCAAAAAAGCTTCCCCATAAGCTCTGAGTTTGAGTAGGGGAAGCTTTTTTATTACCTCTCCAAGCCCCTTAGCTCTTTAACAAACAGGGGGTATTGAGCAACAACAGAAAATCGGCACCGCCACTTAGTGGCGGTGCCGTGGGGTTAGTCCATGACCCTAGCCGAACAGGTAGGACTCAAGGTCCGTTTCAACGCCTATCAGGTTGGCTGGGTCCAGATAATTATCCACGTCTGGACGGCTGAGCTGTTGGTGTTCGTCGGAGTCCGTAAACGCCAGCACCATTTCAACCAGCGTGGCCTCTCCGTTTTGCAGTACCTCTTGCCAATACTGCTCGCCAGCGGTGTCCGGTGAGCGATTGAGTACCCGCTCATAAAGCGTATCGATGAAGGCCTCAACATCGAGCGGCTCGCCGGTGGTTAGCAAGTCTTCGCTTTCCAGCAGGCTGGCCGCTACTGCTTCTGGCGCTTGGTCACTCTCCAGCCATTCATCAAACGCTGCTTCATCGGGTGCTTCGCCGACTAAGCCGGTATAGAGGCGTACCAACGTCTCGGCCAGCGGGTCTTGCTCTGCTGATACACCGGTATCAAACCCCAGTGAGCGCATTTCCATTTGCTCAAGGTTCACGCCCCAGGCCAGCAGCTTATTGCCGTTCACGAGGGGGATATTGGCGTTGATGTACTCCTGTGATTGAACAAACCAACGGGCGACCTCGCTACGATCCCCGTTACTGTCCACCAAGACGTCTAACCAGTAATCGCGGCCGCTTTCATCCGCCTCGCGGCCTAGCGCGGCTTGATACAGCGTCTCCACAAAGGTGGCATTATCGCTGCCCATGCCTTGCAATGCGGCGACCGTCTCTTCCGCTAACATAAAATCCTGAACAATAGCGTTGAAGCTGCCTTCGGTGTTTTGCTGCGTCACCCAGTACTCCAAGCCTTCCCGCTCAGCAACACGATCAAGAATCCCGTTGTATAAACGGATAATGGGTGTCAGCACCGTATCGAACTCAGGGTAACGCACAAAGGTGGCGGTATTACGCAGCTGTTCCAAGAGCTCAGATGGCAATTCCCATCCCTTTTCAGTGAATATATCAACAAAGTTGGCGAGCTCAATTGGCTCGGGTTCAGGCTCTGGCTCGGGTTCAGGCTCAGGCTCAGGCTCGGGTTCAGGCTCGGGTTCAGGTTCAGGTTCTGGCTCGGGTTCAGGTTCTGGCTCGGGTTCTGGTTCAGGCTCTGGCTCAGGTTCTGGTTCTGGTTCAGGCTCTGGCTCAGGTTCTGGTTCAGGCTCAGGTTCTGGTTCAGGCTCAGGTTCTGGTTCAGGTTCAGGCTCAGGTTCTGGCTCCGGCTCCGGTGCTGCTTCCACCGTAAAGGTCACAGTTCCAGAGACCCTTTCCACACCATCCTCGCCACCATCAGCCAGGGTAAAGTCAAAGCTGGCATTGCCCGCACTGCTGCCCGCGGTAAATGTCACCAAGCCATTGTCGATGTCTTGTTGGGTAAACGTCTCGCCTGCGGCTAAGGCGGTACCATCGAGCAATAACGTACCGGACGTTGGCAGGGTGTTCAGTGTATAAGTGAGCTCATCGCCAGCATCATCCGGATCGCCTTCATTCAGGTTGGCCGTCGTTAATGTGACGCTACGGCCGGCTTTTACGCTGGGGCCTGCGTTGGTGGCGATGGTAGGTGCATTATTGATGCCTTCCACTGTCACGCTAAGGGTGGACGTGCTGGTATTGCCTGCGGTGTCTTGAATGTCGACGGTGACATCGGTGGTAAGCGTGTCACCGTGGGCAAGGGCTTCAAACTCACCATTGGGGTCGAAGCTAGCCGTGCCATCGGCTTCGATAATAAAGCGCCCGCCGTTGCTGCCCGCCACCGCGCTGCCCAGGGCATCGGCACGGTCATTCACAGCGGTGATAGGGGCCGTGTCGTCTGCGCCTGTGTCGTTATCGGTTAGCTTATCGCCTGATCCGTTAACGTTGGTCAGCAGGGTCTCCCCCGCATCTTCGCGTACTGTGGCAGTCGTATCATTATTGGCCGTGGGCGCGGTGGTATCCAGGATCAGAGCAAGATCCGCCGATGCGCTGCTGGTATTACCTGCGCTATCGCCAACCAGCGTATCGATCGTGTTGAGGCCTTCGCTTAGGTCGCCTTCGGCCAAGGTGAAGGCCCAGTCACCGCTGCCATTGGCGGTGGCGCTACCCACGCTGATGCCATCGACCCGAACCGTCACGGTAGCGCCTGCCTCGGCTCCGGCTCCGGTGAGAGTGGGCGTTGTGTGGTTGGTGAGATTATCGCTAGCGCTCACGCCGCTATCGGAATCCGCCGCGAGCGTGGGCGCTGAAGCAGCAGGCGAATTGGCATCAATCGACAAATCCGTATTGTCGGCAAGGTTTTGCCCACTGGGCAGCGTAGCAAGGTCCGCCGCAATGCCGTTATCGTGGGCGACCAGCGTGGCACCGCCGGTCAGGGTTAGCGAGTCGACGTTAAGCCCCGTAGTGTCCGTCTCACCCTCTTGCACCGTATAACGGCCACTAAACTGCGTTTGGTTAGCGGCGTCGCTATTGGTGAGAAGGATCGTGGCGCCGGTGTTGAGTGTAGCCGTTAGTGCACCGCCGTTGGCAGTAAAGTCGACCGCTTTATCGAACGTCACGGTGATATCAATGCTGCTGCCCACCGCAAAGGTGCCATCGGCGGTGGGCGAGGTAATCGCCTGAATCGCCGGGCTAGTGGCGGTAACCACGCTGAAGAGGTCGTTTTGCGTTACGGCGGCAAGCGTATTGCCCGCCGCATCCTGAGCATTGCTGACTCGCACATCCACGTCATTGATCACTTCATTGGCATCAGCGGTGTCAAAGGTGGCGGTATAGGTGGTGGCATTCTCCCAATTGCCCGCGTTAAACGTCAGGGTGTTGGTGGGGTCTTCTGCTGGGAAGTCGATCGTCGGATCAACGCCCGTATCCATCGCTTCGTTGAAGTTCAGCGTCAGGGTAAAACGACCGCTGCCTATTTGATCATCAGTGATGGTGGTGAGCGACGGTACAATAGCGCCATCCAGAGTGGGGCGAGCCGCGTCGATGACATCAGCACTCTGGCTGATAGCAGTAGTGTAAGTACTAGAGCTATTGCCTGCCGCATCGGACAGCACAAAGTTAACGGGAATATCGTCGCCTGGGGCGCGGGATGTATCCCCCTCCTGTACCGTGTAAGTGGCGGTATAGTTGCCGCCGCCCTGATCGGTAAAACCGGCGACCGTTACCCCGTTTACCGTGCCGGCGTCCAGCGACAAGCCTGCCTCTCCCGCGGTAATAGCGACGGTCACGGTATCGCCGATTTTATGACTGCTATTCGGTATAGAAACGCTGGTGATGACGGGCGCTACGGCATCAATGACAATGTCTTTGTTGGCGCTGAGCGAGTGGGCAGTCCCCGGTGTAGGCAGGGTGAGTTCGCTGTCGTTGCCTGCTGCATCGCGAATGGAGCCGCCATTGAGGATGATTCCAGCGTTGGTCAGCGCCAGATCACTGGACTCATCCCCCGCCTGGACGGTATACGCAAACGTCAGCTCGTCGGTACCTGAGCCAGCCACGTAATCGATGGTGCGATCCGTTGCCCCGGTTTCCAGCGTCAACTGCGGTGTACCGTTGACCGTCACGGCTTCGCTGAACGCTAGGGTGATGTTAACGGTGTCGCCCGCTTTATAAGTACCGTCGGCATTCGTCGAGGTGATATGGGTTACACTCGGGTTCACCACGTCAACGGTATGTGCAGTGCCGCTCGAGAAGCCCTCCGAGGCATTGCCTGCACCATCATTGATGTCGGTGCCGTCGTTCAGGTCAAGGCGCAAGTCGCCTTCGCCGGTAATGGTATCCACAGTGACGGTGTAGCTACTGCCGGAGCCTGAAATGGAGGCGATATTACCCGACGCGCTGCCGGTGGTGTTGAGTAGGAAGTCATCGGTAGAAACATCGTCGACGTCTTCGCTAAAGGTAACGGTGTAATCCACTGAGGCAGCATTGGCTGCAGGCGAACCACTGGGCGCAATACTCGTAACGCTAGGGGCGATGGCATCGATCACAATATCTTTATTGCTACTCAAAGAGTTAGCATCGCCTGAGGCGGGCAGGGCCAACACCGTGTCGTTACCTGCCGAGTCCTTTATAGAGCCGCCATTGAGCATGATCTCACTACCCGCCAGCGCCAGATCAGTGGACTCATCACCCGCCTGAACGGTATATGCAAACGTCAGCGTGTTAGTCCCGGAGCCCGCCGTATAGTCAATGACTCGGTCAGTTGCCCCGGTTTCCAGCGTTAGCTGCGGCGTCCCGGTGACGGTCACAACTTCACTAAAGGTCAGCGTAATATCAACGGTGTCACCCGCGTTATACGTCCCGTCGGCCGTCGGTGAGGTGACGTTGGTGACGCTCGGCTTGACCCGATCAACGCTGTGAGCCGTACCGCTGGTGTAGCCTGCCGGGGCATTGGTGGCCACATCATCGATATCGGTGCCACTGTTAAGATCCAGGCGCAGGTCACCTTCACCGCTAATACCGGTAACACTGACCGTATAGCTGTCACCGCTGCCAGCAACCGCACTAATCGTGCCCGAGGCGGTGCCGGTGGAGGTAAGGGTGAAATCATCGGCAGAGACATTGCTGACGCTTTCGCTAAAGGTAACGGTGTAATCGGCGGATGCAGCATTGGCATCGGGTGAACCGCTGGGGGCAATACTGGTAACGCTGGGAGCCACATCGTCGGTGACATTGATGGTGACATCTTGCGTTGATGCGGTATTGCCATCGGTGGCTTGTACGCTGAGCGTATAGCTGCCGGTCGCACTGGCATCGAGCTGGCTGGTATCGCTCAGGGTGATCTCGCCCGTGGCGCCATCGATCGTGAAGGCGTTGCCAGTGTTGCCGGACTCGATGGAGTAGCTCACCGAGTTATCGTCACCGGTAGTGGCGACCGTGCCCAGGGAAGTGCTGTTGGTATCGCTCTCGTTAACGCTAAAGGATTGGCCGACGGTGATGGCCGGGGCAATATCGTTGACCGAAATAGTGATGTCTTGGGTCGCGGTGTTGTTGCTACTTTCGCCGTCATCGGCCTGGATAGTCAGGGTGTAGCTTGCGGTGGTTTCATAGTCGAGCGCTGCTTCACCCGCTGCATTTAATGTGACTTCGCCGTTGGAAGCATTGATATCAAAGTAGTCTTCCCCTGTACCACCGACAATCGAATAAGTGACCGAATCAATTCCGCCACCGTCGCCATCGTTCGCTTCTATATCGCTATCCACCAGCACCACTGTGCCACTGATGGCGGTTTCATCGATATTGCCGTCGTTGATGGTAGTGAACACTGGCGAGTTGTTTGCACTAGTAAAACTGATGTCGTCAAAATAAAACTGCTCAGGGTCAACTGGTGCCATAGTAAACGATATGATGCCAGTAAAGCTGCTTAAGTCAACGACACTGGCGTCGTTTAGATTAGCAATGGGGCCGCTGGGTATATCCGTATGACCGCTGGCGCTGAACGTAGCCTGAGTTTCGCCAGAAGTTGTCAGGAGTTCGATCGTTCCCATATCAACAACTTGATCGAATGTAAAAGTATATGTGGTTCCTGCAGTGCTGTAGTTAGTCTCTACATAAGCGGCAAAGCCTTCCAAATTATACATGGAGCCTACATTTTGCAGACCCAAATCGGCGCCATTAGACGCCGATATTGTCAAGGTAACCCCGTTAACTTGTTCGCTGACAGTTAGTCCGTTATCAATGGCGTTACCTGAATCCCAATTAAATACAGATTCTGCCGCCAGCAGCCCTTGCCAAGTGCTCTGCTGCTCAATACCTATTAAACTGCTGGTTTCTACTTGACCATACTGCTGCTCTAACACCCAGTTGCCGCCAAGGCTGTTCGCACCGGTTAAGTCATCGGAGGCGGCCACATCCGCCCCGGTTACCCGTGCTAGCGCTTCCACAAACCGCAGTCCCTGCTCGCCCGCGCCAACATCACAGCCGTAAATAAGGATGTCGCCGTTTGGCCCCAATGCTTCGCCCCATTGTTCCAGGAAGCTGGTATAACCCGGCAGAGTCTCGCTATCAAGCGTGCTGTTACCAAGCGCTAGGCGCCCTTCACTGCCGTGGGAAACCAAGTGGATAGCGTCAAATTCGCCGCGCTGTGCTAACGCCTGGGCGATTTGTTCAACGCCGCTGGTGTTAGGGTCTAACAGTATGACCACGGTATCGTCGGCCACGCCGTTAAGCAGTGCTTGATAATCGTCAACTCGGGGGTCGACGAAGATGACTTCGTTACGACCAGTCGATTGGCTTGGGGACGTTTGGCGGGTGGGAGTATTCATAAAGAGTACACTCTTTAAGTTGTGTAGAGATTTGGTTATATGGTTGTGTAGGTTTTTTCTAAGTCTTTGTTCTATGTCTTTTTTATATCGCTTTTCTAGACGGCTTTTTTATACGGCGTCGACCCGGTAGTAGGCTGGTGGCAGATCTGAGACGCCGCCGCCAATGATAGCGATCCGAAGCGCTGTAATACCTATCTAAACGCTCCTCGTGAAGCCCTTTGCTCCAGGATCTTTCGAAAGCACGTCGCTGACAAGGGGTTGCGAGAAGCTGATACTGAAGTGATCCGTTGTGCTATGGGTGGCCGTTCTAGTGATTTCGGTGATACCCAACTGATACTGTGATTCTGCGGCATCTAAGCTGAAATGCTGAGTATGACAGCCGTCACTGAGGAAGCGACACTGTCTGTGATTGATATAACGATGCTCACAGGGTGAAAGATGCATACATTGGTTTTCCCTATTTCAACACTGCTGGATGATCTGGCCGCTCGATTAGGCCCTTCTTCCCGCGTTCAGAAACACGTGATCGCGCTCTTCGCTACACCAAAGGGCTCCGCTGCTTTGTTTTGTAAAGTGTCCTAAATTTTTATTTAATTTTTTTGTTTAGCTTATGCTTATTTAGATTTTCTCACTACTCACTACTCACTACTTATACAGTTTTTAGGTTTCTTACTACGGAAAAACAGTTTAAGCAGTAAATTGCAGTTTATTGAGAAAATTGCCAAATAAGTATTAATATTATGGTCATTGGCCTAAGTGTATGCAAGATTTTACTGCTAGGTTCAATGAGGCTATGGTGCTAGAGCGTGCAGCAGGGTTGCCCACTACTAACGCGCAGCAGTTAGTGACCTAGTAGCGAGTGGACAATGTTAGCCAGCGCAAGCATTAAGCGACGCCTTATTAAAGGCATTTGTATTACAACAGTAACAAGGAGTGCTTTATGGATCCATTTATTGGGGAAATCAAAATGTTAGGCTTTGCATGGGCACCGGTGGACTGGGCTCTGTGCGATGGAGCCCAGCTATCGATTGCACAGTATACTGCCCTATACTCTTTGCTTGGCGTTGCTTATGGCGGCAATGGTCAAACCACCTTTAACCTGCCAGATCTGAGAGGGCGAATGCCCAGAGGGCAAGGTCAGGTAGCGGGCATGCCAAATGTCACTATCGGTGAGCAGGCTGGAGCGGAAAACCGCACACTGACTATCAATCAGATGCCTCAACATACCCATGCCGCTGGGGCAATGACCACACCTGATGCCGCCAATGAAGACACGCCTGCCACAGGGGATTATCTAGCCAGCGGTAAAGTTAATCTCAATGACCCGGTTCGTAATTACTATCGTGGCACCCCCTCTGGCACGGTTGAATTAGGTAATGGCCAAACGGGCATTACCGGAGGGAGCCAACCGTTTAACGTTATGAACCCTTATCTCGCCCTGAACTTCAGTATTGCATTGCAGGGTATCTATCCATCCCGCCAATAGGTAGGGCAACAAGTGATGGTGGCCGAACGTTTGGAGGTTCGGCCTCTTATCGTAGGAGTCACAATGTTAGGCACCATTACGGCGGCGGACTTTCAGCCGCTACAGGGAAAAGAGTGTACCTTTGAGGCGACCTCTGCGCTTTCGGTGAAGTTAACGGTCGAGCAAATAACAAGCCGCCCCGACTGCCAAGTGCCTGGGGCAGGCGAAGCGCGGGAGCCTTTCGGTGTTCTTCTGTCTGGGCAACAAGATGAGGTTGGTTTTACCAGCGCCACCGGGGTCTTGCGCTTAGGCGACGGAGCAACGCTAGAAGGCGTCTACATTAACCGTGTGTTACCCCCAATGGGTAGCGACCCACGACCCTGGTATCAACTGGTTTTTAACTAATATTTTTAACTAATAGTTGACTAGGGCGTTTGCGGATACCAGACCCAGCGCTCTACTGCCCCTATTAATCCTTCAAAACGGAACCCTAGCTGCTGGTAAAGCTGTTTGGCATACACATTAAATGGATCGACGGAAAGGGAAACGGGGCTCATAACTTGAGCCCCTGCTGACTGGACTGCCCTAAGAACAACAGCCCCATAACCCTTGTTACGTGCCCCCTTGATCAGCGCGAGGTCGAGAATATGCACTTCATTAGCACCGAAATCCACCGTCACACGGCCGATCCGCTCACCCTGTTTCTCGACGATATAATACAAGGCATTGGGGTAGGCAGTTCCATAACCGATTGCCTGGGCCTTAACCTGCATCTCAAGCAGCGCCTCAATCATGTCTTGATCAGCCAGCGCTAGTTGCAGGTCTTGCCGGATATCTCGATAAAGCGCTTCAAGAAAAAGATGATCTGAATCTCTAGAGGGCCGAAGTTGCAACCCATCGTTTAAGTGCCCGCCAATACCTGCCATTCGTTTGCCATTGCCCAAGGGTATAAGTTGATTGAATCGCCCACCACTACAAGATAAACGTGAGCTTGCCAAAAATCGTGAGTGCTCACCAACCCCCTTGGCCCTCTAACAAGCTTCGGGTGTTGTTATTGAGCGGTAAGCGAAAATCGGCGCTGCCGAGTACCATGGCATCACCTGCTCGCACGACCCGAGCACTTACATAGACGTAGTCCTGGCCCTGTGCATAGGTGCCCATTAAAATTGAACGGGCGTTGTGCTGAGCGGTTAGGCGCTGAACTTGCCGTGATAGAATCAATTCCCCCACGCTCTCTTCGATAAACATGCTGTCGCGCATTTTGACTTCGCGTACCTGCATACCCTGACGGGCCAGTGCGGAGGCCATAATTTCAGAGCTAATACGCCCAAGCGTAGACGACTGGCTTAGATTGTCGATGCTCACAAAAGTGGCAGCAATCATGGGGCTATAGCGCGTGAGCTCTGGATTGCTGGCAACCATCTGCTCGGCAGCGGCATGAACCAATTCAGAGAGATCGGGTTCCGGTTCGGCGGGCGTATTGTTAGCATTGCCCAGCGCGCTGCAACCAGCCAGTAACAGTAGCGTTATGCCCATGGTCATCCCACGGGTAGCATGGCCGATAGAGCGAGCGCGCCAAGTAGTGAAAAGTGTCATCAGCATGAAATTACCACGTATCAGTAAGGGAAACGGAGGGTGTGGTAGGTGCCTGAGGCACGCGATGGGGGGCATATTGACGACGGTCACCGGCATTGATGTAGTAAATGTTGGACGAAGAGTAGAGAATTCGTTCGCCGTCGATAATTTGCGTGGTCACGATGATCTCTTCGTCACCGGTGTATGTCCAACTACCGCTGGTGGTATCGGCAAGCATGCCGGCGGGGATTAATCCCAGCGCAGGTTCGCTCCACTGATTAAACGGAATCGTGGCTACCGCAATGCCCGCGGTGAGTGCGGTAAAAGCGCCAACCGGTGGGCGGATAAAGCCGCGGTCACGGTGCTCGACAACTTCGACGTCGATAGTGATATTGGCGCTGTTTGCAGTGGGGACGGTGGTAAGGTTAGCGCCCCGTGACACCAGTTCGCTGGTCAGCAGTGCGCGAAAGCCACGCCCAAATTCACCGCCACTGTAGGCGTGCAGTGCTTCACTGTCTGACTCGCTGATGTGTAAATCGCGATTGCGAACGCGCTCGCGTTGTAAAATGCTGGTAGCTTCATGGCGGGCCAGCACATCCCAGTGGTGAGCTGCCTGCATACGTTGCTGTTCGGTATAGGGGTAGGTAGTGGCGATCGGCGCTTGAGATGTGTTGGCATAAAAGCAGCCGCTAAGCATTAAGCTTGCCAGCCCCAAACTAACAGGACGTATGAAATAGGGTAATGGAAATAATCGGGGACGGGTGCGCACCTGCTGGTTCCTTTTTCGCTACAAAACGGCTTTTGATAGACTATGTGCTTTGCTTAGTTTGCCATGCCTAATTCGACGTATCTAATTCATCATACCTAGCAAGATCGGCCACGAGGTTAAAAACTTGAATGAGCGATAATGCCAATGCTTGAAGATCACCGCGGCGGTCCGCGCCATGATTCGCTGATGTCGGCCTATCATGAAAGTGATAGCGGTAGCGGTTGGATGATCAGTTATCTCGATATCATGACCTTGTTGGTGGCTCTGTTCGTGGTCATTATCGCCGCTGCAGGGCCGGTTATTCCTCAATTGAACCAGAAGGATAGTGTGAGCGAGGACGCGGGCACATCCTCGCCTACTTTGGGAGTCCCCCTGCCTGAAGCATTGGCCCAGGTAAGCCATGAGCGTGAGAGTGTCGCCCGGTGGAGCAGTGCAGGATTGAACCCCATGGCGATTAGTGCGGCACTTGGCGTGGCAGGGCTGCCCAAGCTGGCCGATCTTCCTCGACGAGTCAGCTTCGGTGTTCCACCGCTTTTGGCAGCACCATTGCCGCCTGCTGAGCCGGTTATTTCCTTACCAAAACTACTGATGCCCGCGGGCAGCGATGATTTTACATCGCCCTTAGCTGACTACATGGTGGTGTTAACCGACCACCCCCCGGCAAATGTACAAGTGGTGAGCGATGAGTCAGTAGCGGGGGCGACTGCGCTAAATCAGGCGCTTTCGGAACGCGTTGAAGAGTCTACCTATTTGCCCGACCTGGAGGGTGTTGAAGTATCGCGGGTGGCTGAGGGGATTAGCCTGCGTGTACAGGATCAACTGCTGTTTCCCTCTGCCACGGCTGAGCTAACCAACGATGGGTCGTCACTAGTGAGCAGTTTGCTCGAGACTATTCAGCGCTACGATGGCGAAGTGTGGGTGGAGGGCCATTCGGATAGCCAGACCATTAGCACCGAGGAGTTCTCATCTAACTGGGCGCTGTCGAGTGCTCGTGCCATTGCCATTGTGGAAGCGCTGGAAGCGGCGGGCGTGGATGCTGAACGCCTTCGCGCAGTCGGCTTGGCAGCAACAAAACCGCTAGAGAGCAACGCCACCGCGGAAGGGCGTGCACGTAATCGGCGGGTTGAGGTGGTGATTCATGTGGAGTAAGGGGCAGTTAATAGAGGAGTAAATAGCTGCTCAGCTATAAGGAAAATGTCATTGCGAGAAGCGCAGCGACGCGGCAATCTGATTTGTCAGTGATAGCTAACCCCGAGATTGCTTCTCTATGTTTGCAATGACGGCAACATGATCGCCACGCTTCGCTCGCGATGACATAAGAGGGGCAATGACATAGAAAAAAGCCCGCCGGGGGAGGCGGGCATTAAAGGGCTTGGCTCACTGCAGTCCACTGGCATCAGGTGAGGGGTGTACAGGATTGCCAGTGGGTACAATGTCAGTATAGCTATTTATTAAGCGTTGCCAAGTGCGGTAAAGCTTTTTTTACTTTTTATCATCTTAGTTATCGCTAATGCTTATTCTGAAAGGGGCTGTACAAAGCGCACCGATCTGCTTCATGCACTTTTGTGGTGCGTTTTAACTGCCTCTTTTTGGTGCTTGCAAGTACTCTGATTTATTTATCCCGTCAAATGCCACGTAACCCTCTGTTGAATAGACACTTCTCTGTTTTGGCTTATTAATTGCTATGCTTTACGTAGCAATTAATAGCTGGTCATAGTAGTTAATAGCTGGCCATAGCTATTTAGGCGTTCTAGACACGACGTCTTAACGAAGCGTTAAGGCCGAAGAGAGGTAGTGCTATGCCTGAACCCGCTCGTCTTTCAGCGTCAACCCCTTCGGTTGATCCGGCTCTGCAGCCGCGGCTTGTCTTGACCGATTTAGATGGCTCACTGCTCGACCATCACAGTTATGACTTCAGCCCTGCTGCTCCCTGGCTTGCCCGCTTAAAGCAAATGGGGGTGCCGGTGGTTCCGGTGACCAGTAAAACCCATGCCGAACTGATACCGCTGCGCGAAGCGCTGGGCCTCACGGCAACCCCATTTATTGCTGAAAATGGTGCGGTTATTGGTCTCCCCCCTGGCTGGTGTCATGCACGCTTAGACCGTCCAGGCAGTGGCCGTGATGGTGTTGTTATCAAACATCCTGGTGTGGATATTGGCTTTATACGTGCCCGATTAAAGGTGTGGCGTGAACGCTTGGATATTCGCTTTACCCGCATGGGAGAGATGAGCGTAGCTGAGGTGATGGAGCTTACCGAGCTCGACGCAGTTCGCGCCCGGGATGCTCGGCAGCGGGAAGGTAGCGAACCGTTGTTGTGGGAAGACTCGGCCGCGGCCCTTGAGACGTTTCGCGCCGCTTTAGAGGGGGATGGCTTACAGCTTACTCAAGGTGGACGCTTTTGGCATGTAATGGGGCGCTCCGCCGATAAGGGCAATGCCGTCGAGTGGCTGGTTAAACGCTTCACGGCATTAAGAGGGCGAATGCCTCTTTCATTGGGTTTGGGAGATGGGCCAAACGATATCACCATGCTCGAAGCAGTGGATCAAGCGGTCGTGATACGAGGTTGTCACGACTTAGCCGTAGAACCCCGCAATGCTTCGCTCTATCGCACGTATGCCACAGGGCCAACCGGCTGGGCTGAGGGAGTGGCCTACTGGTGGGGGCGAGATGACCGCCGTTTAGCGACGGCGGAAAAGGGCGATGCCGCTGTCCTTTGAGTACAGTTCTTTGAGTCCAGTACTTTGACCCCAGTTCTATGAATCCAGGGAGGTAAGTGAATGAGTGACTTTCATCAAAACGGAATTATTACCGACTTTCACAACCTTACCCGGCGCTCGGTGGAGGCGCTTGAACAAGAGCTGTGCCAGTTTGCTCGACGACGTCCAATGGGGCTGATTCTACCGTCGCTGTTTTCGGAGCTGGAAGGGCCAGCGCTGTCGGCGATCGTCGATGAGCTGGTTAAAGTCCCTTATCTCAACGAGATTGTCATTGGTCTGGATAGAGCCGATCGCGAGCAATTTTTATATGCTCGGGAGTTTTTCTCACGCCTGCCGCAACACACGCGCATCTTATGGAACGATGGCCCACGGCTGCGCGCCCTGGATGCGGAGCTGGAAGAGCACGGTTTAGGCGCTTTAGAGCCTGGGAAAGGGCGCAATGTATGGTATTGCGCAGGCTATATGCTGTCGTCAGGGCGCTCGACGGTGGTAGGGCTTCACGACTGCGATATTTTGACCTATGAGCGTGGGCTGCTTGCGCGCTTGATGTATCCGGTGGCGCACCCCAATTTCAATTACAGCTTCTGCAAAGGTTATTACCCCCGTATTGCCGAGGGTAAACTGAATGGGCGCGTCTCACGGCTGTTAGTCACACCGCTGCTGCGGGCGCTTAAAACTGTCTGTGGGCCGATGCCCTACCTTGATTACCTGGATAGCTTTCGCTACCCACTGTCAGGTGAGTTTGCGATGCGCAGCGAAGTGCTTGAGGGGATTCGTATGCCTGCGGATTGGGGGCTGGAAATTGGCGTTTTGTCGGAGTTACAACGCAACTACTCCCTGCGCCAGCTCTGCCAGGTAGATATTGCCGATGCCTACGACCACAAGCATCAGCCGGTTAGCGAAGATGATCCTGATAGCGGCTTAAACCGCATGAGCCTGGATATTTCAAAAGCGCTCTATCGCAAACTAGCCACCCAGGGGGTTACCTTTAGCAGCGAAGACTTCCGCACGCTTAAAGCTACCTACTACCGCTTTGCGCTGGATTTGATCGAAGCCTACGACCACGATGCGACGATGAACGGCCTAAGCCTTGATCGCCACAGCGAAGAGCAGGCCGTGGAGCTGTTTGCCAGTAACCTGCTCGAAGCGGGCAATCTTTTTATGGATAACCCACGTGAGCGACCCTTTATCCCCAGCTGGAACCGTGTTCAGGCCGCGGTGCCAGATCTGCTCACGCGTATGCACGAAGCGGTAGAGCTGGATAACCAAGGTAAGGTTTAGCGCCTATTCATATGTCATTGCAAGGAGCCTACTCATATGTCATTGCGAGGAGCGCAGCGACGCGGCAATCTCGATCTGCGATGGCAGGTAACCTCGAGATTGCTTCACTGCGTTCCCAATGACAACACCGAGATCGCCACGCTTCGCTCGCGATGACACCCATTTGTCATTGCAAGGAGCCTACTCATATGTCATTGCGAGGAGCGCAGCGACGCGGCAATCTCGATCTACGATGGCAGGTAACCCCGAGATTGCTTCACTGCGTTCCCAATGACAACACCGAGATCGCCACGCTTCGCTCGCGATGACACCCATTTGTCATTGCAAGGAGCCTACTCATATGTCATTGCGAGGAGCGCAGCGACGCGGCAATCTCGATCTGCGATGGCAGGTAACTCCGAGATTGCTTCACTGCGCTCGCAATGACAAGACATCAAAAATCGCTGTGCTGGAGGGCTGCACGCGGAGCCGATGACGAGGCGGGTAAATTTGCTTGTGCATGTCCCGTGCTCTGGTTAATGCGGAAGTGGGCAACCAGTTGACGCAGCTGAGCACTGAGCTGTGCGAGCGTTTGGGTGGCGTGGTTACTCTCTTGCACCAGGCCGGCATTTTGCTGGGTCATTTGATCCATCTGCGTTACCGCCTGATTGACCTGCTCAATGCCGCTGCTCTGCTCAATGGTGGCTGCAGAGATTTCCTGAACCAGTGTACTGAGCTGTTTAATGTCATCGACCATGCCATTGATCTCATCGCCGGTGTCATGCACTTGACGGCTGCCTTCCACCACTTTGCTATCCGACGCTTCGATCAGCGTTTTGATCTCTTGGGCGGCGGCAGCCGAACGGCTGGCTAGTTGGCGAACTTCATTGGCGACAACGGCAAAACCGCGCCCCTGCTCGCCGGCTCGGGCGGCTTCCACCGAGGCGTTAAGAGCCAAAATATTGGTTTGGAAGGCGATGCCGTCAATGGTGTTAACGATGCTGCTCATTTGGGTGGCGCTTTCGTTAATCGTCGCCATGGTGGAGATCACCGTGGACATTGAGTCACTGCCGCGTTGAGCGCTGTCAGCGGTGCGTGTGGCAAGTGTTCGCGCGTGATCCGCATGTTCGGCATTTTGTTTAACCGTGGCGGTAAGCTGCTCCATGCTGGAGGCCGTTTCGGCCAACGACGCTGCCTGCTCTTCGGTGCGTGTGGAAAGCTCTTCATTAACACCCACAATCTGCTCTACGCCACTGTTAACCTGGTTTGCGCCGTGGTGAATATCGCCAATGGTATTGGCCAGGGTTTCACGCATCCGGTTGATATCAAATAGTAAGCTCTGCTGATCCTTTGGCGAAAGCTGAGTGGTTTGGGTCAAATCTCCATCAGCAATATGGCGTACTACGCTAGCTGCATAGCGTGGGTCGCCCCCCAGCCTGCGAGCAACATCACGAATGACCCAGCCCATTAGCAGCGTTACAGGAAGGCCTATAATCAGCAGTACCATTACCGAGTAAATTAAACGTGTAATAAAAGCTTCGTTTATATCATCTACATAAACACCCGTGGCCAGCGACCACTGCCATTCGGGAAGATAGGCCACGTAACTGATTTTCGGTACCTGCTCATCACCAGTGATACGACGGGAGTAGTAGTCAACGTGCCCACCGCCAGCTTGAGCTGCTTCTCGAAAAGCAGCGTAAAGATCCATGCCGCTGGCATCCTGGTAAGCGCTCATGTCTTCACCGCGGGGGCGCTTGGGGTGGGAAACGATCTTTAGGTCATCATCGAAGGAGAAGATATATTCTCCACCGCCAAAACTGACGCTAGACATATTGTCGATGGCACGCTGTTGAGCTTCTTCAAGGCTGAGCTCTCCAGCAACTACCCGCTCTTGTAGCGCTTCAATTTGGCTCTGTACGCTTTCCACCACGTATTGAATACTGTCTCGGCGTTCACTCTCAATCGTCTGGCGATTCTCCCAGGCCAACCAGCCTACCAGCAGTAGCATGGCAACCCAGATAATACCCAGCGTTCCCCAGAGTTTTTGCGTCGTCGTTAAGCGAGTCATTTTTTTCCTAGCCGATGTAAGTAAGCAACGTTGTTCCCTATCGGCCTAAGGCACCAATACCTTAGCAAAATTTAAAGTAAATGCTGCCGCGGCAATTTCGCTTGCCGAGGCAGCATATTCTGAGATGTGTTTCACGTCGCTCGCAATGACACCCAGTTGATCATTGTGAAGAGCCTACTCATATGTCATTGCGAGGAGCGCAGCGACGAGGCAATCTCGATCTGCGGTGGCAGGTAACCCCGAGATTGCTTCACTACGTTCGCAATGACAGGTGAAGGATTTCAATGATATCACCTACGTCATTGCGAGGAGCGCAGCGACGCGGCAATCTCGATCTGCGGTGGCAGGTAACCCCGAGATTGCTTCACTACGTTCGCAATGGCAGGTGTGAAGGATTTCAATGATATCTCCTACGTCATTGCGAGGAGCGCAGCGACGCGGCAATCTCGATCTGCGGTGGCA
This sequence comes from Halomonas sp. 113, assembly GCF_904067645.1. Classification (NCBI taxonomy): domain Bacteria; kingdom Pseudomonadati; phylum Pseudomonadota; class Gammaproteobacteria; order Oceanospirillales; family Halomonadaceae; genus Halomonas; species Halomonas sp. 113. The sequence continues at coordinate 1,643,787 of NZ_LR881453.1, forward strand.
GGTAACCATGAGATTGCTTCACTGCGCTCGCAATGACAAAACATCAAAAATCGCTATGCTGATGAGCGGTCTGCGGGGCGGGTGAGGAGGCGGGTAAGCTTGCCTGTGTATTCTCCGTGCTCTGGTGAATGCGGAAGTGGGCAACCAGTTGGCGCAGTTGGGCGCTGAGCTGGGCCAGGGCTTGAGTCGCGTGAGTGCTTTCTTGCACCAAGCTGGCATTTTGCTGGGTCATTTGATCCATTTGCGTTACCGCTTGGTTGACCTGCTCAATGCCGCCGCTCTGTTCAATGGTAGCCGCAGAAATTTCCTGAACCAGCGTACTGAGCTGTTTGATATCATCGACCATGCTGTTAATCACATCACCGGTGTCGCGTACTTGGCGGCTACCTTCAACTACTTTGCTGTCCGACGCTTCGATCAGCGTTTTAATCTCCTGTGCCGCAGCAGCTGAGCGGCTGGCAAGTTGACGAACCTCATTGGCGACAACCGCAAAGCCGCGCCCTTGATCACCTGCTCGGGCGGCTTCAACTGACGCGTTCAGTGCCAAAATATTGGTTTGGAAAGCGATACCGTCAATGGTGTTAACGATGCTGCTCATCTGTGTGGCGCTTTCGTTAATCGTCGCCATAGTGGTCGTGACGGACGACATCGAGTCACTGCCGCGCTGAGCGCTATCGGCCGCTCTGGTGGCAAGCTTACGCGCATGGTCAGCGTGTTCAGCATTTTGCTTAACAGTCGCGGTGAGCTGTTCCATACTGGAAGCGGTTTCAGCTAGTGATGCTGCCTGCTCTTCGGTGCGGGTCGAAAGCTCTTCGTTTACGCCCACGATCTGCTCTACGCCACTGTTGACCTGGCTTGCGCCGTGGTGGATGTCACCAATCGTCTCGGCAAGAGCTTCACGCATCCGGTTGATATTAAAAAGTAAGCTCTGTTGATCCTTCGGCGAAAGCCGTGTGACCTGGGTCAGGTCGCCGTCGGCAATATGACGTACTACGTTGGCTGCATAGCGTGGGTCTCCACCTAAACGACGAGAAACATCACGAATAACCCATCCCATCAGCAGCGTTACCGGCAGGCCAATGATCAGTAGTATCACGATCGAGCGAATCAAACCGGCAATAAAGGCGGCATTAATATCATCGACATAAACGCCGGTCGCCAGTGACCAGTCCCATTCGGGAAGGTGTGCTACATAACTGGTTTTCGGCAGCTGCTCGTCGCCACCCGCGCGGGTAGAATAGTAATTGACGTGACCACCACCTGCTTGCGCGACACGCAGCAACTCGGGGTACAGCGCCATCCCGCTGGCGTCTTCATAATTGGTCATGTCAGTGCCGGGTGTACGGCTAGGATGCGAGATAATCAGTAAGTCATCGTTGAATGAAAAGATATACTCGCCCGCCCCAAAGCTAACGCTAGACATATTATCGATCGCACGCTGCTGCGCTTCTTCCAGGCTAAGTTCACCGGAGGCTACCCGTTCTTGCAGGGCTTCAATTTGGTTTTGCACGCTTTCCACTACGTATTGAATGCTATCGCGGCGTTCGCTCTCAATCGTCTGGCGGTTCTCCCAGGCAAGCCAGCCAACCAATAGCAGCATTGCAACCCAGATAATACCCAGCGTTCCCCAGAGTTTTTGTGTCGTTGTTAAGTGAGTCATGTTCTTCCTAATTTTTGTAATTGAGTAACTCCTTCATTATCGGCCTAAATGGAGCAGACCTTAGCAAAAATAGTCTTGAACACTCTTTTGGGATATATAGCACCCTTATATTCTAAAATAATCTAAATATAGAACTTAAAATGCACTATGCTGTCTTTATAGCATGAGATTGAGATCACCACCCCTATGGGAGGCAACGATGCAACGCCCAATCGTTACGCACTTTTTTGATGAGCCTACGAACACCTTTAGCTATGTCGTCCAAGACCCTGATAGCCGTGCCTGCGCAATTATAGATTCGGTACTCGATTTTGATTATGCCGCTGGGCGAACCGACGTGCGATCTGCTAACACCATCATCGCTTTTATTCGCGAACACGATCTCGATGTAGTCTGGATTTTGGAGACCCATGTACATGCAGACCACCTCTCGGCAGCGCCATACCTACATGAACAGTTAGGGGGTAAAACCGGCATTGGTGCCAACATAGTGAAGGTGCAGGAGATATTCGGTAAGGCATTCAATGCGGGCAGTGAGTTTGTTCGGGATGGCAGCCAGTTTGATGCGCTGTTTGAAGAAGGGGATACGTTCGCCGTTGGCCAATTACAGGGCCAGGTGCTGCATACCCCAGGACATACGCCCGCTTGTTTAACCTACGTAATAGGCGATGCCGCCTTTGTAGGCGATACGCTATTTATGCCGGATTATGGCACCGCGCGGTGCGACTTTCCCGGTGGAGATGCGCGCACTCTTTATCACTCTATCCAAAAAGTATTGGCGCTTCCCGAGCAGACGCGGCTGTTCTTATGCCACGACTATAAAGCTCCCGGTCGCGATACCTTTGAGCATGAAACCAGCGTTGCGGAACAGCGCAGTGAGAACGTCCATGTTCATGAAGGTATCAGCGAAGACGAGTTCGTGAAGATGCGCACTGAGCGCGACGCCACCTTAGGCATGCCACGGCTCATTATTCCTTCGGTGCAGGTCAATATGCGTGCGGGGGAACTGCCTCCTGCGGAAGAGAATGGCACTGTCTATCTCAAAGTGCCGCTTAATTTTTTCTAACGGTTTAAGTGCGAGCTGAGGAGTTATCAGTGGATTGGACAGCAGGCTTACAAGGGCTGGTTGGGGGTGTGTTGATCGGGCTTTCCGCTACCTGGTTGATGGCAACGCTGGGGCGTATCGCAGGTATCAGTGGCATCGTGGGCAATTTGATAACCCAGCGCCCCAAGGGCGATAGCGCTTGGCGAGTGGCTTTTCTGTTAGGGCTGATTAGCGGCCCGCTTCTGCTTATGGCGCTAGGTGGTGGTTTAGGCAACGTTGCCGAAAGCCCTGGTGAGGTGATTGGCGCGCCGGTGGGAGGCGTAGGGTTAATGCTGGTGGCTGGGCTGTTAGTGGGCGTAGGCACAGGGCTGGGCAGTGGCTGTACCAGCGGCCATGGCGTGTGCGGGCTGGCGCGTTTGGCACCACGCTCCATGGCGGCCACTGGTATGTTTTTGCTAACGGCGCTAGTGACCGTTTATATCTCGCGCCACATGCTAGGCCTAGGTGGTGGAGTATGAGTCAGTCAAACAAGAGTCATTGGATGAAAACAGCGGCAGGCTATGCGGCGGGGCTACTTTTCGGTATCGGCTTAGCTGTTTCAGGCATGACCGACCCCGCGCGAGTTGTGGGGTTTCTAGACGTAGCGGGCGCCTGGGATCCAACGCTGATGTTCGTATTGGGCGGGGCTGTCGTCACCACCTTTATCGGCTATCGGCTGGTATTCAAGCGTACTGCACCACTATTGGGTGGCGTCTTTCAGTTACCGGCCAAACGGGAGTTAGACGCAAAGTTGTTAGGGGGCGCGGCTCTGTTTGGCATTGGCTGGGGACTTTCCGGCTACTGCCCAGGGCCAGCGATAGCCTCCATCGGCGGTCTTTCCTTACCGCTATTGGCCATGCTGGTGACCATGGTGTTGGGTTGGTTTTTTGCGAGGCGTTTTGCTGCTAAGCGTCTCGCCTAGCCATTCGTCCTTATTCGGCGATTGCCATGCCCGCGCCCTTGCCATCAAAGCAAGGGCGTTTTTATTTGTCTTAACGCTGGGTTAATGCCCGTCCGCCATGCTGAGGGGTAATAAATAGGAAACCGCTATGCACGTCTTGTTGATTGAAGATGACCCGCTGGTTGCTTCGGGTATTCGCGCTGGATTAATGACCTTCGACTTTGTGGTCGATCACGTCTCCACGGGGACCGCTGCCCGTCAGGCGATGCGAACGGTGGCCAGTGATGTGGTCATTCTTGATCGCGGATTGCCCGATGGCGATGGTCTTCAATTGCTGGCCGAGTGGCGCGAGCAGGGCAACGACGTTCCCGTGCTGATGTTAACCGCAAGGGATGCGGTGCGTGACCGAGTGGATGGACTACAGGGCGGCGCCGACGACTATCTGGTGAAACCTTTCGATTTAGATGAGTTGGTAGCGCGTTTGCACGCCTTGTTACGCCGAGTAGCAGGGCGCAGCAGCGGCCTGATTGCCCACGGCGCACTCTGCTTAGATCCAACGGCTAGGGAGGCCTACGTCGATGAACAGCTGATTATGCTGTCTCGCCGGGAGCTGGTGCTGCTTGAAACCTTCCTGCAATCGCCACGCAGCGTCCTGTCAGCCGACCAGCTTAAAGATAGCCTTTACGGTATGAACGACGATGTTGAGAGCAATGCGCTGAATGTGCATATCCACCACCTGCGCCGCAAGTTGGGGAGCGGCGTGATTGAAACAGTGCGCGGGCTTGGCTATCGGTTGGGCAAACCCGAGGCGGTACATGCGGCCGGTACGCCCTATAAGGGGCAGCTATGAGTTTACGTGCGCGCTTGCTGCTGACTCTGGGATTAACGCTGGCACTGCTCTGGGGTGTGGCGGCGGCGTGGCTGATGCGCGACCTGGAAGAGAAGTTTGTGGAAACCCTGGATCAGCGCTTAGCGCAGTCGGCAAGAATGGTGGCCGGGTTAGTCCTGCAGCTGCCGTTTGACGTATGGGAGGATGCCGAGCGTCCAGTGCTGTCTATTCCACCCATTGAGGGTTTGGCCTGCCAAGTGCACTCGCCCCAAGGCGAAATCATGGCGCGCACCCATGCCGATATGGACGCTATTCTCGCCCCGGGAGAGGGCGGCCACACTTATCGCCAGGCAGGTGACGTGACTTGGCGGGTATTTACCTACGAGCGCGGTGGCATCGTGATTACCACCGCTGATCGTATGGATGAGCGCGATATGCTGCTCGGCGGCGTTATACGCATGACCGTGGTGCCCTTTATCGTAGCGCTGGTAGGCAGCATGTTTGCGCTTTGGCTGGGGGTTTGGCGTGGCTTAGCACCGCTAACACGGCTGCGCGAATCGCTGGCCAATCGCCACCCCGATGCACTGGCCCCTGTCGCTACCTATGGCCTGCCTAAAGAGATTCGTCCGCTGATTGAAACCTTAAATACGCTTCTTGAGCGTGTACAGCAAACCATTATCCGTGAGCAGCGCTTTACAAACGATGCCGCCCACGAACTGCGCACACCGCTTACTGCGATCAAAACCCACCTGCAAGTGGCTCGCCGGGTCGAAGGTCAGGCCGCAATAACATCGCTCAACTATGCTGAAGAGGGAGTGGTGCGGTTGAGCTCAACCCTTGACCAACTGCTCACGCTGGCTCGCGTAGAGGGGCGTGTGCGCTTTGATGATGGTGAGGCTAGTCGCGTCGCAGATGTAGCCGAACACGCCCTGGCGGATAGCCAGCACAACAAATCAGCCCGCTTTGTAGTGTCGCCCCATTGGCCCGATGTCGCCCTTGCGATGCCCCGCGAATTGGCTATCACCGCGCTGCGTAATTTGCTCGATAACGCTATTAACCATGGGCCCGCCGATGCCCCCGTTAACTTTGATGCGCAGTGGGAGCCAGGGGAGCGCCATCTTACCTTTAGCGTTAGCGACCAAGGCCCAGGTGTTGATGGCGCGACGCTTGAACAATTAACTCAACGATTCTGGCGCGCCAGTAAACAGCAAGGCAGTGGACTGGGGTTAGCCATTGTGGCTGCTATCGCCGAACGTTTTGGTGGCGAAGTGACGTTTGTCAGCCCTGCTGGAGGTGGTTTTACCGCCCGTCTGGTGGTGCCAGTGGCGGGTAGCTAACAACGATAACGCAAGGGAGAAACCGAGATGAATAAAAAATACTTAAGCAGGTTTGGCCTGCTGATAGGGATTAGCTTAGTCACTGGAGGCGCGCTGGCGCAGCAGGGTGACGCGGAGCGAGGCCAGGCTGCAGCGGCTACCTGCACAGCCTGTCATCAGGCCGATGGCAGCGGTATGAATGTGCCCAATGGTGAGTCATGGCCGCGCTTAGCGGGGCTGAATGCGGACTATATCGCTAAGCAGTTGCACGACTTTAAAGCCGGGCAGCGTCAAAATGCGACCATGATGACGTTTGCCAATATGCTCGACGATCAGCAAATAGCCGATGTTGCCGAATACTATAGCCAAATGCCGGTAACGCCGGGGCAAGGCGGCGATGAGGCCGACGAAGCGCTGCTGGCGCGGGGTCAACAGCTTGCCGAGCGCGGCGATTGGAACGCCTACATTGTTTCCTGCCAAAGCTGCCACGGGCCCGGTGGTACGGGCGTTGGCAGCACCTTCCCAGGTGTCGCCAGCCAGCATGCTGGCTATATCAGCGCTCAGTTGAGGGCGTGGAAAAACGAGACACGCATCAACGACCCACAGAATCTCATGGAGGCCATTGCCAAACGCATGAGCGATAACGACATTCAGGCGGTGTCTGCCTGGTATGCCACGCAACCCGGTTCAGAAGAACAGGAGACAGCACAATGACCATCTGTCGTCGCTCCCTCGTCATAACCCTGACCGGCTGCTCGCTGGCGTTCGGTACCGTTTATACAGCCACGGTTTTTGCCCAGCCAGAAGAGCGTCCAGACGCTGCGCTGAATATGCTGGTACACGAGCCCCCCACCATGGAAGACCTTGAGAATTCCGAACTTCATCCGGAGCTGAAGAAAGTCATCCGCTATGGGCATGATCTATTCACCAATACGCAGCAGTTGCGTGGTGAGAACGTGTTCAATGATATGAACTGCTCTAGCTGTCATTTGGGCGAAGGGCGAGTGCCGTTCAGTGCGCCAGTGTGGGCCGCGGCTATCACGCTGCCGGATTTTCGTGGTAAGAATCAGCATGTGAATAACCTGGAAGAACGTATCGCAGGTTGCTTTGCTTATTCCATGAATGGCGTGCCACCGGAGTATGGCAGCGATGAAATGCTGGCGCTGAGCGCCTACCATCAATGGCTGGCCACCGGTGCGCCGATGTATCCAGACAAACCGATCTATGGGCGTGGCTTCCCCGCACCGGATGAGCCAGCTGAAGAGCCCGACTATGCTAGGGGCGAAGCGGCTTACCAGGAAAACTGTTCGATTTGCCACCAAAAGGATGGATCGGGCCACTATGAAAACGGCGAATACGTATTTCCAGCCCCTTGGGGCGACGGCTCTAATAATTGGGGTGCGGGAATCGCGCGAGTAGAAACCATGGCGGGCTTCATTTACCAAAATATGCCGCTTGGTCAGCCGCGGTCGCTCAGCGATCAAGACGCCTGGGATATTGCTTACTATATAAACAGCCAAGAGCGCCCCCAGGACCCCCGCTACACGGGCGATGTCGCCGAGACAGCCGAGCGCTTCGGCCCGACCTTTCATAACCGTTCACTGTATGGGCAAACCCGTGAACACGACGGCCATGTACTCGGTGATCACGACAACTTCGGGGAGAAGGGCGACCTTAAACCCTGGAACGTCGGGATGCCGAGGTTTGAAAACCTTTCCGAGGAGTAATACCGTCACGAAATGTGATTATGAGGAACTTTCATTTTTTGTCATTGAGAGGAGTCCTCTTTATGTCATTGCGAGGAACTTGCGACGAAGCAATCTTTGGCGGTGGCAGATTAACCCCGAGATTGCTTCACTACGTTCGCAATGACAGGTAGAGGATTTCAATAACATCACCTACGTCATTGCGAGGAGCGCAGCGACGCGGCAATCTTTGGCGGCGGTGGCAGATTAACCCCGAGATTGCTTCACTACGTTCGCAATGACAGGTGGAGGATTTCAATGACATCACCTACGTCATTGCGAGGAGCGCAGCGACGCGGCAATCTTTGGCGGCGGTGGCAGATTAACCCCGAGATTGCTGCACTACGTTCGCAATGACAGGTAGCAGATTTCAATGACATCACCTACGTCATTGCGAGGAGCGCAGCGACGCGGCAATCTTTGGCGGCGGTGGCAGATTAACCTCGAGATTGCTTCACTACGTTCGCAATGACAGGTAGCGGATTTCAATGACAGGGAGGGCCCACAATGAAAGAGAGGCTCACGATAATAAGGGGTGTGGCACTCAGAATGATATTAGTATGGGGCAAGCTCAACCCAATCAGGATTAAGGGAGTCAATTAGAGCATTTTTACGTTGACGTGAACCCGCTTTAAGCTGTTTTTCGCGCCTGATGGCATCTTCTATACTATTTGACTCCTCTAGCCATACAAGTTTGTGGCAACGGTACTTTTTGGTGAATCCTGGCATTAAACCTTGGCGGTGTTCATAAAGCCTGCGCTCCAAGTTGTTTGTAACGAGGCTGTAGAAAAAACCGATTTCGAGCCGTTTCCACCGCCTGTTGTCCTTATTTATTTACCCAGCCGGTCATCTGGCTGAGTAATCTTAATATCGGCATTTAGCCACTTTAGCGCCCAACTATTGATAACCACCATGGCATTTTGATCGTGGTTATAAGGCTTGAAGCGCGGCATGCTGACCACTCCTCGTCTGTTTTCTCGATCCTACCAAAACTTTGCCGTCAGCGGGGTTTTTCTACAGGCTCAACTCCTATGTAAAGAACGCGGTGAGTGCGGTTAGTCAGCATATAAACATAATAAAGATTGTTTGTTGTCGACATGAACCGACCTTTCGGTGATGGATTTTTATTAATCTAACTTCATTTTATTAGCAATGGTAGGGGCGCATCATTGCAGTCAGTATCCTTATTTTGACTATGAAAAGTGAAACGACCTTAGCTTGCAGTGGTAGATTAACCTAGAGATTGCTTCGCTTGCGCTCGCAATGACAGGGGGCGGGCTCACAATGTCGGGTTGCTCGCAATAACAAATTAGATGCTATTGCGAGTAGCCCTATTCATGTCATTGCGAGGAGCGCAGCGACGCGGCAATCTTTGGCGGTGGCAGATTAACCCCGAGATTGCTTCACTACGTTCGCAATGACAGGTGAAGGATTTCAATGACATCACCTACGTCATTGCGAGGAGCGTAGCGACGCGGCAATCTTTGGCAGTGGCAGATTAACCCCGAGATTGCTTCACTACGTTCGCAATGACAGGTGAAGGATTTCAATGACATCACCTACGTCATTGCGAGGAGCGCAGCGACGCGGCAATCTTTGGCAGTGGCAGATTAACCCCGAGATTGCTGCACTACGTTCGCAATGACAGGTGAAGGATTTCAATGACATCACCTAAGTCATTGCGAGGAGCGCAGCGACGCGGCAATCTCAGCTAGCGGTGGCAGGATAAGTTCATCAAGGTGTTTCACTGCCCATCATCTCGATCAGCCGCTCATCACTGGGCATACCCTGAATACGGTCAAGACGCACGGCCCCGTTCTCTGTTTCACGCTGAAAAACGGAAGTGGGGGTTGCATATAGGCCCAGCTCTTCGAACAACTGGTTATTGGCGTACACCTGCTCTTCAATTTCTCTCGGTTGGGCACTAGCTTCGATTTCCTGCTGGCCGCTTTCATGGGCATGCAGTGTCGCCGCTGGATCGTCGGCGCCGAGAATAGCGGCTGCTTTTCCAGGGCTGTCGGGTGCTAAGATACCTACCATGATATGGCGTAGCTGCACCTCACCTGCTTCCACCCAGGGGCGAACGTCTTGCCACATTTGACGGCAGTAGGGGCAGTTGGCATCCGTGAAGGTGTAAATCACCCGGGGGGCATCCACATTGCCGTCCTGTACCCAGTGGCTTTCGCTTAATAGCTGCCATGTTTGTGCCTCTAGCGGTGCACGTACATGCTCATCCAGTTGCGCTTCGGTAAGGTCATTCCCCTCATTATCCATTAGTGTACCCACCACGGCGTGCTCGCCATCCGGCGTCAGGTAAATCGCCATGTCCTGGCCCTGCACGCTGGCGCCGTAGCCGCGCAACCCTCCGGGGGCATCGAATTGACCATGAATTTCCAAGCCTTGGTCGGCAAGTGCCTGAATAGGGGCGGGTAGCTCATCGGCATAGCTCGCAGAGGTGCCGACCAATCCTGCCAGCAGGAGAAAACCACTTATGCCAGCGTGACGTTTTAAGTGCATTGCAGCGCCTTGTTTGAATAAGAGTGAGAGGCTAGAGATTTAATAACCGCCGCCTTAGTGCTGGCAATCCCTAAAATAATGCCGTGTTGCGATTATCGCAGCACAACATTATTTAGGGATTATGCGCTTTATAACTGGGGCAATATGTCGCAACTTACGGTTTTTGAAGTTTACGGTTTTTGAAACTTTAGATTTCTCAATGGTATTAACGAAATGGTGTTAACTATCCGCTACCAGCCAACGCACCGCGTAAGGCGGCAGCGAACCTTCGGCGCTCCAGGGGTTAGCAGGATCCAGCGCTTGCCAGGCGTGTTTTTCAAGTGCCTGGGTAACTGCCTCACCCATATTCTCTAAAGGAAGCGGTAGGTCGGTGACGTTATACAGCGCTAGCAGCCGGCGACCATCGTGGAGCGGGCCGCGCTCTACTGCCAATAGTTCCGGTGCTGAGACCACAACCCGTTGAGCGGCATTGGGGTGAAAGCAGGGCTCCTTGCGGCGCTGGTCTAATAGCCGGTTTAAGGCGTGGAAAACATCGTGAGTGGGCGTCGACGGGCTATCGAGTAGGAGGTCAAGCTCGCTACGCTGCCAGCGCCGGCGGTTGATCGAACGTAGCCGCCCACTGCGCTCAACGCCTTCCACGTCATTGAGTGTGCCAGTTAGGGTGTGAATATACAGCGCGGGGATACCTTGCAAACTCAGCATAATTGCTTGGCTGCATAGAAAACGCGCTACCTGCCACGGGTCGGGGCCGCGGCGGGTGCCGCGCATGGCTTCAAACCAGGTGATATTGATCTCATAGGGCGTATCGCTTCCATCGGGGTTGCTACGCATGCTGACAAAGCCTCCGAAACGGTGCATCAGCTCCAGCAGCGCATCCCGCTCGTGATCGGGCAATAAACCTTCCAAGGGGCGAACGCCAATGCCGTCGTGGCTGGCCGTAAAGTTGAGGTAGGTGCATTGGTCGGGCAGTACCGGAAGGCTGGCAAGCCAGGTTTGTAAGGTGCTCGCTTCGCCCCGGGTGAGGGTGTGCAATAGCAGCGGGGGGAGGGCAAACTGATACACCATATGGGCTTCGTCGGGGTCCCCCGCTGGCAACCGATCCAAGCCAAAATAACTGATATTTTCCTGGTGGGGCACATTGGTTTCGGTGATTAACAGGGTACCTGGGGCCACGTGATCCACAATCGCTCGTAGCAGCCGCACCACAGTGTGGGTTTCCGGCAGGTGAATGCAGGCAGTACCCAGCCGCTTCCACAGAAAGGCCACCGCATCCAAACGTACAATCCGCGTTCCTTGCTCCAGGTAGAACAGCAAAATACCCACGAACTCCAGCAGCACATCCGGATTTTCAAAGTTCAGGTCAAGCTGGTCTTCGGAGAACGTCGCCCACAGGTAGCGGGTGCCACGCCGGGTGGAAATGGGCACCAGCAGCGGGCTGCTGCGTGGGCGCACCACCTGGGAGACATCGGTCTCTGGATCGACTTCGATAAAGTAGTCGCGGCCGGGCAGGCTGCCGCTCAGGTAATCCACAAACCAGAGAGACTCCCGTGAGACGTGATTGAGCACCAGGTCGGCCATTAAGTCGTAATGGCTGGCGAGTTCGCGGATGTGCGACCAATCACCAAGATCGGGGTTCACTTCCCGGTAGTGGATCACCGAAAAGCCGTCGTCGCTGCTCCAGGGAAAGAAGGGCAGTACATGTACACCGCTGATGCGATCGCCCAACCGCGCTTGAAGAAAATCGCTAAGCACTGCCAACGGCGGCACACCATCTTCAATAATCGAGTCACCGTAGCTGATCACCCACTGATCTTTTTCGCTCCAAGAGGGTGCATTTTTAGTGCTGGTTCTACCGGAGCTGGATGAAAATGGGGCAAGCGACTGAAAATGCGCTAGACGCTGGTTTAAACGGCGCTGCACTTCCCCCGCCCTGGGGCCATAAAGGTGGCTGAGGTAGTCGTTAACGGTCTGCTCAAAGGGGGGCATGGGTAGCTCCTGATAAACAATCTGCCACAAACGCTGCAGCTTGTGTGCCAAATCGTTACAATACGAGGTTGATACCGCGTTTAAACGCTAAGATACATTAGCTTGTGGCAGTTACTACTGCTAAAACGCTATTAATAGCACACACATTGACAGGTTATAACACGCTAACTCGTGCGGTACGCCGACACGAGCTGACAACAGGTTGACCGCCATGCATTGCCCTTTTTGTGGTGCAAACGATACTCGAGTGACTGATTCGCGCCTGGTAGCGGATGGTGATCAGGTACGCCGTCGACGCCAGTGTGCGAGCTGCCAAGAGCGCTTTACCACCTACGAAACCGCAGAATTGGTAATGCCGCGGGTGGTGAAGTCCGACGGCTCCCGCGAGAGCTTTAATGAAGCCAAACTGCGGGCAGGTATGTTGCGTGCGCTGGAAAAGCGTCCGGTCAGTGCAGAAGCCATTGAAGCGGCGGTAGAGCGCATCCGCCAAACCTTACGTGCCCGGGGCGATCGCGAAATCAACGCCCGTGATATTGGCGAGTCGGTCATGCAAGCGCTTAAAACCCTCGATCACGTAGCCTATATCCGCTTTGCTTCGGTATATCGCAAGTTCCAGGATCTGGATGAATTTCGCGCTGAGATTGACCGGCTGTCCCAAGAGCCCTCTTCCCGACTGGGCCATGGCAGCGAGTCGTCAAAATGAGTGCTGTCTTTAGCCAAGCCGACCACCGCTATATGGCGCGGGCGCTGCAACTGGCGCAAAAAGGCTTATACACCACGGATCCCAACCCGCGGGTCGGCTGTGTGATTGTGCGTGACGAGCAGATTGTCGGTGAAGGCTTTCACCTGTGTGCCGGTGAACCCCACGCCGAAATTCACGCGTTGAATGATGCTGGTGAGCAAGCCCTGGGCGCGACCGCGTACGTCACCCTGGAGCCTTGTTCCCACACCGGCCGCACTGGCCCCTGCGCGGTGGCGCTCCAGGAAGCGAAGGTGTCGCGGGTAGTGGTTGCCATGGTGGATCCGAACCCGCAGGTGAGTGGCCGCGGTATTCGTCTGCTTGAAGAGGCGGGTGTTGAGGTGGCGGTGGGGTTATTAGAGAGTGACGCGCGCGCTCTGAATCCCGGCTTTATTGCTCGCATGACCCAGCAGCGTCCCTTTGTGCGCCTGAAAATGGCGATGAGTCTAGATGGTCGTACCGCCATGGGGTCGGGGGAGTCTCAGTGGATCACCGGGCCTGAAGCACGCACCCAGGTGCAGCGGCTACGGGCACGCTCCAGCGCGATATTAAGCGGCGTTGAGTCGCTCATTATGGACGACTCTCGGCTGACGTTACGAGCAGAGCAGTTACAGCTGAACAACGCAGACCAAGTGGTTCACCGCCAGCCCCTGCGGGTGATTTTAGATACCCACTTGCGCCTACCTCTGGCGGCAGCCTGTTTAAGCGAGCCTGGGCGTACGCTAGTGATCACCACATCAGACCACTTGGAAGAGAAGCGGGAACGGTTAACTCAGGCGGGCGCTGAAGTACAGGTGTTGCCCGCCGGTAGCGATGGCCGTATCGATTTAGTGGCAATGCTGCAGTGGTTAGCCGAAAATGAACAGGTTAATGAACTGCTGGTGGAAACCGGAGCGACATTGGCGGGCGCTATGCTCGATGCGGCGTTGGTCGATGAGCTACAGCTGTTTGTTGCCCCCACACTGTTAGGCGGCGAAGCGCGGCCCCTTTTTGCGTTGCCAGGGCTCTCACGTATGGCCGATCAGCGGCGGTTAACCATTCACGATATGCGAGCAGTAGGGCGCGATTGGCGCATTATTGCATCCCCTCTAGCGACTAGCGCATCTGGCGAATTTTGCGAGAGCAAGGTACCCTGACGCGCAAAATCGTGACTCACTCTCGCGACACTCTTTCTCGATAACCTATCCTGACAAGCTATCGTGACAACACTTATTGGAGATTCCATGGCGCACCCCTCCTCTAGAGGCTTAGCCCCTATCGCCGAGCTGGTGGACGATATCCGCCAGGGCAAAATGGTGATTCTCATGGACGATGAGGATCGCGAAAATGAAGGTGATATCATCATGGCCGCCGAAAAAGTGCAGGCCGAGCATATCAACTTTATGGCCCGTTTCGCCCGCGGCTTGATCTGCATGCCGATGACTCGCGCCCGCTGTGAGCAGCTTAATCTGCCGCTAATGGTGCGTGATAACGGTTCCGGTTTTGGCACCAAGTTTACTCTCTCCATTGAGGCAACCGAAGGCGTCACGACGGGTATTTCAGCTGCAGATCGTGCGCGTACCGTGCAAGCCGCGGTGGCACCCAATGCAAAGCCCTCTGATATCGTTCAGCCAGGCCATATCTTTCCGCTGATGGCCGAGCCGGGCGGCGTGCTGCGCCGTGCCGGGCATACGGAAGCTTCGTGTGATTTGGCGGCACTGGCGGGCTGTGACCCTAGCGGTGTAATCTGCGAGATTATGAATGATGATGGCAGCATGGCGCGCCGCCCCGAGCTTGAAGCCTTCGCCCAGGAGCACGGTATTAAGATCGGTACCATCGCGGATCTGATTCACTACCGTATCGTTAACGAACAGACCATCGATCATCTGGAAGCGTCAACGGTCATGACCTCCCATGGCGAGCTTGAGCTGCACGTGTTCCGTGATCGTATCCAGGGCGCTCACCATTTGGCGTTGGTGAACGGTCAGCCCACGCCGGAACAGGCCACCACGGTGCGCGTGCATCTGACTGATACGCTGCGCGATGTAATGGGCTTGATGAAAGACGAACAGTGCCGCTGGGATGCCCATCGTGCGCTGGAAGAGATTGCCGGAGCCGCGCCAGGTGTGTTTGTGTTGATTGACGACGGCCGCCCGCACCAGGATTTGAAAGACCAGCTGGATATCTTTTTGGATCGCGTGCGCCAGCCGCGTACCAGCGACTCCGACGGTGCCGGTAACTACTTGACCATCGGCACCGGTTCTCAGATTCTGCGCTATTTAGGCGTGGGTAAAATGCGATTACTTAGTTCACCGTGGAAGTTTTCGGCGCTGTCCGGCTTTGACCTCGAAGTCGTAGAGCGTCTGGGCCCTAATGACACGGCGTATGAACCAACTTCTCAGCAGAACTAATTCAGCAGGAATAAATTGATGCACTCCCTCACTCAAGTTGAAGGTACGTTTGTTGATGTCGATGGCCGCTATGTCATCGTGGTCGGCCGTTTTAACCATCACGTGGTCGATAGCCTGGTGGAAGGCGCCGTCGACAGCTTGACCCGTCACGGTGTCGACGCCGAGCATATCCACATTGTTCACGTGCCGGGCGCCTGGGAACTCCCGCTGGCGGTGAAGCGCGTGTTGAAGGTAATGAAACCCGACGCAGTGATTGCCCTGGGCGCGGTCATTCGCGGTGGCACACCGCATTTTGAATACGTGGCGGGCGGCTGTAATACGGCGATTAATCACTTACAGCTTGAGTTTGATACCCCGGTGGCTAATGGTGTGTTAACCGTTGAAACCATTGAGCAAGCGATTGAGCGTGCAGGCACCAAGGCCGGTAACAAAGGCACCGAAGCTGCCATGGCCGCGATGGAAATGGTCTCTCTGCTCCGTGCGCTACCGTCAGGAGATACCCAATGAGCGAGCGTAAACCCTCTGCCGCTCAGCAGGGCCGCCACGCGGCGCGGGAATTAACGGTGCAGGGGCTTTATCAATGGCACATGACGGGTAAATCCATTACTACCATTGAAGCCGAGTTTCGTAGCCAGGTCGCCGACGATGACCTGGAAGATCACGAAAATTGGGTCAAGGTGATGGAGATCGCCGACAAGGCACTGTTTCACGAGTTACTCCATAATACCGTGCGGTTTAAAGCGGAACTGGATCGTGAAATCTCTCCCCTGCTAGACCGCCGCTTAGAAGATCTCGATGCGGTAGAGTTGGCCATCCTACGGTTGGGCGCTTACGAGCTTTCCCGCCGCATGGAAGTACCTTATCGTGTCGTCATTAACGAAGGCGTTGAGCTGGCTAAGTCATTTGGCGCCACCGATGGCCATAAATACGTGAACGGCATTCTCGACAAGCTGGCTATTCGCTTGCGCAGTGCCGAGGTCAGCGCTCGTCGTCTCTGAACGCGAGCGGTATGACAATGCGTTTAAGGGGCCTTTGTGCTTGCCGAATTTGATTTGATTCGACGCTACTTTATGTCGTCGCAGGAGGCGTCGGCTGCGTCAAATGGCGTCACACTGGGATGTGGAGACGACGCCACGCTGCTGTTGCCGCAAGCAGGCCAACAGTTGGTCGTGAGCGTTGATACCTCGGTGGTGGATGTACACTTTCCCCGCGAAGCATCAGCATTTGCGGTGGGTCACCGTGCCTTGGCCGTTGCGCTGAGCGATCTGGCCGCCATGGGGGCGACTTCGCGTTGGTGTTTGATGGCGTTAACCCTTGATCAGCGCCAGTTTACCAATGATGAAGCCACCCATGCTTGGCTTACAGACTATGCGCGAGGCTTTCATACGCTTTGTCAGCAGCACGCCACCACGCTGGTGGGGGGCGATGTCACTTCCGGTGCGCTTTCCATAGGCGTTACTGTGATGGGTGAACTCCCGGTGGGCGAAGCCTTGACCCGTAGCGGTGCCCAGGCGGGAGATCTGATCGCTGTCACCGGTGCACTAGGTGGTGGGGCAGGCGGGCTGGCGCTTTGGCAGCAGGGCGAGCGCGATCTGGCGCATCCATTGTTAAGTCGCTACCTATTGCCACAACCGCGCTTAGCGGCGGGCCTGGCGTTGCGCGACTTAGCCACCGCTGCACTGGATATCTCCGATGGGCTACTGGCCGACTTGGCGCATATTCGCGACGCTTCGCAGGTCGGAGCCGTCATCGCGCTAGACGCCTTACCACTGGCGGACGAACTGGAAAGCTCCCTAGGTCGGGAAGCTGCACTAAAGGCGGCACTTTCAGGCGGGGATGATTACGAACTGCTTGTTACCCTCGGCGCTGACGACGTCGCAGAGGCGCAACAGCGTTTAGCGCCATTGGGTCTAGCGCTGACCGTCATTGGCCACTGTAGTGAAGCGTTAGGCGTTACTGCCTCTGGCCAGAGTGAACTGAGTCGTTATGTCAGCGGCTATGCCGGCTGGCAGCATTTTAGTGGGGAAGCGCCATGAATCGTGCACCTAAAAGTGTCTGGCGCCGTCCAACACATTTTTTTGCCTTTGGCTTAGGCAGCGGCGCTGTGCCTTGGGCACCGGGTACCTTTGGCACGCTAGCGGCCATTCCGTTCTACTGGATGATGGCGGAACTGCCCCTGGGGTGGTACCTGAGTATTTGTTTTGTCACCTTTGTTATTGGCGTTTGGCTATGTGATAAAACGTCCCACGATTTAGGGGTACACGACCACTCGGGTATCGTGTGGGATGAGTTTGTGGGTTACTGGCTAACCATGGCGGCGGTGCCTTTTTCGTGGGAGGCTGCGCTATGGGGATTTGTGGTATTTCGCATCTTCGATGTCTTTAAGCCCTGGCCGATTCGCTGGGCTGACCGCCGCGTGGCGGGCGGCTTTGGTATTATGATCGATGACGTGATGGCTGGGGCCTACGCCTGGAGTACTATGCACCTGTGGTTCTGGCTACACTAAACTTGGTAAGTGGTAAGTGGTAAGTGGTAAGTGGTAAGTGGTAAGTGGTAAGTGGTAAGTGGTAAGTAGAGATCAGGAGCGGTTGATAACTTTTTTCGAGTGCATTGGCTGCAAGGCGTTGGCTTCAAGGAGGTAGCATGCGCAAGGAACGTCTGATTGTCCCCACGCTGGCGATTATAGCCGTAGTGTGGATGGCAGCGCAGCTACTCTCCAGTGTGCTGTTTGAGCGCAGTCTACGCCAAGCGCTCGAAGATCTGGAGGCGCGGGGTGAGTGGCGCGTCAATCGTACTGAGAGTCATCAAGGGTGGTTAAGCTCCCAAGGCAGGGTGATACTGTCACCGCTTTTGGGTCGACCCTGGCGCCTTGAGCTCACGTATAGCGCGCGGCACGGTATTTTAAGCACGGATGTCGAAGGCACCGTACTACCACGTCTCGATACCGTTCTGCAGCAAGCCGTGGGTGAGGTCACCGCCCCCTCTGTGCCGCGTTGGCAGGGGCGCTATCACACCCTTAGCGGTCATAGCGAATTGCGCCTTGCCCTTGCCCCCTTTGTGATTCAACAAAATGGCCGCGATTTAGCCGTCCGCGGTGGTCGGCTGCGCTTGGAAGGCGTGTTTGGCGATTGGCGACTACGCGCGTTATTTGATCAACTTACCCTGACCGACGGTATGGCCCAGCTTGCGATAGGCCCCACGGTGCTCGAAAGCCGCTATACTTATATTGATGATGCTTACCACTTTGCTCAACGCGATCACCTGCATATTGAAACGCTGACGCTCAGCTACCCCTCCTACGATATCCAGTTTTCACCTCTCGATCTAAACAGCCATATGGTGCTGGATGAGAGCGAACTCCGTATCAAAGGCGAGCTTGAAGTGGGCGATGTGATGGTGCCTTCTCAAGCGCCGGACATGCCGTTGCTCAATGGCCGCATAGAGATGGAACTTTCGCGTTTGAATGCCGATGCGGTTCGCCAAGTGATTCGTCGTTTGCGTCAGGAAGCCGCCTGGGGAGACGCTAGTCTACCTATGGCCGAAGGGTTGCTGGCCCGTTTAGAGCCGGATCTGCGCAAAGTGCTTAGCGACTCGCCGCGTTTAGATGTCACGACCGTTGCTATCGATAGCCCGCTGTTGGGTATTCGCCTGGATGCGGATGGCGCGCTGTTTTTTGATGCCCGCCAGTTGGATGAGCTGAGTGTGGTTAACCTCGATAAAAAGAAAGAGCAGGCGAAATGGCTGGAGCGCATTGATGGCGACTTTACCTGGCACGATGCGCCTACCGTCGCCGCATTATGGTTAGGTCTGCCCCTGGGCACTCGGGAGCTGCAGTTTGATGTGGTGCGTGGCGTTTGGCGTATCAATGGGCGCCCGATGCCCGAGCTTTGGCCTCAATAATTTTAAAAGAAAAGTTTACCTACGGTCGCAGGGAGCGCCGCTAAACTGACTGTTCTACTCGCGAAGGGTTGAAGTTTTGGCCCACTGCCCGCATTCCATGGACAACACTAGGCGGTTCTCACCGCCGGTATCGGTTCATTGGAGGACGCATGAGCGACCAGGATTACGAACACGACGCTGAACATCTTGATTGGCAACTTGATGATGAGCAGTCATCCACTACTGATGACACCCCCGGTAGTGAAGAGAGTAGTGAAGACAGTGGTGCAAACCACTCTAACGAACAGACTGAAAAAAGCTCTCAAGAGGCCGATAGTAAGCAGGGAGGAAGTGAGTACCGCTCAGACGGCGAGCGGGTAAACTCTCTGGTGCCCGCTAGTGAAATGCTGCCCGAACGCATTTACCTCCTGCCTATTCATAACCGGCCGTTCTTCCCCGCCCAGGTACAGCCGCTGGTGATTAATCGTGAGCGCTGGGAAGAGACCATGCGCCGTGTGGGTAACACGCCGCACCACACATTGGGTGTTGCCTTTGTGGGCGAGCAGGGTGTCACCTCACTGGATCACGAAGGTTTTCCGGAGATCGGTACTGCGGTCAAAGTGCACAAACTTAAGGGCGAAGACGATCAGATTCAGTTTATCGCTCAAGGGCTTCAGCGCTTTAAAATTACCCGCTGGCTCTCCAAAGAGCCGCCTTACCTCGTCGAGGTGACCTACCCTAAAGAGCCGGTTGATGCGGAGAACGAAGAGACCCGCGCCTACGCCATGGCAATCATCAACGGCATTAAAGAGCTGCTGCCGATTAACCCGCTGTACGGTGAAGAACTCAAGCACTACCTCAACCGCTTTAGTCCTCATCAGCCGGGGCCGTTGACCGATTTTGCCGCCGCTATTACCTCCGCCAAGGGCCCCGAACTTCAGGATGTGCTGGCAACACTTTCGGTAGAAGAGCGGATGCAGAAAGTGCTGCCGCTGCTGCGGAAAGAGATCGATGTTGCGTTGCTACAGGGAGAGATCAGCGAGCAGGTAAACGCGCAAATGCAGGATCGCCAGCGCGAGTTCTTCCTGCGCGAGCAGCTCAAGGTCATCCAGCGTGAATTGGGTATTTCCAAAGGTGATCGAGAAAACGATGTAGATACCTTTAGAGCGCGTTTGGAGTCACTGGTAGTGCCCGAGCGTGTTCAATCGCGTATTGACGATGAGCTTAATAAGCTCAGCGTGTTGGAAACCGGTTCGCCGGAGTATGGCACCACGCGTAACTACCTGGATTGGTTAACCTCGCTGCCCTGGGGAGTGACCAGCCAGGATCAGTTGGATCTACCCCATGCCCGCCAGGTGCTGGATCGCGACCACGACGGTTTGAAAGACGTTAAAGAGCGTATTATCGAATTTCTGGCCGAGGGTACTTTCAAAGGCGACGTAGGCGGCTCGATTGTATTGTTGGTAGGCCCTCCTGGGGTAGGCAAAACCTCCATCGGACGTTCGATCGCCGAAGCCTTAGGGCGCCAGTTTTACCGTTTCTCAGTCGGTGGTATGCGCGATGAAGCGGAAATTAAAGGCCATCGGCGTACCTATGTGGGCGCTATGCCCGGCAAACTGGTGCAAGCCTTTAAAGAGGTCGAGGTCGAAAACCCCGTTATCATGCTGGATGAAATCGATAAGCTCGGGCAGTCCTTTCAGGGCGATCCAGCATCGGCGCTGCTGGAAGTACTTGATCCCGAACAGAACGTCGATTTCCTTGATCACTATCTTGATGTGCGCATGGACCTCTCCAAGGTGCTGTTTATCTGCACTGCCAACACGCTTGATTCGATTCCAGGGCCGCTGCTTGACCGTATGGAGCAGATCCGCCTCTCCGGTTATATCGCTGAAGAGAAGCTGGCGATTGCCAAGCACCACCTGTGGCCGAAGCTGCTCAAGCGCGACAACCTGACGAAAAAGAGGATCAGCCTCTCCGATGCGGCTTTAAAGCAGGTCATTGAAGGCTACGCCCGGGAAGCCGGAGTGCGCCAGCTGGAGAAGCAACTGCACCGCATTGTGCGTAAATCGGCCGTTAAACTGCTCGAAGAGGAGTCTGAAACGGTCAAGATATCAGTTAAAAACCTGGAGGAGTTCTTAGGTGCGCCGATTTTCCGTAAGGAGAAAGTGCTTACCGGCGAAGGGGTAGTGACCGGCCTGGCGTGGACTTCCATGGGGGGGGCAACATTGCCCATCGAAGCAGGCAAAGTACACTCACTGGATCGTGGTTTTAAACTGACCGGTAAGTTAGGCGAAGTGATGCAGGAGTCCGCCAATATCGCTTACAGCTATACCCTGGGCCACCTGCAGGAGTATGGTGCCGATACCGACTTCTTTGACTCGGCGTTTGTACACTTGCACGTACCCGAGGGCGCCACGCCGAAAGATGGCCCTTCGGCGGGTGTCACCATGACCACGGCGCTGCTCTCGCTGGCCAAGCACCATGCGATCGATAGGCCTTTGGCGATGACCGGCGAACTAACGTTAACCGGCCAAGTGCTCCCCGTTGGCGGTATTCGTGAGAAAGTCATTGCCGCGCGACGCAGCGATATTTTTGAATTGATTTTGCCCGACGCCAACAAGCGCGATTACGAAGAGTTGCCGGACTACCTGAAAGAGGGCATGACGGTGCACTTTGCCAAGCGCTACCGTGATGTGGCAGATGTCGTGTTTGGCCGAAAATAGAGCGTTGATTTTATTTGCAGCAATGGCTATTTAACCTTTTAAAGCGTCTTACGAGAGTAAGGCGCTTTTTTTACATTTGTTCACTGGTTTGCCGAGATGATCTATAGCGATAATGACCTCTGCTTTTATAAAAATTAAGGAAGGTCTGAATAACTGCCGATATTCATCAACGCTTACTTGAGCCGACAAAAAATCGAAAATTCAGACACTCTTCTCCCTTTCTTTGTGTATTTTTGCCCCTTTCCCGCTCATTGAGCGGGAAAGGGGCGCAATCGCCCTATTCCCATAGGTATTTCTCACTGATCAGCAGGTTGCTGAACGCCGCCAGCAAGTGCAGGCGCTGAGTGTTTTTGGCCAGTCCACGATAGCGAGCCTTGCCATAACCAAAAACTTGTTTGATGTACCGAAAAGGGTGCTCCACCTTGGCACGGATACTGGCTTTGATGTTTTCGACTTTCTGTCGCCTGGCATCTAGCTTCTTGCGGGTGCCAAGCCGTTTGGCAATATACCAAGAGATATCGTTGCGGTGCTTGTGCTCGTCGCGTTTTTGAATACCCAGGTAACCGGCATCACCGAAGACGCGTTGCTCTTCACCGTGAAGGAGCTTATCGGCAGGCACAATGTCATGGACATTGGCAGCCGTGGTCTCGATGCTGTGAATCAACCCAAGCTTATCGTCGACACCTATATGCATTTTCATGCCAAAGTGCCAAGAGCTACCTTTTTTAGTCTGGTGCATTTCCGGATCGCGCTCGCCTTTTTTGTTTTTGGTGGAACTAGGCGCAGAGATGATAGTGGCATCGACAATGCTCCCTTCGCGCAGCATCAGGCCATTTTTCTCTAGGTGGTTGTTCACTTCCTGGAACAGCACCTTGCCAAGGCCGTGGTGTTCCAGAAAATGGCGAAACTTGAGAATCGTGGTTTCGTCCGGCAATCGGTCTAGTTTCAAACCGGCGAATTGGCGCATGGACTCGATCTCGTAGAGGGCGTCTTCCATGGCCGGATCGCTCAGGTTGTAAAACAACTGCATGCAATGGACGCGGAGCATGGCAGACAACGGATACGGAGGCCGCCCGCTCTCGCCCTTGGGGTAATAACGGGCTATCTTCTTCTCCAGCTGCGTCCAGGGGATCAGCTTGTCCATCCGCTCCAGAAAGAGTTCGCGGCGAGTCTTTCTCTTCTTGTTCTGGTACTCGGCTTCGGAGAAGGTGATTTGATCCATGGCAGCACTGAATCCTATGCAGTTGACGATAGCCGTATTATCACTGATGGCAGTGACTTTTTCAGAGCTTCCTTAAGAATATCTAATTCTTGGAGAACTAATGCGCAATAACCAGCCCGTGACGCAGCGTGAGTATGTTCTGAGTGAGGAAGCGGTGCTTATTTCCCGCTCGGATTTAAAGGGCAATGTGACCTACGCCAACCCTACTTTTGTTGAGGTCAGTGGCTATAGCCGTGAAGAACTCATTGGCTCTCCCCATAACCTCCTTCGTCACCCTGATATGCCTGAAGCTGCTTACAAGGATTTCTGGAAAACCATCCAAGCGGGGACAACCTGGCAAGGTGTGGTTAAAAATCGGCGTAAAAATGGCGATCACTACTGGGTGAATGCCACCGTGGCGCCGCTGCGGGACGGTGAGCGCATCGTCGGCTACACTTCCGTGCGCCGCAAAGCGTCAGAAAAAGCCATTAACCAGGCAGAAAAAATCTATGCCGAGATTCGCGAAAAAGGTAAATCCCGCCACTACGCACTAGCCCATGGCACGCTGCGGCGTAAAGGCTTGACTGGAATGCTGTCGCGCTTTCAGTTCACTAGCCTGAAAGCCAAGCTCATCAGTATGGTGGTGGCGTCGCTGCTGCTACTCTGTCTTTCGGGTGGGTTGGGAGTCTCTG
Organism: Halomonas sp. 113; assembly: GCF_904067645.1. NCBI lineage: Bacteria > Pseudomonadati > Pseudomonadota > Gammaproteobacteria > Oceanospirillales > Halomonadaceae > Halomonas > Halomonas sp. 113. The sequence goes on from NZ_LR881453.1 coordinate 1,667,449, forward strand.
CGCTGTTACTCTCCGGCGAGCGGCTGGAAACCATTAATCGCTCAGGTTTGAGCGATGTCGCCTCGCTGCAGAATATCGAACGCTATATTGGTCAAACGGTTGGCACGCTGGAACCTGCGGTACGAAGCCCTCGTCGGGCTGACCTGGAGGCCGTCAACGCAGACATTGGCCAGTATACCGATGCCATGCAGACGCTGTGGGCGGGCTACTATGCGGATGCGACGGTCACTGATGAGACCGCCCAGGCTTTTGATAGTGCTCTGAATACCTGGATTGATGCGGTGCAAACCGCCCTTGTGGCGATTGAAGAGGGTAATGGGTTCGCGGCCTTTGAGGCCTTGAATGACGTGGTGGTGCCGACCACAGAGTCGCTGCGCGAGATGAACAGCACCTTGGTTGAGCAGGTGCGTGCCGATGCCGAATTGCTGGTGACCGAGGCACAAAGCGGGCGTCAGCAAATGCTGATAGCGCAGCTGGTGCTACTGGCGGTAGGCTTTTTAGTCATGATCGGCTTGAGTGTAATGATTCTGAAATCCGTGTTTCGCAGCTTGTCGGGCGCGCGGTATATCACTTTCCAAATTGCCGCGGGTAACTTGGCCGCCCGTGAACGTCGTCAAACTAACGACGAGTTGGGCGAGCTGCTCTACTCCCTGGACACCATGCGTTTTAGCCTCTCCAGCATCGTGGGCGATGTAGAGAATCGTGTCTCAGTGGTTACTCCGGCGATTCAGCAGATAGCCGCTGAAAATGAGGAACTCTCTTCACGCACTGAGCAGCAGGCGTCGTCGCTTCAGCAGACCGCTTCGAGTATGGAGGAGATGACCTCGACGGTTCAGCAGAACACCGATAATGCCCGCCAGGCGACTGATCTGGCAGTGCAGAACGCTGCCAGCACCAAGGAAACCGGTCAGCAAATGCAAAAGCTGGTGGAGCGCATGCAGCGTATCGCCCAGAGTGCTGAAAAGATGACCGAGATGATCAGCGTGATCGACGGCATTGCCTTTCAAACTAATATTTTGGCACTCAACGCCTCGGTTGAGGCTGCGCGTGCTGGTGAACATGGACGCGGCTTTGCGGTAGTCGCCAGCGAAGTGCGCAATCTAGCTGGTCGCAGCGCAGATGCCGCCCAGGAAATTCGCAAGATGATTGATAGCACTACTCAGGAAGTCAGCGGTGGTCGTAGTGCGGTAGAGCAGGCGGAGCGGGCGATTGAGGAAGTCTCTCAGCAGGTGAGTCGAGTCAGTGAGCTGATGGAGTCGATCAGCACTGCGTCCAGCGAGCAGAGCAGTGGGATCGGTCAAATTAACTCGGCGATTGCCGAAATGGATCTTGTGACCCAGCAGAACGCTTCAAAAGTTCAGTCGATTGCGGCGTCAGCGGACAATCTCTCCCTCGAAGCCTTTGAACTCGCTAACGTGGTCGATGCATTCCGTTTGGAAGGCGCTCAAGACGAGAACATCAAAGAGGCGCGGGCGAAGTTACAGCGCGCCAACCAGGCACTCAGTAAAGCAACTCAGCAATTGACAGCCCCTTCAGAGCAGCGTGCTAAGACACTCGCAACACAGCCTCGTGCTGACCAGTGGGAAGCGTTTTAGCCCGGTAGACGACACTGTTAGGTGCTTGATTTCCCTTTATTCGGTTTTATGACATGCCACCCTTCGCGGTGGCATATTTCATGCATTACCTCTAATTGAAAAGGCTTAGCGTTAGGAGCCTGTCTGGCTTGGCCGATCGTCGCGAGAAGCATAGATTCGCAGTAGATCAGTGTTAAGTCGGACAGGCTCCTAGGGAACCGCTAATCCTAAAGATGGCACAAGCCTTCAATAAAAAAGTAGGGGGTCTCAATGCATAATGCCGCACAAGCAGCATCCACTATTTATGAATTAGCCGATGACGAAGTGTTGATCTCACGCTCGGATCTGCAGGGCAGAATCACCTACGCCAACCAAACCTTCGTGGAGGTGAGTGGTTACACGCTGGACGAGATCATGGGTGAACCCCATAGTCTGTTCCGCCACCACAGCATGCCCAAGGCGGTTTTTCAGAACCTGTGGGAAACCATTGAAGCCGGTAAAACCTGGCAGGGGCTGATCAAGAATCGCCGCCAAACGGGAGAAGCGTATTGGATGCATACCACCATCGCGCCGCTGCTCGATGGTAACCGCGTGGTGGGCTATACCTCTATCCGGCGTAAAGCGGCGGATAGAGCCATTGCCCGGGCAGAGCGGGTATACGCTGCAATGCAACAGGGCAAAACACGTGGTTTCAAGCTGCATTATGGTGCAATACGCCACACCGGTCTGCGTGGATGGGTAAAGCGTTTTAGTTTCAGCAGTATGCAGGCCAAACTAATGGGCATGGTGCTGGCTTCGGTGGTTTTACTAGTCATCGCAGGGGCGGCGGGGGTGTATGGCTTAACCAGTTCCGCTGAACGCTTACGCACTCTCAATCAAACGGGCCTTGAAGGCATTACCGACCTTCAGCAGATAGGCCAGCGGGTTAGCCAAGCCATTCAGGCGTTAGAACCGGCGGTGCGCAACCCGAGGCGGGCGGATCTTGATGCTCTTGAAAGCCAGTTAACCACCATGAGTGCCGACATTGAGCAGTCGTGGCAAGGCTATACTGCAGAGCGCGAAACCGGCGGTGTGCAAGAGGGCCTAGCGGCACATCTCACCACTTTTATTGAAAGTGCCGATACCACCCTGACGGCTATCCGCGATGGTAACGGCTTTGCTGCTTTTGAAGCCTTTAATGACAACGTGCAGCCCACCTCTGAAAGTATTAGTGCCACTATCAATGTATTGGTTGAACAGGAACGCACGGCTGCGCATACGCTGATGGACAATGCCGAACAGCAGCAACAGGTATTATTGTACGGTCAGTTGGGCGTGCTGCTGCTGGGTATTGTGTTAATGGTGGGGCTGAGCATGGCGGTACTCAAATCGCTGATTAAATCACTCAACGAGGCCCGCCGGGTAACGTTCCAAATTGCTGCGGGCAACCTCGCCAACCGAGTGACTTTAAAGCGTAATGACGAGTTAGGCGAGTTGCTGAGTTCGCTGGAAACCATGCGCGCTAGCTTATCGGGGCTGATTACCGAGGTGGGCAACAAAGTTGATGTGGTGACACCTGCGTCCGAACATATCAAACAGCAGAATGAAGACCTGGCATCGCGCACTGAGCAGCAGGCCTCCTCGCTTCAGCAAACTGCCTCTAGCATGGATCAGATGACGGCGACCGTGCAGCAAAACAGCGAAAACGCCCGTCAGGCCAATCAACTGGCCATGCAAAATGCCACCACCAGCCGCGAAACCGGCGAGCGCATGCAGGCGCTAGTCGAACGCATGGAGCGCATCGCTGCCAGCGCCGATAAGATGACCGACATTATTAGCGTCATCGACGGCATCGCTTTTCAAACCAATATTCTGGCGCTGAATGCCTCAGTAGAAGCTGCTCGGGCTGGCGAGCAGGGGCGTGGTTTTGCAGTTGTGGCAAATGAGGTGCGTAGCTTGGCCGGGCGTAGCGCTGATGCGGCTGGCGATATTCGTCGTTTAATCGACTCCTCCTCCCAGGAGATTAGCGGCGGTGCCCAAGCGGTGAAGGAGGCCGAAGCCGCTATCGATCAGGTAGTGACTCAGGTAATGAGAGTCAGCGATATCATGGAAGAGATCAGCACCGCCTTCGATGAGCAGAGCAACGGTATCGCGCAAATCAATACCGCCGTCGCGGAGATGGATCATGTCACCCAGCAGAATGCCTCCAAGGTACAGTCGATTTCCAGCGCTGCTCAAGACCTCACCCGCGAAGCACTGAGTCTGGCCAACGTTATCGCCGCCTTTCGCTTAGAGGGTGCTGCCGAAGAGAGCAGCGAGACTGCCCGCAAGCGCTTGCTTAAACAAGCAGGGCTTGGCTCCACGCCCCCATTAGCGTCATCTCCCGCATTAGTCTCGCCCCAAAACTCCCCGACTCAGCGTACTGCCCAAGTCCAGCCAGCCGAAGAGGCGTGGGCGACCTTCTGATGAATCGGCGCCATGGAGGGCGCTTTACTTCCTATCGGGTCTCGTGATTTAGCCTCTACATCCAGCCTCCACATCTAGTCTCTGCGCATTGCTCATGCCACAATCAAAAGCCACTGATATTTTTCAGAATTAGCCTAGTCCGCAGTCTTGCTTGCTGTGGGCTAATAAAAAATAGAGCCTAGCTATTTATTAGAGAGTAGAGGACACCATGCCAGAGTATCGCTCACGTACCACCACCGCTGGCCGCAATATGGCCGGTGCCCGCGCGCTGTGGCGTGCCACGGGTATGCAGGATGGCGACTTTCAAAAGCCGATTATCGCGGTAGCCAACTCCTTTACCCAGTTTGTGCCGGGCCATGTGCATTTAAAGGATATGGGCCAACTGGTGGCGCGGGAGATTGAGAAAGCCGGGGGCGTCGCCAAAGAGTTCAACACCATTGCGGTGGACGATGGTATCGCCATGGGCCACGACGGCATGCTCTACTCGCTGCCCAGCCGCGACCTGATCGCTGACAGCGTTGAGTATATGTGCAACGCCCACTGCGCCGATGCGCTGGTATGTATTTCCAACTGCGACAAAATCACCCCAGGAATGCTGATGGCCGCTCTACGCCTCAATATTCCGGTTATCTTTGTTTCCGGCGGCCCCATGGAAGCGGGTAAAACCAAGCTTCTCAACCACGGGCTGGATCTCGTCGATGCCATGGTGATGGCCGCCGACGACAGCGTGGATGATGACACCCTGGCGGAAGTAGAGCGCAGCGCCTGCCCCACCTGCGGCAGTTGTTCGGGCATGTTTACCGCCAACTCCATGAACTGCTTAACCGAAGCGCTGGGTCTGGCCTTGCCCGGCAACGGTACCGTCTTGGCGACTCACTCGGATCGTCGTCGCCTGTTTGAAACCGCTGGCCATCGCATTGTCGAGCTGGCCAAGCGCTATTACGAAGGCGAAGAAGCCCACCTGCTGCCGCGTGCCATTGCCTCCAAGGCGGCGTTCAAAAACGCCATGACCCTGGATATCGCCATGGGCGGCTCTACCAACACTATTCTTCACTTCCTGGCGGCGGCCCAGGAAGCCGAGGTGGACTTCACCATGGCCGATATCGACCGCCTCTCCCGTGAAGTGCCCCAACTCTGTAAAGTGGCGCCCAATACCCAGAAGTACCATATCGAAGACGTCCACCGTGCAGGTGGCATTATGGCCATCCTGGGGGAACTGGATCGTGCCGGAGTACTGGATACCTCGGTGCCCACCGTGTATGGCGACAGCCTGAAAGCGGCGCTGGAAGAGTGGGATATCATGCGCTCGCCAAGCGCGGAAGTGGTTGAGTTCTTTAAAGCCGGGCCGGGTGGCATCCCTACCCAAGTGGCATTTTCCCAAAGCGCTCGCTGGCCGAGCCTGGATGGTGACCGCGCTACCGGCTGTATTCGTGACCTTGAGCACGCCTTCTCCCAGCAGGGTGGCCTGGCCGTGCTTTACGGCAATATCGCGCTGGATGGCTGCGTGGTCAAAACCGCCGGGGTCGATGACTCGATCCTGGTCTTTGAAGGCCCCGCCCATGTGGTGGAGTCTCAGGATCAGGCAGTCGCCGATGTGTTGGCGGATAAGGTCAAAGAGGGTGATGTCGTCGTGATTCGCTACGAAGGCCCGAAAGGCGGCCCCGGCATGCAGGAAATGCTCTACCCGACCTCCTACCTCAAATCCAAAGGATTGGGTAAAGCTTGCGCGCTGCTGACTGACGGGCGCTTCTCTGGCGGTACTTCAGGACTCTCTATTGGCCATGTTTCCCCTGAAGCAGCGGCGGGCGGCGCGATTGGATTGATCGAGCAGGGCGACCTGATCCGCATCGATATCCCCAATCGGGCGATTAACGTCAAACTGACCGATGCCGAGCTGGCGGCCCGCCGCGAGGCAATGGACGCCAAGGGTGCCGCTGCCTGGAAGCCTGCCGAGCAGCGCCCTCGCAAGATCACTCCGGCACTTAAAGCCTATGCGCTGTTGGCGACCTCCGCTGACAAAGGGGCTGTTCGGGATCTAAGCAAACTCGACTGATATACGCAGCTGAAACATGCAGCTGAAACATGCAATAAGCCCGAGTAAGGAATCAAATGAAGGCTATTATAAACGTTGGATTAGTCGGCTACGGTTTCGCTAGCCAAACCTTCCACGCACCGCTGATCCAGGCCACGGAAGGCCTGGATTTGGTCGCGGTCTCTTCAAGCGATGCCGCCAAGGTGCAGGCGTCACTGCCGGATGTTGAGGTAGAGGCTCAGGCATTAGCACTTTGCCAGCGCAGTGATATTGACCTGATCGTTATTCCCACTCCTAACGATACCCACTTTTCCCTCGCCAAAGCCGCTCTCTCGGCGGGCAAGCACGTAGTGGTCGATAAGCCGTTCACGGTGACCCTGTCAGAAGCCAAGCTGCTCAAAAAATTGGCGGATGATAAAGAGCGTCTATTGTCGGTGTTTCATAACCGTCGTTGGGACAGCGATTTCTTGACCGTTAAGGCCCTGCTTGAGGCGGGGACGCTAGGACGTCTGGTCAATTTCGAATCCCATTTCGATCGTTTCCGTCCGGAGGTTCGCGATCGCTGGCGCGAGAAGGCCACCCCCGGTGGCGGCATCTGGTTTGATCTGGGGCCGCATTTATTAGATCAAGCCTGCGAGCTGTTTGGCATGCCCCAGGCTATTCTGCTGGAACTCGGCATGCTGCGAGATGGCGCCCAGGCTGACGATGACTTCCTCGCGCTGCTCGATTACGAAAGCTTTCGCGTTACCTTGGCGGCGGGCACGCTGGTGGCCGAACCGACACCGCGCTTCCGGATTAATGGCACCCAAGGCAGCTTCATAAAATACGGCTTAGACCCTCAGGAGGATCGCTTAAAAGCAGGCGAAGTGCCGACATCCCTGTGGGGCGAAGATACTCAACATGGCACCCTGACACTGCGCGAAGGGGAGGGGGATAACGCACCGCTAACGCGTCGTGAGCTTCCTACCCTGCCGGGCGACTACCTGGCCTATTACCAAGGTATAGCCGCCGCTATCCGCGATAAGGAGCCACTACCGGTCAGCGCCGATGATGCCCTGCGCTCAATGTCCTTGCTGGAAGCCGGGCTGGATAGCCACCGCCAGCGCCGCTGGATCGCATTGAAAACTCATCTTTAGAGAGAGGGGCGGGGGATTAGTCGCTTTTGCGTGTGAGGAGCCTTCTTATTATGTCATTGCGAGGAGCGTAGCGACGCGGCAATCTCAACCAGCGGCGGCAGTATAACCCCGAGATTGCTTCGCTTCGCTCGCAATGACAAAAATGAGGTAGCTTCGCTCACGATGACATCGACCCACCTCGAGCGAAGCTACTGCCTACTTAGATACTTCAAAGCAAATCCGTCGCACTATTGCGTTTCTCTTCCCGCAACCTATCCCGGGCGATATAGAGCGCGGCGATAGCGCGGGCTTCGTGAAAATCCTCGCGCAGTAGTAGGGCGGGTAGCTCCTCGATGGCGTGGGTTTCCACAATCAATGGCTCTGGCTCATCCCCTGGCAGGCGCTTGGGGTACAGGTCGGTGGCGAGGAGTACCTGCATACGGTGGCGCATATAGTTGGGTGCCAGCGAAAGCTCGACCAGCGGTTCAATGCGGTGAGCGCCAACGCCACACTCCTCCATCAACTCGCGGTTAGCCGCGGTAATGATATCTTCGCCAGGGTCGACTAATCCCTTTGGCAGGGTGAGCACATAATCTTCAAATCCAGCGGCGTATTCACGTATCAGCAGCACGTGGTCTGGGTCGGGCATCGCCACCATCATCACTGCGCCGCGGTCAGCGCCGGTCAAGCGCTCAAATTGGCGCTCTTCTCCGTTAGAAAAACGCAAATCAAGCGACTCAATCTGGAATAAACGGCTCTGGGCCACGCTCTTGCGAGCCAAAATTTGCGGCTTTTGCTGGTAGCCCGAACGCTTAGCACTGGCACCTTCAGGGTGATTGAAGGTGTCGCGAGTTGGGGGGGGCGTAGACATAAAAGTGGGCCTCCATGGCTGGTAAAAGGCGGTTAAGCTACAATAGCACGCTTACTCCTAACGTGACTGGAGCGGCAATGATTGATTGGCGCGAGATAGACACCGTCCTCTTGGATATGGACGGCACGCTGCTGGATTTACACTTCGACAGCCACTTTTGGCTCGAGCACCTGCCGCGGCGCTACCGCGAACTGCACCAACTGGATGAAGCCTCCCAGGAGGCGCTGCGCGCGCGTATTATCGGCGAGCAGGGCACCTTAAACTGGTACAGTCTGGCGTACTGGAGCCGCGAGCTGGGCGTGGATATCGTCGCTCTGAAGCGCGAAGTCCAGCACTTGATAGGCCTGCGTAGCGATGCTCTGGATTTCCTCACATGGCTCAAACAGGCCCACCCGAGGGTCGTGCTCGCCACTAACGCGGATCGTGCGAGTCTTGCCCTGAAGCTGCCGCTCACCGGTTTGGAAAGTTACCTGGACGCGATCGTCTCTTCCGAGGACGTAGGAGCCGCCAAAGAGGAGCAGGCGTTTTGGTTTGCGCTACAAGACATCGAAGCCTTTGATCCCACGCGTACGCTGTTTATCGACGACAACGCCCGTGTACTCGAGAGCGCTCGTGAGTTTGGCATTAAGCATTTACTGGGCATTAAACAGCCCGACAGCCAGCGGCCTGAAAAAGAGCTGCAAGAATTTATTGCCCTCGATCGCTTTGCCCACCTGCTACCCGAACAGCTTCCTGAACAGGTGTCAGCAACCCAAGGAGTGCCTAAATGAGTGACAGCGTACGCTTGGACAAATGGCTCTGGGCCGCACGTTTTTTCAAGACCCGCGCACTGGCTAAAAAAGCCATCGAGGGTGGGAAAGTGAATTACGACGGCGGCCGCGCTAAAACCAGCAAGCAGGTGGAAATCGGTGCGCTTATTCGCGTGCCCCAGGGCTGGGAGATATTGGAGGTAGAGGTCTTATCGCTTTCGGATCAACGCCGCGGCGCACCAGAAGCGCGCACGCTCTATGCGGAAACCGAAGAGAGTGTGCAGCGTCGTGCTAAAGAGGCCGAAGCAAGACGCCTCACTAACGAAGCGATGCAACATCCGCTCAAACGCCCCGACAAAAAGCAGCGCCGCGATATCCAGCGCTTCCAGCGCCATCAGGGTGAGTAACGAGACTATCGTAGCTGAGTGACTCCCTTTAATTACTCCCCCATAACGGGATCCGAGAGCAGGTTGAAGCGAGGGTCTTTTGACAGGGATGTCAAAAGTAGCGCCCATGGATGGGTTCACAGCGCCCTCGCGTAAACCTGCCCTCGGCACTGAGGAGCGCGGATTGTCAGCTGCGATAGCCCTGAGCCAAGTAGTCCTTAGCCACTAATAAACCAGTTAAACCTTAGGTTGCCAAATTATGTCCGATCAAATTCAACGTTTTATGTTCGATCACACCAATGTCCGCGGCGAGATCGTCACCCTGGCGGCCGCCTACCACGAAGTACTGGATCGTCATGCCTACCCTCCGGCGGTGAATGAGCTGCTGGGCGAGCTATTAGCCGCCGTGGCGTTGCTTACCGATACCGTGAAGTTGGATGGCACGTTGAGTATCGAGGTACGTGGACGCGGCGTTCTGTCACTGTTAATGGCCGAGTCCAACCCCGGTGGTGAACTGCGCGCGATTGCCCGCATAGCAGAAGACGCCGCACTGCCCAGCGAGCACGCCAGCTTCCGCGAACTAGTGGGAGAAGGCCAGATCGTGATTACCCTCGATCCCCGTGAGGGCCACCGCTATCAAGGTATTGTGGCGTTGGATCAAGAGACCCTGGGCGGCTGTCTGGAAGCCTATTTCAGCCAATCTGAGCAGTTGCCAACCCGCCTCTGGCTGGCTGCCGATGAGAAGCGTGCGGGCGGGTTACTGCTGCAGCGGCTACCAGAAGAGTCACAAAACCAGGATGTCGATGCCTGGGATCGCAGCGTACAGCTAGCTGATACGATCAAAACGGAAGAACTGCTCGGCCTTGAGCAGCGCGAGGTGCTGCATCGTCTCTATCACGAAGAGACCGTGCGTGTTTTTGAACCCAAAGCACTGCGCTTTGGCTGCACCTGCTCCCGTGAGCGTATGAGCTACGCGTTGCACTCTCTGGGTAAAGAGGAACTGCGGGATATTTTGCACGAGCAGGGGGCTATTGATACCCAATGCCACTTTTGCCACACGAAATATCACTACACAGCAGCGGATATTGAAACTTTGTTGGACGACCCTGACGCGCCACCGCCCACGATTCACTAAGTGTGTAGTCGAAAGCGTATACCAGGGCGACTACCTGCCGTACTAGGAGCGCCATTGTATTCAATGATTTTGGCGGTTCTTGCAAACGACTGTTTTAATTTTTACTGCGCTGCAACACAAAATGTAGTACCTTTGTAGTAGTTTAACTACAAGATATTTGATCTTCGCCCCCGTTTCCTGGGGGCTTTCTTTTTGCCATAATGCGCCGGACTTCAGCGCACCCAGCCGGTTTCACAGTGGTTGGGATGAACATCAAGGCGTCGGTGACGCCCGGTAAATCGAGAGAAGCCCAGGAATCGACATGACCACGACTCAAGCCGCTCCCCAATCCCACGTTAATCTCAGCAGCGCCGAACTAGTCGAGCGCGCAGTGGCACGTGGCGAAGGCCGCCTCTCAGCCAACGGCGCCTTGGTAGTCAATACCGGCCTGCGTACCGGCCGCTCACCGAAAGACCGCTATATCGTTGACGAGCCCTCCACTAGCAGCCAAATCGATTGGGGCAATGTTAACCAGCCCTTCGACGCTGGCAAATTCAACGCCCTGTGGGATCGAGTCAATGACCACCTGATTAGCCAAGAGCATTTTGTCTCTGAGCTGCACGTGGGCAGTGGTTCCGCTCACTATCTGCCGGTGCGCGTCACCACCGAAACTGCTTGGCAAAACCTGTTTGGCCGCACCATGTTTGTACGCCCTCAGGCCTACAACCAAGCAGTTAAAGACGAGTGGACGATTCTTAACGCCGCAGGCTTTGAGTGTGACCCTACTCGCGATGGCACCAACTCTGATGGCTGCGTGATCCTCAACTTCGCCGAGAAAAAAGTGCTTATCGCGGGTATGCGCTACGCCGGTGAAATGAAGAAAGCCATGTTCTCGGTGCAGAACTTCCTGCTGCCAGCCGCCGACGTACTGCCCATGCACTGCTCGGCGAACGTGGGTGAAGATGGTGAAACCTGTCTCTTCTTCGGTCTCTCTGGCACTGGTAAAACCACTCTCTCGGCGGATCAGGCGCGCTTCTTGATCGGTGATGACGAGCACGCTTGGGGAGATGGAGTCGTCTTCAATATGGAAGGTGGCTGCTACGCCAAATGTATCGATCTTTCCGAAAAGAATGAGCCGGTCATCTGGAACGCTATCAAGTTTGGCACCGTACTGGAAAACGTGGTGCTGGACGACCGTCGTGAGCCTGATTATGCCGACGATAGCCTGACCCAAAACTCCCGCGCCGCGTACCCGTTAGAGCACGTTGAGAAGCGCGTAGCGGAAAACCTGGCGGGCGAGCCGAATGCCATCGTGTTCCTGACCTGCGATATGTCCGGCGTGCTGCCCCCAGTGTCGATTCTTTCCAAAGAAGCCGCGGCGTATCACTTTCTGTCTGGCTACACCGCTAAAGTGGGTTCCACTGAAATGGGCTCCTCTGAAGGCTTGGCCGCCACATTCTCTACCTGCTTTGGCGCACCGTTCTTCCCGCGTCCTGCCCGTGAATACGCTGATCTACTGATCAAGCGTGTCGAGAAAAAAGACGCCCAGGTATATCTGGTTAATACCGGCTGGACTGGCGGCGCTTACGGCGAAGGTGGCGCACGCTTCTCCATTCCGACCACGCGTGCCATCATCAGCGCGATTCAGTCTGGAGTGCTACGCGACATCGAGACCAAGCACATCGATGGGCTCAATCTGCAAGTGCCGCTTGCCGTGCCGGGCGTTGATTCCAGCCTGCTCGACCCACGTGAAACCTGGCAAGACCGTGACGCCTACGACCGCCACCTCAAAGACCTGGCGACCAAATTCGTCGATAACTTCAAGAAATTTGAAGGCGTCAATGAGGCCATTATCCAGGCAGGCCCCCAACTGACCTGAGCATCAGTTGATGACTTGGACGTCAGTTGACCAGCGTGTCAGGCCGCTAAAAAAAGCAGCAGAAAAAGTAGCGTGCCAGTGTAAGTAAGTCGCACCCAATAGCGACTAAACTACACAGAAATGATCGACCTCAGAATGGGACAGCGCCACGGCACTGTCCCATTTTTATTGGCTCTTTTGCTGGCCGATTATTTTCCTTGCCAATTTCTGGGGAGTGATTCTCATGAAAAGACGTCAATTTTTAGGCCTGGCCGGACTAACCGGCGCGGTCGGGGTGATACCTGGACTGTCATTTGGCTTTCCACGGCTTGACCTGGAAGCTGCACCAGGCCTGGAGCCACTGGAGCTTAGTGAAGCCGAATGGCGTGAACGACTCACCGATGAAGCCTTTGATGTACTCCGAAAGGCAGGCACTGAGCCCGCCTTTTCAAGCCCGTTGGACAAGGAGTGGGGGGAGGGTGAATACCGCTGCGCTGGCTGCGATCTGTTACTCTTCACCAGTGAAATGAAATATGATTCCGGTACCGGTTGGCCAAGCTTTTTCGAACACGTGGAAGGGCATATGCTGACCGAGCTGGACTTCAAGCTGGTTTGGCCCCGTACCGAATACCACTGCGCCCGCTGCGGTGGTCATCAGGGCCACGTCTTCGAAGATGGCCCCGAACCCACCGGCCTGCGCTGGTGCAACAATGGCGTTGCCTTGCGCTTCGTGCCTGCTGAATCGAGCTAGGCTGCCGAGCGGGGGGAGGATAGAACAATCATTAGGAGTGTTGCGTGAAAGGTTGGCTCCAACAACGATGGACTCGAAAGAAACTCGCCAGCATCCATAACCTGCATGATGTTGAGCGGCTGGCCCGAAAAGTGTTGCCCAGGCCAATTTTTGGCTATATCGACCATGTGGCCGAGGATGGGCGAACCCAGCGAGCCAACCTCACCGCTTTTGATGATTACCGCTTTTTGCCCAAGGCGTTTGTCAACGTCTCGCAGATTGATCTGCACACCGAGCTTTATGGCAAACACTACACTGTTCCGTTCGGTATCGCCCCCATGGGCATTAGTGCGCTGTCAACTTACCAGGGCGACTTAGTGCTGGCGCGGGCAGCAGCAAAGCGCAACCTGCCCATGGTTATGAGTGGTTCATCGCTTGTGCCCATGGAGGAGGTGGCTAAGGTGGAGGGAGCCGACTGGTTTCAGGCCTACCTGCCCGGTACCCCAGAAGGTATCGAGGCCCTGCTCGAGCGGATCAAGCGAGCCGGCTTCAAGAAGCTGGTGGTAACGCTTGATTACCCGGTGCCGCCCAATCCCGACAATTTCCGCCGTTCGGGATTTTCATCCCCTCTCGAGCCAACCCTTCGCCTAGCATTTGACGGTCTGATACGGCCTAGTTGGCTATGCAATACCTTCCTGCGCACCTTGTGGAAGCACGGTATGCCGCATTTTGAAAACAACTATGCCGAGCGGGGCGCTCCCGTTATCTCCCGCCAAGCAGCGCGGGACTTTTCGGGGCGGCGCCATTTTGACTGGGGTTATCTCGATCTTGTACGGCGCCTGTGGCCCGACACCTTGATCGTCAAAGGGATATTAAACCCGGAAGACGCAGTACGTGCTCAGCAAGCAGGGGTTGATGGCATTATTCTTTCAAACCATGGCGCACGCCAGTTGGACTGCACCATTTCCCCGCTCCAGGTGCTGCCCGAGATCAAGCGTCGCGTTAGTGATATCCCCATTATGATCGACAGCGGCTTCCGGCGTGGCTCCGATGTGATCAAGGCGCTGGCATTGGGGGCTGATTTTGTCTTTGTGGGGCGTCCTTTCAACTATGCCGCCGCCTGCGCAGGGCAGGCTGGGGTAGAGCATGTCGCTGATCTTTTGCAGCGTGAAATTGAGCGCAATATGGCTTTGCTAGGGCTGACCAGTCTCTCACAGCTAGACCGCTCCTGCCTCTACCTATCAACAGTGTGATTACGTGCCTCGGCCATGTGCATAACGTGCACATGGCCATGGAATCCCCACATCCATGTGCATGCGAGATTTAGTAGCGCGTGGTAAGCCTAAGGCGCACCCGCGGAAGCAGCGCGAAGCGGTGCCGGGGTTGGTTCGTATAGGCAGTGCTGGTTGGGTGCCATGGGGCGTCGTTCCGCCGCCTCCCGCGGGTGCCTCGAAACGCTCGCTGAGCTCGCTTTCTCGTTACCACGCGCTACGGGTTCTGCACCAAGCGAAATCGATGGGTTCTCGTAGCGCGTGGTAAGCGAAGCGCACCCGCGGAAGCAGCGCGGAGCGGTGCCGGAGTTTGGCTGAAGTGCCATTGGGCGTCGTGCCGACGCCTCCCGCGGGTGCCTACGAACGCTCGCTGAACTCGCGTTCTTCGTTACCACGCGCTACGGATGTGCACGAAGTTGAATCGGTGGGTTTCGTAGCGCGGCGTAAGCGTCAGCGCACCCGCGAGAGCAGCGCGAAGCGGTGCCGGGTATGGCTGAAGTGCCATTGGGCGTCGTGCCGCCGCCTCCCGCGGGTGCCTACGAACGCTCGCTGAACTCGCGTTCTCGTTACCACGCGCTACGGGATGTGCATCTGTCTCATCAAAGCCTAAACCCTTCAACAATATGCTCGGCCAGGCTATCGATAATCGGTGACTGGGTGGCGGAGGTGTGCTGCAAAACGATGGACGCTTCCGGCAGTTCGGGAAACCCTTCTTTTTTACCCAATATCTGCATGTCGGCGGTGACTAAACTGCGCATCCAGGCAGACACTGCCAAGCCCGCCCCCACAACCGCCTGTAACGTCGCCAGGCTCGGGCTGCTGTAAGCGACTCGATAGGCCCGGCCTGCGCGATCCAGTGCATTACAGGCATGACGTCGACAAAAGCAGGGAGCCTCAAACATGGCAAGGGGTACTGGCGTCTGTAAATGTGTGCAATGGCTCTCAGCCGAGACCCACACGGTAGCCTCACGCCTTAAAATGGTGCCAACTTCGTCGCCTATCTCCCGCGTCATAATAATCAGGTCTAGGCTCCCTTGCGGCTGCTGAGAGAGTACCGAAGAGGGGGCGCAGTGCACATCCACATCCACCAGCGGCCAGGCTTGGGAGAAGGTTTTCAGAATGCCGGGCAGAAAACGCATCACATAGTCATCCGGCACCCCCAGTCGCACACGGCCCACCATATCCGGCTGGCGCAGCAGCGTCAGCGCTTCTCCCTGCAATGAAAGAATTTTGCGTGCATAACCCAGCAGCGTATGCCCTTCGCTGGTTAACAGCAGTTGGCGATTCTGGCGCACAAACAGTGGGCGCTGAATAACATCCTCTTCCAGCCGCTTGATTTGCATGCTGACGGCTGATTGAGTGCGGTTTACCGTCTGAGCGGCGCGGGTGAAGCCGCCCTGGTCGACAATGGCCACAAAGGTGCGCAGCAGCTCATGATC
Source organism: Halomonas sp. 113 (assembly GCF_904067645.1). Classification (NCBI taxonomy): domain Bacteria; kingdom Pseudomonadati; phylum Pseudomonadota; class Gammaproteobacteria; order Oceanospirillales; family Halomonadaceae; genus Halomonas; species Halomonas sp. 113. The sequence goes on from NZ_LR881453.1 coordinate 1,683,033, forward strand.
GATGGTGGGTAGTGTGGCCATGGCTATCAATCTTTTTGATGTTGAACATAAGAAGTATTCGTTGGATTGATCTTAGGCGCTGTTCAATACTTCCTTCAACACTTATTCACCACGCCGCTGCTGGCGGCGAAGGGAGGTTGAAATGGAGCGCTCGCTACACTGCTTGCAAAACCAACGCTTGCAGAACCAACAGTGCCAGTCTGCTGAGAAGCAACCCAGCATCACCTGGCGGGAAAGAATTTATCGCTGGTACCAATTGCGTCGCGAGCGGGATTCCTTGCGCCATTTGAGCGATGACATGCTGAAAGATATTGGCATCAGCCGCGATGACGTACAGCGCGAGTCACGCCGCCCGTTCTGGGATGACCACGGGTGGCGACGCTGAAGCCGCAAGTCATGCCAGCCGTGGCGCGTTTGTGATACCTTGTTGGCACTAAAAAATGCTGCATGAGTTAGTTGCAATTTATGGATGTCAATCAGCGTATTATTTCCCGTCTGGCCACTGAGCTTGGTGTGCGTCCCGAGCAAGTGTCCGCCACGGTGGAGCTACTGGATGGCGGCGCCACCGTGCCCTTCATTGCCCGTTACCGTAAAGAAGTCACCGGCGCGCTGGACGATATCCAGCTGCGCCAGTTGGATGAACGGCTTCGCTATCTGCGTGAGTTGGAAGAGCGCCGCGCCGCGGTACTTGTCGCCATTGATGAGCAGGGCAAGCTCGATGCTACGCTGAAAGCCAGCATCGACGCTGCCGAGACCAAGCAACGCTTGGAAGATTTATACCTGCCGTTTAAGAAAAAACGCCGCACCAAAGCGCAAATCGCTCGCGAAGCCGGGCTTGAGCCGCTGGCGGATGCGCTGCTTGCCGATCCAACGCTTAATCCGGAAAGCGAAGCGGAAAACTATCTGCGCCCAGCAGAAGGCGATATTCCTGCCATCGAAGATGCCAAGGCCGCTCTGGATGGCGCCAAGCAGATCTTGATGGAGCGCTTCGCCGAGGATCCCGAGCTCATCGGCCAACTGCGCGAACGGCTGTGGCAAGAGGGCCAGCTCAGCGCCCGTGTGCTGGAGGGTAAGCAGCAGGAGGGCGCCAAGTTCTCCGACTATTTCGAGCACGATGAGAAACTCGCCAAAGCGCCATCACACCGCGCTTTGGCAATGTTCCGGGCGCGTAACGAAGGCGTGTTGAGCCTGTCGATTCGACTGCCCGGCGAAGACGAGGCCCCCATTCACCCCGCCCAACTGGCGATTGCCAAGCAGTTTGGTATCAGCGACCAGGGCCGCCCGGCGGATAAGTGGTTAGCCGAAGTGGTGCGCTGGACCTGGCGGGTGAAGCTCTATACAGCACTGGAGACCGAGCTGCTGGGCCGCCTGCGCGAACAGGCTGAGCTTACCGCCATTGAAGTGTTTGCGGCCAACCTAAAAGACCTGCTGCTGGCTGCGCCGGCGGGGCAAAAAGTGACGCTGGCTATCGACCCCGGCCAGCGCACCGGCTGTAAGGTCGCGGTGATCGATGCCACTGGGCAATTTGTCGATCACACCACTATCTATCCCCATGCGCCGCAAAACCAGTGGAATGAAGCCTTGAGCGTGCTGGCTAAGCTGGTGAAACAGTACGGCGTCGAGCTGATTGCGGTGGGCAATGGTACCGCCAGTCGTGAAACTGACAAGCTCGCGGGCGAACTACTAAAAGCCCTGGCGCCAGCGCACCGGTTAAGCAAAGTGATGGTCTCTGAAGCGGGCGCCTCGGTCTACTCTGCCTCTGAATACGCCTCGCGGGAAATGCCGGATCTTGATGTGACGGTGCGCGGTGCCGTCTCTATTGGTCGCCGCCTGCAGGATCCGCTGGCCGAACTGGTTAAAATCGAGCCCAAGTCGATTGGCGTAGGCCAATACCAGCACGATGTCTCCCAAGTACAGCTGTCGCGCAGCCTGGAAGTCGTCATTGAGGACTGTGTTAACGCCGTGGGCGTCGACCTCAATACCGCTTCCAGCGCACTGCTTTCACGGGTAGCCGGTCTGAGCGCTGCGCTGGCCGAAAATATCGTTGCTCAGCGTAATGTCAAAGGCGCCTTCAAAAACCGTAAAGAGCTGTTAGAAGTGAGCCGCCTCGGTGCCAAAACCTTCGAGCAGTGCGCGGGTTTCCTGCGTATCCACAATGCCGATAACCCCTTGGATGCCAGCGCCGTTCACCCGGAAGCCTACTCACTGGTGGAACGTATCGCCAAGCAGAGCGGGCGTGAAGTACGCGGCTTGATTGGCGACAGCGCTGCGTTGAAAGCCTTAAAGCCTGCCGATTTTGCCGATGAGCGTTTCGGCGTGCCCACCGTCAGCGATATTCTCAAAGAACTGGATAAACCTGGTCGCGACCCTCGCCCTGAGTTTAAAGCGGCCGAATTCCGCGAAGGTGTCGAAACCCTTAATGACCTCAAGCTTTCCATGGTGCTCGAAGGCACAGTCACCAATGTGACCCACTTCGGCGCTTTTGTGGATATCGGTGTCCATCAGGACGGCCTGGTACATATCTCGGCGCTATCTGATCGCTTTATCGATGATCCGCGCAGCGTAGTCAAAGCAGGGGATATCGTCACCGTAAAAGTGATGAGCATTGATATCCCCCGCAAACGGGTAGGTCTATCGATGCGCTTGGATGACCAGCCTGAGGCTGAAAACGGTGCCAATAAGCACAGTGGCTCGGCGAAAGATCAACACAGTGGTGCCCGTAAACCGGCTCGAAACCAGCGTAACAACGACAATAAAGCGGATGCGCCAGAGCCCATGGGGGCGCTAGGTGCTGCGCTGTTGAAAGCGCGTGGCGGCAAATAGTCGCGTGCCCTGGAAGCGAAGGTGTCTTGAAAAAACGATCGTTGCCGCCATATCCTGTTTTCTGTTTTTGAATCAGCGATGATGGCGATGCCACCTGACTACACCAAGGCCCGCTCACGGCGGGCTTTACTGACAAGGAGTGTTCACCTTGCCTGAACCACTCACTGTGCCATCCGCGCTGACCGCGCAAGTCGAGCGCCTGATACCCAGTGCGCGCCTTGGTCGGTTGGGCCGCCTGCGTCGTGGGCTTGAAAAAGAGGGGCTGCGGGTCGATGCTACTGGCCACATTGCGCAAACACCGCACCCGTACGCGCTGGGTTCGAAATTAACCCACCCGCATATCACCACCGACTACTCAGAGTCGCTGTTAGAGTACATCACGCCGGTTTACTCTCAGCCAGGTGAAGCGCTGTGCTTTCTATCTGATCTGCATACCTTTACCTACCATCATCTGCAAAACGAGTGGATCTGGCCCGGCAGCATGCCCTCTAGGCTATCCGGCAACGACAGCGTGCCGATTGCCGATTATGGCAGCTCCAACGTGGGCACCATGAAGCATGTTTACCGCAAAGGGTTGGACATGCGTTACGGCCGCATCATGCAGGCGATTGCAGGCGTTCATTACAACGTATCGCTGCCCGATGACATGTGGCACGCACTGCGCGAGTTGGAAAAAGCCAACAATATCCCCTTTAACGACTACCGCTCCACCCGCTATTTCGGCATGATCCGCCACTTCCGCCGCCATAGCTGGTTGTTGCTCTACCTGTTTGGCGCTTCACCGGCCATCGATAAAAGTTTTTTGCCTGAAGGTAAGGTACCCGAAAAACTGCAGTCGCTTAGCGACGACACCTACTTTGCCCCATACGCGACGACTCTGCGGATGTCCGATCTGGGGTATCAAAACAAAGTACAGTCGCAGCTTAAAATCTGTTTTAACTCGCTCTCTAACTACGTTAATACCCTGCGGCACGCCATCTCTTCACCGTGGCCCGACTATGAAAAAATGGGTGTTAACGTGGATGGTGAGTGGCGTCAGTTGAACGCTAATATTCTCCAGATCGAAAACGAGTACTACAGCGACATTCGGCCCAAGCGGGTTGCCAAACACAACGAAACGCCCAGCCAAGCCCTCGAAGCCCGCGGCGTGGAGTATATCGAAGTACGCTGTTTGGATTTAAACCCCTTCGACCCCCTGGGCGTTACTGAAGACCAGATGCGCTTTGTGGACACCTTTTTGATGTGGTGCCTACTCAGCGACAGCCCGTGGATCTCCGACGAAGAGTGTGACCGCTTGGACGACAACCGCCGCTGGGTGGTGGAACGCGGCCGTGACCCTGAACTCACGCTAATCAACCACGGTGAAACCACCTCCGTGCATGAGTGGGGCGAGCAGATTTTCGCCGAGATGGGCGAAGTTGCCCGCCTGCTGGATGCGGTCGAAGAGGGGAGCCCGCATGCTGATGCGCTGGCAAGCCTTGCACCACGTCTTGCAGACCCTTCGCTAACGCCTTCTGCCCAGGTGCTGGAACGGTTAAAAGCGCACGGCGGATCGTTAAGCGATTTGATGCTTAGCCTGGCCAAAGAGCAGGCCGAGCAGTTAAAAGCCGCGCCGATGCAGCGCAGTCGTGAAGCGCTGCTTGCTCAGCTGATTGAGACCTCGCACCAGCAGCAGCACGATATTGAAGCCGCTGATAAAGAGACCTTCGAAGAGTTCTTGCAGGCCTATTTCACTAAAGCTCGTGAGTCCCGCGCCATGTCGGCGCTGCCATCTGAGGTTAGACAATGATTCTGCACTCCTTTCGCTCGGCCGCCCTGGCTGGTTTAGCCTTCTGCGTTTTAATGATGGCGGTAGCCCTGGGGCTTGAGCACATCGGCGGATATGAACCCTGCCCGCTGTGTATCTTTCAGCGCGTAGCGGTGATCGTCGCGGGCATCGTGTTCGCGATAGCCGCTATTCACAGTCCCGCCGGGCGTGTAGGCAAAGTGATTTACGGGCTGCTGTCGCTGGCTGCTGTGGGAACCGGTGCCTTTATCGCTGGCCGCCACGTTTGGCTACAAGGCTTGCCCGCCGATGAAGTCCCTTCCTGCGGCCCTGGGCTCGATTACATGATGGATATTCTGCCCATGCAGGACGTGGTGGCCATGGTGTTAACCGGCTCAGGCGAGTGCGCCAATATCGATTTCTCGTTGCTCGGCCTATCACTGCCCGCCTGGACGCTAATCGGATTTGCCATTCTGGCAATCGCACCGCTGCGTATGCTGTTGATGAAAAGTCGGGGTTAGTAGGGCGTCAGGGATAAGGAGACGTACATGCTTTATCAACATTTTGCGACTCAAGAAGAGATCGACCGCGCCTACGACCCGATGATGGGTCGTGACCCGGCGGTGTTGGTAAAGGATTGGCGTGAGCGCAGTGAAGCATCAAGAGTTAACCACCGCACAACGCTCGATCTGCCTTATGGCCCAACGCTTGCGGAACGCATGGATATCTTTCATGCCGATGCACCTGATACCGATAGCCCAAAAGCGCCGGTGCATGTGTTTTTCCACGGCGGCTACTGGCGCTCGCTGAGTCATCGTGAATTTAGCTTTATCGTTGACGACTTGGTGAAAGCCGGTATCACCGTCGCGGTGGTCAACTACGCTCTCTGCCCGCAGGTACGCTTTAGCGAGCTGGTGCGGCAGAGCCAAGCAGCGGTGGCCTACGTTTATCGCCATGCCGCTGAATTGGGCGTTGATCCTGAGCAGCTGAGTATTTCGGGACACTCGGCGGGCGGGCATTTATGCGCGATGCTAATGTCGACGGACTGGGAGGGCGCTTTTGGCTTACCCAACCAGCTGATTCGTGGTGCGCTGTGTATCAGCGGTTTATACGACCTGCGGCCTTTTCCCTGGTCGTGGCTGCAGCCCAAGCTTCAGCTTAGCGGGCGCGATGTGCAGGAGTTCAGCCCCATATGGCTGCCATGCCGAGTACCTGCGCCTATAAAGCTGGTAGCAGGGGGCCTGGAGTCAGAAGAGTTCGAGCGCCAGATGAGCAGCTATGCTGAGCATTTGAGCCAGCAAGGCCAAACAGTGACTCAGCAGCTACTTTCCGACGTAGACCACTTCTCGATTCTTGAGCACTATCTTAACGATGGTTGTTTTGTTGAGTGGATTAAAGAATTTCACGCTAGCGTTAAGATATGATTAAAAACTAACGAAGCTTCTCAATACAGGATCGAAATCAGCCTGAAGCGGGGGTCTTTCGCCAAGGCCGGAAAGTGTTCCCGACAATTCCGGCATTTCCGCCATCCATGGCGGTCAGATGGCGAAAGTAGCGCCCAGGGATGGGTTCACAGCGCCCCCGCGGAAGGTTGTTTCGATCCGGTGCACCTCTTTGTACTCTGCTAGAGGCACTTTTGATTATCCTTAATGAGCCGGAATCACCGCCGTCGCTTCGATTTCCACCTTAGCCTGATCCTCAACCAGCCCCGCCACCTGAACCATCGTCATTGCCGGAAAATGCTTGCCCAGCACCTCGCGATAGGCGGCGCCCACCTCCTTAAGCCGCGCCAGATACTCCTGCTTGTCCGTCACATACCAGGTCAACCGCACGATATGCTCCGGGCCTGCGTTCGCCTCTTTTAAGATCGCCACGATATTTTGCAGCGCCTGATTCACTTGAACGACAAAGTCATCGCTTTCAAATACCTGGTCGGCATTCCAACCAATCTGCCCACCTACAAACACACTCTGGCCTGAAGCCAGCACGCCGTTAGCGTAGCCCACCGCTGCTTTCCAATGCGAAGGGTGAAGAAGCTGATGAAAGTTGGCGTCACTCATTATGGCTATCCTTATAGGTTTTCGACGGTAAAGTGCTGGCGCATAGCCTCTGTCCAGGGCATTGGCTGACCGCTATTTAGATCCACATATACAAGGGTTGAACGACTGGTTAGACGTTTCTGATCACCGCAGTAAGCGATAATCTGAAGGGTAAGGCTGCTACGCCCAACGGCTTGAACCGCTAATTCAAAGGTGAGTCGTTCGCCTAACCGGCTCGGCGCATGAAACTGGGTGTCGATAGCGGCGGTGGGAACCCCGGTGCCGCTCTCCACATGCAGTTGGTTAAAGTCACGCTGCACGACCTCCTCAAACCAATCCTCCACCACTGAATTGATCATCTCGAAATAGCGGGGGTAAAAAACGATTCCCGCCGGATCACAGTGCTGGAAACGAACTTTTCGCTGGGTAGTAAACGCCACTGTTTTCTCCTCCCTACACGCCCAGATAACGGTCACGCACAGTGCTGTCCAGCGCGGCGGGTTTGCCATCCCATACGGTGCAGCCTTTTTCCAGGATGGTGCAGCGGTCAGCGATGGGTAGAATTTCGCTTAATGACTTATCCACCAGCAGCGTAGCTTGACCTTGCTCCTTGAGCAGCCGAATTGCCCGCCAGATCTCCTGGCGAATCACCGGCGCCAATCCTTCAGTGGCTTCATCCAGCACCAGCAAACGCGGATTGGTCATCAGCGCCCGGCCAATAGCCAGCATCTGCTGCTCACCGCCGGAGAGGGTCTTGGCCATTTGCGCGCGGCGCTCCTCCAAGCGCGGAAACAGCGTTTCTACTTTCTCCAGTGTCCACTCGCCCGGGCGGGCGGTCACCAATAGGTTTTCGCGCACCGACAAATTAGGGAAACAGCGGCGCCCCTCCGGCACCAAGCCAAGCCCCGCTTTAGCGATACGAAAAGCGGGTAAGCGGCGTATGTTCTGGGATTCAAACTCAATCGTGCCACGGCTGGCCGGAGTCAGACCGAATATCGAGCGAATGGTGGTGGTTTTACCCATACCGTTACGCCCCATTAGGGCGACCATCTCACCGGCGTTAACGTCAAGGCTAACGCCAAATAACGCCTGAGAGGGCCCATAAAACGTTTCAATATCAGCAACCTTAAGCATCAGAATCCCCCAGGTAGGCTTCACGGACGCGGGGATCCTGCCTAATAGTGTGGCTATCCCCATGGGCGATAACGCTCCCGGATACCAACACAGAGATACGATCAGCCAGACGAAATACCGCCTCCATATCGTGCTCGATCAGCAGGATAGGCACTTCCAGCTTAAGCGCCTCCAGCAGCTCGGTCAGCTTTGCCGATCCTTCTGGACCCAAGCCTGCCATGGGTTCGTCCAGCAGCAGTGCGCGGGGCTTGAGCGCCAGAGCGCAAGCCACCTCAACCTGGCGGCGTTCCCCGTGGGAAAGTTCAAATACCGGCGTCCAGGCGCGGTGACTAAGCTGCATACGCGCCAGTGCTTCATAGGCTGGTTCAAGCAGTTGCCGATCGCGAGCAACGGGCTTCCAGAACCGAAAACTGTGACTCTGCAGCGCTTGAACCCCCATCATCACATTGCGCATCACCGATAGCGGCTCCGCTAACGAGGAGACCTGAAAGCTACGCCCCAGACCCAGGCGCGCCCGTTGAGCGATACTCATGCTCGTGATCTCACAGCCTGCTAAGTAAACACTCCCTTCATCAGGGCGTATATTCCCCGCGATTTGGCCAATCAGGGTCGATTTCCCCGCGCCGTTGGGGCCAATCAAGGCGTGAATCTCCCCCGGTCTAAGATCCAACGAAACATCGCTGGTCGCCTGTAGTGCGCCAAAGCGCTTATGCAGGTTTTGTAGTGAAAGAACCACATCACTCATTGCGTTCCCTCCCGGCCAGCCAACCCATCACACCATGTTTGGCGAATAGCACCACCCCAAGCAGCACTAGCCCCAGGAAGAGCTGCCAATATTGGGTGACTCCCCCCAGAAAGGTTTCCATCATCACAAACAGCACCGCACCTGCTAATGGGCCGTAAAGACGCCCTACGCCGCCCAAAATGACGATGACCATCAGTTCGCCGGAGAAGTGCCAACTCAACATTGTCGGGCTAACAAAGCCATTCAGATCCGCATAAAGCGCACCAGCAAGCCCGGTAATCGCGGCAGAAATCACAAACGCCACCAAGCGAATGGGGTAGGGGCTGATCCCGGCAGTGGCAAGGCGTACATCGTTAAGCCGTGCCATGGTCAAGGCAGCACCAAAGCGCGATTTCATCATTCGTGAGGTAATTGCCATCGCTAACACAAGCCCGGTGAAGCAGATCAGGAAATAGGTGAGTGCATCGCTGCTATCGAGCATGTTGTTATTGAACAGGGGCAGGGTGTTGCGAATATAAATAGGCAGACCATCCTCACCGCCATAGGTCGGCCAGGAGTTGGCAAAGTAGTAAATCATCTGCGCAAAGGCGAGGGTGATCATAATGAAATAGACCCCCGTGGTACGCAGTGAGATAGCGCCGATGACCAGCGCTAGCAGCCCGCACAGCAACATAGCGGCGAGCCATATCACCAGTAAATTGTCGCTGCCCGGCACGCTGAAAGGCCACGTCATAAATGGGGTCATATCAAAAGCGTGATAAGCACTGATGCCTGCCACATAGCCACCTAAGCCGAAATAGGCCGCGTGGCCAAAGCTCACCATGCCCCCATAGCCAATGGCCAGGTTAAGGCCAACGGCCGCCATGGCAATAATGGTGATACGCGAGGCCAGATTGACATAATAAATATGGCCCAAGAAATAGGCTGCTACAGGCAGTAACAGCAGTAGCCCGAGCAGGGCCATCTGAACCAGCCCTTTGCGGTCAAAAGGTCTATCCGCTTCGGGCGCTAGCGCAGCGTTCTTGGACAAGGAAGTGGTATTAGTCATGGGCAGAGAACAGTCCCTTAGGCTTGAACGCGAGAATGACGGCCATGAGGATATAGATCAGCATCGCGGCCAACGCCGAACCGACGCCGGTCGCCTCAGACGGCGGCATAAACGCTTGAAAGAAGATGGGCAGATAGACCCGACCCAAGGTGTCGACAATACCCACCAGCAGGGCACCGAGTAGCGCGCCTTTAATTGAGCCGATACCGCCAATGACGATTACGACAAACGCTAAAATCAGCACCGGCTCGCCCATACCCACCTGTACAGATTGCAATGCGCCTACTAAAGCGCCGGCTAAACCCGCTAACGCCGCCCCTAAGGCAAACACCAAGGTATAGAGTTTTGAAATATTGACCCCCAGCGCACCAATCATTTCGCGATCGCTTTCACCTGCCCGAATGCGCATACCGAGTCGAGTTCGCGAGATAAGCAAGTAAAGGGCAATCGAAATAGCGATACCCACCCCAATCAGCATCAGCCGATAGATGGGGTAGCGGGTATCACCTGGCAGGGTGACAAAACCCGTCAGCCAAGAAGGAGGACTCAACCATAACGGTGAAGAGCCAAAGATCCAGCGCGTGCCCTCCGAAAAAATCAGTATTAGCGCAAAGGTTGCCAATACCTGATCAAGATGAGGACGGTGGTAAAGTCGGCGTATCACCAACAGTTCTACCAGTGCACCTACCAGGGCGGCCGCAGTCATCCCTGCAGCCAGTCCAATCAGAAAAGAGCCCGTTGAGGCAGTCACCGCTGCCGTAGCGTAGGCGCCCACCATATAAAAAGAGCCGTGGGCAAGATTGATCAGCCCCATCACCCCAAACACCAAGGTGAGGCCGCTGGCCATCAAAAACAGCATCGTGCCGAGCTGCACGCCGTTCAGTAATTGCTCTATCAGCAGAGTAACGGACACGTTAGTTAACCTTAACGAAGGTGAAGAGAAATGGCTGGGTGGCTACACCCAGCCGAGGCGATCTTACATCTGGCACTGCTCGTAATAGACGTCTTGGATATCTTCGATGGCGACACCGATCAGGCGATTGGTGGGCTCGCCATCGTCACCCTCCACGACTTCACGCACGTAAATATCCTGGATAGGGTGCTGGTTCGGGCCGAAGCGGAACTCACCGCGTACGCTGTCAAAGTCAGCGGCCCGCAGTGCTTCGCGGAAGGCGTCTTTGTCATCGGGGTGGGCAGTTTCAAGCGCGCTAAGAATCAGGTTGGCGGTGTCGTAACCTTGTGCCGCGTACAACGTTGGCGTGCGGTCATAGGCTTCCCGGAAGCCCTCAACAAAGCGATCGTTGGCCTCGTTTTCCAGGTCATATGCCCATAGCGAGGTGTTGCGTGCGCCAATCGCCGCACTGCCTACCGCTTTGATTAAGATTTCATCAAACGAGAAGGCGGCGCCAAAGATCGGCATATCGACACCGGAGCTTTCCCACTGCTTCATAAACGAGATGCCCATACCGCCGGGCAGGAAGAAGAACAGGCTGTCGGCATCGCTATCGCGAATCTGGGCAATTTCAGCCGCGTAGTCGGTTTGGCCCATTTGGGTGTAAAGCTCGCCAACGACCTCACCCTCATAAAGGTGTTTGAAGCCTGCCAGTGCATCGGTGCCAGCAGGGTAGTTGGGCGCCATGATGATGGGGCGCTCATACCCCTCTTCACGCATGTACGCGCCCATGGCGCCGTGCAGGTTGTCGTTCTGGTAAGCGACGTTGAAGTAGTTCTCGTGGCACATGCGCCCTGCTAAATCGGAGGGCCCGGCATTAGGTGACAGGTAGAAGGTGCCCTGGCGTACCACCGAAGGAACGACCGCCATTGCCAGGTTTGACCAGATAATGCCGGTAAGAATATCGACCTCATCACGCTGCATAAACTCATTGGCCAGCGTACGCGCCAGGTCGGGGCGTCTCGCATCATCCTGAATCAGCACTTCCACGTCGTCGCGGCCCGACTGCTCAAGGGCCAGCATGAAGCCATCGCGAACGTCCACGCCCAGGTGCGAACCGCCGCCTGAAAGGGTGGTGATCATGCCAATTTTAACGTCATCAGCGTGAGCAGTGGTTACCAGGCTGGAGGAGAGCAGTAAGCCTAGGCCAAAGCGGGATATCATTTTCATGGATCATTCCTCATTTTTTAATCGTTTATTGCTTAGAGGGTCATGCGTTGGTGTTGGTGCTATTGATGTTAGTGCTATTCACATTGATGCCAGGAGAGCCAGCACTCGGGTAATGTTCTTGGCTCAGCCGAAAGCGCTGAACCTTACCCGTGGATGTTTTAGGTAGTGCCTCGATAAATCGTATGGAGCGAGGGTACTTATACGGCGCGATGGTCTGCTTCACGAAGTCCTGCAACATTTGCTGACATTCTTCATCTTGCTGAAAACCATCGTTTAGAACAACAAAAGCCTCGACAATTTGGCCACGCTCCTGGCTAGGGGCACCTATCACTGCGCACTCTTTCACGGCGGGGTGGGCCAGCAGGGCTGCTTCCACCTCGGGGCCTGCGATGTTATAGCCCGCCGAGACGATCATATCGTCGTTGCGAGCGGCGAAGTGGAAGTAGCCCTCCTCGTCCTGGTAAAACGCATCACCGGTGATATTCCAGCCCGCCTTTACATACTTTTGCTGGCGCTTGTCGGCCAGGTAGCGGCAGCCGGTAGGGCCGCGCACGGCCAGTTTGCCGACCGTGCCGCGAGGGACATCATTCATCTCGTCATCAACGATTCGTGCCTCGTAACCGGTCACCGGTTTGCCGGTGCAGCTGGGGCGATGGTCATTCAGGTGATTAGAGATAAAGATATGCAGCATTTCAGTTGCGCCGATGCCGTCGAGAATCGGTGTGCCGGTTTGCTTGATCCAGTCATGATAAATCGGTGCGGGCAGGGTTTCGCCAGCGGAAACCGCCACGCGCAGGCTGCTCAAATCCTCATGGCGAGTAGGTGCTGAGAGCATCGCCCGGTAGGCCGTCGGTGCGGTGAAGACCACCGTGGCCTGATACTCGCGGATAATGTCCATCATATTGGGCGGGGAGGCGTGTTCGAGTAGTACGGCGGTGGCGCCGAAGCGCAGCGGGAAAATGGCCAGCCCGCCCAGGCCAAAGGTAAATGCCAGCGGCGGCGAACCGACGAACACGTCCTCCGGCGTTACCTGTAGGACTTCCTTGGCGTAGCCGTCGGCAATGACCAGCAGGTCGCGGTGAAAGTGCATAGTGGCTTTGGGTGAGCCGGTAGTACCAGAGGTAAACCCCAGCAGCGCCACATCGTCGGCGGCGGTATCCACCGCTTCAAAGGTGGCGGGTTTGCCCAGCGCTAAACGGTCAAGCTCGGCGTCGTGGTTAGCCGTGCCATCAAAGCCAACCACACGTTTGAGCACCGGGCTGTGTTGTTGGCACTCAACCAGTTCATCGAGCAGGCGGGTATCGCACAGGGCTAGGCTGATTTCCGCTTTATCGATTACCTGGCATAGCTCTTTGGTGCGTAGCATCGGCATGGTGTTGACCACCACGGCCCCCGCCTTGGTGGCGGCCAGCCAACAGGCCACCATGGCCGGGTTGTTGGCGGAACGGATCAATACCCGCTGGCCGGGAACCACGCCCAGGTCTTCGACCAGCACGTGGGCAAGGCGGTTGGTCCACTCAGTGAGCTCTTGATAGGTGCGACGACGGCCATTGCCCGCTAAGGCAATTCGTTCACCGTGACCCTGGTCGAGCAGTCGATCGCAGAGCTCAACGCCCGCGTTAAGTCGTTGGGGATAATGGTAGCCCCCGAGCAGGAACTCAGGCTGACAATCAGTGGGTGGCAGGTTATCCCGCGCAAAAGTATCAGCATGAGCCGACTGGATGTACATGACCAACCTCCGTATTTGGTGTCGTTGTTTATTCCTGCCCACGGCTCAAAGGAAGCGCGGGCAGGGATACGGTGTCTGGCGTTGTGTTTTATTGTTTTTGAGAGCTACTGTACGGTTTTTTGCTATTTACTCTTCCGCGAGCATGCTGCGGGCAATGACTACTTTTTGTACATCTGAAGCGCCTTCATAAATTCGCAGCGCGCGGATTTCCCGGTAGAGACTTTCGATAATATGGCCTTTGCGAACGCCGTCGCCGCCGTGAAGTTGTACTGCCTGGTCAATCACCTGCTGGGCCTGGTCGGTGGCAAATAGCTTGGCCATTGCCGCTTCACGGGTCACCCGCTCAGCACCTTGATCTTTCGTCCAGGCAGCGCGGTAAACCAGCAGGGCGGAGGCATCCACGTTTAGCGCCATATCAGCCAAGTGGCCCTGCACCATCTGTAAGTCGGAGAGGGTGGCGCCAAACAGCTCCCGGGAGCGGCTGCGGGAGAGCGACTCTTCCAGTGCCCGGCGGGCGAAGCCCAGGGCTGCCGCGCCAACCGTGGAGCGGAAAACGTCCAGCACCGACATGGCGATCCGAAAGCCTTGCCCAGGCTTGCCGATCAGCGCGCTGGCAGGCAGCACCATATCGTTGAAGCCCAGCCGTGCCAGCGGGTGAGGCGCCACCGACTCCAGGCGCTCACGAATCTCCAATCCGGGTGTGTCGGCAGGCACTAAAAAGGCTGAAAGCCCTTTGGCGCCGGGACCTTCACCGGTGCGGGCAAAGACTGTGTAGATATCGGCAATACCACCGTTGGAGATCCAGGTCTTTTCGCCATTCAAACGGTAGCTATCGCCCTCGCGCTCAGCGGTGGTATCCAACTGGGCCACATCAGAGCCCGAGCGAGGCTCGCTCAGGGCAAACGCGGAAATTGCTTCACCACGCCGGGTTCTGTCCAGCCACTGCTTCTGTTCATCGCTGCCATATAGGCTGATCGCACCGGTTCCCAGCCCCTGCATGGCAAACGAAAAATCGGCCAGGCCATCATGGCGGGCCAGGGTTTCACGGATTAGGCACAGGCTGCGCACATCGATATGCTCGCCCGCCGTGCCTTCCAGAACCCCAGCTTTGCCTAAATCGCGTACCAGTTGAATGCAGGTCGCATCCACATCGCTGTGGTCGCGGGGTAGTTCAGTGCGGCACCACGCTTCGAGCTGCTCGGAAAGTTCGCGGTGTCTGGCCTCGAAAAAGGGCCACGCTAGAAAGCTCTTGTCGCTCATCAGTCCCCCTTGAACTCAGGTTTTTGCTTGGCTACGAAGGCGTGGTAGGCGCGTTCGAAATCGTTGGTCTGCATGCAAATCGCCTGGGCCTGGGCTTCCGATTCGATGGCCTGCTCCAGGCTCATCGACCACTCCTGGTTTAGCTGGGTTTTGGTAATGCTGTGGCCGAAGGTGGGGCCCTGAGCCAGGCGGGTGGCGTAAGCAATGGCGTCTTCTTCCAGGGCGTCTGGTTCGACCACTCGGTTGTAAAAGCCCCACTGGAGGCCTTCCTCGGCACTCATGCTACGGCCGCTGTAGAGTAGATCGGCGGCGCGGCCCTGGCCGATAATGCGCGGTAGAATTGCGCAGGCGCCCATGTCACAGCCCGCCAGTCCCACACGGGTAAACAGAAACGCCGTGCTGGCGCGGGGGGTGGCAAAACGAATATCCGAGGACATAGCAATAATCGCCCCCGCGCCAACGCAGATGCCATCGACGGCGGCAATGATCGGTTTGCCGCAGTTCAGCATGGCCTTGACCAGGTCACCGGTCATGCGGGTGAACTCGAGCAGTCCCTTCATATCCTTGCCCACTAGGGGGCCGATGATTTCATGTACGTCGCCGCCGGAGCAGAAGTTCTCGCCGTTGGAGGTAAACACCACGGCATGCACATCGGATGCATAGGCCAAGTCACGGAAGGTATCGCGCAGCTCGGCGTAGCTCTCGAATGTCAGCGGGTTCTTGCGCTCTGGGCGATTCAACCGGATAACGGCGACATCACCACTCATTTCCCAAATAAAGTGCTCGGGGGCCAGGTCAGCCATGCTCTTCATATTGTTGTTCTCGCCTGTCAGTGATTAATCGGAGTCGCCGTCGTTAAGATAAGGAGGCATCGTGAGGAGCAGTCGGTAAACGATGCAGCAACTCGCCTATGTGGTGGGCGTCCTCTTCAGTCACACCCTCAAATAGCGCATTGATCCAGCGTTCATGCTCAACGGCCATGGCCCCGAAGCTTTCGCGGCCAGCGCTGGTCAGGCAGACCCGCGTGGCGCGCCGGTCGCCCTCAATAGCAATACGTTCCACGGCGCCATCCTCCACCAAGCGGTCAATAATGCCGGTGACGTTGCCGTTGGAAACCCGCAGCCGCTTGGAGAGCTCGTTCATTTTCAGGCCCTCCTCAGCGGCATATAGCGCGGCCATCACATCAAAACGCGGCAGTGTAGAGTCGTGCTCGGTTCGCAGCCGTTCGCGCAGCTCGGACTCCACCTGACGGGTAACCCGCAGCATGCGCAGCCATAAGCGCAGGCGCTCCTTGCTTAAGCTTTCTGTCGTCATACTTCACCCCCTGAGATGGAAATCGCCTGGCCGTTGATTGCGCCACTGTTAGGCCCGCATAGCCATAGAGCCGTCGCGGTGACCTCTGCAGGAGTGACTAATCGCCCTGTAGGGTTGGTAGATTGAAAATGCGCGGTGGCCTGTTCGGCGGATTGGCCTGTTTTGGTCACAATATTCTCCACGCTGGCGGCCAGTAACGGCGTGTCGGTAAAACCTGGGCAGAGCGCATTAACGGTCATATCGCGAGTGGCGGTTTCAGCCGCCAGTGAACGCACCAGCCCCACCACGCCGTGTTTGGCCGCACAGTAAGCACCCACATAGGCGTAACCTTTCAGGCCCGCGGTGGAGGCAACGGCGATAAGGCGCCCGCCGTCGTTCAACTGCTTAAAACCCTCACGCAGGGTCAGAAACACTCCGCTAAGGTTTACATTCAACATACGTTGCCACTGCCCGAAAGAGGTCTTGGCGAACGGCGCGCTCTCTGCCGCCCCGGCGTTGGCAATAACGATATCCACATTGCCGATCTTCTCGAAGAGCGTCACCATGGCGGCTTCGTCGGTGACATCGACCACGGCGGTACGAATGCCATCATGCTGCTCGGCAACGGCTTGAAGGGCTGCCTCACGGCGGCCGGTAATCGTGACCTCGGCGCCCGCCTGGGCAAAGGCCAGGGCCATATCGGCACCGATACCGCTGCCGCCGCCGGTAATCACCGCCCGCTTGCCTGCCAGGCTGTTCGCTGCCGAGTTTCTATCGGATTGGCTCATACCCAACCCTCGCCACGTTCAGCCAAGCGCTGTAGCTGATCGGCGCCTGCCCGGTAGGGTGCTGGCCACTCCACCTCACTATCACCCAACCCCGCAGCAACGTGCAGCAGCCAGTAAGGATCGGCGAGATGAGGGCGGGCGATACAGACTAAGTCGGCGCGTCCGGCCATCAGGATCGAGTTCACATGGTCGGCCTGATAGATATTGCCCACCGACATGGTGGCGATAGGCGTCTCGTTACGAATCCGGTCAGAGAAGGGCGTTTGGAACATACGTCCATAGACCGGCTTTGCCTGGGTCGAGGTTTGTCCGGCAGAGACATCGACAATATCCACCTCCGCATCGCGCAACCGTTTGGCGATCTCCACCGCATCGTCTGGGGTGATGCCTTCATCGCCGCACCAGTCGTTGGCAGAAATACGCACCGAAAGCGGCTTATGGGCAGGCCAAACGCGGCGCACGGCGTTGATCACTTCAAGCGGGTAGCGCAGCCGGTTATCCAGCGAGCCGCCGTACTCATCGTCACGATGGTTGGTTAATGGCGTGATAAACGAAGAGAGCAGGTAGCCGTGGGCGGCGTGGACCTCGATCATGTCAAAACCCGCGCGATCGGCCATCTGCGCCGCACTGACAAACTCATCGCGCACCCGATCCATATCATCGCAATCCATTGCCTTGGGCACTTGGTTACGCGCTGACCAGGGCTGTGCTGAAGCTGCCAATATTGGCCAATTGCCATCCGTAAGCGGGGCATCCATCTCTTGCCAGCCCAACTGAGTAGAGCCCTTTGCTCCTGAATGGCCGATTTGGGCGCATAGCTTGGCCTGGGTTTCCGTGTGCACGAAATCGCAAAGACGCTTCCACGCCACTTCATGTTCGGGCGCGTACAAGCCTGGGCAGCCGGGGGTGATTCGCCCACTGGGGCTGACGCAGGTCATCTCTGTATATACCAGGCCTGCGCCACCCTTGGCTCGCTCGGCATAGTGGCTAAAGTGCCAATCGGTAGGGCAGCCATCGACGGCTTTATACTGCGCCATGGGGGAGACCACCACGCGATTAACCAGCGTCATATCGCGTAGTTGATAAGGCGCAAACATCGGTGCACGGGCGCTGCCAGCGTTGCCCGCCTGGGTTTGGAACCAGCGCTCTGCACTTTCTAGCCACTGTGGGTCGCGTACCCGCAGGTTTTCGTGACTGATGCGCTGGGAGCGGGTCAATAGCGAGTAGTTGAACTGCACCGGGTCGAGATCCAGGTAGCGCTCCACCTGCTCAAACCACTCGGTGGAGTTGCGCGCGGCTGACTGTAGGCGCAGCACTTCGAAGCGGCGATCCTCTTCATAGCGAGCAACGGCAGCTGCCATGCTGCTTTCGCTGTGCAAGTAATTAGCCAGTGCAATGGCACTCTCCAGTGCGAGCTTGGAGCCGGAGCCAATTGAAAAGTGTGCGGTGGCGGCGGCGTCACCCATCAAAACTACGTTCTCATAGCTCCAGCGTTCGCAGAGTACCCGTGGAAAATTGATCCAGGCGGAGCCGCGTATATGGTTGGCATTGGTCATCAGCGCGTGGCCGTCGAGATGCTTGGCAAAGATGCGCTCGCAGACTGCAATCGACTCCTGCTGGTTCATTTCGCCAAAGCCAAACGCCTGCCAAGTGGCCTCACTGCACTCGACAATAAAGGTCGCCGTATCCTTATCAAACTGATAAGCGTGAGCCCACACCCAGCCATGCTCGGTCTTTTCGAAAATAAAGGTGAAAGCATCGTTGAAGGTTTGATGGGTACCCAGCCAAACGAACTTGCACGCTCGTACATCAATGTCGGGCTTGAAGTGATCGGCGTAGGTTTGGCGGGTGCGGGAGTTAAGGCCATCGGCGGCCAGGACCAAGTCATACTCACGCCGGTACTGCTCAATGGAGGCTTCTGTTATATCGGTTTCAAAGCGCATCTCCACGCCGAGCTCGCGAGCGCGTTCCTGTAGCAGAATCAGTAGTTGGCGGCGCCCAATGCCGCAAAATCCGTGGCCTGTAGAGACGGTTTTGGCGCCTTTATGAACGACCGCAATATCATCCCAATAGGCGAAATGCTCGCGAATTCGCTCTGCACTGGCCGGGTCGTTGGCCGCCAGGTTGTCGAGGGTTTCGTCTGACAGCACCACGCCCCAGCCGAAGGTATCGTCTGCACGATTGCGCTCAATCACCACGACCTCATGGGAGGGATCGTGTAGCTTCATGCTGATAGCGAAATAGAGGCCAGCAGGCCCTCCACCCAGGCAGGCGATTCTCATTTTTATTCTCCACGGAAAACACTCTCTTTCCTGAAGATAGGAGAGGACTCTATAAAATTCAAGCATAAACTTTTTAAGCTTAAAGTATTTTTCTGTGAGTAGGCGTGCGAGCGTTTAAAGCCCTCATGCGGCTGTGCTCGCAATGGTGGCCGGAAGATGAGAGCATAAATAGATGCAGGAATATGGCAGGGGCTGCCGCTTGAGAGCGCTGGTTATCAGCCATAGAAGAAAGCGTTATGGGCAGTGAACTTTTAGTACCATGGAAACCGTACTTGCTGGGATTGACAGAGGTAGTGGGAGGCGCGACTCTAAGCCTATTATTTGATCTGAGCGTTTGATAGTAGTTGTTAATAGCAGTTAAAGGTGACTTTAAGGAGAAAGCCCCATGCTCGAAGATTGCAAAAATGCCCTGGAGCGCTGGGGAGGCGTGCATTCCCTGATTGACCGCTGGCTGGATCAGCGCCGTCAGCTATTGATCAGCTTTATTGAGCTAAAAGAAGCGTGTGATGCTGAATTGGAAGCAGTGAGCAAAGCGCCTATCGATACGTTTAGTGAAAAGCTGATGGATTACATCAGCGCCGGTCACTTTGAGATTTACCCCCAGCTCTCGGAAGAGGCACGGGCCTTTAGCGACGAGGGAGCGCTCGTCATCGCGGAGAAGTTGCTCGAGCGTTTAGAAATGTCCACCGAGATGGTGTTGGAGTTCGATACCGATTTTGGCTCCACGCTTAGCTGCGAGCAAAACATCGCCCGCCTACCTGCCTGGATCGACCGCTTAGCCCGTGGCCTTACCGAACGCTTCGCGCTAGAAGACCAATTGATCGCGCGCTTACACGCCGCACACAGCCCGCAGCACACCAAAGCCCCCGCTTAAGTAAGACCTTCCATTAGACAGGCGCCGCTATGCGGCGCTTTTGCTCCATGGTAATCCCGCTTCAACCCCGGCACCGCTTCTCGCGCTGCTCCCGCGGGTGCGCTTCGCTTACCACGCGCTACTAAATCACGCATGCATATAAAACGGCGGGCGCCCAATACCTCATAATCGATTCACCCCTCACCCCTCACCCCCTGCGCCGTAATTTACCCCCAATCACCAACATACACGGCGTAAGCAGCAGTGTTAGCGCGGTGGCGAAGGTGAGGCCGCCGGCTATGGCGCTCGACATCTGCGTCCACCACTGGGCGGAGGGCGCATTAAAGCCCAGGGCAGGGGTGAACAGGTCTACATTGATCCCCAGCACCATCGGCATGAGCCCCAATACCGTGGTAATCGCCGTTAACAGCACAGGGCGTAGGCGTAAACAGCCCGCTTCAAGGGCGGCTTCGCCGGGTGTCATACCCTGGCCGCGCAGTTCGTTGTAGGTATCGATCAAAACAATGTTGTTATTGACCACGATACCCGCCAGAGCAATCACGCCCATCCCCACCATGACAATGCCAAACGCCTGGCCGGTAATCAGTAGGCCCATGAGCACACCCGCGGTGGAGAACACAATCGCCGAGAGCACCAACCCCGCTTGATAAAAGCTATTGAACTGGGTGACCAGAATCAGCGCCATCAAACCGATAGCAATCAAGAAGGCACTGGCTAAGAACTGCATCGACTCCTGCTGGTCCTCCTGCTCACCCGCCACGTTGACCATCAGGCCATCAGGCAAACTGCCGCTGCTTGCGGCTAGCAGGGCAGTTAGGCGCTCATCAGCGAGATAGCCCGGTGCTAAGTCAGCCTCAATGGTAATCGCCCGGCGACCATTGATGCGATTAAGGGTGCCGACCTTCGGCGCCGGTTCCAGAGTCACAAAATTCGAGATCGGCACTTGGCCCCGCTGAGTGTTGATGGTCAAGCGCTCAAGCTGATCCAGCGAACGCCAGTTTTGCGGCAGACGCACGCGGATATCCACTTCATCGCTGACTTCCGGCGGGCGATAGCTAGCCACCTGAAGGCCGGTCGTCAGCAGTTGCACCGCGCTTCCAATGGTCGTTACATCGGTACCCATGCGCGCCGCCGCTTCGCGATCCACGTTAACCTGCCACTCCACGCCCGGAAGGCTGCGGTTATCCTCAATGTCGGTAAAGCCACTCAGCTCGCGCATTAGTTGGGTTATCTGGTTAACGCCTGCATCGGCGACGTCAGGATTCGTGGCGCTCACTTCAAGCACAATTGGCTTGCCGCCACCGGGGCCCATCTCCTGCTCCTGAAACTCTAGCGTAATGCCGGGAATATCCCCGGCACGCTCGGCCATGTCGTCCAAAATGGCCTGGGCAGGGCGACGTTCATGCCAGTCGATAAACTGGAACTGCAGCATGCCAATCACGTCGTTGCCCATCTGCTGGTTAGGCACTGCAAAGGAGCGTGCATACAGCGCTCGCACTTCACTCATGCCGGATAGTTTGGCTTCCACCCGTTGCACAATGGCGTCGGTCTCCACGGCGGAAAAGTCGCCTCGTGCGCGCACCAACACCTGGGCGCTGTCAGGCTCTACGGCTGGGAAAAAGTCGACACCGTGGTTAAAGCGCGCATAGCCGGTATACAGCAGCGCCATTAACAATACGGTCACCAGCAGTACCCAGGCAGGGTGCATAAGTAGCCTTGCCAGCAGGTGGCGATAGCCACGCCCAAAGGAAGTCGTCGCCTCATCAGGGTTAGCGTCTGTCGTCGTTGCGGTGGTACGCGTAAACAGGCGCCCAAGAGTAGGTAAGAACACCAACGCCATGGCCAGCGATGCCAGCAGGCACAAAATTACCGTGGCGGGCAGGTACTTCATAAACTGACCGACCACGCCAGGCCAGAACAGCAGGGGAATAAAGACCGCCAACGTAGTGGCCGTAGAGGCAATCACCGGCCAGCTCATTCTTGAAGCAGCGTTGAGCCACGCCTGATGAGGCGTTTGGCCATCGCGCAGATGACGGTCGGCAAGCTCACTGACCACGATAGCGCCATCCACCAGCATGCCCGCCACCAGGATCAGCGCAAACAGCACCACGATATTGAGCGTAAAACCAAACGCCCATACCAGCAGAATGCCGGTTAAGAAGGCGCCGGGAATGGTAAGCCCCACCAGCAGCGCCATGCGCCAGCCCATCACCGCCACCACTACAATCAGCACTAGCACCACGGCGGTCAGTACGTTGTTGAGCAGCTCGGAAAGCATATTCTCAACGGTGGTCGACTCATCCAGAATAGTGGTGAAACGCAACTGCTCGGGAAGTAAGTCATCTGCATCGGCTAAGCGGTCACGCACCGCGCCAATGGTGGCGATGATATTCGCCCCGGCGCGTTTGGAAACTTCCAGCACCACCGCTGGTTGGCCATCGATGCGGGCAAAGCCTTCGGGGTCTTTATAGGTAGGGTTGATCCAGGCCACATCGCCAAAGGTGACCACACGATCCTCATCGACCTTGACCGGCATATTCATAACATCGTCAAGGGACTCGATAATACCGGGGACTTTCAGCGCCAGGCGCCCCGCGCCGGTATCCAAACTGCCCGCTGCCACCAAGCGGTTATTGCGCGATACCTGATTAAATAGCGTGTCAAAATCAACGCCGTAGCTCTCCAGTACCAAAGGATCAACGACGATCTCCAGCAAGTCTTCCCGCTCACCGGCAATATCGACTTCCAGCACATCGGCAATACCTTCGATCTCCTCCTGCAAGCGTCGGGCAATCGTCATGCGCTCACGGGTATCCAACTGCCCGGAGAGGCCAATGGTCAACACCGGAAACTCCGAGACGTTGACCTCCATCACCCGCGGCTCATCGGCCTCGGAAGGTAGTTCGCTGCGGGCAATATCCACCCGGTCACGTACATCGGTTAGCGCGGTGTCGGGATCAAAGCCGGGGTCGAATTCCAGAGTAATCGAGCCATGCCCCTCGCTGGATTGGGCGGTGAACTTGCGCAACCCTTCAATGCCACGCAGTTCCTGCTCCATGGGGCGGATCAACAGCCGCTCGCCATCCTCGGGGCTCACCCCCTCCAGTGTCAGCGAGACATAAATCATCGGAATGGTGACGTCGGGGTTAGCTTCTTTAGGAATCATCTGCCAGGCAGTGATGCCCGCCAATAGAAGACTCACCAACAGCAGTAATGTCGTGCGGGTGTGGGCTAGCGCCGCATTAATCAACTGGCGCATGAACGCTATCCTGTTCCGCCGGCTGTGAAATAATCGCCTCTTCAACAGGCACCGGGGTCACTGTCTCACCGATATCTACCATGCCAGCGCCCAACGTGATCAGGCGTAGCGGGTCGGGTAGGCCAGTCACGTAGGCGTGCTGCGTATCGGCACTCACCAGCTCCACGGTGGTCTGCTGTACTGTGTCGTTCTCATCCAGGTGCTTGACCGCCAGTTGGCCTTCGCTATTCAAACTCAGCAGCGCAGGCGAAAGGGTATGCACCTGGCGGGGTGGCAGCGTAATGGTCAGCTCCGCACTGCCGCCTGCTAAGCGTTTACCGGCCGGGTTATCCAGCGTGGCTTCGATATAAAAGCTGCGAGTGGCCTCTTCAGCGCGGTGACTAACAAAGGTCAGCTCACCTTCGAGGTGGTCGCCATTGAGTAGCCGCGCGGTGACCGGTAACCCCTCGCTTAAATCGCCCACTTGCTGCTGAGAAACCCAGGCCGCACCTTTCAAACGGCGGTCATCGACCAGTTGGCCCCACTCTTCACCGGGCTGTAATAGGTCGCCTAGTTCCACCTGAACGCGGTTCAGCACACCATCGAAAGGTGCGGTGGGTCGGCTGTCGTCCAGTTGCTTCTGCAGTTGCGCCACGGAAGCAGCGCTGGCGCTTAGTGCGCTCTGCAGGCGCAGTAACTCGGGCTGGGAAATCAGCTCCCGCTGGCGCAGGTTGCGAGCCCCGGCATACTCCGCCTCGGCCACGGCTAGTTCATCTCGGGCCTGCTGTAGCTGCTCGGGCAGAGCGTCATTATCCAGCACCAGTAGCGTATCGCCCGCCGCAACGCGGCTACCTTGCGCGACCGGCTTCTCAGCCACAAAGCTTGCGACGTTGGCGCGCAGGGTGGTTTCGCGCTCTGCCGTCAGTTGGCCCTGGACGATTTGCTGAGGAATAAACGGCGTGCTCTGCTGCACGACAATTTCAACCCGCGAACCTGCTTCGCTGCGCGCAGGGGCGTCTGGGGGCGTGGTTTGAAAGCGCTGAAAATTACCAAAAGCGAGCCATATCACTAGCGCCAGCACCAGTAGGCTAGCCAAGGCATAAGAAAACGGAATTTTTCGCATGGAGCATCCATGTCCTTAGCAAAACAAGAAAGGAGGCCATAAAGCCGAAGATACCATAGCGCAACTCAGCCTTTTCAGCGAGTAGCAAGCCATTGAGCGTATAGCAAGGTTGGTAAATGGGTTGTAGTCTCATGTCTGATTGAGTTTTTCCCCGGCTGGGCATACCATCTTTGCGTCTTGAGTTCTGTTAAGCCACTCCTCAGGCGAGAACCATCCCTAGGCGAACCAATCAAGGAGCAATGATGAAAGATCCAGTACGTATTGCGATTACCGGCGGCGCCGGTCAGATCAGCTACTCTCTTATTTTCCGCATCGCCGCTGGCGACATGTTGGGGCCGGATCAGCCTGTCATTCTCCAGCTTCTGGAAATTCCCCAGGCAATGGACGCCCTGAACGGCGTGGTAATGGAAGTCAACGACTGTGCCTTCCCGCTGGTACAAGACATCGTTGCCACCGATGACCCGAACGTAGCGTTCAAAGACGCTGATTTCGCCTTGCTGGTTGGCGCACGTCCGCGTGGCCCAGGCATGGAGCGTAAAGACCTGCTGGAAGCCAACGCAGCGATCTTCTCCGTTCAAGGTAAAGCATTGAACGATCACGCCAGCCGTGATGTGAAAGTGCTGGTCGTCGGTAACCCGGCCAACACCAACGCGCTGATTGCTTCCTGCAACGCGCCGGACCTGGACGCAGGTCAGTTCACCGCCATGACGCGTTTGGATCACAACCGTGCCCTGACCCAGCTGGCACAGAAAACCGGTAAGCATGTCACTGACGTTGAAAACATGATCATCTGGGGCAACCACAGTGCCACCCAGTACCCGGATCTGGCTCAGTGCAAAGTCGACGGCAAAGCAGCGTTCGATCTGGTTGAGCGCGATTGGTACGAAAACGACTTTATCCCCACCGTGCAGCAGCGCGGCGCGGCGATCATCAAAGCACGTGGCGCTTCTTCTGCCGCTTCTGCTGCCTCTTCCGCCATCGACCATATGCACGACTGGGCGCTGGGTTCCAAAGGCATCGTCAGCATGGCAATTCCGTCTGACGGCAGCTACGGCATCGACGAAGGCATCATCTACTCCTACCCGGTACGTTGCCAGGGTGGCAAGTATGAAATCGTTCAAGGCTTCGAAATTGACGAATTCAGCCAAGAGAAGATGAAAGCCACCGAGAAAGAACTGCGCGAAGAGCGTGCAGCAGTCGAGCACCTGCTCGGCTAAACGCGCCCGCTGACGCTTTTACACTAGCGCCAGTTAACGCCAAACCCCGCAAGCTTAGCTTGTGGGGTTTTTTGTTGGGTGAGATTTAGCAGCATGAAACGGTGCCGAGGTTGGTGTGGGGTGCCACGGCCATTTGCATAGCGTACACACGCTCTTGGAATCCCCACCTTCATGTGCCTGCGAGATTTAGTAGCGCGTGGTAAGCGAAGCGCACCCGCGAAAGCAGCGCGGAGCGGTGCCGGGATTATAAGTCCGTTCGTTAGTGACTCGAATTTTTGACAGAAAGAGTGTCAAATGGCGAGGTAAGCTATTTATTTGTAAGGGGGATTGAAATGCATGCGATTGAATTTGAGGCAGATATTCAGAATGGGGTAGTTAAAATCCCCGATGAATATGCGCATTTAAAGAACAGACATGCCCGAATCGTTGTTTTGTATGAGAATACAAAGGAGGAGGAGAACCCCTCCGTTAAGCAAGTTGGAATAGATTTTACCTCTGTGAAAGCTCCGTCTCTGACAGCACATGACGGCGTCGAATACCAAAGGAATTTGCGGGATGAGTGGTAGCTATCTCCTCGATACCAATGTCTTCATTAATGCCATTGAACGTCAGTTGTGTCTGCCAGCTGCCCATTACGCCTTTTCTGTCATCACTGAGCTTGAGCTTCTGGCCTTTCCCGGTTTGCTCCCAGAGGACGAGCAGGCGATTAAGGTGATATTGGCCCAGCTAACAAGAGTGGAACTGGATCATCAGATCAAAAACGAAACCATCAAGGTACGACGAAGTACTCAAATGAAACTGCCGGATAGTATTATCTCTGCTTCCGCATCTGTAGCAGCAGCAACGTTGGTCACAGATGACGTTAAGTTAGCAGATAAACATGCTGGCAATGTGATTTCGCTTGATACTCTCCTAAGCCGTTAAATATTTACCTGCGTGTGGCAATTATTGATACCAGGGCGCGTGCGGTGCTCTTGGGCGTCGTTCCGCCGCCTCCCGCGGGTGCCTCGAAACGCTCGCTGAACTCGCTTTCTCGTTACCACGCGCTACGACAATCACTCGATTTCGGTGGCATGATGACGTGCCACAGCCATTTACATAACGTGCACACGTCCTTGGAATCCCCACCTGCATGTGCCTGCGAGATTTAGTAGCGCGTGGTAAGCGTCAGCGCACCCGCGAAAGCAGCGCGAAGCGGTGCCGGGGTTGGTGTGGGGTACCACTGGGCGTCATCCCGCCGTCATCCTCAAGTGCCTCGGTTGCTCGTTACCACGCGCTACGAGACCTATACTCCTGACGATTCACGATTCACGATTCACGATTCACGATTCACGATTCACGATTCACGATTCACGATTCACGATTCACGATTCACGATTCACGATTCACGACTCACGACTCACGACTCACGACTCACGACTCACACAACCTAATCCCGCAAACTCATAATCCGCCATTGGCGTTCTTTGGCGATTTCGCGCAGGGTGTCGTCGGGGTCGACGGCGACGGGGTGCTCGACTATTTCTAACAGCGGCAAATCATTGTGCGAGTCGCTGTAGAACCACGCGCCTTCCATGGTCAGGTCTTGATCTTCCAGCCACTTTTCTAAGCGGGTGACTTTGCCTTCGCGGTAGCTGGGAATGCCCGAAACGCGCCCCGTGTAGCGGCCCTCTTTGACCTCCGGGTTCACCGCGATTAAGTGATCGACCCCCAAACGCTCGGCAATTGGGGCGGTAATAAAGCGGTTGGTGGCGGTAATAATCAGCAGCGTGTCGCCTTTGGTGCGGTGGCGTGCCAGAAGCTCTTCGGCTTTGGGCAGAATATTGGGTTCGATCTTGCTGGCCATGAACTGCTGGTGCCACGCTGAAAGCTGTTCCGGCGAATTATCAGCCAGCGGTTTAAGCGCCATCTCCAAAAAAGCAGCCATATCCAGGGTGCCCGCGTTGTAATCAGCCATGAAGCGCTCATTGGCTTCCCGGTAGGCAACCGGGTCGACTGCCCCTTGTTCGAGTAAAAACTCGCCCCAGGCATGATCGCTGTCGATGGATAGCAGCGTATTATCCAAATCGAATATGGCCAGACTCACGGCGCTCCCCTTTTTTAGTCAGTGGATAGTAGACAGTCGTTAGTGCTCAAAGACGCTAGTTAGGCAAATAGCGGACGCGGATTATCGCAGAGTCGCCATGTCATTCCCACCAACGCACGTTCTTCGCTCCATGCTGATACGCAACCATTCATCACTTAGCGTTATATTGTATTGATACGCTTGTCACCCTTGTGGAAAAATGGGGACAACTGAAAATTTATTAAGGTGATGTCCGTGATCGACGCTGACGGCTTTCGCCCCAATGTTGGCATCATCATTGCCAATAGCCAGGGGCAGCTGCTTTGGGCGCGTCGGGTAGGACAAAATGCGTGGCAATTTCCCCAGGGGGGCATCAATGCAAGCGAGACGCCACAACAAGCACTTTTTCGTGAACTTTACGAAGAGATCGGCCTAACCGCCGACGATGTTGATATTGTTGCCTGCACCCGGGGCTGGCTACGCTACCGTCTGCCACGACGTATGATTCGCACACATTCGCGTCCGGTCTGTATAGGCCAGAAGCAGAAGTGGTTTTTACTTAAAATCCGTTGCCAGGAAAGCCAGATCTGTATGACGGCAACCCCAACCCCCGAGTTTGATGGGTGGCGTTGGGTGAGCTACTGGTACCCGCTAGGGCAGGTAGTGCCTTTTAAACGAGAGGTATATCGGCGCGCGCTGCGGGAGTTGTCTCCCCGCGTTCAGCGTCTGGCACAGGATGACGATTAGGGCGATTGGCCGCTGCCCAGGGTAGGGCGGCAGCAGTCTGCCAGAAAATTCCTCAGCGAGGCAAATAATAGTGAAAAGTACAACGTCCATGCTTGAGGTGTTGCGTCGGGTGATTCAGGAAGTGAACGGCGCGCGCACCCTCGACGCCGCGCTGTCCACGATGGTACGCCGAATTCGTAAAGCGATGCAGACTGATGTGTGCTCCTTCTACCTTTACGACAAGGAGCTTGAATCGCTGGTATTGATGGAGACCATTGGTCTGCGCACTCAAGCCGTAGGGCGCGTAGTACTGCCGTTAGGTGAAGGCCTGGTGGGCTTGGTGGCCAAACGCAGCGAGCCGCTTAACCTCGAAGATGCCCAGACCCACCCGCAATTCCGCTACTTTGAAGCCACCGGTGAAGAGCGCTACTCCAGCTTTTTGGGTGTGCCGATTATTCATCAGCGCCACATGCTGGGCGTATTGGTGGTTCAGCAAGCCGAAAAGCGCCGCTACGACGATGAGGACGAAGCCTTTCTGGTCACCATGGCCGCGCAGTTGGCTGGTGTGCTGGCGCATGCTTTAGCCACGGGCAACCTGCTGCGCCCGGCGCTTGCCGGAGGGCAGGCAATGTTTAAAGGCGTTGCTGCCTCGCCTGGCATGGCCATGGGGGAAGCAGTGGTGATTACCCCGCCCGCGGATTTAAACAGCGTGCCGGATCTGATACCCCGCGATCAGGATTATGAGGTCGCCCGCCTCAAAGAAGCCATTGGCAAAACCCGCAACGAAATTCGTGCCGCGGCCGAACGTTTGGCAAGCAGGATTTCTGCTCAAGAGCTGGCGCTGTTCGATGTTTATCAGCAGATGCTCGGCGAAGCCGCGCTGGCTGATGAAGTGGAAAAACGCATTCGCGAAGGCCAGTGGGCACCAGGCGCTCTGGCCGATGTAGTGCGTCGTCACGTCCAGTATCTGGAGCGGGTAGACGACAACTACCTACGCGAGCGAGCGGCTGATATTCGTGATCTTGGCCGCCGGGTGCTTGCGCATCTGCAAGAAGATACCCCATCCACGCCGGAAACCTACCCCGATAACGCTATTCTGGTCGGTGATGAGATCAGCGTGGCCATGCTGGGTGAAGTCCCCCGCGAAAAGCTCAAAGGGCTGGTCTCGGTACGCGGCTCCAGCACGTCCCACGTGGCGATTGTCGCCCGGGCCATGGGCATTCCTACGGTGCTGGGCATGATGGATTTACCGCTGCCGCGCCTAGGCGGGGCGCCGGTGGTGCTGGATGGTCACCGTGGTCGCCTGTTTGTGCGCCCAGCGCCTGAACTTACGGCCCGTTATGAAAGTCTGATCGCCGAAGAAGAGGCGCTCAGCGAACTGCTTGAGCACGAGCAGGATCTGCCCAGCGCCACGCCCGACGGTCACACGATGCCGCTTATGGTCAATACCGGGTTAGCGGTAGATGCCACCGCGCTGCTTAAAAGCCGTATCGGTGGAGTGGGCCTCTATCGAACCGAAGTGCCGTTTATGATTACCGAACGCTTCCCCGGCGAGAAAGAGCAAACCAAGCTTTATCGTGAGCAGCTCGAAGGCTTTGCCCCGTTGCCGGTGGTGATGCGCACATTGGATATCGGCGGTGACAAGGATCTGCCCTATTTCCCCATTGAAGAGGCGAATCCGTTTCTAGGCTGGCGCGGTATGCGGGTAACGCTGGATCACCCGGAAGTGTTAATGGTGCAACTGCGCGCCATGCTCAAAGCCTCGATCGACCTGGATAACCTCTACGTTCTCTTCCCGATGATTACCAACGTCGAAGAGGTCGATGAAGCGCTGCGCCTGCTGGATCGCGCCATTCTAGAGCTGGGCGAAGAAGGGATTACTGTCGTCAGACCTAAAGTGGGCGTGATGATTGAAGTGCCCGCCACTATCTATCAAATGGACGCGCTGGCGAAGCGAGTCGACTTTTTCTCCGTGGGCAGCAACGATCTAACCCAGTACTTGCTGGCGGTAGACCGTAACAACCCGCGCGTATCGAGCCTTTATGATGCGCTGCACCCGGCGTTGCTCGGCGCTCTGCTGGAACTTGCTAATGATGCGACGCGGCTCGATAAGCCCATTTCGCTCTGTGGTGAATTGGCCGGAGACCCGGCTGGAGCGCTGCTGCTCATGGCCATGGGCTTTACCAGTCTTTCCATGAATGCGCCAAGTCTGCCCAAAGTGCGCGCGGCCATTCGCCGAGTGCCGTTCAGCGATGCCGAGCAGTTGCTCAAAGAAGTGATGGAGCTAGACACCCCTGCCCAGGTGCATACCCATCTAGAGGGACGCATGGATGAGTGGCAGCTATCGCACCTGATGCCGCCCCGTGACTAAGTTCTTTATGCAAAGCCTAGGGTGTAGATTCAAGCGAACTGCTGGGCAACGCTAAAGAGGTTTCACCCTCAAAGCGCCCCAGCGGCCCAAAGCGCTGTTCGGTAACTTCGATGTGCCCGTCGCTATCCAGAGTGAGCCACGAGGTGGCGCGGGTGCCATAGCGTTCGCCGACAATAAACGCCGCTGAAAGCTGGCGCTCCAATTCAAGCCCCACGCCGGTATCCGGCAACTCCTCGATAGCCGCTTCTTGTGGATTTTGCATAGCGCGCTGAACGCCACTAGGCCATGCCTGGAACGGGTCTGGCTGTAAAAGAGTGTGCTCAAGCGCAGTGCGTACATGTAGAAGCTTTGGCCAGGGTGAGTTGAGATCAGCGTTGGAGAGGCCATGAACCCCGGGAGCTACCTCAGTGAGAGCCAGACGATCTCTGCTGCGGTGTAGGTGCCAAAGCCGTTGGGGCGTGGCGACCAATAAATTAAAGCCCGCGTAGCGCATTGCCTCGCCCTGGCTGAGCGCAGTTAGCCACGCTTCTATATCGCTACATTGCAGGGCATCGGCGACCAGCTCCCCCCTGCTTGGCGCGCCGGGTGGGGTGCCCAATTGCGGGTCACGTACGTTGGTTAACGCGGCCACTACACCGCCGCGCTTGGCTGCCAGCCACGAGCCACCGGCCTCTAAATCGCGGCCACCGACAATGGCCGAGTTATCTTGCCACTCACCCAGCGGCGCGGTGGGGCGCGCATGGAACTCATCACGGTTACCCATTAGCCGCAAAGGCATGGGGGTGCCGGGTTGCCAAGCAAACGATATCAAGCACATAACAAACTCGCAGGCGATAAGGATGAAAAACGTTCAACGCAAGAGCCGCATGACAGTAACGAAGGGTAGACGTACACTGACATTAGTATCATGTTTGTAGCATAAATCGTCACACCGAATGGGTGTGGGGCCTTAAACAGCGGTCACGTTATCAGCGGCCATACGGCCAATAGGAAGGCGAGATCATGCAGCGCTATCAAAGGGAGCACTTTTGGAATGCCATTGTTTGGCCTCTGCTGTGGCCACTGCTGCTTGTGCAAGCAGCATTAATCGTGCTCTGCGTGGTGGTTGGCGCCATGATGTGGTGGATGTCGCCCAGCTACGTCTCTTGGAGCACCATGTTGTGGCTAATGGCGGCGCTGCTTATCGGCAGCAGTTTGAATGTCGGCGCCTTCCTGATGTTGGTTAAAGCGCATGCTCGGCGTCAAGATAATCGCTTTATGCAAGAACTCACCGAACTTGAACGGCACAGTCAAGCACTATGCGCTACCGCTGCGCGTTCACTGCCCGAGCACAAATGTTCCCCGCCGGATGTCGCTGACGAATCTCATCTACCCCTTCAGCGGCTGGCCAGCGTTAATGAAATCCTCGCCGGTCTTGAGCGCTGCATGCACTGTTCCCAAGTGGCCACTGCCGCTACTAAGAACACCCGGCAGGAGCATGAGCAAACCCTGCTGGACGATCTTCAGCACCAGCAACGGCAGCTCAAGCACTTGATCGCCGGTCGTGAAAGGGCGCGGGAAGAGTCACGATTAAAATCAGGCTACTTAACGCTGCTGCAGCGTGAAACGGATAGCTTGTTAGACCATTTAAACAGCATGGTTGATAAAGAGCTCACCGATAACGGTGGGCAAAATATCATGGAAGTGTATGAGCACCTATCGGATATCCGCGCACTACTGACCAATCTTGTTCAACAAAGCGCTGAGGGAGGAGTTGAACCAGGTTCTGAAAAAAATTCTTTGAGCGGTGAGGCACAAGGGAGGAGTGGTGATCGCCTGGGGGCGCCGCGTACTTTACGCGTATTGGTCGTTGACGACGGGCCGGTAAATTTGATGCTGGCCCGGCAGATGCTGGAAACCCAGGGCCTACAGGTGGAAGGCGCTAGCAGCGGTGAACAGGCGTTGGAACGCCAGCAAAACGCGATATTTGATCTGGTATTTATGGATATTTTTATGCCCACTCTGGACGGGCTCGAAACCACCCGGCGTTGGCGCGAGTACGAACGCAACCATGGCGGTAGCCAAAGCGTGTTAGTAGCACTAACGGCCAACGTCGACAATGCCGGGCGCGACGCCTGTCTGGCGGCTGGTATGGATGACTTACTTGCCAAACCTTACCAACCCCAAACCCTCATGAATATGATTGCTCACTGGTTCCCAGGCACGGTTAAAGCGGCTCCGTCTGAATGACCATCGTCACGACGTTATCGATTTATTTAACCTTAGGTGCCGTTGCGGGCACGATGGCTGGCGTATTCGGAGTGGGCGGTGGGCTCATTATCGTTCCTGTCTTGGTCTTTGCGTTTGGGCTGCAGAACATCGCTTCTGAAATTGCCATGCATTTAGCCATTGGCACCTCTCTCGCCACTATTCTTGTCACCGGTTCATCGTCCACCCTTGGCCATTATCGGCGCGGCAGCATTCACCGAGGGTGGCTTAAAGCGCTGCTGCCTGGCTTAGTGTTAGGTTCCACCGTTGGGGCGTTTATTGCCGACAACCTCTCCGGCACGGTGCTGGGAACTATGTTTGGCATCTTTGTTCTACTCATTGCCGCAAAAATGGTGTTTGGATTAACGCCTAAGCCGGGCAGTGCCTCACCCGGTAAATGGATAATGACGCTCGCCGGTGGCGCAATCGGTGCTATTTCAGCACTGTTCGGGATTGGCGGAGGCGCCATGACAGTACCGCTACTATCACGCTGTGGTGCCAGCATGACTCAAGCGGTGGGCACGGCAGCGGCGGTAGGGCTACCCATCGCGCTGGTGGGGGCTCTGGCGTTTATCGTGGTGGGCTGGGGTAATCCACTGCTGCCCGCCTGGACAACTGGCTTTGTTATGTGGCCAGCGTTTTTCAGTATCGTGGTCACCAGCGTTCCATTTGCCCGCTTAGGCGTTAAACTTGCCCATGTTTTGCCCGCTCATGTGCTACGTCTCTCCTTCGCGTTACTGCTGGCAGTGGTAGGGGTTCGCTTCCTGCTCTCCTAGCCGGTGAATGTTTGGCTTGTTGAGTGAGTGCTATAAATACTTCCTTTGGTCAGATTAGAGAGTGTAAATGATTAATTACCCAACGATTGACCCAGTGGCTATCTCCTTGGGGCCGCTGCAAGTCCATTGGTATGGCCTTATGTATGTGGTGGGATTTGTCGCCGCCTGGTGGCTTGGCTGTCGGCGCGCATCGCGTATTGGTCTCAATAATGACGATATCGGTGATTTGCTCTTCTACTGTGCCATCGGTGTCGTGGCTGGAGGGCGCTTAGGGTACGCACTGTTCTACGGGCTAGGGCAGTGGACAGCCGACCCGCTGTGGATCTTCCGCGTATGGGATGGCGGCATGAGCTTTCACGGCGGCCTACTCGGGGTACTCCTCGCCGCCTGGATATTCGCTCGGCGTAAGCAGTTGGCTTTTTTAACGCTCACCGACTTTATCGCTCCTCTGGTGCCGATTGGCTTGGGGGCCGGGCGTATCGGTAACTTTATTAATCATGAGCTACCGGGCCGCATGACCTCGCTTCCTTGGGGCATGCCATTTCCCGGCATGGGGCCTGAGCCGCGTCATCCATCAGCGCTCTACGAGGCGCTGTTAGAAGGCGTCGTGCTGTTCGCCATTCTGTGGTGGGTCTCCGCCAAGCCGACCGCACGAGGCTTTTTATCCGGGCTGTTTTTAGTCTGCTACGGCGTGTTCCGCTTTATGGTCGAATTTGTCCGCATGCCCGACGCCCACATTGGTTTTATCGCCTTCGGCTGGGTCACCATGGGCATGCTGCTCTCGCTTCCCATGATCGCGCTGGGCCTCGTCATCATCGCCTGGTCACGCTCCCAACCAGTGGATGTTAAGGTTTGATGGGGTCATAGAGCCTTGCCTGATTCAGTTGGAAATAGCGGTATTACGTCAGGTTGTCATTAGAACCTATTGGGAAATAGTTGTTCATGACAAAGCCAAATTGAGTTAATACAGAGGTGTGGTATGAGACTCAGTGAAGAGCAGAAAGCTATCGTAAAGCAGGTAGGCCAGGAAGTTTTCGGTAATAATGTTCAGCTTGCGCTCTTTGGTTCCCGCTTAAACGACCATGTCAAGGGCGGGGACATCGACATTTTAGTCAAGAGTGACAAGCCAATGACGGGCAAAATGATCAAGATGTTGACCATGACGGCTCGGTTACAGATGCGCCTGGGCGACCAGCCAATCGACATATTGATTTATGATCCAGAAACACCCTTGTCACCTGTGTATGAGCAAGCGCTTACTAATGGAGAGCTAATATGAGTGGTCTTCTTCCGGTTGAGCGCTTCGTGGCGACGCTTAGCATAGTAAAGCGTGAAGGGAATCACTTAGCATACAGTTGGCTTACGCTATTTGCTGAAGGGAAGCTGATTACCCAAACATGGGTAGAGGTGCTAGACGAACAGCCAGAAGAGGCGGTTCTTTTAGAAGCTTTCGTTTCCAGGTTTGGCCGAATGCAAGATACGTTAGCCGACAAGTTATTACCTCGCTGGTTACAGGCGCTTGCGGAAAAGCCTGGAAGCCAAATTGAAACACTAAACCGGGCTGAGCGCTTAGGTGTAGTAGAAAGTGTTGAAGGGTGGCTGATTGCCAGAAAACTTCGTAACCAGTTGGTTCATGAGTACATGGAAAATGCATGCGAGTTTGCAGAGGCGATCAATATTGCGCGAGATTCGAGTCTTATGCTTATGGATACCTATAACCAGCTCCACAATTATGCTGAAAGTAAAATGGCCTTAGCTGATTTGCCGGGGTTGTTGGATTTACCTAATAGCTAGTGTTCTTGGACGATGAAGGAACTCAACTATCTGATAATTGGGGGAGTACACCAGCGGGTGCCTCAAACGCTCGCTGAACTCGTACGGGGATGTGCACTCGCTCGCTTTCGGTGGTGTGATTACGTACCGCAGCCATATCATAATGTGCACAGTGCATTGGATCCCCCCCCCCCCGCATTCATGTGCATGCGAGATTTAGTAGCGCGTGGTAAGCCTAAGGCGCACCCGCGGGAGCAGCGCGAAGCGGTGCCGGGGTTGGGCGAATAACGCTAACAGGCCGGCACCGCTAGACCGGGCAGCTATGGGCGCCTAGAATAAACCGCTACATCGCCTGTTAATTTGGAAATTCTGTGACTGCACCAACGCCTGCGCTTGAGCAACCCTATTTAGACTTGATGCAAATCGTTTTGGAGCATGGCGTTGACCGCCACGACCGTACAGGCGTCGGCACGCGCTCCGTGTTTGGTCATCAAATGCGCTTTGATTTATCGCGTGGTTTTCCACTACTGACCACCAAAAAACTCCACCTGCGCTCGATTATTCACGAACTCCTGTGGTTCCTGAAAGGCGACACCAACATCGCCTACCTAAAAGAGAACGGCGTGCGGATTTGGGACGAGTGGGCGGATGAAAACGGCGATTTAGGCCCCGTTTATGGCTACCAGTGGCGCAGCTGGCCCGACCCAAAAGGTGGCAGCGTTGACCAAATTGCTAAGGTGCTCGGTCAAATTCGCACCACACCTCAATCCCGCCGCCTGATTGTTTCTGCATGGAACCCAGCCCAGGTCGATGAAATGCAGCTACCACCGTGCCACTGCCTGTTCCAGTTCTACGTGGCCAATGGCAAGCTGTCGTGCCAGCTCTATCAGCGCAGCGCCGACATTTTCCTCGGCGTGCCGTTTAATATCGCCAGCTACGCCTTACTACTCACCATGGTCGCCCAGGTGACCGGCCTGCAGCCGGGTGAGTTTATCCACACCCTAGGCGATGCGCACCTGTACAGTAACCACCTTGAACAGGCCAAAGAGCAGCTATCGCGTACGCCTAAAACGCCGCCTAAACTGGTGCTCAATCCAGAGATAGGCGACCTGTTCGCATTCCGTTTTGAAGACATTCACATTGACGCTTACGAGGCGCACCCGCACATCAAGGCCGAGGTAGCGGTATGAGCCAGCAAAACGTTACGAGTAACCAAAACGGCGCTTTCGATTCTCTGGTGCCGGTGGCAATGATCGTTGCCATGGCTAAAAATCGTGTGATCGGCGTAGACGGCAAGTTACCCTGGTACCTGCCCGAAGATTTAAAGTTCTTCAAGCGCATTACCCAGGCAAAACCGCTGGTCATGGGGCGTAAAACCTACGCTTCCATTGGCAAGCCGCTGCCTAATCGGCTTAATGTCGTTGTCACCCGCAACGCCGAGTTTTCCCACGAAGGCGTACGCGTGTGCCATGACCTGCCCGCAGCGCTAGAGCTAGCTGACCAGCACGCCACCATAGAGGCGGCAGAAGAGATCATGGTAATGGGAGGCGGAGAAATCTACCGCCAGGCGCTTCCCTTTGCACAGCGGCTTTACATAACGGAAGTGGACATAGAGGTAGAAGGCGACGCAACGTTTCCTGACTTCGACCCCAGCGAGTGGCAAGAAGTACAGCGCGTAGCGGGGCAGCCAGCAAAAGGGCAGCCAAGCTATGATTTCGTCGTTTACGAGCGCATCGCCGACTAAAAAGGGCAAAGGAGAAGGCTATGGCCGCCAGCTTAATGAATATATTAGATGATTTAGAAGCGCGTCTTGAACGCACACAAGCTGAGCTACATGCCCTGCGTGAAGAAAACCAGCGGCTAAAGCAGCAATTGGCATTGAAAAACGCCCAATCGCAAAGCGAGCCAAGCTCCGAAGCCACGACTACAATAGATACTGAAATACATAGCGAAGAAGCTGTCGATGCAAAGGTTCTCGACCAGAAAGCGCCTGAAACGCCACCATCCAGCGAGGTAGCGCCAGATCAGGTCGAGCCAGAAGCAACCAAGCCAGAAGAAGTCGTGTCAGAAGAAACAGGGCCAGAAGAAAAAGGTGAATCATCGGCTACCGCTGAAACGGTTAAGGCACCTTCACCGCACGCCCTGCTGAATCAATGGTACGAGCGCTACCCCAAGGCGTTTTTTAAAGGCCACACCAAGCCCTTAAAAGTTGGCATTCATCAACAGCTTGCAGAGCGCGAAGAGTGGCCTAATAAGCTAATTCGTCGAGCCTTAGCCAACTATGTGAACCTCCCGCGCTATATAAAAGCAGTGCGCGAGGGTGTCGAACGGGTAGATTTGGATGGCCAACCCGCAGGCAAGGTCGATAAAGAAGCGGCGCTACACGCAGCAGAAAAACGCGGTGAGAAGAAAGAAGGAGGGCAGCCCAAAAAAGCGCAACCTAAACCATCGCCTGCCGCTAAAAACACTCGTCAAGAAAAACCGAAACAGCCTGATTTAGCGCCGGATGCAGAACCGAAGGCAGAAAAAGGTGAGCCGCGTAAGCCGCTTAGCTTGGAAGACAAATTGTTAGATTTACAGCAGAAATTCAAAGGCCGCTGAGACCGGGCCCAGCAGCAGGGGTTCCATAAAAAAGCACAAATAGTAAAAAAACACTGTTTTTTTCTATTGCGTTCCCTGGAGTCCCGGTATAGAGTTTGTTCTGCGAGCATTGGACTATAACAAGGCTTAGTTGAGGACATGCCGCATACCACCGGGAAAAACCGGCGGATGGCAAAAGAGCATGGCCCGCAAAAGCCAACTGCCAACTTATTAAGAGTTGAGCAGCAACGATCGAAACAGTATACGAGTTAAGGAACTTACATCATGAAAAAGACACTTTTAGCGACTGCTATCGTTGGCGCCCTGGGTGCCTCTGCTGCAGCCCAAGCAGCTACCGTTTATGACCAGGATGGCACCAAGCTGGACGTCTATGGCCGTATCGCCATGGGTGTTGCTGGAGGCGGCCCTGAGTACAACAGTGACGGCGAAAAAATCAACAACGACGCTGAGTTCGTAGATGTTTACTCACGTCTTGGTCTGCGCATGAGCCACGAAGTTTCACGTGACCTGACTGCTTTCGGTCGTGTTGAGTGGCGTTTCGACGGTGACGAGCGTACCGGCCCTAGCGGTAATGGCAACAGCGGTTTCAAAGAAGTTCGTCAGAGCTACATCGGCTTACAAAGCGACCAGTTCGGTACTTTCCAAGCAGGTAATTTCGACAGCTTCTACAACCAGTTCGTTTCCAAGCCGTTCGATTGGGAAATTGATCGCGGTTTAGAGTTTGCTGGTCACCCGAAGCAGTCGCGTGGCGACTCTATCGGTTACTACACGCCTGACCTGAGCGGCTTCACTGCATTCTTGCAACTGAAACACTATAGCGAGCGCGGCCTGACTGAAGCGGAAGAAACTTCTGAAGGTGACGTAATCGCACCGCAAGGCGGTGTTCGTTACGCACAAGGCCCTGTAACTGTAGGTCTGGGTTTTGTTGAAGACGTTGCACGTGGCGGCGGTAACGCTGAAATGTTGTACGGTCTGATCGGTTCTTACGATATTACTGACCAGTTCTCTGCACGTCTAGGTTACGAAACTCGCGACGATAACAACCTTCGTGGTGGTGGTTACGACACAGTTGGCCTAGGTGGTACTTTCACCACTGGTCCTTGGGCATTTGCTGCTGACGTCTACGACGTAGATCCTGACAACGGCGACAGCCGCACTTCTTGGGCCCTGGGTTCTTACTATAAAGTTTCCAGCAACTTTGATGTGTTCCTAGAGCTGCAGCAAGCTGACCAGCCGTCTATCGACGTTACCATCGGCGGTGGCAGTGGCGTCGATGTTGAGCGCGCTGATGGCGACGACATGTACTGGCTGACAGGCGCTCGTTACCACTTCTAAGCCTGGTTTAATTACCACGCATGAAGGGTTAACTGCCTAGCAGAACCAAATAGAACCGGCCTCTTTAGAGGCCGGTTTTTTTTGCTTTTTTGCCAACAATATTGATTAATACAAATAAGAATTGTTTTCCTTTAAAGCTAGCTTGATATTGTATAACATTGTTTCGCTGCATATAGCTGAGAATAGCTGAATAGTTAAAGCAGCGAACAAGATTAGCGTATCAAGGGATTATTTCTAATGCAGAAGAAGCAGTTAGCGGTGGTTGTAGCAAGTCTGTTAAGTATCTCCTCGGTTCAAGCCACAACACTTTATGATCAGGACGGCACGAAGCTGGATATTTACGGCCGTATTGCCATGGGTATTGCGGGCGGTGGCCCTGAGTTTAATAGCGCTGGCAATAAAGTGGATGACGGCGCGGAATTTATTGATGTCTACTCCCGCCTAGGGTTTCGAATGAGTCATGCGGTTACTTCAGACCTAACGGCATTAGGACACTTGGAGTGGCGGTTTACTGGCGATGAGCGCAACACGGATC
Organism: Halomonas sp. 113; assembly: GCF_904067645.1. NCBI lineage: Bacteria > Pseudomonadati > Pseudomonadota > Gammaproteobacteria > Oceanospirillales > Halomonadaceae > Halomonas > Halomonas sp. 113. The sequence goes on from NZ_LR881453.1 coordinate 1,722,942, forward strand.
AAGGGTTCAACGAAATACGACAAAGCTACATCGGTTTATCAAGTAAGCAGTATGGCACGTTGCTGGCAGGTAATTTTAATAGCATGTATGCCCAGTTTGTCTCGCTGCCGTTTGATGTTTATCAAGACCGGGGATTACTGTTTAAATCATCGGGTTTGCAGTCTTGGGGTGATTCTATTGCTTACTACACGCCTGAGCTGAACGGCTTCACTTCTTTTCTCCAGGTTAAGCACTACAGTGAGTGGGGGTTAACGGCTTCAGAGCAGAGTAGTGAAGGTGAGGTTGTTGCCGCACAAGGTGGTATTCGCTATCAGCAAGGCCCATTCAAAGTTGGGTTTGGTGCAGTGGAAAACGTAGTGCGTGGTGGTGGCAGTGGAAATGGTGAAACGCTGTATGGCCTTATTGGGGCATACTCGCTATCTGATCAGCTATCAATGCGCTTAGGTGTTGAGACTCAAGACAACAGCGATACTTATGGCAAAGGGTTCGAAACGGTCGGCCTAGGTGGTACCTACTCCACAGGGCCCTGGGCTTTTACCGCAGATTACTACAATGTAGACCGTGACGAAGGCGAGGAGAGTAACGCCTGGGCTGCAGGCGCTTACTATAAAGTCACCAATGCATTTGACGTGTTCGTAGAGCTAGCCGATGGTGATGCGCCAAGCATGCGAAAAGAAAGTTCGGCAGACAGGACATATTGGCTGACAGGCGCACGTTATCACTTCTAACGTCGTTTTAAAGAATTTGTTTATATCAAAACGGCCACATTCATGTGGCCGTTTTTTTGCTTTTCAATGGCTGTTATTCTCACAATAAGAATGAATAGGTTGTACAAGAGCTGTCTATGTAGAGCCGCTGGCGGTATTCCCCTACAATGGGCGGCTGGCAAAAGTGCTTTGCGCTTGTGCCAACCACTTTCATCCACCCAGAGAAGTAGGGCAAGGGAATACGCCCGTTATAATCCCTGGGCGGTAGCGTGCCTTTTATTTGGAAATAACTATGTCGATATCTCAACGTTCAGTGGTCTCTCCAGCACGCATGCTGCTGGCAGCGCTGAGTTTAGCCGTGGTGAGTGGTTGTGCCTCGTACCCCTCCAGCTCAGCTCAGCAAGAAGCGCAATATGTATTGAATAACGACCCGGCCACCTTGCTGCAAGACGACAACCTCAATGGCTTTTTAACACAGGCGCCCGCAGGTGCCGTGATTAATGTTTCAGACAGCCCATGGGGTAATAATGTCGAGATTGTGGCTGACGCCGCCTACCTTGCCGCCAGTGGGCGCGAGTGTCGCAAGCTAAGAGTAGTAGCCGTCGACTCCAATAACGCGCGTTCAGCACTCGTCTGCAAAACACCCAATGGTTGGGTTAATCAACGCGTTGTGGCACAAACAACACAGGGGCGCAATTAATGAAAGTGACCACACTGCTTGACCGCGCTACGCTAAATCGCTCGTTAGCCGTTGCTTCCATAGCGCTTGTCAGCGTTTTTGCAGTGCCCAACACATGGGCGCAGGCGCTAAGCCTTTCCGACAGCATTCTACCTGAGCAGGCTAACCAGCAAGGCAGCCTGCAGCAGCAAGAAGTCAATGATACGCCCCGAGCCAACTGGGATAGCGGCACATATGGCCCGGTTTCGCCCAAGGTACAAGATCCCGATGCGCTACCGCCATTTGGCGCCAACTTATTCACAGGTGGGTTTCGTGGCGCGATGGGGGATGGTCTCAACCCTGACTACCGGATTAAGCCCGGCGACCAAGTCACGGTTCGCGCCTGGGGCGCATTTGAACTTGATCGCGTGTTACCCGTCGACGCCCAAGGAAATATTTTCATTCCTGGCTCAGGGCCGCTCAAAGTAGAAGGGCAGAGCAGCCAACAAGTTGATGCCAGCGTGCGTCAAGCCATTACCTCGGTATACCCAGATAACGTCCAGGTCTATACCAACCTGCAAGGTGTGCAGCCCGTAGCCGTCTATGTCACAGGCTATGTTGAAAACCCCGGCCGTTACGCGGGCACACCCAACGACTCCCTGCTCTATTTTCTGGATCAGTCTGGCGGCATAGATCAAGACCTGGGCAGCTATCGTCAAATTCGTGTAATGCGCGACGGTCGCAATGTCGCCACCGTCGACCTCTATGACTTCTTGATCAACGGCAATATACCCCGCCCGCAATTTCAAGATGGCGACACCATCGTAGTCGAAGAGCGTGGCCCCGCAATTGCGGTAGGTGGAGATGTTCACCGTGAATACCGTTATGAAATGACAGGCAACAGTTTGAGTGGCGCTGAGCTGGTGAATCTAGCGCGGTTAAGAAGCGGTGTTTCACACGTTTTGCTACGTGGTGACCGTGAAGAAGGACCTATTGCTCAATACTTCCCCATTGATATGTTTGCCGGTCAAACGATCCGCAGCGGCGACGAAGTGCTGTTTAGCTCAGATAAGCGCAGTGAAACCATCGTTGTGGAAGTAGAAGGCAGCTATTACGGCCCTTCACGGTACGCACTGCCGCGGGATGCTCGTTTAAGCGAATTACTAGACGCCATCGCCGTGCCCGAAAACATGACCGCCGTAGAAAGCATCTCAATAAAGCGTGAAAGTGTTAAAGAGCAGCAAGCGCAGTCCCTTGAAGAGAGCCTACGCCGTCTAGAGACCACCTACCTAGGCGCACCCTCCAGCACCAATGAAGAAGCGCAGATTCGTGTACAAGAAGCGGAACTGATTCAGGACTTCATCTCCCGTGCCAGTGAGCTAGAGCCCAGTGGCCGTTTAGTCGTCGCTTACGATGGCCGTATTTCCGATATTCGCCTGCAGGATGGTGATGTAGTCACTATTCCGGAAGTGAGTGATTCCATGCTCATCAGTGGCGAAGTGCTTGTGCCCCAAGCCGCTGTTTATCGCCCAGGTATGAGCGTGATCGATTACGTTGAAGGTGCAGGCGGCTTCACTGACCGTGCAGATGACGACCATATACTTGTGGTTCGTCAAAATGGCGCTGTCGAGAACGCCCGCAATGTTAATTTACGCCCAGGCGATGAAATCCTTGTGATGCCCGCGGCACCCACGCACAACCTTCAGCTAGCCTCTACGATAACGCAGATCCTCTACCAGGTTGCCGTAGCAACCAGAGTAGCGGTTGATCTGTAATAGGAGAAGGGTGAGGAGTTAGGGGGTTGGAGTGAAGAGTAAGGAGTGAGGGGTGAAGAAAGTCCCTCTCACACCTCACAATTTACACCTCACACCTCACCCCTCACCTCTCACCCCTCACTTATTCAAGAAGTAGCCCTATGGATAACGTAAACGGCGGCCCACGGCGGAGTGCACGAACACCGTGGCAAGTCACGCGCAGCGTGTGGTACGCCATGTTCATGCGCGAAGCCATTTCGCGCACCATGTCAGACCGCATGGGCTGGTTTTGGATGATCTTCGAGCCAGTAGCATATATCGGTATCATGATTGCCATTCGTACTTTTATTCGTGGCGACCAGTTGATTGTTAACGCCGATTTTATTCCTTGGTTAATAACAGGCCTCCTGGGCTTTGCATTAGTACGTGAAGGTATGATGCGTGGCATGGGGGCAGTAGATGGCAATAAAGCTCTATTCGCTTATCGTCAAGTGCAACCCGTAGACCCCGTGCTAGTGCGCAACTTTTTAGAAGGCATGCTGCGCAGCTTTATCTTCCTGATTTTTATAGGTGGCGGGCTAATGCTGGGGCTGGACATGTATCCAGATAATGCACTTCGAGCGATGGCTGCTTGGCTTTCGCTATGGAGCTTAGGGCTTGGCTTAGGGTTGGTAACCTCTGTCGCAGCATCATTGGTACCTGAGCTAGGCAGGGTATTCCGCATGCTCGCTCTACCACTTATGATTTTGTCAGGAGTGATTTTTCCGCTAAATGCCTTGCCTCACTGGTTGCTGGAATACCTGATGATTAATCCTATCCCTCATGGTCTTGAAACGTTGCGCCTGGGCTTTTTTGACAAGTACCAAGTCGTCCATGGCACCAGTATGCTCTATTTCTGGTTCTTTACATTTACGCTAATCGCCCTGGGGCTATTGATGCACCTGCGCTTTATTGATCGATTGAAGGCACAATAAACTATGCAACGTTCTTTTCGTCATTTTATAAAAACATCGCCACACTGGGCCGTGGCGATAGTCGCGATAGCTTTGGTCTCGTTTTATTGGTTTGTATGGGCGGAAGATCGCTATGTTTCCCGCGCAACAGTGGTGCTGGAAAGCCCGCAGGTAGCAACGCCAGAATTTAGCTTATCTTCAATTATGGGCAGTGGCGGTGGGGGAAATACCCACGATCTGTTGCTGCTGCGTGAGCACTTACTCTCTGTAGACATGTTGCGCTTACTGGACGAAAAGCTGAATCTGCGTGAGCACTATTCTGAAAACGGGGATATCTTCGCCAAACTGCTTAACCGTGATGCCCCCATTGAAGACCTGCACCAATACTACCTGCGCCGGGTAGAGGTAGAGCTGGATGAGTACGCAGGCGTGCTTAATATCCGCGTGCAGGCGTATACGCCAGAGTTTGCCCATGAAGTGGCCACGCTGCTGCTGGAAGCAGGTGAAGACCATATGAATGAAATGGGGCACCGTCTAGCAGATGAGCAGGTGAAATTTTTAGAACAGCAAATGGTACGGCTTGAAGAGCGCTTTGAAGAGACCCGGGCCAAGCTGCTTGAATTCCAAAACGAATATGGTTTGGTTTCACCCACCGCAACGGTGGAAAATATTAACCAAGTGGTGGCAACACTTGAGGCTGATCTAGCCCGCCTGCAAGCGCAGCGCAGCGCATTAGCCAGCTTCCAAAGCTCCCAGTCTTCTGAATTGCGCCAAGTCGAGCGTAATATCACCGCGTTACGCGATCAAATTATTGAGCAACGTGATCGAATCGCCCAAGCTTCAGGCGACTCGCTCAACAGTGTGTCAGCGCAATATGAAACACTAGAACTGCAGGCACAGTTTGCTCAGGAAACCTACTCAAGTGCGCTGGCTGCGTTAGAAAACACCCGCTTAGAAGCTGCCCGCCAGCTCAAGCAGGTAAGCGTGCTGCAAAGCCCGCTATTCCCGGAGTACCCCACAGAACCCAACCGGCTCTATAACAGCAGCGTATTCGCCATCATCACCATCTTTCTCGCCTTTATCTTCAGCATGCTGATGATGATCGTCAAAGACCACCGCGATTAAGTTTGGGGTGAAGGGTGAAGGGTGAAGGGTGAAGGGTGAAGGGTGAAGGGTGAAGGGTGGTGAAAGGTGAATCGTGAGGGGTGAAAGCCTCGTAGCGCGTGGTAACGAGTCTGCGAGGAACGAGCAAACGAGGCACCCGCGAATGGCGTCGGAACGACGCCCAACGGCACATAACCAACCCCGGCACCGCTTCGCGCTGCTTCCGCGGGTGCGCCGGAGGCTTACCACGCGCTACGAAAATCGCGCCTGCATAGAACACAGTGGCAGCACGCCCCGTAGCGCGTGGTAACGAGAAAGCGAGTTCAGCGAGCGTTTCGAGGCACCCGCGGGAGGCGTCGGAACGACGCCCAGTGGCACGTAACTCAAACCCCGGCAATGCCCCGCGCTGTTCCCGTAGCTATCTTAGAAAACAAACTCGTTGTCAAAACTGTCATGCGTGGGAGGATAAGTAATGCGTACAACCTACGATGAAGCGGATGACATTCTAGTTTTGCATCTTTCAGATAAACGTACGGTTAAAGAAATTTCTCAAGACTGGAATACGCATATTAGTTACGCGGAAGATGGCACAATTACTGAAATTGTCATCCTTGACGCTTCTAAGCAGGGGGCATGGCCGCTCTTAAAGAGCCAAGCAGCGTAACCCAACCCCCGGCACCGCTCCGCGCTGCTCCCGCGGGTGCGCCTTAGGCTTACCACGCACTACTAAATCACGCATGCACAGAACATGGTGGAAGCACGCCCAACGGCACATAACCAAAACCCCGGCACCGCTTCGCGCTGCTTTCGCGGGTGCGCCTGGGGCTTACCACGCGCTACTAAATCACGCATGCATAGAACATGGTGGAAGCACGCCCAGCGGCACATAACCAAACCCCGGCACCGCTTCGCGCTGCTTTCGCGGGTGCGCCTGGGGCTTACCACGCGCTACTAAATCGCGCATGCACAGAACATTGTGGAAGCACGACCCGTAGCGCGTGGTAACGAGAAAGCGAGTTCAGCGAGCGTTCGTGGGCACCCGCGAAAGGCGTCGGAACGACGCCCAACGGCACATAGCCAACTCCCGGCACCGCTCCGCGCTATTCACACGATTGCGCCGACACCAAACTGTTCACGATTCACGATTCACGATTCACGATTCACGATTCACGATTCACGATTCACGATTCACGATTCACGATTCACGATTCACGATTCACGATTCACGATTCACGATTCACGATTCACGCCTCACACCTCACAATTCACAATTCACCACTAACGGTTTCACATGCTCGACATCATTCACCACGGCGGGGCCACTGGGGTAACTGGCAGCTGTCACCAACTGCTACTCAATCGACACGAATCCCTACTGGTGGATTGTGGACTCTTCCAAGGGGAAGACGCCGCGGAAGACAGCTTCGAGCAGCTACAAATTGAATTCGATATCAGCACCGTTAAGGCGCTCATCATTACCCACGTCCATATTGACCACGTGGGCAGGCTGCCTTACTTACTGGCGGCGGGTTTTACCGGCCCGATTATCTGCTCGATCCCCACGGCCAAGCTGCTGCCCCTGGTGATTGAAGACGCGCTAAAAATTGGCTTCACCCGCAACGCCCAACTGATCGAGCGCTTTCAAGCGCAGCTCGAAAAGCAAATCGTGAGCGTGCCTTACGGCAAATGGCACAGCATAAGTAGCGTAAGCGACGTAAGCGATCACAACGGCGCAAGCACAGGCACCACACGGGTAAAACTAAAACGGGCAGGGCACATTCTAGGTTCCAGCTACGTTGAAGTGAGCTACCAGGATGCTGAGACCGGTGAAAAAGAGCGCATCGTATTCTCCGGCGATTTAGGCGCCCCTTACGCACCGCTACTACCTGCGCCTAAATCCCCCTACGGCTGCGACCAGCTGGTACTCGAAAGCACCTATGGCAACCGCCAACACCCAGACCGCCGCCAGCGCCGCACCACCCTAAAAGCCGCCGTAGAGCAAGCACTCGCTAACGGTGGCACGGTGATGGTGCCTGCGTTCAGTATTGGCCGCACCCAAGAGCTGCTCTACGAGCTAGAAACCATTATTCATCAAGCGCGCTCACCGCAATGGCAGTCACTGGAAATCATTGTCGACTCACCGCTAGCAGCACGTTTTACAAAGGTTTACCGCGAGCTAAAACCCTACTGGGATAAAGAAGCCCAAGGGCGCCTGCGCAGTGGCCGCCACCCACTCAACTTCGCCAATATCTACACCGTGGATAGCCACGCAGAGCACGAGCAAACCGTTGAATATCTGGCCAAAACAGGCCGACCGGTGCTAGTCATTGCCGCCAGCGGCATGTGCGCAGGCGGGCGAATCATGAACTACCTAAAAGCCATGCTCGGCGATGAACGCCACCAAGTGCTGTTTGTGGGCTATCAAGGCGCAGGCACCCCCGGGCGGGACATACAGCAATACGGCCCACAGGGCGGCTGGGTAAACATCGACGGCGAACGATTTGATATAAAGGCAGGCGTAACCTCCATCAGCGGCTATTCAGCCCACGCAGACCAAAAAGACCTGCTCAACTTCGTAAAACGCATGCGCCGCTGGCCCCACACCATTCGCCTGGTTCACGGCGAACAAACCGCCCGCGCAGCGCTCAAAGTTGAACTCGAAAGCCTCTATAAACGCAAAGGCAGAAGTGTAACGGTAAGGAGTTAGCTGATAGCAGTGAGGTGTTCCCCCTCACAAGCGAAGCGCTAACCCCTTACCCTTCACCAAAAAACCAATGATTGAAATCAAAAATCTCTACAAACGCTACCACAACCACCACGGCAGCGATTGGGTGCTTAAAGACATCAACCTCACGATCCCCAAAGGGGTGAGTGTCGGCTTGATTGGTGCCAACGGTGCGGGTAAATCCACGCTGCTGCGTTTAATTGCCGGTATGGATACGCCAGAACGCGGTGAAGTCATTCGCCACACCCGCGTTTCCTGGCCCGTAGGGCTATCGGGCGGCATGCAAAGCAACATGACCGGTCGCCAAAACGTCAAATTCGTAGCTCGTGTACAGGGAAGTGGCTCAGAAGAGGTCGCGCGAATAATCAAATTTGTCGAAGACTTCGCTGAAATAGGCGAAGCCTTTGACGAACCGATCCGCACCTACTCTTCAGGTATGCGCTCTCGTATTTCGTTTGGCCTCTCTTTAGCGTTCGATTTCGACGTCTATATCTCTGATGAAGCCACCGCCGTCGGCGACAGGGCCTTTAGAGCTAAAGCAAAAGAGCTATTCGAATCGAAAGTGGGCCAATCATCGCTAATCATGGTGTCTCACTCAGAAGGCATTTTGAAGGATTTATGCCAAGCCGGTGTTTACTTAAAACAAGGCACCGCACATTGGTATGACGACGTAAACGAAGCGATCGCTGCCTACCATATTGATGTAGATGCTAAAAACGACGGCACCGCACTGCCTACCGATGTGCCCAGTGCCAGAAAACACCTGCAAGAATGTCATCAGGTGCTTAAAGCCGCCCAAGAGAACCTGGCGGACTATCAAGAGCGCCAAGCACCGCAGCAAGACATTGCCATTGCCAAGCAAGAAGTTCATAAGGCCGGAAAAGCCTCAAAAATAGCGCGCGAACACCTCGAAATGCTGGAAGAGCAGCAGCGCAAAGCAAAACGCAAATCTGCCTAGTGTTGAAAGAGACCGGGCCATAGCAGTACACCTATTAACATCGGCTATTAAGAGAACTATGAACACCAAAACCTTTTTAATTACCGGTGGCGCAGGCTTTATCGGTTCTGCAGTAGTGCGGGAACTTATTCAAAACACTGCCCATAAGGTGGTGAACGTAGACAAACTTACCTATGCAGGCAATTTAGAATCCCTGGCAAGCGTTGAAGCCAATGAGCGCTACACCTTTGCCCAGGCCGATATTTGCGATGCACAGGTCATGCAACAACTGTTCGAGCAGCACCAGCCTGATGTGGTGATGCACTTAGCGGCGGAGAGCCACGTAGACCGCTCCATCGATGGCCCGGCAGAGTTTATTCAAACCAATGTGGTGGGCACTGCCGTACTGCTGGAAGCCGCACGCGCTTATTGGAATAGCTTGGAAGGCGAGCGTCGCAACGCTTTTCGATTCCACCACATCAGTACGGATGAGGTTTATGGTGATCTGGCTGAATGTGAGGAGTCAGGAGCGAGGAGTGAGGAGGAAAACTCACCCCTCACAAGCGCGCAGCGCGCTCACGCCTCACTTTTTACAGAAACGACCCCCTACGCCCCCAGCTCGCCATATTCGGCCAGTAAAGCCAGTTCAGACCACTTGGTACGCGCATGGCAGCGTACGTATGGCCTGCCCACGCTAGTCACCAACTGCTCGAACAACTACGGCCCGTTCCATTTCCCGGAAAAGCTGATTCCGCTGATGATCCTCAACGCCCTAGCCGGTAAGCCACTCCCGGTTTACGGCGACGGCCAGCAGATCCGCGATTGGCTGTATGTAGAAGACCACGCCCGCGCATTGATCAAAGTCGCCACAGAAGGGCAAGTAGGCGAGACCTACAACATCGGCGGCCACAATGAGCAAACGAACCTGCACGTGGTGGAAACCATCTGTGAGATTCTGGATGATTTAGCGCCGAGTGAGGCGTTAGGCGTGAGGAGTGAGGGGGCAGAAGTGAGGAGTGAGGAGTTAGGAGTGAGGGAACCCTCCTCACCCCTCACAAGCCCGCAGGGCGCTCACCCCTCACAAGCGAAGCACCCTCAAGCGAAGCGCTCTCACAAAGAACTAATTACCTTCGTCACCGACCGCCCTGGCCACGACCTCCGCTACGCCATCGACGCCAGCAAAATCGAACGCGAGCTAGGCTGGGTACCAGAAGAAACCTTTGAAACCGGCTTACGCAAAACCGTGCAATGGTACCTCGCCAACGAAACCTGGTGGAAACGCGTCCAAGACGGCAGCTACCAGGGTCAACGTCTAGGTAGTTTGTGAGGAGTAAGCGCTTCGCTTGTTAGTGGTAAGGGGAAGAGTTGTGAGAAAGCATCAGCAACTGCGGGTATGGCAAGAAGCAATGGATCTCGTTGTCGCTATTTACTCAATGACCTCATCCTTTCCTTCAGTTGAGCGATATGGGCTAGCTAGCCAAATGCAACGTGCTGCTGTATCTGTGCCAAGCAATATAGCCGAAGGCGCGGCTCGTGGCAGTAAGCCCGACTTTTTAAGATTTTTGCATATAGCACGTGGTTCGCTCAGTGAACTTGAAACTCAATGTCAAATTGCCCAACGCTTAGGGTATATGGATGATATTTCAGCACTGGAACTAGCGATTAACTCTGTATTTTCACAGCTAGGCGGGCTGATCAAGCATTTAAAGGCTTCACTATGACATCTGAACATGCACACCTCACTCCTCACGCTTCACCCCTCACTATTTTCATCACCGGCGGCAACGGCCAAGTCGGCTTTGAACTCCAGCGCCAGTTTGCCTTGTTCGGCAATATCCTGGCCCCTACACGCCAAGCGCTTGATTTGACCAACGCCCAAGCGGTGGATGACTACCTGGCAGAGCACAAGCCAAGCCTCATACTCAACGCAGGCGCTTACACAGCGGTTGATAAAGCCGAAAGCGAACCAGAGCAAGCCAAACGCCTTAATGCTGAACTGCCAGCACAATTAGCCGAGTATGCCGCCAAGCATAATATCCCGCTGGTGCACTACTCAACGGATTACGTCTACCCTGGGGATGGTGAAACACCCTGGCAGGAAGACAGCCCCACGGCACCGCTGAGCGTATATGGCCAAACCAAGCTGGAAGGCGACCAAGCGGTTACCCAAAGTGGTTGCCAACATCTAATTTTCCGCACCAGCTGGGTATACGCCGCCCGTGGCAATAACTTTATGAAAACCATGTTGCGTCTGGGCCGCGAGCGCGACGCACTTAGCATCGTCAACGACCAAATAGGCGCGCCCACCCCAGCCCGCCTAATCGCCCAGGCCACCGCCTTGGCATTTTTATCTAACCATTCACCATTCACCACCCACAATTCACCACTAAGCATTCACATCCCCTCAGGCATCTACCACCTGGCGCCAAGAGGGGAAACCAGCTGGCACGGCTTCGCCAGCGAGATTTTCAAGCAAGCACAGGTACTTGGCGAAGAGTTAGCGATCCAATCCGGCACCGTGAGTGGCATACCCACCGTGGAATTTCCAACTCCTGCCCAGCGCCCGCTCAACTCACGTATGCGCCTGACTAAACTTGAGGCCGCGCTTGGTGTCACATTACCGGTTTGGCAACACCAGCTAGCGCTAACGCTTGCAGAATGCTGTGAGGCGTGAGGGGTAAGGAGTGAGGAGTAAGAACCCCTAACCCCTCACACCTCACGCCTAACACCTCACATTTGTATATTCACGGATGATAGACCATGACCACCTCACACCTCACACCTAACCCTTCACAAAGAAAGGGCATTATTCTAGCCGGTGGCTCCGGCACTCGGCTGCACCCCATTACCCGCGGTGTATCCAAGCAGCTCCTACCCATCTACGACAAGCCGATGATCTACTATCCGATTTCGGTGCTCATGCTAGCGGGCATTCGTGAAATACTGATTATTTCCACGCCAGAAGACCTCCCCCAATACCAGAACCTACTAGGCAACGGTGAAGATTTCGGTATCAGCCTGCAGTATGCCGAACAACCCAGTCCGGATGGCCTTGCCCAAGCATTTATTATCGGTGAAGAGTTTATTGGAGAAAGCCCCGTATGCCTGGTACTAGGCGACAACATCTTCCATGGTCAGCACTTTTCCGACCAGCTAAAGCGAGCCAGCCAGCAGGCTAGCGGTGCCACCGTATTTGGTTACCTGGTTAAAGACCCAGAGCGCTTTGGCGTGGTGGAGTTTAACGAGAGCGGTAACGCCATCTCCATCGAAGAAAAGCCACAAAAACCCAAATCGGCGTATGCCGTTACGGGTCTGTACTTCTACGATAACGATGTCGTTGAAATTGCCAAAGCCGTAGAGCCTTCCGAACGTGGCGAGCTGGAAATCACCAGCGTCAATAACGCCTATTTAGAGCGTGGCGACCTGCGCGTTGAACGCTTGGGCCGCGGTTTTGCCTGGCTAGATACAGGCACTCACGACAGCCTGCTGGAAGCCAGCCAATACGTGCAAACCATTGAGCACCGTCAAGGCCTCAAAATCGCCTGCCTGGAAGAGATCGCCTGGCAACATGGCTGGATCGATGACGACCGCTTAGCCACACTCGCCAAGCCCCTCGCCAAAACCCAGTACGGCCTATATCTCCAACGCCTTTTAAAAGTGAAGGGTAAAACGTGAGGAGGGAGGAGTCTTGCTCCTCGCTTTTAACGCCTCACACCTAACTCTTCACCTTTCACGAGCTATCTATGCACTACGAAAAACTCGCCATTCCCGATCTAGTCCTGCTCACTCCCAAAGTATTTGGCGACGAGCGGGGCTTCTTCATGGAAACCTTTCGTCAAAGCGAATTTGAAACCCACTGTGGTAACTACCAGTTCGTTCAGGACAACCACAGCAAGTCCGTTCAAGGTATTTTGCGGGGCCTGCACTACCAATATAAGCAGCCCCAGGGAAAGCTAGTACGCGTTACCCAAGGGGAAGTATTCGATGTCGCTGTTGATATGCGCAAGAGTTCACCGACGTTCGGCCAGTGGGTAGGGGTAACCTTAAGCGAAGAGAGCAAGCAGTTGCTGTGGGTGCCACCTGGGTTTGCCCACGGCTTTTACGTGACCAGCGAAAAAGCCGAGTTCCAGTACAAATGTACGGATTACTACGCGCCTGGTGACGAAGTGAGCATTTGTTGGAATGACCCTCAACTCGCGATTGAGTGGCCCACACACGGGGTAGAGCCACAGCTTTCAGAGAAAGATAAGAACGGAATCAAGTTTGAAGAAGCGCCTTTGTTCGTATAAATATAGCCTAACGTGAACGATAGTAAGGGCATAAGACAGGTGACTCGCTGACAATCAATAAGCGATCAAGGATGAATCATGTAATTACTTCAGCGCAGTGATAATAGTTAATTTATTTACCTAATTTTTGAGTTCACAGAAAATGAAAAATACGAAAATTGCAGTTATCGGTTTGGGTTATGTAGGCTTGCCATTAGCAATTGAATTTGGCAAGCAATACCCTACTATTGGCTTCGATATTAAGTCTCATCGTATAAAAGAGCTTAATGAAGGCGTGGATAATACTAGAGAAGTCACAACTGACGAGTTGAAGTCAGCTAGCCAGCTATCATTCACCAATGTTGAAAACGATATACGAGAAGCGAACGTCTATATCGTGACCGTACCCACACCAATTGATAGCCATCGTCAGCCTGATTTAACGCCGCTTATAAAAGCTTCTGAGTTACTTGGGCGTGTTATTGCGAAAGGCGATGTGGTTATTTACGAATCGACTGTTTACCCAGGTGCTACAGAGGAAGACTGTATACCTGTGGTAGAGCAGGTCTCTGGTTTGGTGTTCAATCAGGATTTCTTCGCGGGCTATAGCCCCGAACGGATCAATCCCGGTGACAAAGAGCGCCCAGTGGCCAAAATAATGAAAGTCACTTCTGGCTCGACGCCGGAAATTGCGGAATTTGTAGACCAGCTTTACAAAAGCATTATTACCGCTGGTACCTTCAAAGCTAGCAGTATCAAAGTCGCCGAAGCATCCAAAATTATTGAAAATACGCAGCGTGATGTCAATATTGCGTTAATCAATGAATTAGCTATGATTTTTAGCCATCTAGGCATCGATACTAACGATGTCATTGAAGCTGCTGCTACCAAGTGGAATTTCATCAAGTTGCAACCCGGATTGGTGGGAGGGCATTGCATCGGCGTAGATCCATACTACTTGGTGCACAAATCTATGTCGGTAGGGCATATACCCGATATTATTCGTAAAGCACGTGAAATTAACGATGGCATGGCCCGGTTTGTGGCATCCAAATTAATTAAAGCCATGATTGAAAAAGGACAGCTTATTAAAGATGCCAGGGTTTTAGTGATGGGCATGACCTTCAAAGAAAATTGTCCAGATATAAGAAATACTAAAGTGGTCGACCTCATTAATGAATTAAATACATATAGCATGGAAGTTGATATCTACGATCCATGGGTAGATGCGAATGAAGCTAGTAATGAATACGGTGTTGTCATGACTACGAACCTTGTTCTAAATCAGTATGATGCGGTAATCATTGCAGTGGCACATGATGAGTTTAAGTTAATGGGGAAAGATATTTATAAGTTAGGTAAAGGTGTGGCTACCTATCTTGATATGAAGAATGTTCTGGGTAGTGAAGACAATTGCTTAGTTAGGCTTTAAGCCAGGGAGAAAAGGTGTGAGTTATAGTAAAGTCAACTATGAGATAGTTAAAAAGTCTAATTTGCTAAATAAAAAATGGTACCTTGAGAATTATAATGATGTGAAGATTTTAGGTATGGATCCTATAGTTCATTATCTAAAGTATGGGTCGAAGATGAAGCGAGATCCAAGTTTGAACTTCTCAAGTCAATTTTACCGCGAAGAGTTTATGGAGGAAAACTCTTCAGAGGATCCATTGTTGCATTACTTAAAAATAGGATTGAAAAAAGGTTATAAGTATCGCCCGAATGCACTTCATCTGCGTGATTTGCTGAGAAACCAAAATGCAGAGAAAGCAAAATATTTGTCTCAGTTTTGTAGTAAAACTATTCGGGAAACTTTTCCTGTTATTGAGATGGCGATAGCTGAATCGGAGAAAGGGTATAAGGGCTGTGAATACGCGGAGACTTTAAGTAAGTGCTTGTTTGAACCGAAAGAAATGCAGGCAATAGATCTTCGTGAAGAACACTCAGGTAAAGATTTTTTTATTAAAATTTACAGTAATGTAGCTAACGAAATTGATGGGGAGTTGATTACAGTCATTCTCCCTGCTTACAATTCTGAAGACACAATAGAGAAGTCAATTAAATCAATACTGAATCAGAGTTGGAGAAATATACAATTAATAGTAGTTGATGATTGTAGTAGTGATGCAACATTTGATAAAGCACAAGAAATAGCGAGAACTGATTCTCGTATGAAACTTCTTAGAAATAAAAAAAATGTGGGGCCCTATGTAAGTAAGAATATTGCTTTGAAGTATGCAAAAGGAAAATACATTACTGGACAGGATGCAGACGACTGGTCGCATCCGCAACGCTTTGAAAAGCATATGCAAATGATTAAGAAAGACGGTGATGTGAAAGCTAGCATGGCATATATGTTTAGAATGAAAATGGATGGTACAATTGAAGTACGTAGGGAAGGGTTGTTGATAGGATCATCAATATCTACAATGTATGAAAGTGAATTCTTGAGAACTAAACTGGGCCACTGGGATTGTGCAAGATTTGGTGCTGATTCAGAGATGATATCAAGGGCCAAGAAAATTTTAGGTGATGATTTTAAATATTATAAATTTCCAAGCATGATATGTTTAGCTGCACCTAATAGCCTTACTTCAAATCCTGAGTATGGCGTCTCAGTAGAGCATGGGCTTTCACCTGCAAGGTTGGAATACCGTTCAGCATGGACAGAGTGGCACCAAACTATTAACGAAAACCAAACATACTTACCTTTTCCCCACGAGGTAAGAATGTTCTCAATTCCTGATCATGCATATGTCTCAATCAATGATATCAAAATGAATATTGAAAGTGAGAGCTTATAATGGGAATACTTTCCAGTAAAGTCTATTTAAAGAAAATAACCAACAATACTTTAAGTGAAGACTGGTATAGCGTTATACCTGAAGGGTTCGATAACAATTCATCTTTACCTATAAAGGTGATTAAATCTCCTGCACCTAATCAAGAGATAAAGTATGTGACGTTCTTTTTTCATGGTGCAGTTGATCAGAAGAAAAGAGCGTTACCAATATTTGAAGGACGCTTTATTTCAAAGATAGACATTCCGAACTGTTTGGTTTTGTCTATATCTGATCCTACTTTGAAAAAAGATAAAGGTTTAGGTGCAACCTGGTATGCAGGTGTTGAAGGTTTCGATCTTCCTGTTGTTATTTCAAAGTTTGTTGATGAGGTTTTAAGTTTTATTAAACCTGAAAAAGTTATATTTACTGGAGGGTCTATAGGAGGGTACCCAGCACTTGTTCATGCTTCTAAAGTGAAAAATGCAATCGCGATTCTGCGTAATCCTATTTTAGAAATAGAAAATTATTTTCCTGGTCATATTAAAAGATATGCAGATTTAGGATGGGGAGTAACAGTTGAGGATTTAAGTAATGTCATTGAGTTAGACTCCTTTCGAGCTTTTGAGAAAAGTGTGAAAGTTAATGTTATTTATGTGCAAAATGCTACAGATCATCACTTCTGGATGCAAGCTGTTGGCTTTTTATCAAAGCTTAAGTTGCTTAAAGAAAAGTACAAGAAGAATTTTTTATTTATATCTAGTCATTATGAAGGTTATGTAGGTCATAAATTTCCTCCTAATGAGTGGGGGAAGTGGGTAAAAGCTGCATGCTTAGCAAGAACGAGCAACGTTGTTGATATCGCCGACAAGTATGACAGCATGAGTTTGAGAGATATTCATAAAGCTGACGATATGAATTCTCAGCAAAGTGATATTTTAATTCAGCAAAAAATTTCCGAACTTTAAAGGCAGGAGTGTATTATGAATAATCCGTACAAAGGCTTACCTGAGAAAAACTTCTGGGGAAAAGCTGTTAGGGATAGACATTATTATGACCTGGATAATCTTTCTCAACCTATTGACTTAAAGCTTCATTATAAGATTGCTACTGCGGGTAGCTGTTTTGCCCAGCATATAGGTAGACATTTGCAACGCAGTGGTTTTAAGTACTTGGACATGGAGCCTAAACCGAGCTTTATTGATGATGTAGATGCTAAACGTTTTGGTTATAATGTATACAGTTGCAGATATGGTAACATTTATTCGACAAGGCAATTGTTGCAATTGACTCAAGAGGCCTTGGGTTATAGGCAGCCTCAAGAAATAATATGGACTAGGAATGGTAGGTATTTTGATGCTTTGAGGCCATCAGTTGATCCTGTTGGCTATGATGATAGTGACTCTGTATTTAAATCCCGTAAAAAGCATTTAGCTGCTGTTAAGATGATGTTGGAAGAAGTAGATGTTTTTGTTTTTACATTAGGTCTTACCGAAGCTTGGGTTTCTACGGTCGATGAGACTGTTTATCCTACGGCTGCAGGTACTATTGCAGGGGAACATAATTCTGAAAAATATTACTTTAAAAATTTTAGGTACAACGAAATTTATAATGATATTATTGAGTTTAGAGACCTTGTGAAAGAGATAAACCCGACTTTTAGAATATTATTGACCGTATCTCCAGTCCCCTTAAATGCTACTGCAAGTAATGATCATGTCTTAGTTGCTAGCAGTCGTTCAAAATCAATACTGAGAGCTGTAGCAGGGGATTTAGCTGAAGATTTTGAGGATATTTTTTATTTTCCTTCCTATGAAATTGTTTCCAGCCATCCTTCTCGAGCTATGTTTTTTCAACCTAATTTGAGAGAGGTGAACGATATGGGCGTTAGTTATGTTATGAAACATTTCTTTAGTTCTTTCGGTAAAACTTTTGAAGCTGAAGAAAATGTCAATGAGGATGACGAAATAGTGTGTGATGAAGAGGCTTTGGATAAATTTTCTTAATGGTATAGCTGTATCATTTATCCTTAAGTATTATGCAATGGTTTTCTTTTTGTACATATCTACTCTCTTTTTTTAAGGTTTTTTGTTATGAGTGATAGAGATAAAGAATTAGAAGATTTAAAAAAGCTTTTCAAAGAGCTGAGTAGAAGTGTTACATCTTTGAGTAAAAAGATTGAAGAAGCTAATAATTCATTGTATTCTCAGATTGAAAGCTTGCTATGGTTAAATAAAAGATTAAAAATCAATGGCGAATTACCTCCTTTACGAGGATGGCCAGTGTCACCTGATTTTTTACTTAGACTACATCAGTATATTATTTTTGAAAAACCACGAGTAATTGTGGAGACTGGAAGTGGCGCTACGACTATAGTTATAGCTGATGCTCTTAGGCAGAATGGATTTGGTAAACTCTATAGTTTTGAGCATTTAAAAAAATATGCTACTAAAACTGAAGGTATGTTAAAGGAAGAGTTTTTGACACCTTGGGTAGAGCTTCTTGTGGGAAAATTGGAGCCTTGGGAGGGCAATCATCTAAATCCATCAGATGCTGATAAACCATCTGTTTGGTATCCTCTTAATCTTACAGGTATAGAGCAAGTAGATTTATTGATTGTTGATGGCCCTCCTAAATCATCTTGTCAATACGCCCGCTATCCTGCGTTGCCTGCATTATTTGACCGCCTCAGCCCTAAAGCACAAGTATGGATGGATGATGCTATTAGGCAAGAAGAAAAAGATATTTGTAAACATTGGGCAAACGAATATGGATTTGATTTTGAATACTTCGCTTTAGAGAAAGGTCTTGGTGTTTTAACTCGCAGTTAAATTTTATTTTCTTCGTTAACTTTTTTTATAGACTGTCTGGTAGTTGCTTTAGGTTAAAAGATATATTTTTTAAGGCGAAGCTATTTATTTTGAAAGATGAGGTGCGGGATTTTTTGATTTTTAGCCCGTATGAAAAGCTCTTATCACTTTTTATAGAAGGTTCTATTGTTTTACTACTTCGGATATCGATTGTGCTTCCCTTTTGTTTAATAGTAAATCACATTAGAGTCTAGTTCTAATCAAGGAATGCCCATGAGAAATATTTTTGTTTTATGCACCGGACGTTGTGGCTCAGTTTCGCTGGCTCGTGCTTTGGATCATGCGGAAAACTATACTTGTGGTCATGAGACAAGATCTCATTTTGTGGGCCAAAAGCGTTTTTATTATCCTGATAATCACATCGAAGTAGATAACCGTTTATCGTGGCATTTAGGTCGATTAGATCAAACTTTTGGCCAAGAAGCGTTCTATGTTCATTTGAAGCGTGATGTTAATAAAACGGCAGAGTCGTTTGCAAAACGTTTTGATAAGGGAATTATGGCGGCATATCACTCCGCGATTCTGATGCAGGGTAGGAAAAAAAATCCTGATCTAGTATCTTTAGATTTTTGTTTGGATTACTGTAATACTGTAAATAGTAATATTAGGCTTTTTTTACGTGATAAGCCTTATCAACTTACTATTCATATGGAGAAGATGAATGTCCAACTTCCTGAGTTATGGCTTGCCATTGAAGCTGAGGGTGATGTGGGTATGGCTTTAAGGGAGTTCGATAATAAACATAATGCATCAAGCTCGTAATGGTCTAATACTATAGGTGTTAATCTCTTCCTTTACTCAGGTTTTATTTAAATATTTCTATTGCGTTAGGTATTTTACATCGTAAGTAGGTGCTCTTAGCTACATTTACTTGTACTTGCTAGATTTCTTTTATTTAAATTTAGTACTCAACATACACAGGATTGTTTATGTGCGGAATTGTTGGCGCGGTAAGCGCAAAGGATAGCACCGCCTTTCTTTTGGAAGGCTTATCTACATTGGAGTATCGCGGTTACGATTCAGCGGGTTTGGCGTTGCTATCGGGTGAGCAAAGCAGCATTTTGCAGCGTGCCCGCTCTAAAGGGCGTGTGGCGGAATTAGCCGCCCTAGTGAAGGAAAAGGCGCTAAGTGGTCATGTGGGTATTGCCCACACCCGTTGGGCCACCCACGGCGTACCGGCAGAACGTAATGCCCACCCGCATATCTCCGGTGGTTTGGCGGTGGTGCACAACGGCATTATCGAAAACTACGAAGCGTTGCGCATTCAGCTACAGGGCTTGGGGTATGAATTTACCTCGGATACCGACACCGAAACCATCGCCCACCTGATCCAGGCCTGCTTTAAAGGCCAAATTGGTGAGCCAGCGGAAAACCTCTTCTCTGCCGTGCAGTGCGCCGTTGAGCATCTAAAAGGAGCCTTTGCTCTGGCAGTGATTAGTGAAGAAGAGCCGGACTGCTTAGTGGTTGCCCGTGAAGGTTCGCCGCTAATGTTGGGCATAGGAGATGATGGGCACTATGCCGCTTCTGATGCCTCCGCACTGATCTCCACTACCAAGCGTTTGATGTATTTGGAAAACGGTGATGTGGCTCGGTTAAGTCGCGAAGCAGTGGTTGTCGTCGATGGCATTGGCCAGGTGGTCGAGCGTAAGATCATTACTTCAAACCTAAGCGCTAATGCGGTAGAGCTGGGTGACTACAGCCACTTCATGCAGAAGGAAATCTTCGAGCAGCCCCAGGCCCTTAGCAATACGCTGGAAATGATTAGCGGGGCAGGGCAGCTACAACCGGGCATCTTCGGTGCGGAAGCCGCTGATATTTTCGACCAGGTAGAAGCCGTGCTGATCCTGGCCTGCGGTACTTCCAGCTATGCGGGCATGACCGCCAAGTACTGGATTGAGCAAGTGGCAGGCATTCCTTGCAACGTCGAAATCGCCAGCGAGTACCGTTACCGTCAAAGCGTTGCTAATTCTAAACAGCTGGTAGTGGTTATCTCACAGTCTGGTGAAACGGCGGATACGCTGGCGGCGCTTCACCACGCTAAATCGCTAGGGCATACCCATACCTTGGCGATCTGCAACGTACCGGAATCGGCCATTGTGCGTGAAACAGCGCTGCGATTTATTACCCGCGCCGGGCCGGAAATTGGTGTGGCTTCTACCAAGGCATTCACTACCCAGCTAAGTGCGCTATTCCTGCTTACTCTGCTGCTTGCCAAAGCCAACCAGCGCTTAAGTGAAGCAGATGAAAAAGCTTACCTTGATGAGTTGCGTCACCTTCCCATCGCGGTAGATAAGGTGCTTGCGCTTGAACCCAGTATTGAAGCCTGGGCGAAGCACTTTGCCAATAAACATCATGCGCTGTTCTTAGGCCGTGGGCGGCATTACCCCATTGCGTTAGAAGGGGCGCTTAAGCTTAAAGAGATCTCCTATATTCATGCGGAAGCTTACCCGGCGGGTGAGTTAAAGCATGGCCCATTGGCGTTGGTCGATGCAGAAATGCCGGTAGTCGTGGTGGCTCCCAACGATGAGATGTTGGAGAAGTTAAAAGCCAACATGCAGGAAGTCAGCGCCCGTGGCGGCCAGCTGTATGTGTTTGCCGATGGCGACAGTGCCGTGAAGTTCTCTGAAGGCGTCAATGTGCTGATGATGCCAGAGCATTACGGCCTTCTTTCGCCGGTGTTGCACGTGGTAGCGCTTCAGCTGCTTTCCTACCACGTAGCGCTGGTGAAAGGCACGGATGTGGATAAGCCGCGTAATCTGGCTAAGAGCGTGACGGTAGAGTAGTGCCAATGGGCGTCGTTCCGACGCCTGAGAGGTGATAATAAAGTCGGTAACAACACAAAAAAGTTGGTAACTCTCAAGATGGCCGAGCGAGACAGACAGAACACAAGAAAAGATCCTGAGAGTGGAGATAGTCAGGTGCCGGTGAACAGGCGATCGTTGTAGATCGGCAGACGGGCATCGGTCAGCGAGAGGTACTGGATGTCCGAGTGGTTCGGGTTTACCAGAACGCAGTAATCCAGATCGCCACCGGAAGGGACGGCGGCACTGGGTACCATCAGGCCCACACTGCTCTGTTCGGTGAGCCAGTCAGTGCCGATTTCCTGAGTGCTAATTGGGTAATCGAACGCCATCCAGTCATCCGGCAAGTCTTCGCGCTCCAGACGTTCAATGGCAACCTCTGTGGTGAATTCGTACACACCGACCTTTGCGCTTTTGGGGCCGGATCGGGGTGAGGGTGCGTAATTGCCCATTTCCAGCATGGCGATGGAGGCGCTGATACCGAAATAAATGATCGGATAATCCGGCTTGTTCCAGCGCCCGCCTCTGTCGAAGGCACCGCCACGACCATTCAGGTTGTTGATGTATTTTTGCTTGACGATTCGGAAGAACTGGCGAGGCGTTTCAATCAAGAAAAGTCTCCCGTCTCAATCCGTTCGAGCGTGTCCATGACCCAGCGGCGACCCTCGGCGGTGTCCATCAGGTCAATAGGGCGACCACGCAGCGCGGGAACGTCCGCTTGCAGCCAGTCGTTGGCCAGTTTCTCAGTCTCGAAAACCTGGCAAGCACGGTTGTAGATCTTAAAAGCATCGCTAATGACTTCTGATTGGTGTTCGTCCAAATGTTTCCGGCGATACAGGCGCGAGGTGTTGGACTTGTCAATCTGTAGGCCGTGGATAAACATTTTCCGGATCACCGGTTTGTCTGAAACGACTTCCTTGACCATTTCACCAGATAGTCCTTGGCGGATCGTTAGGATCCGGTCATTGATGCTGCCGGTTACCAGTTTCACTGCTCGCGGATCGGAGAAAACCACGGTGTATTCGCCATCTCTGCTGGCGTTAATTGGGGCGGTCTGACCGGCGTAGGTTCGTTTGGGCTTACGCCGGGTAATCCGGCTTTTGCCGTTGCCGTCGTGAATCGTGGTGGCTGTCATGGCAGGTTACCTCTCGTCTTTTAAACGAGTATACGCCGTATAAATAACGATTGCGATGCGTGGCAATAGCTGTTAGCCAATATGATTCATCCCGTCAGACGCGGATTAGTTCGCAAATTCGTTACCAACTTTCGGGGGGCAGTTCATCCTGCGGGTTCCTCACTCGCTCGTGCCTCGCGAGATTAGCTACCACGCGCTTCTAAATCGGTGGTTTTCGTAGCGCGGCGTCAGCGTCAGCGCACCCGCGGAAGCACCGTGGTTAGCTGTTGCCACAAAGGGCGTTGTATAAAGGAGGTGAAGCGGATGCCACTTTTTTTTGTGCATATACCTAAAACTGCCGGGACAAGCTTTCGCATGGGTGCTGAAAAGTATTTTTCACCAGAGCGAATTGTTTATGATTATGGGCCGAAGTCTGAGGTGACATCTCCTCTTGTGAAGGAGCATCTATATGTCGATCAACCTGATTTCTGGCAGTTCAGGCAGGCACTTGATAATCCAGCCATGGTCGTAGGGCATGTTCCGATCGGGCGTTTTGTTTCCCTGTGGGGGGCGGGAAAGACCGTTACTTTTCTACGTGAACCACTGCAACGTATAGCGTCTGAATATGCCCATTTTGTTAGGCATAAAGATTACCAGAGAAGTTTCAAGGAGTTCTATTCGGCCCCAACGATGTGTAATCGTCAGCGCCGGATTCTTTACGGGGTGAATCTTGAGGCGATCGGGTTGATAGGTTTAACAGAACGTTATGCTGAAAGCCTGGAAATGTTGAATGACCAGTTTTCAATCCGCATTCCGGAGCGCGAAGACAATCAGGGTAAACATCGTCTGGAGGATAAGTATGAGTTTGATGAAGAGAATCTCGTTGAACTCAGGAAATTGAATAGGCGAGACATTGAGCTTTACCAGTATGCCTCCGCATTGTTTGATTCACGTTATGAGATGTTCAAGTCGAACCAGCCCTGGGCGCATGCTTGCCTTGTGGAGGCCACCACGGAGGGGGTCAATGGTTGGGCTTGGTGGGCGGATGAGCGAGATGTGCCGTTGGAGGTCGAACTGTGGGTCAATGGTGAGCTTACCAGCACCGTGCGCGCGGTGGAGTTTCGCCAGGAGCTGTGTCGTTTGCTGCCGCCGCGTGGCGGGTATGTGGGCTTCAACCTGCCGGTAAAACTGTCCCCACTTGATACAGTGCAATGCCGTGTTGCCGCAACGGGGCAGAGGTTTCCGCCAAGCCCGCGTCGCATTGAGGAAACGGTTAAGTAATATTATTTGGGTTAAATGTCAGAAAGCCAGCGCCGAGGAATTGGTAACGATAGCTCGGCATTCATGGAAAAGAAGCAATAGGGTACTTTTAATGTCTCACTCATATGACCTGATTGCTGACGATGTCGAGGCCTATCTGAACACCCATGAGCATAGGGGGGCTAAGCATTTTGTTATTTGTGGAAGCGAGGGAGACGGTAAAAGTACCCTGATTAGCCGCTTACTGTTTGAAAACCCGCTTGAGGCCATTGAAGCAGACTCAAAAAAATACGGCACCCAGGGCGGCGAGGTGGATTTTGCTCAGGTGGCGGGTCTAACCGCTGAGGGGGAGCAGGGTGTTACCGTTGATGTAGTAGCTTACCGTTTCTTCTCTACCGAAAAGCGCAAGTTCATCGTAGCGGATACCCCTGGTCACGAGCAGTACACCCGCAACATGGTTACCGGGGCTTCTACTGCCGACGCGGCTATTTTGATGGTCGACGCACGCCATGGGATTTTGACGCAAACCCGCCGCCATAGCTTTTTGATGTCGTTAATGGGCATGCGCCACGTGGTGGTGGCCATTAATAAGATGGATTTAGTCGACTACTCCAAAGCGCGTTTTGATCAGATTGTGGAAGAGTACCGCGCTTTCGCCAAACAGCTGGGACTGGAGAACATCACCTTCATTCCCATGTCGGCGCTGAAAGGCGATAACGTCATTGAACATAGCGCCAAAATGCCGTGGTACCACGGCACAACGCTGCTGGGCTACCTGGAAACCGTCGAGCTGGATGCGGAGCATCTTCAGCGTTCGCCGTTCCGTATGCCCGTGCAGTGGGTCAATCGCCCCAATCTGGATTTCCGTGGCTTTACCGGCATGGTGGCCAGCGGTGTGGTGCGCCCAGGTGACCAAATCCGCGTTCAGCCTTCTGGCAATACCAGCACTGTCTCGCGTATCTATACTCTGGATGGTGACCTGGAAGAGGCCGTTGCTGGCCAGTCGATTACACTGCTGCTGGAAGATGAAATCGACATCTCCCGCGGCGATGTGATTTCCGGCGTTGACCAGCCAGCCCACACCGCCGACCAGTTTGAAACCACCCTGGTGTGGATGCACGAAGCGCCGCTGTTGCCGGGTCGCCCATACTTGATGAAGCTGGGCACCCAAACGGTTTCCGCGACCGTGACGGATATCAAGTACCAGGTCAATGTGAATACCCTGGAACACACGGCGAGCAAGCAGCTTGATTTGAACGGTATTGGTATTTGTACCCTAAGCCTTAACCGTGCGGTTGCCTTCGATGCCTATAAAGACAACCACGATACCGGCGGCTTTATCCTCATCGACCGTATGAGCAACAATACGGTTGGCGCAGGCATGCTGCACTTCGCCTTACGGCGTAGCGAGAATATCCATATGCAGCATGTGGATATTGATAAACAGGCACGTGCGTTGGCCAAAGGACAAAAGCCAGCTGTGCTGTGGTTCACCGGGCTTTCCGGAGCAGGTAAATCGACCATTGCTAACCTGGTCGAGAAAAAACTCTTCACCCACGGCCATCATACCTACCTGTTGGATGGCGATAATGTGCGCCATGGCTTGAATCGTGATTTAGGCTTTACCGATGCTGACCGCGTTGAAAATGTTCGCAGGGTAGCGGAAACCGCCAAGCTAATGGTGGATGCCGGGCTGATTGTGATGTCGGCGTTTATCTCTCCTTTCCGCAGCGAGCGCCAGTTGGCGCGGGATCTGCTGGAAGAGGGCGAGTTCATGGAGATTTTTGTCGATGCTCCGCTGGATGTTGTTGAGGCACGTGACCCGAAAGGCCTCTACAAAAAGGCCCGCCGTGGAGAGCTGAAAAACTTCACTGGGATTGATTCCGCTTATGAAGCGCCTGAAGCACCGGATGTTCATTTGAAAACATCTGAAATGGACGCTGAAGAAGCGGCTGACGCTGTGATCGCTGCATTGCGTGAACGTGGAATGATTAGCTGACTTGAATGCGCTAGCTGTCAGGTGGTGGCGAGGTTTGCTGCTACTTGGCAGCTTTTTTTATGCAAGGGCTGGGTCTTAAAGACTAAATCTTAAAGGGCTAGGTTTTTAAGGACTAGGTTTTTAAGGACTAAGTCTTATAGAGGGATTAGATTATGGCGCTTATTGATCAAGCACTGCTGGATGCCGTTGAACGCATTGCCCGCGAAGCTGATGTCGCCATCATGAGTGTTTACGCCCGCGAGTTTAGCGTGGAGGAGAAGGAAGATAAAAGCCCGTTAACCGAGGCTGATATGGCCGCGCACAACGTTATTGTGCGCGGTTTACAGGCGCTGCCGGTGCAGATCCCGATCCTCTCTGAAGAGGACATCGAGGGTTTTTCCGGTGCTGATGCTGAGGGCCGCTACTGGCTAGTCGACCCGCTGGATGGCACCAAAGAGTTCATCAAGCGTAACGGTGAGTTCACCGTCAATATTGCCCTGATTGAAAACGGTAAGCCGGTGCTCGGCGTGGTGACTGCGCCAGCGCTGGAGGTGGGCTATGTGGCCGCGCGGGGGCTGGGCGCGTTTAAGGTTGAAGCCGATGGTAGTCGTAAGGCCATTTCCGTGGCAGGCAAGCCTAAAGAGGGCGTAACGTGGCGCGTGGTGGGTAGCCGTTCGCACTCCAGCCCTGATTTGGCCGCTTGGTTGGAACAGTTGGGTGAGCACACCATGCTGCCCATGGGCAGTTCGTTAAAGTTGTGCATCATTGCCGAAGGTTTCGCCGATGCCTACCCACGTTTGGGCCCCACCTGTTTGTGGGATACCGGCGCCGCTCATGCGGTAGTGCTCGAAGCCGGCGGCCGGGTAGAAACCCTGGAAGGCACCGCGCTTAGCTACGCCAACCCCAGCGAAAAGCTCAATCCCTATTTTGTGGTGTGGGGGCATTAAGCCAAAACGTTACCGATATTGTTTTGCCAACCTCCTCGATATTGGTTGTCCGGCCATGTGCATAACGTGCACATGGCCATGGAATTCCCCACCTCCATGTGCACGCGAGATTGAGTAGCGCGTGGTAAGCGAAGCGCACCCGCGAAAGCAGCGCGAAGCGGTGCCGGGTTTGGCCTGTGTAGGCGATGATGGTTGGTTGCCACAGGGCGTCGTTCCGACGCCTCCCGCGGGTGCCTACGAACGCTCGCTGAACTCGCGTTCTTCGTTACCACGCGCTATGGGGTGTGGTAATACTCGAATTTATTGTAAAAAGGGTGTCCAATGATTAACCAAGATGTGAGGGGGTTAGGAGGATACGATGTACGCGATTGAATTTGAAACCGATATTCAAGATGGTGTGGTCAATATTCCTGATAAGTATAAAGCGCTTGCTAATACGCATGCGCGTGTTGTTATCTTGCTGGAAGATGATTCTGAAAGCTCAGATCTACGAGCATTTTCTGAACATTCTGCGGGATTGGTAGATGAATGGAGCAGTGCAGTTGAGGACGCAGTATGGAAGTGAGTCGAGGTGAACTCGTATTGTGCGAGTTCTACTTTTCCGACTCTAAACAGCGGAAGCTCAGGCCCGTGATTGTTTTTAGGGATAACCTGCCTTTTGATGATTTTGTCGGGGTTCCTGTCAGTAGCCAATTACATAGACTGCATGATGATGAATCGCTGCTTGAAGAAGCTGATTTAGAAGAAGGTGGTCTGCCAAAGCGTTCTAAAGTTATGGTAAGAAAAACATTTGTCATTTCAAAACAGGTTGTTGTGAAGAAGTATGGTTCTTTAAAAGCCGTACGCTTCCAACAACTCCATCAGGATTTCTGTCGGTATTTTGATTGCTGTTGAGCACTCTTCTGGAAGCCCTACCTTCAAGTGCAGGCGTGATTTAGTAGCGCGTGGTAAGCCTATGGCGCACCCGCACCCGCACCCGCAGCGGCGACCCGGCGCGGAAGCAGCGCGAAGCGGTGCCGGGTTTGGCCCGTGTAGGCGATGATGGTTGGTTGCCACAGGGCGTCGTTCCGACGCCTCCCGCGGGTGCCTCATTCGCTCGTGCCTCGCGAGATTCGTTACCACGCGCTACGACAATCACTCGATTCCGGTGGCGTGATTATGTACATATGGCCATGGAATCCCCACTTCCATGTGCACGCGTGATTGAGTAGCGCGTGGTAAGCGAAGCGCACCCGCGAAAGCAGCGCGAAGCGGTGCCGGGTTTGGCCCGTGTAGGCGATGATGGTTGGTTGCCACAGGGCGTCGTTCCGCCGCCTCCCGCGGGTGCCTCATTCGCTCGTGCCTCGCGAGATTCGTTACCACGCGCTACATATGTGCACTCATTTGAATGGGTGGTTTTCTTGGCGCGGCGTAAACCCCCCGACCTGTGATGAGGGCCGCGCCTGCGGACGCCTCTTAATCTTCATTCCCCGCATATACTCGTTACCTCGCTATGCAGGGCTTATACTCCTGACGATTCACGATTCACGATTCACGATTCACTTTTAAGGTTACTAAATAATGCGTAAATATTTCGGTACTGACGGTGTACGCGGTCGCGTGGGGGAGTTTCCCATGACGCCTGATTTTGCTATGAAGTTGGGCTGGGCCGCAGGGCAGGTGTTGGGTGCTGAAGGTGTTAGGGAAGTGTTAATTGGTAAAGATACCCGTGCCAGTGGGTATATGTTGGAATCCGCGTTAGAGGCGGGCTTTTCCGCGGCGGGTGTTAATGTTGCTCTGGTGGGGCCGTTGCCGACCCCTGGCGTTGCCTATTTAACCTCTACCTTCCGTGCGGATGCGGGGGTAGTGATTAGCGCGTCGCATAATCCTTTTGATGATAATGGTATTAAGATTTTCGGGCAGGGTGGTCAGAAGCTTAATGATATCCAAGAGCAGGAAATAGAGCGCTGGTTACAAGTAGCCATTGACGGCGGCATGACCTGCGTTAGCTCCGAGAAACTAGGTAAAGCGCGCCGTATTGATGATGCCGCTGGCCGTTATACCGAATACTGTAAGGCTAACCTGCCGGGGCACTTGAGCTTGAATGGCCTGAAAATTGTGTTGGATAGTGCCAATGGCGCGGGTTACCGAGTGGGCCCAGCGGTTTTTCGCGAGTTAGGCGCCGAGCTAATTAGTATTCACGCTAAGCCCAATGGCCTCAACATAAACGAAAACTGCGGCGCTACCTCTATGCAGAGCCTGTGTGATGCAGTGCTAGCCCATCAGGCGGATATGGGGATCGCTTTGGATGGAGATGCTGACCGCCTGATGATGGTGGATCACACGGGTACTGTCGTAGACGGCGATGAGCTTTTATATCTGCTTGCGAAAGATGCGAAGCGCGCGGGCTACACCGGCGGTGTAGTGGGTACCCAAATGAGTAATTTGGGGCTTGAGCAGGCGCTTAATGGATTGAATATTCCTTTTAAGCGCGCCAAAGTAGGCGACCGCTATGTGCTGGAACAGTTAAACGCCATGGGCTGGCGGTTAGGTGGGGAAGGCTCTGGTCACTTGCTAAGCCTGGATCATGCATCCACTGGCGATGCGATCATCGCCTCACTGCGCGTGCTGGCTAGTTTGTTAGAGCAACAGGCAATGCTGTATGACGCCAAACAGGGTATGCACAAACTCCCGCAAACCTTAATTAATGTGCGTTATACCGCCCAAGCAGGGCATGATCCTCTTGATACCCCAGCGGTACTGCAAGCCGTCGCACTGGTAGAACAGCAGCTTGGCCAAACGGGCCGCGTGCTGCTGCGCAAATCTGGTACCGAACCATTGATTCGTGTGATGGTCGAGGCTGTAGATGCTGATCGGGCGCAAGGCAGTGCCCAGCAAATTGCTGATGCGTTTTCTTAGGCGAACACGGTAGGTTCTCCTGTTACACGAGGTAATGACTTTTGACATCATCTTCAACGCTTAGCTTGCCCCCTGGGCATAAGACAGAGAGGCATTTGTCAGATATCGCGGACATCGAGCAAAGCCCTTGGTTTGATGCTGACTGGTATATGATGCAATACCCTGATGTAGTTGTTTCCGGTATGTCGCCTGCGCAGCACTACCTGCTGCTGGGGGAGGCCTGGGGGCGAAAAGCTGGGCCTCATTTTGATGCCGAGTATTACCTTAATACTCATCAGGATGTCGCTAAAGCGGGCGTTAGCCCATTGCTGCACTTCACGCGTAATGGAGAAAAAGAGGGGCGTAGCCCGATTAAGCTATGTGCTCAAGAGGCTGAGAGGGAGCTTTGGCAGCAAGAGGATGTGAAATTGAATCTAGCGTGTCTAGAGGATTTGCTTACCCACGAGGATTCTTGGGAGGCCAGCTATGCCGCTTGGGCGTTGGGGCGCTGGTATGCCTGGCAAGGCGAGTGGCGGCGCTGCGCTGAAGTGTTGTCTGGTCGTCATCAACTGCCGGATTTTCAGCCCGCTACAGGCGCTTCTTGGCTACTAGAGGCAGAAGCTCTAATTAATAACGGTCAGTTGGTGAAAGCCTGGCAGTGTATCCAACAGTTATTGGCCGATTTCCCCGACTACCCTGATACCTCCTTGGCGCTTGCTAATTTGTTGGCAATGCAGGCCGCTAGCCAATCCGGGGACTCAGCCACGCCTCCAACGTCTTCACAGGCACATGCGTTAACGGAGCAGTTTCGTTTACGGCATATTAACGCGTTGTTTAACCGTGCCAATCTATACCCGGTAGCCCTTAAAGATGCTAGTCAGCCCTTAACGCTCGATAACTTAACGCATGAAAACACACTAGAGGCTCGTTCTTCAGCGCGAGAGAGCGGTGAACTGGTCAGCATCGTTATGCCGTTATTTAATGCAGGGGCTTACCTAGCAACGGCACTGCGCAGCCTTGCTGAGCAGTCATATGCCAATATAGAGGTTATCGTAGTGGACGATGCGTCTACCGATAACTCTTTAGCCGTGGCCCAGGCGTTTAGCCAGCAGGATTCCCGCTTTCGAGTACTAACACAGCCCACCAATCAGGGGGCTTACGCGGCGCGTAACCGTGCTCTGGAGGCGTCGAAAGGGGCTTATATCACTGTTCACGATAGTGATGATTGGTCGCACCCTCAAAAAATTGAATTGCAGGTTGCAGGTTTGGAAAGCCACCCAGAATGGCAAGCGTGTTTTAGTAGCTTTGTTCGCTGCACGTCGGAAATGTTTTTTAATCATTGGCGTGTAGAAGCGTTGGGTGGCTGGATTCATCGTAATACATCATCGTTTATGTTTCGGCGAGAAGTTTTCGAAACATTAGGGTTTTGGGACGTGGTGAAAGTATCAGGTGATACAGAATATTTTCGTCGCCTTGTCGCTGCTTTTGGTTCCAAAGCCTTTGGCGAGGTTCAGCAAGGCGTTCCCCTGGCCTTTGGCCGTAATTTGCCATCTTCGCTCAGCCACTCTGGCCCCACCCATTTGGTTACACTATTTAAGGGGGCACGCTGCGATTACCACAGTGCCGCGGCTCAATGGCATGAGAGTGCCAAACAGCCAAGCGATTTGTATTTGCCGGCCAACCCCGATGTTCGCCCCTTTCCAGCACCGGCTGCCAACTTGCCCGGTTGAGCTGGTATCCTATTGCCCATTTATTACGTGTTAGGAATTCATTGTGAGCCAGCAACAGCATTCGGTAGCGACCAACGCTACACAAGACCTTGCTATCAAGCCTTCTATCAATACGTTAGCCCAGGGATCCATGTTTTGGCAGCCTGATTACCGTGAGGCATCTCCCTGGCTGGAACATCTACCGTTTTTGTTTTGGTTGGTAGAGGCGTTGCGGCCACAGCAGGCTGTGGGCTTGGGGGTCGAGAGCGTCGCGCACTTTGCGGTTTGCCAAGCGGCCTCCCGGCTGCGGCTGGGTACACGTTGCTTTATGGTGGGAGTGCATGAGGAAGGTGCAGAATGCAAGCAAAATGCCGAGGCTATTCGGGCTTATGCCACTGACCACTTCTCAACAATCAGCCAGTGGCTAGAGGCGACTCCTATACGGGTGATTGACCAGTTCGATGAGGGCTCAGTCGACCTGTTATTGCTGCATGTAGAAGCCGATGACAACAGCGTGGATTATCTGCTGGATCGCTGGTTATCCA
Organism: Halomonas sp. 113; assembly: GCF_904067645.1. Taxonomy (NCBI): domain Bacteria; kingdom Pseudomonadati; phylum Pseudomonadota; class Gammaproteobacteria; order Oceanospirillales; family Halomonadaceae; genus Halomonas; species Halomonas sp. 113. The sequence goes on from NZ_LR881453.1 coordinate 1,754,926, forward strand.
AGCTTTCAACTCAGGGTGTCGTGGTAGTGCCAGGGGTTGCCCGCCGCGAGCCAGGTTGCCTTGTGTTCCGTGCTTTCGAAACCCTTAAAGCCCGCTACCCGCACTTTGTGTTTCACCATGCCGGTGGGCTGGGGATTATTGCGGTAGGTAATAATCTGCCCCCGCTGCTTAAAAACCTTTTAGGCGCGCTGGAGTCGGCTGCCTCTACGCAGGTGGTGCAGGATGTTTTTGCCCGCTTGGGGCGCAGTTGCCAGGATAAACTCACCGCGGGCCACCAACAGCAGTTGGCGAAAACGTTAGAAGCTCGTGTTAGCGAGCAATCGGGCAAGCTGCTTGACGCTGAGCAGCAGTTGAATCAGCAATCTGAGCAATTACAGCAAGTGGGTTCAGAGCGTGAAAAGCTGAAAGCGCGCTTGGAGCAGCAGGAATCTCGGTTTGCCCAGGAACGTGGCCGTTTGGCCGAGCGGGTGAGTTCGCTTGAAGAATTTAACGACGAGTTGAAAAAGGAGCTGATGCGCCAGCGCGATCAGAACGATCGTCAAACGGCTGAGGCGCGTGAAAATGCTCAGGCAGTTAAGGTAAGTGAACAATCGCTTAGCCAAGCCCAAAAGCAATTAGAGGCAAAGGAAAATGATTTGCTGGCTGCTTGTGAAGAGAATGCTGAGTTAATAAGTAAACTTGAGAAAACCGAGCGCTCCCTTTCTGAAGCACATAAGCAGAATCAAGACCTAGAAAACAAAAAGCAGGCGCTTACTACCGAAGTGACAGAAACGAAGCAGATGCTGGAAACTCGCTTTAGCGAACTGGCAAAACTAACCAGCCTGCTCGAAGCTAATGAAAAGAGCTTGCGTAGTGCCCATGAGGAGAACACTGGGTTAACTAACAAGCTGCAAAAAACCGAGACCTCGCTTCAGGCGCGCTTTAATGAACTGGGCCAACTGACCCGTAAGCTTCAGGAGTCTGAAAAGAACTATTCAGATGTTGAACAACAGTTGGCGCAGCAAAAGAAAGAACACGCCACGCTTTCTGCTCAATTGAAAGCGGCTACTGAGCGCGAAAAAGAAGCGCTTAGCGCTGTGGATGAGCGTTTCCGCGAGTTAGCTGTGCTAACCGAACTGCTAGAGAAAAACGAAGCGCAACGCGGGCAGTTGAAACGCGAGCTTGATGATACAAAATCTGCTAACCAGAAGCTTGAAGTGGACGCTAAAGCCAACCGCGAAACGCAGGCCCAGCAGCGTCGCGAAATAGAGCGTCAATCTCATGAGTTAGCCAATCTAGTGGATCAGCTAGAAGCTCTGCGAGCAGCAGCACCTAGTACTGATACGTCTACTCAAGCGGAGTTAACCGCCCCCAAAAGCGTTGCTAAAGCCCCACCGCTGACAAAGCGAGCGATCAAGCGGCAGGTCGCGTTAATCGAAGCGAGTCAGTGGTTCGACGCTAAGTGGTATTTAGCGCAATACCCTGATATTGCTCGTGATAGCAAAATGTCGGCGAATCCTGCCCGCCACTATCTGTTGATGGGCGGTTTCGAAGGGCGTAACCCAGGCCCGGGGTTTGACTCGGCGTACTACCTTCAGCACAACCCCGACGTGGTAGAAAGCGGAATCAACCCGCTTGTGCACTACCTTAAGTTTGGTGAGAAAGAGCAGCGTAGTACTAACGCAAAGTACTAAAGCTAAGTACTAAAACGTAGCACTAAAGCGTGGTACTAAAGCCTAGTACAAAGGAACTGTAATGAGCGATGCTAATCGTAAGTTGTTATTGGATGCAGAATTATTTAATGCGTCGTGGTATGTAAACCGTTATCTAGATGCTCAGCATAGTCAGCTTTCTCCGCTGGAGCATTTTTTAAATTATGGCTGGGCACTGGGCCGCTGCCCGGGGCCTGGTTTTGATCCTGAAGAGTATTCCCGACGCTATCCCGATGTTGCCACATCGGGGCTGAGCCCGTTGCTGCATTACCTTCGTCATGGCCGCAGTGAAGGGCGGCGGGCAGTAGTGGGGGAAGGGGATTCCCCCGCTGTTCCACAGCTGGCGGTCGTTTTGCATGCTTACCATCTTGAATTGGTGGCACTGCTAGGTGACAGGCTTGCCTTGCTGAAGGAGCCCTTCGATCTGTTTATTACCACGTCCCATGCGCCGAATACGCGGGAAATTGTGGCGCTGAAGAAACGCTACCCTGGTGCAAAAGTGGTGCCCTGCCCTAATCGGGGGCGGGATATTGCGCCGTTTTTTTCGCTAATACCTCATCTGCAACAGTATACGCTGTGCTTGAAGCTGCACACCAAGCAGGGTGTAACGCCGGTGGCTAAACAGTGGCGGGATACGCTTTTGAGCAGCGTATTGCCGAGTGGCGGCGGCGTGCAGGCGTTGCTGCATAAGCTACGCAGCGACCCCCGCTTGCAGTTAGCAGGCCCTCAGCGGCTGTTTATGAGCCAACTGTCAATGCGGTTTGGCAATGGCCCTTGGTTGGAAAAGCTTGCACCACGGGTCAATGTATCGCTGGAAAGCGACTGGGGCTTTTTTGCTGGCAGTATGTTTTGGTGCCGCCCCCAAGCGCTATCTGCCTTGGCCGCCGAAGTGGCGCCATTAATGTTTGAGCCAGAAACCGGCGAGCAGGATGGTGAGTTGTCCCATGCGTTGGAACGCTTGGTGGGCGGTGTCGTGCGCCCCCAGTCAGAGCGGGTGTTGCTGTTACCCCATGGGTCTAATGGCGAGCTTTCGCCTTATCAGATGGAGACCGGGCTGGAAAGCACCATGCCATCAGAGCTGCTGATCGATAGCAGTGACCTTCAAGAATTGCAGGTGCTTGGTACTAGTGGTGTGAAAGCGGCCAGAAAACAAGGGGTGAATGGAGACCTTAACCTCAACGGCGATCTCGCGATTTGTGGCTGGCTGGCGGACAGTGGTTCCAGCGCGCCGCGTTCGGCGTTGATCCGTATTGATGGTCACCATGAGATTGAAGTGATCGCTAACCAGTTCCGCAATGACCTGCGTGATAACGGCATTCATGAGGGGCGCCATGCCTTTGAGACATATCCGCCGGTTGAGTTGGTAGACGGCCAAAACCATCACCTTGAGTTAATCGACGCCCTGAGTGGTCATGTGGTGGCCAGTGGCGATGCTGTCTGGGAGTTTCAGCGTTCCTTTAGCGATTTTGCGGGTTATCTTGCCCATGGTTTGGTTGATCCTTATCTGTCGCGCCCGTTTCGCGAGGCTGATAAGCGATGCTTGGCCGCCATGGAGAACGTGGCGGATGGGCTGACTCGTGATGCGCAAGCACTCGCAAAGGCGCCGCTAGTTACTGTCATTATGCCTTGCTTTAACCGTTTGGATACCATTGAGGCAGCGGTCGAGTCGGTGAGTAGCCAGGTGTATGCCAACTGGGAATTGCTGTTGGTAGATGACGGCAGTACCGATGGCACCCGTGAGTGGTGTGAGCGGCAGGCCGCCAAAAACGAACGTATTCAACTGATTGCTCTGAAAAAAAACCGAGGAGTCTCCCATGCGCGCAACCAAGGGTTGGAGGTAGCGCAGGGGGCTTATATCGCTTACCTGGACTCTGATAACGTTTGGGATCCACGCTATTTGGCTGCCATGGTGGGGGCTTTTAGCCGCGAACCCACAGCTCAGGCGTTTTATTCAGGCTTATATCGCTACACCGGCAATGCCACAGAGCCTTCAGGCGTGCTGTTTGGTCCTTTGAATCGCGCATTGTTGTTCAATAGGAACTATGTAGACCTCAATGCGTTTTGTCACACTCGCGAGGCCTATCAACAGTGTGGGGGCTTTGACGAGACGCTGCCGAGGTTTGTGGACTGGGATTTGATCCGCCGCTATAGCCAGCGGGTACGGCTTTGTTCAGTGCCAGTCGTATTAACCCACTATTATTATGGCCGTGCCGCTAACACGTTGACGGCTAACACGGAGTACGTGGGCTATTTAGACCAGGTACGTGAGGCAACTGGGTATCAGTGGTCTGCCGCTAAATCAACTGCCTCTACTGTACTGCAGCGAGGGGTGTCAGTGGTTATCCCCAGCTATGAGTCGTTGGAGGATCTGCGTGATTGCCTCACTAGCCTGGAAGCGCTGGCGCTGGGCGATAAGCTGGAGGTGATCGTTGTCGATAATGACTCTTCGTCTCCGGTGAAGAAGTTCCTTGAAGAGGCTCAGGCTGCCGGGCGCCTGAAAGCAATTTTTAATTCCTGCAACTATGGCTTTACTCACGCAGTTAACCTGGGATTGGCAGCGGCTAAAACAGACCACGATTTGATGCTGCTTAATAACGATGCGCAGGTTGAGCCAGGTGCGTTGGAAGCTATGCAACTGGCAGCGACTCAATTGCCAGAATGCGGCCTGGTCGTTCCCCAGCAAATTTTGCCTGGTGGTACGCCCACTTTAACCACCCACGTGCCTTATGCCGACGCCGATCAACCCTGTGATGTCAATCTCTCGGCTCATCACAGTAATATTGTGACTCCGCCGTTATTGCATGACGGAAGAGTGCTGGAGATCAGCTTTGCACCGTTCTTCTGTGTCTATATTCCCCGGGAAACATATCGTAGCGCTGGGCCTCTGGATGCGCAGTTTGGCCGCCATTACCGCTCTGATCGTATTTACTGCGATGTGGTAAGACACCTGTTAGGGCTGCGGATTTACCATGTCAGCGATGCTTGTGTCGTGCATAAACTGCAGAAGTCTACTCGGGTGCTGTCTGGTCGTTCCAATAGTCAATTCGATCTAATGTTCAGGAAAAATCAGTGGGATGAACCAACGCGACATACCCTTGGCTTTCGTAAAGCGGTGTGGGATCTCTGACTGGAAGAGCGTCGCTTATGACACTTCTGCACTTTCCCGTAACGGGGTTGTCTGAGTGTCCACTTGGCCCATCGTTATGGGCCTGATCAAGCGTTCTTACAGTCAGCTATGGACGGTTTCACTGAGAATGATTGAAAGCATAGTCCTTCAAAGCAGAGCTCTTCAAAACAGAGCTCTTCAAAACAGAGCCCTTAAAACCCCGTGGGAGATGCCAGCCATACGTTTCGCTCGGTTTGTTAAACGGTTTGTTGGGCGGGACACTTTAGACCGCTATACCTCAGGGCTCCGCTGGCACCTTGATTTCCCTGATGCGCAACGCCCCCCGTGGTTGCTCCCAGGGGGGTGGGTCGTGCAGGGGTGGGTAGTGCTGCCTGAAGCGTTAGCCGAGTGGGTAGGCAAGGCTGAAATAATTGCTCGCTGGAGCAAAACCTTTGAGCTTTGCCACCCTCTGTCGGTGCGCCGTCCTGATGTCATTGAAGCGCTTTTTGGAACCGCTGATGAGTCACACCCTCAAGTGCAGTGTGGCTTTCGTTTTACGGTTCCTCACCGTTTGGAGCAGTTCTCACTGTTTCTGCGCTTAGGAGATATGCAGTTTCCCCTTTCCCAGGTAGATATACCGTCTGATGTTCATTTAGATGATGCACTCCCTCCTTCCCTTAAAGTGCTTGAGGGTAAGCAGGGGTGGTTGTTTTTGGATAATGATACCAATGGGAGTGTTGATCAGTACCGGGGGCGGCTTCGCCTAACGGAAGGAGGGGTCGAGCAGTGGCAACAGTACTTTCAAGCCGTTGAGCAACTGGCTGACAGTGCCGAGGCCGCTCATGCGGTGTTGGTGGCACCGTCTAAAGAGAGTGTCATGGGGCCTAGCTATCATCCGTTTACTGAAGGTAGCAATGGCCCCATACAACAGTTAATGGCGTTGCCGGAAGCACACAGCATTGTGTACCCCCAGGCGCTTTTGACCCAGTTGGGTGATGAGGCCTTTATTCGCACGGATAGCCACTGGTCCCAGCAAGGCGCGATGGTGGCTGCAAAAGCGCTGGCAACGGCGCTTGACCTTGATCCCAATGCGGTTAACGCGCTTTTTGCCGAAGATGAGTACGTGCAACGTACAATTGTCGGCGACTTGGGCAATAAATTTACGCCGGAACGCCATTGCAACATAGAGGTGCTGCGCTCGTTTAGCTATATGAAGTGCCGCTATTATGATAATGGCTTGCCCAACTTTGGGCGTTTGTCGGTGTTAGTGAATGACCAGGCACTGATGCCTAGTGTGTGTTTACTCTTTGGCTCGTCTTCCAGCTATTCAATGCTTAACTACTTATGCCGTCTGTTTCAACAAGTGGTGTTTGTACACAGCGCGGGAAGCCTCGACCCTGAGTTGGTGAAAGCGGTTAATCCGGCTTATTTGGTGATGCAAACCAATGCACGGTTTATGGTGCAAGTACCTGAGGTGGATCAGTCACTTTTGAAGTTAATCGATGAAAAACGCGCCAAGCTATCTGAAGATGAGTGGGCTTCAGTGGCTAAGCGAAAGATCTCCGTCGCACGCGATGATGCCTTGATTCATAAACTTAATTTAACACCCTGGCTAGTCTAGGCTCTGTCTGAAAACTGGCTGCGCTCGACCATACGGCGTTAAAAATCGGCTCAAAGTACTCATTTACACCATGTAAACTCCGTCTTTTCGCCGATTTTTGCCTTGTCTGGCCTTCGCTCGCCGACTTTTCAGACAGAGCCTAGCAGGGTTTTATAACAGGCTGGTGTGACGCAGCCTAAGGGCTGGTAACATGCTCGCTCCATATCCGCCGGATAAGACGCTTTTGAATGAATGCTAACCACACGTCACGCGATAAGCCTTGGTACCCTCACCACCGCAGCCCTCAGCAATTTGTTCCTTTACAGCAATTAAAGGCGGCTTCACGCCCTGGTGAATGGCAATCCCTGGGCGCGGAGCCGCTTTTTGCGTTAGAAGGGCAGTTACCTTTGCCCGGCTGGAACATGGTCGAAATTGCCTGTGAGCGAGACGTGACCAGTGTGGTGTCTAGCCTCACGTTTGAGTCTGCACGGCGCTCGTTAACGGTAGAGCTACCTCTGCGTGTGGGTAAGATCACGAAGCGGCTTGTATACGTGCCATGGGGTGTGAAACGTGTGACGTTTGCGCCCATGAACGCCACGGGCACGTTTTCCCTGGAACATTTTCGCTTCGTATGGCTAACGCCAATGTTTGCCTATAACCGTTTGCTGCAGCGGTTATCCAACATGCATGAACACTACCGTGATCTTTCTTTGAAAGAAATTGAGCTCAGTTTGAAGCAGCAGGCGCGTAAACAGAGCCGCAAATGGCAAACCATTGCCCTAGAGGACTACGAAAGTACATTTATTAGTTTTTCCACTCGTCGCCACTACCAGCAGTGGATTCGTCAGGTAGAACGAAGGCGTGCGCCTAGCGACCATGAGGTGGCCATGCGCCACCATGTTCACTCTTTTGATTGTAGTATTTTGCTGGTGTGTCCTATTGGCGAGGCGACGCCTGATGCATTACAGGCTTTACAAAACAGCTTAAAAGGCAGCCTGGCCAGTGTGGCGGAGCAGTCCTTGTCGCCACGGCAGGCCGTACTTTTGTTACCGTCACCGGCATTTCATGGCTGGCAGGCATGGTTAGAAGAATGGCAGCGTGAGATGCCCGTTCTTCGCGTTGTAGAAAGTCATGCCACCAGTGTTGCGGCCTTGCGGATAGAGGCCCTTTCCTATTGCAAACACTCCTGGATATGGTTTTTACGCCCAGGCGATCGTTTAGCGGCGAATGCACTGTTTCATATGGCCAGTATTGCTGCAGATAATCCTCAAGCGCAGATGCTGATAGCCGATGAGGATAGCCTTGACGAGGAGGGAGTTCGGCACTCGCCGCAGTTTAAGCCTGAGTGGAATGCTGATTTGCTGCTTTCGATGCCGTATATGGGCCGGGCCGTGTGTTACCAGCACCGCTTTTTCCCACGCCTTTCAGCCGATATGTGTGGTGACAATGCCAATAACCCTGATTGGCTGGATTACGTACAAACGTTGGACGTAACACGGCGCGATCATTTTTCGTCGCAACAGCTTGCCCACGTACCCCATATTGCCTATCACGGTGCACCGGGGACTGCCACAACGCCTTCCAGTTATGTTGGTGCTGTTGAGCAGCATTTAGAAGCCTGTGGGCAGGTTGCACAAGTAGCGCCAGGGTTATTACCCGGCACGCAGCGCATTCGTTGGCCGATGCCTACGCCAGAACCCTTGGTGAGCTTGCTGGTGCCTACCCGCGATGGCGTCGATATATTGCGCCCTTGTGTTGATGCTATTTTAGACCGTACCGACTATAGCCACTTTGAACTGCTTATTCTGGATAACCAAAGCAGCTGCAAAGAGACCCTGGCGTATTTGGACGAAGTGGCAGCCCGTGACACCCGAGTAAAGGTGTTGTCCTGGAACGCTCCGTTTAATTATTCATCCATCAATAACTATGGTGCCGACCATGCTCGGGGAAGTGTTATTGGTTTAATCAATAATGATGTAGAGCCGATTGATGGGCAGTGGCTGACGGAGATGGTAGAGCAGGTTTCACGCCCTGATATTGGTTGTGTAGGCGCGAAGCTCTACTACCCCAATGACACCATCCAGCATGGTGGTGTGATTCTTGGGTTAGGTGGCTTAGCGGGACATGCCCATCGCTTCTTTCAGCGTGACGAAGATGGTTATATGGGGCGCTTGAAAGTGGCTCAGAACCTTTCTGCCGTGACGGCAGCCTGTCTGCTACTGCGTAAAGAGGTCTTCGATGCTGTTAATGGTTTGAACGAGGAAGATCTGGCTGTCGCTTACAACGATGTGGATTTATGCATTAAGGTTCGTGAGGCGGGTTACCGTAATCTGTGGACGCCGTTTGCTGAGCTTTACCATCATGAATCCATTTCCCGCGGTGCCGATGACACCCCTGAAAAGCGTGCGCGTTGGCTAAGCGAATATGCCTATATGCGTAAAACCTGGGGCGAATTACTGGACAGTGACCCGGCCTACAATCCTAATCTGACCTTGGTTCATGAGGATTTCTCGTTGCGATAAACGCTTGAATATCCATATAAATCTTAAAGTACCCGTGTAGTGGTACTTATCAGACACTTTGATACATCAATTAACAATTTTCGCCGGATATTCAAGTAATTGGTTATGTTTAAAGTAATTAAAAAACCAGGCGTACTAGGTTTTATAGACCGGGTTAGTGAGGATGCGATTAGTGGCTGGAGCTTATCGCCATACGTGACTGTGGTGGTGAATGGCCGAACACGTTGCCGGCTGTCTTGTAACCGCCCACGAGCGGATGTGAAAAAGGCAGGGCTTTCGTTGAGTGGCAACGTGGGTTTTCATGGAACGTTGGCGCTGAAGCATGGAGATGTCGTTCGCGTGGTAACGCCGAAAGACGTGCCATTGCGGCATAGCCCTTGGCTCTTTAGGCATCCGAAGCAAAGCGATTGGTTACCTATTGCCATCTCCCATCAGCACGCGGAGTATAAAGCCGTGGCTTCGCTTCCTGATCAATTGTTGGTTGATAGATTTAAACCCCTGTTTGGGCAGTCTGCTGAACGACGAATGGCTGGCGCTGTACTTAACGTTGCTAATCAGGCGCCTGTCATGGCACGTTTTGATGTAGAGCCCAAGGCGCATGCAAACGTGATGCAGCTTTATGACAAAGTGATCACGCCTAGTCGTATAGCCGCGCCGCCTTTATTGGCTGCGTTTTCTCAAGAAAGACACATGCTACAGATGTTTGCTTTTCAGCCAGGCATAACTCTGGAAGAAGTGGGTAACGGGTGGGAAGCGTGGGTGCCCATGGTAATGGCGCAACTTGTCACTCTTCAACAAGCTGGCGAAGCAGGACGCAGCGCTTTAAAACGCCGCTACAGTCGTTTTAAAAGTTTGCTGCATAGACTGCTTCCATCGGTCATCGCGCAGGCATTGCGGGAAGGCGGTAGTAGGATTGAACTGACATTTTTTGTCTTTTTAATGCGTGTTACTGCGCGCTTGCCACGCGTGTTGTCGCATGGTGACCTACACCGTAATAACGTACTCATTGATACTCAGCAGCAGCAGGTAGCGCTTATTGACTGGGATCGATGGGCGTATTTGCCGCTAGGCTTCGATGCGGCGCTTCTGTTGCGTGGGCTACCCTGGACTGACGTAGAAGCCTTGACTGAAAAAAGCGTTGATCAGCAGTTGGGCGCCTTGGTGTTCACCTATCTGTTTCAGTGTTTGGACGTCGCCCATTTCATGCGGTCTGAAGAGGCTGCCCAGCTGCGGGCTCGTATTTACAAGTTATATAAACAGTTCAAGATGTACCCTGGTATTAGTCAATAACGCTGAGTTGGAAGCTCCGGGGCGTCGTTCCGCGGGTGCACTTACTCGATTCCGGTGGAGTGATTACGTGCCACGGCCATGTACATAATGTGCACATGCCCTTGGAATCCCCACCTTCATGTGCATGCGAGATTTAGTAGCGCGTGGTAAGCGAAGCGCACCCGCGGATGCACCGCGAAGCGGTGCCGGGGTTTGCTTGTGCAGGCGGGGTTGGTTCCGTGCCACGGGGCGTCGTTCCGCCGCTACCCGCGAAGCGGTGCTGAATAGGGCTAGTGGAAAGGAGAAGAATTATCTTAATCAAGGATGTACCGTGAGTCGCCACACCACCTGGGTTGTTCTGAGCGATGGGGCGCGGCCGACCGAGGACATTTATTTCTTGGCATCTGCTGCCTCCGGTCTGCGCCGCCGGGGCGTGGCGGTCGAACGTTTTACCGCTTCTCGATCTTTCGGGGCCAGCTGGGTACATGGTCGTTCTCTGCTGCGGCGTTTCGCGGGGGCTAATCTTCTGCTTTGCCGCTCGCTACCGTTAGGTTGGCTGCGCTGGCTAGAACGTCACCGCGATGCTTTTGGCTATATTGCCTATTTAATCGATGATGATATTTTTGCGGCGTCCAATGACCCAACCTTACCGGCTGCCTACCGTAAGCGAATGGGTGGGATTGCTAAACATCAACCTCGCTTAGTGTCACTGGCTGATGAAGTGGTGGCCTCTAGCGAGCAATTGGCGCGCTGTTTTTTTAGCGAGCACGATAATGTTCAAGTGCTCACGCCACCTCTGATTACTCCTCTGCCTTCACTTCAGCATTTCTCGCAACCGCCATCTTCCAGCGCTAACTGGAAAATCGGCTTTTACGGCACGCGGGCGCATTTAGCTGACCTTATGCACATCGCCCCGGCCATAGAAGGTATTCAGTCTCAGCGTATGGATACCCAGGTGGAAATTATGCTGGGGCCACACACTCCAGAAAGTTTAATCACGCTGCCACGCTTAAACGCGCCTTGCCCCTTAGCCTGGGAGACGTTTAAGGTTTATCAACGAGAGCACCGCTGCCATATAGGCCTAGCCCCGTTGTTAAATACCCCGTTTAACCATGGCAAATCTTTCATCAAATTTTTTGATATTACCGCCATGGGCGGGGTAGGAATATACTCAAATCGTTACCCGTACACTGAGATTGTCCAGCACGGGAAAAATGGTTTGCTAGTCAATGATGCGCCCGTTGAATGGCGAAGTGCGTTAGAACACTTGTTAGAAAACCCCATAGCGGCTGCCAACATGGCTAAGCAAGCCGCTGTTGATGCAAAACGTATCGGTAACGTAGAAGCAGCTGTGCAGTTTTGGCTAAAACGTAGTGGTGCCGTGCCGCAATAAGATAAACAGGGAGAGGGAACCATGGAATCTACTGTTAAAGCTTTTTATGAAGAGCGACCCAGCGCTAACGTCGTTGGGGAGCGCGTGTCGTTTGGTACCTCTGGCCATCGTGGCCGCTCCGTTGAGCGTACGTTTAATGCTTCGCATATTTATGCCATCACCCAGGCGGTGGTCGACTACCGGCGTGAGGCGGGCTATCAGGGGCCGCTGTTTTTAGGTTTCGATACCCACGCGCTTTCTCGCCCTGCCTGGGAGTGCGCGCTGCAAGTGTTGGCTGCCAACAAGGTGCCGGTATTTGTCGAGAAAGATCACGGCTACACCGCGACGCCGCTGATTAGCCAGGCGATCCTGCACCATAATAATCCCCATGACCTGGCGGCGCCCGATGTGGCGCTTGCGGATGGCTTAATCATCACGCCTTCGCACAACCCGCCGGAAGATGGCGGTATTAAGTATAATCCGCACCATGGTGGCCCCGCGGATACTGATGCCACCGGCTGGATTGAACTGCGTGCAAATGCCTACCTGCTGCGCCAGTTGGAAGATATACCCACCGTGCCGGTGGATGAGGCGATTGCCCACGCCCAGGAGTACGATTTCACTGCGCATTACGTTGCCAAGCTTGGCAGCGTAGTGGATATGGCCACTATTCAGGGCGCAAACTTAGCGTTAGGTGCTGACCCCATGGGCGGCACCGCGCTGCCGGTATGGCAGGCGATAGCGGCGCACTACGACCTGAATCTTGATGTCGTGAATACTATAGTTGATCCTGAGTTTGCGTTTATGCCGCCAGATCACGACGGCAAAATTCGTATGGATTGCTCTAGCCCGGCAGCAATGGCTAACCTACTCAAGGTTAAAGACCGCTTTGATATAGCTTTTGGCAACGACCCCGATGCCGATCGCCACGGTATAGTTGATGCCAGTGGCCTGATGAACCCGAACCACTTTTTGGCCGTGTGCATCGATTACCTGATCACCCACCGCCCAGAGTGGGCGGCTAGCCTGAAGATCGGCAAGACGTTGGTGTCCTCTTCCATGATCGACCGAGTGGTGGCTTCCCACCAGCGCGAGCTTTACGAAGTGCCGGTAGGCTTTAAGTGGTTCGTGGATGGCCTGCACGAGGGCTGGCTTGCCTTCGGCGGGGAAGAGAGTGCAGGCGCCAGCTTGCTAACCCGCGACGGTAAGGCGTGGTCCACCGATAAAGACGGCATCGTGCTGTGTTTGTTGGCAGCGGAAATTATGGCGGTCACCGGCAAAACGCCCAGCGAGTATTACCGCACGCTTACCGAGCGCTTTGGTGAGCCTTTTTACAAGCGCGTCGATACCGCCTGTTCACCCGAAGAGAAAGCGGCGTTTAAAAAGCTGAGTGCTGAGAGCGTGACTGAGAAAACTCTGGCAGGCGACGCTATCACCGCTGTATTGGTAGACGCGCCGGGCAATGGCGCTGCTATTGGCGGCATCAAAGTCACCACCGAAAACGGCTGGTTTGCCGCTCGGCCAAGCGGCACTGAATCGCTTTACAAGGTGTATGCCGAAAGCTTCAAAGGCGCACAGCACTTGGATGAATTGATTGGGAACGCCCAGGCATTGCTGGCTGGTGTGTTGAAATAGATTCTTTGAGGCCGTTTCATCCTTCGGCGGGCACCTTTAGTGGTGCCCGTTATGCTTTTAGCATGTGCTTCAAGTTTTTGTTTTATATTAATTTTAGGAATTATTTGGATGAAAATTGCCGTTGCAGGAACCGGCTATGTGGGGCTTTCCAATGCGATGTTGTTAGCGCAGCACCACGAAGTGGTCGCGGTGGATATCGTCCCCGAGAAAGTAGCGCTGTTGAACAATCGCCTTTCTCCGATTGAGGATGCTGAAATAGCGGCTTTTTTAAATCGTACTGACCTGACTTTTACTGCGACGCTGGATGCCGAGCAGGCTTACGCTGGCGCGCAGTTCGTGATTATTGCCACTCCCACTGATTACGATCCTCAAACCAACTATTTCAATACTAAAAGCGTTGAAGCTGTTATTGAGCAGGTCATGCAGATTAACCCTGAGGCGGTGATGGTCATAAAATCCACCGTGCCAGTGGGGTACACCAAAGGTGCCGCTGAACGCTTTAACACGCAAAACCTTATTTTCTCGCCTGAATTCTTACGGGAAGGAAAGGCGCTTTACGATAATCTTTACCCTTCACGCATTATTGTCGGGGAGCGTTCCGAGCGGGGTGAGACCTTTGCTGAACTCCTCAAGCAGGGGGCGATTGCCGAAGAAATAGAGGTATTGTTGACGAACAGCACCGAGGCCGAGGCAATCAAGCTGTTTGCGAATACGTATCTGGCAATGCGGGTCGCTTACTTTAATGAATTAGATACCTATGCGGAAACCCATGGTCTTGATGCCAAGCAGATCATTCAAGGCGTTGGCCTAGACCCGCGTATTGGTAAGCACTACAACAACCCCAGCTTTGGGTATGGCGGCTATTGCCTGCCGAAGGATACCAAGCAACTGCTCGCCAACTATGCTGATGTGCCGAGTAATATGGTTCAGGCAATTGTAGATGCCAACCGCACGCGTAAAGACTTTATTGCCGAGTCCGTACTGCGCCGCAATCCGACTGTGGTTGGGGTTTACCGTCTCATCATGAAAACGGGCTCGGATAACTTCCGCGCCAGTGCCATGCAAGGTGTTATGAAGCGCATCAAAGCGAAAGGTGTGGAAGTGGTCGTTTACGAGCCGGTGTTGGAAGAAGATAAATTCTTTGGCTCAACCGTTATGCGCGATTTAGCGGCGTTTAAAGACAAGTGTGATGTCATCCTGGCTAATCGCATGGTCACTGAGCTTAGCGATGTGGAATCCAAGGTATACACCCGCGATTTGTTTGGCAGTGATTGAGAAGGTGGCTTTACGCTCGCTCAGCTCGCGTTCTTCGTTACCACGCGCTACGGTTTGGCTTCGGTGGCGTGATGACGTGCCATGGCCATGTGCACACATCCTTGGAATCCCCACCCTCATGTGCATGCGAGATTTAGTAGCGCGTGGTAAGCGAAGCGCACCCGCGGAAGCAGCGCGAAGCGGTGCCGGGGTTGGCCTGTGTAGGCGATGATGGTTCGGTGCCATTGGGCGTCGTTCCGCCGCCACCCGCGGGTGCCTCGAAACGCTCGCTGAGCTCGCTTTCTCGTTACCACGCGCTACGACAATCACTCTATTCCGGTGGCATCCCCGCTTTCATGTGCACGCGAGATTTAGTAGCGCGTGGTAAGCGAAGCGCACCCGCGGATGCATCGCGCAGCGGTGCCGGGTTTGGCCCGTGTAGGCGATGATGGTTCGGAGCCATTGGGCGTCGTTCCGCCGCCTCCCGCGGGTGCCTCGAAACGCTCGCTGAACTCGCTTTCTCGTTACCCCGCGCTACGGGGGCAATCACTCGATTCCGGTGGCATCCCCACCTCAATGTGCATGCGAGATTTAGTAGCGCGTGGTAAGCGAAGCGCACCCGCGGAAGCAGCGCGAAGCGGTGCCGGGGTTGGCCTGTGTAGGCGATGATGGTTCGGAGCCATTGGGCGTCGTCCCGACGCCTCCCGCGGGTGCCTCGAAACGCTCGCTGAACTCGCTTTCTCGTTACCACGCGCTACGACAATCACTCGATTCCGGTGGCATCCCCACCTTCATGTGCATGCGAGATCTAGTAGCGCGTGGTAAGCGAAGCGCACCCGCGGGAGCAGCGCGCAGCTGGCCCGCGTAGGTGATGATGGTTCGGTGCCATTGGGCGTCGTTCCGCCGCCTCCCGCGGGTGCCTCGAAACGCTCGCTGAACTCGCTTTCTCGTTACCCCGCGCTACGGGGGCAATCACTCGATTCCGGTGGCATCCCCACCTCAATGTGCATGCGAGATTTAGTAGCGCGTGGTAAGCGAAGCGCACCCGCGAAAGCATCGCGAAGCGGTGCCGGGGTTGACCTGTGTAGGCGATGATGGTTGGGTGCCACCGGGCGTCGTCCCGACGCCTCCCGCGGGTGCCTCGAAACGCTCGCTGAATTCGCTTTCTCGTTACCTCGCGCTACGACAATCGCTCGATTCCGGTGGCACCCCACCTTCATGTGCATGCGAGATCTAGTAGCGCGTGGTAAGCGAAGCGCACCCGCGGATGCATCGCGCAGCGGTGCCGGGGTTGGTGAGATGGTGATGTTGAAGCAATAATGTAGTTGGCTGTGAATGTGTTGGAGAGCCGTATTCGCTTAGGCTTATAAGTGACGATGTGCAAGGGGGTTGGTATGCTTCTAGCATCACTGCAAGAGATAATGAAGTGCCAACTCTACTTAATGAAAAAGGTTTCAAATTCTTTTTCTATGCAAATGAACATCCTCCGCCACATGTGCATGTGATGAAGGCAGGAGGCTGGGCTAAAATTGAGACTGAGACTAGTGTGGTAATTTATTCGTCACTAAAGAAACAGGAGCTCAAGGAGTGTCTTGAGCTAGTAAGTTTGCATAGACAGGAATTTTTGGAGGTGTGGAATGACTGGTTTATCAGGTAAAGAAGTCCATTTTGACGACCATTATCTTCATGTCGAATTGAGTGATGGGCGGCGCATTTCAACGCCTATGAGCTGGTATCCAGAACTTGAGCAGGCCTCTGTGAAGGTCTTGCGGCATTACCTGTTTATTTGTGACGCCACCGGTATTGAATGGCCGGATATTGATTACCACTTGAGCATTGCTGCAATGCTGGAAACTCACTCTCAAAAGGTAGCGTAGAGCGAAGCGGTGCCGGGGTTGGCCCATGTAGGAAGGTTGGGGTGCCACTGGGCGTCGTTCCGCCGCCACCCGCGGGTGCCTCGAAACGCTCGCTGAACTCGCTTTCTCGTTACCACGCGCTACGACAGTCACTCGATTCCGGTGGCATCCCCACCTCAATGTGCATGCGAGATTTAGTAGCGCGTGGTAAGCGAAGCGCACCCGCGGAAGCAGCGCGAAGCGGTGCCGGGGTTGGCCTGTGTAGGCGATGATGGTTGGGTGCCACCGGGCGTCGTCCCGCCGCCTCCCGCGGGTGCCTCGAAACGCTCGCTGAGCTCGCTTTCTCGTTACCACGCGCTACGACAATCACTCGATTCCGGTGGCATCCCCACCTCAATGTGCATGCGAGATTTAGTAGCGCGTGGTAAGCGAAGCGCACCCGCGAAAGCAGCGCGAAGCGGTGCCGGGTTTGGCCCGTGTAGGCGATGATGGTTCGGTGCTATTGGGCGTCGTTCCGACGCCTCCCGCGGGTGCCTCGAAACGCTCGCTGAACTCGCTTGCTCGTTACCACGCGCTACGACAATCACTCAATTCCGGTGGAATCCTCACCTCAATGTGCATGCGAGATTTAGTAGCGCGTGGTAAGCGAAGCGCACCCGCGGAAGCAGCGCGAAGCGGTGCCGGAGTTTTCGCCATCACTCCCAATCCATTTCGGCGACATCGGGAGCTTGTTGGGTGCCCCAGTCGGGGGTGTACCAGCCTTTTTGTACGCATTGTTGAAAGCTTGACCATTCCCAGTCGCGGGGCGCTCTAGACCAGCCGTGTTTGACGGGGTTGTAATGGATGTAATCCATATGGCGTTGCCAGTCGTTTTCATCACGAATGACGTGTTCCCAGAAGCCGCGCTGCCAGGCGTTATGGGTACCGGGCGGGAAGAAGAATTCCTGTGAGGCGTATTTTTTGATATCCCGCCAGCGTGAGGAGTAGTCCGCGTCGCCTTCAGGCAGTCTCCAGAGGCAGTGGAGGTGGTCGGGGAGAAGTACGAACGCATCCATTACGAAGGGGCGCTCTTCTCGAACTGTGCGGAAGGCACGACCAAGGGCTTCAATATTGAGACGATCCGCCAACAGGGGTTGTCGTGCGTAGGTGACGACTGTAAAAAAGTAGCAGCCGCCAGGAACATGCGCGCGTCGATAGGTTGCCACCCGTGCCTCCATGCAAAATAATTGGGTTATGAAGGCCCATTGTAGCGCATTGTTATTGGCTGTGTGGGGAGCTACGACTTGCTTAAAGTAGCGAGTGGTACTTCAAGGTGCTGTGGCCGGTTGAGCACGTTGAGCAGGACGATGGCGCGCTCTTCGCCTTTAAGGCGGGTGAAGATGGCTTCCAGGTCTTTGAAGGGGCCGTCGGTGATGGTGACTTTCTCGCCAGCGCTGAAGTAGGTGTGAATCCCTTCCTTGCTGTGCGGCTGAGCGCGTAGGGTCTCGACAAGCTGTGAGGGCACGGCGACGGGCCTGTCACCGAAGGTCAGCAGGCGTAGCACCCCGCGAGTAGAGCGAATCGGACGCCAGTTGCTGACCAACTGATCCAAACAGATAAACAGGTAGTAGGGGAAGAGCGGCTCGGTCACCGTGGTGAGCTTTCCCTGGCGCTTGCGTTGGCTCTTCAGGACAGGGTGAAATACCTCATAACCTTGGTTGGCGAGGTGTTCGGCAGCGCGAAATGATTCGCCCCCTTTGCACTGAATAACGTACCAGGCGGGCGTTGCTGCGCCCTCCTGGTCATTGTAAACATCCATGCCATCATCCTTGCGTCTGGAAAAGCGTTACAAAATTATGGCAGCAGCGCGGTGAGTGCATCAAGCGTTTGGTCAATGTGCGCCTGGGTATGCTCACAGGAGAGAAAGAAGCGCAGCCGTGCGCTTTTTTCGGGTACCGCTGGGTGCAGAATCGGCTGTACGTTGATGTGCTGTTCTAACAATGCGTTAGAAAGCCGGGCAGCCGCCGCGGAGCTGCCAATAATCACCGGTACGACCGCGGCACCGATGCTTTTGCCGGTATCCAAGCCGCGGGCAGTGGCCTGTTCAAGAAAGTAGCGCGAAACAGCATGCAGGCGCTGAACCCGTTCGGGTTCTTGCTGCATCAGCTGCAGCGCGGCTAGCGAGGGGGCGGCGACTTGGGCGGGCATGCCCACGCTGTAGAGAAAGCCGGGGGCCAGGTAGCGTAGTGTTTCCACCAGCGGCTTGCTGCCTGCGATATAGCCGCCGCAGCCTGCCATGGTTTTGCTCATGGTGCCCATCCAGATATCCACGTCGCGCGGGTCGATATCGAAATACTCGCGCAGCCCCAGGCCGGTGTCGCCCATGACCCCAAAGGAGTGGGCTTCATCGACCATCAGCCAGGCTTGATAGCGTTGCTTCAGTTCGATAAAACGCGGCAGCTCAGGGATGTCGCCATCCATGCTGTAGAGCCCTTCGATTACCACCAGCACGCGTTCAAACTGATGCCGATGCCGGGCCAGCAGTGCTTCCAGCGCGCCGGTGTCGTTATGGCTAAACGACATGCGCTTGGCGCCGGAAAGCTGCGCGCCAACCAACGAGCTGTTATGGATATACTCGTCGTGGAGCACTAAATCTTTAGGGCCCAGCAGGTGTCCCAGCGTGGAGACATTGGTGGCGTGACCGCTCACAAATACCACTGCATCTTCAACGTCGTAGGCAGTGGCCAGGGCCTGCTCCAGCTCTTGGTGGATAGGCCGTTCGCCGGAGACCACGCGGCTGGCGGAAACCGAGGTGCCGTAACGCGCCACGGCATCGCAGGCGGCTTGATTAATGCGCGGGTCGCCTGAGAAGCCGAGGTAGTTGTAGCTGGCAAAGTTGATGCAGGTCTGCCCATTGATCACGCTGGTCGCCCCGGCGGTGCCTTCGTGGACCTTGAAGAATGGGTCGACCAGGCCCAGCTGATCGGCGGCCTGGCGCATCATGGCGATTTGCTGATAGCCCGGCTGGGCATCAAAGCGCGTGAAGCGCTCGGGCACCGTGCGTTGTTCTCCGCCTTGCCCATTGGAAGAGGGCGTGGCGCTGGCAGCACGCGGCGTAGTACGCCGGCGTGCTTGTTCCAACAATTGCTGTTTCAGTTCAGAGCGCTTGGCGGTCATGGAGTCTCAGTCGCGGGTGATGAGGAAGCGGACGTAGGCTCAGTGGTGAACCCTTCAGGGCCTAAATCTTCAGTGCCATGTTGTGCGGCCAGTGAGGCTATCGCATCTTGCGGAGCGTCTTCAACATCGTCGTGCTGATGCATTTTCTGAATCAGCACGCCCGCCAGTTTGTCGAGTGTCGATGCTTCACTGAGCACCATCACTGACACCTGAACGCCCAAGCGGTTCTCGATAGCGGTCATTAGCTCAACGCCCATCAGGGAGTCGAAGCCCATATCGTAGACCGAGCGGTGAATATCGAGCTTCTCTTCATCAATCAGCAGAATGCTGGCCAGCTCGGCGCGCAGTAGATCGGTGACCGTGCTGTGCAGCTCCTCGGGTGAGAGGTCGGCGAGCAGGGCGCTGATGTCATCATCTGCATCCGCGCTGCCGTCGTCGTCGCTGGCGCGGGCAATTTCGTTAAAGCGCGGCGCTTCGGCAGTGGGTAGGAAGCGAGCAAGCGCGCCCCACTCTAGTTCCAGCACACCTAGGCTTGGCCCAGGGGCCAGCAGCATCTGCTCAAGCACTTTCAGCGCGTCATCCGAGCGTAGCGCGGAACCGCCCAGGCGCTCTTGCAGCGCATCACGGGTGCGGGTGTTACGAGCCAGGAAGCCGACATCCTCAATGGCGCCCCAGCGTACGCAGGTGGCTGGTAAACCCGCGGCACGGCGATTGGCGGCGAACGCTTCCAGCCAGTGGTTGGCGGCCACGTAGTTGGCCTGGCCGGGGTTGCCGAACAGGGTGGTGGCCGATGAGTAGAGCACGAAGAACTCCAGTTCCGCCTCGCGGGTGAGTGCGTCCAGGTGGCGGGCGCCATCGATTTTGGGCGCTAACACTTTCTGAATGCGCTCGGCATCCAGGTTGCGAATCAAACCGTCGTCGATCACCGTGGCGGCGTGCACAATGCCCCGCAGCGGTGCTAGTTCACCCTTGGCGCGCTCCAGCACATCGGCCAGCGCAGTGCGGTCGGTAATATCGCAGGCGACGGCGAGTACCGTAACGCCTTGCTGTTCAAACGACGCAATGGCTGCCTGAGCCTCTTCACTGGTGGGGCCGCTGCGGCTGAGCAGGATCAACTGCCGCGCGCCTTTCTCTACCAGCCACTGAGCAGTTCTTAACCCAAAGCCACCCAGGCCGCCGGTGACCAGGTAGCTGGCATCTGCGGAGAGCTGCATCGCTGCCGTGCCCAACACCTCGTTCTTGGGTGGCGCTATGGGTTGTTCATAGGTCACTACCACTTTGCCGATCTGGCGCGCCTGCTGCATATAGCGGAAGGCGTCGATTACCTGGGTGTGGCTAAACGAGGTAAACGGCAGCGGGCTTAAGGTACCGTCGTTAAATAGCGCCATCATCTCGCCAAACAGGCGTTGTGTCAGCGCAGGCTGCACCTTCATTAGCTGGTCGGAGTCGATACCGAAGTAGCTGAGGTTATTGCGGAACGGGCGCAGGCCAATATGAGTGTTTTCGTAGAAATCGCGTTTGCCCAGCTCCAGGAAGCGGCCGAACGGGCGCAGGGCGCGCAGGTTCTGGTTGATCGCTTCCCCGGCCAGGGAGTTGAGCACCACATCCACGCCTTCGCCCTGGGTGTCTTCCAGGATTTCTTCGGCGAAGGTGAGCGAGCGCGAGTCATAGAGTTGCTTGATGCCCATCAGACGCAGGAAGTCGCGCTTCTCTTCGGAGCCCACCGTGGCGTAAATTTCCGCTCCCAGCCACTGGGCGATTTGCAGCGCTGCAATGCCCACGCCGCCCGCGGCGCCGTGAATCAGGATTTTTTCGCCAGGTTCGACTCGCGCCAGATGCTTGAGCGCGTAGTAGACCGTGAAGAAGGTCGTCGGAATCGTCGCCGCGGCGGCAAAGCTAATGCCTTCCGGCAGTGCTGCAACGGCGTGCTGGTTGGCAATGACCTTGTCGCTAAAGCTGGCAGGGCCGAAGCCGACCACGGCTTGCCCAGGCGCCACGTGGGTGACGTTGCTGCCCACGGCCTTCACCACGCCTGAAAACTCAAGGCCGAGGG
This sequence comes from Halomonas sp. 113, assembly GCF_904067645.1. Classification (NCBI taxonomy): domain Bacteria; kingdom Pseudomonadati; phylum Pseudomonadota; class Gammaproteobacteria; order Oceanospirillales; family Halomonadaceae; genus Halomonas; species Halomonas sp. 113. The sequence goes on from NZ_LR881453.1 coordinate 1,776,440, forward strand.
TAGGGCCGGCGAAGCCGTTCTCTATCGCTTCATCGGAGAGCAAACCCAGGGTGTACATCACATCGCGGAAGTTAAGCCCGGTGGCCTTAACACTGATTTCCACCTCGTCGGCACTGACTTGTGGCAACGGGCGCGGGCGCCAGGTTAATTGGCGCAGCTGGCCGGGCATGGCAAAGCCCAGTGACATCGCCTGATGCGGCTGCTTAGTCTGCTCATTAGTTTGCCCTTCCGCAGCTGGGTGCGGCGCGGGCAGGGTGCGCAGCCTCGTCGCAAAGCGATGGCCCTGGTTATCGATCAGCGCTTCGTTTTCGCTATCTGGTTGAGTCAGTAGGGTGGCCCAGGCGTGTAACGCAGGCTCGCTGACCGCTGCAGGTATATCCAGTAGATAGACGCTATGGCCGACGGCTTCGTTGGCTAGCGAGCGGCCAAAACCCCACAGCACGGCATCGCCAGGGGCGTCTGTCGCGCTGGCGGGTGACGTTGTCTGCCATAGAGCGCTTACCCCGTTGGTCACCAACCACAAAGAGGCAGCAAACGAGTGCTGCTCTAAGGCTAGCGTCCACTGCAAAGCGTGATTACAGCGGGCGGTTTGCGCTTCAGTGCTATTCGCGCCCAAACCACGCAGGTCAATCACATTGAGGGTTAGCTCGCCCTGATTATCAGGTGCGGCTTGGGCCATTTCAGGTTGAGCCAATGCAGGTTGAGACAGTGCATGAGCCAGCAGCTCAGCAGGCGCACTCTGGCTAACGCTGAGCAGCGCGGAAGCGCCTTGCGATTGCAGTGCCTCGACCAGATTGGCCGCCAGCGCTTCACTGTTGTGGTCGGCGACCACCAAGTGACGCCGTTGGGCCGTATTGGACTCGTCGTCTGCCGCTGCTAACGGGTAGTGGGCGTGGAGCAGGTAGGCGCCGCTGTCGCTCTCTTCCAGCGCCATCGGCGCGGAGACCACAAAGCCTTGGTCGTTTAGCCAGCTAATGAGCGTATCTTGCTCCAAGGCGGTTTGATCGATGCCGGGCGTGGCCAGCAGATCATCCAGCCAGCGACTTGGGGCGATACCAATCAGCATGACCTGGGCGCCAGGGGCGAGTTGCTCAGGTAATGCTTCGATTAACTGACGCGTGGCGGCCGGGTGGGTGATATCCACGCTTACAAACGCCAATTGAGCCTTTTCAACACCGATGGGGGCGGTTAGCGCAGCAACCTCGTTTTGGCCAAGGTGCTGCATATCCATCAGCGGGAAACGCTCTTGCAGCTGTTCTGCCTGATGGCGCGTGCTGTCGAGGGTGGTGATCACGCGGTAATGGGTAAGGTCGTGATACAGCGCTTGAGCGCTGCGTTCCAGTAGGCGTTCGCCCAACGCTGGCGCGCTGGGGCCTGCTTCGAGCAGTTGCAAACGCTGCCCGGCGGGGAGCTCTGCGATTAGCGCATCTATTAACTCGGCTAACTCGCCTGCCAACGCTTGCCAGCCGCTTTCGCCCACTAACACACGGTTTAATCGCGCCAAGTGGTCGTGGCTAATGCCCAGGGTTTCCAGGTCACTTGTGCCGCTACGCAGCGCCTGTTGGTGAAGCCCTAATCGGCCCACCAGGTGAATGGGCGCAAAGTAGTCGGGGTAGTCTTGCACCAGCAGTTGCCAGATAACGTCCGGCGAGTGCTGTGCTTCTTCGCTATCGACGCCGAGACCCTGCTGAGCAAAGGCTTCGCTAAGGCTATCGAGCAGAGGGGCGACTTCGTTGCCGTAACGCTGGCCGGTGCTTTCGCCGTAAACGCTGGCGATATCTGCAAGACGAGCAAGCGCATCGGCAGGTAGTGCCAGCGGTTCTGCGTGTAGCGGCGCCGGCGTCAGTTCAACATCCAAATAGCTGAAGTGCTGATGATGGGCGCGGTTGAGTCGAATCGCTTTGAAGCGGGTTTTGCTCAGTACTGCAACGGCGTTACCGGCGGCGTCATACAGCTCGAAATCGGCGGTAAAGGAGTGCGGTGCGCGTTTACCCATCACGGCGCGGGCGAGAACCGGCACGCCTGCCTGGGCATTCACTTGAATACGTTCCACGCGAACCGGCACAAAGGCGAGCTGGGTGGCAAACTCACTATGTTGCGCGAGCAGTGGGATAAACATCTGGAAGGCACTATCCAGAATGCCGGGGTGCACGTGCAATGTGCTGAGCTGCGCCTGGACTTCATCCGACAGGGCTATTTCACCAATCACTGCATCGCCGTCAATCCAGCCCCTGGAGATAGCCTGAAAGGCAGGGCCATAGTGAAGGCCAATACGCTCAGCCATCTGCAGGTGATCTTCCAGCGTGTAGTCCGGGGCACGAGTAGGCATCACCGGCGCTGTGCGGTTGAGCAGGAAACCACGGCTTTCACGCATGGTGCGGGCCACGGCATTCAACTGCCACTCTACCCCGGTGGCAGGTTCGCGGGAGTGGATCTCCAGGCGGCCATCTTCCGGTAGGTAGCTAAGCCGCATGGTGCGGCCATAGGGGCCGTCCAGCAGCAGCGGGGCACGGATTTCCAACTCTTCGAGATCCAGCAACGGGCTGTCTTTTAGCTGCAGCGCCGCCGCCAGCGTCAGTTCCACAAAACCGGCACCGGGGAACACCGCGCCTTCGCCCACCACATGGTCGGCCAACCAGGGCTGGCGTTGGGTGTCGAGCTGGCTCTCCCAGGTGTGTTCGTGCTGCGCTAACGGGTAGCCCAGCAGTGGGTGCTGATAATAGCGTGACAGCAGGCCTTGGCCGTCATTGGTGCCGTGTACCCAATGGTGGCTGCGCTGCCAGGCATAGCGCGGTAGCGGCACACGCTGACCGACCACCGGGAAGTGGCTGCTAGTCAGGTTAAGACCACTCAGCAGTAGTTGGCTTAGGCTACGTTGCAAACCTTCAAGGCCGGGCTTGTGGCGCTCAATGGTGCCGAATACCAACCCTGGTCGCTCCAGTTGGCGCAGTGACTCATTGAGGTAGCGGCGTAGAATGGGGTGGGCGCCAATCTCTACAAAGACGTTATTGCCTTGTTCGATCAGCGCGCTAGCGACGGCTTCAAACAGCACCGGCTCACGAATGTTTTTCCACCAGTAGGTGGCATCCAGCTCAAGCCCGTCACTCAGCTTACCGGTAACGGTGGAGTAGTAGGGAATCTGCGTGGCACTCGGGGTAATATCGGCCAGCGCGTCAATGACCCCAGCTTGGATGCTGTCCATCGCGGGGCTGTGGAAGGCGTAGTCCAGGGGCAGGCGTTTGGCAAAAACATCCTGCTCGCCTAGGGCGGCTTCCAAAGCGCTTAGCTGTTGGCTATCTCCCGCCAGCGTAATGCCTTTCGGGCTGTTAATACCTGCCAGGCATACCTGATTGAACTCGGGCTTTTCTAGCCACGCGGCGATGTCGTCAGCGCTCATGGCCACCGCGGTCATTTCGCCAAGGCCACGGGTTTTACCCTGGTAGTCGCTGCGGTAGTAAATCACTTTGACCGCATCTTCCAGACTCAACGCACCGCAGGCCCAGGCGGCGGCCACTTCACCTACGCTGTGACCGAATACTGCCGTGGGCGTAATGCCTTGGTCGTGCAGCCACTCAGTTAATGCCACCTGCAGTGCAAACAGCGCTGGCTGGGCGATTTCAGTTAGCGGGAAACGGTTCTCCCCATTGCGGCCTTCCAGTTCGGCGCGTAACGAGAAATCCCCGTGCTGCTGAAAGAGTGCGTCGACTCGATCAATCGCCGCGGCGAAAACCGGCGAATCGCTGAGCAGATCGTGCCCCATGGTTTCCCACTGGCAGCCGTTGCCATCATAAACAAACACTGGGCCTACTGCGTCGGGCAAGCGCTCGAGTGTGGTAACGCTGTTGGTTTCACCCGCGGCAAACTCGCTGAGTTGCGTGGCGGCTTCTTCAGCCGTTTGTGCAAACAGCAGTGCGCCATGGCTATGCCGGTCACGGTGGTGGAACAGCGTATAAGCGATGTCATACAGGCTGATGTCGCTACTTTCGCGTAAGTCGTTCTCGCGCAGGTAGTTGGCGAGCGTTTCGGCGCTTTGGCTGAGCGCGGCTTCACTGCGGGCGCTAAGGTGAATCGGTAGCGGTGAGTCTGGCGCCTGCGTTTCAGGTTTGACCCGTTCAGGCGGGCTTTCCAAAATAACGTGGGCGTTGGCCCCGCCAAACCCAAAGGAGTTCACGCCGATAACCAGACGGCCTTGTTTTTTCAGCGGCTGGCCTTTGGTGACCACTGAGATGTTCCACTCATCAAACTTAATGCGCGGATTGAGTTTGCGGATGCCAATCGTGGCCGGGACTTCGCGGTGCTGAATGCTGTAGAGCGCCTTGGCCAGACCCGCTACGCCGGAAGCGGTTTCCAGGTGGCCCAGGTTGCTCTTTACCGAGCCAATCAGCAGCGGCGTTTTGCGCTGCTGGCCGAGTGCTTCACCAATCGCACGGGTTTCAATCGGGTCGCCAACGGCGGTGCCGGTGCCGTGGGCTTCCAGGTAGTCGATTTCATCCGGCGAGATGCCCGCCTGTTCATAGGCGCGCTTCATTAGATCAATTTGGGCGCTTGGGTTAGGCACCGTTAGGCCAGATTTGTGACCGTCTGTGTTCACCGCGGAGCCTGCTACTACGGCAATAATATTGTCGCCGTCGGCTACCGCTTGGTCGTAATCCTTAAGCAGGAAAATGCCACCGCCTTCCGAGCGCACATAGCCGTTACCCGCTTCATCGAATACCTGACAGCGGCCAGTGGGTGAAAGCATGCTGGCTTTAGAGAAGATGATAAAGCCATAGGGGTGCAGGTGCAGGCTGATGCCGCCCGCCAGCGCCATACTGGTTTCGCCACTGCGAATCGATTGGCAGGCCTGGTGAAAGGCCACCATGGAGGACGAGCAGGCAGTATCCAGCGACATGCTGGGGCCGTGCAGGTCAAACACGTAAGACAATCGATTCGAGGCGATGCTGGAGGTGTTGCCAGTAGCGGTGGAGGCATCAATCGCTGCCATATCGTCCGCGATGCGATAAGAGTAGTCGAGGCTGGCCACGCCCAAAAATACCCCGCACTGGCTGCCGCGCAGGGAGCTGGGCAGAATGCTGGCATCTTCCATGGCTTCCCAGGCGAGCTCTAGAAGCATGCGCTGCTGAGGATCCATATTGGCCGCTTCACGAGGCGAAATACCAAAAAACTCAGCGTCAAACCCGCTGATATCGCCCAGGCTACCGGCGGCAAAGGTCACGCTGGTACCCGGGTGGCGCTTATCCGGGTGCATAAAAACGTCGTGGCTCCAGCGGTCAGCGGCCACTTCAGTCACTAAATCTTTTTCGGCTTGCAGATCCTGCCAGAACGTTTCAGGGGTGGTGCCGGGGAAACGATGGGCGGCGCCGATGATGGCAACGCGTTTAGTCATTCTTGCTCCTGAGGTTCTGGTTCTACCTTGATCACATCGCTACTTATATCGTGTCCAAACACCTGTTTGAATAACTGGACACCAAGTTCGTTTGCGGCTAGCTCAAATGGCTCGTAAGCGTTTGCTGCCCCTACCCCTGCTGTTACCCAACTCTCTGTTGACCATACCATGTAGGGAGTGCGGCCATCAGGCGGCGTGAAGTGTGCATACGCCTCAGGAAGAATGGGAACATGATCCCCATACCAGCCTAGCAGGCCCGGTCGCTTTGCAGTATTCAGCGAATTTTTAACGCTTACCAACATCTTGTCGGATTCACTCAAATGCTGCAAATAGACCGCTAAGTCACGCAGATGATCGGGTAACGGCCAAGGAGCGCCGGGCAGCGTATCGGCTAACGTTGCTTGGTTCGGTGCTTCTAAATGTAGCGGGCCGTGATTTTCCATGGTGATAACAAATACAAATAGCGGTCTATTATCGTCATCTTCAAGCAGCCGTCCAATTTTTCGTGCCACTGCCTGGTCACTAACGTATTGACCGTTTTTGTCGCTGCTCTGGAAGGCATTGATATCTATAAAGTGGTCAAAGCCTAATTGGGGGATCACCTTGTGACGAAAATAGAAGCTCGCCAGGTACGGATGCACACAAACCGTGCGATAGCCTGCCGCTTTTAGCGCGCTCGCTAAACTGGGCATTGGATGGCGGGCAAGCGTGCGGTAAGGGTTGAACTGGCGAATGCCCCAGTGGTCGGGTGCAATGCCCGTTAATACCGCGCACTCGGTACGCACTGTATTGGCACCCCAGGCGGGCACGTTTAATGCGCCATGCAGGGTGGCGTTTGCGCGAGTGATGTCGAAATGGTGAAGCAGGCTGGCATCGACCTCTTCACACCAGGGCCGAGGGTCGAAAAACGATTCACTCTGCACCAGCACCACGTTGGGCAGTGGCTGTTTGCCCTGATGCGCGCTCGCTACCGGTGTTAAAGCGTGGAAGGGCGATTGCTCTGGCGTCGGAACGGGAGCGCGCATTAGCGCCACGCCGTAGGACCATAGGCTAGCGAAAAGCCCTAAACGGTGCATGTCGTCTATGGGCTGTAAGACGATGGCGGGCAGCCTGCGGACACTAACAGCAAGCAGCAGCGAGCCCAAGGCTATTAATCCCAGCGCATTGGTTAGAAAGCGGTTGGCGCCCTCGCTAGTGACCAGCGACCCTTCCCAGTAAAAGAATCCACCAATTGCCACTACGGCGGCGCTGCTGGCGGCAATCGCCAAACCTACGCCGAAAAAGGGCACGTAAAGGCGCGGGTGCAGGATAGCGTCCCAGAAGTATTCAAAGTCATGGCAGATAAACGGCTCGTTGAGCGTATGCGATTTGGCGTTGCTCGACTGTACTACGACTAGTTGCAGCGAGAGACACACCATCACCGCAAACCAGGGGCGCTGGAGTAACAATACCAGCAGCCCGAAAAGTAGAAGCCATGAGCCAAGGTGGACACTATTGGCCGCTACTCCACGCTGCCAAAATGGGCGCGGCCGAGGGCTAAGCAGGGCTTCAAACAGACCAATGATCAATAGCCCCACGAGTAGCGGCCATATCAGCGCGCTAATCATGGGGTGTGTCTCCTGAGTGGTTGAAGCCCAGTCGCTCGATCAACCATTGCGAAACCCCTGCGGGCAGTACCGCCAGCCACCAGGTGCCAAAATTAAGTGGGAAGGGGAAGCTGATGCGCGCACGGTTTGCGGCGATACCGCGTTTAATGACCTTGGCCGCGCGTTCGGGCGGCCACTCCCAGGGTTTGGGGCCGGGCATGGCCTCGCACATCGGTGAGGTAACATAGCCGGGCATAACCACCGTTACGCCAATGCCATGGGGCGCGAGTAGGCCACGCAACCCTTCGCCATAGGCTTTAATACCCGCCTTGCTGGCGCTATAGCTGGGGGTGGTCGGTAAACCGTGCCAGGCAGCAAGGGAGCTAATCAGCACCAGCTGGCCGCTGCCGCGGGTCTGCATGGCTGGCACTAGGTGTTGCACCATGGCGATGGGGGTTTTCAGGTTGATATCCAACAGCGCCTGCACGTCTGCCCAGGGCTCTAAGATATCAGGCCCTTGGGGGTGGGTGTTTTTGCCCGCATTGGCAATCAAAATGTCCGGTACCTGTTGGGCGCAGACTTCGGCTAGCCAGCTTTTCAGGGCGTGGTCATCGGTTAGATTGATGGTTGAGAGAGTGACCTGGGCACCTTTTTGGCGGCAAGTGGTGGCAAGCGCCTCTAGCTTCTCCTGCTGGCGTCCGTGCAATACCAGGTGGGTGCTGGGATCGGCATAGGCGTTTGCCAAGGCGCCCCCAATCGCGCCGGTGGCGCCAGTGATCAGCACGCAGCGTGAGTGTAGAGATGGGCTCACAGCCTCTTTTGCAGCTTCTTTCACAACAACGTTCACAGAAGCTTCTCCAACGGCGATGGGCAGGCTTCTAGTATGCGGGCGGCGTTATCCACGGCTAAATCGATACCGGGCTGGCAGTAGTAGCCACCGTTAACTTGAACGGCATGCATCACGGTCTTTTGAAAATAACCAAATAGCTCGCTGTTAGGCGGCTGCGGCTGCTGCCAAAAATCCGCTAAGTCACCTTGATAGGTTAGCCCATCCAGATTATAGATCGGGTCGCTAAGCGCGTAGGTGGGGCAGTTCTTCTCCAGTGAAACGATGCCCACGGTGCTGTTAACGGTGACATTGCCCTTGGCGTGTTTGAGCAGGGCGTTGAGATCCCCAGACTCTAGATAGACGATGCGCCCTTGCAGACCATGGCGTTCGGCAAGCTGCTTGATGATCTTGGGGTAATTGACCAAGCCCATATCCAAAGGATGGTTCTTAATACACAGCTGAGAATCGCTGGGCGCGTGTTTGGCGAACGAGGCCATCACATCGTCCATCACTTCCTGCATATTGGCGTAGGGAGAGTGATCGCGAATTTGCGCATCGCTATTTAGCTGCAGCGGCAGCATAAAGTAGGGGCGGCCACTTTCGATCAACGCTTTGATGCGTTCGGCATCGCGTTTTTTCCAAGCGGCTTTTAACTGAGCAAAGCGCTTCAGGTAGCCCGCGTACTCGACCGGCGCGGTGATCGGCGCGTGATTGCGGTAGTGCGGCGCAACCAGCGGATTGGCTAGCCCGGCCAAGTGGTAACCCACATCGTGCATGGCGCGAATTTTAAACGAGGAGCGAAAACGCACAGGGGCGGGTAGTTCGGGTAGTGCTTTGCCGGTTTCATAAAACCAACTTGGGTCACGGGGCAGTAGCGAGTGGCCGTTAACGCCTTCGCGCTCCAGTGTGATCCAGAACGGGCGAAAGTAGCCCTCTTCAAATACGTGGGTGCGTATACCGGCCGCGGCGGCGTTATCCACTGCTGGGCGATGAATCGGGCGACGATCACCAAATACTACTTGGTCGGTGATCGAGTACCGCTGCCAGAGTGACTTGATATAGCCAGGTAGTTCAGCAGTAGGGCCACGAAACAGATGGCTTTGGCCGTGGGTGCGCTGCCAGTAGGCGATATCGCCCGCATTGAAGTTGACCTTAACGACACGGTGCCCATCGTTCACCAGGCGCTTGGCTAAGCGCTGGTAAAAAGGTGAGCAAACGCCCTGCAAAAATAAGAATGCACGCTTCTGATGCTTCAACTCAATGCCTTCCGATCAACAAATTACGATAACAGCGGTAGAGATGCTGTTTCCATGTAAGGGTGTTTTTGTGTGCTCTTGCCTGTTCCAACAGGCTGACGACGGTTTCAGCATTGCATAGCTGGCGAGTCGTTGGGTCTACATAGCCGGGATAGAGAATCAGGGTGCCGGCGACCAAGGCATCCAGCGAGAGTGAACGCGTACGGCGTGGGCAGCTAAGCGCATCCTGAGTTAAGCCCCAGCCAGCATAAAACGGTAGGCCGTAGGTGCTGACTTCTCGTTTGCGCAAAAGTGCTTCAAAGCCGGTTAAAGAGCTCATCGTATGTACTGCATTGACGCGCTCTAAAAGGGTTGCGATGTCGATATCGCTGGCGTCTAGATCATACAGGCGTTTGGCATCGGTATCGAGTGCTCCGACACGCGCACCGCTCAATACATCGGGATGGGCTTTATAGACAATAAAGGCATCTGGATGTGCTTCCCGCACTGCCCTTAACAGCCCGCTATTGGTGTTAATGTGCGGCGAGCCGGTGGCAATCGAGGCGTCGCTCTCTACTTGGCCAGGCACCAGTATGGTGTAACGCCCTTTGGGTAGTTCGATCCCCGACTTTCCACGTACGTTGTACTTGGAGAGTTTGAGCGCCACTAATCGCTTACGTAACTGCAGCGCACGTTGCAGCAGGTCGTCGCTAAAGGGGGCGCTATTGAGCAGAGTCTCTAAATCACTGGGTTGGCTGGGGTCGTAGTAGATACCCTGTGAATCAATCACCAGCGACAACGGCTGAGTAAGATCGACTCCCAGCCCCACTGAACGAATGAACCCATCTTCCATGCGCCATAGCTTCTCCATGTGTTGGGCGTGCTGGCATTTAAAGTCTGCATCAATACGGCTTGACCATACCAGCAGCCGTTCATCGGGCTGCTCGCTCTCGGGAAGCTTCGCTTGATAGTTCACGCGTGCGAAGGCGCCTAGAAAGTCGCCAATAAAGCGACGCTTCCAAGTAGAGAACCCGCATGCTCGCCAGCTTCCCCGATAGCGCTCCTGCTGGCGCCTTTGATCGGCGATCAAGGCAATGGTCTCTTCCAGCGTGGCAGGCTGCTGAGTGTAAGGATTAGCGTAGCGGCAATAGCGTAAATAGGCGGCGGCAAAGACCTCAACTAAGGTGCGCTTTACACGACGGCGGTGGCAGGGCAGTTGATCATGGGTAAGCCCCCAACCTGCATAAAACGGAATACCAAAGCAGTGCACCTGCTTTCCGGCCAGCAGTGCTTCAAAGCCGAGCTGGCTGGTCACGACGTAAACGTGGTCAACCTGGTCAAATAGCGCCCAGGGGTTGAGGTCTTCACCGATGACCCTGCAGCGCGGGTGGTCTGCGGCGTTAAGTAGGTGGCCCTGTTTTTTACCCGCGATAACGTCAGGATGGATCTTGACTAATATCTCGGCGTCGGGGTGCTCTGCTAATGCCGCCTCAAGCATCTGGTTGAAGCTACTAGCGCTAGCGCCCCCATAGTGAATTGAAGCATCCCCAGCGGTTTGGTCGACCACTAATACACTCGCCCGGCTGGCATCGTTAATCGGCTGATCGGGGGAGTGGTTATATTTGGAGAGCCGATAGCGAGCGATCAATGCCATGCATCGTTCAGCCTGCTCTAACTCTTCATTGTTGAAACTGGCTGTGTTGAGCCAGTTTTCCAAATCAGAAGGGCGTGAGGCGTCGTAATAAATGCCGGTCTCATCGACTACCAAACTGTGCGGCTGAAAGCCATTTACGCCTAGCCCTAACGAGCGTAAAAAGCCATCTTCTAATGCGATATAGATCAGTTGATGGCGTTGGGCATACTGCCTAGCGCTTACGCTGGTGGGTTTTAATCCCCATCCAATCACTGCCTCGGGCATCTTTTTAAGGGAGCTTATTCGGACGAATTGGTCAAATTCGGGCAGTAGCGCAGGCAAGGTAGCCAGCTTGCGAATACCTGGGGACGTGTAACCTGCCGTTCGTTTCGCCATACATGAGGCCGCTTTGAGGTAACAGGATTAGGGGTAGGCGGGCGAACATACGTTAATTGGAGGGGGTTATCAATTCAGGCGTTGTGAGTACTCACTATTTTTTCGATGCATAGCAACTATTTGCATGATAAAAAAAATTACCTTAAGTTTGATTTATTCAACGCGCATGGTTGTCACTTTTTTGGTAGATTCGCTTACTCTATGTGCCCTTAATACCGTTCTCTAGGATCTGGAATTAAAGTAAAGTATGCATAAAAAGGATAGTCGGTGCGCTTTGCCTGTCTGCTAAAGAATCTATTTTCTTTCAGTTCCTTGAAGGGGCGCCTTTTGCTGGGGCTCTCCTTTACTTTGCTGTTGCTGATCGCGTTGGTGCTGGGTATGGCGTGGCAAGTCGGAAAGACTATGGTGCAAGAGACTAATATGTCGCACTTGCGCTATGAAGCCACTCTACTTGCTGATGAGGTGACCCAACAAATTGAGATGCGCTTCCAAGCATTAGAACGCTTAAGCGAAATGATTGGCACCACAGAGGATGCGAGCTGGATCAGCTATCAACTGCAGCAGAACGATAGCCTACTAGCTTTGTTTGAGGGGATTGTGGTTGCTAACAGTGATGGTGAGGTTATTGCTGATTGGCCTGCAATCGTTGGTCGCGTAGGGCTCGACACCTCTGAGCTTGAGTATTTTCATATGCTTCGTGGTATTCGCCGACCCTATGTTAGCGAGCCCTTTGTCGGTCGTGCGAGCGGTATGCCGATGGTGCTAGTGGGCGTGCCACGATTTACCAAGCAAGGCGAGTTTGACGGTTTTATTGGAGGTGTCCTTAGCTTGGATTCAGGAGGGATATTTAGCCGTTTAGCTAAAGTTCGCTTGGGTGAAAAAGGCTATGCAGGTGTTGCTACTGCCTCGGGTAAAGTCTTATACCATCCTGAAAATTCATTAATTAATGCTTCTGTACCCAGTAAGGCATTGAACCCATGGCTGGATTTGGCGCTGGATGGTTGGGAAGGTGATGCTGTAGGTCGGCTTGTGAGCGGGGAAATGGGGCTGCAATCTTATGCGCAGATTTGGCCTGCTGGTTGGATCGTTGGCCTTTACGTGCCTATTTCCCAAGCACAACTTCCCCTAGCAGATTTTATCAAGCAGCTTTGGTGGACATGGGTTGTGCTTGTTTTACTTATGTTCCCTTTGCTGTGGTGGATGTTGGGACGAGTGCTTACACCGTTGAGGCATTTGGAGAAACAGATTGGCGAGGTGGGTTTAGGGCACCGTGAGAGCGTCAGTTTGGCTACCAAGATGCAAGAGCTACAGCAGGTGGCGAGCACCTTTAACCGAGTGGAAGATGAACGGCAGCTGTTGTTAGGCAATCTTCAAGAGCGCGAGGCGTTTCTTGACTCGGTACTGAATGCCGCGCCGCAGGGTATGTTTGTCGCTAATATGAAAGGTGACATTACTTACATGAACCCTGCGCTACTCGATATGCTGGGTATTCTTCCAGGTTCGCCTATGGAATCTTGGCTTAAGCAGATCCACATGTCTGATCGTGATGGGGCTAAAGACATGTGGCTACATAGCCTGCGCACCGGTAGTGATTTTGTCCGCCAATTGCGTTTTTTGCGCAGTGATAACGAACTTCTTTGGCTAGATATACATGCGCGGGTAGTCACGCTTTCTCAAGATGGCCATACCCTTGGTTTAGTGGGTGTAGTTAAAGATATTACCGAGCGTAGGGAGCAGGAAGCCATTCAGCGCTGGGAAGCTGAACATGACCCGTTAACCGGCCTGTTGAATCGTAGGGGCTTTGAGCGCCGCCTAGAAGAAGCCTTTGCCGATTTCCAAAAAACCAGCACGCCTTCAGCTCTTTTGTTGTTTGATTTGGATCACTTCAAACCCATCAATGATGAAGGTGGCCATGCTCTAGGCGATGAGATGTTGCGCCGCATTGCTCAGGTGGTTGCCTGGGAAGTCCGCCGTAGCGACCATGTGGCGCGCCAAGGGGGAGATGAGTTTGGTGTGCTGCTCCCCAGCTGCACCTTGGCTCAGGCAAGGAGAATCGCTGAATCCCTGCGTCAGTCGGTAGGGGAAATCTCTGTTACCCATGAAGGCAAAGAGTACATGGTTACACTCAGTATTGGCGTTACCACCTTTGATGAAGAGGATTCTAATGTGTCTGACGTTCTGGCACGGGCCGATGCCGGTAGTTACAAAGCCAAAGGGATGGGACGCGATGGGGTAGTTGTCAATATGCCTCACAATAACGATGACGTAATGGCGCTTTTCGATTCGCCCAAATAGTTTCTCATATAAGCACTCTAAGCCTGTGCAGTGGCTTGGCGTGCTTAGCAGTCGACAAAACATGTCCAGCAGTAGAGTATAAGCAGATGCTGAACTTGTCGTTAGAAGCCAGTTTTTAAAATCAAGGCTGACTGAGATACTGTTGTGAACCTACTTGAACTGTTTGCCCGCACGCTGGATGTCACGCTGCCTGTCTTTGCGATGGTGTTTGTAGGCCTGGGCCTTAAGCGCTTGAAATGGATTGATAGTGCCTTCGTCTCGACCGCTTCTGCGCTGGTATTCAAAGCAACACTCCCCACGCTGATCTTCCTTAGTTTGATTAAAGCTGACCTAAGCGTTGCGCTGGACGTTTCGCTGATGCTGTTTTTTGCTGTGGCAACGCTGGGGCAGTTTTTATTCAGTTGGGGCTGGGCGCGCTACCGTGTAGCACCTCAGGATCGTGGTATTTACGTTCAAGGCGCGTTTCGCGGCAATTGTGGGATAGTGGGTTTGGCGCTAGCGGCGGGCATGTACGGTAACTATGGCCTGTCAGCGGGCAGTCTTTTGCTGGGCGTGGTCATCGTGATGTATAACGCGCTTTCGGTCATCGTGCTGGCATTTTACCAACCTGGTCAATCCACCGATTGGCGCAGCCTGCTCAAACATGTAGCGAAAAACCCACTCATTATTTCCGTATTTGCAGCATTACCCTTTACCGCGCTGTCGATCCCACTGCCCAGTTGGGTGATTACCTCAGGAAACTATTTTGCCTCGTTAACACTACCGTTGGCGCTGATTTGTATTGGTGCGACGCTCTCCGTGTCGAGCATGCGTGACAGCAGCCAAGTGGCACTTGGCGCTAGTTTGATGAAGATGGTAACACTACCGGTGCTCTCCACCGTGGCGGCCTGGTTGGTGGGCTTTTCCGGCGAACAGCTGGGCTTACTGTTTCTGTTCTTTGCCAGCCCCACCGCTGCCGCAAGTTTTGTAATGGTCAAAGCAATAGGCGGCAATGTCGCTCTGGCCGCCAATATCATCGCCATTACCACCCTGATGGCGAGCATTACCGTTACGCTGGGTGTCTTCGCGCTGCGTTTACTCGGCTGGATATAGAGTTGAATAGCGCAACTCGGTTGGCCCTGCCTAAGCTGACGCGTTATACTACGCGCCCGCAAGTTTGGACGACGTTAGTCCCTGTAGCTCAGTAGGATAGAGCAGCCGCCTCCTAAGCGGCAGGTCGCAGGTTCGACTCCTGCCAGGGACGCCAACGGGCTGTTTTGAGAAGGCCTGACAAAGCCAAAAATGATGTGTAACACTCTGAAAGACTTTATTTTTTAGCCCTCACTGTTCCTCGGCATTCCTTCCAAAGCCAGCTAACAAATGGTATACAGAATGGTATATCTCACCATTCGAAGATGCTCGGTATACCACCATGGCGCTAACTATCCGGCAGATCACCGCAACTAAACCTGGCACGAAAATTATCTCCCTCTCCGATGGTCAAGGACTAGAACTGAGGATTTGGCCAGATGGCCGCCGTGGGTGGCGTTTGCGTTACACCCGCCCCAACGGCAAGCGCAACATGGTCAGCCTTGGCAGTTACCCCGATGTGAGCCTTGCAGAGGCCCGTGAGAAGCGAACGGACATACGGCGTCAACTTGCCCAGGGTATCGACCCCGTAGAGCAGAAACAGAGCGATAAACGCCACCAGCAGTATGCCGCGCAGAATACGTTCAGAGTGATTGCGATGGAGTGGCACGTCGCCATGGTGCCGCGCTGGAAAGAAAGTTCGAAGCGCGCCAACGACAGCAAGCGCGTGCTTGAAATGTACGTGTTTCCGAAGGTGGGAGACCGCTCAATAGAGAGCATTTTGCCGCTAGAGTGGTTGGAGATACTGCGTACCTTGGAGGAGGCGGGCAAATTCGAGCAGAGGCGCCGCCTGCACGCCTTTTGCCGTGACATCTACCGCTTTGCCATCATCACGGGCAGGGCCAGCTACAACCCCCTTACAGACCTCAACACGGCGCTTAAACCCTACAAGCGGGGCAGCTTCCCCCATATCTCCCAAAGCGAGCTGCCGCAGTACGTGAGCGACATCGAGGCTTACCAAAAAAGCCCTATGGTGCGCATTGGCCTAAAGCTACTGCTGCTAACGGCGGTGCGCCCTGGTGAGCTGCGCATGGCAGAATGGGAAGAGATCGACCTGCAAGCCGCTGTATGGAAGATTCCCGCCGAACGCATGAAGATGGGCAGGGCGCACCAAGTGCCGTTACCTACCCAGGCAGTGGACGAGCTGCGCTACCTGCACAAGCTAACAGGCGCGTTCAAATTGCTTTTCCCAGGCCGCAATAACCCCCGTAAGCCAATATCAGATGCCGCCTTCAACATGGCGTTAAAGCGCATGGGCTACGAAGGCAAGCATGTACCCCACGGCACGCGCCATGTGGTGGCCACTGGCCTAAAAGAGTTGGGCTATCCTAGAGAGTGGATCGAGGCCCAGCTATCGCACAAGCTGCCGGGTATCGAGGGCGTTTATACCCACGCCGAACACATGGCCCCGGATCAGCGGCCCGCCATGATGCAATTTTGGGCAGATCACCTCTTTGGCACCGAGAGGCGAAGCGAAGGTCTAGCATCATGAAAGGGCTAGGGGAGAAGTGCCCAGCGTGTGGGGCCATTATGAGAACCACGCAGCGCCGCAGGATAACCAACCAGCACCAAGAGGCGGTGTTGCAGTGCTACGGCTGTCGGCGGCTTTGGCGCGTTGACCTGCATTTCTCGCCTGTTAGGGCTTACAAACGTCCAAAGGCTGAGAGTGACATAAGCGAGAAAGAGCCTGAAGCTAGCTGCGTACTTGTCGACGAAAGGATCTGCTATCCAGATGAATTGTGCTTTTTTGGCGATATGTGTGGCAAATGCGGTTCGTTTTTTCGTGTTAGAACAAGTAGGCGCGTTTCTCAGTATTTCAAAGTGTTCTATTTGAACTGTACTGGCCCCAAGTGTGGAGCCAGAGCTAAAGTGGAGTTAAGCATTTCTTAAGATTTTTGCTGAATTTTTTTGATTTTAGCCAAGTGGATACGGGTAGTTGTTAGATAAAACGAGAGGCTCAACGTCTGAGAGCTCCCTAAACTCTGCCTCCAAATACTGACAGGTTTCAAGTTGGCCAAGTATCTGCAGTGCTCTATAAATGGTCGTCATTAGCGTAGTTTTTGATAGGTATTCTCCAATTTCTGAATGAACTCTTTCTTCTCTTTCTGCAAGCTGTATGTCTTGTAAGCTACTTTGGAGGATGCTTTCAAAATCCTCTGAATAAATTGGGAAGTGGTCATTTCCTAGCTCATAAAGAGAGTGGAGTTCGGCAAACCCATTTATGCTGATCTTTTCAAGGCATTTCTCGATGTATTCAAGCTCTATTTCGTTGTGCTTTATCATTGCGTCAACGCTAAATCCGTTATCCATAAGATTGAACTGACTATAAGGTAACCACTGTTTGAAATAATGGGAAATATCTTCCTTTTCTATATATGTTAGTTTTTTCTCGATGCCTATTAGGCTAGATAGTTCATGGTTTTCTTTAATTAAGTCTATTGCTGCGCTGAATTCTTTAGAGCCAATTGAGTAGCTTGTTTTTATTTCGCTTTTAATCTCTTTGAATATTTCTGTTCTCCATAAATGATAATTGGGCAAACTCAGGGCTATGCAATATAGGTCATACCTTGATAGTGATTTGGTATAAGTTTTTTTTGAATACTCATTCTGGAGAGACCTGTTTGCAAAGCCAAGTTCGCTAATAAGGTCAGAAAGCTCTATAAACCTTTCTCTTAGTAGAAGCAAGTTAATTACTGGTGTTTTTACTAAGTGCTTTTGGTTGTTTAAATCTACTGGGTAACGAAATGTTTGCCCGTTAGGGTCAATTTCAAATATGTCAGATACATATTCAGATAGATTTTTGTTGATTGCTATATAGCGCCTATCTGTTATCTCTGATTGTTCTTTGTAAAATGCCCACAATTCACCGATATCATGGGTAGACGAAAGCTTGAAGCTTCTTAGTTCATGACTGTCACGTATATTTCTCAACGACTCTATTGCACCTTTAAGGCAAAGCTCAAGGGAGTGCCTTATGCAAAATGCAATAGGGTAAATTATAGTGTCTCTATTGCTGTCATGGGCTGGTTTGTTAGCAATTTCGTCAAGTAGCTTTTTTGCTGCATCAATATAGCCTTGAATATAGTCTTCAGTATCTTGAAAGCCGTTGTTTCCAACACATGCGTTATAGTCAGTCGGGTGTTGTCCACGAAAAGTATTGTTATACACGCGTTCGGAATCTTGTTGCATTGTATTTCTGATCCTTGGCTATGAGGTTTTAGTGAAGTGTAAATATGTAAATTAGCCTTTACTCCTTACCCAAAGCAATCATTATCCATTTATTGCTTTGCAACTGAACCGCTGCCCCCGCAGCGGTTTTTTTGTGCCTGTGCAAGGCCAAATGTTGTATCGCGTTGTACGAAGGCCCTCTTACACATGCTGCCGCTGGCAAGGTTTTGGCATGGGCGTCAAGCTTAGTCGGGCTACTGGAGCATTTGCTGGGAACGAGACCGCGAGGACATAAACCCATGACCGACACCACACACCAACCCAACTTCAAGACCGTGAACCAGATCCCGCTAGGCAATCGCCTGTTGCGCCGTAAAGACGTGGAGCAGAAAACCGGAAAGAGCCGTTCGGCCATTTATGAAGGTATTCGCCAGGGCACGTTTCCGGCCCCGGTGCCTATCGGTGGCAAAAGCGTTGCTTGGCTGGAAGAGGAGGTGGATAGCTGGATTGCTCACTGTCTGGAACAGCGCAAACGTCAACGCCTGGAAAACTGCCCCACACCGCTACGCATGACCACCCAACCGCAGGAGCAACGCGCATGAACCAGTTTGAAGTCACGATCAACGGCACCACGCTGCAACTGACCGCTGAGGATGTGGCGGTACTGTCAACCGCCATGATGGACGCTATGCGTACCCCTAGTGAGCAAACGTTCCGTAAGGGCACGACAGGAAACATCTACGCCAAGCTGATGAACGGTCAGAGTGGAAGTGCCCAGCGTTTCAGCAAGCAATCGTCTACGGGCATCGTCGAAACCGACTGCTAACCCCCTAAACCCTTTCCGCAAGTAGTAGCGCTGCTGGGCTAATGCCCAGTGGGTAGGGGGAAGTTTTGCCCAAAAAACGAAAAAGGCTCCAAAGCTGGGGGGCGATGGAGCCGAAGCAAAGCAAAAGAAAGGTGCCCATGAAGTCTATCAAAGTAAGTGAAATTTGCTGCCTCGAAAGCTTGCGAGGAACGCTAGGGAATGCTTATCATGGTAGTGCTGTAGCAAAATCTGCAGCCGGGCGTAGGAACCCGATTACACAAAGGCGCTACAGCGCCCTTACCATTGCAGGCGCTTTTTTCATGCCTGTAGTGCGTCGTTATGGCGGCTGTGCGTGGGCAGACTTCGGTCTGGCCGGTTTCCTTTGTGACCGGTTTCCTACCCCGCGTACGGTCGCCACCCAATCCCGTAGGAAGGATCGTGGTGACTCCAAACACAAAGGAGTCTTACCCATGGCCAATCAAAACCAAGGTGCGTATACGCACACCCAAATTTCCCCCTCGCAAGTTTCTACCGCGCTTATCGGTGCAAAACTGATTGCTTACCGTGTGAACCGTAAGCCTGAACAGCTTCACCAGTTGTTAGGCATGGCTCGCATGGCCTGCGCACTTAACGCCCTTTCTTACCAAGAACATGACCAACTTCTCATCGAGCTAGAGCGCCTATGCGTTGAGGGGGTGGATCATGCCTAATTTCACCCAATCCCCACGCCTAGAAGATGCGCTTTGCCTGACCGAGGCAGAGTGCCTATTGATCGACCCCCGCGCCGATCACGACGCACTGTTTGACCAAGCGGAAGCCCGTCTGGAAGCCGCTAGCAACTTAATGTTTACGCTTTGCCAACTGGATACGCCAGGAGCCAGCGCGGATGCCCGCGATCTAGCCAATGTGGCGATTGCGTCGCGCTTTCTGCTAGCTGACTCCCATGACCTACTCATGGCTGCCCGCCTAGTCGCAAAACGTCAACAAGCGCCTGCCAGGAAGGGGGTGCGCCATGGCTAAAACGACTATCCAAAAGATTCAGCAGGTCGCGGCGGTGGCACTGAACAGCGCTGAAATTCTACTGGCCGAATGGCTGCCTGATGGGCAGCGCCAGGGGAGTGAGTGGGTAGCCTGTAACACGGCCCGCGCCGATGCCTGCCCAGGCTCGTTTGGCGTGTCGCTCGTCTCTGGCAAGTGGAACGACTTTGCCGACCAAGACGCCCACGGTGGGGATCTGGTCTCCCTGCTGAGCTACCTGCGTAACTGTCGGCAAGTCGACGCCGCTAGGCTGATCGATGAGCAGCTTGGGCTAGGTATTTTTCAACGTGCAGGCGCTTCTACCGCGCCGCTACCCAAGCCCTACGATGTGCCCACCAAAACCCAGCTACGCCAGCAGGCAGACGCCGAGCGTTTAGCTGCCCATGAACGCGCTGCCCAGGCGGCGAAACGGCTTTGGCACTCGGCAGGCCCCGCTAACCCTGCGCACCCTTACTTGGTGGAAAAGGGGATTGAGCCTTACCACCTTCGCCAATCCGCACAGGGCCAATTACTTGTGCCGCTTTATGCGGATGGGCAATTGGTCAATGTGCAGTGCATCGACCAGCAAGGCCACAAACGGTTTTTGAAAGGTGGCCGTGTGCGGGGCGCTTATGCGCCCCTCGGCAGGGTGCAGGCAGGCCGACAGCTTTTTATTTGTGAGGGCTGGGCCACTGGAGCAACCCTTCACACCCATACCCGCGAGCCAGTGGCGTGTGCCATGAACGCGGGCAATCTTGCCGCCGTGGCCGAAACCCTACGCGAACGATACGACGCCCTGGATTTGGTGATAGCCGGGGATGACGACCGCCTGACCCCCGGCAACCCAGGCCGCACCGCCGCCAACGCGGCAGCGCTGGCAGTGGGTGCACTGGTGCTGTTTCCCGTATGGCCACAAGACGCCCCCACCACACTCAGCGACTTTAACGACTTAGCTCGCTGGTATCGCCAGCAAAGGAACGCCACATGAGCGAGCAAACGACACGCGAACAACAAGCGCACCTTGCCCTAGTGGGCAAGCCGACCGCGCCCAAGATCGACACCTTAGAGCGCCCCAGCTACGCCGTGTATGAAGGGCCAACCATGGTTGAAGGCAAGCAGTACCGGGCGGGCACTTGGTATCACGGCATCAAGCACACCAACAGCGACGAGGCAGGCCAGCCGTTTGACCTCTGGCTGTGCGCACCGCTGTACGTCAAAGCGGAAACGATCAATAGCGACGATGGCAGTGTGGGCCGCCTGTTGCGCTTCAAGCACCGCGGCCACGCCATTGAGTACGTCATGCCCATGGAAGCCCTAGCGGGCAAAGGGGAAGAGGTGCTGAAAGCCTTGCTACGCCAAGGGCTAGAGGTGGATTACCACCAACGCCGCTATGTGCCTGCTTACATTGCTAGCTACCACGGCTTAACACGCATTCTCGCCACAACCACCAAGCCAGGATGGCACGAGCGAAGCGGGGCCTTTGTGCTGCCGAGCCGGGTTTTAGGCGGTGAAGATGTGCGCTATCAGGATAGCGGCAAGGGCGCACTACTGTTTTCAGAGCGGGGCACCTTGGAGGGCTGGAAAAGCGAGCTGGCTTACTACTGCCAGGGCAACCCGGTACTGATCCTTTCGGTTTGCTGCGCATTGGCAGGCCCGCTGCTTTCAAAAGTAGGCGTGAATGGGGGCGGTGTGCATCTGGTAGGCGACTCCTCAAGCGGTAAGTCACTCGCCCAGGCACTCGCCGCCACGGTATGGGGTGACCCTAGCCGCTTTGCCGCCTCTTGGGATATGTCGCGGGGTGGTATCGAGATCGAGGCATCGTCACGCAATGACACGGTGCTGATTCTGGACGAGATCAAGCGCGCCGATCCGAAGCGGGTACAAGAAATGGCCTACGCCATCGCTAACGGAACGGGCAAGGGCACCATGACCCGCGAACGGGAAGGGCGGCCCAAGCTGTATTGGCGGGTTTTGGCGCTTTCCAGTGGGGAACGATCGCTGACAGAACACGCCGCCATTTCTGGCAATGCCGCCCATGCCGGGGCAGAACTGCGCATGGTGGACGTGAACGCAGGCACCCGCACTTATCGCGCCTTTGACGACGTACACGGCATGAGTGGGGCCACCTTCCATAGAAGGCTGACCACGGCCACAGCGCACCACTTCGGCATGATCGGCCCCGCCTTCGTGGAGCAGATACTCAAGGAAACCGATCCCGACTACTTTTATCGGCGGTTTGCTGAGGTACGGGAAGGATTCAATTCTGAAGGCCCCCAGGCGGGCAGGGTAGCGGATCGCTTCGCCATCATTGGGCTAGCCGGGGAACTGGCGACAACTTACGGAATTTTGCCGTGGGAAGAGGGCACCGCAGCCAATGCAAGCCGCCAGCTTTTTCGCGAGTGGATCGCCAGGGTGGGCGACGGTAACGCAGAAGATCGGCAAATACTTAGCGCGCTATCAGATTTTATCGCCATGCACGGTGATAGCCGCTTTTCCAATATTGCTGCTGAGCTACCCAACTCCAACATTAAGCATCGAGCAGGTTACTTCGAGATCGAGGACGGCAAGCGCCTTTACCTGTTCAACCGTGCCTCACTGACTGAGGCGGCAGCGGGGTATGGCCGTGACCGCGTGATACGCACCCTGGAAACCTACAACGTGCTAGCCAAAACCGACAGTGGCCGCCGCCAGAAAAACTACCGCCTGCCAGGAGGAGGGAGCACGCGCTTTTTCGTCATTGATCCCGACAAGCTGGATGCAGAGCGAGGGGGCGAATGATGGATAGGCTTTTTACGCGTGAACCTAGTTTCTGTGGCAACACTGGCTACAACGGCAACACCCAGCAACCATGCGGCTTGCAGCCGTTGCCTATTAATAAGAGAGGTGGCAACAAAGGCAACACATATCTTTATATCTATAGAGCACCTGATTTTGTCTGTTGCCGTTTTAAAAAAGCGGCTACAGGTTGCCAAAAAAAATACCAATTAAATCAATGGTGTTACCGGTGTTGCCTCGTTGCCCGCGTTTTTGAAATCAGTCAGGGGAATTATAGGGGAGTGGTTTCGTTCGTTATGCGAACACTTCCTGATTGTCTCCTTGCCGTGCCCCATCCCCCTTTCTGGCAGGCGCTTTTCTTCTTTCTCCCGTTTTCCCAACCGTGGGGCCTTGGCTCCGCATCCTCACCCTGCACCCCAACCGCCCAATGGAGGGCCTGATGAACCAACCAGCAACCACCACTCAACAGACCGACCGTAACAGCAACGAGGGCCTAAGCATGGAAACCGCAAAATCGGAAGTTCAAGCTCCTGTACCCGCCAAAGGGGGGAAAGCGCCTGGACGTTCACTTACTTACTTCGATGCTCCCTACATAGCGAGTTGTATCTCAGAGGAAGATCTGCGCGAGAATGTCGAGAACGGCTTGAAGAGATACCTCACGCGTCGCCGGAAGCTGACAGAGGTGTGCAATGAACTGGATCGGCTGAAAAAAACGCTAAGCGCGCTAGAACAGGAGGGCGAAGAAGCCGATGGAGAGTGGAAGCAGAGCTTTTTGAAAGGCTTTGGCAAACAGACTAAATCGATGCGCGATAAGGTCAAACAGAAAACCCAGGCTAAGCTAGAGGCCGAGCAGATCAAGGAAATGATCGAGTTACTTGAGCCACAGGCCCAGTGGATCAAAATGTATACCTATCTGGCGCGTAATGCCTTAGTGGACAATAAAAGCAGGCTCATCGACTTGGTGACGCATAATCGCCTAATTGAAGCTGTGGACGAGCTTTCCCGTAACACAGAGTGCATGGCCAAGTTAGGGGAGGTTGTGAAGTACCTGTTCGAGCGCATCGAAACAGATACCTGCAACGATCATGCTTACATGGCTACGTTAGGGATCGATGCCTGGAAGCAAAAAGGAGCGGCCTATAAGGCGGTAATGAACTACGAAGACACCGCTCAACTGAATCGCGAGGTGAGCAGGCGTCAAATGTCGGCACTTGGCGATCTGTTCCTCAGTCGCATACCAGTCGATCACAAGCGGATAAAGCTCCCAGGAACCGAGATCCCTGAGCGCCTGCCGTTTGAAGACTATAAAGATGGCGGCTATTACTCACCCATCCGCTTCCCACGTGAGCTGAAAGAGCTTGAAGAAAAAATGGGCTTCGTACCAAGCCTTGATGAGCTGGATAACGACGATACAGCCGCCTAGCGCTCAATCACGCCCCTCAAGCCAAAGCCTCGCCCTGTGCGGGGCTTTCTCGTTTCAAAGCATTAGCAGGGCTTACAGCGGCACACAGCGGCTATATAGGGTGGTCGCCAAGGGGTAGGCCCCCCAGGCCGCCGCAACCTACGGCGCGTTGTCCCCCACCCGCCTGCGGAGTTCGCTTGTGGGGCAGTTCTTCATGCACCCTGCAAAATGGGCCAAAGCCAGCCTTTGGTGGGCTGTAAGCGGTTTTGGGATGCATGGGAGCCATGCGAAATCATGCAGTTTTATAAGCCTTCAATGAGAAGAGGGAGAGGCAATCCCTAAAGTTAAGCACCTAAGCTTTGAATTGTTGAGAAAGGCATTCCAGAAGAGGCCTGACAGTACAGTCCCATTCCATTGAGAGGTGATGCAAAGTGGTCTAAAGTCTCATATGTTTGGGTTGTACAAACCTAGAGAAATAATGAATACTGCCTAAATATCATGAAGCAAAGAGGTAATGGCTGATTAGTGAAAATTTAATTGAAGTCATTAATTTTCGGGTCATCAACTACTTTTAAAGGTGTCTACATTTCCGGTAAGTGCTTCAACTTAGTAGCATTCGTGCCCCTATTCAGTTTGGAGAGCGGTCTTTTGTCGACTAAAACTAGCGTGACTGAAAATTTGGTAAACTGAATTTTAGGGGCAATAATGCTGATATGTTTATCTAATATTAGGATGGGTATCCTAATAACTTTCATAACCAGTGAGTAAAATGCCAAATATAGATAACCCGCTAGAAGCAAGGGCCCGCGCGATTGAAGCAGGAAAGCCGATCGATGAGTTGGTGAAAACCTATAAAGAGAATACACCGCTGGTGCTTCCTCTATGGGATGAAACAAAAAGATCTATAGAATTCAATAATATTAACTCCTCAATAGTAGAAGCAGGAATCGATATTTACACCGCTCCATTTACGGATTTATGGAATGGAATTTATCAACCAGACATCTACGACAAAGAAACTTTATGGGAATGCGTTCATGACGAACGAAAAATTGCGAAGGTTATTAAGGCATGGAGCTGTAGAATACCCCTTTCACCAATTTTTCTCGTAAAGCATGGCCTGTGTTCAAAAGGCGTTGTGGCTGATGGTAAACATAGACTAACTGTTGCTAGATATATGGGCTGTGAGTCGATTCCCTTTATGGTTTCGTCGAGCTCAAGTGATTGGCTGGAAATCGCTATTCCGAGTGCGAAAAAATTATGAACATGTCATGTGTGGGCACAGTTGCTAAATTTTTTTGCCTCTAATCCTTACTTGTTAATGTTTTGGCTGTATTGTGTTTTATAAGAAATAGTTAATATATTTTTCATGGAGTAGATGCTTTGGGAAAAAAGAAACGTAAGGTTAAATATGATGTGACTGAGACTCTTCGCTTTAAGCTTTTTTCACCTGAATATGAAGAGTTGACTAAAGATTTGTATGCCAGCGCTTGTAAGGGAACTGAACATTTATGGGATAAAATTAATGGCCCTGAAGACTTACGTAGCGACACCCAGCTTAAGAAGGATTTCTATGAAGCCGCAAATAATGGCATGAAATCTGCTCAAGATGGAATAATTGCAATTATTCAGAGTAAAGATAAACTTGATTATCCGAAAGAGCTTTTGCTTAGGGGGATTGCTGATGCAATCGCTTGGCAAATATTAGGGGGGCAACTATGCCATGCAAGAAGGTTTTTTAAATCTGGCAACCAACCTGATTTATATAATTGTAATTTAGATTCAGTGGTTTATGCGGCAAAAGAAAATCATAAAAAAAATCCTAGATCCATATCATTAATTTCAGACTTAACATCATTTATACAAGTCGGTGATTTATTAGTATGTGACCCTGAAAAAGGAATAACAATTGCTGAAGTAAAAGAAGGTGCAATGAATGCTAAGATTTTCGGCTTCATGGAATTTTATATGAAGTCAAAATGTGATAGAGCTTTTTATTATTTTGCTCAACAAGAGGGTGATAAAGCTGTTAAGCAGCTTAAAAGAATAATTAGACAGGAAAGCAGAATGTCTTATGTAACTACAGTACTTGCTACCGGGCAGGGGGTCGATCCTGATACAAGTGAAAAAATAAATATACCAGAGCCTTATTTCGAAATTCAAAGCTGGGATGAAAGATTAGTAAAAACATTAGATAAGGCAGATGAAAAGGGGTGGGCGATCGACGTAATTGACGGCTGTGTTTTCCTTGGGGTCTATGCCTCAGAACATATGCTTATGAGCGGGCATGTAATATTCAATTCTTGGTTTGATAGCTCAGGTGGAACTCCTGATTGTCCCAGAGCTCTCTTAATTGATAGTATGCTTCACCCTCTGGCTTTGCCCGTTTTTAGTAGAAACTTGCCAGAAAAGCACATGTTTGATGTTCTTTTTGGACGTAAGCAAGTATGTATGGCTATATGTATTGAATCTTTACTTAAGCAGTGCGAGAAAGCTGGTTTATCTGTCCGTTTTGCTACGAATAAAGAACGAGGGCGCTTAGATAAGACTGGTAATCGACCTTATAGGCATAAGGGTGAAGCTATTTTTATTGGTAATGGTAAAGCTGAATTTGCTCTTATGGATGGCATATTTCTTAGAGTAATGTTCCATGGGCAAAGTCCTATATCATTAATCATTTCGATGATTGAAGGTACCGATGAAATCATTTGATAAGCTAGTTTAAAAGATAAATATGATTGAATGTTTTCGCTTCATTCTATTTTATTCATCAGGGCTTTAAAAGCCAAAGAGAATCGGAGAATTGCTTGGAAATAGATCTTATTGAAATGATGTCTCATGGAGAGAGTCAGAGCGTTGAATTTTTGCGTTCCGATACCTCGCCGCTCGTTCTCGCAAAAGTAATATCTGCATTTGCAAACGCAGATGGCGGCACGATTTTATTTGGAGTCAGTGACTCTTCTACCATAAGTGGCGTAGACCCTGAAATCGCAAGGGATAAAATTGAAAAAGCCCTTGGAATGCTTAGCTTATCTGACGTTGTAACTTACGATATAAAGAAAATCCGTATTGTTTTATATGTTGCTGTTATAAAGGTCACTAAATCAGACCAAATTATCTATTGTGACTCTGGAGCCTACATAAGAAGCGGTGAACATGTCAGGGTGATGCATCAAAATGAAATCAGTTCCTTAATAAGATCGCCAAATGGTTCTATTGAAACGCTTTCTGGGGTACTCGAAAAGCAAACCCTAATGATCGAGTCACTCGAATTAACAATCAGCAGCCTAAAGAGCGAGATCGCTGAAGAAAATAGCCTGAAGTCGAAAATTAGAGATCATTCAATAGGTGGTTTTGTCGGTATCTTGGTCGGTGTCGTTCTTGGCACAATTGGTTTTTAAAAAATCAATTATCTTCGCGCTCATGATGTCTAAAGCAGCTGAGCTGTAAAGTTTATACAAAAATTACATAAGGTTATACTGGAATTAATTTTTATCCTTAAGCATCTTATCTGTTACGGACATGACACCAGTGTTTGATGATATCGGTGAGTACCGTTTGCCGTTACAAATTGATGTACTGGTATACGAGGTGGTATATTATATTTTTAAATTATTTTATGAGTCCATTAATATCAATAGCTTATGGATTTTATTTTGCTCCTGCCAGGGACGCCAAACTCTATCTGCTAATTAGATGCCATTGACATCCATCACGCCTGGACGATGTAGATCGAACTGGAGTGGAAGTCACGTCGTGCGCGCTTGGTTATTGAGACTGCCTTCTATACCAGCGGATGAAATACAGTGACTGCCTTTAAGTGCTTATCGTTTATTTGGTCGTCTTTGCTGCTGAGTGGCACGGCTGGACATTTGTACGTCACGAAAACTATGGCTACCAACTTACGATTTTATTAAAGACAATTTCCACCACTTGATTTTTTCTTGCACGAATAAGTTCCCAATCATTTAAAAGGGCTAATACATACGCTCGCTTAAACAATGCTTTGTTCAAACGAGGTAGTCAAATGTATTTCCTCGGTTATTTAGTTGTTTAAAATAAAGTAAGGGAAGCTGTCTTGATTGATGTTGTTAATAAGAAATCAGTGCATTAGCTTCTGGGTGTGGCCTGGAATGGTATGTTTTTAGTCCTTGATAGCTAGGTTTCTACTGTAAAAAAAGCATTAGTTGGCGTCATTTTTTAAACGGAAAATGTATTATTTTTAATGTTTTTTTTGCTTGGTAACAGTAAAAAATAAAACCTAAACTTTGTTTTCTTGGTTAGTTGGCCTGATTTTTATAATAAGTCTGTTGATGTTTTTTTTATCCGAACTATTTTTTAACCAGTGCGTGGCTTTGCGAGGAAGCTATGCAGCAGCGTTTGTTGCCGCGTAGCTTTAGCATTGTTGATAAAACTAATGAAGCTGAAAATTGCTTGCAGATTAAAGTTCATGATGCGAAGTAGGGCTTGCGTTCTGTTTTAGTAATTTTTAGTTAATTTGTTGCCCGAAAGCTGTTTTAAAATAATCAGTTAAAAGGATCCTCCCATCATGGTTACGAATAATTTTTCTCAAAGCAGTTTAGATCTCAACGGAAAAATTACCTTGTCCCAACCTACCGCACTGGTGTGGGGGGCAGATGGTCGCCTCTATATCACTGAACAGAGTGGTGATGTCAAGGTTTTAACCGTAGCATTTGGAGATCCTAATACAGCAGATAGTGACAGTACGGCAAGTTTCTATGTTGTTGAAGCTGAAACTGTTTTTTTAGTAAAGGAATTACCTAACCATAACGATGATGGTACCGAGGGGGGATCTAACAATCGTCAAGTTACGGGTATTGATGTAACCCCGCAATATGATGAAAACGGTGACCCGGTCATAATTAATGGAAAGCCGGCAGTCAATATCTATGTGACATCTAGTGATAATCGCATTGGTGCTGGGAGTAGTGGCTCTGACACAGGTCTCGATACAAACTCTGGCATCATTACGCGCCTAACGCAGACAGTAGATGGATGGGAAGCACTAGATCTTGTCCGGGGACTTGCTCGTTCCGAAGAGAATCACTCTCTTAATGGTTTGGAAGTCATACAAGAGTTTGACGATAACGGTCGTTTACTAAGTGAGAGGCTCATCGTTGCTAACGGGGGTAATGCCAATGCTGGTGCACCTTCGAATAATTTTTCTGGACAGCAGGAAACGGCCTATAGTGCGGCGATTCTAGAGGTCGATCTTGATCAACTTAAATCCATGGAGATCAAAAACGATGATGGCCGCAATTACGTCTATGACATTCCTACCTTAAACGCCCCCTCACGCTCTCCGAGCGAAGAAGCGCTCACTGACCCCTTTGGTGGTAATGATGGCTTCAACGGTGGAAAAATAGACCCTAACGGTCCAGTGCAGATTTATTCTGCGGGGTATCGTAATGCCTATGATGTAGAAGTTACCGAAGATGGACGCGTTTGGACTTATGATAACGGCGCTAATAATAGCTGGGGCGGTCGCCCTGTTGGCGAGGCGGGGGATAATGGTGGCAATATCGATGCTGAACAAGATGAAAACTATATAGCTACCAATCTTAATAACGGTGATGGTAGTGGTAGTGACAGCATCAATACTGAAGCTTGGAATCCTAAAAACCTCGATCAGTTTCACGAAATCACTCGATCAGACGATCTCGCTGGCCGGGTTCTTTCCGCTGGTCAGGCGGGCGCCGCCACCTACGTAATGGCGCATCCTGATTTTGACGATCCTTTAACCCTGGTTTACGGCGGCCACCCGAACCCGACACGTGCCAGTGGCGGTGAAGCTGGGCTCCTCTTTACGCCCAAAAATGGGGTTGAGGACGCTTTTCTGCTGGTATCTGAAGAGCACTATGACAGTGTTATCGACTGGCTGGTAACTGTGGAGGGTGAGTCTAACGGCGTGTCTTCTGGGGATCTTACAAGCCGCGTTATTAGCTTAGCTCCTGGAGAGCTGTATTACATTACCGAAAATGGTGAAGCGTACCTGACTAGTGACTATACCCAGACGCCGTCGAGTATCGGGGGATCCGATGTACTCGGAACCGCTGGGGTGCCAGCAGATATTGATGACGTGGTGGCCACACTTAACGCTATCGAAGGCAACTATCTCGAAGGAGGATATAACGATGGCGCAATTGACTCAGGTACAGGGTCGATCAATGGCTTGACCGAATATACGTCGACCGTTTTTGATGATGGTGAGACGAAGATGTCCGGCGCTCTTATGGCAGTACAGTTGGGCGGTGGCAACCTCATCGTGATGGGGCGGGATGAGAATGGCGTCATGCAAACCGCTAGCGGTAGCGGTGGGGTAAAAGCTGCTGAGAGGATCACATTGACGTTGTCAGGCAGTCCTCTTGGGCTGGCTTCTATTGGCGATGACCTATCTGCATGGGATAACCAGGCAGCGTTTCGTGGTTCTGTTTGGGCAACTGTTTACAGCGGAAGTGGTACCAAAATCGAAATCCTCCAGCCCAATAATGGCGCTGTTCCTCTCGCCGGCAGTGAAGCCGCTGATCCGACTGATCATGATCTTGACGGCATTAACCATATTCATGATCCATTTGAGTACAGCGCTGCAAATGGTCTCGCGCTGACGCCAGGCGAAGCCATCGTCATGAATTTTCAGCCTACCGAGGCTCCCTATCCCGGCACCATCGGTGATACTGGTTTGATGGGCGCAGCACTTGATGGTACGACACCGAACCAGGATGCCAACCCGGATCAGGGGCTTCCCGGCCTTTATGATATCGGCGGTAATATCATTCCCGGTGCCAATGCCGCGCTGTTCCAAATCAAGGAGGTTGTGCCGGGCACTGTGGTCGGCCCTGTAAATAGCGTTCGTGATGCTATGCATGTGGGTGTTAATCCCAGCAGTGATGTTCAGCGTCTGGTGGCCACAACACAGGTGCTCAACTGGATTGCCGATAATGGCAGTGTTGAAGATGGCCAACTGACTGGACTCATGTTTGGCGATGGTACTCAGGCCAACTTCGTACGCCTTGTGTTTGGAGAGGTAAACGGAGAAGCTGGCTTTGAAGTTGGTTATGAAATCAACGACAACAATTATCTGGCGTTGGCTCAAGTGGCGGTGCCAGGACTGACAGATACTGCTGTTACGCAGGTTGAATTATACCTCGAGATCGATATGGCTGACGGCTTTGCCCTCTATGCGAGCTACCGTCTCAACAGCGAGGATGCCTTTACCGAACTGCCTCTGAATGGTTTTACGCTGCCTGAGGGTGTTTTACGTGACGTCCTGACAGGTAATCATACCATCAGCGATGGTGATTCCCAGGCCTCCTCTGGAGCTGCTTTTGGCTTCCTAGCTGAAACCAGTGAAGGTGCGCCTCTTGCACCGGTTAACTTCGAAAACCTCAAAATAAATGGCTTCGGTAATGAGATTGAGGCAGATTCGGCTGGCGGTGTGGGGGCCGAAGGCTCTAATGGTATTGACACTATTATCTATACCGGAACCGATACCGTACTGTCGCCGCTGGATGACAGCGTCGAGAACTTCGATGGCTCCGGCACCATGGCAGATTTTCATGCCACTGGTAATGGCGGCGACAACGTGATGATCGCCGGGAGTGGCAATAATACGTTTACAGGGGGCGGTGGAGCCGACAGCTTCCAAGGTACGCTCGATACTATAAACGGTACTGAAATCACCGACTTCACACCCGACGATGAAGTCGTTGTTCAGGGTGCTTCGTTCGATGCCAGCGACGTAACCTATCAAGCTGGATCCGCGATCATTACTATCAATAACGAAACAGCAATCACTTTTAGTGGTGAAGGTTTTGACGACTTCGATCCCAGTACTGGCGAGTCAGTATTCAGCTTCACGTCCACCGCCAACGGGACGCGCATTACCACTGTACCTGCGTTGACCGCGGTTGCTGCGATCAGCTCGGGGGGCCCCGATATTAACAACGTCACCGTACGTGACCAGACAATTGATTTCCTCTCAGACATGACCAACGCTGAGGTTAATGGCTGGGTTAGCGGTGTCACCTCCAAAGATTATGTCAACGTAGTCGACATCGACGGCAGTGTCCCCGATGAGCTGCATCAGTCTGAGCGCTCGGCAGAAGATGCCGGCGAATGGGGCTACTCGATTCCGGTCGAGAACGGTGAATACCTGATCGATATGTACTTCGCCGAAATTTACCATGGTGTGGAAAACAGCAGTGGTACCGGAGCGCGTGTCTTTGACATCAGCATTGAAGATGCGCTGGTGGAAGATGACTATGAC
The DNA here is from genome assembly GCF_904067645.1 of Halomonas sp. 113. NCBI lineage: Bacteria > Pseudomonadati > Pseudomonadota > Gammaproteobacteria > Oceanospirillales > Halomonadaceae > Halomonas > Halomonas sp. 113. The sequence continues at coordinate 1,808,382 of NZ_LR881453.1, forward strand.
ATTATTGGCGATGTTGGTAGCGCAGCAACCGAAGTGATCAAGACCTATGCCGTTACCGTCACTGATGGGGTTCTCAACATTGGCTTCGATGCCTCGGTCAATCAGGCCAAAATCAGCGGTTTGGTGGTCTGGCAAGTTGGTGGCACCTATGTGCCACCTGAAGATGTAACACCACCGGAAGTCGTGTCGATAATGATCGATCAACCTTTCGATAACGACAGTGACATCTTGGCCACAGTAGTGGTTACCGATAACGCTGGAATTAATGTTGATTCTATCAATGGTGATGAGCTGATTTTTACCGGTTATGAGCCTGGTGCCGTCTCCCTGGCTGATAACGATGCTATTACACTCAGCAATGATGGCAAAACCGCTACTATCCAGTACACCATTTCCCCGCCGACAGGTTCTAATGCTTGGGAAAATGGTGCTTTCAAGGTTGGCGTTGCTGCAGGTAGCTTTACTGATACGACAGGCCTTGGTATCGCCGCTTTTGAAACGGATGTCATTATTGCCCGGAACCTTGAACAGCTCGTCAAGGGGGCGTTGCAAAGAGCGATAAACGTCGGACCAACCAGCAACACTATCGATAATAGTCTCGAGGGTGATGATAAAAATACTTATGGCGGTGCCATCACTAATGATCCGATTCTGGGTATCGATCTTGAGGCGGATGACCCCGCGTATTACTCGCCGAGTACAAAAACAGGCAGTAATATTGATGGTAAAGCCGGAGCAACCGGTAGTAACAGTGGTGGGGTCGATCTGGATGGTTCTGCCTACCACACCTATCGTGACTCTGCCGCTGGCTCATACACAGCAACCTATGAAGTGCCCAATGGTTTATATGTGGTAGAGCTGCATTTTGCTGAGCTTTATCAAACCCAGGGCGGCCAGCGCCAGGGTGACTACACGATACAAGGCGAGTTGTTTGCTGAGAACTTTGATGCCTTTATAGCAGCGGGAGGAGCCGACAAGCCAACCGTTCTTACCAAAAACGTTATAGTGACAGATGGCAAGATTGTTATTGATGTCAATGCGGATAACGGCGAGCCGGGCTTCAACGCCATAGCTATTTATCAGGCAGTCGACAGCGGTATACCGATTGCCAGCATTCTTTCGATTGAAGCGCCGGAATCGAGCGATGGACAGGTTATTGTCACTGTCCAGTACACTGACGATGGCAACATTTCTGGCACACAGATCGGTGCTACCGATGTCACTGTTTCCTCTGCCGCTGGTGCGTTAGTTACTCCTTCGCTGGTGGCTTATGATAGCGCCAGTGGCATTGCCACCTATATCTTTGACGCCCCTGAGAGCGGCTGGCAAACCGGGACAATCACCGCTTCAGTCGCCGCCAATGCAGTACTCGATAGCGATAACAATGGCAACAGCGCAACGGCTAGTTCGGTTTATGTGAATTACTCGAGCGATGGAGTCATTCTCGAACTTGATTTCGAGAATCCCGGATCGCCACTTGAGGAAGGCGGTTTTGATGGCACGCTGGGTGACGTTGTAGATGATACGGTCTTCACGACTGTGGAGGGGGGCGAACTGGTCGTCTGGACATCCAATGGCGACATTTCACAAGCGGCTGCCCCGAGTGCGAATGACTTTATCAAGTATGTGGCACTGGGCGATCCAGCGTTAGAGACGATAAACATTACCTCGCGCTTTGATAATCCCTTCCCTGCCGCGCTCGCAGCCCAAGAGCTACCAACTGATATTGTCCCGAACTATGCCCAGCAAGGCATAGTCTTCGGTCTTGGCAGTCAGGGCAATAATGAGCTTGTCAAGCTAGTGTTCGGTGGTAATGGCGGTAACGGGGTGCAAATCTGGTCCAAAAGCGCCATTGATACAGTCATTCCGCTTGCGAGTATGCTGAGTAATGCCTCAACAACCCTGAATGATATTGCCTCTGTAGAACTGACGCTAGTCGTCAACAAAACAGCCGGTACTGTGACTCCTATCGTTACTTTCTTCGATACTAACGAAAATGTTCTGGGGGGCTTGCGTGCCGAGGCAACCGAAGGTTTCGCAACGGCGTCCCCTGAGGTGTTGCCACCCGCAGTGCTAAGTAATCTTACTGATCCGAACTCAACAACGGCAGTCGGGGTCACTTCAACTGATTACAACGATCCCATAGAGTCGTTCATGGCTAGTTGGGATTATCTCAACGTGACCTCGCCGGATCTCATTTCAGAGCCAACGGATCCCACCACTACTCTGGCTATCGTCAATGCTCCTGACATCATCGAGAATGGAGACGATGGCTTCACGACACTGAACTTCGGCCTCACCGCTTCAGATGGCTTTAGTGGCGAGGTGGAATTGACCCTGAGCATCGATGGCGCGGCCGTGACGGATACGTTGAACTTCAGCGACGGCACCGCCATCCTGTCGGTTGATGTGCCTAATGACGATGTGGCTAATGGTACCAACGAAATTTCAGTCACTTTGGTCGCAGTCAATAGCACAGGGTTGTTTGAAATTGATGCATCGGCGGCCACAGCAACGGGCAGTGTGACCGAAGACGATGAGGGCTCTGTGCCCAATCCGGACGACCTGGATGAGGACGGCGTTAGTAATGATGACGACCTTTTCCCATACGATGCTGCTAATGGCATGATTTTAGCGGCTGGCGAAACCTTCTTGCTTGACTTTGAAGAAGACACCGCGAGTCCCTATGAGGCTGGCCTGACGGGGTTAATGGGCCGGGCAAATGAGAGTAATTCTGCTGGAGCTGTCGAGAGCGGTACAGCAAGTGTCGAGAATGGCACACTCAATATTGTAGCCGATACAGGTGATCACTATACCAACAACAATTCTCAGAAGGATGCATATGCGGTAGGGGTTAAGAATCCTGGTGGCTTTATCGTTGAGACAAGTTTTACTATGCCGGACTTCGATGATCAGCAAGAGGGCCTGCAGGCACCACTTAACTACCAGGCTGGTGGTGTTGCGGTCAGTCTTTCGGAAGACAATCTAGTGAAATGGATTTTCGGTGCGAACGGCACCGCTGCTTTCCAGCTCGCTCATGAAAATAAACAGGTAGAGGGAGCAACACCTGCTGTACCAGGCGCGACCTTTGCCTTGCCGAGTGGTGTTGTCTACAGCGACATAGCTTCAGTGAAGCTGATGCTTGAAATAGTCGTAGATACTACATCTGGCGAAGTTACGGCACTCACTCGCTCTGTATTGACGTTGAATAATACCAATATAATTGACGGTGCTTCGGGAGAAATAACGCTGACTGATCCGTTGGCTTCAGCAATTAAGGATGAAGCTCAGGGCGTCAGCGTAGGCTTTATACAAACATCCACCGGTGGTCAGTCGCCTGATACTTTCGACATTTCTTACGACTATCTCCAGGTGTCCTCGACCGAAGAGGCCACACCTCAGGTACTGGTTGGCATAACAGATGCTGGTCCGGTGGTCGAAAACGGCGACGAGGGCTCTACCACACTAAGCTTCGGCCTTACCGCTTCGGAAAGCTTCAGCGGCGAGGTGGCATTGGATCTCACTATTAATGGTACATCCGAGCCCCGCACGGTGGTCTTCACCGGCGGCGTCGGCAGTTTGACGGTTGACGTCGCCAACGATGATCAAGCCAATGGTCCGGAGCAGGTCAGTGTCATCCTAGCCGGGACTGCAGATGAGGCGTTTGCTATCGATCCTGCTGCTGCGACGGCAACGGGCACAGTGGCAGAAGATGATGTTGGCCAAACGGTAATCGGTATTACCGACGCCGATTCAATGGTCGAAAACGGCGACGAGGGGACCACCACGCTAAGCTTCGGTCTTACCGCCTCGGAAGGCTTTAGCGGCGAGGTAGCTCTGAGCGTGGATATTGATGGGGTGGTCGAGCCCCGCACGGTGGTCTTCACCGGTGGCGTCGGCAGTTTGACGGTTGACGTCGCCAACGATGATCAAGCCAATGGTCCGGAGCAGGTCAGTGTCATCCTAGCCGGGATTGCAGGCGAGGCGTTTGCTATCGATCCCGCTGCTGCGACGGCAACGGGCACAGTGACAGAGGATGACGAGGTCGCGCCAACAACACCCGTACGCCTCCAGGCCGAGGACTTTACCGCAGCGACCAATTACACCGTCGAGAACATCGGCGCAGCGGATGAGGGTCAAGGTATCCGGCTGCAGGGTGGCGAGTCGGGTACGGCCAGTTATGTGCTAGCCGGTGCGGTTGCGGCGGGCACTTACACCGTGATTGTCGGGTATTTTGACGAAAACGACGGCGAAAGTACGGCGCAGTTGAGCATCGGTAATGCCCAGGGCCAGAGCTTCAGCGGCGACTGGATCTTTGATAACGACGCCAGCAGTGGTAATGCTGCCCAGGCAGCAAGCTTCCGCACGGTGACTTTCGAAAACGTCACGGTGGGTGACGACGCTACTCTGGACCTGGCAAGCACGGCGGCACCCTTCGAATATGCGCGCATCGACTATATCGAGTTTGTGCCCGCGGGAATTGTCGAGCCACCGGCGCCGACCTTGATCGGTATTACCGACGCCGACTCAATGGTCGAAAACGGCGACGAGGGGACCACCACGCTAAGCTTCGGTCTTACCGCCTCGGAAGGCTTTAGCGGCGAGGTAGCTCTGAGCGTGGATATTGATGGGGTGGTCGAGCCCCGCACGGTGGTCTTCACCGGTGGCGTCGGCAGTTTGACGGTTGACGTCGCCAACGATGATCAAGCCAATGGTCCGGAGCAGGTCAGTGTCATCCTAGCTGGGATTGCAGACGAGGCGTTCGCCATCGATCCTTCCGCTGCGACGGCAACGGGCACAGTGACAGAGGATGACGAGGTCGCGCCAACAACACCCGTACGCCTCCAGACCGAGGACTTTACCACGGCAACCAATTACACCGTCGAGAACATCGGCGCAGCGGATGAGGGTCAAGGCATCCGGCTGCAGGGTGGCGAGTCGGGCACGGCCAGTTACGCGCTAGCCGGTGCGGTTGCGGCGGGCACTTATACCGTGATTGTCGGGTATTTTGACGAAAACGACGGCGAAAGTACGGCGCAGTTGAGCATCGGTAATGCCCAGGGTCAGAGCTTTAGCGGCGACTGGATCTTCGATAACGACGCCACCAGTGGCAATGCTGCTCAGGCAGCAAGCTTCCGCACGGTGACTTTCGAAAACGTCACGGTGGGTGACGACGCCACTCTGGACCTGGCAAGCACGGCAGCACCCTTCGAATATGCGCGCATCGACTATATCGAGTTTGTGCCCGCGGGAATTGTCGAGCCACCGGCGCCGACCTTGATCGGTATTTCCAATGCTGATCCGATGGTCGAAAACGGCGACGAGGGCTCCACCACGCTAAGCTTCGGCCTTACCGCCTCGGAAGGCTTTAGCGGCGAGGTAGCATTGGATCTCACTATTAATGGTACATCCGAGCCCCGCACGGTGGTCTTCACCGGCGGCATCGGCAGTTTGACGGTTGACGTCGCCAACGATGATCAAGCTAATGGCCCTGAGCAAGTCAGTGTCATCCTAGCCGGGATTGCAGACGAGGCGTTTGCTATCGATCCCGCGGCTGCAACGGCAACGGGCACAGTGACAGAGGATGATGACGTCGCGCCAACAACACCCGTACGCCTCCAGGCCGAGGACTTTACCACGGCAACCAATTACACCGTCGAGAACATCGGCGCAGCGGATGAGGGTCAAGGTATCCGGCTGCAGGGTGGCGAGTCGGGCACGGCCAGCTACGCGCTAGCCGGTGCGGTTGCGGCGGGCACTTACACCGTGATTGTCGGGTATTTTGACGAAAACGATGGCGAAAGTACGGCGCAGTTGAGCATCGGTAATGCCCAGGGCCAGAGCTTTAGCGGCGACTGGATCTTCGATAACGACGCCACCAGTGGCAATGCTGCCCAAGCTTCAAGCTTCCGCACGGTGACTTTCGAAAACGTCACGGTGGGCGACGATGCTACTCTGGCGCTCTCTGCAACTGCGGCTACGCTGGAATACGCACGTATCGACTATATCGAGTTCGTGCCCGCGGGAATCGTCGAGCCACCGGCGCCGACCTTGATCGGCATTTCCGATGCTGATCCGATGGTCGAAAGCGGCGACGAGGGTGCCACCACGCTAAGTTTCGGCCTCACCGCTTCGGAAGGCTTCAGCGGCGAGGTGGCATTGGATCTCACTATTAATGGTACATCCGAGCCCCGCACGGTGGTCTTCACCGGCGGCGTTGGCAGTTTGACGGTTGACGTCGCCAACGATGATCAAGCCAACGGCCCGGAGCAGGTCAGTGTCATCCTGAATGGGATTGCAGACGAGGCGTTTGCTATCGATCCCGCTGCTGCGACGGCAACGGGCACAGTGACAGAGGATGACGAGGTCGCACCAACAACGCCCGTACGCCTTCAGGCCGAGGACTTTACCACGGCAACCAATTACACCGTCGAGAACATCGGCGCAGCGGATGAGGGTCAAGGTATCCGGCTGCAGGGTGGCGAGTCGGGCACGGCCAGTTACGCGCTAGCCGGTGCGGTTGCGGCGGGCACTTACACCGTGATTGTCGGGTATTTTGACGAAAACGACGGCGAAAGTACGGCGCAGTTGAGCATCGGTAATGCCCAGGGCCAGAGCTTCAGCGGCGACTGGATCTTCGATAACGACGCCACCAGTGGCAATGCTGCCCAGGCAGCAAGCTTCCGCACGGTGACTTTCGAAAATGTCACAGTGGGCGACGATGCTACTCTGGCGCTCTCTGCAACTGCGGCTACGCTGGAATACGCACGTATCGACTATATCGAGTTTGTGCCCGCGGGAATTGTCGAGCCACCGGCGCCGACCTTGATCGGTATTTCCGATGCTGATCCGATGGTCGAAAGCGGCGACGAGGGTGCCACCACGCTAAGCTTCGGCCTTACCGCCTCGGAAGGCTTCAGCGGCGAGGTGGCATTGGATCTCACTATTAATGGTACATCCGAGCCCCGCACGGTGGTCTTCACCGGCGGCGTCGGCAGTTTGACGGTTGACGTCGCCAACGATGATCAAGCCAACGGCCCGGAGCAGGTCAGTGTCATCCTAGCCGGGATTGCAGACGAGGCGTTTGCTATCGATCCCGCTGCTGCGACGGCAATGGGAACGGTGACGGAGGATGATATTACCAGCACCGATCCTGCGACGATCAATCTTGAATTCGATGAAGGTGAGACTCTACAAGGCTTATTTGACGGAGTGACTGAAGGTTCGGGTACTGACACAGAGGAAACCGGTACAGCTGAAATCATTAATGGAAATTTGGTTATTTCGGCCAGTGAGGGTGATGCTGGAGGCAGTAATAACGCCAATGATAATTACTATACTAATGTGTCTGGAGGTGATGGTTTTACTGCTGAGCTTAAATTTGGCAACCCTTTCCCTTCGCTGCCTGCACAGTATTCGCAGCTGGGTCTTAATATAAGCCTCAGCCAGGACGAATATCTGAAGGTAACCTTCGGCAACGTCGGAGGCGGGCAAATTGAATACTCCTATGAGCTAGGAGGTTCACAAAGCAAACAGACCTTCAGCCTGCCGCCAAGCATCAGCTTCGCGCAGATTGCTGATGTTGTTGTGGCTATCGAAGCCAGTGTTGATGGTGGCATGGCGAGTTTCTCGGGCACCATGACCTTCCTTGATGCATCGGGACAAAGTTTGGGAGATACGGCTCTGCCAGCACTGCTCCTACCGGATGGCCCTTTGAATACAGCCATTACTAGTGCGGGAGAAGAGTTCGGTGTTGGCGTAACCCAGACCTCGTTTGGTTCCGGTCCAGTTTTTGTTGCTAATTATGACTACTTGCGTATTCAGCAACAGGGCGAAGAATCCACTGACGATAACGACAAGCCGGTCGCGACGATTGCTATCCTACAGCCAGTCAACACCGACGCGGAACTTACGGTTGTTGTCACTTACGCTGATGCCTCGGGCATCGCTACGGAGACGCTTGATAACAGTGACATCGCACTCATGCTGGATGGGGTTCCAGTTGCTGCCACGATCAGTTTCGATGGCTTCAACGCAACGACGGGCGAAGCAACTTATGCGATCTCGTCTCCAGCTGGAGGTTGGAATGAAAATGGTAGTTATACGGTCTGGGTGGCTCAGGGGGCGGTCTCAGATGCCTCAGAGAATGCCAACCTTGTCGATTCAACGCCATCGACGAGCTTCATGATCGACTTTGATGAGGGCAGCCCGCTTGGCGGTTATGCCCCGGGTGATGACCTGGACGAAGATGGCACTGCCAATCAGGCGGATGAAGATATTGATGGTGATGGTGATGCCAATGTAGATGATGTCTTTGCTTATGACGCCCAAAATGGGCAGCCTTTGGCCGACGGCGAAAGCATACGCCTTAATTTCGAAGTAAACGGCACTCCCTATCAGAACGGTTTCACCGGGGTTATGGCCAGTTCTGATGTGGCATTTCAGGACGAAGATACCGGCGCCGGCATCGTTGCCGATAATCAACTCAGGGTCACGACAACGAGTGGTGATACGGGGTCTGCAAATACGCCACAGAATGATTATCACTTGGGCATTATTCGTGATGGAGGCTTCATCCTGGAGTCCGTGGTGGATAACCCCTTTGCTTCGGCGCCCGGTAGTTATTCGCAGCTAGGGCTGGCGGTTAGTGTGAACAGTAATGATTTTGCCAAGTTGGTATTTGGCAGTGTTGGTCAGGACATTGAGTTTTCCTCGCGTGACAACAACGCCGAAACCAAACTTGGGGCTGACTTCCCAGATGGTTATGGCTTTGGTGATTTTGCAAAAGCGAAGCTAGTACTCGATGTCAGTGTCAATAACGTCGGCAATACTATGGCGACGGCGACAGTCACTTTACTGGACGCATCAGGTGAACCTTTACCGGGTAATGCCAGCGTGACCATTAGCGGGTTGGAACTCACCGGAGCCCTTAAGGAGGCGATACTAGACCCTGCAGCTTCGGTCGGCGTAGGGATTACCCACACGCATGGTGCGGCGGAAGCCTTTACCGCTGCCTATGACTACTTCGAGGTAAGTGCCAAGGAAGACACTAGCACTCCTTTGCCGGTGCCGGCGACCGAGATCGAAGAAATTTTTGCTGGTGCTAACCTCGAATTATCGGATAGCTATGATCAAGGTGATGTTGGCTCTGCATTGGTCACTGTGACTCCTGGCGGGAATGACGTACAGAGTTCCAATTACGGCAGTAACTCGTTCCAGGTGCAAAATACCGGAGATAAGAAGATCGCCGCGGTTTTCTTTGATGTGACGACAGCCCTCTATGGCGATAGCGTGTTTGATCCCGATGGCAAGGGTGGGGATGCGACAGCCAAGGAGTGGGCGATCAACAGTGCCGGTAACACCGGGGCAATTCAGCCTGTGGGGTCGTCTGGCTACGAGCATTATTTCCTGCCGGGAATCGATCCTGAGCCTGAGAATTCAGATAATAATGGTGGTTACCGTGGGGCCTTGGTGAAATTTTCGGCCACTGCCAACGGTGGATTTACTAACGGTGAAACAGTTGGTTTCAGTGGTGATATGGATCCTAACTCGATTGCTGGCTTTACCAAATCCAGTGTCGATACGGGATCGATTCCCTTCTGGGATGTGGGGGGGATCTCAGGGGCGGAACTTATCGGCTCCAATGTGTATATCAAGTTTACTGATGGTAGTACTGCCAGCGGACAATTGATGAGCGATGGCAGCCAGGCTGGAGCACAAGTGCTGGTGAGTGAAACGCCACCTAACCTAGTTGCCGAATTGAGTGTCAACGGGCTTTCTGCCGGTAGTCAAGGGACCTACGGTGGTGAAGTACCTTCGGTAATTGTTAGCGGGCCAGCTGGTGAATGGGTGCGAGTCGTCATGACTAAGGGGCACCAGCCAGTAACCAATAATCAGGATGGCATTGCTGATACTGTAAATGCCCGTCTAGCGGATAAGAATTTCCCTGCTAACAATGCTGCAGAGTTCCAGTTTGTAGATGTACAGCTGGGCGCCAGTGGCACAGCCGATGTTTCGCAGGAGTTTACCTATGGGGATTTCCTGAACGACACCTCCAGCTTCGATGGAGATGACACACTTCCGCTTGGTTTTGTTGCATCCGTCATTGATAACCCGAATACCTCTGATGGCTTGGGATTGGGGCCGGTATCGCAGCCGATCTATCTAATTTCGAATGGTACGCCTGTTGTGGATGGCGATACGACAATCCCGTCGGAAGGTTATTACCTTATGGAGGGCAGTCGTCTTAAAGTACAGTTTGAGGATATAAATGGACCTGGTGGAGTAAACCCTCCTGGCAAATGGCAGTTCTTCGATGAGGCAGACGAAAATGGTAACCAGGCGAACTTCCAGGGAGTTGGTTACTATCTCTGGGGCGATGAGGACAGTGAGGCTCTTAATGGGCCGCAGGCAGAACTGACCTATACATTCGTCATTCCTGAGTCGGCAGCAGGGGAGTTTACCTTGCGAGTTCGGGGGACACGGGATCCAGGTGGGGCCAGCGATGCCCAGAATGATGTCTGGGTGAAGATAGATGACAATGCTGAAGAGCTTCTCGTTAGTAATGTCAATGCGATAGATAATAGTGGGTTTATAAAGCTGTATGGTAATGCAACAGGCGATTTTGGCTTCGCGAACTTTATCGATAGCACCTCGGATTCGGTACCGAATTTCCCAGCGGAGTTTGTGCTTGACGCCGGTGTTCATACGATTACTTTCGCAGGCCGTTCCGAAGGCTTCCATATTGACTTCTTTGAGCTTTACCAAGGCAATGCGCCAAGTATAAACGCGACGAACTCTACCTTTATACTTAGCGGTGATACCGAGCCTTTCGTTAATAACCCTCTTGAAAATCAGACGATCGAAGCTGAAGATGAGTTTTTCTTCGAGATTCCTGATGATACCTTTCGCGACCTGGATGGCGATATATTGACCTATGAAGCCCTAAACATACCTGATGGAGTCTTCTTCGACGCACAAACGAAGACTTTCTCGGGGAGCCCTAGTGCAGGGGTAGGTAATTACGCGCTGGAAGTTCAGGTAACCGATGAAGATGGTGCTACTGCGACAGCTGGTTTTGACTTGGTGGTGGTGCCAGAGGATCAAAACGAGCCAGATACTTACTTTGTCGCCATGGTCGAGAGTGCTAATGGCGACATTGAACAGGGTTCATCTCTGTCTAGTCCTGATTTAGAGATAGGCTCATATGTTGTCGGTATTCAATTTACCGTGCCTGATAATATTAATCTTGATGATAGTGAAACTATTGATAGTGCGATTATCAGTTGGGTATCTGATAGGACGCATTCTGCTAACTCGACGATGACTTTCTCCGTAGAGAACTCACTCAACGGAGCGGGCTTCGGCTCAGTCACTAACCGTAATTATCTCTCTGAAGAGGAAGTGTGGCAGGCTACAGGTACATGGCAGGATGGTGAAAATATAACCGTAGGTATTAACTTGGCAAATCAACTTAATTCACTTATTGCTCAGGAGGGACTTAACTCAGGAGATCTGATCACGGTCAAAATAGAAGGAACTGGTGGGACTCGCTTTGTCGAGGCGGCTGGAGGAGACCGGACTGCTCCAACGCTTGCTATTACTGTGGCTGATAACGCCAGTGCTAGCCAACTAAGTAATAATGCAACCCTTCTGTTCGAGAGTAACTCTATAAGTGATATGTCGGCAGATGATGAGTTTGGAACTCTCAATCCCTCATCAATGAGCCAAGAAGTTGGCCTAGTTGGTATTAATGATGAGTCAACGGTAGGAAGTTTTTGATAAGTTAGTAGCTTAGTAGCATGAGGGGCTGGTTTCACCAGCCCCTTTTTTTTGAAGAACAGTAGGTGCACTCATGCTTGAATGGATCGCCATATCACGCACTCAGCATGTCAATAAACGATTCTGGTCACGTCAAGGCTATTTCTTTTCTGCAGAATATCACTTGGCTCCCATTCTTCTGGAAGAGCTAGCCAGACTGGTACCCCATTATGTATTGGGCTTTATTTACCAGAATGAGGGTTATCACCCAGTAGCAGTACTGGGATTTAACGAATGCAACTTGTATTTGCATCGCGATGGTCGTTGGCTGGGTGATTATGTGCCCGCGTCGCTGCGAGAGTATCCGTTTACCTTGGCAAAGGCCGAGACGAATAAAAAAGTATTCTGCATAGAACGGCAGCACCTCACTGACGATTTGAGCGCCGAGCCACTTTTTGGAGAGAAGGGAAATCTTGCTAATCAAGTCGAACAAACACTGAGTTTTCTCAAACAAAGCGAGTGTAACCGACACTTAACGACTGCTGCCTGCCAAGTGTTAAGTGAAGCAGGCCTAATCGAGCCTTGGCCTCTACAGCTGACCTGGGTTGACAAGCAGGCGTCACTGCATATGCAGGGTTTACATTGTATTAATCAGCAAGCTCTGAACCAATTAGGAGAAGGAACGTTAGCTGATTTACATCGCCGTGGTGCCTTGCCGTTAGCCTACGCTCAACTATTCTCAATGAGTCAAGTAATTCAGTTAACAGAACGAGTGAAATTCCATGCGCAAGAGCAGGCTAAACAGTCAAAGCTTGAAAATGATATTGATCTATTTTACGAAGACGGAGATGAGTTTAAATTTTGATTTTATTACGTAGTTGTTGGCTTCATTCTATCGAGCATCGAATTCAGCACCTCGTAACAATAAATAGCACTTAGTTAATGTGTACCTGTAATTTGATAATCGCTGAGCTTTCTCCTGGATTAACGTATCCTCTAGGCTTGATCATCGCTCGACTGACTATTATCAAGGAAGCTCACCATGTTTTTCTCTAAACGCGCTGCCCTCGGGCCACTTATGGTTATGTTATCACTGCTGCCGCCCACGCTATTCGCTCAGGATGCTCACATTGGCAGCGTGCGTACCGAGTTCAAACTGCTGGGCCCGAACAACACCATTGAAGTGGAGCGCTTCGATGACCCGAAGGTTCAGGGTATCTCCTGTTATCTCTCTTACTCACAGATTGGCGGGATCACTGGGGCGGTGGGGCTTGCTGAGGAAGCCAGTGAGGCGAGCGTGGCGTGTCGGCAGACAGGGGAGGTTGTCTTCGATCCCGCTGAAGTAGAAGAGCAAGAGGTGATTTTTAGTCAACGCCGCTCGGCGCTTTTCAAGAATATGCGCGTCGTTCGCATGCATGACGCCGAAACCCAGACCTTTGTGTACCTGACTTATAGCACCAAGCTGGTCGATGGCTCGCCTAAAAACGCGATTACGGCTGTCCACTACGGTGAGCTAGGAGGCGGGCAATAACTGACTCTTGGGCGCTTAGCGCGGGTTGCCTAACGTTTGTGTCCAGTAGGTCGAGTAGCGCGACTCCGAATCCTCGGCTTTTGCCATGCCCATCTCGGTAAAGGCGTCATTCATGATGTTGCGGCAATGGCCGGGGCTGTCTAGCCAGCCTTCCACGACGGCAGAGACCGAGGTGTGGCCAGCGGCGATATTCTCACCCACGGCTTGCCACACATAATCCTGATTACCCACACGCTGCTCGATGCCTACACCCTCCGGGCCGGTATGGCTAAAGTAGTCATTCTCAGCCATGTCTTCAGAGTGGCTCTTGGCCGCTGCTTCCAGCTTGCAGCTCCATGCTAACGACTCTACTGCTTTATACTGCTGGTCACCGCATTGTCTCGCTTGGCTACGCGCCTCGTTGATTTGAGACAGCATTGCCTGCTGCTGATCGTTGAGTTCGCATTCGCCCTGAGGGGGAGCATTATCACTCTGGGACTGATCATTGGCCCATGAGGTGGATGAACCCATGAGCAACATGATAACGGTCAGGCCGTAAAGCGCCCCGGCAGCGGGGCGCTTGGGAAGGACCTTATCCACCGAACTTCTCATTTTCGCCAAGATCCGGCGTGGCGTCCTTTTTGAGGTTGGCTTTGGCAATTTCGTAAAGCTGGAATGTCTTGCTCTCTTTGGCTTTCCAGTGCTCACCCATCTGCACTTTAATTTCTAGCAGGGCGACGTCTGGGTCGTCTTTACCTTCGGGGAACCAGGCGGCGATGAAAGGGTTCCAGTATTTTTCAATCAATTCACGGTTATCTGTCAGGTTGGCTTTACCCGATAGCGAAACGTAGACGCCATCTTCCTGGTCGGAGAAGCTAAGGCACACATCGTGGTCGCTTTTGGTTTCAAATACTTTTTCGGCACTGCGGCGGGTGAAGAACCACAAGGTGCCGTCGTATTCGTCTTGCACCAGATGCATTGGCCGGGCGCGTGGGGTGTCGTGATCCAACGTCACCAGCATGCCGACTTTGATATCTTTGATCATTTTCCAGATCTTTTGCTTATGTTCCGGGCTGGACATAGCGTCACCCTCCTTATGAATACGATCCTGGCCTTATAAAATAGATGCTGGCCTTATGAATTCAATGCTGAAAATAGCCATAGACAATGCTTGTACATCGAAGAGGACTAGCTACAGCCTAGCTACCATTTTCCATATCAGCAAACGCTCTATGGAATCATCATATCTCTTGCCTAGTAACATCCTGCTTGATGTGTCCGCGGTTACTCACCAGAATCAAAGTGACGCTGAACTGTATGCTCAGGGAGGGAGGTTCCAATGCTTACAGGATCTATATACCGCTACGGCCCAATGACAGTGCTACTAATGCTCGGCGGCTGTGCCACGGGCGGTGGTGACCCCAATTCTCAAAACCAGATGACCCAATACGCGGCTGAATACTGCAGAAGTGTCGGTGGGGAGAATGAAATTCGCGAAAGCAGCCTAGGCACTGGCCGCTATTGCCGCTTGCCTGATGGCCGGGTTGAAAATGAGTGGAAGTTATACCGTACCGAGCATCTCGATAATGACTAGCTGACACCTTTGATGCCACCCAGGCCAGCCACTGGGTGCCAGGGGCCTAGCTGTTTTTGGTTGTATGCCTTTTCTTAAAGCCAATCATAACCGCTAGCAGCCCGCACGCCAGTGCTGGAAGCAAAACATCAAGCACTGAGTCTAACGTCCATCCACGCCAGACGCCCTCAAACATACCGACCGGTAGCGTTTCGCCCCATGCCCAACCTCGTTGGATGCCTAGCCTGTATTCGTGCTGAGCGATCTCGCGGCCAAGCAGTATCGCTACCGGGATAACACCCGCCACGCGAGCAGAAACAAAGGGCAATAGTGAGAGCTGAATGATCAAAGCGATAACGACGTGCTCTAAATGTGTGACGTCCATTTCCACGCTCCCATAGTCTTTCTCCCATAGCTTTCTTTCGTGAGCCGAAAGGGCTCTGGCGCGAACATGGGCATCATACACCCACATTCATGTGGGTAGGGCTCGGGGCGTCAGCTCTTAACGCTTACCCGCTTTTGTTTTAATTTTGGGAGGCGTGTCGGAAAGCTCTTTCTCTTTGGTGCGCCATTTAATCTTTACTTCCACCTCCTGTTTATCGCCTTCATCACTGGCGCGCAGAGAGACTTGCAGCAACTGCTGCGGAGAAAGTACCAGCTCACCTTCACTTTCCTGGAAGGCTAACTCGCCTTTATTGATCGCATTTGCCAGGGTAATCAGTAACTCTTGGGTTGACTGACGATCCAGCAGCGAATCGTGACTGAATTTCGTTTTTGACTTCATTTAGCGGGCTCCACCAGTTTTCCTTTGCGGCCGGGCTTGAACACTTTTGCCTGAGGGTAATCGCAGCTAAGGCCGATCAGCCCACGGTTTTTGTCGATTAACGTTACCCCTACACCGTAGCCATCGAGCCCCTCATTTTTACGCGAGTGAGCGTCCAGGGTGATATCGGCTTCGATATGGATAAGCCCGTTTTTGAGCGTGACCCGCTGGCCAAAGTGTTGGTTGATATGGCCGTGAACCAGCACCTGAATGCCCGCTCGCCGGGCAACGTAGGCGCCGCGCGGCGTAAGGGGAAGATCGGCTTTACGGTATTTGGTTCTAAAGGTATTGGCCAAAGAGCCATAATAAAAACTGAACAGGTTTTGGTGCATTAGGTTTTTTTTGAAAGCACGGTTGGCATGTTTTACGCCGTACTTGGCCAGCAGTTCGGCCATATGATCATCGAGGCCGGCATGCAGAAACAGAAAGGAACCGCGCTTTTTAACCAACTGCATGCGGCGGAAAAACCAGCTAAATTCCCCCGATTTGTTAAGAAATAGCGAACGACACTTCATCGCGGCGGCGTAGACTTGGGTGAGCGTCAGGCCGTTTTTTGCACAGTGCGCCTCGAAGCTCTGTGCCTTGGTGGTCATCTTGCTGATTTCACGCTCTATACCCTCGGGGGTGAGAAACCCGGCGGCATAGAAGGGGAAGTTCTCGAACCAGTCGTTGCCTGGAAACAGCGCCTGTCGGCACGCCTGCTCGGACGGTAATCCTTTGTCCCAATGGGTATCGGCCAGGTATTGATCGAATACCTCTTTAAACAGCGGTATCACCTTCTTGCCCATGCGCACAAAGAGATGTTGGCTACCGGCGTCAGTGTCGCGTTCCAACGATAGCAGCCCCATCAGCAAGCGGAGATCATGGTTACCGGCCAGCAGAGTGATATCTGCTTTGAGGCGGTATAAGTGGGCCAGGCTGCGCAGCATCATCAGATTGCTGGGGCCTTTGTCCAGGCAGTCTCCGCCCACCACGATTTCGGCCTTTTTGCCGAATTTCGTCAGTGCATATTCACATAGGTGGGAGCCTTCGCGTTCGATCACGCCTGCAGCAATTAGCGAGGCTTCAAATGCCTCGGCGTCCGCATGGGGATCTGAGATGAATGCCACTGGCTTTTTGGGCCAGGCGAAGCCTTTTTTTCGCGAGCGCTTAACAAAGGTGCCTAGCGCCTCATCGTGATTGACCGAAGTCGCGTCATCGGGCCAGGGCGCCCACTCTGTCGGAAGGCGCGTCAAGATGGCGTTGTGATACGGTTGTTTGCTTACCTTTGGAATAACATTGCACGCGGTCATAGAAGCCATCTTATTCATCGCTATCGTCTAATCGAGAGGGTCTGCTGGCTGGCGCTGTTTCCAGTTTCCGTACAGTCGGTGCCAGCCTTGGTTATGCCGCTCGAAAACGACCGGATGACCATGAAACATACTTAACCGTTTAATATCGCTGAAGGGTATGACATTTAAATGATAGCTGGCGTGGCGAATGGAGGCGCCGTGGCCTACCACCAGCTGTAGTTGATTTAGGTGCTGAAGCTGATTCAGTTGCTTCGTTGTCTCGAGCCGCGGCTGTGGCTCTAAAAGTGCTTGTAAATGGGCAGCGACCCTTGCACCTGCCTCCAACAGAGATTCCGCGCCGTCGAAGGGCAGTCTGAAATCGCTGGCTGATTTCCAGCCCTTAGGTAAGGGCTCAAGGCGAGGGTCGAGGGCGACGATCCGTTCTATTTCCTGAATGCTGAGATTGGCCAACGCCCCAACGCTGCGTTCACATAGGGCCGAAAAGCTGCGCGAACAGGGTGGCTCCGCAAACAGCGGCGTTAGCTCTTCGCGGAAGATTTCGGCCGTTTGCCAAGCTCTTAGCAGCGTCGAGCAGTGTATCTCCGCATTGAGCTGATAGCCTGAAGTGGCTAGCCACGCGCCGAATTGACGCGCCTGCTCTCGAACGTCTGCCGCACCCTTTTCCGTGAGTGGGTAGGGCTGCAGGGCGCTGGGTGTATCCGCCAGTTGAGAATATTCACCGTGCCGAATCAGCGCCAGTGCCACCATCAGAGAATGCCTTTGGCTTGGAGCAGCGCAATGGCACGCTCAAAATCGATGGCACCGGTGAGGCGCAGCACCTCAACGCTCGCTAGATGTTCGGCATAGACCTTGGCAGATTGGGCTTGCTCGGCGGGAAAGCGGCCATCCACGTGCTGAAAAAATGGCCCTGGGCTTTTGCGTAAGCCATCAAGCGCCTCAGGTGTTTGGGGGATATCCACGCTACTCAGGGCTGTCGGGGCGGTAGCGTCTAATGCCCAGTCCAGCAGTATTAGGTGTTTGAGCGTGCCGGAGAGAGCGGTTTTACCCTCGCCATAGGCGTTAGGAATCAATACATCGTACTTCTGCTCAATATCCCATAGCTGGCTTTTGGGCATGCCGGTAAATCGGTCGCGCTCTTCAGTGGGCAGTATGTCGCTCAAACGCGGGGAGTTGATCAGCGTGCCTGGGTTAACGCGGGGGTGCTTGGCGACACCGATAACGCTTACCTGGTCGTTTTCGGGCTTAAACAGAATCCGGTCATTGGAGAGAAAGCGCGCCTTTGCGGTTTCCAGCGCTTTCAGCATTAGCGTCGATTTACCACCACCAGAGCTGGCGGCAATGGCCGTGACGTTGCCATCGATATCAAAGGCCGAGGCGTGGCCGAGCAGGTAACCATGGCGCTGATGGTGATTGAGAAACTGGTTGTTAATAAAGTTGATGACTTGCGATGAGTGCTTGTTTAACTCGCCAATCGCAGCTGGCGCCGTTAACGATTGGAACAGCACCATCCCCGTGCGTACTTTATGAATCCAGCGCCCTTGAGGAGTATCCACGTAGGCCTCTTTCAGCCCCAGAGCGCTGGTTTTGGCCCGTGTTACCGCTGTCCACTCGCGGCCGCTGGTATCCGCTTGCTGATCCAACAGCCATACCGGTAGTTCTGGCTGGTCAAGGGTATGGACTTCTTTCGGGAGCAAACCAGACGCCGTTAAACCAGCATAGTAAACCTCAAGATGGTCAAGAATGGCTGGGTGGTCGGCCAGCACGCGAATTGTTAAACCATTGAACGTCAGCGGTAACGCATAGGTGCAGGCGGCCTTTGCCTGATTGATTTGTTGATTATCAAAAAGGTTGATCATTCACCTGCCTCTGCTGTCTCTGTCTCTGCTGTCTCGGCCTCAAGCTGGCTAAGCACATAATCACACAGCTTCTCAGCGGCATCGATACCACACCCTTTTTTCGCGCCGCTAAATCCGCCAAAGGCCGAGACCTCAAAGACCACGGGCCCTTCATCGGTCAATGCAATGTCTACAGTGGTAAAGCTTAGATCGAAGCATGACTGGGCTTTTAGGCCAAGCTCAATCAGCTCAGGGCTTGCATCAAAGGTTCGATATTTGCCCCCGCTGTGTATCGTTGTATTCCACGACTTGTCATCGCCGACACGGGCATAGGTGCACAGGTACTTGCCGCCTAGAAATACCATGCCTAGATCTTGACCGCCCAGGTTGACGAATTTCTGAAGGTAAAAAAGGCCATGCTTAGCCTTAAATTTATTCAGTATTTGGGTGTTGGCTTTAACACCATCTGCCGCTTTTAACACCACCATGCCGCGGGCTTTGGTTGAGTAGAGCGGTTTTAGGATCACCTTCCCGAACGTTTGGATAGCCTCCAGCGCTGCATCAGTGCTCTCGGTTACTCGGGTCGCGGGCAGCGGGATACCGCCGGATGCCAGGGCGGCGGTGCCCTCAAGACGATTAATCAGGCGCCCGACCTGGCTTGGCGAGCTGAAACAGCGCACCCCGTCCGCTTCAAGGGTTTTGAGCATGCGCAGTCGGTCGTCGGCGGCAGGGGAGTAGGTTTCGCTTATTTTTTTGATGATCACGCCGTCAAGCGTGTTGAGCAGGGTGTCTCGATAACGCAACTCGCCGGTTTCAAGTTCCAGCACTACGTCAGCCATATCGATAACGCAGCGGTAGCCGGTGCGCTGTTCCAAATGATTCGCCAAGACCTCGGTTGACCATTTGCCAGGTATCCCAATGACCGCAATTCGCTTATTAATCACTAAAAATATCCTCTAGGGGAAGCCTGTACTTCTCTATTTTCTCAGGGGTTAGAAGTGTTATGGCCTCTAGCAGGTAGCTCGCTCTAAGGGCGAGTCGGTTGGCAAAACGTTTGTCGTAGATAAAGCGCGTAGAGGTGGCAAAGGAGCGCCCCAGCGCGATGGCTAGCCGCGCATCAAAGCTTACATCGTTATTCTCTTTGGCGAACCGGCGCGCAAACTGATAGAGCTGTCTGATCAATCCCATTAGTTCGGCTCTAGGGGCCGCATCCATAATGGGCAGCCGATAAATTGACGCCATCAGAACGGATAAATCCTGAACATAATCAGAATAGGAGGCGCGGTGCAGGTCGATAAAGTAGATGCGATTTTTGAGTTCGTCATAGATGAGGTTGTCGACGTTAAAGTCGCCGTGGATCAGCACGGAAAATGGCGCCCTAAGCTGACGCTCTAGGGACTCTACGCGATCGATCAACTCATCAAAACTGGGGCGGGGTAGTCCGCAAATGGTTTGGTGTGTATGAAACAGTGTCGGGTGCGTGTGGCGGGTTTCGGGCATGCGTTTACGCAACTGCTGCATATACTCGGGTTGAGCCGGCTCGCTAGTACGTGATGTCTTCCAGATCTTTCTCAACGTCCGTTGGAGTGTGTGGGCAAGTTGCTTGGCGGATTTCCACTGGTCGTTTAACAGTAGTGACTCAAGCGTTCGGCCGGGAAGGTGTTCGATCACCATTGAACCCAGCTCATCCCCCTGCTCGACATGGTGCGAGAGAACCGTTGGAGCCACCTTCGGATAGACCCGTTTCCATTGATCTACCCCGTAAAGTTCTTCAATGACTTTCTGGCTTTCACCCTCTTTGTAGACTGCCATCATCTTGCCAGAGGTGGCGTGCTCGGCTCTCAGTGTGGCAATGGTGCTGCCGCTGCGGGTAAGCGCCAGCCGCTCAACGGTAAAGTCGTCATTCTGGGCGGTCATCGCGTGGGCGGCATTTTTCAGTTGCTTGTAGTTTTGCAAGCGTACGGCAGGGCCGAAGTTGGCGGCGAGTAGGGCGTCGGCAAGCTCCGAAAGCAGATGGATCATACGGTTAAGCTGAAAATCCACCACGGCGCTGTTACGCATGCCTGAAGCGTCCTGCTCAAAAGCAGTGGTTAAGCGGGCGGTTATTTTGGGAATTCGGCGTCCAATTTTCAGGCCTTGGCGAGTGTTTGCATCATCGATATTAATGATCACCAGCTTCAATGATTTACCCACCAGTCGAATGAGCTTGGCATACTCTTTTCGCGATTTATCGGGAAGCTGCTTCAGGGCCTTGATGGCGGTGAATTCAAGGCAGGATTGGCCTAACTGGTCAAGTAGTCGGGCTAAGCGCTCAAGGGATTTGGATTGCTGAAAACCCTGCCCATCGACTTTGCGTCGCTGCACATCCATGGCGACGGCGAGCTCAACTTTCTCCACCAGCGTGTTCCTATAGCCTTTGCGATTGATCAGGCGCCGAGAAACGGATTCACTTGGCTGAGTCACATAAACTTCAACTAACTCGAAGTGATTTTCAACTTCGAATCGTAGAAAATAGAAATGCTCCAAAATCGACGTATTGATACGCTGCCTCACCAAGATAACGTGCGCTTAGGTGGTTACTGCTTCTGAGAGTCAACAGTATAAGTAACAGTGCCATCGTTTACGTTACATGTTTCTTACAGTTCAAAGAGTTGTATGAAAAAAAGACGTTTTATCGGTACCCGAATGTGCCTGCCCCGTGAGATTGGCAAGGGGCGGGATCTGCGTCTGGCCAGATACCGAAAAGCCCCCGAGTTAGGGCCGAAAATACTCTTCTTTAGTGGCGGCACGGCACTAAGACATTTTTCTGAGGTGTTGACGGACTATACCCATAACTCCATTCATCTGGTTACCCCTTTTGATTCAGGAGGCAGCTCGGCAGAGTTACGCCGGGCCTTCGCGATGCCTGCGGTGGGCGACCTAAGGGCACGCCTGCTTGCTCTGGCTGATGATTCTGTCACCGGGCACCCAGAGGTGGCTGCGCTTTTTTCACATCGGCTATCGGCAAGGGAGGGGGAAGACGCGACGGCAAAGACAGCACTTGAGCAAAGTCTGCAGGCCCTTGTCAGTGCTAAGCATCCGCTGCTCAAGGCAATTGCTGAGCCCATGCGGTCGCTGATCCAGAGCTATATCGCCGCATTCTACAAACATATGCCCAAAGATTTTAACCTCGCTGGTGCCAGTGTGGGGAACCTGATCTTGACCGGCGGTTATCTGATTCATGATCGCTCTCTGGATCCGATCGCCTTTCTCTTTGGTCAACTGATCAAGACCCGCGGCACCGTTCGGACAACGACGGATGCCAACCTTCAATTGGAGGTATTGTTAGAGAACGGTCGAACGATTATTGGTCAACACTGCTTTACCGGCAAAGAGACGGCTCAAATCGATTCGCCCATCAGAGCGATAAAATTATCAGGCGAGGCGGACGATATCGATACCTTGGATGCCTCCAAGGTGTGTAAAGAGACCCGTAAGCTCATTGATTCGGCAGAGCTGTTGGTTTTCCCGCCGGGCAGTTTTTATAGCAGTGTCATTGCCAACCTGCTGCCAAAGGGGGTTGATAAGGCATTGGCTAAAAACCCGTCACCCAAGGTGTATGTGCCAAGCCTGGGAACTGATCTTGAAACGCTTGGCATGACGTTGGTGGATCAGGTTCAAGTGCTCAATGAGCATTTGTCTGGCACACTCGAACCCTTATCGTCTAAGCGGTCTTCAATCGATTTTTTACTGTTTGATTCGCAGCTTCTGAGTGTTTCGGCTGATCAGATTGAGACGCTACGCGATGAAATGGGTATTCAAATTATTGATCTAGATCTTGCGCCGGAGAATGCTGATACCCAACGTTATGATGACGTTAAGCTGGCTGAAGCGCTGCTTGGGTTGACCTGACACCGACATACTCTAAATGACCTTGGGCATTGCTATGCGTCTTAGTTACCAGGGCCCGCTGCCTGAAATGGTGGGGTTTTTGCTATTGCCGCAGTATTCGATGATGGCTTTCTTTGCGGCGGTGGAGCCGCTGCGAATTGCCAACCGCATTGCCCATCGACCGCTGTTCGACTGGACGTTGATTAGCGCTGATGGCGGGCCGGTGACGGCGTCGAACGGTATGACCTTGATGGTGGATCACGCAACGGCGGATGTTCACCATTTGCCCTCGCTTGCGGTATGCAGCGGCTTTACTCCCGAGGCGCATCTTACCCGGCCGTTAATGGCCTGGCTTCATCAGTTGGATCAGGCGGGCTGCTGTTTGGGTGGTATTGATACCGGAGCGTTTCTACTCGCCGCTACAGGGTTGTTAAAGCACGAGCGGGTGGCACTGCACTGGGAGAGTCTGCCCGCGTTTCGTGAGCGTTTTCCGGGTATTGACACTACCGATGAGCTTTACGAGTTGGGCGAGCGGCGCTTCTCCTGTGCGGGTGGGGCAGCGGCGATGGATATGGCGCTGGAAGTGATTGCCCGGCGGCATGGCGCAAAGTTGGCTATCGATGTCTCCGAGCAACTGATCCATGACCGAATTCGCACCCGCAGCGATCAGCAGCGCATGGCGTTGGTGAAGCGCTTAGGTACGCATAACCGGCGCGTTGTGGAGGCGGTTGCGCTGATGGAGCAGAACCTGGAAGAACCGCTCCCCCTTGACGAGATAGCCAGCCAAGTAGAGGTATCGGTGCGCCAGTTGCAGCGTCTGTTTGAGCAGGAGCTAAACGTGACCCCGCGTCAATGGTATTTGCAGCTGCGTGTGAAGCGCGCCCGGCGGCTGCTGGCCGAGACTGACTTAGCGGTATTAGAAGTGGGCGTGGCCTGTGGGTTTAGTTCGTCGTCGAGCTTTGCGCGTACGTTTCGTGCGCATTACGGCTACTCGCCTCGGCAGGTGCGTTCTGCCATAGCGGAGAAGACCTTTAAAGCGCAATGAGTGTCGCTTAATGCCTGATAAGCGTCGCTTAGTGTCTAGTGATAGGGGAGTAGCCGCGCATACTAGCTAAACCCAACTAATAAAGAGGTTTAGCCAAATGTCGGTCACAACTAGCTTCGCCACCACTAGCTCTGCCACTACCAGCCCTACCACTACTAAGACGCTGTCGTTGACAGCGAGCTTTTTACTCGCTGCGTTTGCTGCCACACCCGCTATGGCAGAGCTTGATGAACTGCGCTTTGGGGTGCCGCCGTGGCCTGGGGTGACGGTAAAGTCTGAAGTGGCGGCCCAGCTACTTGAGACCATGGGGTACGAGACCCGACAGCAAGATTTAGCCGTGAGCGTTATCCTCGAAGGCTTAACGCGGAACGACTTGGAAATTTATCTAGGCGGCTGGTATCCCGTTCAGACTGATATGGTCGAGCCCCTGGTGGCCGACGGTAAAGTCGAAAAAGTGGTTTCCAATATCCGCGGCGCCAATTCCGGGCTAGTGGTTCCCCAGTATGTTTACGATGCAGGCGTCACCACGGTGGCTGAGCTGGCAGAGCATCACGACCGCTTCGATGGTGAAATTCAGGGGATTGAAGCAGGCACCGGTATTAACGATGCGATTCTCAATGCCATCGATAACGACCTCGCAGGTTTGGGCGATTGGCAGCTCCGTGAAAGCTCGACTTCGGCCATGCTGGCCCAGGCTGAGCAAAAAATGGCCGATGAAGAGTGGGTGACCTTTGTCGGCTGGGAGCCTCACTGGATGAACGTGAGCTTCGATCTGGCCTATTTAGCCGATAGCGATGATGCGGGCGTGGCCTCCATTGAAAGCACGGTATGGACAATTACCCCAGCCAGCCTGGCGGACGAAGCACCTGAGGTTCACCGCTTTCTGTCGCAGTACGTGGTCGATATCGAAGATCAGAATGACTGGGTGCACGAGTACAGCTACGAAGAGCGCCCGGCGGATGAAGTGGCTAATGAGTGGATTGGCAACAACCTGGATACCGTTGCCGAGTGGCTGGAGGGTGTTGAAACCCGCGATGGCGAACCCGCCATTGAGCAGGTGCGGGCCCAATTTAGCTCTTAATAGTTAATAGCACGGCTCTTAATCACACGATTCGTAAAGCCTAAGCTGCGATTAACGCCAAACAGCGCCTAATTAAGGCGCTGTTTTAGTTTTTGGCAAAAGTCCTGCCAAGCCGCACTCATACCGGGTAGCAGCGCATGAGCGTGAAGGGCGGCATGAACCATGTTCGGGGCGCAGCGATAGCCTACCGAGGCACCTTCCTCGCGCCAATTGGCTATTGCGGCTTCGATGGGGAGTGTCAGTGGATCCCTCTCCACGGTCAGCATTTCAATGCTTGCGGCAGGAGGGCGGCGATCACGCTGAGTAGCAATGATGTCAGGACACTGTTGACGAATGTCGAGTACATCATCC
This sequence comes from Halomonas sp. 113, assembly GCF_904067645.1. Taxonomy (NCBI): domain Bacteria; kingdom Pseudomonadati; phylum Pseudomonadota; class Gammaproteobacteria; order Oceanospirillales; family Halomonadaceae; genus Halomonas; species Halomonas sp. 113. The sequence continues at coordinate 1,833,522 of NZ_LR881453.1, forward strand.
CGTGAAAGTAGCGGCGCATTTTCTCCCAAGCATTCAAGGGAAAGCGCGCCAACGGTTGGGTAGATCAATCCTAGCGGCGGCGCTTCATTCTGCTGATGGGCAAGGTCAATGGCTAATCGCCCGCCCGCGCTGTCACCCACCAGCGCGATAGGTTGAATCGCTTCTAACACCGTACGGCAGTCTGCCAACATGGCGGGGTAATCTACCTCTGGTGCCAGCCGATAGTTAACGCTTACCACTTCACGCTCAAGCATCTGGGCCAAACTGGCGGCGGGGCCATGGTGGCTCTCTGTTGAGCCGATGGTAAAACCGCCGCCATGGATAAACAGCGCGCGGCCTGGTGTGCGCTGCTGGGGAATAAAACGACGCACGCGAACACCACCCAAAGCGCTATTTTCGACCCGCATTCCTGCCGGGTCGGGTGGGGCGAACGTTCGGCAAAGCTCAACGTAGGCGCGCCGTGCTTGAGGTAATGGCAGCTCCTTTATCTTTGCCAGCCCGGCGCTAAAGCGCTGAATGAAGTCGTCCACGTTCATCGCTACTGTAACCCTTAGCGCCGAATGCCAATGGTGCGGCTGGCAAGCTCGGGCCAAGCGTCTTTATGGGCTTGGGGTAGTTCTGTCACGCGATTTGCGACCGCTTCTGGAAACGGGCTTGGACGCCCAGAGGCTTGTTTCATGCCCATCAACATCTGTTCGCTGGTCGCTATCAGGTTGCCTTCGTCATCGAACAGGGTGAAAAAGACGTGCAGGCGCTTGGTGTCGCTATCCAGTAGTGTCAGGCTGACGTTCAGGGCTTGGCCTTGGTGGGCCTCGCGGCGGTAGCAGAGGTGCGTTTCCAGAGTATAGATCGTGTAGCCATAGTGTTCTCGGCCCGCTTCATCCAACCCAATGGTGTCGATAAGCGCCTCGCAGGCCAGAGAGAAGACGCGGGCGTACTCCGCGTCGTTCATATGCCCGTTGTAGTCGACCCACTCGGGAGCGACGTGGGTTTCATAAATAATCATTAAATGCGCCCCTGTAAGCCTTCGGCTTCTGGCCAATATTTTTGCACCACCTCCAGCAGCTCGACTAAAAAGTCATCCCGGCGCCGGTCAAGGGTGGCCACTGATCGTCCTGCCGCTTGATGCTCACACCCCTCGACGACTTTATCAATCAGTTCGTCGGTGAGTTCCGGGGCCTCCAGCTTTGTCCAGGGCAGTTTTAGCGCTGGGCCAAATTGCTCCAGCATATGGCGCATGCCTGGCTCGCCGCCCGCTAGGTGGAAGGTTAAGAACGTGCCCATTAACGGCCAGCGGAGTCCACAGCCGTAAACCACGGCGGCATCGATCTCTTCGGTGGTCGCTACGCCATCGTTAACCAGATGCAGGGCTTCCCGCCACAGCGCTTCCATTAAGCGGTCGGCGATGTGGCCCTCAATTTCACGGCGAACCACCAGTGGGCGCATGGCGAGCGCCTGATACAACCCTTGGGCGCTGGCAATCTGTATGGGCCGGGTGGCCTTGCCGCCAACAAGCTCGACCAATGGCAGTAAATACACCGGGTTGAAGGGGTGAGCGACGATCACTCGCCCAGGCGCTTGTGAACACTGTTGCTGCAGGTCGGTGGGCTTAAAGCCGGAGGTAGACGAGCCAATAATGACGTTCGGTGAGGCAGCAGCGTCAATAGCGGCTAAAATCTTTTGCTTTAGCGGTAGGCGCTCGGGCACGTTTTCCTGAATCAGGTCAGCGCCATCCACGGCTTTTTCAATCGTATCCGCAAAGGTTAACCGCTCAGGGCTAGCATCGGGCGCTAAGCCGAGCTGGGTTAACGAGGGCCAGGCATTGTCGATAAACGATTGGGTACGCGCTGGCGCCTGGGGATCTGGGTCAAAGGCCACTACGTCCCACCCCTGGGCGAGGGCACGGGCAATCCAGCCGTTGCCAATCACGCCGGTACCGATGACGGCTAAGCGGCTCATTTGTCACCTCCTGCTGTGTTACCCATGATACGTCCGGTCATCGGGTCGCGTAGTTTGAGATGAGCGCGGGTTTCTGCAGGCGTCATTACTCGGGCGCCGAGGTTTTCAATAATGGTCGACGCTTTCTCGACCAGTTGGCCGTTGTTAGCCAGCACGCCTTTCTCTAAAAACAGGTTATCTTCCAACCCAACCCTAGCGTGGCCACCCAGCAGCACCGCCTGGGCGACCATGGGCATTTGATGTCGACCAATGCCGAAGGCGGCCCAGTTAGCGTTGGCAGGTAATTTGTTGCGCATGGCCAGCATCGTTTCTGTGTCCGCTTCGGCACCCCAGGGAATACCCAGACAGAGCTGATAGAGCGGGTCGCCATCGATCAAGCCCTCTTGCTGAAGCTGGCGAGCAAACCAGACATGACCTAAATCAAAGCACTCCAATTCTGGCTTAACGCCGGCGGCCTGAACCAGGCGGGCGTGCTCGCGCAGCCAGTCCGCAGGGTTTACGTACACCATATCGCCAAAATTGAGGCTGCCGCAGTCCAGCGTACACAGCTCGGGAAGCAGCTCGCCGACCGGGGCGTGACGCTCGGCGGGTGTTTGGATATCGGTGCCTGGGCCGCCGCGCGTTGGGTCGGTGGCATCGGGTATCCAGTCGCCGCCGCCACCAGCGGTGATGTTCATCACAATATCCACATCGGCCTCGCGTACGCGCTCCATCACTTCGCGGAACTGCTCAGTAGAGTGGCTGATGCCGCCGGTCTCCGGGTCGCGAACGTGAATATGGGCGATGCTGACCCCGGCATGCGCCGCTTCAATGCAGGAAGCTGCAATGGCCTTGGGTGTAACAGGCACATTGGGGTTTTTTGCGGTGGTATCTCCCGCGCCTGTCACGGCACAGGTAAGAATGACATTGCGGTTCATGGCGTGCTCTCTAGTCAGCAGTTTATTCGCTTACTAGTGTGTCGCCGTGTGCAGACATTAGTTGTCATAAAGCGACATTCGCTATACATAAGATGCGATTTTTGAGCTTCGTTAATTAATCTACTCCATCTCATTCCTAACGATGGGGATTACTCACTTTGAAATGTGCTGATTAGAAACTTGGTTAGCGGGAAATATTGACCGCCATGGCTGCCGATCTAAACTAAATAAGCCCATAGCAAAGCGATAACAAGTACAAACAACGTTATGAAGGAGTGCCTTCAATGTCCTATAAACCCGTTCTGCGGCCGCTATCTACGTTCATCGCTTCTGCGGTGATCATCGGCTTACCCGCCGTTGCGACTGCCAATGAGCCTGAACTCAGCCAAACTGAGGTGTTAACCGGCCTTGAAAACCCGTGGGATATGGCCTTTCTGCCTGATGGGACGATGTTTTACACCGAACGTTGTCGAGGGCTGTCGGTACGGCTACCCGATGGTGAGGTAGAGAACCTGCTAGGCATGGAAGGCACGGACGAGTATGCCACCACCGCCGATGATCTTGTCTGCGAGGGGCAGGCGGGGATGAACGGTGTGGCGGTCGACCCCGATTTCGACGAAAACCGGACAGTCTACGTTTACTCTGCTTCTAACATGTCTGAGCCACGCACCAATCGTGTGCTGCGCATGACGGTAAACAGTGAGTTTAATGAAGTATCGGATCGTACCGACATTGTCGAGGATATTCCGTACAAGCCTGCCGCCACCGACCATCCGTTCGGCGATGCTGGCGCCCATAATGGCGGACGTATCCGCTTCAGCCCAGAGGACGGTTACCTCTACGTGACCACCGGCGATAACCATAACAGCGAGATTCCTCAGTCTCCGGAGCTGCTAGGGGGCAAAGTTCTGCGCATTGACCGGGATGGCGAGGCTGCCGAGGGTAACGAACCGCCTGAGGGCTTTGATCCGCGGATTTATACCTATGGTCACCGCAACGTACAGGGCATTACCTTCCACCCGAACACCGGCCAGCCAATCGTAACGGAACACGGCCCCTGGCATTCGGATGAGATCAATGCGTTGGTCAATGGTGGTAACAGTGGCTGGGATCCGAAACCCAATATGGCTGGCCGCGGCGATTGCCCAGATGATTACTGTGGTTATGAGCCTAATCAGACCGAGGGGATGGATCCCAAAGAGCGTGCGGCCTATATGCCGGTGACCGACACCGAAACCTACCCTGACGCTATGCAGCCTGCCTGGAAAAATGATGGGCTTTCTCAAGGCATCTCATCTGCCGAGTTTCTGACCGGTGAGCAGTGGGGCGACTGGGATGGCCGTCTGATTGTTGGTTTTATGGGCATCGGTTTCGGGGGCACCCCGGTAGGACAGCGCATTAACCTGATTGATATTGCGGAGGATGGTCTTTCGGTCAATGACGTTGCCGAAATGCCGTTGCCCATGGGGGCGGCTCGTTTCCGGTCGATAGTGCTGGGCCCTGATGGTGATCTTTATACGGCAGTTGATGAAGGCAGTATTTACCGCATCACACCGGAGTGAGCTATTGGCAGCCGCGCTGGCGTATGCCTGTGCGGCTGCGCTGTCTTCAAGCCGTCTTAAGCTTTTTGATCAAGATCACTCCAATGGGAAAAGGTCACTATGAAGGTATCACTGTTTTGCGTTATTGCGACGGCGCTGCTAATGGGGTCGGCTACTCTGCAGGCGGCAGATAAGTCGACGGGAGAAACACTCTATGCGGACGCCTGCGCCCAGTGTCACGGCCCAAATGCACAAGGGATGGCTAGCTTTCCATCGCTTAGTGGTCGGGACGCGGAGTATATTACTTCTCGCCTTGAAACGTATCGGGCCGGTGAAAAGGTGGGGTCAAACTCCTTTCTGATGATCCCCAACGCCACTGATTTGTCCGACGATGATATCGCCAACCTCGCCGCTTACATCGCAGATAAGGCTGAGTGACTCAGCCCTTTGTATTAGCCCCTGTGTATTATCGAAACAATTCGCCATTAATTTGTTAATACCCTGTCATTTCCAAATAACCCTCGCCAAGCGGTTCGCCGCTGGCGAGGTCGTTGACCACCACTTCACCTTCCCAGTAGGGCACGCTGGTGGTCATCCAGCGGTTGGCGTGGGGCGCTTCGATGTTGATGTCGATCCCTACTGACGGTATTTCCAGCCGCCATTGGGTGGGCACATTGCGACCGGCGACAGCCGACGTTGCCAGCGGCGTTAGGGTAATGTCATCTGATGCTAAGGGGGTGGCGTCGCCTTGGGGAGTAATCCAGGTGCCGGAGCGGTAGTCGGCGTTTTGAGCGGAGCCACCACGTAGTTGAAACGCCATCAGCTTGTGGCCGTCATTAAGGTGAATCGAGAACCAGTCCCAGCCTGATTGGCGGGCATCAAGCAGTTGGCTGCTCCACTCACGATCCAGCCAGCCGCGTCCGCTAACGGTTTTTGTCTCGCCGTTAATGGTGACTTCGCCGTTTATCCGCCAGAAGGGCTGACTGTAGTACATGGAGCCCTGGCCATTGGCGGCTTTCTGGCTAAAACCCTGTTCGCCGTGAAGCACCAGCGGCCCCTCTGCAGTCAGTTCTAAACGGTAGCCAAAACGCGATGCACCCTCGCCGCTGTAGGCGGTTAGTGTGAGGTGATTAAAATCGCTGCTATCGGCTTCTTCGTTAGCTTTAAGCTGCCAATCATCCAGCCAGGCATGAAAGGGGCTAATCATTACGCCTGCTTGGCTGTCCTGAGGAGTATTCAATGAGGCCTGTGAATGGCTGCGCCCGAAACGTTCGGCCACCTGGTGTTGCTCGCCCTGGGAGATCGCCATATGGGCCATCCACAGTTGATCGGCTGCCCAAGGAGTAGGCGCGGGGCGTTCGTTGGGAGGCATCAGCGCCTGGCGAAAGAGCGTCCACTGCAGGCCAAGTGGCTCACCGTCGGCGTCTTCTAAATTGGCGGTTAAATACCACCATTCAATGCGGTAGTCCGGGTGGGCGGCGTGCTCTTGTGGAAAACTGAGCGGCTGATTAGGCTCGGCATGCCTAAAACCATCGGCGTCTTGTCCTAAACCGGCAAAGCCTGTGTTGTTGGTTTCGGTTTGATTCTCTTCGTCACAGCCGTAAAGCGTTAGCGCTACAGTGGCTATCAGTAGAAGATGCAAGGTTAGTCGAAGCCTTAAGCTCATTGATTGGCCTCTTCTGCCAGTAAGACCCGCAGTGAGGCGCGCCAGAAACGCAGCGTGGGCAGGGCTGCTGCCAGGAGTGCCACACCAACGGCGGTGGCCAGGGTAACGGCCATTTCCCCAGGAAATAGATAGAGCGGTAGTCGCCAGCCGAAGGCGGCCACATTAATAATCGCCACTAATCCCCAGGTAATCGCGATACCCAGTGGAATGGCCAGCAGGCCGGTGGCTAATGCGGCACCGCTCAGTTGTGCCAGATTTAATTGTGCCAGCTGTGCTCGGGGAACGCCCAGCGCCCATAGCGGCGCTAACTGTTGGCGTCGGCTGCGTGCCTGGGTCAGCAGGCTGGCGAGAAGCGCTAGTGCCGCTACCGCTAGGGTTAATGCATTGAGCGCGCGGGTAATGGTAAAGGTACGCTCAAAAATCTCGGTGGCAATACGCTTGATCTCGCGTTGATCGCTCAGCGCATCGCTACCGAGGTCAAAGCGTTCGAGCAGGGCAGTACGCAGGGCATCAACATTGGCATCGTCACTCAGCACTAACCCTATGGAGCTAGGCGGCGCATCAAAACGAGCGGCAAGCTGGGGCGATGCCATTAGCACCTGCCCGCTGGGGTTGCCGTAGTCGGGATAAATAGCGGCGATGGTCAGCGTTTCATTGGCGCCGGGCGCGTTCAGCGTCAGGCGATCACCGGGGGAGAGGTTCTCTGCAGTGGCAAGTTGCTCGTTAATAAAAATCGCGCCATCACTAAAGGCTGCCCAGGCGGATGAGCGGTCTTGTTGGGTTGCCAGCAGCGGCCAGTGCGGAGTGAGTGATTCGCCAGGGGTAATGCCGTAAAGCTCGATAGGCGTGCCTAAAGAGCGGCTACCTTCCAGCGTTGTAGCGGCCTGTAGTGTTGCATCGCTGCGCCGTGTGAGCAGGCGCTCGAAGACCTCCGGGCGATCAGCCAGCCAAGCATCAATATCCGCATATTGCTCGGCGGGGGCATTCAAGTAGAGCGGGGCGACCAAGCGCTGATCGAGCCAGTCTAAAAACGTCAGGCGAAAGCCGCCGACCATGCTACCGACCCCCAGATTGGTCGCCAGGGCGATAAGTAGTGCCATCATGGCCAGTGACAGCCTAGGTAGCTGAAGCTGCATATCCGCCAGTGCCCAGTGAATAAGTGGGCGCCGCCGGGTGAGGTACGTCAGCGCTTTTAGTAGCAGTGCTAAAAAGGGCGGCAGCCACAGGGCGCTAGCCAGAAGTAACGCCGCTACCAGCGTAAAGCCTGTCACTAATCCATCGCCAGGGGGCTGAAAGCGAAGCCAAACATACAATGCTAGCGCAACGCCCATCGCGAAAGCGCCGCCGATGCTCATTAGCGATAATTGGCGGCGGTAACCGCTACGCCAGGCCTGCATCTGACCTAACTCCAACATGTTTAAGCGGGCCGCGCGCCATAGCACGCCGCTGCCTGCCAGCAGTAGTCCGCCAAGGCTAACCGCCAGCCCACCGACCCAGTAATGCCAGGGCAGGTTGAGCTCTTGCCCGATGCCTGCGCCATAAAGTGAGCCCAGGGTTGCCGCGACATCGGGTAGTAACAAGCGTGCCAGCCATACGCCGCTGGCAATACCGGCAAGCGCTCCGATTAGGCCGAGCAGGAGCAGCTCTAAGCTGAGCGCTAGCACTAAACTGCGCCCTGATACACCCAGCACTCGCAGGGTGCGCAGCATGCCCAGGCGTTGCTCCAACGCTAGGCCTAGCGCTGCTTGAACGATGAATAGCCCCACGACCCAGGCAAGTAGCCCCAGTGCGGTAAGGTTCAGGTGAAAGCTTTCGGTCAGTTGACCAGGGGAGGCAAGCGTGGTGGCGCGGGTGAGCGTTAATCCTGGGGGCGCTTCAGTGAGTGCCCCCGGGGCGGCCACGATGCGCGTAAGCTGGTCGCCGCTTTCAAGCAACCGCGCTGCGGCGGCAATATCCATGATCAGCGTGTCTGGGGGTAGTGCTGGCGCTAAAACGAGCGGCGGGAGTGTTTTGCCAACTGCCAAGGTCGGGGTGGCAGCCGATGCATTCTCGCGCGTTATCCCTAGGGCTTCCAAAGCGTCAGGCGCTACGCGTGTTTGCCACGGGGGCGTTAGAAAGTCACTTAACGACGCGGAGGTGTTGGCTTGAGCCAGCGCGTTATCGTTGGAAAGGGTCAGTGGGTCAATGCCGATCAGAGTTAGCCGGGTGCCATCTTGGGTAACGACTTCACCCTCTAGCATGGGCGATACGGGCAAGCCTGCTTGACGCAGGGCGTGATACTCGGCACGACTGAATGGCATGCCATCGCGCCGCTCAAGCTGATCCAGCTGGGTGTCAAACAGCGCATCGGCGCGGGCGTAGCTGTCGCGAGCGGTGGCGTTGATCGCCTGGATGCCACTCCATAGGGCACTAGCCACCCATAGTCCGAGCAGCAGCATTATCAGTTGGCCGGGGTGGCGCCGGTAGTGGCTAAGTAGCGTGGATAGCACCCGGGTCATAGTGCCGCTTCTAGTAGATGACCGTGGCTTAGACGTAGGCAGCGATCAAGCGGAGCCGCCACTTGGGGGCTGTGGGTGACAATGAGCAGGGCGCACTGAGTTTCGCGAACCAGGCTCAATAGCAGTTCAAGCACTTCGCCTGCGGTGGTTTCATCCAAATTGCCCGTGGGTTCATCGGCAAGCAGCAGAGGTGGGCGCGGCGCCAGAGCACGACCAATAGCTAAGCGCTGCTGCTGACCGCCAGAGAGCTGCTCCGGGTAACGTGTTTCCATGCCACTCAGCCCAAGCCGCTCAATTAAGTGGTCTGTCCAGTCGGCATCGTCGCGATTGGCTAAGCGCGCCTGTAAGCGCAGATTGTCGATGACCGTTAAGCTGGGCACCAAGTGGAATTGCTGGAAGACTAAACCCAGTTGCTCGCGGCGTAGCTTGGCACGTGTGGGCTCAGGTAGAGACGCGACGTTCTGGTTTTCGAAGCTAACTGTTCCTTGGTCGGGAAGATCTAAACCGGCGGCAAGGTGCAGTAGGGTGGATTTGCCACTCCCAGATTCTCCCATTAGCGCCAGGCTTTCTCCTGCCGCGAGACGAAGGGAGACATCGTTGAGCACGTTCAGCGGCCCTTGTGGCGTCGTGTAGGTTTTATGTACCTGATGAAATTCCAGCATGGCTGCCTTTGTTGTCCATTAAGGTAGAGGCTAGTTGATGCTAGTTTGGGGCCCCTGGCGCACCGCGCTCCCCATATACTGCTATTCCACCCCTGCCCGTGCGTTTAATGAAATACATACTTTTATCCGCGGCATCAATAAGCTCGCCCGCATCGCCAAATCCGCCGTCGTTCAGGCAGGCAATGCCAATCGAAACGGAGACATAGATAGGGTGCTGGTCGTTGTGAGCCATGGGCGTTTTTTCTAAACGCTGGGCAATACGTTTGGCGAATACTTGAGCTGCCTGGGCATCTTCATCTGGCAAAATGACCAGGAACTCTTCGCCTCCCCAGCGCCCCGCAAGATCGCCTTCACGAATAAGCGACTGCAGCGTTTTGCCGAATTTTTGCAGCACGTTGTCGCCCATTTGGTGGCCGTATTGATCGTTGAGCTTCTTAAAGTGGTCAAGGTCAATAAATACCACTGACATGATGCGAGACTGTTCCTGGCACAAGACAAAGCGCTTATGCATCTGCTCTTCAAGCCAGGATCGGTTGGCAAGACCGGTGAGCATATCGGTTCGTGAACGCTCTTCTAACTCTTCTTGTCGTTGACGCAGGGAGGCGAGCTCTACTTGTTGCGTTTCAAAGCGCGCTTTGAGCTGTAACGTCTGTTGAAACAACAGCTGTTGGGCCTCGGCAAGCAACGATTCGTTATCCTGCAAAGGGGGGGCCGTCATTTGCAGCATGTCCGCCAGCGCTGGCAACTGTTCCTGAATATTCTCTAACAAAAGCCGTAATGAGATCGCATGGGCGCCCTGGTAGGTTTCAAACTCTCGTACCACGGCGACGAGCGACTGCGCAGGATGTGAAGAGAGCCAGGCGTCGGCGATGGGCCCAGACAGCTGAATGCAAAGCCTATCGGCGGCGGTAATGTCGTACTCATTGTGGCTATCGCAGATACGCTGAGCGAGCGGTGTTGGAACACCCCATTTGGCAGCGAGCCAAGCACCTACTTGAGAGTGATCGCAGCCAAAAAGGCGCTGTTCCGACTCGGATAACTGTCGATGAGAGAGTGCGGCTTCAGCATACAACTCATTGCTCTCTTTAGGGTATGTCGCTCTTAAAGCCATGATGCCAATGTCTTGTAGTAAGGCGGCAGTGAAAACGGGCCCCGCCATGTCCGGGCAAAGCTGTATGGCAAGGTGTCGTGCTGCTAACGAGGCGATGATAGAGCGCATCCATACCCGCTGGTAATGGGCGTCAATACCTCTGTTTTGAAGCAGGCTGAAGCTCATTACCGCTGCCAGCGTGGTGTCTAACCCCAAACGTGCCGTTGCTTCTTGGCACGCATGTACCTTTATATGACTACGTGAGAAAAAAGCGCTATTGGCAAGGGCAATGATACGCATGCTCAAGGCAGGATCACGCTCGATAGCATTGGCGTAGTCGTTTACCGACGGATGCTCAGTACGCGCCACTTTTAAAACGTTAACGGCGACAGCAGGGAGGGTAGGTAAGTTTGGGCACTTGAGTAGATCAGCTATCAAAAATAACGGTAATTCTGTCGTTAAGACCAGGTCTTTCGAATTATCCTTTGCCTGGATGGCCTGCATTATTCTCTCCTTACGCGTATTTAGCTTGCAGCAGCCGTGAGCCATCCATGGCAATTGCCGTATTGGGCAGTATTCAGTCGTTTGTCTCAAACCATTTTAGGTGATTCGTCTGCTAAATACTCGCGTTTGAATGCCGATTTTATTACAGCTCAAAGTTCAAAAAATACGCTAAACCGAGAGGTTATGTAAGATATTTCTCAGAACCAGCTAAGAAGTTGGCTATTAGATGTCCGGCGCGACATGCGACTAAAGGGTATAGCGATGAGCCTTTTTTTATCTCAATTCAACTACCATACTAGTCATATCAGCTTCTGGCGCTAATCGTCTCGGGCTTCTCTAATTAGGATCAGGTGCAATGCACACGACATTACAAACGCTCTGGCAGGGAACCCACGAAGGGGAATCGGTTCGCCAACGGTTATTTCATGTGCTGAGGCAGTCGATTATTCAGATGGTACTGGCGCCGGGGCAGGCGCTATCGGAAAAGGAGCTTGCCGACACTTTTTCGGTGAGCCGTCAGCCAGTGCGGGAAGCTTTCATAAGGCTCTCAGAGTCAGGCTTGGTGGAAGTTCGCCCTCAAAGGGGAACCTATGTTGTACGCATTTCGCGCCAAGCGGTGCTAGAGGCACGATTTATTCGTGAGTCGCTTGAGGTGTCAATCGTACGCGAAGCCACCAAGCAACCCCTTCAGTCTGGCGTGCTAATGGAGCTTAACGAGCTTATTGATCGACAGCGTAGCTGCATCGAGCGACAAGACCATGACCGCTTCTTCTTTCTTGATGAAATGTTTCATCGCACCTTGGCATTGGCTACGGGACAAACCATGGCGTGGAATGTGATTGAAGACGTCAAAGCACAATTAGACAGAGTACGGTATTTGAGTATTCCTGATTCTACGCCTATTCCGAAATTGGCCGATCAGCATCAGGCCATCGTGGATGCGATATCTGCTGGAGATACTGACGCGGCAGTTCAGGCAATGAGTATTCATCAATGTGAAATACTCCACTCTCTGCCTGAATTAGAGCATCGCTTTCCGGAGCTGTTTGAAGGTGTGAGCATGAATGTTCATGCGCTAACTATATAAAACCCACTAATGAGTACAACAACGCTGCACAAGTTGCATGGAGTAGATCCAGCCAGAACTGGCTGGTGAATTATCAACAATAAATAGATGTCTTTAGGAGCCCTACATGAAACTCACAAAATTACTGCCTGCTGTTGCATTGGTTGTCGCAAGCCATTCGGCTCACGCTGCTTACCAGCTTAATGTCTCAATTGCGTTGAGTCCTCAGGATCCCATTGCTCAGGCGATGGAGAGCGCTAAAGAGGCGATTGATGAGCGCTCAGAGGGAGAGCTGACCATTCAGATTTTCCCAAACAGCCAGCTTGGTTCTGACGAAGACGTGATCGAACAAATTCGTAGTGGTGCCAATATCGCGATCTTAGTCGATGCGGGGCGTTTATCAGAGTATCAACCTGAGTTGGGTATCTTAAGTGCCCCTTATTTAGTTGAAGACTATCGTGATTATGACCAAATCACAACATCTCCGCTTTACCTTGATTGGGTCGAAAGTATGGCAGAAACCAGTGGTTTACGATTACTCAATTATAACTGGTTTCAAGGGTCACGACAGATGCTGACTCAAAATGAAGTGAAGACACCTGATGATTTGAGTGGTGTGCGTGTGCGGACTATCAACTCACCAGTATGGGTGAAAACCGTCGAAGCGATGGGCGCTACTCCAACACCGCTGCCTTGGTCAGAAGTTTACTCAGCGCTACAGCTAGGGTCGATCGACGGGGCTGAAGCACAACTAACCGCCGCTGAAGGCCAAAATCTGCATGAAGTTATTACTCATGTGGCACTAACAAACCATATTCATTTGATGACCGGTATTGCGACTTCTGAACAGTGGTATCAAGCATTACCTGATGAGCTGCGCTCTATTCTTGATGAAGAACTGCTAAAAGCTGGCGAAGCTGCTAGTCAAGCAACCGCAGCGGCTCAAGCCTCAGTGCGCGCGCGGATGGTAGCGGATGGCGTTACGTTTTCTCAAGTGGATATGGGCGTATTCAGAGATCGAATGGGCAGCGTTTATGAAGAGCTAGGTTACAACCAGTATCGTGATCAATTGCTTTCTTCAGAGTGAGTCTCAGCCCTCTGCTCGCCAGGGCGGGGGCTGCACCCTTTTTGTCTTTTGCTATTACTTAACTGTCCGGATGCCCGTATAGGGCGAGGAATGCTGTATGTGGCATTGGTACGATAAAGGTGAGGAGTGGCTGGCTATTATGCTACTTGGTGGTACCTCTCTCACCATGTTAGTTAGCTCAACGGCTAGGGCAATAGGAAATCCTTTTGCAGGGGGCGCTGAGCTTGCACAATTTTTGTTTATTTGGACTGCTGTATTAGGGGCTGATATTACCCTGCGCCAGGGAGGCCAGGTGCGAATTGATGCCCTTGTCATTCGTTTACCTCTTAAGTTACAGCTCATGATTACCAGCCTATGTGTTGGGATGATGATGCTCTTTTTGGCTCTTTTAATCTGGTATGGCTTCGTTCTAGCAGCTTCAAACTGGCAGCGTCCCATGGGAGTGGCAGGGCTTAGTTATGGGTATATCACTCTGGCACTTCCTGTCGGGGCATTGTTAATGATGCTTTCACTGGTACGCCGCTTGTTCGCTAAGGGCGTCATCGGGAGTTTGGTTGTTGACGATGATGACATTGTGGAGGAGGCGCTATGACGGCAGCTCTGTTATTAGGATTCGGTCTGCTTCTCATGGCGATAGGTATGCCCGTTGCCTTTGCTATTGGAATTGCGGGTTTCTCCTATTTCTTATTGCCAGAAACATTTTTACCGACAAGCATTGCCGTCCAGCGCATTGTATCTTCGACGCAATCATTTCCACTATTAGCTGTGCCGTTGTTTATTTTCATCGGCCATTTAATGAACGCCAGCGGTATTACCCCCCGTTTGGTTCACCTTTCTACTCTATTAGCAGGATGGATGAGCGGTGGTTTAGCCCAGGCAAGTATCGTGTTGAGCACCTTAATGGGCGGGGTTTCCGGTTCTGCCGTGGCGGATGCCGCAATGCAATCCAGGGTGCTGGGAAAAAGCATGATCAAGGGAGGCTATTCAGCGGGGTTTACTGGGGCGGTGCTCTCTATTGGGGGGCTGATTACTGCGACCATTCCACCGAGTATCGGATTGATCCTTTACGGCTATCTTGGCGAAGTTTCGATAGGGCGGCTATTTATCGCAGGCCTCGTGCCGGGCTTCTTGCTAATGGTGGCGCTGATGCTGACCACTTACATCATGGCTAAACGACGGGGCTATCAGCCAGTAAGGGAGCGGTTACCCACCGGCCGTGAAGTGCTTAAGGCCCTACGTGGCAGTATCTGGGCAATTCTCTTCCCCGTATGGCTCTTGGTGGGTATTCGCTATGGACTTTTTACCCCCTCCGAAGCAGGTGCTTTTGCGGTTGCTTATGCCTTGTTGGTGGGCTGCGTAATACACCGAGAAATGGGTATTAAAGAGATACTTAATGCCATGCGTGCCAGCGTAAGAGATATTGGCATGATAATGCTGATTATTATGTTCTCAGGCATTATTGGTTATGTCGTCTCTTTCGAAAGGGTGCCGCAAACAATAGCAGAGCTAACACTCGGCGTATTCTCTAGTCATATAACACTGTTGCTGGCAGTTTCCGTAATACTTGTTTTTCTAGGTATGTTGTTAGAAGCCACGGTTGTTGTCATGTTGTTAACCCCCATCTTGGTGCCCGTTATTAAAGCCGCAGGTGTTGATCCTGTTCATTTTGGGCTGTTAATGATGACGCTGGTTACGTTCGGTGGCATGACACCTCCTGTGGGTATTTCAATGTATACCGTGTGCGGAATATTACGATGCTCTTTTTATGAGTATAGCCGTGAGTTACTGCCTTTTGCCTTTGCTGTATTTGTGGTTGTGCTGGGCATTCTCTTCTTCCCCAATGTAGTGCTGTTTTTGCCTAACTTATTGCTGGGCTAAATCTGCCTATGGCACTCTCATAATGAAGGAGCGATGATGAAGTTTAATGATAATGTTGAGTTCATGGGCAAAGACTTTCTGTTAGAAAATGAAGCAGCCCGACGGCTTTATCATGAGCACGCAGCGATCATGCCGATTTGCGATTATCACTCGCACTTAGATCCAGTCGAAATAGCTCATAATACTCAGTTCGATAATTTAACCCAGCTATGGCTAAAAGGGGATCACTATAAATGGCGTGCAATGCGCTGCGCGGGTGTTGCTGAGCAGCGTATAACCGGAGATGTCAGTGACCGAGAACGCTTTCAAGCATGGGCGGAAACCGTACCCGACTGCTTAGGCAATCCACTCTATCATTGGACGCATCTTGAGCTTAAGAAGCCGTTAGGGATCGACAATATTCTCCTCTCTGCACAGACAGCTGAGGAGATATGGCACCTATCTAAACAGCGGCTAGCAACTCCACAGCTTAGTGCTCAAGGGATTTTGGAGCGCTTTAACGTGCGTACTATTTGTACCACGGATGATCCTGTGGATAGCTTGGAAACCCATCAACGGCACGCGAAGGCGAATGCTGGGCCGACTATGCTGCCGACATTTCGAGCTGATGCGGTTCTCAAAATAGAACAGCCAGCGTTTGTCGATTATCTCGCTACGCTCGAAGTTGCCAGTGGCGTGACGATACAGCGTTTCGATGATTTGCTGGCTGCTCTGTACCAGCGTCTCGAACATTTCGAAAGTTTAGGTTGCTGCCTTTCCGATCATAGCCTTGAGCAGCCCGTTTTTGTTGAACCTCCTGCAACTTATGAGCTGGATCGGATACTCGACCGCAGAAAGCGCGGAAATGAACTGAGCAGTGATGAAGTGCACGGCTTTACCACAGCAGTGCTGCTATGGCTCGGCAAGGAGTATGCACGCCGGGGCTGGGTCATGCAGCTTCACATTGGCGCTTTGCGCGATTTAAGCCAGCGGGGGCGTCGTGACATAGGCGCTAACAGTGGTTTCGATGCGATTGGCGATATCACCTACGCAGAACCTTTAGCGGCGCTGTTGGATGCGCTGGATAGCCAGCATCAACTGCCGCGCACCGTGCTTTATAACCTCAACCCGCGGGATAACGAAATGCTCGCTGGGCTGGCCGGTTCCTTTCAAGGTGATGGAATCCCCGGAAAAGTGCAGTTTGGAGCCGCATGGTGGTTTAACGACCAGCGTGATGGCATGGAACGCCAGCTAACTACCCAGATGCAGTTTGGTTTGCTGCGCCACTTTGTGGGCATGCTGACTGATTCTCGTAGCCTTCTATCGTTTTCTCGTCATGAGTATTTTCGGCGTATTTTTTGCCAAATGCTGGGGACTCAAATGACCCGCGGCGAGTTACCCAACGATATTGACCGAGTTGGCGAGCTGGTTCGTGCGGTGTGCTACCACAATGTGCAGCGCTACCTATTTGAGCGTTAACTTCTTTTTACTTCTTGTGATGGATTTACCATGATCATTAGCGATGCATATTTAATCGTAACGTCCCCAGGCCGCAACTTTGTCACGCTGAAAATTGTTACCGAATCAGGAGTGTATGGGATCGGCGACGCCACTTTAAACGGCCGCGAGCTGTCGGTGGTCGCTTACCTGGAAGAGCATGTATTACCAACATTAATTGGGCGTGATGCTAGCCGTATCGAAGATATCTGGCACTACCTTTATCGCGGCGCATACTGGCGGCGTGGCCCAGTAACGATGACGGCTATTGCGGCAGTCGACGTAGCCCTATGGGACATCAAAGCGAAGGTTGCGGGCATGCCTCTGTATCAACTGTTGGGTGGCAAGAGCCGTGACCGGGTAATGGTCTACGGTCATGCAACGGGGCGAGATATTGAAGCGTGCCTGGAAGAGGTCGCCCGCCATGTGGATGAGGGCTACAGAGCGGTACGCGTTCAAGCTGGTGTGCCAGGCATTGCCAGCATCTATGGTGTCGCCAAAAAAGAGGGTGAGCCCTATGAACCTGCAGATTCTGATTTGCCCGCAGAGCATGTGTGGAGTACCAGTAAATACTTAAACCATGTGCCTAAACTATTTGCCGCCGTACGTGAGCGCTTCGGCGATGATTTGCACGTGCTACACGATGTTCATCATCGCCTGACGCCCATCGAGGCTGCTCGCTTAGGTAAAGAAGTTGAGCCCTACCATCTCTTTTGGCTTGAAGACTGCGTACCGGCTGAGAACCAGGAGGCGTTTGGTCTTATCCGCCAGCACACCACCACGCCGCTGGCGGTGGGCGAAGTCTTTAACAGCCTGTTTGACGCCAAAGCGTTGATCGAGAATCAGTGGATTGACTATATACGCGCCACTTTAACCCACGCCGGGGGGATCACCCACGTACGGCGCATTGCCGATTTGGCGGGTCTTTACCATGTGCGTACCGGCTTCCACGGGCCAACGGATCTTTCGCCGGTTTGCTTGGGGGCGGCGATTCACTTTGACACCTGGGTACCCAACTTCGGCATCCAGGAGTATATGCCGCATACCAGCGCCACTGACGAGGTATTCCCCCACGATTATCGCTTTGAGGACGGGCATTTCATCGTTGGTGAAAAGCCGGGGCATGGTGTTGATATCGATGAACAGTTAGCCAAGCAATACCCCTATAAGCGCGCCAGCCTGCCGGTGAACCGGTTAGAAGACGGCACCTTGTGGCACTGGTGAAGGAGTTCATCTAGATGAAAGCATTCCAGGTAAAGGCGCCCCATGACTACCAGGTCGCGGAAGTTGATCCGCCCAAGGTGGCCGCTGGTGAAGCGTTGGTACGCGTAGCATTTGCCGGTATCTGCGGCTCGGATATGCACATTATCCATGGCGACAACGCCTTTGTGCGCTTTCCGCGCATCACCGGTCATGAGTTCGCCGGGGTAGTGGAGGCGGTAGGGGAAGGCGTGGCTGACGTAGCCGTTGGGGATCGCGTGTGCATTGACCCCGTTATCAGCTGTGGTGAGTGCTACCCCTGCCGGATTGGACGTCCCAACGTGTGCAGTTCGCTGGAAGTGATCGGCGTGCATCGCGATGGTGGTTTTGAAGAGTTTGTGGCCGTACCCGCGGCTAACGTACACCACCTACCCGAGCATATCGGGCTAGACGCCGCTGCCTTAGTTGAGCCTTATACCATTGCCGCCAACGTACTTGATCGTATGCAGCCGCATCCTGGTGATCGACTAATGATTCTGGGCGCCGGCGTTATTGGCCTTACGATCCTGCAAATGGCCCTGGCCAAGGGGATTGAAGAGGTCATCGTCACTGACGTTATTAACGAGCGGTTAGTGGCGGCAAAACAGCTTGGGGCAACGCAGGTATTTAATAGCCGCGAGCAGGATGTGGAAAAAGAGGTGCTTGCCTTAACCCAGGGGGAAGGCGTGCCGCTTATTGCCGATGCGGCATGCGTGCCAGCGCTGTTACCGCAAATGCTGCGTTTAGCGTCGCCAGCAGGGCGCATTGGTCTACTGGGCTTTAGCGTTCAGCCCAGCGAGCTAGTGCAGTTAGAGGTGATTAAGAAAGAGCTGACCCTGGTCGGGTCGCGGCTCAACAACCGTAAGTTTCCGGAGGTGCTAAAGCTAATGGCAAGTGGGCAGTTGGATCCGTTGGCGTTAGTTAGCCACCGGTTGCCGCTAAGCGACATGCCCAGCGCCATCGACATGCTTGATCACCGGCCAGAAGAGGCCCGCAAGGTGCTGATTCAAATCAGTGCTTGAGGGATGCTACTCCAACCCACGCCAACCCACGCGAAATTAATAGCTGCAATAAACAACTAACAACACCCGTGTGCAGGAGAAAGATAATGATCAAACAACTTATCACCAGCGCTGTTCTTGGGGCCGCCATGCTAGGCAGTCACTCACTAATGGCGGCAGACTTTACCCTGCGTTTTGGCCATTTAGCCAATGAGCAGAACATTTGGCACCAGGCCGCTGAGAAATTTAAACAGGAGGTCGAAGCAAACTCTGACGGGCAGATCGAAGTACGCCTCTATCCCAGTGAGCAGCTTGGGAACGAGATGGACGTGATCAACAGTATCCAACTGGGCACGGCGGATATGACTATTACCGGTGAAAGCTTACAGAACTGGGCGCCGAAAGCCGCGATGATGGCGGTACCGTACGCCTTTAGAGATTCCGAACACCTCCATGCCGCCGTTAACGGCGATATTGGTGCTGAGATTGAAGCGCAAATCACTGAACGCACTAACCTGGTACCTTTGGCGTGGTTTGAGCGTGGCCCCCGTGAGCTGACCTCCAATCGTCCTATCCGCACGCCTGATGAGCTGGATGGGTTACGTCTTCGCGTTCCTAACGTGCCGCTATTCGTTGATACATGGCAGGCAATGGGGGCACGTCCAACCCCAATGGCGTTTAGCGAAGTGTTCACTGCGCTGCAGCAAAACACCCTGGAAGGTCAAGAGAACCCGCTTAGTCTGATCGAAAGCGCCAGCTTTAATGAGGTGCAGGACTACGTCAACATGACCGGCCATGTGCGCAGCTGGATCTACGTGGTGATTGGCCGTAACCAGTTGGAAAGTATGCCGGAAGAACTTCAGCAAGTGGTGCGAGACGCTGCTCAAACGATGCAGGAGTATCAAGCCGAGCTTTTCGTTGATGACCAAGCACGTCTTGAGCAAGCGCTACAGGAGCGTGGCATGGAGTTCGTGGAAGTCGATGTCGATGCCTTTGCAGAGAAAGCTCGCCCCGCCGTGCTTGAGGCCTTAACCGAAGAGCAGCGTGAACTCTTTGACGCTATCCAAGACCTGTAAGCTCGGATTTGTGGTCAATTGATAATGACAATGGGCTGGCGTGCGCCAGTCCATTTTCTAACGATACAAGCAGCTTGCCCATGAGGATACGGTTATGAACTCGGGTCACAAAGCGCTTGAACAGCAAGCGTTGGAGAGTCTGGATTCAATGTCGGCGGTGCCTAAATTTAAAGGCCCCATTGGGCGTGTCATTGGCTGGGTGGACACGTGCTTTCTGACGTTGGCTGTTACGGCGCTGATTGCGATTGCCGCCACGGTACTGCTGCAAATTTGTTCACGGCTATTTTTGCCGTTTTCGATAGCCTGGACCGAAGAACTCTCGCGCTATCTGTTTATTTATATGGTGGCACTATCTGTTGGTGTGGTGCTGCGACAGAACCGAAACATCAGCGTTGAGCTTTTCCATCATCTACTGGGGCCGCGCATACAAGCAGCCTTTCAAGTGTTGATCTGTGCGCTGATTGGCCTGTTTGCCTTTTTGGTGCTGCCTTACGCTTGGCAGTATGCGCAAAACGGCGCTTGGCAAACCTCGCCAACGCTGCATGTTCCCATGCTGTATATCTTTTTCTCAACGGTAGTCACCTTTGCGCTTCTCCTGGTTTACAGCTTGCTGGGGTGTCTTGAGGGAATTATCGCAATGTGTCGCTCCTCTGCCTCCCTTCCGGAGTCGTAAGCATGGAAGTTATTATCCTCTTTAGCGTTTTCTTGGTTTTGCTCTTGGTGGGAATGCCCATTGCGTTTGCGCTGGGGTTAGCCTCGCTCTCTTATCTGCTGCTTGAAGGCATTTCATTAACCATCGTGCCGCAGCGCATGTATGCGGGTATCGACACCTTCGTGCTGCTGTGTATTCCCGGCTTTGTGCTGGCCGGCAATTTAATGAACGTGGGCAATATCACTGATCATATTGTGCGTTTTTCCAATGCTCTGTTAGGCCACATTCGCGGCGGTCTTGGCTTGGCCAATGTGGCAGGGTCGATGATTTTCGGTGGTATCTCCGGCACGGCGGTTGCAGATTCAGCCAGCATCGGTTCGGTGATGATTCCCGGTATGGCTCGCTCAGGCTATGACAAGCCGTTTGCTGCTGCGGTTACCGCCGCCTCGTCAACCGTTGGGCCGATTATACCGCCCAGCGTACCCATGATCATTGCCGGTTCGCTCAGCGGGATTTCGGTCGGACGGATGTTCCTGGCAGGTGCCGTACCGGGGCTTCTAATGGGCCTCGCCATGATGATTACGGTGTATATCCTGGCCGTTCGGCGTGGATATCCCAAAGAGCAGCGGGTACCGTTTTTGCAGCTGCTGCGCGAAGCCAAAACGGCCTTCTGGGCACTGCTGATGACTGTGATTATTCTCTACGGCATTATTGGCGGGTTCTTTACCCCTACCGAAGCTTCTATTGTGGCTTGCCTCTATGCCTTGGTCGTCGGCATGTATGTGTATAAAGGCCTGTCGTGGAAAAAGCTTCCGGCGATTTTGTCAGACACCGTATTAACCTCTTCGGCACTCCTGCTGATGGTGGGGTTAGCCAACCTGTTTGGCTGGATACTCACCAGTGAGCAGATCCCTCAGATGATAGCCTCACTGATTCTCTCCATTAGCGATAACCCGCTCATTGTTTTACTCATCCTTAACCTGATTCTTTTGTTTGTTGGCGCTTTTATGGAGACTATTGCCGCGCTGATTATTCTTTTCCCGGCCTTGGTGGGAGTCGCCACTGGCGTGGGTGTCGATCCGGTTCACTTTGCGGTAATCGCGGTGTTGAACCTGATGATTGGGCTGACAACCCCGCCGGTGGGGGTCTGCCTATTCGTGGTAGCGGGGATTGGCAAGCTACCTATGTTGACGGTGGCAAAAGCCATCGTGCCTTTTTTGCTGTGCAACTTGGCGGTACTGTTGTTGGTGACCTATGTCCCCGCGATTTCGCTTTGGTTGCCTAACTTGCTGATGGGAGAGTAGTTGATGATGGCTCCAAAGCTTATTGAAGCAAAGCCAAGAAGTGGTCGGATCGGGATTGTCCATCTGGGGTTAGGCGCTTTTCATCGTGCCCACCAAGCGGTCTATTTAGAACGTTATCGCCAACGCAGTGGCGATGGTGAGTGGGGCGTTTGCAGCGCGAATTTACGCTCTAGCGTTGGTTTAGTCGACGGCTTACGTGCGGCAGGGCAGCGCTATCATGTAGCGGAGTACGCCGATAGTGACAGCGTCACGCTGCGTGAAATTGGCGTTATTGAAGAGACGCTATTCTCGGGCCGTGATGGCGCGGACGAAGGTATGGATAGCTGGGGCCGAGACCGAGAGGCGCTCCTGGCGCGAATGGCGTCTGCGGATACCCGTGTCGTTACGTTAACAGTCACTGAGAAAGGCTACTTTTTAAACCCTGCCAGCGGTGAGTTGAGAGTCGATGACCCCATGATCATCGGCGATATAGCCTCGCCCCAGCAGCCACGTACCGCACCAGGGCTATTGGTGGAAGCGTTAGCTCGGCGGCATGAGGCTGGCATTGCCCCCTTTACCGTGCTCTCTTGCGACAATATGCCGGATAACGGTAAGCGGACTCGCCAAGCGGTGGTGCAACTGGCCGAGCATCGAGACGCAACGTTGGCCAGTTGGATTGCCAGTGAAGTGGCTTTTCCCTGCAGCATGGTGGATCGCATCGTCCCCGCGATGACCGACGCCGATTTTGAGCGCTTAGCGGCACTGGGCGTTACCGATCCAAACGCCGTGGTATGCGAAGCGTTCACGCAGTGGGTGGTTGAAGATAACTTCCCCCAGGGGCGACCCGGCTGGGAAGCTGAGGGGGTTGAGATGGTGGCAGATGTGGCGCCGTTTGAAACCATGAAGCTGCGCATGCTCAATGGCAGCCACTCCTTGCTTGCCTATCTTGGCGCGCTTGCAGGTATCGAAACGGTTTATGACGGCATCAATCACGTCGAGCTTCGGGCGCTGTTGCGCCGATATATGCTTGAAGAAGCGGCACCTACACTTGAGATGCCCGAGGGAATCGATTTAGACGCTTATGCTGACTCGCTGCTGGCACGCTTTGCCAATGACAGTTTGCGTCATCGTCTGCAGCAGATCGCTATGGATGGTAGCCAAAAGCTTCCACAGCGCTGGCTTTCCGGCGCGCTGGAACGTAGTGCCGCTGGTCAAACTTCGCCCTGCGTGGCGTTGGGGGTGGCGGCCTGGATTCGCTATACCGCGGGTCAAGACCTGCAAGGAAATAGTTACCTCGTGGATGATCCGCTAGCCAAGCGCTTTGCAGAGCTGCACCAGATGCATGGTAGCGATCCCCGCGCGCTGGTAGCGGCCTATTTAGCCATGGACGATGTGGTGCCAAACGCATTGGCACAAGACGATGCGTTTGCACAGGCGGTGCTGGTGGCATATCAAACACTCACCCAGGGCGGGTTGCGTGAGGCACTAGCGGGCTTATAATCCCGTTAAGTTCAAAACCCCACTGATTGAATCAATCAGTGGGGTTTTTTAGTGCGCACTAATGGCTAACGATTAGCGAGGTGCAGCGGGCGCTTCAGCGTTCGTGAGAGTCGGTTCGGGCACTTGCTCCATACGCTTGCGCTCTTGGTCAAGAATTGCCAGTGCCTGGGCAGAAGTCACGCGTGAAGCGGGCGTCGCTAGGCTTACAATCACACCCGCTACCAGCGCTACCAGCACCGCGGGGATGCTTGGATTACCCCAGAAGGCTGTCCAGTCGCTATTGGCAATAATCGTTAATGACGTCGCTGATGCGAAAATCAGCGTGGCGATGGCACCCTGCCAGTTATAACGCGGCCAGAAACGGCCCAGCATGGCACTCACAAACAGCCCTGAAAGAATCGTCGAGATCATGCGGGTGATGTAAGTGATGACATTGTCTGAGGCCAGCGCGAACAGCAGCGCCAGACCAATGGTTGCCACTAGCGCAATACGCGAGAAGCGCACTACATTTCGCGCTGAGGGCGTGCGGCCCGTTGCCAGCACATATAGATCGCGAATCAGCGTGGAAACACCGGCAATGGCATCAGAGCTCGCGCTAGACATCGTAGCGGAAAGACCCGCTACCAATAGCAGTAGTCCTAATCCTAGGGGCATAATTTCAGTGGCCAGAAAAGGGAAGGCGAAGTTGCTATTTTCAAGCCCAGGGTTAAGGGCGTGGGTGGCCATACCAATAATCGCGGGAATGATCGAAAAGCCCAGGTAAAGAACGCCGGTGATTAAGAACGAGCGGCGTACCGATTTGACTGATTTTCCTGAATAAATGCGCTGACGAAAGGAGGGCGTAGCAAGCACGCCAATGGCAATGACGGCAGCGAGTGACAGCGCTGGCAGCGCACCAATTTGACCAATACCTAGAAAGCTAGTGGCCCCCGCATCCATACCTGCCGTAAGGCCTGAGAAGCCGCCAACCTCCACTAGCGCCAGCACCGCCATCAAAATAAAACCCGCAAACAGTACAACCGCTTGAATGGTGTCAGTCCAGATAACCGCAAAATAACCCCCCACCACGCAGTAAATGCCGAAGCCTAACGCCACCAGAATACGTGCGGTGGTTAGATCGATATCCGCCATCCAGGAGAGGTAGAGACCACCGCCAAGAATATGCGCGCCCAACCAGCCTATACAGGCGATATAGATAAGTAGCGCGACCACATTACGTACCAGCCGATTCGCACCGACGTAATAGGCGAGTTCCTCACTCATGGTCATAAAGCGAAGTTTACGTACGGGAGCAAAACAGATCGCGAGCAGTAAAATGCCCACGGCACCCCCAAGCCCGTATAAAGCACCTGCCCAACCGTTGGCGTAACCAAATCCGACGGCGCCCATGCTGGAGCCAGTGCCCACCATGGTTGCGACCGTAGTACCTACGGTAAGGAATAGCGGAACGCTTCGCCCGCCGAGTAGAAAGTCGTCGCCGCTGCCCCGTTTGTGTCTTGAAATCCTCCAGCCAAACACAATCATGGCGACAATGTAGAGCACGAAGGTAATAAGGAATAGTTGGCTGTTCATGTTAACCTCTTATCGTTGTTTATCCGGCCGTTGCCGCGGCCGAAGGTAGGCAATGGAAGCGATTACCGCGGGGCTTTTTATCCTAATCACGCGGTAATCTGGCGCTGCGCCCTTGCCGGGGTGCGGCGCTTTTTTTTGGGGGTACTTAACGTTGGGTGTTTAGGCGCGATCAGCGCGGAAGCACTTCACGTCAACCTCAACTTTGCAATCCACCACCAGGTCTTGAACGCTGCAGATGCGTGCCGGTGGGTTGTCGCCAAAGACCTCCTTAAACACCTTGTTGAACGAGGTGAAATAGCGCGCATCGGTGAGTACAGTGGTGACATGCACGACGTCTTCAACGCCGAAACCTGCTTCTTGCATGATGGCCAGGCAGTTATCGAAGGCGAGGCGGGTCTGCTCAACAATGCCGCCTTCAACGACTTCGCCGTCGGTCATTGGTGTTTGTCCGGAGACGTATAGCCAGCCACCTGCCTCTACGGCGCGGGCAAAGGGCAGCTTCTGACCGCCGGTGCCTACGCCGCCTTCCGTGCCGTATCGAGTAATGCTCATGATGTTTGCTCCTGGTTGGGTTGAAAGGTGGGGATCGATTGCGAAATGCGCTCTGTTCTGCGTAGCATTCTGCCCGCGCGTTGGTCTGAAATTGTGCCTTGGTGATAGGCGATTTTGCCGTTCACTATGACCATTTCGATGCCTTTAGCGGCTGCGATGGGGGTCTCGTAATTGGCCGTATCTTCAAGCATCGTTAGATCAAAAAGGGTGAGGTCTGCGTAGGCGCCTATGCGGATCACTCCGCGATCCGTTAAGCCGAAATTAGTCGCCGAAAGGCTGGTCATTTTGCGTACCGCTTCGGCCAGTGGCATTAGCTTTAAATCGCGGCTGTAGTGGGCCAGCACACGCGGAAAGGCTCCCCAAAGGCGTGGGTGGGGGTGCGGGTCGTTCGGTAATCCATCGGAACCCACCATGGAGAGCGGGTGCGCTAACACTTGCTGCATATCCGCTTCACTCATGTTGTGGTAAACCGCCCCCGCCGGCTGTAGCTGCTTGGCCGCATCTAACAGTGATACCCCCCATTCGGCGGCGATCTCTTTTAACGGGCGACGCGCCTGCTCAGGGTGCGGTGTCGACCAGGTAATGGTGATCTCAATCTCATCCGTGACCTGGCCCAGATCTAGAGTGGAGGAGCCTGCGGTGTAGGGGTAGCAGTCGCAGTGGGCATGCTGGTGCTGGGCGGCAGTCTCCAGTTTACTCAGCGCTTTACCCGCTCCTCCCCAATTGCCCGCGCCTGCGCATTTAAGGTGCGAGATCACCAGAGGCACCTGGCCATTGCGAGCGGTGGAAAATGCTTCGTCCATGGCACCCAGCAGGCCCGCAAACTCATCTCGAAGATGGGTGGTATATACGCCGCCTGATTGGCCAACGGCTGCCACCAGTGGGGCCATCTCGGCGGTCGGCGCGTGTATCGCGTTACGGTAGGCAAGCCCTGAACTAAGCCCTAGGGCTCCCTCATCCAGCGCTTGGCTTAGCAGCACTTCCATTTGTGCAATTTCTTCAGCAGTGGCAGGGCGGGCGAAGCTGTCCATCACCTGGCTGCGCAGACTCGTATGCCCCACCAAAGCGGCGACGTTAATACTGGGTGCGGCAGCGTCTACGGCATTGGTATAGGCGCTGAAGCTTGGGTAGCGAAAGTCCTCTAGCTTGCCCAGTAAATTCATGGGGTCGGGTACTTCGTGAGTGAGTGTCACGGGGCTCGCACTGATCCCACAGTTACCCACCACCACCGTCGTTACTCCTTGTGTCAGTTTCGGCAGCATCTCTGGGGTACGAATGACATTGGTGTCGTCGTGAGTGTGGACATCGATAAAGCCAGGCGTCAGATAGCGCCCTTCGGCGTCAATCATGGTGGTGGCGGTGGCGTAGGGCATGTCACCGATGGCGCAGATACGCTCGCCTTGAATAGCCACATCGGCACGAAAATGAGCGGCGCCGGAGCCATCCAGTACGTTGGCGTTACGAATCAGCAGGTCGTAAACCATCTTAATCTCCTAGTGGCTGGCGGTTGTCGCCACCGCGATGGTCATCGAGGCTAAGCTTGAGACGACGCAATTTAGTCCGTGAACGCTCTCGGTGGCGCATGGCAAGTTCAAGCGCTAACACATCGATGACCGCCAGCATGGCGTAGCGGGAAGCTGAAGGGTGATAGATAAAGTCGGTTTCCCGAGAGGTGATCGGGAGCACAATGTCGGATGTATCGGCTAAAGGAGAATTCAGGGCGGTGATGGCAATCACTTTTGCGCCGTACTGCCTGGCAATTTGTGCCGACTCCACCATCTCCGGGGTATAGCCAGTGACCGATAGCACAACCACTACGTCATTTGGCTCAAGGGTTGACGCTACCATGCGGGGTAAGAGTGCTTGAGGGTAAGCGCAGATCGCATAGCCAAGACGGACTAAACGGAATTGAAACTCTTGGCAGAGAATGCTGGAACCGCCCCCTGCGCCAAATACCAATATCTGGCGCGCTTTATCCAGCTGTTCGACCGCGCCTGCCACATCGGCCTGGGCGAGCAAGTCACGGTTAAGCGCGAGGGTTTGTGTGGCAATGTCATACACCACGCTTGAGCTGTCTTCGGGGGTCGCTTCTTGTATAAAACGGCGACCTGCTGCTAAAGCGCGTGTTAAGCGCGTTTTTAAGTCGCGCACATTAGTGCAGCCGATAGCGCGTGCAAATCGGGTGACACTGGCATCACTTACCCCGGCGCGCTGGGCGATGTCACCGATGCTTGCTTCGGTGACAAACTCGATGTCAGCAAATATCAGCTCGGCGACTTTTTTTTCAGCTTCACGCAAGGCAGCAAAGTCAGTGGTAATACGTGACAAGATGTCGATTTCCTGGCTCACCGTGGACTCCTAATGGTTGCCTGATTTAAAAAGTATGTTAGTTTCTAACCTTAAGTCAATAGTTGTGAAAGTATCTAACATAGATGCTTTATTAAAAAAGAGGATATGGGCGAATGCAGACAATGGCGTTAGCGATGGATAAAGGCGGTGAGGAATTGGGATCAAACCTTCTATCAGGTGTCAGCCTTCCCGCCGCCGTGGTGCATGAAGGCCCACTGGCTCATAACGTAGAGTGGATGCAACGATTCGCAGAGGCTCACGGTGCTCGCTTGGCGCCCCATGGCAAAACCACCATGACGCCCGCGCTTTTCCATCGACAGCTCCAGGCAGGTGCGTGGGGTATCACACTTGCCACTGCGCCCCAGTGTCGTGCGGCTTTCGCCAATGGCGTTACCCGAATATTGATGGCGAACCAACTGGTGGGTCAGGCAAATATGGCCATTATCGCCAGTCTGATCGAACAGGGCGCTGCGTTTTATTGTGTGGTCGATAGCCAAGAGAATGCGCGCCAGCTCGGGCGCTTTTTTGCTGAGCGGGGCTTGACGTTATCGGTGCTTATTGAGATAGGCGTGGAGGGTGGCCGCTGTGGCTGCCGCAATCAGCAGCAAATTCTTTCGCTGGCGGAGGTGATTGCTAGTGAACCAGCACTTTCTCTGGTGGGCCTGGAGGGCTATGAGGGTGTGGTTCACGGGGATAATCCCGAATCTGGTATTCGTACCTATGCTAAATACCTGGTGGATGTTGCCGTAGAGCTCGAAGCTGCTGGACGCTTTGCTGAAGAGAACCCGATTGTCACCGCGTCAGGTTCCGCCTGGTATGATGTGATTGCAGAGGCCTTTCAGGGCGCACCGCTTCAGGGAAGATTTACCCCCGTGCTACGCCCAGGTTGCTACATCGTCCACGACCATGGGCTTTATCGTGAAGCGCAATCAGCGGTATTAGGCCGCCGGCCGGATTTGCAGCAGGGGCTTGAGCCTGCCCTGGAAGTCTTTGCCCAGGTGCAGTCGCTTCCCGAACCTGGGCTTGCCATTGTGGCGCTAGGTAAGCGTGATATCGGTCATGACCAGCTACCTATTGCCCTGCGTCGGTTCCGGGAAGGAGGTGACCCCTCGCAGCCATTGCCGGTGACTGGTTGGGAAGTGACGAAAATTATGGATCAGCACACCTTTGTGGGCCTTCCGGAAGGGGCTCAAGATGTCGAGGTCGGTGATATTGTCGCCTTTGGCGCCTCTCATCCTTGTTTAACCTTCGATAAATGGCGCCAGATATTGTTAGTGGATGATCAACTAAACGTTAAAGAGCGTATGGCGACCTACTTTTAGCGCCCTGTTATTGAGAAAACCGTTATAGAGAACATCATTTAGCTCGTCGTACCTGCTGGTAGGCGCCCACCAATAGCCAGTGTCAGGGCGTCTGCCAGCTCCCCTAGCTGTTCCCGGCAGCGGTCGATGCTGGGAACTTCCCGATGCATCGCTTCTGGAATCAGAGTGAGATAAGGGATGGTGATAACGGCTTCGATAACGTCATGAACCCCAAAGACAGGGAAGCTGATATTGGTTAACCCTTGGACTTGAGGGCTTGGCCCCACGTGGTAGCCCTGCTGGCGAATCGGATCAAATAGCGCCCGCGTTCGGTCAACCTCTTGTTGCGTTGCATCGCTGGCGGCGAGAATGCGCTCCCGGCGTGGCTCATCCAGAAAGGCCAGCATGACGGCCCCAGAACCGGAGCCGCATATATCGATGTTGGCCCCCAGGCGCAGCCCAAAGCCCATCTTGTCAGGGTTTTCGTACTGGGCCACTACCAATAGATGGCCAGGACGAGCAACGCTAAGATGACACGACTGGGAGATTTCATGGCACAGCTCTTCCATGCGCGGTAGTGCGGCCTGTACTAACCGCTTGGTGGGCGGGAAGCGGTGGGCCATCTCAAACATCTTTAGCGTTAGCTGATAGCGGCTACCGCTATCATCCATGCTGACGTAGCCACGATCCCGCAGCACCATCAGCATGCGGTACATCTCATTGGTTTTACGGCCGATCTGTTCGGCAATCGCTTGGGTGCTTAGCGGCTGGGGAGATTGGGCAAGCAGCTCCAAAATATCCAACCCTTTCTCTAAGGCAGGGGCGTGGTACTGCGTTTCAGCCTTCTCCTTCATTCAAGCTCCCTTACGTGATTGCCAATCGCTCGTTGATCGTGGCGTTAACCAAAACGCTTGGTTAGCGTGCTAGCCAGCCGCCGTCTACCGCCAGGGTATGTCCATGCACGTAGCGGGCGGCATCGGAGCATAAGAATATCACAGCGCCGGCTAAGTCTTCTGGCGTGCCCCAGCGTCCGGCGGGGATTCGGCCAAGAATTTCAGCATGGCGCTGGGGATCGTCGCGCAATGCTTGGGTGTTGTCGGTGGCCATATAGCCAGGGGCGATGCCATTAACGTTGATGTCATGGCCCGCCCACTCATTGGCGAGCAGGCGCGTTAGGCCGAGAATGCCGCTTTTGCTGGCGGTGTAGGAGGGCACACGAATGCCGCCCTGAAACGACAGTAATGAAGCGATATTGACGATCTTGCCCGGCGCTTTGCGCTCGATAAGGTGTTTGGCAACCTGCTGTGCGAGAAAGAAAGCGGCTTTCAAGTTAACATCAATGACGTCATCCCAATCTTGCTCTGAAAATTCAACGGCTGCTGCCCGGCGAATAATCCCCGCATTGTTGACCAGGATATCCACCTTGCCCGCTTGCGCGATCGCCTGTGAGACAATCTCGCTAGGCGCTTGGCTGCCCAGCTCAGCGGTAATGTCGTAAAACTGGCGCCCTAGGGCCTCGACCTGCTGGCGGGTGTCATCAGCAGGGCTGCGGTTGACCCCCACGATATCGGCACCCGCCTGTGCCAGTGCAATGGCAATTCCCTGGCCCAGCCCTTTGTTGCAACCAGTCACCATGGCAACTTGGCCGTTCAGCGAAAATAGCTTCATTGGTCACTCTCCCTGGGTAGTGGTTTAGCGCAGCTCTTTAGAAGCGATAAAGTCCATATCATCGTAGGTCAGGTTTTCACCGCACATACCCCAAATAAAGGTGTAGCGGCGAGTGCCAAAGCCGCAGTGAATCGACCAGCTGGGGTGAATCACGGCTTGTTCGTTGGCAACCACGATATGCCGGGTCTCCCGGGGTTCGCCACACAGGTGGAACACCACATCGTCTTCACTCAAGTCAAAGTAGAAGTACACTTCCATGCGCCGTTCGTGGGTATGGCAGGGCATGGTGTTCCACATACTGCCGGGCTCTAACTGGGTAAGCCCCATGGAGAGCTGGCAGGTATCCAGTACATCGGTATGCAGGTACTTATTAATGGTACGCACATTGCCGGTTTCGGGGTCGCCAAGGGTGGTGGGCGAGGCATCTTCCGGGCGGATATGGCGAAGCTGGTAACGCACATGGGCAGGCGTTGAGTTGATATAAAAGCGCGCGGGCT
Organism: Halomonas sp. 113; assembly: GCF_904067645.1. NCBI lineage: Bacteria > Pseudomonadati > Pseudomonadota > Gammaproteobacteria > Oceanospirillales > Halomonadaceae > Halomonas > Halomonas sp. 113. The sequence continues at coordinate 1,864,556 of NZ_LR881453.1, forward strand.
TGGTCGCATCGAGGCTCTCAAAGCTGACTTCACGGCTCTCTTTGGGAATATACAAGCCGTGGTGGGTGCCCAGATCGACCGTTTCACCGTCGACAGTAATGCGCCCGGGCGCGCCAATGTTAATAACGCCCATTTCCCGCCGCTCTAGAAAATAGTCAACGCCAAGTTCTTTGCCACCGCTCAGGGTAAGCGGCGAATCAGTGGGTACCGCGCCACCGACAATAATGCGGTCGACGTGGCTATAGGTTAGCGACAGTTGCCCAGGCTCCATAATCTTGGTGACCAGCATTTTGTCACGCAGGCCCTGGGTATCGAGGGTTTTAAAATGATCGCTATGAAGCGCTTGGCGAATATCCATATGAATTTCCTTTAATAGTAAAAGTAAATGGGCTCACGAGAACAGCGTGAGCGGCCACAGGGTGATAGCCGGAAAGGTAATGACCAGCAGCATCACCAGGAGGTTTGCGAGCAGAAACGGGAGGGCGCCGCGGAAAATACGCCCAATCGAGAGGCCTGTGATGGATGAGCAGACGTTCAGGCACATGCCCACCGGCGGCGTGACCAAGCCAATAGCCAAGCCACTGATCAACAGGACACCAAACTGCACAGGTGAAATATTGGCCAGGGCAAGCACCGGCAGCACCACTGGGGTAATCAGCAAAATCGCGGGGGTCACATCAATAAAGGTGCCGATCAGTAGCACGGCAGCTGCAATCACCAGCAGGAGCAATATCGGGGTAAGATCCAGCCCGCCTAAAAAGCCTGCCAACAGCTGGGGAATCTGCTCCATCGAGAGAATCCACACGTACAGCTGGCTCATGGCAATAATGATCATCACCGTTGCGCTGGTCATTACGGCAGAGCGAAACAGTGCGGGCAGTTCACGCAGTTTGAGGCTTTTAAATACCACCAAGGCTAGAAACAGCGCATAGCCCACGCCTAACGCGGCGGACTCAGTGGCTGTAGCGACACCGCCGACCACCGCACCCACTACAAACAGAGGAATTAATAGCGCGAGTACCGCACGCTGAATCACCTGGCGGCGCTGTTGCGGGTTTAATCCTGCGTGGGCACGGGGGTAGCCTTGACGACCGGCCATTAGCGCAATGATGCCCATCATCAGCAGGCCAATGAGTAAACCTGGCACAAGGCTCGCCATAAACATGGTGCCGATAGACTGCTGCGCGGTAACAGCGTAGATCACCATGGGCACACTGGGAGGGATGATCATGCCCATGGTGGAAGATGCCACGGTAATACCGCTGGCGGTTTCTACGCTGTATCCCTTGCGTGCCATCTCAGGAATCATGGCGGAACCCACCGACGCCGTATCAGACACAGAAGAGCCCGATATGCCGCCAAAGATCATCGATGTCGAGATATTGACGTGCCCCAGCCCACCTGGAAAACGGCCTACCAACATCAAACAGAAGTCGATCAAGCGAGCGGTAATGCCTGAGGCGTTCATCACCAGCCCCATCAAAATGAACAGCGGCAGGGCAATCATGGTGTACAGATCCATACCGGACAGTACCCGCTGGGGCAGCACGCCAATCAAGCCTGGTTGCATGATCAAAAAGTAAACCAACCCCGAAAGCCCTAGGGAATAAGCGATGGGCACCCCAATCAACAGCAGCACCATCAGGCTAACAAGCAGTAAAATCATGCCTGGCCCTCCTGCGCGCCTTCTCGTTGAGCTGAGGGGCGCTCGCCACCCATTAGCACCGCCAAGGAAAACAGAATGACCAGTAGCGCGCCAATGGGGACACTGATTTGCACTACCCAATTAGGCACATCCAGCACGGCGGAGCGGAAACGGCCCACTTGCCCAATCCAGCTGATACTGAGCCATGCCAAATAGCCATTGAATAGCATCACAAGACAGTGGCGTAAGCGGTTCAGCCAGACGGCTATTGCCGAAGGCAGTGCATCCACAAGCACGCTGATACGGATATGCTCGCCGCGCAAAATGGCGACCGATGCCCCCAGTGCGGTGGAATACACAAAGAGAAAACGCATCACCTCTTCAGCACCGGCAAAGCCAATGCTGAATACGTAGCGCAGTATCACCAGTGCCAAGCAGAGCAGGAAAACCGCCGCAATTAATGCGGCGATCAGATTTTCCAGCAGGCTAGCGAAGCGGCGCATTACCCGCATCAAGGCGGTATCTTCCGCCATCGGCTGCGCCAGTGGAGGTGGATTCATTACTCCAGTACCTCGGCTTGATCAGTCAGTGCGAGCACTTGCTCTAATTGCTCCTGGCTAAAGTCACCACGCTCAACAAAGTGCTCCCAGACAGGAACGACGGCATCTACGAAGCCTTGGCGGTGTTCGTCGGTGATGTCATTAATGCTCATGTGCTCGCCCAGTGTTTCGAGGTAGTTGGCTTCGGAGGCTAGCCAAATTTCGTTGGAGCGGGTCATCGTCTCCTGAGCGACGTCGTCGACGATCAACTGCAGCTCTTCAGGTAGCTGGTCGTACCACTGGGCGCTGATAAAGAAGGGATCAGGATGGATTTGCCAGTTCAGCAATGACATGTACTCCTGAGCTTCATGGAACTTCATATCGGCGATATTGGAGGGCGGGTTTTCTTGCCCATCGACCACGCCTGTGCGCAGCGCCATATAGGTCTCGGTGTAAGGCACTTGCTGGGGGGATGCTCCCAACGCTTCAAATGCCCGCAGCGTGGGTGCCAGTGGCGGGGTGCGAATCTTCAAGCCACGGAGGTCATCAACTTGATTAACGGCGCGAACGTTATTGGTTAACTGGCGCATGCCACCTGCAACGCCGGTTACCGGTATATGCAGCTGGCTTTCTCGTGCGCCTTCATTAATGGCCTGGCCAAGCTCGCCCTCCATCACGTCAATAGCCTGTTCTGGCGTGGTGAACAGGAACGGCATGGTATAGATCAGATAGGCGGGGTTAGCTTGGGCAAACAAACCACCGCGATAGCCCTGAATAAGCCCCATTTGGACTTGCTGAAGTACGTCCTCCTCCTTCCCAAGGGTGCCATTGAAATAGAGCTCGACGGCGATACGCCCATCACTGCGCTCTTCCAGCGCTTCTTTGAAGTAGCGCATGGACTCAGAGCGCGGCGCCTCATCGGTTTGCGAATGAGCGTACTTGAAGGTGAAATCGGCAGCTTGAAGCGACGTGGTGAAGCCAATCGCGAGGCTGGCCATCATTAAGTGGGTTAGGCGCATGGAAGGCTCTCCGTTTTATTGTGATGTTCTTGTTGCGATGCGATGGTTGTTTCTCAAATATAAAATCTTTTTTTATATTTGATGTAAGGCCAAGCTTAACGTCATTACTGTGTAGGTCAATGCTTGGGCTATGCGACATTGGTCGCGATGCATATTTTCAGTACAGAGAGAGGGGGTTATAAGCACGCAGGCGGTGTCGTCGGCAGGCACGGGAAACATGCCTGTCGAGGGCGGGCGTTGGAGAGTTGATTAGCGGCGGTTAATCAGTTAACCAAGCAACCGCGATCAGAAGTGTAGGCGCGCAATGGCGGTGGGAAGCTCGCTGGCGTGGTGGATACCAATCGCCCCTTCGGGGGTGAGTTCTTCATTAGGGAAGTGGTTGAGGTGAATCACGTGCATGCCCGCCGCTAGCCCCGCTTCCACACCCACCGCCGCGTCATCGATCACCACGCACTGCTGAGGAGCATGGCCCATAGCGGCGGCAGCTTTACGGTACAGCTCGGGGTCGGGTTTCCAGACATTGAGGGTATAGGCGCTAAAGAGCTTGTCAGCAAAGTGATGGCCTAGTTCGGTGCTTTCCAGCGCACAGCGAATTTTGCGCTCGGGGCCATTAGAGACCACGGCCTTGGGGTGGCTACTTAACTGTTCCAGTGCGGCGACCATACCAGGAATCGCCACCAGTTCGGCACGCATACGGGCTTCCATACGCGCCCGCATACCTGCCTCAAGCTGGGGAAAGGCATCTTCTGCTAATGTTTGAAAACGCTTTTCCAGGGTTTGGACGATTGTCTGGAAACGCACCCCGCGAAATTCATCCATATATTGACGTGCTGAAAAGGGTAAGCCGAACTCGGGAAGAATATCCCCCATTACCTCGGCAAGCAGTATTTCGCTGTCCACCAGGGTGCCATCGCAATCGAACAGTAAGCACAGGGGCGTGGCAGGCTTCATTGATAGGTTTCCTCGTTGACTAAGCTAATTGGCCGCTCACCCTGGAGTGCTAGACGCATATTATCCACCGCTCGCTGGGCCATGGCGTCGCGGGTCTCATGGGTAGCAGAGCCGATATGCGGCAGGGCGACCACATTGGGCATCTTCGTCAGCGGTGACGCAGCGCGTAGTGGCTCCTGCTCAAATACATCCAGCCCTGCTGCTTGAATAACGCTGGTTTCCAAGGCGTGTATTAAGGCGCTTTCATCGACGACTTTGCCGCGGGCGATATTGATAAAAATGCCTGAAGGCTTCATCAGCGCAAGCTCTTGGGCACCGATCAAATGCTCGGTCTCGGCGGTAAGCGGCACAGTGACACAGACGAAATCGGCTTCAGCCAATAGCTCGTTGAGTTCGCGGCGCTGCGCACCAAGCTCACTCTCTAAATCGGGCTTGGGTGAAGCGTTGGAGTAGAGCACCTGCATACCAAAGCCCAGGGCTCCGCGCCTGGCAACGGCTTGACCGATGCGCCCAAACCCCACCATGCCTAGGGTTTTGCCATGCACATCGCTGCCAAACAGTGCCGGGCCAATGCTGGCTTGCCATTTGTCCGCTTTGACCCACTCGGCTAGTTCAACCACCCGGCGCGCCGCGGCCATGATCAACGCAAAGCCGGTGTCGGCAGTGGTTTCGGTAAGCACATCAGGCGTATTGCACAGCATAATGCCGCGCTTAGTAAGTTCATCAACAGGGATGTTGTCGTAGCCAACAGAGATGGTCGCGATGACTTTCAAGTTGGGCGCTGCGTCCAGCAACTGGGGGGTAATGGCTAAGCCGGAACCGATAATGCCGTGTGTCTCCGCTAATAGAGCACGATTTTCAGGGGCATCAAGCGAGCTGGTTTTCGGCAACACATCCACTTCAAACAAATCGCTAAGTTCAGTCTGTTGAGCGTCGCTGAGTCGTCCTTGAATCACTAGACGTTTTTTCATTGTTATCTCCATGGTGAAAAGCCTGTTATCTAAAACCTGTTATTTAAAACCTGCTATTTAAAAAATAGTGTGTGGCGATTAGCCAATGGGCTGGTCGACTTCAAGCGCTAATAGTTGCTCGCGATTAGGCAAACCTTCCATATCACCCACTACCTGGATGGCTTGGGCGCCAATGAGGTTGCCGCGTTGGGCGGCTTGACGCGCCGTTCTTCCGTCAAGCAGGGCGCTAATGACACCGACGGCGAAGCCATCGCCTGCACCTACGGTATCCACCACCTCAGCAACGTGGCAACCGGCCACTGTAAAGCTCTCTTCTTGCCCATCCAGGTTGCCACGGTAATAGCTACCTTCGGGGCCCAGCTTGATGATCACAGCCGAGGCACCTTGATCCAGATAATAGCCTGCTATGTCGTAAGGCGTCTTCTGCCCGGTGAGAAGCTGGCCCTCTGAAAGCCCAGGCAATACCCAGTCGGCGCGGCTGGCGAGTTCATTAAGGGTCGACCGCATAACGTTTTCGCTGGGCCAAAGTGACGGCCGCAAATTGGGGTCAAAGGAAATACTAGCGCCGTGGGCGCGGGCCTCTTCCATCAAATGATGGCTAAGTTGGCAGGCGCTTTCAGATAATGCTGGGGTAATGCCCGTCGCGTGAAGGTGGTTAAGTGTCTGAAAGTCGACATCCCGGGCGTCGTCAATAGTGAGATGGCTGGCGGCACTGCCACGTCTAAAATATTCAACTCGCGGGTCGGCGCCGTTCTGGGCACGTTCTTTAAAGAGCAGCCCGGTGGGGTGCTGTGCATCGGCGTGAATATAGCGATCATCGATACCTTCCGCTGTTAATGCCGCCTGAATAAACCCTCCAAAGCTGTCGGTTCCCACTCGACTTAACCAGCCCACGTGGAAACCCAGCCTGGAGAGGCCGATAGCGACATTATTATCGGCGCCTGCCAAGCGGCGGTGGAAACGCTCAATGCCGGATAAGTCGCCTGGTGAATCAGCGACAAACATAGCCATAGCTTCGCCGAAGGTGAGAATTTCTGGTGGGTTAGAGAAGGAGTGGGGCATAGTCAGTAATCTCTTCGAGTTGTTCATTATCATCCAATGGGAACGATACCATTTTTGTGGCAATTTTTTAGCACCGACTAAAAAAATTAGCGTTGAGTAGAACCTCGTTCGATCAGAGTAGGTGAAAAACTCAGCGCCGCTGGCATTGATGATACGTGGGGAGCAATGCGATGCATCAAGCATTGAACAGCCGTTTTACCCATTGCATCGGTGGGTTGGGCAAGCGTGGTAATGCCGGGAGAGATCAAAGCGCACCAATCGAGTTCATCAATCCCCATCAAGCCTACCTTGCCAAGCAGTAAGTCCAACTGCTGAAACAGGCGGGTCACGGTTAGGGTGGCAGTGCCATTGCCGCACAAGACAGCGCAAGCGTGCTGTTGCTGGGCGGCTAAAAAGTCGCTTAATTCTTGAAGCGTTGCAGTGCCATCTGAGTTAGCAAGCAGGGAGGATGAATGAATAAGCCCCAACTGCTCGGCAGTGTGGTTAAAGCGGGCCAAGCGTTTTTGTCGGGTGCTTGACTGCTGGGGAGCTTCGCTGACATACAGCACGGCCTGGTAGCCCTGATCGGCCAAGTGTTCTAGCGCCATATCGACCGCCAGGTGATTATCGAGTCCAACCACCTCCGCTTCCACATGATCGACTTCGCGGTCTAGCAGCACAATGGGTGTCCCCTGGCTGATGAAAGTATGTAGTTGGCGTTCAGGGCTGCCGGATGCATTTACCACGAGACCTTCCACCTGATAGGCACCCAACAGGTCTAAATGCTGGCGCTCCTGTTCTGGGTCGTTATCAGTATTACATACTACCAATGAGTAGCCGTATTGGCGGCACGCTTGCTCTACACCATGTGTGATAGCCACTGAAAATGGGTTGCGGATATCTGCCACCAACATACCTAACAATTTAGAGCGACCACCTTTTAACCCGCGTGCCATTTGATTTGGCTGGTAGCCAAGGGTACCTGCCGCATGGGCGATGCGCGCTTGAAGTGAGGGCGAGAGCCGATCACGCTCTTCGCCAAAATAGCGCGATACGCTGGTTTTAGAGGCACCAGCGAGGCGGGCTACTTCAAGAATGGTGGAACGGCGCGGTGTAGGTGGCATAGTGTACTTTAAAATAGAGTGCTTAAATAAATAGCGTTTTGCGTTAAAGTGTCTTCCGTTACATTGTGATTAACGGAATGAAAGTAGCTCAATTTTGGGTGTTTGCTAGGCCAAAAGCAACGGCGTGCGAGCCGCTAAGGGTGATTGGCCATATGAATATTGTAGTCTGTGGGGTTCACCGTGCCCTCAAGACGTCCAATTTGAGTAAAGTCATTATTTTCAAGAACCGTGTCAATAGATGTGTCTCTAAAGGAGAGGTTTTTAATAACGTTAACTTTACACGGCATTCCCTTTGCATCTACATCCATTATCCATGCTAAGAAACCGTTTGAGAACTTTGCTAAGCTACCGATAGGGTATAAGCCAAAGTGTTGGATATACTCTACAAGTAATGACTTTTCATAAATAGTTGGGCAGTTATTAACCCAGCGGTAGGCATCAAGAGGTTGCCGCGGATGCTGACCATTTCGCTCATGGGTTAATTTATTGATTATTTTAATAACACTGATTAGTCGAACACGCTCGGATAACTCTGCAGCCTGCTTTCCTGCTGGATAGCCGCTGCCATCGAGCCGTTCGTTGGCATTGAGGATAATGTCATGGCAGGCTGGGCTGGCGACCCAGCCCAGTGCCGTTAGCTTGTTATTCAGTGCAACAACATGTTCTTTGAGTAGCTCGGCTTGCGATGGAGACATGCGAATTTTAAGTGAGGGGAGCTGTTCGCTAATCAGCAGTGGTTTACCCATGGTGTGTAGTAGGGCGCCCGCTACTGTTTCCCGTGTCTGTGGCGCGTGTGGGTCACGACTGATCAGGATCATCGCTAGCTGGCTACTCACTTGTATGGCATGGCGAACCCACTCGGGTTCATCATGCAAAAAAGCCAGCGCATACTGAAGCCCCCTTCGGTCTTGAGTGACCATATAAAGAAGGCTGTCGACACACTCATAGAGGCTCTCTTCTGGAAATAAGTCTTTGTTTTTAGTAAACATTAACATGACTTGTAGCTGGTGAGCGACTTCAAGAACACCGCGTAGCAGAGGAGATCGTTGGCTACTCTTGGTTTGATCATGCTCTTCTTTGTGCTGCATTTTCTTCTCTTTGGCATCTGCGATGAAAAGCCGCGACTTAGCACGTGAATTGCTATTTTGTAGCCCTGAACGAAAAGCGGCTTCGAACTCAGACTCCGATACATAATGGAAAAGTGTTTCAGCCATTGTGGCTGTCATATTAATAAACTCAATACCGATAGCCGCGTAGTCGTGGCTTCCAAAAGGGCGCATATGACGAATACGCCCCTGAGTATTGAATGTTTCTCCGTTTGGAAACTCGAGTGTTACCTCTGGCAGCGTCTGGTTAACGCTAAGGGCCATGCTGTCTTCGAGGCTGACATACACCATGCAGCCGCCCACTGAAAGGTTACGCACTTTTCCTTCCACATTAAGCTCATGAGCAAAGACTTCAAGGTGCACACGTGCATGCATACCAAGAATAAAAGGAACGCGTAGAGCACCTCTATTATCGGAAGCAAAAATAGAGTTGGGAAGCTGACACTCAAGATGGTAAGTGCAGGCATCTATCTTAATGACGTGTGCAGGTACTTGCTCAATGTTGTAAATTTCTTCTTCTATACCAGGTGAAGGGTGCGAAGCCTCTATGTCAAAGCAAATAGTTTCGTTTTTAAAATATGGAGAAAGCGAATTTCCGGTGTAGTGAATAGCTAAGGTTATTTTTCCGGTATCCAGCTCCATCTTAATTGCCTTCGCTTCTATGGCGTAGGCTGCTTCTTTAGAAAAGATAGAAATAGCATGCTCTTTTTTTAGCAGTGAGCGTATTATCTGCCCAGTGGTATTTTGGTTCGCCGTATCGATAATCATATAAAACCCACCGTATTTATTTTGTTATAATTTATATCGACTTGGTGGTGACTGCTATATGCTTCTATTGCTTGTCACTTCTACCATGATAGGACATTTTTCCTGTGTCGATTAGCTATTATTTCGCTCCAGTTTGCAAACCGATTTATATCTATTTTAAGAGACATTTGTAATGATTTGATAACTTTTGTTTGTGTTTGATGCAGGCCAGACCGCCATTCGGCCGGGTAGGGATAATCAGGTAAACTGCACGCTTTCTTTTACAGCGATGCTCGCGGCATGCCCTCAAACCCTAAATCACTCCATTCTCAATCGAGCAGCTATGAATTAACGCCGTCTGGCGATCGCTATTTCGATGGCCTGGCCGAGAAATTCTCCCGTTCGCTCTATCAGGCGCCCCGGGGCGAGCTGCGTCTCGCAATGCTCGACTACCTGCTACCGGAAATGCTGAATCTAGAGGGGCAGTGCGTGCTGGACGTGGGCGGTGGCCTGGGCCAGCAGGCGGCATGGTTTGCTGAGCGGGGGCACCGGGTCACGATGACTGAGCCCTCAGCAGATATGCTCAGCTACGCAAAAACCTGGCACCGGGATGTTAAAACGTTACCGGAAGAGGCGATTACTTATCTGCAGGTGCCGCTGCAACGGTTAACAGAACAAGCGTCTGGCCCATGGCCGCTGATTACCTGCCATGCAGTGTTGGAGTGGTTGGGTGATCCGCAAGCGGCGCTGGCCACCTTGAGCGATTTATTGGCCCCAGGTGGCCAGCTTAGCTTGATGGTGTTTAATCGCGATGCACTGCGCTTTTCTAATGCAGTCAAAGGCAACCTTGAGAAGGCGTTGAGCGACCGCTTAGCGGGGAAGGGCAAGCGCCAACGATTGACGCCTATTTCGCCTGTTAGTCATGCCGAGGTTGAGCAGTGGAGTGCAGATAACGGCTTAGTGATAGATGCAGTCGCCGGTATCCGCGTTTTTCAAGATTACTTGCGCCATCCTCCCGCCACGCCAGCAGAAACTGAAACGCTGCTGGCGCTGGAAAAAAAGTATTGTCGCCATGACCCCCATTGGCGCTTAGGCCGCTACCTACTTTATACATTAATTAAACCGGAGATCGTTGAATGAGTGCCCAAGCCCCAGCGTGCCAACTGTTAGAGCGGCAAAAAGATAACTATGTAGCGCTGTGGGTCATTGGCCCGCCAGTCGATAGCTGGCTTATTGATCAATCGTCGGGTGTGGTCAGTGGCGATTTTGACGTACTGCGTGAGTGGCAGGCGAAAGGCAAGCAGGCCCGAACGCCTTTTGACTTGGCGGTGGGTGAGCCATTCGGCAAAGAGGTAGTGCTGTTTTGGCCGAAGGCGCATCAGTTAGGTATTTGGTGGCTCAAGTGGTTATGTGAGCAGCTACCTGAAGGCACACCCATTGAAATTGTCGGCGAGCATCAAGGTGGCATTAAACGCGTTCCCAAGATGCTGGAAGAGCTGGGGATGCCTTGGGATAAGCGCGACAACGCCCGGCGCTGTTCACTCTTTGCCACCCAAACCGTGGCATTGGATTCGACTAGCGATAGCGCTTGGCAGCAATTCGAGACATTAGGGCTGACGCTGAACAGCCACCCGGGCGTATTTGGCCACGGCAAAGTCGATGAAGGAACGCTGTTACTGTTGGAAAGCATTGAGAATAGCTTGCCGAAAAAACCGCTCAAAGTGCTGGATATGGGCTGTGGCGATGGGATTATTAGCGCTTGGTTGGCCCAGCGTGGCCATCATGTGACCGCAGTGGACGTCAGCGCTTTTGCGGTAGAGGCGTGTAAGCGCACCTTGGCGGCGAATGGGCTAGAGGGGCGGGTACTCTGCAGTGATGTATTCAGTGCACTTGAAGGTGAGCAGTTTGACTGGATTGTTAGCAACCCGCCTTTCCATAAAGAGCGTGATATCAGTTATGGCCCTAGCCAGCGTTTGATCAGCGCAGCGCCAGAGCATCTCAATGCGGGCGGGCGGTTAATCCTGGTGGCAAATGGCTTTTTGCCCTATCCAGACCTCTTGCAGCGGGCATTTCAAGACTTCCAGACCCTGGCGGATAATCGCCGCTTCAAGGTTTACGGTGCGATTAAGTCACAGCGCTAGGTCTACGGCATTTGATGAGGTACTTACTCAGCAAAGAAAACATTAAGTACGTGATCCAGATGCACTTCCATGGCACGACGAGCAGCCGCCGGGTCACGTTCTTCAATGGCTTCAACGATGCGCTTATGGTCATCCTGGGAGCGCTGCGGCATATCTGTTTCCATAAAGAGTTCCTGGAGTCGACGAAACATGGCGCCGTACTTGTGGCCAAGCAGATGCTTGATGACAAGTGCGTAGGCCGCGTTGCCTGAGGCCTCAGCAATACGAATATGCAGTAATCGATCTCCGGCGCAGTTGCGCCCGCCATTGGCGTTGTCAGACACATTCCGCTCAAATGCCAAACGGATCGCTTTCATATCCTCTTCAGTGGCGTTCATGGCTGCTAACGCGGCAATTTCCGGTTCCAGATAGCGGCGCGTCTGGAGCAGTGAAAAGGGCGGGATCTCTTCGTCCAGATTGAGCTCAATTTCGCTCTCGAACTCTGGGTCTATTGCCCAGGGCTCGGTTCGAGCGGCTGCGCGCATCACCGACTCCATGGGAGTGGAACGCGATTCAAGCACCACGACACCATGGCCGACTCGAACAGCTACCTGCCCAACCACTTCGAGAGCAATCAAGGCCTCTCTCACTGAAGCCCGACTAACGCCAAGAGCTTGGGCAAGCTCTCGCTCGGGGGGTAACAGCGTTCCTGGGGGAAACTCACCATCATTGATTAACTGCTGTAATTGATCAGCAATCTGGCGATAGAGGCGCTGCGGGCGGATGGTTTGAATCGGCATTCGTGGTGTTTCCTATCCGTTTCACTGGTGTTTTTCGACTAAAGTTGATGGCTACTAAAGTTTATTCCCAAAAGCTGCTATTTGGCCTTTTGAGGCTTGTCAGGGTCAAAGTTTCTCGCTCATACTCGGCTCATTGGTCAGGCCATTAGGTGTCTGGATGATTTGGCCTAATGTATGTTCCCATTCTTTTCAAGGTCGTGCCACAGCTTTTAGGGGCGCGCCTTAGCCGTTAGGGATGTGCAAATAACATGAGACTCAAGAACAAAACTGCACTGATCACCGCCGCTGCAAACGGCATTGGGCGTGCTAGCGTCGAGCGCTTTGTTGCCGAGGGCGCACGCGTATTCGCGACAGATATCGATATTGCCAGCTTAGAAGGTATACCGGGTGTTGAAGCTTATCGCCTGGACGTCACGGATAGCCAAGCGATCCACCATTTAGCCGCTTCACTGCCAGCCTTGGATGTACTGTTTAACTGCGCCGGTATGGTGGCAGGTGGCAGCGTACTCGAATGCGACGAGGCCACTTGGCAGCGATCGATGGATCTGAATGTCACTTCAATGTTTCATACCTTGCAGGCTTTTTTACCGGGCATGTTGGCAAAAGAGAGTGGCAGCATCATCAACATGGCTTCCCTGGCATCTAGCATTAAAGGAGTTGCTAATCGCTGCGCTTACGGTACTTCTAAAGCCGCGGTGATCGGACTGACCAAGTCTGTCGCCGCCGACTTTATGACCCAGGGAATTCGCTGCAATGCGATCTGCCCTGGCACCGTTGAGTCTCCCTCTCTCAAACAGCGTATTGCTGAGCAGGCACGTAAAGAGGGGCGCAGTGATGCAGAGGTGCTAGCCTCTTTTATTGCCCGTCAGCCAATGGGTAGGCTGGGGCGAGTGGAGGAAGTGGCTGCGCTGGCGGCTTTTCTGGCTTGTGATGAATCGCAGTTTATTACCGGTACCACGCAATTGATCGATGGTGGTTGGGCTAACTGATTACTTCAGAAGGAATAACAATATGAAACTTTTACGCTTTGGAACGCTGGGCCAGGAAAAGCCGGGCATTCTCGATAGTCAGGGTAAGGTGCGTGATCTTTCCGCCCTCGTTAGCGATGTTGCCGGTGATGTGTTGAGCGACGAAGGGTTGCAGAAACTTCGCGATGTGGATCTCTCTACATTGCCAGAGGTCGCGGCTGATGTGCGTCTGGGGCCTTGTGTTGGTCAGGTGGGCAAATTTATTTGTATTGGTCTCAACTACTCCGATCACGCAGCAGAAACCGGCGCCGAGGTTCCCCCCGAGCCGGTCATTTTCAATAAGTGGACAAGCGCTATCTGTGGTCCCAATGACAATGTGGAGATCCCCCGTGGCTCCAAAAAGACCGATTGGGAAGTCGAGCTTGGGGTAATTATTGGAAAGGGTGGTCGTTACATTGATGAAGCTGAGGCGATGTTACATGTGGCGGGGTTCTGCGTAGTTAATGATGTGTCTGAACGCGAGTTTCAGTTGGAGCGCAGTGGTACTTGGGACAAGGGCAAAGGCTGCGATACGTTTGGCCCCTTGGGGCCCTGGTTAGTTACCCGTGATGAGATTGCTGACCCACACCAGTTAGGTATGTGGCTTGAGGTAGACGGCCAGCGTTACCAGGACGGCAATACACGCACCATGGTGTATCAAGTGCCTTTTCTGATCAGTTACTTGAGTCGTTTCATGAGTTTGCAGCCTGGCGATGTTATCTCAACCGGCACACCTCCCGGTGTGGGTATGGGCCAGAAGCCTGCCGTTTACCTTCGTGATGGGCAGCAAATGCGTTTAGGTATTGAGGGCTTAGGTGTGCAGCGGCAGCGGGTCGTTCAGGCCTAAACATAACGAGGAGAAGCGTGCTTATGGAAGTGCTTATCTGTTCAAAGCCGCAACATCTGGAGCTGCGTCACGCTTCTAAGCCAGAGTGTGCCTCTGGGCATGCCGTGGTACGGATACGCCGTATCGGTATCTGCGGAACGGATATTCATGCTTATGGTGGAAACCAACCCTATTTTGAATACCCCAGGGTGTTAGGCCATGAGCTTGCCGGTGAGATAGTCGAAGTCGCTGATGACCATGACCAGCACTTACTGGGCAAGCAGGTTTATGTCATACCCTACCTGCATTGTGGTGAATGCCGTGCCTGCCAGCAGCATAAAACCAACTGCTGCCAGAACATGCAGGTTATTGGCGTACATCAAGATGGTGGCATGGCGGAGTACCTGGCCGTACCTACCACTCACTTAGTGGTATCTGAAACCCTTAGCATCGATCAATTGGCACTGGTGGAGTGCATGGCAATTGGTGCTCACGCTGTAAGGCGTAGCGTGCTACAAGCGGATGAATTAGCCGTCATCGTGGGTGCGGGGCCTATTGGTATGGGCGTACTCCAGGTCGCTAAAAGCCAGGGTGCGCGTACCTTGATGGTGGATACCAATCCATCACGTCTGGCTTTTTGCCGTGACGTACTGGGTGCCGATGCGGTGGCGAACCCTCAGGAAGTGGAAGTGGCTGCACAGATCAGCAAGCTAAATGGCGGTGCGTTAGCAGATGTGGTGTTTGATGCCACAGGGAGCCCTCGTGCTATGGAGGCTGGGTTCGATCTGGTGGGGCATGGCGGTTGCTATGTTCTGGTGAGTATAGTCAAAGCAGACATTACCTTCAGTGATCCTGATTTCCACAAGAAAGAGTTGACCTTGATCGGCAGCCGTAATGCCACTCGGGAAGACTTTGATAGTGTGGTGTCACTGATGGATAGTGGGGACATCAATGCTGAAGCAATGATTACCCACCGTGCTTACCTTGCTGACGTGCCTGCCCAGATGCCCCAGTGGTGTGACCCCGCTAATCAGGTTATCAAGGCCATGATATCGATTGATCATTAACACTTCTGCATCGTTTCCTCAAACTTGCCACATTCAGCCGCCGACGAAATTACCGGTAAGGTCTATCGTTAAGGACTATGATGCAAATAAGTAGTCGTTAATTTAACGGTAGTGAGTAGGAGTGGCAGCAATGGCGGGAAATATTCGAAATACGGCGGTACTGGGAAGTGCCGTTCTGCTGGGTGGGCTGCTGGCGCTAGGGCTGGTATGGAGCGGTAGTTATATCAAGGGCGCCGCAGAAGTATGGCAGCAGTCGTCACGTAGCGTCACGGTGCGCGGCTTAGCCGAGCGAGAAGTGCCGGCGGATTTGGTGCTGTGGCCGTTCAATTACAGTGTCAGCGCTAATAGCTTGAGTGACCTTGAGCAGCAGTTGTCCAGTGACGAGCAGGCAATTCGCGATTTTCTGGAGGCCCAGGGGTTTGCATCAGAGCATGTTAGCTCCACTCCGCCGCGGATTACCGACCAATATAGCAATCAGTACGGTGGTCAGCGCCCGGATGAGCGCTATCGCGCCGAAGCAACACTGCTACTGCGCTCCCCCGATGTTGAGGGCGTGATCGAGGCAATCCCCAATGCGACTTCACTGGTGCGGGAGGGCGTATTGCTCTCGCCCAGCTACGAATACCGCACGGAGTTTCTATTTACCGGACTTGATGCGATCAAGCCTGAAATGATTGCGGCGGCCACTGCGGATGCGCGTAACGCCGCACAGCAGTTTGCCGAAGATTCCGGTAGCCAAGTGGGCCAGATTCGTCAGGCGACCCAGGGCTACTTCTCCATCGAGGACTTGGACAGCTACACGCCGCAAACCAAACGTGTTCGCGTTGTCACCACGGTGGACTACTCCTTACAAGATTAGGCCCTAGGCGGCGTTAATGGCGCAGGGATTAGCCAGTGTAATCAATGGCGGTGATGGTATAAAACGTATCACCGTTAGGCGTGAGCACTTTTGCTTCATCACCCACCTGTTTACCGAGCAGTGCTTTAGCCATAGGTGCATCGATACTGATCCAGCGCTTTTTGGTGTCGATTTCATCGTGGCCAACGATCCTGAGATGCACCTCACCGCCACTTTCATCCTCCAGGCTTACATGAGCGCCGAAAAACACCTTGCTGGTATCGGCAGGCAGGCGGTCTACGATTTGCAGTTCGTCCAAGCGTTTCGTCAGGTAAGTAATCCGGGCGATAACGCGGTTCAGCTCTTTCTTGTTATAGGTGTAATCGGCGTTTTCACTGCGGTCGCCCTGGGCGGCTGCTTCGCCGACTTTTGCTGAAATATCCGGGCGTTTAACCCGCGATAGGTGATCCAAGATAGCGCGCAAGCGAGCCGCCCCTTCTGGGGTAATCAGATTGCTCTTAGGGGCTTGACGCGGATCTTTGGCTGGATCGCGCCAGCGGGTCATGTTGCGGCCTTTCATTACCTATTCCCCATTGTGTTTCGAGCTATCTACCTTACGTTAATTGCGCGAAGCATACCAAGCAACATGCTACTGGAAAATCATTCAAACGTTTGTTACATTTTTTGCTATATTGAGCGAGAGGCCCGCTATTAGTAGGTCTAACCAGGACAACAATAATGTTAGGAGCATGTATGCGAACTCACTCTTTTTCACGCAACTCTTTGTCACGTTTAATAATCGCCGCCGCCATTGGCAGCGCGCTGATGCTGTCTCCGCTAACCGCCTCTGCCTTTGAAGGCGAGCTGTTTTCGCTTAAAAACAGGTGGGAGCATACCGTGACTGAGATGCCCGCCAACGAGCGCGAGAGCACGTTAAAGGCATTGGCAGGTGAAGCGGAGCAGTTGGCCGAGCAGTACAGCGATGAAGCTGATGTACTTGTCTGGCAGGGAATAGTTCTGGCTTCTTATGCCCGTGAGCGCGGTGGTTTAGGCGCATTAGGAATCGCAGGTGATGCGCGTGACGCGTTAGAAAAGGCGATTGAAATAGATCCTCAGGGGTTGAATGGTTCCGCCTACGTCACGCTAGGTGCGCTTTACGATCGCGCTCCAGGGCGGCCACTCGGTTTTGGCAATAGTGATACCGCTGAACGCATGTTCCAGCGTGCCTTGGAGATCCGCCCAGACGGCATCGATGTGAACTACTACTACGCTGCATTTTTGAAAGAAGAGGGCAATGAGCAGGCCGCTCGCGAGCACGCCCAGCGAGCGGTTAACGGCACCGCTCGAGACAACCGGCAAGTCTCCGATGAAGCGCTACGCCGTGATGCCGAAGCGCTGCTTAAGCAGCTGTAAATCCCCCGCTGAATTGGCATTCCCGGTGGCAAGCATTGATAATAGATCGATTATCACCACCGGGAGTGCCTCATGGCGTCCAACTCCAAGCACGATGCTGTTCAGAATCCTAATTTTCAGCGCCCTCCTTTTAAAAACACGGCTCTTAGCGTTCCAGACTTAAAGCGCAATGATGTTGAGCTGCTTAAGCGGGAGACGCTACACCAGGGGTTTTTCCGCCTGGAAGCCTTAGAGCTTCGTCACCGGCTGTTTGAAGGCGGTTGGAGCGAACCCATGCGTCGTGAAGTGCATAATCGCTTTGATGCAGTGGGTGTGCTGCTCTACGACCCCGAACGCGACTCATTGGTGCTCATTGAGCAGTTTCGTGCCGGCGCCATTGATGATTCCGTTTCTCCCTGGAAGCTCGAGCTCGTGGCTGGTTTGGTCGAAAAAGACGAATCGCTGGAAGATGTGGCGCGTCGCGAGGCGTGGGAGGAGGCCGGTTGTAAAGTGGCCCAACTGACCAAACTTCACACGTATTATCCCAGCCCTGGCGCCTGCAGCGAGCAAGTGACACTATTTTGTGGTTTGGTAGATACCCAAGGATTAGGTGGGATTCATGGCCTAGATGAAGAGCATGAGGATATTCGTGTTCACGTCATGCCTTTTGCCAACGCTTGGGAGCTCTTAGAGAAGGGGCGACTCGACAACGCCATGTGTTTAATTGGTCTACATTGGCTTAATAGCCAGCGAGCCTCACTGCGTGCTGCCTCTCAGCGCGCTTTGATGCAAAGCGAAACCGACGAGGAGTGAACATGGCGAGAACGGCCTATGTCACCGATTTAAAATCGCTCCAAGGGGAGTGCAGCGCCAACTATTTACGTCTGGTGCGCCTGGTGGGCGATATGGAGGCCGGCCAGCGCCGCGACATTGCCCTGCGCGGCGATAAGCAGCATTTCGGTGATCTGCATCTGTATATTCAAGAGCAGGCGCCTTATACCACCATGGTGAATGTGTCTCAGACCGGCCCGTTAGATACCGTTTTGGAAGGGCCGCGTATGCGCGTACATCTCTATCACGATGTGCGCATGGCGGAAGTGACCGACTTTCAGCGCGAGCGCCACTTTAGTGGCCGCTACCGCTACCCCAATGCCCGGATGCATCAGCCGGATGAGAAGCTTCAACTCAACCGCTTCTTGGGCGAGTGGCTGGCTCATGGCCTTGCTCACGGTCACACGGTCGACGTGCCGGAGATGCCCTAATGCGTGTGGTGCAAATTACCGACGCCCATCTCTATGCGGATACCGAAGCGCGTTCCCGGGCGGGCATACCCTGGCGGCAGTTTCAGCAGGTGTTGAATGCTGTTGTCGCCGAAAAGCCCGAGATCGTGCTGTTTACTGGTGATATTAGCCAGGATGAATCGGCCGCTTCCTACGCCTTGGCGGTGCAGGCGCTGGAGCAGTTGCCTTGCCCCTGGTACTGGCTGCCGGGTAATCACGATCAGCCCGAGTTCATGGCGGCCGAGCGGCCGATGGTTGAACAAGTGGACTTGGATTCGTGGCGCATCCTGTTGCTCAATACCCAGGTGGAGGGCAAACCCCACGGTGAACTGGGAAGCGAGCGGCTAGCTAAGCTCGCTGAACAGTTAGAGAACGATGACCGGCCCACGCTGATAGCCATGCACCACCCGCCGGTGGACGTCGGCGCGGTGTGGATGGATGCCATTGGCCTACAAGATCGCGACGCATTTTGGCAACTGCTAAGTAAACACCCGCACGTCAAGATCATCCTGTTTGGTCACGCGCACCAAGCCTACGTCGAGCATCATATTTTAGGCACAGGTAGAGGCATAGGTGAGGCCACTATTGATGTTTATGGCTGCCCGGCGATGGCCGATCAGTTTCTGCCCGGTGCCGAGCAGTTTGCCATTGATGAAGCTTCCCGCCCTGGCTATCGGGTTATCGATTTGGCGTATAGCGATGTCCAGGGAAGCGAGTGGCAGAGCTGGATAGAGCGCATTGATTAGACGTTAATTGCTCTCTTATTTCTCTCCCATTTCTGGATAGGTTTTTTAGGAATAAAAAGATAGTTATTAATTCTTTTGGGTTATTACCGGCTCGGCGTTACCCTACTCACATTCGAACGTACATTTATCTATAACGTACGCTGATTTTAGCTTGTGTGACGAGCTTGTTCTTGTGAGGTAAGGGGCCATGACCCAATTGTCTACATTGTCGTCAAAAGAGCGGTCTTCAGAGACGCGTTCTTCATCTTCAGCGACGCAGGGGGAGGCTTTTAATGCCCCTGATGCCGCGCGCTTGACCCACCTCAAGCAATTAGAAGCCGAGTCTATCCATATCATCCGTGAAGTTGCCGCTGAGTTCGCCAACCCGGTGATGATGTACTCCATCGGTAAAGATTCGTCGGTAATGCTGCACTTGGCGCGCAAAGCTTTTTACCCCGGTACACCGCCATTCCCGCTGATGCACGTGGACACCACGTGGAAGTTTCGCGAAATGATCGAGTTCCGTAACCGCATGGCTGAAGAGGCGGGTATGGAACTGATCGTGCACACCAACGAAGAGGGGCGGGCAGCCAATATCAACCCGTTCGACCACGGCAGCGCCAAATACACCGATATCATGAAAACCCAGGCGCTCAAGCAGGCGCTGGATAAGTATGGGTTTGATGCGGCCTTTGGTGGCGCGCGTCGTGATGAAGAAGCCTCGCGTGCCAAAGAGCGCGTCTACTCGTTCCGCGATAAGTATCACCGTTGGGATCCCAAGAACCAGCGCCCTGAGCTTTGGAACGTATATAACGCCAAGGTCAATAAAGGTGAATCGATCCGCGTGTTCCCACTCTCTAACTGGACCGAGCTGGATATCTGGCAGTACATCTACTTAGAGTCGATTCCCATCGTGCCGCTCTACTACTCGGCCAAGCGGCCCATAGTCGAGCGCGACGGTATGCAAGTTATGGTCGATGACGACCGTATGCCGTTAGCACCTGGCGAAGTGCCGGAAATGAAGTCGGTACGGTTTCGAACGCTTGGCTGCTACCCGCTAACCGGCGCGGTAGAATCCGAAGCCGCGACGCTTCCGGAAATTATTCAAGAGATGCTGCTGACCCGAACCAGTGAACGCAGTGGCCGCGCCATCGATCGCGATCAGGTGGGTTCGATGGAGAAGAAAAAGCGCGAGGGGTACTTCTGATGTCTCACCAATCTAATTTAATCGCCGATAATATCGAGCAGTACCTGCACGAGCACGAAAACAAAGACCTGCTGCGTTTTATCACCTGCGGTAGCGTAGACGACGGCAAATCGACGCTGATTGGCCGTCTGCTTCACGACTCGAAAATGATCTTTGAAGATCAACTGGCGGCGATCACTCAGGCTTCTAAAACCAGTGGTACTACTGGTGATACCGTTGATCTGGCGCTGTTGGTGGATGGGCTGCAGTCAGAGCGTGAGCAGGGCATTACCATCGATGTGGCGTACCGCTTTTTCTCTACCGATAAGCGCAAGTTTATTATCGCCGATACGCCTGGGCATGAGCAGTACACCCGCAATATGGCCACGGGGGCATCAACCGCCAGCCTGGCGATTATCCTGATCGATGCCCGCTACGGTGTGCAGACCCAGACTCGCCGCCATAGCTTTATTGCCGACCTGCTAGGTATTCAGCATCTGGTGATTGCGGTCAATAAGATGGATCTGGTGGACTTCTCCGAGCAGCGCTTCAACGAGATAGTCGATGAGTACCGCGCCTTTGCCACTAACCTCCAAGCACCGGATATTCGCTTTGTGCCGATGTCGGCACTGAATGGCGACAACGTGGTCAATCGTAGCGAACAAACGCCCTGGTATTTTAGCGATACTTACCAGGGGCAAACGCTGATCGAGCTATTAGAGAGTGTCGAGATTACCCGCGACCAGAACCTCAGCGATCTGCGTTTACCGGTTCAGTACGTTAACCGCCCGAACCTTGATTTTCGCGGTTACTGCGGCACCTTAGCCGCGGGTGTATTACGTCCTGGTCAAGCCGTTAAGGCACTTCCATCGGGTAAAACGTCGCGGGTTGCACGGATTGTCACTTTTGATGGTGACCTTGCGACCGCTTATCCAGGTCAGGCGATCGCTGTGACTCTGGAAGATGAAATCGATATCTCCCGTGGCGACTGGCTGGTGGCAGCGGATAGCGAACTGCCGCTCTCCAACACCTTTAAAGCCGATATTGTTTGGATGCAGGAAGAGGCGTTAACGCCAGGTAAGCTCTACGATTTCAAACTGGCGACCCGCGATCTTTCCGGTCAGATCAGTGCGATTGATTACCAAATCGACGTCAATACTCTGGAGAAGCATGCCACTCACTCGCTGGGGCTAAATGCTATTGCCCGCTGCGACGTGGAATTGACAGCTGCTATTCCCGTGGATGATTACCGCACCAGCCCCGGTACCGGTAGCTTTATCATCATTGATCGGCTGACCAACGTGACCGTAGGCGCCGGTATGATCCGCGGTACCGCCAGCGCCCCAGGCAATGCTTCAAACGCCACCGATTGGGCCGACTTTGAGCGTGACTTGAATGCCCTAGTGCGTAAGCATTTCCCTCACTGGGAAGCGAAAGATATCAGCGGTTTATTCAGCCGCTAACCGGCATAAGCTCTGGTCATGAGCCTCCTCACATCCGTGCGAGGAGTTCTCCTTATGTCATTGCGAGGAGCGAAGCGACGCGGCAATCTTGCTTTTGTCGCGGCAATCTCAAAGTTAGTGCCATCGCCGGTATGAGATTGCTTCGTCGCAAGCTACTCGCAATGGCGGTAGGTGATTAGATTTACTCAGCATTAGGGAAAAACAGCTGCTGACCATCTACCTCAAAATCCGCAATCGCTTGCTGGCCCTGTTCAGAAACCAGCCACTCGTGCCACTGGGCGGCGAGGTCGTGCTTCAAATGCGGGTGTCGCTCTGCCGAGAGCAATAGGCTGCCATACTGATTGAATAGCGCTTCATCGCCCTCAAACAGCAAGGTAAGGTCTTGTGGGTTGTCAAAGGCGACCCAGGTGGCGCGATCGGTAAACGTATAGGCGTCCATGCCCGCGGCGGTATTCAACGTAGGGCCCATGCCGCTGCCCAGCTCGCGGTACCACTCGCCCTGTGGCGTGACCCCAGCATCTTCCCATAAGCGCAATTCCGCGCGGTTCGTGCCGCTATCGTCCCCGCGTGAGGCGAAGGGGGACTCGCTCTCGGCAATGCGCTGCATGGCATCGATAACGGTGTCGCTATCACTAATGCCTGCAGGGTCATCGCTCGGGCCAACAATCACGAAATCGTTGTACATTACATTCAAGCGTTCTGTGGCGTAGCCATCGGCCACAAACTTTTCTTCACCTGCGGTGTCGTGAACCAGCAGGCTATCCGCATCGCCACGGCGACCAATTTCAAATGCCTGGCCGGTGCCCACGGCGACCACGTGCACATCAATCCCGGTCTCTTCGCTGAATGCGGGGATGATGGCGTCAAACAGGCCAGAGTTTTCGGTAGAGGTCGTGGAGGCCAGCGTAATGTAGTCATCGGCCGCCATCAGCGTAGCGCTGAAGGTCAGCCCTAGGGTGCCAGCGGTGATAAGTGCGGTAGTTTTGTTCATTTTTGCTCCTTGATCGCTTTTCATGAATCGTTTTACTTCAATCCTAGGGCTCACTCATATTGGAGCTACCAGACCAACTCGCCGCGAATAAACGCCCCCGCCTCAGGTGAGGTGGGGGCGGTAAAAAAGTCGCGGGCAGGGGTGTGTTCAAGTAGTTCGCCGTTGTGCAAAAACACCACGTCATTGGCTAAGCGATGTGCTTGGTACAAGTCGTGAGTGGTCATAACGATACGTGTACCGCTGTGATGAAACTCCAGTACGGCATCTTCAACGGCCTTGATGGCGGCGGGGTCGAGCGCCGAGGTGGGTTCGTCTAAAAACAGAACTTGGGGATTGAGCAGCCAGGCCCGTGCCAACGCTAAACGCTGCTGCTCGCCGCCGGAAAGCACCCGCGCAGGCCGTTTGGCTAGGTGTGCTAAGCCAAACTTCTCAAGGGCACTCATCGCCTGGGTTTTTCGAGGTAACGCTTTCAGTTCTGGACGCGCCACTTTATTGATGGCTAGCACATAGGTCAGGTTATCCAGCGCTGAGCGGCGTAACAGCACAGGGCGTTGGAAAACCATGGCTTGCGCAGGCTGAGCCCCTTGCCAGCGAACCGAACCGCTGGAGGGCGTTAGTAGGCCGTGAGCTAGACGCATTAATAGGCTTTTGCCCGCACCGTTCGGCCCCATTATTAGCGTTCGCTGGCAGCCTGCAAGGCGCATCGATGTGGGACTAAGCAGGGTATGGCCGCGATGGATAAAGTTCACGCTGTCGAGCTCAAGGGTGGCGACGGGGGGCGTATGATGTGCGTTCATCCCAGCCGCCTTTTCGCCGTTTCGCCGATTATGTGGGCAATCGCGTTAATCATGGTGACCAGGGCGAGCAGAATGATCCCTAAGCCAAGGGCCATAGGCAGGTTGCCCTTGCTGGTTTCCAACACAATGCTGGTGGTCATCACGCGGGTGACGCCGTCGATGTTCCCGCCCACAATCATCACTGCGCCCACCTCGGCGCTGGCGCGGCCAAAGCCTGCCAGGATCACCGTTAACAGCCCAAAGCGTGCGTCCCATAGCAGGGTGGGGATCATGCGTAGGCGCGTTAGCCCCAGTGAGTTCAACTGCTCGGCATACTCTCCGTAAAGCGCTTCAACCTGCTGGCGGGTGAGGGCGGCAATAATGGGTAGTACCAGGATCACTTGGGCTATCACCATCGCTGTTGGCGTAAACAGCAGCCCCCATTCACCCAGTGGGCCTGCCCGCGAAAGCAGTAGGTAGACACAAAGCCCTGCCACGACTGGCGGTAAGCCCATCAGGGCATTGAGGGCGACAATCACGACGTTACGTCCAGGAAAGCGCCATAGCGCCAGAGCAGCGCCTAAGGGCAGGGCTATCAGGCTGGCAATCAATACCGCCATCAGCGATACCTGCAGCGAGAGCATCACGATGGAGATTAGCGCGCTATCCATACTCAGGATCAGGGTGAGAGCAGTACTAAAAGCATTATCACTGGTGAGCATTGAGCGTCGGTTTCACTTTTGTATGAAGAGCTGTTGTAGGAAAACTGTTATCTGAGAATTGGCATGATGTATCGAAAAATGACTTAATGCACTGCGTCCTGAAATTTATGCAGTCATATGCAGTTAAAATACAAAAGAGGTTTGCATTTTACCCAGCGAGGCTACCTTGCGATGTCTGAACCACATACTTACCTGACCACCGCAGAAGTCGCTGACTATTTGCGTTTAAAAGAGCGCAAGGTGTATGACTTGGTGCGCCAAGGCCAGATTCCCTGTAGTCGGGTAACGGGAAAGTTGCTGTTTCCCCGCCAACAGATCGATTTATGGGTGCTGAACCATTTAGAAGGCGATCAGGCGCAGCGTTTATCAGTGCCGCTAGTAGCAGCCGGTAGCCAGGATCCACTGTTGGAGTGGGCTATTCGGGAAAGCGGCTCTGATTTGGCGATGCTCTGCCAAGGCAGTGGCGACGGCGTGCGGCGGTTGCTTGACGGCAAGGCGATGCTGGCGGGCATTCATCTGCTGGATGCTTCTACTCAGCGCTATAACGAACCCAGCGCGCTCGGCTTAAGCGGCATGCGTGATCTGTTGATAGTGCATTGGGCAAAGCGCCGCCAAGGGCTGCTTTTACCCGCTGGCAACCCGATGAGCATCTCTGGGCTAAATGATTTAAAACGGCCCGGGATCCGCGTGGCGCATCGCCAGCCCGACGCTGGAGCAGCACGGTTGCTGCACTGTTTGCTACAACAAGCAGGCATTGAAAGCTTGGCGATCAACTGGGCGCCCCATGCCTCCTTAAGTGAAGATGATTTGGCGCTTAGCATTGGTCAGGGTGAGGCGGATGTTGGGCTGGGGGTTGAAGCCGCCGCCCATCGCCAGCACCTCGGCTTCGTGACACTTTGCGATGAGCCGTTTGATTTGATTATGCAGCGGCGCAGTTATTTCGAACCTTCAATACAGCGCCTGTTGGCGTTTGCTCATCAAGCGCGTTTTGCCGAGAGGGCAACACAGTTAGGGGGTTATGATGTTGCTGAGCTAGGAAGGATTGTGCATAACGCCTAGCGCGCTATTCGCTAATCTGCGGTGTCAGCAGGAGAGCTTGACCCTGATTCAATATACGCCACACTAGTGGGGCGTTACTAACGCAAATCATCACGAAAAGGAGAGCATGATGAAACAAGGACTAAACGGTAAGCGTGTTGCTATTTTAGCCGCAGATGGTTTTGAAGAGTCTGAGCTGAGCGTACCGCGCGCCGCCTTACAGAAAGAGGGTGTTGAGGTTCATGTGGTCACCCCCGACGGTAAAGGAGTCCGCGCTTGGGCGGAAACCGACTGGGGCGACACCTATGAAGCCGATAAAGCCCTTGCTGATGCCAGTGAGTCTGACTACCACGCCTTGGTACTGCCGGGTGGTTTATTCAACCCCGATGAACTGCGCATTAACGACGATGCCTTGAGTTTTGTAAAAGGGTTTTTCCAGGCAGGTAAGCCTGTTGCTGCTATTTGCCATGCGCCGTGGATTTTAATTAATGCGGGCGTGGTTGAAGGCCGCCGCATGACCTCGGTACACAGCGTCGCGCAAGATTTACGCAATGCCGGCGTTGAGTGGGTCGATGAGCCAGTTGTTGTGGACAGCGGTCTTGTGACCAGCCGTACGCCGAAGGACTTGGATGCCTTTAACGCCAAGTTACTCGAAGAGCTGCAGGAAGGGCGTCACTCCGGTCAACACGCTTGATGAGCGTATTGCGTCAGTGGACAAGCTTTATCAAAAGGCTTGTCCACGTTATTGCCAAACCTATCAAAGGAGACAGTAGCCGCGGCGGAATGGTGGTTCATCCTTACCGCGGCTATGGTTCCCAGCGTGAAGTTTTTGTCATGGGCCGGGTGTTTCGCCAAGCCGCACTAGGTCGAGCCATTCCTCGCCATGGCATGCTACGCGATACTGCGGACGTGGCACGGCGCGTTTTACGCCGGGGGCTGGCCGATGCGCAGGTAGAAATTCACATCGGCGAAAATAAGCTCTGCGTCGGCACGGATCGAGATGGCTATTACGACGTCCACTTACCGATTAGTCACACCCTGCCCATTGATGTCTCCTGGCACCGCGCCGATATTTTAGTGCATTGCTCGGGGCAGACGCCGGTACGTACTCACGTAGAAGTTTATGTACCTCCGTCAGAGGCGGATTTGCTGATCATCAGTGATATTGATGACACCGTTATGTTTACCGGGGTGGCGGAAAAGCTCAAAATGCTTTATCGCTTATTTGTTAAAAAACCTCATCGCCGCACCGCTTTCCCCGGTGTTGCGCCGCTTTATCAAGCTTTACATCGTGGCGTTAGTGAACGCGCTGAGCGGCCCATTTTGTATGTATCCCGTAGCCCTTGGGCGATATACGAAATGCTCGAAACCTTTTTTCAGATCAACCGCATCCCCGTTGGGCCGATTATCTTTTTACGCGAATGGGGCATCTCTTTGCGCAAGCCTTGGCCGCGCCGTGCAGAAGAGCATAAGCGCGAACTGATCGACCGTATGTTGACGCTTTATAATGATATGCCGTGTATTCTCATTGGCGATAGCGGTCAACACGATCCAGAAGTGTATACCGAGATAGTGAAAGCCTACCCAGATCGGATTAAAGCGATTTATATTCGTCAAGTGGATAAAAACCCCAGGCGCGAGCAGGCGATCCAGCGGTTGCGGGATGAGTTGGCCGGCATCCAGTGTGATTTAGTGCTCGCCGCAGATAGCGTGCTGATTGCCGAACACGCCCACGCCCAGGGCGATATCTCTGCCCACGGCTTAGCGGCAGTACAGCGCGAAGTTGAGGAGCACCGCAACGATCCCGCATAACGCTGTTGCCAAGTCAGTCCCCATGGTAAAAGTACGCTACGAAGAAGTGTGTTTAACGACGGTTATTTGTAGATAGGGGCTGCCATGGTTGTTGTGCTGATCATTTTTGCGCTGGCAGTATTTGTGCTCCCCAATGTTTGGGCCAAGTGGGTGCTTAAACGCCATACCCGCGGCCGTGACGATTACCCGGGCACGGGTGCAGAGCTTGCCGATCATTTGCTGCGCCGACTGGGGATTGAGGGCGCAAGCGTTGAGCGCACTGAGTATGGTGACCATTATGACCCAGAAACCCGCTGCGTACGTCTTTCACCGGATAACTACGATGGGCGTTCGCTAACGGCCGTCACGGTGGCTGCCCATGAAGTAGGGCACGCCATTCAGCATCACCAGGGTTACGCGCCGCTACTGGCGCGTAGCCGCTTAGTCGGCGTTGCCCAAAAAGCTGAGAAACTCGGCGCTGTACTGATGATGGCTGCACCTTTTCTGTTTTTATTGACGCGTCTGCCGGGTGGTTTGGCCATTGTAATTGCCATGGCGGTGATCAGCTTTGGCACCGCAGCGTTGGTACATTTGGTGACTCTGCCGGTTGAGTTTGATGCCAGCTTTAACCGCGCGCTGCCGCTCTTGAAAGAGTACGTCCCGCCTTACGATATGCCCGGTGCCCGGCACGTACTCACCGCCTGCGCGTTTACCTACGTGGCCGCCTCGCTGGCCAGTGTTATGAACCTGGGACGCTGGCTGGTGATTTTGCGGCGGTGAGCGTGTATTGAAGCTGTGTTTTCAGTGCCACTAAGTGTCTATGCATAATTTTTCGTGCATTAAAGGTTATAAAAAAATCAGTAGCTTACTAGATATTTATACCTGATTTACTTTTGCATAGGCACTTAGTTAATACCTATTGTCTGTCTTTATTGCTTTGTGGCGCGCAGTAGAATATAGGGTTTTGTGTCCTGTAGAGTGCGGAATTCACTCGTATGAACTGGCAACTGCGAATTGTCAAATGGTAGATTACGCTCTGTGGTTAGTGAAAGCCCCGCTGCGGCGAATGTATTTCGATATGTGGATAAACCCCATTGTTTGTCGACAATCTCTAATGGTTGCTGCCTTCCCGGTATCGTGAGGTAGACTGGGCGATTATCTCCGTCTTGATAGGAAATACCATGCTCTCCATTGCGGTAGGTCGGATAATCGACTCCGGTGGTTTGAGGATGAGTGTCGAGGATGTAATAGGAGCCGCCAGGTTTAAGTATGCGCATTACTTCCGTAGTGATGCGTACTAGTTCACGTCTTTCGGGAATGTTAATAAACAGAAAACAACTAATGACAGCTTCAAAACTGTTATCAGGAAATGGCAAATTTGGACCATGGATTTGCTCAAAGCGAAGACGGTTAGTGCCTGCGGATATTGCTTTTTCAATCATTGTTGGAGAGATGTCAACACCGGTGACATAGTCGAATCCGTCGTCTCTTAATCTTCTGGACACTTTGCCGCTGCCACAGCCGTAGTCCAATACACTAATTCCCTTGCCATAAGAGCAGGTTAACTCCGCGATGAGTGGTTGATAGCCAAAAGCATTCTCCACCCAATCATCATAAGCGTCAAAAAGCTCGGCGATATTTTGTTCAGTCCAATTAGTATTCATAAAAATAAATCCCCTAATATTTGCTCATGTATGAATGCTTGTACTATCCCCAGCGATTAATAAGAAACGGTTGATAGTAGGGGTTAATTATCTCTAACGCCTTTTGAGGCAGCGCATTCCCTATCTTGATTTGGCGATAGATCCAGAACAACATCAGCACATCTCGCCAATACGTCGTTAGGTTAAGATTAGCCATATCATTAAACGTCAACAAGCCGCTACGGATCTCTGACTCATATTCCAATAGTTTGCGTATGGTCGTCGGGGAGGTGCCAATTGGCATTAAAGGTACTGTGCCTGGCTGGGGTATAGTTTCATTACTATTCAAAAGTTCAAGCGCACGCTCATGTGTGCTTTCATAGACGTGAATAGAACCAACTTGATGTGTGTAGTGACCGATTTTGCAGCCTATGCGGGCAGCAATATACTCTTGCAAGAAAGTAAAAGAGAAAATATCGTTCAGCATGCCAACGTAGGCATCATTTGCACGCATATAGCTGACCATGTTCAACTTTTCTTCGCGGAGTAGCAACTGAAGACCCAAGGTACATGAAACGTCGATATTGCGTCGATAAAGATCTTCTTCCGCACTAAATATTTGAAGGACAGCGCGCTTACTGTCGGGATCGTCATTTTTAAGGATATCAATCACTCGTTCGATTTGATCGAGCGTGTCTGCACCAAAGTTTTTAAGACGAGCTCCGTAACCAGTACCAGGTAAGCTTATACCATCTGGGCTGTAGCGTTGCATTGAAGGGGCGTACCAGGAAATAAATGCTAAGTCGTTTTTACCTGATAAATACCATAACGCTTCTGCATAATTAAAAACAACATTTTGTTTGCGTATTTTGCTTAGACAAAAACGATCAGGAGGATTGTCGAGTCGGATATTGAAGCCAATGAGTTCTCGCTCTTTATTTCCTCTAGGTGAGTTAACATATTCATATTCAAAGCAGATTTTATGCAGTGTATCTCTGTAGAGGCTGGTGAAATTCGTATAATGTTTGTGCATCATTATATTCATCTCTTTCGGTGGACAAAGAGGCGTATTTTGCTGATACGAATGATGGCGAGTAGTTTAAAAAGCTGAATTGGAGCTGTGAATCGCGTTTGATTTTTCTTTGACGATCAAACTGTGCAAATTAAAGGCTTTCACGACAGTATCTGCGACGTGATCAGCTAAGGCTTCATTGAAGTTGAGTTTTCCGTTTATAACTTTCGCCCAGCGGCAGTCCGCAGCATCATCACCAGGCCGTAGCTCGCCATCAACGTAGTGACATAAAAGGGCAACCAAGGCGAAGTGGTGGTGACTTCCCTCTGGGTCATATCCGATTACTTCTACTACATCAATTAACGGTCCTACCAATGCTGTGATACCGGTTTCCTCCATTAATTCGCGCTTTGCTGCACAATGTAGGCTTTCTCCCGGTTCCACTGATCCTCCGGGGAAGCCCCAAGTGCCCCGTTGAGGTTCTTTACTGCGTTGGACGAGGAGAACTTCATTATTACGCAGAGTTACGGCGATTGCTGCCAAGCGTGGCTTGGCAAGTACGGAGTTCAGGCGGTTTTTATCAGACGTGTTAAAAGGGGAGGTACTACTGAGCGTAGATGCGTTAGCGGGCGTTGAGTTACCTTGCGACACGATACACTCCTGCATTGAGATTCGGATAATACAGGCGTAGGTGTCAAAACAGATTCATATATGGTTTATGTCCGTTCCTACGCCGGTATCAGCCGGATCAGGTTCAAAGGGTTTGGATAACTCCATCTCAGCCTGAATAATAGGCACCCCTCGGAAAAGTTACTGTTACTATGAGTTTTAGTATAAGTCAATATTTGGGGGGCAATTCAATGCGGCGGCTTGGCGGACGCCGGGGCGGTTTTGACACCTTCTTCGCACACTTGGCTAACGGCTAACGGCTAACGGCTAACGGCTAACGGCTAACGGCTAATTGGCCCGGCTTATTCGCCAAAATCACCGCCCGCCGCGGTGCAGGGTAGCCTTCAATGGTGCGGGTGCGGTCGTTGGGGTCGAGAAAATCAGCCAACGATTGGTAGGTCATCCACTCCGTCGAGCGCTGCTCGTCTAACGTGGTAACGGCTTCATCGACCACGCGCACGTTGGTAAAGCCGCAGCGCTCCAGCCAGTGGCAGAGTGCTTGAGAAGAGGGCAGGAAGTAGACGTTGGGCATGGCGGCGTAACGTTCGCCGGGCACAAATACGGTCTGCTCGTCGCCTTCGACTACCAGGGTTTCTAGCACCAGCTCGCCGCCCGGAACTAACGCGGCTTTTAGCTGCTGAAGATGTTCCAACGGGGCAGGGCGATGGTAGAGCACGCCCATGGAAAATACCGTATCGAAAAAGCCCAGATTCTCAGGCACATCTTCAATGCCCACGGGTAAAAACTGCGTTTTGCCGCCATCCGCATCACCCACAAAGTGGCGTACTGCCTGAAACTGCCAGTAGAAACGTGGCGAAGGGTCGATGATTAGCACAAAAGCAGCACCTGCCCCGGCCATCCGCCAAGCGTGGTAACCGCTGCCGCCACCCACATCGAGCACTTTGCGATATTTTAGCGGTGCCAGGTGTGGCGCCACTCTTTGCCACTTCCAGTCAGAGCGCCACTCGGTGTCGATATAAATGCCGCCTAGCTGAAAAGGGCCTTTACGCCATGGGGCAAGCTTTCTAAGCAGGTTAAAGCATTGGCGCTGCTGGCTATCGCTAAGATCGAGATCAACGCTGACGGTGTCGCTGTTTAAATCCACGCGCCGCTCGGCGGGCAGCACCGGAAGCTTGGCCACGGCTTTTTCCCAGGCGGATAAATCGCCGTGGCGGTTACGGTCAAGCCCGTGAGCTAACTGCTCGGGAAGCTTCGCTAACCAGGGCGTTAGTGAGGCATCAAGCGTAGCTTGATCTAAAAACGCCTGATAAATTGCGCGATGATCGTCGGGTAGTGGCGCCACCTTTAACCCTCCTTAAACGCAATCAGTGAGGCAAAGTTAAGGTACTGGAACCAGGTCATCGAACGTGGAAAACCTGCTTGTTTCAAACGACCATGAAGTGCATCGAGGGTATCCGGCACCAGTACGTTCTCAAGAGCGGTGCGCTTCTGGCTGATTTCCAGATCACTGTAGCCATTGGCGCGCTTGAAATCGTGGTAGCGTTCTACCCGCCAGGCGTTGTCGCGCTCGTCGGCGTCGACGGTTTTCTCCGAGAGAATCAGCACGCCGCCGGGTTCCAGCGCTGCATAAAGCCGCGCCAGTAGTGCATCGCGGTCGGCGGCGGGTAGAAACTGTAGGGTAAAATTGAGAATGATCATGCCCGAAGATGCATACTCGAGGGTACGAATGTCGGCTTCTTCGACCTGCATAGCGTACGCTGGGCACTCGTCAGCAAAGGTTTGCTGAGCCTGGGCGACCATGGCGGGCGATAGGTCAACGCCCGTATAGCGAAAGGCGTCAGGCGCCAGCGCCCCTGCCAGCGCAAGGCCGGAAGCGCCCAGCGAACAGCCTAGATCATAGACATGGGCGCCATGGCGCAGGTGGCGCTGGGCAATTAAGCTCAACATGCCAAGAATTTGCCCGTAGCCGGGTACCGATCGGCGGATCATGTCAGGAAAGCAGGCGACCACCTTTTCGTCGAAAGAGAACCGCGCGACTCGGTCAAGGGGTGTCGAAAAGATAGCGTCACGGTAAGATGCATCACTCATGGGCAAGCCGGGATCATGGAAAAGGCGTGCTAGTTTACGCGCCCTTAATTGACTAGAACAGGCCTGTCTAGCACAGACTCGTTTAGAACAGCCCTGTTTAAGGTTATTAACCTGTTTAATGAACCCCGCTGCAAGGATCGACGCCACTGGAGAAGCTAAATGGCCTCAGCATCAAGCGCTACACCCGATACGTTACCGGCATGGCAGACGTTAAAGCATCACGCTGAAACGCTGCAGCATGTCCACTTGAAAACGCTGTTTGGCACCGAGCCTTCCCGCTGGGAAAGCTTTACTCGCCAGGTGGCGGGC
Organism: Halomonas sp. 113; assembly: GCF_904067645.1. Classification (NCBI taxonomy): domain Bacteria; kingdom Pseudomonadati; phylum Pseudomonadota; class Gammaproteobacteria; order Oceanospirillales; family Halomonadaceae; genus Halomonas; species Halomonas sp. 113. The sequence goes on from NZ_LR881453.1 coordinate 1,897,403, forward strand.
TTGACGCTGGATCTTTCCAAGCAGCGCTGGGATGATGATACCCTCGAACATCTGTTTACGCTGGCTAGTGAAGCGTGCGTACCCTCTGCTATTGAAGCGCTGTTGAGCGGTAAGCGAGTGAACGTCAGCGAAAACCGCCCGGCGTTACATACGGCGCTGCGTTTACCCGCCGATGCGACGCTTGAGGTTGAGGGGGAAGATATCGTCGCTGCCGTGCATGAAAGCCTTGCCCAAATGGAGCGCTTGGTCAGCCGGCTGCACGCAGGGCAGTGGCGTGGTGCCACCGGCAAGCCGATTCGGCATGTGGTTAACCTGGGTGTAGGCGGTTCAGATCTAGGCCCACTAATGGTCACCCATGCCTTGGCAGATTTCCGACCCAAAGATATTCATCCGGTTGAGGTGCATTTTGCCTCCACCATGGATGGCTCCCAGTTAGCGGACTATCTGAGCCGGTTGAATCCTGAAACCACTATCTTTGTGTTGTCATCCAAGTCGTTCACCACCATTGATACACTTTCCAACGCTAACACCGCACGGGAGTGGTTACTTAGCCGCTTGACCCAGCATGGTGCGACGCCGATTAGCGCTGAGTTGGTGGTGCGTCAGCACTTTATTGGTGTGTCGGCGAGCCCTGAGAAAATGACCGAGTGGGGCATTGCTGACGATCATCAATTAACCTTCTGGGAGTGGGTAGGCGGGCGCTACTCGCTATGGGGCACCATTGGTTTACCCATTGCGCTGGTGGTTGGGATGGCGAATTTCCGCGAGTTTTTAGCCGGTGCGCACGCCATGGATCGCCATTTTGCTGAGGCAGAAATGGCGGAGAACCTGCCCGTGCTGCTGGCGTTAGCGGGAATCTGGAATGTCAACTTCCTGGATATCCGTGCGCACTCCATTCTGCCCTACGATGGGCGCTTGGAGTATTTCGCCGCCTATCTTGAACAGCTTGAGATGGAGTCCAACGGCAAGTCGGTTACCCGTCAAGGCCAGCCGATTAACTACTCCACCTGCCCTGTGCTCTGGGGGCAGCTTGGCCCCAACGCCCAGCATGCGTTTTATCAGCTATTGCATCAGGGCACTCAACCGGTGGTGTGTGATTTTATCGCGCCGCTCAAGCGCTACGATGAGGTGGAAGATCCAGATACCCGCCGCCACCTTAAAACCCAGCATCGCCTGGCACTGGCCAACTGTTTTGCGCAGTCCCGCGTATTAATGCTTGGTGATGACGCTTTGGAAGACGACGGCCCACGGCCAGAGCACAAGCGTTATCGGGGTAACCAGCCCTCGACAACGGTGCTGCTTGACCAGCTCACCCCGGCGACCCTGGGTTCGCTTATCGCCCTTTACGAGCACAAAGTCTTTGTTCAGGCGGTGATTTGGGATATCAACCCGTTCGATCAGTGGGGCGTTGAGCTAGGCAAACAGATTGCCACGGATACCCAAAAAATTATCGACCATGAGGGAGATCTATCGCGGATGGATGCTTCCAGTAAGGGATTGATTGAAGCATTTTGGGCGGCTGAGCAGGAGTGAGCGGTGCAATTTTGTCGCTAGTATATTGTGAGCACATACAGAAAGGGCGCCGTGGATAAGTCGTAGAGGGGGTCATTTGCCATGGCCGGAATATGTTCCATACAATTCCGGCATTTCCGCCGTCCATGGCGGGCAGATGGCAAATGTAGCGCCCAGGGATGGGGTTACAGCGCCCCCTCGTAGACTTATCGACGGGGAAGCCCTTTCCGCTTTGCCATTGATAAGCATGGCTAGATATACAGCTTTTTGCTTTTCCGCTATCCTGTGCCTCTTTGCAAGTCGGCAATGACACTTTTCAGCATTTGATATGGCTGCCAGTACGATTTTTCAGGGAACCGACGTTACATGACCCAGTTTGATGCCTCTCAGTACGGCGCGAGTTCCATCGAAGTCCTGTCGGGCCTCGAGCCGGTACGTAAGCGTCCCGGTATGTATACCGACACCACACGCCCCAACCACCTTGCTCAAGAAGTGATTGATAACAGCGTCGATGAAGCGCTAGCGGGCCACGCCACCATGATTAACGTCGTGCTGCATAGCGACGGCGGGATTGAGGTGCAGGATAATGGCCGTGGTATGCCCATCGACCTACACCCTGAACACGGTGTTTCGGGCGTTGAACTGATATTTACCAAATTGCACTCGGGTGGCAAATTCTCCTCCACTAGCTACCGCTTCTCCGGCGGCCTACACGGGGTAGGTGTCTCGGTGGTTAATGCGCTATCGCGCCGGTTGGATGTCGAAGTTACCCGGGATGGGGCACGCCATGCCATGGCCTTCGAGTTCGGTGAGAAAGTCGAAGAGCTGCATGAAATTGGTAAAGCCCCCAAGCGGGCAAGTGGCACTTTGGTGCGTTTCTGGCCGGATGAGAGCTACTTCGATAGCCCCAAGTTAGCGCTAACCCGGTTGAAACACCTGCTGCGTGCCAAAGCGGTGCTGTGTCCCGGCTTGAAAGTCACGCTGGTAGAACCTGACGGCACTTCCACAGAGTGGGAGTTCGCCGATGGTTTGCGCGACTACTTAGTTGAAGCCACCGATGGTTATGAAGTACTGCCCAAGGAGCCTTTTGTAGGCCACTTCAATGACGACGAGCACGGTGTCGATTGGGCGATTCAATGGCTACCAGAAGGCGGCGAAGCGCTGCTGGAGAGCTACGTTAACCTTATTCCCACCCCTCAGGGCGGTACCCATGTAAACGGCTTTCGTTCCGGGCTGCTGGACGCGCTGCGGGAATTCTGCGAATACCGCAACTTGTTGCCCCGCGGCATCAAACTCACCGCTGATGACCTTTGGGAGCGCACCTCCTTTGTGCTCTCAGTGAAGATGCTCGACCCGCAGTTTGCCGGGCAAACCAAAGAGCGGCTGTCATCGCGCACGATTGCCGGTTTTGTTTCCGGCGTGGTTAAAGATGCTTTCTCGCTATGGCTGAACCACCATGTGGATCAAGCCGAAGCGATTGCCGAGCTGGTCATCAGCGCGGCGCAAAATCGCCAGAAAAAAGCCAAAAAAGTCGCCCGTAAAAAGGTCACGTCCGGCCCGGCCTTGCCCGGTAAGCTAGCGGACTGCTCCGGCCAAGACCCTGCCCAGAGTGAGCTGTTTTTGGTCGAAGGGGACTCCGCTGGCGGCAGTGCCAAGCAGGCGCGTAACCGCGAGACCCAGGCGATACTGCCCCTGCGCGGTAAGATCCTGAATACCTGGGAAGTGGAAACGCACGATATCTACGGTTCCCAGGAGGTGCACGATATCGCCGTCGCCATTGGCGCTGACCCCGGCAGCGCTGATCTGGAAAAGCTGCGCTATCACAAGATCTGTATTCTCGCCGATGCCGACTCCGATGGCTTGCACATTGCCACGCTACTGTGCGCGCTGTTTGTACGCCATTTTCCGAGCCTGGTAGACGCAGGCCATGTGTATGTCGCCATGCCACCTCTTTACCGTATCGATCTGGGTAAAGAAGTGCACTACGCCCTGGATGAGAGCGAAAAAGCCGCCATTCTCAAGCAACTGGCCAATAAGCGTGGCACACCTAATGTGCAGCGCTTTAAAGGTCTGGGTGAGATGAGCCCGCTACAGCTACGTGAAACCACCATGTCGACGGAAACCCGTCGCCTTGTGCAACTGACGTTGACCGTCGGCGACGGCACCATGGAAATGATGGATATGCTGCTGGCCAAGAAGCGTGCCGGTGATCGCAAAAAATGGCTGGAAGATTACGGCAATCTTGCCGATATCGAAGTGTAGGTAAAAGCAGACAAGCGTTAACAAGCCGTTGTTACAGTAACGCGTACTTTAGCCGATAGTTGAATGTAGAGCTTACATACTAAAAAGACGTAATAAACGTACATTCATATATAAGGGGAAGGCTTTTGTTTAACACGATATCTCGACAGTTAACGCTGTCTGCAGTCGTACTTATGCTTCTGATGGCGGCCAGTATTTACGGCGTAATGGCGTGGCGAGGTCAGCCGCTGGTTATCGATGCGAGCCAGTCATTGATAGAGCGTACGGGGGGCTCGATTGTCAATGCGCTCAATGGTCAATTAGCCCGGGTCGAAGGCAATACATCGAGCTTGGCGGCTTTGGCCGAATCGCTGCCGCGTGAAGAAGCCATTTACCTTGAGGCCTTGCCAAATGTCGTTGATGACAACGGCAATGCCACGGTGGCGGGCGGCGGTATTTGGCCTGAACCCGGCGCATTTTCCTCGGGTGTCGAGCGCTTTAGCTTTTTTTGGGCACGCAATGCCCAGGGCGAGCTGGAATTTTTGGATGACTATAACGCAAGCGATATTGCCGCCTATCATGATGAGGCATGGTACAGCAGTGCCCGTGATGCGACCCCCGGGCAGTGTGTTTGGTCTGCTGCTTATCGCGATCCGGCGACCGGCGTCGCGATGGTGACCTGTAGTGTGCCTTATTACCTCGATAATGACTTTGCAGGTGTGGCCACCATTGATATGCAGTTAAACGGTGTTGCTGAGTTTCTCGCCGAAAATGGTGGTGGAACGGGCGGCTATGCCTTTGTACTGGATAAAGATCACAACGTGATTGACCTACCGGGCGTTGAGCAGGCGTCGGATGAAATGCGCGGCCTGGGCGATTTAGTGGGGGATATGCCTTGGCTTCAGCCCGTTGTAGAGGCCGTTGAGGCTGGCCGTGATGAGGCCAATGTAGAAAGTGCGGGCGTATTGGACGAGCCTGCGGCAGTGCGTTTGTTTGATATGCCAGACACTGGCTGGACACTCGGCTTGGTAACGCCTAGCGAACAGGTAACAGCCTTGGCGCGCACCTTAACGCGTGATTTATTGATGTTTATTTTACCGCTGTTGGCGCTGCTGCTCGCGCTAGGCTGGTGGGGTGGGCGTATCTTGTTACGTCAGATTCGCAGCACTACTGGGCAGATTGATCAACTGGGCCAGGGCGGTTCCAGTCGTGAACTGACCATTTATCGCGATGATGAAATCGGCGAGCTACGCGGTGCTGTGAATCGCTACGCGGAGAAGTTGCAGCGCCTGTTTGGTGATGTGCGTGGCGTAGCGGATGCCATTGCCAGTGAATCGACGGAAATTGCCGCGGGCAATACCGAGCTTTCTAGCCGCACTGAGCAGCAAGCGGCTTCTCTGCAAGAGACTTCTTCTACGATGGAAGAGATGGCCGCTACGGTGAAGCGCAATGCTGATAACGCTCAAGAGGCGGATCAGCGAGCGAAAGAGTCAGCAGAAAAAGTGAAACAAGGTGGAGAGCAGGTATCACGGCTGGCGCAATCCATGGAGGCTATCAACGCAAGCTCTACTGAGGTCTCTTCGATAGTCGATGTGATTGAAAACATTGCCTTCCAAACCAATATTTTAGCGTTAAATGCCTCTGTAGAGGCGGCGCGAGCCGGTGAACATGGGCGTGGCTTTGCCGTAGTGGCCAGCGAAGTACGTGAGCTGGCGTCGCGTAGCGCTGCTTCTGCCAGAAACATTAATGGGCTGATTAAAACCACCTCAGAGCAGATTGCCACCGGTAGTGGCTATGCTCAAGCAGCTGAATCCGCCATGAAAGATATCGTGGTGGCGATTGAAGAGGTTACTGCACGTATTAGCGAAATCAGCCAAGCGTCTGGCGAGCAGACCAACGGTATTGATGAGATCAACCGGGCGGTCACGCAAATGGATACGGTGACGCAGCAAAATGCCGGGTTGGTTAGCGAAGCGGCGAGTGCTGCCAATGAGCTGTCATTACAGGCTCAGCGCTTAAAAGGGCTGTTAGACGAGTTTCACGGTAGTTCTCAAGAAGCGTCATCTACGGCAGCGCTATCCAATGCATCAAACGAAAGGTATCAATTAACATAGCGAGCCATGTTAAGTGGCCGCGTGTCCGCTTATCAGCCGCCCCAACAGGGGCGGTTTTGTTGTCAAGGTAGGATATGATCGACATGGATATTCAAGTAGCGGAAGGAGACGTCGAGCGTCTCTCCCTGCGCGACTACACCGAAAAAGCGTACCTCGACTACTCGATGTACGTCATTCTCGACCGCGCCTTGCCCAATATTGGCGACGGCATGAAACCCGTGCAGCGGCGGATTATTTACGCCATGCGCGAGCTGGCGCTGCACGCCAACGCCAAGTACAAAAAGTCGGCGCGTACCGTCGGTGACGTGCTGGGTAAATTCCACCCCCATGGGGATAGCGCCTGCTACGAAGCCATGGTGTTGATGGCGCAACCATTTAGCTACCGCTACCCGCTGGTAGACGGCCAAGGCAACTGGGGTAGCCCCGATGACCCCAAATCCTTCGCCGCCATGCGCTACACCGAAGCCAAGCTTTCCAAGTTCGCCGAAGTGCTGCTGGGCGAGCTAGGCCAAGGCACCGTCGATTGGGCGCCCAACTTTGACGGCACCATGCAAGAGCCGCTGGTACTGCCGGCCAAGTTACCCCATGTGCTGCTCAATGGCGGCACAGGGATTGCGGTTGGCATGGCCACCGATATTCCTCCCCATAATGTCTCGGAAGTGGTCGAAGCAACCTGTCATCTACTACGTAACCCCAAGGCGACCACCGCTGATTTAATGGAATTCGTGCCCGCGCCGGATTTCCCCACCGATGCAGAAATTATTACCCCGCCCGCGGATCTTCGGAAGCTCTACGAATCCGGGCGTGGCTCGGTCAAGCTGCGTGCCCGCTACATCCGCGAAGAAGCCAATATTGTTATCACCGCCGTACCCTATCAGGTCAGCGGTGCCAAAGTATTGGAGCAGATTGCCGCGCAAATGCAGGCCAAAAAGCTGCCCATGGTGGCTGACCTGCGCGATGAGTCGACCCACGAAGAGCCGACTCGACTGGTCATCGAACCACGCTCCAGCCGCATTGATGTAGAGTCGTTGATGGCGCACCTATTCGCCACCACCGACCTGGAAAAGAACGTGCGGGTGAACATGAACGTGATCGGCCTGGACGGCCGCCCACGGGTGATGCCGCTGCCCGAAATGCTGGGTGAGTGGCTGCAGTTCCGGCGCAGCACGGTGCGTCGTCGTTTAGAGCACCGCTTAGGCAAAGTCGAAGACCGGCTGCATATCCTGGAAGGCTTGCTAATTGCCTACCTTGATCTGGACGAAGTGATCCGCATTATTCGCGAGGAGGACGACCCTAAAGCCTCGCTGATAGCAACGTTTAGTCTCTCTGAGCGCCAAGCCGAAGCCATTTTAGAGTTACGCCTGCGTCACCTTGCCAAGCTCGAAGAAATGAAAATTCGCGGCGAGCAGGATGAGCTGGAAAAAGAGCGCAAATATCTAGAGGGGCTGCTGGGCAGCGAAGCCAAGCTCACTACGCTGATTGAAAAAGAGATCCGCGCAGCAGGTAAAGAGCATGGCGATGAGCGTCGCTCACCGCTGGTCGAGCGCGAAGAGTCCAAGGCGCTTTCAGAGGTGGAGCTGCTGGGCGCTGACCCGATTACCGTGGTGCTCTCCGATAAAGGCTGGATTCGGGCGGCCAAGGGGCACGATATCGACCCCGAGGGGCTCTCCTATAAAGCCGGGGATAGCTTCCAACTGGCGGCGAAAGGTAAAACCAATCAGCCGCTGGTACTGCTGGATGACACCGGTCGTGCCTATACGCTGTCTGCTCACAATCTTCCCAGTGCGCGGGGGCAGGGGGAGCCGGTCACCGGTCGCGCGAACGTTGCCGCTGGGGCGAAAATGGCGGGACTGATGTTCGCACCGCCGGAGCGGCGCTTCGTGCTCGCCACTGACGGCGGTTATGGCTTTGTGGCACGGCTCGATACACTTACCGGTAAAAACAAAGCAGGTAAAGCGGTGCTTAGCCTGCCCAAAGGCTGCAATGTGATGGCGCCGGTTGAAGTGCCAGAGGGCGACGAGCTGTGGGTTGCCTCGGTTTCAAACGAAGGCCGGCTACTGCTGTTTCCCTTGGATCAACTACCGGAAATGTCCAAGGGCAAAGGCAATAAGATGCTCGATATCCCCGGCCCACGCGCTGCCCGCCGGGAGGAGTTTGTTACCGGCATTGTGGTTCTCGCTGCCAGTGATGCGCTGATGATTCATGCTGGTAAGCGCAAGCTAACCCTAAAAGCCGACGATTTAGCTTATTATCGCGGTGAGCGTGGCCGCCGCGGTAGCAAGTTGCCCCGTGGCTTCCAGAAAGTCGACCGTTTAGAGGCAGGAGAGTAAATAATGGCAGGAGCTAAGTGATGGCAGGCGGTGACTTGATCCTAACCGTTTTAGCGGCACGTTTAACCGCAGATATTCAATCCCAGGTAGACGCCCTGATCGTGCAATTTGGTCTGCAGAAAAGGAGCACCCGGCGACTTGCCGACGCCTCGTTACAGCAGAATAAGTGCATCGACTGTATCGAGCATCGTCTGGTAGGTGAGGTGGATGTTGAAGCGGTTCGTAATGCCGCACGGGTACTGAGCGAAACTCTGAGTGCTGATATTGTTATCCAAGCAGATACTCGTGATCACGTTCAGCCCCGTTTGGTGTGTTTCGATATGGACTCCACGCTGATCAAAGCTGAAGTGATTGACGAACTGGCCCGCCGCCATGGTGTGGGTGATGAAGTCGCAGAAGTCACCGAGCGTGCCATGCGCGGCGAGTTGGATTTCAAAGCGAGCTTTCGTGAGCGGATGAGCAAACTTGAAGGTTTGGATGAGTCCGTGCTGGCGGAGATCGCTGAGGAATTGCCGCTAATGGAAGGCTTAGAGCGCTTAATGGTTAACCTGAAGCACTTAGGTTTTCGCACCGCCATCCTCTCCGGCGGCTTCACCTACTTTGCTCGCCACTTACAGGAGAAGCTGGGCTTTGACGAGATCCATGCCAATGAACTGATCATCGAAAATGGCAAGGTAACCGGCGAAGTAAGTGAGCCGATCGTCGATGCCGAGCGCAAAGCCGAACTATTAGAGTCCATTGCTCAGCGCGAAGGTTTTACCCTGGGCCAAACGGTTGCGGTAGGGGATGGCGCCAATGATCTGAAAATGCTTGCCAAAGCGGGTATGGGGATTGCGTTTCGGGCCAAGCCCCTGGTGCGTGCCCAGGCGCGCCAGGCGATTTCAACCTCGGGCCTTGATGGCTTGCTCTATCTACTGGGCTATCACCAGCAGGATTTAACCCCGTAAATTCTGCTTTGGCACAGTCGCGCAAAGTGTCATTGCGAGGAGCCTGCGACGCGGCAATCTCAACCTGCGCAGGCGCAGTTCAACCCAAGATTGCCGCGCTTCGCTCGCAATGACAGATTCAGGATTGCCGCGCTTCGCTCGCAATGACAGATTCAGGATTGCCGCGCTTCGCTCGCAATGACAAAAGCGAGGTTGCTTAGCTTTCAGCCATGGCCTTTATCCGGGTGGGGTACCGGTTTATCGCCGACTTCTTCCGGGCGCAGCTCTACTGGCTTACCCTGGGTTTTATCAGCGTGCTTTAAACGCAGGTGCAAGCCGGACTTGGCCAGCAAGTGGGCGCTAACGGGGGCGGTAATGAACAGGAAGAGCGTAATCAACATTTCCTGAATATCGGGTTTGCCATCCACGCTCCAGAAATACATCATCGAAGCGATCAGCATACAGCCGATACCCAGAGTGGTGGCCTTAGTCGGGCCATGCAGGCGCATATAAAAGTCACGCAAGTGGGCCATCCCTAGCGAACCAATAAACACAAAGATGCCGCCAGCAACCAGCAGCAGCGAAATAACCGCCTCTATTACTCCTGACATAACGCCCCCTGGCATGAGCCTTTCTGGCATAGCGGCTGCCTCTTTATGGAGGCGACGATCACGGTACTCATTCGATAATATCTCCGCGCAGAATATATTTGCACACCGCAACGGTACTGATGAAACCTAGCATCGCGATCAGCAGCGCCGACTCGAAATAGGTTTTGCTGTTCAGCCATAGTCCCAGCAGCACGATCAGTGCAATCGAGTTGACGTACATAGTGTCCAGGGCGAGTACCCGGTCGGGCAGGCTGGGGCCGATGGTAAGCCGGTAGAGATTCATCAACAGTGCCATCACCACCAGGGATAAGGTGATATAAAGCGCAATGCTCAGCATTCGTAAATCTCCTTGAGCGGGCGTTCATAGCGCTCACGAATCTGGTTAATCAGCGCCTCCTCATTGTCTACATCTAAGGCGTGAATCAGCAGTGACTTGCCATCCAGGCGCAGATTGGCGGAGACAGTACCGGGAGTCAGGCTAATGGTGCTAGCCAGCAGCGTGATAGTAAATCGATCCTCTAGCATTAATGGATATTCAATAAAATGAGGTTTCATCCTTCGCCAGGGGTTGGCAATCAAATACGCGACTTCGAAATTGGCCACTACGATATCGCCTAGTACTCGAAGTACAAAGCGCAGTAAGGCGAGAGGCTTAGAGATCCGGGGGCGTGCATCCCAAAAGCGGTGGGTCAGCAGAGGGATCAAAATGGCTAACGAGCCACCGAGTACGAATTGACCAAAGGCGTAGCTGCGTACCAGCAGCAGCCAAACGACGAGCAGTAGTATCGATAAAACAGGCGTGGGTAGCCAGGAGCGCGGAGCAATCATTGGGCATCTCCAGCATCAGGTAGTAGCGTGCGAATCAGCACCTGGGGGTTGGCTAATTGCTCAGCCGTGGCTTGAGTGTAGCTGCTCACTGGCCCGGCCATGGCGACTAATAGAGGGGCTGCACTCAGCAGCCAAATAACCCCAAACCACTGGCAATGGGAAAGCGGCGTACCGCTGATCGTGCCCCGGTGGCTACGCCAAAACAGCGTAGAGCCAGCCCGGGAGAGGGCTATCAGCGAGGCTAAACTGGTTAGCAGCAGCAGCGGCCATAGCCATAGTCGCTGGGTGCCTTCGGCAGCATTGAGCATCAATGCTTTGCCGAAAGCGCCGGAGAACGGCGGGATGCCTGCGACGGCGATAGCGCCGACAAAAAACAACATGGCGAGTGCTGCGCCCTGCACCATAGGGCGGCCCTTGACTATGCGAGTACCCGCTTTGCCACGCTGGAGGCCAATCATTTCCGCTAGCAGGAACAGACCCCCGGTGATCAACGTAGTGTGGATCAAATAGTAGAGTAGTGCAGAGACCGCCTGTGGCGAGCGCATGCCGATACCCGCCAGCAGCGTGCCCACTGACACCAGCACTAAATAAGCAACCAGCAGTCGTAAGTCCCTTGCGGCCATTACCCCAACGCCTGCGGCAGCCAGGGTAGCGAGCGATAGCCACCACACCCAGGGCTGTTCCAGCGCCTCCAAACCGCCAGCGCTATCGCCAAAAATGAGCGAGTAGACGCGCAGAATGGCGTAAATGCCCACTTTGGTCATGATGGCAAACAGCGCCGCCACTGGCGCGGGGGCCGAGGCGTAAGCTTTGGGTAGCCAGAAGTAGAGCGGCAGAATGGCGGCTTTTAACCCAAACACGACCAGCAGCATCAGTGCCCCAGCGCTCACTAAGCCGTCACGCTCTTCGGGTAGTTCGGCTACCCGGATCGCCATATCGGCCATATTGAGCGTGCCTGTTGCGCCATACAGAATCCCCACTGCAATCAGAAACAGCGAAGATCCCGCTAGGTTGAGCACCACGTAGTGGACACTGGCTTGAATGCGCGCTTTACCGCCGCCGTGAAGCAGCAGGGCGTAGGACGCCAGCAGCAGAACTTCAAAAAAGACAAACAGGTTAAACAAATCACCGGTTAAAAAAGCACCGTTAATGCCCAGCAGTTGCCACTGAAAAAGGCCGTGGAAGTTGCTGCCTTTTTCATCGTCACCAGCGCAGGCAAACACCACTGCGCCAACGGCCAATACGGCAGTCAGCAGTAGCATTAACGCCGAGAGGCGATCGAGTACCAATACGATGCCGAACGGGGCTTGCCAGTCACCCAGCGCGTAGTAGGTGATCTCCCCACTGGCGGCTTGGCGTAATAGGCCTATCGCAACCAGCAGCAGTAGCACCGTGGCCACAACACTCACCGTGCGCTTGTAACGCACTAATCCTTGGCGCTGATAGAGCAGCAATATGCCCGCGACTAGCGGCAGAACGACAGGGAAAACAATTAGATGCTGCATCATTCTCGGTCTTCCTTTTTACCGTCGACGTGGTCGTTCCCCACTTCACTCCGCGCCCGCATGGCCAGGATCACCACAAACGCCGTCATCGCAAAGCCAATCACTATGGCCGTGAGCACTAGTGCCTGGGGCAACGGGTCGGCGAAACCTGCACCCTCAGAGACAATGGCAGCGCCATCAGTGGTTAATCCCCCCATCGAAAACAGGAACAAATTCACTGCGTAAGAGAGCAGCGTAAGGCCCACCACGACCGGGAAAGTACGGCCGCGTAACGTTAGATAGAGGCCAGAAGCAGTCAATACACCGGTGGTCATCGCATAAAGCAGTTCCATTAACGAGGCTCCTTGGCAGAGGTGGCGGCGGCGCTGGCATCTGCATCCTGTTCGCTTGCTTCGGTCACCGGGCGGTGAGCGGTGGTGACCTTACCAAGGTTGGCAAGAATCATCAGCGTAGCGCCCACCACCGCTAAGTAGACACCCAGATCAAAGAGCAGCGCGGTGGCCAGTTCAAAGGTACCGATGAGTGGTAGGCTGAAATAGCCAAATGCGGATGTTAAGAACGGGTGACCAAATAGCCAGCTACCCAGCCCGGTTAGAGTGGCTATCGCCACCCCAATGACGGCTACCGGTTGGAAAGGGAAGTCCAAACGTTCTTGCGCCCACGCCACACCCCGGGCCATGTACAGCAGGATCAAGGCTACCGCAGTAATCAACCCCGCGATAAAGCCACCCCCTGGCTGGTTATGGCCGCGCAGGAAGATAAATGCAGATACCAACAGTGCCAGTGGCAGCAGCGTCATTGAAATGGATGTGAGTACCGCTGGGTAGCGGTCAGGTGACCATACCCGGCCTTCGCCGTCACTGTGCGGCATAAACAGGCGTAAGCGGTTTAGCAGCTTAAATATCGCCAGGCCAGCGATGGCCAGTACGGTGATTTCACCTAGGGTATCAAATCCCCTGAAGTCGACCAGAATCACATTGACCACATTGTAGCCGCCACCACCGGGCTTGCTGTTTTCCACAAAGAAACTGGAAATCGACAGCGTCTCGCGGGTCATGACCGCGTAGTTAAGGCTGGCAATCACCAAGCCTAGCGTGCCTGCCAGCAGCATATCGCGAACGTTGCGCAGTGGGCTGGATTCGCGCGGGGTCTTTTGGGGCAAGAAAAATAGCGCCAGCATCAACAGGATCATGGTCACCACTTCCACCGAAAGCTGTGTCAGCGCTAAATCGGGTGCTGAGAAACGAGCAAAGGTGAGCGCCACAAAGAGCCCGACGACCGATAGCATCAGCAGAGAGATCAGCCGGTAGCGGTGAGTGGCAGCGGTGGCCACGCCGCCAAACATCAGCATCCCCGCCCCGAGTATGAGGATACCATCCAGCTCTTGATTGCCAGCAGCACCCGTTAAGTCAGTGATCTGAACCAGGCCGATCCCACCCATGACTAATGCGCCTAGCCAGAGCCAGCCCACATAACGCTGTAGCGAATTGCCTTCAAGCTTGGCAATAAGCTGCTCGGCGCGATAGCCCATGGAGACAAGCATGCGCTCAAACACCCGCCGGGCATCGACCCCGGCAAACTGCTGGGTAAATCGACGCACCTCGCCATAGCGCCAATAGAGTGCAATACCCACCACAAAGGCGAGCAAACTCATGATGAGCGGTAGATTCACGCCGTGCCAAATAGCCAGGTGGAAATCCAGTGGGCTACCAATCACCGCTTGGCTGGCGAGCTCTAATAATCCCGTTGCCATAAAAGCCGGGAACAGGCCCACTACCACGCACAGGGCTACCAATATTTCTACCGGCAAACGCATAAGGTGCGGCGGCTCGTGGGGCGATTTCGGTGGTGCTTCACGGGCCGGTTTGAAGAAAACGGCGTGCACCAAACGCAGCGAGTAAGCCACAGAGAGGATACCGCCCAGTGTTGCCAGCGCGGGCAATAGCCAACTAAGGCCGCCTAACACGGGCGTCGCTAGCGCTTCGGTGAAGAACATCTCTTTGGATAAGAAACCATTAAATAGCGGTACGCCCGCCATTGAGGCAGCCGCTAGCGTGGTCAAGAGTGCCGTCACTGGCATGGCTTTTTTCAGCCCGCCCAACTGTTTCAGCTCCCGGGTGCCGGTCTCGTGATCGATAATACCGGCACTCATAAACAGTGCGGCTTTAAAGGTGGCGTGATTCAGAATGTGAAACAGGGCAGCTAAAATCGCCATGGGGCTGCCGATACCCAACAGCACGGTAATCAAGCCTAAATGGCTAACGGTGGAGAACGCCAGAATACCCTTTAGGTCGGTCTTCATCAGTGCAAACCAAGCGCCATATAGCATCGTCACGATGCCCACTAGGGAGACCACCACGCTCCACAGCTCGCTACCCGCGATGGCTGGGTGCAGTCGTGCCATCAGAAAAATGCCCGCTTTAACCATGGTGGCCGAGTGCAGATAGGCTGATACTGGCGTGGGTGCCGCCATGGCGTGGGGCAACCAAAAGTGGAACGGGAACTGTGCTGATTTGGTAAACGCCCCCAGCAGTACCAAACCCAGCATAAGCGGGTAGCGGGAATCCGCCAGAATCACTTCGCCGCTAGCCAGTACATCGCCCATATTGAAGCTGCCCGCCATATCGCCCAACAGCAGTAAGCCCGCCAATAGCGCAAGGCCGCCCGCGCCGGTGACTGTTAGCGCCATGCGTGCGCCTTTACGGGCATCCGACTGGTGCGACCAGTAACCGATCAGCAAAAACGAAGAGAGGCTGGTTAACTCCCAGAAGAGCCATAGCAGAATCAGGTTGTCCGACATTGAAATACCCACCATTGACGCCATAAAAAGCATCAGGAAGGCGTAGAATCGGCCATAGGGTTCGTCTTTGGCTAAATAGTAGTGAGCATAAAGAATAATCAGCAGACCGATGCCGAGTATCAATAGGTTGAACAGCAGCGATAGCCCATCCAGGCGGAACGCCAAGTTCAGTGCCAGTTCCGGCATCCAGGTGACCGAAAAACGTAGCTGCTCGCCATCTAAAAGAGCTGGCACGTTGAGTAGCGTCATTACTAGGGCGGTAGCGGGCAGCACCGCCGTTGCAAGGGAACAGAAACCGCGCCCGCGCCGTGCGGTGAGTGCCGGCACCAGTACGCCTAGCAGAGGCAATAAGGCTATCCAAAGCAGTGTCATGGGGATCATCCAGCGGCTAAAGTAAAAAAAGTCAAAAGAGTACCAACAGGGCGTCTAAAGAGGCGTTCTGGTGGCGTAGGATACATCAAGTGAAACAACAGGATATCACTTGTGTAGCAGGTGTGTAATTTTAGTATAAAGTGTGCGAATTAACCGTTGAGAGATTTTTTGTTACATGAGTGAGTCCTTTACTAACTGGCAGGCCCGTTTTGAAAAGCTACGGTCAAACAAGTTTTTTGAAGCGATGGTGATCGCCATTATCGTCATTTCCGCCCTGGTGATAGGGGCAAAAACCTACGACGAAACCACTCAGGTTGAGCAGTGGCTGCTCTATCTCGATATCGCGGTAACGATCTTTTTCCTGATTGAGATTTTAATCAGAATGGCCGCAGAGCGTACCCTGCTCGACTTCTTCAAAAAGGGCTGGAACGTTTTTGACTTCCTGATTGTGACTGCCAGTCTCATCCCCATGGATGACTCGGAAATGGTGCTACTGGCCAGGCTGCTGCGCATTTTTCGGGTACTGCGCCTGGTGTCGATGATTCCTGAACTTCAGATGCTACTCAGCGCCCTGGTGAAGTCGGTGCCACGGATGGGCTATGTGGTCCTGCTGATGTTTATCATCTTCTATATATACGCTGCCATTGGGAGCTTTCTGTTTCACAATGTAGACGAGGGGCTGTGGGGCAATATTTCCCTGGCCATGCTAACGCTATTTCAGGTGGCGACCTTTGAGAGCTGGGCCACCGCTGTGCTATATCCGGCCATGGAGGTCTACCCCTACGCTTGGATCTATTTTCTCACCTTTATCTTTTTGAACGCCTTTATCTTTCTCAATATGATGATTGGTATTGTGCTGGACGTGATGCAGAAAGAGAGCGCTCAAATGGCGCTGGACAACGGCGAAGGCGAAGAAGCCGAGCTGCAGTCGCTGCGCAATGATGTTCGCGGGCTGAAAGCGCAGCTTGACCGTATGGAGTCAGCGCTCTCTCAAGCATACTCGACAGCCCCAACACACCAGAATGACGCGGGCGGTAAGCACAGCGACAAGCCCACAACTGACTGATTTTAGGAGAGCCGCCATGATGTTGACTGATCCTGCCAAAAAGTACCGCCCCTTTGTGGCCGTTGATCTGCCCGACCGCCAGTGGCCGAGCAAGCGTATCGAGACGGCGCCTATCTGGTGCAGCGTTGACCTGCGCGACGGCAACCAGTCGCTGATCGACCCCATGGATCAGGAGCGCAAACAGCGCTTATTCGACATGCTGCTTAGTGTTGGTTTTAAACAGATAGAAGTGGGCTTTCCGTCAGCCTCCCAAACCGACTTCGATTTCGTTCGCTCGCTGATTGAGCAGGATAAAATTCCTGACGATGTGACCATTCAAGTGCTAACCCAGGCACGTCCGCACTTGATTGAACGCACCTTTGAAGCGCTACAAGGCGCCAAAAACGCTATCGCCCACGTCTATAACGCTACCGATCCCATGTTTCGCCGGGTAGTGTTCAATGTCGATAAAGCTGAATGCGTGCAAATCGCCGTCGAAGCAACCCAGCAGATTCGCGCGCAGATGGACGCCGCACCAGAAACCAACTGGACGTTCCAGTACTCGCCGGAACTCTTCACTACCACCGAGATGGACTTTGCCGTTGAGATCGTCGAAGCGGTCATGGACGCTTATGGCACCCGCGCCGATAAGCCCATGATCGTGAACCTGCCTGCCACGGTAGAAGTCGCCTCGCCCAACAACTACGCCGACCAGATCGAGTGGTTCTGTCGCCACGTCAAAAACCGCGACCACTTGATTGTCAGCGTTCACCCCCATAACGATCGCGGTACCGGCGTTGCGGCGGCAGAGCTGACGCTGATGGCCGGAGCTGATCGCGTTGAGGGTACGCTGTTTGGGAATGGCGAGCGCACCGGCAACGTTGATATCGTCACCCTGGCGATGAATATGTATACCCAGGGCGTTAACCCCCAGCTCGATTTTTCCAATATCACGCCCATCATGCGCGAAGTGGAGTACTGCAACCAACTGCCGGTGCATCCGCGCCACCCCTACGTGGGCGATTTGGTGTTTACCGCCTTCTCCGGCTCTCACCAGGATGCGATCAAAAAAGGCATGGCGGATCGTCGCGCCAACCCTGATGCCGTTTGGGATGTGCCTTATTTGCCTATCGATCCGCTGGACGTGGGCCGTAGCTACGAAGCGGTGATTCGGGTTAACAGCCAATCGGGTAAAGGCGGTGTTTCCTACCTGCTTGAGCAGGAACACGGTATTGAGCTACCGCGCCGGCTTTCCATCGAGTTTAGTCAGGTCGTTCAGGAAGTGGCAGAGCGCACCGGGCGTGAGATCACCTCGCAGATGATCTATCAGGCGTTCTCGGATGAGTATTTAGAGCAGCGAGTGCCCTTTGCATTAGTTAACCACCGTTTGTCGTCTGAACCCGACAGCCCCAAAGTCACGCTGGACGCCGTGATTGAGGAGAGCGGCACACGGCAAACGTTAAAGGGCGAGGGCAACGGCCCGTTAGCGGCCTTTGTTAAAGCACTGGCAGCCGCAGGGCACGATGTAGAGATTATTGACTACCACGAGCACTCCCGTGGCCAGGGCGCCGACGCTGAAGCGATCGCCTATGTGGAAGTGCGTATCGACGGCAAAGCGGTATTCGGTGTAGGTAACGATGAAAGCATTACCAGCGCGTCGATGAAGGGGGTATTGAGTGCGATCAATCGCCACTATTCGACCCAGCCTGCGGCGGCCAACGTAACGGCAGAGACGTTGGGGTAATACTGCAGTTACCAGTTGAGCGAGGTGAATTGCAATGCGGCCCTGGCAGATAATGGTAGTAACCGCGATAGTGATCGCCGGGCTAGCATCAACATTGGCCTCTCATGAGCCGTTTGAGTCCAAACTGGTAAGATTGGAAGCTCAGCGGGCATTGCCCTCGCTAGAGGCGGCGCTTCAGCAGGAAACAGCGGAGCTCAATGCGCTGTTTCTCAGTTATGCTGACGATCAGGCGCTGTGGATGAGCGCCTCTTTGGCGATTTTGCGCCACGGTGATATGGCCCGCGATGTATTAGTGGAGTACGGCTTACTGCCCAATTTTCAGCGAGTACTGGTGCGCTATGGGGCTGACGCCGTACTTCCCATTAGCTACTTTCGCAACCACGATGTGGCCACGCTAAAGGCGCAGTACTGGGTCGGTGAGCGTTATCAGCAATTCAGCCGCTGGTGGAGCGATGAGGAGGGAGATGCGGATTCAGCGTTCACCCCTTACCGCCGCGGGCAGATGGGTATTGCGCTGCTGGATGCCAATGGCCACGCGCTGCTCAACCAGTTTGTGGTTAGTGAACAAAGCGACGTGGAGTGGCTACAGGGTGAGCGTCTGGTTGCGGGCCTGAGCGATTTCTTCACCAGTGGTTTACGCGATTTGGAAAGCCAGTGGCGGCGGGGCGACGACATTGGCGCCGCTGATCTAGGCTGGGCCGGTGTCGATCTACTGGTGATGGCCAGCACCGTGAAGGTGCTGCGGGCAGGCAAGGCCGCTCGTGCTGCCCGAGTGGGCAACGTAGAAGCACAGGGCGCTCGTGCTGGTTTGCGCCAAGGCGCGTTAATGAGTGGTGGTGGGCGTTTTGCGGCGTTGCCTCGCATGGCCAAAGTTGCCGCTGTGGCGGGTACCGCTTATGTGGTGGTTCGCCACCCAAGCTTAGTAAGCGCACTTGGCGCCAATCTCTCTTCCTGGCTTGGCTGGCCGGTTTGGCTGGGTCAGTTTCTTATCTGGCTCATCGTGCTACTGCCAGTACTCTTTATTGCGCACTTTATTTACCGCTGGCTACTTACGCCGATACTGTGGCTGCTGGTGCCGCTGATGCGGGTATGCTTTAGGGCGGCAAACAATCAGTTAGCCAGGCGTACCAAGCCTCAGACCCGTGATCTTGGCTGAAGCAGTGAGAGAAAGTAGTTGTTAACGTAAACGGGGCAGCCTCTGAGGCCGCCCCGTTTTACGCTAAGGGTTACTCTGGCAGCGCGTAGACCGCGATCTGATCACCCACCTGGTCCTTCAGAATGGTATTGCCACCGGAAACAAAGGCGACATATTGGCGGCCATTGTACTTGTAGACCGCGGGGTTCGAGACGGAGGGGGCTTCGGTCTGGTCTGACCAGAGCTCCTCGCCGGTTTCAAGGGAGTAGGCACGCACCTTGGCATCCATGGAAGCGCCAATAAAGATAATATTGCCTGCGGTTACGGCCGGGCCACCGATGGTGGGCGAGCCCCAGCTCTCAGGCATAAAAAAGCCATACTGTTGCGATGCACCCACCGGACGACGCCATTTGATATCACCGCTGGTCATATCCAGGGCGACAAGCTCGCCAAAGGGGGGCTCCCAGCAGGGCATGCCTAGCCGGTTAAGCGCTACCTCAAGACGCATCCCATAGGGCGCGCCTTCCTGTGGGGCAAAACCGCTTTCATTGCCGGATCCGCTATCCGCTTTGTCATAATCTTCGCGATTATAGAGTTTTATGTACTGCACAATGTGCGAGGTATTGACGATTGCTGTTTGGCTCTTCGGATCAAAGGCCACACCACCCCACTGTACGCCGCCTGCGCTGATCGGATAGCCGAGCGTGCCTTCGCCTTGGGTAGTGGGCGGGGTGTACATGCCTTCATAGTGAAGATCGTCCCACAATGCGGAACACTCTCCGAAGCTAACCGCGTCGGCCAGCGCCCAGACGTTGGGCTTTTCAGACTGATCTAACAGCGGTTCCGGTTTAGTCGGGAAAGGCTGGGTTGGCGCGTAAACTTCGCCCTCAACGCTGCCGTCGCCGCTGGGTACCGGGCGCTCCTCAATCGGCCAAACGTCTTCGCCTGTTTCGCGATTAACCACGAACAGAAAGCCCATTTTGGTTGCTTGGATGAGTGCCGGTATTTCTTCACCATCTACTGTGATGTCCATCAGCGTTGGTGCGGCATTGATATCGTAATCCCAGATATCGTGATGTACCCACTGCCGCGACCAAACCACTTCGCCGGTCTCGATATCCAGGGCAGTGGTGGATGTGCCCAGAGGCACTTCTTCGGTGCGATTGCCGCCCCAGTAGTTCGGCGAGGGTGAGGAAACCGGCAGATAGACTAAACCACGCTCCTCGTCGGCGGACATATGTGTCCAGACATTGGCGGTGCCGCTTTGATCGCGCATCTCATCTGAAAGTGCCTGGAACGTCCATTCACGTTCTCCAGTGCGGGCATTAATTGAGTAAACAGTGCCGGGTGGCGCCTGTTCGTAGGCCCAGTCCATCCCCGCCCAGCCGAGCACTAAGTGGTCTCCCACCACGGTAGGGGGTTGTAGTAGCGAAAGCGGCCAGCGGTCGTTGGTGTCGTTCCACTGGTTGACGTCGAGCACACCGTTATCGGCAAAGTCGGCGCACTGTTCGCCACTATCGGCATCAACCGCGAAAAGCTGTGCATCCATGGTGCCCATATAGATAATTTTCTGACAGGGCTCGCCTGCTACCGGATCGTCGGCTTCCCAATAGGCCACACCACGGTTTTTCAAGGCGGGTTGAGTTAGCGCTTCCAGAGAGGATTGAGTATCGAAACTCCATTTCTCTTCGCCACTACCGGGGTCTAACGCGAGTATGCGGTAGAAGGGAGTACCAATATAAAGGGTATCGTTAGCAAACACCGGGGTCGCTGACCAAACGGTGGCTGGCAACTCACCTGAGCCATCCGCGACATCGCCGGTATGCACTTCCCATACCTTCTCCAGCTCGCCAACGTTATCAGTATTGATTTGATCAAGCGGGCTATATTTTTGGGCATTAAGCTGGCCATGGAAGCTGTTCCAGGTCGGCTCGCCAGGCACCAGCGGGATGGGAGCGCGACTGGGCGCTTCTTCTTGCTCGGGATTCTCCTGCTCACTGGGTTGACCCTGAGCCAGTAACGGCAAGGGCGTAAAACAGATCGCCAGGGCGGTGACTGCGCCTAAGCCTGGGGTTATCGATTTAAACGGGGTGGGTAATAATGTCGGCATGGGCGGCTCCTCAGGTGTGGGTGAGACGGGCGTGATGGGTTGCGCGAACCATATCAACAATCAAGCCGATCAGACCGACTACCATGGCTGCGCTGATCCACCACTGATGCAGCAGCATTCCGGCGAAAGATGTACCGGCAAGCCCCATCAGTATGAGTATCCGCAGTACGATGGAAGCACCACGCCCTCTAACTTTAAAGAGAAGTAACGCCATCACCGCAAGGGCGAGGCAGGCCACAATGGCGACCAGTGCCCCAAGCGTTCCAGTGACGCCGGTTAGTGGTGTGAAATAGGCATATAAAGCGATGGCAAGCCCGGCAAGCGAGGCTATTAAGAGGACGAAAGCGCCCGGTCTGGACGAGAGGGATGGTGACATAACGCTATGGCCTCCTGCTGAGTGAGATGCCCAACGTTGAGGCTAATTCAACGTCAGAAATCGTTAGCACTATAACTTTAGCAGAAAACGATATTTTTACGATCTGGGTGACATGTCTTGATTAACTGTAGCAACACCTAGCGCTGTTTTTTCAATGAAGGGGATGCATTGTAAAAGCGTTCGCCTCGGCTAAACTAAACCTATTAAACTAAGCTTACTAACAAAGCCGCATTTTTAGGAGATTTTATATGGAGGCTATCAATATTCACGAAGCTAAAACACGTTTGTCTCAGCTGGTGGCGAGGGCTGCCGAGGGGGAGGGGTTTATTATTGCCAAAGCAGGCAAACCGATGGCACGCGTGACGGCCATTGATAGCCCTGCTTCTGGCCAGCAAAAGCGTCTGGGGTTTCTGGCAGGCCAGTTTAAGATACCTAATGATTTTGATCGTATGGGACAGGAGGAAATAGCCGAGATGTTTGGAGGTTGATGTGAATCTACTTCTGGACACGCATGTTTTGCTCTGGGCGGCGGCAGCGCCGGAGAGGCTTTCTGCTGATGCGCGAGCTATGATTAATGACGAAGATAACAGGCTCTATTTTAGCGCTGCCAGCATATGGGAAGTGGTCATTAAGAACAGTCTGCAACGCCCTGATTTTCACGTTGACCCGCACTTGCTGCGTCGTGGGCTGCTGGATAACGGTTATTTAGAACTTTCTATCAATTCATTGCATACACTTAACGTTGCTCATTTACCAGTCATCCACAAAGACCCTTTTGATCGAATTTTGGTGGCCCAGGCAGAAGCTGAGGGATTTTTGCTGCTTACTGCGGATGAGCTGGTGGCTCAGTATGCTGGGCCTATTCGGAGGGTATAACTAACTTGTGGCTTAAGGCTTCAGCACTGAGCCATTCAAACGTCTCAGTGCCGCTGTTTCTTCAACATGCGTCACAACGGCGTTTTACTTCCCCTTCCAGGAATTTCTCGCACTAGGCGTGGCATTAAGAAACCGGGTAAATGATCGCGAAGATGAGCAACCAGCTCGCGTGCTTCGCTGTCCGGCACATCAAAATGCGCAGCGCCTTGCACAGGATCCAGTACATGCAGGTAATAGGGCAGAATACCTGCTTCGAATAGCCGTTCAGAAAGTGCGGTAAGGGCCGTGACACTATCGTTCACATTGCGCAGCAGTACACTCTGGTTGAGTAGTGTTGCACCCGCCTGCTTAAGGCGCGCGCAGGCGTCTACCACCGCCTGGTCGATTTCATTGGCGTGGTTAATATGCAACACCACCACCTTTTGCAGGCGTGTAGAGGAAAGCCAGCCAAGCAGAGCGTCATCGACCCGATCGGGAATCACCACCGGCAGGCGGGTATGAATGCGTAGCCGTTTTAGGTGCGGGATGCTTTCTAGCTGCTCCACCAGCCATGCCAACTGGCGATCGCTGGCGGCCAACGGATCGCCGCCAGACAGAATCGCCTCGTGAATAGTGGTGTCAGCGCGCAGGTAATCCAGCGCTTCCTGCCACTGCGCTCTGGAGGGTGAGTTATCGCTGTAGGGGAAATGGCGGCGAAAGCAGTAGCGGCAGTTGATGGCACAGTTGGGGCTGGCGATAAGCAGCACTCGGCCAGCATACTTATGGATCAGCCCTTTGGCGGGCCGATGTTCGGCTTCTTCAAGCGGATCGACGACGTAGCCATGTGGCGTTAGTGCTTCCTCGCCAAGCGGCAGTACCTGACGCAGCAGCGGGTCGTTTATGTCGGCATAGGCTATTCTGTTGAGGTACGCTTCAGGCACACATACGTCAAACAGTGCATGTCCAGCCTTGGCGCCCGCCAACCAGTCGTGGCTTAGGCCCAGCCGTTCGCAAAGTGTTTGCGGATCACGAATGGCATGAGAAAGCTGCTGCTGCCAAGTGGAATGCGCCAGTGAGTCGCGATGGCTTTGCGTTTCAGACGCGGCAATAATGATGTTCTCCTGCAAAAAAGCCCTCCTTCGGGTTATCATGCGCGCACTTATTTAACGACGCCATTTGCAACGCTGCTGGCATATAGCTACTGGTATATAAACCTGCTGACAGCGGCAAAGTATGGCTTCGCGCACCACCTGTTGATACAAATAACTGAAATGGATGATTGAGAGACATTATGGCGAACTATTCTACCAACGAATTCAAGGCCGGTCTGAAAGTAATGCTCGACGGCGATCCTTGTGCGATCGTTGAGAACGAGCTGGTCAAGCCCGGTAAGGGGCAGGCGTTTAACCGAGTTAAACTGCGGAATTTGATGACTGGCCGCGTAGGTGAGAAGACTTTCAAATCCGGTGACTCACTGGAAGGTGCCGATGTCATGGATTTAGAAATGGAGTATCTCTACACCGATGGTGATATGTGGCACTTCATGAAGACCGATGGCTCGTTTGAGCAGTATGCGGTAGAGAAAAAAGCGCTAGGCGATACCATCAAGTGGCTGAAAGAGCAGGTGCCCTATATCATTACGCTTTGGGATGATAAGGCCATTTCCGTGACGCCGCCTAACTTTATCGAGTTGGAAGTCGTGGAAACAGATCCCGGTTTGAAAGGCGATACGGCACAGGGTGGTTCTAAGCCTGCGACGTTGTCTTCTGGCGCTGTGGTGCGTGTGCCGCTCTTCATTAACCAGGGCGAAGTGTTGAAAATCGATACGCGCAGTGGGGACTACGTCTCACGCGCTTGATCGCTTTCCAGGGCGCTTGTATGTCTTAATGGCCACGCTTTGTGCGTGGCCATTATTATTTAAGGTGATTTTTTCAAGGAGTCGTTATGGCCATTGATTGGCAACCCTCAGCGTCCTTTGAAACGCTGCGCGAACGGGCGCGGTTAATGGCCAAAGTGCGCGCTTTTTTTGCCCAGCGTGACGTGCTGGAAGTGGAAACGCCCGTGCTGGGGCAGGGGGGAAGCACGGATATCCATTTGGTCTCGCTGCACACTCTGGCGCGCACGGACAAAGGGCAGCGCCGTCTATGGCTACAAACCTCCCCTGAATTCCATATGAAGCGCTTGCTTGCAGCGGGCAGTGGGCCGATCTTTCAGCTTGCGCGCAGTTTTCGCGATGGCGAAATCGGCGCCCGCCATAATATTGAGTTCACTATGCTGGAGTGGTATCGGCCCCAATTTACGCTGGATCAACTGATTGATGAGACTGCGACGCTCATTATGTCACTGTTGCCCAGTTTTCCCGGCCCACCTGTGCATTACCGCTACCGGGAGTTGTTTCATACTTACGTAGAGGTTGATCCGTTCACGACGTCTCTGGATAGGCTGAGGGCGATAGCTGCCGAGCGGGCACAAATGTCTGCCCAATCCTTAGCTGATGAAGGCCGCGAGACCTGTCTTGACCTGTTAATGAGCGTGGTGATCGAGCCGCAGTTAGGCCAGCAGGAGCTAAGCGTGGTAGTTGATTATCCGGCTAGCCAAGCAGCCTTGGCGCGACGCCATCAAGATGCAGATGGTGAGTGGGTGGCTTCCCGCTTTGAGGTCTATCTTAACGGTATTGAGTTGGCTAACGGCTACGATGAGCTGACCGATGCGGCTGAGCAGCGCACGCGCTTTGCTGAAGATAACGCTGAGCGCCGCCGTTTGGGCTTACCGGAAGTGGATGTGGATGAGCGGCTGCTGGCCGCACTTGAGCACGGAATGCCCGAAGGCGCCGGTGTGGCGCTGGGGATAGATCGCTTGATTCAGTTGGCACTCGGCAAAGCACGCCTGGAAGACGTGCTTACATTCTCAACGCCCAGCTGTTAGCGGCTAGTTGCTAACAGGCTGCAAGCCGTCAAGCCGAAATTCTCCGCAGTAGGAATACCAGCGGTACGCTGGCAATGTAGATCAGTCCCATCCAAGTAACGATGTCGTTAAAGGCCAGCACTTGTGCCTGCTGAGAGACTCGTTGCGCCAGCATGGCGACGGCGGTGTGATAGGTATCGGGCACCGAGCCGGCGAGCATCGCTTGGTATTTGGCGATCTCCGCTACCACGACCTCGCGGCTAGTATCGATAGCAGGGATGAGCTGATTCCAGTGAAAGTCCTCGCGGATGTCGCGCACCGTATCGATCAGCGCCAGTCCCATGGCACCCCCCAGGTTGCGCATCACGTTAAAAAGCCCGCTGGCGTTGCCTACCTCGCTCGGCGGCAGGGTGCCCAGGGCAATACGCGAGGCTGGAATGATACACAAGATCAGCCCCATGCCGCGCACGATCTGCGGCACGCAGAACTGCCAAAAGCCCGACTCCACGGTAAGATTGGCGTTCATTATGGTGCCCACACCGACCAGCAGCAGGCCCATAAACAGCATAATGCGCAGATCGAGGCGGTTGGACAACTGACCGACAATAGGCGCGCAAAGAAACATCGTCAGCCCGGTGACGAACATCACCTGGCCAATTTGCAGGCTCGAATAGCCGCGCACATAGCCAAAAAACAGCGGCATGATGTAGACCAGCCCGTAGAGCGCGATGCCGATGATAAAGCCCATCCCGGCGCCGATGGCAAAGTTGCGGTTGGTAAAGGCGCGCAGATCGACGATTGGGTGGTCGCTGCGTAGGGTGCGGATGAAGAACCAGGCTCCCGCCACTAGGCAGGTCAGGCTGAACAGCAAGATTCGCTGGCTGGCAAACCAGTCATCGCCGGGCCCTTCTTCAAGCACAAACTCTAGCGAGCCCAAAAACACCGCGATCAATACCAGGCCGATCAAGTCTAGGTGGCGCGCGACCGCGTGGTTGGGCTTATCGATATCGAGAAATGTCCAGGCGGCCCAGCAGACCAGAACGCCGGGGATCACGTTGGCCAGGAACAGCCAGTGCCAGCTGAGCGTCTCGGTGATGTAGCCGCCCACGGTGGGACCCACCGAGGGTGCCATGGTGACAACCATGCCGATCACCGCCTGCACGCTGCCCATTACCCGGCGGGGAAAGATCGAAAAGCTAACAGCCTGGGTAATGGGAATCATCGCTCCACCCATAAAGCCCTGAATAGCGCGCAGCACGATCAGTTGCTCGATCGAGGTGGCCAGCGCGCAGCCCAGGCTCGCCAGAGTAAAGCCGACGCACGACAGGGTGAAGGCTACTCGGGTGGAGAGAATGCGCATCAGCATGCCCGACAGCGGGATCATCACAATCTCGGC
Source organism: Halomonas sp. 113 (assembly GCF_904067645.1). Taxonomy (NCBI): domain Bacteria; kingdom Pseudomonadati; phylum Pseudomonadota; class Gammaproteobacteria; order Oceanospirillales; family Halomonadaceae; genus Halomonas; species Halomonas sp. 113. Next base: position 1,924,207 of record NZ_LR881453.1, read on the forward strand.
GATCAGGTAAGCGGTCTGCACCCAGGAGATTTGATCCTCGCTGGCTGAGAGCCCCGCCTGGATTTCGTTGAGCGAGCTGGCGACGATCTGAATATCCAGAATTGCCATGAACATGCCAAACACCGCAGCAATGAAGCCAATGCGCTGTGGCCAGGGTGGCATGTCGTTAACGCCCGTCACCGGGCCGGCGACCGTCTCGCTCATGACTTGGGCCGCTCCGCTGCCAACTGCTGGGCAGGGCGGGAGTCATTTTGTGGTTCAATATGACGAGTATCGATCTCGGGCACGGCCGATAGCCCGGCGCGCAGTTGGCTCAGCGCCTCGGTGGGGCCGGTGACGCGGATCTTGACCGGCACCCGCTGGACGATTTTGTTGAAATTGCCGGTGGCATTGTCCTGGGGCAGCAGGCTGAACTCGGTGCCGGTGGCTGGCGACAGGCTGTCGACGATGCCTTCGTAGGTAATATCCGGATAGGCATCCAAATGCACCGCGACTGGCTGGCCGACGCGAATCCGTTTGAGCTGGGTCTCCTTAAAGTTGGCTGCCACGTAGGCCGACTCGATGGGTACCAGCTGCAAAAGCGTCAGCGACGGCTGCGCTAAGGTGCCGACCTCAACGCGTAGATTGCCAATCACGCCGTCCCGGGGGGCGACGATGCGGGTCTTATCCAACTGGTGGCGAGCATAGTCAAGATCGGCGCTAGCGGCGTCCAGATTGGCTTCAGCGCGGGTCACGTCGCTCTCGGCCACGGCTAGCTGCCGCCTGGCCGAGACAACCGCTGCTTGGCTTTCGGCAAGCTTTGCCTGGGCGACACTCAGTGCGGCTTGGTCATCTTCGCGCTGCTGACGGGAGCCATAGTTGTTGGCGGCAAGCGACGAGGAGCGCTCCAGATGCTGGCGCGCCTGGTCGAGATTAGCCTGGGCCGCCTGCTGCTGAGCCGTGGCCTGATCGATAGCCGCCTGTTGCAAATCTACCTGGCGGTGTGATTGGGCGATTGAGGCTGCGGCCACTGCCTGCTGGGCCTCGGCCTGGGTCACCTGGTCGCGGTAGCTCTCGGCGTCTAGACGTATCAGCAGATCGCCTTGCTTGACCGTTTGGTTATCATCTACCGCCACCTCGACGACCCGCGCTGATAGCTCGGCGCGTACCGCGACGCTGTCGGTGCGCACGTAGGCATTGTCGGTCTCTTCCATGAAGCGCCCGGTTTGCCACCAGCCCATGCCCCACCAAATTAGCGCCGCCAGGACGATAATCCCCGCCACCATAGCGAGTAACTTGCGGCTAGTTTTGCCGCTGGAGTGGGCATATTGACCCGCGACGGTATGGCTGCTTTGGCGCTCATCCGGGGGTTCGCCCGGCTTAGTATTCGATGTCATGACCACTCCTTAAGGCAATAGCGCTCCTGCTAGGGGCTCCCTGTGAGGCAAAGACACCTCCCTTGGGAAAAAGACAAATAGTGTAATGAATGCTACATTACATTTCCAGGGCAAAAATATTACTTCTGTGCGCCGCGTCTTTATAATTAATCCTTCTTTATATACCTCTATAGGAGTGTCAATGCCACGCTCAACCGCGCCAGATATGCTCGGTCGCAACATAACTGATGGCGTAACGTCGCGCGGCGTGGCGCGCCGTGAACGTTTGCTGGATGCTGCCCGGGATGTTTTTCTTGAACAGGGCTATGCCGGTGCCAGCGTTAACGAAGTGGTTGCCCGCGCCGGCGGATCTTTGGCGACGCTGTATAAGCAGTTCGGTAACAAGGAGGGATTATTCACAGCGGCGATGGAGCGTCATATCTCCACCGCTTGGGCAGTGCTGGAGGAGGGGCGACGGGATCACCAAGCCCTAGAGCAGGTGCTGTACGAGCTAGGCCGCCGAATGCTGACGTTGGTGTTCGAGCCGGGCGTGATCCGTTTAGTTCGCGGCTTAGCCTTTGAGGCCGAACGGGCTCCGGAGCTTGGTGAGCTGTTTCTCACTCGCGGCCCCGACCAGACCCGTCAGGCGCTAGCTGCTTACTTAAGCGAGCAGGTGGATAGCGGCCGTCTTGACCTCGACGATCCGCGTGAAGCGGCCGGTATGTTTATGGGCATGTTGCTTGGTGAATGGCACATTGACGCTCTGCTTGGTCGCCATGTGCGTCTTGACGAGACGCGGTGCAACGCTCGAGCTCGACGCTGTGTCGAGCTCTTCCTCTCAGGTGCGGCTAGTGCTTCGACCTAGGTCGTTCAGGGGGAAAGGTCATCAATAAGCTCCCAGCGTTTGCCCCATCTGCACCATGCTGCCCAGCGGATTGTTTGCGAAATTGGGCGGCTTGGCGAAACACATCACCACCGTTGAGCCGAGCTTGAAGCGGCCCATCTCAGCGCCTTTTTCAAGTGTGATAGGTTGGCTAAATTGTGTGCGCTGAGGGCAGCCCGCAAGCGGCGTCACCTGCCCTGACCAGACGGTTTCGATGGCAGCGACGATCATCGCACCAACCAGTACCATCGCCATGGGGCCGTGCTCGGTATCAAAGATACATACTAAGCGCTCGTTGCGGGCGAAGAGGCCTGGCACGCAGTTGGCAGTGGCTTGGTTGACCGAGAATAGTCGCCCCGGCACGTAGATCATTTCCCTAAGCGTACCCGTCACCGGCATGTGCACCCGGTGGTAGTCCCGAGGGGAGAGGTAAACGGTGGCAAAGCTGCCGCCTAAGAACTCTTCTGCCAGTGCCGTATCGCCGCCGAGCAGGGTTTGCGCGGGGTAGGTGTGGCCTTTGGCCTGCACCAGTTGTCCGGCCTGTAGGCGTCCGTATTGGGAGAGCGTACCATCGGCGGGGCTGAGAATACCGTCGCCTAGCGGGCGGGCATCCGCTTTGAGCGCACGGGTGAAGAAGTCGTTGAACGTAGCGTAGGCGGTAGGGTCTGGCTCTAGCGCCTGGCTCATATCAACGTTGAAGCGTTTGATAAACGCTTTAATCAAGGTGTTTTTCACCCAGGGATTGTCACACTGGGCGAACTGGCCGGTTAGGCGCGAGATCGCGTGGTGAGGCAGCGGATATTGGAGTAGCGAAAAGGTTTTTTGGGAAAGAGTCACAGTGGTTACTTTTTGGCAGTGGCTTGTAGTGGGATATTGTCATTAAGAGCTACCCCGGTGACAGGTCTACGAGGGGGCGCTGTGAACCCTTCCTTGGGCGCTACATTTGCCATCTGACCGCCATGGATGGCGGAAATGCCGGAATGGTATGGAACATTTTCCGGCCATGGCAAATGACCCCCTCTACAACCTGTCCCCGGCGCTCTTGATCGAGCACATATTTGTTTTAAACATTGGGGAAGAGTGTGTTATTACTTCTCAATCGGTGTGTCGTCGCGGTTGCCCCATTCACCCCAGGAACCCGCATAGCCGCGCATATTAAAGCCTAGCGCCTTGCCCACCAGCCAGGTGAAGCTGCTGCGGTGGTGGCTTTGGCAATGGGTGGCAATTTCCATGTCGGGCGTGAGGCCCAGGGCGCCTAGCTCGGTGATCAGCTCGGCGTAATCGCGTATACGTAGCGCGCGGTTGCGATCCATGGCATGGAGCCAATCCATATTGACCGCCCCCGGAATATGGCCCAGGTGCTTGTTGTTACCGCGTAAGCCATCGTACTCATCTTTGGAGCGCGCATCCCATACCGCAAACTGCCTATCATCGAGCTTTTCTTTGATTTCGTCGCAGGTAATCAGGGCTTGGGGGTTGAGAAACTCAGCGTGGTATTCGCTGGGGGTTGGGGCGGTCGGTTCTGTACTCTCTTCCAGGCCCGCATCGCGCCAGGCGTGAATGCCGCCGTTCAAATAGGAGTAGCGAGTGTGGCCGATCAGGTCTAGCGTCCACAGTAACCGTGCCGCCCAGCCGCCGCCTTCGTCGTCGTAAGCGACCACGTGAGTATCGCGGGTTAAGCCCAGGGCACTGAACAGCCTTGATAGCGCCTCGACGCTGGGAACGTCGCTGGGCACAGGCCCTTCACCGCGCATCAAGTAGCGAAAATCGAGGAAGATAGCCCCAGGCACATGGCCCTGGCGATAGCTATCGCCGTTGACCGGTACATCGATAATCAGCAGCTGTGGGTCATCCAAATGTTCCTGCAGTTGTTCGGGCTCAACGATTAGCGGCAGCAGGTTGGATTCCGACGATTGGCTTTCGGTGCTCATGAGTAACTCCTCTAAATCCTAGCTATCCAAGCTATCAAGTATGCGCCGGTAGCTGGTAAAGCGTGCTGGATGAATCTTGCCTGCCTCGACCGCTGCGAGTAAAGCACAGCCTGGCTCATTGCGGTGGCGGCAGTCGCGGAAGCGGCAGTGACCAATATAGTCGTGAAACTCGATAAAGCCGTCGGTGACTTCCTGCTCGTTGAGGTGCACCAGGCCAAACTCGCGAATACCCGGTGAGTCGATGAGATCGCCATCGGCCACTTCAGCACGACTCATGGTGTAGAGGCGTGCCGTGGTGGTGGTGTGAGTACCTTTACGCGAGTCTTCCGAGAGCGCGCCAATGCGCAGGGTTTCATCGGGTAGCAGCAGGTCGATTAGCGAAGACTTGCCCACGCCGCTTTGACCGACGAATACCGAGGTACGGCCTTCAAGCTGGCTGCGCAGATCATCCAGCCCGGTTTCGGTAGCTGTGGTGGTGCGCACGACGGGATAGCCTAAATCGCGATAGCGTTCTAATAATTTGCCTAACTCGCCGCCATCTTCTGGCAGCAGATCGGTTTTGTTGAGCACCAGCACTGGCGCTATACCGGTGGCCTCGGCGGCGACCAGATAGCGATCGATAAGGTTGGCGTGAGGTGCGGGTTCCACCGCAAACACGATCAACAGCTGGTCAATATTGGCGGCCACTGGCTTGAGCAGGCCGCGAGCATCTGGGCGCTTAAGCACGCTATCGCGCTCTTCACGGGCCACCACCACGCCGGAGCCTTCTTGCCCTGCGCGCCATATCACTCTGTCGCCGGTGACTAGGCCGTCCAAGTTGGCGCGTAAGTGACAGCGCACCGGTTCATTATCGCTATTGCGCACCTCCAAGGTGCGTCCAAAGTGAGCAACGACACGGCCTGGCTGTTCGGCACCGTATTCACCGGCGGCGAGCTTTTCAGCGTCTTGAACATCGCGCTTTTCTGCACGCTGGGCACGTTCCGCCTGGACTTTCTCGACGCGCCACTGTTGCTGGCGACTTAATTTACGTTTGCTCATGACCACCTGATGATCGCTACAATAGATGTCATTGTACCTATCAAAGGTGTGATTGTACTTATCAAAGATGCCATCAAGTAGCCAAGCTCTCCTTTGTAGCTGCTTGAAGGGTCTATTTTCAGTGTTATTTAAGAAACCTCTGATTAACTATTGCGCTCGACCATACGGCGTTAAAAATCGCCTCGTGCGCGAGTCCGATCAAAATGCTCATTTACAACCCGTAAACTCCGATTTTTCGTTGATTTTTGCCTTGTCTGGCCTTCACTCATTACGTTAATCAGAGGCTCTTTAAGTATTATTTTGTTTTTCACTATTCAGGTTGCATTCACGTCTGCTACTCATTGCAGTGCTCTCATCAACACCTAAAAAGTCTAAGCATTACAAGGTATCGTAACCGTGCTCAAGGTGAGATTCGCGGAGGTTGTGCGCTCGCTCTGTCTGGTGAAATGTCTCAAGAGCACTCATCAATTAGTATAAGGCATTGTAGCTGCTCACTACGCATTTACTGTGGGCGTCAAATCAGATGACCTTATGTCGTATGCACCTGAAATCGGAGTGGCTCTCGTAAGGAATTGTTTTATATAACATAAAATGTATAAGAATACATTTTATGTTCTGAGCCAGGCTGAATTATAGGGTTGTATAAGCATAGGTCTCACTAGTCTTTTTATGGGTCTTTAAAAAATCTTCACCAAGGGCTATTTGACACAGCAATCTGAGGACTGCTATTAATATTTTGTGATATATCACAGCATGCATCGCAAACATGGAGCAGCTTATGAAAACTATAAAAAGATCTATCGTAGCAGCGCTTGGCATTGCTTTACTCACGCCTTTAACCAACAGTTACGCGCAAGATGTAACAACGCTTAACTTTCAAACGCATCATAGTTCCTCATCGCTACAAGGGGAGGCTCTTATTAGATTTGCCGATTTGGCAAACGAAATGTCAGGCGGTAGTTTAGATATAAAAATGCATACTGACTCAGCAGTAGTGAAAGCGTCTGAGGCATTTGAGTCAGCCAGCATGGGAATTATTGATGGTGATGCAACAGGGGCAGGATATATAACGGGTAAAAATCCAGCCTTTCAATTTTATGGCGATATCATGGGAGGGTACAACACACCTCTCGAGTTAATCGGTTGGTATAAAGATGGAGGCGGATTAGAGCTAGCTAACGAACTATACCACAAGTTTGATATGCACTTGGTTGGAGTGTTTATCGCGACTCCTGAAGCGCTCAGCTCGACTACTGAGTTAGCGGGGATAGAAGATATAGATGGTTGGAAGTTCCGCTCTCCTCCTGGTATGGAGTCTGAAATATTTGCAAGTTTGGGAGCTGGCCCAGTTGTAATGCCTTTTGGTGAAGTGTTTACGGCGATGTCCACAGGAACCGTTTCCGGCGCGGATGCATCCACCTTGGCAGTGAATAAAGGTTTAGGTCTCTACGATATAGCAGAGCATGCTACTTATCCGGGTTTTCATTCAATGCCCATTGAGCACGTGGCGATGAATCTTGAAAAGTGGAATAGCCTTAGTGAAGCAGAGCAACAAATACTTCGTTCTGCTCTGGATACCATTGCATTGGAGATAGTTCAAGACTCCACAATGCTCGATCGTCAAGCAGCAGTAGAACTTAGACAAGAAGGCGTAACTCTACACGATTGGAGCGAGGAAGACCGTCAGGCATTCAGGGAGGCAGCTCAAGCAGTGTGGGAAGATTGGTCGACACGTAGTCCTGAAGCGAAAGCCGCGTACGATTCACATATCGCCTATATGACGAAAATAGGCATCCTTGAATAGATGAAAATGCCAATAAACCGAGGCCATTAGGCCTCGGCTTACTCAAGGAGAGACTCTATGCCACCTGCTAAGCATAAGTCATCGATTGCAAAAACAATAACGGCACTTTTTTCTTTGCTGCTACTCGTGATTGTGGCCGTCACTTTTTACGAAGTGTTAGCCAGGTATATATTTAAAGCTCCCACCCTTTGGGCCAATGAGCTGGCACTTTGGTTATCTGCGATTCTTTATGCGGCGGCAGGTGTCTATGCAATGCAGCTCGACCAACACCTCCGTATTACCGTCTTATATGACGCTTCGCCATCTTGGCTAAAGCGAGTATTCGACTGTATCCAGCTTATTTGCGTGCTTACTTACTGCTTGGCGGTATCCTGGTTCGGTTGGCCCAGTTCATGGAAAGCATTGTCAACGTGGGAGCGCTTTGGTACCGCTTGGAACCCTCCCATACCTGCGACAGTCAAGCCTGCCATAGTGTTCGCAGCACTGATAATAGCGATCTACGCGATTATCAATTTCGTCAACAATATGCGGGGGATCGACACTCGCTCACTGGCTGAGGAGAAGGGACGTGTCGATTGAGTTAATTACCCTAGTACTTGTTCTTGGCGTTCTATTTCTGATGGCTATAGGTGTGCCGCTGGCCTTTGCTGCGGGCTCTCTTGCGATCACAATCGCTTACTTTAATTATGGTACTCCCGTCATCGCCATTGCCCACAAAACGATATATGGGCTGGCTACTGAGTATGCGTTACTCTCTATTCCGTTGTTTATATTTATGGCAACGCTGTTAGAAAGATCGAGAATAGCCCACGACCTTTACAATAGTCTCAATAAACTATTTGGGCACCGAAAAGGTGGCGTAATGACCGTTACGCTTGTTATATCCATCTTTATGGCTGCCATAAGCGGTATCATAGGTGGTGAGATTGTTCTGCTCGGTCTAGTGGCACTACCTCAAATGTTGAGGCTTAACTATGATAAAAAACTGGCAATTGGAGTGATCTGTGCTGGCGGTTCCTTGGGGACAATGATCCCTCCGTCAATTGTGCTAATTGTTTATGGGCTCACCGCCGAAGTCTCAGTGCATAAATTGTTTCTCGCTTCATTTTTTCCAGGCTTTGTATTAGCGCTTGCCTATTATGCTTATATCTATATTCGTTGTACGTTAAATCCAAACCTAGCCCCAATGCCCGATAAAGTAGAAGTCGAAGCCATTGGTTGGAAGGACATCATTCATGGTTTCCTTCCGTTTCTGTTGCTAATTTTTATCGTGTTTGGGTGCATCTATGGAGGAGTAACATCAATTACAGAAGCAGCTGGGGTAGCTGTGGGCGCCACCCTTATGGTGATATATGCACGCAAAGAGCTTTGCAAAGAGTTAGTGTGGCAAGCGCTTAAAAGGACGCTCCTGTCATGCGGTATCATTTTATGGGTAACTTTTGGCGCAGCGGTATTAATTGGAATATACAATCTCTCAGGGGGGCAACAGTATGTTACTAGCTTTATTGCTGGGCTAGGTATTTCTCCTTTTGCAACAATCTTGGTTATGATGCTAGTGTTTTTTGTGCTTGGACTGTTTATGGATTGGATTGGAATACTGCTTCTTACAATTCCTATTTTTGTACCCATTGTAACTCATTTAGGTTATGACCCAGTATGGTTTGGTGTGCTCTTTTCACTAACGATGCAAGTTGCATTTTTGTCACCTCCATTTGGGCCGGCTGCATTTTATTTGAAAAGTGTTGCCCCACCTGAGATCAGCCTTCAAACAATATATGCTTCGCTTTGGCCATTTATGCTTATACAAATAGCAATACTGGTATTTATGTTGGCTTTTCCTGGTATAGCACTTTGGTTGCCTGCCGCACTCAGCTAAAAAGGATTAAAAATGAAAATAACAGCGATAAAAACATATCGACTAAAAGAATTTTCCAATGTGCTTTGGGTGCACGTTGAAACGGATGCTGGTATCGTCGGTTTAGGTGAAACATTTTATGGTGCTGGGGCTGTAGAGGCCCATATACACGAAACACTTTCCGAGCGGTTGTTGGGCAAAGATCCTCTTCATATTGAGGCTTTGCACAAAGAGATGGTATCACTCCCCATGGCGCAGTCTTCAACAGGCGCTGAATACCGCGCAGCCTCTGCTATCGACATAGCTCTCTGGGATATCTTCGGTAAAGTATGTAACCAGCCAGTCCACCAAATGTTAGGGGGGCTTTGTTGGGAGAAAATTCGTATATATAACACTTGCGCAGGTTATCGTTACGTTCGAACCAACAATATCAAGCCGGTTTCAAATTGGAATATAGGTGCCTCAGAGGGGCCTTATGAGGATCTGGACGGCTTTATGAACCGCCCAGCGCAGTTAGCTGAAAATCTCCTGGAGTCGGGTATTACGGCAATGAAAATCTGGCCATTTGACCCTATTGCTGCTGAAACGCGTGGCCAGTACATCACCTCACCGCAAATGAAAAAAGCCATAAAGCCCTTCGAAGAAATACGTAAGGCCGTTGGCGATGATATGGACATTATGGTTGAGTTCCATTCTCAGTGGAATTTACCTACTGCAAAAAATATTGCTAAGGAATTGGAGCAATTTAATCCTACTTGGTATGAGGACCCAATTCGAATGAACTCACCGCAAGCACTTGCTGAGTTTGCTGCTTCTACCTCTGTTTGGACGTGTGCCAGTGAAACGCTTGGCTCTCGTTGGCCCTATAAAGACATGCTGGATCGTGACGCAACCCATGTGGTCATGGTCGATCTCTGCTGGACTGGGGGGTTAACAGAAGGGCGCAAAATAGCCTCCCTTGCCGAAACCTGGCATCGCCCTTTTGCTCCTCATGACTGTATTGGCCCGGTCGGGTTTGTGGCCACCATTCATATGTCGTTTAGCCAGCCAAACACGCTCATTCAGGAGAGTGTAAGAGCTTTTTATCGAGGCTGGTACACCGAGTTGGTAACGGCTGTACCCAAAATCGAGAATGGCTTTGTATACCCCATGGAAGGGCCAGGGCTTGGTGTTGAGCTTCTGCCCACTTTCTTTAAACGCTCCGATTTGAGCGTGAGAAAAACGTCACTTTAAAGGAGATACCCATGGCAACGAATCTTTTTGATTTAACAGGTAAAACCGCTCTCATTACCGGCTCTTCACGGGGCTTGGGTCGCGCTTTTGCCGAGGGGCTTGCCAGTGCTGGAGCTTCGATCATCCTTAACGGAATGAACCGAGAGCGACTAGAAGCTGCTGAAAGAGAGATGACTCAGAGTGGCTATCATGTCGAAATCGCTGCTTTTGATGTTACCGATGAAAGCGAGGTTAAATCAGCCTTCGCTAAATTCGATAAAGCTGGTATCAATATTGACATTTTGATTAATAATGCCGGGGTGCAGTTTAGAAAGCCGATGGTTGAGCTTGAAACATCCGATTGGCATCGTGTAATTGATACTAATTTAACCTCAGCTTTTGTTGTCGGCAGAGAAGCGGCAAAAAGAATGATTGAGCGTGGTTACGGCAAGATCATTAATATTGGATCCCTAACCAGTGAGCTAGCCCGGGCAACGGTTGCTCCCTACACGGTAGCCAAGGGCGGCGTTAAAATGCTGACTAAGGCGATGGCAGCTGAGTGGGGAGAGCATGGTATCCAGGCTAACGCCATTGGGCCTGGTTATATGTTGACTGATATGAATGAAGCCCTAACCTCAAACCCAGATTTTGATGCATGGGTAAAAAGCCGAACACCTGCCCGTCGTTGGGGAAAGCCTGAGGAACTCGCAGGAACAGCCATTTACCTTAGCTCCGCTGCTTCAGCCTATGTTAATGGACAAATAATTTATGCTGATGGCGGCATGATATCAGTGCTATAGGGGGCCTTTATGCAAACAATAGTTATACACTCCCCCGGTGACTTGCGCGTTGAAGAGCATCAAGAAGCGCATCCGCCTGGTTCAGGTGAAGCAAAAATAACGATTAGTAAAGGTGGTATTTGCGGCTCTGACCTTCATTACTTCCATAACGGCGGTTTTGGTGCGGTAAGGTTGCAAGAGCCTATGGTTCTAGGGCATGAAGTAGCTGGTGTTGTCGCGGAACTTGGCATAGGTGTTTCACATTTGAAAGTGGGCGATAAGGTGGCTGTGAATCCTTCTATGCCTTGTGGCACATGCCAGTACTGTCAAAATGGCCAACGAAACCAATGCGAAGACATGCGTTTTTTTGGAAGTGCCATGCGTTTTCCTCATCAACAGGGGTTGTTTCGCCAAAATGTCACGATTCCAGCCCAACAACTCTACCCGCTACAACCCGATACTGACCTGACATATGCTGCTTGCGCAGAGCCTTTAGCCGTTTGCCTCCATGCTGTACGCCAAGCAGGCTCTTTGGTCGGGAGTAACGTATTAGTCTCGGGATGCGGGCCGATTGGCTGCTTAACGGTACTTTCTGCTGCTCGTGCTGGGGCTCAATATATTACCGCGACAGATCTTTCTGATGCTCCTTTAGCGATTGCGGCTCAATTAGGTGCGCATCGTAGTGTTAATCTCAATAGCCAACCAGATGCGTTGACCTCCCTTGCTCACGGGAAGGGTAGCCAAGATGTTATCTTTGAATGCTCGGGTAGCCCCAAAGCACTTGCGTCGGCATTAGAGATTATTAAGCCCGGCGGTATTATTATTTTGGTCGGTTTAGGTGGTGAGATTCCATTTCCCTTAAATTTAGCGGTTGCTAAAGAGATTAAGATGATGGGGAGCTTCCGCTTTGACGAGGAATTTTCCCAGGCAGCTGATCTTATTGATAGAAAGGTGGTTGATTTAAAACCTTTCGTATCTTCAGTTATACCTTTTGGAGAGGCAAAGTCTGCTTTCGATCTAGCTTCTCTGCGTGAAAAATCCATGAAAGTTCAGCTTGATTTTGACGGAAAATGAGTTTTTTACATGGTAATTTTTTGTGCTTTTTTGATAGAGGTTGATTGAATGTTAAATTTATGTTTGCTATGAAAGGTGCGATGAGTATTTTTATTTATTTACCAAGCATAATATTTTATTTGGCGAGCTTATGCATGGAAAAATAGGTAAGTTTTGTCCGATAACAATGGCTGAATAGATATGAGCAATAAAACTAGTAATGCGGGTCAGAACCTGCTTGATCTCGCCTATGATAAGCTTGAAGAACTCATTGTCACCTGCGAGCTAAAGCCAGGCAGCCATCTTAGGATTCAAGACTTACAAACGATGACAGGCTTTAATCGAATGCCGGTGTATCAGGCGACAACTCGTTTGGCTGCTGATACGTTAATGATTATTCATCCGCGACAAGGTGTCCAGATTTCACCAATAGACTTGTCTCGTGCTTCATTACTGCTTGACTTACGTCGAGACCTTGAAAGGTTTGTTATATCGCTGGCTAGCCAAAGGGCAAGCGACGCGCAAAGAAGTCAGTTTCGCCACATAGCTAACTTGTTAAAAACAAGTGAGTCTTTAACTATCTCTGAATTCAATGCTTATGATAGCAAAATAGACCAAATGGTGCTTTCCGCGTGCGGTGAGCCTTTTCTACAGTATACGCTTAGACCTCTGCATACTATTTTTCGAAGAATTGGCTGGGTTTATCATTCCTATACTGCCGGTGGGGAAAGTCTTGATAGTACCGTGGAAGGTCATATCGCTGTCCTGGATGCCATACTTTCCGGTAAGCCAGAACAAGCCGCACTGGCATCTGATAAGCTTATTGACTTTGTGAAAGATATGTTGCCGGTTTTAAGCGATGAATTACCTCCTAGTGTCTTTGATGTAAGAATGGAATTTAAACAACCTTAATTTAATAACAATACTGGAGCTTCCATGGACATAGTCTTTCATGGCAAAAATGCACAAACATTTTTTAGCAATTTTGAATCCCTTCTTGAGGACGATCACACCATAAAACTGTTGCCAGATACGCTCGAATCCGAAGAAGATATTGCTTGCTATGCTGGTGCCGATGTCATTGTTGGTGTCAAACATGATTCATCGCTACCTACTTTAACAAAAACAAAGTTGTTTCATGTCCCAGGCGCTGGTTATGACGGTTTAGACCTCTCTCTGCTTCCAAGCACAACAACGGTCTGTAATTGTTTTGGCCATGAGCAAGCCATCGTTGAGTATATTATATCAGCTCTGCTGCTGAGACATGTTCCTCTAGCGGATGCTGATAAAAAATTAAGACATGGTGACTGGGAGTATTGGGCTGGTGGTGCATCAGGCCTACGCACTGAGCTATCTTCTGAATCCATAGGTATCATCGGTTTTGGACATATTGGGAAAGAATTGGCAAGTCGAGCTCATGCTTTTGGAATGGATGTTTCAATAGCAAATAGGAGCATAGTTGAAGCGTCTAACCAAATAAAAAAATATTATGCTTTTGATGATCTATCTTCTATGTTGAAAGATGTCGATATTGTCGTTAATACGCTTCCGCTGTCTAAAGATACTGAAGGTTTTATTGGTCAAAAAGAGTTTAAAGATATGAAGAGGAGCGCTGTTTTTGTCAATGTTGGTCGTGGCCGCGTGGTTGATGAGAAAGCGTTATTTGATGCCCTAAATGAGTCGAGAATTGCTAGCGCGGTCATAGATACTTGGTATGTCTATCCAGCAGGCTCAGAGTCTAACCCTTTACCCGCTTCTCTTCCTTTCCATGAATTAGACAACGTGATTATGACCCCGCACATGTCAGGATGGACACACGGTACGGTAAAGCGCCGCCAGTTAACGATGGCACGCAATATTAATAAACTTTCCAAGGGTGACGGCGATCTTGTGAACATTGTTTCTACTTAAATGCCAATTAAATCAGAGATCTGCTTGTGAATCTTTACCCATAATTAAAACGGCATAGTTTGCTGATGATATAGCTTCAGCGGCAGATGCAGAACTGTTTCCTCTCGTGTTAAAGTGCGAGAATTTATAGGGCCTGTGGACGTTTCGTCGTGATTCACGCTGAAACGTCCACAGGCCCTTGTTTAACTGTAAGCGTAAATTTAAGGCACAATGGCATGATTTGAATAGCCATTTAGGCAAAAGGATAACGGTAATGAGCAACGATACGACGGGTGCAACAGAAGGAAAAACAGCGCCGCGGAATGATCTGCTGGTGTGGATTGATCTAGAGATGACCGGTCTCGATCCTAATAAAGAGCGCATCATTGAAGTAGCCACGCTCATTACAGATGCGGATTTGAATGTGGTCGCCGAGGGGCCGGTTATTGCGGTGAAGCAGCCCGATAGTCTGCTGGCGCAGATGGATGACTGGAACCAGAAAACCCACGGCGAATCAGGCTTAGTCGCACGCGTGAAGGCAAGCCAAGTGGAAACCGCGGAAGCTGAGCAGCAAACCCTGGCGTTTTTGCAGCAGTACGCAGTGGCAGGTTCGTCGCCCATGTGTGGCAACAGCATCCATCAGGATCGTCGTTTTCTCGAGCGTGAAATGCCTGCGTTGCTCAACTTTTTCCACTACCGCAATCTTGATGTGTCTACCATAAAAGAAGTGGCCAAACGCTGGAACCCCGGTGCGCTGGCGGGCTTTAGTAAACAGAATGTGCACTTGGCCATGGACGATATTAAAGAGTCGATTGCCGAGCTGGCCCACTACCGCAATACATTTTTACGCGTTGATCAGCGCAGCGACGAAGAAGAGTAAGCGCTTAAGCCCCGTCAGTAGTAATTAGCTCACCGCGTTTGAGGCGCTGCTCCTCAAGCGCCCAGCCGACGTGTTCACGCACCAGCGAGCTTGGGTAGGCTCTGCGCGCCCAGAGCGCGGCTTCAACGGCCTCGCTCCAGGGCGCGTTGCCCAGGCCAATGGCGATATTGCGCAGCCAGCGCTGGTAGCCAATGCGCCGAATGGGGCTGCCAGCGGTTTTATCCAGAAACTCCGCTTCGCCCCAGCCAAACAGGCTAATAAGCGATGCGCGATCCAGGTCATGGCGCGGCTCAAAGTCATCTTCCTGGGTAATATGGGTAAAACGCGTAAAAGGGCATACCAATTGGCAGTCATCGCAGCCGTAAATACGGTTGCCCATGGCGCGACGAAACTCGACTGGAATCGCCCCGTGCAACTCAATAGTGAGATACGAAATGCACTTGCGCGAGTCGACCACTTTATCGTCAACAATGGCACCGGTGGGGCAGGCCACTTTGCACGCGTTACAGCTACCGCAGTGTTCGTGCTCAAACGGTGCGTCAATGGGCAATGGAAGGTCAGTATAGAGTTCGCCAACAAAAAACAGCGAACCCGCCTTGGGGTTGAGCAGCATGGCGTTTTTGCCAAACCAGCCGAGCCCCGCTTTTTGAGCCAGGGCGCGTTCCATCACCGGCGCTGAGTCGACAAAAGCGCGGTAACCGAAGCTGCCGACTTCCTGCTCAATTTTTTTTGCTAATAGGGCTAACCGTTTGCGGATTAGCTTGTGATAATCACGGCCAAGGGCGTAGCGCGATACATAGGCGCGGTTGGGCTGACCGAGCACCTTGGTGCTCTCCACCTCGGCGGGCAGGTAATCCATACGCACGCTGATAATGCGTTGAGTGCCGGGTTCCAGCTCCTCTGGGCGAGTGCGCTTGGTGCCATGCTTGGCCATAAAGCCCATTTCGCCGTGGTAGCCCTTTTCCAGCCACGCGTCGAGGTGGTCTTCATGAGCCGACAGTTCAGTATCGGTGATGCCCACCTGCTGAAAACCCAGCTCTCGCCCCCAGGTTTTAATCAGGTCGGCAAGGCGAGCAAGTTTCTGGTCAGTCATTGCACCATCAGAACGTGCAAAGGCAGTGGAATTCGACATAGTCAATCAACAGCAAGGCATTAAGCGCGCTATGCTAACGCATTGGCAGCCATCAAAACATGTGAAAGGAGCGATCGTGACAGTCCCGAATACTTCCATGCTACGCCCCCTCTATAAAGCCGCCCAGGTTCAGGAACTCGATCGGCGCACGATCGCCGGGGGTATCGATGGCTTTGCATTGATGCAGCGCGCCGCCTCAAGCGCCTGGCACAGCTTCCGCTCCCGCTGGCCACAAGCACGTAGTATCACCGTGCTATGTGGGAGTGGCAACAACGGTGGCGATGGTCACGTGCTGGCAGCGCTAGCCATGCAGTCGGGCCTCAAAGTACAGCGGATAACCCTTAAGTCCGTTGAAGAGCTCAGCGGCGCCGCGACCCGTGCCGCAGAATTAGCAACATCCGCGGGCGTGGGCTGCGAGGAGTGGCACGCTGGGATTGAGCTCACCGGCGAAGTGATTGTTGATGCATTGCTGGGTACCGGGTTGACCGGTGAAGTAGAGGGGCGCTTCAAGCGTGCTATTGAAACGATCAACGCTGCAAAGCAGCCAGTCCTGGCGATTGATATTCCCTCTGGATTGGTTGCCGACACCGGTGCGGTACCGGGTATTGCTGTGAAGGCCTCCTGCACGGTGACCTTTATTGGCGATAAGGTTGGATTACATACAGGTGATGCCCCTGCCTATACTGGCGAGATCGACTTTCGACCCCTGGGTGTCAAAGCCCAGGCCTATTTCGATATTCCCCCCACGGCTTGGCGGCTGGATGATTCGCTGCTGGCAGAGGCTTTTGCACCACGCCTACGCACTAACCATAAAGGTGACATGGGGCATGTGCTGGTGATGGGGGGCGCTCCAGGTTTTGGTGGCGCAGCGCTACTGGCTTGCCAAGCAGCCGCGCGTTTGGGAGCGGGTAAAGTAAGTTTGGCGACGGCTCCTGAGCATATCACCGCCAGCTTGGTACGTTGCCCGGAAGTGATGGCTCATGGCGTACGCGGTGGCGCTGAGGCCGCTGAGCTGCCCAGTAACGCTGACGTTGTGGTGGTAGGGCCAGGGCTTGGTCAGTCTGCCTGGGGGCAGGCGGTGCTACAGAGTGCGTTGCAGTCAGATACCCCACTGGTGGTGGATGCCGACGGGCTTAACCTGCTGGCGCGCCAGTGGCCGGAGGTTCGCCGTGATAACTGGATTTTGACTCCACACCCCGGTGAGGCCGCGCGACTATTGAACTGTTCCGTTGCCGATATCCAGTCCGACCGGCCCGCTGCTGCCCAGGCACTGCAACGCGCTCGGGGTGGTGTGGTGATTTTAAAAGGCGCGGGCAGTTTAATTGCTGGGCCTAGCGGTTTGGTGGTGTGCCCTTACGGGAACCCCGGTATGGCCAGCGGCGGCATGGGCGATGTGCTCAGCGGCATGCTGGGGGCGTTGGTTGCTCAGCGGGGCGAGGTGGAGTTTAGTGTCTGGCTAGGTGCCATGGTGCATGCGTTAGCGGCCGATCGCGCGGCAGCGGAAGAAGGCGAGCGTGGCCTGCTGGCCAGCGATCTGGCATCCTATGCGCGAAAATTGATTAATCCGTGAAGGCAGCCCACATGCAGGTGCAATTAGACAACGAAGAGGCCCAGGTCGCTTTTGGCGAAACTCTCGGGCACGTATTGCAAGGACGCGGGCTCGTCTATCTAGAGGGTGAGCTAGGTGCCGGTAAAACCACGTTAACGCGTGGCATCCTGCGGGCTTACGGCCATCAAGGGGCGGTTAAAAGCCCCACTTACACCTTGGTAGAGCCTTATGAGTTGAACGATCAGCGGGTTTATCATCTGGATTTATACCGCTTAGCGGATCCAGAAGAGCTTGAGTTTATTGGTGGTCGAGACGTGCTGGCCGACGATGCAGTCACCATTATTGAGTGGCCCAGCCGCGGTGAAGGGTGGTTGCCAGCGCCTGACCTGCGCCTAACCTTGGAAGTAGTGGCGCAAGGGCGTTTAGTCTCATTAGCTGCGGGTAGTGATAACGGTCAGCGTATGCTTGAATTATTGCGAAGTAAGGTAAGTGCAGTCAGTAAAGAAGGTTCCGACCAGTTGGAGAACGGTGTGATTCAATGGAAATGAAGGGCATAGCGGCAGGCGTATATCGCTTATTAGCCGCCGGTTTTTTTGCCCTGGCGGCGGTTGATGTACAAGCGTCCAGCGTAGAGAGCATGCGGCTTTGGGCGGCGCCAGATCATGCCCGGCTGGTGTTTGATCTCTCCGCTGCGACTAATGCCAACGTATTTTCGCTGGAGAACCCGGCGCGGTTGGTGATTGATTTAGATGATACCCAAATGGATACCGACCCCAGTACGCTGCCTTTGCACGACAGTGCAATTACCTCGGTGCGTACCGGCGTGCGGGAGGGTGGGGGCCTGCGGGTAGTGCTTGAACTCAATCGAGAAATTGAGCCACGCCATTTTACCCTGACACCTAACGACCAGTACGGTCACCGACTGGTCGTTGATCTCGAATATCCTGGTGAGAGTGCCGTCGAGAATCCGATTGACCCCATTGAGGCGATGATTCGGGACCAGGAAATTCAGGCCCAGCGGGCATCTGCTCAAGGCCAGCTGTCGGACAGCGTGGCGCCGCCTAGCGAGGCAGCGCCGACAGAAGTGCAGGAAGCCAAGCCGCACCCAAGGCGCGATATTATTATTGCCGTCGACGCCGGTCATGGTGGTGAAGACCCAGGGGCGATTGGCCCTTCAGGCACACGGGAAAAGGACGTAGTGCTGGAAATTGCCCGTCGCCTAGCCGCTGAAGTGAACGGTACTGAGGGCTTTAAAGCCGTGCTGGTGCGGGATGGTGACTACTATATAGGGTTGCGTCAGCGTACCGCACTGGCACGTGAGCAGAAAGCCGACTTTTTTGTTTCGATACACGCCGATGCTTTCACCAGCCCAAGACCCCAAGGGAGCTCGGTCTATGCGCTTTCTCAGCGCGGCGCCACCTCGGAAACCGCCCAGTGGCTGGCGGATAGTGAGAACCGCTCCGACCTTATCGGCGGTGTCGATGGCAGTCTCTCCTTGCGTGATAAAGACCAGGTGCTGCGCGGCGTGTTGTTGGATTTGACCATGACTGCCACGCTGAATGACTCGCTCTCGATCGGTGGTCAGGTATTGGAGCAGTTAGGCCGCATTAACCGGCTGCATAAGTCGCGGGTCGAGCAGGCTGGGTTTATGGTACTGAAGTCTCCCGATATCCCCTCGCTGTTGATCGAGGTTGGCTTTATCTCTAACCCTGACGAAGAGCGTCGGCTACGCGACCCAGTACACCAATCAGGGCTTTCTCAGGCTATCTTCAGCGGTTTGCGCGAGCATTTCGAGCGCTTCCCACCGCCGGCCAGCCTGCTTGCCTGGCAGCGTGATAATCAGCATCGCCCTTCGGGTAACGAGTACCGTATTCAGTCGGGAGACACCCTGTCAGCGATTGCTGTGCGTCATGGCGTGCCGGTTAATCAGTTGAGGCAGGCCAATGACCTGAATGGTGACGTGATTCGTGTTGGCCAAGTGTTACAGATTCCCCGTTCATGAGGTGCCGTGTTGACTGATATGACCGCTACCGCACCGCGTATACAGGTACTCGACCCGCGGTTGGCCAACCAGATTGCCGCCGGGGAGGTGGTTGAGCGCCCCTCATCGGTCACCAAAGAGTTGATAGAGAACGCTATTGATGCTGGCAGCCAGCGTATCGAAGTAGAGATCGAGCAAGGGGGCGCGCGGCTGATCAAAGTGCGCGATGACGGGATTGGCATTGGCGAAGAGGATTTACCGCTGGCCCTGGCCCGCCATGCCACCAGTAAGATTGGCAGCCTGGAAGACTTAGAGGGCGTTAGTTCGCTAGGCTTTCGCGGTGAAGCGCTGGCATCAATTAGCTCCGTCTCGCGGCTGGAGCTGATCTCCAATGCCGAAGACGACCCCCGCCATGGCTGGCGGGTGGTTGCGGAAGGGCGGGGCATGGAAGCACGGGTGACACCTGCGCCACACCCCCGTGGTACCAGCGTTGGCGTGCGCGATCTGTTTTTTAATACCCCCGCCCGGCGCAAGTTTCTGCGTACAGAAAAGACCGAATTTGCCCATGTAGAAGAGGCATTTCGCCGTCAGGCGCTATCCCGCTACGACATCGCCTGGGTATTGCGCCATAACCAAAAAGTCATTCACCAGTTGCCCGCCGGTCACTCTGCGGCGGCCCGGGAGCGGCGTATTGCCTCGCTGTTGGGCAAGAATTTTATCGAGCATGCTCGCTATATCGAGCGCGAAGCGGGCGGTATACGGCTAAGCGGCTGGGTTGGCTTGCCCACCCACTCGCGCTCACAGGCTGACCAACAGTACTTTTTTGTCAATGGACGCGTGGTGCGTGATCGTTTGGTCGCCCACGCGGTGCGTCAGGCCTATCGTGATGTGCTGTTTAACGGCCGTCATCCGGTCTTTGTGCTCTATCTGGAGCTTGATCCAGACGTTGTGGACGTCAACGTCCACCCCACCAAGCATGAAGTGCGCTTTCGTGATGGTCGTATGGTTCACGACTTTCTCTATTCGAGCCTCCATCACTCCCTGGCGTCGGCTAAACCCGCTGAGAGTGCAGAGGAGCATGATGCCGAGGTGGCTGATACGTCAGGCGCATCGCCACAGGGCGAAGCTTCAGAAATGGGGGCTGAACAACCCCGCTGGCAGCAGCAGGGGATTGCGCTGACCCACTCGCCGGATCGCCACCCCGGTGCTGAGCGCGTGCGCCGCTTTATGCAGGGTTATCAGGCGCTACACCCCAATCACGAAGAAACGCTGTTAACGCCTCAGCCGAGCCCTCCCAGTGAGCGAGGTAGTGAGGTGCGTGAAGCGCCCCTGGCGATGCCTGATAACGACCCCACTGCGCCACCACCACTAGGGTTTGCGCTAGGGCAGTTGCACGGCATTTATATTCTGGCCCAGAACGCTGAGGGATTGGTGCTGGTGGATATGCATGCCGCCCATGAGCGAATCGTCTATGAGCGCATGAAGACACAGCTGGCCGCTGCCAAAGGGTTGGATGCGCAGCCGCTGCTAGTGCCTGTCTCCATTGCTGCTAGCCGGGCCGAAGTGGCCACGGCAGAGAGCGAGCAAGAGGCAATTGCCAAGCTGGGTATTGAGCTGGATATCGCCGGGCCAGAGACGCTGCTGGTACGCCAACTGCCGGCGTTACTTGCCCAGGCTGATCCTGAGGCGCTGGTGCGTCAGATGCTGGAAGAGCTGGCGCGCTATGGGCGTACCCATCAAGTCGAGGCTAGGGTGCATGAACTACTCTCTACTATGGCCTGTCATGGCAGCGTGCGTGCCAACCGTCGGCTTACTATCGACGAGATGAACGCGCTACTGCGCGACATGGAGCGCACCGAGCGCAGCGACCAATGTAATCACGGTCGTCCCACCTGGACGCAGATGGGGCTCAAAGCGCTTGATCGGCTCTTCTTGCGCGGCCAATAGATGCTTGAACAACAGCTGCGCGATCAGTAATCACCTTTTTCTTAGCTAATGGAACCGCGCATGGCTGATACCCGCCCCTGGGCGATTTTTTTAATGGGCCCCACGGCCGCTGGGAAAACCGATGCTGCGATGGCGCTACACGAGCACCTGGGGCATGAGCTGATTAGCGTTGACTCGGCCATGGTGTACCGCGGTATGGATATTGGCAGTGCCAAGCCCAGCGCGAGTGAGCTTGCCCGTGCGCCTCACCACTTGATTGATATTCGCGATCCAGCAGAGCCCTATTCGGCGGCCGATTTTCGTGTAGATGCGCTTTCTCTTATGCGACAAATCAGCGCGGCGGGCAAAGTCCCCCTGCTGGTCGGCGGTACTATGCTTTACTACAAGCGGCTGGTCGAAGGGGTGGCAAACTTGCCTTCTGCCGACCCGGCTATTCGCCAGCGGCTTGAAGCACAGTGGCAAAACGAAGGACTATTGTCGCTACATCAACGCCTGGCAGAGGTGGATGCGCTATCCGCCCAGCGCATTCACCCCAATGACCCGCAGCGCGTCATGCGCGCGCTGGAGGTGTACTACGCCAGTGGGCGGCCAATGAGTGAGCTGTGGGCGGAGCAACAGCCGGAAACCTTTCCCTGGCGCGTGTTGTCGATAGCTTTGGCGCCCAGTGATCGCAGCTTGCTGCATCAACGTATTGCCCAGCGTTTCGAAGTAATGTTGGGTGAGGGCTTGATAAATGAAGTCGCCGCCCTCAAAAAGCGTAATGACTTACATTTAGGCCTACCGGCGATGAAGAGTGTTGGTTATCGCCAAGTGTGGGAGTACCTGGAAGGTGAGTATGATTATGCCTCCCTCGTTGAGCGAGGCGTGATCGCAACTCGTCAGCTAGCCAAGCGACAATTAACCTGGTTAAGAAGCTGGCCAGAACTTAACTGGGTAGATTCACAGCGCTCAGATGCACTGGATCAGGTGTTGAAACTCGTGCGTGACAGCAGTGCTTAGCGTAAGATAGTTCGCTAAGCTGGTAATTTAGGTAGTGTGTTTTCGATTGGCTGGGTGTTTGAGCCTTTCGAATATCACTAGGCTCTTCGGGCATCATTCGGCCTTTCGGGCAGTAATAAAATAGTGCGGCGTAGCACCAGTAGGGCACGCCATTTGATAATTAACCCCAACGACAGTTTTAGGGAGAGCAACATGTCCAAAGGGCAGTCCCTTCAAGACCCGTACTTGAACATTCTGCGCAAGGAGCGCATTCCGGTCTCTATCTTTTTGGTCAACGGCATTAAGCTGCAGGGCCAGATCGAATCGTTTGACCAGTTTGTTATCCTGCTGCGCAATACCGTTAGTCAGATGGTTTATAAACACGCTATTTCCACGGTTGTTCCATCTCGCAACGTACGCTTGCCTGCGCAAGACCCGGCAGAGCAGGATGCGGAGATTTAACACCGCTGGAGAAGCAAGAGAGTCCACGAGGTATTGATTGTTTTTCGAACGCCCAGACGCCGGTGAAACGGCAGTTCTTGTTCACGTCGATTTTCATGATGAACAAAAACGTGAAGACCCGGGTGAGTTTTTAGAGCTCGTACGCTCTGCTGGTGCAGAGCCTGCGACTCTTCTCACTGCTAGCCGCCACCGACCTGACTCGCGCACCTTTATTGGGTCAGGTAAGTTGGAAGAGCTGCGGGCACTGCTCGCGGCTCATGAGGCAGAGCTGGTGATCTTCAACCATAGCTTAAGTCCCTCTCAAGAGCGCAATGTAGAGCAAGAGCTCAAGTGTCGAGTGCTCGACCGTACTGGTTTGATCCTCGATATCTTTGCGCAACGGGCAAGAACCCATGAAGGTAAGCTGCAGGTAGAGCTTGCTCAGCTTGAATATATGTCGACTCGCCTCGTGCGTGGTTGGACACACCTAGAGCGGCAAAAAGGTGGGATTGGCCTGCGCGGCCCAGGCGAGACGCAGTTAGAAACTGACCGTCGTCTGCTGCGTGGTCGGATCAAATCGATTCACAAACGGCTCGATAAAGTGCGCAGCCAGCGCGACCAGAATCGCCGAGCGCGTGCGCGCGCGGAAATTCATAGCGTATCGCTGGTGGGGTACACCAACGCCGGTAAGTCAACGCTATTTAACGCCTTAACCAATTCTGAGGTGTATGCAGCCGACCAGCTGTTTGCGACACTTGACCCTACTTTGCGGCGGCTTGAGATTGAAGACGTTGGTCCGGTAGTGATGGCCGATACCGTGGGCTTTATTCGCCACTTGCCGCACAAGTTGGTTGAGGCGTTTCAAGCGACGCTCCAGGAAGCCTCTGAAGCGTCGTTGTTGGTACACGTGATCGATGCCGCAGATCCTGACCGCGAGTTAAACGTGGAGCAGGTGGAGCTAGTGCTCAAAGAGATCGGCGCCGATGATGTGCCGGTACTCAAAGTCATGAATAAAATTGATAAGCTCGATAGTGCCCCACGTATAGAGCGTGATGGGCATGGTGTGCCCGAAGTGGTTTGGCTTTCGGCCCAGCAGGGCCAGGGGCTTGAGCTGCTCCATGAGGCGCTGACCGAGCGCTTGGCAAATGATGTCATTGGCTTTTCGCTGACACTGACTCCCGAGCAGGGTAAGCTGCGGGCAGGGTTGCACGAGCTCAATGCCGTTCGCGAGGAAGCCTTTGATGAGCAGGGGCATTCAGTGCTTGATGTGCGTTTGCCGCGGCGTGACTTTAATCAGTTGATGGCCCAACTGGGCGAGCGAGCCAACACCTATTTACCTGAAGCGCTGCGTGAAACCAATGAGTGGTAAGCGACTTAATTACCCATCCTAGTACGCTGCATGTATGCAGTTTTGTATAAAAATGGTACAAGGTTTATAGAGCAATAATATCAAAACGCGGTGGTGCCGCCTAAGTGTGATGCCATTAGCGTTAGCGAATACCTTAGTGGAGACGAAGTATGGCCTGGAATGAGCCTGGTGGTGGCAACCAGCACGACCCTTGGAGTAGTGGCGGCCGACGCGGTGGAAACGACGGCGATGGAAACCGTGGCAGTAATAATGGCAGCGGCAACAATGGCAATAAAGGGGGCAACAACCAAGGTCCACCTGACCTGGATGAAGCGCTGAAAAAGTTTCAGGACAAGCTCAACAGCATGTTGGGTGGCGGCAAAAAAGGCGGCGGCAAGAAAACCGGTGGTGGCGGTAGTGATAAGAACCGCAACCCTTTCGCGCTGCCAGGCCTGCTGATTATTGTTGCGCTGGCTATTTGGGCTGCAATGGGCTTCTACCTCGTGGATCAATCCGAGCGCGGCGTTGTGCTGCGGTTTGGTGAGTTTCAGGGCATCGTAGATCCAGGCCTGCAGTGGAATCCGCCGCTGATTGACGATGTACGTATGGTCAATGTGACCCGTGTGCGCTCTCTGTCGCAGACCCAGTCGATGCTGACCCGCGACGAAAACATTGTCGAAGTGGAAATTTCTGCTCAGTACCAAGTAGCTAATCCACGCGATTTTGTGCTTAACGTACGCGATCCTGCTATCTCGATTGAGAATGCGCTGGATTCGGCACTACGTCACGTCGTCGGCGGTACCGATATGATCGATATCCTAACCTCTGGCCGTGAGATTCTGGGTAGCTCGGTTGCTAGTCGTCTACAGTCCTATCTCGACAACTACGGTGCCGGTATTCGCCTGCAAACCATTAACATCGAGTCCACTTCGGCGCCCGCGCCAGTGATTGACGCCTTCGATGACGTTATCCGGGCCCGTGAAGATCGTCAGCGTACGATCAACCAGGGTATTGCTTACGCCAACGCGATTATTCCGGAAGCGCAAGGTCAGGCGCAGCGTATCGTTGAGCAGGGCCAGGGTTACCGTGAGTCGGTCGTTGCTGAAGCGCAAGGTCAAGCCAACCGCTTTAACTCGCTACTCTCCGAGTACACAAATGCCCCGGATATCATGCGTGAACGTATGTACCTGGACACAATGGAAGAAGTGTTTAGTAATTCGCCGAAGGTGCTGTTGGATGTAAGCGAAAACGCGCCGCTGATGTATCTGCCCCTCGATCAGCTTAGCGGTGGGAGCAGTAGTCGAAATAACTCTTCGAGCGGAAGCGCCAATAGCGATGAACAGCTAGACCCGAGTGTGCTTGAGCGGTTACGCAACACCCAGGGCAGTTCCAGCTCTTCATCGAATACCAATAGTAGCTCCATCCGCAGGGAGGGCCGGTAAATGATTAATAATCGATCCCTGCTGATTGTTGGTGGTCTGGCTGCCGTGGCGTGGCTGGCAAGCAACACTCTGTACGTGGTAGACGAAACCGAGCGTGCCGTTAAACTGCGCTTTGGTGAAGTCATTGAAGAGAATATTCAGCCTGGCTTGCATGCCAAAGTGCCGA
Organism: Halomonas sp. 113; assembly: GCF_904067645.1. Taxonomy (NCBI): domain Bacteria; kingdom Pseudomonadati; phylum Pseudomonadota; class Gammaproteobacteria; order Oceanospirillales; family Halomonadaceae; genus Halomonas; species Halomonas sp. 113. The sequence continues at coordinate 1,949,871 of NZ_LR881453.1, forward strand.
TCGCGCAAACGATTCGTAAGTTTGATACGCGCTTGTTGACGCTGGACACCGATACCAGCCGCTATCTGACCCTTGAGCAGAAAGCGGTTATCGTTGACTCCTATGTTAAGTGGCAGGTGGTTAATCCTACTCGCTACTACGAGGCGACTGCCGGCGATGAGTTGATGGCCATTCGCCTGATTCAGCCGCGGGTGGATGAGAGCCTGCGTAATGAATTTGGTCGCTTGAATCTTCAGGAAATTATCGCCGAGCGTCGTGATGACCTGATGACGGGCCCCACCGCAGAACTCGACGAGCTGATGCGTGAAGAGCTCGGGGTGGCAATTCGCGATATTCGTATCAAGCGCATCGATTTGCCCGAAGACGTATCAGCCGCTGTTTTTGAGCGGATGCGCTCCGAGCGTGAGCGTGAAGCTCGTGAATGGCGTGCTCAGGGTCAGGAAGAGGCTGAGCGTATTCGCGCCAATGCGGATCGTCGTCGCCAAGTACTGCTTGCCCAGGCCAATGAGCGCTCCGAGACGCTGCGCGGTGAAGGTGATGCCCAAGCCGCTGCGATTTTCTCTGAAGCGTATGGTCAGGATCAGGAGTTCTACTCTTTCTGGCGTAGCCTTAATGCCTATAGCGAAAGCTTTGCCGACGATGGCAATCTGATGGTGCTGGAGCCGAGTAGCGACTTCTTCCGCTATTTGCGCAGCGCTGAACCAGAAAGCGGTGAAGACAGCGGCGAGTAAACCGCCGTTGGCCGGTGCTCCTCGTCTTGGTTTGTTGATAGCCAAGCGGGGTTCACCCGGCCAATAAACGTGATAGAATTTGTTGACCGGGCGTCGCCCGGTTTTTTTGTGGCTCCTATTTCTTCAAGTTCAAGGCAATCGTCATGACCATCGCTGACCGCTGGCTACTGCCCGACGGCATGGATGAGGTGCTCCCGCCTCAGGCAAGCCGTATGGAAGAGCTGCGCCGCGCGCTGCTCGATCTTTACCACTGCTGGGGCTATGACCAGGTAATGCCGCCCCCAGTGGAGTTTCTGGACTCACTGTTAACAGGCACCGGCACGGATCTGGATCTTCAGACCTTTAAGCTGACCGACCAGTTAACGGGTCGCATGATGGGCGCCTCGGCGGACGTTACGCCGCAAGTTGCGCGTATGGATGCCCATTCGCTAAAGCGTCAGGGGCCGGTGCGCCTTTGCTACTGCACTAATGTACTGCGTGCTAAGGCAGACCAGCATCAGGGTGGCCGTAGCCCGGTGCAGGTGGGTGCTGAGCTGTTTGGTCATGCCGGGCTAGAAGCGGACAGTGAGATAATTCACTTGGCGCTGGCCAGTATGAAGGCCGCGGGCGCTGAGGAGATTCACTTGGCGTTAGGGCATATCGGCATCTATCGAAGCCTTGCAGAAGCGGCAGCGCTCAGTGACGAGCAGGAGCGTGCGTTATTTGAGGCGTTAGCGCTAAAATCACCCAGTCAACTGGCGCAGCATGTAGATGCCAGCGTCAGCGACCCGGCCTTAGCGGACATGCTGTTAGCTCTGGGTGATCTGCACGGCGGTGCGGATGTTTTACGCCAGGCGCGGGAGCGTTTTGCCGGTGCGCCGGCCTCGGTCACGGCGGCACTGGATCAGTTGGATGCGCTCTATCAAGGGGTGCTGGCACGCTTTGATGTGTCGCTCTACTTTGACTTGGCGGAACTGCGCGGCTATCAATACCACACGGGTATGATGTTTGCCGCTTATGTGCCGGGCTACGGACATGCGCTGGCTAAAGGCGGACGTTATGACGATACCGGGCGGGCTTTTGGTCGTGCGCGCCCGGCCACCGGCTTCTCGATGGATCTGAAACAGCTGGCGTCGCTGGCGCTGGCATCACCGAGTCGCGGGGCTATTTGGTCGCCCGCTGTGCAGGATGAGTCGCTCAACGCTGCCATTGTCGCGCTGCGTGAGCAGGGGGAACGCGTGATTCAAGCGCTGCCAGGGCAGCGTACTGGGCCGGCGGAGCATGAGTGTGACCGCCGTCTTGAGCTTATCGATGGTCGTTGGCAGCCAACGGCCCTGACACAAGAGACGAGTGCATCATAATGGGTAAGAATGTCGTAGTGCTGGGCACCCAATGGGGTGACGAAGGCAAGGGTAAAATCGTTGACCTGCTGACTGAGTCCGCATCCGCCGTGGTGCGTTTTCAAGGTGGCCATAACGCGGGTCATACGCTGGTCATCGACGGTGAAAAGACCGTTCTCCACCTGATTCCATCCGGCGTTTTGCGTCCAGGCAAAACCTGCGTGATTGGTAATGGTGTGGTGCTCTCGCCGGAAGCGCTGATCAAAGAGATCCGTGAGCTGGAAGCCAAAGGTGTGCCAGTACGCGAACGCCTGCGTCTGTCGCCAGCTTGTCCGCTGATCCTGCCCTACCATGTGCGCCTGGATCAGGCCCGTGAAAAAGCCCGTGGCATTGCCAAAATTGGCACCACTGGCCGGGGCATTGGGCCTGCCTACGAAGACAAAGTCGCCCGTCGTGGCCTGCGCTTAGGCGATATGCTGCATCGCGAACGTTTCGCTTCCAAGTTGGGCGAAGTGCTCGACTACCACAACTTCGTGTTGGTGAATTACCACGGTGAACCGGCGGTCGACTTCCAGGAAGTGCTGGACACGGCGATGCAAATGGCCGAAGAGCTGCGTCCCATGGTGTGCGATACCGTCAGTATGGTGCACGACCTGCGAAAAGCCGGTGAGAATATCCTGTTTGAAGGGGCTCAGGGCTCGCTGTTGGATATCGACCACGGTACCTACCCCTATGTAACCAGCTCTAACACCACCGCAGGCGGCACAGCCACCGGCTCTGGCGTCGGCCCGCTCTATTTGGACTACGTGCTGGGTATCACCAAGGCGTATACCACCCGTGTTGGTTCAGGCCCGTTCCCCACTGAGCTGTTCGATGTCGATGGCCGCCACCTTGCCGAGCGTGGCCACGAGTTTGGTGCTACCACTGGCCGTGCCCGCCGCTGTGGCTGGTTTGACGCTGTGGCACTGCGTCACGCGGTGCAAATCAACTCGGTCACCGGTATCTGCCTGACCAAGCTGGACGTACTGGACGGGCTGGAAAATATCCGCGTGTGCGTTGGCTATCGCAGTAAAGATGGTGACGTGCTGGAAACGCCAGTGGATTCAGAAGGCTATGAAGCTGTTGAACCCCTCTACGAAGACCTGCCAGGCTGGAAAGAGTCGACTCTAGGGGCTAAAAAGGTAGAGGATTTACCTGCCAATGCCCGCGCTTATATCAGTTACCTTGAAGAGCAGGTAGGTACCAGTATCGATATTATCTCCACCGGTCCAGACCGCATGGAAACCATCGTGCTACGTAACCCGTTCGATAGCTAAGCATGCTTTAAGCGGGCCATTAGTGAGCAGATGAGCAAAAGGGGCAACTTAGTTGCCCCTTTTGCATTGATGGTCAGGATTAAAAGTCGATACCCCGACGCGCCTGCAGGCCATTGTTGAAGGCATGGCGCACTTCCTGCATTTCAGTCACTGTATCGGCCATAGCGACGAGTTCGCGGTGAGCGTTGCGGCCGGTAATAATCACTGTCTGTTCTTTAGGACGATTCTCCAGTGCTTGTTTAACGGTTTCGATCTCCAGGTAGCCAAACTTGAGCATATAGGTGATTTCGTCGAGCACCACCAGATAGGTCTCTGGGTCTGCGAGCATACGCTCAGCCTCTTTCCACACTGCTTGGCAGGCGTCGGTGTCCGCTTGGCGATTTTGCGTATCCCAGGTGAAACCGGTAGCCATTATCGCCACCTCTAGATTGGCATCCTCCTCCAATCGATTGCGTTCGCCGCACTCCCACAACCCCTTGATAAACTGCACTACGCCCACTTTATAGCCATAACCCAAAGCGCGGGTGACCGTGCCCCAGGCAGCGGTTGTTTTGCCTTTACCGTTACCGGTGTTAACGATGATTAGGCCGCGCTGCTCGTTAGCACTGGCGACTTTCTCCTCTACGCGCGTTTTAAGCTTCTCCATAGAGGCTTTGTGGCGGGTGTCGCGGTCACTCATGGTATCTCCTGATAAAGCGGAAAGCTGAAAAATAGCCAATATTCATAATCCGCTAGCCTAAGCTATCAGCACAGGGTTGAACATCTTTATGGAGGTACTTGAAGATAATTTTTGTACAGGTATTTTCGGTGTTTTGTGAATATTTGTCTCAATAATGTACCCTAAAATCCAACAAAAAAGAACAGGATTGGCCCCTAGGGGGCTGGCTGCTCTAGAATAGGTGGTCATGTCTTTTCAGGAATTACATCATGCCCTCATTTGATATTGTTTCAGAGTTCGATAAACACGAAGGCGCTAACGCCGTAGACCAAGCTAACCGGGAAGTGCAGTCACGGTTCGATTTTAAGGGGGTCGATGCCAGCTTCACCCTTGAAGGTGACAAAGTGCAGCTAGAGGCGGAAGTCGATTTCCAGCTCAAGCAGATGCTCGATGTGCTGCGAGCCCGTTTAATCGCCCGGGGTATCGATGCCCGCTGTATGGATGTTCAAGACCCGGTGCTCTCCGGCGTGAAAGCACGCCAGGAAGTCGCTCTTAAGGAGGGGCTCGACGCGGCGGAAGCCAAAGATGTGGTCAAGCGCATCAAGGCCAGCAAGCTCAAAGTGCAGGCGCAAATTCAAGGTGAGAAAGTGCGTGTAACGGGTAAAAAGCGCGACGATTTACAAGCTGTTATGGCATTGCTGCGCGGCGAAGAGGGGCCGGATTTACCGCTCCAATTCGATAACTTCCGCGACTAGGTAGCGGTGTTAAGCTGTCGAACATTTTGAACTATGTAATATTCGTTTTATACAGGAGTCACGCACTATGTCTGATCCGCAGCCGGTTTATTTAAGCGACTACCAGCCACCCGCCTACCGGGTAACTCATACCGAGCTGACGTTTGATCTTGACCCCGCCGCGACCCGTGTGAAAGCGCGACTGTTGATTGAGCGACATCCAGAAGCTGACGCTAAGGCACCGCTCGTCTTAAATGGCGAGCACCTAAAGCTTATCTCCCTGGCGATTGATGCAACGCCGCTGGATGTCGCTGCTTATGAACTAGATGATGAAGTCCTGCGCATTGCTCAGGTGCCCGAGCGTTTTGTGTTGGAGAGCGAGGTGGAGATCGCCCCGCAGGAGAATACGGCGTTAGAGGGGCTGTACCAATCCAACGGTATGTACTGCACCCAGTGCGAGGCCGAAGGCTTCCGGCGGATTACCTTTTACCCTGACCGCCCAGACGTCATGGCGACCTTTAAGGTCACTGTGATCGGCGATCAGCAGCAAGAGCCGATTTTGCTGGCTAACGGTAACCCGATTGAGCGCGGCGAGCTGAAGGGCGGTCGCCACTTTGTTACTTGGGAAGACCCGCACCCCAAGCCCTGTTACCTGTTTGCTTTGGTGGCAGGCAACCTGCATAGCGTAGAAGATCACTTCACCACCATGAGCGGAAGGGATGTCACGCTGCAGATTTGGGTAGAAAAAGAGAACCTGGATAAGACCGAGCATGCCATGGCCTCGTTAAAGCGTGCCATGGAGTGGGACGAGCAGGCGTATGGGCGCGAGTACGACCTGGATCTGTTTATGATCGTGGCCGTCAATGATTTCAATATGGGAGCGATGGAGAACAAAGGCCTCAATATCTTTAACTCCGCCGCGGTCTTGACCCACCCCCAGACCGCCACCGATGCAGCGTTCCAAAACGTGGAAGGCATAGTCGCCCACGAATACTTTCACAACTGGTCGGGTAATCGCGTCACCTGCCGCGACTGGTTCCAGCTCTCGCTGAAAGAGGGCTTTACGGTCTTTCGTGACCAGTGCTTTTCGGCGGATACCAATTCAGCGCCGGTTAAGCGCATTCAGGATGTCTCCTTTTTCCGCACGGCCCAGTTTGCCGAAGATGCTGGCCCCACGGCGCATCCGATTCGTCCCGACCACTTTATCGAAATTACCAACTTCTACACCCTGACGATTTATGAGAAAGGGGCCGAAGTCGTACGCATGTTGCGTAATTTAGTAGGGGAGGAGAGCTTTCGTCGCGGTTCAGACCTTTACTTCGAGCGGTTCGACGGTCAAGCGGTGACCATTGAAGACTTTGTCGGCTGTATGGCTGAAGCCTCCGGTGAAGACTTCAGCCAGTTTATGCGCTGGTACTCCCAGGCGGGAACGCCGGATATTGATGCCCACGGTGAGTATGATTATGTTCAGGGCGAGTACCACTTGACGCTGCGTCAGCGTACGCCTGCAACACCCGGCCAGCCAGATAAGCTGCCGTTGCATATCCCGGTGCGTATGGGGCTGGTAGGTACCAAGTCGGGGCAGGATCTCACCCTGACGCTCAATGGCGAAAAGCTCGGCAAAGACGCGGTTATTCATCTACGTGACGATGAGCAAACGTTTGTATTCACCGATGTTGCCGAAGCGCCGGTGCCCTCTTTGCTACGCGAATTTTCCGCCCCGGTGAAGCTGCATTATCCCTATTCAAGGGAAGATCTCGCCTTCTTATTGACCCATGACAGCGATGGTTTCAACCGCTGGGATGCGGGTCAACGCCTAGCGCTTTTGGCCTTGGATGACTTGATTGCTGCCCATAGGAATGGCGTCGAAAAGGTCATGGATAGCCGCGTTGTCGATGCCTTTAGAGCGCTGCTGAGCGGGCCAATGAGCGATAAGGCGGTATTGGCAGAGATGCTGACGCTACCCTCTGAAGCATATATCGCCGAGCAGCAGCCCATTGTGGATGTAGATGCTATCCATGCCGCGCGGGAATTTGTCCGTCAGTCATTAGCCGTGGCTCTGCGGGATGAGTTTCTGGCTATCTATGAAGCCAATGTGACGGAAGAAGCGTACGCGCCGACACCGGAGCAAATAGCTCAGCGTAGCCTGAAAAACGTGGCGCTCTCTTATCTTATGTCGATTGAAGATGAGCAGGGCTTGGCACTGTGTGAAAGCCAATTCGCTGCTGACCACAATATGACCGATGTGCGTCAGGCGCTCACCCTGCTGGTGCACAGCGACCGCGACGACCTGGCTTCGCCAGCACTCAAAGCCTTCGGTGAGAAGTGGGCGCATGACCCGTTGGTGATGGATCAGTGGTTCACCGTCCAGGTATCGCGCCCTCAGCCAGATGTGCTTGAGCGGGTGAAGTACCTGATGCAGCATCCCGCCTTTTCACTCAAGAATCCCAATCGAGTCCGTGCATTGGTCGGCGCTTTTGCTCAGAACCGGGTTAATTTCCACCGTTTGGATGGTCAAGGCTACCAACTGCTGGCTGATGTGGTCATCGAGCTCAACCGGCTTAACCCGGAAATTGCTGCGCGGCTAATCACCCCGTTAACCCGCTGGCAGCGCTTTGATGAAACCCGCCAAGCACTAATGCGGTCTGAGCTTGAGCGGATCAAACAACAGCCGCTATCTTCAAATGTATACGAGGTGGTCGAGAAAGCACTGGCATAAGCGTTTAGCGCAGTAGTGAACAACCGCAGTTAAACCATGGAAAGGAATAACAATAGTGACAGACTCACAGCAACACTATTTACTGATTATCAATGGTAAATCCGCCGGTAACCCGGCATTGCGTGAAGCAGTCAATGAACAACGTCAGGCAGGGATGCTGATTACGGTTCGCGCTACCTGGGAAGGGGGCGACGCTGCGGATATTGCAGAGCAGTCTGGCGCCATGGGCATTACCCACGTGATTGCCTGTGGTGGCGATGGCACCGTCAGTGAAGTCATGAACGGGCTGATGCGCTTGCCTCATGACCGGCGTCCTGCGTTGGGCATTGTGCCCCTAGGCAGTGCCAATGATTTTGCTACCTCCGTTGGTTTACCGCTGGAGCCAGGCGCCGCTTTGGCCGCTGCACGGGAGTTAAGCGCCTATCCCATTGATGTTGTGCGCGTGACCGCAGGTGCAGGTGGCGAATCGTCCACCAGCTACTATATCAACATGACCACCGGTGGGTTTGGCGCTGAAGTTACCTCGTCGACACCGAAAACGCTTAAGCGGCTGCTCGGGGGCGGGGCTTACTCAGTGATGGGCGCGCTGAAGGCTTGGCGCCACCGCAGCTATCGCGGCACGCTCCATTGGGACGAAAAAGAGGAGAGTGCGTCTTTGTTGCTACTGGCGCTAGGTAATGGCCGCCAGTCGGGCGGGGGACAGGTACTGGGGCCGCGTGCCAAGCTGGATGATGGCCGTCTGGACGTGCTGCTGGTCAAAGACTTTCGGTCGATAACGGAACTGACCAAACTCATTAGCGAGCTGCAGAGTTTCCCCTATGACGGGCGATTCGTGCGCTACTTCACCACGACCCAACTAACCGTGACCACCCAGGCAAATGGTTCGCCCTGGCCACTCACGTTAGACGGCGAAGCGCGCTACTATGACCAGTTCTGCGCGGAAGTAGTGCCCCTTGCTCTGCGTGTGTTACTGCCTGAGGAGTGCCCGTTGCTCTCCTCGACCAGCCGGCCTTAGTTCTTTTGGCTCACATTGTTAACGTTATAAAGGAGAAGAATTAAATGGCAAATCGCGTGTGGATACCCGCGCTCGCCGCCGTGGCACTTTTGCTGAGTGCCTGCGGTGACTCCCAGGAAGATCCCACCGTGACACCCGATGATAATGCTGCGGTGACGGATGAAGAAACGGCTCGCGATGAGGGGGCGGGCGAAGAAGCGTCGGCCACGGCTGAAAACGCGACTGAGATGTCCAGTCCTGAAGAAGTAGAGGATGATATTGAGGAGCGCCAAGCTGCTGAGGAGCTTGAGCGAGCGGAAGCGCTGCGCGAGGATAGCGACACTCAGGCTAGTGGCAGTGCGACGGCTGGCGGTGAAGAGGTTGAGGCTGGTGAAGACACCCTGGCGGCGGATCCTGAAGAGGTGCTCGATGAAGAGAGCGCTATGCCGGGTGAAGCTACACGTTCCGATGTAGATGACATCATTGCCGAAACTGAACGCCGTTTTGAAGAGGCCGAGCAGCGTTTGGAAGAGCAGTTTCAGGAGGTAGAGCAGCAGGCGCCGACCTTGGAGCCGATGGAGAACGAGGATGTACCGCCTAGCTGGGACACCGAAAGCAGTCTGCCCGAGCGCACACCCTTGCAGGATGACAGTGATGTAACCGATGTTGACGCCTTGATTGAAGACACCGAACGTCGCTTTGAAGAAGCGCAGCAGCGGCTTGAGGAACAATTCCAAGAGTTGGAGAATCGTGAGGCGGAGAGTGGTGCTGTGGTCGAGCCGTCAGGCGAGCTTGATAGCAATGACTTTGACAGCAATGACTCCGATAGCGGTGATTCTGATAATCGTGATGTCGATAGCGCTGAAGATAGCCAGGAAACCGGTGCTAATGGAGAGTCGCGGAGTGAGGGAGGATCGCTTGAGTGATGGTCGTTAGGCAATAAAAAAGGCCCGCGTTTGCGGGCCTTTGTCCATCCGTTAGCAATTAAGCTGGGCGGATGTTGGAAGCCTGAAGGCCTTTTTTACCCTGAGTCACTTCAAAGCTGACTTTTTGACCGTCTTGCAGGGTCTTGAAGCCTTCAGCTTGAATTTCGGAGAAGTGGGCGAACAGATCGTCTCCGCCGTCATCAGGAGAGATGAAGCCGAAGCCTTTAGTGTCGTTGAACCACTTAACAGTGCCAGTTGCCATTTTCTATTTCCTTAACGTGCTTAGTAATCACGGGCAACTCTATTGTCCACCCGCTACAATTACTCTAGATGTAAACACGGCTGTCGTCCAGCGACATTCCTAAGATTTTTTATTTGGTTGCGAGCAAGCACAAATGATGCAGTTAGGTTTTATTGATGCGCAGTTTATTTCCTTTTTGGTAGCGATCACGTTGCTGACGATAAGCCCCGGTGTTGATACGTTGCTGGTGATACGCAATACGGCCCGCGGAGGCATCCGCGATGGGGTCACCACGAGTTTAGCTATCTGCTGCGGCCTGTTTGTGCATGCCACGATTTCTGCATTGGGCATTTCGTTGATCCTGCTCCAGTCGGCCTGGGCGTTTCATATGCTGAAGCTGGTGGGGGCGGGCTACCTAATTTGGCTGGGTATTACCAGCTTGTTAGCAGCGCGGAAAGGCCAGCCACTGCCGGTTAATGGTGTGCTAGAAGGTGTGCCTGCCGTTTCGCGCTGGCAGCCGGTCAAAGAGGGTTTTTTGTCCAATGTGTTGAACCCCAAAACCGTGGTGTTCTACATGGCCTTTTTGCCTCAGTTCATTGCTCCTGGCGATCCTGCGCTACTGAAGTCGCTATGGCTGGCGGGAGTGCACTTTATCATCGCCAATATTTGGCAAATCAGCGTGGTCATGATGGTGGGAAGTGCCGGCAAATGGTTGGCTAACGCACGTTTTGCGCAAGCGCTTAATGCCGCTACGGGCAGTGTATTGGTGGTGTTTGGTATTCGGCTGGCATTAACACAGCGCCCGGTATAAACCGGACGCTGGTAATGTGGTAGGTAGAGAAGGGCTTAGCGGCGGGCGAGCAGGGCTCGGTCGTAGCGTACCTGCTGCTCGTTATCGCTAAGCAGTGAAACGCCTTCGCTACTGCCACCGTTAGCGAGGCTTTCAAAAATCACCCGATAGCTAAGCACCGCCTGCACGTAGTCGCGGGTTTCGCGGAAGGGGATGCTCTCTACAAAGAGATCAAAGGCCTCTACGCCATCGCCCAGCCACTGATCGACGCGGCCAGGGCCCGCATTATAAGCCGCTGCGGCGGCCAGTCGATTGCCCTGGTAGCGTTGCAGCTTGTCGCGCAGGTAGGTGCTGCCCAGGCGTATATTAAGCTCTGGGTCGAGAACGCCGTAGGGGCCAGGATCGCTAATGCCCAATTCGCGACTGACTTGGCTGGCGGTGCCGGGCATTAGCTGCATTAATCCACGCGCCCCTGCGGGTGAAAGGGCGTTAGGGTTGTAAGCGCTTTCACGTCGGGTAATGGCCATCAATAGGTATGGATCCACGCCGGTGAGACGGCCCCAATGTTGAAAGCTATCGTGGTAGGCCTGGGGGAAGCGCCAATCCAAGGCGTCCCACATTTCAGCGGCAATGGTGGTTTGCACCAGGCGCGCATGCCACTGCTGTTGAGCGGCATAGTCGGCTAGCGCTCGTGCCTGTTGCGGCGAACCGCTCTGCACCGCGTGCAGCCACTCACTGTTGGCGAGACCATCCTCACCAATGCGTAGCAAGGCCTCGGTGCGCTGAACGGCGGGTAGTTGGGCAATACGTTGACGCGACGCTTCGTCAAAATGATTGCGTTCAAGATTCAGTTGATAGGGTTGGCCGAGCTTTTCTGCTGCTGCAAAGCCGTAAAAACTGCGATCCTGCGCAGCCTGTTGGTAGCGTGCTTCGGCGGCCGCCTGGTTGCCAAGCTGCTCATTGGCGCGGCCCAGCCAATACTGCCAACGGCTATTCTCCTGCTGGATAGCGGGCATTTCGGCAATCCAGTAGAGCACTCCGTTCCAATCCCGGCTAGCCAGCGCATTGCGGACACGCAGCTCTAATACGCGCTCGCTTTCCAGGCCCGGTAGCACGCTGTCAACCCAGCTTAGCGTGCCCGGTACATTGCGCACCAGGGCGTAAAAAGCCAGTTCTTCTTCAATAGCTTGACGGTCACTGGGCAGCAGGTTTAAACGCGACGAGAGCGTCTGCCAGGCGGCAAAGGCTGCAGGCGTATCTTCACGGGTGTAACGCTGCATGGCGGCCCGGTAGAAGCTTGCCGTGGCGGCACACTCGGGGCCTAGGCAACTGGGCGCCTGGGTAATGGCGCTGCTGCGCGCGGTGACACTATCCACCGTCTCTAGAGCGGTTTGCCACTGGCTGCTTAATAGCCCACCAAGATAGCTCGACAGGCGTGTTTCTCCCGCCTGCCAGGCGAGCATTTTACGCTCCCAAATAGCTGTGGCATCAATAGTGCCATTGGCCCGCAGGCGTGCAAATAGCGGGTCGCAAGCATTAGGCTGCGAGCTGCCTACGCGCCATAAAGCCAACCCCGCTTCGCTCGCCTGCTGAGGCTGCTCATCCAGCAGCGCCGTGTAGTAGTAGCACTGGCGAACCGTGCCCGCAGGCTCGCCATCGGCCACTGCCAGCAGGTCGCTATAGCGGCCCGCATGGCCATACTTTGCGATCGCTTGACCACGCAGCCACCCTGCTAGAGGAGAGTCTGCGTGCTGGTCGATAAATTGATGCACCCTTTCAGGAGCCACGTTAGGCAATTGCCCCCTTAAGCGGTGGTACTCCACATAGCCACGCAGCGGGTGGTCTTCAATTGAGCGCTCATCGACCCGTGCCCACTGCTGCTCGCGGGCAGCAGCGAGGGCATCGCGTAACTCACTATCGGATGCGGCCCACGAAAATGCAGGTAATCCCGCCAGTAGTGCTGTACACAGCACGCGGGCGGTATGGCGAAATGGCGAAACCAACATGGTGCTCTCTCTCTGTAAATCGGTGTCACTTAATCGGGGCTCGGGAGCAGCCCACGCAGTTTGCGGTGCAACCGCTATACTGAACGAATATTAGCCGTCATGATCTGACAGCCCAGATACTAAAAGGATTTAATTACCTATGGCCCCATTATCCACTTGGTCGTTGCTGCGTCGACTCAAATCACGCGTTTGGGCGACAAAACGTATAGTGCGTGCTTTAAAACTGTTTATCCCCATGACGCGAGACGTCATGCGTGGCGATTTTCGGCCTATTCCCTGGTCGGCATTCGGCATGATGGCATTAGCGCTGGGTTATTTGGTACTGCCGTTCGATCTGATACCCGATTTTCTGATGCTAATCGGCGTGGTGGATGACGTGCTGATTGTCGGCTGGCTGCTCAATCGTATCGATCAGCGCCTGGAAGGCTATCGAGCCTGGAAATATACCGATCCCGATATGACGCCTTCTTGACCCCAGCGGCTTGCTACCCCCCAGTGGCTTCTTGATCAAGGTTGCTTGAAAAATCGCTGCCTATCCCCATATCTACTCCACGAAACCATTTTATCCCATTGCATGTACACGCAGAGGGATGCGACTCAACGTGATTGATAAGGGCTAAGCGCATGACTACAGCTACCCACGAACAAGCGACTGATAAATCGGCTAACCACGAAGAAACGCTAGGCTTTCAAACGGAAGTTAAGCAACTGCTGAATTTGATGATTCACTCCCTGTACTCTAACCGGGAGATTTTCTTACGCGAGCTTATCTCAAACGCCGCCGACGCCTGCGATAAGCTACGTTACGCGGCTCTCGATAACGATGCGCTCTACGAAGGCGACAGCGAACTACGCATTGAAATCGAACACGACCGCGATGCCAACACTATCACCCTACGTGATAATGGCGTTGGCATGAACCGGGAAGACGTGATCGCCAACTTGGGTACCATTGCGCGTTCCGGTACCGCTGAGTTTCTCAAGCAGCTCTCTGGTGAGCAGCAGAAAGACGCCAAGCTAATCGGTCAGTTCGGCGTTGGTTTCTACTCGGGTTTTATCGTCGCTGATGAAATTTCGGTGCGCACCCGCAAGGCGGGTACAGACGCTTCAGAAGGCGTTGAGTGGCGCTCGAAAGGGGAAGGTGAATTTACCGTTGCCGATATTGAGCGTGCTCAGCACGGCACAGAAATCACTCTGCATCTGAAAGAGGACGCCAAAGAGTTTGCTGACGACTATCGGCTGCAGGGCTTGGTTCGTAAGTACTCGGATCATATCGAAGTCCCCGTGCGCATGCCGAAAACAGAAACGGCGAAGGACGACGAGGGCAATCCTATCGAGGGTAGTGAAGTGACTACCTGGGAAACCGTTAACGAGGCGACGGCGCTGTGGTCGCGTCCCAAGAGCGAGGTTTCCGACGATGAGTACAAGGCGTTCTACAAGCACGTTGCCCACGATTTCTCTGACCCCCTGACCTGGAGCCACAACAAGGTCGAAGGCAAGCTCGAATACACTAGCCTGCTCTATGTACCGGGGCGGGCACCTTTTGACCTGTTTGAGCGCGACGGTGCCCGGGGCGTTAAGCTCTACGTTCAGCGTGTCTTTATTATGGACGACGCCGAACAGTTCCTGCCGCTCTACCTGCGCTTTATCAAAGGCGTACTGGATACCCGCGAGCTGTCGCTAAACGTATCCCGTGAGCTGCTCCAGCAGGATCCCAATGTTGATAAGATCAAATCGGCGCTTACTAAGCGCGGTTTGGATATGTTGAAGAAGCTGGCCAAAGATAAAGAGCAGTACCAGACGTTCTGGAATACCTTTGGTAGCGTGTTGAAAGAAGGGCCGGGCGAAGACCCCTCTAATCGGGAAAAAATTGCTGGCCTGCTGCGCTTTGCCTCAACCCATACCGATACGGCTGCCCAGGAGCACGGGCTGGCGGACTATGTCGAGCGCATGAAAGAGGGGCAGCAGAAGATTTATTACGTCGTAGCTGATAGCTTCAATGCGGCGAAAAACAGCCCTCACCTCGAGATCTTCCGCAAAAAAGGCATCGAAGTTCTGCTGTTGTCTGACCGTATCGATGACTGGTTGATGAGCCATCTGACTGAATTCGACGGTAAAACCTTTGCTGATGTGGCCAAGGGCGAGCTTGATCTTGGCGATGTGGAAGACGAAGCAGAGAAAAAAGCTCAGGAGGAGACCGCTAAAGCCAAAGAGGAACTGGTGAAGCGCGTAAAAGAAGCGCTGGGCGATGGTGTTCAAGAGGTAAAAGTGACTCACCGCCTTACCGATTCACCGGCCTGCGTCGTGCTACCCGAGCATGAAATGGGCTACCAGATGCGCCGCATTATGGAAGCCGCCGGTCAGCCGCTGCCCGAGGTGAAGCCGATTCTTGAGCTTAACCCTAGCCACGCGCTGGTAGCGCGTTTGGAAGGGGCTGAAGGCGATCAATTTGGACAGTTAGCCCACATCCTGCTCGATCAGGCAATTATTGCAGAGGGCGGCCATCTGGATGACCCGGCTGCCTACGTGAAACGTCTGAATAGCGTCTTGACGGCTTAATGAGCCAATAACGTCAGACATGCGGCCCGCTTGGATTTCCAAGCGGGCCGCATCTGTTAGTGAAGATGCTATGGGTGAAGATGCTAAAGTACCCAGTAAATGTAAGAGACTAACGATCAGGATATCGTCATGGCTGAGCAGCAAACCAATGTCCCAGTGACAACCAACGTAGCGGTGCTGGGAGGCGGTAGTTTTGGTACGGCGCTAGCGAGCATTGCCGCCGATAATGGTGCCCGCGTTCGTCAGTGGATGCGTGACGAAACGCTGGTCACACAAATCAACCAAGAGCACCGTAACGGTCGTTATCTGCCCCACTATGCAATGAATCCGGCCGTGGAGGCCTCAACCGACCTTCAAGCCGTGCTGGCCGACGCGGAGCTAGTACTCATCGCTATTCCATCAAAGGCCTTTCGCAGCGTTGTGCAGGCGGCGAAAGCGTGGTTGAGGCCCGAGCAGATACTGGTCAGTACCACCAAGGGGATCGAGCAAGAAGGCTTTCTGTTGATGAGCCAAGTACTCGAGCAGGAAACGGGCTTTAGTCACATTGGCGTGATTGCGGGCCCAAATCTGGCCTCTGAAATTGCCGATAAGCAGTTAACTGCTACCGTGATTGCCAGCGCTGACCCGCTTACCCGCACCCGCGTACAGCAAGTATTGGGTTGCCGTTACTTTCGTGTGTACGCTAGCGATGACCGTCATGGTGTTGAACTGGGTGGTGCACTGAAAAATATTTATGCGATTGCCGCCGGTATGGCGGCGGCGCTGGGCATGGGCGAAAACACCCGCAGTATGCTGATGACTCGCGCCTTAGCCGAAATGAGCCGCTTTGCCGTCGCCCAGGGTGCTAACCCGATGACCTTTTTAGGACTGGCGGGGGTGGGGGATTTGATCGTTACCTGCTCGTCTAACCTATCGCGCAATTACCGTGTTGGCTACGCCATGGGCGAAGGGCGCACGTTGGAAGAGGCGGTTGATGCCCTTGGCCAGGTCGCAGAAGGGGTGAATACCGTTAAGCTGGTATGCGCTAAAGCGAGTGAAATGGGTGTTTATATGCCGCTGGCGGAAGGTCTCAATCATGTGCTGTTTGACGGCGTGCCCGCCCAGGAGATGGCGCGCACCCTTATGATGGGTGAGCAGAGTAGCGATGTAGAGTTTATTCTGCCCCGTGAAGCCGTACAGCAGGCCCATCGAGACCAAGCTCCTCACAACCACGCTTCTAAGAACCAGGTTTCTAAGGGCAATGGAGGCAGGAATGCCTGATGTGTTGATTATGCGCCACGCTGAGGCCGCACCGGGGTATCCCGACCAAGCGCGTCGATTAACGCCTCATGGTGAGCAGGAGGTCAAAAAAATGGCCCGCTGGCTGACTGAGCGCGTGGCTGATGGGGAGCTGTTTATGCCGCAAATTTATGCCAGCCCCTATTCTCGCGCGCAGCAAACCGCGCAAACGCTATGTGATGCGCTGGGAGCCTCGCTGGAAACGCTGGATTTTATCACTCCGGATGACTCGCCTCATGCAGTAAGCGACTGGTTGCTTGAGCAGCCTGAAGGTGCGCCGATCATGCTGGTCAGCCATATGCCGCTGGTAGGCGAGCTGGCGGGGCTGTTAGTAGAGGGCAGCCCTGCTCAGGGGCTTGGCTTCCCTACCGCCGCCATCGCCGAGCTTGAGGCCGACGTATGGGCGGCAGGCTGTGCGCAGTTGAAGCGATTTACCCAGCCCAGCCAGTTGGCCTAGTTCAAATGTGTGTCATTAAAAAACGGCTGCCTAGGCAGCCGTTTTTAGGTTTTACAGCAGCGCGTCGAGCTTCTCTTTTAGCAAGCCGTTCACCTGCTGTGGGTTGGCGGTGCCGCGTGACGCCTTCATCACCTGACCAACAAAGTAGCCGATCATTTTACCGCGTTTTTCCGGCTCCGAGTCGCAGTACTGGGCGACCTGAGCGGGGCTGTCGGCAATCACTTGGTCGATCATTGCTTCAATGGCGCCGGTGTCGGTCACCTGCTTGAGGCCTTTTGCGTCAATCACCTCATCGGCGGACTCACCCTGACCGTTCCACAGCGCCTGAAAAACCTCTTTAGCGGCTTTGCCGTTAATGGTGTCATCCAGTACGCGGCTGATCAGCTCGCCTAGCTGGCGCGCTGAGATCGGGCTATTGGCAATGCTCAGGTTTTCGCGGTTAAGTGCCCCGGAAAGTTCACCCTGTACCCAGTTAGCTGCCTGCTTGGCATCGCCGCACTCGCTATGCACCGCTTCAAAGAATTCGGCCATATCGCGACTGGCGGAGATGACATTGGCGTCATAAGCAGACAGACCCAGCTCGTTCTGGAAGCGCTCACGCTTATCTGCTGGCAGCTCGGGCAACTGGCCACGCAGGTGGTCAAGATAAGCTTGGTCAAGCACCACCGGCAGCAGGTCAGGGCAGGGGAAGTAACGGTAGTCGTTGGCCTCCTCCTTGGTACGCATGCTGCGGGTTTCATCACGGTCTGGGTCAAACAAGCGGGTTTCTTGAACCACGCTGCCGCCATCTTCGATCAGCTCAATTTGTCGCTCAACCTCAAAGGCAATGGCGCGCTCGACAAAACGGAAAGAGTTAACGTTTTTAATCTCAGCGCGGGTGCCAAAGGCTTCCTGACCTTTGGGGCGTACCGAGACGTTAACGTCGCAACGCATGGAGCCTTCCGCCATATTGCCGTCGGAAATGCCCAGGTAAGTAACGATCGAGTGAATCGCTTTGAGATACGCCGCGGCCTCTTTGGCGCTACGCATATCCGGCTCGGAGACGATCTCCAGTAGCGGCGTGCCAGCACGGTTCAAGTCGATACCGGTCATGCCGTGAAAATCTTCATGCAGCGATTTACCGGCATCTTCCTCAAGGTGGGCATGGTGAATGCGGATACGCTTGGTGCTGCCATCTTCCAGCGTAATCTCAACATCGCCAGGGCCGACGATGGGATGGTACATCTGGCTGGTTTGATAACCCTTGGGCAGGTCGGGGTAGAAGTAATTTTTACGGTCAAACACCGAGACTTCGGCGATATCCGCATGCACCGCCAGGCCAAACTGCACGGCCATGGCCACGGCCTGCTCATTGAGCACTGGCAGCACGCCAGGTAGGCCTAAATCCACCGCGCAGGCCTGGGTGTTTGGCTCGGCGCCAAACGCCGTTGAGGCACCGGAAAAGATTTTTGAACGCGTTGCGAGCTGAACGTGGACTTCAAGCCCAATCACGGTTTCCCATTGCATTAGGCGTACTCCTCGGCAAAGGCAGGACGTTGTAAGTGCCAGTCGGTCGCTTGCTGAAACTGGTGAGCGACGTTAAGCAGCTGCGCTTCGGCAAAGTGGGTGCCCAGAATCTGGAGACCAACGGGGCGGCCACCGGCCAAACCCGCCGGCACGCTGATGCCGGGAATGCCCGCTAGGTTCACCGCGATAGTGTAGATATCCTGCAGGTACATCGACACCGGATCTTTTTTGGCACCCAGGTCAAACGCGGGGGTAGGCGAGGCGGGGCCCATCAGCACGTCGACGTCTTCAAAGGCGTCCAGGAAGTCCTGACGGATCAAACGGCGCACCTGCTGGGCTTTGGTGTAGTAGGCGTCAAAGAAGCCTTCAGAGAGCGTGTGAGTGCCGATCAGGATGCGTCGTTTAACTTCTTCGCCGAAGCCTTCAGCCCGCGAACGTGTGTAGAGATCGATCAAATCGCTGGGATTGTCGCAGCGGTGACCAAAACGCACACCGTCGTAGCGGGACAGGTTGGAAGAGGCTTCCGCGGGGGCGATCACGTAGTAGGCCGGAATCGCATAGTGGGTATGCGGTAGGCTGACCTCACGAACCGTCGCGCCTAGGGATTCGTAAACTTTTACCGCCTCACGGACGGCTTTTTCGACATCAGGGTCTAAACCATCGCCGAAATACTCTTTGGGAAGCCCGATCTTGAGGCCCGAAAGGGGGGCATTGAGGCCTTCCACATAGTCGGGTACGCCGCGGGCAACGCTGGTGGAATCGCGGCCGTCATGGCCCGCAATAACACCCAGTAGGTGGGCGCAATCTTCGGCGCTGCGCGCCATGGGGCCAGCCTGATCAAGGCTTGAGGCGTAGGCAATAATGCCGAAGCGCGACACACGACCATAGGTGGGCTTTAAACCGGTGATGCCACAAAATGCCGCGGGCTGGCGAATCGAGCCGCCGGTGTCGGTACCCATGGCGGCGGGCACCAAACCAGCCGCGACTGCTGCTGCGCTGCCGCCGGAGCTGCCGCCGGGCACCGCTGTCAGATCCCAGGGATTTTTGACCGGGCCGTAGTAGCTGTTTTCGTTGGAGGAGCCCATGGCGAACTCGTCCATATTGGTTTTGCCCAGGCTGATCGTGCCCGCCGCGTTGAGCTTTTCAACCACTGTGGCGTTGTAGGGGGCGATAAAATTATCCAGCATTTTTGAACCGCAGCTGGTTTTCACGCCCTGGGTGCAAAAAATATCTTTGAGCGCTAGGGGAATGCCTGCCAGCGGCCCGGCGTTGCCCGCCGCTCGGGCGTTGTCGGCTACTTCAGCCTGTTTCAGCGCTTGCTCGGCGGTCACGCTGATAAAACTATTCAGCTTGCCGTCAGCCTGTTCGATACGCTGCAAATAGTGAGCGGTCAGCTCGCGGCTTGAGAACTCACCGCTTTTTAGCGCGGCGGCGAGTTGCGTTAAGGTTTTCTCGTACATGACCCAGAAGCTCCGTTCAGGGGAGAAAAAAAGAGGCAATAGTGGTGGCTTGATTAAATATTCGTGCGTTGTTACTCAGCGTACTTATTCAACGACGCGGGGCACGAGATACAGGCCATTTTCCACTGCCGGAGCACAGCGCTGAAACGTGTCGCGCTGGTTGGTTTCCGTCACTTCATCGGCGCGCAGTCGCTGGGTCGCATCTAGCGGATGGGCGAGCGGCGTAACGCCTTCAGTATCGAGGCTTTGTAGCTGGTCGACCATGTCCAGAATCCGGCTTAGGTCGTCTACAAAGCCGCTGGCTTGGTCATCGCTGACAGCGAGTCGGGCCAAGTGAGCGGCCCGGCGCACATGAGATTCTTCAAGCGCCATGATCGATATTTCCTCATAAACGTGATGGAACATAATCGGCTTTAAGCGGTATACATACCGATATCAAAAAAACGTCTTGTGTTGCAGACGTGGAAAATAGCCGCAAAAGGTACCACATCTTGGCCTTAACGGGCAGTGTTAGGCGTGACTCGTGCTTGCTGCCAGGGGGTTGCGGTGATACCGTTTGCATCCGCACAGGGTTCCCGGTCTGCACTAGGTAACAACATCCATGTTTAAACGTTTGAGGGGGCTGTTTTCCAGCGATCTATCGATCGACTTGGGTACGGCCAACACACTGATTTATGTTCGCGGTCGCGGTATCGTGCTCGATGAGCCGTCCGTGGTTGCTATCCGCCAGTCTGGCAATATGCGCAGCGTCGCGGCAGTTGGTACTGATGCCAAGCGAATGCTGGGGCGTACGCCCGGCAATATTACCGCGATTCGGCCGATGAAAGATGGCGTTATTGCCGACTTCACCGTCACCGAGCAGATGCTTCAGCACTTTATCCGTAAAGTTCACCAAAGCACCTTCTTAACCCCCAGTCCACGCGTTCTGGTATGCGTTCCTTGCATGTCAACACAAGTAGAACGTCGGGCGATTCGTGAGTCTGCCGAAGGGGCAGGTGCCCGCGAGGTGTTCTTGATCGAAGAACCCATGGCGGCGGCAATTGGCGCTGGCCTTCCGGTTGATGAAGCGCAGGGGTCGATGGTGGTGGATATCGGTGGTGGTACCACTGAAATCGCGATTATTTCACTCAACGGCGTGGTCTACTCCGAATCGATTCGGGTGGGCGGCGACCGCTTTGATGAGGCCATTACCGCCTATGTACGTCGTCACTACGGCAGCCTGATAGGCGAAGCGACAGCCGAGCGCATCAAGGAAGAGATTGGTTGCGCCTACCCCGGTGGCGAACTGCGCGAAATTGACGTGCGCGGTCGTAATCTGGCCGAAGGCATTCCACGCAGCTTCACGCTCAATTCCCACGAAACCCTGGAAGCATTGCAAGAAACCCTGGGTTCTATCGTGGCCGCAATTAAGAGCGCCCTTGAGCAGTCACCGCCTGAGTTGGCATCCGACATCGCTGAGCGAGGCTTGGTGCTAACGGGCGGTGGGGCGCTGTTGCGCGACCTGGACAAGCTGATCGCTGAAGAGACAGGGTTGCCAGTAATTGTTGCCGAAGACCCGTTGACCTGCGTTGCTCGCGGCGGTGGTAAGGCGCTGGAGATGATTGATCAGCACACCTTTGAGTTGCTGTCGAGCGACTAATCGCAGCGGTTAATTGCGGGGGGATTGCCTATTAAACCGCTGTTTTCGCACGGGCCACTGCCGGGCTACCGGCTGTTTTTTTGCGTCTTGGCCGCCAGTGCATTGATGTTTGTCGACCAGCATTTCACGCGTATGGAGAAAGTGCGCGCGCAAATGTCGATGGTCGTTGCTCCTATTCAATGGGTCGTCAGTGTGCCTAGCGACCTGTTGAATTGGGGGTCGCTTGCGCTCTCCGATCAGCAGGCGTTGGTGGATGAAAACCGTCGCCTGCGTGAGCAGATTCTCACCCTTTCCCATCGTGGTCAGCGAATGGCGAATTTGACCGCGGAAAACAGCGAGCTGCGCGAATTGCTAAAAGCCGCGAAGCGGCGTGATATTCCTTATATCACCGCCGAACTGTTGTCGCTTGATAACGACCCCTTTAGTCATCAGATGGTGATTAATCGCGGCCATCGCAATGGCACCTACGTGGGGCAGCCGGTGATTGATGCCTCGGGCTTGGTGGGGCAAATTACCGCGGTCTCTGCCTACTCAAGTCGGGTACTGCTGTTAGCTGATGCCAGTCATGCGTTGCCGGTTCAGTTAAACCGCAATGGCTTACGTTTTATCGTCCAAGGGGCGGGGCGTTACAGCAGCGTTAATGTGATGCACGTACCTGATACGGCTGATATCCGTGAAGGTGATTTACTGACCACATCGGGCTTGGCTGGACGCTTTCCTCCGGGTTACCCCGTGGCGCGAGTCACCGAGGTGTTTCACGATCCGGGGCAGCCTTTTGCTCGCGTGACGGCCGAACCGATGGCTCAACTGCAGCGCTCGCGTCATTTCTTGCTACTTTTTCCGCCCCCGCGAGAGGAGGTAGAAGAACATGCCTGGGATGAGACGCTGGATATCTCCGCAGAGGCCTTGCGCTCTTCACTCCAGCTTTCAACAAGCCCCAACAATGCGTTGCGCGACTCAAATGCATCATCTCAAGAGGTGCCCTGATGCCACGAGCACCGATTGTTCCGCTAGTGATTATTTGGTTTAGTTTGGTCTTGGCTCTTTGCTTGCAGGTGATGCCGCTGGCCGATGGCTGGCAGGTATATCGCCCCGAGTGGTTAGGGCTGATGCTGATCTACTGGTGTATGCGCACACCCGACAGAGTCGGCGTTTTTCATGGCTTTGTGCTGGGGATTTTGATGGATTTAATTGAAGGCACCGTGCTGGGCCAGCATGCGCTTATTTATGCACTGCTGGCCTTCTTGTGTGCGCTGGTCTATCCCCGCTTCCGTGCTTATTCACTAGTACAGCAATCAGCGCTGGTGCTGGTGCTGTTGGGCTTGATGCAGCTAGTCGCTCAATGGCTACGCACTATCGTGGGTGATTTTTCGATTCATTTAGCCTTTTTGATTCCCGCGCTGATCAGTGCGTTGCTATGGCCATGGCTAGCGACGATGTTTCAAGCATTAGAACGTCGGTTGGCCGCTTCATGACTGCGCCTGTTTTGTGTTTAGCGTCTGCCTCTCCACGCCGTCGAGCTTTGCTGGCATCCATTGGTGTGCCGGTCGCGGTTCACCCTTGTGATATTGATGAGACTCCGCAGGTGGGTGAGTCGGCTCAAGCGTATGTGCAGCGCTTAGCAGTTGCCAAAGCCGAGGCAGCAGCCCCTTTTACCCACTTGCCTATCCTAGGTTCAGATACCGCTGTGGTGGTCGATGGGCGTATCCTAGGTAAACCAGCGAATGCTGAGGAGGGCGCCGAGATGCTGCGGCTGCTTTCGGGGCGGTGCCACGAGGTGCTTACCGCTGTGGCGATAAGTGGGCCAGAAGGTATGCTCTCCTCCTGCGTGACTACTCAGGTGACAATGCGTGAGATAAGCGCTGATGAAATCGTTGCCTATTGGCGCACGGGTGAACCTGCTGATAAGGCTGGTGGCTACGCAATACAGGGGTTAGCCGCCATATTTGTAAAACAGATTCAAGGCAGTCACTCAGCAGTGGTAGGGCTACCGCTGTATGAGACGACGCACTTGCTATGCCGACAGGGAGTTCCTATCTGGCAGCGCGTTTAATTCTCTAGATATAGAGGGCAACGCCGCCTGTATCGCTGGCAAGGAATACGTCAACCAACAAGGAATTTTGCATGAGCGGTGAAGTTCTCATCAATTTAACGCCAATGGAAACCCGCGTCGCGCTGGTTGAAAATGGCGTTTTGCAAGAGGCACTGATCGAGCGTTCCCGTCGGCGTGGCATCGTGGGCAATATCTACAAAGGCAAAGTAGTGCGTGTGTTGCCTGGTATGCAGGCTGCCTTTGTTGATATTGGCTTAGAGCGGGCGGCATTTATTCATGCCCACGAAGTGATGCCACCCGGCACGCCGCTCGATGAGCAGCAGACCATCGGCCAGTTGCTTCATGAAGGTCAGGCGTTGGTGGTGCAAGCGACCAAAGACCCTATTGGAAGTAAAGGTGCGCGCTTAACCACGCACCTCTCGATCCCTTCCCGCTATTTGGTGTATATGCCCGACTCGCCGCATCACGGCGTTTCGCAGCGCATCGAGGATGAGCGTGAACGCGAGCGTTTAAAAGCCCTGCTGGATAACAGCGTGGCGGAGCAGACGCTGGAAGTGACGGGTGGCTTTATTGTCCGAACTGCCGCGGAAGGCGTAGGTGACGAAGAGCTAAAAGGCGATATGCACTTTCTGTTGCGGCTGTGGCGTAAGGTGAGTGAGCGTAAAGTCACCGCGACGCCACAAAGCGTCATTTATGATGATTTGCCGCTCTTTATGCGCACTCTGCGCGACGTAATGCGCGACGATATTGAAAAAGTGCGTATCGATTCGCGGGAAAACTTCGTCAAACTGGTCGAGTTTGCCGAAGAGTTTATGCCCGATGCCGTTGAGCGGATTGAGTACTACCCAGGTGAGCGCCCCATCTTTGATCTCTACAGTGTCGAGGATGAGATCCAGAAAGCCTTGGGTCGCAAGGTGCAGCTGAAATCCGGTGGCTATCTGGTGATTGACCCCACCGAGGCAATGACCACCATTGATGTTAATACCGGCGGCTATGTAGGTCACCGCAACCTTGAAGAGACCATTTTCAAAACCAACCTTGAGGCGGCCACGGCGATTGCCCGCCAACTTCGGTTGCGCAACCTGGGCGGCATCATCATTATCGACTTTATCGATATGAGCGATGTTGAGCATCAGCGGCAAGTGTTGCGAGTATTGGAAAAAGCCTTAGAGCGCGACCACGCTAAAACCAAGTGTACCGGTGTCACCGAGCTTGGCTTGGTTCAGCTTACCCGCAAGCGCACCCGGGAGAGCCTGGAGCAAACGCTCTGCGAAGCATGCCCCACCTGTAGTGGCCGGGGCACACTTAAAACGCCTGAGACTGTCTGCTACGAAATTTTCCGTGAAATTCTGCGCGAAGAGCGTGCCTACAGTGCTGAAACTTATATGGTGCTTGCATCGCAGCCCGTTGTTGACCGCTTACTAGATGAAGAGTCAGCGGCAGTGGCTGACCTGGAGACGTTTATCAATAAAACGATCCGTTTTCAGGTTGAGCAACACTACTCCCAAGAGCAGTACGATATTGTGCTGATGTAACCATGCTGACTCGTTCGCTGGTGCGTTGGAGTTTGCTGATAGCGGCCTGGCTTTTGGGCAGCGCGGCTGTGCTGCTGTTGCTGCTGCGTCTAGCGATCAGCCAATCCGATGCCCTTACCCCCCACATTGAAGCGTTACTCGAGGCGCGCATTGGCGTGCCGGTGACCATCGATCGCTTATCGCTATCGCTAGCGCGTAGCGATCTACTGCTACGGCTTGACGGGGTGAACGCGGAAACCCCCGATGGCCAAGCACTCTTTTCCCTTGAGCATGCGGGACTGCGCTTAGATACCTGGGCGTCGTTTGCCAATCTGGCACCGATTTTTAGTGATGCGCGTATCAGTGGTACACAGGTTCACCTCTATCAAGGTTCGGGGAGGTCTTTACAGTGGCCTGAGCCTGCGGAGTTACCGCTATTGATGGCGGCAGAACCCGATGTGGATCTGGCCACAATTGATAGCTGGGCGGGCTTGATTCTACGCCAACGCCTGTGGGTGGATGACACGCGGGTTGTACTGCACGGCAAAGACGACACCGTGATGCTGCATGCTCAGACACTGCTGCTGACCGGTGATGAGCGGCGCACAAGGTTAGAGGGCGCCATCAATATTGCCCCATCGTTAGAGCAGGCTCGCGATATAGACCTTCCTGCGGCGGAAATGAAGGTCGAAATGCAGCCCGGCCGACGAGGTTTTAGCGATTTTTCGGCAGCACTGCAGTTGGATATTCAGCTTGATCAGTTAGTGGTTCTGGCGGATATGTTTCGACCTGATCATGCCGCCTATTTAGAGCAAGCCGGGGGCAGTGCGCGGCTATGGGGGCGTTGGACCACCGGGCGCCTTGAGGAAGCTCGTGTTGCCGTCGACGTTCCACAGTTGACGCTTCGCCACCAGGTTCAGTACGCGGTGTTAAGAGATATTAAGGCTAATGGCCTGTGGCAGCGCGACGGCGAAGGTGGTGAGGCGTGGCTAAGCGGCGACGCGGAGAGCGTTGAGTGGGCCCAGCCCCCTGGAGGTAACGTTGGGCCAGCGTTGCCACGCCACTGGCATGCCACCCACCAACCAGGACAGTGGGAAGTGCGCACCAGCGCCTTTGAGCTTGCCTCGCTGACCGCTTGGCGTGACTACGTATTGCTCCCTGAATCCGTCACCCGGGTATTACAAACCCTCGCTCCCCGTGGGCAAGTCGAGGGTTTGCACGTGGGGCAGCAGGATGGCCACTGGGGAGTGGATGCGGCGCTAACCGGCGTGGAGGTCTCACCGTGGCAGCAGGCACCGGGCGGAGGCCCGCTGGATGCCTGGGTACAGGCGCGGGATTTACGCGGCCGCGTGCTGTTTAGCAGCAACGGTGAAAGCACCCTCTACTTTCCTGAGTTTTTTGCCGCTCCCATGCAACTGCGACGTGCTGAAGGGGAAGTGGAGTGGGTATACGACGGCCCCAATACCATGGTGAGTGGCAAGCGCCTAAGCGTCGACTGGGACGGCGCCCAGATAGCGGGCGGCTTTGGTTTGGTGACGGGTAATCAGCGCGGGCATTTTGGTTTAGACCTCAATTTCAGTGACGTGGATGCTGTTGAGCGTCCGCTGGCCCAGTGGTTGCCGCTCAGCGTCATGGATGACGAGCTTCGCGAATGGCTGCTTAATGATATTGGTGGCTACGTGAGCGAGGGCTCCCTACAGCTTAGCCAACCGTTAGGCGAAGGGGCGACCGCCAACGACTTTACTGCAACGCTCGCTCTGGCGGTGACCCAAGGACATTTGCCGATTGCGCCAGGCTGGCCACGTCTTGACGACGTCGAGGGGCGTTTAAAGTGGCAAAACAGAGTGTTAGAAGCTGAAATTGATAACGCTCAGAGCCATGGCATCACTGCTTCAGAGGGTGAGGTGGTGATGGAGGATGAGACGCTCAACCTTTCGGGGCAGTTAACATCGGATGGGCCAGCGCTGATATCATTTTTACAGGCAATGCCCGAGATTGATCTTTCCCCACTAAGTGATTTGCGCGTAACGGGTGGCGTTAACGGCGATATTGCGTTGTCGTTGCCGTTGGCAAACCCTGAAGCGCTGCAACTGGAAATCAATGCTCGGCCACGCTTTCCGGAAGTGGTGTATAAACCGCTCGATCTACGTCTTCAATCGGTTGAGGGGGATCTCGCCTGGCTTCAAAACGGGAAGAGTTCAGGTCTCGTCGGTGAGGTTAGTGGGCAGTTGCTGGGAGGCCCTATCAACGCTGATATTGATACTCAACGCAACGACATACAGCTGCAGGGGAGTGTCGCCACTGGGGCGCTTTTTGGGCTTGCAGGGTTGGATAGTCAAGGGCGTATGCCGCTAGAAGGACCGCTAGAGTGGCAGGGCAGTGTCGCCCTAACGCCAACGCCCATCCTGCGCTTGGAGAGTCGTTTAGTCGGCGTCACCAGTCATCTTCCCGAGCCCTTTGCAAAATCGCCACAGCAGGCCTGGCCCTGGACATTAACCGCCGATATGGACACAAAACGTATCGAAAGCCGCCTAGCCGATATCGCTTCTGCACGACTGCAACAGCTTAATGGCTCGCTTGCCGGGACGCTAAATTTAGGCAGCCAGGCGGTGCGCCTGCCCGACTGGCCCTCCCAGCCAGGGGTTAGTATCGATGCTGCCCTACCTCGCATTGACCCGCTAGCGTGGCAGCAGGCGATTTCACCGCTAATGCCCAGCGGGTTGCTCAGTGCGTCGGGTGGAGGTACTCAAATACCGTTGGCGGTCTCGTTAGCCACACCCTGTGTGGTTTACCAAAGGGAGTGTTTAGGCAGCCTTAACGCGTCGGGAGGCGTGAACGATGGCCGGATCGATTTGGGGCTAAGCGGTAATCTGGTCACTGGGCATTTACTGTACGATGCTCAATCACCGCAACCGTTAGATGTGGCCATTGAAGCGCTGGCGCTTGATCGCTTGCTGGCGTTAGCCAATGTTGAACACGACAGCGATGCTCCGATGCCAGACTCCTGGATGGAAACGGTCGACACCCAGCGCAAGGTGCCTGTGGCCATTCCTGATTGGCTAGCCGATGTGCCCAATGGACGATTACGCTTAGCCGAAATTGCTATGGGGCCGCGCCGCTTCGGCCCTTTGACTGCTTACTGGAAAACTGACGGCGAGCGTTTTTCGCTTACCCCCGTTGGCTTAACCCTGGGTCAGCTCTCTGCGCGAGGTGAGCTTTACTGGGAGGGGGACGCTGTTTCCAGTCATACCCGTGCGGACATTACGATTCAGGGTGGCGACATCGGCACCGCCCTTGAGCGTCTTGACCAACCGGTGGCCATGCGTAGCCGAAGTACCGATGTGGCTGCTTCGCTTGATTGGCCGGGGGCGCCCTGGCAGTTGGAGTTAAGCCGCTCAGATGGCTATATCAGTACCGACATTCGTGATGGCCGCTTTGTCACTCTGGAATCGGCACCTGCGCGCTTAATTGGCTTGCTCAATTTCGATAATATTTTACGTCGTCTACGCTTGGATTTTTCCGACGTTACCGGCCGCGGCACGGCATTTGACCGTGTTAAGGGGACGGCTGATGTTACTGGTGAGTTGCTGACGCTGCGCGGGCCATTGCAAATTGATACTCCGGCCACCACCCTAACGCTTACCGGCAGTGTCAACCTGGTGACGCGTGAACTTGACCAGCGGCTTGGCGTCACACTACCAGTGACGCAAAGTTTACCGATCGCGGCGATTGCCGTTGGCGCACCCATCGTGGGTGGCGCGCTGTTCCTTGCTGACCAGCTGTTTGGCGACGCCTTAGATCGCGCCACGACACTCCATTATCGCGTGCGAGGCCCTTGGACTTCGCCGCAGGTTACTTTAGAAGGCCCCCAATGACCGCATATAAAAGTGATGTAGATACGGCCGCTGCCATTCTGTTGACCCCCGGAGGGCTCGATTTAGAGGCTCTGGAAACGGGGTTGGGCTACGCCATGGGCGCGGGCATTGACTATGCCGATCTCTATTTCCAGCGTACCTGGCAAGAGGGCTGGGTACTGGAGGATGGAGAGGTAAAAGAGGCCAGCTACAATATTGACGGTGGCGTCGGCGTACGCTCACTGGCAGGTGAAAAGACTGGCTTTGCCTACTCCAACCAAATAACGGCCGATGCGCTAATGGACACCGGCCGCACGGCGGCAGGCATCGTCCGCAGCGGTCAACGTCTGCCTGGACAGTTGGTGCGCCCGGTATCCGCCATGTCGCGCTATGCGGGAATCGACCCCCTGGCCGGGCTAAGCGCGGAAGACAAAGTCGCCATGCTAAAACAGGCTGACAAAATCGCGCGTGCTGCAGACCCGAGCATCAGTCAAGTGAGTGCTTCTCTTTCAGGTACCTACGAAGTAGTGCTGGTGCGGGCAAGCGATGGCACCTTGGCGGCGGATATTCGCCCGCTGGTGCGCTTTAATGTCAGCGTTATCGCGGTTAAAAATGGTCGTCGTGAGCGTGGCAGTGCGGGCGGCGGTGGCCGTTACTCCATGGCCAAGCTGCGCGATGACCAAGTTGCCGAGCAGTACGCCAAAGAGGCGGTGCGTCAGGCACTGGTCAACCTGGAAGCCGTCGATGCGCCCGCGGGGCAAATGCCTGTGGTGCTGGCGTCGGGGTGGCCGGGAATTTTGCTTCATGAAGCCGTCGGCCATGGTTTGGAAGGGGATTTCAACCGTAAGGGCAGTTCCGCTTTTGCTGGCAAAATGGGCGAGCGCGTGGCCGCAAAAGGCGTGACGATTGTCGATGATGCGACACTATCGGATTGCCGTGGCTCGATGAGCGTGGATGACGAGGGCACGCCGGGCCAATACACGCCGCTTATCGAAGACGGCATTTTGACCGGCTATATGCAGGACAAACTCAATGCCCGCTTAATGGGTATGGCTCCCACAGGCAATGCGCGACGCGAATCCTTTGCCCACCTGCCGATGCCGCGCATGACGAATACGGTCATGCTTGCGGGCCAAGATGAGCCCAGCGATATTATCAAAAGCGTTAAGCGCGGTATTTACGCGGTGAGCTTTGGGGGCGGGCAGGTGGATATCACCTCTGGCAAATTTGTGTTCTCTGCCAGCGAAGCCTACTTGATTGAAGACGGTAAGGTGACGGTGCCGGTGAAAGGCGCCACCTTGATTGGTAACGGGCCGGAAGCGATGCAGCGTGTTTCCATGATTGGCCATGATATGGCGCTGGATACCGGCATTGGCGTGTGTGGTAAAGAAGGGCAGGGCGTGCCGGTGGGTGTGGGCCAGCCCACCCTGAAATTGGATGAGCTGACCGTCGGCGGCACGCAGTCTTGATAGGCGGTCTTGAAAAACCGTCTTAAAGAGGCTGTTTTTAAAGTGCGAGGGTTTCGCGCAGGTGTTTGAAGAGCTTGCGCGAGCTGGTCGGCGGTTTGCCCTGTTCGCGTTCCCGCTGGGCGTTGCGAATCAATTGACGCAGTGTCTGGCGATCGGCGTCGGGGTGCTCCGCCATAAACAGGTCAACTGCCGCATCGCCCTCGTCAATTAAGCGTTCCCGCCATTTTTCCAGTCGGTGGAACGCGTGGTCGCGCTGCTTTTGCTCCTGGTCGATGGAGTCGAACACGGCTTGAATGGCGGTAAGATCCTCTTTACGGATCAGCTTACCGACATACTGCATATGGCGGCGGCGACCTTCATGGGAGCGAATACGCGAGGTTTCCTCGATAGCGCGTAGCATATCGTCAGAGAGGGGGAAACGGGCGCGTTCCGCCGGTCGCATGGCGATTAAGGTTTCCCCAAGTGCCTGTAAGGCATGCATTTCGCGTTTGAGTTGCGACTTGCTAGGGCGTTCTTCCTGTTCTTCTACTTCAACGGGATCGGGACGTTGCTTACGCATAGTGTGACTCACAGACAAGATTCGTGGCGGCATTATACCAGCTGCGAGTACAACATTGATTCGCCGATGACACTCTCTTGCAAGACTTTGGTTGAGAGGCATTCGGTTGAAATAGGAGGCCATATGGCACAGGCATTTGATGC
Source organism: Halomonas sp. 113 (assembly GCF_904067645.1). Lineage (NCBI taxonomy): Bacteria > Pseudomonadati > Pseudomonadota > Gammaproteobacteria > Oceanospirillales > Halomonadaceae > Halomonas > Halomonas sp. 113. The sequence goes on from NZ_LR881453.1 coordinate 1,980,796, forward strand.
ATCCGCGCAGCAGTCGCTATTGACCGCGCGCGCCGAAGAGGCGTTAGCGCTGGCGAAGCGCTTGGGCGCGGATGCTGCCGAAGTAGGCGCAAGCGTCGATCAGGGTATAGGCGTTAGCGTACGCCTGGGCGAAGTTGAAACGGTTGAGTTATCCCGTGACCAAGGCATTGCCGTCACGCTATACGTGGGTCAACGTAAAGGCAGCGCTTCATCCACTGATGCCAGCAGTGCCTCGATCCAGGCAGCCGTAGAGAAAGCGCTGGCGATTGCCCGCTATACCGGCGAAGACCCGGCCGCAGGGTTGGCCGATGCCTCCCTTATGGCTACTGAGTTGCCCGATCTAAAAGTGCACTACCCCTGGGCGCTCACAACGGATGAGGCGATTGAGTTAGCGCTTGCCTGCGAGCAGGCGGGGCGAGACGTTGACGGCATCTCACAGTCAGATGGCGCGTCTCTCTCCAGTGGCGAAGGGGTGCGCGTTTACGCCAATAGCCACGGCTTTTTAGGTACCCAAAAGGGCAGTAGTCACTCTCTTTCTTGCATGCTGATTGCCCAAGACGCGAGCGGTATGCAGCGTGATTATGACTACACCTCTGCCCGTGACCCCAAGGCGCTACGTGACCCCGCTGAGGTGGGGCGCGAAGCCGCGATGCGTACGCTGCGCAGGCTAGGTGCTAAACGGCCGCCAACGGGCACCTTTCCGGTGCTGTTTGACCCATCGTTGGCCAGTGGCTTGATTGGCCACCTGCTCGGTGGGTTAGCCGGTGGTGCGCTTTACCGGCAGGCCTCGTTTTTGTGCGACCGGCTCGGTACACCATTGTTTCCCGACTGGTTTAGTCTTGAAGAGCGGCCAATGGAGATTGGCGCTACGGCAAGCTCACCGTTTGATGGCGAGGGCGTGCAAACGCGCAATAATCGCTTTATCGATCAGGGACGCATTGCCAGCTATATGCTCTCTTCTTACAGCGCTCGTCGTCTCGATATGCAAACCACGGGCAATGCCGGTGGGGCACGTAACGTGCGTTTAGCAACGCCACTGCAATCACGCGAAAGCTTGTTGCAAGAGATGGGGCGGGGTATTTGGGTGACTGAGTTGATGGGCCAAGGTGTCAACGGTGTGACCGGTGACTATTCCCGCGGTGCAGCAGGTTTTTGGGTCGAAAATGGAAAGGTGCAGTACCCGGTCGAAGAGTTCACCATTGCCGGAAACCTGGAGCGGATGTTTGCTGGCTTAGTAGGTATTGGCGATGACACTGATACCCGTGGCAGTGTTCACACGGGTAGCTGGTTGATTGATGCCATGACCGTGGCGGGGGACTAACAAGCCAAGCGGCGGCTTACTGATCCTCCTCAAAGCGGGCGTCGAACAGCGCTTGAATCGCTTCAAGCGCCTGTTCGGCGTCATCGCCTTCGGCGGTGATTCTAAGCTCGGTGCCACAAGGTGCGGCAAGCATCAGCAGTGACATGATATTGGCGGCGTCGGCGGCCTGTTGCTGTTTGTAAACGCGTATTTTTGCCGTGAACTGTTGGCCGCATTTGACCAGTTTTGTCGCCGCGCGAGCGTGTAGCCCGCGTTGATTGGTAAGTGTAAGTATGCGTTCTGGCACCCTGGTTCCTTTTCGCCGAGTGGTGTCATTAATGGATAGACGCGCTTAAGAGGTCTCTGGCCGCTCGTTAGGTGTGGAAGCGCTGACGAGGGGAGCGGCCAACTGTTCGCTTATGGTGTAGTGCAGACCCAGTTCGCGGTGGCGAAGTTGAACTTCGCCCATGCTAGGAGTCAATTTTTCCGCTAACTTCTCGGCCATATAGACCGAGCGGTGCTGGCCACCAGTACAGCCAATCGCGATAGTCATGTAGCTACGTTGGCTATTCTGGTAAGCGGGTAGCCAACGCTCTAGCCAGGCCAAGATGTCGTCGCTCATGGCATCAACAATCGGATAGCTGTTCAAAAAAGCCACGATTTCCGCGTCGCGGCCAGTGAACTGGCGCAGCGTTGGATCCCAGTACGGATTTGGCAGGCAGCGCACATCGAAGACCAGGTCGGCGTCTAACGGTACGCCGCGTTTATACCCAAACGATTCCAGCGTTAGCGTCAGCTTGTCGCGCCGCTGATGGGCTACTTGGTCGGTAATGCGACGGCGTAAATCGTGCACCGATAATCGTGATGTATCGATCAATAGATCGGCCAGATCGCGAATATCCTCTAGCGTCGTCTCTTCTTTATTGATCGCCTCTTCCAGCGTCATTTCGCTATCGCGGGTCAGCGGATGACGGCGACGCGTTGCTGAGTAACGCTCAAGCAGTATGCGCGCATCGGTGGTCAGGTAAATAACTTGAAAGACGATTTTACGCTGGCGCAACTCGTCTAATAAAGAGGGCAGGCGCTCCAGAGCTCCCGGCAAATTGCGGGCATCAATACTCACCGCTAAATGTGCTCGGTCGCCCTGGTCACGCAGTTCATCCACCAACGACCCCAGCAACATAGCTGGGAGGTTATCAATCGCGTAGTAGCCAAGATCTTCCAGCGCTTGCAAGGCGATAGATTTACCTGACCCGGAGCGGCCGCTAATGATCACCAGTTGCATAGAGTCTCTCTTTGCTTTGATCAAGCTGCGTTGAGGGTGGTGAGCGGATAACCTGCTGTGATCTGCCCTGAACAGGGTTTCAGACCCTTAGGCCGCTGATTGCTCGCGAATTTTGGCGGTAATCAGCTCAAGCAGTTCGCGCTGGCTGGCTGCTTTACGCAGTTGCTGGCGCGTGTCCGCATCATTCATGATGGTCGCTACCTGACCCAGTAGTGAGAGATGCGTGTCATCTGCCTCTTCGGGTACCAACAGGACAAACACCAGATCTACCGGGTCGCCGTCGATAGCGTCAAAATCGATCGCTTCAGCCAGTTTCAAAAATCCAGCGATAGGGGCGTTGCAGTGGGGGCTACGCGCATGAGGAATAGCCACGCCGTTACCAATACCCGTACTACCTAAGCGCTCGCGGCCGATTAAACGGCTAAACACTTCTTGGCTGTCCAGGCTGGGGATATTTTGGGCGATAAAGGTGCTGTAAAACTCCAGCACCCTTTTTTTGCTGCCCCCGGGGACGTCGAACAGAACGCGTTCCGGGGGGAGTATGGTTTCCAACGTCATTGAATTAACGCACACCGGCGCCTTGGGCGCGAGCTTGTGCTTTTTCCTTGTGTTTAACGAGTTGACGGTCGATTTTGTCCGCTAGTGCGTCGATAGCGGCGTACATATCACTGTCTAGGGCTTCCGCATGTAAGTCAGCACCTGCGGCGTGCAGCGTACAGGCGGCCTGCTGGCGCTCTTTCTCCACTGATAAGGTGACTTGCACCGTAGTTATATTGTCGTAATGGCGCTCTACACGCTCAAGCTTCTCGTTGACATAGTCACGCAAGGCGTCAGTCAGTTCTACGTGATGACCAGTGATATTTACTTGCATTGACGTGCTCCTTATCCATCGGACTGTACTTCGATTGTAACCCTTTTTGCCGCGTTGCAAAGCCCTTGTCGAGAGTTTCCCTGAAACGTTAACGAAGTTAGCGCAAACGACGCCGTTCACTGGAAGAGGGAATGCCCATGGCTTCACGGTATTTCGCCACCGTACGACGCGCCACTTGAATCCCTCCTTCGCCTAATAGCGTCACTAAGCGGCTGTCTGAAAGCGGCTTGCCGGGCGGCTCCTCTTGAATCAGTTTCTTGAGTCGTGCACGGATGGCGGTGCTGGAGTGGCTGTCGCCATCTTGACCGCTCACCTGGCTTGAGAAAAAGTATTTGAGTTCAAACACACCACGGGGTGTATGGATATATTTTTGCGTCGTTACCCGTGAAATAGTCGACTCGTGCATCTCCACGGCTTCGGCAATGTCGGCCAGTATCAGTGGTTTCATGGCTTCTTCGCCGTGCTCTAAAAAGCCAATCTGGCGGGTAATGATTTCGCGACCAACACGCAGCAGCGTATCGTTTCGGCTAGAGAGGCTCTTGATCAACCAGCGCGCTTCCTGCAAGTGCTCTTTGAGAAACTGGTTGTCATCGCTTTTATCCGCACGCTTAATCAAGCTGGCGTAGTCGGGCTGAATGCGCAGCCGTGGCAGGGCCTCGGGGTTGAGCTCTAAATGCCAGCCTTCATTATCGTGGCGGACGACTAGATCGGGGGTGACATAGCTGTCATCGGTGTCGCCGTAGGCGCTGCCTGGGCGTGGGTCTAGGCTGCGAATAAGCAGGATGACATCGGACAGCTGTTCGTCGTCGAGCCCTAGACGGCGTTTCAGCAGACGCATATCGTCTTTGCCAAGCGCTTCGAGAAACTGCCGCACCAAGCGGCGGGCGGGAACCAGCAGTGGCGTATTATCGGGGAGAGCGGCGAGCTGCAGCATCAAGCATTCACGCAAGTCACGGGCAAATATGCCGGTCGGCTCAAACTGCTGGAGCTTGAGTAGAATGGTTTCCACTTCGCGTTGGCTTAGCCCGTCAATGCCCTGGGCACGAAGCCCTTCACGGATGTCGTTGAGCGGCTGGGTCAGGTAGCCGTTGGCGTCTAGCGCGTCGATTAAACTTTCCGCGACAAGCTGCTCGCGAGCGCTAAAATCGGTCATGGCGAGTTGCCACAGCAGGTGGCCATGAAGGCTCTGCCCGGCTGCCTGGCGCTCAAAGTCGGGGCCTTCGCTGCTGCTGCCCCCCTGGCTTCCCATATCTTGATAGGTATCTGACCAGTCGCTATCTACCGAGAGCTCAGTAGGGATGCTCTCTGACCACTCTTCTTCCTTAGGCTCGCTGACAGCCTGTTCACTAAATTCATCTTCCTGCTCCAGCATGGGATTGGCATCGAGGGCCTGCTGAATTTCTTGACGAAGATCCAGCGTAGAGAGTTGCAGCAGCGCAATGGCCTGCTGCAACTGGGGCGTCATGGTCAGCTGTGTGCCGATACGCAGTTGGAGAGAAGCTTTCATGACCATCTGAGAACCACTCGTTAATCAGAATGCTCCACCCTAGTGCGAGTGAGTGCTTGGCGCAAGTGCAATAAGCATGCCATTGGTCGTAAAGTTGTTTTAAAGCGCTATTTAGGGGCGATTAAGGCAAAAACATTACAGGCGAAAATCGGCGCCCAAATACACATCCCTTACTTTTTGGTTGGTGAGAATCGAGGCGGGCGAGCCACTGGCGATGATTTGCCCATCGCCGACGATATAGGCGATATCGCAAATGTCTAGTGTTTCACGCACGTTGTGATCGGTGATCAGCACGCCGATATGGCGCTGTTTCAGTGCACGAATGATGGTTTTAATCTCACCTACCGAGATGGGGTCAACGCCCGCAAAAGGCTCATCGAGCAGTATAAAAGCGGGCTCTGTGGCTAGCGAGCGGGCTATTTCTACACGCCTGCGCTCGCCGCCCGAAAGGCTCATGCCCAGGTTGTCGCGAATATGGGTGATATGGAAGTCTTCGAGTAGCGCTTCCAGGCGCTGTTCGCGATCGCTGCGGTTAAGCTCTTTGCGGGTCTCGAGTATCGCCATAATATTCTCGGCAACCGAGAGTTTGCGGAAAATAGACGCCTCTTGAGGTAGATAGCCAATCCCCGCAGCTGCGCGCTCGTGCATGGGGGCGCGCGTTAAATCCACATCGTCGATACCCACCTTGCCAGCGTCGGATTTGACCAGCCCAACAATCATATAAAATGAGGTGGTTTTGCCCGCGCCGTTGGGGCCCAAAAGGCCAACGACACTGCCTTGGGATATCTCTAGATTGATGTCTTTGACCACTCGGCGGCGTTTGTAGCTTTTAGCCAGGTGGTGGGCATAAAGGGTTTTGATCGGCGCAGTGTCAGCAGTGGCCACAGCTAGGCTCCCTATTGTTCAGGCTGAAGGGTCATGCGTATGCGCTGGGGCTCGCTGCCATCAACGTCAGAGCGCGCTTGAATCACTTCTCGGTCAATAAAATACTCAAGGCGACCGCCACTAAAGGTGTCCTCTTGCTGGGTCAGTTCGGCTTGGTCGATCAGCTCTACGCGACGCTCGGCGACGTGATAAATAATCCGCCGCGCCCAGCCTTCCGTGGGGCCTTCTTGCCCTTCGCCTTGATGGCGCAAGTAGGCGCGCTCACCGGTAGCGGTGGCTGTCGAGAGTTCGCCCGCGTCGTTGCGTTCGATCTCTACCCGCTCGCCGCGCAGCTGCATTTCGCCTTGGCGAATGTCCACATCCCCAGTATAAACAGCTGTGCCTGCCCGCTGATCAAGATCTAAACGGTCGGCTTCCACTTCCACTGGGGCTTGTTGGGAAGATGAGTTGGTTTGGGCTAACACTGATAAAGGTATCGCTAAACCGAACAGTGCAGTGTAGAGCAGGGCTGGGGAAATCATGGCTTTCATGGCGGTTCCTATTAGCGTTGTGTGGCCGGGGGGTGCGTGCCGCGCACATTATCCGTTAAGCGAACCTGGCTGGTGTTAAGCCAAACGTCCATATGTGAAGCGCTCATTTGCTGTGGCGGTTGCTGCATCAATACCGGTGTGTCACTCCATGCATGCTGCTCGAGGCCATCATAGTGCAGTAGCTCGGTATCTAGCTGCCAGCCTTCATCTGGTGCAAACAGCCGAGCCGAACCTGACAGCAGCAGGGCTTGGGTAGCGGTGTTGAGCGTGCCTACAGCGGCGCTGGCCAGCCACTGACGGTTTTCGCTGTCATACAGTACTGCCTCGGGCTCTTCCGTCCAGGTTTCGCTGCGCTGCGGGGTATGGATAAGGCGCGGTGTTTTTAGCGACTGCATGACACTGCCGTTATCCCCGAATAGGGTAATCTCGGCATTTTCCAGCACGTGGCCAGGTTCCTGAGCCTGTGCTTCGGGATCGATGCTGGTGTCTTGAGGCCCGCGGGGGTCAAGCCATACCAGCAGAATCCCCAGCGCGATGACTAGCCCGGCTAACCAGAGGCGTACTTTAAAGCGTTTAAACATTTACGTGCGGCCGTGCAGATAGGTGTCGAGCACCGCGCCCCAGTGTCCTTGAGATTCAAGCAGCGTATCGCAGATCTCACGTACGGCACCGTGGCCACCCAGGCGTTCGGTAGTCCAGTCGGCGTGGGTATGCATATAGTCCGGCGCGTTTGGCACGGTAATGCCGACGCCGCAACGTTTGATAGCCGCTAGGTCGGGTAGGTCGTCGCCACAATAAGCCACCTGCTCTAGTTCAATATCGAGGCGCTGGCAGAGCCCGCGCAGTGTGGCCAGCTTGTCTTCACAGCCTTGGTGAACATGGTCAATGCCGAGTGCCGCCGCGCGTTGGCTAACCATGGGGGAGTCGCGCCCGGTAATCAACGCGACATGTACGCCCACGCGTTTGAGAAGCTTTAGCCCGTGGCCATCCTGGGTGTGGAATGCTTTGATTTCGATACCATCGGCCTGAAAGTAGAGGCGCCCATCGGTAAGGACGCCGTCAACATCCAGTGCTAGCAGGCGTACACGGCGGAGTCGGTCGAGTAGCGAGGCAGGTAGGGTCATAGAACCTCCATATCAATCAGTTCGTAAAGCAGGTCGTGTTGGCGCCGCTGGGTTAAATAACGCCGCTGGCGAGCAGGTCGTGCATATGTAGAGCCCCAATTGGGCGCTGTTGTTCATCAACCACCGCTAGCGCGGTAATACGGCTTTCTTCCATGATACGTACCGCTTCGGCCGCCAGGATATCGGGGCCTATGCGCTTGCCCGGCCGGGTCATGACATCATCAACGCGCACGTCGCGCAGATTATGGAATTGATCCAGCGTGCGGCGTAGATCGCCATCGGTGTAGACCCCCGCTAATCGTCCTTCGCTATCCACTACGCAGGTAAAGCCAAGCCCTTGCCGGGTAATTTCGAGTAATGCGTCGCGCAGCGGGCTGCCCAATGCGACTTGGGGCAGGCGTGCGCCGTCGTGCATGAGGTCTCTAACGCGTAGCAGTAAGCGCTTGCCCAAACTGCCGCCGGGGTGGGAGAGGGCAAAATCTTCAGCGGTAAAGCCGCGTGCTTCCAGTAACGCAACCGCCAGTGCATCACCCAGGGCGAGGGCAGCGGTGGTGGAACTGGTGGGGGCTAGATCGAGCGGGCAAGCCTCACGCTCGACGCCACTGTTTAGGTGCGCATCAGCGTGCTTGGCAAGCGTGGAGTGGGGCCGCCCCGTCATGCTGACCAGCGGTGTGCCCAGGCGTTTAAGCAGTGGTAGCAGAGCAGTGACTTCGGCAGTTTCGCCCGAGTTAGAGAGCGCCAACACTACATCTGCGCGGGTAATCATGCCTAGATCGCCATGGCTGGCTTCGCCGGGGTGAACGAAAAAAGCCGGCGTGCCGGTACTGGCAAGTGTCGCCGCTAGCTTGCCAGCAATATGCCCCGACTTGCCCATACCGGTCACCACGACACGACCTTGGCAGGCGAGAATTAGCTCACAGGCGCGATCAAAGCTTTCGTCTAGCTTAGCCTGAAGGCCTCCAATCGCTGCCTGCTCGATTTGTAGCGTACGCAGTGCGCTTTCACGTAGTAGGCTGGAGGGGGCGATAGGCTGGCGCATAGCGTTTTCTCTTAACAAATGAAAATATACAAGTAGTAACCGGTAAGAATAACATCTCGACACCTCTAATAGGCAGTAATTGAGGCGACTCCCTGGGGGCATACCCGCATCACCAGTGTCGAGAGCAGGTTTAGGCGAGGGTAAGCAAGCCTTTGCAACTTTGATAACCCTGAACAATAGGAAAGCCCATTCGTGCAGTAATGCCTTGTAGCGTTATAGTACAATGTTCGATAATGTTTTAGAAACGCTGTTTTCTAATTGCGATAGCCGCAAGTAGGGTATGCTATACAGCTTTAGTCGCGCCTCGTTAAGAGTCAACTGATCCATGACAGATGCACCCTTTATAGAAATTGAAGAGCTTTACTTTTCGCGTGGTGATCACGAAATTTTCCGTGGCGTGAATATGACCATACCGCGGGGTAAAGTAACCGCGATCATGGGACCAAGTGGTACCGGTAAAACCACGCTACTGAAGCTGATCGGCGGCCAGCTAACCCCGGAGAGTGGTCGAATACTCATTGATGGGCGTGATGTTCATAAACTGTCCCGGAAGGCACTATTCACGCTACGCAAGCGGATGGGAATGCTGTTTCAGAGTGGTGCGCTGTTTTCTGATTTGGATGTGTTTGAAAACGTTGCCTTTCCGCTGCGGGTGCATACGGATTTGCCCGATACCATGGTGCGTGACCTGGTGTTGCTCAAGCTACAGGCGGTCGGCCTGCGCGGAGCGCGACACTTAACGCCTGCGGAGCTGTCCGGAGGGATGGCGCGCCGGGTCGCATTGGCTCGTGCGGTGGCGCTGGATCCAGAACTGATTCTGTATGATGAGCCGTTTGTTGGTCAGGATCCCATCTCTATGGGCGTGTTGGTGCAGCTAATCAAGCGCCTTAATCAAGCGCTGCAGCTAACCTCGGTGGTGGTCTCCCATGATATCAAGGAGACCTTGAGCATTGCGGACTATCTCTATCTGATCGCCGATGGCCAGGTGGTAGCCCATGGCACGCCGCAAACCTTGGACACAAATCAAGATCCCCGGGTTAGCCAGTTTATTCATGGCGAACCTGATGGCCCGGTACCATTTCACTACCCCGCTGAGGCGTTTTATCGCGATATTCTGGGCGAGGCTCCGGTTAAATAGAACTGCTGGGGTGGGTGACACAAGGCGCTTAAATGCACCAATGCAGGGTAAATAAAGGGCAGAGTTAATGCAGTCAAAGTTCTCTAATAGCGCCGCGCGTGTTACACGGCTGGGGCGCCGAGGGTGCGACTTAATGGAAGCATTGGGTCGCGCGGGCGTGTTTCTATTCCAGTCGGTGGTCGGCGTGCCTTCCCGGGAAGGCTGGCGATTATGGTTGCACCAGATGCACTTTGTTGGCGTGCTTTCGTTAGCCATTGTATTGGTGTCGGGGCTGTTTATCGGCATGGTGCTGGCACTGCAGGGCTATACCATTTTGGTCGATTTCGGGGCTGAGCAGGCGCTGGGACAAATGGTGGCACTGTCGCTATTGAGGGAGTTAGCCCCAGTGGTGGCAGCACTACTGTTTGCTGGCCGGGCGGGATCTGCGCTCACCGCCGAGATCGGTTTAATGAAAGCGACAGAGCAGCTCACCAGCATGGAGATGATCGGTGTTGACCCACTGCGCCGCGTGGTGGCGCCACGCCTATGGGCAGGCTTTGTGTCACTGCCTATTTTAACGGTTGGGTTTAGTGTCGTGGGCATCTGGGGCGGCTACTTGGTGGGCGTGGAGTGGCTAGGCGTCTTCGAGGGCTCTTACTGGAGCAACATGCAGGCCAATGTAGCCTTTATCAGTGATATCGGTAACGGCATGATCAAAAGCGCCGTATTTGCTTTGGTGGTGACCTGGATCGCGGTATTTCAAGGTTATGATTTGGTGCCCACTTCTGAAGGCATTTCCCGCGCTACTACGCGCACGGTGGTGTATTCGTCGCTTGCAGTATTGGGGCTTGATTTTGTGTTGACCGCCATTATGTTTGGCGGCCTTTAATGGCTGGAGCAGTTTCATGAAACGCAGTAAAACCATGGAGTTCGGTGTGGGCCTGTTTATGGTGGCGGGCATTCTGGGGCTGGTGTTCCTCGGCCTACGTGTGAGTGGACTGACGCTCTCAGCGCCCACGCAGTCGTTTCAGTTAGAGGCCAACTTCGCCAATATTGGTAGTTTAAAACCCCGTGCCAGGGTCACCATGGCGGGTGTGACAGTGGGGCGGGTAGAAGCCATTGAGCTGGATACGCAGTGGTTCGATGCGCGGGTCGTTCTTAGCCTGGATAGCGAGCTTGAGGGTCAGCTTTCCAAAGACTCGATTGCCTCGATCCTGACCGCAGGCTTATTAGGTGAGCAGTACATTGGCCTTAGCGTGGGTGGCGACCCTGAAATGCTGGAGGATGGCGATACGATTCGCGACACCCAGTCGGCGCTGGTGCTGGAAGAACTTATCCAGCAGTTTGTGTCCAATATGGCAACTAACTAGTGTTTCAAACGGCAGGCACTAATCCAGTGTAATAACGGGCCCAGTGCAATACCGGGTGGGGAGATGATGGTTATGAATGGAGTGAACTTGATGATGGGTCGTTGGTTATTGGTGGTAATGATGATGGCAGCGTTAATGGTGCCACTGCAGTCACAGGCGCAGTCCCAGACGCCAGAAGCGATGATTCGCGATAACGTTGAGTCACTGATGTCGGAACTCGAAGGTCGCAAGGATTATTACGCCAATAATCTTAGCGAGCTTGAGGCGTTAGTGGATAGCAACCTCGAACAAGTGGCGGATTTCCGCTATATCGGGGCCAGCGTGATGGGAAACTACTTCCGCAACGCTTCCCCGGAACAGCGCCGTCGTTTTGTCGATGTGTTTCGCCAAACGCTGATTGATACCTATACCCGCGGGCTGGTGACGTTTGATTATGATGAGCTGCGGGTGCTGAATGCCCAGCAGGCTCAGCGCTATGACGACCAGGCCAGCGTTGCCATGGAAGTGGTGGCCAATAACGGCAAGGTGTACCCCGTAAGCTATAGCCTAAGACTCTCCGACGGCGAATGGCGGGTGGTTAACGTGATCGTTAACGGTATTAATCTGGGTCTGACGTTCCGCAATCAGTTTGACCAAGCCATGCGCGATAACAATCGTGATTATGACGCGGTTATTGACGGATGGTCACCTGAAGTGGGCGTTGAAGAGCTTGAGCAGGGAGGCGATGCGTGACAGTGCTGTTTTCACGCCCCAGTGTAACGGTTAGTGTAGAAAACACTACCTTGCTGGTGGAAGGTGATGTGGAGGTAACCTTGGCGGCCGATTTGGCCGCCAGTGGTGTTAAATGGCTCAAGCACACCGAGCTAACCTCGCTCAGTTTAGATTTTAGTCGCGTTGAAAAGGCTAGCAGCGCTGCCATTAGTGTGCTGTTTGAATGGCTTCGAGTTTGTCGGCAGCGCGGTATCCATATCCAAGCCATTCTTTTTTCAGCGCCGCTACGCCGACTTGCCTCCCTGGCTGAGTTGGATGCTTTGATCGATCAGCCTGCGGCTACTCTGGCCGTTTAACGCACCGGCATCGCCAAGCGCGCTGCTTTTCTTTATTATGTCGACCCAATTACGTTCATTAATAACGATGACCCCAAAGGAGTTTTCTGCGCCATGCAACCCAACGAGGTAAAAGCACTGCTTGAATCCCGTATCGACGGATGCCAGTTCCATATCCAGGGTGAAGGCTGTAACTTTCAGGTGATTGCGGTTGGCGATGCCTTTGAAGGTCTCTCTCCGGTCAAACGTCAGCAGCTTGTCTACGCTGCGCTGAGCGATGAGATCGCCTCGGGTGCGCTCCACGCTATTAGCATCAAAACGTTTACCCCGGTGCAGTGGCAAACTGCACCGGAAAACGTTCAATAACGGTCGCCCCATGGATAAATTAATCATTACCGGCAATGGGTCGGTAGACGGTGAAGTGTGGGTGAGTGGCGCTAAAAATGCGGCGCTGCCTATTTTGTGTGCCAGCCTGTTGGCCGATGGCCCCGTGGTGATTGGTAACTTGCCGCACTTGCAGGATATTACCACCACCTTAGAACTGCTCGGCCGCATGGGCGTTGAGCCGGTGATGGGCGAAAAGCTGAGTATTCAGTTGGATGGTTCCCAGGTGACTCAGTGTCACGCACCGTATGAGCTGGTTAAAAAAATGCGTGCCTCGATCCTGGTGTTGGGCCCTCTGCTTGCCCACTTCGGTAAAGCTGATGTATCGCTGCCTGGCGGTTGCGCCATTGGCTCTCGCCCGGTGGATTTACACATTCGTGGTTTAGAAGCCATGGGGGCTGAGATTCGTGTTGAGGCTGGCTATATCCGCGCGCGGGTGGACGGTCGTCTAAAAGGGGCAACTATCTACTTTGATACCGTGACAGTGACCGGTACCGAAAACCTGCTGATGGCGGCGACCCTAGCCGATGGCAAAACCGTTCTGGAAAACGCTGCCCGCGAGCCTGAAATTGTCGACTTGGCTGAGTGCTTGATCAAAATGGGCGCTAAAATCAGCGGTCAAGGCACTGACACCATTACTATCGAAGGCGTCGAAAAACTGCACGGTTGCGAGCACGATGTCATGCCCGACCGTATCGAGACAGGCACCTTTCTAGTTGCCGCCGCCATGACTGGCGGACGGGTGAAGGTCAAGCGCACCCGGGCCGATATCCTGGACGCGGTCATTGCCAAGCTGGAAGAGGCGGGTGCGGAAGTCACCAGTGGAGACGACTGGATCGCCCTGGATATGCACGGCAAGCGTCCTAAGGCGGTGAATATTCGTACTGCGCCTTATCCAGCGTTCCCAACCGATATGCAGGCGCAGTTCGTGGCCATGAACGCTGTGGCCGTGGGGCACTCTCGGGTGGTCGAGACGATCTTCGAAAACCGCTTTATGCATGTTCAAGAGCTTAACCGAATGGGCGCCAATATCGTGCTGGAGGGCAACACCGCCTTGATTGAGGGGGTTGAGAAGCTTTCCGGTGCACCGGTAATGGCAACCGATCTGCGCGCGTCGGCTTCGCTGGTGATTGCGGCCATGATGGCCGAGGGGGAAACTCTAGTAGACCGCATCTATCACATTGACCGTGGCTACGAGTGTATCGAAGAGAAATTGCAGCTGCTGGGTGCGCGCATTCGCCGTATTCCTGGCTAGACCATTTCTACTGAGTCTCTGCTGCTAAGCCCCTGCATGCTAATAACCACTGGGCAACACGATGAGTAAGCAATTGATTTTAGCCCTCTCGAAGGGCCGTATTCTGGAAGAGACGCTGCCACTACTGGCCGATGCGGGTATTACACCTGCAGAGGATTTAAGCAAAAGTCGTAAGCTGCTATTTGATACCAACTTGCCCGACGTAAAACTGGTGATTATCCGTGCCACCGACGTGCCCACCTACGTTCAGCTAGGGGCAGCCGATGTCGGTATCGCAGGTAAAGATGTGCTGCTTGAGCACGGTGCCGAAGGGCTTTATGAGCCGTTGGATTTGGAAATTGCCCGCTGTAAGTTGATGACTGCGGGTGTGACCGGCCAGTTGCCAGCCCGTGCCCGGCGTCGGGTGGCAACGAAATTTGTTAACGTGGCGCGACGCTACTACGCCGAGCAGGGAATTCAGGCTGAGGTGATCAAACTTTATGGCGCTATGGAACTGGCGCCGTTAATGAATCTCGCCGATGAAATTGTCGATATCGTCGATACTGGCAATACCCTGCGGGCGAATGGTATGGAGCCGCGTGAGCTTATTGCCCATATCAGCACCCGGCTGGTGGTGAATAAGGCCGCCATGACCATGAAGCATGAGCGTATTAAGCCGTTACTAGAGCGCTTGGACAGTGCGGTCAAAAAGCGTCAGACCCAGCTTGCCGAATGATGTGAGGTGACCCATGAGTGAACCCATGAGCAAACAGACGACTGCAACGATTTCACGCCTATCGACAAGCGATGATGCCTTTAACCATCGACTTGATGCGCTGTTAGATTGGGAAGGGGTGTCTGACAAAGCGGTGCAGGCGCGGGTCGAAGAAATTCTTGCCAGTGTAAAGCAGCGCGGCGATGCTGCGGTAGTGGAAGCCACGAATCGTTTTGACCGACTTGCGGCTACCTCGATGGACGAATTGCAGTTAACGCCCGAGCAGTTGAAAAGAGCGTTTGATAGCTTGCCTGCTGAGCAGCGCGAGGCGCTTTCCAGCGCCGCCGAGCGGATTAAGTGCTACCACGAGCGTCAGAAGCCCAGCTCCTGGCAATACGAAGAAGCAGACGGCACGGTACTGGGGCAGAAAGTTGCCCCCCTGGATCGCGCCGGTATTTATGTTCCTGGTGGCAAGGCTGCCTATCCCTCGTCAGTGCTGATGAATGCGATTCCGGCCCATGTGGCCGGTGTGCGCGAAATCGTTATGGTCGTGCCTACGCCGGATGGCGTGCTCAATGAGTTGGTGCTGGCAGCGGCCCACCTGGCGGGAGTCGACTATGTGTTTACCATCGGTGGCGCTCAGGCCGTAGCCGCGCTTGCCTACGGCACTGAAAGTGTCCCCCGAGTCGATAAAATAGTTGGGCCGGGCAATATTTATGTGGCCACGGCGAAGCGTGCAGTATTTGGTCAAGTGGGCATTGATATGATTGCCGGGCCCTCGGAGATTATGGTGGTTTCCGATGGTCAGACTGATCCCGATTGGCTGGCAATGGATCTATTTTCTCAAGCCGAACACGACGAAGATGCCCAGGCGATCTTGGTGAGCTGGGATGCCGGACACTTAGATGCTGTGGAGTCGGCAATTGAGCGGCTACTGCCGACCTTAGAGCGGGAAGAGATCGTGCGTGAGTCGCTGCGTAAGCGAGGAGCGTTAGTGCTCTGCCAGGACGCCCAAGAAGCGATTACGTTGATTAACCGGATTGCTCCTGAGCACCTGGAGCTTTCGGTGTCTGCCCCCGAGACATGGTTGGACGATATTCGCCATGCCGGGGCAATCTTTATGGGGCGTTACACCGCCGAAGCGCTGGGTGATTACTGTGCTGGGCCAAATCACGTGCTGCCTACCTCTGGCACGGCGCGCTTCTCTTCACCGTTGGGGGTTTACGATTTCCAGAAGCGCTCTTCGATTATTCACTGCTCCGCAGACGGTGCTTCTGAGCTGGGCAAAATCGCCTCGGTATTGGCGCGAGGTGAATCACTCACCGCCCACGCCCGCTCCGCGGAGTACCGGATTCGCGATTGATACTGCCAATGCGCTTTGCGCTACGCCAGCGCGTTTTGTAAACAGGCTACGAGTCGCGTGGGCCAGGAGTCTCTTCATTAATTGGGATGGTAGGGAGTGGGCGTTCGCCCACTTCGAGGGTCATCTCCAGGCGCTCGCCGCTACGGACGATGGTGAGTGGTAGCGAGGTGCCGGGGGCGATAGAGGCGATTTCACTCATCGTGGTGCGGGCATCCAGAATCGGCTGGCCATTGACAGAGAGAAGCACATCGCCTGGCTCTAGCCCCGCTTCCGCGGCAGGCCCTCCGCTGACCACCCCCGCGACGATCACACCTTGGGGTGTTTGCAGTCCAAAAGAGGCTGCCAGTTCCCGTGATAGTGCTTGCGCTTCAATGCCTAACCAGCCACGAATTACCCGTCCTTGAGTGACCAGTTCATCCAGAATGCTGTGGGCAAGGTTGGCAGGAATGGCAAAGCCAATGCCTTGGGAGCCACCTGAGCGCGAGAAAATAGCCGTATTAATGCCGACCATGGCGCCCTCAGGATTGACCAGCGCGCCACCTGAGTTACCCGGGTTGATAGCCGCATCTGTTTGAATAAAGTCTTCATAGGCGTTTAGCCCTAAATGATTGCGCCCCGTGGCACTAATAATACCCATGGTGACCGTCTGACCGACACCAAAAGGGTTGCCAATAGCGAGCGCTACGTCGCCTACCGCTACGTCGGCTGAGTCTGTGAGTTCAATGACTGGCAAATCGTCCAGGTTAATTCTTAGCACGGCTAAATCACTTTCAGGATCTGTGCCGATCACCTCTGCCAGGGTTTCGCGTCCGTCGCGCAGAGCGACCTGGATTTCATCGGCGCCGTTGATGACGTGGTGATTGGTTAGTACGTAGCCGTCCTCACTGACTATAACGCCAGAGCCCAAGCTTGAGAGCATGCGTTGATGGGTCGTCGCGTCATCTCCCTGGTTATCAAAAAATTGCTGAAAAAATGGATCTGACATCAGTGGGTGCTGGTCGCGCTCAACGATGCGCGATGAGTAGATATTTACTACCGCCGGCGCGGCTTGCTCCACTGCCTGAGCATAGCTGACGGGGCCTTTGTTCCGGGAAAGCGGCGCTGCCTGATGAATTTCAGGCGCAGGGCGACTAGGGTTGGGTTCTACCACTTCTGGTGTCGTCGAGATGACCGGCGCGGCGACTTGGGGGGCTTGAGGCGACGAGTCACGAAACGGGTTGGGCAACTGCTCGGGGAGTGCGAAGAGAATCACCACCGCGAGCAGTACGCCAGTGATAACAGGCCAGAGATAAGGCAGCACGTAGCGTCGCATGCAATCAATTCCTTAACGGGTCAGTCTCGCTGTTCGCGATATAAAGCAGCGAGTTTTACAATGGTTTTATGGTAACACTTTCTTAGCAGCTACCTCACGGGTGCGGTTAAATCAATAAAGGACTCAATATGATTCATCGTGATCAACTAGTAGCGGCTTGTGACCATCAGTTACGTGCGGCAGAGTTTAAAGATTTTACCATTAATGGCTTACAGGTGGCGGGCAGTGAGCACGTCAAGCGCATCATGACCGGTGTTACTGCCTGCCAAGCGCTGCTGGACGAAGCCGTTGCCTGGCAGGCAGATATGGTGCTGGTGCATCACGGTTACTTTTGGAAAAACGAGCCCGTGGCGATTACTGGTATGAAGCAGCGGCGGATTAAAACCCTGCTTGATCATGACATTAGTCTGTTAGCGTATCATCTGCCTCTGGATGCGCATGCCGAGATGGGCAATAACGCGGAGTTAGCCCGTCACTTGGGGTGGAAAGTAGAGGGATGCATTGATGGCGCGCTGGGGGAGGGGCTTTTGTGGTCAGGACGATTACCGCAGCCACACTCAGTCAGTAAGCTGGCAGCGCAAATAGCGCAAACCTTACAGCGCAAGCCGTTGGTCATTGAAGCCCCGCAGGTGGGAGATATTGAGCGCATCGCCTGGTGTACCGGTGGTGCGCAGGACATGATCACCGACGCCTATGAGTCGGGCGCACAGGTATTTGTATCGGGTGAGATATCCGAGCGAACCACTCACCTGGCGAGGGAGATGGGTATTCATTATATCGCCGCCGGGCACCATGCCACTGAACGTTATGGTGTTCAGGCGCTGGGCGAGTGGCTAAGCGATGAGTATGACGTTGAGCACCGCTTTGTGGATATTGATAATCCCGCTTAACGCATTAAATGCCCCGGATCACCGATAACAGAAGCCGGGGCTGATCAATCATTATTAGTAGCGCGGTGGCTGTGGTGTCGCCGCCTCATTGCTCTTCAAGCCAAAGTCTTCTGACAGCGTGCCGCCCTTACCATCCGCGTAGTCACGTGGCGTCGAAGGGGAGCTGGCGTCTGCCGTCGTCTGCTGCTCGCGCGCTGGATCAATACCCGAGAGATCAAGGCTAGGCTGAATAGCAGCGTCGCGAATATCCCACTCCGCGGCGTCCTCTTTCAGTTGAAGCTCAAGCTGGTTGGCTTCATCGCGTATATTGCTTAGGCGTTGATAAATACCCGTTAAATGGCTGCCCACGCTGCTCTTCATCTCGGCAATCTGGTGCTCGCGTTCGAGTAGCTTTTGGCGCATGGAAGCCGCTTCACGCTGGCTTTTGCTGAAGAGGCGATAAGCAACCGCTCCAATGATCAGGCCGACGATAAAACCGATTATGGCAAACGTTAATGGTGAGCTCGCGTCCACAGTGTTCTCCCTGGCGCCTTGAATATAATGATTTAGAGGCTGCATATGCTAGCAGCTTAAGAATCAAACAGGCTGCCATTATAGGCGTCACTCAGCCGGTTGGGTCAATCCGCTCATGCGCTTAGATGTCTCTACAGGTATAATCACAACCCTTTCAAGGTTGCCAGTCATGTACTGGCGGCTGCCTTACATGCTGTGGGAGGCGAGTGCATGTTATCAACAACTGCGAGTAGGGCATCGTCAAAAACGCGCCCTGCATCGCCTATAGAGCGCTATCGGGCGGACTTAGAGCGCGATGATTTTCAATATGATGCAGCGCAGGAGTTGGCCGTAAAGCATCTACAGCGGCTCTATGATGAGCTTGTCGCTGCGCCAACAACCGTTCCCAAAGCTCTGGTTGCGAATAAGGGGCTCCATAAAGGGTTAAAAGCCAAGATGGCGGGTTTCATGGGCAAGAAATCCTCATTGGCTGATGAGCCTGTCTTGCCTGATATCCAAGGCCTCTATTTTTGGGGTGGGGTAGGGCGGGGCAAAACCTACTTGGTCGATACCTTTTATGAAGCCTTGCCCTTTCCCGACAAAATGCGTACCCATTTTCACCGCTTTATGCAGCGTGTCCATAACGAGCTGACCCACTATAAAGGTGAAAAGAATCCACTGACCCTAATCGCGGGTAAGTTTGCCACTGAGGCGCGTGTTATTTGCTTTGATGAATTTTTCGTCAAAGATATTACCGATGCGATGATTCTTGCCAACTTGCTAGAGGCGTTATTTGAGCGCGGAGTGGTATTGGTGGCGACCTCTAATATCGTACCTGATGATTTATATAAAGATGGCCTGCAGCGGGCGCGCTTTTTGCCAGCCATTGAGCTTGTGAATCGTCATTGTGAGGTGGTTAATGTCGATTCAGGGGTGGATTATCGACTGCGCGCATTGGAGCGTGCGGCCATCTTCTACTCGCCGCTGGATGAAGCGGCTGAGCGCGAACTATCGCGTAGCTTTCGGGAAATAGCCGGGCACAAAGGCGAGTCAGAGGCGTCGCTAGAGGTAAATCACCGTGTGTTGAAAACGCGTCGGCTGCATGATGATGTCGCTTGGTTTGAGTTTCTTGAGCTGTGTGACGGGCCGCGCAGTCAAAATGACTATATTGAACTGGCCAGGGAATTTCATACGGTGCTGGTTTCCAATGTGAGGCGTATGAATGCCAAGCAGGATGATCAGGCGCGCCGCTTCATCAATATGGTCGATGAGTTTTATGATCGTGGCGTCAAACTACTGATGTCCGCGGAAGCGCCGATTGAAGAGCTGTATAGCGATGGCAAGCTCACGTTCGAGTTCCAGCGGACTTTGTCGCGTCTACAAGAGATGCAGTCCAAGGAGTACTTGGCGCTGGCGCATAAGCCTTAAAGCCTGACGGGGTGTCGGGTCAGTAAAAAAGTCACGATACGGCTTAACTTGTCAGTAGCCTTACTGTAGAATGCCGCCTCGCTGCATGTTGCTGGGTTAAACCAGCAACCAAAAAGAATAGGGATGGTGCTTCGCCGTACAACGGTGTAAGTCACCCAATACATTTAATCTGGTGATTTCATCCATGAAGACGTTCAGTGCTAAGCCGCAGTCCGTCCAGCGCGACTGGTATGTAGTCGACGCTACGGACAAAACGCTCGGTCGTCTGGCAACCGAGATTGCTCGCCGCCTACGTGGCAAGCATAAGCCCGAATTTACCCCTCACGTTGATACTGGCGACTACATCGTCGTGATCAACGCAGAGAAAGTCCACGTAACTGGTAATAAGGCGAAGGCTAAAACCTATTACCGCCACACTGGTTACCCGGGCGGTCTGCGCTCTATGACATTCGACAAAATGCTTGATCATGCGCCCGAGCGTATCATTGAGTCTGCCGTTAAAGGTATGTTGCCGAAAGGTCCCTTGGGCCGTGCCATGTACACGAAGTTGAAAGTGTACGCTGGCGACGAGCATCCGCATGCTGCCCAACAGCCGCTTGAACTGAACCTCTGAGGAAATCTTCGCCATGACACAGCAGTATTACGGTACCGGGCGCCGCAAGACTTCCACCGCTCGCGTGTTTATGAAGCCGGGCTCTGGCAAAATTACTGTCAACAACCAAGACCTTGACCTCTATTTTGGTCGTGTTACCGGTCGTATGGTTGTTCGCCAGCCGCTTGAACTGACTGAAACCCTGAACCAGTTTGACATCTTCGTGACTGTCGCTGGTGGTGGTGGTTCTTCTCAAGCTGGTGCGATCCGTCACGGCATTACACGTGCCCTGATGAACTACAATGAAGACCTGCGTCCTTCGCTACGTGCCGCTGGCTACGTAACGCGTGATGCACGTCAAGTTGAACGTAAGAAAGTCGGTCTGCGCAAAGCACGTCGTCGTCCGCAGTTCTCGAAGCGTTAATTTTTACGCTATGCGGAAAAACGCCCAGGTCATCGACCTGGGCGTTTTTTATTGGAATATCAAAAAATTATATTGCTCGTACCACTATGGTCACGAGCGGTTGTTCTTGTGCACAGCGCTTTGTTTTTTTACCATAGAGCGTAATTAATATTCGTCGCCGCAAGACGCCTTTGTGGCGGAACGGGTAAGCTGATGGGAGAAACCTGAAATGGCAGATAACGGCGTAAACAAAGGCCGACGCCGTTTCCTCGTAGGCGCCACCTCCGTTGTGGGTGCGGTAGGTGCTGTCGGGGTAGCGGTACCCTTTGTGGCTTCTTGGCAGCCTAGTGCCAAAGCAAGAGCGGCGGGTGCTCCCGTTCAAGCAGATATTTCCAAGCTTGAGCCTGGGCAGCGTATGACCGTTGAGTGGCGTGGTCGGCCAATATGGATCATTAATCGCACGCCGGAAATGATCGAGCGTACTGAGTCGCTGAGCGGTGAGCAACTGGCCGATCCGGATTCGGAAGAGCCACAACAGCCCGCTTATATCGAGGGTGGATTGCGCTCTATCAAGCCCGAGATTGGGGTGTTGATCGGTATTTGTACTCACCTAGGCTGTTCGCCGTTATTCCGGCCTGAACCCGACGCAGAGGGCGTAGGCGTTGATAACTGGCCGGGTGGTTTCTTCTGCCCATGCCACGGTTCCCGCTTTGATTTGGCTGGTCGCGTATTTAACAACGTTCCTGCGCCGACCAATCTTGAGGTTCCACCCTACCGCTTTGAGAATGACGATATCATTATCGTCGGCGAAGATGAGGAGACTGCCTAATGGGTAATCCGAATAAAGCCAAGGCGGAAAAAGGCCTCATGCGTTGGGTGGATGATCGCTTCCCTGCTACTCAGATGTGGCAAGAGCACCTCTCCAAATATTACGCGCCGAAAAACTTCAATTTCTGGTACTTCTTTGGCTCGTTAGCGCTGCTGGCGCTGGTCAACCAAATCCTCACCGGGGTTTGGTTGACCATGAGCTTTAACCCCTCAGCTGAAGGTGCCTTCGATTCCGTCGAATACATCATGCGTGATGTGGAATGGGGGTGGTTGATTCGCTATATGCACACCACGGGGGCCTCCGCCTTCTTCCTCGTTGTCTATCTGCATATGTTCCGTGGCCTTTTGTACGGTTCTTATAAAGCCCCGCGCGAGTTAGTGTGGGTCTTCGGCATGACTATTTACCTGGTGCTAATGGCGGAAGCCTTTATGGGTTATCTGCTGCCGTGGGGGCAAATGTCCTACTGGGGGGCGCAGGTGATTATCTCGCTGTTCTCAGCGATTCCGGCGATCGGCCCTGACCTGGCACAGTGGGTGCGTGGTGACTTCCTGATTTCAGGCATTACCCTAAACCGCTTCTTTGCACTGCATGTGGTTGCGCTGCCAATCGTTATTCTGGCACTGGTTGTGCTGCACATCATTGCTTTGCATGAGGTGGGCTCGAATAACCCGGACGGCATTGATATCAAGCAGAAGAAGGATGAGGCTGGTGTGCCGTTGGATGGAATTCCTTTCCACCCTTACTACACGGTGAAAGACCTTGTCGGTGTGGCAGTGTTCCTGTTCGTTTTCTGCGTAGTGGTGTTCTACTTCCCCGAAGGTGGTGGCTACTTTATTGAGCGGCCTAACTTTGATCAGGCGAACCCGCTGCAGACACCAGATCACATTGCCCCCGTTTGGTATATGACACCGTTCTACGCCATTCTCCGCGCCATCACCTTCTCGGTCTTTGGTTTAGACGCCAAGTTCCTAGGGGTTATCTTTATGGGCGCGGCGATTGCAATCCTGTTTGTTCTGCCCTGGCTGGATCGTAGCCCCGTGCGCTCTATGCGTTACAAAGGCTGGATGTCGAAAGTCATGCTGCTGCTGTTTGCTATCAGTTTTGTCATCCTGGGTGTTTTAGGTGTGTTGCCATCGACAGAGGGTAGAACACTGCTAGCCCAGGCGTGCACCGTGATCTATTTCGCCTTCTTTGTCTTGATGCCGTTCTACACCAAGCTGGAGAAGACTAAACCCGTTCCGGAAAGGGTGACTGGCTAATGAAAAAGTATCTATTTGGACTCCTTTTCGCCTTAGTGCCAGTAACCGCGATGGCTGCGGGGGGCGGAAGTGTGCCTCACTCGATGGATCCTGATCTGCATGATCAGGCCTCGTTGCAAAATGGCATGAAGCTCTATGTTAACTACTGCATGGGCTGTCACTCGCTTAACTATCAACGCTTTTCGCGTGCGGCAGACGACTTGGGGATGCCTCAGGATTTGGTTGAAGAGAATTTGATTTTCTCGTCAGATTTGGCTTACAACGATCAAATGCATAACGCCATGAACAGCGGTGATGCGGAGGGTTGGTTTGGTGCGCCGCCGCCCGACCTGTCGCTCAAGACGCGTGTGCGTGGGACCGATTGGATTTACTCTTATTTGCTCGGTTTCTACAAAGATCCTAGCCGTCCCACGGGCGTTAACAATACGGTGTTTGACCTAGTGGCAATGCCGAACGTGTTAGAGCCTCTGCAGGGCGTGCAAGAGCTGGTATGTGCTGAAACCGATCACCCGGTAGAAGGGCAAGAACCGGATGCGTTATCGGGCAAGTATCAGTCTTGTAACGTGCTGCAAGTGACCGAGCCGGGGGAGCTCGAACCTGCGGAATTTGAGGAGGCGATGTATGATCTTACTAACTTCCTGGCTTATGTAGGTGAGCCCTCCAAGCTTCAAGCACAGGCGCTGGCACCTAAAGTACTGATCTTTATTTTCATTTTTGGTGTGATTGCTTACCTGCTCAAGCGCGAGTACTGGCGAGATATCCACTAATTAGCAGTAGCTGATGGTCAGTGGGGCGCACGGCGTAAGTCGTGCGCCTTTTGCTTGTCAGCATGGCAGTAAAGCAAAGCAAGCTGGCTTCCCCTAAGGTAGCGCTGGCGTGTTATTATCCAAGATTGTTTTGATGTGAGGATGCTTTCATGGGTGTTGTGGCCAAACGGTCGTCGATGATCTTTTACTCAGGCAGTGATGATCATTTCAGTCATCGTGTGCGCATTGTGCTGGCCGAGAAGGGGGTTGCCGTCGACATCGTCGATGTACTCGACGAAAAACCACCGGAAGAGCTGGCAGACCTCAATCCGTACAACAGCGTACCGACGCTGTTAGATCGTGACTTGGTGCTGTATGAGTCCAAAGTTATGATGGAGTACCTGGATGAGCGTTTCCCGCATCCTCCGCTATTGCCTGTTTATCCAGTAGCGCGTGCGCAAAGCCGCCTATGGATGCACCGCATTGAGCGCGAGTGGTGCCCAATGGTCGACCTGATTCGCAGTGGTGGAAAGAAAGAGGCAGATAAAGCGCGTAAAGA
The DNA here is from genome assembly GCF_904067645.1 of Halomonas sp. 113. Classification (NCBI taxonomy): domain Bacteria; kingdom Pseudomonadati; phylum Pseudomonadota; class Gammaproteobacteria; order Oceanospirillales; family Halomonadaceae; genus Halomonas; species Halomonas sp. 113. The sequence continues at coordinate 2,005,076 of NZ_LR881453.1, forward strand.
GTTGCGTGAAAGTCTGATCGGCATATCGCCAATTTTCGAGGATATGCCTTACTTCATGAGCGAAGAGTTTACGCTGGTGGATTGTTGTTTAGCGCCTGTATTGTGGCGTTTGCCGGAACTCAATATCGAATTGCCCGAGAAGCAGGTTAAGCCGCTGCTGTCCTACATGTCGCGAGTATTCGAGCGTGAAGCGTTCAAGGCATCTTTAAGTGAGCGTGAAAAAGAGATGCGCGCTTGAATTCATTTGGCTCCTTTGTGCTTGATAAGGGCAGGGAGCCTTTCTTGTAAGGAGGAGGGAGTCTAGATGAAATCGAGTCGCCCCTATCTCGCCCGAGCACTCTATGAGTGGTTGCTGGATAATGAGCTAACGCCTTACCTGGTGGTTGATGCTACCTTGCCTGGCGTTGAGGTGCCCCGTCAGTTTGTTCAAAACGGTCAGATCGTTTTGAACGTGGCGCCGACTGCGGTACGTGATCTTTTTATGGAGAATCAGGCGATAGGCTTTAATGCGCGCTTTGGCGGGCAGCCTATGCAGGTAATGATACCGACTCCGGCCTTAATCGCTATTTACGCCCGTGAGAACGGTGCAGGAATGGTCTTTGGTCATGAGCCTGAGCTAGGTGATGGAGCCGACTCTTTTGGCGCTATTGAGGACGAAGAGAAGCCCTCTAGTAAGCCTGAGCTGTCGATCACAGAGCCCGTCTCCGAAAAGAGTGACAGTGACTCAACGGCGTCAGCGGATACGTCTGAAAAAGAGTCTCAAGCTAAGAGCAAGACGAAGAAAAAACCCACCCTGCGGGTCGTTAAATAACACCCTGGGGTGTGCCGCCCACAAAAAAGCCTCGCTTATTAAGCGAGGCTTTTTTGTGGCTGCTAAAACGCAATGGGAAAACAGTGGATTAGTCTAGGTAATCAAATACTTTTACGATTCGTTGTACACCACCAACCGAGGAAGCGGCATTGACGATACGGTCAGCCTCTTCCCGGGTCACGCGGCCCATCAGATATACGCTGGCATTTTCGGTTGTGACTTTGATTTTTGAAGAGTCGATGCGGTCGTTGGTTGCCAGGTGGCTGACGACATTCGTGGTGAGCCATGTGTCGGTCAGGCGCTGGCTGGCCGGTAGGCGAGCGGCGATGGTGAGTTCGTTGTGGATGTCAGTAACACCGCGTAGGTTGCTGGTAACTTCACCCGCCATATCGCGAAGCTCTTCACTGGGTACTTGGCCCACCAGGAGCACAACGCCGTTATAACTGTGGGCACGAATGCGGGCATCGCCTAGCCGGGCGTCAGCACGCTTTAACGCGTCATCAACTTCACGCTCAATGGTGGTGTCGATGGCTTCAACATCGTCGCTACGCTGAGCATAGTTGGACTGATTGGAGGCTGAGTTGTTAGCGCAGCCGGTAATGAAGAGTGCCGCGCAAAGCGCAACGGCCATGAAGCCGCGGGGGGAGAGGCGTTGGGTCATCGTATGACTCCTTTGATGCTAGCAGTTAAAGACATCGTGGTTGTTAACACAGTACAAATGGCGACTAAGCGCTGCCAAACAACTGTTCATCGATAAGATCGCATAAACAGTGAATCACCAGCAGGTGAACTTCCTGGATGCGGGCCGTTGATGTCGCCGGGACGCGAATCTCGCAGTCATCCTGGCCTAACAGTGACGCCATATCGCCACCGTCGCGGCCGGTAAGGGCAACTACGGTCATATCGCGATCATGGGCGGCTTGAATGGCCTGCACAATATTGCCCGAATTGCCACTGGTGGAGATGGCCAAGAGTACATCACCGGGCTGCCCGAGGGCGCGAATCTGCTTTGAAAACACCTCGTTGTAGCTATAGTCGTTTGCGATTGAAGTGAGCGTGGACGTATCAGTGGTGAGTGCCAGTGCGGGTAGGCTAGGGCGTTCTCGCTCAAAGCGGTTGAGCAGTTCAGAGGAGAAGTGTTGGCTGTCACCAGCGCTGCCGCCATTGCCGCAGGCAAGAATTTTTCCTTCGCTGACAAGGCACTGCACCATCATTTGGCTAGCCACTTCAATGAACGGCGGAAGTACTTCGCTGGCGTACGTCTTGGTGTCGATGCTAGCGTTGAAGTGGCCGAGTATCCGAGATTGAAAGTCCATCAGGGCTTCCTGGTTGAATAGTGATAAAGAGTGTTTTTTAAAGACCGTTTTTAAAGCCAGTTTATACAAACAGCTTTAAAAAACAGTCAAAAGGCATCAAAGGCAGCTTTTACCCAGTGAAACTCCAGGTTGGGCGGCTTACCCGTTATGGCCAGGATATCAAAGCGGCAGGGTGAAGAAAGCCCGCCGCGGGCGATATAAAGCCGTGCTGCACGCACCAGGCGCTGTTGCTTCTGATAAGTGACGGTTTCCAGCGGGTGGCCGTAGCGCGTCGTGGTGCGGTGTTTGACTTCAACAAAGACGAGAATATCGCCATCGCGCATTACCAAGTCAAGCTCACCCCCTTTCACGTAATGATTCTGCGTGACAAGGGTGAGCCCCTGTTGGCGCAGCCATTGAGCGGCAAGCTGCTCAATGGCTGCGCCGCGGGCACGGGCAGTGTGGGCGTTAGTCGTCACTTTCGATCAGGTTAGGAATTAAAATAGGTGATGGAACGCCATTCTGGAATTTAGCCCAGGGCAGCTCGCGGTAGATGCGGCCATCGTCGCTTAAGTAGAGAGTGCCGGTGCTGCCATGAAGGCCGTTCAGCTCGCCAAGGTTGGAAAAGCGGATAGCCAGCTCGTAAGCATCAACGCCCATTGCCATCAGGCGGAACATGGAAGCGTCTGATTCATCCCGCAGGCTTTGGTAGGTAGATGCAAAGGGCAGAGCCTCTTCGCCACCAACGGCGGCGTCGGGGATTTGCCAGGGAATATCAACGAACATGACATCGTTTAGATCTTGATCGAGGCGAGTCTGTAGGCGTCCTTCATGCAAGTGTGAGGTGGCATAGATTGGCAGATTGGGAGCGTAGTAGTAATCCATAGTCGGCGGTACCTGGCGCGCATACTCGGGCAGTGCGAGCAGGAATAGGGCGTCAATATTGCCTAGGCGCGCGCGATCACCGCTAACACTGAGCGCGGTTTGTACGGCATTGGAGACCGAGCTATCCGGGTTATAGCGCACGGCGTTGGTGATTTCGCCACCCTGGCTATGCCACTCATTCCAGAAGGCTTCGCCTACGCGTCGGCCCCAGCCGTTATCCGGAACCATCATGGACATTTGGCGGTGCCCGTCCTGCCAGGCGCGGCGGGCAACTTGGCGTGCTTCGTCTTCAGCTGAAAGGCCGTACTGGAAGAGTCGCTGGGCTTGATTGTTATCACCGCTACCATAGTTGAGTGCCAGTGTAGGGAGCGGCACGCTATCGCGCTGTTCTAGCTGGGTAACTCGATCCTTATCCAGCGGGCCAATAATTAACTGCGCATTCATTTGTTGGGCGCGGTCATAGAGCTCATCCATCGAGTAGCGCGAGGTGTCCAGGAAGCTTAGCTCGACGTTGCTGCCCTTGGCGTCATGGTGCTGCCGCATAGCCGAAGCGATAGTATTGGCGACGCTGCTAAGCGGGCCTGATTCGGGCAGTGCTACCACGATGCGGCGTATTTCCTGACCCTCAAGCTCTGGCAGCGCAACGCTCACTGCGCCGCTGGGCTGATCAAGCGCCTCACGGGCCCAGCGCTGGCGTTCTTCAAGCCGCTCCTGCTGGTTAGCCTGCATCGGCAGCTCGTCGCCGAGTACCTGAGTGGCGCGCAGCACGGCACGGGGTTCATTCAACGCGCGGGCAAGCTCGGAAAATAGCAGTGCCCAGCGTACCCGGTCGGGTTCTGAGAGCAAGCTTTCATCAATCCCATCGGCGGTTTCGAAGGCTTTGTCGCGCTCACCTTGACGGGCCAGAATATTAGCCGCTTCCAGGCGTGTTTTTGCGGCTTGCTCTGGCGCTTGCTGTTCCGCTTGGCTGAGTAGCTGGCCAGGGTTTTCATCGGGCACTCGATCTACCACGCTAGGCGATTGCATCGCACAGCCAGCAACGAGAAATGCCACAAGGGCAGCGGCGAGTAAGCCACGTAATGACTGTTTCATGTATCCTTCCTTAGGTTTCCATTTGCGCTGTCGCTGCTTGTCAGCGATTGACCAAGCCACTGCACAAGCATAGCGCACCAGCAGGGCAAGCCATCAACGAATTGAGAGTCAACAATGACAGACGATAATCCGGGCACATTGTACGTGGTTGCTACGCCAATTGGGAATTTGGATGACTTAACCGCGCGTGCCGCTCGGGTGCTGGGCCAAGTGACACGTATTGCTGCTGAAGATACCCGCCATAGTGGCCGCCTGTTGGCGCACTTGGGGCTCAACAAGCCGATGCTCTCTTTGCATGAACACAACGAAGCGCGCCGGGTAGATACTTTGGATAGCTATCTCGCTGCAGGTGAAGATATTGCCCTGATCAGTGACGCCGGGACACCGTTGATTAGCGATCCCGGCTTTGTGCTGGTACGTGAGTTGCGGGCACGCAATCGCCATATTGTGCCAATTCCCGGCCCCTGTGCGCTGATTACTGCGCTGTCAGGGGCGGGCCTGCCGACAGACCGCTTTGTATTTGCCGGTTTTCTGCCTGCCAAGCCAGGCGCAAGGCGCCAAGCATTGGAGGGTTGGAAAACCCGCGAAGAGACGCTGGTGTTTTATGAATCTCCCCATCGTATCGTGCATACCCTTGAAGCGTTACAGGCGCAAATGGCGGATCGCGATGTGGTATTGGCGCGTGAGCTAACTAAAACCTTCGAAACGTTTTTGCACGGTACGCCTGCATCGTTACTGGAGCAATTGACTGCCGACCCTAATCAAGCCCGCGGTGAATTCGTGGTGATTGTTGCCGGGGCTCCGCCGGTTGAGCAGAGTGAGCATCAGGATATATCAGCGGACGCCTTGCTGGAGGCACTGCTGTCAGAGGGGGTTGGCGTGAAACAGGGCGCTGCAATTGCCGCGCGAATGCTTGGTGGTCGTAAGCAAGTCTGGTACGCGCGTTTGCAAGCAATCAAAGGTGAGCATTGAGGCAAGTCGAGGGCGCTGGTATGCTTGCCGCCGGAGTTGGCCAGACAGTCGCCGCTAATACCCCTTAAAAGGTGTTGGGGGAGGAAAGTCCGGGCTCCATAGGGCAGAGTGCCAGGTAACGCCTGGGCGGCGTGAGCCGACGGAAAGTGCAGCAGAGAGTAGACCGCCTAAGCCTTTCGGGGCCGGTAAGGGTGAAAGGGTGCGGTAAGAGCGCACCGCGCGCCTGGTAACAGTGCGTGGCATGGTAAACCCCACTCGGAGCAAGACCAAATAGGGATCCAATGGCGTGGCCCGCGCTGGATCCGGGTAGGTTGCTTGAGCGCTGTGGTAACGCAGCGCCTAGAGGAATGGCTGTCCACGACAGAACCCGGCTTATCGGCCGACTCCCCCACTTACGTACCAGAGCGTGTCCGCACGCTCTTTATTACGCTGTACGCTGTCACTATCATTTTGTGTGAGAAAAACATGCCTTCTCCTGACGCTGAACAGGTTGCTAACTGCTTTCGCCATACCAGCGTACTACTGGAAGGTGCTGTCGATACTCTGGTGCACGATGCGCGAGGCGTCTATTTAGATGGCACCTTTGGGAGGGGCGGTCACTCACGCTTGATCCTTGATCGTCTGGATGCTCAGGGCCAACTGCTTGCGATGGATCGCGATCCCCAAGCGATTGCCGCGGCCGCTGACATAGACGATCCACGCTTTCAGATTGCCCAGCGAGAATTTGCTCAGCTCGCCGAGTTTGCCCGTGAACAGGGCGTATTTGGCAAGCTTTCCGGTGTGTTACTCGATGTTGGCGTGTCGTCGCCTCAACTAGATGACCCCGAGCGCGGCTTCAGCTTTATGCGCGATGGCCCGCTAGATATGCGTATGGATCCTACCCAAGGGCAAAGTGTGGCTGATTTCCTGGCCCGGGCCAGTGAAGCAGACATTGCCTACGTGTTTAAAACCTACGGCGAAGAGCGCTATGCCAAACGTTTGGCCCGCGCTGTGGTCACTCGCCGGGTCGAGAAGCCGTTTACCCACACGGTGGATTTGGCCGAGGTATTAAAAGTAGCCCACCCCGCCTGGGAAAAGGGACGCCATCCTGCCACCAAAGCGTTTCAAGGGCTGCGTATTTTCGTCAACGGCGAGCTGGAGCAGTTAGACAGTGCTTTAGACGCCGCGCTAGAGACGCTGGCACCTGGTGGTCACTTAGTGGTTATCAGCTTTCACTCGTTGGAAGATCGTCGCGTGAAGCGCTTTATTCGCCACCATATCCGCGGCGATACCGACTTGCCGCGAGGGGTGCCGATTCGCGATGATCAAATGAATCGGCGTCTTGAAGCGCTAGGCAAAGGTGTGCGGCCAAGCGAGGAGGAAGTGGATGCCAATCCCCGCGCACGTAGTGCCGTCATGCGGGCTGCACGCAAACGGATGTAAATGTCATCATGAGCATGGATCGGATTGAGCAGTGGGCAACCACGCTACGCACCGAATGGCCTTTCAGGCTGCGTTTACGCGCCTGGCCGGTAGCTATTACGCTACTCTTTCTACTCTGCATGGCCTCCGGGCTGGGCGTGGTTGTCACTACCCATATGACGCGGGTTCAATTTGCTCAGCTGCAACAGCTGGAGCAAGAAGAGAACCAGCTGCAAACGGAGTGGGGGCAACTGCTGCTCGAGGAGGGCGCATGGTCGACACCTGCCCGTATTGAACAAATTGCCACTGATCGCCTGGGTATGCGAATCCCCGATGTCCATGATGTTGAGGTGATTCGACCATGAGAAGCGAACGTCGAGGCGGTACCTCGCGTCAGGCGCCGATTGCCCCTCCGCTCGGCAGCGGGCGGTTCATGTTTATTCTGCTTGCGATTGGCTTGGCATCGGCTATTTTGATTGGTCGGATTACCTTGCTGCAGGTCATTGACCGTCCCTTTCTGCAAAGCCAGGGCGACGCGCGTACTCTTCGTCACGAAACTATCCCCGCCCACCGCGGCATGATTACAGACCGCAATGGCGAACCGTTGGCGATTTCCACGCCAGTGGTCACCCTCTGGGCCAATCCGCAAGAACTGCCCGACGATGCTATACAGCGTGTAATGCTGGCTCAGGCGCTAGGTATGACGCTGGGTGACTTTGAGGCGCGGGTAGCGCGCTTCAGCGAGCATGAGTTCATGTATTTACGTCGTCAGATGACCCCCGCGGCGGCCCAGCAGATTCTAAACCTGCGCACGCCCGGCGTTTACCCGCAGCGTGAATATAAACGCTACTATCCCGCTGGCGAGGTCGCCGCCCAACTGCTGGGGGTAACCAACGTTGACGATGTTGGTCAGGAGGGGCTGGAGCTTGCTTATCAGCCTTACCTGGCAGGGCGACCTGGTCAGCGGCGGGTCATTAAAGATCGCCGCGGGCGCCTGGTGCGCGAGCTGGGCGTTATTGACGAAGCCCAGCCAGGGGGCGAACTGACCCTCTCTATTGATCAACGCATCCAGTATATGGCTTACCGGGAGCTGCGCGCAGCGGTGGCTGAGAATGAGGCTGATGGCGGCGTGCTGGTGATGATGGATGCCCGTACGGGAGAGGTGTTGGCTATGGCTAACTTGCCCTCCTACAACCCTAACAACCGAGCGGGGCTTGATCCGCGTGGGTTACGTAACCAAGCGTTGGTCGATGTATTTGAGCCCGGTTCGGTGATGAAGCCGCTGGCCATGGCTGCCGTGTTAGAGAGTGGCGTGGTGGACCGCGACGCTGTGGTCGATACCTCGCCCGGTTGGATGCGATTGGATCAGTTCACCATTCGCGATTTCCGTAATTATGGCGAACTGGATTTGGCTGGCATTCTGGAACACTCTTCGAATGTGGGGATGTCCCGACTAGCGCTGCGGTTGAGCGATACGGCGATTTGGGAAAAGTATAACCAGTTAGGGCTGGGGCAGGCACCCGGAACCGGTTTTCCTGGCGAGTCCACTGGCAGCTTACCGGCGCCGGTTCGCTGGTCGCGCAGCGAGCGGGCGACGCTCTCCTACGGTTACGGCCTATCCGTGTCAGCGGTGCAGTTGGCGAGTGCTTACACGGCGCTAGCCAATGATGGCGTGCGTTTGCCGCCTTCGCTGTTACGCCTTTCTGAGCCACCCCAAGGCATCCCCGCGATAGAGCCCACGGTTGCCAATGACCTGTTGCGAATACTGGAAACTTCCGTTGCGGCCTATACCGGCGGGCGGCGAGCTCGTGTCGAGGGTTATCGTGTTGGCGGAAAAACGGGCACGGTGCGCAAAATAGGCCAGCAGGGCTATACCACCGATGCCTACCGCAGCGTTTTTGCCGGTATTGCGCCTATTTCCGACCCGCGTATTGTCACAGTGGTAATGATTGATCACCCCAAAGCAGGCGAATTTTATGGCGGCGCTGTTGCCGCACCGGTTTTTTCCAGCGTGACGGGGAATGCTTTACGCTTGCTGGACGTCCCGCCGGATCACGAGGCGGAGTAGTTTTTTAAGGAGATGGCATGACGCTGAGTCCAGGCGAAATATTAACGGCGCTCGCGAAAGTATGGCCCAAGTCACCACTGCCCGCTGACCTGCCCAAGCTGCCGGATCAGGTGCGCATTGAAATGAACTCGCGCAAGCTTGCCAAGGGCGACATTTTTGTGGCCGTGCCTGGTAGCCAGCGTGACGGACGCGATTTCATCGAGCAAGCCCTTGAGGCTGGGGCTTCGCTTGTTTTAGCGCAGGGGTCTCACGGCGATGTACAGCTTGAGGGGCGGGTGTTGAAGCTACCGCATTTGTCGTCGCGCTTAGGCGAGCTAGGTAGGGCACTGTACCAGGTGCCTAGTGATCTGGAAGTCATTGCGGTGACCGGTACCAATGGTAAAAGCTCTGTTACTCACTATATTGCTGCCCTCAGCGAAGCGTTGGGAACACCTGCGGGTCTTGTCGGCACCTTAGGTGTGGGGCGTCCTGGCGAACTGAGCGATAGTGGTTTAACCACGCCTGGCCCCTTGGCGCTGCAGGCGACGCTGGGTGAGTTGGCCCAGCAGGGGGTGAAGCGCGTTGCCCTCGAAGCCTCTTCCCACGCTCTGGATCAGTACCGGTTGGAAGCGGTCAACGTCAGCGTAGGGGTGTTTACCAATCTGACCCGCGACCATTTAGATTATCACGGCAGCATGGCGGCCTATGCGGCCTCGAAAGCCAAGCTGTTTCGCCGTTCTGAACTTAGCTTGGTGGTGGTGAATGGTGATGACCCCTTGGCGCGCTTAATGCTGGCTGGTGCTAGTAGCCGCGTACGTGTGCTGGCCACCGGGCAAGACGAGGCCGTTACCCTGCGGGTGCTGGACTGGCAGGCATTCGAGCAGGGGCAGCAGGCGATGATTGCGACCCCCGACGGTGAGAAAATGCTGCGCTTAACGTTAATGGGGCGCTTTAATTTAGATAACGTCCTGCTAGCGATGGCTGTGCTGTATGGGTTAGGTGAATCCCTCGATGCGCTGTTTGATGCAGCGACAACGCTTTCTCCGGTGCCGGGGCGTATGGAGCGCTATGGCGATGTGGGTGCTCCCAGTGTGGTCGTGGATTATGCCCACACACCCGATGCCCTACAGAGTGCCCTTCAGGCGCTACGTGCTCACTTGGGGGACGCGGGTAAATTGTGGTGTGTGTTTGGCTGCGGCGGGGAGCGTGATGCGGGTAAGCGAGCCGAGATGGCCCGGGTCGCCGAGCAGTTGGCAGATCACATCGTTGTCACTGACGATAATCCGCGAAATGAATCTGCCGCGCAAATCCGTGAGCAGATTCTGAGCGGGTTCTCAACGGCGGTGCAACCGATTGAAATCGCTGAGCGCCGCGAGGCTGTAGCCGCGGCTATTCAACAAGCTGGCGCCCAGGATGTGGTGCTGGTCGCCGGGAAAGGGCATGAGGCGTATCAGGAGATACAGGGGGTACGCCATCCTTACGCCGATAGCGAAGAGATTCAGCGCGCCTTTGCCCAGCGGAGAGCGCAGTAATGCATTGGGCTCTTGGTCAAGTGGCCGCCGCGCTCGGCATCGAAGCACCGTCAGGCAGTGCTCGGTTAATCATTCACTCTGTTGTTACCGATAGCCGTAAAATTGAGCCTGGCTGCCTGTTTGTCGCGTTAAAAGGCGTCAATTTTGACGGCCACGATTTTGTCGAGCGTGCCCATGCGCTCGGCGCGGCAGCGGCGTTGGTCGATGCACCTGTTGCCAGCGACTTACCCCAGTTGGTGTGTCCCGATACGCGCTTAGCCCTGGGATTGCTAGCCGGTGCACATCGACGTGCATGGCATGGGCCCTTGGTAGCGGTCACCGGCAATAGTGGTAAAACCACGGTTAAGGAGATGTGTGCGGCACTGCTGACGCCTTTGGGCGAGGTGTTAGCGACTGAGGGGAATCTGAACAACGATTTCGGTGCGCCGCTGACCTTATTACGATTGCGCCAACAGCACAAAGTCGCCGTGATAGAGTTAGGCGCTAATCATCTGGGTGAAATCGCCTGGACGGCGCCGCTGTCACAGCCCGATATTGCGATTATCACCAATGTCACCGGCGCCCATGTGGGTGAGTTTGGCGGCATGGGGCAGATCGCCCAGGCGAAAAGTGAACTGCTCGCCGGGCTAAGCGAGCAGGGTACGGCCATATTGAACCGCGATGATCGCTACTACTCCTTTTGGGCTTCGCGTGCGGCCCCAAGGCGAGTGGTTAGCTTTGGCTTTCATCCCCAGGCAGATGTCAGCGCCTCAGCGCTTTCCTGTGATCCTCAAGGGCGGTATGCTTTCACGCTACTGCAGCATGGTCAGGCGCTGGGCCAAGTGCGTTTACCGCTACTTGGCAAGCATAATGTCAGCAATGCCTTAGCTGCGGCTGCCGCGGCATTAGCGCTGGGCGTGCCGCCAGAGCAGATCATTACGCGCTTGGGTGCATTGCAAGCGCTAGCGGGTAGACTAACCGTAGTGCCCGGTTTGCGGGGGGGCAAGCTACTGGATGATACTTACAATGCCAACCCCGGGGCGGTCAAAGCCGCTCTGGATACGCTGGCAAGTTTCCCGGCTCCACGCTGGTGTGCGTTGGGCGTAATGGGCGAGCTGGGAGACGAGTCGGCAGCGCTGCATGCGGACATTGGCCGTTACGCTGCAGAGCTTGGCATTGATCAGCTGTTGACGCTGGGCGACGCGGCACGCGCTGCCAGCGAGGCCTTTGGTCGTGGGCTGCATTTTAACGATCACGAGGCGCTAACGCGTCATGTCACTAATACTTTGCCGCCGGACACCACCTTGCTGGTGAAAGGGTCGCGCAGTGCGGGCATGGAACATGTCATCAATGCACTGCGTTCGGATAAATAAGGTAAACGCCGTTCATGTTACTTCACTTGGCGAATTTTCTGTCGCAGTACCAATCTGATTTTCAGGTAGTCAATTATTTAACCCTGCGCGTGATTTTAGGCGCTCTCACCTCATTAATGCTCTGCTTATGGCTGGGGCCATGGATGATCCGCAAACTGGTCGAGGGGCAAATCGGTCAATCCGTGCGTGACGATGGCCCTCAGTCCCATCTTTCCAAGGCGGGTACCCCGACCATGGGTGGGGCGATGATTCTGTTGGCCATTGCCATGAGTACCTTGCTATGGGGTGACCTAACCAATCTTTATATTTGGGTGGTGTTAGGCGTCACTCTAGGTTTTGGTGCCATCGGCTGGGTCGATGATTACCGCAAAGTAGTGGAGAAAAATCCGCGTGGCTTACCCGCCCGCTGGAAGTATTTCTGGCAGTCGGTGGTGGGGATTGGGGCGGCAGTGCTGCTCTATTTGACTGCCTCAACGCCGGTCGAAACCAGCTTGTTAGTGCCAATGTTCAAAGAGGTCGCACTGCCGCTGGGCCTATTCTATATCGTGCTCACCTACCTAGTGATTGTGGGCAGTTCCAATGCGGTTAATTTGACCGATGGTCTGGATGGCTTGGCAATTATGCCTACGGTACTGGTGGCCATGGGCTTGTCAGTGTTTGCTTATGCCAGCGGCAATACGGTGTTTGCCGAGTATTTACATATTCCGTTTATTGCCGGTACCGGTGAGCTGGCGGTTTTTTGTGCCACCATTGCCGGTGCCGGGCTTGGCTTTTTATGGTTCAACACTTACCCCGCCCAGGTCTTTATGGGCGACGTAGGTGCCTTGGCGTTAGGGGCTGCGTTGGGCGTGGTGGCAGTGATCGTGCGTCAGGAGATCGTGCTGTTTATTATGGGCGGTATTTTTGTCATGGAGACGGTGTCGGTCATTCTTCAGGTGGGGTCCTATAAGCTTACCGGGCGGCGCATCTTTCGCATGGCGCCACTGCATCACCACTATGAATTGAAAGGTTGGCCTGAGCCGCGGGTAATCGTGCGTTTTTGGATCATTACCGTGGTGCTGGTGCTGCTCGGCCTCGCAACGCTCAAGGTTCGTTAATGAAAGTTCGTTGATGCAAATGGCCAAGAGTGGATCGACGGGTCGAGAGCATGAGGCGAGAGGAAGCCGGTGATGGTTCGAGTTGCTAAAGGATTAACGCTAGTGGTGGGGCTGGGGCTGTCGGGTCGAGCGATATGCCGCCATTTAAGCCGCTTGAAAGTGCCCTACATGGTAGCGGATACACGTGCCGAACCTCCGGGGTTGGATGACTTTAAAGCCGCTCATCCGGATGTTGAAGTTCACTGTGGCCCGTTAACGTCGCTGGATCTGCGTGATGTTGAAGAGGTAGTGGTTAGCCCTGGTCTTGATCCGAGAATGCCGGGTTTGATAGAGCTGGCGGATCAACTAAACCCGCACACAGGTGAACCGATGGTGGTGGGCGAGATAGCCCTCTTTGTACGCGCCGCTAACGCCCCCATCGCCGCTATTACCGGATCCAATGCCAAGTCAACAGTCACTTCGCTGCTGGGAGAAATGGCCGCTGCTGCCGGTGTTAATGCGGCGGTAGGGGGAAATCTTGGTACCCCCGCGCTGGATCTGTTGGCCAGCCATCCCGATGCCGCGCTCTATATCTTAGAACTTTCAAGCTTTCAGCTTGAAATGACGCCCCACCTGAATGCCAGTTGTGCTGCCTTTCTGAACTTATCCGAAGACCACCTGGATCGCCATGGGGATATGCACGGCTATCGTACCGCCAAACAGCGTATTTTTATGGGTGCCAAGCACGCCGTGGTGAATGCCGATGATCCTAACACGTGGCCTGAATATCCCGTTGACCAAGTGACTTACTTTACGCAAGCAGCCTCAAAGGGGAGCGAGTGGGGGCTGGCGCTTCACCACGAGAAGCTGACGTTAATGCAGGGCTTCACCCCTTGGTTGGCTATTGATGAGTTAAAAATGGCCGGCCAGCACAACTATCTCAATGCTTTGGCGGCACTGGCCATGGGGCAGGTGCTGGGCTTTGCGGCTGAGCCCATGTGCAGCGCGCTGCGGGAATTTAAAGGCTTGGTACACCGCAGCGAAGTGATTGCAGAAATTAACGGCGTCACCTGGGTTAACGACACCAAAGGCACCAATGTTGGGGCCACGCTGGCGGCGATTAACGGCATTGGCGCAACGCTGGAAGGCCGTTTGATTTTACTCGCGGGCGGGATTGGCAAAGGCGCAGATTTTACCCCGTTGGCCAAACCCTTAACAGCCTGCGCGCGTCACGTGCTGTTGTTTGGCAGAGACGCTCCGCTACTGGCCGAGGCGCTGCATGGGCACGTAACGACCCAGCAAGTTGACGATTTAACCCAGGCCATGCAGGCAGCGTTTGAACTCGCCCAGCCGGGTGACTGTGTGCTGCTCTCACCCGCCTGTGCAAGCCTGGATCAATTTGCCAATTACCCAGCGCGCGGCGAGGCGTTTCGTCGCTGGGTGCTGGATAAAGCATCGACTACAGCCGAGGAAGCGCCATGAGTCGAATTCAGCGTCTGCGCGCGGTGCTTACCACTCGGGATCTACCCTGCGACGTGTGGCTCATTGTAGCGGCGGTGGCCTTGGCGGGGTTGGGTTGGGTCATGGTCAGCTCGGCGTCGATTGGCTTGCTGGAAGATACCTATCACTACTCACGTCAGCACGGCGTTTTCCTGGTGCTTGCCATCATCGCCTGCGTATTTATGCTCTGTGTGCCGCTTGAAGTGTGGCGCCAAAACGCAGCGCTAATTCTGCTCGCCACTATTTTTCTATTGGTTTTGGTGCTGATTGTTGGTCAGGAGATCAATGGTAGTAAGCGCTGGATAGCGTTGCCGGGGCCCTTGCCGAGTTTGCAGGTCTCTGAATTTGCCAAAGTCGGGCTGATTTTCTATATGGCGGCGTTTATGTCGCGTTTTACCTACGATTTGCGTCGTCGAGCGTTCAGCATGTGGCGCCCTCTGGCCGTGCTGGCCGTACCGGTTGGGCTGCTATTTTTAGCACCTGATTTCGGCGGGATGGTGGTCTTTACCGTCTGCGTGATTGGCATGCTGATGATGTGCGGTGCCTCGCTGGTGCTGCTGGTTGGCAGCGGGCTGCTGCTCGGCTCCGGGGCGGTTGTAATGGTGTTGATCGAGCCCTACCGGCTGGCCCGGTGGACCAGTTTTTTAGACCCCTGGGCCGATCAGTTTGCGACCGGCTACCAGTTAACTCAAGCGTTAATCGCCTTCGGACGGGGGCACGTCACCGGTACTGGCTTGGGTAACAGTGTGCAAAAACTGCATTACCTGCCCGAAGCGCATACCGACTTTATCTTTGCCGTCATCGCTGAAGAGTTGGGCATGATCGGCGCGATTATCGTCGTGCTGTTGTTCACGCTGTTTATTGCCCGCGCTATGTGGATAGGGCGCAAAGCTGAGCTGGCAGGGCACCTATTTGGCGCTTATGTAAGCTACGGCATCGGCTTTGTCGTAGCCGCTCAGGCGTTTATTAACATGGCGGTAAGTTCCGGGCTGTTGCCGACTAAAGGGCTAACGCTGCCGCTGATGAGCTATGGCGGCTCTAGCCTGCTAGTAACAGGCGTAATGGTTGGACTACTGCTACGCACGGATGCTGAAACACGTCATCGCCCCCGACGCGCGTCCACCCCCTATAAATCGCGCCATGAACCGCGTTTATCGTAACGCTATGTCGCTTGGTGCTATCAGGAGTTTGATGTGACGACTAACGTTAGCCGACGAGTACTGATTATGGCGGGGGGCACCGGCGGCCACGTGTTCCCAGCCTTGTCACTCGCCAACGCTTTGCAGGCGCAGCAGGTCGACGTTGAGTGGTTGGGCAGTCCTAGAGGGATTGAAAACCGCCTGGTGCCCGAAGCGGGCATTACATTACATACCATTGCGGTTAGCGGGCTGCGCGGCAATGGCTTGACGGGCTGGCTAAAAGCACCGCTAAACCTTAGCCGTGCGGTACTGCAGGCGCGTGCGGTTATTCGCGACTTCAAGCCTCATGTGGTGGTCGGCTTGGGTGGCTTTGCCAGTGGTCCTGGCGGGTTAGCTGCTTGGCTGACGCGCGTTCCTTTAGTGATCCATGAGCAGAATGCCGTGGCAGGCCTGACCAATCGCGTGCTGTCGCGACTCGCCAAGCGTACCTATGCCGCTTTCCCCGAGGCCTTTGGGGCGCGTGCCGATGTCATTGGCAATCCAGTGCGTGACGATATCGCCGCCTTAGGGAACACCCCAAGAGATGCGGAGAGCCTCTCTGCAAGGCCTCTGCGGTTGCTGGTGGTGGGAGGCTCGCTCGGTGCCGTCGCCCTTAACGAGCGCTTGGCCCCCGCGCTGGCAGCTCTGCCCATTGAGCGGCGACCTCAGGTGCGCCATCAGGCGGGTAAAAACCGTGAAAAGGCCACTGCTGAAAATTATCAGCAGCACGGCGTGAGCGCCGAGGTTAGCCCCTTTATTGACGATATGGCCGCTGCCTACGAGTGGGCCGACTTAGTGGTGTGTCGCTCAGGCGCCCTGACTGTCGCGGAGTTGGCAGCTGCGGCCAAGCCAGCGCTGCTAGTGCCGTTTCCTTTTGCCGTTGATGACCATCAGCGGATCAATGCCCAGGTACTCGTCAAGGCGGGAGCGGCAAAGTGCGTGGTTCAGTCTGAGCTCACCGTTGAGCGGTTAAGTGAATTTTTAAATCAATTGCTCGTCCCAAATACCCTGGCTGCGATGGCGGCGAATGCACGTCAGGCTGCCCATTTAGACGCCACGAAGCGCTTGGCTGAAGGGTGTTTGGCGATGGTGCCGTTAGGAGACTCTGCGTGATCGATTCAGACAAAACCATGACACCCTCACGTTCTGCCGCTGGCCCCGGCATGCGCCGAATTCGGCGACTCCATTTTGTCGGCATTGGTGGCGCAGGGATGTGCGGTATTGCCGAGGTGTTAGCGAATCAAGGCTACACCGTGAGCGGTAGTGATGCGAAAGCCTCTTCGGTCGTGGAGCGGCTGCGGCAATGCGGTGTTGTTGTCGCGATCGGGCATGCCGAGGCCAATGTCGAGGGCGCTGATGTGGTGGTGGTGTCGAGCGCCATTGATGAAACCAATCCAGAAATACGCTGGGCCCATGAGAACCGTGTGCCGGTGGTGCGCCGGGCTGAAATGCTCGCTGAACTAATGCGTTTTCGTCACGGTATTGCCGTGGCGGGCACCCATGGTAAAACCACCACGACCAGCTTGACGGCAACACTGCTGGCTGAAGGGGGGCTCGATCCCACCTTTGTGATTGGTGGCAAGCTGACCAGTGCCGGCGCCAATGCCCGTTTAGGTGAGGGCGACTATTTAGTTGCTGAAGCCGATGAGTCCGACGCCTCCTTTTTGCACCTACAGCCGATGGTATCGATTGTCACCAATATCGATGCTGACCATATGGCGACCTATGGCGGCGACTTTGAGCGGCTCAAGAGTACCTTTATCGAATTCCTACACAACTTGCCGTTTTATGGCTTGGCTGTGCTGTGTATCGATGACCCCCATGTGCGCATGCTTTGTGAGCAGGTGAAGCGGCAGTTCGTGACCTATGGGTTTGATAGCGATGCCGATTACCGGATTGTTGATTTTGCCCAGCGTGGCGGGGAAGTGTCGTTCACTGCGCTACGCCCTGGCGGCGCTGCGCCGTTAAATGTCCGTTTGGCTATGCCGGGGCGCCACAATGCTCTAAACGCCATGGCGGCAATTGTGGTAGCCACCGATGCCGGTGTGAGCGATAGCGCTATTTTGAGCGGTCTGGCAGGTTTTGCCGGTGTTGGTCGCCGTTTTCAGGTGCATGGCCATTTCCCTGCACCTCAAGGGGGCGGCGATATCATGCTGGTGGATGACTATGGCCACCATCCTCGTGAAGTGGATATGGTCATTCAGGCTATTCGTGCAGGCTGGCCAGATCGTCGCCTAGTCATGCTTTATCAGCCCCATCGCTATAGCCGTACCCGCGATTTATACGAAGATTTTGTCAGGGTGCTTTCTCAAGTCGATACGCTTGTGCTGCTTGATGTTTACAGTGCCGGTGAAGCGGTTATTCCTGGTGCCGAAGGAAAAACCTTGGCGGGCTCCATTCGTCAGCGTGGTGACGTCGACCCGCTATTTGTCGAGCATAAACACGAACTGCCTGCGCTGTTAACCAACGTATTGCGCCCAGGCGATATTTTAATAACCCAGGGTGCCGGTGATGTGGGTGGGATCTCCCTGCGCCTGGCCCAGGCACAGCTAGCGATGAACGAGGTGGATCTGTGAGTGTTGACGTAGCAACTCCCCAGTCTCTTGAAAAAGTCGTTGTCGTTTACGGTGGCACCTCTGCTGAACGCGAGGTGTCGCTGAAAAGCGGGTCGGCGGTGCTTGCGGCGCTGCAGCGTAAAGGTGTCAACGCCTGCGGCTATGATCCCCGCGACAACGGCCTAGTGGGCTTGGAACAACTGGCTCCTTCGCTTGTCTTTGTGGCTCTGCATGGCCGCGGCGGGGAAGACGGCACCCTACAGGGCGCGCTAGAACTGCTCGACATTCCTTATACCGGCAGCGGGGTGCTTGCTTCGGCCCTGGGGATGGATAAGCAGCGCACCAAGCAGGTATGGAGCGCAGTTGGGCTACCCACTCCGGAAAGTATTATGTTGGAGGCAACGGCGGAGTGGTCCGCCGTGGTCGAGCAACTTGGCTTGCCGTTGATTGTGAAGCCTGTGCATGAGGGGTCGACGCTGGGTATTAGCATTGTAAAAAGCCAGGCAGCGCTTGAAGCGGCTTATCACGAGGCGGCCCAGTTCGACGCCCGCGTGATGGCAGAGCGTTTTGTGGTGGGTGAAGAGTATACCGTTGCGCTGCTAGGTGATCAGGTGCTGCCGGCGATTCGTGTTGAAGTACCGGGTGGTTTCTACGACTACGAGGCCAAATATATCGCTAATACCACCCAGTATCACTTGCCCTGCGGTTTGTCGGCGCAACATGAGGCTGAGCTTGCATTGCTTTGCCAGCAGGCGTTTGCCGCTATCGGTGGAGTCGGCTGGGGCCGGGTTGATGTCATGCGTGATAGTGAAGGGCGTTTTTGGCTGTTGGAAGTCAATACGGTGCCAGGTATGACCGATCATAGTTTGGTACCTCAAGCGGCGGCTCATGCGGGCATTAGCTTTGATGATCTAGTGTTACGAATACTCAATACCGCAGGCGAGCAGTTCACAGCATGAGTAATGACCTGTTTAAAAGCGCCTTCTTAAAAAGTGCCTTATGAAAAAGCGTAACGCTTGGTTGGGAATTCTCCTGCTGGCGCTACTTATGGGAGCTGGCGGGCGGGCGCTTTGGCTGTGGCTGGATCGTCCGATTGAACGTGTGTCTATTCGCGGTGAATGGGAGTACGTCAGCGCTGACTACCTGCGTACTCAGTTGGCGCCCCTGGTGGTTGATGCCACCTGGTTATCAGCTGATTTGGGTGAATTACGCGACCGTGCACTGCAAGTGGGTTGGTTAAACGAAGTGCGCATTTCCCGTGAGTGGCCGAATGCACTGGTGTTTGAGCTAGTTGAACAGCAGCCTGTCGCACGCTGGAATGATGACTTCTTGCTTAACCCTGAAGGTGAGCCTTTCGCTTTTGCGCCATTATCACCACCTGCAGGTTTACCCGATCTCGCTGGCCCTGCTGGAAGCAGTGAAGAAGTGCTGGATTATTACCACCGGTTAAAACTTCACTTTGAACAGTTATCGTTGAATCTTACTCAACTTCGTTTAGAGCCGCGCGGTGCCTGGCGGCTACAATTAAACGATGGCGCTTGGGTGATGTTAGGTCGGCGTCAGCATGAAGTGCGCTTAGCACGATTGTCGGCTTCATGGCAGCGTGAGTTGTCGTCTCTTGGCGATCAGATTCGTTATATTGACCTGCGCTACCCTAACGGTGTTGCTGTTGCTTGGCATGGAGAAAGTGAATTTACGGTGCAAGATGAGTAGCTCTTCTATTACTTGATGCAAATAAGGTGTAAAAGTGAGTGGTTGCCATCGTTGAAAAAGCCAGTAATCGGCTTTAAATTGCTACCCAAGCCTATTATTGTGGATTTGTACTAGTCGTATTGCGACTATTGTTTCTATACTATGGGCCAGAAGCGGGTTAAATAGTTTTTAATTTTGACTATTGGTACTTAGCGATTGTCTGAAAAGCAGCACTGATTATTTTGGGTAGCACGCTTTCAATGTTAAGCGTTAGATTAAGCGCCACCCTATTTATATTTATTTTTAACAATGACGCAAGGAGATTTCCCGACTCATGGCAGGCTCACCCAACGCATCCAATATGGTGGTCGGGCTGGACATTGGAACGTCCAAGGTCGTCGCGATAGTCGGTCAACCTACCGACGACGGCGGAATTGAAATTGCAGGTATTGGTTCGCATCCTTCGCGTGGCATGAAGCGTGGCGTAGTGATCAATATTGAATCGACTGTGCAGTCTATCCAGCGCGCCGTTGAAGAAGCGGAATTAATGGCCGGTTGTGATATTCACTCGGTATACGTTGGCGTGGCAGGCAGCCATATCAGTTCAATGAACTCGGATGGCGTTGTCGCTATTAAAGAGCGTGAGGTAACGCCCTCCGATATTGAACGTGTGATTGACTCCGCGCGGGCGCGTGCCATCTCTGAAGGCCAGCGAGTGCTGCATGTGCTGCCCCAAGAGTTCTCGATTGATGCCCAGGGGGGCATTCGTGAACCGCTTGGCATGTCCGGTGTGCGCTTGGAAGCACAGGTGCACTTAGTGACAGCCGCATTAAACGCGGTGCAGAATATTGAGAAGTGTGTGCGCCGTTGCGGTCTTGAAGTTGATGCTATTATCTTAGAGCAGCTCGCCTCTAGTATGGCCGTGCTGACTGAAGATGAGCGTGAACTGGGCGTCTGTATGGTCGACATTGGTGGTGGAACCACCGATATGGCTATTTTCAGCGAAGGCGCCATACGCCATACGGCGGTGATTCCTATCGCCGGGGATCAAGTCACTAACGATATCGCCATGGCGTTGCGAACACCCACGCAGCACGCTGAAGAGATCAAAGTTAAATACGCTTGCGCGCTAACCCATTTAGCCGCCAGCGATGAAATGATTAAAGTACCTAGCGTAGGTGATCGTCCAGCGCGTGATCTATCGCGCCAAGCGCTTGCTGAAGTGGTAGAACCACGCTACGAAGAGCTATTTACGCTAGTGAGAGACGAATTGCGCCGTAGTGGCTATGAAGACATGGTGGCTGCTGGGATAGTGCTTACCGGCGGTACCTCGCGCATGGAAGGGGTTAGCGAATTGGCAGAAGAGATTTTCCATATGCCCGTTCGTATCGCATGTCCGCAGAATGTAAGAGGTTTGGCGGACGTCGTTTGTAATCCCATTTATGCGACGGGCGTTGGTCTGCTGCATTATGCCTTGCAGGAAACGCGTCATGGGCAAGGTCTAAGAAGCCACGGGGGAGTGGTTGCAGCCCATAAGGGCCGTAACGAGCTTGCCCGGCGTGATATCAAGGAAGACCATTCGGCGCTGGCAAGAATTAAAGGCTGGTTCAAAGGAAATTTCTGACAGGGCCGCAAGCGCGGTTCAGGAGACGGGGCTTATGTTCGAATTGGTAGATAACGCACCCTCGAGCAGTGCGGTCATCAAAGTGGTTGGCGTTGGCGGCGGTGGCGGCAATGCTGTTAACCACATGGTCGAAAGCAATATTGAAGGCGTTGAGTTTATCTGCGCCAACACGGACGCCCAGGCGCTGAAACGCTGTGCAGCAAAGACGGTGTTGCAATTGGGTAGCGAAATCACTAAAGGATTAGGCGCAGGTGCCAATCCCGACGTGGGCCGCCAAGCCGCAATGGAAGACCGCGAACGCATTGCGGAATTGCTGGTCGGTGCCGATATGGTCTTCATCACTGCCGGTATGGGCGGTGGTACGGGCACAGGGGGTGCGCCGGTGGTTGCCCAGGTCGCCAAGGAACTGGGGATTCTCACCGTTGCGGTAGTGACGCGCCCCTTCCCCTTTGAAGGGCCAAAGCGTATGCGCGCTGCTGAAGAGGGCATGAAAGAGCTCTCTGAGCATGTGGATTCGCTGATCACTATTCCTAACGAAAAATTGCTTTCTGTGCTGGGCAAGAGTGCCACGCTACTGACGGCCTTTAGTGCGGCGAACGATGTGCTGCTGGGGGCTGTTCAAGGTATCGCAGAACTGATCACTAGCCCGGGCATCATCAACGTCGATTTTGCTGACGTGCGCACCGTTATGTCTGAAATGGGCATGGCGATGATGGGTACCGGTGGTGCCACGGGTGAAAATCGTGCTCGCGAAGCCGCCGAGAAAGCGATCCGCAGCCCGCTGCTGGAAGATATCGACCTTCACGGCGCACGCGGTATCTTGGTCAACATTACTGCAGGCCCCGATTTGTCGATCGGCGAGTTCAACGATGTAGGCGCTACCGTCCAGGAGTTTGCGTCTCCAGATGCCACCATTGTCGTCGGCACCTCCATTGATATGGAAATGTCCGACGAGCTGCGTGTCACTGTTGTTGCCGCCGGCTTGGACGGGCAAAAGCCTAAGGCGGCCGCGCGCGAGCCTGCCCGTCGGTCAGCTGCAGAGTCCTCGGATTACCGCAAGTTGCAACAGCCAACGGTAATGCGTCAGCAGGCAACAGCACGCGCTGAAGCACCCGAAGCGGCCGCAAAACCGCGTCCTGAAAAGCGTCGCGCTTCCGAAGCCGATGACTATCTGGACATCCCCGCGTTTCTACGCCGCCAGGCGGATTGATTCTCGCTATCAGGCTCATTGCAACAGCGAGCGAGCGTTTTATTGGCTAAAACGCTCGTTTGCTGTTAAAGTGAACACTGTTTGATAACTTTTCCCCTGCGGTTATTACCGTCATTAGAGCTCGGCTACTATCCATGATCAGACAACGCACCCTACAAAACGTCATTCGCGCCACCGGAGTGGGCCTGCATTCTGGCAAAAAAGTCCACTTAGTTCTGCGTCCGGCGCCGGCCAATACTGGGATTGTGTTTGTTAGAACCGATCTGGATCCCGTTGCGCACGTTCCCGCACGGGCAGAATTGGTTGAAGATACCAAGCTATGTACTGCTCTTGTGTTTAACGGGGTCAAGGTAGCTACCGTTGAGCACCTGATGTCGGCCTTTGCTGGGTTGGGTATCGATAACGCCTATGTGGATGTTAGTGAACCTGAAGTGCCTATTATGGACGGCAGTGCGAGTCCATTTGTGTTTTTAATCCAATCAGCGGGAATTTTAGAGCAGGATGCTGCGAAGAAATTCATTCGTATCAAGCACCGTGTAGCGGTGACCGATGGCGATAAAGAAGCGGTGTTCTTACCCCATCAAGGGTTCAAAGTCTCCTTTGCAATCGACTTTGATCATCCTGTTTTTGAGCAGCAGAAACAGACCGCGTTGATCGATTTCTCGACCACGTCCTTCGTTAAAGAAGTTTCCCGTGCACGTACTTTCGGGTTTATGCGCGACTTAGAGTTCTTACGCTCTAACAATCTGGCGCTAGGCGGAAGTCTAGACAACGCCATTGTGGTGGATGATTACCGCATCGTTAATGAAGGCGGCCTGCGCTACGAAGATGAGTTTGTTAAGCACAAAGTATTGGATGCTATCGGTGACTTGTACCAGCTGGGTTATAGCCTGATCGGCGAGTTCCGTGGGGTGAAATCTGGCCACGCACTCAATAATCAGCTCTGTCGCGAATTGATGGCGCAGCCCGATGCCTATGAAATTGTCACCTTTGAAGAGGAAAAGGCGGTTGCGCCGATCTCTTATGCCGCACCTGCAATGGCGTGATGTAGCTAGGCTTCGCTTTTTATATTAGCGCTTTTTTACTTTTTGATTCATAAAGCATCGCTTAGGCGGTGCTTTATGCTTTTAAGAGTGTGGCGATAAGGCACTAAGCCTGATGGGAAGAGAAATGGTGTGAGCGTTACTTGGCTGGCCGAGCATGAGATGCAAGCCGTTCCAAGGCACGTTTTAGCGCTGGATTGGTAGTATCTTCAGCGCACTCGGAAAGGGTTTTGCCCGCGTCGGCCGACAGACTACGCGTGTTACGCTTTGGTGCCACAATAGGGCGTACAGGGCGTACCTTAAAGGTAAAGCCGCTGACTCCTTCAAAGCCAGGCAGTTGATGGAGCAGTTCCAATAAGCGCCGCTGTTCGAAGCGTAACCACGTCAGCCAGCTTGCCTGACCGCTAATCAGGGTTAAACGACCTTCGCTAAAGCCACCCACAAAAATATGTTCGCGCATCTCTTCGGGCAAGTGGGCGCGCAAGTGTCGCTGGGCCTGATCGATGAGACGAGATAGGCGCATTAACTGATTAATATCACCCGACTTGGAGAGCAGACGGGCGATGGGCTGTGCGCGAGAACGCTTAACCTTTATACTCATACGCTTAATTCCTAGGGTGCTGCTGTTTAGGCACCGCTACTAATGACGTCGGCCACCTTCGCCGATGGCTGATTAGTAAACTCTACCACGCTCAGGAGCCGGTCTACAGCATGTCACCTACGCTTGATGTTCAATCAGCTTTGCCGCGGCGCCATCGCCGTTACGGTTTAGCGCGTTGGTGGCTGGCCGGTCTGTTGGTGAGTTGTCTTTTACCCGCCAGTTTAGGCCCTGCAGATGCATTCCGCGGCGGTGAGCGTAGCGTCACGATCTGTTTCTGGGTGCCCGCGATTTTACGCGCCCAGTCCCACTGGGTGGCCAGGCGTCGGCGCGCGCTGCAACGTTTTGCTCAAAGCCCCCAGCGCTTTGCGCCTGTTCGGCGTCTATGTCTCTGGCTAGCCCCGATGGCTATGCTGGTCGCCGCCCGGGATGTCTTGACCCAGCGCGGCCCGCCTTCCCGCTAAGTCTGTCGATAATACATCTACTTTGTGCATGCTCTAGAGATAAACAGCATGCATTGAAAGGGCAATGTCCGCTGGGACGCTCGTGAATACTTGGATATTTCATGCTTAATAATTTATTACGAAAAGTCGTGGGCTCTAAAAACGACCGCGATGTCAAACGCATGCACAAGAAGGTGCCGCAGGTTAACGCATTAGAAGCAGAGCTTGAGGCGATTAGCGATGCTGAACTGCAAGGTAAAACCGCCGAGCTGCGCCAGCGCTTAGAAGCCGGTGAGTCGCTTGATTCGCTGTTAGCGCCCGCCTTTGCGATCGTGCGAGAAGCCAGTAAGCGCGTTATGGGCATGCGTCACTTCGATGTGCAGATGGTAGGCGGCATGACCCTGCACCGTGGCCGCATCGCTGAAATGAAAACCGGTGAGGGTAAAACGCTGGTGGCGACGCTGGCGGTGTACCTGAATGCATTGCCGGGTAAAGGGGTGCACGTGGTCACGGTGAACGACTACTTGGCTCGCCGTGATGCTGAGTGGATGCGTCCGCTGTATGAATTTCTGGGCCTTACCATTGGCGTCATTTTCTCCGGCCAGACAGGCGAAGAGAAGCGTCATGCGTACCAGTGTGATATTACCTATGGCACCAACAACGAGTTCGGCTTCGATTATCTACGCGATAACATGGCGTTCTCGTTAGAAGATAAAGTTCAGCGTGGCCTGCACTATGCGATTGTCGATGAGGTTGACTCGATTCTTATCGATGAAGCGCGTACGCCGCTGATTATTTCCGGTGCGGTCGATGAGAATACCGACCTCTATAAAGTCGTCAATCAACTTGCCCAGCAGCTTGAAAAAGGCGAAGAGATTGAAGATGAGGAAGCCACGGTTGTTGGTGACTTCTTGGTCGACGAGAAGCAGAAGCAAGTAGAGTTAACCGAGCAAGGGCATAATAAAGTTGAAGAGCTGATGCGCGCTGAAGGTTTATTGGGCGATGACGAGTCGCTGTATGCCGCGCAAAACCTTAACTTGCTTCAGCATATGCACTCGGCGCTGCGCGCCCGCCATCTCTATAACCGTGATGTCGACTACATCATCTCTGAAGGTCAGGTGGTGATCGTCGACGAGCACACCGGCCGCTCTATGCCCGGGCGCCGCTGGTCGGAAGGGTTGCACCAAGCCGTCGAGGCCAAAGAGGGCGTCACGGTGCAGCGCGAAAGCCAAACGCTAGCCTCAACGACGTTCCAGAACTACTTCCGTCTGTATGAAAAACTCGCCGGGATGACCGGTACGGCGGATACTGAAGCCTTTGAGTTTCGGCAAATTTACGGCCTCGACGTGGTGGTGATTCCCACCAATCGGCCACTGGCCCGTAAAGACCTCAACGATCTGGTTTATTTGAGCGCTGAAGAGAAGTACGAAGCGATCATCAAAGATGTCAAAACCGAGACCGAAGCCGGGCGTCCAGTGCTGGTGGGTACGGCTTCTATTGAGACATCCGAGTACCTTGCCAAGCTGATGCGCGAGGCGGGCCTTACGTTCAATGTGCTTAACGCCAAGCAGCACCAGAGTGAAGCGGAGATCATTGCTCAGGCAGGCCGCCCAGGGGCGATTACGATCGCCACTAACATGGCCGGTCGTGGCACCGATATCGTTCTAGGCGGTAACTGGGAGGCCGAAGTCGCCAAGCTGCAAAACCCTAGCCAAGAACAGGTTGAGGCGTTAAAAGTCGAGTGGCAAGCGCGCCACGATGGTGTGCTCGCCGCTGGCGGCCTGCATGTGGTGGGCTCTGAACGCCACGAGTCCCGGCGTATCGATAACCAGCTGCGTGGCCGTGCCGGACGCCAGGGTGACCCCGGCTCAACGCGCTTCTTCTTGTCGCTTGAAGATAGTCTGATGCGCCTGTTCGGCTCTGACCGCGTCAAACGCTTGATGCAGGCATTGGGGCTTGAGCATGGCGAAGCCATTGAGCATAAAATGGTCTCTAACGCCGTTGAGCGTGCCCAGAAGAAAGTCGAAGGGCGTAACTTCGATATTCGTAAGCAGCTACTTGAGTACGACGACGTTGCCAACGATCAGCGCCGGGTGATCTACGACCAGCGCAATGAGATTCTGGCCGCGGACGATGTGGCTGATGCCGTTATTGGTATCCGCGAAGAGGTGATGGAGACGGCCATCAGCGACTACGTGCCGCCCCAAAGCCTGCCCGAGCAGTGGGATCTGCCCGGCTTGGAAGCGCACTTGAAGACGGAGTTCAACCTTGACGCACCGGTGGTTAAATGGGCCGCCGAAGATGATCGCTTTAGTGAAGAACAGTTGCGTGAACGGCTGCAGACGATGCACCGCGAGGCCTATGCAGCCAAAATCGAGGCGGCTGGCGAGAAGCTGATTCGTCGCTTTGAGAAGCAAGTCATGCTGCAAGTACTGGACACGCGTTGGAAAGAACACCTTCAGTCGATGGATCATTTGCGTCGCGGTATCCACCTACGTGGCTATGCTCAGAAAAACCCCAAGCAAGAGTACAAGCGTGAATCCTTTGAACTCTTCCAGCAGCTGTTAGAGCACATTAAAGCCGATGTGACGCGTATTCTGAGCCACGTACAGGTTCGTCAGCCCGAGGAAGTAGACGCCCTTGAGCAACAGCGCCGCGAAGCGCTGGCGCGGGAAACCGCCACGGCGGCAAGCCGTCATGACACCCCGGCCCAGGAGCAGCCCGAAACTGAGCAGGAAGCGCCTGGTGTTGATGGCCGCCCTGTGCGTCGCGAAGGCCCGAAAGTGGGCCGCAACGACCCCTGTTTTTGTGGCTCGGGTAAAAAGTACAAGCAGTGCTGTGGAAAACTAAGCTAACGGCGCCCGTTTTGAGACCGTTTTTTGAGACGGTCTGTGAAACGGTCTTTGTCTAAAGGAGAAAATCATGGCGGTTGGAAACACTCCCTTTCCAGAGTTGCCACCCCTAAAAGGGGTGCGCCTGGGGGTTGCAATGGCGGGTATCAAAAAGCCGGATCGTCGTGATGTAGTGGTGATTGAACTGCCCGAGACCGTGACGGTGTCTGGGGTCTTTACCCGTAATGCGTTCTGCGCAGCGCCCGTTTTGGTGGCCAAGCAACACCTCGAGCAGTGCCGGGCAGAACACCGTTCGCCACGCTTTTGGCTGATCAACACTGGCAATGCTAACGCAGGTACGGGTGAAGCAGGTTTGCGGGATGCCAGGGCTAGCTGTGCAGAACTGGCTAAACAAGCCGGTGTGTCGTCGCAGGACGTGCTGCCGTTTTCAACCGGCGTAATTGGCGAGCCGCTGCCGATGGAACGTCTGCTAGCGGGATTGGCACCGGCGCTTGAAAGCATGGCCAGCGACAGTGTTGCCTGGGAACACGCAGGCCAAGGTATTTTAACCACCGATACTCGTGCCAAAGGCGCCAGTGTCACGGTTGAAATAGGCAATCAGCAGGTAACGATTAACGGCATCACGAAAGGGTCTGGCATGATCAAGCCCAATATGGCGACCATGCTGGGCTTTGTGGTGACCGATGCAACTATCGAAGCACCGCTGCTGGATCGGCTACTGCGTGAAACCGTCGATCGCTCGTTTAACTGCATCACGGTGGATAGCGATACCTCTACCAATGACGCTTGTATGTTGGCAGCGACCGGCACAGGCCCCCGCATTGCCGATGATGAGCAGATTGCCGTTTTCAGCAACGCCTTGCAGCGGGTAATGACCGAGCTGGCGCAGGCGATTATTCGCGACGCCGAGGGCGCAACCAAATTCGTTACCCTTCAGGTCGACGAAGCGAAAAGTCGTCAAGAGGCGCTCGATGTGGCCTTTACTGTTGCGCACTCACCGCTAGTCAAAACAGCGCTTTACGCTTCAGATGCTAATTGGGGGCGTATTTTGGCCGCGGTAGGACGAGCGCCTGTAAGCGACTTTGATGTCAACCGTGTGGTGATTGATTTAGGCGATGTACGTCTAGTTGAAAATGGCGGGCGTGCTGCAGGCTATACCGAAGCGGCAGGAAGCGCCGTCATGGCCGAGTCAGAAATTACCATTCGCATTAACTTGGGGCGCGGCGAGGAAAGTGCCACGGTATGGACCTCCGACCTCTCCCATGACTATGTGTCTATTAACGCGGATTACCGCAGCTAATCAGTCTCCCCCTGTGTGGGGCGTTGGTTGGCAGGGGTAGTGGGCACACGCAGCGATATAGCACCGATGCCTTTAGCATTGGTGCACGCAGTGGATAAAGACGTAACGAGTATATGAGTCTATGAGCATAAAGGTAAAACGACGGGTTCACGTCGCGGCGGCAGCGATTATCAGCGCCGATCAACAGCAAGTACTGATCGCTCGTCGGCCATCAAACGTAGATCATGGCGGGCTTTGGGAGTTTCCAGGCGGCAAACTGGCCCCTTATGAAACAGGTCTCGAAGGGTTAAAGCGTGAACTGCACGAAGAGCTAGGCGTTGAGATTGTTTGTGCCCAGCCGTTGATTCGCGTCCACCATGAGTACCCCGACAAGCATATCTTGCTCGATGTATGGCAAGTGCATGAGTTTGCTGGCGAGCCCTTTGGTCGTGAAGGGCAGGCGGTGCGCTGGGTGCCCATGAGCGAGCTCTCCAACTACCCCTTCCCGGCGGCTAATTTGCCGATTCTGCGAGCGGTAAGGTTGCCTACCGAGTATTTAATTACCGGGGAAGAGTTGGATGAGGCGCGTTTCGATGCGTTTTTGGAACGCGCGCTGCGTGAAGACAAAATTCGCCTGGTACAACTGCGCGCCAAGCAGTTGGATGAAGCGGCTTATCTGGCTCGTGCCCAGCGTGCCTTGAGCCTGTGTCGTGAGCACGGCGCGCGACTGCTGCTCAATGGTGAGCCGACGCTGCTTGATCACATTGACGCCGATGGCATTCATTTGACCAGCGAGCGTTTGATGCAGCTCGAGCGTCGTCCGATTGCCGAAAGCAAGTGGCTGTCCGCATCAACACACAACCAAACGCAGCTTACCCAGGCGGCGGTGTTAGGCTGCGACTTTGTTAGCTTATCGCCGCTGCGCACCACACCGTCACACCCGGAAGTATTCCCGCTCGGCTGGCATGATTTCCAGCAGTTGGTAGAGCGCGCAGGCATGCCGGTATTCGCACTGGGTGGCATGACGCGCTTTGATGCCAATCATGCCCGTGCCGTGGGCGCTCAAGGAATCGCATCGATCCGCGATTTCTGGAAATAACACGCCAAGCCAGAACGCATAAAAAGAGCGTTATATAATGAAAAACGCCTGCCTCGGTATTTAGCCAAGGCAGGCGTTTTTACGTTTTCATCTTTAAGACTAAGGCCAAGCCTACTAGTCGCGGTAGCGGCGAGTCAGATCCCCATAAGCGTCCACACGACGATCGCGCAGATAGGGCCAGATGCGGCGGGTATTTTCACTGCGCGCCATATCCAGCTGAACGACTAACTGTTCAGTCTCTTCCCCCGCATGGGCCAATAGTTCACCTTGTGGTCCGCAGACGAAGCTGCCGCCCCAGAACTGAATGCCGTCTCCCACCCCAGAATGATCCGCCTCAAAGCCAACCCGGTTGGCGACTAGAACCGGCAAGCCGTTGGCGACACCGTGGGCGCGCTGAATCACTGTCCAGGCATCTTTTTGGCGGCTCTTTTCTTCCCCGTCGTCACTGGGATCCCAGCCGATCGCCGTGGGGTAGAGCAGTAAATCGGCACCGGCTAGCGCCATAAGACGGGCGGCTTCGGGGTACCACTGATCCCAGCAGACCAAGACGCCGAGACGGCCCACGGATGTTTCGATCGGAGTAAAGCCTTCTCCGCGGGTGCTGTCATGATCACCCGGCGTGAAGTAAAACTTCTCATAAAACCCGGGATCATCGGGAATGTGCATCTTACGATACTGACCTACCCGGCCCTTGGCGCGGTCATAGACCACCGCAGTATTGTGGTATAGCCCTGGAGCGCGGCGTTCAAATAGCGACCCAACCAGCACAATATTCAACTCTTTAGCGAGCGCCGCCAGGCGCTGGCCGGTAGGGCCATCCAGCGGTTCCGCTAGATCAAACAGGGCAGGGTCTTCAAATTGGCAGAAGTAGTGGGTGGCGTGCAGTTCTTGTAGCAGTACCAACTGCGCGCCTTGTTTAGCGGCGCTACGGATACCTTCTTCGCTTGCTGACAGGCTTTGGGCTTTGTCCGGCCACGCGGGTTGCTGCACAACAGCGACGGTTAGCGTTGTCGACATGGTGACTCCTTTAGCAAATAGCGGTCGTGGCAGGCGTGCCCCGGGCAAGCGTGCCTTGTGGAAGCTGCATGGTTAAACAGTGCAGGCTGCCATGTTGGCGAATAACGCTTACGCACTCAATCGGAATTAGCGTGTGCTCAGGAAAAGCAACCGCTAGCGCGTTCAGTGCAGTGACATCCGCCGGGTCGCCGTAGGTAGGCACCAGTACGGCCTGATTGATGATCAGGAAATTTGCGTAGGTGGCGGGCAGGCGGTGGCCATCTTCCGGGTCAAAGCAGGCTTGGGGCCAGGGCAGTGGAACAAGCCGGTAGGGTTCACCATTGCGTTGCCGGAAAGACTGCAGTTCTTGCTCCATCGCCGCCAAGGCCGCGTAGTGCGGGTCGTGAGGGTCGTCACAACGCACATAGGCGATGGTGGTTGGGTTGCAGAAGCGTGCCAGGGTATCAATATGGCTGTCGGTATCGTCGCCTTCTAAATGGCCGTTGGCCAGCCACAGCACACGGTCAACGCCGAAGTCGTCGCTAAGCTGCGCTTCTACCTCTGCTCGGGTTAGCGTGGGGTTACGGTTGGGGTTAAGCAGGCATGCTTCGGTGGTGAGCAGGGTGCCTTCGCCGTCAGTTTCTATACCGCCGCCTTCCAGTACCAGATTCCGCGAGGCCACCGGGCAGGCCCAGGCCCCCGCATCGGCAAGCCATTGGGTGAGCAAGTTATCGCGCTCGGCGGGAAATTTTCCACCCCAGCCGGTGAACGTGTAATCGAGCAAGACACATTGGCCATCTTCATCGACCACGCTGATCGGGCCATGATCCCGTGCCCAGGTATCGTCAGTGGGTGCGACAATAAGCTGCAGGCGTTCAGCGGGCACGCCGTAGGCGTGAAAAGTATCGGCCAGGCGCTGCTTGGTTAGTTCGTCTGGTACGCAAATAAGCACACACTGATAGCGCGCGGTGGCCATCACGATACGCTCGAGGGTGGCTTCGATGCGCGCAAGCAGAGGCGCCCAATCGCCGTCTGGGCGTGGCCAGGTCAGTTGTATCCCATCTTGGGGATACCATTCGGGTAGCAAACGATACGTCATAAAAGCGCAGCCCCACTGTCAGCAGTAAATCGGCGCAATGTAGGGTGTGGCGGGGCAAGTTGCAAGCGTAACGTTTTTATTCTGAACGCTCACGGCGAAGGCCGCTCTAATGGCCGTTTGAACATGCAGAGAGACTAAAAAAACCGTACCATGAGCGCTTATTGATAAGGAATGACGCCATGCTTGATCGTTTGCCTTTTCTGGTGGGGCTGCGCTACGTGCGCGCTAAACGCCGGAACCACTTTATTTCGTTTATTTCGCTCACCTCAATGTTGGGGCTAATGCTGGGGGTCGCCGTACTTATTTTGGTGCTGTCGGTGATGAATGGCTTCGACCATGAGCTGCGCACACGTATTTTAGGCATGGTGCCCCACGCTAAAATTGAGTCCCGGGAGGGCATGGTTGAATGGCAGGCTCTGGCTGAAGAGCTTATGCAAAGGGAGCGGGTCATTGGTGCGGCGCCCTACGTTGAGCAACAAGGTATGTTCTCCGTGGGCGGGCGTAATCAGGGAGCCATGGTCAATGGCATCAACCCGGAATGGGAAGACCGAGTGTCAATTATTGGTGAGCACATGCGCCAAGGTGAATTGACCGATCTGGTTCCCGGAGAGTGGCATGTGGTGCTGGGCTCAATGCTGGCGCGCAACTTGGGCGTTGGCGTGGGGGATCGAGTAACGCTGCTGGTACCCGAAGCATCAATTACCCCCGCCGGGGTCTTTCCACGCTTAAAACGCTTTACCGTTAGCGGTATTTTTAGCGTCGGTGCCGAACTAGACGCTAATTTGGCCTACGCCAATATTGAAGATATGCAGACTCTTGCGCGCCTGGGTGATGCGGTTGGCGGGCTTCGCCTCCAGCTGGATGATCTGTTTGCTGCCAGTAGCGAGACCCAGGCGATTCTCAATGAGCTTGGCCCGGAGTATCGGGGCAGCGATTGGACCTTCTCTCAAGGCAATCTTTTCCAGGCGATACAGATGGAAAAGCGCATGATCGCGCTACTGTTAACGGTGATTATCGCCGTGGCGGCGTTTAATATCGTCTCGACGCTGGTCATGGTCGTCACCGATAAACGCGCGGATATCGCCATTCTGCGGACTATCGGTGCTAAACCGAGCTCGATTATGGGGATTTTTATTGTTCAGGGCATGGCCATCGGGCTGATTGGTATCGCTGTTGGGGTGGCCGTGGGTGTGCTGCTGGCGCTGACCATTGCGGATCTGATTGGCTGGGTGGAAGGAACGCTGGGGATTCAGTTCCTGGATGCTGGGGTCTATTTCATTAGCGACCTGCCTTCACGCCTGCAGTGGAATGATGTCAGTCGTATCGTATTGGCCGCCTTTGGTCTGACGTTCCTGTCGACACTTTATCCCGCTTGGCGGGCGGCAAAAGTTCAGCCGGCGGATGTGTTGCGCTATGAATAATGGCTTCAGGAATAAGGATGACACGATGTCGATAAATACAGGGCAAGAAGCTGCCGTCATGCTCGATTGCCAGACGCTGACACGAACCTACAGCGAAGGCCCCCAGGATCTGACGGTACTGGATAAGCTCAATTTGCAGGTGCGCGCCGGGGAACGGGTGGCCATCGTCGGCAGCTCGGGGTCAGGTAAGACAACGCTGTTAAACCTGCTGGGCGGTCTTGACCGCCCTAGTGAAGGCAGCGTCGTTATCGCCGGTGAGCCTCTATCAGGGCTGAATGAAGCGGCGCTTGGCAGCTTTCGTAACCGCTACATCGGGTTTGTGTATCAATTCCACCATCTATTGGCGGAATTCACTGCACTCGAAAATGCGGCGTTACCGCTGATTATTCGCGGTCAGTCGAAAAAGGCGGCCGAGAAGCGTGCCATGCAGATACTCGAGCGGGTAGGCATGCAGCCGCGGGCGGATCATAAGCCGGGTGAGCTTTCCGGCGGGGAGCGCCAGCGCGTGGCGATTGCCCGTGCGTTGGTCACCGATCCTAGTTTGGTGCTGATGGATGAGCCCACGGGCAATCTGGATCAAACCACGGCGGCAACTATTTTGGCACTAATGGATGAACTGGCCAAAGAGAGCGCCTGTGCATTCGTGATTGTGACCCATGACGTTAGCCTGGCGGCCCATCAAGACCGCGTGCTTAAACTGGATGCGGGTAAGTTGGTCGAGCAGGCGCCGGCGCTTTAACCGTCGGGTTCAATCATTAAACCTTATCGTCAAATTCTGCTTCTATCTGCGCACGCCGCTGCCGACGTATCTGGCGGCGGCGTTTCCAGTTATGGGAGACGTGCCAGCGCCAGATCAAGCGAATGCCAATATTGACCACGATGGCTAATATGATCGCTGTTACCAACGAGCCGACGATCAGTGGCGGCATAATGTCGTGCATCTGTTCGGCGATCCAGTGCGTTGAAATACGCGAAGGGGCCTCCCGCACGGGCGCGCCGAGGATAAAGGTGCCAATCCAGTAGTTGCCGTAAAAAATCAGCGGCATCGTTAATGGATTAGTAATCCATACCAAGCCTACCGAGAGGGCTAAATTGCAGCGTGTTAGGCGCGCGCCTAGCGCGGCAACGACCATCTGAAAGGGGATGGGCAGCATCGCGCAAAACACGCCCACGCTAAACGCATTGGCAACGCTTCGGCGAGTTAGAAGCCACAACCCCGGGTCTGCAATCAGCGGTGCAATAAAGCGTAGCGAGCGCTGTTTCCTGATAGTGTCGGGTTTGGGCATGTAGCGCTGCAGGAATCTGCGCGGCATGGCGGATACTCTTGCCTATCGATGTGGCTCATTATCCATATAGAGCCACTCTTCGGCTATGCTAGGCCATTAATGAACATTCGCTGGAGGGCTCTATGCGGTTAGGTGTTGCCATGCCCGCGGCGCTTGCAGCACTTGCAGGAGGTATTTTTGCCTGGTATTTCCACACCGCAGAGGTGACTCCAAATGCGTTTGGCTGGGTGTTGGTAGCCGCGTTGCTGGTAGTGGGGCGGTGCCCGCGATTTGGTATATGGCTGCTGATCGGCGCCTGGGTCTTCACTGGCGTACAAGAAGAGTGGGGGAGTCGCTTACCGACGGGGCTAAGCGGAGAAGATCTTGCTGTTGAGGCAACCGTGTTGACCGCCCAACCGGTGGGTAATGCCACGCGCCTGCTGTTAAGCGTTGATCAGTGTCAAAGCTCTTCGACTAGCCTGGCACAACGGCCCAGCTGTTCCGCGCTCACCAAGGTGCGCATTACCGCTTATAGCGATGTTCGCTTTAGGCCCGGCGAGCAGTGGCAAATGACGCTTCGTTTGCGTCCCCCAAGTGGCTTTGCCAATCCTGATGCCTTCAATTATGAGCAGTGGCTGTGGCGTGAGGGAATCCACGCCACCGGCTACTTGCGCCAGGAGCCAGCGCCGGTTCGGCTTTCTTCTGCGGGCCCTTCTTTGCGCCAGCTAGCGCTGGATTTTTTAGCCCGCCAGCCTCTCGACGATCGAACCAAACGTTGGCTGGCAGCGTTGACGTTAGGCGATAGCGAACAGCTTACCCAAGACGACTGGTCGCTGCTGAATGCTACCGGAACCACGCATCTGGTGGTGATTTCAGGCTTGCATGTCGGGCTGGTGGCCTCATTTGTACTGCTGCTAGCCAAATCAGTCGCTCGGTTTGCAACGCCCACCAACTGGCGTATGCGCACCTGGCCGTGGTGGTTGGCAGCGCTAGCTTGTGTCAGTTACGCCACCCTTGCCGGAATGGCGCCACCGGCTATGCGGGCGATGGTGATGACATTGATCGGGCTGTGGGTGCTGAGTGGTCGGCATGCGCCGGGAGCTTGGCAGGGCTGGTGGCTGGCACTCGCGCTGGTACTTATTGTCGATCCGCTAGCGCTATGGCGTCCAGGGATGTGGCTATCGTTTGTGGCAGTGGCGTGGCTGATTATTATTTGGCAGGGGCGGCGGCGCCCTCAAGGGATAAAGGGCTGGTGCTGGGCGCTGGTGAGATCGCAACTGCTGCTAGCCCCGCTAATGGCCGCCGCCGTATTGGTGGCCTTTGGGCGAGTGGCACCCGCTGCTCCATTGATCAATTTAGTCGCCGTACCCTGGGTAAGCTCGGTGATGGTGCCGACCGCACTGCTGGGGTGGCTGCTGTCACCTCTGCCCATGGTGGGAGAGACGGTATGGTGGCTGTTTGAGCAGGCGCTAAGCGTTTTCCACCTGTTGCTGACGCTGGTGGTGCAGCACTGGCCACTATGGGAACCTGATCGGTCGTTAACGTATCCGCTCTCCCTCGCACTGTTGCTACTGTCGTTATGCTGGGGGCTACCTGCCGTGCTGCCAAGCTTACGGCTGGCAGCCTCAGCGCTGATCGTTGCGCTGCCCTGGTGGTCGCTTCCGTCATCGATTCCCCCCAATGCGCTCAGAGTCAGCGTCCATGATGTGGGGCAGGGGCAGTTGATAGAACTGCGCAGCGCGCATTATCGCCTGCTCTACGACACCGGCCCTCGCTTTCGTAGTGGTTTTATGCCTCTGGAGGCGCTTTGGTCACCGGGGCAGTTGTTTGATCAAGTGTTAGTCAGCCACGCTGATAATGACCATGCGGGCGGTATCAGCGCATTGTTAGCCGATCATCGGGTCAAACAGTGGATGGCTCCTGCAGGTGAGGCGCTGCCAATTTCCGGTATTGATTGTCAGCGTGGTCAAACATGGCAGCGTGATGGGGTGAGTTACCGTATTCTCTGGCCGCCCGCGGGTGATAACGATTTATCTGCCAACGATCGCTCCTGCGTACTTGAGGTGAGCGCTGGTGAGCAGAGACTGCTGATTACGGGGGATGTGAGCACTGAGGTAGAGCGTCGCTTTCTGCGAGAGGTGGAGCCGCCTGTTAGTGTATTGGTGGCAGGGCACCATGGCAGCGGCACCAGCTCGGGTATCCAGTTCGTACGTTCCATCGCTCCTGAGCATGTGATATTTAGCGCCGGGCGGAGTAATGCGTTTCAACATCCGGTAGATTCTGTCGTGCGCCGTTTTCGCCAGCAGGGCAGCTGTCTATGGAACACGGCGCATGACGGCGCACTGCGTTTTTGGCTAAAAGCGGCCCAGCCCATCCAGGTTGAAACAACGCGACCATTGCCAGGGCGACGCAACCAGTGTTGAAGCGCGTCGCCATCAGGTAGAATTCTCCGATTGCACACTATGGCCAGGAGCGCGTGTGACTGATTCAGGTTGGGGTATTTATAAGCGGTTGTTGGGCTATGTGAAGCCGCATTGGCGAGCTTTTGCGCTAGCGATAGTGGGCTTTGTGGTTTACGCCGCGTCGAGTACCGCGCTGGCGGAAATGATGAAGCGATTAATTGATGGCATTCAAAACCCAGATGCGGCGTTTCGGTTCTTTCTACCGCTGTTTGTAATTATTATGTTTTCCGCCCGGGGGTTAGGTACTTTTTTAAGCACCTACTTCATGGCCTATGTGGGCCGCTACGTGATTCATACCCTGCGTTGCGACGTGTTTGCCCATCTACTCCATCTGCCGGGCTGGTTTTTTGACCATCACTCCAGCGGTCAACTGGTATCACGGGTGACCTACCACGTTGAGCAAGTCGCGGGGGCGGCCACCAAAGCGGTGACGATTATTCTTCGGGAAGGCCTGTTCGTCGTCGGCTTGGTGCTCTATCTACTCTGGACTAACTGGATGCTAACGCTGCTGTTTTTGGGCGTGACGCCGATCATTGCCGTGGTGGTAAGCTACGTCAGCAAGCGCTTTAGACGCATTTCAAAACGCATTCAGCACTCCATGGGCGATGTCACCCATATTGCCTCGGAAGCGCTGTCGGGCTATCGGGTAGTGCGCACCCACGGCGCAGAGCCGTATGAAAAGCAGCGCTTTGAGCGGGTCAGTGAAGAGAATCGCCGCCAAAGTATGAAAGAAGCCATGACCCGTGCGGTCAGTTCCCCTGTGATTCTGATGTTGGTGGCCATCTCCATGGCGCTACTGGTCTGGCTGGCCATGGCACCCTCGCTGATGGAGAACATGACGCCTGGTGAGTTTGTGGCCTTTATTACCGCGGCTGCCCTGATGATCAAGCCGGTACGTCAACTGACCGAGATTAACGGTGAAATTCAGAAAGGCCTGGCGGCCGCGTCAGAGCTTTTCGGATTGCTGGATATGACCCCTGAAGAGGATAGTGGCAAACATATTGCCAGCCGTTTAAACGGCGATGTCGTGATCGATCATGTTAGCTTCCGCTATGCCGACGACCAGCCCGAAGTCCTGCACGATATTAATCTACGCATAGCACCGGGCGAACTGGTGGCGATAGTCGGGCGTTCGGGGAGCGGCAAGTCCACTCTGGTCAGCTTGCTGCCGCGTTTTTACTGCCCCACTCAAGGCAGTATTACTATCGATGGCATTAATGTTGATGAATACGCGCTTGGCCCACTGCGCCAGCAGATTGCTCTGGTGTCGCAGCAGGTGACGCTATTTAACGCCTCGATTGCCGATAATATTGCTTACGGGGTGGCCAATCCTGATCCCCAGGCTGTTCAGGCTGCGGCTGAAGCCGCCTATGCACATGAGTTTATCGATAAGCTTCCCAATGGTTATGCTACCACCGTGGGTGAAAATGGCGTGATGCTCTCGGGCGGCCAACGCCAGCGGCTGGCGATTGCCCGGGCGATCTTCAAGGACGCGCCGCTACTGGTGCTGGATGAGGCCACTTCTGCGTTGGATACAGAATCCGAGCGCTATATTCAAAAAGCCCTTGAGCGAGTCTGTGAAGGGCGCACCACGCTGGTCATCGCCCACCGCCTCTCTACCATAGAGCGGGCTGACCGGATTGTGGTGATGGATCAGGGGCGCATTATCGAAGAGGGGTCGCATCAGTCGCTGCTTGATGCCGATGGCGCCTACGCGGCGCTGCATCAACTGCAGTTTCAAGAAGCGCCATGAGGCTATCGATATGAGCCTTTTGATATGAGCCTATCGTTATGAGCTTTGCCAAGAGAACGCTGGCGGAGCGCTGGCTGCAAGGCGCTTACCAGGGCAGCCGCTGGCTATCGCCGTTGAGGCCTTTAGGGGCGCTTTATCAGTGGGCCATGGCGCGGCGGGAGCGGGAATACTCTAGCGGCCAAAAAGCTACTTGGAAGGCGCCGGTGCCGGTTATCGTGGTAGGCAATATCACCTTGGGGGGGACGGGTAAATCGCCGCTGGTGGCGTGGCTAGCTGGCTGGCTGGTGGCCCAAGGCTGGTCGCCAGGTATCGTTAGCCGCGGCTATGGCGGAAATGCGCCCAGTTACCCGCTGCTGGTCACCGCCGACACGAACGTTGTCGAAAGCGGTGATGAGCCGCTGATGCTGGCACAGCAGACGGGACTGCCAGTGGCCGCAGACCCCAATCGCGTGCGCGGTGTTCAGGCACTGATCGAGAAGGGCTGCGATATTATCTTGAGCGACGACGGTTTACAGCACTTGGCACTGGATCGAGATATTGAGTTGGTGGTTGTGGATGGTGACCGTGGATTGGGCAACGGGCGCTGCCTGCCCGCCGGGCCGCTGCGCGAGTCGCCCAGCCGGTTGCAGCGTGTTGACGCGGTGATCATTAACGGCGACTCACAGCCCTCTTTGTCGCTTACTCCGTCTATTATGCAGGCAGCCACTACTATGCAGCTGGCGCCGCTGCGCTGGCGCCGCCTTGATGACGGCGCACGTTTTCCGCTTGCGCCGCTGCCGTTTACGCTGCCGGTGCACGCGGTGGCAGGTATCGGGCATCCCGAGCGCTTTTTTCGTACACTCTCCGCGTTGGGTGTTGAGGGCGAGTGGCACCCGTTGGCCGACCACCAGCACTTTAGTGCGGGCGCGCTAAGCTTTGCAGATACCCGCCCAGTGATTATGACCGCTAAAGACGCCGTTAAGTGTTACGCCCTGGCCCCGCCTAACAGTTGGGTATTAGATGTGGAGGCATCCCTTCCACCCGAATTTGAGCACTGGCTGGCAGCGCGGCTGTCGGCACTTTCCTAAAGGAGATAAGCGCATGGATAAGGAACTGCTGGCAATGCTGGTCTGCCCGTTGTGTAACGGTAAGCTGAAGTATGATCGCGATGCTCAAGAGCTGCGCTGCCACTACGATGGCCTTGCCTATCCGATCAAAGAGGGGATTCCGGTGATGTTGCCGGAAGAGGCTCGCGTGATGGATGCTGATGAAAAGCTGCCTACTTCTCCAGGACGCTCTCCAGGACGTTCACAAGAGCGTTTAGGAGACGCTTAATGGCTGTCTTTGATGACATGGTTGATTTCAAGGTGCCTGATTTTACCGTCGTCGTACCTGCTCGCTACGGCTCTACCCGGCTGCCCGGCAAGCCACTGCTTGATATTGCCGGGGAACCGATGGTCGCTCACGTATGGCGCCGTGCTTGCCAAAGCCACGCCAGCCGAGTGGTCGTGGCAACAGACGATAGCCGTATTCGTGATGCCATGCTGCCCTACGGCGCCGAAGTGATCATGACCCGCGACGATCACCCCTCGGGCACCGACCGATTAGCCGAGGTGGCTGGTATATTGGCATTGACGGATGATGCGCTGCTGGTGAATGTGCAGGGCGATGAGCCGCTGATTCCTCCCGCGCTGATCGACCAGGTGGCTCTGCGCCTAGCCGACGATCCCGGAGCGTCGATAGCCACGCTGGCGGAGCCTATCAATGACGTGGACACGCTGTTTAATCCCAACGTGGTCAAGGTGGTGCGAACGCTACAAGGCCGCGCGCTGTATTTCTCACGGGCCCCTATCCCCTGGGATCGTGAGCAGTTCAAAGCGCCACCGACCATGCTGGCAACCGATGCCTGGCTGCGCCATATCGGTCTCTATGCGTATCGTGCCGGTTTTCTAGCTGCCTACCGAGACTGGCCAGCCTCAAGCCTCGAACAGCTTGAACAGCTTGAACAGTTGCGTGCGCTGCAGAATGGTCACGCTATTCAAGTGGCATTGGCCTGCGAAGTAAACCCTGCCGGTGTTGATACGGCCGAGGATCTAGCGCGGATTCGGGCGCTGCTGGCCTAGCGCGGGTTCGGGCGTTGCCGGTTTAGCGCAGGGGCGGGCGCTTGCTTGGGCAGCTCAGTTTTTAAGGAGCTATCGTGAAAGTATTATTTGTATGTTTAGGCAATATTTGCCGTTCACCGACCGCCGAAGGTGTTTTTCGTCGTGCTCTTGAGCGAGCAGGGTTGGCCGATGAGGTCGAGATAGACTCCTGCGGCATCGGCAGTTGGCATGTCGGCAAAGCGCCAGACGCCCGCGCGCAGCAGGCGGCACTACTGCGCGGTATCGATATAAGCGACCTGCATGCCCGCCAGCTAAGCGAACACGATTTTACCCAATTCGACTACGTGCTAGGCATGGATCAGGACAATTTACGCGCCATGCGCGAGCTGAAGCCTGCCAATAGCCAGGCGCATGTTGGGCTGTTTTTAGATTTTGCTGGTACCCCCGGTGCTGAAGTCCCAGACCCCTATTTTGGCGGGGATGAGGGATTTGAGAAGGCTCTGGATATGATTGAAGCTGCATCAGAAGGGCTGATTCGACACCTTAAGCGAGAGCTGTAATGGGGCTAATGGTGTGGCTGCACAGATGAATATTCTCAGCAATGTGGATTTGTCCGCCGCTAATACACTTAGGCTCCCCTGCCAAGCAGAGCGCTTCGCGTCACCAAAGACATTAACAGCTCTACGCCAAACACTAGCAGAGGCACGCCATGAAGGCTGGCCCGTCACGCTGCTAGGTGGCGGCAGCAATGTTCTGCTTCCCGAGGCACTACCAGGTTTGGTGGTGCGGCCTGATTTGCAACAGCACTGGCTCAGTCAGCGTCAAGGGCATGTGCTTGCCCATGTAGGGGCGGGGGTTAATTGGCATACGCTGGTGATGGCGACTGCTGCACGCGGCTTGTGGGGCATTGAAAATCTGGCGCTGATCCCTGGCAGTTGTGGTGCTGCGCCGGTGCAGAACATTGGTG
The DNA here is from genome assembly GCF_904067645.1 of Halomonas sp. 113. Classification (NCBI taxonomy): domain Bacteria; kingdom Pseudomonadati; phylum Pseudomonadota; class Gammaproteobacteria; order Oceanospirillales; family Halomonadaceae; genus Halomonas; species Halomonas sp. 113. The sequence goes on from NZ_LR881453.1 coordinate 2,046,656, forward strand.
CCTACGGTGTTGAGCTTGCCGATACGCTGCAAGCGGTGCAGGTAATGGAGCTCGCCACCGGGCGGGTGAATTGGCTAAGCGCGCAAGAGTGCGCCTTTGGTTACCGTGAGAGTATTTTTAAAGGCGAGTTGGCAGGTAGCATTGTGATCACTCAGCTAGTCTTGCGTTTGTCACGCACGCCAGCACCCCGGCTAGGGTATGGCGATCTCGCTGCACGCTTAGCAAGCCCTCCCACACCGCTCGCGGTAGCCGAAGCGGTATGTGGTATTCGACGCGAGAAGCTGCCCGACCCACAGGTGCTGGCCAATGCGGGGAGCTTCTTCAAAAATCCGCTGGTAGCTGATGTGCTGGCAGCGCAGTTGTTGCAGCAGTATCCTGCTATGCCCCATTTCCCCCAGGAAGGAGGGCAAACAAAGCTGGCGGCGGGGTGGTTAATCGACCAGTGTGGCTTGAAAGGGATGCGTGATGGTGCCTTCGGAGTACACCAGCATCAAGCGCTGGTGCTGGTGCACTTTGGCGGCGGTGATCGTCAGGGGCTAATGAAAACAGCTAGCTATATCGCGGACCAGGTCGAGGCACGCTTTGGGGTGCGTTTAGAGCCCGAGCCGCGGTTAATTAATCCCTGTTAGTTAATCTCTAGGCCCTGTCTCTAAGGTGCACATAACGCAAAAATCCCCGCCGAAGCGGGGATTTTTGTTACTACAATACGCGCGAACCGATCTATTCGGAGCGTGTGTCTTGCTGCGCCTGTTTGCGCTTCTCACGCGGGTCATTGTGGGCCCTTGTGCGACGGCGACGCGGTTTAGGCGCTTCTTCAGTTACAGCAGCTTCAACGGGTGCTTCACTGGCGACCGGTTGAGCGTCTGCTTCAGCTTCAGTCGCAGGTGTTTCAGTCGCTGCTAGTTCGTCACTGCTCTTTTCAAAGCTATTTTCAGAACTGTCTTCAGAACTATTCGGTTCAGCGCTACTCTCTTCAATGCTCCTTTCTTCAACGCTTCTGTCTTCAGAGTTTGTGTCTTTAACGCTCTTAGGCTCATCACCTTTTTCTGCGCTGTCTTGCTTTGGCTCGCTGTTGGCAGGCTCTTCAGTTGAAGGGGCTGCGGCGACACTCTCAGAAGCGTTCTCAGAAGTACTTTCAGAAACACCTGGGCTTGCTGCTTCCTGGCGGGTTTGGGTGCTAGCTGGCGCTTCGGGCTGATGCTCGTCGCTGCTTTGATCCGTATCCGCACTATTGAAAGGTGCAGGGGAGGCCGCCTCTTCAATAGGTGCGGCTGGATCAACGGCGTTGGCCGCAGGCGGTTCGACGGCTTCAGGCGCTGCCTGTTCGTTAGCACTGGGCTGTTGACTATCGGCGGTTTTCTTACTTTCAGCTGGTTCGGCGTTGGCTTTGGCCGTTGCTGAGGTCACCTCAGATGGCGCTGACGGCTCTTCGCTGGCTGTGGCCTCCGGTTCGCTTGGCTTGGCGGCGGCCTCATCCTGCTCAACGGTGCTGGCAGTTGACGTTTGCTCCGCCGGTGAAGCCGCTTTAGGCTGGCGGCGCTGGTGCGTCGACTTGCGCGCTTTAGCGTTTTCTGCCACGGGGCGGTCGGCGGTCGTTGCGTCGTCCGCTTGCTCGGCGTCGGACTCAGGCGCATCGGCTGCTGCCGCTTCTGGCTGAGCGGTGACGTCCGAGTCCGATCCTAGTGCAATCGTTGTGTCATTTGTCGCTGCTTTAGCCACCTGTGCCTGTTCTTCTGCCTCAGGGGCTTCGGCCGGCTCTGGTGTTACTGCTGACGCTTCATTCTGAGCCTCGGCCTGCAGTTTTAACTGCTCAGCTTCTGCCTGAGGGTTGATCGCCTGGGTGCGCGTGCGGTTACGCGGGTTGTTACGCGTACGCTTCGGCTTGCTGTCATCCTGCTTGGTCTCTAAGTTCTTGGACTCTGGGCTCTTGGCCGTTGCATCGCGCTGGCTGTCGCGGTTTTTGTCACCACCATCACGACGCGACTCTTTCTGCGCTGCACTTTTGCCGCTGGTGCTTTCTTTAGAGCCCTCTTTCGTGGAGCTGTCTTTGCTAGGGCTGTCTTTGGAAGAGCTATCAGCCTGGTTCTCTTTACGAGGCGCTTTGGCTGACTCTTGACCGTTAGCATCGTCCTGCTGGGGGTGGCGACGGCGGTTGCGGGTACGGCTGGGGCCGCTCCGCTTATCGCTATTGTCGTCACTGGCAGGACGCGGTGTGCTGCTGCGCTGCTCGGCTTTTTGTTCAGCTTTTGGCTCAGGGCGGGCGCTATTATCGCTGCGTGACTCGTTACGGCTGGCGTTGTCGCCACGCGACGATTTTTGCCGCGACTCGCTGCTGCGCTGATTGGTTTTGCGCTCGCCTGATTTGCGCGGCGCCGGTGTTTCAACCTTGGGCTCTGGTGTGGCTTCGGCGCCGCTTTCGTCGCTACCAAGCAGTTTGGCGAAGCCGCGGATAAAGCGCCCAATAACGCTGGGTTGCTCGCTGGCTACAGGTGCTGCTTTGGCCGCTGGGGCTGCAGCGGGCGCTTTCTCTTCCGTTTGCAGCGATGCCGGGGCGGGAGCGTTGTGGGTGACACTCTTGACGGCGGCTTCGGCGCGTTGAGCGGGCGGCACGAAGCTAGGTGTCGGCTCTTTGCCTACTTCGGTGTCGGTGGAGAGCTCAAAGCTCGATAGGCTTTGAGTGTCATCCTCGTCCAGGTGGTCATCACGCAGCCGCTGCACGTCGTAGTGGGGCGTATCCATATCAGGATTGGGCAGCAGTACCACACGAACATTCTGGCGAGACTCAAGATCTGCCAACACGCTGCGTTTTTCATTGAGCAGGTAAGTCGCCACGGGTACCGGTAGAATGGCGCGAATCTGTGCGCTATTCTCTTTCATCGCCTCTTCTTCAATCAGGCGCATGATAGAGAGGGAGAGCGAGCGAACATCGCGAATGGTGCCCTGGCCATTACAGCGCGGGCAGACCACGCCACTGGTTTCTCCCAGCGAGGGACGCAGGCGCTGGCGGGACATTTCCATCAGGCCAAAGCGTGAAATACGCCCAATCTGTACCCGTGCGCGATCCAGCTTGAGGGCATCGCGCATGCGGTTTTCAACTTCACGCTGGTTGCGTGCAGGCCCCATGTCGATAAAGTCAATAACCACCAAACCGCCGATATCACGCAGGCGCAGCTGGCGGGCGATTTCATCGGCGGCTTCAGAGTTGGTCTGTAGGGCGGTCTCTTCGATATCGCTGCCGCGGGTGGCGCGGGCGGAGTTGATATCGATGGAGACTAGCGCTTCGGTGTGATCGATCACAATCGAGCCGCCAGAAGGCAGCTTCACTTCGCGCTGATAGGCGGTTTCGATTTGTGATTCGATCTGGAAGCGCGAGAATAGCGGTACTTCGTCCGCGTAGAGCTTGATCTTCTGTTGATACGAGGGCATTACCTGGCGAATAAAGCTCAGCGCTTCGGCGTGAATCTCGGGGCTGTCGATCAATACTTCGCCGATGTCCTGGCGTAGGTAGTCGCGCATGGCGCGAATGATGACGTTGGATTCACGGTAGATCAGGAACGGGGCAGGGCGCTTGGCAGCTTCGGTGGTGATCGATTCCCACACCTGAACCAAGTAGTCCAAGTCCCACTGGAGCTCTTCCGGATTGCGACCAATGCCTGCAGTGCGCACGATCAGGCCCATTTTATCCGGCACGGTCAACTGACCCATGGCGTCTTTGAGCTGACTGCGCTCGTCGCCTTCGATACGGCGAGAAATGCCACCTGCACGCGGGTTATTGGGCATCAATACCAAAAAGCGACCAGCCAGGCTGACAAAGGTGGTTAGCGCGGCACCTTTGTTGCCACGCTCCTCTTTATCGACCTGGACGATGACCTCTTGGCCTTCTTTAAGCACTTCTTTAATGCTCGGACGTCCGGAAACGTCTTTGACAAAGTACTCGCGAGAGATCTCCTTGAGGGGCAAAAAGCCGTGACGGTCGGCGCCGTAGTCAACGAAGGCAGCTTCCAGGGAGGGCTCTACGCGGGTGATTTTACCGCGATAGATATTGGCTTTTTTCTGTTCTCTTGCGCCGGATTCGATATCTAAATCGTATAGGCGTTGTCCATCAACTAAAGCGACACGCAGCTCTTCGGGCTGGGTCGCATTGATAAGCATCCGTTTCATAGTGTCTCGCATAGCGTTGCGTGCCGGCGAACTGCCTATTGGGTGACGTAGGCGAATCGCTGGGTGCTGCGTGCTTGTGCTCGGCGCATTGCAATGCTGACGCGTCAAGCCGGGAAGGCATCATCGCCAACCCGGCCGATAGGGCGTTGAGTACGTGGCGGAGGCAGGACGTGTTCCGGTGGCTGTCACGTCCATCCGGCCCTGCTGACACCGCCAACACCTGGCATTCATCGATTCACCAACGCCGGCCACCGGCACAGCGTTGAACTTTTCGCCCGGAGACAGTCATCGCCTTGTGACGAATAAGGCGGAGCTGCTCAGGACGTGGCGTTGTTTAGTTGCTGCCTGCCGTTGAGGGCAAGGCTTATTTTCCTCTGCCGGCATAAAAAACGGGCGGCAGAGTTACTGCATTTTTAAGATCAGTTTTAATACTGGAAAACGGGCAATGCGTACACTGGTGCCGTTTTTGCGTTCAGGCCTGCGTGTTAGTCGGGCAGGCGCATTAACCAAGCTCAGCGGTGATGCTCTCTGCTAACAAATTTAATCAATTAGCTATCGAACAGCTAGTCACTAGCGCTAGACAAGACAGCTTTCTGCGCTTAGCTGGTGAACGATTTCGAATATAACAGTAAAGACTACGACCAGCAATTGACGCAATGCCCTTGGGTCTACGCTAGAATGCCGTTTTTAAGCAGGAGTAAGTAGTAATGTCCGAAGGGCGTGAAGTGCAGTGGGTGGATATCGCCCCGGAGCAAGCAGGGCAGCGAATTGATAATTTTCTCATGACGCGGCTTAAAGGGGCGCCTCGCGCGCTTATTTATCGCATCGTACGTAAAGGCGAGGTGCGCGTTAATAAAAAACGCGTGAAGGTGGATTACCGTTTGCAAGCGGGGGATTTAGTACGCGTTCCGCCGCTGCGTTTGGCGCCTCGCGAAGCGGTGAAGGAAGTCAGTGATAATTTGCGCGACCTCCTGGTAGGCAGCGTTATTATGGAAGGCCCCGATTGGATGGTGCTTAATAAACCTTCTGGTTTGGCAGTGCATGGCGGTAGCGGGGTTAAAATTGGTTTAATAGAAGCGCTGCGTCAAGTGCGCGATGATCTGAGCTTTCTAGAATTGGTTCACCGCTTGGATCGCGATACGTCTGGCTGTTTGCTGCTGGCCAAGTCGCGCGATGCGCTGGTGACGCTGAACGAGTCGTTGAAAAAGCACGGTATGGATAAGCGTTATCTGGCCTTGGTCAGTGGGCGCTGGCCAGCGCGGAAAACCTATGAGAGTGCTCGGTTAGACCGCTTTGATGCCGGTAACGGCGAGCGGAGGGTAAGGGTAGATCCCAACGGGAAAGTGTCGCGCACCCATTTTTCGGTGGTCGAAACCTTCGAAAAAGTAACCCTTATAGAGGCTGAGCCGGTCACGGGCCGTACCCACCAGATTCGCGTACATGCCGCCCACGCAGGCCATGCGTTATTAGGTGACGATAAGTACGCTACCCGTGAAAGTGGTCTGCTCACCAAGCAGTTAGGGCTGGGGCGTCTGTTCCTTCATGCGCGAGCGCTGACCTTTCCAGAGCCCACTAACGGCCGCCCGGTTACCGTCAAAGCGCCGCTGCCAGAAGCTCTGGAAGAAACGCTCAAGCGCGCCCGTCAATAACTTCTTTTTCACCGCGTTGCCTTTTACAGGGAGCTGCCATGCAGTATGAGTTAATTATATTTGATTGGGACGGCACCTTGATGGACTCGGTGCCGCGGATTGTGTCGTGTATGCAGGCGGCTGCTTTGGAAGCCGAGTGGGGCGCGCTTACAGCGGCTGAGGTGGAAGATATTATTGGCCTGGGGCTACCCGAGGCAATTGCCCAGCTTTGTCCAGGTATTTTACCTGCCCAGGCCGAGCGGCTTCGCGAACGTTATGCGCACCACTTTGTGCAGGCCGACGCCACGCCGATGGCGTTTTTTGGCGGTGTCGAAGCTCATATCGCCCGTTTGCGCGGGCATGAGCAGCAGCGTTTAGCGGTCGCAACAGGTAAAAGCCGTCGCGGGCTTGACCGTATTTTTACTGAGACCGGCAGCGGCGCGTGGTTTCATGCCAGCCGCACCGCGGATGAAACCCGTTCCAAACCGCACCCGCAGATGCTTTCAGAGTTGTTGGCTGAGCTAGCAGTGCCGGTCGAGCGAGCGGTAATGGTCGGCGATACCGAGTATGACTTGGAAATGGCTAGGGCAGTGGGAATGGATCGGGTGGGGGTAAGCTATGGGGTACATACGCCTGAGCGCCTGGCAATGAGCGAGCCAAAGTGGATTGCCCATAGCGTTGACGAGCTTTTTGATCGGTTATAAGGACATTTTATGAGTGACGATCCAACCCGCCAAGAGGGTGCACAAGAGGGGCGTGATGGCCCGGCTAATAGCGACCAGCCCAACGAGTTCAAGGAAGATCCTTGGACTGAAGGGGCCGAGGTATCGCCTGGTAAGGGGGCTAAGCAGCCCCCTGGGGCGCCAGGTGATGATGCCGAAACCCTGCGCGAACGCCAGCGATTAGCGCAGCTGGAAATGATGGATCACTGGATAGGCGGTGTCTTGACCGAGCAACGGCGTACCCGCCGCTGGAAGCTGTTTTTCCGGCTGATGTTTCTCGCTGTTGTGCTGGTGGCGCTGTCTGCTGCGCTTTATAGCCTGTTCTGGGATTCGCCGAGTGTCGCAACACCCGCCCAACGCCACTTGGGCATTGTTGAGGTTAATGGCGTAATCGCCAGCGATTCGCCAGCCAATGCGGAGCGCATCATCCAAGGGTTAAACCGAGCCTGGGATGCCGAAAGCGCTGCAGCCGTGGTGCTGCACATTAATAGCCCCGGTGGTAGCCCTGTTCAGTCTCAGCGTATCTATGCGGAAATCATGCGCCTGCGCGAGCAGGGTGATAAACCGATTATCGCGGTGATTGAGGATGTCGGTGCCAGCGGCGCTTATTACATAGCTGCAGCGGCAGATGAGATTATTGCGTCGCCAGTGAGCTTAGTGGGCTCGATTGGTGTGATTTACGCTGGTTTTGGCTTTGAGGAGGCGATAGAGCGCATTGGCGTGGAGCGCCGCGTGCTTACGGCAGGAGAGAATAAGGCCTTCTTAGATCCATTCCAGCCGCTGGACGATGATGCAGAGACGTTTTGGCAAGGCGTGCTGAGCCAAACTCACCGCCAGTTTATCGATGACGTCCGCGCGGGGCGCGGCGAGCGGCTCAGTGATAGCTCGGACATTTTCTCAGGCCTGATCTGGAGTGGCGAGCAGAGCATCGAGCTAGGGTTGGTCGATCAGTTGGGTAGCCTCGAACAGCTGTCTCGCGATCAAGTAGGTAACATCGACTGGGTGGACTATACGCCGAGTCTTGATCCATTTGAGCGCTTTACTCGGCGTTTTACCGAGGTTGCCGCTGAAGTGCTAGGTATTAGGGCGCCTAACACCCCGCTTCGTTTCTGATCGCCAATTCACGTCCTGGGCCCTAGGGCGCGCCAAGCGGATCCAAGCCCGCTTGGCGCAACATGTCGCAGAGCGCGATCAGCGGTAGCCCAATCAGCGCGTTGGGGTCACGGCCTTCCAGTCTTTCAAACAGCGCAATGCCAAGGCCTTCCATACGAAAGCTGCCAGCGCTATCTAGGGGCTGCTCTTTGGCCACATAGTTTTCGATCTCCTGCGTGCTAAGAGTGCGAAACACGACCTCGAAGGGCTCGACATGGACTTGATGGCGCTGGTGGCGAGTATCCAGTAGCGCTAAACCGGTCAGGAAGGTGACGCGCTGGCCAGAAAAGCGGGCAAGGTTAGCGCAGGCCTTTTCTGTGGTATGTGGTTTGCCAAGAATATCGCCTTCAAATACCGCAACCTGGTCGGAGCCTATAATGCAGTGGTGGGGGAAGTGAGCCGACACGGCGTTGGCTTTGCTAAGTGCTAGGCGATGTACCAGTGCGTGTGGTGTTTCGCCATTATGCGGCGTTTCATCAATATCCGGTGAATGGCACCGGTAGGGGAGTTGTAGGCGATCCAGCAGCTCACGCCGCCAGCGTGAGCTTGAAGCAAGCACTAGCTCTGTATTTTCTGTACTTAAGGACTGCGCAGTTGATGACTGAGTGCTTGATGGCTCGGTCATGGCGGGTGAGGTCACAGTATAACTCCTGGCTAATGTGGTTGCGCTAGTGGGACGGCAAAGCAGTAGAGTGTAGCGAAAGCTGCGAATTGTGCCCATGTCGGCTGTTTATTGAGGCCTATGTTGGTTATTTATTGAGGAAGCGATGAAGAAATACACCGACAGCTTTGACACCAGCAGGGGGAGTGCCTATCATTGCGCGCCTATGTTGACCTCACAACTCCCCAGTCGGGTGGAGCCTTATAAGCTCGCAGCCCGCCACGAACGAATCGAAGGCTTGGTAGCGCTGGATAAGCTGCCACGTCTTGCCGAAGAAGCGGGTGACCAAACCGGCGACTGTCATGTCGTGCTTGAGTTTGGTGTCGATGCTCAAGGCCGTCGTGAAATTCGTGGCCACTTGCAAGCGACGTTGGCGCTTGCCTGCCGACGCTGCCTAGTGCCGCTGCCTCAAGAGGTGAGTAGTGACTTTCTGCTTGGAATGGTCACTGATGAAGCCTTGGCGGCCGAGTTGCCTGCTAGTCATGAACCGGTGCTGGTGGAAAAGGAACAGCTGGATCTTCTGACGGTAGTTGAGGATGAATTGATTCTCAGCCTGCCCCAGGTGGTCTATCACGATGAAGCCGAATGTCATGTCTCGGCGGAGCAGCTGGTCAGCAAAACAGAAGGCGCGGCGTCAGATACAGCGCCAGCGACGAACCCTTTCGCGGTGCTGAATGTCTTGAAAGGCAAAAAATAAGCACCCTTTACCTTAAATACCTTGGAGTAAACCCCCATGGCAGTTCAACAGAACCGTAAAACTCGTTCCAAGCGCGGCATGCGTCGCAGCCACGATGCGCTGACCGCTCCGACGCTGTCTCAGGACAAAGAAACCGGTACGACTCACCTGCGTCACCACGTTTCTCCAGACGGTTTCTACCGTGGTCGTAAAGTGGTTGAGGTATAAGCCTCAATTGCATTACTAAGCGGCTAAACGGACTCAGTGCGGTATGCGCTTAGCGATTGATGTGATGGGGGGTGACCAAGGCCCTCATGCGATTATCGCAGGCTCCGCAAGAGCGGTGTTAGAACACCCCGGTCTTGAGCTGGTTCTGTTTGGCCCGCGTCAGCAGATTATTGCTGAGCTTTCGCGCTTGCCGCAGCCTCTGGCTGCGGCAACGTCACGTTTGGTGGCGCGTGATTCGCCCGATAGCGTAATGCCGGGGTCAACAGCGGCCTGGGCGTTGCGCAGAGGCGAGGCAACGAGCATGGCGCACATGCTGCAGTGTGTCGCCCAGGGTGAAGCTGTGGCTGGTGTCAGCGCAGGCAATACGGCAGCGCTTGTTGCCTTGGCAAGGCGCGAACTGGGGATGGTCGAGGGGATTTCCCGTCCGGCAATCAGTACCGCGATCCCAGCCCGCCAAGGGCGCCGCTGCTATTTGCTGGACTTAGGCGCCAACGTGGATTCCCCTGCCCATCGACTGGTCGATTTTGCACTGATGGGGGCGGCGATGTCGCAGTGTATCGATGGCACTGCGGTGCCGCGCGTGGCGCTACTCAACGTTGGCGCTGAAGCCACCAAGGGGAGTGTGAGCGTACGTGAGGCTGATCGTCTGCTGCGTGAGTATGCCAGTGGTAGTGGTTTCGACTATCAAGGCTATGCTGAGGGTGGCGACCTGTTTAAAGGCCAGCTTGATGTGGTGGTGTGTGATGGCTTTGTGGGCAACGCTGTCCTCAAGGCGAGCGAAGGTTTGACGAGTATGTTGGTTGAACGCGTGCAGATGGCGTTTGAGTCGCGCCTAAGTGGTCGTTTGGCAAGCCTACTGGCCAAGCCTGTGTTAAAGCGCTTAAAGCAAGAGCTTGATCCCGTGCGCTACAACGGGGCCAGTTTATTGGGGGTGCGCGGTATCGTAGTGAAAAGTCACGGCAGTACTCATGCCGATGGGTTTTACTACGCTATTCATCGCGCCCTGCAGGAAGTAGAACATAACTTACCTGCGCGGATCGCAGGCCGCTGGCAAGCGCCATCAAGTGAAAACGATGGCACAGGCCAGCCATGATCAGATAATAACGATTTAACTTTTTTGCGGGTTTATAGGTGGCATCAGGATGTGCCAATAACCTCGCCTATCGCTCATATGAGCAAATGCCTACAAGAGCAAAGGTGAACGACATGTCTCAACCCCTTGCCCTCATTTTTCCCGGGCAAGGCTCTCAGCAGCTTGGAATGCTGCGAGAGCTTGCCGAGCGCTATAGTGTGGTGGGAACGACATTTGAGGAAGCGTCGGATGCTTTGGGCTACGATTTGTGGAAAGTCGTCCAAGAAGGCCCCGAAGAGTCGCTTAATGCAACCGCTTGTACCCAGCCTGCGCTGCTTTCTGCCAGCGTCGCCATTTGGCGTGTGTGGCAAGAGCTGGAAGGGCCGCGGCCGACGGTTATGGCGGGCCATAGCCTGGGCGAATACAGCGCTATGGTGTGCGCAGGCGTCATGAGCTTTGCCGAAGGCGTCAACTTGGTACGTCTGCGCGGAGAAGCCATGCAGGCGGCGGTGCCTGCTGGCGAAGGCGGTATGGCGGCGATCCTGGGCTTGGCAGACGATGCGGTTGAAGCCGCCTGTGAAAAGGCTGCCCAGGGCGACGTTGTTTCAGCGGTCAACTACAATTCCCCTGGGCAAGTGGTGATAGCGGGCTCTAAAGTGGCCGTTGAGCGAGCTATTGTTGCTTGCCAGGAGGCCGGTGCCAGGCGTGCCATGGCATTGCCGGTTTCCGTGCCGTCGCACTGTGCATTGATGCGCCCTGCGGCCGAGCGCCTGGCAGAGGCGATACAAACTATCGAGCTGCGGGCGCCGCGCTACAGTGTCATCCAAAACGTCGATGCCCAGGCCCATGCCGATACCGCGACATTGAGCACGCGGCTAGTCGAGCAGCTCTATCAGCCGGTGCGTTGGAGCGCCTGTGTTGAAGCCATGGCGGATCAAGGCGTGGAGGTGTTCATTGAGTGCGGGCCAGGAAAGGTGTTGACTGGCCTCAATAAGCGTATCGTGAAGGGTAGCAAGGGATTGGCGGTGAATGATCCTGACAGTCTGGAAGCCGCGCTTGAGCTGGCGCGTGAAACCTTGGCTGATAAGGCGTGACCAAGAGAGATTGCAATCCACTATCCTTGCTTGATTACACTGTTAGAGGCAGAACGTTATGACACAAGAGAGTAGAGTTGCCCTGGTAACAGGGGCGAGTCGTGGTATTGGTCAGGCCATTGCTCGCGAGCTAGGTCGCCAGGGCCGTATCGTCATTGGCACCGCGACCAGTGAGTCTGGCGCTGAAAAAATTGATGCCGATTTGAAAGAGCACGGCATTGAAGGGGCAGGTCTATGTCTTAACGTGACCGACCAGACCAGTATCGATAGCGTATTGAAAACGATTACTGAGCGCTTTGGTGCGCCGACTATTTTGGTCAACAACGCGGGTATCACGCGTGATAATCTGCTGATGCGCATGAAAGAAGATGAGTGGGATTCCGTCATGGATACCAATCTGAAATCTGTCTATCGTGTTAGCAAGGCGTGTTTACGGGGTATGACCAAGGCGCGGTTTGGGCGTATTGTGTCGATTAGTTCTGTAGTGGCAACCATGGGCAACCTGGGCCAAACTAACTATGCTGCAGCTAAGGCCGGTATGGAAGGTTTTAGCCGCGCGCTAGCGCGTGAGGTCTCCTCTCGTGCGATTACGGTTAACGCAGTGGCACCGGGCTTTATTGCGACTGATATGACCGAAGCGCTACCTGAAGCACAGCACGAAATGCTGCTTAAGCAAATTCCGCTGGCCCGTTTAGGGGCGCCGGAAGAGATCGCCGCAGCAGTGGGTTTTTTGACCAGTGATGCAGCCGGTTACATCACTGGCGAGACGCTTCACGTGAATGGCGGCATGAATATGCGTTGATGGCCTTGGGCTTGGCGGTTGCGTCTACCCAAGGGCGTCTATAAACTACCCCGCAGCTTTTGGCTTGCGGTTTCCAAATAGCTGGTTATCAAAAACGGCTAATGTGAACGACTGGAGTACGTTAATGAGTACTATTGAAGAGCGCGTTAAGAAAGTTGTAGCAGAGCGCCTGAACGTTAAAGAAGAAGACATCCAAAACAGCTCTTCTTTTACAGAAGACTTGGGTGCTGATTCGCTCGACACCGTTGAGCTGGTCATGGCTTTGGAAGAGGAATTCGATACTGAAATTCCCGATGAAGAAGCTGAGAAGATCACCACGGTTCAAGAAGCCATCGATTACGTGAACGCCCACCAGTAAGGGCTGCGTCGATGCATCGAACCAGGGTGGGGTGCTAGCCACCCGCCTTAAAAGCCGTCCTTTTCCAGGACGGCTTTTTTGCTTTGCTGCCACAATGCTTATAACGTTCAATCTCCGTTATACTGTTGACCAAATTTAAGCAGCAAATGACCCAAGTGGGTCGCGTCACCATGGATGCCTGGAGGAAAGCTGATGGCACGGAAAAGGGTAGTGGTAACTGGGTTAGGCCTGGTGACCCCAGTGGGTAATAGCGTTGATGAGTCGTGGGCCAACATTGTGGCCGGTAAAAGCGGTATTACGCCTATTGAGCATTTCGACACCAGCGGTTTTAACACTCGTTTTGGTGGATCGATCAAAAACTTTGATATTAGCCCGTATCTGAATCCTAAAGATGCCCGCAAGATGGATCTGTTTATTCAGTACGGCATGGCGGCGGGCGCCCAAGCGGTAGAAGATTCGGGGATTGAGTGCACCGAAGAGAATGCCGATCGCATCGGTGTGGCTATCGGCTCAGGCATTGGTGGCCTACCCATGATTGAGCATAACCACAACGCACTCAACAAAGGTGGCGCTCGCAAGATATCGCCATTCTTCGTGCCGGGCTCTATCATCAATATGATCTCGGGCAATATGGCGATTCAGCACGGCTTCAGAGGCCCGAACATTGCCATTACGACTGCCTGCACCACCGGTACTCATAATATTGGTTATAGCGCACGCACCATCGCCTATGGCGATGCGGACGTGATGATCTGTGGTGGGGCTGAAATGGCCACCACGCCGCTGGGCCTGGGTGGTTTTTCTGCGGCTCGCGCGCTCTCTACGCGTAATGACGATCCACAAGCGGCAAGCCGCCCTTGGGATACCGACCGTGATGGTTTCGTGTTATCCGATGGTGCCGGTGTGCTGGTGCTTGAGGAGTATGAGCACGCCAAGGCGCGGGGTGCCAATATCTACGCCGAGCTGGTGGGCTTTGGTATGAGCGATGATGCTTATCACATGACTTCGCCGCCGGAAGATGGACGTGGCGCAGCGCTCTCCATGCGCAATGCGATTAAAGATGCCCAGGTTGACGTTTCTTCGGTTCACTACATCAACGCCCATGGTACCTCCACTGCGGCAGGCGATCTGGCCGAAAGTCGTGCCATTGAGAACGTCTTGGGTGGCGCTGCAAGCAGCGTGGCAGTGAGCTCCACCAAATCGATGATTGGCCACCTGTTGGGCGCCGCCGGTGCGGTAGAGGCGGTGTTTAGTATTCTGGCTATTCGTGATCAGGTCGCGCCGCCCACGATTAATCTGGATAACCCGCAGGAAGGCTGCAATCTGGACTATGTGCCGCATACTGCGAGGGATATGCGCATTGATATGGCGCTTTCAAATTCCTTCGGTTTTGGTGGTACCAACGGCTCGCTGCTATTTAAGAAGGTGTAGTTAGCGATGCTGACGCCTACGTTATGTGATGATCAATCTGTGCCGTTTGATGATCGTGGGCTGGCGTATGGTGATGGTCTGTTTGAAACGGTGCTATTGCGTACGGGAAAGCCGGTGCTATGGCGCTATCACAGGGAGCGTCTGGCACAAGGCTGTCATCGCCTGGGGCTACCGTTACCTTGCCAGGAGGCCCTTGACGCCACTTGGCAAGGCGATCCCACTGCTGAGTTCGAAGTGCTTAAGCTGATACTGACCCGAGGCAGCGGCGGGCGTGGCTATGCCCAGCCCGATCAGATCACGCCGCGGCTGCTCAGTCGTCGAACGCCGTTTCAACCGTCGGTTAAGCGCTGGCAGGAAGGCGTGACAGTGCGGCTTTGCGATTTGCGGCTGGCCCGTCAGCCTCGGTTGGCGGGTATCAAGCACCTCAATCGACTGGAAAACGTACTGGCCCGCCAAGAGTGGGGCGATGCCACTATTGCCGAAGGATTGCTCGCCGACAGTGAAGGCCTTGTGGTAGAAGCCACCAGTATGAATGTTTTTTGGCAACAGGCGGGGGAAGTGTTAACGCCTCTGCTTGACCAGTGCGGCGTGGCTGGCACGTTGCGTGCTGCATTGCTTGACCAAGGTGCTGCCGCTCAGGCGTCGCTGACGCTTCATCAACTTGTTGATGTCGAGCGGCTATGGGTGGCCAACTCTGTTCAGGGTGTATGGCCTGTTACCACCTTGCTTGCCGCGGATGGTTCACTGCTGCAACGCTGGCCTCTGAGTCAGCCTGACCCGTTCCAGCGTTTGGCACATCAGCTATTGGGCGTTGTTTAAACGCCAGTGTTTAGATATCGCTCTGCAATTTTTTAGAGGTGTCATGGTGAAACGGTTATTAACCGCTTTATTGGTGTTAGTAGTGGTTGGGGCTGCAAGTGCAGCAGGCGGTTATTTCTATTGGCAGAGCCGATTAGAGGCACCGCTAGCGCTCGATGAGCCAATGCTTTACCAAGTGCCCTCTGGTGCGGGCTTTAATCAGGTCGTGGCGCAATTGGAAGAGCAGGGCGTGCTGGAGGATGCTTGGGCGTTTCGCTTGCTAGCGCGGGTCGAGCCGGAACGCGTGCCGCAACTGCGTACCGGCGAGTATCAGCTATTGCCGAATATGAGCGGTCTGGAAATGATGGCACTGCTGGGTAGCAATAAGGTGGTTACCTACTCGCTGACCATTCCTGAGGGGTGGTCTTTTCGGCAGATGCGCGAATTACTCAATGCGGCGCCGAAACTCGACCACCGCACGGCGGAGTTGAGCGATGCAGAGGTGATGACGTTACTCGATCGAGAAGGCACCTTTCCCGAGGGCTGGTTCTTTCCCGATACCTATCGCTATCATCTGGGTATGAGCGATGTCGATATCCTGCGCCAGTCATTGGAGCGGATGGAGCGCATTTTGGAAGAGGTGTGGGAGGAGCGCGCGGACGACCTAACCATTGACTCCCCCTACGAAGCGCTGATTATGGCCTCCTTGATCGAGCGGGAAACCGGTGCGCCCGAGGAGCGGCGCGAAATTGCCGGTGTGTTCAAGCGCCGCATGGAGCAGGGCATGCGCCTGCAAACCGACCCGACGATTATTTACGGTATGGGGGAGCGTTATGAAGGGCGAATTACCCGCGCCGATATTCGCGAGGCCACGCCCTATAACACTTACGTCATTGACGGCATACCGCCCACGCCGATTGCCATGCCTGGGCGTGCCTCCTTGGAGGCAGCGGTGAATCCACTGCCTGGCGAAACGCTCTATTTCGTTTCCCGTGGCGATGGCACGCACCATTTCTCGCGTACGCTGCGGGAGCATAACAATGCCGTTAATCGCTATATCCGCAATCGCTAATCGCCATGACACATCACCCATGATTGATGACCACTGTAAGGGAGCATGATGAGTAAGCGTGGACGCTTCATTACGCTGGAAGGCGGCGAAGGTGTGGGTAAATCCACCAATGTGGGCTTTGTGGCCGAGTGTTTGGAGGCCCAGGGGTTGGAAGTGGTGCGTACCCGCGAGCCGGGCGGCACCGTTCGTGGTGAAGCTATTCGCGCACTGTTACTGGATCCTGTCCCCCAAGAGCCGCTACATGTCGACGCTGAGCTGCTGCTAATGTTCGCCGCGCGAGCGCAGCACTTGGCGGAAAAAATACTCCCCGCCTTGGCAAGAGGGGCGTGGGTAGTGTGTGATCGCTTTACCGATGCCACCTTTGCCTATCAGGGCGGGGGGCGGGGCATTCCCAAGGAGCGTATCGCCGTGCTGGAGAATTTTGTTCAGCAGGGGCTCTCTCCCGATTTAACCCTACTGCTCGATATGCCCAAAGAGGCTGCAAGACAACGCTTAGAGTCGCGCCTGCGTGATCGCCATGAGCAGCTTGATCGTTTTGAACAGGAGCAGGCTGACTTTTTCCAGGCTGTGCGGGATGGCTATTTGGCACGAGCGGAAGAAGCGCCCGAGCGCTTTGCGGTGATCGATGCACAATACACACTGGATAAGGTACAAAGCCAAATCCGACAAGTCCTATTAACAAAGGTCGCGGCATGGCGTTAACCGGCGTAATGCCGTGGCACCAAGCCACCTGGCAGCATTTGACCCGCTTGGCTGATGGTGGACGGATGCCCCACGCGTTGTTAATTCACGGCGCCCACGGCGTGGGTAAGCAGCAGTTAGCGGAGGCGTTAATTGCCCGAACGCTATGCGCCTCGCCCGCTGATCAAGCCTGTGGCCATTGCCATAGCTGCTCGATGCTGGAATCGGGCTATCACCCGGATCTGCTGCGGGTTTCACCAGAAGAGGGAAAGCGCCAAATCCGCATTGACCCTATCCGCGAGGTTAATCGCTTTGTGTCGCAAACGGCTCAGCAGGGCGGTTATCGAGTGATTGTGGTTTCCCCCGCCGAGGCAATGAACGTTGCCGCCGCCAATGCGCTGCTCAAAAGCCTTGAAGAGCCCGGTGACAAAACCCTGTTTATTCTGCTTTCCGACGTGCCGTCGCGGATGCTGGCGACGATCCGTTCGCGCTGTCAGCAGTGGTCACTACCCAGCGTTGCCTTTGAGGCGTGTCGTGGTTGGTTGATTGAGCAATTGGGCAGCACTGACGAAGCCTACTTCTGGTGGCAGGTAGCGGGTGGGCTACCACTGCTCGCCGTGGAGCTGGCAGCGCCCGAAGAGCGCGCTTTACGCCATCAAATTCACGACAGTTTCGAACAGCTGGTGCGCGGGGCCGAGCCCGTTTCAGAGGCGGCCCGTCTGGATCGCCAGGCGATTGATGCCATCTTGTGGTACGGTATCGCCTGGCTGGAAGACCTGATTCGTCTAGGTTTGTCTGGGGAGGCGGCGGTGTTGCATAACCCTGATTTAGAACCGCTCTACCGCCAGGCGGTGAAAAATGGTCGTGTTCAGGATTGGTTTCGCCTGCTTGATTATGCCCGCGAGCAGCGACGGTTGTTGGCGGTGGGGGCAAACCCCAATCCTCAGCTAGTGCTTGAAGCATGGCTGGTGCGCTGGGCGGCGCTGCTGCGTTCATAGTGGTGTTTATTCAATCCCCCACGGCTGTTCAAAACAGTGCAGCGAGGTCGTCATGGCAGCTCAGAAAGCGCTCTCTCTTACCGTTCCGGATGTTCCGACACTGCTTTCCGCGTATATGCCTTTTCTGGATCGCGGGGGGATTTTTGTACCTACTCAAACCCCTTACGCACTTGGCCAGCAAGTGTTTTTGCTGCTTACGCTGCCGGGTGAAAGCGAGCGCCTTTCAATTACCGGCCAGGTGGTGTGGGTATCTCCAGAGGGGGTGAATGGCCGCCGTATGCCAGGCATTGGCCTTCACTTCAGCCAGCAGGACTATCCCGTGCGTGACCGCATTGAGGCGCTGCTTGCCGGTCAATTAGATAAAGCAGCTCCATCGTTCACGCTCTGAATGCCATTTTTCTGATCCAGTCGTTATGGCCTATCTGTTTTGACCTATTTGTTGAGAACCGTATGTTTGTTGATTCACACTGTCACTTAGATCGTTTATCCGACCAGACCCATGGGGGCGATATTGCCGCCACTTTGGCCGCCGCCCGCGCTGCCCATGTCAGCCAATTTCTTGCTGTAGCGGTTACCCTAGAAGACATGCCGCAGCTTGCGGCCATTTCACGCGAACATCACGATGTGGCGATTTCCGCTGGTTTGCACCCCCTGCACCACAGTGAGAATGAACCCAGCGTTGCCGATATAAAAGACACCGCTGAGCAGTATGGTGCGGTGGCGATCGGCGAAACTGGCCTGGATTACCACTATCGCGACAGCGTACCTATCGAGATTCAGCACGAGCGCTTTAAGCGTCACTTAATCGCCGCGCGTGAGTTAGAACTGCCGGTGATTATTCATACCCGCGAAGCCAAAGAGGAAACCTTGGCCTTGCTACGTGAATATAGCGACCCGCGAGTGGGCGGTGTATTACACTGTTTTACTGAAGACTTGGCGATGGCCCGTGAAGCGGTGCGGCTGGGTTTTTATATCTCGCTGTCGGGCATTATTACTTTTCGAAACGCCGCTCCGCTGCGTGAACTTGCCCGTCAACTGCCGCTGGATCGCCTGCTGATTGAGACCGATAGCCCTTATCTAGCACCCGTTCCTCATCGCGGCAAGCCCAATGAGCCCGCGTGGGTGGTGCAAGTAGCTGAGTGCATCGCCAAGGAGCGAGGTATCAGTGTCGATGAAGTGGCCATGCAGACGACCGCTAACTTTTATCAGCTTTTTCGTGCCGCCGCTCCCGATGCCCCGGAACACGTTAAAGAGGCGTTGGCCCACTCAGGGCTTCTATAGCCTGAAGTGCCTTGAATACGCTCAAGCGAGGTGGGTGAGATGAATATTGATCGATTGCTGCAGCAAGGTAATGGAGATGAAGGGCGCACTGGCGCTATTCCTCCACTCGATGAGTGGCAGCCTGCGCTCTCTGGCGATATGAACATCATCATTCACGCCGATGGTCGCTGGTCGCACGAAGGTCAGCCGTTTGC
Source organism: Halomonas sp. 113 (assembly GCF_904067645.1). Taxonomy (NCBI): domain Bacteria; kingdom Pseudomonadati; phylum Pseudomonadota; class Gammaproteobacteria; order Oceanospirillales; family Halomonadaceae; genus Halomonas; species Halomonas sp. 113. The sequence goes on from NZ_LR881453.1 coordinate 2,065,665, forward strand.
CCGACCCAAGGTGGCACGCCTATTGGCAACGCTGCTGCGCCTGGATGACGAGGGTTACTGCCTGGTTACGCCGGTAGAGCGCTGGCGAATAAAGGTCGAAGACCTGCCATTGGTGGCGGTAGAGGCTGACTTCCGTGACGGTGCCTGGTGGTTTACCACCCAGTTTGACGACGTTGTTCGCTTAGATGCCGAGCATCCGCTCACCGTCACCTCAACCCCCCAAGGTGAGGCGGTGCCACAGCTGCCAGTGCGTTTTGGGCTAGCTGCCCGCTTGCACCGCAATGTTTATTACCAGTTGGTTGAGGCGGCTGAAAGCCGTGATGTGGCCGGTGGCAAGAGTGAACTGGGGCTAACGAGTGCCGGTCAGTGGTTTGCGCTGGGTCAGGTGGATGATGAATTACTTGGCGAGGCGCCGTGAAGTTAACTGCTGAACAGCAAGCTGTTGTTAATCATCAGGCCGGGCATGCGCGCGTGGCAGCGGTGGCCGGGGCAGGCAAAACCACCACCATGGCCGCTCGGGTGCTGCATCTATTGGCCAGCGGTGTACCGCCAAAACGTATTTTAGTGCTGATGTTTAACCGCTCAGCAAAGGATGATTTTCAGCGTCGTTTAGCCGCAATGGCACCTGCCGGGCAGGCATTGCCCGATGTCCGCACCTTCCACTCCCTGGGGCACCGCTTGACTCAAAGCTTATGCCGCTGGGGGGCGCTAGCGCCGCGCCAGCTATTATCCGCCGATTGGCAATTAGAGAGGCTGCTTCGTCAGGCAAGTATTAATGTACTGCGTGATGCCGTTGAGCGCCGAGATGCTGCTCTGGAAGGGGATCGGCTAGAAACCTTAGCCCACTTTTGCGGCTTGGTTAAAGCAGAAATGATCACCCCAGAGGCGCTCTATGAGCGGCTGAATTTTGATCCAGACACCGACTATTTCCCAGCGGCGTTTGCCGAAGCAGAGAGGCTATTGGAAGCGGAAGGTGTGATGACTTATGCCGATCTGCTTTATCGTCCGCTGTTGGCGCTAGAAGCAGATAGTGCTTTACGTGGTCGCGTCGAAGGGTTCCTCGACCATGTCATTATTGATGAGTATCAGGATATTAACGCCGCACAGCAGCGACTTTTATCTGTGTTGGTGGGCACTCGTGCCGAGGTAATGGCAGTTGGCGATGCCAACCAGTGTATTTACGAGTGGCGCGGTGCCAAGCCCGACACCATGCTGGAAAATTTCGCCGCCACCTTTGGCGAAGCGACCGATTACCCACTATCAACCACCTTCCGGCACGGTCATGCGTTGGCGCTGGCTGCTAACCATGCCATTGCCGCTAACCAGCGGCGTCCTAATCAGCTATGCCTTGCAGCGGCTAATAACCCGGAGACCCGCGTCTCAGTCGGGCAGGGGAGCCGTTTGCTACTTGATGCGTTGATGGACTGGCAGGCCCAGGGACGAGCGTTTAACGAAGCTAGTTTGCTGGTACGCAGTTGGGCGCTTTCGGTGCCGTTTCAACTGGCGCTGCTACAAGCAGGGATTCCATTTCGGCTTCAGCGCGAGGATCGTTTTGTGTTTCGTCTGCCGCTGGTGCAGGCCTTGGCGGGCTATTTAAAGCTGTCGCGTCGTCCAGATCTTCTTCGCGACCCGCAGCAACTGTTACTGCTGCTTTCACAGCCGACCCCCTTCGTTGCCCGTGAGCGGCTTCAGCGTTTGGCGCACCAACTGGCGACTACTCAGCAGTGGCCCGAGCGGCATGACGCCATGTTAACGGCGTTAAAGCCGATCCAGAGGCGCACGCTGAAAAAGCGCTGGCTGCTGCTTTGTGAGCTACCACAGCTGAGTGCATGGCCGCCCGCGAAGTTGCTACGCCATGTGGTGGAAAGCATTGATGCTGAAAAAACGCTTAAGCGTGCGGCAGCGCGGCGGGATAAAGGCGAAGAGGATGTGCGCTTACTTGACGTGCTGATCGAACAAGCGCAAAGCGTGCAAGACCCGGATGCCTTTATCGAACTTCTTGAGCGCCCGGTAGAAAATCAGGCGGGTGGTGTGCTGATTAGCACTGTGCACGGGGCCAAAGGGCTGGAGTGGCCACTGGTAGCGGTAGCCGGTGTTAACGAAGAAGACTTTCCTCACTATAGCCGCGATAACCCGCTCAGCGATGAGCGGCTTGAGGAGGAGCGGCGGCTCTTCTACGTGGCAATTACTCGCGCCCAGGAGCAGCTATTAGTGCTTCATGATGGGGGCGTGCACCGGCCGAGTCGCTTTATTGCCGAAAGCGCCTGGCAGGATAGCATGCGGGTTGCCTCCTGCTTGGCCAGTACCAGTGCGCCCGCGGCGACCCTGCAAGTGACATCGGTGGGCCTGGTTGAACGCTATCTGATTCGGCTGGGGCGAGACGATATTGCGCTTGCGCCGGCACAGGTTGATGAGGTCAAAGCGGGTTATTCAGCAGAGGCGAATTTCTACCCTGGTCAACGGCTTCATCACGCGGTATTTGGCGTAGGCGAAGTGGCGGCGGTGGAGGGAAGCGCCAGCGACCCGGTCATTGATGTGCGTTTTGATCAGGCAGGGCGAAGGCGACTCATTGCCCGCCGCGCACCCATTGAGCTACTCGAAAATGGCTCAACGCTTGCTGGGTAAGTCATTGATTTTCTAATAGTACACACTCTTTCACATTTGAACTCAAATTAAGCTTTAGAGCTGTTTGACTTAGCATCGCCCTGCCGATTTAATACCCACACTTCTACCGAGTTAATACTCAGCAGCTCATAGTATATAACTAATGAAATAGGGAACGAGCATGGTAAGGCAAGTCACTTGGCTTTGCGCCATTTTGATCGTTACCCAAAGCGGCGCCTTGCTTGCTGATAACTCCCTACCTAATCTTGAATTCAATGGTTTTGGCACGCTGGGGGTCGTTCACTCTGACGAGCAAAATGCTGACTTCGTTAACGACCCTTTTGCTTCACAAGGTGCTGGATACAGCCATGATTGGAGCGCAGAAGTTGATAGCCGCTTAGGGCTTCAAGCTACGCTGCATCTCACGCCTAAACTGTCCTCGGTTGTTCAAGTAGTCAGCGAGAAGCGGTATGACGGCTCTTACGCACCTGAGATTGAATGGGCGAATGTTCAATACGACATTACCCCTAATCTTAGTTTCCGCGTTGGGCGTATGGTGCAGAGCTCATTCATGGCTTCTGAACATCGTAAAGTTAATTACGCCACTCCATGGGTGCGGTCTCCGCAAGAAGTTTATCGTCTAATGCCGGTGGCTAATTTTGACGGTGTTGATATGCGCTATCGATACCCAGTAGGGGAGACTACCAATGAATTGCAGTTGAATTTTGGTGGTGGCAGCGTTGATTACTCAACGGGTAGTATCGACGCCAGCGATTCCTGGGGCGTTTCTCACCGTACTCATTGGGGGGATGTCACCCTGTTCGCCAGCTACGGCGAACTGAAAGTAAGCGCAGATGAACTCTCACAATTTTTCGATGTTTACCGCCTCTTTGGTCTACCCGGTGAACAGCTTGCTAGCCGCTACGAAGTTGATGGTAAGCGTACGAGCCTGCTGAGTTTAGGGTTAGGTTATGACCCTGGGTCATGGTTTGTTATGGGCGAGTGGGCACGCTCTTCGTCGCCTTCTCTGTTAGGGGAGAGCGAAGGAGCCTACATGACGTTAGGTTACCGTGTCGCCGAGTGGACACCGTATGTAGGTGTGGCGCGAGCAAAAGTCACCAGCAATACGTCAGAGCCTGGGCTAAATGCTGCCCTGTATCCATCACCCTTTGCAGAAGGTGCCCAGCTCCTTAACGGGATGTTGAATGAGCTACTATCCAGCGGAATACAGCAAGAAAGCATAACGGTTGGTGCACGCTGGGATTTCAGACCGGGTATGGCTCTTACGGCCCAATATGATCACATCGATATGCGCTCAGGGACATCAGGGGGGCTGATTAATCAACAGCCCGAGTTTACCCCAGGTGGACGTATTAACCTGTTCAGCCTTTCGCTCGACTTTGTGTTTTAAGGAGAGTGGCCATGCTTAAACGTCTAACTGGATCCGGAATCAGCCTCTTATTGGGGGCGATGTTGAGCATGACTTATCATCCTGCTTCAGCCGAAGTATTGGTGGTGGTATCAGCCGAGGCGCCTTTTACTCGCCTTACCAGCAGCGATTTAAGGGATGTTTATTTAGGGCGCCGCACGCTAATAGTTAACGGAGCACAGGTGGTGCCCTTGGATCTGACTGAAGGTACGGCAGCGAGAAGTGAGTTCTATACCCGCTACACGGGGCAAACCCCTGCGCAGATCAAGGCACACTGGGCCAGGCAGATATTTACCGGGCGAGGGCAGCCGCCCCAAGCGCTGGCTAATAGTCGCGCAGTGGTAGAGCGATTAGTCAGTGATGCAAAAGCACTGGGCTATATAGACCCTTCCTTTCTTGATGAGCGTTTGAGAGTGGTGACAATTGAGTAGTCTCAATGATCCAAGAGGCCCGAGCCGGGTCAGCTCATCCAGAGCCTTTATTCATCGATGGTCACATCATCTTGTAGAGCCACTGGTACTCTTTAGCATCGTGGCTTTTATGATGTTACTGGTTATATGGGGAAGTACTTATTTTTTAGTCAATAAAGAGCGTATGTCCATTGAGCGCCAGGCAGAGCTGTCCGTGGGTGAAATCACCGACACCTACGAAGCAAGGGTTGTAAGGGCCCTCAGGGAAATTGACACGACACTGAAGTTAGTACGTTTTACCGCCAATAGCAGCAATCACTCGAGCGTGCTCAGTGTGTTAAATGAGCAGCGGCTGCTGCCTCCCGCACTGCTTTTTACCATCAGTATTGTTGATTCGCAGGGCATGGTTGTTGAGACCACTGATCCTGGGCTGCTTGGGCAGCGCCTAACGCCTCCTGCGCAAGCAATTCTGGACGATGATTACTTAGCCGTGGGAGAAAAGGATGCTAACCAGATTACCTTTACTCGGCCATTAAGGCCTGAGCAAGAATCTGCGCAAGGGGGAGGCTCAGGTTGGGTCATCATCGCTATTGATGCCAATTACTTTGTGAGCAGTTATGAAGTTCGGTCTTTGGGCCAGCAGGGCATGCTGGCACTCGTCGGTGCGGATGGCATCGTACGGGTCAGGCGTTCTGGAGATGTGATCCATTCAGGCGAGTTAATGGATATAGGAGCCTGGAAAAGTAGCACACTGGATGCTGTTAGTGCGCCCTTTATGACCCACTGGCAAGGGGTTGAGCGTTACACACTGGTGCGCGAGCTGTATGATTTTCCACTCTCGATCGTGGTAGGGCTCTCTGCCCAGGAGCAGTTGGCCGCAGCTCACCAGCTTGCGCGAAACTATTGGCAGCGGGCCGGTTGGACTAGCGGCCTGCTACTCATCATTCTGGCTATACTCGGTCGTTTGAGCTGGCAACTTCAGTGGGCGCGGCGGCGGGTAATGGAAGAGCGTGTATCACATGCTCAGCAGGTCGAACACTTAGCTTTCCATGACACGCTAACCGATTTGCCTAATCGAGCCTTTTTGAGCCACTTGATTACTCAGGCCGTGAAGCTTGGCGGTCGCCATAGTGAATCCTTCGCGCTGCTTTTCTTGGATCTTGACCGCTTTAAGTTAATCAATGACACCTTGGGTCACGATGCCGGAGACCATCTCTTGCAAGAAGCAGCAAGTCGACTGACCACTTCGGTGCGTGAAAGTGATGTCGTCGCTCGGTTAGGGGGCGATGAATTTGTCATCCTTTTGAGTAAGGTTAGTCGACGAGACCAGATTGAGCCCATCGCCCAAAAAATTCTTTCAGCCATCAGAGAGCCCTTTATGCTAGCGGGCCAGGAGTGCCATGTCTCGGTAAGTATTGGTGTCTCGCTGTATCCGTTTGACGGGCTTGACGAGCAAACATTAATGAAAAGCGCTGATATGGCGATGTATCAGGCGAAGCTGCTGGGCAAAAACACTGTCCAGTTCTATACCGATGAATTAAGTGCGGAGATGGATGTGCGTTTAACCTTGGAGTCTGGCCTGCATCGTGCGCTTGTGAGTCATGAGTTTAGGTTGTTCTTCCAGTCAAAGCATGACGTCGAAGTAGGTAGCACGCTTGGCATGGAGGCATTGCTTCGTTGGCAGCATCCAACGCTTGGATTGCTGGAACCCGCCCAATTCATGCCCCTGGCTGAAGAGAGCGGTTTGGCCATGCCTATCGCTCAATGGGTGCTCGAAAATGCCTGTAGGCAAAACATGCTGTGGCAACAAGAAGGGTTTCCCACATTAACAATGGCGGTCAATATTTCTGCACGTCAATTTTACGACAACAGCTTTGTGGAGAGTATCAAGGAGGCATTAGCCACTACTGGAATGGATCCCTGGCTACTTGAGTTGGAAATGACAGAGAGCATGCTGCTGCAGGATGTTCAGAGTACGGCGAGTATCTTTGCCGAGATTAAAAAACTCGGGGTTAAGATAGTCATTGACGATTTTGGTACAGGGTATTCTTCTTTATCTGACTTAAACGCTTTGCCTGTCGATACGTTAAAAGTAAGTTCTTCTTTAGTTAAGCGCTTATCAGGCACTCGTCGCGACCAGCAGTTATCGTCATCGGTCATTGAGTTGGGTAAGCGTCTAGGGATGCAGGTGTTCGCGAAAGGGGTCGCTTCTCATGAGCAGTCCCAGTTCATAGGCAGCCACTCCAGTCTCCCTTTTCACGGCTTTTATAGTAATAGACCGTTATCAGCAGAGGAGAGCTGTCAAAGGGAGAAATAGCCCAGACAGACACCGCTTACCCTTTTACAGCCAATGTAGGGCAAGCAGTGCACAGGTTTTAGCCGACTACTTTACATATTAGGGTAGTTGGGTCCGCCACCGCCTTCTGGTGCTACCCAGGTAATATTTTGCGCTGGGTCTTTGATGTCGCAAGTTTTGCAGTGCACGCAGTTTTGGAAATTGATCTGAAAGCGTGGCTGGCCCGCGCTATCCTCTACCACTTCGTAAACACCGGCCGGGCAGTAGCGCTGCGCCGGTTCTGCGTATTTGGGCAGGTTTTCGCGGATCGGTAGCTCAGGATCGTCCAGGCGCAAATGACACGGCTGATCCTCTTCATGGTTGGTGTTCGACAGAAACACAGAGGTAGGCTTGTCGAAGGAGAGCTTGCCGTCCGGTTTGGGATAGTTAATCTTTTCAAACTTGGCTGCAGGCTTGAGGGCGCCATAGTCTGTGGTGGTGTCGTGGACGTTAGGCAGCTTGTTGCCCAGCAACTGGTGAGCAAAATTATATGCTCCACCGCCCACGGTGCCATATTTATGGATCGCGGGGCCGAAGCTGGCGCTCTCTTTAAGCTCTTGGTAGGCCCAGCTGGCTTCCCATTTCTGGGTAAAGCTCGTTAGCTCCTGGGCGCCTTCATCACCACCTTTGATCGCCTCAAATACGCTCTCCGCGGCAACCAAACCAGACTTCATGGCGGTGTGCAGGCCTTTGATCTTGGAAAAGTTGAGAGTGCCCGCATCGCAGCCAATCAATAGCCCGCCGGGGAAGGTCATTTTGGGTAGGCTGTTAAAGCCCCCCTTGGTAATCGCCCGGGCGCCATAAGCCACGCGCTTGCCCCCCTCCAGATACTGACTAAGTACCGGATGATGCTTCATACGCTGAAATTCGTCGAAGGGCGAGAGCCACGGGTTCTGGTAGCCCAGATCCATAATCAAACCCACCACCACCTGCTGGTTTTCCGCATGGTAAAGAAACCAGCCGCCGTGAGCGTTTTTATCTAATGGCCAGCCAGAACCATGCAACACAAGCCCAGGCTCATGCTTGTCGGCAGGCACATCCCACAGCTCTTTAAGGCCGATGCCGTAGTGTTGCGGGTCGCGTCCTGCATCCAGTGAGAAGTCTTTGATTAAGCGCTTGCCCAAATGCCCCCGCGAGCCTTCGGCAAACAGCGTGTATTTGGCGCGTAGTTCCATGCCCGGCATATGGCCATCTTTAGGGGTGCCATCTGCGGCAACACCCATGTCGCCAATCAGAATACCGCGCACGGCGCCTTCTTCAATAATGACCTCTTGGGCGGCAAAGCCTGGGAAGATTTCTACGCCGAGGCCCTCTGCCTGTTCCGCCAGCCAGCGGCACAGATTGCCTGCACTGATTACATAGCGGGTAAGCTCGCCGCCGGTGTTATGCATGCTTTTAGGTACCAAGGCGTTGGGCACTTTCTGCGCTTTTTCGGCGTCTTTGAGCAAGAAAACGTCATCGCGAATCGCCGGGGTATTGAGCGGTGCGCCGCGCTCTTCCCAATCTGGAAACAGTTCCGCCAGTGCGCGAGGTTCAAAGACTGCGCCCGATAAAATATGTGCGCCAACTTCTGAGCCTTTCTCAACGACGCAAACCGTGAGCTCTTGCTCAGCCTCGTTGGCTTGCTGCATTAGTCGGCATGCGGCGGAAAGCCCAGATGGGCCCGCACCGACAATGACGACATCAAAGTCCATTACATCGCGTTCTACAGTTTCCACCCGGTTTCTCCTTATTCTCTTTAAGTGCCAGCGTTTACAAAGCTAATCTAAGGTTAACTCCAGGGAACTAGCTTATAAAAAGTCGGCCTTAATTTAAAACGGTCGTTTGCTTCTGGTTATGCCCCATGATAGGCATAATACCTGTGTCAGGTCACGCCTACGATGGTGAAAGGAGCATTTATTGACGGTATGCTTTGTTAACCCTCGTTCAGTGCTACAACTAAGGCCGTAGTGGATGATTAAGCATTAGGTATTGTCGCTTTGTGGCAGGCTATGGCAAATTGGGAGGGTTTTTCAATTGCGCACCTATCAAACGCTCGATTGAATTTAAAAGCGCCGCCATTTTTTGTTGGCAGCGCCTGTATTGGGGCAGGCGAATCGCTGTTGAGCGATTGCCGGTAAGTCTTCAATACACCACACATCTTAAAAAGGGGTATCCGCTGGGCGGGTGCCGTCTCAGGGTAACGGCTTTACGACAAGCCAAGCGAGGAACCTATGAAAGTACTCGTCGCGGTGAAACGCGTCATCGACTATAACGTCAAAATCCGCGTTAAGGCGGATCATTCGGACGTCGATCTTACCAACGTCAAAATGGCCATGAACCCTTTCTGCGAAATTGCCGTGGAAGAGGCGGTACGCCTGAAAGAGAAGGGCGTGGCGACAGAAGTCGTCGCCGTCACGGTAGGGCCCAAAGCCGCCCAAGAGCAGCTGCGTACGGCGCTGGCGCTGGGCGCCGACCGCGCCATTCATATCGAAACCGACGAGCGCGCCGAATCCCTGGCCGTGGCCAAGCTGCTGGCCAAAGTGGTCGAAGAGGAGCAGCCGGGGTTGGTGGTGCTGGGCAAGCAGGCCATCGACACCGACAACAACCAGACCGGCCAAATGCTCGCCGCGCTGACCGGTCTGCCCCAAGGCACTTTTGCCTCGGAAGTTGCAGTGGACGGTGACAAGGTGCATGTGACCCGTGAAATCGACGGCGGCCTGCAAACCATCGCACTGACGCTACCGGCGATCGTCACCACCGACCTGCGCCTCAACGAGCCTCGCTACGCCAAGCTGCCTGACATCATGAAGGCCAAGAAAAAACCGCTGGATGTGAAAACCCCCGCCGACTACGGCGTCGAGGTCGCCTCCAAGGTCAGTCTGCTCAAAGTCGAGTCGCCCGCCGAGCGCAAAGGCGGCGTCAAAGTCGCCTCGGTAGACGAGCTGATCGACAAACTGAAAAACGAAGCCAAAGTTCTTTGAGATAAGCTCTTTAAGATAAGTGCTTTGAAAACCGTACTTTAAGAAAAGAGCTTTGAAAGGAGTTGATGCCATGAGCATTCTGGTACTTGCGGATCTACACGAAGGCCAACTGGCCGGCGCCACCGCCCACGTCGTGGCGGCCGCCCAAGCCATCGGTGGCGATATTGACGTGCTGGTGGCCGGTGAAGGGGTTCAGGCCGCCGCGGAAGCTGCCGCCAAACTCGACGGCGTAAGCAAAGTACGCGTCGCGGATAACGCCGTTTACGCCCACCAGCTGGCCGAGCCAATGGGCGCGCTGCTGGTCGAACTGGCCGATGGCTACACCCACGTACTGGCCAGCGCCTCCACCACCGGCAAAAACGTACTGCCGCGTTTAGCGGCGCTAAAAGATGTTAGCCAGCTGTCGGACGTTATCGCCGTGGACAGTGCCGATACCTTCAAGCGTCCTATCTACGCCGGTAACGCCATTGCGACGGTGAAAAGCGACGATGTGCTCAAGGTCATCACCGTGCGTTCCACCGGCTTTGATGCGGTCGGCACCAGCGGCAGCGCGACGATTGAAACCGTCGACGTAGTGGTGGACAACAGCCAGTCCAGCTTTGTGAAGGAGGAACTGGCGCAGTCGGATCGTCCTGAACTGGGCGGTGCCAAGGTGGTGATTTCCGGTGGCCGTGGTATGGGCAACGGCGAGAACTTCAAACTGCTCGACGGCATCGCCGACAAGCTGGGCGCTGCCATTGGTGCTTCCCGGGCCGCCGTCGACGCAGGCTTTGTGCCCAACGATATGCAGGTTGGCCAGACCGGCAAGATCGTTGCCCCGGATCTGTATATCGCCGTGGGCATTTCCGGTGCCATCCAGCACCTGGCGGGCATGAAAGACTCCAAAGTGATCGTCGCGATCAACAAAGACGACGAAGCACCGATTTTCCAGGTGGCGGATTACGGCCTGGTGGGGGATCTATTTGAGATCCTGCCGGAACTTGAGAGCAAGCTGTAAGCAATACCGTGATTCAATAGCGGTGGGCCGACTTCGCCAGAAGTCGGCTTTTTTTTTGGCGGGTGTATTAGGTAAACTGGCAATAGTTGACTAAAGTACTGGGGCAAAAGGTAAGAAAAACCACCCCGGTGGTTGAAAAAGCTGCGGGCTGACCGCACATAGATAAGTGAAAGCAACGAAAGCCACTCAAGGAGATGATGATATGGCACATACACTACCCGAATTGCCGTACGCATATGACGCTCTCGAACCAAACATCGATGCGATGACGATGGAAATTCACCATTCTCGTCACCATCAAACCTACATCAACAACCTGAACGCCACGCTGGAAGGCACAGGTCTTGAAGATATACCTGTCGAAGAGCTGGTCGCTAATCTGGATCGCGTTCCAGAAGCCAAGCGTCAAGCCGTTATCAATAACGGTGGCGGTCATGCCAACCACTCCATGTTTTGGCAAATGATGTCGCCTAACGGCGGTGGTAATCCCCAGGGTGATGTCGCAAAAGCGATTGACGCTGAGCTGGGTGGCCTGGAAGCCTTTAAAGAAGAATTCAAAAAAGCCGCCCTTGGCCGTTTCGGCAGTGGTTGGGCTTGGCTCTCCATTACTCCTGAAAAGAAATTGGTGGTAGAGAATACCCTGAACCAAGACAGCCCGTTGATGCACGGCAACACGCCGCTGCTCGGGCTGGATGTTTGGGAGCATGCCTACTACCTGAAGTATCAAAACAAGCGTCCTGACTACATTGCTGCGTTCTTTAACGTAGTTAACTGGGAAGACGTTGAGCGTCGTTATCAAGCTGCGATTAGCTAATATTGCTATGAGCCGCTAACTGCGCCGGTTCACGGCGCTGTTAAAAACCGTCCACTTTTTAGTGGGCGGTTTTTTATTGCCTGGGACAGTGTTTTAGGGGCAGGGTTGGGCATTAGCTGTCAATATCCTGTGGATGAAAAATACCACATATGCTTGAATTGATTTTTCATTGGTCTATATATAGTATGCGTCGTATCTTTTAGAGAGGGCAGGCACTAGATGTGCCCTACCCGAAAAATGCCGCTATGAAAAGGAAAATAGCCATGGAAATCCAAATTTATAGCAAGCCCGCTTGTGTTCAATGCACCGCGACTTACCGCGCGCTCGACAAGCAGGGGCTTGATTACACTGTTATCGATATTACCGCCGAATCCGGTGCCCAAGAAGAAGTCGAAGCTCTCGGCTATCGCCAGCTTCCTGTCGTAGTCGTCGGCGAGGATCACTGGTCGGGTTTCCGCCCAGACCGCATTCAAGCGCTGGCTTAAGTCATCCCAATGCTGGCAAGTTGCTCACCTTCACCTATCGCCGGCAGTTTGGTTTACTTCTCTACAAAATCAGGCAATACCCATCGATTTGTAGAAAAACTTGGTTTTGCCGCAAAGCGACTGCCGTTGAATCGAGATGAGCCTGTTCCACGAGTCACCCAGCCGTATATTTTAATTACCCCCACTTATGGTGGGGGAAGCGAGCAGGGTGCGGTGCCCAAGCAGGTGATCCATTTTCTTAACGACACACATAATCGAAGCCTCCTGCGGGGGGTGATTGCAGCGGGAAATACAAATTTTGGCGAAACGTATGGCCTTGCTGGCCGCATTATTGCGAAAAAATGCCAAGTGCCGCTGCTGTATCGATTCGAATTATTTGGCACCGACGATGACGTGGCCAATGTCCGTCAAGGAGTAGAAGAGTTTTGGAAACGACAAACCTAGCCCTGAAAGACTCAGCGCCGAAAGACTCAGTCTCGAACGACGTATCCACTAAAAACGGTGAGGCCAAGCGGCCAGCGGCGAAGACAGAAGCTCGCACGCTGGACTATCACGCTCTTAACGCCATGCTCAACCTGTACGGTGCCAATGGCGAGCTGCAGCTGGATAAAGATCGTGAAGCGGCACGCCAGTACTTTTTGCAGCACGTTAACCAGAACACGGTGTTTTTCCACTCGTTAGAGGAGAAACTCGATTACCTGGTCGAAGAGCAGTATTACGAAGCCGAGATGCTGGCCCAGTACAGCTTCGCCTTTATCAAGGCGCTGTTCGAGCAGGCCTATGCATATAAGTTTCGCTTCCCTAGCTTTTTGGGCGCCTTTAAGTACTACACCAGCTACACGCTGAAGACGTTCGACGGCAAGCGCTATCTAGAGCGTTACGAAGACCGCGTCTGCATGGTCGCGCTAACCCTGGCGCGGGGCGACGAAACGCTGGCGAAGTCGCTGGTGGATGAAATCATTAGCGGCCGCTTTCAGCCGGCGACCCCCACCTTTTTGAACTGTGGCAAGCAGCAGCGCGGCGAGCTGGTGTCATGCTTCCTACTGCGTATCGAAGACAATATGGAGTCGATTGGCCGTTCGATTAACTCGGCCCTCCAGCTCTCCAAACGCGGCGGCGGCGTGGCGTTTCTGCTCAGTAATATTCGTGAGTCGGGTGCGCCCATCAAGCGTATTGAAAACCAGTCATCGGGCATCATCCCGATTATGAAACTGCTGGAAGACGCCTTCTCCTATGCTAACCAGCTGGGGGCTCGTCAGGGGGCAGGGGCGGTGTATCTTAACGCTCACCACCCGGATATCCTGCGCTTTTTGGATACCAAGCGGGAAAATGCCGACGAGAAAATTCGTATCAAAACGCTCTCCCTGGGCGTGACGATTCCGGATATTACCTTTGAACTTGCCAAGCGCAACGACGACATGTACCTGTTCTCGCCCTACGATGTAGAGCGTGTTTACGGCGTGCCCTTTGGCGACATCAGCGTTACCGAGAAGTACCAAGAGATGGTTGCGGATGCGCGCATTCGTAAGCATAAGATCAATGCACGGGCCTTCTTCCAAACTCTAGCCGAGCTGCAGTTCGAGTCGGGCTACCCGTACATCATGTTCGAAGACACGGTTAATCGCGCCAACCCGATTGCTGGCCGTATCAACATGAGCAACCTTTGCTCGGAAATTCTTCAGGTCAATACGCCTACCGAGTATGACGATGACCTGGGTTATCGCCAAATCGGTCAGGACATCTCCTGTAACCTGGGCTCCATGAACATTGCCAAGGTGATGGACGCAGGCGATATCGGTACCAGTGTGGAAATCGCCATTCGTGGCCTCACCGCCGTATCAGAGATGAGTAACCTGCGCAGCGTGCCCTCTATTGCCGAAGGTAATGCCAAGTCGCGGGCGATTGGCTTGGGCCAGATGAATCTACACGGCTATCTGGCACGGGAGCACATCTACTACGGCTCTGACGAAGGTTTGGATTTTACCAATCTCTACTTCTACTGCGTTGCCTTCCATGCGATTCGTGCGTCGAACCGTTTGGCGATTGAGCACAAAGAGTCGTTTGCGGGCTTTGCAGACTCTACCTACGCCTCGGGTACTTTCTTCGATAAGTACACCGACCAGGCGTGGTTGCCGCGGACTGATAAAGTACGTGGGCTGTTTGAGCGCAGCGGTATCGCGCTGCCGACCCAGGACGATTGGCAGGAGCTGAAAGCCTCGGTCATGGCCCACGGTTTGTATAACCGTAACCTGCAGGCAGTACCGCCCACGGGGTCGATCTCCTACATCAATAACTCCACCTCCAGTATTCACCCGGTGGCTGCGAGAATCGAGATTCGTAAAGAGGGCAAATTGGGGCGTGTTTACTACCCGGCACCTTTCCTGGATGAAGCTAATTTTGACTACTTCCAGGACGCCTACGAAATCGGCCCGGAAAAGATCATCGATACCTACGCGGAAGCCTCGCAGCACGTCGACCAGGGCTTATCGCTAACGCTGTTCTTCCCGGACACCGCAAGCACGCGCGATATCAATAAGGCGCAGATTTACGCCTGGCGCAAAGGCATCAAAACGCTTTACTACATTCGCCTGCGCCAGAGCGCGTTAGAAGGTACTGAGGTAGAAGGCTGCGTTTCCTGCACGCTGTAATGGTACTGATTTCTGCCGCTACGCCTTGTGTCCGTTATTGAGCATTCGTTTTTAAACGAGCTTTGCTAGCCCGGCTCTCATAGCCGGGCTTTGAGAGAGTGATATGAATACCATGCAACGTTTATCGCGCATTGATGCGATTAACTGGAACCGGCTTCAGGATGATAAAGACCTGGAAGTGTGGAACCGCTTGACCAGTAATTTTTGGCTTCCCGAGAAGGTGCCGCTGTCGAACGATATTCAGTCGTGGAATACGCTGACCGAGAAAGAAAAGCAGCTGACGATCCGCGTTTTCACGGGCCTTACACTGCTGGACACCATCCAAAGCAGCGTGGGTGCGCCGGTATTAATGGAAGACGCTCGCACTCCCCATGAAGAGGCGGTTTACACCAACATCGCCTTTATGGAATCAGTGCATGCGCGCTCCTATAGCTCGATCTTCTCGACGCTCTGTACCACCCGTGATGTGGATGACGCGTTCCGCTGGAGCGAAGAGAACCCTACTCTGCAGGCAAAATCTCAGCTGATTCTGGAGCGCTACCGCTCGGATGATCCGCTGATGCGCAAAGTTGCCAGCGTGTTCCTTGAGTCATTTCTGTTCTACTCCGGCTTCTACCTGCCGATGTACTGGTCAAGCCATGCCAAGTTGACCAACACCGCCGACCTTATTCGTCTAATCATTCGCGACGAAGCGGTACACGGCTACTACATCGGCTATAAATTCCAGCAGGCAATGGCGGAAGCGACGCCAGCGCGTCAGCAGGAAGTCAAAGATTACGCCTATGAGCTGCTGCTGGAGCTCTACGACAACGAAGTGCGCTACACCGAGTCTCTTTATGACGAGGTAGGCCTTAGCGAAGATGTGAAAAAATTCCTTCACTACAACGCCAATAAAGCGCTGATGAATCTTGGCTTTGAGCCCCTATTCCCCAGCAGCGTCACCGATGTGGACCCGACCATCATGGCGGCTCTGTCACCTAACGCCGACGAGAATCACGACTTCTTCTCCGGCTCCGGTTCTTCTTACGTCATCGGCAAAGCCGTCGCCACCGAAGACGACGACTGGGCGTTTTAATAGCCGTATGAG
The DNA here is from genome assembly GCF_904067645.1 of Halomonas sp. 113. Lineage (NCBI taxonomy): Bacteria > Pseudomonadati > Pseudomonadota > Gammaproteobacteria > Oceanospirillales > Halomonadaceae > Halomonas > Halomonas sp. 113. Next base: position 2,081,437 of record NZ_LR881453.1, read on the forward strand.
TGGGAGGAGATGAGTTGATGGTATAAATAAATGTGCATAGAGGAGGAGGTATGCCAGACAGTCCCGCTAACGTATTAAAAATTGCTGCAGCAATGGTGAGCGATCCCGATGGTCGTTTGCTATTAGTGCGTAAGCACAATACGTCCTTCTTTATGCAGCCCGGCGGCAAGATCGATGCGGGTGAAACCGCCCCAGAGGCGCTGTGCCGTGAGCTGAAAGAGGAGTTGGGCTTGCAGGTTAATGAAGATCAACTGATTCCGCTAGGCGTGCACAGCGCTCCCGCTGCCAATGAACCGGACATTATGCTTGAAGCGCACCTGTTTAGCCTGGTTATCGACGAGCCTGTGGAGGCGGCGGCTGAAATAGCCGAAGCAAGATGGGTAACCCGTGAAGAGGCTTGGCAACTCCCGCTGGCGCCGCTGACAAAAGAGTACGTAGTGGTTAACTATTAAGCTTAGATATTGTGATAACGGGCGCTGATGGGCGCCTTTTTTTATGCGTGTTAGGTAAGCGAAATCAAATGATCGTTAATGATAAATATTGTCATTTATTCTATTAGTGGTAGGCTATGTCCCGGAAAAGATAAACGCAAATCGTTCTAATACCCAATTAGTTTTTAGTGGCGCGGTGCTCGCCGCCCGCTACTCAGTGACGGAGAGTCGACGTGCTGAACAGGCCTTTCTTTGCCTTGCGTGGATGGTGGCTAGCGGGAGTGCTGGCCAGTGGCACGCTGATGGCAAGTGAACAAGCAGTGGCTCAAGCGGCCGAAAGTGTCGAAGCCCAGCAAACCCAGGCAGCGCTTCAGGAGCAGATTGATGCTGCCGATGAACAGACCCGGGAGCAGTTGGAGGAGTTGCGCCGTTTGGAGCGCGAAACCCGCCAGTTGAAGGCTGATAACGCCTCTCTGTCCGGGCGCTTGGCGGAAGAGGCCGAGCGTCAGCAGCGTTTGGCGACGGCGCTGGATACGCTGGAAGAGACCCGCGCAGCGCTGCCCGTGATCGAACAGAATATGGCCGAGCAACTGAGCGGCTGGATTGAGCGTGACCTGCCGTTTCTACGTGAAGAGCGGTTGGCGCGGGTTGAGCGTCAGCCAGACGAGCAAGGTCAAAACACTATCGAGCGTATTAATGGACTGTTAGAGGCCTGGCGCGTTGAGCTCGATTATGGTCAGGAGATGGACAGCTGGCGGGGGCGTTTAAGTCAGGATGGTCGCGAACGCGAAGTGGATTTCTTGCGCATCGGGCGTATCGGCTTTTATTACCTAACCCCCGATGGCCGTGAGGGGGGTGTTTGGAGTGCTGAGAACGGCGCATGGCAGCCGCTGGATGACGAGTACCTGCGTGAAGTGCGCAGTGGGCTGCGTATGGCGGAAGATCAGCGCGCCCCTGATCTATTAACCTTGCCGCTCTCGATCAGTGCCAATGACCTGCAGGGAGAGCAACCATGAGTCGACTAACACTCCGTCAACTTGGCTATGTCTGTGTTGTATTGGGACTGGTAGCGGTAAGTGGTATATCAATGGCGCAAACCGAAAGCGCTACTTCTCTGCGTGAAGCCCGTGAGGCTGCTGAAGCGCGAGACCAGCAGCGGCTAATGAGCTTTCTGGATGACCAGCAGGCGCTAGAGTCCGCGCTGGAGCAGGCGCGCGCAGAGCACGAAGATGTCCAGCAGCAGCATGAAGCACTACAGGCGCAGCAGGCAGAGCAAACAGATCAAGCCAGCGAGCTGAGCGAGCGCCAGGCAGAGCAGGGCGAAGCGCTCTCGGGTCTGCTGGCCAATCTTGCCCGACATAGCTCAGAGATTCGCAACACGCTTGGCGAACAGAGTCTGCTAACCCTTGAGGAGGGCTCGCTGCCGCTGCGGTTGGATGAAGTGGAAGTGCTTGAGCGCCATCAGCTGGAAAACGTGGTGGATCGCTTGGCAACGCTAACCGCGCGCACCGGCCGTGCCGAACGGCTTTCAATGCCAGTAGCCGATGCTAACGGCGAGGTGGCCGCCCGCGAGTTGGTGCGGTTGGGCGATTTTGCGGCCTTTACCGAGAACGAGCTTTTAGAGCGCGGTGAAAATGACGGCAACCTAGTGGTTCTGCCGCGTACCCCCGATGCCATTGGCGGGGTACTGGCGGATTACTACCAAGGCGAGAGCAGCGTCTTTGCCATTGATCCTACCCAGGGCAGCGTGCTGGAGGCCTTGGCCCAGCAACCCAGTCTATGGGAGCGTTTCCAGCAGGGCGGCTATGTCGGCTACGTTGTCGTGGCGCTGGGTATTCTGGGTATGATCATCGGTCTGGGGCAGTATCTCTATCTAGTGCTGGTTAGCCTGCGCGTAAAGCGTCAGCGGCAATCCCTCGATCAGTTGCGGGACAATAACCCGTTGGGGCGGGTGCTACTGCGCTTTGAAGGCATGGATAAACATCAAACTCCGGAGGCGCTGGAAGCGCGGTTGGATGAAGCGGTGTTGGCCGAGTTGCCCAGGTTGGAACGCAGCCAGCCGATGGTGAAGCTGCTTGCCGCGATAGCACCGTTGCTCGGCCTGCTGGGCACGGTAACCGGCATGATCGTGACTTTCCAGGCGATTACCGTGTTTGGCACCGGCGACCCGCAACTTATGGCGGGCGGCATCAGTCAGGCACTAGTGACCACCGTACTAGGTCTAATTACCGCCGTACCGCTGTTGTTTGTACAGACCGCTTTGGCAGGCCGCAGCCGTTACTTGACCCACGTGATTGAAGGGCAGGCGAGCGCGACACTGGCAGATCATCTGGAATCTCACACGCCCGTGGTGAATTAACATGTCCACTCTTCCTCTCTGGCTCGAACCCGTTGAGCGCTTAGTAGAGGCGGGTGGCGCGGTACTGGTGGTTTTGGCCGTCGTGGCCGTACTGGTGTTTGCCATGGCTATGGAGCGCTGGTGGTACTACCGGATTACTTGGCGTATAGCACGCCGTCAACTGTTACGCCGCTGGGCGGCACGTAGTGACCACTCCAGTTGGAGTGCCCGGACACTGCGTCAGGTGTGGGCCGAGGCGCTGGTCGCCAGGCTGCGCAAACCCTTGCCATGGTTAAAACTGTTAGTCGCGCTATGTCCGTTACTAGGCCTGTTAGGCACCGTGACGGGCATGATTAGCGTGTTCGATAGCCTTTCGCTGAGCGAGACCCATCAAGCCCGCGCTATGGCAGATGGGGTTGCCCGGGCGACGCTGCCGACCTTGACCGGCATGGCCATTGCCGTAGTAGGGCTGTTATTTATTAGCCGTTTAGAGCACGTCATCCGTCGCGAAGACCAGCGGCTGCATGATCGCCTGGCGCGGGCACTGGAGGAGAGTGATGCGTAGACGTCGTTCCATAGATGCGACTGCTGAGAGCAACGAGGTGAATCTTACCCCGATGCTTGACGTGGTATTTATCATGCTGATTTTCTTTATTGTGACTACCAGCTTTGTCAAAGAGAGCGGTGTCGAGATTGAGCGGCCGGAATCTAGCGCCGCCACCCCGCGCCCGGATGCCCAGGTGCTCGTGGCGATTTCCCCCGAGGGTGCAGTGTGGGTAGATGGCAGTCCCGTGGATGCCCATCGGGTCGGCCAGCAGGTAGCCGATATGCTAAGTGATGATGGCTCGGTGGTTATTCAGGCGGATCGCGAATCCACCACGGGCTTGCTGATCGAGGTGATGGATCGCCTACGTGAGGCGGGCGTTGACCAAGTGGCGGTGGCGGCGAGTCGGAGTGGGTCATGATGCGCCACCTGCTGTCATTATTGGGAGGCGTCGTGCTGGCGGTGGGCTTGTTCTGGCTACTTGCCCAGTTAGTGGCTCCCCCTGAGCGGGAGCCCGAAGAGCTGACCATGAGCATGGCGATGACCATGATTGAAGCGCCGGAGGTGGCCCCTGAGCAGGAGGCGCCCACGCCTCAGCCTGTTGAAGCGGCACCCCAGCAAACGCCGCCGCCCATGCCTGCACCCGAGCCGCCTCCGGTAGCGGAAAGCACTATTAGTCTGCCGGAAGTGGAACTGCCAGATGAGCCCGTCGAGCCGGTTGAAATGGACAGCGAACTCCCGGAGCTAACGGAAGTTAAACCGGAACCCCGGCCCGAACCTACTCCTGAGCCGAGACCAGAGCCGACCCCGCAACAGCAACCTGTCGAGGCAGCTCCTAGAGCAGCCCCTGCGTCAGTGGATTCTGCACCCGCCGTGCGCGAAGCTGCCCCGGAAGCTCAGCCAGCGCCCTCTAATGAGCCGGTGAATGTGGGCCAAGTGACACCGACGAACCAAGTTGGTCCAAAGTACCCGCCCCGTGCCCAGCGCCGAGGTATGGAAGGCTTTGTAGAGGTGGCCTTTACGATTCGGCGTGATGGCAGTGTCGACAGCTCTTCTATACGGGTTACCAGCGCGCAGCCGCGTCGGGTGTTTGATGATGCCGCGCGGGAGGCGATTGCCAAGTGGCAATTTGAACCCAGCGATCGGTTACGCAATGCCACCCAGCGGATCGAGTTTGAGTTGAGGTAGCCGTATGAAGCGTCTTTTATGCATTCTATTACTCAGCGTTTGGCCTCTTTCGTCACAGGCCAGCCCTGCGCTACAAGGTGATGTGATTGCTGACCTCAATGCGCTGCAAAGCCAGTTAAAAGAGGGCGCGTTGCCTCAGGTCGTTGAGCGGGCAACGGCCCAGGCTGAGCGGTTGGCATCCGGCAACCAATCGGATCAGTGGGCCAGTGCGCTCTATCAACAGTTAGCGGCAGGTGCCTTGGCGCGTCAGGATCAGCACGCTGCGGCAGCGGATCGGCTGGCGATTGCCCGTGGCTTAAACGGTGTGGATAGTGTCCAAGCAGCCCGTTGGCTACGTGAGGAGGCCTCACTGCGCCGTGCTGCTGGCCAGCGTGATCAGGCCATTGAGCTACTCAGTGAGTGGTTAGCCAATCAGCAAGATAGTGATACTACCTGGCAGCTAACCCGCCTGCTGGCGCAACAGGAGCGTTGGGAAGAAGCCGCTGGCTGGCTTGAGCAAGCACTTAATGAGACGCCAGAGCCCAACGAAGTACAGCAGGCTCTGGCGCTTGCTGTGTATCGCAATGCCGGGCAAGGCGATCAGGCATTGGGCTGGCTGCTAGATGACTTGAATGCGCAAAGCGACCCCGCAGATTGGCGCCAAGCCGCCGGGCTTGCCCAGCAGGCTGGGCAGTCAGGGGTTGCCGCTGGTTTGTGGGAGGCCGGGTGGCAATTAGGTAAGTTGACCGAGCAGGAAGATTTCTGGCTGTTGATTCAACTCCATCTCGCCGGCGGAACCCCCGCTAGAGCGGCAGAACACCTAGAGCGGGCGCTGAATGAGGGCGATATCGTTCGCGATGAGTCCCATCTGCGTTTGCTTGCCAACGCTTGGCGGCAGGCTAAAGACGTTGAGAAGGCCCTGAATGCCTGGCACGCCTTAGCGCTGCATACGCAAGTTGCTGCCGACTGGCGAGCCTATGGTCAACTTGCTTACGCCTGGGGTGAGGATGGGCAAGCGAAACAAGCCTTTGCCCGCGCCTCGTCGCTAGGTGACGAGGAGGCGGAGCAGTGGCTGGCCAGCTTTAACTAGAAAAGACTACGTAGAAAACTACGCCTTAAGCGTGAGAGCGAAGTCGCTCCAGGTAGGCGCGTGATCAGAGGGGCGTTCCATGCCGCGCAGGTCATAGTCGATGCCAGCGGCAGTAACCTGATCGGCTAGCGCCTTGGTGACTAGAATATAGTCGATACGCAGGCCGCGCTTGGGCTCCTGGTTAAACCCTTTTGAGCGGTAGTCGAACCAGCTAAAGCGGTCATCGCTTTGTGGATAGCAGAGGCGATAGCTGTCGGTAAGTCCCCAGGCTTTAATGCCTTCGAGCCATTCGCGCTCAATGGGTTGAAAGCTGGTTTTGCCTTCGCGCAGCCAGCGCTTGCGGTTAGCGTCGCCAATGCCAATGTCCTGATCTTCCGGCGAGATATTAAAGTCGCCCATGATCGCCAGCCGCTCGTCGGGACGGTGCTGTTCGTTGAGCAATCGCGCTAGTTGGCCATAAAAGCGCTCTTTATGGGGGAATTTGGTCGGGTGAGTAACGTTTTCGCCCTGAGGAAAATAGCCGTTCCATACCGTCACGGCTTCTCCGTTCTCTGCGATCAGACGAACGCCGATCATGCGTCGCTGAGCGTCTTCCTCATCATCGGGGAAACCGTAAAAAATCTCTTCGGGCGCCTGACGGCACATTAAAGCGACGCCGTAATGGCCTTTTTGGCCGTGATAAAAAACGTGGTAGCCCATGGCTTCCACGTCGGCAAGCGGGAACTCGCTGTCCTGTACCTTGGTTTCCTGCAGCCCAATTACGTCCGGCTGCTGAGTGTCGATCAACGCCTGTAACTGGTGAAGTCGTGCTCGAATGCCATTAATGTTGAACGAGACCAAGCGCATTACGAGTCGTCCCCCTTAGGTTTGCTAGCGTCGCTGCTCGATTTGTCAGGGTGTATAGCAATATCCTGCCCGCTCTGCTGGCGAGCGAGTTTTCTCACCGCCTGCAGTTTGCGCTGCTGCTGCTTTTTCGCTACAAAACGGCGCGAAGGGGCCACTTGGTCGGGATTGTCGTGGCGCCATTTTTTATAATCTTTCCGCCGGCCGGTACGGATTGTCACCTTATCGGCCAGTGAACGAGTTTTTTTCTTACGCGTCATGTCGCGCTCCTTACGTCGATTTGACGGCTATTCTAACAGGCCTTGGGACTCCTTCGACAGCAGGACGCGCTCTTATCGCCAAGCCCTGGTACAATGCGCACGTCAAGAAGCCAACTTCCACAGCAATGGACAGATAGACAGCCTATGAGCGAGTCGGAACAGACCACAGCCCCGGCCCAGAATCGCAAGCCAAAACGTCGCCGCCGTAAACCGCGTCGTCGCCAGTCGAACTGGGATCTTCGTCAGTTTCAGGTGCCCGCCGTGGCCGGTAAGTGGCGCTTTCATGACTTTGATCTGCCGCTGCCCTTAATGCGCGCTATTCATGCCCAGGGGTTTGAGTACTGCACACCTATTCAAGCGGAGGCCCTGCGCCAGACGCTATTAGGTGGCGACATTGTTGGCAAAGCGCAAACGGGAACCGGTAAAACCGCAGCCTTTTTGATCTCTATGATGGCCTACTTCCTGGAAGAGCCAACACCCAATGGTCAAAAGCCGGGGGCTCCGCGTGCCTTAATTATTGCGCCCACCCGCGAGCTGGCGCTGCAGATCGAAAAAGATGCTAAAGCGTTAGCGCGTTTCACGCAGCTCAATGTGGCGAGTGTGGTCGGCGGTATGGACTACCAAAAACAGCGTGACAGCCTGGGCAGCAAGATCGATATCCTGGTGGCAACACCTGGGCGTCTGTTGGATTTCCATCAGAAGCGCGATATCGACCTCAATGAAGTCGAAGTTTTGGTGTTAGATGAAGCCGACCGCATGTTGTCGATGGGCTTTATCCCCGATGTGAAGCGGATTATTCGCTACACGCCGAAAAAAGAGGAGCGCCAGACCTTCCTCTTCTCGGCCACCTTTACCGACGACATCTTGAATCTCGCCAGTCAATGGACGCTTGATCCTGCCCACGTTGAGATCGAAGTCACCGTTGAGAATCAGGCGGATATAGATCAGCGTGTGTATCTGGTGTCTGATGACGACAAGCAGCGCTTGCTGGTTAATTTGCTTCAGCAAGAGAGCTTTGAGCGTGTGATGGTCTTTGGTAACCGTCGCGATTTAGTTCGCAAGCTTGACGATCTGCTCAAAAAAGCCGGTGTCAGTGCGGCGATGCTGTCGGGCGATGTGCCTCAGAATCAGCGTATTAAAACCCTGGAAAGCTTCCGCGAAGGCGAGATTCAGGTATTGGTCGCCACTGACGTTGCAGGCCGTGGGATCCATATTGAAGACGTTAGTCACGTCATCAACTACACCCTGCCGGAAGATCCGGAAGACTACGTACACCGTATCGGTCGTACTGGTCGAGCTGGCGCTAAGGGTGTGTCGATTAGCTTCGTCGGTGAAGAGGATGCCTTCTCGCTGCCGGAAATCGAACGCTATATCAACGACAAGCTGCCCTGCGTGCATCCGCCGGAAGGTATGCTCTAAGCCGCATGCTCGATACAGCCCTCAAAAGTGAGATTCAAGACGCTTACCGTCGCGTGGTGGACACCCTTGAGCTGACCCCACGCTACGGTCAGCGCATGATGATCGCCGAAATCGCCCGGACGCTGGGTAATATAGAGAGCGACGACGAGGGTAAGCGCACCAGCGATACCCATGTCTGTGTGCTTGAAGCGGGTACTGGTACCGGTAAAACACTGGCCTATCTGATCGCCGCCTTGCCGATCGCGAAAGCGCGGGGCAAGCGGCTGATTATTTCCACGGCCACGGTTGCTCTTCAGGAGCAGGTGCTGAATCAGGATCTACCCTCGCTGGCCAGTCATAGCGGCATTGCGTTTCGCTACGCATTAGCCAAAGGGCGTGGCCGCTATGTGTGCGTGGCACGTCTGGATCAGGCGCTCGAAGGTACTGAACCCAACCCGACGCTATCGCTGTTTGAGCAGTCGCTGCAAACACAAAGTAGCGACTTCACCGTGATTGCCAGCGATATGGCGCAAGCTTACGGTCAGGGTGAATGGGAAGGGGATCGTGATAATTGGCCTGAGGCGATTGAGGATGCCCACTGGCGGCGGCTGACGGTTGACCATCGCCAGTGCACGGGTAGGCGCTGTGGGCACTTCGGTGCCTGCGCGTTTTTCCGTTCCCGCCGAGAGCTTGAGAATGCTGACGTTATCGTCGCCAACCACGACCTTGTGCTGGCTGACTTGGCCTTGGGCGGCGGCGCTATTCTGCCCGACCCAGCGGACTGCATCTTTGTCTTCGACGAAGGCCACCACCTGCCCGAGAAGGCGCTTTCCCACTTTGCCCACCGCTTTGCGGTACACGGCTGCTTGCGTTGGCTGAAAACGCTGAGAAGCAGTTTGACCGACCTTCACCAGGCGTTGGCTATTCAGCCAACGGTGTCGCGGCTTTTGGTTAGCTTGCCAGAGCTGATTCATAACCTGGAGCCCGCACTGGGCGACGTGTTTAGTATGGGGCATCAGTTGGCGGAGCGGCCAAACGGTTTGGCTGACGAAGAGGCCACCCATCAATCGCGTTTTGAGAAGGGCCAAGTGCCCGATGCCCTGCGGGAACAGGCGCAGCAGCTATTGGTGATGTTTGCTTCACTGTCGCGCTGCCTCGAGAGTATCAGCGATATTCTGCGCGAAAGCCTTGATCCCGATAAGCAGACCGGCCTCGATCGTGAGCAGGCAGAAACCTGGCTGCCGCTCGTTGCGTTGCTTCATGGGCGGGCGTTAGAGGCGCATGCCTTGTGGCAGGCATTCAGTGAGCAGGATGTTGCTAATGAGGCGCCCAGCGCTCGCTGGATTACCCTAAGCCGTGTAGCGGGGGAGCCGGAAGTTGAGTTTTCGGCTAGCCCCGTTTCAGCCGCACATACCCTGGCCAAGCATTTATGGGGGCGTTGCCATGGGGCGGTGGTCACCTCGGCAACGTTGACCGCGCTGGGGCGCTTTGAACGCCTGCAAGAGCGTGCAGGCTTGGCGAATCGCTACCGCTATCAGGCGCTGCCGAGCCCCTTTGATTACGCCAATGCCGTGCTGCGAGTGCCTAAAGAGGCCACTGACCCTGGCGACAGGGAGGCCCATGAGCGGGCGATTGTGACTTTTGTCTCGCAGTTGGCCGACCAAGAGGCGGCGCTGGTGCTGTTCTCTTCCCGCGCCCAGCTGCGTGCAGTAGACAAAGCGTTGCCCGCGAGTGTGAAGGAGCGCGTGCTCGCTCAGGATGCATTACCTAAGCGTGAGCTTATCGAGCGCCATCGGGCGGCAGTGGATAGGGGCGAGGGCAGTATTATCTTTGGCTTGGCGAGCTTTGCTGAGGGTATCGATCTTCCCGGCGACTATTTGACGCACGTGGTGATTACGCGGTTACCCTTTGCGGTACCCGACGACCCAGTGGGTGCTACGTTAGCGGAGTGGATAGAAAGCCAGGGCGGTAATGCGTTTATGCGCATTAGCGTGCCCGATGCGTCTATTAAGCTGGTGCAAGCCTGTGGGCGCTTGATTCGCAAAGAGAGCGATCGTGGGACGATCACCTTGCTGGATAAGCGGGTGATTACCCGCCGCTACGGACAAGCACTGCTGGATGCACTGCCGCCATTTCGGCGTGAGATTAGTCGCTAGAACGTCATGAAAAACCCCGCCGTAGCGGGGTTGTTGACTTACTTGACGATGCGCTTGGCCAGTGTGGCGGCAAGTTTATCGTTCATGCGGCTGAAGGTCTCCACCGTGGTATCCCAGTCGATGCAGGCATCGGTAATGGAGACACCATACTGCAGTTGGCTAAGGTCTTGGGTAAGTTTTTGATTACCCCAGCCAATGTTGGATTCAACCATCAGGCCGATAATGGAAGTGTTGCCTTCCAAAATCTGGTTGGTGACGTTTTCCAGCACCAATGGCTGTAGCGCAGCGTCTTTGTTGGAGTTGGCGTGGGAGCAGTCGATCATTATGTTGGGTGAGAGCTTGGCTTTTTCGAGCTCTTTCTCCGCCAGGGCAACGCTTACACTGTCGTAGTTGGGCTTGCCGTTGCCACCGCGTAGAACGACGTGGCCGTAGGCGTTGCCGCGGGTGCGAATAATGGCTACCTGGCCCGCTTGGTTAATGCCCAGGAAATTGTGCGGGCTGGCCACGGACTGAAGCGCGTTAATCGCCACGTCCAGGCTGCCGTCGGTACCGTTTTTAAAGCCGACCGGGCAGGAAAGGCCGGAAGCCATTTCCCGGTGGGTCTGGGACTCGGTGGTACGGGCGCCAATCGCTGACCAGCTGATGCAGTCCTGCAGGTATTGGGGAGAAATGGGATCCAGTGCTTCTGTGGCTAGCGGTAAGCCCATTTCGGCCAGATCGACCAGCAATTTACGGGCGATATGCAGACCCTCATCGATCTCAAAGGAGTCGTTGAGGTGCGGGTCGTTGATCAGGCCTTTCCAGCCGACCGTTGTGCGCGGTTTTTCAAAATAGACACGCATCACGATATACAGGCTATCGCTGACCTGGTCAGCCAGCTCACGAAGGCGGCGGGCATAGTCGAGGGCGGCTTCCACATCGTGGATTGAGCATGGACCGACCACTACCAACAGTCGCGGGTCATTGCCATCCAGGATGTTCTGAATGGTTTGGCGACCTTCGATCACGGTGCGCTCTGCCGCCTCCGTTAACGGCACGGCATTCTTGAGCGCTTCTGGCGTGGTGAGAACGTCTTGAGCGAGGACGTTAAGGTTATTAACCTGCTGTTCTGGCATCTTGCTACCTGTGCTTTGCGTAATGACTGAAAAAGTAAGGGGGCGATAAAAGTGGCACATACTATCGCTCGCCGGGCAGGTAAAAATCAATTGCTGCGGAACTATAGCGGCATTAAAAGTGTCAGCCGCACGGTTTTTGCGAAAGGCGGTAAGCGCTTGATGCGTTGCGCGGAACGCGCAACACTGGGAGCCCTGTCGTTAAAATTTAGTACCGTTATAATAATGCAGCAATTTACTCGGGCGACGTATTCGCTCTTTTATTCACTCTATTATTAATCAATGCCCAAGGGACGCTATGCTGCTTGCTGTGAACGCCCATTTGTCAGGGCTAATAGGAATTGGGCTCGGCGCATGCCGTACGAGCTGGAGGAGCGTGTGAATGGGCACTCGGGAAACAGACCAACAGCTTGTTGAACGTGCCCAAAAAGGTGATACGCGCGCTTTCGATCTGCTGGTGAAGAAGTACCAGCACAAAATTATCGGCCTGATTGGTCGTTATGTTCATGATCACTCTGAAGTTCAGGATGTAGCCCAGGAGGCATTTATTAAGGCGTATCGCGCCTTGGGTAAATTTCGCTCAGAAAGTGCGTTTTACACCTGGATGTATCGCATCGCGATTAACACGGCGAAAAACTATCTGGTCTCGCGGGGAAGGCGCCCGCCGGGAAGTGATATGGATATTGTCGACGCTGAAATCATTGATCAAAGCGGTCGACTGGCAGATTCCGAGTCACCGGAAGCGGCGATTGCCAGAGACCAGCTTGAAGCCGCGGTTTATCAGGCAATCGAAAATTTGCCGGATGATCTGCGCACGGCGATTACCCTGCGTGAACTGGATGGTCTTGCTTATGAAGATATTGCTCAGGTCATGCAGTGCCCTGTGGGAACCGTGCGTTCACGAATTTTCCGCGCCCGCGAGGCGGTTGATGAACATATCCGCCCATTAGTATCGACCGCGCGGAACAGTCGCGAAGGGTAGTGGTCGTAGTGGGGGAGGCGATATGAGCGTTATAGGATGTCAGCCTTAAAAATAAAGGTTTTATTTTTTGTGAACTGTCTGGCATGTAAGGCGTCATAAAGCCTGACTATCTTGATGAGCACGCTGGTGTGTCAATCGCTGATATATCAATGTGCAAAGTGTCATGAGCTTGGCGTCGCAGGCTAATGAGTTTTGCTCATTTAATTAGCCTTAACTGAGTCTTGGCCTTGGAAGTCGTCGGAGTGGTGGTGCGTATAACGCAAGCCATCACCCCAGTACTTCTTTTAAACAGTGTGAGGGTGTGAAGTATGAGTCAAAACACACGGGAATCACTTTCGGTGTTAATGGATGGCGAGAGTGATGAGCTTGAGCTTCGCCGAGTGTTGAAGGCACTGCCTAATGATGACGATGCCGCAGATACATGGCGCCGATATCACCTTGCCCGCAGCATGATGCAGCGGGAGCAGGGCGTTGATGTAAGCGTTGATCTCTCCGCTGGCATTATGGCCAGACTGCGCGAAGAGCCTGCTCCAATGACACAAGGTGCCGAGCCTGTAGCTCACCGTACGGGGGGTATTTCGTTCGCCCGCGGCGCTGGCGTTGCTGCTGCAGTGTCACTGATGGTGATCACCGGCGTTCAGTTCTTTGGCAACGACTCACCCGTTGGCCAGGGCAGTGGTGACATGGCAACGACCGCACCTGGCGCTAATCAGGTACAGCCCGTCAATTTGGCCTCTCAGTCGGCAGTAGCCTCACGTGCTGATATGCCCATGTTTGAGCCTACGCCGTTTCGGCTTAGCGGTCAGTCGGGTCAGGGCGGTCTGATGAATATTAGTGAAACTGGGTTTTCAGCGCAGACGCCTCAGGGAGTGACTGCTTCCCAGGGAACCAATATTGATGTAGATCAGATTGGCTTGCTGCAATCTTATTTAGAGCAGCATACTCAGAGCGCTGCTTACGGCAGTGGTGATAGTTGGATGCCATTAATGCGTTCATCTGCAGTGACTGAACCATTAGGTCAGCGCTAAGCTGAATGACGTTCTTTTTGACGAAGCCTGTTAAGTGAGTAGGGAGTGCGCGGGATGGGAGTGCGCAACATGATCGTGCCCTGGCGATTAAAGCGTGCCTGGGTACTGGCAGCAGTAGTTGGTACGCTCTCTTTTCAAGTGCATGCAGAAAACGCCAATAGCTCGTCCGACGTTAGCCAACCGGTTCGTCATGCTGGCTACGAGTGCGCGGCGGAATCCGAAGAGCAGCCCAGTAATGCCACGCAGTGGCTTGAGCGTGGTTTGTTGGCTAGCCACTGTTATGCCTTCCAAGCCAGGGCGGTGGCGATTGATGCTATTGATGTTCGCACGCTGGCGCTGTCGCATCGCATCCAGAATGGCATTCGGCAGCAGGTGGTTCAGTACCTAGACGGTCCTTCCGTGAGTATTGAGCGGCGCTCGCCGGTGGGTCGACTGGCTTGGACTGAAGAGCATAGTAATGGGGAGATGCCTACTCCTGCAGGGTGGGCGGCTCATCTTGAGAAATATTACGCTATTGAGCTTGAGGATGATGCTCGGGTAGCCGGTCGCGATGCCGTTAAACTTATTTTCGAGCCTCGGGATCAATGGCGTTTTTCCCATCAGTGGTGGTTAGATCGAGATACCGGCCTACTCCTTAAGCATGTACTCAGTGATCAGCAAGGTAGGATCATTGAAACCTTCCAAATTACCCAGCTCCAATCGCCCCAAAAATATACCGGCCGCGTACGAGTGGGCTCGCCCACCGTTATCCTCAACACGCCTTGGCATACCACTTGGTTACCCGACGGCTTTGTTGCGCAACCGGTTACTTTTGCCGGCGACGATGTGCATCAGCGTGTTTACAGTGATGGTTTGGCTACCGTGAGTATCTTTGTAGAGCCTCTTGCATCTGAAGCAACCATTGCCTTGCAGGAAGGTGTGCAGCAGTTGGGTGTCTCGGCCGTCGCCATTGAGCACACCATCACCGCTGAAGGGCGCTGGCAGTTGGTGGCCATTGGTGAGCTGCCCGTAGCAACGCTGCAGCGTATTGTTCGCTCAATCACTTTCGACCTGCTAGAAGACCAATCTCAAGAAAGCGTCGATGAGGTGAGTAGATAAAATGACGACCTCCGCGCCCTGTGGCTCTTTACTTGGCACTTCTCTGCTTCGTACTGGCACGGTTGTCGATTACACCTCCCAGGGAGTAATCGTTGAAATTGCCGCCCAGCAGAACTGCGAGCAGTGTGCTCAAGGGAGAGGGTGCGGGGTCGGATTGCCGGCGCGCCAGCGCAGCCAACGCATTGCCGTAGCGGTTCCCTCCAAAACAGATAACGCCGAGCGCAACTATCCGTTAGGAAGCCAAGTCATTATCAGCCTGCCGCGTGCCTCTGTCACGTTGCTGGCTTTTTGTGTTTATGGGCTGCCGCTACTGCTTGCGCTGTTGCTATCCGGGCTGGTCGCGCTCGTTAGTACTACGATTTGGCTGGCGCCCCTGGGCTTTTTTATTGCTTTGATGGCCGGTGCGCTAAGTATTAAATGTCTAATGCGCGGGCGTGGGGAACGCTTTCGCCCACGCTTGGTCAATTAGTTTGTTAATGAGTTCTCCGGTATCTCGCCGTGAGTTGTTGATATACCTTCGCTTACTATCACATTAAGTAGGAGCTCTTGCATGAAGCGCTTGATTCTCCCTTCCACGCTTTGGGTTTGTGTGGTGGCATTGCTGACGTTTGGCCAAGCCGCCAGCGCTCAGAATTTGCCTGATTTCACCGCATTAGTTGAAGACGCTGCCCCTGGGGTGGTGAACATCTCAACCAGTCGAACGGTTCAGCGCAGCAGCGCGCCCGGTTTTGGCGGGTTCGGTGGTCAGGAAATCCCCGAGATTTTCCGCCATTTCTTTGGGGATAGCTTTCCAGCGCCCCCCAGTAATGGTCAGGGACGCACAGAAGAGCGACAGTCTCTAGGCTCGGGGTTCGTCATCAGTGAAGATGGTTATGTAATGACCAACGCGCACGTGGTGCAAGATGCCGATGAGATCCTTGTGCGGCTCAATGATCGCCGCGAATTGAGAGCAGAAGTGGTTGGTAGCGACCCACAAACCGACGTGGCAGTACTCAAAATTGATGCCAATGATCTGCCTACGCTCAATCTAGGTGACTCTGACGAGCTAAAAGTAGGTGAGTGGGTTGCCGCGATTGGCTCTCCTTTCGGTTTCGACCACTCGGTCACTGCGGGTATCGTCAGTGCGATTAATCGCACCTTGCCGCGGGATGCATATGTGCCCTTTATTCAAACCGATGTGGCAATCAATCCCGGCAACTCCGGTGGCCCGCTGTTCAACTTAGACGGCGAAGTTGTGGGAATCAACTCGCAAATATTTACCCGTAGCGGCGGCTTTATGGGCGTCTCGTTTGCCATTCCCATTAACGTTGCCATGGATGTGGCCGAGCAACTGCGTGAAGGCGGTCGGGTAGACCGTGGTTGGTTGGGCGTCATGATTCAGCCTGTGTCTGATGATCTGGCCGAGTCGTTCGGTATGGAGAATGCGATTGGCGCCTTGATTGCCGATCTTGATCCAGAAGGCCCAGCGGCCCAGGGTGGACTCCAGGCGGGCGATGTCATTCTTGAGGTCAATGGTGAAGAGGTTGAGCGCTCAAGCTCGCTGCCGCGACTGATCGGTAAAGGCGCGCCAGGCACCGAGGTGGAGCTCACCTTGATGCGTGACGGTGAAGAACTGACCGAGTCTGTCGAGTTAGGTAGTTGGCCAGACACTGAGCAGCAGTCGGCACAGGCAGGCAGCAATAACCAAGCGCGTCTTGGCGTAATGGTCGCTGAAATTGATGACACCATGCGCGAGCAACTGAATGTTCCCGGCGGTGTGATCGTTCGTCAGGTTGAGTCTGGCAGCGTGGCTGCTGAGGCCGGCATTCGCCCAGGCGATGTGTTAGTGAGTATTGATCACCGCAGCGTTTCCTCCTCAGCTGAGCTGGTAGAGATTGTCGAGGCGTTGCCGACTGATCGCGCTATTCCAGTTCGTCTGTTCCGCGACGGACGTTCCCTGTTTGTAGCGCTGCGTCTGGAATAACCCGCCTATTTTCACTCCTGGTCCGGCGGTTCTCGCCGGACCGCTGTTCCTAGCCTGCGCATATCGCTACAATAGCGGATATCTTTTTGTCGGAAATGGCCCTTATTTTTAAACGGCAGCTGTTTTCGAGCTTTGAACTCTCGAAGCGGCCTGTTTATGCGGCCGCTTGCGTACCACTAAGGCAGAACAGACTCGATGTCCCAAGACGTTCCCAACGGAAAGCTTAAGCACATACGCAATTTCTCTATTATCGCCCACATCGACCACGGTAAATCGACGCTCTCTGATCGTTTGATTCAGACCTGCGAAGGATTAACCGAGCGTGAGCTAAAAGAGCAAGTGCTCGACTCCATGGATATCGAGCGCGAGAGAGGCATCACGATTAAGGCGCAGTCGGTTACGCTGGATTACACCGCCGCCGATGGCCAGGTTTACCAGCTGAACTTTATCGATACGCCTGGGCATGTTGACTTCTCTTATGAAGTGTCGCGTTCGCTCTACGCTTGTGAAGGGGCGTTGCTGGTTGTCGATGCCGCACAAGGGGTAGAGGCGCAATCGGTGGCCAACTGTTATACCGCTATCGAACAGGGACTAGAAGTTCTGCCGGTACTCAACAAAATCGATTTGCCTCAGGCGGATTGCGACAAGGTTTCCCAGGAGATTGAAGAGATTATCGGCCTGGATGCCACCGACGCCTGCCAGGTCTCGGCCAAAAGTGGCTTGGGCATTGATGCCTTGCTAGAGCGCTTGGTGCGCGATATTCCGCCGCCCAAGGGCGACCCGGAAGCGCCGCTGCAAGCGCTCATTATCGACTCTTGGTTTGATAACTACCTTGGTGTAGTTTCGTTGGTTCGTCTGTTTGATGGCACGCTGCGCAAAGGCGATAAGATCCGTATTAAATCGACGGGCCGCGATTGGGGCACCACTGAGGTGGGGATTTTCACCCCGCAGCGTAAGCAGACCGGGATTCTGCGTGCCGGGGAAGTCGGCTTTATTGTCGCGGGTATCAAAGAAATCCACGGCGCACCGGTGGGCGATACCATTACCCACACCAAGACGCCAGATGTCGCGCGTCTGCCTGGCTTCCAAAAAGTAAAACCGCAGGTGTATGCCGGTATGTTCCCGGTCAGTGCGGATGATTATGAAGACTTTCGTGATGCGCTAGAGAAGCTGGCGCTTAACGATGCCTCGCTTGCCTATGAACCGGAAAATTCTGATGCCCTTGGCTTTGGCTTCCGGGTGGGGTTTCTGGGCACGCTGCACATGGAGATCGTCCAGGAGCGTCTGGAGCGTGAGTATAATATCGATCTGCTCACTACCGCTCCCACGGTTGTCTATGAACTAGCGATGAAAAATGGCGACGTCACCTACGTCTCCAACCCCTCAAAGCTTCCCGATATGGCTGACGTGGATGAAATGCGTGAGCCAGTGGTGCGCGCCAGCATTCTGGTTCCCCAGGAGTATGTGGGTAACGTGATCACCGAGTGTGAGCAGCGCCGAGGCACGCAACTGGATATGCAGTTTCTGGGTAACCAAATCCAGTTGGCCTATGAATTGCCCATGTCCGAAGTGGTTATGGACTTCTTTGACCGCCTGAAGTCGATCTCCAAGGGGTACGCTTCGCTAGAGTACAACTTCGAGCGTTTTGAAATGGCCAAGTTGGTGCGTCTTGACGTACTTATTAATGGCGACAAAGTTGACGCTCTAGCGGTGATTATCCACCGTGATCACGCCCACCATCGTGGTCGTTTGTTAGTGGAAAAAATGAAAGAGCTGATTCCACGGCAGATGTTTGATGTGGCGATTCAGGCGGCTATTGGTGGTCAAGTGGTGGCACGTTCCACCGTGAAAGCGCTGCGCAAAAACGTGACGGCCAAGTGTTACGGCGGCGATGTCAGCCGTAAGAAGAAACTGCTCGAGAAACAGAAAGCGGGTAAGAAACGCATGAAACAGGTGGGGCGTGTGGAAATTCCCCAGGATGCCTTCCTTGCTGTGCTCAAGGTTAACGACTAGGAAAGAACACCACTCATGGATTTTTCATTACTGCTGGTACTTGCCGTTGCGCTTTCGGGCGTTATTTACCTGTTGGACGTGTGGCTATTAAAGCCCAAGCGCCGCCAACGCTTCGCCGCCGCAGAGGCCAATACCCAGGAAGGGCTGGATCCAGTTACCAGCGAAAAGCTACTTAATGAGCCGTGGCCGGTTGACTACGCCCGTTCATTTTTCCCGGTGCTGCTGGTGGTGCTGGTGGTGCGTAGTTTTATCATTGAGCCTTTTCAGATCCCCTCTGGCTCAATGCGGCCTACGCTTGAAGTGGGTGACTTTATTCTGGTCAACAAATTTGCCTACGGCTTACGCTTACCGGTAGTCAACACCCGCTTTCTCGAAGTCGATGATCCTGAGCGTGGCGATGTGATGGTGTTTCGTTTCCCCGACGAGCCTTCGGTGAACTTCATCAAGCGGGTGGTCGGTATGCCAGGGGATCATATCCGCTATGAGGGAAAGCAGCTTTACGTTAACGGCGAACCGGTGGCCAAAGAGCTGATCGAGGATGGGCCCGATGGTTCGCCCCAGCAGCTATTGTTAGAAGAGCGCCTTGGCGACACCGAGCACTTTATTTATAACAACCCGCGAGACCCTGGCCCGCAAATGCGTGAAGTGGAGGTTCCTGAAGGGCACTATTTCATGATGGGGGACAACCGTGACCACTCCAACGACAGCCGCTATTGGGGCTTCGTGCCGGAAGAGAACATTGTGGGCCGCGCCTTTGCGGTGTGGATGCACTGGGATGGCGGGTTGCCAAGTTTTACCAGCGTGCGGCGCATTGAATGAAGACGCTGCGTGTGCTGAATTTAGTCAGTTATGTCACTTTAGTTAACGTCAATGACGTAGGAGAGCTGTGAGTAATTCCTTGAACGCTTTTTGCCGACGAATCGGTCATACCTTTGGCGACGATACGCTACTGGAGTTGGCCTTGACCCACCGCAGCTTCGGTGGTCGTAACAATGAGCGCCTGGAGTTTCTAGGTGACTCCATCGTCAACTTTGTCATCGCCGAGGCGCTGTTTCAGCGCTTTCCTCAGGCCCGTGAAGGACAGCTTTCGCGCCTGCGCGCGCGACTGGTGAAAGGACAAACCCTAGCGGAACTGGCCCGTGAAATGGAGTTCGGTGAATGCTTGCGGCTAGGTTCCGGCGAGATGAAAAGTGGCGGGCATCGTCGTGAATCGATCTTGGCGGATGCGGTCGAAGCCATTATTGGCGCTATCTATCTGGATGCTGGGATGGATGTGGTGCGCAACCGGGTGTTGGACTGGTACGCGGAAAGGCTGGGTAATATCTCTTTACAAGATACCCAAAAAGATCCCAAAACACGGTTGCAGGAGTTTTTGCAGTCGCGTCAAGCCGCGTTGCCGCGCTATGAAGTTGTCTGCGTAAAGGGCGAGGCGCATGCCCAGACCTTTACCGTGGAGTGCTACATTGACCTGTTGGCTGAGCATACCACTGGTAAAGGCCCAAGCCGCCGTCATGCTGAACAGCAGGCGGCAGAAGAAGCGCTGTCGTACCTCGAAAAAAGCCCTGGAGATAAATCATGAGCCAAACCTGCGGATTCGTTGCCATCGTCGGCCGACCCAACGTGGGCAAATCGACCCTCATGAACCGTATTCTGGGGCAGAAAATATCGATTACCTCACGGCGACCACAAACCACGCGCCACCAGGTCATGGGTATTAAAACGGTTGATGAGACGCAGTTCATCTATGTTGATACGCCGGGCATGCACATCATGTCCAAGGATCGTAATAAAGCGATCAACCGCTTTATGAACCAGGCGGCTACCCAGGCCCTGCGTGATGTGGACTGCGTAGTATTTATTATCGACCGCACCCGCTGGACGGAAGAAGATCAAGCGGTGTTGAAGCGCCTGGAGCATGTAAAAGCGCCGGTGATTTTGGCGGTTAATAAAGTCGACCGTCTGGGCGAAAAGGGCGATTTGCTGCCTTGGCTGGCGGATGTCGGTGCTCGCCGCGACTTCGCCGCTATCGTGCCGATTTCAGCCAAGCATGGCACTCAGGTCGATACTCTGGAAGAGGAAGTGGCCAAACACCTGCCTGAAAGTGTCCACTTCTTCCCTGAAGACCAGATTACCGATAAAAGCCTGCGCTTTATGGCCGCTGAGCTGGTGCGTGAAAAAGTGATGCGCCAGCTGGGCGATGAGCTGCCTTACCAGATGACCGTTGAAATTGAAGAGTTCCGCGAGACAGAGCGTGTAACGCATATCAGCGCGCTTATTCTCGTTGAGCGCCAAGGCCAAAAAGTCATTTTAATTGGTGAAAACGGCGATCGTCTCAAGAGCATTGGTCGTGAAGCGCGCCTGGATATGGAGCGCGCCCTGGGTACCAAAGTGATGCTCAATTTATGGGTGAAAGTAAAACGCGGCTGGTCGGATGACGAGCGCGCCTTGAAAAGCTTGGGTTACGACCTCGATTGAAGGTAGCGATGTCGCCAGAGCCGGCTTTTTTACTCCACCGTCGGCCTTATCGTGAAACCAGTGCGCTGGTGGATCTATTAACGCTTGATCACGGCAGAGTGCGTGCTGTGGCCCATGGTGGGCAAAGGCCCGGTTCTAAATCGCGCCAACGCCTGCAGCCGTTTACGCCACTGTTCGTGACCTGGCAGGGCAGTCGCGATTTAAAGCGGCTAACGTTGATGGAGTCTCGCGGCCAGACGGCGCTGTTGGCCGGGGAGGGGTTGCTGTGCGGGCTTTACGCCAATGAGATCGCCACCCGGCTGCTGCCGTTAGAACTGCCGGCGCCTGACGTTTTCGCGTTTTATACCGCGCTACTGGAAGCACTGCCAGCACCAGCGGAGCGCGCATTGGCGCTGCGCCGCTATGAGTGGGCGCTGCTAGAGGCGCTCGAGGCCACGCCGCAGTTTGCGACACCAGAGGGTAGTGTTTTGGATCCCCAGCTCCGCTACCGTTTTGACACCGCCAGCCGGGCATTCATACCTGCTGAGCGTGGCCTCGACGGCAGAACGCTACGTTACATTGAACAGGGTGACTGGCAGCATGAAGGGCTTGCCAATGCGCTCAAAGCGGTAATGCGCGCGGCGCTTGCGCCCCATCTGGGGACTACCGTTTTACGTTCACGGGAACTGATGCTTGATTTAGCGCGGCGTCGTCATCGGCCCTGATTTGTTTTAAATTTTGTGTTCACAAACTCTTATTTTATCGCTGCGCTGGAGGCACTATGCACCCCCCTCGGATACTGTTAGGCGTCAATATCGATCATATTGCGACACTTCGCCAAGCCCGAGGTACTCGCTACCCTGACCCCGTGCAGGCGGCATTAGTTGCGGAAGAGGCGGGTGCCGATGGCATTACGGTGCATTTGCGTGAAGACCGGCGTCATATTCAGCCCCGCGATGTACGCATTCTGGCCGAAATGCTTAATACGCGCATGAACCTGGAAATGGCTGTCACTGAAGAGATGTTGGCACTGGCTGAAGAAGTGCGCCCCGCCCATGTCTGTTTAGTACCTGAGAAACGCGAAGAGCTGACCACCGAAGGCGGTCTTGACGTTGTCGGCGGCTTTGACGCCATTGCCAGCGCTTGCCAACGGCTAAGTGCGGCGGGTTGCGATGTATCCCTGTTTATCGACCCTGACGTGGAGCAGATTGATGCTGCCCAGCGCGCCGGTGCACCGACGATTGAGCTGCACACGGGCGCTTACGCAGAAGCGCGTCCCGGTAGCGATGCAGCGAATGCAGAGTATCATCGCTTAACGACTGCAGCGACTCACGCTATCTCGCTGGGTTTAGTGGTCAATGCCGGTCACGGTTTGCATTACCATAACGTTGAAGCGATTGCGGCGCTGCCGGGCGTTAACGAGCTCAATATCGGCCATGCCATTATTGCCCGTGCGCTGTTTGTGGGCCTCAAAGAGGCCGTTCAGGAGATGAAACGCTTGATCATCGCTGGCCAAGAGGCGGGCTTAATGGCGGCTCTCGATGCTCACGACCATGAGCATGAAAACCACTCTGTGCATGTTCATAATGGCTGTTGCGGGTACTGATCAGAGGTTGTCTATTCAGAGGTTTTTAAGGCGATGATTGTGGGAATTGGCTCGGATATTGCCCGTGTGGAGCGTTTTACGCGGGCCATGAAACGGCACGGGCCACGCTTTGCTGAGCGAATTTTAGGCCCCGATGAGCAGGCGATTTGGCTACACAAAGCCCAACCCGCGGCGTTTCTGGCCAAACGCTTTGCTGCCAAAGAGGCATTTGTAAAAGCGTTGGGTTTAGGCCTGCGCCAAGGACTGCAGTGGGGGGACATTCAGGTGTTGAACGATGCCTTGGGTAAGCCCTATTTCCTGCTTAATGGCGAAGCCGAGCGGCTATTGCTAGCGGCGGGTGTCACCGCTAGCCACGTTACCCTGAGCGATGAAGCCGAGTATGCGGTGGCTTTTGTAGTGTTAGAGCGTTAACAGCTCGCCGCCAGATCAGCCAATGCTGGGTTCATGTCATTTATTCCAAGCATCTAATGGGCAACGCCTTGAAGCCTGTTCAATCAATGCCTAACCAGTTGCGGGCGCAGTGCTCGCAGCCGGGCCATTGCTCGGTAAAGGTCTTCCAATAGCCCCTCAACATGGTCTAAGCCGCTGGTGCGTAGGCGAGTTTCCAGGGTCTCTACCAGTAAGGCCAACTCGGGCGCACCGCAGTAGCGGCTAGCGCCATTGAGACCATGTACCCAATCGAGCAGCGTGGGCAAATGCTGTTGACCAAAAGCGGCGCGCATATGCTGTTCACTCTCATCCAAGCTGTCGATCAGACGTTTTAGCTGCTCTCGTGCCAGGTGCTCCTTACCCCCCGCTAAACGTGCGCCAATCTCCAGATCAATAATGGGTAGCGTGGCCGGTGCCGCATGGCTAACCCGTGGCCTCTGGGTGGCGTTAATGTCGTGCTGTGGATAGGGCGGCTCTGCAGTGCTGGCGGTCAGCCGATGAGTCACCCCCAAAAAGCGGTTGAGCAACTGTGCTAGCTGTGTTTCGTCAATGGGTTTTACCAGCACGTCATCAAGACCTTCCGCGAGCCACTGCTGGCGTTCACTGCTGAGCACGTGGGCGGTAACGGCAATAATGGGGCAGCGGGCCCAGGTGCTACTCAACCGGCGCAATGCTTGGGTGGTTTGTACGCCATCCATCCCCGGCATACGAATATCCATTAACACCATGTCGACGTTACTGGTACGGGCGAAATCTAACGCTTGGTGGCCGCTTTCCGCCGTAGAGACATGGAGGGCAGGGTCTTCAAGTAGGTTTTTGAGCAGCTCACGATTGGGTGCATTGTCATCGACAATCAGCAGTTTGAGTGGCTGAGACGCCGCTGGTAACGCGGGGAGCTCCTGTTCGCTCTTATTCGGCACGTGCGTAGATAGCAGTAGCTGCTTGAGCGTCGTTACCAACTGCGCGCGGGAAAAAGGTTTGTAGAGTGTCTCGCCGCCATGGGTTAAGTGCAGTGGCGGCAGGTCAAAACTATTGCCATTGGCTAAAATCAATGTGGGGCAGGGTGTTTGATCAATCACCGCTTGCCAGTGAGCGTGCCATTCGGGGCTAAAGTCGCTGTGCTCAAGCCCCAATATCAGCAATTTCGCTGGCTCGGAGACATCAAAGGCGATGGGTTGTGCTTCCCAGCGCTCTAGCAAGTGCTCCAGTACATGGCGGGTTGGAGCATGAGTTTCATATAGGCGAATGGTCGGATTGGCCAAGCTAATTTCTGGAGGTCGCTCGGCCGCTTTATGAGCCAGCATGGGCAGCGTAAAGAAGAAAGTGGTTCCTTTGCCCAGCGAGCTTTCCACGCCAATCTCGCCGCCCATGCGTTCAATCAATTGGCGGCAGATAGTAAGCCCAAGGCCGCTGCCACCAAATTGCCGTGAGTGGCTTGGTTCTGCTTGGGAAAAGGCGCTGAAGAGAGCCTCCTGGTGGGCGTCGCTGAGGCCAATGCCGGTGTCACTGACGCTCAGATTAAGCACCACATGCTGGCCTTCTAAATTATCCAACATGACACGCACGATCACCTCGCCTTGCTGGGTGAATTTAAGCGCATTGCCAATCAAGTTATTCAATACCTGATGAATACGCAGCGGATCACCGGTTAGCGGGGTAGGCACATCGTCATATACCATGGCCACCAAGTGCAGTTGCTTGCGCTGGGCTTCAGGGGCGTGTAGCCCGACCACTTCGTCGACCAGTGCGACAATGTCGATGTCTGTCTCTTCCAGGGTGAGGCGATTAGCCTCAAGTTTGGAAAAGTCGAGCACGTCGTTAACCAGCATCAGCAGATTGTCGCAAGCGCGGTGTACGTGCTGCAGCCACTCCCGCTGGCGCGTATCCAGTGATGAGCGTCCCAGTAACCGGCAAAAACCGATAATCCCGTTTAGTGGTGTGCGGATCTCATGGCTCATATTGGCCAGAAATTCAGACTTCACGGCATTAGCCCGCAGCGCGCTGCGGTGGGCCAAGTCGAGCTTGATATTCTGCTCTTCAATGGTTTCCATGGACTCTTGCAGCTCGCTGGTGGCCTGCTCGATTTGCGTTTGCATATCCCGCTGGGCTTGCTGAAAGTGCTCGGCCAGGGCGTTAATATAGCTACTCAGGTGATGGAGTTCTGTGGCATTAGAGGGCGCCAGATGTAGCCGATAGTCGCCGCGGGATAGCCGATAAAGGGCTTGGTTGGCTTCTTCCAGCGGGCGGGTGGTATAGCGACTGATCGCAAAAGCGACTAAAAACAGCAGCAGGCCAAGCAGCATGCCACCCAAGCTAAGGCTGGCAATCAACTTATAGCGACCAAGGGTTAGCGTACGGGTATCCATCTCGATATCTAGCCAGCCAACGCGGCTGTCCCCAGCTTGGCTGACACTTGTTTGAGGAGGGTTCAGTGGCAAGCGCAGTCGCCATGCATCCTGCTGCTTAATCAATTGCTGATCATCTGGGGCGTTTAGCGGTGGTAGGTTGGATTGCCCGAGTAATAATAGACGGTCGCCCTGGGCATCAAATAGCGCAACCGCTCGCAGTCCTTTCATAGCAAGGAGTTGACGCGACAGGGCTTCCAGACGTTGCTCATCACCCGTTGCGACCGCAGCAGCAAGGTTCGGGGCGAGCAGCTCGCCGACGCTTTCTAACCGCGTTTGGTGTGCCTCGCGAGCTTGCGTATCACTCTGTATAACCAGCAGTACGGCCATCATGGCGTACACCAGGAGCGGGAAACCGAGTAACGCAAACAGCAGTCGGGTATTCAAAGACATGAAAAGAAGCTCGCTGATTCAATGAGGTTGCCTGTCCAGCCTAAGGCAGCACCGATATAATGCAGCATAACGGTGACGATAAGGAACATTCATGAACGATCTTAAGGGCTATCCCACAATAGAAGATGTGGTTGGCAACACGCCCCTGGTACGCCTTAAGCGCATTAGCGCGGGGCGTAACAATACCCTGTTGGCCAAGCTTGAAGGCAATAATCCCGCTGGGTCGGTTAAAGACCGCCCCGCGCTCTCAATGATCAATGAAGCAGAAGCCCGAGGTGATATAGCCCCCGGTGATACGCTGATTGAGGCGACCTCAGGTAATACCGGTATTGCGCTAGCCATGGCGGCCGCGATTAAGGGCTACCAGATGGTGCTGGTTATGCCGGAAAACGCCTCGGAAGAGCGTAAGCAGGCAATGGCGGCCTATGGCGCTAAATTAATTTCCGCCAGCAAAGCGGGCGGTATGGAAGAGGCTCGGGATATTGCGGATGGCATGATCGCCAGGGGCGAAGGCAAGCCGCTAAACCAGTTCGCCAACACTGATAACCCGCTGGCCCACTATCGTACCACCGGTCCCGAAGTATGGGAGCAAACCGGGGGCGAGGTGACGCATTTCGTCAGCTCGATGGGCACCACGGGCACCATTATGGGGGTGTCGCGCTATTTGAAAGAGCAAAACCCGGCTATTCAGATTGTCGGTTTGCAGCCCGCCGATGGCGCCAGTATTCCCGGCATTCGTCGCTGGCCACAAGCGTACCTGCCGGCTATTTTTGAAGCGCCGCGGGTGGATGTCACCCTTGATATTGGCCAACAAGAGGCCGAAGAGCATATGCGCCGTCTGGCCCGTGAAGAGGGCATTCTGGCCGGGGTCTCATCGGGTGGCAGTCTCGCGGGCGCGCTACGTATCGCGGAGCAAACCGAAAATGCGGTGATTGTGTTTATCGTCTGCGACCGTGGTGATCGTTATCTCTCCACTGGCCTATTTGCCCCAGGAGTATAACCATGGCCATGTTGGGAAAACGGCGGCCGCCCAGGCCCGCGTCAGGCCACTCTGGGCTAGCGGGCACGCCTGGTGGCAAAACGCGTCATGCGGCTACGGGTGACACATCTCCTATGGTGATTGAGCGCTTAGCGCACGATGGCCGTGGCGTTGCCCACTCAGCCAACGGTAAAACGGTCTTTGTTGATAAGGCGTTGCCCGGTGAGCAGGTCGAAGTGGCCATTCATCTCACTCGCAAACGCTTTGATGAAGCGCATATCAAATCGCTGCTGACCACCTCCGAGCTGCGCGTCAAGCCGCCTTGTCCGCATTTTGGGCACTGTGGCGGTTGTGATCTGCAGCACCTAAGTGTCGATGCCCAGCGCGACCATAAACGAGAAGTAGTGCGCGATCTGTTTTCTCGCCAGGGTATAACGCTAAGCGAGATCGGCTCGATTCAAGGCAGCGATCAGGGCTATCGGCGCCGCGCACGGCTGGGGGTCAAAGTCGACAGCCAAGGCACTACGCGCCTGGGCTTTCGTGCCGCCCATAGCCATCGCCTGGTGGATATTGAACGCTGCCCGGTGTTGGTCGATCCCTTACAGCGCCTATTAACACCTCTGCGTGAGCTGCTGGGTACGTTAGAGGCGCCGCGCCAGGTAGGGCACATCGAATTATTGGCAACGGCGACCGCGCAGGTCGTGTTGGTTCGTCAGTTAAAAGAGCACACCGGGGACGCCGAACGCTGGCAAGCCTTTGCGCAGCAGCAGGGAGTGGCGCTGGGCACTTGGTTGGGGCGAGAAACACCCACACTGCACTGGCATGGCGCAGCGCCGGCGCTTGAAGAGTCGCTAACCGTTACCGGCCAACCACCGCTTAGCCTAAGTTTTGCACCGGGAGATTTTTTACAGGTCAACGCCCCGGTTAACCAGCAAATGGTCGCCCAGGTCATCCAGTGGTTAGCGCCTAAGCCGGGGCAAAAATTACTCGACTTGTTTGCTGGTATCGGTAATTTCAGCCTACCCATAGCGGCAGCGGGTGCTGAGGTTTATGCAGTGGAAGGTAACCCTGCCATGGTGGCGCGCATTGCGATTAACGCTAAGCGCAACCAACTGATGGTCAGCGGTCAGCAGGCTGATTTAAACAGCGCTGCCAGCGTTAAGGAGCTGTTGACCGTTCATGGCGGTAGCGATGCGCTTGTGCTCGATCCGCCGCGAAGCGGCGCCGAAGTTATTTGTCAGGCGCTGGCGCATCACCCGGTGCCCAGGGTGGTCTATATTTCCTGTGATCCGGCGACGCTTGCTCGGGATGCGGCACATCTTGTGCATGCGGGTTACCGGGTCAAGCAAGTAGCAGTGGCGGATATGTTCCTTCACACTGCGCATATGGAAACGCTGATGCTGTTCGAATACGGGGACTAGACGTTTCCCCATCGCATCAAGCCACGGTGGCGGTCGTGCAGAGACCGTCTCCCTGAAAGGATGAGTAATTGTCATGGTGAAAGTGCGTGAAGACCAGCCGCTAACCGCGGGCGGAAAGGTGGATATACAGCAGTGGTTAACGCGCCTGCAGGAGGATGTGCGCCTACCTGAGCCTGAGCGTCTAGTCGGCGCCTGTGAACTCGCCGAACAACTGGAGCTTGAAGCCCCGCGCACCCATCGCGTATGGCTATCGCCAGGCTCTAGTTTTCGCATGGGCCTGGAAATGGCCGATATCCTTGGTGAGTTAAAGCTAGACCAAGCCACGCTTGAGGCCGCCGTTCTCTACCGTGCAGTGCGGGAAGGGCTGCTGAGCCTTGAGTCCGTGACAAAACGCTTTGGCGAAGAAGTGGCCAGTCTGATTGATGGCGTGCTGCAAATGGCCGCTATTAGCTACCCGTTGGCGCCTGACCATGGCATGGGCCAACACAATCAGCAGGAAAACCTGCGTAAGATGCTGGTCAATATGGTCGGTGATGTGCGCGTGGCACTCATTAAGATTGCCGAACGCACCTGCGCACTACGCCAGGTAAAAGACGCTCCCCGGGAAAAAAGTTTACTGGTGGCTCGTGAAGTCGCCGATATTTATGCGCCGCTGGCCCACCGCCTGGGCATCGGTCAGCTTAAGTGGGAACTGGAAGATCTATCGTTTCGCTACCTGCACGAAGATGAGTACAAGGCGATTGCCAAGCTGTTGGCGGAGAAACGCCTTGACCGCGACCGCTATATTCACGATGTGGTCGAAACCATCAAAGGCTTGATGGAAGCTCAGCACATCCACCGCTACGACGTGGATGGGCGAGCCAAGCATATCTATTCGATCTGGCGCAAAATGAAGCGCAAACGGATCGATTTTTCACAAGTTCATGACGTGCGCGCAGTGCGTATTCTGGTGCCGGAAGTGGCGGACTGCTACACCGTGCTGGGGATTATTCACTCGCGCTGGCACCACGTGCCCAACGAGTTTGACGACTATATCGCCAACCCCAAAAAGAACGGCTATCAGTCGCTGCATACCGCCGTGATGGGGCCGGAAAACAAGGTGCTCGAAATCCAGATTCGCACCTTCGCCATGCACGACGAAGCGGAGCTGGGCGTTTGCGCCCACTGGCGTTACAAAGGCCACGATACCAACGCCAAAAGCCGTAGCTACGAAGAGAAAATTGCCTGGCTGCGTCAGGTACTGGAGTGGCAGGACGAGGTGGGTGGCTTTGGCGATTTGCGCGAAGGGCTCTCCAGCGATGTGGCCCCTGACCGCATTTACGTCTTCACTCCCGACGGTCATGTGATTGATCTGCCGCGGATTGCCACACCGATCGATTTTGCCTACCGGGTGCATACCGAAATTGGCCACCGCTGCCGAGGCGCCAAGATTAATGGGCGCATTGTGCCGCTCACCTATAAATTAAAAACCGGCCAGCAAATTGAAATTCTAACCGCTACCAAAGGTGGCCCAAGTCGCGACTGGCTAAACCCCAGTCTGGGCTATGTGCGCACTTCCCGGGCGCGGGCCAAAATTCAGGCGTGGTTCAAACATCAGGCACGGGATCAAAACCTGGACGAGGGGCGCGTGCTGTTTGACCGTGAAATGCGCCGCCTGGATGTGGAAGGTCTCGATTTGCCCAAGCTGGCCAAGGCGGTCAACTACCAAAACGCCGAGGACATGTACGCGGCCATCGGCGCTGGTGACCTGCGTATCGGTCAGGTGCTGCACCAGGCTCAGCAACTGTTTGGTGAAACCGACGACCAAGAGCAGCTCGATCGCCTGCTCGCCAAACCTAAGCGCCAATCCAGCAAAGCCACCAAAAGCGATATCACGGTGCTCGGCGTCGGCAACCTTAAAACCAGTATGGCCAACTGCTGCCGTCCGGTGCCTGGCGAACCGATTATCGGCTTTATTACCCAGGGGCGCGGCGTCACCGTTCACCGCCAGGACTGCAGTAATATTCTGCAATTGCGGCTGGACGAACCCCAGCGCATTATCGAAGTGGAGTGGGGCGAACGCGCCCAGACCCGCTACCCGGTGACCATCGAGATTCAGGCCTGGGATCGCTCCGGGCTGCTGCGCGATGTCACGGGCCTGCTCGGTAATGAAAAAGTCAACGTGCTTGCCGTGAACACGCTAACGGACACCGATGAAGGCATTGCCCGGCTGCGTATTACCCTGGAAGTCGATGGCCTTGAATCCCTGGGGCGGTTGTTCTCGCGCATTCAGCAGTTACCCAACGTTACCGAAGTGCGCCGTTTGCGCAACGCCGACCCGGAACAACAAATTCGCAAGGGAGGGGCATAATGCGCCATGGTATCGATGATCTGCTGACCCTAATGCAGGTGCTGCGCGACCGGGAACAGGGCTGCCCCTGGGATCTCCAGCAGGATTGGGACAGCATTGTGCCCCATACCCTGGAAGAGGCCTACGAGGTCGCCGATGCCATCGAGCGACGCGCTTTTGACGAACTGCCCGGCGAGCTGGGCGATCTGCTCTTTCAAGTGGTCTACTACGCTCAATTTGGCGCGGAAGAGCAGCGCTTCGACTTTGCCGATATCGTCGATACGCTGACCGCCAAAATGCTGCGCCGCCATCCGCACGTGTTTCCGGAGGGCACGCTGGCCTCCCGCCGCCCGCCAGGAGTGAGTGCCGAAGAGGTGCAAACTCAGCAGGTCAACAGCCGCTGGGAGTTATTGAAGGCCGAGGAGCGTGCCGAGAGAGCCGTTGAGCGGCCCTCTGTGCTAGACGATGTGCCGCGCACGCTGCCCGCCCTTAGCCGCGCTGCCAAGCTGTCCAAGCGCGCCGCGCGAGTAGGCTTCGATTGGCCCGATGCGCGCGGCGTGGTGGCTAAAATTCGTGAAGAGCTGGCGGAAGTAGAAGAGGCGCTCGCCGCCGGTGATCAACAGCACGCCCAGGAAGAAGTCGGCGATTTGCTGTTTGCAGTGACCAATCTTGCCCGCACGCTGAATGCCGATCCAGAGCAGTGCCTGCGCGCTACCAATGCCAAGTTCGAGCGCCGCTTTCGTTTTGTCGAGCGCGAGCTTAGCGCTGCCCAGCGGCCATTAATAGAGGCTTCCCTAGACGAGATGGAAGCCCACTGGCAGGCAGCCAAAGCAGAAGAAAAACAATCTACCCATTCCTGATCTAATAATGACGCGACCCCTGCAAGGAGGCCATGCCAATGAGTCACGACCTACACGAATCTCTGCGCGATAATGTGCGTATTCTGGGCGACAGCCTGGGGCGAACCATTGCCGACGATTTGGGCCAAGCATTTGTCGATAAAATTGAAACCATTCGCGCCCACGCCAAGCGCGGGCGCCAGGGCGATTCACTGCAGCAGCGCGAACTGATCGAGTACCTGCGTGAGCTTCCCGAGCAGGATCTGCTGCCGGTCACCCGGGCGTTTAACCAGTTCTTAAACCTCGCGAACATTGCCGAACAGCACTATCGGGCGCGCTTTCGCCGGGTAGAGGACTACAAGCCCGGCTCCCAGCCGGTGCTCGGGGAACTGCTTGCGCGTGCCGAGCAGGCGGGCAACTCACCGCGTAAACTGGTCGAGACCCTCGCCAATATGCGCGTTGAGCTGGTACTCACCGCGCACCCCACCGAAGTTATCCGCCGAACCTTGATTCAAAAATATGATGCCATCGATGAGTGCTTAACCGCCATTGAGAGCTCCGAAGATTACCCAGAGCGTGGAACCCGTGCCCAGGGCCGCCTGGAGGAGCTGATTAGCCAGGCGTGGCACACCGACGAGATTCGCCACGAGCGGCCCACCCCGGTGGATGAAGCCAAGTGGGGCTTTGCGGTAATTGAAAACTCCCTGTGGCAGGCAGTGCCAGATTTCCATAGAGATTTGGATAACCTGCTGCTGGATACCGCCGGTGAGCGCCTGCCCCTGGACGCCGCGCCGATACGCTACGCCTCCTGGATGGGCGGCGACCGCGACGGCAATCCCAACGTGACCGCCCGAGTGACCCGTGAAGTGTTGCTGCTTGGCCGCTGGATGGCCGCCGACCTCTATTTGCGCGATCTTGAACAGCTCAAAACCGAACTCTCCATGTGGAAGGCCAATAGCGCGCTCAAAGCTGAGGCGGGTGATGTAGCCGAGCCGTACCGCGAAGTGTTGAAACGTCTACTGGCTAAGGTGGAGTCGACCCGGGATTGGGCCAAGGCCGAACTGGAAGGGCGCAACTACGACGGCGGGCCGATTATTGAAACCCGCGATCAGCTCTACTCACCGCTGCTCGCCTGCTACCGTTCGTTGTGTGATGTGGGCCTCGACACCATCGCTAACGGCGCGCTGCTGGATACGCTGCGCCGAGTAGCGGTGTTTGGCGTTACGCTGACCAAGCTTGACCTACGTCAGGAAGCCAGTCGCCATGCCCAGGTCATTGAAGAGCTAACAAGCTCCCTTGGCCTGGGTCACTACCAGGAGTGGGACGAAGCCAAACGTCAGGAATTTCTGCTTGAGGAGCTGGCCTCACGTCGCCCGCTGATTCCGCGCCGCTGGGAGTGTTCCGCCGAGTCCCGCGAAGTGCTGGATACCTTCAAAGTTATCGCCCAGGAGCACTCCGAAGCGCTGGGAACTTACATCATTTCCATGGCCGCTGAACCCTCGGACGTGCTCACCGTAGCACTGCTGATGAAAGAGGTCGGGGGGCAGGTAACGCTACCTATTGCACCGCTGTTTGAAACCCTTAACGACCTGGATCACGCAGGCGATGTGGTGGATCAGCTGCTGGCGATACCGGGCTACCGTTCGCTGATCGATGACCGTCAGGAGGTCATGATCGGCTACTCCGACTCGGCAAAAGATGCCGGCCAGCTGGCCGCTGCCTGGGCGCAGTACCGTGCTCAAGAGTCGCTGGTCAATGTGTGTAACCGACACGGTGTCGATTTAACCCTGTTCCACGGCCGCGGCGGCACCGTCGGCCGCGGTGGCGGTCCGGCCCATGCGGCGATACTCTCCCAGCCTCCAGGCTCGGTAAACGGCAGTCTGCGGGTGACTGAGCAGGGCGAGATGATTCGCTTCAAGTTTGGCCAACCCGATATTGCCCTGCGCTCCATGGAGATCTATGCCTGTGCAGTGCTGGAAGCCACGCTGTTGCCACCGCGTGCACCGGAACCGCACTGGCGTGAAGAGATGGATCAGCTCGCCAAGGTAGCGCATGGTGCCTATGTGGGCGTGGTGCGTGAAGACCCAGACTTCGTACCCTATTTCCGCGCGGTCACACCGGAAGGCGCCTTGGGTAGGCTGCCGTTGGGTTCACGCCCCACCAAGCGGCGCCAGGATGGCGGGGTGGAAACCCTGCGCGCCATTCCATGGATTTTCGCCTGGACGCAGATTCGCCTGATGCTACCCGCGTGGCTGGGCAGCGGCGAAGCCTTTGCGCGGCGCTTGGAGCAGCCCGGTGGACGCGATGTGCTACAGGAGATGCGCAACGAGTGGCCTTTCTTTGGCACCTATCTGGACATGCTGGAGATGCTGCTGGCCAAAGCCGATGTCGCCATTGCCGCTTACTACGAGCACCGCTTGGTCGACGAGCCCTCACTGAAGGCGTTGGGTAAAAAGTTACGCCAGCGCTTCGCGTCGTTGGAAGAAGCAGTGCTGGATATTCTTCAGCAAGAGAAGCTATTGGAAAACACGCCGCTGATTCGCCAGGCGATCGATGTTCGCAACCCCTACATCGATCCGCTGCACGGTTTGCAGGCGGAGTTGCTGCAGCGTAATCGCGACGCCGACGGGGCGATCAGCGCCGATCTTTCTCGGGCGTTAATGGTCACTATGGCGGGCATAGCGGCAGGTCTGCGCAACACCGGCTAGGCTGTTTTAACACGATTTTTTACCGTAACGTTTTACTACAACGTTCTACTACAACAGGGAGGCGTCAATGTCCTCAGATGCTCAAGCGGTACTCGACTTTTGGTTTGAGGAGTTGACGCCTGCTCAGTGGTTTAAAAAAGACGCTGAGTTGGATCGTACAATCTCGCAGCGGTTTGGCGCGCTGCATGCCCAAACCGCGCGGTGTGAATGTTACGCATGGCGTCAAACGCCGCAAGGGCGGCTTGCGGAGATCATTGTGCTGGATCAGTTCTCGCGCAATATCTATCGCGATGACGCTCGCGCCTTTGCCACTGATCCCTTAGCGCTGGCGCTAGCTCAAGAGGCGGTAGCCGCTGGGGCAGACGCAGAACTAACCAGCGAGCAGCGTGCGTTTTTGTATATGCCCTATATGCATAGCGAATCCGCGGCCATTCATGAGCTGGCGATGCAGCTGTTTGACCAGCCGGGGTTAGAGAATAACTACGACTTTGAAGTGCGCCACAAGGCGATTATTGATCGTTTTGGGCGCTACCCGCACCGCAACGCACTGTTGGGGCGGGGCTCTACCGACGAGGAGTTGGCCTTCTTAAAGGAGCCCGGCTCCTCTTTTTAACTGTTTGCTTATCCTCTTATAGCCACATGGCGTTTTATGTCGTTTCGAAAAACTACCCGTATCAATAAATATATTAGCGAGAGCGGGATGTGCTCTCGCCGTGAAGCCGACCGTTTTGTGGAGCAGGGCAACGTATGGATAAACGGTCGCCGTGCGACTACCGGTGATCAAGTGGTGGCGGGTGACTTGGTTAAAGTAAACGGTCAGGAGATCGAGCCTCAGGAAGAGGAGGATCTGGTACTGATCGCGCTGAACAAACCGGTGGGCATTGTCAGTACCACTGAGTCCAGCGAAAAGGACAATATCGTTGAGTTTGTGAAGCATGGCGTGCGTATTTTTCCCATTGGGCGGCTCGATAAAGACTCTCAGGGGCTGATTTTTTTAACCAATAACGGCGATCTGGTTAATAAGATTCTGCGCGCCAATAACAACCACGAAAAAGAGTACCAGGTGACGGTGAACAAGCCGATCACCGACGAGTTTATCGAGGGCATGCAGAGTGGTGTGCCGATTCTTGGCAAGGTGACTAAGCGCTGCAAGGTGCAAAAAGAGTCCACCTTTGTGTTCACCATCACTCTGGTGCAGGGGCTCAATCGGCAAATTCGCCGTATGTGCGAATACTTCGGCTATGAAGTTACCCAGCTTATTCGCACGCGTATTATGAATGTACCCCTCAAAGGCTTGGCCCTGGGCGACTGGCGCGATCTTACTGCCAAAGAGATCGATACCATTATCGCGCTGACCGAACGCTCAGAGGCGGCACCCGAGAAGAAAAGTAAAGCTAAGCCGGAAAGACCCAACTACAGCTCAGGCGCAGGAAAGGCAAAACCGCCTTCCGCGAAAGGGCGCCCGGCCAAAGCAGGCGCGAAGGCGGCTGGTGCCAAAGCGGCCGGGGCTAAACCACCCGTCAAGGGTAAAAAAGCCGTCAGTGGAAAAACAGGTACCGGCCCGAAAGGCAGTACGTTAGGCAAGCCGCACTCCAAGGGCAGCAAAGCCCCCGGCAAGCTTGGTGCTAAAAGCAAGCCTGGAGCTAAAGGTAAGCCCGTTGGTAAAGGCCGCGGTAAGCCAGCGGCGGTCGGAAAGCCTTCCCAGCGGCGCAAGTAACTCCCCATCATTCAAGAGTCTTCACTGTGATCCCAATCGTCGCCTTTTACGCTGTAGTGAGCGTTATCGCTTATATCACTTACGCTATCGACAAAAAGGCGGCTATTAAAAACCGCCGTCGGGTGAGTGAAAAGTCGCTACATCTGCTTGGGGTAGTGGGTGGCTGGCCGGGTGCGCTACTGGCCCAACAGCAACTGAGGCATAAAACCCAGAAAACCGCCTTTCAAGTTACGTTCTGGCTGACGGTTGTCGTAAATCTGGCCTGTCTAGGATGGCTAACGGTTTCATTGAGTCTCATTTAGCCACCCGTTTAGCCACCCTATACTTGGTGCCTACGCTCTGGCGTGATTGCCGTGCGCGAAAAGAAAATTAGCGATCAGCTCTTTGCCGCCTTCGGTGGCAAACGATTCCGGGTGAAACTGGATGCCGTGAATCGGGTACTCCCGATGTTTAACGCCCATCAGTTCGAATTCACCCAATGCCTGCCAACTGCTACGCTGCTCAAAGCTATCAGCTGCCAGTGCGCCCACGGTGGCGGTCACCTCCAGGCACTCGGGCAGGGTGGTCGCATCGGCAATTAGCGAGTGGTAGCGCATTACCTCAAGCTGGTCGGGCACGCCGTTAAACACCGATGCGTTATTGTGGTTGATCGGGCTGATCTTGCCATGCATCGGTAGCGGAGCTTTCACCACCTTGCCGCCAAATACGTGCACAATGCCCTGCATACCCAGGCACACTCCCAGCAGCGGTGTGGTCTTGCCCAGTTTCTCGATCACTTCAGCGCATACACCAAAGTAGCGCGGGTCATCCGGCGAGCCGGGGCCGGGGGAGATGATAATACGATCCGGGGCCATGGCTTCGATGGCGTCGTAATCGATCTGATTGTTGCGCTTAACGATAATCTCAAAATTGGCCAGCCCGCCGCGGTTCTTCTCTGTGGTTAGAATCTCACCAATAAACTGGTAGAGGTTGTAGGTGAAGGAGTCGTAATTATCGATGATAAGTACCTTCATGCTGGGCTCTCCATGTCCGTCTCCATAAAGGGGGTAAGGGCTTTGCGAGTACCGGCAAACTTGCGGCGGATCTCCTCATACTCATCGTCGGCATTGCTATCAAACACATTGCCACCGCAGGTTTGCACGTAGGCACGCTCACCATTCACAAACACGGTACGAATCGGAATCGCAAAGGTACAGTCGCCGTTGAACGAGAACTGACCCACTGCGCCTCCGTAGGGGCCGCGCCCGTCGGTTTCCAGATCATCGATGATTTTCATCGCCTCGATTTTGGGTGCGCCGGTGAGGGTGCCCGCGGGGAAGTTGCTGGCCAGCGCGGTAAACATATCTTCACCTTCGGCGATAATGCCGACGATCTCGCTGGAGATATGCTGCACGTGGCTAAAGCGTTTGATATCCATCAAACTGCGTACTTTCACCGTGGCAAACTGCGCTACCCGGCCAATATCGTTGCGGTGTAGATCCACGATCATATTATGCTCGGCGATCTCTTTGGGATCGTTAAGCAGTGCCCTAGCGAGCTGGGTGTCTTCCTGGAGTGTTTGACCCCGGGTGGTGGTACCCGCCAGTGGGAAGGTCTCCATCTCGCCCTGGCGAAGCCGAAATAAAAGCTCTGGGCTTGCGCCGATCAGCTTCTGCTCGCCAAATTTGACGTAGTACATTTGCGGCGACGGGTTGATGGTGCGTAGCTGGTCATACAGCGCCAGGGCGTCGCCTTTAATACTGAAGCGTTTTTTAAAGCCAACTTCGCACTGGAACACTTTGCCGTCGATAATATCCTGTTTCACCTTGGCCACCGCCTCGGCGTGTTCTGCCTGGCTCATAGTGTCGCCTAAGGCGGTGATTTTCAGCGGGCCTGCCGGCTCATCGTCTGCATCAATTAACGTCTGTAGAAATTCGTAGCGGCTGTTGTCGTAATAGAAATAGGTGACTTCTCCGGTCATCTTGTCGAGGATCAGGCCATCTTTGTAAAGCCCGAAACGGAAGGTGTCGAAATCATCGTTGGCTTTTAACGTAAGCGATGGCTCGAAATACTGCATGGCATCGTAACCAAGGTAACCGCTTAACCCCCCGGCGTACTTGCGGGAAATAATATTCTGCGGGATCAGACTGCGCAGCAGCTCATAGGGGTTATCGCTGGGGTAGTGATTGGCGTTGCCTTTGCGGTCTTCGATCGTCAGCGTGTTGCCGTTGGCGTAAAGCGTGTACTCGGGATCAAAGCCAATGATCGAGTGGCGCGCCATATGGCTATCTTCGCCCAATGACTCCAGCATGTAGCAGGTATCAAACCGGCGCTCGATTTTCTGAAACAGGGCAAAGAAGTCGCAGTCCGCCGCCAAGGTCACATAGTGAGGTTTGCGCGGCAGCGTAAAAGGCTGCGGGCCTGGTGAGGCCTGTGTATTTGCAGTGGTCATGATGCATCATTCCGTGAAGAAGGGCTTGAAGAGGGTAACGTGGTAAGCGCGCGGGAGCCCCGTGAAACCGTAGCGATGCCCACACCCAGGGTTTCGGCAATTTTGCGGTGGGGCACGCCTTCACGCAGCAGCTTAAAAATTTGTAGGCGTTTACTGATTTCTTGGTACTCTGCAGGCGTTAGCAGGCTCGCCAGCGCTCGATCCATTGCTTCAGGTGAATCAATGGAGAGTAGGTGGTCGATTAGCTCAGCCTGATAGTGACCGTTTGAAGGCATAGTTCGCTACCGAGTAATTAGTGATGTACTAACGTACTAGTACGCTACCTGATTGCTCTGGGAAGTCAAGTAGCGCCTGTCAATTTAAGGAGCCCCGATGACCAGTTATTTCATTCAAGCCTTTATTTATCTTGTTGCCGCGGTGATCGCCGTACCTCTTGCCAAGCGTTTTGGCCTGGGGTCGGTACTGGGTTACTTAGTCGCCGGGGTAGTGATTGGCCCAATCCTGGGGCTGGTGGGGCAGGAGACCACCACCATTCAGCACTTTGCCGAGTTTGGCGTGGTGATGATGCTTTTTTTGGTGGGCATGGAGCTTGACCCCAAAGGGCTATGGGCAATGCGGGTTCGGCTGATCGGTCTGGGTGGGCTTCAGGTCGTGCTAACCGCTGCAGCTGGCACCGCTATTGCCTGGTGGCTGGGACTGGTGTGGCAAACCTCCCTGGCGGTGGGACTGATTTTCGCGCTCTCTTCCACGGCGATTGTTCTGCAAACACTGAATGAAAAGGGGCTCGCCAAAACGGAGGGCGGGCGCAGCGCTTTCTCGGTGCTGTTGTTTCAGGATATTGCGGTGATCCCCATGCTGGCACTGATCCCGCTTCTGGCGCTGCCTGAGTTGATGGGGGCGGGCGGTGATGATGGCCACGCCAGCTTAAGCCTGGTAGCCCACTTGCCCGGCTGGGCGCACGCTTTAGTGGTCGTGGCAGCTATCGCAAGCGTTATTGCCGCTGGCTACTATTTGATGCCGCTGCTGTTTCGCTATGTGATTGGCTCTGGCCTGCGTGAAGTATTTACCGCTACTGCGCTGATGCTGGTAATTGGCATCGCCGCCCTGATGAGTGTGGTCAATTTATCCCCCGCCCTGGGTGCCTTCCTAGCGGGGGTGGTGCTCGCCAACAGTGAATTTAAACACGAGCTGGAAGCCAATATTGAGCCCTTCAAAGGGCTACTACTGGGGCTGTTCTTTATTACCGTAGGAGCGGGCATCAACTTCTCGGTGTTAGCGGCGGAGTGGGGCGCGGTGCTATCGCTAGGTTTGGCGGTTATCGTTGTTAAAGGTCTGATTCTGCTGGGCTTGGCGCTGCTATTTCGGGTACATGGTAGCAACGGTTGGCTATTCACTTTAAGCCTTGCCCAAGCCGGTGAGTTTGGCTTTGTGCTGCTGACCTATAGCGTTCAAAACAGCGTGATTCCTACCGATATCTCCCAGGTGCTTTCGTTAGTCGTGGCGCTATCGATGTTCTTAACCCCACTGCTGTTTATTGCCTACGACCGCTTAGTACTTCCGCGATACCAAATG
The DNA here is from genome assembly GCF_904067645.1 of Halomonas sp. 113. NCBI lineage: Bacteria > Pseudomonadati > Pseudomonadota > Gammaproteobacteria > Oceanospirillales > Halomonadaceae > Halomonas > Halomonas sp. 113. The sequence continues at coordinate 2,121,143 of NZ_LR881453.1, forward strand.
GCCAAAAATGACGACCGAGAGGCCGATACAATCGAGGAGCAGGCACCGGTTATCGTTGCGGGCGTAGGGCGGTTTGGACAAATTATCTGCCGCTTGTTGCGCGCCAACAACATTCCCATCGTGGCTTTGGATCATGAGATCGAGCAGATCGAGAATCTGCGCAAAATTAACATCAAAAGCTACTTTGGCGACGCCAGCCGCTCCGACTTGCTTGAGACCGCAGGGATTGAGCACGCTAGGTTACTAGTTATCGCGTTAGACGATCGTGAGCGTGCCGTGCAGATGGTTAAGCATGTGAAGCATGCTTACCCCCAAGTGTGGGTGCTGGCCCGTGCGTTCGACCGTGGTCATGGCTATCAACTACGTGATGCAGGGGCCGACGACGTTATCAGTGAAACCTATCATTCAGCGCTGGAGTTGGGTGGGCACGCACTGACTGCCATGGGCGTGCACCCTATGCGAGCTAAGCAGATGACTTGGGCCTTTGTACAGAACGAAGATGCCCACGAAGATGAACTGTTTGAAGCCTGGAAAGAGATCGAAGAGGGCATCAGCTTCAGCCCCCGCTACGGCGAGCTATTTATGAAGCTGGAAGAGTCGTTGAACAGCGCAATGAAGCAGGATTGGCCCGAACCCCAGCGGCAAGATGTGCCTATTTGGACACCGCCTGAAGTTGATCAGGAGCACAATGCATAGGTAATGACGTAAATAATGGCGGTTTGCTGTGGTGCGCTGATTTATTAGCTCCCCTCCACCGTAAACCGCATCATTACATAGATTAAGTGGTGATCAAACGCGATGAACTGCTGCCAATATTATTCTTCTTTCATAGGTTTGTATCGTTCCCAACCCATTTTATGATGGTATTTAATCATTGCTTCTTCATAACTATCAGCCTCTATTCTATATAGTAGCTTCGCATTCTGAGAAAGCAGCACTTTCTTTTTTTATTCGGCTATATTATTTACAGTAGACAGCGTCGTGCCGTCCTCATCTTCCCAAACTTCGAAAATCATCATATTTAGCCTCAGTAATCTTTTATGGAACAAATGCTTCACCCGTAATGACTTCTATATCAACACGAATAGCATTACCCCGAGGGAAACTTCTAGAAACGGGGGCCATAACACCGCCAGCATTTCCTGCGTTATTGATAAAGCGTTCTGCCTGATTAAAATCTCTAGCTCGCTTTCGTATTTACATTTTTGTCAACTGTGTTTGCCTCTCATCAAGCATCAATAGCTCTTCTGCTGAACTGGGAGAGCTCATTTGTGACCAAGCAACTGACGCCTCTAGGCCACCACCTTGTGCCTGAATTCTTCCGCGGTGCATTATTTCTTCTGTACTTGAATGAGTGCCAGTATATGCGCCAGGGCGTGTTTGAAACGTATCATTTGTAGGGCTAGAGATGGTAGATACTGCAGTCGCAGTGGCCCCTATTCCCAATGCACCTAAAAGCCATTGTCCAGCTGAAACACAAGCTGCCATCGTGGGGCCTGGTACCGCGCATACTTGGGCCACTAACCCCTGCGGATCCACCATCCCCGTCGGATTATTTACATAACCACACAAGTTCGTGCCGCCGTTGAGGCTGATCGGATCCTGGCTGATGCATCTGCCTTACTGTGGGTCGTAGTAGATACCGCTTTCTTCGTCGCGCCACTGGCCCTGGAGGCGGATCGGTTGGGTGACGTTGCGCACGGCGCGTTGGTTTTTGACCGCGGCCCAGTCGTCGGGTTCGGCGAGCCATCGGGGTTGGCGTTGGGGGTGGCTGACTGCATCGGCGTACCCAGGGCGTCGGTGACGTAGGCGCTGAGTACCTAGCCTTGCTGGGTGACATCAATACGCAGCATGGGCACAAAACTGCCCGGCTCGTAGACCACGGTGGTGCGCTGATTGTCCGTATCTTCGCGCACGATGCGATCACCGTCCCAACCGTAGTGGGTGGTGCCGTTGGTGTGGCGCACGGTTTTGCTGATGCGTCTTCCCAGGCCGTCGTAGCGGTAGGTGGCTTCGCGGGTAGCCCCCAGTTCGCTGGCGTGGTAGGCGATGCGCGCCGTCATAGCCCAGGGTTAAACGTTCGCCGTTGGGCTGTTGGCGTTCGATCAGGTTACCGGCCCCGTCGTAGCGGTAGCGGGTACCGTTTAGCTGTCCCAGGCTATTATCAGAAAGGGCCTGTTGGCCTTCTAACCGATTACCGGCCGCGCCACACTGTAGCGGTGGGCGTGGTCACCATGCTGGCTGCCGATTAGACGCCCGGCGGCGTCGTAGCTGCAGGCGATGACTTTTGATGCTTGATCGCCTTACAGTGCACGGAAGCTCATCCGACTCAGGGTATCGTCATGGTACTGCTCTTCCCTGCCTAAAGAAAGCCAATTGGCTGCCCACTTCTATTGATATTCAATAGACACTGTTTGCCAATTCATTTCTTTTCTAAATATATCTGCATTAGTTATAATTTTGGGTGAGAAAATCTTTAATTGGTCGGGGCCTGTCCATTCAAAATCTATAGATACAGCAGCCTCTATAATGAAAATATCTTCGAAGGCGCTAACCTTTTCATCTTGTCTAAGTGCTACTATCGTCGCAGATGGTGTCGTTGCTCCACAGCCTTTGATATAAACCATGGCTTCATATTTACCGCTCGGAGATTTACTGCGGGAAATTTCATGTGTTTCACAATCTGAAAAAATACCTCCACTGAAAAAAAACCACACCACAATACCTAAAAGAGCGAGTAAAACAAAACTACTACCAATGATTATTATCTTCAAAACTTTCATCTCATCATGGTCCGAGTTGAATAGGAGTGTTCCACTGTTCTCTATTACGATAAAAATCTATTCCTTCCTTAATCCAGTACTGATCTTGCGGATCATCGCCAAAAGGAGCTGTGCCGAGAAAGGGGAATAAGCTAGGCCCTGGGCTACCCCAGGAGGGTAAAGAAGTTCCCGCAGCTTGCTGCGCTCGACCTGCTTCATTCAAGAGGATTGTATCAGGAAAGCCAAAAGCTGCCCCAGTAGCGCCATAGTTAAAATTGCCGAAGTCTTCATAATCACTACCTTGCTGCTTGTAATCCCAGGGCCCTCCATTTTTCACTTGATTCCTAAACCACCACGGACTCCATTTATCACTTGCATTTGCTATATTACTGTCGATGTCAGCGCCTGAGGGCGCGAGTGGAGGCCATTTTTTGCAGTTACCAAGTTCACCCTCTTGGGGGCAGGATGTGGTAGAGCCCATAAGATCGCTAAAGTCAGCACCTAAAAAACCACTCAGCCCCAGCGGATCCACCATCCCTGTCGGGTTGGTCACATACCCATACAAGTTAGTGCCACCGTTAAGACCAATCGGATCCTGGCTGATATACCTGCCTTGCTGCGGGTCGTAGTAGCGGTGGCGGTTGTAGTAGAGGCCACTCTCTTCGTCGTGCCATTGGCCCTGGAACCGGATTGGTTGGGTGACGTTGCGCACGGCGCGTTGGTTTTTGACGGCTGCCCAGTCGTCGGGTTCGGCGAGCCAGCGGGGTTGGCCGTTGGGGGTGACCAGTTGCATCGGTGTACCCAGGGCGTCGGTGATGTAGGCGCTGAGTACCTGGCCTTGTTGAGTGTCATCAATGCGCAGCATGGGCACAAAACTCCCAGGCTCATAGACCACGGTAGTGCGCTGGCTATCCGTTTCTTCCCTTACAATGCGGTCACCATCCCAGCCGTAGTGGGTGGTGGCGGTGGTGCCATTGGTGTGACGTACGGTTTTGCTGATGCGTCTTCCCAGGCCGTCGTAGCGGTAGGTGGCTTCGCGGGTCGCCCCCAGCTCGCTGGCGTGGATCAGGTGCACTAGGCGATTCGCGCCGTCGTAGCCCAGGGTTAGGCGTTCGCCGTTGGGCTGTTGGCGTTCGATCAGGTTACCGGCACCGTCGTAGCGGAAGCGGGTACCGTTTAACTGCCCCAGTCGATTATCAGAAAGGGCCTGTTGGCCTTCTAACCGATTGCCCGCCGCGTCCACTGAGTAGCGGTGGGCGTGGTCGCCGTGCTGGCTGCCGATCAAGCGCCCGGCGGCGTCGTAGCTGTAGGCGATGACTTTTTCTGCTGGATCACCTTGCAGGCTGCGGAAGCTCATCCGGCCCAGGGCGTCGTATCGATAGCTCTGCTGGCTGGCGGTGTCCGGGCTGCGCAGGGTGAGGTGATCCAGTTGGCCCAGGTTCGTGTACCCGCGCTCCAACACCAGCGGCTGGTTGTGCGCCTTGGCGCCGGTGCTGAGGCGGCGCTGGGTCTCCCGGTGCAGCGCATCGGGTTCCAGGGCGATTTCCAGATCCAGGCCTGGGGCACTTAGGCCGTGCAGGTGGCCGCTGCCGTAGGTGTGCCAGTTGAGCGCCGGTAGTTCACCGAACTGACTAGCCTGGGGCGCGCCGGTAGCCGTCAGGCTATGCTGGTGTTGCCAGCTCCAACCACTCTCTCCTGCATGTTGCTGCTGTTCGCCGATTAAGCGTTGGGCGTGGTCGTAGTTAAAACTGACCTCGCCGTGGTCGTTGGTGACGCTGAGTAGCTGGCCATTGGTGCCCCACTGGTACTGCTCCGTGCTGGCCGGGGCGTGTTCCGTGGCGGGCAGGTGCCGGGCGGTGAGGCGACCAGCTTCGTCATAGTCGTACTTAGTGACCAGCGGCTGACCATCAGGGCCGGGGCGATTGGCCTCAATGCGTTCGATCAGTCGCCCGGCGTCATCGTAGCGGTACTGCTGCTCCCGGCCATCGGGGCCGGTCTCGCTGGCTAAGCGATCCATCTCGTCATAAGCAAAGCGGTAGACCGCGCCGTTGCCCAGGGTCAGCTCGCTGAGGCGGCCAATGTCATCGTAAGCGGTGAACTGCTGGCTGCCGTCGGCCTCGATGCGTTGCACCTGGCGGCCGTGGTCATTAAAGAAGAATTGTTGCCTAAACCCTTGCGGGCCTTCCAGCTCTACCAAACGTCCAAGGGCATCCACATGGTGGTGCCAGTAGAGCCCGTCGGGAAGCTGGGTGGCGATGCGTCGGCCCATCTTGTCGTGCTGGGTGCGGGTGGTCTCACCCAGGGCATTGGTGACGCTGGCCAGATAGCCGTGGCGGTCGTAGGCGTACTCGGTACGCTGCTGAGAGCAGTCGATCTGGGCGGTGACCTGGCCCAGGGCGTTCCACTTCCGCTGGTGGGTAGCGCCCACCACATCGGTGACAGTGGTAGGGCGGTTGGGCAAGTCGGCATGGTCATAGGCGAAGGCAGTGGTGCCTTCCGGCCCGGTGACGTTCAGCGGGTGGCCGCGCTCGTTACGTGTGATCTGCCAGCGCTGCTCGTCAGGGCCTTCGATGCTCACCGGCTGCCCGAGAGCATCCCGCTCAATGGCCCAGCGGGTGCCGTCCGGGCCGGTCTGGGCGATCACCTGGCCGTGGTCGTCCCGTTCAATCAATGTCTCGTGACCCAACGGATCCACGGTGGCTACTTTGAGACCCGCACGATCATAGCGGAACTCGATCCGCGAGCCATCGGCGCGGGTATGGGCCGTCCAGCGGCGGCCGGGGCCGCTGCCCACAAAGTGGTAGCGCTCCTCCCGGCCCAGGCTGTCGGTGACCAGCGTATGATCCACTTGGTAGCTGTACGTCCGCGCCAAGCCACCGGCTTCCTGCTGGCCGACCACGCGGCCATCCGGGGCGTGGCGATCCCAGGTGTAGTGGGCTTCCATGCCGCCGGGTACCCGGTGGGCGGTAAGCATATGCGCTTGCCACTCGAACTCGCGCACCACTTCACCGTGGCGGTGACGCACCGCAATCAAATCCCCCACCGGGCTATAGGAGTAGCGCACTAACCACTCGTCCGCCGACTCACCGTCGTGGGCCTGCACCAGCTTGACGCCGGTCAAGCGCTGCCCGGTGTCGCCTTGCATCGCGGGTAACAGGGCATCGTAGACCAGCTGGTAGTGGCGCTGGGCGCTGTCGATCACCCGCACCAACAGATCACCCTCCCAGCGGTACTGGGTGGTGTAGCCGTTGCGGTCGCGCTCTTCGATTAAGGGCCAGCGGGCGCTATTATTTCCTACGTTATCGCCTGAACTCGCGCCAATGGTTGCCACGTCTGTTGGGTTAGCAAACACATAGTAAAGCCCGCTGGCATCGCTTAACACGATACGCTCAGGATCATTGCGCAACGTCTCGTCCAGGGCTTGCCAGCGGGGCGCGTTGCTATCTTCAGCGGTTGAGGCACCCCCGCGGCGTATCCATAGCTGTTCGGTGGGCGAGAAGCGTGCCTGGCCGGGGGCCAGTGAACCAAAGGTAATCGCACGGCCCTGGGCATCTTGGACAATACAGGCGTCGTCATTGAGGGTAATGGCCAGAGACTCGCCGGGGAGCGACCAACCCTGACCCAGGGCGCCTACCGCTCCGTTGCTGGAGAGGTAGCCACGGCTAAACACAAACGGCCGTGGCGCGGGGAGTGCAAAATCGGTCTCGGCGGGCAGCAGCTTGGCGCCCAGCAGCGGGTTCACCGGGCTACCCACCGCCGGTTGGCAGGCACTGCAGTCGTCGGCCAGGCCATCGGTGATGTCGATATCGTCTAACGCCAACGGCGTGGCGGCGGTGATGTCGCTGCTGAGCAGTGGGGTCTGGTGCGGCTCAAGGGTAACGTCCTCGCTCTCCTCAGGCTCGGCTTCCCCGGGTAAGCGGGGCAGTACAATCGCCTGGCCCTGGCCGCGGCCGGGGCTACCGCCGGAGTTGATCTTGACCTGGGGGCCGACAATGGTCACGCCGCCGGGGTCGAGCTTGATAAAGCTGCCCCCGGCTTTAAGGGTGATCTCGCTACCCGCTTCCAACACGATTTGGCTGCCCGCTTTGTGGTGCAGCTCGCGGCCGGTCTCCACCAGCTGGGCTTCACCGTAGACCTCATGGCGGGTTTGATCGACCTGAAGGTGGTCATCGCCCTTGATCTGGGTGTAGCGCTTGCCGTGTACGGTGAGGTGATCGTCGTTACGGATTTCGCTCAAGCGGTTGCGGTGCAGCTTGAGGTGGCTGTCTCTGCGGATCTCCTCGGTGCGGTCGTTAAGGGTGAGCAGCTCCAGATCTTTCTGAGCGTGGAGCCAGATCTGCTCTTCGCCAGTGGCGTCCTCGAAGCGCAGTTCGTTAAAGCCTTCCGATTTATGACTCTGGGTGCGGATCACCGTGCGGGTCTTGTGCTCCGGCAGCGGGTAAGGCGGGGTATTCACCGCGTGGTAAGTGCGGCCGGTGACCAGCGGTTGATCAGGGTCGCCCTCTAAAAACGAGACAATGACCTCATGGCCGATCCGGGGGATCGCCATACTGCCGTAGCCACCGCCTGCCCAGCCCTGGGCGACCCGCACCCAACAGCTGGCGGTCTCGTTGGGTTCGGCGTAGCGATCCCAGGGGAACTGCACCTTGACCCGGCCATGTTCGTCGCAGTAGATCTCTTCGCCTTCGGGGCCGACCACAAAGGCCACCTGGGGGCCATCGACCCGCGGCTTGGGATTGGGCACCGGGCGGAAAGTCTGGTCCCGAGGCATGATCACCACGTCGTTGTGGTAGCGGGTCATCAGCTCGCCTGATTGGGCACTGTTCCCGTTATTACTGCCATTACCACCCCGGGCCATGCCGTCCTCTTCCAGCGCTTGGGGCTGTTCGCCGTGGTGGATCACTGAGACCACCTGCCACGCTTGGTTAAGGCTATCGATATCGTGGTCGGTGAGGGTAAAGCAGATGCCGGGGGCGAGCTCGGGCAGGTCACTCTCGGCTTCGGCGGTGGTGGCGTCGGCGCGCAGGGATTCTAAGCGGTGGCGGGTAAAGGGCTTACCGGAAGCGTCCTTCTTATAGCGGCCGGGGTAGTCAAAGTGTTCGTAATCCTCCCGCTGGGCGTGTTCGCCCAAGTTGGGAGCGAGGTGCTCATGGATCTGCGCATAGGGCGGGTTTTTAAAGGTGTAGTCCTTGAGCATCGCCGAGCGCAAACGGCTCAGACAGCGCCTCGCGATGGGTAAAGCGCACCACGGCGGTGTCATCGGCCCCGGGTAGGGTCAGGGTAAATTGCAGGCCCGTTTTGTCCGCCATCGCTCCGCTCCTTGGATCATTAACTGCTAATGAGAAGCGGTCAGAATAGCGAGGCAGAGTTGAAGCGCAACCCCTTGAGGGCACGAAGCGTTAATGGCTTACACGCTTGTAAGAAATGGCTTACAAAATTTTAAGCCATATCTTACAAATCGATGGGTAATCAGAGAAAAGCGAATTTAAATTAATTTAGGTTGGGCGTTAGAACGGAAGATGCAATGAGGCACTTAGCATATTGAGGTGGCTGAGGGTTGGAGCGTCGATGCGTTCATACTCTAGGCGACTGACGAGTCGGTTGATCGTCACCGTGGCGCCGAAACCTTGCAGCAATGCAGTACCGCTTTCATCGGCGCCTTCCAGGTCGCTTTCACCACGCCATTCTGTGATGCCGGACTTCGCATAGACGCTAAAGGCGCCCATGCGAACTCCGGCAACAATGGCGCCACCCAAACTGAGTGTATCCATAATGAGGGGGTTAACACCGGAGGAAGTGGAGATTTCGTCGCTTTCCCGGTAGGCAATTTCAGCGCCAATATCGAGTTGGGGGAGTCGCCAGGGGCTGTAGCCTGCGGTGACCCGAAAACCGCTGGTATAGTTATCAAGGCTTTGAAGGTCACTGCCTTCTAAGATAACGCCGTTATCCAGCTGCATGAGTTCGCTATTAGGGGCGGTATAGGCCATCACCGGCGGAGTGTCGTCGGCGTAGCTGCTAAACCAGGGAACGGAGCAGCAGAGCAGGGTGCTTGCCAAGCGTTTGATTGGCATTTCTCTTACACCTATCGGTACATACCCAAGTGTTGTCGTATAGCCATGGGTAGAGAGGAAAAAGCAATTCTATTCAGATTAGCAACTGGCTTGGATTTCCACCACTTTAATTGCGCCCTGGGCTAGGTTATCGACTAAATTTTTACCCATAGTGATAAAGCGCTCACCAAATACCCACTGGGGGGACAGCACCGCTTGCCGGGGTGTCTGCTCTTTTTGACGTTGCCGCTGGCGCCACGCCAAAGCCATTTCGCTCCAGTCGTCCACGTGTTCAAGTTGAAAGCCGCCCACTTCAAGCAGTCGAGTTAGTTCAACCAAGGTAAGTAGATGGGAGTGCTTGGAGGAGGCTGCCCAAGGCACTGGGTAGCGAAGTTGCGCCACGTTGGGGCCACTGACGACCTCGTGCATCACTAACTGCCCACCGGGGCGCAGAATTCGTCGACTTTCTGTGATTACCTTGGAGACATTGGGCATATTGAGCAGGCTGTGCTGAAACAGCACGGCATCAAAGCTGTTATCCGCAAAGGGCAGAGCGCTAGCATCGCCCGTTACCCAGGCAAGCGGTGGGGCGTCTGGCTGATTTACCCGTAAGCTCAGCGATTTATTGAGCGCACTGAAGCCGTGGGTAATATCCAGCCCCGTCATTTGAAAACCGAGTGAAGCACCTTGGCGCATTAGCCCGCCCAGCCCCGCGCCAATATCTAAAACTTTTCCGTGGTCGTCAGGGGTGAGTCGTTCCAGCAGCCGAGTAGAGGCTGCCACACCGCCAATATGCAGCTGATCCAAAGGCGCCAATTGGTGCAGCGTAGGGCCAGCAGGGTAGTGAGCATTGATCTGCGCCAATATCTCATCAGCGCGCAGGGCGCGCTGATAGTGGTTGGCTAAAGGGTTGGAAGGGGTCATCGCTTACGATTCTTGATCCAAGCCCAACTCTTGAATGGAAATTTCACGCATTTTAAATTTCTGAATCTTGCCGGTGACGGTCATCGGGAACTCGTCAACGAACTTAAAGTAGCGCGGAATTTTGAAGTGGGTGATCTTGCCTTTGCAGTACTCGCGTAGCTCTTCACCGGTGACGTCACCCGCGGTGCTGTTGAGTTTCACCCAGGCAATCAGCTCTTCACCATACTTCTTGTCGGGCACGCCGGTGACCTGTACTTCTGAGATCGCCGGGTGGGCGTAGAGAAATTCTTCGATCTCTTTGGGATAGACGTTCTCGCCGCCGCGAATGACCATATCTTTGATGCGGCCGACGATCTGGATGTAGCCCTCTTCATCCATGGTGGCCAGATCGCCGGTGTGCATCCAGCCCGCTTCGTCGATGGCCTCGGCGGTGGCTTTATCGTTGTTCCAGTACTTCAGCATTACGCTGTAGCCGCGGGTACACAGCTCGCCGATTTCGCCCCGAGGCAGAATGCCGCCGTTGCCAGGGTCGACAATTTTGTTCTCTAAGTGAGGCTGGGTACGGCCCACGGTGGAAACGCGTTTCTCAATGCTGTCGTTGGCACCCGTTTGAGTGGAGACCGGGCTGGTTTCCGTCATGCCGTAGGCGATCTGCACGCCCTTCATATTCATCTTGTTGATGACCTGCTTCATGATTTCCGCAGGGCAGATCGAGCCCGCCATAATCCCGGTGCGCAGTGTGGAGAAGTCAGTGCTAGCAAAACCCTCGTGTTCAAGCTCGGCGATAAACATGGTGGGCACGCCGTAGAGCGCGGTGGCTTTTTGATCGTGCACTGCCTTGAGCACCTTGCCGGGATCGAAGCCCTCATCCGGGTAGATCATGGTGGCGCCGTGGGTCATACAGCCCAGGTTGCCCATCACCATGCCAAAGCAGTGGTAAAGCGGCACCGGAATCACCAGGCGGTCTTCACTGGTAAAGCCCATGCTCTCCGCCACGAAGAAGCCGTTATTGAGAATATTGTGGTGGGAAAGCGTCGCGCCCTTAGGAAAGCCAGTGGTGCCCGAGGTGTACTGAATATTGATCGCATCATCAAACTGCAGCGTCGCCTGCAGATCGTCAACATCGGTTTGGCTAACCTTATTGGCTTCTTTCATCAGGTCAGACCAGCGCCACATGCCGCTCAGCTTTTCGCTGCTTAAATTAATAATGCACTCAAGGTCGGGCAGCTTTTGCGACTTCAGCTCGCCATCGTTACTGGTTTTTAACTCGGGTGCCAGCTCATACAGCATGGCGCTGTAGTCAGAGCTTTTAAAGCTGTTGGCAGTGACCAGAAAGCGCGCACCAGACTGGTTCAGTGCGTATTCCAGCTCATGGGTACGGTAAGAGGGATTAATGTTGACCAGAATGGCACCGATTTTGGCAGTGGCGAACTGAGTCAATGTCCATTCGCTGCAGTTGGGTGCCCAAATGGCCACACGGTCGCCTTTCTTGACGCCGATGGAGAGCAGCGCACGGGCACAGCGGTTGACCTCTTCCTGGAGCTGGCGATAGCTCCAGTGAATGTTCTGATGCAGTACAATCAGCGCGTCATTATCAGCATGTTGTGTCGCGATTTGGTCAAATTTATCGCCGATCGTCATGCCAAGAAGCGGCTTGTCAGCCATGCTGCTGGAGTAGCTGGGTTGGGTAAGCGCAGGTGATGCCATGGTGTATCTCTCCGATATTTTTTCTTGTCCGAACGGGAAGGCAGGGGATAACTCGCTGCTTTTAATTTTTATTATTCATGTTTTATTTCAACGGCTAAGGCCTTTTGCCAAGGCCACCTTTGAACTGGGCTTGCGGCCTAGCTCGTGGGTGATCCAGTAGCCGGTTTCAATCACGGCCTGTAGGTCGATGCCCGTTTCAATCCCCAGCCCTTCCAGCAGATAGAGCACGTCTTCAGTGGCTACGTTGCCGGAAGCGCCCTTGGCATAGGGGCAACCGCCAAGTCCCGCGGTAGCGGCATCAATAACGCTAACGCCTTCTTCTAGGACGGCATAAAGATTGGCCAGCGCCATGCCGTAGGTGTCGTGGAAGTGAGCGGCCAGAAACTCAATGGGCACCTGTTGGCGCGTCGCCTCAATCATGCGTTTAGCAGCCAGCGGCGTGCCGACGCCAATGGTGTCGCCCAGGGACACCTCGTAGCAGCCCATCTCATAAAGCGCCTTGGCCACTTCAGCCACTTTGGCGGAGGCTATCTCGCCTTCGTAGGGGCAGCCCAATACGCAGGAGACGTAGCCGCGCACGCGCACGCCAGCCTCTCGGGCGCGCTCTAACACCGGCTCAAAGCGGGTCAGTGATTCAGCAATGGAGCAGTTAATGTTCTTTTGCGAGAAGGCTTCAGACGCCGCACCAAATACCGCGACCTCCTCAACACCCACGGTTAGCGCGTTTTCGAGCCCTTTTAGATTAGGCGTCAGCGCGGAGTACACCACGCCTGGCTGGCGTTTGATGCCGGCCATGACCTCAACGGCGTCGCCCATTTGTGGCACCCATTTGGGTGATACAAAGCTGGCGGCTTCGATATGCGTGATACCCGCTTTAGCAAGCCGCTCGATCAGAGCAATCTTAGTCCCGGTGGGCACAATGGCCCCCGGCTCATTTTGCAGGCCGTCACGGGGCGACATTTCAAACAGCTTTACAGAGGTAGGCAATGGCATCAGTGACTCCTATTCGTTGACCGCAAAGTCGAGCAGCACGGCGCCTTGGCTCACGGTGTCCCCGGCTTGGAAGTGGAACGTCTCCACGCTGCCATCGGCGGGGGCGGTCATGGTGTGCTCCATTTTCATCGCTTCCATCACCATTAGCGGCATGCCTTTTTCGACATTAACGCCGGGCTCTACCAGCAATGCAACGACCGTGCCGTTCATGGGTGCGGTCAGCGTGGATTCTGCCTCGTGGTGACCGTGATCAATGGCATCGATGCGCCGCCAGAACAGGCGGGTTTCACCGCTTGGGTCGGCCATAACCACCACGTGACCGTCGCGGCGGGCCTGCAGGCGGCGGCGGTGGCCATTCAAGGTAACCGCTACCGCATCGCCGGTGAGCGGCTGCAAACTCGCGGTAAGGGTTTCGTCGCCAATAGTGAGATTCCACAGCGACTCGCCAGGGCTGCGTTTACCTTCGACGATCACTACCGCTTCATCGCTATCCGGCGCTTGCGCACTTGCCGGGTCACACAGGGCAATGCGAATGGTGTGCGGTGCGTTGAGGCGGAAGCCGTCGTGGCGATCCCAGGGCGAGTCGCTTTCGCACTCCTGGGTAAGTTGATTCAGGCCAATCAGCGCGGCACTCGCGTAGGCCTCCATGCTGTAAGTACGGGCTGCAAACAGCGTCGCTTCGTTGCGCTCGATAAAGCGGGTATCCAGCTCTATGTTCTTAAAGCCCGGATGCGTTGCCAGGCGCATCAAGAAGGCGCGATTAGTGACAACCCCTTGAACGTCCAGCGCTGCTAGTGCGCGGTTAAGCGTGGCCAACGCCGCATCTCGGTCGGCACCGTGAACGATCAGCTTGGCGAGCATGGGGTCGTAGTGCATCGACACCGCATCGCCTCTCTCTACACCGCTATCTAAACGTACCTGGTCGCCGCTTAGACCAGCGCCTTCTAAATCCAGTGCAAAGCGAGTGAGCAGGCCGGTAGCGGGCAGGAAATCCTGATCCGGGTCTTCGGCGTAGATACGCGCTTCAAAGCTATGGCCGGTGATCGTCAGCTCATCCTGGCTGCAAGGGAGCGGCTCGCCCATGGCGACGCGCAACTGCCACTCGACCAGATCCTGGCCAGTGATCATTTCGGTGACCGGGTGCTCGACCTGGAGGCGAGTGTTCATCTCCATAAAGTAGAACGAACCGTCAATGTCTAAAAGAAACTCGACGGTGCCCGCGCCCACGTAGCCGATCTCCTGGGCGGCGCGGACGGCGGCATCGCCCATAGCGCTACGCAGCTCCGCCGTCATACCGGGGGCGGGGGCTTCTTCAATGACTTTTTGATGGCGGCGCTGAACGCTGCAATCCCGCTCGAACAGGTAAACGCCGTTACCATGGCGGTCGCAGAATACCTGCACTTCCACATGGCGGGGCTGCACCAGATACTTCTCGATCAGCATCCTGTCATCACTAAAAGCGGCTTTGGATTCACGGCGGCAGCCGTCTAACGCGGCCTGGAAGCTATCGCCAGATTCAACCACGCGCATGCCTTTACCACCGCCACCGGCGCTGGCTTTGAGCATCACCGGGTAGCCAATTTTGTCGGCTTCGCTGCGCAGCAGGGCGTCGTCCTGGTCGTCACCGTGGTAGCCCGGCACCAGCGGCACGCCCGCATTGGCCATGCGCGCCTTGGCAGCGGATTTATCGCCCATGGCGGCAATCGCCGAGGCGGGCGGGCCAACGAAGGTAATGTCCGCTTCTTCAAGGGCTTTGACGAAGGTACCGTTTTCGGAAAGAAAGCCGTAACCGGGGTGAATCGCGCCGGTGCCGGTGCGCTTGGCAGCTTCGATCACCGCATCAATATTGAGATAGCTTTCCCGGGCGGCGGCAGGCCCCAGACGAACGGCCTCGTCGGCTTCACGCACGTGGCGTGCGCTGGCATCGGCGTCAGAGTAAACCGCGACGGTTTTCAGGCCCATACGGCGCGCAGTGCGCATCACGCGGCAGGCGATTTCACCGCGGTTGGCGACTAGAAGCGTGTCAAAAGGCGTCGTGCGAGCGGCTTTTTCGGCTCTTTCGTTTTTTTCAATAGGGGGTGAATGACTCATGAGCGACGCTCCGAAGCGTGGGGTGTGTTATTAGAATCGGCCCAGGCGGGGCGGCGCTTTTCAAAGAAACTGGATAAACCCTCTTGCCCTTCTTGGCTTACCCGCAGTTTGGCGATCACCTGACAGGTATGTTCCCGAGTGGCGTCACTGTCAGGTGCTTGAGCGACCGAGGCCATCAGCGCCTTGGTGGCGCGCTGGGCTTGGGGCGAGCCGGCTAACAGAGTGGCCAGCATGGCGTCCACTTCGTCGTCTAGCTTATCGTGCTCCACCACTAGATGGACTAAACCCAGCGCGAGCGCTATTTCGGCGTCCATGACTTCTGCGGTTAACGCATAGCGGCGCATCTGTCGCTCGCCCAGGGCCCGCTGCACGTAAGGGCTGATGACCGCGGGCGATAGGCCAATTTTGACTTCCGAAAGGCAGAATTTGGCTTTGCCTGAGGCGATCACCACATCGCAGCAGGCGGCCAAGCCCACCGCGCCGCCAAAGGCGGCGCCTTGCACACGGCAGACGGTAGGGCAGGGCAGCGTATCCAGGCCGTGCATGAGTGCGGCGAGCTTGCGGGAATCGGCGAGGTTATCTTCCAGGTCGTAATCGACCATGCGCTTCATCCAGTTCAGATCGGCACCCGCGGAGAAGCTTTTGCCTTCTGAACCCAGCACTACCGCGCGTACATCGCCTGATTCGGCCAACGTATGCAACTGGTCAAGGTGCGCGTTTAGCTCAGCGATAAGGCTGTCGTCAAAAGCGTTATGCACCTCGGGGCGGTTTAAGGTCAGGCGCGCCACGCCCTCTTCGATAATCAGCGTTGAGTAAGCCATGGTAGGACCCCCTTACATCCGGAACACGCCGAAGCGCGTCTCTTCGATTTCTGCATTCATCGCGGCAGCTAAAGAGAGCCCAAGCACATCGCGGGTTTGCAGCGGATCAATCACGCCGTCGTCCCACAAGCGGGCGCTGGCGTAGTAGGGGTGGCCCTGATGCTCGTACTGGTCGCGAGTGGGCTGCTTAAAGGCTTCTTCGTCCGCTTTGCTCCACTCGCGGCCTTCGCGTTCATGCTGCTCGCGCTTAACCTGGGCCAGCACGCCCGCCGCCTGCTCGCCGCCCATCACTGAAATGCGCGCGTTGGGCCACATAAACAGCAGGTTGGGGTCGTAAGCGCGGCCACACATACCGTAGTTACCGGCGCCGAAGCTACCGCCAATCAGAACGGTGTATTTGGGTACCTTGGCGCAGGCTACGGCAGTCACCAGCTTGGCGCCGTGCTTGGCAATGCCTTCGTGCTCGTACTTGGAGCCGACCATAAAGCCGGTGATGTTCTGCAGGAAGATCAGCGGAATCTTGCGCTGAGCGCAGAGCTCGATAAAGTGCGCGCCTTTCACCGCGCTTTCGGAAAACAGCACGCCGTTATTGGCCACAATACCCACCGGGTAGCCGTGAATATGGGCAAAGCCGGTGACCAGGGTTTCACCGTAGTAGCGCTTGAACTCGTCAAAGTCGGAGTCATCGACGATGCGGCCAATGACTTCGCGCACGTCATAGGGCTTTTTCAGGTCGGTGCCGACAATGCCATACAGCTCAGCAGGATCCAGCTTGGGTGGCTTGGGTGCCTGCATGGCCAGCTTGCCGCGCTTTTGCCAGTTCAACCGCGACACACAGGCGCGAGCTAGCTGCAGCGCATGAGCATCGTTTTCTGCGTAGTGGTCGGCGACACCGCTGACCTTGGCGTGAACATCAGCACCGCCAAGATCTTCGGCGCTGATGCTTTCACCGGTGGCGGCTTTCACCAAGGGCGGGCCACCCAGGAAAATCGTGCCCTGCTCTTTAACGATAATCGACTCGTCTGCCATGGCAGGCACGTAAGCGCCGCCTGCGGTGCAGGAGCCCATCACCACGGCGATTTGCGGAATGCCTTCCGCCGACATGGTCGCCTGGTTATAGAAGATGCGCCCGAAGTGATCGCGGTCGGGGAAGACTTCATCCTGGCGGGGCAGGAAGGCACCGCCGGAATCGACCAGATAGATGCACGGCAGGCGATGCTTGCGGGCAATCTCCTGGGCGCGGATGTGCTTTTTGACGGTCAGCGGGAAGTAAGTGCCGCCTTTAACTGTGGCATCGTTAGCGACAATCACACACTCCACGCCGGAAACACGGCCAATACCGGTGACCACACCAGCGGCAGGGATCTCGCTATCGTATATGTTATGCGCCGCAAGGGCTGAAAACTCTAGAAACGGCGAACCTTCATCGATCAAGTGATCGATGCGGTCGCGTACAAACAGCTTGCCGCGGCTTTCGTGACGCTCGCGGGCTTTGGCGCCGCCACCCTGGGCGACGGCAGCGGTCAGTTCACGCAGTTTGTTCACTTCACCGAGCATTGAGGCTTCGTTGGCCTGAAATACATCGCTACGCGGGTTGATCTGAGTGGAAATGGAGCTCATGACAGGACCCTGCTGAATTTAATTAAAGACTTTCGGTGAAGAGTTCGCGACCAATTAGCATCCGCCGAATCTCGCTGGTGCCCGCGCCGATCTCATACAGCTTGGCGTCTCGTAGCAGGCGCCCGGTGGGGTATTCGTTGATATAGCCGTTGCCGCCGAGTAGCTGAATGGAATCCAGCGCGACCTGAGTGGCTTTTTCGGCGCAGTAGAGAATCACCCCGGCAGCGTCTTTGCGGGACGTTTGGCCACGGTCGCAGGCACCGGCTACAGCGTATAAATAGGCGCGGCAGGCGTTCAGGGTGGTGTACATATCCGCCACTTTGCCCTGCACCAGTTGGAACTCACCAATCGACTGGTTGAACTGTTTACGCTCGTGGATATAGGGCATCACCACATCCATGGCGGCCTGCATAATGCCGATCGGGCCAGCGGCCAGTACGGTACGCTCATAGTCCAACCCGCTCATCAGTACGCGTACGCCTTTGCCTTCTTCACCGAGAATGTGTTCAGCGGGAACGGCGCAATCCTGGAATACCAGTTCACAGGTGTTGGAACCGCGCATGCCCAGCTTGTCGAGCTTTTGGGCGGTGGAGAAACCGGGCATGCCTTTTTCGATAATAAACGCGGTGATGCCTTTGGAACCGGCGTCTGGATCTGTTTTGGCGTACACCACCAGCACATCGGCATCGGGGCCGTTGGTGATCCACATTTTATTGCCGTTAAGGATGTAGTGATCGCCATTCTGCTTGGCACGCAGCTGCATCGACACAACATCCGAGCCTGCGCCGGGTTCCGACATGGCCAAAGCGCCCACGTGGTCGCCGCTGATCAGTTTGGGGAGGTACTTGGCTTTCTGTTCGGGGGAGGCGTTGATCTTGATCTGGTTAACGCACAAGTTGGAGTGGGCGCCGTAAGAGAGCGCTACCGATGCGCTGGCCCGGGAGATCTCTTCCATGGCGATGCAGTGGGCCAGATAGCCCATGCCGCTGCCGCCATCCTCTTCAGAGACGGTAATCCCCAATAGCCCCATATCGCCAAACTTCTTCCACAGGTCGTTAGGGAACTCGTTGTTGCGGTCGATTTCGGCCGCACGGGGGGCAATCTCGCTGGCAGCAAAGGCGTTGACCTGCTCGCGTAACATGTTCAGTTCGTCTTCGAGGCCAAAATTGAGTTCTGAGTAGTGTGAAAACATGGTCAATCACCTGTGCTGATTATTTGTGTTTGCTATCTGTAATTAGCCATCTGGGCTGGCGTAGCTGTGTCGGCTAATCGAGTTGGCGGACGCGTCAGTGCATAGTGGCGGAAGAGGGGGCTGAGGCTTTATCGGCCGAACTCGCGTGCTCTTCTTCGTTTTGTGTTTCTTGCGGCTCTTTCTCGAGTAGTTCTTCGAGCGCTTGGCGGCAGCGGATTTCAGCGCTTTCAAGCTCTAGCTGAACCATGGTGATGTCTTTCATTTGTTGATCCAGCGCCGCACGGCGCTCGCCTATTTTGCTTAGCATTAGGTGCAGCTGCTTTTTGCTGCCGCTGCGGGTTTCGTCCCAAAGCTCGAACAGTTCGCGAATCTCTGCCAATGAAAAACCCAGTCGCTTGCCACGAATGGTGAGCTTCAGCCGTACACGGTCTTTGCTGCTGTAAACCCTGGTTTGCCCGCGGCGCGTAGGGTGGAGCAGTTCCTGATCTTCATAGAAGCGAATGCTACGGGTGGTTAAATCAAACTCGTTGGCTAGTTCACTGATCGAGTAAGTTTTGCTCATGGTGACGTTCTCTCAATAAGGCGTTGTTCCCAATATATGACTCCTATGGAACACTGCCACTGAGGCTAAAACAAGTTTACGTTAACGTAAAGCAATTGTTGCTAGCAGTTGAAAAGCGTTGAAATCAGGTAAGTTGTTGATATTTATGTTTTGAAGGCAGTTATTAATTCAGGGGAATGTCGTCGATAGACCAAAGTTGTAATTGTATTGCTATAGCGACAGTTGCTAGTTTGCACATACACCTTACGTTCAGGTAAGGCAGTAGCAGCCGCTTTTGCCATGCCTGTAAAGAATTAGCACAACAACAATAAGAGGCTTGCCACTCTATGAGTGCAAACGATGTCCTTCAGGGACCTGTCCTCGAAACCCGAGGGCTGACCAAAGAGTTTCGCGGCTTCACCGCCGTGGACGATGTCAATCTCCAGGTACAGGAAGGGCATATTCACGCACTGATTGGCCCCAATGGTGCGGGTAAAACCACCGTATTTAACTTATTGACCAAATTTCTGCCGCCTACCCGCGGCGATATTTTGTATCGCGGCAACTCAATCACCAGTAAAAAATCCAACGAAATAGCCCAGTTAGGGTTGGTGCGTTCGTTTCAGATTTCTGCGGTATTCGCCCATATGACCGCGCTGGAGAATGTGCGGGTAGCGCTACAGCGAAAACTGGGCACCTCGTTTCATTTCTGGAAATCTGAGAAATCCCTGGATCACCTTAATGAGCGCGCGCTTGAACTACTGGAAGAAGTGGGTCTGCGGGAATATGCCGATACGCTAACGGTAGAAATGCCCTACGGTCGTAAACGAGCACTTGAGCTGGCCACTACGCTTGCGCTCGACCCCACCATGATGCTGCTTGATGAACCTACCCAAGGCATGGGCGCAGAAGACGTTGACCGCATCGTGGCGCTGATTAAGCGTGTCTCCCAGGGGCGCACCGTATTAATGGTGGAGCACAACCTGAGCGTTGTTAGCCGCCTATGTGATCGCATCACCGTGTTGGCGCGAGGCGCTGTTTTGGCTGAGGGCGATTACGACGCTGTCTCTCGGAATCCATTGGTACGCGAAGCCTATATGGGCAGCGATGCCGCGGAAGAGGATGGTTCTGAAAAAGAGGGAGCTGCCGTATGAATATCGCTGAGGCCGAAGCGCCGGTTGAAAACACGCAAAGCCTGGAAATGCTGCGGGTGCAGGATCTACACGCCTTTTATGGCGAGTCGCACATCCTGCATGGCGTCAATTTTGATGTGAAGCGTGGCGAGCTGGTGACGCTGCTGGGCCGCAACGGCGCCGGGCGTAGTACCACATTGAAATCGATCATGAACATGGTGGGGCGCAGAACGGGCTCTATTGTGATTAACGGTAATGAAACGCTGCATATGAAGCCGCACCATATCCCGCGTCTCGGGGTGGGTTACTGCCCGGAAGAGCGCGGTATTTTTGCAAGCTTGGATGTGCACGAGAACCTATTGCTTCCACCCACTGTGCGTTCCGGCGGTATGAGCCTTGACGAAATCTACGCCATGTTTCCGAACCTTTATGAACGGCGTAGAAGCCAGGGGACGCGGCTTTCCGGGGGTGAACAGCAGATGTTAGCCATGGCGCGCATCTTGCGCACTGGCGCGCGCATGCTGCTGCTCGATGAAATTACCGAAGGGCTTGCCCCCGTCATTGTGCAGAAACTTGCCGAAGTGCTGGTTCAGTTGAAAGAGCGCGGTATGACCATTGTGCTTGTGGAGCAGAACTTTCGCTTTGCGGCGCCGCTTGCGGATCGCCACTTCGTGATGGATCACGGTCAGATTGTCGAAGAAATCAGCGCCGCGCAGCTGCCATCGCGTCGGGAACATCTCAACTCAATGCTAGGGGTATAAAACACGGCTAGACACTTAAATGTTCATTCCGCCAACAGTTTCCCTGCTCACAAAACAACAATATAAATCAGTAATTTGCAGTACGCACTTTCACGACAGCTCAAAGACTACACAACAGCTCAAAAACAACACAACAACAAAGGCCTCCGGGCCAGGAGACGAATATGACCTTTATGAAAAAAACGCTGGCCGCCAGTATCGCCGTCGCGGCCTCTTCAAGCCTAGCTGTGTCTACCGCCCAGGCTGATATGAGTGATGGTGAAGTCCGCATTGGGTACCTGGCCGATATGTCCGGCACTTATCGCGACCTCGCAGGCCCCGGCGGCTTAACCGCCATGGAGATGGCGGTGGCCGATTTTGGCGGCAGTGTAGATGGCGCGCCCATCGTTATTTCCAGTGCAGATGATCGCAACAGCGCTGACGTCGGCGCGAATACCGTGCGTGGTTGGATCGATCAGGATAACGTCGATATGGTGGGCGGCTTAGTAGCGTCTTCTGTGTCCATTGCGGTGACCAAAGTGCTGGAAGAGAACAATGGCCTGGGTATCGTGTCCGGTTCGGCGGCTTCTAGCATTACCAACGAACACTGTACTCCTAACCACATCCACTGGGTGTACGACACCTATCCGCTCGCTAACGGTACCGCCAAAGCCGTCGTAGAGCAGGGCGGCGACAGCTGGTTTATGCTGACCGCAGACTACGCTTTCGGTCATGCGCTTGAAGCTGACGTCACCAAAGTAGTGGAAGAGAGCGGCGGTGAAATTGTGGGCGGCGTTCGTCATCCCTTCCCGACTAACGACTTCTCTTCTTACATTCTTCAGGCTCAGGGCTCCGGCGCGAAAATTATTGGCTTGGCCAACGCCGGTGCCGATACCGTTAACGCGATCACTACGGCCAGCCAGTTTGGCTTGACTCAATCTGGGCAGCAGCTAGCAGGCCTGTTGATTTTCTTGAATGACGTTCACGCCCTTGGCCTGGAAGCCACTCAGAACCTGCTGCTAACTACCGGCTGGTACTGGGATATGGATGAGCAGTCCCGCGAATGGGCACAGCGCTATTTCGATGAAGTAGGCCGCATGCCGACCATGGTACAAGCGGGTATCTACTCCAGCACCATGCACTACCTGAAAGCCGTTGAAGCCGCTGGCACCGACGACCCTGAAACCGTACGTGCACAAATGGCCGAGATGCCTATTGAGGACTTCTTTGCCCGTAACGGCAGCATTCGTGAAGATGGCCGCATGATCCACGACATGTATCTGGCCCAGGTTAAAACGCCGGATGAGTCCACCGGTGAGTGGGATCTTTACGAAATCCTCAGCACCATTCCCGCCGAAGAAGCCTACCGCCCGCTATCTGAAAGCCAGTGCAAATTGGTGCAAAACTAATTTCCCGGCTGAGCTTGAGCCAGATAGCCATCGCAAGTGATGTGTAGAACCGGTTGGCGGCAAGTTGCCGCCAACTGTTTGAGGGCGAGGAGAGTCGCGTTATGACGATGATATTCGGCGTGCCAATGGCCGTCTTCATGGGCCAGCTAACGCTGGGTCTTGTGAATGGCGCCTTTTACGCACTGCTTAGCCTGGGCCTGGCGGTCATCTTCGGCCTGTTGAAGATCGTCAACTTTGCCCATGGGGCGCAATACATGCTGGGAGCCTTCGCCGCGCTATTAGGCTTTCGCTATTTGGGCATTAATTACTGGCTGGCGCTCATATTGGTGCCGTTAGTGGTCGGCGCTTTCGGTGTGCTGCTAGAGCGCTTTTTGCTGCGCAGGATCGCCCATCTGGATCACCTCTATGGGCTGCTGCTGACCTTCGGCTTAGCGCTGATTTTTGAGGGCACGCTGGTCAACTTCTTCGGTGTTTCCGGGGCGCGTTACGCTACACCGGAGATCCTTCAGGGCGGTTTGAACCTGGGCTTTATGTTCCTACCGACATATCGCGCCTGGGTGCTGGTGGCAGCGCTGGCGATGTGCCTGTTTACCTGGTTTATGATCGAGCGTACGCGGTTGGGTGCTTACCTTCGCGCAGGTACTGAGAACTCGCAGTTGATGCAGGCGTTTGGCGTTAATGTACCGCTGCTGATCACGCTCACCTATGGGTTTGGGGTTGGTCTTGCTGCGTTTGCCGGCGTGTTGGCAGCGCCGCTCTATCCGGTATCGCCGACCATGGGGTCGAGTTTGTTAATCGTGGTGTTTGCGGTGGTGGTCATCGGTGGGATGGGCTCGATTCTAGGTGCCATTATTACCGGGCTTTCCATGGGCATCATCGAAGGGCTGACCAAGGTGTACTACCCCGAAGCCTCTAATACGGTGATCTTTCTTGTCATGATCCTCGTGCTCATGTTGCGCCCCGTTGGGCTGTTCGGTAAGGAGGCATGAACATGGCAGAATCTCAATCAATGGCGGCGCCATCCGCGGTACTGGAACGTCAAAAGCGGGCCAAGTTTCGCCGCAATATGTTCTATCTGGCGCTAATCGTGGTGGGTCTGGTCGCGCCGTTTTTGGCCTACCCCGTGTTCTTGATGAAAGTGCTCTGTTTTGCGCTGTTTGCCTGTGCGTTCAACCTGTTGCTTGGCTATGCGGGTCTGTTGTCTTTCGGCCATGCGGCTTTCTTGGCCACTGGTGGTTACGTAACCGGCTACCTGTTGGCAAGCTACCCAGGGCTGACGCCTGAGCTGGGTATTATCGCCGGGACTGTTCTAGCCACGCTGCTTGGAGTGGTGTTTGGGGTGCTCTCCATCAGGCGTCAGGGCATCTATTTTGCCATGGTGACTTTAGCTATCGCCCAGCTGGTCTACTTCATGTTTGTACAGGCGCCGTTTACCGGCGGTGAGGATGGCTTGCATGGCGTGCCCCGTGGCGAACTGTTTGGGTTTATCAGCCTGAGCAGCAACCTGGCGATGTACTACTTTGTGTTCGCGATTTTCATCTTCGGCTTCGCGCTGATTCAACGCACGGTGCACTCGCCGTTTGGCCAGGTGCTAAAAGCGATTCGTGAAAACGAGCCCCGCGCGGTTTCGCTGGGGTATAACACCGATGCCTACAAGCTAGTGGCGTTCGTGATCTCTGCAGGTTTAGCCGGCTTGGCGGGTTCGACTAAAACCGTGGTCTTCCAGTTGGCTTCGCTGACCGATGCGCACTGGCATATGTCCGGTGAGGTAATACTGATGACCCTGCTGGGCGGTGTGGGCACCTTGCTGGGCCCGTTAATGGGCGCAGGTATTGTGGTCAGCTTGCAGCATATCCTGGCGCAGTCACCGCTGGGGAATTGGGTTAGCGTTATTCTCGGTATCATCTTTGTGGTCTGTGTACTCAGTTTCCGTAGCGGAATAATCGGTGAACTGGACAAGATGTATCGCAAAAACTTTAAGTAAGCGTTTTTTTTAAATAGCACTCTCTCTGTCCGATTTTGGGCGCCGTTGGGCGCCCTTTTTTTGATTCTTTTATAAGGCCTACGCCTAAGGTCGCAAGCGTTGGCAGGTTGCTTGTAGCCGAGTAAATGGATAAGTTAACGTTAACGTCAATTATAACGACAACAGCAGTGCGCACGCGCATTTGCGGAGATACGCCATGAATTTTGAACTCAACGAAGACCAGGTCGCCTTTGCCGATATGGCCCGGGCGTTTGCCCAAAACGAGTTAGAGCCCCACGCTTCCGAGTGGGATCAAACCTCCTTCTTTCCCGTCGATGTGATTCGTAAAGCGGGCGAGCTGGGCTTCTGCTCTCTTTATGCACCTGAAAGCGTGGGTGGGCTAGGCCTCTCGCGGTTGGACGCCAGCATCATTTTTGAACAGCTCTCTATGGGCTGCACCTCTACCACGGCCTACCTAACCATTCACAATATGGTCACCTGGATGCTGGCGGATTTCGGTACGCCGGAAGCGGTAGAGCAGTGGGGCGCAAGGTTGGCCACAGGCGAGCTGCTGGGTTCTTACTGTTTAACCGAGCCTAATTCAGGCTCCGACGCCGCCTCGCTGAAGACCACTGCCAAGCGCGACGGCGACCATTACGTATTGACCGGCAGCAAGATGTTTATTTCCGGCGCCGGTAGCACCGATTTTCTCGTGGTGATGGCGCGCACCGGCGGTGAGGGCGCCAGCGGGGTTTCGGCGTTTGCGGTTGATGCCAAGAGTGACGGCATTAGCTATGGGCGCAAGGAAGAGAAAATGGGCTGGAACAGCCAGCCAACCCGCATGATCACCTTTGAAGACGTGCGAGTACCCGCCAATCATCTGCTCGGCAATGAAGGCGACGGTTTTAAAATCGCCATGAAGGGCCTCGACGGCGGGCGTATCAATATTGCTACCTGCTCAATCGGCACCGCCCAGCAGGCGATCAACAAAGCGCGGGAGTATATGCTGGAGCGCAAACAGTTTGGTAAGCGCTTAGCCGAGTTCCAGGCGCTGCAGTTCCGCTTAGCCGATATGGTCACTGAGCTGGTCGCTGCACGGCAGCTGGTGCGCATGGCCGCTACCAAGCTGGACGCTGGCCACGCCGACGCACCGACCTACTGTGCCATGGCTAAACGCTTTGCTACCGATGTGGGCTTCAAGGTGTGCGATGAAGCGCTGCAAATGTACGGCGGCAATGGCTATATCAAGGAGTATCCTATGGAGCGTTACGTGCGCGACACCCGGGTACACCGGATTCTTGAAGGCACCAACGAAATCATGCGGCTGATCATCTCCCGCCGGGTGCTGGCAGACGGCGCCACCGAGCTGTAAGAGAATAAGGAATACCAATGAGCAGCGTACTGTTTACCGAACACCCCACCCAAGATGGCCACGTTATTGCCGAGGTTAAGCTCAATGCTGAGCGCTCGCTCAACGCCTTAACGCTTGAAATGTGTGAAGAGATGCTGCCCCGCCTGCGCGCCTGGGCCACCGACGAGCGGGTGGTGGCAGTTGTGCTGGATAGCGCAGGCGAAAAAGCGTTTTGTGCCGGTGGCGACGTGGTGAATCTGTATAAAACGATTACTGGCGTGGGCGACCCCAGCTTTCCGGAGCGCTTTTTCGAGACCGAGTATCGGCTCGATTTCCTCTTACATACTTACCCCAAACCAGTGATCTGCTGGGGCAATGGCATTGTGATGGGTGGCGGCATGGGGCTGTTAAGCGCCAGTAGCCACCGCGTAGTGACCGAGACCTCGCGTTTGGCTATGCCGGAAGTCACTATCGGGCTGTACCCAGATGTTGGCGCCAGCTGGTTTTTAAACCGGCTTCCCAACGGCGCGGGGCGCTTTTTAGCCATGACCGGCTGCCAGATCAATGCGCCAGATGCTGTTCATCTAGGTTTGGCTGACCGCTGTATCGCCAGCCACCACCGTGATGCCATGCTGCAGCAACTGACCGACGCATCCTGGGGAGCCGGTGAGAATACCGATGCCAACGGTGTGGTTAACCGCATCATGCGTGAGCTTGAGCAAACATCCCAGCCTGTATTTGCCGAGTTGGAAGCGCCCGTATACCAGCACTCACCGCTGATTCGCGAGTTGATGGATCACGACAGCGTGGAGCAAATTGTCGCCGCTATTACGGCGGTAAAAAGCGATAATAAGTGGTTTGGCAAGGCACAGAAAACGCTGGCCCACGGTAGCCCGGTGTCAGTGAAATTGATTGATGAGCAGCTAAAGCGGGCCAAGCATATGTCGCTGGCAGAAGTGTTCCAATCCGAAATGGCGCTATCTGTGCAGTGCTGCCGCCACCGCGAGTTCCCTGAGGGTGTGCGCGCACTGCTGGTCGATAAAGACGGGCAACCGAACTGGACGTATCCCGATGTGGCCTCGGTAGAGGAGAGCTTTATCAACGAGCTGCTATCTTCCGCATGGTCGCAAAATCCGCTGGCGGATCTACGCTAATATAATCTTCCCATTACCGGCTAATAAGGATAATAAAATGAACACCATCGCATTTATCGGCCTGGGCAATATGGGCGGCCCCATGGCTGCCAACCTAGTAAAAGCAGGCTTTGACGTGCGCGCCTTTGATCTTTCTCAAGAGGCGCAAGAGACCGCCAAAGTGAATGGCTGTGAAGTGGCTTTCTCGGCCCAGGAAGCTGCCACCGACGCCGACTTTATTATTTCAATGCTGCCCGCCGGAAAGCATGTACGCGGGCTATATATTGAAGACGATGCGCCGCTGTTTGAAGTGATCAAACGTGGAGCGCTGGTCATCGACTGCTCTACCATTGACGGTGCCACTGCCCGAGGCGTTGCTGAGGAGGGCGAGAAGCTGGGTATCGGCTTTATCGATGCGCCGGTTTCCGGTGGCGTGGGCGGCGCGCAAGCGGGCACCTTGACCTTTATTGTGGGCGGCAGCGAGGTCGAGTTCAGGCTGGCCAAGCCGGTGCTGGAAGCCATGGGCAAAAACATCTTCCACGCCGGAGATCACGGCGCAGGGCAGGTGGCCAAAGCCTGCAACAACATGCTGCTCTCTATCTTGATGGCGGGCACCTGCGAAGCGATCAATATGGGCGTCAAAAACGGCCTGGATCCCGCGGTGCTTTCGGAAATCATGAAGCAGAGCTCCGGCGGTAACTGGGCGCTCAATGTTTACAATCCCTACCCAGGCGTCATGGAAAACGCACCCGCCTCCAAAAACTATCAGGGTGGCTTCCAGGTCGACCTGATGATCAAAGACTTAGGCCTCGCCATGGATGTCAGCCAGCAAAGCGCCTCCGCAGTCCCCATGGGCTCCGCCGCCCGCTCACTGTTCACCCTGCATAAAGCCAAAGGCAACGGCAAACTCGACTTCTCAAGCCTGATGCAGTTTTATCAGGATAAAGAGTGAGGCGTGAGGTGTGAGGTGTGAGGTGTGAGGTGTGAATGGTAAATGGTGAGTGGTGAGTGGTGAATAGGTTTTGTAGCGCGTGGTAACGAGTAGCGAGCGCAGCGAGAAACGAGGCACCCGCGAGAGGGCGGCGAAGCCGCCCCAGCTATCCCACCAAAGCCACAGCTTGTCTCCGATCTCAAGGGCGGGCAAACTTAAAGAAACTGCTCATATACAAGGACTGCCATGATCACGCTTTGGGGCCGCAATAACTCCACCAACGTCAAGAAAGTGCGCTGGGTGCTAGAAGAGCTGGAACTACCGTTCGAGCAGATCCAGGCTGGCTTGGAGCACGGGGTAAACAACACTCCGGAATACCTGGCCATGAACCCCACCGGGCTAGTGCCGCTACTCAAAGATGACGCCACCAACAGCGTGCTGTGGGAATCCAATACGATTATTCGCTACCTTGCCGCGCAGTACGGGCAAAGCAAGCTATGGATCGAAGCCCCCGCCGAACGGGCGCAGGCTGAAAAGTGGATGGATTGGTCGAACAGCACGCTATCACCCAGGCACCGCACAATCCTGATGGGTTATGTCAGAACCCCACCCGAAAAACGCGATAACGCTGCCATTGAAGCGGGTATGCAGGCGTGTGAAGAGCTGTTTGAGTTGATGGATAACGTGCTGGCCAAGCAAACGTTCTTCTCGGGCAATGAATTTGGCCTGGGCGATATTGCCGTTGTACCCTTTATCTACAACTTATGGCATATCGGTTTAACCTGGCAGCCGCGCCCCCATTTAGAGCGCTGGTACCAACAAATCGCTGAACGTCCCGCCTACCAAAAAGTGGTGGTGATTCCTGTTACGTAAATAGGAGGCTTTGATGGAAGAGTGGGGGTTAGCCTCGCTCATCCTTTGAAGAATTCATCACAATATGGGTAGAGATGGCACTCACATGGGCTTGGGTGCCAAGTACATCGGTATGAAAACGCTTATAGCTGCTGAGGTCTTTGGTTTCCACTCGCAGCAGATATTCAAAAGAGCCTGCAATGTTATGGCACTCAGCTACTTCCTGGGCCACCAACATGGCTCGCTCAAACCCCTCCTGGGCAGCTTTGGTGTGTGACGATAAGCCCACTGTGACATAGGCCACAAAACCTCTGCCCATGTGCTCAGGTGAGGTTACGACACGGTAACCCTTGATTACACCATTTTTTTCAAGCTCTTGAACTCGCCGCAAACAGGCAGAAGGAGAGAGATCAACGCGCTGAGCTAGTTGCACGTTGCTGATTCTTCCGTCCTGTTTTAGTGCTTGCAATATTCTGCGATCAATCGCGTCAATCTTCATGTTTTGTTGCATAAATAGTGAAAAGAGGGTGTGATTAAATCAAAAGTTGCGCCTTGAAGCTCGTAAAATTCCTCTCTAACTACTCATAAACGCAAGGAGAGGCGCAATGACCTCGTCGGTTTTAGCAGCGCTGGCAGCGTTTGCATTTGTCACGACGGTAACCCCAGGCCCTAACAACTTGATGCTGCTGGCCTCTGGCGCCAACTTCGGCTTTAAAAAAACGCTGCCCCATATGTTCGGCATAGTGGTGGGGTTGAGTGGGCTAACGCTGGTGGTGGGCGGTGGTTTAATGGCGCTATTTGAAGCCTATCCGGTACTCAACACATGGCTAAGCATCCTCTCGACGGGCTATTTGTTGTGGTTAGCTTGGAAAATCGCAACAGCCACACCTCTCAACGAGAGCAATCATAAAGGTAGTCCGATGACGCTATTACAAGCCGCAGCGTTTCAGTGGGTAAACCCCAAAGCCTGGGCCATGGGCCTTTCCGCCATTACGCTCTACGCCCCCAACAAATCGATCTTCTCGGTGCTGATGGTGACCAGTGTGTTTGCCATTATCAGCTTTCCCGCCATCTCGGTATGGGCTTGGTTGGGCATCATGGTGCGCCAATGGCTGACCAGCCACCGTCGTTATCGCATATTCAATATCACCATGGCTTTGCTGTTAATCGCGTCGCTATACCCGGTGCTAAGCCATTAAGCCTGTACAATGTAGGAATGGGGTAACGCGTGGTAATGCCTAAAAGCTCGCCTCAACCTCCGCCAACTCATTATCCAGCGCCTGCAAAACCTCGCACGCTAACCCATGGCGCTGGGCACTCTCAATCAACGGCCCCAATATAGCCCCGCGCTCGGTGGGGCGTTTGGCCTCCACGTCCTGCAACATCGAAGCCTTATTGTTTGCCGTGTTCTCCACCACCTGCCACACCAACGCCAACCACTCATCTTCACCATTGCCATCATTGGGCGGCGCAATGCCCTCGGCCAGCATAATCGCCGCGACTTCCTTTACCACCGCCACCATCCGGCCCGCATAAGCTTCACCGCGCAACTCGCCGTTACGTACGCTATTCAATGCCACCAGTGGGTTAATCGCCGCGTTCACCGCCAGCTTCTGCCACAAGCGTTGGCGAATATCACTCACCTTTGTGGCGGCAAGCCCTGCCTGGGTTAATGCTTGCGCCAGTTCTTCCGCTAGAGCGCCGTGGTGGTTATTTAAATCGCCCAAAAAGGTATGCCCGTGCCCCGCATGCACCACGCCATCATCACCGGTTAAGTAAGCCCCTTCCGTGGTGGTCGCACACAGCACCGGCCCTGGCCACGTCTGGGTAATACGAGGCTGGGCCAAAAAACCGTTTTGCCACAGCACCAGCGGCGTAATGGGGGATAGGGAGTCAGCAACGCTTTCCAGCGCCGCCTCAGCGCTCATAGCTTTGGTAGTGATATGCACAAGCGCAGGCGGCTCAGGCGCATCAACCGCCAACTGCCCAGCGGTAAGCGAGGATAAGCGCTGGGTACGCGCTTCGCCCTCCGGCGTCATTAACCTCTGCTGCGCGGGCAAGTCACGGCGGCCGATCAGCGCCACTTCTGCAAATGGTGCCAGCGAATGCGCCAATAATCGGCCAATCGCGCCAGGACCAAGAATCCAGTGGGTCGTCATTGTCTAAACATCATCATCAGCGGGAATGCCGACAAGCTTACCGCGTTCAATGTAAGGAGGCGAAGGTAGAAAAAAGCACTAGGAACGGGACTATTTGATAGTGACGCCGGTAAGCATAGTCTGCTAGCGTAAAGCTAAGAAGATTTTGAGGATGGGTTGTTGGTTGGGAAGTCGTGCTAGGTGTGTTTCTTTTAAAAAAGCGTTGAGGAAAGTTTGCTAGCGACCCAAAGCGGTCAATTAATTAAAGCTAATGTAACACCACATAATCTATCCACGAACTCAAATCGACCATTCAGGCTACCCTCTCAAACCCCAAGTATAAGACCAGGTAGTGTCTAAAAAACCCGGGGCGATTCAGTATTGCCAGCCGGATAACACGGCTGCCAGGTAAGCAGGCTACTTGAGGTGGTTAAATATCTATGACTGAGACAATAATAAAGTCCACGTTGAATGCTTCTGTTGCTCCGAGACGAATTGTTCAACGTTTCCTTAAGATATTTACCAACCTAGATAAGTAGGCTTATTGCGGTGAGTGTCGATTTTAGTCTCAGTTTTTGCCGCTGTTTTTGTACAGACTCATATTCAAACGCACAAAGAGCAAGCTCTTTTATCTTTATGTTCGTTGAGCTAGTTTCGCGAAGACCTTGTGGGTCACGCTATCGTGGTCACATCTCTCCTGTCCAATAACTGTCCACTACACATCGATACTGGCTTGGAGATGCGCCAATGTGTTGGCGGAAGAATCGAGTAAAGTGACCCTGCTCGGTAAAGCCAAGGTTCTCAGCGAGTTGGCCTAGAGTACCGCTGCGCTCTCGCTCAAGCCAAATGAAGGCCCGCCGCATTCTCGCATCATTGAGCATGAGCCTTGGTGTCATGCCAGTGTCTTTGCGAAATAAGGTAAAGAAGTGCGCACGGGATAACCCGGCGGCCTTTGCAGCGTTGGCTACGCAATCAGGGTCGTCAAGATGGGTTTGCAGGTAGGCGCAAGCACGGCGGATGCGTGCATCATTGAATCCTTGGCGCATCTGAGTGCCGAGGCGGCACAGGTGCTTCCATTGCGAGAAATCCTCGATAAGCTCGATTAGAAAGTCGAATAGTAAAAATTCAATGTGCTCTCGGGGAATTAGCCCGGCACTATAGGCCTCGGCTATTAACCGGTCGGCCATCGCCCGTTTCTTGCTGTTAAGCTCAATACTAGGCTGGGCAAAAAATCCCGGATGCGAGCTAAGGGCTAACGTATGCTGGGCTTCAGCCAGCCAGGCCGGTTCGATATAGAGTGCGAGAATCTGTGTCTGCTCGGCGCTGGGCTGGTAATCAAAGAAATGCGGCTGCCAAGCGTTGATCAGTACCGCATTGCGGTCGGTAAGAGGTACCTGATAGCCATTGACGTTGAAAAATGTGTCGGAGCCT
Source organism: Halomonas sp. 113 (assembly GCF_904067645.1). Lineage (NCBI taxonomy): Bacteria > Pseudomonadati > Pseudomonadota > Gammaproteobacteria > Oceanospirillales > Halomonadaceae > Halomonas > Halomonas sp. 113. The sequence continues at coordinate 2,152,925 of NZ_LR881453.1, forward strand.
GACACTTTCACCAGCACATGGCATTCGTGGTGCGAATGGGTTACAAGTGGTCGGTCCATATCGAGGAGGGCGACTCTCCCGAACTTGCCGTGGAAGACGCGTTGCGCGGTGGACATCGCTAGCTCCTTATGGTCGCGGGTGTAGTGGCAGGATGGTGTGCTCTATAAGTTTATCACCCAACCTGCCGCGGCAGGTGTAGGTCGACCAGCGACAAGTCTACTACTTTCGTTTCAGAGCGCATCGCGACCTTTCCCGTGATAAACGCGCAGTACGTCGGCGACCACTGACAAGGCGATCTCGGCAGGCGTTTTGCTGCCGAGGTCAAGCCCGATAGGCATGTGGATACGCGCGATCTGCTGTGAAGACAGTCCGCCGACCCGGCTCAGCCGTTCAGCACGCCGGATGGAGGTTTGCCGCGAGCCCATAGCGCCGATGTAAAAGGCCGGAGAGCGCACTGCTTCCATCAGCGCCAGGTCGTCGATGCGTGGGTCGTGGGTCAGTGCGACCACAGCGGTAGCTTCGTGGCAATGGCCAGCGGCGATGAATTCGGAAGGCAGCACTGGATGTACTTGAACTCCCTCGGGTGGGCGTCGCAGCATCTCTTCGCGCGGATCACAGGCAATCACCTCACAGCCGATGGTACGAGCGAAGCTGGCGCAGTATTCGGCCACCGGCGACAACCCGGCAAGAATCAGCCTAAGCACAGGGCCGATGCGTATTCGCACGCGTTCGTTCAGGAGCTGCGCAATCTCGCCGCCATGATCGTCCGCCATGAGCACGAAGGCACCGGAGGACAGGTCGAGTTCACGCACCAACCGATGTTGGCCGAGCAGTGCGTTGTACATGCCCTGCAGATGGTCGACCCAGGTTTTGTCCGGTGCGCGATGCTCGACTAGTACCTTAAGAACACCGCCGCACGGCAGTTGCAGCCGCTGACGCTCTTCATCGCTCTCCCCATACAGGACGATCTGGGTCGGTGCACGCAGCTCGCCGTCAGCGAGACTTTCGAGAAAGGCTTCCTCGACGCAGCCGCCCGAAAGGGAGCCGGTGAGTTGGCCGTCTGCCCGCACGGCCAGCATCGCGCCGGGTGTACGGGGTGCCGAGCCGTAGGTTGAAAGCACCGTGCACAGCCAAAAGGAGTGACCCTTGCGAGCCCACTGCAAAGCGGTGTGAACGACCTGAAGGTCGAGTTGACGCATAACAGCATCCTCGTTATGGGCGCGGTCGCATGAGGCGCCGCGTAAGTCTGTAATGTCTACGGTTCTGCACATCCACGTTGCTACTGAAGAGTATGCCCGGATTTTATAGCTAAGAGACCGATGTGGCCGTTCTTCGTTGTAGCACCGGCTCTAGCGGCGTTTGATAATGGCTCTGGCTTAGCCCAAGGCCCCTTTTTTCACCGCAGCTCAGACTCATGCTGCTCTCAGGGATCAACAGGGCTTGCCCTGAATCAGTTTTTTTATGTTGTGCTGCGCCTCCTTTATCTAGGTTTAGCCCTTGACCTCGGGAGTGATGAGGTCGTTTTTCATCTTATTCTTTATGTCTGCACTATAGCCTGTGCAGCTCTGGAGAGGAGTGTTCCAGTCAGTTAACCTTCGAGGCACTGATAGCTGGAACCGAATTTGGTCACGCGCCGACAATTCATTGAGAACCCCATAGCCAAGCTCGAATATCTGTTAGTTATAGTTGTGTTTATATGAATCGACATCGCCTGTACGGAACCGACCGTATTGCGACGACACCACAAATGCCGCTGCAGGGCGTGGTCGTCGTCCTGACCGGCTTGAGGAAAAGTTAGGAATATAGGTAAAGCACTGTTTATTAATGAATTTTGGTGCGCGTAATCACAGTCCACTAAAGGCGACTACCGTGCGCCTGGTACGGTAGTCGCATCCGATCAGCGCTTGATTTCGCCCAGTAGCCCGGATACCAACACTCCAAACAACAGTGCCCAGAATGGCGAGCTGATGCCCATGAAGGAGAACTGACTCATCGCCACGGCTAGCGCAATAAAGGCGCCGATCTGGCAGTAACCGCCCTTTTGGAAGGCCTGCTGCAGTGCGCCGAGCAGTACGCCCAGCATGGCCAGGCCAGCGATCACGACGATCAGCGCCTTGGGGAAAGCCAGGATGAATGGTACGGCAAGCCCGGCGAATAAGCCGAACAGCGCGAACAGCGCACCGTTCACCAAGGCTGCACCATAACGCAGGTTGCGGTCCTCACCGGCCTGCTCAGAGGAGCATATGGCGGTCATCGGGCCGGCAATGTTAGCGTTGTGACCGCCGAGTAGCCCGGCGAGCATGCCTCCGATGCCACTGATTACCGTCATTGCATTGACCGGAGGGCGGTAGCCCTCTGTAATCAGCACACCGGTCGCCTGAGCGTTTTCTGCACCAATCACCAGTGCCGTCAGCGGGATGGTGATAGCCAGGAAAGCGTCCAGAGAGAAACTAGGGAGGGTGAAAGCCGGCATGACGAAACCGATATTCACGTCAGCCGGCTGCAGTTGGCCCATGGCGAAGGCCAGGACCAGCCCAACAACGCCAGCCACCAGCACCGGTGGTACCGATTTGGCGAACCGAGTAACGAGGAAGAAGCTCAGCGCCGCGGCTCCTGCGATGATGGGCGCGGTGACAACCGAGTCCACCGCACCGGTGGCGAAGCGGATCAGCGCACCTGCGATCATCGCCATCACGATCGGCATCGGTAGCCAGCGCATTAACCGGCCGATCAACCCGGTGACACCGAGGATCAGCACTAGCAGGCCGCTCATGATGAAGGCCCCGATAGCCTCGCTGAAGGGAATGACACTGAGCGAACCGACCAGGATCGCTGCGCCGGGAATGGTGTAGGCACCGCAGATCGGCTGACGATAACGCAGCGCCATGAAAAGGCTGATCAGGCCGCCCAGCACGTACACGGCGAACAGCCAGGCGACCGTCTGGCCATTGGTCAGGCCCCCTGCTTCGGCGGCATTGATAATGACCAGCGCAGGGCCAGTGCAACCGAACAGCGCGGCGACAACACCTGCACTGATGGACTTCGAGTTGAATGCATGGCGCAAGGGGGTCTTCGTAACTGGTTCGGCATGGGAAGCGTTTGCATCGGGTGCGACGGGGCTAGACATGGGTGTGCTCCGCTAGTTAATTGTTTTATAAGAGTCAGGGCGGTTTGGCATACGGTGGCGGGGCGCTTAGCGCTTAGCCCATACAGGCCATCAGGTGCTAGGTCGACGGTTGCCCAGACGTGCAACCGTCGCAGTCACATAGGTATTACTCGCCGCGGAATACGGCCGGACGCTTGCTGTGGAACGCCTCGACGCCCTCCTTGAAGTCCGCCGAGCTACGCAGGCGGCTGTAGCAGTGGCCTTCCATCTCAATGGCGACCTTTAGTGATGCGTCCTCGTTGTCGTTGATCAGTTTCTTCGCCGTACGCTGGGCGAGCGGCGAGAATCGGCGCAGTTCATCGACCATCGCATCGACGGTGCTTTCTAGATCTGCGTCGGGCACGCACTCTGTGACGAAGCCCCAGTCATAACCTTGCTGGCCGGAGATGCGCTTGGCGCGCATAACGATGTGCTTGGTGCGTGTGATGCCGATCATCTTTTGTAGCCGAGCCGAGCCGCCAGAGCCAGGAATCTGGCCGAGGTTTTGCTCGGGCAGAGCATAGCGGGTGGTTTCCGACGCAATGCGAAAATCGCAGGCCAGCGACAGCTCGAAGCCGACGCCGAAGGTGTAGCCGCGGTTGGCCACGATCACCGGCTTAGTGCACCGCTCCGGCGCGGCGACGTTCCAGGCCAGCTTAGAAACGTGCTCCGGCGAGGCCTCCAAAAAGCCTTTGATATCGCCGCCGCTCGAGAAGTGTTCGCCTTGGGCACGTAACACGATCACCCGGATCCCGGAATGGGCATCAAACGCTTCAAAGACCTGGCGCAGGATGTCACGCTGGCTCATGGCGATGACGTTGAACGGCGGGCGGCCGAGGATGATGTCCCCGCGCTCGTGCTCGAGGTTCAGTTCCACGGTGAAGCCGTCGAACTCAGTGCTCAGGAATTGTTCGATCTGCTGAGTATTCATGTAAGTTCTTTCCTCGTGTAAAGCAATAGTGTTAGTTGGCGGAAGTGGGGTGGCCGTAATCGGTCACCAGTACGCGGCGCAAGATCTTGCCGACCGGGGACTTGGGGATCTGGTCGATGAATTCGTAGCGGCGCGGGCGCTTGAAGCGCGCCAGACCCGAGGATACGCAGTGGGCGTCCAGCTCTTCCTCAGTAATCGGATGACGCAGCTTGATGAAGGCGACGACCAGCTTGCCCCATTGTTCGTCGGGTAGGCCGACCACGGCGACTTCCTCGACCGCAGGGTGCAGCGATAGGGCGTTCTCGATCTCCGCCGGGCTGACGTTCTCGCCACCGGTAATGATCAGATCGTCGACACGACCAGTCACAAACAGGTCGCCGTCCTCGTCGAAGAAGCCAGTATCGCTGGTGAAGTACCAACCCTCATGGATCGACTTGGCATCGGCGTCGGGCCGCTTCCAGTAGCCTTCGAAGGCCTCGTCGCTGGACAGGTCGGCGATGATCTGGCCTTCCTCGTTGTGCTTGCAGAGGTCGTCCGGCGACTCGCTGCCCAGCGCCACCACGCGAATGCGTTGGTTCAGCGCGCTGCGACCAGACGAGCCAGGCTTGGCGCTGGCCTTCTGGTCGATGGTGAAGGTGTAGATTTCCGAGCTGCCATAGTGGTTGACGAACAGCTCCGGCTTGAACGCGGCCTCGACACGTTGCAGCAGCCCATCGCTCATGGACGCGCCGGCGAAACCTAACTTGGTGACGCTGGCTACCCGCTCGGGGCTGAAGGCCGAATGTTCAATCAGCATGTGGTAGAGCGTCGGCACCAAGTACAGGTTGGTGATCTTCTCGCGCTCGATGGCGTCCAGCGTGGCTTCCACATCGAACTTTGGCACGCAGACGAAATGCCCGTCTAGCAATGCCATCGACAGTAGCGAACGCACGCCCATGGTGTGGTAGAGCGGCATCACGCCGAGGGTGCATTCCTCTTGGCTATACATGTTCTGCGCTAAGTGGGCGACCGCGGCGGCGCGTTCGGCGCGGTGGCGGCGCGGCACGCCCTTGGGCCGGCTGGTGGTGCCGGAGGTGTAGAGCATCAACGACCAGTCCTCGGGGTCGGCGCGCAGGATGATTTCGCTCGGCGTTTCGGCGCACAGTTCTTCGAAGCTGATCGCGTTATCGTTGCCCGGCTGGCCAACACTGACGCACTGCCAGGTGCTCCTGCCGCAACCGGCAACGGCTTCTTGGGCTGAATCGTCATGGATAACCACACGCGCTTCGGCGTCATTGGTGCACCAAGCGAGTTCGTCGGCGGAGGAGCGCCAGTTGAGCGGGGTCATTATGATACCGCTGAACTGGCAGGCCCAGTGCAGGGTCGCCATCTGCCAGCGGTTCTGCATTACCGCCACGAGGTGGTCACCTTTTTTCAGGCCGAGCCTTTCGAGCCCGTGCGCGGCACGCTGGATGTCGCTGAACCAAGCCTCGTAGCTCTTCTTCAGGTCGCCGTCGCTGATCGCTATGGCATTAGGGCGCCGCTCGACCGCGGCGAGAAAGCTGCGTCCAAGGTCAAACATCGTTGTTGTTCTCCACAAGTGTTACTTGTCGTTGCTGCGCCACTTCTAGCACCGCCCGGACCATGCCGGTGTAGCCGGTGCAGCGGCACAGATGCCCGGAGAGCATGTCGCGAACTTGGGTTTCGTCCGGGCTCGGGACGCGCTCGAGGAATTCCACGCAGGACATTAGGATGCCCGCGGTGCAGAAGCCGCACTGCAGAGCGTGATGGCGGCTGAAGGCCTGCTGCAGGTCGTTCATGATGTTGTCGCGTGACAGCGACTCCACCGTGTCGACCCGGCGCTCGTGGGCCTGCACGGCGAGCATTAGGCAGGAGCGTGAGGCAACGCCATCGACCAGCACGGTGCAGGCGCCGCAGACGCCGTGTTCGCAACCGACATGAACGCCGGTGGTGCCCAATTCGTGTCGCAGGAAATCACACAGCTGCATGCGTGGCTCGGCGAGCCCTTCACGTTGACGGCCGTTGAGTTCTATCTGTATGGGGAAGCGCTGATCAGCTCGCACGTGCATGGTCGTTGTCCTCGATCAGTTGTTGGCCCAGTTCCCGCACCAGCTGGCGGCGGTAGGGTGCGCTGGCGTGCACGTCGTCTTGGGCGCCAAGCGACCAGGCCAGGGTATTGAGTGAATCCTTCAGTTCTGCCCCCAAGGGCAGGCGGCGCAACGTTGGCCGGTCGGCGACGCCGCCGACACCCAGGTCCACCTCGCCTTGACGGATACAGGCGGCGAGCGCCACCAGGGCGAAGTCACCGTGGCGCATGGCGACCTCGTAGAAGCGGTAGATCACGTCGGCCTCACGCAGTGGAAATTGGACTTCCACGACCATCTCGTCCGGCCGCTTCTCAGTGGTTAGCACGCCTTGGAAGAACTCGGCGGCGGGAACCTCGCGGCGCTTGCCCTTGAGCGATTCGAGCACTACAGTGCCGCCCAAAGTGACCAGACACAGCGGAATTTCGGCGCTCGGGTCGGCATGCGCGACCGAGCCGCACACGGTGCCGCGATTGCGCGTCTGGAAGTGGCCGATCCAAGGCATCGCCTGGGCCAGCAGGGGGACTTCATCGACTAAGCTTGTACGGTCGAGCAGTTCGACCTGACGCACTGCCGCACCGACCTTAAGGCAGTTGTTTTCCACCTTCAGATAATGCAGATCGCTGGCCTGACTGATGTCGATCAGCACCTTCGGCTGGGCCAGGCGCATGTTCAGAACGGCCATCAGCGACTGGCCGCCGGCAATGATCCGGGCCTGTTCACCGTGCTCTGTAAGCTGCTGCAGGACCTCGCGCTTGTTGGCCGCGCGGACGTAGTCGAATACGGCGGGTTTCATTTCGTACCTCCCATGCCGAGCAGGGCGCGCAGGCGCTGCCACAGGCTGGTGTCGATAGGCTTGCCGGAAAGCCGCTGGGCCAGACGGGTGAATATTTGGCCAATGATTACGCGCGAGGCGCTCTGCAACATGCGCCCGCCGACGGCGGCGACCTTACCGGTCACTGCGGCCTCATAGGCGTACTCCAACCGTGTATTCCCGTTCTCCAGCGCCACCAGGTTGATCTTTGCGCTGCCGGTAGCCGAGCCCATAGGGCTGTTGCCGGAGCCGGACAGACGTAGCGAGTGCGGTGGATCGAGGTCGGTCAGGGCGACCCGTGCGGCGAAGCGCGCGCGGATCATGCCCACGCCGACGGTGACGTCGGCCCGGTAATGGTTTTCGCTTTCCAGTTCCAAGGCGTGGCAACCCGGGATGATGGCCTTCAGCGTCTCGGGGTCGAGAATGGCGTCGAATACCTGCTGCGGTGACGCGGGAATCTCAACCAAGTCGTTAGCCTGCAGGGCCGAACCACCGGCTACCTTCGGTGCATCCATAACAAGACCTTCTGGCGCCGCCGGCTCGTCGATGCCGATCATCGAGCGAACCCGCGACGGCGTCAGAGGAAGCTTGATGTCAGAGCGGCCTAGCGCATCGGCTACGGCATTGGCGATGCACACCGGAGTGCTCATGTTGTTGCCTTCACCGACACCCTTAGCCCCCAGCGGGGTGAAGGGCGAGGGAGTTTCCATGTGCAGGATCACCGGGTCGACTACCTCCGGTGCGGTCGGGATCAGGTAGTCGGCCAGGGTGCCAGAAAGGAAGCTGCCGTCCTCGCCGTAGGCAAACTCTTCCATTAGCGCCACGCCCAGCGCCTGGGAATAGGCACCGAGGATTTGTCCCTCGACCAGCATTGGATTGAGAATGCGCCCGGCGTCATGGGTAGTGACGTACTTGTCGATGCGTACCTGACCGGTGACACGATCGATCTCTACTCCGCAGAAATCGAGGATGAAGCCGTAACACAGAGAGCTGTTAATGCAGTCCTGGTCGTTCGGCGCCTCGAGTTGGGGAGGCGTCCAGAAGGCAGTTTCCCGCAGACCGCCCGTTGCGCCTTCCGGCAGCAGGCCCGGTGACCAGTGGGTGGTACCAGCCACACGATGAAAGGGCTGGCTAGGGCCGTTCTCTACGAAGATCTTGCCGTCGGCGAATCGGACGTCAGTGGAGGATACCTGCCACATGTCCGCGGCGATGGCGGCCATGCGTTCACGGATCTTCAAGGTGGCGTTATACACCGACCCGGCGACGGCGCCCGAGAAGCGGCTCGAGTAGTTGCCGGAGGCTATCGACCAGGCGTCCTTGCCGGTGTCCAACTCGACATTCACGCTGATGCTTTCCAGCTTCACACCTAGTAACTCGCTAATGATCTGCGCGACCACTGTTTGATGGCCCTGACCTTGCGGTGTCGAGGACACGTGAGCGGTCACGCTGCCGAGCGGGTCGACACTGACTGTGGCAGTGCTCACTGCTCCATTCTTCGGTCCAGCCTTCTGACGCTCTTCGGGCGTCATGGCGACGGTGATGTAGCCCATGTTGGAGATTGAGGGTTCCACCACAGCGGCATAGCCTATGCCATACAAACGTCCCTCGGCACGGGCCTGGTCACGGCGCTGTAGGAGCTCGTCGAGATTGCCTTTACGGCGCGCCAGTTCCACAGCAGCAGGATAGTCGCCGGAATCGAGCAGTGCGCCCGCTGCTGCGCGGTAGGGGAACACGCCAGCGGGAACCAGGTTGCGCTGGATGACCTCGAGCGGGTCGAGGCCGAGTTCTGCAGCGACGTGTTGCATCAGCCGCTCAAGGGCGAAATAGACCTGACCGCCCCCGAATCCGCGGTTCAGTCCGGTAGGCATTTTGTTGGTGAGCACCACCCGGTTGCGCACCGCCAGGTTTCGGATGGTGTAAGCGCCACTGAGATTACCGTGCATGCGGTAGAAGGTGGCTGGTTCAGGGGCCCGTAGGTAAGCGCCACAATCATCAATCTGGTCGTAGCGCAGGGCTGTGACGCGGCCATTGGCTTCCACTGCGGCCTCAATTTCGCAGACGCGGTTGGTGGCGCTGGAAGAGGCCTGTAGATGCTCGAGGCGATCCTCCACCCACTTCACCGGAGCACCGACCTTGCGCGAGGCCAAGCCCATCAGCACCACATAGGGGAACACCCCCTGCTTGATGCCGAAGCTGCCACCGGAATCCGGCGGGGTACGCAGGCGCAGGCGGTTGGCCGGCACGTTGAGTGCCCGGCACATTACCGAGTGCAGCGCGTAGGGGCCCTGGAAATTGGCCATTACATCATAGGTTTCCGAGGCTGGCAGGTACTGCGCCAGTACCACGTAGCATTCAATCGGCGTGCAGGAGTTTCGCGGGTACTGAACCTTCAGTGTGATGCGGTGTGGCGCTTCGGCGAAAGCCCGCTCCGGGTCGCCGTAGCGGAAGCTGCGTTCGTTTACCACGTTGCTGCCTACGGCTTCGTGCAGAATCGGCGCATCATTTAGGGTGGCCGCTTCGGGGTCGATGATTGGTGTCAGCGGCTCGTATTCGACCTGAACGGCATCCAGAGCATCCTCGGCTAGGTAGCGGTCGTCGGCAATCACTACGCAGACCGGTTCGCCAACGTAGCGCACCTTGTCGACAGCCAGAGGCCAATGCTCCATAGGTGCTCTGACGCCCACTGGAAACGGGTTAGACCAGCGCTTGACGTCATCGCCAGTGAGCACACCATGTACGCCTTTCATAGTCAGAGCGCGTGAGGCATCCACCGAACGGATACGGGCGTGGGCATGGGGAGAACGGACAACAGCGGCTTGCAGGGTCCCTGGTGGTGTCGCCATGTCGTCAGCGTAGCGACCTTGGCCTTGAAGCAGAGCTGCGTCCTCGACTCGAGCCTGACGACTTCCGATGTGACCGATGGTGGCTTCGGCAATACTTTTTTGCATATTCATGGCGAGCTCTTGTTTTTATGCACGAAAATTTAAAGCTAATTCTCGCCAATTACCCGGCGCGACGCTTTGCCTGGAAATATGCATTCATGCCTTAGAGTCTGGTTATTTGCCCTGGAGTCTTATAGTACGGTGAGCGTACTAGCCTTCCTCAGCAATAGTCAGTCTCAATACTGAGTCTAGGAGCTATCCAATACGCTAATGCAAGGCATTTTCCCTAATCCATTATGGCCGCATCAAAGAAGCGATTCATGCGTGTCGGTGCATCTGGGCAAGCGTCCCAGATGCTGGCTATGGCCAGCGGGAGCTGGCGACAGATGATCTGCTGAGTGTTTATGAAGCGGCTGGCGGTATTTCCATCGCCTAACTGACGAGGCCCGCCCGAGAGAGGTGCGCTATGAACCCAAGACGAAAAGAGAAACGCCCTATGAATGGCAGAGACCCCAACTTCTGGCATGGGCTGCTGGATTTTTTTGCCCATCACTTTGGTGGCCATGCTTACGTTCACGATGGGCTTTATTCGTGGTGTTCACCGAGGGCGGTAGCCTGAAGAAGTCACTACTTGGCGCGGTGATGTGCATGATTTTGGCAACGCCGCCGGGGATTCGAGGTGTAGTTCCCCATTTCGAGCATGACGGTCGCAGCTAACAGGCCGAAATACAGTAAAGAATGGCCGGTTTTGTTCCAGCGCCCACCGTCTCGGCAGCTTCCGCCCCCTGGCCAGAAAGGGTGGTCAAATAGCGTACTTAGGTGATTCGATATAACTTGACTCGGGTACCCTTAGTGTTGGTAAGTGCTAAGGGCATTTATGTGGCTTTGCGAGATGATTGCCTCCCCGCATCCAAAATATTATTAGCTGAACTCCCCGAACTCAATCTTGCCTAGTACATCCCTCACCATTTCGCGGCCAGCGAAGGTATCGAAAATATCGATGGGCTGAGACCCATTCAGCGCTCGAACCTCGCTGTGCAGCCACTCCTGGGCGCTATCACGATCACCTAAGACCTTTCCGGCTTCGACATATAGCTTCAGTGTATCCAGCACTTCCTCGCTCTGAGCACGGCCCAGGGCCTTACGCTTGTACAAGCGATGCAGGTTTCCTTTTTTGACAGGACTCGACCATAGAGAGGGTAATGCAAACATGGTTACGGATATTAATAGAGGCTTACTGAAAAGGTCATTTGGCACTTCCAGCCTTCCGGTTAGGCTCCGTATGAATAATCCGCCGGGTCTGAATAGGCGCTCGTACAGTTGCGAGGTGAAGTCCATGTTGACCGCATGGGAAGGACTTGGTTCGACGACGCTTTGGCGATACCAGTCCGGCGGCACCGCTCCCGTGAGGAATCGCTATACCTTTGGGTGCTCCTCACTAATAAGAAGGTTTCGATAGCGAAAGCGCCTGAATATTGCTCCTTCGGCTCTACATCCTCGCAAGCATGCCGCTTAATAAGAGGGCTGCTCGACTTCACTAATAAGCCGAACTGGCTTAAGTTAATGGGGCTTGAGCATGTATGGGCTGATAGCCGGCTGGGGAGTGGCAAAGAAAGTGCCGACGCGGAGCTGCCGGCTAGGGAGGAGCTGTTGTTCAACGGTTCAGGAAATACGTAGATTCTTTCTAATAGTATAGCAACGCTTGTATCTGCGGTTTTTTATTAATCGTGTGATTGGTTATCATAACAGGGTATGAATTATGATTTGGCAAAAACAGATAACTCTTGATGAGCTTGGCTTGAGTGCAAAGGAGACCCTAATAAGTCATCTCGGAATTGAATTCACTAAAATTGGGGATGATTCTCTTAGTGGAAGGATGCCAGTAGATGCAAGAACCATTCAGCCTGCCGGCATACTGCATGGTGGTGCATCGGTAGTACTTGCTGAAACCCTAGGTAGTATAGCTGCTAACTTCTGTCTGAAAGACTGCAGCAAGATCGCCGTTGGCCAGGAGATTAATGCGAACCATGTGAGGCCAATGCAGTCTGGCTGGGTCTATGGAACAGCGAGGCCGCTACATATCGGCGGATCTACTCAGATATGGGAAATACATATCAAAAATAACGATGAAAGGTTGGTTTGCGTTTCTAGGTTGACCATGGCCGTTATCAATAAATGGTAAACGCATGTTCCGTTGTCCATCCTACTGTCGAGGGTCAACATGCATGACAGTTTGCTTTTGATGGCTCTGCTCGATGCTCGATAGTGTTCAGCAGTTTCAAGGGGCCGACCAGAGCGTTCTCGCTGCCGCCGGTCATATCAGGCTCGCGGCATCCAGCCTCGCATCGCTCGCCGGGGCATAGAGGGTGATCAACGACTCGGACGCCATCACTGGCTTGTCGAGAGAACCTTTGTCTGGCTAGGTTGAGTGAGACGATGGCGATACTCCATCAGCGTTGTGTCGATATTCATTATGCCTTACGCTGCTGGGATGCTCGCTGTTCTGTCTGAACAAGCTTCGAGGCAGGTTTTGAAAAGCATTGTTAACCCGACTCAGTAAGAATCAGGCATCGATGCAAGCGAAGACGATATGCTTAGCTTTCATCTGGAAATGTCATATTTTTCAGCGGTTCGCACCCTAGGTGTGAAACAGTTTCCAAAACTATCTTAGCAACCCTCGACAGCCTTCTTCGATTCGCACGCCTGCCAGACGGCAGTGCTCGCCGAGCGCAGGGAAGGTCAATTGCCTTCTATTAATGTGTTGAACCACCCTGTCGCGGCGCGTTGTGTCTGGGGGCTATTGCACGGATCAGACTCTCGGGAAAATCTCAGTACAATTCGGGAAGTTCTCATTTTGTGAGGCAAGGCTTCCCCACGTGTGCTCCTTAGACTCCCTTACAGGTGGTCGGCCTTCATGACGCCACCAAGGAGGAGAGCATGACCGCGCTTGAGCCAACCGGACTTAATAGTAAGCACAGCAACTTTATTGGCAAGAGCCAAGCTCGCGTCGAAGACGAAGCCCTGCTGAGGGGGCTTGGACGCTATGGTGGTGATCTCGCTACACCTCCGGGTACCTTGCATGCTGCAGTGTTGCGCTCACCGCATGCCCATGCACGGCTTACTTCGGTCAACCTACCCCAAGCTCTAGACATGCCTGCTGTGCACGGCGTGTTGATAGGGGAATATGTCAAGCGCTGGGCGGCTCCATTTGCTGTTGGTGAACCGCCCCGGTTATTCCGGAGACCGGACTTGACCCGCAACACCTGGAACTCGAGCTGACCGAAAGCATGCTCATGGAGGATGTCGATACGGCGGTCGCAACGATGACGTGCCTCAAGGATTACGGCGTGAGCATCGCGGTGGATGACTTCGGCACCGGGTATTCCGGCCTGAGCTACCTGAAGCGTTTCCCGATCGATACGCTTAAGATCGACCAGTCGTTCGTCCGCGAAATCACCAGCGATCCGGCCAGTGCCGCGATCGCCGACGCCATCATCGCCATGGCTCAGCGCCTGAATCTGGATGTTATCGCCGAGGGCGTGGAGACACCGGAGCAGTGCCGATTGCTGCGTGAAAGCGGATGTCGGTATATGCAGGGTTACCTGTTCGCAAGGCCGGTGCCGACAGAGGATCTAACTAAACTGTTGCGTGTGGGGCACGTCGGCAGGCACCTCTGACGCGGTTTGTGTTGATGCGGCTTGTTCGAACACGGCCAGCAGTAAAACAGAACCAGGGTATGGAGTTGGTGCTGGCGGTTCATTCGCCCGGGATGGCGGGGCCCTGCTGCTTCGTGCCGCCTTGCTTTCAGTCTACCTCGGGCTATACTTATTTAATCTTCTCCCGGGCTCTGCCCCCTCCCAGGTTTCACTGGGCTCCGCCCCTTCTCCAAGGCTTAGCCGTTCCTATACGACTGTTGTAAGCCACACAACGGTACAACGGAGGCATCATGGGCAAGAGCGCGGAACAATCACCCCAAGTATCATGCGATATCTGCCGGCAACGCCCTGCGGCTCTGCAGGTCACCGTTTCACAAGCCGGTCGAAGACGCACCCTCAACGTATGCCAAACGGATTATTTGCGCCTGAGAGCACGAAGTGCCTCTCCGTTTGAATCCCTTTTTGGAAGCGGGCTACTCGCCGACGATTTCTTCGAGCGGCTGGCGCGAGACGAGAATTTCGGCTTTGGCAGTGTCGCCAGTCGAGAGAACGGCCGGCCGCAGGATAGCGAATCGGTCGCCCTCGGTGACCTGCTTAGCGAGCAAAGCGAGCAGATTCTGCAGCAAGCCGCGGCTACCGCGACGGAGTGGGGTTCGCAGCTCATCGATACCAGCCACCTGCTTTACGCGCTGGCCGATAACGATGTGGTGCAGGCGCTCCTCAAGCGATACCAGCTATCGGCCAAGGAACTCAAGGCCCAGATTGAGCAATTGACACCCAAAGCTGCGAGCGAACCTGAAACGGACGGGCCTACAAAGATCGGCGTCTCCCCACGGGTGAAAGCCGCGCTACAGCGCGCTTTCCAGGCGTCGAGAGACCTCGGGCATGGCTATATTGGTCCCGAACACCTTCTGATCGGTCTAGCCGAGGAGGAGGGGCTGGCCAGCGACTTGCTGAACCGTTATGGCCTCTCTGCACACGGTCTTCGGCAGAAGGCTGTGCAGGTGGTTGGAAAGGGGGCACAGGAGGGGCGACTGCCGGAGCAAAGCGACACGCCAACCCTGGACAAGTACAGTCGGGATCTTACGGCATTGGCTAACGAGGACAAGCTCGACCCGGTGATCGGGCGAGCGGCCGAGGTCGAGACCCTGATCGAGGTTCTTTCCCGGCGCCGCAAGAACAACCCCGTTCTTATCGGTGAGCCGGGGGTCGGCAAGACCGCCATCGTCGAAGGGCTGGCGCAGCGAATTGTTCACAACGAAGTGCCGGACCTGTTGCAGAACAAACGGGTGGTTGAGCTAAACATCAACTCGCTGGTGGCGGGCTCCCAGTATCGTGGTCAATTCGAGGAGCGGATCAAACAGGTCCTCGACGAGATTACTTCCCACCAAAACGAGATTGTGCTGTTCATCGACGAGCTGCACACCATTGTCGGCGCCGGATCGACCGGGGGCGAAAGCGGGCTGGACGTCGCGAATACCCTCAAGCCCCAACTGGCGCGTGGTGAATTGCATTTGGTCGGGGCGACCACGCTGGGCGAATACCAGAAGCACATCGAAAAAGACGCTGCGCTGGAGCGGCGGCTGCAACCGGTGTTCGTCGCCGAACCAACGATTGAGCAGACCATCAATATACTAAGAGGGCTCAGGGATCGACTGGAGGCTCACCACAAGGTGACGATCACCGATGAGGCGATTGTCGCCGCAGTGGAGATGGCCGACCGCTACGTCACCAACCGGTTCCTGCCGGATAAGGCCATTGATCTGATAGATCAGGCGGCTGCCCGGGTACGAATCGGTGGCACTTCGCGGCCGCCGGAGCTTCACGAGCTCGGTGCACAGATCGACCAGCTGCGGCGTGAGCGTGACTACGCATCCAACCGCAAGAATTTCGAGCGCGCGAGCGCGCTGGAAGCTCGTATTGAAGAACACCAGGGCGACTATGACCAAGGCCTGGAGGAATGGAACACGACCCGGAGTACTAGCGCTAACCAGGTGGGCGTCGAGGATGTGGCACAGATCGTGTCGCGCCTGACCGGCGTTCCGGTGGCAGAGCTCACCACGGAGGAGCGCACCAGGCTGATGGAGATGGAACAGCGTCTACATCAGCGGGTCGTCGGTCAGGGCGAGGCGGTAAGAGCCGTATCCGATGCCGTGCGCTTGTCTCGCGCCGGGCTGGGCGACCGCCGCCGTCCCATCGCAACCTTCTTCTTCCTCGGACCCACGGGAGTGGGAAAGACGGAATTGACCAAAGCCCTTGCGGAAACGGTCTTTGGTGATGAAGAGGCGATGATCCGCATTGACATGAGCGAGTACATGGAGCGGCATACGGTTGCGCGCCTCATCGGGGCGCCTCCCGGATACGTCGGGTTCGAGGAAGGGGGGCAGCTTACCGAAAAGGTGCGCAGAAAACCGTACAGTGTCGTTCTACTGGACGAGTTCGAGAAAGCACACATGGATGTCCAGAACGTGCTGCTGCAGGTCTTCGATGATGGGCGGCTCACTGATGGGAAAGGGCGTGTCGTAGACTTCACCAATACCATCATAATCGCCACGAGCAACATCGGTTCCGATGTTATCCGGGAAAACCTCGAGGCCCCGGAGGACGAGCGCAAGGACGCCGCGGAATTGAAGTCGGAACTGTTGAACGTGCTTCGTCGCTATCTCCGCCCAGAGTTCATCAACCGCATCGATGAGATCATCGTGTTCCACGCGCTCGACCGCAAACAGATCCGTGACATCGTAGGTCTGCAGCTCGAACGCGTGAAGCGTATCGCGCACGGGCAGGGCTTGACCGTGGAGTTTGACGACTCGCTCATCGACCATTTGGCGGATATCGGCTACCGGCCAGAGTTCGGTGCGCGCGAACTTCGTCGCCAGATCCGTTCCCTGATCGAGACGCGCCTTGCGAGTGCCGTATTGCGCGGCGAAATAGAGGAAGGCGATAGCCTGCGCTTCGTCTACGACAAGGGGCGAAGTGAGGTCCGCTGGGAGAAGGAAACAAGGGTGCCTGCCTCCGAACCGGAGTAACGAAGCCACGGAAGCTGCGGCCAGGGGAGAAGCGACTAATGGGGACTAATGGGATAGACCCGGTGTACTCGACCGTCTCGCAGTGTCTCGCCGCCTTGCAGCGGGAATAAGTGGAGGAAAGAGCATGTTTACTCCGAATTCCATTCCCTATCAGCAACAACCTGGCTTTCAGCGCACCTACCGCCAGGGCCGCCTGAGCCTAGGCCTTTTCTTCCCTCTCGAAGCCTTTACCGGCGATATGCCGACTATGGCCAACCAGGTGAGCTTGGCCCAACGTGCCGAGCAACTGGGTTTCTCTGCTCTCTGGTTTCGGGACGTGCCGTTACGCGACCCCAGCTTCGGGGATTCGGGCCAGGTGTTCGATCCCTGGGTCTACCTGGGTTTTATGGCCGCACATACTCGCTCGATTGCGCTGGGTACCGCGTCGGTCATCCTGCCAATCCGTAATCCCCTGCACACTGCCAAGGCCGCAACGAGTGTCGATCAACTCAGTGGTGGCCGTCTGTTACTCGGCGTAGCTTCCGGTGACCGTCCGGTAGAGTTCCCGGCGTTCGGTGTCGACCCGGAGCAACGCGGCAGCCTGTTCCGCGAATACCTCAAGGTATTTCGCGAGGTTCAGCTCAGCAGTTTCGTGCCTTTGACCTGGTCGGGCGGGACGCTTCAGGGAGCCGATCTGATTCCCAAGCCAACCACAGCGGAAATTCCATTCTTCGTGACCGGCCATAGCCGCCAGACGCTGGAGTGGATCGCCCGCTACAGTCATGGGTGGATCAGTTATCCGCGCCCCCCGAAGTCCCAGCAAGTGGTTGTCGAGAGCTGGCGCACGGCGGTTCGTGATGAATGTGGCGAGCTGTTCAAACCCTTCAGCCAGTCACTTTACCTCGACCTGACAGATAACCCGCAGACACCCCCACGGCCGATCCACTTGGGGTATCAACTGGGACGGCATCACCTTATTGCGCTGCTCCACAGTTTGCAGGAGATCGGCGTAAACCATGTGATTATCAATTTGAAATACGGCCAACGACCTGCCGGCGAGGTCGTTGAGGAAATCGGTCAATTCGTTTTACCTGACTTCGCCATGTCGGTATAAGCCGGTCAGGGCTTCGGTATGCACATAGGGCTTCGCGTAGTGAGCTATAGTGTTACTAGAGTCCCGCTCTGTATTTCCTTTACCCGTCAACCGAGGTCATTATGGCCGAGTCGATCCACAATCCGAACGATCAGCCGGCCTCAAGCGATACGGTGTATGGAATGCCGGCTTATGCCGACAGGGCTGCGGCCGTGAACGAAGTGCATGCACGCCCACTCCTCATGATTCAGGCCCCGAGGGAGATGTTGCAGTTCGCTTTCATGAGGGGAGGAGATCTGACCAAGGATAAGTTGGCAATGAATGAGTTGTCTGGTCGTCTCCGCGTGGCTGAGCCTGACCAATCTACGTCATTTCATGGCTTGGCCTGGGAAGACGGAGACCTGCATTGTGAAAAGCACTCGGAGTATTCGACGTATCTGTGGTGTGCCGAGCTTGATCCCGAAACCGGAGAACCATGCGGCGAGAATCCGTTCAAGCATGGATTCATCCCTCCCGGCCCGGTGGTATCGGGCGTGCGCCTGACCTTTCTTCCATGGAATTCAGATACTGAGAAGGAGGTAGATCGCTTCGATCCTTCCAGCCTTTGTTACTCGCTGGTAGAAAGTGGGAACGCTGCCATCCTGACCGATTTCCGACAGGATGAAGACGGCCTGACGCACATCCTGATCCTTGCGCGTGATTTGAAACCCGCGCGAGCGGGGGCGCTGGCGCAACGTCTTCTGGAGATTGAGACCTATCGGACTTTGGCCTTATTGTCGTTGCCATTGACCAGGTCAATGACGAAGGAGCTGCGAAGCATGGAGTCACAACTGGCCATGATGACTGATGAGATGTCGACGAACTCGGAAGCGCGGCGTGACAACCACCTCCTTCTGTCAGAATTGACCAGTCTGGCGGCAAAACTGGAGGCCTGCGTTGCTGCAAATCTCTATCGATTTGGCGCCAGCCGGGCTTACTACGAGATTGTTGAAGAGAGGTTGGCAGCGCTAGTGGAGGAGGGCGTATCCGGATACTTCACCTGGCGGGATTTCCTTCAGCGCCGTATTGCGCCTGCGATGCGAACCTGCCTTTCGGTTAAAGAGCGCCAGGCCAAGCTCTCCGACGAACTGACCCGAAACATCTCACTACTGCGCTCCTGGGTCGATGTCGAACTGGAACGCCAGAATCGGGACTTGCTGGCGTCGATGAATAACCGAGTCAAGCTGCAATTGCGTCTTCAGCAAACGGTTGAAGGCTTGTCTGTGGCAGCAATTTCATATTACGTCGTGAGTCTTTCAGGCTATTTCCTGAAGGGAATTCCATTCATTTACGATGTTGTCACACCGGTGATGTCGGTACTGGTACCCGTCGTGATGCTGTTGATCTGGTGGAGGGTTCGTCGGATCAGACATGCCCACGACGATTCCACGGCGTTGTAAAAGTCTTAATACTATCTACCGGCTTGAAACGCGGAATGGGGTAATCGTGGAGCGTCCGGTAGGGATGCCAGCATTTAATGGACCCAGTCATCTAATCTCTTGGGGTAGAGATAGGGCAGCGAGCATGGCCGGCTGATGGGGCCCGGTTTCAATTTCTCCAATGACTATAGCGAGAGTCGCGCTATGCTGATCTTCATCTAAGCTTGGATATACTAGGCGGGCTTTACAGGGTCCCACTCCTAAGTCCGCTAGCTACGTCGTCAAGGAGCGCTTATGACCAAAGCTCAAAACGAGGTCTACACCAAGCAGCCCGCAGCAGAAGGGATCCAGACGGTTAACCCATGCCGAAAAGTGGTGGGCCTAGTACCTGCTCCGGAGATGTCCGCTGAGATGGCCGAAAAGGTAATCGACCAGTTACCCGAACTTCTGGCCAACTACGTAGATGACCGGTTGAGCTGGGAGGTTCAACTCATCGTTGATCCGTTGATCGGCGCTGCAGAGGTTTCCACCTATATCATCGGGAGTATTCTCGAATACAAGCGGCATCAGCAGTGGGACTACGCGATTTGCATTACCGATTTGCCGATCCACAAGTCTGGACGCTTCGTGATAGCTGAAACCAGCATGGTGCATGGCGTTGCAATAATCTCATTACCCGCTTTCGGCATTACCGCGGTACGCCGTCGCCTTAGCGAAGCGATTCTGCAACTGGTCAACGAATTGCATCATGGCAGCTCGGAAGAGGACCGTGCTCGCCAAGAGCAGCGTACTGAGCAATCCTATAAAGTTCACGAGAGCCTGCGTGGCAAAGGTGCCTGGCAACTACTGGGCAGACGCCTCTACGAGAAGTTGTTCCCGATACGGCGGGTCACGCGATCGGGCGAGGGAGAGTCCTTCGACGTACGCTTCATTGCTGATTCATGGATTAACGGCAATCTTCGCATCCTGGCCGGCATGGTTCGCGCCAACCGCCCCTGGACCATCTTTCCTGCTTTCAAAGGCGTCATCGCCGTAGCGTTCGCGACCGGTGCCTATGGCCTAGTGTTTCCCACCCTTTGGAATCTCAGCGCCAATTATGGTTGGCCTCGCCTTGTTCTTCTGATGGGAGTCTCCATGGTGGCGATGATCGCCTGGATCATACTTGCGCATTCTCTTTGGGAGTCGATAAGAAACTCCCCACTGCCACACTTGGTTCGCCTCTACAATACGGTCACTGTACTGACGCTAAGTACTGGGGTTATATTCTATTATACGATCCTACTGGGTCTGTTCTGTTTCACGGTCCTCGTTTTCATTCCGGCCAACATGCTGGAAGAGCAACTCGGCCAAGCGGCCAGCCTTCTAGATTATACTGCCCTTGCTTGGCTCGCGACTTCGGTTGCCACCATCGCTGGTGCCCTGGGGGCCGGATTAGAAGATGAAGAAACCGTCAGAAACGCTACTTATGGCTACCGGCAGCGACGCCGCAACCAAGAAGCGGATAAGCGCTGATGCGCGTCGACAATTAAAAGACGCAACCAAACGTGGGACGGCCTTCTAGTATCTCTTTGTTTTCGCGATCAACCATTGTTCTTTGGTGGTGTCCATGCCAGTGTTTCGTCCTCGGTTAGCCGTACGTCCTCCCGCATGGCATGATCCAATGCCTCTTCGAGCTTCATGAACAACTCCCCGTAGCGCGGGCTGAAGTGGATGCCTTCTTCTATATTGCGCCATGTGTCGAACAGTTGATCTTCGTGGGCTTTTTCGCTGGCGATAAAGGAGCGGGTCATCCGGCGCGCGCGTTGTGGGTGGACGCCCATGGCCGTGAGGGCCTCGCCGCCGAGTTCCAGGGCGGAGTAGTAGGTCTCGCTCACCACGTCGTCGGCGCCGGCTTCACGCAGCTCGTAACCATGGCCGCGGTCGAAGGCGCGGGCGAGTATCCAGACCTCTGGGTAAAGCTGTTTGACGTGACGCACCAGGCTCACGGCCCGGTCGCGGTCATCGATGGCGACGACGAGCAGGCGTGCCTCGGCAATGCCGGCGGTTTCCAGTAGCTGGATGCGGGTGGCGTCGCCAAAGTAACTTTTCAGTTGGATCAGGCGCAGATTTTCGATCTGATCCAGAGCATGGTCCAGGGCTACGCTGGGAATGTTGTTGGCGCGAAGCAAACGACACACGATCTGTCCGAAGCGGCCGACCCCTGCCACGATCACCGGGGCCTGCTCTTCTATCTCGTCCGGCTCTGCTTCTTCATTGGAAGCCTTCTGATAGCGTGGCAGCACCACCCGGTCATAGACAATGAACAACAGCGGTGTCAGGAACATGGACAGGGCCACCACCAGTGACAGCACCTGAGCGGTGTCTGCAGGGATAACTTGGTTCTGGGTACTGTAGGTCAGCAGCACAAACCCGAACTCACCGGCCTGGGCCAGCCCGAGGCTGAACAACCAGCCTTCACTGCCGCGGATGCCGAATGCGAAAGCCAAGCCAAACAGAATCAGCGTCTTGCCAATGATAACCGCCAGGGCGAGAAGAAAGATCGTATCCCATGAAGCCGCCAGAACGCCGAAATTGATTCCCGCGCCTACGGTCATGAAGAAAAGCCCCAGCAGTAGCCCCTTGAAAGGTTCGATATTGGCTTCCAACTCGTGCCGGAATTCGCTGTTGGCGAGGACCACACCGGCCAGGAATGCGCCGAGCGCAGGTGAGAGGTTCACTAGGCTCATGAGCGCCGCGATGCCGATAATCAGCATCAGGGACGCGGCGGTGAATACTTCCCGCATGCCGGATTGCACCACGTAGCGGAACAGCGGCCTACTCAGGTAATGGCCACAGATAATCACGATCACGATCGCGCCGACAACGGCCAGCCCATGCGCCCAGCCCGGCAGGTTCTCAACCAGGCTGAGGCTGCTATGCCCGCCCTCGCTGCCACTACCGGACATTTCGGACACGGCCAGCAGCGGGATAACGGCCAGCATGGGAATCACTGCAATGTCCTGGAAAAGCAGCACTGAGAAGGCACTCTGGCCACCTTCGGTTTTGACTAGCCCCCTTTCGGTAAGTGTTTGCAAGACAATCGCTGTTGAAGAGAGGGAGAAGAGAAACCCTACTGCCACGGCTGTTTGCCAGGCCATCCCCTGGGACCAAGCAAAATAGGTGGCGGCGGCTGCAGTCAGTGTGACCTGCAGGCCGCCAAGACCGAGCAGCCTGACCCGCATGGCCCAGAGGGATTTTGGGTCAAGCTCCATCCCCACCAGGAACAGCATCATTACCACGCCGAACTCGGCAAAATGCTGAAGAGTAAGGGCCTCCTGACCCACCAGTCCTGTCACCGGTCCTATGACCACACCGGCCACCAGATAACCGAGTACCGACCCCAGCCCGAACTGTCTGGCCAGTGGCACCGCGATTACCGCTGCCACCAGGTAGATAAACGCCTGAACAAAGTAGTCAGTCATCAGTCATGTCCGTAGGTCGAAAATCACATACCCATTCTTCTAACATTAGACCAACGGCTGCATTTCGCTTCCGGTATCGAAAATGGGGGACAAAAATGGGGACAGACCTGTTTTCTTCACCCCAATGATCAGCGTGGTCATAACCGTCAACTGGTAACCCGTGTGATTCATCACGGTCTTGTTAAAGTGGCTGATCGCACGCTTCCGGTTCTTATTCTTCTGCCAACGACATGGCAGCACCGCCACATATGCTCATTTATTCTCTAAATACTTGTCGCTTATAATATCAAGTAAAGAGGGCGGGGCGCTTGCTCACGGCCCCCTCGACCACTGGACGATGCCTTAAGAAAGGCGGTCGTGGTGGCGGTTAGGACAATGCGGCCAATCTTGGCCCTCCTCGCATTAGGGTTGGCCACCAATTGTCGGCGGCGGCTCCCAGGTGCAAGGTCACCCGCAATGCATGCATGGTGAGCGTGGCGGCGACTTTCAGCACCTGCTCGCGAAACCTCATTAGGCTCCACCTCTTACGGTTTTGATTCCCCATCAGGCAGCTCAGGCCGTGCGGATATTGTTTTAATCTAACCATTAGTTCTAGTTCGTTCTGGGCCTTCGGCCCTCCACCGGATGGCCTTTTCTCCGCTTCGCTACGTAAAGGCCGCTGCTGAATGTTGGCGTTACATCAGGAAAGTCTCAATGGCGGCTTCTGGCCGAAACAGGAAATTCCTGTATGGGTGCTACCGTTCAAAGCTGACATTCTAACTCGTTGTTACCGAAACCCCATAAACTGCTGACGCAACAACTCAGAGCAATCTAAGAGCACCGCACTATGCATCCCAGTGAAATGAGTTTCTGTTCATTAGTCAGGCCTGACAGATTTTGTCTCGGACAGTGGGGTGTATTGTATTGGGGGCAGAGTCTCTGCCTTCATTCAACGTTTTGCTTATAAGCTATTGATTACCTTTTAAAAAGTAATCCAGGGAAGCTTGCGTATTACTTCACTCTGCTTATATTAATAATGAACCCCGTATTTGTTAAACATATATGACTACGTATTCACGGCTAATACTAAAGTATATTCCTTTTTAATCAGTTAGATACAACTAGATTTTAAAGGCATATCTCCAACATTTTTGCATACGTATGCATTCTCTACTATAACTTCAATTGGGCTTGAGCAGTATTGCAGAATCACGGCTGAGGCCCGTATGAAGCAACTGACAGACTACAACGACAATACGCACAGCGTTATTGCTGGATTACAACTAGGAGTGCTGTATGAAGCTTTTTCTTCCGCTCACATCTTTGGCCGCTGCCATCGCTTTGGCCGCTTCAACCCAAGCTGTTGCACAAGCAGAACGTGTTATCAATGTGAGTCTACCGCTCGGCCCTGACTCACAGCAGGGTATTGGGGTTCTTAAGTTTGGTGACGAGCTTGAGCGCCTCTCAGAAGGCCGACTGACCATTGAGCCCCACTACGACAACGCATTGGGTGCTGAACGCGAAGTCGTTGAAGGCATGGGCTTTGGCATCATCGATGCGGGCATTTCCTCCACCGGTCCGATGGGAGGCTTCGTCGATGAATTCATGCTCTTTGACTTACCCTACGTCTTCGAGAACCACGAGCATGCCTATGCCTTTCTAGACAGCGAGCATGGCGAGGAGCTCGCACGGCTGGCCGAGGAAGGCATGAACGTGAAGTTTCTGGCGTGGATGGAGAACGGCTTCCGCCACAACACCAACTCGGTACGTCCAATCGAGAAACCCAGCGATCTGGAAGGCATTAACCACCGCACACAGGAAAGTCGCGTCCAGGTCGATACCTGGGAAGCACTGGGTGCTAACGCGACACCCATGGCATGGACCGAGGTTTACACCGCCCTCCAGCAAGGTGTTATGGATAGCCAGGAAAACCCCTTGGCCACCATCTATGACGTTAACTTCTACGAAGTTCAGGACTACCTGAACATGACACAACACGTCTATTCGCCAGCGCCACTGATGATGGGCCTGGATCTGTTCAATTCTTTCAGCGAAGAAGACCAGGCGATCATCATGGAGGCGGCCCAGATTGCCTTGCCGGTACAGCGTGAGGCCAGCCAGGAGTTAGAACAGCGTTACCTCGGGCAACTCGAAGAATTGGGCATGACCGTAACCCATCCCGACCTTGCCCCGTTTCGCGAAGCGGTCAAACCTGTCCTTGAAGAATGGGCCCCCACCATCGGTGAGGATCTGGTCGACGCTGCCGTCAATTACGAATACTGAGCCCACAACGTCCGCAGGTAACACGACGTCCTGCGGGCGCTTTTCCGACGCATGAGGCAGCCATGAAGTCTTATCTACTACTGGCCCACAGAGCCATTGATGAGTTTAACCGTCTGATCGGCTGGATATTGGCCGGATTGTTGTTAGTGATGACGGTACTTATCTTCTGGCAGGTATTTGCCCGTTTTGTCGTAGGCAGCCCGCTGTTCTTCTCAGATGAAATAGCCCGCTTCTCCATGCTCTGGTTGACCTTTCTCGGAGCTGGATATGCCTATCGCAAGGGCACACTAATCTCCGTGGACATCTTACTGGAACACGCTGGAAGAACACTGGCGCGCCTGCTGCGAATTGCCATCATCCTGTGTTCCGCTCTCTTCGCCTTTATCTTGATTAAACACGGTTACGACCTGATGGATCGGGTCGCCAGCCAGACAGCACCCAGTACTAGAATTTCTATGATGTGGCCTTACATGGCCATTCCCGTTGGAGGCGTGGTTATCATGATCAATAGCCTGGGGCTGTTGCTTGATGAGGCACTCAATATTCACAATCAGCCCAAGCAGGAGGTGAACTGACCATGGCACTGCTCTTGTTCCTACTGCTGATTTCGCTGTTCATCATCGGCGTACCCATTGCTCTCTCTCTCGGGCTAGCTTCTGCGATAACTATTTGGCATGGGGATTTATCACCCATGTTGATTGTTCCCCAACAGCTCATCGCTTCGGTGAACTCCTTCCCGTTGATGGCGATACCCTTCTTCATCCTCGCGGGTTCCTTGATGCAGAGCGGTGGAATATCCCGGCGTCTGGTCGACTTCTCCAACACCCTGGTCGGCAGTATGACGGGCGGCTTGGCGATGGTGGCCATCGTCACTTCACTTTTCTTCGCGGCCATATCAGGATCTGGCGCAGCCACAACCGCTGCCATCGGCTCCATCTTGATACCGGCCATGCTGGCCAAGGGTTACCCTGGAGGCTATACCGCCGCCAACCAAGCTGCCTCCGGCGCCCTCGGCGTCATTATCCCGCCCAGCATCCCGCTGATTCTTTACGGGATAGCTGCCAATGTGTCCGTGGGGGACATGTTCATCGCAGGCATTCTGCCCGGCATCCTAGTAACGCTGACTCTGCTGATCTTTGCCTACTTCTTCGCCAAGGCGAATGGTTTGGCTGGGAGTATCGAAAAGAGTTCTTGGATGGACGTCCTGCGGGCGGGGCGCAAGGCGATCCTGGCAATCCTTATGCCAGTCATCATCTTGGGCGGTATCTACAGTGGCATATTCACGCCGACTGAAGCCGCAGTCATCGCGGTGGCTTACTCTTTCCTGATCGGGTTTGTCATCTATAAGGAAATCAAACTGAGCAGCCTGGTTGATATCCTCAAACAATCGGCTGTTACCAGCGCTATTGTGCTAAGCATCATCGGCGCTGCAGGACTCTATGGTCGTATGCTTCAGCGGCTAAGGGTGCCTGATATGGTGTCCCAATTCGCAATATCGGCCATCGACAGCCCACTACTGTTCATTATCCTGGCCAATCTCCTGCTGTTGTTTGCAGGAATGTTTATTGAGGCAGCAGCGGCGATCCTGATCTTCGTGCCTATCCTGTTACCCATTGCGATCAGCTTCGGATTCGACCCTGTCCACTTCGGGATCATAATGGTGGTCAACCTGGCCATGGGAATGTTCACCCCACCGGTCGGCCTTAACCTCTTCGTGGCATCACAGATAGCTAATATTAGTATCGCTCGACTCACCTGGTCCGTACTGCCCTTCGTAGGAATCGTACTCATCAATCTTCTGATTATCAGCCTGCTGCCTTTCCTGTCTACTTGGCTGCCTTCGCTGTAAACCCCTCCAAGGAGAGAAACCTTATGACCGTTGTAGAAAGTTTAACGCCACGCCATGGCCTCAGAGTGCTGATTACCGCTGGTGCCAATGGTATCGGCTTAGCAATCGCTAAGGCCTTCCAGGAGGCGGGCGCACGAGTGCACGTTTGTGATATCGACACCCAGGCCTTGGCCTCGCTGCCGGAGGGCATCTCACACACTGTGGCGGATGTCAGCAAAGAGGAAGACGTCGACCGGCTGTTCCAAGATGTCGTCTCTCTGGGTGGGCTTGACGTCGTCGTTAATAATGCTGGCATCGCAGGGCCCACTGCGGGGATCGATGAGATCGATAATGACGCCTGGACCCGTACTATCGACATCAATCTCAATGGTCAGTACCGGGTTGCTCACCGCGCGACGCCGTTACTGAAGGAAAGCCAGGGGCTGTTGATCAACTTGGCATCAGTCGCAGGTCGCCTGGGCTTTGCATACCGCACTCCTTATGCCGCCAGCAAATGGGCTGTCGTCGGACTGACTAAGAGCTTGGCAATTGAGCTCGGCCCAGAAGGGGTGAGAGTCAACGCAATTCTACCTGGCATCGTGCGTGGACCGCGTATCGAAAAGGTCATTGAAGATCGTGCGGTCAAGCGTGGGCTTAGCTATGCCGAAATGGAGCAGGAAAATCTTTCTAAGATATCTATGCGACGCATGGTTGAACCCTCCGACATAGCGTCTATGGCTCTGTTCCTGTCGGCACCTGGTGGTTCCAATGTTTCAGGCCAGGCGCTGAGTGTCTGCGCCAACGTTGAGTCTTTGTGACTGATATAGGAGCAGCCTCATGACAGCACGTATAGGAATTATCGGCGCAGGCTTGATTGGCCGGGCTTGGGCCATTGTCTTTGCACGAAGCGGGATGTCTGTATGTCTCTATGATGTTGATGCTAGCGCTCTCAGCCAAGTCCGAGACGGCATTCGGCAGTCTCTTCAAGACTTATTTCAGGCTGGCCTAATTGAAGATATTGAGGTTCCGCTATCTCTCATCCAGACAGAAAACAATCTGGCGCATGCTATGAGGGATGTTGAGTACGTTCAGGAATGTGGGCCAGAAGACATTGATGCCAAACGACGTATCTATTCAGAACTTGAGTCGGTGGTGGCCATAGATACCGTGTTGGCTAGCTCTACCTCCGGCATCGCCGCGTCTCGGTTCACAAACCATCTGAAACACCCTGAGCGCTGCTTAGTAGCACATCCCGTCAATCCGCCTTACTTGATTCCACTCGTCGAAGTAGCCCCATCACCTGACACTTCGGAAGCAGCGGTGAACCGCACCATGCAACTGATGGAACAGGCTCAGCAAACCCCGATACTGGTTCGGAAGGAAGTCCAAGGCTTCATTCTCAATCGTTTGCAAGGCGCATTGTTGAACGAAGCGCTACGCCTGTTTCGCGATGGCTATGTTTCCGCTGAGGATCTGGATAAGACAGTTAAACACGGACTTGGCCTGCGTTGGTCGTTTATGGGGCCTTTCGAGACCATCGACCTCAATGCGCCTAATGGAGTCGTCGATTACGGCCAGCGCTATGGGCCACTTTACCGCGATGTCGACCGTCAGCGCAGCGATGATGACCCCTGGGATACCGCAACCCTGGCTGCCTTGGGCCAAGAACGCCGGTCACAGCTACCTTCCGAAGGTCTAGCTGAGCGACAAGCTTGGCGCGACCGACGCCTAATGGCGCTGATGGCTCATCAGCGCCATATCGATACCAAATAACTTTTTCACTTTAACTAGGAGAAACTTCTGATGGCTAATAAACGTAAAGTCATAATCACCTGTGCAGTAACCGGTGCCATCCATACGCCCTCCATGTCGCCACACCTACCGGTAACACCTGAAGAGATTGCCGAGGCTGGTATCGCTGCCGCTGAGGCAGGCGCTTCCATACTTCACCTTCATGCCCGCGATCCCGATAACGGTAAGCCCACACAAGATCCAGCTGTCTTCGAGCGGTTTCTACCGCGTATCAAGAAAGCTACCGACGCGGTCATCAACCTTACCACTGGTGGCAGCCCTCACATGACCGTTGAGGAACGTATGCGGCCAGCCATGGAGTTTAAGCCTGAGCTTGCCTCTATGAACATGGGGTCGATGAACTTTGGGCTTTTTCCCATGCTTAACCGATATGAGGATCTCAAGCACGATTGGGAGCGCGCCCATCTTGAGAATAGTCGCGACTTAGTGTTCAAGAACACTTTCGCTGATATCGAAAAGGCCATGACACTTGGTGCAGAGAACGGCACTCGCTTTGAATGTGAATGCTACGATATTGGCCATCTTTACAATTTACGCAATTTGATGGATCGCGGCATTATTAGTGGAAAAGTCTTCGTGCAGAGTGTGTTCGGCATCCTGGGCGGTATCGGCCCCCACCCCGAGGATGTTATGCATATGCGCCGAACCGCCAACCGCTTATTCGGTGATGACTACGAGTGGTCAGTGCTGGGTGCCGGAGGCAACCAGATGCGGATTGCTGCTCAGGCGGCAGCCATTGGAGGCCATGTTCGCGTCGGCCTTGAAGACTCACTATGGCTTTCTCCGGGCAAGTTAGCCGAAAGCAACGCAGCACAAGTAGCCAAAGTAGGCGAAATTCTCGAAGGCCTTTCCTTTGAAATAGCAACGCCCGACGAAGCACGCGAGATACTTCAACTTAAAGGTGGCGACCAAGTCGGCTTCTAGGGAGAGTACTTAATGCCAGTATATCGACTCGAAGGTAACGTTCCCGAGATAGCGCCAGGTGCCATGGTGATGGAAGAAGCTACGCTTATCGGGCGTATTCATCTTGCTCACGAAGTCTCTGTCTGGCCTGGCGCAGTGCTACGAGGGGATAATGAACCTATCACCGTCGGGGAAGGCAGCAATCTGCAAGATGGCTGTGTGATACATACCGACCCTGGTTACCCGGTCGACATCGGCTGTCAGGTGACCGTAGGGCACCTAGCCATGTTACATGGTTGTAAAATCGGCGATGGCGTACTGGTGGGCATGAACGCAACTTTACTCAATGGCGCAGAAATTGGTGATCATTGCATCATAGGTGCCGGCGCTTTGGTCACCTCGGGCAAACGATTCCCTCCACGCTCGTTAATTATGGGTGTGCCCGCTAAGGTGGTCAGAGAGCTAACCGATGATGAAGTGCAAGGAGCATTAGATAACAGCAAAGTTTACGTGAAAAAGATCGACCAGTATCGGTCTCTTGAAAAGGTTTGAGAGTGAGTACGGTAAGTCACTGCCTTTGGTTCTGATGAATCGGGCTGTATATAATCTAAACGGCCCTCTGGGAGCGTGATGCATGAAAAGAAAATCCGTAACCTCCCGCGATGTGGCGAAGTTAGCTGGTGTGTCTCAGTCAGCAGTGAGTCGCAGCTTTTCAGCTGATGCCAAGGTGGCGGAGAAAACGCGCAAAAGGGTGCTGGAGGCAGCCCGGGAGCTAGGATATCGCCCCAACTCCATTGCGCGCTCGCTGATTACCAGATCGAGTCGTACCATTGCTGTAGTGGCTTACAGCCTCGAAAATCCTTTCTACAGTGTCATGCTGGAAAAGGCGTCACGCTACTTTCAGCAACAGGGCTACCATCTTCAGCTTTTCTTTGCTCCGTCAGATAACGGTTTCGCTACGGTAATTGACGACATAATTAGAAGCCAAGTCGAGGGGGTGCTGATGCTGGCGATAACCATGGATAGCGCCCAGGCAGAGGAGGTGGCGAATTTTGGTATTCCTTTCGTTGTCATCAATCGTACTGTCAATTTTGATGGTATAAGCCAAGTCGGCAGTGATAACTACAGCGGGGGGTATTGGGCAGGTCACTACCTTTCCTCCCTTGGTCATCGCCGTATTGCCTATCTGGCAGGGTTGCCAGACTCTTCCACCGACCTCCAGCGGCAAGCCGGCTTTCTGAAAGGACTTGCCGATGTGGGTGTGGATTGCTATGCGATGGAGGTCGGTAACTACCGGTACGCAGATGCCTGCCATGCAACGAGGCGCCTGTTTGCTAATTCAACACCACCGGATGCGCTGTTTTGTGCTAACGATCTGATGGCAATCGCTGCTATTGATACCTTGCGGCATGAATTCGGGCTTGCAGTGCCTGATGACGTATCGGTCATTGGTTTCGACGATATACCGATGGCTGATTGGCCGAGTCATTCCCTGACAACCCTGAAACAGCCGGTGGAATTAATGGTCTTGAAGGCTACTGAGCTACTGATGGCACAAATCAATCAGATCGACATTAATACGGAGCACATCATGCTCCCGGTAACGCCAATGCTGCGAAACAGCACCCGCCGCTCGGCACGCCATCCTAAGGAGAACCTAGAGGAGGTGAGCGATGCACATCATCCTAGCGCCAGATAGCTTTAAAGATGCTCTCTCGGCTAGCGAGGCCGTCAGCGCGATCACTGACGGTATTTGTAGAGCTTTACCATCTGCACAGTATGATGCTTGCCCGATGGGCGATGGTGGGGAAGGTACTTTGGATGCTTTGATTGACGCTACAGGAGCAGGAGCGGAGCGGCATTAACAGACGGTGCAGGGACCTTTGGGAGAACTTCGTCAGGCAGCGTGGGGCTGGCATCCCATTAATTTCACAGCATATATTGAACTGGCTGAAGCGTGTGGTCTGCAGCACCTGACTCTTCTGGAGCGCACGGCACTGCATAGCTCCACCCATGGGGTAGGTGAGCTGATTATCGCCGCTCTGAACGCGGGTGCTAAGCGCATAATACTCATGCTAGGGGGGAGTGCGACCAACGACGCGGGTGCAGGCATGCTGCAGGCTTTAGGGGCAAGATTGCTTGATGACCAAGGACGACCTCTGTCGCCCGGTGGGGCGGCTCTGATCAATCTTGCTCAAGTGGAGCTTGATGGACTTGATTCGCGTCTGTCTGAGGTGATCGTTGAGACCGCCGTGGATGTAGATAATCCGCTGGTCGGTGAGCGCGGTGCCAGTGTTGTATTCGGCCCTCAAAAAGGCGCTAGCGAAAAAGATGTCGTCATATTGGATGCTGCACTAGCACATTTCGCCAGCAAGGTGGCTGAGACTCTGGGAAATGACTTCCGTGAATTACCCGGTTCAGGGGCTGCGGAGGGATGGGGTTCGCGGCACGCACCTTTCTCGGGGCGGAGCTGCGTCCAGGTATTGAATTGGTGATGACCCAGGTCGGGTTTCGACAACGACTTGAGCTTGTCGATTTGGTCATTACCGGCGAGGGAAGGCTAGACGGTCAAAGTATGGCAGGGAAGACCCCAATTGGCATTGCCCGCTGCGCACGGGAAATGGGTGTTCCAGTAGTTGTGTTAGCGGGTAGCCTCGGTGCGGGATGGCAGTTGGCTTATGATGAAGGCGTAACCTCTGTAATTGCCACCACGCCAGCAGGCGTAAACATACGCCTGCTGGCAACGGCTGAGTAGACTTGCCGGCCCTTTTAAGCCGGATTTGTCGGTTAAGGCCCCTAAGATCAGGGCGCGATGTGGGTACTGGCGTCAGTAAAGCCGAGCAGTGAAATATCTATGTCCATGCGTTCACCGCGTGGACTAATCATGCTGAGGGTTGCTGTATTGCCACTGCGGAGTTGCTGCAACATCGACGACTCAATGGGCACGTCAGCACGGCACCCTTGCTCCTGGCATACCTGATAGGGGAATTGGACTGGCTCAGCGTTATCCACACTGAATTGCAAGCCCGGGGCCAGACGTACCCCCAGCGGCACGAAGAAGCTCATCACCGGGTCATCGATCTGAGGCGGGTAGTCGAGAATTACCTGCATCAAGGGCTGGTCGCTGTCAGGTTGAGTGATCAATTGCGACATCGCACAAGGGCTCGGGCCCTCGGCATTACGCTGGCAACGGACTTCCCAGTCCTGGAACGACTCGGTAGTGACATCATTACCGGAGGCTGCCCCCGGTTGTTGTTGGCTGAAGGCATTGGGAGACAACGCCAAGAGCGATAATAGCCCCATCCTGCCTAGGTTTTGAGACAGGTTTTGAGTAAGAGAGTGCGGCATTTGAGTAACCTCCTGTTGGTTCGCTGATGGTGGATAATAATACTCACCATGCCTGCTTGTTCGCTTGAGGTCGAGCCCTTGATTTACGAGAGCGTGGTTGGGCGGTTTACCTTCCTCTCCACCTCGTTTTCCTGAGCGTTTTTTTATTTAAGGTAAATATAGACTTTATTTGTGAAACCATTCGCTATATAGGTGAGTTCTGGAGTGGCGATTAAGGTTTACACAGGACGCTGGGCAAGCGTGTTGCCGCGTGTAGCGGTGCAACAGCTGCTGAGTCTCCCTAAGCTGAAAAACACCGTCAGATATCCTGCCGATATAAATCTGGCATTATACCCTGAGCAATATTTTGATATACCCAGGCTGTATTTATATGCCCGCTTACCTTTGCAGTTTTTATTGGCGTGGTTTGTGTAGTGGTCAATTAAAAGTGAAAGGCAAGAGTATGAAGGGACTGTTTGAAATTATGTAAGGTAACAAAGTTTCGTTCTATCAAAAGCAACGCCTAACACTACTGTATTTTGCTATTTAGTCTTAGCAGTGAGCGGTAGTGCTGAGTTAGGTTCGCTTAGTTACCTAGTACGTTGGTTTCGCTTTTCTTTGATGATTTAGCAGCTTTCTTTTCTTTGGCTGTTAGAAGGGGTTTCTTTTTAGTGTCTTTTTTACTGTCTTTTCCTTTGCTCATGCTATTTGCCTCTATTAATCCATTAGTTGACCCGTTAAGCTGTATGAAACCAGCTTCCGTGAGCTGATGTTAGCGCATAAAGTGTCGACGCGCATTGTATATAGTTAATACCCTGCTAAAACGTAAAAGCTGGCCTCATCCTGGCCTTATGAAATCCTCAGGAAGTAGCAAGGTGACTGATAGACCGCACCTTGTTCTACTACAAGCTAATTCTTTGTTTCTATAGGGTTAAGCTTATTCGTTAGCCTTGACTAAAGTTATTTTTTGTCCGGTAATTGAACCGCGTAATATTCTACGCTGGCTTTTAAACGGCTATTTGCCTTACAGAACGCCCAAAAAGCGCTGATTTTGCAGCGCTGCTAGGGTGAGGTAGGTCACGGCAGACATCATTGAGTGGCCGCTGGGAAAGCTTGCGGTGTAGAGCATGGCTTCATGAGGGACGAGATCCGGGCGAGGGCGGTCAAAGCCCAGCTTCATCATGGTGCTGAGTAGTATACCACCGGGCACCGCGATTGAGGCGAAGAGGGCCGCGCGATAGTGCCTGGCAAGCAACAGGCAGCCCAGTGGTGTGGGAGGGCGCTGGGGGTGACCCCGGCGCCTACCCGATGTCAACTCATACCGGGCAGTATTGTAAGATTATCCTCATCCCCAATGGGAAAATGCCACCGTTAAATGAATGAGGTCACCGCAGATTTCCGCGTGACGTGATTTTGGCCTCCCGCTCGACGGTATCACCACGCACCAGGTAGACCATGTCGAAAAGGTTGGTGACGACGCAGGCATGGTTCGGAATTACACGTACTGTGTCGCCAATTAATGGTTTGTCCTCGCAGGCGGACAGGTCAACGACCGCGTGCTCCTCGGAGAGAGCGATGATCACAGCATGCGGATACTCCACCAGATGTCCGTAGCCTTTGTACGGTGCTGGCACCGCATCGGCAGCCAGTGCCTTGGAGCCGGAATCGATTACTGCGCGATTTACGTTGGGGCGGCTGACCACCGTGGCCTTCACCGTTAACGCACAATCGTCGAGAGTCCCGACGCCGAAAGCGACTTGCATCCGGTCGGAATAGATGTAGGTGCCGGGTCGGTACTCGGTCGTGGCCGTTCCTTCGGCGGCGCGATACATATCGGGAGTGCCTCCGGAAGAGATCACCTTAGGTGGCAAGCCCGCCGACTCCAGCGCGGCCTTGGCCTTATGCAGCCAGGCATCTGCTTCGGCAATGTTGCCCCTGGGGGGATACGTCATCAACCCGCCGAAGATCAGTCCTGGTGCATCGTTAATTTGTCGGGCGAGCTCGACCGCTTCTTCCGGAGTCTGCACACCACAGCGCCCCGCGCCGGTATCGCATTCCACTAGGACATTCAGGGGTTCGGCTGCGTCGAACCGGGCGGCGTAACCCGCGACTGTATCGGTGCTATCGGCGGTAACTGATAAAGTCACGCGGGCATGTAAGTTGACCAGTCTGTCGAGCTTGGAAGTGCCGATGATGTTGTAGGGCAAGAAAATATCGGTCAGCCCACCATCGGCCATTGCTGTGGCCTCGCCGATCTTCTGGCAAGTGATGCCGATCGCTCCTAGAGCTACCTGTTTCTGAGCCATTTCCGGAAGCTTGTGGGTTTTCACGTGAGGCCGAAGAGGCAGGTCATGCGTATCGGCATAATCCTGCGCGCGTTTCAAGTTCGCTTCGACCCGGTCGAGGTCGATTAGAACAGAGGGAGTGTCGATATCGTTGATATGCATCAGCTAATCTCATGAGAGTAATGGCATTGCTGAAGAGCAAGTTTGTGATCATTCACAATTCTACTCATCCTCTAAAGACTTCCTTAAGTTTTGGCTGTCAGGTTATCTCGCAACTGGGCCTTAAATTTAGGAGTCTGAAAATTGGGCAGATGCGACAATCTCTTTCCAGCCTGAATGAGAGTTGCGCGATAAAGAGCATAGTTTTCCATCGCGTCTTGCTTGGGGGCGATGATGCAGACGGTGCTCTGGCAAATTCCTTCGGCATCTAGAACTGGTGCCGCAAAACAATGGGTGAAATTGTCAGCGATGCTGTCAAAAGAGAAAAATTGCTCGTTCCAGGCCGTCTGCACGCTTTCGACAAACTCTTGAGGATCAATATGGCCCCCGTGGGGACTTACAAAGTCCTCAGGTGGAATCAGCGCCAAGATCTCCTCCGCCGAAAGGTTGCCGAGAAGCAAACGGCCCGACGCAGTCCAGGGGATGGGCGTCCGTTCACCGACATCAGCACTGATCCTGAACGGTCGGTTACCCTCGTTCATCATCGCTACGAAGTACTTATCTCGCTCGAGCATACATAACTGTGATGTCTCCCGCGTCTGATCCGTGATCCATTCCAGTACTGGTCGGGCAAGACCCATTATGTCGAAGTGCTTCAAATAGTTTAGCCCCCAGTAGTGCAGCTTGCGTCCGAGGAAAACCCGTCCTTCAGAGTCAGTTCGTTCCAGTAAACCTGCTGCCGTCAGCAGGCCGACCAGTTCGTATATTGAGGACTTTGGTGCCCCCATGCCGGTTGCAATATCGATGGGTCGCTGTGGCTCGCTGGTTATGCAAAGGTAGTCGAGGATCAAGAAGGCGCGCTCCAGCCCGCGTTCCTTCGTTCTGGTGGGAGAGGCAGATTTCACATTGCTCATTCAGGTACCGGCCATTTCTTCGTTGGGTGTGCCCTCTGCAGGGCATTTTGGTCAGGTCGTCTTGCGAAAGGCAATGCAGTCAACTTCGACCTTGCAGTCGACGACCATTGCGGATTGAACACAGGCTCGGGCTGGGGGGTGGTCGCCGAAGTACTGGGCAAAGATCTTGTTAAAGCTCCAGAAATCGCGTGGGTCGTCGAGCCAGACACCTACTCGCATGATGTCAGCAACGCTATAGCCAGCTGCCTCCACTATCGAAATCATGTTGCTGATCGCCTGATGGGCCTGTGGAACAATTCCACCGTCAATCACCTCACCCTCTACCATCGGCGTCTGGCCAGAAACATAGAGCCAGCCGTCGGCCTCTGTCGCTTTAGCAAACGGCAGCGCCTGACGCCCGGAGCCCTTGGATTCGTTTACACCGTATCTTTTAATACTCATGTTTTACCCTTATTCAAAACTTTGAACTTTTGAGGAATGCCGCTAGACGCTCTGACTTCGGATTGTGGAAGAGTTGTTCGGGCGGACCTTGCTCGCCAATGCGTCCATCCTGCATGAAGACGACTGTGTCCGACACGTCGTGAGCGAACTGCATCTCGTGAGTAACCAAGAGCATCGTCATGCCATCGGAGGCGAGATCCTTGACGACTGCCAGTACCTCGCTGACTAATTCCGGGTCAAGCGCGGAGGTCACCTCGTCAAAGAGCATGAGCACAGGGTTCATGGCGATCGCGCGGGCGATGGCGACGCGCTGCTGTTGGCCACCGGAAAGTTGGCCCGGGTAATGATCCTTCCAATTCTTCATGCCCACACGGTCCAGCCAACCTTCGGCGGCAGCGTAGGCTTCGTCCTTCGGGGTCTTGCGAGTTTTGATCAGACCCAGCATGACATTATGTATCGCGCTCATGTGCGGGAAAAGGTTGAAATGCTGGAAAGCCATGCCGGTCATGGCGCGCTGGCGGGCGATTTCCCTTTCTTTAAGCCGGATGCGCCGACCTTTGTGCTGCTTGTAACCGATCTGTTCCCCCTCAACAGCGACGACGCCATCCTCGTAGTCTTCCAGCAGGTTAACGCAGCGGAGCAGGGTTGTCTTTCCTGATCCGCTCGAGCCGATCAGACTCACGACATTACCACTTTGCATGGTTAGGTCGATGCCCTTGAGCACTTCGACCTCGCCGAATTTTTTATGCAGATTTGTGATTTCTAGAACGGGAATAGTCAATGTGAACCTCAGTTGGGCAGCGAGACTTTGCGCTCGACGAAGCGTCCGGCTTTTTCAATCGCAAAGTTGATAAGGAAGAAGACAAGTCCGGCAAAGAAATAGAGTTCGAGACTAAGATATGTGCGGGAGATCACTTGCTGCGTCGCCAGCAATAACTCGACCACGCCAATGACCGAGAGCAGCGTCGAAGCTTTCACAATTTCAGTGGCAGTGGTCACCCAGGTAGGCAGGATCATTCGAAGTGCCTGCGGAAGGAGCACTGAGAAGAACGTTCCAAAAAATGTCAGTCCCACAGATTTCGCTGCCTCAGTCTGACCCTTGGGGATGGTCTTCAGGGCGCCTTGAACGATTTCTCCGACATGCGATGAGCAGAATAGTGTGAGCGCGAAGACACCTGCTTGAAAGGCTGAAAGCTGAATTCCTACTATCGATAGAATATAGAAACAGGCAAGAATCAGTACGAAGACCGGCGTGCCACGCAGGAAATCGGAATATAGGCGTACGACGAACCGTAAGACTCTGTTTCCATATGAGAGAATCAGTCCGACGCCGACGCCGAGGGGCGTGCCCAGCAGGATCGACACAGCTGAAATTAGGATTGTATTGCCAAAGCCATCTAGAAGCGGCCAACGCGCCGACCAGATGGCATCAAGGGCTTGCATTATATCCATTCGGACACCTATTTCGGGATCGCCAGACGGTTTTCGGTACGCCGCAGAATTGCGGCAATGATTGAGCAGGCGATAACGTACATAAGGCTTGCGACCAGCCAAGTCTCGATGACACGGAAAGTCTCCACGTTGATCTTGCGGGCGTAGAAAGTAAGCTCAGGAACGGCAATGACCGCAGCGAGCGAGGTATCCTTGAACAGAGAAATGAAGTTATTGCCGAGCGCAGGCAGAACGCGACGGAACATGACCGGAATTGTGATTAAAATCTTGGTTCGGAACTCGGTCAATCCGACTGTCAGCCCGGCCTCTCGAAGCCCTGGGGGCAACGAGACGAGGCCAGAACGAAAGACCTCGGTTAAGTAAGCACCTGAGTAGACCGAAAGCGTGACGATGAAGCTTTCAATTTT
Source organism: Halomonas sp. 113 (assembly GCF_904067645.1). NCBI lineage: Bacteria > Pseudomonadati > Pseudomonadota > Gammaproteobacteria > Oceanospirillales > Halomonadaceae > Halomonas > Halomonas sp. 113. Next base: position 2,191,207 of record NZ_LR881453.1, read on the forward strand.
GCCAAGGTTAATACCGAACTCAGGCAGGGCGAAGAAGGTAAAGAGGATTAACACTAGGATCGGCGTGTTTCGAAATACCGAGACATAGACTGTTGCAGCCCACCGGATGAGCCTTTTTTTCGATAGCATCGCAAAGGCTAAACACAGCCCGATCAGACAACCGATCGCGATGGATATCACGGCTAATACCAACCCCAGTCCCAAGCCGGAGAGCAAGATGTCAAAGTCTCGCCACACCGCTGCAAAATTGAAATCGTAGTCCATAAATCGCCCCAGGATGTCTTGTGTTATTTATACTCGATCGGAAAACCGATCTGGGGCGGGTCGAGCTGCACGCCGAACCACTCTTCAAAGGAAGCCGCATAGGTGTTGAATTCAACACCTGTCATCGCTTCGTGCAGAACCGAATTCACGAAGTTCAGCCAGCGTTGCTCGCCGGGCTTGACCGCGCAGCTATAGCTTTGGGGATTCCAGCCGTATCCAGCGTCGGAAAAGCGATCCGGATTCTGTGTCATGTACCATCTCAATGATGACTGGTCAGTCGCTGCTGCATCAGCGCGCCCCGAATTCAGCGCTTGGTACATCAGATCGACGCTATCGTACTGGTCGACCGTAGCCTCGGGCAGGGCGGCATGCACCATTTCCTCAGCATAAACGTTCTGCAGTACCGATACTGTGATGTCACTACCACCCGCCTTCAGCGCATCGTAATCGGCATATTCGCCGTCTGCCATCAGCATCAGGCCCACGCCTTCACGATAATAGGGGATCGTGAACTCAACTTGCTGCGCGCGGCCGGCTGTCACTGTCATGAATTGGCAGGCCACATCAACCTTGTCGGTCGCGAGGTTTGGGATTCGCGCATCGCCAGATTGGTTGACGAATTCGATCGCCTCGGAATCATCGAACAAGCCTTTGGCGATCAGCCGAAGCATGTCGACGTCGAATCCCACGAGATCATTATTGGCATCCATGAAATGCCAGGGCGAATTGGTGCTTCCGGTTCCCGCAATTAGATATCCGCGGTCGAGAACATCCTGAAGTTTATCGGCCTGAGCTGCGCTGGCAAATACGCAACAGGCGAACGCAGCGGTACCGAGTTGGGTTAGGGGTTTGAACATGATTATGAGTCTCCTTGTTGGAATATTTCGTTATATTAGATTTTGATATATTCCGGTATATTGGAAGGCAGATTATAATTACAGATTCAAGTTAGTATTGGTTGTCTGAGCTTGTCAACTGTTTTTTTTGGATGTGCGCGCACTGAATTGCTCCGACTGTCAAGTCCGAGAGCATATGGTTTTAAGCAACTATCTAAGCCTCTCTCACAGCTGAAAAGCGCCGCCCTGACATTGCTGTCTAAGCGTTCGGCATGGACGTCGGGGTGCACTTGGCTAAGACTATTGAGCTCCTGCTGCGCCGGGTTAGCTAGTCTACTTCTAGTGTCTGTTCGACAATGTTTAGCGTATATGCGCCGCAGAAAATTAATCTTAGTATGACTGCCAGTTTTCAGCATTCTGCAGAGAATACGAAGGTTTCTTTTACACTTTGAATCACTAAACACCCGCTCTTGGCCGATTAAAGAGTGTTAGCTTATATTGGTAGAGTTGCTAACGCGGGTGGTAGTCCAATTAATTATCGTCAATCCTAGTAATGATTAATATCATTTTGCGAGGTTGAGATTGGGAATGTTTTAATTTTTTTATTATTGTTTTACATCATTACAGGTAGTAGTGTTGTAGCTGTATTGGTAACAATCTATTCTAAAAAAATAATCGATAAGTGCTTTATTTATATGAAGTTTATAGATGATTGTTACGGCTTGTGTCAAGTGAATTATATGCTTACCCTAGGTGCTTCTGAAGTTGGGGAGAAGGAAAATTATATTTTTAAGAACGGCGATTGGTTTGATTTTATTGACATGTTAGAAAAATGACTCGATTGAATAAAAGATTTTGAAAGGTATGGGTCTCGAAAAAAATATGGAAGACTTTCATGATCGAGTTGCATCAAAGAAAACAGGCGGAGCCAAAGTTTTGGAAAGTGCTTGGCAATGGTGGCCTGACCTCCATAGACTATTGTAGTGAATGAGGAAAATTACTATGGATGATTATCAGTTTATAACTCTAATGCGCGAATCCAGGAACAGTTGCACTGCCCTCAATCTTTTCCGCGCGACGGTATCTCAGCGAAGCTTTTGTACGACGCACCGTGTGCGTGCCATACATTGACGCATCTAGACCTATTTCAGTGACCTATGCTTTCACAATACGGGCATATTGGCGCGTTGAAAGATGCTTTGTGCTATTGATCCGGCTGGGAAACAAGAAATCTTCGCTCCGGAGCTGAGTAAGCTGTATCCAGTCGATAATAGCGATGCGAATTTGCTCGGTAATTTTGAACTGGACAGGTCTATGTGTCTTTTGCTGCATCACAATGGCTCGTGGAAATATGCACGCGCCATGGGCTATAAACCCGAACTCATAAATTGACGAGGTCACCAACCCCACTACTCGTCGCCCGTAAATTTTGCAACAGAACCCTAACAGGTGCTTTAGCGTGGCTTGATGATGTTAGATGCTGCGAGGCGTCGGTCAGCCTCATCGATTAGCGCATCGAATGTCGCCAAAACAATATTGCATAGCCACCGGGTGGCGGGGTCACCATCAAGTTCTGATTTCCACATCACCCGAAAAGACACGTCAGGCAAGGGTTCGGGAGGCTCAAATACCTGAATATCTTCACCCGGAGCGCCTCCCAGTAGACACAGCGCGACAAAATTACCCAGCATGTCGGTATTGTTCAAGACCGCACCAATGCCTGACCAACTGGCAGCGTGTAACCCAATCCGGCGTTTCAGACCTAAGCTGTCGAACCGCTCTTCTACGGTTCCATGTGTTGCACCTGGAGCGCGCACAACGACATGAGGCCAACTCATCCAACTTTCCGTTGTCCAGTCATTTGAAGCTGGGTGTCCATGACGAGCGAAGACATAGCGTTTTAATGGGGGGAGAGCCTTAGCCTTCAATCCTGCCGGGAGAGGGAAGTTTGCGTTCCCAAAAGCAATGTCTATTTCGCCACTGACGATCTGACCCATGGTCTCCTTTGACAAGGGCTGCCATGCAAGGCCGGAGTTTGGTGCTTCTCTGTGCATCCTTCTGACAACTTCTGTGGCCACAATGTCCAAGCCGGGGCCGGCTATTTTGAAAATACGTGTGCTTTTCGAGGGATTAAATTCTGCTGGCGGCTGCACGGCGCGTTCAATCCGGGCGAGGATCGGCTGTATCTCTTGGTAAAGTGCGAGAGCCCTTGGACTCGGCTGCATAATTCCACCAACACGAACCAAAAGCGGATCACCAAGCTGGTCGCGCAACCGACCTAAAGCATGGCTGACTGCCGAAGGCGTACGGCCGAGTTGTTCTGCGGCACGATTGACACTGCCCTCATCCATCAACACACGGAAGACCAAAAGCAGGTTCAGGTTCAGGTTTCTAATCTGAATTTCATTCATGCTAAATGAATACTATTTGCTTTTATGACACGGAATTCCCAGCATAATGGCCCCGTATCGGTCAAAGATCAATATACAGCTGAAAGGAATTCACGATGGCGCTCTCGCTACCAAACGCAAAGACTCTATTTGTTGATACTGGCCCAAGACTGGTGCTTGGAGGCATCTTCCTGATCGGCGCAATTGATGGGTTTTGGTACATATTCACTGGATCGCACCTCATCCACCCACCAACATCAGTAGATGGTCTGGCTTTTGAAGCCGCTCTCAAAGAGGTTGGATTTTTCTGGCCCTTGATGAAAGTTATCGAACTGATTGGCGCTTCGTTGTTGCTGAGCAATCGAGCGCCTGCACTAGGGTTGGCATTGCTTGCGCCTGTGATAGCGGTGATTGTGGCGTTTCATGTGGTGTTGAATCCCGCCGGACTGCCGCTCGCTGCCATCTTGGTGGCAACCGGCGGAATGACCCTTTGGGTTCAGTTTGACCGTTTCAAACCGCTGACAGCTTCTGGAACACCTAAGCATCCGACCAACGACGCCGATGGCCAGTATCCGTGACCGGGAGAGCTTCTAGCTGGGACATGAAGCTATGGCCTGCCGTAGCTTCATGCTCTTATACCCAGACGACTAAAACTGTGAGGCGTTCATGGTGTGGCTCTCCAGGGGTGGAGAGGAAAGAATGGCTCAGACCATGCCTGGTGCTGAGCACACTACATAGCACAGGTCGACCCAAAGCAGTCATCTATACAGCCTTACTGGTTCACTTTTCATTACACTTGTCATTGATTAAGCGCTAATAATCGTAACACCAGCTGCGGCAAGTGGATTCGTCAATGAAACATCGGTACTTTTCTCAACAATAATTGTACTAGCGAGGGAGAGGTCACCGATCATGTACTGTGATGCGGCGTTAAGTTTATCCGATGATGCGAGTACCACCGTCTCGGCAGCATGAGCCGCGAGCGCGCGCTTCATATAAGCCTCTTCAAGATCTCCTGTGCTCAAACCGGCAGAAGCGTGCACGCCGGTCACGCCCATAAAGTAGACATCAGCACGAATGTGGGAGAGCGCTTCTATCGCCGCCGTGCCCACGGTAACGATAGAGTGCTTGAAAAGCTTCCCGCCAATAAGAATGACCTCAATTTTAGGGTGACCAACCAGCTCAACAGCAATGCTGGGGCTATGGGTAACGACTGTAGCTACTAGCTCTTTAGGTAGTTGTCGTGCCATTTCTACTGCTGTAGTACCGCCGTCTAGTATCACTACTTGACCATGGGTCACCATCTTGGCTGCGACTCCGGCGACGGCGCGTTTGGTCACCGACTCGATCGACTGTCGGTGAGCGAAGCTGGCTACTGCAGGCGAGGCGGGTAGTGCGCCGCCATGGACACGCTGTAAAAGCCCTTCGCTAGAGAGCTCCCGCAGATCACGTCTAATCGTATCCTCCGAGACGCCAAATGTTTCGCTCAATGCCTTGGAAATGACTTGGCCATCGCGTTGGAGCTGGGCCAAGATTTCGCTTTTCCTCTGACGTGTCAGCATACGTACCTCGTTATGCACGAAATAGCTTGATAATGCACGATAATGCATACTAAGCTGAATTTCATCATAATGCCAAAGAGAAAGGAAATGAATGCGACCGAGAACCGGGTCAGAATCATCGAAACTAAAGTGTTGTCCGATGATTGGTACGTGTTGAAGAAAACGACCTTCGACTATCTTCGCCATGACAACGTATGGCAGCGGCAGAGCCGTGAAACCTATGATCGCGGCAATGGTGCTACCATTTTGCTATTCAACCGCGAACGACACACTGTCGTGCTGACGCGTCAGTTCCGTTTCCCCGCATTCGTCAATGGCCATGATGGCATGTTGATTGAGGCCGCTGCAGGTTTGCTTGATGATGCTTCGCCCGAGGAACGTATACGTGCCGAGGTGGAGGAGGAAACTGGCTATCGTATTCAGCATGTTGAAAAGGTTTTTGAAGCTTTTATGAGCCCTGGATCGGTCACTGAAAAGCTCTACTTCTTCATTGCAAATTACGATGCGGAATTAAGAATAGGCAAAGGAGGTGGTCTGAAAGAAGAGGGGGAGGACATAGAAGTACTGGAGTTGCCTTTAGCAAAGGCTTTGCAGTTGATTCAGGAAGGGATAATTGTCGATGGGAAAACCATTATGTTGCTACAGCATGTGGCCCTGCGACTAGGTAACTAATGGCCTGGCTAACGGTGACGTCCCGGATTGAGTTTCAAGAAAAGCATCCGTCTACTATCTATCGCAGAAGTCGAGCTACGTCTAATAAACCAACCGGCACGGCCCCTGTCGGCGGTCGTTGCCTGTCAGTGGGGCGGATCATCTCCAGCGTTATACCAACACATCCTAAACGTCCGATCCTGGCCGGACAACGACGGCCCGAAATAGGCCGTCGTTTATCCTCATCAAACTTCTGTCTGTTCTGCCATTTCCAACGCGTCATCTACCTCTATCCCTAGATACCTGACGGTGCTTTCCAGCTTCGTGTGACCCAGGAGTAGTTGCACTGCCCTCAGGTTTTCGTGCGACGGTATATCAGCGAAGCTTTTGTACGGAGCATCCTGTGCGTGCCATACATTGACGCATCTAGACGTATTTCGGTGATCCAGGCTTTCACAATACGGGCATATTGGCGCGTTGAAAGATGCTTTGCGCGATTGATTCGGCTGGGAAACAAGAAATCCTCACTCCGGAGCTGAGCCAGCTGTATCCAGTCGATAATAGCGATACGAGTCTGCTCGGTAATTTCGAACTGGACGGGCCTATGTGTCTTTTGCTGCATCACAATGGCTCTTGGGGATATGCACTCACCATGAGCTATATCCCGTATTCGTAAATTGACGAGGTCGCAGCCTAGTAATTTGTTATCGATGGCTAAATTGAAGAGGGCGAGGTCTCTCGTCTTTTTGGCAAGCTGTAGGCGAACACGTATGGCCCAGATATCTTGAAGACGCAGAGGCGCCTTCTGCCCAACTAACCTGCCTTTATTCCAAGGTGTAGGTGTACAGGAGACACTCCAGTCAAAACGTTCATGGCATGTTCCTCCATCAGGTGGAGGTCAAAGAATGGCTCAATTCATGCTCGTCATGTGCTAAAGTTAATTTACAGTCGGGGCTCGACCCAGAGCGGAAGTTTCGAAAAATTTCGATTGGAACGGTTCGATATAGAGCTTTAGAAACAACTAAGAGGCGAGCGAACACTGTGCAATCTCTAAAAGTCAAAATGAAAATGCCGGCATGATGTGGAAGGTTAATCTTGTGCACTGGAATGACTCTCTCCATGTCAGAACGGTATTAGATGAAATAATGAGCAGCATAGTCAAAAATAATAATAAAAATTGACTGAACATCCTGTTTTCGTAGTGCTTAATGGATCTCCCCAAGTTTTGTAGACACTGCCTAGTCTTATGCTTTGGGTGTAAGTGTTTGTCTGAGTGGGAAATTATAATTCTGAGATAGGTTTGTTTCATCTAAAGTGCGGTGTTACATCAGCATTAAATCATTTTTCGCTCATGGCAGATTGAAGAAAATTAACCTACGCTTGTGGGGCGGGTGGGGTAGCTGGTGACTCAAAGTTGTTAGGTTGGAAAAGGTGTTGTGCATGTAATGCAACTTTTCCGATGAACGATATTGTTTGGTTTGGCTATATATGATTTAAGTATATTAAAGGCTAATGTGGCTGATTATAACCTTATTGAAGGCGCTTACACATTTAAGGCGATATGTGACAACAATTTCTGATTGATAATATAATCATAAGTAGTTGAAGTTGTACTGGATTAGACAGCACAAAAGGAGATGATTCATGAAAAAGACTTACTATTCGGCGACTACATTTCTAACCCTTTCAATTAATCGGCACTTATATGAAGGCAAGCACTATGTATATGTCGCCGAGAGTTTTTACCCTTACGGAAAGAGTAATCCCAAGTCGTCTAATCCGCTGCTGATCTACATGGATCTCTACCAACCATGGCAGGATCGCGATGAACATGACAAGTTTTTTCTCCAACACCGGCTAGCTGTTAGGAAAGGTGTTTTGGCAAAGGAAAAAGACGGAACAGTTTTACCCCGGATCGCCAACGATCTAAGAAGAGTCGCTGATCGGGTAATACTTGAGTTTTTCTACCCAGTAGTCTATCGAGTGAATTTCGATGTGAGTACTGCTGGGAGAGCTGGAGTAACCGTAGCTGGTTCGGGACTAAAGGGTTCAAGCGAATTCTTGATCCCAGATCTGAACGAGACTGAGTACGAACTGCTGTTCAACGACAATTATACCCACCATTTCGATAAACTCCGAGAGCCATGCGGCTACTTTGGGAGCAAAGCCGACGCCGTAATTGAGCTTTTAAAGTGGAGTCCCTAACGATGGAATTTATCTCTCTTCCCTTGCACTATTTTTCACAGCTGAAGAACCCTAGTGATTTTCACAACTACGTTGATGGATTGGCGCTGATGGACGACCTGCTTTGCACATACGATAGAGAACCACGTTCGCCAATGTATCTTCCCAAAGACAATCAAGGGCGATCAGCCGGAGATCTAGCTCTAATTCAGGAACGAATTTCGGAATGCCTGGAGGCGTTAGAATCTCCTAATCTCAAAGAAAATCTTGCTATCAATTTCGAACGCGCTACAGCTCTCTACTGTAAAGGAGTGGACTCTTCAAACCAGATACAGCTGTTTCTTGCTGCACTACTTTATCTCTACGCGGATGTCATTCACCCAGCTATATATCCAGAAAAACAAAACTGATCTTTTAAAGTAGTAAAGTGGTTGAACGCGCTCGCTTTACACTTTACATCCGGAATTTCTAAAAGTCCGCTCCTGGTTGATAACTGAATCGTGGGATATGATACGCCTGCTTGCTAAGCGACTATTTGCCTTCCAGAGCGCTCCAAAAGGCTGAGCCATATACTTAGATTCCGAGAGTAGTGACCCGGAATGGCAGACTGGTGTGAATGTAATCAGCTCCTGTTAATTGTCCAGGTGGCTGGGCAACATACACTGTGTTGCTCAGCTCTGCTAGAGCCAAGTTATTCTGTGCCCGAACTGCTCTCTTCCGGCTCTACCTGCCCACGCCGCTGAAGCCAGTGCATCACGATCCAGCACAGTGCTGCCCAGCTAGCCCCGGCTGTCCAACCGGCAAGTACATCGGTCGGCCAATGAACCCCAAGGTAAACGCGGCTTATGCCCACTAGTAGGGTCAGTAATATCGCCAGTATCAGAAGGTAAGCCTTCAGCCTCAGCGCGGGCTGTACGCGAATAAGTAGCGCGGCCAGGGTGAGGTAGGTCACGGCAGACATCATTGAGTGGCCGCTGGGAAAGCTCGCGGTGTAGACCATGGCTTCATGAGGCACGAGATCCGGGCGAGGGCGATCGAAGCCCATCTTCATCACAGTGCTTAGTAGTATGCCGCCGGGCACCGCGATTGAGGCGAAGAGGGCCGCGCGATAGTGTCTGGCAAGTAACAGGTAGCCTAGGGCGCCCAATGTGATGAGTACTAGCACGCCGACACCGCCCAGTGCGGTGAAGTCCCGGCCCATTTCCTCAACCCAGCCCGGCCCGATCGGGTCGCTAATATCTGCGGGGTTGCGAAGGGCGAGCAGTAGGCTCTCATCGATGCTACGGGTGTCCCCCTCGATAACTTCGTCGGCCAGCGCGATGAACCCCCAAATCCCACCGGAAAGTACCGCGACGCATAGCAGCATCGCCAGTTCGTAGCGGCCGAGCCGAGCCAGCAGGGAAAAGCTTTTGCGCCCAACTTGTCCAAGTTTTTCATGGTGCTTCATTTGCAACTCCTTTGCTTTGATAAGTGATACGCAACGTCGATTCTGACGGTCTTATTGTGCCAGTGTTATCAATAGCGCGGAAAACCACTTACTTCTATAGCAGGATGACGTTTTGTCAGGGGACATTTAGCAGGATAGTCAGGCATTGTCGCCGAAGGTCTTGCGCCAGTCGCGGGGGTTGACCTGATGGCGCTGCCTGAAAGTGCCGAAACGAAGTTGACGTGTGGCATTCGGGAGCCGGACTTCCTCGACCCATTCCACCCATGTTTCGGTAAGGCGTTGTCCAAGCCGCAATGTATGCCAGGGCGCGCGCTGGGCCGGTTTCCTGGCGCCGGAGCGCTGGATCGTCGTTCAACTGGGCATATGGTGATGGTTAAAAGCAAGCGTGATAGATAGAGCCGCTGAGCCCTTAGCAGAATACTCCAATCATCATGAGTCTTATGCTAACTTAGCATTAACGGTTCAAAAGCAGTGCCTTACCTATAATCAAATTTTATTTACTTCTGCTTTCTCAGCCGATGTCTAGATAAGAGCGAGCACTGTGTTACTTGAATCTGTGTTTCCCGTATCCATTTATGGAGGCTTCAATGGAGCTTAGGCATGCGGAAGAGCTAGATCTGCCCAGAATTGTGAATATCTACAATGCAGCTATCCCAACAAGATCCTCTACGGCGGATACAGAGCCGGTTAGCGTTGAATCGCGCCTTGAGTGGTTTCGGCAACATCAACCTGAGAGCCGTCCGCTACTGGTGTATGAACAGGACGAAGAGGTCGTTGCATGGGTAAGTCTTGAGAGTTTCTATGGCAGACCCGCGTATCGGCATACGGCTGAGCTGAGCATCTATATCGCCCCAGAGCATCAGGGTAAGCTGCTAGGCAAAAGGCTTTTATTGGCTGCCGAGAATATGGCACCAAAACTGGGTTTACGTACTCTGGTCGGTTACGTCTTTGCGCATAATACCCCGAGTATTCGGCTGCTAAAGGCTCTTGGTTACCATGAGTGGGGGCGCCTTCCTGATATAGCCGAGATGGATGGTAGGGAGTACAGTCTCTGTATTATGGGCAAGCGGCTAGCCATTAATGACCTAGCTGACCACTAAATCGGTAATAGTCGGTTTATTGCCGGCTACCCATCACCTCACCCGTAGTTGGCCCAATAGACCACGCCTGAGCGACCACTGGCTTTAATCTTAAATAAGAGAGCCCATGCCTAACCAGAAATCACCCATCATCAAGATCCACGCAACGCTAGTGGAAAAGATCAACTTTGCCTGCCATCAAAGTGCGTTTGCGATACTGCGGGAGCTTCAGATCGAGAACCTGAATGAAGAGCAGGCACTCTCTGATCTTACCTTGACGTTGGCGGCGTCTCCTGGGTTTGTGAAGCAGAAGACCTGGACGGTGGATCGGTTGGCAGCGGGTGGGCTGCTCTCTTTAAAAGATCGGGATCTTGAGTTAGACGGTGGTTTCCTGTTGGGGTTAACGGAATCCATGCGTGGCTCGGTGACGCTTAGCGTTCGCCAGGGTGATGAAATTTTGGCTGAGCACGCAGTTCCGGTGGAGTTGTTGGCCTGTAATGAGTGGGGCGGGGCTGGCTATATGCCAGAGCTTTTGGCGGCGTTTTGTACGCCCAACGACCCGACGGTGGATCGGTTGCTGGGCCATGCCAGTCAGATTCTGCGCAAGGCGGGCAAGCCCGACCAGATTAATGGCTATGAGGCCAACAGCCGCGAGCAGGTATGGCTAATGGCCTCGGCCATTTACACCGCCATTGTCAAAATGCAGCTAGGCTACGCGCTGCCGCCCGCCAGCTTTGAGAGTAATGGCCAGAAAGTTCGCCTCCCCAACCATATTGAAAGCGCCAGGGTGGCGACCTGTCTAGATACCACCTTGCTATTCGCAGCAGCGCTGGAGCAGGCCCAGTTGAACCCACTGGTGGTGCTTACTAAAGGACATGCGCTAGTAGGGCTGTGGCTGGAAAAAGAGGATCTTGCCAGTGTGGTGGTCGATGAGGCAGAAACCCTTCGCCAGCGTATTCCACTGCAAGAACTCATTCTGATCGAGACTACCTACACCACCCAGCATCCTGCGCCGCCTTTTTCCAAAGCGGTTGAGGCGGGCAATAAGCAAGTGTCGTTGGCCAAGGATCACGAGTTTATCGCAGCGGTGGATATTCGCCGGGCACGGGCCCATCGCATCAACCCCATTAGCCTGAAATCTCAGTCAGAAAACGTTTTTGCAGCCAGCAATGTAGCTGACACTTTCGAGCCGCTTTTGGAAGACGCCCCCGAGTTGCCAGCAGCAACCGTGCATATGGAACAGGAGGTGTTTGAAGACTCACCGGGTGGCCGTTTGGAGCGCTGGCAACGTAAGCTGCTGGATCTATCTGCGCGTAACCCGTTGCTTAACCAGAAACCGAGTAAAAGTAGCCTGCCGTTGGTATGCGGTGACCCCAGCGCATTGGAAGATTTATTGGCCACTGGGGCGCGTATTTCTATTGCGCCTTTCCCCCGACTTCAGGGGCAAGATCAGGATGAGGATATTCATCGCCAGCGAACGGGTGAAGATCTGAAGGATGTATATTCCCGCGATGCGTTGGCCAAGAAGCAGGTGCTGGTAGAACTCACTCAAGAAGAGCTAGAAAAGCGCTCAGTGGAAATTTACCGCAAAGCGCAAACGTCGCTGAAGGAAGGGGGCTCCAATACCCTGTTTCTGGCGGTCGGGTTTTTATTGTGGAAACCGAATGACAAAGGCAGCCGCCGTTACCGTGCCCCACTGATTCTGTTACCGGTATCGCTAGAGCGAAAGTCGGTACGTAGCGGCGTGAAAATGGTCGCCAATGATGACGAACCGCGCTTCAACACCACGCTGCTAGAGCTATTGAAGAAAGATTTTGCCATCGACATTAACGGCCTCACAGGCGCTCTACCCGAAGATGAGAGTGGCGTCGACGTGGTCGGTATCTGGAACCGGGTACGCCATGCTATTAAGGCAGTGCCTGGGTTTGAGGTAGTGGAAGACGTAGTGCTTGGGCACTTCTCGTTCGCCAAGTATCTGATGTGGAAAGACCTGATGGATCGCTCCGAGGCGCTTAAGGAGAGCCCGGTGGTGAAGCATCTTCTCGACACCCCACGCGAGCCCTACGAAAGCGATATTCGCTTTGTGGATGCCAAGGATATTGACCGGGAATACACCCCGGCAGATTTGCTGACACCTCTGCCTGCGGATTCTTCCCAAATGTCGGCGATTGCCACCGCCGATCGGGGTAAAGACTTTGTCATCATCGGGCCGCCGGGTACCGGTAAAAGCCAGACGATCGGCAACCTGATTGCCCATATGCTGGGTAAGGGCAAAAAAGTACTTTTTGTATCCGAGAAGACTGCCGCCCTGGAAGTGGTACATCGTCGCCTGCGGGAAATCGGCCTTGGGCAGTTCTGCCTGGAGCTGCACTCCAACAAAGCGAAGAAAGCCGATGTGCTGGATCAGTTACGCACTTCCTGGAATAGTGCTTCCCAGACATCGGTAAGCGACTGGAAGGCGGAGGGCGAGCGCCTGAAAACCCTGCGTGACCGTTTGAACCGCGTTGTGAATGCCTTACATCATCGCCACCGGAATGGGCTGACGGCGCATTACGCGATGGGTATCAAAATACGCGATGCAGAGCTCGCCGCTAAGGTAAAGCTAAGCTGGGCCAACGGTGAGATACACGACGAAAAACAGCTAGAATATTTACGCGAAATGGCGGCGTTGTTGAGCGTGCAGGCGAAGGCCGTTGGCAATCTTGTCGATCACCCGCTAAGGGCTATCACTCATCATGACTGGCGGCCTCAGTGGCAGGAAGAGGTGGTCAGTGTTGCCCGCCAGCTCCAAGCCAGCGCCGACAAAATGTCCCAGGATTTAGCAGCCCTGGAGAAGGCGCTGGGGATTAGCTTGGGTACGGTAAATTTGGCCAAGCTTTCCGCCGTGGCGGAGTGTGGTCAAGTGCTGCTGGATGCCTATCGCCAGCAAGCCTCTTTTGCTCTGGAACCCGATGCGCCTGATCGGCTGGATGCACTGGAAGAAGCGGTCATTCAGCTTAAAACCTATATCGCTACCCAGCAAAAATTGAGCTGCAACTATGCGCCGCTGGCATGGCAAACGCTGGATGCAGCGGCGCTTGGCCCAACCTGGGCGGTGGCCAACGAAACCTGGTGGCCGAAAAGCTGGTTTGCCAAGCGCAGCGTCGTCAAGCAGATGCGCGCAGGCGGTGCTCAGGGCACCCCAAACCCAGATAACGATATCCCCGTACTGATGCAGCTGCGCGAAACGGGCGGCCATATTGATCGCCTGGATGGCGTACTGAAAGGGCTACGGGGCTGGGACGCGTATAACTCTGACCCCGATGCTATGGCCGCCTTGAAGCTATTGGGTTCTCGTGCCCGTGTAGCGGTGGGCAAGCTTGCTGATGACGCCGAGTCGCTGGCGATGCTGCGGGGTAAGATTCGTACGCTGCTCTATGATGCCAACGACCTGCTGGCGCCGGAGGCTCCCGTAGGTCGGGTGATCAATGACTTCAAAGCGACGCTTGAGGCATTTACGGCGCTTAAAATGCAGTTTGAAACGCTGATCGGCTCAACGCTGGATGGGCGTCTGGATACTCAAGTGCCTGCCTTGGAGACGTTAAGTGCTCACTGCCAGCAGATTGTCGACCACCATATTTCGCTGAAAGAGTGGTGTGCCTGGATGCGTCGCCGTTCTGAGGCGTTGGATTGCCAGCTTGGCCCGCTGGTAGAAGCCATTGAGCAGGGCAGCGTAACAGCGGATGAGGTTGAGGATGTTTTCGAAGCGGCCTACTGTGCCTGGTGGTCTTCAGCAGTGATTGGTGAAGATGAGGTTTTGCGCACCTTCTCATCGCCTGAGCATCAGGCCTCGATTCAACATTTCCGCGAGCTGGATACCCGCTTCAGCGCGCTGACGGCCCAATACATCGCGGCGAGTTTGTCCGGGGAGATTCCCGATCAGGACGGTATCCAGAAAAGCTCCTCCTGGGGCGTGCTGCGCCATGAGCTACAGAAAAAAATGCGCCATAAGCCGGTACGGGAGATGATGGAAACCATTCCCGATGCGATTACCACCCTGGCTCCCTGTTTAATGATGTCACCGCTCTCCATCGCTCAGTTCCTCTCCCCAGGGCAGGCGCTGTTTGACGTGGTGATTTTCGATGAAGCCTCGCAGATTACCGTGTGGGATGCGGTCGGTTCTCTGGCGCGGGGCAAACAGGTTATCGTGGCGGGCGACCCCAAACAGATGCCGCCGACGAACTTCTTTGGCCGCTCTGATGATGACCCGGATGGCGATGTTGACGGTGAGGGCGATCTTGAGAGTATTCTTGATGAGCTTATGGGCTCTAGTATCCCCCAGCGGGTACTGAATCTGCATTACCGCTCCCGCCGCGAGAGCCTGATTGCGTTCTCCAATAGCCGTTACTATGAAAACTCACTTGTGACCTTTCCAGCCCCGGTACACCCGGACAAGGGCGTTTCGCTGGTGCGACCAGAAGGGTTTTATGCCCGTGGTAAAGCACGCCATAACCAAGGGGAAGCGAAGGCCATAGTAGACGAGATCTTGAGGCGGCTAACCTCGGAAGATGAAGCGGTGTGCCGTCAGTCCATTGGGGTGGTGACCTTCAATACCGAGCAGCAGAGCTTGATTGAAGACCTGCTCGATAAAGCCCGCGGGGAAGACCCAAGTATCGAATGGGCATTCTCCGACGACGAGCTGGAGCCGGTCTTCGTAAAAAACCTGGAGACGGTACAGGGCGACGAGCGGGACGTGATCTTGTTTAGTATCACCTACGGCCCAGACGAGGCCGGTCACGTCACCATGAACTTCGGCCCGCTAAACCGTAACGGTGGTGAGCGTCGATTGAACGTGGCTATGACTCGTGCCCGCTCAGAAATGGTGGTGTTCTCCACTCTGACCCCGGAGCGTATCGATCTATCCCGCACCTCGGCCCGGGCCGTGGCAGATCTCAAGCACTTTTTAGAATATGCGGAGCGCGGTGCTTCAGCACTCGGCGCTGCCGTTCATGGCTCCGTGGGTGACTTTGAATCGCCGTTTGAGATTGCTGTTGCCAGAGGCCTGCAAGAGAAAGGCTGGATAGTCCATCCGCAAATCGGCGTTTCTGCCTACCGTATCGATATGGGCATTGTTCACCCGGACAAATCCGGTGTTTATTTGGCAGGTATTGAGTGTGATGGCGCTATGTACCACAGCTCAGCCTATGCCCGTGAGCGGGACAAGGTACGCCAGAGCGTATTGGAAGGATTGGGCTGGTCACTGTTTAGAGTCTGGTCAACGGACTGGTGGACAAATCGCGCTAAGGCGCTAGAGCTGTTAGATGCAGCTTTAACGCAGCAGTTGGAAAAGGCGCAAGCAAATAACTAAGTATTTTAAATTGACGGAATAAGCACCTCACAGAGCACTCCAATCATTGTTGAGCTTATGCTAACTTAGCATTAACAACCTGTGAGGTAGCTTTCCATGTCTATTGAAATCTGGTTCGCCTTTGCCCTGGCGTCAGTGGCATTGCTTGCTATTCCTGGGCCGACGATTTTGACCGTGGTCAGCTACTCTATTGCCCAAGGCAGGCGCGCCAATATTCCGCTTGTCGCTGCGGTGGCATTGGGTGATTCAACGGCGCTGCTCTTTTCACTGCTTGGCCTGGGAGCGGTGTTAGCCACCTCGGCATTTTGGTTCACCGTAATCAAGTGGATCGGCGGTTTATACCTGCTCTATATGGGCATCAAACTATTGCGTGCCGGTATATCCTCTGTGCAGCCAGTAACACCGGCGGTATCAGGTTCGCGCTGGAAGCTTTTCACCAATACCTATCTCGTTACTGCGCTCAACCCGAAGGGCATTATCTTCTTCGTCGCCTTTTTGCCGCAATTCGTCAGCCCGAACGCCGATGCTGGGCAACAATTGTGGATACTTGCGATCACGTTTGTGGCGTTGGCAACGCTGAATGCCACTCTTTACGCCGTATTCGCAACGTCGGTGCGCAAGATGCTGGCATCGCGTCGTGCCCAGCGTCGCTTCAACTTGGTTGGCGGAACGTTACTCTCTTCAGCGGGTGTCTGGGCGCTGCTTGCTAAGCGGCCTGTATAAGCAAAAGACGGTAAATTGGATGTGTTCGTATCGGGAGACAACTGTGAGTGAAACCCTTCAAGAACTGCTAGCGGAACTTGAGCAATTTGGCCAACAAAACGATGCTGCCATTTCTGAACGCCCAAGACGAATGCTCAATATCACTCGTGATACGGGGGAGTTTTTATCGGTACTTGTTCAAGCAACTGATGCCCAACGAGTGCTGGAAATTGGCACCTCGAATGGGTACTCCACCTTGTGGCTGGCTCAGGCAGTGCAGAGGATTGGTGGGCACGTTACCACCGTTGAGCTCTCCGAATTCAAGCTGGAGATGGCCTTGAGAAATTTTGAGCGCTCAGGCCTCTCTGATGTCATCACTCAGCATCGAGGGGAAGCGGGTGGTTTTCTAGAGAGGCTGGATGATGCCTGTTTCGACCTGCTCTTTTTAGACTCAAAGCGCTCTGATTATGTGAATTGGTGGCCGAATATCCAGCGAGTTTTACGCAAGGGCGGACTGCTTGTGGTGGATAACGCCACTTCCCATGCAGATGAAATGGCTGATTTTATGGCGCTGGTATCGGCAGATCCTGATTTCACCACGTGCACTGTACCTGTTGGCAATGGCGAGTTTCTGGCAACGCGGTGCGGGTAACGCCTGCTTAGCGTTAAAGGCGCCCTAGCTGATTCAGAAAGCGGAAGTCGATTTTTCATCAGTGAACCTAAACCGTCAGAATATAAATGGAATAAACCATGATCAGAGATGCCGTAGAGGGTGATTCGGAAGCCATAGCGCACATTTATAACCACTACATCGAAAATACCGCTATTTCATTTGAAGAAAAGCCAGTATTGGGTTCAGACATTCAAGGCCGGATTGAAAACGTTCAGGGGGCCGGTTTGCCTTGGGTGGTGGCAGTGGAAGATGATGCTGTGGTGGGCTATGCCTACGCTACCAAATGGAAAGAGAGAAGCGCCTATCGATTTTCAGTTGAAGTCAGCGTCTACCTTTCCAATCAGGCGCACGGTAGGGGCTTGGGTGTAAAACTGTACGAAACACTCTTTTCCACGCTCAAAGAGGGCGGGATACATGCGGTGATGGGCGGCATAACGCTTCCCAACCCAGCCAGTGTCGCACTGCACGAAAAAATGGGCATGAAAAAAGTGGCCCATTTTGAAAAGGTAGGGTTTAAGTTCGATCAATGGCACGACGTTGGCTATTGGCAGCTAAATCTGACTAACTGATAGTGACTCAACATGCTGAAAGCAAGGTTGATGTAATTAGACACTATGGACGTAACTCAGAATGGTGGGAGCCGGCATGTTGAGACTATCGTGGAACGATGGCCTTTCGGTTTGGTGTGATAGATGAATTTTATGCCTCTCGCTGCTAACCCTGGAGTAAGTTTAACGTGAATCCAGATGTTCAGGCTAAGTTTGAAAGCTACCCGAAAGGCGCACGGTGGCAGCTTGAGAGCGTGCGACAACTCATTCTGGCAGTAGCTGCTGAAGATGAGCTTGGCGATGTCGAAGAAGTGCTTAAATGGGGAGAAGCTAGTTATCTTGTCAAAGGGGGCACTACCATTCGAATCGACTGGAAACCTAAAGATCCAGACGTCATTAAGGTATTTTTTCACTGCCAAACATGTTTGATTGAAACGTTCAAAGAAATATATCCTGATGAATTTGAGTATGAGGGTAAGAGAGCTATTGTGCTCCCTCTGAGTGTGAATATCGAACAGGTTCCGTTAAGGCATTGCATCGAGTTGGCTCTGAAGTACCACAAGCTTAAGCGCTTGCCGCTTCTAGGCGTGTAGCCATTGGGTAAAGTGCAAACTTGTACTGTTAATGACGAGCTTCGAGGCAAGTATGACAATCACTGAAATTAAACGCCCACAAGAGCTGTCGCGCTTACGTCGCCTTGCTCTGGCTGCGCAAGGTTTGCTGCAGAATAAGCCTTATGGACGTGGCTTAGCCGGTGCCCGTAAAGCGATTAACCACCTGGGTTATGTTCAGATAGACACCATATCTGTGGTGGAACGAGCCCATCATCATGTTATTCACTCCCGAGTACCAGGGTTTGAGCCACACATGCTGAACCAGCTGTTGATCAATAAAGACATTTTTGAGTATTGGTCGCACGCGGCTGCATTTTTACCCATTACCGATTTTCGCTTTTCCTTGCCCTACAAAAACGCTATCAAAAGCGGGCAAACGCATTGGTTTAGATCACCTGATAAAAAGCTCATGGGAGAGTTGTTGGCTCGCATACGTTCAGATGGCCCGCTGCGGTCTCGAGATGTAGGGGCTAGCACCATAAAACGCGCAGGCTGGTGGGACTGGAAGCCAGCCAAAAAGGCACTTGAACAGCTGTATATGCAAGGCGATCTGATGGTCAGCGACCGCGACGGCTTTCAAAAGACATATGATCTAACCGAGCGGGTATTGCCATCCAACGTAAATTTACAGATGCCCTCCATGGAGGAGTTTGCAGCGCATCTTGTAGACCAACAATTACGCTGCCATGGCTTTGCTTCACTCAAAGGGCTGACTTATCTGCGCCGCAATACAGAGTTACGCAAAGCTGTGAATGCCCTGGTAAATGAAAGGTTAGCGCAGGGTGATTTAGAGAGAGTGAAAGTGAGCAGTGGCGATGTATTTATATTGGAAAGGGGAGCGCTCGAACGCCCTCTTCCTCGTTTGAAAGAGCGAATGTTGATTCTTTCCCCCTTCGATAACAGTGTCATTCAGCGGGAGCGGCTCAGGGCGCTATTTCAATACGACTATCAGCTGGAATGTTATGTGCCCGAAGCCAAGCGTCAGTATGGTTACTTTTGCCTGCCGCTACTTTATCGCGATGCATTTGTTGGCCGGATGGATTGTAAAGTCCATCGCAAAACCAGTCACTTAGAGATCAAGAACTTATATTTCGAGCCACACCCTTTTGATGAACATAGAGTCGTTACTGCTTTTGTGGAAGCCATCGTTCAGTTTTGTCATTTTCAAAAATCTGACTCCGTCTCTTTGAATGCAGTCCAACCTGAACACCTGACTCAGCGGTTGCGCAGCGCGTTAAAACCCCTGGGGTGAAAGGATCTAGGCAGGGGGGGTATCTAAGCCAGGCGTTGCTATTGGAAAAATTTTCCTCGGAGCCATGGCTTCAGGTACATGAATGTGTTGAATGACCGTTTCTAGCCGAATCAAAAACTTTCCTCCATATTAACAACGGGGCAGATGACGGCCTGCTGACGTAGATACGTTAGCTGCTATATTAGCGATAACGCTTAAGCGAGAGGATTGCACCAATGACAGGGACAAATAAACCATCAACGATAGCATTGTTGAGCGATAACCGGGTAAAGGTGCTCTTGGTCATCGCGATTATTGCGGTGGTCTGGGCCGTGGTGGCGCACACCATTGCTGGGTCGCGGGGAGACAGTATGGATGCGCTCGAAGCGCGTCTGGTTGAAACCGAGCGGGAGCATCAACAGATTCAGGCGGAGATGTCTGAGGTTGAAGCCGCGGAGCTTGATTTAGCAACACTGCAGCAGAGAATGAGCGCCCTTGAGGTTGAGCAAGCTGATGCTGAAGCCGAGCTAGCTTCGACGCGAGCAGATATTTCCCACGCTGAAGAAGATTTGAAGGCTTTACGGGGCGAGCGTGAAACCCGCGAAGAAGAAGTGGAGACCCTCAATGAGCAGGTCGACGAACGGCAGAGCAGCCTTGAAGAGCTGAATGAGAACTACGCCGAGGTAGAAAAAGAGAAAGAAGAGGCCGAAGCCGCCCGCGATGCCGCTCAACAGTCTCGTCAAGACGCAGAAGACGCTCGCAGCGAGGCTGAAGCAGACCTTGAAGCGCTCAACGCCGAGATTGAAGAGGCCGAAGCCGCCAGCGATACCGCGCAACAGGCTCGTCAAGAGGCAGAAGATGCCCGCAGTCAGGTTGAAGCTGACCTTGAAGCGCTAAATACTCAGATAGAAGAGGCCAATAACCAACTTTCAGCAGTCGGTGATCGGGTAAGTGAGTTAGAAGCAACGCGTGATGCGCTCACCATTGAAATCACTTCCCTCGAAGTGATGCGTGACGAAGCGCAAACGCCTGAATGATTTGCAGCCTTAACGCATAGCATCTTGCAGCACAGCGATATAGGCGTGCCTCCCCGCCACTGGAACGGGGAGGTCATCGACGGTATCTACCGCCCCATAAGGTGCGGAAGGCTCGTTATAGCTTAGTACTGGGCTGGATCATGACCGCCTGTTTGTAGCCTACGATAACGACCGGCACCTTGGGCTGGGTAGCGTTGATGAACGCAACGAGCGCCACGCCTGCGAAGCGCCTTACACTCTACTGCACATTTCTTAATCCAGGCGATACTATCCGATGCATCGGCGATTTCTGTTACCTCTTTTCCTTTTGATGTTGCTGGCCTCTTTGGCTGGCTGTGGGGAAACGCCCACCGGGCGCTCCCAATTGGCGTTAGTACCGAACGCGTTAATGGCTGACATGGGGGAAGATGCCTGTAATCAGCTACGCAATAGCCAGCCGATCAATCGCGATACGCAGGCTAATCAATTGGTGCAGTGCGTGGCCGAAAAAGTGGTGGCTGGCGCTGAGGCGAGCTACCCAGGGCTCGCTTTCCCTGAACGCTGGGAAGTGGTGGTATTTGACGATGCTTCCCCCAATGCGTTTGCTCTGCCGGGTGGACGCATCGGGGTGCATAGCGGGCTACTGCGAGTGGCCGAGACGCCAGCCCAGCTAGCGGCGGTGATTGGGCACGAGGTGGGGCATGTGTTGGCGGATCATGGCAATGAGCGGCTTACCCAGCAGCTTGGCATTAAAGCCGTGTTATTGGTGGTGGGGTTATTAGGGGAAGAGGAATTTGGCAACCAGCAACTGATGCAGGCCTTGGGTATCGGTGCCCAGCTGGGCATTAGCCTGCCTTTCAGCCGCACCCATGAGGAGGAGGCCGATTTGATGGGCTTGGAAATTATGGCCCGTGCGGGGTTTGACCCGCAGCAGAGCGTGACCCTGTGGCGCAACATGGCTGCTAGCGGTGGTGGTCAGCCCCCTGAATTTCTTTCTACGCATCCTGCCCATGAATCGCGCATTCGGGCATTACAGCAAGGGCTGGAAAAGGCCACGGCCAGCTATCGTACGGTTACGCCTGCTGAATGTTGAGGTGAGTGGTATCGCGTTATTGATAAAATAAGAAAAATTGCCACGTGACGTCGGGAGTGTGGGGCTGTGCCATTACAGAAACAACAGTATCAGGTGCATGGGTTAACCGGGCAGTTTTGCGATGCCAGCCGTGAGTTGATGTATCGCCGCTCTATCCAGGAAAGCGTGCGGCTTGAGTTTAGCTTTGCTGTGGGCGTTGCGGCATGTGTCTTTGGCATGTTCGCGATTGCGGATTACTACCTGCTGGGCCTTACCAGGGAGTTCTATCTGCTGCTTACCATGCGAATAGTGGTGGTGAGCATTTGCCTGTTGGTGGCACTCGTTGTGCGGCGCTGGGGTGGCAATGATTACCGTGCTTGGTTGCACGCCTTACCGCTGTGGGTATTTGCCACGGGCATTATATTGATTGTCCCCCTACGACCCGAAAGCCTCCCCACTCAAATCACCGCGGTGGTGGTGGCTACCATGGCGTTTTATCTTCTGATTCCCAATCCGCTAACAGTCGTGACAGCGGCCAGCCTCTATTTAAATATTGGCTTTTTAGTGGCTGCGGTGCTGTTCGCAAGTCTTGCCCCGATAGCGACGCTACTGGTCGCACTGTTGCTGATTATGGGCAGCGTTGTAGGGTTTTTCGCCCTGCTGCGCTTGGAATGCCTGCAGCGTAAGCAATATGCACTGCTTCAAGAAGAGCGAGAGAATAACCACCAGTTACACAAAGAGATCGCGCACCGAAAATCACTGGAAGAACAGCTGAGGGTAGTCGCTGAGCAGGACGCGCTGACCAGCCTGAATAATCGCGGCCATTTTATAAAACTGGCTAAAGATCTGTTGCAGCACTCGCAAACCCACAAGGTGCCATTCAGCCTGTTTATGATCGATGTGGATCACTTCAAACACATTAACGACACCTGGGGGCATAGCCATGGGGATTGGGTGCTAACCAAGATTGCCGAAGTCTGTGCAGAATCGCTGCGCCCAACGGATGTGATAGGACGTTTTGGTGGTGAAGAGTTTGTTGTCGCACTCCCAGACACCAGCTCGAGCGATGCGCAAATGGTAGCAGAGCGTTTGAAAAAGAAGGTGGCTGAACTTTCGTTAACAGAAGAGATGGGCAAACTGCGCCCAAGCGTCACCGTTGGCGTGGCGGCTACCGATTCAGAGAAAGCCGATCTGGAGTCTTTAATTAAACGAGCGGATGAGATGCTTTATGTTGGCAAACGCGCTGGGAGGAACCAAGTCGTCGTCTGCAGCGATGTTGTCGAAGCACCAGATTCACCCGTTGGTAACAAGTAGCATTTTCCTATGCCCCCCTCACTGCTGCTAATGCTCGCCGACATTCTTCTAATTCTCCACGTGCTGTTTGTGGCCTTCGTGGTGTTAGGCCTGGTCACAATTTACGCAGGCTATTTCTTCAACTGGCGGTGGGCTCGCAATAAAACCTTCCGCATCGTACATCTATGCGCCATAGGTTATGTGGTGGTTCAGGCTTGGCTTGGCGTGGTTTGCCCGTTAACCACCTGGGAAATGGCGCTGAGGGCAGAGGCAGGCGCCGTCACCTATTCGGGCTCGTTTATTCAGAACTGGCTGCACAGCCTGCTCTATTTCACTTTTCCAGAGTGGGTGTTTGCGGTGGTGTACACGCTATTCGGTAGCCTGGTGTTGGCCAGTTGGTTTGTGGTGAAGCCTCGTCAGCACTCTTCCTAGAAGATGGGCGTGTACTAAACTTTGCGTATCACACTGTGCTTGGGAGCGAATCCATGCGGCACCTATACCTAATGCGGCACGCCAAGGCTAAGCAGCCCAGTGGCGATATGACCGACCATCAACGACCGTTGCGAAAGCGTGGTAAACGTCAGGCAGCGGCGATGGCGCATGTGCTGCAGCACTGGCAAGCGTTAGAAGGCGGGATTTACGCCAGTACAGCGGCTCGCACGCGGGAAACCTTCGACGAGATCGCAGCGCAACTGCCTGATCGTACCCTGGTCAATCAGGTTCACTTCGATGAAGACCTTTACACGTTCGATGGTGGCGGGCTGCAGGCATGGCTCGAATCGCTGCCGAATGAAGCCGAAAGGGTGCTGGTGATTGGGCATAACCCGGCGCTGCATGATCTGGCTCGTTGGCTCGACAAGACCGCGCCGCATTCGCTGCCCACCGGGAGCGTGCTGCATTTCACGCTGTCCGGCTCTTCCTGGGAAAGCGTGAGGCAGGGCGGAGCCAAGCTGGCAGGGTGCCAGACCCCGGAAGCGGCCAGTTATCCTCTTTTTCAGCGCCTTGCCCCCCGACCACCCAAACGCAATAACGACACTACCAGCCGCATTCGTGACATGCTGGAGCACCAGTATCAGATGATCCGTACCTTGGAAGCTGGTGTCATCGCAGGTGTTGATCCTGAGTTCCTGCACCAGTACCGGGTCAATCTGCGTCGTAGCCGGGCAGTGGGTGAATCCGTGCGCGCCATTACCCGAGTGCCTGGCCTGAAAAAGATGCTTAAGCGGCTCAAGCAACGTGCCCAGGCTACCAGTGACCTGCGTGATATTGATGTGTTTCTGGAGGATATGGCCAAGACGCCCCCGCCGCTCACTTCTGGTAGTCGCCAGGGATTGATGCAGTGGCTCCAGGCTTGCCAGCGGGAACGCCTCCAGGCGCTATGTCAGCAGTTAAATGCACCGGCGTATGCTGAGGAGATGGAGGCATGGCAGCACTTTATCGCTTCCGATGACGTTGGCAAGGCACTTTCGAAACTTACGCCAAAGCGTATCCGTACGGTACTGAATGAGCGTATCGCACGCCACGATGAAGACCTGGCGGCACTCTCGCTGGATACCCATGACACCGGGTTCCATGAACTGCGGAAGGGCGTGAAGCGGATTCGTTACCTGGCTGATCTGAATCCAGAGACCCCTGAGCCGTTTCTGTCCCAATTGAAGCACCGCCAGCGCCTGCTCGGGGAGTATCAAGACCTGTGTTCTCGTCAGGCCTGGCTGGATGCCTTTGGCGCAAGCCCCGATAACGACCCGCAGCAACAGCAGGAGTGTGTTCAGTGGCGCGATTCGTTAGAGAAGCCGAAGCTTGTGCTGCGCAAAGAAGTATTGGCGTTGGAACCTATGGCCAACGTGTCCCCGTAACAACGTAATCAGGTAGCCTTGCCGCCAATCGTTACGCGATATATGATTCGTATATGCTTCATATTCGTTTCATATATTAGGTGGTGTGATGGGTATCGTTAAGATCAATGACCAGTTGCATGAGGATATTCGCAAGGCAAGCACTGTCATGGTGCGCTCAATCAATGCCCAGGCAGAGTACTGGATAAAGGTGGGCATGCTGGCTGAGGCCAATCCGGGAATGACCTTCTCTGACATCATGCGTGAGCAAATGAAGCAAGCCGACGTTGAAGTAAGGAAGGTGGTCGGTGAGTGAGCTGACGCTAAAAAGCGAGGAGGAGTTGCGTTTGATGCGGGAAGCCGGACGGCTACTCGGATTGGTGTTCAGTCATCTCGACCAACGGATAGCGCCCGGCGTATCCACCATGGCTATTAACGATTGGGCTGAGCGCTATATCGTCGATCAATTGCAGGCTCGCCCGGCCAGTAAGGGGCAATACGATTACCAGTACGTATTGAATGCTTCAGTCAACCACGTGGTGTGCCATGGCATTCCATCCGAGAAGCAAATACTCAAAACAGGCGATATCGTCAATGTCGACATTACCCTGGAGAAAGACGGCTTTATTGCTGACTCCAGCAAGATGTATCTGATTGGCGATGTGACTCCCTATGCCAAGCGACTGGTCGATAAAACCTACGAGGCCATGTGGCAAGGAATACAAGTGGTTAAGCCCGGTGCCACGTTGGGTGATGTAGGCTACGCAATTCAGCAATATGCCGAAAAACACGGATACTCTGTCGTTCGTGAGTATTGTGGCCATGGCATTGGTCGCGAAATGCATGAAGAGCCGCAGGTGCTGCATTACGGGAAGAGAGGCAGAGGCCTGGCGTTGAAAGAAGGGATGGTGTTTACCATCGAGCCTATGATTAATCAGGGCAGGGCCAAGATAAAAACCAAGCGGGATGGCTGGACGGTGGTGACCAGTGACAAGAAATTGTCTGCTCAGTGGGAGCATACGGTAGCGGTCACATCCTCTGGTTTCGAAGTGCTAACACTCCGCGATGACGAGTGCCTCCCTACTGAGATTAACCCATAACGGCCATGATCTATCCTCCTTCGTTTAAGCGCCCTGTATGTTTAAGGGCCGTAGCCTGAAATCGATCTGGCGAAGCATATCAGGTGCGTTAAGCTGAAATGGTGGGTGTGGCATAGCTAGGCATGCTTTCTCTTGCATGGAGTCTATGATTCACCTATTCCATATCGCTTAACAGCTAAATGAAAAGGATGTCTACGATGGCGAAAAAACCGACAGGTAAAGGTAAAGGCAATACGCCAGTGGGTGAGTCACTCGCCACTGTTTCATGCGGCACCGAAAAATTGCTATTGGCGGCCTTAGAGCGGGGCGGCAGTTGCCTTGAAACCGGGCGCTTTCTGATTAGCTATCGTGAGGGGCGGGTAGAAGAAGGCATTAAGTCGCTAAAAGCCCAGAAATTTCGCATCGCTGATGCGCGGGATTTCACCGATCAAGCCGTTAGCCTGGAAGATGCCGGAGATGCTGAGGCAATGGTATTTCCGGAGCTTGGAGTGGCACTGGTAGGCGGCGATGCCCTGCAGCAGCATGGCATGAGTGCGCTGGGTAAGGTTGCAGCGGATAGTCCCATCGAAATTATTGAGCCAGAGTATTTCGCCTTTTCTGAAAATTCTGAATATCTACGGGGTTTTTTGCGGGCAGCCAGCACCATCGCTCGTGATCTTGGCGTTGAGCTGGATTTGGAAGAAGGCGAAGAGAACCTTGAAGAGGACGCCCTTCGGCCAACTTGGGGGCTAAAACGCTGTAAGGTGCCGCAAAGTCGCTGGAGTGGCGCGGGTATAAAAGTCGCCGTTCTGGATACCGGGATGGATCTTGGCCACCCGGATTTCGAGGGTAGGGAGTTCGTTACCCGCTCATTCGTCGGGGAGCCGGTGCAGGATATTAACGGGCACGGTACTCACTGTATCGGCACGGCCTGTGGCCCCCAGGCGCCCGGTGAAAACACTCAGCGTTACGGGATCGCGTATGAGGCGCAGGTCTTCGTCGGCAAGGTGCTGACCAACTCGGGCAGCAGTACCGGGGCGGGCGTTCTCGCTGGCCTAAACTGGGCCATCGCCAACCGCTGTGAGGTGATCTCGATGTCGCTTGGCAGCCAGAGCCCGGTGCAGGCCGCCTACACCCATGCTGGTGAAGCGGCGCTGCGTAATGGGTGCCTCGTTATCGCTGCAGCGGGAAATTCTGCAACCAATACAGGGGCGCCTGCCAACTCGCCTACCGTGATGTCGGTGGCGTCTCTCGATCCGAACCTGAAGCCTTCCAGCTTTTCCAATCATGGCAAGATCGAAATTGCCGCGCCTGGGCGCGATATCTTCTCCTCATGGCCCCGGCCCACTCGCCATAAGACGATCAGTGGCACCAGCATGGCGGCACCACACGTGGCAGGCTGCGCGGCACTGTGGGCACAGTCTGATGCCTCATTACGGGGAAGGAAACTGTGGCAACAGCTAGTGGCTTCGGTGCAAGAGCTGCCATCGCCTGAATCCCGCGTGGGAGCTGGGTTGGTACAAGCGCCTTGATGTTGGGCGACGCACTGGGCAGGCGCTCCTTTCAGGCCGGCCAGTGCACTTACTAGGGAGGTACGCCAGATGTCAGCGGTAGCGCTATGGTTGATCACTATTTCCAGCGATCAACCGATAAATGAAATGGCCACACGTCTCAGCGCTGAAGGATTAAATATCCAGGAGGTGCTGGAGGAGATCGGTTGCATTACCGGCTCGGCTGACGATGCCACGGCGGAACGGCTAAAACATATCGAAGGCGTCTTGGATATTGCCCCTGATAGGCAGATTGATTTAGGGCCGCCGGGCTCTGAAGAGACTTGGTAAGTTCAGCCAATATTTCACTGGGCTTGATGAACACTATGTTTTTAGTGGAGATGTGATATGGCAACCCCCGCAAAGAACACTGTTTGCCTTTGGTACGATGGTGGTGCAGAAGAGGCAGCGCGCTTTTACGCTGATACCTTTCCTGATTCGTTTGTCAGGGCGGTTCATCATGCACCGGGAGACTTCCCATCGGGTAAGCAGGGGGATGTATTGACCGTCGAGTTTACCGTGTTGGGCATTCCGTGCCTTGGGCTTAACGGCGGGCCTGGGGTTGCGCATAATGAGTCGTTCTCTTTTCAGGTCTCAACGAATGACCAAGCCGAAACGGATCGCTATTGGAATGCCATTGTTAGCAATGGTGGCGAGGAAAGTGCCTGTGGCTGGTGCAAGGATAAATGGGGAATATCGTGGCAGATAACGCCTGCTGTACTGATTAACGCCATTACCGACCCTGACCCTGCCGCCGCTAAACGCGCATTCGACGCAATGATGCAGATGAGAAAAATCAACGTCGCGGAAATAGAGGCGGCGCTTCACGGTTGAGACAGGGTGGGTGATACTGTTTTTACGTTATTCGACCGCTTAGTGTTGGTCATTGTTGTACGTACTTCTGCCGATTGTTTGTTCAAACTCATAGAGCATCTAACACATCAAAGTGATCGCAATTAGCTATATCCACGAGCTCGACTTGGATATGGCTAGTTTTTAACGCTGCAACAAAATCGTGTGTTTGTTGGCGAAAAGCGGGCGGATCGCTTTCGGCGATCACCACTTGGCATGAGGGTAGTTTGCTCGAATCGGCAAATATAGGACTTAACGCAAGCGCTTGGGGTGGAGTGAGCTCCAGCGCTTCGTTAACGTAGGTATCCACCAATGGCGTTAGGTCATAAACGCCGCTAACCAGTATCAACTTATCAATGGGTATATCACCACTGGTGGCTACCCAGTAGGCTAGCTGGGCACCGGCGCTATGGCCGCCTAATACAATAGACCACACGCCACCGTTATCCGCGAGGGCGTTGCATGCCGCCCCAATCCCCTCAATGCATTGGCTCACCATGGTGTTAATGGAGGTTTCCGGTGCTAAGCCGTAACCCAGGGAGGCGAAGGCCATACCACGGGCCAGGTAGCGTTCAGCCAGAAAGTCCGTCGCGGTGTTATCCAGCGCCTGCCAGTAGCCGCCGTGAATAAATAGCATCAATGGCCAGGGGCCCGCGGTACTTTCCGGGACGAACAGGTTGAGACGGGCCGCCGGATCTTCACCGTAGCGCAGGGTAATCGGCTGGTGGCGTGCCACCAGGTCGATACCTAAAGCTGCCTGGCGCGTTAAAGTGGCTTCGAAATCCCGAGCGAAATGGCTCGGCGAGTAGGCGAGGTTCAGGGGTATTTCAGTCATAACATACCTCTATTAGGTAACGGCATCACGCACATGAAACTGCGGATCCTGGTACTCACCGCTTTCCATTACCTCGCGGAAGTGCTGGGCGGCCTGCCAAACATCTTCAAAACTGAGATACAGCGGGGTAAAACCAAAACGCATTAGGCCGGGTTCCCGGTAGTCGCCGATCACACCGCGGGCAATCAAGGCTTGAACGATAGCGTAGCCGTTTTGACTATCCACCAGTGATACCTGGCTGCCGCGCTCACTGGCTGATGGGGTTATATCGTCAATATTATGAGTGGTAAAAATATCGCTTAAACACTCTCGAAACAGGTCGCTCATTGCCAGACTTTTTTCTCTCAGCGCCTGCATGTCCACCTCGCTCCATAGGGCGAGTGAGGCTTCCAGAGCGGCGTAGGCAAGTGCCGAATGGGTGCCAGTGCGAAAGCGGGAAATATCCCCCGCTGGGGTGTAATCCGCTTCAAAAGCGAAGGGCGATGCATGGCCGTGCCAGCCGGAAAGCGGCTGCCAACCTTTGTCTTGGTGATCGCTATGCACGTATAAAAAAGCTGGCGCGCCAGGGCCGCCGTTAAGGTACTTGTACGTACAGCCTACGGCGTAGCGAGCACCGCAACCGTTTAGATCAATGGGCAGTGCGCCTGCGGAATGGGCCAAATCCCAGATGACTTCCGCGCCGTGGTCGTGCACCAGTTTCGTGGTGGTGGCTATATCGCGTAATTTGCCAGTACGGTAATTAACTTGGCTCAGTACCACCACGGCTACACCGTCGAGGTGTTCGGCCAAGTTGCCTCCTTCGGGCAGGAAGCGGTGCTCGGCGCCACTCATCCGGCAATAGCCTTGGGCGATGTAGCCATCGGTCGGGAAGTTGCCGCCTTCGCTAAGAACCGCCTGGCGACCCTCCTTGCCTTGGCCGAGGATATACCCCAGCAGCTTGAAGATATTTAGCGTGATATTGTCAGTGACGCTTACCTCACCGCGTTGCGCACCAATCACCGGGGCTAGCAGATTGCCCAAGCGTTCCGGAGCATCGAACCAGCCCTGGTTCCAGCCTTTGATCAGTTGGTCGCGCCATTGATCCAGAGTCTCATCGACCGCCTGTTTGGCGGCCTTCGGTTGAGCGCCCAGTGAGTTCCCATCAAGATAAAGCACGCCTTCAGGCAGGGCGAAATGGCTTTTAAAGTCTGCCAATGGGTCTTGGCGGTCACGCTCACGAACACTATCCAGGCTTACAGGCATATGGCTGCTCCGAAAAATTGTATGTCGCTGTTTTGAATATCAAGACGGTAGTTAAACTGGGTGCGCAGCAGCGCGCCAAGTGCTTATATCGTCGTCCGAACACTCCACAGTTCCGGGAAGAACTGAAGATCCAGCGCTTTGACCAGATAGTTCACCCCAGCCGTTCCGCCTGTGCCGCGTCTATAGCCAATGATACGCTCGACCGTTTTCATGTGGCTGAATCGCCAGCGCTGAAAGTTGAATTCGACATCCACCAATTTTTCAGCAAGCTCGTATAAATCCCAGTGTTGTTCGCTGTTGCGGTAGATTTCCGTCCAGACCGCTTCCACCTCGCTACTGGCGGTGTAGGGGATACTCCAATCGCGTTGGGTTTTGCTTTCCGGAATGCTGAAACCGCGTTTGGCAAGCAGCTGCAGCACGATATCGTAAAGACTGGGCGAGTGGAGGGATTCCTGAAGTTTTTGGTAGTGTTTGGGTTTTGATCTGTGGGCTTCGATTAGCTTGGCGTTCTTGTTACCCAACAGGAATTCCATTTCCCGATATTGATAGGACTGAAACCCAGAGCTTTGGCCAAGGCTGTCTCGGAAGCTGGCATAGTCGGCGGGGGTCATGGTGACCAACACTTCCCAGGCCTTGATAAGCTGTTCCTGAATTCTGGAAACCCGCGATAGCATCTTGAAAGCAGGGCGCAGGTTATCTTCTTGAATATGCGCTGCGGCACCATGAGCTTCGTGAAGGCAAAGTTTGATCCATAGCTCCGATACTTGATGGATAACGATGAAGAGTAATTCATCGTGTTCATCAGAAGCCGGATTTTGGCAAGCAAGCAAAGGTTCCAGATCCAGGTACTGGCCGTAGCTAATATCCTGATCCCAATGAATGGCTTCATTATCGACGCTGTTTTCTTCAGGAGTCGTCATTTTATTCTGCCTTGGTTGCTGTGCAATGTGTGGTTGTTGTCGTTTGTTTGCAAGCCTGTTCTTTAGGTTCACCTAAGTCCCAGAGTATACCGGCGGCGAGCTTCAGACCCTGCTCGATAATCGTTTCGAGCAGGTACTGATACGATCACAGTGTTTTATGAGAAAGGTGATCTTGAGCAATGCTATGTCGACATTCCCTTTCTCCCTAAGCTTGCAAAGTGATGTGTGAACGTCGGATATTGAACTTGGTGGCTACTTTTTTCACTAGCTAGGCATTCATTGTCTAGCTTTTCATAGACCGGCTTTTACTGACGAATGCCTACTATAAGGAAGAACCATAGTGCTCACTATCATCATCACTGTGGCGATCATCGCCGTTATCGCGTTTTACGTCATCGGTATCTACAACCGACTTGTGTCTTTGAAAAATCGCTTTGAGAACGCCTTTGCGCAAATTGAAGTGCAACTTAAGCGTCGGCATGACCTGATTCCTAATCTGGTAGAGACCGCAAAAGGTTACCTCAGCCATGAACGGGAGACGCTGCAGTCGGTCATCGAGGCTCGTAATACAGCCGCCGCTGGGCTAAAAGCGGCCGCGGCAAACCCAGGCAGTGCCAAAGCCATGGCAGACCTGGGCGGTGCAGAGGGCGTGCTGACACAGGCGATGGGGCGGCTCAATGTGGTCATGGAAGCCTACCCGGATCTAAAAGCCTCAGAAAATATGCAGCAATTGTCAGAAGAGCTAACCAGCACTGAAAACAAAGTGGCCTTTGCGCGGCAGTCATTTAATGATGCGGTGATGCACTACAACACCTATCGGCAGAGCTTCCCGCCGGTAGCAGTGGCGGGCATGTTCGGCCATGGGCAGGATGCCTCGTTGTTAGAGTTTGAAGACAGCGCCCAGATTCAAGCGGCGCCGACGGTGTCGTTCTAAGCTCAGGGAAAACGCGACATGGATTTTTTTACCGCGCAGGATAACGCTCGTCGTAAAACCGGGCGTCTGGTCGTTTTGATGGTACTGGCAGTACTTGCCCTGATTGCTGTTACCACGCTGGCAATTACCATCGCGCTGCATTTAATGGGGGAGCAATCCGCTACACAAACCAATCTTTCTGCTCAGGGAATGTGGTCGGCACTCTCGATTGAACTGGTCACTGGCGTTGCTATTGCAGTGTTGGCCGTCGTAGTGCTGGGCGGGCTATTCAAACGCAGTCAGCTAAGGCGTGGTGGCCGGGTAGTGGCAGAAGCCCTTGGTGGACGCGAGATCAATCTTAATACCCGTGATGCTGATGAGCGGCGTATTCTCAATGTGGTCGAAGAGATGGCGATTGCCTCTGGTACGCCAGTGCCCTCCGTGTATGTGCTGGAGGAGGAGAGCATCAATGCCTTCGCCGCCGGTTATCAAACCAATGATGCAGTGATCGGGATTACCCGTGGCACGATCCAAAACCTGACGCGGGATGAACTGCAGGGCGTCGTAGCGCATGAGTTTAGCCATATTCTGCATGGTGACATGCGGTTGAACATGCGCCTGATCAGCATCCTCCATGGCATCCTGATTATTGGCTTATTGGGCGGTACACTGCTGCGCAGTATGCGTTTTCGACGGGTGGGCGGTGGAAAACGCGACAACTCAGGCGCTGTCGTTTTAGCACTGGGGGCGGTGCTAATGCTGATCGGCTACGCGGGTACCTTTTTTGGCAATTTGATCAAATCGGCGGTCAGTCGGCAGCGTGAATATCTGGCGGATGCCTCTGCGGTGCAGTTTACCCGTAACCCTAAGGGGATTGGTAATGCGCTGGTTAAAATCGGCTCGCACAGCCAGGGTTCTCACCTGCAAGCGACACAGGCGGCGGAATTCAGCCACCTGTTCTTCGGTCAAGGCGTACGGCAGGGGTTTAGCCAAATGATGGCCACCCATCCGCCGATTAAAGATCGTATCAAGCGGGTCATGCCTGATTGGAATGGCCGCTTCGAAGCCACTGTCAATGGCCATCAGAACTGGCCCACCCAGCAAACCGAGAATCACGCACCTGAAATTGAAGGCGACGGTGAGCGGTCTGAAGCAGAGCCCAGATTTGGCTCGGGAACAGCAACGGGAACGGGGGCAATGGCGGCTGTGTTAACCGGTGCCTCTGCTCAAACTGCCATTAACACCATGGGCCAGCCTGACCAGCGCCATCTTAATCAGGCTAGAGCGACATTAGATGCGCTGCCTGAGCGGGTTAAAAGCGCCGCCCATGAGCCCCATGCCGCTCGTGCTCTGATCTATTCACTGCTGCTCAGCCAGGATAAGACAATGCGTAGGCATCAGCTTAAGGCGTTGCATCAAGTTGCACTGCCAGATGTTTACCGAGCGCTGATGGATTATGGCCCTGAAATGTTGAGGCTGGATGTACAGTTACGCTTGCCACTGATTGAACTGGCGCTGCCAGCGTTACGCTCGCTTTCGATGGAGCAGACCCAACACTTTCGCCTCTGTATGGAACGGTTGATCGAGGCAGATGGTCAGGTCAGCCTGTTGGAGTGGACGCTATATCAGTTGGTGTTGAATAACATCAGCAAGCAAGGCAGTGGGCCTTCAAACCTCAAGATAAACGACCTGCAACGGGAGTGTCAGATGCTACTCACGGTGCTTGCCACCGCCGGGCAAGATGACCCGGTTGAGATAAGCGCCGCGCTCAATGCCGCTGAGAGTGAGCTGCCGTTCTCATTGAGGGCCACTGACGATATAAGTGATATGCGTGCGCTCAGCCTGGCGGTTGAGCGTTTGCGGCGTTTAAAGCCTTTGCATAAGCCTGCGCTGTTGCAAGCGATGGCACGCTGTATTGAACAT
Source organism: Halomonas sp. 113 (assembly GCF_904067645.1). NCBI lineage: Bacteria > Pseudomonadati > Pseudomonadota > Gammaproteobacteria > Oceanospirillales > Halomonadaceae > Halomonas > Halomonas sp. 113. The sequence goes on from NZ_LR881453.1 coordinate 2,225,265, forward strand.
AGCGGACGTATTTTGCCTGCCGAAGCCGAGCTGTTCCGTGCTATGGCCGATATTCTCGATTGCCCAATGCCGCCACTGTTATCAGATGAGGCATAGGCAACAATTTTCGATACAAGGGAACCTCAACCATGGATGAAACGGAATCTTTAAATCGAGCCATCCATGAGGAGGTCGCGCTATTTCCATATGATATGGCTTGGCCAGCTCTATTCGAGAAGGAGCGAGACAGGCTGCTGGATTTATTTCCAGATGAATTTCTAGCCATTGAACACATCGGAAGTACCGCTGTTCATGGTCTCTCGGCCAAGCCAATCATCGATATCCTGGCAGGCGTAGAGTCAATGCACCAGGCTGATGACTTGCTGGAGCCGTTGTGCCGTGCCAAATATGCGACATCATTAGCGTACAACGCTTCCTTGGTCGGGCGGCGTTGGTTAATGCGATGGGCCGAGGGGCGTAGGACGCATCATCTGCATCTGATGGTGTATGGCGGTGAAGAGTGGCATCGGCGATTGGCTTTTCGCAATAGACTGCGCGCTGATACTGAACTGGCGCAACGTTATGAGAAAAACAAGCGCCTGTGGGCGGCGGAATTTACGTCAGACCGAGAAGCCTATACGGCGGCGAAAGGGGATTTCATTAAACAGGCGCTCAAGAATGCCTCTTAACCACAGCAGTCAATGTCGCGTCTGTTTTGCACTCCTTTCTACAGTAACGCTTAGCGCGTCAAATGAAATGGGAGGTTAAAGTGAAGGCTATCAAAACATCTCTAATGTTTGTGGGGGATCAGGCCGGTAAAGCCGAAGAAGCTATCAAGTTTTACACTTCGCTATTTGAGAACTCGAAAATCATCGATATCGAGCGTGTCGAAGCTGGGGGGCATGGTCCCGAAGGGGCAGTTAAGCTCGCCCGCTTCTCGATAAACGGCACTCTCTTCCTGGCAATGGATAGCTATTACGACCATCAGTTCAGTTTTACGCCATCAATGTCGTTACACGTTGAGTGCGGCTCAGAGAAAGAAATAGAAGACGTATTTAAAGCATTGAGCGATGGAGGTAAGGTTTTGATGCCTCTAGATAATTACGGCTTTAGTGAAAAATTCGGATGGTTGAATGATAAATACGGCGTTTCCTGGCAGCTGAACCTTTCCAGCTAGCACGTTAACATTCTTTTAGCTTGGCAACGGAAAAATACAAGAGAGCGCTTATGTTTGAGTATACATTGCTGCACTGGATGACTTTTTTATCAGCGGCCGTGCTTTTGAACCTATCGCCGGGGCCAGATATTGCCTACATACTGGGGCAAACATTACGTAGCGGGCGACGACAAGGGTTTGCCGCTATGTTTGGGATTTGGACAGGAGCGGCGCTCCATGTAGTAATGGCTGCAGTTGGTCTTTCGGCTATTTTAGCCACCTCTGCATTGGCGTTTTCGATTGTTAAATGGGTAGGGGCCGCCTACCTGATATGGCTCGGTATTAAAATGTTGCTGTCTCAAGGGGATCAGCTTGTCGCTGCAGAAAAGCCGGGTAACAAGAACCTCTCCGCTGTTTATTGGCAGGGCATGCTGGTATCTGCGCTAAACCCCAAAGTCGCTATCTTCTTTCTGGCTTTCCTGCCGCAATTTATCGTGGAAGGCTCTGGCCCAGCCGAGGCACAGCTTTTATTGCATGGCAGCCTTATTATTGCAGTTGCTGCCGTAATAGAGCCCCCTTTGGTTCTGGCTGGTGCTAAGTTGGGTGCTTACTTAAAGAGAAAACCACGCGTTGGTTTATGGATGGATAGATCCCTTGGAGCACTTTTCGTCGCGTTGGGTGCACGGTTGGCTGCCAGTGCAAGATAGGCTACGTGATGCTATTTTTACTTTTGAAGTGCTGGGGGCGGGTGTCTCTTTTCGTTGAAATGGAGGATGATGATAATGCCTGCCTACGCCGTTGCTCTTATCCGCGAAACCCGATTCGATCCTGAAATTAAACAATATTTAGAAGGCATTGATGCAACCCTCGCGCCGTTCTCGGGCAAATACCTCGTGCATGGTGGGCCATACATTCCGCTTGAGGGAGGGTGGACAGGGGATATGGTGGTGATTGAATTTCCTTCCATGGAGCATGCGCAAGGTTGGTATGACTCGGCTGCTTATAAAGCGATCCGCCCATTGCGTACCCGGAATACAGAGGGCGATGTGCTATTAGTTCAAGGTGTACCAGAAGGGCATAAAGGAGCGGACATCCTTGGGTAGCGATAGCCGCTCCTTATACTTCAGCGTATTTACGATGAAAGACCATTAATTATAATTTAGGCCGGTTGAGGTGATGGCGTGCTTTCCAACGCTACCTGCAACTCTTCAACAAGCGTTTCAACTTTCTGTATCGCGGCAGCAACCGATTTGGCCAATACCTCGCCGCCCACTTCCTGTCCTTCGATCGCGATGTAGTGAACGCGAGTGATGCCGATAAATGCCAGTGCTGTGGCCAAGTGTGGCTCAAGGTGGTTCATATGGGCCATTTCTTCACCTGGCGCCATATTTACGCCGCCTCTAGCGGTGAGCACAACGGCATGCCTTTTTCGGTCTGTGAGCTTGGGTATGTAAGGGTCTATCGGGTTGGTGTCATCGAACTCTACCGTTCGACCGGGCCGTACTACTTGGTCGACCCACGCCTTGAGGGCGGCAGGCATCCCGAAGTTGTAAAGCGGCGTTCCGATTACCACAATATCAGCAGCAATTAACTCATCAATCAGCTGGTCACTCTCTGTTAGTGCGTTCTTCATCCAGGATTCTCGGTGCTCTTCGGGAGCGAAGGCAGACGCAATCCAGTCGTGGCTAATAATCGACGGCGGGTTTTGACCTATATCGCGATAGGTAACCGTGTCTTGCGGCCGGCCTGATTGCCACTGGCTGACAAACTGATAAGTCAAATGGCGGCTATGCGAACCGTGGTTATCTGTGCCAGCAATGCCGGGGCGGGCGCTAGCGTCTATATGCAGGATGTGTGTCATGGTGGCCTCCTAATCTGAGTTAAACTCATCTATGATTAACAACAGGCTTAGCTTAGGCTGTGCCTTTCAGCCTGAACAAACGATCTTTTCTTGCAGCTATAGATGAGTGAAGCTCATTCATGAACCATCGCCGATTACCTTCGCTTTCAGCACTCCGAGCTTTCGAAGCCGCTGCCCGCCATGAAAGCGCCAAGCAGGCCGCGCAGGAGCTGTCGGTGACTGCCACTGCCATTAGCCATCAGGTTCGGGGTCTTGAAGAGGCGCTAGGCGTTACCCTATTTTTACGTAAACCCCGACAGTTGGCGCTGACACCTCAGGGCCGTGAGCTACTGCAGGTTCTGGAGACTGCGTTTGATAGCATTAGTCATGTTGTCGAGCGGTTGAGTGCTGTACCTGTTCGCCAAACCGTTACGCTCTCTACAACGCCAGCGGTTGCGGTGCGCTGGTTGCTGCCCTGGGTGTGTATGTTGCGCGACTCCCATCCAGATATAGATCTGCGTATTCATGCTTCGCATGAGTCGGTTCCTCTGGATGGGGTAACGGCAGACATTGCCATTCGCTATGGCGATGGCCGTTGGCCAGGGTTGGTCGCGGAAAAGCTGTTTGATAACACCTTTATCCCGACTTGTAGCCCACGCCTTGGTCTACACGAGGTAGAACAGCTACCGTTGCACCCATTGATTCACTTCAGCAGCCAGGGGGCCATATCATCACCACTGGATTGGGCGACGTGGCAGAAAGAGGCAAAGGTACCTGGGCTGGACGTGAGTGCCGGGCTGGTCTTTTCTGATGAGACCCACGCTATCTCGGCTGCCGTTGGGGAGCAGGGGGTAGCGCTGATGAGCCGCCAGTTGATTCAGGATGAGTTGGAAGAAGGACGCTTGGTACAGCCCTTTGGCCCAGAATTCGAGGGCAAACCGTTCTTTCTGGTCTACCCAGAAAGCCGACGGCATGACCCAACCATTCAAGCGATCAGTGATTGGGTTTTGGCGGTGCCGGGTGGGTTGTGTACGTTGATGAATTGATAGTGGAGGACTTTTATACCGTTATCTTATAGGCAAGCTACCCATCCACCTTACTGACTTGGTTAACAGGCCACGCTGCTGGATGACCTTCGAAGCTTCGCTGTTGTTCAAGGAGCTTCTAAAGTGTATCTCCGAGCTGATGCTCGTCCTACTGCAGGTGAGAAATGCTGTTTCCCCTGAATTCAACTCATAGTATTTAAGAGCCGTCGCTCTGGCAATCAAGGAACGAAACGATGGAAGTAATTATTAATACTATAATATCCGAGTTTTCGGATTTTAATGACCTGAGTGAATTCATCATTGTTGTGATTCGCTTGCTGTTGGCGGCTGTACTAGGCGGTCTATTGGGGCTCGAGCGAGAGCAGAGAGGCAAGGCCGCTGGAATACGCACCCATATGCTGGTCTGTATGGGGGCGGCTTTGTTTATATTTATACCTCAGCAAACGGGTATCTCTGATGCGGAAATGAGCCGGGTCATCCAAGGCGTTATTGCTGGCATCGGTTTTCTTTGTGCTGGCACCATCATCACCCGAAAAGATGAAAAAGGCACGTCAGGGCTTACCACGGCGGCAGGGGTTTGGTTGACGGCGGCAATTGGCATAGCCGTCGGCCTGGGACGCGAGCAGACGGCGGTTCTGTGTACGCTGCTGGCCTGGGTAGTCCTCTACGTAGTGCCTTTCTTTTCCGGTTCAATCAGCAACAAAAAGTCTTCGTCCTTGGGCGATGACGAAGACAATACCGATATTTGATGGGAGCCGAATGCAAAAACTAGAGGGCGTGAATGAACAGAGAGTTAAATCCTCTGGTAAGGCCTCGCCTTTTTATAATCAGGGAACTACATCCAGACGGTATAATTGTTATTTGTTGGAAGCCTTCTTTCTCCCACTGGGGCTTTTCCTTCTTGCATAGCTCTTTCTCGGCTTACCCGTGCGTTTCGGCGGGCCACCGGCCTCACCCTGGGCGGTTTGCAGGCTCTGCCTGAGCTTGGCAGCGTCACTGTGGGTGAGCAGGCCGCGTAAATCATCCAACAGCGCTTGCTGAAACGCGCCAGGGTCGTCCTGCTGTTCGGAAATTGCGCGCAGGCGCTGCTCCCATAATGCGGTGCGCTCCGGCGTGCTTACCGCGCTGGGCAGGGCGGCGATTAGGGCGCTACCCAGTTTGGTGGCACGCAGGGCTTTTTGCTGGCGTACCAGGTAGCCGCGCTGTACCAGGGTTTCGATAATGCCCGCCCGGGTGGCTTCGGTGCCCAGGCCATCGGTGTCGCGAAGCGTACGGCGCACTTCCGGGTCGTCCACGTAGCGGCCAATGTTCATCATGGCCTTGATCAGGCTGGCATCAGTGAATGGTTCCGGTGGGCGGGTTTCCTTCTCCTCTACGCCTGCTCCCAGCGCCTGGCAGGGCTCGCCTTGGGTCAGCGGCGGCAGCGGTGGTGTTTCATCCCGAGTAGTGAATAGCGGTTTCCAGCCGGGGTCGAGAATGCTTTGCCCGCGGGCGCGGAAGGCTTCATTAAGCAGCGTAAATTCGGCTTTGACTTCGAAGGTGCGCAGAGGACGGTAGAACTGCGCCATCACGTTGCGCACGATCAACCGAAACACATGGCCTTCGGTAGCGGAGAGCTGGCTGAAATCAGCGGGTTTTCCGGTCGGTGCGATTGCGTGGTGGGCACCGACCTGCTTATCGTTCCACGCCTTGGAGCGCAGGGTAAAGTCTGCTCCATTCAGCCACTGCTGAAGCGCTTCATCGTTCTGGCAGGCACTGGTGAGGCTGCGCTGAGCAAGCTGAAGATGCTCCTCGGGTAGGTAGCGGCAGTCTGAACGGGGGTAGGTGATCAACTTGTGGCGCTCGTAGAGCCGCTGGCAAATATCCAGCACCATCTGCGCAGAGAGCCCGTGGCGGCGGGCGGCGTCTACCTGAAGAGCAGAGAGCGAGTAGGGCAGTGGCGGTGCCTGGCGTTTCTCCTGCTGGTCGAGCTTGGTGAGTTGCCCTGATGCGCCGGGTAACTGAGCCGCCAGGGCATCGGCGGGCCTGCGGTCAATCAAACGGCCTTGATCGTCAAGGGGTTGGTGCTCTTTGGGCGCCCACCAGGCGCGCAGTTGACCTTGGGCAACCTTGAGATCCACCCATAGTGGATAAAACGGATGAGGCACAAAATCACGGATGGCGTTATCGCGGCGCACGATTAATCCCAGTACCGGGGTTTGCACACGGCCGACAGAAAGCACACCGTCGTGCCCCGCTTGTCGGCCGGTGAGTGTCCAGGCACGGGTTAGGTTAATGCCATACAGCCAGTCGGCGCGAGAGCGGGCCTGGGCTGCCTGAAACAGCGGCTGGTAATCGGCGTTGGAGCGTAGCTTGGCAAGCGCCCGGCTCACTGCAGGTTTATTAAGGTCGCTGATCAGCAGCCGTTGTACCGGGCCACGGTACTTCATGTACTCGATCACTTCCTGCACCAGCAGCTGACCTTCGCGGTCAGGGTCACCCGCGTGAACCACATCGGTGGCTTGTTTGATCAGCTTGCGAATCACCGCGAGCTGCCCACGCGCCTTGGGGCGTGGCATCAGCTTCCACTGCTGCGGCACGATAGGGAGCCGATCCAGCCGCCACTGCTTGTCAGCGGGGTCATAGGCTTCCGGTGGCGCTTGCTCTAATAAGTGCCCTAGGCACCAAGTGACCGTGGTGTCGCCACATAGCACCGCGCCCTCCTGGCGTTTGCTAGTGCCCGGTAACGCCTCGGCAATGGCTTGGGCGAGGCTGGGTTTTTCGGCAATTATCAGGCGCATAGCAGCGAAGCCTTCATCGTATCCTTTGATGGCGCCTATGGTAGCAGACGCTGGCCAGCATTGGCGCCAGAGGGGGCAGGTCAATGTAGTGATGCGATAAATTGCTGATACTGTTAAGTTGTATAAATTATGTACAAATAGTTTTGTTGGCTAGCAATCTGTTTGATAGCAATCTATTTGATGGTCAGGGCTGGTATTTAAGGGGCATCATCAATGCGTGATCGAGGTAGAACACGACGTTTAATGGGGTTGGGTGCACGCACTGGTGGAGCGCTGCTGAAAACCCGTTTAGGTGGCCAAGCGGATTGGCGAGCCCTGGGCGAAGCGCTGTTTGAGGGGCTTTCAGAGCTTAAAGGCCCGGCCATGAAGCTTGCCCAAATTATGTCCCAGTGGGACGATCTGCTACCGCCCGATCTTGCCGAGGAGCTTGCCCGCCTGCAGCGCCAGGCCGAACCGATGCCCTGGCCACGTATTCATGAAGCGCTGGTTCAGCAGTACGGCGACATTGACCACTATTTCAGCGAAGTCGAGGAGCGCCCCTTTGCCAGCGCCTCCATGGGGCAGGTTCACCGCGCGACCACTCATGAGGGCGAAACGGTCGTGCTTAAGGTGCAGTACCCCGGCCTTGCTGATGTTTTGGAGAGCGATTTAATCCAGGTGCGACGCATTATGCGTTTAGGCCGCTGGTTCAAAGTACCCCAGGCGCGTTTGGATGCCCTATTTGAAGAGCTTGCTGAAAGCCTGCGTGGGGAACTGGATTATCACGCCGAAGCTGCTGCGTTGGCCCGTTACCGTGAGCGCTATAAGGATGATCCACGGCTAGTGATTCCCGAGCCTTTGCCAGCGCTCTCCGGCCCTCATGTGCTGGCGATGCGCTACGTGGAAGGAGCGCCATTGCGCGAATTAGCCGAGGCAGATGACGAGACGCGCCAGGGCATTGCCGAGACATTAGCAGACTGGATTACCCAAGAGCTGTTTACCTACGGCGAACTACATGCCGACCCCCATGCGGGTAATTTCGCAGCCGATGCCCAAGGGCGGCTGGTGATTTACGATTTGGGCGCGGTAATTGCGGTCCCCGATGCGCGCATAAAGGCGATGATGCAACTGTTGGATGCCACCTTGAAGCATGACCCCATGGGGATGGACGAAGCCTTGATGCAAATGGGTGGCCGCCAGGGGCAGGGCGCGCCGCTGGCGCTCTATCGTGAATCCGCTGAATGTATCGCGCCACTGTTTGAGCCGGGCGAGCAGGATTTCAGCGATGTGCGGGTGCACCGTCGCCTGCGCGAGCTAACTCCTAAAGTGTGGGCGGCGATGGATCGCCTACAGCCTCCCGCAGAAACGCTGCTGCTTTCCCGGGCGCTGAACGGTCACTATTGGAATTTAGTGCGTTTGGGCGCGCGACTGAATATGCACGAGCGCACGCTTCCGCTATTACATCGAGCCTATTAATGATCAACCGATTGCCACTGCGACCATGTCGGCCTTCATGCTAAACTATGCCGCTTTTAAACAGGTCATTGTTTAATTCGATATCGTTGAACACGACATCGTTTAACAAGCTATCCTGTCACAACATGGAGACGGCAATGCTGGCGGTATGGGTCGATCAGCTGCTGGGATTCGCCTCCGGGGCACTCTCGGCAATCAGGCAACAAGAACACTATCCGGATTTTATGACCTGGGTGCGTGCCAAAGGCGCGGATTCATTTGAAGGCGATGTGTCCATGGCCCAAGCGCTGGCACCAGTGCTGTGGTCGCAAACACCGCTAGAGCGGCTCGACTTTGCCTGTGAGCCCCTCGCCACGCCGGGGCGTAATGAACCGTGCTGGTGTGACTCAGGGCGCAAATTCAAGCAGTGTTGCTATCAGATCGAGTTTCCCACTGAGATCCCCGATCAGATGATGTGGATGCTCTCGCTGCGCGAATGGAAGGGCGCGACCCTGAAAGCCGCGTTGGATAGCCGACAGGCTCCGGCTCAAGCGCTACTGGAAGCCGGGTTGATTGCTGCTGAAAGCGGTCAGACGGGCCGCGCTATGCAAATCCTTGAATCACTCTTCGATGGTAGTGACTGGTCACGGCTGCCTGAGCAGGCCGAGCCTGCCTTTGAAATCCTGCTGGATATTTATCAAGAGCGCGGTTTTAGCCGTAAACGTGCTGACCTACTTGATGATGTGATGGAGCGGGGGCCGCTGTTTTTGCGCGGCGTGGCTCTTGAGCGTTTATGCCTGATGCACTTGGATAACGATGACCTGGATAGTGCCCGCGGTGCCTTTGTGAAGGCTCAGCAGGCGCTGCCCGATTCGCCTACCTTGGCCTACATCGAAGCCATGCTGTTGCTGCATGAAGGGCACGAACAGGAAGCCAAAGAGCGCGCCAATTTCTGGTATCGTCGCCTGGTTCGCCAGGGTGACCTGGATGAAGATCAGCTGGATTTTTTAGCCGCGTTGGCGGATAACCCCGGTGCGACGCTTGCCGATCAGTTGCTGAGTGCGGAAGAGGATCTGGCAACGCCGCTGGTAGCGCTTCAGGCATTGCTGGCCGCGCTGCCCACTGCCCCCAAAATCGATGTAAGCGCCGACCCTGAAAGTGGGCGATTGCTATATAACACCAGTGCTCGTGAAGAGACTCTGTTTGCCGCTTGGCATGAGCAGTTTCAGGTGTTGGTGGATGAAGACGTAGCGTTGGGCTTCCGAGATGACCCCTGGGGCAACGCCATTGAGTGGATGTCGGCACTCTGTGCACATCCCGAGTGGCTGGACGCCCCACAGGTAGTGCAAGACTTAACGTTGGCGCTCACCAGCCGCTTTGGCAGCCTGCCGTGGATGGCCCCAAGCCTGCTGGAACCATTGGCGCTGCGCCTCTCAAGGTGGTTGGAACAAGCCCGCGCCGAAGGCGACGGCAACCTTTGCTGGGACGATGCCAACAACGCCATGCTGCTACGCACGGGGTTAGCGTTGGTGGTTGGCATGGAGCGCGGGGCGCGACAGCACTCCAGGGAGCTCGCCGAGGAGCTACTGCTGATCGACCAGGAGGATAGCTTGGGCCTGCGCGAGCTGGTACTTGACCAGCTGCTGCGCGATGATCGCAACGAGGAAGCGTTGGCACTTGCGGAAGAGAGTGACGACGACGGCTCGCTGGTACTGGGGCTTTTGATGGGTAAAGCCCTGGCACTCTATCGGTTAGAGCAGCGTGAGGCGGCAGAAGCGGCGCTAGGCGATGTGCTTGGCCATAACCGTTACGCGTTAGAGCTAATTTGTGCAGAGAGCCCGCGGCCTTCCATGCCTCACCCCGATGGTCAAGTTGACCCCGGCTCCCGGGCGGAAGCGTGGCAGTACCGCACCTTGATGCGCGATCAGTGGCGGACTACGCCAGGGGCCTTGGACTGGCTCGAAGCACACCGCTAGCCTAAACCTTCAAGCCTGCTTAAGCAGGCTTGGGGGTAGGTACTAACTGCTTGTCTCGGCTGATCCAAATTGCCAAGATAATGGCGGGAAGGCCCAATAACGTTGCGATGACAAAGAAGCTTGGGTAGCCCTGAGAGGTTACGACCAGCCCACCAAAACCGCTCAAAAACTTTCCTGGCAGCGTCATTAGTGATGAGAACAGCGCGTACTGCGTTGCAGTATAGGCGCGTGATGTGAGACTGGAAAGAAAGGCGATAAACACCGCACTGGCTAAGCCATTGGCAAGGTTATCGCCGATAATCGTCACCACCAGCATGGGCAACTGATTACCCACCACGGCAAGCACGGCAAACAGCAGGTTAGTTACCATCACCAACCCCGCGCCGAAGATCAGCAGCGGGCCAATGCCGTAGCGCGCCACGCATAGCCCGCCTAGAATTCCACCGGTAATGCTCATCGCAATGCCGAATATATTGGTCACGTTAGCAATCTCTGCCAGCGAGAAGCCCAGGTCGATATACAGCGGGTTGGCCATGGAGGCCATGGCCAAATCGCTGATTCTAAATACGGCAATAAACACCAAAATCCACAGCGCTTTCACTCCATAGCGGCGAAAAAAGTCGGTAAACGGACAGACCAGTGCACCAATGCTCCAGGCACCCAGGCGGCGTAACAGTTTGGGCTTACCGCGGCTGGCGCGAATAAACGCCCGTACCTTAGGCTCATGGATAAGTTGAATAGAAAGCGAAGCGCGCTTCGGTTCAGGGCGCAGCAGCACGGTGAGAACGCCAATGCCCATTAGCGCCGCCATGCTCATGTAGGCCACATCCCAAGAGGCAGAGGCCGCGATATACAGTGCGCCGGCACCGGCGGCAAGTAAGCCACCGCGATAGCCAATAATATAGGTCGAGGCCATGGCGGCCTGAACATCGTCATCGGCGGACTCAATGCGATAGGCATCGATAGCGATATCCTGCGTCGCTGAGCCAAACGCCACCAGCAGTGCAAAGAGGGCCACCCAGCCGAGATTACCCACCGGGCTCAAACCGGCCAGCCCCACTAACCCCGCAACGATCAACCCCTGGGCTAACAGCATCCAGCCGCGGCGTTGGCCGAAGGCGCGGGTCAAAATCGGGAGCGCTAACCGGTCTACCACCGGCGCCCAGAAAAACTTGATCGAGTAGAGCATGCCAATCCAGGCAAAAAAGCCAATTGCCGCTACCTCCACGCCGTCGCTACGCAGCCAGGCGGAGAGTGTTGAAAACACTAATAAAAAGGGTAGGCCTGCAGAAAACCCCAAAAACAGCATGGTAATAACGGGGGCACGACAATAAATAGCCAGCGCAGCAAGCCAAGTGCGCTGGGGGGTGGGGTTTAACATTAAACGCTACTCCTGGTGGAAAGACGCTGGCAACGGCCAAGTGATAAACTGAGGCAGTGTATTTATCGCAAAGTGCTATCACAAAGTTCTATCGCGAAGTTCTATCACAAAACCGACAGCTTACCGGAGAGGAGTTTTCCATGTCGATTACGGCGCATCAGGTAGTTACCTTGCACTATGTCCTCAGCGACGTGCTCAACGATGGCAGCAAGCAGGTATTGGATGACTCCCAGGCGCGCAATAAGCCGCTAGAGTATTTGCATGGCCACGACAATATCGTGCCAGGGTTGGAGAGTGCACTAGCAGGTCAAACCGTTGGTGCCGAGCTCAGCGTTCAACTAATGCCCGCGGATGCCTACGGTGTGCGTAACGAAGATTTGGTGCAAGAAGTCAGCCGTGGCTCTTTTGGTAACGCTGAGTTGGAACCGGGCAGCCGCTTTCAAACTGAGGGCGAAGCCGGGCCGCAAATTGTTACGGTACTCAAAGTCGATGGCGACCGCGTCACCGTCGATACCAATCACCCCCTGGCCGGGCGCACGCTGAACTATAAAGTCACCATTTTAGACGTACGCGAAGCTACCCGTGCAGAATTAGCTAAAGGCCATCCGTTACCACCAGGTACCGAACACAGTAAAGTCGAAGACCGCAAGGTGCTGTAGGTTAATAGCACCCAAAAATTGACCAGTATCAATTTCCTGTTTAACCGCTTACCCCCGCCTGCCGTAACTTGATCTAGGTCAGCATTCTTCTGCCGTTGAGTGGCTAGTATGAACGCATACATCACGGCGGGGGGATTCACCATGTATTGGGATGACACAGTTATTTTCGGCTTAGTGACCGTCGCGTTAGTGATCGTTTTTATGCTGGGGTGGGTGGGCTTCGTGATTCGTGATCATCTACGTAAAGATGAGCGTAAAAAGTAGCTTTCCCACCTCGTGTAAACCTTGTCAGGGGAGGGGGTTTGCTATCGCAGTAAACCTCCTGTTGCCAGCCCACCATGGGCTGGCTTTTTTTTGCCTGAAATGTGCTGAAAAGTTGCAATCGCATAGCGTGCGTTAATGAGCAATGCAAGGCGTGCTCTGGTAAAGTCCATTGAAGCAATGACTACACTAGGATGCTTTGTCATGAACGCAGTTGCCTTACACCACAGCCCGTGGGGTCGTGTACGTGATCGGTTAGCGTGCGCGTTAATTGTCGTGGGCATAATACTTCCCGCGACTGCCTTTGCCCAGGCAGTAAATATGATCAACGGCGATGTCACTCAAAAGGTCGCTTTAAGTGACTTGCACGACATGTCTGATACGACGTTTACACTCTATGACCCCTATCAAGGGCGCGATGTGGAGATGCAGGGCGTCGAGTTTCGCACCTTTCTGATTGAACAGTTTGGCGAAGTGCCCCCGGCGCTTCACTTTACCGCTTGGGACGACTACGAGGTTACCTTAGAAGGGTGGGACGACCCTAACTGGTACCTGATTAGCTCTGAGGATGGCGATCCGCTCACCATCCGTACGCGAGGCCCTGTGCGGCTGGTAGAGCGTGACTACAATAATCAGGGCAAGGGTGATCGCGACGTAGAAAACCTGCGTGAGTTCAATGACTGGATCTGGATGATTCGTAGCATAGAGGCGAAGTGGTGACATCCAAAACTAGGCCCGTCGCGCAGCCCACAGTTCGTCCCCGGCCTTTAGCTCGCCAGCACCGCTATTTTACGTGGTTATCATTGAGCTTGATGAGCTTTTTGGCACTTATGGTGTTGATTGTTTATGAATCGCGCTGGGTATACCCCGAAATACAGGCTTATTTCAGCCAGACGGGGAGCCTTACAGGTCAGCAGCTTTCTACTCGGGCACGGGTCTACCTACAAAATGCCCAATCCGAGCTATTGAGTGACCAGGCAGAGCAAGATGCGCTGGATGCCGCAGCCTTGGATATTGACCTGGCCTACGGCTTAGCCGATGTGCACATTTATCGGCGTGAATATACCTGCGTTGAGCCTAGTTTGAAGGAGTTGGATCGGCTGGTGGCGCTGCTCGCGGCGCGGGGCATTGACCGTATCGCTGCGGCGATGGCGTTGTTCGCACCGATTCAATGCTTAACCCATATTGAGATGGATCAGCTTGATCGTCGGGGCGCAGCGATTAACGATTTTTCCGAAAGCACCCGTCAGCATAGTCAGGTGCTGACCTACTCCAGTTTATTGATCTTTGTGATGGGCTTGGCGTTTTGGTGGCTCCATGAGCGCCAGCTAAGACGCACTGATCGCGCCACTCAAGAGACCTTCGAGTGGATGAAACGCGCCATGCGCGACCCGCTCACCGGGATCGGTAATCGCAGCGCTTTGCATCAGGATGTGTTGGTGCAGCAGCACCAGTCGCTGGGGCTGATTCTGGTCGATATAGACTTTTTTAAACAGTACAACGATGCCTACGGGCATCCGCAAGGCGATACCCTTTTGCGCCAATTGGCCACATTGATTGGTGAAACGCTGAATGATGAAGCGCAGCTCTACCGCTTGGGAGGCGATGAGTTCGCGGCACTACTTCACTGCCCGAACACCGACACGCTGAAGCGTTACTGCCGTCAGCTAATTGAAGGGCTGCGGGAAGCTGGTTTTGCCCACTCTGCCCATCCGGATAAAAAAGGCGTGACGTTAAGCGTTGGCGGGAGCTGTTTTGTAGCCGATGAAGCAACGTTTCCCTACGCTTACGAAGCCGCCGACAAAGCACTCTACCGGGTAAAAGCGATGGGCCGTGACGGTTGGCAGGTTACTGAAGACGCATAACGTCTGTGTACATAGGGGCGAGTCTGCCCAGCAGTTCATTACGTGCGCCAAGGGCAATACCCTCCGCCTGCATAGCCGCATCGAGATGTTCCACCAAGCGATTAAAATGTGCATCTGTTAGCCCCATATGTTGATGAGCACGATCCATCGGCGGGCCTTCATAGTGGCAGGGGCCATCGCTTACATCGCATAGCTGGCTGGCCAGGGATTCAGCAAATAAATCGATATTGGTGTTAGCAAAAAACACCACTACTTCGGGATCATCCGCAATTCGGTATAAGAGATTCTCGACCACCGTGTCGATAGTGCCCTGACCGCCAAGCCGTTCGTAAAGCGTTGTTGATTGAGTGGCTGACTGATGAGTGCAGCCTGCGAGCGTAATTGCGATTGTTGCAAAAATAACCGTTATTAAACCACGGTGTGTCCGCTTGTATTTGTGTGGAAAGCTCATAGCGCCCCGCTTAGAAAGCTGCCTGAAGTGAAAGATAGCCGCCGCGTTGGGAAGGTAGGCCGGCAATGTCGCCTAAGTTCAACCACGCGCCCGTGAGTGATAAGTGCTTATTGAAGAAGTAGGCACTGTAGAGACTTTGCCAATCATCCTCTTTAACTACGCTTAGGTTATCGGGTTTCTGGCGATACTCTGCACCGACAACCCATTGCGGGGTAATAAAAACGCCCACGCTCCCCTCGGCCATCCACGAGCGGCTACTCTGATCGCCGCCAAAGCCAAGCAGACCGCCCTGGTTGGCATTGGTATTGCGCAGGGTGGCGTTGAATAGCATATTGCGCCCGGCAACAGCGCTAAACAGCAACTTGCTGGCGCTAAGATACATATCGGTACCGCTTGTTTTATCGGCACCGAGGGCGGTGGGAATGGTGCCATCAACCAGTCGTTTATGTTGCATCCCAACACTCCAAATGCCCCAAGGGTGATAGAGCACATCACCGAGCAAGCGCACCTTAGCACCGTAAATATCCTGGCCTAGCTCGCCACCCAGGGTGTCTAGATCAAGCGTTTGACGCGCCACTGAGACTTCAATACGGTCATAAACATTCAGGCTTGCGCCGGTCACTGTTAGCCGATAATCGTCCACCCAGGCACGGGTAGCGGCGGCAGTGACGCCGATTTCCTGTTCGCTGGCGGTGCTGGCCAGCACTGCCCAAGGCGATAAGCCACCCCCCGCGGCCCCTTCAATAGCACTCACTCCGCCCGTACTTACAATACGGCTACCGGCATAGGAGGGCATGGCCGCAAGCGCTAAACAGACCGCAAGGCAGCTGAAAAAAAAGTGCCGAAAGGGTGAACTGGATGGTGAAAATATAGATTGAAATAACATCATGGCTTTCTCTGGAACGCCTTTAGTAAGGAAGACATCGGGTGGGGCAAGGAGAGCGGCGTAAAATTATCCAACCAGGCGGGGAGTTCATCAGCTGGCATTGGTTTAGCAATCCAATAGCCCTGTAAAAAGTCACAGCCAAGCTTGCTTAACAGCTCGGCGCTGGCGCGATTCTCGACGCCTTCGGCCACTAAGCGCAGTCCTAAGCTGTGGCCCATTTCGATGGTCGAGCTGACAATCGTCAAGTCATCTTTTTGGGAATCAATGGCCAACACGAACGATTTATCGATCTTGAGTTCATCCACGGGCAAGCGTTTGATTTGCGCTAGGGAAGAGTAGCCGGTGCCGTAATCGTCAATCGCGATACGCAGCCCTAGTTGGTTGAGCTCCATCAACGTGGCCATGGCGGCATCAACGTCCTGCATAACGGCACTTTCAGTGACTTCGATACTCAGGCGGGCAGGGGCAAGACGATAGCGCTCAAGCAGGCTAGCCAAATAAGCAGCTAATTGGCGATCCACCACATCACTGGCGGAGAGATTAACTGCTACCGATAAGTGGTAACCATGCTGCTGCCAAGCATGCAGTTGAGCGCAGACATTGGCTAACATCCAGTGGCTAAGCATGCTGATGCTTCCCGAACGCTCGGCCAAGCTAATAAACTCATCGGGTGGCACAAAACCTAACGACGGGTGACGCCAGCGCATCAACGCTTCGCACTGATCGACACGGCCGTTACGGGTGTCTACTTTGGGCTGGTAGGCCATCCACAGTTCACCGTTGCCCACCGCATCCTGTAGATCGCGAATCAGGGTGAGCTGGCGCAAATGGTGCTCATCCTGACCCTCCAGGTAGCGTTGGTGGTGGTGCCGGTGACGGCGTGCCATATCCAGCGCTATATCGGATCGCCGCAGCAACAATTGTGGGCTGTCGCCATGGTCGGGGTAGTTGGTTTCCCCTGCTGAAAGTGAGGGTGTGATGGGTGATTTATCAAGATCGATAGGGTGATGCAGCGTAGTGAACAGTCGGGTACGCCAGGCAAAGTCGCTTCTTGACTGCTTGACGAGTAGTAGCAGCTCATCACCATCAATCCGGTAGGCTGTGCTCTCCGAGCCATCAAAGTGCTGCAAGCGTTTGGCCAGGGTGACCAGCACGTGATCCCCCAGCGCGTAGCCGAAGGTGTCATTAATGTCGCGAAAGTTGTTAATCGCCAGGCGCAGAAGGGTAAACGGCTCGCCGCGTTTGATCAAAAGGCTGATATCTTCCTGGGCGCTGATGCGATTGGGCAGGTCGGTAAGTAAGTCGTGACGGGACTGATGATGAAGAGTGGACTCACGCTGAGCGATACCCTCCTGCATGGCCAGTAGCATCGACGCTAAAAGCCCGGTTTCGCTGCGCTCAGTACCGATCGGTAACTCAGTGAAACGCTCTCCGCGCCCAATGCGCTGTGCCGCCTTCGCCAACTCCATTAACGGTTTGCTCATACTCCGGGCGCTCCACATCGCAATCAGCACGGTAAACAGCAGGATCAAAGCAATGATTCCCAGCAGTTGCCACTGCAGCGAGCGGTAAGCGCCAAGCAGCTCGTTGCGTGAGAGTTGTAACAACGCATAGGTCTGGTTGACGTCATCGGAATAGAGCTGAGACGCGTAGGTCAGGTACTCGGCATCCGGCGTCATCTGGCTGTGTAAGGCATATTCACCTTCGATTAGCTCATCGTCACGCCCGCTCATTAATTCCAGGGCCAGCTGCTCGGGATGAGAACTGGCAAGGTAGCTGATCTCGCCGTTGTCGCGATAGTTGACTACGCTGATGTCCAACCCGGTTAATACATTAATCTCTTCCGTGACCGCTTCATTGATTAAAAAGCCCATACCCACCCAGCCAATCAGGTTGGGGGCACGCACTGGCAGCA
Source organism: Halomonas sp. 113 (assembly GCF_904067645.1). Taxonomy (NCBI): domain Bacteria; kingdom Pseudomonadati; phylum Pseudomonadota; class Gammaproteobacteria; order Oceanospirillales; family Halomonadaceae; genus Halomonas; species Halomonas sp. 113. The sequence goes on from NZ_LR881453.1 coordinate 2,242,894, forward strand.
GGGCAAACTCGTACGGCTGCCCTTCGGCGATGACGACGCTAACAGCTTCGCCTTCTTGGCTGGCTCGATCGAACAACTGCGGGAAAGGCATTGGGCTATTTTGCGCGTGATGGCTGCTTGCCAAAATACGCCCATCCAGGCCGCTGAGTAACACGATATCCGCCTTGGCTCGATCACCATGGTTGGCCAATACGGAGTAGAGCGTATCGGTGTCCTGGGTGGAAACGGCGCTTTTAAAACCGAAGTCATCGGCAAGAATGGCGACGTTATTAGCTAACTGCTCACCGCGTGCGTCCAGCAGTTGTTCCAATACATTGGCACCCACTTCTAAACGTTGGGAGCCTTTTGCAATGACGTCGTTTTGGGTCGCACGAAGAAACGCCACCCCGGTGGCGAGTTGCGAGACAATCACCACTGTCAGTAGCACGAGCATCAGGCGCGTTCTAAAGCGCATAGCAACCTCACTAAGTGGCGGATCGCGATCTCCTGAACACTGATAGGGGCTTAGGTGGCATCTTTAAATCGCTGCTGAAGTGGGGAGAGTGTTGGCGCTGGGGGTGGCAGCGCATTGAGTTTCAAGCTGACGTTTAATTGGTCGGTATCGGTGATGACGCCTTCCCACCAGACTTGTTGGCTGTCATCAAGTTGAGGGTGCCAAATCCGCACACGATGCTCACCTGGCGGCAGAGTAGGCAGCAAAAGCGTGCCTTCGGCAGCCGTTGTGGCCATATAGGGAGCGTCGCTAACGACAATAAAGGCCTGCATATGGTCGTGAATATTGCACCCCAAGACGACAATGCCCGCTCGGTCGAATTGAACTGGTGGTGGGGTTTCTTGCAGGTAGAGATTTAAATCAAAGGTTTTGGCCGGTGAAAAAGAGTAGACGTGATGGCGAGTCGTATCTTGGTTAGGAAATGCCACATAGCTGCCGGTCGGTACGGTTAGCACCTTGGGATGAAAGGCGGCATCGCGCTGGTAGATACTCTCTTGTTGGGGTGGATTTCCTGCTGAGGTGTCGTAATAGACCTCAACCACTGCGTCCTCAAGCAGTTGACCTTCAACACTACGCACCGTTACCTGGGCAGCATTAGCGGTGGAGACAAGTAGGGATGTGATTGCCACTACAAAAAACGGGGCAGTAAATACGCTGAAAAAGCCACTAAAAGGGCTACGTTGTTGTGTTGGCATTCAGATTGGCATCCCGCATTAAGCTGGCAAAGTGTTAAGCCTAATAGTGGATGGATTATGCAAGAAAGTCATGCCTTTGGCTTAACGGTAAGCCAACTCTTGTGGATTTATCCTTAACTTTGCTTTTGTTTTATGAGGTGCTGTGGCACTCGCACCAGTGACCACGTTAGCTTTTACCGATTAGATTGGCAGGATAGTGCTTAACGCAATGCTGGCTGGCGCCAAGTGTCCCGCCAGGCATACATGACGCGCTCTGGGTACCAGGTTTCTCCCAGGCTGCGTCTGGCGCTGCACGTTATCACCAATAAAACGCGCTAGCGGCGTGCCCATACGTTCACGCCGCTGGGCTTGTCTCTACAAGCCCAGCGGCGCTCAGCGTTACTGTCTTAGCTAGCTTTCTCACGCAAAAAGTCGATGATTTGATCCGCAGGCACCATGGTGGCTTCGCTATCCCGACGTCCTTTATATTCCAGTTCGCCGTTGTCCAGGCCGCGGTCGCCGATTACCAGGCGGTGAGGAACGCCCATCAGCTCCAAGTCGGCAAATTTAACGCCGGGCCGGGTGTCTCGGTCATCCAGCAAGACGTCTAAGCCAGCGGCGGTGAGCGCTTGGTAAAGACGTTCAGACTCTTCGCGAACACGCTGGGCTTTGTGTGCATTCATCGGCACCAGTGCCACCTGGAAGGGCGCAATAGCGTTAGGCCAGATAATGCCGGATTCATCGTGGTTCTGCTCAATGGCCGCGGCGACCACTCGGGTCACGCCGATGCCATAGCAACCCATCCAAGGATGGCTGGTTTTGCCGTTGTCGCCCAGTACGTTGGCGTTCATGGCCTGGGAGTACTTTTGGCCAAGCTGGAAGACGTGGCCAACCTCGATGCCGCGCTTGATAGAGAGCGTGCCTTGACCGTCGGGAGAAGGGTCGCCTTCCACCACATTGCGTAGGTCGGCCACCTCGGGAAGGGCAGCATCACGCTCCCAGTTAATGCCGAAATAGTGTTTGCCTTCAATATTGGCACCCGCGCCAAAGTCGCTCATCAGGGCAACGCTGCGGTCGGCAATAATGGGCATATCAAGGTTAACCGGGCCAAGCGAGCCAAAGCCTGCACCAACTGCTGCGCGAATTTCCTCTTCGCTGCCCATGGTCAGCGGGGCCGCCACTTGCGGAAGGTTCTCTGCTTTTACCTCGTTCAGCTCATGATCACCGCGCACCAATAGGGCAATCAGGCCACCTTCAGCGGCATGTACGATCAGGGTCTTGACCGTTTTCTCGATCGGCAGATCAAACTGCTCAACCAGGGCGGCGATGGTCTTGGCATTAGGTGTGTCTACCAGATGCATCTCTTGGGTAGGTGCTTCGCGCTGTATATCGCTGCCCACCGGGGCAGGCAAGGCTTCGGCCTTTTCCATGTTTGCGGCGTACTCGGAGGCGTTGGAGAATACGATATCGTCTTCGCCCGAGTCGGCCAGTACGTGGAATTCATGGGAGCCGGTGCCGCCGATAGAGCCGTTGTCGGCAATTACCGGGCGAAAGTCGAGGCCCAGCCGCGTGAAAATGCGTGTGTAAGCATCATACATATCCTGGTAGGTCTGCTTCAGCGAGGCTTCATCCAGATGGAAGGAGTAAGCATCCTTCATGATGAACTCGCGGGAGCGCATTACCCCAAAGCGTGGGCGAATCTCGTCACGGAACTTGGTCTGAATCTGATAGAAATTGACCGGCAGCTGTTTATAGCTGGCAATCTCTTTGCGCACCAGGTCGGTGATCACTTCTTCGTGGGTCGGGCCGACGCAGTAGTCGCGGTCGTGGCGATCTTTCAGGCGTAACAGCTCGGGGCCATACTGCTCCCAACGGCCAGACTCCTGCCAAAGCTCAGCGGGCTGCACGGCGGGCATCAGTACCTCTTGAGCACCGGCACGGTTCATCTCTTCGCGCACAATGGCTTCCACTTTACGCAGGGTGCGCAGGCCAAGTGGCAGCCAGGTGTATAGCCCTGAGGTTAAACGGCGAATCATCCCGGCACGGAGCATTAGCTGGTGGCTAATGACTTCGGCGTCAGCCGGGGTTTCTTTGAGAGTGGCAATCAGTAATTGGCTGGCGCGCATGGGCGTGAGCATTCCTTAGGTTTTTGAAAACAGGGTTGTTGAAAACCTGGTTCTTGAAAGCTGGGTTCTTGAAAAAGTGCTTGGAAGCGTTGAATGGGGACATTGTACGGTCTAGCGGTTAAAGCGGCAAAATAGTGCTTATGTTCAAATGATCTATGCTTTTGGATGGCTGTGCTAAACTGATCGAGTTTTGTGGCGCGATAGTCGGCAAAAACGCAAGCGCAATACGCTATATCGACTATCGTTACTTTTGTATTTGAGGGAACCTTCATGCATCAAGCAGTTCGTCGCTGGTTGACTGGCGCCGTGGTTGGCGTTTCCATCGTGTCATTGAGTGGTTGTGGTACGCTTTTTCACCCTGAACGTAAAGGGCAATTGAGCGGTGATATTGATCCGGTTATTGCTGTCGCCAATGGGGTCGGTTTGCTGTTTTTTATTGTACCCGGAGTGATTGCCTACGCCGTGGATTTCTCTAATGGCACCATCTATCTGCCGGGCCGCAACAGCGCCTCAGTAGATGTTCACCACTTAGACGACGCTATGGATGTGGCTTCCCTGGAAAAATTGCTCTCTGAAACAGCTGGTCAGCCGGTGAGCTTAGAGAGCGAGTTGGTCATGATCGAGGAGGTGAGCAGCTTGGATGAAGCGTTGGCCATGGTGCGTATGTCGGGCGTGTTAGACCAAGAGAAACTCTCAGCTATGTAACGTTCGCTATTGATCGCTAAAACCCAGCCATGTGTCACGCTTGGCTGGTTTTTTTCATGTCGTGCAAGTGTTAAGCATACTGGGGAGGGTTGGGTACGCTGGGAAAGCGCGGCGGGTGCGCTTCCATGTAGGCGTGGCAGGCACGCAGTACCCGCACATCATCATACTTGCCACCCGCAAGCTGAAAACCCACCGGTAAACCGTTATCGGTAAAACCACAGGGCACTGACGCGGCGGGCTGCTGGCTAAGGTTAAAAGGATAGCTAAAGGGCGCCCACTCTTCCCAGTCCCGCATATCGCTGCTGAGGGGAACTTCCTGGTTAATTTCAAACGGCGGTATCGCCACCGAGGGGGTCATCAGTAGATGATACTCTTGGTTAAAGTGCTCCAGGAGCTGGGTTAACTCCGCACGATCTGCCAAGGCACGAAACAGTTCAACGGCTTTCCAGGGTTCGGCCTCACGGGCATTGGCCACCATGCCTGAATCTAGCAGCGTACGCTGGTGATCATCCATTTGTGACCACTGCTCTAAAGAGGCGGTAAACCACAGCTTACGGAAGGTATCCAGCGGTGACGAAAAGCCGGGATGCACTTCGACGATTTCAGCGCCCAACGCCTCCAGTCTGCCGGCTGCTTCTCGCACGCGTTCGGCAACCTGTGGATCTACCTTGGCGTAGCCAAGATCAGCCGAGTAGCCAATCCGTAGTCCGGTTAAACCTTTATCCAAATCCATCCCCCAGCACTCGGGCTGCCCGCGGGTGGCGTAAGGGTCACGGTAGTCGTAACGGCCCATCACATTGAGCATGCTAACCGCATCCCGCACGGTGCGCGTTAACGGCCCCAGGTGCGATAGGCTGGGTTCTTTAGCTGGAGGCCATTGGGGCGTCCAGCCAAATGTGGGTTTGAAGCCAAAAACACCGGTGAACGCCGCGGGGATACGTATGGATCCGCCGGAGTCGCCGCCCTGGTGCAGTACCCCCATATTGAGTGCCGCAGCAGCGGCGGCCCCGCCGGAAGAACCGCCGGGGGTTAACCGAGTATCCCAGGGGTTAGCCGTGGCACCGAAGACACGGTTATCGGTCACGGCTTTCCAGCCAAATTCGGGCGTGTTGGTTTTACCTAAAATGACGGCGCCTGCTTCACGCAGCATGCGTGCGGGTGGCGCATCGGTGTCACATAGCGCTTCAGAAGAGGTTAACGAGCCTTCTCGGCAGGGCATGCCTGCCACTTGGGTCAGGTCTTTAAGCGATACCGGCACCCCGTCGATGGGGCTTAGCGGCTTGCCTTGCCCCCAGCGCCGCGCCGAGGCTTTGGCCGCCGATTCCGCACCTTCAGCATCTACATACACATAGGCGTTAACGTCTGGGTTGAAGCGCTCGATTCGATCAAGAGCGACACGAGTCGCTTCTAGCGGGGAGGCCTCTCGGCTTGCAAACAAGTGAGCTAGGGTCTGGGCATCTAAACTGCCAAGATCGGTATCGCTCATTGCACACTCCTTACGTAGGCTGGGGCTTGGGTAAAGGAGTTTAAGCGTAGGCAAGCATTACCGGGCGTGCAAAAACCGCTGAATCGTAGGCTGACTCTTTGTATCCACTTCAGGAGGCTTGAGCGCGTAGCCAAGCTATTTCATCGGCCCATATCTCGGGTTCGATGGTCTCCAGTATCATTGGAATGCCGTTAATCCGTGGTTCCTGCATGATGGTGGTAAAGGCAGGTAGGCCAATATTGCCTTTGCCCAGGCTATGGTGGCGATCCACGCGGCTGGCAAGGTTGCTTTTGGCATCGTTTAAATGCATACCGCGCAGATACTCAAAGCCGACCACGCTGTCTAGCTCATCAAGCGTTGCTTGGGTGGCCTCTGTCGTGCGTAGATCATAGCCCGCCGCAAAGGCGTGGCAGGTGTCAATACACACCCCCACGCGAGTTTTATCGTCCACGTGGGCAATGATCTCGGCCAAATGCTCGAAGCGCCAACCTAGGTTAGTGCCTTGGCCAGCGGTATTTTCAATGACTGCGGTAACGCCTTGGGTATGCGTTAGCGCTTCGTTAACGGATTCTGCAATACGCTTTAAGCAGTCGCTTTCGCTGATTTTGTTCAAATGGCTGCCAGGGTGAAAATTAAGCAGCGTCAGCCCCAACTGCTCGCAGCGCTGCATCTCATCCAGAAACGCATCGCGGGATTTGCGCAGCCCTTCCTGCTCGGGGTGACCCAGATTAATCAGATAGCTGTCGTGGGGCAAAATCTGCTCTGCAGAAAAGTTGTGCTCGGCACAGGCATCGCGAAAGGCTTGAATCGCCTCATCGGTGAGCGGTTTACCTTTCCATTGACGCTGATTTTTGGTGAATAGCGCAAACGCATCCGCACCGATTTCCACTGCTCGCTGCACGGCTTGGTCTGCGCCGCCAGCGGCGCTCACATGGGCTCCTAGGTACTTCACGGTGGACTCCTTGTCAGTGTGTGAACTTATAAGTTGTTAGAGTTTATCAATGGCTGTCTAAAAAGCGCTTGAACGCGGCGGGTTCATCGGTGATGACACTGCCGATGCCCCACTCCCAGCGGCTATGAAAGGCACTGGGGTCATTGGCGGTATAGCACAATATTTGATAGCCATCGCGCTGCATAGCTTCGGCTTGGGCGCGCTTCAAACGCGGCCAGTGGGGGTGCACGCTAAAAGCCTCAATGGCCTCGCACTGCTCACGCCAACTTTTGGGCACGCTACCGAACAGCACACCCAGGGCCAGCCGTTCTTTGCTGGCAAATTGACGGCAGTGGCCAAGAGCCGCGGCATTGAAGGAGGAGATAATCAAGCGCTCGGGGGGGAGAGTGTCGAGCATTTCCGGCAGCGCGCGTTCCACCAGCGCGATGGGGTCGCGGCCTTTGTTGACCTTGATTTCCATATTGGCGCCCATTTCCAGCTCGTTAAGCAGTGCCAACATCTCGCTGAGGCTAGGCATCTTCTCACCCGCAAAACGATCGTCAAACCAAGCCCCGGCATCCAGGGTTTGCGCCTTCGCCCAGCTCATGGAGGCGAGTCCGCCCCGTCCGTTTGAGCAGCGTGCTACATCGCCGTCGTGCCAAATCACCGGGGTGCCATCACCCAGTAGCTGCACATCCAGCTCTACCCATGTGGCTCCCGCTTCATAGGCGGCGCGCACCGCGGCGAGGGTGTTTTCAGGGGCAGCGGCGGAGTAGCCGCGGTGGGCAATCAGCGCGGGGAGTTGAATAGCGGGATGCGTCATGACAAATCTCTAAGCCTTAGACGATAAAGAAGCGCTAATACTAGCATGGGCGCATGACAGCAGGATTGCATTGCCTCGCGTTCTAGTGGGTAAAAATACGCTAGCGTGCTAGCTTGATTTAAATGCCATGACGCGCTTGTATAGCAGCACCTGTTGCCATGCTTAGCATTATTCAGAGATGGCGTATCAACTCGAATAATAGCCGAATTACACAATAAGGAGTCCTAATGTCTCAGCGTATTCAATTTGCCCGCACCGGCGGTTCTGAGGTACTTGAACTGGTCGACGTTACCCCTGCTGAACCTGGCCAGGGTGAAGTACGTATTGCTAATAAAGCCGTTGGCCTTAATTTTATCGACATCTATTTTCGTACCGGGCTCTATCCAACCCCTTCCATGCCTTCTGGTCTAGGCACCGAAGGTGCAGGCGTGGTCGATGCGGTTGGCGAAGGAGTCACACACCTTCAGGTTGGCGATCGCGTGGCCTATGCCCAAGGCCCGTTGGGCGCCTATGCTGAACTGCATACGCTGCCAGCGGCTAAAGTGGTCAAGCTACCCGACTTCGTTGATTTCGACACCGCAGCGGCGAGTATGCTCAAGGGCCTTACCGTGCAGTATCTGCTTCGCCAAACCTATGAACTAAAAGGTGGCGAAACCATTCTATTTCACGCCGCAGCGGGCGGGGTAGGTTCGATTGCCTGCCAGTGGGCGAAGTCGTTAGGCGTTAAGCTGATCGGCACAGTCAGTTCACAGGAAAAAGCGGATCTAGCCATGGCCAACGGTGCCTGGGCGACAATTAATTACAGCGAAGAGAACGTGGTAGAGCGCGTACGCGAGCTTACCAACGGCGATATGTGCGATGTGGTGTATGACTCGGTGGGTAAAGACACCTGGGAAATGTCACTGGACTGCCTGAAGCCCCGTGGTCTGATGGTCAGCTTTGGCAACGCGTCTGGCCCGGTGGAGGGCGTTAATATCGGCATTCTGAATCAGAAGGGCGCACTTTACGTGACCCGCCCCAGCCTGAATGGCTACGCCGACACCCGCGAGCGTTTGGAGATGATGTGCGAAGAGTTTTTCGCCATGATTGAAAGCGGTAAGGTCAACATTGATATCGCCAACCGCTACCCACTTGCAGAAGCTGGCAAAGCCCAAGACGCCCTGCAAAGCCGCAAGACCACGGGCTCAACTATTCTTTTGCCGTAGCGAATTCGTTTTATCCGACGATAGAGCTTTGAGAGCAGCAGAAGGGGCAGCCTGAAGCGGTTGGCCAGGGCCCCGTGAAGTTTCCTATATCTCAAAGGCTGCACGCATCGCTATAAGATTGTTGATGCTCACATTATTGTTGAGCGCCAAAAGTAAGCGCTTTTATTAGCCCGCTTTACCCTTCATTACACTACCGATATGAAGCTCGGCTTTGCCGAGCTTTTGTCCCTTTTGGCTATGTGTTTATAGGCTTTGCGTATGCAGGGTCTATACCTCTGTATAGTAAACGTCTAATGTGCAGAAGAAATAGTCATGTTAAAGCGTGTTTTGCATCAATCGCATGGTGAACTTTCAAACGCCAGCAAGGGAGTGGGAAAAGGATGTCGGCTGAGGACATAAGTGTTGAGGGCTCAAGCGCTGAGGGCTCCGGTATTGAAAACGTAAGTATTGAAGCATTGGATCTTGGCGGGTTAACGCTTACACCTAGCACACTGGTGTTTATCGTACTTGGGCTAACGCTCGCCGCGTTTATATGGGGACGCTTTCGTTATGACTTAGTGGCGCTGGCAGCGTTGTTGGGTTCGGTCATGCTGGGGCTTGTGCCGGCCGAAAGCGCTTTCGCCGGTTTCGGCCATCCGGCGGTGATTACCGTGGCCGCTGTACTGGTGCTTAGCCGAGGGTTTGAGCGCTCGGGCGTGGTCGATATTATTGCCAACCAAGTGCTTAAAGTGGGGGAAAACCTGCTGCTCCAACTCCTGGTGCTGGTGGGTACCATTGTTGTGCTGTCAGGTATTATGAATAATGTGGGCGCCCTGGCACTGCTGCTACCGGTAGCTATGCGGCTTGCCCGCGAACACAACACCTCGCCTTCCTTACTGCTTATGCCCCTGGCGTTTGGCTCTCTGCTCGGCGGCCTGACCACGATGATTGGTACCCCACCCAATATCATTATTTCCAGTTATCGCCGTGATGTGACAGATGAAGCATTTAGTATGTTTAGCTTCTCGCCTGTAGGCATCGTAGTTGCGCTGGCGGGGCTGGCCTTTATTGTTCTGGTGGGCTGGCGCTTGACGCCCAAGCGTAGCGGCCAGGCCTCTACGGATGAAATGTTCGATACCGCCAACTATTTAGTCGAATTGAAAGTAGGCGAAGAGTCGAAGGCCAAGGGGCTAACGCTACAACAGTTGCGCGACGAACTGGACGAAACCATTCCCGTGTTAGCGGTGGTGCGTGATGACAACCGCCGTGCAGGCTATAACTTCCACGGCGCACTGGAAGAGGGCGATATTCTGCTATTAGAAGCAGGGCCTGATGAGCTTCAAATGCTGGAAGACAAAGTAGGGCTAAGCGCGATTGCAGAGTTGGAGGAAGACCCTGAGGCGGAGGATGCTGAGCCTACGGAGAGTGATAAGGATCCTGTGAATAAGAAAGATTCTGCGCAGGATCGACAGCCCGTGGATACCGAGGGCCTGCAACTGATCGAGGCCGTGGTGCGTAACGACTCAATGATGATTAACCGCAGCGTACGCCAGCTACGCTTAAACCATCAGTTTGGCCTGCACTTGGTGGCTGTCGCACGGGATGGCGGGCGCTTGAAGCAGCGGTTGCGGGATATTCGTTTTAAAAACGGTGATGTTTTGCTCCTCCAGGGCAGTGAAAACGAGATGTCAGATAGCCTGGCCTCGCTTGGGTGTCTACCCCTGGCTAGCCGTGAACTGCATCTGGGGCAGCCACGCAAACTTGCTATGTCGATTGCTATTTTTGCCTTGGCAATCGTCGCCATGCTGTTTGATCTACTCCCCGCAGCGGTGGCCATGAGTAGTGCGGCACTGATTTCGCTCCTGATTGGCGTGTTACCACTCCGGGAAGGGTATCAGGCCATTGATGGCCCCGTCATAGTGCTGCTCGCGGCGATGATTCCCGTGGGCGAAGCATTAGAAACCAGTGGAGGTGCAGATTTGATTGCTAACGCGCTGCTCAGTTTTGGCAGCGATTGGCCGGTGGTGGTGACCATGATAGGGCTGTTTTTACTCTCTATGCTGCTCTCCAATGTGGTTAACAATGCGGCGGCTGCGCTACTGATGGCACCGATTGCGGTGAGCTTAGCCAATGGCTTTGACGTCTCACTGGATCCGTTTTTGATGGTCGTAGCTGTTAGCGCTTCCTGTGCGTTTTTAACCCCTATTGGGCACCAATCCAATACGCTGGTGCTTGGGCCTGGCGGCTACCGCTTTGGTGATTATTGGAAACTGGGCTTGCCGCTATCACTGGTGGTGCTGGTGGTTGCTATCCCAATGATCCTATGGGTGTGGCCGCTTTAATAGGCGAGGTCGCCGCTTGGTCTGTCGGTTTGGCACCTGCGGAATTGTATGAATAGTGCTATTAGGTTTCGAAAATTTTGCTAGATTATGTTCAGATATCAATAAAAATCGAACAGGCCGGGCTTATGAATCAACAATTTCGTCAGGATGCCATTGTCGAGCTAGTTCGTCAGCACGGCTATATGAGTATTGAGCAGCTCACCGATCATTTTGCCGTGACACCACAAACCATCCGTCGCGATTTAAATACCCTGGCCAATGAGGGCCGGGTGAGGCGGGTGCATGGCGGAGTAGGAATCGAGTCGAGTACAGTCAATACCGCCTACAGCACGCGCAAGACACTGCATCTGGAAGAAAAGGAGCGCATTGCCCGCTGTTTAGCACAGCACATCCCGAATCACTCCTCTCTGTTTATTAATATCGGCACCAGCAATGAAGTGATTGCTCAAGCGCTGTTAGAGCACCAGGGCCTTGAGATCATTACCAATAATTTAAATGTTGCCGCTATCCTGCAACATAAAGAGGATTTCACCGTGATTATCGCCGGCGGTCAGGTGCGCTCCCGGGACGGCGGCATTATCGGTGAAGCAACGATCGACTTTATCAATCAGTTCAAAGTGGACTACGGCATTATCGGCATCAGCGGTATCGATGAGGATGGCTCACTGCTGGAGTTTGATTACCAGGAAGTGCGCGTTGCTCAGGCGATTATCGCCAATTCCAGGCGCATCTATCTGGCGGCGGACTACTCTAAATTTCACCGTAACCCGGTTGTTCGGCAAGGTAACCTGGAACAGCTGGATGCGCTATTTACCGACCGCAAACCCCCAGACGCGATTCAGCGCTTGCTGACGCAACACGATGTGGCGCTCTACATTGCTTAATGAGGTAGTTTCAGCCTTGAGCATTTTGGGCGGCTAGAGTAGCCTTGGATGATAATAAAGCGAAAACGTGGAAACCTCTGATTAACTATTGCGCTTGGCCATACAGCGTTAAAAATCGCCTCAAAATGCTCATTTACACCCCGTAAACTCCGCTTTTTCGTTGATTTTTGCCTTGTCTGGCCTGCGCTCATCGCGTTAATCAGAGGTTTTCAATCATACAAAATCGAAAGATAATACAACAAAGCGAACTCGATATGTCCTCTTTTATACTCGCCATTGATCAAGGTACCACCAGTTCTCGCGCCATTCTGTTTGACCGCCAAGGCCAGGTGGCCGCTGTTGCCCAGCAAGAATTCACTCAGCACTTCCCCCACGACGGATGGATTGAGCACAACCCCGGAGACATTTGGGAAACCGTGGTGGCGACTTGCCGAGATGTGATGCGTAACGCTGAAGTTTCCGCCGACCAAATAGCCGGGATCGGCATTACCAACCAGCGGGAAACCACTATTCTGTGGGATCGGAAAACGGGTAAGCCACTCTATAACGCCATCGTTTGGCAGGATCGCCGCACCTCAGATTTATGCCAGTCACTGCGCGATCAAGGCTATACCGATACCGTTCAAGCTAAAACGGGCCTATTGATTGATCCCTACTTTTCAGCCACCAAGCTTGGTTGGGTACTGGACAACGTTGAGGGTGCTCGGGAGCGCGCCGAGCAGGGCGAGTTGGCATTTGGAACGGTAGATAGCTTTTTAATCTGGCGGCTGACAGGCGGTCAGCAGCACGTGACCGATGCCACCAATGCTTCACGCACGGCGTTGTTTAATATCCATACTCAGGAGTGGGATGAAGAGCTGCTGGCGCTGTTTAATATTCCCGCCAATTTATTGCCCGAAGTGAAAGACTCCAGCGATGATTTTGGCACCACCGAAGCGCACTGGCTGGGTGCCGCGCTCCCCATTGCTGGGGTAGCGGGGGATCAGCAGGCTGCTTTAGTGGGGCAGGCGTGCTTTCAACCGGGGATGGGTAAAAGCACCTATGGCACAGGCTGTTTTATGATTGTGAATACCGGCGAAACGCCCTCGCTGTCGCGCAATCGCCTGTTGACCACCATTGGCTACCGGCTTAATGGAAAGCCGACCTATGCCATGGAGGGCAGTATTTTCGTGGCGGGGGCGACGGTGCAGTGGTTACGTGACGGCTTGAACCTGTTTGCTGATGCGTCAGAGACGGAGGCCTTGGCCCAGGAGACCCGCAGTGGTCACAGCGTTTATCTGGTGCCCGCCTTTACCGGCTTGGGCGCTCCACACTGGGATCCCAAAGCGCGTGGCGCTATTTTTGGGCTAACTCGCGATACCGGTATCGCTGAAATAGTCGCCGCTGGCCTGCAAGCGGTGTGCTATCAAACCCGCGACCTCCAGCACTGTATGAACGACGACATGGAGGCCGCGCCAGGCACTTTGCGCGTCGACGGTGGCATGGTGAAGAACAGCTGGGTGATGCAGTTTCTTGCCGATATGCTGGGTGTACAAGTAGATCGCCCTACGATTTTGGAAACCACGGCGCTGGGGGCTGCTTACTTAGCCGGGTTGCGTTTAGGTTGGTATCAAACCCTCGAAGAGATTGAGCAGCTGTGGCGCTGTGAGAAGAGCTTTATGCCTGCTATGGAGGAGACCACTCGCGAGCAGCTCTATCAAGGCTGGTTGGATGCGGTTTCGCGCGTGCGCTCCACGCCTTAGGTAATAACGATTTAGCCCACTACTTAAGCACACTATCTATTAACTCTTTCGATTCTTTATAATGCGGCGGCCAATTAAACCATTGGCCGCCTTTCTTCGCTTTTAGCGCCCCTCATGAAAGTCTTTAACACACTTAACACTTAATGAGTGTTTATGTAGTCGAGTTACAACCACCCCTGCTGCCAATGATGCATTGTGGGTTTTGTTGCAGTGAACCATAGTGAAGCCATGGATCAGGAGGGTGCTTCGTTATCCCGAGTCACTGACCCGATCCCTGCTACAGAACCATAGCGCTTCAGTATTACCCGAGCGCTAAAGGCGAAGGTCTTGCAAAGCTTGTGACCGTTTCGCAGTTGCCGAACTGGGCACTTATCCGGCCCAGCATGAGTAGCAACGTCACCATACGTCGTTAACTAAGATGGCTGCTTTTTTTAACCGATAGTCGGTTAAGCAGCGGATGACCATACCATGAGGTATTACTAATGAACTGCATCGAACTGAGCCAACAAGCCGACAGCATCGCCAGCACTTTCAGCAAACAAGATCTCGCTAGACTTGTTGTGGCACTGAAGGGCAACCGTGAATCACTGCAGCATGCCGTTGAGGTCATCGACACAGTGGATAGCCGCTCAGGCTGCACACTGGAAGAAGCTTGGGATGAAGTGCTCTCAGGGGACTCTCAAATGCGAATTGAAGACGAAGAGTAGGGCATCGCTTATTGATTGTTTGAGCCCCCTCACTTAGGTGAGGGGGCTTTTTTACGCTAAACCGCTGTCGATGTCGGCGGAAGTGCAGTATCGCGATTTTGTTCGAAGTACTGGCTAAATCGATTTTCAGCATCGTCACCAAACAGTACCCGACACGCTTCCTTTAAACCGGTGGAATGGCGTAACTGCTCATGAGGTACCACCAGAGAAACTTTGGCGCGGCGGCGCAGGAAGTCCTCAAGCTGGGTGATCATCTCGTGGTCGCGGGCATGCTCAATTTCACAACGGATGTACTCAGTGCCTTCAATGAGGATTTCGCCCTGAGCGGGATCCTGACGAATTTTCTCCAGCATCGGTATGGCTTGATCGGCATAGCGCCGCCACAGCCGAGAGGAGAGCAGCTCCGATGACGTAGAGGCGGTCATGGCATCTAGGTTCATACGCTTGGCTTGATCCATAAACTGCTGTTTCACGGGCTTGGCAGGTTCCCCGTACCACCGAAAGTTGGGGTCTGAAAGTGAAACGCCCAGGCGGCTTATATCTTCGGCAATCTCATCCCCTACGTTCAAACAGTCGGTAAGTTTTCCACCAAAGATGCTGATATGCGCACTCTCAATGTTGGTATCGACCACATGCTTGCGAGAAAGCTGTAAAAAGTCTCGGTCACTGCCCTGATCATCTTTGATGGCTAAAGGCCTTACGCCACAGCGTGTCGAGATAATGTCGTCTTGTGTGAGCGGTTGATCTAGCGTTAGGCGTTTATTGATATTTTCCAGCACAAAGGCGATATCGTCAGCAGTAACGTCCACCTCTGGATGCTCCATATGGGTATCGGTAGTGCCGATACAGGTGCGATTGCCCATGGGAATGACGAAGAACAGCCTTCCATCGTCGGCAAAAAATGCCAACACCCGCTGTGAATCGGTTAGCTGTGGAACGATGAGGTGAATGCCCTTGGAGTAGAGGTGATGATGGGTAGTCTTTTGGCCGGTCAGCTCGTTATGCTGATCTACCCAGGGGCCAGCAGCGTTGATTAATACCTTGGCATGAATATCGAAGGTGCTGCCATCCATCACGTTGTGCGCTTTGGTCACCCATAGGTCGCCGACCCGTTCGGCGCCGAGTGACTCGACGTAGTTGGCGGCAATTGCTCCATAGTTAAGCGCGTGGCGCACAAAGTTGAACACAAAGCGTGCGTCATTATCGTGGAGGTAGGCGTCGGAGTACTCGAAGCCGCCAACGGCGTCCTCAATATCGATAATGGGTTCTTGCTGCTTAATCTTGTTAGGCGAAAGCAGGCGTGGCAGTTTAGTGAAGCCGTTGCCCATCAGCCAGTAAAGCCAGGTGCCCGCCCATAGGTAGCGTGGTGAGTGGCGGAAACCTTTCGAAATAGTGGTCAGGAAACGAATCTCCTGCACGGTAGAGGGGTAACTCTTTATCAAGTGATTGCGGCTTTTGCACAATTTTCGAACCAGTGCAAAATCCTTGCTTTCCATGTATTTAATGCCTCCCCAAACTAAGTTGGAGGAGTGCATGCTGGTGCTGCCAGCGAAGTCGCCGCGATCAATCAGTGCGACTTTAGCGCCTTTTCCAGCCAGCGCCGCCGCAGTGGCCGCGCCATTGATACCGCCCCCTATAATCAGGGCATCAAAGGTCTCGGTAGGTAATTTTTCTATATTTCGATTTCGCAGTTTCATAGCGGATCCAATTAACAAATAAATAGCCCTGGTGCCCTGGGTGTTTTCTCTTGTGCTATGGCCTGCCGCCAATGAAACCCTTGCAGGGCGGTTGCCCACCCTGCAAGCGTTACGCGTGATTACTCTTGGCGCGTACCGGCTGCCATCCAGGCTTCCATCATTTCGTCATAAGGAACGGTGGTGCCTTGGGGCATTTCATTGTCCAGCTTGGCTTTGGGTGCGCCTTCCTGATCCAGCCAGTATTGCGGATCCTGCTCTTCATTGAGCACGGGCGCATAGCTGTCGAAGACGTTGGCCCTGGCTAGGCGATGCATGGTGCTGTCCATATCCGACGCCAGTTTGTCCAAGCCTTCCTGAGGCGTGACTTCACCACTCATGACAGGCGCCAGGTTTTGCCACCACAGTGGGGCCATGCGTGGGTAGTCAGGCACATTGGTGCCGGTAGGCGTCCAGTTCGACTCGTTGGGGCTGCGGTAGAACTCCACCAGGCCGCCTAATTTGGGGGCCATCTCGGTCATCTGCTCAGAGAAGATGTCAGATTCACGAATCGGCGTTAGACCGTGCATCAGTTTTTCCAAAGACACCGTTTTAGACACGGTGAACTGGCCGAACAGCCACGCCGCGGTGCGACGATCTTCCGGCGTTGAATCGAAGAACGTCCAGGCGCCTACATCTTGGTAGCCGACCTTCATACCCTCTTCCCAGTACGGGCCGGTGGGGGATGGAGCCATGCGCCATAGCGGGTTGCCTTCGTCATCGGTCACTGCGACTGCAGGGTCGGTCATGTCGGCAGTAAAGGCGGTGTACCAGAAAATCTGCTGGGCAATGTGTCCCTGCGCAGGTACCGGGCCAGCCTCACCAAAGGTCATGCCCTGTGCTTCAGGAGGGGCATAGTCACGCAGCCAATCGACGGCTTTTTGCATGGCAAATACCGAGGCCGGTGAGTTAGTAGCACCGCCGCGGCTTACGCTTGCGCCTACTGGCTGGCTATCTTCGTTGACGCGGATACCCCAGTCATCCACCGGGTTGCCGGAAGGGACGCCGGGGCTGCCCATACCTGCCATGGAGAGCCAGGAGTCGTGGAAGCGCCAGCCCAGTGACGGATCGCGGCGGCCGTAATCCATATGGCCATACACCTTGGTGCCATCTATTTCGCCGACATGCTCGGTAAAGAACTCGGCGATATCTTGATAGGCCGTCCAGTTAGTGGGAACGCCAAGAGGGTAGCCGTAGACCTCTTCGAACTGTGCCATCAGCTCAGGGTCGGTAAACCAGTCATAGCGGAACCAGTAGAGGTTAGCGAACTGTTGGGTGGGCAGTTGAAAGAGGCTGCCATCTGGCCCGGTGCCGTACTGCAGTCCAATAAAGTCGTCTAAATCCAGGGTGGGCAACGTATAGTCGGCCCACTCGTTCTCCATCGCTTCAGACAGGTTGATGGTGGTGCCATAACGAATATGCGTGCCGATGGAGTCGGTGTCATTGACGAAGCCATCGTAGATGCTGTTACCCGACTGCATCTGATTCTGCATGGTGTCCACCACATCACCTTCACCGATGATGTTGTGGGTCAGGTTAATGCCGGTCAGCTCACTAAAGGCTTCTGCAAGCACTTCACTTTCATAAACGTGAGTCGTGAGGCCTTCAGCCACGGTTTGAATATCCATGCCGCGGAAAGGCTCGGCAGCGTTGGCAAACCACATCAGCTCTTCGATCTGCTCTTCGCGGCTCAGGGTTGAGTTCTGGAAGTGCTCGTCGACCAAGCGTTCAGCGATGGCACGGGTATCCTGCTCTTGCGCTGACAGCGTTCCCGACGCCAGCAACAAGCTGGCGGCGAGGGTTGTCAGTTTGAATTTAGTCAGTTTGAATTTAGTCAGTTTGGATTTATTGTCGTGCTTTTGCATGTTGACCTCGTTTTGTTGTGTTCTTCCTTGATGGCTTGGCCGTCCTTGATACCGATTAAACGCTGATGGCATTTCCCAAGGGCTAGTCCCAAGGGCTATCCCCAGCGCATTAAAACCAGCAGCCATACGGCTGATACCGCTAGTGCTATCCAAATGGAAAGTGACGTGAAGCCGATCACGCCCAAATGGATAAAGGCTGCGGAGAGCAGGCCGATAAACAGCCGATCCCCGCGAGTGGTGGCAATGGGTAAAAAACCTTTGCGTTCAACAGTGGGCGACATGATCTCCCATACCGTCATGCCTGCCAGCATGGCCGCAATGGATGAAAAGAATATGGCGGTGGGCACTGTCCATACCATCCAAGACATAGCGAGATCTCCTCAGGTACGGCCCAGGGCAAAGCCCTTGGCGATATGGTTACGAACGAAGTAGACCACCAGAATGCCGGGAATGATGGTGAGTACACCGGCGGCGGCCAAAGTGCCCCAGTCAATCCCAGAAGCAGTCGATGTGCGCGTCATGATCATGCCAATGGGCTGGGCGTCAGTGGCTGTCAACGTGCGGGCCAGCAACAGCTCCACCCAGGAGAACATGAACAGGAAGAACAGCGTGACGCCAATGCCTGAGCGGATCATGGGGATAAAAATCTTGACGAAAAAGCGCGGAAAGCTATAGCCGTCGATATAGGCGGTTTCATCGATCTCTTTAGGCACGCTGCTCATAAAGCCCTCCAAAATCCAGATAGCAAGGGGGATATTGAACAGGCAGTGAGCCAGCGCGACGGCGATGTGGGTATCGAACAGGCCTACCGAGTAGTAGAGCTGGAAGTAGGGCAGCAGAAATACCGCAGGTGGCGCCATTAGGTTGGTCAGCAGCCAGAAAAATAGATGCTTGTCGCCAATAAAGGTGTAGCGGCTAAAGGCGTAGGCGGCGGGTAGCGCGACGCAGATGGTGATGAGCATATTCATCGCTACGTAGAGCATCGAGTTGACGTAGCCCATGTACCAGCTTGAGTTGGTGAAAATGCCGATGTAGTTATCAAAAGTAAGGTTCTGGGGCCACAGCGTCATCGAGCCGAGAATTTCGCTATTGGTCTGTAGCGACATATTGATCAGCCAGTAAATGGGCAGAATCATCAGCGCCAGATAAAGGCCAAGCAGGATACGCGAGCGCCAGTGTGCACGGGCGGTGCGGTTACGCCGCTTGGCCGGTGAAACCTTGCTAAAAATCGTGTTGTACTTTTCACCGCGCTGGGTGTTTTCGAGTTGATAGCTCATGTTAGGCACCTCCGTGCGGCGGTTTGTCTTTCTGCATATTCATAATGGTGGTGTAGAACACCCAGCTCACCAGCAGAATGACCAGGAAGTAGATCAGCGAGAAAGCTGCAGAAGGGCCTAAATCCTGTTGGCCGACAGCCATAGTGGTTAGTGATTGACTTAAGAAAGTGGTGGCGCTGCCCGGCCCGCCGCCCGTCAGTACAAAGGGTTCGGCGTAGATCATAAAGGAGTGCATAAAGCGCAGCAGTACAGCGATTACCAACACGTTGGTTAGCTTGGGGAGCTGAATATAGCGGAATACCGCCCATTTTGAGGCACGGTCGATACGTGCTGCTTGATAGTAGGCTTCGGGAATCGAGCGTAGACCGCTGTAGCACAGCATGGCCACCAGCGGCGTCCAGTGCCACACGTCCATTAAAATGATCGTTACCCAGGCGTCGCCTGCATTGCGGGTGATATTGTATTCCATGCCCAGTTCGCGCAGGCCCCAGCCCATTAAGCCGATATCGCCACGGGTAAAGATTTGCCAGATACTGCCCACTACGTTCCAGGGAATCAGCAACGGCAGGGTAATCAGGATCAACACCGCCGAGGCTTGCCAACCGCGTTTGGGCATAATCAGCGCGATGCCAATCCCTAGCGGGATCTGAATAGCCAGAATAATCAGCGAAAACGAAATTTGGCGCAGAAACGCTGCCTGCAGTGCGTCGTCGTTGAGCATGCTTTGAAACCACTCAGTGCCGGTAAAAAAGCGTGCGTTCGGCCCGAGCACGTCCTGCACCGAGTAGTTGACCACGGTCATGAGCGGAATGATGGCGGAGAAGGCCACCAACACCAGCATGGGAAGCACCAGTAGCCAGGCTCTGTTATTGGGTACCTTGTTATTCATGACCAGCCTCCACCAGGTATTCATCGATATACAGCGCTACGTGAGCAGCATCGAAGTGCGCAAACGCCGCTTCACTGACCGGCGGATGGCCTTCGGGCAGGCGTGCCTTAAACGTTTGCTCGTTGAGTTTGAAGGTCAGCAGGGAGTAGGTGCCCAGGTCTTGCACGCTGGTCACCTGAATCGGCACGCTATTGGCCACTTCACTTGAGGAAATGGCGATAAACTCGGGGCGGATGCCTAGTTTTATATTGTTATGGCTAATATTGTTAGCGCTGGCATTGGCAGCGCTGGCGACAGCGTGCTTCATCTGCTCGCTAACCGGCAGTGGCTGTGTGCCGAACATTACCTGATCGTCGCGATATTCCACGGCCATAAAATTCATGCCCGGGCTGCCAATAAAGTAACCCACAAAGGTATGCGCAGGGCGCTCGAACAGCTCACGTGGGGTGCCGAATTGCACCACCTGGCCCTCATACATCACGGCAATTTTATCCGCGAAAGTAGAGGCCTCGAGCTGATCGTGGGTCACGTAGATCATGGTGATATTGAAGCGCTCGTGAATCTCTTTGAGCTTGCGACGCAGCTTCCACTTTAGCTGCGGGTCGATAACGGTGAGCGGCTCATCAAACAGAATCGCCGTTACGTCGTCACGTACCAGCCCACGGCCCATGGAGACCTTCTGCTTCTCGTCGGCGGTCAGGTTTTTGGCCTTACGATCCAGCAAAGGGGTCAGCTCAAGAATATCGGCGACTTCGAGTACCTTGGGTTTCACCCGGTACTCGGGGGTATTCATATTGCGCAGGGGAAAGGCAAGATTATCGAACACCGTCATGGTGTCGTAGATCACCGGAAACTGGAACACCTGGGCAATATTGCGCTCTTCTGGGGGCAACTCATTGACCCGCTGACCGTCGAAAAGTACGTCACCCTCCGAGGGTTCAAGCAGGCCCGAAATAATGTTCAGAAGGGTCGATTTACCGCACCCTGAAGGGCCCAATAGGGCATAGGCGCCGCCCTGATGCCATACATGATCCATCTGTCGGATGGCGTAATCTGCCGCACCCTTGGGTGTTTTTTCGTAGGAGTGCGCCAAGCCTTTTAGTGTGATCTCAGCCATGGGCAGCTCCTCCCTGACGTGCAGGAATATGTACCGTGTGCCCCTGCTTGTCGAAGGCGTAAAGTTGATGGGTGGGGAAGTAAACTTTCAGAGGTTCATTAACACTAAACTGGTGAATACCCGCTAAGTGCAGCACTAAGGGAAAGCGTTCGTGGCGAACATGCAGGAAGGTTTCAGAGCCGCTAATTTCCGCTACATCCACATGGACATCCAGGGCCAGGTCATCGGCCTGCTGGGGTTGTAGAGTGAGATGCGAAGCTCGCACGCCAAAGTCGTAATCACCCGGTTCAAGACGCTTTAGCTCGTCATCGCAGGGAAAGTGAAGCGTTTGGTCGAAGGTGATCTCGCTGTCGGTCAGCTGACCGGGAACGATATTGATTGGGGGTTCGGAGAACATTTCTGCGCTAAAGCGGCCATTGGGCTCGCGATAGACCTGCTCGGTAGGGCCGTATTGGAGAAGCCTGCCTTCGTGCAGTACCGCCGTGTTACCGCCCAGCGCTAACGCTTCATTGGGCTCGGTGGTGGCATATACCGCAATGCAGTTACGCGCTTTAAACAGATCACGCAACTCATCGCGTAGCTCTTCGCGGAGCTTATAATCCAGATTGACCAGCGGTTCATCAAACAGAATTAAGTCGGCATCTTTGATCAAGGCCCGCCCCATGGCGGTACGCTGCTGTTGGCCACCAGAGAGTTCCTGCGGGTAGCGGTTAAGCAGGTGCTCGATATGCAGCATTTCAGCAATTTCGCCAACCCGCTTATCAATTTCGCTTTTTGGGTGTTTGGCCAGTTTAAGCGGCGACGCAATGTTGTCATAAACGGTGAGGCTGGGGTAGTTGATAAACTGCTGGTACACCATGGAGACATTGCGTTTACGCACTGAGACGTTCGTGACGTCTTTGCCATCCATAATAATTTTGCCGCGGGTGGGTGGTTCAAGCCCCGCCATTAGGCGCATTAAAGTGGTTTTGCCAGCAAGTGTTCGCCCAAGCAGCACATTAAAGGATCCTGGCTCTAGGGCTAAGTCTATCCCACTGATATGGGGCACACCGTTAACGATGTGATCGATATTTTGCAAATGTAAGGACATGCCGATCTCGCTAGCGTCATTGTTGTTGGATAAGGTAGATCGTTTTCGTTTACGAAAGGCTAGTTGATCGTTTGCGAACTTGCAACGCGTTTTTGGTTCCTCGGTCTACGCATTTAGGTGTAGAAAGTGAACACAAAAAAGCCGACTCCTGGCATGCAGAAGTCGGCTTTTTTTACAGGTAACGCTTTGAACAAGAGAGGTATTACTTAACGTTTTCTTCCTCCGGCTTAGGCGCTACCGCAGGTTTTCCGTTGTGCTCGATCAGCGTGGACTTATTCTTGGCAAAGGCATCGTAGGCAAAATCGTCCACGGTGAGCATTTCCAGTACTTCGGCCTCGAAGGTACGCATAAAGTCGGCATCCTCTTCATTGATCAGGCCTTTTTCCAGACCGGCTTCTACACGAGCCTCAGGATGCAGCGCCGTTTGCGGGAGTTCGCCTTTAGCATACGCCTTGTTCACCGTGCGGTAGATCGCCTCGGCGCGGTCATAATCGACCAGCAAAGCGTTGTAGCGCGCCAGCGGGTTGCGCTGTTCACCGTCGTCTGCATCCCAGGTGTTTTCCAGCAGCTTGGTGCGCAGGGCACTGTGTGTAGACACACGCTTAGCGATATCCCGGGCCAGGTCATCGTGGGGTTTATTCCAGCGGCGACCGGTGGGCATTACTACGGCGTTGAGCGTTTTACCTAGCGCACGGTTGGGTAGATTATCGAAAATCTCCACAAACGCCTGCTCGGCACGCTGGAGCAGGAAGCGGCAGCTGTAGTGCAACAGCGCCTCTTCGCCTTCTACTTTACTGCCTGCCTGCCACTGCTTGAGTACCATTGAGGTGAGATAGAGGTTAGACAGCACATCCCCCAGCCGTGCAGAGATCATTTCACGTTTCTTCAGCGCTGAACCCAGGCTTGCCATGGCAGCATCGGCACACAGGCCAAAGCCAGCGGAGAGGCGGGCAATATCCTGGGCATAGGCGGCGGCGGGGCCGTCGAAGGGTACGCTGGCTTTACCAATGCCAAAGCCGAGGGTAAAGGCGCGCGCAGCGTTACCAAAGATCAAGCCCGCGTGACCGAAGAAGGCTTTATCGAACGCCTGCATATCGTTGGCGTCTTTGGCAGCCAGTTCTTCTAGTACGTAGGGGTGGCAGCGAATAGCACCCTGACCAAAGATCATCAGGTTGCGGGTCATGATGTTGGCGCCTTCCACGGTGATCGCCACCGGGTTGGCGCTGTAACCGATACCGAGGTAGTTGCGCGGGCCAAGAGTGACCGCCTTGCCGCCGTGAACGTCCATCGCATCGCTAAGCAATACGCGCTGGAACTCGGTCAACTGGCTCTTCAGGATGGCTGAGGGCACGGCGGGTTTTTCGCCGTGGTCGATCATATTGGCGGTTTGATACACGGTGGCCTGGGAGATATAGGCCAGCGCCGTCATGCGGGCGAGGGGCTCTTGCACACCTTCCATTTCGGCAACCGGCACGTTGAACTGACGACGAACACGGGTGAAACCGCCGCTCCAGCCCAGGGCGTAACGCGCGGTGCCGGTGGCGCCTGACGGCAGCGTGATGCAGCGGCCGATAGACAGACACTCCACCAGCATCCGCCACCCCTGGCCGATCATGTCTGGGCCGCCAATGATGGTGTCCAGCGGAACAAAGACATCTTTGCCGATAATCGGGCCGTTCATAAACGGGCTGCCGATAGGGTGGTGACGGCGGCCGATTTCCATGCCGTCGGTATCGCGGGGAATCAACGCCAGGGTAATACCGCGATCTTCTTCGTCACCCAGCAATTTTTCCGGGTCAAACAGACGGAAGGCAAGACCAACGACTGTGGCGATGGGCGCCAGAGTGATCCAGCGTTTTTCGAAGTTAAGGCGCAGGCCGATCACTTCTTCGCCGTTAATGGTTTGCTTACATACAACGCCAGTGTCTGGCAGCGAGGTAGCGTCAGAACCTGCGCGGGGGCCGGTGAGGCCAAAACAGGGGATCTCGCGGCCATCGGATAAGCGCGGCAGGTAATGATCTTTCTGCTCTTGGGTACCGTATTTAAGCAGCAGCTCGCCAGGGCCGAGGGAGTTGGGTACGCCCACGGTCACCATCAGGGTTTCATTGACGGAGAGCTTCTGCAGTACCATGGACTGAGCCTTAGCCGAGAAGCCAAGACCACCGTACTCCTTCGGAATAATCATGCCGAAGAAACCCTCTTTTTTCAGGTAGTCCCAAAGCTGCTGGGGCAGGTCGGCGCGCTCCTGGGCGATGTCCCAGGCGTTGCACATGCCAGCGGCTTTCGCACACTGATTGGCTAGGAAGGCTTTCTCATCGTCGCGTAGGCCATCGTCTTTAAAGGCGAGCAGTTTTTCCCACTGGGGTTTGCCTGAAAATAGCTCTCCGTCCCAGGAAACGCTGCCCGCTTCCAGAGCTGTGCGCTCGGTGGCGGAAACTTTGGGGGCGACTTTTTTAAAGGTGGCGAATAAGCGCGGTGTGAGCCACTTGCGACGCAGTGCAGGCAGGCCTGCCACGGCTACTGCCGCAGCGCCAAGAAGCAGCAGACCACCAATGATTTCCGCGTCAAACAGTAGGCCAACAAGGCCTAATACGCCAAACACAGCTAGCGCCGCGGGAGCGCCTGCTTCGCGACGCATGACCACGAGCAAGCCGACAATGGCGAGCACGATCAGAAGTAGGGTGAGCATAGGTTATCTCTCTTTTTGCTGGCCACTGTTGCAGGCCGACTGTTGTTAATAAAACGCGAGTAACATCGTTGTTGAGATATTGAGTCGAACACTTGTTTGAATATTGGCAGATGGGGGCTATCACACGCAAGTTTTTAGGCACGTTTGGCGTAGCTTGTTCCTTTAACGTAGCCAAAAAAAACGCCATGGCGACAAGCCATGGCGTTTGGAGTAAAAAACAGACTAAATGTTCAGGCGCGTTTGGCCGGTGCTCCGTTGGCGACGTAATAGTCAACGCTGGCACGGGGAAGCGGCTCATGGCCTTTGATACGGTCGGCGATTTTCTCGGCCAACATAATGGTGGGCGCATTCAGGTTGCCGGTGGGAATCACCGGGAACAGTGAGGCATCTACGACGCGAAGGCCTTCAATACCATGGACACGACCCTGGCCGTCGGTGACGGCCATTTCACCCTCGCCCATACGGCAGCTACCGCAGGGGTGGTAGGCGGTTTCGGCGTGCTGTTTGACGAAGGCATCGAGCTCGGCATCCGACTGCACGTCGGGCCCTGGTGCTATCTCGCGACCACGGTATTTATCAAAGGCTGGCTGAGCGATGATATCGCGAGTCAGGCGAATAGCATCGCGGAACTCTTCCCAATCTTTCTCTTTGGCCATGTAGTTGAACAGGATGCTGGGCGCGGCGTGTGGATCTTTCGAGGTAAGTCGAATACGACCACGGCTTTCTGAACGCATGGAGCCAACGTGGGCCTGGAAGCCATGGGCCTGCACCGCGCTCTTGCCGTTATAGCTAATGGCAATGGGCAGGAAGTGGTATTGCAGATTGGGCCACTCCTCTTCATCGCGGCTGCGGATAAAACCACAGGATTCAAACTGGTTGCTGGCGCCCACGCCGGTGCCATTGAACAGCCATTCAGCACCAATTTTGGGCTGGTTGTACCACTTTAGCGCGGGGTAGAGCGAGATGGGTTCTTTGCACTCGTACTGGATGTACATCTCCAGGTGATCCTGGAGGTTTTCACCTACGCCGGGCAGGGCGTGAACCGTCTCGATACCCAGTTCCTTCAGCAGTTCAGGGTTGCCGATGCCTGAGCGCTGCAGAATCTGCGGGGAAGCGATGGCGCCACCGCACAGGAGTACTTCACGGTGGGCGTAGGCCTGCTGTTTTTCGCCTTTCTGCTCATAACGTACCCCCACCGCACGTTTACCTTCGAATTCAATAATATCGGTAACGGCATGGGTTTCGATGGTGAGGTTGTGGCGCTGTTTGGCGGTATCCAGGTAGCCTCGGGCCGTTGATGCGCGGCGGCCTTTGGGCGTGACGAAGCGATCCATAGGGCCGAAGCCTTCTTGCTGGTAGCCGTTAACGTCTTCGGTTTCCGGGTAGCCAGCCTGCTTGCCGGCTTCAATAAAGGTGCGATAAAGCGGGTTGTTATCCGCTTTGGGCGTGGTCACGCTGACCGGGCCGTCGCCACCGTGGTAGCTGTTGGGTCCAATGTCGCGGGCTTCGCACTTTTTGAAGTAGGGCAGGCAGCTTAGGTAGTCCCAATCTTCGAGGCCGGGCTGTTTGGCCCAGTTGTCGTAATCGAGTGCATTACCGCGGATATAGCACATGCCGTTAATCAGTGAGGAGCCGCCCAACCCTTTGCCACGACCACACTCCATGCGGCGACCATCCATATGTGGCTCGGGGTCGGTTTCAAACGCCCAGTTGTAGCGCTTGCCCTGTAGTGGGAATGCCAAGGCAGCGGGCATTTGGGTGCGGAAATCGAAGCGGTAGTCGGGCCCGCCCGCTTCTAACAGCAATACGCTGACGTTGCTGTCTTCGGTGAGGCGGGTAGCGAGCACATTGCCCGCCGAGCCTGCACCGATAATGATGTAATCAAATTCGCGTGGTTGAGACATAGTGTCTCCTTAAGAAATCTGGCGAGTCGAGGAAGTGAGCCGGTAGGCATAAAAGCGAAGCGTCTTTTTCAGGGCCGGAAAGTGCTCCATGCGATTCCAGCATTCCCGCCATCCTTGGCGGTCAGATGAAAAAGCCGAGCACCCATGGATGGGTTCACAGCGTCTTCGTGTTATGCCTACCGGCGGAGCTTAGTGCTTAGAGTTAAAACACTGACTCAAATGGCCCCATCTCGATTTGTACCGACTTGGTCTGGGTGTAGTGATTGAGCGTCTCAACACCATTTTCGCGACCAATGCCCGACTCTTTATAGCCGCCTACCGGCATCTCCGAGGGTGACTCACCCCAGGTGTTAATCCAGCAAATACCCGCTTCCAACTGGTGGATCACGCGGTGGGCGCGGTTCAAGCTTTCGCTGAAGACACCGGCGGCCAGGCCGTAGGTGGTGTCATTGGCGCGGCGAATGACTTCCGCCTCATCATCAAAGGCGAGTACCGACATCACCGGGCCAAAGATCTCTTCGCGCACGATACGCATCTCATCAGTGCAGTCGGTAAACACGGTGGGTGCAGCCCAGGCGCCATTGGCAAAGCTACCAGTGTTCCAGTCGTCGCCACCCACGAGCAGGCGAGCGCCTTGCTCTTTGCCCAGGGCAATATAGGAGAGCACTTTCTCCTGATGCTCGAAGCTGACTAGGGGACCAAAGTTGACGCTGGGATCCATGGGGTCGCCTGCTTTGATGCGCTTAACGCGCTCCACCAGTTTGGCTTCAAAAGCATCTTTAACGCTGCGCTCAACAAATACCCGCGTGCCGTTGGTACAGATTTGGCCGCTGGAGTAGAAATTGGCCATCATGGCGGCGTCTGCAGCGCGATCAAGGTCGGCATCTGCAAACACCAGCAGCGGCGATTTGCCGCCCAGTTCCATGGTGACGTCTTTCAGCGTTGAGCTAGCAGCGGCGGCCATCACTTTCTTGCCGGTGCCTGCTTCGCCGGTGAACGAGACTTTGGCGATGCCTGGGTGCTCGGTGAGCATGGCGCCCACGCGGCCGTCGCCCTGAACCACGTTAAAGACGCCGTTGGGCAGGCCTGCCTCGGTAAAGATTTCCGCTAGTTTCATCACGGTCAGCGGGGTCACTTCGCTGGGCTTGAATACCACTGCGTTGCCTGCCGCCAGCGCCGGGGCGGCTTTCCAGCAGGCGATTTGGATCGGGTAGTTCCAGGCGCCAATGGCACCAATGACACCCAAGGGCTCGCGGCGAGTGTACACAAAAGAGCTGTCGCGAAGGGGGATCTGGCTGCCTTCAATAGCCGGCGCCAGGCCCGCGTAGTACTCCAACGCATCTGCGCCGGTAACGATATCGACACTGGCCGTTTCGCTGATCGGCTTGCCGGTATTGCGGGTTTCAAGCTCAGCTAGCTCGTCATTGCGCTCCCTCAGCAGCGCGACGGCGCGCAGCAGGATGCGTGAGCGCTCCATGCCGCTCATCGCGGCCCACTCGCGCTGGCCGCGCTGGGCTGCGGCGACCGCGGTGTCAACATCCGCTTGGCTGGCTTGGCCGATAGTGGCCAGCAGGCTGCCATCGAAGGGGTTGGTAACGGTAAAAGTATCGCCTGAAGTGGCGTTTACCTGGCGACCATCAATATAAAGTGGCTGTACGTCTTGAGCGGCCATGTCGATCTCCAAGAATCAGAAAATTAAAGGTAAATATTGGATGCTTTGTTGGTGCATCCATGATGAGCAAAAAGCTGGTCGAGATAGGTGTGGGCAAGGTAGCGGGCCTCTTCGGCGTCAAGGCCTTCTGGCGTTAGTGCGCCACGCAGCCATAGCCCATCAATCATGGCGGCTAAGCCGCGTGCTGCGTTGCGGGCTTCTACGCGGGGCATAACACGTCGGAACTGGTGACATAAATTGCTGTAAAGACGGCGATCATTGACGTTTTGCAGACGCTGCAGCATAGGCTTATGCATGCTGCTGGCCCAGAACGCTAACCATGTCTTGGCGGCGGGGCCGGTGACCTGAGTGCGGTCAAAGTTACCCTCAATAATGGCACCGATATGGGCGCGGGGAGAGTCGTCTTCCAGCGCATGGCGACGCACCGCAACGGCTCCGGACAGGTCGGTCAGGATTTGCCGCATCGTCGCTTCCAGCAAGCCATCTTTACCGCCAAAGTAGTGGCTGATAATGCCCGCTGACACGCCCGCATGGCGGGCAATTCGCATCACGGTAGTTTCGGCTAAGCCGACTTCATCAATGGCTGCCATAGTCGCGTTGATTAACTGCTGGCGGCGTATCGGTTCCATTCCCACCTTTGGCACGACGTTCTCCTAATTCGTTGAATGCCTAACAGGGTCGTTGCTTGAAACCCGAGCGTAGACATGATTACCTAACAATGATGGCATTTTTTTATTGAACGTTCAATCAATAAAAAGACGCCGATGATTGTTACGCACTGCGACCACTGCAGCAACGGAGTGTTCGTATCTATGTTTTGGAAATACGTATTGGCAATAGGTATTGGCAATAAGCTTATAAAAGGGGACTACGATGATGAGCAGAACTTCTTCACGCTATGCAGGTGCTTTATTGCTGGCAGCGGGTCTGCCAACGGCAGCCTATGCAAACGAGTGCAGCAGCGTGCGCTTTGCTGAAGTGGGCTGGACAGATATTACCGCCACCACGGCGCTCGCCAGCGAAGTCCTTGAAGGGCTTGGCTATGAGCCAAGCGTCGATACAGTTTCCGTTCCGATTGCCTACGCCGGTATGCGCAACAATGATTTCGATGTCTTCCTGGGTAACTGGATGCCCTCGATGGCCTCTATTAGTGACCCCTATATCGAGCGCGGTGAAGTTGAGCGCTTGGCGACCAACCTGGAAGCGGCGAAGTATACTCTGGCAGTGCCTCAGTACGTTTACGATGCGGGGGTAACGTCGGTTAATGATTTGGCCGAGCATGCGGAGCAGTTTGAGCGTAGCGTGCACGGCATCGAAGCGGGTAACGACGGTAACGAGCTCATTGAGCAGATGATCGATGACGATGCTTATGGGTTAGGCGATTGGCAGGTGATCGATTCCAGCGAAGCGGGAATGTTGGCGGAACTGCGCGCCCGGGTGCCCAATGAGCAGTGGATGGTGTTTTTGGGCTGGGAGCCGCACCCCATGAACTCTAACTTCGATATGGCTTATCTTGCTGATGCCGACGACTATTTTGGCCTAAATTTAGGCGGCGCGACTGTGCACACGAATACCCGAGCGGGATTCGTGGATGAGTGCCCGAATGTGGGTACCTTGCTGCGCAATATGACCTTCACGCTGGAAATGGAAAATCAGCTCATGAGCGCGATCATGGATGATGGCGAAGATCCCCGTGATGCGGCGCGTGACTATTTGAAGGCCAATGATAGCCTACTGGACGAGTGGTTAGACGGCGTTACAACACGAGACGGCGAGCCAGGTGCAGAGGCCGTGCGCGCCGCTATTCAGTAAGTCGATTTCGATACGCTTTGTTGACTAGCAGGGCAAGCCGGAATCCGGCTTGCCTTTCGTCATTAAGGTAGGCATAATCTGCACCCGTTGATGAGGGAAAGGCTACGTAGCTCAGCTGGTTAGAGCACATCACTCATAATGATGGGGTCCCCTGTTCAAATCAGGGCGTAGCCACCACATCAGCCTCAGCACACTTACTCTATAACAGAGTGTGCCGTTATGGTGGTCCCTTAGGTCCTCCCGCAACGCTAAACTGCGAACCCCGCCAGGCCCGGAAGGGAGCAACGGTAGTGGTGGCTG
Source organism: Halomonas sp. 113 (assembly GCF_904067645.1). Lineage (NCBI taxonomy): Bacteria > Pseudomonadati > Pseudomonadota > Gammaproteobacteria > Oceanospirillales > Halomonadaceae > Halomonas > Halomonas sp. 113. Next base: position 2,273,339 of record NZ_LR881453.1, read on the forward strand.
CGTGTGCCGGGATGTGGCTTTTGGGGCCGCCTCCATTTCTTGTCGTTTCTGGTCTGTTTTGACATAAAATCCGGTTAAAATGACATAATTTGCGGTTTCTCGTGACATAACCTATTTTTGTAGTAAACCTACGAAATGGGGTGCTGTCATGTACAGGCGTAAGCTCCGTCATTCCCGTGTCAAAAACCTCTATAAATTTGCTAGCTTCAAAACTGCTTCTGCTCACACTGTAGAGTCGTCCCTAGAATTTGATGCCTGCTACCACTTTGAATACTCTCCTCACGTTAAGTCTTTTATTGCCCAGCCTATGGGTTTTACTTACTCAATTCATGGGAAAACTAACCCCTACACTCCTGATTTTAAGATAATAAATAATAATCAAAAAATGGCCTTTATTGAGGTCAAGCCCCATAGTAAAACCCTCCATCCAGAATTTTTTCAAAAATTCCAGGCAAAAAAAGAAGCAGCATGTCAGTTAGGTTTTGAGCTGAGCTTAGTAACTGAGCTTCAAATCAGAAAGTATCCAGTCTTGAATAATTTTAAGCTGCTACATCGTTACGCTGGTTTTCAGAGCCATTGCGAGTTGTATGATAGTGTTTATGGCCTTGTAAAAATTCACTCCCCTATTTTCTTGCATGAAATTTGTGCTCTATATGACATTAGCTTCCGTCCTAGAGTTATTCGCTCACTAGTTTCGTTAATAGCCTCTGGGAAATTAAAGGCCAATATATTGGAAAAGCAAATTGGTGACGATTTGCTTCTTTGGGCATGAGGTGACTTATGTTGGAAGATCCTTTTTTTGATGAGTTTTTAGCAGGCATAGATTTTTCGCAAGCAGCGAGTAAAAAAAGCCGTGATGAAATTGAGGATGTGGCATTCATAACAATAGATGATCTTAATGAGGATTGCGCCGATAAAGCTTTGTTCAAGTATAAGGTAATAAAGTTAGTCAATAAAAGGCTTAATGGAGGCTGGACGAAGAAGAATGTAGAGCCAATTATCTATGAATTGTATAATGAGGGTGTTATAGATAAAAAGCCTGGGTGGCAAAGCGTAGCTAGATGGAATGCAAAGTATCGTGTCGATAAAAATTTGCTTTCCTTGGTTGATATAAGAGCTATAAAAAATAATTTTTGTGATTTTAGTTCTTTTTCAAAAGACACTTTCTTTTGGGACGCTGTCGAAAAAAAATATCTTACACGAGTGAGGGGGTCTGTTGCGACCACTTATCAGTTTTATAAGGATTTAATATTAGTCCATAATAATGAAAATCCAGATGATCAGTTTGAAGCGGTTGGGCGAAGTGCCTTTTACGATAGAGTTAAAAAGCTTCCACCTTATATTTGTGACTTGAAGCGTTATGGCAAGCGATATGCGGATAAAAAATATCGATTGATCAATAGTTTCACAAAATCTACTAGAGTGATGGAACGTGTTGAAATTGATCATACTGCTCTTGACTTGATCTTGCTTGATGATACCTTAAATACCCCTATTGGAAGGCCATTTATAACTGTCTTGATTGATACATTTAGTAAATGTATCGTGGGTTTTTATTTAAGCTTTAGAGGGCCGAGCTATAATTCTGTAAGGTGTGCAGTGTTAAATGCGTGCTTGGATAAAAAAGACTTGTTGGAAAAGTATCCAGACATCGAAAAAGATTGGCCATGTCAAGGGCGTATTGAAACACTTGTTGTTGATAACGGCGCAGAGTTTTGGTCGAAAGATCTTGAGAGATTTTCTACCTCAATAGGAATGAGCGTTGAGTACAATCCAGTTGGAAAACCGTGGAAGAAACCTTTAGTCGAGAGAATATTTAACACCTACAATACAGAGTTTATTCATCAGATACCGGGAAAAACTTTCTCAAGTGCAAAAGATTTAGAAGGTTATGAGCCTGAGAAAGATGCGTTATTACCATTTTCCAAGTTTTTACATCTGCTTCATATATGGGTTGTAGATATTTATAATCAGCAGCCAAATAAACGTAGAACCAATATACCTGCTTTATCTTGGCAGATTGGGTGTCAAGATTTTCCACCGGTTGTTTACCAAGGGGCTGAAAAACAAAGATTTAAAATCGAAAGCTTTCCTACCGTCTATCGAGATTTACGACCAATTGGGATAGAGGTGGATCATATCAGCTATAGCAGCGAAATGTTGGTAGAGTTCAGAAAAAATCACCCGCCGCCCCCCGGTCAGAAAAAGCATAAGCTTTGTGTTAAGCGAGACCCGTCTGATGTTTCTTTTGTGTATGTATTCTTACCTGGATTGGAGAAGTATATCAAAGTTAATGCTACTAGCCAGGAGTTTCATTTAGAGGGCGTCTCTATTTTCCAGTACCAAGTTATGAGAAGGTTGTTGAATAATCATATTGAAATTAATACCGATCATGAGGGGCTTGCCCTTGCAAATATGAAGCTCAGCGAGAGAATGGATGATATAAGGGGAAATGCTTTAGTCAAGAAGAGAAGTAGCCTAAAAGGAATGAAAAGCGTTGCTGCTTTCATAGGCGTGGATAGTGAGAGTGATGCGACTTTTGAAAGTGTGCACCGTGACATGAAAAGTAGAGATAACGCTATGTGTGATTCTTCAGAAGACGGCTTAACAGATTCAAAAAACTTTGAGCTTGTTGATGATTGGCACGATATTGCTGTTGATGTGGAGCCTTATTAATGAGCAACATACTGTCTGAAGCTAAATGTAGTCAATTGATTTATTTTAGAAACTGTTTTGTCCAACATGCAGCCTTAATACAGGCGATGAGTTCTTTGAATCGATTGAAAAATAATCAGCTATTAGGCGGAGAACAGCAGTGTATGTTGCTGTTAGGAGATACAGGGACTGGTAAAAGTAAATTAATCAATGAGTTTTATTCGGCATTTCCAAGCTACAGAGAGGGCGATGTTCTAGTAAAGCCTGTGCTCGTTTCGCGCATACCAAGTAAGCCTGATGTTGAAAAAATGATGATTCAATTATTGAGCGATTTGGGGTGTTTTGGTTCAGAAGCAAGAAAAGGTAGTCGTCGTGAGACGGGCCTAGCAGAGGCATTAGTCAAAGTATTAAAAAAATGTAAAACACAAATAATCATCATCAATGAATTTCAAGAGTTAATAGAGTTTAAGTCGGTTGAAGATCGTCAACGTGTTGCCAATAGACTTAAGTTGCTCAGCGAGCAGGCTTGCATACCCATCGTTTTAGTAGGTATGCCCTGGGCTTCTGAAATATCTAACGAGCCTCAATGGGCCTCGCGATTAATGTGTTCAATAGAACTGCCGTATTTTAAAATTTTTAAACAAATCGATCGTGTTGAGTATGTAAGGTTTTTAAAAGGCTTGGCGTTAAGGATGGGCTTTCATGAACCGCCGCCACTTCATAGCGATGAGATACTATTTCCACTTTTTTCTGCAACGCGAGGTGAGGTAAGAAAAATTAAACACATTCTCGATGAGGTTCTTTTTTTAGCCTTGTCGCAGGGAGATAATACTGTTCATAGGCAGCATTTTGTTGATGTTTTGGATAACGTTTTTTTTGATAAAGATAATCCATTCAAGCTGCCTATTGATGATGTCCCACTGAGCGAAGTATCTCGATATGCATCTTATAATCGCTACTCATCGGTTGAGTCTGAGACTTTTATAGGAACTCAGTTTGGTCGGAAAATTTCGACTAGAGAATTATTTTCTAAAAATTAGTAAATTATCGTGAAAGATTTCCTTTTGTTAAATCAAAATGAAGACACCTTCAAAACACCATTGCATTCTTGCTAAGAATCTCTTAGCATATTTTTGTGTCATCTTGCGCTAGCCTAGCGGCTTTCCAAGTAGCGATGGTGTTTTCATGGATAGTCCGCTTCCAGATCGCTTGAGAGCCGCCAGGCAAGCAGCGGGTATGACACAAAGGCAGTTGGGTGAATACCTCGGCATGGAGCCGAATCTGGCGAGTGCGCGTATGACGCAGTATGAAAAGGGCCAGCATGCGCCCAATTACCAGTTGCTGAAGAGGCTTTCAGAGGCACTGGAGGTGCCCATTCCCTATTTTTTCTGCGAAGACGATACGATTGCAGAACTTATCCTTGAGCTGGATAAGCTCGATCCTGCGGAACGCCGAAGCTTGCTGGAGCAGCTCAAGAAGGGCAGTAAGCCTAGTAAAAGCTGATTTCATTACTGATAAACTGTCCGCAATTCCAATGTAATTAACCTTGATGAGCGCCTTTCAACTTCTTTCAGCTACAATTCTGACCTGATCGGCGGTGGGCTGATGGTACGCGAAAGCCGCTCCATCGCCGATGTGCTGCGGTCTGAAGCAGATGATGAACAGTGGCAGTAGGCAATCATTGTTGATAACCGCCTCCAGAAGAACCGTCCCGTGGCTGTTAAATCTGTAAGCCAAGCCATTCGTAAACGCTTAGAGAAGTTGGAGCGATCTTTCTGGCAAGCACTAAGCGATGGAGACGACCAGCTCGCAACACAGGTTACTTTCTGTGCGTCCATGGCACGTAACCTGCTACTGGTGGAGTTTCTTGAAAGTGTCGTCGCCGATGCGTTCCTAACTCAGTCGGAGGCGCTTCAGGCCTACCCCAGTGGGATGAGTTTTTAGCCGAGTGTGCCCATCGCTACGAAGCTATAGTGGGCTGGGCCGAAAGCTCCAAACGTAAAATGTGGTAGGTGGTGAATCGTATGCTGGATGAAGTCGGCGTATTGGAATCCAGCCGCTCACACAAATTACAGCCATTGCTGCTTCGCCCAGAAGTAAAAAGCCTGCTGGAAATCTACCAGCACGACCGCTTGAGTGCTTGTTGTAGCCTCCGTTCTAATTGCTTACGTCAAAATAAAACTAAGTAGACCTTGCAACACAGGTGGCAAGCGGCATAGTCTTATATAAAATCAGTCTTGTGCATTAACAAAACCTTGCATTAAACATGCTAGACATAGGGACGCAGCCGCATGTCACAGAGTAATTACTACCCTATAATTAGCAGTTTTATTAGCTATAAATATGCAGAAACAAGCTGCAGAATATTTCTGACCTATATGCGTTAAGCGTAGATTCTAACCAGCGGGAGCAGTTAGTGTTGTAAACATTGCCTTTGCTAAGTCGTATATAAGTTATCATGTCCCATGCTGACTTAGTAGATAAATGATATCGACCTATAGACTTGGGTTTAAAAACGCAGTTTTCTCGAGTGATTAAGATGGGTGTAATCATTTAATAGATTCTAAAGCTTTATGCAGAATAAAGACAATTATCACTGGAGATGATTAAGTGACGGTAACCTTAAAAACCCTTGGTATCGCATTCCGCAAAGCCAAGGTGGATCTCTACTACTCTACCAATCGCTCACTTTTTGCAATAGTTGATTATGAGGAAAATTTGCAGGAAAACCTTCAGCTGCTGCAAAAAAAGATCAATAGCAGGTCTACCACTTGGGTGAAAGACCCTGACTTTCTCGGAACATGGTCCCTCGCGCCTAAATCTATCAGGTGTGGAAAAGACAAAAAAGCTGGATTGATTCATGCCTCCCCTGAACAGGAGTGGGCCTGTTTCAACAAAGCTGATGAAAAGTCTTTTGCTGAGTTTCGGCTCATGGCTAAGTGCAGCATAGATTTCCATGTGCTCTCGGCACTCTGGATGCTGAAAGTCGGGCACCTCTTCGATGATCAACTGAGTCAAAACATTTACGGTAGCCGGCTGCGTAGAACAATTGATAACGAAGTAAATGAGTTTTCGCTTGGCTCCTTCAAATCTTACCTAAAGCCTTTCAGTGATTGGCGTGACGGTGCAATTAAAACTATGCGCACGGCGCTTGATGACAAGAAGAAGGTTCTGGCGCTCACTGCGGATGTCAGCAGCTTTTATCATCGGCTTCATCCCAAGTTTATGCTCAGCGAAGCCTTTCAGGAGATTGCAGGTGTTGAGTTAGATCAAGAGCAACGGAAGCTCCACCAACTTTTTATCAACGCACTGATTGCCTGGGCAAAGGGCACGCCCCTTAAAACAGGATTGCCCGTGGGTTTACCAGCTTCCGCCGTTGTCGCTAATGCTGCGTTAATCGGCCTTGACCAGTTCATTGAGCGGCAGGTAGTTCCGCTTTACTACGGTCGATACGTGGACGATGTACTACTGGTGATGGAAAACTCCAGTAATATTCAAACCATGGAGAAGTTTTGGGAATGGATATTCAGCCGAGACGGTGGATCTAAAATTCTAGGTTGGGATAAACAAGAAAAATCAACAGACAAAAGCATCCTGTTCAAACCGAGGTACCTTGAGAACAGTCACGTCGCGTTCGAAAACAGCAAGAACAAACTTTTCGTATTGTCCGGTGGCCCGGGAAAAGCATTGGTCAATGCCATCGGCGAGCAGGTCAACCAGCGCGCCAGTGAGTGGCGATCATTACCAGACCTTCCAGAAAACCCAAATGTAATTGCCACAGATCTATTAAAAGCGACAAACCATGCTGGAGAGCATGCCGATAATCTACGCAAGACCGACGCATTGACTTTGCACAGGGCAGGCTTCGCACTCAACCTTCGAGATTACGAAGCATACGAGCGGGATCTCACTCCAAGTGCATGGCGAGCCCAGCGTCACGCCTTTTTTTCGGCTGTCATTGACCACCTGATTACTCCGGTAACATTTTTTGAGTTGGCGCAGTATCTTCCCCGCGTAATCCGCATGGCCGTAGCGTGTAAGGATTTCAAGATGCTTGGGAATATCTTACATAGCCTTAGAAAATTGATAGAAACGGTTTCTGAAGACTGCCAGCCAAGCATTAAGTCATTGACTTCAGACATTGAGTTAGACCGCAACGATGCCCTATGGCGTTGGCAGGTGGCTCTTCATAATTCTGTAGCAGAAAACATTATCGCGGCATTACCGCCACGATTGGGTACCTCAAAGGTTCGTGAGTGGGAACTGCATGTAAGGTCGCACTGGCTAAGAATCACTGAAGCATTATGGGACGGGCATAGCATGTACCCACACTCTATTAAGGAGTTGAAGGATTATCACCTTCGCCTCTTCAGTCATGACCTCGCGCACATTCCGCTACGATTTGTCGGGTTGCCGAAAGAGATGGTCAGCCGTAGAGGAATTCCAGCTCGCAGAAGCTTGATCGAAGCATCAGTGGATGAGCTTTTGCCTGAGGCGGTTACTTCGGGTATTAGGGTTCTTTCGCAGTGGGTTAAGCTGGAAAACAACACCCCCTTGGGGCTCTATTTCTCCACACGCCCGTTCAGTCTTCAAGAGCTTTACTTGGTCGCCAAGGAGCCTTTCAAACAAGAAAATCAGGATGATCTGGGCAAGGTAGTTCTCTCCCTGCGAGGCTTTTCACCTAAAGAACAGAAAATGCCGACCTGGGGGGGGAGTGGGCGTATGTTGCGAGTCCCCGATGGAAAGCCTACTCCCAGACAGACCATAGCAGTCGCAAGCTGGAAAACGAGCGATAAAAGCTTCATCTCGGTAGTAATGGGAAAGGCAGACCCCGATAGTCGGCGTCGCTATCAGCGACTTAATCGCTTAATCAATGAGCTAATCTCGCGTCCAGATGGTGCGGGTTACTTGGTATTTCCTGAGCTAGCCTTGCCAACCCGGTGGTTCATGCGCATTGCCGACAAGCTCAAAGGGCGGGGCATTTCTTTGATCACAGGTGTAGAGTATCTACATGCTAAGAAGAAAACGGTCAGAAACCAGGTCTGGGCATCACTGACCCATGATGGTCTGGGCTTTCCGTCCCTTATGATTTATCGACAGGACAAGCAGTTCCCTGCACTCCACGAAGAAGTCGAACTACGTCGTCTATCTGGTGTAAAGATGGTGCCCTATGTTACTTGGGTGAACCCGCCCATTATCAAGCACGGTAACTTCCGTTTTGCCTTGATGGTATGCAGCGAGTTAACCAATATCCGGTACCGAGGCGATCTAAGAGGGAAAGTGGACGCATTGTTTGTTCCTGAATGGAATACCGATATAGACACTTTCAACGCGCTGATCGAATCTGCAGCACTGGATATTCATGCCTATATCATTCAGTGCAACAACCGTACCTACGGCGATAGCCGCATACGTGCGCCCTACAAAGACCGCTGGAAACGTGATGTACTGCGCGTGAAAGGTGGCAACCACGATTACTGCATCACTGGCGAGATCGACATTCTTGCACTACGCCAATTCCAATCCTGCCACCGTTCTCCAGGCGAAGGCTTTAAGCCAGTGCCGGATGGTTTTGCAGCCGACATGTCGAAAGACCGAAAAGTTTTACCCAAAGGGTGAGGTTAATAGGGCAACAAGATTAAAGGCCCCCTTGATGGCTACAAGCCCTACCACTTCTTATTTTAGTGCATCGGTTTATTAAACGAGCCTTGGATACTGACAAGAATAATCCATTCGAACATCCAGCGGAAAATTACAAAGACTGCTAATGGAAATTAGCAGCTTTTCCGGTTACGTTTGACTCCTGGGTGGCGAGAATTTTTGCCTGCTTCGCAGTTTGGATAACGGATGTTAGACCATGTGGCATGACAATGAGACGGCTATTGATTACCTGAATTTCGGCGTAGTTGCTGATGCTTGTGCGAGTATGCTGAAGCGCGCCGATGGTGCTCCTATTTCCATTGGAGTGTCTGGGGGATGGGGAGCAGGTAAGTCATCTTTGATAAAGATGGTTGCAGTACGTTTACACACATTATCTGAACCAGATTTAAGCGAAAAACCAGATAATACTTTTGTCGTGTTAACTTTCAATCCGTGGCTATATCAGGATTTTGAATCTGCGCGAAGTGCTCTGCTTCAAATCGTAGGTGACGAGATTGTTCGACTTGCGAAAGAAAACGAGACCATAGCAGATAAGGTTGATGAACTATGGCGTCGTATCAACCTCCTCAGGATTGCTCAGTTGAGCGGTGAAGCCGCACTGACATTAACGACTGGCATTCCGGCCGGAGCCCTTGGCAAAACGTTCAATTCCATCGTTAACCTTGTCTCTTCGGATGCAAGAAAAACACAAGCTGTAGAAGTCGATGCTGAAGGTATCGCGGCTGCGGCAACGGGTTTATTGAGGCCAAGTGAACCGTTTTCCATGCCAGCTCATATCCAAGCCTTCCGTGACACGCTGGAAAGCCTCCTCGACGACCTAAAAGTCACCTTGGTCATTTTTGTCGATGATTTGGATCGGTGCCTTCCGCAAACTGCTATTTCAACGCTGGAGTCTATTCGCCTGCTGCTATTTATCCCCCGCAGCGCATTCGTCGTTGCTGCCGATAACGACTTTATTAAGGCAGCGGTAAAAGTTCATTTCGATGGGGCTGGGATCTCGAGTGACGTTGCCACCAATTACTTTGACAAGCTCATCCAGGTTCCACTTCACGTTCCACGGCTTGGTCTCAATGAGGCAAAAGCCTACCTGGCACTGCTCTTGCTCGAGCGAGAGGCCAAGGCTGGTACTTTCACTAAAGAGCAGTTCGAAAGCGCGCTCAAGCTCATTCCCGAAAGACTGAGAAACAGCTGGAGAGGCGATACGATCAATCAAGAGTTTCTCTATGAACTAGTCGGAACAGACGAAACATTGAGGAGCTTGATGGATCTTGCAGAGGGATTGGCGTCTATGCTTCATCGCTCATCAGCAGTCAATGCTAACCCTCGGCTTATGAAGCGCTTCCTAAACACGGTTTATCTACGTGAGGCTCTTTCTGCGCCGCAGGGAATCAAGCTAGATATCGCCGCATTGGCAAAATGGCACCTTATTGAGCGTTGTGATGAAGCTCTAGCTGAAGCGTTGGCTGGACAGGTGCATTCAGACAATGATGGTCGAGTAGAGGTTCTTGCTGAAGCAGAGAGTGCGGCTGCAAGCCAAGCTCGGTTGCCCGAGCCTTTCAAGGACAACCCTTTTACTCGTCAGTGGCTTGATTTGCCACCTGCACTTGGTACTGAAGATTTACGCCCATTGCTTCACCTGAGCCGTGACTCAGGCACGCGTGACTTTGGCGATGACAACATGACGCCTGATTCAAGAAAACTTCGTGATGCTCTAAAGACTGCCACTAGTGGGCATAAATCCCTCACAGAGCTTATGAACAAGATTGGGCCTGATCAGACCGAACTGGCGATGTCCAAAGCATGGCTGAGCTGTAGCACCACTCGCAATTGGAAGCGCAATGATGAAATTGTGATGCTTATTGAGTGCTGCAAGGTTTTTCCGGAAATTGGAAAAAAAGCAGCCAGCTTGTTAGAACAAGCTCCTCTAAAGCAAGTCGGGCCCGGCATTATTCCAACCCTAGGTGCCCAACCATGGGCGCAAGAGGTCTTAGATCGCTGGAAGGATCTTAACGAATTGCCTAAGACAACTAAGAATGCGATTGTGAACTTGAAGGCGAAGCGCTGATGGGGACTTCAACATCTAGTAATGGTGGCCGTGCAGGATCTCCTTTTGACCCAGAATGGCTCGCTCCAGATGGAACGGCACCAAGCAACCCTGATAGTGAAACACAGTCAGATCCTGAAAAAGACAATGGCGAGGGGGCGGCTGACAGTGATTCGCCTGTGGCACGCGAGAATGTTATTGCTCCAGATCGTCGCTTTGGTCCTGCGCGATCGCAAATGGGTTCTTACCTAAAAAATGGCAATCGCGACAATCTTCGTGGTGCTATCCGAAGCATGGTGTCAAAAGGAATGGGGGGAGCAAGCCGTGCTGCTTCCACTATGCGTAGCACAGCCAAAGGGGCCGGGGCTCTCGGTCAATTCCTCGAAGCAGCTCGAGATGGTAAGGATCCGCGTGTAACGGACTGGGTAGAGCGCTGTAGGGCGGCTAATCTTTCTGCTTCTGACTTGGCGCTTGAGGTTTTAAAAGAGGTTATCTCAGGTTCTGGAAGTATTGACGAAGAATCTTTACGTGATGCCGGTACTAATGCGCTAGCCAAGCTCTACGAGAATCACCCGAACGTCGATATTTTTGATTTAACAGATGCTCAAATTGCCGAAGTGATTGGTCTGACAATCGCTAATCAAATCTGTCAGCGCATCGATATGCAGCTCGGGCAGACCTACGAAAAACTGAAGCATGACCCAGCCCAGATCCAAGAGCGCCGAACGGACATAAGGGAGTGGGTCTGGGCAGAGGTACGGGTGACCCTGGAGGAGAAAAAAGCCTCACATACAGATCCTAAGAACTTGGCTCAATCAGTCCTTCAATCTGCTTTGCAGGTATTTGCCGGATGAACAAGATTTTGTGCTCCACCGCGGATCGTATCCCGCAGCAGTTGCAAACAGGCGAGAGAGTTTTCTCGTATTTTAAAGGAGCCAAACGCAATGATGTTGGTGCAATTGCCAACCGTTGGCATGGAACACTGAAGCGAGTCGGATTCCGGCCATCACCGGCAGTTTGGGACTTTGTACAGTTTTGCCTAGCGGTCTGTAGTGCTGACTTGGCCAGCCCCAGGAGCACCAGTGCAGACGGATGGACGCGTACGATCCAACTCACTGTAGGACTTTGTGAGCCGCTGCGATGGGTACCCTTCAAGTATCACCTTGAGGAAATGCTAAAGGTTTTGACTGGCGACTATTGGACCTTGGTTTTTAATGATGCAGGGTATAAGCCTCCTCAGGGAGATGGCGGATACCTCCAGAACGACTGCGTTTCTTTGCTATCAGGCGGCCTCGATAGCCTGATTGGCGGTATCGATTTAGTGACTGAAGAAAAGAGGCCTTTGTTCGTTTCCCAGCTTGCGCATAAAGATTCGGAGCTGCAGCGACGCTATGCTGAGTTGTTGGCAGGCAGGGGCTCTCATTATCAGTGGAGCCACGGTATAAGTTTCAAAGGTGTACGGGAATCGTCGACTCGTGCCCGATCCTTGGCCTTCTACGCGTTTGCTGTACTTGCCTCCACGAAGATTAATCTGCCAAAGCCTAAGATCTACATTCCTGAAAACGGCTTTATCTGCATTAACCCTCCATTGGTACCCGGGAGAGTCTCGAGCCTAAGTACACGCACAACTCACCCGCTCTTCATTGGTATGCTCCAGAGTGTGCTTGATGAACTTGGGATATCTGTGGAGCTGGTACTGCCTTATCGCTTGCAAACTAAAGGCGAGATGATGCGAGGTTGCCTCGATCAAGAAAGGTTGAGAGCGTTGGCGGCAAACTCTACAAGCTGTGGGCGCTTTAGAACTTATAATCGTCAGCACTGTGGTCGTTGTGTACCTTGCTTGATTCGTCGATCTGCATTCTTGGCCTGGGAGCCAGAGTCCGATACCACCAACTATCGTTTTCCATCAGTAGTTGGCAGCGATAAGTCAGGTGGCCCCGATGACCCTATGGCTGTAGCTCTGGCTGTGCTTGATGCCAAGCAGAGAGGGCTGGATCGATTCCTGGGGGGCACACTGGCTTTTGCATCAATTGAGGAGCGTCCAGACTATCGCCGAGTCCTTAAGCAGGGGCTTGCTGAATTGGAAGCTGTTCTTGTTCAGGATCAATTGCTTTGATTGACTTTCATTGTCACGTAGATCTCTATCCCAAAGCTAGGGAAGTGCATGCTGAGGCACTGCAGCGCAACGTATTCACGTGGCTAGTAACTACGAGTCCGAAGGCCTTTCAAGCAACGAGTTCAGTGCTTGGTCATCACGAGACAATGTTGATCAGCCCTGGCCTGCACCCTGAAATCGCTGGCGATCGTTTCCAGGAGTTGGAGCTTCTTATAGAGCTGATTGATGGCGCCAAAACTGTCGGTGAAATCGGTTTGGATGGCTCCAAGAGGTATGCCTCTAGCTACCTAAAGCAGAAGCAAGTTTTCTCTACTGCCGTGAAGCGATGCCATGATTTGGGCGGGCGTACGCTCAGTATCCACTCGAGGCAGGCGGTTGTAGACGTGTTGACGTTACTTAGAGAGTTTCCAGATCACGGTATCCCCATTCTGCATTGGTTCACCGGGTCGGTATCGGAGCTTAAAGCTGCCGCTGCACAAGGCTGTTGGTTCAGCATTGGTCCAGCAGCTTTCAATTCTGCGGCAGGGAAGGCATTGGCCAAAAAGCTGCCAAAGGAAAAGGTTGTTCCTGAAAGTGATGGTCCCTTTGCACAGTTAAATGGCCAACCCGTGATGCCATGGGATTTCGAAATCACCGTCATCCTGCTCAGCAAAGCTTGGGAAATGCCAGTAAGAGATGTTCGGTATCAATTGCTTAACAATGCCAAAGTATTGCTTGGGGTAATGGATTGCACAGCTGTAGCGACAAGCCTTATTCTTGAAACAAAGTAATATGTAGCATTTGTGGTATTCAGAGCTCAGTAGTACTGGGCCGACAGTATTTTGGTTTCTGGCGGGCAAACCACGGTGGCTAACCTGTTCTACAACATGAGCTCACGGGGCATTGGCCTGGTGGGTATGTGGGATTTGATGGCGTTCGATGAAGTGGCCGGTATCTCTTTCAAGGATAAGGACGGGGTGCAGATCATGAAGAACTACATGGCCTCTGGTTCTTTTGCCCGTGGGCGCGAAGAGATGGAGGCCTCAGCCTCGATGGTGTTCGTCGGCAACATCAACCAAAGCGTGGAGTCGCTTGTAAAACCAGTCACCTATTGACGCCATTCACCGATGCCATGATTGGTGCCGCGTTCTTTGATCGCTTTCATGCCTATATTCCTGGTTTGGAAATCCCCAAGATGCGGCCCTCGTTCTTCACTCAGCGCTATGGGTTTATCGTCGACTAACTGGCTGAATTCTTCCGTGAAAGGCGCAAACGCAGCTTCGCTGATGACATTGATTGCTACTTCTCGTTGTGTGACAGCCTCAATCAACGTGACGTGATCGCGGTACGTAAAACTGTGTCGGGCCTGCTGAAGCAGATGTTCCCTCATGGTGAGTACATGAAAGACGATATACGGGAGTGCCTGGAATACGCCATGCAAGTACGCCGCCGCGTGAAGGAGCGGCTGAAAAGAATGGTGGCATGGAGTTCTACGATGTCCACTTCAGCTACATTGACAAAGAGACCTTGGAAGAGCACTTTGTGTCGGTGAAAGGGCAGGGCGGTGGCGGCCTGATTCCAGAAGGCCAGAGCAAGCCAGGCGTGGTGCATACCATTGGTCTGAGTGATAAGGACATGCCGGGGGTTTACCGCATCGAAATGCAGGTAACCGCAGGCAGCGGCAAGCTGGCCATGTCAGGGCTTTGGAGTTCCACCGCTACCAAAGTAAGTCAAATTAGTGTTTGATTACTTCAAGGCCAACGCCAGCCGCATCAGCGGTGCCCGTAAGGTGTTGGAGCATGATTTTCACCTCCATGTGGTCGATCTACAAAATAGCGGCGTTTTGCGTGACCTCTCACTCGCTAGCTTGGTCGCGTTCTCTTGAGGTCTGGTCGGTAAACCTACTCAGAGCCAAATGGTCGTGCTGGGCGATATGAGCCTAGGAAGCAGCCTAAAGCTTGTCGAAAGTCTAGCGGAATGCCTGCAGGTTGCTTTTGATGCCTGTGGCAAGCGCGTCACCCTGCCCATGAGCAGCGCTATGGATATTTCTACCATACCTGGTGAGCTGTTCACCAAGTTTCAAACCAATTTCTATGCCGAACCGATTGATGCAGTGGTCAAAGCGCTTGGGGTGGATTAAGGTTGATGAGTCTATTGCGATGATACATTCATGCTCTCGCACGCTTTACAGGAGGCAGTTAGATGGAAAAATCTAATGAGCTCAGTGATGTAAAAGCAAACGGCGGTCCTCTGCAGCGGCTTAAGGGCTCGGTTGGCAAATATGAACTGCCATTTGAGCCTTTAGGCATTGAGGACTGGGAGGCTATGCAGCTGGAAGAGCTTGTTCCAGCCACCCGCACAAGTGATGAGCATTTGCCGAGATAGGCACGCATTGCACATGCCATGTGAGTGAGTACATGGTCGGTAGGCGAGGAGCATAGCAATGAAAGTGACTGAAAAAGTTGAAGTCGAGGCCGTCACCGATGTGGTGTGCGATGTATGCCTAACCACAACGCGTGTAGCAGATGGAAATTTTGAGTACGCCACCCTCAAAGCCCATTGGGGCTATGGCTCTCAACACGACGGCGAGCGTTATGAAGTTTACCTGTGCGAAAGCTGCTTTTTCAGCACGTTGGCTTACTTCAAACAAGAACGCCGCGTGCAAAATTTGTTCAGCAAAGATAGCGACAGAGATCAGGCCTTCAATACAGATGACCGCATTGGGCTCGTGGCGAAGGATGACTATTTTGGTGACAGGGATACATAATCTTGATAAGTGGTTTTGCTTCGCTTTTGGACTGGCTACAGAGGGCTGCTTTAGGCAGGTTTCGACCCTGAGCGGACGTTCGGAGGAATTGAATATTCACAGGGGTCTTTAGCTCGCGATGCGCGTTTTTCTGGTGACGGTTGTAATATAAGTGCGCATATTTCTGGAAAAGTATGCTGTGAGTGTTGGTAAAACAATGGTTTATCAAATGGCGTTGTATGCTTATGCGCCATCCTGAAAAACTGGTCATAAAGTTAACGCGCATGCGCATTACTCTAGCGAGCCCTTACAAGAAAAAATAGTATGTACCCTTTTCTATCAGTAGTTTAGGGATCTTTTGGCAAGTTGAGGCTTCCCAGAAAAATGCGCATGCGCATGAATAAAACTGTTATAACCCAATGGAAGGTTTTTTATGAAATTAGATTTCAATGAACAACTAGAAAAGTCCTTCATTGATATTTTGGAGTCTCCGGCTCCTGAGGGAAAAAAGAAAGAGTTAGTAGTACATGACTTTATGGAGAAAAACCCAGAGCTAATCCCTACACCAAATTTGCTAAATCACCACCTTCACTTTGAAGTGGTAGTGTCAAAATTCCCTTTGGATACATCTTTAGAAACTGACTATGTATACCTTACAAAAAGCTCTGACACATGGAGGGTAACCTTTGTCGAGCTAGAAGTTCCGGACAAGAAACTTTTTACGAACAACAAAAAACAAGTAGATACCTCATCTGACTTCAATAAAGCCATAGCTCAAGTTAGGTCATGGCAAGTTTTTGTAGAAGATCACAAAGATGAAGTCCTCCGGAGACTTGAGCCAATATTCTACCCAATAACAATGAGAAGAAACCCTGTCGAATTTGAATATCAGCTGGTAATTGGAAGATCAGAGGAAAAGAATGGGTCACCTGAAAGGATTAAAATCCTCAACCGGCTCCGAGAAGAAACTAGCATAGATATTATGACTTATGACACGCTTCTAAATTATTACAGAAATTCAGAGAGATATAAGAAGGATATACTATCTCTATCAAAGAACAAAATGACGTTCAAACATATTCATACAGAATCAACAATGCTATTCAGCTATGTTAGCAAAGATGACTTCATTCTAACCTCAGAACAAAAAGAGCATTTCAAATCAATAGGGTATGAGATTGATGAATGGGAGAAAGGGAAGTCGCTAGCTGTAAATGGTAAGTACACCATGGAAAACTTTCATAAAAAATCAAAAGAGAAAGGGCTATCTGGTGTGCTTGGTTTATAACAAATCAATCAACTTCGCGCCTGCGGCGCCGGACGCAGCAAAGCTGCGCCGGTTATTGAGGCGTTAGATTGAATTTTTGAGACTGAAACATATGCCTACCACAACAACATCAAGACTTCCGCCGCCAACTTCTTGGGATGAGTTTGAAGATGTCTGTAAAAGTTCATTCTCACTGAGGTGGGCTAATCAAAATTTGGCAAGACATGGACGGCAAGGACAGAAACAAGACGGGGTCGATATCTACGGGGTAGATTCTTTACAAAAATTTGTCGGTATTCAATGTAAAAATACTATTTCCACAATCAGCCAGCAGCTAATAGAAAGCGAGATTGTAAAAGCAGAACAGTTTGCTCCTCAGCTGGCTGCACTTTATATTGCGACAACGGCTGATCGTGATGTGCATATTCAAGCTTTTGCACGCAAGCTCTCTGAAGAAAGAAGAGCTCAAAGTAAATTCCCAGTTGATGTGGTTTTTTGGCCAGATATTGTCCATGACCTGTCTAGAGACGATGCTGCAATTCGGCAGCATTTTCCTCAATACTTCAGTTTGCCCTCTCAAACACCTGAACAATTAAAGCGTGAAAAGGATATTGACAACATAAGTGCATTCATTGAAGTAATAGACTTCCCGTCAACATACGAACACTTAAGATGGGGGGCAAAATACATTCATCTATCTATTTTAGAGCAGCTGGAGAATATGAATAATGTTAAGCAGTCTCCAGTCTTTAATTTACATGACCAAAATTTACTTGCCGCTGTAAACGAACTTATAGATGAATGGAGTGATTTGTGTTCTCTTGTGCGCCAAGCACCATACAACTTAATCGGACATCAAAACACATTAAGCTTTTACATGCCGGGTGATTTTTGTAGAAACCGAGAAGAGAATGACATGTATGAAAACATAGGTGAACAAATAAAAAATCTTATTCATTCAATTAGTTCATTTTGCCAGTTGATTAACACAACTTATCTAGAGATCAATCTTGAACGCTCTAGCTCGAAGGCAAGATCACTATATTAGCAAATCTAACAAGCGCATGTTGGCGGACTTGTTTTCCGCTGCGCTCCAAACAAGCCGCAAATGCGGGCGTTATACATCAAAGGATCGATCATGTTCATTGTAAATATTGAATATCCAGGAACTTGGCTAGAGTTTCCTGATAAAGATAAAGCATTTGAAATAAAAAACCTTATTTCATCGATGGAAACAGCCGTAATAGATATGGCAATTACACTGACTATGTTTATAGAATGCCAGCAAAAAAATCAGGAAGAACATACCTCAGGTACGATGAGGGACACGTGGGAACTTGATAGACAGTTAAGAATGCGCATAGAACAAGAGTATCGTGCTGCACTACCTAATAAAAATGACTTTTATAATAACCATGACTATCATAGAACTGAAACTGAAAAGCTTTACAGAAAGGAAAAGCTAGATTCTGGTGAAGTACCAAGAAGCTATAAACACCGTATTTCATTCATACATGCACACAGCTTTTTATCTTCAGTAGATACATTTTCAAAATATTTATCTGTTCTCGCAGATGAAACAGAGCTTGATCATGTAAAAGACTTAAAAAAACAGTTAGAGGATACTTTTCCGTCGTTAGCTAAAATACGTAATAGTGCTCAACATTCTGAAGATAGAAGTAGAGGATATGGTAAACCAGCAGATGTAAGGAAAAAGGTCAAAATGGATTTAAAACCTATGGATAATGGTTTTATTAAAGCTGAAGGTGGAGGAGTTCTAGCACTTAGCAACTTAAACGGAAATCGTCTTGGTTACACAATAGACGATGGTACTTACCAAGAATTTGAAATTAGTCAAAATTCACTTGGCGTTGTGGCTGATTTATTTCAACATTTAATCAACGGTTTTCAATGGGCAGGCCCCGTTGAAATTAGCCCACATATATAAAATGCATAACAAGTTGCTGCATCGGAAAAACTGCTCGCTCTCGCTCGCATTTTTCCGCTGAGCAAGGCGTTAGGCATTACAGGAGACATCTATGTTAACTGCAACACTCTGGGTAGCTGCAGGTGTTTTTACAGCTGCATTCATAGCGCGAGGGGTAAAAATATCTGAGTTCCGTCAGGCATGGATTGACGGACTCAGAGAAGACATTTCCGTATACACGTGCAAGGCTCATCAATGGATAGATTTGTACTTATTATCTAACCCAGAACCTGACCAAGAAAAGAAATCTAACATGGTTGCTCAGTTAGACCGTTTAAAATATGACGCTTTACACATCCACAGCAGAATTAGTCTTCGTTTTAAACCTGACGATACCGCTGCGAACGATCTTCTATCCGAACTTTTGGATTTGCTAGATCCTTTAAAAACCGGGCTTGAAAGCAGTGCCTATTCAAACTGGAGGAAGCTATCTGACAAAGTGGTTTTGAAGGCAAGGATTTTACTTAAGGAGGAATGGGAGGCAACCAAAAACCCACTCCGAAAACTATACAAAAAAGTCTAACAATCGCAGGCACAGCGACGGCTTTTATATTGCGGCTGCGCCTTCATTGAAAAGCCGCGGATGCTGCGGACGTTAGACCGCTATATCTGAGTCATCTAAAAGACCGCTTCTGGCCGAAACAGGAATGCTCGTGCATAGATGCAATTGACCCAAAGCGACCATGCAGGCAAAGGCAGCATGTGCTTTCATTGGTGTTGAACAGTTAGGTATGAGATCCCGAATGATCGAACCATTTAGAACCCATGTTGAAAACCTGAGGAACGCTCTGCTGACTCTGAAGCCAACGGGAGAAGATGGCTTTGAAGGGCTTATTGGCGAAGCGCTTGAAGGAATAACGAGCATCCCCTTTCGGCTTGCGAGTAGCGGCTACCAACGCGGAATCGACGGCAAGGCTGCTTTTGAAGGCGCTGTTGCTTTCGAAGGCAAACTCTACACGAACAAACTGCCGCGCGCAGACGTGCTGTCAAAAATCCCCGACCTTGTCCGCCACAACGATCACGCAGACTTAGTCTGGGTACTAGGCGCAACCTGTGAGGTACCTAGCCAGTTGGCGGACGACTTGCGTGCCGATGGAACACAGCAAGGTATCAGTGTTCTTATTTTAGATTGGACTCCTTCCGATTTTCCACGTCTGGCTGTGGCGCTCGCAATAGCTAGTATCAAGACCGAAGCCTTTCTGAAAGCCAATCTCATCAATCAGGTGTTAAGTGTGGCGCTTTCTGCACTGGATGCTATTCGTTCAGATGCTCGGTTTCCGCACCAAGAAGAGTCAATTCGCAGAAGCCTCGACGCGTCGGGAATGGCCACAGTGATGGCAGAGAAGGCCAACGTAATATGGTTCGAAGAAACCGTATCGCAAAAGGCCATTGCGCGCATCGAACTCGGTCAGCCCCTCGCACCCAGAGACCGAGCTGTCACCGTTTTAGCCCGCAACAACTTAGTCATTAAACTGCGGACATATTTATCGAATATGGATGATGACAATATTGTCTGCGTCCATGGCGAGGAAGGCTGTGGCAAATCATGGATCGTGTTGCAGTCATGGCTTGCACAACCTGACAAGCCACTTCTGGTGTTTTTAACGCCTGATGATTTTTCAGAGGTCGCTACACATGACGACATAGAGGCACTTCTGATTACAAAACTCGTTGGGCAGACTGGCAGCGTAAAAAGCGATGAGAGCATAATCCGCTGGCGGCGCCGCCTGAAGGCATGGGCGACTGACGGCAAACCGTCACGGCCTCGCTTCGTTTTCGTAATCGACGGAGTCAATCAGCGCCCCGACTGCAGGTGGGGCAGGATCATCAGCAACGTCGCAACCTATGTTAACCAGCGTGGCGGTCGCATCGTACTTACTGCACGCACACACTACTTCAACACGCGAGTTAGGAAGGCGCTGACATACCCTGTTAAAGAAGTCGTTGTTCCCAAGTGGGGTGCTGAAGAACGTGAGAGCATTCTAAGAAAGCACCTGGTTCCCCTTAACAAGCTCAATCCAACTGTTGCAGAGTTCCTAAGGAATCCTCGCATTCTGTCGATTGCACTTGAGGTTTTCGGCGATGATGTTGCGATATTTGAGGAACTTAGCATCGAACGCCTGCTGTTCGAGCATATCATGGCAGGAATCAAGGAAGACTTTGGTGACGATCCTATCGAATTCGTAGCGCATCTACGCGGCCAAGCGCAGGAACTAATAATGCGCGCTACGAGCCAAGTAAAGGACGATCTGCGCATCTTTGACAGCGAAGTTCCAGCGGTTGCCGAAGGCCGCTTCTATTCCGCCGTCCCCGGGGAGTCGCAAAAATACGAACTCAGGGATGAGGGGCTAACATTGGCCCTTGGGTTCTCTATTATCGAAAATCTGCGCAAAGCCAAGCGCAACAACCGTAGTCTTGATGATGCTCTCAAGGAGGTTCTTGAGCCGATCGAAGCGCTAGATAAAACGGCTGAGGCAGTGAAAGCGGCAATTACAGTATGCGCGGCTGACGATGATGAGTATTCGCCTGAGATTGCCCAGGCACTTGTTAAGGGATTCGCCGAGCTTCAGAACCCACCGCCGGATTCGCTTGACGCCTTGGTTAGTTTAGCAAGGGAAAGACCGCTGGATATCGCAAAGGCGGCTCGGAATCTCTGTTTGGATTCTAGTCAACAGCCAAACTTCGATTGGATACAAGCGGCGCTTGTTCAAACTGTAAAATCAAGTTCCGTCTGGGACTCGGTGGCACAGGAAGTTCGGGATTGGCTATGCGCATACTCTCTGGCGGTGGAGCGCCGTATGCATCGTCACGTCCGCCGTGATCCCCAGGACAAAGTTCAGCAGGAGCGTGAAAAGCTGCAAGCGGAAATGGATGACAAGCTTGCTGCCTTCTCACCCGCCGAAAAGACTCGTCAGAGCCGACTAATAAAAATGGAGGGTGATCTGGATGCGCTATCGGGGCTTGCTTTGATTTTGCTGGCTGGCAAGAGACTCGCACCGTTCGCAAACGAGCTTACTGACTGGAGTTTTGCCAACGCGCTTAACGGCTCCTATCAGGTGCCAAGCAAGGATTTCCTTGCCCTCATTAGCCTGAACCTTCGTGATTGGTCAGAGACGCGAAGTTCACTGTTGCGAAGTTGCAAGGATCTGACCTCTGATACCATCTCAAAAACAGGCAAGTGGGCTCTGCTTAGAATCTTGCGAGCAACGGGCGATTCAGGTGACGATCGGGAAGCTAGCATCCTTTATGAGGAACTAACCCATGATCGTCAGATACCACACCGCCTATTCCCTACAAAGGAAAAAATAGAGGCCTGTGATCCGTCAGCACCGGTACCTGCTAACATGGATCAAACAGTCCAGCGTTACCAGAGCCTTGATTTCACCGCGCTCCGACAGGGTAGAGGGCAATCGTCTCAGGATCACGTTTTTGTTGATTCCCTGCCGGTCGTTGCTCGTTTTGCACTGAAAGCCGCCGCAGCTAAGCTTCGCGAGTTTGCAGAGGACGTTGTGAAACGCACCGACATATCGCTTCGACAAGGGTTATTGGAGCTGCGCGAACATGGCGCGCTCGCCACGGAGGATCAGGCACGGGCTCTGGTCGAAAAATGGAAAAATGCACAAGGAGCAGGCGATAATCAAGGACTGCCAAAAGGTGAGAGCATCTTGCTGCAGTATGAATTGCTCATCGCTTTTCCATTCCTTGATTGCTCCGAGCAGATTGAAATTCTGCTGGCAACGACCGAGGATCAGCCACTCCTGCTGGAACTCATCGATGAAACCAAAACTCCCGATCCACAGATCCTCGACCGTTTCTTAAAAGAAACCCTGGCCGAGGGCACGGAATGTTATAGGCAGCACCTACTTCTTGAGATAGCTGCAGCGACGGGCGCCGAACTCTCAACCGAGATATGCGATTTCACTCGGTCTTCCATTACTTCGAAAGAGGGGCGGCTTCGCAGCAGCGCACTCGGTCTGGCAGCCCACTCGGGGCATCCCGACCTAATAAGGGCGGTAGCGGAGAGTGGCTGGAAATACGTTCTGTCCGAGGGTAAAGGTAATTTTGAGAACTGGTACGGCTCTATTGCTTTGCTAAAGGCTGCAGAAGCCGGACTCACCGATGAGAGTATGGTTATAGACCGGATTTCACCATCACTCTATGGGCGAGCAGCAACGGTGCTCAACAGGTCAGCGGTTCAGCAAATTGCTCAACGCATTGATGCCTCTATTCACTGTGCAGTCGGCCTACCGATTGAGCTGGTTACTCCTGAAATTGAGTTGGAGGCAGAGTATATTTTTTCCGAGGATCCAATACTTTTCTCTGTCTCAGAGCGAGAGACGCCCTCAGAGAATATAGAAGATTTTTTCAGACGTTTATCCGAGAGCGATAATGAATTCCGCGATAGGCAAAAACATAATAAAGACTCGTTCGTTGCTTTCAGGGAAGAGCTAACAGCAGCAAAAGCGCATATCATTCTTGATCACCTTACGTATGAGGATTTTGCGGCGTTGGCCGTTATCGATCCCGAAATTATAAATAAGTGGGGTGACCTCTTCATGGAGATCAACGACACTAGGCTCCCAGTCGTCCACAATCTCATTCTGCTGGTGGCTAGTGCGATTGCAGACACCAACCCTGAGAAGAGTGTGCTGCTATTTAAGAGAACGGCACATAGCCGCCCGTTGGTAAGGTTTACATTCGGTAAGAGCGGCGTTGATCTTGGGTCAATTAGCGCCTGGAAGGGAGGCAAACCTTCATCTTTTGATGCGTTGCGTAGAAAGCGATTGGACAGCGCGGCAACTGACCAAGCGATTGCAATCGAAGTATTATCCGCATTGCAATGCAATCAAGGGTCTTTTCTTGATGCCTATATCGATGAAAAGATTGCACAGCCTGAGCCAGCCGAAATTGCTCGCGGGCTCATGGTTGCTGGCTTTTGCGATAATAGCCCACACATTGAAAGGACATTAGCAGAATTCAAAGATACCGAGGGCCTGCTCGGCAAAGCGTATGAGGCGGCTGTCACTGCCTATCGGCACAATAGCTGGGCTCAACACTGGTTCAATATCATGTGTGAAACTAATAATCCTGTTGCGTTTTGGCAGGCCGGAGTTCTTTTCACACAATGTGTCGATGGCCGGTTTGATATGTGGAGAAATAGCTTTATTCAATACGGCGGTTCGATTGCGGCCTTTAGTACGAGCCTAAAAAACCCACTGAATAGACGCTATGAAAAACTTGCAAAGGACCGCCAAAAACGACTTTTTGGGCAGGAGGCTCCGTCAGCTATTTTCATCCACTCAGCCGATTAAGTGTTGTGATGGTAGACCTTTTCTTCTTAAGTCATTGCTTTATTTGATTTATTGTCCAGCATATAACAAGCTGCTGCATTCGGAAAAATTATTTGCTGCGATCCTGATTTTCCGGTGGACACGGCGTTGGGCCAAATAGGAACTCATTGAGCAGGTCAAAGATCTGGACGCGGAACGTATTACTATTCCCTGAGCGCGCGGCATATCGTTTATCCGTGGCGAGCTCTATTCCGACGGGCCGACATCAGCCTTAGCTTCGAAAGCCAACGGGGTTTTCAAGCCTAGAACTGAGTGTTTTCTGCCCGCGTTGTAGAAACCCGGCCGGTTCCCGCGTGCAGAGTAAGATCTGTATCCGCCTTGACCTCATTGCTCAGGCGAAAATATGCAGCAACAGCGAACCACAGCTTTGTCCGTAACTTACTCATCTGCATGCCCAAATTGCTGCGATCGCCCGTCAAAATCCGGTTGTGGCAGGTATCTGCCGAGAAAATTGTTCTTATTATTTAAACGCAATTTCCTGCTTGAAAGCTATCTGATTGGCCCAGCTTCCAGCGACAGCAGATAGCACCAGTAGATATTGCATAAAGGGACGGATCAATTTTGACAGCGTATCAATCGCAATCCATATTTGCATAAAATCAGCTTTTATTAGCGAAAGACGCCATCATGCCGAAGGATAAAAGTAACTGTGACAAATGGCTTAATGGCGGCGGTGTCAATGATGATGCCTTTGTCAGTCACAAGCCGCCAATGACGAGCCTGAGGGGCTCTGTGCGTAAATACATGGGCACCTTTGAGCCGGTAGGGGATGATGATTGGGCAGTGTTAAGTCAAGTGAACGACTCTCCATTTAAAGAAGGTTATATCACTAACTCAGGAAATGGTGCCTACGTATATGAACATTCCAAATAGTTTGCGCGAAACTGAGATGGAAGCAAAAGCGCGTCGAGCCGTGATGGAAAGCGGCGATTGGTTAACGGCCGGTGAGATATTGCAGTTGCATGGCGTCAGCTCACGTAGTGACTGTGCTCAACCTGCGCAGTGGAAACAACAAGGTGATATTTTTACTATTAATGACCATGGCACCGAATACTATCCTGCGTTTGGGCTTGAAAAGGAAGCTGGCTACCGACCATACGGGGTAATGTCGAAAATCATCGACATCCTCAAAGACCATAAAGATGGGTGGGAAATGGCTTTTTGGTTCCAGTCAGTAAATAGCTATCTTGGCGGGCTAAGACCTCAGGACTTGATGGCCACAGACCCTAATCTCATTGTCGACGCCGCTTTTGATGAGGTTCTAGGGATCAACCATGGGTAGCGGACAGAACGAGGCCCAACAGCTAAACACTGACCGAATTCCTTCGATAAAGCCAATTAAAGTAATGTCGGCTGCACCTGAAGGGATTGGTAGGATTAATATGAACTTTCTGCTGCAGATCAGCTCTGTCTTATAACCGTGATTTGCCAGTTCCTGCTAAATGGAGTTATTCCTCCACGGGCGTCGGGTTTCCCCAAATATGTTGTCATTTTAGATGTAGTAAACAGCATGTGATGAGGTTGATCATGCCAAATGAAACAATGACGTCTCAGCAGCTGAGGGATAATGAGCATGAAACCCTGGTAGCCGAGTTTTGGCGGTTCAGTAAAAGCCACACGTTACGCAGCGTAATCTGAGCGCCTAATAAGCATCCACGATGGCCTTCTACCAAATTTATACCAAGCAATGCGAGAGACCTTTCAGCTAAACGGTAAGCAGGTTGGCATTGTTAAATGCATCTATATCGACTCTTCACCGCCGCAAACGTGAGGGGAAGAACCTGAACTCCGTGGCGTCAGAACGGCTTGATAGGATTGCGACCATGAGCCAACTTGCCGTGATGGTGTTCGAGGACAAGCCTGGCGCAATCAACTGGCTGACTCGCTCGAATGGGGCTCTAGGAGGGCAGGTACCTATAATGCTCTGCAAGACCGAAATTGGGGCAAAGCAGGTTCGTCGTGTGCTATAAGCTATGAAGTGTGGTGGGGTCGGGGTGGTTTGAAGTAGCTACTATTCATGATGGATATCCGGCAAGCCTGGATGATTAATCTCTGTCGATCCCTTTGGAATTACAGGTATATCCTGTTTGTTGCACGAAGCTTTAAACCTGTCGGGCTGGTGACATCAATCGATACGCTAAATGTGAGCAGTAAGGGGGGATAAGCTACCTGTTTGAGGATGGTTCCACCTTAACAGACAAAGAATCCCTGCGTATTCGACGCCATGCGAGCGCTGCTATCCATGATCGCCCAGCACTGCTATGTGGATAGTTAAATAGCGATCTTGAGCACCTGGAACAGGTGCATTTGGAAACAACATGCCCTCATAGTGGTTTCTACACCCCATGGCCATTTATGGAAGCAGTACCCTTACCACCAGCGATGATGCCAATGAGTTGGTGGTAGAAAGTATGTCGACCCGCGAATCAACGTGTCGAACGACAAAATGCCACACAACAGGCGAGCTATGAAAAGGCCTATCGTGAGTGGAAATGGCGAAAAGTGAATTTTGATGCGGCAGTATTTGCCCGCCAGCATAGGGAAGAATCTGGTGTGTTGATTCAGCATGAAGCTATGGCGCCCACCCTGGAAGAGCTATTGGATGAGATAGATTGGCCGCGTGAGACAGTCATCGACTTCGATCTTGGTAGTGGTGACACCACGATTGCACTAAATATTGATTTGCCCCCAAAAGATAAGATGCCCAACTGATAATGGACGATGCTAGCAAAACCCATCAAGCTCTCGTCGAAGATGCGTAGTGCCATTCGAAAGCGGGAATTGTATCGTGATCACGTACAGGGCATTGCCTTTCTCGTGCTATGTGCGGTGTTTTTTCGTTTGCCACGTGTTCAAGAAGCGCGAGTTTCTGGGTATCGTCAGGTCGTTGATCCCGCTACTGACGGTGTTCGCGACCAGTATCTCTTCAGCATCTAAGTTACCAGAGCGCAGCGGATACGTATCAACTTCGAACAGCTTGACACGGTTGCGGCCGTAAAAGCGTTTTCGCTTCGTCGTGACATGACCAAAACAGGCATCTTTCGTGTTATTGAGCCATTTAAGTTGATCTAATCTCTGAGTGAAGCGTCAGGCACTTTTCCACAAAGGCTTTTGCGCCGCTTAGCCGCGGATGATAGTTCAGTGTTGTTAAAGTGAGAGATGTTGAAGTGACTGATGGTTCTTTGATCGGCGGACATGGTGGTTGAGTACTGTAAGCCAATATTTTTTAGAAAAATTTATGCTTTATGGTGAGTAGCTGCTATATGTTTGATAAGGATATCTTAGCAGGTGGTTGCCATGAAATTGCTTGTCCGCCCAAGACCGTTCATTAACGAGTCACTTGAGAGCTACATGCTCCGTTTGTCGCAAGAGAATTTCTTCGAATACTATCAGCAGCTTAGCCGAGCGATAAAAGACTGGCTGCAGTTGCATGATCACGAAGCAGCAGGGGCGTTCCCAGAAGAGTTAAGTCGGCTAAATGTCTACCATGCTGCGCAGAGTAGTAGCCGACGCATCAGAGCGCTCAAGCTAGTGGAGTCGCTAACTGATAATGAAAAACTTCCGCTGCTACACTTGTCAGTAATGCACTCCAGCGAGAAATTTTGTTCACGCTACGCTAGCGTGTTCTATGCCGGTAGCCACCTACCCAGAGCGTTAGTACGCCAAAAGGAGATACCTGTTTGCCCGGATTGCCTTACTGAAGCTAACTACATTCGTCAGGAATGGCATTGGATGCCATACGAAGCTTGTATTAATCACGGCAAACAGATGCTGCATGAGTGTCCAAAATGCGAAGAGAAATTAAATTACACTCATTCGGAATGTTTGCACACTTGCCGCTGCGGATTCGATCTTCGTAACGCCGACACAGAGCCAGCAGACGAATGGCAGCTGATAGCGAGTCGCTTGGCAGTAGGTGAGCATTCGCCTTCAAGGCATCCTCTATTAGACATCCGACCCATCAGTTTGCGACTTGCGTGCTTGCTGTGGTATCAGCTATACACATATAAAAAGCTAGACGCCAGCGATCAGGTTCCCACTCGTACGATTGAGCAAGCTATAGAGTATTTCACGCATTGGCCTGAAGTGTTTACACAGGAACTAGAGCAGCAAGCTGCGCTCTCAGGCGATAAGTTGATATGTGATTATAATAAAACCTCATTTCGCGATATTTTTGGCAATATTGTCGGCATTTCGCGCCTTCTTTTGCAGGCTTCCCCAGAGAGTGATTTCGTCTTGGCGCCTTTAGAAAGTTTTTTAGCCCGATTAGTAGAGCAGAATCCGCAAACGCGTGTGCCAAACGTCGCAGACTTTCTTATCAGCATGTCAGAGGCAGCTATTCTGCTAGGCACATCGTATGAGCAAGTGTACCGACTTTATGAAGAAGGGTATCTAAAAATTGCGGTCAGATTGAAGTCTCACGAAAAGCTAGTGAACGGTAAAGGGGTGTTTTACTTAAGAGAAATCATGGAGTTACGTAAATCACGCATGCCGATTGAGACAGGCAACTACAACAATTATTTACCAGCGTGGTAACGTCATGTCTTTTATTAACTTGTTAGAAATCGATGAGCCAAGCCGCTCAGAAGCGATTCGAAAAGCCTTTGCTCCCTACACGCCGCTGCTAGAGGTTTCTGAAAATATTAGCGCTGCAATTTTGGCACTGCTCAACTTATCGCATAAGCGTCAGTTTGCACCCGATTTATTGAATAAAAAAAGAGCAGTTGAAACACTCAAAGATTGGGAGCATATAGAAAGCTGCGCGCAAGAAATGCAATGGCTGCACTCACATAACTTAAAGCTCCCCGATACACGTGTCGCACATCAGAGATTGTTAGTAAGAGCTGAGAAGCCCTCGGGGAATGTCCTTTCTTCATTTAATAGCGTGAGTCGTTTGGGCTGGTCACACAACTCAGCAGCTGTAAATAAAGCAAAGCTTTTTGGAGCTCAATTTATATTTAATGGTGAGACACACTGTTTGGCTACTGTGATTATGGATAATGAAGAAAGATGGAAGGAAGAATTCAAGAAGCTTGGTATATCTGCTGGTCAGTGGATTTACCTTCAGTCGCTTTTCGAGGCATATTTTACTGAAAATCTATTGCCCTCTTATGTGGATAGGTGTTCTGTACAGGTGACATTTATTTACCAAGGGAAAGATGTAAGCATTACACCGGTGACTTCACATTCATTGTTGGCCGATATTCAAATTGCTCGCCGCAATAAAACTGGGAATTTTTCAACAATAAAACATTGGCACCCCTCAAGTGTTGGAGATTTATCGTCATCACTTGGAGGCAATATTTCAGCTCTTAATTATCCACCTCGCTTGCTATCTAATAGCTGTTATAAAAATAAGAATTTTTCTGAAGGATCTTTTTTAGATTTTCATCACAGCTCTTTGAGAAGTAAGTCGTTCATCTTTGCATGTAATGATATTATCGAAAGTAAAAGTTTTTTGACAGCGAAGGAGAGGCGAGATGCTAGACGTGCTGGCATCAAATTGCTGAGGCAGTCTTTATCTGAATGGCTATCTCCAGTTAGCTATTGGAGAAGTGTAGGAAGAGAAGTAATTTCAGAGCGGCATAACAATACAGCATGCCTTCTGATTTCTGCTCTTGACGAGGATGTACTTGGAATTCTACCTGAGGTTAATAAAGAATTGCACAGTATTTTGGTAAGATATCCCCAGACACAAAGCTTTGCTTACCGCTCAGATTTATTAATTCCTTTCAAGTCTCAGCTTAAATTTTTACTGACAAAATTAA
This sequence comes from Halomonas sp. 113, assembly GCF_904067645.1. Lineage (NCBI taxonomy): Bacteria > Pseudomonadati > Pseudomonadota > Gammaproteobacteria > Oceanospirillales > Halomonadaceae > Halomonas > Halomonas sp. 113. The sequence continues at coordinate 2,302,913 of NZ_LR881453.1, forward strand.
AAAAACAAAAAGGTGAGGACACAGTTGAAAATAATTTTCATTATCTTCATTTGAAAAACTTGCATATCTTTGATGCTCAAGCGCTATCTTGTCCCTACATAGTGGGCCTGCCTTCACTGCTAGCAGTATGGGGAACCGTTTATAACTACCAGCTACGTTTACGAAAAATTCTTAAACGAAGCATCGTATTTGAAGAAGTTGCTTGGTTTTTGCGGCAATATGAGCCTTCTTCGGGTGCCAAGATACCTGCTCCTTACCAACCACCAGTGAAGCCAGGTGGGGCTCCTAAACGCCCCGGCCTGATTGATATGCGCTTTTGCGATTTACGCATGGATTTAGTTATTCGCTATCGTATAGAGGATAGAGACGATACCCCGGTGGGAAATGAAGAACTGCCAATACTGCAGTCTGCTTTCCCCGGAAGGTTCGCGGGGGGGACTATGCAGCCCCCGCCACTTCATGAAGAGTTGCAGTGGTGCCAAGTATACGCAGATGAGAACAGTTTATTGGCAGCCATATCGCTTCTGCCGGACGAAGGTCGTTGGATTGTTGACTCAGAAAAACAGGTGCAAAGCATTGAAAGCTTGGTGGCATGGTTGTCCAAGCATCCCAATCATTTACCTGCTACGAGTGGCTATCAGTTGCTTGAAGAACCTTGCTATCGGTCTGGTTCGCACAGGGAGCACCATGCTTATGCTGAGCCTTTGGTCGGTCTAACAGAGACGTTGTCACCGGCAAGCGTGAGGCTCAATGGTAAAGCTGACTTTCTTAAAAACGCTTTTTGGAGGTTGCAAAGCCAGAATCTGACTATGCTGATGAAAAAAGCATAGGCAGGTCAGCATGATGAACTCTTTCAGGCATCTTAGCTATGAGCGCTCTCTCAATCCGGGTAAGGCGGTTTTTTATTACCGGACAGATTCGAGCGAATTTGAGCCGTTGCAAGCTGAAGTGACACGGTTTCGTGGCCCCAAGGCAACGTTTAGCGATGGCTATATGGCATCTGGGACTGCGCGCGCAAAAGAAACAAGTGATTTAGGATTTTCTAATCTTATCATGCTCGAAGCGTGTTATGTACCACCGTTAGTCGATACGGTGTATTGTCGCTTTTCTTTACGCATCATTGCAAACAGCTTAGAACCAAATATCTCTGATAATGCAGAAGCAACAAAAGCATTGAGAGAATTTTCTGATACGTATAGAAGTTTGGGCGGATACTATGAGTTAGCAACCCGATATGCTAAAAATATTCTTTCAGCAGAATGGCTTTGGAGAAATAAAGTTGCAAGAGGAGTAGTTGTTGAAGTTTCTACCTCTAATTTAAAAAACTACTGTGTTAAAGATGTACAGTACAAAGAATGGGGTTCTTCTTGGGGAGGAGATGATCTTAAATCATTAGAAGGACTAGCAGCCGAGCTTGAAGAAGCACTTTCTTGCCCACAAAAATTTCTTTTTGCTGATGTAACTGCCAAAATAAAAACAGAATTTTGCCAAGAAATCTTTCCCAGTCAATTATTTGTTGAGAAAGATGATAGAGGCAACGGAAGTGCGGCTAGACAGTTTGTGAAGAGCACAATGAGTGATGGTCGTCAAGCAGTTAGCTTTGGCGCTTATAAAGTCGGAGCAGCAATTCAAAAAATTGATGACTGGTGGTTAACTGAAGGTGCAGAATATCCCTTAAGGGTAAGTGAGTACGGTACAGATCGTAGTCGAGTTTTAGCTATGCGTGAACCTACTACAAAAAGAGATTTTTATTCATTGTTAGACGAAATTATAAGTATGACTGAGGAAATGAATAAATCCAAGCAGCCTAGTTACAGTGCTCACTACTTAATGTCAGTGTTAGTAAAGGGTGGGATGTTTCAAAAAGGAATTAAGAAGGGTGAGAAATGAGATACTTTTTCCACATTAGATATTTAATGCCTTCAGCCAATCATGCATTTTTAGCAGGTAGGTGTATTGCTTGCTTACATAGCTTTATGACTGGGCCAAAGATAACAAATCATGGTGTTGGTGTTTCTTTTCCATTATGGGCTACGGATACAGTCGGAGGTTCAATAGCTTTCGTGAGTAAAGATAATAATGCCTTGTCTAATTTATCATCAGCGCGTTATTTTAAGAATATAGCTGACGAAGGATTTATTGAAGTTAGTGGTGTTAAAATGGTTCCATCCACATTAGAGGAAGTGAGGTTTATTAGAAACCAGCATATTGCTAAGTCTTTTCCGGGCGAAATTAAGAGAAGATTGGCCCGTGGCAAAAAGCGGGCTGAAAAACGTGGTGAGACGTTCATGCCTATTAGCGTTGTATCAGATCGTTTGGTTGATCACTGCCACGTAATTCCTATTGATAGCCGCTCGTCAGGCCAACGCTTTCCGCTGTATGTCCAGCTTGAGGCACTCAGCGAAGAAAGCAAGCATGATAGCTACAATAGCTACGGCTTGGCTACACAACACTCGCATACTGGCTCTGTTCCAAATCTTAAACATATTACCTAAATATTTATAGAATATATATTGTATTACTTATCAATGTCTTATCTCTTATACGCCAAGAAGGGTATTTTTACCATTTTGTGTTTATCTCGTTGATATCTATATTTTAAGTACTAACTACGTCTAGTGAACCGTCGCATAGGCAGCTGAAAATCGGTGCAGATTCAAGCCGAAAGCCGAGCAGGCGTGAACCGTCGCATAGGCAGCTGAAAATCGCTCGATGGCGGGCTAGGGAGTTAAACGTATGTGAACCGTCGCATAGGCAGCTGAAAATAAATGCTACCCGTGCGCAGCATGACCACCTGGGTGAACCGCCGCATAGGCAGCTGAAAATCGCGGCGAATTGTGGGACACGTTTATCGATGCGTGAACCGCCGCATAGGCAGCTGAAAATATGGTACGCAGTGAGTCTTTTACCCATAGCGGGTGAACCGCCGCATAGGCAGCTGAAAATCGCGAGAGGAGGTGAATAAATCGATCCGGTTGGTGAACCGCCGCATAGGCAGCTGAAAATTTGGAGACGATTGTTAAACAGCAGCCAGTTTCGTGAACCGCCGCATAGGCAGCTGATATTAGGACTGGAAGCCAGCAACGGTAATGATACACACCGCCGCAATGGCAGTAATTGTTCTAAAACCTCCAATTTTACTTGGAGGTTTTTTTATAGTGAGCCTGGGATAGCGCGCAGCGCCCAATGAGGGGGTCATGAGGGTGTCCTCTGTGGGATTGAGGGCGGATGGTAGGGCTGTCGTAAGAACTTTTCCTACAACCATCGCTCGCCATGACATCTCCAGCAATGACACCTTCCGCCACCTAGGATTGATGCCTACTATGACCTTTTTGCAACTTCATGTCTCGCTTTTCCGAGTAAATGAAAAATGTTTTTACCGCCCCCTGTGGCGCCCTTCAGTACTTAATTCAACGCAAGAAATGAGGCATGGATCTTAAATAAATACACAGGAGGTGCGCTCAGTTTCTGCGGCAAAAAAGCAGATAATCTTAATGTATATTTATGACGTGATTTTATTACAGAAGCAAACGTTCGTTTTATTTTATGTCATCTAAAAATGGAAAATTTATGTCATTTTGCGGTGGAATTTTTACGTAAGTTACTGATTTTTAGATTTGCCTATGTCAAGTTGAAACGGAAACGACATTTCTGATATCCTGCCCGCTTTAGCTTGTACTCCCCTCCTAAACCTGTAGTGCCCCCTAAACCTAGAGTAACCCTCAGACCTACTGAAAAAATTACCTTTCGAGGCATTGTCACTGGCTTTTAATCAGCACCTCAGAGACATTGCGTGTCAGAGAAATGTCGCTCAGTTTTAGATCATTATCTGGACTGGCTTTTTCTGCTGAGTTAATCGTTGTGATGTCATGAAAATTACGGCTGACCTCTGTTAACAAAACTGCATTCGTTATATTTCTCATTAAATAATATGCGCTAACGGGACTTGTTTTAGCCTTTTTTTACTTAATTGCTAATTAGTTGGTCTAGTGAAATAGAATGAGAAAATATTCCTAAATTGTTAGATTAACAGTTATAGCTATATAAACAGCTTGTTTATATACTTCTCTTCGAGATCGTTACTCTTTGGTTGCCTTTGTTTGGGTGATAAAGCGTATTCTTGTTGAAGTGGAAGTTGCCAAGATCTAATTTTTATATGGTAATAATAGTGACTTAACCATGCGGGTATTGACATCATGACTAAAATATTACGATTTTTTGATATCCTGTTTGCTGCCACGGGCCTACTCATTGGTCTGCCATTATTGCTTATATTAGCCTTAATCGGTTACTGGGACACGGGGTCTCCTTTATTTTTGCAAAAGCGTGTGGGATACCGTGGCCAGCCGTTTGTATTGATTAAATTTCGTACTATGAAGCCTGATACCGCTTGGGTTGCTTCGCATCTTGCGGATTCTTCTTCAATTACCAAATTCGGTCATTTCTTACGGCGTACCAAATTGGATGAGTTACCGCAGCTATGGAATGTATTGAAAGGGGATATGAGCCTTGTGGGGCCTCGTCCTTGCTTATATACGCAAGATGAGTTGATCAAAGAGCGTACTGAGCGTGGTGTATACAATGCTCGCCCAGGAATTACCGGGCTGGCGCAACTTAACGATATTGATATGTCTACGCCTCAATTACTGGCAGAAACGGATCAAAAAATGTTGGCGACAATGGCGATGCCGACGTATTTTCGCTACCTGTTCCTCACTGTGATGGGTAGAGGAAGCGGAGACCGGGTGAGACAATAAAGCATGCGCACTCCTGTGGCCTACAAGGTAAATACTGCATGCAGGCTTTAGCAATCACCGTGTTACCGCTATTGGCCCCCTTGGGCTATTGGCTAGGATTGGCGATCACTATTATATGGTCGTTTCTTGCTAGGCATGAGCGACAAAGGCGTAGCTTTTTTAGAAAACCAATGGGGCGTGGTGATGGCCTTCTTTTGGCGTTGCTACTAGGAGTCGGTATTGTCGAAGTAGTGGCTGGCGCTTGGCATTCTAGCTTGGAGCGGGCCTTGCCATTAGCTGGTGCAGCTTGGCTCGCGGCATTGGCGTTTATGTTAGTGCGCGCCGTTCCACCACGTCCTTCAGCATGGTGGGTGGGTTTAGCGCTAAGTGGATTGGGTGCAGGGGGTTGGGCGGCGTGGCAAAAATGGATAGTCGGTTTAACCCGTGCTACAGGCCACCCACCGTTACATTCAATCTTTTTCGGCAATCTTGCGCTATTGATGGCGCTGTTATGTTTGGCCGGATTGGGGTGGGCCTGGCAACAGCGATCAACACGTTTTTTTTGGGTAGCGCTTTTGCTGAGCGGCGCAATGGGGGGCGGACTAGCCTCGGCTCTTTCTGGCACCCGGGGCGGGTGGTTGGCACTGCCGCTAGTGATATGGGTATTTTATTACGGTTATGCGCGTCGCTGGCGAGCGCTGTGGCGATGGTTGGCACTGACTGCTGCAATAGCTGTGATGATAGGGGTGTATACGACGCCCCATAGCGGCGTAGAAAAAAGGGTGGATAAGGCGGTGGCCGAGGTGCATCGCTACATGGAAGGCGCTGACTATGGCTCCGTAGGGGCTCGCTTGGAAATGTATCGCGGCGCATTCTGGCTGATTTATGAACGTCCCCTCGTGGGCTACGGGCATCAGGGCTATCTACCCGCCATGCAAAGACTAGAGACTCAAGGCGTGCTAAGCCCCGAGTTAGGCAATTACTGGCATGCGCATAACGACCTTCTGGATGCCTGGGTACGAAAAGGGCTGCCAGGTCTTGTTATAGTAGTGAGCCTCTATCTCATTCCCCTGTGGCTTTTTTTCCCAGGTTTACGCGCTGAAAGCGCCACTCAGCGCTCCTATGCCGTGGCTGGTATATTGCTGCCAATCACTTTTATGGGCTTTGGCTTAAGCTATTCTTTTTTTGCTTATCCAGCAGGGGTAGCGGTGTATGCTAGCTGGCTGATTTTCCTTTGGGTTCTCGTTTCCGAGCAAGTTCTGCAAGATGGTTGCCATGTATACACTAATGAAAAGCCTGACGGCGATATTGCTGATGCCAATGTCTCTGATGGCCCTCACTTTTACTATCGGATGGTTGATTCGTAAGCTTGGGTGGTACCGCCTGGGTCACAGCATAATGACGTTAGCAATGCTCTTGCTATTGCTGGCGGCCTGGGCACCAGTGGCAGATAATTTGCTAGGGCCGTTGGAGTCTCAATATGTCGCTTGGGAGAAATGGCCTGAAGAGCAGAACATCGAAGCAGTGGTAGTCCTCGGGGGTGGTTGGCAGCCGGATCGCCCTTGGTCGATAACCGGCAGGCTCAGCGAAAGTTCGGGTTTGCGTCTGATGGAAGGCCTGCGGCTATGGCATGAGCGTCCAGACTTGCTACTGGTAGTGTCAGGGGGAGGGCAAGATCCAAAAATGACCATGGCTCATGGTTACGCCGAAGCTGCCGAAGCATTGGGGGTTCCGCCAGAGAGTATCGTGACGCTGGTGTCGCCCAACGATACTGCTGAAGAGGCCAAGTCAGTTCGGGCGCTGCTCGGTGAAGGTGCGCAAGTATTGATTGTGACATCAGCGTCGCATATGCCGCGCGCTATGCGTCATTTCGAGGCGGCAGGCCTAGCTCCAGTTGCTGCACCTACCCATTATTTGGCCGATCGAACGGAGGGATTAGCGCTAGCTTATTGGCTGCCCTCTGCCCGTGAGCTACGCAAGACTGAGAGGGCAATCTACGAAACCCTTGGGTTGCTTGCTATTCAGTGGGAGCATTGAAGGTGTCATTTGAAAACGTCTACCTCTGCTCACCCAGGAGATAAGTAAGACATGTTCGAGCGTATTTTAGTGGTGTGTACAGGTAATATTTGTCGTAGTCCTGTCGCTGAGGCATTTCTTAAACAGCGGCTACCCGAGCGTCATATCAGTTCTGCAGGCTTGGGCGCCTTGGAAGGCGAGCCTGTATCCCCGTTTGCACGTCAATTGGCCGAGGCCGATGGTTTGGATGTGACCAGCCACCAGGCACGGCAATTAACGGTGATAATGATACAGGAAGCCGATCTCATTCTGGTGATGTCTGAGGGCCAGCGCCGTGCCGTAGGACAACACGTACCCCAAGCCTTAGGTAAGACGCTATTGCTAGGTCGTTGGCTAGATAGTGGCAAAGGGCGCAATATCCCCGATCCTTACCGAAAATCCAGGGAAGTTTTCGAGCATATCCATATGTTGCTAAAGGACGCTGCCTTTACGTGGGCAGAGAGGCTCTAGCCTGGATTTCTCACAGGGTATAAAGGAAAGCGGCTGAAAGTGCTATGATTTCAAGAACCTAACCAATCCATCAAGCACCAACAGCCGCTTCCAAAATGGTACCTGAAAAGCTGACCTTCTCGCGGGGAGGTGTGTCTGAACGACGAAAAGTGGTTAAAAAGTAGCCGATGTAAGTCGAGCCAATAGGTGTTTAGCGGTGTTAGAGCCTGAGTGCGGTACTGGCTGAGGTGCTATGAGAAATCCAGGCTAGAGGCATCGCCATCGCTTCTTTTTCTTTTTTACTGCTTGATCTGTCTGCGGTATGGCCAATGTGCATGTCAGTATTAGATCCATTTTTCGTTTTAAAATTTTTAGTTGACTAATCATTAAGTAATGATTTTTTTGCTGTTTTTTTTGCTATTTTTTAATTATGTATTTCTTGTTTTTAATATGTTGATCTTTGTATTTATGATGGGATTTATGTATTGTTTTTCTCATTTATTTTGAAGGAGTAAAATTGTTAAAAATGCCTGATTTAAATGCCAATAAAGTAGAAGATTGAGGTTTCTGTCTTTAGACTATGAAGGTGAATAAATTTAACAGAAACAAATGCTTGTATTTTTTTATTGTAGTTTTAATAATTTTTTCTGGAGATATCATATAACCTATCATTTAAGTGACACGATTTTGTCATTCGATAAAGTTACCGTTCCACTATAAGTCGTAACTAAGCGATTTTGTTCATTGCAGAAACTATCGGAAAAGCCTTTTTAACTCTCTGGCGTGATGCTCCATCTTGGGTAGAGGCGTGACGTACCGAGAGTATGTCTTTGTGTTTAGGGCCATCACCGCTGGGTTTTACAAGAAAGGCGATTCTACCTAACCATCCATTAATTTGGCGGTCAAGCCTGATAAATAAGGAGGGATAGACAATGAATTACAAATCCTATGGTGATTTAAGTGAGGACATCGCTGCGTCCTTGTTCAAAGTTCACGGGAAGGATTACGACCTGGTGGTCGGTATTCCCCGTAGCGGCATCATCCCTGCCAGCATGGTTGCGTTGGGTTTGCATCTCGATATGATTGGGCTCCCAGACTTTATTGACAACCAACCGCTGAAAACTCGCTTGCGTAGAAAGGAAGAAAAGCCGCCGGGAGCCGCCTGGGACGCGAAAAAAGTTCTTTTCGTCGATGATAGCGTCATTACAGGGAAGACTGTGCAGGAAGCACGGAGTGCTATCCCCGAAAACTGTCCTTGTATAATAGATACCTTGGCGATCTATGCTGATCCCGACGGTAAGCAACATGTTGATTTTCATTTTTACACGCTAGAATCGCCTTGTGCTTTCCAGTGGAACCTTTTCACTCCTGCCATACTTTCCCAGTCATGTGTCGATATCGATGGTGTACTGTGCGTCGATCCTACCGACCTTCAGAACGATGATGGAGAGCAGTACATTGCGTTTTTGAATAACGCGGAGCTTCTTTTCCTACCTGCTGGCCGAATCGGCTGCTTGGTAACCAACCGTCTTGAGAAGTACCGTAGCCAGACAGAGCAGTGGCTGAAGCAACAGGGAATTGACTATGAGCGCTTGGTCATGCTGGATCTGCCTTCGAAAGAGGAGCGCCAACGCCAGGGGATTCACTCTACGCACAAGGGCCTGTTCTATAAGAACTCGGATTACACTTTCTTCATTGAGAGTGCTACCAGGCAGGCTGCAAGTATTGCAAAAATATCGGGGAAAGCCGTTTATTGCTGTGAAGATAATAGAGTCTATACAGCGTCTGATAAAATCTCCGCCAAAAAGGGATCGCATAGCTATACGAAACGCCTTCTCAGCGCCAGCAAAAGAAAGATTTTATCTAGCTTTCCAAGCCCCCTCAAGACGGCACTGAGGGAGCGGTGGAAACCCAAAAAGGCGTGAGCGGATTCAAAGACCAACTTATGGCCGCCCCTCCAAGGGTGGCTTTTTTCTATGTGACCACTGTCACTAAGAAACCCCTCAATTAAGGCGATATTACAATTGTTCCGCGATTGTAACTTGAAATTTCTTCTTTTGTAACTTTTTACAACTTATTAATTTTAAATATAAATTTTTTATTATCATTAAATGTTTAATACCGCTAGGCATGATCTCCTCTCCTCTCACCCATGACGCCAAACCTCATTTCTAAACGCCTAAATAGCGTTAGCTATCTCATCCTCAGCAATGAAGTAAATCAAAGTATGTTTTTTGTTTTTTTATGTAACATTATATTTGTCTGCCGTAATGGCATTCATGTCTTATGGCGGCTCGAAGGTTGCACTGCCAAGGCGAGTTTCCAAATAGGCTCTGGGAAATGCCATTTAAAATCCCCGGGCGGTAGCGTGGTAAGACACAAAGCAAAGGGAACAAAAAATGAATAATTTCAAAGAAATAGAAGGTGTAGAAACCAGAAAAAACCCATTGCGGCTGGTTCGCTATCTAATGTTCATCATGCTGCTGGGGATATTAAGTGGCTGTGCCATGGCCCCAGGCGGGCATATTGATGAAAGCGAGCTCGACCAATCGCTTGATGGCCGAGTGGACGTACAACCCATTACACCAGAGTTTGTAGATAGGTTGTATGTCCCAGAAGAGCCTACCACGCAAGCCACGTCTCAAGCATTGAATCAAGAAGTGCAAGACTACGAATATCGGGTAGGGCCTGGGGACATTTTAAGCGTGATCGTCTATGACCATCCAGAATTAACGATTCCTGCCGGTGCCGAGCGCTCCGCTGCGGAAACCGGGAACCGTATACGGCCCAATGGCACGATGTTCTATCCCTACGTAGGGCGTGTGAGAGTCGAGGGCATGACGCTTGACGAGGTGCGCGAGTTAATCGCACGGCGATTGTCCGCAGTAATCAATGAGCCGCAGGTAGAGGTAGGCATTGCGGCGTTTAACTCCCAAAAAGTGTACATCAGTGGTGCAGTGGAAAACCCCGGCACTCTGCCTCTGAGTATTGTGCCGATGACGGTACTTGATGCCATTAGTGAAGTAGGCGGGGCACGTGATAATGCGGATTGGCGTAATGTCACCCTAAGCCGCAATGGTGGTGAAGAGGTGATATCGCTTTACGCCATGATGCGTCAAGGGGATATGACACAAAACCGGTTACTGCGTGATGGCGATCTACTTCACGTGCCCACCATGGAAAATCAAAACGTGGTCGTTCTGGGACAGGTTAGCCGTCCAGGTGCCATTGCCCTGGGCAATGAACGCATCACGTTGACGGATGCATTGGGAAGGGCAGGTGGTGTGAATGAAAATCGCGCCCAGCCGTCGGGTATTTTCGTAGTAAGGGGAAACCCGCCGGGTAGCGAGAAAATTGCCACCGTCTATCAGTTGGATATTCAGGATGCCACTCGCTTATTGCTAGGAACACGCTTTCCTCTTGAGCCGCAGGATGTGGTGTACGTGACGTCAGCACCGCTGGCTCGCTGGAACTCTGTGATCTCCCTGCTGTTGCCATCAGTTAGTTTGCCAGGCGACTTTGCAACGTCTGCTATTGATGCCGGTGAGCTTTAATATATTTTCTGAGTGATGAGGCATCTCCATGACTAATTTCCCTTCACCAGCGCCGTCGCCAGCACCTCGAGAGAGCGATGAGCTTAATCTGCGTAAGTTGGTAGACACGCTGTCCGATCATCGCTGGTTTATTGTGTCGGTGACGGGATTTTTTCTGCTGGCGGGCTACTTTAATGCCAGCTCTCAGCCGAGAATTTATCAGGCCGATGCCTTAGTTCAGATAGAGACCCGAGGATCGAACTTGGCGTTTATGGAGTCATTGGGAGAGCCGCAACAAGGCAACCCTACCTCTGCTGAGCTCGAAATTCTGCAGTCACGTATGGTGTTGGGTGAAACCGCTGACCGTCTTGACCTTGCCATTCAGGTTGAGCCGCGTAGGTTGCCGGTGGTGGGGGACTTTCTGGTTCATCATGGAGTTAATCAGCAGTGGTTCGAGAGCCTCACGCCTGAATTCATTCGCCAGTGGTTAGCAGACTCTGTGGATGATGCTTGGAGTAACCCCTATGTGTGGGCTGGGGAATCACTGCGAGTCGCTCGTTTCGATGTTCCCGAGGAGAACGTGGGGGGGGAGCATGTGTTGCGGCTTCTCGACGGCGGTGAATTCGAGCTGCTGCTGGAAGAAGAAACGCTGCTTACTGGTAGCGTTGGGGAAACGGTACAGAATGATGAATTGGGGTATCGTCTTTTTGTCAGCCAGGCAGAGGCCCACCCCGGCGCAGAATTCACATTAGTAAGAACGTCTGCTCTTAGTGCAATAAGTGAGCTGAAGAATCGCTTTGAAATCATTCCGCGTGGGTTAGAGTCGGGCGTCTATGAACTGACGTTGAACGGGGCGGATCAAAACCAGATTCAGCCAACACTAGATACGCTGACCAGCGTTTTTTTGACTCAAAACGTGCAGCGTCATTCAGAAGAAGCAGAAAAACAGATCGCCTTTCTCAACGAGCAAATTCCTCAGGTTAGCAACCAATTGTCAGATGCCGAAGGCATGCTCAACGATTACCGAGCTCAGCGTGACTCTGTCGACCTGACGTTCGAGACACAGAACCTGCTTACTCGGGTAGTCGATGTGGAAAACCAGCTTGGTGAGTTGGCTATGCGGGAAGCGGATCTGGCTGAGAGGTACCGTCCTTCACACCCTAACTACCAAACGTTACTGAGACAACGCGGCCAGCTAGAAGCCGAGCGTGACCGACTTAACGCTCTGGTGAGTGAATTACCCGAAACCCAACAGGAAGTGCTGCGTCTTACTCGGGATACTCAGGTCAATCAGCAAGTGTATGTCCAGCTACTCAACCAGCTTCAAGAGATGCGTTTGGTGAAGGCTGGCACAGTAGGCAATGTGCGTATCTTGGATGCGGCCATGCTGTCCCCCGGTACCATTGCTCCACGTATCCCTTTAATAACCGCTGTTAGCGGCCTGTTTGGCGCCTTGTTGGCAATGTTATTAGTGATCGTTCGTATGTTGCTTAGTCGGTCTATCAAAACCCCCGAGCAGCTTGAAGAATTGGGTCTGCCTGTCTATGCCACCTTACCGAATTCCGGTGAACAGGCAGGGCTTACCGAGCGTATTCGTCCGCGTCGTGCCAAGAAAGCCCAAGAAGTTTTTCGTGGCTTGCTGGCCGTCAAGAAACCCGCTGAAATTGCCGTTGAGGCATTGCGTGGGCTTCGTACCAGCCTCTACTTCGCCATGCTCGAATCCGATAACAATCGGTTGATGATTACTGGTGCTAGTCCGGGGGTAGGTAAGAGCTTCATAGCCGCGAACTTAGCGGCGGTATGTGCCCAGGCTGGCCAAAAAGTGTTGTTAATCGATGCTGATATGCGCCGCGGCCATTTGCACCATGCCTTTCACGGTAAGGGAATAAAGGGACTTTCAGAGTTGTTGGCACGGCGTATCAGTGTGGAGGAGGCCATTCGCCATAGTGAGCTTGATGGACTTGATTATGTGGCAAGAGGAAGCGTACCGCCTAATCCATCAGAGCTTTTGATGCAGCAGAGTTTTCACGACTTTCTAGACACGATAAGCCAGCACTATGACCTGGTAATCGTGGATACGCCCCCGATTCTGGCGGTAACCGATGCCTCGGTAGTCGGCAAGTTGGTTGGTACCAGTCTAATGGTGGTGCGGTTCGACACGAACCCTCCTGGCGAAATCAAAGCCGCTAAGCGTCGTCTTGAGAGTGCTGGTGTGAGGCTCAAAGGTGGAATTCTAAATGGTGTTAAGAAGCCGACCAGCAGCCGTCACGGATACTATGGCAGCTACCTCTATGCTTACCGGTGAGCCAATATGCTTAATCAATTGCGCGAATTTTATTCTTTACTAACGCAACAACAGCGCCGCCGATTGTTAGGGCTTCAGGCACTGATCATTGTGATGGCGCTAGCTCAAATTGCCAGTGTCATCGCCATTGGGCCTTTTATGGCGGTGGTCGGCGATATGAGCAAACTCCAGGGCAATGGTTGGTTAGCCTGGGCTTATACTTATAGCGGAATGCAAAGCCACAAGTCCTTCTTGAGTCTATTGGGCGGTATGGTACTTGGAGTGTTGTTAATGGCAGCGCTAATTTCCATGTATACCACCTGGCGGCTGTCGCTCTACAGTGAGCAAGTGGGAGCGGAACTCTCTAGCCGCCTCTATCGTTATTATCTGTACCAACCTTGGTTATTTCATTCGAACCAGAATACCAGTGTCCTGATCAGCAAGGTCTCCGTTGAAGTCCAGCGCGTTACGACAAAGGTGATCAATCCAGCGATGGAGCTCAACGCCAAGGCGGTCATGGTGACCTTGATGAGCTTGGCTATCTTTATCTATAACCCTGTTGTAGCAATATCCGGCTTAGTGATATTCCTCGCCACTTATCTACTGCTTTATCAGACGGTGCGGCGCTTTCTCAGCATTAATGGAAGGCGTATATCTGAGGCTCAATCGAAACGCTTCAAGCTGATGACTGAAGGGTTTGGAGGCATCAAAGATCTTCTTTTATTGCATCGTCAGGCGAGTTTTACCACGCGGTTTGAAAAGGCCAGCAACCGCATAGCGCGAGGCCAAGGTGTAACACAAGGACTGAGTGAGGCACCCCGTTATGCTATCGAGCTGGTGGCCTTTGGTTCGGTAATCCTGCTGGTTCTTTACCTGCTTAACCTCTACCAAGGCAATCTGGGCGCCATTTTGCCGGCGCTTTCAATTTATGCCCTAGCCGGTTTCAAGATGCTGCCTGGCTTTCAGAAAATCTATACCTCCATTACTAAAATACGCGGCAACCTGGCGGCTTATGATGCAATCCGTGAAGATTTGATCGCCAGCAGTGAGGAAACCATAAAACTGAAAACAGGCAGTGAATCTAAGCCTGCTGCTCAGTCAATGCCGTGGGTTCCTCAGCGAGAAATCAAAATTCATGAGGTCGCCTTCGACTACCCAGGAGCGCGAGCACGGGCGCTGAATGGCCTGACTCTGACAATTCCGGTCAACAAGATGGTCGGCTTAGTCGGTGCTTCTGGCAGTGGTAAAAGTACTGCTGTGGATCTATTGCTGGGTCTGATCGAGCCTCAGCAAGGGCAAATACTCATTGATGGTGTGGCTTTAACGCAGGAGAACTTGCGGAATTGGCATGCCAGTGTGGGGTTTGTGCCGCAACAGATATTTCTGTCCGATGCCACGATTCTCGAAAACGTCGCCTTTGCCATTGAACGCGAAAATATTGATGTTGAGAGAGTCAAAGAAGCCCTACACATGGCGCAACTCGATGAACTGATCATGCGATTTCCCGAAGGGCTCGAAACTAGAATCGGGGAGCGCGGAGTGCAGATATCAGGGGGACAGCGTCAGCGTTTGGGTATCGCCCGTGCTCTTTATCAGCAAGCCAGTGTATTAGTTTTTGATGAAGCCACCAGTGCTCTGGATGGGATCACCGAACGTCGTGTGATGGAAGATATCCAGCGCTTCGCAGGCCAAATGACGGTGGTGCTTATTGCCCACCGCCTGGCCACGGTCAAAGAGTGCGACATAATTTATATGCTTGAGGACGGGCAAGTAAGTGATGCAGGTACTTATGATGACCTGGCCAGTCGCAATCATACCTTCCAGATGATGGCTAACCTCTAGCCACAGTAGAAAAAAGGTATCGCCATGAATCTGATCGGTGCGCTATTGCTGTTTGTGGGGCTTTCGCTAAGCAGCCTTTATTTGTTTCCCAGCGGTGGGCCACAGCTGGCTGATTTTGTGCTGATCGGTTTTGCCGGCGTGATGCTTTTGATGTCATTAGGAGACAAACACCTGAAAGTTTCACCCTTCGCTATGTGCTGGGGATTAATGGTGTTGTGGGTAGTAATGGTATGCCTTAGCTGGACGTTAGTGATGGAAACCACTGAATTTTTTAGACCAGCCCAGTTTTTCCTGTTCAATTTTTTAATCGGTATGGGGCTGCTGCGTTTCCTAAGCGTTTACGGTGAACGTGCCATAGGGCTTATTCGAAATAGCATCTCTATTGCGCTAGTGATCGCCGGTGGCCATGTGTTAGTGCAATTAGCCTTGGGGATCAACCGCACCACTGGCAGCTTTAATAATCCCAATCAGCTGGCCTACTTTTCGCTATGTGGCGTAGTGGTGTTGTTAATGCTCGATGATTTTCACCCTAAAATGAGGCCTTTGGCATTGGCCGGGCTAGCTAGCGGCGTGTTGGGGATCTTATCGGCGTCGTCGTTGGCCGCTATGGGAGGTGGGGCTATGGTGGGGATCGGCTGGGCCATAGCAAATGCTAAGCAGGTCAAGTACTTTGCGCGCCTGTTGCTGCTGGTGCCACTATTATTGGGAGGTGTTGTGCTCGCCAATATTAGTACTGAGGGGCAGGTGTTGCGCAACCTGGAAGCGCGTATGGATCGAGCACCAAGCAAAATTGATAGTGTGTATGAAGAACGCAAGTTTGACCGACTGACTAACTTTCCCGCCTACGCAATATTGGGGGCAGGAGAAGCCGAACGGCAGCGTTTTGCACCATATGATGGGGCCGAAATCCACTCCTCCTTTATTAACATGTTGTTTGCTTATGGCTTGCCAGGCCTAGTGCTTTTCCTATCGATAATAGCCACCGTATTGCGCCGAGCTCCCCTTTACATCTGGGCTGGAGTAGCAGGGCCATTGATTTATTCCACTACTCATAACGGGCTGCGCGCGACGTTATTCTGGGTACTACTAGTGATCTGTTGGCATCTCTATCGAGAAGGCTCGATAGCGGCTTCCCGTCAAAATCTCGTTTTTGATCGCCCACTTCAATAATGCGGCTGCCAGCGCTGTAACTTGGCAACCCGCAAGGACGGATAGAGATAACTATGGCTAGTTTAATAAAGTCGTTATCAATGGCGCCGCGCTCCATAAAGCGCCGGGTACTTGTTGTATTTGATGGTTTGATTGTGGTGGGTAGCCTGCAACTTGCCACAATGATTCACCTGGAAAGCCTACAACCACTCAGCAGCATTTCCTTGTGGATGACCATCAGCGTGTTAGTTCCGATAAGCCTTTTGCTTTTCCGCTGGTTAGGGCTTTATCGCGCCGTCATTCGCTACATGAGCCATGCCACTGTATCCACTATCGCTGTTGTTGTGCTGGCATCGACTTTGTTAGTAGCGCCGGCCAGTTACATGGTTAACTCGCCCATTGGACTATCTATTATCATCATTTATGCGCTGCTCTTATTGTTGGGTATCGGTAGCCTGCGTTTTCTATTGCGAGAGTTGTATCGCCACAGTCAGCTTCGACAGCGCAAGCCAGTGGTGATTTATGGGGCAGGGGCCGCGGGTTGCGAGCTGGTGGCTGCTCTGCGCAATGGAGAGGAATACCAGCCGGTGGCCTTCGTTGATGACTGGCGGGGATTGGAAGGCGCCATGGTAGAAGGGCTGCGGGTACATCAGCCGGTAGCATTAGCTGCTCTGGTTCAAGAACACCGCGCCACAATGGTCTTGTTAGCTATCCCCAGCGCCCCACGTTGGCGTCGCCGCGAGATACTGCACTGGCTTTCGGGCCTTTCCGTGCCTCTTAAGACAATTCCTGGTAGCGCCGATGTAATTGCCGGTAGAGCCAAAATCAGTGAACTTCGCGATGTGGCGCTGGAGGACTTATTGGGTAGGGAGTCTGTGCCTGCCTTCCCCGAACTGATGGAGGCCAATATCCGCGATAAATCGGTCATGGTGACGGGGGCAGGAGGCTCGATAGGCAGTGAACTGTGTCGTCAGATTCTTGATCAGAATCCTGTCCGCCTGCTTTTGATCGATAACTGCGAATTTGCGCTATACGCCATTGAGCAAGAGTTGAAGCAACATATCGAAAGCACCGCGTCACGGTGCGAGCTAAAACCATTGCTTATCTCAGTGCAGCATTCGGGCAGTCTTAAGGCAGTGTTCGAATGTTTCGAGGTGCATACTGTCTACCACGCTGCTGCTTACAAGCATGTGCCGATGGTGGAATTTAATCTCGTGCAAGGAGTGAGTAATAACGTCTTTGGCACATTGAATCTGGCCAAGGCGGCAATGTCGGCCAATGTTGAAACCTTTGTGGTGGTATCCACTGATAAAGCGGTTCGCCCCTCCAATGCCATGGGTGCATCCAAGCGTTTGACTGAGCTTATCTGTCAGGCCTTCGCACATTCTCAGTCCAACACTCGATTCTGCATGGTGCGCTTTGGCAATGTTCTGGGTTCAAGTGGCTCCGTTGTCCCAGTGTTTCGTCAGCAGATTGAGCAGGGCGGCCCCGTGAAGGTGACTCACCCGGATATCACCCGCTATTTCATGACAATTCCCGAAGCTGCTCAGCTGGTTATCCAGGCTGGCGCCATGGGGGAAGGTGGGGAGGTTTTCGTGCTCGATATGGGCGAGCCGGTACGCATTCATGATCTGGCCATGAATATGATTCGCCTTTCGGGATTGGAGGTAAGAGACGCTGCGCATCCTGAAGGGGATATCGAAATCATCTATTCCGGCTTGCGGCCTGGTGAAAAGCTTTACGAGGAATTGTTGATAGGTCATGACGTCAGCAAGACGCGCCATGATCGTATCATGACTTCAAAAGAGCGCTTCTGGGAATGGCCGAGGCTCGAAGCCTTTTTAAAGCAGCTGGAGCAGGCATTTATCGCTACTGATCACCTGAGTATCCGCCAGTTGTTGCAGTCGGCTCCACTGGACTACAACCCTTTGGACGAAATAGCCGACTTGGTATGGAAAGCGCGTCAGACCATGACCTCAGATACGCAACGCCAACATGTTGATGCAACGAACACAGCCTTAAGGTCGGTCGCCAGACTAGGCCCTGTATTACGCTCCGTACCCAAAGAAGGTTGAGAATCTTATTGAATCGCTGGCTATCACAAGACGACGGAATCTTACCAACTTTGCTGCAACCCGTTTACTTCCGGCGCCTACGCCATAGCGACTGAGCCGTTTCCCCCTCGCTCTGATCACCACTTTTCATGCTTGAGTGATGCGAAAAGCATTATTGAGCATGTCATCAATGCTTATTTAAAAATAAGTGCTCTCTTTAGCACAAGGAGGCAAGTCATGATGAATAAACAATCTAATGACGAGCAACAAGAGTGGCTATCCGGGATTACTGTTTTTCTGATTAGAGAGTGTGAGTTGGCGTATCTGGACACCCTTCTTAAGTTGCTTGATCACTATGGATTTAATGTGTTGTGTAGCGTGCCAATCGAAAGTGGGCAGCAACAGGCGCTCGCTCAGTGGGTGCTTGATGATGGACAAGAGCAAGGAAATTTTGCCAGCAGTGGGTCGCCGCCAGTTTTTCTGCTTGTGGTACAGGATGTCCATCCAGTACCGGTGAAGCGGATGTCGAGTGACTCTCCCAATTTAAGACTACCTACCATCAGGGCAACCTTCAGTGCCACGCTCTCTCCAGAGGAGAGCAAAGCAGAACAACAGAGTCCGATACATTGCTCCCGCGATGCGGATCAGGCGTTTAAGTATCTCAAAACCTTGGTGCCCGAGCAGATCGGTAAGATACGTGAAACAGCCCTAAGCAACGATGCAGCATTTCGCACACCTTACCCGGTATTAGCTGACCTAAGTAAAGAGGTTTGCCGAGCCAAAGTAGAGCTGGTGGATTTTCATGGCACTGAGGCGATTTGCAAGACATTTCGGCCTGGGCGTGAGCGCTACCTAGAGCGTGAAGTAAAGGCGCGTGAACTCGGTGCCTCTCTGCCAGAAGTATCCCGTCTGCTAGAAGTCGGTACTCATTATCTAGTGTTTGAGCGCTATGCCAATTGCATGGAACGCATTTTATCGCCTCGTGCGCCTTTTTCAAATCATGGTTTGCTGCCTATCTGGGCCATCGAGCGCGTGAGAGCCGTTATTTTGCACTATCGCAGTCTTGGCTATGAATGCATCGATCTTAATCCGCATGACCTTATCTATGACCCTTGCCAAGGGCTAAAGATTATCGATTTCGAGTTTCTACAGCCCGGTTCTGACGAAATAAAGACGCTGAAAGGCAACTATGCCTGGTACGCCGTACCTTCGATTTTTACCGGCGATTTACCTCCTTCAGCCCGGCAGAGCTCCTATCGACAATGTTGGTTTCCCTATACCGGCCTGCCGCGAACCTTATGTCTGAGTGAGCTTCCGCGTCCATTACTTGCCATGGTGCGTTCAGTGGCTCTGGTGCCCTTGACGTTGGATGGCTTGAGGCGAGTGAGCTGGCGCCATATTCAGCGCTTTGTACGCAGCTGAGATTAGCGCTGTTATTTGCCCTACTCCTGCCAATGCCCTCTATTCCTCCCACGTCATGGAGTTATTAAATGAAGATTCTTGTTACCGGACATGCCGGATTCATCGGCTTTCACACTGCCAAGCGGCTACTGGAGCGCGGTGATAGTGTCGTCGGCTTTGATAGCGTCAATGACTATTATGACCCTGCCATTAAGGAGGCGCGCCTAAAAATTCTTGAGCAGACGGCGAAAGAGACAAGAAACGACTACCTTTCTATTCGCGCTAATCTAGCTGATCAACAGGCGGTGGCCGAGTGTTTTAATGAACACCACTTTGACCGAGTTATTCATCTAGCTGCCCAAGCAGGGGTTCGTTATTCGCTGGAAAACCCACTTAGTTATGTGGAAAGTAACTTGATTGGGTTTACTAATGTTTTGGAGGCGTGTCGTTACTCCAGCATTGCGCACCTGACGTACGCCAGTACCAGTAGTGTTTATGGCGCTAATACTTTAATGCCGTTTTCCGAGCATGAAGGAGCCAACCATCCACTGCAATTTTATGCTGCCACCAAAAAAGCCAATGAAATGATGGCCCACAGTTATAGTCATTTGTTTGGATTACCGACCACCGGGCTAAGGTTTTTCACCGTCTATGGCCCCTGGGGGCGCCCAGATATGGCGCTTTTTAAATTCACCAAAAATATTTTGGCCAATGAGCCCATCCAGGTTTTCAATTATGGCTGCCATACCCGCGACTTCACCTATGTGGATGATATTGTTGAGGGCGTTATTCGCGCCAGTGATGATATAGCCACTCCTGCTTTTGAGTGGAATAGCGATAACCCTGACCCTGCTACCAGCAATGCGCCATTTCGTATCTTCAACATTGGCAATAATGATCCTGTGACGGTCAACATCTATATCGAAGCCATTGAAAAAGCATTAGGTAGAAAGGCCATCAAGGATCTACTGCCTTTGCAGCCTGGCGATGTTCCAGACACTTATGCGGATTCAGGTGAATTAGAAAAAAAGGTTGGTTATAGGCCCGCCACATCAGTTTTTCATGGCGTTGCCAAGTTTGTCGAATGGTATCGAAGTTACTATTCGCCAAATAAGGCGAGCAGCACCATAAGTGAAATTCATAGCTTGCCTAAATAAAACTTCTCTCTAGTTTTTCTCATCACTTTACTCTCCAGTTAGGAAATCCAATGAACGTTACAGTTTTCGGCACGGGTTACGTAGGCCTGGTTCAAGGAACTATTCTGGCTGAAGTTGGCCATCATGTTGTTTGCATCGATCTAGATGATCATAAGGTCGAACAACTTAGGCAGGGCAGCATCCCTATTTATGAACCTGGTCTAGAATCTTTAGTAAAAGAGAACTACGCCGCTGGGCGCCTTGAGTTTTCTACCGATGCGGCCGCGGGAGTCAACCATGGCCAAGTACAGTTTATTGCTGTGGGAACTCCACCGGACGAAGACGGTAGTGCTGATCTCAAGTACGTTCTCACTGTGGCTGCCACCATTGCCGAACATATGGAGCAGAACCAAATTATCATTAACAAATCCACCGTACCTGTAGGTAGTGCTGACAAAGTGCGTGACGAGGTGGAAAAAGTGCTGGAAAGGCGCGGACGCCATGATATCGCGTTTGACGTGGTGTCTAATCCTGAGTTTTTAAAAGAAGGTAGTGCGGTCGTAGACTGCCAAAAGCCTGATCGTATTATTATCGGCACAGAGTGCGATGCCACGATTGAAGTCATGCGCGAGCTATACGCCCCCTTCAATCGTAATCACGACAAGATCATAGTGATGGATGTAAAAAGTGCCGAACTGACCAAGTATGCAGCTAATTGCATGTTGGCTACCAAAATCAGTTTTATGAACGAAATGGCAAACCTAGCTGAGCGTCTGGGTGCCGATATTGAGGCGGTGCGTAAAGGAATAGGCTCGGATCCACGCATTGGTTACGACTTCATTTATCCCGGTGTGGGCTATGGCGGTTCGTGCTTTCCTAAAGATCTGCAGGCTCTTATCCACGTCTCGAATACCATTGATTTTGACGCCAAATTACTCAAAGCAGTGGAGTCGCGTAATAAAGAGCAAAAAAACACGCTATTCAATAAGATAAGCCAGCACTTCCATGCTGAATTAAAGGGTAAGACCTTCGCCATTTGGGGGCTTTCATTCAAGCCCAACACTGATGATATGCGCGATGCCCCCAGCAGGGTACTAATGGAGGCACTTTGGGCAGCTGGTGCCAAGGTGCAGGCTTATGATCCGGAAGCCATGGAAGAAGCTCAGCGTCTTTACGGGAGTCATGATCACTTAATCCTTTGTGGAACCAAAGAAGCAGCTTTAAAGAATACTGACGCCTTGATTATCGTCACGGAGTGGCAGAACTTCCGTGCACCTGATTTTGATCTTATTAAAGAGAAATTAACTGAACCCACTATCTTTGATGGGCGTAATATTTATGAGCCGCGCCGAATGAGGGCGAAAGGATTTACTTATTATTCAGTAGGTAGGCCCAGCCCATTAGAATCTTCATATCTAGCTTCTAATTAAATATTCCATGTATTACATGGTTTTGTTTATATTCACTACTTTAAGGATGCATTTATGTTATGCATGGGTCTTTATTATAAGTAGGCGTTTATATTTTAGAATTTATATGTTTTTAGCTGGTAATTTTTTTACTATCTGGTGTTCGTTGAGGAGGCAGCATGAACTCTAAGCTTAATAAACCAAAACGTCGCTTTTTGCTAGTGTCGGGCTCTAGCTATTCCTTAGTCAATTTTCGAGGGCCGCTCGTACAAAGCCTGATTAGTGCAGGATTAGAAGTACATGCGGCATCACCAGGGTTACATGATGATCCAAGGACATGCCGCCAGTTAGAGGCTTGGGGAGTATTTGTTCACGATATCCCCATGCAACGAACAGGCCTTAACCCGTGGTATGATTTTTTGACGCTAAAAGCACTTTACTTGTTGATGCGTAATATACGACCCGATGTCGTTCTGGCATATACCATCAAGCCGGTGGTGTATGGGATGTTGGCGGCTTGGCTGGCGAAGGTTCCTCAACGTTATGCATTGATCACTGGCCTGGGATATGCCTTTGCCGGAGAGGCACGCGGTAAGCGCGCTCTGGTTTTCCATCTGGTGCGTAGGCTGTATTCGGCAGCTTTGAATAAGGTGGATAAGGTGTTTTTCCAGAACCCCGATGATGAAAGCTTATTTCGTGATTTGGGAATACTACGCGATCGCGTACCTTCCCAAGTACTCAATGGGTCAGGGGTCGATATGGCGCATTTTGCTGCAGCCCCTTTACCTGATGGGCCGCCACGTTTTTTATTGGTTGCTCGCTTGTTGGCAGACAAAGGTGTCCGCCAGTACGCTGAGGCAGCTAGGCGAATCAAGCAGCAGCGCCCTGAGGTAGTATTTCAACTGGCTGGTGATATCGACAGCAACCCCGATACGATTTCGCAACAAGAGCTGGATACTTGGGTGGGGGAGGGATCGCTTGAACACTTGGGTTGGCTGAATGATGTGCGCCCGGCACTTGCCGAGAGTAGCGTTTTTGTACTGCCTAGTTATTACCGAGAAGGCACGCCGCGCTCAATTCTGGAAGCCATGTCTATGGGGCGAGCGGTCATCACTACCGATGCACCTGGATGTCGAGAAACCGTCACTAATGGCGATAACGGCTACTTGATACCTGTAAAAAATGTCGATGCGCTTGTTAAAGCCATGCAACACTTTATTGACAGACCAGCTTTAGTTAAAACCATGGGACAGCGCTCCCACGAGATTGCTAAAGATAAATACGATGTGCATAAAGTCAATGCCGTTATGCTTGAAGCAATGGGTATAGGAAAACCAGAGCTTCGTAATAGGGTGCAAAAACCATTTGATACTATTACTGCTAAATAAAATTGTAGCGTAGTACTGCGTGTTATCTACATTATACCCTGCAAAAGTACTAACAGCCTCGATACTAATTTCCTGATTTTATCTAATTTAATAGCTGCGGCATCTCTGATGCAATAGGTATTTCGATTGGTGGTCACCATATATCTATCTGTATCAGCTAAATGGGTGGTAGATAGCTGTTGCTGAAAATATTGAGCGAGTTGTCGGAGAAAACTTAATGCAGATTCAGTTCAAGTCATATGGTGATCTCGGCAGGGATATTACAAAGAATTTTGAAAAATTTTCTGGTGACTGGGACTTAGTCGTAGGGGTACCAAGAAGTGGTATGGTTCCCGCCTACATGATTGCACTTGCACTAAATATAAATTGTACGGATATTTCATCCTGGGTTAATAATTATCCATTGAAAAAAGGGCTTACGCGATGCGTGAGAAAAGATTTGAACTCTCCCTGGGAGGCACAAAAAGTTCTTATTGTAGACGACAGTATAATGACCGGAAATTCAATAAGAAACGAAATTAACGCGCTTCCCGATTGGTTAGCAGCACGTGCATCGACACTGGCTATTTACTCAGGCAAGCCAATCAGAAGTGATGTAGATATTATTCTTGAATTTCTTCCCCATCCAAGAGCTTTTGAATGGAATATATTTCATCATAATGTAATGAGTAGGTCTTGTATTTGTCTTGAGGGGATGATGTCAGAAAACGAACTTTGTGATGATACAGGTACTATACGCTTTCGTTACCTTCCTTCAAGAGATATCGATACAATCGTTACGTCTCAGAGTGAGTCAAACCGACATAAGGTAGAAGCTTTACTGATGGATAACGGGGTTTCGTATCGTAATCTCGTTATGAAGAAAAATAATAATAATGTCATGACTATTGATTCGCAGGTGAAATTCAAGGTTGAGACTTTTGTTGCATCCACGGCGGACTTGTTTGTCGAGTTTAATTCTTATCAAGCAAAACTAATTTGTCGAGAAGCAGGTAAGCCTGTTTTCTGTTTTAGTGATAGCCGTATATATAACCCTGAAGATAAGCTTGGGGCTCGTTTTGCCAAGAATAAAATAAAATTATTGATATGGAAAGTAGTCAATATGAAATTTCGCCGATAGAAAAGAGATATAAATTATTTTCTGGCTAAATAAATTGTTAGTTCTTTAGTTAATATGCTAGTGAGTTTTTACTGTCTATTTATGCTAATTATTATTAATAGAAAAAATTCTCATCATCAGCTTGTCTGATGCCATGGAGGTGGCCTAATGAATCAGATTGATATTTCTGTCATTATGACTGTGAAAAATGGATCCAAATACCTGGAATCAAGTCTTTCTTCCGTTTTTTCTCAAACCTATCTACCTAAAGAAGTTGTTGTGGTCAACGATGGGTCAGACGATGATACCTGGGAAGTGCTCAAGAAGTTACGTCACATGGCCCCTGTCCAGGTTCAGTTAGTGGATACGCAAGGTGTTGGTCGTGCGCGGGCGCTTAACCTTGCTGTCAACCATACTCGTTATCCGTGGCTGGCCAATATCGACGCAGACGACCAATGGCTACCCGAAAAATTGGCGCAGCAGGTCGCTACTATAAGCCTATTTCCAAATGTGGAGCTTGTCGTAACAGCTAGCCAGATCGTTTATGGAGAAGGGGAAGGGGAGTTAGTTATTAGTAGAGGATTCTCAGTCACACCAATGGGGTGTGATAGTTTTTATGTTAACAATCCAATAAATCATAGCTCTATATTGTTCTCTCGACGATTTTTTGATGAGGTTGGAGGGTACGATGAAGCATTGTTTAGACAGGTCGATATAGACCTGTGGGTACGCGCTCTGAGAAAAGGTTTTATATTTTACCAAGTGGATTTACCGCTAACAGTTAAACGACTTCATGAAGGACAGAGCTTTGAAGTCGGAAATCGATTGAGTTATACATTTAATTCATTGAAAATTAGTCTAAAAAAATTACGACAGCTTAAAGCTCCTTTCTACTATTTTCCAATTGCTTTTGTTAAATTTTTTTATAATAACATTCCAAGAAGCATCCGGCGCCGCTTGAAAAGGGTGAGCCTTTGGAAATTATAATGATGCTCATCTTTGATATGCTTTAGGGATCGCACCTGGAATAGCATAATCCTAAATAATTAGCGACATAAAGTGTGTATGTTCTCCATTTGCATTTTACGAATGCACGGAATTCCAGGCTTCTCTTTATACCAAACAAAAATGTTTATTATATTAAAATGGTAACTAAGGTCAGGTGCTGCCGTATTAATCGCATGTATATGTTAGCTAATAATTAAACGCTGTATTGAGTTTTCAAGGGCATGATTATGCAGGGGACACTATGAGCAAGGTGATCGCGGTGATACTCACCTACAATCGGCAGGATTTGCTACAGCTATGTTTAGCTGCCATTTATTCACAAACATGCATTTGTGACCAGGTGATTGTGGTCGATAATGCTAGCGATGATAATACACAAGAAATGCTAAGTAAATTGGACTATTCGAATCTAAAAGTGTATTTGCTGTCGCAGAATGTAGGTGCAGCAGGTGGATTCAATGCTGGGTTTCGTCTCGCATATAAGGAAGGAGCCGATTATATCTGGATGATGGACGATGATGTCATTCCGGAGCCGTTTGCCTTGCAAAGATTGATTGAAGCAGATAATACCTTGGATAAAAATGGTATTGACAGAGCCTACCTGATCTCTACTGCTTTTACAGAAAATGGTTATGTAACTAATTCACCTTCTATCAACAAAAAAATTAATCATATTGGATATAAAGATTGGCCAAAATTTGCTCAATATGGTGTTGTCTCCGTTGATCGAGCAACTTTTGTATCTATTCTTGTTCCCCGCGGTACCATTGACAGGTATGGTTTGCCTATTTCCGATATGTTCATATGGGGCGAGGATACTGAATATACATTAAGAATAACGGAAGATGTTCCCGGGTTTGTTGTGGGTGCCAGCAAAGTGATACATTTACGGCAGGAGAAAGGAGTGCTAAATATTATTTCTGAAAATAGTGAGGTGCGTCTTAAGTATTATAAACACTTAATAAGAAATAGAATATTTGTCACAAAAAAATATCGTCCAGCTCATGTCGTAGTAAAAATTATGTGTTTAGATTTATATATGATATTAAAATTATTACGAAGAAGACAGTTAAAAAAAGCTGGTATTGTAACAGCTGGGTTGGTTGAAGGTTTTTTGTTTTCACCTGAAATTGAATACATTGATTCACCGGTTAAAAGTCAATGTCTTCCATTGAGAATTTATAAATGTGAAAGTTTATAGTTTTTTGGATAAAGTTGGCTAATAGCTTAAGACGAGGTGAGTTTATGTATAAGTTTTCTGTCATAGTGCCTGTTCATAACAAGGCTTCAACTTTGTTGGACTCTCTCTCGTGTCTTTATAATCAGACCTTTAAGAATTTTGAAATCATTGTCGTTGATGATGCCTCTACAGATGGGTCTCTCCAGATTTTATTACAAGAGGAACGCAAGGGTAAGCTGCGACTGTTCCAGCGAGATAAGCCTGGCCCAGGCGGCTACGCAGCACGCAATTATGGAGCACAGCAGGCAACAGCTGAATGGTTGGTTTTTTTTGATGCAGACGACCTGCTTGTGTATGACCACCTTTCAAGGTTTGCTAATGCTATTTCCGTAAACCCATCTGTTAATCTTTTTGTAAATGCATTTCGGAAGATGGAAGGAAATATAGTAATTCCGAGAAGTGAACCTTTAAAAAATGGAGTCATGAGTCGACAGGAAGCTTTAGCAGCGTTCTCACGTTCTGATTTCATTCACATGAACGGCGCTTGCATACATAAAAATACATTCATGGCCCTTGGTGGTTTTCCTGTTGATCGATACCGACGTGCTGGGGATGTTTATTTTTGGTTAAAAGTTATATGCAGTCTTAAAATGGTTCACTATGATCCCATCGTTACGAGCATGTGGTTGCTTCATAATAGTGGCGTGGTAAGCGACAAAAATAATATGATTCAAATTCATCCTTGCTTAGACTTAAAGAGTGAATGTGAAGTTGGCCTAACGTGGCTTGAAAAACATTATCTAAATGCCGCCATTAATCGTAAAATATTGTCATGGGCGGTTGAAAAAAAGATAGTTGGAAGGTCGGTTAAGAAAGATATATGCTCATTAATACTATTGAGTATGCGGCCCCGCCAGTGGATGACCTTGGCGACTCTAATAATACCTCAGCCATATTACTGTAGATTACGGGATCGTGTGCTAAGTGGTTAAAAACCGTATCTTCTTTTTTATCGCAGAGATTTTTTTCGAAATTAAAGTGATAAAGTAAAGTTGACTATCTAAATAACGGCGCAATTCTCAGATGATTCGCGGGAACTGTTGTGTCGCTAACACTAACTACCCTGTCTGACGTCAGCATATCTCAGCGAATAATAATAAATCTATGCAACATCTTCCTTATTAGGTGATTAGCCATGACACAATTAGAATTCATCGCAAAAAACTGGTTAGGTCGACTGCGTACTTTTGAGTATGAGGCACATTTTTTTGTGAAAGGTGTCTTTGATTATCAGATAGAGAACGCAAATAAATCACTTTTTATAGAAGTTGTAGGGTGTCCAGGGGGGGGGAAGAGTACTCTGATAGATTATATGGAAGAAAAGAGGTTAATTAAAGATTTTATTCGTGCAAGATTGTGGATTGCCAGACTACAACGTAATACGAACATCGATAGTGCTTATAAAAGAATTTTAGATTACAAGTTAATAAGTTTAGAGAATGAAAAATCAAGGTTTAAGTATTCCCAGTGCGCTATTACTCCAAGAGCAATAGATAAATATGTTGAAGATAAAAAAATCCCGACTGTCTTGCTAATAGACGAAGGCCTTTTTCACCACTTCAAATATGAAATTAGTGATAATTGGGGAAAAGATAAGACTTTATTTAGTAAGCTGATGGAAAAAAGGGTTATTGTGCATATGACCGCTCGGCCAGAAATTATAGCGGAGCGCATTCTTAAGCGTTATAGGAAGACTGGTAACCTGTTGCCATATTATAAAAATAAACATGAATATGAAATTGCTGAATATTGTAGAAAAGCTCAAAAAAAAAGAAATAAAATGATCGGGGAATTTGAGAAAAGAGGAGTACCAGTATTAACGGTTAATGCTGAAGATGGTGAGCAAGCGAATACGAAACACATAGATGGTTTTATCAAAATACTAATGAATGATTACTTAGGAGCTAATTGATTTAACTCGAGGTTGGTTTTTCTAGAAAATACCCGTTGATGAGTAAGAAAATTATCTATTTTTGCCGAAACTCCTTTACGCAGACTTTAAACTCTCCTCTGGAGGCCCTCAAGGGTATCTGTGGGTAGATGTATTGAATGTTTTTGCTATTTATTAAGGAGGATAGAAGTGAACAAAACGTTTGATGTTTATACTCTCGATAACAAGTATCGTAAGGATATTCAAGGAGTTCGTGCCATCGGCGCGATGCTGGTGCTTGTTTTCCATATCTGGTTTCAGAAGGTATCTGGAGGTGTCGATGTATTTTTCGTTGTATCTGGTTTTCTAATGACCGGAATGTTGCTTCGTCAGTATGCAAGGGATGGTAATATAAAGCCCTTTCATTTTTGGGGAGGAATTATTAAACGGGTGGCTCCATCCGCTTATGTTGTACTCTTAACGACTTTCATTCTCAGTTATTTTTTCGTACCACCTGTTTACTGGGTGGCTACAATACATGAATTTATTTTTAGCGCAGGGCATTTAGAAAACTTATTGCTAATAAGAAGAGAGGTTGATTACTTACAAATTGGAGACCCAGCAAGCCCTTTTCAACAGTATTGGGCACTATCAATTCAAGTGCAATTCTATGCCTTTCTCCCTTTGCTTATTGGGCCACTATTGTATATTTCAAACAAAATGAAATCATTGATACCTTTAATGTTGGGAGTTTCTATAGTTTTTTTTATTTCTTTTTTTTACTCGTTGGTCTCTACGCATTTTACTCCTAACACAGCCTATTTTAATCCTTTGGGAAGAGTCTGGGAGTTTCTAGCCGGCGCCTTGGTTGCTATATTTATCCCTTATGTTAAGTTGAATAAAAAAACGGCATCAATCATCTCTTTTCTAGGTATTTTTATTCTCTTTAGCATCGGTATAGCATTTCCTAGCGACTGGAATTTCCCTGGATATGTCGCGCTATTTCCTGTTGTTTCAGCTGCTTTTATCATCATTTCAGGAAACGAATCTGAAAAACGTACACTGGTGAATAGGTTATTGTCAAATCGATATCTTGTCATGTTGGGTGCCATGTCTTTTACCATTTACCTTTGGCACTGGCCGATATTGGTTTTTTTTCAGCACTATTATGAAACAACAAACTTAGGCGTTGTAAAAGGTATGACCATTGTTGTATTAGGAGTTTTGCTGGCTATTATTACGACCTGGTTGATTGAAAAGCCTTTTAGGAAAATACCCAAGTCTAGGGTTTGGATCTCCTATATTGCAGGTTTTTCATTTTTCATTCCTTCGGTTACGCTTGGGTTGGGTGCTAAATACTATATTGAAAATCTGCATGATGTAAAAGTTGATTTTAAAAGATCTGCATTCGAGGGCGATGAGATTTCTATACAAGACGATGCTTCCAATTTGAACTATTGGTATGTTACCGCCATTTCTAATGACTTAGGCGAGACCATGGACAGAGATAATGGTTGTGCTACGGTCATTACAGAGTCCAAAATTTCATCTTGTGATTTTGGAGATACCTCTTCAGGAAATGTAGTCGCACTCGTAGGCGGGTCGCATATAGGTCAGTGGGAACCTTTTTTCTCGAGTCTAGGGAATGAATATGGATTTAAAGTGGTAAGTATCATAAAGAATTCTTGTTCCCTTGGCTATGAAATTGTGGAAGGTAATGATACTTGTAAGTTATGGAATGAAAATATCGTTGATTATTTAAGTGACCTGTCCCCTGATCTTGTTATAACAAACTCGACGAGGTCGAATCGTCCCCGTGAGAATAGATTAGTAGTAGGGAATCCTGTTGAGTTTGTTCCTTCTGGACATGTGGAAAAATGGAAGGAAATATCTGCTTTAGGTATTTTTGTAATGGGTATAAGAGATAACCCTTGGTTTGAAAGTGATCCAAGCTATTGCGTTTGGAAGAACCGTCATGAGGCAAGCCTATGTGCTCGACCCATTGAAGAGGTGTTGCTATCTGTTAATCCTGCAGATGCGTATGTAGGTGAAATACCTCTGTTTATCTCAATAGACTTTACCGAATTAATTTGTGTTGAGGGATTATGTCCGGCATATTTTGATGAAAGATTGATGTGGTCTGATACCCACCACCTGACTCGAAATTATCTGGAATATATCACCCCAAGCCTGAAAGCTTCGCTTGAGCATCAGACGTCAATTTTTCAGGTTTTTAATAATTACGGGGAGAGCAACTAAATGTCCATTTATGAATTTGAAAAAGCGGTGAAATGTAAAAGTGCGATAGAGGATGCAGGTGGGGTTACGAAGGTTCGCAGCCCAAGAGCTTCAGTAATTGTGCCTACTTATCATGATTGGGCTCGATTGAAGCTGTGTGTTAATGCTTTGAAAAACCAAACATTTCCCCAGGATGATTTTGAAGTTATTATTGTAAATAATGCACCAGAAGATACACCACCTGTTGATTTCTCTTTGCCTCACAATTTCTGTATCATTAAAGAGGGAAAGCCGGGATCATATGCTGCAAGAAATGCAGCTTTAAAATTGGCGAAAGGTGAAATTATTGCTTTTACTGATTCTGATTGTATTCCGGATCCTTACTGGTTGGAAGCTGCTGTTAACCATTTTGATAAAGGTGTAGAGCGAATAGCAGGAAAAATAGAGCTTTTTTTTAAGTCTGATAAGCTCACCCTAGTCGAAATTTATGAGAAAGCTTTTGCCTTTGATCAGGAAAAATATGCTCAGACTGGAGGAGCAGCAACTGCCAATATGATTACATTGGCGAAACACTTTGAGACGGTTGGGCTTTTTAACGATACATTAATGTCAGGAGGCGATAATGAGTGGGGCTGGCGAGCAAAAGATAAAGGTATATCTATTGAGTATGCTCCAGACGTTATTGTAAATCATCCTGCTCGTGCCGATATGAAAGCTATGCTAAAAAAACGCAAAAGGGTGATCGGTGGGGAAGTATGCAATAAAAATAATGCTTCTAAAAATACCTTTTTTTTAATTCTTCTTAAAGGCTATTTTCCTCCACGAAGACAGTTAAATATTTTTGGTAGAAAAGGACTCTCATTTTCTAGAAAGTTTTTGGCATATTTGTTGTGTTATTACTTTAAGATTTACTCAACTACTTATAAGTTAGCCTTGCTAATAGGTATTGCAAAGCCCGAGAGGTCTTGATCAATAAAATGAAATGTTGTTGACTCTGTATAAGGTTCATAAAATATAAACCCTCCATAAATATTGGAGGGTTTTTTTGGTATAAATTTTTCTTTAATTTTTCAAGTGGTGCCTGAAAAGTAGCTTACTGTACTGTTGATCATACTCTATAGAGCACATGGCGTCGTTGGAATCTATACTTGCACCCATTGAGCTATGCGGTAATAAACAGATAATCTCCAATTACGGATAATGCGATGAAAATGCTACTGCGTTGGCTTCATAGTCTAGTGGCGCTGTTAGCGTTGCTGTTAGCGTTGCTGTTAGCGTTGCTGTTAGCGTTGCTGTTAGCGGGGCCTGTTTGGCTATTGGCGAGTAATCAGGTGGCGACCGATGGGCATTGGTCGTCGCTGGATCGGTCATCTGCTGGCATAGCGCCTGATCCAGCGGTGAATGCTGAAGCCGTCGTTCAGGTATATTCAGCCCGGGCTTATAACTGGCGCGGAGCGTTTGGCGAGCATATCTGGATTGCGACCAAGACTGAAAACGCCGATAGTTACCGACTGCATCAGGTGTTGAGCTGGCGGCGTCCCACGGTGGTGTCTTCAATCGACACGCCTGATCGAGCCTGGTTTGGCAGTCCTCCTACACTGTTGGCTGACTATCGCGGCGAGGCGGCTGCACAGATAATACCGCAGATAGAGGCCGCCGCCGCTGACTACCCACAAGCTGAGCTTTATCGAGTGTGGCCTGGCCCGAACAGCAATAGCTTTATTGCCTGGGTTATACGCGAAGTGCCAGGCTTTGAGGTGACGCTCCCGGTAACTGCTATTGGTAAGGATTATATTTTCAATGGCGTTTTTGCTGCTGCGCCCAGTGGCAGCGGTTACCAGCTGTCTTTGGGTGGGGTGGTTGGCATTATGTTGGCGCTTGAGGAGGGCATTGAACTTAACCTCCTGGGCTTGAGCTTTGGTATCGATGTTATGCGACCCGCTTTGAAATTGCCGGGCATCGGGCGGTTGGGGATGCCCGTCAAGGTAACAGAAGGTTGATCAATAAGAGTAAAAAACTGTGTTTGCAGATACTTTTTATTAAACTAGTAACTACTGGGCGCTGATGACACCAAGCGGCGTTGCTGACATTATCCAAACCACTTATTTGGAAATGATTTGGAACGGCGCCATCACCCAGGTGAATCAATTGCGTTTTCCCACTGATGAGGAGTAGTGGGGTTAGCTGTTTTGCTGCTGCTCGGTAAAGCGCTGCATAATGGCGAGGGTTTCGTCGCTCACATGGTGCTCCATGCCTTCTGCGTCAATACGCGCAGTCGCATCTCTCACCCCAAGGGCGCGTAAAAAGTGCAGCACGATATCGTGGCGAGCGCGTGACGTTTCCGCCATTTTTTGACCCGCTTCGGTTAGAAACAGCGAGCGATATGGCTTGCTAGTAACCAACTCCAGCTCATTTAAACGCCGAATCATTTTTGAAACCGTCGCCTGGCTGACCGCCATACGGCTGGCAATGTCCGCCGCGCGCGCTTCGCCGCGGTGGGCCAGCAGGTCGCCAATTAGCTCAACGTAGTCTTCAATCAGTTCGGTTTCGTGGGCATTTCGCACCGTTGCATACTGCTGGGCATGCTGCTCCACAGGGGGCAGGGCATCTCCAGGAATGCTTGGGGCAGTCAATGAGGCGTTCGGATTAGAATCAGTCATTGGTAAATTATATCGGAAGCAGTGGGAACAATCATTGGATAGTCGCTGGGATAGTAACGTATTTTTGTGCAATATTGTTAGCCTAGGCTAAACTATTTGCACAATGCTTTCTTGTTGAGCTGCAATATACTTATCGGTCATGTACAAAAAAGGAGAGATAATGAGTAAGCGCAATCTGGGTATGGCCTTGAGCCTACCGCTATGGCTGAGCGCTGCACTAGCCTGTACCGAAGCGCCCAGTGCCGAAGCGCAAGAGAATGCGACTTCTCCTTCCCTACCATCGTGGCGGGTTTGGTAACGGTGGGTATCATTTTAGTGGTGGCGATGCTGATCACCCTAGGAGCAACGGCACACCTGCTCACCGACCGTTTTAAAACCATAATGCTGATTTCCGTGGGTGTAGGATAGCTCGGCGGTCATCGGGCTATGGCTTTCGGTGGTGTTGGGCGTTGCCTCGGGCGGTGCGATCGTGCTCGTCGCTACCTGCTGGTTCTTTATGGCGCTGCTTTTCTCGCCCAAGCAGGGGGCTGATGCGTTTTTGGTGCCATCGTCAAATTAGTTAGCACCATTTACTTAAGCGTTTACAACGGCGGCGACTGCAGGCATTCCCAGGTTTTCTCGGCAATACCGATGCCAGCACCGGTCATCAGCAAATACGTTTGATCTACTCCAGCGGTATGCAGCGGTTCGGCTTCATCTTGGAAGTGGATGCCCGCAATAATGTGGCCAGTGAAGCCCGCTTTACGCAGTTCGCGGGTGGCAATAAGCTTGCTCTCAAGTTCTGGGGTGGCCAGCGTTACTGCGGTTATTTGCGCAATATGCAGGTGATGCCAAAATCCCACATCTTCAATATCACCATAAAAAACATGCCGTTGGGTATTTATTTTATTGGGATCTGAATCGATGCCCACGGCAGACAAACCTTTATCGGTAAAAAAGTCGTAGGCGGCGTTACCGGTTCGCCCCATGCCTAGCACTAAGATGGTGGCGTTGCCTAAATCCACAGGCTGTTCGTCAGGATGTCGGGCGTGCCGCTCAAAACAGAGCAGGTGTTTCTCCCAGCGATCAAAAAGCTGATGGGCAATGCGATTCAGCGGTGCGGCGATGACAAACGACAAGGCAACGGTAATTGCCAAAGGAACAAGCCACTCTTGCAAAATGCTCGCAGCGACGATCAGGCCAAACTCACTGTAAGCCGTCAAGCTTAAGCCTCCCAAAAAGGCGTTGCGTGCCCTGATTCGGAAGGCAATGAGTAGTGCAAAAAACAGGATCCCTTTAAGCGGAAGCAGAACTGCTAGGATAACCGCAAATAGCAGTGCGTCTTGATCAGGTAAGCCAGCCATGCCTATCTGCAGAAAGAAGCTGATTAACAATACTTCTTTCAGCCCCCAGAGCGCCTTGGATAATTCTTGCGCACGGGGGTGTTTGGCCAGCAGCAGGCCCATGACCAGGGCTCCTACTTCTGAGCTTAAACCCACTGCTTCAAAGCCCATGCCGCCAACGGCAATAGCTAATACGGCGCCTAGTAGCACCAGTAATTCATCGTGCTGCGCCGCGTTCATAAGCCAATAAAGTACCGGCCTTAATAGCGGTACCAAAAAAACCAGCACGGCCCAGGGGCTAGGGGAGTTGCCGCTGTAGATGCTGAGAACGGCTAAAGCCACAAGGTCTTGAATAATCAGAATGCCAATCGCAATTCGGCCATGTAGGGCGCGTAATTCGCGTTTGCTTTCAAGGACTTTGGCCGCTAATACCGTGCTTGAAAAAGACAGCGCAGTGGCCAGCAGAATTGCTTTGTCCAGGGGCAGCGATAGAAAAATGACAAAACCAGATGTAAACAACAGGCAGGTAATTGCCAAGTGTATAAAGGAACTTCCTAGCACAACGGGCTCTGCCAGGCTGCGGATATTGAGTTTAAGACCAATGGTGAACAGCAGTAGCAGAACCCCTAGATGGGCAAGGTGTTCAAGCATTGGGCCCGCATCACTTGGGAAGCCAATACTGGGCCCAAAGGCATTGAGTGCAAACCCTGCTGATAAGAACCCCACGAGTGGCGGTAAACTTAGCTGTCGTGCTGCGATACCAAAGATAAACGCTACCGATAGAATAACCACTTCAAACATGCCGGATCCCTAGAGCGCGTAACGAAGCTGATTATCTTCCAACTCGCCAGTGCTTTTGCATTTCTATAAAAGTGAATGATGCTGACCAAGTGATCAATACAAAGCCTGTTAAAGCCAGCGTGCCGTACAGAAAACGTACCGGCCCAATGGCATATATATCGCCATAGCCCACGGTGGTATAGGTCACCGCAGAGAAGAAGATATAATCAAAAATGTTGAAGCTGTCGTACCCATGTAAAGCACCAATGCTTAATTGCTCGGTAAGCCACCAGCCAGTGATGCCAAATAGCCAAATTTCGACAACGTGGGTCATCAATACTCCAAACGCCATCGCCAGGATGCGTTGCCGATGTGGTCTTCGAGATTTTTCTATTTGGTGCGAGATAAGCCACAGGGCTTCATAGTGAAGCAGCACCGCAATGACCACGGTAATAAAAGTGGTTACCACCACGGTGACATGCTCAGGGTAAGGAATAGTCATCTTAGCAAGTAGTCAACCTTTGCTCGTTAGCATAACCGGGTTCCCATCAGTAGCAAGGCAGCATCCATATGCTGCCAGCCCCACCATGCGAGTATTAAACAGCTAAACAGCAGAGTTGCCACCATGGCCTTGAGTAAATTATTGCGTGTCATGGGATCACCGTTGTTGACTGCGAGCGCTCGAGCGGCTTTTCATTGATAAACCAATGCAGTGCAGCAGCGACGACCGAGAGCACAATAGCAATTTGCCAGACCGTATTGTAGTTGCCAGTAAGGTCATAAAAATAGCCACCCAGCCATACACCCATAAAAGAGCCTAACTGGTGAAACAGAAATACGATGCCGCCCAGCATGGAGAGGTGACGAACACCAAACACGGAAGCCACAATGCCGTTGGTTAATGGTACGGTAGAGAGCCATAGAAGCCCCATGACGATACCAAATAGGGAAGCGCTGGTTGGGCTTAACGGCAAATAAACAAACGCCGTAATCACTACGCCGCGAATCAAATAGAGCCAGGTTAGCAGCTTGGGTTTTGACCAGATGCCGCCCATCCAACCCGCGGTATAAGTGCCAACAATATTAAACAGTCCCACTAAGGCCAGTACCGTCGTACCCACCTTTACCGCCAGGCCGTTATCGAATAAGTAGCCGGGGAGGTGCACGGCAATGAACACCACCTGAAAGCCACAGACAAAAAAGCCTAAACAGAGTAGCCAGAAGCCTTTTTGGCCTGCTGCTTCGTTGAGCGCATCTTTGAGGCTTAAATCGGATGCCGTTTTGGCGGAGGGCTTGTCGCGCAGCATTGCCCCCAGGGGCAGAATGATGGTCGCGATAGCTGCCATCGCCATCAGCGCTGCGGCCCAGCCGAGCCACTCGAGCAAACCCAGAGTGCCAGGCAGCATGGCAAATTGCCCAAACGAGCCCGCTGCGCTAACGATCCCCATGGCCATACTGCGTTTTTCAGGCGCCACTGCGCGCCCCACAGCACCTAAAATAACCGAGAATGTGGTACCGGAGAGGCCAAGGCCAATCAACAGCCCGGCGCTGACCGTCATGCCTAGTTCTGACGTAGAGAGGCTCATAAACAGCAGCCCCAAGGCATACAGCAAGCCGCCAACAACGATAATCCTGGCCGCACCGAAGCGATCCGCGAGCGCCCCGGTAAAGGGTTGCGATAAGCCCCAAACCAGGTTTTGTAAGGCTAGTGCAAAAGCAAATACACCACGCCCCCAGCCGAGCTCGCTGCTGAGGGGCTCCATAAAGAGCCCGAAACCATGGCGTAAGCCCATGGCCGTGGAAATAACCAAGCTTCCCAATATAATCAGCAGCAGTGAGTGGCGAAGAACGAAGGCCATGATGTTCTCTTTGTTGGCAGGCTAACAGTTAGCTCACTATCGCATGCGTTGTGCGCTTTTAGAAGCTAGGAATAGGTAAGTAAGGCAGTATTAGTTTTATGCTATTAATCTGCTAAAATCCGCCCCCTTCGCCGTTAATGACCTCTCAATAGCTCTAAGGATTTTCATGAATGCAGTAATTCTTGCGGTGCTGGTGATGGTGGCGCTATCGCTGGCGCGTGTCTCGGTGGTATTTGCGTTAGTGGTGGGCGCTTTAGTCGGCGGTTTAGTGGGCGGGTTGTCACTAGAACAAACTCTGGAAGCCTTTAATACAGGCGTGGGCGGCGGGGCCCAGGTGGCGCTGGCCTACGCCACTTTGGGGGCCTTCGCTGTGGCGATCTCTCGCTCTGGGCTACCGGATATGCTGGCTAATCGTTTGATTACGCTGCTGGGTAAAAAAGAGGCAACCGTTGCGCAGCAGACGCGGGTCAAAATGCTGTTGCTAACGGCTGTGTTGTTGGTGGCTATTTCTTCTCAGAACGCTATCCCGGTACATATTGCCTTTATACCGGTGCTGATTCCGCCGCTATTAACCGTGATGAACCGCTTAAAGTTGGATCGACGCGCGGTGGCCTGTGCGCTCACCTTTGGTTTAACGGCCCCTTATATGCTGCTGCCGGTAGGGTTTGGGGCTATCTTTCTAAACGATATTCTTTTGGCCAACTTAAATAGCGCTGGGGAACCGCTGGGTTTAGAGATCACCCGTGGCATGGTGCCGCTGGCCATGGCAGTACCGGTAGGGGGGATGGCACTGGGGCTAATCGTTGCGCTATTTTGGAGTTACCGCCGCCCGCGTGAGTATCAAGCCGAAGATATCGCTAACGCCAACGTTACCGAAGGCCATACGCCCGCCAAACCGCATAGGCTGGGGCTTGTGATGTCGGGGGTGGCAATCGTCGCAGCGCTCGGCCTCCAGCTTTACAGTGGCTCAATGATACTGGGGGGCTTGGTAGGGATTGGCCTGCTTTCAATGGGGGGCATCTTTAAGTGGCGCGAAGCTGACGATCTATTTACCAGCGGTATGCGCATGATGGCGCTGATTGGTTTTATCATGATCTCCGCAGCGGGCTTTGCCGAGGTCATGAAAACCACGGGAGAGATTGATGCCCTGGTGTCAGGAGCTTTTTCACTCTTTGGCGATAACCGTGGGCTAGCGGCGCTGGTGATGCTGTTGGTAGGGCTATTCATTACCCTGGGTATCGGCTCGTCGTTCTCAACCATTCCCATTATTGCTGCCATCTTTGTGCCCTTGGCGGTACAGTTTGGCTTCTCTCCCATGGCCACGGTGGTGCTGGTGGGTACGGCAGCGGCGTTGGGTGATGCAGGCTCGCCTGCCTCTGACTCTACCCTGGGCCCCACTTCAGGCCTTAACGTTGACCGTCAGCACGATCATATGTGGGACAGCGTGGTGCCAACGTTTCTGCACTACAACATTCCGTTAGTCGGCTTTGGCTGGCTAGCGGCAATGATGCTCTAAAAGCCTTATCTTCAAACTAAAAAGGGACAACTTGGTTGTCCCTTTTTAGTCGCTTTAACTCTATCACTATTTAGGCAGATGACTTTCAAACGCGCTTAATAGCCCACGCAGAAGCGAAAGCTCTTTGCGGCTGGGCTGAGCGCGAGCGAATAGGGCTTGAAGCTGCTCTTCAGTGCGGGCATGTGGCTGGGTTAAAAAGCCACTTTCCTGCATTAAGCGGCCCAGATGCGCTTGAAAGTGTAAGAACTGTTCGCGGCTGGGTGGCGTTGCCTCCAGCGGGCGCTGATAAGTAAAACCGCTCCCATCACCTTTACGCCAGGCGCGATGTACTTCATAAGCGAGTATCTGTACTGCCTGGGATAGATTCAGAATACCGTAATCAGGGTTGGCAGGAATGCTGACCTGATGCGTGCAGCAGCGAATCTCATCGTTAGTCAGCCCCGAACGTTCACGCCCAAACACCAGTGCCACCGGCGCCGTTTGAGCGTTCTGGATGACGTCTGTTGCCATCTCATCAGGTTCGTCAAAGTGGGGAAGGGGCAGGCTGCGCAAGCGTGCACTGGCACCCACGACCTGCACGCAGTCGTTGACGGCTTCCTCCAGCGAGGTAACCACCCGCGCACTCTCCAGGACATCAGTGGCACCCGCCGCTAGCCGATTCGCTTCTTCATCGGGGAATAGGCGCGGATTAACCAGCACCAGCTCGGTCAGGCCCATGGTTTTCATGGCTCGCGCGGCAGCGCCGATATTGCCGGGATGGAAGGTCTGAACGAGTACGATACGGATATGCTGCAACATGCGCTGGTGCCCAGTAGTGAAAATGTAGCTTAAAAAAATCGCCCAGATAGTAGCACGTTCGGCCCTGGAAATGGCTGACAAAACGCTATCGACAACCTCGCGCCTGTAGGCGCCTCAAAACGCAAGAACCCCGCACAAGGCGGGGTTCTTGTTGACAGCTAAATGCTAGCCGTCGATAGAGCGAAGGGCTCAGGGGTGCATTACATCATGCCGCCCATACCACCCATTCCGCCCATGCCACCCATATCAGGTGCAGAGTCTTTCTCTTCAGGGTCTTCTGCGATCATGCACTCAGTGGTGATCATCAGGCCAGCAACAGAACCAGCGGACTGCAGTGCAGTACGGGTTACTTTCGCTGGATCCAGGACGCCCATTTCAAACAGGTCGCCATACTCACCGGTTTGTGCGTTGTAGCCGAAGTTGCCTTCGCCATCTTTCACACGGTTAATCACAACGGCAGGCTCTTCACCAGCGTTGGAAACGATTTGACGCAGTGGTGACTGCATAGCGCGTAGCGCCATGTTGATACCGTGATTCTGGTCTTCGTTATCGCCAGTAAGGCCCTGTACTTTGGCCATTACGCGAACCAGTGCTGTACCGCCACCTGGCACCACGCCTTCTTCAACGGCTGCACGAGTAGAGTGCAGAGCGTCTTCAACACGGGCTTTCTTCTCTTTCATTTCTACTTCGGTGGCAGCACCGACGCGGATAACGGCAACACCGCCTGCCAGTTTGGCAACGCGCTCTTGCAGTTTCTCTTTGTCGTAGTCAGAAGAGGTGTCTTCGATTTGCGCGCGGATCTGGTTAACGCGTGCTTCGATATCGCCTTCTGCACCAGCACCATCGATGATAGTGGTGTTTTCTTTAGACATCGTCATGCGCTTAGCAGTACCCAGGTGATCCAGGTTGGCTTGCTCAAGCGTCAGGCCGACTTCTTCAGAAATGACCGTGCCGTTAGTCAGAATAGCGATATCCTGCAGCATGGACTTACGACGGTCGCCGAAGCCCGGTGCTTTAGCAGCGGCTACTTTAACGATACCGCGCATGTTGTTTACAACCAACGTTGCCAGGGCTTCGCCTTCGATATCTTCAGCGATGATGGCCAGTGGCTTGCCTTGTTTAGCAACAGCTTCGAGAACCGGCAGCAGCTCACGGATGTTGGAGATCTTTTTATCCACTAGCAGGATGTAGGGATCTTCCAGTTCAACCGTCATGGTGTCCTGGTTGGTAACGAAGTAGGGCGAGAGGTAGCCGCGGTCAAACTGCATACCTTCAACGACTTCCAGCTCGTCTTCAAAGCCACGGCCTTCATCAACGGTGATGACGCCTTCTTTGCCGACTTTTTCCATCGCTTCGGCGATGATTTCACCGATGCGTTTGTCGCCGTTTGCAGAGATAGTGCCTACCTGAGCAATCGACTTGGTATCGGTGCAAGGTACCGACATGGCTTTGATTTCTTTAACCGCAGCGTTGACCGCTTGGTCGATGCCGCGCTTAAGATCCATCGGGTTCATGCCCGCCGTCACGCCTTTCAGGCCTTCAGCGATAATGGCCTGGGCCAGAACAGTAGCGGTAGTCGTGCCATCGCCTGCAGCGTCAGAAGTCTGTGAAGCGACTTCTTTCACCATTTGCGCGCCCATGTTTTCGAACTTGTCTTTCAGTTCGATCTCTTTGGCAACAGAAACACCGTCTTTAGTAACGGTGGGGGAGCCGAAAGATTTTTCCAGTACTACGTTACGGCCTTTCGGGCCGAGGGTAACTTTTACCGCGTTGGCGAGAACGTCGACACCGCGGGCCATGCGTTTACGAGCATCATCGGAGAACTTAACTTGTTTAGCTGACATATCTGCTACTTCCTAATATTGAATGCAAAAACGTGAAAGTAAATAGTCGAAGCACTGGTTAAATAAGTACCAGCTGCAACGATGCTTAGCCTTCAACAACGGCAAGAATATCGGCTTCGCTCATGATCAAGACTTCTTCGCCGTCGATTTTTTGCTTCTCGACGCCATAGCCATCTTTAAAGATCACGTTATCGCCAACCTTAACGTCTAGCGGACGGACATCGCCATTTTCCAGAATGCGACCATTACCGACGGCGAGTATTTCACCGCGTGTCGGTTTTTCTGCTGCATTGCCCGGAAGCACGATGCCGCCTGCGGTTTTTTGCTCTTCTTCAACGCGACGGACGATGACACGATCGTGCAAAGGACGGATATTCATTCACGTTCTCCTGAGTATGGTTGAAGCCCTGGTGAGGGCGGTTAGCCTAAAAGTGTTCTCGAGGGAGTAACCCGCGAGAAGTGAAGACCTCACGGTCTTCTTTGTTAATGGCAGCTACCGTCTCGATCGCTGCCGAATTTGTGTGCTGAATGAAAAATGGGGGCTGCGAATGGCCTTTCAAGGGGGCGAGTAATAAAAAAATTGCTTTTCCGCTGAATTTCTTCCGAAGAAAACCTCAGCGACGGCGTGGGGGCTCATCTCGACTAATAAAATCACCTTCAATCGGGCCATCCTGTTGTGAAGACTGGCTGTTTTGATATTCATTGGGCCGAGCTGATGAAGCGCTGGGGCCTTGCTGTTGTCCGGCAACTTTTTTAAGCCCCAGCCAGGTAAGTGCTTTGAACATCAATTGCCGCGCGCTGGGGATCAAGCATGCCAAGCCTACTGCATCAGACAAAAAGCCTGGGGCCATTAATAAGGCACCGCCGAAGATAAGTGCAGCGCCAGTTAATAGCTCACTGGAGGGGAGTTCACCAGCCTCCATGCGCTGGCGTGCCCGCGCAAAGGTGGATACACCCTCTTTACGAATCAGGTGTAGCCCGGCAAAACCTGTGCCGAGCACTAAAAGTAGGGTGGTGAATAGGCCGATCTGGCTGCCAATCGAAAACAGAACCACAAAATCCAGTAGAGTGAAAAGTGATATAAAAATAAGAATAGGCATGGCTAACTCCCGAAAAAGCGACTCGATAACAGTCGTAAATGCGTAATATGGTGACATAAATATAAATAGCAAGCAGCTGACATGGCGTATTCCAGCGATGATGTAGCTCGATTTATGTCCATAATTCTTCTATGCTGCGATGCACAATGAAGCTGGTTTAATCTTTTGTAAGGAGTCACGAATGGTACTTACCGATAAAGTCATTGCAGTCACGGGTGGGGCGCGAGGGTTGGGTTATGCCATGGCGCTGCGCTTGGGCAGGCAGGGTGCACGCATGGCGCTATTGGATATGAGCGCTGAAGCGCTTGATCAGGCAGTATCGCAACTTGCCGCTGAAGGTATCGATGCCCAGGCGTTTGTGGTGAATGTCGCCGAAGAAGCCTCCGTGACTCAGACGTTTGCCGATATCGCGCAACGCATGGGGCCTATCAGCGGTTGTGTCAATAATGCGGGCATTACCCAGGATGCGCTGCTGGTAAAAGCCAAAGAGGGGCAAGTGGAAAAGCGCATGTCCTTAGAGGCTTGGCAAAACGTTATTAATGTCAATTTAACTGGCGTTTTCCTGTGTGGTCGCGAAGCCGCCACTCAGATGATTGAAACCGGACATGAAGGCGTGATCGTCAATATCTCCAGTATTTCCCGGGCAGGCAATATGGGGCAAAGCAATTACGCTGCCGCAAAAGCGGGCGTACATGCGTTGACAGTCACTTGGAGCCAGGAGTTGGCACGCTATGGTATTCGTACCGGCACCGTAGCGCCTGGGTTTGTGGCTACCGAAATGACCGCTGCGATGCGTCCTGATATGTTGGAGCGTATCTCGTCAAGCGTGCCGTTAAAGCGTTTGGGTGAGCCCGATAATATTGCCCAAAGCGTTGCCTTTATTATGGAGAACGACTACTTCTCTGGGCGCATCATCGAGTGTGACGGCGGTTTACGGCTGTAGTTTCTTGGCCGTGGTAAGACAAAGGCGTGTTGCATAGGTGGGCGGCTCTAAAAGGCCGCCCGCGTTGCGTGTGTAGATGAACGTGTGAACTCACTCATCTGTACATAACGCTTAAAAGTAGTCGTGGCTAATTTTGCGCTGAAAATACATCTCAAGGCGCAGGGTCATCGCCCAGCGTGGGTCGTAGCTGACATCGCGCTGGAAGTGTAGCTCCGGAATCACATCGGCGAATAAAATACCTTTATGAAGATCACGGCGGTAGCGCGTCTGAAGGTAGTAATTAGTCATGCGAGGATTGGACACACTTTCGCCGATGGCGATAGCCGAGTAGCGCAGTGCACTGCGGCGGTTGATGCGGTGATTGATTTCGGCAACTTCACTGTACTCCAGTTTGTCTTCTTCCTCGCGCCACTGAACTGTCGAGATAAAGCGTAAATGGCGGCGTTTGCTCAACGGTCGGCCGACATCCCAGCGTGTGCGCGCTGAGTAGCCTTCATTGTTGAACCATGAGACGCGGTTATTTGACTCAAGCTGCCACGGCCCTTCACCCAGTTGCCACAGGCGCTCGCTGGTAAAACGCACGTAGGGGTCAAGAGGGAGGCGCAGGCGAACACCGGCACCTACTCGATTGCTCCAGTTTTCGCGTTTATCTCGGCTTTCTAACCAATCCAGGCCGAGCGTAGAGCTGCGACGGTCACGCTGGTCATTGGCAAGGCGCCCAGAGCCCTGCTCTTCTAGGGTGCCTTGCGACTCTTCCGGGTCACTCTCGATGACCAGTCGCAGGCGATCCTCTGAGGTAGGTAGGTCAATACGGTAACGAAGGGTGGTGTCGCCGCGGGTGCCATCCCCCTCCATCCAATCAATCTCTTGGCCGAAACGTAGATAGGACTCGTTGTTGA
This sequence comes from Halomonas sp. 113, assembly GCF_904067645.1. Taxonomy (NCBI): domain Bacteria; kingdom Pseudomonadati; phylum Pseudomonadota; class Gammaproteobacteria; order Oceanospirillales; family Halomonadaceae; genus Halomonas; species Halomonas sp. 113. The sequence continues at coordinate 2,347,526 of NZ_LR881453.1, forward strand.
CCTGCATATGGTCGTCAGTGCCAAAGAATCCATCGATGCGGCGCGATGTGTTATCAACCCAGTTGCCTACACTTTCACGAAACGGCTCAATGCGCTCTTCCGCCCACTCGGGTAAGTCACTATCTTCCTCTTCGGCATACACATTTGTCGAAACCGTAGTGAGTAGGCCAAGCCAGCAGAGGGTTAACAGTTTATGCATCGTCGATAGTCTCGGTAATGGGGCGTCGCTGCTTAACAATAGCGTTTATTTAGCGTGCTTTATGGGTCTCGATCTCTTTTGCCCACTCCAGCACACGCTTGCGTTGGCCACGGCTATTGAGTCGATCCGTATCGACGCTCGCCGGGATAAGCTGGTGATTGGGTGGCGCGTTAAGGTCGAGGTTAAAGGTTCGTGACGCGCCTGTCGGCATATCCTCGGAGCCATAAATAGCGATAACGCGAATTTCAAGCTGAATATTCTGTTCTTGCAGTAGATTATCATCGATTTCCCAATAATCTTTAACCTGATTCACAATATCACCAAACGATTGAATGTTCAGATAATCCCCGGAAGCTAGCGGGCCTTGATGAGTGCGGTAGCTGGGTTCTTGTTGCTCACCTTGTTGGCTACCCGTTTGCTGTTCACCACCGTGCTGCTGGTACTCCACTACGTCAAGGGAGTAACTGCCCTTTTGGGTATGCAGTACCGCTACCAGGTGTTGAACATAGATCGCTTCGCTGCTCATATTGCTGATTAAGCAGATGGAGTCCACGCCGATACCTTTGCCGCGATTAATGATCACGCGGGGGCGACGCTGTCGCACATAGCCGTTATAAAGTAGCTGGGCGTAAAATACCCATACAAAGAGTGTGCAAATGCTCGCTACAGCCGAGATTGCCTGAGCATTATCGTTGAGCCATTCCATTATATGAGATCCTTCTCATTGTTATTGGTGTTAATCCCTGACGCGGGCTTTTGAGGATAGCCATTGAGGGAGGTTGGGTAGCATTATTTAGGAATAGAGACTAGCGGAAAAGTGGGGGTAAGTCAGCCAAATCGGCCTTTGATAGAGGTAGTATTAAGCAAATAACAGACACACAAAAAAATGGCATTAAGCCATTGGTATTTTTCAAACGAAGAGAAGGTATTTTGCGAAGAATACTGACCAAAAGCTATCCAGGTAGCGCTAACATCAAGCTGTTTGGAAGCTATTCAAAATACAAGAAGGGTTGTGCTAACTTCTTGAAAACTAACAAGTAATTGGTGCGGATGGGGAGACTCGAACTCCCACACCTTACGGCACTAGAACCTAAATCTAGCGTGTCTACCAATTCCACCACATCCGCTAAGACGAGGCGTATATTATCAAATTTGTGATAGAAGTCAATCAATGATTTGATATTAATGCATATGGCAGTCAGGAGAGGGCATGGCATTAAAGGGGTGGCTACAGTGGGGTAGTAATTGGGTAAAGCAGGCCATGCCCGGCTACTGCGCATTTTGTTTGGCGCCGGCATCCGCAGGGCAAGGGTGGTGCGCAACCTGTTTTTACGAGCTGCCGTGGAACCTACATGCCTGTCGCCAATGCGGTGACCCAGTTGCTCATGGTACGAGCTTTTGTGGGCACTGCTTAGTTGACCCACCGGCATTTTCGACCACCCAAGCGGGGCTGTTGTATCAAGGGTCGATCAAACAGTTGGTACATGATTTTAAATTTCATGCTTCTCCGCGGGCGGGCACGCTATTGGCTGAATTGATGCTCTTAACCCCGCCGATAGACCTGGGAAACGCACTTCTATCAGTGCCTATGACTACCACGCATGCGTGCACCCGAGGATTTAACCAGTCGCACTGGTTGGCCGAACATCTCAGCCGCCAGCTTGGGGTGCCAATGGTGACTGCCAAGCGAGTAAAGGATTCCCCCTCTCAGCGCACGCTGAACCGCCGCCAACGGGCTGCCAACCTGGCGGGTGCCTTTGTCTTTGAATCACCGCCCCCGGCGCATTTGTTAATAATCGATGATGTGGTCACCACCGGATCCACAGGCAACGCATTAGGGCGCGCTGCGCTGGAGGCAGGTGCCAAACGTGTTGATATTTGGGCGGCCGCACGGACACCGTTAGGTAAGGATTGATAGAATAGTCTTTTCGCTTATTCATTAGCTCTTTCGCCAACCCAGGAGTGGCCTATGTCACACCCGTTTAGCTCTCTTTCGCCTGATTTAGTGATGTCTGCAGTGGAGTCGCTGGATATTTGGCCTGCAGGCGAGCCTTTTGCGCTAAATAGCTATGAAAACCGTGTACTGCTATTTCGCGATGACGATGGCAAGAACTGGATTGTTAAGTTTTATCGGCCTGATCGTTGGTCAGACAGTGCGATTCAGGAAGAGCATGATTTTCTGCAGGAGCTGGTAGATCAACAGGTGTCGGTCGTTGCCCCTTGGCGTGATAAGGCGGGGACGTCTTTGCACTATTTTAAGGGCTTTCGGTTTACGCTGTTCCCCCATTGCCCCGGCCAGGCGCCAGAGCTTGATAATCCATCGCACCTATTTGCCATGGGGGAGTTGCTGGGGCGGTTGCACCAAGTGTCAGCTAAAAAAACCTTTCAGCATCGCCCGCGTTTAGAAATGGCGAGCGGTATTCTTGATGCTCAGCAGCGCGTGCTGGCCAGCAATTGGATGAGCCGTCATCAGCGCCGGGCCTATGACCGTGTGATCGAAAAGGTTCACCAGCAGCTCCTAAAACATAATGTGCCCGCCAGCAGCATGATTCGCTGCCATGGCGACTGCCATTTGGGGAATGTGCTGGGGCGTGACGAGCAGTTTACCCTGGTCGATTTTGACGACTGCACCATGGCGCCCGCCATGCAGGATATTTGGATGCTACTGCCCACCGATGACCCGCAGGGATGGCGATCGCAGTTAAGTGAAATTACCGAAGGGTATGAAGAGACGTGCCCGTTTCCTAGCGAGCAGATGGCGCTTATCGAGCCGCTTAGGAGTTATCGGCTGATCAGGCACTCAGCGTGGCTGGTATCACGTTGGGAGGATCCCGCTTTTCCTCGGGCGTTCCCCTGGCTGGCGGATAGTGGCTACTGGGATCAGCATATCCGCCAATTAGAGCAGCAGTGCCTGCAGTTAGAGAACCCACGCTGGCTGGCGTAATGAGCTTTCAGCTCACCACTGACTTTTTATGGCGATATTAGAACAAGGTCAATCAGGCACGGCTTCGTCGCGCGGCACAGGGTTGGCGATACCTTCTCCGTCTGCTTGGCGACGCTGTTCGTTAAGCTCTGCAGACGGATTGTCCAGTTCTTCAATCTCTACGGGTTGATCCAGTGTGAGAAGGAATGTCTGACCAGGGGAGAGTGCGCACTGTGAACCTTCGCAGGCGATACCATATTGGCCATCTTCGCCATAAGCGCTGGCGCTAAATTCGCCAGTGAAAATATCGCTGTCAGCGTCGTGTGTTTCAATACAGGTCGCCTCTTGGGTGGTAACGCGAATGCGCTCATCAACCCGTTGCGCCCTGCCTACGATAACGCAGTATTCCGGTAAAGAGTGTGAGGCGCTAGCAGCCTGAGTAGGGTGTAGCAAAATATCGTTAAGGCGCGTTTGGTTTGATTCAAACGCAAGCTCTTCCACAACCTCTACGCCGACGGTTGCTTCATTGGGCAGCGAAAGCGTAGCGTCTGCAGCGGTAGCCAAGAGCGGTGTAGCAAGAAAGGGGGCTGCAAGGGCGGTTAACCACAAAGGCGTTGGCTTGAATGACATGGCGAGCTCTCAATGTTGGCGCCTGCAATAAAGGCAGTTAAATAAAAACGCTTTATTATATCACAGGCATTGGGGGGACAAATTGAGTGGCGCGGCGCTCTGACGCAGTTCAAGGCTGCGCAAAAAAGCCCCTGAGTGAGGGCCAGCAGTTTTCGTACAAAGCCTGGGGAGCCACAGGCAGCCTAGATGCGGTAAAATACACTCTTTGCTTAATACTCGTTGTGCAGTGCTTTTTTAAAGTATACCTTTTGTACAATGAAGGTGGTGGATGACGCTGATTAATGTCCTCCTAATAATGATGTTACTTTTTCATGCGCAAAAGGGGATGACCTTGGTGACCACCTGGAAGCGATTGCGCATCGTTTTTGAGATACCTATTGATGAGGCTAAATATGTCCGATGATATCGCCGAGCACTACCGCCAGATAATCTCAGCACTTGGCGAAGACCCCGCCCGGGAAGGTCTGCGAGATACGCCTAAACGTGCGGCCAAGGCCATGCAGTTTCTCAATGCGGGCTACACTCAGTCATTGGACGACATTATCAATGGGGCGGTGTTTGAGTCGCAAACGGATGAGATGGTGTTGGTAAAAGACATTGAGCTCTACTCAATGTGCGAGCACCACCTGTTACCGTTCATAGGCAAATGCCATATCGCCTATTTGCCTAACGGCAAAGTGTTGGGGCTATCTAAATTTGCCAGAATCGTCGATATGTATGCTCGCCGTATGCAGATTCAGGAGAACCTAACCCGCGAGATTGCAGAGGCGGTGCAGGAAGTGACCGAGGCAAAGGGCGTTGCTGTGGTTATTGAAGCGCGGCACCTCTGCATGATGATGCGTGGCGTGGAGAAGCAAAACTCCAGCATGACATCGTCTGTCATGCTGGGTGGATTTCGTCAAAACCAAGCAACCCGGCAAGAATTTTTAATGCTCATTAGCTAACGTGTACGGTTGTCATTGACCGATTATGCACGCCGTAAATTTGGTTTAAAGGGGTGTTTCGTCTTAGCATGAAGACGTTAATGAGCCTACAAGGCCATCATTTTTGGTCAGGAGCCTGTCATGGAAGCGCTTAAAGAAACACAGCTATATTGCCCCTTTGCCTATATTGACGGCAGTTGGGTCGCGGCAGATAGCGGTGAGCAGATCACGGTATTGAATCCGGCCACCGGTGAAGCGATTGGCGATATACCTCGCTTGGGTAAAGCCGAAACCGAGCGGGCCATTGATGCGGCGGACGCTGCGCTACCGGCTTGGCGGGCGTTGACTGCTCAAGAACGCGCTGACTTGCTGATGAAGTGGCACGACCTGATGTTGGAGCATCAGCAGGATTTAGCCATGCTGATGACATTTGAGCAGGGCAAGCCACTTAAAGAAGCCGCAGGCGAAATTGCCTATGCAGCCAGCTTCTTACGCTGGTTTGCCGAAGAGGCGCGGCGCGTTTATGGTGAAACGATTCCCGCGGCTAACGCCAATCAACGCATTGTGGTTGCCAAGCAGCCAGTCGGTGTTGTTGGTGCGATCACGCCCTGGAATTTCCCTGCGGCGATGATTACCCGTAAAGCCGGGGCTGCATTGGCTGCTGGCTGCACGATAGTGGTGAAGCCCGCTAGCCAAACGCCGTTTTCCGCAACAGCCTTGGCGCTGTTGGCTGAGCGGGCAGGCATCCCACGCGGCGTCTTTAATGTGGTGCCAGGTAGCGCTAGCGATATTGCCCAAGCGATGACCCAATCTCCCAAAGTGCGCAAGATCACCTTTACGGGTTCGACTGAAGTAGGGCGCAAGCTGATGGCCCAAGCGGCGGAACATATCCAAAAAATATCGCTAGAGCTAGGCGGTAATGCGCCCTTTATCGTGTTTGAGGATGCCGATTTAGACGCCGCTGTGGAAGGCGCCATGGCCGCTAAATTCCGTAACGCCGGGCAAACCTGTGTCTGCACTAATCGCTTCCTGGTTCAGTCCAGTGTAATTAACGCCTTTTGTGAAAAGCTGGCCGTTGCCATGAACAGCGAGCTGCATGTGGGTGATGGCACCAAGCCCAATATTAATATTGGGCCGCTTATCGATGAAAATGCTGTTAAGAAAGTCAGTGAACATGTGCAGGACGCCATTGATAATGGCGCTGAGCTGCTGTTAGGTGGGCATCCGCACCCGCTGGGGGGTAATTTCTTCACGCCTACGCTGATCAGTTTTGCCACTGACAAGATGAAGGTGGCCCACGAAGAGACCTTTGGCCCGCTAGCTGCTGTCTTCCCGTTTGATGATGAAGAGACCGCTATTGAGATGGCCAACGATACCCAGTATGGCCTGGCGTCTTATTTCTACTCCCGTGATCTTGCGCGCGTATGGCGTGTCGCCGAGGCGCTGGAGTACGGTATGGTGGGTATTAATACTGGCGCCATTTCTAACGCTGCTGCGCCCTTTGGGGGGGTAAAAGCCTCGGGCCTAGGCCGCGAAGGTGGTCATCAGGGCTTGGAAGAGTATCTGGAAACCAAGTATCTGTGTATTGATCTGGGCTGAAAGGCTCAATATTGGCTAGAAACTCGATATTGAGTCGATAGGCAGTGATTGATTAGCGTTTATTGATGATAGTAAGAAAGCCCCTTAGGCATGCTCCTATCAAAAGAGCGCCTAAGGGGCTTTGTGTTTCTAATCTGGGTTATTTAGCGGACTTAGTGGCGGAAGTGGCGCATACCGGTAAATACCATGGCAATGCCTGCTTCGTTGGCGGCGTCGATCACTTCCTGATCACGCATGGAACCACCGGGCTGAATAACCGCGGTAATACCTGCTGCTGCGGCAGCATCGATGCCGTCACGGAAAGGGAAGAAAGCATCAGACGCCATCACCGAGCCGGGAACCGAAAGGCCTTCGTCTGCGGCCTTGATGCCTGCAATTTTAGCCGAATAAACACGGCTCATTTGACCCGCGCCAACGCCCACCGTTTGGCCCTCTTTGGCATACACAATGGCGTTGGACTTAACGAATTTAGCTACCCGCCAAGCAAAAGCAAGGTCACGCAGTTCCTGCTCGCTGGGAGCGCGCTGACTGACCACGGTCAATTCGTCGCGGGTGACCATTCCGTCGTCACGTTCTTGCACCAGCAAGCCGCCGTTGACGCGCTTAAAGTCTAGTGCAGGCTGTTGCTCGCCGGGCCAGTGAGCGCTGACGTCCAGTAAGCGTACGTTTTGCTTATTAGCCACGATTGCGGCAGCTTCATCGCTGACGCCCGGGGCAATAATCACCTCGACAAACTGGCGGTCAATAATCGCCTGGGCGGTTTCGGCTTCCAGCGGCGTATTGAAGGCGATAATGCCGCCAAACGCGCTGGTAGGGTCGGTGGCAAAGGCTTTGTCGTAAGCTGTTAAGGCGGTTGCACCAATGGCGACGCCGCAAGGGTTGGCATGCTTAACAATCACGCAGGCCGTCTCGCTAAACGCTTTTACGCATTCAAATGCAGCGTCGGTATCGGCGACGTTGTTATACGAGAGGGGTTTGCCCTGAAGCATTTTTGCCGTGGCAACGCTGGGTTCGCTTGCCTGGGGGGCAACGTAGAAAGCTGCCTTTTGGTGCGGGTTTTCGCCGTACCGCATATCCTGCTTTTTCTCGAGCTGCAGGTTAAAGGTGCGTGGGAACGCTTCATCAGCGGCATTGACCTTACGGCCTAGGTAGTCAGCAATCGCGCCGTCATAACCGGCGGTGTGCTCAAAGGCTTTAACCGCTAAGTCAAAGCGCGTAGCGCTACTGACCTGACCATCTTGGGCGGCCAGCTCGCCCAGCACTCGCGCGTAGTCACTGCTATTGACGACGATAGTGGTGTAGGCGTGATTTTTGGCGCAGGCGCGAACCATGGTGGGGCCGCCGATATCGATATTCTCGATAGCATCTTCAAGTGTGCAGTCGGGCTTGGCTACCGTGGCGGCAAAGGGGTAGAGATTGACCACCACCATGTCGATTGGCGTAATATCGTTCTCAGCCATGACCGCATCATCCTGGCCGCGACGAGCCAAGATGCCGCCGTGAATTTTCGGGTGCAGCGTTTTAACGCGGCCATCCATGATTTCGGGGAAGCCTGTGTGCTCAGACACTTCTTTCACGGCAATAGCATTTTCTTGCAGTAGACGGAAGGTGCCACCAGTGGAGAGGAGTTCAACACCGTGCTCAGTGAGGCCCCGAGCAAATTCCACAATGCCGGTTTTATCAGAAACGCTCAGCAGGGCGCGGCGGACGGGAGTGGCGTTGCTGTCAGTCAGGGAAGGATTATCAGCCATGAGAGGGGTATCAGCCATTAGAGTGCTCGTGTGCAGAGTCGAGAATTAAAAACAACAACGCCCCTGGTTATGGGGCGTCACCTTCGATAAGTCCGTATAGCTTGAGTTTTTTGCGCAGGGTGCCACGGTTTAGCCCTAGCGCATCGGCGGCACGGGTCTGATTGCCGTCGGTGTGCTCCAAGACGCAGGCAAGTAAAGGCGCCTCAACTTCGGCCATCACCATGGCGTATAGATCGGTCGCCTGGCTGCCATCTAAATGTTCAAAGTAGCGTCGCATGGCCGTTTCCACTGCCTCCCGAAGCGGCTGCGGCGGTGAGTTGGCTGCAGGATCCGCTAGCGTGCCTGCTAAATGGGAGTAACTATCGCTGGAGCCGACATCATTGGAATAGCTATCGCTTGAATAGGTGTCGCTAGAGAGAAGATCGCGTTCGGTCATGCAGCAAGGTTTCCTTTGGCTAGCAAACGCGAGGCGGCGCCGGGGGCCATCGCGTTGTTGATCCAATCAAATTGCGTTTCAGGTGACGCTAACGCATTGAACTGCTGCTTAAGCGCGCGCTGTTGGGGCGGCGTAAAGCGTTGGTCATCGCTGAGGTACCAGCCGACATGCTTGCGCGCGATACGTACACCCATGGTGGTGCCATAGAACTCATGCAGCGCCTCAACGTGCCCGTGGAGCACTTGGTGACGCTCCGAAAGATTTGGCAGTGCCATCCGCTCTCCATGCTGGAGGTAGTGGCTGATCTGTTGAAATATCCATGGGTTGCCCTGCGCAGCGCGGCCTACCATCACGGCATCAGCGCCGGTATAAGCGAGTACCTCGGCGGCTTTTTCCGGACTTGTTATGTCGCCGTTGGCAATCACCGGGATCGATAGGTGAGATTTAATCTCGGCAATTGTGTCGTACTCTGCTTTTCCAGTATAGCGCTGCTGGCGATGACGGCCATGTATCGCTAACGATTGAATGCCGGCTGACTCGGCGAGCCGGGCAATGCGCAGGGCGTTGTTGGATTCGGCACACCAGCCCGTGCGTATTTTTAGCGTCACGGGTATATCAACTGCTGCCACTACTGCATCGAGAATTTCGGCCACCAAGGCTTCATCTCGAAGGAGCGCCGACCCTGCCGCCTTGTTACATACTTTTTTAGCTGGGCAGCCCATATTGATATCGATAATCTGGGCGCCCAGCTCGGCATTCAAACGCGCCGCCTGGGCGAGCATTTCAGCGTCGCCTCCGGCAATTTGCACCACTCGCGGGTCAGGTTCACCGCGGTGATCCATGCGCAGCTGCGATTTACGAGTATGCCACAAACTAGGGTCTGAAGTGACCATTTCGCCCACTACCCAGCCAGCCCCAAGCCGCCGGCATAGCTGGCGAAAAGGTCGGTCAGTGACGCCAGCCATGGGCGCAAGCATTACTCGATTAGGTAATGCAAACGGGCCAATGCTGGCAGGTAGTGTGGTTAACGTCATGGCGTCAGACTTTGTTGGTTTTAAGCTATGGGTGCAGTGCTAACGGCGAGTAGGTGTTTCAAGGAGGCGTATGATACGCCTACTCGGTGGTGGGGTGAAGGCCAATTGCCGCTTTAACGTGGACGCAAGCCACTAAGCCGCACCCAGCCTTCGCGAATCACCGGTTCATCCATAGCAATGCCTTGCGCTGCATAGGCCTCGTAAACCTCATTGGCCTGGTTTGCCAACACCCCCGATAGCGCAATGCGCCCACCTGGCGCCACGTGCCCGGCAATCATTGGCGCTAGTTCGACCAGCGGCCCCGCTAAAATATTGGCGGTTACGATAGGATAGTCACCGCCGTCGCTTAACTGCTCAGGGTAGTAGAGGTTTAGGTCCGACTCGGCAATACCATTCCGTTCGGCGTTGTCTCGGCTGGCCTGCAGCGCCTGGGGATCAATGTCGGTGGCGTCGGCGTGGCTAGCGCCCAGTTTGAGCGCGGCGATAGCGAGAATGCCAGAACCGCAGCCCACATCCAGTACGGTTTGCTGAGCTAGGTGACCGGTTACGGCCAGCTCATCCAGCCACTCAAGACACAGCGCTGTGGTGGGGTGCGTACCGGTACCAAAGGCGAGGCCCGGGTCGAGTATCAGGTTAACGGCGTCGGCCTCGGGTGGTTCGTGCCAGCTGGGTACAATCCACAGGCGTTGACCCATGCGCAGCGGCGTGAAGTCATCCATCCACTCGCGCTCCCAATCTCGATCAGCGAGCAGCTCATACTCGATGGTCGGGCAGGGCTCTCCAGGCATCTGCTCTGACCAGGCGGCCTCGATACGCTCCAGCATGCTCTCGACCCCCTCCAGGTCATCGTATAAGCCGGTAAGGATGGTATCTTCCCACAGTGGTGTGGTGCCACGCTCTGGCTCAAATACCGGATCATCGTGGGCATCCTGAAGACCAATAGCCGTTGCGCCTTCGTCAAGCAGTAGTTCTTCTAGGAACTCTGCCTGTTCGGGGGCGACGTGGGCTTTGAGTTGAAGCCAGGGCATGGAGGTTCTCCGCAAGGCGAATTAAAGACAAATACAGTACAGACACATGGAGTAAAGACAAGGACGGGGTGGACATGGCCACCCCGCTGGGTATCACACAGTGCGCTGGAAAGCGCTTGGCTGCTGCATTAGCTGCCGAGTTTCTTTTCCAGGTAGTGAATGTTGACACCGCCTTGACGGAAGTAGCTGTCGCGAACCAAATCCTTTTGTAAGTCGATATTGGTTTTAATGCCTTCCACCAGCAGCTCGTCGAGGGCGTTACGCATCCGTGTCAGGGCTATTTCACGATCCGCGCCCCAACTGATCAGCTTGCCGATCAGAGAGTCATAGTGCGGCGGCACGGTGTAGCCGGTATAGAGATGGGAATCCATCCGCACGCCGAGGCCACCCGGTGCGTGAAACAGCGTTACCTTGCCGGGAGACGGCATAAAGGTACGCGAGTCTTCGGCGTTAATACGGCACTCGAAGGAGTGGCCGTTGAGTTGCACGTCTTCCTGGCGAATCGACAGCGGCAGGCCTGAGGCAATACGCAACTGCTCTTTGACGATATCCACGCCAGTGACCATTTCGGTGACCGGGTGCTCGACCTGAACGCGGGTATTCATCTCGATGAAGAAGTATTCGCCATCTTCATACAAGAATTCAAAGGTGCCCGCACCACGGTAGTTGATCTTGATACATGCCTGACGGCACGCTTCAAGCACCTGGGCGCGGGCATCTGGGTCAAGGCCTGGCGCCGGGGCTTCTTCAAGCACTTTCTGGTGACGACGTTGCAGCGAGCAGTCGCGGTCATAAAGATGGATCGCGTTACCCTGGCCGTCGGCTAATACTTGTACTTCCACGTGGCGCGGCTTCTCAAGGAATTTTTCCATGTAGACCGTGCCGTCACCGAAGGCGGCGTGGGCTTCAGTGCGGGTAACGGTAATCGCCGAAAGGAGATGGCCTTCCGTGTGCACTACGCGCATACCACGACCACCGCCGCCAGAGGCCGCCTTAATGATCACCGGGTAGCCAATGCGACGTGCCGTGGCGAGATTCGTTGCGTCATCATCACCCAAGGGGCCGTCTGAGCCTGGCACCGTGGGAACGCCCGCTTCCTTCATCGACTGGATGGCGCTGACTTTGTCGCCCATCAGACGAATCGTCTCGGCGCGGGGGCCAATAAAGGTAAAGCCTGAGCGCTCAACCTGTTCAGCAAAGTTGGCGTTTTCAGACAAAAAGCCATAGCCGGGGTGAATGGCGGTCGAGTCGGTGACTTCGGCTGCACTGATCAGGGCCGGAATGTTTAAGTAAGACTGCGCTGACGATGCCGGGCCAATACACACGGCTTCATCCGCCAGGCGAACGTGCATCAGTTCACGATCAGCTTTGGAGTGTACCGCTACGGTTTTGATGCCGAGTTCTTTACAGGCCCGTAGGATACGGAGGGCAATCTCGCCGCGGTTGGCGATAAGTACCTTGTCCAGCATGGGAGAGTCCACCCGTGTTGAAAATGAAAGATTAAGCGATAACGATCATGGGTTGATCGAATTCTACAGGCTCGCCATCTTCCACCAGGATGGCTTCCACTACACCGTCACGGTCAGCTTCAATCTGGTTCATCATTTTCATGGCTTCAATGATGCATACAGTGTCACCTTGTTTGACGCTATCGCCGACTTCCACAAACGATTTGGCGCCCGGCGCTGGGCTGCGGTAGAAGGTGCCTACCATGGGAGAGTTGACTGCCTCGCCACGGTAGCTTGCGCCCTGAGGCTCTGCTTCAGCAGCCGGTGCTGATGCTGGAGTACCCGCTGCGGGGGGAGCAGGCGCATAGCCAGGTTGCTGCGCATACTGCGGCATCGGCTGTGGCTGCCACGAAGCGCCATTAGGGTGACGACTGATGCGGACTGACTCTTCGCCTTCCTGAATTTCAATCTCGCTAATATTGGACTCTTCGAGTAGCTCAATCAGTTTCTTAACTTTGCGGATATCCATGGCATAGCCCCATCAATGTCATAAAAGGTAGTCACAAAGCGCGCGAGCATAAGTGCAGGAAGCTCTTTATGGCGCGTACGTTGCGCAGTAAACCAAATTTAAAAATGAAGAGAACGCTGCATGTTAGCGAACGTTACCCCGTTCTCACCGTTAAAAAAGCAAGTTTTTAGCTAATATGGGAGCGGAGTTTGCCGAAAAAGTGCCAGGATGTCCAGCAACTGCCTACGCCAACGTCCAAGCCATCATGTAGTTAAGAATTAAACAACTGTTTGACGATGTTCGCGTCAGAAAGCGGCTTTAGTGCCTCAATGAGTAGCCAGCATAGGGTTTGAGCTTAGCTATTTGCTAGCCACTGGCTAACTGACTCCAGATGTTCGCGCAACTGATCGGCGGTCACTTCGCCTTGAATGCGTGCATCGCGAATCTCCTCACCCTGGCTGAAAAAGAGCAGGCTGGGTGGGCCGAAAAGATTATATTGGTTGAGCAACTCACGACTTTGAGAGTCCGTGCGGGTGACGTCGGCGGCGATCAAGGTGTAATCATTAAGCGCTGCGACGACCTGCGGGTCGGGGTAAACATCCCGCTCCAGCAGCTTGCACGAAATACACCAGTCGGCGGTAAAGTGGACAAAGACGGGCTGGTTGGCGTCTTCAGCTTGTGCAATAGCCGCTTCAAGCTCAGTTAAGCTGTTGACCTCGATGAAGTCGAGTGCTTCTGCCTGAGGTTCGCCGGAAATGCTGGAGGTTGCCGCAAGGGGGCGCAAGGGGTTACTACCCCCCTGAGCGGCGCCAATCACCAACACTATCCCCCAAGCTAGCAGCATAAGCCCCAGCGTTTGGCGTGCCCGCGGCCACCCCTGCGGCTGATTGAAATTCAGCGCCCCAAGTGCCAGTGCCGTGCCGATCGCAAGGGCTGCCCATAGCAGCAGCGCAATAGGCGCGGACACTAAACGCTCGACCATCCAAATCGCTACGCCCAACAGTAAAAGGCCAAAGGCAATTTTTACGCCGTTCATCCAGGCGCCGGAACGGGGCAGCAGCGTGGCGCCAAAGGTACCGACCAAAAGCAGTGGCACGCCCATGCCCATGCCCAGCGCAAACAGCACCGCGCCGCCCATCGCGGCATCCCCTGTTGAAGAGATAAACACCAGCGCGCCGGCCAAAGGCGCCGTTACACAGGGCGATACCACCAATACCGAGAGGGCGCCAGCCAGCGCTAGGCCGGCCGGGCCACTGCGCTGAGCGCGTGCCTGCCAAGCGTCAACACGGTTGGCTAAACGAGGCGACAGATTGAGGTTAAATGCCCCAAACATGGCCAGGGCAAATAGCGTGAACAGCACTGCAAAGATGATCAATACCGGTGCTGACTGCAGTCGCGCCTGAAGATTAAGCCCGGCGCCAAACAATCCCATTAACACCCCGACCAGGGCGTAGGTCAGCGCCATGCCAAGCACATAGCTTAACGAAAGGGCAAAGGCGCGGGGGCGGGTGGGGTTCTGGCCAACCACGATCGATGACAAAATTGGAATCATCGGCAACACGCAGGGGGTAAAGGTAAGCCCCAGGCCAGCAATAAAAAACAGCCCCAGCGCCAGTGGTAGGCTAGCATCGCTAATCAAAGCGCTAAAGCGGCTATCTTCGCTTTTGGGAGCGGCGAAACCAATCTGTTCAGAGGTGTTAGCGGCTGGAGTGTTGGCTGTTGGACTGGATGCCGTACTATCGGCTTGCCAATCGGAAAACTGGCTGGGGGGTTGGGTTTCGCTGGCCTCTAGGGTTGTTTGCTCTGGAGGGTAGCAGAGCCCGGCATCTGCGCAGCCTTGAAAGGTCAGGGCAATATTGAGCGGGCCTGAGTAGGGTGCTTTCAGCGGTACTTCAAACACTACCTGATCGCGGAACACATACACATCGCCCATAAACTCATCGTTGGTAAAGATGCCTTGGGGGATAATGGGGTCGCCGAGACTGACATCCCCCGTTTGGCTGACTACCGCGAACTGGTGGCGATATAGGTAGTACTCATCTGCGATATCCATGCCGATATAGAGCGTATCGCCATCATGCCAAGCAGTCGGCTGAAAGGCTTCCATAACCGGTAAAAATTCGTCTTGGTTGCTAGACGATGAAAACCATTGGGCGTTTGCACTTAGCGGTAGCAAGCCAAGAAAGAAAATCAATAATGTAAACAGGCTCAGGCGTTTAAGAGATAACACGGTGCGTCCTTAATCAATGGCATCGCAATGAAAGGCGAACAGCATACCGCAACCTTAAGTCCCTGGCGTATACGCTGCGGTGACGTGACGCGGCCCCTAACAGTGCCTTAATCCTACGCATATAAAAAGACCGCCTGAAGGCGGCCTTTTATCCCATTGGCGGCAGAAAAATACACCGCAAGGAGATTGTTACGCTTTTTGATAGGCGGTTACGGACTTTTCAATCGCCTTACGCGCAGCGTCAGCACCTTCCCATGACTCAACCTTTACCCATTTGCCTTTCTCGAGATCTTTGTAGTTCTCAAAGAAGTGAGCAATTTGCTGGCGCAGTAGCTCAGGCAGGTCGGTAACTTCGTGGACATCGTCGTAGAGCGAGCTTAGCTTGGCATGGGGTACGCAGATCAACTTCGCATCTTCACCGGCTTCGTCGGTCATGTTCAGAATGCCTACCGGGCGGGCGCGAATAATGCTGCCAGGTTGAACCGGGTGCGGGGTAACCACCAAGGCGTCCAGCGCATCGCCATCGTCGGCGAGGGTATGCGGGATAAAGCCGTAATTGGCGGGGTAGAACATGGGAGTGGCCATAAAGCGGTCAACGAGTAGCGCGCCCATGTCCTTATCAATTTCATATTTGATCGGGTCGTGGTTGGCTGGAATTTCGATCACCACGTAAACGTCGTTGGGGAGATCCTTTCCAGCAGGGATATTATCGAAGTTCATCGTTGATTCCTTGGTAGTGCTGTGGCTAGAGTCGTGCCGTGGTTAGGCAAACGTGTCAGAGTCGTTTATGGCGGAGAATTATACGAACATGACTGCACGATTACCAATGCGACATAGGTTGCTCGTGGGTGATCATTCATATGTCCTGCCATTTGGACGAATACGATAGAGACGTTTGGTGGGCATCGTTTCTGTTCCGCTGCGTGTATCATAGCGCTATTGGTTGACAGTGATGTCCCTCGATCGAGTCGGCAGCCTAGGAGGATGACTTGTCGCACGCCCAGTTGCTCATTAGTTATGGTCAAGCGTTTGTCGCGCCCGATCGGCGCCTGCATCGCAGTTCAATGTCAGTTCGCTTTCCTGAAGCGCCGCTGCTTCGCGCCAAAGGTGGCTGTGCGGTGATCAGCGACTCCATTTCACGCAATACCATGGCCAAACAGGCCGGTGATATCAGCGTGCGCGGCTTCCTGGCCGATTACTTCTCCACCCCCGATCACTGGGACGTAAAAACCTCTGCCACCCGCGTACTGCGCGCGCTTAATAGCTGGTGCTACAGCCAAAGCCAGCATGTGAAAGAGGGGAGTTTTGTTTCATCCATGTCGGCGATGGTGTTTCGTGGCCGTGAAGCCCACCTGTTCCATATGGGGGATACGCTGGTCTTTCGCTTACGGGGTGCCGAGTTTGAACAGCTAAGCCGCGACCATGTGACTGATTTAGGCGGCTATCGTTATCCTTCACGGGCACTGGGTCTGGATGGCAGTGTCGATATCGATTACACCCACATTGCGCTTAAGCAGGGCGATCTGTTCCTGTTTACTACCCAGGGCGTGCGCGGCACGCTGCTACCTTCCGACTATGTGCGCTTGATTCGCCAGGATGCCAGTGATCTGGATGCCGCCTGCGAGCGGCTAGCTGATGAGGCGAAGCAGCGCGCCCAGGAGCGTGGCTATGGCGGTGATCAGTTCTGCTTTCAGCTGGTACGTATCGATGAATTACCCGATGAGGTCGCCGAGCACCCGGGGCAGCTCTACGGTGATCTACCCATTCCCCCTGAGCTGGCGCCGGGTGAGCGTTTAGATGGCCTGGAGGTTCTCGCCGTGCTATCGCGAACGGCGCAGTCGCGGGTGTACCGTGTCCGTGATGTGCATAGCAAACGGGAAATGGTCATGAAAGCGCCCAGCCCCGAGCTCTCGTTGCGCAATGCCTATCTTGAGCACTTTC
The DNA here is from genome assembly GCF_904067645.1 of Halomonas sp. 113. Classification (NCBI taxonomy): domain Bacteria; kingdom Pseudomonadati; phylum Pseudomonadota; class Gammaproteobacteria; order Oceanospirillales; family Halomonadaceae; genus Halomonas; species Halomonas sp. 113. Next base: position 2,364,176 of record NZ_LR881453.1, read on the forward strand.
TGCTCCAGCAGTGGGTAGTGGAGCGGGTTAACTCCCCCTTTGTGGTTAAGGTGATGGAGCCATCTCGGCCACGACGCTTCCTCTATTATCTGATGCAGCATATTGAAGGCGAGACGCTGCGGCAGTGGGCAGAGCGCCATCCTCAAGCCAGCCTGACCCAGCGCCTGGACATTGCCAATCAGTTGGGTAAAGCGGTGCAAGCGCTGCATCATCGGGACATTATTCATCAGCAGATCAATCCCGATAATATTTTGATCGACCCTCACGGCAAGCTCGTGCTCACCGATTTTAGTGCCTGCCATATGCGTGATGGGGAAGGGCATCGCCACTCAGGTGAGTTGCTCAGGCAGATTGGCTTTAACGAACACAGCGCACCTGAGTATGCCTTGGGCGACAGCATCGGTCGGCGTAGTGATCAGTACTCGCTAGCCTCCACTACTTACTGGCTATTGACCGGTGCGTTACCTTATACACTGACTCCCAACAGGCTGCGCAGCCATACCGACCTCGAAGAGTTGACCTATCGCAGCGCGCGAACCACCAATCCTGAAATCTCTCAGGAATTAGACGATGCACTACGCCGCGCCTTGGATCCACAAAGGGCGTTGCGGTTTAGGCGTATGTCCGAGTTTTTGCATGCGCTTAGGGTGCCGCTCGGGCGGCTGCCCAATCGGGAAGAGAGCCGCCAGGAGCCGCGGCGTTTCTGGCAGGGTGTGGCGGGAATTCTGTTATTGCTGTTAGTGCTTTCCTGGTTGCTACGCTAACTCCAAGTAGTAAAGGTAGATAAATAAGATTATGTCATTGCGAGGAGCGAAGCGACGCGGGAATCTAAGTGTATTGTGGCAGCCAACCCCGAGATTGCTTCACTGCGTTCGCAATGACATAAGGGTAGGTCATTGCGAGGAGTGAAGCGACGAAGCAATCTCAGTTCGCAATGACCGGTGATCCGTTTACAGCGTAAAAATGGGCAACTTGCGTTCTGCTTTGGCCAGTTTCAGTTTGGCGACTTTGGGTAGGCCATTCTCGAACGGTGGGAAGTCTTCGCCCTGAATCAGCGGTGAGAGGTAGTCCCGGCAGGTCTGGGTAATGGCAAAACCGTTTTCGCTAATAAAGTCACGGGGCATAAACTTCTCTTGGTTGGCCACCTGGGAGAGCGGGGCAGAGATCACATCCCACTGGTAGGGCGCCTGAGAGATGCGACGAATGGCGGGCATCATGGCGTTTTTACCCGCCAGCGCCAAGGTTACTGCTTCGCGACCCACCGCATAGGCTTGTTCAACGTCGGTTTTAGATGCCAGATGACGCGCCGCGCGCTGCAGATAGTCGGCCACTGCCCAGTGATACTTGTAGCCCAAATCCTGCTTGATCATACCGGCAAGTGTTGGTGCCACGCCGCCAAGCTGGCGGTGGCCGAACGCATCGGTGTTACCTGCATCGGCCAGGAAAGTGCCATCTTCGTAGCGAGCGCCTTCAGAAACCACAATAACGCAGTAGCCATACTGTTTAACGCTTTCTTCAACCCGTGCCATGGCCGCTTTACGGTTAAAGGGGATTTCCGGGAAGATAATCATATGCGGCGGCTCGCCTTCGGCTTCGCCGGCTAAACCACCTGCAGCGGCAATCCAGCCCGCGTGGCGGCCCATCACTTCGAGCACAAATACCTTGGTGGAGGTAGCGCACATGGAGGCGATATCCAGCGATGCTTCCAGCGTTGAGGTGGCAATATACTTGGCCACGCTGCCAAAGCCCGGGCTGTTATCGGTAATCGGCAGGTCGTTATCGACGGTTTTAGGCACGTGGATAGCGGTCAGCGGATAGCCCAGCTTCTCGGAAAGTTGAGAGACCTTTAAGCAGGTGTCGGCGCTATCGCCGCCGCCGTTATAGAAAAAATAGCGAATATCGTGGGCTTTGAAGACTTCGATCAAGCGCTCGTACTGGGCACGGTGGGTGTCAATATCTTTGAGCTTATAGCGGCAGGAGCCAAAAGCGCCGCCCGGCGTATGGCGCAGCGCTGCAATTGCCTCATCGCTCTCCTGGGTAACGTCGATAAGGTCTTCCGTTAAGGCACCGATAATGCCGTTATGACCGGCGTAAACCTTGCCAATTTGATCGGGGGCTTGACGGCAGGCTTCGATAACGCCGCAGGCGCTGGCGTTGATCACGGCGGTGACGCCACCTGATTGGGCGTAAAAGGCATTATGCTGGGCCATGGAAACGTCTCATCTCCTAAAAACGGATAGTTTTAATCGATATATTTATCACCGCCAAATACCCGCTACCCGGCATTGTCGGTGCTAAACCAGATTGCTGTAATGGGGCGAAGTTTAGCGTAAAGCCTGGTTCTCTGCATCAATGGCTCTCTGCATTAGCGGCTCTCTGTATCAGCGGCTACGCTGTTGACGGCGAGGTGTTAATCCGCACCGTCCATCTCTTGCTCGCGCTGGGCAAGCTGCCAGCCACCCAGGTCTTTATAGCGATTAACCATTGCGCAAAACAGTTCGGCAGTGCGCTCGGTGTCATAACGAGCGGAGTGAGCGGCTTTGTTGTCAAACTCGATGCCTGCGGCACGACAGGCCCGGGCAAGCACCGTTTGACCATAGACTAGGCCTGCAAGGGTGGCGGTATCAAAGCTTGAGAACGGGTGAAAAGGATTGCGCTTAATGCCGCAGCGATTGACCGCCGCATTCAAGAAGCCCTGGTCGAACGCCGCATTATGGCCGACTAAAATAGCGCGCGTGCAGTCGTGGGCTTTGATCGATTTACGAATCGGGCGGAAAATTTCGCCCAGCGCTTCAGACTCGCTCAGCGCCACCTGGCGACGCAGAGGGTCGTCCAGGTTGATACCGGTAAAATCGAGCGCAGACTGCTCTACATTCGCGCCCTCAAAGGGCTGAATGTGGTAGGCATAGGTGGCATCAGGAAGCAGGTTGCCCTCCGGATCCATGGTCAGCGTGACGGCGGCTATCTCGAGTACAGCGTCGCCTTGGGCATTAAATCCCCCGGTTTCTAAATCAACGACCACAGGCAGGTAACTGCGAAAACGTTGGGCCATTAATTCGCGGGCAATAGCCTCGCTCATGCAGCTCTCCTTGGTTTAAAGCGAGTAATAGTAAAGCGAGTCATCAGTCAACATCAGCGGCAAACCACCGCTTTGAATGGAGAGATTCTAGCAGCTTTAGCCCCCAGGCGTCGTTGACGGTATTCGCTGGGCATTGAGAACGCTATACTCAACGTCAGTCTCAACGGTTTACTCCAACGAGCTATCAAATACGAGCTATCACATTCGCCAGGCGCTAGTGGCAAGGGTAGTTTTTACTAATGAATATCTTATGGTCAACGAGGAGCAAAGAATGTCCGATGTCAAAAAGGTTGTGCTGGCATATTCAGGCGGCCTGGACACATCCGTTATCGTTAAGTGGTTGCAAGAAACCTACAACTGCGAGGTAGTGACCTTTACTGCCGACATCGGTCAGGGCGAAGAAGTCGAACCGGCGCGAACTAAAGCGCAAGCGCTTGGCGTGAAAGAGATTTACATCGAAGACTTGCGTGAAGAGTTCGTGCGTGACTACGTCTACCCGATGTTCCGCGCCAATACTATCTATGAAGGCGAGTACCTGCTGGGTACCTCTATCGCTCGTCCGCTGATTGCCAAGCGGTTGATCGAAATTGCCAATGAAACGGGTGCCGACGCTATTTCCCATGGTGCTACGGGTAAAGGCAACGACCAGGTGCGTTTCGAACTTGGCGGCTATGCCCTGAAGCCTGGCGTAAAAGTGATCGCCCCTTGGCGGGAGTGGGATTTAACTTCCCGCGAAAAGCTAATGGCGTATTGCGAAGAGCATAAAATTCCGGTCGATTTTTCTAATAAAAAGAAAAAATCGCCCTACTCAATGGATGCCAACCTGCTGCACATCTCCTATGAGGGCGGCATTTTGGAAGATCCCTGGGCCGAAGCTGAAGACGATATGTGGCGCTGGAGTGTCTCTCCTGAAGCCGCGCCCGACCAGCCCACCTATGTTGAGCTGACGTTTGAGAAGGGCGATATCGTGGCGATCGACGGCGAACCGTTGAAAGCCCATGAAGTGCTCGAAAAACTCAACAAGCTGGGTGGCGACAACGGTATCGGTCGTTTGGATATTGTTGAAAACCGCTACGTGGGCATGAAATCTCGTGGCTGCTATGAAACGCCAGGGGGCACCATTATGTTGCGTGCTCACCGTGCCATTGAGTCACTAACCCTAGACCGTGAAGAAGCTCACCTGAAAGATCAGCTGATGCCGAAATACGCTGAAGTGATCTACAACGGTTACTGGTGGAGCCCTGAGCGTCGCATGCTGCAGGCGGCCATTGACGAGACCCAAAAAAATGTAGCGGGTGTCGTGCGTATGAAGCTCTACAAAGGCAGCGCTACCGTAGTGGGCCGCAAGTCCGATGAGTCGCTGTTTGATGAATCAATCGCTACCTTTGAAGATGATGCTGGCGCTTACAATCAGAAAGATGCCGAAGGCTTTATTAAGCTAAACGCGCTGCGTTTGCGCATTGCCGCAGGCAAGGGTCGTAAGCAGAGCTAATTAAGCGCTGATAAAAGCAGCTTATATCTTGCAGGGTGGCTATCTCCTTGCCGCCCTGCAAGCAAAGGAGCCATTATGCTTAAGAAATTATTTTCCGGTCTCTTCGGTAGTGATCGTCAGGCTGAGCCAGGTGCTACCACCAAAGCTGCTGAGCCGGTGGAATACAAAGGTTACGAGATTGTCTCTCAGCCAGACAATCAGAGCGGTCAGTACCGCGTCAGTGGCTGGATTCGCAAGGCCGACGCCAGTGGTGAAACTCTTGAGCACCGCTTTGAGCGTTCCGATATGCTCCCAGGGCGAGAGGCCTGTGATGCCATGATGATCACCAAAGCGCAACGCTATATTGATGAAGTAGGTGAAGCGATGTTCGAGCCAGACCCGCGCAGGGCAGGTGAGAGCGAGTAGCAACAACGCCGTCATAATAGTTAGTGTAAGGAGAGGCGTATGCGCTTAGTACACCAGGCCTCACCCTGGCGCTCTCTGTTCCATGAGGATGGAACGCTTAATACCTCGGCGCTTAATGCGCCGTTAGACCATCTCTTCTCGAAACTCTCTTCGACATTCCCCTCGCCGCAAACCTCATTAGCTGACGTCTATGCGTGGCAACTGCCGCTGGTCGAAACGTTGGTGCATTACGACCTGCCCGCTTGGCGTATTAGCCAAATCATCAGTGACCACAATGCTTCTCTGTATCGCCAAGCGATAGCGCAATCCCTTGACGAAATGCAGGCGCAGGGGTGGGGCGCTCCGCCAGTTGACTACTGCATACTGCTACTAGGTTCCGCGGCGCGTTTTGAGAGCCTGCTAGGCCCCGACCAGGATAATGCGCTGATTATTGACGATTATCCTGACCATCGCCACGTAGAGATCGACGGCTACTTTCAAGCGCTGGGTGAGCGGTTTACCCAGCGCCTGGATGAGGCCGGTATTCCGCTCTGCAATGGCCATGTCATGGCGCGATGGCCGATGTGGCGCAAACGGCTGAGTGAGTGGCACGCGCAGCTAGACATTTGGAGCGCTGACCGCCGGGTAAAGCGCGTACAACAGACTAATATCTTACTCGATTTTGCCCCGATCGCTGGTAATCCGGCGCTTGCTAAGCAGTTGGGTGAGAGCATCGCTTCGACACTTCCCAAAGCGCCACTGTTTATGGATGAAATGGCGGCGCTACTGGATGAGTTGCCGGTGGCGCTGGATCGCTTTGGGCGGCTTGCCTCAAGCCCGGGCCTGGATGCCCCTCACGAACAAGCCCTTAATCTTAAGCATCAAGGCTTGTTGCCGTTGATTAGCGCTGCACGCTTACTCTGCTTGCGGTACGGACTGCGCGATATACCCACACGCGAGCGATTGATCGCGCTAAGCCATGCAACGGATGCGCTAACGTCGGCTGAATCGGCGTTGCTTGTAGCCGCTTTTGAGCGACTGCAGCAGCGCCTATTGGATCAGCAGCGGTATAACAAAGCTCGCGGTCAGGCTGCAGATGGCTGGGTTGACCTGCGGCGCCTGCGCGAAGACGAGCGATTACTGCTGAAGTTTGATCTACAGCAGATTAAACGTTTGAGTGCTAGCGCTCAAAGCAGCGTATAAAATAAATCAGCTAGCGTCGGTATAAACAAGCGAGCGCGCTTTAGAAGCCGCTTGGAGCATGACGTCGGATGGAAAATCTAGAGGAGAAAATTGACTCTCTGCGGCCTCCACATCATTAAGTAACTTACCTAATGAGCCTATACGCTGATTGATAGCATCTTCAATAAAGCGCCCAAGCCTGATTTCATTCTTCATGAGTTCGGCACTAATCCCCAGGATGGTAGGCATTAGCGAGAATAAACCCGCGATAAAGCTTTCCTGTTCATCGAGTCTACGTTGGTCGGCCATCATTTCACATGCAAATGCCCGGGTTAACCCTTTGATAAGGTTAAGTTTGCTCACAGGGCTGTTGTTAGCGAGCATAACAATGGTAACCAGGGTACGTAGCTCCCTCAGCCCTATAATATGTAAACAATCAATCAGTTTCGTCGTGGGACGACGTGAGCCCTTCTCCGCGGAGTTTGCGCGCTTGAATATTGCGCTCAGTAAGTAAGGATCCCTAGCCACTAACGTACTGATTTCAGAGAGACGCACATTGTCACTATACAGTGCGGAGAGTAGCTGCATTTGATTGGCGCGTGACGTTGAGAGACGAGCTGTTTGAGTTAGTTGGGTTTTGGGGCGCTCATAAAAATAGCCCTGGAAAAGAGTAAAACCTAGCGCTTTACACTGCTTGAACTCTTCCTGTGTCTCAACTCGTTCAGCCAGAAGCGTAATCCCTTCTTTGTGTAGCTTTTTTATTAGGTTTTTAGGTAAGCCGTTGGATATGTCAAATTTGACGATGTCGCAGAAGGGCAGAAATGCATGGTTATGTTCATCTAGGATAAAATCATCTAACGCTAATTTATACCCTTGGCTTTTAATGTAGTGCAAGGCATCAATAACTTCTTTAGTAGGCGAAGTATCCTCGAGAACCTCAATGACTATTTGTTGACTAGGTAGCCCAGTCAGGTCTGGATTGATGAGCCAGTCTGCAGAAGCATTAATAAACAGCTGGCGTGTGCCGCAAAGTTTATCCAGGCCAATTTCATAGACAGCAATAGCACATGCTCTGGCGGTGGCTTGGACATTATCAAAAACGTTAGCAGTCTGATTCGTTTCATTAGCCCGATAAAGAAGTTCATCGGCGACATGACGTAGCTGAGCATCCACTATTGGCTGGATCGCAATAGTGTACTCATTTGTGTTCGCTTTTTGAGGAAGGTGACACTCATTTTTCATCGGCTCATCCACGACATGCTTCTTTAGGCGAAAGTAGAACTCTGGAGTAAAGAATAACTTAGTTTTAGTGAGCAAGGCTAGCCGTTGTCACCAATAAGGAATCAACGCTTTATGTTGGAGGCGCAGCGGGGAGTTCTAGCGTTAAGCAGGCACCGCCTAAGGTTTTAGCATCTTCGACCCAAAGCCGTCCCCCCAGGTGGGCGATAATGCCCCGGCTAATCGGTAGCCCTAAGCCACTGCCCCTTGGCCGACCACGGGGAATATCATCGCCTTGCTGAATTTGATGGAATTTTTCAAATACCCGCTCACGCTCATCTTCGCTAATACCCGCACCGTTATCCTCTACACTCAGACGGAAATGACGCCGATGACGATAAAGCGTGAGGCGCACTTTTGGCTGCTCCCGATCGGCAAACTTACCCGCGTTATCAAGCAGGTTAATAATCACCTGTTCTAAACGGTCATGATCGCCAACCACCATCGCAGGATCAGCTTCTAAGCTAACGTCTAGCACTATGCCGCGCTCCTCATGCAGATGCGCAATAGCATCAATGCTATGCCGAGTCAAGGCGGCAAGATCAAGAGGAACGGGGTTAAGCGTTAAACGGCCGCTCTCCAGACGGGCAAGATCCAGAATTTCTTCAATTAAACGTGACAGGCGCTGGCTCTCGTGGACGATCACGCCAAGAAAATGCTGACGTTTTTCATCAGGCAGTTGGCTGCTATCGCGCAATATTTCGGCAAAGGCGCGAATCGAGGTGAGCGGCGTGCGTAGCTCGTGGCTGACCATGGCGACAAACTCATCTTTCAAGCGATCCAGCTCACGCAGGCGCTCATTGGCACTACGCAGTTCTTCGCCAATTTGCACCAGCTCCTGAGACTTCTGCTCCAAGCGGCGGTTGTACTCCAGAGTTTGTGAGGTCGTGTCCAGAATGCTCAGAATCGACTCAATATCCAGTGCTTCGCCGCGTACCACCGAGTTGATCAATACTCGCGCTGAGGAGCTACCCAACGCCCCCGCCAGTGCCTGTTCGGCGCGAGTAATCAGCTCCGCGGTGGCGGGCTCGTCCGCTGCATAAGCGCTTTTGGCTCCGCTATGGCTAAATACACGGCGGGTGGTCGGGGTGCCAAGATAGCGAACGAGTAGTTCTTTGAGTGCACCCTGGGTAGTTTGCCCGCGCCATAGTGATGTAGATAGTGAGGTGGTTTGCAAATTGGGGTGCATCGCTTCGGTGAACAGTGCCGCCTGGGTTTGCTCAAGGGGCGTGGGGCGGGTAAATAGCGATACACCCACCAATAACCCCACGTTGGCCAACATGCTCCAGAGCAACGAATGGGTGTAAATATCCCAGTTCTCCAGACCGAATAAACCATAGGGCATCAGCCAGGCAATTCCCCAGGGGCCTTCAGTGAGCAGCGAAGCATCTAGCCAGCCGGACTGGGCAAACCCGGGAAGCAGCAGCGTATAACACCAGATTAAGAAGCCGGCGATTAAGCCAACAGTGGCGCCTTGGCGAGTAGCGCCGCGCCAATACAGGCCAATTAACAGCGCCGGGGCGAACTGGGCCGCTCCGGCAAAGGAGACCAGCCCAATCGTCACTAAACTATAGGAGTCACCAATCAACGCGTGGTAGAGATAGCCAAGCAGTAGAATCAGCACGATAGCGATGCGCCGAATACCCAACAGCCAGCCGGCAAGCTCCCCTTTGGTACTCAGGTGCAGGCGCCGTGAGCGCAGCAGCAGTGGCATCACCAACTGATTGCTAACCATAGTGGAAAGCGCGATTGTCTCCACAATCACCATGCCTGTCGCCGCAGACAAACCACCAATAAAGACCAGTAGCGGCAGCCCTTCTAAACCAGCTGAGAGCGGCAGCGTGAGTACGAAGCTGTCTGGATCACCTGCGCTTACGCCTAACAGCAGGCCAGCCAGCGCAATGGGAATAACGAACAGATTAATCAGCAGCATGTAGAGGGGGAATAGCCAGCTTGCTCTGGCTAAGTGCTGCTCATCGACATTCTCCACCACCAATACCTGGAATTGGCGAGGCAGAGTTAAGAAGGCCAAAAAGGCCAGCACCAGCATGCCCACCCAGCCGGTGACCCCACCAGGAACACTATTCAACCGCATGCTATCGACAAGGGCCGGCGTGGCCGCTACCTGGGCAAACAGCGCGGCGGGGCCTTCAAACATCACAAACACCACGAACACGCCAACGGCCATAAAGGCTACCAGCTTAACGATAGATTCCACGGCGATCGCTGCCACCATGCCTTCATGGCGCTCGCTGGCATCCAGGTGGCGTGTGCCAAACAGAATAATAAACACCGCTAACACCAGGGCGACCCAGAGGGACTTATCCATCCAGAAGTGTTCATCCACCAACGTAGTGTCGGCCGCGCGGGGATAATTGATCAGTACCGCATGGCTAACAGTGATGGCTTTTAACTGCAGGGCAATATAGGGGGTGATGCTAATCAGCGCCATTAGGGCAACCAGTGCGCCTAAACTGGTGCTTTTGCCGTAGCGGGCACTGATAAAGTCGGCAATTGAGGTGATCCGTTGCCGCGCTGCAATGCGCACCATCTTGCGTATAACAAAAGGGGCCAACAGCATCGCCAGCGTCGGCCCCAGATAGATGAGCATAAAACTGGGGCCATACTCAGTGGCGCGCCCTACGCTGCCGTAGAACGTCCAGGCCGTGCAGTAAACAGCAATAGAAAGGGCATAGACCGTTGGCGAGCCAATGATGGAACGACCCTGCTCTGCCCGCCGGTCGCCCCAGGCGGCGACCACAAACAGCAGCGCCAAGTAGCCAAAAGCGGTGCCGAGGATAATCGCCTCACTACGCATGGTTAGCGGCCTGCACGCTGTTCCATCAGCCAGGCGGTTAAGCCGATCACCCCAGCCCAGGCGATAAATAGATAGAGCGGTAGCCAGCCCACGCTAAACGCGGGAAGGCGATCCACCACGATAATCAGCGGCGGGCAGAACAGTAGTAGGGCAATCGCCACCAGAGCCATTAGGCGCTCTGTTTGGCGTGATTTCATACCGAAAGGTTTCATCAGGCGCTGGCATCCTGTCGGTCGAAGGCGTTGGCTTGCAGCGCTAACAACTGCTCAAGCGTATCGACGCCGCGGGCTTCTAAGCGTGGCAGTAGGGCTAGCCATAGCTCGGCGGTGACGCGGGCATCGCCTAATGCAGTGTGGCGTGTCCCTGGTGGAAAAGCCAGATCGTAGCGCTGGGCAAGGCTATCCAAATCATGCCCGTCGAGTGCTTCGTCAAGTGCCCGTGAAATCAGCAGGGTGTCGATCACAGGGATATCAAAGGCGACCCCTTTGTGGCTAATGGCAAGTAGATCAAAGGCGGCATTATGGGCCAGCAAGACAGCTTCGCCGACATAATCACGAAAGCGGGTAAGCACAATATCCAGCGGTGGCGCACCGATCACATCGGCATCGGTAAGGCCGTGAATCGCGGTGCTAGCCGGCGGGATCGGCCGCTGCGGATCAACTTTTTGATCGAAGACCTCGCTTGCCAATAAACGGGCGTTGACCACGCGGCAGGCGCCAAGACTGATGACGGTGTCGCCTCGGCGTAGCTCAAGCCCGGTGGTTTCCGTATCAAAGGCGACTATTTCCAGGCTGCGCAGTGTTCGGCTGGCCAGCGCTTCATCTGGTGGAGGCAGGTCGGCAATGCCAAAGTCATGGAATTCAGGGCGCGGCGGGGCGGTTTCGCGTGGGGCGCCGACGCGCTCCATGGCGGGCAGGGGGAGTCGCAGGCGTGAATGAACGCCGTCATCGTCGGCAAGGCTCCAGATGTCGCTGGCGTGTTGACGCAGCACATCCGCGACGCTTGGCGTCAATGGCAGGGAGTTTAGCGGCTGCTGGCGCCACTCCGCCAGTTCGTGTTCAGGGATTGCTTTGCCACGCCAAATAAGGTCGAGATAGACGCGCTTATTGCCCAGGCACATCTCACCCTCAAAGCCACTGTCAGGCAGATGGGTATTGAGGTGTTTGACTAAAGAGTCGAACAGCGCAATGAGTGCCGGAGCGTCGCCTTTAAACCAGGCTGGCATGCCCACCGGGGTGATTAGGCGGTGCTCCGGATCAAGACGCTCATCCAACGCTTGCCAGAAATCGTTTGACCACATGGGCGTCAAGCGCTCGCCCTGGTGTTGCATGTCGTCGAGTAGCTGGCCGATTTTAGCCACGTTGTCGCCAAGCGTAACGCCTTCCTCGTGGATTACCCGCTCAAAACGCTGGCGTAAAGAGGATGTACTGGCGTCATTTTGATCGCGCAGCTGTATCAGCGCATCAGCAGCGCTGGTCAGGCTGGCGGTATGCTGGCGAAGCGGGGTCAGCATGGCCGCCAGTTCCGCTCTAACGCCCATTTCGCTCGACCAAGAGGCGGTGGCGTCACTAAAAGTCAGCAGTGTTTCGCCATCGCTACCCGGTACGCGGCGTAAAATGACTTTGAGCCAGCGGTCATCACAGGGAGCGAGTAACTCCCGCGGGGAGCCGTCATTAGGCAGTTGACCGAGCATTTGCTGTAAGCTTACTACTGGCAGCAGCGCCTCCAGGCGTTTACCCAGCCCTAACCCGGTATTACCCTCAAAGAAGTCCTCGGCTGCCTGATTGAACAGCATGAGCCGGCGGTGGTGATCACACAGTAGCAGCGGTGTTTCGAGCACTTGCAGCAGCGTTTCCAGCTCCTGACGAATACGTGCAGCGCTGCGGGCGCCGTCAGCGTGGGCAGTGGCAAGGCGACTGCGATCTGATCGCCAGCTTTCGCGTACTCGACGTAGGTCGGGCCCCAATCCTTTTAACCAACCTTCGGGTGGGTGCTCGTCTCGGGCGTCCGGGTTGGCGACCAGGCGTGCCAGCTGCACCTGTAAATGGCGCAGCGGGGTAAACAGCATGCGCTCAAGCAGCAAACCGACTAAAAAAATCGTCGCGCCACCGGAGAAACTGCCTAGCCAGAGAGCGATGCGCGTTACGCCTGTGGGAGCAAGCTTGGCATCCAGCCAAGCGGCGAAAATGGCTCCACCCAGCAGGCTGATGCCGCTAAGTAGCAACCAGAGGCCAATCAGGCGCTGACGCTTGGGCAGCCCGCCTCGGGTCATGGCTGCTCCTCAATCAGTAGCGCTTTGACTTTTTCGACCAGCGACTGAGTAGAGAAGGGCTTGGTGATGTAATCATCGGCGCCCAGCGCCATGCCTTTTTCCCGCTCAACGTCACGCCCGTGAGCGGTCAACATAATAATGGGGAGCTGGGCGGTAGCCGCTTCGCTCCGCAGTCGCTCTAAAACGTCAAAACCGCTAATCCCCGGCAAGCTAATATCAAGTAGCAGTAGATCAGGCTGGCTATCATTCACTCTTGCCAGGGCCTGTTCACCATCTTCGGCAGTGACGACCTCAAACCCTGCTTGCTCCATCAGGAATTCTAGCGATAAAACAATGTTGGGTTCGTCATCGACGACGAGCACTTTAGCCATGGAGCTCTCCTGCTTTTATTTGTTTTAACGTTTATTTGTTTTAAAGCTGCATGGATGCAGTCTAGATAGATCTAACAGGTCAGCCAAGACGACCTTGGCCGAATGCATGCAAGTTCAGGGTGCTATTGCAAAAGAGCTAGGGTTTGCACGAAAAGTCGGCGAGCGAAGACTAGACAAGGCAAAAATCAACGAGAAAGCGGAGTTTACGGGGTGTAAATGAGCATTTCGATCGGACTCGCGCACGAGGCGATTTTTAACGCAGTATTGTCGAGCGCAGGCAGTTTTCGTACAAAGCCTAGTAAGCGCGCTTTGTTACACTGCACACCTCTGTGCCATTGCTTAACATGTTATGGCGTTCCACTGATCTGGCTGTTAGGGCTGTAAATGCGCGTTCTCCTGTTATCTGCCTACGAGGCGGTGAGCCATCGCTACTGGGCACAAAGTTTAATGGCGCAGCTTGAGGAGGTGTCGTGGACGCAGTTGAGCCTGCCGCCACGACATTTTGCTTGGCGTATTCGTGGCAATCCGCTGAGCTGGATGCTCAAAGAGCACGATACTCTCAGCCAGTCGTTTGATGTAGTGCTAGCCACTTCGATGGTTGATCTGGCAACGCTGGTAGGGCTGTTCCCGCATCTGGGTCGAGCAAAAAAGGTTGTCTACTTTCATGAAAACCAGTTCGCCTATCCTGAGTCGAGCGATCAAATGCCACAAGTAGAGGCCAAAATGGTCAATCTCTATACGGCGCTGGCGGCGGATAGCGTGGTGTTTAACAGCGCCTATAACCGTGACTCCTTTATTGATGGCGCGCGAGCTTTTTTGAAAAAAATGCCGGAAAACCTTCCGGCAGCTAAGCCATTAGAAGCGATACGCGAGCGGGCTATGGTATTGCCGGTGCCCATTCCTGATAGCACAGCCCCTGAAAACTTAGCACCTGAAAACGTAGAGCTTGAAAACTTAGCATCTAAAAACTTAGCACCTTGCCAGCAAACGGCTTTTCAAAAAATGGTGCCACAGCGAATTATCTGGAATCACCGCTGGGAGTATGACAAAAATCCCGACGACTTCTTCACCGTGTTGTTTGCGTTAAGCGAAGCCGGTGTAGCGTTTGAACTGGCGGTGCTTGGTCAGCGTTTCCGCCAAGTCCCCGCTATTTTTGCCGAGGCCGAGCAGCGCTTAGCCAAGCATATTGTGGCTTGGGAGCCACAGCCGGAGGAGGCCTACCGTGAGTTGTTGGATAGCGCGGATATTGTGGTTTCGACCACTTGGCATGAATTTCAGGGGTTGGCGATCATGGAGGCGGCCCAGCGCGGGGCGTTGCCGCTGGTGCCTGATCGGCTCTGCTTCCCGGCGCTTTATCCGCCTGCCTATCGCTATGACGGTACCCGGGAAGGGCTTTACGACCGGCTCAGTGCTTGGCTTAACGATCCAGCGACTCGCCCTGAACTACTTGATACTACCGCTTGGGAGTGGCCCGCTTGGCGTGAGGCTTACCGCCAGTTGCTGATGAGTTCGACTTGATGGCCTAGCAGCCTGTCGGACTTAACACTGATCTACTGCGAATCCCGGTATTTTGGCCAACTTTATTCGATCGATTTCGTTAAATAGCGCGCTATTCGCCTCAATCGATCGATAAATTTGGCTCAAAATCCGTGCTTCTCGCGACGATCGGTCAAGCCCGACAGGCTGCTAGCCGTTAAGCAAGTTCGGTTTTGTCTTTATAGTCGCACAGATCCTCGATAATGCAGCTACCACAGCGGGGTTTGCGCGCGATACAGGTGTAGCGGCCGTGCAGAATTAGCCAGTGGTGAGCATCGTGCAGAAACCCTTTTGGCACATGGCGCAGCAGTTTTTGCTCCACCTCAACGACATCTTTGCCTTTAGCGATGCCGGTGCGATTGGATACCCGGAAAATATGCGTATCCACCGCCATGGTGGGCTGACCAAATGCCGTGTTGAGAATCACATTGGCAGTTTTACGGCCTACGCCGGGTAAGGCTTCCAACGCTTGGCGGGTGTCGGGCACTTCGCCACCGTGCTGATTAACGAGGATATGGCAGGTTTTCATCAGGTTTTCGGCTTTGGTGTTGTACAGGCCGATGGTTTTGATATGCGCTTTAAGCTCATCGATACCTAAATCAATGATCGCTTGGGGTGTGTTAGCGACCGGGTAGAGCCGCGCCGTGGCTTTGTTGACGCCTACATCGGTGGCTTGAGCAGAAAGCAGTACGGCAGCCAGCAGCTCAAAGGGCGTGTTCCAATTAAGCTCGGTGGTGGGGTGCGGGTTCTCTGCCTGAAGGCGAGCAAAGATTTCATGACGCTTTTGGGCATTCATGGCGGGTCTCTTAATAAATACGCGTTATAAATACAAGCAGTTGCTTACATGTGTACTTTCGGCATCTTGCCAACTATTTAATCGTGCCGGTAACCCGTACGCGGCGCTCAGTTCGGGGTGCTGCCGCGACTGGCTTGGCACGGGCAGCATTGCGTTGATCGATAACGTTTTTCAGCGCGATTAACAGGCCCGCCACAAAGAACGCGCCGGGCGGCAGCACGAAAAACAGGAACTGGTAGTCGTCGGCAATCGTCAGCTGCCAACTGGCCGCTTGCGGCCCAAACAGTAGCGCCATATCGCTAAACAGCGTGCCTTGGCCCAGCAACTCGCGCAGAGCGCCAAGTAACACCAGTACCGCAGCAAAACCCAACCCCATCATAAAGCCATCAATGGCCGCTGGAAGCACCGGCTGGCGGGAAGCAAATGCATCGGCTCGGCCAAGAATGGCGCAGTTGGTCACGATCAGCGGAATAAAAATCCCCAATACCTGATAGAGCGGGTAGGCGTAGGCGGCCATGAGCAGTTCAGCGCAGGTAACAAAAGCTGCAATTACCATTACGAAAGCGGGCAAGCGCACCGCGCTGGGCACCTGGTGACGAATCAGCGAAATCGCCGTGCTGGCGCCTACCATTACCAGTAGCGTAGCCAGCGCCAGCCCCAGCGCATTGACGACATTTCCACTCACGGCTAGCAGCGGGCAAAGTCCCAGCAGTTGCACCAGCGCGGGGTTATTCGACCAAAGGCCGCTTTGGGCTAGTTCGCGCCACTGGCTCATAAGGTGGGCTCCTCAAATGACATCGGTAGCGGTGTATCGGCGGCGTACTGAAGCGCTTTATGGACAGCGTTGACCACGGCTCGGGGCGTAATCGTTGCACCGGTGAACGCATCAAAGTGACCGCCATCTTTAGCTACCGCCCAGCCTTCTGGTGGCAAGCTATCTAACCTTAAACCATTAAACCGGGTGATCCAGTCGCTGCGGCTGCGCTCAATGTCATCGCCTAGCCCAGGCGTTTCCTGGTGCTGGGTAACGCGCACGCCGCTGATACGCTGGTGCTCATCAATGCCAATCAGTAGGTGGATTTTGCCGTTATATCCCTGGCGGGTTACCACCGGCAAGATCACTGCGCTGCTTCCGTTTCGGCTCGGGTTATTGTTCTCGCTGCCACTTACCCACCAGCCTTGGCTATCACTCGCCAGCCCTAGCGCTTGTGGGTTGGGAAGGGTAAAGGTGCTCTCCAGTACCTGGGTGACGGGGGTATTCGCCAGCGCTTGGGGCAGTACTTCCTGCAACTGGCGGTGTTGGTAAGCCAACTGATGTGTCTCTATACGTTCGGCGGTTAGCGCGCGGGTAAGCGCGACACTGCCGGCGGTAATCAGTGCAAAGGTGCCCAGCGCGAAGGCGCCACGCCGCATGGCCTGGAGCAGCGTCATGGCTGTTCTCCTGGCTTACCCGGTGAAGCTTTTTGCTGGCCAGTGGGCCGCGGCACGCTATATATATCCAGTAATGGTACGCACAGGTTCATCAGTAAGACCGCAAACGCCACAGCATCGGGGTAGCCGCCAAAGGTGCGAATAATGATAACCAGCGCACCGATCCCCGCGCCATAAATAAGTTTGCCGCGTTGGCTGGTGGCAGCGGAGACCGGGTCGGTGGCAATAAAGAACGCCCCGAATAGCGTTGCCCCGGTGAGCAGGTGAAACAGCGGTGAAGCAAAGTGGCTGGGGTCGCTGAGATAAAACAGCGTGTCCAGTAGTACTAGGCTGCCAAGCATCGCGATCGGAATATGCCAACTAATAATCCGCTTCGCTAACAACACCACACCACCTACTAGCCAAGCAAGTGCTACCCATCGCCAGGCAGTTAGGGTTCCATTCGGCAGTGGGTTAGCCGCCCAAAACTCGCTGGCAAGCACGGCGTCCCCTTTGTGCTTAAAAGCATCTAGCGGTGTTGCGCCGCTCAAACTATCTAGTTGGGCGGTCGGTAGAGTTCCGGTGATTTGCGCCCATAAATCATTAGGTAGCATTTCCTGGGGCGGTGCCCATAGCGTCATGTAGGTAGGAAACGACACCAATAGCAGCGCATAGCCCACCATGGCGGGGTTAAACGGGTTATGCCCCAAGCCGCCGTATAGCTGCTTGGCGACTACAATTGCCGCGATCATACCCACGCCGACAAGCCACCAGGGGCTAGCGGGTGGCAGTGACGTGCCCAGCAAAACGCCGGTAAGCAGGGCACTTGAGTCATTCAGCGTCACACGAATGGGGCGCTTGCGTAGCCGTAGCACGGCGGCTTCAAGCGCAATACCAAAAGCGGCGGCTAACAGTACATTGCTGATAACTCCAAGGCCAAAGAAGTAGCTCATGGTGGCGATGCCTGGCAGGGTTGCTGCAATTACCCAGCGCATTAAGCTTGCCGTTGGTGGCACCGCGGTTGCCGTCATGGCATCTTTAACGCCTGAGGCGTGCATCATGCTCATGGCGACTCCTCGCTAGACTGCTGTTCGCGCGCCTGGGCAAGCTGCAACTCGGCTGCTTTCAAGTTCTCCTGGGCGGTGGCAAGCTGCATTTCTAAGTCATCCAGGGATTGTTTAGGATCTTCCTGAGCGACGCGCGCCAGGGTTTTTTCAGCCTTTTTGACCGATGCTTTGGCGGCGGCATGGGCGATGCGCAGACCGCGTAAGTCGACCTTTTCGCTGTTGGTTGCGGCAGTGTTAGAAGGGCGCCGCTGCTGCGCCTGGCGGGCTTGCTTGCGTGCCTGTTTCTCAGCCTCCTCCCGAGCAAGCCGCGCTTGGCGAAACTCAAAACGGTGCTTGGCGTGCTCCGCTTTTGCTGTCTCAATTCGCTGCAGGCGTAACCGGCTTTTAGCTTCCCGGTAATCCACCACGAGCGGAATATGGCTGGGGCAGACGTAGCTGCAGGCACCGCACTCAATGCAATCAAATAGGTGGTAGCGCTCAAGCTTGGCATCATCCTGAGCGCGGGCGTACCAGTGCAGCTGTTGGGGCAGCAGTGCTACCGGGCAAACGCTTTCACACTCACCGCAGCGAATGCAGGGCGATTCTGCTGGGGGCGGCGGTAACTCTTCAAGCGTGGCCGCGATTAAGCAGTTGGTAAGCTTAGTGACCGGCGTATCGAGCGTTAGCAGTGGCGCGCCCATCATGGGGCCACCTTGAATCACTTGGTGTAACTCTGGGGTATTTAACCCTGCCTGCTCCAGCAGCTCTCTAACCGATGTGCCCAGACGCACCCAGCGATTGCCGGGCTGGGTGATGGCCTCTCCAGTCAGCGTGACCACCCTGGAAACCAGCGGCTGACCATCGCGCACTGCGTGTAGTATCGCCAGTAGCGTGCCTGGGTTGTGGCACAGCACGCCAACATCAGCAGGCAGCCCGCCACTGGGTACGTTGAGGTCTAGCAGTTTTTTAATCAGTTGTCGTTCGCCGCCGCTGGGGTAGCGGGTGGCGATCACGGCCAGCTCGACGGGGACTGGCTGACTATTGGTTAGGGCTTGCTTCAGCGCGTCAATGGCCTCGGGTTTGTTATCCTCGATGCCAATAACGATATGCTGCGCGCCACACAGTTTGGCGATTATCTGTGCGCCTTCAAGCACCTCGTTAGCGTAGTGGCGCAGGGTAAGATCATCGGCGGTGATATAGGGCTCGCACTCGGCGGCGTTAATCACCAGGGTGTGAATCGTATGTTGTTCGACCACCCGCGCTTTAATATGGGTGGGAAACCCGGCGCCACCTAAGCCGACGATGCCGCTCTCGTTTAAACGCTCAAGCAGCGCGTGGGGTTCGACATTTTGCCACACCAATGGTGGCAGTCTAAGCCACTCATCTTGCCCGTCACCCTCAATGCTGATTTGGGTAGTGCTAACCTCGCTCACCGTACCGCTAATACTGGCGTGCAGGGCACTAGAGACCATACCTTCACGTTTGGCAATCACGCTGCCCACTTTTACCGCATTTCCTTGCGCCACACAGGGCTTCGCTGGCTGACCGCTGTGCTGCTGAAGGGGGAGAGTGACCCGGCGGGGCAGTGGCGCTTCAATCAGCGCGGATTGGTTTGAACGCTGTTTGCGTTCGGGGGGGTAAATCCCTCCCGGGAAGTCAAAGGCGTTCGACATCAAGACACCCCTGAAGCGGGTTGGCGGTCGCTGGCAATCATGTTTGATGAGTGCGCCACTACCGGCTGCCACTGGGTGAGCGGGGCTGAGCGTGGCAGCATATCGATACAGTCCACGGGGCAGGGGTCAAGGCAGAGATCGCAGCCGGTGCACTCGTCTTCAATCACGGTATGCATTAATTTAGCCGCGCCGATAATCGCATCGACCGGGCAGGCCTGGATGCACTTGGTGCAGCCAATGCACTCCGCTTCGCGAATAAATGCCACCTTGGCTTCGCTTTGCGCTTCGCCATCCAGGGGCTCGGGGTCGCGCCCGAGAAGATCGGCAAGGGCGTGAATCGTCGCTTCGCCACCCGGAGGGCATTTATTCAGCGCATCACCCTGGTTAATGGCTTCAGCGTAAGGGCGGCAGCCTGGGTAGCCGCACTGGCCGCACTGGGTTTGCGGCAGTAGCGCATCAATTTGCTCAACTAGCGGGTTATCTTCGCGCTTAAAGCGCTCGCTCACCAAGCCCAGCAGGGCGCCAAAACCGATACCCAAGCCGGTTAATACCGCGACGGCGCTGAGGATTCCAATGATGCTATTCATTGCGCGCTGCCTTCATCCCTGCACCAACCCTGAAAACCCTAAAAATGCTAACGACATAAGGCTGGCGGTGACCATAGCAATCGCGGCGCCTTGGAAGGGTTTGGGAATATCCGCCCCCGCTAAACGTTCGCGCATCGCGGCAAACAGCACCAAAATAAGCGAGAAGCCCAGTGCTGCGCCCAATCCATAAAGGATGGTGTGGAAAAAGCTTAATTCACGGTTTAACGACAGCAGGGCTACACCCAATACCGCGCAGTTGGTGGTGATCAGCGGCAGGAAAATGCCCAGCACCTGGTGCAGCAGCGGACTCAGTTGGCGCACCATGATTTCGGTAAACTGCACCACGGCGGCGATCACCACGATAAAACTAATGGTACGCAGGTAGGTTACATCCAGCGGCACAAGCAGGCCGTGATAAACCACGAAGCTAGCGGCCGATGCCAGAGTCAGCACAAAGGTAGTGGCCAGGGACATGCCCATGGCCGACTCCAGTTTATTGGAGACGCCCATAAACGGGCATAGGCCCAAGAACTGAACCAGTACGAAGTTGTTGACCAGGGCAGTGCTGATCAAAATGATAAATAACTCACTCATGACAGCGTATTGTGCGAAGAAAAGGCGGCGCTGGCTAGTGGGAGGCAAGGAAGTTTGATGTGTGAAAAACCTATGCAGGAGGAAGTTTGAATAAAATTGCCGCTATAATAAAAATGCAAAGGGCAGAGCGCTTTTGAGTCTCTGCCCTTTAACCTGCTTACCGCTTATGCGACGGGTTAGGTTACCCGCTGACCCGGCTCGGCACCTGCATCGGGAGAGAGCAGGTAGATGCCATCTTCGTTAGCAGAGGCCAGCACCATGCCTTCCGATACGCCGAAGCGCATTTTGCGCGGAGCCAGGTTGGCGACCATGACCGTTAAGCGGCCTTCCAGGGCTTCCGGGGCGTAGGCGGAGCGAATGCCGGAGAAGACGTTGCGGGTTTCGCCACCCAGGTCGAGGGTCAATTGCAGCAGTTTGTCGGCGCCTTCTACGTATTCGGCTTTGGCAATACGCGCAATGCGCAGGTCGACTTTAGCAAAGGCGGCAAAGTCGATTTCCTCGGCGATAGGCTCTTCCGCCAGCGGGCCTTTGGGCGCTTCTTTCAATTTTTGCTCTTCCACGAGATCTTCCTTCGACGCTTCAATCATGGCATCGATTTTATCGCGTTCAACGCGTGTCATCAGCGGTTTGAATTTATTGATTGGGTGATCAGTGAGTACGCTTTGACGAGTGTGCCAGTCCAGCGACTCAACGTTAAGAAAAACACGGGCCTCTTCAGCCATGGCGGGTACCACAGGAGCCAAATAAACCATCAACTGGCGGAACAGATTAATGCCTACCGAGCATATCTCAAGCACCTCTGTGTCACGGCCATCCTGCTTGGCCAGCGCCCAGGGTTCTTTATCAGCAATATAGGTGTTGGCTTCATCCGCCAGTTCCATAATTTTGCGCATTGCCCGGCTAAATTCCCGGGCTTCAAAGTCTTCGGCAATATCATCACCGGCGGCAATAAAGCGGGCGACCATCTGTGGCTCAGCGCAGTGGCTTGAGAGGCTGCCACTGCCGAGCTTTTTAACAAAACCGGCGCAGCGGCTGGCAATGTTGACCACCTTGCCGACTAAATCTGAATTTACCCGCGCGGCAAAATCGTCCAAATTCAGATCCAGGTCATCAACTTTGGAAGTAAGCTTGGCGGCAAAGTAGTAGCGCAGGTATTCCGGGTTGAGATGGTCGGCGTAGGTGGCGGCTTTAATAAAGGTGCCGCGGGATTTCGACATCTTGGCGCCGTCTACCGTCAGGAAACCGTGGCAGTTGACGGCGGTGGGGGTGCGCAGATCCGCGCCATGTAGCATGGCGGGCCAGAAGAGCGCGTGGAAGTAGACGATATCTTTGCCGATAAAGTGATATACCTCGGCATCAGAGCCTTTGTTCCAGTAGCTGTCGAAGTCGATACCTTCGCGGTCACACAAGTTCTTGAAGCTGGCCAAATAGCCAATTGGCGCATCCAGCCAGACATAAAAGTATTTGCCCGGGGCATCGGGAATTTCGAAGCCGAAGTAGGGCGCATCCCGGGAAATATCCCACTCGTTAAAGCCAGACTCAAACCACTCCATCAGCTTATTGCGGATTTGCGGCTGCACATGGCCGTCGTCAATCCAGCCCTGCAGGAAGTCGGCAAAGTCAGGCAGTTTAAAGAAGTAGTGGGTCGATGTACGTACTTCGGGCGTTGCGCCTGAAATGGCTGAAACGGGGTTGATCAAGTCGGCGGGAGTATAGGTAGCGCCGCACTTTTCGCAGTTATCGCCATACTGGTCTTCAGCGCCACATTTAGGGCAGGTGCCTTTAATAAAACGGTCAGCCAGAAACAGGCCTTTCTGGGGGTCAAACATCTGCTCGATATCACGGGTGGCAATATGGCCTTTATCCCGTAAGCGCTTATAAATCATTTCGCTGAAGTGGCGGTTTTCAGCGGAGTGGGTCGAGTGGTAATTGTCGAACCCAACGCCAAAACGGGCAAAGTCTGTTTGGTGATCGTTGGAAACCCGCTCAATCAGGGCTTCAGAGGTAATACCTTCCTGCTCGGCACGCAGCATAATGGCGGTGCCATGGGCGTCATCGGCACATACGTAGTAGCACTGCTGGCCACGGCTTTTCTGGAAACGTACCCAGATATCAGTCTGGATATACTCAAGTAAGTGACCGAGGTGAATGGCTCCGTTGGCGTAAGGGAGCGCGCTAGTCACCAAAATGTTGCGCGTGGCGGTAGTAGACATGGTGAAGGTTAATTCCGAGTGAATAAGGGTGCCGGTCAGGCGATAGTAAAAAAGACGGCGAAGTCGCTAAACGCTTCGCCGATACCGTTACGTCCTAGCAACGATTAATAAAGCGCTTGCTCTTCTTGAACGACTTCACGCAGCAGTTCTAAAAAGAGCTTATCAGCCTCAGAGTGTTCAGCCGGGTCTTCCGGTATATGCACGCTGGTGGTATCGGAAATTTCGTTGGCAATCCGCGCCATCACCGCAGGGCTATTGCCTTCGGTCAGCTGTTCTCTGGCAATCGCCAGTGATTGCTCAAGGATCTTTGGATCTTGCAGCAGCTTACGAATAAAGCCACGTAGCTCGTTGATGATACGTGTTTTCTGAATTTCTGAACCGGACATGGGGGTCTCCTTAGGATCGCAATTGACGACAGCGCCATGCGAAACCAATCAATGCGTCGACCATAGCATTTTTTCCGCCAACGGGCATGAATTGCCCGTTATTAAAATGGCAGCTTAAAACGCTGATTTAGAGCGTTAGTCGCCCTGCCTTGTGTTTAACAGGGTTCGCGTACTGGGCAAGCCAGTAGGGGCGCAGAGGCTCCGGCACTTCGGCAAGCCGGGCATTAAAGCGTTCACGGTCTTGTCGAGTGATGGCTTTGCGTGCCACCAGCTCCGGTGCTTCGCCCAGCGCCTCTAAAGCCAAATAATGGCTGGGGAACAGTCGATAGCCACCAATCACCTGGCGGTCAATCTCAGCAGCGACTTCGTCGGGCGTGGCCATATCAGAACCTACCGGTGTGCCAAAGTGCAGCCGTACACGCCCTTTGGAGCCGGTAATGCCGGCTACAATGGAGCGAATATCTTCAAACTCACTTTTAGCGTAGCTACCCAGTGTGTCGATATCGTGCAGCTCCTGGGCTTTTTGGACATCGCAGGGGTCGTATTCATAGCTAATCGATACCGGCACCAGCTTTAACTCAGCAATTGCCTCGCCAAATACCATGTCTCGTTCTGCGGCTCGCCTGGCCATGATCAACATTTTGATAATGGCGGGCTCAGTGTGATCGATGCCGTTCTTGGCCCGCCCTTCCCGCTGTGCCATCCAGATTGAGTGCTGGTCTTCGGTAATGGTATGGCGAATATAAGCGGAAAGTTGCTGGTATGCTGCCAGCATAGCCCGCTTACCTCGGGCGCTGCGTGGCACGATAAAGCTTTTATTAAGCCGCATTAGATCTGTGACATAGGGCTTTTTAAGCAGATTGTCACCGATCGCGATACGCACGGTGTCGCGGTTTGCTTGATACAGCGCATAGTTGACGAACGCGGGATCCAGCGAGATATCGCGGTGGTTACCTATGAACAGGTAAGCGCCGTTGGCGTCGAGTTTGTCGAGGCCGGTAACTTCAAAGGCATCCGTGGTGGTGCGAATCATGCGCTCCATGTAATGGGCAATACGCATTTGAAACTCATAAACCGTCGTTACGTCTTTGACTTCACGACGTACGGCACGGCTGGCAAAAACACGCGCCAGGGATGGTGCCCAGCGCGCCATGCGCGGCAGCCGAAAGCGGGTCAGTGCATCCAGCAGCTCGTTGTCCCGTGAGAGTCTGGCCAGCACATCGGCCACTTCATGATCCATAAAGGGCCGAATATCGGCCCACGGGTCTGTCTCGGTAGAGGCGTTGGTAGCGTTGTTGTGATGAGTCATGCGAACCGTTGGATGATAAATAGTAAATATCGATTAATAACATCGAGGCGAAAAGACGACTTCGGATAACAGTCTTGAATGACTATAGAGCCCTTACTGCGTCGCGGGTTCCCGCTGTGTCTCGCCGCCAAGCCACTCTATCAAGCGTGGAATATCGGTAGATAGCGCCTGCGCCATTAGAATAAAGTCTGTTTCCAGACGGGCAAGCGCGTCGTCTCCGTCGTCAGCGTGATCGGCTTCTTCAATCAAGGCATCGCCAAAGCGCAACGATTTCAGCGCCAAATCATCGTGTAACACACAACTTAGCCGTCCTTCCAGGCTAATCGCGAGTTTACTGGCTTGGCGGCCGGTCTCAAGCAGTTGCTGAATTTCATCGCTGTCTAAATCGACCTGACGAGCGCGCAGTACACCGTCATCACCTTTAGCTTTGAGTTCAACCTGGTCACCAAGCTGAAGATCGGCCGGGCGACTGGCCGCGTCACCTAGCCAAGTGGTCATGGCGCGAATAGGCAGCGTCTGTGAACTCAGTGGGGTGACTTTTAGGCTGCCCAGGGTTTCGCGAAGCAAATCCAGAATATCTTCGGCGCGGGTGCGTGAACTGGCATTGATGCCTATCATCTGGCCGCGAATGTCCCACCAAAGATCAATTTTCTGACTACGCACAAAAGCGCGGGGCAATAAATTCTCGGTTACCTGCTCTTTTAACGCGGTCTTCTCTTTGCGGGTCACTTTGCGGCCTTCGCTGGCCTCAATATCCGCCACCTGCTCATCGACTTCCTCTTTTACAACAGAGGCGGGCAGTAGGCGCTCTTGACGCAGCGCTGAAAGCAGCCGATGTGATTGAATTTCGTGAACAAGCTGCCCTGCGCCCAAACGTCCAGCAGGTGCAGTCCAGCCCAGGCGGCGTGCGTCGGCGTTGCCGAGTGGTTTGGCGGCATGCTCTTGTAAAGCGCTAGCGAGCTCATCGCTGGATAATTCGGGCGCGTCGTGCAGGCGGTATAAATGCAAGTGCTTAAACCACATGGAGCCAATCCTGTTTAAAAGGTGGCACATTATGGCGAAAGCGGGGCATTCCTACCAGCGGCTGTCACCAATCGTCTCTGTTGCACGTGTTTCAAACTTGTGTTTGATTGAATCGTTGCCAATCACTATAGAGGAGTCGATATGAGTGCATCGCTGTCGCGAGTTCATTTACGCGTTAGAGGCTATCATCTGGATGGCTATGGGCATGTCAATAACGCTCGCTATCTTGAGTTTATGGAAGAAGGGCGCTGGGACTTCTTTGATCAACACCCAGAGATGATCAAAGAGCTCCATCAGGCCGGGCGGGCATTCGTCGTCGTCAATTTGAACATTGATTATCTGGCCGCTGCCCGCCAAGGGGATGATTTGGAAGTGATGACCGGGATCATCGACGTTGGTGAGCGCAGCGGGCTTTGCCACCATCGTATTGTTCGTAAAAACGGTGGGCGTAAGGATGGCACCGTCATCGCCCGTGCGGATTTAACCTTCGTGCTACTCGATATGCGCGCCAATAAGGCCGCTGCAATCGAGGGCGAGGTGCGTGAAGCGTTGGCTGCATTAACCTTGGGGAAAGAGGCATTTAGCGTCTAAACGGCTTTGGTGAGCTCCCTGGCTGCCCTTGCTGCTTTTGCGGTGGTATGATGTCGCAGTATTTGCGCGCCGCTCTATGGTAATTTCAGAGCGGTGTTTACCAGCGCTTTCAACTCTCGCAGTGCCAATGCAGTGCAAAGGATCTGACTTTCATGGGTGACATCGCCAGAGAAATCTTGCCCGTCAATATTGAAGACGAGCTTAAACAGTCGTATCTCGACTATGCGATGAGCGTCATTATCGGCCGCGCGCTTCCAGATGTGCGGGATGGCCTTAAACCGGTTCACCGGCGTGTGCTGTTTGCCATGCATGAACTGGGTAATGATTGGAATAAACCGTACAAGAAGTCGGCGCGTGTCGTCGGCGATGTCATCGGTAAATACCATCCGCACGGTGATAGCGCGGTATACGACACTATCGTACGTATGGCGCAGCACTTCTCGATGCGCCATGTCCTGGTCGACGGTCAGGGCAACTTCGGTTCTATTGATGGGGATAACGCGGCCGCCATGCGTTATACCGAGGTGCGTATGTCGCGCCTTGCCCACGAACTGCTTGCTGACCTTGAGAAAGATACCGTCGATTGGGTGGATAACTACGACGGTACCGAGCGTATCCCCGCCGTATTACCCACCAAGGTACCCAACCTGCTCATTAACGGCTCGTCGGGTATCGCGGTAGGTATGGCGACCAATATTCCACCGCACAATATGCGTGAAGTGATTGACGGCTGTTTGGCCCTCATCGACGACTACACGCTGTCGGTAGATGACTTGATGGAGTATATCCCCGGGCCTGACTTCCCCACCGGTGCCATTATCAATGGCCGCGCGGGCATTTTGTCGGCGTATCGTACAGGCCGTGGACGTATTTATGTGCGCGCTTGCCACACCATTGAGCACCACGACAAAACCGGTCGCGATCACATCATCATCACCGAACTGCCTTATCAGGTGAATAAGGCGCGGTTGATCGAGAAGATCGCCGAGCTGGTGAAAGAGAAGAAGATTGAAGGCATCGCCGAACTGCGCGATGAGTCGGATAAAGATGGTCTGCGCGTGGTGATTGAAATCAAGCGTGGTGAGTCCGGCGAAGTAGTGGTCAATAACCTGTTTGCTCAAACGCAGCTGCAAAACGTGTTCGGGATTAACATGGTGGCGCTGGAAAATGGCCAGCCACGCACGCTCAATCTTAAAGAGATGCTGGAAGCCTTTATTCGTCACCGGCGCGAAGTGGTTACCCGGCGCACACTGTATGAGCTGAAAAAAGCCCGTGAGCGTGGGCATCTGTTGGAAGGCTTGGCCGTCGCTATCTCGAATATCGATGAAGTGATTGAGCTGATCAAAGCCTCACCCAACGCGGCTGAAGCGCGTGAAAAGCTGCTCGCCAAGACTTGGCAGCCCGGTCAGGTGACCGCCATGTTAGAGCGGGCCGGGGCTACTTCTTGCAAGCCAGAAGAGCTGGAAGAGGGTTTTGGTTTAAATACCGCGGCCACCTCTTATCGGCTTTCTCCTGCCCAGGCGCAGGCGATTCTTGAGCTACGCCTGCATCGCTTGACGGGACTTGAGACTGAGAAGCTGCTTGATGAATACCTCAGCATTCTTGAGAAAATTGCCGAGCTAACCGAGATCCTGGCCTCTGCTGACCGCTTGATGGAAGTGATTCGCGAAGAGCTGCGGGCGGTGCGTGATCAGTTTGGCGATGACCGTCGTACTGAAATTCAGGCTAGTCACCTCGATTTGTCGATGGAGGACTTAATCGCCGAAGAGGACATGGTGGTAACCGTGTCGCGTTCAGGCTATGCCAAGACGCAGCCGCTGTCGGATTATCAGGCTCAGCGCCGTGGTGGCCGCGGTAAGTCCGCAACGGCCATGAAAGACGAAGACGTGATTGAACATCTGCTGGTGGCCTCTACTCATGACACCGTGCTGCTGTTCTCAAATCGCGGCAAAGTGTACTGGCTGAAGGTGTACGAAATGCCCAACGCCAGCCGTGGATCGCGGGGTAAACCGCTGGTGAATATGCTGCCGCTTGAAGAAGGTGAAGCGGTCAACGCCATCTTGCCGGTGCGCGACTACAACCCTGATAACTACATCTTCTTTGCTACAGCCAAAGGCACCGTTAAGCGGACTAGCCTTGAGCAGTTCTCGCGCCCACGCAGCGTTGGCCTGATTGCCATTGACCTGGAAGAGGGTGACCGCTTAGTTGGTGCGGCGATTACCACGGGTAATGACCATGCCATGCTGCTGTCGTCTAACGGCAAGGCGATTCGCTTTGAAGAGGGCAAAGCCCGCGCCATGGGGCGTACTGCCCGCGGGGTGCGTGGTATGCGCCTAGCCGGCGACGCGGAAGTCATTAGCCTGATTATTCCTAAAAGCCAGCAGATCGACGCCGAGGCGGATGCCGAAGGGGAAACGCAAGACGGTGCCCAAGAGAGCACTGTAGCCGAGACCGCCGTTGGTCAGATCTACATTATGACCGCCAGTGAGAATGGTTACGGCAAGCGCACGCGCCTGGAAGAATTCCCGCTGCGTGGTCGTGGTGGCCAGGGTGTCATCGCCATGCAAACCAGCGAGCGTAACGGTTCGCTCGTGGCGGCGATGCAGGTCTATGACAGCGATGAAATGATGCTGATCACCGACCGCGGCACGCTAGTGCGTACCCGTGTGGAAGAGGTCTCGACCACATCACGGAATACCCAGGGCGTGATGCTGATTCGTCTTGGCAAAGAGGAGAAGCTGGTCAAGACGGTGCGCGTTGATGAACCGGAAGAGAGCGACGAGCTAAGCGCTCTTGAAGGAGCGGGTGACCCTGAAGAAAGCAGCCTTGAAGACGCACAGGCGAATAAAACATCCGATGATGCACAGGAAACGGGGACTGATGACACGTCACTATAATTTCTGCGCAGGGCCAGCGGCCCTGCCAGTGGCCGTGCTGGAGCGCGCCCGGGAAGAGTTGCTGGACTACCAGGGGCGCGGCCTTTCAGTAATGGAAATGAGCCACCGCAGCGATGAATTTATTGCCATTGCCGAGCGTGCCGAAGCCGACTTTCGTCATCTGTTGGGCGTGCCGGATAACTACCGCGTGCTGTTTCTACAGGGCGGGGCCAGCTTGCAGTTTGCCATGCTGCCGATGAACCTGTTGGGTCAAGGCGGTAGAGGCAATTTTATTCAGACCGGCATCTGGGGCAAGAAGGCGCTCAATGAGGCCAAGCACCTTGGTTTTGATTGCCATGTGGTTGCCAGCAGTGAGTCCAACGGTCATACGGCGGTACCCGCACAAGACGAACTGCGGGTGAGCGCAGATGCTGCCTATTTGCACTACACCTCTAACGAGACAATTGGTGGCTTGGAATTTGATTATACGCCGCATATTCAGCGTGCCGATGGTGCTCACGTGCCGCTGGTCTGCGATATGTCGTCGAACATTCTGTCTGGACCCATCGACGTTAGCGAATTTGGCGTTATCTACGCTGGGGCACAGAAAAATATTGGCCCCGCCGGGTTAACGCTGGTGGTGGTGCGTGACGACCTGCTAGGTAAAGCTAGGGCCAATATACCTTCGCTATTTGATTATCAAATGCTGGCGGACGCTGGTTCGATGGTCAATACGCCCCCCACTTACGCTTGGTATTTAGCCGGGCTGGTGTTTCAGTGGCTGAAGGACGATATTGGCGGATTGGCGGCGATGGACGCTATCAATCAGCGTAAGGCAGATAAACTTTACGCAGCGATTGATGCCAGCGAGCTTTATAGCAATCCAATTGCTAAAGCCAACCGTTCGCGCATGAACGTGCCCTTTGTACTGGCCGATTCGGCACTGGATAAAGCGTTTTTACAGCAGGCCGATGCGGCGGGACTGCTTAATTTGAAAGGTCATCGCAGCGTGGGCGGTATGCGTGCCAGCCTTTACAACGCGGTGCCTGAGTCTGCGGTAGATGCCCTAATTGCATTTATGGCCGATTTTGAAAAAACAAGGGGCTAAATCACCATGTCCGACACGTCGATCAATCTGGATGAGTTGCGCCAGCGTATCGATCAGCTCGATAGCGATATTCTGAACCTGATCAGTGAACGCGCCAGCTGTGCCCAGCAGGTGGCCCATGTCAAGCTAGCTGAAGATAAAGATGCGGTGTTTTATCGCCCTGAGCGAGAGGCGCAGGTGCTTCGGCGCATTATGGCGTTGAATAAGGGGCCACTCGATTCAGAAGAGATGGCGCGGCTGTTTCGCGAAATCATGTCGGCGTGTTTGGCACTTGAGCAGCCGGTAAAAGTTGCTTACTTAGGCCCTGAAGGTACCTTTACGCAACAGGCGGCGCTCAAGCACTTTGGTGAAAGCGCTGTTAGCCTGCCCATGGCAGCCATCGACGAGGTATTTCGTGAAGTAGAGGCGGGGGCCGCACACTACGGCGTCGTGCCGGTGGAAAACTCCACCGAAGGGGTGGTTAATCACACCCTGGACACCTTTATGGATTCCTCGATTAAAATTTGTGGCGAAGTAGTACTGCGTATTCACCACCATTTGCTGGTCAGTGAAACGACGCGCCGCGATAAGGTCTCGCGTATTTACTCGCACCCGCAGTCGTTTGCCCAGTGCCGTAAATGGCTGGATGCTCACTATCCCCATGCGGAGCGCGTGCCGGTTTCCTCTAATGCGGAAGCGGCCAAGTTAGTCAAAACCGAGTGGCATAGTGCGGCGATTGCAGGTGATATGGCGGCCAAGCTTTATGGGCTTGAGCACATTGCCGAAAAAATTGAAGACAGCCCGGATAACTCCACGCGGTTTTTGATTATTGGCAACCAGGATGTGCCCATGGCAGGAGAGGATAAAACCTCTATTGTGGTTGCCATGCGCAACCAGCCGGGGACGCTGCATGCGCTGCTGGAGCCTTTTCATCGCCACCAAATTGATTTAACGCGCCTTGAAACGCGTCCTTCGCGTACCGGTGTGTGGAACTACGTCTTTTTTATCGACTTTAAAGGCCATCGTGATGAGCCTGAGGTCGCGGCAGTGCTTGAAGAGGTGCAGCTACGAGCGGCAGAACTACGCGTGCTGGGCTCTTACCCCATAGGCGTGCTGTGACGTTAATGGTCGAAGACGGTGTAAAAACATCAGGCTGTCATGAGTCGCGTCTATTGATTGTTGGTCTGGGATTGATTGGTGGTTCGCTAGCGGCAGCGCTGCGCGCGGTAGGGTTTCAGGGTCAAATTGTTGCCTGTGACCCTGACGAAGCTGAGATTGCACGCGGTATTGAGATGGGGCTGATCGACTCAGGCAGTACCCACCTTGATGAGCAAGTCAATGACGCCACCATGGTAGTGCTGGCAGTGCCGGTGCTCGCCATGGAGAGCGTGATGGCAAGCTTGGCCGAAGCGCTACCTAACGCGTCGGCTGACGTTGTGATTACCGATGTTGGTAGTACCAAGGCGACTATCCGCGCCTGCGCTCAGCGTGTATTTGGCCAGGTACCCACTAATATGGTGCTGGGGCACCCTATTGCCGGTTCAGAAAAAAGCGGTGTGGCAGCGGCGAATCCGCGTTTGTATGTAGACCACAAGGTTATTTTGACACCTGAACTGAACGTCGACCGTGAGGCTTTGCAGCGCGTGCGCTGCTTATGGGAAGCCTGTGGTGCCGATGTGCTGGAAATGGACGTAGAGCGCCATGACCAAGTGTTGGCGCGTACCAGCCATTTGCCGCACTTGCTGGCATTTTCGCTGGTGGATACGCTGGCCCGTCAGGATGAGCGGCTAGATATTTTTCGTTACGCAGCGGGCGGCTTTCGCGACTTTACCCGTATCGCGGGAAGCGACCCGGTGATGTGGCGAGATATTTTTATTGCCAACAAGCAGGCGGTTTTAGCATCGCTGGATGATTTTGAAGCGGGGCTTTCTCGATTGCGTCATGCGGTAGAAGCCGGTGACAGCGATGCGCTGATTGCCACCTTTGATCGGGCTAGCCACGCCCGGCACTATTTCGACTCTTTATTGAACAAAACCAGTTATCAGGCGGAATATCATATGCAACCACAAGGTAAGGTCACCTACCGTGTGCAGCCGGGCGGTCAAGCCCAGGGGCGTTTGCGCGTACCTGGCGATAAATCCATGTCGCACCGCTCTATTATGTTGGGCGCGTTGGCTGAGGGTGTCACTGAAGTAAAAGGCTTTCTGGAAGGTGAGGATAGCCTGGCGACCCTGCAGGCGTTTCGGGAAATGGGTGTGGCGATCGAAGGGCCGCACCAGGGCCGCGTGACGATTCACGGTGTGGGTATGCATGGCTTAAAAGCCCCCGCAGGCCCGCTCTATGTAGGTAACTCGGGCACCGCCATGCGGCTTTTTTCAGGACTGCTGGCAGGCCAAGCGTTTGATAGCGAGCTGACCGGCGATGAGTCACTAACCAAACGGCCTATGGGGCGCGTGGCTGACCCGCTGCGCTTGATGGGCGCAACCATTGATACCGCTGAGGGCGGGCGTCCGCCGTTGAAGATTCATGGTGGCGCCAAGCTTAAAGGCATCGATTACGATATGCCCATGGCCAGTGCCCAGGTAAAATCTTGCCTGTTGCTGGCGGGGCTGTACGCCGAAGGCGAAACTCGGGTACGCGAACCTGCACCGACCCGCGATCACACCGAGCGTATGCTCAATGGTTTTGGCTATGCGGTTTCCCGTGAAGGCGATACCTGCTGGCTCAAAGGGGGCGGTAAGCTCACCGCAGGCCCCATTGATGTGCCTTCGGATATTTCATCTGCAACCTTCTTCTTAGTGGCAGCTGCCATTACCCCAGGCTCAGATATCACCCTTGAACACGTCGGCATTAATCCCACCCGGATTGGCGTAATCAATATTCTTACCCTGATGGGGGCGAATTTGGCGTTAGAGAATGAGCGCGAAGTGGGGGGGGAGCCGGTGGCCGATATTCGTATTCGCTATGCGCCGCTGAAAGGCATTGATATTCCCGAAGAGCAAGTGCCGTTAGCCATTGATGAATTCCCCGCGCTGTTTATTGCCGCCGCTAATGCCGAGGGTGTGACCCGTCTTAGAGGTGCTGAAGAGCTACGGGTCAAAGAGTCTGATCGCATTCAGGCCATGGCCGATGGCTTGGCTGTGTTAGGTGTGCAGCACACCGTTGTAGACGACGGCATCGATATTGTCGGCAATGGCGATGCGCAAAAAGCGAGCTACGGCGGTGGGCGTGTTGATAGTCTGGGCGATCACCGTATTGCCATGGCGTTTGCGATTTCATCACTACGTGCAAGTGCAGAAATTGTGATTGAAGACTGCGCCAATGTGGCGACCTCATTCCCTGACTTTGTCGAATTAGCCACGCGTATTGGCATGGGCGTTAGCGTGGAGGGCGCGCATGAATGATCGTGTTGCTGCTGCTCCCGTTGTCACCATTGATGGGCCTGGCGGCGCAGGTAAAGGTACGATCAGTGGCTTGGTGGCAGAGCGCCTAGGCTGGCATCTTCTCGATAGTGGCGCACTTTATCGACTGACGGCTCAAGCAGCAGTTAAGCACAACGTAGCCGTTGACGACGAGTTGGGCCTGGCACGCTTGGCAGAGCAGTTAGATGTGGCGTTTCCTGTTGAAGAGGGACAGCCACGTACACTGCTTGAGGGTGAAGATGTTGGCCAGGTCATTCGCACCGAACAGGCCGGCGAGCGAGCTTCTCAAGTGGCGGCACTGCCCGCGGTGCGCCAAGCCCTGCTACAGCGCCAGCGCGATTTTTGCCAAGCGCCGGGCTTGGTGGCGGATGGTCGTGACATGGGTACCGTGGTGTTTCCTGACGCGGCGCTGAAGATTTTTTTAACCGCCAGCGCCGATGAACGGGCGCGTCGACGCTATCTGCAGTTGCAGGAAGCCGGGGTGGATGCTAGTCTTTCGAGTCTTTTAAAGGAGATTCAGGCACGCGATGCACGCGACACGCAGCGCAGTGTGGCTCCTCTCAAGCCGGCAGATGATGCCATTACGCTTGATACCACGCGCCTGAGCATACCGGAAGTGGTTGATCGACTGACCGAACTGCTCGCCCAAAAAGGGCTGGTAAGCGGCGTCTGATTCTCCCTTGCGGCGCTTTTGGATAGGTGTCACGACGTGGCAGGGCACTAAACTCACATCGGTGAGCCCGGTCAGGTCTAACCAGCGTTAACACCCCCAAAGGCTGAGTGACATTAGGCCCGCACTTGCTGGTGGTGCGGAGAAGGCATTTATGCCTCAACAACGTAATTACGTAGGAACACCATGAGCGAAAGCTTTGCTGAGCTGTTTGAACAGTCTCTTAACGACATCAACATGGAGCCAGGCGCTATTGTCGCGGCTCAGGTTGTCGACATTGACGGTGACTGGGTTACTGTCAACGCTGGTCTGAAATCTGAAGGTCAGATCCCTGCGTCACAATTCCGCGATGAGCACGGTAATCTGAACATCGCTATCGGTGACGACGTGCACGTTGCACTTGAAGCCGTAGAAGATGGTTTCGGTGAAACGCGTCTGTCTCGTGAAAAAGCCAAGCGTGCAGAAGCTTGGAAGATTCTTGAAGCAGCCTTCGAGAAAGACGAAATCATTAAGGGCGTTATTAACGGTAAGGTTAAAGGCGGCTTCACTGTTGAAGTTGACTCTATCCGTGCCTTCTTGCCGGGCTCGTTGGTTGACGTT
The DNA here is from genome assembly GCF_904067645.1 of Halomonas sp. 113. Classification (NCBI taxonomy): domain Bacteria; kingdom Pseudomonadati; phylum Pseudomonadota; class Gammaproteobacteria; order Oceanospirillales; family Halomonadaceae; genus Halomonas; species Halomonas sp. 113. Next base: position 2,398,871 of record NZ_LR881453.1, read on the forward strand.
CGTCCAGTTCGCGACACTGCGCACCTGGAAAACAAAGAGCTGGACTTTAAAGTCATCAAGCTCGATCCGAAGCGCAACAACGTTGTGGTATCACGTCGTGCGGTTCTGGAAGCAGAGAACAGTGCCGAGCGCGAAGCGCTGCTGGCAACTCTGCAAGAAGGTCAGCAGATCAAGGGTATCGTTAAGAACCTGACAGACTACGGCGCTTTCGTAGACCTGGGTGGTGTTGACGGCCTGCTGCACATTACAGACATGGCGTGGAAGCGTATTAAGCATCCGTCCGAAATCGTTGCCGTTGGCGATGAGATCAACGTCAAAGTTCTGAAGTTTGACCGTGAGCGTAATCGCGTTTCACTGGGTCTGAAGCAGTTGGGCGAAGATCCGTGGGTCAACATTAAAGAGCGTTATCCGGAAGGCATGAAAGTACACGCGGTCGTCACTAACCTGACTGACTACGGCTGCTTTGCCGAGCTGGAAGAGGGTGTTGAAGGTCTGGTTCACGTTTCTGAAATGGACTGGACTAACAAAAACATCCATCCGTCTAAAGTCGTTCAAGTGGGCGATGATGTTGACGTTATGGTGTTGGATATCGACGAAGAGCGTCGTCGTATTTCTCTGGGTATCAAGCAGTGCACTGCTAACCCGTGGGAAACCTTCAACACTGACTACAACAAGGGTGACCGTGTTTCCGGTACCATCAAGTCAATTACTGACTTCGGTATCTTTATCGGCCTAGAAGGCGGTATTGACGGTCTGGTTCACTTGTCTGATATTTCTTGGACTGATACTGGCGAAGAAGCTGTACGCAGCTTTAAGAAAGGCGATGAAGCTGAAGCCGTTATCCTGTCTATTGATCCTGAGCGTGAGCGCATCTCGCTGGGCATCAAGCAGATGGATTCTGACCCCGTTGCTGAGTACCTGTCAGTCAACGATAAGGGCAGCATCGTAACGGGTCGCGTCATTGAAGTTGATGCTAAAGAAGCTCAAGTTGAATTGGCGACTGACGTTATTGCTGTGCTGAAAGCCTCTGAAATCAGTGCTGACCGCGTAGAAGACGCGCGCAATGTGCTGAATGAAGGCGACAGCGTAGAAGCCCGTATCGTAAGTGTTGATCGTAAGAGTCGTCAGATCAATCTGTCGGTAAAAGCGAAAGACCAAGACGATACGCGTCAGAACCTGAAGAAGATGCGTGAGCAAGAGCCGGAAACTGCAGGTGGCCCGACCACCATCGGTGATTTGATCAAGCAGCAGATGGGCCAAGACTAATTATCGATTAGTTATTGGTTTGTAAAAGCGCCGCCCTTATGGGCGGCGCTTTTGTTTGTAGTGGTTGAGTGCTTGTAATAGCTCTACGGTAGGTGTGTATAGTCGCCATGTTCTATTAGGGTTAAACTCTTTAAGCAGCAATTGAGTTTTAAAAAAACGATTAGTAATTGAGTGAAAATCAACTAGACTGTTGTCAGTTACTCTTTTTACAGGAATAATGTCCCTGCATTCTGAACTAGTGGGTGTCAAGGTTGTCAATCTGCACCTCAGTTAGATCCCATTCAGCTGAGCCCCATTCAGTTGGATAAGCTATTAAAGGAACCTCGATGTCATTACTTAACGAATATATCCAAAAAGAGCAGCAGCTAAAGCAGCTTCAGGAAGATTTGCAGCGCTTAGAAGGCGACCAGCGTCTAAAAAGTGAGTTGGAATTTAAGGCCAAACTTGAAGCGCTAATGACTGAGTTTGGCAAGCGCCCAGGCGATGTCATTGCCTTATTGGATCCGGCTGCTGACCAGCGTACGGCTAAAACCACAGCCAGTGGCAATGCACGTCGTAAGCGTCGTCTTAAAATTTACAAAAACCCCAAAACGGGGGAAGTCATTGAGACTCGTGGCGGCAACCATAAGGGCCTGCGTAGCTGGAAAGATCAGTATGGCGATGAAACCGTCGAGTCTTGGCTGGAGCGCATGGAAGACTAAGTTAGTTAACAACCGGCATTTCTGTACAGGAATGCCGGTTTTTTATTGCCCTGTGTTCAGCTATATCGCTAAGACGTGGCCATCACTGCTAGGCTATTAAGGGAATACGAAGTTCTAAATGGTTCGCTTTCCATAATACCTGCGGAGGGTGGCCGCTAACGTGACAGACATTTTTCTTGTGAAGTAGATACATGATGGTATGCATCAACGCGCTATTTAGATCAGCTAAGTCGTCAAAGCACGTGCTCGCGTAGTGGTGGGTGGGAATGTCGACCCGCCGGTAGTGCACTGGTAACGCAATGTCTTGTGCATTGTCCGTATCCGATAGGTAAAGACCAAAGTCGGTACGGTATGAATGAAAAAATTCACTATTAAGTGCATTAGCCTTATCTGCGAGTATGTCGGGCAGTGCAATGACGGTCGTTGATAGTCTAAGGCGCGCCTGTAAGCACGCTAGCTGCTTATTCTGATAGCTGGCATCCCCTAGCCCCTTAATATGCGTGGGAGCTTTGTAGAGTCGCATTAGGATCATTTGGCGGTCATTGCTTTTTTCGATGCGCGTGTTAAAAACAGGATGCGGTTTTGGCTGAATGAGCGTGGTTTTCAGGGTTTGTCGAAAATGGCGCGGACTCAGCTGATAGCGACGTTGAAATGCCCGGGAAAACGACGAGTGGTTATGGTACCCGCAACGTATCGCAATTTGCGCTATATTGAGAGGAGTAAGCCCTAGCAACACCGCTGCGCGCTCCAATCGCCTTATTTCACGGTAGGCGCTAGGTGAGATGTCAAAGCTTTGGCGAAATTGGCGCCGAACTTGGGAAGATGAATACCCTATGTGATTCGCAAGGTCTTCAATACCGAGTGGCTTATCAAGTGTGTCCTGCAGCCAGATCTCAGCTCGTGTCATCGCGTTGAACATTATCTGGCCTCTAATACGTGAATCATACAGGTCGTGCTTATCTTGCCTGTAATGCACTCTCCCAGTGCGTTAGTGTTGGTAACCTGGCTGAAAGGAAAAAGTTCAGCTTACTGATGAGAGTGGAATCTCTATTCAGGCTACTTGTGGGTAATGTTGATGCGAGGCATCAATTAATGCGTTGTCGCTGACTGTGACGTGTTTGATAAATGTGTGGGTTACCCTCATATACCTAATAATGATGCCTTTATGCTGGTAATTGGGTGGCAAAGGCAAGTTTGCTCGTTAGCTTTACGCGTTTGTGCACAGTTTTTGCCAAAAAAAGCGACATTGGCAGTCATATCGACCATTTCAAGCAAGGTGTAAATGAAACATCGATGAAATATCAAAAGGTTCAAAAGCCGATAGATGAGCGCGAGAAGCTGCGTAAGTTTCGTGAGTTAGACGATGCTTTTGCGCAGGCTTTACGCCAATTAGATGACCCAGAGAGCGGTTTCGATATACCGACAGGCCCGCCGGTACGCTCGCTTGCGGCATTGGAGCAAGAAGATTTAGAAAGCCAGCAGGAGGAACAGCAACAAGAGCGGGAGCGTATTTTTAAACAGCGCTTTGAAGCTTTGTTGAGCGAGTATGGTGTGGATCATTACGACCTGGCCGAGCTGATCGAAGCGCTGCTTGGCTATGGGGTATGGCAGCAGGATGTAGTGCCTGCAGCTAGCACATCCAAAACACCGTAGAAGTCTTTGCAGGTGCCTTTATGCTAACGGTAGCGATAAATCCTCAAGCTCGGTAGAAATACATCCTGCTCTAGTTTCTCATCGCGTCGTCTTGCCCGTGTGCGGGCAGTGGGAGGTTCTGGCGTAGGCAGGTTAATGTGGGGCAGCCGCTGGTTATTGTCAGGCACAAAAATAGGCATAGCGGCATTCAGTGCCCGTCGTGTATGCCCATCGTCGAGTGGTTCGGTAAAAAACAGGTTTGCCCGCATCAGCGGGGCCTGAGTTTGCACCTGGGCAAGCACTTCGCCGCTTGGAATACCGGCTAGCTTGCGTAGCTGAATACGAATATGCGGTGCATCAGTATCAAGCTGCAATAGCTTATGTTCAGCTTCTTGAACTGACAGGCGTTTAATAGAGCGACCACTACTGTACCAAGCAAAGCGAATGCGTGAGACAGGCGCTTGTGCGATAGGTAGCTGCCGCCAGCTCTGTTTAAGATGTAAACGGGCAAGTCCATTGCGGCGAAACACTTCATCAACATGAGGGTGGCGTTGCGGTAAGCGACTTTTTGCATCGCTAAGTGTTTGGGGAAATGCCTGTTTGATATGTTGTAGTTGGTCACTAAAATTGACTTTGGCTTGATTTACAGCGTCTATTGCCATCAGTAGCTCGTCATTAGCGGCTACTACGGCAATATAGTTGCGCGTCTCACGGCCATCTTGATCCTGCTCATGCCACATATCGAACAGCGCTTTACGCAACCAATCGCTAGACGGCGTCGTTTGATGAAAGAGCCAAGTTGCCGGTAGTTGCTGTTCGTATAGTGAAACGGCGGCTTCAATGGTTGCCAGTAGATGATCAAACTGCTGCTCCAGTTGAAGTAGCAGATGATAGGCCGACGGCGATGATGGGTTAGCGTTTATCTCGGCCATAGTCAGTGTCAGTGCTCGTTAAGTCAGTTTTCGTAAAAACTAGGTCAGTGGTGCATCCTTGTCGGCTTGCGCCAGTAAGGTTTCTATATCGGCTTCATCCATGGCGGATTCGCCCGATATGCGATGTGACCCATCGGCCCAGGCACCCAAATCCAATAGTTGGCAACGCTTACTGCAGAAAGGGCGGTAAGTGCTTTCTGGTAACCAGGGCACGCGCTTAGCGCACTGCGGACAATTAACTTCTAGCGGGGAATCGTTTGCAGGGCGAGCCATAAAAAAACTCCAATTGCGTTAACAAGTGCGATATCTCAGTAGTTAAGCTGTCGACGGTAGCGTTCATCAAGCCGTGCCACTTGTTCCATCATGCTGGCGTGGTCACCGCTGTTATCTATCACGTCATCTGCTTTTGCTAGCCGTTGTTCGCGGGAAAGTTGGGCGGCGAGAATAGCACGCACCTGGCTTTCACTCACCCCATCACGTTGTTGGGTTCTCGATAATTGTAGCGCTTGGGGCACATCGACAACCACCGCGCGGTTTACTAGTGTGTTTTGACCCGACTCAAACAGTAACGGTGACACAAGCAGCACGTAAGGCGCTCCCTGGACTTTGAGCCGCTCTAAATGCTGCAATAGCCGCTCCCTTATTTTGGGATGTGTGATGGATTCTAGCCACTGGCGTTGTTCTGGATCGTTAAAAATAATCTCGCGCAGGGCGGCGCGATTAAGCGTGCCATCCTGGTGCATGACCTGTTCGCCGAAGCGATTTCTAATGGCTAGCAGTGCCGGTTCTTCAGGTAAGACTATTTCCCTGGCGACATCATCGGCATCGACCCAGGCAGCGCCAAGCGTTTCGAAGGCGCGAGCGACGGTCGATTTTCCCGATCCAATGCCACCCGTTAATCCGATAATCATCTGCTGCCTCATATAGCTAAAGTTTATAGGGCCACGTTTCACATGGTCAAAGTTCACATGGCTCAATTTTACATAAGCAGGTTGAGATACATTGCCATTATTTCATCACCGACTAACAACGCCACCCAGCCGGCGAGGGCGAGAAAAGGGCCGAAGGGAAACGGTGTGCCGCGTAGGTTAGGTGAGTAGGCCTGGGCAACTAGCCCAACAATGGCCCCAAGCCCTGCGGAAAGTATCAATATTAGCGGTAAAAAACTCCAACCCAGCCAGGCGCCTAGTGCTGCCAGCAGCTTAAAGTCGCCATAGCCCATACCCTCTTTGCCGGTGGCCAGTTTGAATAGCCAATAAAAGCTCCACAGTGAAAGATAGCCTACCATTGCGCCGATAACGGCACTTGGCAGCATCAGTGGCTGGAAGAGGAGCTGAAACAGTAACCCTGCCCAAAGCAAGGGGAGGGTGATGATGTCGGGGAGAAGCTGGGTGCGAAAGTCGATCACGGCGAGCACTAACAGCATCAGACAGGCCCCGTAGACGAAGACTGATTCTGCCGTAAGCCCGTGGAGCGCTAGCACCGCCATGGCCAGTAAGCCACCGGCTACTTCTACCAGAGGATATTGAACGCTAATCGGCGTTTGGCACTCAGCGCAGCGGCCGCGGCGCTTTATCCAGCCAATCAGTGGCAGGTTGTCGTGCCATGCAATGGGGGCTTCACAGCGTGGACACATAGAGCCTGGTGTGACCAAATTAAAGCGTTGTGAGTGTTCAGCGCTAAGCTCAAGTGCTTCGCGGGCTTCATTACGCCAGCCACGCATCAGCATCACCGGCAGGCGCGTAATCACCACATTTAGAAAACTGCCCAGGCATAGCCCAATCAATAAAACGATTAACCACAGGATAAACGGAGGGTGATGCATGGAGCTCCTTAGGTTTCTAGAAATTAGCGTTTTTTTAGGCTCTGTCTGAAAAGTCGGCGAGCGAAGGCCAGACAAGGCAAAAATCGGCGAAAAGACGGAGTTTACATGGTGTAAATGAGTACTTTGAGCCGATTTTTAACGCCGTATGGTCGAGCGCAGCCAGTTTTCTGACAGAGCCTAAGCATTTGGTGCTTAGAGGGCTGCGCCCAAGTCGAAAATGGGTAAGTACATAGAGACAACCACACCGCCAACGAGCACGCCCAGTACTACAATAATAACCGGCTCCATGAGCGAGGTAAGAGCATCGACCTTATTGTCGACTTCTTCTTCGTAGTAATCGGCAACACGATTAAGCATGGCATCCAGCGACCCCGCTTCTTCACCGATACTGACCATTTGGATTGCCAAGGGGGGAAAGCGGTTGGTCATCCGCATGGCGAAGTGTAGCTGTTGCCCGGTGGCTACGTCCTGGCGCGTTTGTACCACCGCGCGTTCGTACACTTTATTACCGGTGGCACCGGCGGCGGTATCTAAGCCTTCTACGAGCGGTACACCGGAGGCAAAGGTCGTCGCTAACGTGCGAGAAAAGCGCGCGATCGCGGATTTATGCACGATGTCGCCAATGACCGGTAACCGAAGCAGCAGTGCGTGCATGCGGTAGGCGACATTGGGCGAGCGCTGAATGCTTATTTTGAGCAGGAACATGGCAGCAAACACTGCGCCGAGTGCCACTAGCCAATAACGCTGGGCAAGCTCGGATAAATTCACGGTCAACTGGGTCAGTGCTGGAAGTTCAGCGCCAAAGCTCTGGAACATGCTTTCAAATTCAGGCACTACTTTAATCAATAGCAGCATGGTGACTGCAATGCCAATCGTCATAACGGTGGTGGGGTACCAAAGCGCTTTTTTTACTCGCGCTTTCAGCGACTCAACCTTCTCCTTATAGGTCGCAAGACGATCAAGCATTTGATCCAGCGCACCTGACTGCTCGCCAGCGCTGACTAGGTTAACAAACAGGCGATCAAAGTGTTTGGGGTGACGGTTCAATGCATCAGAGAAGCTGGAGCCCGATGATATATCGCTTATCATCTGTTGCATTAGGGCAACCATAGCAGGTTTTTTGAGGCTCTCTGCCACCACTTGAAGCGCCTGTAGCAAGGGGATACCAGCGCGAACCATTGTGGCCATCTGGCGCGCAAAGACCATAACATCGTTGGGGTTAATTCGGCCGTTGCCGCCTAGGTTGGCTTTTTTACTAATCCGGTGGATAACGATATTTTGCTTGGTGAGTTTAGCGGCTACTTCGGCTTTACTGCGGCCAATCATCTCACCGCTTAGCGCTCTATCCTGGGGGCCTTTACCGATCCATTTCCAGCGCGCTAGCTTGATGGCGGGCGTTTGGCGTCGACGTGCCGTTTTAGCCATGCCTTACTCCTTGCTCACTCGGTTAACCTCTTCCAGGCTGGTAATACCCTGCATGACTTTCAGTAACCCACTGCGGTGAAGGCTTGGATAGCCCTCCTTGCGCACCTGTTGATCAATATCTAAGGCGTTGGCATCACGCATAATTAGTTGACGCATCGCTTCGGTGATCGGCACTACCTCATAAATGCCAATTCGACCTTTATAACCGTGAGTACAGTGCATGCAACCTAACGGTTTGTAGATCGTTGCCTGATGGATTTCTTCGCTACTAAAGCCTTCTTTGCGCAGCGCCTCGTGGGGAATGTCAATGGGCTCTTTGCAGTGTGTGCATAGTTTACGAGCCAGCCGTTGGGCAACAATCAAGCTAACGGCGCTGGCGATATTAAACGAAGAGACTCCCATATTAGCCAGTCGAGTCAGTGTCTCAGCTGCCGAGTTGGTATGCACCGTGGAAAGTACCAGATGGCCTGTCTGAGCCGCTTTGACGGCAATTTCGGCTGTTTCAAGGTCACGAATCTCGCCCACCATGACCACATCAGGGTCTTGGCGCAGAAACGCCCTTAACGCACTGGCAAAATCGAGGCCGATCTTAGGCAATACGTTCACCTGATTGATACCCGCGACTTTGATTTCAACCGGGTCTTCGGCGGTGCAAATATTGCGTTCCACTTTATTAAGAATATTAATGCCGGTATACAGCGAAACGGTTTTACCACTACCGGTAGGGCCGGTTACTAGAATCATGCCTTGGGGTTGTTTTAAGGCGTACTCATAATGGCGCCGTTGTTCGTCGGTAAATCCAAGTTGCTCAATACCCAGCTGCATTGCGGTAGGGTCTAATATTCGCAGCACCAACTTTTCACCATAGACAGTAGGCAGCGAATTAACCCGGAAATCGAGGGAGCGGGTGCGCGAAAGCTTGAGTTTTATCGAGCCATCCTGAGGCAGGCGGCGCTCGGAAATATCAAGGCGGGCCATGATTTTTAGCCGGGCCGCGATACGATTGCGCATGGCGAATGGTGGTCGTGCCACTTCTATGAGCATTCCATCAACCCGAAAGCGTACTCGGTAAAGCGCTTCGTAAGGTTCGAAATGGATATCGGAGGCGCCTCGGCGGATAGCATCTAGCAGAATTTTGTTCACAAATTTAACGATGGGTGCATCTTCGCTATTTTGGGAAGACTCTTCCAGCGGTACATCGTTACCGCCGTTGTTCTGCATAATGCTCAGCGAGCTGACCACATCGTCCAACTCATCCAGCATGCCGCGCTCGTTGTGAGCAAGGTAGCTATTGAGAACGACAGTGATTTGATCAACGGGCGCGAGGATACCTTCAATGCTCAGGCCTGTTGCAAACTGCAATTCATCCAGTTGCGTCAATGTAGCGGGGTAGGGCACCGCCACCGTGAGGCGATGACCGTGGCGCGCTAATGGCAAAACGTTAAGGCTCTGCAGTACTTTGACAGGATAGTCTGCAGCGGGAGGCAGTGAGGTAAGCCGCACCGCCTCCAGGTTAATGACTGGAAGCCCATACTCCCAGCCAACTGCTAGTGTGGCTTTGTTAGGGTCGACCAGGCCGCTTTCGATCACATGCTGCAGTAACGATATTTCCAAGTCCGAGGCGGTTGTTTCCGCTGTTGCGGCCTGGGCGTTGGTCAGCAAGCCGTGCTTGACCAAGCGCTGGGCAATGCCGCGCAGGCCGCCATGTGCGGAGGCGTGGCTTAACGTCGACTCTAAGGAGGGCTGGCTCATCAAAAAACCTGTTTTACATCGATATAAGCGTGTTACTTGTACCATAAACTAGCGTTTACAGGGATGAAATGACTAATCCTTTCATGTAGTTAAAGCGGTAGTCGGCTAAGCTGATCATATTAATAAGGTTCGTTGTAAAAGTAGACCATTTAAGTTAGTTTAATTTCAACGATTTCTAATTCTTTTTAAGGATTCACGATCCTTAAAAAGGCTTTTCCTTCACCCCACAGGAGATGCCTTCATGCAGAATGCTGCACAGCCAATTTCTCGTAACACCATCCAAGGCGGTTTCACGCTGATTGAGCTGATGATCGTCGTCGCGATTATTGGTGTATTGGCGTCTATTGCTGTGCCGCAGTATCAAAACTATGTGGGTCGGGCTCAGGTGAGTGAGGCCATTAGTCTTGCATCATCAGCTAAGACAGCAGTCTCAGAATACTATATGACAACAGGTGATTGGCCTAAAGGTAATGACCAAGCTGGTTTGTCTGCTGCCGCTCAAATCCAAGGAAGCTACGTAAATAGTGTGAATGTAAAAACGTTAGATGGGCAAGGCGTTGGGATCGTCGTGACTATGAAGAGTGAAGGTGTTGTAGATGCTTTAGTTGGCACGCGGCTAGTTTTCGAGCCTAAAGTAAATAACGATAATAATAGTGGATCTGTAGAGTGGGTGTGCCGCCCCGCTGCGTCTAATGCTATTCCTACGCGTTTCTTGCCTGCAAGCTGCCGTGACTGATATTCGCTTATATATATTTATTCTGTCAGGGGCCTTCGGCTCCTTTTTAATTCCACACTTCGTACTTATTCACCGAGTACACTGCTAACTCTGACCTTAAGCGAGGAGCTTACAGTGAAGCCCATCAAACTGATTGCCATAAGCGCACTTGGCGCATTGCTAGTTAATAGCGCAGCCTTTGCTCAGCCTGACCATGCCCCGGCTCACGGTGCCCGCGATAAGGGCCAGCACCAGCAACATGAATCTAACCGACCTGGTCACTTCCGCGATGAGCGAGTTGATTTACCACGCATTAACGAACGTGAGCTGCGCCAACTGCTGCGCCGGCATGACGCACCGCGAGCCGAATCGTTGCCGCCAGGTATTCAGCGCAACCTTGAGCGTGGCAAACCTTTGCCCCCAGGTATCGCCAAGCGTTTTGACGGCCAGTTAGCATCTCAATTGCCGCGCTACCCAGGCTATGAGTGGGAGCGTGTTGGTGCCGATGTGGTGCTAATTGAAGCCGCTACGCGCATCGTGGTGGATGTATTGGTAGACGTATTGCGTTAACCATTGCAAGCGCAAGTCAGTATGACTCGAAAATTACATCCCGGCGGCTTATGGTAGAAGCTCACAGTATCATCGCGTTCTAAAGGGAGATTCAATGAGCGACCACACACTAGCCGCACGTCTTGAAATTACTATCGCTATTGCCGAAGAAGCTGGGCAGATGATTATCAAGGCGCGGGAGCAGCAAGGCTTTGCCCAGCGCTTAAAAAAGGATAATGAGTTGGTCACCGACGTGGATGTGGCCGTGGATGAACTCATTAGCCAACGCCTGGAGGAGCACTTTCCGGGGGAAGCGCGGCTGAGTGAAGAGCTTGCTCCAGAAAGCGCTTTGCATGAAACAGCACCTAAGCTGTGGGTGGTGGATCCTATTGATGGCACTGTTAATTTTGCTCAAGGGCTTCGCCACGTAGCGGTTTCCATTGGCTGGATGGAAGAGGGCGTTGCCAAGGTGGGCGTTGTTCATGCACCGTTTTTAGGTGAGACCTTTAGTGCTGCAGAAGGCTCTGGGGCTTTTTGCAACGGTCAAACCATACAGCCAAGCAGTGCGGATTCACTGGCGCACACCCTGGTAGGGACAGGATTTCCCTACCGTAAAGAGGAGCGTAAGCACCTTTTGAAGCGGTTGGAAGCCGTGCTTTTTGAGTGCCAAGACATGCGTCGTAATGGCGCTGCAGCGCTCGATTTATGCGATGTAGCCTGCGGTCGTCTGGATGCGTATTACGAGAGTGTCTCGCCCTGGGATTTCGTTGCGGGCTGGGTTATTGCACGGGAAGCCGGCGCGCGAGTAGGGCATCTATACCCAGTACCTTCAGCGGTGCCGGAAGATATCTACCCGGATCATTTAATCGTAACGGCCCCCGGTGTATATGACGCAATGGCTTATCTGCTGCTTGAAGCCGATCAACGTAAGCCATAAAGGGTGATGAGATTTATAGCGGTGTGTGACAAATACTTGAAAAGAAAGCGCTATAAGGGCTTTTCATTTATGCAAGAAACCGCTAGTATACGCACCGTCTTGAGGCAAAGATGTAGCGGCCAATAAAGACAGCGGAGCGTGGCGCAGCTTGGTAGCGCGTTGCAATGGGGTTGCAAAGGTCGCAGGTTCGAATCCTGTCGCTCCGACCAAGAACATATAAAACGGTCACTTAGCTAATTGCTACAGTGGCCGTTTTTGTTTGTTAGCGTTTTATAAGTGGCATATAGGTGACACTTGTCCGGAGTTTCTGTGATGTCACGCCATCATCGTATTTGGAGATGTCACAGCAACCTCATGCTTGGCGGGCGCTGGGGCGATCTTGACGCCGCACATGACGGATCACCTCGATCCGGGCGGGCACCACATGCAGCTCCTCGCTGACCGCTTCACCGATGACCTTCAGCGCGGTGTGCTGTCATCGTCACAATGGTGGGCGTTCTCGGGCAGTTCATGGACGCTCCCCACCGCGACAAACCGGCCGGGACTAAATGCCGCTGAGTGGCCCGCTCGAAATCATCAAGACACAAGATGTGTTGTAGGCGGCGAGGCATTATGTTTCCTCAATAGCATCAGCCCGTCGCCAGACATGCTCATTAACCGCGGTAAGCGGGCCGCTGCCGATCAGCGTGCCCAGCAGATTATCGACTGCCAACTGTGCCATGGCCTCACGTGTTTCATGGGTCGCCGAGCCAATGTGTGGAGTCGTCACTACATTGTCCATGGCCGCCAGTGGCGAATCGGGTGGAAGCGGTTCCTCTACGAACACGTCAAGCCCAGCTGCACGGATTCCGCCGGAGTGGAGTGCCTCGATCAGTGCTGGCTCGTCGACCACTTTACCTCTCGCTATATTGATTAGGGCAGCCGTCGTTTTCATCCGTGCTAGAGCATCTGCGTCAATTAAGTGATGTGTATCGCTGTTATAGGGCACGCTGAGGCAGACGATATCTGCTTCAGCTAACAGGTCATTCAGCTCACGCCTTTTCGCCCCTAACTGCTGCTCAAGCGCAGGCTTGGATGAGGCGGCGGTATAGAGAATGGGCATACCAAAACCCAACGCTCCCCGTCGTGCAATCGCCGCACCAATGCGACCAGCACCCACGATGCCTAGGGTTTTGCCGTGTACATCAATACCGAAGTATTCGGGACCGATATGTGTTCGCCAGCCGCCATCGCGGACAAGGTTGGACAGTTCGACTAGCCGCCGCTGGGTCGCCATGATTAGCATAAATGCTGTGTCGGCAGTGGTTTCGGTAAGCACATCTGGCGTATTGCAGAGTAGAATGCGGCGTTGATTCAGTGCCTTAAGGGGCAGGTGGTCATAGCCCACTGAAATGGTGGATACCACTTGAAGCGCAGGCGCCTCGGCTAGCATTGCCTCATTGAGTTCTAGCTTACCGCCGATTAGGCCATGAGCTCTGGAAAGCGCTGCCATGAAATCAGCACGGTTTGATTCGTCCACGTCCTCGAAATAGTCGACCTCGGCAACTTCGGAAAGTGCCTCAAGCTGGGCTTCACTGAGCCGTCGTACAGCGACAATACGCCACGATTTCGTTTGCTCATCCATGGCTCGCCTCACCTATGCCTTCCATCTGGAATCCTATCGCTTTAAGCGAAGACACGAGTTCAGATACACGCTGCTCCTCCAGCTCTACTAAAGGCGGGCGCACACGCCGCCAAGCGTCTTTTCCTGAGAAGTAAGCTGTTGCCGCCTTCATGGCAGGGATCAGTGGGTACTTTTCAAATAGGTCGCGTATAACATTGAGGTTCTGCTGATGAACGTCGGCATCGTCCGCCTGCCAATGCCGGGCCAACTCAACGATGGCGGCCGGATTGACGTTGGCAGTGGCGCTAATGCAGCCAGCACCGCCTGCTCGTAGGGTATCCAGCAAGAACCGCTCGCTGCCGGCATACACAGCAAAGTCTTGCCCAGCAAAGCGCTCGGTTAACCCTTTGGTGTGCTCCCAGTCTCCGCCGCTGTCCTTGATGCCAGCAATAATGCCCGGGAAGGCGTCACGTAAACGCTCGATCAGTTCAAACGAGAGCGGGACATGAGTGACCGGCGGGATATGGTAGAGGTAGATCCGTAGGCGCGAATTTGCGATGCGATTGATCACCTCACTGTAATAGCGGAACAAGCCTTCATCGCTAACACCCTTATAGTAGAAGGGCGGTAGCATCAGCACACCGGCACAGCCACTGTCCACTGCCTCGCGTGTCAGCGCCACGCAATCATCAATTGTACAGCTCCCGGTGCCGGGCATAATCCTGGAGGGATCGACACCGCCATGCACTAGCGCTTTTAAAAGCTCCTGTTTCTCGCCCACCGTCATTGAGTTGGCTTCAGAATTTGTGCCGAACACGGCCAAGCCGACACCATTTGAGGCCAGCCATTGGCAGTGCGCCACAAAACGTTGCGTATCCGGCGCCAAGTCGGCGCCGAAGGGGGTAATCACCGGTGACCAGACGTCTCCACTCGCTTGGGACATGATATTCTCCTTGTTGTTGTAAGGTCGTTATTGCCAGGGCTCGATGGCATAGCGCTCAAGCGCAGCCTGATCAAAGCCAAAACCAAGTCCGGGTGCGGTGGGCAGTAGCAATTGTCCGTCGGCAAACTCCAACTGGGTATCCACAAGGCGCCTGAAGTTAAGCACCTGATCGTCGGCAAAGAACTCGACCATCTTCACGTTTGGCGCCGATGCCACCAGATGGATATGCAAGTCGTGGAACCAGTGCGGATAAATATCCACCCCATAGCTGGCAGCCGTGGCGGCGATACGCCGAAACTCGGTGATGCCTCCACAAACCGCCGCATCAGTCTGCAAAATCATGGCTGCTTCTTTGTCCAGCAGCTCCTTGAAGCGCCAGCGTCCCGCTTCGATTTCACCGGTGGCTACCGGAACTGGCGTGCGCTCCGCTAAGCGGCGATGATTGTCAATGTCATCGGGACTAAAGGGCTCCTCGATCCAGAACGGATTATAAGGTTCTGCCATGCGCATGAAGGCTAACGCCGACGGCAGATCCCGCCAGGCATTGTTGGCATCCATCATTACTTGTACATCTGGGCCCACCGCCTCGCGAACCGCCGCCAAGCGAGCTTCCTCTCCCGCTAGGTCTTCTCGTCCCACTTTCATCTTTACCGCGGTGAAACCTTTTGACACGTAGCCTGCCATCTCTTCGCCAAGCATCGCGGGCGTTTTGCCGTCTAGGTAGTAGCCTCCGCTGGCATAAGCCGGCACGCTGAGGGTGTCGCTGGCGCCCAGAAATTTATAGAGCGGGAGTTTCGCTGCCCGAGCGTTACGGTCCCACAGCGCGGTATCCAAAATACTGATGGCACGCATCACCGAACCGCTGCGGCCATGAAGAAGCGATTCCTGATACATCGCTTGCCACAGTGCTTCGGTCGAATGAGCGTCCGCTCCCAACAGCACCGGCTTCAGCAGTTCCCGTACCGCATTTGCCACTAGTGAGCCAGCATTATTGCCGCCATAGCAAAACCCAATGCCTATATGGCCATCATCACCCACCACTTCCACTAGTACATAATCTCGCTTAAGTACCTGTCGATTAGAAAAGCTGGTGGGGTTGTCTAGCGGTACATTGACCGTTCGAGTACGTACTTCGGTTATCGTTGTCATGATGAATCCTCGAATTGAGAGTAAGGTCACTCAGGCTGAGTACGCTGGCGCAGTGCAACCCGCAGCCAGCGAAAGAGGGGGGTCGGTTGCAGGATCGAGAAAGCGGCGATGCATAACAGCACCACGGCAATGGGGCTGGTCAAAAAGATGCTCAGGTTGCCTTGCCCGATCAGCATTGACTGTTGGTAACTGGTCTCCATGACCGGCCCCAGAATCAGCCCGATCACCATTGGCGCTGGTGAGACACCGGCTTTGTTCATCCAGTAACCAAACAGCCCAAAGCCCAGCATCAGCCCAACTTCAAACAAGCTATTGTTGATAGCAAAGGCACCAATCACACACAGCGTGATGATGGAGCAGGCCACGAAGCTGTCAGGTACCCGCGTTACGCTTACACAGAGCCGAGTGAACAGTAGCCCCACCAGCAGTAGGCCTATGTTGGCGAAAATCACCGCCCAGATGAGGGTGTAAGTGACATCGCCATAGTCAGTCAGCAGGTTAGGGCCGGGCAGGATGCCCTGAACCATTAGCGCACCTAGCAGAATGGCAGTAGAGGAACTGCCAGGAATACCCAGAGCAATGGTGGGTATCAAGGCACCACCCACCACCGCATTGTTGGCCGCTTCAGGTGCAGCGACACCCGCAATGTCTCCCTTGCCAAAGCGACTCTTATCTTTGGCAAAGCGCTTGGCTTCGTTGTAAGCGAACCAACTGGCAGTATCGCCGCCGGTACCGGGAATTAGGCCAGTGATGATGCCGATGCCACTGGAACGGAAGATATTGGGTAACAAGCGGCGAATCTCAGCGAGAGGCGGAATCAACCTATCGGTGATTTTGCTTGCCACCTTCTGAGCACCATGGGCATTCTCGATCAATATCAGCGCTTGCGGGATCGAGAACAGACCGATCAGTGCGACGGTGAATTCGATACCCGAAAACAGGTTAATGACCCCGTAGGTCATTCGTGGCGTGCCGGTGATGAGATCCATACCTACTGTGCTCAACAGTAATCCCAGGGTGCCAGAAAGCAGGCCACTGACGACTGAGCCTTGTGATAAAGAGCCAATGATGGTGATACCCAATACAGCAATCGCGAACAGCTCGATAGGGCCGAACTTGAGTACCAGTACGCCAAGCAACGGCGCTGCAGTGAGTAGGGCGATGCCGCTCAGCAGCCCCCCGATAAAAGAAGCGAAGAGCGACACTCCTAATGCCCTTCCGGCCTGGCCTTGTTGCGATAGCGGAAATCCATCAAGTACTGTCGCCGCGGCCGAAGGGGTGCCTGGCGTCTTCAATAGAATGGCGGCGATAGAGCCACCGTAGGAGGCCCCCACATAGAGCGAAGCCAGCATGCTGAGACCCGAGGCCGGATTCATGCCAAAGGTTAGAGGTAACAGCAGCGCCAACGCCATGGTCGCCGAGAGTCCCGGCATGGCGCCTACAAACAGCCCCAGCAGGGTGCCGCCAAGTATTAGGGAGATATTGGTGAACGTGATGACGTTGGTCAGGCCCACCAAAACAAGATTATCCATATGACTAGACTCCAGAAGCCTGCGTCAGGCACCCCCTCCCAGCGCGCTGCAATGTCTTTCTAAGCCATGCGAGCCGGGAATAAGGGGTGCTCTAATTGTCGTTATGAGGAAAACAGAGGCGGCAGTAGCGGGACAGGCAGGCCTAGAAAGCCGATGAAAACCGCACACACCACCGCGACCAACACCACAATGCCTATGGCGGCGAAGCGCCATGAAACATGCCCGATCATCGCTAACGCCACTACCATGAAACCAACAGTGGCAATCAGGTATCCTGTTATCGAAATGGTGTAGAGGTAGAAGGCGGCCAATAAGAAAATCAGCATTGCCTTCCATGGCTTGCGGTGCCTAGCTTGGCCGCTGACGCTCTCCTCCTCTGGTGCGGCAGTATTGGAGGTTGCTGCTCCCTCGGCCGAGAGCTGACGCAGGATACTGAATACTTCCTGGCCCACCATCGCCGCTCCCAACAATGCGACGGCAACCGAATAGATAAGGGGCATGTTCGCCGCCTTAGCCGGATAGCCCATCGCAGTGATATAAAAGGTCGCTGCTATGCCAATGGCAAAAAATCCTAAGACTAGACGACTTATGTTCATTTCATACCCCTTTGTCGATTCGCCATTTCCCTCTGCCGGTTAAGCGACTTACTGGTTGACCTCATCTTTGACATCTGCCCAGATTTCCTCGAATTGGCCTTCCATGTCTTGCATCATCTGGCCGTAGTCGTCACCGGTCTGGATGTCGAGATTCATGGCACGTTCCTGAGCCGTCTGCTGGAATTCCTCGTTATCTTTTAGGGCTTCAAAGGCAGCAATAAGCTCATCGCGTGCTTCATCTGGAATGCCTGCTGGTGCGCTGTAACCGCGTGAAGAGCCGGCCACGACATCTATATCTTTCTCAATCATGGTGGGCACATCAGGCAGAATGTCCAGACGCTCTTTAGTGAAGACGGCGAGGGGGCGAAGGCTGCCCGACTGGATGTGGCCATAGACATTACCAAGGTTATTGAAACTGGCGTCGACCTTGCTTCCCAGGGCTGCTGTCGCAGAGGGGCCATCGCCCTGGAAAGGGACTTTTTGGAAGGAAAGCCCCGTTGCCTTCTCAATCATGATGGTTGAAAAGAAGTCATCACCGCCGACGCCTGAATTTGCCACTGTAATCTGACCGGGGCGTTCCTCGGCAGCAGCGAGAAAATCTTCCACTGTTTGATAGGGGCTGTCTTCCGGCACCACGATAACGCCTGGGTCGGTTACCACGTTGGCGATGGGCGTTAGCTCGTCGATTGAGTAATTAATAGCGTCATTCATGATGTAGTTCGTCATCAGCATCGGGGTATTGGTGATGCTGATGACGCTGCCATCATTTGCCGACTGTTGGGTTAGCCGCGTCCATGCAATCGCGCCTGTGGCGCCGGGAATGTATTCATTAATAAATTCCACGCCCAGGGATTCTCGCAAAAATGGTTGGGTCAACTGGGCCAAGGTATCGCTGCCTCCACCTGCCTTAAATCCTTGAAGCACCTTAATCTCATCGGCTGCTGAATACTCCGCCTGAGCGGCGCCTGAAAGTATCAGGGCGGATAGTAGGGACGCTGTGTAAATGCTACGGATTTTCATTGTTATTACCTCAAGTGCTGTTTGTCGTTGTGATGCACATGGTTGAGCAAGGCGTGCTTGCACTATCCAACGTAGTTGCACATCAATAATATTGTCAATAATATTATTAATAATCTTGCCAGCTAGATTTATACCGCCTAGCCTGAGGATCGAGAGCCGTATTTACAGACACCTCCGAGAAGCCGCGAATAAAGTAGAGGAAACCGCAATGAGCCAGAACTTTAAAAACAATAGCAACGGCAATGAGCGTCATGAATCGACATCTGAAGCCCCCACCTTGGGCATGTCCAACCGACTAACCAACTATGGCGATGCAGACTTTTCGCTCTTTCTGCGCAAGGCCTTCATTAAGGGCATGGGTTATACGGATGATGCGCTCTCGCGTCCGGTCATTGGGATTGCCAATACCTACAGTGGCTACAATGCCTGTCATGGCAATGTGCCTGGATTGGTCGAGAGCGTTAAACGTGGCGTCATGCTCGCTGGCGGCTTACCAGTAGACTTTCCCACCATTACTCTTCATGAATCTTTCGCTAACCCCACCAGCATGTACCTGCGTAACCTTATGGCATTGGATACGGAGGAGATGATTCGTGCCCAGCCGATGGATGCCGTGGTGCTGATCGGCGGTTGCGATAAGACCGTACCCGCACAGTTGATGGCCGCCGCTAGCGCTGGTGTTCCAACAGTCCAAGTCGTCACCGGACCCATGCTTGCAGGCTCACACCGTGGTACTCGCGTCGGAGCCTGCACCGACTGTCGCCGTTACTGGGCCTCCTACCGTGGTAATGACATCGACGAAGCAGAAATTAACGAAGTCAACGACAAGCTGGTCCCTACCGTGGGTACTTGCTCGGTAATGGGCACCGCAAGCACCATGGCCTGCCTAGCCGAGACACTGGGAATAATGCTACCCAATAGCGCCACTGCGCCGGCTGTCTACGCTGATCGGCAACGCATTGCCGAACAGTCAGGTGCGCAGGCCGTTGCACTTGCACACGCAGGCGTTACGCCAGATCAAATTCTTACTCCTGAAGCTTTCGAAAATGCTTTGCGCGTACTGCTCTCCTTAGGCGGCTCCACTAATGCCTTGATTCATCTGACCGCTATCGCAGGGCGCTTGGGCATCGATATCGATCTTGAGGCATTTGACCGAATGAGCCAGGAAACCCCTGTACTGATGGATCTCAAACCATCAGGAGAAGGGTACATGGAAGATTTGCATCGGGCAGGCGGCCTGCCCACCTTGCTACGTGAGTTAAAACCGTTGTTACACTTGAGCGCCATGACCATCAATGGCCATACCTTGGGCGAGAACATCGATGCCGCCGTCCATCTCATCGATCAAAAGGTCGTGCGGTCAATGCAAAGCCCGGTCTACGCCCAGGGTGGTATAGCAGTCTTGCGTGGTAACTTGGCACCGTCTGGCGCCATTATTAAGCAGTCAGCTGCCTCGGCCGATCTTATGACTCACCGCGGTCGTGCTGTCGTGTTCACAGGTCTAGAAGACTTGGCTAACCGTATTGATGACCTGGGTCTGGATGTGCAAGCTGACGACGTGCTAGTACTACAGAACATAGGGCCCAAAGGGGCACCGGGTATGCCAGAAGCGGGTTACATTCCGATTCCCAAGAAACTCGCCGCTCAAGGCGTTAAAGATATGGTTCGCATATCTGACGGGCGCATGAGTGGCACCGCAGCAGGTACTATTGTGCTCCACGTCTCTCCAGAATCCGCTGAGGGTGGCCCGCTTGGGTTGGTACGCGATGGCGATTTCATATCGCTTGATGTTGCTAACAATCAGTTGAACCTAGAAGTGGATAACAAGGTGCTCGATGCTAGACGCCAATCCCTCAAGGGGGAGGAGGGCGGAGCGCCACTGCTGGGCTATCGGCGTCTGTTTATGGAGCAAATCCTTCAAGCCGAACAAGGGTGCGATTTCCGTGCCTGTCGGCCTGAACCTACGTGCCGGATACCAAGACAGAATGAAGCCTGAAAGCGAGTTTGATACACTTATTTTCCTTATGCACCGCAAAGAATGCTGAGAAAGCGATCATGAACCGAACTGCCCAGCCGCCCACTGTAAGTGGCGCCGAGACTCAACCCTCTACACCTGCAAACGGTGTCGATGACATCGTGGCCGCTGTAGAAGAGGACATTGTGCTCGGCCGACTGCACCCGCGTGAGCGGCTGGTCGAAGAGGCCATGATGGAGCGCTTCGACTGCAAGCGACACGTTGTTCGCCAGGCTCTCTTCCAACTCGATAACATCGGTTTAACTGAGCGCATCAAAAACAGAGGTGCTTTCGTCCGGAGTTATCCGCCGGAAGAGGTCGAGGACATCTACGCTATGCGCGAGATTCTCGAATTAGCTGCAGTGAGTAGACTGCCCCTGCCAGCTCCGCAGGAATGGCTTTCAGAGCTTGAAGATGTTCATCAGCAGCACAGCTCAGCCGTGAATGCTCACGACCTAAGGCAAGTATTCCATATGAACATCGCTTTTCACCGCACCTTATTCAGAGCCTGCGGGAATGAATATTTGTACGCTACTATTAATGAGTTCGCCCAGAAGGCTCATGGCATCCGCTTTATCGCGATTACGGATCGCGATGCTCTGGCTCAAGCCAGAAATGAACACCAATTGATGATTGACGCCATTCGCGACGAAGACCGCGAACGCTTGTCTGACCTGTGTCGCCAGCATCTACTACCTTCCAAAAACCGCTACTTGGCGCTTTATGCTGGCATTAAAGATTAAGTTTCACAGATTTTCCAAACCGTAGAAGCTTTTGTGTCACTTGAATAGGTTGTGAGTGGGTTCGGTTCTGAATTCAGCTAATAAGTGCAGCACCTGTGGTTTCTAGTGCTCCTGAGTATTCACCTAAGAACACCTGGGCTGGGGCTCGGTATCCCAGCCGCTTTCTTGGCTCATCGTTTGCGACTTAAAGAGTGTTACAGCGTAAGGGCCTTGGCAGCTGAAACAGGGATAAGCAAAAGCCAAATCAGCCTATCGCTGAAACGCTGCATCGAGGTTGGCCTCGTGCGAAAAGATCGCAAAACCGGCGTGCCGCGTGCGAATGTCAGAGCCCTATTTGATTTTATTGTGCATGGTCTGCGCTACGTATTCCCAGCTAGGCCTGGTGAAATTACGCGTGGAATTGCCACCACTTTTGCAGCACCGGTGTTAAAAGGCCAAATTTACAGTGCGGGTGAGTTGCTATTGGTTTGGCCTGACCCGCGAGGCAATAGTAAAGGTCCGGCGGTAGAGCCGTTGTTCAAAACGGCAACTTACGCTGTACGGCGTGATAAAGAACTTTATGCGATGTTAGCGTTGGTAGATGCCATACGTTTGGGCCATCCCCGTGAAAGCAAAGTGGCCGCTGAACAGCTCTCGCAACATCTGATGACTGGTGCAAGGAGCCAATAATGATCCTGTTTGAGGATCAGCGCGCGATGCTTCGCCAAGTCGCCCAGGCACTCGGGGCAGGGTGGGCTACGCGCACAAGAATGACTGCCACATCTTATTCGTTTTTATCCTGCTGGCAGCACCGGTTTCCATTGAAAGCTCACGGTTACTGACTCAGTCACGGCTAGAGTGCGGCCAGAGTCAGTCCAGCGGCTTTTTCCTAAGCCTAGAACAGCTGTATATAGATAAACCAGAACATCTCAAAGCCACACAAGCGGCCTGAAAACACCGCCAACATCAAAAAATACGCCCCCAAAGCCCGCGTCTGCTTTATCGACACCCTGACGCGCCAAGCGGTCCGTGTTGGCATGAGCCCTGATAGTAAAGGTGGCGCTGTTATTGCCCCCATGATGCTAAAAGGCGATGTGTTGGTGATTACCGCTCAGGACGGCTAAACATTTGACTTCCGGGTTTGGTTTAAGGTGGACGGCGCTTCAGCGCTTGAGATTGTAGTGAGTGGGTCGGCCTTCCCATCATGAGATCAGGGGTGATGCCAGCACCGACACTAGACTATTAGTCTAGCGGGCTTCGTATTACTACGTATATCACTAGGTAGCCACAACCCCTAGCCTAAAGGAGCAATAATAACTAAAGCAGGAGAATGCTCCTTGAATGTGGCCAATTACCTAGCCGTCAATGCCGTTAGGTTTCCTCATCGTATCGCGACTTACCAGGGGGATGTGCCGGCGCTCAGTTACGCTGAGCTGGCTTGCCAAGCCCGGCGCTGGGCAACGTTTTTTGCCCGGCAAGGCTTAGCGCCGGGGGAGCGAGTCGCCCTCTTTCTGCCCAACAGCCCTGTCTATATCGAACTGCTATGCGGCGCCTGGTACGCGGGCCTGGTGGTGGTGCCGGTCAATGCCAAGCTGAGCGTGGCGGAAGTCGGTTACATTGCGGATGATAGCGGCAGCTGCATCGTGTTCTGCGAACGTGATGATGTAGCCCAGGCCCTCACCGACACACTCGTTTTGCCCCCCATGCTGCCGGAAGGTCTTGTTCATGAAGAGAGCTTCGATCGACCGGTTTTCCGTGCCCCTGACGCACCGGCATGGATATTCTATACCAGCGGTACCACGGGCAAGCCGAAGGGCGCGACGCTGACCCATCTCAATCTGGCGGCCATGTCGGCGTGCTATGCGGCCAACATCGAACCGGTGACGGCGCAAAGCAGGCTGGTGCATTTTGCCCCCATGTCCCACGGTTCAGGGCTGTATATCGTGCCTTACCTGATGGCAGGCGGCGCCAATGTCATTCCCGGTTCCTTGAAGTTCTCGGGTGAGAGTTTCGTGTCTACCCTGGCGGGCCATGACCACGTTTCCATGTTCCTGGCCCCCACGATGATCCGTCGCGTGCTGGACTACCTGGCGGCGCACCAGCCTGAGTATAGTGCCGCACATATCGCTACCATCACCTATGGCGGCGGCCCCATGTACGCCAAGGATCTCGAGGAGGCGTTAAGGGTATTCGGGCACCGGCTGGTGCAGATCTATGGACAGGGGGAAAGCCCCATGACCATTACCTTCCTGGGCAAGGGGCAGCACCATCAACTGACGCCGCAGTGCTTGAGCGGGGATGCCGAGGGCTCGCCCTTGTTGCCAGTGGGCCAGTCGCATCCTCAGCTCGAAGTCACTATCCAGGATCAGGAGGGTAGCTGCCTGCCCTGCGGCCAAGAGGGGGAAGTCTGTGTGCGTGGCGATATGGTGATGGCGGGCTACTGGAATAACCCTACCGCGACACAAGAAACGCTGCGTGATGGGTGGCTGCGGACAGGGGATATAGGCCATCTCGACCCGCAGGGTTTTCTCTACCTGACGGATCGCCTGAAGGACGTGATTATCAGCGGTGGCACGAACATCTATCCACGTGAAGTGGAAGAGGTGTTGTTGCAATTTCCCGGGGTCAAAGAAGTGTCCGTGGTGGGGCAGCGTGATGCCGAGTGGGGCGAGGTGGTGATGGCGTTCATCGCCTGCTCGGTCTCGCTCGATACCACGGCGCTCGATCAGTTCTGCCTTAACAGGATGGCGCGTTTCAAACGCCCCAAGTCGTACCATTTCCTCACTGACTTGCCCAAGAATGCCTACGGCAAGATCCTTAAAACCGAGCTGCGCAAGCGGCTCGATGGCGTCACCAGCTAGGGAGTTCGTTCCATGCGTACTTATATCATTGGCACCGGTGGGCACACACGCTTCGGTAAAATCGAGCAGTCGCTCGAACAGCTGATAGGCGAGGCCGCGGTCGAGGCATTGGCATCGGCACAGATGGAGGCAAAGGATATCGATGCTGTCTACATCGGGAATTTTAATAGCGGCATGTGTGATCAGGAGTTTCCGGCATCGCTGGTGCTGAACGCGCTGCCGGACATGCGTTTCAAGCCGACTACCCGGGTAGAGAATGCTTGCGCCAGTGGCTCGGCGGCGTTGCATCAGGCGATCAATCTGATCGAGGGGGGCCTGGCCCGCAATGTGCTGGTGATCGGTGCCGAAAAAATGACCGATGCCGATGCTTCCCGGATCGGTAAAGGGCTATTGGGGGCGAGTTACCAGCCGGAAACCCGGCATCAACGTTCGGGGTTTGCGGGGGTGTTTGCCGATGTGGCGGCCCGCTATTTCGAGGCCTACGGCGACCAGACGGAAGCACTGGCACGTATTGCCGCGAAAAACCATGCCAACGGGGTGCATAACCCTTATGCGCAGCTACAGAAAGACGTGGGCGTGGCGTTCTGTGAGGCTGTATCGGAAAAGAACCCGGTGGTGGCGGCACCGCTGAAGCGTACCGATTGTTCTCCCGTTTCCGATGGGGCGGCGGCGGTGGTGGTCTCGTCCAAGGATGTGGCGGATGCCGCCGCACAAAAGGTGCGTTTCCTTGCGCGCACCCAGGTCACGGATTTCATGCCCATGCAGCAGCGTAATCCGTTAGTCTTCGATGGTGTGACCAGAGCGTGGCAGAACGTGCTGCGCGAGGCCGACATGACGCTCGATTCGCTCTCGTTTGCGGAGGTGCATGATTGCTTCACCATCGCGGAGCTGATGATTTATGAAAGCATGGGCTTGACGCCTTATGGCGAAGGCGCACGCGCCATCAAGGAAGGGTGGGTGATGAAAGATGGCCGATTGCCGGTCAACCCTTCCGGTGGCTTGAAGGCCAAAGGGCATCCGGTCGGTGCCACCGGGGTTTCCATGCATGTCATGGCGGCACGCCAATTGCTGGGTGAAGCGGGCGGGTGCCAGATTGCGGATGCGCATACGGGTGCTGTCTTCAATATGGGCGGTCTGGCGGTGGCCAATTACGCCAGCCTCTTGCAACGTGTCGATTAAGGCCGGGAGCGGACAATGACAATGTCGGCGATGACAAATACAGCAACAAGCTCAACGGTAACAACGCCTCACGCGTCTAGAACCCTGCTGGTCACCGGGGCATTGGGCGGTATCGGGCGTGCGATATGCCACCAATTCGCAGGCCAGGGGGACTCGGTGATCGTTCATGACATCCGCGCTGAAAGCGATACGGTTGTTACCCGGTTCGTCGAGGAACTGCGCCAAGCCGGTGCGCCTGTTGTCCATTACTTTCAAGCGGACTTGAAGCAAATTTCGGCCATTGACGCGCTATTTGCGGATCTCCGTGAAGAAGGGCTGCGGGTCGATATTCTGGTCAATAACGCCGGTATTCAGAAAACGGCTCCCATACAGGAGTTTGATGCGGCCACTTGGTTGGACATTCTAGCGATCAATCTAACGGCGGTTTACCGGTGCATTCAGCACGCGGTTGAGGACATGCGCCATTCAGGATGGGGGCGTATCATCAACCTTTCTTCGGTACATGGGTTGGTGGGTTCCGCCAATAAAGCTGCTTATGTGGCTGCCAAACATGGTGTGGTGGGGCTTACCAAGGTACTGGCACTGGAGACGGCGACCCAGAATATTACGGTCAATGCCATTTCTCCCGGCTGGACGGATACGCCTATTCTGTGGCCCCAGATCCAGCAGCGAATGGCCCTGTTGGGAAGCTCACGGGATGAGGCAGTACACAATCTGGTGACGGAGAAACAGCCTACAGGCCAGTTGGTTCCTCCCGAGCATGTGGCGGCGTTAGTCTATTACCTGGCGGGTGACCAGGCGGCGCATATGACCGGCACCACGCTGCCTATCGATGGGGGGTGGACCTGTCAATGAGCGTGGTATGCCAATAATGGCATGCCCAGATAACAGCGGCGGTGATCAGCGATGAATGCAACGGTGCTAGGCAGAGATCTTCTTCAGGTGGCGTTTGAACATGCGCCTTGTGCCATTGTCGTCACCAGGAACCGTCGTGTGCTGGAGTGCAACCATGCTTTTTGTGATCTCTTTGGTTATGAAAAACAGAAGTTGATCGGCCAGTTGATGTTGAAACTTTATCCTTCTTATGCGGATTTCAAGTCAATCGGTGATCTTCGTTATAAGGATCTTTTGCAGAACAAGAAGTGTATTGATGAACGTTTCATGCGTAATAGCCGCGGAGAAGTTTTCTGGACTAAAACGATAGGTAATACGTTAACCCCCGACGCTCCCTTTGAACTAGCTGTTTGGTCATTCATGAAAATCAATGTGGGCCGGGATAAATCTAATGACTTGACCATGCGCGAACTCGAAGTGTCCAGCTATATAGCGAATGGTCATACTTGCAAGGAAATCGGTAGGATGCTGCATATATCGCATCGGACGGTAGAAGCGCACCGAGCCAAGATAATGAAGAAGCTGGGGTGTCGCAATACCGCAGAATTAGTATCAAAAATCATACAGTTGGAAGATTGAGCATGGGGTGGCCTGGCGTGTTTCAACCCAGTTCAGAGGGGGCTGTAAAACTCCCTACTTGGATACGTAGTACTACGTATACCGTAGCGTACCTGGAGCGGCTAGGATGAGTTATATGATGCTTTGCCAATAATGAATCAATAACACTAAGTATCTATTCCTGCCGAGAAAAACTCGGGTTTTATAATAATGCTAATAAAGCAAAAAGATGTCAGGAGTTAATCATGAAAAGAAGAGACTTCTTGAAGATCAGTGCTGTTTCCATTGGTGGCACGCTGACGCTGACAACGATGCCTAGTACGTTGTTTGCTCAAACAAGCACGCGGCTTAAGTATGATTCTTATGTGACCGAACACGCTTCTCCTTCGGTGTTGGATCGGTGGTTCCTGGAGGAGCTGGAAAAGCGAACCAACGGTGCCGTTGAAATCGATTATTACTGGGCGCAATCGCTCAACAAGGCGGGTGCCCACCTTGATGCCATCAAGCATGGTATTTCGGAAATTTCGTTGATCTCCCCCGGTTATTACCAGAGCGACTTGCCGGTTACCCGTGGCCTCGAGTGGTACTACAAGATGGATCGTGCGGATGCCCTACTGAAGGTGTGCCGCGATGTGTACCTGCGCTATGAGCCGTTGCGGGAGGAGTGGGAAACACGCCATAAATCCAAGGTGCTGTATTGGACGAACTGGTATTACTGCCCGCTGATAACACGCGATCCCATCCACTCGATCGAAGACCTGAAGGGTAAGCGGATTCGAGGTTATGGGGTGGGCACGGATGTGGTGGAAAGCCTGGGAGGGCGTGCCATTCCCATGGCGGCACCGGAGGTCTATTCAGCCCTGGAGCGCGGCGTGCTGGATGGCGCCTACGGCTTTGATTTCATTACCGCAATCAGTTACGCCCTGCATGAAGCCGCGCCGTATATCACCGAAATCGGCGCCGGTCCTCACGGCCCTTCGGCCACGGTGATCGGTATCGATGTCTGGAATCAATTGCCTGATGACGTAAAGCAAGTCATGCAGGAATTGGCCGATGAAATTTACCAGGGCAAGTACCGGGAAATCTATTCGGGCATCGCGGAAGACCGTGTACGCAAGGCAATGGCTGAGGGCGCTCAATTCTCGAAGTGGGACGATGAGCAAATCGATAGGGCGCGTCACCTGGTACAACCCGAGCAGGTCAATAACTGGGTGAATAACGTGGCAAGTGGTGCCGGTATCGATGGCGAGGAAATGCAGGGAATCATCAATGAAGCCATTGAACGCCATGATGGTACCGGGGAGCTGAAGACACCCTACGAGATTTATCAGGATATATCCTGATTCCTGGCGCTACTTCACAAATAGCTGCATTCCACCAGGGCTGCTGAATAGCAGCCCACTGCTTTGTCATGCCGTTGGAGTAACGCACGATGGGTGTATTAGAAAAAACAGACCCAAAACAGGCTGAAGTGAAAAAATTAGCTGCATTACGGAAGATAGAGTCGCGCTTGGCGAGTGTAACAGGCGTCATTGCTGCGGCAGCGCTGCTGTTCATGATGTTGTCTACTGCACTCGATGCAACGTCTCGCAGCTTGTTCAATTTTCCACTACCGGGTGTTTACGAGTTTTCCGAAGTTTCAATGGCAATCATTGTTTACCTGGGCCTGTTATGGGCTCAGCACGACAAAAAACATATCCGTGTGTCGTTGATAAGTGAAAACAGATCTTTTCCGGTCAAGCAGGTGTGGGAAGGGATTGGTTGGTTATTTGCGGCTATTTTCCTGTTAGCTATTACCGTGCCCACCATAGAGGGGGCTTATAGCTCGTTTCTAGATAAGGAGTTCCGCTGGGGAATCGTTCAGATGCCTATCTGGTGGGTAAAAATTATCGTTGCTTGTGGTCTTCTGCTGGCCTTCATACAAATGACGTTACATTTCATTCTTGCTATCTATTCTTCCTTTGGGGCTGCTGATGAATAATCCTGGCTTGCTTGGCTTGATTTCCGTGGGGCTTATTTTTGTGCTCATGGGGTTGGGTGTCCCTGTGTTCGCAGCCTTGGGTCTGGCGGGTATTGTCGGTATCGTCATGGTTCAGGATCTGAGCTATGTCTATAATGTCCTGCAGAATTTTGCCTTTGATGAAACGGCTGCGTACCTGTTAACCGTCATCCCGTTATTTATCATCATGGGTAACTTTGCCCTTCATGCGGGGGTTGGAAAGTCGCTCTTTCACGTGGCGAAGCGGTGGTGCGGGCATTTACCCGGTGGTTTGGCGATTTCTACGATTCTAACGTGCGCTGGTTTCTCCGCGACATCCGGCTCCAGCGTGGCCACTGCTGCAACGGTAGGCTCCATTTCGTTACCCGAAATGAAGGCGGCCGGCTACGATAAGCGCCTTTCGGCGGGCTGTGTCGCGGCCGGTGGTGTGCTGGGCGTGTTGATCCCCCCGAGTGTATTGTTGGTCTTCTACGCGGCATTGACGGAAGTGTCTGCTGGCAAGATGCTGGTGGCCGGTATTCTGCCAGGCATACTGTCAGTCGCCGTGTTCGTGGCCGGGGTTTTCATCATCTCTGTTCTGAAACCCGATATGTGCCCGAAGGGAGAACGGGTTGGTTGGAAAAAGCGCTTTACCTCGTTGCGCCGCTCTTGGCAGTTACTGGTATTAATCATTGTGGTGCTGGGTAGCATCTATACGGGTTGGGCGACGCCTACCGAGGCAGCCTCGCTTGGGGCGGTCGCTTCCATCCTGTTTCTGCTGGCTTCTCGGCAGGATAGATCGGCCAAGTTACAGTCGATTGGTACCTCTTCGCGTGATGCGGTCAACACGACGGTCATGATCATGATGACCATGCTGGGCGCAGGGGTCTACAGTTTCTTCTTGAGTTTGATCCAGATTCCGCAGTTGATCTCGGGCTGGGTGATCGACTTACCACTTCCCGCTATCGTGATTATCGCGCTGATTCTGCTGCTATATGTCCCCATGGGCATGTTCCTGGATGCCTTTTCCATGTTGGTCATCACCTTGCCGATTCTCTTTCCTGTCGTGACGAGCCTGGGCTTCGATCCCATCTGGTTCGGTATATTGGCGATCAAGATGTGTGAAATCGGGTTGATCACTCCGCCGATAGGGTTGAACGTGTACGTCATTGCCGGACTGGATAAGGATACCTCGCTCACGGATGTCTTTTCCGGCGCTTCCTGGTTCATCCTGATGGAAGTCGTGACCATTGTATTTATTTTCTGTTTCCCGTTTATTGCCACTTATCTGCCCAATACAATGTAGGGCTTTATGCTAGACGCCACACCAATAGCGATGGCTTGGCGTCCGTGCCGGGTCTACGCATGATGCGTGTTGAAGGCGCCAGCAGGCGAGTTGCATTCGGTCTATAAGTCACTGGTGTGTCTGGTTCTGCAGGGCGCTAAATACATTATCGTGGGAAATCAGCAGAAGGTTTTGTCCGCCGGGCAGTCGGCGATCGTGAGTGTTGATATGCCAGTGGTTGGCCGGATTGTGCAGGCGAGATCCAGCGAGCCCTATCTAACGATCGCGGTCAAACTGGATATGGTGATTTTGCTTGAGCTCGCCGCTCATATGCGCCCACTGCTTCCAGAATACTCTGCAGGTTGTCGAAGGTGAGCTGCATCTGAGCGGCGAAGTCCGGCTCGGGTGATTCGTTTTTTAGCGCTACTCTTTGTTACGGTATAGCACCATACCACCGTGATAGAGCACGCCATCAATAAACTCGCCATCAGCGGTAAAACCGGTGTCGTCCCAGTATTCGATATAGTTACCTGTCACCTGATAGCGGCCCTGATAGGCGCTTTCACGCTCACCACGGGCTTCATCGTAACGATTGTTGGGTAAAAGTTCGTGGCGTATTTGGCCATCTTTAGTTACCCACATGCCAACATACGGGTGTTCTGCCATAGCGTTATCTCCTATGTTCGGGGCTGTTTGAGCCGTAGTGGTGGCGGGGAAAATAGTGATAATGCCAGCAACGACTATCGCACGTTGCCAGTAGATAGGAAGCTTGGTGTCTTGCATGTAAGGTCACTCGCTTTAAATGCCACATTTGCTTGAATAGCTCGGACACATATTCATACGGAGTTACAGGCTCACCGTAGGTCGTACCACTATGTCGCTGGTATCAACGTCGTCCGGTTAATAAAACAACTTTTGATACGAAGTTAGTTGAAATTGTCATGTGTTAATCCGCACAATGAAAAATACCTGGAGAAGTTTAACTAGCGGGAGCAATCGCTCATAGAGACAATTCTATTGCATCCTTGCCTAATCCTATTATTAAAATAAGGGTGAGCGAGGGCGTTCCACCGTGGTGATGACCAACGCCCGGTTATGAATGGTGCAAATCCCTATGGCTATTAACCTGTCTAAGTTTGCTACTATGTTAATACCTATATAGCTTTACTCGCTGAAGCCATGCGCGCGCTGGCGGAGGTATATAAACGATGTCGTATGAAATCATGCTAAAGCGTATATATGCGCCGATAGAGGAGCACAACGGCACTCGGGTGTTGGTTGATCGGTTATGTCCTAGCGGGTTGTCTCCCAGTTTACTGGCGCTGAATGAGTGGTACCCGGAGATAGCGCCTGCATCTCAATTATGTCGTCAGTATCGACAGCAAAAAATCAGTAAATCACTCTTTCTTGAGCGCTACAGGAGTGAGCTGAAGGCATGTCCTGATAAGCTACTGCCTTTAATGAGATTCGCACGAGCGGGGCGAGTTACCCTACTAACCGCCGCTCGTGAAATTGAAGATTCCCACCTTCCAGTAATCAAAGAGCTGGCGCTATCAGCGCTAGAAGAGGAAGACGCCAGTGATCGTGAATTTTGCTCATCTCCCTGCCTGGCGCACACATTACCCACTTCTCAACGTTAGACCGTTTGCTTAACGCGTCATCATTTGGCTGACGATGACTGGATTGGTGCCCCGGTAGGCCAGTGCGCCTAACGTTCATGGCTTAATAAGCCCAGATAACAGCAAACAAAATACCCCACCCCAGAGCACTGGCAGCCATAATGGTGTAAGTGGCTGAAATAGTAGCAACATCAAACTTTTGATGGGTGCAGAGTGCTTGTAAGCCGTGGTAAATCAAGCTGCAAGAGATGCCCAGCCCGCTAAGTATAACCACTACGTTGAAAAGTAAGCTGGGTACCAATAGTGCCAATGAAGCGACGAATAACGGTAGTGGTGCAAGTGTGGCAAGTAAATAGGCATCTTGATAGCTGATAGATAGCTCATCAGTTCCATTGACTACAGCGTAGATTACCCAGCCGATAACGAAAAAACTCAATATCTCTGCAAGGAAAATAATTGTCGTGATAAAACGCCACTCTCGGTCAGCAAAGCCCGCCATAAATGCATCGCCGTAATGGGTGCCCGCATAATAGAGCATTACTGGCGGCAAGAGCGACATGGGTAACACCACCAGCCACGCTAGTAAAGGAATGGAGGGGGAAGATGCCTGTAACTCTTTCCAGCCTTCACGATGGTTGAATGGTAATTTGAGAAAAGTGAGTGCTCTCATTGCAGATCCCTCCTGGGGGAATAATCTCAATGGCTGCTTGTATCATGGTATGATATTGTATTTTTAAAGGCGCTATAAATTGGCCAATAAGTGATAGTTAAGTATGTAGCTAAGAGAAACGGAAAAATGAATAACCCCGAGACACTTGATAAAAGCGACTTTGAGCGGCTGTCGCAATTTCGCTACCGGTTGCGTTGCTTTCTTCGCCATAGTGAAGATATCTGTCGCCGCTATGGGCTGACGCCCTTGCAGTATCAACTATTGCTACATCTTCGTGGTTTCTATGGAAGAGACTGGGCGACGGTGGGGGAGCTAGCGGAGCGGCTTCAATCAAAACATCATGGGGTGGTGGCGCTAGTTGACCGCTGTGAGCAGCTATCGTTGGTTGAGCGGCGGCAAGGGCGTGAGGATCGCCGTCAAATAGAAGTGCATTTATTGGAAGAGGGCGTGAATCGGGTAACGCAAATCGCTGAAGCTCATCAACCTGAGTTGCGTCATTTGCAGGAAGAGACGCCATTTCCTGGTTGGAATAAGCCCACTTAATGCTGAGCTTAAGAAGTTGGATATAACCAATATACATCACGACTCCTAATTAAGTGCGCTCTGAAGGTCACTATTTTGGCTTTTAAAGGCACTGTCTGGATCTTGGACAGTGCCTAGAACTTCCGAGAACTCTAACGATTAGCGCTGAGCACTCTGCAGTGCCTGTTCTTCGATGTCTCTATCGACTGAAGAGACGTAGTACTCGTCATCAAAAGCGCCTTCTGGCTCTTTGAGCCACACTAGGCAGATAACCCAACTGATGAAGGCGCCGGTCGCGATGATGTAGAAGAACTGCGACGGTGTGACAAACGTAAAGATGGTTAGGTAAACCACCGCGCCAACATTACCGTAGGCGCCGGCCATGCCCGAGATTTGCCCAGTGATGCGGCGCTTGATGGAGGGAATGATACCGAAGGTTGCCCCCTCGGCCCCTTGTACGAAAATCGAGGTGCCGATGGTCACCGCAATGGCCAGGATCAGTGGCCAACTCGAATTGAGCATGGCCATCAGCAAGAACCCAACGCTAATGCCAAACATGTAGCACAGCATCACAAAGCGCCGGTTACCCATGCGGTCGGAAACCATGCCGCCCATGGGGCGCGCCACCAGATTGACGAACGCGAATGATGCAGCGATCAGGCCGGCCGTAGCGGCATTCAGGCCCCAGGTCTCCTCAAAGAACATGGGCAGCATCGATACCACTGCTAGTTCAGCGCCGAAGTTGGCAAAATAGGTGCTGTTAAGCGCCGCCACGCTGTTGAACGAGTACTTATCATCCTCCGGTACACCCTTACGCAGGATCGGTAGATTGACTCGCAGGATCTGGACAATTTGATAGATGACGATCGTGATAATGGCTAGATAAGCGATGGTCGCACCAGTAACTGATAAATAGCCCATATACTGGATACGCCAGACCAGAATGGCGAGTACGCCGACCAGTGGGATGGTCCAGATGATCAGCTTGATCATATCGCCCCAGGAGCTCACTTCCATGGCAGCGGATTTGCGTGGCTTACGGTGAGCCTGGGCATCCGGGCCATCGGTAATCGCGAACCAGTAGTAAACACCGTAAGCGGCCATAACAATAGCGCTTTGGGCGATTGCCCAGCGCCAGCCATCGGGGCCGCCGTACATGCTCAGGGCGATGGTTGGCAGCGACATGGCGGCTACGGCGGAGCCGAAGTTACCCCAACCAGCGTAGAAGCCTTCGGCGAAGCCGATGTCCTTAGGCTTGAACCACAGCGCCGTCATGTGGATACCGACCACGAAGCTGGCGCCAATCGAGCTCAGTACCAGGCGCGCCACCAGCAGCTGCGTCATGCTGTTACCGAAAGCAAACGCCAACGCCGGTAGCGCCATAGTGACCATGAGCACCGAGAACACCCGTCGCGGGCCGAATCGATCCAGCGCCATGCCGACTATGATGCGGGCGGGAATGGTCAAGGCGACGTTGCAGATGGCGAATAGTTTGAGATCATCCGTGGTCAGCCAGTCGACGCTCTTGAGCATGCTCGACGCGAGCGGCGCCATGTTGAACCACACGTAAAAGGTAATAAAGAAGGCAATCCAGGTCAGGTGCAAGGCCCGAATTTCGGGGCTGCGAAACTTGAATACAGCGGAAACTTTCATGGTCGTATCGTCCTGTGTCCCAAAGGTGGTTTGTACCAAAAGGAGGGGTAAGGGCTGCTCAAGGGCTGGGTAGGATCAACAAGGGACACTCGGCGCGCCGGGCCAGGAACGAGCTGACGCTGCCGAAAGTCATGTAGTCGAGTTCATCAACAAAATAAGTCAACGATTTGGCGATGATGCCGCCGTCCGGCTGATGGCTATGGCGGGCAATGACCAGTAGGTCTGGCGAGAGTTTGCGAGTGGCCTGCAGCAACATCTTGCGCGCATCCCCTTCGGCTAGAAGCTGCTCGGCTTGGAAGCCCTCGCCGATGGCGAATGCCACACCCTCTTGAAGGTGCCGTTTAACCTCATCGTGCTCCTGCTGAAAAAGCGCCTCGTTGTTATCGGTAGCGTCGAGTGGATTCTCCACCACGCCGACCAGTACCAGCAGAGGTTGGTTGCAGCGGAACATGTTGACGACCTGAGCGAGAGCCAACTTGGCGTTTCGCGAACCGTCATAGGCGATCATGATTTTCATGGTGTCCTCCCGCATTGGGGTAGGGGGTGAAGACCCGGAGCTTGGCTCCGGTCGTAAACAAGCAAGCCCTGTTTAGGGGTTCTTAACGTAGGCACCTTTGC
This sequence comes from Halomonas sp. 113, assembly GCF_904067645.1. Lineage (NCBI taxonomy): Bacteria > Pseudomonadati > Pseudomonadota > Gammaproteobacteria > Oceanospirillales > Halomonadaceae > Halomonas > Halomonas sp. 113. The sequence continues at coordinate 2,434,021 of NZ_LR881453.1, forward strand.
GTAGGTAGAACCACCAGTTGATGACCAGGCAGATGGCGTAGAAGACCGCAAAGCCGTACATGGCAAGTTCCGGTGTGCCGGCCTGGATTTGCTCGCCCATTACCCGCGGGGCGATGAAGGCGCCATAGGCAGCGACGGCTGAGGTCCAGCCAAGTACCGGGCCTTTCTGCTGCTGGTCGAAAATAACCCCGATGCTGCGGAAGGTAGAGCCGTTGCCGATACCACTGGCGGCGAATAACACAATGAATAGCAGCAGGAATAGCCAGAAGAATTGATTAGGGTCGGTGGCGTTATAGGCCTGCATCATCACGTAGCCGGTGGCGATAGAGGCGACCACCATGATTGCAGAGATTATTTGGGTGACGATGGAGCCACCCACTTTGTCGGAGATCCATCCGCCCAGCGGACGGATCAGGGCGCCCACGAAGGGGCCTATCCAGGCCCAGGTTAGAGCGCTGGGCGCCTCTGGGTTGGCCACGCGAATCAGCGTGCCATCGGCAGTGGCTTCCATCATGTTGCCGAAGATGACGTTGATGGAGAGCGGCAGGGCTGCAGAGAAGCCGATAAAAGAACCGAAGGTCAGAATGTAGAGGATGGTCATTGACCAAGTGTGCTTATTGGAAAATATTGCGAACTGCTTCTGGATATTGGGCTTGATGTCGCCAGGAATCAGGCGCAACAACACCAGAGTCAGAACAATGGTTAGCGGTAGGGCAACCCACATATTAAGCCAGCTGAGAGCCAGCATGCCGACGATGGCAGTTACCATGCCGACGCCGTAGAGGCCCAATATTTTGCTGAAAGCCGCCAGCGGCGAACCAGGGTTGGGCGTAATAGTGCGAAGATTGTTCATACCGAACCAACCGGCGAACGCTAATGGAACCAGGAATACAAGCCAGATAAAGCCAGCATTCTGGATCCAGGTATCGGTACCTGCTTCGATCCTGCCGATCAACGTACCGCTAGCGCTTTGCAATTCCATCGGCGAACCGGCTATAGCGCCGAAAATACCGACGGTCATTACCAGCGGGATGACAATTTGCATGGTCGTGACGCCGAAATTACCAAGGCCTGCATTCATTCCCAGGGCGTAACCTTGCTGCTTGCTGGGATAAAAAGTGGAAATGTTGCTCATTGAACAAGCGAAGTTACCCCCTCCGATACCGGAAAGTAGCGCCAAAGCCTGGAATACCCAGAACGGCGTGCCTGGGTTCATCAAGGCGATACCAGTGCCGGCTGCGGGGATCATCAATAGCGCGGTGGTCAGGAAGATGGTGTTACGCCCGCCAGCGATGCGGATCATGAACGATGCTGGGATGCGCAGTGTGGCACCTGCTAGACCGGCAAGCGCCGTCAGTGAAAATAGCTGGTTAACCGTGAACGAAAAACCCAGGTTCTGCATCTGGGTGGTAATCATTCCCCACATCATCCAGACAGCGAATCCCATCAGCAGACTGGGAATGGATATCCATAGATTGCGGTTGGCAATGTGCTTGCCTTCCTGTTCCCAAAATTGGGCGTCTTCGACATTCCATTTCTCAATGTCGGCATTTCTCTTGCTCATGGCGCTTTCCCCTTGGCATCAAACCTATCTGCATCTAGCAGTTAGAAAGCAAGATACGCTGGAGGAAGAAATTGGGGAATAGGTGTAAATAGCATGAAAAACAGCGACATACCTCTTGAGAGGTAGTCGCTGAAAAGCCTGGATTCATTGATTTTTAACAGAAAAAATCGAGAGGAGGTAAAGGCGGATCAGAGCAAAAGTATTCTGGGAGTCTTTAGAGGTAACCACACAGAATCGATTAGTGATCGATACCTTCCTGGACTGCCCAGACGGCAGCTTCGACACGTGAGCGTAAGTTGAGCTTTTTGAGCAGATGCTTGACGTGAACCTTGACCGTGCCTTCGGTAATATCCAGCTTGCGTGCGATAAGCTTGTTGGAGAGTCCGCCAGCAAGCTGTTGCAGAATTTCGCGTTCACGCTGCGTTAGGCTATGAATATCCGGGGTGGTGGGGGCATTGCGCTGATTACGCAGGGCTTCAGCGAGTAGGGCGGTCAGGCTTTCGCTGATGACCATGCGCCCCAAAGCAGCCTGACGCAGTTGGCGAACCATGTCTTCAGGCTCCATATCCTTTAACAGGTAACCGTCAGCACCGTTGCGCAGTGCGGCGACAACATCATCCTCATGGTCGGAAACAGTGAACATCACCACACGGCCGCTATAGTTGGCTTCCCGTAGGCGGCGCAAGGCTTCTAAGCCATTGACGCCCGGCATGTTTAAATCAAGTAAAACCAGGTCAGGCTCAAGTTTGAGGGCCAGTGCAATACCTTCTTCCGGGTTGCCCGTCTCGCCAACCAATTCAAGGTCGTCTTCTAATTCAAGCAGCTGTATCACGCCACGCCGTAGTAGCGGGTGGTCGTCAATAATCATCAGGCTGGCGGGTGTATCGTTGGCAGTGGTCAGCGTCATTAAGAAGTCCCTGTACCTAAATGAGAGTCGGGGGTAGCCGTAACAGGTTGCTGCTGAATTAAGCGAGCGGTCAACGGAGTGAAGAGTATCTCAATACCAGTACCTCCTGCGGGGCGATTGGCGATGCTTAGCTCCCCGTTCAGGGTAGTGGCACGGTCGCGAATGATCACCAAACCGTAGTGCATAGGTGGCGAGCTATCGTCTTCCAGGCCTATGCCGTCATCCTCAATACGCACTAGCAGGCGAGCATCGGCGAAACGCACAGTGACCCCAGCCCAGTGGGCTTGGGCATGCTTGTGGGTATTGGCCAATGCCTCGCGAATGATCTGCAGCACGTGAATTTCTTCATTGGGGTTAAGTAGGTAAGGCGGCACATCGTAGTCAAGCTCGACCGTTACCCCCATGCGCTGGCTAAACTCATCGACGGTCTGGCGTAAGGCAAATTGCAGCCCTGGCCCCTCTAGTTTGAGTCGGAAGGTGGTGAGTAGCTCACGCAGTTGACGATAGGCGCTGTTTAAGCCGGTACGCAGCTCGTCGAATACCGCAGACTGTACTTCTCGGGTAGCTTCTTTCTGCTGCATGCGTTCGAGTCGGGCGACCTGCATCTTGAGATAAGAGAGCGATTGGGCTAGAGAGTCGTGAAGTTCCCGCGCAATGATGGTTCGCTCGTTGATCAGCGTAACGTGTTGCTGCTCCTCGATACGCCGCTGCAGATACACCGCCGTGGCGAGCTGGTCGGCTAACATGGTGAGCAGCCGACGGGTGCTATCGTTGAGCCGCTCCTGGGGATACCACACCTCCAGGGTGCCTAGCAGCGTATCGCCTACGCTAATAGGCAGTAGCAAGCACTGTGACTGGTTATTGGCCACCATCTCCAAGGGGCGAGGATCGATCAGGCAGGCGTGGCAATCCTGGTCACGGCAATACTCTGGTCGGGTACGCGAGTGGGTTTCTAAAACCGGCATTTCCCGTTGGTCGAAAGGATCGTTTAGGGAAAGCCGTATTGGCCCGATATCCAGCAGCTTTTCCAGTTCGCGTAACATGGGCGCTGCGCTAGAACAGAGGTCGTTACCGCCTCCATACAGCGAGCGGCTGGCATCGTGCATTACCTGCAGCGCCTGATTGCTGCGCTCAAGCTCCTGCTGCTTGCGCGACACCTTGTCTTCCAATGCGGCGTAGCTTGTTGCCAGTTCGGCAGACATCTTGTTAAAGGTATGGCCCAACAAAGCCAACTCGTCGCTGCCGCGGAGCTGGGAGCGTGGCTTGAAGTTACGCTGTGCCGCCTCGCGGGCCAGAACCATCAGTTGACGCAAAGGTACTACCAGATTGAAGCGAACATCGTAGAGGGCAATCGAGACCACTATAGCGATCAGTACAAGAAAGAGCACTTGCATCATCCCCAGCAGCCGCACCTTGGCCTCGGTGCTCTCTTCCAAATAGGTCACCAGCACTTCAATGTCATTGACCATCGCCACGATCATCATTTCTAGCGTATCGAGGTCAAGCGCAGTGGCTGGGGACGGTGCCTCTAGTGCCGGACGAAGCGTGTGCTGCCAGTAGATCTGAAGTTTTTCCAGTTGACGGCGGCGCTCGTGACGATCATCGATGGGGATCGTTTGTTGAAGCGTTGTGCCATACAAACGTTGATCGAAGCTCGAAATCAGTCCTTCGAGCTGTTCTGCGCTAGTCTCCTCTGGAGCATACTCCAGGCGTTGCAGTGCCCCCATGATTTGATAGGCATTCATGCGTAGTGAGCCAGCGACATTAATCGCGGCAGCATCGCCACGGCTGCTGTTAGACATTGCCATGGTCAGGGTGATGCTGATGAGTGCCATCCCGCTAATGGCAAGTAAGGACGCAATGATGCGAGCAACCAGGGAGCGCTGAAGTAATTTCATGGCATTTCCGATAGCGCGGAAGAGGTAAGGGAGTGTGGCACTGTCTGCATTTCGATACGAGGGCTATTCCTTTGGGGTTAGCCGGTCTACCTCCGATGCCTTTTGACCTACGCCCAGTATTTACAGACAATTCTTACATGTCTTCCGATGTCTTTATACCCTCGCTGGGAAACGCCATGCCATCATCTGTGCCGCCTCCCACGTTGGAGACATCAAAACAGCCAGTAAATGGTTATCAGTTGCTGGTAGCCATGCTGCTGATGCCGCTGGCAAGCGCTTTAGCGGTGGCTGGCTGGACACTTTATGCCCTGCTCGCAAAACAACCCCTCTATGTGCTGGTACCGTTGAGTAGTGGTGTGCTGTTGGCTTGGCCGGCTTGGTATATCGCCAGGCGGGGAGACACCTGCCGCTTGATGCAATGGCTATTACTGGGGCTAGCGTTGGCGCTGGGCGGGTTTGGGATGGCTAGCCGACCGTGGGAGTTTTTGTTAGTGGGGGCTGGGCTTGGACTGGGAGGTGCGGTGATTACGACGGGCATCGCCCACGCCAAAGGCTGGATGCCTGGTCGTTGGGTGAGTCTTTGTGTCGCCCTTTTTCTGGCTTTAGCGGCGGGGGTAGGGTTTTCCTTGCGGATGGCGCCTCTGGTAGTCCAAGCCTATGGTTGGCGTGCGGCGCCACTTAGCCTGTTGATCCCTCTGTTTATGGTAATGCTGCTGCTGTGGCTTTTCGTAGAGTCACCCGAGTAACGCCGCCTATGAGTCTCACCTGTTCATTCTTACCTACTCTCTCTCCTTCTGATTCTAAACCACTAGCGATAAGGCCCATTTTATGACCACAGTTTTTATGACCATAGCCACGTTTGCCGATTTACTGCTGGAAGCGCGTAAACAACCTAAGCCCCAGCGCCTGCTGTTTGTGTTCGTTCGCGCAGAGCTGCCCGATTTCCCTGATGCTGACCAGCGTCGTCGCTTCGAACAGGGTGAAGGGGGAGTGTTGGTGCCTGTGGTCTGCGTAGATAAGTCGACGGAGGAATTGACCAGCATGGCGGCGTTGGTCGAGGAGTCACGCCGTACCGAGATCGAATGGGATCTAGTTTTCACAGCTGCCATGGACGACCCAAAAGATGACGCTGAGGTTGAACGGCAGCTCCAGCGTATGATGGAGTCGCTGCAAATGGGTAATATCACCGCCTATCTTGCCTTCGACCATCACGGCAATGCGGTTAACGTCGGCTAGGGACGGTTACCATGGAGCACTATTTCCTCATCAAGCACCTGCACATGACGGCCGCTGCGCTGAGCATCACGCTCTTCGTAGTGCGCGCCTGGTGGTCGGTGCAGGAAAGCCCGCGACTCAACGCCCGTTGGGTCAAGGTATTGCCTCATCTTATTGATACGGCTCTGTTGGGGCTGGGGGTGACTTTGATGGTATTGCTTTCCGTATGGCCCTGGCAGCTTCCTTGGCTTGGCGCCAAGTTACTGGCGCTGCTGGCCTATATCGGTATTGGCACCATTGCGATTAAGCGCGGGGCCACGCCAACGGTGCGAGCCCTAGCCGCGGTAGTGGCGGTGGCTATCTTCGCCTATATGGTGGGGGCCGCTGTTCATCACAGCCCGCTTTCCTGGCTAGCCTGAATTGCAGCTACTTTCTGCCTCACTCCTCACTCCTCACTCCTCACTCCTCACTTTTATTGCGCCATTGAGTGGGCGGCATGGCCGCTCCCTTCGTGGCGCCCGAGCCGGGCGAGCAATTCCAGGTCGATATCGTCATAGGTGATTATCTCGCCACCATGAACCGCTGCGAACTGCTCGGCACGCTCATGGCTGGAGAACGGCGCAAGGGTGTGGCCCATGCTGCCGCGCCGATTATGGCCGACCACATACCAAGCGTCTGCTGCAGGGATAAAGGCATCGTCTTTAGGTGCTTCCCAGGGTGTCACGCCGACATCATGTACATAGGCGTGGCGCAGCTGGGTCTGATTTTCGGGCTGCTGGAGGAAAACGAACATCTCCAGCGTGGAGCAGAACTTACGCGCGTCACTGTGGCTTTGCATAAATGCCTGACCTTTGGGGCCTTCGAATTCGGTGATAAACATACCGCATACATGGCAGATGTCATCGCCGCTAATAGGCTGAGGCGGCATCCTTTCGGCGCTGTCAGTGGCATTGTTGCAACCGGCCATGAGCAAAATAATAAGGGCCAGAATGGGCAGCAGGGCGGGCATGGTCAATCCTCGTTAATAAAATGATGTTAAGAGATGATGTTAAGCGGTATGACGGTGGAAGCGACGGGCGGCCAATAGCAGGGGCACCACGACCCAAACCAGCATTGCCAAGGGCGGCCAGGCAGAATGGAACGCGCCTTGCTGCGCGATAGCCGCGATACCGCTTTCTAGCTGTGTGCTGTCGAACCCCGATAGGTTGATCAAGCGAAAACTGTCGGTGGGATTGAGCAGCATCAGGTAGGGGAGCCAGTCGCCCCCCTGCTTGACGCCAACCAGTAGGGCCAGCAGTACTAGATCGAATACCAGCACGAACAGAAACCACACTCCCAGTGCCAACCCGGCGGCCCGTGCCTTTTCGGTGACCGTTACGCTGATCAGGTAGGCAAAGGCCAAAAACACCCAGCCCAAAAGCACACTGCTGGCGATCAATCGTGCTAGGCCGACGGTTAGTTGGATAAGCGGTACGCCTTCAGCGCCCAACGCAATAACCATACCCGCGATACCAAAACCGAGTAGCGTGGCGACAGCCAGAATCATCCCATGGCCGAAGAACTTACCAAACAGCAACGCCGAACGACTTATAGGGTAGGTGAGTAGCAGTAGTAGCGTGCCGGCCTCCTGCTCACCGACAACGGCGTCGTAGGCTAGCATCAGCGCGATTAAGGGGATCAGAAAAACGGCCAGAGTTGATAAACTGACCAGGGTGGTGGCCAGTGAAGTAAAACCAAGACCGCCGCTCGCAGCGGCACCAAAGTAGGCAATACCCATTGCCAGAACGGCAAGGATCACGGTGATCGCCAGTACCCAGCGATTACGCAGGCCATCCTGGAACTCTTTGGCGGCGACGATGAACATGGCCTTCATGCGCTGGCTCCTAGCGTCAGTGAGGCGGGGCGAGTAGAAAAATGCGTGTAGAGATGCTCAAGGGTGGGTGGTGATAACTCGATGTCGTCGATATTCGGCATGGTGGTTAATTGACGTAGTACCTGCATTTTATTTTCCGCGGGCACGTTGACCTCCACACAGCGCTCATTGATTGGGATAGGCTCAAGGGACATGGCTTTCCAGAGCTGAGACTGCATGGCCAGCAATGTGCCGTGGATACGAAACGTCAGCGGTAGCTGTGCTTCTTCGCGCAGTTGTTCAAGGCTGCCCAGGGCCAGGCGTCGCCCTTTGCCCAGGATCAAGGCGCGGTCGATATAGGGTTCGATGCCCGGCAGTACATGGGAAGAGAGCAGCACGGTACAGCCGTTGTCGCGTAGGGCTTTTACGGCCTGATAAAAATCGCGGGTGGCCGCGGGGTCAAGGCCGGTGGTGGGTTCATCCAGCAACAATAGCCGGGGAGACCCTAGTAAAGCCTGGGCCAGGCCAAGGCGCTGGCGCATGCCCTTGGAGTAAGTTTTAACGCGACGGTCGGCGGCTTCGACCAGGCCCACACGCTCAAGCAGAACCGTTACCTGATGGCGGTCAGCGCGCTTTAAACGAGCGAAATAGGTGAGCACTTCACGCCCGGTGAGCTGTTCGTAGAAGGTGACGTTTTCAGGTAGATAGCCCAACTGACGCCGTAGGCGTTCGGCATGTGGCCCGTCAGGAGCGCCACCGAGGACGTCAACGTGGCCCGAGCTGGGCGCAATTAAGCCCAGTATGAGTTTCATGATGGTCGTCTTGCCCGCGCCATTATGTCCCAGCAGGGCGAGCATCTCGCCTTCTTTGATGGTGAGATCCATTTCAGCTAGTCGCACCAGCGCCCCGTGACGCTTGGTAACTCGCTGTAGTTCTATTACTGGGTTCATGGAGCATTTCCTTCTCGGCCGGGCTCGCTCATCAAGGGCGCGCTGTCTCTGACCCCCGGGGGACGAAACACCGGGAACTGACGTTGCACCCAGCGCAGTGCCAACACCGCAGGGCTTTGCATCAACAGGCGCGCGGAGGGGTGGCGCCAGAGAAGATGATCCATGGCGTCATTGGGCTCATGAGCGGTGTCGCCGACACCGTTATCGTCAAGATCCCAACCCAGGTAGTCGCTCCAGTAATTGCCCGACCAATCCTGCTCACGGGTGGCGACATACATGACTTGCTGCTTATTAGCGATGAAGGCGTTGCCCGCCATTTGGTTATCCTCTGAACCGGCGGTGAGATGGATGCCAATGTCGCTGGCTGCGAAACGATTATTCTCGATACGATTGAACTGCGAGTTGTAAACGAACAGTGCCTTGCCGTCGCCGCCCGCTAGACGCCCCTCGCCATCTGCCCCCAGGGGCTGGGTGACGCCTTCGACACGGTTGCCGCTCAATAGGGAGTCGGTGATGTTGTTCATCAAAATGCCGTAGTTGTCGTCTGCTTCCGAACGGTTATCAACGACTTCCAGGCGTTTGGATTGCATCAGGGCGTAGCCGGTTCGGGTTCGTTGGGTCAGGTTGCCTTCAAGACGATTGTCGAAGGAGTACATGTAGTGCACGCCATAGCGCAGGTCATGCAGGGTGTTGTCGCGCAGCACGTTGTGGCGGCTGCTGTCGAGATAGATGCCGTCGCGAGTCTGCGCAACATCGTTGGATTCAATAATTGAGTCACTAACGTTATAGAGGTGAATGCCGTTGCCGCGATCCTGAGAGCGCAGTCGGGTATCGCCACGAATGGTATTGCCTATCACACTGACGTTATTGACAGCATCGAGCCAGATGCCGAAGCCAGGCCCGCTTAGCTGGTTATTGCGGATGCTGCTGCCGTGAGCGGCGGGCTCGACAAAAATAGCGGCCTCCAGTGCTGTCAGGTTATCTCCCCAGTCTTCAATGCGGACACCTTCAAATATAATGTCGGGAGCTGCCAGCACCACCGCATGGCCGTGGCCTCCTGCATCGAGGATGGCTTGCAACTCGCCCCTAATATGCAGCGTGCGGTCAATAACCACACGCCCGGGGTAGCGTCCTGCAGGCAGCAGCAATTGATCGCCGTCGGTCGCCTGTTCGATCAACGGCTGTAACGGCTCACCAGGCGTGGCGAGCCAGTCGGCGGCATAAACCCCGCTAGGCAGCCAAAAAAGCCATAGCAGCGCCAGTAGGCAACCTAAATAGCCAGGGTGTCGTTTCATGGTGTTCTCCCGCAGCGGGCCGAAGGAATCGGCCCGCGTGTTGTCGTCAGGCGGGTTCGACTAGCATGCGACCAGTCATTTCCATATGCATCGCGTGGCAGAACCAGTTGCAGTAGTACCAGTGCACCCCGGCTTTGTCGGCGGTGAAGGTGACACTAGCGGTCTGCTGGGGGCTGATCTCCATCTGCACGCCGTGGTTGACCATGCAGAAGCCGTGGGTCAGATCCTCGACCTGGTCAAGGTTGGTGATGACCACGGTCACCTCATCACCCTGTTTGACCTTGAATTCGGTCAGGCCAAATTGCGGTGCGATGGAGGTCATGTACACGCGTACTTTATTGCCCTCGCGGATTACCTTGCTTTCGCCCTCCAGGTTGACGCCGTCTGCCTCGGCCATGGCCACGGTCTCGGCGAAGAAGGGGTCGTCTCGTGTCCATACTCGGCTTGGGTTGATCTGGTCGGCGCGTACCAGAATACAGTCGTGGGGCTCGGCATAAGTGGGGCCGTCATGCACCAGTTTCATTTCTTCCCCGGAGATGTCGATCAACTGATCGTTCTCGGGATGCAGAGGGCCTACCGGCAGGAAACGGTCTTTGGAAAACTTCGACAGCACTACCAGCCACTTGCCGTCGGCATCGCGGGATTCGGTGAGACTGGCGTGGTTATGCCCAGGCTGGTAGTGGACATCGAGCTTCTGACGCAGGTAGTTGACGTCTTCGCCATTGTAGTGGCGAATGGCATCCTCAATATTCCACTTGGCTACCTGGCTATCGATGAACAGCGTGGTATAGGCGTTGCCCCGGCCATCGTAGGTGGTGTGAAGCGGGCCCAAGCCCAGTTCAGGTTCACCCACGATGGTATCGCGCGGTTCGATACTGTCGTCGAACAGCTCAGGCAACTTGTCGATGGCGATGATTGAGCAAGTTGGGGATAGCTTGCCGTTGGCGATGAAATATTTGCCATCCGGTGAGGTATTCACACCGTGGGGGTTCTTGGGGATAGGTATGTAACGTGTCAGTTGCGAGCCCTTGCGCCCATCCAGTACCGGCACGCTTGATTCACCCAGTGTCTTGTAGTTCCCGGCCGCCACGGCGGCTTCAATCGCTTCAACGTCGAATACCACGACCCAGTCGCGCTCGTTGCGCATGGTCTCGGTCAGGGTCATGCCTTTTTCCGAGTTGTAGCAGGTAGAGGCGACGAAACGCCCGGTGTAGTCGGCATCGGTGTTATCGAGGTTGCCATCGACGATCACCTGCCAGGCCACGTCCATGCTTTCGGCATCGAGAGCGTTGAACATAGTAAAGTAGTTGTCGGGGTTCTCCAGGTCGCGGCCGTCATTGATCTGGGGGATCGGCAGTTCGGCATTGGCGAAGACGTACTTGGTGTAAGGCACCTTCTGCAGGCGCAAACCGTGAATCGCCTGGACGTTGGGGATGGTGGTGACCTTGTCCGTCTTCATGATATCGAGACGAATGCGCGCAACGCGGGTGTTAGCCTTGTCGTTGATAAATAGGTACTTGCCGTCGTAGCTGCCGTCGGTCATGGAAATATGGGGGTGGTGGCAGTCGCCGTTGAGGAAATGGCTCGATTCGCCGAGTATCCGCTTCGACTCGTTGCTGATCCCCCAGCCAGAAGCGCTATCCACGTTGAACACTGGAATCCGCATCAGTTCGCGCATTGAAGGTACACCGAGCACCCGAACCTCGCCCGAGTGGCCACCGCTCCAGAAGCCGTAGTAATCGTCGAGCTCGCCGGGCGCAACGTCGATACCGTTGGCGCCGGCGGCCTGAACTTGACGGCTATTGAGTAACGCACCTGCGCCAAAACCACTGGCCAGGCCCGCCCCGGCAACGCCGGTGACGGCGGTATTGCGCAAGAAATGGCGACGGCCGATATCCTGAATATGGTCTTTTTTATCGCTCATGCTTGATTCCCCTGAGATCAGTCTTGCTGGTGAAGAGGGATGCGTTGCCATGCGGCCTGTTTGCCGCTGGCGTCGGTATCCCGTTGGGTCTCAACGCTATTACCGCGCGATGACATATTGGCCGCCTTTTCATAGCGCTTGCGGCGCTTGACCATGGGCGGGCAACGCTGGTCGTCGTGGTAGGTCACTTGGCAGTCGAGACAGTAGTGGCACTCATTGGCATTGATGCGGCCGTCCGGGTGTATAGCGGCCACTTCGCATTCATTGGCACAGATTTGGCACGGGGTACCGCAGCTACCGCGGTGGCGCTTGAGCCAGTCGAACAGGCGTAAACGCGAAGGAATAGCCAACCCGGCACCTAAAGGGCACAGATAGCGGCAGTAGAACTTGTGGTTGAAGGCAGAAATCGCCACCAGTCCAAGAGCATAAATAACGAAGGCCCAGTCACGTTGGAAACGCAGGGTGATTGCGGTCTTGAACGGCTCCACTTCGGCGTAGCGTTCCGCGGTGCCAAGCGAATGTAGCGAGACTGCGAACAAGGCCAGCAGAATGATGTATTTAATCGCCCATAGGCGCTCGTGGAGCCCGAAGGGCACCTCTATCTGCTTAACGTTTAGTTTGCGAGCGACCTGGTTGACCAGGTCTTGTAAAGCGCCGAATGGGCATAGCCAGCCGCAGAAAACTCCGCGGCCCCACAGCAGCAGGCTCACCGCCACGAACGACCAGAGAATAAATAGCATTGGGTCGATCAAAAATGAGGACCAGCTAAAACCGCTTATCAGCGAGTTGGTAAAGGTAAGGATATTGACGACTGATAGCTGGGCCAGCGAGTACCAGCCGATAAATACTAAGGTGTATATCTTGAAACCCAGACGCAGTGGGTTCAGTACACGCGGGTGGCGCGCCAGCATATCCTGGAACAGCATGATGCCAGTGAGCACCAATAATCCGGCGGATAGCACAGCGATCTGGAAAGCCTTGTCGCGCCATACTTGTACCCAGATAGGCTCTTCCACCGGTGGTTCAGGCCGCTCTACATAGGCCTCGGGAACACTGTAGTCGGCGCTAAAGCGGCTGAACTCGGTATCCAAGGGGCCAGAAGCGCGGCGAACCAGTAATTCCAGCTGCCACGGTTGTCCGGGGTCGAAGCCCGTCTCTTCGCGGACGATGAAAATGTCTCGCTCGGCCAGTGTGGGCGCGCCTTCGAGGGCCAGATCACCCAGGCGGATGTGATCGCGATCATGAAAGCTGACCCGAGTGCTGCCCTGTGAAAGCTCGATGCGATCGAAGATGCCGCCGCGCACATACCCTGAACCCTTGAATGAGTAGTCACCACGCCCCATGACGGCAATAGCGTGCTCGCCATCCTTCAGCTCGACCATTAGTTGGTCATAGCCAGTATCGCCGAGCAGGTTGCGGCCAGCGGTTGGTGGGTTGAGGTAGGTGTAAAACAGCTCGATAAAGGTTTTATCGGCGGGCTGTGGCGAGCGCAGGTAATCTTCGGCGGGCGTACCTATAAAGCTCGTATCGACCTCGCCATGGGTCAGTTGCAAACGGCGAATGGTGCCGTCGCCGGTCAGTTCATCCCAGTTTGCAGGGGCGAAAACGTCTTCTCGAACGCGTGCCGGTGGTGTCTGGGAGGGGTCGGCAATGAGCTGCTGTTCAGCGGCCACTTGCCTGGCGCTGCGCATGATGGTGTCGCTGACGACGATGACGGTCACCGTCGCACCAGAGATCGCGTCAAGATTGTCGCCGACCCTGAGCCTGTCATTGACGTGGGCCGATTCGTGCTCATCGGCGAAGCTATTTAGCTTCGACTCGGGAATGCCCACCAGCATGATCGGTTCGGAATGACTGAGGACGTCGGCCTGTACAATTTGCCCATCCAGACCGATGCCCACCAGTACATTGACCGGTTTGCCTGAGTAGGCGGGGATTGGAGCGACATCCACACTCTCAAAAGCGTAGCCGAGCAACTCATCGTCGCTGGCGAGTACACGGCTTACCGGCCACTGTGAATCCGCGGCTTCAAGATGCTCTGCCGTGGGAAACCCCTCGCGTACCTGCTCCAGTTCGATAGCTTGGGCGGGCAGTGTTATTGCTAGGAGTAACAGTAAGCTAATCCAGATGCCGGTTAGACGGCGTGGGTAAGCCACAGGGGACATCGTGGTTTCCTTTCGGGTCAAGAGCGTTATAGAACCGGTTCTAGCAAGTGGTCGACGGCAGCTTTCACTTCGTCATCGCTCAAGCCCAATTGGCCTCCTTTCGGCGGCATTGCCTGAAAACCGTTAATCGCATGGTCGTACAAGGTCTCTTTGCCTTTTTCCACGCGAGGCGCCCAATGTTCGGCATTGCCGCGAATGGGAGCACCTGCGGCGCCCGTCATGTGGCAAGCCATGCAGGCTTGGTTATAGGTGGCTTCGCCATCTGCATGAGCGGTAATCGAAATAGAGGCAACAACGCCTAGCAACAGTATGGACGCGAGGGTTTTCATTGAAGTATTCCTTATGCATCTTTTGAGTTGAAATTACCAATTCGGCAACGTGGCAAGGTGGTTTATAGAGGTATACGAGTTGCTGGGTACTGATGTCTCAGTACGAGAAAAGGTATGAAGTTCACTTTAAAGAAATAAGGGGGACTAATGTTGATCTGGATCATTTTTAGTCTCGCGTACCCCTACAGAGCATTAGCTTACCCCTTAGTGGGTAGGCGATGACGTCAGTCGTTATTGTGATTTCAACTCGAAATTCAGACGCTTGGCTATGCACCACGGCGCTAGGGGTGTGGCGATGTAGAAATGTTTTTTACAGCGCGGATTATTTCAACATGTTCAAGTACTGGCGCAGCACTTCGGCATTGTTACGGCGCTCTTCCTTAGAGGCAAATACCAGAGTAACTCGCTCTTTCCTGGCACGTTGTGCAAGATTACGAAGAGACTCGCGATAAGAGGTTAACTCTTTGAGATAGCGACTGCGGAAGCCACTCCAGTCGAGAGAGCCATTATGAAATGCTTTGCGAAGTTCGCTGCTTGGGGCGACCTCCTTGCGCCATTCATCGATTTTGGCTTCCTCCTTGGACACCCCGCGCGGCCAGATACCGTCGACGAGGACACGATAACCATCTTTGCTTTGAGGTGAGTCATAGGCTCGCTTTAATTCAATATCCATCGCTATCTCGCAAGTAAATGAGTTTCCTTTAAAGCCTAGCTAGTGAGTCGGTTCCACTCTACTTGAATCCTAGTAAGCCCAGACAATAGCCATCAGTAAACCCCATGCCAGCACCCCGGCGGCCATAACGGTGTAAGTAGCAGACATCGTTGTTACGTCATTCGCTGAGCGTTTACATAGAGCCTGCAGCCCGTGGTAGACCAAACTGCAAGAGATGCCCAGTGCCACCAGTACTACCAGCGCATTGAACAACAGGCTGGGGAGCAGCAGAGCGGTCGCTGCTGACCAAAGTGGCAAAGGTGCCAGGGCTGCCAACAGATAAGCGTCGTGGTAGCTAATTGAGAGATCACGATCGCTATTGACCACCGCGTGAATTAGCCAGCCCATTACAAAGAAGGTGAGCAGCTCGGCCAGGAATAGAATGGTCGTGATGAAGCGCCACTGCCGATCGGCGAAGCCTGGAGCGAAGATATCTCCGTAGTGTGTACCGGCATAATAGAGCATCACGGGAGGTAACAACGACATGGGCAGCACGATGCACCAAGCCAGAGTGGCGATTGAAGGATGGCGTTGCTGGAGGTCTTTCCATCCCGCTAAATGGGTAAAGGGCAGTTGAATAATGGTTAGAGGGTTCATTGTCTAGCCTCGCAGTCAGTTGTGATCGTTGTGGGCTTAAAATATCATGTCATGATATTATATTCAGAATTAAGGCTAGTTTGTATTTTGTCAAGTGTGAAGCTTGATTCTCTCTGTTTTAAGAGAGCGCAACCCATATCAGCAGCAGTGGTGCATGCCCGTGTGAAATCTGAGAAGTCATAGCATCAGCCTACCTCTAGAACGGCTATGCCCTGGTGCAAACCGCACAGAGTGATTAGGCACTATTAAGAAACCCAGCCGCATTCTGGCTCGAATTAATTAGTAATCTTAAATTTACCCAGGGTTTTGCTCTTGCCAAAAATTGATCTGTGGCAATGTTGCTAGGGGGATTCTTCTGCTAATCTTAAAAATGTAAATAATATACATCTTAATAAATGCATGCCTTTTGGCTTCCCAGCCTAAGGTCGGATCTGACTAGCAAGGGAGTATGGCTTATGGCTGATGGTCTCACTAAATCAGCGGCCCGCAATATTTTCTACGGTGGTTCGCTGTTCTTCTTCCTGCTATTTGCTGCGCTAACGGCTCATAGTCATTGGTACATGGTCAATGTCTCCACGGACAGCGAAGGTCTCACGGATTCTGTTAAGCATGGCAAAGAAGTGTGGGAAAAAAACATGTGTATCAACTGCCATAGCATTATGGGAGAGGGGGCTTACTTCGCTCCTGAACTGGGTAACGTCTGGGAACGCTATGGAGGTCATGAAAATCCTGAGGCTGCCAGATCGGGTATTAATGCCTGGATCCGCGCCCAGCCATTGGGGATCGAGGGTCGTCGTCAAATGCCAGCGTATGACTTTAGCGAAGAGGATATGAACTCGCTAATCGACTTCCTCGAATGGACCGATGGCATCGACGATCAGGACTGGCCCCCACATCCCGCTGGCTAAAGCTACCAGCCGAAGGATGAATCAAGGAGAACCGTACAATGAAATATGAAACCCAGAAGGTTGCTTTACCCTTTTTTATGGTGGCCATGGCGCTATTTACGCTACAAATAGTCTTCGGACTACTGGCCGCCACCGTCTATGCTTGGCCCAACTTTATGGCCGAAGTGATGCCCTTTCATATCATGCGTGTCAGCCATACCAATCTGTTGATTGTGTGGCTGCTGATCGGTTTTATGGGCTGCACCTACTATCTGATGCCAGAGGAAGCCGAGCGGGAAATTCATAGTCCCAATCTGGCGTATATCCAGCTGGCGATCTTTGCTTTTGCTGGCGTCGCTGCTCTGGTCGGCTACCAGTTCGGTATCCATGAAGGGCGCGAGTTTCTTGAGCAACCGTTCTGGGTGAAAATACTCATCACCATTTCTTTTCTAATGTTTCTTTTCAATACCAGCATGACGCTGCTCAAGGGCCGCAAGACCGCTATCAATCTGGTGTTAATGCTGGGGCTTTGGCTAGCGGCAGTGTTTTGGTTATTCGCTTTCTACAATCCGACCAATCTAGCGGTAGATAAACTCTACTGGTGGTGGGTGGTGCATCTGTGGGTGGAAGGCGTATGGGAATTGATCATGGCTTCCTTGCTGGGTTACCTGCTGATCAAAATGACCGGCGTGGATCGCGAAGTGATCGAAAAATGGCTCTATATCATTGTTGGGTTGGCACTGTTCTCCGGCCTGCTGGGCACCGGGCACCACTACTACTGGATTGGTGCACCTGGCTACTGGCAGCCCATCGGCAGTATCTTCTCGACGCTTGAAGTGGCGCCTTTCTTCGCCATGGTGGTATTCGCCTTTACCATGTTCTGGAAGGGCAGTCGTAACCACCCTAATAAAGCGGCCATGCTATGGGCCCTAGGCTGCCCAACCATTGCCTTTTTCGGCGCTGGTGTGTGGGGCTTTATGCATACCCTCTCGTTCGTGAATTACTACAGCCATGGTACTCAGGTAACCGCCGCTCATGGCCATCTAGCTTTCTATGGTGCCTATGTGATGCTGATTCTTGGCGTGATTACCTACGCCATGCCGCAGATCCGCCGTGTGCGGCCTTATAACCAAGTGCTGAACATGTGGGGCTTCTGGATCGTCACCAGTGCCATGTGCTTTATGACCTTTACCCTGACCTTCGCCGGGGTCGTGCAGACTCACTTGCAGCGCGTCTTGGGTATGAATTACATGGAAGTACAGGATCAATTAGGCCTGTTCTATCTTATGCGTCTGGGCGCTGGCGTGGCCGTGGCCGTGGGGTCGATCATGTTGCTTTACTCTTTCTTCGGCCCCGCTCGAGAGCAGGTGCCAGCCGGCGGCACACAAATTACAGCTGGGGCAGGCTCGGCCTGAACTTAACGGCCCTGCGGGGCCGTTTTTACTTTCTTTATTTATTTTCCGGCAATGGAGTCTTCCCATGCCTCTTTCTTCTGTCGCTAATCCTATCGATGAGCGTGAAATACCTTTCTACGAGAATGTCGGCAACGAATGCGCTATGTTTGAGCACGCCTTTCGCCAACGTTTGCCGCTGTTACTTAAAGGCCCCACCGGGTGTGGTAAAACACGTTTTGTTAGCCATATGGCCGCTAAGCTGGGCCGCCCACTATTCACTGTTTCATGTCACGACGACCTGACTTCAGCCGACCTTACAGGCCGCTATCTGTTGCAGGGCGGCGAGACCCGCTGGGTCGATGGCCCGCTTACTCGCGCAGTGCGCGAAGGGGGTATCTGCTATCTCGATGAGGTGGTAGAAGCGCGTAAAGATGTCACCGTGGTGCTTCACCCGCTCACCGATGACCGCCGACTACTGCCGTTGGAACGTACCGGGGAACTGCTCGAAGCGCCGGATGACTTCATGCTGGTAGTGTCTTACAACCCTGGTTATCAGCATATTCTCAAATCGCTTAAACCGAGTACCCGCCAGCGCTTCCTGGCCATGTCATTTGATTTTCCACCACCCAAAGTTGAGCGCGATATTGTCGCGCGGGAGAGTGGTTTGCCCGGAGAGCAGTGCGCCGCGCTGGTCAATCTTGCCGCCAGCCTGCGGGCCATGAAGGGGCAGGATTTAGAAGAGGGTGTTTCTACTCGCCTGTTAGTTTACTGCGCTACCCTGATTGCTGCCGGGGTGCCCATTTTGGAAGCTGCCCGGGCTACTTTAGTGGAGCCGCTGAGTGATGACGCAGATGTTCAGGAAGGGCTGATGGAAGCCATTCACGCAACCTTTGGGTGAGGGCAGGGCATGCTTGATTTTCTTGAAGTCGAAGAGTTTGTAGGCCGCCATTGGCACCGATGGGCTTCCAGTGCGGCAAGCTACCCAGACCATCCCGAAGCCGCAGTGCGCCTTGAAACGCTGCGGCCCATGCTCGGCGTCTTTTTCCGCGCCGGAGGCGGCGAGGCG
The DNA here is from genome assembly GCF_904067645.1 of Halomonas sp. 113. Lineage (NCBI taxonomy): Bacteria > Pseudomonadati > Pseudomonadota > Gammaproteobacteria > Oceanospirillales > Halomonadaceae > Halomonas > Halomonas sp. 113. Next base: position 2,452,776 of record NZ_LR881453.1, read on the forward strand.
GGTATCGATGTTGCTGCTATTGCGGGGCGTAGTTCGTCGCATCGCTTATCCTTACGTCAAAGGCTTGGGCTTGATGAGGAGGTGCTCGATCAAGCACGCCGTGACGAAGAAAGACTGTTGTTACCGCCACGCATTGCCCTGTTCGCCGAGGCTTCCCTGAACCGGGATCTCTACCTTTGGCTGGTAGCGTACCTGGCGGTGACCCGGCATGTGCACGTCGTCGAAGATCCGCTACAGCAAGACCTTCTCCAGCTGCGTGAAGTAAACCGGGCGACTCGGGCAGTGTTGGCCCACTTCCCTGGGCTCGCTCAGCGTCACGCCAGGTTATGTCAGGCATTGCTGGCCATTCGCCCTCAGCGCAAGCGCTTGCCGCCGATGGAAGCAGCGCTTGAATCCGTTCTCTGTGCCCAGCTGGGAGAAACGCCGCCCGAGGCTGGCTGGGCCGAAGTGATGCATATCGCCATCCTCGACGAGACCCTGTCTTTGGACAATTTTCATGCGCCGCATGGATACCGGCCGCCACTGCCGGTGCCGCTATGGGGGCAAGCCGTTGCCCTGGGTACTCATAAACAAGCACGAACCGAGCAGGAAGATGATGAGGCGCCGGTTCCAGGGAAGAATTCGCCACAAGATGATCACGGTAAACGTAAGGCTGACCGGCGCGAGCAGGATCAGGCCGACCGCGATGACTCTTTAATGCTCAATGCATCCGAAAAGATGCTTTCCTGGGCCGAAATGGTCAATCTCAATCGTCATGTAGAGGATGAAGACGATGATGAGGCCAAACAGGCGGCCGATCAGATTGATGAAATTGTGCTCAGTGCTAACCGTAAGAAGGCGGCTTCCAAGTTAAAGCTTGATCTTGATCTGGCGCCCGGTGAGGTGAGTGGGGGAAGGCTGCGTGGGCGCCATACCTATCCGGAATGGAATCATCGTAAGCAAATCTATATGCCTGACCACTGTGTGGTACTCAGCGATGTGCAGAGCGAGGAGGGGGAGAACTGGCAGCCGGATGAAACGACAAAACGGCGCATTCGCCGAGTCCGACGCGAGTTTGAAGCACTTAGGCCGCGTCGTGAGACGCTACGTGGCCAGCTGGATGGCAGCGAGCTGGATATGGACGCCGTCATTCGCTCCCGCTGCGATCTGGCGGCTACCGGTGAAGCCAGCGACCGTCTTTATCAAGCTAGCCGTACCCAGGCGAGGGATTTGGCGGTTTCGATCCTGGTCGATGTATCCCTTTCCACTGAGGCCTGGCTGGAAGACCGGCGAGTGCTGGATGTGGCTAAAGAAGCGCTGCTGGTATTGGGGCACGGCCTTGCGGGGTGCGGCGATGACTATGCCATTCACAGCTTTACCTCCCACCGTCGTCACCGTGTTTGGGTCAATACGCTGAAAAGTTTCGATGAGCCAATGGGCGAGCGGGTGTCACGGCGGATCGCAGCGCTCAAACCAGGCCACTACACGCGTATGGGGCCCGCTATTCGGCACCTTTCCCAAGCGCTTGCCAAACGGCCCAATCGGCACCGGTTGCTGCTACTTCTGACCGACGGTAAGCCTAACGATACCGACTATTATGAAGGGCGATATGGTATAGAGGATACGCGCAAAGCGGTACTTGAAGCGCGAAGGGAAGAAGTGCGGGTATTCGGGGTAACGATCGACCGGGAGGCGGGGCGCTATATTCCTCATCTATTTGGGCGAGGTAGTTATGCCATTGTCCAACGTCCGGAGCATCTCGCCTTGGCTCTGCCGAGTATCTACCGCCAGATTGCTGCTTCCTAAGGAGGTTATCTATGGTGCGCTTGCGCTTCGTAGCGGCGATTAGTCTGTGGTCTTTGGTCGCTTTAGGGATAGTCGTGCCGCTGGTATGGCTTATCAATAACCGAGATTGGGGCGTGGCGCTGATGTTTCTGGTTCCCTTTATCGTTTATGGTTTGATGCGGTTGGGTCGGTCGCTGGAAGCCTGGGCAAACGCCGCGCAGCGGCCTTGAGGTACTGATTCCGCACTTCGCTAAATCCAATCCTGTGAGGCTACCCCACTAAATGAAAGCGACCGGCCAGGTAGCCCGCGGCAATCAGCGTTAACGTTAATAGTGTCAGGGCAATGAAAACTCCCTTCCAGGCTGGGGTCGCGGCGCGCAAGTTTAAATAGACCATGAGCACACAGTGGGCTTTGAACCCCGTCGCCATCATTATCATGGCGGCTGACCATAGGGGAAGCACCTGCCAGTCGGTGGTCTGATCTAGCCGAGCGGAAACCATGGAAACCAGGGTCAGCGCCATTAATACGCCCCAAGTAATCAGTAAACGTCGTGTACCGGGCAGTGCCCTCATTGTTTCCTCACAAAATTATCTGAGCAGATAAATCAGTGGATAAAGCAGGATCCAAATCAAGTCCACCATATGCCAGAAGGCTGCCGCCGTTTCTACGTTCTCGGTGGAGGTGCGCCAGCTCACTAAGCCTAGTAGCGCTAAGCCGAACACAACGTGAGCAAAATGGAAGGCGGTTAAACCATAGTAAAAACCAAAAAAAACGTTCGTTTCTGGCGTTATTCCAGCGGCAAACTTACTTGTATACTCAAAAACCTTAATGAGACAGAACAGTAGGCCCAACAGTATAGCGGCGCCTAACCACTGTCGGCTGCGCTGTATGCGCTTAGCGCTTATCGCCTCAACGGCAAAGGCTACAAAAAGCCCACTGGTCAAGAGCACCAGGGTATTGAGGCCGCCCAGCACCGGGTCAAGCTGATGTTGGGATTCATTGAATAGTGCAGGGTCAAGGGCGCGTTGACCGGCATAGAGCGCAAAGAAGGCGGTGAAAACCAGCATTTCGCTCAGTATCAATACCCACATCAGTGGATTGCCAGGTAGCGCTGAAAGCGGCCCCCAGCCGGGATTGGGCAGGTCGTGCCTCATTAATACTCCACTCGGTAAGCGTTGTGCCGAGGTATCAGGGCTCATTAGTTTTCGTCAATATATTAAGTGCATTTTAAATACATGTTAATTTTGGTGCAATATTTCTTTTATTTGACACGCGTCACTACCCAGCGCCACGGCAACGCTTAGCATCAGTGGCCTAGTGTTTGCCGATGATGCCTTTACTTCGGAGTGACTGTTATGTCATTGCTGTCTTTACCTTTTTCCATGCCCTCTTTTTCAATTTCCCCTCCTATAACGCCTAGCCATTTGATACGTCTCCTTGATCCACGGGTACCGTTTACAATTAAGCAACGTATAGTCGAGCCTTTACTCAACCGTACTTTTGCTATGCCGCTTGCTGAGGGGGAATTCGATGCTTTGGAAGGTCGGCGCATTAGTCTCACCATCGCCGATTTAGGTGTGACGCTAAGTCTGACGCTTGAATCCCAGCGCTTGATATTATGTCGCGAGAAAGGCGAGGCAACCATCCGGGGAGGTTGGCGGGAATTCTTGTGCCTTGCCACGCGCCGCGAAGATCCCGACAGCCTGTTTTTCCAGCGTCGCTTAATCATTGAAGGGGATACAGAGCTGGGGTTGACGCTCAAGAATCTACTCGACGGTTGCGAGGAAGGTCTTGCACAAGGGCGTTTGGGGGAACTGTTGTTGGGGCTGGAGCGTTTGGTAGGTAAAGAATGACCCAGGCTTCTGAACTGTTCACAAGCGGCCCCGGGTATATGCCGAGGCCGCCCATTATTACGCTGCGTCGAGGGGGCGTGAGGGGCCAAAGTGCTCAAAGTGTCGGCGATCCTCGTCGACACCCAGTTCGGACAAAGCGCTGTTAATCGCCGTCATGAATCCTTGGGGGCCGACGAAATAGCAGCGCGCCTTAAGATCAGGCAGGTAGTGAGCTAATAAGCTGTGGTCGATACGACCAATATGTTCGGCTTCGTTGCCGCGCTCATGAATACGGACAGCCTTAAGACGTTGAGGATACTCGCTCTTCAGCGCTTCTAATTCGCCTTTAAAGGCCTGGTGGTCGGCGTCCAGGGCAGCGTGTAGATAGGTGACTTGCCGCCCAAGGGACAAGGCATGTCTTGCCATGGGGAGCAGGGGCGTTTGCCCAACGCCGCCGCTGGCAAGCAGCAGAGGTTCGTCACCTTCAATCAGCGTGAGGTCACCTGCTGGTGGTAACAGTTCCAAGGTGTCGCCGGGTTGTAAGACATCGTGGAAGTGGCGGCTGACTTGGCCCTGTTCTTCGCGTTTGATCGAGATTCGATAGCTTTGGCCATTTGGCGTGTCTGAGAGGCTGTAATGCCGATAAACCAGCTCGCCATTAATGGTTAGACGTACACCGATATACTGACCTGGCTCATGGTCAGCCACACGTCCTCCATCCTCGGGCTCAAGGATAAAAGAGCGAATTACAGCACTTTCCTGATGGGTACTGGCAATCTTGAAACGGCGTGTGCCGCGCCATCCCCCCGGGCGCTGCTCAAACTCACGATAGCGCTGGTCTTCGAGGTCAATTAACAGGGCGGCAAGCTCGTTATATAGAGCGCCCCACGCATCGGCGATTTCCGGGGTGACGGCGTCACCCAGCACTTCGCCAATCGCTGCCAGCAGGCATTCACCGACAATAGGGTACTGCTCGGGAAGAATCCCTAGCGAGACGTGTTTACTGACCACAATATCCAGAGTAGCACGCGCCTGAGCTGGATTACTGCGTAGTTGCACATAGGCCAACACGGCGTTGGCCAGGGCACGGGGCTGACCACCGCTTTGCTGATGAACCTCATTAAAGAGCGGCTTGACCTCTGGGTAGCGGGTAAACATCAGCGGATAGAAGCGCTGTGTAATCGCATTCAGGTGTTCGGCCACGACGGGAGCTGTCGCGTTGATCAGCTTTTCCTGTTCATGTGTTAGCACGGATAATACCTCAATCGTTAAGATTCATTGCAAATGCATCTTAACGCCAAAAGCGATAAATACCAACCATCAAGGGGCTTTGTTAAGGAGAGGGGGCTGCTAGTCATTTGAATAACAAGGCCTGAAGACAATGCAAAAGCGTCTGTCATTGAGTGACGAAGTAGCTTATTTGAGCCTATAAGATGCATTTTTGATACTTGTCATGGTTTTTGTTATTAGCCTGACGCACAATGCAAATCCAAGTAATTCAGTGGGGTATTATGCTATGGCAACCATCACCTCTTCCCAGTCTGCCTCCAAGCTCAAGCAACTACCGTTGCTGCGTCTGGCTTTTCGGCCCTTTTTCCTGTTGGCCGCGCTGTTCAGTATTTTATCTCTACTGGTATGGCTGGGCTTTTGGCATGGCAATATTTTGCTGCGCCCTTATGGCGGCCTGGTGTTCTGGCATCAGCATGAAATGTTGTTTGGTTTTGCCGCAGCAGTGATCGGAGGGTTTTTGCTTACCGCTGTACGAAACTGGACAGGCTTGCCGAGCTTAAACGGCGGGCCGCTATTGGGACTGGTGGTGTTATGGCTATTGGGTAGAGTGCTGATGGCTTTTCCCATGGATTTGCCAGGATGGCTGCTGCTGGCGGTTGACCTTGCATTTCTTCCAGTGGTCGCCATTACTATGGCGCGTCTGGTTATTACCGCAAAGCGTTGGCGCAACTTGATCTTTATACCTGTGCTGTTGCTGTTTGCCACGGCTAACCTGGCGATGCACTTAGGGGTGATGCAGGGTGACGCCGAGCTGATCCGCCAAGCCGCCTACTTGGCCGTACTGTTAATCACACTGATGATGACCGTAGTGGGCGGACGTGTGATTGCCATGTTCACTGCCAATCGTTTGGGCCGCACCAAACCTGAACCTATTGCTTTGCTCGAAGGAGTGACGCTGTTGAGTACGGCTGGCGTAGTCGTGCTGCAACTGGTCATCATGTTGGGGGTTGCCATTCCTGCTTTATTAATGGGGGGAGTGATGCTCTTAGCGGCGTTGGCCAACACTGTTCGCATGGCGCGTTGGGGTGGGTTGCATAGCTGGCGTGAACCTTTACTTTGGGGGCTGCACGGCAGCTACGCCTGCATTCCGCTAGGGCTTGTCATGTGGGTCTTGGCACTCATGGGGCTGATGCGCGTTGAACTTGCCGTGCACGCCCTGACCATTGGTGGCATGGGCACCATGATGCTGGCCATGATGGCCAGAGTTTCGCTAGGTCATACGGGCCGCCCCATACGCACTTTGCCCGGTATTGGTGTGGCGCTGGGCTTAATGCTAATAGCCGCCTTGGTGCGCTCACCCGTCTTGGCGCTATTTCCCCAGATCACCCACTGGACCTATACGCTGAGCATCATCTTCTGGTGCGTTGCCTACGCAATATTCGTCGTGCACTACACTTGGCCGTTGATGCAGGCGCGAGTCGACGGTCAGGATGGCTGAACGAATAATAGATGGCGCCTGCATCCGTCCGGATGCAGGCGTATTAAAACCATTGAGGTATTCAAACGCTCATTAGCGATCAGCCAGGGTGACCCGGGCACCGCCAAAGGCAAGACTGCGTGGGTTAGCCACTGGACGGTTGTTGGTGAGGCGGGTAATACCTACCCCGCAACGGCCCACCATCCAGATCAGGCAGGCTGTAAAATAGAGGTAGCCCAGAGCCCAGGGGGCTACTGCCGGTAGCCCGATCCAGCCCAGTAGATGCCAAATGGCAGTGAACAACACCCCGCCTAATAGCCCTAACCAAAACGTTCTAATCTGAAACTGCAAATGGGAAGCGACCCACTCCTCGGCATCGTTTCTTTTCATGTGGGCAATGAGTACCCCTATGGGGGCGGTGACCACCGCTAATACGCTACCCAGAAAGAGCATATAGACAACGATAGCCGCGCCACGCCCGCGGCTTTTCTTAAACGTATTAGAGGAAGTCGACGTTGAAGTGGCCGCGGAGTGAGATGCGGAGGGCATGGATGATGGGGAGATAGCCATAGAAAACCTCATTCGGCAAAGTGGGAATCATTAATAGCGCGTTAAAATGCATTTTTAATGCATTTATTGTAGAGCAACTATGCAGAATTTCCTTAGCTGAAATTAATAGGGTTGTTTCTAGTGATCGTCAGACATTGACGGTGGGGATACGCATTAGTCCTGCCAACTGCGGGTAACGATTGGACAACACATCTGCCAAAGTATAGCGGTCAAGCACCTCCAGAAACGCTGACAAGGCTTCGTTTAGAATGGGCTGGAGCCGACACGAGGGAGTAATGATGCAGTTGTTATCGCTATGAAAGCACTCGACTAGCTCCATGCCATGTTCCATTTCGCGCACGAGTTTACCCAGCACGATAGTAGCGGGGTCTCGCGTGAGCAATAGGCCACCGTTCTTGCCCCGAATAGCGGTAACGTAGTTCTTCTGGCTAAGCTCCTGAACGACTTTCATCAGGTGATTGCGAGAAATATCAAAGGTCTCTGCGATCTCATTGATAGTAGAACGCTCTTCGCCTTTCACGGCGAGGAAGATCAACACGCGTATTGAATAATCGGTGAATCGAGTGAGATGCATGGAGTGTGCTTTGCTCCGAGAGTAATCCAACTGTAAAAGAAACATGTTGTATGAACGTTCAGTAAGTTGCAATCAGAACATGGGGGTACTAATGCTGACCTGAGTCAAGAAGGAAAGCGTTATTGCCTTAGCTCAAGCTGGTCAAAGTACGGTTTCAAACGGCTTACCAGCGCATTCATCTGAGCTGTAGATGGAGTATTGGCAACTGGCTGAGAATAGGTGGGATCGAAGCATTGCTCGCTGCGGGCCACCTGCAGCGCATAGTGGCGTACCCCACAGTCGGCAAGACTCAGTGCCAGGCGTTCCACATCGGTAAGCTGAAAATCTTTCCAGTGAATGGTGGTACGGCACTCGAAATTGAGTCCGCTGTCGAGCAAAGCCTCCAAGCTACGGGCATGCAACTGCCAGATGCCGGGACGGCCGCAGATGCGGTCAAACTCTTTTCCGCGTCCTTTTACATCCAGCCCCACCCAGTCAAGGTGCGGTAATAGCTGGGTGAGGCGGTCAGGATAAGGGCCGGCGGTATGTAGTCCCACCTTAAAGCCCAATGCTTTCACTTCCTTTACTGCATCGGACAAACCGGCATTCAGGGTGGGCTCACCACCGCTGAAAACCACCGCTTCCAGCAGGCCTTGCCTGGTGCTCAGGAATTCCCGTATCGCTTGCCACTCCTGGGGTTCACCTCGGCGCGACGGGATCATGTTGGGATTGTGGCAGTAGCCGCAGCGTAGCGGGCAGCCTTGGAGAAAGACAACACACGCCAGATGATCGGGATAATCCAGTGTGGTCATGGGCACAAGGCCGGCAATCGGCAGCCGAACCGAAGATAATTTAGTTGTGATGTCGTCAAGTGTCGTCTGCATAGCCATAGTGATATCCCCCTGCTGGGGCGCCTGTAGCCAGACCCCCCAGCTGTCGTTAGAGAAAAGTGAGGGCTAGCTACCGAGAGGCGGCGGCTTCAGTAAAATGGCGTCGCTCCTGGTGTTCGGCACGTTTGCCGATATTGAACTGACTTACCGGGCGGTGGTAGCCCATGACGCGGGTCCAGACTTCGCAGCGCTGGCGCTGCTCAGTGGGCAAGCTAGCATATTGAGAGGTTTGCATTAGCGTGTTCCTTAAACGAGTTGAGAAAAAGTGAGGCAAATGCCTCAAGCCGTGGCGGCGTCGATTGCGCTCGCCGTTTTTGCCCAAAGTGCTTCGTCGCACTTGGGGCAGAACTCATGTTCACCCGACAGGTAGCCATGCACCGGGCAGATCGAAAAGGTGGGTGTGACTGTGAGGTAGGGTAAGCGAAAGTGAGAGAGCGCCGTTTTAACCAGCTTGCGACAGGCGGAGGCCGAGGTAATCCGTTCGCGCATATAGAGATGCAATACCGTGCCACCGGTGTAGCGAGTCTGTAAGGGGTCTTGATGGCTCAGTGCCTCAAAGGGATCATCGGTATGACCCACCGGCAATTGACTAGAATTGGTGTAGTAGGGCGCCTCGGGTGTACCGGCTTGAAGAATGTCAGGAAAGCGCGTCAGATCCTCCCGGGCAAAGCGGTGAGTGGTGCCCTCTGCCGGGGTGGCTTCAAGGTTATACATGTGGCCGGTCTGTTCTTGAAATTCGCGCATCCGCTCCCGAACGTGGTCAAGAAGATCCAGTGCCAGCTGTAGCCCTTGGGCGTCGGCGATATCGCAGCGATCCCCAGTAAAGTTGCGCACCATTTCGTTGAGCCCATTCACACCCAGAGTAGAGAAATGATTGCGTAACGTGCCCAGGTAGCGCTGGGTAAAGGGGTAGAGCCCCTGATCCATTAGTTGCTGAATGCGCTCGCGCTTGAGTTCGAGGCTATCGCGCCCGAGCGACAGAAGGCGATCCAGCTCGCTGAACAGCCCGGCCCGGTCGCCGGCAAAGCGGTAACCCAACCGGGCACAGTTGATCGTCACTACTCCCAACGATCCGGTTTGCTCCGCACTGCCGAACAGACCGTTGCCGCGTTTGAGCAGTTCACTCAAATCAAGCTGCAGGCGGCAGCACATGGAACGCACCATGTGGGGTTCCAGATCCGAATTGAGAAAGTTTTGAAAGTAGGGCAGTCCATACTTGGCGGTCAGTGCGAAGAGCCGCTCGGCGTTGTCGCTTTCCCAGTCGAAATCATGGGTGATGTTATAAGTGGGTATCGGGAAGGTGAACACACGCCCGTGGCGATCCCCGGCCTCCATGACTTCCAAATAGGCCCGGTTGATCAAGTCCATTTCAACCTGCAGTTCGCCGTAACTGAACGGCTGCTCCTCTTCGCCGATAACCGGTACCTGATGGCGCAAGTCGTCGGGGCAGACCCAGTCGAAGGTTAGGTTGGTGAAGGGCGTCTGGCTACCCCAGCGCGAAGGTACATTTAGGTTGTAGATGAATTCCTGAAGCGCCTGCTTAACCTGCGCGTAGGTCAGGCCGTCCTTGCGCACGTAGGGTGCCAGATAGGTATCGAAAGAGCTGAAGGCTTGTGCCCCGGCCCACTCGTTCTGCAAGGTGCCAAGAAAATTAACCATTTGCCCCAGGGCACTTGAAAGGTGGCGGGGCGGGTGGCTTTCGGCTCGTCCCGGTACCCCATTAAATCCCTCTAGCAGCAAAGTACGCAGCGACCAGCCGGCGCAATAGCCGCACAGCATATCCAGGTCGTGAATATGCAAATCACCTTCCCTATGAGCTTCCCCCACGGTGTGGGGGTAAATCTCATCGAGCCAGTAGTTGGCTATCAACTTGCCCGAGACGTTGAGGATTAAACCGCCCAATGAATAGCCCTGGTTGGCATTGGCGTGAACACGCCAGTCGGCGCGTTGGAGGTACTCATTGACCGTCGAGGCGACGTCAATATGATGCTTTGCTACCTGAACGCTTGTGGAGCTTTTCACCCAATTCACCTATATATGCTAGATTTAATAAAAATAAATACTATATATGGTGTTAAAGGGTAAGCGTTCAGGATTTTGCAATAAATGACCCAGGTCAAAAATGGTGGGGAAAAATAGTAAGGCGTGGTGGCGCCTAGGCTATTGTTTTAGCCGGTCATCGTGCGGGTGTTATCCATACCCGGTCGGCCATACCAGTAACCGTCGCAGATTTCAGCATCCACCAGTGTCAAAGGATCGGGCGTAGCTAACCTGCCGTGGCGGGACTGATCGAAAGCCTTGACCACCTCGGCCATGCCTTCCGCCCGTGGGCTGAGACGTGCCACTGATACCCCCATATCCGCCATGACCATAAGTTCATGGCGCAGATCCTGGCAGGCGCTGGAAAGGGTTTGAATACCGTTCAGGGTAAAAACATCCCGGGACTCTTGTGAACGTAGCACCAAGCCTTCGGGGTACTTTTGGCAGACGAACTTGCAGCGGTCTTTGGGTGTTTGGTGACGCCGGGCGGTAAAACAGCGTGACGACCAGGCCAAGGGGAGATGCCCGTAGGCGAATACTTCGCATGGGTGGGGAACGCCTGCCTGGTGGCAATCGTTAATAAGTTTGGCTAAGTCTTGCTGTGACATTTCCACCGGCGCTTGCCAACGCCGCATGCCGGCACGGGCCATAACGCCCAGTGTCGCCGGGTTGTAGAGGTTGAGCGCAGCACCGGCGATGAACGGCAGTCCGGCACTGGAGAGTCGTTGCAGGGCGCTTTGGTCATTGGCCTCGACGATAAAATCACCGTTGTCACACAGCTTGCGCAAGTCACGCAGGTCGGCTTCGGACTCGACCAAGGTCTGGCTGGCGAGTACTACCTGCTTGCCCGCCTGGCTGAGCTCGCGCCCAATGCCTAGCCAGTCGTCCAGTTTCATATCGCGGCGCCGCGAGCAGACGGTTTCGCCCAGGGTTATAATCTCTACCGGCCAGTCGGCCGCCTCGCGGTAGAAGTCGGCGTAGCGTTGCCGAGTCCAGTAAAAAAGCACCGGCCCGAGGGAGAGTTGCAGAGGGCCGGTTGATAAGGTCGGTGATAGGGGAGGTGTAGTGTTCGGCATAGTAGGCTCCTATTTCCAGCGGCGTTCGTAGGCGCCTAGGGTAGTGATGGCACCTTCGGAAAGCTCGGCAAGGCCTGCCATCCAGGCGGGTTCTGGATCAAAGCGCTCAGGCTGAGCCTCTAGGCGGTTGAGCGCCTGGCGCCAGATCCCGGCCACTTTAGAGACATAGGCGGGGCTGCGCTGACGACCTTCAATTTTGACGGCGCTAATACCCAGGTCGCGTAGCTCCGGCAATAGCTCCAGGGTATTGAGGCTGGTGGGTTCCTCAATGGCGTGATAGGTCTCGCCCGCCACCTCGAAGCGACCCTTGCATAGGGTGGGGTAGCCCGCGCGCTCGCCTTCGGCGTAGCGGTCGATAAGAACATTGTTAAGGCGAGACTCTAAGCCCTCTGGCGTTTCTTCCCAGCGGACATGAGCCGCTGGCGAGCAGACGCCCCGGGTATTGGGCGATTCGCCGGTCAGGTAGGAGGAGAGATAGCAGCGTCCTTCGGCCATGATGCACAGGCTGCCGAAAGCGAACACCTCCAGTTCTACCGGTGTTTGCTTGGCCAGGTCGCGTACCTGAGTGATTGACAGCACCCTTGGCAGTACGGCGCGCTTGATGCCGAAATGCTGGTGGTAAAAGCGAAGCGCTTCATGGCTGGTTGCCGAACCCTGCACTGAAAGGTGCCGCGAGATCTCGGGGTGATGGCGAGTAGCGTAGTCGAGCAGTCCCATATCGGCGAGAATCAGCGCATCCACGCCCAGTTCGGCGGCCTGGTCTACGGCCCGAGTCCAGTGTTGCCAGCCATCGGGCTGGGGATAGGTATTAATGGCGCAAAAAACGCGTTTGCCATGTCGGTGGGCGTAATCGATCCCCTCGCGGGCACGTTTGTCGGTAAAGTTTAGCCCGGCGAATTGCCGTGCGTTGGTGATGTTCTGGAAACCGAAATAGACAGCGTCGGCACCTTCATCTACGGCGCGCTTGAGGGCGGGCAGGTTGCCAGCGGGACATACAAGCTCCATAGCGAGACTCCTTGCGGGAAAAGTCCGAGCATTTTAGTCACCTATTTTTTGTCGGCTTTTGACACAGGTCATATTGGGGTGGCTTTCAAAAGAGGATAACGCTGCAGAGTAGGCAAGCTGGATGCAGGCAGTTTTTAAAACGTATATTGTATGAATATTAACCAATGCTTGCTGCACCCACTTCCAGATTTATTTCTCAGAGACCTTTTTCAGAGAACTCTTCTAGAGCCCCTTTTCAGAGACCTATTCCTCAGAGACCTATTCCTCAGAGACCTATTCCAATCATGCAAGATGAACTGCTCTTCAATCGCCCCCTGGTAGAGAAATATGACCGCCCAGGCCCGCGGTACACTTCTTATCCCACTGCGCCCCAGTTTCATGCCGCGTTTGCCGAGGATGATTACCGTAGCGCCGCCGAGCGCAGTAATCGGGTCGCAGTACCCAAGCCGCTTTCGGTCTATGTGCATATCCCGTTCTGCAAAAGCCTGTGCTACTACTGCGCCTGCAACAAAATCATTACTCATAATACCGAGCGAGCCGCCGAATACCTCCAGTGGTTAAAACAGGAGATACGTGCTCAGGGAGCGCTGTTCGATACCACCCGCCAAATGACCCAACTGCACCTGGGCGGCGGCACCCCAACCTATTTAAGCAACGCCCAGCTAAGCGAACTGATGGCGGCGCTGGACGAAGCCTTTCACTTCGCCGCACCTGAAGAGCGTGAATTCTCGCTGGAGGTAGACCCTCGCACCGTGACACCCGAACAGGTGTACGAGCTCTACGCGCTGGGCTTCAATCGGTTGAGCTTCGGTGTGCAGGATTTCGATCACGACGTGCAGCAAGCGGTCAATCGCGTCCAGAGCGAAGAGCAGGTGGTATCCCTGGTCAAGGCTGCCCGCGAGGCGGGGTTTGAATCGGTCAGCGTTGACCTGATCTACGGTTTACCGCTGCAGACAGTGGCGAGTTTCGATACGACGCTAACCAAGATTATTGACCTGCAACCGGATCGCATTGCCGCTTATAGCTACGCCCATCTGCCCGAACTGTTTAAAGCTCAGCGGCTAATTCGCCCCGAAGACATGCCGCCACCCGAGCGCAAGCTGGAGCTGCTGGAGCTTACGATTAACCGCCTGACGGCCGCAGGGTATGTCTACATCGGCATGGATCACTTCGCCCTTCCGAATGACGAGCTGAGCTTGGCCCGTGAAAATGGCACTCTGCAGCGCAATTTTCAGGGCTACTCTACCCACGCCGACTGCGACATGATTGGGCTGGGCATTACCTCGATTGGCAAGGTGGGCGATACCTATAGCCAAAACGTCAAGGAAACTGCCCAGTATCAGCATCGCTTGGATGAAGGGCGTTTACCGGTCTTCCGTGGCTATCGCCTTAGCGATGACGACCGCCTGCGCCGCGATGTCATTAATACTCTGATGTGTCACGGCCGCCTTGAATTTGCCGCTATCGAGGCCCGGCACAATATCGATTTTCGCAGCTACTTCGCGAGTGCCTTGGCGAGCCTCGAAGAGATGGCGGACGACGGGTTAATTGCTTTGCGCGACCATGACATCGAGGTGCTGCCTTCAGGGAGGTTGATGATCCGCAACCTGGCCATGGCGTTCGACGCCTACCTGAAACCAACGGAAAACCGTTATTCGCGCACGGTGTAATTTCAACAGTGCCAACTGTCTATTCCTTTACGTTGGCCGCTCTATCACCTTGGGGGTAGACAGGGTGTATATGGAGGTAATCACGCAGTAATTCGCTTGTCGATCACGCAGAATCCACTCCATGGAACCCGCACTGTCGGGTATGCAAATTTCCGAGGAGCCTGGAGATCGACCATGAGTCACTTCATAGATCGGCTGAATTTCTTCCGCAAGTCCCGCGAGCCTTTTGCCAACGAACACGGTGAGCTACGCAGCGAATCCCGCCAGTGGGAAGATAGTTATCGTGCCCGCTGGCAGCACGACAAAGTAGTACGCAGTACCCACGGGGTGAACTGCACCGGCTCCTGTAGCTGGAAGATCTACGTTAAGAACGGTTTAGTTACCTGGGAAACCCAGCAGACTGACTACCCCCGTACCCGTCCCGACCTGCCTAACCATGAGCCGCGTGGCTGCCCGCGCGGCGCCAGCTACTCCTGGTATCTGTACAGCGCCAACCGCCTCAAGTACCCGTTGATTCGCAAGCCGTTGCTGGCGCTATGGCGCGAAGCGCTCAAGGCTAACCCAGATCCGGTCGACGCCTGGGCGTCTATTGTCGAAGACCCCGCCAAGACCAAACAGTACAAACGTGCTCGCGGCATGGGCGGCTTCGTTCGCGGTAACTGGGACGAGCTCAACGAGCTGGTCGCTGCTTCTAACGTTTACACCGCCAAGCAGTACGGCCCCGACCGTATTCTCGGCTTCTCGCCGATTCCTGCCATGTCCATGGTCAGTTACGCCGCAGGTAGTCGCTACCTCTCGCTGATTGGTGGCGTCTGCATGAGCTTCTACGACTGGTACTGCGATTTGCCGCCGGCGTCACCGATGACCTGGGGCGAGCAGACCGACGTTCCCGAGTCCGCTGACTGGTACAACTCCGGCTACATTATCGCTTGGGGC
The DNA here is from genome assembly GCF_904067645.1 of Halomonas sp. 113. Taxonomy (NCBI): domain Bacteria; kingdom Pseudomonadati; phylum Pseudomonadota; class Gammaproteobacteria; order Oceanospirillales; family Halomonadaceae; genus Halomonas; species Halomonas sp. 113. The sequence goes on from NZ_LR881453.1 coordinate 2,467,820, forward strand.
TCCAACGTGCCCCAGACGCGTACCCCGGATGCCCACTTCTTTACCGAAGTACGTTACAAGGGCACCAAGACGGTTTCGATCACCCCAGATTATGCCGAGGTTTCCAAACTCACCGACGAATGGCTGTCCGCCAAACAGGGCACCGATGCCGCCCTGGCGATGGCCATGGGCCATGTCATCCTCAAAGAGTTCCACCTCGATAACCCGAGTGCTTACTTCACTGACTATGTGCGGCGCTATACCGACATGCCGTTCCTGGTGGAACTGGAAGTGCGTGAAGATGGCAGCTTCGCACCGGGCCGCCAACTGCGTGCCAGTGATTTTGATGCTGCCCTGGGCCAGGAAAACAATCCCGAGTGGAAAACCGTTGCCTGGGACGAAACCCGTGACCAACTGGTGGTACCACGCGGTTCCATCGGTTTCCGCTGGGGCGAAACCGGCGACGAAGTGGGCAAGTGGAACCTGGAATCGCTGGACGCCGCAGGCACCGAGATCAAGCCGTTACTGAGTTTGGCCAATCACCACGATAGCGTCGCTCGCGTGGCGTTTCCTTATTTCGGTGGCATTGAGCACGAACACTTTGAACACGTCAAAGGGGCCGGTGTCGGCGCTGCTGACGACCTGCTGTTCCACAATTTGCCCGCCAAGCGGTTAAAGAGAGCCGATGGCAGCGAAATGCTGGCGGTCACCGTTTTTGATCTGATGTGTGCCAACTACGGTATCGACCGTGGCTTTGTCGGCGACGGCGAAGATGATGGCGCGACCTCGTTTGATCAGATTCGCCCCTATACCCCCGCGTGGCAGGAGAAAATCACCGGCGTCCCTGCAGAGCAGTGCACCCGGATTGCCCGTGAATTTGCCGATAACGCCAATAAAACCAACGGCCGTAGCATGATCATCGTTGGTGCCGGTATGAACCACTGGTACCACATGGACATGAACTACCGCGGCCTGATTAATATGTTGGTCATGTGTGGTTGTATCGGTCAGAGCGGTGGCGGCTGGGCCCACTACGTTGGTCAGGAAAAACTGCGTCCGCAGACTGGCTGGACGCCTTTGGCCTTTGGCCTCGACTGGCAGCGCCCGCCGCGCCACATGAACTCTACTTCCTTCTTCTATAGTCACTCCTCCCAGTGGCGCTACGAGAAGCTCGAGATTAAAGAAATTCTTTCGCCGTTGGCCAAGGCCGAGGATTACCCCGGTAGCCTGATTGACTTTAACGTGCGCGCTGAGCGCATGGGCTGGCTGCCGTCAGCACCACAACTGGACACTAACCCGCTACGCCTAGCGAAAAAAGCCGAGGCTGCAGGCATGTCGACAGCCGACTATGCCGTTGCGCAGCTCAAGAGCGGTGAACTGCGCTTTGCAGCGGAAGACCCGGATGCGCCAGAGAACTTCCCGCGTAATATGTTCATCTGGCGCTCCAACCTGCTGGGTAGCTCCGGTAAGGGCCATGAGTACATGCTCAAGTACCTGCTGGGTACTCGCCACGGTATTCAGGGTAAAGACCTGGGTGACTTCGGCGGCCAGAAGCCCGAAGAAGTGGTATGGCGAGCCGAGGCGCCGGAAGGCAAGCTCGACCTACTGGTGACGCTGGATTTCCGCATGTCCACCACCTGCCTCTACTCGGATATCGTGCTGCCTACGGCGACCTGGTATGAGAAGGACGACCTTAACACTTCTGACATGCACCCCTTTATTCACCCCTTGACTGCCGCCACCGACCCGGCTTGGGAATCGCGTAGCGACTGGGATATTTACAAGGGCATTGCCAAGGCTTTCTCCAAGGTGTGTGTAGGCCACCTGGGCGAAGAGACCGACCTGGTCACGCTGCCGATGCAGCACGACTCGCCAGGAGAGTTGGCCCAACCGGCGGTGATGGATTGGAAGAAGGGCGAATGCGCGCCGATTCCCGGTAAGACCATGCCATCGCTGATTGAGGTTAAGCGCAACTATCCCGAAACCTATGAGCGCTTCACTTCTGTTGGGCCGCTGATGGAAAGCATCGGTAACGGCGGCAAGGGCATCGCCTGGAATACCGATGCTGAAGTCGAGCTGCTGGGCAAACTCAACCATCGCAAACTGGATGGCCCGCATAAAGGGCGTCCGTTGATCGACAGCGCTATCGATGCTGCCGAGATGATTCTGACCCTGGCACCGGAAACCAACGGCGCCGTGGCAGTTAAAGCGTGGGATGCACTCTCCAAAATTACCGGGCGTGATCATACTCACCTTGCGAGGCCTAAGTTTGATGAGAAAATTCGCTTTCGCGATGTCGTCGCCCAGCCGCGCAAGATTATCTCCAGCCCGACCTGGTCCGGCCTCGAGGATGAGCATGTCTCCTATAACGCCGGTTACACCAACGTTCACGAGCTGATTCCCTGGCGCACCGTGAGTGGCCGTCAGCAGTTCTATCAGGATCACGCCTGGATGCGCGCTTTCGGCGAAAGCCTGCTGGTCTATCGTCCGCCCATCGATACCAAGGCGGCCAAAGGCTTCCAGCTTCCCGCCGACAACGGCTTTAAGAGCAAGGCGCTGAACTTTCTCACGCCGCACCAGAAGTGGGGCATCCACTCTACTTACTCGGACAACCTGCTGATGTTGACGCTTAACCGAGGCGGCCCGGTGGTGTGGCTCTCCGAGGCGGACGCGGCTGAGATCGATATCGAGGACAACGACTGGATCGAGGTCTACAACGCCAACGGCTCGATTGCCGCGCGGGCAGTGGTCAGCCAGCGGGTCAAAGCGGGCATGGTGATGATGTACCACGCCCAGGAGCGCAACGTGAACGTCCCTGGCTCTGAGGTCACCGGCACGCGGGGCGGTATTCACAACTCGGTCACCCGTGTCTGCCCCAAGCCAACCCATATGATCGGCGGCTACGCGCAGCTCTCTTACAGTTTTAATTATTACGGCACCGTCGGCTCAAATCGCGATGAGTTCGTGTTAGTGCGCAAGATGAAACACGTTGACTGGCTGGATGGTGAAGGCAATGACAGTGTTCAGAAGAACAGTGCTCAGGAGGCCGTGAAATGAAAATTCGTTCCCAGGTAGGCATGGTTCTCAATCTTGATAAGTGTATTGGTTGCCACACCTGTTCGGTGACCTGCAAAAATGTCTGGACCAGTCGCGAAGGTATGGAGTACGCCTGGTTCAACAATGTCGAGACCAAGCCCGGTATCGGCTATCCCAAAGAGTGGGAGAACCAGGCCAAGTGGAAGGGCGGCTGGATGCGCCGTAACGACGGTCGGATTGAACCGCGTATTGGTGGCAAATGGCGGGTGCTGGCGAACATTTTCGCCAACCCCGACTTGCCCGAGATGGATGACTACTATGAGCCGTTCACTTTCGACTACCAACACCTGCATACCGCCAAGATCGGCGAGCACCAGCCGGTGGCGCGTCCGCGCTCGCTGATTTCCGGTCAGCGTATGAAAAAGATCGAATGGGGCCCGAACTGGGAAGAGATTCTTGGCACCGAGTTCGCCAAGCGGCGCAAAGACGCCAACTTCGACAAGGTGCAGGCAGATATTTACGGCCAGTTCGAAAACACCTTCATGATGTATCTGCCGCGTCTGTGCGAGCACTGCTTGAACCCAACCTGTGTAGCGGCTTGCCCAAGTGGTGCGATCTACAAGCGGGAAGAGGACGGCATCGTTCTAATCGACCAGGACAAGTGCCGTGGCTGGCGTATGTGTATCTCCGGCTGCCCCTACAAGAAGATCTACTACAACTGGAAAAGCGGTAAGTCCGAGAAGTGTATTTTCTGCTACCCGCGTATCGAGGCCGGTCAGCCGACCATCTGCTCCGAGACCTGTGTGGGCCGCATTCGCTATCTCGGCGTGCTGCTGTATGACGCTGATCGGATCGAGGAAGTGGCAAGCTCCCCTGACGAGCGTGATCTCTACCACCGCCAGTGCGAGATTTTCCTAGATCCCAACGATCCGGAAGTGATTGCCCAGGCCAAGCGGGATGGCATCCAGGATAACGTCATCAAAGCCGCCCAGGCCTCACCGGTTTACAAGATGGCTATCGACTGGGGATTGGCGCTGCCGCTGCACCCGGAATACCGCACGCTGCCGATGGTGTGGTACGTGCCGCCGCTGTCGCCGATTCAGTCCGCCGCTGAGGCGGGGCATGTAGAGTTCGATGGCATCCTGCCCAAGATCGAATCACTGCGTATCCCGGTGAAGTACCTGGCTAACCTGTTGACAGCCGGTGAAGAGGAGCCCGTGGTATTGGCACTCAAGCGCTTGATGGCGATGCGTGTCTACATGCGCGGCAAGCACGTGGATGGCGCCCCTAATGCCGAGGTGCTCGACGCCGTAGGTCTGAGCGTAGCCCAGGTGGAAGAAATGTACCGCTACCTGGCCATTGCCAACTACGAGGATCGTTTCGTGATCCCCACCAGCCATCGTGAGATGGCAACCGAAGCCTTCCCCGAGCGGGGTGGATGTGGCTTTACCTTTGGTGATGGTTGCCACGGTGAGAGCCAGCCCAACCTATTTAACGGCCGTAAGCAGACCAGCGTTTTGGTAAAACCGGTAGAGGTCTTCGACCCACAGCCACAACTTGAGGAGTCTCGTCATGACTGAAGCCGCTACCCAATCGCCGACCCCGGTAGAGCCGTCGTTCGAACCGCTACAGGGTATGCGTAGCCTACGCGTACTGGCCCGCCTGCTCGATTACCCGACCCAGGAACTGCAGGATGCCAGCGGTGAGCTCATCGAAATTCTCAATGCCGAACGCCGCCTGGGGGCGGCTCTCAAATCGTCGCTAATGGAGTGGTGTCAGCGTCTCCAAGAGGGCGACCTGCTTGAGCTGCAGGCCGAGTACGTCGCCATGTTCGATAAGGGGCGGGCTACGTCGCTGCTGCTATTCGAGCACGTTCACGGTGAATCCCGCGATCGTGGTCAGGCCATGGTCGATCTTATGGCCGAATATAGCGCGGCCGGTTTCGAACTGGATGCCCGGGAGCTGCCGGACCATATACCGGTATTTCTTGAATACCTTTCGATGTGCGACGACGCCGAGATCGGCCGTTGGTTGGGCGAAATACGTCATATCCTGGCGCTGCTCACCGCGCGGCTGGAGGAGCGCGGAGCGGATCACGCCCTGGTGCCGCTATCACTCTTGGCGTTAATTGGGGCCGAGGGCGATGTCGAAGAGCATCGGCCCCAGGTCAAAAAAGAAGCGCCTGATAACACCCCCGAAGCCTTGGACGCCGTATGGGAAGAAGAAGCGGTGCGTTTCTCGGCAACCTCTGACGAAGACTGCGCGCTGCAGTCTGCCGAAGGCCGCCGCTTGGCCGAGCGCAAACACACCGTTCAGAGCCAGCCGGTACGCATTATGCCTGCTCCGTCTTTAAATGCCTCTTCCGCTCCTTCCGCCGATCGTTAATAGGAGAATCACCATGTATGACGCGATTGCGCATTACTTAACCCATCTGATCTACGGTTACTACCCCTATCTCGCGGGCACGGTGTTTCTGCTTGGCAGCCTGCTCCGTTTTGATCATGGTCAGTACACCTGGAAGACCGGTTCTAGCCAGATGCTCTCTTCAAAGAATATGCGCCTGGGCAGCAACCTGTTTCATATCGGTATTATCGTGATTTTCTTCGGCCATCTGGTGGGCATGCTCACACCGCACTGGGTCTATGAACCGTTCCTGCACGCCGGTACTAAACAGCTAGTGGCTATCGTGGTGGGCGGTATTGCCGGTGCCATGTGCGTGGTGGGCGGCGCCATGTTGCTCTATCGTCGCCTGGCCAACCCACGCGTAAAGGCGTCGTCGAGCATGATGGATACCTTGATCCTGGGCTTGATCGTCTTACAGGCGTGCCTGGGTATGGTGACCATCATCTTCTCGTTGGGCCATATGGACGGCGAGATGATGCTGACACTCTCCAGCTGGGCGCAGTCGATTGTCTTCTTCAGCGGCGGTGCGGCGGACTACATGCAGGAAGTGTCATGGATCTACAAACTGCATATCTTTATCGGCTTAACCATCATCCTGCTGTTCCCGTTTTCGCGGCTGGTGCATGTGTGGAGCGCGCCGTTCGGCTATGTAACCCGGCGCTATCAGCTTGTCCGCCGTCGTGGCTAAAAACTGGCTTGTGCTCGGCCAGGCCTAGAGGAGAAATAACATGCAGATGATTGATATCGAACAGCTACCTGGGGGCGTCGCTGCGCCTCCGGTACGTGTCGGTGACACCCCTATCGATGAAGCAACGATTGCGTTGGAGATGCAGTACCACCCCGCCGAAACGTCGGGGGAGGCCCAGCTTCAGGCGGCCCGCGCCCTGGTGGTCAGGGAACTGCTGCGCCAGCGAGCCAACGTCCTGGGCCTACTGTCGAGGCAGGAAACTAACGAAGCACAGGAAGATGCGGCGATTGCTGCCTTGCTCGAACAGGAGCTTGAGGTGCCGGAACCGGGGGAAACAGATTGCCAGCGCTTTTTTGACACCCACCGCGAGCGCTTCAGCGAACCAGTGCAGTTACGCGTTCGGCATATCCTGCTCGCGGCCGCACCCGATGACTCCCAGGGTCGCGACGACGCTTACCAGCTTGGTGAAAAGCTACTCGAACAGCTTAAGCAGATACCCGAACGGTTTGCCGAATTTGCTCAACACCACTCCGCGTGCCCTTCAAAAGAGCTGGATGGTGATTTGGGCTGGCTGGTGTCAGGGCAGACTGTTCCGGAGTTGGATCGCGCTTTGCAGCACTTACCCGAAGGTCTACACGAGCGCCCCTTGGCGTCTCGCTATGGCTGGCATGTGGTGAGTATTGACGAGCGGCGAGACGGTAGGGCGTTACCTTTCGATCAAGTGATTGACCGGGTGCGCCATAGCCTACGGGAACAGGCAACTCGACGTGCGCTGCGTCACTATTTGCTGGCGTTAGAGAGCGAAATAGGCGTCGAAGGGATTGTTCTGGATGACGATGCTGGCGGCAGCTTGATGCAATAGCTTGAAGCAATAGCAAAGCTAATAGGAGAGGCTTGATGTCCCATGTTCCTGTAGATGCTCTTTTCACTCCGCTCGGCATCGCGGTGCTAACGGTTTCCGATACCCGTGGTTTCGACGAGGATGGTAGCGGTGACCTGCTGGTTGAACATCTGAGCGAAAGCGGCCATATCCTGGTCGAGAGGCGCATCGTTTCTGATGATATCTACCAGGTTCGTGCCGTGGTCTCGGAGTGGATTGCCCGAACGGATGTCCACGCGATTCTGGTTAATGGCGGCACTGGCTTTACCTCCCGGGATACCACTCCCGAGGCGTTGATACCGCTGTTCGACAAAGCGATTGAGGGGTATGGCGAGCTGTTCCGCCACTACTCCCTGAAAACAATCGGCACAGCGACGATCCAGTCTCGCGCCGTAGCGGGGGTGGCCAACCGAACGATGATATTTGCGATGCCCGGTTCGCCCAAAGCGTGTGCCTTGGCGTGGGACAGGATTATTGCTTTGCAGCTGGACTCCCGCACTCGGCCCTGCAACTTCGCCGCCATGGTGCTGCCTTCAGCGACCCCGTGTAGTGGACGTCACACAGCGACTTCTTCCAATGAGGTGGAGCGCTTATGAACTGTCACTGCGCAGAAATAGTCACGCCCGGCTTGTTAGATCTGTTTGATGCGCGCCAACGGCTTATCGACGCAGCCACGCCCATTAATGCAGTAGAAACCATCACCCTAGAACAATCGACAGGGCGAGTGCTGGCAGAAACGCTGGTCGCTCCTCTCGATATGCCGGGCGTGGACAATAGCGCTATGGATGGTTACGCGCTGTGTCTGGCTGATTACCAAGCGGCACCTCGCGGCGCAGGCTTACCCATTCTCCAACGCGTACCAGCTGGCGCAGGCGTCATGCTGCTACCGGAAGGAGGCTGCGCGCGTATTTTTACCGGCGCGCCGGTGCCCATGGGGGCAAATATTGTGGTGCCTCAAGAGCGGGTGACTCTTGATCCGCGCGGGCATATACACCTCGAGGGTAGCTTGGTGCTAGGCGCTAACATTCGTCGCCAAGGCGAGGAGACTCGCATAGGCACCCCGCTGCTCGCTGCGGGTAAGCTTCTTGATGCCGCGTCGATTGCGCTGCTGGCAAGCCATGGAATCAATGCCGTGACTGTCAAACGGCGTCTGAGGGTGGCGCTGCTTTCCACCGGCGATGAGCTGATTGCCCCAGGTACAGTGCGATCACCGGGACAGGTATACGACAGCAACCGCGCCATGCTTAACGCACTGCTAGCGCAAGCTCAGTGCGACGTGCTGGATTTGGGCATCATCGCTGATTCACCGCAGTCATTGCATCAGGCCTTTGAGCACGCACAAACCGTTGCGGATGTGGTGATGTGCACCGGAGGCGTTTCGGTAGGCGAGGAGGATCATGTACGCCCAGTGATCGAGCAGCGCGGTGGCTTACATTTTCATGGTGTCGCCATGAAGCCAGGGAAGCCCTTTGCGTTCGGTTATCTGGGCGCGGAGCCTGCCTCTTCCACACCGTTAATGGCGCTGCCGGGTAATCCTGTGGCCTCCCTGGTGGGCTGGCAGCTGCTGGCGCTGCCGTTTATCCATGCCATGCAAGGTAGAGCCGTAGCGGCTCTACAGCGTTATCCGGTAAAAGCGGGCTTTTCTCAGCGTGGCCCCCAGGGGCGCTGCGAGCTACTACGGGTGGTGATGAATTGGTCACAGGGGGCTCCCGTGGCGCAGCTAGCGGGCGGGCAGGGCTCACATATGCTCAGCGCGGCTAGCCAGGCCCATGGTTATTTAATGATTAACCCCGCCACGGAGGTAACTGAAGGGGCCACCTATCACTATTACCCCATCAATCAGTTCGCCGCTTGAACAGCTTTTCCTATCGTGGCCACTGACCTCGTTTTTTTTCATAGGAGAGGGTATGTCTTCACAACACAAACCCCGCACACTGATTTATGCCTGCTCCGGCTGCTCTGATGTGGCGCAACTTGCCAATAGCGTTGCCCTGCGTCTTGACCATGCAGGAGAGGCAGAAATGTCCTGCATTGCTGGTGTGGGCGGTGGTGTGCCCGGTCTGGTGCGCATTGCCCGCTCCGGGCGCCCTATTGTAGCCATTGACGGGTGCCAGATGCACTGCGCCAGCCACTGTCTCGCCAAAGCGGATGTGATACCCACAGAGCACGTAAAGCTATATGAAAACGGCCTGCGCAAGCGGCGGGGCCAGTTTTATGATGAGCAAACAATCATCGACGTCACCGCAGAAGTAAAAGAACTTATTGCACGGCTGCCCGTTAATGCCAATACCCAAGAGGAACCCATGGAATGAGTGCGCTAGTCGATGGGTATGGCCGTACGGTGCGTTACCTGCGTATATCGGTAACTGATCGTTGTGATTTTCGCTGTGTGTACTGCATGGCTGAGGAAATGACCTTTCTGCCACGCGCCCAACTGCTTACCCTTGAGGAGATAGCCGCGCTTTCACAGGCATTTGTCGAGCTGGGCGTGGAGAAAATCCGTCTAACTGGCGGTGAGCCGCTGGTACGCCAGGGCGTACTCACGCTAGTGCAAAAACTCGGTGCATTGGAAGGCCTGCGCGAGCTGGCGATGACCACCAACGGCTCAGGGTTGGTCAAGCATGCCAATGCTTTGCGGCAAGGCGGGCTACATCGGCTCAATATTAGCCTCGACTCGCTCAAGCCCGAACGCTTTAAAGCATTAACCCGGACGGGGGATCTTGATCAGGTGATCGCGGGTATCCGTGCAGCGCGCCGCGCTGGCTTTCAGTCGATTAAGCTCAACGCCGTACTGCTCAAGGGGCGCAATGACGACGAAATTATCGACTTGGTAAACTTTGCCCGGGATGAACAAGTCGATATAAGCTTTATTGAGGAGATGCCGCTGGGCGCTATCAGCGAGCATAACCGTGGTGAAACCTTTCTTTCCACCGATGCGGTACGCGAGACCATAGAAAACCACTATCAACTCTTACCCACCACCGAAACCACCCTAGGGCCATCCCGTTATTACCGCATGGTAGACAGCCAGTCGCGGATTGGCTTTATTTCTCCCCATAGCCACAATTTCTGCGCTGCCTGTAATCGTGTTCGGGTGACGGCTGAAGGGCGACTACTCCTTTGCTTGGGCAATGAGCACTCGGTAGATTTACGCGCCGTAATGCGACGTTATCCGGGTGATACCCAGCGGCTTAAATCGAGCATTGTGGCGGCAATGAAGAAAAAACCTGAGCGTCATCACTTCACGACGGATGGTGAAGTTCAAATAGTGAGGTTTATGAATGCAACAGGCGGGTAATACGATTCGGTCAGCGTTCAAAGCTAACAGGGGCTAGTGGTGAATAGCGCTTTCCGTTAAGCTCCTCGACAATTTTTTATTTTTGGTTGCGTTGAGGTGATTGTATGTGGAGCCTGCTAAGGCTGTCTGCAATATCACTATCAGTACTCATGATAGCTGGTTGCTCAGATCCCAAAATTGATACTAGCTCCATGCCTGCGTCGGTTGTCTCGGTTGAGAAAGTGCGTAACTCCTTGCCCACCTACAAACGCGATGAGTTTGATCAAGGCTTGATCATTATCGCCACGTCGACGTCGTTTAGTGGTATCGATATTCTCAACCCCCACCGCATGAATGCCGCCGAGATTGCCGAAACTGCCAATGTGCAAATGCATGGGTTAACGGGGGATCAGGTGATTCAGCGTGCCGATCAAATTCTGCGCGAGCGTCGGGCACGCGAACGCGAACAGGCTATTCGCACCTTAAAGCGGCTGGAAGAGAAGCGTGCAAAAGCCACCAGTGATCAGCAGCAGTTAGCGCGGTTTACCATTGACAGTGCTCGCTATTACATTGGCTCAAGCCCTTATGGCGCTCCGGAACCTGTGATTGATCTTACAGTGACCAATGACACGGATCAGGCCATTTCTGAGCTTCTGTTGAGGGGCGTGGTGACGAGCTCTGATCACTCAGCAGCTTGGGTAGACGAAACGTTTTACTACGTTGTTCCTGGTGGCATTGAGCCTGGTGAAACACTTGAGTGGAGCCTTGCGCCTAACCGCTTTGGCCCATGGGGGAATGCTCAAATACCCAGCGATGCAGAGCTGACGGTCACCTTGCAAGGGTTGAAAGGGCTTGATGAGCAGCCATTATGGGACTCCCCTGAGCTAACGGAACACGAACTGGCCAGGCTTGAGCAACTGCAGAAGGAGTATGGTGGCATTGCTTTCTCCCGTTTGGAGTGAGTCTCGTGTGGACTAAGCTCTTTGTGAGGTAAGCGATGCAAAAACCACAGCGCCCTAGCGGTTATCCGATAGGGCGCAAACATTTCTACCAATTATCTTTTCGCCAAACGGGGTTACTTACTCTTTGGCTTCATGGTCGGCGAGGGCGGCAACAATTGCCTCTTCCCACTGCCCTTCGGTTAACCCCCAATGCTCCATTTCTGACTGATCGGCGCTGCCTGCCGACGCCTCGCGTAGTTTATCGACGCTGCTGCTTTCATAGCAGTGCTTGGCGAAATCTTTGGTTTTGACATCTTTTAGCTGATTAATCATCGACATGTTGAGTTCCTTTCAAGGTCAATAGTGAGGTAATGCTCACTCAGTGTAGCTATTCTGGCCGCTTTTACCTGACTTGGTTCTCAACACTGCTTAGCTGAAGTGAGAAAAAAAGCGTAGAAAAGGTTTTCCGTGGGCTAGCCAGCCATCAGCGTATCGATAAAAATTTTACCGGCGATACTTGCCAGCAGCAGCATAACCAAATTATCAAACCAGCGGTGGGGCAGCCGATTGCCCAGGCGGGCGCCTAGGGGCATGGCGGCGAGTATCACCACAAGGGCAAAAATACTAAACAAAAAGCGTTCCAGAGTTAAAATGCCCGCGTTTAAAAGCGCCGGTATTTGAACACTGGTAATAGCGACGAAGAAGACTGAGATGGAGCCAATAAATACGCTTCGTTTCAACTGCATCGCATTGAGAAACGTAACCGAGGCTGGCGCCGACATGCCTGCAGCGCCTTGAAGCACGCCAGCGAGTAGGCCAATAGGGATCACTAGTCGCGCAGCGATATTAAAAGGCAGGGCGATACGACGTTTCATCACTTTGATGATCAGGTAAAGCACGATCACACCCGCGACACCCAGTGACAGTATTTCGGGAGATAAAACGACTAATCCCCAAGTGCCCAGAACGATGCCTAGCCCGCCAGCAATGGAGAAAGCTGCCAAGAAGCGCAAGGGTAGTAGGTGGCGTCGATATTGCCATACCTGTAAAGCATTACTAAATAGGTTAGGCGCGACTAATAGAGCGATAGCGAGTTGAACGTCGTACAGCATGGTGAGAATGGGTACGACAATAACCGGGACACCTGAACCGATGGCACCTTTGACGATACCTGCAACGAGTAGCGCTATAAACGCAATTAACAGCATAAGGTTACCGGCCCTTTTTAGCGCACAGCCGCCACGCAACCGGCAGCTGTGCGTATTGATTTTCTTCAGGATTAGGTTTTGTCTGAAAAGTCGGCGAGCGAAGGCCAGACAAGGCAAAAATCGGCGAAAAGACGGAGTTTACGTTGTGTAAATGAGTACTTTGAGCCGATTTTTAACGCCGTATGGTCGAGCGCAGCCAGTTTTCAGGCAGAGCCTAAACGCTGTTATTTCAGCACATAGCAGGGCACATAGTGCTGGCCATCGAGTTTCATGCGCCCTTGGGCTACAAACGAGGTGAGTAGCTCGTCAAGGCGTTGCATTAGTTCGGGCTCTGCGGTCAGTACAAAGGGGCCATGAGCTTCAATGGCTCGAATGCCAGCCTCTTTGACGTTGCCTGCGACGATCCCCGAGAAAGCGCGGCGCAGATTAGCAGCGAGCTCATGGGTAGGCTGCTGGCGGTGGAGCGCTAAGCCACGCATGGCGTCGTGTGTCGGTTCAAAGGTTGCCTGGAAGTCGCGCGCAATGGTCAATCGCCAGTTGTAGTAGAAAGCATCCTGATGGGTGCGTCGGAATTCAGCGATCTCATCGATGCCGTGGCGCATGGTGCGTGCAACCGAGACCGGATCGCCGGTAATGATGGTGTAGTAACGGCGGATATCCTCACCGAGGGTATAGACCAGAAATTCATCAATTTTCTGAAAGTAGGCCGCAGAATCAGCAGGGCCAGTGAAAATTAACGGAAAAGGAATATCCTGGTTGCTGGGGTGCAGCAGAATGCCCAGCAGATAGAGAATCTCTTCTGCGGTGCCCACCCCGCCAGGAAACACAATAATGCCATGGCCCAGGCGCACAAAGGCTTCCAAGCGTTTTTCAATGTCTGGCATGACAACCAGTTCATTGACGATGGGGTTAGGCGCTTCGGCAGCGATAATGCCGGGCTCTGAAACACCCAAATAGCGGCCTTCTTTACGCCGCTGCTTGGCATGGGCAACGTTCGCGCCTTTCATGGGGCCTTTCATTGCGCCAGGGCCACAGCCGGTACAAATATCTAAATCGCGCAGACCCAAGTGATAGCCCACATCTTTGGTATATTCGTACTCTTCCCGGGAGATAGAGTGACCGCCCCAGCACACCACCAGGCTAGGGTCGCGGCCGGGTTTGAGCGTGCCCGCTTTGCGCAGAATATGGAAGACCGCATTGGTGGTGCCTTCTCCCGTACTCAGGTCAAAACGATTGTGGTGCTGAATCTCATTGTAGACGTAAACGATGTCGCGAATGATCGAGGATAGATGCTCGCGGATACCGCGAATCATGCGGCCATCTACAAAGGCTTCGGCGGGGGCGTTAGTGAGCTTTAAGCGAATGCCGCGGTCTTGCTGCAGCACTTCAATATCGAAATCTTTATAGGCTTCTAAAATCGCCAGGCTATCGTCGCTGGGATTACCGCAATTGAGTACTGCCAACGCACAGCGCCGAAGAAGGTCGTGCAGACCGCTTTGAGAAGTTTTATGCAGTCGATTAACTTCATGCTGAGAGAGTACTTCGAGGCTCCCCTCGGGGGAAATGATGCTGGAAAGAGTGGCGCGAGGTTGAACGTTTTCGGTCATTAGCGGGGCTGTCCCTAATCGTTTGATGTCTCTTGGCATATTACCACGCCCAAGCGGTGGGTACAGCGCAGCGGCTGGCTCGCCGGGGTGTGCTATTATGAGGTCTATTTTATAGGGCGGCGGCAATAGCGTTTTTTGTTAGTTACTAAACTGTTGCCTAAAGCGGGTTCTCAAAGAGAGCTGCTAAAGACCGTTATCAAAGACCATGGCGCTTCACTATGTTCAATGCCCACTATTTTCGTACCTTTATTACGCTTGTTGAAACAGGCAGTTTTACCCGTACGGCGCAACGTTTAGAAATGACCCAGCCGGGCGTAAGCCAGCATGTACGCAAGTTAGAAGACTATTTAAATAAAGAGCTGCTAGAGCGCAAGGGGCGTAGCTTTACATTAACCGAATCGGGGCGGCGTGCTTACGATTACGCTTTAAAGTTATTTGCTGAGCATGAACAGTTCCGTCACGGGCTAGACGATGACTCTTTGGATAGCGGCGACTGCCGCATTGCCTCGCCGGGTAGCGTTGGCCTGATGTTCTATCCGTATATATTGGGGCAGCAGCAAATGCACCCCAATTTAACGGTCAACTATAGCTTTGCGTTCAACCACGAAATCGTCAATGACCTGCTTGAAGGGCGTTATGACATCGGGATAGTCACCGAGGCAATGCGGCACCCTGAGCTTAGCTGCAGCATTTGGCATGAAGAACCGCTCTGCTTGGTGGTGCCTGCAGATTTTGCGGGCAGCACGTTATCAGATTTAATGGGCATCGGCTTTCTCAATTATTACGACGGCATTAACCATGCCAATGCACTGCTGCGAGCCAATTACCCCGACGAGTTTCGCTCAATGACCCATTTCCGCCATCAAGGCTTTACCAATGAAGTCAGCATGGTGCTGGATGCAGTGGCCAGGGGGTTGGGCTTTAGCGTGGTATCGCGATTGGTATTGGAAACTTCGCCTTGGCAGCGCCAGGTAAAAGCGTTGAACCTGCCCAATGCGGTCAATGAAGTGCTCTATTTGCTGCGCCGCCGCGACTCGGTGCTGCCTAAGCGCTACGCGAAGCTGTTAGACGGTTTTCACGCTCAGCGTCTGCAAGAAAAAACGCCCTTGATGCCGTCTAATTGATTAGGCACCAAGGGCGTTTTCGTTACTTAGAGCGCTATCGCTTCACATCTTGCCAGCTTTGCCGCTAGTTGCGATATTCGTCGATGCTAGGGCAGGAGCAGATTAACTGACGGTCACCGAAAACGTTATCGACGCGGTTAACGGCGGGCCAGTATTTAGCGGCTTGAACAGCCGCGGTCGGGAAGGCGGCCAACTGGCGGTCATAAGGCCGCTGCCAGTCGCTATCCATTAGATCCGCCTGGGTATGTGGCGCATTGACCAGCGGATTATTATCCAACGGCCATTCGCCGCTCTCCACTCGGGCGATCTCGTCACGAATGGCAATCATCGCATCGCAGAAACGGTCGATTTCATACAGCGACTCAGACTCAGTCGGCTCGATCATCAGCGTGCCCGGCACTGGGAACGACATGGTTGGTGCGTGAAAACCGTAATCCATCAAACGCTTGGCGATATCCTCCTCGCTAATCCCAGAGGTCGCTTTGAGCGGACGAATATCGATTATGCATTCGTGGGCAACGGTACCGTTCTGACCGCGGTATAGAATCGGGAATGCTGCTTCCAATCGTTTGGCAATGTAATTGGCGTTTAGGATGGCAAGCTCGGTAGCTTCCCGCAGCCCGCGGGCACCCATCATCTTAATGTAGGCCCAGGAAATGGGCAGAATGGAAGCACTGCCGAAGGCAGCCGCGGAGACTGCACCGCTATCAGTGTTGACGCCGTTGATAGGTGTTACCACATGGTTTGAAACGTAGGGCACCAAGTGGGCTTTCACGCCGATAGGGCCCATGCCCGGGCCGCCGCCACCGTGGGGAATACAGAACGTTTTGTGCAGGTTAAGGTGAGACACATCGCCGCCAAAATCGCCAGGACGGGTTAACCCTACCTGGGCGTTCATATTGGCGCCATCGATATACACCTGACCACCGTTGTCGTGAACGATCTTGCACGCTTCGCGTACGCTGGTTTCAAACACCCCGTGTGTGGATGGGTAGGTCAGCATAATGGCGGAGAGCTTATCGCTATGCTGTTCAGCTTTAGCGCGTAAGTCCGCTATGTCGATATTGCCGTTTTGATCGCACTCGACCACCACCACCTTCATTTGCACCATGGCTGCCGAGGCAGGGTTGGTGCCGTGGGCAGAGCTTGGAATCAAGCAGACATCGCGATGACCTTCGCCTTGGGCCGCTTGGTAACGACGAATTGCCACAAGGCCAGCATATTCACCCTGAGCGCCGGAGTTAGGCTGCATCGAGAGGTGATCGTAACCGGTGACTTCGACCAGGAAGGCCGAGAGCTCGTCGATCATTTGATGATAGCCAGCCACCTGGTCGCGAGGTGCAAAGGGGTGAAGGTGCGCAAACGAGGGCCAGGAGACGGGGATCATTTCGCTGGTGGCGTTGAGCTTCATGGTGCAGGAGCCGAGCGGGATCATTGCATGGGCAAGCGACAGATCCTTATTCTCCAGACGCTTTAAGTAGCGCAGCATTTCGGTTTCGCTGCGGTAGCGGTTAAAGGTGGGATGGCTCAAGAAGTCGCTTTCGCGCTGGCATGCCGCGGGAATGCCGGAAGCGCCGCTAGCTACCACTTGCTCGTCCAATACTGCAACGGCAAGGCCGTGCTCATCGCCCAGCAGCACATCAAACAATGTGGCTACATCGTGGGCGGTGGTGGTTTCATCCAGGCTAATACCGACATCGCCATTGCCGAAGTAGTGCAGATTAATATCATGGGTCATGGCTCGGCCATGGATCTTACCTGCATCAACACCTGTCAGACGTAGCGTATCAAACCAGCTGTCATGAGCGAGCGATACGCCTGCCTGCTTAAGGCCTTCGGCAAGCAGGGTGGCTAGGCGATGAACGCGGCCGGCAATTTTGCGCAACCCTTCTGCACCGTGATAGGTGGCATAAAAGCCTGCGATGTTGGCCAGAAGCGCCTGGGCGGTACAGATATTGGACGTCGCTTTCTCGCGGCGGATATGCTGCTCGCGGGTCTGCATTGCCATGCGCAGGGCGGTGTTACCACGGCTATCTTTTGATACGCCGATGATACGCCCAGGAATCGAGCGCTTGAGCTTGTCGGATGTAGCAAAGAACGCCGCGTGAGGGCCACCAAAGCCCATGGGTACGCCAAAGCGTTGGGAGTTGCCCACCACAATATCCGCGCCCAGCTGGCCGGGTTCTTTAAGCAGCACCAGACTCAAAAGATCGCTGGCCACGCAGGTCATTATATTGCGCTCAGCCGCGGCGCTTAATAGCGGTGCCAGATCGCGCACTTCACCACTGGCAGAGGGGTACTGAACCAGGGCTCCAAACACATCGTGGCTGGCCAACTCTTCTGCAGGGCCGGTGATCAGCTCAAAGCCAAAGAACTCGGCACGGGTTTTAACGACATCCAGCGTTTGCGGGAAAACATCGTCGGCGACGAAAAAAGCGTTGGATTTGCTTTTCTTATTACCACGCTTACACAGCGCCATGGCTTCGGCGGCAGCGGTGGCTTCGTCGAGCAGCGACGCATTAGCCAGCTCCATGCCGGTTAAATCCATGACCACCTGCTGGAAGTTAAGCAAGCCTTCCAGGCGTCCTTGAGAAATCTCCGGCTGGTAGGGGGTGTAGGCCGTGTACCAGCCTGGGTTTTCCAATACGTTGCGCTGAATCACCGCGGGCATATGGGTGCCGTAATAGCCCTGGCCAATATAGCTCTTAGCCACGCGGTTCTGGCGCGCGAGCTGCGCTAGGTACTCTAGCGCCTCTGATTCGCTGCGCGGTTCATCAAGCGCTAGCTCACGGCCAAGACGGATATCGCTCGGCACGGTCTGTTCAATCAGATCTTCCATGTGCTGCATGTTGAGCGCTTTTAACATGGTGGCCACGTCATCTTGACTTGGACCATTATGACGTTTGATAAAAGCATCGTGATCGGCCAGCTCGGCCAGACGGCGTGTTTCAAGAGACATGAAGAAGATTCCGGACGTTAAGAGAGAACCGTGCAGGGCGTTAAGCGAAGAGCCTGCCATAAAGGATAAAGGCAGGCCCTAATATATGATTCAGCTACCGCCTTTAGTCGTCGGCGCTTAGCGTTGCTTGATAGGCATCTGCGTCGAGCAAGCCATCAAGTGAGTCGCTGTCTAAACGCACTTTCATAATCCAGCCGCCTTCGTAAGGCGCTTCATTGACTGTTTCAGGTGCGTCTTCAAGAGCGTCATTGACCTCAATGACTTCGCCAACAACCGGTGAGTAGAGATCAGAAGCAGCTTTTACCGATTCGATAACGCCAAACTCTTGCCCTTTGTTCAGCGCTGTTCCCACTTCAGGCAGTTCAACAAACACGACATCGCCGAGCGCCTGCTGGGCGTGATCAGTTATACCCACGGTCACGGTGCCGTCCTTATTATCCAGCACCCACTCGTGGCTTTCTGCGTAACGAAGATTGGTAGGAAGATTGCTCATGGTGTTTTCCTATATGAAACAGTTTTCTGGGCCCGAGCATACTAGCGGTTGCCGTTCGCCTTGGCGACTAGTGACTGGGGTAGATCGAGCGAATAAGCAAGCATGTTAACGTGTTTCCAATCGGAAACAAATTTCTTCGTTGCTTCAAAGCTTGCTTGGTAGCGTTATCGGTTCAGCTACTTTTCGCCGGGTTTGTGCAGAAGATCGGGTTATGAAAAAAGCGGTATCCTCTATGCACAAGCGACATCACCCTAGATGCTAGCTAAGTTTATGGTGTAAAACATTCAAATCGTGCGCTAACCAACAATAGCGTCGTTAGGACTAGCCCGTAATCGCAACAAGCCAATAATACACACCAATATTGCATACCAACAAAGCGAGGAGATGAACATGGAAGCATTAACTAGCCTCTTAGGGGCGATCAACGGCGTGGTCTGGGGGCCCGTCATGTTGATTCTGCTACTCGGTGTGGGGATCTACCTGCAGCTTGGCTTGAAACTGATGCCGATTAGAAAGCTCGGCATGGGCTTCAAGCTAATGTGGGCGGGGCGTGATGCGAAACCTGGGGTGGGTAAAGCGGCAGTTGCCAAAGAGGGAGACGAAGGGGAAATATCTCCTTTTAATGCCTTGATGACCGCACTCTCTGCGACCATCGGTACCGGTAATATTGCCGGTGTCGCCACAGCCATTGCGTTAGGTGGCCCTGGCGCTGTGTTTTGGATGTGGATTACCGCACTGGTGGGTATGGCCACTAAATTTGCTGAAGCGGTGCTGGCCGTGCGCTATCGTGAAACCGATAGCACTGGCTACCACGTGGGCGGGCCGATGTTTTACATCAAGAATGGCCTGGGTAAAAAGTGGCTATGGTTGGGCGGCCTGTTCTCATTTTTTGGCGCTGTCGCAGCCTTCGGGATCGGCAATACCGTTCAGTCCAACTCCGTTGCTGACGCCATGGACGCCACCTTCGGCGTGCCGCACTGGCTCACGGGGGTGGTCATTATGGTGCTGGCTGGCGCGGTGATTCTGGGCGGTATCAAGCGTATTGCTAAAGTGGCGGGCAAGTTGGTGCCGATTATGGGCATTGCCTACGTAGTGGCTGGCTTGTTGGTATTGATCGTCAATGCCGGGCAGATCGGTGAAGCTTTTGGTTTGATCTTCTACTATGCCTTCAACCCCATGGCGGCCGCAGGTGGTTTCGCGGGCGCCGCCGTCATGGCGGCGATTCGTTTTGGTGTGGCACGCGGGATCTTCTCCAACGAAGCGGGTTTGGGTAGTGCGCCGATCGCGCACGCGGCGGCCAAAACCAAAAATCCAGTGCGCCAAGGCTTAATCGCGATGTTGGGCACTTTTATCGATACCATTCTTGTGTGCACGATTACCGCGTTGGTGATTTTGACCTCAACGGTTTGGCAAGAGGGTGAAGCGGGGGCGTCGCTGACCGCGCTTTCGTTTGACGCTGCACTGCCTGGCTTTGGGAATCAGATTGTCGCCATTGCGTTGGCGATTTTTGCCTTTACCACCATCCTAGGCTGGTCATTTTACGGTGAGAAGTGCTGCCAGTTCCTGTTTGGCACTCGCTCTATTATGATCTATCGGGTGCTGTTCGTACTGGCCATCCCGCTGGGCGCCATCGCTCAACTGGGCTTTATCTGGCTCATGGCGGATACCTTCAACGCCATGATGGCGATCCCGAACCTGATTGCCTTGGCACTGCTTTCGCCGGTAGTCTTTAAGCTAACCAAGGACTATTTCGACGGCAAAGACGTATTGCCGGGTGAAGCACTGGATCACGACCAATAATACCCGCAGCGCGTTCATCGGCGCTGTAGGTGAACGTGAATAACAGGAGAGTCGGGAAGGCACTTAATCAGTGGCTTCCCGTTCTCTTTTTTGAGCGAACACTTTTAAGCGAGGAAAGCCCCTATGTCTGAATTAAAGCAAACGCCACTGCATGCGCTGCACCTCAAGCTAGGCGCCAAGATGGTACCTTTTGCTGGCTACGATATGCCGGTGCAGTATCCGCTGGGGGTCAAAAAAGAACATGAACACACCCGTCAAAAGTGCGGGCTGTTCGATGTCTCCCATATGGGGCAAATCAGCGTTTCCGGTGACGGCGTGGCCGAAGCCCTGGAAACCTTGATTCCTGCCGATTTGATGAGCCTTGAGAAAGGTGCCCAACGTTACGGGCTGTTCACCAACACAGAAGGCGGCATTATTGACGACCTGATGGTGGTCAATGCGGGTGATCACTTCTATCTGGTAGTGAATGCCGCCTGTAAAGATCAGGACTTGACTCACCTGCGCCTCAATTTGGCGTCAACCCATACCATTGAACCTTTGGATCGTGGCTTACTGGCGCTCCAAGGGCCTCAGGCGCGGGATGTCATGCAGCGGCTTTGCCCTGAAGCCTGTGAGCTTGTGTTTATGCAGCATGGCCGCTTCACCATTGCTGGGCAGGAGGTTTGGGTGAGCCGCAGCGGCTATACCGGTGAAGATGGTTTTGAAATTTCCGTCGCCGCCGATGCTTGCGAAGCCTTCGCTGAGCAACTGCTAGCTGAGCCTGAAGTCGAAGCGATTGGCCTGGGAGCGCGGGACTCGCTGCGTTTGGAAGCGGGTTTATGCCTGTATGGCCACGATATGGATGAGCAAACCACCCCGATAGAAGCAGGTCTAATTTGGGCGATTGGCAAGCCCCGTCGTCGTGGCGGTGATCGGCCGGGAGGTTTTCCAGGCGCCGATGTGATTCTTCATCAGGTCGATGCCAAAGATCACACCCGCAAGCGTGTTGGGCTGTTAGCTGAAGGTCGCGCGCCGGTGCGTGAGGGTGCGCCGCTTGTGGATGAGGCAGGCAATGAGATTGGAATCGTTACCTCCGGCAGCTTTGGTCCCAGCGTCGGTAAGCCTGTGGCGATGGGTTATGTCACTCGCGAGCAGGAAGCACCGCAAAGCACTGTATTCGCGGTGGTACGCGGTAAACAGTTACCTATGGTGGTAACTCCCACGCCGTTTGTAAAGCCGGGCTACTATCGCGGCTAGAAGCGTGTCCATCTACCCGCGGCCCCTGCTTAAGCTAGGGGCCGTTGCTTTATTATGAGGGACGGTTTCAAGCGAGTGTTTTAGCGCAGAACCTGCTTGGGATCGATGGGTTTGCCGCCTTGGCGCAGATCAAAGAGTAGATCATAGCGTTGGGTGGCACTGCTTTGACCTACCTCACAAAGTGGGTCTCCCGCGCTAACCTGTTTGCCTACCTTGACCAAAATGCGCTCGCAAAGGGCGTATACGGTTTGGAGGTTATTGGCATGGTGCACAATCACCACTTCACCCAACTGACGCATACCGTCGGCAAAGCGTACTTCGCCAGGGGCGACGGCTTTAGCCTGAGCGCCAGCTTGAGTAGCCAGCAGCATGGGCTGCAGGGTGCCTCGGCTGTCTGGCCCGAAGCGGCGAACCACTCGATAATCCTCCAGCGGCCAGGGCCAGCGCCTGGCTGATGAGGGTAGCGCCTGACTGGGAGCGCTGCTGGTAGGTGCAGCGGCAGGCTTGTTAGCGCTTGAAGAGCTGCTACTGTTTGCTGAGCTTCTAGATGAACTTCGCGCCGCTGAACCGCTAAGGGGGAGGCTGACTATTTGGCCAATTCTCAAATTAGTGGGAGAGGCACTAGGGTTGGCACTCTGAATGCGGCCACTGGTAGTGCCAAAATGTCGGGCGATGCTCGAGAACGTATCACCAGGACGGATTTGATAGCGGTAGGGGCCACCTGAAGGTGCCCGCTCCTGCTGGGTAGGAATTAATAGACGTTGCCCAATTTCCAGGCGCCGCGTATCGGCACCTGGGTTAAAGCGCTCCAAGCGTTCCAGTGGCACGTTAGCCCGGGCCGCCAGCTTACCCAGCGTGTCGCCACGCTGTACTTGCACCCAGTTGCCACTGATCTGGCTGGCGCTAGGAGCGGCTGCTCGCTGGGATGACGATGGAGGAGCGCTGGAACAGCCGGTCAGTAGTCCCGCTAACAGCCAAACAGTGAGCCAGCCGGCTAGGCGTGATCGGTTCGGCTGTCCAGCATGCCATCTTTTTCCAACCAGAGTGCATTGATCCATGTGTGGAAGCGTTCCTTATGCTGCTTTTCTTCGTGGTTTTCTGATGCGTACATCCACTCAGGAATGCTGAGTTGCCGTGCCTGTAATGTTATGGGCGCTTCCCTGCCGCATAAAAAGCCCCAAAACGTCGGCGAGGGGTTAGCGTAGCTGATCGTCACATCCAGGATACCATCCAATTGGTTGCCTAGCAGACTAAGTACTTGGGCAATGCCGCCCGCTTTAGGGCGTAATAAGTGGCGGTAGGGGCTCTGCTGGGCATCGCGTTTGGTAACCGAAAAGCGGGTGCCCTCGACAAAATTAAAAATCGCAATGGGCGAGTGCCTTGCCTGCTGACACATCCGTTCGGTAGCTGCTCGATCAATGGTGGCCAGTTTAGGGTTTTTAGCGACTTGTTCGCGGCTAAAGCGGCGCATAAAAGGAAATTCTAGTGCCCAAAAAGCCAACCCTACGATGGGGATCCAGATTAATTGACGTTTTAAGAAAAAACGTGGCATGGGGATACGCCGATGCAACGCCATCAACAGCATAAAGATATCCGTCCAACTGCGGTGGTTGGATATCACCAGCCACCACTGCTGTGGGCTCAAATTATCAGGTACGCTGGCGTGTAGCACGGGTTTGAGCCAGTGCCGCATCCACCAAAGATTAACGCCTATCCAGTTAAGCGCAACGCCATTCAGCCCCTGCAACACTAACTGTTTAAGCCGCTGCCCTGGGGCAATGACTTTAAGTAGCGTCAGCAGAATGAGAGGTACGCCCCAGAACAGCGTGTTGAGCGTTAGCAGCAGAGCGCTAATCAGCCCCTTTAAAATAGGCATACCACGTTTCCTTACCGTCAGACCAATAACGTAATACTGAATGCTAAATGATCCTAGCCACACTGCCCAGCAGAAACCTACAGCAATTCATTAGCTTGATGATGTTTTAGGCGAGCGGCAGTGAAGGGGCTTGGACGGTGTTCAAGAGAACGGTGCGCAGTGCATGGGTGGCTACGGAGAGCTCTTGGTGAGTCAAAATGCCGACCCGGCAGGAGATAGCGGGCGCTGTCAGCGGTATGCAGCGAGCGCCCAGTTCATGCATTTGACGAATGCACATGGAAGGCACAGCGCTGACGCCCAGACCGTCGGCAACCATCCGCCCCACGGTGGAGAGCTGGTGGCTTTCAAAGGCCACAGTGAGCTCCATATCCTGTTTGCTCAGCTCCTGTTCCAATAAACGACGTACCATGGAGGGGCGCTGAAGAGTAATGAAATCGTAGCTTAGCAGCGTCGACCAGGCGAGCTGGGTGTTCTGGGTTAACGGAGAGCCAGTCGGCACGACCGCCACAAAATGGTCTTCAAACAGCGGCGTAAAGAGCAGGCTGCCGGTACCCTCCGGAGAAAAAGCGATCCCCATCTCTACCTGTCGGGAGCGCACCATGGCGGTAACCTCCTCGTTGATGACATCGTGCACGGTTATGTTGATTTTGGGGTACTGTTGGCGAAATTTAACCAGCGCCGCAGGGAGTAAGTTACCGGCAAAGGCGGGCATCGCCGCCACGCTAAGGCGCCCCAGCTGGAGGGTGAAGCGCTGGCGCAAACGCTCCTCGGTATTGTCCCACTGGGCCAGCAGATGTTTGGCTAGCGGTAGTAGCGACTCGCCTTCTGGGGTTAATCTGACGCTGCGGGTGCTACGAATCAGCAGTTTGCCACCCAGGGACTCTTCCAGGCCTTTAATTGCCAGGCTTAGCGCTGGTTGGGATAAATGCAGGCGCTCGCAGGCTTGAGTAAAGCTGAGGGTTTGGGCGACCGCCAGAAAGGCGCGCAGCTGTTTGACGGTCATAAAGCACCTTTTATAAGTTTAAAAAATAAATTGATAAGAAAAACAAACTTAACAAATATATCATCTCGCACAACACTGGCACTATCGTAAGCTTCAGTTCGCGAATTTTTGACAGCACTCATCTACGATAACACTGATCATCAACAACAATGTGAGGCACAACAATGGCAGGATTCGATAAGCGTGTAGCTTCCTACGAAGAGGCTATGGAAGGCATCGAAAGCGGTATGACCGTCATCGCCGGTGGCTTCGGGCTCTGCGGTATTCCCGAAAACCTGATTGCCGAGATCAAGCGACGCGGCGTCACTGACCTTACCGTGGTATCCAATAATTGCGGTGTCGATGGTTTTGGCTTGGGAATACTGCTTGAAGACCGCCAAATCAGTAAGATTCTGGCCTCTTACGTAGGTGAGAATGCCCTGTTTGAGAAGCAAATGCTCAACGATGAGATTGAAGTGGTGTTAACGCCTCAAGGCACATTGGCGGAAAAAATGCGCGCAGGCGGCGCTGGTATTCCCGCCTTTTACACCGCTACCGGTTACGGCACGCCGATTGGTGAGGGGAAAGAGGTTCGCGAGTTTAATGGCCGACACTGTATTTTAGAAGAAGCCATTGTAGGTGATTTTGCCATAGTGAAAGGCTGGAAGGCGGATCGCTATGGCAATGTAATGTATCGCCATACGGCGCAGAATTTTAACCCCATGGCCGCCACGGCGGGGAAAATTACCGTGGTGGAAGTTGAAGAGATCGTTGAACCGGGTGAGCTTGAGCCTAGCCAGATCCATACCCCAGGAATTTATGTGGATCGGATTATTCAAGGCACGTTTGAAAAGCGGATAGAGAAACGCACGGTGCGCAGCTAATACGCCGCGCCTTCAAACGCAACACTAGCTTCTCATTTAACGATTCAACAAGAGGAAGTCACCATGGCTTTAACACGAGAACAGATGGCTCAGCGTGTCGCCCGCGAACTTCAAGATGGTTTTTACGTCAACCTGGGCATTGGTATTCCCACCCTGGTTGCCAACTATATTCCGGATGGCATCGATGTCATGCTGCAATCCGAGAACGGTCTGCTGGGGATGGGCCGCTACCCCACCGAAGACGAACTTGATCCAGATATGATTAATGCGGGTAAAGAGACGGTGACGGCGCGCCCAGGCGCAGCGATTTTTTCTTCCGCAGAATCATTTGCGATGATTCGTGGTGGCCACGTGGATCTCACCGTGCTGGGGGCTTTCGAGGTGGATCAGCAGGGCAATATCGCGTCCTGGATGATTCCAGGGAAGTTGATCAAAGGCATGGGCGGTGCCATGGATCTCGTTGCCGGTGCCGACAATATCATTTGCACTATGACCCATGCCTCTAAGCACGGCGAATCCAAGCTATTGGAAAAATGCGAACTACCGCTGACCGGCGCAGGCTGCATTAACCGCGTGTTGACAGATTTAGCTTATCTTGAAATCAAAGACGGTGCCTTTATTCTCAAGGAGCGCGCTCCGGGCGTAAGCGTTGAGGAAATCGTCGAGAAGACGGCGGGCAAACTGATTGTGCCTGACCATGTTCCCGAAATGACGTTTGATGCCGAGTAAGTACGCTCCCATTAGCCCGAATGATAAACAGCCGAAGGTTAGAGGGTTAAATAAACTGCACAGTGAGAC
The DNA here is from genome assembly GCF_904067645.1 of Halomonas sp. 113. Lineage (NCBI taxonomy): Bacteria > Pseudomonadati > Pseudomonadota > Gammaproteobacteria > Oceanospirillales > Halomonadaceae > Halomonas > Halomonas sp. 113. Next base: position 2,493,991 of record NZ_LR881453.1, read on the forward strand.
GCTAGCGCCATTACTGCTAGCGTCTCAGGCCATTTCACAGCGCGTATGGTGGGGTAGCAGTAAATCGGCAATATGCTCGTGATTATCTTCAACGTGCTTTTGGGCTAACGCCAGGCCGCCTAGGCAGAGGCGATGTTCATCGCCATTGGCGAAGACTGTTTTCTGTGGTGTGGTGGGGTAGAAGCGGTGATCAAGCAGTGATGATACCGTGAAGACACCGTTTTGCTGGCCCTCAAGGCTTGGCATGCCCACTTCACTTAGGCGTTGATCCAGCGTTTTCAAGGGCTCCCCCAACTGCCCACAATCAAAGCCAGCGTGATGCAATCGAGGGCCCATCACCGCTATCCAGGCAGCCAAGGGGTGAGCTTGCTGTAGCTGTTGATAAAGCGCCCAGCTAGGCATCGGCCAGGGGCGACCGCGGCAGAGCAAATTATGCCCCTTGCAATCCTGAGGGTGAGATTGTTGCACCAGCCCTTCAATGGCTTCCCGGGGCGCCTTGGACAATGTGCCTATTTGCAGTTCTGCCAGCACCAGCCAACTACTGCCGTCGCTTGGCGCGAGTAGTTGCACTAATAGGCCTTTATCGGCCATGGCGTAATGGCCCATGACGCGATAGCCCATATGAGCTAAATTGCCGGTAAGCGCGGCAGCGGCAAAGGGCCCGTAATTGAGCGTTACCAGCGTTAAATATTCAGCCGCCGTTGATAGTGGCCAAAGTCTAAGGGCGCCGATGTCGGGATGGGTATGTACATAGTCAAGCCACAGCTGCTGAACGAACTCCTGACGCTGCATGGTGAACTCCTTGCCTAAAGTGGCACACCTAGCGTGAGCCATTAAATAACTGCTCAGTATAGGCAAGCGGGGTAAGCAAGGGTTCAACGGCTATTAACGAGCGGTTAAACGGCAAGTAGCTGTTGATCGCGGACAAACTGATCAAATTCAGTAAAGCCGCCTACATGGGTTTGATCGACAAATACCTGCGGGACAGTGTGAATGGGTTTACCCGCTGTTTTGGCGATATCTTCTTTAGTGACGCCTTCAGAGGGCATATCCACATAGCGATAGCCTTCAATTTTTCCGACTTTTTCCAAATGCTCGGCCAGCTGTTTTGCGCGTACGCAGAAAGGACATGACATCCGACCAAAAATAACCACGAACATAGGTGGTGCTCCTTTACGATAAACTGAGTAAGTTATCAGGTAGACAGTAACTGAAGGGTAAATAGCCGTTTGGCTAAGCGATAAATTCGCGCCCATTGTGGCTGAGCAGAGCTCGTTTCGCCAATAGTAGCTCGCTACACGAACCATTAATGTCCGTTATCACCTGGGAAAACCAACAAGCCTATGCAAACGCTCACCGCTGACGAATACACCTTTCTTACTGATCTGTCGAAAGCGTACCGAGATAGGCACTTGCCATCCATTAAACGAAAAAGTGACTGGAACCCGCGTTTAGGGGTTGATGCGCTATGCTTCCAGCATCATGGCGCTAAGCACATGGTGGGGGCGTTGATTACGCCCTGCGAGCTGTGGCTGGTTGCAGTGCCTGACCACTCCCTGCTGACCGAGACTCTGGCGGATACGCTTACGCTTTCTCTGCCTTCAGGCACATACCCACTATCTCTTGAGCGCTTGCCAGGCGGCTACGGACTCTATAAGCGCGCCATTTTGCGAGATTTAAGCGAGCTGGAGAGCATGCAGGAGGCCGCGAGGCTGGCGCAGCAAATGATGGCGCGTTTAATGCAACCCGATGAAGGGCTCAACGCCTAAGTGCAGCCAGCTATACTGTCAGGATTTCTACAAACAGTATCTTCCATCCACGCAGTGAAAAAGGAAATTACCCATGACTTCCCAAGCCGTTACAACACCGCGAGTTGCGCTGGTAACCGGTACTAGCAGCGGGATCGGTGCCGCTGTGGTTAAGCACTTTTGCGAATTAGGTCATCAAGTGCTTGCCGTCGATTTTAATCCGGCGGGTAAGGCGGTCGCTGAAAAATCCGGCGCGGCGTTCTTTGAGGCGGATCTAACCGATCCCGACGCCTGCCGTGCGGCGGTGGCGGATGCGGTCAAGCGCTTTGGCGGTGTTGATATATTGGTCAATAACGCTGGGATTCAGCACGTTGCCCCGATTGAGACCTTCCCCGAGGAAAAGTGGCGTCAGATTATGGACTTGATGCTAACGGCGCCTTTCTTACTAACACAGGCGGCTTGGCCGCATATGCGTGAAAAGGGTTGGGGACGCATCGTTAACGTGGCCTCGATACACGCTCAGGTGGCTTCACTAGGGAAGGCGGCGTACATCAGTGCCAAACACGGCATGATTGGTTTGACCAAAACGGCGGCGCTAGAGGGCGGTGAACAAGGCATCACCGCGAATGCGGTATGTCCTGCCTATGTGAAAACCCCGTTAGTGGACAACCAAATCGCCGACCAGGCTAAATTGCACGGTATGGATGAGCAGGAGGTCATCGAGAAAGTCATGCTCAAACAGGCGGCCATCAAGCGCTTGATCGAACCTGAAGAGGTGGCGCAATTAGTCGCTTATCTGGCATCCGACGCAGCCGGTGCTGTGACTGGCTCAAGCTTTAATATCGATTTAGGCTGGACGGCGCATTAATTAATCAGTTTGGCCCCGCCAGTGACCTTGATGTGGTTGGCGGGGTGCTTTGTTGCAGGCTTTAACGACGTACGGGGCGTTTTTGTAGTTTGCGCTGCAGGGTGCGGCGGTGCATGCCCAGCGCTCGTGCGGTGGCGGATATATTGCCGTCGTGCTCCTGCAGCACTTTCTGAATATGCTCCCAGGTGATGCGGTTAATCGATGGCGGATTGTCTGCAAGCTCAATATCCGGGTCACCGCTTTGGCGCTCGAATGCGGTTAATACATCGTCGGCATCCACCGGCTTACACAGGTAGTTAACCGCGCCGAGCTTAATCGCCTCCACTGCGGTGGCAATGCTGGAGTAGCCGGTCAGCACCACAATGCGACACTGGGGCACGGTGGCAAGCAGCTCCGGAAGCAGTTTTAAACCTGAGCTGTTTTCCAGTTTTAAATCAAGGGTCGCCATGGTGGGTGAATGCTGCGCGGCCATGGTCAGGGCCTGCTCGGCATCGTGGGCAACTATAACGTCGTAACCGCGGCGCGTAAGGGCACGGTTCAGCACATGACAAAACATTTCATCGTCATCTATGATTAGCAGGCGTTGCTCTCGCGTTTGCATGTTGTCCTCAATCCATAACTGGCGGTGCTTGGGGCGGGCGCGATTAAGTTGGCGCTGCGCAGCGGGGCAGCGTGACTTCCGTTAGCGTACCCCCTTCCGGGTGATTATACAGGCTTACACCACCACCAAAGCGATTGATGGTGGCATGGGTTAAAAACAAGCCGATGCCCATGCCTTTGCTTTTAGTCGAAATAAACGTCTCACCCAACTGGTCGGCGATCGACATGGCGACACCTGGGCCATGGTCACGAATATCGATCACCACGCTCTCACTCTGCCAGTCTAAGCGTATGGCAATGTGCTCAGGATTGGCGTCAGCGGCGTTATTGAGCAAATTGGTCAATGCTTGGTCGAGCGTGGCATCGACGGCCAGCCAAGGTCTTCCGCGTTTCTCTGCCACATCGAACTGATGGCTCACATCAGGACGGAGCACCAACCAGCGCTGAACAACCCCCGCTAACCACACTTCTGCATCGAGCACTTCGGGTTCTGCCATACGCCGCCGGTCAGCGTTGGAGACCAAATTTTGTAGACGTGATTTGCATACGTCGACCTGCTGGCGCAATAAGTTAATGTCCTGATCAAGCGTCGAATCGGCGGGGGCATCGGCCTGCATCTCTTTGAGGAGGACTGCCATGGTAGAGAGTGGTGTGCCCAGTTCGTGGGCAGTGCCCGCGGCCTGGGTCGCGACCGCCAACACCTGCTCATTGCGCAGGGCCGCTTCCCGAGTGCGGGAGAGCGCCTGATCACGGCTACGCAGCGCGTGAGCCATTTTGTAGATAAAAAAGGTTACCAGCCCCGCAGAGAGGCCAAAGTTAAGCCACATGCCTAGTATATGCAGGCTCAAGGGGCTATCACTGTTGATATGGCCCAGTTGCGGGATGGGGTGGTAGGAGAACATTAAAAAGGTATAGCCCGCCATGGAGCATGCGGCGATGATCCAGGCATGGCGCCAGGGCAGGGTGGCGGCGGCGATGGTAACCGGCACCAGGTAGTAGGTAATAAAAGGGTTGGTGGAACCGCCCGAGAAATAGAACAGTAGTGTTAAGCCGGTGATATCGGCAAGTAAATGCAGCAAATACTCAAGGTGCGTCACCGCGCGGGGACGGCCCAGGCGCCACCAGGTGGCAATATTGAGTACGCCCATTGAAATGACCACGCTCACCACGGCGGTCACCGGTAAATCGAAGGCGAGCAGTTCAACGCCCACCACAATAGCCAATAAGAAACCGGTCCAGGTGATGCCGCGCACAATAGTCAGCCGCACCAAGTTTCGGTTGGGAGTAGAAAGCGGAAGGGGTAGGGCAGTTTGCATTTTGGGCTTACTTGGTCTTGGCTTTAAAGCCATGAATGACAGATTTAATCAACAGGGTCATCACGTAGGTTGTCCAGCCAGCCGACGCCAATATATTGAACAGCAGCATTTTAGGCGGCAACCAGGCGCTACCCAATAACGCTTCAAGCATGATGTGGAGGAACATCGCCAGCAGCAACGGCAGAGCCAGGGTATGGATCCACATATCGGTGCGTCGCTTGCGAATATGGTAGCGGCGCAACAGGTAACGCAGTGGCCGATGAGCCCAGCAGAAAACCACTAGAGCACCAATCACCAATAAGCTAGCAAGAGTGGGTTCTGTGCTGCCGATATGAACGGAGAGCGAAATCGACCAAGCGAGGCTTAGCCACATCAATCCTTCCAGGCTGGCAATAATATCCGCATAGCGGCGCACGTTCTGCATAAACAACCGAATCCTTAGCGTCAAAACTAACTTTTATAAACGACTGCAAAAACTAACCGTTAGATCTGGATCTTGAAAGAGCTGTGTCTCTAAAACAGCGCCGCCATAATACGATACTTGGGCTGGGGTGTGGGCACTTGAGGAGCGGATTTATCCCATCGCGCAATTGCGTATACTGTACATGGCGTATTTTACCCGACTTAACACCACTACAGGACATGCCGTGGACACTGTAACACTGACCCGCCCCGATGACTGGCACCTTCACTTGCGCGACGATGAGGCGCTCAACGCGGTGGTAGGCCATACCGCAGCGCAGATGGGGCGGGCGATCATTATGCCCAATCTCACCCCGCCGGTTACCACTACGGCTCAGGCGCTTGAGTATCGTCAGCGTATTCTTGCTGCCTTGCCAGCGGGCAGTACCTTCGAGCCCTTAATGGTGCTCTATCTCACCGATACAACTCCACCGGAAGAGATCGAGCGCGCGGCACAAAGTGGCATTGTCAAAGCGGTGAAGCTTTACCCGGCGGGTGCCACGACTAACTCCGATTCAGGGGTGACCGATTTGGCCCACTGTGACGCCACTATCGAAATGATGGCTAAGGTTGGCATGCCACTTTTGGTGCATGGTGAAGTCACCCATGCTGAGATCGATATTTTTGATCGCGAAGCGGTGTTTATTGAAACAGTGCTAAAACCGCTGCTGGAACGCCATCCGGCGCTGAGAGTAGTGTGTGAGCATATCACCACCCAGCAAGCCGCAGAGTTTGTTGCCCAGGCACCGGATAATGTGGCCGCCACCATTACTGCGCATCACCTGCTTTTTAACCGCAATAAGATGCTGGTGGGTGGGATTCGTCCTCACTACTACTGCCTGCCCATTCTAAAGCGTGAGCAGCATCGCCAGGCGCTGCTTAAAGCAGCCACCAGCGGTAGCCATAAGTTCTTTTTGGGCACCGATAGCGCGCCCCACTCCCAGGGGGCTAAAGAGTCAAGCTGCGGCTGTGCCGGTGCCTATACTGCCCCCGTGGCCATTGAGCTTTACGCCACCGCCTTCGATGAAATGGGTGCCCTGGATAAGTTGGAAGCCTTCGCCAGCCTGAATGGGCCGCGTTTTTATGGGTTATCGGCTAACGCAGACACCATTACGCTAGAGCGACGGGGTTGGACACTGCCGGAGAGTTATCCTTACGCTCAGGGAGAGAACATTATTCCATTGCTGGCGGGGGAGACGCTTAACTGGGCGGTTAGGTCTTAACAAGCCAGGTCTTAACAAGCGCCGTCGACGCTTTAACGGTCGACGGCTCCAAGCGCTTAGTAAGCCCTGTTAGACGTTGCCAAGTTGCTTAAGCATTTGGTCAACCATGCGCGATGAGTGGTCGGCGGCCACTTCCAGAAATTCATCGAAGGAGAGGTGGTTGTCGCCACTGCCAGGAATGTCAGAGAGCGCGCGGATCACCACGAAGGGGCACTGGTAGAGGTGGCACGTTTGAGCAAGGGCTGCGCCCTCCATCTCTACCGCAAGCATGCTAGGGAACTGGGCACGGGTAGCGTCTACCCTTGCAGGGTCAGCCATAAAGGCGTCACCGGTAGCGATCAAGCCTTCGCGTACCTGGACTTCACCTAACGAGACGATGGCATTACGCGCCACTTCTCGCAGCGATTTGTCGGCCAAGTAGGCGGCGGGCATTCCCGGCACTTGGCCTATCTCGTAGCCAAATACCACGGCGTCGACGTCGTGATGGCGTACTTCGTCTGAAATGATTACATCGCCAATGGCTAAATCGGCGGCAAAGCCACCGGCGGAACCGGTATTGATAATGGCATCGGGCTGATGGCGCTCTAATAAAATAGCCGTGCCTACTGCGGCATTGACCTTACCAATCCCTGACTGCAGCACAATGACCTCAAGGCCGTAACGCGTGCCGGTATGGAAGACAAAACCCGCGTGCTCGTAGCGTTGGGGATTGTCCAACTGACTCACCAAGGTGCTCACTTCCTGCGCCATTGCGCCAATAATACCAATACGCTTCACTGCGCCATGCTCCTACATTAAAAGTGGTGTTGTTTAACTCAGGCGTGCTCTAGGGGAGCTAAATCGTGCTTCTCGGCGGCTTCAAGGGTATTTTCCAGCAGAGTAGCTACGGTCATCGGCCCCACGCCGCCAGGTACGGGGGTGATAAAGCTGGCGCGTTCGGCGGCGGTGGCAAAATCAAGATCGCCTTTTAACGTGCCATCCTCCTGACGATTGATGCCTACGTCGATCACGATAGCGCCCGGCTTAATCCATTCGCCTTTCACGATACCCGGCTTGCCGACGGCCACGACCAGGATGTCGGCTCGGCTTACGTGATCTTCAAGGTTGCGGGTAAAACGGTGACATACGGTGGTGGTACAGCCTGCCAGCATCAGCTCCAGCGCCATAGGGCGGCCTACAATGTTAGAGGCGCCCACAACGGTGGCATCTAAGCCGCGTAGCGCAATATCGCTCTGTGCCAGTAGGGTCATGATTCCTTTCGGCGTGCAGGGGCGTAGGGCGGGCATACGCTGCGCTAAGCGGCCAATGTTGTAGGGGTGAAACCCATCGACGTCTTTGCCAGGCAGAATACGCTCTAAAATGGGCTCGGCATCGAGATGCTTGGGCAGTGGCAGTTGAACCAAGATGCCATCAACGGTCGGGTCGCTGTTGAGCTGATCAACCAGGGCTTCCAGTTCATGCTGTGAGGTTGTAGCGGGTAGGGCATGCTGAAAGGAGAGAATGCCAGCTTGTTCGCAGGCGCGGTGCTTATTGCTGACATACACATGAGAGGCGGGATCGTCCCCGACCACAACCACGGCTAGTCCCGGTGCCCGTCCGCCGGTTTGACGGCGTGCAGCGATCTTTTCGGCAACCTGTTGGCGGACAGTAGCAGCGATGGCTTTGCCATCGATTAGTTGGGCGGTCATGTAATGGAGTCCCTGTGAATGTTAAAAATAGCCTAGGCATTAAAGCGCTCAAGCCACAGCGCTTTAAAGGCGGTAATTTTCGCACGCTGGAGCATCCAGGCAAAGCGCCTTCACGAACAATCACTTTAATGGTTGACTTTAAAATTAAAAATAGTAATATATGCCTCGCTTGAGACGGGCAGCACGGTAGCGTCTAAGGTGATAAAAATCGGGATGTAGCGCAGTCTGGTAGCGCGCCTGCTTTGGGAGCAGGATGTCGGGGGTTCGAATCCCTCCATCCCGACCAATCACTTAGCATGAAAGGTAGTAGTTTGCTTTTCCAAGCTGCAGTTGTGGTCTAGTGCTCATCGGTATTCGTATTATATGAATACTATATGTGCGCCCATAGCTCAACCGGATAGAGCAACGGCCTTCTAAGCCGTAGGTTGCGGGTTCGATTCCTGCTGGGCGTGCCACCTAATTCAGTGGTAACAACCTGTCAGAATCATATCTTCAAGCGCATGCTATTTGTTCTACGTAAGATTGTCTTTGGTGGGTGTAGCTCAGGGGTAGAGCCCCGGATTGTGACTCCGGTGGTCGTGGGTTCAAATCCCATCATCCACCCCAGTGACAATATTTGCGTTTCCAGTTTTAGGTTGTGGTGGGTGTAGCTCAGTGGTAGAGCCCCGGATTGTGACTCCGGTGGTCGTGGGTTCAAGTCCCATCATCCACCCCATTACCCCAGCATATATCGCTTCTGCTATTTTTAATTTCCTTTTAGTTTACCCCTTCTTTTAGAGAGTATGCCCTTAACTGGGGTTTTTGTGTTTCTGGCTTTTAGACTCCTCCTTTATTGTAGCTAGCGCGGCATCACCTTAATGCGGTTACCCGCCATATGGGTGAGCGGCTCAGGCCTGCCCAGCAAATACCCCTGCGCGTAGTTGATTCCCATGTGGTGCAAAATATCCAGCGTTGCCTGGGTTTCCACAAATTCAGCAATGGTTTCAATTCCTAACGCCTTGCCGACGGCATGAATCGCCTCAACCATCGCCCGATCAATCGGATCCTGATGCACATTGCGGATAAAATTACCGTCAATTTTCAAATAATCGACGGGCAACTGCTTCAAATAACTAAAAGAGGAGAGGCCGGTACCAAAGTCATCCAGTGCAAAGCGACAGCCGTACTCTTTAAGGGTGACAATTATTTCACTCACGCTTGAGAGTTGGGCAATGGCGGTGCTTTCGGTAATTTCAAAGCAGAGCGTGCCGTGGGGCAGGCCTGCCATGGCGACCTGAGTAATAAGGTCGTGACAAAAATCCGCATCGGAAAGCGACGCACCTGAAAGATTGATCCCCCATAAGCTGTGAGGTGGCAGCGTCGCATGGCGGTTTTGATCCCCTAGCCAGGCTAGGGTGTTACGAATCACCCAGCGGTCAATGCGCTCCATAAAGTGATAACGCTCGGCAGCGGGTAGAAAGCTACCTGGCGCGATGATCTCTCCATGCTCTTCAAGTCGCAGCAGAATTTCCCGGTAGCCAGGGCCAGTGGCGCAAATGGCTGCAATGGGTTGGGCGAAAAGACGGAAGGTGTCGTTATCCAAGCCATTTTGCAAGCGTTGTACCCACTGCAGTTCGCCGTGTTTCTCCAGTAATGCATGATCGTCAGGCTGATAGCAGTGGATGCGATTGCGGCCTGCCTCTTTCGCGGCGTAGCACGCAGCGTCAGAGGCGTGGAGAGCCTGGCTCAACTGCATGGGCTGAGCGGCGTTGAGTTCAACCAAACCAATGCTTACGCCGATACCAAAGGTATGGCCCTGCCAAGAAAAACGATACTGCTCAATATCGCAGCGTAACGCTTCCGCAATCGTCAATGCTCGCTCTATACCGCAATCGGGTAGCAACAAAGCGAATTCATCGCCACCCAGGCGGGCGGCGATATCGCTGCTGCGCACATGGTCTTTAAATTTTAACGCCAATTGGCGCAGCAGCTCATCTCCAGCGAGATGGCCGCAGGTGTCATTGACGATTTTGAACTGATCGAGATCCAGGTAACACAGCACATGGTGGCCATCGTCGCGATTAAGTAGCGCAGTCAGTGCTGATTCGAAGGCGCGGCGGTTGAGCAGGTCGGTCAGGTTGTCATGGCTGACCTGATAGCTCAGCTGTTCGGTCAACTGGCGAGTGAGGCTAACATCCTGAAAAACGACCACTGCACCTAAGGTAATGCCGCTGCGCGAACGTATTGGTGAAGCGCTGTGTTGGATGGGGGTATGCGAGTGATCACGACTGACCAGTAGGCAGTGCTCGGTGGAGTGCACCGGAGTTAGTTGAGTGAGCACTTGCCGGGCCGGGTTGTTTAGCGGTTGGCCACTGGCTTCATCGAGTAGTTGATACACCACGTAAATGGGTTTATCCATGGCCTCTTCGAGTGTCCATCCGGTCAAGCGCTTAGCTTCCGCATTGATAAACGTTACGTTGCCACTAGCGTCGCAGGTAATAACGCCATCACCGATCGATGCCAGGGTAGTACGGGCAAGGTCGCGTTCGCGGTTTAACTGCTCCTGCAGCTGTTTGCGCTCGGTAATATCGCGCACCATCCCTGAGCGCTCTGACGCGGAACCGCTGGCTCCTTCGCTGACTTGTATTTCCAGGTGGCGCACCTGCATATCTGCGCAGCGGCGTTTAATTTCATGGCGTGCTCCGGGGCTGAGGGAGCGGGTTGGCAATAGCTGCGAGACAGGTTGGCCAATAATCTGTTTGGCGTCGACCTCGAAGAGTTGCTCCGCTCCAGGGTTAAGGCTGGTCAGGGTGCCGTCTGCCTGCCAGGTAATCACGCCATCGCGGAGATTGCGAAGCATCACGCGGGTATGTCCAACGGCGCTTTCAAGGGCAGCGGTTACGCGATTATAGCTCGCCGCTATTTCGCCCACTTCGGTAAACGGGTCGGCGTCAATTCGCTGGCGCATATCACCCTGCTGTTCATGCTGGCGCATATGCTCAAGCAGTTGGTTCAACTCATTTTTGGCGCCATGCTCGGCGAGATTGAGGCCCATCTTTTCTGCTTCAGGTGAGACGCGTATGGGCAGGAAGCGCCGGGTAATGCGGAACAGTAGCCAGGCGCTGCCAAAGCTCCAAACGCCGCACACCACAACACCGATCAACTGAACGCCAAACTGAGCGGATCGCGACAAGCCACTATCCATCAGTGTTAAGTCAGCGACCCAGGGCAGTGCTAGCGTACCCCATACGCCCGCGACGAGGTGCGAGGGTATGGCGCTGACTGCATCATCAATATGTTTGCTTATCAGCCATTCGCTGGTCAGTACCATCAGTACGCCACTAACCGCACCCAGCCCAAATGCCGCCGATAAGGAGATCACATGAGCGCTGGCGGTGACGGCGACCAAGCCCGCAATGGCGCCATTAATCGCATACATAACGTCGGCGTAGCGCCGAGTGCGTAGCCCCATCAGCATGCCCGAAAGGATGCCGCCGACGGCGCCCAAAACAGTATTGGCTATTATGCTGGGTATTTGCTCGGTAACGGCCAGGGTGCTACCGCCGTTAAAGCCAAACCAGCCTAAGATCATAAACAGTGCGCCTAACATGGCGAGGGGTAAGTTGCCTGAAGGGAAGGCAGTAGGTGGTTTACCGTGGCTGAAGCGTCCGCTGCGTGGCCCAATACACAGTACCGCTGCCAGGGCGACCCAACCGCCTACGCTATGTACGACCGTGGAGCCCGCAAAGTCGACAAACCCTAGCGCCCCTAACCAGCCTTCCGCGCCATCCAAAAGCCCGCTCCATGCCCAATGCCCAAAAACCGGATAGATAACCAAGGCTATCCAGAGGGCCGTCCAGGTATAGGCTAAAAAGGGCATACGTTCTGCCACTGCGCCCGACACAATGGTAGCGGCGGTGGCGCAGAACATTGCTTGGAAAATAAAAACGGTAATCACCCAGTGGCTGGAGGCTTCTAATTGCCAACCAAACAGCGTTGTGCCGATTAAGCCGTGGTGAGAGTCGCCAAACATGAGACCAAAACCGACTAACCAAAAAATACTGACGGCAATGGCAAAGTCCGCTACGTTTTTCATAGCGACGTTGATAGCATTCTTGGTGCGCGTAGTGCCCGCTTCCAGGCAGAGAAAGCCAGCTTGCATCACAAATACCAGAGCAGCGGCCCAGAGCACCCAGAGCATATCGAGCAACGAGCTGTCCAAATTTAGCGTGGTAGGCATGGTGTTTTCCTTAGTATCTTTTGGTGCAAGTGCGCTTCTTTTTGGTGCTTTGTTTGTTTTAAGCGGAAGGAGGGGGAACCGTTGCACCGGTGCTAACTGACTGCTATTCAGGTTTCCTAATAGAAACTAAGCAATTGTTATGCCGCTAATAGTGAAGTCATCCTTTTTAACGCTAATGGCAGCATTAATTACTGATTTTTAGAAATAAAATAGCGTTTTCTACTGTGTTAATGCGCATTGATTGGTGATATTTTTCAATTAGTTATAGATCTTCAATTGTGGTTCATAAACGCTGAAAAGGGAGTGCATCAAGATGGCGCGTCAAACGGTAGTTTTGGGAGCAGGCATGGTCGGTGTCAGCATTGCCTGGCATCTGCGCCAGCGTGGGCATGAGGTGACCCTGGTAGATCGCCTTCAGCCTGGCCGCGAAACCTCGTTTGGCAATGCGGGTATCATTCAGCGGGAAGCGGTAAGGCCTTACCCTTTTCCCCGCGACGTTAAAACGCTCCTCAGCGTTTTACCTAACCGTCGGGTAGATATTCGTTACCGCCCCGCGGGTATGGTCAACGCCGCCTCCCCGCTATTGCGCTACTGGATGAACTCAGCGCCGAAGACTTACCAGAAAATCGTGCCGGAATACGCCTCACTGATTCAGCTTTCGCTAAAAACCCACGGCCCGATGATTGAAGCCGCAGGCGCTGAGCACTTGGTGCGCAGGCAGGGATGGCTTGAGCTATATCGCACGCCTGAAAAACTTGCTGCGCGGATAACCGAGGCCGAAGAAGCACGGCGCCTTTATGGCGTGCAGTTTGAGCAACTGGATAAGGCGGCTCTTGCGCAGAAAGAGCCCTCTTTGAGTGACACCATTATCGGCGCAATTCACTGGCTTGATCCCTGGACGGTTGCTGATCCAGGTGGGTTGGTCGCGGCTTACGCCCAAGCGTTTAGTAATGATGGCGGGCGTATTTTGCAGTCGGATATCAAGTCGGTTCAGCAAATGGGTGATCGCTGGCAGGTCAATACCGCTGCTGAAGCGTTAGAAGTAGATGACGTCGTCGTGGCGCTAGGGCCCTGGGCGGGAAGCTGGCTAAAAGAATTGGGCTACCACTTTCCTACCTTTGTAAAACGTGGCTACCACATGCATTACGCGCCTCAAGCGCCAGCCAAGCTAAATTTCTGGGTTATGGATGCCGAGGTGGGCTACCTGCTGGCGCCGATGAACGCAGGGGTTCGCTTGACTACCGGCGCTGAGCTTGATCGCTTGGATGCGCCTGCTGATGTCAATCAACTGGGCGCCGCCGAGAAAGTGGCACGCAGCGTGTTCCCCTTGGGCGAGCGACGCGATGACGCCCCTTGGAAAGGCGCGCGCCCCTGTTTGCCCGATATGAAGCCAGTGATTGGGCCTGCGCCAAGGCATCCAGGGTTGTGGCTTGCCTTTGGCCATGGCCATCAGGGGTTCACTCTGGGGCCCGCCACCGGTCATCTAATGGCGGATATGATGGAGGGGCAGCCCACGGCCATCGATATGGCACCATTTCGTGCTGATAGGTTCTAACTAGCGCTTTATTTATTAATGATCAGGCGAGTTAGGCCGATAGTAATAGACGCTAGCACCAGTAATAGAGACGGTATCTTTGCGCGTGATCTAATGCTTTGCTAGTTTATAAGTACATTTGCACACCATGAGGTGGATATATGGATGTAGGCATCAGCAGTTCAGTCAGTGCATCGCTGTATATGAATCAGGCGCAAACCGCCGAACAGGCTCAAATGCAGGTTTTCAAAGAAGCTTTGGATACGCAAGCTGATCAAGTAACTGAAATAATGGCCTCTGCCGATACTGGCGCGCAGCCAGATCTAGCTAAAGAGGGCACCCTAGGTACGCAGGTAAATACCTTCGCCTAGCCCCCGGCTTTGGTGGTGGTTAACATCGGCCTTGTGCCACTTTGTAAGATTAAAACGCTGACTTGTTCAGCGTTTTTTTTGGCCTTTTTCAAGAGCGTCACATTTGACGCCACCCGCGACAACAGCCGCCTCCAAGCGTTACAATTGTCGCAATGGACATGGCTCAACGCGCGGTGGCCAGTTAGCGAAAGCTGCTGAGTGAGTGCTGCGAATGAGACCCTATATTTGAAGAGGCACAATGAAAGAGACTCAATTAGCCCGTGAAGCCGAGCTTCGCAGGACATTCGCTATTATTTCGCACCCCGACGCCGGTAAAACCACCATTACCGAAAAAATGCTGCTATTTGGGAATGCCATCCAGTTAGCCGGCTCGGTGAAGAGCAAGCGTAACGATCGCCATGCAACGTCAGACTGGATGAAGATGGAGCAGGAGCGGGGGATCTCGGTAACGACCTCGGTGATGCAGTTCCCCTACGGCGGCCGCATCGTCAATCTGCTGGATACACCGGGTCACGAAGACTTCTCTGAAGATACCTACCGTACGCTTACGGCGGTTGACTCTGCCTTGATGGTGATCGACGGCGCCAAAGGTGTTGAGGATCGCACCATTAAATTGATGGAAGTGTGTCGTCTGCGCACCACGCCGATCCTCACTTTCATCAACAAAATGGATCGCGATATCCGTGATCCCATTGAGGTGATGGATGAAGTTGAAACGGTACTGAATATCCAGTGTGCGCCGATGACCTGGCCGATTGGCATGGGTCGCCACTTTAAGGGCGTTTATCACCTTTATAACGACGTGATTCATCTTTATACCCAGGGGCAGGGTAGCCGCATTCCCGAGGATAAGCGCATTGAGGGTTTGGATAATCCCGAAGTGGATGCTGTGCTTGGAGAAGAGCAGGCCGAAGAGCTGCGCATGGAAGTCGAGCTGGTGCGCGGTGCCTCCCATGAGTTTGATCTGGATGCTTACCGGAGGGGGGAGCTTTCACCGGTCTATTTCGGTACCGCCATGGGTAACTTTGGTGTGCGTGAAATGCTTGACGGTTTTGTCGAGTACGCGCCGCCGCCCCAGGCCCACGAAACCGATACGCGGGTAGTCACATCTGATGATGAGCGCTTCACCGGCTTCGTGTTTAAAATCCAGGCCAATATGGATCCCAATCACCGCGACCGCATCGCTTTTTTGCGCGTCTGCTCGGGTAAGTACGAAAAGAACATGAAGATGCGCCATGTGCGTATCGGCAAGGACGTTAAGATTGCCGACGCCTTGACCTTTATGGCCTCCGACCGCTCCCAGGTAGAAGAGGCTTGGCCCGGCGATATTATTGGCCTGCATAATCACGGCACGATTCAGATCGGCGATACCTTTACCGTGGGCGAAGATATGCGCTTTACCGGCATACCCCACTTTGCCCCCGAGCTATTTAAGCGCGTACGGCTTAAAGATCCACTTAAGATGAAGGCGCTACAAAAAGGCTTGCAGCAGCTTTCCGAAGAGGGGGCTACCCAGGTCTTTATGCCGATGGACAACAACGATCTGATTCTCGGCGCCGTAGGTACCCTGCAGTTCGATGTGGTCGCCCACCGTCTCAAGGAGGAGTACAAGGTCGACTGCCTCTATGAAGGTGTCAATGTCCAGACAGCTCGCTGGGTCTACTGTGAAGATGCCAAAAAGCTGGAAGAGTTCAAGCGCAAGGCCAGCGCCAACCTGGCGATCGATGGCGGTGGTTATCTCACCTACATTGCGCCTACCCGGGTGAACCTGCAGATGACTCAGGAGCGTTGGCCGGATATTCGCTTCCAGCCTACCCGCGAGCACTAATCCCTATATGTCAGGCGTTCCCATGCTGATAGATGCTCATTGCCATCTCGATTTTACTCAGTTCGATGATGATCGGGCTGAGGTGTTCGAGTCCGCTAAGGCAGTGGGTGTCGTGCACTTTGTGGTACCGGGGACGACCCGTTCGCGCTGGCAGCAGGTGCTGGCGCTCGGCGAGCGGCCGGATACGTCGGTATGCTTGGGCTTGCACCCTTACTTTGTCGATGAGCATCAAGCGTCGGATATCAACGCGCTTGATCATTTGCTCGCTGAGCACCCTGAGATAGTAGCAGTGGGCGAGTGCGGTATTGATGGTCGCTTTACCGACACGCTTGAAGCGCAGTGGCACTACTTTGATGTCCAGCTGAAGCTAGCGAAACAGCATTCTCTGCCGGTAGTGGTGCACTGTGTCCACGCCAACGATAAGGTCGCCAAGCGCCTACGCCAGCTTGCGCTTCCAGAGGCAGGGCTGATTCACGCCTTCTCAGGCTCCATTGAGCAAGCAACCAAGTTTCTCGATCTGGGCTTCAAGCTGGGGTTGGGCGGCGCAGTCACCTATGAACGCGCCAGGCGGTTACGGCGAACCGTTGAGGGACTGCCTGACGATGCCTTTGTGCTGGAAACCGACAGCCCCGATATGCCGCTTAGCGGCTACCAGGGCATGCGTAATGAGCCATGTCGAGTGGCTGAGGTATGCAGCGTTGTTGCCGCACTGCGCGGGCAAACAGAGGAGCAGGTCGCAGCTCAGAGCAGTAATACCGCCGCGACGCTGTTTGGCTTGCCTTCAACCTAGAATAAGCCTAGCCGTTAAGGCTAACTGCCAGCTGTTCAGGGTCAACGCGTTCAATCGTATAGGGTAACGTGAGAAGTGTCGCTGGCACCCCATCTAAATAAAGTTGCATAGTTTCTTCGGCGACTTTGGTGCTCATGACTGCCAGTAATTCGACGCCGCCTTGATGATTAAACGCACTGACCACCACTTCACCTACCGCTTTATCGTCACTATTAACCACGCTAGCACCTGCTGCGGGCAGTGAGTCGGCTTCTAAGCTAATACGCATCAAGCGCTTTTTCACCTGACCCCGGAAGTGTGCTCGGGCGACGACTTCCTGGCCGGTGTAACAGCCTTTTTTAAAGCTAATGCCGCCCAGCGCTTCCCAGTTCAGCATTTGGGGCAGGAAGTGATCCTGTTGGGTATCGGTTAGCCACGCCAAACCGCTACGAATATCCTCAAGCTGCCAAGCGTTACGGCCCGCTTGGTCATCCTGAGCCGACGCTAAATCGACCTTGCTGTCGTTTGCGAAACACAATAGCCAGCGCGGTGTCTCACCAGGGTAGCGGATTGCGCAGGCCTGATCGTTGCTAGTATGGGGGCCTACTTGATCAGCTAGCGTCAGGCCCAGCTGATTCGCAAGCGATTGGGCCTCATCGCTGGCACCAATGAATACTAGGTCGCGTTGGCTGGTTAGTTCAGCACGGTAAAAAGCGGCGAATTTTTTAAGATGACTCTCTAGGCTATCCAATAGGGTATTACTGAGCAGTAGCCGATAATGCTCTTCGCCCAAGCGCATTAGCTGGGCGTTGGCCAGCATGCGGCCCTTAGGCGTGCAGAAACAGGTGAGCGGCGCAAAGTGCCCGTCGGCCAAGCTGACTTGGGCGCTGGTCTGGCCCTGTAGGAACTTTTCTGCATCCGCCCCCTTCACATCCAGCGCGGCTAAGTGGTTAAGGCGGACGCTGCCAAGGGCGGGGGTGCTAGCGGTAACGGTCGCCATAAAAACTCCTGCAAAAGTGGGAAAGCGTTCGATAGTGATGCATTCAGTACGTAAAAGTAAAAGTGCCTTGAATGCTATTAGGTGTGGGCAGTCGTCACTGATTGCAAGGCACCATTAGCGTGCTAGACTCTTTCTCTTGTATCAGTTTTGCACAGGGCAACAGGTAGGGAAACGCTATGGCACAGCAGTCGTTGACATTCCAGGGTGTTAAATCGGTCGATCAGGTGAACAAAATCACCACGGCGCTCATGATGCTTGATGGCGTTGATAGTGCCGAAGTGGGGCGCCATGGTGCCGATGTGGACGGTCGGGCAAAACGCGAGACGCTGATTAATGCCATTGAAAAACTCAAGCTAGGCGTAAAGGTATCCTAATGCACCCTCCCATTACCGTGATCAGTGAACGCAACCATGTCTTTAGGCAGCGAGTTGAAGTCAATGGCTTGGAAGATCTATATGCCGATGTGCCACCGATAGTAGGTGGCGAGGGCAGTGCCCCTGATCCCCACGACTATTTCGATATTGCTCTGGGTACCTGCAAGGCGGTTACCGTGCAGATGTACGCCAAGCGTAAAGAGTGGCCGCTTGAGGGTATTACCGTCACCGTGCAGCGGGACGATAGTCAGGAAAAAAAGGGCATCTACAAGCTAGACGTGGCATTAACACTGCACGGTATTGAAGACCCCGAACAGCGCGCCCGGCTGGAAGATATTAGCCACCGCTGCCCGATTCAACGCCTGATGACCCAGTCTACGGTCGAGATCGCCACCCGGTTAGTTTAAATTATATCTTTTATAGGAGCACCGATGAGCAAAGCCTTTCGATTGCAGTCAAAATTTCAGCCCGCTGGCGACCAGCCTGCTGCTATTAAAGGGCTGATTAGTGGCCTGGAATCTGGGCTTGCTCACCAAACGCTGCTTGGCGTGACCGGGTCGGGCAAAACCTTCACCATGGCCAATGTGGTGGAACAACAGCAGCGCCCGACCATCGTGATGGCGCCGAACAAGACCCTGGCTGCCCAGTTGTATGGCGAATTCAAGGCGTTTTTCCCGGATAACGCCGTAGAGTATTTCGTCTCCTACTACGACTACTACCAGCCGGAAGCCTATGTGCCTTCCTCGGATACCTTTATCGAGAAAGATGCCTCGATAAACGACCATATCGAGCAGATGCGGCTTTCGGCCACCAAGGCACTGCTAGAAAGGCGCGATGCGCTGATTGTGGTATCAGTGTCAGCGATTTACGGCTTGGGTGACCCCGACCAATACTTAAAGATGCGTCTGCACTTCACTCGCGGCGAGTTGATTGACCAGCGCGCTTTCCTGCGGCGCTTGGCAGAGCTTCAGTACACTCGTAATGATATGGATTTCCGCCGCGGTACTTACCGGGTGCGCGGCGATGTGATCGATATCTTTCCTGCCGACTCTGACGAGGAGGCGGTGCGGGTAGAGCTGTTTGACAGCGAAATCGACACTATCCGACTGTTTGATCCGCTCACTGGCGCTGTCCGCGGGGAGGTGCCAAGGATGACTATCTATCCAAAATCGCACTACGTCACCCCCCGGGAAACGATTCTGGGCGCCATTGATGCCATTAAAGAGGAGCTCAAAGAGCGACTGGAGTGGATGCGTAAGCATGAACGGCTGGTAGAAGCACAGCGTCTTGAGCAGCGCACACTTTACGATATTGAGATGATGCTGGAGCTGGGTTACTGCAACGGTATCGAAAACTACTCCCGCTACCTCTCTGGGCGTGCCCCCGGCGAGCCACCGCCTACTTTCTTTGATTACCTGCCCGATGACGCACTGCTATTTATCGACGAGTCCCACGTCAGCGTGCCCCAGGTAGGTGGTATGTACAAAGGCGACCGTTCGCGTAAAGAGACCCTAGTCGAGTATGGTTTCCGGTTGCCTTCGGCGTTGGATAACCGGCCCATGAAGTTTGAAGAGTGGGAGGCCATTTCACCACAAACCATCTTTGTTTCCGCCACTCCAGGCCGCTATGAGGGCGAACACGCTAGCCAGACCGTTGAGCAGGTGGTGCGTCCCACCGGGCTGCTGGATCCTGAAATTGAAGTGCGTCCGGCCAGTACCCAAGTAGACGATCTGCTATCGGAAATTGGACTGCGCACTGCAGTAGGTGAGCGGGTGCTGGTGACCACGCTAACCAAGCGTATGGCGGAAGACCTGACCGAGTATTTTGACGAGCACGGCATTCGAGTGCGCTATTTACATTCGGATATCGACACCGTCGAGCGGGTTGAGATTATTCGTGACTTACGCCTGGGCAAGTTTGATGTGTTAGTGGGCATCAACCTGCTACGTGAAGGCCTGGATATTCCCGAAGTATCGTTGGTGGCAATTCTCGACGCCGATAAAGAGGGCTTTCTGCGTGCCGAGCGCTCGCTGATACAGACTATTGGCCGTGCTGCCCGTAACGCCCACGGCAAGGCGATTCTTTACGGTGATCGGATTACTGACTCGATGCGCAAGGCGATTGATGAAACCGAGCGTCGTCGCGCCAAGCAGACTGCTCATAATGAAGAACACGGTATTACGCCAACAACGGTTACCCGCTCAGTGGCCGATATCCTTGAAGCCGCCCAGGCACCAGGCAAAAAGAGCAGTCGCCGCCGTGGCAATGAGCGCAAGGTGGCGGAAAGCGCCGCCGAGTATGATGTCACCACGATGAGCAAGCAAGATCTGCTGGGCGCTATCAGTAAGCTCGAAGACGCCATGTTTGAGGCAGCACAAAATCTGGAGTTCGAAGAGGCGGCCCGGCTTCGCGACCAGCTCCATCAAATGAAAGACAAACAGCTGGCGCTGGGCTAGCGGTATGCCAGAAGGCCCAGAAATTCGCCGCGCGGCGGATCGTATTGAGCAGCAGATAGGTGGACGGGTGATCGACGATGCCTGGTTCGCTTTTCCAGAACTTGCCGAGCAGGCAGCCTCATTTATTGGTGTTCGGGTTGCCCGAGTAGATACCTGGGGTAAAGCAATGCTGGTCCGGTTTGCCGATCAGCGCGTGCTTTATTCCCACAACCAACTTTATGGTGTTTGGAAGCTGCATAGCGAGGATAAGCCGCCTAATACCAAGCGAGCGCTGCGGGTTCGATTGAGCGCAGAAGGGCACTGCGCCAGCCTCTATAGCGCCTCCGATATTTCCCTCTGGCACGCAGAAACTCTCACCGAGCATCCTTTCTTAGCCCGCCTGGGCCCTGATTTGTTGAGTCAAGACGTGGCTCCCTCCGATGTGCAGCAGCGGCTGAATTTAAAGCAGTTTCATAAACGCAGCCTGGGGGCACTGCTGCTTGATCAGGGGTTGGTCGCCGGGCTGGGCAACTATTTGCGCTCTGAAATCCTTTTTTTCTCCCAGCTTCCGCCAAGCGCTCGACCGGTGGATTTAACCCCAGAACAGCAGCAAACTCTGGCTGACTGCATCATTGATGTTACCCGGCAAGCCTACCAAGCCGCAGGTGTTACTAATCGTGAGGCCTGGATTGCTCAGGCCAAAGCAGCGGGTGAGCCGCGCAGGCAGTGGCGTTTTGCGGTTTTCGAGCGGGCAGGGCTTGAATGCCACCGCTGTGGAACGGTGATTGAGCGTACAATGGTTGGGTCGCGAAGGCTCTATTTATGCCCATATTGTCAGTCGGCGTGAGTAGGGTTATACCGTTATCTTGCTTAAGAAATACCATCAACTAAAGCCCTAACCATAGTAGTCAGATAGGTGCCAGGGATTGCTGCTGCGTAAGTGCCAATACGGTATACTGGTAGCACGCTAAGACGGCACCTCCGCGGGCGCGGAGGGGAAGCCGCTGACTAGACGATAACCTAGGAGCTATTAGTCCATGACCGTGATTCGCCAGGACGACGTTATTCAAAGCGTTGCCGATGCTCTGCAGTACATCTCTTACTACCATCCCAAAGATTTCATCGATGCCATGGCAGCCGCCTACGAGCGCGAAGAGAACCCTGCCGCCAAAGACGCCATCGCACAGATTTTGATTAACTCACGCATGTGCGCCACCGGGCATCGCCCAATCTGTCAGGATACCGGTATCGTCACCGTATTCGTTCACGTGGGTATGAACGTTACCTGGGAAGCGGACATGAGCTTGGACGACATGATCAATGAAGGTGTTCGTCGTGCTTACCTGCTGCCAGATAATATCCTGCGCGCCTCGGTGCTTGCAGATCCTGACGGCAAGCGAGCCAACACCAAAGACAACACCCCGGCGATTATTCACCACTCGATTGTGCCCGGTGATAGTGTCGATATTCACGTGGCTGCGAAGGGCGGCGGTAGCGAAGCAAAATCCAAGTTTGCCATGCTGAATCCCTCTGACAGCGTGGTTGATTGGGTGATGGAGCAACTGCCAAAGATGGGCGCTGGCTGGTGCCCACCCGGCATGCTGGGGATTGGTATCGGCGGCACCGCCGAAAAGGCCATGATGATTGCCAAAGAGGCGCTACTCGATCCTATCGATATTCAGGATCTACAGGCCCGTGGCCCCAGCAATCGTGCCGAAGAGCTGCGTTTAGAGCTGTTTGATAAAGTCAACAAGAGCGGTATCGGTGCCCAGGGGTTAGGCGGCTTAACCACCGTGCTGGATATTAAAGTCAAAGACTATCCAACCCATGCGGCCAACAAGCCCGTCGCGATTATTCCCAATTGTGCGGCGACCCGTCATGCCCACTTTACCCTGGACGGTTCTGGCCCCGCGGTACTTGAAGCGCCGAAGCTTGAGGATTGGCCGGAAATTACTCGCGAGGCGGGTGAAAACGTCAAACGTGTCAATCTTGACACGGTGACGCCTGAGGAGGTTAAAACCTGGCAGCCTGGTGATACGCTGCTGTTGAACGGTAAGCTGCTCACGGGGCGCGATGCTGCTCATAAGCGCATGGTCGATATGCTGGCCAAAGGCGAGCCGCTGCCCGTGGATATGAAAGGTCGCTTTATCTACTACGTGGGCCCGGTTGATCCCATTGGTGACGAAGTCGTTGGCCCCGCTGGCCCAACGACCGCCACGCGGATGGATAAATTTACCCGCACTATGCTGGAAGAGACTGGCCTGTTAGGCATGGTCGGCAAAGCAGAGCGTGGCCAAGCCGCTATTGATGCTATCCGTGACAATGAAGCCGTGTACTTAATGGCGGTCGGTGGGTCGGCTTATCTGGTCGCTCAAGCGATTAAAAAATCGCGGGTAGTGGGCTTCGAAGACTTAGGCATGGAAGCAATCTACGAGTTTGAGGTTGAAGATATGCCGGTGACCGTAGCCGTTGATAGCCTAGGCACATCGGTACATCAAACCGGGCCTGCGAAGTGGAAAGAGATTATTGCCCAATCGGCGTAATGGAGTGGTAAGGTTGATTAGGCTTTAGACGCATAAGGGCCTCGCTGACGGCGAGGCCTTGTTCTATGTGAGGGCTTTATAAGGACGTGACTATGACCTCCTGGTTGCTAGGGACCAGCATCTTACTGATACACCTGCTTGGCATCGTTTCAGCCATTATGGCGCTGATGTCTAGTCGCACCTCTCAGGGGGCCGTGGCATGGATCATCTCGCTGCTGACGTTCCCTTATGTCGCGCTTCCAGCGTACTGGTTTTTCGGGCGTCCAAGGTTTTATGGCTATGTGTCTGCCCGCGGCCAGCGGGACACCGTGCTACGCCGGGTTCTAGTGCACTACCGGGCTAACGTTCAACCCTACGTTGCGCCCTCTACCAACGCCGATATTCAGGCGGTCGAGCAGCTTGCCATGATGCCGTTAACCCATGGCAATCAAGCGACACTGCTCATTGACGGGCCAGCAACGTTTGAAAGCCTGTTCGATGGTATTGACCGGGCGGAAAAATATGTTTTGGTGCAGTTCTTCATTGTTCGCGACGACGCTCTCGGGCAACGTTTGAAGCACCATTTACAGTGTGCTGCCCGGCGCGGCGTGCGGGTCTATTTTCTTTATGATGAAGTGGGTAGCCGCAAGTTAGCCGATAGCTACCTCAATGATTTAATCAGCGATGGGGTGGCCGTGAGTGCCTTTCGCTCATCGCGAGGCTTTAAGCACCGTTTTCAGCTTAACTTTCGCAACCATCGCAAAATAACGGTAATAGACGGCAAGGAGGGCTGGATAGGGGGCTTTAATATTGGGGTCGAATATCTCGGCGAGAACCCACGGCACGGGCCTTGGCGTGATACCCATCTCAAGCTTGCAGGACCCAGCGTACTGGGCTTGCAGGAGGCATTTTGGGAGGATTGGCACTGGGCGACGGATGAAGTGATTAGCCTGAACTGGATGGCCGATACGTGTTCCTCAGTGACCGACCACCATGTGGTGATCGTGCCTTCTGGGCCCGCTGACCGTCAGGACACCGCCAGCCTTCTCGTCCAGCAGGTCATTCATAGCGCCAAGCAGCGGCTGTGGGTGACTAGCCCCTATTTCGTCCCTGACCAGGGAGTTCAGGATGCGCTGCGGCTGGCAGCGATGCGCGGCGTCGACGTTCGGGTGATGATTCCAGAGCGCCCCGACCACTTGTTGGTTTTCCTCTCTGCGTTCTCATTTCTACCCGATATGTTAAGGGCGGGTGTTAAAATATACCGTTATCTTCCTGGTTTTTTACATCAAAAAGTCATGCTGGTAGACGACGAAGCAGCCACGGTAGGGACAGTCAATTTGGATAATCGCTCGTTTCGGTTAAATTTTGAGATTACCGCGTTTATTCCTAGCCGCGATTTTGCTACCAGCGTCGAGGCGATGCTGGAAAAAGACTTTGCTCACTGTCGGCGTGTCACCATCGATGAAATTAACCAGCGCCCGGTATGGATGAAAGTCGTTTCGCGGGCGGCCTATTTAATGGCCCCGGTTCAATAGATACGTCAGCCTAAAAGGAAAATCGAGATGCTCAAACGCAGGGTGAGACAAGGAGTCATGGGGTGAATCTTGAAACAAAATGGCTGGAAGATTTTGTAGCGCTAGCCAATACGCGCAGCTTCTCTGCGTCAGCACGCCAGCGACACGTGACCCAGCCGGCCTTTAGTCGCCGTATTCGCGCGTTGGAGCAGGCCGTTGATGTCACCTTGGTAGATCGTTCAACTACCCCCGTCGGGTTAACGCCCGAAGGGCAGCTGTTTTTGGTTACTGCGCGCAATCTGGTCGAACAGTTAAACGAATCGCTTAGCCATTTGCGCGGTCTCTCTATCGCCAATGAGGCGCTGGATATTGTCGCGGCGCACTCCCTGGCGTTGAGTTTTTATCCGCCTTGGATCTCTCGCCTGCAGCAGGGTTTGGGCGAGTTGCCGACCCGCTTGGTGGCCATGAATGTGGGCGAGGCAATACATGTGCTGCGAGAGGGCAACTGTGATCTGATGCTCGCCTACTATGACCCTTTTGCGACGATGCAACTGGACGCTGAAGTATTCCCCTCTTTCTCAATTGGTAAGGTCAATATGCTGCCCGTTTCGTTACCCGACGAGCATGGGAAAGCAAAATTTTCACTCCAGCACGACACTTCCATTCCCTATCTTTCGTACACTCAAGGGGCCTTTTTAGGGCGCAGTGTGCGCATGCTGCTGAAAAATGACCCGCTGCGTATGAAGCTGCGTACGGTATATGAAACGGCCATGGCTGAAGGCCTGAAGGGAATGGTATTACAGGGCGTTGGCGTAGCATGGATCCCCGACTTTTGTATTCGTGAAGAGCTGAAAAGTGGCCGTTTGGTGAGGGCAGGCGACCCTAGCTGGGATATCCCCCTGGAAATCCGCTTATATCGCTGCTCGATGGTGCATAAGCCCGGCGTAGAGCGTTTATGGCGGCAGATGATGAAGCTGCCGCGGGATTTCCTACAAGCCTAGGGCCTGTTGACGTTTAGCTACTGCCAAAATCTGCGGGTAGCCCTAAAAAGTTCTGAATGATGAAGAAGTGATCTTCAAACAGGCTGTCGGGCTCGAGATCTGCAAGTGCTACCCAGCGCGCATGATCACCGCCTTTAACGGGCTTTAGGCGTGGCAGCTGCTGATCGGGGCGTAGCGCAAAATAGAAAGCTTCCGCCAAGGTGCGCCCGCGCCAGCTGCGGTGGGGTTCATCAAACAGGCGTTGCCCACGCAGCGAGCCTTTGAGTACAGGCTCAGGAACCTTTAAGCGAATGCGTTCGCGAAGTTCACGCAAGCAAGCATCCAGCAGCCGTTCATGGGGGTTAATAAACCCTCCCGGCAGGGCATAAAGGCCTTTGCCCGGTGCCGCCGTGCGTCGTACCAGCAGCACATGGCCTGACTGCACGACCACTGCGTTGACCGTGACAAAAATAGGCGGGTAGGGCGCGTGAGCCCAGGCCTGACGGTACTGATCCAACAACTGCTGCTCTTCGATCAGGCGCTGATAGGCGCCCTCATTGCAAAAGTGTTTGACGCTCTCCACCACCCCTGGCGGTAAATCGTGGTAAGCGCCGGTACTCAGGTAGTCATTCGTTGAGCTCGGCGAGCGAAACAGTCGCTCACGTATTTGGCTGGCTGAAATCCCCTCCACCGACGGCACGCTGACAGACTCCCACTGAGGAAACAGTGAAAGGTAGTAGCTTGACTGGCCGCGGCTGGCTCCGATCAAGCCAATACGTGGTAGGCGAGCATTGGCAGGTGCAGCTAAATCGCGCACTTTGCGCTGCACATCGCGCACCCAAACATCGTCGTTATAGAGGGCGTCGAGTAGCGGGGTGATCTCCAAGCGTTGATTATCGGCGTCGTCAAATCCCGCGCGAAGCATGGCTTGTCGTTCGTCGAATCGCCAGGGGTTACGCAGTGAGCGAGCCTGCCAAGAAGAGCCTACCAACACAATGACCTGCCGTGCGCGTTTGAGCGCTTCACGAATGACCGCGAGATGCCCCAGATGTGGCGGCTGAAAACGGCCAATAAACACCAAACAGTCGAAATCGCAGGCAGTCGCAGAGCGCGAAGTATCAGTGGCCATCCAAGCTTCCTTTTTCGTTTGGTGAACTCAGAGATGCAACCTACCAGAAAACTGCGCTAAACGCTGTGGTTAGGTATGCTAGAAAAATAGGATGTTGATAACGCTTATAAAAAGCCCCGTTACCCAGAGCACAGGGAGTGAATATGATTAAACGCGCCGCTATCTTTTGGTGGAAAGTAGTCCAAGACGCCACGTCACTATGGTTGGAGCGTAATGCCTTTAGCTACGCAGGTTCGCTAGCGTTCTATACACTTTTCTCATTGGCGCCTACCATTATTATCGCTGTCACAGTTATCGGTGTCGTGATGGGAGAAGAGGCGGCTCAGGGACAAATTGTAGCGCAACTGCAAGGTACCTTAGGGGTTGACGCAGCTGTCGCTATTCAAGACGCCGTCGCTCAATCCAGGATTGAGGAGTCGGGTATCCTGCCAACGCTATTGGGCGTAGGAGCCCTGGTGATCGGTGCAACAACCGTTTTCGCCCAGATGCAATTTTCGCTCAATACCATTTGGGGCGTAACGGCAAAGCCCACTTCTAATAGCGCTTTACGTTTTATTAAAAGCCGGTTGCTATCGTTAACGGTGGTGCTCTCCATCGGATTTATACTGATGGTATCGCTGGTATTAGGCGTCGTTTTGCGCGGTATGCTCCAGGCCGCCGATAATCTGGTGCCTTATGCCAGCTTACTGACAACGTCAGTTGAGTCGCTGGTCTCGCTGGCTGTGGTCACCTTACTATTTGCCACCATTTTTAAAGTACTTCCCGACGTTGTGTTGCGCTGGCAAGATGTGTTGATTGGCGCAGTCGTCACTGCCGTACTGTTTACTATTGGGCGCAGTGTAATCGCGATTTACCTGGCGTATACGGCTACAGCATCTACCTATGGCGCCGCCGGGTCGGTAGTCATGATTTTGCTATGGGTCTACTACAGTTCACTAATATTGCTGTTTGGGGCGGCGTTCACCCGCTCATTGCTACTACGCCGTGGCCGCCCGCTGATTCCGCGTAACAGTGCAGTGATTGTCAAACGTGAGTATGTTTAACACTCCGTTCAGAAGCGCCAAGGTAAGGAGGTAAGTATGAGTGATTGCTGTGTACGTGCCCTTGTGACCGGTAAGGTGCAGGGGGTCTGGTATCGCCGGGCTACCCAAGAGAAAGCCCTTCAGCACGGTATCACCGGCTATGCCAAAAACTTGCCCGATGGCCGGGTTGAAGTGTTGATGTGTGGTCACTCCGACGCAGTCAAGCTGCTAAGCGAATGGCTATGGCAGGGCTCAGAAGGTGCACAAGTTACCCATGTAGAGCTCGAGGTGCTGGATAACTGCCGCGCCCCGAGCCACTTTGCCACCCAGTAAAGCCTATTGGGAGCCTCTAATGAGACGGCAGGTCTCTATTGGGCACCTTTCCATTCAAGGATATTGTTAGCTGTCAGGCTAACAATATTCTGGCGCGCTTCTGGTGTAATCCAGGCGTTGTGAGGCGTGACAATTAAGTTTAGCGGCTCGCTGAGTGCATCCAGTAGTGGGTGCCCATCTCTGGGTGGTTCAGCGGGCAGTACATCAACGCCTAATCCACCCAGCTTGCCGCTACGCAGCGCCTCTAACGCTGCCACTTCATCGATAACCCCGCCGCGGGCGCAGTTGACCAGTAGCAGTGAGTTCTTGGCGCGCGTTAAGCGCTCCCGATTGATCAAGTGCTTGGTGGCCTCGCTCAACGGGCAGTGCAGGCTGATAACATCGGCATCGGGAAGCAGGTCGTCCAGGGCAGGGCGCTTATCATTA
The DNA here is from genome assembly GCF_904067645.1 of Halomonas sp. 113. NCBI lineage: Bacteria > Pseudomonadati > Pseudomonadota > Gammaproteobacteria > Oceanospirillales > Halomonadaceae > Halomonas > Halomonas sp. 113. The sequence continues at coordinate 2,522,352 of NZ_LR881453.1, forward strand.
GCTTCGTTGCCGGGGCGGGCGGCGAAGGTGACTTGCATGCCAAAGGCTTCCGCCAAGCGTGCTACTTCGGTACCTAACTCGCCTTGTCCGACCATCACTAGCTGTTTACCTGCCAGTTGGAGCGTTGGGTAATCCTGCAAACAGAAGAAGGCGCTACGCTGCCACTCGCCTGCGGCGACATCGCGCTGATATTGGGGAAGACGATTGGCTAACGCGAGCATGAGCATCAAAGTGTGTTGGGAAACGCTGGCAGTGCCGTAAGCCGCGACGTTTTTAACTTCAATGTTGTGTTCTTTTGCGCTTTCAAGATCGATATTATTGAGACCTGTCGCCAATACGCATATTAGCCGCAGTTTTGGCAGTTGCTGCAGCGTTTCGGCGTCCAGCACTACCTTGTTCACGATCGCTACATCGGCGTTAGCAAGGCGTTCCCGCGCTTGTTGCGTGGTACTCTGCTCAAACACCTCAAGGTTTGAAACCGTCTCTTTAATGGCGGCCAAATTGATCTCGGGGCCGAGACTTTGCGCATCCAGTATCACCGCATGGGGCATTTTCTTCTCTCCATTAACCGCAGGGGGCTGTATAACCTTGCTCGTCAGGGGGCACAAAAGGGTATAATGGCGGCGCTTTATCAACCGCAGCCTTGGAATTTACCCCGACTGGCCACATATTGCAGCCTGGCAGCGTTTGTGTTCGCCATTGTTCTTTCTTTTCAGAACGAGTCTTTTAGATAGAACTGGATTTGTCAGAGCTGGGTCTTTAGAACTGAGCCTTTAGAGCTGGGTCTTTAGAATCAGGCCTGTCAGAACTAAGCTTGTCAGGGTTGAGCTTATTAGGAGTCATTAAGATGCCCATCTATGAATATGAGTGCAAGGCCTGCGGCCATCGCATGGAAAAATTGCAGAAGATTAGCGCCGATCCTCTCAAGGATTGCCCTGCATGCCAAAGTGATGGCTTGGAACGGCTTGTCTCGGCAGCGGGATTCCGTTTGGCCGGCGGCGGTTGGTACGAAACTGATTTCAAAACGGGTAGCAAAAAGAACCTGGCCGCTGATGGCAAAACTGCCTCTGCAGATGCCGGTAAATCAAGCGATTCCAGCGCTACCGCTAAGAGCGACACTCCCAAAGACAAGGGCGCCGCGGCATAGCCGCGGCAGTCAGGGTCGGGACGCCCGCGACACACTCATTGCCACGTAACAGAACAGGATTTGACATGCGCAGCCATTATTGCGGCCAGCTAAACGAAACTTTGGTGGATCAAACGGTTACGGTATGCGGATGGATTCATCGCCGCCGTGACCACGGTGGGGTAATTTTCCTCGATATGCGCGATCGCGACGGCATCGCACAGTTCGTGGTCGACCCTGATACCGCCGAGGCATTCGCTAATGCCGACCGTGCCCGCAGTGAATTTGTCCTGCGTATCACTGGTCGCGTTCGGCTGCGCCCAGAAGGCACCCAAAACGCCAACATGCCGACGGGTATGATTGAAGTGTTGGCAAAAGACGTTGAAGTGCTCAACACCGCCGTTACCCCGCCATTCCAGCTGGATGAGCATGGCAAGGTCGGCGAAGAAGTGCGCTTAAAGCATCGCTATATCGATCTGCGTCGCCCGGATATGATCGAGAAGCTGCGTCTGCGCTCGCGTATTTCTCATAACGTGCGCGCGTACCTCGAAAACCAAGGCTTCCTGGATATCGAAACGCCGGTACTCACCCGCGCTACGCCAGAGGGTGCTCGTGATTACCTGGTGCCTAGCCGTACCCACGCGGGTAGTTTCTTTGCACTGCCTCAGTCGCCGCAACTGTTTAAGCAGCTGTTGATGGTGGCGGGCTTTGACCGCTACTACCAAATTGCCAAGTGCTTCCGCGATGAAGACCTGCGCGCCGACCGTCAGCCTGAGTTCACCCAGATTGATATCGAGGCGTCGTTTGTGGAAGAGAACGACATCATGGGCATTACCGAAGCCATGATTCGTCAGCTTTTCCAGGACGTGCTAAAAGCCGAACTCCCTGAGTTCCCGCGCATGACCTGGCAGGAAGCGATGGATCGCTTCGGTTCCGATAAGCCGGATCTGCGTATCCCGCTGGAACTGACCGATGTCGACGACCTGATGCAGCAAGTCGATTTCAAAGTCTTCTCTGGCCCCGCCAGCGCGGATGATGGCCGCGTAGCGGCGCTGAAAGTACCCGGCGGCGCCAAGCTATCGCGCAAAGAGATCGACGAATATACCAAGTTTGTCGGCATCTACGGCGCCAAAGGCTTGGCGTGGATCAAGGTCAACGAGCGCGCCAAAGGGCTTGAAGGTCTGCAGTCTCCGATCGTCAAGTTTATGGAAAACATCGTTGAAGAGCTGCTCGACCGCGTGGGCGCAGAAGATGGTGACATCATCTTCTTCGGTGCCGATAAAGCCCGTATCGTTAACGAAGCCATTGGCGCGCTGCGCGTCAAGCTCGGTGCTGATCTGGAACTCTATACTCAAGAGTGGGCGCCACTGTGGGTAGTCGACTTCCCAATGTTTGAAGCCGACGACAGTGGTCGCCTGAGCCCGCTGCACCACCCCTTTACCGCGCCTTCCTGCACACCGGAAGAGCTCAAGGCAGACCCCGCCAATGCGCTTTCACGCGCTTACGATATGGTGCTCAACGGTACCGAATTGGGCGGCGGCTCTATTCGTATCCACGATCAGACCATGCAGAGCACGGTGTTTGAGATTCTAGGCATCGGTGAAGAAGAAGCCCAAGAGAAATTTGGCTTCCTGCTGGATGCACTTCAGTATGGTGCACCGCCTCATGGTGGCTTAGCCTTTGGCTTGGATCGCTTGGTCATGCTGATGGTCGGTGCCAAAACTATTCGTGAAGTCATCGCCTTCCCGAAAACCCAAAGCGCTGCCTGTTTGATGACCAATGCACCGGGCGAAGTCAGCCCCGAGCAGTTGAAAGATTTGAACATCCGCCTACGTCAGAAAGTCAAAGCGGAACCCGCCGCCGAATAAATCGGTTTGGATGGCTGCTCAACACCGACGCCACGGCGTCGGTGTTTTTGTATGTTCTAGTCACACGAGTATCGACGCCATGGAAGAGCAAAAGCCCGTCGTACCCATTCGCATTTTGGGCATAGACCCTGGCTCCCGGGTAACCGGTTACGGGGTGATCGACATTATTGGCGTTAAACCCTGCTACGTAGCGAGTGGCTGTATCCGCACGGCAGAAGGGGCCTTGGAGCAGCGCTTGGCGCAAATTTACGCCGGTCTTAGCGAAGTCGTCGGCCTGCATCGACCCTCCCAGGTGGCCATTGAGCGGGTATTTATGGCCAAAAATCCTGATTCAGCGCTGAAGCTTGGCCAGGCTCGGGGGGCGGCAATGGTGTGTATGGCCAATCATGGCTTGAGCCTTGCCGAGTACGCCGCGCGGCAGATCAAGCAGGCGGTGACCGGCCAGGGCGGCGCGGACAAAGAGCAGGTGCAGCATATGGTGACCGCCATTCTGCAGCTCTCCGCTACTCCCCAGGCCGATGCCGCCGACGCGTTAGCCATTGCGTTAACCCATGCTTATAACGGCTCTGTGTTTAGCAGCCATGGCTTGCCCGCTGCGCCATCTCGGGGCCGCCGTCGCTCAACTGGACGCTGGCGGCTTTAATTCCCGCTGTACCGCTGGCTGAACTACTGGTCACCTGTACAGAGTCGCTTTATAGTAATCACCTGTTTTTCACTCTATTTTTTTCATTCCGGTGCGAGCGTATTTATGATTGGACGTCTGAGTGGTCAGCTAGTGGCAAAGCAACCTCCCTGGATTGTGATCGACGTTCATGGCGTAGGTTACGAACTGGAAACCTCAATGAATACGCTGGTCGCACTTCCTGCGATTAAAGAGAGCGTCTCATTATTCACCCATTTAACCATTCGTGATGATGCCCACTTACTCTATGGCTTCGGCCGTGAGCATGAACGTGCTCTGTTCCGCGCCTTGATCAAGGTCAATGGCGTAGGGCCCAAGCTTGCACTCGCCATCCTGTCGGGTATGGACGAAGACGCCTTTATGCGCTGCGTCCGTGATGACGACAGCAAAGCGCTGACAACCCTGCCAGGAGTGGGTAAGAAAACCGCAGAGCGGCTGATTATTGAAATGCGCGACCGTTTTCCCGAGTGGGAAGATGGCAGCGACGCGCTACTGCCCCTTGAAGCCACCAATGGCCGTGCTTCTACCCGCGATAGTCTTGCTGATGCGGAAGCCGCGTTAGTTAGCTTGGGGTATAAACTGACTGAGGCGTCGAAAATGCTCGCCGATATCGACCCCAATCAGTCTACCGAAGCGCTGATTAAAGCCGCGCTCACCCAGCGCATGGGTGGCTAAGCAGGCAGCGGTGTGAGTACGAAATTGTGGGTAGTGGATAGACCTTTGTGAATAGACCTTTTGAATCGCCATAAAGAAGAGCACCTATGTTAGAACACGATCGGCTGATCGCCGCTGAGCCTGAACAGGGGGAGGGGCGCATTGATTACGCGATTCGCCCCAAGCGGCTGGATGACTATATTGGCCAGCCGCGTGTGCGTGAACAACTGGAAATCTTTATCGGCGCCGCGCGGCTGCGTGAAGAGAGCCTGGATCACACTCTGGTATTTGGCCCCCCAGGGTTAGGTAAAACGACCCTTGCGCATATTATTGCCACCGAGATGGGCGTCGGTATGAAGTCGACTTCCGGGCCGGTACTCGAGCGGGCAGGCGATCTAGCCGCCATGCTGACTAATTTAGAGCCTGGCGATGTACTTTTTATCGATGAAATTCATCGCCTGTCACCGGTGGTCGAAGAAGTGCTCTACCCGGCCATGGAAGATTTTCAGCTCGATATTATGATTGGCGAAGGGCCTGCGGCACGTTCGATTAAACTGGATCTTCCCCGCTTCACCCTGGTGGGCGCCACGACCCGGGCAGGATTATTGACCTCCCCGCTGCGTGACCGATTTGGTATCGTGCAGCGGCTTGAGTTTTATAACCTGGAAGAGCTAACAGAAATTGTCTCGCGTTCAGCGCGCTTGTTAGGAGTTGAAACCAGCCATGATGGCGCCATTGAAGTGGCCAGGCGTTCAAGGGGCACGCCGCGAATTGCCAACCGACTGCTACGCCGGGTGCGAGATTACGCCGAAATGAAAGGTAACGGCGTCGTCGATGTCGCCATGGCTGATGCGGCTCTCAATATGCTTAATGTGGATCACCACGGCTTGGATCATATGGATCGGCGGCTACTGCTGGCCATGATCGATAAATTTGACGGTGGGCCGGTGGGTATTGACTCACTCGCCGCGGCGATCAGTGAAGAACGTGACACGATCGAAGACGTTATTGAGCCCTATCTTATTCAGCAGGGCTTGATGATGCGCACTCCCCGCGGCCGGGTGGCCACCCGCCAGGCGTGGCTGCACTTTGAGCGCGTGCCCCACGAACAGGCAACCGATATGGAGGGAGAGCGCCGTCCGTGAGTAGCTGCACAAGAGAAGGTTATCGACTGCCGCTGCGCGTTTATATGGAAGATACTGACGCAGGCGGCATTGTCTACTACGTTAACTACTTGAAGTTTATGGAGCGTGCGCGTAGTGAATGGCTCCGCCAGTTGGGCCTGAATCAGCAAACGCTGCTAGACGAAGGTACACAGCTAGTGGTATACCGCTTGGCCTGTCACTACGCGAAACCGGCTTACTTGGATGACGCGTTGGAAATTAGTGCTCACGTTACCAACGTTGGGCGCTGTCGGATGACATTTGAACAGCAGGTTTGGCGTAATGAGGAACTCCTATGCTCTGCCACAGTCGAGATAGCCTGCTTGAGCACCGAACGTTTACGGCCAAAAGCATGGCCAGCATCGCTTAAAGTTTTGACCCAGGCCTCTTAACCAAGAGGTCACTCACTGCGTCGGCAATCCCGACCCTAATAGATTGATGAGGGCACCTGTGAACGATAACACCATGTCCATTCCCCATTTGATAATGAATGCCAGTACTGTAGTGCAACTGGTAATGCTGCTGCTACTGGTGGGGTCGATCCTCTCTTGGGTAGTGATTTTTCAGCGCAGTATTGCGCTGGGCCGCGCCAAGAAAGAGTACAACCAATTTGAGGAGTCTTTTTGGTCAGGTGTCGACTTAAACGAACTCTATCGTGAGATTCCTGCCGATGACCCGCGCCACGGCGCCGAGCATATTTTTCAAGCTGGTTTTCGTGAATTTAACCGTTTGATGCCTAAAACCCGTGACCCGGATACCGTGCTGGAAGGCGTTCAGCGTAGCATGCGCGTAGCGTGGTCTCGGGAAGAGGATCGCTTAACCCAGCATTTAGTGTTTCTTGCCACGGTAGCCTCAGCTAGCCCCTATATCGGCTTGTTCGGCACTGTATGGGGCATCATGGGGTCGTTTCAGGCACTATCACTGACTCAGCAAGCGACCCTTGCTACGGTGGCTCCCTGGATTGCTGAAGCGCTCATTGCCACAGCCATGGGTCTATTTGCGGCGATTCCAGCGGTGATTTTCTATAACCGCCTATCCAACTCGTCTTCTCGCCTGCTGGGCAAATATGAAGACTTTGCCGAAGAGTTTCACGCTATCCTGCACCGCAATTTGCAAGGTCGTGACGGCAAACCGAGCGCCAGCTAAGGGAGAGAGCCATGCAAGGACCATTCAATCGTAGCGGCAAAAGCAAGCCAATGGCGGAGATTAACGTCGTCCCTTTCATTGACATCATGCTGGTACTGCTGGTGGTCTTTATGATCACCGCGCCCATGTTGACCCAGGGCGTACAAGTTGAGTTGCCGCAAGTCACCTCTCAGCCCATTGATATCCAGGAGGATAATGATCCGATCATTATCTCGGTTGATAGCGACGGTGGGTACTTCATCACGCTTGGGGAAGACTCCACGTCGGTGTCGCTGGATGAGATGTCCTCACGAGTGACAACGATTATAGAGCGTCGCCCAGGCACACCGGTAATGGTACGCGGCGACCGTAATGTGGCCTACGGTCAGATTGTCGTCTTGATGAGCACTCTGCAAGGCGCTGGCGTGGCTAATGTGGGGCTGCTATCTGAGCCGTCAAAAGATGGGTAAGGGCAAGGCGCAGCACATGGCACTGAAATCCCCGCGCGATCCTCAAGACGTCGGCTATAAGTGGCCGACTGTTCTGGCGATAGGTGTGCACGTAGCGATTGTAGCGTTTAGCTTGATCAGCCTGCCTAATCGAGACGCAGAACCTGACAGCTCCTCGATCGTACAGGCAACGCTGGTAAGCACCGAAACCTTTACTGACCAGGCGCAGCAAGCAACGGAAGAGCAGGCGGCGATGAATGCGCCTGCTGAAGCCCCCACCGAGCCTGATGCACCGGAAGAGCCTTCAGCTAGTGAACAGCAGGCCGCAGCCGAGCAGCAAGCCGCAGAAGAAGCCGCCCAACAGGCGGCGGAAGCCGAGGCGCAGGCGCTAGAAGAAGCACGTGCGGCTGCGGAAGCTGAGGCCCAACGTAGAGCTGAAGAAGCGGCTGAGCAGGCCGAACGGCAGGCTGCTGAAGCGGCTGAACGTGAAGCCGAAGCGGAAGCTGCCGCAAAGCGCCAGCGTGAAGTGGAAGAGGCACAACGCCAGCAGGAAGCCGCCGAGCAGCAGCAACGCGAAGAGGCAGAAGCAGAACGCCAGCGCGAAGCCGAAGAACAGCAGCGCCGTGAAGCGGAAGAAGCCGAGCGTCAGCGCGAAGCTGAAGAGCAGCAGCGCCGTGAAGCGGAGGAGGCTGAACGCCAACGCGAAGCTGAAGAACAGCGATTGCGTGAGCAAGAGGAGGCTCAGCGAGAGCGAGAGGCCGAAGCACAGCGTCAGCGTGAAGCCGAAGAGCAGCAGCGTCGTGAAGCAGAAGCTGAGCGCCAACGCCAAGCCGCAGAAGCTGCCGAGGCGGCTATGCAGCGCCAACTGGACGGTGAGGCCGAAGCAGCTGCCAATGCCCAGCAGGCTGAGCAGGCTGCAAATAATTTCAGCAACATAATGAAACGAGCTATTGAACAAGCCTGGATAATTCCTGGTGGATCAAGTGATAGTATGCGGGCTTCTGTCAATGTGCGTCTGGGGCCTTCGGGGGAGGTATTATTAGTAAACGTAACATCATCGAGTGGCGATAGTGCCTTTGATCAATCCATTATTCAGGCGGTTGAGCAAGCGGCACCGTTTTCTGAGCTACTACAATTATCAGAAGATCAACAGCGTGAAATCCGACGCAATATCACTTTGAACTTTTCCCCAGGGGGAGTCCGTTGATGCAAACTCAAGTGTTAAAGAAATTTTGGTTATTGTGCTTGCTGTTCACTTTTAGCAGTGTGGCAAGTGCTAACTTAACCATTGAGATCACGCGGGGCAGCGATCAAGCGCTGCCGATTGGTGTCGTGCCATTCGCCGGTTCAGACGGCCTTCCCGAAGATGTAGCACAGATTGTTCAAGATGACCTTGAACGCAGTGGCTATTTTGCCCCCTTGGCGCGCAGCGCTATGTTTGAGCAGCCTAGCCAATCTGACGATGTGCAGTTCGGTACCTGGCGTTCGCTGGACGTGCGCTATCTGGTCGTCGGCCAGGCAGAACAAACTGACGGTGGCTTTGAACTACAGTTTGAACTGATGGATATCAGTGGTCAGCGTCGAATGATCGGTGAAACCGTGACAGTGAGGGGAAATGACCTGCGCGGTGCTGCACACTATATCAGCGATCAAATTTTTGAAGAGATTACTGATATCCGCGGCGCGTTCTCCACCAAAATTGCTTATGTCACGGCCCAAGGTATCGGTGACGATATGCAGTTTGGTCTGTACGTTGCAGACGCCGATGGTCGCCGTAGTGAGCAGGTGTTGACCTCTGATGAACCGATCATGTCACCGGCGTGGTCGCCCGATGGCACCAAGCTCGCCTATGTCTCCTTTGAGACTGAGCGTCCGGCGATCTATATCCAGGATGTGGCGACGGGCCAGCGCGTGCAGGCGACCTCCTTCGATGGCATTAACGGCGCGCCAGCATGGTCACCGGATGGGCGGCGTATCGCCATGTCACTGTCTAAAGATGGCCAGCCTGAAATTTACATTATGGATGTTGCCAACCGTTCAGTAGAGCGCATTACCAATAACAACAGTATTGATACGGAGCCCGCTTGGGCGCCGGATGGACGCAGCCTGTTGTTTACCTCTGATCGTAGCGGCGGCCCCCAGCTCTATCAATATACACTGGGTGGCGGAGAGTCCCAGCGCCTGACATTTACCGGTAATTATAATGCGCGTGGCCGCTTCTCGCCGGATGGCGAGCAAATATTCTTGATCCATCGCTCTAGCCGTGGTTATCAAGTAGCAAGGCAAGACCTAAGCGGTGACCGCTTAGTGGTATTGAGTGAATCAACAAGAGATGAATCTCCTAGTGTTGCGCCGAACGGGACCATGGTAATCTTCGCTACCCAGCAGGGTAACAGTGGGGTACTAAGTGCTGTTTCTGCCGATGGTCGCTCTTCATTCAGGCTGCCGTCAGCACAAGGCGATGTTCGTGATCCAGCTTGGTCACCCTTCTTAAATTGATTAACATCAAAATTTCAGTTTTCAGGCAAGGAGTCTGATTATGCAACTTAAACCGTTGGCTCGCTCATTAGCAGCAGCGCTATCTATCGTGGTAATCGCTGGCTGTTCCAGCACCGGCGGAACCCAAGACGGTGACTCGTACGGTAGCCAGGATGGCAGCACGACTGGGTCTAGCACCTCGGGTACAGGCACGGGTAGTCAGTATGGTTCCACCTCTGGTTCAGGCGCTGGTCAGCAGGCTGATTCACGCATCCCAGAAGTACGCACCATCTATTTCGATTACGACCGCGATACAATTAAGAGCGAGTACGAATCCGTGGTAATGGCTCATGCGCGCTATCTGCGTGCTAACCCGAACGCTCAAGTGGTACTCCACGGGCATACTGATGAACGCGGTACCCGTGAATACAACATGGCGCTAGGGGAGCGTCGTGCGAATGCGGTAGAACGCTTCTTGAATATTCAGGGCGTCTCTCCTTCACAAATGAGCGTGGTTAGCTATGGTGAAGAGCGTCCGGCTGTCAATGGCCAAGACGAGAGCGCTTACGCTCAGAACCGCCGTGTTGTATTTAACTACTGAGCATTTAACGATTGAATGCTTAACCACTGATGAATTCGGCGTGCGGCTTATCGCACGCCGTTTACGTCTACGGAGTCATCATGAATCACAGTCTCAAGCGTTACGTTGAGAGGCTGTGCGGTGCGGGAGCCATAGTGCTCCCGCTGTCCGTATTGCCCCTAACGGCCACCGCTCAACAGCCGCTCGTTCAAGATCTTTCCAACTCTTCCAACAGCAGCTTTTACCAGCAAACGCAGCGCCAGGAAGCGTCCAGCGGTAACCTGGTATTGTTTAACCAGGTGCAGGAGCACCAGCAGGAGATCCAGCAGCTGCGTGGTCAAATTGAAGAGTTACGCCACCAGTTGGAACAGCTGCGCCGTCAATCCCAGCAGCAGTATCTCGATATTGAAGACCGCCTGATGAGCAGCGGTCCAACTCAGATTGAGCAGTCAACACCAGCAGTCGAGCCTGAGGCCGCTGAAGAAGTTGTTAACGCGCCTTCGAGCCGCAATGTCAGTGAGGACGCCCAGGCCGATTACCAAGCGGCTTTTGCGCATGTTCAAGCGCGCCGTTTTGATGAGGCGATTGCGGCCTTTGAGGCTTTTGTTAGCGACCATTCTGATACTAGTCTAACGGCTAATGGTCACTACTGGCTGGGCGAGCTATATGCTGCAGAAGGCGAGCTGGATGCCGCCGACCAGGCATTTAGCCGTGTGATCGAGGAGTACAGCGGCAGCAGTAAAGTGCCGGATGCGATCTATAAGCTAGGCTTAGTGAAAGCACGTAAAGGCGAAGCAGAGCGCAGCCGTGAGCTACTCGAGCAAGTGCGCGATGACTACCCGCAAAGCAGTGCCGCGGGCCTTGCCAATGACTTTTTACGCCAATCAGCAAGTTAATATCTTTTGCTTCAAGGAATCAGCATGAGCTGCAAGATCGACTATCAACCAGCGCCCAACCTATTGGAAAATCGCATCGTGTTGGTAACCGGCGCAGGGGACGGGATTGGCCGTGCGGCAGCGTTGAGCTATGCCCAACACGGAGCCACCGTGATTCTATTGGGGCGCACTATTGCCAAGTTAGAGCGCGTTTACGATGAAATCGAAGCGGCCGGTGGCCCCCAGCCAGCGATTTTTCCGCTCAACTTTGAAGGCGCTACGCTAAAAGATTTTCATGATATGGCGGAAACGCTGGATAAAGAGTTTGGCCGTTTGGACGGGGTGTTGCATAACGCTGGGTTGTTGGGTCGCATCACGCCTTTCGAGCAGTATAACCCTGAGCTCTGGCAGCAGGTGATGCAGGTGAATATCAATGGGCCCATCTGGATGACCCAGGCACTATTGCCGCTACTGCAGGCGTCTGACGATGCATCGGTGATATTCACCTCCTCCAGCGTTGGCCGTAAAGGCCGCGCCTATTGGGGAGCGTACTCGGTCTCTAAGTTTGCCACCGAAGGGTTTGTCGAGGTGTTGGCCGACGAATTGGATAACCAGTCCACGGTACGCGTTAATTCACTCAATCCGGGTGCCACACGGACTCAAATGCGGCGTACCGCGTTCCCCGGTGAGGATCCCTTCACACTACGCACCCCGGAAGACATCATGCCTACCTACTTATGGCTTATGGGGCCAGACAGTGCAGGCACCAACGGACAAAAGCTCGATGCCCAGCCGCCACGGGTATAGCGCTTACTTTTAAACCCCTTATCAGCACGTCGATGCCCGCCGGTACTTACGCTTGAAATTGTCGCTAGCGTCTGAAACCGTTAAGGGCGTCGACCAGCGCGTGACACTCTCCAAACCATAAGTCAGCAGGCCACTGTTGATAGTCATCCTCTGCGCTGATATAGCCGTAGCCAACGGCCACGGCCGTCATCCCCGCAGCGACGGCGGCCTCGATATCCCGTGCATGGTCGCCGATATACCAGCACTGACCCGGCTCAACGCCTAGCCGCCGGGCAGCTTCCCAGAGCGGCTCAGGGGCTGGCTTTTTTACACTCAGGTCATCTGCACATAGTAGGGCGCCCGGCTGAAGCGCCAATGCGTCCAATAACGGTAGCGTATAGCGACGCGGTTTATTGGTCACAATCCCCCAGGGTCGTTGGTTGCCATGCCACTCTTTCAGCCATACATCGAGCGGCGAGAAGACCTGGCTGTGCACCGCGACCGCCTGCTCGTAGGCATCCAGCAAGAACTGGCGTGCTTGAGTATGTCCATCCGCTGTCGCTTCTAACCCTAGCGCCAGCGTCACCAGCGCACTACCGCCGTTAGAGACCTGGCGGCGGATCACTTCAAATGGAAGTGGCTCTAAGTCGTGGTGAATACGTAGCGCATTGGTTGCGTGGGCTAAATCTGGAGCGGTATCGACCAGGGTGCCGTCTAGATCGAAGAGAATCGCTTGGGGCGCTTGCATCGGCATTTAATCGCTCACCTTACGGCAGTACATCATGTAGTTGACCGAAACATCATGGCTTACCAAACGATAGTGCCGGGTTAGCGGATTGTAGGTAAGCCCCGTCTGCTCACGCACTTCTAAGCCACAGTCGCGAGACCAGGCGGCCATTTCTGAAGGGCGAATAAATTTCGCGTAGTTATGCGTACCCCGGGGGAGCAGTCTAAGCACGTACTCGGCGCCTAGAATGGCAAACGCATAGGACTTGGCGGTGCGATTCAGCGTAGAGAAAAACACATAGCCGCCAGGGCGAACCAGGGCGCTGCAGGCACGAATGACGGAGGCGGGGTCGGGTACGTGCTCAAGCATCTCCATGCAGGTCACTGCATCGTAAAAATCGGGCTTTTGAGCCGCCATGGCTTCCACACTGATGTGCTGATAATCGATCTCGACACCGCGATCTTCCGCGTGCAGCCTAGCCACCGCTAAAGGTGCTTCACCGAGATCAATACCGGTTACTTTAGCCCCGCGGTTGGCCATTGATTCGCTCAAAATGCCGCCGCCACAGCCCACATCCAGCACTTTTTTTCCTACCAAGCCCGCACGCGCATCAATAAAATCGAGCCGCAAAGGGTTAATCTCGTGGAGTGGTTTAAATTCACCCTGCGGATCCCACCAGCGGCTAGCAAGCGCTTCAAATTTGGCGACTTCTGCTGCATCGACATTGTCTTGATAGTGACCAGCAGTGCTATCCTGTGGTGTCGCTTGCATGTTGTGACTCCCATTGTCGTTACGCATTAAGCGAAGAGTTGACGCTTAGTTACTGGTTATTATCCATTTGCACTGGTTATCGTCCATTGGCGAGGTGGCATCCATCCGCGCCTTCAGTATTATGGACATTCTAACCACTCCTGTGTCGGAACGCATGAAAAGGACCTCTTTATGATTCGCAAGGCCGTACTTCCTGTTGCTGGGTTTGGCACCCGCTGCTTACCGGCTTCGAAGGCTATTCCCAAGGAGATGATTACGATTGTCGATAGGCCGGTTATTCAATATGTGGTCGAAGAAGCCATTGCCGCGGGTATTCGTGAGATTGTGCTGGTCACCAGTAGTAATAAAAGCGCTATTGAAAACCACTTTGACACCCACGCCGAGCTAGAAGCCAGCCTGGAAGCGAAAGGTAAACACGAGCTTTTGGCGATGTTGCGCAATTTGGTGCCTGATGATGTCAGCATTATCAGTATTCGTCAGGGTGTACCGCTGGGGTTAGGCCATGCGGTGCTATGCGCTCGCCCGATCATCGGCGACGACGAACCTTTTGCAGTGCTGCTTCCCGATGTGCTGGTCGACAACAGCGCCAACCAAACGACCGACTTGGCCGGCATGTTGGCAGCTTATGATCAACAGCAAACGGCGCAGCTAATGGTGGAAGAGGTGGCTTGGGAGCAAGTTGAGAAGTATGGCATCGTGGCACCCGCTGGCGATGTGCCTGCACCTAACCAATCGGCAGATCTTGTGGGAATGGTGGAAAAGCCAAAGCGCGATGCAGCGCCTTCAAACCTAGCCGTGATTGGTCGCTACGCGCTGCCAGGCCATATTTTCTCCATTTTAGAAGCCACCAAGCCCGGTGCCGGTGGCGAAATTCAGCTCACTGATGCGCTGGAGACCCTGCGCGAACAGTCGGGGGTGCAGGCATACCGTATGCAGGGCACGACCTACGATTGTGGCCAGCCGCTGGGTTATCTTGAAGCCACACTTGCCTACGCGCGTCGTCACCCCGAGTTTGGTGAGGGTTTCCAAGCCCTGTTATCACGTTACCAACAAGGAGAGTAACCCATGCGGGTGTTGCTTTACGGTAGCGAATTGAGCGCAGCGACGGCCGCCGCTGCGTTGGCCTGGGTCGGGCATCAGGTGCAGTGGTTGCCGCACGCTGACGCCCCCTGGTCAGCACTTTCCCGAGTGGACTGGCTGCGCAGCGAACCTCAGCTGATGGCTCATCTGGAGCAGGGTTTGGCGGATGGGACACTGGAGGTCATTGAGCAGCTTAAAGAGGCGCGCACGCCTGAAGTGATCTGGCTGGCGTTATCTCCTGCGCAGCGTAGTTCAGCCAGTGCGTTGGTTGAAGACCCGCTATTGGTCGATCAGCAGGGCATAGTGCTTATCAATAATTCAACGTTTCCGGTCGGCGAGACCGAGCGCCTGCATGCACTGATGGGCATGCAGCACACCAGCGTGGCACTCCCAGATACGTTGGAAGAGGGGCGGGCGTGGGAGTCGTTTACCCGCCCCACTAGGCGGCTGCTAGGTTGCGATGATGCCACTGGTGAGCAGGTAACCAGGGAACTATTACGCGCCTTTAATCGCCGCAGCGAAGTATTTCAGTGTATGCCGCGCCGCGCTGCAGAGCTCACCAAGCTGGCAATTAACGGCATGCTGGCTACCCGTATCAGTTATATGAATGAAATTGCTGGCTTGGCTGATACCCTGGGGGTGGATGTTGAACATGTCCGCCAGGGAATGGGCGCTGACTCACGGATCGGGTTTGAGTATCTCTACCCCGGATGTGGGTTTGGCGGGCCGAATTTCTCCCGGGATTTGATGCGCTTGGCCGATGTGCAACTGCAAAGTGGTCGCTATTCAGCACTGCTTGAGCAGGTAATGGATATTAACGAGCAGAAGAAAGAGACCCTGTTTCGCAAACTGTGGGCTCACTTTGCAGGTGAACTGGCGGGTAAAACCGTGGCGATATGGGGTGCGGCGTTTAAGCCCGGCACAGCGCGTATTGACCACGCCCCGGTATTAACGCTGCTAGAGGCGCTTTGGGCGCAAGGAATTAAAGTTCAGCTCCACGACCCAGCAGCAGTGCCAGCTCTTCATGCCTTGGTGGGCGAACGTGACGACCTGCGCACCTATACGCATGACCCTTACCAAGCCTGTGAGGGGGCCGATGTACTGATGCTGGTGACTGAATGGAAAACGTATTGGAACCCGGACTGGCACCGACTCGGCTCGCTTTTAAACGCTAAGCTCGTACTAGACGGACGCAATATTTACGACCCTGAGTTCGTTGCCAGCTGTGGATTAATGTACCGAGGTATTGGCCGCCGTGCCGACCCGAAGACTCTTTGAGGAAATGTCATGCCAGACGCTACCGCATCCTCTCGTATTGTGCCCGATGTGGATCAAAGCTTGACGGCGCAACACTTGCGTCACCGAAAGGGGCCCACGCTATGGCCACTATGGCTATGTTTGCTACTGATCATTGCGCTTATGGGCGCGGCGGCGGCTGGACTTTGGTATGAACGTGAACGACTGCTGAGTGAGCTGCACCGGGTAAGTGGGGAAGTCTCCAATGTGCACGCTCGGTTGGATTCGGATGACACGGATGTACAAGATACGATAACCTTTGTACAAGCTCAGATGTCGACGCTTTTCCAAGAGCAGGAGCAGCTGTCAGTGTCGTTGGCCGCTACTCGGGAAGAGTTGTACGGTTTTCTCACTTCTAGCGAGGATACTGTCTCTAGTGATTCCATCAATACACTGTTGCAGCAGTTGTCTCAACTTAGAGAGCAAGCCGAACTGCGCGACAGTCAATTAATGGCGGTGAGGGAATCTCTTGACGCCTTGGAACAAACGGGTTCCTCGGGTCGTCAAAATCTTGTTGAGGAAGTCTCCCACCTGGAGCAATTGACCGAACGGCGCATCAATGGCCTGGATAGTCAGCTCAACAGTGTCAGTAGCGCTTGGGAAGAGCAGCTATCAGCACAAAGAGCAGCGTTCGAGGCACGCTTTGATGAGCTGGAAACATCCGTTGCAGAGATAGAAGCACCCGCAGATCAAGCAGCCCTGGAAGCATTGGAGCAGGAGTGGTCTCAACGGCTGAATTCGCTGGAAAGCGATGTACGCCAAGTACGCCAGGCGCAGCTAGCTTTCAGTGCCCAGCTAGAGATGTTGCGTTAATAAGGCGCGACGGAAGTATGAGTGTGATTGCTTAATCTTTAACATGCTAATGCGTTGAAATGCTTAGGCGATGAAGCCGCTGATTTAGGTTGGGATAAAAATGTATGGGAAGACAACGGCGATGGACATCAGCCACAAAGCGCACCGTTACTGTTGTGCTACCGCTGTTATGCGTATCACCTAGCGCATGGGCATTAGAAGCGACTGTCACGGGTGTTTCCGATGAGGTCGAAGGCAACATCCAAGCCTACTTACAGAATATCGATGCGGCACAATATACCGAGGTGCGTTTAGAGGGTGAGATCCGCCGACGCACCGAGGAAGCAATGCGTGTTTACGGCTATTACGAACCCGAGATAACCCTTGAGCGCGCCACTGATAAACGTGCGTGGCTGGAAATCGAGCCCGGCCCTCAGGTTGAAATTGAAATTCTGTCAATCAATGTGGAAGGCGATGCGAGTGAAGACCCACCTTTCCAACAGGCCGTAGAGGACTTTCCCTTGGAAGAAGGGGATGTGTTGCGGCACGCCCCCTGGGATCGATTAAGCAGCCAGTTTTCTGGGCTGGCTATTGAGCGCGGTTACTTTGACTGGGGGTTTACCGATCGACGCATGGAAGTGCGTCCGTATCTGCAAAGTGCGCGCCTGTATATGGATTTTGACAGTGGCCCACGCTACCAATTTGGTGAATCCTCCATTACCGGAAGCCATATTGAGCTTGATCGATTGCGTCGCATGCAGCCCTTCGAGACGGGCGACCCCTATTTGGCGCAGACCCTGGCAGACTATAATCGGTCGCTTGCGGAAACCGGCTGGTTTAGCTCGGTCTCGGTGCGTCCGCGCCTTGAGACCGCCCAAGAGTTGGTTATTTCTCCTCCTGGCGGTGGTGCCCCCTGGTGGAGTGAAGCCACCGCCTCTCAGCCGGAGCGCCCGAGAGTCACCAGTGCTGCTTTGGCCAGCGCGCTAAGTCTTAATAAGCCCAGTGATACCCAATTGCCTATCGATGTCAGTGTTGAACCTGCTGATCGCCATCAGTTTGAAGTGGGTATTGGTTACGCCACCGATGTAGGGCCACGGCTGCGCTTTGGTTGGGATCAACCATGGATTAACCGCTTTGGTCATAGCCTTGATCACGACCTCTATTTATCTGCCCCAGAGCAGCGTTTTACCGGGGTATATAATGTGCCACTGGAAGACCCGCTTCGCGACAGCTATCGGCTTCAGTACGGGGTTCGTAATGTCGATGACAGCGACACCAAGTCGTTAGAAGGCACTGTCGAGCTAGCCCGGCGTTGGGAGTTTGATAACGATTGGGTGCAAACGATCTATTTCCGCACTACTTATGAAGACTTTGAACAGGGCGGCGAAGCGGATCAAGTATGGCTGTTTTATCCAGGTATTCAGTGGTCGCGTACGCGGACACGCCCTCAGCGCTTTCCGTTATGGGGTGATCGCCAGCAGCTCTCGTTAGAGTATTCGGATACCGTTTGGGGTTCGGATGCGACATTCGCTCGTATCACGGGGGATATGGAGTGGATCCGCATGATTGGCAACGATAACCGCTTCTTGGCACGTATTAGCTTAGGCGCCATTGAAACCGATGATTTTGCCAAAATACCGCCATCGCTGCGCTTTTTCGCGGGTGGCGACCGCAGTGTGCGTGGTTACTCCTATGAGAGCTTATCTCCCCGCAACGACGAGAGCCGACTGCGAGGTGGGCAGCAAATGCTCACCTCGACCCTGGAGTATCAGCGTCGCGTGACGGGGGATTGGTGGGGGGCCACGTTTATAGATAACGGCGATGCGTTTGATAACTGGGGGCCTAATGATTTGAAAACGGGCGCCGGGGTCGGGGTACGTTGGGTCTCGCCGGTGGGGCCAATTCGTTTTGACATCGCCCACCCTTTTGACCACGAAGACGATTGGCGTTTGCACTTTTCTATCGGACCGGAATTCTAGGAGAGAGACTTGTCTCAGGTTGAACCAGCTGCGTCTGATAAACGCCGTATGTTGTCTCCAAAGTATCGTGCCTGGCTACTGTTCTGGAGCCTTGTGCGTCTTGTAATCGTGTTGCCTATTTGGCTGTTCGGTATTGTGGCGCTGATTGTCGGGGTGGCGTTATCCCCCTGGGGCACTGGGGTGCTGCTCTCGCAGGGGGAGCAGCGTGATTTTTTCTCCTACACGCATCATGAAGGCGGCTTGCTCGACCATTTCCAGCTCGAAGATTTCCAGCTACAGCTAGGCGAAACCCGTATAACCGTGGATGAGTTCGAACTCCAGTGGGCAGATGACTGTGTTCTGTCAGGGCGCCTATGCATCGACACACTGCGTGTGGTGGGCGCCGACATCCAGCTAGGCCCATCCAGTGAGCAAGCGCCACCTCCCGAAGAGGAAGAGAGCCCGCTGGCTATTCGTTTTCCTTTCCCCATCGAACTACGTTCTTTGTTGCTGGACGATGTTAACCTCAGGCTTGCCGATGGTAGCGAAGTAGCGTGGCGCTCGTTAAGCTCGGCAGCCACCGCTGAAGGAAACACAGTACGCCTCTCGCCAACCCATTTGGAGCAGCCACGTGTCTATTTGCCACCTTCCCCGGGTGTTCTGCTAACCCAGGGCATTGAAACGCCGCTTTATGCTGAAGCCATCGATGCCGCTATCTTGCTCAACCAACCACCCCAAGAAGCCGTGGCGTCGGTGGAATCACCAGAGCAGCAGCTTGAAGAACGCGAGCCCCTTGAACTACCAGAGATTACGCTACCGGTTGATATCCAGTTACCTGAATTCACGCTCAACGATTTTCGATTGGAAGGGGCTACCGAATACCGCGTCGAGCGACTGCGGCTTGGGTTGTTAACCGAAGGTGATAACGTCGAAGTAACCGAACTTTCCGTTGTTACCCCGGATGCTGAGGCTGAATTAACCGCGAACGCCACTCTAACCGGCAACTACCCACTCGAAGCTCGCTTGGGCGTCAAACTGTTTTTACCTGAGATATACCCTGAGCTAAGTGGCGAAGCTTTAACCTTAACGCTGTCTGGCCCACTGGATGCGCTTGAAGCGCAGTTGGATGCCTCTGGCGCGGTCAATGCGTCCTTGAGGGGGCAAGTCGACGCACTCGCCCCGACGCTGCCGTTTCAACTGCAGCTACAAAGTGACCAAGTTCAGTGGCCGCTGCCTGTCAGCGCAGATGAGAGTAGCAATGAAAGCGTCGATGACAGCACTGAAGAAGAGACAGTCCAAGCCTATATAGTCGATGACCTGGATCTACAGGTAACCGGCAGCCTGAGCGATTATAGTGCTCAATTGGCTCTGGCGGTTGAGGGCCCGAGCCTGCCGCGCATTCAAATTAACGTCACCGGAGAGGGCAATCTCGAGCAGTTTAGCTGGCAACCGCTTATCCTCGCAGTCGACGAAAGCTCCCTGCGCAGCGAAGGGAACATCAGTTGGGTTGCACCGCTACAGGTCAACACCACTATTCGTCTGGATCAGTTTAACCCTGCCCACTTCGTGGATCAGCTTGAGGGTAATTTAAACGGCGATATCGAGCTTACGCTGCGTCAGCAAGAGGATCAGTGGGCGGTTAGCGTGCCCAACTTAGCGATTGACGGTGAACTGCGCGACTACCCGCTAACCCTGCAAGCGGCCTTTGATGCTAACAGCAACCTGGAGCTGGAGATTGACGAGTTGCTGTTTACCCAGGGAGAGAATCGCTTAACAGCAGAGGGGCAAATTAGCGAACAAGCCATGTCGTTAAACGCGGACATTGCACTACGCCAGTTGCAAACACTATCGCCAGACTTGGCGGGCACTATCGTCGGTACGCTAGAAGCCAGCGGTAGTTTTAATCAGCCACAATTACTCGCCAATTTACAGGGTGATGGCGTGCGTTTTGGTCAGAATCGTATTGAACGGCTTGTCCTAGATGCTGATGTACAGGGCATTGAGGATCCCTCCCTCGACGTACAGCTCGCACTACAAAACGTCAATGCTGGGGGGCAGGCCCTTGCAAACATAGAGGCCAATTTGGCCGGGCGCCTCTCTGAGCATCAGCTTGAACTGACTGCCCAGGGCACAGACAACAGCGCTTTAAGCCGTGCGCTGATTGCCCTGGAAGGCCGCTTTGACCAGCAAGGCCAACTTTACCAAGCCCGCGTAACGCCACTGGAAGTTGATTCAGAGGCGGGGGATATTCGTCTTGAAGCGCCTGTAGACCTGCGCTATGACCTGGCCAATGGTCAGGCGCGCCTTTCGCCGTTCTGCCTGCGCCGGGAGCAAGGTGGGCTAGTCTGTTCTGAAGAGGAGATCACTGCCTCTGCGCAACAGGGCAACGCCGTGCTTTCGGTACGTGAAGTGCCAATGGAAATGCTGGAGCCCTTTTTGCCTGAAGAGTGGCAGTTAGAGGGGGATACAACCGCGGATCTTGTTGCCAACTGGCGTCAAGGGGGTGCCCAGTGGCAGGCAGATCTACAAATTCTTAGCGAACTCGCCATTACCGCCGTTAATGATTATGGCCAGCCGGTGCAACTGCCAGAAGTCAGTTTAGACGCTCAGATCGAGGCCAACCAAGCCCAGGCGAATGCCAATGTGTCACTTTCGCTTGCCGAAGCAGGCGATATCAACTTGGACCTAGCGGTTAATGATCCCTTGGGGGCCGGCGCGTTAACTGGCGAGCTGCGTGCAGAAGATGTTTCGCTGCAACCCTATCGACCTATGTTGGTAGGAATGGAGCGACTGGAGGGCGATTTAACGGGCAGCGTCCAAATTACCGGCACCACCGCCGCGCCTGACTTGCAAGGCCAGCTTGGACTGCGCGGCATAGGGGTAAGTGGTCCGGATATTCCTGTCGATATTCAGGGTGGCGAACTGGTGGTCTCTTTCGACGGTGAACAGGGGGATATTGACGGCTACTTGGCCGCTGAGCGCGGGCGTTTGGAAATCACCGGTGATGCATATTGGCCAAGCGGTGATGATTGGCGGATTGGCGTCGATCTGAATGCTGAGCAGGAGCCTATCCTGGTCGTTTTGCCCCAGTTTGGACGTCTTGAAGTAGCGCCTGATATCCGTATCCGGGTCACGCCGGAAAGGCTGCAAGTGAGGGGGGATGTGAATTTACCCTGGGCACGGCTTGAAATTGGCGATATGCCCTCATCAGCAGTCACCCCAAGTGGCGATGAAGTGATTATTACCGAGCGCGATGATCGCCAGGCCGAAATTGAGGCTCAGCGAGCGGCTGCCAATGAGGATGATCCAAGTGCCGCGGACGAGCTTGCCGCCACCGGTATGGCCATTGACGTACTGGTGACCTTAACGTTGGGTAGCGATATGCAAATTTCAGCCTACGGCTTGGAATCTGGCTTGGGAGGTGCGCTGGAAATTCGCCAAAGCAGCGGCGCGTTACAGTTATTCGGCGACGTTAATTTGGTCGATGGTCGTTTCCAGGCTTTCGGCCAAGACCTGGTTATCCGCCGCGGTGAACTGCTGTTTAGTGGGCCACCCGGTCTACCTACGCTCGACTTCGAGGCCATTCGCAACCCTGACATTACCGAAGATGACGTTATTGCGGGCTTGCGGGTAACAGGTAGTGCCGAATCTCCGAACGTACTGATCTTTTCTGAACCGGCGATGGATGAATCCCGTGCGCTCTCTTACCTGTTACGGGGTCGCGCACCTGATGCTTCTGGGGGCGGTGTGGATAGCGCACTGACTACCGCGCTGATAGGCATGTCGTTAGGGCGCACCGGTGGGGCGGTTGGTTCCATTGGTGAAGCCTTCGGCATTGATGACTTAACTCTGGACACCACTGGGGCTGGCGATGATAGCCAAGTCGCTGTCAGTGGCCAACTCACCGATGATCTTAGAATTAGTTACGGTGTGGGAATTTTCTCGCCAATTGCCGAACTAACACTACGCTACACGCTGTGGCGTAACCTTTATGTACAGGCCGTCTCGGGTACCAACCAAGCGGTGGACTTAATCTACACCTTTACCCGTTCCGGTAATCCTGAAATCATTCAGCAGCAATAAGTGAGGGTGATATGTCACTATTTTCAAACGCTAGCTCAGGTTCAGGCCGTGTACTGCCTGGACGTGATACGCCCATAGAAACCAGTCAGGTGCATACCATTAATGGGCACTCGATACATCCTCCGTTTCCCGAAGGCCACGAGGAGATCGTGCTAGGCATGGGGTGTTTCTGGGGCGTTGAACGCCTGTTTTGGCAGTTGCCAGGAGTCTATGTCACTGCGGCGGGGTATGCCGGTGGTGAGACACCTAACCCCACCTACGACGAGACATGCACGGGGCGTACTGGCCACACCGAAGTGGTACGGGTGGTTTATGACCCACAGCAAGTCGAGCTGGAAACGTTGTTGCAGGTTTTCTGGGAAGGGCACGACCCGACCCAGGGCAATCGCCAGGGGAACGATATTGGCTCGCAGTATCGCTCCGCCATTTTTACCACCAGCCAAGCGCAGCAAACGGTAGCCGAGCAGAGTGCGGCAGCGTACCAACAGGCGCTCGACAAAGCGGGCAGAGGGGCAATCACTACTGAGATTAAGCCGCTAGAAACATTTTATTACGCAGAGGCTTACCATCAGCAGTACCTGGATAAAAACCCTCATGGCTACTGCGGCTTAAAAGGTACGGGTGTCACCTGCCCGATAGGTTAAAACGTGCGCACTAAACCTTTGACTACCGAATCATCGACAGGAAGCCATTATGCAGCAACGCCATTACCTGAAGTGGGCTTCCCCCCGCGGCACGGCAGCCAGCGCTTTAGCATTAATGCTCTGCACGCCGCTGGCTTGGGCAGGCGAGGAAACGAGCGCCCTGGCCATGCCCCAAGCCGTCAGCGACACGCCATTCGCAAGTGAGCGCGAAGCCGTGGTTTGGCGCCGAGAAGAGCTTAAAGATATTGAAAGTCTGGTGCGTCAGCTGCGCTTTGATCTAATCAATAATCAAGATCTTGAGGCTGCAATGCCGCGGTTACTTGAGCTGCAAGAGCGTGCCAGCGCTGATCGTTTGCTACCTGCGTTTATTGAGGGCACCCACGGCAGTGGTTCTGAAGCGCGGGCATCCATATGGGAAGAGTGGGGTGAGTTCGCCGCCGGTTTTAGCGATCTGGAGGATAAAATCGCTAATTTAATTGATGTAGCCGAGCAAGAGGATACTCGAAACACTGCCCGAGCGCTTTCAGAAGTGGGCGCGAGCTGTAAGAGTTGCCATCGTGCCTACCGCTACGACTAAGCGTAGCGGTAGGCATTGGGGGAGTGCTTAATCGCCTTGCTGGATGCGGTCAATACGGTAAAGTGTTTCCACTTGTTCTAAACCACTTACGGTGCAGTTAAGATCTTTAACGCGGCCATCGCTTAATCCGTAGACCCAGCCATGCACCGAAATCTGCTGACCTCGCTGCCAAGCGCGCTGCAAAATTTTGGTGCGGCACAAACTGTTTACCTGGGCTTTCACGTTGAGCTCGCACATGCGATCGATTTGATCTTCCAGTGGGAGGTGGTCAAGCGAATTCCTGTGATGGTTGTACTGTTCGCGCACTGAGTGCAGCCAGTAATCCACCACGCCACATTCGCCTCCCATCATGGCGGCCTTAATGCCCCCGCAGCCATAGTGACCGACAATCATGATATGGCTGACTTTAAGAACATCTACCGCGAACTGAACCACCGAGAGGGCGTTCATATCGGTGTGGTGTAGCAAGTTGGCGACGTTGCGGTGTACGAAAACTTCCCCAGGCGGGAGTGCAATAATTTGATTCGCCGGTACTCGGCTGTCGGAGCAGCCAATCCATAAATAATCGGGGTTCTGCTGGTTCGAAAGGCGCTTAAAGTAGTCGGGGTCTTCTTCGCACATACGCTCAGCCCAGGCGCGATTATTGTCGAGTAGCGTCGCAATAGGGTCAGACATAGCGTCTCCAGAAAAGTTAAAGGGCGTTAAGTCGCTGGTAGATAAGCGGGTTATCAAAGCCCTACTCAGGGTGGAATTAGGCCTTGTATAACCTAGGCCAGTACAAAATAGCAGCAGAAGGTTTTAACCTTCCCGGGTAGTCAGGTCAACCACTGCACTTGACCAATGGGCAACCCGATATTGATTCATACGAATTCTAACTCCCCAGGAGCAAATCATGGCAGACGTTTCTGAATACGAATATGACCTTCTGGTTATTGGCGCAGGCTCTGGTGGTGTACGCACCGCACGTATGGCCGCGGCTACCGGCGCCAAAGTGGCCATTGCCGAAGATCGCTACCTGGGCGGAACCTGTGTCAACGTTGGCTGTGTGCCCAAGAAGCTTTACTCCTACGCTGCCCATTTCCATGACAGTTTTGATGATGCGGCAGGTTTTGGCTGGCAGCTGCCTGGCCCCGCCAGCTTCGATTGGGCCACACTGCGCGACAACAAAATCAGTGAAATCAAACGTCTGAATGGCATTTATCAGCGCATGCTGGAAGGCGCTGGAGTAACGCTCTTCAATGCACGAGCACGCTTGGCCGATGCACACACGGTGACCTTAAGCGGCGAGCATGGCGATATATCGGTGACTGCACAAAAAATCGTTCTGGCTACTGGTGGATGGCCCTGGGTACCCGATTTTCCTGGCAGTGAACACGCACTGGATTCCAATCAGATTTTTGATCTAGATACTTTTCCTGAGCGCTTTTTAGTGCTTGGCGGTGGCTATATTGCGGTGGAATTTTCGAGTATCTTTAATGGTCTGGGCAGCGAGACGCACCTCATCTACCGTGGCGAGCTGTTTTTAAAAGGCTTTGATCAACAGGTTCGCGAGTTCACCTGCGCGGAAATGGAAAGAAAGGGAGTCAACCTCCATTTCAACACTAACATCGAGCGTATTGAGCGCAGCCAAGACGGCTACAATGTTCACCTTACCAACGGCAACGTGCTTGAAGTCGATGTGGTGCTCGCAGCCACAGGGCGCAAGGCGAATATCCGTGAGCTAGGGCTGGAAGCGTTGGGCCTATGCCTGGATGAGGCGGGTAAAATCCCCGTAAACGAGCGGTTTGAAACAGCGCTGCCTTCAATTTTAGCCTTGGGCGACCTGACGGCTGGGCCGGAATTAACACCGGTAGCACTGGCTGAGGCGATGCAGCTTGTCGACGCCCACTTTGCCGATACGGTTCCCAAGCCGTTGGACTACACTACGATCCCTACCGCCGTTTTTTGCCATCCCAACATCGGTACCGTGGGTCTTTCCGAGGAGGCCGCGCGGGAAAAATTCACCCATATTCGTGTGTATAGCACCGATTTTCGCGCCATGAAGCACACCCTATCAGGTAGCCAAGAGCGCACCTTAATGAAGCTGGTCGTGGACGATGCTACCGATGTAGTCGTAGGAGCCCATATGGTCGGAGATGACGCGGGTGAAATTATTCAGGGAATTGCTATCGCGGTAAGAGCTGGCCTTACCAAGCTGGACTTTGACCGCACCGTAGGCATCCACCCAACGGGGGCCGAGGAGTTCGTCACGCTGCGTACGCTGACACGCAGATAAGCATATTAAAAGTGAAGGCGTGCTCATGGGCGCGCCTTTTTTTGTAGGCTACTTGCACTATTCTAAAAGAGATAGCGGCGAGCGGTGGTTATGCTACTCGATCATAACAAAAAATTATGGAAAGCGAGGTGTAGAATAATATGATTTTTGAATTGCTCATAATCAGCTGTTATAATGAACATCAAATTCGCTACAGCGAAGCATAACTATGAGTACGCCGACACAACCTTTTACCCCCTCTGCTGACCTTGCTAGGCCAACGGTGGCTGATGCTGTTGTGGGTCATGCGGAGATGCCGCTGTTTATTCGCAAACCCAATGCGGATGATGGCTGGGGAGTTTACGAGCTGGTCAAAGCTTGCCCTCCGCTGGATGTGAATTCAGCCTACGCCTACTTGCTACTGGCGACTCAGTTTCGTGATACCTGCGCAGTGGCTACCAATGAAGAGGGCGAAATCGTTGGTTTTGTTTCTGGCTATGTTAAGGATAATGCTCCAGACACCTACTTTTTATGGCAAGTGGCTGTCGGTGAAAAAGCACGTGGTACAGGGCTAGCGCGACGCTTGGTCGAGGCTATTATGTCCCGCCCTGAGCTTGATGATGTGCATCACCTTGAAACCACCATCACCCCTGACAATCTAGCCTCTTGGGGCTTATTCCGTCGCTTGGCGGCACGCTGGCATGCGCCGCTCAATAGCCGCGAATACTTCTCTACCGAACAGCTCGGAGGAGAGCATGACCCGGAAAACCTGGTTCGTATCGGCCCGTTCCAAACAGATCGCATCTAATACGTCGTTTTGCTAGATACACGTATCGGACTTACCGTTTTTCCCGCTCATGTTGCTTCGGGCAAGTAATGCCTAAAGTTAAAATGATCAACCAAGGAGGTCGCTAATGCAGACCCAGACGCTTGAACGCATGGAATCCAATGTACGTACTTATTCTCGTTCGTTTCCGGTGGTATTTACCAAAGCGCAAAATGCGCGCCTAACCGATGAGAATGGCCGTGAGTACATTGATTTCCTCGCCGGCGCGGGCACGCTGAACTACGGCCACAATAATCCGCATATGAAACAGGCGATGATTGATTACCTGTCGACTGACGGTGTTGTTCACGGTTTGGATATGTGGACCAATGCCAAGCGTGATTATCTTGAAACGCTGGAAGAAGTTATTTTCAAGCCACGCGGGCTGGATTATAAAGTGCATCTGCCTGGCCCAACCGGTACCAATGCCGTAGAGGCCGCTATCCGCTTGGCTCGTGTGGCTAAAGGCCGTCACAACATTGTCACCTTCACCAATGGTTTCCACGGCGTCACCATGGGGGCTTTGGCGACCACGGGTAATCGTAAATTCCGTGAAGCCACGGGTGGCATACCCACCCAGGGTGCTAGCTTCCTGCCTTACGATGGCTACATGGGTGAGCATACCGATACCCTGGATTATTTTGAAAAGCTGCTCAGCGACAAATCTGGCGGTTTGGATATTCCAGCGGGTGTCATCATTGAAACCGTGCAAGGCGAGGGCGGTATTAACGTTGCAGGCTTGGAGTGGTTGAAGCGTCTCGAAGGGATCTGCCGTGCCCACGACATTCTGCTGATTATCGATGATATTCAGGCAGGTTGTGGCCGTACGGGTAAGTTCTTTAGCTTCGAACACGCGGGTATTACGCCCGACATTATTACCAACTCGAAATCGCTCTCCGGTTTTGGCCTGCCATTTGCCCATGTGTTGATGCGCCCAGAGCTGGATAAATGGAAACCGGGTCAATATAACGGCACTTTCCGTGGTTTCAGCCTGGCGATGGTGACCGCCACCGCTGCGTTGAAAAAATACTGGACTAATGACACCTTTGAGCGTGATGTTCAGCGCAAAGGGCGTATTGTAGAAGAGCGCTTCCAGAAGTTAGCAGCGCTGTTAACGGAGCACGGCATGCCTGCCACTGAACGTGGTCGTGGCTTGATGCGCGGTATTGACGTTGTGTCGGGTGATATTGCCGATAAAATTACCAGTAAAGCCTTTGAGCATGGTCTGGTAATTGAAACCAGTGGCCAGGATGGTGAAGTGGTTAAGTGCCTATGCCCGCTAACCATTAGCGATGATGACCTGCTGGAAGGTTTGGATATTCTCGAAATGTGCGTTAAAGCTGTTGCTAGCGAATAACCTGGCGGTAGTATTAAGCGTTACGCTGAAGCAGTAGCTCACAGTTTTTTAGTTAGGGATATAGCGGCTGGTAGTCGCCAGTCGTTTTGCAACGGAGTACTCCTATGATCGTTCGTAATCTTGATGAAGCGCGTAAAACAGATCGCCTAGTGACCGCTGAAAATGGTAACTGGGACAGCACGCGCCTTGTTCTGGCCAACGATAATGCAGGTTTTTCGTTCCATATTACCCGCATTTTTCCAGGCACCGAGACACATATCCATTACAAAAATCACTACGAAGCAGTGTTTTGCTACGAAGGTGAAGGCGAAGTTGAAACCCTGGCTGACGGTAAAATCTGGCCGATCAAAGCAGGCGACATTTATCTACTCGACCAGCATGATGAACACTTGCTGCGTGGCAAAGAGAAGGGCATGACGGTTGCCTGCGTCTTTACTCCACCGATCACAGGTAATGAAGTTCACCAGGAAGATGGCTCGTACGCAGCCCCAGAGTAAATCGTGCTAGCGTGAGATAGACTACGTGATAGATCAGAAGGCAGCCTGCTAAATATGCGGGCTGCCTTTTTTGAAATTGACGAGCGCAATTTTACCCATAGCGGCCTCACTGGTTCGTTTAATATATATTATGTTAAATTAGATAAAATAGGTGCTCCAAAAGCGATGATGGCGTTGGACACTAGACCCCCATCTCCTTATCATTCCCCAACCTATTGTCCAAGGATATCTCTCGTTATGCGCCCAGGTGTTTTGTGGCTTATCGCTGGCTTGTCGCTTTCGATCGCAGGCTGTGCAGCAACCCAGCCGGAAACGAATCAACCGCCCCCTTTAAGCGAAGCCTCATTCAATTCTCGTATCCTGGAGTTAGAGAGCCAGCTAACGCAACAATGTGACACCCGCATTAATTTGCAGCAACGCCAGCTTGATCACCAGCAGGCATTGACCGCTGATATGCGTGAAGTGGGCAGTTTATTGCGTTACCTCCGCCAAGACGTACAGCAATTGGAAGCTCGCGGTGAAGAGCCGGTCATCATACGTGAAGAGTGTGAGATTGATGAGAGCTTGACCACTAAAACGTTACTGGGCCGCAGCGAATGGGTTGGCTTACCAAGCCTTGGCACCTACCTCAAAGCGCGAGTCGATTCAGGAGCCAACACCTCGTCCCTTTCTGCTGCCGAGATCACTCGCTTCGAGCGTGACGGTGAAGATTGGGTGCGCTTCAAGTTGGCGCTGAACGACGACGACGTGGCGGTTGAGTCGCAGCGCGATGAGTGGGTTGAAGCGCCTATCGTGCGCCGAGTGCGCATTGTTCAAGCCTCTGGCGAAGAGTCACGCCCCGTCATTTCTCTGTTAATGACTCTAGGGCCGATTCGTGAAAATGTCGAATTTACCCTCAATGACCGCTCTCATCTTGATTATCCAGTGCTGCTAGGACGGCGTTTTTTGATGGATATTGCGGTAATTGATGTAGCCGATACTTACTTGCATGAGCGCCCCGAATTTCCTGGTGGCGAACCAGCGGACCAAGCTGCTGAAGATGAAGCAGTTGACGAAGACGATAGCGAAGAGTAACCGCTCTGACGCTTCACGAGGAAAGGAATCTCCATGTCACGGTTAATGTTCTATATTATTGTCGGCCTTTTGCTAGTCGCGGGCGTAGCGACCAGCGTGCACCGCCATGTGCAGTTTGAAATTCCATGGTTGCCTGGTGAACAGCGCCAGGTGTGGGAGATTGAGGCGGGCATTACCTTTAATGCTCAGGACGGCCCCGTCCAGGTCGACTTGGCGTTGCCTTCCCATCAGGCAGGCTACCGTGTACTGACTGAAAACACCGCATCATCAGGGTATGGGCTTGCTTATCAGGCGGATGATTTAGGCCGCACCGCCCGCTGGACTATTCGTGAAGCAGTGGGTAGCCAAACATTATACTACTCGGTTCAGATGCTGGTATCTCAAGATGCTCGCTCGCCGGTG
The DNA here is from genome assembly GCF_904067645.1 of Halomonas sp. 113. NCBI lineage: Bacteria > Pseudomonadati > Pseudomonadota > Gammaproteobacteria > Oceanospirillales > Halomonadaceae > Halomonas > Halomonas sp. 113. Next base: position 2,552,476 of record NZ_LR881453.1, read on the forward strand.
CAGACACCCCCTGAAATCCCCGTCACAACGCCTTGGGAAAGCCCCTATGACACTGCGGCTAATCAGCTTATCGAACAAGCCTGGGCGCGCAGTGCCAATAACGCCACCTTCGCCCGTGAGTTAATACGTGATATTAACGGCGAGCGTCAATCTGAAAATGCCCGTCTGCTGCTGACGCAAGAGAATCCGGCGGCTTTGGTGGTGCGGTTGCTAAACCAGGCAGGCGTATTAGCGCGTGAAGTGAGCGGCCTGCTTCTGGAAGATGGTCGTCGTCGCCAAACGCTTAGCAGTTGGATTCAGGTGTTTAACGAGTCAGGTGAAGAATGGTCAATTTTCCATCCACTGACGGGTGAGCAAGGTAAGCCTGACAACCTGCTGCTATGGGAAACCGGTGGTCGAGCGGTATTAGAAGTTCAGGGCGGCACCAACTCACGGGTTTCTTTCTCAATGATGACCCATGACCAGCCTGCTTCGGCGGCGGTGCGCAACCACTACTCTGAAGATACGCTACTGAATTTCTCCATTCACAGCCTGCCACTGGAGGAGCAAGCGCTATTCCAAACTATCTTGCTGATTCCCATTGGTGCGTTAATGGTGGTGTTTTTGCGTGTGCTGGTGGGCATCAAAACGTCCGGTACCTTTATGCCGGTGCTGATCGCCCTCGCCTTCATTCAAACCACCCTTCCTACGGGTTTGATTGGCTTCCTGCTTATCGTTGCCGTCGGTCTGATTATTCGTAACTATCTCTCCTACTTGAATTTATTACTGGTGGCCAGGGTCTCGGCGGTGATCATAACGGTGATTGCGATTATCTCGATCTTCACCGTATTGGCCTACCGCATGGGGCTCAGTGCTGGCTTAACGATCACCTTCTTCCCGATGATCATCCTGGCCTGGACCATCGAGCGGATGTCGATACTTTGGGAAGAGGAAGGCCCTAAGCAGGTGCTAATCCAAGGCGGCGGCAGTTTGATCACGGCTATCCTTGCCTACCTGGCGATGAATAATCCCTGGGTACGTCATATCACCTTCAACTTCCTGGGCGTTCAGTTGATATTGATGGCGTTGATCTTGCTGCTGGGCAATTACACCGGCTACCGTTTATTGGAGCTGCGTCGCTTCAAGCCGATCACTGACGATGAGAAGCCCTCATGAGTTGGCTGAAGAATTGGACGTGGCCCACGCGCCTGCGGGATAAAGGTATTATCGGCATGAATCGGCGTAATATTCGCTACATTGGCCGATATAATAGCCGCCGTCTCTATCCCCTTGTCGATGACAAGCTTAAAACCAAACTACTGGCTCAGCAGTATGGGATTACCACGCCCGAGCTGATTGGCACCGTAACAACCCAATTTGGCGTTAAGCATATTGGCGCCATGCTCACGGGGCACGCGGGCTTCGTCATCAAGCCTGCTAAGGGAAGCGGCGGTAAGGGCATCCTGGTGATTGAAAAGGTCGAAGATAACGCCTTTATCAAGCCTAGTGGTACCACGCTCTCTCTTACCGACGTTGAGCGACATGTGTCGAATATTCTGTCAGGGCTCTACTCATTGGGCGGCTCGCCTGATGTGGCGGTGATTGAAACACTGATTAATTTCGATGAAAGCCTGATGGATTACACCTATGAAGGTGTTCCTGATATCCGGGTTATCGTCTTCAAGGGCTACCCGGTGATGGCCATGATGCGCCTTTCCACCGCAGCATCCGACGGCAAAGCAAACCTGCACCAAGGGGCGGTAGGCGTTGGCTTGAACATCGCTACCGGGGCTGCCCTGCGCGCCGTTCAGTTTGACCGCCCTTGCTTTAGTCATCCGGACACGGGGCACGATCTGGCAAGTTTGGTCGTTCCCCAGTGGGAAACGCTGCTTAACTTAGCGGCGGGTTGTTATGAAATGACCGGTCTAGGTTACCTGGGTACTGATATGGTGCTGGATCGTAAATACGGGCCGATGCTGCTTGAGCTCAACGCCAGGCCTGGCTTGGCTATTCAAATGACCAATGGTGAAGGTTTGCGCCGTCGCCTCGATCTGATTGAACGTCAACCCGATGGCGTGCCCGCTAAACAACGGGTAGCTTTTGCCCAGCACCATTTTGCGCGACAAAGTGAGCTGGTAGACAGCGAATCGGTAGAAAGCTCTGACACCGCTTCCACCGGCGCGTAGACTACTAACGAGAGCCTAGGCTAACAACGTTCAACGAGTTGCCCATGACCCAAGCGAGTACACTACTACAGCAGGCGGAGTCTCAGTGCCATATCCGCGGCGTCCGCTTCACCCCTATTCGCCGACGCGTGCTGGAGATGATCGCCGAAAATGGCGGCGGGCTAAAAGCCTATGACCTGCTCGATAAGCTCTCTACTGAGCATGCGGCTGCCCGCCCCCCGACGGTTTATCGGGCGCTTGAGTTCTTGATTGATCAAGGCTTGGTGCATCGCATTGAGTCACAGAACTCCTACGTGGCCTGCGCTTGCCCAGAGCATGCGCATGGTTTTCAACTACTGATTTGCCGTCACTGCGGCTATGTCGAAGAGCTGCACTTGGACGAGATAAGCGATCAACTGGCGGCGCTGGCAAAACGCCAGGGCTTTAACGTTGAGCGCCAAACCATTGAGCTTCAAGGGCTTTGTCAGGACTGCCGAACAGTTAGCGAGTAAATTTATGTCCCGTTTTGATCACGTCGCGTCGGATGCTCTGTTTAAGCAACTCGAGCGTGCTGCCCCAGAAGATAGTCTTCCCGCTGTGGCCACTTTGCTAGCCGCGGTGCGTTTTAATGCTGATGGTTTGATCCCTGCCATTGCTCAGCAGCACGATACTAACGAAGTGTTGATGATGGCCTGGATGAACCGTGAGGCGCTGGAAGAGACGTTAACCACCCAGCGTGTTTGCTACTATTCGCGCTCGCGGGGAAAACTGTGGCGCAAGGGTGAGTCATCGGGCCAGCAGCAGCAGCTTGTTTCTGCTGCGTTGGATTGCGATGGTGATACGCTGTTGTTGCAAGTTGAACAAACAGGCCCTGCTTGCCACACCGGGCGGCGCAGCTGTTTCTATATTGCCGTGGATGGAGAGCAGGCCTCAATTACCAGCAATCCGCTGATTGATCCTGACGACCTGTACGGCAAAAAAACCTAGTTCTGCCTATGCAAGCTATGACTCGGTTAATATCAGCCCTGCGCTCAGGCCCGCGTTGGGTATTGATGAAGGTGATGATTGGCTGCGTTAGAGTCTATCAATATACGCTCAGCCCCCTTTTAGGCCCGCGCTGCCGCTTCTGGCCGAGCTGTTCGTCCTACACGATTGAAGCGATTCAGGTGCATGGGCCCATCAAGGGCGGCTGGATGGCCGTTAAGCGGATCGTTAAGTGCCACCCGGGCAATCCTGGCGGTATGGATCCGGTGCCCGGTGGCCGCAGCGAACAGCTTTGCCGCGAGGATGACGAAAAGGGATCGTCGCCCTCTTGCTGTGACCATCACCCTCGCTAGCTTGTTTCCTACTTCTGCTGCGCTACCGCGTAGATCTTCTCCAGCATAGCGTGCAGGCCGTTGCTGCGCGTAGGTGAAAGGTGCTTATCCAATCCCAGATCCGCCAAAAAGTGTGGCTCGGTAGCACGAATCTCAGCGGCGGTGCGTTCGCTGTAAATGCGCAGCAATACGGCAATCAGGCCGGATACGATGGCGGCATCGGAGGTCGCTTTGAACACCAGCTTATCGCCCTCCTCCTCATGGCGCATCCACACGTTTGACTGGCAGCCCTGTATCTTAAACTCTTCTAGCTTCCACTCTTCTGGGAAGTCAGGCAGTTGCTTACCCATATCGATAATGTACTGGTAGCGATCCATCCAGTTATCGAATATCTCGAAATCTTCGATTAGCTCTTGCTGGGCCTGTTCGGCGCCGGAAGTGCTCATGCTATTTCCTTCTCTATTGGAATTGGCTGAATATTGGCGACTGACATTTTGCGTCATAGGGTTACTCATTGTGGCCATTATAACGGCTCGAAGGTGTCTTGAGGGAGGTTGTGTCGGAAACAGTCAATCGATGTCGCTGCTGTTCAAGATGCCACTCGTTGTCTTCGCTATGGAGATAGCGTGAGGTGGTGTCTAGGCGCGCGTGTCGAGCGCTTTCGGCCAGATGGCGCAGACTAATGCCCGATTGAGCCTGATGGGTGATCGATGTGTGCCGTAACCAGTGCGGCGTTGCCAGGTTAAGCGCGGTCACATGTTCCGGTGCTCCGTCGATATCTTCAAGTGCTTGTGCCGCCTGCTGAAACGTTGCGCGAATAAGCCGATAAAGCTGGTTATGGCCCAGGCCACGCTGTCCATCCAGAGCGCGAAGCACCGGTGCTTCAGCTTCAAACTGCTCAGGGTATTCAGGCAATCCCAGCGTATGGCGCCACTGGCGCAAACAATCAAGCATATCGTCAGGCAACGGAATGCGCGCCATCTTGTTTCCCTTGCCCACCACATGCCACCACCAGCGCCCTTCGCTGCGCTGGAAATCCCCCATTCGCGCATCGGCCATCTCGCTAATGCGCGGTGCCAGCAAATAGGCAAAGCCAAAGATAAAGCGCCGTCGTGAATGTTCAAAACGGGCACGACTGCCCTCCCCAGCCTCTAACGGGCTATTCAGCCACTCCCACAGCCACGCCCACAAATCACTTTCCAAATAGCGCTCAACACGCGGCGTTTGATTATTCAGGCGCCGCGATTTATCGCGCATCAAGCGAAACGGATTGTGGTGAACCCAGCCTGCTTCCACCAACCAGGCAAACATGCCTTGCAGTATCACCAGGCTTTGGCGTCGGCTGGCGGGCGATAAACCGCCACGAAATGGCCGCCATGACGTGTGCGTGCGGGGTTTGGAGGGCCCTACCCACTGCTCGCTTGGTTGTGGGTCGGCGAGAAAGGCTTCAAAGCGGCGCAGTTTTTCGCGATTGATATCGGCCAGCGTGTGCCCTTGGCTGGCGAGCCAGAGCAGCAGTCGCTCCGCTTCGCGACGGTACGCTTTCCAGGTTTGTGGGCTATCCACGTACTCTTCAAGCCATGCGGTCACTGCCTGGGCATCGTTTTGAGCGCTAATACGTCCGCCATTCGGCGGCTCTTTCAATACCTGAAGTTGACCAGTGGGTGTCATAACCTCGTTTGCCATGTCCGTCGCCACTCTTTTCTTTTTAGCCGATATTTACATTATCTGGCCTTAAGTGTGCTCCTGTAGTCCTATAAATTCAAGATAATACGGGTAATCTTGAATTTATGTGCATTATCATAAATAAAATTACGTATTACATAATACGTAATTATTGCCTTTTATACGACAAGTCCCGACAATGGTGGTTACAGAAGCTCTCAAGGAAGGATCATTTCATGGCCCGCAACGGCATTCAGTACAGCGATGTTCAACAAGCCATTGATGCCCTGTTGGCCCGGGGCGACACGCCCAGCGTGCAGCGTATTCGCGATGTGCTGGGCACCGGCAGCTTCACGACGATTAGTGATCACTTCCGCTTGTGGCGCAGTGAGCGGGAGCAAAATCGCGACGTGCCGCCGCCCAAGGGTGTGCCGGAAGTCGTGGTGACCATGGCCAGCGAGCTATGGCGCGAGGCCCAGGAGGTAGCGAATCAAACGCTGCTTCACTATCGCGAAGATGCCAATCGCCAGGTTGCAGATGCACAGCAGCTCGCAGAAGATGCAAAACAGCAGGCCGCTAACGCCGAGCAACGCGAAAGCGCCCTCGCCGAGCACTTGCGTCATATGGAGCAGCGCATGGAGGCGTTAAACCGGGAATTGGCTGCTAGCCAAACCAACGAACATCACTGGCATCAAAAAGCTGAAACAGCGCAAGAAGAAGTAACTCAACTGAAGCAGGTACAGCAGCAGCTAGAGAACCAGTCAGATGCACAGCGCGATGCGCATAGCAATGCCCTCAGCGAGCAGCAGGTAGCGTGGGAGCAGCGTTTAGCACAAGAGGAGCAGCGCCATGAGGCGGCCGAAGGAAGGCTGATGGCGATGCTGGATAGCGCTCAGCAGACGCGTGCCCAGGAAGAGAAGACTTTCCAAAAACGTCTGCAGCAGTCTGAGCAGCGTATTGAGGCATTGAGTCAGGAGCTAAAGGCAAAGCAGCAGGCCCTGCACACTCTGCAGCTGGAGGCTAGCCAGCGCGAACAACAGCTTGGTGAGCAGACGCAGCAAATTACATCGCTGGAGAAGCAGCAACAAGTGTTAACCGAGCAGCTAGATGAGGCGAAGGCAGCATTAGATCGCCAAGCCCAGCAGCATGCCGAGCGCGAAGCTGCGCTACAGCAAGCGTGGCAAGAGAAGCTTTGGAGCCGCATGGAAGCGCTGCAAACACAGCTAACGGCGCTACCCGATGCACTTTCAAAACAGGGCAGTGAGCCAGGCCAGTAATCAACCTGGAGACGTAGTAAAAAAGCCCAGCGATTCAAGCTGGGCTTTTTGAGCCTTACTATCGCTTATTCAGCGGTAGTAAGCGTTGGTGGTATCGCTGTGATCGGTAACGTCGCGAATACCGGCAAGCTCTGGAATGCGCTCCATCAGGGTTTTCTCAACGCCATCTTTCAGGGTTAAATCAACCGCTGCACAACCCTGGCAGCCGCCGCCAAAGGCCAACACCGCGTACTGCTGTTCGGTGAGTTCCACCAGCTTGATTTCGCCACCGTGGGCCGCCAGCCCAGGATTGATCTCGCTGTAAAGCACATAATTGATACGGTCTTCCAGCGGGCTATCCGCATTTACCTTGGGCATCTTGGCGTTGGGCGCTTTGATGGTTAGCTGGCCACCCATGCGGTCGGCGTTGAAATCCACTACCGCCTCTTCCAAAAACGCTAAGCTGTTTTTATCGAGAAAGACGTTGATTTTCTCGAGCTCAAGCAGAACGTCGGTGGGTTCTTCTTCGCCGGGACGACAGTAAGCCAGGCAGGTTTCCGCGTAGGGTGTGCCCGGCTGGGTAATGAAAATGCGTACGGCAATACCCTCAACGTTCTGCTTTTCCAGCAGTTCTGCCAAGTATTCTTGCGCACTGTTTGTAATATCAATACCTTGGGTATCGACACTGGTTTCTTTTTCGCTAGTCGTGGTCATGAGGGCTGTCTTCCTCCCGTGGTAGTGGCGGCGCCACTTCACATGTCATTTGTGTCTATGGTAAGCAAAACAGCGCGCTGACACAATCCCGACTGTTTTAGTCGGCTATTTTAAACAGCTCTTTTTACGAGCGACTATTAATTATCTTTCCTTATCTTGCGTATAGCCTCCGTAGGGGCGCCTTTTGCCATCCCTTTTGTTATCATTATGCGCCTTATAACGACAGATGCTGCTTTTCCGACGATAACAACATCCCCTTTGACGACTGTGACGCTGGAGAACTCCCCCTGCCATGGCTGATAGTGCTTTGATCGCGACCCTCACCCAACGCCTTGCCCAACGTATCCTGATTCTGGATGGCGGCATGGGCACCATGCTGCAGAATGCCCAGTTGAGCGAGGAAGATTTTCGCGGCGAACGGTTTAGCGACTGGCCCTCGGATCTCAAAGGCAATAATGATCTGCTCGCGCTAACCTGCCCCGAAGTGGTCACGCGGATTCACCGTGACTACCTGGAAGCCGGTGCCGACATTATTGAGACCAACACCTTTAATAGCACTCAGCTGTCACAGTCTGATTACGGCATGGAATCGCTGGTGGTTGAACTCAACCGTGAATCAGCGCGCCTAGCCCGTGAGGTGTGTGATGCAGTGGCCGCCGAAACCGGTGTACCCCGCTACGTGGCCGGCGTATTAGGCCCCACCTCGCGCACCGCCTCACTATCGCCGGATGTGAATGATCCCGCCAAGCGTAACGTCACCTTTGATGAGCTGCGTGAGAACTACTACGAAGCCGCCGAAGCGCTAATTGCAGGTGGTGCCGATCTGATTATGATCGAAACCATCTTCGATACGCTCAATGCTAAAGCGGCCATCTACGCCTTGGAAGAGCTGTTCGATACCCGCGGCGAGCGTTTACCAGTGATGATCTCTGGTACCATCACTGATGCCTCTGGCCGTACGCTTTCGGGTCAAACCACAGAGGCCTTCTGGAACTCGGTGCGCCACGCTCAGCCTCTCTCAGTGGGCTTGAACTGTGCACTGGGCGCCGAAGAGTTACGCCCCTACCTGGAAGAGCTCTCTACCAAGGCAGACACCTTTGTCTCCGCTCACCCCAACGCGGGGTTGCCCAACGAGTTTGGTGAGTACGATCAAACGCCGGAAGAGATGTCGGAGATTGTCAGCGAGTTTGCTGCCAGCGGGTTGGTGAATATTATCGGTGGCTGCTGTGGCTCCACGCCCGAGCACATTCGCGCCATTGCTGATTCGGTTCGCGATATGACGCCGCGGGTAATTCCTGAGCGCAGCCGCGCCTGCCGTCTATCAGGCCTAGAGCCGTTCAACATTGAGGCTGACTCGCTGTTCGTCAACGTCGGCGAGCGCACCAACGTCACCGGCTCTGCGCGCTTTAAGCGCTTGATTGTGGAAGAGGACTTCACCACCGCCTTGGAAGTCGCCCTGGAGCAGGTCGAAAACGGCGCCCAGGTCATCGATATCAATATGGACGAGGGCATGCTCGAGTCCAAGGAAGCCATGGAGCGCTTCCTTAACTTGATCGCCGGCGAGCCAGATATCGCCCGTGTGCCGATTATGATCGACTCCTCCAAGTGGGAGATTATCGAAGCGGGCCTCAAGTGCGTCCAGGGCAAGGCGGTGGTGAACTCCATCTCGCTTAAAGAGGGCGAAGCCGCCTTCCGCGAACAGGCGACCAAATGCCGCCGCTTTGGCGCTGCCATTGTCGTCATGGCCTTTGACGAAGAAGGCCAGGCAGACACCTTTGCCCGCAAAACCGAAATTTGTCAGCGCGCCTATCGCCTACTGGTCGATGAAATCGGCTTTCCCGCCGAAGATATCATCTTTGACCCAAATATCTTTGCCATCGCCACCGGCATCGAGGAGCACAATAACTACGCGGTCGATTTTATCGAAGCGACCCAGTGGATTCGCGAAAACCTGCCCCACGCGATGATTTCTGGCGGGGTGTCTAACGTCTCTTTCTCGTTCCGTGGCAACAACCCGGTGCGCGAAGCGATTCACTCGGCGTTCCTCTATCACGCCATCCGTGCGGGCCTCACCATGGGCATCGTCAACGCAGGCCAGCTCGCTGTTTACGACGACCTCCCCGCCGAGCTGCGCGATGCGGTTGAAGACGTGGTGCTTAACCGGCGTAGCGATGGCACCGAGCGACTGCTGGATATCGCCGATAAGTATAAAGGCGACGGCAGCGGCGCGGCTAAGAAAGAGGATCTTGAGTGGCGCAGCTGGCCAGTCAATAAGCGTATCGAACACGCGCTGGTTAAAGGTATTACGGTGTATATCGAGGATGACACCGAACAGGCCCGCGCCGAGGCCGAACGCCCTATTGAGGTGATCGAAGGCCCGCTGATGGACGGTATGAACGTGGTCGGCGATTTGTTTGGCGACGGAAAAATGTTCCTGCCCCAGGTGGTTAAGTCTGCGCGGGTGATGAAGCAGGCCGTCGCCTACTTGATTCCCTATATCGAAGCCGAAAAGAGCGAAGAGACCAAAGCCAAAGGCAAGATCGTCATGGCCACGGTCAAAGGCGATGTCCACGATATCGGTAAAAATATCGTCGGCGTGGTCTTGCAGTGTAATAACTATGAGGTGATTGACCTTGGCGTCATGGTGCCTGCCGACAAAATCCTTCAGGCAGCCAAGGAGCATAACGCCGATATTATCGGTCTTTCGGGTTTGATTACCCCCTCTCTGGATGAAATGGTGCACGTTGCCAAAGAGATGCAGCGACGCGGTATGGATCTACCGCTGCTGATTGGTGGTGCCACCACCTCTAAAGCGCATACCGCGGTCAAAATCGAACCGCAGTATGAGCATCCGGTGATTTATGTGACCGACGCCTCCCGGGCCGTTGGCGTAGCGGGCAAATTATTGACGCCTGCTTTAAAAACACCTTACGTCGCCGAAATCCGTGAAGAGTACGAAAAGGTTCGCGAGCGTAACGCCAAGCGCCGCCCCAAAGCAGCGGATCTTGACTACACTCAGGCGCGCAAGCGGCGTTTTCGCACCGACTGGAACAACCACACCCCCGCCGAGCCCAATATGTTGGGGTTAAAAACCTTCGATGATTACGACCTGAAAGAACTGATCGAACGCATCGACTGGACGCCCTTCTTTATGAGCTGGCAGCTAGCGGGCAAGTATCCCAAGATTCTCGACGATAAGGTCGTCGGGGAAGCCGCTAGCAACCTGTTTGAAGACGCCAAAGTGATGCTACGCAAGCTGGTCGATGAAAAGCGCGTTCAGGCCCGTGGTGTTATCGGCCTGTGGCCCGCCAATAGTGTTGATGATGATGTCATCGAGGTGTACGCCGATGAGTCACGCAGCGAAGTCGTCGAACGTCTCTTCCATATCCGTCAGCAGACCACCAAAGGCCGCGACGGTATCTGCTACAGCCTGGCCGATTTTATTGCCCCCAAAGAGAGCGGCAAAGCCGATTGGATTGGCGGCTTTGCTGTCACCACCGGGCACGGTGTTGATGAGCTCTCCAAAGCTTATGAGGCGGCAGGCGATGACTACAATGCGATTATGGTGCAGGCGTTGACGGATCGCCTTGCGGAGGCCTTTGCCGAGCGCATGCATGAACGGGTGCGTAAAGAGTTTTGGGGCTATGTACCGGAAGAAACGCTGGACAACGATGCCCTGATCGCTGAGAAGTATCAGGGCATCCGCCCTGCCCCCGGCTACCCTGCCTGCCCGGATCATACCGAAAAAGCCACGCTATTCCGGCTGCTCGATGCCACCGAAAATACCGGTTTGGCGTTGACCGAAAACTTCGCCATGTGGCCTGCGGCAGCGGTTTCCGGCTGGTACTTTGCCCATCCCCAGTCGAAGTACTTCTCCACCGGTAAGATTACCCGGGATCAGGTCGAGGCCATTGCCGAGCGCAAACAGATGCCCCTTGAGGAGATGGAGCGCTGGCTCTCACCAGTACTCTCCTACGACCCGAGCTAATTAATGCTGTTTGTTCCTGGCCGCCATGGCAAGGTCATGCGCTTAGCTTTTCCGATCATGTTGGGCATGCTCTCCCAGAGCATGCTTAACTTGATAGATGCCGTACTGGTGGGGCATTTAGGCGAGGTAGCGCTTGCGGGTGTTGGCGTGGGCGGTTACGCCATGTTTATGCTCAGCGCTCTTGTGTTTGGCCTCTCCTCCAGCGTGCAGTCACAAACCGCTCAGCGCGAGGGGGCTGCCCATGCGGATATTGCCCATCCGCTTAACTCGGGGCTGGTGATTGGGCTTGTGGTTGGCCTGCCGCTGTCCGTCTGGGCTTGGTGGCAAGCACCGCTGCTGATTGGTTTGATTAGCCAAGCCGATGATGTGCAAAGCGTCGCCGTTGACTATTTTCGTTGGCGGGTGGTGTCACTAATGGCCATTGCGCTAACGCTCTGCTTTCGTGGCTACTGGAACGGTCGCCAGCAAACGCATCTCTACTTGCGTATCATCGTGGCGGTTCACTTGATTAATGTGACGGCCAGTGCGGGGTTGATCTATGGATTCGCCGGGCTACCCAAAATGGGGGCGAGTGGTGCGGGTGCTGGCACAACACTATCGCTGTTTATTGGCTTGATTGTTTGGTGCTGGGTGAGCATAAAAAGCCCATTTGTCCAGCATTTTTTGACACGCATGCCTTGCTTAGCCACCCTGCGTACGACCTTGGTACTTGCCGCTCCTCACTCTTTGCAGCAGTTTTTATTTGCAGCGGGTTATGCGGTACTCATTTGGTTACTTAGCCAGCTAGGCACGGCCAGTGTCGCGGTTGGCCATGTGTTGATTAATCTTTCACTGCTGCTAATTTTGCCGGGGGTGGGGATTGGCGTTGCGGCGATGAGCTTGGTGGGTGAGGCATTAGGCCGAGATGCTCAGAACGAAGCCCACCGCTGGGGTCTGGATGCGCTGCGGGTCGCATGGTTACTTTTACTTGTGCTGGCGCTGCCGATGTTAGTGATACCCGAACAGGTACTTGGGATATTTTTCAGCAGTGGCGAGCTAGTAGTGCTGGGTAAACTCCCATTGCAGATAACCGGTGTGATGATTGTGCTGGATGCCGCAGCTTTAGTGCTCGCCCAGGCCTTAATGGGCGCGGGCGCTCAACGCACGGTGATGATGTTGACTCTGGGGATGCAGTGGCTACTTTTTTTACCCCTGGCCTGGTGGGTCGGGATTGGTTTAGACCAGGGCTTATTAGGTATCTGGCTTATGCAACTGCTCTACCGGTTGATAAACTCAGCCGGCTTTTTATGGGTATGGCAACGACGACGCTGGCTGGCCCCTGCTTTATAAGCCGGCTGCCTGACTCATAATAGATATTCTAAATAGCTTTTAGAGATAAAAAGATAATTATATATTCTTTTGAAGAATATGACGCCCGCGTTAAGGTGACGCTACATTAACGTCCGTCTCAACGTGACCATTTCGCTTTTTAGCAGGATCGTGCCACATGTACCGTTATGATATTCACGACCAAACCCTGGTTGACGAGCGTGTCGCTCAGTTCCGCGACCAAATGGAACGCTACCGCGCTGGGCGTTTGGGAGAAGAGGAGTTTCGCCCTTTACGGTTGCAGAACGGCCTCTATATTCAACGCCATGCGCCTATGCTGCGTATTGCGATTCCTTACGGCATGCTGGCGGGTAGCCAACTGCGTGCCCTGGCTGAGATCACTCGCCGTTACGACCGCGGCTACGGCCACTTTACTACGCGGCAAAATTTGCAGTTGAACTGGCCTGCCCTTGAAGACGTGCCGGATATTTTGGCCGATCTCGCCAAGGTGCAGATGCACGCCATTCAAACCAGTGGTAACTGCATTCGTAACACCACCAGCGACCAGTTTGCCGGCATCGCCAACGATGAAGTGGAAGATCCACGTCCCTGGTGTGAGTTAATCCGCCAGTGGTCAACCTTGCACCCGGAATTCGCCTATCTGCCCCGCAAGTTCAAAATCGCGGTCAGCGGTGCGGCCCAAGACCGGGCCGCGATCCAGGTTCACGATATTGGCCTGCGTTTTTGGTACAACGCCGACGGCGAGCTACGTATAAAAGTGTTGGCCGGTGGCGGCCTGGGCCGTACCCCGATGATTGCGGACGTGGTTCGTGAAGATCTGCCCTGGCAGCATTTGTTGACCTACCTGGAAGCCTGCGTACGGGTTTACAACCAGTTTGGTCGCCGGGATAACAAGTTCAAGGCGCGGATTAAAATTCTGGTCAAAGCGCTGGGTATTGAAGAGTTCCGTCGTCGGGTGGATGAAGAGTGGGCGCACCTGAAAGACGGCCCGCAGACGCTTAACCAAGCAGCGGTTGATGCGGCTAAAGTTCACTTCCCCGAGCCTGCTCGTCGCCCGGTGGCAGCAAACGCTAACGAAGAATTTGACCGCCTGCGTGCAGAAAATCGCAGCTTTGCACGATTTGTCACTAACAACGTAACCGATCATAAGGTGCCTGGGTATAAAGCTGTGACGCTATCGCTGAAGCGCCGCGAGCACGCGCCTGGGGATGTTACAGCTGACCAAATGGAAGCGGTCGCAGACTTAGCCGATCGCTACAGCTTTGGTGAAGTGCGTGTTACCCACGAACAGAACCTGGTGCTTTCTGACGTACCGGTCGATGAACTGGAAGCGCTGTGGGAAGAGCTTGAAGCGTTGGGTATGGCGAACCCCACCGTGGGCACGCTCAACGACATTATCTGCTGCCCTGGAGGCGACTACTGCAGCTTGGCTAATGCGGTCTCCATTCCCATTGCCCAGGCGCTGCAGGAACGTTTTGAAGACCTCGACTTCTTGTATGACCTTGGCCCGCTGGATCTGAATATCTCCGGCTGCATGAATGCTTGTGGCCACCACCATGTGGGTCATATCGGCATCCTGGGCGTGGATAAAAAAGGCGAAGAGTTCTATCAGATATCGATTGGCGGCAACTCCACCGACGATGCCTCGCTTGGTAAGATTTTAGGCCCATCCTTTTTCCGCTCAGACGTGCCGGATGTGGTTGAAAAAGTATTGGAAGTCTATGTGTCGCAGCGCCATGAGGACGAACGCTTCTTGGATACTTACCGCCGTATTGGCCTAAAACCCTTTAAGGAGCGTGTCTATGCCTAATAAAACAGCTGAGACGCAAGCTGAAGCGGTTGAACAGACACCGGTTCATGTCGATCACTTGATTTTCAATGGCGAGCTTGCGGCGGAAAACGCTTGGTGTGTTTCCTACGATGCAGACACCCTGCCCGAACAGCGCCCAGCGTTTGTGCCGCTGGCGTTGTGGCAGGCCAATCAGGAAGACGCTGAGCTGGCACCACTACTCACCAGCGATACCGAGCTGACGGCCGAATTAGGCAAACAGCTTGGTAATGCCGTAGCCATCGCTATTGACTTCCCTGCCTTCACCGATGGCCGTGGCTACAGCATCGCCCGCCTGCTGCGCGAGCGCTACGGCTATAGCGGCGAAGTGCGCGCGGTGGGTGATGTCCTGGTCGATCAGCTGGAGTATATGCGCCGTTGTGGTTTTACTGCCATGGCGCTGCGCGATGACCAGCATCCCGAGGATGCCCTGCGCGCGCTAAGTTTTATCAGCGTTCGCTACCAACCCGATGTTGAAGAGCGACAGGCGCTGTTTGAGCGCCGTTTAGCCGATACTAAGTAGACGCAGGGCGTGAATGTTATAAACCCAAAAGGGCAGCTTCGGCTGCCCTCTTTATTTGTGACTGGCTCTATTATTAAACCGTCACCCCCGCCGTTTCTGCTGGCGCTCACGGTTATTGGCTTTGGCGCGATCGCTTTTACGTAGCATTACCCAGGTCGCGCCCAACCCACCTTCCGAAGGCTGTGCGGAGACGTACGCCTGCACTTCCTCAAACTGGCATAGCCACTTGGCCAGGTATGAACGCAGTACGTTGGCGGGGCTATCAATCTCTCGCCCGCGGCCATGCACGATCATAACGGAGCGTAAATCGTGGGCGTAGGCTTCTTGAATAAAGGGAAACAGCATACGGCGACACTCTGTTAATGGGCGCCGAAGCAAGTGGAGCTGCGACTGAACGCTATAGCCCCCGTGCTTTAATTTATCGACTACACCCTGCTGAATGCCCTCGCGGCGATACTCCATGGGATCAAAGGGGGGCAGCAGATCGACAAAGTCGTCGGACAGAAAGTTGCGTGCCCCCATCTCTTCCTCTGCCCACTCCCGCCGAGCCAACTGGGATTCTGAGGGGCTTTTGCGATTAGCGCCTGGGTCAGCACGATTTCTCGGTGGCAAAGGTTTCACATCACCTACAAGAGCACGAAAATCCAGATCATCACGAAGCGGCTGATTCATTGCAGGCTCCTACGGCAGGTTCTAATGAGCACCTATTTTACATGCAGGCTTTACCAACATAGCCTAGCAAACCTGGGTAGTTTGCTTAAGCAGATTCATACAGTCGATAACATAGAACTTGTCATCCTCTGCCTGTAGCGACAAGCTAAACGTCCGTTTTTTTATCGCCCCATTCATATTCTCATCCTACATTGCGAGGCGCCCTGGTGTGATTAAAATGGTTTGGCTAAAACGCCTTTTGATTTTAAGTGGTGTGGGGCTGCTTAGCCTAGCCGGGTGGCTCTGGTTAACCATGCTGAGCCCGTGGTTTTATGACCGACCTGACGATCTTCCTACTATCGAACAGCGCACCCATCAGGTTTTTGTTTATGGCACGCTACGCTATGCCCCCGTTCGCTTAGTGGTCATGGGAAGTTTCGGCGCCCCTAAAGATGCGGTGCTAGAGGGGTACCAACGCAACGGCCTCGACCTTTCACCTCATCCAGGGAGCAACGTTAAGGGCCTACTGTTACGAGTGGATGCCGACGAGCTGTCTCGCCTTGATCGCTACGAACGCCTGGGGGTTCGTTACGAGCGCAGGACAATAACCCTCGACGATGGTACCCGGGCCTGGGTCTACCTGCGTTTACCTGAGCAACAAAATACGTTTGTGCAGCACGCGGACTTCCCGTTCGCTCTGATACCATAGACACCACGCTGTGCCCTATTTTGCAAAACCCTCATGCAAAACCCCATTGCCAGGACAGCTTTTATGAACCCATTCAGGAATAGTGATGAGTGAAATGACACCGTACGTTTTGGTTCTGTACTACTCGCGCTCTGGCGCGACCGCCACCATGGCGCAGCAGGTTGCGGCTGGTGTAGAAAGCGTGCCAGGTATTCAAGCGCGTTTACGCACAGTGGCGCCGGTTTCAACGACCTGTGAAGCCGTAGAGCCAGAAATTCCTGCAGAGGGCGCGGTGTACGTTGAGCTAGACGACCTGCGCAACTGCAGCGCGTTAGCACTGGGTAGCCCCACTCGGTTTGGCAACATGGCCGCTCCGCTTAAGTATTTTATCGACTCCACCAGCAGCTTGTGGATGAACGGTGCCTTGATCGACAAACCCGCCAGTGCCTTCACTTCGACCTCCAGCCTCCACGGTGGGCAAGAGAGCACCCTGCTCACTATGCTGGTGCCACTACTGCATCATGGCATGGTCTACGCAGGGGTTCCTTACAGTGAAACCACCTTGCTGGAAACGCGTACAGGTGGCACGCCCTATGGTGCAAGCCACTTAGCAGGAACGCGTAGTGACCGTTCTGTCGATGAG
Source organism: Halomonas sp. 113 (assembly GCF_904067645.1). NCBI lineage: Bacteria > Pseudomonadati > Pseudomonadota > Gammaproteobacteria > Oceanospirillales > Halomonadaceae > Halomonas > Halomonas sp. 113. Next base: position 2,569,221 of record NZ_LR881453.1, read on the forward strand.
CACGAACGCGCGCTGTGTGTTGCTCAGGGCAAACGACTGGCACGACTCGCTCTAGCGCTGCACGCCATGCGTCAGGAGGCATTATGAGGCAGTGGCTGGAGGATGTAGAAGCACGCCATGGGCTTGATAAACTGACCCTTCGAAGCCGACAGGTGGTATTAGCCAGCTTTGCCATACTGCTGCTACTGGTTGTTTACCGTGGACTTGTACTTCAAGGCGACGAATTTAATTGGCGCCCCGTGGTCGCGTTCGTGCTTCCCCTGGTGCTGTTTTTACCCTCTATCATTGGTAAACGCGCACGCGGGCACGCATGGCTCGCTTTTGTTAGCCTGCTCTACTTCACCCAAGGTGTGATGTTAATAACCCTGCCTGGGCAAGGTCTGCGCGGAATTCTAGAGGCGGTTGTCGCGCTGGTGCTTTTTGCTGGCTGCATGGGCTATGCGCGCTTTCGCAGTCGACAGTTGCGTCAACAGAAAACGAGGCAATAAAAACAAGTGCTTTAAAACCACAGCCATAGGACGACGCCAGCAGCAATAAATAAACTGCCGATGGCACGTAAACGCAGCGTGGCAACATTATACGGTTCGTTACGCGCATCGACTGGCTGCTGGCGAAAGCGCTTGGTACCTACCAGCATTGCTGCTACTAGCGGTTCACCTAGCAGCCGATGTGCGATCAAGCCAGCCAGGTGCAGACCGATTAGAATGATGAGTAGATCACTATTGAGTTGATGCAGGGTTCTAAGCTGGCCACCTACCCCATCGCCAAATACGCCATAGAGCGGCGCCTGAAAAAAGATATCGTCACTTAAAAACAGGCCACTCACGGCTTGGAAACTAAGCGAAAGCAGCATCAGCAGTACCATCCACCCGCCTAGCGGATTATGGCTGGCATAAGCGCCGGGCCGACGCTTTAGCAGCAATTGGGAATAAGCAACTGTTTCAACGGGTGGATATAAAAACGTTTTAAATCTCGCATACACGCTCCCCAGTAGGCCCCACAGCCATCGGAAAACGAGTAATCCGATTATGAGGTAGCCCGCTTGGGCATGCACTTCAATTGGAAATAGGAAAGGCGCTCCGCTAGTCTTGGTGGTATAAAATGAAATCAACACCGCCGCCACTAACCCCCAGTGAAACAGGCGAAGCCAGCCATCCCATACCTCAATCGCTACCTTGTCGCGCATAACATGTCCTCTCTCAGCAGTGATGAGCCCCCAGTGGTGAGATAGCTTCGCATTAATTGAGCCTTTCTCATAGAATGCGAGACAGTTAGCCGCAATCGTCAGTCGTAACGGTTAGTCGCAACACCGCCGAAAATATAAGCAGTGAGTCAACGCATTAAACATCCATTGATGTCGGTCACTTGAGCTTTAAAGACAGACCGGCGAACATGGATGAAACTCCAGGGAGAAGTATTCGATGACACGTAACATAGCCGATATCAGGCGTGATTATGAAGGCGGCAGGCTTGATGAGTCCCAGACACCCGACGATCCATTCGTGCTATTCGATGAGTGGTTTAGCCTCGCCCTGGAAAAAGAGGGCAAAGATGGCAACGCCATGACACTAGCCACCGTAGATAGCCAAGGCCGCCCTCACGCGCGGGTGGTGCTGTTAAAGGGATTTGATGAGCGCGGCATGGTTTTTTACACCAATTACCATAGCCATAAGGGGAGCGAGCTGAGCAATGTGCCCTTCGCGGCCATGACTTTCTGGTGGCCTTCGCTTTCACGGCAGGTACGCATAGAAGGCCCCGTTGAGCAGGTTTCAGCCGATGAGTCTGATGAGTACTTTGCCAGCCGACCTCGGGGTAGCCAATTGGGCGCATGGATTGCGACTCAAAGTGTAGTGATTCCCGACCGTAACTGGATCGAAGAGCGCCAAAAGCGCTTTGAGCAAGCCTATGATGGCCAGGATATTCCCCGCCCGATCCACTGGGGGGGCTATCGTGTCACGCCGGAAATGATCGAGTTTTGGCAGGGTCAGCCTAGTCGCCTACATGACCGCCTACGCTTTGAGCGTCGTGACGGCGGTGAATGGGGCCGTTTCCGCATGGCGCCATAACGTCAGCAACAAGTTCACAATTTAGGCCTGTGTTTTATACGCAGGCCTTATCGTTTTTAAAGCTTTTCAAATGCCTAATCCGGTAGGCTCTCAAGGCGGTGCCGCTGCCATTCACTTTCGGGCTCGTTGAGACGCAGCACGGCATCAATCACTTGCTCCTCCATGTTGTAGCGGCATTTAAAGCCTAAGTGTTTCATTAGCGCCCGCATTGGATGGTTATCGACCATAATTTTGCCGACCATTTCCAGAGTGCCGATGTTCGTGCAGTAATCGATCATCTTCTTCATTAGCAGGCTGCCAATGCCCAGCCCTTGAAGGTCATCACGAATAATGACCGAGAACTCGGTACGAATATTGTCCGGGTCATTCCATACCCGCACCACCCCAAGCATCTCTTTGCTGCCCTCATCGCCTAAATATTCCGCGATAAACGCCATCTGACGGTCGTAATTGATATGCGACAGGATCGACAGGTCGCGCTGGGTTAAATTGGACTTATTATGGAAATAGCGGAAACGGATGCTCTCTTCTGAGAGCTGGCGATGGAAGGTGGTAATCAAATGGGCATCTTCGGCACGAATAGGCCTTACCTCGACCTGCCAGCCGTTTTTCAGCGTCACCCATTCACGCAGCTCTTCAGGGTACGGCATGATCGCAAAGCGCGATGGCGAACCAAGATCCAAGGCGAAATCGACGGCGACCATACCGTCACGATTCAGCAGCAGAGGATTTACTTCCAGACCCCGTAGATCGCTTAGATCGGAGGCCATTTGCGATAGTTTGACCAGCATTTGGCATAAATGCTGAATGTCACGCTCTGGGTCGGCGGAGTGTTCACGAATTAATGAGGCGGCGTGGGTTCTCCCTACCACATCGGCAGCCAGGCTCATATTGAGCGGCGGCAGCGCGACCTGGCGGTCAGCCAGCACGTTGACCTTATAACCACCGATGCCAAAGACGATAAGTGGGCCGAACACCGGATCACGGGTAATGCCCGCGCAAATCTGCATCGAGTGCTTGCCACGCTGCATGGGCTGTAAACAGTACTCGCGGATCGCATACTCGGGAAATTTTTCAGCGACTTTTTCACCTAGCTGGCGAACGCCTTCCGCTACCTGTTCGGGCGTATCCAAATCCTGTAGCAAGCCTGCTGAAATTTTATGCGGGTGCTTGCGGTAGCGATAAGGACGACAGTTGCCTTCATGAACCACTTTCAGCGCCTTGGTGCCAGGTATCTCTGCAGCGCGAGCAAGCGCCTCATCGGGGTTGGCCAAATACACGCTGGGTGCCGTGGGGATACCATAGGCCTCGAGCACTTGGGCGGTTTCAGAGTGGGTCAAGGTTTGCCTGCCCTGCTCTTTTGCCTGCTTAATCAGTGTACGGCACTGGGCGCGTATTTCTGGACTGGTGGAAAATGGCAGGCTGGGGGGGATCTCTTGCAGCAGCGCTTGAACGCGCTGATAAATCACCATATGCATAAACGCCTTAACGGCCTTTTCGGGTGAAATATAGGTTGGAATCCCGGCTAAATTACAGATATAGCGCGCATTAAGCGCCTCTTTTAAGCCCATCCAGCTGGTGAGCAGGTTGCGGCGAAATTTCTTGCGGTTATCGATCAGCGCCTGGGCAGTCACCAGCGATGGCGCCATCCGGGTGGGTGCGTGCACCACCAGTACAGCATCCACGTTGGCGTCAGCAGCGACAATCTCCAGCGCTTGGACAAACCGCTCGGGCGAGGCGTTGCCGCCCAGATCCACCGGGTTCTCGCCCGGCTTGCTCATATCGACCTCGCTACGGTGCAGCGCTGCCTGGGTTTCGTCGCTAAATTCAGCCAATTTACCGCCCGCGCTAATCAGCTTATCGATCGCCAGCATGGCGGGCCCTAAACCGTTAGAGACAATGGCCAGACGATCGCCCTTCAGGGGTTTCATGCGCGACAGGGTTTCCAGCGCATCAAGCAGCTCATCGGAATCATTTACCCGCACCACCCCTGCCCGAGCAAAAGCGGCATCAAACACCACGTCACGGTTAGCAATCCCAGGCGTGGGTGACATGCCGGATATATCCGATTCTGGGGTGCGGCCGCTTTTTATTGCCAGTACCAGACGATTACGTGATGCATCACGCACGGCGGTCATAAAGTGCTGGGCGTCGCTGATTCGCTCAAGGTGCAGCATAATGGCCTGAGCGGGCGAGAATTGATTAACGTAATCGATCAGGTCTGGCAATAGCACATCGACACTGTCGCCAACGGTTATCAAGTGCGAAAAGCCCACATCACGCCCGGCGGCCCAATCAATCATCGCATTGGCCAGCATGCCGGACTGGCCCAGGTAAGCGACGCGGCCCGCTTTCACCGGCTGACTGGCGTAAGAGGCGTTAAGCTTTTTGCCCGGTACAATTAGCCCCATGCACTCGGGGCCGAGTACACGAATACCCGAGACGCGTGCCGCACTCAACATTCGTTCGCGAATGGAACCCTGATTGCCTTTATCTCGATCCAGGTAAGCCCCGCCAGAGAGCACCAGGGCCGCTTTGACACCGTATTGCCCAAGCTTTTTAATCAGGCTAGGCACACCTTCAATCGGCGAGCAGACCACGGCTAAGTCGGGCACTTCGGGTAGCTCGCTTACGCGGCTGACGCACGGCACACCGAAGACTTGAGAGTAGCCTTTTAGATTGACTGCCCAGAGCGGCCCTTTGAAGCCACCCTCCTGAATATTTCTCAGCACTAGACCGCCCAACGACGCGGGTTTTTCAGAGGCGCCAAACACCGCTAGTGTGCGAGGTTCGAAAAAATGGTGTAAAAAGCGCGTACTCAAAATGCGTCTCCCCTGACATGAATCGCGGCTGTACGACTTATTGACACTGTCGCCCAGACCCTGAAGGCGATTAAGGTGGCATCAATGATAATGGAGCGTTGGAATGATTACCGCCTACCTTACCCACCCAGACTGCTCATTGCACCACATGGGGCCGGAGCATCCTGAAAGCCCTCAGCGTCTGGAGGCTATTCGCGCTCGCCTATCGCTTGTTGGGTTATTACAGCAAACCATGCAGGCCGATGCCAAGGCAGCCTGCGAGGAGTCTCTTGCCAGAGTACACCCCTTGCGCCATTTGCGCTCCCTAGAGAAGTGCTTGCCCACCGAAGGCATCGTTACGCTAGATAGCGATACCATGATGAATCCTGATAGCTTACAAGCCGCACGGGTTGCAGCGGGAGCGGTTATTCGTGGGGTAGATCAGGTATTTAAGCGTCAGGCGGATAACGTTTTTTGTGCGGTTAGACCACCAGGCCACCATGCGGAAGCCAGCGATGCGATGGGATTCTGTTTTTACAATAATATCGCCGTGGGGGCGGCCCATGCGCGAGCCAAATATGGTGCCAAGCGTATCGCTATACTGGATTTTGATGTTCACCAGTGCAATGGCACCATCGATATCTTTAAAAATGATCCTGAGATACTGATCTGCACCAGCTTCCAGTATCCGTTTTACCCCTGGCGTTATTTGCGCAGCGAGTGGCAAAACGTTGTGAATACCCCGCTTGAAGTGGGCACCGATGGCCCAGAGTTCCGGCGCATCATCGAAAACCACTGGCTACCTGCCCTGCACGCCTTTAAACCTGACTTGGTGATGCTCTCCGCGGGTTTCGACGCTCACCGTGATGACCCCATGGGGGATATCTGTTTAGAGGATGAAGACTTCTACTGGATTACCCATCTAGCCATGGAGATCGCCACCCTGTATGCCGATAATCGCATTGTATCGGTGCTTGAAGGCGGCTATAACCCGAAGTCGCTGGCAAGTGGCGTTGAGGCACATCTAAAAGCGCTGTTGGGGCTGCCGTTTGCTGAAGTGCCCTAAGCAAGCGTCAGCGCTCTTGCTTCTGCCAGCCGTTCTTAGCCGCTTCTTTGCTGTGATATGATGTTCGTTTACGCGCGCCTATAGACACGCACCGTTAGACAACGCAGCCAATGTGACGACCTATGACCGCTACGACTGAAGAGCATGCCGCGCTGCGTATTGCATCGGGAAGCAAACCCTTTGTTGAGCCGTTGCGTTTAGGCGAGCGGCTCAAACAAATTCGTCTCGCTAATCAGTGGACGTTGGAAGAGGTTAGCCAGCGCACTGGGCTGGCCCGCTCAACGCTGTCTAAAATTGAGAACGATCAAGTCTCCCCCACCTTTAGCGTGGTGCAAAAACTCACTACCGGGCTCAACATCGACTTGCCTCAATTGCTCACGCCCCCCAAGCGGGAACGTTATACCATGGGGCGGCGCGATCTAACTCGTAAAGGCAAAGGGCAACTGCACCCCACGCCCACGTACGAGCACGAATTATTGGGCCATCAACTCGCCCAAAAACGTATGATTCCCTTCAAAACCATCGTACGTGCACGCAGCTTTGACGAGTATCACCAGTGGGTACGCCATGATGGCGAAGAGTTTTTGATGGTGCTGCATGGCGATATTATGCTCTACACCGAATTTTACGCCCCATTAGTGCTAGCTGAGGGCGACAGCATCTATTTTGATAGTGATATGGGCCATGCACTGGTATCCACCAGTCCAGACGATGCCGTTGTTTTGTCGGTCTGTACGCGCGGTGATGTGGCTTAAGCTGTTCGAAAACCAGCGAGCCATTCACACGGGTTATAGGCAGTTGGTAGGCTTCGGCAAACCGGCCAGGCGGGCAATTCGCTTTGCCGGGCTGCCGGGGAAAAGCTGCATCAGGTAAATAGAACGCCCTTTCTCTTCACCCAGTGCGTTTTTGGTTGCTTTCACAAGCGGTCGCATCGCCGGAGCCATTTCGTAACGCTGATAAAATGCTCGCACGACTTTGATAACTTCCCAGTGTTCAGCGGTAAGTGTTAAACCCTCTTCTTCAGCCATTAAATGAGCGACAGATTCGTCCCACTCTGACTGGTTAACGAGATATCCTTCTGGGTCTAGCGGATATTTTTTTTGCGAATCAAGATAACGGTATATTTTCGTGTCAGACATCTTAGTACCAGGTAACTGTCTTTTCATACTGCTCGGTGAGCGCCACAAAGCCATCCATCTCTAGTGTGGGCAGCTCATTATCCGTGGCAATGCTGGCAAGCCCGCGGCTTATAAGGTCTTCCGATAGAAGGAATATGCGCGACTGACACTGCTGCCATGCCTGCCAGGAGGGATCAAGGGCAGCTGTTACCGCTTCTTCGATCAGCAGCACGGCATCCTGCCCCCCTATCGCTTGCTGCATTTGAGTAGCGACAATGCTATCAGGCGCTTTGGTGAGGATGTGTAAGATCATAATTCTCTCACTAGGCCTAAAAGTTAAGTATCTGGGTGTGCTGCTGTAACAGCCCTGGTATTTCCTGATCCGCTATCAGGGTGATGCCCTCTACCAGTGAATCGGCGGATAGATGCATCCCTTGCAGCGCTTCTTCGGTCACCCAAAGCTTGTCAATATCATACATTTCCAACATATCAATGGTGGGCAGCGTGGCTTTTTGCCCCGGCGCACCACTGCCCTGTTCTTTCAGCAGTGCCATTATACCCTGCCCCATAAACAGCAAATGCACGGGTTGTCCAAAGGCCGCCGCCACCAGTGCGGCATCTAACCCTTCACGTAACCAGTTTGAGCTGTGGGGCGCGTGGCGAATTATCACTAATAGCGCATCAGGTGTCGCCATTGGCTCTCCTTCAAGCAAAGGTAATCAGGCGATCAGCGCGTTGCTGTAGCTCAAGCAGTTGCCCTAGCCCTGTCAACTCGAAAGGAGGTGCTACATTAAAGGCCTGCTTGCCATGTCGCTGTGCTTCCGATTCACTCATCAATCCTCGCCGCAACGCAGCGGCAATACAGACATCTAACTGAATCGCATGCTGCTGATGCAGCTCAATCCAGGCTTCTCTGAGGTTGAGTTCATCCTGGGGAGGAGCCATCAGCGATGATGCATTCTGAACGCCGTCGTGATAGAAAAAAACACCGGCAATCTGATGCCCTCGCGCTAGAACGGCATGGGCAAAACGCAATGCAGAGTGCGGTGCTGGGCTGCTATACGGCGCCCCCATCACCAATAAGCCGTACTGCATCATGATAATACCTGGTAACGGTTACCCTAAAAAAAGACAGGCCCTAGCAATAGGGCCTGTCATATCGTCTATCGTTTGCTTAGATCAATCGCTGCTCATAATACCCAAAATCGACAACAGGCTAACAAACAGGTTGTAGATGGATACGTAGAGCGTCACCGTAGCGAGAATGTAGTTCGTTTCACCAGCGCGATGAATGATCTCACTGGTTTGATACAGAATGGCTGCTGAAGCAAACAGCACAAAGCCAGCTGACACCATCAATGAAAGCGCCGGGATGTTAAAGAAGAACCCAGCCACCATGGCCAGAATCAACACGATGGCGCCCGCCATCAAGAAGTTGCTCAAAAAGCTAAAGTCTTTCTTGGTGGTTAGCGCTACCGCGGAAAGACCAACAAACGTCAGACCGGTCATGGCCAACGCGTTCATAATCAACGCACCGCCATTAGGCAGAGTCAGATAGGCAGAAAGAATCGGCCCAAGCGTGAACCCCATAAAGCCGGTAAAGGCGAACGTTGCCAATAAGCCGGCCGCAGAATTTGCGGTTTTATGTACCAGGAACATTAAGCCGTAGGCACCAATGAAGAACACGAAGATGTTCATCTGTTGGATGCCGAGGGCTACAGCAGCACCCGCGGTGACTGCTGAGAACAGCAGCGTCATTGCCAGTAGCGCGTAGGTGTTACGCAATACCTTGTTAGTGCTAACACTATTGGCAACGCCACTCGACTGAGGACGTGCCGTACGTAAATCGTTGTAAGCCATGTGTTCATGCTCCCTAATGGTATTTCCAACAACTGACAAGCATGCCGTTACCGAGTTCCAGACGCAAGCCTTTGTCTGTCTCGAGAACACCCCTTCACCAATGGTGATTCAACGTTGAAACCGCTTTGTAAACGTTGTCTATGCTGGTTAAGCACTTCGTTTGGACACCAAAATGATGAAAAAATTCTACTTACTGATCGTTTAAACCGCCCCTTTGGCGACGCCCAGCGCCGCCAAAGGGTTGCTAGCAAGGCTAGGTTATAGCTTCACCGGCTTCAAAAACCGGATCGAGGGTAACCACAGCTTAGCTTTGCACCTCTTCTTCGTCTTCTTTTTCATCTTTATGTGGTGTAACGGAGGTTACCGCCGTTTGACGCGCATCTTGAGGAGAATTATAGATACGAGCATCAATCACGTGCAGTACCGCCAATTGCGCAAACAATACCGCAAAACAGACGATCAAACCTTTTAACATGGCGGCATATCCAGAGATGGTGGGACTAACATCCGCATATTAGCCGATCACTAGCCAAACACAATCTATTTTGTACGCCTGAAAATCCTCTGTTTGAAAGCGTTGAATAGCGCGCAAAGCAGCTGTTCAGAACACGCCGCGGCTACTCCTTAACGGATACTTTGCGCAGATCCTCAACCATTACCCCCTCGGGTAAATCTGATTCCTCCGCGGGCAGCCATACGGGAGAGAGAGCGCTATCTTCCCGGCCATCTTCATACTGATGACCGGGAATGCGGTAAACGATCTGACTATGGTGGTGATCCCATGCAAATACACGATCCATATGCTTATCCTAAAAAATAAAACTTCAGCTATGACATTCAGGTTAAGCACGATGTTCCCTCGCATTACATCGACACATGCAACGCCTATAAGGTTAAATGTCGAATGGATTATTTGCTGACAAGGAGTCATCAATGAAAGCACTCATCGCCCTTTGCCAGGTTACCTTTATACTTGCAGGCTGCAGTTCAGGCCCCACTTCATCAAGAACCGCAGACTGTCGCCAACTGGCAGAGAAGGCTGGCGCCACCATGGTCTACGGTGACGGCATACGCGGCACCCAAGTGAATAAGGCAGGATTTTAATACCACATTATTTTCACGTTGATTTTGCTGGATTAATGTCAGGTGATGGCTTGAAAGAACCTCATGGCGGTAAAGACCCACAAGAGGCCCTGCGTGCCAGGCTAACGAAAAGCTTACAAGAACGCAGGGCCTCGGCCCATCGCCGTAGAATCGGCGCCCGAGCGACTCGTCAACAGTTTTTAGAGGCGACTCGCAACGTTGGGGTCATTGTGGTCGCTACTTGCTTCACTGCTGGCTGGGTAGTCACTAACCCCAACCTGAATACCGATAACGTTTGGCTCGGTGTGGGGCTAGGTATAATCTTGATCTTTGTAGGGTCTTTCGGCTATGGTTACGTTGAGCGTGATAAAACCTCAGATGAGGATGATAAGCCATGAATGAACTTATCCTTGCTGGCATGTTGATGAGCCTAGCGGTCGTGTCAGGTGGCATGGTATGGAGCCAGCACCGAGAACACCACGGTAAAAAATCGCTAACCGATAGCGCATTTTCCTGGATTGCCAAACACTTTGCTTAATAAATCCAGTTAGCAAATATGAAAGGGTCGCGAATAGCGGCCCTTTTGTTTATTACGAGTACGCTAGCAGGCGCGTATTGTTTCGCTTCAACAGCTCATTTTTATTTTAAAGGTGATGATAGGGCCAGCGACAGCGAAGGAACCGGGCCACTCTTTTATCATCACTCAATTCTCATGCCGAAAACTGGGCTGACACACCATCACCGTAAGAGACCACCATGCCTGTTATTCAGCGACTGCTCCGCGTTCTTAAAGCCTCTACGCTACAAATTTCGTGGACATTTTTGCTTCTTATTGTGCTCGCCCATATGGGCACCACCTGGATGCTTTTCTCACTGGTCGGCGAATCGGTGGCCGACTCCGCTACCAACTGGGTTTATTTTTATGTCGTTGTTTCTAGCACCGTAGGTTTCGGTGATTTCAGCCCGACAACCGTGGCCGGGAAGTGGATCGCTACGATCTATCTCATTCCAGGCGGCATTTCACTGTTCGCTGCCTTGATCGGGAAAGCCACCGTCACACTTTCAAATTTTTGGAGATTACAGATGCAAGGTAAAGGCGATTTCAGCCACTTATCCGATCACACCCTTGTCATTGGCTGGCACGGCGAAACTACCGAGCGCATTTTGGACATTCTTAAAGCCGATAAGGGCCTGCCGGATGAAGTCGTGCTCTGTGTTACCAAAGAGATGAGTAACCCACGCCCTGCGGATTTAAAGTTTATTAAAGGGGAAAGTTTCTCCAATGCCGAGCTTCTCAAGCGAGCGGGTGTCGAAAGCGCCAGCCGCATCATCATTTACGACACCAGCGATGACCGGGTGGCCACCGTAGCGCTAAGTGCCTACAGCCTTAAAGCAAAAAACGCTCATATCGTTGCCCACTGCGCCAATCCCGACACCGCAGCGATGTTACGGCGCACTTTGCCCGGCATCGAATGCACCCAGGCCTTAGCGTTGGAAATGCTGGTACGCTCAGCCTCTGATGCGGGAATTTCGCGAGTCGTTAACGAACTACTCGCGGTTGATCGTGGCGCTACCCAGTACCAAACCAGGTTAAGCCAACCGCCTGCCGGCGCCACCTTTGGCGATCTATTTATGCAAGCAAAAAAGGTTTATAACGCCACCGTACTGGGGCTAGCCAATAGCAGTGGCGACGGCGAAGGTAATATGCTCAATCCCGCCAACGACCGCCCACTCAAAGATGGTGACATACTCTACTACATGGCTGATAGACGCCTTTCTCAGCAGCAACTGAGCGAGCTCCTCAGCGTGGAAATTTGCTTATGATAGTTCTGATCCACCGCTTACCTACTCATCCGGCGCTAACTCCTCACGTCTGGGCGGGCGCCCCACCTGCACTTCGCTAAGATCTTCTTGGGACAGGCCGCGGTATAACGCAAACATCATTGCAAACACCAAAATGAACATCGGTAGGCCAACAACGGTAATCACCTCCTGCAAAGCAGTAAGCCCGGCCTCGCCAGCAAGCACAATCAGCATCGCTGCCAGCATACCCTCCGAAACACCCCAGAAAACACGCTGATGCCATGGTCCGGGATCCGCACTGCCGGTACACAGCATATCGACAACCAGGGACGCAGAGTCTGATGACGTGGCAAAGAAGATCGCAACGATCACAACAGCCAAGCCCTGGATTAACGTAGCGGCCGGGAAGCTCTCGAAGAATGCGAACATAGCGAGGGGGATGCTTTCACCTACGGCGGCAGACAAGATACCTGCTTGCTCTCCCAGTGCTTCTCGAGCATCGGGCCCAATCCCGTCGATCTCCATTGCCGACCAACCAAAAATTGCAAACCAAACCAGTGTGAAGATAGAGGGGGCAAAAAGCACACCAAGGACGAATTCGCGGATTGTGCGCCCGCGTGAAATTCGCGCCACAAAGATCCCGATGAAAGGCGACCACGTCACTGTCCAGGCCCAATAGAATACCGTCCAGCTACCCTGCCACCCCCAGGCGCCGCCATCCCTGGAATAGCTTGCCAGCGTGTCATTCCAGAAAGCCATGGGCAGCAGGTTCGTTATGTAGAGACCAAAGGTTTCGACCACAGCGCGCAAAAGGAAAACGGTCGACCCGGTAAAGAGCACAAACAGCAACAGGCCGACGGCCATGGCGATATTGATATTAGAAAGCCGTTTCACGCCTGAATCCAGCCCCGCCACAATCGATCCCACAGCGACAGCCGTCAGCATGGCAATGATGAACACCTTGGTGATAACGGCATCTGGAATACCAAACAACTCCGTTAGCCCCGCATTGATCTGTTGGGTGCCCAGGCCAATAGAGACCGCTACGCCAAACAGGGTGCCAAGTATGGCGAAGACATCCAGAGATTTGCCGAGAGGGCCATAAATGCGCTCGCCTAACAGCGGATAGAATACTGAACTAAAACGCATCGGCAGATTATAGCGATAAATAAAGTAAGCAAAAGCCAGTCCGGGCATAGCGAAAATCGCCCAGGTATGTAGCCCCAGATGGTAGATCGAAAAACTCATGGCATCGTCGGCGGCTTCCACAGAGAAAGGCACAACATCCGGCCTGGGTGGATTAGAAAAGTGGGAAATGGGTTCGGCCACGCCCCAGAACATCAGCACCGTTCCGATGCCGCCTGCGAACAGCATGGTGAACCAGGAGATATTATTGTAGGCAGGTTTTGCATCATTGCCCCCCAAGCGGATCGCCCCGAACCGGCTAAGCGCCACCCACAGCAGAAACGCTACCCAACTCGTCACCCCTAAAATAAAAAACCAGCCAAGATTGGTAACAATCCACTCCCGCCCGGCACCAAAGGCTGCCCCGATGGGGCCCGGCGCAATCAGTAGCACCACAAGAAAAAGGATCATGATCCCTGCGGACGTGAAAAAAATGATGGGATCCGTCTTGAGACCCAGTTTTCTCGCTAGTGCATCCATTATTATTCCTCCCGTGTCTTTCCACCAACATAGGAGTCATTGACCGATAACGCCAAGGGGCCAGCAAACCGTGATATTTTCCCAGGAGAAACTACGTATGAGTAACCACTTACCTGATAGACGATAATCGATTATCTCAGCCGATAACCCACTCCAGTCAACGTCTCTATCCGCGCAGACTGGCTGCCAAGTTTGCGGCGCAAGGTGCGTACAATGGCATCAACCACATTGCTGCCTCCTTGATATCGGGTACCCCAGACATGCTGCAACAGCTCACGACGGGACACTGCCTTACCCTGGTGTTCGACCAAATAGCGCATGACACCGAACTCAAGGGGCGTCAGCGCAACGAAGCCTTCCGCCAACATCAGTTGCCGGGCTTCGACATCTAACAAGGCAGGATCACGCTTTATGCCCAGCTCGGCCGCGGCAAGCTCCGCCAGCCAGCCATCCACAGACGCCGGCCCGAAATCGAGCACCGCACTCGGATAGCAAACGCCATCCAGTTCCACCTCCCATCCGCCAAGGGCTTCAAACCCCAGCCGCTGCGCCACTTGCCGGTAAGCGCCAAGATCGGTCGCCGTAAGATAGACCCGCCGCAGCCCAGGGCGCAGCTCCATGTAACTACGCTTGAGATCCAGCCAGATAGCCGCCTGTATTTCACTGGGTGAATCGCCTTCCTTGAGACTTAGCCAGCGGCGACAAAATAACGCCACCTCGCCCGACCGCATAGGCGACTGTTCAAGATGGGAATACCACTGGGCGGTCACCGGGTCATTGAGCAACCAACTGGGTTCAACCTGGTCGGAGCGCAGTTTGCAATACAGTCCTTCTACTTCCCCGGTCACGCCGCGCACGATGGAAAACGCCTGGGGCATGCGCCGCCACCATTGCAGCAGAAGCTCGCTGGCCTGACGGCCATCACGGGCGCGGACAATCCCGGTAAGGGCTTCATCGTCTTGAGGCTGTGCCGCTTCCACGCTGTGAAGCGTCGTCACGGTGGGGAAAAATGCCTCACGCACCACGGGGTTTTCAATCAGGTAGAGCATGTCCGCCGTATAGCGCCAGAGATCGTCGCTGGCCGCGAATTGCGACTCGCTAACCAGTTGTCGCCAGGCCGACCGACGATAGTCCAGGTAGCGGCTAGGGTCGCTGGCATGCAGGGAGCGGGCAAGCGGATCACGCACGGCCTCATGAATAATCAGCCCGTCATGCATGCCATCCACAAAAGGCAACCTGCGCAGCCGCTCGTAGGCATCCTGGGGATCTAGTTCCGGAAACAATGCCTGTAACAGAGAGACCGTCACCCGGCGTAGCACCACGGCGCCCTCCAGCACATGTCGGCTCGCCGAATCTTCCACATCGGCAAGAAACATCCGACTCAGCTCATCAACCGCGTGCTGTAGCACCGTCTCTTGCGGCCACGAACGGGCGTGGTTTTCCCGGCTGGCGGTGGCCGCCAGTTTCAGCGCCAGCGGATGACCATGGGCGGCCCGGATCAGGGAGACCGCGTCTTCCTCTTGTATGCCATGCAAGTTAAGGAGCACTTGAGCCTCCGTCGGGCTCAACGGCTGTACCGGCACACTCTGAACCAGGCGCCCCCAGTCCGGCGCCGCAAACCAGACATCCAGAGGGCGTTGGCGACTGAAAAAGACGATGCGTACGTTATCCGGCAACAACGGGACAAATACCTGACGCAGCCAGGTATCGAGCAGCCTGAACACTTCGTAGGTATCCAGCGCAAGAAGAACTGTGGGGCTCAGCAGGCCCAATCGCTCCACCAGCGTATCCACCCCCGATCCGCCATCCCCAATGGCGACACCTAGCGCATGTAAAAATCCAGGTTCGGTGGGCTCTATGTGGCGACAGTCCAGTCGGATGACGCTAGCACCTGCGTCCTCCGCCTCGGCCGCCAATATGTCCAGCAGCGCCGTCTTACCAATGCCGGTAATACCGTAGACATGCGCCACCCGAGGCCCTGCCGTCGCAAGCACACCGCGAAGAGTATCAAGCTCATTAGTGCGGCCAACGAAACCCTGATAGGCCCGGTTGGTCGTCAAATCCGACGTCCATTGCCACATGGCTGGTTTCTCTACATGTCAGGCTTAGCTGATACCTGAGTTCAGCATAGCTACAAATACCACCCGACACAGTAGTTGCGCACCGAACGATGACACTCAGATGCAATTCTCACGTAATTCTCATCAGTTCCTCACATCCCGCGAGCGATTCAGCGCTATAACAAGAGATACCCAAAACAAATATCACAAAAGCTATCCAACGACGTTAGGAGGAGACGACATGAATCCCCAATGGAGCCTGAAAGGCGACTACCTCGAAAGCTGCAATTGCAAAGGTGCCTGCCCGTGTATCTTCCTCGGCAGCCCTACCGAGGGTGAATGTACCGCCCTGGTGGGCTGGCACATTACTCAAGGCCAGTTCGAGGCGGTGGATCTCGGCGATAGGAATGTGGCTATCGCCCTGCATTCCCCCGGCCCCATGGCCGAGGGCAACTGGAAAGTCGTGCTGTATATCGACCAGCGAGCAGACGAGGCCCAACAGGAAGCACTAAGTAGCATATTCGGCGGCCAGGCCGGTGGCCACCCGGCGCTGTTGGCCACCTTTATTGGCGAGGTACTCGCGGTAGAGCACCTTCCCATCCAGTTTGAAGTGGAAAAGGGGCGTCGACATTTGAAACTTGGCCAATCCGCCAACACGGAAATTACCGCTCTGGAAGGCCAGAACGGCGCTGAGGTGACCATTCATCATCACCCATTTGCGGTGGCGCCGGGCGAGTCTCTAGTGGTGGCCAAGTCGCAATCGTTGCTGCACCGCGCTTACGGTATCAACTTTGATCTCAGCGAACGCAGTGCATCTTATTCAACCTTCGCTTACAGCGGGTCTTGAGGGGGCATTGGCGATGGAACTGACGATGAGCACTCTCCATGCCCGGGAACGCTTACTGACCTGGTTAGCGCTGATAACCCTGTCAATACTGGCGTGGGGTTACCTGATTATGCATGGCATGCACGCGCAAATGCCAATGGACGGGGGAATGGCCAGCGCAAGCGACAACGGCATGAGTTTACTGGTCACGGTCACGCTGATGTGGAGCGTGATGATGGTGGCCATGATGCTACCCAGCGCTAGCCCCATGCTGCTTACTTTTCTGCGCATCCACCAGCAGCGCGAACGCGAGGCAGGTGCCAGCGCAGCCACCTGGGTTTTCATAGCAGGTTACCTTGCCGTGTGGCTGGCGTTTGCGGTGGCAGCCGCCATCATGCAATGGGCATTGCAGCAGAGTGCGCTGTTAAGCTCATCCATGGGCCACGTCACCCCACTGTTGGGAGGCGCCCTGCTGGTAACCGCAGGTGCTTTCCAGTTCAGTGATCTTAAACAGGCCTGCCTGAACAAGTGTCGTTCGCCCTTAAGCTTTCTGATGACCGAATGGCGCGAAGGCAACGGCGGAGCGCTGATCATGGGGCTCCGCCATGGCGCCTACTGCACCGGCTGCTGCTGGGCCTTGATGCTGCTGATGTTTGTCGGCGGCGTTATGAGCCTAGTTTGGATGGCGGGGCTAGCCCTTTATTTTCTAGCAGAGAAGCTACTCCCCCAAGCAGAACGGATTAGCCAAATCAGCGGGTTCCTGCTTGTTGGTGTAGGCGTCATTATTTTGCTGTCTGCTGCCTATTAAATCGTGCCTGGGATAATTACCTTGGCCTTTTGGTGGAGCCACTCCCGCAACGTTGGCAAAATAAAGGGCGCCTATATCAGTATCGGGATTATGGAGTACTCCTGACACTTATATACGCGCCCATAACTCAGCGTATTGCGCTATCGAACGTTAGACGTAAAAGTCCAGATCCTCTTGGGCTTTTAGCAGATCGCGCATCTTGATGGGATCGTCGCCAAAGAAGAAGATGAGCCCCCAATGAGTCCCGAAAGCAGACCGGTCAGGCACTGTCTCTTCTGCCGGTGCGACCAGTTCGTGTGACTCGAAGTACGGGTGATTAATCGTCTCTTCAGGCATTTCCAGCTTGCTGACAACACGACGGCGTGGGTATACACCAAAACAACCTGCGTAACCCTTCGCATCGACTACTTCGCGGGGGAAGAACGCCGCTACTTCTTCTTTCGTACTTTTCGGGTCGAACACCAACATTGACGCTTGATAGGCGTTAAAACCGTAGGCTTTTTCGATCAGCTCGAAAGCTTTGAAGCCGGGTGGGCGGTAGGCAACTTCGCCAAAGTACATCTCACCGTCAGCTGTCACGAAGTACTCGGGGTGAATCAAGCCGAACTGGATGTCGAAGGTTTTGATCAACAGCTCGATCTGTTTGGTGATCGCATTGCGCCAGCTCTCAAGCTCCTGGGTAGCAGGCACGAACACCGAGTAGCCTAACGTCACGTATTCTGAAATATTCAGGAACTGAATTTTGCCATCGTGTATCCAGGCTTCAACGGCAAACTCCCAGCCGCTCAAGTGACTCTCCATCAGCAGCGGATACTCTTCATCCGGAATGTTATCAATTTCTTCTAACGTGCGGATCATCCGGTGGCCAAGACAACCGGCTTTATCGAATGCTTTGACGTGTATCGGGTCATCCGGATCACCATCAAGCTTAAGCAGCGTTTGATTGACGCGCTTCATAAAGCGGACGATGTCTTCTTTTTCGTGCGCCTCTTCAAATATCCCAACGCGGATACCGCCAAGCTGGGCACGGCGCTTCATCAAGGCCTTATCACGAAATAGAATTGACTGACCAAACATGCGTGGGCTGTCGAGAAGCACGGAGTTGATGGCACCTGACCACTCAACGGTTTCTTCAAACAGTGGGATGGCGACGTCTACGCCTTCAGCCTTCAACTTTTCGGCAATCTCCATGGAACGATCATTCAAGCGAATAAAATCCCAGGAGATGAACGGTATATTGTTCGCGGCACAGAAATCCTCAGCCCATTCAGGAGCAACGACGATATAGCGACGGTCAAACTTTTGCGCCGCCTTAATCGCGTTAATACTCCATCCAAGTAAGGCAATGTAACCTTTGTTCGGATCTTTGGGTGTCTCGGTACCTTTCACCGAGTCCATTTCCGGATCACGCCAGGCCGCTACTGCTTCGGGTAATTGCTTTTCTGATGTTATCGACATTTGATGTCCTCCTTGCTGGTTAACCCAAATTGACTGGGCTGAAACTGGAGCGCACCAAGTGAGCCAAGCCGCAGTCAGTGGTGTTCAGAAACGATTGAGTAAGCCAGCATTAGGGTTTTTTTAGCGCACCCGTCGTAACTAAGCTAGTCGATACGGTTACAAATGGCAATTAAACTGTAAAACTTCTGTTAAATTTCTGTAGAAGTTATCTTGCTAAAAAGATGGGGATAATTTCTAAGAGAAAGGTTAAATAGCAGTTCACAGCCAGCCAATAGCCTGTAGTTACCCAGCTGGTGCTTAGCGACCTATCTCAGTTATTCTAAACACAATATTTGCGTTCCATGACTGAAGGATAGCCGTATCTATGTTGGGATTCCTGCAGGGATTTTCCTATGGCCTGTTTATGACCTGCCTGCCCTGGCTACTGGTCGGCCTCTTCAATCCTGGCTTGGCGCTTCCAGTGTCGACTACCAGTCGCCTCCAGGTAATCGCCCGCTATTGCCTAGTGGTTCCCTTCATCAGCATGCTGCTATGGCTGACCTCCCTGTGGGGTGGTTTCAGCCCCAGCCTGTTTGGCTGGTTGGCAGGCATCGTCGCCATTCCTGTAGCACTTCCTATCGAGCGAACGCTACGCGGCTGGCTGGCCCGCCGCCGCGTGCGTCGCCATGAGGCTCAACGAGAGGCCGCAGCACAGCAGCGCCGTGCCCAAGAGGAGCGCAACGCCTATGAAACGGGTGTGTCGGTGCTCGATCCCACAAGGCCACCCGTGGGAGCCGACGATCTAGTCTTGGCCATGTGCCGGGCCAAGCAGAACTTGCTCGATGTGCACCGTCCCGACTTGGCAATCCTGACAGACCGCCTCTACAGCCGCTACCGCCATGTGATGGACGTCCTGAGTGACCGATTCCATACTGGCGAGCTGGCCTTCGAGCGCTCGCAAGGCTTGGTCACTCAAGTCTGTTTCGGCGCGGTGGATACGTTGACGACCATGGCTTCCCAGGCACGTGGTGTGGTTAGCGTGGACGGTAATTACGTACGAGGCCGATTGGAGCGGGAGGGCAAACGATTAAGCGATGAAGAGCGTGCTGCCCTGGTGCGCCGCCTCGATTTGCTAGTGGAGACCGAGCACCGGCTGAACAAGCTCTCTGCCCGCATCGAATCCGCCTTGACCGTGCTTGACGATACCGCCGTTTCCATGGCGCGCATCGAGACGGCTCGCCCCCAGGCGTCGGTCACCACCGAAAAAGCGCTGGAAGATCTGCGCCGCTTCGTCGACGGGGCCGATCGTTATGCCCGCAAGGATTAAGCTAGCCGGTAGTGCTAACGTGCAGTTTTCACTCTGTTGTATTTAAACCGTTTTATTTCATCGCATTTTTAATAGCTTTAATAGCCCAGGAGATCTCTATGGCTCAGCAATCCGATGACAAACGTCGCCTCTCCCTGCCGCCGGTGGACGAGATCGCTGACCAGTTGGGAGCTAGTCGATTGGGTGCAAGTCAGGCTGAATCGGTAACCCCCGATGAGCTTGATATCGACCCTGAGCTTGAGGCGATGGCCGACCGCTTTGTCGAGGATATCCTCGCCGAAGGTGATGAGGAGTCAGTAGTTCGCCAGCGCCGTGCCGTGGATGAGATGGGCCTTGAACTGCAGCAGCAGGCTGCCCATCGCAGCGCCATGCTGCAAACACCGCTGCGTAAGTTGGCCCACCAGGGCGACGAAGGTGGGCCGGTCGCCAAGGCACTGACCGATCTGCGCGGGCGCATGGAAGGGCTCGACCCCGCTCGCCATCGCTTGGCGCCGACTACATTGGATCGCGTTCTGGCAGTCATTCCGGGTCTGGATAGCCGCTTGCAGCGCTACTTTCGCAAGTTCGAGAATACCCAGCAGGCGCTGGATGCGATCATTGAGGATCTGGAAAGTGGTCGCGACATGCTGCATCGTGACAACCTCACCCTGAACGATGACCAGCAGGCGTTAACTAAAATCCTTGGCGAGCTGAACCGCCAAATTGCGCTGGGCCGGATGATTGATCACCGCCTACAAGATGAAATAGCCGCTCGCGATGGCGATGATCCGCGGCGTCAATTTCTTGAGGAAGAGCTGCTCTTTCCTCTTCGCCAGCGCATTGTCGACCTACAGCAGCAACTGGCGGTAAGTCAGCAAGGTATACTGGCGCTAGAGGTGATCATCCGCAACAACCGGGAATTAATGCGCGGTGTGGACAGGGCCATTAACGTCACCGTCTCGGCGCTCACCGTTGCGGTCACGGTGGCCATGGCAATGGCTAATCAGCGCCTGGTGCTGGATCGCATCGAAGCCCTCAATACAACCACATCGCAGATGATTGGCGGCACTGCCAAGGCCCTGCGACAGCAAGGCGTGGACATCCAGAAGCGTGCCTCCTCCGCAATGCTCGACATGCAAGTGCTTGAGGAGGCTTTCAGCGAGGTGATGGGCGCCATCGACGATCTATCAAGCTATAGGCAAGAGGCCCTACCCCGCCTGGATGAGCAGATCGACCGCCTGGCAACCCTGGCAAAGCAGGGAAATGCGTCCATCGCGCGTCTTCAAGAAGGCAGCGAATCGCAACCACAAGAGGGCCGCGACTCCAGCTAACTGTTCAGGCTTTTTTAAGTGAAACGCATGGTTTGAACAAGGTTAGTTGAATAAGCTATTTGAAACGAGAAGAGGCATCCCGGAAGGCTTTACGCATCAACTCCCAAGAGTCTTCCATACCTTGGCGGACAGTCTCCCAGGCCGCTTCGCTGGCATGCTGAAGCTCATCAAGTCTTTGTTGAGTCTCCGCCTGGCGCTTCTTGAGTCGATCGATGTCCTCTTGGTACTTCACCCTCGCCTCGTCGCTCGCCTGGCGAGCCTTGGCAGTCAGCTTATCGATATCAGCATTCCACTCGTCGAGCCTGGCTTTCATTTCTTCAACGAATTCGTCACGCTGTCTCATTGTGATATCTCCCCTTCAGTAACGGGCTCCAGTTCGAAGCGGATATCCCCCTGTTTCCAATCCGAGTCATATGTCAGCCCTCTTAGCAGTTGGTATACCCTCGCTATGAATCACTCAGGCGAAACAGGGCTCTAGGACTCGCATCAAGAATGTGCTGGCGATCATCAGCATCTCTAACCCAGTCATTGAGCCATCCGTAAGTATCGTGGTAAGTGTGTTTATTCTCATGGCGCGTCCATGGCCAGTCACTGCCCCACACTAACCGATCACGTCCAAGATGATGCAACAATGCCTGGACATGCGGTCTGAGGTCAAACACAGGCGAACGATAGGGGGCTGAGAGCTTCACCCAGGTTCGTTCTGCCTGTCCTGACTCAAGCAGAAGACGACAGCCTGGGTCTTGCATAGGAACGTCGTCGACTGGCAGCCCAATATGATCAATGACTAACTTCACGCCATGCTCATGTAATGCTGGAAAAATTTCAGGTAACCGGTTCCCTTCCAGATGCAGCTCAAGATGCCAGTCCATAGCTTTAAGATTATCTAGAAAGTCTATCCATTGCGGATCCTTGAGGTTTGGCAATGCGCTGCGCCCCTCAATGAGATTCCATCGCACCCCTACAATACCTGCAGCATCAAGGGCGGCTATCTCCTCTAACGTCGTCTCCTTGGCTAGCTGAACGACCCCGCGATACGCATGATTAAGCCTGGAGAGAATTTCGAGCAGCTGCCGGTTGTCGTTTCCCAAAAAGCTCGGTTGCACCAGTACCCCGCCTCTTAATTTGCAGCTTTCTAGGTTTTCTTGCCAATTCAAAAGTGGTGCAGGACGGGATGGACTGTAGTTAGACCCGTTGGCCTCCTTAACAGCCCCGTAGACATGAGCATGACAATCAAAACCTAATTTCACTTTTGGCACCTCATTACGTTCTGACTGGGGATTTCGTATCCCTAAGTTGTTATACATAAGTCTAGTTCTCTAGAGAACTGGTTGACTGGAAGTATACACGGGTCTTCAATGACCTCAAGAAATCAAGATAACCACTGGGTGACCCTATGCAAGCCAAGTTCTCTGCTAATACGGACGGAAGATTACCCCTGTACGCCAAACTCCGTGATCAATTAGGCTCAAGGATCGCCAATGGTGAGTGGAAACCAGGCGACATGATTCCCTCGGAGAACCGTTTAGCCGAAGAGTATGGCGTTGCTTTAGCAACTATGCGGATGGCCCTGAAGCAGCTGGTTGATGAGGGGCTGCTGGATCGGCGGCGAGGTACCGGCACTTTCGTTAAGCAACCCGCCTTCCGAGCCGATCTGTTTCGTTTTTTCCATGTACATGATGTGGAAGATCCCGATGTACCCGTTATTCCGGAAAGTCGAATTCTCAGTCATCAGGAAGTCGCCCTTCCCGCCGACGTAAAGCAGGCCTTCGGCGAAGAATCAGTCAGCCACTGTATAAAGCTGGAACGTGTACGCCTTTGGTCAGGCGACCCACTGCTGTTTGAAGAAATTTATCTACGCTTACCCGATTTCAACGGGCTCATGTCGCTGAATCCAAAAGCGATGGGTCCTTTGTTGTATCCCGTATTTCTGGAGGAATTCGGGATTTTGATCTCGTCGGCAACCGACGAGCTGTCGTTCGGCACCGCCACTAAGGTCAGT
This sequence comes from Halomonas sp. 113, assembly GCF_904067645.1. Taxonomy (NCBI): domain Bacteria; kingdom Pseudomonadati; phylum Pseudomonadota; class Gammaproteobacteria; order Oceanospirillales; family Halomonadaceae; genus Halomonas; species Halomonas sp. 113. The sequence goes on from NZ_LR881453.1 coordinate 2,592,453, forward strand.
GCAAAGCATCTAGAACTAGCCACTGGGGCACCGGTCGCCGCCATCCAACGCATTGCCCGTAATCCTGCAGGCAGAGTCATCGAGTTTCGACGAGTACACGGAAGGCCAGAGCGGTTCCGCTACCGTGTCACGCTCGGTGATCAACCTGCTTGAGATCGCATTAAATGCACACCTCATCACCCTGCATTTCAAAGAAAGGTAACTAACAATGAAAACATTACAGCTTACGTCTTTAGTTGCGCTATCAGCGTTTACCGCTATGCCTGTCATGGCTGACGACTATCCGAATCGTCCCATCGAAATAATCGTACCGGCACCAGCCGGCGGCGGCACTGACAACGTTGCGCGCATGCTCAATCAGTACCTGCAGGAAGAACTAGGAGAGTCACTTGCTGTGCTTAATGTCGCTGGTGGAGGTGGTGCTATTGGGGTCAACCAGATTGCCCGTGCCAAGCCCGATGGCTACACGCTGCTTTCTACCTGGAATAGTCCTATCACTACCGTACCGCACATGCAGCGTGTTCAGTACTCTTACGAGACATTGACCCCGATCACCAGCACTTCGCAGAGTGCCTACACCATGTGTGTAGCCCCCGACTTTCCAGCTGAAACAGGTGAGGAATTCCTTGCCGAGCTACAGAATAACCCCGGTCAATATACCTATGGCAATGACGGGGTCGGTGGAACCATGCGCTTGGCAGCAGAGCGTATCTTTGAAGCCTATGACATTGAGGCCCGCCCTATTCCTTTTGGCGGCGCTGGTGAGACCCTCCAAAACTTCCTGGGTGGACACGTGGATATCTACGGTGGCTCCATCACACCTGCACTTCCCTATGTAGAGGATGGAAAGGCGAAGTGCCTACTCGTGACCTCAGCCGACGATAACGAAGCACTCCCCCAGGCATCAAGCCTAGCAGCACTCGGTCATCCCGAACTGGAAACAGTGCTATGGCGCATGATGCTGGCACCAGAGGGTATGGATGAGCAGCGCGTTAACGTCATCGCCGATGCCGTAGCTAGCGCCGTCGAGCATCCTGAGTTCCAAGCGTTCCTGACATCTCAAGGCGAGACGCTGAATCTCGTACGAGGTGAAGAGCTCCGTGAGCGTCTGCATCAGGAAACCGTAGCGATTGGTGAGACACTCGAAAAGCTTGGGCTTAAGAAAAACTAATTAATGACTGAATGGACGGTAACTTGCTCATGAACTTCAGAGATATTATCTCTGGCATCGCCTTCCTCATCTTTGGCTGCACGGTGGTCTGGGTGGGGAGTGGCTTTGATGCCGGCGCCGCTTACGTGCCCATGGGAGTTGGCATTCTGATGTGTCTTTTCTCACTTCCTCTGATCGTTAAGGGCGTGGTGCAAACGCAGCAAAATGACGGTTTGAGCAGCGCCGCCGCCTTAATCGATCATCCGGGAAGGTTTATGGCGACAGTCGCCTGTTGCCTGATCTATTACCTAGCTATGCCAACCGTGGGGTTCTACTCCACTAGCACCCTTTTCATCATTCTGCTGGCTCTGGTACTAGGTGAAAGGCGCCCCATCGTGGTTTTAGGTATTACGGTGGGCTTCATCATCCTCTTATACGGGCTTTTTGCGATGGTGCTAAAACGACCCTTGCCCGTCGAATTTTTCCTGGTTTCCTAAATAGGGTTACACGATATGTTTGATTCCCTGTTCAACGCACTACCTGTGGCCTTGCAACTTGGCTCCGTAGTCAGCCTCTTCGTCGGCACCTTGGTGGGTATCTTGATCGGAGCCCTACCCGGGCTCAACCCGGTCATGGCAATCGCTCTCATGCTCCCGCTGACGTATGGGTTTGATCCAGTAATTGCTCTAGGGTTGGTAGCAGGTATCTACAACGGCTCAATGTACGGTGGAGCTATTCCCGCCATCTTACTAAAAATCCCAGGAACGCCAGCTGCAATCGCGACAACATTCGACGGTTACCCTATGACACGTAACGGCCAGGGCGGGCTGGCTCTCAAGACCGCGTGCTGGTCGTCCGCCATCGGCGGAATTATTAGCGCCATAGCGTTGATGACGCTAGCCCCCCTTTTGGCACAGGTCACGCTTGCCTTTGGGCCGACTGAGTATTTCTGGGTGGCCGTTTTCGGACTTGTAAGCATCGCCGTATTGGTGGGCAGTGATATCAGCAAAGGCATGCTCAGCGCCCTGTTGGGCGTTATCATCGGCCTTGTAGGCGTTGACACAATCAGTGGAGCGGAACGCTATACGTTCGATTCGCTTTATTTAAGTGGGGGGTTCGACCTGATCATTGTACTCATCGGCCTCTACGCGATACCGCCAATACTGGAGATGGCGGAGAAAAGCAACGCGACTTACTATGATGCAGGAAGCTTCAAGGTTGATGCTAGCGGCAACGCATTCGGTCTGATACGTCAGCACTGGCGCACTTGGACTCGCTCGTCGCTGATCGGCGTTAGTGTAGGTATCTTGCCAGGTGCCGGTGGCAATTTGGCAGCATTGCTGAGTTATAACGAAGCAAAGCGCAAGTCCACGAACCCCGAATCTTTCGGCACGGGCAATCCTGTGGGGGTTGCAGCAGCTGAATCAGGTAACAGTGCCGACAATGCTTCTGCAATGATTCCATCCCTAACGTTAGGGATTCCTGGCAATTTGGTTGCTGCCTTAGTGCTCGGCGCGCTTATGATTCATGGACTTCAGCCCGGCCCACAACTGTTTACGAAGTCGCCTGATGTGGTCTTCGGTTTCATGTGGCAAATGCTGTTTACTGCGATGCTACTCCTGTTACTAGGAGGCATGGTGGCCACCCGCCTATTCGCTCAGGTCTTGCGCATGCCCACCGCACTCTTGGTACCAACGACGTTGGTGCTCATGGCCGTGGGTGTTTATACCGTCAAAGGGAACATGACAGACCTCTATGTAATGCTAGCCTTTGGGTTGCTCGGTTATTTACTCCATCGACTAGCCTTCCCGCTTGCACCAGTAGTGCTGGGAGTACTGTTAGGTCCAATGGCGGAACAAAACTTACGTTTGGCAATGCTGATTTCCCAGGATAACTGGGGATCTCTATTTACTCGCCCTATTTCGCAGGGAATCATCGCACTACTGTTGATGGTGTTATCCACCCAGGCCTGGAAAATACTAAAAAAAGGGCGTCAGAATTAACAACGCTATGAAAGTAATCCCACAGATTTATTGACGAAGGTTGTGCATGGCAGTCAGGCAGCATTCCTGCCTGGCTGCTCTGTAACAGCCAGAAGCGGTCATGGATTTACTGCATATTCAAAGACAGCATTAACTAGCTAACAGCTTCGACATCGATAGGGCCACAACTTAAGGATTGAGTTGCCAAAAGTGTGCACATTTTTGCGGCAAGCGTGGAAGGGGTCACGGATACGGCCTTCATGGATCAATGCAAGCGCTTTGCATTGTCGAATCAGGTGGATAGCACCGAGATCCTGACTAGCAGGTGTGAAGTCAGGCAAGCCGAAACACTCGGCTAAATCATCCCAAGTGCGCATCAAGAACTGGTACCGACCCGCTGCGCTGGAGTGGATCTCATAAGCAGGAAGCCAAACAAGCTGGCGCGGGTGATCGTCGTAGCTGTTGAACGTCTTGCCGCCGACAATCACATTGAAGCCGTCCTGATTACCAAAACGCGGCGTACCTTCGGCAAATGCCAACGTATCGAGGAAAGCGGCCACGTTGCCGGCGCGTGTATCCTTTGGCGGTGCTGGCTCCACGCGCAGCAGTTCCGCCTAGTCATACCAATGGGCAGACGAGAGAGCAGGCATGATGACCTCAGGAAAAGAGAAGTCCCAGCATGTGGGATAAAGTGCACCAGGTGGCAACGCAAGGAGAAAGCAAGAAAAACCGCCGACTAGTAAGTACCAATCTAAAAGTATGCGGATATGCTACTTACTAGATGTTGAAATTAGCGCCCATAAGGAACCTATGATATAAAATCACCCTTACTAAAATCGAGAATAGAGGAAGCAATGCAGTTTAAAAAATTTAAATGCAGGACTCCTGAGCGAAGAGTCGAATTGGTTAAGAAGTATGACATTAAACCGGTTTTTTATAGCAGCATTATCCCTGGCCAGGAAAAACTTAGCTGTACTAGTGACCCTCTAACTGACAGGTACTTTCTGTTCTCATATAAAGAAATAGGAGGCACTTTTAGTGACACATTTTACTGTGGAAAAGTTGCAGCAGAGCATTTTCTAGAACTAACCCGTACCAAGCGCCCACCACATTTCAATCCTCTCAAAGCAATCCAAAGCTCTACCTCTCCAGAAGACCGAGGAGAAACTGACGGTGATGTTAGCAACAAGAAACCACTGCACCCTGCTTCACGCCAGCTGCTGGACGCTATTAAGTTTGTAATTGTATGTTGGGATTCACCACCCGGCATTCCTCTAACTTCCGTAAAAGAAAAAGTCGAGAAATATGGCCACAACGCTCCCTATCCTGGCGAAGTAAAGGCAGTTAATACTGTCATTCAGCATGGAAAAAACTCTCTTCCAGCTATGCTCCAAGCATTTCGTAATAAAGGCCACGCTGTACGAGACTTTAAGTTCGATCTTATCAATACGATTCTGAAAGACAATTATCCTAGCGAGCCGTCTTTCTTGGAATAAAAAACTTCCTTTATTAAACTTCAAGCTAGTTACAGAATACTTACTGTAAAGCGAAGAGCGGCGAGGGGATGCTTAAAGCATACAGTGAAAAAGATATTTAACGCAAAAGTCCCGCCGGACGACCGGCAGGGCTTTACGGTGTGTGGCGACTAGCGTCTTTTAGCCCCAGCCTAGAAACACAGTAGAACAGTCGTGGAGTTAATACAACATGCGGTATTTAATTAAATAACGCACCTTGTTGCACGCCTCCAAACTGATTACTCGATTGTTGAGCGTGCAGAGCCCCTCGATTCCTATGCCGTACTAGCTCTAAGTTGGGCAATAGCGGCTTGCTCTTTATTCTCGCTTTCGATAACAGCAAGAGACTCTCGATACTCCCAAGCATCGGCCTTCATCGTCCAATGAACTTCGGCTTGCTGGCTATCCACAACTTCGCGCACCTGGGTAAGCGGAACATTGAAGAACTCTTTACGCGCGTTAAGGCGATTCACCTGGTGGGCCGCAAAGTGCTTATGAAGCTCCCGCTCAAGCGTAGGTGCATCCTCAGAGAAGATCATAGCATGCACATCAAAAGAGAAAGGAACGCTTGCATCACCCAGTTCACGCACACGGTCAAGCGGCTCTAAGCGCCGAGTCATACCTATTTTGAAAACGCTTTCTCCGAAAGAGCCTACATTAGAGATAATGTACACATGGCCGCGCCTCGTCTGTTGAGCCATCGAGATAGCACGCTGCTCTTTAGATTCAGCAGCTTCTAGCTGCATTTCAAGTTCTGCAAGGCGGGCTTCATACTGTGAACGCTCAGCATCAGAAGCATTTTCAAGTTGTTTACGCGCCTCGGCCATTGCCTTAGCCAGCATGCGCTCTTCTTTTTCAGCCTCCTTAATGGCTTTTTCAAAATCCCTACGCGCTTTTTCTTCTTCACGCATTTGCTCTCGAATGGCACGCTGCTCTTCTAGTTCAATCCGCCGTAGTTCCATAACAGCGACAGCCCATTTCAACTCCTCAAGTCTAGCTTGTAGGTAGAGATCGGTTATACGAGCGTCTTTAAAAGGTTTTCCGTTGTGATTCACTAATGCAAAAGCATCCATTATCCCCTGCCGAAGCTTTCCGTAATTGTCATGCTTCACCTTGGAAAGTATTGAATCTACTTTCCCATTAAAGGCATCGACAGCAAAATGAATGGCGTACTCGCGGCGGATACGCTCAACATAGTCACAGTCCCCAGCGCGGCCATTTTTCGCCATGTCTGCACTTTGTTTGCGAACCTGCTTCAGCCGCTGCCCAGCCTCTTTGTGAGAAAAATCTTCTGCCAGATCATCAAGCAGGCTGGCATTAGGCACTATATAGTCGTCGTGATAGCCCTCGATGATATTCTTCATGGCCTGAGCCGTGCGTTCATAAAGCTTCGCGTTCTCTACTGCTTTAAGTGCATTACCGGCGGTTTCCTCAGCCTGCTTACGAGCATTTGCAATAATTTCGTCAGCACGATCATGCGCTCCTGAAAGCACTTCCTGAGCCTTACCGTCAGCACTCTTAGCCCGCTCACGTATCGCTTTTGCTTCTTCCCGTGCCTCAGCGATTATCTTGTCTGACTGTTCGCCCGCTCTTCTTCGCGTACTTACAGCATCAAAATCTGCTTTCTCACGAGCACTTCGTGATTCACTCAGGAGCCGTTTACACTCGTCGTCTGATACCTGCCACAATCGACCTGCTTCTTTTTTGGCATCAAGAATCAGTCTTATGGCTTCCGCTTCAGCATCTTCAATAGCTTGGTATTTTTGTAGGCTTTCAGCCTTCTCCCTCAGGCTGGATATTTCCTCATCCTTAGTGGCTAGCGTTTTCTCCAAACTGGCAATAGCTTTATTTTTTTTCTTATTTTTCAGTGAGGCCACCCCAAAAAGTGGCCAACCTAAAAGAGCCAGAAGAAGCAGCGTAATAGCAATTATTAATCCAACGTTCATCAATTGTTCCCCTGTTTTTATATCATTATGCAGGGTTAAGATTAACTAAGATGGAGGGAGTTTGCTATTTACTTAACCTTTTCGCCTGACCGACCGCCCCAACGGCTCTAATAGTTACGCAATTTATAGCTGTGCTAGCAAAAGAAGCTCGACCCTAGTCTGCTTAGCAGCATCCTTCACCGCCTGACCGTTCTTATAGATCGGCACGCTCTTATGCTCATTGCGCGAACGCCTGTACGTCCCTTTCTCAGTGACCTGCGCCACCTCAACCTGCTTGATCTCTGCCATTGTGGATAGCGACCCCATTTGCAGCATCCGCGAATAGATCGGCAGATGCTGGGCAATGAAATCATAGCTTTTTGCCCATAGTGCCCTGCTGCGAGGACATCGGGTAAAGCTTGGCAGCACGAATCAGCACCACTAAGCGAGTGCGTGGGCGCAAGCGAGCTGCCTCAAGCCACGCTTTGGCAAATTCGTGACCAGAATGAATACGTATACCGCGATCATAGGTAATCGCCAGAGGGTCGGCCGCGGCTGTTCCTCCACCAGTTTGGCCGCAGAGCTAAAAGGTTGATACCCAGGATTTTCATGGGCGTACCAGGTGCGCCGCTCTACTTCCATATCGAGCACACGGTTAACAAATATCCGTGCCGCCTCCGGATCGTGGCCTTCATGTGATTCTCTTGCGATCTCACGCAGCCTAGCCATTGGCATTCGCTCAAACATATCGCGCATCGTGCTTCCCTTTTTCTTAACTGCCATGGCCTTCACCCCTTCCTCCACTCGGTACCACTGTCCAGCGCCAGCCGTTCGCCGACTATTTGCGTGCGGGGCCAACTGGCGTATTCCCTAAGCACTGCCTTGGCCTCCTCGAGCCCCAGCGCCAGCACAGCGCAATAACCTTCGTACTCGCTATCTTCCAGCCACTTAAATTGGCTATCGGCTAACGGCGCATCCTTGGGCGGGGGGCCTTGAACTCCAGGTACAGGCCAAACCAACCGCCGCGAGCCTGACGAACGGGGAGATCGCTAACACCTGCCTTCACGCCCTGGCGTTTGAGGTCGCTCGCGGTTTTCTTATTGCGGTGGCCGCCGTTGGGCACATGGAAGGTGGCATCAAACAACTCACCTACCGGATGACCGCGCATCTTCTCGCCATACAGTCAACGGATCAGAACGGTTTGCTCCTGCCCTTCCCAATCAACAGGCTTTGCCCGGGGCGCGCCGCTTTTGGTCAGCGCTCGAGGACGGCGTAGCTTTTTGGAAGTGGTTTGCTAGCGCCAGCTCATGCCAACACCTCCCGGGCATTGATCAACATCAACCGGCCCGTATGAAAAGCACCCGTGTCGATATAGAACACATTGCCCAGCCAAGTACGTTGCTCAACAATGGTGTGCCCGACCACTACAGCATCGATGCCGACCACTGGCGTCGTGTCCCTTCTCTTTATACGAGTCCGGCCCCATATCATTTCCACTTTTCCTACATCATCCGCCATCTCAACCTGCGACCAGTCCGCAGGCGGCTCGGCATGAACGATGCCAATCTGCTGCCCCAAAACATCTATCTGGCGGGCGTAAGGCAGATACTTCAGCGCCTCACGAAGAATTTGCCGGACTTCGATCATATTCTCAGTTATCGCCCAGGTGCCTCCGTTGATCATCCAAAGGTCTTCCGCCTCTCCACCATGCTCAAGCGCATCTATGGCCAACATCTCGTGATTGCCACGCACGCCAAAAAACCAAGGCTCAAAGGCTAGCGACAAGCACTCGAAAGAATCCATCCCCCGGTCGATCAAGTCACCTATACAAAACAACCGATCCTTTGACTTATCGAAGTCAACGCGCGCCATGGACTCAAGCAGCAGGTCGTACTGCCCATGAATGTCACCAACGATAAAATCTCTTCCATTCATGTTCTGGCCGTGCTTTTGAATCAAGCTCATAGCCTTAGCTCCTGATTGAGTTTCCAATCCATATAACGATGATAAATCACCTCCCAAGCCCTTCCGCCTTTGAACTCTTCACGCCCCCAGCGATCTGATCGAGCATTCGTTGCTGGCGCTCCCAACGCTGGTAGTCAGCGACGACCCGTTCCAGCATGGCCCGCGCCGTGTCGTTATGATCCAGCTCGGCGCGGCTTTGGATGCCACACGAATGACGGATGAAATCGGCGCAATCCTCCGGGCTGTGGGTACCATCGGGCAGCTGCCGATATTCAAGCGCCTTTGCCTGGCGGCGACGGCAATCAAGGTACAAACCGAATCGCACGTTTTGGCACAATAACGCGGCACGGCGCGCTTGCTGCCCACCTTTCTCGGTCATAGAGCACCTCCGGCCACAAACATTAGGCGGTTTTTTAAAACCAGTCCTAAACTAGAAATGATCACTCCCTCCTTAACATTCTGTAACGGAGAGACACGATGAAATTTCAAAAAAGATGCCCAGCAGGAGAATGGGATCCACCGGGCCAAATCCCATGTGTTCCACCGATCAGGATTCCCAGACCAGAACCTCGTTTTCCTGATGATCCAGACTTTCCTGAAGACGAAGTCTGCATACGCTCCTAGTAGGGATTTAATGACATGAAAGATGTAAGCCTTCCCAGTATTCCTGAAAGGCACGACCCAATGTCGTTCGAGGAGGCTATTGATGGCACCTGTTACATGGTTAGGTACATGCAACTGCAGCAAAGACTTTTTAGCAGGATGGCCAACGTGTTCACGTTCACCAGTCTTTTTGGCGGTAGTGCTGCTTTTGCAGGAGTCATCACTGAGCACACGGTTTTGACCGCTACCAGTGGTGTCATTGTTGCAGTAAGTACCATGCTGGATTTTGTAATAGATCCCAAAAAGCACGCAGCTCAATGTCGCAAGGCAAGGCGACGCTTTCAGAGGCTGTACATGAAGAAAGCTGCTTACAGCTTTGAAGAATACGAATGTGAAACGTGCAGGATCGCTTTGATCGACTTCCCCGATATAGAAGGCCTTCGTAGGCCTGCTTTTAACGATACCTGTGTGCAGCTCGGGCGCACAAAAGGAGTGGTTGTTCTCAACAAGTGGGAACGCTTCTTGAAGCTGATCACTTAGAGCTTGATTTAAAACGAACATTACCCTCCATCGCTTGGGGAGCATTGCATTACTTCCCATGTGATATTGGTGAATAGGCGGAGCCTTTATCATAGCAATTCCCAGAAATAGAAAGCCCAGCCTCAGGCCAAAGAAGAATTGAGCAAAGTCACCCAATATCGCTATATTGGTGGCTTCTAAACTAGGGATAAGGGGAAAGCGTTGGACAAGGCCGCCTACCACAAGCGCTGGGATCAGCTCGAGCAGATGCAGCGGGAATACAGCAACCTGCCAGAGTCGGGCGTCGAAAACCTCGAAGCACTGCACAAAATGCTGGTTAACACTTTCCGAGAGTTTGTCGTTGCTTGTTATTGCGACCACTGGCGTGACGCCTACCAGGGCGCTGCGTTCCCCCTCGACGCTGATCGAGATGTACTGATAGCCCGCGCCATCAAAGCTCACCACTGGACACCGGGGATTGCCACCAGCCTCTCCAGCTACGACCTTGCCCTTTCTCTCATTGATGAGTTGGCGACGTTCACACTGACAGAAATGGCCGTTCACGTGTCGTATATGAACCTGCAGGCACTGCCCAAGGCAGATTACCAAGCACTCATTCAACCGCATGAATGACAGCTGATCTGCATCAGCCCCTCGGACGCTTGCTCGGGAATAGAAAGCCACGCCAGTGCCCGTTACAGTGGTAATTGCAGCACCACCCACCCATAGAAAAACATCGACATATGCTGATCAACGGCAACTCTCGGGTCATTGATTAGCTCCACCTCTTCAAAATACCAAAGCCTAGACATTGGTCTTAATCCCATTGATTCGTTTTCAAATAGAGAATAGTTTTAGAAATGTTGACGTCAACATAAAGAGTTTCAGTCCACTAGGCATGTGCCTTGGAGATGAATCAGGGACGAGTAAGCACAAAAGTTGATCCTGCTCATCAGAGACACCTCGGGATCATTCACAAGCCACTCCAGAAACCAAACGGCCTCGTCAATCGAGGAACCTGAATATAGGAGATTATAAGATGACCAATGAACTCACTGGAAAAGTTGCTGCCGTTACTGGCGCAGCATCAGGCATCGGGCTTGCCACTACCAAGGCCATGATTGACGCTGGTGCCAAAGTGGTCATGATTGATAGAGATGAGGCTGCGCTGAAAACCATCTGTGAAGAACTTGGCGAAGCTGCATTTCCCCTAGTTATTGACCTACTTGACCCACAGGACTGCGACACTCTCCTCTCACAAATCTTAAAGAAGGCAGGACAGTTAGATATCTTTCATGCTAATGCCGGTAGTTATATCGGCGGCGATTTGATCGACACCTCCCCTGCCGCCATCGACAGAATGCTGAACCTCAATGTTAATGTGGTGATTAAAAATGTCCATAACGTCTTACCCCACATGATCGAACGTCGCACGGGCGATATTATGGTGACAAGCTCCGTTGCGGGGCACTTCCCGGTTCCCTGGGAGCCAGTCTATGCTTCCTCCAAGTGGGCCATCAACAGTTTCGTTCAGACTACTCGTCGTCAGATCAATAAGCACGGTATTCGCATGGCGTCAGTCTCTCCTGGGCCTGTAAATAGTGCATTGCTCGCCGATTGGCCAGAAGAAAATCTGCGCAAGGCAAAAGAATCCGGCAGCATTATAGAACCAACGGATGTATCTGATGCGATTATGTTCATGCTTACTCGCCCCCGAAATGTAACCATCCGAGATATGGTTGTTTTGCCTAGCAACTTTGATATGTAAGAAGCATTCATCCAGCAACTATTAAGGTGTTTCTTCAGCTTAATCAGATCAACCAGCCTTACAACCTCTTACAGTTTTGAATAAACACTTCGCATGAACGCTTTGATCATTTGTAAAATTTTAGAGGAATAGACATTGGTCGTATGACCGTTGACCAACCTCTAAAGGGCACATAGTCTTCAAATTGTTGACGTTAACATTAAGAGTTTTGTCAACATTGAAAAACCTTTAAGAGAAACAATAACAATCACGGAGTTAACAATGAAAATTAATAAGATCACCGCAAATTTTCGCAAAACGGCTCTTGTCGCCGCCTGCGCAGCCGCCTTTGTAGCAGGAACCGCAGCAGCCGATGAGCATACTCTGACAATCGGCATGTCCTTTCAGGAGCTCAACAACGAGTATTTTGTGACCATGCAGGAGGCACTCGAGACCGCCGCAGAGAGCCTGGGGGCTGAGGTGATTGTCACCGATGCACGCCACGATGTCTCCAAGCAGGTCAGCGACGTAGAGGACATGATCCAACGTGGCATCGATATCCTGCTGCTCAACCCTGCCGACTCCGTCGGGGTTGAAACGGCGGTGTTGTCTGCCCGAGAAGCAGGCGTCACCACGGTCGCGATCGATGCCCAGGCAGAGGGCCCAGTGGATGGCTTCGTGGGTTCCAAGAACTATGACGCAGGCTACTTAGCCTGCGAATACCTCGCCCAACAACTCGATGGTGAAGGTCAGGTAGCCCTACTGGATGGCATTCCGGTTGTGCCGATCCTGCAACGTATTGAAGGCTGCACCGACGCGCTTAATGAGTACGATGGCATCGAGATCGTAACCAAACAGAATGGCCGTCAGGAGCGTACCCATGCGATGACAGTCACCGAGAACATCATCCAGGCAAACCCGGATCTAAATGGTCTCTTCAGCGTCAACGATATCGGCGCGCTGGGCGCTCTGATAGCCATTGAGGCCAGTGGTCAGGACATCAAACTGGTCAGCGTCGACGGCCATCCCGAGGCAGTTGCAGAGATCCAGAAGGCTGATTCCGCGTTCATCGCCACCTCAGCGCAATATCCCGCAGACATGGTGCGTGTAGGGCTCGGCCTGGCGCTGGCTAAGCACTGGGGTGCAGAAACTGCGCCCGCGGAAATTCCCATCGACGTACAACTGATCGACCGCGACAAGGCCGCTGACTTTAGCTGGTAACCCCTCCCACCGACGATGATGACGTGTGCTGCCCCTACGGGCGGCACACGAGGGTATCCCTATGACTCCATTACTTTCCCTGAGACACATCTCGAAGTCATTTCCCGGGGTGAGGGCCCTCACGGATGTATCGCTCGATGTCCATGCTGGCGAGGTGCATGCTCTGCTTGGCGAAAACGGGGCCGGCAAGTCGACTCTGATGAAAATTCTCTGCGGCATCTACCGACAAGATGAAGGTGAGATCAACATCAATGGCGAGGTATGCAATTTCCATGGCTACCAAGACGCCCTCAACGCGGGCATCGGTATCATCTTCCAGGAATTCAGCCTGATCCCCGATCTGGACGCCGTGGATAATATCTTCCTTGGGCGCGAATTGCGTAACAGATTCGGGCTGCGAGACCGGCGCAGCATGATCGCCGAGGCGCAGCACCTGCTAGACCGCCTCAAGGTCTCGATCCCCTTAGACCGCCCCATCGCCGACTTGAGTGTCGCCGACCAGCAGTTCATCGAGATCGCCAAGGCCCTGTCACTGAAAGCGCGCATCCTGATCCTCGACGAGCCGACAGCAACCCTCACGCCTAGCGAAGCAGATCACCTGTTCACCATCATGCGAAAACTGCGCGAGCAACAGGTCGGCATGGTATTCATATCACACCACATGGAAGAGATATTCACCATCTGTGATCGTGTCACCGTGATGCGTGACGGTGAGAAGGTCGACGACTGCGACGTCGTCTCGACTACCCCCGACGACCTAATCGAGAAAATGGTCGGCCGCCGTGTTGAGAACCTTTATCCCGAACAGCGTAGCGATGCCGATTATAACGATGTGGTATTAGACATTGAATCCCTGCGCCTTGATGTCAATGGCCCCGAACACTCATTGAAGCTCTACCGCGGCGAGATCCTGGGCTTTGCTGGCTTAGTGGGGTCGGGCCGCACAGAACTGGCTATGGGGCTGATCGGTGCGACGCGCCCCGTGCATGCCAAAATCCTTATGGAGGGCAAGCCAACTAAACTCCTACACCCCGCCACCGCCCTGAAGCAGGGGATCGGCCTTCTACCGGAAAGCCGAAAGACCCAGGGATTAATCCTGCCGTTCTCGTGTCGCGAAAACATCACCCTGAACAATCTGACACAATTTCAAAGTGCTTTGCCACTGATCAAACGCCGCCAAGAGTCCAGTACTGCCGCCGATCTGATGAAGGCAGTCCGCGTCAAGGCTCCCAGCCCCGAAACCCCAGTGGGCAATCTCAGCGGCGGCAACCAGCAGAAGGTTGTTATCGCCCGCTGGCTGGGCCACCAGTGTAAGGTGCTGATCTTCGATGAGCCCACCCGCGGCATTGACGTCGGCGCCAAGTCAGAGATCTACGCCTTAATGAAAGAGCTCACTGCCCGAGGCGTGTCGATCATCATGATTTCGTCCGAACTCCCGGAAATTCTTGGCCTATGCGATCGCGCAGCGGTCTTCTACCAGGGACAGATCGCCGCCGAACTGCAAGGCAACGATCTCAATTCACAATCCATCATGCATCACGCCACGGGGGGACTCAGCTCATGAGCCAGCTCGACTCAATACCCGGCAACACCCACCAGCCCCTCAAGGAGCGGCTGGCCAGTTGGCGCCGTACTCCAATCTTCTATCCGCTGATCGGTTTCATCGTCGTTTTCATTGCCATGTCGACCATCAACGACAACTTTCTAACCATAAGCAACCAAGCCAATCTGGTGCGTCAGACCTCGATCATCGCCATCATAGCTGTGGGGATGAGCCTAGCTATTCTCACCGGCGGCATCGACCTTTCCGTGGGCCCGGTAATGGCCTTGTCGGGAACGGTAATGGCTGGGCTGATGGTGGCGGGGGTTCCTCCGTCGCTAGCCATCCTGCTAGGCGTATTGGTAGGTGCAGGTTTCGGAGCTTTCAATGGCTTTTTTGTTGCTTTTGCCGGCATGCCACCCATCATCGTCACTTTGGCCACCATGGGGATTGCCCGCGGGCTTGGCTTGATATACACCGGAGGCTACCCAATTTCCGGCCTCCCCCCGGAATTTGCCTTCTTTGGTCGCGGCAGCTTGGCCGGCATCGAAACCCCGATACTGATCATGATCAGCGTCTACGCACTCGGCTTTTTGCTGCTCCACCATACTGCGACCGGACGCTACCTGTATGCCATTGGCGGCAATGAGGAAGCGACTCGGCTATCCGGTATCCGAGTGTCCCGCTACAAGTTGCTGGTCTACACCCTGAGTGGCATGACTGCGGCCATTGCCGGGTTGATCTTGACCTCTCGGTTGATGAGCGGCCAACCCAACGCCGGGATCGGCTTCGAGCTCGACGCCATCGCCGCCGTAGTACTGGGCGGCGCCGCTATCACCGGTGGGCGAGGAATGATTCTAGGCACACTGGTAGGCGCCATGCTACTTGGCGTGCTCAACAACGGCCTTAACCTGATGGGGGTATCGCCCTACCTTCAAAACGTTATCAAGGGCCTGATTATCCTGTTGGCGATCTACATTAGCCGCAAGCGGACTCCCTGAGACCCTGCTCATGCCGATCATGCATCGGCTAAATGCCAACCACAAATCGAGCGAGTGACGCCACATCATGAACTTCGAACTCCACAACCAACGCATCCTCGTTACGGGAGCGACCAGCGGCATCGGCCTCGATATCGCGCGGTCTCTGGCTGAACTCGGTGCCGAACTGGTGCTGTTTGGTCGCAACCGGGATCAGCTAGCCACACTCGAGAAAGAGCTGGGGGCACGCACCTTGGCCGTAGACATCACCGATGAGGCCGCGGTTGTCGTGGCCTTCGCCGAGATGCCCGTCCTCGATGGCCTGGTCAATTGTGCCGGTATCTCGATCCTCGACGATGTCTTGGATTTCAAGGCGAAAGATATCGAGAACATTATGAACACGAACGTCACTGCCAGTGCCGTGGTGGCACGGGAAGCGGCTCGCCACATGATCGCGCACGGCCGTCAGGGCAGCATTGTCAATGTCTCAAGCCAAGCATCCATGGCCGCTCTGCCCGGCCACCTAGGCTATTGCGCGTCTAAAGCAGCCATGGATGCCATGACTCGTGTGCTGTGCCTCGAGCTGGGTTCCAAAGGCATCCGCGTCAACAGTGTCAACCCGACGGTGACCCTGACCCCCATGGCCGAACGTGCCTGGGCCGATCCCGCCAAGCGCAACCCGATGCTGGCCGCCATTCCCCTAGGGCGCTTTGCCACTCCCAGGGAAGTCGCCCTTCCGGTTGCCTTCCTTCTCAGCCCGGCCGCGTCGATGATCAGCGGAGCCTGCCTGCCGGTCGATGGAGGCTTCACGTCTCACTAGCCCCAAAAAGGAACCTGACATGTATATCGGTGTGGACTGTGGTGCTCAGAGCCTCTTGACGAGAACCCCGAACCCGACCGCGTCGCTGCCTATGACCAGGCCATTACGGCTGAACACCCATCCCTATGCCTTACATAACCGACCACTTATTCGAGGAAGATACTTCATGACCCAACGACTCGACGCCCTTCGTCAGCACTCTATGGTGGTCGCAGACACCGGCGACCTTGACGCCATCAAACGCTATCAACCCCATGATGCCACCACCAATCCCTCGCTAATCCTCAAGGCTTTCGATCTGCCGGGCTACCAGGCACTGATCGATCAGGAACTCGCGGCGGTCAAGTCCGAGGATAACGGCCGGCGAGAAGCGCATGCCGTAGATCGCCTTGCTGTGGCCATGGGTAGCGAGATCGCCAAACTGGTGCCCGGCCGTGTTTCCACCGAGGTAGCCGCCAAGCTGTCCTTCGACACCCAGGCCAGCATACGCAAGGCCCATGAGCTGATCGAGCTCTACGAGCAACGCGGCGTGTCCAAGGATCGAGTGCTGATCAAGCTGGCATCAACCTGGGAAGGCATCTGCGCCGCCGAGGTGCTGGAGAAAGAGGGCATCAACTGCAACCTGACGCTGCTGTTCAGCGACGCCCAGGCCAAAGCTTGTTTCGATGCTGGCGTTTTCCTCGTCTCACCGTTCGTCGGCCGTGTCACTGACTGGTACAAAAAGGAGACTGGCCAGAATTTCCCCCCCGAGAACGACCCTGGGGTGCAATTCGTACGCGGCGTCTGCGAACGGGTCAGCCAGGGCGGCTTCGACACCGTGGTGATGGGCGCGAGCTTTCGCACTGTCGACCAGGTGCTGGCGCTCGCCGGCTGTCCCCGACTAACCATCTCACCTACGCTGCTTGAGGAACTCGCTACCGCAACGGGCGCGGTGGAACCCAAGGTGTTAATGACACGCAACGGTGGCCCTCGTCCTACCCCACTCTCAGAGTCCGCCTTCCGTTGGGATCACAACAAGGATGCCATGGCCAATGACAAACTGGCCGAGGGGATACGGCGCTTCGCCGATGATCAGGAACGCCTGGAGGAACTGATCGCCGACCGTTTGGCGACTCTCTGAGCTCGTAACCTGAACTGCAACTAGCCGCCGATTGGGAATCCTTACGCCAAGTCCGGCCAACCCGCTATGGGCCAACCGCCACCGCTTCGTGCTCTCCGAGGGTATGATGCACGACGAAAGCTGATGACTATCAGTTACCGCCGGAGGATATAAGTGTGGCGGAGATCACGACCTCACGGCCGGCGGCCATGGGATCCTCAATCTGTTCAAAGAGTATGCGAAATGCCTCGTGCCCTAACCGGTAGGTGTCATGCGCAGCACAAGGCACTGACACCTCGAAGATATCAGCATAAGGCAAACGGTCGACCCCCAATACCATCACATCGTCCCGAGACACACGTGCATCATGCAGGGCACGCATGGCGCCCAAAGTAATCAGCTGATTGAACCCAAACACGGCTTCGGGGAGTTTGCCCTGGCGTAGGTAATCGGCCATATCGCGATAGGCCGGTTGCAAGGTGTAGTCCCCGGGGCGCTGCTCCAACACTAAGGAGACGCCCGCCACGTCAAAGGCTGTCTTCAGGCCGATCAGCCGGTCTTGGGTGATCCGCGAGTCACGCGGCCCCGTCAACGCAAGCACCCGGCGGATGTCCTTCTTCACAAGCAGTTCACCAAGCAGACTCCCGGCAAGATGGTTGTCCAGTACCACACGGCTGAAGTCGGATACGTTCAAGGTACGATCCAGCATAACCACTGGTAAGCGGGTAGCACGCAAGCGATCAAGGTAAGCGGGGTGATAGGCGGCAGCGTCTGAGACGGGCGAAAGGATGATGCCGGCTACCTGATAGCTGAGCAGGGTTTCGATCGCCACTTCCTCGCGCTGTGGCGAGCCATCTGTATCAATCAGAATGATGGTGTAGTCACGCTCCTCGGCCGCACGAGAAACTGCCTTGATCACCTCGCTATAAAAGGGATTATCCACGCTTGCTGTGACTAGGCCAATCAGCCGGTTCTTACGACTCCGAAGATGGCTAGCGAAAGCATTAGGGACATACCCCAACTCCTTCGCAGCGGCTAGGATCTTCTCCCGAGTCGCTACTTTCACCTTGTCAGGATTATTCAAGGCACGCGACACCGTCATATTGGTCATGCCCACATGTTCGGCGATGTCGGTGATAGTAACCTTGTGGCGACTTACCATACTTTACTCTGTTGTGAATTTTGTCGTTTTGATATGCCCCTCGCTGCTCTACCCAACGAAGCAGCACCAGCGCCGTAAGGATACTACGCAAGGTCTGCTCACGAAAATGGAGATGATTTATGGATATAACCTACCAACAGGGATCCGAATCCTGAATAGTCTATTAACCTATGCCGGTTTTCAACACACCGAGGCTATGCTGCTACTTAATCTAACCAACTGATAATTTAATGTTTATTCGTTTGGTGCAACGTGACTCAATGGCATAAAAGGCACATTTCGCTCGCGCTTGTGGCGATGTCGTCAGGCGAACAAATCGACCTTAACGACCCAACGCGTAGATTTCTTCATCCTGTGTTCCCTTTCGTAATGGGATCAGCCAGTGGTGCTGCTTGCTTGCTGCCACGCATGCAGCAGTCTCAGCGAATAAACCCCATGGTCAAATAACGTTAGAGAATAGTCAGGCGTACTGGCCATCAGGTCTGTCGTCAACTCCATTTGACACACCATCCGCACGGCCAAACGTTGGAGAAAGAACGCCTAGCAGCCGCTGCCGAGCTAAATGAGCCCGAGTGAATAGGCGCGGATCAAGCTCAAGAGCCGGAAACGGTCACCATAAGCCGCGCTGAATACGACCAGCTGCTAGCCGATCAAGCCAAGCTGCGCGCCCTAGAAGCCATGGGCGTCGATAACTGGTCTGGCTATAGCGATGCCATGGAGCAATTGGCCGCTTAAGTGTTTCCTTGTTTAATACTGCTTTATTGAGGCAATTCGCATGCAAGCACTAAATTAAGCTATTCTTAGCCCTCCCCCTTTTATAACTGGAGAGAAATATGCTACGGAAGAGCCTAATTGCCACACTGCTGGTAACAGCTTCGCTGCCTGCTTGGGCTTTTGAATTGAAGCCAGGTCTATGGGAACAGACCATTGAAAGCAATGCTCTTGGTGGTGAGACGCCGCAGGAAATGACCGATCAGCAATGTATTACAGAAGAGGAAGCTAAAGACCCTGAAGCGGCATTTCGCAGTGACTTCAGTGAGGCTGGATTTACTGATGTTGAGTTCACGCAGAGCGGCAACACAGTTCATGCTTCTGCGTCTAATTCATACGGTGATCAAGATGTTGAGATTAATATCACCATTACGCAGCATAGCGAAGAACACACTACCTCCAAGACCGAGCTGATTAGTAGCGAAACAATTACAACGACCCAAGAAAACCATTGGATTTCAGAAGACTGCTAACGCAGCATTATCGTTTAATTCGCGCTGAAGAAAGGCCATCCATTGAGGTGGCCTTTTTAATGCCTGCCATTCACACCCATCCACTCTAAGAGTACTCCCATGTCACACCCAACAGATGTGACCAAGTTCCTAGAGGACTTGGACGGCGGCGTATTGGCTGAACGCCTGGGTAAAGTCCTTAGCCATGCAGTAGCGTCGGCAACGGACAACCCGAAAAAGAAAGCCAAAGTGTCGATTGATCTAACAGTCGAGAACATTGGCTCAGGTGCCCGGGTCGGCGTTACCCACAATCTGGCTTTCAAGATTCCGACCGAACACGGCACGCAGTCGGAAGAACACACCACCGAAACGGTCATGTGCGTCAACACTGGTGGTGAAATGACGCTAGAGCCTAAGAACCAGTTCGACATGATCGGCCACCCCCACCGCGATAAAGACCCGCACCAGGAGAAGCACTAATGTCTTTTACCAAAGAAGCCCTGCAGCACATTGAAGCCAGTCACAAAACCGGTACCGAAGCCGCCGAAGGTCATGCGCTGATCGTTGGCGATAACTTCAAGCTGGTGGATATGGAGAAGTACCAAGACCAGCGCCGCCGCTTTCGTGGGCAATTCAGAACCAAGGGGCTGAAAGACTTTATTGCCTATGTGGCGGGTCACCAGAGTGAAGCCCCTGTATTCATCGACCGCGACGCCATGGCGGCATGCTCTTATCTGGATATCGGCATTACTGAACGCCCTGGCCACTGCGATCATTCCGCCACCCTGAACCTGCCCAAAACACCAGAGTTCACTGCCTACCTAAATGCCGACGGCAGCACCTTCGACCAGGAGGAAATGGTCGGGCTGGTAGAAGATTGGAGCCACCTGCTGGCGTTTGAAAACAGCTAAGGCGAAGCGCTTGAGCGTAGCAAGGTGATTCACGCTTTCCGGAAAGTCAGTCTAGAAGATCTCACCAACATTGAGAGCGAAAAGCAGGAGCATTCCAGCCGCGTTGGCGTCATGAACAGCGTCACCGTGAAGAACGCTGAACGCTTGCCTGCAGTTATCTATTGGAAGCTAACTCCCTACGAGGGCTTAACAGAGCGTACGCTGGCAATGCGTGTATCGAGCAAGATCAAAGGCGGGCCATCATTTGGCTTACGCGCTATCGCGTTGGACGCAGCCAAAGAAGAGGTCGCCGCCGAGTTCGCCAAGCTGGTGACGGATGGCTTACCAGAAAGGTAAGCGCTCCAATAACCCCATCTAGGCAGTCATTGCCTAGACCGGTAAGGTCTCTTTCCACTGCCAGGGCAGTAGCGTGTTGAGGTCATCGTCGTTGAGAGAGGGTAGCGTCTCAAAGACGTGCTGTAAGTAGTCGTAGGGCGAGAGGCCATTGGCTTTGGCGGTTTCGATCAGGCTGTAGATCGCCGCACTGGCCTGAGCGCCGCTCGGTGTGTGACTGAACAGCCAGTTTTTACGCCCCACCACGAACGGACGGATGGCGTTCTCGGCCAGATTGTTATCCAACGGTATCACGCCATCGTCCAGGAACCGAGTCAGGCGTGGCCACTGGTTGTTCAGGTAGTGCAGGGCTTTCCCCAGAGCACTTTTGGGCAGTACCTGGGCCAGTGACTTATCGAGCCAGGTGCGCAGTTGATCGATTAATAGTCGGCTCTTCTGCTCACGCAGTGCATGACGCGCTTCGGGCTCAAGGCCCTTCGCCTGTTTTTCCACGCCGTACAGCTTACGGATCTGGTTCAGCGCCCAGTCTGCCTTGCCGGTTTTACCTTTAGGCTGCACTTTTTGCGCCTCGACGAACTTACGCCGTGCATGCGCCCAACAGCCCACATGGGTGATCCCATTGCGGCGCACCACCTCGGCGTAGCCTTCATAGCCATCGGTGACCAAACAACCCGCATAGTCGCCCAGCAAGCGCACGGGCACTCGTCCGGCGCGGCTGGCATCATAATCGAACAAGACCACCTGTTGGCCCGGCGGCCCGCCGCGTTGTACCCACATGTACGAGGGGGCGCTGGCTTTACGGTCGGCTTCTTGATTGACCTGGAGCGTTGTTTCATCCATGTGAACCAAGGGGGCGCTGAGCAGGTGTCTGCGTAATGTATCGATCAGCGGAGCGACACGCTCGCCTGCTTGCACCATCCAGCGGGCCAAGGTGTTGCGGGGAATCGCCGCGCCATGGCGGGCAAAATCTGGCTCTGCCGATACAGTGGCAAGGCATCTTGGTACTTGGCGGTGGCGACATAGGCCAGCAGCGTGGCGCTAGCATTGCTCTTGGGCAACAGCTTGGCCAGCGCTGGGGCGACCTTGACGCCCTCTTCGCACAGTGGGCAGGCATATTTACGTCGCACATGACGGATCACCTCGATCCGGGCAGGCACCACATGCAGCTCTTCGCTGACCTCTTCACCGATGACCTTTAGCGGGGTGCCGTCATCGTGGCAGTGCCGCACATCGTCGGGCAGTTCATGGATGACCTCAACGCGCGGAAGTTCTGGCGGTAGTGCAACACGCCCGCCGCGCGCGCGACGCTTAGCAGGCGTCGCGGTGTCGATCGTCGCGTCATCAGCGGTGGTGATGCTCTCCGATGCATCGCTGCCTTCCTCGTCCACCGCCACTTCCGCTTCATTGATCAGAAGATCCCGCTGGTCGACACGATACTTCTCGGTGGAGGGGCCGAACTGACGCTCCAGGGCAAGCCGGAACTGTTCAAACAGTGATTGCTTGGTGGCCTCCCACTGCGCCTCCTTTTTCACCATCAAGCGGTGAAGCTGCGCGATCTCTTCCTGCTGCGCCTGAACTTGGCGTTGTAGTTGAGAGACGGCATTTGAGGGAGCGGCAGCGTTTTTCATGCTCTCCATTTTACCAAAACGCTGACCAAACTGTAGTCCAAAAGCTAACCAACGCGCTGAAAATCCAACGCTTTGTGAGGCTTCATCGCTTTTAAGTCAACGCCATCCAGCAGCCAGTTAAGCTCTTGACCAGTTAACATCACGGTCTCACCCTTCAGGTGCATTGGCCATTTAAATCGCTCACGTTCCAAGCGCTTGTACCACACCACAAAGCCGTTACGTTCCCAGAACAGCAGCTTCACTTTATCTCGCTGACGATTACCGAACACGAACAGCGCTTGATCAAACGGGTTCAAGGCCATGGCTTCCTGTACCAGCAGCGCCAAGCCATCGATTTGCTTACGCATATCCACGGGCTCTCGGCACAGGTATACCTTTAGATCAGTGCCTGGACGAATCATGCAACAACCTCCACCGCGACAAACCGGGCGGGACGACAACGCGGTGGCACGGGAAACCCCTGAACGAGTAACCGTTTTTCCCACGCCATCAGGTCGGCTAACGTCACGGCTTGCGCTTTGGCATACGCACTTAACGGCATCTGTAACGCGGCAGCATAAGACAGGTGGCCTAACCAAAACGCTTGAGTGGAATTGAGTTCGCGGCTCATGATGATCTCCAAAGCAAAAGAGACCCCCAGTGTGATCAGCCAATGTTAACCTGGGTAGATGGGTTTTATGGCGCGCTTACATCGGTGCGTGGGTCTTTAAGCATAGGCTTGCCGATCTCGGCAAACGCCAGCACATCGAGAAACGCGCAGACGTTCTTACCGTCTGCGGCTTGGGGAGTATACGGGGCATAGGGACACCTGCTGTCTCACGACAGTAGAAAGTAAAAGGCCCCGCCAGAGTCTGGCAGGGCCTATAAGGTGAATACTGCTTTTAGCTAAATTCAGTGTTGTGGCATCGGGGGCAAGGCGGCAACGTATCCGAGTGATCGTCTAACGTGACTCTTTCGCCGCAGCTCTTGCAGGTGTAAGTGCCTTTGCCTGGTTTCTCGCCGGTAGTTGGCATAAATGCTCCTTTGTTTTATGGCGTGAGAATCCTCTTAGAGGAATTATCAGCGTAGAGCACTTAATGAAAATTAACCAGCACACTCATAGCAAGACGCCCCTGCTCAAAGCCAGGGCAAAAAATTGGATAGTGGTAATATAGTAGTACGAATTGATGCAGCATTCAAGAATTACAGCAATCGTTCACCTTCAACGACGTCAAAAGAATTTGAAGATCGCTTCATCTGAACTACTTCGACTCCTCTTTCATAACATTTTTTTAAAACTTCATTTTTGAGCTGATCACTAGCATTGCAACCAACGAGAACTCTATTGAGCTTAAGACCGTTTAACTTTCTACTGTCTCTTTTCCCAAAACTCACGTAGCGCCACTCACCCTCATATTCCCAGGCATCCCCTTTAACTAGAGCACTGCCCATTGCTGCCGAAAATAAAACTTGACTACTATCTGTCCATGATTTTCTCACCAGATGAGTCACATCAACTGGGCCTTGCCTATACGAAACAGGTAGAAAAAGACCATTATCAATTGATGAATATGGGAACTCATATTCAAGACAAAAGCCTTGATGTGATTTAGCATAATGCGCCCACATCAGGTAGTTCCTTTTATTCGTTGCAAAAGAGCAAATCAGAGCAGCCCCCTTAAACTATTCTCCAATATCTCTTCTAACCTTAAAGACACAGCCTCACATTGCTTTGAGATGTGGTCAAAATATTTTTCAAAAGGTTTCTGACTTTTTGCCCTACTAAAAAGCTGCTTATCTGCTCTTTCGCCGTGCACATCCAATTTATCTTTTCCAGCTAAAACTTTCAACGCCTCTCTGAAGCCGGAGTTCATGTTCTTATTTAAATAATCATTTAAACCGGGAATTATTGCAGCATCTTTATCAAAAAAAATCCGCGCATCAAAAGGATCATTATAATCATTTGGATATGATAAGTGTTCATATCCTTCTTGCAATGCAATCAAATCACCTTTATGCCCCGACCTGTAGCGATAGATGCATTCAGGACGATTTGCAACTACTAAAGATGCTAAATTATAGAATGATATGCATCCGTCCTCAAAAACTCCAGTGCTTTTTAATACTTCCTCCCTCCAATCAACATTAACCACGCCTTACCCCCAATCTTTAAACGTTTTATGCAACTTTATTTAAAATAGCAGATAATGGCGCTAGTGCTAGCCATTCCCAATGATCTAAAATTGACAATATATCTTCCCAAACATCTCCCCAAGTAACTCGATCATCTCTTGTCCAGAACCTTACCTTAATCTCAGCACCCAAGTATTCATTAAACCATTTCTTAACTATTTTTGGCGAGTGTAGTCCAGGGCGTGAGTACGGCCATGTCACCTCACTATGATGGTAAAGTGCAGCCATACATAGGTAGCGAAGGGTCTCAAGCTGCTGGGCAGTTGGCTTGCCCTTGCCCTGCCCTGGTAGCTTCACACCGTTATGAATCATTTGCTGGTACAGCGCTATCTCGACGGTCTCCCGCCCACTCAACCTTGGTAAACGGCCCAAAGCAATAACGGGCCAACGCTGCCAAGTGCGCTGGCTGGTTCTCAACGGCACTAATAACCGCGCCCGCTTCCAGCCCATTCACAATTCGCCAGTCATTGTTGTTGCGCTGAGTTGCCTGGACCTGCGTGCCCATCCGCGCTATCTCCTGCGCATATGCCATGACACTGCCCCGCTGCTCGTGATACGCCTCAAAGATCATCTGTTGTGCTGAGATATATCGCATCACTTCCCCCTACCGTTGCGTTTTCTTTCATCAACGACTTGATCCCATACGCTTTTCACCTTATTCAGCTCACCCCGTACGGCATCGTTTTACGCAGCAGCAAAGCAGGCAAACAAGCTGTGATCCCCTGGGATGATGAGCTGAGGCGTTTAGTGCAGGAGATAAAGGCCGACAACCTAGGCCGTGGCAAGCAAGGCTCAACGCTGTTCTGCAAGCGGGACGGCCTGCCTTACAACAAGGATAAGTTTCACAGCCGTTGGCAGTACGGGATGCGTAAGGCGATGCATGAGGGCCACATCGAACGGTTTACCGAGCATGACCTACGCGCAAAGCACGCAACCGATGCAGATGACCAAGGCTATGACGCCATGACCAATTTGCAGCACAGCGACCGGCGAACGACTGAGGTTTATCTACGTGCTAAGCGAGTGTTGACGGTAAGCACGCTGGGAGCCGGAGAGTTCTTAGAAGATTAGACATTAGTCTATTGTGCACTGGTCTGGCTGAAGCAGTATAACGGTAGGTGTTCCCCTCGTTATACTTTCACCTTTTTTCGTGCCTAGAAACGAGAAAAGGGAACCAGCTAAGTAGCTGATTCCCTTCAAATAGTGGCGGAGGGACAGGGATTCGAACCCTGGATAGGCTATTAACCTATGCCGGTTTTCAAGACCGGTGCATTCAACCGCTCTGCCATCCCTCCGGCTTATGGGTGCGTATACTAACAGCTTTTCCTTGGAAGTCAACGCCTTTTAGTACAAACGTAACCCGACGCGGGTAATCTTTCCGCCTTCCATATCGCTGACCACCCAATGAATACCATGCCAATCGACGTCGTCCCCGATAACCGGGTGGCCGCCCACGCGCAGGGCGATAAATTCCGCCAGTGTCATGTCCTGCTCACCGGGGCTGAGCGTTAGGCCATAGGCTTGGGCGATATCCTGCATTTGCGCGCTGCCATCCAGGGTAAAGGTACCGAAGAAGGCGCGCTCCTGCTTGAGCTTGGCATCGCCATTGAATAGTCGGTTAAGCGCGTACAAGTCCTCTGAGCGGCCGATCACACAAATCACATCGCCCAGCTTCAAGCGCGTGCTGCCCTTGGGGTGCAGCATGGCGTGGTCGCGGAACAGCGCGGAAATCAAAGCACCTGAAGGAAAACGCAGCAGCCGAATGGGCACGTCCTCTAAATCCTGGTTTTCGACCCCGTACACAAACAGCTCAAAGTCGTTTTCCGGCAGGATGCCCAGCGGGCCGCGCCGGTTAGGCACGGTGCCTACCGGCACTTCCACCTTCAACCACTTGGCCATCAGCGTCAGTGAGCCACCCTGAATCAGCAGCGACATCAATACCACGGCGAAGGCCACATTAAAGTAGAGCGAGGCGTTTTCTACCCCGCCAATGACCGGGAAAATAGCCAGCACGATAGGCACCGCCCCTCTCAAGCCCACCCAGGCAATGAAGAAGGTTTCCCGCCAACGGAATTTGAAGAACGGTTTGATGGTGATCAGCACCGCCAACGGGCGGGCAATAAATATGAGCGCCAGTGCCACCAAGCCCGCGGGCAGTGCCACGTCCCATAACTCACTGGGTGTAACCAGCAGGCCAAGCACCAGGAACAGGCCGATTTGGCTTAGCCACGCCAAGCCGTCGTGCACCGGCAGAATAAAGTTAAGGTGGCGCCCAGGCTGGTTACCAATCATCAAACCAGCAAGGTAGATGGCCAAAAATCCGCTACCGCCCAGCACACTGGTTAAACCGAATACGCTGAACCCCAGAGCCAGCGCCAGCATGGCATAAAGGCCTGGGGCTAAATCGAGCCAGCGAAGCAGCTTGGCACTCAGCCAACCGCCCCCTAGGCCGACAATCAAACCAATACCAAACTGAGAAAGGAAAAACAGCAGGGTTTCAACGGGGCCGCCAATATCACCAACAAGCAGCTCAACCAGCATCAGGGTCAGGAAAATTGCCATCGGGTCGTTGGTACCCGACTCGATCTCCAGCGTCGCCCCTACCCGTTCGTTGAGATTAACGCCGCGACCGCTGAGCATGGAGAAAACCGCAGCGGCATCGGTTGAACCTACGATGGCGCCAACCAGCAGGCCCTGTACTATCGTTAGGTCAAAAATCCACATCGCGATAACGCCAACAATGGCGCTGGTGATAAAGACGCCGAAGGTCGCGAGGGAAAGCGCGGGTTTAAAACCCACTCGGAAGGTTTTGAGGCGAGTACGTAAGCCACCGTCTAACAAAATCATGGCCAGCGCGAGGTGGCCGATGGCAAAGGCCATGGAGTAATCGTCAAACACTACGCCCAGTACGCCCTCTTCACCTGCTAGCATGCCTAGCCCAAGGAAGATCAGCAGCAGCGGCACACCCATCATCGACGATAAGCGGCTGGCCAAAATGCTGAGGGCCATAAGAGAACCGCCTACCAAAAAGAACGTATAAATTGTGTCCATGACTCTCCGTCTCTACATCAATACAGCGCTATTATTGCATGTAACCGTTGAATTTACTGTCTCTTCTCAGCGCCCCCTTATGCTCAAGGGGCTGGTCAGAAGCTTTCCCAGGCGGCTACACTTCGCCGTTACAACCCCTGGAGTTACTGACTATGTTGCGTTGCCTCTTACGCTGTTGGCACCCTATCCTGTTGAGTCTTATCGTCACCTTATTGTTTTCTAATTCAGTTATTTACGCAAATGAAGAGCGCGAAGAAAGCCCTTCAGAAACGGCCCCGCTGACGCTAGATACAGATGTTGAGGTGCCGGAAGCATTTTGGCGAAACATTGACAGCGAAAGCGTCGAGGAAGTGCCCACCACGGCGCAAACCCCGGCACCGCCGCTCGAACCACCGCCGGTTAAACACATCACGCTAATGCTGGATTGGTACTTGAGCCCGCAGCACGCAGCCTTGGTGATTGCTAAAGAGCGAGGGCTGTACGCTGCCCAAGGACTTGAAGTGGAGATTCAGTCACCGGCCGACCCCTCCATCGCTATCAAGCTGCTAACCGCAGGTGAAGTCGATTTGGCGCTGTCCCGCCAGCCGCTGCTTCATATGCAGGCTCATAACGGCGCGCCAATCGTCCGCATCGCGACACTGATCGAAACCTCGCTGACGGCAGTCATTGTGGCGGGCGAGGAGCAGGCGGAAACCGAAAATACCTTGGCAGGGTTACACTATGGTTATACCACCGGAGAAGGTCGCGACCTGAGCATCCCGCGTTTACTCCCCCGCTCGGTACAGCAAACCGATGATTTCACCCCGCCCATCAACCTGCACTTCGACCCCATTCGAGCAATGCGGGAGGGTCAGATTGACGCGGTCGCCGATGGCTTTTACCACTACCTTCCTCAGCAGTTGGCGACTGAAGGCATTAACACCCACGTCATTCGCTTCGATGAGTTAGATATCCCCCGTAATGACGGCCTGGTGGTATTGGCCAATAGCGATACGCTTGCGCGCCGCGCTGATACCTGGTCTCGCTTCGTGCTTGCCGTTGAGCAAGCCAGCCACTGGATTATCGACAACCCTGACGCCGCCTGGGAGCTGCTGATTAGCGCGCACCCTGTGCTCGATAATGACATTAACGCCAACGCCTGGGAGGACATCCTGCGCCGCATGGCGCTGAGCCCCGCGGCGTTAGATAGCCGCCGTTACGCTGACTTTGAAACCTTTCTACACAAAATGGGCCTTACTGACGAGACGCTGCCCGTATCGCGTTTAGCAGTAGATCCACACACTTTATAGCCAAGTATTAATAGCTCTCCATCCACTACCATGGCGGCCCATGAGCGAAACAGCTTTAATTTTTGCAAAAGGTAAGGGGCGTTGTTTTGCCAATCAGGTGGGCAAGTGCCGTGTGGCGCGTGCAATGGTCAGGAGTCGATAGCAGCGCATACCCAGGGGGCGCAGGAAGCGCTCACCCAGCTTCAGGTCAATGTTTGGCCGTGGCCGGGCAGCATTGCTATTGAGGGGCAGTCAGCGGGCGCTACAGCAGCGCCCGCACGCTTTGATGTGGATAGCTACCGAATTTTGAACCGTTTCTTGCGTTACCCAGAGCAGCACGGCTTAACGGTCACGCCACTGTGATAAAACAGCGCTTCTTAAGTATTTGAACACGCATCTACTGCGCGTCTAGAAACGCCGTCACTGCCTGCTGGAAGGCTTCCGGCTGGTCGGCGTGTAGCCAGTGACCGGCATTTTTGAGCGTTACCACACGAGCGCGGGGTAACACTTCACGCAGCGCGGGGATCATATCGTCAGCCACATAGTGGGAATCGCCGCCGCGTAGCACCAGCGCCGGGCCTTCAAAAGGCTGCTCGCCATCGGGCACGCCGATAATGTCGCTATAACCACGCTTGATCTGATCTAAGCCTACCCGAAGCGCCATCACGTTATCGTCATTGCGCACCAGATTAGTGGCCAAGAACAACCGTGTGGGTCGCGACTCAACATGCTCGCCCAGCAGATCATCGGCTTCACGACGATTTTTGGGCTGGCCTTCCCGCACATTATCGAGCGCGGCAAACACATCATCGTGGCCGTGCTCATAAGCCACCGGGGCAATATCCGCCACAATCAACGACGCCACCCGCTCAGGCGCCAAGCGCGCCAAACTGATCGCCACTTTGCCACCCATGGAGTGGCCCAGCACATGAGCGCGCTCGATCGAGAGCTTGTCCAATAGCGCTATCACGTCATCCGCCATGGTGGCGTAACGCATTCCCTCTGCATGGGGTGAGCGGCCATGGTTACGCAGATCCAGCGCAATCACCCGGCGGCTGCCCTGCCACACTTTTAAGTGCGAACGCCAATTATCGGCACTCCCCAGCAAACCATGAATCACCACCAGCGGAGGTGTATCCGCGGCGGCTTCGTCGGCGGGCATATCGATAAAGTGGAGATCAACGGTGGCAACGTCAGTCATGCTAGCTCCTCAGCCTTGCGGACTCTGTGTGTTTACGCGATTACGCCGTACGGGGCTCGGCATCCACCTGGCCTGTCCAAACCACCAAGCGGCGCGTTAGCCAGGCAAGCAGCAAGCCATACAGCGGAAGGAAAAACAGCAGGCTGATAGCGAGCTTAATGGCATAGTCGACGGCGGCAATTTCTATCCAATTGGCGGCCATAAACGGGTCTGGGCTGTTATAGAACGCCGCCGAGAAGAATGCAAAGGTGTCGGCCAGGTTACCCAACACCGTTGAGCAAACGGGTGCCACCCACCATGCCCACTGGCGCAAGCGGTCAAACACTTGTACATCCAGCAACTGGCCAATCACATAGGCCAGGAAGCTGGCGAGGGCGATACGGGCGACAAACAGGTTCCACTCCGAAAGTGCCTCAATCCCGGCAAAGCTGCCGCGGGGAAATACCACGGATACCACATAGGAGACCAGCAGTGCGGGAAGCATAACGCGCAGAATAATCGATCGCGCCGGCCCTTTGCCAAACAGACGTACCGTTAGGTCGGTGGCTAGAAAAATAAACGGGAAGCTAAACGCGCCCCAGGTGGTATGAAAGCCAAACAGCGTAAACGGCAGCTGAACGAGATAGTTACTGGCGGCAATAATGCCGATATGGAAAGCCACCATCACCATTAGGCAACGGCGGTGTTGAGTCTCACTCAATGCAAACATGCGGGTAGACCTTTTTTTAATAGATAAGAGGGGTTAGGGAACCCTCGGGGTAGTAAGCGCATCGCCAAATCAACGTTGATAAAACTGGCGCTGTTCTGGGGAGCGCATTATACGGCTTATACATGATATTAAAAGCCAAGGGATGGAAGCCGCCACCCCTTGGCTATCTGCATGCCCTCGCACTTGGCTAATAAAAAGTAGCCGCATCAATCCAGCGGTGTGGCTCTATCAGCGGCACCTACCGAGCGTTCACGCATGACGGCGTGAACATCGGTCAGGCTGGTGGGGTCATCAATGGTGGAGGGAATACCAAACTCTTTGCCATCGGCAATCGTGCGCAGTAGCTTGCGCAGAATTTTACCCGAACGGGTTTTGGGTAAGCGGTCGACCACTAACACCTGCTTGAAACAGGCAATTGGGCCAATATGCTCGCGAACCCGCGCAATGAGCTCGGCCTCCAGTGTCGCTTCATCGCCATTAAAACCATCTTTAGGAATCACCAGGCCAATCGGCAATTGCCCTTTAAGATCGTCATGAATCCCAATCACCGCGCACTCGGCCACCGCGGGATGGGCGCCAACCACCTCTTCCATTTCACCGGTCGAGAGTCTGTGCCCTGCCACGTTAATAACGTCATCGGTACGGCCCATAATGAACAGATAACCCTGCTCATCAAAATAACCGCCATCGCCGGTCAAATAATAACCGGGGAACGCCGCCATATAAGCGCTATGAAAACGCTTCTCGTCGCGCCAAACGCCGGTCAAACAACCTGGCGGCATGGGCTGTTTGATCACTACACTGCCCTGCTCCATGGGTTTGGCCTGTTCACCATCACGGTTGAGCACCTGCACATTGAAGCCAGGAACGGGGAACGTTGCGGATCCCGCTTTGGTGGGCACGGCCTCTATGCCGGGCAAGTTGGCGGCGATGGGCCAGCCGGTTTCAGTTTGCCACCAGTGATCAATCACCGGCACGTCCAAAAGGTCATCCAGCCAGTGAAACGTGGGTGGATCGAGGCGTTCTCCGGCCACATAGAGGTGCTTTAGGCTGCTGATATCGTAGTTCAGTAACAGTTTAGCATCAGGATCCTCTTTCTTAATCGCACGGAAGGCCGTGGGCGCAGTGAAGAAACTCTTCACCCGGTACTCCTCGATCAAGCGCCAGAAGCTGCCCGCATCGGGGGTTTTTACCGGCTTCCCTTCGTATACCACCGTGGTGCAACCAAGTAGCAAGGGGGCGTAAACAATGTAGGAATGCCCAACGACCCAGCCCACATCCGAGGCGGTAAAGAACACTTCACCGGGCTCCATGGCGTAGATCGCCTGCATCGAATAGGCCAGCGCTACCGCGTAGCCACCCGTATCGCGCATAACACCTTTGGGTTTTCCGGTGGTGCCTGAGGTATAGAGGATATACAGCGGGTCGGTTCCCTTCACCGGCACGCATTCAGCAAACGGCGCCTTCGCAACCAACTCTTCCCAGTCGTAATCGCCCTCCTCCAGTTCAGCCCGGTGCGCTTCACGCTGATAAACGACGCAGGCATCCGGCTTATGGGCGCTTAATTCAACGGCTTGGTCTACCATTGGCTTATAGGGCAACACCTTGCCCAGCTCGATACCGCAGGAAGCGGCAACCACCACTTTAGGCTCGGCGTCTTCAATCCGCGCCGCCAGCTCATGGGGGGCGAAACCACCAAATACCACCGAGTGAATAGCGCCAAGCCGCGCGCAGGCGTACATGGCCACCAGCGCTTCGGGGATCATCGGCATATAAATCACCACGCGATCCCCCTTAGTGATGCCTAGTTGCGTTAGCGCCCCCGCGAAATACGCCACTTTATCGCGCATTTCGCGGTAGCTAAGGGTGAGCTTGGCTTGTGCGGCAGGCGAATCCCAGAAAATCGCCGCCTGATCACCGCGCCCATTTTCGACATGATAATCCAGTGCAGCGTAGCTAAGATTCATTTCACCGTCGCTGAACCAACGAGCATGCTCTTTCCCAGGGCTCTGCTCATCGTAGCTGAGAATGGTTTTGGGCGGCGTATACCAGGGAATACGTTTGGCCTGCTCGGCCCAGAACGATTCAGGGTGTTCGATGGAGCGTTGGAAGGTGTGTTGGTAGCGGTTCATGGTATCCCTATCTTTTTTGTAGTAACGATCAAGGAGAATTGTTGACACTTTATAAAGGAAACCGATATTTCGCCCTCATACTATGGGCTAAATAGCGACCAAAGCGGTAGACAGGTACCAACATTGTCGACAAGATGTCGAATGACTACCATTGATTAACCGTTAAACAGAAGTTTGGACAAAACTCGCTAAATTACTGATCATTAAACAACATGGTCCTCGCGACGCGACGATGCCTCGACAACGTACAGCAATGCCTTTAAAACGACGCCTTTAAAACAATGCTTATAAAACGCTGATGTAACAGTGTAGGCAAGGAGATCATTATGTCTGCTTCTACAAGCGCCGCTACACGCCTGCTTGAACATAACTGTCGCGCTATTGAGGCGGGAACCAACCTGCTAAAAGCGTTGGCCAATGAAAAACGGCTGCAAATCCTCTGCCTTCTTGCCGAGAAAGAGCTGTCAGTGACGCAAATTAATCAACAGCTTGCGTTAAGTCAGTCGGCACTTTCGCAACATCTGGCTATTTTGCGGCGTGATGAGCTCGTCGATACCCGACGGGAGTCACAAACCATCTATTATTCGTTAAGCAGCGAAAGCGCCAAGGCCGTGATTGACACCTTGGCACACCATTACGCTGCATAACGCTTCAGGGTTTAATCTCAGCGCCGCTGCCACCCAGCGGCGTCGATTAGACCAAGCGCTTTCAGCGCTGCTTTTTCAACACCTTCTGAAATGGCCAACCCCAGTTTACGACTGACGGTTTTAGGGGCTTCTAGCTTCACTGTGAATACTTGCGCCTCGGTCATACGTTCTACCAGATAGGCTTCGCTAGTCCCTACGCTGTCGACAAGCTGTAAAGATAGCGCCTCGCTACCGTACCAAATCTCGCCTGTGGCGAGGGTGTCAATATCCATGCTGGGACGCCGTTCTGCCACATAGCCTTTAAACAAGCGGTGCGTATTCTCTAAATCCTCCAAGAACTTCGCTTTACCCTCTTCGGTATTTTCACCCAGCACGGTTAAGGTACGTTTGTATTTACCGGCGGTAAGCAGTTCGACGTCAACATCATGGCGCTTAAGCAGGCGATGAATATTGGGAACTTGTGCCACCACGCCGATGGAACCAATCACTGCGAAAGGCGCGGCCTTGATGTGCTGTGCAGTACAGGCCATCAGGTAACCACCGCTTGCCGCCACCTTGTCGATACAGACGGTTGTGTTTAACCCCGCCGTACGCAGCCGGTCTAACTGCGCCGCTGCCAACCCATAGGCATGCACCAGGCCACCCGCGGACTCAAGACGCACCACTACCTCGTCTTCCTTAGCGGCGACACCGATGATGGCCGATACCTCTTGAGCAAAATGCTCGGTTTGCGAGGCTTTCAGATCGCCATGGAAGTCGAGCACCCAAACCCTTGGCGCTGAGGCGCCGTCTTGCTCCGTTTTGTGCTCCTTGTGACGCTTTTTATCTTCACTGCGAAATAGTTTCAGCAGCTTTTTGCGCGCACCAGGGAGCGTGGCAGCCAGCCGCAAACGCCGGACACGGCGGCGTCGTTGATCGTTAAGTGGCTCGATCGTGAGTTTCAGCTCGCTCTCTTTGTCCTGCTTGGTTCGTGCAATCAGCAGCAGGCCAAAGCCTATCAGCGCCATCACGATGGTGGTTTGCACAACAAAGGTGCCTATCTCTGCTACCCATTCACTCATTGACGTTCTCCATTAGAGGATTAATTCCTTTATAGCTCGTACGTTGTATATGCGTATGCTGATAGTGACTAGCGCGCTTGATTGGAACGCCCGTATGAAATAACCTCGCTTGCCTTTACGATTGTTTCTTTTGGCTCTGGTCGCTAGCCTTAGCCTGATCTACTTAACCGAGAGATATGTTATGTCAAACAACACCCTTGAGAAGTTAAAAGCGCGTTTTAATCCGGAAGCGGCAAAGGGCATGGATGAAGTTTTCCAGTTTCACTTTACCGATGCGGGCAGCTACTACTTAAATATCCAAGATGGCACGCTGGACGTACAAGAGGGTGAGCACGACGATCCTTCTGTCAGCTTAAGCCTAACCACTGACACGCTAAAAGGCATTATGAGCGGTGAGATCAATGGTATGACGGCCTTTATGACCGGTAAGCTAAAAGCGACTGGTAATGTCATGCTGGCCACTAAGCTGACTAGCTTATTCCCTAGCGAGTAATCGTCATATCGGCACGCGGCGCCGCTTACTCCTCGCGCCAGCGTGCCAAATGGGTTTCGATTAGTTCGCGGGATATCGAGTAAGGCGGCGGCAGAGAGGGCAACTGACGAGGTGAAAACCACGCCGCATCGCTAATTTCCACCCCATCGATGCGAATGCGCCGGGTGGTGGCTTCGGCGAAGTAACCAAACATCAACGAGTGCGGGAATGGCCACGCCTGACTTTGGTGATAACGCAGTTGATCGATATGCACGCCCACTTCCTCAAACACTTCACGATGCACCGCCTCTTCCGCTGACTCCCCAGGCTCGATAAAACCCGCCAAGGTGGAGTAGCGCCCGGGTGGAAAGCGCGGACTGCGGGCAAGCAGCATCGCCTCCCCGCTGGTCACCAGCGTGATAATACACGGGGAGATACGCGGATAGTTGCGGTGCCCACAGGCGTGGCAGTGCATAGCAAATTCCGCAGTTAGCTTGGTGGCCGGTGCACCACAGCGGCCGCAGAAACGGTGATTCTCTAACCAAGCACCTACCTGCAGCGCCGTGGAAAGCAGGCTAAACCAAACGGTTGAAAGCTCGCTCATCCATTGACGACCATCAATCCAATCGTTTCCAGCTTGGGATTCCACAAGCAGCGCCACCGGTTCATCATCCCAGTAACACAGCGGCTGCATCTGCTCTGTCCAGGGTTGATAGGGCTGCAGCGGGGTCAACTCTTCACTACCGTTTAACGGTGCGGGCGCCAATAGGCTACGCGACAGCCGAATAACCCGACCAGCTTGTTCGTGATGGGGGATTTCTCGCCTAAGCATCGCTGGCCGCACCCTCCTCAAACCAGTTCAATTGATGCGCCTCGCACTTGGCCTGATGGGCCGCTCGCTCTTCGTCTGTTGGCCGCACCACGCGCAACTGGCCCGGCGTTAAAGAAAGCCGCTGAATCGACATCCCCTCATTGGAGGTATCCGCCTGCTCCTGTTCCGCTGCGGAGGCCGCGTCCAAGGTCAGCGCGGTCTGTCCACCGGTCATCGCCAGGTAGACTTCGGCGAGGATTTCAGAATCTAACAGTGCGCCGTGCAGTACCCGGTGGCCATTGTCGATATCGTAGCGTTTGCACAATGCATCAAGACTGTTGCGCTGACCGGGGTGCATCTTCCGCGCCATGGTCAGCGTATCTAATACGCCACAATGATCGCTTACCGGCCCCAACACAGGGGATTTACGCTGCCGATTCAACATGCCCAGCTCGTGGTCAATAAAGCCCACATCGAAGGGGGCGTTATGAATCACCAGCTCTGCGCCTTCAATAAATGCCCAAAACTCATCGGCAATTGCCGCGAAGACCGGCTCGTTAGCGACTTTGGCGTCATCAATCCCGTGAACGGCGACTACTTCAGCATCGATATGCCGCTCAGGATTGATGTATTGGTGATAAGTGCGACCAGTGAAGCGTCGATTGACCATCTCAATAGCACCAATTTCGACTAGGCGATGGCCATCTTTGGGGTCAATACCCGTGGTTTCAGTATCCAAGATCACCTGACGCATCATGCTCTCCTCTTTTGGTGCTCATCAATCGCTTCATTGGCCAGCGCATCGGCGCGCTCGTTGCCAGGGTGGCCGCTATGCCCTTTTACCCAGTGCCACTCGACTTGGTGGCGCTGGGTCTCTTCGTGCAGGGTCTTCCACAGTTCGGCATTTTTGACCGGCTGCTTGGCAGCGGTTTTCCAGCCGCGCTTGATCCAGTTATGAATCCACTGGGTAATCCCCTGGCGTACATATTGGGAGTCAGTCCAAAGCGCCACTTCACAAGGGGTATTGAGGGTGCGTAGCGCCGTAATCGCAGCCATTAACTCCATGCGATTATTAGTAGTATCTGCTTCATAGCCTTTCAAGGTTTTCTCATGCTCGCCACTCGCCAGCACGACGCCCCATCCGCCGGGCCCTGGGTTGCCCCTACAAGCCCCATCGGTATACACCGTTACCCGAGGTAGATCTCCCGCCGCCTCTTTAGTCAATCTCCTGATCCCCCGGTCTATGTAGAACAGATTTATGTAAAACAGGCTTCTGTGGATCAGCTTTATTTGAATCAGCTGTGTGCCTATCCGTTTGCCGTGTTTTGGCTTGCGATGTTCTAGCGGGAGGCGTTTGATAGTGGGCGGATGAGCCTGAGCGGGTAACACCCAACGACGCCGGGGACACTGGCGCCTTCAAACCAAATTTCAAACGCTGCACTGGCGCTTGGCGCTGCTGTCGGCGTGCTTGAATCATATAACTTTCGCCCAGCGGCAGGTTATGCCGCCGCCCTAACGACTCCCAATACTCACCGCACTTGGCGTTCATCCGCCCCCTGAAACAGCAATAGTCTACCCGCTCCACCTCAAAGTCGACAAACGCCAACCAGTCCCGCAGGCGGCTAGCCGAGCGCCAGGTACCGCTCAAGGGAAACGTCTGTTGGCGCTTTCGCAACTGCCGGGTAAGACCACTCACACCGACAGGGTTAAAACCAAACAGCACCATAATGCCGTTGTCAGCAGTGACACGCGCAGCCTCCTGAAGCGTAAAGTGGGCATCGGTTAAGTGCTCAAGCCAGTGGTGGATGACCATCACATCTAAACAGCGATCCGGCAGCGCAAGCTGATCCGGTGGGCATACCAAGGTGCTATCGTTTTCGGCTAACTGACGCGTAGGCAACCAGCGTATGGGGTGCGCAATGGCCGACATGGTCATCAGTGCCGGCCCCATGCTCATTTCCAAGCTGTGGCCGCCCACACGCGATTCCACAACGGGCCCTAAGCAGGCACGCTGTGTTTCCCACAGCGAACGCCCCGCCTCTGTTTGCCAATAAGGCTGGCTACTTTGTAAGCGCTTAGCCAGTGTCGTGGCCATCGTCGAATTTGACATGAACAGCGCTTCCCTCCACAGTAACGGCTTTTTAACGCCTTTTACGCACCGATTTAGCGCTAATAAGCGCAATGTTTGATGTGTTTTTTCGTAACTTAAAGGATCTCGCCGATGATGAGCGTGACACCGATCCCCGCCCTTAGCGACAACTATATTTGGCTATTAAGACAAGATACCAGTCAAAGCGTTTGTGTGGTGGATCCCGGTGAAGCTGCCCCGGTGATCGAGTTTCTTGAGCGTGAGTCGCTCACCCTAAGCTGCATTCTGATTACTCACCATCATCATGATCATACCGGTGGTTTAGCAGAATTAATTAAACGCTACTCTCCGCACGTTATCGGCCCCGACAATCCCAAGATTGAAGGCATCGATGAAACCGTGGGTGATGGCGACGAAGTCCGCATTATGGGTCGCTTGTTTGACGTCATGGCGACCCCCGGCCATACGCTGGATCATATCAGCTACTTCACAGCGGGTATCCCTGCACTACTGTTCTGCGGTGATACCCTTTTTTGCGCGGGTTGCGGTCGTTTATTCGAGGGTACCCCAGAGCAAATGTACACCGCGCTGAAAAAATTTGCGGAACTCCCTGAAGATACACTGGTCTTTGCAGCCCATGAGTACACTCAGGCAAACCTAACGTTTGCCCGTGCTGCGGATCCTGAAAACGAAGACGTCAAACACGCCTTGCAGGAGTGTGAAAAGGCGCGGGCATTGGATCGCCCCACCTTACCCAGCACGATAGGACGCGAGCTGAAAATTAATCCCTACCTCCGTGTGGGCACTGATAGCGTGCGCCAAGCGGCAGGCACCCAGGGTGTTAATAATGATGATCTCGCTACGTTCACCACTCTACGCGAGTGGAAGAACCGTTTTTAAGAACGCTATCGAAACCAAACGAATGCAACTATGACCTATCGAACGATTCGCCAGCGCTTGATGCTGAGCGCTGGCAGTACCGTAATAATGGGCCTAATGTTAGCCGCTGCGGCAAGCTCACAAGCCTCTGCGACAGCCTATGAAGGATCTACGGCATCAACCAGTAAATCAGTAGACGCTACAAAACCACGCCCCACGCCGTTCCGAATCCATTTTTGGGAGGCGCTGGAGCTGGAACCTCAGGACGCTTGGACAACGCTGCGTAAAAGCTTTCAGTGGCAAGAGAAGTCACTGCCAGACGAGGCCCAAGCACGGGTAGACGAATGGATTGAGCACTACCGTTCCAGCCCCGAAAACATTGCTACTATCACCGAACGCGCCTCTCCCTGGCTTGCCTGGATTACCCAGCAAGTTAGCGAGCGTGGCCTGCCTGGTGAAGTCGCGTTAATACCCTTCGTCGAGAGCTCCTTTGACCCAGGCGCGCGAAGTCATCGCGGCGCTGCTGGGCTATGGCAATTTATGCCCGGCACTGGTGATGCATTGGGTTTGGTACGCAACGGAAACTACGATGGCCGGTTAGACGTTTTAACCTCCACCGAAGCGGCGCTGGACTACTTGGAAATGCAGGCCGATCAGTGGTATGAAGGCGATCTGATGCTTTCATTAGCGGCTTATAACGCCGGCGCAGGCACCGTTAACCGCGCTCGACGCCAGGCCCAAAGCCAAGGCCTAAACGGTGATTACTGGGATCTCTCGCTGCCCTATGAAACCATGCAGTATGTGCCCAAACTGAAAGCCATCGCGACCATCATTAACGACCCTGAGCAGTACGGTGTCAGCTTGCCGGAAATACATGTTGATCCGGCCTTCGCTAAAGTTAAGTTGGCCCAAGCAGTGACGCTCTCAGAAGCCTCTCAACTGCTGGGTGTCAGCCAAACCGCGTTAGCCGAATTAAACCCTGGCTTGCTCAATGGCAGCATTGACCCCCGTAGTGCTCAGACACTGCTGGTACCTGAAGAAGTGGATACCCAGATGCTAGCGCAGCTTTCTCAAGGCGGCAGTCAAACACAAGACAGCAACCAAGCGCTTGCGCAAAACAGCCGTGGCAATACCCACCGCGTTGAAAGAGGCGACAGTCTCTCTGCGATTGCGGCCCGGTATAATATTGACCAGCAAGACCTTATACGCTGGAATGCGATTGACCGCCCCAGCACTCTGCAACCAGGCCAACTGCTGACACTTTCAGGGCGTTAAACCGGGTTAACTAGTTGGCTTTGTTCACATGGGATGTCTCAAATGCCGCGTGGTTTGTTTTTTGCGAAAACGCTTCTACTCATCAGTGGCCTGCTGTCCAACGTTTCAATACTGGCTTCAGACGCCGAAACAATAGCGTCAGAGTCGACGTCTATCACCGCCACCAACACTAATGTGGTGGGTGATTTGAACACCGGCGCAAACAACGTGGTTCCTATTGAAACAGTTCATGGGTTATCGCTTTACGATAGCCCCGAGCTGCCAGCCGACTTCCCCTACTTCCCTCACGTAAACCCACAGGCCCCCAAAGGCGGCACCATTACCCATACCGCCGTGGGGAGCAGCTTTGACTCGACCAATCCGTTTATTATTCGCGGCACGCCAGTTACCGGCATTTCACAAATTTATGACACCCTTATGGTCAGCAACCCCAATGAGCCCTTTAGCCTCTACGGCTTGCTGGCCGAAGGCGTGCGCCTTGACCCTGACAGGGAGTGGATTGAGTTCGACCTGCGCCCTGAAGCGCGTTTTCAAGATGGGGAACCTGTCACGGCCTACGATGTGGTGTTCTCGCTTAATCTGCTCCGCGAAGAGGGAAATCCGTTTTACGCCAGTTACTACGCGGGAGTGGAAGAAGCCATCGCCCTCAATGAGCATCAGGTACGGTTCACCTTCAACGACACTCAATCCCGAGAGCTGCCGTTAATCGTCGCCCAGTTACCCATACTCCCCCGCCACTACTGGGAGCCCCGCGAATTCACCTCCCCCACCCTTGCGGCACACCCAGGCTCCGGGCCCTATCGCATTAGCGAAGTAGACCCAGGTAGGCGAATTGTTTATCAGCGCGATGAAGATTATTGGGGTAAAGATTTGCCGGTCAACGTTGGCCGATACAATATTGATCGCATCATTTACGACTACTACCGTGATCGGGATATTGCCTGGGAAGCGTTTAAAGCGGGTCTCACCGACTTTCGTACCGATGCCCGCGCCGCCACCTGGGCAATTGGCTACGACTTCCCAGCTTATGAAGAGGGCTTGGTAAAGCGGCTAACGGTACCGGACGTTAACCCTTCGATGATGCAGGCGTTTGTTTTCAACCTGCGTAAAGAGAAGTTCCAAGACCCCAGGGTGCGGGAAGCGTTGAGCCTGACCTTCGACTTCCCGTGGCTCAACACCAATATTTTTTACGGTACCTATCAGCGCACCGAGAGCTTTTTCCAAAATTCAGAGATGGAAGCCACCGGCTTACCCTCTGAGGAGGAACTGGCGCTGTTGGAGCCCTTTCGGGAGGAGTTGATTGCCTCTCATGGTTCTGACCGTTTGTTCACTCAGCCCCTGCCTATCGATCAGCCCATCGAGCTGCGTGAGCGGCTTCGTAAAGCGCTCGATCTCCTCCGCGAGGCAGGTTATAGCGTTGAAGACGGCATACTGGTTAACCAACAAACCGGGCGGCCTTTAAGCCTGGAAGTGCTGCTCTACGACTCAGGGCTTGAACGGGTGGTGCAGCCAATGCTCCGCAACATGGCCCGTTTAGGGGTACAGACGTCGCTGCGTATCGTTGATATTAATCAGTATTTAAACCGACAGCGTAATTATGACTATGACATAGTGATCAGTCATTTCCCTCAGTCGAACAACCCGGGCAATGAACAGCGCGACTTCTGGACCAGCGCCGCCGCCGAAGCACCGCAAAGCCGTAACCGGATGGCGCTGGCACATCCGGCGGTCGATGCACTGGTGGAGGAGATCATTAGTGCTGAGGGCCGTGAAGAGTTGGATACCGCCACGCGCGCGTTGGATCGGGTGCTGCGCTGGGGGTTCTATGTGATTCCCCACTACCACTCTGGGGAGACCCGCATCGCCATTTGGGATAAGTTTGGTTACCCCGAACCCTTCCCCAAATACGCCATGGATCTGGATGCGTGGTGGGTAGACACTGACCGTGAAGCAGAACTGCAACGCCGCCAGCGCGGCCGTTAACTTTGGCCCGATTACAACTTCTTAAGTGCAACGGCTTGTCCTCAACGGTTTCATCGTCATAAACCTCGGAGTGCTCTGTGGCCCGTTATACCCTACGCCGACTGCTGCTAATGATTCCGACCCTTTTCGGGATCATGCTACTCAATTTTATTATTGTTCAGGCGGCGCCGGGTGGGCCAATTGATCAGATGCTGGCGCGTTTTGAAGGCGCCGACGCCATGGCCAGCACTCGCTTGGATATGGGGGGCGCCGATGTCCAGGTCAGCGATGACTCCCGGGGAGCCCGAGGTATTGACCCACGCTTTATCGAGCAGCTGGAGCAGCAGTTTGGTTTTGACAAACCCGCCCACGAACGCTTTATCGGCATGATTGCGGATTACCTCACCCTCGATTTTGGCACCAGTTTCTTCCGCGACCGCCCGGTCACAGAGCTGATGATTGAGCGGCTGCCGGTTTCCATATCACTGGGGCTCTGGACGACACTGCTGGTCTATTTAATCTCTATCCCGTTAGGCATTAAAAAGGCGCTACGCCACGGCTCCCGGTTTGACGTCTGGTCGTCGGGGTTAGTGATTGTCGGCTATGCCATTCCGGGCTTCCTGTTTGCCATCCTGCTCATTGTCCTGTTTGCCGGGGGCACCTACTGGGACTTATTCCCTTTACGCGGTTTGACCTCACCCGACTTCGACCAGCTTTCAGCCTGGGGCAAGGTCAAAGACTACTTCTGGCATATCACACTGCCGGTTATCGCCGCCTCGATTGGCAGCTTTGCCACGCTGACGATGCTAACCAAAAACAGCTTTCTCGATGAGATTCACAAGCAGTATGTAATTACCGCCCGCGCCAAGGGGGCCGACGAGCGGCGCGTGCTTTACGGCCATGTGTTTCGCAATGCCATGCTGATTATTATCGCGGGCCTACCCGCCGCCATGATCGGTATTTTCTTCACCGGCGCGCTGCTTATCGAAGTGATCTTCTCCCTGGATGGGCTGGGCCTGCTCGGTTTCGAAGCGGTCATGCAGCGGGATTACCCGGTGATTTTCGGCACCCTATTCCTGTATACCGTGATCGGCTTAATCCTCAAGCTGATTTCCGATTTAACCTACGTGTGGGTAGACCCGCGTATCGATTTTTCGACTCGGGAGTCGTGATAATGGCCTCTTTATCATCACGTTTATCGCCTATCACTCGCCGTCGACTGTCCGCTTTTAAAGCCAATCGCCGTGCCCGGGTGTCACTTTGGTTATTTGCCACGCTGTTTATTCTTAGCCTGTTTGCCGAGCTAATTGCCAACGACAAACCGATCATCATGCAGTACGACGGCCAGTGGTACTTTCCCATGCTGGTGGACTACCCAGAAACCGAGTTTGACGGCTTTCTACCGACCCGAACGGACTATCTGGATCCCTTTGTTCAGCAACAAATTGATGATCATGGCTGGGCGCTGTGGCCCATCATTCCATTTTCATACCAGACCCTGGATATGAATATGACCCGCCCTTCTCCGGCACCGCCGGATAGCCGCCACTGGCTGGGCACCGATGACCAAGGGCGGGATGTGACCGCACGGGTGATTTATGGCTTTCGACTCTCGGTAGCCTTTGCACTGGCACTCACCGCAGGATCACTAGTCGTCGGTGTGGTAGTGG
The DNA here is from genome assembly GCF_904067645.1 of Halomonas sp. 113. Taxonomy (NCBI): domain Bacteria; kingdom Pseudomonadati; phylum Pseudomonadota; class Gammaproteobacteria; order Oceanospirillales; family Halomonadaceae; genus Halomonas; species Halomonas sp. 113. The sequence goes on from NZ_LR881453.1 coordinate 2,636,174, forward strand.
GCGGTGTGCAGGGCTACTTTGGCGGCAAAATTGATTTGATCGGTCAGCGATTCACTGAAATTTGGTCCGGCTTACCGGTGCTCTTCCTGCTGATTATTTTAGCCAGCTTTGTTCAGCCGGGATTTTGGTGGCTGCTGGGGATTATGCTGCTCTTTTCGTGGCTGGGCCTGGTCGATATCGTGCGTGCCGAGTTCCTGCGTGCACGCAATTTGGAGTATGTGCGCGCGGCCAAAGCCATGGGCTTGCCGTCACGTTTGATCATGTGGCGTCACGTGCTACCCAATGCTATGGTCGCCACGCTGACGTTTATTCCGTTTCTGTTTACCGGCGCCATTGGCACCTTGACCGCTCTGGATTTTCTCGGCTTCGGCCTGCCGCCGGGTGCTCCCTCGCTGGGTGAGCTTGCTGCCCAAGGAAAAAATAATCTACACGCCCCTTGGCTGGGCATCACGGCGTTTATGACACTGGCCATCATGCTGTCACTGCTGGTATTTATCGGCGAGGGCTTGCGCGACGCCTTTGATCCCCGCCACGTACAACAGCGCCAAGCATGCCCAGCTCAGGAGACTCAGCATGCCTAATCCCCTGCTGCGCATTGAACACCTTGATGTCACTTTTGATAGCACCCCGGTGGTTCACTCACTCTCACTCACCCTCCATGCAGGTGAAACCCTGGCCATTGTCGGTGAGTCCGGCTCGGGTAAATCGGTATCGGCGCTGGGCATGGTGAATTTGCTGCCCAGTAATGCCAGCGTTCAAGGCGAACGCTGGCTAGGTGATACCAATCTGGCCACTTTAACGGAAACTGAGTGGAACACGGTGCGTGGCAATCGCGTCGGTTTTATCTTCCAGGAGCCGATGACCTCGCTCAACCCCCTGCATCGGGTGGGCAAGCAGATTGGTGAGGCCTTGCGGCTGCATCAAGGACTGCGGGGCCAGGCGGCCCGGGAACGCTGCAAAGAACTGCTGGAACAAGTGAAACTACCGCGCCCGGACGAATTGTTGGATGCCTGGCCCCACCAGCTCTCGGGTGGGCAGCGCCAGCGGGTGATGATTGCCATGGCGATTGCCAACAATCCCTCACTGCTGATTGCCGATGAGCCCACCACCGCGCTGGACGTCACGGTACAGCAGGAGATTCTCGCCCTGCTGCGTGAACTACGCGATCATCATGGCATGGGCATGCTGTTTATCAGCCACGACTTAAACCTGGTGCGCCGCCATGCCGATCGCATTTGCGTGATGTACCAGGGACGTATTCAAGAAATCGGCCCGGTGGAGCAGGTCTTTCAGCACCCTCAAAGCGATTACACTAAAGCGCTACTGGCCGCTGAGCCGGAAGGTAGGCCCCAAGCTATAGAGCATACAGCGCCGCTACTGACCGCTCGTCAATTAAGAGTGAGCTTTAAGCGCCCTAAGACCGGCTTATTTAAGCGCCAGCCCCCTGCTTTTGTGGCGGTGCATCCAATAGATTTCCAAATCGCGCCAGGGGAAACCCTGGGCATTGTCGGTGAATCCGGCTCAGGTAAAACCACGCTGGCGTCAGCGGTCATGCGGCTGGTCACTAGCCAAGGCGATGTTACCCTTGGCAAGGATAAACTAAGCGCCCTAACCGGCGATGCGTTACGCCGCCACCGCCATCGCCTGCAAATGGTGTTTCAAGACCCCTATGGCGCGCTTTCACCGCGCATGCCAGTGTTTGATATCGTCAGCGAGGGGCTGCGCTTTCACTACCCCCATCTCACCACTGAAGAAGTCACCCAGCGGGTCAATCAAACGCTGCACGAGGTAGGTTTGCCCGAGAGCTGTGCCGCGCGCTACCCCCACGAGTTCTCCGGCGGTCAGCGCCAGCGCATTGCCGTGGCAAGAGCGATTATCTTAGAACCGGAACTATTGGTGCTGGATGAGCCAACCTCGGCGTTAGACCGTACCGTGCAGAAGCAGCTAGTCGCCCTGTTGCGCGATTTGCAGGCACGCCGTCAGCTAAGTTATTTATTCATAAGCCATGACTTAGCCGTTGTGCGTGCCATGGCACACCGTATTATGGTGCTCAAGGATGGAGAAGTTGTCGAACAAGGCCCCTGCCTAGAGGTGCTTTCAGCGCCACAGCACGCTTATACTCAAGCGTTGATTGCCGCTGCGCATCTGACTAACTAACTTTAACCAGCCACGGTACTTGCTATTGTTGGTGTCAGAACAAAGATAACGGTATAAATATTCAGATAAAATAAAGCCGCTTACCCTTTTGGGTAAGCGGCTAATAGAGACCTTAAGCAAGGACTCAGAAAAGCGCGATTTCGTCGGCGGTTAATTCTCGCCACTCGCCGGGCGCCAGGTTGGCATCCAAAGCCAAGTCACCGATAGAGCTGCGGTGCAGTGAGTTCACGTGATTACCCAAGGCGGCAAACATACGCTTCACTTGGTGATAGCGCCCTTCGGTAATGGTGAGTTCTGCCTGGGTGGGCGAAAGCAGCCTGAGTGTTGCGGGTTGTGTCGGGGTCTCCTCTCCATCCAGCATCAGGCCATCGGCGACTTGACCAATCGCCCACTCCGCCGTCGCACCTTCCATCGGTTCCGCTAGCTCGGCGATATACACCTTGGCGCAGCGATGGCGCGGTGACGTGACACGGTGCGACCACTGGCCATCATCGGTTAATAGCAGCAGTCCCGTGGTATCCACATCCAACCGCCCTACCGGCTGTAACCGATCGGCTTTGGGCAGATCTATCAGATCTATCGCGCGCTGATAGAGTCCGCGGCGGGCATTGCATTCAACGTCGACGGGCTTGTGCAGCATAATGTAGCGCAAGCCAACCAGCGCCAACCGCTCGCCGTTGAGCACCACCACATCGTTATCGGTATCGATCTGGGTCGCCGACTGCTTGATCGGCTCGCCGTTGAGGGTTACCTCACCATTTTTGAGTGCCCGCTTGGCGAGGCTGCGGGTTAACGGTGAGGTTTCACTCAAAAAGCGATCAAGGCGCATCATTAACCCACTCCTGGCAGCAGCTTAAAGTGGTCGGCATCTTGCCAAGCAGGAAATTTTTCACGAAAAGCATCAAGGGCAGTTTTATCCAGCGTGCCCGTCTCTATAAACGGGGTATGGGCAGGTTTATCAATTAACGCTTCACCTTTGAAGTCGACCAACAGGGAGTCGCCGCTGTAGGCAAGCCCTTTGGCATCTTCTCCAACGCGATTAACGCCAATCACATAGCTTAAGTTCTCTACCGCACGGGCTTGTAGCAGCGTACGCCATGGATGACGACGCGGTGCTGGCCAGTTGGCGATACACAGCAGCGCATCATACTCGAAATGCTCCCCTTCTGCTGGTTGCTGACGCATCCACACCGGAAAACGCAGGTCGTAGCAAACGCTCAGCAGCAGCTTAAAGCCATTGAGCTCTACCACTTTACGCTCACTGCCCATACCGTAGCGCTCATGCTCACCGGCCATACGGAATAGGTGACGCTTATCGTAGTGGGTTAACACCCCCTCCGGCGTTGCCCAAATCAAGCGGTTATAAAACTCACCGTCCTCTTCGATCGCCACGCTGCCGGTCATCACGCAGTTGCGCGCCTTCGCCTGGGCCTGTAGCCAGGCAACGCTTTGACTTTCCGCCATCGGCTGGGCCATTTCGCGGGAGTTCATGGTAAAGCCAGTGGCAAACATCTCAGGCAATACAATAAGATCCGTGTCGCGGCTATCCAGCTCGCCCAGCAACTTCTCAAGATGAGCGTGGTTGGCCTGGGGATCTTCCCAGCGCAGATCACACTGCACTAGCGTGTTCCTAAGTTGACTCACTTAACACCTCCAATTCGTCAGTCTCAAGACAACGTTTATGCTAGATTAGCATCTTTAAATAATGAGGCTGCTATGCTTCCTACTCCAACACGCGATCCAGATGCCGTCAAAGGCGTTATGTATGGGCTAACCGCCTACACCATGTGGGGCTGCTTTCCGCTATTTTTTGCCCTGTTTGACGGCATTCCCGCCTTTGAAATATTGATTCACCGTATCATTTGGGCGTGTCTATTTCTGGTCGGCTTGATTACCCTTCTGCGCCGCTGGCCGCCCGTTGTCACCGCATTGGGGGAACCCAAGCGGCTTGGTCGGGTGTTGGCCTGTGCGCTATTGATTGCGTTTAACTGGGGTATCTATATTTATGCAGTGGAGTCGAAGCAGGTATTGCAGGCGAGCCTGGGCTACTTCTTAACGCCATTAGTGAACGTCGCGCTAGGCATGCTGGTACTTCGGGAAGTGATGGCCAAGCTGCAGCTGGTCGCCTTGGGCTTGGCCAGCGTGGCCATTGCCACGCAGTTTGTGATGCTGGGTGAACTGCCCTGGCTTAGTCTACTACTGGCGTTAAGCTTCGGCAGTTACGGCCTGTTTCGTAAGCAGGTGCCGCTGGACGGATTATCGGGACTGTTTGTGGAAACCCTGTTGCTATTCCCCCTCGCCCTGATCGCCTTGACCTGGTTAAGCTGGAACGGCAGCTCGCATTTTCTACAAGATACGTCATCGACTGGCCTGCTGATCGCCAGTGGGGCTTTGACCGCGCTGCCGTTAATGGCCTTTGCCGGCGCGGCACGCCGGTTGCGTTTGGCAACCCTGGGCTTTTTGATGTACATCAACCCCAGCATTCAGTTTCTGATTGCCTTAACCGTGTTCGGCGAGCCCCTGGGCCTTATTCAGTTGGCAACGTTTGTGCTTATTTGGATCGGGCTCGCGCTCTACTCCTGGTCGGCATGGCAATCACGCCCGCGCTACGCTACGGCTGGTTAGTGCAAGCGGTGGTACTGGGGCGGCCTCTGACTGCAACGCAGGGGGAGTCGCTATATCACGCTCAGGCTGGTAGCCAACCCGGAATCCGCCCCAGTGCTTACCCTGCACATACACCGGCACAGAGAGGTCGTGCATGATTTCGCCGGTATCGCGCTTGTAAGTTTGCAGTAGCAGCGGCTTTTCATGAGCCCCACATCGGCTGCCCGTCGGGTCATCGAAAATGCGTTTGTTGCGGCAGAACTTTAAATCGTGCGCGTAGTCACCGGTTGGTGCAAGACTGACCGCTTTGTTATGGGTCGGCACATAGCCTTTACGGTCACAGGCAATGGCATAGCTTAAGCTTAGCTGCGTGAGCAAAGGCTCTTGCAAATCGGGCAGGTACCTATCAGTGAAACTATCAAAGCCAGTTTTATATTGCGGCGGCTGCGTACCCGGAATCTGTTCATAATGGGGCTGGAATAGGTGGGTGTCTGAAAGCTCCCCGCGGGCAATCGCTTTTTCCAGCAGCTTACCCAACTTATCGGCGGTTAATCGTGCAGTGTGGAATACCTGCTGGTGGCGACCCTCCAAATGCTGTTGAGCCAGTTCACCATCGACCCCTTCGGCAGCCTCCATCAATGCCCGGGCCTGCTCGGCCAAATCATGCATATTACGATTGCCTTCATCGACATCATCTTCCAACTGGCTCAGGCTGTCCGCCACGGTTTGACTATGTTGGCGAGTGTTTTCCATGGCATCGGCAACACGGGTAATTTCCCTCTGCACTTGGTCGAATTCTTGAGTCATCGTACCCAGACTGTTGCCGACCACTTGTAGCCCCTTGGAGCGCTTGCTGATACGGGTCATTAACTGGCCCATAGTGGCGACGACCGACTGGCCGCTCTGATTCATATCCTTAACCAGCTCATCGACACTTTGCGTTGCGGTAGAGGTCTTGAGTGCCAGGTTGCGCACTTCGCCGGCGACGACTGCAAACCCTCGCCCGTGTTCACCCGCTCGGGCCGCTTCAATTGACGCATTGAGCGACAGCAGATGGGTTTGTTCGGCGATATCCTCAATCATGGAAGTAACGTTACGTACACGCTCAATTTTATCGTTCAGCGCGGTCAGCATTTCCAGCGCTTGGTTTGAGCGGTCGGCAACATCGCTCATGTCCTGAATAATATCGTCCAGTTCAGCATGGTTGTGATGACTGGCCTCCCGGGCGCTCTCTGCCAGCGCTGCCACTTGGCTGGCGCTGGCACTCACCTGCATAATGGCTGCATTAATGGCCGTCATGCTCGATGAAGCTTCACGAGCCATGGTTTCTTGCTTTGAGAGGCGCTGATCCATCAGATCGGCATAGTGCGACACTTCTGCCGAGGCAATCGCTGTGCTGCTAGCGCGGTTCATTAACCTGTAGGCCATGGCGCGAAGCGAACGGTAATCACGCAGTGGCTTAAAGCCAAGCCGATGCTGTTCCAGGCGACGTTGGTCGGCTCGGTAGACGCCTTCCAGTACGCTGAGTAGCATAGCGCCACCGCCTAGCGCGGCGAATAGAAGTGCCAGATAACGCCAGAGCCCTCCTTGTATGGCAAGCCCTATCGACAGCACTACAAACAGCACCGGAACACACAATCGCAGTAAGCGCATGAGCTGTACTCTTTTATTGATGTTATTGAGTATCGAAAATACTACTTCTGAGGGGTTCAACCCCCTTTGCGACTAAGCTTAGCGTGTAACGCTTATGAAAGAAGTAGCACTTTGGGGGAAGGAAGTAGCACTTTGGGGGAAGGAAGTAGCACTTTGGGGGAAGGAAGTAGCACTTTTGGAGAAGACACAAATCCTATAAGCGCTTGGTCATCATTGGGTTACCGCAGTAAAAATGAATATAAGCACTGCAATGAAATGGAATATCCCTTACTCTCTTGGTTCTGCCACTTCTACAACACCAGGACCCCATGCTAAAGCGCTACTTGCCGATCCTGACATGGCTCCCCCACTACCATAAACGCCTATTGGGGGCAGACCTTTTGGCGGGCTTGATCGTCACCGTGATGGTCATTCCCCAATCGCTGGCCTATGCGTTGCTAGCCGGGTTACCTGCGGTGGTGGGTCTCTACGCCAGCATCCTGCCTCAACTGATCTATACCCTGTTTGGCACCAGCAAAACCCTCGCCGTCGGGCCGGTGGCAATCATCGCGCTGATGACCGGTGCCGCGCTCTCCTCAGTAGCAGCCGCGGGTACGGAGACCTACTTACAGGCAGCGCTGATCCTGTCACTGCTTTCCGGTGGCATGCTGGTCGTGATGGGGCTGCTGAAAATGGGCTTTTTCAGCAACTTTTTAAGCCACCCGGTTATCTCCGGCTTCTTAACGGCGTCGGGTATTTTGATTGCGGCCAGCCAGCTTGGCAGCTTACTGGGGGTTGAGAGCAGTGGCTTTACCCTGGTGGAACGTCTTATCACCCTGGTACCAAACTTAACCACCTTTAACTTACCCACCCTACTGATTGGCAGTGGAACCCTGCTGTTTTTGATTGCCATGCGGCGCCACGGTAAAGCCGCCCTGCTCACGCTGGGCCTGCCACGCACTCTGGCGGACTTGATCGCCAAAGCGGGGCCAGTCTTTGCGGTCGTGATTACCACCCTGGTGACCTGGCATTGGCAGTTGGCCGATAAAGGCGTCTCCGTGGTAGGGCAAATTCCCGGTGGTTTACCCTCGTTAAGCTTTCCTTGGGCAGACTACTCGCTATGGCGGGCACTGCTAATCCCAGCGCTGCTGATTAGCCTGGTCGGCTTTGTGGAGTCGGTCTCCATGGGCCAGATGTTGGCCGCCAAACGGCGCCAGCGCATCTCCCCCAATCAGGAGTTAATAGGCCTGGGCGCCAGCAATTTAGCCGCCGGGTTTTCCAGCGGCATGCCGGTAACCGGTGGGTTGTCCCGCACCGTTATTAACTACGATGCAGGGGCGCAAACACCTGCCGCCGGTGCCTTTGCAGCACTAGGTATTGCGCTGGTCACCCTGTCATTTACCGGCTGGCTCTACTATCTGCCCATCGCGACCCTGGCCGCAACAATCACCGTTTCGATTTTGACGCTGGTAGACATTCCCATGCTGCGCCAAACCTGGCGCTACTCTCGCAGCGATTTTGCCGCCATGGCGGTGACGATTCTACTCACGCTGTGCGAGGGCGTTGAAGCCGGCATCATCAGCGGTGTGACACTTTCTATTGCGCTATTTTTGTACCGTACCAGCCGTCCGCATAGCGCCTTGGTAGGTCGTGTGCCCGGTACCGAACATTTTAGAAACACTACCCGCCACGATGTCGAAACGGTCAATACCGTTGCCCTCTTGCGCATCGATGAGAGCCTCTACTTTGCCAATGCGCGCTATTTGGAAGACACCGTTTATAACCTGGTGGCGAGCCAACCCGAGCTTGAGCACGTTGTGCTGATCTGTTCGGCGGTCAACCTGATCGATGCCTCTGCGCTAGAGAGCCTTGATGCTATCAATGCGCGTTTAAAAGACTCCGATGTAAAACTGCATTTATCCGAGGTAAAAGGCCCGGTAATGGATCAGCTTAAGAAGAGTGACTTTCTGGATGCGCTTACCGGGCGGGTGTTTTTAAGCACCTACGCCGCTTGGCGTGAATTTTCTTAACTGCATTGCTCTCGCTACTGCTCTGAAAAACCAGGCTTTTGCCTGGTTTTTTTATGCCTGTTGTATACCAACGGGCACCGCTGCTGACAACAGCATTGACAGCCACCCAGCGGCTTCTCTACTATCAGCCGACCACTTAGCAAAACCAAGTACCGCATAGCAAAACACTATGTAGCAAAACGTAACTAAAACCTTAAGCACAACCACAATAAAGGAGCATCCCAATGCATCCATTTGCTCACCGCCTACTCATCGCCGCCTTACCTTTATCGCTACTCGGCGCAGCAGTCAGCCACGCCAGTGACATTGAACTCCCCGGCACCATGGCCTGGACGGCCTACGGCACTAACTCAAGCGGCTATGCCCAAGCCGTCGCCATCGGCAATATGCTGCAGAACAAATACGATTCATCAGTGCGTATCCTGCCGGGGGACAACGATGTTTCACGGATGACGCCGCTTAAGCAGGGCCGCGTTGACCTTTGCGCCTGCGGGATCGCCAGCTACTACGGCGCTGAAGGGGTAATGATGTTTGCCGACCGTGACTGGGGTCCTCAGCCACTACGCGTCATTACCACTTCCACTGCCTCTTTTGGTCTTTCCCTTGCGGTTGCGGGCGACCTGGACGTTGAAACGCCCGCTGACTTGGCGGGCAAACGCATCGCCTATATCCGTGGCGACGATGCGCTCAATAAAGGCACAGAGGCGTACCTCGCCTTTGGCGGTTTAACCTGGGATGACGTAGAGCGGGTTGATTACCCCGGCTACGGCCGCTCGTTCGACGGCATTATCGCTGGCGATGTGGATGCCTCCTTTACCACAACGGTCACCCCGCCCGCCCAGCAGTTGGCCAGTAGCCCTCGCGGCATTAGCTGGCCGGTGCTAGACCCCAACGACGACGAAGGCTGGGAGCGTATGGCTGCGGTGGCGCCCTACTTCCGTCCTCACGAAGTCACTTCCGGGGCAGGCGGCATCAGCGCCGAAAACCCGGTGCCTAGCGCTAGCTACCCTTACCCTATTGTTGTCGCCAACCAAGACCTGGACGACAACGTGGCTTATGGCCTGATCAAGGCCATGCAGGAAAACTTTGATGACTATAAAGACAACGCTCCAGGCGCACTTGGCTATGCACTAGAGCAACAAGATCTTCAATGGGTAGTGCCGTTCCACGATGCGGTCGTGGAGTACTACAAAGAAATCGATGTATGGACTGATGAAATGCAGGCTCATCAGGACAAGCTCGTTGAACGCCAGAACGTGCTTTTAACCGCCTGGGAAAGCTTTATGCAGGACGCACCCAGTGAAGATGAGGCATTTACTACCGGCTGGATGGAAGCCCGTGCCACCGCGCTGAGCGATGCCGGTTTCGAACCGATCTTCGAGTGATACACCACGGGGCGGCACTTGCCGCCCCCTGCTGATTGACGGATGTCCCCCCATGACCACAGATACCTCGCCTGCCAATAATCAGCAGGTTAAAGAAAAGATCAGCCAAATTCGTCAGCTTCCTCCTGCACTGCGCTGGATTCCCGCCACGGTCACCGTCATTTTGATGGCGATGACGCTGGATTATCTTTTCAACGTTGGCTTACTGACGTTCGTAACCGGCTTGGAAACGCAGTTCTACTATGCCGTTGTGGCGCTGCTGCTACCGCTGGTGTTTTTGCTTTGGCCCATGCGCAGTCGCCAACAAGAGCAGCCTATTCCCTGGTACGACTACACATTGAGCGCCATCACGCTTATCGTTGGCGGCTATTTTGTTTACAACGCAGTACCTATTTTGGAGCGCGGCTGGGCCTTTTCAGCGCCCGAAATCGCCATTTATGCCAGCTACGCCTACTGGCTGCTGATTGTCGAAGCAGCACGCCGGGCGGGTGGTTTACCCATTGCGATTATTGCCGGGGTATTCTCGCTCTATCCGCTGGTGGCCGATATCGTCCCTGGCCCGATCCAGGCGTTTCCTTCCACCCTTGAACAAACCGCCATGTACCACACCATGAGCACCGAAAGCATCATGGGGGTGCCGCTGCAGGCGTTCGCGGGCCTGGTGATCGGCTTTTTGGTCTTTGGTGTCGTGCTGCAGAAAAGCGGCGGCGGTAAGTTTTTTATTAATCTGGCCTTTGCGCTCCTGGGTCATGTACGCGGCGGCCCTGCTAAGGTGTCGATTTTCTCCAGTGGCCTGATGGGCTCCATGAGCGGCAGCGTGATCAGTAATGTATTGACCACCGGCGTGCTATCGATTCCCGCCATGCGTCGTATCGGTATGAGCCGCTCCTTTGCGGGCGGTGTAGAAGCCTGCGCCTCAACCGGCGGTGTATTGATGCCCCCTGTTATGGGTGCCACCGCTTTTGTCATGGCGATGTTTTTGGACATTCCCTACTCCGCTGTGGCGCTGGCCGCCGTGATTCCTTCGATTCTGTATTTCCTGGGTCTGTTTATTCAGATTGATGCCTACGCGGCCCGCCACGACATTAAAGGCTTGCCCGCCGTTGAGCTGCCTTCACTTTGGCAAACCCTCAAAGAGGGTTGGTATTTTATTTTTGTCTTCGCGTTATTAGTCTGGATGCTGCTGATTATGCAGCGCGAAGCCGTAGCGCCTTTTTACGCTACCGCGCTGCTGTTAGTGCTGAACCAGCTTTCCAAGCATAACCGCTGGGGTTGGAAGGATGTGGCCGACACGCTGTCATCTGCCGCCAAGCTGTTTGCCGAACTCATCGCTATTTTGGCCGGCGTGGGCATGCTGGTCGGTGCGCTTTCGATGACCGGCCTTTCCGGCACCATCGCTAACGACTTTATCAATATTGCCGGTGGCAGCGTGCCGCTGCTACTGATTATGGGCGCCGTGACCAGTTTCGTACTCGGCATTGGCATGACCGTGACTGCCGCCTATATTTTCCTTGCCGTTGCGCTAGCCCCCGCGCTGATTCAAGGCGGAGGGCTGGATCCCATGGCGGTGCATATGTTCATCCTTTACTGGGGCATGCTGAGTTTTATTACTCCGCCGGTCGCACTCGGTGCCTTTGCCGCCGCCACCGTGGCCGGTGCCCGGCCCATGGAAACGGGCCTGCAGGCCATGCGCCTGGGTAGCGTGATCTACTTTATCCCCTTCCTCTTTGTGCTTAATCCGGCGTTGATTATGCAGGGCGCACCGCTGGTGATCGTGGCCGTGTTTATCCAGGCCGTGCTCGGCATCATTCTGTTTGCCTCCGCCATGCAAGGCTACTTGATGGGCGTTGGGCGACTGGGCTATGGCGCGCTGCAGGAGATCATTATTCGCGCCCTGGTACTGGTTGCGGGACTATTACTGGCACTGCCTGGCGGTGGAATGATCCCCCTTAGCCAGTGGGAACTGATCGGCCTTGCGCTTGCTGCACTAGTGCCCGGCGTGTTGATGGCGCGCTTAAGCCAGCGCCACCATCGGCGTACGCAAAGCGCCTCTGCTGCTTAATAGGTGTAACGCCAAGGTTATTTTCAATTCACTATCATGCGAAATACGAGAACCTAATTATGTCCGTTCACTACCAGCGCCACGGTGATATAGGCGTTATCCAAATTGCTAACCCGCCGGTTAATGCCCTGGGTCAGGCCGTGCGCAGCGGCTTAGTCAACGCGCTCAAAGAGGGTATTGCCGACGCCGATGCTAAAGCGCTGGTCGTGCTGGCCGATGGCCGCACGTTTATTGCCGGGGCGGATATTCGTGAGTTTGGCAAGCCGCCCCAAGCTCCCCTCCTGCCCGATGTGATTACCCACCTGGAAGCCTGCCCCAAACCGCTGATCGCCGCCCTGCACGGCACGGCCCTGGGCGGCGGTTTGGAAGTAGCACTCGGTTGCCACTACCGAATCGCGCTGGCAGGAACCCGCGTAGGGCTACCAGAGGTAAAGCTTGGCCTACTGCCTGGCGCCGGTGGCACCCAGCGTTTACCACGCTTAGTGGGCGTTGAGCGCGCGTTAGAGATGATTACCAGCGGTCGCTTTGTGGAGGCTGAAGAAGCGCTTGAGGCGGGGATTATCGATGCTATCAGCAATGCCCAAACGCCTCTTGAAGCGGGTTTAGCCGCCGCCCAGGAAGTGCTGGCAGGCGCCCAAACGCCCCGCATCACCGGCCAACTTCCTGCCCCGACGGCGAACCCCCAAGCCATCACTAAGACGTTGGAACATCTTAACCAACAGTCTTCCGAACTGTTCTCGCCGTTTCGCATTGTCGAAGCGATTCAGGCCTGCGTGGAAGCCGAATCACTTGAGGCTGGATTACGCCGCGAGAGAGAACTGTTTCTAGCCTGTATGGACTCCCCCCAGCGCGCCGGGCTTATTCATCTGTTTTTTGCCGCACGCAGCCCCCATCTGGTGCCCGATATTGAGAAAACCAGTGCTTTTAAACACGTGGCGCTGGTCGGTGAGCATCCGCTCTTTGAACGTCTGCAGAAGGCGGCGCAAAAGGCAGGCATAAGCTTAACCAGCGCGTCCCACGAGGCCACCGAACTTTGCCTACTGGCGCCAAATGCTACTCAGGATTCCCTCGCGAATTACCCTGTTGTCGCACTGGAAGAAATTGGCATCGACAGCGATACGGCACTAAGCCTGATCATTGCTGAAAATGGCCAAATAGGTGAGCTAGTCAATGTAAGCGCAGAGCCACTTACTCAGCAGCGAGTCGCACTCACGCTTAAAGCGTTGCGGCTAAACATCGTGGTCAGCCAGCAAAAAAGCATACTTCGCTCGATGCATGCTGCGATTCAGCAAGCTTCAGCCAGTGAAAAGCAGTCAGCGCTTGAACAGGCAAGTATCAATATAGCGGAACAGAGCTTCTGCTACCGGGAAAGTGACATCGATTTACTCGCGGTGGAAGCGTTTGGCTACCCGCGTCACCTAGGAGGGCCACACCGCCAGGCCACGCTCTCAACTGTTGCTAAGGATGTATAGCCCATGAACCTCACCTTTAGCCCCGAAGAGCAGGCATTTCGCGAACAGGTACGCCGCTTTCTAGCCGATGCACTGCCCAGCGATATCAGCCAGCGCGTGCGCTTGGGCCGCCACCTGCGCGCTGATGACTACCTGCGCTGGCAGAATATTCTTAGCGAACAGGGTTGGTTGGCGTCTAACTGGCCAAAAGAGTTCGGCGGCCCAGGCTGGGGGCCGGTACAGCGGCATATTTTCGACGAAGAGTGTGCTGCTGTCCATGCACCTACAGTCGTACCCTTCGGCGTTAACATGGTGGCTCCCGTCATCATGAAATTCGGCAGTGTCGAGCAGCAACAGCACTATCTGCCGCGCATTTTGAGCAACCAGGATTGGTGGTGCCAAGGCTACTCAGAGCCCGGCGCTGGCTCTGATTTAGCGGGCCTAAATACCCGCGCCGTGCGTGATGGCGACCACTATATCGTCAATGGTCAGAAAACCTGGACCACCCTGGGCCAGCACGCCAACATGCTGTTCTGCCTGGTACGCACCGACCCAGACGCCAAGAAGCAGGCGGGCATCAGCTTTCTGTTGATTGATATGCAGACACCGGGTATCACCGTGCGGCCAATTATTACCCTTGATGGTGCCCACGAAGTTAACGAAATCTTTTTAGATAACGTGCGCGTACCCGTCGACAACCGCGTCGGTGAAGAGGGCCAAGGCTGGACCTGCGCTAAGTTCCTGCTCACCCACGAACGTACCGGGATTGCAGGCCTTGGTCACGCCAAGCAGGCGCTGCGCCACTTGAAGTCCCTGGCGAGCCGGATTCAGCATCGCGACAAACCGCTGCTGGAGCTACCCAGCTTCCGTCAGCGGGTGGTGAAAGCGGAACTCGAACTAATGGCGCTGGAAGTCACCAACCTGCGCGTGATTGCCGCTGCCCGAGATGGCGGTGTGCCCGGCGCAGAGAGCTCGCTGCTAAAAGTGCGCGGCTCCGAGCTTCGCCAGGAGCTAAGTGAGCTTACCCGGCGCGCCCTGGGCCCTGCTGCGCTGCCATTCTTCCCCGACTTCTTGCATGGCGAAGGCAGCCTGGATGACGAGCGCGCCCAAAGCGCGGCCGCCAGCGCCCAGTACTTCAATCGTCGCAAGCTGTCGATTTATGGCGGCGCCAATGAAATACAAAAAAGTATCGTCGCCAAAACCATTTTAAACATGTGAGGTCACCATGGATTTTGCTTTAACCGACGAGCAGCGCATGCTCGAAGAGACGCTCACCCGCTTGGTGGCCGACCAGATTTCTCCCGAGCAGCGCCGCACTATGCTGGCCGCTGCCCCAAACGGCTCTTCTGCACTATGGCGCACCTTTGCCGAGCTGGGACTGCTGCATATGCCCTTCAGCGAAGACGTTGGCGGGCTAGGGGGCGATGGCACCGACCTGATGATTATTATGCAGGCACTGGGACGAGGCTTAGTGCCCGAACCCTATCTGGCTGGCCTAGTGCTGCCCGGACAATTACTGGCGCTTACCGCCAACAGCGAACAACAAACCCGGTGGCTAGCCCCACTGCTTGAAGGTGAGCATCAGTTGGCGCTTGCTTGGCAGGAGATTGGCGCCCGCTACGACGCCTTTACGGTAGCTACCCAAGCTACCCAGCAAGGCGACCAATGGCAGTTAAATGGTAAAAAACACGTGGTACTTAACCTTGAAGCCGCTGCGGCTACGCTGGTCAGCGCTCAATTAGCCAGCGGCAAGCTAGGGTTATTTATTGTGCCAGCGGATGCACCGGGCACATCTACGCACCTATATCGCACTATCGACGACCAGCCCGCCGGCGATCTGACCCTGGACAGCGTCACGCTGCCGTTAACCAACTGCCTGAGTGAAGATGTTAGCGATGTGCTAGCGGAGGTACTGGCTGTTGGTCGCGCAGCGCTCTGCGCCCAAGCCATCGGCGCAATGGAGGAGGCCTGCGACCAAACGCTCGCTTATTTAAAAGAGCGCAAGCAGTTTGGCGTACCGCTTTCGACCTTTCAGGCCCTGCAGCACCGCATGGTGGATATGCACTTGCACCTGGAGCAGTCCCGCTCCATGGCGATTTTAGCCGCCACTAGCCTCGCGCTCCCTGCAAGCGAACGGGATTACAAAATTGCCGCGGCCAAAGCCTACTGTGGTGAATCAGCTCGCTTTATTGCCGAACAGGCGATCCAGCTGCATGGGGCGATGGGTATGACCGAAGAGTGCTATGTCGCTAACTACGCCAAGCATCTGGTGATGTTCGATCACTACCTGGGCGACAGCGACTACCATCTCGAAACGGTCAGCGAGCTGTTAAAGGTTGCCTGAGAACGTTGCCAGAAAAGTTAATTAGGGAGCGATACATGCCAGATTACGTCGGCAAGTTAGTGACTGTCAGCGCTATTGAAAACGGTATCGTCGAAGTCGCCATTGCACGTCCAGAAGTACGCAACGCTCTGAATGAAGCCACCGCCCTGGCCCTCAATGAGGCGCTGGCGGCGGTGGCAAACAATGAGCAAGTTCGCTGTGTGATTCTGCGCGGTGAAGGTAGTGCGTTTTGCGCCGGCGCTGACCTGGCAGAGTTTGAGAAGGCAACGTCTCAGCCTGCGAGCGAACGGCTGGAAACGCTCTTTCTGCCCGCTCTGCGCAGTTTAATGGCAATGAATAAACCGGTGATTGCAGCGGTTAGCGGTGCGGCTGCGGGCATCGGTGTTTCCTATGTTCTCGCCAGCGATATGGTGGTGATGGGCCGCTCCGCTTACCTGAAGCTTGCTTTTATCAATATTGGGCTCATTCCCGACGGCGGTGCCTGCTGGCATCTGGCGCGCAAGCTTGGCCATGCCCAGGCATTCGAGATGGCCGCCTTAGCGACCCCCATTTCGGCAGAGCGATGCGTGATGCTGGGCTTGGCCAATCGGGTTGTCGAAGATAACCAAGTACTAGACGAAGCTCGGTCGTTGGCGCAAGCACTGGTGAGTCAATCGCCCCAGGCGTTAAGCGCTACCAAACGCGCCTTACGGGAAGCTGCCCAGCGCCCGCTAAATGACACGATGCAATTAGAGGGCGAGCTTCAAGATCAGTGCAAGGCGTCGGAAGATTTTCACACCCGGGTGGCGGCGTTTCGTCAAAGCCGCCGTAAATGATCTAACGCTTTCTGGTAATCCTGGCGCAGCGTGGCCACTTCTTCGGCCACGCTGTGCATAGAGGCAATAGCGCCTACGCCCTGCCCCGCGCCCCAGATATCCCGCCACGCTTTTGCCTTACTGCTCCCCCCTGAGCCATAACGCATAGCGGTTTTATCACCTTCAGGCAGCGCATCAGGATCCAATCCCGCCTGCTCGATACTTTGCCGCAGATAGTTACCGTGCACGCCGGTAAACAGGTTGGTATAGACAATGTCGCCTGCCGCTGCGTCCAGCACCATCAGTTTATAGGCCGCTTGAGCGTTTGCCTCTTGGGTGGCGATAAAGCGCGTGCCCATATACACCAAGTCCACGCCTAGCGCCTGGGAGGCAACGATCTGTTCACCTTTGCTAATCGCCCCCGCCAGCACTAACGGGCCATCGTAAAAGCGGCGCACCTCCGCCACAAACGCAAAGGGGTTTAACCGCCCGGCATGGCCGCCCGCGCCGTGGCAGACCAGTATCAGCCCATCAACTCCCGCATCGATCGCTTTCTTGGCGTGCCGCAACGTGGTCACATCGTGAAACACCAGCCCGCCATAGGCATGCACCTTTTCCACCACTTGATTAGGCGCGTGCAGACTAGTGATGACCAGCGGCACCTTGAACTCGGCGCATAACGCGACATCGTGCTCTAGACGATCATTGGTGGGGTGCACAATTTGGTTCACCGCAAAGGGCGCTGAGGGTTGTTCGGGGTGCTGCGCGTCATAGTCGGCCAGGGTTTGAGTGATCTGCTGTAACCACTCACGTAATACGTCAGCAGGTCGGGCGTTGAGCGCGGGGAAAGCACCCAGAATGCCCGCTTGGCACTGGGCAATCACCAGTTCTGGCCCGGAGACGATAAACATGGGTGAACCGATCACCGGCAGGTTTAATGAAGCGGTTAGACGCGTTAGCATGGGAAACTCGCTGGTTGTTATTGTGAGGTAATCTGCGAAAGGCCCCGATTGGGGCCTTCCGTGAACTGCTTTTAGATGCGCTTACAACTTGCTCTCAAGCTCGGGCAGGATCTCAAACAGATCCCCCACCAGGCCGTAATCCGCCACCTGGAAAATCGGTGCTTCGTCGTCTTTGTTGATCGCGACGATCACTTTGGAGTCTTTCATGCCCGCCAGGTGCTGGATGGCACCGGAAATGCCCACGGCGATATACAGATCCGGGGCAACGATCTTGCCGGTCTGGCCAACCTGCATATCGTTGGGCACAAAGCCTGCGTCGACGGCGGCCCGGGAAGCACCAATGGCAGCCCCCAGCTTGTCGGCAATGCCGTCGAGCAGCTTGAAGTTTTCGCCGTTGCCCATACCACGGCCGCCGGAGATCACCACCTTGGCTCCGCCCAATTCGGGACGATCTGACTGCGCCAGCTCCTCTTTGACAAAGCTGGACTGGCTGTTGTCCACCACTACGTCGACGGCTTCCACCGTCGCGCTGCCGCTGGTGCCAACCGCATCAAAGCCGGTGACGCGCACGGTGATGACCTTGAGGGCATCGTCACTTTTCACCGTCGCAATGGCGTTACCGGCGTAGATCGGACGCTTAAAGGTATCGGCGCTGTCCACGGCGATAACGTCCGACAGCTGGCTAACATCTTTTAGCGCGGCTAAACGTGGCAGCACGTTTTTGCCGGTAGTGGAGGCGCTGGCCAGCACGTGGGTGTAGCCATCGGCCAGTTCGACCAGCAGCGCGCCCATGGGCTCGGCGAGCTGGTGGGCGTAAACGGCGTTATCCGCGACGCGGACTTTGCTTACGCCGTCGAGCTTGGCGGCGGCCTCGGCGGCGGCTTGAACGCCTTCACCGGCCACCAGAACGTCAATATCGCCACCGATGGCTTGGGCGGCCGCCACGATGTGGGCGGTGGCGCCGGCCAGTTGGCCTTCGTGTAGATCCGCAAGTACCAGAATGCTCATGGCATCAACTCCTTTCAAAGCTCTTTTCTTAAAGTACGGTTTTCAAAGCACTTATCTTAAAGAGCTTGTGGGCGGTGGCGCCGGCCAGTTGGCCTTCGTGTAGATCCGCAAGTACCAGAATGCTCATGGCATCAACTCCTTTCAAAGCTCTTTTCTTAAAGTACGGTTTTCAAAGCACTTATCTTAAAGAGCTTATCTCAAAGAACTTTGGCTTCGTTTTTCAGTTTGTCGATCAGCTCGTCTACCGAGGCGACTTTGACGCCGCCTTTGCGCTCGGCGGGCGACTCGACTTTGAGCAGACTGACCTTGGAGGCGACCTCGACGCCGTAGTCGGCGGGGGTTTTCACATCCAGCGGTTTTTTCTTGGCCTTCATGATGTCAGGCAGCTTGGCGTAGCGAGGCTCGTTGAGGCGCAGGTCGGTGGTGACGATCGCCGGTAGCGTCAGTGCGATGGTTTGCAGGCCGCCGTCGATTTCACGGGTCACATGCACCTTGTCACCGTCCACTGCAACTTCCGAGGCAAAAGTGCCTTGGGGCAGACCGGTCAGCGCGGCGAGCATTTGGCCGGTCTGGTTGTTGTCGGTGTCGATGGCCTGCTTGCCCAGCACCACCAACCCCGGCTGCTCCTCTTCGACCACTTTGGCCAGCAGCTTGGCCACGGCCAGGGATTCGGCGCGCTCGTCGGTTTCGATATGAATGGCGCGGTCGGCGCCCAGCGCCAGCGCCGTACGCAGCTGCTCTTGGGCGGCTTTGGGCCCTACCGTGACGGCGACGACTTCTGTCGCCACGCCCTTCTCTTTCAGGCGTACCGCCTCTTCCACGGCAATTTCGCAGAAAGGGTTCATGGCCATTTTGACGTTGGTAAGATCGACGTCCGAATGATCCGCCTTAACGCGGATTTTGACGTTATAGTCGATGACGCGTTTCACCGCGACGAGTACTTTCATAGGCAATTTCGCAGAAAGGGTTCATGGCCATTTTGACGTTGGTAAGATCGACGTCCGAATGATCCGCCTTAACGCGGATTTTGACGTTATAGTCGATGACGCGTTTCACCGCGACGAGTACTTTCATAAGGCGTGCTCCTGGCGATTAAAAATATTCAACCTAGATTATTTCGCATAGCAGAATTATGTTTCACTTTATAAAAAGAACAATAAAAAAACACTGCACAAAGGTCAAGCGCTTCCTCATTCTTACCCCCCTTTAAAAGGGTGCCCATACAAACCACGCTGCCAATAGCGGAATCGAGGCGACCAGAAATCTGCCGTTCCAGCGGTAGCCGATACGCGTGGCGGGTACACCGGTAAATCGGGACAAAATCAGCATTGATGCGGTCATCGGCGACGACATTAGCGCCAGCGCCCAGCCTACCATCAGCGATGCACCTATCAGCGCAGGCGTTAGCCCCTCAATGGCTAGCTGTGGTAGCAGCCCCACCAGCAGCGTTACCGTCACGATAGGATTAACGCCTACCTGGGCTAGCCCCACTACCATCAGCATCGCCAGCACGGCATTGAAGGCGCCCCACGGGTTCAACACCGTTAGTAGCGGCGCCAACTGCTGAGTGTCCACCAGCCCAACGCATAAATGCCCCAAATAGCCCGCCGCCCCTAGCACCACGATCTCATTGGCACTGGGCGAAAGCAGCCACGGCAACTGACGATGCACCGCGCTAACCGCTGCAGGCAGCCCGCCGAAGCCAAGCCTGCGCCGCTGCCAGGCAAGCCAAATCAGCGCCCCCGTGGGCGCACCTAACAGCGCGGCAATGGGTAAGCGCAGTGTTAATAGCCAGGCAAGGCTAAACACCAGCGCCACAATTCCCAGCAGCAACACGCTGAACTGAGCCAGCGGGCGTAACGAAGGAGCAGCTACCGGGGCTTTATTGGCAGGTGGATGCGGGCCGGTGAGAAAATCTACCGCCCATCCGGCCAGAAAAATTAGCACAGCGGCACCCAAAATATACGGCGCAAGCTCAAGCCAAGTGACCTGGGGAAGGCTCGACAGTACGACGGCAACGCCGATACCCATGGGCGAAATAAGCGGCGCCAGTGAAAACCCGCGCAGCAGCGCCAACATCATGCGCCGCTGACGAGCCTCTCGCACCCAGGCACGCCCCTGGGCCGCGCCTAGGGTGTTACTCTTCTCAATCATGGCAGCAAACAAGTTAAGCACGCCGATATTGAGAATAATGCCAAACAGTGCTGAACCGAGCGATAAAATTGGGTAGCGGCGGCTAGGCGGTTGAAGCAGCATGCTTTGCCCACAGCGGCGCACCAGGCGTGAACGGTAGGCAGGCAAACGTAGCATGCTCAACGCCACCACAAAGGTAGCAAAAAACGCAAAACGCCCACTGGCTTCAAACAGCAGTTGGCCTGGGTTCGACGAGTGCCAGAGCGCTAGCAGCGACACTATCCCGGCGGCTAGCAGTAACCCTTTGGCCATCCGCGTTAGCTTGCCAACAAGCGTTAATAGATAGAGCGCCAGCGCGGCAATGCCGACGGCTTGCCAAAACAGGCTGCCAACCACCAGATGAAACAGCGTTGCCAAGGTGACCAGCAGTAACAGAGAAACCCGCAGGCGGGCTGGGCTCACTCAGTTGGCTCCCGGGGTTTGTTTTCTGGAAATCCCTCTGTGGATTCACTGCCACTGCGACGCCGAAAGGAGCCTTCTCCCATGGCCACTAAGCTGCCCTGCTCATCGACTATCTCACCGCTGCTCATATAGGTTTTCTGTCCGCCGCCGCGAACCGTGCCGATTGCCTTCAACACACCTTGCCGGGCAGGGCCCACAAAGGTCGTGGTTAATGAGAGTGTCATTCCTCGGCGAATATTGCCCGGTACATCGCAGTGCAGACCGGCAAGGCTTAAAGCGCTATCCAGCATTGAAGCCAATACGCCGCCGTGAACATTACCGCTGCGGTTTAGATGTTTGGGCTCGATAGTGAGCTCCACCACGGCACGATCTTGCTGCCACTCAACCACCTGCATACCTAGCAACTCGTGATAGCCCATAAGTGCTTGTTGAGGCGTATCTGGCCTGTGTATTTGCGAAGAACTCATGAGGCGCTCTCCTGCTGGGCTAAATCCCGCAGCCGCCCTTTAAGAATTTTGCCGCTGGCAGTGGAAGGTAGCGTATCCATCAATACAATTTGAGTAGGTCGTTTGTAAGGCGCCAACCGTTCGGCGATAAACGCCTTTAGCTCCGCCACATCAACGTCAACGCCTGGCTCACACTGCACAAACGCCACGACTTCTTCATTACCGGCGATTTGACGCCCCACTACGGCGGTAAGCGTTACCGCAGGGTGCTCGTTAATCACCGCTTCCACATCCGGCGGGTAGATATTGAAGCCAGAGCGGATAATCAGCTCTTTGCTACGCCCTACAATATAGAGTTGGTCATGGTGATCGAGTTTGGCGATATCACCGGTATTGAGCCAACCATCTTCGGTTAGGGTGGCGCGGGTAGCTTCCGGCTGGCGGAAGTAACCCTTCATAATATTAGGCCCGCGCACCCATAGTTCACCCACTTCATCTCCAGGCTGCTCGGCAGTTCCGCTGTCGCTAAGCGGTTCCAGGCGGTACTCAAGTAAAGGCAATACCCGGCCAACGGTGCTAGTTGCATGGTGGTCATCGATGCGGGTCTGGCTGATGGTAGGGCTGGCCTCGGTTAAACCGTAGCCGTTATGCAGCGTCAGCCCAAAGGCTGCCTCTACCCGCACTTTGGTGTCGCTATCTAACGGTGAACCTCCTGCTGACATATAAATTAGATCAGGCGCTTCTAACGGGCGCTGTTCACGTTTTAAAAACTCTAACGCCCGGGCATACATCGCCGGCACTCCCTGGAGAACGGTAATGTGCTCCTGCTTTAGCGTCGCCAACATATGGGCGGCATCGAAGCGCGGCACGGTATACAGGCAGGCGCCGTTATAGAGCGACCCCATACATACCGAAGAGAGGCCAAACACATGAGACATGGGCAGCACGCCGTAGACCCGCTGCCCTTCGCTTAAATGACGCATGCCCCCAGAGATTGAGGCAATATACAGAATGCCACGATGGGTCAGCATGACGCCTTTAGGTGTGCCAGTGGTGCCTGAGGTGTAGATCATCGCCGCCACCTGTTCGGCGCCGCTCGCGCAGACCGGCTCGGGCTCGCTGTCATACAGCTTCGAAATGGCCAGCCCACCCAACTGAGGGTGCTGGTAGCAGTCAGCCGCGTGGCGCTCGGCGTGCTGACACGCCTCTGGGGATGCTTCACAGGTATAGAAGACTCGCCGGGGCAGGCAGTTGCCCTGAATCAGGTCAACTTCCTGTGCTGACAGGCGCGAGTTCACAATCGCTACCCAGACATCCAATTCACTGGCAGCCAACAGCAGCACGACCAGAGCGCGGCAGTTTTCACTCACCGTCATAATACGGTCGCCGGGACGAATACCTAGATCGCTTAACCAGTCACAGGCAGCGTGTATCTCTTGGCCAAGCTCCGCATAACTCCAGCGCACATTGCCATCCACGATAGCGGGGTGCTCGCCAAGCAGTTTGGCATTTTCAAGCACGCGGGTACTGAGGCGCTCGGGAAGCTCGGCCACCAGCTCGCTGGCAAGGCGCCCAAAAATAGCCTCGTCCGGCGCTTGGTAGGAAACCGATAAAGCCATTAGGACGCCTCCCGCACCATGTTGCGAGCAATGACGATTTGTTGAATCTGGGTAGTCCCTTCGTAGATACGAAATAGCCGCACATCGCGGTAGAAACGCTCAACCGCGTATTCCGACATGTAGCCCGCCCCACCGTGAACCTGCACCGCGCGGTCTGCTACCCGGCCAACCATTTCGGCGCAGAACAGTTTGCAGCAGGAGGCCAGTGTCGAAACATTTTCGCCATCGTCTTTACGCCGTGCAGCGTCCATCACCATGGTTTTGCCTGCATAGGCTTCGGTTTTGCTATCCGCCAGCATGGCTTGGATCAGCTGATGCTCGGCAAGCGCCGCACCAAACTGCTTACGCTCCATGGTGTAGCGCAACGACTCTTCCACTAAGCGCTCGGCTACGCCTACGCAGACCGCCGAGATATGCAGTCGCCCGCGGTCTAGCACCTTCATCGCCGTTTTAAAGCCTTGCCCCTCTTTTCCGCCAATAATATTTTCAGCGGGTACCCGGCAGTTGTCGAAAATAATATCGCAGGTGTGGGCGCCCTTCTGGCCCATCTTGTTATCCGCAGGCCCGCGTACTAACCCTGGCGTGTTACCTTCGACGATAAAGGCTGAAATACCGCCTGCGCCTTTATTCTCTGGGTTGGTACGCGCCATTACGGTAAACAGATCGGCTTCTGGGCCGTTGGTGATATAGCGCTTGGTGCCGTTCAAGATATAGTCATCGCCATCCCGCACCGCCGTCGTGCGCAGGCTGGCGGCGTCGGAGCCGGAATCGGGCTCGGTGAGACAGAACGAGCTAAGAATCTCGCCCGTGGCCAAGCGTGGCACATACTTGGCTTTCTGCTCATCAGTACCATCAATCAAAATACCCTGGGCGCCAATGCCATTATTAGTGCCAAACACCGAGCGAAAGGCAGGCGAGGTTTTACCAATCTCCATCGCCACCAGCGCCTCCTCCTCCATCGTCAGGCCTAGACCGCCGTACTCTTCTGGAATCGATAGCCCGAAAAGTCCCATCTCTTTCATTTCCGCAAGAATTTCCGGGGGCACCGCATCCTCTTCGGCTAGGCGTGCCTCATTAGGAATTAAGCGCTCACGGACAAAGCGGGCGATGGTATCGACAAGCTGGTTAATCAATTCGGGATCGCGAATCATGACGGCTCCTGGTGGTAACGGGTTTTATAGTTAGAGTTATCATTCGAAGTAGCGCTGGGCGTGGACAGTGCGTGCATTTTGCATAGCAAAACTATTGTCCACTATTCTTGTCAGGCACTTTTGCATAGCCTAGGATGGCAGTCAATAATTGAAACACAATTTTGCAATGCAGAATCACAATACTAAATATACACCCATTTGCAGAGAGGACTTAGCGTATGGCTAGCGAATCAACACCTTCCCCCTTTACCACGCTTGGCATCGTCGGCACCGGTGCCATGGGGCGTGGCATCGCACAGTTGGCTGCCCAGGCCGGTCTAGACGTCATGCTTTTTGACGTTAAAGAGGGTGCCGTACAAGAAGCTAAAGCCTTTATTAATGGCTTATGGCAGAGAAGTGTCGAAAAGCAGCGCATTAACGCAGAACAGGCTCAGCACTATAGTGAACGGTTGATTGAAGCCAGCGAGCTTGCCGCGCTCGCGCCCTGCGATATTGTGGTGGAAGCCATTGTCGAGAAGCTGGAGGCCAAGCAGGGGCTGTTTAGCGATTTAGAAGCAATCCTCAGCCAGCAGGCTGTGTTGGCGACCAATACCTCTTCACTCTCCGTCACGGCCATTGCCGCCGCCTGCCAGCACCCTGAGCGGGTTATTGGCTTTCACTTCTTTAATCCCGTGCCGCTGATGAAGATTGCCGAGGTCATCCCTGGCTTGCGTACCACCGATGAGGTGACTCAGCGGGTCAATGCTCTAGGACAAGCCATGGGCCACTTTACGGCCCAAACCACCGATACACCTGGGTTTCTGGTTAACCATGCCGGTCGTGCCTTCGGCACTGAAGCGCTGCGACTGTTAGGCGAAAGCGTCGCTGACCCGGCCACTATTGACCGTATTATGGTTGATCAGGGCGGATTCCGGATGGGGCCCTTTACCCTGCTTGATCTTACCGGGCTGGACGTTTCCCACGCCGTGATGGAGTCGGTGTATCACCAGTATTATGAAGAAGCGCGTTTTCGCCCTTCACCGTTAACCCGACAGCGCTTGGCCGCGGGCTTGCTGGGGCGTAAAACCGACGAAGGCTTTTACCGCTATGTGGAAGGCAAACAGCAGATGCCGGATGAGCCGGTCATCAAGCCTGCCTCACCTTGCCCGGTATGGATTAGCCAGGAAGACCCCGAGAGTGCCAAGGCACTCACCGCGCTGGTGCATGCGGCGGGCTGGCCATTAGAAACTGACCCACTACCCACTGCCCAAGCGCTATGCCTGCTGACTCCCTTTGGAGAAGATGCCACTAGCTGCGCCCTGCGCCAGAGGCTAGACGCTGAGCAGTGTGTAGCGGTGGATATGCTCGCAGGGCTCGATAAACGCCGCAGCCTCATGGCCACGCCAATCACCCACTCCGCTTTCATTCAAGCAGCGCAAAGCCTGCTCAATCATGACGGTACGCCGGTAAGTACTCTGCAGGACAGCAACGGCTTCGTTCTTCAGCGCATTATTGCCTGCATCGTCAACGTCGGTGCCGACATTGCCCAGCAAGGCGTGGCAGAACCCACGACTATCGACCGAGCGGTTGAGCTGGGTTTGGGCTACCCCTTCGGCCCGCTACGCATGGGCGACCATTACGGCGCCACGCGCATCATGACGATATTGACCAACCTGCTTGAGGCCACCGGCGACCCACGCTATCGGCCTAGCCCCTGGCTGCGCCGCCGCGCCGCGCTGCAAATGTCGTTAACCGCCGCTTAACCCTACCAATAACAAGGAGCATCACCATGCAAGACGCCTATATTTACGACGGTTTACGTACCCCTTTTGGTCGCCACGGTGGCAGCTTAGCGGCTATTCGCCCAGATGAGCTGTTGGGGCTGACGCTTAAAACACTGGTAGCCCGCAACCCATTCGCGCCAGCAAGCTATGAAGAGGTGCTGGCAGGCTGCACCAACCAAGCGGGGGAAGACTCCCGCAACGTAGCCCGTCACGGCGCACTGTTGGCAGGTCTGCCCATCGAAGTGGCAGGGCAAACCGTTAACCGGCTTTGCGGCAGTGGCTTGGCAGCGATGATGGATGCGGCCCGGGCGGCACGGCTAGGTGAAGGCGAGCTGTTTTTAGCAGGCGGCGTTGAGTCCATGTCCCGTGCACCTTATGTGTTGGGTAAAGCGGACTCTCCCTATGCCCGCAACCAGCCGTTGTACGATACGGTGATTGGCTCACGCTTTCCCAACCCCTGGATTGCTAAGGAGTACGGCAGCCACAGCATGCCGGAAACTGCTGATAACATTGCCCACGACCTGAATATTAGCCGCGATGAAAGCGACACCTTTGCCGCCCGCTCTCAGGCCCGCTACGCCCAAGCGCTGGCCTCAGGCTTTTACGACGGCGAGATGTTTGGCGTAGAGGTGCCCCAAGGACGTAAACAGCCGCCACTGATGGTAGATAAAGACGAACACCCCCGCCCACAAAGCACCGAAGACAAACTGGCCCAACTGGGCGCGCTGTTTGAGGGTGGCATTGTCACCGCCGGCAATGCCTCGGGTCTGAATGACGGCGCCGCTGCCATGATTGTCGGCACCATGGCCGCCGGTGAACGTATGGGCCTAGCACCACGCGCGCGCATTGTCGCCAGCGCCGTTGCCGGTGTTGCACCGCAGGTTATGGGGTTGGGGCCAGTACCCGCTTCGCAAAAGGCGTTGGCGCGTGCAGGGCTTACCCTTGAGCAGATGGATGTAATTGAAATCAACGAGGCGTTTGCCGTTCAGGTGCTTGGCTGCGTGCAGCAGTTAGGGCTCTCCGTTGATGATCCACGCTTGAACGCCAACGGCGGCGCCATCGCCATTGGTCATCCTCTGGGGGCTTCAGGAGCACGCTTGGCGCTTACGGCTCTCCGACAGCTTGAGGCGACCGGTGGGCGCTACGCGTTGGTCACCATGTGCATCGGCGTCGGTCAGGGTATTGCCACAATTATCGAGCGTCTGGACGGCTGATTTAGCGTCAAACAGCCGCTATTTCGTTGATAGGCATGAACGCTGCGTCTAAGTAGATATGCGATACTGGGCGCCATAAGCCACCTATTGTTGGGATATTGAATGCACCCCACCGACACTGATGCTGACGACTCGCAGTTGCCAGGAAAAGATCGTAACTTTGTGACAGCGCTTGCGCGCGGTC
This sequence comes from Halomonas sp. 113, assembly GCF_904067645.1. Classification (NCBI taxonomy): domain Bacteria; kingdom Pseudomonadati; phylum Pseudomonadota; class Gammaproteobacteria; order Oceanospirillales; family Halomonadaceae; genus Halomonas; species Halomonas sp. 113. The sequence continues at coordinate 2,663,575 of NZ_LR881453.1, forward strand.
TAGAGTTGCTGCGCGCCTTTGGCGCAGGTGAAGAGTATTTAGGCAATGCTGAGCTCTCCAACCGTACAAGTATCCCTCGCCCGACGGTGTCACGTTTAACCTATACCCTGACGCAGTTGGGCTATCTCCAACACAATACCCACCTGGAAAAGTACCGCCTTGGGCCAGGTGTCTTAGCCTTGGGATATCGCTTTCTCGCCAATATGGGCATTCGCGAAATTGCTCGCCCGCATCTGCAGAAATTTGCTGATGCCACCGACTGTAACGTTAGCCTGGGCGGGGCCGACCGCAGTGACATGGTTTATTTGGAAACCTGCCACGGCCATGGCCCGCTAATCATTCGCCTGGACACGGGCTCCCGCCTGCCCATTGCCACTTCCGCCATTGGTCGTGCCTGGCTATGCGGTTTGTCTGACGAACGGCGCCAGCAGGTGCTCCAAGAGTTGGCCAGCGAGTATGGTAGCGACTGGCCGCGTTATGAAGCGGGTATACAACAGAGTTTCAAAGACTATGCACAGTACGGTTTTTGTCTCTCTGAGCAGGATTGGCAGCGCGATATTAGCGCGGTGGCGATGCCGCTAATTTTAGAAGATGGCGCCGAGGTCATGGCGATTAACTGCGGCGGCTCCAGCCTGCGCTTGGATCACGACCGCTTGGTTAATAACTTAGGCCCACGTCTCAAAGAAGTCGCTAATCAGATTAAGCAGGAACTAGCGCCAAGAAACCGCTCGGCAAGGTAAATTCAAGCTAGGGAGACTTTAACTAACGCCCGTTTGAATGCATCATAGACTTCTAAACAAGCGCAGCGATACCAAGAGCGCCGAGGAGTGGGGATGCCAAGCGAGTGGATAGCGCGTCATGATCAAACAGTCACCCTTAAAGGCGAGTGGACACTTGCCAATTACCGCTATATCAAAGCGGCGCTTAATCACAGTGAAACTCGAACCGAACTTGGCAAGCCAACGGGTGCGACGGTTTCGTTAGACGCAATAACTCGCCTTGATACCGCCGGTGCCATACTCATTGTAGAGCTGATTGGCGTTGAGAAAGCACAGGCGGTAGCGGATTGGGCAGCAGAACTGCCGAAAGAGCAGCAGGCGCTGCTGGTGCGTATTGCCGAAGCCATGGAAGCGCCGCTTGACGTTGATCCCCCCTCCTATTCGCGTATTAGCCAAGCGCTTGCCAGCGTGGGCCAACACATGGCGGGGCTTTGGTCTCAGCAGCGCCAGCTGCTGGCCTTTATTGGTCTCGTCGTGGCTACCCTATTCCATCTGGCATTGCGGCCACGCCACTGGCGCCTAACGGCCACCGTTGCCCATATTCAGCAGAGCGGTCTTAATGCCGTACCCATCGTCGCGCTACTCACCTTTATGGTGGGTGCCGTTGTGGCTTTCCTTGGCGCTACCGTTTTGCAGGATTTTGGCGCCACGATTTATACCATCGATCTTGTTGCGTTCTCATTCTTGCGAGAGTTCGGCGTTCTGCTTGCTGCAATTTTATTAGCGGGACGAACCGCCAGCGCCTTTACTGCCCAGATCGGCGCCATGAAATCCAATGAAGAGATTGATGCCCTGCAGGCCCAAGGGCTAGATCCTATCGAACTTTTGGTGCTGCCACGGGTAATGGCGATGTTAATTAGCCTGCCCATGCTAGCGTTTGTGGGCATGCTCAGCGGCTTAGCGGGTGGTGCCATGGTCACCTCTTTGTCACTGGATATTTCACTTACCCAGTTCATGGCCACGCTGCAAAAAGACGTATCGGTGACACACTTTTTGGTAGGGCTTAGCAAAGCACCGGTGTTTGCCTTTGTGATCGCCGTTATCGGCTGCCTTGAAGGCTTTAAGGTCAGCGGCAGTGCGCAGTCGGTGGGAGAACACACTACGTCAAGCGTCGTTCAGTCGATTTTTATGGTGATTCTGATTGATGCCGTCGCCGCGCTATTCTTTATGGAGATGGGCTGGTGATCAATTCAGATAAACCGACAGAGCAAAACGACCTACCGGTCATTAAGGTTCGAGGCTTGGTGAACCACTTTGGCGCTCATGTGGTTCACGAAAACTTAGACCTAACCCTTGAACGTGGAGAAATCCTCGGCGTTGTAGGCGGTTCTGGTACCGGTAAATCAGTGCTGTTACGCAGCATCGTTGGTTTGAAGCGCCCCAATGACGGCACGGTTGAAGTCCTAGGCACAACCCTTAACGAGCTTAACGAGGCACAGCGCAGTCAAATAGAGCGGCGCTTTGGTGTACTGTTTCAACGCGGTGCGCTGTTCAGCTCGTTGAACCTGCAAGAAAATATTGCCCTACCGCTAATTGAACACGCCAGGCTACCCCGTGAAGACGCCGAGCATCTTGCCAGGGTAAAGCTAGCGTTGGTCGGGCTGCCGCCACAGGCCGCGCTGCAGTTTCCTGAGTCGCTGTCTGGCGGCATGGTCAAGCGCGCCGCCCTTGCCCGTGCCTTAGCGCTTGATCCTGACATTCTGTTTCTTGATGAGCCCACGGCGGGGCTTGACCCTATTGGCGCGGCGGCCTTCGATCAGTTGCTGGTCACCCTTCGCGATGCGCTGGGTTTCAGCGTTTTCCTGGTCACCCATGACCTGGATACGCTCTACGCTGCCTGCGATCAGGTCGCGGTACTTTCACAGAAACGTGTGCTGGTGGTGGATACCATCGATAAAGTGGCGGATACCGACGATGAATGGGTTCAAGACTACTTTCACGGCCCGCGAGGTCGAGCCGCTCAGCGTGCTCATACCGGCTCTTCAAATAACGCTAACGTCCAGGAGTGACTGCACATGGAAACACGGGCGCATCACGTTTTAATCGGTCTCTTCACGCTGGCCACTGCCGCTGGCGCGCTGCTGTTTGCACTATGGATGAGCTATGCAGCAGGCGAACGTAGCTACCAGCCTTACCGCATTCTATTTGAGCGCAGCGTGAGCGGCTTATCAGTCGGCAGCCGAGTGCAATATAACGGTATTGAGGTGGGGGACGTCACCGAGCTTAACCTTAATCCTGATGACCCTCGGCAAGTGATTGCCCATATCCGCGTCTACGATGACGCACCGATTAAGACAGACACCCGGGCAAAACTTGCCTTTGCCAGCATCACCGGCAGCATGTCCGTGCAACTTCACGGCGGCACCCCTAAAGCCCCACTGCTAATTGACCAAACCGATATCGAAGCACCGTTTATAAACGCAGACCCTTCGCCCATCGCTACGCTGTTTGATGAGGGCGAAGATATGATCGAAAACATCAATTCAATCCTGCAAAACGTCAACGAACTGTTTGACGATAATAACCGTGACCAGGCAGGCAGTATTTTAACCAACATTGCTCAGATCACCGAAATGATTGCCGCCCAGCAGAACGCCCTAGACCAGAATATGGCGCTTTTCGGCGAAGCCACTCGCCAGGCAACTAACACGCTTAGCAGCATCGACGAACTTAGCCAGGAAGCGACACAGCTACTGCGTCAAGATGGCCGGCTGGTAATGGAGAGTGCCGCTGATGCGAGCCACGATGTGGCCCGGGCGGCTCAACGCATTGAGCAATTAGTGGAGACTAACGCTGGTGCCATCGAAGGCAGCCTGCAGGGCGCGCAAGATATTGCCCCGGCGCTCTCTTCGCTACGCTCAACACTCGATACACTGGATCGTATCACCCGCCAGCTAGAGGAGAGCCCAACAGACTTTTTCCTGGGCCGTGATCAGGTAGAGGAGTTCCGCCCATGACATTACGCCCCACCGCCATCGCTTTAGTTAGCGCTGCGCTGCTACTCAGCAGTGGCTGCTCAATATTGCCCGAAAGTGAGCCAGCGACCCTGTATCGTCTGCCCAGTAGCGATATACAGCCCGTCACATCAGATTCTATGACCACCCGCCAACGCCTGGCAGTGGCGGCCCCACAGGCGGGGCATTTACTGAGTAGCAACCGCATTGTGGTTTACCCAGAGGGTAATGTGGTTAATGTGTACGAAGCTGCCCGCTGGCAAGAGAATGCCCCTGCTTTACTCCAATCGCGCTTGATCACTGGGTTACAGCAGAGCCGCCTATTTGCCAGCGTGGGTAGCGATAGCCTGCCTTCCGAGCTATTGCTACTGAGTGAACTACGTCACTTTCAGAGCGACTACGCTACCCGTCCGCCCACGGTGAAGGTTCAGCTCGATGTTCAGCTCGTCAGCACTCAAAACCGCGCTTCAATCGCTACTCAGAGCTTTACCACCAGCGCGCAATCTATAAGCACCGATATTCCTGATGTGGTTGATGCATTTGGTGCTGCTAGCGACGAACTTACTGAGCAGCTGGTCAACTGGCTGGCCAATCAGCAGGAAGCCACCATTGACTAAGCTAGAACGGACTAAACCAGACCTAACTAAGCCGTGTAATTAGGACGTTGTTGCCCTTCGGACATACTCCCGCGGGTCGCGGGGGTAGTAGCGCTCTGGCTGGCTTTCCAGATGCGCAAAGTAGCGAGTGTCCTTGTAGGGCATTTTCATGTAGCCCGAGACGCCTAGGCCCTCGATTTGGTCTACCGAGGCGAGAATGCGCGCCAGCAGCGTGCGGAACTCGTCCTCTCGAGCCGGATCCAGCAGACGATAGTAGCTATGTATTTTGAGGTGTTGTGGCAGCGCTTCAAAAATGATCATGCCGGTATGGTGAATGTCATTGAGCTGCTGCAGCACATGCATAATCGCCTCGGGCAGCACCAATAGCTCTTCTGGGTCGGGGCCATCTTCGAAGTAGCTGTGCTGACGGGTGCGATCTTCAAGCTCCGGTACTGCGCTCAACTCATAGCCTATCACCATGCTGGGTTCGCTAACGAAGGCTTCATCCACGGAAGTACGTTCTAAGTGCAGTGTTTGGCGGGCATTAAACAAGCAGCTTTTAAACACGCCCTGACGATGAATCGCCCGCGCCAAGTGCACCATATTATTGACCGCTTCAATAAAGGCGGGCTTCAGCGTAGGGTCGTGTAAATTTAACGACGAATCGATATACACACCCTCACGCTCCCAGCGAACCGCCAATCCCCCTACCACCGGATATTTGCCCAGGCGGCTCACCGACGCCAAAAAGGCTTTTTCGGTTTCCCCCATACCCTGCATAAACTGCTTGTAGTAGCGGTCTAACTGCACATCATTGACATCATTCAGGGTTTCCTGTGCATTCGCTTCGCGTAGAAAGGCTTTGCGCGAGCTATATACCACGGTATCGATCTCCTGATGCGCAGGACGCGCCCATACCGGTACCAGCGGGACACTGAGCGATGTGGGCAGATCGATCATTACTACCCTGGCCATTCGCGGCATGTTTTTTAAAAAGTAGTCGCCCGCTTTGCGCCGTACCTGAGGGTCGGGGTCGAGCATGCCATCCAGGGTGCGGGCAAACTCCATCGGCAACCCCAGCGAACTGGCGGGAATCGCCCGATGGCCAAATCGACACGACTGCGCCGACGCCAGCGCATACAGGGTACCCGCCGCGCCCTGCTCGTCGAATCGCGGCGATGACAGTGCGCCGTTCAACTGCTCTTCGCCGATAAAGTAAACATCGCCCAGGCGGGCATTGGTTTGCTGCAAATTGTCCGACATCAGCTCCATCACGTTGGCGCCCACAAACTGCAGTTGCGCGTCTAGTTGGGCAAATACCGATGAGCCCCAGTCGATTAACGCAATAGACTCCTGCTCGGCGTCATACACCAAGTTAGAAGGCTTAATATCGCCATGCACCACCGGACGTGCCTGGGACCCTGACTCCCGCCGCAGGGCAAGCAGGATGTCGGCCAACTGCGCCGCAATGCGCACAATCAAGCGTGGAGAGAGGCGCCCCTGCTTAAGCGATACCTGCTCTAAATTCCAGCCGGGGGCACGCTCCATTACCAGAATGGACTGCCCCCGGGAGCGCTGGTAAGCAATAAGACCTGGAATGCGTGGATGGGACACCTGTTCCAGCATAAACGCCTCTTCTTCGAGGCGCTCCTGCAAGTGCACAGGTAGGGTAATGCGGGAGAATTTAAAGACATAATGCGCTTTAGCGCCTTGGTGGACGGTGCTGCCGGCAAATACAAAACCGTAGGCACCCTTGCCAATGAGCTCGATGCCCTGATAGCCCAACTGGGAGAGCTGCGCCTGGCATAGCGCTACCCAGTCTTTAAGCTTACGGGCATCGTGATGGCTCAGCAGATAGACCGACTGCTCTTCAGGTATATAAAACTGCTGAAGCGGTGCCTGGGACATAAGTCACCTTGCTTGCTAGCCTAAGTGAAGCAGCATGGTCTCTGGGGCTTCGAGAAAGCCCTTCCAGGCATTACAGAAACGCGCAATGGTACCGCCGTCGATAAAACGGTGATCGCCCGCCCAGGTGATGGTCATGATCGCCCGGCGCTGTACCGCACCCTGCTCATCAAAGCGTGGTAGCCACTGGGTTTTACCAATCGCCACAATAGCGGCCTCGGGGGCGTTAATGATAGGCGCGGCGTAGGTACCTCCCAACGCCCCAATATTGGAAATACTAATGGTGCCGCCTTTTAGATCCGCCTGATCAACCCGCCCCTCCCGCGCCGAGGTGGTTAGCCGGCCGACTTCCCGGGCAATTTCCAACAGGGTTAAGCGCTCAACGTTTTTGACATTGGGCACCATCAAACCCGCTTTGCTATCCACCGCCATACCGATATTACAATGGGGGTAGTAGTGCAGCTCATCCCCAGCCGCATTTAACTGGGCATTAACGATAGGCTCTTCGGCGACGGCTAGCGCCATGGCTTTCATAAAAAACGGCATTAGCGTCAGCCGTTCGCCCTGAGCCTCGGCTAGCGGCTTTAAGCGCTCCCGCAGCGCCAACAGTGCAGTAACGTCGATCTCTTCACCGTAGTGAAAATGGGGAATGGTGCTGGCTGCCTCGACCATGCGCTTGGCCATGACCGCCCGCACACCGCGGAGGGGCTCCACTCTGGGTGCCTGAGTTTCAGCTTGGTTGTTAACAACGGTTTGGCTAGATGAAGCTGAAGCTTGGAGTGCTTGATCCAGATGCGCCAACACGTCCTCTTTTAGCACCCGACCGTCTTTGCCGCTGCCAGCGATCTCCGTGAGCTGTAGAGAGTGTTCACGCACTAGGCGTCTAACGGCGGGGCTGGCTGGCACCTTGTCATATAAGCGGCCAGCAGCCGGAATACCTGTAGGGTTGGACGATTCTGTCGTCTGTGCCATTGGCTTTTCACTGGCGGCCGATTGCGCACCGTCTGGTTCGGCCTCACTATTATTGTTACTAGCCCCATCCACTTGATAGGCATACAGCGGCGCATGCACTTTGGCAATTTGGCCCTGGGCCACATACAGTTTGGTCACCACACCGGCTTCGGGGGCGGTAATCTCCACCAGCGCCTTGTCGGTCATGACTTCAACGATAGGCTGATCTTCTTCAATTTGATCGCCTTCAGCGACGCGCCATTCGACGACTTCACACTCGACGATGCCTTCGCCAATATCAGGCAATAAAAAATCGCTCATTGTTTTTCTCCCCATGCGTACTTAGGCATTAATAGCCACTAAAAGTTGACGCTTTCGCGAATCGCTTCAAAAATCTTCAGGTGATCAGGCAGATACTCTTTTTCCAGCACCAGTGGAAAAGGCGTATCCAGACCCGTCACCCGGGCAATGGGCGATTCCAGGTAGAGAAAACAACGCTCTTGAATAGTGGCAGCGATTTCACCGGCAAAGCCACCGGTTAACGGGGCTTCATGGCTCACCACCAGTCGGCCGGTTTTTAACACCGATTCAGCCACCGTATCCGCATCCCAGGGCAGCAGTGAGCGCAGGTCGATCACTTCACAGGCGATGCCCTGCTCTTCGGCTAGCTCGACCGCTTTGCCGATCACCTCCATCTGCGCGCCCCAGCCTACCACGGTAATATCCGTGCCCTCCTTGGTGATTTCGGCTTCGCCAATGGGAAGCTGGTAATCCTCTTCGGGCACTTCACCGACTGAAGCACGATAAAGACGCTTAGGCTCCAGAAAAAGCACCGGATCCGGGTCGCGAATAGCGGCAAGCAGTAGCCCTTTAGCCTGGTATGGGTTGCGCGGCACCACCACCTTTAATCCAGGTGTATGGGTGAAATAAGCTTCCGGTGATTGAGAGTGATAAAGGCCACCAGCGATACCGCCACCGTAAGGAGTGCGAATCGTCAAACCACCAACGTTAAACAGATCGCCTGAGCGGTACCGGAACTTGGCGGTTTCGTTAACGATCTGGTCAAACGCCGGAAAGATATAGTCGGCAAACTGTATTTCTGCCACAGGCACCGAGCCCTGGGCCGCCAAGCCATTGGCAAAGCCGATAATGCCCTGTTCGACAAGTGGCGTATTGAAACAGCGCGCTTTGCCGTACTTCTCCTGCAGGTGACTGGTGGCCCGAAATACGCCGCCAAAAATACCCACATCTTCACCAAAGCAGATGACTTTTTCATCCTCTGCCATGGCGATATCCAGTGCATTATTAATTGCCTGGAGCATGTTCATGGTAGCCATGTTACGCCTCTCCCTGAGTATCAGTCTCGGTGCCCACGTCTAAATCCAACGACTGCGCCCCGCGGGGATAAGCCTCTGGGTAGCGACGGATATGGCGTTTTAACTGATCGAATTGGCGCTGCAGCGATGGGGTTATATCGGCATACACATCGCTGATCAGGCTCTCTAGCGGCGGCGATGAGCGCTTCTCAGCCCGCTTCATGGTTTCCAGTACTTCACGGCGCAGGGTTTCCTGCTGGGTAGCCTCCTCCTCTTCGCTCCACCACTGTTTCTTCAAGAGCCATTTTTGCAGCCGCAGCAGTGGGTCTTTGGCGCGCCACACCTCCTCCTCATCTTTCGAGCGATAGCCAGAGGGGTCGTCGGAAGAGGAGTGCGCGGCAAGGCGATAGCTCATGGCCTCGATCAATACCGGCTGATTTTTCTCAACGGCGATCTTGCGTGCCTGCCGCGTCGCTTCGTAGACCGCCAGCACATCGTTACCATCTACCCGGATCACGTGCATGTGGTAGCCAAAGGCTCGGGGGGCGATACCGTCGGCGGCAAACTGCTCGACGGCAGGCGTGGAAATGGCATAGCCATTATTACGGCAGAAGAAAATCACCGGCACCTGATGCACTGAGGCCATATTCAGCGCGGCGTGGAAATCACCCTCGGAGGCAGCGCCTTCACCAAAAAACGTTAACGTGCAGTGACCGTTACCAGCCAATTTTTGGCCGTAGGCGTAGCCCGTGGCCTGAGGAATCTGAGTCGCTAAGGGGGACGAGATGGTCATGTAGTGCAGCTTGCGCGACCCATAGTGAATCGGCATTTGGCGGCCTTTGCCGTAGTCCAGCTCGTTGCCGAACAGCTGATTCATGAATTCGTCGATCGAGAAGCCGCGATACATTAAAGCGCCCTGCTCGCGGTACTGCGCCATAATCATATCGGCGTCATTTAGCGCAGCAGTGGCGCCCACTACAGCGGCCTCTTCCCCGGTACACTGCATATAAAAGCTCAACCGCCCCTGGCGCTGAGCAGCCATCATACGTTCATCGAGAATACGCGTGGCCAGCATCGCCTGATAGATACGCCGGGCGTGATCACGCTCAAGCGCGGGCTCATCAGCGTCGCTATGCAGCTCACCTTCTGGGTTAAGCAGGCTGAAAGTAGGAATTGAAAATTCGTCGCCGGTCATGAAGTCCGGCTGGTGTACGTACTGTGTCATCATTATTGTCCTTGTTTTGCCCCTTTTGAGGGCAGTGTTGTTGGTATTGACCGTTTATGCCAGTGGATTTATCTGTCATAGGTCAACGCAACATCTATCTACCACAACATTTAGGACAATAACGCAGCGCAAGGACTTTAGGGATGCTACTTAAGATGCAGAGAGGTTAAAACGCAGAAAAATCAGTCATCAGAGATACGCGCACGTAGTTGACGCTGCAACACTTCGAACAAGCTATCAATCGTCAGGGCCAACAATGCAATGGTCAGCGCCCCTTGAACCACATAGGCCATATTGCCGTTCACGATGCCGGAGATAATCGGGTCACCAAGGTTACTTGCTCCCACGGTAGCCCCTAACGCGGCAGTGGCAATATTGATGGTCACCGAGGTTCGGATGCCCGCCAGAATGACCGGTGCTGCCAGAGGGAGCTCAACTTGACACAGGATTTGCGTTGGCTTCATGCCCATAGCGTGAGCAGCCGTTTTAATATCGCCTTCGACGCCCTGCAAACCAGCAAGAGTATTGCGCACGATAGGCAATAGCCCGTAGAGCATTAAAGCGACAATAATGGGCAAGGTGCCAAACCCCAGAACGGGTACCGCCAGCGCCAGAACCGCCACTGGAGGAAACGTTTGCCCTAGTGATGCCAACTGGGCCACCAGTGGTAGAAAATCACTCCCCCACCTGCGGGTAACGGCGATACCCGCCGCGACTCCCACGATAATGGTCACCACCGCTGCAATGCCGACGACAAAGAGGTGGCGGCCTAGCAAAGTGACAAAACCGGCGCGATCGTAGATGACTTGCCGGGCATCGGGCTCAATCCAGCGAAATAGGGGCTCGGCAGCCGACATGGCAAAGACGCTCATCATTAGCAGCGCCCCCCAAAACAGTGGCCATAGCCATTGTGGGGCTTTTTTGTGGGGCTGGGCGACGCTTAGCGAGTTACTCACGCGGGTTTCCATTGTCCAGTTGAGCCTCCTTGATAATTCTCCGCAACGATAGCTCACCGACCGGCACATCATGTTGGTCAACAACGGTCAACCGGTCGCTATGATCGCGCAGCATCATGGAAAGCGCCTGACGTAGCGAGAAAGTCCCAGGGATGCGCGACTGCGCGGGCAAGGTAGGCCCCATAGAGGTCATATGATCTTTCACACGGGTTAACGCGGCTTGTTTAAGGCCTCTTTCCAGCCCACCTAAAAGCGACTCGACAAAAGGGTCGGCAGGGCTTTGTAATAGCGCCAGCGGTGAACCTTGTTGCACGATTCGACCTTCGCGCATCACCACTAAGTGATCCGCCAGCTTAAGCGCTTCATCCATATCATGGGTCACAAACACTACGGTTTTATGCAGCCGTGCTTGTAGCTTGGCCAGCTCATCCTGTAGCTTTTCACGGGTAATAGGATCAAGCGCGCCGAAGGGTTCATCCATCAACAAAATATCCGGGTCTGCCGCCAGGGCACGCGCAACACCCACTCGCTGCGCCTGTCCCCCTGAAAGCTGATGCGGGTATTTATGCCCAAACTCATCCACTGGCAAACCGAGCAAATGCATTAGCTCGGCCACCCGTGACTGGACGTCCGTTGCTGACCACTTCAATAACCGTGGCACCAGACCGATGTTGCGCGCAACGTTCCAGTGGGGAAACAGCCCGGTGTGCTGTATCACATAGCCAATCCGGCGACGTAGTTTTACAGGGTCATACGCGTCTATCGCCTGCCCATCGAGGATGATGTCGCCTTCGCTGTGCTCAATTAAGCGATTGATCATGCGCAAGGTGGTCGATTTACCACAGCCCGAGGTACCCACTAACGCACAGAATTTACCCTTCGCCACCCGTAGAGAAATATCGTCCACCGCGGTTTCATCCCCAAACCGCTTGGATACGTGGGATAGTTCGATCATCTTGTTCCTCCGGGGCGCAGCGCTTCTGCCAAGGCACCTAAGCCCGCATCCACCACCAGAGCCAGCATTAAAATAGGCAGTGCGCCAAGCAGCACCATATCCATGGCGGCCTGACCTAAGCCTTGAAAAATAAAAGTACCTAACCCGCCCGCACCAATCAGAGCGGCAACGGCGGTAAGCCCAATGGCCTGAACAGTGGTAATTCTCACCCCTTCCAACAGCACCGGCAGCGCCAGCGGTAACCGCACCTGCCAAAAACGCTGCCCGGCACGCATGCCCATGCCTTTGGCGGCTTCTAATGTATCGGGACTGACTTGTTCAAGCGCGGTATAGGTGTTGCGCACAATGGGCAGCAGGCTGTAGCCAATCAGTGCAATTAAGGCGGGCGTAGTGCCAATACCGCTAACGCCAAGCTGGGCTAAAAAAGGCACGTTGGTGGCAAGCCAGGCTAGCGGCGCCAGCAGTAGACCGAATAGCGCCAAACTGGGAATGGTTTGAAGAAAATTGAGCACAGCAAACGCGCCCTTCTGCAGCCGGGCATAGCGGCGCATCAGCATGGCAAGTGCCAGCCCAAGCACAATGCTGACACTGACGGCGATACTGACCAGCTTAATGTGCTGCGCGACGGCGCTTAGAAACTGTTGATCACGGGCTTTAAATTCTTGAACGAGGGCAAGCGTCTCCAGCCCAAAAGCTGCACAGAGCCACCACATCAGCGCGACACCACATAGCAATAGCGTGGGCCATACCCGCGTGAGGTTTAAGCGCAAGCGTAGTTCTACTAAACACAGCAGCAGTACAAACAGAACAACCCAATACGCCGCTCCCATGCCTAAACGCGCTTGAGGCATCTCAGGGTCAATCAGTAAATAGCTGCTCGCCATCAACCCCACTGGCATTAGCGCCATGATCACTATCACCGCCGCTAACAGCGCTCGGTAGTGACGATGGGTTGGCTGGCACGCGAGAATACCGATAAAGGAGAGCAATAGCGTTGCCAATAGCGCACCTGGCCAGCCAAAAGCCTCCAGTGCGCCATGCCCCGTCCCTAACACAATCCGGTTGGGGGCCATGCTGACCACATCAAGTAACCAGAATGCAGCCAGCATAATAAGGCTCAGGCTAACGAGCACAACGTTAGGGTGCCACCCTTCCCAACGAAGCCGCGGGGTGGGCAGTGCATCCATCAACGACATTAATTAGTTATCCCGAGCGTTAGCATTAAATTATAAGATTACCAGGCATTAATTATTAAGCGAATCGAGGTAGTCGCTGGCCACTTGGGATGGAGACAGCCCGTTAACGGCGACATCGGCATTGAGCGTTTGCAGAGTGACCAGATCAAGGCTAGTGAAAACCTCATTGAGCAGCGCTTCTATTTCTGGATAGGTTTCAAGTACGCTTTCACGAACCACGGGGGCAGGCTGATACACCGGTTGCACGCCCTTGGTATCTTCCAGCACGACCAGCCCCAGCGCACTTAAGCCACCGTCCGTGCCATAGGTCATCGCGCCATTAACACCGCTGGTCTGTTGGGCGGCCGCACGCATGGTAGCGGCGGTATTACCACCAGAGAGCACCAACAGTTGATCGTCACTTAACTCAAAACCGTAGGCTTCCTGAAATGCAGGCAGTGCTTGTGAAGACTCGACAAACTCAGCGCTTGCAGCAAATTTGAACTCGCCACCGTCGGCCAAATAGGCGGCTAGATCTTCTAGACTCACCAGCTCATTTTCCTCGGCAACATCCTCGCGGACGCTCATTGCCCAAGTGTTATTAGCGCTGGCAGGCTGCAGCCATATCAAGCCTTGCTGCGCATCACGCTCGCGCACTGTTTCATAAGCCTGATCTGCATTATTCCATACTGAACTGTCGGTCATATCGAAAAAGAACGCGCCATTACCCGTGTATTCTGGATAAAGGTCAATCTCGCCCGCTTCAAGCGCAGTGCGGACAACGCTAGTGCCGCCCAGCTGTAAGCGGTTTTCGGTCGCAATGTCATTGCGCTCCAGGGTCTGAATAATCAGCTCGCCCAGAACAGAGCCTTCTGTATCGATTTTGGATGACACCACCACAGGCTCGTTAGCGCTGACTTGGGAGAATGCCGCGAGGGATACGGCACAAGCAGCGATTAAGGGCTTAGCAATGAAAGAATTGGCTGAAAAGCGCATCTTTGAATTCCTTTTGAAGTGGGCTTTAAACGACCGAGGCTCTTATAGTCATTATAAGAGCCATCAGCGTTTAAGTTAGCGCATAAGCCACCAACGAGAGATGAAGGTTTTTGGGTTAAGGTGCTTCTAATACCCAAGACGTGCCTTCTCGGGAGTCCTTGAGAATAATCCCTAAAGCGGCAAGCTCATCGCGGATCGCATCCGCTTGGGCGAAGTCTTTATTCGCCTTAGCCTCAATGCGCTGAGCAATTTTCGCTTCGATCTCGCTCTCGCTGAGCGGCATACCCTGCTGCTGCGTGCCTTTTAAGAACGTTTGTGGCTCTTGCTGAAGAAGCCCCAAAACTGACCCAAGCTGCTTTAACTCGCCCGCCAGCTTGGCAGCTTCATTAGGCTGTTCTTGCTTGGCGCGATTGACCTCGCGAGCCAGCTCAAACATCACCGCCAAAGCTTCGGGGGTATTGAAGTCATCGTCCATTACCTGAGTAAAGCGCTCACGGTAAGCTGAAGCGTCATCACTATTTGCCGCGCCTAGCTCAAGACCTTCCAGCGCGGTGTACAAGCGCGTTAGCGATTTACGCGCCTCGGTCAGTGAATCAACCGAGTAGTTGATCGGGCTACGGTAGTGACTCGCCACCAGCAGAAAACGCACCACTTCTGGGTCGTGCTCGGCCAGCACGTCGCGAATGGTGAAGAAGTTGCCCAGGGATTTGGACATCTTTTCCTGATTCACCCGCACAGCGCCTGCGTGCATCCAGGTATTGACGTAGGTTTTGCCAGTGGCCGCCTCGGATTGAGCGATCTCATTTTCATGGTGCGGAAAGGTTAAATCCGGCCCGCCGCCATGAATGTCGAAAGTGTCACCCAGGCAGCAGGTCGACATCGCCGAGCACTCGATGTGCCAGCCAGGCCGGCCGTTACCCCAGGGCGACGCCCAGTGCGCCTCCCCCGGTTTGGCTGCCTTCCAGAGCACGAAATCGAGCGGGTCTTCTTTATGAACATCCACATCAACCCGGCTGCCTGCACGCATATCGTCTAACTGGCGGTTATTGAGCTTGCCGTAATCAGCGAATTTGCGCACCCGATAGTAGACATCACCGTTATCGGCCGCGTAGGCAAAGCCTTTTTCAATCAGCGTTTCAATCATTGCCACGATATCGTCGATATGGCCGGTGGCGCGCGGTTCATGGCTGGGCGGCAATACAAATAGGCGCGCCTCATCTTCGTGCATGGCATCAATCATGCGCTCTGTCAGCGCAGTGATACTTTCGCCATTTTCGTCGGCGCGCTTGAGTATCTTGTCGTCGATATCGGTAATGTTGCGCACGTAGTTAACGTCATAGCCGCGTTCTCGAAGATAGCGGGTGATGACATCAAAGGCGACCATTACGCGAGCGTGCCCTAGGTGGCAGTAGTCATACACCGTCATGCCGCAGACATACATGCTCACTTTACCCGCTTCTAGTGGGGTGAAAGGTTCTTTGCGGCGCGTCAGCGTATTGTAAATATGCATATGGCTATCCATGTTTGTTTTAGCCCTTCTGCTTGATTTTAGCCCAACTATCTTTCAACCCCACGGTACGGTTAAACACCAAATGCTCTGGTGTAGAGTCGTGACGGTCAGCGCAGAAGTAGCCGACGCGCTCGAACTGGAAGCGTGACTCGGGCGTTGCGAAGGCTAAGCTTGGCTCTCCGATGGCTTGGCAAACGACCAGCGACTCCGGATTAAGATGCTCTAGAAAATCGACATCTTTATCGCGATCCGGCTGTTCAACGGTGAACAGATTGTCGTAAAGACGCACTTCCATCGGCACGCCGTGTGCAGCGCTAACCCAGTGAATAACACCTTTGACCTTACGTCCTTCGGGATTTTTACCCAGCGTATCGAAATCCACCGAACAGTGCAGTTCGCTGATCTCACCGGCGGCGTCTTTGATCACTTCGTCACAACGAATCACGTAGCTATTGCGCAGGCGTACTTCTTTACCTGGTGCCAAGCGGAAGAACTTTTTAGGCGCGTCTTCCATAAAGTCGTCTTGGTCGATATACAGCTCGCGGCTGAACGGCACCTGACGCACCGTCATATCTTCACGGGCGGGGTGACCAGGGACTTCGTACACCTCCTGGTGATCTTCCGGCACGTTGGTGAGCACGACTTTCAGCGGCTTTAACACACACATGGCGCGCGGGGCATTGTCTTCAAGATCCGAGCGAATGGCGTGGGTCAACATGGCGATATCCACCAAGCCACCGTCGGCACGAGTAACGCCAATCATCTCGCAGAATTTACGAATTGACGCGGGCGTATAGCCACGGCGACGCATGCCGGAGATCGTCGGCATACGTGGATCGTCCCAGCCATCGACAATTTTTTCGTCAACCAGCAGTTTCAGTTTGCGCTTGGAGGTCAGGGTGTAGTCGAGATTCAGCCGTGCAAACTCGATCTGGCGCGGTTTCGCGGGAACCGGCAGATTATTTAAAAACCACTCGTACAGTGGTCGGTGATCTTCGAATTCCAGGGTGCAGATCGAGTGGGTAATACCTTCAATAGCATCCGACTGACCATGGGTGAAGTCGTAAGAGGGATAGATTTTCCACTTGTCGCCAGTCTGGTGATGGCTGGCATGACGAATACGGTAAATAATCGGGTCGCGTAGATTGATATTGGGTGAGGCCATGTCAATCTTGGCGCGCACGACCTTTTCACTTTCGCCAAACTCACCTTCACGCATACGCGCGAGCAAATCCAGGTTCTCCTCGGCGCTGCGTTCGCGATAAGGGCTGGGTTTACCCGGCGCCGTCAGGGTGCCGCGATACTCGCGGATTTCATCCGGCGACAGGTCGTCAACGTAGGCTTTGCCTTCACGCATTAAGTGCTGCGCCCAGGCATAGAGCTGGTCGAAGTAGTCAGACGCAAAACGCACCGGGCCTGCCCATTCAAAGCCTAGCCAGCTGACGTCCTCTTTGATCGCATCGATGTAAGCCTGCTCTTCTTTGGCAGGGTTGGTGTCGTCAAAACGTAGATGACACTCGCCACCCAGTTGCTCCGCCAACCCGAAATTTAGACAGATCGACTTCGCATGGCCGATATGCAGGAAGCCATTGGGCTCCGGGGGGAAGCGCGTCACGATTTTAGTGACCTGGCCGCCCTCGATTTCGTCGCGTACTTGGTTGCGAATGAAGTTCGGCGCTGGGGTGGTCTCGTTGGTCATGATGGTGTTGATAACCTCGTGGTGGATGGCGTGCTGAGCCGTGAGGACATAGGATACTCCTATAGCCCTTCGCGGTGCAGGGCAAAACCGCTATTATAACGTGACGCCGATGCACAGCGCCAAGGCGAACGCCTTTATTGAACAGGAATTTATCTATGATCGTATTACAAACGAACCACGGTGACATCACCATCGCTCTTAACCACGAAAAAGCGCCAATTAGTGCGGCGAATTTTGAACAGTATGTGCGCGACGGGTTTTATGATGGCACCCTGTTCCATCGCGTCATTGACGGCTTCATGGTGCAAGGGGGTGGTTTCGATAAGGAGTTCAACCAAAAGCCGACCCGCGACCCTATCGACAACGAAGCCGACAACGGCTTGAAAAATACCGTTGGCACCCTGGCCATGGCACGCACCCAGGATCCCCACTCTGCCACTGCGCAGTTTTTTATCAATGTGGGCGATAATAGTTTCCTCGATCACAGCGGTAAAAGCCTTCAAGGCTGGGGCTATGCGGTATTTGGCGAAGTCGTTGACGGGATGGATGTGGTCAATGAGATTAAAAACGTAGCTACGTCTCGCCGCGGCATGCACGCCGACGTCCCCTCCGAAGATGTCATTATCGAGCGCGCGTACGTCAAAGACGCGGAATAACGCCGGGAGCCTTATGCGCACACTGCTTGTTGCCGACCTTCATCTAAGTAGCGATACCCCCGAGATCAATCAGGGATTTTACCGCTACTTAGAGCACACTGCTCCAGGAGCCGACGCGCTTTATATTCTTGGGGATCTTTTCGATGCCTGGATTGGCGATGATCTACTGGACGCCAATACACATCCGCTTAGCGTTGTTGCACATGAAGTAATTCGCCATTTGCGCAGACTTAGCAGCGACGGTACTGCGGTGTACCTAATGCACGGCAACCGAGACTTTCTGCTGGGCGAACGCTTTATAAATGCGTGCCAGGCATTTCTGCTACCGGATATTGAGGAAGTGGAAATCCAAGGCATTCCCGTTTTACTGCTACATGGCGATAGTTTGTGTACTCAGGATGAAGCGTATATGGCTTTCCGCAAGCAGTCGCGCAATCCAGAGTGGCAGGCGCAGATGCTTGCGCTACCTTTGGAACAACGTGTAGCACTTGCGCAAAGCTTGCGTACTCAATCTGGCGAAGCCAATGCTAATAAAGCTGAAGCGATTATGGATGTGACGCCACAAGAAGTCATTGCGCTGATGGAGCACCATGGCTTGACTACCATGATCCACGGTCACACCCACCGCCCCAGAGTACATGACTTGACGGTTGAAGACGTGCCTGCCAAGCGCTATGTACTAGGCGACTGGGATGCCCAGCACGGCTGGGATATTATCATTGAGCGCGCCGACCATACTGCGCCCCGACTACGTCAGTTCTCTTTAACGGAATTACCTGATTCCTGACCGCAATTTACGAGTATAAAAAAGCCGATCATGTGATCGGCTTTTTTGCTCTTGCTGTTTTTAACTTGGGCTTAAGCGACTCTAGCGCTCTATATCGGCATCGCTGCGCAGGTCATCAATCAATCCCTGCAATACCGATTGGGCACGCAACTGCTCGGCCATTTGTGCAACAAATGTCTCCATCTGCTCATCGACCTCACCTACACTGACGCTATCAAGCGCTACCACAGCCACTCCTTGCGGCAGTTCAACCGTGCGATAGACGCTCTCACCCTCTTCAGGGCGCGCCATGCGGAAGGCTTCCTGAACAATCAGCTGAGGTACAGTGCTATCGGCTTGGCGGCTTACGCTGTTGGCTTCGAGCCAAGCAACATCTGCTGACTGACCGTCTTGCAAACTGGCAACCAGTGCCTGTGCCTCTTCACGCAGCGCCTCTTGCTGCTGTTCTGCGGCCACTGACATTTCAACGTCCTCGCGCACTTCATCAAGCGGCAGCAGAGTCGCATCACGCTGCTCAGCAACCCGCAGTACCAGGCGACGATCCTGATCCAGCTCAATCACTTCGCTGTTGTAGCCCTCTTCAAATACGTCGTTGCTAAAGGCCGCCGACATTACCCCAGGCTCAGATAGCACTCCGTCAGCCTCATCATCACGAGCAAGCCAATCGCTCTCCTGCAGCGTTAGACCGAGCTCATCGGCAACGCTCTGTAAGTCGTCGGCAGCGAAGCTCTCGTCGATCAGTTGTTGAACCCGCTGGTTAAACTCATCATCAATGTCACGTAGTGCCACTTCCCGCGCTAGCTCATCGCGCTGCTCTTCAAAAGTAGGGCCCTGAATATCCGTCACCTGGATAATGTGGAAAGCGTTATCCAACTCAACAGGCTGGGATACATCACCCTCTTCGAGACCAAAGGCCGCTTCATCAAAGGCCTCACCAAAGAAGCCACGGCTGATCACACCAAGATCACCGCCCTCTTCTGCGCTGGCCGTGTCGTCAGAATAGCGCAAGGCGGTATCTGTAAACGAATCACCGCTGTCCAGTGCTTCCCGAGCGGTCTCGGCTAATTGCTGCGCTTCATCGCGGGTGCGCTCATTACCAAAGGTGATCATGATATGCGACACACGGCGGTCAGCATTGCGATTTTTCTCGCGCCAGGCGTCACGCAGGGCCTCTTCATCCACGTCACGACCCTCTGCCATGGCCTGACGGTCAATCAGCACATACTCAAGACGCACCTGTTCCGGGCGTTCGTAGCGCTCCTGGTGGGCATCGTAATATGCTTGGAGATCGTCATCGCTAACGCTGATATCAGCGTCCACATCGTCGCCATCCAAAACTATATAGCGGAAACTACGCTGCTGGCGCTGTAATTCGGCCAGGCGCTCTTGCTCGTTCGGCAGGCTAAAATCACTGAAGGCTAAGCCTTGCTGTAAATGCTGGCGCTGGATATCGACGCGCAACTCTTCACGAAAGGAGATCGGCGTATAGCCAGCACCGGCGAGACGATTTCGGAACACCTCTGCAGAGAAACGGCCATCCTGATCATGAAATTCCGGCAGGCTGACAATTAACTGATCCAACTGCTGTTCAGAAACGGCAAAACCACCCTCTTCTGCATACTGGGACAGCAGTTGCTGCGTGATAAGCTGGTCAAGTATATCGTTGCGCAAGGCACGCTCTTGCTCTGGCGGCACTTGTCCTGAACGCAGCGCGCGCTGAACCTCTAGCTCAACTTGCTGACGCATAATCGGCTGTCCGTTGACGCTCGCCACTTCGTCCGGATCGCTGCCAAAAAGCCCAAACAGTGACTCAATCCCGAAAAGTGCCATGGCCGCGACCATGACACCGATAATAATTTTGGCACCCCAGCTCCTGGAGCCATCTCGAATACTTTGCAGCATGCTAGCCTCAGATAGTCACAGCCAAACAGATCGGCCCGCTCAACCCAAATAAAAAGTGGGCCAGAAAATAACATGGGCGCATCGCCAATGCGATGCGCCCATTAGGTTACAGCAAACGCGGTCAAATTAGTTGACGGCGTCTTTCAGCGCTTTACCTGCTTTGAAGCTGGGTACTTTGGCGGCACTGATCTGGATTGGCTGACCCGTTTGTGGGTTACGGCCAGTACGAGCAGCACGCTCTTTGATCGCGAAGGTACCAAAACCTACCAGAGATACGCTTTCGCCTTTCTTAAGGCTATCGGTGACAGACTCCACCATGGCATCCAATGCGCGGGTTGCCGCTGCTTTCGGAATATCTGCAGACGCGGCAATGGCTTCAATCAGCTCGGACTTATTCACTCTTCACCCCTTGACTGTTTCAAAAAATGGCTCTGAACGGCATGGTCACCGATGGATACGACGATCAAAGCATAGCTGCGTTTTATAGCAATGCCTTGAAACATCTGTCAAGCAACCATGCCGCGAGATACCCGCTACCCAAAGCAGCGGGCACATATTAAGTAAAATTAAAGACCAGTGAGGACTTTAACAGCTTAATGGGTACTAGCAACAACGGTATTACTAAACGATGCTTCGGTACTTTTCAATGGCGCACCGTCTTCTACCTTATCAGCTAGCGCTACGGCTAAGACATCATCTATCCAACGTACCGGACGAATATCCAATGCACCTTTGATATTGTCAGGTACTTCCTTGAGATCACGGCGGTTTTCCTCAGGAATTAGCACTGTCTTTATACCACCGCGGCGGGCTGCCAGCAATTTCTCCTTCAATCCGCCTATCGGTAATACCTCACCGCGCAGATTGACTTCACCGGTCATTGCCACGTCGCAGCGTACCGCACGCTGGGTGTATGCGGAAACAATCGCCGTCACCATGGCAATACCTGCACTGGGCCCATCTTTAGGTGTTGCCCCTTCAGGAACATGGATATGCAGGTCCTCTTTTTCGAACCGTTCGGGGTCAATGCCATACGCTTCTGCCCTGGCGCGCACTACCGTATGAGCGGCACTCACCGACTCTTTCATTACATCGCCAAGTGAACCGGTCTTGTTAATTCGCCCTTTACCCGGCGTCACGACAGACTCGATGTTGAGTAACTCGCCGCCCACCGATGTCCAGGCAAGGCCTGTCACTCGGCCGATCTGGTCGTCTTGCTCTGCCAAACCGTAACTATAGCGACGTACGCCCGCGTAGTGCTCAATTTGCTCAGCCGTTAAGCTCTGCCCTGTTTGGGCGGCTTGCGGGTCACGCTCTTTCTCAAGCCGCTCACGCAGTACCTTGCGCGACACTTTGGCAATCTGCCGCTCCAGCTCACGCACACCCGCTTCGCGGGTATAGTAGCGAATAAGCTCTAAAAGCGCGCTGTCTTCGAGCGTTAACTCATCGCCTTTTAAACCGTTCGCGGCTAGTTGCTTAGGCAATAAGTAGCGCTTAGCGATCGCCAGCTTCTCATCTTCGGTGTAACCCGGCAGACGAATAATCTCCATACGGTCAAGCAAGGCGCTGGGGATATTCATCGAGTTAGCGGTACAGATGAACAGCGTCTCGGAGAGATCGTAGTCAAGCTCCAGATAGTGATCGCTAAAGCTGTTGTTCTGCTCAGGATCGAGCACTTCGAGCAGCGCAGAGGCAGGGTCACCGCGATGATCCATGCCTAGCTTGTCGACCTCATCCAAAAGAAATAACGGGTTTTTAACCCCTGCTCTGCTCATCCGCTGCATCAACTTGCCTGGCAATGAACCAATATAGGTGCGCCGATGGCCGCGAATTTCCGACTCATCGCGTACCCCACCCAGGGCCAAACGCACATATTTGCGATTGGTGGCACGGGCAATGGACTGGCCAAGCGAAGTCTTGCCCACCCCGGGCGGCCCAACGAGACATAGCACTGGGCCTTTCATCTTGCGCACGCGCTTCTGTACGGCAAGATATTCCAGGATGCGCGCCTTGACCTCCTCCAGGCCGTAATGATCTTCATCGAGCACCTGCTGCGCTTTGACGAGATCATGCTTTACCCGGGTACGCTTTTTCCATGGAACAGCGACTAACCAATCCAGGTAGGAGCGCACTACGGTCGCTTCAGCGGAGTTTGAGGCCATCATTTTGAGCTTATTGAGCTCTTGAGTGGCTTTCTCGGATGCCTCTTTCGGCATACCGGACTCTTTAATCGCCAGCTCGTACTTCTCAGCCTCATTGGGCACATTATCCAGCTCACCCATCTCTTTCTGGATAGCTTTCATCTGCTCATTGAGGTAGTACTCGCGCTGGGTCTTCTCCATCTGCTCTTTGACCCGCGAGCGGATGCGCTTTTCTACTTGCAGTAGGTCGATTTCAGATTCAATCAGCGCCATCAGGTGCTCAATACGATCACGCACCCGATCCATCTCAAGCAGCTCTTGCTTGTCGCCAATTTTAAGCGACAGGTGGGCACAAATGGTGTCCACCAAGCGGCTTGGATCTTCAATCCCCGACAGCGAATTAAGCACTTCGTTGGGGACTTTTTTGGAGAGTTTGACGTACTGCTCGAACTGATTGAGCAACACGCGTACCAGCGCTTCCTGCTCACGGCTGGTCAGCGGTTCACTCTCTCGGGGCGTTAAATGCGCCTGGGTGTAACCTGCGGCATTCTCTTCGACATTGAGAACATCCGCTCGGAAATTCCCCTCAATGAGTACCTTGACCGTGCCATCAGGCAACTTAAGCAGTTGCATGATATCGGCCACGGTGCCCATAGCGTAAAGATCCGCATTGTCAGGCTCATCTTGAGACGCTTCACGCTGAGCCACCAGTAGCACACGTTTATCAGCCTCCATCGCCGCTTCGAGCGCCTGGATAGACTTTTCACGACCTACAAAAAGGGGGATGACCATTTGCGGATAAACAACCACATCGCGCAATGGCAAAAGGGGTAGACATTGTGTCTGTTCGGCGTTCTGCTGCATCGCAGACGTTCCTCGACAAATCGGATGAGTACTTAAAAGAGTACTTAGAAAAGTACTGCACACTTTTCAAAATGCTGGCGTTTAGACGTTAGCATTGAATAGGCTAGGCAGTAACACTTCACGAATTAGGCTTTATAACTCTCTCGCTAGATAACCAGGCTTCACAACACGCTTTATAAGGGCTCTCTACAGCAGAGCCCTAGAACATCTACAACAACAAGGGGTCGCCTTGGCGACCCCTTGATTTAGCGCAAGCGGTTGAAGCTGGGCCGCGATACTCGACTAGCCACTAACCATCAGTGCCGTCGACACGTGCATCTTCCTGCTGAGAGTAGATCAACAGAGGTTCGCTTTCTCCGGCTATCACAGATCCGTCGATGACGACCTTGCTAACACCTTCAAGCGAAGGAATTTCGTACATGGTATCCAACAGTACCGACTCTAGAATAGAGCGCAGTCCGCGAGCACCTGTCTTACGCTCCATGGCTTTTTCAGCCACTGCACGTAACGCTTCATCTCTGAACTCTAGCGTTACATCTTCCATTTCAAACAGCTTGGCGTACTGCTTAACTAGCGAATTCTTCGGTTCTGTAAGAATCTGCACCAGGGCGTCTTCAGTGAGCTCCATCAGTGTTGCGATGATGGGCAAACGACCCACAAACTCTGGAATCAAGCCAAATTTAACCAGATCATCAGGCTCTACGTCGGCCAGCAGTTCACCCACCCCACGGGAAGACTCTTTGCTTTTCACCGCCGCATTGAAGCCGATGCCGCCTTTCTCAGCACGGTCACGGATAACTTTATCCAGCCCTGCAAAAGCACCGCCTACGATAAACAGAATGTTGCCCGTATTGACTTGGACAAACTCCTGCTGGGGGTGTTTGCGTCCGCCTTGAGGCGGCACGGAAGCCGTCGTACCTTCAATAAGCTTCAGCAGTGCTTGCTGAACGCCTTCACCCGAGACATCACGGGTAATAGAAGGGTTATCCGACTTGCGTGAAATCTTGTCGATTTCATCGATGTAAACAATGCCACGCTCGGCTTTCTCGACGTCGTAGTCGCACTTCTGCAACAGCTTCTGGATGATGTTTTCGACATCTTCACCGACATAGCCGGCTTCCGTCAGCGTGGTTGCATCCGCAATGGTAAAAGGTACATTCAGTAACCGTGCCATGGTTTCCGCAAGCAGCGTTTTACCGCTACCGGTGGGACCAATCAGCAGAATGTTTGATTTACCTAGCTCTACATCGCCGTCGCGTACATCTGTTTTCAAACGCTTGTAGTGGTTATATACCGCTACGGAAAGCACCATCTTGGCGCGATCCTGTCCGATAACGTAGTCATCAAGCGTATGACGTATTTCGCGTGGCGTAGGTAAACGCTCCTCATCGCTCTCGGCATCGGCTTCGAGAACTTCCTCGCGAATGATGTCATTACACAAGTCGACACACTCATCGCAGATATAGACGGATGGGCCCGCAATCAGCTTACGTACTTCGTTTTGGTTTTTGCCGCAAAACGAGCAGTAGAGCAGTTTGCCACCTTCGTCTTTGCCTTTGCCGTCGGCCATTCGCATACCTCTATCACTGCGGCGGCTTTCGCCGCCGGAAAAGCTCGTTAGAAAAGCAGAATCCTATCACGCTATCAGGATGTAGGCCGCTTATCCAGCACTGCATCAATCAGGCCATACTCTTTGGCTTGATTGGCGCTCATGAAATTATCCCGATCAGTATCACGTGAGACAGCTTCAATTTCCTGACCCGTGTGGTGGGCAAGAATTTGGTTCAGTTTCTCGCGAATACCCAGAATCTCACGGGTATGAATTTCAATGTCAGACGCTTGGCCTTGGTAACCACCCAGCGGCTGGTGAATCATGACGCGTGAGTTGGGAAGGCAATAACGCTTGCCAGCAGCACCCGCTGTCAATAACAGCGCACCCATGCTGGCCGCCTGACCAATACACACCGTAGAGACATCTGGTTTCACAAACTGCATAGTGTCATAAATCGACATACCCGCAGTGACCGATCCACCTGGCGAGTTAATATACAGGTGAATATCTTTATCGGGGTTTTCCGATTCCAGGAACAGCAGTTGGGCAACAACCAAATTAGCCATGTAGTCTTCTACAGGGCCTACCAAAAAGATCACACGCTCTTTTAACAGGCGTGAGTAAATGTCGTAGGCTCTTTCCCCTTTGGCGCTCTGCTCAACCACCATGGGCACTAAACCGCCGGCGTTTTGAATATCAAACTCACTCATTCAGGTGATTCCTTGCGTCCGGGAAGGGAAAGGCGCACCGACATATTAGGTGCGCCGCGTTCCAGGGTGTTAGGCGCTCGCTTGCTCGCCCTCTTCAGCACCCTCATCTTGCTCTGCCTGCTGTTGCGCAGCGGCAAGGGCTTGCTGATAAGACATTTCAACGTCTTTAATGTTCGTTTGTTCGAGCAGCTTAGCTACCGCTTTCTCTTCGAGAATGGCAGATTTTACTTGGGTTTTCATCTGCTCGTTACCCATGTAGTAGCTAACCACCTCATCAGGATCTTGGTACTGCTCAGCAAGCTCGGTCACTTTTGCTTTGATAGCATCATCGTCAGCATCGAGTTCGTTAGCTTTGATTACTTCAGCCAGCAACAAGCCGACCTGAACGCGGCCTTTGGCCTGCTCTTCAAAGAGTTCGTTGGGCAACTGGCTGACATCAAAATCTTCGCCTAGACCAAACTGCTGCGCCGCTTGGCGCTTCATGCCGTCAGTCTCTTGCTGAACGAGCGCGCTAGGCACAGGAATTTCGTTAACCTTTTTCAGCGCATCGAGCACTTGCTGCTTAACCCGGTTATCAACGGCTTGCGACGCTTCACGGGTCATGTTCTTCTTGATTTCAGCGCGGAATTTTTCCTGATCGCCGCCTTCAACGCCAAAACGCTCGATAAACTCAGCGTCTACTTCGGGCAACTTCTGGCTGCTGACCTTATGTACGGTTACCTTGAAAGTGGCTTCTTTACCGGCTAAATGCTCGGCCTGGTAATCCTCAGGGAAGGTGACGTTAAGGGTCTTCTCTTCGCCCGCTTTGGCGCCAATTAACTGCTCTTCAAAACCAGGAATAAAGCTATTGGAACCAATGACCAGCGTGTGGCCTTCGGCGCTACCGCCTTCAAACGGCTCATCACCAATATAACCCTGGAAGTCAATAGTGACCTGATCGCCGTCAGCTGCAGCAGCGTCCACTTCTTCCCAGGCTGCATTTTGCTTACGCAGCGTATCGATCATCTCATCGACATCCGCATCACTCACCGAAACCACCGGGCGCTCAATCTCTGTACCTTCGATAGAGTTAAGCTCAACCTGCGGGTAGATCTCCATAACCGCAACGAACTCTAGGTCTTTACCAGACTCATTGACCGATGGCTCAATTTGCGGGAAGCCAGCAGGGTTCAACCCTTCTTCGGTAATAGCGCGCACATAACGCTCACGCATTACTTCGCTGACAACCTCGTTACGTACGTCTTGGCCGTAGCGCTGCTGGACTACTGCCATTGGCACCCGGCCCTGGCGAAAACCATTCAAGCGAACGTTCTTCGCAGTGTCTTTCAAGCGAGCGCTAACGGCCCCGTCAATTTCGTCCGCCGGCACTTGAATGGTAATGCGGCGTTCGATCTGGGAGGTCGTCTCGACAGAAACTTGCATGAATTGTCCTCTAACGGCTGGGCGTTGTGTTGATTGCATATAATAAGTTCAAGGGGGCAATTTTAAGAACCCCAACGCATAGTGGCAAGCGCCATGCTCGCAACATGGGGGCAGTGATTTTAAAAACAAGGCAATAAGCGAGCAATTAACCACTTTAAGGCGTGTTTAGCTTCATTATTCGCCCCACGTTGCGTAATTTTTACCATTCTACTGCTTTGTGCGTCTTGCAGCGACTTTTTCAATCACTACCGCAAAAAAAGCTAACCTGCATGACGCTCACCCGACCACCATAAGCTCAGCGCATGAAGAAGCACCCCAAGCGTAGCACCATGAGAAATGAATACCTGCCAACTGATCCAGTCCGTAAACAGCGCATGCCAGCCACCCATCACCACCATTCCCAGCAGCAGCATAACGACTAACCGTTTACATAGTTGTGGCAGACGACGACGCGCCTCCACGGCCAGTAAGCGCCACTGAACAATAGCCGCAAAAGCCACCAGCGCTAAGGCGAAGATAATCAGCGTCTGGCGGGTTTCATGCCCTCCCGCCATGTAGCGCGGCAAAGTTGCCAGCATAACGACACATAAGCCCAGCGCAACGCTGATGCGCTCAGGCGAGGTGGGGGCTCGCTGCATCGCTCAAGCCACCTCTAATTGCTGGGCAACGATCCACTCTTCCACCCAGGGCACAGCAGCATCGTCGGCCATAAAGGTCTCCATGGCATCGATCTCTAGGCGCTCCCCTAAACGCGTCGCGCCATGATCCGCCAGCAGCTCATCAAGCGCGCGGCCAGCGCCACAAAATGTATCACCATACGAGCTATCACCGAGTGCAATGAGTCCGTAGCGAAGTGTGGTAAGCGCAGGACTTTGGTCACGCAACTGCCGGACAAAGGGCACAAAGCTGCCGGGAAAATCACCACTACCAGTGGTCGATACACAAAAAAGCGCCAAATCGGCGTCACCGCTGACAATATCATCAACAGATGGCTGTTCAATAATCTCCACAGCGTAACCGGCCTGTTCAAATAGGGGCTTCACCTGCTCTGCCACATCAAGGGCACCGCCATACATGGTACCCACCAAAATATTTAGCTTCGGCATCGTCACTCCCCTGTCAAAGTGTCACAGTGCCAACCGTCAAGTCGACAAATACCTGATGAATTTGCTCAAATATTAACATGGCTGGTTAGAATGAGACACATCGCCCAATCGGGTGACCCACACGCAGCGCACAGGAGTGGCTATGCAGCAAACCTTCGAGGCTTGGATCACCCCGCTAATGATTAGCGGCCTGATCATATTTATGTGTTTTATTATCTGGGATTTGGCCAAAAAATCGAACGCAGGCAAATTTGGTACCATCATGCTGTTTGTGGTGCTCGGCGCAGGCATGCTGGGTTACGTCATTAAGGTGGTGATTACCTGGCTAATCGAAGGTGGCGGCATGCAGGGGTAGCAAAAGCCATCACTCCACAGGCGCGCTTATCACTATACTCATCACAACAACGCCCATCATAAAAGAGAAAAGGAGCGCCCGAAGGCACTCCTTTTTTATGAAGGGGAGTCTTGCATGACACGAGAGCAGCTACTGAACTGAGAGTACCAGCATTTCTCAAACCAAAAGACTATTCACCGCCTTCATAGTGTTCAACCTGCTGCTTAAGCTTTTGCCCTGGGCGAAACGTCACGACTCTTCGAGCAGAAATGGGAATTTCTTCACCGGTTTTGGGGTTACGCCCTGGTCGCTCGCGCTTATCTCGCAGATCAAAGTTACCAAAACCCGATAGTTTTACCTGTTCGTTCTCACGAAGGCAGGCTCTAATCTCTTCAAAAAAAGCTTCGACCATAGCCTTCGCTTCTCGTTTGGACAGGGCTAGCTCTGCATGCAAATGTTCGGCTAGCTCTGCTTTGGTCAACGCACCCATAAGGCTTCTCCTTATCCTTGAAGCAAACACAGCAACAAACGCTCTGTACCAAACGTACAGTAGCAAACGCATTGCCAAGAACGTGATAAGCATCGTGGCGTAGCCCAGGCACTCACATAGCTACTTAATTAGCCGCGCAGCTCAGCATCTAACTTGACACGCACTTGTGTCACAATTGAATCAACCAACTGATTGAT
Organism: Halomonas sp. 113; assembly: GCF_904067645.1. Classification (NCBI taxonomy): domain Bacteria; kingdom Pseudomonadati; phylum Pseudomonadota; class Gammaproteobacteria; order Oceanospirillales; family Halomonadaceae; genus Halomonas; species Halomonas sp. 113. The sequence continues at coordinate 2,692,753 of NZ_LR881453.1, forward strand.
TTCCTCGTCGTTTAGCGTGCGCGATGGATGCTGCCAGGTCAAGCCCAAAGCAATACTCTTGTGCTCTTCGGCCACACCTTTACCTGAATAGACGTCAAATAGCTTGATATCTTGCAGATACTCACCTGCTTGCTGCTTGGCGCAATCCAACAGCGCCTGCACAGGAGTCGCCTCTTTGAGTATAAACGCCAAATCACGGCGCACCTCAGGAAAGCGTGATAACGGTTCAAAGGCAGGAATACGGCCTTGGCTAAGCGCATCCAGACGCACTTCGAAGAGCACCGCATCCATCTTCAAGCCAAGCGTTGCGCGCACCTGAGGGTGCAGGGTACCGATCCAACCCGCAGGCTCTCCACGATGCAGCAGCTGCGCACACTGCCCCGGATGAAGGGCCGGGTGCTCTGCAGGCTCAAAGCGCCATGCGTCAGCGTCACCGCCCAAGGCCAGGACACTCTCCAAATCGCCCTTTAGATCGTAGAAATCCACCCGCCCTTTCGCATCACTCCAGCCCTCTGCTTCCCGCGCACCACAGACCAGAGCACCAAGCATCGGGACTTGTGACAACTCATCCAGTTCGCCGTTGAAAACCAGCCCGGTTTCAAACAGCCGCACGCGGGTTTGCTGACGGTTAAGGTTATACTCCATGGCGCGCACCAAGCCGGGAAACAAACTAGCACGCATCACCGACAAATCAGCCGAGATAGGGTTAGCTAGCGCGGGGCTTACAGCATCGGGCAGCATGGTCGCTTGCAGCTCAGGAGCCACAAAGCTGTAGGTAATCGCCTCTTGGAAGCCGCGGGCAACCATCTGGCGGCGCAGCCGTGCCTGGGTAAGCGTTGCCTCGTCTGCTGAACGGAGCGCCAAGCGTGCCGCCGGCCGGCGCACCGGCAAATTATTGTAGCCATGGATACGCGCTACTTCTTCGATGAGATCCTCTTCGATGGCCAGATCAAAACGCCAACTCGGCGCAGTGACTGCCCAGCCGGCATCCTGCACGCTGACTTCAAGCCCTAGGCGTTGCAAGATATCAGTTACATCATCACTATCGAGAGCCTTGGAAAGCGCTTTTTCTAACCGTTCACTGCGCAAGAAAATAGCGCGCTCAGCAGGCATACGCTCAGCACTTTGCGCTTCTACAAGAGGCCCTGCTTGGCCGCCGCAGATATCAATCAAAAGCTGTGTGGCGCGCTCAACGGCAACTGGTGTCAATTGCGGATCGACGCCGCGCTCAAAACGGTGCGATGCATCTGTGTGTAGCCCGTAGGAGCGCGCCTGCCCCGCAATGGCAAGCGGAGTGAAGAACGCTGATTCAAGGAAAATAGTCTGGGTATTTTCATTAACGCCGGAGCTTTCCCCACCCATCACACCTGCCATGGCTAGCGGGCCTGAGCTGTCGGCAATGATCAACGTTTCGGGGCGCAGCGCCATATCACTACCATCAAGCAGTGTTAGCCGTTCGCCCGGCTTGGCCATGCGAACCACTATGCCCTCTTGCAGGTTGTGGCGGTCAAAGGCGTGCATCGGCTGGCCCAATTCCAGCATGACGTAGTTGGTAATATCCACCACTGGGTCAATCGAGCGCACGCCACTGCGGCGAAGACGTTCTACCATCCACAGCGGTGTTTCAGCCTTAACATTAACGCCCTTGATTACGCGACCAATATAGCGCGGGCACTGCTCTGGTGCCTCTACGCTCACCGCGAAGCTATCCTCAACCTCCGCGGCCACCGGTGCGATTACGGGCCCGTTAACCGGCAAACGGTTAAGCACGCCGACCTCTCGCGCCATCCCCTTAATACTCAGGCAGTCTCCCCGGTTGGGCGTCAGATCGACCTCAATCGTCATGTCATTAAGATGCATGAACTCTCTGAAATCGCCCCCCACCGGCGCAGATGACGACAGCACCAGGATGCCGGGCGAGGTCTCTTCTTCAAGCCCCAGCTCCGATGCAGAACAAATCATCCCGCGCGATTCAACGCCGCGTAGCTTGGCTTTTTTGATTTTAAAATCACCTGGCAGCACGCCACCCACCTGGGCAAAGGGGATTTTCTGACCAACATCAACATTGGGTGCACCGCAGACAACCTGCACAGGCTCGCCACTACCGTCATCAACGGTGCACACATTGAGCTTATCCGCGTCAGGGTGCTTCTCTTTACTCAGCACCTCAGCCACCACTACACCGCTGAATGCGGCGGCTACCGGCTCAATAGCGTCGACTTCCAAGCCCGCCATGGTGATTTGGTCGGCCATTGCCTGCGTTTCAAGCTGCGGCGAAACCCACTCACGCAGCCACTGTTCTGAAAATTTCATCGTTGATCCTGTATTCGGCGGCGGTCTTAAGCGAATTGACGTAAAAAACGCAGATCGTTTTCAAAGAACAGGCGTAAATCATTCACGCCGTAGCGCAGCATTGCCAAACGCTCAGCCCCCATTCCGAAGGCAAAACCGGTATAGCGCTCGGTATCAATACCCGAGTGACGAAAGACTTCAGGATGCACCATGCCGCATCCCATCACTTCCAGCCAGCCGCTGTGGGAACAGACACGACAACCTGATCCACTACACATCACACACTGAATATCCACTTCGGCGGAGGGCTCAGTGAATGGAAAGTAGGATGGACGGAAACGCACCGAAAGGTCGTCGCGCTCAAAAAATGCCTGCAGAAAGTCTTCGATAGTTCCTTTAAGGTCGGCAAAGCTAACCCCCTCATCGACCAGCAAGCCCTCCACTTGGTGGAACATGGGGGTGTGAGTCAAATCTGAATCGCTGCGATAGACCCGCCCCGGGCAAACGATACGGATAGGTGGCTCACTACTTTTCATAGTACGCACTTGCACCGGCGAGGTGTGAGTACGCAGCAGGCGGGTGGCGTCAAAATAGAAGGTATCAGCCATACCGCGAGCGGGATGGTGCGCGGGAATGTTGAGGGCTTCGAAGTTGTGATAATCGTCTTCAATTTCAGGCCCTACCGCCACGTCATAACCAATACGTGTGAACAGCCCCTCTATGCGCTCAAGCGTACGCGTGACGGGATGCAACCCACCGCTGGCCTGACCACGCCCTGGCAATGTGACATCGATACTTTCAGCGGCCAAACGGGCATTCAGCGCCTCACTTTCAAGCTGTTCGCGCTTAGCATCAATTTCGTCGGCCAGCGTTTGCTTGGCTTGATTAATACGCTCGCCTGCTGCCGGGCGTTCTTCGGCTGACAGCTTCCCCAGGCCCTTCAGCAAGGCAGTTACCTCACCTTTCTTACCTAAGTAGCGTACTCGTAACTCGTCTAGTGCGGCGACACTCTGCGCAGCCTGAATGGCGTCGCGAGCCTCAGATACCAGAGTAGGAAGGTGATCCATCCGTTTCACTCCGAATTAAGCGGTGTCCATCCGTGAAGATGGCGTGGCACGTTGAAGGTGACAAAAAAACAGGGGAAGAGCGGCTGCTCTTCCCCTGGATGGGTCACTCTGAAATGACCTCAGGCACGTAACACGGGCACAAGCCCTATGCATATTACCTTATTGGGCAGCCTTGGCTTTTTCCACGATGGCAGCAAATGCAGCCTTCTCGTGTACTGCCAAATCGGCCAATACTTTACGGTCGATTTCGATACCGGCTTTCTTAAGACCGCCAACAAAGCGGCTGTAAGACATACCGTTAACACGCGCACCAGCGTTAATACGCTGGATCCATAGCGCGCGGAACTGGCGCTTACGATTGCGACGGTCACGGTAAGCGTACTGACCAGCTTTGATTACAGCTTGCTTGGCAACACGGAAAACGCGTGAACGGGCACCGTAGTAACCTTTGGCAAGCTTCAATACTTTTTTATGGCGACGACGCGCTACTACGCCACGTTTAACTCGAGTCATAACACACTCCTGACTTTAAGGCTGAGGCAAAAAAATTGTGCACTCAGAAAAACGAAAACCCGACTTATAGATTCGGCAGCATACGCTGGATGAGCGCTTTATCAGACGCGTGGATCTGCTTCATTCCACGCAATTGACGCTTACGCTTGGTCGATTTCTTGGTCAAGATGTGGCTACGGTGAGACTGCTTGTGCTTAAAGCCATTAGCAGTCTTCTTGAAGCGCTTGGCAGCGCCGCTGTTGCTTTTGATTTTCGGCATGAGGAAAACTCCGCTCGATATTTTTTAGAAAACCCAGGGCCGACCACCGGTTTAACGGTGGCCCGTTGACATCGCCGTTGGATCACTTCTTTTTCGGGGCAATAATCATGATCATCTGGCGGCCTTCCATTTTAGGAAAGGCCTCTACCACTCCGATCTCTTCCAGGTCTGCCGCGATCCTTTCCATCAGCTTACGGCCGATATCCTGGTGCGCCATTTCACGACCACGGAAGCGCAGTGTGACTTTGCCCTTGTCACCACCTTCCAAAAAGCGCGTCAGGTTTTTAAGCTTGACCTGATAATCGCCTTCATCGGTGCCAGGACGGAATTTGACTTCCTTAACCTGGATTTGCTTCTGCTTCTTCTTTTGAGCCGCTTTCTGCTTCTTGGTCTCAAAAACGAATTTGCCGTAATCCATAATCTTACAGACGATGGGATCGGCATTCGAAATTTGCACGAGATCTAAGCTTTCAGATTCAGCACGCTCTAGCGCTTCGGTGGTGGGCACAACGCCCAACTGCTCACCGTCGCTACCAATAAGGCGTACTTCTTCTTCGACAATTCGCTCGTTCATTGGTGGGCGTTTGTCTGCTGGACGCCCGCGCTGGTTGCTTCTCTTGATCGTTCCGTCTCCTTAGGCCATTGACGATGTCGCCAGGGCTGCTCTCTCGGCAGTATGGCGTTCAATAAATTCATCGACCGTCATTGTACCGAGGTTTTCGCCGCTGCGTGTTCGCACGGCCACTGAGTCAGCTTCGACTTCCTTATCTCCCACCACAAGGAGATAGGGAACTTTCTGTAATGTATGCTCACGGATTTTAAAGCCGATCTTCTCGTTCCTCAAGTCCGCTTTAACACGCAAGCCACTTTTTTGCAGACGTTTCTCCAATTCGAGCGCATATTCACGCTGCGAATCGGTGATAGTCATGACAACCGCCTGCTGAGGCGCAAGCCATAATGGCATAGCGCCCGCATAATGTTCAATCAAGATGCCAATGAAGCGCTCCATGGAGCCTACAATAGCACGATGCAGCATTACCGGCGACTTACGCTGACCTTCTTCAGTCACATACTGAGCCCCAAGCCGCTCTGGCATCATAAAATCGACCTGCATAGTGCCGACCTGCCATTCACGCCCCAGACAGTCTTTCATATGATATTCAATCTTGGGGCCGTAGAACGCGCCTTCGCCAGGAAGTTCCTGCCACTCGACGCCACAAGTTTTCAATGCGCTACGCAGCGCATCTTCTGCCCGATCCCAAACCTCATCACTTCCAATGCGCTTTTCCGGGCGAAGAGCAATTTTAATAGCTATATCTTCAAAGCCGAAATCACTATACACCTTTAGCGCTTGGCGATGAAAATCAGTCACTTCAGGCTCAACTTGAGCTTCAGTACAGAAAACATGGCCATCATCTTGCGTAAATGCCCGCACACGCATAATGCCGTGTAAAGCACCTGAAGGCTCGTTACGGTGGCATCCACCAAACTCACCAAAACGAACGGGCAATTCGCGATAGCTACGCAAACCAGAATTAAACACCTGAACATGTCCAGGGCAGTTCATCGGCTTAAGAGCATACTCACGCTTTTCGGATTCAGTAAAGAACATGCCGTCCGCGTAGTTATCCCAGTGCCCTGATTTTTTCCAAAGCGATACGTCCATAATCTGAGGACAGCGTATTTCTTGATAACCACCCTCTTTATAGACGCCCCGCATATATTGTTCGATCTGCTGCCATAGCGCCCAGCCGTTTGGATGCCAGAATATCATCCCCGGCGCCTCTTCCTGCATGTGGAAGAGATCCAGCCGACGCGCCAACTTACGGTGATCGCGTTTCTCCGCCTCTTCGAGACGTTTGACGTAAGCCTTCAGCTGTTTTTTATCACCCCACGCGGTGCCGTAGATACGCGTCAACATAGTATTTGCAGCGTCACCGCGCCAATAAGCACCGGCCAACTTGGTCAACTTAAAGGCTTTTAAGTGGCGGGTATTTGGCACATGAGGCCCGCGGCACATATCGGTGTATTCTTCGTGATGATAAAGCCGGATGGTCGCGTCATCGGGAATATCGCGAACAATTTCCTGCTTATAAGGTTCATCGCGGTGTAAAAAAGTCAGCATTGCCTGGTCACGATCAACATACTCGCGTACCACATCGTACTCACGCTCTATCAGTGACTGCATACGCGCTTCGATGGCTTCCAGGTCTTCCGGTGTGACAGATTGACCAAACTCAATATCGTAGTAGAAACCATCTTCAATAACTGGCCCGATGGCCATTTTGGCCTCGGGGTACATCTGCTTAACCGCATGACCAATGAGGTGAGCGCAGGAGTGGCGAATAATTTCCAGCCCTTCAGCGTCACGGGCAGTAATTATCGCCACCGTTGCGTCTTGCTCGATCAGGTCAGCGGCATCTACCAGCACACCATCGATCTTTCCAGCGATACAGGCCTTAGCCAAACCAGGGCCAATGGATTCTGCGAGCTGCATAATGGTTAGCGGTGCTTCAAACGTCTTTTGACTGCCGTCAGGCAGAGTAACAATAGGCATTCAGATTCCTTGAGCGCAGTGGTGATCCATACCAAGGATCACATATCGCTATCAATGGTCTTGGGAGAGGTGTAAATGTACCAACATAAAACAGCAGCAAGACTAGCAGACTTGCCGACCGCTTAAAATAAAAACGGGAGGCATAAGCCTCCCGTTTCTTTACCTGTGGATTGCCGCTAGCACTTTATAACCAAACCGCAAACCTCAGATGATAAGTGAACTTAGTTCCACTCATCCAGTTCAACGCGACGGTTCTGGAAGCGACCTTCTTCAGTCTCGTTAGAGGCGACCGGACGCTCTTCACCGTAACCTACCGCACGCATGCGGTTAGCTTCTACGCCACGGCTCGCCAAGTAGTTAGCAACAGATTGAGCACGCTCTTGTGACAAGTTTTTGTTGTACTCGTCAGAACCGCGTGAATCAGTGTGGCCTTCGATGCTTACGCGAACATCAGGGTTGCTGACCAAGCGCTCTGCAACACCGTTAAGCACGCTCTGAGCGTTAGAGGTTAACTGAGCAGAATCAAACTCGAAGTTAACATCTTCCAGAACTACGCTATCCGGGCAACCCAGGGCGTTCACTTCTACACCAGCAGGAGTGTTCGGGCACTGATCACGGTAATCGGGCACACCGTCGTTATCGGAGTCAAGCGGGCAACCGTTGGCATTAACTTCAACGCCAGCGGGAGTGCCTGGGCACTGATCGCGGTAGTCCGGCACGCCATCACCGTCAGAATCTAACGGGCATCCCTCGGCGTCAACTGCAACACCAGCAGGCACTTCGCCATAGCTCGGGCACTGAGGTGCAACCGGCTCAGGCGTACGATCAGCACATAGCAGACCGCCGATAGCAGCACCAGCTGCGGCACCAGTAGCAGCACCGCTCTCTTCATCAGAACTACTGCTGGTGGCGTAGCCAATGCTGCCACCGATAACGCCGCCTGCCAGACCACATACCGCAGGGTGCTGGTACCAGCTGCGGTCGCTGCTAGCGCTTGCTTGGCCGGAAGACTGTGAGGCCGAGCTGGCACAGCCAGATAGACCTACTACCAGTGCGGAACCGATGAGCAAGCCAGTCGTTGATTTTTTCATGCAAGACTCCTTCTTGATCCAATGCTGAAATGGCCATAAGTGACCAAATCTATCCAATGCTTCTTATTGCGAGAGCATCCATTTTTCGCCTGCTCCATATCGCTGTTGATAGTATCAAGCTCCCAGTACCAATAATCACGTACTAATTACTCAACACCCAGTCGATATAGAGCGATGTGCCTATCATTCACGCTTAAGCGCAGGAAGGCAACAATGCCAAGATATCAACTTCTTGCCAATACCGACATCCTTCAGCATAGCAAAATTGCCGCAATGGGCACTAAAAATTAGCTTGCTATGCTTTTGGGCGGTTTAAACCGCTCAAAACCTGTCATTAATGCAGCGCTTTTCTGCCTTGGGCACGCCATTTCAGCACTGCCCGAGCTGCCTCCAATACGGCATCGCGCATATCATTTTCTACCATCAGCCGCTCTTTGTCTTCCTGCATACGCTCTCGGGGGGACAACTGTTGACGAGCGGTATGGGTATTCAGGTGTTGAGTGCGGCTGTAGTGCTCGGCAAATGCCTTAAATTCAGTTCGTTCCGTTAAACTAGGATCAATGATTTCCAGTAACACCTTGCACCGCCAGGCGCCTTCGGTAATATCGACCTGCTCCTGAACCAGTGCGCTTGCTACATAATCGAGGTTTTCTAAGCTATTTTGTTGGGCGCGAGCGTCTTCATCGCGACGATAAGCTTCTCGACGACTCACCTCTTTGCGTAACGACCATGCGTAGAAACACAACCCTACAATGACTGCAATCGCCACGGCGAGTAATACCAGCGCTACCGTTGAGCTCATGACACTCCTCATTCAGCGGATAAATTGCTTGACGAAAATTGTACACCCTTATACCACTATTCTGCCAATAGCATCTAGGCTTGCTTCTCTTCTGACTGCATAGCTGTCCAACTCTTTGTTTGGATCACCAAGCAAGCGCCGCAGCGTAGTGATCAAGTAATAGCGCCCCAAAAACACCTAATAAATAGCGAATTGAGAACCAGAATGCGCCGATAGGAGCAGCAGGATCCTGACCACGCCACACTCGCCAATTCCACACCATGAAGCGCGCATTCAGGCACAGCACGACCACTAGGTAGAGCGCGCCGCTCATGCCTATCATCACCGGCAGTAAGGTGGCTAACACCGTTAACCACCCATACAGCCAAATTTGCAGCCGCGTAAAAGGAATGCCGTGGGTAACGGGCAGCATGGGGATACCAGCCCGGGCATAATCATCGCGCTTGTGAATGGCCAGCGCCCAAAAATGGGGCGGCGTCCAGGCAAAAATAATCAGCATTAAAAGCAAAGGCTCGGGGGTAATTTGCCCAGTAATAGCGACCCACCCCAGCAGTGGCGGCGCAGCGCCAGCAACGCCTCCAATGACGATATTTTGTGGTGTCGCCCGCTTTAAAAAAGCGGTATAAATCAGCGCATAACCAATTAGGGAGGCAAAGGTTAGCGCAGCCGTTAAATGGTTAACCTGCCACACCAATAGCGCAACACCCGCGACTGAAAGCAAGCACGCCCAACCTAGAGCGATTGCCACGGGTAGACGTTTACTTGCCAAAGGACGACGAGACGTTCGTGTCATTACCGCGTCCAAGTGGCGGTCGATGACATGGTTAAAAGCCGCCGCACCGCAAGAGGCCAAGCCGATACCGGCTAGCCCAAGGACTACGTTCGTCAATGGTGGTAGGCCCGGGGTTGCTAACGCCATTCCTACGGCAGCACACACCAACATAACGGCAACAACTTTCATCTTGCACAGACCAAGGAGCTCTTTCCAGCCCCACACCATAGAAGGCACTGCCGTGGGTAGCGTCATTGTTATATTTCGCATGGCATGCTTCCCTTTTATTGAACGATAACGTTGTTATAAGGTGAATGAGTCGTCGTTGAGTAAACGCCAGCCTCATGATAGCGCCAACGCCACCAGGCCCAAACGAGCCCAACGGCCAACGCAATGGCGCCCGCTGTGTGCAGTAGCGCCAGCCAAAGCGGCAACCAAAGCACCACATTGGCCACCCCCAATGCAGCCTGCAGCACATACAAACCGACGACAATCGCTAGCGGCCTTACCACATTCTGCCACTGTCGATAACGCCACCAGAGCACTATTAGCCCGACACCAAGCAACAATGCCCCCAGGCGATGTACCACTTGAATCGCGGTACGTGCATCGGCATGTAAATGCCCATGTAGGTAATTGGGCCCCACGGTCTGGGTAAGATGGAAGCCCTCGCTGATATCCATCGCGGGCATCCACTGGCCATTACAAGTAGGAAAACCTTGGCAGGCAATACCGGCATAATTGCTGGACACCCACCCACCTAGAGCCAATTGCACTACCAGCAAACATGCCGCAATACCCCACCACGCATTCACTCGCCGAGGCTCACTTGTTGGCTTTGGCGCCACAGCGAGGCGTAAGCGAAGATGCAGCCAAAAGAGCAGCAGCAGCACACTCAACCCGCCCAGAAGGTGAAGGGTAACGACTTGAGGCCATAACTTGAGCGTAACGGTGAAGGCACCAAAGGCGCCCTGGAGCAAAATAACCACCAGCAGCATCAAGCTTAGGTGCCATGGGTAATCGCGACGATGACGCAACGGCCAGCCCAAGGCTACAACGCTAACGATCACCAATCCCAGCAGCGTCGCGATATAGCGATGTACCATTTCTACCCACGCTTTAAAGGGCTCCAACGGGACATCGGGATGATGAAGCGTGGCAAGATCATTATCAGGAACTAATAGCTTGCCGTAGCAACCCGGCCAGTCAGGGCAGCCTAAACCAGCATCGACTAAACGCGTCCAGGCGCCTACCAGCATCACTACGGCAGTAAATAGAGTACCTACCAGCGTTAATCGCACTAACCAGCGCAAGCGGCGCTCAAATGAATCGTGCATGGCGTTTCCTTAACAGCAGAGGCTAGCGCACTTTATTGAGGATTCACTTTAAGTAGATGCTGGATATCCTCGAGCACATCCTCAGTGGCTACGTTGGCCTCAAAGGCCAGTGCTGGTCGCCCCATTGGATCAAGCAGCCAAGCCGAGTTGGCTTGACGCCACGGAGGTAAGTGCTGCCATTCGCTGGTCATTTCTCCTGGCAGCGATTCGGGATCCCCACCAATCCGTAAGCGAGTTAACCTCGGCGCTTCGCGCCCTAAAGCACGGTGTAAACGCCAAAACTCATCCTTACGCTGCTCACACTGCTGAGAGCAGTCAAAGGCCAAGACCCACTCCTCTTGGCTATTGACCGCAGCTATTGTTAAAGGCCACTCGTCAAGCATGGGCAATTCCAGCTCCACATTGCCGTGAGCAGTATGGCGATCGGGAATACCGATGCGTAACTCGACCATTCCCCAAGCAGCGACCATGGGCGCCGCAAAAACGACAAAAATAAGGATTAACTTGAGCCGCTGACGGCGAATATGTCTGGCGTCCTGCATACTTTTCACCTCTGTTTATTTTTATTAACTAAAGCTTTTTTATCAGCGCCATCGCGACGCAGTTTATATCCGCCAATAAACATCACCATCAAGGCCGCCAGTGCCAGCCCCCACCATTGAAAGGCATAGCCCATATGCCGACTGGGCGGCATCACATTGGCTTCCCACCATGGGATTAAGACCCCATCGCCTTCGCTGGCGTGCAACCAGCCTGGGTAACTAAACGCGCCTAGCGAAGCGTGCCAGGGTTCAAGGCTAAGCTGCTGCAGCCTTGCCCCTTCTCTATTTTCCCCATATAGCGGCCCGCCAGACTGTACCTCCTGCCACTCGCCAATCACTTCGACCGTACCGCTGGGTGTGGTTGTCTGCGGCGTTTCGCGACGCGGCCCGGTGGCTAAAAAGCCACGCTGTACCAGCCAAAGCTGCCCGAAACTATCACGCAGCGGGGTTAGTACGGCCACCCCCACTCTTCCGTCTACAACGCGATTATCCAAATAGAGCGTTTGCTCCGCCAAATACTGCCCACGCAACGTTACCTGGGCGCCTTGCGCTGGCTGCTCGGTAGGCTGCACTAAGGTAGGGGCTGCATCGCGAACGGCGATGGCCAACCGCTTGTCATCTGCCCGTTCCCACTGCCATAGTCCTAAACTAATACCTAACGCCACCAGCAAACTCCAAAACAGATACCAACTATAAAAACGCCATTGCCGAGAGGGATTCATCATGTGGTTACAACTACTCATTGCCGCCGTGTTTATTGCGATGGTTATCAGCTTGGCCGTAGGCGCCATTTTCCTGATTAGAGATAACGTCTCTTCCCGCCGCCTGCTACTCTCTCTCAAATGGAGAATTGGATTAGCCTGTCTGCTCATGGCCCTCATTATTTTCGGCTATTGGTCGGGCCAGTTAGGCTAATGCGGTTATAAGACGTAGACAAAAATAAACAGCCCAACCCACACCACATCAACAAAGTGCCAGTACCAGCAAGAGGCTTCAAAACCAAAATGGTTTTCGTCGCCAAAGTGGCCCTTGATAATGCGTACCAGCATGGTGGCTAAAATCAGCGTGCCGATAATCACGTGCACACCATGAAAGCCGGTCAAAATAAAGAATGTTGCCCCGAAAATTCCGGCTTCCAAGGTAATGCCATAATGGGCGTAGGCCTCGTAGTATTCGACACCCTGGATCATGATAAAGCAGCAACCCAATAGCACCGTTCCCGTTAGCCAGTTGCGGCAAGTCTTCCGGTCACCCACTTTTAAAGCTTCATGAGCAACGGTGAGCGTGATGCTGGAAGTTATCAAAATCAGCGTGTTGACGAGAGGCAGTTGCCACGGGCTAAAGACTTGTTCAGGGCCGGCAATGGATGAGTCCGGTGGATTCAACAACGGCCAAGTGGCGACAAAGTCAGGCCATAGTAATGCGGAAACACCTTTTGCCCCCTCTCCCCCTAACCATGGAATAGCAAACATGCGTACGTAAAACAGCGCGCCAAAAAAGGCGGCAAAAAACATTACTTCCGAAAAAATGAACCAGCCCATCCCCCAACGAAATGAGCGATCCATCTGCTCATCATAAAGCCCTCCCCGAGACTCACTAATGACGTCACGGAACCAGAGCCCCATCACCGCAAGAATGCCTACCACACCGATTAACACCAGCGGTAACCCGGTGTCATAAACGAGTTTAATGCCCGTGCCGACCATCATGGCGCCTAGGGCAACCGAGCCGAGAACAGGCCATCGGCTACTCGCCGGAACATAATAGCTACCACTGCTCATATCGCTTCTCCCGCCGCTTTATTGTTTTTAGGCGTGTTACTGAGATTGTTTATAGGGTCGTTTACAAGCTCGTTGTTAGCGCTGCTCTTAAGCGTATTATCCAATGCAGCATTTTGAATCACATGCTCTATCGGGTAGAGGGTATACACCAGTGTAATAGTATTAATATCGTCGGGCAGATCACGCGCTAGCTGGAATACCAGCGGTATGGTTAACCGCTCATTACCCTGCAACTGCTGCTCCTGAAAGCAGAAACAGCTGATTTTACGTAGATGCGTCGTGGCAGTAGAGGGAGACACACTGGGCACTGCTCTCCCCCAGCTTTCGCTACTGCTATTATTGGTGAAGGTAAAATCGACTTCCGCCATTTGCCCGGGGTGCACACTCATCTGGCGCATTTCAACGCTCATTTGCCACGGCAGGCCCGGGCTACCACGCGTGATAAATTGCACATTTATATAGCGCGACTCATCGACTTCTTCGTGCACGACGCTCTTCGCAGTGGCGTCCACCTTGCCGTTAATACCAGTAATGCTACAAAAAACGTCATAAAGCGGCACTAGTGCAAAGGCAAAGCCAAACATGCCTATCAATACGGCGATTGTTCTAATAACCGTGCGGCGCACACCTACCTTTGCCTGCTCTTGGCTATCCATAACACCTCTTAGGCCAGTGACCCATGTGCTTTATGTCATTGCTAGTGGGACGTACGATGAAACACTGGCGGCGTTTCAAACGTATGCAGTGGTGCTGGACTAGGCACCGTCCATTCTAAATCCTCGGCCCCCTCCCAGGCTTTTGCTGGCGCTTTTTTGCCACCGCGCACGCACAGTATGACGCCCAATACAAAGAGCAGTTGAGATGCGCCAAAGAAGAAGGCACCGATGCTTGAGAGTAAATTAAAGTCCGCAAACTGAAGGGCGTAGTCAGGGATCCGCCGCGGCATTCCCGCCAAGCCTGCGAAGTGCATGGGGAAGAAGGTTAGATTGACACCAATAATCGAGAACCAGAAGTGCCACTGGGCCAGCTTCTCATTGGGGTAATGCCCGGTCCATTTAGGCAGCCAGTAATAGACCCCCGCCATAATCGCAAAGATTGCCCCCGGGACTAGCACATAGTGAAAGTGGGCAACGACGAAGTAGGTATCGTGATACTGAAAATCCGCCGGTGCAATCGCCAGCATAAGCCCTGAAAAACCACCAATGGTAAACAGCACCACGAAAGCCAGAGCAAACAGCATCGGCGATTCAAAACTAATCGAGCCGCGAAACAGTGTGGTTACCCAGTTAAATACCTTCACGCCGGTTGGCACGGCGATCAGCATGGTGGAATACATAAAGAACAACTCTGCCACCAAAGGTAGACCCACTATAAACATATGGTGAGCCCAGACTAAAAATGACAGCAGTGCAATGGCCGCAGTGGCGTACACCATTGATGCGTAACCAAACAAAGGCTTACGCGCGAAGGTGGGGATAATCGCTGAGACAATACCAAAAGCTGGCAGAATCATAATGTATACTTCGGGATGCCCAAAGAACCAGAATAGATGCTGGAACAACACCGGATCCCCACCACCTGCCGCATCAAAGAAGCTGGTGCCAAAGTTGATATCCATCAACATCATCGTGATGACACCCGCTAGCACCGGCATTACCGCAATTAATAGGAAAGCGGTAATCAGCCATGTCCATACGAATAGCGGCATATCCATTAAACGCATACCCGGCGCACGCATATTTAAAATGGTCGCGATGATGTTGATGGCACCGAGAATAGAACTAATACCGGCAATATGTAGCGCAAGAATAAAGAAAGTTGTCGAAGGTGGAGCAAAATTCGTCGACAGCGGTGCATAAAACGTCCAACCAAAATTAGGGCCGCCGCCGGGCATTAGTAGCGTTGAAAGTAGCAGTGTGAATGAAACAGGAAGAAGCCAAAAACTGAAGTTATTCAACCGAGGTAACGCCATATCTGGCGCGCCAATCTGTAGCGGTATCATCCAGTTGGCTAAACCGGTAAAAGCAGGCATTACCGCACCAAACACCATGATCAAGCCATGCATGGTGGTCATCTGGTTGAAAAATTCAGGCTCGACCAGCTGCAGGCCGGGCTGGAAAAGTTCCGCCCTAACCACGAGGGCGAATATCCCCCCGATGAAAAACATCGTCAGCGAAAAAATCAAATAAAGGGAGCCAATCTCTTTATGATTGGTGGTCAGTAGCCAGCGAAAAATGCCTTTCGGCGGCGCAGCATGACCATGGGACTGCCCATCGGCGACGGCCGTGGTGCTATGTTGCAGCGGTGGCTGAGGAGGTAGTTTGGGCGCCATGTGTCTCTCCGAAATATTGTTGTCTAATTGAGTGGCAAACCAACATCACTGGGCAATTAACTCAGCTACTGCAGAGGGCTGCACGACATCACCCGTATCATTACCCCAGGCGTTACGCGTATAGGTGACCACAGCCGCTATCTCAACAGGGTTTAAGGTGCTACGGAAAGCAGGCATAGCAGCACCCGATACACCGTTGACGACCCTATCTAGATGCCAATCCACATCATTGATGAGCTGTTCGTTATTTGCCAACGCGGGAAAGGCGGGTGGAGAACCTTGGCCTTCGGCCTGATGACAAGAGGAGCAGATCGATTGATACACTGATTCGCCGCGCTCAACTAGCTCATCCATTGCCCATTCACGGTCAACCCCCATGGCTTCCTGCTCAGCAGCCTCTTTGCGCTCAGCTAGCCAGCCATCAAACTCCTCCTCCTCCACAGCGTGCACCACCACAGGCATAAAGCCGTGGTCGATACCGCACAGCTCAGCGCACTGCCCGCGGTAAATACCCGGCTCGTTGATCTTCACCCAATTCTCATTGATAAAGCCGGGAATCGTATCCTGCTTAACCGCTAAATCCGGCACCCACCAAGAGTGAATAACGTCATCTGAGGTCATTAGAAAGCGCACTTTACGATTTATCGGCAGCACCAGCGGCTCATCAACCTCTAATAGGTAGTGCTCTCCGCGAGTTTCTTCTCCGCTGATTTGCGTTCTCGGCGTACTCATATTGGAGGTGAATGCCACATCTTCCCCCAGGTATTCATAGCGCCAACGCCACTGCTGGCCGGTAATCATTACATCCAACTCGGCGTCTGATGAGTCATACATGTTTTTTAAAGTTGCGGTGGCGGGCACCGCCATACCTACCAGGATCAAGATAGGGATAGCTGTCCATAACACTTCCACACTAGTGTGCTCATGAAAGTGGGCGGCCTTTGCACCTTTGGAATGGCGATAGCGAAACAGGGAGTAGAACATTGCCCCAAATACCACCAATCCAATCACGACACATATCCAGAATATGGTCATGTGCAGGCCGTAAATATCGCTACTCACATCGGTAACGCCGACAGGCATGTTCCAACCGTTCGTTTGAGCCTGCGATCCACTTGCAGCAAGGGATACGGCCATTAGCCACCACCGTGAACGCATAGAGACCTCCAGTTTTATTGTTGTTATTTCTTATCGTTAGATTAGGGTAGGATGAAATTAGATATTAGCAGTATAGAAAATATGTGCGATTCGTCACGCTTTGCTTATTTAACGCTATCAACGCTTTTCAGCGGGCCGCAAACATGGCCAAAAAAACAAGCATCAAAACGAACAGTAGCGTGATCACCACCCCCGTAACGAGGTAGGCTGCGGGCCTGCCACTGCTAAAGTCCTCTTCCCGCTTTTGATTACTTTGAACGCCTAGTAGGGCTGCTAACACTGACTTGACTACAGACCACATACCACCTCCGGTTTTCTTTGGCTCTCGTATCAGTCTAAGGCTGAAGGGTTAGCCACTATTATCATAGACCTACATAAGCATTTACAGCCACGTAAATGACCACTTATAGTTTCTCAATGTGAGATACTCAGCCAATTCTCAGGATCAGCGCCACCCAATGGAGTGCCTTATGCTCAAGCGCCACCTCGCCTTACCCATCACACTGTTTTTGATCATTCCACTGCTGCTGGCAGGCTGCACGACTTACACTTGGCCGGATGGGTCTAAGGAAACCGTCATCGGCGTAGTGCCTGAAGAAGAGAATCAACGCTATGAGGAAGAACGCGTAGATGGCGTGCGCTATCGCATTCCCGATGAAATCCCGGAAAAGCGCAGCGAGTAATTATCGGAGTCGAAGCAGCGAAACCGGTCACGCCTTTCGCTTGGTATGCGCAGTGGCGGGTGCTGTCAGTGGGTCTTCAGGCCAGGGATGCTTTGGATAGCGACCGCGCATCTCTTTGCGTACTTCAGGATAACCCTTCTGCCAAAAGCTAACCAAGTCCTGGGTGACTTGCAACGGCCGACGCGCGGGAGAAAGCAGGTGAATCATTACGGCAACGGCACCATCGACAACGGTGGGCGTTACCCGCCAGCCAAAGGCCTCTTGCAGTTTCAACGCTAACACAGGCGGCCGCTGGGAGAGACACGGCAGGTAGTCTAAGCCAACCTGCTTGCCGCTAGGAACCTCAAGCGCTAATGGGACTAACTGCGCAAATTCACGTTGTGCTTCCCAGCTCAGTGAATTGAGCAAATAGCGCTCTAGCGGCAATTTCTCAATTTGGCTCAACCGTTTAATACCGATTAGGTAAGGGGCTAGCCAGCTCTCTAATGAGGCTAATAGCGTTGGCTCGGACCAGTCGGGCCACTCGTCCCCCTGGTACTTGCGAAGTAGCGCCATTCGCCCGCGCAACTGCTGTAAATTATCGCCAAATAACTGCTCGGGCCGCTGGCGTAGTGCATTCAATAGCGCCCCTTTCACCGCCTCCTCGGGTAAGTGTGCTAAAGGTCGTTTGGCAATGACGAGGCTGCCGTGTGCTTGTACCTCTTCACCGATTAAACGGCCCTGTTCTTGCGACCACGCCACTCGTGGCTGCCATTGGCGAATATCAGGATATAGCGAAAGCAGCGACTCAAGTGATAGCGGTTCGCCTGAGATGATCCGCGCCTGATCACCAGCCGCACTATTTAATGCGACAGCAACAACGTAGGCTTGATGCGCCAACGTATCGTTTAACGGCAGCGTAGCGGTTTTGCCATTGGCAAGCCGAAACTTACCCGGCTCAATTGACTGGCCAAGGCGCTCAGGGTACGCCAGCGCTAAGAGTGGCCCAAGCGGCACTAGCACGGCGTCATTAAGCGCCACTCCTGCTCGTTTAGCCAGCCTAAGTGCTTCACGCTGCCAACTGGGGAAGCGTTTAGGCTGACGCAGACGCAGTGCTAATGCATCGTGCAGGGATCGCTCGTTGCTGTCGCGCTCTTCAAGGAGCACCGCTACCCCACAGGCTAGAGACATAGCATTGAAGTCTGAAGCCCGCTCTAGCATCACGGCAATTCTCGGTTCAACTGGCCACTTGGCACAGCGGCTACCTAGAGGGGTAAGCCTGTGCTCGTGATCTAACACGCCTAATTGCTCGAGCAGCGATTGGCCACTGCGCCAGGCACCCTCCGGCGGCGATGTTACCCAGCTTAGCGCTTGGGGTGATGCGACGCCCCAGCACGCCAGTTCGAGCACTAGTGATGAGAGATCCGCTTGCTGAATTTCAGGCTCACCATAAGGCGCCAACGGCTGCTCCTGGGCCCAGAGCCGAAAACAACGGCCTTCCCGCTGACGCCCTGCACGCCCCCGACGCTGATCGGCACTGGCGCGATTGATCCGCCGGGTCGTTAAACGGGTTAGCCCGGTACGCGGCTGAAAAAGTGGCACCCGCTCCAGGCCACCGTCAATCACCACATTCACACCATCCACGGTAATGCTCGATTCGGTGATGGCGGTGGAGACGATAATGCGCTGTTTCGATGTATTCGCCGCCAAGGCTGCCTGCTGTTCAGCAATACTCATTCTGCCGTGCAGCGGCCGAATCGCCAGATGGGGCAGCTTTTTTTCCAGCGCCTGAACCAAGCGATTAATTTCGGCGACTCCGGGCAAGATTACCAGTATGCCTTGAGTACCAGGCAGTGATAGCGCTTCCTCAACCACCCGAAGTGCGTGGCTAATGCTCTCCTCACCACTCAGGGAAGGACGATAAGCCGTCGCCACAGGATACTGACGCCCATGGCACTCAATAACAGGTACTTGCTCGCCCAACACCCGCTTGAGCGCTTCGACATCCAAGGTTGCAGACATCACCAGTAGGCGCAAATCATCGCGAATACTGGTCTGCACATCCAGCGTTAGCGCCAATCCCACATCAGCTTCTAAACTGCGTTCATGGAACTCATCAAAAATGATCCCGGCAACGCCTTCTAACAGCGGGTCATCTTGCAGCATGCGAGTGAGTACGCCCTGGGTCACTACTTCCAAGCGGGTTTGCGCGCTCACACAGCTATCACCGCGCATGCGATACCCCACCGTTTGGCCAACGTCTTCACCCAATTGCCGGGCCATAAAGCTGGCTGCCAAACGCGCAGCTACACGACGAGGCTCAAGTAACAGTAGTTTTTGCCCTTTGACCCACTCTTCTTCAAGTAAACAGAGCGGCACGCGGGTGGTTTTACCCGCCCCCGGCTGGGCAATCAGCATCAGCCGATTATGGGTAGTCAAGATGGTTTTAAGCGGATCAAGATACTGATCAATAGGCAAAGCGCTCATGTGAAGGTCACTTTTCCACACTGTGAGCGTCTGCACTGCTTTTAGGTGCAGAATTATTGGGCGCGGGTGAAGTAACGCCGCAGCCTTTTAGAATAACGTGCTCAAGAAAGCTGGAGATGGATTCAAGGTCATCCTCGGTTAACGCATCGCGGCCTAGAATACCGCTGACCTGGGCACTATATTCAGTGTAGTGCTGGGTGGCAGACCAAATCAGGAAAATAAGCCAGCGCGGATCGACAGCATCCATTTTTCCCTGGGCTGACCACTGGCGAATGATCGCGGCACGAGAGGAGACCCAATCGCGTAACTCGCCGCCCAGATAATCACTTAAGAAGGGAGCACCGGCTAAAATTTCCGCCGCAAAAAGTTTTGAGCCTTCGGGATAGCGCTGCCCCAGCACCATTTTAGTGCGAATAAAGTCACTGAGTACCGTCGCGGGATCACTATCAGGAGTAATGTCTTCAAGCACTTCGTTCCAGCGGCGCATCATGCGGTTAAGCAGTCGCACATAAAGCGCTTGCTTACTGCCCATGTAGTACAAAATATTGGCTTTGGGGAGACCGACTCGATCAGCGATCATTTGCAAGCTCGCCCCGCGGTAGCCGTGCTGAGAGAACACCTCCTCAGCGGCCACCAGAATACTTGTTTCTATTCTTTCCCGGCTAGGGCTTTCATGAGTGGCAGAGACGGCGGTCATTAACAGTATTCCCCAATAGCGTGAGTGATTGTTAGCTTGAATGTTTAATTACACATGAATGCTTAGCTGGGTGAAAAGATAGACTGGGCTGCCCCAAAAGTTAGCATTTCACACCAGCTTGCCCCACTCCTGTGCAGTGAGCAAATACTTGCATGGTAGGGCGTTTTGTCCCAAGCTCAACCTATATTGACCGATCGGTCAAAAACATTCCGGTCTATACAATAACAGTGGAGTTCGGCATGGCAACGATGACGTTCCTGCTCAATGGTACCCCTCAGCGGTGTAACGTTTCACCCGACGCCAGTATTTTAACGCTACTGCGCGAGCATTTGGCCCTAACGGGCACCAAAGAGGGCTGCGCTTCCGGTGACTGTGGCGCCTGCACCGTGGCGATTGGCGAGTCAACGGCTGGTAGCCAAAAGTTTACCAGCGCTAACGCCTGTATTACGCCCGCTCACCAGCTACAGGGCAGGCACTTGGTCACCGTTGAAGGGTTATCGGAAAAAGGTCGCCTACACCCAGCCCAGGAAGCGATGATCGAATGCCATGGCAGTCAGTGTGGTTTTTGTACGCCAGGTATCGTCATGTCACTTTTCACCTTGCATAGCGATCTTACTCAACGCCCTACTCCCCTTTTACAAGAACTATCACCTGAACACCTAGAAGCCGCTCTGGGCGGTAATTTGTGCCGCTGCACCGGCTATCGTCCTATCCGCGATGCGGCGCTGCGTATGAATGATACGCCCTATGAGCGCCCTCAGTGGTTCGACGCGACGTTGCCAGCGTCAGAAAGCGACACTCAGACCGCCGATTCGGCAGGAACTGCGCCATTTTTTGCTCAGCCAGCGTCTTTGGAAGAGCTAACGCAATTGCGTCGCGCAACTCCCCAGGCGCGCTTGGTGGCAGGCGGTACTGATCTTTGGTTGGAGATCACTCAGCGCTTGGCGCCGCTTGATCAGTTGATTGACGTTTCCCGGGTTGCCGAGCTATTGACGGTTGAAGAGGCTACCCATGGACATCAAACCGGCTGGTGGATAGGCGCCGGGGTTACCTATACCCAGCTCGAACCGCTATTTGAAAAGCACTTTCCTGCGTTTGCTCACCTGCTGCACCGGCTTGGCTCCCAGCAAATTCGTAATCGGGGAACGCTGGGTGGCAATATCGCCAATGCCTCACCTATTGGTGATACGCCACCCGTGCTACTTGCCTTGGGAGCTCAGGTGGAACTTGCCAGCACAAACGGCAAGCGTTGCTTAGCGCTGGAGGATTTCTTCCTCGATTACAAAAAGACCGCTTTAGCGGCTGATGAAGTCGTTTCGCGGATTTTCATTCCGCAGCCGGTTGAGGACAGTCAATTACGCGTTTGGAAGTTATCCAAGCGTCGCGAAGATGATATCTCTGCGCTACTCGGTGCCTTTAGCTACCGCATTGAACAAGGCACCTTGCACGATGTACGCATCGCTTTTGGGGGAATGGCCGCTATTCCCAAGCGCGCACAAGCTGCCGAAGCTGCGCTGGAAGGGTGCACCATCAGCGTGGAAGCTTTTCGCGCCGCTCAGCAGGCACTTGATGACGACTTCCAGCCCATGAGTGATGTGCGGGGCAGTCAGCATTATCGCCGGCAAGCTGCCAAGAACCTGCTTGAACGTCTCTATCTTTCTCTCTTAGCGCCCGACCACGAGGTGATGCTCCATGCGTACGCTCACTAAACTGGACGGCGATAGCAGCCGTGCTCGCCGTGAACTACACGACCACATCCAAGGCTCAGGGCCCTTGGCACGTCATACGGGGGACAGTAATGACCAGCGACAGGCGGGAAGCGCAAGTTTTCACGAAAGTGCTGAAAAGCACGTCACCGGCAAGGCCGCTTATATTGACGACTTGGTACTCCCCGCAGATGCCCTGCATGTGGCGCTTGGCCTATCGCCCGTCGCCCACGGCACCTTAACGCAGCTTGATCTCAGCAAGGTGAAAGAGGCGCCAGGGGTAGTCGATGTGATTACCTTTCATGAAGTGCCAGGGCATACCGATATCGGGCCGGTCTTTCCGGGCGATCCCATTTTTGTCGATCAAGCGATCAGCTACGCAGGCCAATGCCTCTTCGCCGTTGCCGCAACGTCGCTGCAGGCCGCACGTCGTGCCGTCAAGCTAGCCGCCATTAGCATAGACGAGCAACCTGCCAGTTTAGATCCGGTGGCCGCAACGGAGCGTGAGGAGTTTGTACGCCCGACTCATGTGCAGACCCGTGGTGATTGGCAGCAGGCGCTTGATCAAGCGGAACAGCTGATTGAGGGTGAGCTATTCGTCGGTGGCCAAGAGCACTTCTATCTGGAAGGCCAGGCCTGCGTGGTTCACCCCACCGAGGATGAGGGCGTTGTCGTCCATACCTCCAACCAGCACCCCAGCGAAACCCAGAAGCTGGTGGCGGAGGTGCTCGATATTCCTTTTCATGCCGTGACCGTAGAAGTGCGCCGTATGGGTGGTGGCTTTGGTGGCAAAGAGACTCAGGCCTCCCCCTGGGCGTGTATAGCCGCGATTATTGCCCACCGCACAGGCAAGACGGTGCGACTCCGCTTACCGCGCAGTGAAGATATGCGCGCCACGGGTAAACGCCACCCTTTCCATAACCGCTATCGACTCGCCATTGATGCTGAGGGCGTTATTCAGGGTGGTGAGATTACGGTGATCGGTGACTGCGGCTACTCGCCGGATCTTTCCGACGCTATCGTTGATCGCGCTATGTTCCACGCCGACAACGCCTACTCGCTGGGGGACGCCCAGGTAGTCGGTCATCGAGCAAAAACCCATACCGCCTCTAATACCGCATTCCGGGGCTTCGGTGGCCCCCAAGGGATGATGATTATCGAAGCGGCCATGGATGATATTGCCCGCCAGATTGGCGAAGATCCACTGACCGTACGTAAGCGCAACTTCTACCGCGATGGCCGCGAGGTGACCCATTACGGCCAGCAGGTCGACCAGCGACAACTCCTACATACGCTCGTTGAAACCCTCGAAAGCGACAGCGATTACTGGACACGGCGCAAAGCGGTCAGTGACTTCAACGCCACCAGCCCTATCATTAAAAAAGGACTGGCACTTACCCCGGTTAAATTTGGCATTTCGTTTACCGCCCAGCACCTTAATCAGGCGGGTGCTCTTCTGCATGTTTACACTGACGGCAGCGTGATGATCAATCACGGCGGTACCGAGATGGGCCAAGGGCTACATACTAAAATTTGTCAGGTAGTGGCTCGGGAGCTGGGCCTGGATCTGGAGAAGGTACGCATTACCGCTACGCGAACCGATAAAGTCCCCAATACCTCCCCTACCGCTGCCTCTAGCGGTGCTGACTTAAACGGTATGGCCGCGCGGGATGCCGCCAGTAAACTGCGAGAACGCCTGTTTGATTTTGCCGCCGAGCACTATTCAGAGGGCTTGGATCGCGAAGGGATGCGCCTGGAAGATGGCATGCTAGTGGCCGGGTTCGGCGAAAGCGAGCGCCGCATACCTTGGGGTGAGTTGGTGCAAACAGCCTACCTCAATCGCATATCACTATCTGAAAAAGGCTTCTACGCCACACCGCTTATTCACTATGATCGTTCAGTTGGTCAAGGTCGGCCCTTCTACTACTACGCATTTGGCGCGGCAGTGGCAGAAGTAAGCGTGGATACCTTGAGTGGGGAGTATCAGGTCGATCGTGTCGATATCTTGCACGACGTGGGAGACTCACTAAACCCAGCCATTGATATTGGTCAGGTGGAGGGCGGTTTTATTCAAGGAATGGGCTGGTTGACCAGTGAAGAGCTTAAGTGGAACGACAAAGGCGTGCTTGTCAGCGATGGCCCGGCGACCTATAAAATCCCTACCTTTGGCGACCTACCGCCCGTCTTCAATGTCGCGCTAATGGAAGGCCATCCCAACTCCATGGCCAGTCTCTACCGTTCAAAAGCAGTCGGTGAGCCCCCTTTAATGCTCGGTATCAGTGTGTGGTCAGCGCTACGCGATGCGCTATCGAGCCTTACTGGTTACGCCATCTCTCCTCACTTAGATACACCGGCCACACCAGAGCGGGTCGTGCTGGCAGCCAACGCTATCAGGAAGAAAGTGCTGTGAGTTCTAGTCAAAACCCAGAAAGCTGGCATGCGGCGCTACACCGCTTACAGCGCGACGGCATACCGCATGTATTAGCCACTCAGGTAACCAGCGCAGGCTCCACTCCCCGGGAGCCTGGCGCACGCATGGTGATCACCGACGATGCGATCTTCGATACGCTAGGCGGGGGTACCTTTGAGTGGCAAACCATTACCGCTGCACGTGCCTGTTTGACAGAAAAACGCTATGGCCTCAGTTTGGAAGCCTTCTCTTTGGGCGGACGAAGCGGCCAGTGCTGTGGTGGGTTCGTTAATATCCTATTGGAAGCCTTTCCAGGCACTACAACGCACATAGCGATCTTTGGTGCAGGGCACGTAGGGCAGCAACTGGTAAAGCTAAGTGCGCCGCTTCCCTGGCAATTACACTGGTACGATAGCCGAAGCGATGCGTTTGCCGAGCAGTACCACCAGCATCAGCAGCAGCCGCGACTTAGCTGTTATTCACTCCAAGATGCACAGCAAAGTGTTGCCGCCTTACCTGCTGATAGCCACGCACTGGTATTGACGCACAACCATGACGAAGACTATGCGCTGATCAAAGCGCTGATCGCGCGCGATGACATCGCCTCGATTGGGCTGATTGGTTCTGACAGTAAATGGGCAAGCTTTGAAGGACGCCTTAAGCGCGATGGTTACTCCGCCGATCAAATTGCGCAGGTGCGATGCCCCATCGGCCACATTCACGCCACTAAGCTGAGTAATAAAACGCCCTATGCGATTGCTTTAACGGTGGTGGCTGAACTGCTTTGGCTAACGGACACGCCCTCTTCGCAAGAAAACCGTGGCCTTGCCCCCCAGGCAGTGCGAACGCTAATGACCGATTCTCCGACGACCCCGAGTTGATATGACTTCTTCTACCGATACGTTCATTCGTGCCGAATTGATTAGTTTTGCCCGTGACCCTGGCGATGGCAATACACCTGAACCGGGCAGCTTAGAGCATTACGGCGACGGACTGCTCTGGTTGAAAGGCCAGCATATTCATGCCGTCGGCCATTTCGCCGAACTCTCACCTTTGCTACCCAAAGGGGCTGACGTTCTTGATTATCGTGACAAGCTGATTATGCCGGGGTTTATCGATACCCATGTGCACTATGTGCAGCTGGATATCATGGCTTCTTATGGCCGCCAACTGCTTGACTGGCTAAACGACTACACCTTTCCTGAAGAGTGTCGCTTTGCTAATCATGCCCACGCTGAAGCGCTGTCTAATGCTTTTTTGGATGAGATGCTACGCGCGGGCACTACCACTGCCCAGGTATTCGGTTCTAGCCACCCCGGCTCCGTAGATGCATTTTTCACCGCCTGCCAAAAACGTCAGCTGCGCATGCTGGTGGGCAAGGTATTGATGGATCGTAATGCGCCAGAGGCGCTGATGGACGGTGCATCTGGCATTGCTGACAGCGAGCGACTTATTGAGGATTGGCACGGCAACGGCCGACTGGGCTATAGCGTCACACCGCGCTTTGCGCCGACTTCAACTAAGACGCAAATGGACGCTGCCGGCGCCCTCTTACGTAATGATCCTAGCCTTTGGTTACAGACCCACTTGGCTGAAAACAGTGGCGAGTTAGACTGGGTAGCCGAACTGTTTCCAGGCAGCCGCGACTACCTGGCCGTGTATGAGGAGGCAGGCTTAGTCGGGCCCCGTAGCACCTTCGCTCATGGAATTCATCTCGATAACGGCATGCGCAAACGCTTGGCGGATCGAGGCGCCAATATTGCCTTTTGCCCCAGCTCCAATCTTTTTCTGGGTAGCGGGTTATTCGACCGGGAAGCAGCCAAACAGACGGGCATGGCATATACGTTTGCCAGCGATATCGGCGCAGGCACTGATTTATCGGGATTTGGAACGCTTAAAGCGGCCTATCAAGTGGGTCAACTAGGCGGACAGCCCCTTACCGCATGGCAGGGCTTTTATGGCTTAACCATGGGTAATGCAAAAGCTCTCTCGCTGGATAGCCACATCGGTCAGTTGGCGCCTACCCTTGAGGCTGACTTTGTGGTGATTGACACCCAGGCAACATCGCTACTCTCTCGACGAATCAATCATTGCACCACGCTTGGTGAGCGGCTGTTTGCACTCATGATGCTGGCGGATGATCGCGCTATTTATGAGACCTGGGCCGGTGGCATCTGCCAACACCGCAGGGATTTATAAAACTGCTGGTGATAGGGTGATTGTGAGGTTTTTCTACTCACGATTCACGACTTACCCTTCACCCTGCCACGCAAAAAAAAACCCCCAAGGCATCAGCCCTGGGGGATTTTTCATAATAAGTGCCTGACGATGACCTACTCTCGCATGGGGAGACCCCACACTACCATCGGCGCTAAGCGGTTTCACTTCTGAGTTCGGCAAGGGATCAGGTGGTTCACGCGTGCTATGGTCGTCAGGCGTAACTGTTAATGTACATCATGCTGACGAGCAGGCTTTCTAGCGTTGCTTGCTAATTGTGTGCGTCTCATNGCCTCTGGCTGCCTAGGCATCCACCGTGTGCGCTTCATTGCTTGACCCTATAACCCGAAGGAGTCTGGACTCGCAATGATCACGTTTCATTTTGCCGGATACGCTTGAGACGTATCACAATTTAAGACCACTTCTTACGAAGTGTTCTTGTCAGCATGATATACATTGTTAAAGAGCAGCTGTTCAATGAACAGTGATAAGGCGTTGTGCGATAACTAAAACAACAGCGACTTATCAATGGTCACGAAACATTCACAAACGGTATTGAAGGTTAAACAGGGTAGTAACGTAATGGTGGAGCCAAGCGGGATCGAACCGCTGACCTCCTGCGTGCAAGGCAGGCGCTCTCCCAGCTGAGCTATGGCCCCATCTAGTCACTCTTAGTCACACTCACCTCTGGCCAATTTTATTTAGCGCAAGGCATTTTATGACGACGCATAGCCTACTATGCGAGTTATAAAATAACGCAGCGATAGATAAAATTTGGTGGGTCTGGGCAGACTTGAACTGCCGACCTCACCCTTATCAGGGGTGCGCTCTAACCAACTGAGCTACAGACCCAAGAGGGGATCGTGCTTTTACCGTTTGCTCTATATCTGATCAGGTAATTCATTGTGGACGCTTACTGACTGTGACGCATCGTTTAAGGAGGTGATCCAGCCGCAGGTTCCCCTACGGCTACCTTGTTACGACTTCACCCCAGTCATGAACCACACCGTGGTAAATAGATCCCAAAGGACGAATCCTTTAAAACCCTATTGCTTGAGTCGCTTGCCTTGATATTTGATGATTTGTCACCAACATCAGCAAGCGCCCACATGAATTACCTGATCAAATTGTTAAAGAGCTAGTCGATGAGGCCGTGCCCCGTTGACGTGTGCGTATACTACCCGATTCACCGCCAGGGTCAACAGCGATTTGAATATTTATGAGTAAAAACCTAGCACTGCATCTGATTAAAACAGCGCCTAGTCTGTGTGACTAGGCGCTGTAATGCTATACCCCAGCTAAACGAGCGAGAAGTTCTTCGCGTCGACCTGGGCTAGTAAAGGCTTCCTCAATGGCGTTGCGGGTTATCTGACGAAAAACCGCCTCATCCCAGTCAAACGCATCGGCGCAAGCAATGTGATTGGTCAACATACCGCCACCAAAATAGGCGGGGTCATCCGAACTAATGGTTACTTTGAGCCCTTCAGCCAAAAGCTTGGGCAGCGGATGATCACGCAAATCCTCTACTACCTTTAAGCTGACGTTTGAAAGTGGGCAAACCGTTAGAACAATCTGTTCACTGCGCAAACGCTCAACTAGCACATCACTTTCTAAACAGCGCACCCCGTGATCAATGCGCTGAACATCAAGGATATCCAGGGCTTCTTTAATATAGTCTGCGGGGCCTTCCTCCCCGGCATGGGCCACGCGCACAAGCCCAAGCTGCTTAGCGCGCTTAAACACCTCAACAAATTTTACCGGTGGGTTGTTTTGTTCAGCGCTATCCAGACCGATGGCATCTAGCATTTTCCAATAGGGAGCGGCTTGCTCAAGTACATGCAACGCCTCCTCTGCGGGACGGTCGCGGAGAAAAGCCATAATCATGCCGATAGAGAGGTCGAGGTTATCCTCTGCCTCCTGCTTAGCTTTTAATAGCCCAGCCATTACCACTTCAAGCGGCACACCACGCTGTAGGTGCGCCTGGGGGTCAAAGTGCATGTCGATATGCACAACACCCTCCTCCCGCGCGCGCTTGAAATAATCCATCGCCAGGTCGTAAAAATCTTCCTCGTTACGCAGCACGCTCATGCCCTGAAAATAGAGATTCAGGAACCCCTGCAGATCATTGAAGTGGTAAGCATCTTTGGCTTCTTGAACTGTCGTATAGGGCAGCTCAATCCCATTACGCTGTGCTAGTGCAAACATTAGCTCTGGTTCCAGCGAGCCTTCGATATGCAAATGGAGCTCTACTTTAGGAAGATTGCGTAAAAATTCGTGCATGGAGGGCTCCTGGCTATCTCTTATCAATTAATCAATATCGCTCATTACCGATTCTTTAAGTGCGAACTGGCTAAGTCTACCGGCATCTAAATGCCAGTGGTACTCGACCCCAGGCAATGGGTTCAGTGAACCAACTTGATGGACAAAGAATATAACCGTTCGATTAAGCAGCCATTGATCCAGGGAAGCCGCAAGGTGGTTTGCCGTCACCGCATCAACGCCTGCAAATGGCTCGTCAAGAATCACCACTTGAGGGCTACAAAGCATTAGCCGTGCTAATGCCAAACGCCGACCTTGACCACCCGATAGCTGCTGGCCTTTTTCGCCCACCGACGTGGCTAAGCCTTTCGGCAGTTGCTCAACCCAACCATCCAAGGCAACGGCCTTCAATACCTCCCAGAGGCTTTCATCGCTTGCGGTGGGGTTGGCAATACGCAGGTTCTCAGCAATAGAGGCATCAAACAGATCCACGTGCTGAGTGAGCATAGCAAAGTGATTAGCACGGCTTTCGACCGAGAGCTGCCACACTGGCACGCCACCCACCATCGCCTCACCCTGAGTTGCTTGTAAGCGTCCCATCAATACACTGGCTAAAGACGATTTTCCGGCACCAGAATTGCCGGTAATCACCGCTCGCTTTCCAGCGGGTAGTTGAAAATTAATACACCTTAGCGCGGGCTCTAATGTTTGCGCATAGCGCAGAGAGAGCTGATTAACCTGAACGCTGAAATCAACATCTTCAGGTAGCGTAACAACAGGGGCAGCCGACGATGAATCGCTGGTTAGCGCATTTAACCGACGCACCGCTGCATAGCTAGCGCCCAGCTTGATAAAGCTAGCAGGTAGTGCGATAAACGCCTCATTCACCCCCAGCACTATCAATGCAACCATCACCAAAACAGGGCCCGTGACCAGTTGCTGGCTAAATACCAGGCTAGCGAACCACATAACTGCCACTACCATTAATCCGCTTATGACACTCACCAGGCAGTTTATTAGCGCCGCTTTACGCCCCAAGCGGCGCTGATTGCCGAACGCTTGCTGCTCTTGAGTCGCGATCATCGTCCGGTGCCACTGGGTCGTTTGATAGCTCATCAACTCAGCCGAGGCCTGTACTTGGTCGACCACTAGGCGGCGCAGCGACTGCTGGTCAACCACCTGCTGATAGCTTTGCGAAAATCCCCAGGCAGCCGCTAACAAGGTCGCTACCAGCCAGAGCAAGCCCAGCGTCACCACCATCAGCACGGCAATGCTGGGTAACCAAATAGCCACAAAAAGCGACACAGCCAATACACCAAGCAGCGCCACCAATGGTGGCACCAAGAGTCGCAGATAAAAATTATCCAGGGTGTCGATATCAGCCGTTAAACGGCTCAGCCAGTCGCTGGCACGCTCACCCTGCAAGCGAGCGTCGTCGAAGCGTGTTAAATGGCCGAATACCCGATAACGCAAGTCGGCAAGCAGCGTTAACACCGTATTATGGTTATACAGACGCTCAACATAGCGCGCGATAGTGCGCGCCAAGGCGAAGAAACGAATGCCACCACCGGGAACATAAACATCGAGCCGCGCAGGAATACCCAGCGCTAAAGCGATACCGGTCAAAGCACTAGCGGTAATAAACCAACCCGACAACCCCAGCAGCGCAAGCCCGGCCATCAGGGTGACCCAAACCAGCAAGGCGCCCACCAAAAAGCGCCTGCGGCGGCGCACTAAGAGCAGCAGCCAAGGGCGGAAGTCACGGTAAATAGCCATCATGAGGCCACCTCTACCAGTTCACCCTGTTCAAAAGCCAGATGGCGTTGAGCGGCGGCGATCACGGCCGGATGGTGGGTCGCTATGACCAGGGTGCGCCCCTCTTGGGCAAGCTCAAGCAAAGCAGCCATCACGAACTGCTCTGTCTCTTGATCTAAACTCGCCGTCGGCTCATCTAAGAGCACCAACGGCGCATTGCTAAGATACACTCGCGCGAGGGCAAGGCGTTGAGCTTGGCCACCCGATAACCCTACCCCACGCTCGCCGATTAACGTATCCAGACCCTCGGGTAGCTGAATTAACAGAGGCCCAAAACCAGCGCGATGGAGTGCGGCAAGCATTTCTCCACGGGAAGCTTCGGGCGCCGCCAACCGTAGGTTATCGATCAAACTGCCGTGCAAGAGACAGGGCTGCTGATCCAGCCAGGCATAGCGGCTACTTTCTTGTCGAAGGTACTTGCCAGCGCTTGGGGCGATAAAGCCCGCGAGCAGCGCTAACAGCGTTGACTTGCCGCTACCGGAGACACCGCTAAGCACCACTACCTCACCCTGCTGAATGGTGAGATCGATAGGGCCTATCACTTGCCCACGGCTAGGATAAGCAACGCAAGCAGCCTTTAACTCAATGGCCGACCTATCTGACCGCGGAGCCATATAGTGATGCCCACTCACCAAACTTGGCTGATTGAGGATATTCACCACGCTCTCGGCGGCACCGAGTGCCGCCGCGCGATCATGGTAATGCTGAGAAAGCGTGCGCAGCGGTTGGAAAAATTCAGGCGCGAGCAGTAACACCGCTAAGCCCGAAAAAAGCGTCAACGATGCTGCCGGCCCGTACTCGATGTAGCCCAGCAGGCCGAAACCGACATACATAGCCACAACCGCAATCGCGACCGAGGAAAAAAACTCCAGCACTGCCGATGAGAGAAAAGCCAACCGAAGGGTACGCATGCTAAGACGTCGATAACCATCCGTGGCATACCAAACATCCTGCTGTGCGGCTGACGTACGGCCAAAAAGCTGCAGTGTGGTCATACCGCGCACACGGTCAATAAAATGCGCTGACAATCGCGATACCGCAACGAACTGGTCGCGATTAAGGCGCTCAGCTCCCATGCCAACCAATGCCATAAAAAGTGGAATAAGCGGTGCAGAAAGCAGCAGGAACAGCGCCACCAGATAATCCAGCCAACCCGCCACCGCCAGAATCAATAGCGGCAAACAGAACGTAATGCGCAGTTGAGGGTAAAAACGCGCGAAATAACCTTCCAGCGCATCTATATGCTCAACCGCCTGATTTGCCAGCGAGCCGCTATGCTGATTGGTAAGCCACACCGGGCCCAAGGCAGACAGTTTATCCAACAGCTGAGCTCTGGCACGCTGTCGAATTCGCAGGCTTGCCTCCAGGCTTAATGTTTCATGCCCCCACTGAAAGGCAGCGCGTAACAGCACACTGCCCACCAGAAGGGAAAATATCGGTAATAGAGAAATGGGTGACCGATGATGCACCACTAGCTGATCAATAAGCCACGCAAGCCCAACCACCACGACTATCGTTTGACTACCTGCCAACACGCCACAAAGCGCTGAACCAAGCAGGCGTTTACGCTCTCCCTTAGCCAACGCTTGCAGCCAACTGCGCGGCGTAAGAGAAAGCGTGTCTTCAGTTACCATGAATCAGTGGTATCCCTCGCCTACACGTACCTTGCCGCGGAACACCCAATAGGTCCAGGCGGTATAGGTCAATATAATCGGGATAACGAATACCATACCTACCAGCAGGAACAGCTGTGACTCCGGCGAAGAAGCCGCATCCCACAGCGTATAATCCGGCGGCACGATCACCGGCCATTTACTGACGATCAGGCCTAAATAGGTGAAGACATAAATGCCGATAGTGGCCAGGAAAGGCACCCCTTCACGCCGTTTTTGCACCGAACGGAAAACCACAAAAGCGCAAGCCAAGGCAGCAAATGGGAAAACCCAAATCAGTTGAATATTGCCGAACCAGCGCTCCCAGACCAAAGGATTCACAAACGGCGTCCAGAGGCTAATCACCGCAAAAACAAACAGCACCAGTGCCAGCAGCAGTGGAGTGATTTTATAGGCCCAATCCTGCACATGCCCCTCTGATTTCAGTATTAGCCAAGTTGCTCCTAACAGCGCGTAGCCTGCCATCAAGCCAAGCCCCGTTAGTACCGAGAAAGGCGTTAGCCAGTCAAAGGCACCGCCCACATAGGCAAAATCTTCAACCGGAAAGCCCTGGATATAGGCTCCTACCACGGCACCTTGCGCAAAGGCGGCAACCGCCGACCCCCAGCAAAAAGCGCGGTTCCACCAGCGGCGGTTACGGCGAGATTTAAAGCGAAATTCAAAGGCCACGCCACGGAAGATCAAGCCTGCTAACATTAAGAAAACGCCGATGTAAAGCGCAGGCAAGAACACCGAGTAGACCAGTGGGAAAGCGCCTAATAGCCCAGCCCCGCCGAGCACTAGCCATGTTTCATTGCCGTCCCAAATTGGCGCCACCGAATTCATCATCACATCCCGAGCATCTTCATCGGGAGCAAAGGGGTAGAGAATACCCAACCCCAAATCAAACCCATCCATAAGTACATACATCATGATGCCGAAACCGATGATGAAGGCCCAAACTAACGTTAGATCAAACATTTCCATGTCTAGCTCCTCACCGGGTCAACGTCATCATCAAAAGGTGTATGCGCCGCCGACATAGGCCGCATGGGGCGCTTGAAGTTCTCGTCGGTGGTTTCGCGCTCCTCTTCCGGCAGCATGCCGTTACGCACCACACGGGTGAGGTAATAAATGCCCGCGTAAAACACCACGCCGTAGACCAAGGCATAGCCAATCAGCGTAAACAGCGCCATAGGGCCGGTGAGCGACGGGGTTAAGCCCTCGGCATGGGTCATCATGCCGTACACCAACCAAGGAGAACGGCCTGACTCTGTGACGATCCAGCCCGCCAAAACAGCCACAAACGGCATGGGAATCATTGCCGTCAGGCCTTTTAAGAATAGACGTTTGTCATAGATACGCCCTTTGCGGCGCAACACCAGCCCCGTCAGCGCCACCGCAATCATTAGCAGACCAATCCCTACCATAACTCGGAAGCCCCAGAAGACGATCAGCACTGGCGGCTGCTCTTCAGGCGCCGCTTCATTAATCCCCGGCACCTCCCCATCAACAGAGTGAGTCAAGATAATGCTGGCCAAGTTCGGAATAGCCAGCTCAAAGTGATTGGTTTGTGCTTCCTGGTCAGGAATGGCAAACAGCAGCAGCGGCACATTGCCAGAGGTTTCCCAGTGCCCTTCCATGGCAGCCACTTTAGTCGGCTGGTGCTCCAGGGTGTTTATGCCATGAAAATCGCCGATGACGGCCTGAGTCGGTGCCAAAAAAAGCAGCAGCCAGAGGCACATAGAGAGAGCTCGGCGATTCGCTTCCGGGTCTCGATCGCGCAACAGAAACCAAGCACTCACCCCAGCGACAACGAAGCCACCGGTCAAGAATGAGGCAACGGCCATATGCATAAAGCGGTAAGGAAACGACGGATTAAAGATCGCCTCGCTCCAGGAGGTCACGTGGAAGCGGAAGTTAACTAACTCTACGCCCGCAGGGGTATGCAACCAGCTGTTAGCGGATAGAATCCAGAAAGAAGAAATAAAGGTGCCCACCGCCACCATAATGGCAGCAAATAAATGAACCCCTTGAGGCACCTTACCGCGGCCGAATAGCAGGACGCCCAGGAAGGCTGCCTCTAAGAAGAACGCGGTGACAACTTCATAGCTGAGCATGGGGCCGAGGAAATTCGAAGAGGCCTGGGAAAAGTTGCTCCAGTTAGTGCCAAACTGGAACGACATAACGATGCCCGACACCACCCCCATCCCAAAGACAACGGCAAACACCTTTGTCCAGAATAGCGAGAGGCGATCCCATGCAGGGTTCTTCGTTGTGAAGAACAGACCATGGAGCAGCGCAATATAGGACGCTAGACCAATCGTAAATACTGGGAAGATAGCGTGAAACGACACGACGAATGCAAATTGCAGTCGCGATAACACCAGCGGATCAAGTTCCATTTCACTCTCCTAAGACCTGAATCGGTATCCCATGGATGGGTTAACACAAGCTTAGTTGAGCCTTCATGGCACGACACTTTTAGTTATAAGCACTAAGCTTATTTCTTTACGCTAGTTTTTCACACTACTTTGCTTGCGTTACTTTTCCTGCGTTACTTTGCTTCACACAGCTTAGCTTCCCGTCACTAGCGCCCTCTTGGACAGCCATTGTATTATAGTCGCCGGGTGTCCAATATGAGTCGCATTGACGCATCAATTACCCTTGCGGTGCGGTATGGCAAAGTAGGCGCTATCGCGACATGATAACGACGCTGACCATATAGCTGGTGTACGCGACAAACAGCGCCAGCAGAATCCCCCCTTCCAAGCGATTAATGCGCCGCGGGCGACCACGCCAAGAAAACGCAAACAGGATCATCAGCAGCGTCATACCGGTCATCACGCTCCAGTCGCGCACGAGCACCTCTCGCCCCGCCTCAATCGGCGCAATGACACCGGCGAGGCCGACCACCGCCAAGCTATTAAACAGGTTAGACCCAACCACGTTGCCCAGCACCATATCGTGCTCTTTTCGACGCAGGGCAGTAATCGAGGAAGCAAGCTCAGGGAGCGACGTCCCGATGGCGACTACGGTCAAACCAATAATCAAATCGCTCACACCAAAGCGCAGTGCAATTTCAACGGCTCCCCACACCAGAAGCCGCGAACTAGCGATAAGCAGCACCAACCCCACCAGCGTCCACATGATGGCTTTACCGCGGGACATCGGCTTGCTATCCAGGGTTTCAGCGACCTCAGACACCAGCGCATCGTCGGATTGATTGCGAGAACGCAGAATGCTCACAACGATAAAGACAACCAATGCCAGCAACAGGCCAACGGCCTCCCAACGCGCGACGAATCCATCCAGCAGCATTAGGCCCGTTGCTAACATGACCAGCATCAATATCGGCATCTCTTTACGGATAACGCTAGAGTGCACCGACAGTGGTGCAACAAGGGCTACCAAGCCGAGAATTAAACCGATATTGGCAATATTCGAGCCGTAGGCATTCCCCACAGCCAAACCTGGATTTCCGTCCATCGCCGCCAGCACGGACACCATCATTTCCGGCGCCGAAGTACCAAATCCAATCACCAGCATACCGATCAATAGGGGTGACAAACCAAGCCAACGAGAGGTTGCCGCCGCACCGTCGATAAATTTCTCGGCGCTCCAAACCAGTAAGATCAATCCAACTACAACTGCTAATGTGGGAAGCAACATTTCATTTCCTTCATGACATAATGATCGGTACTGTTTTATAGGTTGTGCTTCTGAGCAACACTTCATTGCAACGGCAGTAAGATGCTATTACTAGCAATGCCTGCCACTATATGGCGACACTAGCACGTAAACCTGACGCGGAAGTACGCGGCCAATCAGGTCGAATCTAACTGTTCGCCATTGCGCCGCAGCATCGTTGTCTAAACTAACCCATTGGTCAAGCGGCCAGACTATGTTTTTAAACATTATTTCAGTGACATAGACTTGCTAAAATGCGTGTTTGACATGCTTAATCCGCCACATCCTAGTAGTTTTGCTAGGGGTTCGCACTGAGAGTTTTGGTTTTTGCGCCCACAAAAATTGATTAAGCGCCGTCCACTGCCCGTCAACGCCCCCCTTGTTGACAGCTTGCCGCCTGAGGTTAGAACTCAGCGACGGCGTTTGCGTGCCTGCCACGAATGCGACTGGGTATCCGCGCTACCGCCGTTAAATTCTGGCGAGAAAGCAAGCTGCCCACGCTGCTCACACGTGTTGGTTAAGCGCCATCGCTACCCCGCTCAGCGCAGTATGGCCCTGGCCATCGCCTCGCTTGTCGCACTAATGCTGGCAGTGTCGTTTCCGTTTATTAGCTTTACGGTCAGCGGAGTAAGCAACCGCATCGAGCTGACCCAGACCGCCACCACACTGATTGGCTTTCACCAACCCGTGGTGGCTATCGCCGTTATTATGACCATAGTGGTGCTGCCAGCCGTGTATTTGCTTGGCGTTCTTTGGCTTCAATTTGGACTACTTCGCGATCGCCCCCTGCCGTTTAGTCGCGATATTGCACGCTCACTGGCGCATTTAACGCCGTGGATGATGGCCGATGTCTTTATTATTGGCGCCTTGGTGAGCCTGATAAAAATAGCGGGCCTGGCCGATGTGGAAATAGGCATCTCCTTCTGGGCGTTTTGTGCATTTGCGCTGCTGTTGCTGATGACAAGCCAGTCCCTGGATGCCGATTGGATGTGGTTCTCGCTTGAGGGAGAACCACTGGCTCCCGAAGGTACCCGGACAGGCCTACCCGCTGGTGAACAAGGGCTGACCGGCTGCCCAACCTGCGGACTGATTAACCGCCTATCGCCCCAGGGCCGTGGGCATTGCATTCGCTGCCATGAAAAGCTTCATCAGCGTCTTCCTAACAGCTTGCAACGCACCTGGGCACTGCTGGGCGCCTCTGCCATTATGTATATTCCAGCCAATATCTACCCCATTATGACTACTACTAGCCTAGGCAACTCCTCGCCTTCGACGATTATTGGTGGCGTTGTTCAACTGATCCAGATGGGCTCCTGGCCGATCGCAGCGGTTATCTTTATCGCCAGTGTTATCGTACCTGTAGGTAAACTCGTTGCGCTAACTTGGCTTTGTTTGGTGGTTAAGCGTAGCAGTGCGCTCAATGCTCAAAGTCGCACGCGGCTGTATCGTCTAACAGAATTTATTGGTCGCTGGTCAATGGTCGATGTCTTCGTGGTGGCTATCTTAGTGGCACTGATTCGCGCTGGCTCCCTGATGTCA
This sequence comes from Halomonas sp. 113, assembly GCF_904067645.1. Classification (NCBI taxonomy): domain Bacteria; kingdom Pseudomonadati; phylum Pseudomonadota; class Gammaproteobacteria; order Oceanospirillales; family Halomonadaceae; genus Halomonas; species Halomonas sp. 113. The sequence continues at coordinate 2,730,390 of NZ_LR881453.1, forward strand.
ATTACGCCAGGCCCTGCGTCGCTCGCCTTCGGCGCCGTGGTTGTGTTAACCATGCTTGCAGCAATGACCTTTGACCCGCGCTTAATTTGGGATACCCCTCTTCCACATCGTCACCCTCTTCTTCGCCGTAAAGCGGCCACCAAGGAACCTGTTGATGGCTAACGAAACAGAATCGTCAAACACTGACCCAATTAACGATCAGGAGCTAAATAAGGCCAAAACATCGCGCCAGACCAGGTTATCGCCCATTTGGGTGGTACCGATCGTCGCGATTGCTATTGGGTTATGGTTGGTTTACGACAATTACGCTAGTCGTGGAACCCAGGTAACGCTGACCATGGAGAGTGCTGAAGGTATTGAGGCGGGCAATACGCTGATTCGCAGCCGTAATGTTGAAGTAGGCCGCGTACAAAGCGTGCGCCTGTCTGACGACCTTTCCCATGCAGTGCTGACCGCTCGTATTCAGCCGGAAGTGGAGGATCTTCTGCGCGAAGATACCCGCTTTTGGGTGGTTAAACCGCGCATTGGCCGTGAAGGCATTAGTGGGTTGGGTACCGTGCTCTCTGGCGCTTATATACAGCTTGAGCCAGGCACAGAGGAAGCACCACGGCGAGAATTCCCCGTTAGCGATATCCCCCCTGTTGCACCCGCTGGCCAGGCGGGACTGCGTCTTAGCTTGACGAGCCAGTTAGGTAACTCACTACGCGTCGGTGACCCGGTCTCCTATCAGGGCTACACCGTGGGGCGCATCGAAGAAAATAGTTTCGAGCCAGAGTCACGCACCATGCAGCACCAGCTATTTATTGAGGAGCCATATACAGACTTAGTCACCGACAGCACTCGCTTCTGGACCTCTAGCGGTGTCGATTTCCGCTTAGACGCCGACGGCGTTCGGGTTAACGTTGAGTCATTGGAAGCGCTGCTGGGTGGCGGCGTTACTTTCGGCGTGCCCGAAGATCTGCCCATGGGTCAGCCGGTTGAAGCCAACACACGGTTCACTCTCTACGCTGATGAGGATGCCGCTCGGGAAGGAACCTTTAATCGTTATTTGGAGTATGTACTGCTGGTCGATGAAACGGTACGCGGTCTCTCCAAAGGCGCACCGGTAGAGTTTCGCGGGGTACGCATGGGCACCGTTGCCGCCGTACCCTGGAACTTTACCGCTCCGCAGCCCGACTCACGGGCACGCTTTGCCATCCCCGTACTGATCAGAGTCGAACCTCAGCGCCTAGGGATCGAAAATAGCGATATTAACCTGGAAGAGTGGAAGGCGAGATTCCAACGCATGTTCGGCCTCGGACTACGCGCCTCGCTAAAAAGTGGCAGCCTGTTAACGGGCGCTCTGTTTGTAGACTTGAACTTCCACCGCGACCTTGCCGATGAGTATGTCGCCGAGCGCTTCTCAGACCGAGATGTCTTCCCCACCGTAGCAGGCGGCTTTGCTCAGATACAGGCCCAGGTAACCGATCTACTTGAGAAACTAAACGCCCTTGAGGTTGAACCGCTGTTAACCGGTTTGGATAGTAACCTTCAAGCTTCTGAGAGCATGCTGAATGAGGTTCGCGACGTGAGCGCCTCTCTTAATCAATTGCTCAATGATCCTGAAACCCAGGCTGTGGGCGGCAACCTCAACGCAACCCTGGAGGAATTGCGCAGCACGCTACAGGGGCTATCGCCGTCATCGCCGGCCTATCAAGAGCTGACAACCGCCATTGAGCGACTGGATCGCTTGATGCGTGACCTGCAGCCTTTGACTCGCACGCTAAACGACAATCCCAGAGCACTGTTGTTTGATAATCTGGATGCTCAAGACCCCATACCGCGTGCGCCACGTGATTAAGGAGCGAACGATGTTTACATGGATGAGATATTCACTGCTGCTGATCTGCTTGTTGCTATCCGCCTGCGCCAGCAGTGTCACGCCCCCCGCTCGCTATATGCTGCCAAGCAACCCATTGGCTAGCACACCCCGCCAGCCCGAGGGTACGCTTATAGTGAGCGCACCACGGCTAGCCCACTACCTGGATGTCGACGGCATTGTGATGCAGCTAGACGACATTACACTGAATGCCGCTCGGGAACACCAGTGGGCAGAAGGCTTAGGCAGGCAATTAGAGCGGAGAGTGCGCGCCAATCTATCCAAAGCGTTGCCAACACTTAGGGTTATGCGTGGTGAAGGTGATCAATCCAACGCCCTCACCCTGCGCCTGAACGTAGATCAATTCCAGGGCCGCTTTGATGGTATCGCCGTGGCTAGCGGCCAATGGCAATTGCTAAACGATGCCGGCGAGCTGTTAGAGATGGAAACTTTCTATGCCGAAACGCCTCTTGCAGAAGATGGCTATCCCGCCCTGGTGCGTGCATTAAGTGATAGCTGGGATCAAGCTGCCGAACTTATCGCCACTAAAATACGTCAGGGCGATTATTTTGATTAATCAGTGCTTTTCTAAACTGAGTTTGCTGCACTACGCTTAATGCTAACCCTCTCAGGGATGTCAATATGCCAGCTGAACCAAGCCAGACCACGGGTCTGCCCGCTGAACAACTACGCGATGCCATTAACGCCCTAATGCATACCGTAACGGCACTGCTTGAGGGCGAACCGACTCAAGGAGTCCTCGAAACGGCTTTAAATAGCCACGATGCTCTGCGCGATCAGTTAGCAGCCCAGGCTCACGATGCCACAACGCTAGCCGCGCTTCAGCGCATTGAGCAGTTTATTACTATTCAAGCTGGGCACTATTATCAAATGGCTAGCGTCGATTTTGATGAACAGCAAAACAGTCGTTTTCTCACCCTCTTTGCGCGACAACTACTGGGGCTCGACGGCATAGGACCAGCCACGGCCCGCCAACTGTTTCAACTTGGTGTTTTCACCCCTGAGCACTTTTTTACATTAGCCCCCAAGGAAGTGGCCCAGCTTGATTTGCCTGCGGCTACTTTAGCGCGGTTAATCCCACTGCATGCCCAGGCCCCATCGCTGGAACGATTCAGCGAAACAAGCTGAGGCCCTATAACCGTGTTACACTACTCGGCTTATTACTGACACGTAGTTTTCTGGTGTGTCCGTGCACACCAGGATGATAGTGCTGCTTGGCGCTATAACCTTCACGTCTCCTGTCACGGTCATCCACGGCTACCCAACGACCATCGCGGCACACTGAATTATCTGGCACACTTCGCTGCCGCGAAGGTGAATCAACCTCGCTTTTTGAACATTACATCTAGTGATAACAGCCACTTACCGGTATTAACTCACTAGGTGACTGCGGAGAACGCATGAGCTTTTCTGAACTTGGCCTGCACGCCGATTTATTACGCGCTGTTACAGCGCAAGGTTACACCGAGCCTACCCCGATACAACGACAGGCTATCCCCGTCGTACTAGGAGGTCGTGACATGCTGGCCAGCGCCCAAACCGGCACGGGTAAAACCGCTGGTTTTACGCTGCCAATGCTGCAACGTCTAAATACCGGCAAACGACCTACAAAGCGTCAGGTACGTGCACTGGTGCTAACCCCTACCCGTGAGCTTGCCGCTCAAGTAGGCGAAAGCGTGTCGACCTACGGTCAACATCTGGCACTGCGCTCCCACATTATTTTTGGTGGCGTTGGCCAGCAGCCTCAAATCGATGCCCTAAAAGCCGGTTTGGATGTACTTGTAGCTACCCCTGGCCGCCTGCTGGATCTTCACCAGCAGGGGCATGTGGATCTCTCCTGCGTTGAGATTTTAGTGCTTGATGAAGCTGACCGTATGCTGGATATGGGCTTCATTCACGACATTAAGCGCCTGCTGCGCCTGGTGCCTAAAAAGCGCCAAAACCTGCTGTTCTCGGCGACATTCTCTAACGAGATCCAAACCCTGGCACAACAGTTGCTGGATAACCCGGCGATGATTGAGGTAGCGCCACGGAATGCCACAGCCGACAAAATTGAGCAGGCCATTTACCGTGTCGACCGCGAGAAGAAGCGCGAACTGCTGGCTCACTTAATTCAACAGAACGGCTGGTTCCAGGTTCTGGTATTTACGCGCACCAAACATGGCGCTAACCGCCTTGCAGAGCAGCTCTCCAAGCAGGACATCCCTTCCATGGCGATCCATGGCAATAAAAGCCAGGGAGCTCGCACTCGCGCGCTAACGGCATTTAAGAGCGGCGACCTGCAGGTACTCGTGGCCACCGATATCGCTGCTCGCGGCCTGGATATCAATGAGTTGCCCCACGTCGTCAATTTTGACCTACCCAACGTGGCGGAAGATTATGTCCACCGCATTGGCCGCACAGGCCGTGCGGGCAGCAATGGCGAAGCCGTTTCGTTGGTGTGTGTCGATGAAGATGCCCTGCTGGGCAATATTGAGCGGCTAATCAAGCAGAAGCTAACAAAGCACATTGAACCTGGCTTTGAGCCCGACCCCAGTATCAAACCTGAGCCCATCGAGAATGGTCGACGCAACCAACGTCAGCCTCGCGCCAAACGCAAGCCCGAAGGCCAGAGTGCCAATACCGGCGGCGAGCGTAAACGCCGCGCGCGGCGCTAGCTCAGAGCGCAGGAATATGCGAAGGTGTCGCCTTTGCATATTCCAAGCCGCTGTTTCCAGCAGCTATTTTAGCCAATACTTTTCACGGAGTGATTATGGCGTCTTCTCAACTGATGGCCGAGTATCGCCAATGGCTGACGTTCCAACGTCAAGAGCAACTCAGCCGCGAACATCAAGGGATCGTGCAGCGTTTAGAGGACGCCCGTGCGTCAGCTAATCAGGTGCTTCAAGCCTACCGCAGTATGGCTGAAAAGGCCTCGACCGAAGGGGCCTGCTACCGCACGATTTTCTTGCGTCAACGGGATGACAACCACGCCCTCCCCTGCGAAGGCTGGCTTTTTGTACGCCGAGTACTGAGCGAAGGCAATAGCACCCGCGTACGTGTCACCCTGCTTGAAACTTTTACCCTTGAAGATGGCATCATGGCGCCGGGCGATAAACCTGCTCGCAAGCTTACATTAGAAATATTTGACCAGTTGAATATGGATAAAGGCATGCGCACAAACGTCAGGGTCGACTGTCTGGACACTCCCCAGGATTACCACTTTATTACGCTACTCGATGCCGTTCGCGGAGACTTGCGTCCCCACCTTAAGTAAGTACTCGTATGGCAACGCGTCGCTCGATTACGTTTATTTTGCTGATGGTCGTGGTGGGGCTTAATTTACGCCCCGCCATGTCTTCGGTTGCCCCACTGCTTACTCGCCTGCAAGAAAGCGCGGGGCTTTCCGCTACCGCTGCGGGGTTACTCACCACGCTACCCGTGCTGTTTTTAGGCCTCTCCGCCCCGCTTGCCCCTGCCCTGGCTAGACGTATAGGCAGTGAACGGGCGCTAAGTTCGGCATTGGCACTACTGGCTGCGGGGTTGGTTTTACGTGGTTTACCTTTCCCCGGTGGGCTCTTTATTGGCTCGGCGATGGCAGGCTGTGCGATCGGCATTGGCGGCACCCTGCTACCGGCCCTGGTTAAGCGTGAACTTCCCGATAGTGCCGACCTGCTTACCGGTTTATACACCATGGCGCTCTGCTTAGGTGGCGCCTTAGGGGCTGGGTTTAGCGTCCCATTAACGCAACTGCTCGGCAGTTGGCAGGCGAGTTTGATGAGCTGGTCACTGCTGGCGCTGTTCGCACTGGTGCTTTGGCACTTCCAAATGCCCCGAACCACAATGACCAACACGCCGACAGCGCCCAAAAGCGGTATTTTACGGCTTCTTAAGCAACCGCTTACCTGGCACGTCATGCTGTTCATGGGCATTCAATCGTCCATGGCGTACATCGTATTTGGCTGGCTGCCTACTCTGCTGGTTGATCGCGGTTATAACGAGGCCGATGCGGGCTGGACAATGGCGGTGTCGATTATGTGCCAGCTAGCCTCCGCGCTTGGCGCGCCCTGGCTTGCACGAATGGGGCGTGACCAGCGTCCCGCGCTATTGGCTGTGCTGCTTAGCACCGCCATTGGCCTATGGATGCTACTTATTGCGCCATTAGTGTGGCAATGGCCAGGCGCCGCTTTACTGGGTATCGGTCAAGGTGGCAGCTTTAGCCTGGCACTGAGCCTACTCGTCTTACGCACGGCCAACTCCCGCCTTGCCGGTCAGCTTTCTGGGCTGGTTCAGGGCGGTGGTTATACACTGGCAGCACTTGGGCCTTTTGGTGTGGGAGTTATGCTGCAAACAGGCGCCAACACATCACAAATCGCTTGGTTATTGATTATTCTGATCACGGTTTGTTGTGGCTTTGCGCTACTGGCGGGCCGTAATCAGCGTCTAGATGACCAAAGCGGCGAACTTTTGAAACAGCGCGTAAGACCCACTTAGCAGGTTTCGCACAAAGCCCCAGGAGATGGCGATGATCCCTCACTCCCCTCTTGCCAGCAGCGTTCCCGCCCAAGAGCGAATATTAGTCATTTACACCGGCGGCACCATCGGTATGCAACAGCATGCTGAAGGGCTTGCGCCTAGCGGTGACTTTGCCACTCGCATGGCAAAGGCCCTGAGCCAGCTACCGCTTGCCCAACAGCAATCCCTTCCACCTTATAAGGTCGTCAGCTACACCACGTTGATTGACTCAAGTGCGGCCACTCCTCTCACTTGGCAACAGCTCGCCCACGACATTAACGACCAGCTAACGGCCTTCGCCGGTTTCGTGATTATTCATGGCACTGACACACTCAGTTGGACCGCTGCCAGCCTTGCCTATCAACTCCAGGGGCTAGATCGGCCAGTAGTCGTCACGGGCTCGATGTTGCCACTAGAATCGCCCGACAGCGATGCCTTGCACAATTTGCACGGCGCGCTGCAGTTCGCTGACAAGCCTGAGCTCCAAGAAGTGGCGATTTACTTTGCAGGGCAATTGCTGCGGGGTGCCCGCGCCATTAAGCAGCACAGCGAAGCAGCCAACGCCTTCGCAAGCCCTAACTACCCACTGCTCGGCGAGCGGGTAGGCGACGATTTCGTTTATTACCCCAGCCGTGGGCTTGGCCTGCAGCAGCGTGGCGCGCCACGTTTCGAGCTCCCCGACTACCGCCTGGTCAATCAGGGAGAGATCGTGCGCATCGCTCTTTGGCCGGGCGTAGCAGCCTGGCAGTTGGATGCTTGGTTGAGTGATTCACGGGTAAAAGGGGCGTTACTTCAGCTCTGGGGCGCGGGCAACCTCCCCGACAATCCCCACTTGCTTAACGTACTTGCCAGAGCCACCGGCGAAGGCAAACTGCTTGCCGCCATTAGCCAGTGCCCGCAGGGCAGTGTCCACCTGGGTGCTTATGCGGCAGGTCACGGCCTGAGCGATGCAGGCGTTGTGGCAGGCGATGATATGACGCCGGAGGCGGCGTTCACCAAGCTAGCCCATTTACTGGCCCAGCCACTCGCGTTAGAAGATCAACGACAGCGCTTTTTAACACCACTGGTTGGCGAACGTTGATCAAACAAAGGCTTTTGTGTGCTGGCGCAGACTGAGAATCAAGCTATGTTATAGGGAGCATTCTAACCGTTTGAAGGAGCAATAGATTATGGAAAAGCCGGTACACCATTTCAGCGAACTATTCGAGCAGTTGGGATTGGCATCTGATGCAGCTTCAATCGAGCGCTTTATCCAGCGCAACGCCCCACTTCCGGAAACGATGCCATTGTCTGAAGCTCCCTGCTGGAACGAGGGCCAGGCAGAATTTCTGAAAGAAGCCGTAGATGAAGATGCCGACTGGGCAGAGGTCGTTGACCACCTTGACGCCTCAATGCATAAACCACAATAAGTCGGTGGCCTGATCACCAATGCGCTGCTAAGCGGCGCTACTGATTTAAACGTGCCTCAACGCGCTCAAGAATTTGTCGGCTGACTTTGCCGACTAGTGGCTTGGCCGCTTTGTTGACGGCTTTCTCCATTAAGCGGTTGCGAATTTCATAGCTCAACGTTAATGCCACTTCGGTACCTTCTGGCACCTCGCGAAGGCGATAACGTCCCTGGTTCTTCACACCATCCAAGGACTCCCAGGCAAGCACATAAGGCGGCTGAACCTCGGTAACCATGACATCAAACGCCCAGTCCATGCCCACGGCACGTACGTGCCAGCGGTAACGGTTTTCGCCCAGCGTTTCTATTGAGCGAATCAGATCCGAGTAATCGGCAAAATCCTCGACACGACGCAATAGTTCAAACACTCGTTCGGGCGGAGCGTTAATGATTTCACTATGTTCAATAGTTGCCATTGGTTCGCCTCTAACGACATGGATGGATAGCGTAGCATGTTGATATTCATGCTGCCCCGCCTACGCACTTTTTTTACTTCAATCAGGTACATGGTCAGCACTAGAACTGGTCAGACTAACGTCTATTGCGTAAACTGCCGCCCTTCCGGACCGGACCCCGGAACGCCGCGTCAGCTAAACGCTGCTCGCGATTAATAAATTCTCCGACAAAGAGTGTTTTCTCATGTCATCAATACCCCCAGTGGCGGCTGATACAGCCACCACAACCGTCGTTATCTATTCCGGTGGAATGGACTCTTTTACCGTGCTTCATCGCGCGCTGCGAGAAGGGCTTAGCGTACACGCGCTTTCGTTTGACTATGGTCAGCGGCATGCTCGCGAACTCGACACTGCACGCCAAGTGTGCGCCTCGCTGGGGCTACCCCATCAAGTAGTCGATATTCGCGCCATACACGGCCTGATTGATAATTCGGCGCTCACCAATCCAGACCAAGCAATGCCCCAGGGCGACTATGATGCGGACAACCTGCGCGCTACCGTCGTACCCAATCGCAATATGATCTTGCTCTCCCTGGCGATTGCCAAGGCTGTGAACATTGGCGCAGAACGAGTCGACTACGGCGCCCATGGCGGCGACCACATTCTCTACCCCGACTGCCGCCCCGAATTCGTCGAGGCAATGAACCATGTCGCGGGCATCGCCAACTTCGAGCCAGTGAAGCTACACGCCCCTTATCTCAAAGTAAGCAAGGCCGACATACTGCGTGAAGGCCTGGCAATGGGATTGGATTACCGCCATACCTGGACCTGCTACGAAGGCCGTGAACTTGCCTGCGGCGTATGCGGCAGCTGCCGCGAGCGGCTGGACGCCTTTGCCGCCAACGGTGTTACCGATCCATTGGCTTACAGCGTAGACAGCGCAGTAGGTCAGCGCTGATGTATCAGGTCAAAGAAGCCTTTTACACCCTCCAGGGGGAAGGTGCCCAAGCGGGCAGAGCGAGCGTTTTCTGTCGTTTCAGCGGCTGCAATCTGTGGTCGGGCCGTGAAATTGATCGGGCGACGGCTAAATGCACCTTTTGCGATACTGACTTTATTGGCACTAACGGCACCAATGGCGGCAAGTTTGCCACTGCCACCGCCCTCGCTGAACACATTGCCGGACTCTGGCCCAGCCAACTCGGTGACGCCAAGTCGCACGCGACGCCCTATGTGGTGTTTACCGGCGGCGAGCCACTGCTGCAGCTTGACACAGCGCTGATTGCCACACTGCATAGCCATGGGTTTGAGGTGGCCGTCGAGACCAACGGTACGCTGGCTCCGCCACCAGGTATTGACTGGCTATGTGTCAGCCCTAAGGGTAGCAATCCGCTAGCCATTACCCAAGGCGACGAGTTAAAGCTTGTCTACCCTCAGGTGGACGCTCCCCCGGAGCAGTTTTCAGGCCTAGGGTTTCGCCACTTCTTTCTACAGCCGATGGATCTTGCCCCTCTCAATCAGGATAAGACCACCGTTGCTGAAGCGACCGCCTACTGCATGGCTAACCCCCAGTGGCGCCTATCGCTACAAATGCACAAATTAGCAGGCTTTGATTAATGTCCCTATTCGTAAACCAACTGACCCATATTGACGTTTCCCTTTGGTGTTCCGAGCGCGGCTTAGTGGGCTGTAGCTGGCAGGTGGACGCAGTGCTGGATGGCGAGCTGGGTGAAGATGGCATGCTGTTCGATTTTGGGGAAGTCAAACCGTGGATCAAACGCACGCTAGACAGCGGCCTCGATCATACTCTGCTGGTACCTACTCAGGCGCCTGGGGTCACGGTGACGGAGTGCCCCGAAGGTGTGTGCGTGCGAACCACCACGCCCTATCCGATGGAAGTGCGCGGCCCCAAGGAGGCGTTTAGCCTGCTGCCGTGGCAAACCATTGAGCTTGACACGGTCGCGGAGCACTTAAGTCAGCAGCTGACTGAAGAACGGCCTGAGAATGTCCATCAGGTTACCCTTACGCTTAGCGACGAGGCCATCGATGGCGCTGCCTATGGCTACTCGCACGGCCTGAAGCGCCATTTAGGCAACTGCCAGCGTATCGCTCACGGCCACCGTTCACGGCTACACATCTTTCAGCAAGAGCTGCGTCAACCTACGCTCGAACAACAGTGGGCCGCATGGCTGGAAAATCGCTACCTGCTTGAAGAGGCGGATATCACCTCACGGGATAACGATTTCCTTACCTGCGGCTATCGCGCCGCCCAAGGTGATTTCTCCATTACGCTGCCACAGTCGCTATGCGCAGTCCTCCCCGGCCCCACCACGGTAGAAAATATCGCCGCCTGGCTGGCAAAAGAGGTTGCCACGCAAAGCGGCGTAACCACGCGTATCCAGGCCTTTGAGGGCATCAACAAGGGCGCGATTGCCGTATGTTCACCTAGTCCAAGTGCTAGGCTATGAGTGAAGGGTGTCGTGCGGGGTGTGGCGCCTGCTGCATCGCGCCTTCAATTAGCTCAGCTATTCCCGGCATGCCTGAGGGCAAGCCGGCGGGCGTTCGCTGCGTGCAGTTAGACGAGGATAACCTGTGCCGTTTGTTCGGGGATCCGAGCCGCCCCAGGGTCTGCGAGCGGTTTAACTTTGACGCTAGTGTGTGCGGCGAGAACCGGGAAGAGGCGCTCGCCACGTTGACGTGGCTGGAGCAGGACACCCGTTAAAGAGCACCCTGCTTTAGCTTATCAACCTTCAGCGCCTACCGGCCGAGGCAAACGGCGATCCAACAAGCTGATCCAACGGGTTAGCACCGGCGCATCGCTGTGGCTAACTTCGCTCAATAGCTGCCTAAAACTCTCTTTCGCCTGCTGGTCGTTGGGCTCAATACGCGTCAGCCATAGTTCAAGGGCCGCTAGCTCCTGGTGGCGATTGCCGTGCTCGCGGGACTGGTTTATCGCCATCTCAGCCAATGCCTTGACTTCATTGGCGGGGTGTCCAAGCAGATCACGCACTTTAGCCAGTTGGGTGGCTAATTCGGGCAAAAATAGCGTGGTACGCTCACGGGCAATCACCAAGCACTGATCGAGGTACTCCTCTGCGGCATTTAACTCGCCTAGTTCAATGCAGGCATCCGAGTACCACAGCACCGGCCGCTGGTAGCGGTCACGGCCGTTCAGCTCCACCATCTGATCCAGGCTATCGCGTAACTGAGTCAACCCGGTAGTATCACCTGCCAGAGCTCGTTGCCAACCAAGAATACACTGGCTGGAGATTTGCCACAGCTGTAAATCGGGCGTTCCGGTCATTGCCGCCGCCCGCTCCGCATGCCGCGCGGCCAAATGGACGTGGCCCAGCTGACGATAGAGCGCAGCGGCAAATAGCAGCGCCAGCGCCAAGGTACCGGGGTGGGCAATCTTCTCCGCCAGCCGAATAGCCGCCGACACTTGCCGCTCGGCACGCTGATAATCACCACGCAGGCAGAGCGCCCAGCCCTGAAAGCAGGCGGCCGAAACTTGCGGATGATCGGAGAACGGTAGCCACTCGATCATCATTTGCGCATTGAGCGGATCGATTTCATCTAAATGGTCGTGAGCCTGCTGAATGCGACCCGCCCAGTACTCGCAGTTAGCGCGGGCATAGTCGGCCAAACGACGATAGCGAGGGTCTTCAAGGCGTGAAGCGAGATCAGCGAGCGTCGACGCCAGTGCAAAGGCATCGGCATGAGCATAGCGCTGACTACGCCCCACCCAAAGCCCCCATTTGACTAGGAATATCTGCTCAAGATCTTCTGGATCCTCCAATCTATCGGTACCCGATTCGCGCAGCAGTTCCCTCGCACGCACAAAGCTTTCGTGAGCGGTAGGCGAGCCGTGGCCCTCAAGCGAGAACGCCGCCTGACCGCGCACGGTGAGCAGACTTACTTCACGCTCAATCTCATGCTCGACGTGGCGCAAGCTCGCCAAACCGAAATCGGCCATGCGTAGCGCGGTTCGGTTGGCACTCACCTTGAGCGCTTCACGGGCGGCCAATTCGAAATAGCGTGCACCACGGGCATAATGACCGCTCCGGCGCAGGTGAGTGGCAAAATCGCCGGGGTGGCGACTAATCCAGACAGGGAAGCGCTCCTCTATTAGGGTCACTACCTGTTGGTGCAGCTTGACCCGCACATCCCGCGGGCAAGAAAGGTAGGCAGCTTCTTGCAGCAACTGGTGGCTAAACTGATATTCGTGCTCGCCGCTCTCTTTATCGACCGGCTCGACAATCTCCAGCGCCCGCATATGTTCGAGCGCCTGGTTAAGTCGCCCTTTTTCCCAGCCGCTACACTCCAGTAGGAAATCCAACCGGAAACGCTTACCCAGCACTGCCGCTACGTGGGCAATTTCTCGGTCACCCTCAAGCTGATCAATACGGCTTGCCAGCAGCCCTAACAATCCTTTGGGCAGTTCATCGAACTGGACACTACGCCCTTCGCGACGATCCATATCCAGACGCCGACAAATTTCCTGCATATAGAGCGGCACGCCATCGCAGCGCTCAATAATCTGGTTACGTAACCGTGGGCTCAAATGAATGCGGTAGCGCCGTGACAGCTGTGACAATAGCCGTGAAGACTGCTGCGGATCCAGATTCCCCAAACTAATCTGTTGATCCCAATGCAGCTTCACCGGCAGCAGTTCTCGGCCGTGGTGGCTAGCCACCAACATGAAGGCGGTATTGATAGGTAAACGTGCCTGAAGCCCCGCGAGCACTTTAAACGACGGCTCATCAAGCCACTGTAAATCATCGACCATCAGCACCAGGGTATGAGTGGTCGCCTGGCGCTCGATTAAGCGGTGCAGCAACATCACCACCAATTCAACGGCTTCACCGCTTTGGGCAAGCTGGGTGATCTCCTGAACTTCGTGCACCCCAAGCGCCTCTTCCAACAGGTGCTGACGCTCGGGCGTAAGCTGGTCAAACTCAAGCGTTGCCTGTAGCTCGTGAATCGCCTCGATAGTCAGCGGTTGCTTGAGATACCAGCCCACCAGAGTCCGGGCAACGCCGTAGGGATCTAGCACCGACAGCCTCGTGGTGGGCTGCCAGCAAATTGCCGCATCGCGACTAAGTTCTAACTGGCGGAAACCGACCATCAGCGCCGATTTGCCCATGCCAGATGCCCCGCGAACTAACACGCTTTGACGCAAACCTATACCTGCCCGCGCCAACGCGTCGCGCAGCGTACGCAGCGAGGTTTCACGCCCGACCAGGCTAGGCGGCAGTGCATCGCGACCGCCTTCGTTTAGGCCCAGCACTAAAGCGCGCAGTCGAACGCGACCATCGCTAGCCACCAAACGCGATACCAAGCGTGGCTGTAGATCAAGCGCGGGCGGCATGTGCTGACTGGCTTCTTGTGAGATCACTAGCTCACTGCCTTCAGCTGCGCTCATTAGCTCCAGCGAGGTTTGGGTGACTTGCCCCAGCGGGTCCGCCAATTGCCGCTCGGGCAAGTAGACGACTTGCCCACTGTGCAAACCAGCAGCTAACTCAAATTGCGGCACTTCGCCTTCGCCAGACCAGTGGCGAGCACTCTCCTGGGGAAGCGCCTGACGGCAGTGCTCATAGAGCGCCACTAACTCAGCCAGTTGGTGAGCAGGCCCATGGGTACCGAAACACGCCAGCCCCAAGCCACCAGTGGCGCCAGGCAGCCAGAAGCCGCCCAAGTGATGGCACTGCTGCTCTAGCCATCGCAACAGCTCTAACTGCAGAGTGAGGCAATGTCGGGTCGCGGCTCGGTCTTGCCACTCCCCTTTCAGGCGCAGCCGGATAGCCATCACGGAAAGTTGGCGCAGCTCAATCTCATCTTCACGCAGCGGTTTACTGTCTGCCGCCAGCGCGCGGGAAAACGCGCCCTGGGGACTCATCATCCGGGGGTCATGGTGGCCGTCAGACCAGTAGCTTGCCAACTGTAAGAAGCTAGGTTCAGGCTGCTGGCCTGACAACGCCAGTAGCTGCAAGTAGCTATTATACTGCTCGTGCGCGGCGGCCATTTGATTCTGTTCAGCCAGTTGGCGAACCAAGCGCTCATGAAACGGGCCATAGCCGGAAAAGCGACTGACCAGTGTTTCCAGGATCAGGTCAGGCACATCGGTATGTGCTTCGAGTACTTGTTCAGCAAAACGAATGACGCGCTGGCGCCACTCATTCCGCACCTGGACTAACCAGCGCTGAAACTCACTACAGGTGGCCAATTGAAGTTCTTCAATCAGGTCACCTTGGTAACAGGTCATCAGTGCTTCCAGGGTATCCAAGTCGCGCGGCCCTTCAAGCAGTTGTTGCAGTGTATGCAGGTCGACTTTCCAATTGGCCGGAAGCTGGAAGGCAATCGTTTGCCGTGAGACGCTTAATACTTGGTCGGCGCTCTCCCCCAACGACTGGCGTAAACAGTGCAGCGCGTGACGCAGGTTAGTTCTGCCTGAGGATAACCCTTGGTCAGGCCACAGCAGTTCCGCCAGCGCGGCGCGGTTAACCGGCTGACGATGCAGCAGCAGATAAACGAGCAGCGCCTTCACTTTGTCATAGCTAAAGTGGGTTAATACGTCTTCGCCCTGGGTAAGCGAAAAGTGACCAAAGAGAGTTAACTGGTCTGTCTCACGAGCATCGCGCATGATAAACATCCTGCCGGGCTAAGCGGGTTAAGCTGGCACACCGCTATGGAAACGAAAAGCCGTATCGGGCGTAGTAATCAGCTCCGCTTCACGCGCTACAAAAAAAGCGATCCGCTCATCAATAGAGCCCGATGTCTGCTGGCGAGCCAGTAATAGGTAGTCCTCAAAGTGACGGCCTTCTGACTTCACCAGGGTGCGATAAAACTTGGCGAGCTCTTCATCTAAATACGGAATCAAGCAAGCGAATCGTTCGCAACTACGCGCTTCGATAAGGGCGCCAATGATGAGCACATCGATTAACCGTTCGGGATCATTGCTGCGCAGGTGTCGCCTAAGGCCTTCCGCGTAGCGTGAAGCGGTCAAGTGTTGGTAGGTCACCCCACGCGCCTCCATGAGCGCAACCACTTGCTCGAAATGGAGCAACTCTTCGCGCGCCAATTGCGACATTTTGCTTAGCAGAAGTGGCTGATCGACGTAGCGATAGAGCAAACTCATGGCGGTGGAAGCGGCTTTTTTTTCACACTGAGCGTGGTCGACCAGCAGCGTTTCAGGATTCTCTAACGCCCATTGCAGCCACGCCTCAGGTGTTGCACAGGCCAAAAACTGGTGCAAACTTTCCGGCAGCAGATCATCCGCTTTCACCGCATGATCAGCCGTTTGTAAGGCATTCTTTTGTTTAGAGGGCGGAAGTGTACCGGGTTGTATCAACATAACACCATTACCGAGCTTATATCTCACTATTGTACAACATATAAGCGCGCAAGGCGCTTACAGTTCCCTGTTGAATTGCGTTCTTCATACCCTGAATCGCTTATTACTAATGTAGTTGCGCGCTTAAAAATGCTCCACACACTTTTAATCAGCTCGCTTACGTAAGTACCACAGCAGTTAGATAGCACTAAGGTCATAAAGTGAGGACTATGGTAACGCGCTGTAAAGACAATCACACCTGCACAACCTGTGGTTAGCCCGTAAATGGGGAAAAAACTTTCCTGTTTTTACGCCAATAGACTAATAAAAAGCGTTTTTTTGATCCGTTTAAATCAAGGTATCAACATAAAGTACAAGAGTCGTCTTTGCTTGCCAGCTTAACATTGTCGACAGTTTGCCGTAGAATCGCAGCCATCCAACCACACGCTGTTTGTCAAGCGTATGTCATATGTGATCGGCCCCACTCTACACCCACTGCGCGGCCACCACCGTGCACCGTGCAGGCCATCACCATAAAGTAAATGAAACGTGAATGAGAGGGCCCCAACGTGCTTGAAGCTTACCGCCAACATGTCGAGGAACGTGCAGCTGAGGGCGTCCCGCCCAAACCCCTAAACGCCGAACAAGTAGCCTTACTGGTTGAGCTGCTGAAGACGCCACCGGCCGGTGAAGAGGAGTTTATCCTCGACTTAATCACCAACCGCGTTCCGCCGGGCGTTGACGAGGCAGCTTATGTAAAAGCAGGCTTTCTCACCGCCATTGCGAAAGGTGAAGCGAGCTCTCCGCTGATCGACAAGATTCACGCCGTCAAGCTACTGGGTACCATGCAGGGTGGCTACAACATCGTTTCAATGGTAGAGCTACTCGATAACGAGGAGCTTGCCCGAGAAGCAGGCGAGCAGCTCAAGCACACACTGCTGATGTTCGACGCCTTCCATGATGTGGAAAGCCGCGCCAAGAACGGCAACAGCGTCGCTAAAGAGGTTATTCAGTCCTGGGCAGACGCCGAGTGGTTCCTGTCTAAGCCGGCACTGGCTGAAAAAATCACTTTGAGCGTGTTTAAAGTCCCGGGCGAAACCAATACCGATGACCTGTCTCCCGCGCCGGATGCCTGGTCACGTCCGGATATTCCGCTCCATGCCAACGCCATGCTCAAAAATGAGCGCGACGGCATTGAGCCAGTGGTTCCAGGTACCACTGGCCCGCTCAAGCAGATCGAAGACGTTAAAGCCAAAGGCTTTCCCGTCGTTTATGTAGGCGACGTGGTCGGCACCGGCTCATCGCGTAAGTCAGCCACTAACTCGGTACTGTGGTTCTTCGGCGACGATATCCCCTACGCTCCTAACAAGCGCGCTGGCGGTTTCTGCTTTGGTAGTAAAATTGCGCCTATTTTCTTTAACACCATGGAAGATTCGGGCGCCTTGCCGATTGAGATGGACGTCACCAACCTGAATATGGGCGATGTCATCGATGTTTACCCCTACGCAGGTAAAGTGTGCAAGCACGATAGCGACGAGGTAATCACCACCTTCGAGCTTAAAACGCAGCTGATTCTGGATGAAGTACGCGCTGGCGGCCGTATTCCCCTGATCATTGGCCGTGGTTTGACTGGCAAGGCGCGTGAGTCACTGGGCCTGCCCACCTCTGACGTTTTCCGCCTACCTGACCAGCCTAAAGATACCAGCAAAGGCTTCACCTTAGCGCAGAAAATGGTCGGTAAAGCGTGCGGTTTAGAGGGCGTTCGTCCCGGCATGTACTGCGAGCCCAAGATGACTACCGTTGGCTCGCAAGACACCACCGGCCCGATGACCCGTGATGAGCTGAAAGACCTTGCCTGCCTGGGCTTCCAAGCCGACCTAGTCATGCAGTCGTTCTGCCACACCGCGGCTTATCCGAAGCCCGTAGATGTGGATACTCACCACACCCTGCCCGACTTCATCATGAACCGTGGCGGCGTTTCGCTGCGCCCCGGTGACGGTATCATCCACAGCTGGCTCAACCGCATGCTGCTGCCTGATACAGTGGGCACCGGCGGTGACTCGCACACCCGTTTCCCGCTCGGCATCTCATTCCCGGCGGGTTCAGGCCTGGTAGCGTTTGCCGCGGCCACCGGCGTTATGCCGCTGGATATGCCGGAGTCGGTACTGGTTCGCTTCAAGGGCAAGCGCCAGCCTGGTGTTACGCTACGCGATTTGGTTCACGCTATTCCGCTCTACGCCATCAAGCAAGGCTTGCTGACCGTTGATAAATCCAACAAGAAAAATGCCTTCTCCGGGCGTGTGTTGGAAATCGAAGGACTTGAAGATTTAACCGTTGAGCAAGCCTTCGAGCTTTCTGATGCGTCCGCCGAGCGCTCCGCCGCTGGCTGTACCATTACGCTGTCTGAAGAGAGCGTTGCCGAGTACTTGAAGTCCAACATCACCCTGTTGAAGTGGATGATGGGCAACGGTTATGGCGATGAACGCACCATTAGCCGTCGTATTGAAGGCATGGAAGCGTGGCTGGCCAACCCCAGCTTGATGCGTGCCGACCAGGATGCCGAGTACACCGAAGTTATCGAAATTGATCTGGCTGAAATTAAAGAGCCGGTTCTTTGTGCACCGAATGACCCGGACGATGCGCGCCTGCTGTCTGAAGTCGCTGGCCAGAAAATCGACGAAGTCTTTATCGGTTCATGCATGACCAACATCGGCCACTTCCGGGCTGCTGGCAAACTGCTTGAGAAGCAGCCTGCCGGTAGCTTAAAAACCCGGCTGTGGCTGGCACCACCGACGAAAATGGATCAGCATCAGCTGACCGAAGAGGGCTACTACGGTATTTATGGCCGTGCCGGTGCCCGTATGGAGATGCCGGGTTGTTCATTGTGTATGGGTAACCAGGCCCGCGTTGCCGCTAAGAGCACCGTGGTGTCTACGTCTACACGTAACTTCCCGAACCGTTTGGGTGACGGTGCCAATGTGTACCTCGCCTCTGCGGAACTGGCGGCCGTTGCCGCAGTAGAAGGACGCCTACCCAGCGTTGAAGAGTATCAACGCTATATGGGTGAGTTTGACGCTATGGCGGGCGAGATTTATCGTTATATGAACTTTCACGAGATTGAGGAGTATCAAAAGATAGCCTCAAACGTGATTCCGGTCGCTCAAGAAGCCTAACGCTTGTTAAGCACTTGAGATAGACCGCCCCATCGCCGATGCTCGCACCATCGCAGAAGATGTGACACGTTGCATTTTCTGAGTCGATGACCGAACGCCCCGCCACTGTTTTACAGGGCGGGGCGTTTTTTATGCTCTACCTTTCTAAACTGTCCGGTAATCCAACAGTGTTTACCCTTAGGAGCTTGTGATGACGAAGTCGATTGATATAGTGACGCCCGATCTCTGCGATGCGCATCCAGAGGTTGCGGTGCTTGACCCGTTATTTGCCAATTTTGGCGGGCTTGAAGCTTTCTATGGCCCTATTCGTACAATCAAATGCTTTGAAGATAACTCCATGGTGAAACAGGCCGTTGCCGAGCCGGGTAACGGCGCGGTGCTGGTGGTGGATGCGGGTGGTTCGCACCGCTGCGCCATGCTGGGGGATATGCTCGCCGAGCAGGCCGTCGCCAACGGCTGGGCAGGGATCGTTATGTACGGCTGCGTGCGCGATGTGGATATACTCGCCGCCCTGCCGATTGGCGTTCAGGCGCTAGGCAGCCATCCGCGCAAAAGCGAAAAACGCGGCGAAGGACAACGCGATATTGACGTCACCTTTGCTGGTGTTACTCTTCAGCCTGGACAGTGGCTGTATGCAGATAACAACGGCATTATTGTTGCCGAGCAAGAGCTGCCACTTTCCTAACAAAGACCTCCGTAGTCATTAAATTTGTCTTAAAAGAGCCTCTTGCCAGGTGTGGCGGTTACTGCCACCCTGGTGGCTCATTCTTACCGTTTAATGACGATGCAGCCTTTGACCTACCTTGGCTCTGCCTTACTACGCACGCTGCGCGATCATCTTCGCCCACTGATCGCCTACCACCTGTTTTTTACCCTACTCGCCTCAGCCTTGCTGCTGCCAGCGATCACCTGGATGACACGCTGGCTGCTTGCCCAACTCAACCGTACCGTGGTCACCAACGATGAATTGATCTCACTACTGTTTAGCCCGCTGGGTTTGGTAGGCATGCTGGTAGGGCTTGGATTCGCTTTTTTGATTATTTACTGGCAGCAGGCCGGCATGCTGCAAGTCGCCGTCAGGCCCCGCAACAACCACTATCGCTTGGCCCTTGAGGCACTATGGCTGAGCACCCGTCGGCTACCTGCCCTCGCGGGTCTTGTCATACTCCAGGTAGGCACCCACTTACTACTGCTCGTGCCCTTTATGGCTGGGCTCGCGTGGCTTTACGATTTCTGGCTGAGTGGTATAGACCCCTACTATCTTCAGCGCGTGCGTCCCCCTGCACTGTGGTATTTCATGGCGTGCGCGCTGCCACTGATTATTGCCTGGGTATGGGTAGCGTCATGGCTCTACCTGCGCTGGCTATTGGCGCTCCCCCTCGTTGCGTTGGAAAGCTGTAACCCCTGGCAGGCACTTAAACGAAGCGTTAGCTTAACCTGCGGCTGGCGCCGCTCCATTGGCGCTGCGGTACTTCTGCTATTGGTCGTGATCGTTAGCCTGCCGCTACTGGTGACACTGCTCTTTGACCGCCTATTCACGCCACTTCTGTGGTGGCTGCCTGAGCATAATGCCGTGCTCATCCCAGCCATGCTGGCCTACTTACTCGGCTATGTGCTGATCACCCTGGCCATTACCTTCATCGGTATTGCCACCAATGCGCTGCTTTCCGCCTGCCTCTATATGCAGCTGGCCCACAGAGAAGCTCGACCCGCACCGCCACCGGAGGATTTTAATGCAGGCAAACTGGCCTGGGCGGTAGAGCTTAGCGTACTCATTTTTGCCGGCCTTCAAGCATGGTGGATACTCAATAGCTTTGAGATACATGACAACGTCGCGGTGATTGCCCACCGTGGAAGCTCCATGGAGGCCCCCGAAAATACCCTTGCCGCGCTGGAGCAGTCACTACTTGATGGCGCCGACTATATCGAAATAGACGTACGCTTGAGCCGTGACCAACAGGTTATGCTTTACCACGATCGCAGCATGGCGCGGCTAACCGGCGATCCTCGTGAGTTTGGCGAGCTAACCAGAGAAGAACTCAGCCAATTCGATGTAGGAAGCTGGTTTGGTGATGCTTATCAAGGTGAGAACATTCCAGGCTTGGATGAAGCGCTGCAAAGAGTGCGCGGAAAAGCCGGACTAATGATCGACATCAAGCCTCTGCCGGGGCAAGAACAGGCGCTAGCCGATGCCGTTATCGAGACTTTGAATGCAGAGAGTGACGTACGCTATCGCTGCTGGGCAACCCAACAAAGCGCTTTTGACGGCTATACAGCGTGCGGTTTTCCCAATGCGCTAATGGATATGCGCATGGCTACCATGTCCCCATCATTACTTAAACATATCAAAGCCCAAGCACCTGAATTGCGCGTTACCTTACTGGCCCAGCTTATACTGCCCGGCACGCTAAACCGGCGTGACTTTGATGCCCTTGGGCTACGCCATAACCGCATCACGGAAGGGGAAGTTCGCTTAGCGCGACTATACGGTTACGAAATACACGCCTGGACCGTCAATGACCGAGCTCGTATGTCAACGCTGATTGATCTGGGGGTCGATGCGATTATCACCGACTACCCAGATCGTTTAAACGAACTTATTCAAGTCCGCCGCGAATTAAGCGACGGTGCACTAATGCTAGTGAAGCTGCGCAACTGGCTTCGCCAATAGAGGTTGGACTAATCGCCCATTACCACCCCTTCGCGCCGAGGATCAGCACCACCAAACAGAGTGCCATCTTCAAGGCGCATAATGGCCTGAAGGCCGCTGGTTAGCTCCCGCTCGCTGACCGTATGACCACGCTCACGCAGTGATTCTATGGTTGCCTCAGGAAAACGCCCCTCTTCCACATAGACATCCCCACCCAAAGTAATAGCATGGGGAAGGTTGAGCGCCTCTTGAGCGCTTAACCCCCAGTCGCGCAGTGCGACTAATGTACGGGCGGTGTAATGAATAATGGCGGCGCCACCTGGGGAGCCCAAGCTGGCTACCAGCTCGCCGGTTTCTTGATCAAATACCAGGGTCGGGCTCATGCTGGAGCGGGGACGCTTGCCGGGCTCTACCCGGTTCGCTACGGGCTCGCCATCCACTTCAGGGGTAAATGAAAAATCGGTGAGCTCGTTATTGAGCAGGAAACCACCCGCTAGCCCCGTGCCACCGTCGGACATAATTCGCGAGCCAAACGCCTGCTCGATGGTGGTGGTCATAGCCACCGCGGTGCCCTCCTCATCGACAATACTGATATGGCTAGTACCGTACTCGGGCTGTTCGGGCTGGCTAGCCCAGCTCACGTCAAGCTCCCCAGGGTTACCCGGTTCAGCGCTGTCGCCCATGCTCATCTCTTCGATAAGTGCACTACGCTGCTCCAAGTATTCCGGGGCTAGCATCAATGACCAATCGCCTCCCGGCGCCTCGACAAAGTCAGGATCGGCGATGTAACGGCCACGATCCGCAAAGGCCAGGCGTGAGGCTTCCAAGAATTGATGCAGCCACCCACTGCTTGCAGCACCACTGTCTAACGGGGCTTCAAGCAGTGGCTGCTGATCAAGCATGCCTAAAATCTGCATCACGGTCAGATGACCCGATGAGGGTGGCGGGAAACCACATACTTCCCACTGTTGCCAAGGCGTACACAGCGGTTCTCGGTTAAGCGCCTGGTAGCCACTCATATCCTCAAGCGTCAAACTGCCTGGACGCTCAGGGTGGTTCTGAACGCGCTCAACGATGTCTTGTGCCACGGCTCCTTCGTACAAGGCGACGCTGCCTTGCTCAGCGACGCGGCGAAGAACGGCTGCCAACGCTGGGTTTTTGAGCGTTTCACCAACGGCGATAGGCTCACCGTCTGAATCATAATAAAACTGGCTCGCTACTGGGTCTTGGCGCAGAAACTCATCACCAGCCAAGCTGGTATGCAACCGATTGCTAACCTCAAAGCCCTCCTCGGCCAGGGTGATTGCCGGGATAAACAGCTCTTCCCAGGCCAGCTCACCGTGCTCAGCGTGGGCTTTCTCAAGCATACGCAGCGTGCCTGGCACTCCCACTGAGAGGCCGCTAACCACTGCTTCATTAAACGCCAGCGGCTCGCCATCCTGCATAAACAGCTCACCGTTAACGCCTTGGGGCGCGGTTTCACGACCATCGTAGGCACGCACTTCATCGCCATCGAAGTACATCAAAAAAGCACCACCACCAATACCACTGGACTGAGGCTCGACCAGGTTCAACACCATCTGCACCGCAATGGCCGCATCAATGGCGTTACCACCGGCTTTAAGTACTTGGTAACCGGCATCGGTGGCGAGCGGGTTAGCTGCTGCCACCGCAAATGACTCGGCTTCCCAGCCGGGCTTCTCTTCATAGCCCGATTCGCTTTCAGGGGAAATGGAGGGCGTCTCATAGCTAAACCCCCAACTATACAATGGCGCTACCAGCAGAACAGGTAGCGCAAACTTAACCGATTTTGGTGACATCTCAGCGCTCTCCATGACAAGTTAAAAAACCACTCCAAAAGAGTAGCCTATAAAAACAGCGACGCCCGGCACAATGGCCGGGCGTAAATTAGTTAAAATAAATATAACTACTCGATTTTTTGCCCTGCCAGCATAAACCAGGTTTCCAGCACCGCATCGGGGTTGAGTGATACAGAATCGATACCCTGCTCCATCAACCATTTAGCCAAGTCAGGATGGTCTGACGGCCCCTGTCCGCAGATACCAACATATTTGCCCTTCGCCTTACAGGCTTGGATGGCCATGGCCAGGAGCTTTTTAACCGCCCCATTACGCTCGTCAAACAGATGCGCCACGATGCCGGAATCACGATCCAACCCTAACGTTAGCTGGGTCAGGTCGTTTGAGCCAATGGAGAAACCATCAAAATACTCCAGAAACTCATCGGCCAGCAGTGCATTGGCGGGCAGCTCGCACATCATAATCACTTTAAGCCCTGTGGGGCCGCCACGTTCGAGGCCATTAGCCGCCAACAGCTCTACCACCTCACGTGCTTCGTCGGTGGTACGCACAAAGGGCACCATGATTTCGATATTCTCGAAGCCCATCTCTTCACGCACCCGCTTGAGCGCTCGGCACTCGAGTTCAAAGCAGGGCCTGAACGCCTCTGAAATGTAGCGCGATGCCCCCCGGAAACCGAGCATGGGGTTCTCTTCCCCCGGCTCATAGAGTTTGCCGCCAATCAGGTTTTCGTATTCGTTGGACTTAAAGTCGGACAGCCGCACGATGACGCGCTGGGGATGAAACGCTGCCGCTAGCGTGGAGATACCTTCAACCAGTTTATCGACATAGAAGCTGACCGGGTCGGTGTAACCCGCAGTACGTAAATCGATCACCTGCTGTAAATCAACCGGCAGCGTGTCGTACTCCAACAGCGCTTTAGGGTGGACGCCGATCATGCGGTTAATGATAAATTCCAAACGCGCTAAACCCACGCCTGCGTGAGGCAGACTGGCAAACCCAAAGGCGCGGTCAGGGTTGCCCACATTCATCATAATTTTAAAGGGGATTTCCGGCATCGCATCGACGCTGGAGACTTTGCAATCAAACTCCAACAACCCTTCATACACATTGCCGGTATCGCCTTCCGCACAAGAAACCGTGACATCGATACCCTCTTTTAACTGGGTAGTCGCATCACCACAGCCAACGACAGCGGGAATACCCAACTCACGGGCGATAATCGCTGCATGACAGGTACGCCCACCGCGATTGGTGACGATCGCGGAAGCACGTTTCATGATCGGCTCCCAATCCGGGTCGGTCATATCGGTGACCAGGATATCGCCATCATGGATCTTATCCATGTCATCAGGGCTGAGCACGACTTTGACGGTACCCCGGCCAATACGTTGACCAATCGCTCGGCCGGTTATTAACGTACGACCCTTTTCACGCAGCTGGAAGCGCTCGAGTTTACCGCCCTCCTGCTGAGAGACCACCGTTTCAGGACGCGCCTGGACGATGTAAAGCCGACCATCATCGCCATCCAACGCCCACTCAATATCCATGGGCCGCTGGTAGTGCTGCTCGATAGTCATCGCCTGTCGGGCCAGATCCATCACTTGCTGATCGTTGATACAGAAGCGGCCGCGGTCGGCATGGGGCACATCGACGGTCTCAACCGATTTACCGGCGCTGGCATCCTGCCCATAAACCATCTTGATCAGCTTGGAACCTAAATTACGGCGCAGCACCGCCGGGCGGCCCGCCGCCAGGGTCGGCTTGTGCACGTAGAACTCGTCGGGATTGACTGCACCCTGCACCACGGTTTCGCCCAAGCCCCAGGAGCCAGTGACAAAAACGGCGTCTTTAAAGCCGGATTCGGTGTCCAGGGTAAACATAACGCCTGCCGCACCGGTCTCTGAACGCACCATTTTCTGAACGCCCGCCGACAAGGCAACATTTTCGTGGGCGTAGCCACGGTGCACTCGGTAGGAGATCGCACGATCGTTAAACAGCGAGGCAAAAACCTCGTGCACTGCACGCTTGATATTGTCGAAGCCTTCGATATTCAGGAAGGTTTCCTGTTGGCCTGCAAAGGAAGCGTCGGGTAGATCTTCCGCGGTGGCTGAGCTGCGCACGGCTACTTTCAGTTGCGGGTGCTGTTGCTGCAGCTGGCCGTAGGCATCGCGCAGGGCCGATTCAAAGGTAGGAGGTAGCGGCGTATCGATGATCCATTGGCGTATATTGCGGCCCGCCTCAGCCAGCGCTTTAACGTCATCGACGTCCAGACGGGCCAGGGTGGCATTAATGCGCTCGTTTAATCCTTCGTGGGAGAGAAATTCACGATAAGCGTGGGCGGTGGTGGCAAAACCGCCAGGAACCGTCACGCCAGCACCGGACAGGTTAGAAATCATTTCACCCAGCGAGGCGTTTTTACCACCTACGCGTTCGACGTCCGCCATGCCCAGCTGATCGAACCACAGAATGTACTCTTCCACGTAACCCCCTCGCTCATAGATATCTGCATGACCTTGACGATCATGGATAATTGATTGGGACACCCTAGCACCACGCCAATATATTCGCCATTGGTCTAATAGCGAAGAGAGTGGAGGATTTTTACAACAGCAGGGCTTTTTGGGCTATTTATGTAGTCAGATACATTTGAGCCCGCCAAAACGCCCAATGATGACACGTTGTGCTGACAAACAGCTCGGCTCACAATAGCCGTATCACTCACCCGTGGACTTAGTTATGAAACGTACGGCTTTTTTTATTTCAGATGGTACCGGCATCACGGCGGAAAGTTTAGGACGTAGCTTGCTGGCCCAGTTCAGCGATGTTGAGATCGATATGCAGACCAAGCCCTATATCGATACGTTGGAAAAAGCGCAGGCGTTAGCAGCGATTATTGAGTCGACAGCCAACCGGGATGGTCATCGCCCCATTATCATTGACACCATTGTGGATCAACAAATACGCGACGTTATTCGTAAGGCGTCCGGCTTTAAGGTCGATATTTTTTCCACCTTTCTGGAGCCCTTAGAGCAAGAACTAGAGACCCACTCCTCCTACAGCGTTGGGCGCACTCACTCGATAGGCAGCGATGATGTCTACATGGATCGTATCCACTCCGTCCACTTCGCGCTGGATAATGATGACGGTGCACGCACCCACCAATACGATAAAGCGGATATCATCCTGGTTGGCGTCTCGCGCTGCGGCAAAACACCTACCTCGCTTTATCTGGCGCTGCAGTTTGGCATTCGGGCGGCTAACTACCCGCTGACGGAAGACGATTTAGACGAAGATGGCATGCTGAAGCTACCCAAGGCGCTCGTGCCCCATCGGCAAAAGCTGTTTGGGTTAACCATCGATGCGCGACGCTTGTCGGCAATTCGCAACGAGAGACGCCCCAATAGCCGCTATAGCTCGATGGATCAGTGCCTACAAGAAGTGGAACAGGCCGAGTCGCTCTACCGCACCATGCACATTCCCTTCATCGATGCGACACGCTTCTCGGTGGAGGAGATTTCAACGCGGATGATTGCTGAAACCGGCTTAGCGAGGCGTTTCTCGCCCCGCTAATGTAAAAACTACTACAAAAACTACGCAAGCCCCCAGTGGATTACATGCCTTTGGGGGCAAAAATTCCCGGCGCGTTGCGCCAGTAGCCTTTGTAATCCATACCAAAGCCAAACACATAACGGTCGGCAACTTCCAGGCTGCAGTAGTCGGCTTTCAACCCAGGCACTGCTTTGCGGTTGTGCTGTTTATCGACCAACACCGCGGTGGTAACGCTGGCGGCCTGGGCCTCTTCGCAGTAAGCCAAAATGGCCGCCAGGGTCGCCCCCTCATCCAGGATATCGTCAACAATCACTACGTGACGGCCCGCCATGGGCACTTCAGGGGAAACGCGCCAAAAAAGCTCACCGCCGCGCAGCTCGTTGCGGTAACGAGTGGCATGCAAATAATCTACTTCCAACGGAAAGCCCAAGCGGGTAAGCAGATGACCGGTGGTAATCAAGCCACCATTCATTACGCAGTAAAAAACCGGCAGTTTATCGCCTAAATCCCGAGTAATCTCTTCCGCCATACGATCCAGCGCCCGCTCTACCTCTTGCTGAGAAATTAGGCAGTCGGCGTTATCCATCAGCTCACGCATCGAGTCCAGCGACTCTAATGCTTCTTTATCCAACTTTGACATCTACCAACTCCACGGCGGGTTAAAACTTCATTTATTTAAGTAAGAGATTTATTCAGCGCTGGGCTTACTCTGCTTCCGCACTGGGCTTACTCGGCTTCCGCGCTGAACTGGGGCTTATCCGCTAGCGCTTCCAGCTTAGCGTGAGTACGACGCCAACGGCCCAATGCACTCAGCGCATCTAGGTCTGGGCGCGCACGGCTATAGCGCAACTTAGCGGGGCGCTTAGAATTGATTCCGTGGCATGCCTCCATCACTTCAAGCGCGGAGGCTCGGTCATTACATACCAGCAGCATATCGCAGCCTGCTGCCAGCGCTGCCTGGGCACGCGCTTTGGGGTCTCCCGCCTCGTGGGCGCCGGCCATACTCAGGTCATCTGAAAAAATGCAGCCTTTGAAGCCTAGCGATTCCCGCAGCATGCCCAACCAGTTGGGTGAAAAGCCTGCTGGGCGCGTATCAAAAGCACTATAAATAACGTGTGCGGGCATAATCCCATCTAACTGTGAAGCTAACTGGGTAAAGGGCACAAGATCGTGCTGTTTCATCACTTCTAGCGGGCGATCGTCTATCGGCAATGCAACGTGTGAGTCCGCCGCGACACCACCGTGGCCGGGAAAGTGCTTACCCACAGCGGCCATACCGGCATCGTGAAGCCCCTGAATAAATGCATTGCCCAGCTGGGCTACGTGCTGTGGGTCACTGCTGAAACTACGATCACCAATAACGCTGGATAGACCGCTCTCCACATCAAGTACCGGGGCGAAGCTCAGATCCAGACCGCAGGCAGCCATCTCCATCCCTAACAACCAGCCGGCATCTTTAGCTAACGCCAGCCCCTCTCCCTGGGCAGCGCGGTAACACTCGCCGATACGCGCCATGGCAGGCAGGCGTGTTAACCCCTCTTTTATGCGCTGAACGCGACCGCCTTCTTGATCCACGGCAAGCAGTAAATCAGCACGCACACGGCGAATATCGCTGCAGAGCTTGCGAACCTGATAGCCATTTTCAACGTTGCGGGCAAACAAAATTACGCCCCCTACCGTCGGTTCTAGCAGCAAGCGTTTTTCTGCAGCCGTCAATTTTGGGCCTTCAAGGTCAAGCATGACCGGGCCTAACGGTTGAGTCATCGTGATAGGTCCATGAAAAGGGGCGATGATTCTAGACGATCGTCTAGCGGTGTCAAAATCTGATCAGTCAAAGGACTGGCGTCCACCGTGCAACCAAACAGGGGTGCCCGGCAACGCTAACGAAAAGATATAGAGCAAATCACTATTGCGTAAACGAATACAGCCGTGGGACGCAGCAACGCCCATGGGCTCGTCAGGCGGCGTCCCGTGCAGGTAAATATAGCGCCGTTGCGAGTCCACCTGACCACCGCGGTTCACGCCCTTTTCCAAGCCACACAGCCACAGTATGCGGGTCAGAATCCAGTCACGCTCTGGATGCTCTTCGGCGAGTTCGGGCGAAAATGTCTCGCCCGTCCAGCGGCGACCTCGAAACACCGCATTTTCGGGCATATCACCGCCAATGGCCGCGCGCACATAGTGCCACCCGCGGGGGGTTTTACCACTGCCGTTGCGCTCCCCGCTTCCGGCAGCACCGGATGAAATAGAACACTCATGGAGCACTTTTGGCCCTCGCCAACAGCGCAGCAACTGTTCGGTAGTATCGATCTCCAGCCAGATATGTTCCGTTGGAGGTAGCTCAGCTAGCGTAGGAGTTCGCATGTTTTCCTTCTTCTGGCTTGGCACCGTCAAGGGCTATGGGTAACGGCGCATTCATAGCAGCCACCACTACCGGGAGCAATCGCCTGACCAAATCACGCACAGAGACCTGCTCGTGGTAATCCTTCTCCGCGATATCGCGTAGCGCATCGAGGCCAGACAGGGTAAAGATTACCGTGCCGAGCACAAAGTGTAGCCGCCAAAAACGCTCGGCGTCAGGCAGATCCGGCGTTGCTTTGCGCACAAGCTCGGTGAAGCGTGTAAACACATCGCCATACTCTTCCTGGATATAACGTCTTAGATGTCCCTGTGCTTGACTGTAGGCAAGACCCAGCAGGCGCATAAACACTTTCAAACTATTGCGCTCGGCGGGCACCGCGAGAACGGTAGTTGCCATGGTCTCGAGCAGTGTTTCCAGCGGGATAACGCGCCCGGCGTGTTGGCCCTCGAGCTCATCTAGAGCAGTATGAAAGCGCTGACTAAACGGATCCAGGTAGCGGGCAAAAACGGCCTGAATCAAGGCTTTTTTGGAACCAAAATGGTAATTAACAGCGGCTAAGTTAACCCGCGCTTTGCTAGTGATGTTGCGCAGCGAAGTTTCAGCAAAACCCCGCTCTGCAAACAGCACCTCGGCGGTGTCGAGTATACGGGTCACCGTATCAGATTGAGCCATGTCGCTCTCCAGGGAAACAGGTGTTTAAAACATAGCAAAATACTATGCCATAACGTAGGCGGGCTCAACGCTTGATTTATTGACAAAATGTGACGTATTAAATAAGCAGAAACTTAGTTTCAAACGATTAGAAAAATTGCATAGACATCGGCAATAGGCACTGACAAGCCATATACTGGACAGAGGAACATACTGTATACTTAAACACTTATTGATTAAGTCGACATTTAACTTGTTACTGTCTATTCACTATTTATGGAGTCTGGTATGTCGCGTCCGCTAACCGCTCGCCAACAGCACGTGTTTGATTTTATCGTTAAGACCATGGGCGAATTTGGCTACCCTCCTACCCGCGCCGAGATTGCCAAAGCACTTGGCTTCCGCTCACCCAATGCGGCTGAAGAGCACCTGCGCGCGCTGGAACGCAAAGGTGTTATTCGCATTATCCGCAACACCTCTCGCGGCATCCGCCTGCCCAACCAGGAACCTCAAGAAGTCCTGGATAGCGCAGTCACCGCCTTACCCACAACCAACGTGGAAGCCCCACCCACTGGCCTGCCTGTGATCGGGGAAGTAGCTGCCGGCAGCCCCATTTTGGCCGCCGAACATATTGATCGCTACTGCCCGCTACCGGCCGAGTACTTCACTCCCAAAGCTGACTATCTGCTGCGCGTACGCGGCCTTTCCATGAAGGATATTGGCATTTTGGAAGGTGATTTACTGGCGGTTCATCGCACTGACCGGGTTCGCGATGGCCAGATCGTGGTTGCCCGCCTGGACGATGAAGTAACGGTTAAACGCTTCAAACGCCAGGGGCATCAAGTGACGCTGTTTGCAGAGAACCCTGATTTTGCGCCCATTGAAATCGACCTGCGCTCTCAAGCGCTCGATATTGAAGGCGTTGGAGTCGGCGTAATTCGTGGTGGCAACGGCCAGGCACTCGGCTAACAAATCCGCTACTGCAGGTCGATATAGCGGTGGTCATTGAAGGTGGCCACCCAGTTTGGGTGATAGACCAGCAGGATGCTCAGCAGCATGCCAGTAATAAATGCCTCTGAAGGCATTAGCAGTGGTAAAAAACGCGCATACTCCTGGGCGAGATAGATCGCCTCAGGGTCTGTACCCGCGACGATAATCAGCACTACCGCCGCCAAGCCTCCTCCCAGCGTTGCCAGCGCCGCGCCAAAAAAGCCGCAGGCAAACAGAAATACCATCAAGTTATCCGGCAGGCGGCGATCTACCAGCCGCCATACCGTGCCAATAACGGCCGCCGGGACGATCCCGGTAACCAGCACATTTGCCCCCAGCAACATCCACTCATTGCGGCCAATCACCACCATGGCAATGTTGATCAGCACGTTGCTAATCAGCGCTAATGGCGCTTTAAAAACGAGTGTCATCAATACTGTAAAAACAAGGTGTAGCGTTAGCCAATCAACAGCCTGGGCACGAAGCTGCCACATCAGCATCACCGCCAGCGTAGCACCCAGCCAGCGGTGCTGAAGCGCTGAATCCGCTATCAACACCTGCCAGGGACGCCCCCAAAGCGCCCATGCGATCACTGCTAACGAGAGTAGCCAGGTGAGCAGCAGCGCCCAGGGCGATAATACACTTTGCGCAAATGACATGGCGGCCTCTCAGGTTGATGGGCGGGCATTATAGAGTACTTAGCTAAATACCACTGTCTTGTTGCCATGCACCAACACACGATCCTCTAAGTGCCAACGCAAACCGCGAGCGAGCACGGCTTTCTCCACATCACGACCAAAGCGGACTAGATCAGTAGGCGTATGACAGTGGCTAACGCGATGGATATCCTGTTCGATGATGGGGCCTGCGTCGAGTTCCTCGGTCACATAGTGGCAGGTAGCGCCAATCAGCTTAACCCCCCGCTGGTAGGCCTGGTGGTAGGGCTTAGCCCCGGCAAAAGAGGGCAAAAAGCTGTGGTGAATATTGATCACTCGCCCCGCATAGCGCGCGCACAGCTCAGGGGGCAGTATTTGCATATAGCGCGCCAGCACCACGCAGTCGGCGCGGGCACTGTCGATTTCGGCCTGAACCTTGGCAAACGATGCTTGCTTATTGTCGGGGTCGACCGGTACATGGTGATAAGGAATACCGTACCACTCCGTCAGCGAACGCATATCATCATGGTTGGAGATAACCCCGACAATGTCGCAATCCAGTTCCCCCGCCTGCCAGCGGTAAAGTAGATCTACCAAGCAATGTGACTCCCGCGACACCATCAGCACTACGCGCCTACGCTGCTGGGTATCCACCAGCGACCACTGCATATTGAATTCGCTGGCTATCGGTTCAAATGCCGCACGCAGCGCTTCCGCCGACATACCTACCGAATCCGCCAGAATTTCGTAGCGCATAAAAAAGCAGCCGGTTTCTAAATCGGAGTGCTGGCTGGCTTCGGTAATGGAGCCGCCCTGCTGGGCAATAAAGCTCGATACCCGTGCAACAATACCCACCCGGTCAGGACAGGAAACCACTAAACGATAATAATGAGACATGTGAGCTACTCTTGACCTATTGCTAAGTTAATTATGACAAACCAGCGGCTTAGGTCGCATAGTGTATCGGAAGGCCATGGATGATTGTTAGCTGCCCCTGCCTTCCCGTATAGTTAAGTCACTACTTTTTAGGTTTTTCATAACAGATGCATTCACCACGCGTTCAAATTCGTCCCCGTCGTCGTCCACCGCTGCGCATGTTGCCGCTGGGGGGATGCGGTGAGATTGGAATGAATCTAACGCTATACGGCTATGACGATCACTGGATAGCCGTGGACTGCGGCATGATGATCCGCCAGGATCTTCCCAACTCGCCGCTGCAGGTACCCAATCTTGATACGCCGAAAGCACTAGGGATCGTGCCCAAAGCGCTATTTATCACCCATGGTCACGAAGACCACATTGGTGCCGCAGCCTGGCTATGGCCGATGTGGAACTGCCCCATTTACGCCACACCGCTGGCGGCGGACCTGTTGCGGCTAAAATTTGCCGAGCATCAGCTTAGCAGTACGGCTATCCATGTCATTGAACCTGGCGAGGCCCTAGAGAGCGGGCCATTCACGCTGCGCTATTTACTTTTAACCCACTCGATTCCCGAAAGCTGTGCGCTAATAATGATGGCCGGTGGCTATCGCGTTTTACATACCGGCGACTGGAAACTCGACCCTGAACCGATTATCGGCACGCCGATCAGTGCAGCCCTCTTCAAGGCGCTTGCCCCGGTTGACTTGGTAGTGGGCGATTCCACTAACGCCCCCATGCCCGGGCACTCCGGCAGCGAGGGGGACGTCGCCCGCGCCCTGACAAAAACCCTCGGCAACTGCCAGGGCCGGGTGGTGGTCTCCTGCTTTGCCAGTAACCTTGCCCGGGTGTTAGCGATAGGGCGCGCCGCTCAGAAGTGTGGCCGACGCATTAGCTTGATGGGCCGTTCAATGGAGCGCATGGTCAGCGTTGCCCGGGGGCTCGGCTATATGGATGATTTACCGCCGCTGGTGCCCAATCATGACCTAGGCTATCTCCCCCCGGATGAAGTGGTGATTATCGCCACCGGCAGCCAGGGCGAGCCCCGTGCTGCGCTACAGCGTCTCGCCCAGGGTCGCCACCCTTTTGTGGATCTTCAGCCGGGCGATAACGTTATTTTTTCGGCTAAAGCCATTCCTGGCAATGAACGCCCCATTGAGCAGCTTAAAAAGCGTTTGGCGCATTTAGGTGTCAACCTCTACGACGAGTTCAACCACCCTGAGCTGCACGCTACCGGGCACCCCGCCCAGGATGAACTGATCAAGCTGTATCAGTGGGTCAGGCCAAAACATCTCATACCGGTGCATGGCGAAGCACGCCATCAGCAGGCTCATCAGACTATTGCCAAACAGCTAGGCATTAGCGCTCCATTGGCGCCGGTGAACGGCGATCTAATTTGCTTTGACAGTCACGGGCTGCGCTGTGAGTCGCGCTATCCGCAGCCGCCCTGCATAGTCAGTCAAAACAGCGTGGTGCCCCATCCTGGTCTTGACGTGCACGACGCCAACAAGGCCCGTCGCGGTAGCTTATACTTAGCGCTGCCAGTGACGGCGACTGACACTGGATGGGCGCGTATTGGCCGTTTGATGCTGGATGCCTCGGGGGCCAGCCCGCTGGATGAAGATAGCTTTAATGATTGGCTGGATGATCAGCTTGAGGAGATTGCAGCAGAGACGCTTGCCGACTTGCGCCAAGCATTACAGCCTCGCATGGTTCAGTGGCTGGCGGAGCATATGCAGCACCTTCCCGACGTGCATCTACAGATTATGGCCGCCGAAATGCCAGAACCTGCTGCGTATGAAAGTGCCGCTAACCGTTAGAGCGGCATCATTCAACGACGGCTATAAAACCCAGATTGCTTCACTGCGTTCGCAATAACAGTTTCGTGTCACTGCGAGGAGCCTTCTTATTATGTCATTGCGAGGAGCGCAGCGACGCGGCAATCTCAACCAGCGGTGGCGCCTACCCCCGAGATTGCTTCACTGCGTTCGCAATGACAGTTTCGTGTCAGTGCAACGAGCACAGTGACGCGGCACTTCACTCCCACCGCGCTGCGTCCTGTTGATCAGAGTGACGCTCTTTGACCCAATACTCGCCCTGGGCAGAGTGCTCTTTCTTCCAGAAAGGCGCCTGGGTTTTCAGGCAATCCATAATAAAATCGCAGGCTTCGAACGCCTCACGCCGGTGTGCGCTGGCTACGAGTACGCGCACAATCGGATCGCCTGGTCCCAGGTAACCGACACGATGAATAATCCGCACCGCTTGGAGCGACCAGCGCTGCCAAGCCTGTTCACCGATCTCCGTCAGCGTACGCTCGGTCATTCCCGGATAGTGTTCCAGCGTTAACCCTGTGACGTCCGGCGTTTCATTAAAATCACGCACTAAGCCGGTAAAACACACCACCGCGCCAATATCACTACGCCCCGCCAAGGCATCGTCATAGCCGTAGTCCATTGGAAACGGGGCTGCTTGAATCGTTACTTTAATATCCAGCTTATTATCCACCCTCACCCCCCTGTTACTGGCGGGAAAAACGCCACTTCGTCATCATCGGTCACTAACGCCTCGTCATTGGCCATGACCTGATTAATCGCACACAGCGTACGCCGGTCGGTGAGTTGTTTAAAGCGACTATCCTGCTCGGCCAGCGCGGCTTTTAATCCACTAATGTCGCGGCTAGCCAGTTGATCGAGGCTCACGACGGTCTCACTTTCGCCTACCCGCTCGCGCAGTTCGGCTAAAAACTTAACCCGCACACAGGGTGAAGGGCAGCGCTCCCCCAAGCTGACTTCTCCGGCTACGCCGTCACCGGTAACAATCGGCGCCTGGGTGCTCATACGTTGGTAGTCGCCACGCTGACCACCTTGCTTGCTCTCGAGTTGTATAGCCTCGATACGCATACCTTTATCGACCGCTTTGCACATATCGTAAAGCGTCAAACAGGCTACCGAGACAGCGGTAAGGGCTTCCATTTCGACCCCGGTGCGTCCATTCAAGCGACACAGCGAGGTCACATGAACGCAGGATTCGGCCACATCAATATCGAACTCAACAGAAACCTTGGAGAGCGCCAGTGAGTGACAGAGAGGAATCAGCTCATGAGTACGTTTGGCCGCCTGGATACCAGCGATACGCGCGGTGGCCAACACATCGCCCTTGGGCAGTTCACCCTCGCTAAGTAATTTCAGCGTTTCAGGCTGCATTATAATGCGCCCGGAGGCGACTGCTTCGCGGCGGGTTTCCAGCTTATCGCCGACGTCCACCATATTGGCTTCGCCACGGGTATTAAGGTGGGTCAGATGCATGTTGTCACCATTGCTGTTTTGAAGACATATGTTTTGAAGACGTATTTTTTGAAGACATCGTATCGTTT
This sequence comes from Halomonas sp. 113, assembly GCF_904067645.1. Classification (NCBI taxonomy): domain Bacteria; kingdom Pseudomonadati; phylum Pseudomonadota; class Gammaproteobacteria; order Oceanospirillales; family Halomonadaceae; genus Halomonas; species Halomonas sp. 113. Next base: position 2,766,080 of record NZ_LR881453.1, read on the forward strand.
TTAGCGCTTAACCAGGTCACTACCCATTGTGCAACCGCTTCGCTATCGTCTAGATCTAACTGAGCCACCGAAGCCGCCAGGTCGATAGGCGGTGGCGCACTGAGAGCGACTGCCTCAACCCATCGGCCGGTTAAAATATCCACATCGCCAATCCCTTCGCGGTATAGCACCAGCTTGGGAATCGGCCAAGCCTTGAAGCCTTCGACAATCACCAGGTCAGGTTTGTGCGGCACCATCATGGCAATTAGCTGGGCTAAATCAGGCTCTTCCTGGTCAGGGGTTTCCTGCATCAGCGCAAAGCGCTGACGGGAAGCCACCAGTATCGGGGCGGCACCTGCGCTACGCAGCTTATAGCTATCCTTGCCGGGCTGGTCGACATCAAACGAGTGGTGAGCATGCTTGATGACAGCGACGCTCAAGCCATACTCCCTTAATCGTGGCAGCAGCTTTTCTAGCAGCGTCGTTTTTCCGGTACCGCTCCAGGCAGCAATCCCCAGTATGGGAAAAGGTGCGGTTAGTTCGTTTTCCATGCTGCCTAAACTCCTGATGATCACTCACGCTACCATTCTAACGATTCACACAGCGTTATAGAGGATGACTCTACTCGCCCTCTTGCTCACGGGGTAATAGCCAGTTCAACGCAATACCCACCAAAGCGGCCAGGCTAACGCCCTGCAGCGTAAACTGGCCTCCACCAAACTGCATGCCGCCAATCCCGAACACCAGTATCAGCGAAACCACGACCAAGTTGCGCGGCGCCGTCAGCGACTGTCCTGCACGTACCAGTGTGTTCATACCGACCACCGCAATGGAGCCAAACAACAGCGTCATTATACCGCCCATTACCGGGCCAGGAATGGTCTGCAGCAACGCGCCAAGCTTGGACACAAACGCCAGCACAATGGCAATAATCGCGGCAACAATCATGTACTTGGGATTAAATGCCCGAGTAAGCGTTACCGCTCCGGTGACTTCCGAGTAAGTAGTATTCGGCGGCCCGCCGAACAGCGCTGCTACGCTGGTCGCCAGCCCATCGCCTAACAGAGTTCGATGCAGGCCAGGCTTTTCCAGGTAGTTTTTGCGGGTCACCGAACCAATGGCCACCATATCACCAATGTGTTCTACCGCTGGGGCAATCGCGACCGGAATCATAAACAGAATGGCAGCCCAGTGAAAACTGGGTGCGGTAAAGCTGGGAATCGATAACCACGCCGCCTCATGCACTGGCGTAAAGTCGACTACCCCCATCAGCAACGCTAAAAAATAGCCGGTGATAATGCCCCCCATAATCGGCACTAGGCGAAGTAGCCCGCGACCAAAAACGGCCAACACAAGCGTGACTAGCAAGCTGGTCATTGATAAGAAAATCGCCGCGCCATAGCCGATATTGTCGCTGGTTTCACCGGTCGCCATGCTTACTGCCACCGGCGCCAGCGCCAGGCCAATCACCATAATCACCGGGCCCACCACCACAGCGGGCAGCAAGCGATGCAGCCAAGCGGTGCCTTTTAAGCGCACAACCTGAGAGATCGCCACATAGACCAGCCCCGCTGCCATTAGCCCGCCCATGGTTGCCGAAACGCCAAAGCTCGCCACAGAGCCTTGAATAGGCGCTATAAAGGCAAACGATGAGGCTAAAAACACCGGCACACTCTGCTTGGTGACCCCATGAAATACCAAGGTTCCCACCCCAGCCGTGAACAGCGCAACGCTTGGGTCGAGTCCTGTCAAAAGCGGTACTAACACCAAGGCGCCAAACGCCACAAATAGCATTTGTGCGCCGGTTAAAATGACTTTTGGCCACGACTCAGCCTGACTGGCAGCTTCACGCATAAGTGAATTCCTAGTGATTATTCGATTGTAGGTGTGCAAAAAAATGCCCCTGACGCCAGGGCCTGTTGACGTTTCACTCGCGGCCGCGCTGGAGCCCGTTTTTATTCGCGGCAAGGCAGGAGGAGAGAGGTTTGGTGGTTCCAAATGAACGACGACTAACGCCGCCGCGGATAAAAACGGGCCCAGCCCTTCGGGTTGCCCCACAAAGCGCGCCATACGGCGTTGCAAAACTTGAAAAGGGAACCACCCTTCCCTGCGTTTTGCGCCTTGTCTGGTGCGCTTTGTGGGGCAACGCGGTTCGCGATGAAACGTCAACAGGCCCTAAGCGTAAGGGGCAATGTCAATAACGATGCTTAGCGCGTTCCGAAAATCTTATCGCCAGCGTCACCTAATCCGGGGACAATGTAGCCATTTTCGTCGAGGCGGTCATCGATTGAGGCGGTGTAAATTTCAATATCGGGGTAAGCGTCCTGCACCCGCTTGATACCTTCAGGGGCCGCGACGAGCACGATCACCTTCATATGCTCACAGCCACGCTCACGCAGCATATCCAGTGTTGCGACCATCGAACCACCGGTGGCCAGCATGGGATCTATCACGATCGCCATGCGCTCTTCGATATCGTTGGCAAACTTGGCAAAGTAAGGCACCGGCTGTAGCGTCTCTTCATCGCGATAAAGACCTACAACGCTTACCCGCGCACTCGGGATTAGATCCGTTACGCCTTCCAGCATGCCGAGCCCGGCACGCAGAATCGGTACGACAGTGACTTTTTTACCTTTTAATCGGCGCGTTGCAATCGGCTCACCGTTCCATCCCTGGATTTCATGATCTTCCAGCTCAAGACCTTTAGTTGCTTCATAGGTCAGCAGCTTGGCGACTTCACCTGCCAGTTCACGAAAGCTCTTAGTGCTCAGGTCAACTTCGCGCATCAGACCCAGCTTATGTTGTACAAGCGGATGGTTAATGGCGTAAACACTCATGGGACTTCCTCACTGCAGGGGATTCAGAATGGCAACCAAGGTTGCATCAGCTAGGCACAAAATTGCGCGTATTCTACCCGCAACCACTTACGAGGTTAAGGGGTTTCAGGCAATTGCCATTCGATAGGTGCTCGCCCTTGCGCCTGAAGAAATTGATTGGCTTGGGAAAAATGCCGGGTACCAAAAAAGCCCCGATGCGCAGAGAGCGGTGATGGGTGCGGGGCTTCCAGTATTAAATGGCGCCTTTGGTCGATTAACGCCTTCTTCTGGCGCGCATGACTACCCCACAGCAGAAACACACACGGCGGCGCGTGCTGGCTGACGGTTTCAATCGCGCGGTCAGTGAAGGGCTCCCATCCCTTACCGCGATGAGATGCCGCATTGCCCTGCTCCACAGTCAGCGAAGTGTTTAACAACAACACGCCCTGCTTGGCCCATGCTTCCAGATGGCCGTGGCGCACGGGGGTAAAACCAACATCAGTGGCCAACTCCTTGTAGATATTGACCAGCGACGGTGGCACGGGTACGCCGGGCTGCACGGAAAAGCATAAACCGTGAGCCTGATTGGGCCCGTGATAGGGATCCTGGCCTAAAATAACCACCTTCACTTCGTTCAACGGGGTCAGTTCAAAGGCACGAAACCACTGCGTTGAGTGGGGATATATGATCTTCTTCGCAGCTTTTTGCTGCGCCAAAAAATCTTTTAGCGCCAGCATATAGTCAGCCTGAAACTCATTACCCAGCCACTGACTCCAATCGTCGGGAAGTGGATTGGCCATTATTACCTCTTCATTTGATCAACAAGCGGCTCAACGTATGCAACACCCATATCCCAGGGGAACTGAATCCAGCACTGCTGGGCAACTTCGGTCAGGTATTGATCCACCAAGGGACGACCATCCGGCTTGGCATAGATAGTCACAAAGTGAGCTTTAGGCAGCATTTTACGTACTGCCCGCGCTGTTTTGCCAGTATCCACCAAGTCATCGACCAGCAACCAACCTTCACCGTCATGATCGACGCCCTTCATGATATCCAGACCGCCCTGATCCATATGGTCATAGCTTTTAATACACACGGTATCGATCAGCCGGATATTAAGCTCCCGAGCAATCAGCGCGGCGGGAATTAAACCGCCGCGGGTAATCGCTACGATGCCTTTAAAATCACGCTCGATCATTTGATGGCATAGGGTGCGCACATCACGGTGCAACTGATCCCAGGAGACAGTGAAGTGTTGGTGGTAGCGATCGCTGCTCATGGGGCATTACTCGTCTTCGTTGAAAGAACAAACTGCGAATACACTGAAACCAGCATCGCGAATTTTCTGCGATCCGCCCAACTCAGGCAGATCAATAATGGTGGCGGTCTCAACCACCTGACCACCGCTGCGCTGAATGAGGTTGGCCGCGGCCAGCATGGTGCCGCCGGTGGCGATGAGGTCATCCATCAGCAGGATACGGTCATCTTTCTGGAACGCATCGGAGTGCAGCTCCACTTCTGAATGTCCGTACTCCAGCTTATAAGTCTCGCTGATGGTCTTGAAAGGCAGCTTGCCCTTCTTACGCACCGGTACAAAGCTGCAACCCAACTCATAAGCGAGCGGCGCACCAATAATAAAGCCACGCGCATCAATGGCCGCGATGGCATCCAGGTTCATTTCCTGATAGCGGTGAACGAAGCTATCGATCAGCTTGCGAAAGGCCGCGCTATTTTGCAGCAACGGGGTGATGTCGCGAAAGTTCACGCCCTGTTCAGGCCAATCGGGAACCGTGCGAATGACGGACTTAATGTAGTCGCCGTAGATGCTCATCGCGTCTCTCATTGAGTAATAAAAAGTGGTAATGATCAATCAAACCAAGAAAAGGTATCTTGTCGCAAACAGCAACGCCAAAATAATCACCGCCGGATTCAGGTCGGCAAAACGGCCCGACAACGCCTTGATCGCTACATAGCTAATAAAGCCAAGCGCAATACCTTCGGCAATCGAGAACGTCAGCGGCATCGCCAGGGCGGCAATCAGTACCGGCGCGGCGTCGGTGGGGTCTTCCCAGTTCGCGTGAGCCAAACTTCCTGCCATCAATACCGCCACATACAGAAGCGCACCTGCGGTAGCGTAGGCCGGAATAGAACCCGCCAGCGGAGCGAAGAACAGGCTGATCAGGAACAGAACACCAACCACTACCGCCGTTAACCCAGTACGGCCACCCGAAGCGATACCCGCCGTCGATTCAATGTAGCTTGTGGTGGTGGAAGTACCCAAGGCGGCACCCGCCATTGACGCGGTGCTGTCGGCCATCATGGCGCGACCAATGCGCGGTAACTTGCCATCCTTGTCCAACAGCTTGCCGCGGTGAGCAACGCCTACCAGGGTGCCGGAGGTATCAAATAGATCCACAAACAGGAAGGCAAAGATCACGCTAAGCATCGCCACATCCAGCGCGCCCATCAAATCCATCGCCATAAAGGTAGGTGCAATAGAGGGTGGCATCGACATCAGGCCCCCATACTCATTATGGCCGAGCACCATTGCAACAATAGTAATCCCCAAAATCCCGATCATGACGGCACCAGTCACTCGCAAGTAAGAGAGCGCGGTAATCACAAAGAAGCCCAGCAGCGCATAAATAGCCGCGGGTTGGGAAAGATCACCTAAGGAAACAAAGGTCGCGGGGTTGGCAACCACGATACCGGCGTTCTTAAGCGCTATCATTGCCAGGAAAAGGCCAATACCAGCGGCGATCCCCAACCGTAACGTCATAGGAATGGAGTTAATGATCCACTCGCGAATTTTAAAAATACTCAACAAGAAGAACGTTAGACCTGAGAAGAACACCGCCCCCAGCGCAGCTTCCCAGGTATAGCCCATCCCCAGCACCACGCCGTAGGTGAAAAAGGCATTCAAACCCATGCCTGGCGCCTGAGCTATCGGGTAGTTAGCCCACATCCCCATGACGAAACAGCCAATCGCTGCCGCTAGGCAAGTGGCGACGAACACTGCGCCGTAGTCCATCCCCGCTTCAGACAAAATGCTCGGGTTGACAAAGATGATATAGGCCATCGTCAGGAAGGTGGTGATCCCGGCGATAACTTCTGTCTTCACGTTGGTTTTGTGCTCGGAGAGCTTGAAATAGTTATCCAGAAGTTTCATGAATCTTTTTATCCTTAGCGCTAACACCGCATGAGTATGCGTTCTGGTGCTGAGAAAAGCCGCACATACTACCGAAACGCTCGCTGTGATGCGAGCGCCTCAGCGTAGCGACCAATGTTGGCGGAAATCGCCCGCCGCCTAATGTCTAGCAATCTTTAGGCCATGAACTAACCGATCGGTCAACCCATTAACCAAAAAAGCTGATTATTGCCATTGCCGCGTCACTTACTAAACGCCGCTTTTTTGAGAAAGCACTCGCTCAACGGTTTCAACGATCACCTGGGTTTGCGGGTCAATTTCAATATTGACCTGATCCCCGGGGGCTCGATCCTGAAGCGTGGTACGCGACAGTGTCTCAGGAATTAAATTGACGCTGAACTCCACATCCCCACTTTCAGTGGGGCGTACATCCCCAATGGTCAAACTAATACCGTCCACCCCGATATAGCCCTTTTCAAACACGAATCGGCCTAGTCGTTCCGGCAGCGAAAACCATAGCCGACGGTTGTTGGGCGCCTCTTCGATGGCCACCACTTCTGCCATGGAAATGATGTGGCCTGACATGGAGTGTCCGCCTATCTCATCACCAAAGCGCGCCGCGCGCTCTATATTGACGCATTGCCCAGGGGTGATTGCACCAAGATTAGTCAATCGCAGCGTTTCACGCATCAAATCAAAACTAACGCTATCCCCCTCTATGGCCGTTACCGTCAAGCAAACGCCGTTATGAGCAACAGACGCTCCGACCTCAAGCCCTTCGCGCATCGCGGGGGGCATTTCCAACACATGCACGCGAAAATCATCCAGCTCGCGTACCGCCACAACCCTGGCTACCCCTTGCACAATGCCAGTAAACATAAGGCGCTTTCTCCTCATCTAATAAAAAAGCCGTGTAATTCAAATAAGTCGTAAAGAGCAAGTAGCAAAAGCGCTCAATGAATGGCGCAAGCTTCCTACTGCTCCCTCACCGGCGTGCATTCTGCCTTGAGGGTTTCTTGATCCCGCCATTCTACGCCATTGACTTTTCTATGGCTGCTTTCAACTCAAGGTAACTTCATCCAGCTGCACATCTTTAAAAACGCACGCACAGAACTAAAAACTTAAATATTTATAAAAATCAGAAAATAATGCTGACTTGGCGACTTACAACATAAAATCAGATGGATAAAATTGACAAGGCAGCGACCTATCTTTAAAATTTTGCCGCAAATGTAATGACGCCGATTTGTACCCAGATTGCGGGCGTCCACCTAGTCTATGGCTTAGTATTTAGCCTACTGATTGAGTGAAGTGCAGCTAAACGGGTGTGTCCAGCGTTGATGGCCACCCATTGGGGTGGCCTTTTTTATTTTCTATTCGATACTGGCCCTCCCCCAGCTCGCATCCCGCACTCCGTCTTCGGCCTACCGTTAAGGCAGACGCTATGATTGAACTTAGCAACGTCAGTAAAACCTATTTCAGTAACAACAAGGGCAGCGGCGCAAATGCCGTTCATGCACTCAAAAATGCCACTCTCAGTGTGCCCAAAGGCACTATTCACGGCGTCATCGGCCTCTCCGGCGCAGGTAAATCAACGCTAATTCGCTGCGTTAATCTCTTAGAGCGCCCCACGAGCGGCAGCGTCACGGTCGATGGTCAGGAAATGACCCAGCTGAGTAACGCCGCGCTTAATCGTGCGCGTCACCGTATTGGCATGATTTTTCAACACTTTAATCTATTGACCACACGCACGGTGTTCGACAACGTTGCCCTGCCTCTAGAACTAATGGGGCAAAAACGCCACACCGTACGCGATCGCGTTATTCCGCTCCTGGAGATGGTAGGCCTGGCAGATAAGGCCAACCAGTACCCTGCTCAGCTTTCCGGCGGTCAAAAACAGCGTGTGGCGATCGCCCGGGCGCTAGCCAGCAAGCCGCAGGTGTTGCTCTGTGATGAGGCAACCTCTGCGCTAGACCCACAAACCACCAGTTCAATACTGGAACTGCTGCGCGATATTAACCACCAACTGGGCATTACCATCCTGCTGATCACCCACGAGATGGAAGTGGTCAAATCGATTTGCCACCGGGTGAGTTTGATCTCGGACGGCGAACTGGTGGAAGACGCTGAAGTCGGCGACTTCTTTACCGCTCCGCGTACCCAGCTTGGTCGTGAGTTTCTTAACGACTTCCTCCAGCTAACACCGCCCAAAGAGCTGATTGAGAGACTCCTTGATGCCCCAGGCGAAAACACCCACCCCGTGGTACGCCTAACCTTCTCTGGCGATGCAGTCTCGACGCCGCTGATTTCCCGCCTTGCTCGAGAGTGCGGGGTCGATGTCAGCATTTTACAAGCAAAAGTAGAGTCGATTCAGGAGCGCACCCTGGGCCTGATGATTGCGGAACTACTCGGCTCTCCGACGCAAACCCAGCAAGCCATGCACTATCTCGAATCTCATCAACTGCAAGTGGAGGTACTCGGCCATGTCCAGCGCAATGATTGATCTCATTTTACAGGCCACGCTGGATACCCTTTATATGGTGGCCGTTTCAGGGCTTATTTCTACCCTCGTCGGCTTGCCCCTTGGGGTAATGCTGTACGTTACACGCCCACGGCAAATATTGGCGAAGCCCGTACTTAATCAAGTACTGAGCATTATTACCAACGTTGGTCGCTCCATCCCGTTTATTATTTTGATGGTAGCGATCATTCCTTTTACGCGCATGTTGGTGGGCACCTCGATTGGCATTAATGCCGCGTCGGTACCGCTCACGATTGCCGCTATTCCGTTTGTCGCTCGGCTTGTCGAGGCTGCACTTAATGAAATCTCGCCAGGATTAATTGAAGCCGCCCAAGCTATGGGCGCAACGCCTTGGCAAATTATTCGCAAGGTACTGATTCCGGAAGCTCGCGGCGGGATCATGACGGGCTTAACCATTACTGTTGTCACACTGGTAAGTTACTCAGCCATGGCCGGCGCAGTGGGCGGCGGCGGTCTCGGCGACTTAGGTATCCGCTACGGCTATAACCGCTTCAACCCAACCATCATGCTGATTACCGTGGTGATTTTGGTCGTCATGGTGCAGGGTTTTCAGAGTCTGGGCGACTACTTGGTACGCAAAAGCGATCGCAAATAGCCACTCGTTTATTTGTCATCCATTATAACCAAAATGCATTAGACAAAGGTTTTTTATTGCCGCATCATTGCACCATCTATCAAAATGCCACTGGAGAGATTCATGCAAAAACTGATTATTGGCAGCCTTACCGCCCTGGCGCTTGCCGTCAACGTCGCCAATGCTGAAACGCGCAGCATCAAAATGGGCACCGTTGCGGGCCCTGAAACAGAAGTGATGGAAGTTGCGGCGCGCATTGCCAAAGAAGAGTACGACCTTAATGTAGAAATCATCGAGTTCACTGACTACGTTACCCCGAACGCAGCCCTTGCAGACGGCAGCCTAGATGCCAATGCCTACCAGCATGAACCCTATTTGCAGTCGATGGTCGACGATCGTGGCTATGACCTGGCAATCGCTGGTTACACCTTCGTATACCCGATTGGTGCTTACTCAGAAAAATACGACAGTATCGACGACCTGCCTGACGGCGCACAAATCGCACTGCCCAATGACCCTTCAAATGAAGGTCGCGCGCTGATCCTGATGCACAACGAAGGCCTGATCACCCTTAACGATCCAGAATTTCTCGAATCAACACCGATCGATATCGCTGAAAACCCCCGCGACTTCCGTTTCCGCGAAATTGAAGCCGCCCAGCTCCCCCGCGTGCTGCCCGATGTCGACATGGCGTTCATCAACAACACCTTCGCTCAGCCTGCTGGCCTAAGCCTGGATGACGCCTTGATCAAAGAGGGCCCCGAGTCTCCTTACGTCAACCTGATCGCGGTTCGCGGCGGTGACGAAGAGCGTGAAGAGATTCGTCAACTGGTCGACGCCTATCAGCGTGATGAAGTGATCGAGAAAGCCGAAGAACTATTCAAAGGCGCAGCAGTTCCTGGCTGGATCGAGTAATACCGCAAGCCATCAATAGATGACGTCAGGCCGACACGCATAGGTAACCCCAAATGCAAAAGTGTCGGCCTGTTGCGTTTGTAGCAAAGGATCCCTCATGCAAAACAGTGTTGACTACCCTCTTCTCAATCGACAGCTTGAAGCGCTGCTCGATACACGTGATTGGCTCACCAACAGCGCGCAAACCTGTGCGTTTATTCACCAACAGCTTAGCGACTTAAACTGGGTAGGCTTTTACCTTCAACGCCAGCCTGATGTGTTAGGTCTAGGCCCTTTTCAGGGGCAGCCCGCCTGCCACCCGATTCCCTTTAGCAAAGGCGTATGCGGCGCGGCTGCTCGCCAACAAACTACCCAGCGAGTGGACGACGTACACGCGGTTGCCGACCATATTGCCTGCGACGCCAACTCTCGCTCTGAACTGGTGATTCCCATCGTAGTCGATGGCAACCTATGGGGCGTACTGGATTTGGATAGCCCGCTGGAGGCGCGCTTCACACAACAAGACCAAGCAGGCATTGAGGCCCTGGTAGCAACGTTTATGCGCCAAACTGACCTGCCCGACCTAATTCAAAGAGCTAGTTAAAAGCTATAGTCTACAAAATAAAAAACGCCATATAACACCCACACAAAAACGCCCCAAGCATCACTGCCTGGGGCGTTTCTGATAAAAGCTGGTAGGACCAGGCGGATTTGAACCGCCGACCTCCACGATGTCAACGTGGCGCTCTAACCAACTGAGCTATGGTCCTGAAAAGAGGTGTGGCATAAGGCTGGTAGAACCAGGCGGATTTGAACCGCCGACCTCCACGATGTCAACGTGGCGCTCTAACCAACTGAGCTATGGTTCTATTGCGCTATCTGTTCTATTGCACTTTCTGAGATAGGCTATTGGATAGCCGCGCGCCTTGCAACGGATGCATATCTTACGCTCTTATCACTGAATTGCAAGTTCTTTTCCATTGCACGCCCTCTCCCGCCAGCCTTAAACCCATTACGAATAGAGGCTCAATTCGACACCTGTGACCTTCTAGCGCTAGGCTTAGCGCTTCAAGGTGCTGGGTGTTCTATAGGGAGATAAACCATGCTGGGTATTTTGCTAGGAAACATAGCGATCGTACTGTTATTGGCGACGCTGATTGCAAGGATACATTTACACTGGTGGTGGATCCGCAGTTTTGAATTTCCACGCCTGCAGATCGCTTGCCTAGCTTTAATCACTTGGCTATTAGCCGCTATCTTCGTTGAGCCTGGCCCTTGGCTATGGGTAGCCCTGCTCGCCTCAGGCATCACTTTACTGTTTCAAGTCTACTATATTCTGCCCTGGACACCGCTGTGGCCGGTGCAGGTCAAGGCGGCGAAGAGTAACGATTCAGATAAAACGATCACGCTGCTGATCGCTAACGTACTGACCCCTAACCGGCAGGCCCAAGCGCTGATCGATATGATTAAACAGCATCAGCCCGACATAGTACTGACCCTGGAGTCAGACCAGTGGTGGCAAGATCAGTTAGATCCGGCTCTCGCAGAGCAGTGGCCGCACAGCGTTAAAATCCCGCTCGACAACCTTTACGGCATGCACCTTTACTCGCACCTGGAGCTCTCTAACACCTCGGTGGAGTGGCTAATTCAGGACGACATCCCGTCTATTCACACCCGAGTGACGCTTGCTAACGGCGATAGCATTCGCTTTTACGCGTTACATCCCCGTCCACCGGCCCCCAGTGAGAGTGAAAAATCCCTTTGGCGGGATGCTGAACTGCTATTGGTCGGCAAGAAAATTCATGAAGATCCCCAAGCAACGTTGGTCGCCGGGGATCTGAACGATGTAGCGTGGTCGCGCACTACGCGACTTTTCTGCCGCGTTGGCGGCATGCTCGACCCACGCCGGGGACGTGGTTTATTCAGCACCTTCCACGCCAAATATCCCGTGTTGCGCTGGCCCCTTGACCACATTTTTGTGACCGAACACTTCACCTTAGTCGGCATGCAGCGCCTGAGTTACTTCGGCTCCGACCACTTTCCGATACTGGCCACCTTTTGCTACCGCCCTTCGCGTCAAGATGAGCATGAAACGCCCGAAGCCGATGCTGAGGAGCGCAGTGAGGCCAGCGAAACGATTCAGGAAGGTAAAACCGAAAAGCAGGAAACCTGAACGCGGTTGGCCTAAAGATAGCTGACCTTAAACGTGTTACTCAGGAATGCCTCCGTGCGTTAACGCGACCGGATCCAGCAGCCGCTCTAGCGTCTCCCGGTCAAGGTCAGTTTTCTCCTCAGCCACATCAATAATTGGCCTCCCCGCCTGGTAAGCCTCTTTGGCGACAGCGGCGGCGGCGTTATAGCCAATCACGCCATTTAGCGCCGTTACCAAAATGGGATTTCTGGCCAGCGGGCCTTCCAGGTTATCTTCACGAACCTTAAAGGTGGCAATCGCACGATCAGCCAGCAATCGAGCGGTATTACTCATCAAGCTTATAGACGTTAATAAGTTGGAAGCCACCAACGGCAACATCACGTTCAGTTGAAAGTTACCACTCTGCCCGGCCACGGTAATCGCGGTATCCAGACCAATAACCTGTGCAGCGGCCTGGGCGGCTGACTCAGGAATAACAGGATTAACCTTCCCAGGCATAATTGAGCTACCGGGCTGTAACGCCTCGAGCTCAATCTCGCCCAGCCCCGCCAGCGGCCCCGAATTCATCCAGCGCAGGTCGTTGGCTATTTTCATAATCACGCAGGCTAAGCCTTTCAACTGCCCCGAGAGCTCTACCGCCGCATCCTGAGACGAGAGGCTGGCAAAGAAGCTGTCATTAGGGGTAAACATCAACCCGGTCTGTTCGCTCAGCTCTTGGGCGACCTGATCAGCAAAACCGATAGGAGCGTTAATGCCGGTCCCCACGGCCGTGCCACCTTGAGCTAATCGGCACAGCCGTTTCATGGCACTATCAAAGCGCTCAATGGCCTGACCTAGTTGGCTAGACCAAGCACCCAGCTCTTGATCCATACGCAGCGGCATGGCGTCCATGAGATGAGTACGACCGGTTTTTACCACATGGCTCAGCTCACTGGCCCGCTTGTCGATAGTGTCACGCAGGTGGACAAGGGCTGGGCGCAACGATTCGTGCACCGCGATGGCAGCCGACAGGTGAATGGCCGTGGGAATCACATCATTGCTGGACTGCCCCATATTGACGTGATCGTTCGGGGTTACCTCAACGCCTTCACGGCTTGCCAATGTAGCCAACACCTCGTTGACATTCATATTGGTGGAGGTACCTGAGCCAGTTTGAAACACATCGATAGGAAAGTGCTGGTCATGCTTGCCCGTTAACACTTCCCGCGCCGCTTTTTGAATCGCTTCCCCCCGTGCACTATCAAGCCCTCCTAGCGATTGATTAGCCCGGGCTGCCGCTAGCTTGATACGCGTGACAGCGTGAATAAAGGGCGGGGGCATGGGCGAATGAGAGACAGGGAAGTTATTGATTGCCCGCTGGGTTTGTGCCCCATAAAGAGCCTCAGAAGGCACTTCCAACTCGCCCATGCTATCGCGTTCCATCCGTGTTGCCATTGCTCTTTCTCCCATCAGTAAGATTAATGGTGATGCTTATCTGAGCGCATAGCCAACCTATCGTTCACTCGCTAAAGCCACATCCACTGCCTTCAAGCTAGCTGGTTAGACCATAGGGGTAAACAGGCTCTTGCCCCGTGCACTTTAAAATGCCAAAAACCAAATGTTGCACTGCACAAAAACAGTTGCTATGCTGCACTGCAAGATAGCTTATAAATAAAGCTACCCAATTAAATAAGCAGCGCCAACCTCTGGATAGCTGCTTTTGGTAAGACTAACCCCAGGAGGGTATGACGATGCGTACATTAAATACTAACGAAATGACTCAGCAGTTTGACAACATGTTCATGGCGCCAGTACGCGCTTACATGGCGCTGAGCATCGATTACAGCGAAAAAATGATTAACGCTCAGATGGACGCCAGCAAAGCTTATGCCGACACCGGCATTGCGCAAATGCGCCAAATGATGGAAGTAAAAGACGCAGAGGGCCTGCGTAGCTACATGGAAGGCCAGCAAAAGGTAGCTAAAGAGTTGGCTGAGCGTGTTAAAGGCGATACCGATAAAGTCGTATCTCTGCAGCAGGACTTTATCCAGAAAAGCCAGAAAATTACCGAAGACAACGTTAAGCAGGCGCAAACCGCTGCTAGCAAGTTGAACAAAACCGCTTAATCGCTTATTGAAACAGTAAGCTAGCAAGCATGTTTTATAAAACGCCCCTGTCGGCTCTCGCTGACAGGGGCGTTTTAGTCGTTGCCTTTAGCATTTCTGTACCAGCCGTTTCACCAACCGAGGGCGGATTTCACAAAGGGAATAGTAAGCTTGCGCTTGGCTGAGAGCGATGCTTTATCCAGAGTCTCCACCGCGCGACACAGCTCACCTAACTCGCGGGGGCCACGATGCAAGATATAGCGCCCAACATCATCGGGGAGCTGCATCCCTCTCACACTGGCGCGCAGCTTTAGCGCTGCCAAACGCTCTTCGTCATCCTCCAAAGGGTGAACATGAAACGTTACCCCCCAGGTCAGGCGCGAAGCCAAGTCCGGTAGCACCACGTTTAATTGACGCGGTGAAGCACTGGCGGCAATCACTAATTTCTTGCCAGCATCTCTTAGCCGGTTAAAAGCATGGAACAGCGCTTCCTCCCAGCGCTTGCGACCAATCACACACTCCAGGTCATCAATGGCGACCAGATCCAGGCGCTCGATGTCTTCCAGCATTAATGGCGGAAAGTGACCCAAGTCATCCAGGGGGAGATACAGTGCTCGTTTATCTGCATCGGACGCCGCATGACACGCCGCCTGTAAAAGATGGCTACGCCCTACCCCTGGCGCGCCCCACAGATAGAGGAACTGCTCCCCCTCCGGGGTAAGCTGCTGGGTAAGGTGTTCTACCAGCGGCGTATTTGCACGCGCCACATAATAATTATCAAAGGTCGCGTCATCACGCAGACCAATTCCCAAGGGAAGCTGTGCCGGTGCTCGGCTCATGGTGACTCCCGTCCATCATGATGGCCCAGCTCATCGTTATGTGAAGAGCTGGCCTCAATGATTGGCGTATGTTTATCAGTATTTTGTTCGTCGTATAACTCGCTATGCTGATAGCGAACTTTTACTTCTTTTAGCAGCACTAGAATCACCGCGGCAACAGGCAGAGCCAACAACACCCCTGTTAGGCCAAACAGATTCCCCCCCGCCAGCACGGCGAAGATAACCGCGACCGGATGCAGGCCAATCTTATCGCCCAACAATTTAGGCTGGAGAATCACACTCTCGGCCATTTGGCCAATACTAAACACCAGGATAACGCCTAACACCGCCCACCAGGTGGCGTACTGGAACAGCGCCACAACAAGGGCAATCACCAAGCCGACAATAAAACCCAGGAACGGGACAATGCTCACCAGTCCGGACACAAAGCCGATCAATAGGCCAAAGTTGAGCCCCATCAACGTTAAGCCCACCGCATAAATAATCCCTAAACAGAGCATTACCAGCAGCTGGCCGCGTAGAAACGATGACAACACTTCATCACAGCGACGCGCCAACCGGAAGGTATCATCCGCCCACTGGCGTGGCACGAGATTGGCAATATTGGTCAGCAGGCGGTTCCAGTCCAAAAGCAAATAGAAGGTCACCACAGGAATAAGTGCCACATAGGTGATCCAAGAGGCAAACGCCATACCGGAGCGGCCAATTTGGCCTAGCGCCTGGGCTAGGTAGCCACCAGCATCGCGCCAGTTTTCGACCAGCGTCTCGCGCGCGTTGGTTAACTCCGCGGTCAAGTCATAACCTGTCCACTCTTGTACCTGAGGAGCAAGCGTATTTTCTACCCAATTGAAGATACCCGGAATAGCTTCGCCCAGCTGTTTAAGCTGCTGAACAAGCAGCGGGATCAATATCAACAGGCTCGCCACGAGGACGACCAACAGTACTAAAAACACACTGCTCACCGCGAACGGCCGATTCATGCCCCAGCGCTGGAAACGGTTAGCCAGCGGGTCAGCTAAGTAAGCGAGAATCATCCCAGCAATAAAAGGCATCAGCGCCGCGTCTAACAAATAAATTAAACCGCCTATTACCACCAAAAATAGGACGCCCCACCAAGAATTCCGCATAGTTCCCTCTCAAACGTGGATTTAATCCGCTAAATATCACTTATCGTTACTATGGCACTGATCACGACACACTTTACTTATCACTACTAACTTTCATCCGCCACTACTATGCCGCAAATGAACGAAAGTCGCGCGTCTGCTTTTCATCCTGCGCGACGGCGGTGCGGCCAGCGTCGCTGAGTGTTACAATCCGCCAAAGTTAAGCCCAGCACTGGCCAATTCGCCAGCACTACCAGCACCGCTATTTGCTTCACAGGATCTGTCATGACCGAGACCTCTTCTTCTTCGGCTACTCCTTCCCTCAGCTATAAGGATGCAGGCGTCGATATCGATGCCGGTAACGCCCTTGTTGACCGCATTAAACACGTTGCCAAACGCACGACTCGCCCCGAAGTCATGGGCGGGCTTGGCGGCTTTGGCGCGCTATGCGAGATCCCCGCGGGCTATCGGCAGCCCGTGCTCGTCTCAGGTACCGATGGCGTCGGCACCAAGCTGCGCCTGGCAATGGATCTTGGCAAGCACGACACCATTGGTATTGATTTGGTCGCCATGTGTGTCAACGACCTTATCGTGGCTGGCGCCGAACCGCTGCTATTTCTTGACTACTATGCCACGGGTAAGCTCGATGTGGATATTGCTGCTGACGTTGTCACCGGCATTGGCGCTGGTTGCGAATTGGCTGGCTGCGCCCTGGTAGGCGGCGAAACCGCCGAAATGCCGGGCATGTACGAAGGCAGCGACTACGATTTAGCGGGCTTTTGCGTGGGCGTGGTTGAAAAAGCAAATATTTTAGATGGCAGCAAAGTGGCCGAAGGCGATGTCATATTGGGACTTGCCTCATCCGGGCCACACTCCAACGGCTACTCATTGATTCGTAAAATCCTTGAGGTCAGTGACGCTTCGCTAGAGACCGACATCGACGGTAAAACCCTTGGCGATGCGCTGATGGCCCCCACCCGTATCTATGTCAAATCACTGCTCTCCTTGATGCGCGGTAGCGAGATTGCCGTGCATGCGTTATCACACATCACCGGTGGCGGTTTGCTTGAAAACATTCCTCGCGTACTGCCGGACAACCTCGCTGCGCATATTGATATTGCCAGTTGGCAGCGACCAGCCGTGTTTGATTGGCTACAGGCCAATGGAAACGTGAATGAAACTGAAATGCACCGCGTGCTCAATTGCGGTATTGGGATGGTCGTTGTGGTGCCGCAGCATCAAGCAAAACAGGCAATGGCTCACCTGGAAGCCGAAGGCGAATCCGTTTATCGTCTAGGGCAGATCGTTGAACGCCAAGGGGACGCCGTTATTTTGGAGAACCTCTCGGCATGACCAATACGGACTACCAGAGCGATACCATTAAAGACGTAACACCAGAGCCTCTCGGTGCACGCCGCATTGTCGTGCTTATCTCTGGCAGCGGTAGCAATCTTCAGGCGCTGATTGATGCTCAGTCCCACGACCGCTTAGGCGGCGGTGAGATTGTCGCAGTGATTTCCAATATTGCTGACGCCTATGGTTTGAAACGCGCACACGAAGCGGGCATTGAAGCGGTTGCCCTCCCCCACAGGGAGTATGATAGTCGCGAAGCCTACGACGGCGCCTTGATCAAAGTCATTGAGCGTCACGAGCCGGATCTGATTGTACTGGCGGGCTTTATGCGCATTTTGACGCCTCGCTTTGTGCAGCGCTTCCTGGGCCGTATGCTGAATATCCATCCTTCATTGCTGCCAGACTACCAAGGGCTCAACACTCACGCCCGCGCCCTGGCAGACGGTGTTGCCAGCCACGGCTGTAGCGTTCACTTCGTCACCGAAGAGCTAGACGGTGGCCCAGTGGTACTGCAAGCGGAGCTGCTGGTCAACGCGGACGACACGGCTGAAACACTGCAAGAGAAGGTTCGCTCCCGGGAACACCTAATCTACCCGATTGCAGTGCAGTGGTTTTTGGAAGGCAGGCTGCAGTTCAGTGCCGAAGGCGCCAAAATGGACGGTCATCTGCTACCGGAACACGGTATGCGGCTTTCCCA
This sequence comes from Halomonas sp. 113, assembly GCF_904067645.1. Lineage (NCBI taxonomy): Bacteria > Pseudomonadati > Pseudomonadota > Gammaproteobacteria > Oceanospirillales > Halomonadaceae > Halomonas > Halomonas sp. 113. The sequence goes on from NZ_LR881453.1 coordinate 2,784,267, forward strand.
CGCTGATGCTGCAGAAGAGCTTGATGAGGAGCTCGACGAAGAGTCGCAGGATTAGCATGAAAACGTCATCATAAGCATTGAAAAGCGCCTTACGTTTTTGCCGTAAGGCGCTTTTTTGTAGCAATGTACTTCGTATAACTAGGTACGCGGCAAGGTTACCCCACGCTGCCCCATATACTTTCCGCCCCGGTCTTTATACGAGGTTTCGCATACTTCGTCGGACTCTAAGAACAACATCTGGGCGACGCCCTCATGAGCGTAGATTTTTGCCGGCAGGTTGGTGGTGTTAGAGAATTCCAGCGTAACGTGGCCCTCCCACTCGGGCTCCAGCGGCGTCACGTTGACAATAATGCCGCAGCGCGCGTAGGTGGATTTCCCCAGGCAAATAGTCAGCACGTTACGGGGAATACGGAAATACTCCACCGTGCGCGCCAGCGCAAAAGAGTTCGGCGGAATAATACAGACATCGCCTTTAATATCGACGAAGCTGTTCGCGTCAAACGCTTTGGGATCAACAATCGCTGAGTGAATATTGGTGAAGACTTTGAATTCGTCTGAGCAGCGCACATCGTAACCGTAGCTTGAGGTGCCGTAGGAAATCACGCGCTGTTCGTTCACGTAGCGCACTTGCTCGGCTTCAAACGGCTCAATCATCGCGTCGCTTTTGGCCATGCGACGAATCCAATTATCAGATTTGATACTCATTTATGTCGTTATCACTCACTAAAGGAAATAGTTGGGCCGTCGCCTTGATTCGCGCTAACCGCTTCAGCGACTTTTTGGGCAATAGTCGCAAAGGTTTGACTCACCGCCCCGTCAGGTTCGGATACCACACTCGGGCGTCCCGAATCTGTCAGCTCTCGGATGGAGAGCGTCAGCGGCAGGCGTCCAAGTACTTGGGTATCGTACTCCTGGGCGATATTATCGCCACCACCTGTGCCGAAAATAGCCGCTTCATGTCCGCACTTTTCGCAGTGGTAGAGGCTCATATTTTCCACCACGCCAAGCACCGGCACGTTGACCTTGCGGAACATTTCGATCCCTTTACGGGCATCTAACAGCGCAATATCCTGTGGGGTGGTCACAATCACCGCCCCTGCCACCGGCACTTTCTGGGCCAGGGTCAGTTGGATATCGCCAGTACCTGGGGGCATGTCGATCAATAGAAAATCGAGATTATCCCATTGGGTTTGCGTCAGCATCTGCTGAAACGCGCCCACTACCATCGGCCCGCGCCACACCATTGGCTCACGGGTATTGACCATAAATGCCATCGACATGGCCTGAATGCCATGGGCCTGGAGCGGAAGGAATTTGTCATTACTTGCCGCCTGGGGGCGCGTACCCTCTTTAACACCGAGCATTTGTGCCTGGCTGGGTCCATAGATATCCGCATCCAGGACACCCACGCGATAGCCCTGTGCTGCCAGCGCTAATGCCAAATTCACGGTGACGGTGGATTTTCCCACGCCTCCCTTGCCCGATGCCACTGCAATAATATGTTTAACCCCATCCATTCAATGGCACTCCTCGTTTTAAGCTCTTAATAACTGAATTAACGTTGAGTGAATGATACGCCTCACAGCCAAAATCATAAACCAACAACAAGTGGGCGGATGCCGGTTCCCCGACATCCGCCCTTACTTTTCTAACGCGAAAGGTGCGTTACAGCATTACTATCCCGCCACTTATTAGCCAGCGTTTTGCTGCGACTCTTCACTGCCACCATCACTGTCATTGGCACTCTCACTTGAAGAGTTCCCATCTGACGAGCCCCCATTCGACGAGCTATCAGAAGAGCTGCTCGGGGAAGATGATGCAGCCTCACCCGCTGACTCTTCTGCATCGGCCAAACGGCTGTCTAACGTCGACAGCTCATCGCGCCATTCACTTAACTGGCTCTCTAAACGCTCTAGCTGGCTTTCACGCTTTTCGATATCACTCTCAACGCTGGCCACTTCTTCACGCCCAATATCCAGGGCAACCATGACGTCATCCAGCTCACTGCGCACCTGACTCAAGCTCTGCTCTTCTTCTTCGCGCAGCGCCGTTAGCGAATCAACATCACTTTGCAGCTCATCGCGTTCGCTGGTGAGTGAGTCACGCTCATTTTTTAGCTCACCAAGCTCGCTCTGGACACTCGAAATTTCCTCTTCTAAGCCACTTAGCTGTTCATTTGACTGGCTAATCTGATCTTCCAGCGAGGACAACTCATCTTCGGTATTGCCCAGCTCTTCGATCGCTTGCTGACGCTGCTGCTCCGCTTCCTGACGGGCAGCCTCAGCCTCCTGGCGGGCTTCTTCAGCACTAGAACGCGCTTCTTCTACTTGCTGGAGGGCACTTTCCGCCTCATCCCGAGTGCTGGTGATTTGATCACGCTCTTCGCGCAACGCAGTCATCTCGCTTTCAGCGCTCTCTACCTGCTCATTAAGAGAGGCAATTTCTTCTTCCAGCGCATCGCGCTCGGACTCAAGCTCTTCTAAACGCGACTGCACATCGCTGACATTGCCTTGGGCACTCTCAAGCGACGAGCTGGCCTCTTGCTGTTGAGCCTCAAGGGACGCCATCTCCTCTTGCAGCGCGGCTAAATTGGTTTCAGCTTCCTCAATTTCGCTAATGCGCTGGCTCATTTGGCTATTTTCCTGCTCAGCGCTGGCGAGCTGCTCTTCTAAGCTATTGACACGATCCTGGCGAGAACCTGCATTAGACTGCGCCATAATGGCCCAGATAACGGCAATGGCGGCGATACCAGCAATCGCTTTTACCCGGTTATCTTGAAAGAGGGTTTTCATGTCCGACTTTTTAGCCGGTTCTGGCTTGTTGGCAGGCGACTGGTGATCCGAGTGGTTTGCTTCCGACATTATGCGTTCCTCTATGGTCTTAGCTAACGTTTGTCCAAGCTAACAACAATCAGTTGCGCGATGATCAAGTACATAGGTAATGCGCTAACCGTGAATGCTCTCCCCCTTCAGCATACACAGCTCACTGTATCTAGCCAGTCTGTTTGCAAAATCGTGTACAAATGTTGCTACTGCGTTACAAGACAAGCAGGAACGATTATTATTTTAGCCAGAAGGAGGATGCTTTCCCTCATGAAAACCAGAGGCCTCTCCGCTCAGCGCATCAAACCAATCCAGTGTGGTATGCAGTGACACTACGCTGCCCACTATTAGCAGCGTAGGCGGTTTAATGTGGCCCGCCAAGAAAGTATCTGGTAATCCAGATAACGTCCCCACGTGGGTACGCTGTCGGCGGGTCGTGCCCTGTTCAATCAGCGCCAGCGGTGTGTCTGGCGCTAAACCATGCTTAACCAGCGCCTGGCTGATCACCTTTACGGTGCCCAGCCCCATATAAAACACCAAGGTTTGCCCAGGCCGCGCTAACGCATCCCAATCAAGCTCACACTCCCCCTGCTGTAAATGCCCGGTGATGAAACGCACCGACTGGGCATGGTCGCGATGGGTCAAAGGAATGCCCGCATACGCCGCGCAGCCTGATGCCGCCGTCACCCCTGGGATGACTTCCACGCTCACTTGTGCTGCCACCAGCGCCTCAAGCTCCTCTCCGCCCCGGCCAAAAATAAACGGATCACCACCTTTAAGGCGCACGACACGCTTACCCTGCTGAGCCCACTTTACAAGCGCTTGATTAATCCCCTCTTGAGGGACGCTGTGCAGAGAGCGTGCTTTACCCACATAAAATCGCTGCGCCTGTGGCGGTATAAAGGCGACTATTTCACCGCTAACCAAGCGGTCGTACAGCACCACTTCAGCGGACTGCAGTCGCTTATACGCTTTTAGCGTCAATAACTCCGGGTCGCCAGGGCCCGCGCCCACTAGACTTACCAAGCCGTATGGCTGAGCCGTTTGCTCTCGTCCTGCTTCCAAGAATCCACCCCAGGAATAAAAAAGTTTTTTAATATGCAAAAAAGTAATTAATTTTACCACTAAATGCCAATAACACCTTGTCTATTGCTTATAATGCAATCGAATATATATAAATAGAACATATATATTCTAAAAAAATATAGATAATAGCCATTTTGTCTGCAATGGCTTACATCCTGATTACGTATTTAGGGCTAATCTTCACGATCGAATTTAAATTGGCATATGTTTGGAGATTCACGCATGCCCGTGAATGATATAGACGCACCAGAGCGAGTCAGTGCAGACCACCTCGTACCCCACATACCAGGCGTTATCTTTCAGTTTCATCGCGCGCGCAATGGCCATATGCGGTTCCCCTACTTGGAGGGCGGCGGCGTGGCTCTCAAACATATTGACCGGGAACTGCTCGCCGAAAATGCAGGGCAGCTAGTTGAGCAACTGACCGGCAACGACCACCCCAAGATAATGTCCGCTATCGAACGCTCAGCCCGCTGGATGTTGCCTCTCACCACACGCTTTAGGCTACCGTTTCCACAAGACAAACCACACTGGATTGCGGTTAGCGCCAAACCAAAGCCCGTCGTCGATGGCGTGCAGTGGAACGGCATAATGATGGATATTAGCGATCAAGTCAGCGAAGAGCAGCGGCTGCGCAAACTATGCGATACAGACCCCCTGACTCAACTCCCCAATCGGCGCAAGCTCATGATGCACTTAACCCATGTTGCATCGCTTAGCGCCCGCCACGGCACACCGCTCTCCATCATGATGATCGATATTGATCACTTTAAGCGGCTTAATGATCGCTGGGGACATCTGCACGGGGATGATGTGCTTAAACAGTTGGCAACCTACGCCCAGTCGCTGCTGCGTTGCGAAGACATGGTGGCTCGGTTGGGAGGAGAAGAGTTTATGGTCGTGCTGCCGCTTACTCCGCTGCAGCAATGCCATGCACTTGCCGACCGCTTACGCCAGGCTATCAGTGTACGCGACTTCGGTATGGGGCCAGGCCAAGTGACGCTGAGTATTGGGGTTGCCGAATATCGCTGTGGCGAACCCCTCACGAGTCTGATCGAGCGGGCCGACCAGGCGCTGTATAGCGCCAAAGACGTTGGTCGTGACTGCGTTTGCCATCTACGCTGATAAAGCATACTCAATTGCAGGAGCCAAACAATGACAAGGCTAGCCGACGCCATTTGTGAACCGTGCAGCAAAGATGCTCAACCTTTAAGTAAAGATGAAGCCCAAGAGCGGCTAAAAAGCCTCAGCCAGTGGCAGATTGTCGAGCACGATGGCATCATGAAGCTGTCGCGAAGTTTTAAATTCCGTGACTTTGCCAGCGCATTGGCATTTACCCAAGGCGTTGGCGATATTGCAGAGCAGGCTGGCCATCACCCCGTTATCGTGACCGAGTGGGGCAAAGCCACCGTCACGTGGTGGTCTCACGCTATTAAAGGCCTGCATCTTAATGACTTCATTCTTGCCGCCAGAACCGACGAGGTAGCCGAATAAATGTTTGAGCATATTGAGCGAGTCCCAGGAGATGCCATTCTCGGGCTGATCGAAGCTTTCAAGAAAGATACCAATCCGCAAAAGGTGGATTTAGGTGTTGGTGTTTACCGCGATACCCAAGGCAATACGCCGGTAATGCGCGCCGTTAAGGAAGCAGAAGCTCGCCTGCTCAAGAATGAAACGACGAAAACCTATATCGGTTCTCACGGCGCGCCCAGCTATGGTGAAGTAGTACTTCCCATGGTTTTCGGTGCTGAGTCACCGGTACTCAAAGCCAACCGTGCCAGCGCTACCCAGTCGCCTGGCGGCACCGGCGCCCTGCGCCTAGCAGCCGACTTCATTTCCACTCAGTTGCCGGGCAAAGGTATCTGGGTAAGCGACCCAACATGGCCCAACCACCACGGTATTTTTACCGCCGCGGGTATTGAGCTGCACAAGTACCCCTACGTTGACCCCGACAACCGTCTCGACTTCGACGGTATGCGTACAGCGCTAAAAAGCATTCCAGAAGGCGATGTAGTCGTACTCCACGCCTGCTGCCATAACCCGACCGGGTTTGACCTTTCCCACGACCAGTGGCAGGAAGTATTAGAGATCGTCCGTGAGCGCAAGCTGCTGCCGCTGATCGACTTTGCCTATCAGGGCTTTGGCGAAGGGCTGGACGAGGATGCTTACGGCGTTCGCTTACTGGCGGAAAACCTCGACGAAGCGATCATCACCAGCTCCTGCTCCAAGAACTTCGGTATTTATTGTGAGCGTACCGGCTGCTTGATCATGGTGGCAAAAGACAGCGAGCAGATGGACAACATTCGCTCACAGGTCGCGATCGTGGCACGGGAAAACTACTCAAACCCGCCTGCACACGGCGGCGCTATCGTCAGCGAGATTCTCCACGACCCTGAGCTGACTGCGCTATGGCGTGAAGAGCTCACCGAAATGCGTGACCGTATCAATACTCTGCGTCGCGATTTCGTTGAAGCACTGAAACCCTATGGCCTGGACGAGAAGTACGCCTGCGTAGCTGAACAGCGCGGTATGTTCTCCTACACAGGCTTAACGCCGGAACAGGTAGATCGGTTGCGCGATGAGTTTGGCATCTACATGGTACGCTCGGGTCGCGCTAACGTAGCGGGCTTCTCCCATGAGAACCTGCCCTACCTGGCCAAAGCGATTGCCGCTGTCAACGACTAGCTAGCAAGCATTGCCGCACTACAAACGCCCAGGCCTACCTGGGCGTTTTTGTGTGCTGAATACTTGACCGATTAGTCAACACTTCGGCACACTCAGCGTTGCCTTGTATACAACACACCATAATCAAGAGGCCTAACATGGCGGCTGCCAGCACCCACTACCCCTGGTACAAAAAAGAAGACACCGACGCGTTCTTCGCCCTGTTCCAAAACAATATTGCCAACTTTGTCATTATTGCCATCACCATGCTGGGCATGGGATTCCCCTCTTCCATTGTCTATGGGCAGGTGCTGCCAGGCGCGGCAGTAGCGGTAATGGTCGGTAATTTCTACTATGCCTGGAGCGCGGCAAGACTGGCCCGCAAAGAGAACCGTGCCGATGTAACGGCGCTCTCTTACGGTATCTCAACGCCGGTTATGTTTGTATTTCTATTCGGCGTACTGCTACCCGCCAAACAGCTCACCGGTGATGCAGAAATGGCCTGGAAAGTAGCCGTCGCCGCCTGCTTTATCAGCGGCGCCATCGAAGCCGCAATCAGCATAATTGGCCGCTGGGTGCAGTACCACCTACCGCGCGCTGCCATGCTGGGCGCCGTTGCGGGTGTCGCACTGACGTTTATCGCCGGTGAAATGCTGTTCAAAACGCTGGAAATGCCGATTATTGGTTTACTGGTGCTAGCGATCATTATTGTTGGGCTGGTCGCACGAGTGAGTATGCCGTTTAAACTCCCCACCTCACTATTCGCCATTATCGTCGGCACCACCATGGCCTATTTGATTGGCGACGCCGGCACCGAGCGCTTTAGCGATGCGTTCACGCACTTGGGCTTTTATCCATTACTTCCCAACCTATCCTGGTTTGAAGGGCTGGGATTACTGCTGACCAGTATGCTGGCGGTACTCACCGTGGTGCTGCCGATTACGCTCTATAACGCCATTGAGACGATGAACAACGTCGAGGCGATGGAGGCCGCAGGCGATAAGTACGATGTGCGGGAGTGTCAGGCGGTTGATGGCGCAGGCACCATGATTGGCGCGCTGTTTGGCGGCGTCTTTCCTACCACGGTCTATATTGCCACCGTAGGGGCCAAGTGGATGGGCGCAGGCCGGGGCTACAGCCTTCTCAACGGCGCGGTATATGCGCTGGCTACCATGTTCGGCTTAATCGCTGCCCTAGCCGCAATCATTCCCGTTTCAGTGGTCGCACCGATTTTGGTCTTTGTCGGTATGTCGATGATTGCCACCGCGTTTCAGTCCAACGACACACGCTACTATCCTGCCGTGGCGTTGGCCATGCTACCCTACTTCGCCAACTACGTGATGACGCGCTTTAACCGCGGGGCTGGTGAGGTCGTCACCGATATATCCAGTGCCATTGTGGTGATGGGCCAAGGGGCTATGTTTATGGCCATTCTGTTGGGCGCTATGACGGTATCGGTGATTGATCACCAGTTCCGACGCGCGGCCGCCTTCGCTGCCATTGCCGCGGGCTTTTCCTTCGTTGGGCTGATGCACGCCCCCGAACTGTCATTCAATGCTGCCCCAGAGTTCGTGATGGGCTACTTAGGGATGGCGCTGCTGTTTATCTACTTCTCCTTTCAGGAAGCTGGGCGCCTGCGTTAATTAACGAATCCCGCCTGCCGATGCGGGCGGGAAAGAATGCGCCGCATGACTTGCCACGCCATCAAGCCTGCCAGCAGGTTGCCTACGGCGGCGCCCGCCGCCAGCCCCCACCAACCGAAGAACTGTGAACCTAACCACAGGCAGGGCAAATAGCAGATAAACAGCCGTGCGCTGGATAGCAGCATCGCTCGCAGCGGCCAACCTAGAGCATTGCCCGCCGAAACCACTAACATACAAACGCCCAGCGCTGCGTAGCTTGGCAGCAGAAAGCGAATCAGCAGGGTCAGCTCGTTTTGTACCTCTGGATTGCCTGCTAAGGCCATGGCTAGCCAGGGAGCCCCCAGGGCCAGTAGCACGCCCAGACTAAGCTGCCAAACCAGCGCGACCTTTACCGCCAAACGCATAAGCTGCTGAATTTGCCCCCAATCTCCGGCACCATAGCAGCGTCCTAACCACGGCGGTAGCGACATGGTCATAGCCAGAATAACCATCAGGGAAAGCGTTTCCAAACGGCTCGCCAACCCCCAGGCCGCTACTTCACTTTCACCCAGACCCGCCACCACTGAGATTGCCAGCATCGCAGCCAAGGGCGGCATCAGTTGGCTGACCATCGCAGGGGCGGCAATGCCAGTAAACGGTCGCCACGACTGCCTCGCCTCTAGCCATAGGCCTTGCTGCGATGCCCACTGGCGTTTGAGCAGTTTACGTGTAGTGACCAACAGACCCACTGAGAAGGCAATTGCAGTTGCCCAGGCAGCACCGGGCAATCCCCAACCCTCCCAATCGCCGACACCAAAAATCAGTAGTGGATCGAGCACCAGGTTCACAACACTACTGAGAACCATCATTTTACCTGGTAAACGGGTATCGCCATGGGCACGGAAAATGCTGTAGCTGAAATAGAGCAGTGCTCCCAGCCAGGCGGACAACAGTTGCGGCCCCCAGTAAATATGGATATAGGAAAGCGTCGTTTCATCGGCGCCAAGGAGCTGAAAAACGGGCACATGGAACACCCACAAGGCAAACGCCAACAGACCAATCACTCCGCCACCTGCCATTAATACCAGGCTGCTCAAGCGCCTCGCTCGCTCCCCTTCCCCTGCGCCGAGCGCCCGGGAAATAAGTGCCGCAATGGCGATACCCATACCCACTTGAATGCCGATAATCAGAAATGACAGCGGAAAGGTGAACGACTGCGCCGCTAGCTGTGCGGTACCCAAACGGGCAATAAAGGCGCTATCAACAAGTTGAAAACCCAATAGCGCCAACACCCCGATGGCCATTGGCCAGGTTTGCCGCCATAGGGTTATCGCCAACTCGCGTTGCTGCATCACAATTGCCAAGCCAACTCTCCTTTTATTCGCCTTAAACGCAAAAACGCCACCACCCCTCGCGGAGTGATGGCGCTTAACTAAAAGTACTCTTTACTGACGAATACCTTCAAACGTGACGTACAGCTCAAGCTCATGCATGGATTCTGGAAAATCGCTCATGTCGATTCCGTAATCACTCAACGTCAGCGTAGTGCTGCCTTCGAAACCAGCACGGTAGTTACCCCAAGGGTCATCACCCTCACCCATCAGTGTAACCGGCATTTCAATCTCTTGGGTTTCGCCATGCAGGGTCAGATCACCAGTCAAGACGCCTTCATTTTCACCCGTTGATTCAAAGCCTGTGGAGCTAAATGTGGCGGTAGGGAACTCACCGGCATTAAGGAAATCTTCGCTCAAGATATGGCGATCACGCTCGGCGTGATTGCTGGTCAGGCTATCAACCTGCACTTCGATTTCAGCAGAAGACGCGTCGAGATCTTCAGGATCATAGGCAAACTGACCATCGAACTCTTCAAAGCTGCCGAGAATGTAGGAGAAGCCCAGATGTGAAATTTTAAACTGGACAAAAGCGTGCTGACCTTCGGTATCAATCTGATAATCAGCTGCCTGCGCTTGGCTCAAAGGTACCAGCGCTACAGCGGCGATCGCGGATGCAAATGCTGTCTTCTTGAACATATTGAATTGCTCCTTGCTTTACTTAATAGGCACCGCGGGCAGTCAATTATCTTACCCGCAGTGTTTAGAAAAACGTGTATACAGACAACGTCATTAACTTGGTGCGTTTTAATTGCCAGCTTGGCTATGCGCTGGGTTTAACATGCGTACCAAGGTTTTATGCCGACCTAACCAATGGTGCTTAACAGCAGCAAGGGCGTGGCCCGCTGCCAGGATCATCAACGCCAGGGCGCTGTACCAGTGTACGGTGCCCGCCTGGCTTGCCTGATTGGGCAAGTCATATAGCAACGCCGGCACCTCAAACCAACCAAACACACTAATACCACGTCCATCAGCAGTAGAAATTAAATAACCGCTCACCATAACGACTATTAGAAGCACATAGAGCGCAATATGACCGAGATGGGCAGCAATAGTTTCTAATCGACTCCCCTCGGCGTAGGGCGTCGGCTGTACGAAGCGCCATACCAAACGCGCAAAGGTAGCAAACAATAGCAAGATGCCAATCGAGCGGTGTACCCACGGCCCTTGATTATACCAAGGGTCATAATAGCCCAGGTCAGTCATCCACCAGCCCAGTGCAAACAGACCAATAATGGCCAGCGCGCTTAGCCAATGAAACAGAATACTAATCAATCCCCAACCGTTGCGACTGTTACGCCACATTGTGCTATTCCTCATTTTATCTATGGCTGCTTCAACTTAGCCAACGCGCTTATCAGATCTTGGATTACGCTATTCGTCCACGCCCAGAACCTTACCGCTAGAAGCTAATAAAAACCGCTGAAAAAAGCAGGATATTTCATTCGTAAAAACCATTGAATAACCAGGTAACAATTTTTACGCAGTTCGTCTTTCTAAAAAGACAAAGCCAATCCATTCTATAAAATCGAACAAAAAAAGCAAATATAACCAATTTTATAATTTTGTTTGCACGCTTACTATTAATGCATGTCCTAAAGGACATCCAGCAATGACCGAAAAACGGTACATAAACTTTCTATTAGAGAGCGCCAATCATGAAAAAAATGACCCTTATCACCGCTATTGCCATGACATTGACTTCTACTGCCGTTCTAGCTGAACAGGGATCTGGCGAGCTTAACCAGATTATTCAGCCTAGCTCTTCAGCGAATTACAGCACTGACAGCGTGCACCTGACACCAGCTGATTTGCCTTTGGTCAACGGCGATGCAAAGAACAACACCGTTGTTGCTCCGAGCTCTCACATCAATCACTCTTCCAGCAATGAAGATCAGGTTGCGCTGTCAGACCTGCCTCACCGCAACGCTTCTTGAAACAAATAAGGGGGCTTTGTTTGCACAGCATATGACCCATTAGGTTTCAAAAGTACGAAAAACCCACCTTCAAAGGTGGGTTTTCGTGACTGTGTAGGATTGCTTAACATCAACTAGCCAGCCAGAACATCCAGTCCACGAGCAAGATCGCGCTGGATATCCTGCTGACTCTCAAGCCCTACCGCCACGCGGATCAGCCCTGGCGCAATACCCGCCGCTTCTTTCTGAGCATCAGACAAACGCCCATGGGTAGTAGTGGCCGGATGAGTAATAGTGGATTTAACGTCACCCAAATTCCCTGTTATCGAAAGCATTCGGGTTGCATCGATCACCTGCCACGCACCCTCTTGTCCTCCTTTCACTTCAAAACCCAGCACCGCGCCAAACCCTTTCTGCTGCTGTTTAGCCAAAGCGTGCTGAGGATGATTCTCCAGGCCGCTATAAAACACATGCTTAACCGCCGGGTGGGCATCCAGCCAACGCGCCAGGGTCAAGGCGTTTTCACAGTGAGCTTTCATACGCAGCGACAAGGTTTCCAGGCCCTTGGTAAAAATCCACGCATTGAAGGGGCTCAAGCAAGGCCCGCAGGTGCGCACCACGCCGAACACTTCCTCAAGCAGCGCATGACTACCTACCACGGCACCACCAACTGCACGGCCTTGGCCGTCCAAATACTTGGTCGCTGAGTGAATAACCAAGTCAGCACCTAACGCCAAGGGCTGCTGAAGTGCCGGGGTAAGGAAGCAGTTATCTATCGCCAGTAGCGCATCGTGACGTTTTGCCAACGCAGACAGGGCCGAAATATCGGCAATTTCTGACAGTGGATTTGAGGGCGTTTCGGCAAACAGTAGCCGCGTTTTGGGAGTAATCGCCGCTTCCCAGGCAGCAACGCTGGAAAGTTCCACATAGCGCGTGGTAATACCCAGCTTACCTAGATACTTATCGAACAGACTAACCGTCGAGCCAAATAGCGACCGGGAGGCCACAATCTCGTCCCCTGCGGAAAGCAGTGCCAGCGCAGTGGAGAGAATAGCGGACATACCCGAGCTGGTGGCCACACAACGCTCGCCACCTTCAAGGGCCGCCAGGCGGCGCTCAAAGGTATGCACTGTCGGGTTGGTAAAGCGCGAGTAGACGTTGCCCGGCTCCTGCCCACCAAATTTACGCGCCGCTTCTGCAGCGCTTTCGTAGACAAAGCTTGAGGTCGGAAAAATAGGCTCCGAGTGTTCCTGCTCGAAGGTACGCTGATGGCCCGCACGGATAGCCAGCGTCTCTAATGACCACTCATCCTGGTGACCGTCTTCCTGATGATTATCATCATGCATAAGACTTCTCTCCTAATCGTCCAGGTCATCGTCCTGATTGTGCATATCGACCAGGGCATGATCACCGGCACTTTGATCCTTGGCGGAATCATTACGGCTAGCTTCCAAGGCGGCCAGGTAGGCGTCGTCGATATCACCAGTCACGTAATTGCCGTCAAACACCGAGCAATCAAACTCTTCCATTTCCGGGTTCACTTCGCGGCAGGCCGCTTTTAGATCCTCTAGGTTTTGATAGAAGATACGGTCAGCGCCAATCAAATCCCCTACTTCCTCTTCGCTGCGGCCATGAGCAATCAGCTCAGACGCTGCAGGCATATCGATGCCATACACGTTGGGGAAACGTACCGGGGGCGCCGCCGAGGCAAAATAGACCTTGCGTGCCCCGGCATCGCGGGCCATTTGAATGATCTGCTTACAGGTCGTGCCGCGCACAATGGAGTCGTCCACCAACAAAACGTTTTTGCCTTTAAACTCAACGTCTATCGCATTGAGCTTTTGGCGTACCGATTTTTTACGCTGAGTTTGCCCCGGCATAATAAAGGTACGGCCAATATAGCGGTTCTTCATGAACCCTTCGCGGTAGGTCACCCCGAGGTGCTGCGCCATTTCAAGGGCGGAGGTACGCGACGTATCAGGGATCGGGATGACCACGTCGATATCGTGATCCGGCCACTCGTTGAGAATGCGATCCCCCAGCTTGCGACCCATCTGCATACGGGTGCCGTAAACATAGGCGCCGTCCAACAGTGAATCGGGACGCGCTAGATAAACGTGCTCAAAGATACACGAACGTAGCTCGGGGCGGTCAGCACATACCTGGGTGTGAATATTGCCTTCGATGTCGACAAAGATGGCTTCACCAGGCGATAGGTCACGCTCCAGTTCAAAACCGCCCACATCCAAGGCGACGGATTCGGAGGCGATCATCACCGCCTGCCCGTTCTCCTCTTCGCGGGTACCAAACACCACGGGGCGAATACCGAAGGGGTCACGAAATGCCACCATGCCAAAGCCATTAATAATCGCGACAGCGGCATAACCACCCTTGCAGCGACGGTGAACACGACGCACGGCGTCGAAGATATCTTCCGCTTCCAGGTGCAAACCCTGCTTGCCCAGCTCGTGAGCGAAGACGTTAAGCAGCACTTCAGAATCGGAGCTGGTGTTGATGTGACGCAGATCGGTAGAGAACAGCTCCTGCTTCAACTGCTCAGAGTTGGTCAGGTTACCGTTATGCGCCAGCGCAATGCCGTAAGGAGAGTTAACATAGAACGGCTGTGACTCAGCTTCACTTGAAGAGCCTGCCGTCGGGTAACGCACGTGACCAATGCCTAGGTTACCTTTTAGGCGGGCCATATGACGGGTGTGAAATACATCACGTACCAAGCCGTTACTCTTGCGCAGTAGGAAGCGTCCCTCGCTCCATGTCATCATGCCGGCAGCGTCCTGGCCACGATGCTGAAGTACGGTCAGGGCATCGTAGATTCCCTGATTTACCGCCTGCTTGCCCAGAAGGCCCACTATACCGCACATTCACGTTACCTCGCTTAATGCCATGGCTTACCTAAGTCACATACCTAAGAAAGCCCGAACGTTCGTAGAATCGACTTCAGTAGCAGGTCAATCACCTGCCGGGATAACCTCACGCTCCGTCGCACTAGGCAGACGCAGTTCAGGTAGAGAGATGTCGCGCAGCGACGATGGCGCCTCAGGCAGCTCACGATCCCACTGTTCTAACTGGCTCACCGCCCAATCGCGCAGTTGAATAAAGGTCGGTCGCAGCTCGGCTTGTTGCCACGCCTGCAGTTCAGCCAGCGGTGTGAGGGTAATCAGCACGGTAGCAATAAGCAAAATAACCGCCCCACGAGCAACACCAAAAGCGGCCCCCGCCACACGGTTCAAAAGCCCCATGCCTACCCACTCAATCGCCGCATGCACCAAGCGAATGACTATGCCGCAAAGCAAAATAACGGCAAAGATCACCAGTATAAAAGCGAGCACTAGGCGGGCATCAAAGCTATCGATAAACCCGCTCATCAGTTCGGCCACCGGTTCGGCGAGGACTCGGGCAACCATTAAGGCAACGACCCAGGCGGCCAACCCCAATGCCTCGCGAACAAATCCCCGGACGAATCCGGCTAGCATTGATAGCGCCAGCACGGCCAAGAACACCGCATCAATCCAGGTTAATGCCATCGTTTAGTCTCTTACCCGAACAAGCAGGCCCTGCACATTGGCCCGCTCTTTAATCGAGGACATGGCAGACTCCCCCTCCTCAGAAGTGGCATAAGGGCCCACAAAGACAGTGGTCATATTGTTATCGCGCTCACGCTGATAAACAGTAAACCCTTCACCCGAAAGCTGCTCGCTAAGGCGCTGCGCATTACCGGGCTCTCCAAAGCTGCCGACTTGCACCGCCCACTCTCCCTGAGCACTTGCTGAGGGGGTGGATGAGCTAGATGAGGAGCTTTGCGATGAACGTTGTGAAGAGCCCTGTGAAGAGCCTTCACTGCTGTTTTGACCGCTGCCACTATTGCTGGCAATCAGGTCAGCAATAGGGTCGCTATCGGAGGTCGCCGGCTCTTCATCCGGTTCACTGGATCCCGCCGCCTCGGGACTCGAGGGCGACTGATTAGCAGCAGTAATTTGATCGGTTTCCGGCAACCTCGGATCGACGTCAATAGGCACATCGCCCTCTTCATTACGGGGCGCTGACGATAGAGACGGCTCGCCGATGGTTGAAGGCCTTTCCGGTGCAGGAACGTCACGGCGCTCCACTTCAACGGGCTGCTCGATCACAAAGTTCGGCTGGGGACGTTCTTCCCTTGGTGCGGGGTCACTCATTAGCCACGGCACAAAGATCGCCAGTAGCGCGAGCAGAATCACAATACCGCTAATGCGTTCCGTTTTACCGTATTTCATTTCCGTCTCCATCAAGCGACGCAGCGCCTGTTGGCAGTGGCCGAGCTAACAGTGCCGCTACTGTAAAGAACGACCCGGTGGCCAAGACACGATCATTGGGCGTTAACATGTTAGCGAGCCAATCGACGCCTGCTTGCGGCGAATCAGCACTAAAATGCACCCGCCCTCCCTGAGCTATAATACGTTGCGACAACTCGCTTGCCTGGCAACCTCGCTCTCCGCTCAACGACACGCACACCCAATCACTAATGCGAGACGCTAACGTCTGTATGACACCGTCAATATCCTTATCATTCAACATGCCAATAAGGCCCCACTGCCGACCACCTTCCGGAGGTTGCGGCAAATGGCGAACGACATACTCGGCAGCATGAGGATTATGACCTACATCCAGGCACCAAGGCCCAATCCATTGCAGCCGCCCCGGCAACTGCACAGAACTCAACGCAGCTTGCACGCGCGCCGCTTCCAACCCAAGCCCTGCAAGCACAAGCGCCTGCAAAGCAGTGGCGGCGTTATCGATAGGCAGCCCCGGCTCGGGAAGCTCGTCAATAACAATGCGTTGACCATCCGGATGCTGCCCCTGCCAGCGCCATTGCGAAGGCTCAGAAGCCATCGTCTGATGGGCAAATTGCTGGCCCAAACAAAACATAGGCGCCGCCAGCACCTGAGCACATTCAGCGACACTGGAAGGTAACGTTTGGCTACCTAGCACGGCGGGACGATTGGCACGAAAAATACCGGCTTTTTCACGCCCAATCTGGGCTAAATCGGTGCCTAAAAAGTTAGCGTGATCCTGAGCAATAGTGGTAACAATGGCCACATCCGCATCAATAATATTGACTGCATCAAGGCGACCACCCAGCCCCACTTCTAGCACCGCAAGATCAAGCTTTGCATTGGCCAAGCACCACAGTCCGCACAGTGTCCCCGCTTCAAAATAGGTCAGGCTGATTTCACTGCCCTGCAATCGTGCCTGCTCAACCCGCTCAAAGCCTTGCACCAGCAGTTGGTCGTCGGCTTCCTGATCATCGATTTTAACGCGCTCGTTGTAGCGCAATAAATGGGGAGAAGTGTAGGTACCCACTCGCCAACCATGGGCACGGGCAACGCTATCAATCATGGCAAGGGTTGAGCCCTTGCCGTTGGTGCCTGCTACCGTAATAACGCGGGGGGCGATGGGGCTTGAAAGCAGCCCCATCCGTTTAGCCACCTGCGAGACCCGCTCCAGGCCCATATCAATCCCTACCGGATGCAGCGTTTCCAAATGCTGGAGCCACTGTTGCAAAGAGTAGAGCGGCAAAGAAGGTGTCTGCAGAGAGTCAGGCATTGCGCGAATGGTCATCACTCTTAACGAAAGCGGTGTCCTTCTTAGGCGCCTCAACTTTCTCGAACGTTACGTCAGCGGTTTCCGCCAAGCTATCTTCCTCAACGATAGGCTCAACGACCTCAGCATCATCAGGATTGGTCGAACTCACCGGCGTTGCGTCGTGGTGGGTTAACTTACGCAGCACACTACCCACGCGGGCACGCATTTCATGACGATGAACGATCATGTCGACGGTACCGTGCTCAAGCAGAAACTCGCTGCGCTGGAACCCTTCTGGCAAGGTTTCACGCACCGTTTGCTCGATGACCCTGGGGCCTGCAAAACCAATCAAGGCATTGGGTTCGGCAATATTCAAGTCACCCAACATGGCTAGTGAGGCTGAAACACCGCCAAAGACCGGATCCGTAAGCACAGAAATATACGGCACACCCGCTTGTTTGAGCTTTTCAAGCGCGGCGGATGTTTTAGCCATCTGCATCAACGAGAAGAGCGCTTCCTGCATACGTGCCCCACCGGAGGCGGCAAAGCACACTAGCGGGATGTTCTCTTCCAGCGCCACGGTAGCGGCGCGAACAAATTTCTCGCCGACCACTGCCCCCATTGAGCCGCCCATAAAGGTGAACTCAAAGGCAACGGCAACGACCGGAAGACCATCCAACTCACCGCGCATAGCGACCAGCGCATCTTTCTCGCCAGTATCTTTTTGCGCCGCAGTCAGGCGGTCTTTGTATTTTTTAGAGTCGCGAAACTTCAACCGATCATTGGGTTCGATTTCCGCCGCGATCTCTTCGCGTTCTGCTTTATCCAAGAACCAGTCCAAGCGTTTGCGTGCCGTCAAGCGCAGATGGTGATCGCACTTGGGACAGACGCTGTTATGTTTCTCTAGCTCAGGGAGGTAGAGAACCGCTTCGCACTTGGGACATTTACGCCAGAGGCCGTCGGGCACGCTAGCGCGACGGTCTTTACGCTGGATGCGACCCATGGAGGGTACGATCTTGTCTAACCAGCTCATATCAAAAAGGCTTCCGTTATACGTCAACGCCTGGCAGAACCAGGCTCGATGAGTGTCGTGAATCTATTCAGTATAGGCGATAAAGCAATTCGCTTTAGGGATCCATCGCCGTACGCATCTCTGCTAATACACTTTTCAACTGGCCCGCAATGGTTTCCGGCGCATCGACACTTTCAGCGATGCGGTTAACCAAAGCGCTACCTACAATCACACCATCGGCGACTTTAGCTACTTCAGCGGCCGTCACGCCATCGCGGATACCGAAACCAACACATAGCGGTAAATCGGTCATCCCCCGCAGCGGCGCCAAGTGCTCGGCCACATCGTCTGCGTTCAGGGTGGCGGCACCGGTCACGCCTTTCAGCGAAACGTAGTAGAGGTAGCCCTCGCCATGGGCGCATATTGTAGCGGCACGCTGGTTAGAAGTGGTAGGCGCAACCAAAAAAATCGCCGCTAAATCTCGCGATTTCAGCAGTGGCCCAATCTCTTCGGCCTCTTCAGGCGGCATATCCACTATCAGCACACCATCAACGCCCACGCTGGCAGCTTGATCGGCAAAGTTTTCGTAGCCAATTCGCTCAATCGGATTCAAGTAGCCCATCAACACAACCGGTGTGGTGGTATCGGTTTGGCGGAACTCTTTGACCATCTGCATAAGGTCGACCAGCCGTGTGCCCTGCTTTAACGCACGCTCACAGGCTTTTTGAATCACCGGGCCATCCGCCATGGGGTCGGAAAAAGGCACGCCTAGCTCAATCACATCGGCGCCTGCTTCCACCAAAGCATGCATAAAACCAACGGTGTACTGAGGTGCTGGATCACCTGCGGTGATGTAAGGAATCAGGGCCTTGCGGCCCTGCTGCTTAAGTTCACTGAAACGCTGATCAATACGGTTCATGCTCGCCCTTAAAAAAAGCTGACCTTAAAATTCGATGCCATCAATCTTAGCAACGGTCATGATGTCTTTGTCGCCACGCCCGGAGAGGTTGACCACAATATGCTGGTCAGGACGCATGGTAGGCGCCAATACCTTGGCATGGGCCAGCGCATGGGCCGACTCAAGGGCCGGCATAATGCCTTCCATGTGGGTCAGCTCGCGAAACGCTTCGAGCACTTCTTTATCGTTAGCGGCCACATAGGAGACCCGACCCACGTCTTTCCAAAGCGCGTGTTCGGGGCCTACGCCAGGATAATCCAGGCCAGCTGAAATAGAGTGCGTATCCGACACCTGCCCGGCTTCATCTGACATTAAGTAGGTGCGATTACCGTGGAGCACGCCGCGCGGCGCATTGGATGACAGCGGCGCCGCGTGGCGGCCGGTTTCGACGCCATCGCCACCGGCCTCCACGCCATACATGGCCACGTCGTCATCTTCCACAAAGGGGTAGAACAGACCCAAAGCATTAGAGCCACCGCCCACGCAGGCAATCAGCGCATCGGGAAGACGGCCGATCTGCTCCAGCGACTGGCGGCGCGCTTCACGCCCCACCACCGCGTTGAAATCGCGCACCAGCAGCGGATAAGGGTGCGGGCCCGCCACGGTACCGATGATATAGAAGGTGTTGTCAACGTTGGTGACCCAGTCACGCAGCGCTTCGTTCATGGCGTCTTTGAGGGTGCGGGTACCGGACTCTACCGGAATGACCCGAGCGCCCAGTAGGCGCATACGGTAAACGTTAAGCTTTTGGCGCTGTACGTCTTCAGCCCCCATATACACGTCGCACTCAAGCCCTAGGCGAGCAGCAACGGTCGCCGAGGCAACGCCATGCTGGCCCGCCCCGGTTTCAGCGATAATGCGTGGTTTGCCGGTTTTTTTGGCCAGCAGTGCCTGACCAATGGTGTTGTTTACCTTGTGAGCGCCGGTATGATTCAGATCTTCCCGTTTCAACCAAATCTGTGCGCCCCCAAGACTCGCCGACCAGCGTTTGGCGTGGTAGAGCGGCGATGGACGTCCCACATAGTGGGCAAGATCGTAGTCAAACTCGGCCTGAAAGTCGGGGTCATCACGCAGGCTTAAGTACGTCTTCTCCAACTCTTCCAACGCAAAGCTCAGGGTTTCTGACACAAACCGACCGCCGTAAGGGCCAAAATGACCACGGGCATCCGGCATTCGGGTCAGATCGCTGAACTTGGTTTTTGGTGTAGGCGTCGCAGAAACAGTCACAGGGATACCTCACAAGATCGCCAGAGCAGGCAAACAATAAATGAATCGACGTAAACACGTAGCTCGATAAAATACCCATAAGCAATACGCATAAATTACACAAAAACTAGGCTTACATAAACTTATGCGGGGAACGCTAGTGGGTGTCGGCTAACGCCACATGACGCACGAAAGACGCCATTTTGTCAGCATCTTTACAGCCGTGAGAGGCTTCAATACCACCGGACACATCCACTGCATAAGGCGCTACCTGACGCACAGCGTCAGCAATGTTATCAGCACTCAGCCCACCGGCGAGGATAACAGGTTTTGCAAGATTTGCGGGAATTCTAGACCAATCAAAGGTCTCCCCCGTTCCCCCCGGCGTCCCCGGTCGATACGCGTCTAGCAGCAGCGCCTGAGCATGATGATAGCGCTCTGCCTCATGGGTAAGATCTATCTCATCGCGCATGCGCAGCGCTTTCATCCAGGGTAGCAAAAAGCGCTGGCAATCATCGGGCGTTTCATTGCCATGAAACTGAAGCATATCGAGATAAGGCAAGCACTGCTCAATGAGCTCAGCAGGCTGGTCGACAAACAGCCCCACACGGGTCACAAAGGGAGGCACACGGGCAGAGAGCGCCGCCAGTTGTTCGATATTCACGCTGCGCGCACTTTTTGGCCACATAACGAAACCCAAGGCATCCACGCCCAGCGCCACGGCGAGATCAATATCCTCACCACGCGTAAAACCACAGAACTTGATTCGGGTGCGGGTTTGCGGAGCAGCACTCATGACGACGCCTCCTGTTTAGGGGTAGCTGCCGGGTTACACAACGAGCGATTGCGTCGATAGGCCACCCGTGGCGTATCAGGAAGCTCGCGCTCTCCCGTCCACTCTCCAGTAAATGAGAGCAGATGCGGCCCCAACGGCTCTTTAGGCAGATCAAAGCGCTCATCGTAGACCGAATCGACAAAATGCAGCCCGCAGGCGGGTGCCGTCACATCCCCTTTGCGACGGTTTTTAAGCGCTAAAAGTTCACCAATATAAGCTTCATCCTGGGCACCACGCCCGACGCTCACCAGGGCCCCGGCAATGTTGCGAATCATGTGGTGTAAGAACGCGTTGCCTTGAATATCGATCATCACCAGTTGGCCGTAGCGCTTTACGTCCACAAAGTGCATATGTCGCCAGGGGGTTTTGGACTGACACCCAGCGGCACGGAAGCTGGAAAAATCGTGCTCGCCTACCAGCGCCTGGGCGGCCCGGTGCATGGCATCGGCGTCTAACGGGTCACGGCACCAGGTCACATTGGCCCGCTCCAATACAGGGCGGCTGATCTGGTTCAACAGCACGTAGCGGTAGCGGCGCCCCAGGGCGCATAGGCGTGAATGAAAGTCATCGCCCACTGGTTTCACCCAGCGTACAGCAACATCGCGGGGCAAATGGGTATTAGCGCCAAAGATCCAGGCTTTTTCGGAGCGCCCTACCGGCGGGTCAAAGTGGACGATCTGACGGGTCGCATGCACCCCCGAATCGGTGCGCCCACTGGCATTCACCCGGATAGGCTCATTGGCCACCTTGGACAGCGCATCCTCTAACGATGCCTGAACCGATGCGGCGTGGTTTAAGCGCTGAAAACCGCAGTAGCGGGTACCGTCGTACTCGATCCCCATTGCCAAGCGGCCGGTAAGCGGAATTTTCTCATCGAAGTGATAGAACAGCGTCATCAAGCCACATCATTTTGAAGATTTTGAAGGATCGCTATTATCCAGGCCTCGCGGCTTGAATGCTACCTCTTCAATTTCCCACTCCTCTTCAACTGGCCTACATGGCTGTTTCGCGGGAGGCACCGGTGCGGCATGCGACTCACTGAAGAACTCCACCGTGGGCTGCATTGGGGTCTCGGTGCGCTGACCATCATGGGTGGGCGAAGCGCTGTTTAAGATCGGCGGGTGGTAATCGATAAAGCGATGGTCTGGGTCCTCAGCTGTTTCAGAAGGCTTGTCGGTTTGCTGCACATGAGCATTAGCAGCCGCAGGCTCAGAGGCAGGCATACCGGCACGGATAGAAGCTAGCAGTTGGCTCATGGGCGTAGAACTCGGCGGCGGTGCTAAAGAGACATTTTGAGAATGGTCAGCGGAAACAGCGTATAGCTTCAGCCTCCGCTGACGCCCCTGCTCAGCGAGTCCCGATGCCTGGCTTTTTTCATAGCGAAGGGGGTCGTCTTGCGATGGCGTCTGCCCTTGATCGTCGACCAGCCACTGATCAGTATCTAATGTCGACGCGGCGTTAGTGGCAAGAGCATCGTTCTCAGCCTTGGGGTCTACGCGAGGCGAAGCCGCTGGCTTAACCACGGGTTCAGCCAGCGGAATGTCTTCCCAGGTCTCCTCTCGGCGCTTACGTAACCATGCCAACAGCACTAGCAGCAGTGTGATGGCGGCCAAAGCCAACGTCCACTGGTAGCGCTCAATTAAGCCAGCCACACCCGGGCTCTTCGTCTCATCCATGCTAGCAATGAGTGGCGCTGAAGGTGGCTCTTGAGCAGCCAACGTATCGCTTAGCGCCTGCGTTAGGGAGGCAACCTCACCACGCAGCTCATCAAGCTCAGCGCGCATCAACTCACGCTCTTCACGAACCTGCTGTAATGTCGCTTGGCTTAGGTGCAGTTGCTCGGTCAGCTCCGAACGCGTTATTGCTTCAGGCTCGTCGACTTCTTCTTCAACCCCAGCTTGGTCGGCGGCTATGGAGGCAGCAGAAACAGGCGTGGCGACTTCAACCTTCGGTAGCATTACTGTTTGCAATGAGCCATTGCGGCGTTGCTGCCAGGCTTCATTCATCGCTTTGATAGCAGCATCGGCATCACCGTGAGAGCGCGCCAGAATGCGTTCAGAATTAGGCACCCGAAGTGTTTGCTCTGCACGCATGTCATTTATATTGCCCGATGGAAAGACCTCAGAGTTGGCCTCCAGCAGCGCCAGCATCATCTGCTGTACGCTCACCTCGTCAGGTTTAATACGCTCGGCAACGCTCCATAGGGTATCGCCGCTACCCACATAGGCACTCGATGGCGACGTCGAACTGGGCTGAGCAAGCGGAGGCGTGACGACACTGCTTACTGCTGACGAGCTGGGGGCAGCATTTTGAGCAAGCGCTTGATTCTGAGCATAGCCTTGGGGATCAAACAGTAGTGTTATGTCACGAAACTGCTGCCCGTCTGGCAACTCCACCGTTAACAGCAAATCAAGCCAGGGCTCCTGGATCGTTTTATCAGAGCTTAAGCGTACCTGCCGGCGCCCCTGCTGCTCTTGAATCTGGACGCGCACGCTGGCCGCTAATGGCGTCCACTCAAGGCCTGCTGAGGCAAAGGCTGGTGGCTCGGCAACGCTGATATGAATCTCGTCGAGGGCGTAATCACTGCTTTCGAGCAGAGGGATCGAAGCATCTAAAGGCGCATCCAGATATGAGCTGACACTCGCCTGCCCAAAACCAACGGCCAGCGCAACCGGACTTACTGCACTCAACGAGAGCCATGTAATCCATGCCAGTGATTTTTTCATGAATGTTCCCTGATCACCTACTTACTTTTAACGACTGATGCCAGATAATTTTACTAAGTTTTCTTGTCATAACTTAACGAAATAACGGCGTTATTCCCACTATCAAGATGACTAGCCGAAAAAAAAAACGGGAAGCTGCGAACAGCTTCCCGTTTTCGACTGGCGTACAACAATAAACAATTACTGTTCGCGAAGAATCTTCAACATACGCTTCAGCGGCTCTGCGGCGCCCCACAGCAACTGGTCACCCACGCTAAATGCCGAGAGGTATTCACCGCCCATTTGCAGTTTACGCAGGCGCCCAACCGGCACTTGCAGCGTGCCAGTGGCAGCCGCAGGCGTTAGACCAGCAATGGTGGCGTCTTTATCGTTAGGAATCAGCTTGACCCACTCGTTGTGCTTGGCGATGCGATCTTCGATCTCATCCAACGGCACATCATGCTTCAGCTTGATAGTGAACGCCTGGCTGTGCGAGCGCATCGCGCCGATACGCACACACAGGCCATCGATGGGGATCGGGTTGTTGTCGAGCCCGAGAATCTTATTGGTCTCAACGCTGCCCTTCCACTCTTCGCGGCTCTGGCCGTTATCTAGCTTGGTATCGATCCACGGCAGCAAGCTACCTGCCAGCGGTGCGGCAAAGTTATCGGTCGGGAAGTCACCGCTGCGCATGGCAGCCGTTACTTTGCGGTCGATATCCAGAATCGCGCTTGACGGATCTTTTAGCTCTTCGCCGACGCTGTCGCGCAGTTGGCCCATTTGGTTGAGCAGCTCGCGCATGTGCTTAGCGCCCGAACCAGAAGCCGCCTGGTAGGTCATGGAGGTCATCCACTCGACCATATCGGCTTCAAACAGACCGCCCAAGCCCATCAGCATTAGGCTCACGGTACAGTTGCCGCCCACAAAGGTTTTAGCGCCCTTGGCTAGCTGGTCGTCGATAACCTTGCGGTTGACTGGATCCAGCACGATCGTCGCTTCATCTTCCATGCGCAGGGTACTGGCGGCGTCAATCCAGTAGCCCTTCCAACCTGCGCTGCGAAGATCTTTATAAACTGGCTTGGTGTAGTCACCGCCCTGGCAGGTGACAACAACATCCAACGCTTTGAGCGCTTCAATATCAAAGGCATCTTTCAGCGGAGGTACGTCGACACCGATGTCGGGGCCGGGCTGGCCTACCTGGGAGGTGGTGAAGAACACCGGCTCGATGCCGTTGAAATCACCATCTTCCTGCATGCGCTGCATCAGCACTGAGCCCACCATGCCACGCCATCCCACGAAACCGACTTTCAACATATGAAGTCCTCCTGCAAAGAATGAGTACTCACATTATACACACTTCTTTACGGTGATTTTGAAACCAGGAGATAGGTTAAGGGCTACCCCTGCGACAGGCCTATGAGGGGGCGCTGTGAACCCATCCCTGGGCGCTACATTTGCCATCCATGGCAAATGACCCCCTCTACGGCCTGCCCCAGGCGCCCTTAACACAGACGCATTACCAATACTTTACTGCTTAGCAAACGCCGCCAATACCGCATCGCCCATAGCGTCGGTGCCAATGGTCTGCATACCTTCAGAGGCAATATCCGCAGTGCGCAGGCCGTCATCCAGCACGCTGCCGACGGCGGCTTCAATGCGCTCTGCCATGGCCTGCTCGTTTAATGAGTAGCGCAACATCATGGCCACCGAAAGCATCATGGCCAGCGGGTTAGCCACGTTCTGGCCGGCAATATCCGGCGCGCTACCGTGGCATGGCTCGTACATGCCCTGCCCGCTTTCGTTTAGCGAAGCAGAAGGCAGCATACCGATGGAGCCGGTCAGCATAGCGGCAGCGTCGGAAAGAATGTCGCCAAACATATTGCCAGTCACCACCACGTCAAACTGCTTGGGTGCGCGCACCAGCTGCATGGCGGCGTTATCGACGTACATATGGGAAAGCTCAACGTCCGGGTATTCCGGCGCTAAACGCTCCATCACTTCACGCCACAAGATGGTCACTTCCAACACGTTGGCTTTATCTACCGAGCAGAGCTTTTTGCCACGCTTCTGGGCCATTTCAAAGGCGACGCGGCCAATACGCTCAATTTCGCTTTCAGAATAGATATAGGTGTTAAAACCGACCCGCTCGCCGTTGCGTACTTCAATGCCACGAGGCTGGCCGAAGTAAATGCCGCCGGTGAGTTCGCGAACGATCATAATATCCAGCCCCGCCACCAGTTCCGGCTTCAGGCTGGAGGCGCTGGCCAACTGCGGGTATAGCATTGCCGGGCGCAGATTGCCGAACAATCCAAGGTTTTTACGCAGCCCCAACAGGCCTTTTTCAGGACGCTTGGAGAGATCTTCAATTTTGTCCCACTTGGGGCCACCTACTGCGCCCAACAAAATCGCACTGGCTGCTTTAGCTTTTTCCAGGGTTTCTGCGGGCAGAGGCTCGCCGTGGACATCATAGGCAGAGCCGCCCACCAAGCCCTCTTCTACTTCAATATCCAAGCCCGCTTCCTGGCATGCCTTCAACAAACGTGCCGCCTGGGCGGCAATCTCGGGGCCAATACCGTCACCCGGCAGCAATAATACCTTATGAGTCATGCTGATTCCTTAACATGTTATCGAGCGACTTTGGCCGCTTTGCGCGTTGCAATGGGGTTGCAACGCGCTATCAAACTGACTGTGAAAACTGAAAAGCGTTTACGCAGACTGCCGGAACAACCAGGGGCGCGCGGCTTTATGTTTCTGCTCAAAGGCACGAATGGCGTCTTCGTCTTTTAACGTCAGGCCAATATCGTCCAGTCCTTCCAGCAGGCAGTGTTTGCGGAACTCATCCACTTCAAACTCTAAAATCTCACCGCTCGGGGTAATGACCCGCTGGTTCTCCAAGTCCACATCCAACTGGTAGCCTTCATTGGCATCCACCTCTGCAAACAGGCGATCTATTACATCTTCTGAGAAGGTAATCAGCAAAATGCCGTTCTTGAACGAGTTGTTGTAGAAGATATCGGCAAAGCTAGGCGCAATCACTACCTTGAAACCGAAATCTTCCAGCGCCCAAGGCGCGTGCTCACGAGAGCTGCCACAGCCAAAGTTGCGCCGCGCAAGCAGCACTTCAGCGCCTTTGAAGCGCGGCTGGTTCAAGACAAAATCAGGGTTCAGCGGACGCTGCGAGCAGTCCTGCCCCGGCTGGCCTTCATCCAAGTAACGTAATTCATCAAACAGGTTAACGCCGAAACCGGTGCGTTTGATCGATTTCAAAAACTGCTTTGGGATAATCAAATCGGTGTCGACGTTAGCGCGATCAAGGGGTGCTACCACGCCTTCAAAACGTTCAAATTTTTTCATGACTTAGGACTCCTGTGCGTGAGTGGCGTCGTTGGCGGGCAAGCTGCGAACATCAACAAAGTGACCGGCAATCGCCGCTGCCGCTGCCATAGCCGGGCTGACCAAGTGCGTGCGACCACCGTAGCCCTGGCGCCCTTCAAAGTTGCGGTTAGAAGTAGAGGCGCAGTGTTCACCGGCACCCAATTTATCCGCGTTCATGGCCAGACACATGGAGCAGCCCGGCTCGCGCCACTCAAAGCCTGCTTCAATAAAGATCTTATCCAAACCTTCCGCTTCAGCTTGGCGCTTCACCAAGCCAGAACCCGGCACCACCATGGCCAGCTTGATGGAATCAGCTACCTTTTTGCCCTTGGCGACTTTGGCGGCTTCACGTAAATCTTCAATACGCGAGTTGGTGCAGGAGCCGATAAAGATTTTATCCAGCTTGATATCAGTGATTTTCTGATTGGCGTGAAGGCCCATGTACTCTAAGGCACGAGTGTGGCTGCGCTGCACGGTTTCATCCAGCGCAGCGCTGGGATCGGGCACTTGGCCGGAAATACCGGTGACCATTTCCGGGCTGGTGCCCCAGCTCACCTGTGGCTCGATCTCTTCAGCCTGCAAAGTAACCACTTTATCGAACTGCGCATCGTCGTCAGACACCAGATTGCGCCAGTCCGCCACGGCGGCTTCCCACTGCTCTGCCGTGGGCGCGAAAGGACGCTTGGCAAGGTAATCAATCGTGGTGTCGTCAACGGCGATCAAACCAACCCGTGCGCCCGCTTCAATAGCCATGTTGCACACGGTCATGCGCCCTTCCATAGAAAGCGAAGCGATCGCGCTACCGGCAAATTCAATGGCATAACCAGTGCCGCCAGCGGTACCGATCTTGCCGATAATCGCCAGCACCACATCTTTTGCTGTTACGCCCAGGCCCAGCTCGCCTTCTACGCGGACCTGCATATTCTTCATTTTCTGCGCCAGCAAGCACTGGGTCGCCATGACGTGCTCGACTTCCGAGGTACCAATACCGTGGGCCAAAGCGCCAAAGGCACCGTGGGTCGCGGTGTGGGAGTCGCCACACACCACGGTCATTCCTGGCAGCGTTGCGCCCTGTTCGGGACCCACTACGTGCACGATGCCCTGGCGCGGGTCGTTGATTTTGAACTCTTCGATGCCGTACTCAAGGCAGTTGTCGTCCAGGGTTTGCACCTGAATCAGCGACACCGGGTCTTTAATACCGCTGTTGCCCTCGGCGCGCTCTTTAATGGTCGTCGGCACGTTATGGTCGGGCGTGGCCAAGTTGGCATCCAAACGCCACGGCTTACGATTAGCTAAACGCAGGCCTTCAAACGCTTGAGGCGAAGTCACCTCGTGAAGCAGCTGGCGGTCGATATAGATCAAGGCAGTACCGTCGTCGCGCTGCTTGACCAAGTGCTGGTTCCAGAGTTTGTCGTAAAGGGTTTGACCTGACATATGGCTCTCCTGGGCAGTGCCCTGCTAGTTCGGTATGGCAGCCTCTTCGTGCTGCTTATATGGCGATAGCACGAGTGTTACGCGACTCGCGCATAAAAGCAATTCATGTTATTCATAGATTAGATTCCAAACAGGAATGCTTAATCAAGGATTCGTAAGTGGATACCCAAAGCCTACAAGCCTTTCTGGCTGTCGCCGATACGCAAAGTTTCTCTCGCGCAGCGGAGCAGCTTTATCTTACCCAGCCCGCCGTTAGCAAACGCATCGCTACCTTGGAGTCTCAGGTAGGTGCACGGCTGTTTGACCGCATTGGTCGGCGTACTGCGCTAACCGAAGCCGGTAATGTCTTACTGCCCCAAGCGAGGCGCATCCTGTTTACCGTTGAGGACAGCCGCCGGGCACTAGCCAACCTGTCTGGCCAAGTGGGCGGCAAGCTTACCCTGGCCACCAGCCACCATATTGGCCTGCACCGCTTACCACCACTATTAAAGCAGTACACTCAGCGCCATCCGGAAGTCGAACTCGACCTGCACTTTCTGGATTCTGAGCAGGCTTACCAGGGGGTGCTGGATGGCACTCTGGAAATGGCGGTGGTGACTCTCGCCCCCCACCCTCATGAACAACTGCAGGTCGTAGAGCTTTGGCGTGATCGGCTCTGTTTTACCTGTGCGATTGACCACCCACTTGCCAACCAAGACCCGGCACCTCAAAGCCTCCGGTCATTGGCCGACCTGTGTGAATTCAACTGTGTAATGCCGGGGGCGAAGACCTTTACAGGGTCACTTATTGCGAAACGTTTTAACGAAGCTGGACTTCAATTGCCTGTAAGCATGGCGACCAACTATTTAGAAACGCTAAAAATGATGTGCAGCGTAGGATTAGGCTGGAGCCTGCTGCCGGAAAAGATGATCGACAGCGAGCTCGTAGAGCTAAAGGTAGACACCCCGCCTATTTACCGACCGCTGGGCTATTTGGTGCATACCAATCGAACGCTTTCTAATGCAGCGCGCCGAATGATTGAGGAGCTGGAGAATACGCGGCGTGATAGTGCTATAAAATAAGCTCAAGTGCACCCGCGGCAGCGCAGCGGTGCTAAAGCTGCCCCCTACTAAGCAGAAGCAGCAGCCTCCACTCAGCTCTCATGCATGCGTCAGCTAAACAATTGGCGCTACAGCTAGTCTACTGGATCAATGGTTAAGCGTTGAGCCAGAGCTTGGTGGAGGGTATGCCGGGCTGCTTCGTCGAACAGCACAAAGCGGATCAGGCGCACTTTATGCAAGCTGGGCAGTATGGCTTCGAGGGTAGCCGCACACACCTGAGCGGCTTCTTCCACCGGGTAGCCGAAAGCGCCGGTAGACAGTGCCGGGAAAGCAAGCCGCTCAATACCGTGCTCATCGACCAGTTTCAGCGCATTGCGGTAACAGTCCGCCAGCAGTTGATCCTCCGGCTTGTCGACGCCGTATACCGGGCCCAGGCAGTGAATCACCCAGCGGTTGGGCAGATTATGACCGCCGGTGAGTACCGCTTGGCCCGGCTTGATGGGCGCCATTGACTGCCCCTCTTCGGCCAGGCCGGGCCCAGCAGCGCGATGAAGCGCCCCGGCAACGCCCCCACCGGTTCTCAATTGTGCATTGGCGGCATTAACCACGGCATCTACATCGGATTGTCGAGCGATATCGCCCACCACGCACTGCAAGCTGATTCTGCTCTTGTCGCTCATAAGCTCCCCCGTCGATTACCACGCATTACGTAGCGCCCGCTGATGAAGGCTCTCTCTCCTTGCCAAGTGCTGCCGGTTATAACCCTCATTTTGGCAAACCCAAGCTCCGGTTCAAGCCAGCATTAGTAAGAGAGCGGAATTGGTGCACCATGAACTGAGCCTCTACTGCTCCCCAAACTGAGCAAACACTTCTTCCCCGGTCAGCTGCTTGGTTTTTTCTGCGAGTGAATAGTACGTGGGCTTTTGGTCGATAAATATCTGTTCGGTTATTTTCCAATCATCCGCGCCATCAAGAAGGCCAACGGGAAGCGCGTAATGCCCACCCTGCTTTAAGCGATAGAAGAGGTGGGTGCCACACTGTTGGCAGAAACCACGCTCAGCCCACTCTGAGGAACTGAAGGTAGTTATATGCTCCGAGCCGTTAAAATCCACATCACCGGCAAACTCCACCGCAAACAGCGGCCCCCCACCCCACTTCCTGCACATCGAGCAGTGACAAACGCCGACATGGTTGCTTTTGGTGGTAACGGTGACGCTGACAATCCCGCAAAGACAAGCCCCATGAAGCTCTGTGTTGGTTACCATGTGTCTCTCCTTCAGTTCTGATCGTGTTTAACCGTCAAAAGCCAAAATAGCTACGAGGTTTCTTAGCAACACCCACCAAGATAGCTCAAAATTAGACTCTCCATTTAAGGCATGGGCGCACAGCTAGTTTGTTGGATCAATGGTTTAAACGTTGAGCCAGGGCTTGGTGGAGGGGGTATAGGCCCGCTGCGTCAAACGTTTGTCGAGAAAGTAACTCTCGGTCTTCTCAAGATCGTTAACCACCAGCACATGTTGGGTTGCTTTTACCTCAAACACTTACGACTCCTTTTACCCATATGGATACTTATAATGCCAAGCACTGCGGCGCGCAGTTTAGAAGCGTTCGGAGGCTGTAAGCCACGTGCTGTTTCGCTTTATTAAGATTTGTTAAGCCTCGTCAGGCCATACTTCAAACTTATTATCATTTACGATAATTGCTTGTGCATTACTAATTGGACAAAGGCCTATTTTCTCTTTATAACTGGAGATGATGCTCTCAACGGATTCTTTGAATGGAAAGTTGGTATGGTGTGGGACTGGATAAAAATCAACGAGACCTAGCGAGGAAAAAGAGCCTACGTTAGGTGCTGCCGTAAAATCATCCATGTCCTTCACATACTCAATATCGCGCGACACAACAATAGAACCGGCTGATTCACCTACATACATCTTCCCTGAATTTATTTGTTCTATTATGGCTTTATCTGCACCTGTTCTTTTTAGCTCTTGAAGTAAAAAGAAAGTATTTCCACCAGTGATATAGATATAATCATTTTTTTGAAGCTTGCTCTCTATTTCATCTTTAGACGCCGTTGAAATTTCAAGCTCATCAACGATAACACCCAGCTTTTCGAGGGCTTCCTTGCCAGCGGACACATAAAACCTCACCTCTTCCACGAGGCTCGCAGTAGGAATGAAGGTAGCCGTTTTGCCAGCGCATTTCCCCCCGGTAAATTTTAAAAATAGATCCGCCACATCCGCAAACGATGAAGTTAGAAACATTTTCTTCATTAACGATCCTTATTACCTGAAAACTGTGACTCTAGAAACTTAATTTGAAGCAAAGCGATGCTCTGTCAAAGACGCACATTGGATGCAAGCCGCGCACTGCTGCGCATTGTTATGATCAAAAGGTAGTATCCGCAACGGCATACATTTTCCATCCATCGGCCGTCTTGGTGAAAGCATAGAACCCATGAACACTCTCAATTTTTGAACCATCTTTTCTGCATCTGACAGCAGAGGCAACTGCATGAGCCTCACTATCATTGACAGCTGTCACCTCAAACTTCCAGTCGACAGAATGATCCCAACCCTTTTCTTTTTTAAGGCTTTTGGGATCTATCGGATAGGAATCACACATTGTCACCGAGCCATTTTTAATATATGCGATTGGATATTTGACCATTTTATCGATCAGCGTTACGTCGTTGCTCTTAAACCCAGCAACATAGTATTCCATGTAAGTTTTATGCACTTCAGACCGTAACTCTTCGAACGACATACCACCTCCTCAACACGTACCATAACACCTGAATAAACGGATCCAGTCATGCTTGTATGGCGTTTAAGCATGCATATAGCGACACTACAAAGCCTTGATCGACTAAGCCACGACGCTTTCCTCACTACGCACGGGGTCGGCTCAACAGATAGTCGAGATGCGCACGCACCTCTGACCATTCGCCCTTGTGCAGGCTATACATCACCGTATCGCGAATAGTACCGTCTCGGCGCAACACGTTGCCACGGATCACGCCGTCCTTTTTCGCGCCTAGGCGCTCAATTGCACGCTGGCTGGCAAAATTGAAGTTGTCAGTACGCCAGCCGACCACATTACAGCCCAACGTCTCGAAAGCGTGTGTCAATAGCAGCAGCTTGCAAGTGGTGTTGACATGCGTGTGCTGCACTCGCTTGGCGTACCACGTGTAGCCAATTTCCACTCTTTTTACGTCAGGCAAAATATCATGGTAACTCGTAGAGCCAAGCACCGTACCACTGGCCTCTTCAATGACGGTAAAGGCAAAGCGGTGGCCTTCCTCTCGGGCTTTCAAAGCAGTATCAATATAGCGGTGCGTCTCGTCAGGCGCTGGTACCGATGTAATGCGCAGGTTCCATAGCTCCCCGTCCGCTGCGGCAGCGCGCAGACCGGCTTCGTGGTTGAGTGTAAGCGGCACGATTTTTACGCCGCGCGCAGAGAGGGTGACGGGTTCAATAAAGGCCATATGTGTACTCAAATATCTTCTGTAGGTGGTCAAGGGAGAAGCTTAACGATGAGCGTAAACAGCTGGATTTAAAGCAGCCAGGTCGCATTGACGTTTTTATTAGCCAAAGAGGCCAAACATTGGGAGGCCTTAAAGAATCCTCGTCTGCTTGCAGGATTACAGCTTGAGTTTCATTCCTTCGTGAGACGCTACAAAGCCAAAGCCCTCATAAAAGCGTAATGCATCCGGCCTCAACTTGTCAGTTGTGAGCTGAACCAGAACACACCCTCTTTCTTTAGCGCGATTTATGGCCCACTCAAACATAGCGCGACCAATTCCAGATGACCGGATTTCCTTGGATACGCGAACGCCCTCTATCAGAGCTCGCCATCCCCCCTGGTAGGTTAGATATGGAATGAAGGTAATTTGAAGCACGCCCACAATATGATGACCTGTAACTGCAACTACCAACTCATTGTTAGGATCAGCATCGATAGCTTCGAAGGCCATATGATAGGAACGAGACAGAGGAGTTGAAGGATCTTCACGCTTTAGACCAAGGCTATCATCGGCGAGCATCTGAACGATAGCTTGCAGATCTTGGCGGGTGGCCACGCGAAACGAAACGCTTTTCTCTAGAGTCTCGCACATCTCAATTCCTCCTTTTAATGGCTAGGGCGAAGCGCACCAGAGGTCTTTATAGAGCAAAAGGAAGACAAGGCAACCCTCGTGCCGCGTATTGTTATGCTCTGTTAGGCATCACGCCGCAGCCCAATGCAAAGCAGCGCAGTAGGGTCTAAGTCCGCAGGCAATCTCAATACTTCTTTCACTCTTGGATCATCGAAACCTGCCACTAGAACACAACCAACTCCGAGAGCAGTGCTCTGAAGATGGACATTTTGTGCTAGAGCACCAGTTTCCATATAGACATAGCGAGCGCCGCGCTCTCCCTGGGGTGGCTGAGCTTCAAAGTGCCGAACTGCCTCTCCAAGTTTCGCGGCAACTCCAATGACGAGAGCCGCTTCTTTCAACCATGGTTGATCGCCAATCCCTAGCGCTTGCACTGCCCCTTCCGGAACACGGTTCCCAGTTAACTTTAACGAATGGTTGTCAGCCTGATACTCATAGATACCGGGCTCAAGTTCCGATACCCGCTGCACCAAAATTTTTAGGTGCAGCGGGTATAATCCACCTGCCGATGGCGTTGCTCTTTTTTTATCCGGCCCTGTTACGCCCTGGGCCGACCAAAGCAATTGAGACAAAACACCGATAGGGAGCGGTGCATTCGTGTACTCCCTCACGCTGCGCCGAGCCGCAATACTGCCAACCAATGACTTGGAGCCTTGCTGTTCTGGTGCAGGTAAGTCGAAGACCATACGTTTACTCCCTATCCATAACAGTGATTATGCGATGCTAATCGACGACGAACAACGTAGCCCCCTGCTCCGTTGAAGAACGATGAAGTTCAGCATTGTCGGCAACTTGATAGCTCGAACCAGGCGTGAGAACAAAACAACGACCATCATCTAGCTCAGTATGAAGCTCACCTTCGAGGCAGAGCAATATGTGCCCTTTAGCACACCAATGATCCGCCAGATAGCCAGGACTGTACTCAACCATACGAACCCGGATATCCCCGAAATTTCGAGTCTTCCAATAAGCAACACCGTATTCTCCGGAGTGCTCAGTCCTCTCAACTTCAGACCAATCCGTGACCCCGAAAGGTAAATCTGTAATGTTCAAATTACTTCTCCATAAGCACATAACGGAGCTTGAGCTGCGCAGAAGCGCGCAGTAATCAGTTCGAAGCGCTGGTTAGATTGCACTTTGTTTCACTTTTGGCATCAGGTGAAGCATATAATCTTTTTTACCAATCGGCACTCCGACACTGCGCAATATCGAGTAAGTCGTGACCAGGTGAAAGTAGAAGTTGGGCAGCAAGAAATCCGCGACATACTCCTCGCCTGTTAGGTCTGCGTATATTCCGCCGCCCAATTCCAGGTGCTTGTGCTCGGGCACGTTCTCGTGGTCGATTGCCTGATTAGCGACCAGTGCCAGCATTCAGAAGATGTTCAAGAGTGGCGAGTCGGGAGTCGAAGGCATGCGCTAGGGAGGTAATTACTGAGGCCGTCATTTGAGGCTCCACAAGATCAGGCTGGAAGGGTTCTTGTGCAATCTAACGCCAGCCAGCATCCGCAGCTACGGAAAAGTATCCCTCTTTGCTTCAGAAGCCCAAAAACAGCATGTCCAACGCTGTGGAAATTTCGTCTTGCTGCTCAACAAGGCTACCGGCACCAAAACGCAATTCGCTTTCAGGCACCGCAGCCATGTACTGAGTAGCCATTACCACCTCTTGACCCTCAATGTTAAATATAGGATTCAGCCTCTGGGCAGGGGACGGCGCCGAGGGTTTGGGCAACAGTGGCACGACAACTCGGGTATTCAAACCACTGAGCAGGTCTGATTGCACATCCAGCAGATAGCCCGCCCCATCCTGATTTTCAAAAATATCGAAACGGGCCATCAGAACTGACGGTGCCGTGCAAGAGGCAAACCATTAGCTTCAACGTATTCATTCGAGCTTGCGAGGGCACTGGCATTATCTTCCAGCCACTTCTTCTGCTTGTGAAGCTTCACAGCCTCCGCGATCCCCGCTTCTGCTGATCGTGAAATATTGATGCCCAGAGTTTTTGCCTCTTTGAGAAGAGCACTATCAATCGATAGGTTCGTGGGCTTTCGTATGGATTTGGTAGCTTCAGCAGCTTGCATGGTTCATTTCTCACGCAGGATCATGCACTAATTATATGCGCACATTTACTGCACATCAAAACTCTGCGGCGTCAGAACTTGCCTAATGCCTCCTCAATCTCGTCAGCATGGCAGTTGACGAAGCTTCCCAGCATGATGAAGTGGGGCACGGTATCGCAGCACCACCTCATCTCGCGACTGGAGGCGAAGCTGCAACGGCAAGGTTGTCGCTGTGCTTGGCTTTTTTAGGGCATTATACTCGCCCAGGACGCCTAAAGCGCTTGCGTGCTTGTTCCACTTTTGCTCTGAATACGCATCCATCAGAGTGGTCATTTACAAGTCCCATTGCCTGCATAAAAGCATAGATGGTCGTGGGGCCAACGAACTGCCAGCCTTGCTTTTTCAAAGCCTTCGATAGCACAACAGATTCCTCCGAAGTTGATGCTGTCTGTGGCTCAAGCAAACTATTTTCGTCTGGCTCGAATTGCCAGAAGTAAGCAGCCAGTGAACCTTCCTGCTCCACGAGCTCTCTGGCCCTTCTTGCATTGTTGATCACAGCTTCGATCTTTCCTCGATGCCTGACAATCCTTTCATCCTTCAATAGCCGCTCGATATCAGAATTATTGTATTTTGCCACTATATTGAAATCGAAATTGGAAAAAGCAGCACGGAAATTCTCTCGTTTGGCTAGAATTGTTCGCCAACTCAGGCCGGATTGAAAGCTTTCGAGGCACAGCTTTTCAAACAACCTGATATCGTCATCAACTGGATAGCCCCACTCATTATCGTGGTATTCAAAGAACTCAGGAGCAGCCGAACACCAGCTGCAACGCAATTCTCCATCATGGCCTTGAACAGTAGAGTTCATCGCTCCCCCCCTCACTTGGCCAGAAGAAAGCCCAGTCGCTCATCTGCTTTTTTTGGCTCAATTTCAAGTATTTCTGCCGTAACGACATTCTCGGCCACAAATGGGTCTTGATTAACTCGGCTCTCAAGAGCTTCCCTTGACTCACCATGAGCAAGAACAGAACCTCCAAGACCGGGTTGAAGACTGCCAACCACTAAGAAAATCTTATCCTCAAACCCCCGCCTGATCCATTGATTATGACCTTCCATAAAATCACTGGCCTGATCCTTGTTTTCTGAGAACCGCAAAAGAACGACAAACATTAAAGCACCTCCGATTGAGTGTTGGTTGCAGTTATAATGGAGGCCAACCAGTCATCCAGGCGGCTTACCTCCATGTGAATGAATTTCTCATCCTGGAATGCACTAGAAAGTGTCGCTATTCCTTGACTGAAAGCGAGTAGGTGCATTGCCAACTCATCGGCGTCATCAGAACGGCCAAGTTGTTCGAATTGTCGGCGCAACCAAGTTCTAAATAACGTAAACAACTCGTTTGCGTGGCTTCTTGCGGGGTGATCCAGCTTGGCAAGTTCCGTGCAGAGCGTCCCTACCGGACAGCCATAACGCTTAATTTTGGCGCGATTCATTACCAGAATATTGATGAAACAGCGGATACGATCCGTTGGCGTGTCGCCTTCTAGCTCCCAATTATCGAGCATTGAGTTCGTGCGAATAAGACGATGATTGATTACGGCATCCAGGATTTCGTCCTTGGTCTTGAAGTGGTAGTAGAAATTTCCTCGTGAAATGCCTAGAGCTTCCGCAATTTGCGCGAAAGATGTGTGCTCAAACCCCTGCTCATAGAACAGGTGATCTGCCTGATCGACAATTCGATTTTTTGTTAGTTTATTGACCACCGAAGCGCCTCCCGGCAACTATTCAGAGCTATAGGACAATCGTCCTATTTTTTAAAACTAGGACAGATGACCTAATGAGTCAAGAGGTAACTACGGGAAGTTTGATGGGACGGAGTGAGTGTTCTGACGCCCTAAAGCAGCCAACACGCGTGGCATTGTAGTAAAGGCGAAGCCGCAACGGAAAAGACGTCGCCGTGCCTGGCCTTGCTTAGCGAAAGATGGC
Source organism: Halomonas sp. 113 (assembly GCF_904067645.1). Taxonomy (NCBI): domain Bacteria; kingdom Pseudomonadati; phylum Pseudomonadota; class Gammaproteobacteria; order Oceanospirillales; family Halomonadaceae; genus Halomonas; species Halomonas sp. 113. Next base: position 2,822,113 of record NZ_LR881453.1, read on the forward strand.
CTAACGCTATACCGAGACATCATTTTCGGTCTGAAGCTCGCTGCCGAAGTCTCCGGTATTGACCACGCCTCGGAGCTCAGTAAGCGAGCCACCAAACCCATCTACTCAAGCTAATTACGCCTCTTCACACTAATGATCTCTTGTTGGTTTTGGAGATCACCATGACCTGTGAACTCAACCCTACCCGCGCCTTTTGGCTGGGTCATCTTTACTGTGCCTCAGCGCAGAACATGCCGTTAAGTGACTACGCCGCTTCCCAGGCGTTAAGCCTCGCTGACCTGCTGGCATGAGAGAGGCGGCTAAGTGTACAAGGGGTGCCGGTACCACCGCGTTGTCGTCCCGCGCGGTTTGTGACAGTGGAGGTGGCGACATGATCCGCCCGAGTGCTGACCTGAAGGTGTACTTATGCCGCGAACCCGTGGATATGCGTAAGCAAATCGATGGATTGGCCTTGCTGGTTCAAGAAGCCATGGCGCTAAATCCGTTCGATAAGGCGCTGTTTGTGTTCGGTAACCGTCAACGCGACAAGGTGAAGTTACTGTTCTGGGAACGTAACGGCTTTGTGGTGTGGTACAAGCGTCTGGAGCGCGAGCGATTTAAGTGGCCAACCCACCTGGAAGGCGACACCGTCACGTTAACTGGCCAGGAACTTAACTGGCTGCTGGATGGCGTTAACTTAAAGGCCATGCAGCCCCACAAAGCGTTGGACTTTCAGCAGGTTGGTTAACTTTCTTACTCCTATTCTGTCGGCGTTTTTGGTAAAATAGGCGGCATGAAAAACGCTGCTGCTTCCTCAAATGCCGTCTCTCAACTGCAACGCCAAGTACAGGCACAGCAGGAAGAGATCGCGCAGCTTCACCGCCTGATGGAGAAAAAGGAAGCCCAGTGGGCAGCCACCAAACAATCACTGTATGAGCAGTTCCGGCTAGCCCTGGAGCGCACGTTCGGCCCCTCCACCGAGAAGTACCGCGTCGATCAGTGCGACCTACTGATCAATGAAGCCGAAGTGGCGGTTGACGAAGAAGACGGCGATACAGGCACAGCAGGCAATGATGAAGCTGAATCCGCTGCGCCGACGAAACGTTGTAAACGGGGTGGCCGGGTGGCATTGCCCCCTGAACTCCCACGGGTTGAAGTGGTGCATGAACTACCTGAAGAGATCCGTCACTGTCAGGACGATGGCGCCGCGCTAACGGTCATTGGCGAAGAGGTCAGCGAAGAACTTCACGTGGTACCCGCCCGGCTCGAGGTGATCCGTCATGTGCGACGTAAATATGCCTGCCCACTGTGCGAAGAGGGCGTCAAGGTCGCCCCAGCGCTGGCCAAGCTGTTGCCCAAGAGCAATGCCAGCGCCACGCTGCTGGCCTATGTCGCCACCGCCAAGTACCAAGATGCCTTGCCACTGTATCGGCAGAGCCAGATTTTGCCCGCCATGGCGCGGCGATTCCCCGCAACACCTTGGCCCGCTGGATGGTCAGCACGTCTTTGAGACGCTACCCTCTCTCAACGACGATGACCTCAACACGCTACTGCCCTGGCAGTGGAAAGAGACCTTACCGGTCTAGGCAATGACTGCCTAGATGGGGTTATTGGAGCGCTTACGGAGCTCAATAAGGAGAACATGGCATTCACCTTCAGCGAAGGGCCCTACGCTCCACACCTTTGGGAACAACATTCATCTCTCTTTCGGGTAGATGAACAGTACCACCCCCGAGTGTGATTCTCTGTGTTCCTTTAACAATCAGGAAAACCTCGTCAGTATCTTTAATGATCATGCCAAACAAAATCGCCCTGAAGTTTTGCCAGTTTGAGCTGATAGTCGCTCATCTCCGCGACGACGGGTGGCGACCAGTGTTCCGAAAACTTACTGAACTTTTCGGCCAAACTAACTACGTCTGATTGCATTGATGTATACCTCTACCTTCTTGAGAAAAGCGAAAATGGCACTCGTTTGGAGGCACTCTTTCATGCTTTGTGATATAAAACCTCCACTTCCGTATACTTATTCAGTAAATAACATCCTTTCTCATGATTAAGTCATTTTGTACTTCATCGCCCATTATAAAGTCATGAACTCCAATTTCGGAAAAACCATTTTTCATGTAAAAGCCTATCGCGGCCGAATTTTTCTCCCAGACACCTAACCATACAAAGCCTTTCCTTAATTGTTCTGCCCTTTTGAGCCCATACCTTATCAGAAGCTTACCCAACCCTATCGTTTTATATTTATCCTTTCTATCTCTAGACCATTTTCACTCTTTAAATCAGACTGAGCACTATTGATGTTTAGCTTAAGGTAACCAGAGACTTTATTATCTACATATATGAAAAAGAACTCGCTATCTTTATTCATGATTTCTTCACGTATTTTATTTCGTTCAAATGCCTCCTCTAAATATTTTTTCATCACATCATCTGAACAAGATCCCTGAAACGTATCAAGATATGTCACCTTTCCAATTTCAACTAACTCATCAAGATTTTTAAGGTCACATTTTTCTATTTTTACTTTTTCATCGAACAAAACACTCCTCCTTGAACCCGAATAATTTTTTGCATATAACACCACAATCACGCACTTGTTGCGTGCATTGCTTTGTTAGCCAACGCCAGCTGAATATCCGGCAGATTATCTGCCACCTCTTTATACGTCTTTTTTGTTTGAAGCACTTCAAGAACAGGCCATATGGGCTTTGCCCATATCTCCGGAAGGTCGGCTTCCCCATCTGAGACCAACGGAAATGCCAAATGCTCAGTCGGGGGACAAAACTCAGCTGCAACACCGGTCTTGTTCCCCCTGGCATCAACTCGATACCAGCCATGCCTTTCAAGGTATACGGCATTTAGGCCATGCAGACAAAACGGCGGTTTATCATTGCTAATAGTCAACCGCTGATAGCACAAGCCCGCGGGAATGCCGTTCGCACGCAGCAATGCCGCAAGTAAGTGGCTCTTCGCATAGCAGTAGCCCGTACCGTATCTCAGAACATCGGAAGCCTTACACGTCACAGGATCACACTCGTAATCCCAGCTATGCTTAATCTGATCTCGAACGAATACAAAACACTTCTCTGCGATTAGTTCAAGGCTCTCCGTTCCGTCAGCCAGCGAGTGCGCCTTGGTCAACACCTCCGGTGTTCTCCAATCTATGTATTCCGTTGACTCTAGATATTGCTGCATGTTTCGATTTCCTACTAAGGTTACTTCGATATTGATTCGCCGTGCCTAGCCTTGATAAATCTTTATAGCACCATATGCAGCAGCGGATAGGCTTTACCCTGCCCATCAACCGGAGAGCGCCCCGTCACTTTAAAGCCAATATGCTGGTAAAAACCTAGCGCCTGCTCATTCTGTTCATTAACGTCGACTTTTGTCGCTCCCTGCTCTTTGATAGCGAGGGTCGCTAACATGGCACCAATGCCTTTTCCGCGCGCATCAGGAGAGATGAACAACATTTCAATATTACCGTCATGTACACCGCAGAAACCCAGTATTTCACCATTGCCGTTTTTAGCACACCTTAAATCAACAGCGTCAAAGTACTGTTCCAGAATTAAAGGCTTTAGCTCCTGTAGATCATCTTCAGCCAAAAAATCGTGGGTTGCTCTGACCGATGCTTCCCAAATTTCTATCAGCTTAAGGTGATCTGCTTTTTCAACAATCTCAATATTCATCACTTAACTCGATTGAAAATTTAACGCCGCGCGCACCAGTGCGAGCTTGCGAGTTTTTGGCCGCAAAATGGGCAGAAAGCCACGCTGATTCTTACAGACTCGATTATCTGTCCCTCGTACTCTAGATAATGGATCGCCTCAGGGTCTTCCTCTCCTCTGTCACCACCTCATTCAGGTTGAGGTAAACATCGGAATCACCTTCTTCAAACCATACCTCAGCGAGTGAGCAAGAAGAGCAATCATGAATCAAAATCCGAACCTCTTTGAGCTCTCACGCCACCCTCGAACTGCCGAGTATGCTCAACACAGCTATTAAGATTATAATCACGGACTAAGACAAGCCCATTCGACTATTGAACGCCAAGCCTCAGGCCTATTACTGTGAACACCGTCCATCGAAGTGAAAATAGCCGAACCAAGCCTGTTCGCAAAGGCCTGCACCCGAAGAATCTACACAACCAAGGCTATGACTTCCCAGCTCTCGTAAAAAGCCACCCAGCACTAGCCCCCTATGTGAAGCCGAACGCTTATGGCGAACTTTCCATCGATTTCGCAGACCCACTGGCAGTAAAAACGCTCAACGCCGCGTTATTAAACCGATACTACAATATTGTCGATTGGGATATTCCAGAGGGCGCGCTTTGCCCCCCGATCCCAGGCAGAGCCGACTATATTCATCACATGGCGGATTTATTGGAGTTTGGGCTTGGACATGAACAGCCCAGCATCAAGCTGCTCGATATAGGGACAGGAGCCAATGGCATCTACCCACTACTGGCCTGCCAAATTTACGGCTGGCAGTGTGTTGGTAGTGACATTAACCCTCAATCGCTTGAGAACGTCGCCACAATTATTACCAACAACCCCAAGCTCAAGGATCGCTTCACGCTACGCACACAGCACGATAAAAACCATATTTTTGAAGGGATCATTCAAGATGGGGAGTTTTTTGACGTCAGTGTATGCAACCCACCCTTTCACGCCTCGCTCGATGAAGCACTTAAAGGTAGCCAGCGTAAATTCAATAACCTTGCTCGTAGTCGCGGCGAACTAAAAGCCACAACCCAATCGCCTACGCTGAACTTTGGCGGGATGGGCGCAGAGCTCTGGTGTAAGGGGGGCGAACAGCTGTTTCTTAAAAAGCTAATAAGAGAAAGCCAGGAGTATGCAACTCAATGCCGCTGGTTTAGCAGCTTGGTTTCAAAAGCTGACAATGTTAAGCCTGCCAAGAAGCTGATTCGTAAGCTCGGTGCGGTTGATGTACGGGAAATAGAGATGAAGCAGGGAAATAAGATCACGAGGATATTGGCCTGGACATTCATGTGAGCCGTTCCCGAGATGGCGCATGATTATGCGAAGTCTACCGTGACATTGTGGGCTCTAGCTCAGGAATAGGCAGCTATGCTACGGCCGCTTTCAGATCCCACCGCCGCCACGAAAGGCGCTACCCGCCCTATGCAAGGGCGGTTTTGCTGACCAGCACGACACCGAAGGCGATCAGCATCAGCAACACCACTTTGCGGAAGGTGTCGGCATCCATCCGCTGGCGCACGATACCGCCGATCTTGGTGCCGACGTAGACGGGTATTAACCCCAACAGCGAGATCCAAATCGATTCGACCGTCATGAGTCCCAGCTTCGCCAGGCCCACGGCCATGATCAGGCTCGAAAGGGTAAAGGAGATATTGATCGCCTGGATAAACCGCTTGGGATCGAGTTGAAGCGCCAGCAGGAACGGCAAGACCGGCATGACTTGCGATCCGGTCATGCCATTCACCAGACCGGTGAGAAAACCGGAAACCGGCGCAAGTTTGCGGCCCAGGCTCTCCGACATCGGTTGGCCAGGGCGAAGCAGCGTGAAAGCGCCGTAGCCGATAAGCACCAGGCCCAGTATCGCGCCGGCGACCAGGCTATCGATCAGATCCAGCACGGCGAGGCCAATCAGCAGGCCGGGAATGGTGGCGAGAAACATCGGCCAGAAGCGCTGCACCGTCTCCCCAAAGTGCCCTGCCTGCATCATCACGATGGCGTTACTCACCAGCGAGGGAATGATGACCAGCGGTATGGCGGATTTGAGGCCCAGCCCAAGCGCGAGGATGGGTAGCGCGGATGTTGAGAACCCCAGACCGGTCGCCCCTTTGACGAAGGCAGCCACAAGATAGGCACAGGTGATGATCAGAATCGTCTCGAAATTCACGGTGCATCCATACGGTAACCCTCACAGATTGGTCTTAGGTCGACTTACGTCCAGAAACGAACGTTCAGCCAGAACAGATATAACGTAAAGCACAATGGCACGAGCTTGCGAGTGTCCGGCACCGAAGGTGCAGATTGGCGCGTCTTGTTATGAGCCTCCGCACTGGGCTATCGCGTCATCAAAACCAACCTCGGCAGTGAATGACTTATAGGTTTTTGGCATACCTTTTGGGAAGTTTAAATTGGGTTTGAGCATTGCGTGGAGAAGGCGCTCCAACGCACGAACAAACTTTCTACCTTTACCATTCGCGTCGATGAGCAGGATAGAATATTGGCCAATCTGAGATAGAGCGGTCACGTAGTGATCATATCCATTATCCGCGCTGGGCTTTAAGTTCAAACCGTTTACCACTCGTCGGAGAAATGTATTCATACCGTATTTCGGAGACATGCCAAAATGCCCCCCGATTCTGTGGGCAAAATGACTAGAGCTGCACATGCCCACGTATACGCACTCGCCTTCTTGGTTGAAGAATATATATACGCCGTGGCGTAGGGCCTGATTTGAACCATCAGTTAAGAGCAAATCAAACAGCCGGAGCTGTTCAAGACTCTTCTTGGGCGCCAAGTCGATAGATTCAATCACTTCGCCAATATCCATCGTTCGAAAACCATCAACTTTTATCACGTGACTCAACTGCTTTCCTCATATAACGAGGCTGTAGAAAAACCCGGTTTCGAGCCCTCTCCACCGCCAGTCGTCCTAATTCATTTACCCAGCCAGTCCTCTGGCGGGATAATATTAATATCGGCATTCAGCCACTTGAGCGCCCAGCTAGTCCTCTTAGTTTCTCCCGCTTCTCGCCCAATTCTTTGAACGTACCCGACCACTCCTTAGAGGCATCGGAGGACATCTTGCAGCCGTCAATGGCAAAGAGTTCGTTACCCAGCAAGCCTTGTTCATGACACACCAGCAGCACTTGTTCGAATAGCGCTTCAATCTCATCAGCATGGCGACTGACGAAGCTGGCCAGTGTGGTGAAGTGGGGAACGGTATCGCAGGAAAGGGCTTTGAAAATAATATTGGTCTCGCAGCACCACTGCATCTCACGGCTGGAGGTGATGCCTTTGGAGTAAGCAAACAGGATAATCTTAAGCAGGATGGCCGGATCATAGGCCAGCCGGCCGGTCGCATCGTTGCGGTACTTGGGGTGGAAAACGGACAAGTCGAGTTTATGCTCGATCAGGTAATGCACTGCGTGCTCAAAGGTACCGGGTTGGAGTTGATCTTGGTAGTTGATAACCACCATGGCATTTTGATCGTGGTTATAAGGCTTGAAGCGCGGCATGCTGACCACTCCTCGTCTGTTTTCTCGATCCTACCAAAACTTTGCCGTCAGCGGGGTTTTTCTACAGGCTCAACGTTTGCAGCAGGGGCGCGACGTCAGGAGCGTCCCTTGCCTGCATTTGTTATATGATATTGCCGACTAGTACTGTTTTGATTTTGAAGCATAACCAGCCAAGAAAAACCCCATTAACACCATTCCTGAAAATGCCTGAAGCGAGGAATAAATTTGCAACCAAGGTTGCTTTTGATATATATCGCCATAGCCCAATGTAACAAAAGTCACTATGCTAAAATAAATCGAATTAACGAGCTCTCCATATGTTACGGATCCCTCAGAATAGAAATAAACAGAAGATGACAAAAGAATCAATCCGAAAGAAAAAAATAAGCTCCTAATTGGGCGTTCTCCAAAACCCCAAACAAGATAATCAAAGAAGCAAAGCAAGAATTTTACGTAGGACTTAACTCCCAACCACATTTTCCCGACGGTGCTCTTAAGATGCCACTCATCCCAATTGGATTTCTTTGGAAACAACAGCGATAGCATATAGTTTTTCTTTTCTTTTCTTTTCTTTTCTTTTCTTTTCTTTTCTTTTCTTTTCTTTAAAGAAATTATCTCCAGCCTGTGATTTATTTCCAACTGACGAAAAAAAATTTTTAGCTTTAGCATAGAACTTTGATCTAGAATGAAAAGGATTGCTCTTTGACTTCTCTGCACGAAAAATGAAATCATCAATTTTAGTGTGTTCAAGAGTGGCATCAAAGTTTTTACCTGTAATAGAACACCGCATTAGCGTACTTCTAGAAGCATGAAAACGAAGGTCGCACCCTTTAAAATGAAAATCTTGAAAGACTCCATCTTTTAAGGTTAGCTCTTGCTTTTCTTTAAAGTAGCCGTGGCTCCATAGCTTTGTGTCGTAAAAATCAAGAAATGCCAACCCACCTGATATTTCTAGCCCAATTGCTGAGCAATGCCATAGATAAAGATGCGTATTGCTCACAGCACCTGTGATTTTCAGATTATCTAAACACGAAAAGTCAAGCAAACGACCAGAGAGAATCGGCGATTTTAGCTCAACACCTCCAAGATTCAAAAGGAAGTGCTCTTTTAGAAACTGTGGGCGACCTCCTATCCAGCTAGATATTCTAAACTCCCTTTTGGTGCTTTCGTGAATTTCGACACCGTAATTTCTTTCTAACCAGAAAAAATACGGCTTATATTGATCTTCTTTTTTTATCCAGCCTGAATTTCTTATAGAATCTAGCTTTTTAAAGCTCTTCTCAAAAAGCATGTATTTATTATTTTGCTTGTACTCACAGAGCACAAGCTCTTCTTCTGCACTAATAAATCGCGAAAATCCATGCCTAAATAAAATCTCTGGGGATAGCGATTCGCTTTCCAACCACTCATCATAATGGGATAACTTTTTTTTAAAAATAGTGAATAGCGCAGGATAATCATGCTTTATTCGCCACTCATTAAACTTTTCAGGTGGAAGATTCCACAAAACTCTTGGATCCAAAGCACGGCCCGCCTTTTTATAAAAATCCGCTAATTACAACGGTTAGTTGCACATATAACGCCCATGCGCAGCGGCCGGTTTGTGTAGCGCAGCGGAACAAACCGGTCCGACTGACGCTATTTGTTAGGCGACGTCCTCATTGCTATAAAGCTTCTTGAGCTTTCCAAAGTCCAATATGGTCAGCTCAATCGGGACCAAAGATGCGGAGGAGAATTCGTGGAAACGACTTTTCAATTTCTCTTCAATTTCATCACTTAGCCCATCCACAACCGCCACGTATACCAACTTGGACCTTGAATTCTTTCCAAACGCGCCTAGCTGCATCGCTTTATATGCAACGTCCGCCATCCGATTCCTAAGGTTTCTGTTTAGGTGTTCACCTTTAATCAACTGGACCTCATATGCGGTTAACATATTTTCAGTAACAGCTAAACCATCGACCTGCACTCTTTGGTCGCCCCGGCGAAGCTCTTGATCCTTTATTATTTCAATTCCACTTGATGCCTGAAGGTGTTTGATTGCCAAGTCCTCTGCCAGACCGTAATCGTACATTACACCAAGGTATTTTCTTGGATTTCGTGGCAAAGTGACTGTGATATCAGGCGCTGCTTCGAAGCTATTTTCATTTTCAAACATTTCGATTTCGGCTTGCTGCTTAAATCGTTTTTCTGTAGGAGTGAGAGCTCTTAAAAATGCCTCATCACTGACAAAATCTTTAGGCGCGTAAAGCTTAGTATGATGGTGGCTAACCAGCCATGCGAAAACAAGCAATACTAAGAACGGAAAGATCACGAGAAACCATATCAGTGGCATTCTTTCCTCAGTTACGAGGAAGTTTGCAGACGTGCTTAGAACAAGGCCTGCAATGCCGTAAAGCAGAACAATAAAAAGAGCGATTATCCCTAAAGGGTTGCCAGAAAGCTTTTCTGCTGTCTTACCGAAATCCTTTATCATTCATTTTCCTATTGAGATTATTCCGCCTAACGCTGCAATCACGCGCTTGTCGCGTGCATTGCCTTGTTCTGTATCATTTCATAGCTCCATTTATCTGCTTACGCATTGGATCCATGAGGTTGTCCAGGGCTTTAAGCAGCCTCTTTCTACTTTGTTCATTTCCCTTTATCAGCTGGGATATTTGCTCGGTAACACCTTCAACATACCTGTTGCCTGACACCCTTCTCAATTCTATTAACGTTTGCTTTCCAAACTGATACTGGGCAAACGCATTCATCGAATCCATGAGCTCTTTGTAGTGCTCCGGTTCGACTAATAGCGCGCTTTTCTCTAGCGTATTAACCAACTCTCTGAGGTCGCCGGAAAATTTTTCTAGCGCATCTTGCCCGGCATGATCCCATAGTTCATTCATGCCATATTTCAGCTCAACCATTTTTACCCATAACTCGTTGTAACGCTCAAACTGCTTTTCTGAGTATGGGCCGATCCTTACCTTGTATTTTTCAAACTCAATATCCGCCTGATTCTTTAGATCAAGAAGAAGCTTGTCGGTTTTTTCTTTGAGTTGATTTTTGTGACTCTCCAATTTTACGTTGTACTCATGCTTTATAGCGTTCTCCAAGCGTGCCTTTATCCAATTTCTGAATAACCATGCCACAGCACCAAGTAGTGCCGATGAACCGATAGTAGAAATTGCTATATCGAGTAAATTCATGGATCTCCTTTCAAGCTACAGAACAGGTATTAGACGGCACGTCCTATGATTGGATGAACGTGCCAGCATGTTTACTTAGCAAATGTAGCCTACCTTTTCGTGCATAACCACATGATTTTAAATTAAATTAACATTAATTAGGCTGCATTTGCTGAATTCACACGCTTGCACGTTTTGCCAAGCTCAACAATACTGTATGCATATCCACCACCAGGAGATAGAAAACAAATGGATATGCAAAGCAGGCCTCCCAAATTAATGGATCGTGTGAAAGCTGTTATGCGGGTAAAGCGCTATAGCCCACGTACTGAAAAAACATACTGTTACTGGATACGTTACTTCATTCGTTATCATGGGGTGCGTCACCCTGCCAGTATGGGCCCTTCTGAAGTGCAGGCTTTTCTGGAGCACCTTGCCGTAGAGCGATATGTGGCTGCAGCTACACAAAACCAAGCGCTTAATGCTTTAGTATTTCTGTATCGCCATATCCTTGATATGCCATTAGGTGATATTGGTACCTTTTCACGAGCTAAACGCCCGCGTCGATTACCTGTCGTGCTTTCTCACGAAGAGGTTATGCGCGTATTAAATCAATTGTCTGGGCCTATGAATTTGATGGCAACCCTGATGTATGGCTCAGGACTGAGCTCATCGAAACGTGTCGTTTGCGCGTAAGAGATATTGATACCGAACGCCATATCATCACCGTCAGGGCAGGGAAAGGTGCTCTGGATCGTAAGTACCCAAGCGCGGGTATTTCCCTAGGTTGGCAATGGCTGTTTCCTGCCAGCCGCCCATGCTGTGATGATGCCGGGAACGTCGTTCTTCACCATATTCATTCATCGGCTGTGCAAAAGGCCGTGAAGCAGGCGATGAAATCTGCATCATTGCCACGTCCAGGCTCTTGCCATACCTTACGGCACAGTTTCGCCACCCAATGACTGAGCCCAAGCACGGACATTCGCACAGTACAAGAATTGCTAGGCCACAAAAGTATCGAGACAACGCAAATTTATACGCATGTAATAGGGAAGGAATTTGCAGGTGTGCGCTGCCCTATTAGGCTAATGAGCTAAAACGAAACCACGCTACCGCCAAGGCACACCTGGGTTACGTTAAAACGCTCCAGTTGAGACCGAGTCTGACTAATTAACCATACCTTATTCATAAATTTGGATTAGGTCACGTATCGATAAAAAAAAGTGTTTCCTCTCTTAGGGCAACGGCTCGTTAGTTGCATGGCTCTGGCATCGCTGCGCGATGCTCCCGCGGGTGCCTCATTTGCTCGTTCCTCGCAGATTCGTTACCACGCGCTACAAAATGTGGCTACGCACGCAATGGTGCCAGTGTACAAAATGCTCTTGCTTCATAACTCGTTGCCACTGGCCTTCCTTTGCAAATCCGATTAGCCTGCTAATTCACTATTAAGGGTTTGGCATGCAAGAGACGACTTCTCGGCAGCGCTTGGCGGGCGTGCTGATTCTGCTTGGGCTTATCGCACAGATTATCGGTTTTACCGGCTGGTTGAGCACTGCGCATGCGGTGAGCTATTTGCTGTGGGCGGCGGTTGTGTTGCTGTGGCGGGATATTCCCCGTCGTTCGCGGATTCAAGCGGGCGTATTGATTGCACTTGGTGCGGGCATGCTGCTGGTGGCGCGGTTTGTGTATGGCGCCGAGGTGGATTGGCCCGCTATGTTACAGGGCAATTCGTTTGTGGCGGCCATGTTGGTGGGCGTTAGTTTTATTTCGCTGATTGGGAAGCAAGGCAACAAGGGCGCGACAGGCAGCCGAGTGACTGGGGCGGGGGGTATTTTACGTACCTGGCTGGGGGTGCACTTTCTGGGGACGATTTTAAATCTCTCTACCGTGTTTATGGTGGGCGATAAGCTGGCCCGGCGTGGCCCCCTCACTACGCCGCAGCTGTTGGCGCTTAACCGTGGGCTGAGCAGCGCGGCGCTGTGGTCGCCGTTTTTTGCCTCCATGGGCGTGGTGATTGCGCTGGTGCCCGACGTTGAGTACGCGCAAATTGCCGTGGTGGGCTTTCCCATGGCGATGCTGTCAGGGCTATTAACCACGCTGGAACTTCGGCGCCGGTTTGATCTCAGCGAGGTGGATGGCTATTCCCTGGCGCCACGTAGCCTGTTTATGCCAGTGGGTATGGCAGCGTTGGTGATGCTTTTTCACTTTGTGCTCACCCCTGCCCTTACCATTGTCAGCATTATTACCTTTCTGCTGCCCAGCGTGGCGGTATTGAGCAACCTACCCCATGGGCCCCGTTTTACCCTGCGACGCCTTCGCCAGCACACCACCACGCGGCTACCCGCCATGCGCGGGGAAATTTCGCTGTTTTTAGCCGCGGGACTTTTAACGATTGGTCTTTCAACCCTGGTAACAGCGGCAGCTGGCAGCGACTGGACGCTGTTCACCCGCTTTGGCACACCTCAGGCGATGCTTAGTTTTGCAGCGATTACCCTGAGCGCACTGGCAGGGCTTCATCCCATTATTGGGGTGTCGGTGCTGGCCTCGATACTGAACTTACAGAACGGTGAGCAAACCGTATTTGCATTTGTGGCATTAACGTCGTGGGCAGTGGGCACCAGCGTGGGCCCGCTTTCAGGGATCAACCTGTCACTGCAGGGGCGCTACGGGGTGAGCGGCTACCGCATGATGAAAAATAACCTGCTCTACGCAGCAGTCATGAGCCTGCTCTCGCTAGGGGCGATCGCAGGCGTCAGCTTACTAGTTACCTAATCGATCAGGTCTCAATGATTTTATTGGGAAAACGGTAGAAGTAGCGATGGCCACACTGATGGCAAGGCTCCAGGCGCGCAACGGTAGGCAGCATCACCTGGGCATCACAGTGGGTGCAGGCCATTAGGCCAGGCGCCGCCATCTCACCTTCGCAGTAGTCAGCGCGGGCAGCTTCTAAATCTTCTTCGAAGCGCTCGCGTTCGACCACGCTGCGGTCAGCAATTGAAAGCAGCGACTCCGCCACGCGGCGCGAAAGGCCGTCAATGTCGATGCCCAACCAACTGGCTACCTGCTTGCCGGTATCTGCCATGTAGTAGCGCATATCTTTCAGGTCACGCTCGACCCAGGCGCGCAGCAGGGCTAGCTCATCTTTGGTGTACTCCTCTAGCTCCGCTTCAAACTCGACCGCGTCGTCCAAATCCTTCTGCAAGTTTTCCCAGGTTAGCTCATTGGCGCCCCCCTGCATCCGCTCTAGCAAGCGCTCATAGCCTTCGCGCAGGCGATTGTCATTCTGCTGTTCACTCATGGTGCCTCTCCTTTTGTCGACGCGTGCAGTTACCTATCATCGGCTTACCGTTCAAGGATACACCCGCATAGGATACAATCGACCTCACTTATCTGACAGATGTCATCTAACATTCACTTTGCGCCCCTTTTGGGCGAATACGCCAAGGCATTAATAAACCGATGGACGCACACTACAGCCCTCGTGATATCGAACGCGACGCCCAGCAGTACTGGGACAAACATCAGTGCTTCAAAGCCGTAGAGGACGCCAACCGCGAGAAGTTCTACTGCCTCTCCATGTTCCCCTACCCCAGCGGCAAGCTGCACATGGGCCACGTGCGTAACTACACTATCGGCGACGTTGTCTCACGTTTCCAGCGCATGCAGGGTAAAAATGTCATGCAGCCCATGGGCTGGGACGCTTTCGGCATGCCCGCGGAAAACGCCGCCATCCAGAATCAGGTGCCGCCCGCCAAGTGGACGTACCAAAATATCGACTACATGCGCAATCAGTTGAAGGCGCTGGGTTTTGCCTACGACTGGAGCCGCGAGTTCGCCACCTGCGATACCAGCTACTACCGCTGGGAGCAGTGGTTCTTCACCAAGCTGGTGGAAAAAGGCTTGGTATATAAGAAAATGTCGACGGTGAACTGGGATCCGGTTGATCAAACCGTCCTCGCCAATGAGCAAGTTATCGAAGGCCGCGGCTGGCGCTCCGGTGCGCTGGTTGAGCGTAAAGAGATACCGCTGTGGTTCTTGAAGATTACCGACTACGCCGATGAGCTGCTGGCCGACCTGGATAAAGTCGAATGGCCCGAGCAGGTCAAAACCATGCAGCGCAACTGGATTGGTAAATCCCGCGGTGTCGAGCTGACCTTCGATGTTAAAGGCGCTGATGGCCAACCCAATGAGGCGCTAGCGGTCTATACCACTCGTCCGGATACTCTGCTGGGCGTTACTTATGTGGCCGTTGCCGCTGGCCACCCGCTAGCCAAGCAGGCGGCCGAGCAGAACAGTGAGCTTGCAGCTTTCTGTGATGAGTGCGCCAGGGGCGGCACTTCCGAAGCCGAGATGGCCACCAAAGAGAAGAAAGGCATGCTCACCGGCCATATGGCGGTTCACCCGCTAACGGGCGATGAAGTGCCCGTCTACGTGGCTAATTTCGTGCTGATGGAGTTTGGTACCGGTGCCGTCATGGCGGTACCCGGCCACGACCAGCGCGACTGGGAGTTTGCCACCAAGTACGGCATTGCCATCAAACCGGTCATCGCCGATGAAAGCGGCCAGCCTGCCGACGTTTCTGAGGCGGCCTACGCCGAATACGGCAAGCTGGTCAACTCAGGTGAGTTTGATGGTCTTGATTTTGAACAAGCGTTCGATGCCATTGCCGCCAAACTGGCGGAGCTTGGTCGTGGCGAAGTCAAAACCAACTACCGCCTGCGCGATTGGGGCGTTGCCCGCCAGCGCTACTGGGGCGCGCCGATACCGGTTAAATACGGCCCGGAAGGTCAAACCGTTCCCCTCACCGATGACGAGCTGCCGGTTTCTCTCCCCATGGAAGTCACCGTAGACGCCTCGGGCTCGCCGCTGAAAAAGATGCCGGCGTTCTCTGATCTGGGCGATGGCTGGACGCGCGAAACCGACACCTTCGACACCTTTATGGAGTCCTCCTGGTACTACGCGCGCTTCTGCTGTGCCGATAACACCGAAGCCATGCTGGACGAGCGTGCCAACTACTGGCTGCCGGTGGATCTCTACATTGGCGGTATCGAGCACGCCATTCTGCACCTGCTGTATGCGCGTTTCTTCCACAAACTGATGCGTGACTTTGGCTTGGTGGATTCCGACGAGCCGTTCCAGCAGCTTCTGACCCAGGGCATGGTCATTGCGGAAACCTTCTACCGCTCCACTGATAACGGAGGCAAGCAGTGGTTTAACCCCGCTGACGTGGAAGTGAAGCGCGATGAGAAAGGCCGCCCGCTGAGCGCTATCCTTATGAGCGACGGCGAGCCGGTGGAAATGGGTGGCATCGAGAAGATGTCCAAGTCGAAAAACAACGGCGTTGATCCGCAGTCGATGATCGACAAGTTTGGTGCCGATACCGTACGCCTGTTTATGATGTTTGCCGCACCCCCCGAGCAGTCCCTGGAGTGGTCGGATTCAGGTGTAGAGGGCGCGCACCGCTTCTTGAAGCGCCTATGGCGTCAAGTCAATGAGCACTTGGCATCGGGCACGCCCGGCACGCGGGACGTCAATGCACTCAACGACGATCAAAAGGCGCTGCGCCGGAAAACCCACGAGACTATCAAGAAAGCCAGCGACGACATTGGCCGCCGCACCACTTTCAATACAGCCATTGCCGCGGTGATGGAGTTGTCTAACGCCATCGCCAAGTTCGAAGATAGCTCTGAACTTGGTCTGGCGGTGAGTCGCGAGGCGCTGGAAGCCTGCGTATTGTTGCTCTCGCCGATTACCCCACACCTGTGCCATAGCCTGTGGGAAGCGCTTGGCCACGCTGGCCCAGCCATTGAAGCACCTTGGCCAGCTCTTGATGAGAGCGCCCTTACCCGCGATAGCATCGAGCTGGTAGTGCAGGTTAACGGTAAGCTGCGCGCCCGCATTGAAGCCCCTTCAAGCGCGGATAAAGCATCAATCGAAAAACTCGCCATGGAACACGAAAACGTGCAGCGCTTCCTCGAGGGCAACACCGTACGTAAAGTGATCGTGGTGCCCGGAAAACTGGTTAACATCGTGGTGAGTGGATGAACCGACGCACATTTTTAACCGCTAGCATCGCCGCCTCGGCGGCGATGCTGCTCAGCGGCTGTGGGTTTCGGCTACGCGGCACTGAGTCGCTGCCTACGCTGCCCACTCTTGCCTTAGAAGGCGACAACAATAGTGCCGTCGCCCAGCAGATCGCTTCGCGGCTTCAACAGTTAGGCACTCAGGTAGCCGCTGATGCGCCCTGGCGGGTTACGCTGGGCACGCCTGCCTTAAGCGAACGCCGCTTGGGGGGTGATGGTCGGGCAAGCCGCGAGCACGAGTTAGTGCTCAGCATTCGCCTCTCGGTACAGGAGCGAGCCTCCAATGCCTATCACATCAATAACCAGACCCTGTCGACAGATACGCGTATTCGGGTCAGCGATGACGACCTGCTCAACCGTGAAACGCTGATGATGGAAGCTGAGCAAACGCTTTCACGTCAGCTCGCTGATCGCATTATCGAACGCTTGGCTTACGTTGAGGGTATGCAGTGAAGGTATTTGCTGATCAGCTGCCCGCTGCGTTGGCAAAAAAGCTTCCCCGCGTAGTGATCGTAGCGGGGGACGAGCCCTTGCAGCATCGCGACGCCTGCGATGCGGTGAGAGCCGCCGCGCGTCAAGCAGGCGTTGAAGAGCGTGAAGTGCTCGACGTGGAGCCCAATTTCGCCTGGGGTCGCTTGATGGAGATGTCGAGCAACCTCTCGCTGTTTGCGACCAGCAAGCTACTGGAGTTGCGCTTAGGCAATCACAAATTAGGGCAAGAAGGCAGCAAAGCGTTAGCGCAGTACGCCGAAACTCTGGATAACAGCGATGACGTTCTGCTCATTGGTATGGGCAAGCTTGATGCCAAGCAGCAAAAAAGCGCTTGGTTCAAAGCGCTGGATAAGCACGGCTTGTTTGTTCCCGTGTGGCCCGTGGACGCTTCCCGCTTGGGCTACTGGCTACGGGATCGTGCTTCATTGCACGGTCTACAAATTGATCTGGAAGCCGCTCGCCTGCTGGGAGAGCGCACCGAAGGCAATCTTTTGGCCGCTGACCAAGAGTTGCAAAAGCTGGCACTGATTCACCCCCAAGGCACCCGCTTGAACGTGGAAAGTATTGCCCAGGGAGTAGAAGACAGCACCCGCTTTGATGTCTTCAATTTGGCCGATGCCTGCCTGAAAGGCGAACCCAGCCGCGCTTCGCGCATTGTGAATGGCTTACGCAGTGAAGGCGTTGAGGCGCCTATCGTGCTGTGGGCACTTAGCCGAGAGCTACGCACGCTACTCTCGCTGCATCAGCACCTGGATCAAGGGCAGAGTTTTGAGCACGCCTGCAAAACCCAAAAGCCGATGATTTTTGATAAGCGCCGCCCCGCTTACCAGAAAGCCATTGGCCGCCTGCCCATGAAACGACTACATAAATTGCTATTAATGGCCCAGCGGCTCGATTTAGCCGTCAAGGGCGCGGCAACTGTACCGCTATGGCCCGGCCTACACGATCTGGCCATGACCATGGCCGGGGGCCGTGGACTGCTCTCAGAATCCGCCTGGACCTATCGCATTAGTGCAAATAATTAGCACTTTGCATATTACGCTTAAAAATCAAACCATTTGTTTCTATACTCATTCCTTACCACCCCGACTAGTCTATAAGGAAGAAGACGATGAAAACATTGCGTGCTTACCTCTCTACCCTACTGATTGCAGCGCTGGTTATTACCAGCTTACCCGTTGCCGCTGCACCCACTGCGCCCCAATCAATGGATTTAGTCTCCACCCAATCTGTTTTGGCAGCTGACCGTGCTGGCGCTGATCGCGAACGGATTAACGAGATCCTGGCCCGCGCCGATGTGCAAGATCAGCTGGTAAAACAGGGTGTTGATCTGGACGAAGTCGAGGCTCGCGTTGCATCACTCAGTGATGCTGAAGCACAGCAAATGGCTGATCAGCTTGAGCAACTGCCAGCCGGTGCCGGCGTTGTAGGCGCTTTATTTGCCGTTTTCATTATTTTGCTGGTAACCGACATTCTCGGCCTAACCGACGTTTACCCGTTTACTCGCTAATACAAGGCCGCTCATGACCTACCTGTTTTCCAACGCCCGCTTTGCGGGCGTTTTTATTATGCTGCTACTGCTCAGCGGCTGTGCGCGTAATCCGGTATTACTGCAAAGCACCTATCAAGCCCTACCGCCCCATACAGAAATCACCAGCGTACCGTTTTACGCCCAAACAGAATTTCAGTGCGGCCCTGCCACGCTGGCAATGGTACTCAATCACCAGGGTGTCGACACCGACGTTGAGGAGCTGATTCCTCAAGTATTTCTGCCCGGACGCGATGGCAGTGTGCAGCCAGAAATGCTGGCAACGGTGAGACGGCATGAGCAGCTCGCGTTTCCTATTCGCGGCACCATGGACGCCCTATTAAACCATTTGGCAGCGGGCGACCCGGTGGTCGTTATGCAGAATTTGTCGCTGCCGATTTATCCAATGTGGCACTACGCTGTGGCCATTGGTTACGATTTGCCCAGTGAAACGCTTATTCTGCGCAGCGGCGAGATTGAGCGCCATACCATGTCGTTCAGCCGTTTCGATGCCACTTGGGCACGCACTGAGCGCTGGGGATTTGTGGTGGCCGTACCAGGTACTTTGCCTACAGGTATTACTGCCCGCAACGCCTTAGAAGCGCTTAGCGCCTACGAAGAGGCCCATGGGCCACGCGCCACGCTTTCAAGCTGGCAAGCGTTTGCAAAACGCCATCCCACTAACGCTATGGGGCAGTTTGCGTTAGGCAATGCGCTTTACGCAGATCAACAACCCGACAACGCACGCAAGGCGTTTGAACGGGCAACCGAGCTAGATGAAAAGATGGGGGCCGCATGGCTAAATCTGGGCCTTTTACTATTGCAAAACGATGCGCCTGACGCGGCTCGCGAAGCATTAACGCAAGCGGCTGCGCTTGAAGGGAGCTGGCAGGAAAAAGCGCGTTTAGCCTTGGACTCTCTAAATAACGATTAAATATCAATCACTAACAGCGTTATTAATAATAACGAGCACAAGTATGATCCTGCAATTAGTAAAGTTGTGGGATGGCAGACTCGGCGGGTGAGTGCTTAAGTTGCATAAGGATGAAGTCTTTAAGCTGTTCATTGGATTACCTACCCATTAACGGAGAGGTGCCA
The DNA here is from genome assembly GCF_904067645.1 of Halomonas sp. 113. Lineage (NCBI taxonomy): Bacteria > Pseudomonadati > Pseudomonadota > Gammaproteobacteria > Oceanospirillales > Halomonadaceae > Halomonas > Halomonas sp. 113. The sequence continues at coordinate 2,841,703 of NZ_LR881453.1, forward strand.
TGCAGAACTGCCCTTTGCAACGGAAGCACTCTTTTGATGATTACGTGTTTTTACCAAACGTACTCTCGCCTGCTCGGCAGTATACAGAGAGGGGCGGCATCACTGCCTGCTTGCTGATTATCTCATGATGATGCGCCACTTTCTTCGTCAGCCCGGTGGGCGCTTAGCATCCATTTTTGCCGTCCTTCTTTGCGCTATGTCCGCAGTAATGGGCAGCTATGTTTACAGTGCGTGCCAAAAAGCTAGCGCCGATTACACCACGCTAGTAAGTGATATTGTTCTAGCCCAACAGGCCACGCCTCAGTTACGGGCCGCATTAGAGGAAGGCAGCCGCCAGCCTAGCAGCGAACACATTAAATACATCGATTATTTTATTTCACTTTCCAAACAGCATTTAAATAACATACAGAGCAGTATTGAACGCCACCGATATCTCATCTCGGACGTTGAATACCTGCATAATCACTTCAGTGAGCTTAACAATCGCCTTTCAGACTTAACCCAGCAGTCACAGCAAGCCCAACAGCGCCCAGAGCTGATTGATCCGTTACAACGGGTTGCCATGGAGGTAGGCGGCGCTCAGGCTTGGCTATACAACCAGCTGCTAGAAGAAGTGCGCGACACCTCTGTTCAGCAACGTTTGGTGATGCAGCGACTCTCGATTGCGGTGAGTGCGCTATTGGTGTTAATGGTCAGCGCTGCAATTACACTCTGCCTAGCGGTTATTCATCTCCACCGTCAGCGCAACGTCATGCATCAGCTAATGCTAACCGATGAACTGACCGGGCTATATAACCGGCGCCATTTGGTCAATATAGCATCCGCTGCGCTTACCCAAGCCCAGCGCGATCGAGCACCGCTTAGCCTGCTGCTGTTAGATCTTGATCACTTCAAGCAAATTAATGATACCTACGGGCACCCAACCGGCGATGAGGTACTTCGCCAGATCAGTAAGCAGCTTCGCGAGCTTAGCCGTCCATCGGATACATTAGCGAGGATTGGTGGAGAGGAGTTTTGTTTATTGATGCCCAACACCGCTACCCATGATGCGCTTCAGGTAGCAGATCGGCTGCGCCGAGAGGTCGAAGTTAATACGCTGAGCGGTATAGAGCAGCAAGCCAACCCGACTATTAGCATCGGCGTGACGACGTGCCAAGTCGGCTCGCTGACGTTTGAGCAGCTTTATTCGTTTGCCGATAAAGCGCTCTATCAAGCTAAAGCACTGGGGCGCAACCGCGTTGAAAAACTGTTGCCCCCCACTGAGCCGTCACCTGATAACAAACCACAAGCTTACGGCCATACGCTTATTCGCGAATCCAGTGACTCTTAAACGTCTACGACAAAGGCAACTTCTCGGATTAGACGCCTGACAAAGCCCTCGCTAAAGCTGTGGCTAGAAAACCCGGTTTAAACCATTCTGCGCAGCCACCCGGTACGCTTCTGCCATGGTCGGGTAATTAAACGTGGTATTTACAAAGTACTTGAGCGTGTTGGCATCGCCCTCTTGCTGCATGATCGCTTGGCCGATATGCAAAATCTCAGACGCCTGGTCGCCAAAACAATGAATACCGAGTATTTCCAGGGTGTCTTGGTGGAACAGAATTTTAAGCATACCCACAGTATCACCGGTAATTTGTGCCCTGGCGGTATCTTTGAAGAAAGCTTTGCCTACTTCATAGGGCACTTTGGCTTCGGTAAGTTCACGCTCATTGGGGCCGAACGAGCTAATCTCAGGGATGGTGTAGATTCCGGTAGGTACATCACTCACAAAGCGATACTCTTTATCGAGCAACTCATTGCACGAGTTCAAGCCTTGGTCGTAAGCCGCGCTCGCCAAACTCGGCCAGCCAATTACATCGCCCGCTGCGTAGATATGGGAAACCGCAGTGCGGTAGTGCTCATCAACGCTTAGCTGACCACGCCCATTGGCGGTTAAGCCAATGTTCTCAAGGCCTAAGCTGTCGGTATTACCGGTTCGCCCATTGGCCCACAAAAATGCATCAGCGCGAATTTTCTTGCCTGACTTGAGACGCACGACGACGCCTGACTCATCGCCCTCAACGCTCTCGTATTCTTCATTATGGCGAACCAGCACACCGTGCTTACGCAAATGGTAGGAGAGTGCATCGCTAATCTCATCGTCCAGGAACGACAGCAGGCTGTCACGGTTATTAATGAGATCAACTTTGACGCCCAAGCCCGAAAAGATCGATGCATATTCACAGCCAATCACCCCGGCGCCAAAAATTACCAGCGTGCGCGGGGTATGCGAGAGGCTTAATATGGTGTCAGAGCAGTAAATACGCGGATGGCGGAAGTTAATATCCGCCGGGCGGTAAGGGCGAGAACCAGTGGCAATCACGATTTTCTTCGCCACCAGTTCTTCCATGCCTTCCTGGCGGTCACGCACCAACAAGGTGTGCTCATCTTTAAATCGGGCGACGCCATGAAACAGATCAATGCGGTTGCGCGCATAGAAGGTGGTACGCATCTCTACCTGTTTATCGATGGTACCCCTTGAGCGTTCCATCACTTTGGGGAAGGAGAACCAGCGCGGCTCACCAATATCGCGGAACATACGGTTGGTGTTGAACGCCATGATCTGTTTCACCTGATGGCGCAGCGCTTTGGAAGGAATGGTACCCCAGTGAGTACAATTGCCACCTACCTGAACCTGCTTCTCAATAATCGCTACACGCTTGCCATGCTTTGCAGCGTTGATAGCAGCGCTTTCTCCTGCAGGCCCCGTACCGATCACCACAACATCGTAATTGTGAACCGCCATGCTCTCTGCGTCCCCTTGCTATTTTTGGTCAATCATCCCGTTGCATACAACGCAGTCTTGTTAGCGACGTGTAGCATCATAGCCCAAATCGGCACCACGGCTTTCATCGCTACGGCGGCGCACACCTCCGCGCTTGCGGTTCTCTTCTTCACAAACCTCATCTTTGCCACCGCAAATATCACAGCCATCTTTCATGCCGATTTGATTCAAACCTCCGCAAGAACCGGCAATTGGTTTTCGGCCCATGATGACGCCCACGGCCATCGCACCCATAATCAGTGCCATGAAACCGAATACCAGTAGCCAAATAGTCATATCAACCTCCCCGCTTCACATTGCTTCGCTTTAAATTATTGGCCTTACCTGACGACAACAGTCGTCGTGATAAGTGCCGCACGGTCATTCATCATTAAAGTGATTATACCTTAGCCAAGCCCCTCTTATCAGCGCGGTGATAAGTCATTCCCTGCACAAGGTTATATAAACAAACGGGGCCAGCCCAAAAGGCCAGCCCCGCTTAACGCTACTATCGACTTACGCCGACCGTTTAGCCACCGAAATCATCCAACAGGATATTTTCCGGCTCAACGCCCATATCAAGCAACAACTTGATAACCGAGGCGTTCATCATCGGCGGCCCACACATGTAGTACTCGCAATCTTCAGGTGCTGGGTGATCCTTCAGATAGTTTTCGTACAGCACATTATGGATAAAGCCTGTCGGCCCTTCCCAATTATCTTCCGGCTGAGGATCAGATAGCGCCAGGTGCCACTCAAAGTTAGGGAACTCTTCGGCTAACTGGTCGTACTCTTCGTTGTAGAAGGTTTCACGCCAGGAGCGAGCACCGTACCAGAAGGTAATCTTGCGATCAGACTTCAAGCGCTTCAACTGATCGAAGATGTGACTACGCATCGGTGCCATACCCGCACCACCACCGATAAAGATCATCTCGGCGTCAGTATCACGGGCAAAGAACTCACCGAACGGTCCCATTACGGTGACCTTATCGCCCTCTTTAAGGCTGAAGACATAAGTCGACATCAAGCCAGGCGGATGGTCAGTGCCGGGAGGCGGCGTGGCAATACGGATGTTAAACTTGAGGATACCCTTCTCGTCTGGGTAGTTCGCCATGGAGTATGCGCGAATCACTTCCTCGTTGTTCTTGTGGGAAATTTTGAACATATCAAATTTTTCCCAATCACCCCGATACTCCTCGTCGATATCAAAATCAGAGAACTTGATATCGTAAGGCGGTGCAACGAGCTGTACATAGCCACCGGCGCGGAAGGCGACTTCTTCGCCCTCTGGCAGTTTCAGGTTTAACTCTTTGATAAAGGTGGCAACGTTGGGGTTGGCAATAACCTCACATTCCCACTTCTTCACCCCAAAGACTTCTTCAGGCACTTCGACTTTCATGTCCTGCTTCACAGGTACCTGACAAGAGAGGCGCCAGCCCTCTTTCTTCTCACGCATCGTGAAGTGCGACTCTTCAGTCGGCAGAATAGAGCCGCCGCCCTCTTCAACCCGACACTTACACTGGGCACAAGAACCACCGCCACCGCAGGCGGACGAGAGGAAAATGCCGTTAGCGGCAAGCGTGTTTAGCAGCTTACCACCGGCCTGGGTCTTCAAAGTGTGCTCAGGGTCGCCGTTGACCTCAATGGTCACGTCCCCGCTACTCACAAGCTTGCTGCGCGCTGCCAGAATGATCGCCGTCAAGCTAATAACGATGACCGTGAACATGACAACACCGAGCAAGATGACTGTTGTATCAACCATGTCGGTTTCCTATTGCTGGAGGTTTTCTATTACCCGGCGATGTTTGCCACCGCCGGGAAAAACCGGCTCCGATTAAAGCTGAATGCCCGAGAAGGACATAAAGCCCAACGACATCAGCCCCACGGTGATGAAAGTAATGCCCAGCCCTTGAAGGCCACCCGGCACATCGCTGTACTTCAGCTTTTCACGAATACCCGCCAGGGCGGCAATGGCCAATGCCCAACCGGTGCCCGCGCCAAAGCCATAGACCACGGCTTCGCCAAAGTTATAGCTACGCTCCACCATGAACAGTACGCCACCCAGGATGGCGCAGTTAACGGTAATCAGCGGCAGGAAGACCCCTAGCGCGTTGTAGAGCGACGGTACGTACTTATCAAGGAACATTTCCATGATCTGTACCAGCGCCGCAATGACACCGATGTAGGAGAGCAACCCAAGGAAGGAGAGGTCGATGTTTTCAGCACCGCTAATACCGGTCCAGGTCAGCGCACCTTCCTGTAGCAAGAAGGTATAGACAAGGTTGTTAACCGGCACGGTGACGGTCAATACCACAATCACCGCAATGCCCAAGCCAATCGCTGAGGAGACCTTTTTGGACACCGCCAAGAAAGTACACATCCCCAGGAAGAAGGCCAGTGCCATGTTTTCAACAAACACCGAGGCAACAAAAAGACTCAGATAATGTTCCATGTTACACGGCCTCCTTGGGCTTGGTGTTTTCCTTCATTTTGAACTCATTATCTTCTACTTGCTCAGGGTTAACGGAACGCATTACCCAGATCAGTAGACCGATAATAAAGAACGCTGAAGGCGGTAGTAATAGCAAGCCGTTAGGCACGTACCAGCCACCATTTTGCACGGTCTGGAGGATGGTAATGCCAAATACGCTGCCCGAACCCAGCAGCTCACGGAAGAAACCCACCACCATGAGTACAAAGCCATAGCCTAGGCCGTTACCAATACCGTCTAAAAACGACATGCCCGGCGTATTGGACATCGCAAAGCCTTCAGCGCGGCCCATGACGATACAGTTAGTAATGATCAAACCCACAAATACTGAGAGCTGCTTAGACATCTCATAGGCATACGCCTTGAGAATCTGATCAACCACGATAACCAGCGAGGCAATAATGGTCATCTGCACGATGATACGGATCGAAGAGGGAATATGATTCCTGATCAACGATACGAACAAATTTGAGAATGCCGTTACGAAAATAACCGCCAGCGCCATAACGAGCGATACGCTCATACTGGTGGTTACCGCAAGTGCCGAACAGATCCCCAGAATTTGCAGCGCAATAGGGTTGTTCTGGAAAATCGGCGCTGTTAAAACGCCTTTTGCATTTACGTCCGCCATGATCAGGCCCCCTCAACGTCTTCGAAGTTGGTATCGGTCTCTTCGGCGTCTTCCGGCTCAGTGCCACTGCGGAATTTAGCCAAATAGGGACCGAAAGCTTCTTCGCTCAACCAGAACTGCAGCATATTAGTCACGCCGTTACTGGTCAGCGTAGCGCCAGATAGCGCATCGACTTCGTATTCGTCACTGGCGCCGCCTTTGGTCAGGTGAATCTCCGGTGAGAGGTCGCCCTCTTCATCGTAAATTTTCTTGCCTTCCCACTGGGCTTGCCAGCGCGGGTTGTTAACTTCTGCGCCCAAACCTGGCGTTTCACTGTGCTCGTAGTAGGTGATACTGACAATAGTATTGCCATCACCCTCTACGGCCAGGAAGCCACGCATCAAGCCCCAAAGCCCCTGACCACGAATCGGCAACACGATCTGTTCCGGATCGTCTTCACTGCCGACCAGATAAACAGTCGCGTAGTTTTCAACCCGTGAAAGGCCCGCGATGTCTTGATCGCCAGAAAGCGTGCGACCCGAGGCCGGGTCACGGGCAGCCTCAAAACTATCGTAGGTATCGGGATCGAACTCATCGGAGTACTCACCCGTATCCAGGTCAACGACCCGTGCGATGATCTCATCGCTAAACACCTCTTCAACGTCCATACCCGGCTCATAAAGCTTGGCAACGTTCAAGATGTTGGTTTTACGGTCGAGTTCCTGGTTAAGCTGCTGCATGGGTCGCAAGGCGACCGCCGCGGTCGAGACAATGACGGAGCACACGATACACAGTGCAAACGCCACAATCAGGACTTTCTTGATGGAGTTGTTACCTTGTGCCATTAGGCAGTCTCCTCGGCCGGTACGGCGGTTCGCTTCACGCGACGCTTGATGTTGGCCTGGACGAAGAAATGGTCAATCAGCGGTGCAAACAGGTTAGCGAACAGAATCGCCAGCATGATGCCTTCCGGGAAAGCCGGGTTCACAACGCGAATCAAAACAGTCATCACACCAATCAGCGCACCAAACAGCAGACGGCCTTGATTGGTCATCGACGCCGACACCGGATCGGTTGCCATGAAGACCATACCGAAAGCGAAACCGCCGATCACCAGATGCCAGTACCACGGCATGGCAAACATTGGGTTGGTATCAGAGCCGATTAGATTAAACAGCGTACTGGTCACCACCATGCCCAGGAGTACCCCCAGCATGATTCGCCAAGAGGCAATTCCCGTCCACAGCAACACAGCGCCGCCGATAAAGATGGCTAGTGTCGAGACCTCCCCGATCGAGCCAGGGATAAAACCGATGAAGGCATCCCACCAGCTAAAGGTGTCGGTCAACGCAGACATACCGTCCTGGAACGCTAGCGAGAGTGCAGTCGCACCAGTATAGCCATCAGCGGCAACCCATACAGAGTCACCAGAGATTTGCGCGGGATAGGCAAAGTAAAGGAATGCACGACCGGTCAGCGCGGGGTTCAAGAAGTTTTTACCCGTGCCGCCGAAGATCTCTTTACCGATCACCACACCAAAGGTGATACCCAAGGCAACCTGCCAAAGGGGAATGGTGGCGGGCAGTACCAGCGCGAAGAGTACGGAAGTGACGAAGAAGCCTTCGTTGACTTCGTGACCGCGCTTGATAGCGAACAGCACCTCCCAGAAACCACCGACCACAAAGGTGACCAGGTAGATAGGTAGGAAGTAGGTAGCGCCAAGGACAAAGTTAGCCCACAGGCTATTCGCATCATGACCGGACGACAGCGTCATCATAATCGCTTCGCGCCAGCCTCCCATAGAGGCATAGCCCGCATCAATTGCCGTGTTGGCCTGCCAACCAGCGCTCCACATGCCGAAAAACATCGCCGGAAAAGTACACATCCACACGGTAATCATGATGCGTTTAAGATCGATACCGTCACGCACATGCGCGGTGGTTTTAGCCACGCTCGGTGGCGTGTAAAAAATAGTATCTACCGCTTCAAACAGCGGATAGAACTTTTCGTACTTTCCGCCTTTGTGGAAATGCGGCTCGATATTTTGGAGTGTCTGTTGAATACCCATTATCAGGCCTCTTTCTCGATCATGGTGAGATTATCACGCAGGATGGGGCCATATTCGTATTTGCCAGGGCAAACATACGTGCACAGCGCCAGATCCTCTTCGTCCAGCTCCAAACACCCAAGCTGCATGGCAACCTCAATGTCGCCCACGATCAACGAACGCAATAGCTGAGTCGGCATGATATCTAGCGGCATCACCTGCTCATAGGCACCTACCGGCACCATAGCACGCTCGGAACCATTGGTAGAGGTCGTCGGAGCATAGTTGCTGAGCCCCTTAATCTTGGAGATATAAATACCCAAGACCGAGTGACGATTAGCACCAGGAGACAACCAACCCATAAACGTGCGCTTGTTGCCCTCTTCCAGCAAACTCACTTGATTGCTGAAGCGGCCAAGGTAGGTCAACTTACCTTCAGCGGCAAAGCCAGAGAATACCGAACCAGAAATTACGCGAGTGTCCTCGGGTTTGATGACTTCGTTGGTCAGGAGTTCATCTGTACTAGCGCCGACACGGGTACGAATCAGACGCGGATTTTCAGCACGCGGGCCACCAATGGCAACCACACGGTTCATATCCAGCTTCCCTTCTACAAACAACTTACCGAACGCAATAACGTCCTGGTAGCCGATATGCCACACTTTTTTGTGCAGTGCGACTGGAGAAAGGTAGTGAATATGCGTGCCGACAAGTCCCGCAGGATGAGGGCCGGCAAAGCTTTCGGTTTTTACGCCGTCAACATCGCCACCCGGGACTGAGGCATTTTCGCCCGTACATAAGAAGACGTTGCCCTCGGTCAGGCGCGCTAACACCTTGAGGCCATCCTCGAATGCCTGCGACTGCTCGTTAATGATCAACGCAGGGTCAGGGCTAAGTGGATGGGTATCCACGGCGGTTACAAAAATATCGGCCGGGGTGCTATCAATGGCCGGGGTGCGCGAGAAAGGACGAGTGCGCAATGCTGTCCAGAGTCCCGATTCTACCAGTTGGTCGACAACGACCTGACGTTCAAGCTGCGCTAAGGCATTACGATCATGAGCAGCGAATTCGACCGCTTCCTCAGTTTCGTCTACTTTAATTACGACAGACAGTAAACGACGTTTTTCGCCACGGTTTATTGCAAGCACTTCACCGGCAGCGGGCGCTGTATAGCGCACACCATCAATTTTCTTATCGGTGAAGAGCAATTGGCCCAGTTTGACCTTATCCCCTTCCTGGACTTCCATCGTCGGCTTCATGCCAACGTAGTCGGTACCCAGGATTGCCACGTGGCGCACAGGCCGCGCATCTTCAATACGCTGCTCGGGCGCTCCCGTGATGGGGAGATCCAGGCCTTTTTTGACTTCGATCATAGTCTCGCCCAGTTGTTGGATCGGATATACGAAGGTATGGGGTTCGAATGCTTATTTTCTGCTCAGCGAATTGTTATTTTCTGCTCAGATTGTTACCAGTCCGGCCCAAGCAGCACTTGAACCACCCCGAAAAATCCATCGTATTATAAAGATAAGCGCGTCCAATGACCACATCCCTGATGACCACCAAAAGTGCTATATACATTGGCAAAAGATGAGATTGAGACCAAAAAAACGCCACCCGAAGGTGGCGTCAACGCATTCTCTTAGCTCTAACACCCGGCATGCGGGCTTTGCTAAGTTTAACTAGCGAGGAAGTTTTAAAAACCGTACGTTAGACATTTGCTGCAAAATACGTACAACCTGGCAGCTATAACCGAACTCATTGTCATACCACACATAAATGACCGCATGATGGCCGTTGGCGATGGTAGCTTTAGCATCCACGATACCGGCATGACGATTGCCCACAAAGTCTGACGACACCACTTCTGCTGAATCGACAAAGTCAATTTGCTTCTGGTAGGCAGACTCGATCGACATACGGCGCAAGTAGTCATTTAGCGCTACAGCATCTGTCGCTTTATCCAGGGTCAGATTGAGAATGGCCATAGAGACATTAGGGATTGGCACACGAATGGCGTTGCCGGTCAGCTTTCCCTCTAGCTCAGGTAGCGCTTTCGATACGGCCTTGGCTGCTCCTGTCTCGGTCAATACCATATTCAGCGCCGCACTACGGCCACGACGGTCACCTTTATGGTAGTTGTCGATCAAGTTCTGGTCGTTGGTATAGGCATGCACGGTTTCCACATGCCCATTCACCACACCGTACTCGTCGTTGAGTACCTTCAATACCGGAACGATCGCATTGGTAGTGCAAGAGGCAGCAGAGACGATGAGATCGCTGTCGCCAATGGATTCGTGGTTAATACCGTAAACGATGTTTTTAATATCGCCTTTACCCGGTGCCGTTAGCAGCGCTTTGGCAGCACCTTTACACTGCAGATGCTGGCCCAAGCCCTCTTCATCGCGCCAGATACCGGTATTATCAACAATCACCGCGTTATCGATATCATACTCGGTGTAGTCAATCTCACTGGGCGAATCGGCGTAAATAACCTGAATAACATTGCCGTTGACCGTCAGCGTGCGGGCCTCTGCATCGACCATGATGGTGCCGTCAAAAGGCCCATGTACTGAGTCACGACGCAGCAGGCTGGCGCGCTTCTCAAGGTCTTTAGCCACATCGCCACGGCCACGCACCACAATAGCGCGCAAACGCAGCAGATTACCGCCCCCGGCCTTCTCTATCATCACTCGTGCCAGTAAACGACCAATACGACCAAAACCGTAGAGCACCACGTCTTGCGGCTCACCGGTGCTAGCCCCCGGCTGGTAGCCATCAATAACCTCTTGCAGCTCTTTACGCAGGAAGGCTTCGACATCGCCACCGCCTCGGTTCTTGAACATCACCGCCAGCTTACCTACATCCACATGGGCGGGGCCAAGGTTCAAAGCGACCATCCCCTTCACGATAGAGTAGGTATCCTCAACGGAGAGCTCAGTCCCTTCTATTTTACGCACGAAGCGGTGGTCTTTAAGAATGCGGATGACCGACCGTTTAATAAGTGAACGCCCGAACATGGTGGCAACGACGTTATTCTGACGATAGAGCTGCCCTACTAACGGGATCATCTGCTCCGCCAAGGCTTCGTTGCCTTGCCATTCTTGAAAAACGTTTTCGAGCGCTTGCTGACTCACGTGCGGCCTCATCAGGTAGTGGGAACGGAGAGTGTATTATCCGGGGCAAGCGCAGCGGTCGCAATGACTGGATAGTCGCACAACATGTAGGGGTATTACAGAAATGCCAATCTCACTACAAAACCTCTTTCAGTACAGATTAACCCGCTACCTTAAGCCGCGGCACTCTAACTGAAACGGGTGATCGTGTATGATCTCCCTTCCGTTTCAGCGCAAAACGATATCTTGCTTATGCCGACATTCTCTCTGCTCGAACCGCCCCAGCCCCAAGGGACTCGCGATACGCTCTACTGGACATCGCCGCCGGGTAGCGCGACTGCGCTGGCACTCTCCCGCGTTGCTGCGAAAGCTCCGCTATTGGTGATCACTCCCAATACGGCCAGCGCGCAGCGTCTTGAACAAGATCTCTATTTTTATAGCGACGTACCGGTACTGCCCTTCCCCGACTGGGAAACGCTGCCCTACGACAGCTTTTCACCCCATCAGGATATTGTCTCGGCGAGACTGCGTACCCTGCGCCAACTGCAAGATGGCGTGCGCGGCATTGTGCTGGTGCCGATCAACACGTTGATGCAGCGCTTGCCCCCGGTTGAGTACATTGCCGGGCGGGTCATGACACTCAAAACTGGCGAGCGCTTGAATCGCGAAGCGTTTCGGGAATCGCTCTCCCGAGCGGGCTATCGCGCTGTCGAAACGGTCTATGAGCCCGGCGAATACGCCATGCGCGGCGCGCTGATTGACCTGTTTGCGATGGGTATGGATGAGCCGATCCGTATTGATCTGTTCGATGACGAGATCGATTCGCTGCGCCACTTCGACCCTGGCAGCCAGCGCTCGACTGATAAGCTTGAATCGCTAGAATTGCTACCCGCCCACGAGTACTCGCTAAGCCGCAGCGCGATTGCCTGTTTTCGTGAGCAGTTTGAAACCCTGTTCGACGTTGATCCGCGGCAATGCCCTCTTTATAACGATGCGTTGAAAGGCATTCCTTCACCGGGGCTTGAGCACTATTTACCACTGTTTTTTGAACACACCGCATCGCTGTTTGACCACCTGACCGACGATACACGAGTCGCACTGCTGCCGGGAGTTTTTGCTGCCGCCGAGCAGCACTGGCAGTCGATCGACGCTCGCTACGTAAACTTGGGCGTTGACCCAACCCGCCCGCTGCTGCCACCGCACCGAGCGTTTTTCCCGGTCAACGATGTATTCTCGGCAATCAAAGCCTGCCCGCGAATAGAGTTAACCGAGGATAGCGAGCAGCGCCATGCGCAACAGCCTGAAGCCGCACCGCTTCCCACACTCTCTATTAATGCCCGCGCCAAGCAGCCATTGGCGGAGCTGTCAGCATTTTTGCACTCCCATGCCCAAACCCGGGTGCTGTTTGTGGCGGAGTCGCGGGGTCGCCGGGAAGCCCTGGAAGAGATCCTGTCGCCACTTCAGCTCTCGCTTCCGCATACCGATAGCTTCCACGACTTTCTCGCTAGCGATCATACCTATGCAATTACGGAAGGTTTGGTCGACAGCGGCTTATGGCTAAATAATCCAAGTATTGCGGTAATTAGTGAAACCGAGCTGTTTGGTGACGTGGTACGTCAGAGCCGTCGGCGCGAAAAAGCCACGGATGACAATGAGCTTGCAGTACGCCACTTGTCGGAGCTGCGCGAAGGTGCGCCAGTGGTTCACCAGGCCCACGGCGTGGGCCGCTATTTAGGGCTGGAAACCTTAGAGGCCGGTGGCCAGGCAAATGAGTTCCTGGCGCTCTCCTACGCCGATGGTGCCAAGCTTTATGTGCCTGTCGACAGCCTGCATATGATCTCCCGTTACAGCGGGGCCGGTGACGAACTGGCCCCGCTGCATAAGCTCGGTTCGGACCAGTGGGAAAAAGCCCGCCGCAAAGCCGCCGAAAAAATTCGCGATACCGCCGCAGAGCTGCTGGATGTCTACGCCCGCCGGGAAGCCCAGCAAGGGGTGGTCTATGAGGCGCCAGGCGAGGAGTATCTGCGTTTTGCGGGTAACTTCCCATTTGAAGAGACCGCTGACCAGCACGCGGCGATTGAAGCGGTCATCAGCGATATGACCTCCCCGCAGCCCATGGATCGCGTGGTGTGCGGCGATGTCGGCTTCGGCAAAACCGAAGTGGCCATGCGCGCGGCATTTTTGGCCGTACAGTCTGGCCGCCAAGTGGTGGTATTGGTGCCCACTACGTTGTTGGCGCGCCAGCACTTCGAGAACTTCCGTGACCGCTTTGCTGACACCGCCGTCAATATTGGCCTGATCTCGCGCTTTACCAGCGGCAAAGAGGTCACCCAGACACTAGAGAGCATTAAAAGCGGCCAAACGGATATCGTCATCGGCACCCATAAACTGCTCGCCAAAAGCGTTGAGCTGCCCAAAATGGGCCTGCTGATCATCGATGAGGAGCACCGCTTCGGGGTGGCGCAAAAAGAGAAGCTCAAAACGCTGCGTGCCGAAGTCGATATTTTGACGCTGACCGCGACCCCTATTCCGCGCACGCTCAATATGGCCATGAGCGGCATCCGTGATCTGTCGATTATCGCTACGCCGCCCGCCCGTCGTCTGTCGGTTAAAACCTTTGTTCAGCAGCACGACACCAGTATCATCAAGGAAGCCCTGCTACGTGAAATACTGCGTGGTGGGCAGGTCTATGTACTGCATAACGAAGTCAAAACCATTGAAAACAGTGCCGAACAGATTCGTGAACTAATCCCCGAAGCGCGGGTAGCGGTTGCCCACGGCCAGCTTCCCGAGCGCAGCCTGGAACGCATTATGTCGGACTTCTACCACCGACGCTTTAACGTGCTGGTGTGTTCGACCATCATTGAAACCGGCATTGATGTACCCAGCGCCAACACCATTATTATCGAACGTGCTGATAAATTTGGCTTGGCCCAGCTGCACCAGCTGCGGGGCCGGGTCGGCCGTAGTCACCATCAGGCGTACGCCTACCTATTAACGCCACCGCCCAAAGCGATGACCCGTGATGCTATCAAGCGTCTGGAAGCAATTAGCGCTTCGGATGATCTAGGCGCTGGCTTTACCCTGGCCAGCCACGATATGGAAATCCGTGGCGCGGGTGAACTGCTGGGGGATGAACAGAGCGGCCAGATGGAAACCATCGGCTACACCCTCTATATGGAGATGCTGGATCGAGCGGTGAAGGCCATTCGCGCGGGTAAAACGCCCAATATCGATGCCCCCTTCAATACCGGCGTGGAAATCAACCTCAACCTGCCTGCGCTGATTCCAAGTGATTATATTCACGATGTTCAGCAGCGCCTGGTGATGTACAAGCGGATTGCCAACACCCAGAGCGATAGCGAACTTAAAGAGTTACAGGTTGAGCTGATCGACCGCTTTGGCTTGCTGCCCAACCCGGTGAAAAACCTGATTCGCCAGACCAAGCTGCGCCACCGTGCCGAGCAACTGGGAATCAGCAAAATCGAGGCTGGCGAGAGCCGCGGTAGAGTATTGTTTGATAGCAGCACCCAGGTGGATCCCTTAACCCTGGTGACCCTCATTCAGACGTCACCAAAGCACTATCGTTTAGATGGCTCTGACACCTTACGGTTTGAATTACCAATGGAAAGTGTCGACAAGCGCTTCCAGCAACTTGAAAACCTACTTAGCACCCTTAACCAAAAAGTAGCGGCGGCGTGAAGCTTGGGGCAAACTTGCCAGTAGCCATGGCCCAGTTGATCAACAGCCGTTTATTGATCCCAGTGGCCCAGCAACGCGCATCAGCAGTGAATTAACACATTAGGAACGATCATGAACATTCGCAATACCTTTACCCTTTGGGGCCCTACCAGCTTGGCCGTGCTACTCGCCGCTAGCCTGGTGAGCCCCGCTTTTGCGCAACCAGCTAACGAGCAAGCCGACAGCCCAACACAGGCGCAAGAGCAGCAGACTCAAGAAAGCTCAGAAGAATCGCCAAAGGCGCAAGCACAGGAAATCAGCATAGACGCCGTCGATAGCGCCGCTCAGGTTGCTGATCAGGATGAGCTACCCCGTGGTCACTTCCGCCTACCCGAAGAAGGCGATGTCATTGGCGAGCGCTACACCGTCGTTGTCGAAGACCCCAAGCAGACGCTGATCGATATCGCCCGACGCCACAACATTGGCTATGAAGAGATTCGCATGGCCAACCCGGGTGTCAGCCTCTGGGTACCTGGCGTAGGTACCGAAGTGGTGATCCCCGCCCAATACATTCTTCCGCCTGCGCCGCGGGAAGGCGTTGTCATTAACCTTTCTGAGCTACGTCTCTACTACTACCCTGCCGACAAACCCGGCATCGTCGAAACCTACCCGGTTAGCGTGGGGCGTGAAGAGTTCGCTACCCCCGTAGGCATCACCCGCACCACGGTTAAGGTTAAAGACCCCGCCTGGGCTCCACCGGCATCTATGCGTCGCGAAGCAGCCGAACGCGGCGAACCAGCGCCTTCCGTGGTACCGCCCGGCCCTAACAACCCCTTGGGCGAGCACGCAATTCTGCTGGCCATGCCGAGCTATCTCATTCACGGTACCAACCGCCCTGATGGCGTCGGTATGCGCGTTAGCCGTGGCTGTATCCGCATGTACCCGGAAGATATCAAATCGCTCTACGAGCGTTTGCCTAGCGGTACTCAGGTCAACCTGATGGATGCACCGTTCAAAGCGGGCTTTGCAGCCGATGGCACGCTGTTTGTGCAATCTTTCCCACAGCTGGAAGAGAACGCGGAAGGCTTTGAGCCACTGCTTAATGCCCTTGAACGCGTCACTGAGCTAACTGGCAGTGACGTTGAAATAGACGCGGATCAGATTCAGCGCGCCGTAGAAGCTCCTGACGGCCAATTTATCGCGCTATATGGCCCTCAGGCTCCCGAGCCAGAACCAGAGCCTGTTGAGCTGATTGACGAGCTTAAGCTCAGCGCCGCCACTGACGACGATAAAGACGCTTAACCGAACACCTAGCAACAAAAAACCCCGCCAAGGCGGGGTTTTTGCGTAGCTAGTATCAAAACCTACTGGTCTGACGCTTTAACGTACAGCGCCTTACTACGGCATATTAACTAACTACAGCTTTCTTCCAGCAGCTGCTGAGAGAGTCAGACGACTCCCTCAGCAGCCCAAGCAGAATTACTTCTGCATGGAACGCTGGAACATACGGTTCATTTCTTCACGGTTCTGCTCAGACATCTGCAGAGCAGCCTGCGCGTCGCGCTGGGCTTGGTTTGCAGTGTTCATAGCTTGTGAAGCCATGCTGCGTGCTTCTGCAGCGTCAGCCTGTGCAGATTCTGCAGTCATGCGAACTTCTTCCAGCGCGCTGGTAGAAGCACAACCAGCAAGAATTGCCAGAGAAGCGGCAGCAGCAGTCATCTTCAGAGTAGTTTTCAGAGTCATAATGTTCTCCTTGAGTCGTCCTTGGGTACTACGTTAAGGGTATGACAAAGGTAAGGCTAGTCACTTAAATTAGAATAAGTTCTTAGCTTAAATTTGTCTACCTGCGGTGCAGGTTCTTTTCAGTGACTTGTGCTGCAAAGCACGCAAGTCAAACGCTGTTTTATAATAGACCACAGCGGTTGTCTATAGCCACTTGTTTAAAACCTCGAACTTCCATCAACGGCGTTAGCTTAACGGATCACTACCCGAGTGCCAACACCCACTAGCGCTGCCAGGCGATCGATTTGATCGTTGGTAACGGCAACACACCCCTGGGTCCAGTGATAGCGCCCATGAATATCGGGGTCTGCGCTACCCAGGCCATGAATTCCAATCGCCCCACCCAGTGCGGTATTTTGCGGGGGGTGACCATAACGTCGATAGTAGTCGAAGTAGTCATCATAATCAGCTTGGGTATAAATCCCTTTTTCCAGCGCCATTCTAGCGTGCGCTGGGGTTGGGTAATCAATGCCTATGAAGGTACGCCACTGGCTTTCGTAATTAAAACGGTTGACATGAAACTCCCCCATGGGAGTCACATTATCGCCGCGAACCCGTTGGGTTTTAGCCCCAGCACGGCCAAGTGATATAGGCGCAAACCGCTCCAGCAGCGCGTTACCCCGAAACACGCTAAGGGTGGCCTCTTTATCGTCCACCAGCACCCACAGTTCGTTGCTATGACGCGGCACATGAGCGCGACTCAGTATCGTTTCTACGAGATCAGTGGCGGTATCCTGACTGGGCGCAGTAACAGCAGCACTGGCCACGGCTGGCAAGCTCAACACCATGGCTAAAAATCGACGGCGATTAACTAAAAACATGACAGCTCTCGAAACAAGTTAGCCCGCGATTGACCGACTCTGCGCGTCTGGTGGCTGTTATACCCTATTCCCACATTCGCCGTTAGCAATTTCGTCATGTACACGACTGACGCCCCGAAGAGCAGTAACCGATAATCCACTAGTAGAGACCCCATCAAACGCCCTGAAACTCTTCCATACTCGCCATTATATTGCGTATCTCGGAATTATGTCCTTGAGCCAGGGCATTGAAAAACTCCTCTTCAGGCTCAATTTTCGCTCGTGCCGCGCGATGCTCGTAGAGCGCTTGAAGGCGCTGATGCGACGATGTGGCAGTTCTCATCGCATCCTCTATCGAGCCGGTGATGGTTTGTTCCGACAAGCGATCCAACTCAGGCGGCTGGGGGAAATCGCTGGAATCATCGAACCATAACTCCAGCACTTCTGAATGGTCAGAGCCATCGTGGAAGAGATCTTCAAGCCCCGTTTTCATTTTTAGCTCACGGCTGGCCAAGTAATTAAACGCCATCTCTAAGCGCTGATTCTCAGCATCCTCAGCGGCTTCGCTATACTGTCGCGCCATCCGGGCATGAAAACCCGCCGCCCATTCGATTAAATCTTTCACCTGGTTATAGCGCATCATGATCTCCTTTCTTAACGACTTGAGCGATGCATAACAATAAACACTACCACTCCAGGCTAGTTTCGCGCAGCGCGCCTATTTCACGCTTGGCCGCCTGAAGATTATCCAGTAACTGCTGGCGCAAACCGGCCTGATTACCCACGGCAATCATAGCGGGGTTGTGAGTTTCGCGCCGCGCAGCACCTTCGTCACTATGTAGGCGCTCAAGTTGCCCCTCCAACCAGTTCAGCCAGCTTTCCGGCTGGGCTTTCAAGTCGCGCAGACGTTGCAGCTCGGCCAAGGCAGGGCCATCCTGGGCCAGCAATACAGTCCAGCGATGCTCCGACAGCCGAGCGTGTTCAGTAACTTCGCGCAGTAACGACTCAAGCGCCAGCTCAAAAAGCGCCAGCGCACTCTCTTCCAACGCCATCTGCCGCGCAGAAGCATGCTCATCACTTCCCGCGGGCAAGGTGACTAATAGCTCCGCCTGATAGAGCAGCTGGTTGGTTCGTGACCGTGCATTCACTTGCGTTTGTCCTCCACGTGCCATTTACCGGCATCAAACATGGCTTTCCAGCCTGTGGCCTTGCCCTCCTCGTCGGTCATCACGTACTGCTCTTTGCTCTTCCGCGAGTAGCGGATTTGCGCCGGGCGACCATCCGGATCTTCACTCGGCGCTTTAAGAATGAAGTGATACTTTTCGGGCAGCTCATCGGCGTGCGCTTTCAGCTCTTTCACCAGCGGCGGCCGTGTTTCACGATTTTTAGGGAACTTGCTGGCAGCCAAAAACAGCCCGCTTGCGCCATCACGCAGCACGTAATGGTCGTCAACTTTTTGGCAAGCCAGTTCCGGCATCGGGATCGGGTCCATTTTTGGCGGCGCCACTTCGCCGCTTTTCAATAGCTTACGGGTGTTTTTACATTCGCTATTGGTACAGCCAAAATACTTGCCAAAGCGGCCTGACTTCAACTGCATCTCAGAGCCGCACTTATCGCACTCGATGATCGGGCCGTCGTAGCCTTTGATCTTGAATTTGCCGCTTTCAACTTCGTAGCCGTCACAATCGGGGCTGTTACCACAGATGTGCAGCTTACGCGTTTCATCGATTAGGTAGTTGTCCATCGCCGTGCCACACTTGGGGCAGCGACGCTTGGCACGCAGCGCATTGGTTTCGGCCTCTTCTCCCGCGTCTTCGGCCACCGCCTCTTCACCAGGAATCAGGTCAATGGTGGTTTTACAACGCTCTTTGGGCGGCAAATTGTAGCCACTACAACCCAGGAAAACCCCGGTGGAAGCGGTACGAATTTGCATATGACGACCACAGCTTGGGCAGTCGATATCCGTTGGCACCGGCTGATTGGGGCGCATGCCATCTTCGCTCTCAGCCTTGGCCAGCTCTTCACGGAATTCTTCGTAGAAGGCATCCAGCAGCGCCTGCCAGTTGCGTTCGCCTTCGGCGACCTCATCCAGACTATCTTCCATGCGGGCAGTGAACGAGAAGTCCATCAAATCAGGGAAGGACTCTTTCAACCGCTCGGTGACGATATCGCCCAGCTTTTCGGCATAGAAACGACGGTTTTCCAGCTTCACATAGCCGCGATCCTGGATCGTTGAGATGATTGAAGCGTAGGTTGACGGTCGGCCAATGCCCTGCTTTTCAAGCTCTTTGACCAGGCTTGCTTCGGTGTAGCGTGGTGCTGGCTTGGTAAAGTGCTGCTGAGGATCGAGCGCTTCCAGTGCCATAGGCGTACCTTTTGGCAAGTCCGGTAAGCTCTGATCTTCATTTTTACCACTAGGCTTCATCACCCGGGTATAACCATCAAACTTCAGTACACGTCCTTTGGCACGTAGCTCGTAGCCATCGACTTCAACACTCAGCGTGCTTGAAAGGTACTCTGCAGGGGTCATTTGGCAGGCCACAAATTGACGCCAGATCAGCTCGTAGAGACGCTCGGCATCCCGCTCCATTCCGGCCAGATCGGAAGCCTTACGCTCGACACTGGAAGGGCGAATCGCCTCATGGGCCTCTTGAGCACTCTCTTTGCTGCTATAACGATTAGGTGCTTCGGGCAGGTAGCGTTCGCCGAACTCTTCACCGATATAGCTACGCACACCCTCAACCGCATCTTTCGATAAGTTGGTGGAGTCGGTACGCATATAGGTGATGTAACCCGCCTCATAGAGGCGCTGAGCCATGGTCATGGTTTTCTTCACAGAAAAACCTAACCGGCCACTCGCCGCTTGCTGCAGCGTAGAGGTAATAAAGGGTGCCGTGGGCTTTGAACTGGTGGGTTTGTCTTCCCGTGAGGTAATCGCCAGCTTGGCTTTTCTAAGCTGCTCAATACGCGCAAGGGTGTCTTTTTCGGAGGTAGGCTTAAAGGCCTTGCCATCCTGACGAACCAGGGCAAAACGCACCAGTTCACCCTCAGGAGAGGCCAAATCCGCGTGCACATCCCAAAACTCTTCAGGAATAAAGGCACGGATTTCGCGCTCGCGCTCAACAATTAGACGTACCGCGACTGACTGTACGCGGCCAGCCGACAGCCCGCGCGCTACTTTCGCCCACAGTAGAGGCGAAAGCATAAAGCCCACAACGCGATCCAGGAAACGCCTTGCCTGCTGCGCCTCTACCCGGGGGATATTGAGCGCGCCAGGCGCCTTGAAAGCGTCTTGAATCGCGTTTTTGGTGATTTCGTTGAACACCACGCGTTTGTAACGGCTGTCATCGCCACCGATGGTCTCGCGCAGGTGCCAAGCAATGGCTTCCCCTTCGCGATCCAAATCCGTTGCGAGGTAGACAGCGTCAGCCTTCTCAGCCAGCTTCTTTAGCTCGGCAACGACTTTCTCTTTTCCAGGCAGCACCTCATAGCGGGCTTCCCAGCCGTTGTTGGGGTCAATCCCCATCCGCCGAATCAGCTGATCTTGGCTTTTACGTTTTTTATATTCTTCTTTCTCTTCCGCCGACATCTTGCGTGTCGCTGCGGCCTGGCGCGCGCGCTCCTTGGGGTCGGAGGCTGCCTTACCTGAGCCGCTGGTCGGCAGGTCACGAATGTGGCCCACGCTCGACTTCACGATGAAATCGTTGCCGAGATATTTGTTAATCGTCTTCGCTTTCGCTGGCGACTCGACGATGACCAGTGACTTGCCCATAGTGCTCCACTTTCCTAATGCACGGACTGTCTAGCGCGTGCTCTGAATTCGGTGCCGTATCGACGGGCTGAAACTGCCCGTTAAAAAAGATACGGATGAAAAAATGCGCCTACCCTACCCCAGCCCTTAGCTAAGCGCCAGTGGCAACCAAGCCGTAGGGAGAATCCATAGACTTTAGACAACCAGGGTTATATTTCAGACAAATAGTAGCTAGACACTAGACTGCCACCGACATTACAGCAACCCAAAAGGTAATCAGGCAAACAAAGCGCCCCCACCAAATAGGCGGGGGCGCAATGAGCTAATGTACTGATTTAGCGTTTAGGCGGCGTCTTTTTACGTCTGGTAGTGCTGGTGGGTTTAGCCGCCGGCTCACTGGCCGACTCGCTAGTCGCAGCAGATTTAGACGATGACTCCTTAACCACAGACTCCTCATTCACCACGGGCTGCTCCTTGGCCACTGGCGCAGACGAAGTCGTTTGCGTTTCGGCCAGCTTAGCAGTAGCAGCTTTGGGCTTAGCGGCAGGCTTAGTTGTCGCAGCCGCTTTGCTGGCCGTCGGCTTGCTCGCAGCCGGCTTATTCGCTACCGATTTGCGGGGTCTTGCCTTATCAAACAACACTTTAATTTGAGCAAAGCGCTCAGCAGCATGCTCTGAAAGATCGCCGCTGGCGGCAAACACATGCTCAAGGTGGCTAATATAGCCATCGACATCATCGTTGCTGCTACCTGCTAGCAAAGTAGGCAGCGAATTCAACGCCTGCTCACGATCCAGCTTCAAGATAAAGAACTGCTCGCGCACCAAGTTTTTAAAATCACTCAGTTCGATACCAGGCTCAAGCTCCGCACGGGAGGCGCGTAGCCGCTTAAAGTTACGCTCATCTGTAGCTGGGGCGCCACCGAGCACATAGATAAGCGAGCGCATAACCGCTTCATGGGCACTGCCCTTAGCAATTTTCTCTCGCAGCTCTTCCTGACGCTGCTCAATAAAGCGACGGTGCTCGGGCTCTGCCCCTGGACGGCGGCGGTGTACATGGGCATCGCCATACAGACCGACAGCAGCCTGCAATAGCGGCTGGCCGTAGATATCCATAAACATTTTTTCGGTGCTGCTATCCCGCAAATCGCGCATCGCATTGAGGCTGGCGACCAGTTGATCAGACCCCATAGTTTCAAGCGTTTTGAACAGATTATCTTTTGATACTGGGTGACGATTTTTGCGCACTGCTTCCGCCATTACCGGTAGCGGCACCGAAAGTGGATTACGATCAGAAAGCAGCTTGTAGCCCAAACGGATAGGGTGCATACGACGAATCAAGCGGGCAGCTTCCGGTGTCATGATGGCTTTTAGCCACGGCTGCAGAAAGAGCCGATACATCCCCAAATTGATTTCTGAGATCCGTGCCACGGTGGCAAAACGACGATCATCCTCTGGCTTGTGCATTACTGCCTGATCTAACTCTTCAAAGTTACGCGGCATAAATTCGAGCAGATAATCCCGCTCGAACAGCTCAGCGTCTTCACCCTTCTCTGCCGGAGATATGGAGGTTTCGTACAGCCCAGGCGGCAGTACGTCGATGTAATCCATATTGGCGGTGAATTCGGTATGCTCTTTGCGCGATACGCTGCCCGAAACAAATATACCTAGATGGCCGGTCGTATCATGCTGGCAATAGACGATGGTTTGCTCATTGGCAATGATGTCATCGGTGTTTGCATATAAATCACGAATCCACCCCAATGCTTGAGGCGGCGGAGTAATGTCATCCCCACGCGAACAGAACACAACCACCGGCGAACGCACATTACGCAGGTCGATTCGGCGGCCATCATGGGTGACCAGCTGCGCGGTAGAGAGCCGATTACCGACAAACAGATTATCGACGATATACTGAATCTCTTCACCGCCTAATACGACGTGACCACCCCACCAACGCTCAAAATCGAGGTATCGGCCCGCTTCGGTATCGATATTGTCGTAAAGGTGATACTGCTTTTTCCAGTAGGTATTAGCCGGGTTGAGGCGCTCGAAGTTCTGCACCAGCCACGCCCCGTCAAACAGGCCGTCGCCAATATCACTGGTGAGTGCCGTAATCCAGCTACCTCCCGCCATCCCGCCGGTATAGCGCATGGGGGCTTTGCCGTGTTCACCCGCCCAGTAGGAGAGTGGCGCGCCAGCAATCAGGATAGGGCCAAAAACGTCAGGCTCCAAGGCAGCCGCCATCATGATCTGCCAGCCCGCCTGGCAATTGCCCACCACCATCGGTTTTTCAGTCGTTTCGGGATGCAGCTCAATCACATGGCGCAAAAAAGCGATCTCCGACTCGACCACATCCTCAACGGTTTGGCCTGGCTCAGGAAACGGCAAAAAACCAATAAAGTAGCAGGGGTGCCCCGCTTTAAGCGCCACGCCCAACTCACTGTCCGGCTTAAACCCTCCAATCCCTGGCCCATGCCCCGCACGTGGGTCAACCACTACAAACGGGCGCTTTTGCAGATCAATTTCTGTCCCTTCGTGGGGCAACACACGCAACAGTTCGTAGTTGGTTGGCCGCGGCAGCGTCCGACCATCCATCAGCACTTCGGTATCGAACCCCAACACATTGGGCTTGGTTTGCTCCATATGCTCGAGGTACTGATTACCGCGTTCGCGCATAACGTCCAGATAGAGAACGCTGCGCTCCATGCTATCGCGCCAGTAACCAAAGGCTGCACGCCCAAACCCGAAAGGATCGAATAATGAAGCGATCGCCTCACTTCCAGGTATGGCTGTGGAATCATTTTGTTGCTTCAACCATGCGCTAGTGAAAGCGTTAGCAGGAAACATAGTCTTGGCGAGTGGGTTAGCAAGAAAGTTCATAGGGTCTCCCGTTGGGTTGATGCACAGGCATCAGACCCGAAAGCAATGATGCTGCAATGCAATATAGTCTAGGCCACTATGCGCACGGCGTCGATCTTTAACCCTGGCAATTACGCCTTATGTGACTAATGAAGTCCTGTTTAGGCAGTCTAAAAGATTCAGTGTTAGCATGCTTTGCCCTGGCGATGAAGCCTGATTTTGATATTAGTTAAAGGGTGCTCACTACGAGGTTTTTATGTCATCCCCCAATCTGCTCAATCGCCTAACATTTCGGCAACTCCAGGTCTTCCAGGCGGTGCATCGGCAGCGCTCCTACTCTCGTGCAGCTGAGCAACTGGGACTGACCCAGCCAGCAGTCAGCGCGCAAATACGGCAGCTTGAGTTGGCACTGGGTCAGCCTCTGTTTAATTATGCGGGTAAAACGCTTCACACGCTTCCCGCCGCCGATACCCTCGCCCACTCAGCGCGCGAAATTTTTGGCCAACTGTCACGGCTGGAAATGAACCTATCGGATATTAACGGCAAAATAAGCGGCGAACTCAACATCGCAGCGGTTTCCTCAGCCCAATATGTGGTGCCTTACTTACTTGCCCGCTTCCGTGCTCACTATCCCGAAGTACATGTCCGCTTAAAGGTATGCAATCGCTGCCAGGCACTCGATCGATTGGCTGAGCAGCAGGACGACTTGGTTATCATGGCCATGGTGCCTGAAGACGATCGCTTGGTAGTGATGCCGATTATTGATAACGAACTGATCGCCGTCGTCTGGCCCGAGCATCCGCTACTTTCGATGCCGCAACCCTCCTTAGCAGACTTTGCGCGCCATTACGTGCTAATGCGCGAACCCGGTTCCGGCGTACGCAACGCTTTTGAGCAGATGGCGGCCAGTCAGCAGGTCGCCCTTCCCCACTGTATTGAGTTAGGTACCAATGAAGCGATTAAAGGGGGCGTCATGGCTCACTTAGGTGTTGCCGTGCTGCCGCGTTTGGCGGTGCAGCTGGAGCTTGAGCAGGGGTTACTGTTTGAGCTGGGGTTGCCCGACTTTCCCATCCACCGCTCTTGGTGCACGGTCTATACGCGGGAGCGCTTACCCACTCCGGTCGCCGAGCTATTTTTGAGTTTCATCCGTGAACACTTACCCGACTATCGCCGTCACTTTCAGGCGCCCGCCAGCCCCTTACCCAGCCATGGGGTAGCCTGTTTGCCGATACTTCCCTCCTGAAGGCGAGTGATGGCTTACGGTGTCTTGTTGGCAGCGAGATATGTTACATTAGCCATCATTAGCGCGATAAAATATTGAGCAAACTTCGTATTAACCAGGTATCAATAGGCAGGCTTGGAACAGGGTTAAACCTTTTTTACGCCTTCGGCCTACCGCACAGAAGAGAGGCTCTGTCACTATGAGCAATAACCCCTCGCAGCGCGTGTCCAGCGGTGAAAAATACCGTAATGAACATGGCATGTCGGTGATCAAGGATGGCATGAAGCAGCGCAAAGCGCAGCCAGAGGCCCCTTCTGTTGAGCTTGAGCGCAAACCCAAGTGGCTGCGAGCACAGATTCCAGGTGGCGAGCGTTTTGAAGCGGTCAAGAAAAACGTCGCGACCCACCGATTAAGCACTGTTTGCGCTGAATCCCACTGCCCCAATATGGGCGAGTGCTGGAGCAACGGCACGGCCACTATCATGCTGATGGGCTCGGTATGTACCCGCGCCTGTCGGTTCTGCGCAGTAGACACCGGCAACCCCCAGGGCTGGCTTGACCACGAAGAGCCTGAAAACACGGCCAAATCTGTAGAGCTCATGGGGCTGCGTTATATCGTACTGACTTCAGTTGACCGTGACGACCTCGACGATGGCGGCGCAACCCACTACGCCAACTGCATTCGCGCGATCAAAGCGCGCACACCCGAGGTGGTAGTCGAAGCCTTGACGCCCGACTTTGATGGTGACCTTGCCGCTATCGAACGCGTCGTCGATTCAGGCCTACAGGTATTTGCCCAAAATGTGGAGACCGTGGAACGCCTGACAGGCCGAGTGCGTGACCGGCGGGCAGGTTACCGCAAAACCCTCGATGTCCTTGCTCATGCCAAGCGCTACCGCCCAGATATCATCACCAAAACCAGCCTGATGCTGGGCTTGGGTGAAACCGACGAAGAGATTTTGCAAACGTTTGATGATTTACGTGAGATCGGCGTCGATATTGTCACGCTTGGCCAGTACCTTCGCCCGACCAAAAATCACCTGTCGGTTGAGCGCTGGGTAACGCCTGAAGAGTTTGATCGCTACCGCGTGATTGGCCTGGAAAAAGGCTTTATGGAAGTGCCCTCTGGCCCGCTGGTACGTTCAAGCTACCGCGCTGATCGCGTGTTTGAGAAAAACAATCTGGGGCTCGCCTCACCTGCCGCGATTCCCGGTCAGGAGCAAGAAGCAAACCCCAATATTATTCCAGCGCTCAACGTAGGATAGGCTTAAATTAAGCGTTCTACGGGGCTTGCTAATATGTATGGAGCGGGTTTTAAGACCCGCTTTATAAGCCTCGTTTTTTTGAACCGTTTTTTTAATAAAGGTGACCCAATTTTTACAGTGGCGTGTTCTCGACACTGACCAATTCGCGGTTTAGCCGTTTAGCTAGCGCCTCGGCCAGCTGCTCACCCACCCGATGATCCCCTGGCAACGAGACGAGGTCAGCCAACTTCGCCATGGGCATACCTGCATAGCCGCAGGGGTTAATGCGCAAAAAAGGCGTCAGGTCACCGTTTACATTCAGCGCCACGCCGTGAAAGCTCGCCCCCCGCCGAATACGCAGACCCAGTGAGGCAATCTTCGCCTCACCCGCTTCTGTCATCACATAAACCCCTGGAGCATCGGGCCAAGCTCGGGCGCTCACGCCATAGTGGCTCAAGACGTCAATCACGGCATTCTCCAATGCAGTGACTAAATCGCGCACGCCAATTTTTCCCCGCCGTACATCCAGCAGCGGGTACAGCACCACCTGCCCTGGCCCGTGATAAGTGACTTGCCCCCCCCGATCAACGTGCACCACCGGAATATCGCCGGGCAGCAGCAGGTGTTCGGGCTTGCCAGCCTGGCCTTGGGTAAACACCGGGTCATGCTCGACCAACCAGAACTGATCAGGGGTTTGCGCATCCCGTGTATCGGTTAGCGTGCGCATAGCTTCCCACACTGGCAGGTAGGCTTGGTGACCCAAATCGTGCAACTCAATCGGCACGGTGTTTTCCACGGTTACACCACCATATGCACACGGCCAGTAGCCTTGAGGTCGTCGAACAACTCTTTAATATGCTGCTCTCCGGTCGCTCTAATCACCACACGTACCGATTGAAAACGGCCATTGCGGCTATCGACCACCTGCATTGCCGTTGCATCGAAGTCAGGGTCATGGCGCACAATCACCTGGCACACACAGGCAGGAAAATCTTCGGCCGCATCGCCGACAACTTTTAACGAGTAATCACATGGGAAAGTGATTTTAGGCGGCTCCTGAGCCGCCGGTTGGCGCAAATCACGAAGTCCCGGAGCACCTTTTTTCATAACAAACCTATTTCGTAAAGACTGATTTTCACAAAGACTGGGTTCATCACAGATATACGCTAGAACCCATCAACCTACCGGCTGTAAGTCTATAATCAATCCGTAAAATTACTAATCAGATTACTAAAGAAGCGCTGCACCTGATCGAACAAGCGCTTAAAGAGACCACCCTCTTCGATGTTTTCCAGCGCCACTAAGCGGCGCTCACCGACCACTTCATCACCTAAATGCACTTCCAGCGTACCAACCTCGTCGCCAATGGCAATCGGTGCCTGTAGGTCTGGATTGAGGTTTAGGCGCGCACGCAGCTCTTCGTTGCGGTTGCGTGGCAGGGTCATAAAGACTTCTTCATCGACACCAACACGCAGCTCATTGATATCGCCGCCCCAAACCCGCGGCGTTGCCAATACGGCACCGCGCTCATAGAGCTTCATGGTTTCGAAAAAGCGGAAACCGTAGCTGAGCAGCTTTTGGGTTTCTTGAGCGCGTGCTTCATCAGAGTTGGTGCCCATCACTACGGAAATCAAGCGCATATCGTCACGCTTAGCTGAAGACACCAGACAGAACCCCGCCTCCGTTGTCCAGCCGGTTTTCAGGCCATCCACCGAAGGGTCACGCCACAGCAAACGGTTGCGGTTGGGCTGATCAATACCGCCATAGGAAAACGTACGATGGGAGTAGATTTCGTAGTGATCAGGGTAATCATTAATAATGTGCTGGGATAAACGCGCCAAGTCATGGGCCGTTGAGTAGTGATTGTCGGCGGGCAAGCCAGTGGCGTTCTGGAAGTTGGTGTTATTCATGCCCAACCGCGTGGCATGCTGATTCATCAGATCGGCAAAGGGCACCTCACCACCCGCCAAATGCTCTGCCATGGCGACACTGGCATCGTTGCCCGACACAATTATGATACCGTGGAGTAAATCATCCACCGAAACCTGATCACCCACCTCAATAAACATTTTCGAGCCGCCGGTGCGCCAGGCATTCTCGCTAATATTAACCATATCAGTGAGCTTAATGGTGCCACGATTGAGCTCACGCTCTACCAAATAGGCGGTCATCAGCTTGGTTAAACTTGCTGGTGGCAAACGTTCATCGGAATTATGCTCGGCCAAGATACGGCCACTGTTAGCATCCATCAGAATCCACGAACTTGCCGCTAACTGAGGGGCTGAAGGGATAATGGTTTGCGGCTGCGGAATTACCGGCTGAGGCGTTGGCTGGGCACTGGCAGGCACAGCAACCGTCGCCATGGCAGCGAAGAGGCACAGGCGTGCAGAGCGACCAATGGATGTAAACACGTTCATAACGTCAGTCTCACTTACTTGAAAGCTTACTTGAAAAGCTTATTTTAAAAAACGGCGGCGCGTAAGGCGCGCCACCGGAAATAAACAGGGGGTGAATTATCGCACAACAAAGACCTGGGGGAACCCTGCTTGGCGCAGTGTTTCTCGCGCTTGAGGTTCTTGGCTCGGAGCGATGGGCCCCACTTGAACACGATAAACGTCAGCGTCGTTCATAATACGCACCGCATGGGGCTGCTCACCTTGTAAACGCTGCTGCAACTGCTGAGCGCCTTCCGGATTACCCAGTGCCGCGATCTGCAGATACACTGCGTCGCCAGCTTCCCCTTCGTTTGGCGGCTGCGCTGTTTGTGTCTGTGGTGAAGGATCAGCCGCAGATGCAGCAGACGCCGCCGGCGGAACGGGCATAGAAGAAGCATTTGCAGCAACCCGCTGTGCCTCGGCTACGCGAGGCTGGGGGGAAGCGCCGCCACCGCCCTTGCCGTGCTCGGCTAGCCACTGCTCAGGGTTGATCGCTTCCACTTTCACGGAACCGGTACCATTGTCGAGGAAGCCTAGCCGGGCGGCTGCCGCGTAGGAGAGATCGATCTCACGGTCACTGTGGAAGGGGCCACGGTCGTTCACTCGCACAATGACCGATCGCCCATTATCCAGGTTTGTGACTCGCGCAAAGGTGGGTAGAGGCAGCGAACGGTGTGCCGCCGACATCTTATACATGTCGTAGATTTCACCGTTTGAGGTCGCGTAGCCATGGAATTTTTCGCCATACCAGGAGGCCGTACCACGTTTCTCATAACCCGTTGCATCAGGCAGCACTTGATAGGTTTTCCCCCACACTTCATAGCTAGAGCGGTTGCCCGCTCTGGAAGGCTGCTCGATGCGGGGCTCTGCATCAGGCACCTTGGTAACATCCGGCGGCTCGAGCGGATAGGCATCACCACTCATGGCATAGCGGCCACCACTAGTGTTGGCCGCCGTTGAAGCCGGAGCCGCCGTTTGATTCGCGGAACCGGAGGCATCTACCCGCTGAGTGTCATTGCTGGCACAGCCGCTGACCAGCGCCAGTAAGGCAATCGCGCCAACCGCCCGCTGGCTAATCCTCAATTTGCTCTTCATCCCTCATCCTCGTGCAGCTCAGCAATCGCTTCTGCCAACTCGGCTACGGCCATGGCATAGAGGTGACTATGGTTGTAGCGGGTAATCACGTAAAAATTATACTCGCCAAACCGGTAACGGGTCTCTCCATTGGCGAACTCAAGCGCCAACGGCACCACTGGCAAATTATCATCAAGTGGCTCGCTGGGCTCAATCCCATGAGTGGCCAACTGAGCAATGCTCACCGCAGGAGGTGAGGTTTGGTTAAATGAGAGTTCCTGGAGTAACTCTACGGGCATTACGTCTGGCCCAGTGGCCTGGTGGTAGATATCAGCTCCCGGCTTCCAGTTATGCTCGGCAAAGTAATTCGCGACGCTGCCAATCGCATCAACCGGGTTCTCCCAAAGATCACGTCGTCCATCGCCATCAAAATCCACGGCATAGGCTTGATAACTGGTGGGAATAAACTGCGGGTAACCCATCGCACCGGCATAGGAACCGCGCAACTCGGTAGGGTCGACCTGCTGTTCGTAGGCAATACGTAAAAAGGCCGCTAGCTCACCGCGAAAAAAAGCCCCCCTTGCAGGATGATGAAACGCCAGTGTGGCTAGCGAATCCAGCACGCGATGCTGGCCTTTATGGCGACCATAGTAAGTTTCAACGCCAATAATAGCGGTAATGATTTCAGCGGGCACACCATAGGTGCTTTCCGCGCGCGCCAAGGCGTCGGCATGAGCATCGATGAACTCCACGCCCTCTTCAATGCGCTGCTGGGTCAGAAAAATAGCACGATATTCGTACCACTTCAGACGCCGCTCAGCAGCTCCTTCCATGGCATCTAATACGCTTTGGGTATAGCTCGCCTGACCCAGCGCTTCTGCCAACCAGTCTTGCGGCAACCCTTGCTCGACCAGCTCTTCCACCAGCGCTTGGCTGTCAGCATTTTGCTGGGGAGCAAAGTGGTGAGGAGTCTCAAACTGAGCCTGCGGTGAAGGCTGATCAGCAAACGCCATGGGGGTCACCCAGCACATCAGCGCGGCCAACACATAGCTGCTCGTCTTCCCTTGAACCTTGTTCATTGGCTCTCCACTCCTGAGCTATTCAATCCTGAATTATCCATTACCGAGCAACATTAGCGTCTGAAGCAGACAGCATCGCTAGCGCGACAGTAACCGACGATGCGCATGTATCGACATGAGAATACCGAAACCCGCTAACAAGGTCACGCTAGAGGTGCCGCCATAACTAACCAATGGCAGCGGCACCCCCACCACGGGCAAAATGCCACTCACCATGCCCATATTGACGAACACGTAGATAAAAAAAGTTAAAATGATGCTGCCTGCCACCAAACGCCCAAAGGTATCCTGCGCGGAGCTAGCCATCCACAAACCTCGGCTGACAATCAATAGATATAGGAACAGCAGCACAAGCATACCCACCAAACCAAACTCCTCGCCCAGGACGGCAATGATGAAATCGGTGTGTCGCTCAGGTAAAAACTCTAGTTGGGACTGGGTACCCTGCAGCCACCCCTTGCCCCATAGCCCTCCACTACCTATGGCCGTGGTCGACTGAATAATATTCCAGCCTGCCCCCAACGGATCGCTTTCAGGGTTGAGAAACGTCAATACCCGCTGACGCTGGTAGTTATGCATATTCATCCAGAGCAGCGGCACTGCGGCAGCCCCCAGCGCGGTAATAAATCCAATCAAACGCCACGACAAGCCCGCCAGTAGCACGACAATCAGGGCCGCGCTAGATACCAGCAGCGAAGTACCCAAATCGGGTTGGATCGCGGTTAGTACCACAGGCACGCCAATAATGACCCCACACACGACAATATCGCGCAGGCGGGGCGGTAGTTCACAGCGATTTAGATAGGCAGCAACCATTAACGGGGCAGCTAACTTCATCATTTCCGATGGCTGAAAACGTATCACACCAGGAATCACTAGCCAGCGCTTCGCCCCCATGCCCACATCACCCACTACATCAACGGCAATCAGCATGGCTACGCCAACACAATAGGCCAATGGAGCAAAGCGCAAAAAGGTTGAGGGCGAGAACTGGGCAATAATTACCATGCCTACCAGCGCGATAAGAAAACGCACGCCTTGGCCAATCACTGCATCAATAGATTGTCCGGAAGCGCTGTAAAGAACGATTAAACCGCTCCCCATCAGCAGCAATAGCAAACCTAGCAGCCAAGGGTCGAGATGGATTCGCTCCCAGATACTTTTCCGCCGGGCGATACCACTCTCAGGCGGGCGAACAGGATGGCCACGCATCGAACGGGCTATATAATGCCAAGGCATGGCTTAGTTTCCCTCCACATTGGCATCATCTTCTTCCAACACTTCACGCACTTCCTCTACGTCGGGGGCCTCATCCTCAAGTAACCAGGCATCGGTCATTGCACGGGCCAGATGCGCTGCGTGGGTACTGCCACCACCGGCATTCTCAACAATAACCGAGACGGCAATCTGGGGGTCATCCAACGGCGCAAAGGCCACAAACAGAGCGTGGTCGCGCAGTCGTTCGGCCAGCTCATCGGCGTTGTAGCGCTGATCCTGCCCCAGCGAAAATACTTGTGCGGTGCCTGATTTGCCGCCCATGCGGTACTCAAGGCCCACACCGGTTCGCCGGGCAGTGCCTTCCGTGCCACTAACCACCTTTTCCATGCCGCTGAATACACGATCCCACCAGCTATCATTGGCGAGCACAATATCATCTAACGTATCCGGCAGATCACGCGGCACAGGGGTATCACCAATCTGTCGGGCCAGCCTTGGTTTCACCCAATGGCCCCGATTGGCCAGCGTTGCCGTAGCACTGGCTAGCTGGAGAGGTGTTACCTGCCAATAGCCTTGTCCAATCCCCACCGAGAGGGTTTCCCCGGGATACCAGGGCTGGTTAAAGCGGCCACGCTTCCAATCTCGCGAAGGCATCAAAGCACCACTCTCTCCCTGAACGTCATGGGCTACACGCCGGCCAAAGCCAAAATTACTCATTTGATCATGTAAGTCATCAATGCCTAAATCGTGCGCAAGGGTATAAAAATAGGTGTTATTAGATACCGCTAAAGCTCGTTCTAAATCGACCCGCCCGTGCCCCCAACGCAGCCAGTTGCGATAGCGTCGGGAATCATTAGGCAATTGGTAGTAACCAGGGTCGTTTATGGTGCTGTCTGGAGTGATTACCCCTTCCACCAAACCCGCGAGCGCTAGAAAGGGCTTAATCGTAGAGCCGGGAGGATAGTGACCGCGAGTCGCGCGGTTAAACAGAGGGAGATCAAGGTCTTGCTGCAAAGCGCGATAAGACGCAACATCAATACCGGTGACAAACTGGTTACTGTCAAAACCCGGTGTCGATACCATGGCGAGGATCTCACCAGTGCCCGGCACGATAGCCACAATGGAGCCACGACGACCATCCAGCAATTCGTAAGCCAGTGTTTGCAGCGACTTATCCAGGGTTAGGGTTAGGTTCTTACCAGGCACCGGATCGGTTCGCCCAAGCTCCCGCAAGACTCGCCCGCGAGCGTTTGTCTCAACTTTGCGCAAGCCTGCCTGACCGTGCAGCTCCTCTTCGTAAAAACGCTCAACCCCCGTCTTACCGATAAAATGAGTCCCTGCGTAGCGACCCGCGTCCAGGGTTTCCATCTCTTCGGCGTTAATCCGCCCAACGTAGCCCAGTGTGTGTGCCATGATTTCGGCATCGGGATAGTAGCGCAGCGGCTGAGCCTCTATTTCGACTCCAGGCAGACGATGACGATTAACCGCCAAACGGGCAATTTGTGCTTCGCTTAAGTCACTGGTAAGGAGGGCTGGCTGGAAAGGACGCTGGCGTTGGCGTGAACGCACATTGAACGCCTCGATCTCCTCTTCAGGCAGTTCAAGCAGGTCGACCAATAGTGCTAGGGTTTCATCTAGGTTATCGACACGCTCGCGAACCAGCGTGAGGTTGTAGGTGGGACGGTTTTCAGCCAGCAGCACCCCGTTACGGTCATAGATCAAACCGCGGTTCGGCGGCAGCGGCTCGACGCGAACCCGGTTGTTTTCGGAGCGCGTGCTGTACATATCATGCTGGACGATCTGCAAATAAACCAAGCGACTCGTTAGCAAGCCTGCAAGCGTAAAAACTACTAACACCGCGAGTAGCGCTCTAACACGAAAAATACGCAGTTCTTGCTCGGAGTTTTTTAGCGTGTTGGGGCGCTTGAGCATGGTAACGATGACTCTCAAATCAAACAATCAAATCAAACAAAAGGCGCAGCAGTCCATAACAGTGATCGCTCACCATCTCAGTTAGCCGTCAGCGGTGATAAGGGTGACCTACCAGTAGTGTCCAGGCACGGTAGAGCTGCTCGGCCAGCATAATCCGCACCAGCGGGTGAGGCAGCGTCAGCGGGGAGATCGACCAGGTTTTGTCAGCCGTCGCAGAGAGCGAGGGCTCGAGACCGTCTGGCCCCCCCACAAGCAGGACAATATCTCGCCCGGCCATGCGCCAGGCATCGGCTTCTTGCGCTAACTGTTCGGTGGTCCAAGGCTTACCTTTGACTTCCAGCGCGACTAGATACTCGTCGCCACGCAACTTGTCGCGAATTCGCTGCGCCTCTTGGGCACGCGCCTTCGCGATATCTGCATTTTTGCCACGCTGACCGAGGGCAATTTCTTCTATCTCGAGATTAAAATCTCTCGGTAGCCGCTTGCGGTAAGTATTGACGCCCTCTTCTACCCAGCCAGGCATTTTGCTTCCTACCGCTAACAGCCGGATCTTCATGACATGCCGGCTCGCTCTTGGAAGCGCTCAAGAGAGTCGCCAATGGCACCCGAGTCGCTGGGCAGATCGGCCCACAGCCGCTCTAAGTCATACAGGGTGCGTGCCTCGGGCATCATCACGTGGACAACGACATCCCCCAGGTCGACCAGTACCCAATCGGCGTTATCGCCACCTTCAACGCCCAGCGGGCCAAGCCCTGCAGCCTTGGCTTTTTCCACGACGTTTTGCGCCAGGGCAGCCACATGGCGGGTCGAAGTGCCACTGGCAATCAGCATGAGGTCGGTAACCTCGGTTAATTTGGCAACATCCAACTGTGTAATGTCACGTGCTTTCAGTTCTTCTAGCGCGTCAACCGCTAGATTTTTCAATGTATCGATGTGCATGACTCCTAAAGACAACCTTATTGGTTAATCGGTCAATAAAGCCGGCCATTGTAACGGCTTCTTTGATGACTGCCAGCGCTATTCGCGTTGTCGATAAAGTCCGTCCTGCGTAATGGCCAATTCAACGGCTTCTGGCAGTAAATAGCGCACGCTTTTCCCGGCCTCCAAACGCTCGCGGATATACGTCGCCGAGATCGCCATCAGTGATGGCAGTTCCAATGGCAGATAGCCGCCGCAAGGCCGCTGCATCAATGCGTCTACGCTATCGACTCTGCGATGCGCTACCAGTTCCATTAATGATGCCGGTAACGGATCGTCATAGCCCGGTCTGGCAATCACCACTAGATGAGCAAACTCAAACAAGCGCTCCGGCTGGTGCCACTGGGCGAGCCGCAAAAAGGCATCAAAACCAATCGCCATCACCAGACGGGCCTGTTCGCCAACTTCCCCACGCAGCTCAGCCAGTGTATCGACGCTATAAGAGGGGCCGTCACGGCGCAGCTCGCGGTCATCGGCGATCAGCCCAGGCGTCGCACCGATACCCGCTTCTAATAACGCCAATCTCTGTTTCGCCGAGACTTGGGGTCGCCCACGTAGCGGTGGCTGTTGAGCCGGTATCATATGTAGCCGATCAAGCGACAGCGCCTCATGCAACTCTACCGCGCTGCGCAAATGCCCCAGATGAACAGGGTCAAAGGTGCCGCCCAACATGCCGATACGCTGCTCCGTTTGACTCATGCCACCACCCTATTCACGCACCTGGCCATCGCCAAATACGACGTATTTCTGAGTGGTTAGCCCTTCCAAACCGACAGGCCCACGGGCGTGAAGCTTATCGGTTGAAATTCCGATCTCAGCGCCAAGCCCGTACTCAAAACCATCGGCAAACCGGGTAGAGGCATTCACAATCACCGAACTGGAGTCGACTTCCGCCATAAAGCGGCGTGCGAGTGAATAATCCTGGGTGACAATCGCATCAGTGTGGTGAGAGCCGTACTGTTCAATATGGGCAATCGCTTCATCGATACCATCGACCACTTTGATTGCCAGCACGGGGGCCAAATACTCGGCATACCAATCGGCTTCTTCAGCAGCTGCCGCCTGTGGCAACAATGCCTGCGTACGCTGGCAGCCACGCAGTTCAACTTCATGTTCGGCATAAGCGCGGGCCAGTTCCGGCAGCAGCAGGTCAGCAATCGGCGCATCAACCAGCAACGTTTCCATGGTGTTACAGGTGCCGTAGCGATGAGTTTTCGCATTGACGGCGATGGCTAGCGCTTTGGCGGGATCAGCGGTGGTATCGATATACACATGACAAACACCGTCGAGATGTTTGATAACCGGTACGCGGGCATCACGGCTGATACGCTCAATCAACGACTTTCCACCGCGGGGGATAATCACGTCGACATATTCCGGCATGCTAATCATTTCACCCACCGCCGCGCGATCAGTGGTGGCGACTACCTGCACACTACCCGCTGGCAGGCCTACATCAGCTAACCCCGTTTGGATACAGGCGCTAATGGCGGCATTTGACTGGCTGGCTTCCGACCCGCCGCGCAAAATACAGGCGTTGCCCGACTTCAAACATAGGCTGGCGGCTTCCAGGGTTACATTTGGGCGCGACTCGTAAATAATTCCGATGACGCCCAGCGGGACGCGCATTTTGCCCACTTGGATGCCGCTAGGCCGATAACGCATATCGCCAATTTCGCCCACCGGGTCAGGCAAGCCCGCTACCTGCTGTAGCCCTTCAATCATGGCGTCGATACGCGCGTCGTTCAGAGCTAAGCGATCCAGCAGCGCGCTTTCCAAACCGTTCTCGCGGCCACGCTGTAAATCCTCGGTGTTGGCATCCAGTATTTTGGCTCGCGCCTCGGTCAAGCGCTGCGCCATAGCCATTAGCGCACGGTTTTTCAACCCGGTATCCGCCCGCCGCAGTTCACTGGCGGCACGGCGCGCCGCTTGCCCCAAGGCCTGCATGTAGGCGGGCACATTCCCGGCAATTAAGTGCTGATGGGCCTCGTCTTGGAACGGTGTTGAAGCGCTCATAGTGTCTCCGTACGGAAGGATACTTTAATTTTTTAATTAACCATGTATCGCGTTTTACATGTTTTGCTTATGTTACGTCATTTCATCGTTATACTGGGGACGATTAAGGCACTAATATGTCTCGCGTACATTTATTATCCTACAATTACTTTACTTGATGAGATACATCTGGTCATTCAGGACGAATAGTAAGTCACCATGCAAAGCAAGTACAAAATCCGCCTGCTACGTGCCAATCTTTTAGCTGCTGCCGTCGCTTTGGCACTATGGACACCCGCTACACCCCCTGCTGCTGCCCTAGTGCTGTGGCTATCAGTCGGCTGGTTACTCATCACCGCACTGATGCTTGATTTTAGCCACCGTCGTTCGCGAGGATTGCCATGGCAAATTGTACCGGGTGCACTGCTATTGGGTTTAATTGCCACTGCTCCAGAACGACACGGCATTTTAATCTGGGCCTGGGCCGCAATGCTGATGCTGCCCCAAAACAATGGGGTCGCCGCTTTTAACCTCAGCGCTGCACTGATTAGCGCTGTAATGGTAGCACCTCAATTGGAGGCGTCAGCGCTTGTGCTGCTGATTTGTTCACTGCTGGTGCTTGGTCTGCTGGCCTTATCCAGAGCACAGCAGCTTATTGATATGAACGGCTCCATTCGCCAACGCCTGCGACTGATTCCCGGCCTTAACCTTTGGGCCGGTGAGCAGTTGCTGCGCGATATCGCCCGTGAACAAACGCGCTGCGAGCGTGAAGGCGTTCATGCGGAACTGTTTATTCTGCACGTAAAACGCCACCAACTGTGGCCAATGGCGCAAAAGCTGTGCGAATTAACCTATGATTTTGAAAACGTTTACCGCTTAAGCAGCACAACGCTGGTGACACTCATTCTTGCCCGCTCACCTAGAGAAGCCGCTCAACGACGCAGCCTACTACTCGCCGACTTACCCGACAATATTACCAGTGAACACCTTGAATTAATCGATATCGAACCGGCAACGCTTTCGGTGTTTGAGATCAGCAAACTTCCGGCTGAGCGGGTGCGGGAGACGGTATGATCGAGCACCTCCCCAAACGATTAATGACCCTGGCTTATACTTCCAGTATCGCGTTGATGGTGGGCTACGCGCTATGGCTGTATGCCATGGGTGACTACCGCGACCTGCTGATTCCCACCTTTATGACCCTGCTGCTAATGGCCGCCCTGCTAATGCATATAGGGCAGGGCGTGAAAAGCTACCTGCCGCGCATTATTTTACTCTGCAGTACCTACTCGGTAGTGCTCGGCGCTTTCTATTTTCAGCCGCAGGTATCACCTCTATGGTTAGGCCTGCCGATTACCGCCGCGTTTTTACTGCTACCGCTATGGGCCGCAATGCTGATTAATATTGCCATTGGGCCATTGTGGTGGCTGCTTCCTTCGGTCGCCTCTGCGCCACCGGCGATTATCGTGGGCTATGCTGCTTTAACACTGTTACTTGCCCTCCCCCGCTGGGAGCATGCTCGTCGCCGTGCACTCTTAAGAGCTACCGACCCCAACGACAGCGACTGTGAAGCTTTCCACATGGACACGCTAAAAGAGCGTTTAAACAGCGAGTTCCAGCGCGCTGCCATGCTCAATCAGCAACTGGCAGTGCTGGTACTGCATTTACCGCAGTTGGATATGGCAGCAGAGCAGTTTGGCCATCGTGCGCAAACGGCGCTGCTGGGAGCGCTATGCGGTGAAGTGAATAGCCGTTGTCGCGATCATGATGTGCTGGGGCGCGCGGACAGCGCCACTTTTTGGCTGGTTCTACCTGACACTAGTGAAAGCGGCGCTCTGTTGGTACGCGAGCGTTTACAAAGAGCTCTGTCACAGCGTGTACTGGTAGAAACCGGTCAACTGGAAGCGCGCATTGCCGCCTGCTTACCCAGTCGCACCGAGCACTTTGCACACTATGTAAAGCGCCTGGAAACCCGCGGCGCCGCCCTCGCCAACCTCTAGTCTGCCTTTTCAATGTCTCTTATCTGACGCTGGAGTACTCTCCTTGCCGCTAGCCGATCTGCTCCACTCATTAACGCCATCGCCTGCGTTGATCGTCTGTCTGGTGCTGGCGATTTCATTAGTAGAGTCACTTGCCTTGATCGGGCTGCTGGTGCCGGGCGTGGTGTTAATCACTACCGCAGCCTCCCTGGCGGGACATCAGGATCTTGGCTTGGCATGGTTAATCGGTGCTGCCTTCATAGGCGCTATTTTAGGCGACGGCGTCAGTTTTTCGCTGGGCTTTAAACATCACGAGCAGGTCACTCAGAGATGGCCCCTTTCCCTGCATCCCGAATGGTTGGGCCGCGGGGCACGGTTCTTTGAGCGCTATGGCATTTGGTCAGTGTTTATCGGCCGCTTTGTCGGTCCGGTGCGACCGATTATTCCCTTGGTAGCAGGCATGATGCGTATGCCACCACGCACCTTTATTTGGGCTAACGTCACTTCTGCAGCACTGTGGGCGCCTGCCTATATACTGCCCGGCTATTTGTTGGGGCGTACCTGGCAGCACCATTTGAATCTACCGCCAGGCATAGAGGCTGCGCTGCTTATCCTCGCAGCGATCATTGTCGTGCTCGCGGTGATTTTCTCCTGGGGTCGGCATCAGGCGACACGGCATGGGCGACTTTACCGGGCTATTGCTGTCAGCGTTCGCCGTATGCCGCTACTACGTAGGCCATGGCTGGCCATGAGTCAAACCGGCGATGTCCCCTTGGCTTCACTACTGTTACTGGTCATAGCGCTAGGCAGTCTGTCTGGCTGGACACTGCTGGTCATCGCCCACCATGAACCGCTTGAGATTGATCTGTTCATTCAGCAACTGTTCTCCTGGCTGCAAAGCGATGTTTTGTACCGAGCGGGGAATGTTTTTGCACGCATTGGCGACACCCTAGGCATTATCGCTTTAACACTGCCTTGGGCAGCATGGATGCTGGTGAGCAAGAGATGGGAGGCTTTACTGCACTGGAGTGGCGCCTTTGCCAGCGTCGCCTTGCTAAACACAGTAGGCAAAGGGCTGTTTGGTCGTGCTCGCCCAGAGACACCGGACTACTTAATGGGCTCGTTCTCCTACCCCAGCGCCCACACTTCCACCGCCGTGGTGCTCGTTGGCCTTACAGCGGCGTTCGTTGCGGCCGAGATACCCCGTCAAAAACGCTTTTGGGTGTACTGGATAGCACTAGCGCTTGCGCTGCCCATGGCGCTATCAAGACTGGTGGTGGGCGTGCACTGGTTCAGTGATCTGGTGGGAGGCGCGCTACTCGGCTTGGTCGTTTGCGCACTCACGCTACTTCATTGGCAGCAGCAGTCGCGCCCGTCGATGCGACCCTGCCCGTGGCTTCTGCTCAGCCTGGCATCGCTAGTGCTTATCAGCGCTCGCGTCGGCTTATTCCCACCGGTTTAGCTTTAAATCGACACCGCTTTACCCCAAGGCAAGCCACAGGCCTACCCCAATCATCAGTGTTCCGGCGATGCGATTCAGGAGCCGGACATTGCCGCTTTTACCGAGCACATTGCGTAGCGTTTTGCCGCCGGTGGCATAGACCAGCATGCTGACAAACTCAATGGTCAAAATGACCGCTATCAGCAGGCTGAGCTGCCCCGGCAGTGGGCGACTACTATCCAAAAAAGGCGGCAGCAGCACCATAAAAAATGCCCACCCTTTCGGGTTTGCCACCGCGGTAACAAACCCTTGCATGGCTAACTGCAGGGGGCTAGCGGGTGGGCCCGCATCAAGCTCGCTGGGAATCGCCATGCGCCCACGGGAACGCCACATCATAATACCCAAATAACCCAGGTAAGCGCCGCCCACCCACTTAAACAGCACAAACAGCTCTGGCTGACGCAGCATTAACGCCGCCACGCCTGCGCCAGCGGCCGCCGCCACCAAGCCCACGCCGAGCAACTCGCCAATCATCATCCACAGCGTGCGTTTGACGCCTTGGGTCATGCCCAGCACCATGGCGAGGGTCATGCACATACCTGGGGTTAGCGAGACAAACAGAAACGTTGGCACAAAAACCGACAGCGTGGCCCACGACATCATAGATCACTCATCCTTATCTCCGACCTCTCCCCAGCGAGGCACCAGCGAATGCTCGATTCCCAACTGGTTGAGAATACGCGCGACAATAAAATCAATCAGATCATCAATGCTTTGCGGGCAGTGATAAAACCCAGGAGCCGCCGGCAAAATGACCACTCCCAAGCGACTCAATGCCAACATGTGCTCCAAGTGAATCGGTGAAAATGGGCTTTCCCGCGGCACCAGCACCAGCGTTCGGCGCTCTTTAATCGCCACGTCCGCCGCCCGCTCAATCAGGTTATTGCTAGCCCCCGTTGCGACGGCAGAAAGCGTGCCGGTAGAGCACGGGCACACCACCATGGCGGAGGGCGCGCCAGAGCCTGATGCCACCGGCGCCATCCAGTCTTCGCGGCCAAAGCAGCGGATCTGACCAGGCTGTGCCCCACTGCGCTCACTCAGCGCCTCGGCTAAACGCTGGGGCTGGGCGGGTAGTTCAATATCTGTTTCTGTGGCGATGACCATGTGCGCAGCTTTCGAAATCATGACCCACACTTCATGACCTGCGGCGACTAATACATCGATCAGGCGCAAACCGTATTGAGCCCCGGATGCGCCGGTAAGGGCCACGGTAATCGGCTTTTTGAACGAGGCGTCGGTTCTATCTATCACGTGTCCCCCTCCTTAGCGGCGGCTAATGCGGCGAGCAAGCGTTCATGCACGCCCTCAAAGCCACCGTTGGACATCACCACAATGCGATCCAACGGTGACGCTTGAGTGACCACTGCTGCCACCAGCGTATCAATATCGCTAAACAGCTGGGCATGCGCACCTTGCGTGGCAACCAGCTCGTCCATCGACCAGTCGAGCCCGGCGGGCTGAAACCAAAAAACGCCATCAGCGTCAGCCACGCTCTCGAGTAACCGCTCGCGCAGAGCACCTAAACGCATGGTATTGGAGCGCGGCTCGATGACCGCCAGCAGGCGTCCTTTCGTGGTGGCCGCACGTAGACCTTTGAGCGTCGCGGCAATCGCCGTGGGGTGGTGGGCGAAATCATCGATCACCTGAATGCCATTGATTTCGCCGCGCACCTCCTGGCGCCTTTTGGGTGTTTCAAAACGCGCCAGCGCCGCACAGCCACGGGCTAAATCAACCCCACACAAATGCGCCGCCGCCAGCGCTGCCAACGCATTGCGGGCGTTATGCTCGCCGGTTAGCGCCCACTCGACGACCCCGTCTTCATCCAGGCCGGGCTCGCCACCGCTATAAATCACCTGGAAGCGACTGGCGTCGGCGCGCTCTAGCTTAAGCTGCCATTCGCTCGCGGCCTGGTCGCCAAAATGCGCTACCGGCGTCCAAGCGCCCTGGCTCAGCACACGTTCAAGGGCGGGCTGCTCATCAGCAACTAATAAGTGGCCACGACTAGGCACGGTGCGCACCAGGTGATGGAACTGGCGTTCGATGGCTGCCAAGTCGGGGAAGATATCAGCGTGGTCAAACTCAAGATTGTTGAGGATGGCGATATGCGGACGGTAGTGAACAAACTTGGAACGCTTATCGAAGAAAGCCGTGTCGTACTCATCAGCTTCCACCACAAACGGCGCCTGCGGATCACCCAAACGCGCCGACACGCCAAAATTACGCGGCACGCCACCGATTAAAAACCCCGGCGCTAAGCCGGCACTCTCTAAAAGCCAGGCTAATACGCTTGCGGTGGTGGTTTTACCGTGGGTACCTGCCACGGCAATGACGCGTCGGCCGGGCAGCACGTGCTCCGCCAACCACTGCGCACCCGAGGTATACGGCAGGCCGCTATTGAGTAACGCTTCAACCTCTTCATTGCCCCGTGACAAGGCATTGCCCACCACGACAAGATCCGGCACTGGCGACAGATGCTCGGCGTGGTAGCCCTCCATTAAGGTGATGCCCGCATCAACCAACTGGGTGCTCATGGGTGGGTAAACATTCTGAT
The DNA here is from genome assembly GCF_904067645.1 of Halomonas sp. 113. Taxonomy (NCBI): domain Bacteria; kingdom Pseudomonadati; phylum Pseudomonadota; class Gammaproteobacteria; order Oceanospirillales; family Halomonadaceae; genus Halomonas; species Halomonas sp. 113. The sequence continues at coordinate 2,884,846 of NZ_LR881453.1, forward strand.
CGGAGCCACTCACCTGGTGCCCCATTTCACGCGCCAGCAGTGCCAGGCTACCCATAAAGGTGCCGCAGATACCCATAATATGCAGATGCATGGCTCTCGCCCCGTTAATCGCCCGTAAACCAATTCACTAAAAGCCAAAAAATGGCGTAAAAATAGCCAAGTAGCCTAGCATGTTGAGGCTATTTGCTCATCTATTCATCGCCATAAACGCTGACAAAGCACCACTCAAGTGACAAATCCCTTTAGTTGTTGCAGGATGCGGCCACTGTTTACTAATGATGACGATCCCTTTCTTCCCATTTGTCACGCTGATGTAAGCCAACATCTCAGCACAGGAGCCTTTTTGATGCGCATTTTAATTCGCTATTTCTTTCGTGGTCTTCGCTTGGTGCTCGCCCCGGTCATGCTGATTTCCGAGAAGCTTTCCACGCCTAAGTCAGTAGAGCGTACGCCTGAAGAACAAGCCAAGGTGGATCAAGCGTGCCAGAACCTTGCGCTGTACCAATTTCGCACCTGCCCTTTCTGCATCAAGGTGCGCAAAGAGATAGCGCGGCTGGGTTTAAACATTGAGGTACGTGATGCTCAACTTGATCCTGCCCATAAGCAGGCGCTCTTGGAAGGGGGTGGCAAAGTCAAAGTGCCCTGCTTGAGAATCACCCACGACGATGGGCGTGAAGAGTGGATGTACGAATCTGACACTATTAATGCCTGGCTGCACCAGCAGTTCGGTTAAGCGCTTTTGATGGACATGGATAGCCACTGAGGTCTTGTCACCAGGTCGGCAAACGTCGACCTGGGCATTAGAACTCTACTTTTTGCGCCTCTACATCGAACGCCACGTCGATCTCAATGCCCTCTTCCTGGCTTGGCGGTTCACCTAGCTCGACTTGCAGTCCCAGCGCCCCCTCAATTTTCCCAGCTACGCGAACCGTTTGGCTGGTACGGTCATAGTGAGTCAGTGTTACTACTACTTCCCCCCCTTCAGAGGTGAACAGCGGCGGGGCAATAGAAGCCCCAATGGAATAAATAACCACTGCATTGATCAACTGCCCTTCGTTCACGGTCAGGCTAATAGAGAGCGCCTCCTCGCCGTCCCACTTCTCATCGTCAACAGAGCCAGCGATATCAATATTGATATCGTCGCCTAGCTCTACGAATGAGGCATTTGAGTCATTACCATGGCGTAAAATAAACCACTCCCGCAACTCATCATCCAACGACCCTGCTATTTCAGGCGCCGCGCGCTCAGAGCCACCTTGAGGAGGACTTTGCCCCACAGGCTCAGTGGCAAAACCAGTGATAGGTAGCCAAACCCCCATCAACGCTATCCCAATTTTTTTCCACATAAGATTTTCCGCCCTATTATGTGTCGCTTTTCGCTTACTACTTTCGTCTTAAAACAAGCCTTCAGCATGCCGCTATTAGCCCCATCATTCAGTAGACGAATGATGCCTGTCATTATTTCGATTGTATGACGCGATAGGCACTCTCTATGTTGTAAGCCTAGGTTGTGCGCTTGTGTTGTAAATAGGCTTAACAACTGACCGTGTCTGTTTTGCCGACGCTTTCCTGGCGGGAAGGGTGCTTCTAGCCAAGAAAACGGCGGTAAAACGAAAAATAAACAATGATTTAAGGGAACGATGATGACGCTCAAGAAAACCTTACTGGCTTCCGTTATTGGTGCAGTGGTTGCGGGTACGACGTTACTACCGATGACCGCAAGTGCTGAAACGCTGCGTATTGGCTACTCCGCCGACCCTGAAACCCTCGATATCCACGAGCAGCTTTCTGGCGGCGTCTTGCGCTTTTCTCATATGGCATTTGATCCGCTGGTGCGCTGGACAAAAGATTTTGAGTTTGAGCCGCGCTTAGCCACCGAGTGGGAGCAGGTCGACGAAACCACCATGCGCATGACCTTGCGTGAAGGCGTTACCTTCCACTCAGGTAACGAATTCACCGCCAAAGACGTGGTATGGACCATTGAGCGTCTGAAAGAGAGCCCTGACTATCGCGCTATTTTTGAGCCGGTTGCCAGCGCCGAAGCCGTTGATGACTACACCGTTGAAATTGTCACCACCGAACCTTACCCGCTGCTACTCAACCTGGCTACCTACATCTTCCCGATGGATAGCGAGTTCTATAGCGGTGAAACCGAGGGCGGCAACGACAAAGGTGAGATCGTTAAAGCTGGCAACTCCTTTGCTTCGCGCAATGTTTCCGGTACTGGTCCGTTCATGGTGACTGACCGCCGTCAGGGTGTACGGGTAGATTTTGAGCGCTTCGAAGACTACTGGGATACCGAAAGCGAAGGCAATGTCTCTAATATCGTGCTGACACCCATCGCTGAGAACGCCTCACGGGTTGCCGCCCTGCTCTCTGGCGGTGTCGACTTTATTGATGCCGTGCCTCCCAACGATTTGGATCGCGTACGCGAGGCCGACGGCGTTAATCTGGTTGAGGTTGACGGTACGCGTATCATTGGCTTCCAAATGAACGAAGACCGCGTTGAAGCCTTCCAGGATGCCCGCGTTCGCCAAGCGGTTGATCTGGCTATTAACCAGGAAGGCATTGCCGACCGCTTAATGCGCGGCTTCGCGACGCCCGCCGGACAGATATCACCCAAAGGTTACTCCGGTCACAACCCAGACTTAACGCCACGCTACGATATTGAACGCGCCAAAGAGCTAATGGCCGAAGCGGGCTACGCAGACGGCTTCAGCGTTGAAATGATTGCCCCCAACAATCGCTACGTAAACGATGCCCAGATCGCCCAAGCGGTCGCCAATATGCTGGCACAAATCAATATTGACGTTGACCTGCGTACCATGCCCCTGGCGCAGTACTGGCCTGAGTACGATACCCGCCAATCGGATATGGCGATGATCGGCTGGCACGCGGATACCGAAGATACCGCTAACTTCTTCCAGTATCTAACCTTCTGCTTCGATGAAGAGACCGGTGCTGGCCAATACAACTACGGTGGCTACTGCAACGAAGAGATCGACGCACTCGTCACCGAAGCCGATAGTGAAACCGATTTGGAAAAACGCAACGAAATGCTGCGCGAAGCCGAAGCCATGCTCTATGAAGACGTCGGCTATATCACACTGCACTGGCAGAACCTTGCTTACGCGGCCGCTGAAGGGGTTGAGATTGAGCCTGTAGTCAACGCCCTTGACTTCCCCTACCTGGGTGACTTGGTCATTAATCGCAGCGACGATTAAGCGCTCACAGCGCTGATTGATTAAATGCCTAGAAAAGAGTCACTACAGCGTTAACAGCCAACAAGTAAACCGCAAGGATGCTTCGCTCCCTAAGCGTTTAGGGGGCGAAGCCTTTTAGCTGGCAGTTCGCGTCTGTGAGAACTCTGCATAACATGCCCCTACTCCCTTTGATGAACCCCTCATATAGGTGGCGTACGCCATGATTGCCTTTTTAATCAAGCGGCTGATGCACGCGATTTTGGTGATGTTTGTCATCAGCGTGCTGGCCTTCGCCATTCAGGATAACCTGGGTGACCCCATACAGCAGATGGTTGGCCAGTCAGTGCCGGAGAGCGAGCGTGAAGAGATTCGCGAGCGCTTTGGCCTCAATGACCCCTTCCTGGTGCAGTACGCTCGTTTTGCTAAAAACGCCGTTCAAGGCGATTTTGGCTACTCGTACTTTTATCGCGAACCGGCGTTAGAAGTAATTGCTCGCCACTTACCCGCCACCCTGGAGCTGGTATTTGCCGCGACGCTGATTATTGTGCTGCTTTCGGTACCCATTGGGGTATATAGCGCCATCAAACCGCGCTCACCGATTTCACGCCTGTTTATGGGTATATCGATTATCGGTATCTCGATTCCAGTGTTCTTGACCGCGATCGTACTGATTCAAATCTTCGCCATCGGCGTCACTGTCACACTGTTCCCCGAAAGTACCGGCTGGGGCGCATGGCTGAATGACTTCTTCTCCACCGAAGGCAATATGCCCTCCTTCGGCCGTGGTTATGATCTCGTTAACGTGGTGGGCAACTGGGACACCAACCTGGCAACTTGGAACGGTTTACAGCATCTAGTGCTACCGGCGGTTTCACTGGCCTCCATTATGCTACCGCTGTTTATCCGTCTGATTCGCGCCGAAATGATGGAAGTCCTGCAGTCGGAGTACGTCAAGTATGCCCGCGCTAAAGGCATCTCTATGCGCCGGGTGTATTTCGTTCACGCCCTTAAAAACACCATGCTACCAGTGATTACCGTGGGCGGCGTACAGATCGGCACCATGGTGGCCTACACCATTTTGACCGAGACCGTTTTCCAATGGCCCGGCATGGGTTTGATGTTTTTGGATGCGATCAACCGCGCCGATATACCGCTGATTGTGACCTACCTGATGATCGTCGGCGTGATCTTTGTCGTCACTAACACCATCGTGGATCTCATCTACGGCATGGTGAACCCCACCGTTAAACTGACTGGGAAGCCCGCATGAGCACCAACAACAATTCCTCCCCAGCGAGCGCCTCACCCAGCCGCTGGGAACGCCTGCGCGACTCCTATATATGGTACAGCTTCAAGCGTGACCGCACCGCCCAGCTCTGCCTGGCTGTGTTTATCTGCATGGTTATCGCCGCCTTTGCCTCACCGCTGCTGGCGCCCACGAACCCTTACGACCTATCCCAGATAGACATTATGTCATCTGAACTGCCGCCCTTCTGGATTGACGGTGCAGATGAGCGTTACGCGCTAGGTACCGATGCCCAGGGGCGCGACTTATGGTCGATTGTGCTATATGGCACCCGCGTATCGCTGCTGATTGGTTTCGGTGCGGTTATTTTGCAGGCGCTGCTAGGGGTCACCTTCGGTCTAATGGCGGGCTACCTGGGCGGCCGTGTCGATACGATTTTGATGCGCCTGGCAGACATTCAGCTGTCATTCTCGACACTTATGGTCGCTATCGTGGTGGGCGCTTTGGTCAAAGCGACCATGGGTAGCGCCTTCTATAGCCAGTACGCGGTGATGATGCTGATCCTGATTATCGGCCTGGCCGAATGGCCCCAGTATGCCCGTACCGTGCGCGCCTCAGTGTTGGCAGAGAAAAACAAAGAGTACGTTGATGCCGCCCGCGTGATGGGCCTACGCAGCAAACGGATTATGTTCCGCCACGTGCTGCCCAACACCATGTCACCGATATTCGTTATCTCTACCGTGCAGATCGCCAACGCGATTATCTCTGAAGCGGCGCTGTCGTTTCTGGGACTGGGGATGCCAGAGACCCACCCATCGCTTGGCTCACTGATCAAATCGGGCTTTGACTACATCCAGTCCGGCTCCTGGTGGATCACCTTGATCCCGGGTGCAGTTCTGGTGGTACTGGTGCTGTCGATCAATCTACTCGGCGATTGGCTGCGTGATGTCATGAACCCACGACTCTACAAAGGCTGAGGACACCATGGCACTACTTGAAGTCAACAACCTCGATGTACGCTTTGCGCTGCGCCAGGGTGAAGTGCACGCCCTGCGCGATATCTGTTTCAGCCTTGAGCGCGGTGAGCGCCTGGGTATTGTCGGTGAGTCCGGCGCAGGCAAATCGGTTGCCGCGTTTTCGCTGCTCAACTTGATCGCCAAACCGGGCTTTATCGCCGGCGGTACGGTGACGTTTGACGGTCAGGTGCTTAACCGCATGTCTGAGCGTGGCCTGCGTAAAGTACGCGGCAACCGCGTTTCGATGATCTTCCAAGACCCAATGATGACGCTTAATCCGGTGCTCTCCATTGGCGAGCAGATGGTCGAGTGCTTAAAAGCCCACCGGCGCATCTCTTCCAAAGAAGCCCGTGCGATCGCCCTGGACAAACTCCAACAGGTGCAAATCCCTTCGCCGGAAACGCGCCTGGATCAGTACCCTCACGAGCTTTCAGGTGGTATGCGTCAGCGGATTATTATTGCCATTGCGCTGCTCCTCGACCCGGACATTATCATTGCCGACGAGCCTACTACGGCGCTTGATGTGACCATTCAGGCCGAGATCATGGCGCTGCTGCTTGACCTCTGCGAGCAGCACAATGTGGGGCTTATTCTGATCACCCACGACCTGGGCGTGGTCAGCCAGGTCACCCAGCGCATGCTGGTCATGTACGCTGGCCGAGTCATTGAGCAAGGGCCAACACGGGAGATTATCAACGACCCGCAGCACCCTTACACCCAGGGGTTAATCAACGCCCTGCCTCAGATGGCAACGCCGGGTGAAAAGCTCAATCAGATTCGCGGCAGCATGCCGTCACTCTCTAACCTGCCCAGCGGCTGCGCGTTTCATCCGCGCTGCGATTTTATCAATCGTGCCGATGGCCAGCCCCGCCCCGCCTGCACCCAGCAGGTGCCTGAATTTGTCGAATCCGGCAATTGCCGTGTGGCGTGTCATATGGTCGCTGAAATGCTCGAAGATCGCCGTTTGAAAGAGGAAACCTCATGAGTGCGCACGCTGAGGCTATAACGGACAGCCATAATCCTACTCCACGTCAGAACGAACAGAGCGCTGATTCGCTACTGCAGATTCGCGATCTAAAAAAGCGCTTCTCGCTCTCTGGGGATTTTCTCGATCAGCTGCGCTTTAAGGGCGGTAAGCTGGTTCGCCACCAAGAGCACGTTCACGCCATTAATGGTGTGAATCTGGATATCAAACGCGGTGAAGCGCTGTGCGTGGTCGGTGAGTCGGGCTGCGGTAAGTCCACCGTGGCGCGAACTGTCATGGGGCTGCTGACCCCAACAGAGGGTGAGATTCGCTACGACGGCAACCGCATCGATAACTTAAGCTCGCGCCAACTGCTGCCGTATCGCAAGCGGATGCAGATGATCTTCCAGAACCCTTATGCGTCGCTCAACCCGCGCATGACTATTCAGCAAACCCTGGAAGAACCGCTACGCCTGCACCACCCTGATTGGAAGCGGCCGCAAATTCTCGACAAGGTAGAGGAAGTGATGCGCTCAGTGGGCATCGACCCGGACTGGGGCAAACGCTTTGGCCACGAGTTCTCCGGCGGCCAGCGGCAGCGTATTGCCATTGCCCGCGCCCTGGCCGTTGACCCTGAGTTCATCGTTGCCGACGAGCCTATCTCCGCACTGGACGTCTCGATTCAAGCCCAGGTGCTCAACCTGCTGATGGAAGCCCAGCAAGAGCGCAATCTGACCTACCTGTTCATTACCCACGACCTCGCCGTCGTGGAGCACTTTGGCACCCGCGTGGCGGTGATGTACTTAGGCACGGTGTGTGAAGTTGCCACCACCGCGACGCTGTTCGATAAGCCGCGCCACCCCTATACCCAGGCGCTGCTCTCGGCCATTCCACGCTTGAAGGATGACCGGCCCCAGCATATTCGTCTCACCGGCGAAGTGCCGACCCCGGTTAACCTGCCTAGCGGCTGCGTGTTTCATGGCCGCTGCCCCCATGCCAATGCGCGCTGTAAGCAAGAGATCCCCTTGCTGCAAACACAGGATGACGGAACCCGAGTGGCGTGCCACGCTGTTGAGGAGGGACGCCTATGAAGCGGGCGTCGTATTCGACACAGCGACCCCAGGCGCTGAGAGGTAGAGCATGGAAATTCGCTGGCTAGAAGATTTTATCGCCCTGGCCAGAACGCGGCACTTCTCACGCGCAGCAGATGATCAAAACGTTACGCAACCCACCTTCTCCCGGCGGATTAAACTGCTTGAGGAGGAGATGGGCGTAACGCTGATTAATCGTCAAACGCTGCCGCTCTCACTCACCCCGGCCGGGGAGGAGTTTTTGACCCTGTGCGAACAGGTGACCGACCGGGTGCGGCTGACCCGTGACCGGGTGCGCGAAATTAACGCTGGCCAGCAGCGGCGCATTATGGTCGCAGCACCGCAGAGCCTATTGCCGCATTTTTTACCGGAATGGTTGGCGTCTACGGGGTGGCAAGATCGCGTACAGCCGTATTTGCGGGCGACCGGCTGGGTGGCCAATGACTACTTTCAAGCCTTAGCGCGTGCCGAGTGCGACCTGGCTATCTGTTACTGGCCAATTGGGCGCTGCGACCTGGAGATCGACACCAGCGCCTGCAATTATCGTGTGATTGGGCATGAACGGCTGATTCCAGTGACTGGGTTAAACCCAGAGGGAGAACCTCACGCACTGCTGCCTGGCTCGCGCCATCAACCGCTGCCTTGGCTTGCCTACCCCAAGCGTGGGTTGTTGGGGTCTGCGGTTAAAGCACACCTAGCCAGGCTCCCCCAAACCACCTATTTAACTGCACAGAGTGAAAATCTCTACGCGGCCGGTATTAAAGAGCTGGTGCTACTTGGCTACGGCATGAGTTGGCTGCCTGAACGCAACGTCGCGGCAGAGCTTGCTCAAGGCACGCTGGTAAGAGCGGGCGATAGTCGCTGGGATGTGCCCATGGAGCTACGGCTATACCGTCATCAAAATCATCGCCACGCTGAGCTGGATAGCCTATGGAGCGAACTTGCGCCACCCCGTGTATGACCCCCATTTGAGAAACCTTACTTAAGAGAGGGCACAGCTTTGTATGTCAACCACCCTATTTAACCTGCAACGTGAGCATATAGCGCACCTACAGCGTGCTTATTCGGATATTTTGACCGACCACGGGCTCGATAGCCTGGCAATTTACAGTGGCCATGCCAGCAACCATTTTGCAGATGACCACGCTCCTCCTTTTCAGGCTTACGGGCATTTCATGCACTGGGTGGGTTTAGCCGATGTGCAGCATAGCTGGCTGATTATTCAGCCGGGAGAGCGCCCCCAGCTCTACTTGTATGCACCCGCCGACTTTTGGCACTTGCCCACTCAGCTACCCGATGAGCCCTGGGTAGAGGCGTTTGATATCCACTTATGCAGCGAGAAAATCTCCCCACCGCTTTTGGGAAATGCCGCCGTTATTGGCGATATCGAGCGCCTTCCCATCAGCACCCAGCAGGCGCTAAAAGCTGAACATCACCCTGAACGCATAGTGCATGCCCTTGATGAATTACGGCTGTTTAAGACGCCCTATGAGATCGCCTGTATCCGTGAAGCCAACCGTTTAGCGATAGCGGGCCATCAGGCATCCCAGGCCGCCTTTATCGGCGCCGCCGGTGAGCTGGATATTCAGCTGGCGTACTTAGCAGCGAGTCGCCAGCGCGAGTCAAACGTTCCCTACCAAAATATTATTGGTTTAAATGAGCATGCTGGCGTACTGCATTATCAACACTACGACCTTAATGCACCTAAACAGCGCTATAGCTTGCTAGTGGATGCGGGTCGCCGCTTTCGGGGTTACTGCGCCGATATTACCCGCACATACGCTGGCCCCGATGCCCCCGTCGCGTTTGGCGAACTGGTCACCGCCATGCATGGGCTGAAAGATGAGTTAGTCAAAGGCGTAGCCCCAGGCATTAACTTTTTAGCACTGCACGAGCAGATGCATCACCACCTGGGTGAAATATTGGTGGCTAATGATCTGTTTAAAGGCACCGCAGAACAAGCGGTTGCCGAGGGCGTTACGCGGGTATTCTGCCCTCATGGACTGGGCCACTCGCTGGGCCTTCAAGTGCATGATGTGGCCGGGTTACGCCACCCGGATGGCACTCCCGCCCCTGCGCCAGAGCAGCACCCAGCGCTACGGCTGACGCGCACGCTGCGCCCTGGCATGGTCGTTACCATTGAACCTGGGCTCTATTTTATCACCATGCTGCTCGACCCGCTGCGCAACACCTCACTGCCCATTAACTGGCCGTTGGTCGACCAACTCTCATCCTGTGGCGGTATTCGTATCGAAGATAACGTAGCAGTGACAGAGAGCGGCTTTGATAACTTAACACCATAAGCCCTCTGTAACGTCTTGCTAATCGGCACTCTACAACGCACTACGCCCGGCTCAAGGCCGGGCGTAGTGATATTTCAGAAGACTTAGCAAAACTAAAACCCAGGCAAAGCTAAAATCCAGTAAAGCTAATGTCTAGTAAAACTTAGAAGCGGTAAGTAACACCACCGCCAATGGTGACGGGTTCGATGTCAACTTCACCACCGACGTTGATATCTGCGTTCACGTCAGCGTAGCTTGCGTAACCGTTGAGCATAATATTATCAGTCACGGCCAGATCAACCCCTACTTGGCCGATCGCGCCGTAGCTTTCATCAACATTCACACCACTCGGCTCACCAGAGAAGCGTGTGTAGTTAAGGCCAGCACCAACGTAAGGCTGTACACGTGAATCCAGGCCACCCATCGGGTAGTAATTCACGAGTAGATTAACAGGTAGACGATCAACACTACCCACATCGCCTAAGGCAGAGGTGTTCAGATCGTGCTCGAACTTCTCAGAGCTGTTGAGTTCAACGCCAACCTTATCAGTAAACAGATAACCAGCACCAAAGGTGAAGCCGCGAGCGCTCTGCACGTTCAGTGAATCACCATTCAGATTGCCATTACCTGACCCCGTATCCGTTTGGGCAACACCACCACGAACGAATACATCGCCAGCGTTATAAGCGAGAGCCGCCTGGCTTGCCAGTGCGAAACCGGCAGTGATTACAGCAGCAGAAATCAGTTTCATATTACTCATAAGGGTCATCCTCTATGCAGCGCGCAGTTCCTTGCGCTTGGGGATTGCGGTACTTGCTATCCAACTTACCTGTACAGGGTATAGTATACGAACACTGTTTCCAAATTGCTTGTAAAATATTGTTATAAGAAACTGCACCCTGATAGTTTTTCCTATGCGTAAAGTTCTGGCATAAAACTCAGGCATAAAATCCGGGCACAAAAAAAAAGTCCCCCGAAGGGGACCAGGTGGAGCACGCCAGCTCACTCGGTTTGTTGCTACCAGCCGGTAGCAACGTGGATGAAGAAGGAAAAGAAGCCAGATAGTTAATTACGCCTCTCTATTCACTCATCCTTTGCCATATACATTGCGACCTGCGTGCCATTTTTTTAAATATCATTAAAAATCATATAGTTAATAAAAAATCACTTCACTAACATCAACCTCCGACGCACTGCAGCAAACAAAATGCACCAGCATTGCGCACTTTGAGGTCTTTTTGCATCACAAAGCATCATATGCGTTTGTTTACGCTTCGGAATCCTCAGATTAGTGGTTGGGTGTCACGATGATTTTCACTTGAGCTTTGTCGTTTAGAAGCGCCTCAAAGCCCTCCTCCACGATATCCGCCAGTGGAATGCGCTGGGTCACCATGTCCTCGGCGCGGAAGTAGCCCCGCTGCATCAGTGCCATTACCGCTGGGTAAACATGGCGATAGGCAATAATGCCCTTCATGGTGCGCTCTTTGATGACTAGGTCGTTAGGCTGGAAGCTGGCCTCTCCTTCCCAGATACTCACCACCACCACTTCGCCCCCTTCGTGGGTGCTGTGCAACGCCTGATTCAGCACGTCAGGAATGCCGGTGACTTCAAACGCCACGTCTACCCCGCCACCACTCAAGGCTTGTAGCTTCGTAACCGCATCCTCCTGCTGTGGGTCAACCACAATGGCCCCTAACGCTTCGGCTTTGGCTTTCCGTGAAGGCGCGACCTCAACGGCATATATTTGAGCAGCGCCTGCGGCTTTTAGCGCTTCAATGGTCATCAAGCCAATTGGCCCCGCGCCAAAAACTACCGCGCTATCCCCGGCTTTCAGGCAGCTTTGGCGCACCGCATGCAGCGCTACCGCCGCGGGCTCTACCAGTGCACCCTGCTCGAAGCTGAGGTCATCCGGCAGCTTGTGCACCATGTGTTCCCCCATCACGGTGAACTCGGAAAAGCCGCCGCCACCGCCCGAAAGGCCGTGAAAGCCCAGCAAGGGCGTGAGGTTGTAGCGCTCCATCTGATAAGCGCCATCCTTGTTGGGGGAAAGGATCGGCTCAATCGCCACGCGGTCGCCTACCTTCACCCGCGTGACTTTCTCGCCGACCTCTACCACTTCCCCAGCGAACTCATGGCCCATAATGATCGGCGCCTGTTCGCCGCTAATGGGGTGCGGCTTGCCCACCGGAATAAAAATCGGCCCGGCAGCATACTCGTGTAAGTCACTGCCGCAAATACCACAGGCAGCCACTTTCACTTTCACTTCATGGGGGCCGCTGATAGTGGGAACCGAAACTTGCTCAACGCGTAAATCTTTTGCTGCGTACCAAACCGCTGCCTGCATGCTTGACTGACTCATGGGTTACCCTTCCTGTTAAGACGTATGATGAACCGGCTGCAGCCCATAGACAGGCGTTTCCAGTCCCTCCATGCGTGCCTTTAACTGCAGCGCTAAATAGTGTGAGTAGTGCCGCGACTGGTGCAGGTTGCCGCCGTGGAACCACAGCGCCTCTTGCTGGGTGGGTTTCCACATATTACGCAGCTCGCCCTCCCAAGGGCCGGGGTCTTTGGTGGTGTCAGAGCCCAGGCCCCAGCACTTGCCGACTTTATCCGCCACTTCCTGAGAGATAAGCCGCGCCGCCCAGCCATTCATGGAGCCATAACCGGTGGCGTAGACGATCAAATCTGCCTCTAGCTCACTGCCATCGGTAAGTGTGATGGAGTGGGGGTTAATGCGCTCAATGCCCACACCGCTTCGCAACTTGATATCGCCGTTAGCCACCAAGTCGCAGGCGCCTACGTCGATGTAATAACCTGAGCCCCGGCGCAGGTACTTCAAGAACAGCCCGGAGTCATCGTCACCGAAATCGAGCAGAAAGCCCGCGTCTTCCAGCTTCTGATAAAACTCGGCGTCGCGCTGTTTGATTGCCTCAAACGCCGGGCGCTGAAAATTCGGAAGCACCTTGTAGGGGATCGAGGCAAAAATCAGATCAGCCTTGTCGTGGGTTAAGCCATTGGCCACCGCCTCTTCGGAGTAGAGCGGCCCCAGCACTTCCTCCATCAAAGAGTCCGACTTCACAATATGGGTGGATGAACGCTGCAGCATGGTCACATCGGCGTCGTGCTCCCAGAGTGCCGCGGCAATATCGTGAGCGGAATTATTCGACCCCACAATGACGCACTTTTTACCTTGGTAGGCATCCGGCCCTGGGTGCTGGCTAGAGTGCTGCTGTTCGCCTGCGAAGCTCTCTGCGCCCGGAAATGTCGGCACATTGGGCATACCCGACATCCCGGTGGCCATTACCAGCTGTTTCGGGCGTAGCGTGATCTCTTCGCCGTTGCGCTTAACGTTAACCACCCACTCGCCTGCGGCTTCGTCATAACGTGCATTCTGACACTCAGTGGAACTCCAATAATTGAGCTCCATCACTTTTGTGTACATCTCCAGCCAATCGCCCACCTTGTCTTTGGGGGCAAACACCGGCCAGTTTTCAGGGAAAGGAATATAGGGAAGGTGGTCGTACCAGACTGGATCATGCAGGCAGAGGGATTTATAGCGCTTGCGCCAGGAGTCACCGGCTCGCTCGTTGCGCTCTATGATGATGGTCGGCACGTCCATCTGCTTCAGCCGCGCCCCAAGGCCAATCCCACCTTGGCCTCCGCCGATGATTACGCAGTAAGGCTGTTGGGTATAGCCAAGCTCTGCCTCTTCGCGCTCCCGTGACTCTAACCAGGTTTCACGCTGTTTATTGGCCCCGTGCTCAGCTCCTTTTGGGCGGTTGTGGTTACGCGGTTCGGGGTAGTCATGAAGCGACTGCATAGTGGTTAGTAGCGTCCAGCATTTGCCGTCTTTTAGACGCAGGTAACCTTTGCCGCTGGCGACCGCGGTCTCAAAGGTAAACCACGCCTCGCTGATATCGCTGTTCTGGGTAGCTTCGCCTTCTAGCTGCCAGTTCGAAGGACGCACGTTCTCCAGGGTGGCATTGAGCATGGCCTGAATAGCATCTTTGCCCTCACAGGTTTTTAAATTCCAGGTAAAGGTTACAAAGTCGCGCCAGTAGCACTCCTCATTAAATAGCGACAAGACACGCTGAATATCCTGGGCTTGCAGCGCTTTATCAAAATCACTCAGCCACCCTTGGACAGTAGCCGTGGCGGTTTGCTGGGTTTGTGCCGATATCTCTGACATAGCGAGTACTCCATGGTTTGTTATTGTTGAATTGCTGGTGAGACACCCAACTCTAAGCACCCGCCGTGCCAAAACGCATTCAATTTAAATAACTAACTGAAAAATAATATTATTTAATAAAGCGAAGCGGCGATAAGACTTAGTGAGAGGACGTACACCTGTCACACTGTTTACAGCCAGGTGTTACAGGTGTAACGCACGACTAACGGCGTAATAGCGCTGCGTTGACACCCACGCCAGAGCGCATAGGCTGGAAGGACAATAACAAGCCCCACGGTGAACCACGCCATGCCCACTCAATCGTCCCTGCCTGCACGGCTGCAATCAGTGCAGCGCCAGCATATCGAGCATATTTTCCAGCTCGGCGAAGGCCTGGAAGTTCCGCAGCTACCGGCCCAGCAAACCATTCGACGCTCCTGGCTGCGCTGCCTAAACGAGTACCAACTCGATCCCACCCAGCCACGCCCAGCCCGGGTGGTGCCTCAACAAATCCTGATCGAGCACCGGGAATCCGTGGATGAACTACTGCACGTGGCAAGAGCCGGGGTTGACCAGCTTTATCAGCAAATTGCTCAACTAGGCTACGTGCTACTGCTCACCGACCACCGTGGGATAACCGTTGAGTTTCGTGGCGATCCCAACCAAGACCAGCAACTGCGCAAAGCAGGCCTGTACCTCGGAGCCGACTGGGACGAACGCTTTGCGGGTACCTGTGCCGTAGGCACCTGCCTGCATGACCGCCAAGCGATTATTTGCCACCGCCAGGAGCACTTCGACGCCTCGCATATTTCGCTTACCTGCACCGCAGCGCCTATCGCTGACCCGCAGGGCAACGTCATGGCCGTGCTGGATATCTCCGCGCTGCAATCGCCTACCCAGCATGAGAGTCAAAATTTTAGTCTCTCGCTGGTAACGCTCTACGCGCGCATGATTGAGGACGCCTATTTTCTCCAGCGCTACCGTGACTGCCTGATGGTGCGGCTGGATACCTCGCGAGAGTTCGTGCATGTAAACGGGCGCGGACTCATCGCCATTGAAGAGAACGGGCAAGTGATTGCTGCCAACGCAGTGGGTCGTGATCTGATAAGTGAACACCAGCGCCGTTGGCCACCCTGGTCAGCCCATCACACCCCAATGCTGGGGGAGCTATTCGAGTGCGAGATCGCCGATGTACTCAGCATTAATAGCGCCACCGACGATCAACTGCGTGCTTTTCGCGCCAGGGTCGATAACACGATCTACTTTATTAGCCTGCTGGAGCCACGCCGCCCTCGACCTGCTCAGCAAGCACAACCCCTCGCCTCCAGCCTGCCGGAACCACTGGTACGCCTCGGCGCCGACGACCCCGCCATGCGCAAAGTGCAGAAACTGGCTGAACGGTTGCGCAACGAAGCCAGCGTCAATGTGCTGATTAGCGGAGAAACCGGCACCGGCAAAGAGGTCGTTGCCCGTGCTCTGCATGACAGCGGCAACCGATCTAAAGGCCCCTTTATCGCAGTAAACTGTGCCGCCATTCCCGAAGCGCTGATCGAAAGCGAGCTGTTTGGTTACGAGCCCGGCGCCTTTACCGGCGGGCGCGCCAAAGGCATGCGCGGGCTGATTCCCCAAGCCCACGGCGGCACACTGTTTTTAGATGAAATCGGCGATATGCCGCTGGCCCTGCAAACCCGCCTACTGCGCGTACTGGCCGAGCGAGAAGTGATGCCTCTTGGGGCCAATAAGCCTGAAAAGGTTGATATTCGGGTGATTACCGCCACTCATCGCAATATCGATTCGATGATCCAGCAGGGTGAGTTCCGCGAAGACCTCTATTACCGCCTTAACGGGGCTCAACTGCGCCTGCCCGCGCTACGCGACCGCGCCGATAAGCTCTACGTTATCCGCCGCGTATTTGATGACATCATTCAGGAGCGAGCCTCCAGCCAATCACCGCGCCTGCGGGCCGATGCCATTAGCGCCCTACTAGCTTACGCCTGGCCCGGTAATATCCGTCAGCTAAAGAATGCGCTGGCCTTTGCACTGGCCACCTCAGAAAACGAAGAAATCACCGTTCATGACTTACCTGAGCAGTGCCTAAGCCAGCGCATCACGCGACAGGCAACTCCCCTGCCTGCAGACGCTGGTAGCGACAGCGATCACACACTGCTGGAAATGCTCAAGGAGCAGCACTGGAACATTAGCGCCGTTGCTCGCGCGCTGGGGGTTTCGCGGCCCACGGTCTACCGGCAAATGCAGCGCCAGGGCATCGTGCCGCCGAATTGGCAGGGGTGATAAAAAGCTACTTCAAAGCTTTTGATTTGGAAATAACTGCAACATATCTTGAGAACACGGTGCGAGGGCCGGTTGAAGCGAGGGTCTTTCGCAAGTCATCACTACCTCTTGGCCTTGAGGGTGACCCTCACGTACACTTGTTTGAATCCGTTTATCCTTTTATAAACCCGCTTTCGACAAGCCGAGGCCCTCCCATGGCGTTTGACTCCACTTCTTCCTATATCGCAACCGATGCGCTTAAGCAGGCGGTGAATGCTGCCGTGGTGCTCGAGCGGCCGCTGTTGATCAAAGGCGAGCCGGGTACCGGCAAAACCCTGCTGGCTGAAGAGCTGGCTGAATCTCTCGATACTCAGTTGATTACCTGGCATATCAAATCCAGCACCAAGGCGGCCCAGGGCTTATACGAGTACGATGCAGTCAGCCGCCTGCGGGATTCCCAGCTAGGCGTTGAAGGCGTGGAAAACGTCGCCAACTACATCAAACCCGGCAAGCTGTGGGAAGCGTTCACCGCCAATCAACGGGTGGTGCTACTGATCGACGAGATCGACAAGGCCGATATCGAGTTCCCCAACGACCTGCTCCAGGAACTCGATCGCATGGAGTTTCACGTTTACGAAACCGGCGAAACCATCCGCGCCGAACAGCGCCCAATTATTGTTATTACCTCGAATAATGAAAAAGAGCTGCCGGATGCATTCCTACGCCGCTGCTTTTTCCACTACATCGAGTTCCCTGACCGCGAGACCATGCAGGCGATTGTCGATGTGCACTTCCCGGATATCGCCCCCCGGCTGGTCAGCGAAGCCCTAGAGGTATTTTTTGAGCTACGTAAAGCGCCAGGCCTCAAGAAAAAGCCTTCCACATCTGAACTAGTCGACTGGCTCAAGCTACTGATGGCTGACAATATTGCTCAAGAGGCGCTCTACAACCGCGATCCGTCCAAAGCACTTCCACCCATGGCCGGCGCCTTGGTCAAAAACGAGCAGGACACCCAACTGCTGGAACGCCTGGCGTTTATGATCCGTCGCCAAAAAGGCACAGGCCGCTAAGCCATGTTTATTGGCCTATTCGAAACACTAAAGCATGCGGGCGTTCCGGTATCGCTACGTGAGCTGCTGGATCTTCACGCCGTGGTGGAACGCGGTGTGGTGTTCGCCGATATGGAAGCCTTCTATCAGGTGGCCCGCACGGTGATGGTCAAAGACGAACGCCACTTTGACCGCTTTGATCGTGCCTTTGCCGCCTGGTTTAAAGGCCTGGAGGACATGGACGCCGCCATTGAAGCGCTGATCCCCGATGACTGGCTACGCCGGGAATTTGAGAAGCAGCTAACGGATGAAGAGAAAGCCAAGATCGAATCCCTGGGCGGCCTCGAAGAACTCATTGAGACGTTCAAAAAACGCCTGGAGGAGCAAAAAGAGCGCCACGCAGGCGGCAATAAATGGATCGGCACCGGCGGCACCAGCCCCTTTGGCGCCTACGGCTACAACCCGGAAGGCATTCGCATTGGTCAGGATGGCTCCCGCCACCGCCGCGCCACCAAGGTCTGGGACGAGCGACGCTTCCGCGATTACGATGATTCTCTGGAATTAGGCACGCGCAATATCAAAATGGCGCTGCGTCGCCTGCGCAAGTTTGCCCGCCAAGGGGCGCTAGATGAGTTTGACGTGGATAGCACTATTCGCGAAACTGCCAAGGACGCCGGGCTACTCAACGTTCAGATGCGCCCGGAGCGCCATAACGCCGTTAAAGTGCTGCTATTTTTGGATGTGGGCGGCTCGATGGATGATCATATTCGCGTCTGCGAAGAACTGTTCTCTGCCGCCCGTTCAGAGTTCAAGCATCTTGAGCACTACTACTTTCATAACTGCCTTTACGAAGGGGTTTGGCGAAACAATATGCGTCGGGGTAACGAGCGGATCCCGACCATGGATGTTTTGCACACCTACGGTGCGGATTACCAGGTCGTGATTGTCGGTGACGCGGCCATGTCGCCCTATGAGGTCACCCACCCCGGCGGTAGCGTAGAGCACTTTAACGACGAAGCGGGCGGCGTGTGGCTGAAGCGTTTATGCGAAACGTTTCCCCGCCTGGCGTGGCTTAACCCGATGCCACCCCGGGCATGGGAGTACACCTACTCTACTCAACTAATCCGCGAGATCATTGATGACCGCATGTACCCCATGACCATGGAGGGTTTGGAAACCGCCATGCGCGAGCTAGCAAAGAAGTAGTCTGATTATCTGGCCATGCGCGTCAGCACGTCGTGGTGAGTCAGCTTGCGATGCAAAATGGCCATCACGATGTGCCCTACGATCAACGCTAACAATGTCCAGCCTAGCTCACCGTGGAGCAAACCGCCCAGATCTGTCATCCAGGTGATTTCCTCGCCTTCAAAACCTGACATCAGCGTAAAGCCAAACACCTCAAGCGAGCGGCCCGAACCGTACTGGCGAATAAGCGCAATCGTCGGAATCACCATCATCAAGCCGTAGAGAACAAGATGGCCCAACTTTGCCATAACGCTCACCGATGGCGGACGGCGCGATGCATTGGCCAACGCCCATATCGCTCTCAGTACGACTAAGGTCAGTAGCAATACACCCACTGGGTAATGGGTTCCCCAGAAGAACTCTTCAAAGGGTGTGTCCGGAAAAAGCCAGTGCGCCGTGGCACTCGTAAACTGCCAAGCAAACAGTAGCGCCATCCCCCAATGCAACAAGCGGCTAATCGCACCGTAACGTTGACTGTTATCCATTATCGGTAATGCCATGCAGCTTCTCCCTTCTTTTAATAAGCTAGTCGTGATGCTTATTTTATCGGGGCAACACGTAAATAACATGGCAACAACGTGCAACTTGGTTGCACAAACTGGAACGCAGCGTTTCCTAAGGGCTATTAAAGCGACTGCGGGAAATCGTTTAAGCCCTTCAAAAATGCCTGTTTGGCCGTTTCAAACGCCTTAGGGTCATGTTTAAAGCGGCGCAGGATAAGCGCTTCATCCAACACTAGGGTAGGCGCTAATTCGCGAATACTCTTGGCAGGGTGGCGAGCGCCCAAGCCAATACGCTTTCCATCCACCCCGCCGAACCAGCGCTTAATGCCACTTTTTTGATAGAACGCTTCTCGTTCGGCGTTATCCACTTCGACCCGTAGCGGCGCTTTCAGAGTAAGCTCGCTGATCAAACGCTGCTGGGCATCTGTCTGGTCAAGTGCGCAGGCGTGGGTCACGGTCATACCCTCGCCTTCTTCGTCCAGCACTAGCAGCGCTAGCGCTTGGGGTTTACCCTGGCCGTCAACGGCAGCAAACAGTCGCGCGGCTTCCTGAGGAAATAACACACTGCAGGTGCCGGTGAACACGACCAGCGGCGTTAGACCAGCCTGTTGCCCGTATACCTCAGCGCATAGTCGCGCCAGACAGGCGTTGCGCTGGGCCTCTGCGTTAACGTGTACGACCTTCATATGAATCATCCTCAGCGACTAAAAAGCCGCAAGCCTAGAGTAATTATCGCCGTTTTGACAGCGCGACATGCCTCACGCGTCCTCTATTCATTTTTACTGATACTGAACACTACTGTTAACAATCTGTCGAAGATAACTGTAAGCGTGAACATCACTTAGAAGGAGCTAGCATGCCCACCTTTATGAATGACCCTACCATGCCCACACCAAGCTTCCCCGGTAGCCACATGGTAGTCGATGATCACTATGTGTTTATTTCAGGACTGACCGTTGGCGATCTCTCTAACGGCCACGCAGTCAAAGGCGACGTTAAAGAAGAGACTCGCCTTGTGATGCGCGCACTATCGCGCATGCTTGAAATGGAAGGCGGCAGCTTAGCGGATATAGTGCGGGTGGATATCCACCTCACGGATCTACACGCTATCCAAGACATGGACACTGTTTACGCGGAGTACTTTGAACCTGGCCGCTACCCTGCCCGCACCTGCACCGAATCCCCTAACCTCTACGGCGGAAGCAGTATTGAAATCACTGTGATGGCGAAGCGCCCGCATCAATCAGCGCAATAACCGCCTCAATATCGATATGGGCTTCCAGCATATCGGCTAAACGGTCAAGCTCACGTTCTCGGTGAGCTTGATAATCGCTCTGCTCTCCATTAACGAGTCCCAACTGCTTCAGTAGGGCTTGGCAGGCCTCCGGGTGGTCAAATAACCCGTGCAGGTAAGTACCGATTATTTGGCCATCCTCACTGACGGCGCCTTCTGGTCGGCCTTCTATGTCAAATAATGGCGCGTTAAGCGCCTGCCCTTCACTTACGCCATTATGAATTTCATATCCGGTGACGGTTACCCCTTCAGCAACGGTCACGCCGCGAACATTGCGTAGCTGTTTGCCTGCCACCATTCGGGTGGTCAGCGGCAACAAGCCCAAGCCCGCCACTTTTACTGGCTTACCCTCCAGACCATCAGGGTCATCCACCCATTCGCCCAGCATTTGAAAGCCACCGCAAATACCTAACACCTTGCCGCCGTAGCGCAGGTGGCGCTGAATGGCGTTATCCCAGCCCTGTTGCTTTAACCACGCCAAATCGCTCGCGGTACTTTTACTACCGGGCAGAATGACCACATCGGCGGCGGGTATCGGCTGGCCGGGCCCCACAAAGGTCAGCGATACCTGTGGGTGCAACCGCAGCGGATCGAAGTCAGTATGGTTACTGATGCGCGGTAGCGCCGGAACGATCACGTTAAGTGTCTGGCTAGCCTTTTCGGCGTGGGTTAAACCAATGCTATCTTCAGCATCGAGTACTAGCCCCTGCAGATAAGGCAGTGTTCCGAATACGGGTTTTCCCGTACGCTCCTCCAACCATTCAAGCCCCGGCTTAAGCAGCGCTATATCACCTCGAAAGCGGTTGATAATAAAGCCTTTGGTACGCGCCTGTTCGCTCTCGCTCAACAGCGCCAACGTACCTACCAATTGGGCGAATACCCCACCGCGGTCAATATCGCCCACCAGTATCACTGGACAGTCAGCCGCTTCGGCAAAGCCCATATTGGCGATATCCCCCTCGCGTAGGTTGATCTCAGCAGGGCTGCCCGCCCCTTCGGCAATAATGACATCAAAGCGGTTTTCCAACGCCTGCCATGCCGCCATCACGCTCTCTTTCGCGGTGCGTTTATAGGCGTGGTAATCCAGCGCATCCATATGGCCATGCACTTTGCCGCGTAAAATCACCTGGGCGCCACGATCGGTTTCCGGCTTTAACAGTACCGGGTTCATATCACTGTGGGACGCTAAATAGCAGGCTTGCGCCTGTAACGCCGTGGAACGGCCAATCTCGCCGCCGTCCTCAGTCACGGCGCTATTCAATGCCATATTCTGGGGTTTAAATGGCGCCACCGATACTCCACGCCTTGCCAGCGCGCGGCAAAGGGCAGCCACCACAGTGCTTTTACCCGCATCCGAGGTGGTGCCTTGAATCATCAGTGTAGCCATAAAGAAGTCTCGTCCAGGTGAACAAGAGCGAGACTTTAGCGGGAGGGGCTAAGCGGTGCAATGTGTTCAATCTCCGCTTAAGCACGCTGCTGCCCTTAATAATCAAAAATACTTTTTATTGCCATCAATTCGTCATACGCCATCTCTAGGCTGACACCTAATAAATGAGATCGATCTCATTGCATTCATAACAGGTATTTCCATGGCAGATTTACTTAGTGTGGCCAAACTCGCAGGAGTCTCTCGGGCAACCGCGGCGCGGGCTTTTTCAAGCCCCGACTTGGTACGCCCCGCTACCCGTGAAAAAGTGTTTAACGCTGCCCAGCAGTTAGCGTTTAGGCCAAATAAAATCGCCCAACAGCTGCGCTCTCAAGCGACACAGATGATTGGCGTGATGGTGCCCAGTCTCGATAACCCCGTATTCGCCGAGCAGCTACAAGCCATGGAAGTGGCCGCCCGCGCGTCTGGCTACTCACTGATCGTTACCACCAGCGAATACTCGCCCAGCCGCGAGGGTGACATTGTTGAGGAGATGCTGCGCCAGCGCGTGGACGGCTTGGTGCTGACCGTGGCTGAAGCGGATAACAGTGCCGTGCTGAACACGCTGCGCTTGGAAACCACCCCGTGCTTACTAGTTTACAACCCGCCAGGGAAAAGTGGTTTTCCCTCTATTGGCGTCGATAACCGCGCTGCCAGCGCTGATGCCACCCGCCATTTAATCACCCTGGGTCATGAGCGCATTGGCATGGTCGCTGGCCCGCTGCTGCAATCAGACCGCGCCCGGCAGCGCTTTGACGGTTACTGCCACGCTATCCGCGAGGCAGGCCTGATCGCACGCCCGTTGGTTGAGATGACCCGCCATACCCAAGCTGACCTGAAAAGCCTAACACCTGCACTGCAAGGGCCAGAGGCTCTCAGCGCGGTGATCTGTACCAATGATCTGCTCGCCATCAGCCTGATGGGCGAATTACAACGCGCAGGTTTTAACGTGCCTGGCGACCTTTCTGTGATGGGCTTTGATGGCATTGCCTTAGGCAAGCACCTCTACCCATCGCTATGCACCATTGAGCAGCCTCGCGCCGACATTGGGCGCACCGCGGTTCACACCTTGTTAGCCATGATTCGGGGAGAAAAATGCACGCCCGCTCCCCTGCCCCACGCATTGCGTAAGGGCGAAAGTGTCGGAATCCCGGCATCCCGCAAGTCCACGTTAAGCACTTTATAGAGGAACTTGGTATGAGTCTTAAACGCATGAACCTTAAGCATCTTTATCAAGCGTTACTGGCCACGGCGGTTATCAGTGCGTCAGGGGTCGCCACTGCCCAGTCAAGCGACAACGCTATCTGCTACAACTGCCCGCCTGAGTGGGCGGACTGGGGCACTCAGTTGCGTTTGATCGAACAGGAGACCGGCATTCGCGTGCCGCAAGACAACAAGAACTCCGGCCAATCCTTAGCCCAATTGGTTGCCGAAGCCAGTAGCCCGGTGGCCGATGTCGTTTACTACGGGGTGACCTTCGGCATTCAAGCCATGGAAGAGGACGTAGTGGCGCCCTACCAGCCCGAACACTGGGATGAGATTCCTGAAGGTCTAAAAGACCCCGAAGGTAACTGGTTTGCCATTCACTCTGGTACCCTCGGTTTTATGGTCAACGTTGACGCCTTGGATGGCGCGCCGGTGCCCACTTCCTGGGAAGATCTGCTCAAGCCCGAGTATCGCGGCATGGTGGGTTACCTTGACCCGGCCAGCGCCTTTGTTGGCTACGTCGGTGCCGTGGCGGTCAACCTAGCCATGGGTGGCGATCTTAATGACTTCACTCCGGCGATCGACTACTTCAATCAGCTAGCCAAAAACGACCCGATTGTGCCCAAGCAAACCAGCTACGCTCGAGTACTTTCTGGTGAGATCCCGATTCTTCTCGATTACGACTTCAACGCTTACCGCGCACGCCATAGCGATGGTGCCAACGTAGAGTTTGTGATTCCCGAGGAGGGCAGCGTGGTAGTGCCCTATGTTATGAGCCTGGTAAAAGATGGCCCTAACCCCGAAAACGGTCAGCAAGTGCTTGATTTCGTGCTCTCTGACCAAGGCCAAGCGGTATGGGCAGATGCTTACCTACGTCCCGTGCGCGCCAGCGCCATTTCCCCCGAAGCACGCGAAGTCTTTCTGCCCGATAGCGAGTATGCCCGCGCCGAGGCACTTGACTACCCCGCCATGGCGGCTGCTCAACGTAGCTTCTCTGAGCGGTATCTGTCGGAGGTTCGTTAATCATGACAGCGGCATCCAAGCAGCCCTCCGGGGCTGCTTCTTACCTAAGTCGACCATCGACGATGGTAGGCCCAGCCCGGCGTAAACGCTTTATCGCGTTGTTCGCCTTACTGCCTGCCCTGGTGATTTTCTGCGCCTTTTGGCTACTGCCTTTTTCGCGTCTGATCATGATGGGCGCCGAGGCTGATCCAAGCAGCGGTATTAGCGCTTACCTGACTATTCTTACCCATCGTCAGTACTTAATCAGCCTGGCGACCACCGTTGGTCTTTCGCTGATAGTGTCACTGGTAGCGGTTGCCATTGCGGGCGTTGCCGGATTTTTTCTCGCCCGCCAGCGTTTTTTTGGCAAGTCCATACTAGTGGCTATCCTCACCTTTCCGCTGGCTTTCCCAGGCGTGGTGGTGGGCTTTTTGGTCATCATGCTGGGAGGGCGTCAAGGTGCCTTGGCGCAGACCAGCCTGTGGCTGTTTGGCGAGCGCTGGATGTTCGCCTACTCACTGGCCGGGCTATTTATTGGTTACCTTTACTTCTCCATTCCTCGCGTTATCACCACTGTGATGGCTGCCTGCGACAACCTGGATAGAAGCCTTGAAGAGGCAGCTCGCTCGTTAGGTGCTAACACCTGGCAGGTCACCAAAGACGTCATCGTACCCGGCATTGCTCCCGCGCTGCTCTCAACCGGTGCCATCTGCTTTGCCACCAGTATGGGCGCCTTTGGTACGGCGTTTACCCTGGGCACGCAGTTGAGCATTCTACCGCTCAATATCTACGGCGAATTCACCAACTACGCTAACTTCGCCATGGCAGCCGCGCTTTCAGTGGTATTGGGCGTGATCACCTGGATGGCATTGAGTCTTGCCCGCAGGCTGGCTGGCGGCAACTTGGGAGCCTCGGTATGAAATCTCGCCTACGCTTCACGCTGCAATTGGGCTTCACCCTGCTGGTGTGCCTGTTCATGATCGTGCCCGTCGCCATGTCGGTCATGGCGGGGCTGACCGAAAACTACTTTGTCGGCCTTGAGAGTGGCCTGACCCTGCGCTGGGTGGATGAGGTGTGGCAGCTCTACGCCGATACCATCTGGCTCTCAATTAAACTGGCGCTGGCCTGCTTATTGATCACTATCCTGATTGGCGTACCCGCCGCCTATGGCCTGCTGCGCAGCCGTCGCCGCTGGGCCAATGCGCTTGAAGAACTCCTACTGCTACCAGTTGCCGTGCCTGGGCTGGCCACCGCGCTTGCCCTACTGCTTGCCTATGGCAGCTACCGTGAATTTCGTGGCAGCTGGCTATTTATTCTTGTTGGCCATGTGCTGTTTACCTTGCCCTTTATGGTGCGCGCGGTGCTCTCCGTGATGCAAACCGCCAAGCTTCCCCAACTGGAAGAAGCCGCCGCCAGCTTAGGCGCCAGTTTTCGGCAACGCTTTTTCGGGGTGGTCATCCCCAACTGTATGAGCGGTATTTTGGCGGGGGCGCTGATGGTGGTCACCCTATCGATCGGTGAATTCAACATTACCTGGATGCTGCATACCCCATTAACCAAAACGCTACCGGTCGGCTTAGCCGACAGCTATGCCTCGATGCGCCTTGAAATCGGCTCAGCCTACACGCTGATATTTCTGGTGATGGTGGTGCCCTTGCTAGTGGCGATTCAGTGGGCAGGCCGACTCACCGAGCAGCGCCGCTAAGTTTTATTATTTGAGAATCCGTTATGAGTTCATCTGTCAGCATTACGCTACACCAATGCAGCCGCACCTTCGCTGGCGGCAACACAGCGCTCCAGCCGCTTGATTTACAGGTCGATGCGGGCGAAACCCTGGTACTGCTGGGCCCTTCCGGCTGCGGTAAAACCACCACCCTGCGCATTATTAGCGGCCTGGAAAGCCCCGACAAAGGCGGGCAAGTAATGTTTGGCGAGCGTGATGTCACCGCTCTGCCGATTGAACAGCGCGACGTGGGAATGGTGTTTCAAAACTACGCGCTATTTCCCAATATGAGCGTTGCCGACAATATTGCCTACGGGCTCAAAATACAGCGTTTGCCCCGTGCCGAGATCGCCCATCGGCTTGACGAAGTCATGCATATGGTCGACCTACAAGGCTTTGGTGACCGGCGCATCGACGCCCTCTCCGGTGGCCAAAAACAGCGTGTGGCTCTTGCCCGTGCGATTGCTGTTCGCCCCAAGGTGCTGCTGTTTGATGAGCCGTTGGCAGCTCTAGACGCGAAACTGCGCGACCGCTTACGCATCGAGATTGGCCAGCTTCTACGGGAGCTAGGCACCACGGCGGTCTACGTCACCCACGATCAAGATGAGGCGATGGCCTTGGGTGACCGCATCGCGGTAATGCAAGCCGGACGCATCGCGCAGTTGGGCACCCCCCAAGAGATTTATCATCAGCCGGCCAATGCCTTTGTAGCCGATTTTATTGGTGCGGTTAACTGCCTGGAGGTGATCAGCACACGCGCCGATGGAAGATTGGTCGTCCATGGCGGTGAACTCATCGCTGCCCATTTGCAGGGAGTATCCACTGTCTACTGCCGTCCAGAAGACATTCAGGTGGTTTCCGTTGACCAAGCCGATGTAACAGGCAAGGTGGTACAGAGCATCTTCCTGGGCCAGACCCAGCGCCTGATGGTGGACACGGGCGGCGCTTCGCCGCTCCAGATTGAGGCACCCTCTCGCCAGCGCTGGCCAAACGGTACCGCGATTGGTTTGTCCCTCGCTTCTAACGTGCTTTTTCATCCAGATAAGCCCACTGCCCCTGTTAATGCCAAGGAGATGGCCAATGGCTGATCAAGGTTTAAACGCTCAGAAAGTTCCTCATGCCCAGCAATGCCTTATCGCCCAGATTAGCGATCCGCATATCAAGGCGGGCGGGAAACTCTCTTACCGCCAGGTAGATACCGCCAGTGCGCTGCGCCAAGCAATCAGCACGCTCAATCAGCTAGCGCCGCGGCCCGACCTGGTGCTAATTAGCGGTGACTTGGTTGATTTTGGCCACCCTAGCGAGTACGCCACCTTTAAGCAGATTCTGGCTGAGTTAATGCTGCCCGTGTACTTGATCCCTGGCAATCATGATGACCGCGAGCATCTGCGCGCCGCCTTTCCCGAGCACCGTTACCTGTTTCAGCACCGCGACTATTTACACTGGGTCGTGGATGACTACCCGGTGCGCATTGTAGGGCTCGACTCATCGGTGCCCGGCAAACCCCATGGTGAGCTAAGCGATGAAAGCCTGCAGTGGCTAGACACTACGCTGGCAGAGCATCCCGAAAAACCGACTCTCGTCATGGTGCATCACCACCCTTTTGTTAGTGGCATCGACCATATGGATCTCCAGCCGCTGAAGCGAACAGACGCGCTAGCCGACGTCATTGGCAAACATGTCCAGGTCGAGCGCGTGCTCTGTGGGCATCTGCACCGTTCGATCCAGGCGCGCTTTGCTAACACTTTGGCGATTAGCTGCCCTGGGGTTTCCCACCAGGTGAGTTTGGATCTCACCCCAGACGGCCCCTCCAGCTTTCAGCTAGAGCCCCCCGGTTACCTGCTACACCAGTGGTCGGCAACTAACGGCATGGTGACTCACCAAGGGTTTATCCAGCGCTATCCTGGCCCCTTCCCGTTTTTTGATGCGAACGGGCTGATTGATTAGGTCGTTAAACTGGGGGCGAGCGCTGTGTTATCTGTGTGAGCCAGCGCCAGCTCCCAGGCTTGTACCATCTGCTTTTTCTCTAATCCCCAGCGGTAACCACCGAGTGCACCGCTTTGTTGAATCACCCGGTGGCAGGGGATCCATAACGCGATGGGGTTAGCGCCCACTGCATTGCCCACTGCTCGGGACGATTTAGGTGATCCCAGCGCCTGAGCAATATGGGAATAGCTGGCAAATTGCCCCTCGGGGATCGTTAACAGCGCTCGCCAAACCGCTATTTGGAAGTTGGTGCCAGTGACGTGTAGCGAGACAGCGGTAGCCCCCTCTTCAGGCTCAGTAAACAGCCTTTCCACCGCATAGCGAGTGGACTCAGTGTTATGTTGAAGGGTGCTGCGCGGCCACTCCTTGGCCAACCTTGCCAGTAACTCCTCTGAATTAGTCGTATCGACAAACCCCATTCGGCAGATACCCCGGGGCGTAACCGCGACGAATAGGCGACCTAAAGGTGTTTCGTGAACGCCATAAGCGATCTCCACTCCTTCACCCTGGCGCTTATACTCGCCGGGCGTGACCGCCTCTAACTGAACAAAGTGGTCGTAAAGCCGCGAGCCACCGCTCAGCCCAAGGGTATGGGCGATATCCAGCAAAGAAGTGGACGAATGCATCAACTGCTTACCGCGCTCTAAGGTGAGTGCCTGCAAAAAGCGTTTGGGACTAATCCCCGCATAACGACAAAACAGTCGCTGGAAGTGGAAGGCACTCAAATGAACATGAGCAGCTACCGTTTCCAGGTTGGGCTGTTCCGCCGCATGAGCCACCATATAGGCCATGGCTTTTTCGATACGCTCATAGTCATTCATTGGGTTATCTCTCTGACCGTCGGAGCTGCTTAGGCTTTGTACGAAAACTGACTGCGCTCGACAATACTGCGTTAAAAATCGCCTCGAAACGCTCATTTACACCCCGTAAACTCCGCTTTCTCGTTGATTTTTGCCTTGTCTAGTCTTCGCTCGCCGACTTTTCGTACAAAGCCTAGTTCCTTTCAGCCTAAGCCTTCACGGGCAAGTTGCCGACCCGAATCTTGCGCACTGGCAGGTGATCAGACAGTTTATGTTTAAAAGAGGCGTTATGTTTAACAGACATTTCCACCAGTTTTCGCTAGGGTAATGCCCCGCCTCCATTGACGGTACACGATACGCCCATGCAAGACTTGATCAATGACATTGCAGCAGCCATGGCAAACGCCGAAGAACGCGGTAAGGTCGCAGACTATATTCCCGAGCTTGGCCATGTTGACCCACAGCAGTTTGCCATTTCGCTCGCCACGGTGGATGGCAAAGTGTACTCGGCAGGTTGTGCTACCACGCCCTTCTCAATTCAAAGTATCTCTAAAGTATTTACGCTGACCATTGCACTTGGGCAAGTGGGTGATTCGCTGTGGTCAAAAGTTGGCCGCGAGCCCTCAGGGGATCCCTTCAACTCCATCGTGCAACTAGAGCATGAAAGCGGCAAACCGCGTAACCCGTTTATCAATGCCGGGGCCATTGCGGTAGTCGATGCGATCATGATGGGCCACGAGCCCAAAGAGACACTTGGCGAGATTCTTAGCTTTGTGCGCTATATCGCCGATGACGACAGCATTTACTTCGACCACGCGGTGGCCGCTTCAGAAATGGCCCACCGCGACCGCAACGCCTCACTGGCGCACTTTATGAAAGCCTTTGGCCGCCTACGCCATGATGTCGATAAGGTGCTAGGCACCTATTTTCACCAGTGCGCTATCGCCATGAGCTGTGAGCAGTTGGCCCATGCCGGGCTATTTTTGGCCTCGGATGGTATCAACAAACCCAGTGGCATTCGCGTGGTAGCCCCCCAGCGCGCACGGCGTATCAATTCACTAATGATGATGTGCGGGCACTACGACGCCTCGGGAGAGTTCGCATTTCGCGTCGGCCTGCCTGGCAAAAGTGGCGTGGGCGGTGGCATTCTGGCGATTGCACCCGGCCATGGCTCCATCGCAGTTTGGTCGCCGGGGCTGGATGCCTACGGCAACAGTTTTCTGGGCACCCAGGCGCTCGAAATGTTTGTGCAGCGCACCGGCTGGTCGGTTTTTGGGCATTAGCAGGGCAACGCTTTAAGCAACGATCTCAATTTTGTTCAATACCGCCCACAAGCGCTACTGCATTCTCCTTGCATTATCTGAGGAGAATGACAATGAGCGCTTCACCCCTGCTATCTTTGCTGCTACCCATGTCCGCCTTTGCCCTCGCAGCGTCTATCTCGCCGGGGCCGGTCAACATCGTTTGTTTGAGTAGCGGTACGCACTACCCTATTGCTAAAGGGCTTGTTTTTGTAACCGGCGCCACGCTGGGGTTTATCGCGCTATTTTTAGCCATCGGCGCGGGGCTTTACTCACTGCTGAATGTGCTGCCGCTGCTGGAAGAGTTTTTACGCTGGGCAGGCATTCTGTTTTTACTCTATCTCAGCTATCAACTTTTACAGCACGATGGGCGCTTGCAGGAGAGAGGCGGCGTCAAAGCGCCAGGGTTTATGACAGGTGCCATGATGCAGTGGCTCAACCCCAAGGCGTGGCTGGCGTCTGCCGCTGGCATTGGCGCCTACACCACTGCTAATGAGCCCCATCTGCTATGGCTGTTCGCCGGCCTTTATCTGCCTATTTGCTGGCTATCGCTAGCCAGTTGGGTATATGCAGGCGCTTTTCTGAAACGCTATGTTCATCGTCCTATCATCTTACTGACGATTAACCGCGCACTCGCTATCTGCCTGGCGGCTAGCGCTATTGTCTTACTGGTTGAGTAGCGGGTAGCGGTACTGGTTGGGTGTCGCTGCTACCAGCCGCTTGAACGTCCTTTGAAAGTGGGGCTGGTCATTAAAGCCAGCGTTCAAAGCCGCCTCAACGATAGGTTGCCCTTGTTTTAACGCTTGCTGCCCCAGCTGAATGCGCTGATTAATCAGGTAAGCATGGGGTGTTAGTCCGAAGTGCTGTTTAAAGGCGCGAATCAGGTGCCCAGCACTATAGCCGGACTGCTCACATAGGCGTTCTAGCGATATATCAGCGCTACAATTGGCACGCAAATAGGCCGCGACCTGTTCTAGCGCACTGGGCGCTTGGGGCAATACCGCGGGGGATTCCTGAGCAAGCACTTGCATCATGATGGACAAGTATTCGACTAGCGCCGTTTGCTTATCGCTAATCTCGCGATGTTCATCCAGCAAACAAGCAGCCATATCGCAGTACCCGGCATAAAGCGCTGGCTGGGTAATGACGGCGGTGGCGATATCTTGCCAATACGGCGTATTCAACAGGCCCAATTGGTAACGCAATTCACTCAGCCACTCGGTATCGACGTAGAGCATCATGTACGCCCAGGGCTGGTTCTCGATGGGGTTGCAGGCATGCACCCAGTAGGGGTTCATCATAACGATGTCACCCGCACTAATCTGATGCGTCGCATCGCGATAGCAAAAAGTGCTTTTACCTGCGGTAATGGCCCCCAGCGACCAATGCGTATGGCTGTGCGGCGCATAGCAAACTTGTCGCGCGTCGCTAATCTTGCGCAGCTCCACATAGGGCATACGCGCATCGCGCCAGAAGATAGGTGACGAAATGGTACTCATATTCTGCTCGTGTTATTCAAAAATAGCCTTTGACGCTTCGGCTTGGCCTAGGCTGGACAATAGCACAGCAGAAGCACAGTATGGGCTGCTATATACGCTAGATTGCATAGGGATGCGCAACGCCATAATTTGTCAGGAGGACACCATGGCCAATAGTATGAATAACCCCGACCACCGTGATGCAATTACCCTTTTCGCCCGTATGGGATACGCCTCTCGGGGCATTGTGTATGTATTAGTCGGCGGCCTTGCAGCGCTGGCAGCTTTTGGGCAAGGCGGCCAAACAGAAGGCAGTCGGGGCGCCTTAGAACGCGTGCTCACCGCTCCTTTCGGAAAAGTCTTGTTAGCCCTTATGGCCATCGGCTTGGTGGGCTACGCGATGTGGCGGACTATCCAAGCAGTTAAAGACACCGACCATCACGGCAACGGCGCCAAGGGGCTGGCAATTCGTGCGGGCTTATTGGCAAGCGCCTTTACCCACACGTTGTTGGCTTTTTTTGCCGCCACGCTCATCTTTCAATTGGCGGGCTCTTCGGGTGATTCAGGTGGTGGTTCACAAGGTGTCGCGGGCTGGCTGATGCAGCAGCCTTTCGGGCGCTGGCTGGTCGCTGGGGTTGGCCTAATCATGATAGGGGTAGGTATGGCCCACGCGCTTAAAGGCTACAAGGCCAAATTCGACAAACACTTCGCTATGCCACCACAAACGCAACAATGGGCCTACCCTATTTGCCGTTTCGGCTTAGTGATTCGTGGTGCTGTGTTTGTGATCGTGGGTAGCTTTTTTATCATCGCCGCTTATCAAATCAATCCCAATCAAGCAGGCGGTATGAGCGAGGTGTTTAGCACCCTGCGAAGCCAGCCCTTCGGTCAGTGGTTGCTTGGTTTTGTCGCGCTGGGACTTTTTGCGTTTGGCCTTTACAGCCTATTAGCGGCTGTCTATCGCCGCATTAATCCCGAAGTGTAGAGACCTGCATGGCCATAACATCCAAATGCACTAAGTAGTGGTTTGAGCGCATTAACCGCTCGAAGAATATGCTGTGTCTACTCGCCACCCTCTCCTTTCTGGAGACTATTCTTCTGCCCATTCCTATTGAACTGGTATTGATACCCTTGTTGCTGTTGCTGGTGGTGTAAGCCGTGAATCGGTGGCAACCAGCTAAATACCGTAATCTCGCTCGACTTTGGCGATACGGGTTTTGAAGTGCTGGTACCACTGCTGATGGCCTAGCCGCTGAGCTTCTTGATGCTCAGCATGGGCTTTCCACGCTTTAATAGATGCCAAATCGGCCCAGTAAGAAACTGTTACACCCACCTCATTACGGGCAGACTCCACCCCTAAAAACCCCGGCTGCTGTGCTGCAAGCTCAACCATTCTTGCGGCCATTGCGTCATAGCCGTTATCGACCTCGGTGCGTAGTGAAGTGAAAATAACGGCGTAGTAAGGCGGTTCAGGGGTAGTGGCAATCAGGGACATGGCATCACCGGGATCCTTGGATCAGAGGCTTCGAAGCATATCCCATGAAACAAAAAATGTATTCAGGGAGCCCACTGCCAGTTGCTGCCAAACCGTACCACAGGCAGTGGGAAGAGCTGTGAGCCTAGGCGTCATCCTGCGCCTTACCAGGCGTCGCTGCCGTATGCTTGGCTTTCATATCCTTGAACGCTTCCATGATGTCCATGGGCAGCGGGAAAACGATTGTCGAGGCATTCTTGTTGCTCATGTCGCTCATGGTTTGCAGGTAGCGCAGTTGCAGCGCAGCAGAGTTTTCCTGCATGACATTGGCCGCCTCGACCAGTTTCTTGGATGCTTGCAGTTCCCCTTCAGCGTGAATCACCTTAGCGCGACGCTCACGCTCCGCCTCTGCCTGGCGCGCAATGGCGCGAATCATGCTCTCATCCAAATCTACATGCTTAATTTCAACATTGGCGACCTTGATACCCCACGCTTCGGTTTGGGTATCGATGATTTCCTGGATATCGTCGTTGAGCTTATCGCGCTCGGAAAGCATCTCATCCAGATCATGCTTACCCAGCACGGAACGCAAAGTGGTCTGTGCTAGTTGACTGGTCGCCTGGGTAAAATTCTCGACTTGAATGATCGCCTTTTCTGGATCGACGACGCGGAAATAAAGCACCGCATTAACTTTAACGGTGACGTTATCCTGAGAGATTACGTCCTGTTCCGGCACATCCATGGTAATGACGCGCAGATCCACCACCTCCATCTTCTGAATGGCGGGGATCACAATGACTAGCCCAGGCCCTTTCACTATCTGATAACGCCCCAGAAAGAACACTACGCCGCGTTTATATTCTGGCAGTATGCGAATAGAGGCAGCGATCAACATCACCACCAGCACGACAGGAACTAAATACGAAATAATCATTGGACACCTCGTTTAGCTGTGGGTCGGTTATGTCAGAAAGTGGGCACTAGCGGGGCGTCACATATACCGTCAAGCCATCAAGGCGCACCACCACAAGCTTCTCACCTCGTTTGACTGGCACATCGCTTACTGCGTTCCAGCGCTCGCCATGCAGCCTTACATGGCCGCTGGTCTCAAAATCATCCAGTGCAACCGCATCTGCGCCGATTAACTGCTCCGCGCCAGTGTGTGCCGGACGACGGCGCAGCGTTGCAAAGCGTGTTAACGTCCATAGCATTAGCCCCCCGGACATCAATGCCACACCACCGATTAGAGGTAGCGAAATGGCAAGATGCTCCGCGTCCATCAGCATT
The DNA here is from genome assembly GCF_904067645.1 of Halomonas sp. 113. Lineage (NCBI taxonomy): Bacteria > Pseudomonadati > Pseudomonadota > Gammaproteobacteria > Oceanospirillales > Halomonadaceae > Halomonas > Halomonas sp. 113. The sequence continues at coordinate 2,918,861 of NZ_LR881453.1, forward strand.
ACCGAGCCAAGCACAAAGGCAATGATGCCGCCAACCCCCAGCACGCCGAAGCTAGGCATAAATGCCTCACCCACCATCAACGCCAGCCCGACCACCATCAGCGCAAGCCCGGCGTAGTTAATCGGCAGCACCTGAAACGCAAACAGGGCGAGCAGCAAGCAAATCAAGCCAATGGTGCCGGGGAACAGACTGCCGGGATTGGCCAGCTCGAAAACCAGCCCGTAAAAGCCGATGACCATCAAGAAGAAGGCTATGTTGGGATTAGTGATCAGCGATAGCACCTGGGTGCGCCAATCAGGGTCGAAGCGCTCAATGGTGAGGCCTGCGGTCTCAAGCGTGGCATCACCGCTTTCCATGACCACGCTCATGCCGTCAATCTGCTCAAGGAGATCGTCAAGATCGCGCGCCACCACATTGATGACGTTCTGCTCCAGCGCCTCGCTGGCAGTGAGATTGACCGCATTGCGCACGGCCTCTTCAGCCCAATCGGCATTGCGATCATGGCGTTCCGCTAGGCTGCGGATAAAGCTCACCGCATCTTCCATCACCTTGCGTTCCATGGCGCTGCCCTCGGACTCCTCAGCCGAATTATCTTCTTCGTCTTCATCGCTGCCGAGCAGCCCACCGCCCATCTGTACCGGCGTGGCCGAGCCGAGATGCGTCGAGGGGGCCATGGCAGCCACGTGGCTACCGTAAAGTAGATAGGTGCCCGCGCTTGCCGCTCGCGCACCACTGGGGAAAACGTACATCACCACGGGAATGTCAGCGTTGAGCATCTCGCGAATCATGTCGCGGGTGGTGTCGACCAACCCGCCGGGGGTATCGAGCTCGACGATCACCACCTCACTGCCCTGCTCGCGGGCTTTATCCAGCCCACGCTCAAAGTAGTCCTTGGTAGCCGGGCCGATGGCGCCTTCAATATTAAGCACCAGAACGCTTGGTGAAGCGCTTTGTGCCATGGCCTGCCATGTAAACGACATAGTAGCCATTAGCAAACCGGCAACCATCAACCAGAGCCAGTGCGGTTTGAGAGAAAGGGTTTGCATACCCACTCCTCGCATTCAACGCCTTGAACATTCCCGTCTGAATCTGCAGCCTATCCATAGCAACATACACAAGGCTATCTACTCAACGTAGCAGCCAAATTGAGCTTCGTCATGAACAACGTGATGGCAGGATTCGAGGGGAAAAGGAGCCTGAACCAAGGCGATGCTGCAAACCAGAGGTGGTTGCAATATTTTTGAGGAGTCGGTTAGTTCAAGTAATAACCACTAACTTTCCACGTGCCCTCTTCCAAGTGAGGAGTGATGGTTTCCGTAATCTGCGATGATCTGTTTTCAAAACGTGTTTGGAACGTCAAAACCGCGTAGTCATCTCTTGGAGCCCCAGGCATAGAGGTTTCGCGGACAACGCTTACTCGCCGACGCGACTGAACCGCACCAAAGTCACGACGCGCTGCACCAATCGTCCGTTCTAACATGTGCGGTGAAAGCGGCTTTTTTAGTAGTGAAGATGACGATTCCCATGCCTGCTCATACTGACCACTATCGATGGCTTCTAGCCACGCCAACGCCGCCGCCTCTGCCGCACTCGAGTTTGCCTGCGCTTGGTTAGACAGAATGAGAAGCAAGGTGATGATAAAGATCAGCATTTTCGGCATAACGGGCACTCTCGGCATTTAGCAACGACCAGAGAAATCTCGATGGTCTTAGGTATATATCGGTCATCGTCAGAGTTTCTTTAGGGCTGCAAGATGTATTTGCGTAATCGTTAAACTCCAAGCTGTGCCTGCTTCTCAAACCCTACTCGCTCGTTTACTATGCGCCACCCACCCTATTTCAGTAGCCACTATTAGGTCACTATGTCCGTCAATGCCCTCTATACCGACCTTTCTGGCTACTACGATTTGATGTGCGTGGATATCGACTATCAAGCGCAAAGCCACGCCATTCGCAGGCTGCATCAGATTTTCGGTAACGGCGGAACGACACACCTAGATTTAGCCTGTGGCACCGGCCCACACGTGCGCCATTTTATTGATTTTGGATACGCCAGTAGCGGGCTTGATATTAATCAACCCATGCTGGATATTGCCACCACGCGTTGCTCAGAAGCACACTTCACGTTGCAAGACATGAGTGACTTCAAGGCCAACGAGCCTCAAGACTTAATCACCTGCTTTTTATACTCAATCCACTACAACGATGGGATTGAAAAGCTAAAAGCGTGTATATCCAGTGCTCATTGTGCCCTCAAGTCTGGTGGTATTTTCTGTTTTAACGCAGTCGATAAAGACAAAATCGATAACGCTTTATCTGTTAAACACAGCGCCCAACAAGAAAGCGATTTATTCACGTTCCGCTCGGGATGGCACTACAGTGGCCAAGGTGAAAAGCAGTCGCTTAGGCTCAGCATTGAAAAAGCCAACGCTGAAGGAACACAGCTATGGAACGACGAACACCCCATGGTAGCCGTCAGCTTTGCGGAGTTAAGCGCACTCTTAGCGCCTCACTTTGAGGTTCATGTGTTTGAGCACAACTATGAAAAAATCATCCCCTGGGATAACGCCTCTGGAAACGCTATTTTTGTCTGTGTGAAGGTTTAGTCGTCTTCGACTAGCGGTTCTCCACTTTCTCAAGAAATATCACTGATAACCCCGCTGCAATGAACATTGCTCCAGCGCCCATATTCAGGCCTTGAATTACGCGCGGACGACTCTCCAACCAGCGCGCAAACATAGATGAAAAGAGACCCAGCACGGCGAATATAGCGAATGCCATAAAAGCAAACCAAGCACCTAGCAATAGCGTTTGCAACGCAATCGATCCCTGCGCCGGCGATACAAATTGAGGAATAAATGCCAAGATAAATAGCGCGGGCTTCGGATTAAGCACGTTGGTTAGAAACCCAGTGGTTAAAACCTCGCAGTAAGACAAACGACGATGCGATGAAAATGCAATCAAGTCTCTGGAACGTAATGCTTTAATACCTAACCAAATCAAATACCCGGCCCCAATCAATTTAACGGCGCTAAAGGCAACGGCAGAGGTCTGGATAAGAGCCGCCAAACCAAGAAAAGCGACAACCACATGCACCATCAGCCCCATTCCAGCTCCTACGCTGGAGACACAAGCCGCTAGACGCCCCTGGCTAAGTCCACGACTAACGGCGAGTATATTATCAGGCCCCGGCACTAGAATTATTAAAACGCATGCGGCAGTGAAAGCCATCCATGTTTCGATTGGTATCATGTCTCTCTCCTATCCCAAAACTTACGCTTACCCGTATTAATGGCAAAACCGTGCGTGCGCATCGGATGGGGCGTTATGCATTGAACCCTACCTGATACCTCTGCTTGCTTGGGCTGAATCCTGAAGACTCGTAGAACCTGTGTCGCGGGGTCTTTAGACCTCGTCATAAGCGCCGCTTTATAACAGCCAGCTTGCTGGGCAAAGTCTATAGCACACCTAAGATTGGCCTTACCGATACGTTGCTTGCGGTGATCCTTGGAAACAATCACATTTTCAATGATTGCATACGGTCGACCAGACCAACTCAAATTAGCACACATATTTACGGTACAGGTACCCATCATGCCATTATCAGTGAAGGTACTAACGATACATCCCCCCTTTATGATATTGAACCAAAGACCCGCGGCAATTCCTCATCCACTACTGAAGTTGCCTCATCCCTGCAAATAAAAATTAATTCACTGCGTCTGTGACCAATAGTCATTTCTCTTTGAATCTAGGAGCCAGTATATGAACGTTCTGATTCAGAAAGGCTTTAACCTTGAGAAGGCTGGGCCTGTCGCTAAGCTATATGAAGAAGCTTTCGGCGCTAAATTCGCGAGCGCAATACCTGACAAGGCTAAGCGCATTCAATTACTCTCCGACTGTTTTGTCCCTGAATTTTCCTTTACTGCCATCTTTGAAGATGAGGTCATTGGGCTAGCAGGGTTTCAGCAGCCCAATGGTTCGCTAACGAGCGGAATCGGGATGAAACAGCTGATAGGCAAGCTTGGAACATTGAAAGGGCTCTGGGCATGTCTGGTGTTCAGCTTATTCGAGCGCAAGCCAAAATCTCAAGAATTGGTGATGGATGGGATTGCTGTCGATAGCCGATTCCGAGGGCGAGGCATAGGTTCCAGACTCTTGGATAGCATTATTGCACATGCCGTGGATAATGGTTTCGAGACGATCCGCTTAGACGTTATCGATAGCAACCCGAGAGCAAGGAGGCTGTACGAGTCCAAGGGATTTATCGCCGTAAACGAAGAGCATTTTCCCTACTTGAAATGGTTAATCGGCTTTTCTGGGTCAACAACCATGGTGTTGAAGGTAGCAAGTTTAACTTAGCAGACAATGCTCGCCCTCTCGAAAGCATATCCCTTCAGAGGTGAGAGCCTGGCGCCTAGATGTTCATTCATAATCGCCATTGTCAGATATTACCCTTCGGCCACACATGGCCGAAATTGCCCCCTTTGTGACCGCTTAACGCATCGTTGGCAGAATGCGTAACAGCTAATCTGTAACCTCACTTCAACACGATGAGATTAGCCATGAACCAGCCTAAAACCGCATTACTATTAATTGATGTTCAAGCCTCGTTCCCTGCCCGCGATTACTGGGTAGAATCACTGGCTCAGGCGTGGCGTCCCAAGCAGCGTGCGGTGCTGAACGCAGCCCAGACCAACGATATACCGGTTGTGCGCATTCTGCATGAGGCACCTGGCAGCCAAGGGGCTTTCGACCCTGACGGTGGCCTTATTCGTCCGCTTGATGACTTTAACGATGAAGTGGCGGTAACCTTTCATAAACGTGCGCATAACGCGTTCAGCGATACCTCACTAGAAAGCTGGTTACGGGAGCGAGGCATTGAACGGCTGGCGATTAGCGGTATTCGTACCGAGCAATGCTGCGAAACCACCGCACGGGTGGCGTCGGATTTAGGGTTTAGCGTCGACTTTATCAGCGATGCTACCCTAACGTTCCCCATGACACGCCACGGCATCACCTGGTCAGCAGATGATATTAAGGCGCGCACCGAACTGGTACTTGAAGACCGCTTTGCGCGTATTATCAGCACACAAGACATGATCAACGAATGGCAAAACCCCCGTGAGTGAAGAGCAACACAATAGCCAACCGCCATCCACAAGAGCCACCACCTTGCGGGTGGCGGTACTGATGATGCCCGGCCAAGTGCCACTTGATTTGGTTGGCCCACTTCAGGTCTTACAGTGTGCTGACCGGCTTTCGATAGACATTCAGGTGCGCTATCTCGGCCCCAAAGCGGCCATGCAGTGGCTAGGGCCGCTGACCCTTAGCGGCATCGATCCCTTGCCTGAACAGCTTCCTACTCAAGATTTACTGCTTATTCCTGGTCAGTACCGCAATAGCCTTGAGCCATTAGCGCAGCAAGAGTGTGTTGCTTGGCTCAAAGCGAATGCCCACTATGCAGATACGCTGATGACCGTTTGCTCGGGCACGCTATTACTGGCAGACGCGGGCCTGTTAAAGGGAAGACGCTGTACCACCCACCACGCGCTAATCGAGCAGTTACAAGCCAAAGCCCCACAAGCAAAGGTACAAAGTGATTGTATCTTTACCGAGGACGGGCGCTATTTAACCAGCGCGGGGATTTCGACCGGCATTGATACCATGCTGTACTGGCTTACCCGTGCTTGTGGCCATTCACTGGCCTTGGCGGTAGCGCGAGAGATGGTGCTGTATCTTCGTCGCAGTGGTCAGGAGCCTCAGTTGGGTGCATGGCTTGAGGGCCGCAATCATGTGGATGAACGGCTGCATCGCGTTCAAGATGCAATATGTGCCGCCCCTTCGCAAACCTGGCGTATCGAGACATTGGCGGCTCAGGCAGCCATGAGTGAGCGTCATTTTCGGCGCCAATTCAAAAGCCTCACCGGCATGCTGGTGGGCGACTACATTATGGGGTTGCGCCTGCAGCGAGCCAAAGCGTTAATGACCGAAACGACATGGACGCTAGCGCGTATCGCCGAAGCATCCGGATTCGGGGATGAGCGGCAGCTAAGGCGCAACTGGGCTCGCCAGGAAAAAGCGCCGCCTAGTGTATGGCGCCGGGCCAGCTCCCAGATGCTGCGTGATTGAGTTAATGTGAGCCATCATTAAAAAAACATACCATTGGTTAACGCCATGACCGAGTTCATCTTGCCAAGCAACGCTAACGATCTAAATTTTCGGCATCGCCTGCCTGATAAACGCTTAGCCCCGTGGGTTCAGTGCCTTTGGTCAATGGGGCGCCCAGGGCATCTCACTGAATCAAGAACCGAAAAGTTCTACCCTGATGCCGGTGCTAGCCTCAGCATCAAGCTCACCAGCCCCCACCCCATTATCACGCTCTGTTTCAACAAAACCACGTTGATAGAGACACTCGACACCACCGCACCCTGTCTGGGCATTCGTTTTAAGGCAGCCGGCACCCACTGCTTGCTGGGTTTGCTACCCGAAGCATTCACAGATACACACTATCGCTTGGATAACGAGCTTGAACCATTAGGATTGCAAGGATTAATACCTGTGGTAGAGCGCCTCTACCAGTCGGACTCGCAACAGGGTTTACGCCTGCTGGAAACATGGTTGTTACATCGACTAGAAAGCCAGCCACCCGCCAATAGCCGTATCACTAAGATTGTTCAAGCCATTGGAGCACTTCAGCTTCCGCCCCAACAGTTAGGCGCCACGCTAGGGTTTACTCGACGTACCCTGGAGCGCAAATTAAAACGCGAGGTGGGCGTTACCCCAGGCCAATTAGTGGCCTATGCCCGGCTGAACCGAGCCCGCCATGGACTGCTTGCAACCACGCTGCCCCTAACGGAAATAGCCCTGCAATGCGGCTACTATGACCAAGCTCACTTCACCCATGCCTTCCAATCACTCGCCTATGAAACGCCCGCCGCCTATCGCAAGCGCAAACTGTCGCAAATTTACAAGGCGTAAAAAAACCTCGACGTTAAGCTGAGCTCTCAACTTACTCACCGAGGTCACCCACATGTCTACTCGTATCTCTCAACAGTCTGTATATCGCCTTTGCCCCCGCCTAGCTAAGCACCTGACGGCACTAGGCGACGTTGCCCCAGACTCAACGGTTGATCGCTCGATAATCCACTTGGTCAACCTACGTGTTTCGCAAATTAATCACTGCTGCTTTTGTCAGCACATGCATTCGCAAGAGGCCAGAGACGATGGCGAACACCAGGTTCGCTTAGACGTATTGCCTGCTTGGCGTGAAGCCCCCTGCTTCAGCACACAAGAGCGCGCCGCACTCGCCTGGGCCGAAGCACTAACACTGGTCAGCCAGCAAGCGGTGAGTGACAACGACTATCAAAACGCCCTAGCTGCGTTTGGTGAGCAGGGGCTAATTGACCTCACCGCCATTATTGTCCAAATCAACAGTTGGAATCGGGTATCGGTGGGCTTTCAGTTTGCACCGGACATCAGTATTTAAGCACTGTGAGGCTCTTGAAAGTAATAGTTCAGATAAGGAAATAAAATGAACAGTGAGATAGCGCAGCATCAACAGCTACCCAACCTACTCGGTCTCTTATCAAGCTTATTTTTCTTCTTTGGCAGTCTTTTGTTTCTTCCCGCTTTTGCGAGCTACGCAACCGTAGGCGTATGGTGTTTTGTAATGGGCTCACTGATCATGTTCATTATTTACGTGATGAGTATGAGAGATACTGGTAAGAAGCGCGGCTAATAGAGCACACATACGAAAGTAAGAAACGTCGGTTATAGCCGCTGGGTTAGCTACCCAGCGGATTGCTGACTGTAATGCCTTTCAATATTGGCTGAAACCTTACCCCAGGCGGAGGATTTCACTCTAGCTTGATGTCGCTCAAAAGAGTCTCGGTCAATGAACTCTTCATACACATCAAATCGATAGGGGTTAATAGTGCCTTGAACAACCTCAAAAACGAGGCAGCCGGGCTCAGACAGGGTTAACCGCTTATGGTTGATGAGCTCTGCTTTAACAGCGTTCAGATCCGGCTCGGGGACGATGATAAATCCTTTCAGTATGACCTTTGGCATTGATTTCCTCGGCGCAGAATCTGCCAACTGCGCTAATGATATGGTTCCGCAACAGTCCATAGGCAGGCATGATGGCCTTGTTAGCAAGTGTAATTTACTGCATGATTTTGACATTGCCGTTTCTATGAGGCTGGGTAAATAGATGAATACAGCACAACTTGAAACCATCACGAACGAAGCAATGACCCTATCGGAGAAAGAGCGGGCTAAACTCGCTCATGATTTGGTAGCAAGCCTAGATGGTGTGGCTGAAATCAGTGTATCGGAAGCTTGGGACGCGGAGATATGTCGCAGAATCAATGAGATTGAATCTGGCAAAATCAAATCTTTAGATGTCAGTGAAGTCCTTGAGCGAGCCAGAGCTCGGTTAAGGAACCGCCCCTCTACTGCTGAGTTAACCGATACTGCCTCACTGGACGGCCATGAAACTCAAGGATGTCGAACTCAGAAAACCCAGCTTTCTCTGCGACCTTAAGTGATGCACCATTTTCAGGCTCAATAATAGCCACCACCGACGATAGCTGCTTTTGATTAAGTGCATTATGGAGTACCGCTTGCACTGACTCAGACGCCAGCCCCTGCCCCCAGTACCGTTTGGCTAGCCGATAGCCTAGACTCATCTCCTCAACACCATTGACCTCTTCGGGGCTGATACCGCAAAAGCCAACAAGATTTCCAGAATCCTTCTCTACTAAGGCCCACGGCCCGATGCTGTGAGCTGCATAGCTCTCCAAACACCACTCGATAAACCGCCGAGTCGCCGTTTCATCGCAAACGCCTCGAATCGAATATTTCATCACCTCAGGGTCGCTAAGGATATTGGCCAACTCGGGAACATCGTCTAAGGACAACGTTCTTATAACCAGCCTCTCCGTTTCACAAATTTGCACCCTTTCCTCCTTGTTGATGATGCTCTCGGAAAGCGCTAGCTCCGAACCCGATTGATTTCCGGCAGGAGTGTGCCTTTACTGAGCCTAAGCCCTCGGCGTTTGGCAAAAGCTACCAAAAGTGGGGACAGCTCAAGGAAGAGGTTAAGCGTCGCGATGGTGTGGAGAAGAGCCTGAAAACTCAACGATGGCTTCAATTTCCACAGCAAACCCCTTCGGCAATGAGCCAACCCCAATGGCAGAGCGTGCATGCTCACCGCGCTCACCAAGAACAGTAACAAACAGGTCGGAACAACCGTTGATGACTTCAGTGTGAGAAGTAAAGTTAGGATCAGCATTGACCATACCAAACACCTTCACGACACGCTGAACCCGATCAAAGTCACCCAGCGCTTCTTTAATGAGCGCAAGGAGATACAGGCCAACCTCTTGAGCGTACATCCGAGCCTGCTCAACAGTGACTTCCTGCCCAACTTTTGGGACAACAACTCCCTCTTCTCGCAACGGAGCACCCTTACCTGACAGATAGAGCATGTTGTCCGAAATGGCATAGGAACGAAAGCTGCCCCTTGGCGTGGTAACGACGGGTAGTTCCAATCCCAACGAACGAATACGCTCTTCCACGGTTGATTTCATTACAGGCTCCACGTATATGCTGTTAAGGTTTTAATAACAACGCGCACTGGTGCTGGTTTATTAAAGATCTAGACGATAAACATTCCACTTCTTGATCTCACTGAAACCAAAACTACTTATAAGATCATACCCAATATTGAACTCTTTAAGAACACGCATCTCAGCTCTACAACAATTCTCAGACTGTGACTCATTTACAGCATTCTGTAGTAAAATACTTTTATTTTCATCGCCATCAAAACCATCGATCAAGTACAGATCCTCAATATAAAGAACGCGGGATCCAACGTAACTCGCAAACTTAAAATTATATATATAGAAGCCAATGGGCTGGTTGTCTTGATAAGCCAATAATCCAAAACAAGCAGGCGTAGAGGCCAAAAAAGCGTCGGCGTAACTTGTTCTATCAGCAGTAAACAGGTGCTTTTGATTTTCAGACTCAGCAAGCTTGACATTCAAGTCATAAAGATCGTTGATATTTTCATCATTTACTCTAGCAAGTTCCATAGCTTCATTTCCTATTAATTTTCAACCAATTTTCACGGTAAAGAAAATAGTTGATCTCGGTGCAGTGCTAAGCCCTGCCGATACAACAATCATCTATAAGACCTTTACCACCAACCTTGGCCAGGTTTGTAGCCATCGCTTAGCGCATATTCGGGCATCAAAATCTGTTCGCTTTGGTCGTTTGGGATTTAAGGTAATGGTATAGTCAAACAGAGGCTTAACACCAAAGGGAGCTACAAGAATAACGTCTCCATCATCATCCAAAGCAGCGCCTACAGCAGTTTCTACTTCTACCCAGAAACTCATGGCATCTTCAGTGGACGTATACGGACAGTCATTATTTCTCTCGTGCATTCTTGCCTGGTTCTTTACCGACCAGGGAAACGTTGAGACTTCCCTTAATCCTTGCTCGATCTCATGATCGCGGGAATCGCTTATGTCGTCAGGATCGAAGTAAATTAAATCGATGTCGTTAAGGGCCGTATTCTTCGAAAAATTATGCAGCTTGTCCCACACCAAGTTTCTAACGAATCCAGCAGCGAGACACCACCCCGGCAGCTTCCGCGCAGCCGCTATTGTCAGCGCCTCCATACGTGCCTGATCACTCATCAGCCATTTTTTGACCAGCGCTTCATGCTCCATCTCAATACCTTACTACCAATGCGCCTATTTTGACTTGCTGGGTGGTGCTGAACCATCCAACGCTGGACACGTTATAGCTCCCCTATCCCTGCTGCTACAGATCAACCTCATGATTGATACCGTCGCTAACCGGTACACCATCCAAATCACAGGGGTTAACGCCTTCCAGGCACCCGACATTGAACCCATACACAGTGGGGTTCGAGCGCGTTTGGTGGTGGGTGTAGATGCCGCAGTTTGAACAGAAGTAGTGCTTTGCGACACCTGAATTGAACTGATAAAGCTTTAGATGCTCGGCGCCGCGGAGAATGCGAAGACCGTTCAATGGTACATAGGCCATAACAGCGCCTTTGCGCCTGCAAATAGAGCAGTTACACCGTTTCGGGTCAACAAGCCCCTCAGGCAGATCGAGTTCGAGCTCCACCATGCCGCAGTGGCATGTAGCCCTGTGCCTAGGTTGAATGTTAACTCCGCCCACTTGCTTGACCACAGCCTTCTCCCTCGTATCTATCGCTGGCGAGGCGTTTTATAAGTTAGCATCAACTTCCTTCAGACCTAGAAGCACCGCTGCGCCAATCAAAAACGATCCAGATACCTTACCTAAGTACTGGCGCGCTGATGACTTTAGTTTCGTACTAACCCATTCAGCTGATTTACCGTAGGAAAACAAGAAAACCGCATCCATGATGAGATACGTGGCACTCAGTATCGCAAACTGATGCAGAAGGGGCTCAGATGGGTTAATGAACTGTGGAAAAAGAGCAGCGAAAAAAATAACGGCTTTAGGGTTTGCGGCTGAAGTGATAAAACCTTGCCAAAACAAGCTTTTTTTCGACCGCCCCTGATTCGCCACACCTACATGGCCCCCACTCTTTGAGAAGATCAACCTTAGGCCTAAGTACGATAAATATGCCACCCCCGCCCACTTCACAACGATAAAAAAATCACTGGATTGCTGAACAATGCTCACCAAACCTATCGAGGCGACAATCATTTGTAAAAAATTGGCTGACAAATCGCCAGCAGCGGTAAATAGCGACCGTTGGAAGCCATTGCTAACGCTATTGGAAAGCATCAAAAGCTGGCTAGGGCCCGGTGTACTCATCAAAATGAATACGGTGCTAACATACAGAAGCCAAATTTCCGTTCCCATATCCCCTCACTTTTCAAAATTAAAGTGTGTAACGCCCGCAGAATCAACGATCTAAGACTGAACCTCAAAAGGAGAAATAGCCGTACCTTGGTTGTAAACCATTTTCCAGTCACTTCCCTCTTTCCGCCATATTGACGTTCGCCGAGAATAGCTTGTACCTAAGCCATTTTGACGACTGATAGCAACCCTATAAAAGAGCTGAATAAGATCAGAGCTCAATCTCCGGTGCTCAAAGTCCTGAGATATGGCCGACCATGCGGACTCCTGCGGCAAATAATCAAGGACACTATCTAACCCGAAAAAATCGCCTGATGCGCCGATCTCCAGGAAATCCGAGGACAGTAAAGACCGCAGCTTCGCCGGTGACCTGCGCACCTCGAAGCTAAGCAAGGCTCTTTCCTTTTCTATCAGATCCGCTTCGATTTCCATAGCTGATTACCCTAACGTATGAACTCGACAACCTTCGCGGCTCCTTGGTTAGACCCTATAGAATCAATGGTTAGCCCCCCTGTTCCTCGAGCAAGTCGACATAAGCGCCTTCAATGAGCTGGGATGACTCGATACCGAGCTGATCCAATAGGCGGTGCGCGACTTCCACACCGGGCTGTGATGATTCACTGGAGGAAAGTACCACTTCAAGTTCAAGAAAGTGCCCAAGGCCCTCCACTCTATCGAGATGTACACGAGTCCTGTCAACAAGATACAGCGTGCGATGTTTCCGAACACGACCAACTTCACCATAAGCCAGCGAAAGCGTCTCTCGCAACGCCTCAGGCTCATCAGTTTGCGAGCAAACGTAAAACGATTCTTTCGGGCCTGCCTGATTGGCGCGCCGGTAAAAAATGAGTTCGCCGTGCTTTTCTGAAAACACCCGAAGCTTCAGCCGACCAGCCTCACAATGGAAGAAGGTATCGTCTTGCACTATCTCAGTAGGCCCATTGTCCGCGATCTTAGCCACCCTGGACTCGAGCGCTTCGATGTTGTCGATACGTGCTTTGATCTCAATATTTCTGGCCATGGTAAGTGCCTCCGCCGCTTTCGTTCGGTGCAAACCCTTGAAATCTGCTGGCTGGTTTATCAAGAGTCAATGCCCAGTGGGCAAGCAAAACTACAACACTTCCTTTAACAGCTTATAAAACTCATCCAACTCTTTTTTATCAAGTGGTTCGAGCAATGCGGCAGAAGCGTGTTTAAACGAAACTTGCGCATCTTCATAAATTTTTGTCCCAGCTGTGGTAAGTGCCACCAGGCTGACTCTGGCATCACGAGGGTTTTCCTGCTTCTTAACCAGCCCTATTTTCTCCATAGGATTTAAAAGGCGAGTAACCCCTGATGGGCTCAACCCAACCTGTTCAGCAAGATCGCTACGGCGTACTTTTTGATTGGGTGCGGTGTATAGCTGATTGAGAACCAGATAATCGGACAGGCCAATACCATGCGCGGAAAGCGCACTGCCAATCCGTTTTTGGATTTTACTTTGCAGGTTGATGACACTTAACACCAATCCTGCCTCTATATTTTCCGACATAGCCATTACTCTTGCGCGATGGTTGATCCCACAAATATATATTCAAATGATTGCGCAGTCAAACATATTGCAAGCAAATGCTCGTTAGCGGTTATTGATGACCGAGTGAAATGCCAGGTTAGCTGCTCTCATGCATGTATGCACGAGGCTGACTCTCCTAATTCATGACAAAGAGAATTAGAATCTGTCCTTCATCTTCAGGATAAAATGCGACACGAAGGCACCACTGCTTCCCATTTCGAGAAAGGCATTAACGCTAAAGCCTACCTTCACCGCTGCTTATATAGCGCAATTTTGCTGCCTTCATTCCCAAAAAATTGAATTAATTGTTTTCTAGGCTTTGAAGTTGGGTGGAGTGGCCCAAAGCTGCACCTCGATATAGAGCTCAAAATCTGTTTCCCAATAGCGCTCGTAAGGAATCTCGTGATCATTGGCAGGGATTCCGAAGCGTGTAACGAGCCTACTCACCTCATTAAGCAGAAACACTTGATTGTAGTAAGGCTTGTCGTCTCGGGTTAGCGCAATAAAGCTATCCGGGTAAGTCAAAGACGTTACTTCGGGATCGAGCTCAGAGAGAGGGATTCTAAGCTCACCTTGGTTTGCGTTCAGGTCACGAAACCAAGGGGATTCTCCAAGCACTAGATAGAAGGGATGATCGCGGCGCGGTTTACCTCCACGCGCAACGAAGAGTTCACGCAGCCGAGCCTCAACCTCACGTCGGACTCCTATGTAGTTCCTACCATAGCGCCGTCGGTAGCCGGGATCACGCTGATGACGAGTTAGGATATCTTGGAATACAGGATCTTCCGAGCCAGCAGGAAGCTCTGAGAGACTCCGAAACGGGCCTGTCTCTCGCAAATAATAGTGTGTAGCGAAATCTGGGGGTCTAGTCACTGTTTCATGCCTTCGGCCAAGCTACTAGCCATCAAACGCCCCGTTGAGCGACACATCTAAGCAACTTATTGACACGCCCTAGCCTGGCTAATGAAGTCCTCTAGAAGGGCCATCGCCCGCTCAACATCTCGTTCATAAATAAACAGGTGATCGAATACGGCACCACACTGCGGGCCAGCTTTAATGCCGTGTTCATTTAGCACTCGCAGAACAGGGCCGAGAAAACCAATCACATCGAAAGGAAGCTCGCCATCCGTTGATACAACTCGAAACGGGCCGAAGCTATCTCTTATCGAGACCTCAGTTTTTAAGCGTTCAAGAGCCGCCTCGTCGACTATCGCGGATACACCTGCCTGATCGCGAATTAAACAGCTGTACCGAGCATCGCTTGCCACGAACACGTTAGCCACATCTTGAGCGGATGTGTCGCTAAGATCGAGCATCCAGTAGCGTTCAGGCCAGATTTTCAATGTCATATTCGCCCATACCGCCATTGGATCTATAGACATTACACTCTCCTGTTAGACCGCCAATGACCGCTCGATTCGACAGCTGTTAAAACGTCACATCGAAGCCGCAGCTGGCCTATACCGTATGATACAAAGTGCTGCAGCTATTATATGAATTCAGGCGATTAAGCTCAGGACTCAGAGCTTGAAGCGTCCTGGTTTGGCCGCAACTGAAGCTGGATGCCGAGTAAGAAATTTCGCAGCACCTGATCTTTACACTCTCGATAATTCTTATGGCTGGGCTTGCGGAAAAACGCGCTTAATTCATGGTTACTTAGATTGAAGCCAGCCAGTTCAAAAGCAGCCAAAATATCATCAGCCTTTAAATTCAGCGCAATGCGCAGCTTCTGAAACACCATATTGTTGTTCAACTGCGACTCTGGCACGGGCTGTGGCCCTTCGCGCTTACCACGCTTGAAGCTGATAAACCCATTCAAAAACGCCGCCAGTTCCTTATTCTTCATGGTGACAAAGGCGTCGTCGTCATCCTTTTTCAGCCAAGCCGTTACCTGCTCTTGAGCCACGCTGACCTCTGCCAAGGCGAAGATATCCACGATGGTGCTGTCTTTTAAATCAAAGGTGTAACGTATGCGGCGAAAAATATCGTTATTGGTCAAAATAGTGTCCCTAGTCTTAGGCAAACCCAGCACAATCAGGCTTTATGTGCATCTACATGATTAAAACCAGCAGCTCAAAGAAACTAACCTGTGGTCAGTTTCCCAAGCAGCTCGTCAATTTCGTCTTTAAGCTCGCCATCTTCAATTTTATTGGCGGTGGCTTGGGCATTTTTAAGATTACTGATAGCCGCGTCGGTTTGGCCCAGTTCGACTTGCAACTTCGCCATGGAGAACGCGATAGATGACATGTGATCCTTCGAGTTAATGGCGACGGCCTTTTCAAAGGCTTTTTCGTAGACTGCCAGCGCCTCATCCAGCTCTTCGGTGAAGTCAGCCAATGTTTCCCACTGCTCTGGATGATCTTTATCGGTGCTCTCATGCTCGGTGCAAATAGCTTCCAGCTCCGCATAGAGCGCATCAAAAGCCTCTCTATCCTCTTTATCGGCAGCCTTCATGAGCTTTTCAGCGAGTTCGTAAACCGCCTTGTATATTTTGGTGTTAATCATGAACGACTACCTTTTCTCTATTTAAAAATAGTAACAAGTAAACAAACCTGCTGAAAATTAACGCATGTAACGAAGCCAACCCACCGTTAACAGTGACATTATACCCTTTGGGGATGGCTCTACGGTCGATCATTTTACGGTTTTTGTGCTGGGGTGTTGGTATTTGAGTGGTCGTCCTAGCTGCTCGCGCCATCAGACCACTCCTTAGAGGCATTGGAGGACATTTCAGCTACCAATGGCAAAGATTCGACCTGCATTCAACGACTTGGCTTCTGCAATGCCTGGTTAAGCGATTCCAAACTATCGGGGCCACCATCCAAACGAACACAGCCATCTGATTCTGAAGCCCAAGAAGCCGACGAAGAAAGGTGAAGATGGATAGATATTTGCGACGCAGTCACATCATTTAGCAAACCAGCGGGAATCCATACCAACCCCGTGTCTCTCAGTTGGTTGGGTACCAGACTGCCGCAGACCGAACAAAAATCATTCCGGTAACCGGTTGGCTTCTGAAAAGTACTGATTTTGGATTGGCCGGAATGCCAACGGAAGCTATCCGCTTTTACAAAAGTGGCCGTATTTGACGCAGACCCTGTCGCTTTGCGACACAGAGAGCAGTGACATTGATAGAAGTTCGGCAGTTCCCCTTCGATTTCGAACTTAATCTCCCCACACAAACATTCACCTTTCATTGAATATTCCTTAATGCTTTACACCCTCGATCACAAACCGCTGCTAATCGCTACACGTTGTTAACAGTAGTGTTCCATGATGAATTCAGGATAGCCAGTTTGTTCGTCAATCTGCTCACTTAATGCAATGAAGCCATGTTTTTGATAAAAACTGATGCTGGAAGCGTTCTGCCTATAGACACTTAGCTGTAAACACGCCCTTCTGCTCTTAGCATCTTCAATCAACGCTGACCCTATACCATTTCCCTGCAGGCTTGGTAGCACAAAAACTGCTGCTAACGTATTTCCATAGAGGCAATAAAACCCTGTAACCTGCTCATCAGCCTCAAATACAAAGGTGTCTGATGCAGGGATGTATATATCCCGCATATCGCTAACTTTTGACTGCCAAAATTCAGAACCAACAAAGGAGTGGGCTTTAATCGAAGCTGAAAGCCAGATATCCAAAATTTGTTCAATATCCGCCTCACGGTATTTACGAATCATCTAAATGTTCCTAACGATGGTCAATGGCGCCAAAGGCGGTACTGAAAAGCTGCCTAGCCCTGGATAAGGTTGCACCTGAACCAGCGCTAGACAGCTTCATAAATTTAGGCCGGTACGCTTTGTCTTCCTTAGGGTCAATCCGTTTCTTCCATAGGAGTAATTAGTTCTCATCACTTCCTGAAAGCCGTTTTGCTTCCAAGTCCCACTGAAAGATCCAGGAATTTTAACAGGTTATTCTAAAGATATTTCATGGTGCATCAAAGCTAAATCTATTACGGTTCAGCACCCTGGAAGGTGCTGAACTGCTTGCTTATTAAGTGGCATCTTGATTTAAATTCCGCTCGGCCGGGATATCGCTTAGCGCCAAGTAATGTTCGTCGTCACCAAAAGTGCACCCATTTACGCGATTTACCATACCACTCGCCATGGCCTTCAATTCACTGCCTCCGCTGCCAGAAGGCCTCCTGACTGAACCGCCTTGGCCCCTGGTAGCTGGCCTTGAGATGAAAGAGATAACGCTGGCTGACTGCTTGCATCTCCTGCTGGTAGGCACCGAGTGATTGGTGCAAGCCAGATTCGATGGCCTTGGCTGCACTGGTTGCCGAAGCCAGGGAATGAAAGAGCCCTTGTGAAGCCAATGGGTCGAAGGCCAGCAGGGCATCGCCGATAGCCAGAAATCCCGGCCCCGCCTTCGGCAACTGCCCTACTTCCAACAGGGAAGTACCCGCCGGTCGGCCGCGTACACGGGCGGGGGCCACCCTCTCCAGCACCTCTGCCAATAGGGCATGCTCCCTGGCTCGGGCCAGAAAGGCATCGGGGTGACGCAACAACTGACGGCATAGCGGATCATCGACGTCCATATGGTAGGCCAACACCCGTTGCCCTTGAGGCAGGGGCACCGTATACCACCAGCCACGGGCATCCGCCTGAATGCGCATAGTAGCGTCCTGGCTCTCGGCCGCTTGGTCCAGGAAACTGTAGAGGCACAGCAAAGGATCATCAGCATCGCGCCGTAATCCCAATTGACGCCCCAGATACCCACTACGGCCCGTGGCATCAATCATCACAGGCGCCCTAAACGATCCCAGTGTCGTGTCCAAGTACCACTGGCCCTGACGGTGGCGAATATCCACTTGCTTGCAGCCCTCCCCCAGCGTCACCCCGACATCCTGGGCTCGAAGACGCAGCATCTGCTCAAATTCCCGCCGATCTAGATACCACCCAGGTCCGGCCGGATCCTGGATGGCATCCCGCCAGACCGGCTTGTCATCGTCCCACACCGATACTGCAGCGCCCCGCTCCCGGTGTCCCGCGTCCCGAAAAGCTGCCATCAAGTTAAGGCGCTGCAGCAGCACAGCTGCTGCTCCCGGCAGGGACTCACCAATGGGGGGCGTCCTAGCCAGGGAAGCCCGGCGTTCCAGCACCAGCACCCGCTGCTCCGGCCGCAGCAGAGTGCCGAGCGCCAGCCCAGCAGGTCCGGCACCGACAATCACTACGTCGAAGGGGCGATAGTTAGCCATTAGCGGCCACGTCGTTGTTCGATCAACAGCTTCCGCATGCCTTTGTCTGTGTCGTGCCGCTCCTCAGGCGTCAAGTCACGGCCGCCTCTATCTTCGACCTGCATCTGCGGCGGGAAGTCGGGATCTCCGTTGAGCCCTGGCTGCACCTCTACGATTCCCATCTGATCAAAATCAGTCACCATTCTCGCCAACTGTTTATTGTGGCCAGCGCCCAGGGTGCGATCCCAATCGGCACGCTGATGGTAGGCAGCCAAGCGCTCTTCTCTCGGCAGCGAGTCGTTCATAACCGTGTCATAGTTCTCCTTGCTCAGTACCTGATTAGGTACCCGAGCAGGCCAGAAGGTGGGTAGATAGGGATCGTATTCGGTGTCGTAGCCGGAGCGGCAACTCGCAGTGTCAGTTTGCCAGGGAATAGCCATCCAACGGGTAATAGAGCCAGGGTATTGGCCGTATAGGGGGCCGTTATAGGACTTCGCCATGGCTGGCGTCAGCGTTGTGCCATAGTCCGGCTCCGGATCTTCGGGGCTGCGGTGGCGCCAGCGGTAGGGTTCCATATACATGGTGCTATGGCGTACCGGCCAGGTCATCTCACACCCCGGATGGAAAGCGTCGGCGATGCAGAACTCCATCGCTGCTCTGTCCAGCATAGCGGGCTGCTGCTCCAACGGAACCTTGTCGATACTCTCAGGTGATTGCCGATGTGGATCGTAGTCCGCTTCAAAATCCCCTTCTGCCCACTTGTCCAGCAGTGCCAGTTGGGTGGTGGTCAGGGTGTTCATAGCGTCGGGCACGTTTGGCATGGGAACATTCATGGCATCGCCATAGATCCAGGGCCAAGGCTTCATGGAGATATCGCCGTCCTGGGGATTGCGGAAGCTATTGACCACAGTGCGCCTAAGTTCGGCGTAGGTTTCACCCGGTTCGTCCAACTGCGACAGGTAGCGGGGCTCAAGGAAATGCTGGGGCATACCATAGCCGAAGCCAGCGGCAAAGCCCGCATTCATCCATTGTAGATCGCACATGGCTTTGAGGATGGGCAGTATGTCGTCGGTAAAGGAAGGTCTGGTGGGTGCCGGTAACAGGCCAGCCTGGATAGCCACATCCGTCATCAGCGCGTACATGGTACGCACCGCTTTCTGCTGTGGGCCGTAATTGGGCGGAGCCACCACCACCCAGGCTGGCGTCACGGTAATCGGACGGCCATCCACCAATACTGTGGCCGTCACGGGGCCGTCACTGGTGTCGTCATACCAGCCGTCATTATTGGCGAAGGTAGTGGGTGGCTTTTCCAGATAGGAAGCGGAGCGCCCATGGCCACCGAATACCTGCAGGCGACCAACAGTGTCGGTGCGTAACTCCCCCAGTGGCACCTCTATTCCCATGAACGTGCCGCCCTGAAACTGAGCCACGCCGGAACAGGTATTGATGCTACGCGCTCCTGGGGTAATGGACAGATTGTGCCTATCCCGCAGAGCCACCTCGGCGTTACGACGCGTGGAAGGCGCTGCCGTCTCAGCTTCGGGGATATCCAACGCGAGCTCGAAGTTGTACCAAGCCGCTTTATGGTTAGCTACCTCCACTGTCCAGGTAATCTCGGTGGTAGGATCCATGGTCAGTTCCCGCACTACCCTACCGTTGCCGTCGTAAGCGTAGATGCGGAACTCGGCCACCTCGCGTTTCAAGGCACCAGTGGCGTCCCGATAGGTCCCCGGTTCCCTGGGCAGGGGCTCGGTGACCTGGGGGCCGATGTAAAAACCGTCAGTTTGCTTGGAATTGCCCACCCTGGCGATACCAATGGCCGGGTGAATTTTGGCGTAAGCGATCTCAGACATCTGTCACTCCCTTTTTGTATGGGACGACACCATGAAGCGAAGGGGTTCTGGCGCCGCATAGGCTCATGAATCTCTGAACTGTAACTGAAGAAATAGTAAAGCAGGATCAGCGGTACACTGCTGCTCACCAAGATAGAACAAGACAGCCACTTATTCACTGCAAAAGGTGAAATTTAATTTGGGTCTCATCTATTCAAATTGCGCTGCTACCTTTTACAAGGTAACTGGCCTTCCCCGCTTAAGCGTTTATTAAACACAACCCAACCATTATCCCCTACGATTCCCAAAATCAGTCGGTGTAAACTTATAGCTAATCTCTAAACACAGGAAGGCAGTTATACAGCCTGAATTGATAAGAGCTCCTTGCAAAACCCTTGAAATAGCTCACCTACGTGCCTAGCTTAGCTATTATGGCTAAGAAAAATGCCCTGATGAACTTTGGGGAATTGTTGAGCCGCTCTTGCCACTGGATTCACCCAAGCATGATGGTGGTGGGCCACGTGTTTCCAACCGTGCCGCCTTGACCGACATCCTGTTTTTTCTTAAGTCAGGCATCCCGTGGGAAGTGTTACCTCAAGAAATGGGATGGGGTTCCGGCGTCACTTGCAACACGATAAGAGCGGCGTACTGATCTCCACCATGCGTTCACTTTGCTGGGCGGACTGCTCACTGATTGGCTTTAAACAGCTCACACGACAGTTTTGAAAGAAGCTCAACAGAGCACTCGGCAACAGAGGCGGTATTGCTGTGCCCCTAAGTTTCCGATCTTTCAACCGTTAAGCCGATTTCCTGTCCATACGAAATTTCTAAAACATGTCCATCAGGATCATTTATGAATGCCCAATAGCCTACCGGATAGCCGCTATCAGTCGCCTCCCGGGACAATATTTCTTCGCGCCTAGCTTGGTCACATAAATCATCTACTTCACTCTTGCTTTTACAACCAACACCCAGGTGGGCAAAAGGCCCTAATATAGGAACCGGATTACTGCTTTGTACTAACACTAATACAAATGGGCGTGATTTATCTGACAACCAAACGACTCGCTTGTCAATTTCCTTATCTGTTCGCTCATGAATGACAGACATGTGGGCATAGCGCTGATAAAAATCAATACTTTGATCTAAGTTACTTGCTGATAACGCAATGTGCGTAAAGCCGACATCTATTTTCATTATCAATCCAAAATTTCTAGTTTTAAAAAAGAGGCTTTCTGGCTCGTTATTGCTTACAAACCCCTGCTTATCAAGAGCATGCTTGACTACCAAACACCGCTAATTGTCTATCTCTCCTACGTTGCTGTTTGCTGAGCATCGCGGTTTAAATTCCGCTCGGCCGGGATATCGCTCAGGTATTCGACAAACTCCACCTCAAAACCGGCCGGATCGACAAAATAGACATTCTTGCGAAACGGCTCTACAGCTCCTGGTTTGGCAATGGCATAACCCGCGTTATTCAACCTGGCCACAACGGCATCCAGGTTATCGGTCACATAGGCAAAATGGGCCAAGCCAACGCTGTGACCTTTCAGATCGCGGTTTGCCCCTTCGCCGTGATCGCTTAACGCCAGGTAATGTTCGTCGTCACCAAAGTGCACCCATTTACGCGGTTTGCCATACCACTCGCCATGGCCTTCATCGCGTACCCGCCAATGCGGGAATACGGCGCAGTAAAAATCCAGCATGGCATCCATATCATCAACGACCAGATTCACGTGTTCCAAGTACATAAGAGTCTCCTTGCGTTAAGTGAAATGGCAGGATAAAACCTCAACTTCACTTGAGGTAAAGCTGTTTTTGGAAAAAAATGGCAAAAAAGATTCAGGAGTGCGTGATGGCAGAGGCAATTTGGAGTGTTGGTAAGGTGGCAAAGCGCTGCGGCATTAAAGTCAGCACCTTGCACTTTTACGAGCAGCAAGGCCTGATCCATAGCTGGCGTAATGCAGGCAATCAGCGCCGCTATAAACCAGAAGTCCTAAGGCGGATTTCGGTGATTAAAGCCGCGCAGAAAGTCGGCGTCAGCCTGGATGAGATCAAGCGAGCTTTTGAATCACTGCCCAATAACCGCACACCGACGGTTGAAGACTGGCAACAGCTTTCAAAAAACTGGCAGCAGATGCTCGATGGCAGGATTGCTTATCTGCAAAAGCTACGTAGTAACCTGGCAGGCTGTATAGGCTGCGGCTGTCTGAGCATGACCAGTTGCCCGCTCTATAACCCGGACGACAAGCTGGCGGAATCAGGTAGCGGCCCAGTCCTGTTGGATCAGGCAGAACAGAAAGCGAGAGCCCAGCAAGAACCAAGCGCTAGCTCATAGACCTTAAGAGTAGCCCTTAAGAGTAGACCTCAATAATAGCTATCAAACCTTAATCTACATGAATGAACCACTTGGGCTTGATGCGCCCAAAGTCGCGACGGATGTTTGTTTTCAAGGCTTTTTTGGAATCCAGCACCACGGTTTCCTGCTCACTTCTAACAAACACCACCCAATGCCAGAAAGGTCTGCCCTGCTCCATGCGCCATTTGATCGCCAACAGCGCCTTGTCAGGAAGGCGTTCCCAGGTATCGAATGGCGTCTCCGTGGGTGCAGCGGTGATTCCCAAAGCACGCAAGAGCTTACGGACGTACTCGGTGTCTGACCAAAGCGCTGTGTCTTCGGCATAAATACCCAAGGCGTTAGCTGTCTCTTTGGCCTGTGCATAGGTAATGCCCGCAAGAGCAGCGCATGATGCGATGCCACAGCCGGATATTTCTTCTTGAATGACGGGGTTCATTTGCATATTGATTAACGTTTGCCATAAACGGTGCGAGGAACAAGGGTGCAGCGACCTAAATAAGTGAATTTAATTGCATTTTTATTTCGCTCACTCACGATCTAACTTCAATTACCCTGAGACTCCGCTTTCGCCAATTTTTTCTCGAGCTTAACAATTTTAGAAAATGAAATGATGCCAAAAACAAACCCCAAGATGCCCATCGACATTCCCATAATTCCAAAAATGAATCCTATATCGCCCATGTTATCTCTCCAACGTCAAGGCTAATTCTAACCATTATTAGCGTACTATAAAGCATCACTTACCATTCATTTAATGAATGCCTTTAATTTCATCACAAAAGTCACCGTTCAGCACTATGAAGCTAATTGCCCTGTTCGAGCAACGAGCGGCTGCTTTTACGCTATACTGCATCATTTTTCATTTTCGACACACCTTACGACCATCGGTCAGAGCTCCTAATGCCATTTTCAAAACTAGGATTATCCAGTCCTCTTGTTCAAGCGATTACCGAACTAGGTTACAACACGCCAACGCCCATTCAGGAACAAGCGATTCCTGCCATTCTCTCGGGTAACGACTTAATCGCCACCGCACAAACAGGCACGGGCAAAACCGCTGCTTTTGTTCTGCCTCTGCTAGAACGATTTAGCAACACGGGAACGTTACGCGGCAAACGCATACGTGCGCTGATTCTCGTGCCGACCCGTGAGCTAGCGGTTCAGGTCGAAGCCAATGTGGCTCAATACGCTAAACACACGCACCTAACCTCTATGGCGATGTATGGCGGTGTGGATACCGAAGCGCAAAAAGAGCGCCTAATCAAAGGAGTGGATATTCTAGTCGCCACGCCGGGCAGATTGCTTGATTTGGCGCATCAGCGTGCGCTGCATTTTGACGAACTTAAAGTCATGGTACTGGACGAAGCAGACAGAATGGTCGACATGGGGTTTGCCGACGATATCCATAAGATCATAGAGCGCCTACCTGAAAACCGTCAGAACCTACTGTTCTCGGCCACAATGACAGACGACGTACGCGCCCTCGCCTACGATTTTTCAGATAGCAAGATGACCGATCTAGCGGCTGAAATATCCATTTCTCCCAACATCCGCGCCGCCGCTAATGTCCAACAATGGCTAATCACCGTCGATAAAGACACGAAATCCGCCTTGTTGAGCCACTTGATCAACGAACAAAAGTGGGATCAGGCGCTTATTTTTACCGAGAAAAAACACAATGCAGCCAAGCTTGTTGCTCAACTGGAAAAACGCGGCATCACAGCGGATTCCATTCATGGCGATAGAAGCCAAGCGATGCGCGAAAAGATTCTGGCTCAGTTCAAAACCGGCGAATTAAAGTACTTGGTCGCCACGGGGGTTGCCGCGCGAGGTTTGGATATTGGCGAACTGAGCCGTGTGGTGAATTATGATTTACCCTTTAAGCCAGAAGAGTACATCCACCGCATTGGCCGTACCGGCCGTGCTGGAGCCTCAGGGGAAGCCATCTCTTTAGTCGACATGAGTGACTTTAAAAATCTTTGTGCCATTGAAAGACGGTTAAAAAGCATTATTGAGCGCAAAGAGGTTGCAGGCTTTCCGGTTCGCAAAGCAGTACCCGAGTCAAACTTAAACTATAATAAACAAAGTAATCGTTAATACTTACCCAAGAAGCTCACCTCCCTGTATTCTTAAAAAAACCAAAGGTGAGCTTCTTTATTATAGACATTTCACGAGGCTGGTAAAAACTGATCTAACAGCTCGGCATTCGTTGGATATTTATCCAATAACTCAAGCAACTTCTGGGCGCTTTCTACTGGCTTAAGCGTTGTCAAGGCTCTCCGCAATGTCCTTACTTTTTCAATATCCTTTGCATCAATCAACAGCTCTTCTCGCCGGGTACTGCTTTTGGCAATATCTATCGCCGGGAAAATCCGTTGATTGGTCACTTCCCGGGATAACATGAGTTCCATATTGCCGGTGCCCTTGAACTCCTCGAAAATCACCTGATCCATACGGCTTCCCGTATCCACCAGCACGGTGGCCAGAATGGTGAGCGATCCGCCGTGTTCGATCTTTCTCGCGGCGCCAAACAGTTTTCGCGGTATTTCCATCGCTCGGGAATCCAGCCCACCCGACATAGTGCGACCATTGCCCCGCTGCTCGGCATTATGCACTCGCGAGAGTCTCGTCAGAGAATCGATCACAATCATCACATTATGACCGTCGCCTGCTTGCTTACGCGCCGTCTCAAGCAGCTTATCGGCCATACGCACATGGTGTGTATAGCTTTCGTCTGACGACGAGGCATGTACCTCTGCCGTCACACTGCGCTTAAAATCGGTCACTTCTTCAGGGCGCTCATCAATCAGCAAGGCATACAGCTTTATGTCAGGATGAGCCTCGGCCACGGCCTGACAGATATGTTTTAACATCGTCGTTTTGCCAGAGCCTGGCGGCGCCACAATCAGCCCACGTTGCCCCATCCCAATGGGCGTAATCAAATCCATCGCTCGCACAGTACGCTGATTAGAACCAGGCTCTAAATAGATGCGTGGGGAAGGATGAATAGCGACGCCATTTAAAAAACGTTTTTCGGGATCATTAGGGAATTGATCTTCAACCTCATCGGCGGGCTTGGCATCTATCTGCCTTTTCACCTTCAAGCCTAGTGTTTTTCTCGTCATAATATTGATGGATCGCCTTAAATAACTTGAATTTATAGAATACTGAATTTATAAAAATAGCTGCATCATAGGCCAGCCGACTGGTCGCTCCTTGCGGCACTCGGTATGGAAAACGGATAAGTCTCACTTGCGCTCAAGCGTATCGGGTTGGAGCTAATCTTAGTAGTTGACCACCACCATGGCGTCCTGATCTTGGTTACAGGGCTTGAAGTGCGGCATGCTGACCACTCCTCGTCTTTTTTCTCGAGCCTACCAAAACCTAGACGTCAAAGGGGTTTTTCTACAACCTCAACACCAAACACAGCGGCGCGAGTTTATGAGCGTCCGGCGGCCGCAAACTGCTGCGTCTTGTTAAATTTCGGCGCTCCAGACTTCAAACTTGAGACCGCCCCCTCTAATGCCTATTGAACATGCACATCAATACAAGTAAATTGATGAATGAGAGGATTACTCTCAAACACTTGAGGAAAACTATTATGGCTCTTAAACCAGGTCCAAAGCCAATTGCAGAATCAACAGGGAAACCCGATCAACGTCGACGTGACAATAAAAAAACACCGGGAAATACTCCGGACTTAAAACCTAGTAAATCCTCAAAAAAATAGAATATATTACTGATAAGAGCTACTGTAATGGTAGCTCTTCATGTTACTTTTCTTCTCGTCTCACCTGCGTGCTGTAAGTTAACAGTAATTAGACTTCACGCTCTGGTATGGAATGAACGCGCTGTGCTATTCAACATTCTTATCATGCACATAAAACAGCCCTAATCACCTGACATCCTGGATTCATAGAATAACCTCAGCACTTTGGTTCACACAGTAGAGGAAGGAGGGCCAACGCCAGTACCCTCTCGACTTTACCAACGGGATGGAGTCCGCCCCACCCTACTCCAGCGCTGCTGCGCCACAAGCCAAATGCCAGCGGAGTTAGTGTAAGCCATCTGTGGATCTTCTGGGATAATAAGAAACAGGGCGGTGAACTATGGAAGCGAACGCCAGCGGCGCTATCAGCGCTAGTTGGACAACTATACGGGATTGGGCAATATCCCACAGCGCCCCGCCGAAGTGGGAAAGAGGCACCATATCGTCGATTGGGAGGGCGATACGGTATAAAGGAGACCCTAGCGGTTACCTCTTCGCAGCGCGCCTTCCTAAGATCACGACCACTAGAACGGCCAAGCCGATCACCCAGTTATTAGCACCACGCCGTGGAGCAGTGCGAACCATCGGCCAAGACCTTTTTTTGCGGCCCGCACCGCTCATGCCAGCATGGCACCAATGAAAACACCAACGGACTGATTCGCCAACATTTCCCGAAAGGAACGGACTTCCGAAAGGTGAGCGACTCAGCACTGAAGAGAGCCGTTGCCAAGCTACACAATCGCCCCAGAAAACGTTTGGGGTATCGGACATCGGCACAAGTGTTCCTCGGAGAGTATTCAGGGGCGCTGAAAACCACAGGTACTGCGTTTAATGTTTGAATTCAGGGTTTCAACAGCAGGTTTGCCAGTCGGCTAGCGCCCCTGGTTAACTGTTTATTGGATCCAGAACCCTGCTATTTCGTTTTCCCGCATGGCCATTTTTAAGAGATTGTCGGAATCCGAGCTGGCAAGGGTCATCTTCCACAAATGAACGTTGAAGCCGTCCTGATTTAAAGCGCCCAAATACTCTGACTGATAGCCATCCACAAGCCTTGGGGATAAAGACTCTGAAAGAGCACCAAACTGATCTTGGCTGATCGATTGGCGAAAGTTTGCATCCGCATGATCCATAAATTGCTCATAGCTCTCTGAGGCAATGGCATCTATCTGCGAACGAAACAGCTCCATAATCATTGGCCTAGGCTTGGTATCTGCCCATGCCAACGATGAAAAGAGTGACAGCAAAAGTATCGCTGTTAATGCAATCCTATTCACAACGAGTAACCTCCCTTATAACTTATTATCAGCCACCAGCAGGTTTGAAAATCACATACCCGCTATTTTATAGAATGCTTATTCGCTACATATGAAAAGTAGCGTAGCTGACGCGCCTATCGCAAGAAATTTTGCATGGTCTTAAGGGACGGGCTTAGGTAACAGCCTAACTTTGTCAGACGATAGCTTTTTGGTGACGGGATAGACGCTTGATCGCCCAATAAATTGGGCTCTTACAACACCCTCTGCACAGGGCCTTGTAAGCGCCCAACTTCGTCGAGCATGGCTTGCGGTGGCGGGATAACTGCTGATCGCGCGACGAACTGCCAACCCTTAGCCCCATTGCAGAGGGCTTCTGTAAGAGCCCGACTCCGTCGGGCGATCGTTTTTGGCGGCTGATTACACGCTGATCGCACAATGAATTGGGCTCCTACAGCCCCCTATTGCAGACTTTGTGACACGATGCCCCTTACAGGGCACCGTGCACTTCGCTGGGTGGGCGTCTTAGGCTTTCAGAACGTAGCGCAGTGTCTCGACCACCTGATCCGTCGTGGTGCACCAGGCGTTCGCACCGGCATCGACTTCTTTCAGCGGGTGAATAATATCTTCACTGTGCAGAGTGATGTAAGGCTTGGCGAGGGCGGCGCAGTAACCTGCATCGAAGGCGGCGTTCCACTGTTTGTACTGGTCGCCGAAGCGTACAACGACCAGATCCGCCTGCTCAATCATCGTGCGGGTGCGGATGGCGTTGACCTTGGATGACTGGTGATCGCGCCAGAAGCCATTTTCCGGCTTGCCCAGGTGGTCGCCGGCGGCGTCAGAGGCGGCGTGGTCGGTGACCGGTGCGGTAAACACGATATCCAGGCCCGCGGCCTCGGCGCCGCGTTGGATTTCTTCGCGCCAATCTGTGTGGATCTCGCCGGATAGGTAAACGTAAAAGCTCATGGCTATTCCTCAAATATTAGTTGGTCAGTAGCGCCATTTTATGGAAAATCATTCCATATTAATACCAGCACTATAGCAGAGGCTTTCTGGCTAGCAGATAAATATCCATTATCCAGCCGTGGGTGTCGCGTAGCTCTGCCCGGCGCTGGATGATCTGGTCGCTGACCTCGCTTAGCCAGCCTTTGATCAAGCACTGTTTATCCATGCCCAGGTAGGCGCCCCACCAGATGTAGGTATCGTCTTGCGGCAGCGAGGTAAATGCCCCGCCGCTATCCAGCATTACGGCTACCGTAGCGGCATCGCTTGGCCAGCCGCGCTCGCGTAGGCGGCGGCCGGTGGTGATGTTTACTGGCTCGGCGAGGGCATTTAGCGGGATTTTATGTTCGGCGGTGAGCACTTGCAGGCTGGTGATGCCTGGCACCACCTCTACATCAACCTGCTTACCCGCAGCGTTTAGCCGCTGAGTAATACGCAGGCTGCTGTCGTAAAGCGAGGGGTCGCCCCACACCAGCATACCTACCCGCCCACCTTTAGGGAGATGTTCGTCGATTAGCTCCGCCCAGACGCTGGCGATGGCAGCGTGCCAGTCGTCCACCGCGCCCAGGTAGTCATTGCGGCCATCACGACTAGGCAGATCGAACTCGACGATCTTGGTGGTCACCGGCGCTTCCAGCAGCCGTTCGCAAAGCAACCGGCGCAGGTCGATAAGATCCGACTTGGCCTCGCCCTTGCGGGGCAGCAGGATCAGGTCGGCGCTGTTGAGGGCGCGCACGGCGGCCAGGGTGACGTGATCTAGGTTGCCGGTGCCGATGCCTACTAGCGAGAGCGTGATCATGATTCGCGCTCTTGGTCTTGGCTTGCCGTGGCAAAAGGCGAATCCGCCGATTGAGGGCGAAAGCGGCGGTCGTAGCCTACGGCGTAGAGGCTGCTCTCCTGGAAATCGTCACTTTCGAGCACCGGCCCCACCAGAATTAG
Source organism: Halomonas sp. 113 (assembly GCF_904067645.1). NCBI lineage: Bacteria > Pseudomonadati > Pseudomonadota > Gammaproteobacteria > Oceanospirillales > Halomonadaceae > Halomonas > Halomonas sp. 113. The sequence continues at coordinate 2,948,643 of NZ_LR881453.1, forward strand.
CGCGGTGCGCTGCATGGTGTCATCGATCAGCGCTTCTATAGTGGCTAGCCGCCCTCGCACTACCCGCTCGTCGGGCCAGCTTGCCCGCCACACAATCGCTACCGGGCACTGCTCGCCGTAGTAAGGCGTCAGGCTCTCTACCACCTGGGAAAGATTATGGATGGAGAGATGAATGGCAAGCGTGGCGCCGGTGCGGGCGAAATTGGCCAGCGTCTCGTCGCTGGGCATGGCGCTGGCCCGGCCCGGCGTGCGGGTGAGCACTACCGACTGGGCGACACCGGGCAGCGTCAGCTCCTGGCCCAAGGTTGCCGAAGCAGCCGCGAAGGCTGGTACGCCGGGGGTAATGCTGTAGGGGATATCCAGCTCGCGCAGGCGGCGCAGCTGCTCGCCCATGGCCGACCACACCGATAGATCCCCCGAATGCAGCCGGGCGATATCCTGGCCTGAGGCGTGGGCGCGGCTGATCTCCTGCATGATGTCATCCAGCGAGAACGGCGCGGTGTTGATCACCCGCGCCCCAGCCGGGCAGTGCTCGAGGATTTCCTCCGGCACTAATGAGCCCGCGTACAGGCACACCGGGCAGGCGGCGATCAGGTCGCGCCCGCGTAGTGTGAGCAGATCCGGCGCGCCGGGGCCGGCGCCAATGAAGTGTACGGTCATTCTGTGATTCCTTCTGGTACTTCTGACAACGCCAGGGCGGCGGTGGTCTGCCTATCCGCTGAAATTATCCGTGGCCCTAGAAGCGTTGCCCCCGGGCCCGCAGCTAATAGCGCCACGGCCTCGGCCACGCTACCCGTGCCTCGCGCCTGCAAGCTTTGTGCTGAATGAGTCAGCGTTGTCACCGTGGGCAGCTCGGCGTCCGCTACGGCGATAACCTCGATGCCTCGCAGCCGCCCCAGCTCTTCGACTAACGGCAGCATTGAATGAGCCGCCGCCAGCTTATCGATTGCCCCGTAGTGCTCGATAAGCCGATCCAACGCCTGGGCGAGGGATTCAAGAGTGGCCTCGCGACGAAAGCCAAATCCCGCTATTCTCAACGCCAATTGCTTCACCGAACGCCCCGCCACTGAACGATCGGGTAGCTGGCCTTCCAGCCCCGCCGAGTGCCAATGGGGGCGGCATTGGCAAGCTCCAGTCGTAGCAGTTCGCCGCCTGCCTGCTGATGCCAGTGCGCCAGCAGCGCTTCAGATTCTAGTGTCACCGCATTGGCGACGATGCGCACGCCCTCGGGCAATCGCTGCCATAAGTCGTCTAACAGCGCTTGGGATAGCCCGCCGCCGATAAATACCGCATCGGGGTGCGGCGTATCGTTTAGCACTTCCGGCGCGCTGCCCTCTTTTACTTCCAGCCAATCAACGCCCAGGTTCGCTGCATTGCTGCGCGCCCGCGCTGCTCGTTCAGCGTGTTGCTCAAAGCCTACCGCTTGATTATCCGGGTGAGCGAGCAGCCACTCAATGGCAATAGAACCTGAACCGGTGCCGATATCCCATAGGCGCTCGCCAGGCATGGGGGCCAGCGCCGCCAGGGTGATGGCGCGAATGGTCTGTTTGGTGATCTGGCCGTCGTGGTCAAAAAAATGATCCGGCAGGCCGGGCGTCAGCGGCAAGGCGGGGCCGCTGCCTGCTACTTCCAGCGCTAACGCCACTGGATGGGCGATATCCTGGGGCAAGCTGGCGTCAACACGGCAATGGCGAATGCGCTCGTTATCGCCGCCCAGGGCTTCCAGCACCGTTAGCTGGGAATCCCCAAAGCCGAACCGGCTGACCAACGAGGCGAATTCGGCCACCGCTTCGCCGTCTCTTACCAGCACCAGCAAACGCCTTTCGGCATGCAGGTAAGGTCGAATGCGCGTCAGCGGTTTGGCGTGCAGGCCCAGGCAGGTGCAGCGCTCCAGCGGCCAGCCCAAGCGTGCAGCCACCAGGCTGAAGGTGGAAGGTGCTGGTAGTGCCAGCCACTCGTCTGCGCTGAGATGCTGCGCCAGGCTGGTGCCCGCCCCAAACCAAAATGGGTCGTTCGAGACCAGCATCACCACCCGGCGGCCGCGCTGATTGAGCAGTTCAGAAATGCCATCGGCAAAGGGCACTGGCCACTCAATCACCTCGGCGTTTAGGGGCGGCAAAAGGCGCAGATGGCGGCGCGCGCCGAACACCACCTCGGCACTTTCCAATGCGGCGCGACTTGCCGCGGTTAGTCCCTGTGTGCCACCCTCCCCCCAGCCTAACAGGGTCAGCCAGGGAGCCTGACACACTGGAGCGTGAGAAATTTCAACCATGATCAAGATCCTAATTCTCGGGGGAACCTCGGAGGCCAGCGCTCTGGCCAGTGCAGTTGCCAAGCGCGAGCTTCCCGCCATTTTCAGCTATGCGGGTCGTGTTGCCACGCCGAAACCCCAGCCGCTGCCGAGCCGCATTGGCGGTTTCGGCGGCGTTAGCGGCCTTGCCGCCTTTGTGGCCCAGGAGCGCATCACCCATATAGTCGATGCTACGCACCCCTTTGCCGCGCAGATGAGCAGCAACGTGTTAGCCGCTGCGGCACAGTGCGGCGTAAAGGCCGTCGCTCTTACCCGGCCCGCCTGGCAACCCGTTGAGGGCGACCAGTGGCAAAGCGTGGCAAGTATCGATGAAGCCGTCAGCACCCTGGCGGGCCCGCCCCAGCGAGTGCTGCTCGCCATTGGCCGCATACACCTTGCGGCCTTTGCCGCCCAGCCCCAGCACCATTACGTGCTGCGTTTGGTTGACCGGCCTACCAGCCCGCCGCCACTGCCAGATGTCAGCACCGTGATTGATCGAGGCCCGTTTACGCTGGAGGGCGATCTCGCCCTGCTGGAAACGCAGCGCATCCAGCGCATCGTGTGTAAAAATTCCGGCGGCGAAGGGGCCGCGTCCAAACTCACCGCGGCAAGAACCCTCGGCCTGCCTATTGTGATGATCGAAAGGCCAGCACTGCCACCCCGCCACGAAGTTCATCGCATCGATGACGTGATTAGCTGGCTTGATAGACCCTCTTAATCTTCAATACGCTTAATCAGTCGAGCGCGGCGTATAAACCAGCGGTGCTCCTGCTCGCTCGATCAAGCGCGTCTGCTGTGAGCCGACGATGACCAGGGTCCGCATATCGGCCATGTCCGGCGTCGCCTCGCCTAGGGTGGTGACGCGAATCGACTCTTCCGGCGTGGACACCGCCCGGGCGAAGATGATCAATCGATCCAGACCACAGGCTTCCCGCAGTACGTCCAGCGTGCGCTCGAAGCCCGCCGGGCGCGCCTTGGAGCGTGGGTTGTAAAACGCCATGGCGAAGTCGGCCTCGGCGGCCAGGCGCAGGCGTTTTTCAATTAGCGCCCAGGGCTTGAGGTTGTCGGATAGATTAATGCAGCAGAAGTCGTGCCCCAGCGGCGCGCCGACGCTTGCGCTGGCGGCCAGCATGGCGGAAATGCCCGGCAGTACCTGAATATCCAGCGTGCGCCACTGGGCATCGCCCGCTTCTAAAGCCTCAAACACCGCCGCTGCCATGGCAAAGACGCCGGGGTCGCCGGAAGAGACCACCACAACCTTATGGCCCTCAAGCGCTAACTCTAGCGCTTGCTCCGCCCGGCGGATCTCTTCGCGGTTATCCGAGCCGTGGCGGACTAATCCAGAGCGCGGCGCCACCCGGTTAACGTAGGGCACATAGCCCACCACGTCGGTGGTTTCCAGCAGCGCGGCCGTGACCTCGGGGGTAATCATGGCCTCTGAGCCCGGCCCCAGGCCGACGATTTTCAGCCAGCCGCTCATGGCCGCCTCCCGTGGCCATGGATCAGCACAATCGAGAAGTACGGCACGCTCTCGCCAACCTCACTTAATGGCAGCACTCTTTGTTGCGACATGGCGGCGTACTCGATCAGCCAGGCTTCGCCTTCGCGGCCAGCGTGAACCAGAGCCCGGCGCAGCTTGGCCAGGTTGCGGCCAATCTTCATCACCACCAGCGCATCGGTTTGGGCGATGCGCTCGGCCAACGCGTCTTCGGGGAGGGTGGCCATCAGCACGGTCAGGATGTCATCGCCCCAGGTAATCGGCTGGTCGGTAGCAGTCCAAGCCGCTGACATCCCGGTAATCCCCGGCACCACCGAGACGGGCACGCGATTCAGCAGTCGCGTGTAGAGGTGCATGAAGGAGCCATAGAAAAACGGGTCGCCTTCACACAGCACCACCACATCGCACCCGGCCTCGGCCATCTCGATCAGCTGGGCCACGCTGCGTTCGTAAAAAGCCGCCAGCAGCTCATTGTAGCGCGGGTCGTCAAAGGGAATTTCCGTGGTGACCGGGTATTCCATGGGCAGCTCGATGGCGCCGGGCGGGATCATGCCCTCCACGATGGTGCGCGCATGGCCGCAGCGGCCCTTTTTACGGAAATACGCCACGTGGGTCGCCCCGCGTATCAGGCGGTCAGCGCGCACGCTCATCAAGTCTTGGCTGCCTGGCCCCAGGCCAACGCCGTATACAGTTCCCTGGGTCATTCGATGCGATCCGCCATGGCGTTGATGGCCGCCACCGTGACGGCGCTGCCGCCCAGACGCCCGCGGACGATACAGCTGGGCAGTGCCGGGTTAGCCAACAGCGCTTCCTTGGATTCCGCCGCGCCGACAAAGCCGACCGGGCAGCCGATAATCGCCGCCGGGCGCGGGCACGCCGGGTCTTCGAGCATATTGAGCAGGTGAAACAGCGCGGTGGGCGCGTTGCCAATGGCGACCACGGCGCCTTCCAGGTGGGGCCGCCAGAGTTCCAGCGCCGCCGCCGAGCGGGTGTTGGCCATTTCCTGGGCAAGGCCGGGCGTGCGCTCATCGTTGAGGGTGCAGATGATCTCGTTGTCAGCGGGCAGCCGTTTGCGGGTGATGCCTTCCGAGACCATTCGAGCATCACAGAGGATCGGTGCGCCCTGCTCTAACGCGGCACGGGCCTTATTGACCACGTCGTTTTGAAAATGAATATGCGCGGCCAATTCCACCAGCCCGGCGGCGTGAATCATGCGCACCGCCACGGTCTCTTCTTCCACTGAAAAGCGGCCAAGCTCGGCTTCACTGCGAATAATCGCAAACGACTCCCGGTAAATCGCCGGGCCACTGGTTTCATACTTATAGGGCACCCAAACTCTCCAAATAAACTAATTCGCAGTTACTGGTCTGCAAGGCATCCGTGCCAGGGCAGGTTTCCGCGAGGGCGCTGTGAACTCATCCGTGGGCGCTACTTTCGACATCTGACCGCCATGGATGGCGGAAATGCCGGAGATGTCGGGAACATTTTCCGGCCTGTCGAAAGACCCTCGCTACAACCTGCCCTGGCACTCAGCTATCCAGCATATAAGCCACTATTTTTTTTAATATCGCTAAACCTAACGGCTTTCGCTGAGCTTTTTAATAACATCCAACGCCTCATTCTCAGTGAGGCCTGACTTAACCGGTGCGCTATCGGCGCGGCCATTGATTATCACGTCAAAGCGACCATCGCGGCCGGTAAGACACAGCGCTGCCGGTCGTTGGCGGGCGCAGCCTTTAGCGCAGCCGGATATATGCACGGTTCCTTCCACCCAGCCGTTTAGCTTCTCGGCAAGCGGCTGGGTGGCGACACTCGCCTGTTCGCAATAGGGCGCGCCGGGGCAGGCGTTCATCGCTAGCCGCGGGTCACTATTATGACGGATCAAGCCATCAATCGCGGGTAGTGTATCGCAATCCTGCAACAACAGGCGCCGCCAGGGGGTAACCTGCACAGCACTGATATTTACTAACGAGGCACTTGTTAGAGAGCCACTTACCGGGGAGACCGCCTCGCGCAGTGTATCAGCCGCTACCCGGCCAAAAGGCAGGCCAACCACCATGCCCTCGCGATGTTCGCCCAGCGCCAGCTTCTCACCGGGGGGTGCAGGGGCGGTATCAGCCGGCGCCCAATCGGGCAGCGGTGCTGTATGCCGCCGCATGCGGCCTGACTCCCAGCCGCCGGTATCTACGAACCAGTGGGTAAGGCGTATCAGTTGCTCGACGGCGGCCTCGGTATTGTTCACCGCCGTGCCTTGCGCGTAGCCATCGGGGCGCACCATCAGGCCGCCTTCCGTGGAGCGCTCAATTCGAAAATCAGCGGCGCTGTCGCCAAGCACCGGCGCATTTCCCGCATCGATGGCGATGCCGACCTTGCCGGGCATGGCGGCTAATTCGCTACCCCGCGCCTGCAACAAGCGGGCAATGGTAGGGGTGTCATCGCCCTTTTGCCAGGCGGGCGCCAGCATCAGCTGCGGCTGACGTTCTGCTTCCGGGTCGTCGCTCACCAACTGATGCTCGACCAGAAACGCCATCAGCGGCGGCCAGCTTTCGTCGGTCACCCCACGCAGTTGCAGATTGGCCCGGCTGGTCAGCTCGATCAAACCGCTGCCGTAGGTTTCGGCGGCTTCGCACAGTGCCAATACCTGTTCCCGCGAAAGCTGGCCCAGCGGTGGGCGCACGCGTACCAGCAGACCGTCACCGGTGGCCATGGGGCGCCACGCGCCGGGGCACCAGCCTTTAATGCGCGGGCTGGGCGACATGACCGTTGGTCTCTTTGGCTTCGTCCATTTCCAGCAGCAGATCCTGAAGCGCCTGGCCGTGCTCGCCGGGGGCTTGCCACATGCCCCGCTGGGCGGCTTCGAGTAATCGCTCGGCCATCTCTTCCAGGGCGGCCGGGTTGTGCTCGCGCAGGAACTGCTGATTGGCTTTATCGAGCACCAGGGCGTCGCTCACCTGGGCGTACTGGTAGTCGGCAATCAGGTCGGTGGTGGCGTCGTAGGCAAACAGATAGTCCACCGTGGCGGCCATCTCAAAGGCGCCTTTGTAGCCGTGCTCACGCATGGCGTTGATCCATTTGGGGTTCAACACGCGTGAGCGAATCACCTTCGCCAGTTCTTCTTTCAGGGTGCGGATCTTGGGCATCGCGGGATTGGCGTGGTCGGCGTGGTAAATCTCCGGCGCCTTCCCGCTTAGCGAGCGGGTGGCGTTGGCCATACCGCCCTGGAAGGCGTAGTAGCTGTTGGAATCGAGGATATCATGCTCACGGTTATCCTGGTTTTGCATCACCGCATCCAGCCCCTGTAGCTGCTGCTCGAACGCCGCCCGCGCGGCGGTGCCGGAGGCCTTAAACTGACCGTAGGCGTAGGCGCCTGTCTCCATGTAGGCCTCGGCTAAATCGTCGGCGCTGTCCCAAGAGCGGTTTTCAATCAACCGGTTGAGGCCCGCGCCGTATTCGCCGGGCTTGCTGCCAAAGATACGGTAGCTCGCCTCCTGGGCGGCCATCTCGGGGCTTAGCCCCTGCTCTTCCAGTGCTTGCTGGCGGGAAAGCACCGCCTCGCGGATGGTGTTGCTGTTGCCCGGCTCTTCATAGCGCGCCACCGCCTGCACCGCGGCGTCAAACAGCCGAATCACGTTGGGGAAGGCGTCGCGGAAGAACCCGGACACCCGCAGCGTAACGTCGACCCGTGGGCGATTGAGCAGCATCGAGGGGATCACTTCAAAGTCGCTCACCCGCTGGGAACCCAGCGACCAGATGGGCCGCACGCCCATCAACGCGAAGGCTTGGGCGATGTCATCGCCGCCGGTGCGCATGGTGGCGGTGCCCCAGATGGATAGCCCCAGCCGCCGCGGGTAGTCGCCGTGATCCTGTAGATAGCGTTCGACAAACGCCTGAGCGGATTTTTCGCCTAGCGTCCAGGCGGCCGGCGATGGAATCGAGCGGTTATCCACGCTGAAAAAGTTGCGCCCGGTGGGTAGCGTATCCAGCCGCCCCCGGCTGGGCGCACCGCTGGGCCCGGCGGGCACGAAGATGCCTTCCAGGCCGTCGAGCAGCGACTGAATCTCCATCTTGACGCCGCGCTGCATGGTGACCCATAGCTGGTCGCGGGCGTAGCGCAGCTGCGCTGCCGTAGCGGGGTAATCCTGGGCGAGGTCATCCAGGCAGCCGTCTGCCAATACGTAGTCGGCCACCCAGCGTTCGGCCAGCAGCTCCAGGCGTTCGCGTGCATCCGCCCCGATGCGCCAGGGGGTATCGAGCTGTTGGCTTAAAATGGTCGGCTCAGGCCCCTGCCAGGGCTCGTTGCCCGCGGCTAACGGATCAAAATCCAAGCCTAAATCGCTGGCCAGGTTGTGCAGCAGGCCGCGGCTTGCCACCGCTTCGCCCCGGGGTAGTCGCAACAGCGCCACCAAAGTGCCCGCCCGCTTCTCTTCCGGCGGCAGCGTGCCGAATATGTGCAAGCCGTGACGGATCTGTGATTCCTTGATGTCGCACAGAAAGGTATCCAGCGCGTTGAGAATCTCGGCCTCACATTCACCGCTTGCCACGTGGGACAGTTCCTGATCAATGCCGGTATCACGCAGGTGGGCGAGAATCTGGCTGCGTATTAGCGCTTCCCGGCGGGGATCCATATCCAGCGCTTGATAATATTCGTCGGTGAGCGCTTCAAGCTCGGCCATGGGGCCGTACAGTTCGGCCCGCGCCAGGGGCGGCATCAGGTGGTCGATAATCACCGCCTGACTGCGGCGCTTGGCCTGGGCGCCCTCGCCGGGGTCGTTGACGATAAACGGATAAAAGTGCGGCAGCGGCCCCAGGGCAATATCCGGCCAGCAGTCGGCGCTCAAGGCGATGCTTTTGCCCGGCAGCCACTCCAGGTTGCCGTGCTTGCCCACATGGATGACCGCATCGACCTGGTAGTGCGCGCGCAGCCAGTAGTAAAACGCCAGGTAGCTGTGGGGCGGCGCCAGCTCCATATCGTGGTAGGACTGGGTGAGATCGTCGATAAAGTCGCGTTCCGGCTGGATACCCACAAAGGTCTCACCCAAACGAATACCCGCGATCATCAGCCGCCCCTGGCGGCATTTGGGGTCTTCGTGAGGCGCGCCCCAGCGCGTCCATACGGTTTCCTGCAGCTCGGTGGGCAGGGTTTGAAACCAGGCCAGGTAGTCGTCAACACTGATGCTCTGCCAGCAGGCTCGCTGGTCGAGGCTGCCGTGATCGTTGGTCACCGCCCCCTGAAGCTGGCGGATCAATTCATCGCCATTTTCCGGCAGCTCGCTGAGGGGGTAACCCGCCTCTTTCAATGCGCTTAAAATCTGCAGCGTCGACGCGGGGGTATCCAGCCCGACCCCGTTACCGATCCGGCCATCGCGATTGGGATAGTTGGCCATGATCAGCGCAACACGCTTCTGGCCGTTGGGGGTCAGCCGCAGCGAACAAATGCGCCGCGCCAGCTCGGCCACAAAAGCGGCCCGCTCCGGGTGGATCACGTGGTGGGTCACCGCCAGCTGGCAGCGCGGGTTGTAGTGGGCCTCGGCTTTAAAGCCCACCGCCCGCGTGATGACGCGGCCATCCATCTCGGGAAGCACTACCTGCATGGCCACATCGCGACTATGCAGCCCGGCGGCCATGCCCTGCCAGTCTTCAGAGGTGCTGCTGGCAAGAATCGCCTGGAGCACGACCGGACGCCCCACAAAGAGGTTGTCGGGTAATTCCTCACCCAGGGCATCCAGCCCGTCGGCGTTGCGGTTGACCGCAAAGCTGGTGGTATTGATCACCAGCATGGCGCCGGTCTGCTCAATCAGGTGATTGATAAAGTCGATGCACGGCCCTTCTTTCAAGGACGCCACGGCCACCGCCAACGGCTCAAGCCCCTGGTCTTTAAGTGCTGCCAGCAAGCCGTCGGGTACGGCGGTGTTCGCCCCCTGCAAATGGCTGCGATAAAACAGCAGCAGACACACCGGCCGCCCGGGCACCTGGCGATCGCGCCACTCGCTGAGGCTGGACGCCTGCTGCTCCTGGGACGCATAAATCACCGCTGGCGGAATGACTTTGGGCTCCTGCCAGTCGCCCAGTTGGCTATCTATAAACTGGCTGTCCATACACTCGCTGGCGACAAAGCGCAGCAGCTGCTCGGCGTTATCGGTACCGCCCTCTCGCAGGTAGCGCCACACGCGGTACGCGTCATCGAAGGCGATGGTGGAGTCTTCCAGCAGGGCATCATCCGGGGCATCGCAGCCCGGCACCATTATCAGCTGGCGCTCGGGTTTCGCCGCCGCCCAGGCCAGCAGGCGTTCGTGGCCGTACTGCCAGTAAGCCTTGCCGCCGAGCAGCGAGACGATGACCAGTTGAGCCTTTTCCAGCACCCGATCTTCGTAGAGATCATAGGCGGCCGGTTTTACCAGGTTCATCCAGTTGGCCAGTCGCACCGAGGGGTAAGCCTCGCCCAGACGATCCACCGCCTGGGCCAGCGCCGACAGGTTGCTATCGGCGGCGGAGAGTATCACGACCTCGGCGGGGCTCTGTTGCAAGTCAATGATGCCTTCATCATCGACAAAGCCTCCGGGCTTGGCGGCAAATAAGTGCATTAGCTAGCCGTATGCGCCTGTTCTGGGTTCATTTCAGCCGCGGCAAGTTCGTCCTGCAGCAGTTGGCTGTCCAGCGATTTGCCGATGATCACCAACTGGGTCTGGCGCGTCTCGTCCTGGCTCCACAGCCGGTCGAAGTAGCCTTCCAGGCGCTCGCCCACCGCTTGGATCACTCGGCGCATCGGTTTACCGGGGATCGCCGCAAAGCCTTTGGCGCGGTAGATCTCGTGGCTTTTCAGCAGCTGCTGGAGCTTGTCGACCAGGATGTCGCCATCGACTTCGCCCAGGGTGATCACGCAGGAATCAAAGTTATCGTGGGCGTGGTCGTGGTGAGCGCCTTCGGCGTGGTGCTTATCGTGGTGATTGGTGATGCTATCGATGTTTTTTTCGCTGGCCGCACCAATGCCCATCAGCGCTTCCAGCTGGGTGGTGTCGGCGGTCTGGGTCTGATCGATAAATAGCGTTTTCACCGAGGCACTCACCCGCGCCTGAATCACTGCTTCCACCTTTGTGCGCTCTTCCGGGCTGAGCAGGTCGGCCTTGCTGACCAGCACCAGATCCGCCGCGCTGAGCTGGTCATCGAGCAGCTCGCGCAGGCTGGGGTCGTGATCCAGGCTCTCGTCGGCGAGGCGCTGGGCGGCCACCTTCTCCACGTCGCTGGCATAGCGGCCGGCGGCCACGGCGGGGCCATCGATCACGGTAATAATCGCATCCACGGTGCAGTGCTGGCGGACGTCGGGCCAGTTGAACGCTTGCACCAGCGGCTTGGGCAGCGCCAGGCCGCTGGTTTCGATCAGGATGTGGTCGATATCGTCGCGGCGGGCGACCAGCTTTTTCATGACCGGCAGAAATTCTTCTTCCACGGTGCAGCAGATACAGCCGTTGGCCAGTTCATAGATGCTGCCGTCTTCACCGTCTAGCTGCCCGCCTTCGCTACCCTCTTCACACCCCAGCGCACAGCTGCGCAGCAGGCTGGAGTCGATATCCTGTTCGCCGAACTCATTGACGATCACGGCGATCCGCTTGCCGGTCACCTGACGCAGAATATTGGCCAGCAGCGTGGTTTTACCGCTGCCCAGGAAACCGGTCACGACCGTGGCAGGAATCTTATTCAATTGCATGGGTAAATGCCTCGCTGTGTTGCGGTTCGCAGTACGCCGGGCTGGCAGAAAAGAGCCTTGCCACAGCGTCAGGATTATTGGGGAAAAACAGATGCAAATAGGTCGCCGTCAGGCGCTTTTGACGGTAAATCGCCTCCCCCGGCGCGGGGTGCCGCTGGCGGCGGCCGTGGCCAATCGGCTCGAGGGTGCCTTCCGCCATGGAGCGGTGGTGCGCATGGCCGCGAACCGGGCCTTCCGGCAGCTCGGCGGTTTGCATCCCCTGGCAGCCGCGGCGCCCGCGCATGGCCCCCTGCCCGGGCAGCAGGCCCAGCATGGTATGAGTAATATCGTCGTAGTCGGTCAGGGTTTCCAGGCAGTACAGCAGCCCGCCACACTCGGCCAGAATGGGCTTGTCGGCGCGGTAGAAAGCCTCAATAGCCGAACGCATGGCGCCGTTATCCGCCAGCGTTTGAGCGTGAAGCTCCGGGTAGCCCCCCGGCAGCCAGAGGGCGTCGCATTCGGGCAGGCGGCTATCCGTCAGCGGCGAAAAGAAGCGCAGCGTCGCGCCCATCTGCTCCAGCAGGTCAAGGTTGGCCTGATAGACAAAGCTGAAAGCGGCGTCCCGGGCCACGCCAATGGTATGGCCTTTGAGCAACGGCTTAACGGCCGCAAGCTGTTCTTGTGGTGCGGTAAAAGTTACCGGCGAAAGCGCTGCAAGTGATTCAAGCAGCCCAGCCGCTTCCAGCGCTTTAGCACCGGCTTCAAAACGGGCTTCCAGATCCTCGCGAATCTCCGCCGCCTGCACGAGGCCCAGGTGGCGTTCGGGGAGTGACAGCGCGGGGTCGCGGGGCATAGCGGCCAGCAGAGGGATTGTCGCTGGCAGCGCCCCTTCGATCAGCTCGCGGTGGCGGGCCGAGCCGCAGGCATTGGCGATAAGCCCGGCGATATGGATGTCGTCGCGAAAGCCGACCAATCCAGAGACCAGCGCGGCGGCGGTCTGGGCCATGCCTTTTACATCCATGACGATCACCATGGGAATATCAAACAGGGCCGCCAGATCAGCGCTGGAGGGCTCGCCGTCGAACAGCCCCATGGCGCCTTCCACCAGGATCAAGTCCGCTTCACAGGCGGCGTCATAAAAGCGCTGGCGGCAGTAGGCTTCGCCTGCCATCCATAGATCCAGTTGATCCACCGGCTGACCGGAGGCCTGGGCGAGTATCTGCGGATCCAGGTAGTCCGGGCCGGTCTTGAACACCCGCACCACCTTGCCCTGGTTGCGCAGCAGGCGCGCCAGGCCCGCCGTGACGGTGGTTTTGCCCTGGCCTGAGGCCGGGGCAGCGATAAACAGCGCGGGGCAGCGAGCGGTTGGCGTCGTCATCAGTATTCGATCCCTGCCTGGGCTTTGACGCCGCCGCGAAAGGCGTGGCGCTCATCCTGAACGATGCTGATGGTATCGGCGATTTCCTGAAGCGGCGTGGCCATGGTGCGCCCGGTAATGATGACGTTCTGGTGCGCCGGGCGGCGCTTAAGCGCTTCCACTACCGGCTCGGGGTCGAGATAGCCGTACTTGAACATATAGCTCATCTCGTCCAGCACGATCATATGATAGGCGGGGTTCTCCAGCAGCCCTTGGGCGACGGCCCAGGCGGCCTGGGCAGCCTCGATATCCCGCTCGCGGTTCTGGGTTTCCCAGGTAAAACCGTGGCCCATGATGTGCCAGTCGAGCTTGGGATGGTCGCGAAAAAACAGGTACTCGCCGGTTTCGCGGCGGCCTTTGATGAACTGGATCACCGCGCACTGCTGGCCGTGCCCCAGTGAGCGCGCCATGGTGCCGAAGGCGGAGCTGCTTTTGCCCTTGCCGTTGCCTTTCAGCAGAATCAGCACGCCCCGCTCTTCCGTCGCCTTGCTGATGCGCTCGTCGACCACGTCTTTTTTGCGCTGCATGCGATCTAAATGGCTTGCGTCGCTCATGAGAAGTTCCCAGGTTGATGTGCAAAAACAGTATGCGCCATAAAGGGTCTGCCAAACGAGGCCGGCCAGTAACGCGCGCCCAACTGCTGGGCGATGCGTGCGCCCTGCCCGCGTTTGACTTTGGATTGTTCGGTGTCGATCACCAGGCAGTCCGCTAGCGGGGCGAGATCGTCAACGGTTTCCCGGGTGCGGCCATCGGTGATCAGATAGGTGCGCACCTTCAGGCCGGGCTCGCGGCGCTGCCACTGGCGGATCAGCCGCTTGGCTTCAATAATCGCCTCCCGCAGCGGGGTGCCGCCACCGCCTTTGGCACTATCCAGAGTGCCCCGTGCGTTTTTGGGCGCTCGGCGGCGAGAGAGTATCGGCACCACGCCGCCGTTGCCAAACCCCAGCACCGCGACCTGCTCCCGCGCGGCGTAGGCTTGGCTGACTAGCGACTCGACCAGCCCCTTTGCCTGGCCCAGCAGGCGCTGACCCAGGGTGGAACCCGACGTATCCAGAAGTACCAGGTGTGCCGTCGCCTGCCCAGCGCGGGTCTTGCGCATCTTTAGCTGCTGCCAGGGCCACTGGCCGCGATTGGCGATCAGCGTTGCGAACCCGTCCAGCCGTGAAGTTGCCACTTGAGAACGCCCCCAGCCCAACGCCCCCCCTTTTCCCGCGCTAGCGGTGGTATCGGTGCGGTTGGCCAGCTTAAAAAGATCTTCGCTATCGGGCAATTTCACCGCTGGCTGGATAATCGCTTCCTGGGCTATGGGAGGCATTGCGCCCCACTGGCCCTGTTCAGCGCTCTGTGGGGATGAACCAGCGGTCGATGCGTTATTGCCCGACGACGAACCGCTCTCATCTTTCGAAGGTGTTCCATTAGGTGGAGATGATGGCGGGCTCTGCTCAGGCGGTTGGGTACGCCGATGAGCCAACACCCAGGGTTCAACGGTGTCGATATCCTGCTGCTCCACGCTAGCCACACCACGCCAGGCAGCATGGGCCTGGGCGGCGCGGTGCCAGGTAACGTCTGCCCGCAGGCCTTCAACGCCCGCGGCTTCACAGCAGTTGGCAATCGTTCGATACACCCAGGTGTCGGTGGTGATCTCTTTGAGCAAGCACTGCGCTTTAGCAATGCGCCCGGCCAGAGCGGCCTGGGCATCCTCAACGCGTTCGAGCGTGCCAGTGGGGTCGCGGTCAAAGGCTTCCCGTTGCTGCACAATGGCAATGCGCTCGTCGATGCTTATGGTTCCAGCCTGTTCAAGGCAGAGGCCAAAGCGGTCAAGCAACTGAGGGCGCAGCTCGCCTTCGTCCGGGTTCATGGTGCCGATCAGGCTAAAGCGCGCCGGGTGGGAGTGGCTAATGCCATCGCGCTCAACAATATTGGTACCGCTGGCGGCCACGTCTAGCAGCAAATCAACCAGGGTATCCGGTAGCAGATTGACTTCATCCACATAGAGCACCCCGCCGTCGGCTTTAGCCAGCAGCCCGGCATGAAAGGTAGCTTCGCCATTGGCCAGTACCTTTTGCAGATCCAGACTGCCAACCAGCCGGTCTTCGCTGGCACCCAGCGGCAGAGTGACAAAAGGGGCATGTTTTCCTTCGCTATCGCTGGGCAGAATGGCGGCCAGCGCCCGAGCTAAGGTGGATTTAGCGCTGCCCCTTGGCCCACTAATCAATACCCCGCCGATGCGCGGGTTAATGGCGTTAAGGAGCAGCGCGGTCTTCAGCGACTCCTGGCCGACCACCGCAGCAAAGGGGAACTCACTCACCGGCACCTCCCGTGCTGGCCAAGCCCGCTAACCGATCACTACTAGCCAACTGATCTGGGGAGCATGGAACTTGAATATGATTCATGGCATCTAGCCAAATGTTAATAAAATCATTCATAAAGAAGTGGGAACAGAAAAGGTGTTCAGTATAGAGGAAGGGGCGGCGGCGAGGCCAATTTGTTGCAAGCTATTAACTTTGCGAGGGCATATATCACTTACGCTAAGGATACAGTTGGATTTTTACGCTCCTACATAATACAATGTTATAACATATCATTTTAAACAAGAACTCATAAGATCCTTAGGCTTTCTGTTGTTCGCTATCCATCTGCAACCTAGAATGGCCAGTGTCGGTGTTCCCAACGGAACTTAATAGAGAATCCGCCGCGGCTTGCCGCGAACCGGAACTGCCCCCGCAACTGTAGGCGGCGAGCGATGCTCTTTAATGCCACTGGACACAGAGTCTGGGAAGGCGAGCTAGCCATGACCCGTCAGTCAGGAGAACTGCCGATATATTACTTACATCGAGCGAAGTGGCTCGGTCAGTATTTTCTGCCCGAATGCGGAGCTCATCATGCACGGGAGTGTACATGATGTTGAGATTGACCATGGCCATCGCCGCGAGCGCTGTTGGCCTTGCACAGGCGGCTTACGCCTCCACCGACTACCCCCTTACGCTAACCAATTGCGGCGTTGACTTCAGTGTGACGTCCCCCCCGGAGCGAACGGTGACGGTTGGCCAGTCAGCTACGGAGATTCTCTATTCGCTGGGGCTCGCTGATCGAGTGAATGGCACTTCGGTTTGGTTTAATCCGGTTCTTCCCCAGTTTGCTGATGCCAATGAAGCGATCGAGCGGATCGCCAACGACGACCCGAGCTTCGAGGCCGTGGTCAATAAACGGCCTGATCTGGTGGCGGTGCAGTATGAGTGGCACGTGGGCCCCACCGGCAGTGTCGCCACCCGTGAGCAGTTTCATGAGCTGGGTATTAATACCTATATTATGCCCGCCGATTGCGACACCAAGGATAACTCTACCGGCGGCGATGGCACCCGCACCGCCGCCTTCTCGACTGACTCCATCTATAAAGGGATCACCGAGTTAGCCGAGATCTACGATGTTCAGGACGCTGGCGAGGCGCTGATAGCCGACCTTACCGCCCGCGAACAGCGCGCTATCGACTTGGCGAGCAGCCTTGATTTACCGGAAGACTTGTCGGCGGCATTCTGGTTTTCATCGACAGATCTGGGGGTTAGCCCTTTCGTGGCGGGGCAACTGGGGGCACCAGGGTATATGATGGAAAAACTCGGCATTCGTAATGTCATCGAGTCTGACGAAGAGTGGCCCACGGTGGGCTGGGAAAGCATCGCCAGAGCCGACCCCGATGTGCTTGTTATCGCCAGTATGGATCGCCGCCGCTTCCCTGCCGATGACATTGAAGCAAAACGTGAGTTTTTACATAGTGACCCGGTCACCCGCGAGATGAACGCGGTTAAAAATAATCGTATCGTCGAGATGGACGCCCACGCCATGAGCGCCACTATGCGCACTATTTACGGCCTTGAATCACTTGCCGAGGCACTATCCAATATGTCGTTTAACGAATGAGCATAGCGCTAACGAGGGTTTCCTCCGCACACTTCGGGTTGCGCTGGCTATGGATAACGCCGCTCGTGCTTGTGACGGCACTGGTCGCGGGCACCGCCATCGGCGAGACGCCGATTCCCGTGGATACCATTGTCAAAGTGCTCGCCAACCAGCTGATAGGAACGGATTACCCGGTTGACCGAATCGACGCGGGCATTATTTGGAACTATCGTCTCAGTCGCGCCGTGGTTGCCGCCTGTTGCGGCACCAGCTTGGCCCTGGCCGGGGTCGTACTGCAGGCGCTGCTGCGCAACCCCCTGGCCGACCCCTACTTGATGGGTATTTCCGCTGGGGCTTCTACCGGAGCAGTCGCGGTGGCAGTCGCCGGAGTGGGCGCTGGAGCGCTTTCGCTCTCCCTAGGCGCCTTTATTGGCGCCCTGCTCTCCTTTGGTATCGTGGTGATGCTCGCCCATGCAGCCAACAGCGGTGTGGGTGGCGGGCGCGGCGTTCAGGCCGCCGGGGCAATTATTTTGGCGGGCATCGCAGGATCGCAGCTGTTCAATGCGCTGACCGCTTTTATCATTACCAAGTCAGCGAGCGCCGAGCAGGCCCGGGGCATCATGTTTTGGCTGATGGGCAATCTATCCGGGGTACGCTGGGCCGATGTATCCTTGGCGGTGCCTGCTGCGCTGTTCGGGCTGCTGGTTTGCCTGTGGCACCGGCACTCCCTGGATGCATTTACCTTCGGTGCCGACAGCGCCGCCTCCATGGGCATCGCGGTGCGCCCAGTGCGCGGCATGCTGATTATCGCCATGGCTCTGGTCACGGCCGTGATGGTGTCTATCGTGGGGGCGATTGGTTTTGTTGGCCTGGTGATCCCTCACGCGATGCGTTTTATCGTGGGGAGCCGCCATACCCGACTTGTACCAGCAACCGCCCTGGCAGGCGCCGTGTTCTTGATCGGTTCGGATATTCTTTCCCGGGTGCTGATCTCCGGCCAAGTACTCCCCATCGGGGTGATTACCTCACTGATCGGCGCGCCCGCTTTTGCGCTGATTCTGGTTCGCGGCAAGAGGTCTTAATGCGATTAACGGCTGAACAGCTTGCGTGGTCAGTACACGGCACGCCACTGCTTGCTGACGTCAATCTTACCGTCGAGCCCGGCCAGACCTTTGGACTGGTGGGGCCGAACGGCTCGGGGAAAACCTCCCTGCTGCGTCTGTTGGCGGGATTGAACAAACCCAAGGCAGGACGGGTGTTGATGGATAGCCAGCCCCTGCACACGCTCAAGCAACGGGCGATCGCACAATCCGTTGCCTTGGTGGAACAGCAGGCGGACACTACCGACCGCATTACCGTGCACCAAGTGGTATCACTGGGTCGTACACCGTTCCTTTCCGCGTTGCGTCCCTGGTCAACGGAAGATGATGCCATCGTGGCACAGGCGCTGGCAGATGTGGATATGGCGCACATGGCCGATCGCCTTTGGCATACCCTCTCTGGCGGTGAGCGCCAGAGAGTGCATATTGCCCGAGCGCTGGCACAACAGCCTAAAATTCTGCTGTTGGATGAACCCACCAATCATCTGGATATTCGCCACCAGCTTTCGATTCTTGAATTGGTCAGGCAACTACCGATCACGGTGGTTATCTCACTGCATGATCTTAACCAAGCCATGGAGTGTGACCGCATCGGCGTCATGGATGGCGGCCGCCTAATCGATAGCGGCCTCCCCCAAGACATACTCACGCCTAATAGGCTACAACAGACCTTTGGGGTATATGCCCATGTGATCGATGATCCTGTCGATGGCAAGCAAGTCATGCGTTTTCACAGTGCGATTTAGCTAGCTCCTAGTCTGCTAGGAAAAATGCCCGGTTACCGACAGCGCAAACTTTCGTGCCCCCCCCCCGGCGCTACAGTGCCCATTCACCGGAAAAAATGCCAAACCACGCTGTGGTCCGTGCCCATACTCCACAGAAGTACAACGACGACAAGCAGCGCCTCCAGCACCAAAACACCGATACCCAGCGTCGTGGTCGACAGAATAAACCCCTGCTTATGACTGATTCCCAGAAAGCTGGGCGTTCCCTTGTAGAGCAGATAGGTGCTATAGAGCAGGCCGATCACCATCCCTAGCACACACAACCAGAAAACCGGATATAGCGCAAAAACGCCGCTGAGGAACATCGGGGTCGCAATATAACCTGCGAAGATAATACAGTCGCGGCGGCTAGGTCGATTCTCAATACGGTGGGCCATCCAATGGATCACACTCCCCACCACCCCCACAGCCATTAGCATCAGCGCATAAAAAGCCACGCCTAAGGCAATACCGTTGGCAAGGGAGACTTTATAGGTTTCCGAACCACCATAAGTCCAGCCTACCTGGGTGGTGCCTATCAGGGCACAGACAACAGGAACGGCAGCGAGTAACAGGACATGGTGAGCATAGAGATGACTGACAGACTCATGCTCCTCACTGATCTTATACCACTCCCGTTCAGGATGATGGAGAAGCCCCCAAACATGATTGACCATAACGACCTCCCGTTTTTGTGGACACGCTATTGTTAGGATCAGACGATGATCGATCGGATCAACAAGGTTCCGAATCATTTTTAGTGTAGAACACAAAATCATTTTCGGAGGTGAGGATTTTTCTTTGCTAAGGTGGGGTAGCTCATTCTATTCATTGGTGGAGTTCATATGCGTATTCTGTTCACCGGCGGCAGTGGCAAAGCTGGTCGCCATGCGACCGCTTATCTTCGCGATCAAGGCCACCGCGTCACCAATTTGGACTGGGTGGCATCTGATGTGCCCGGTATTACTACTCTGAAAACCGATCTGACCGATGCTGGGCAAGTGTTTAATGCTTGCCAAGCCTACGCTGGGTTCGATGAGCTGGAACCCGGCACCGGCGTGCCGCGTTATGATGCGATAGTCCACTTCGCGGCCATACCAGCCATTCTGCATCGGCCGGACAACGAGACCTACCGCATCAATACCCTAAGTACCTACAACATTCTTGATGCCGCCACCAAGCTGGGCATTCCCAAGGTTATCTTCGCCTCTAGCGAGACCACCTACGGTGTCTGCTTCGCTGATGGCGAGCAAAAACCCGACTACTTGCCCGTCGATGAAGAGCACCCCACCGTGCCTCAAGATAGCTACGCCATGAGTAAGGTAGTTAACGAAGTAACGGCACGCTCCTTCCAGGCGCGCTCGGGCATCGACATTTACGGCCTGCGCATCAACAACGTTATCGAGCCCCACGAGTACCGTCAGGATTTCCCAGCTTACATGGATGATCCCGCCCTGCGCCGCCGCAATATATTCGCCTACATCGACGCTCGCGACCTGGGCCAGATGGTCGATTGCTGCCTGAAAACGGATGGCCTTGGCTACCAGGCATTTAACGTCGCCAATAACGAACTGTCAGTGGGCCTGACCAATGCACAAGTGATAGAGCGCTTCTACTCCGGCGTACCCATCAAGCGCGAAATGGGCGAATTCGAAACCTTCTACTGCATCGAAAAGGCCCGTCGTCTGGTCGGCTTTGAACCACGCCACTCCTGGCGGGAAGAGCTGGAGCAGTAAGTATCACCCCTTTATCGGCACAAACACCGGTGCACCATCCACCTCTACTACCGCTAGCTTTTGGCGGTAGAGGTCTTCCAGCGCACTGGGCTCCAGCATGCTATCCCGCGGGCCCCAGCACGCCTCACCATTGGGATAAAGCAACAGCACATGGTCGCACCAGCGGGCAGCAAGGTTTAGGTCGTGTAAACACATGATGACCGCCTGCCCCTGAATGGCCTGTTCTGCCATTAGCGCCATCACGGCACTCTGGTGATGAAGATCCAGATGGTTGGTGGGTTCATCCGCTAGCCACACATTGGGCGCTTGCGTCAGCACCGTGGCAATCGCCACCCGCTGGCGCTCGCCACCGGAAAGAGTGCTTACCAGACGGTCACGCAGGTGCGCAACATCCAGGCGCTCAAGGGCGGCTTCCGCGCGGGCGTAGTCTTCAGCCCCCTCCATCTGCCAAGGCGATAGATAAGGGTGACGGCCAATCAGCGCGGTTTCCAACACGGTTGCTGGAAACCCATCCTGGCGATCTTGAAACACTAACCCCAAGCACTGAGCAACATGGCGGCGGCGCAGTTGGCCAAGCGCTGAATCGTTGAGCTGAACACTGCCTGAACGTGGCGCTTGCAGGCCAGCTAAGGTGTGTAATAGCGTCGTTTTTCCCGCACCGTTAGGCCCTAACACACCCCACACCTGCCCTGGTTCGATGGTTATATTAAGCTGCGTACCGCCTTCGCGGCCAGGCACATCGATGATGAGATTACGGGTAGCCAGTACGCTCATCAGCGGCTCCGGTAGAGCAGAAACAGGAAGGTAGGCACACCTAATAGCGCGGTGATTACTCCTACGGGCAACTGTTCCGGGGCGATCATGGTGCGCGCCAGGGTATCGGCCAGCACCAACAGCGTGCCACCCGCCAGTGCGCAGGCGGGCAGTATCAGCCGTTGATCATTGCCTAGCAGTAAACGCAGCATATGAGGTACCACTAGACCGACAAAACCAATGCTGCCTGCGGTAGTAACGGCAGCAGCAGTCAGCAGACTGGCGGCAATATAGATACACCACTCAAGCGGTCTGACCGCAACGCCCAGCGCGGCGGCTTGCTGCGGGCCACGGGCCAGCACATTCAGGCTCCGCCCGAGCGGAATCAGCACCACGCAGGTAGCCAGTAACAGCAGTAGCGGCGGCCAAGGCGTACGCGCATAGGAGAGATCACCCATGAGCCAGTAAAGCATACCCGGCAGGTGTTCGGCGGGGCTCAACGCCAGCATTAGTGTAATTACTGCGCCCCACCCCGCTGCGACCACCACGCCGGTGAGCAGCAGCCGCGAAGGCGTCCAGCCGCCGCTGCCATGGGCCAAACCAAAGACTAAAAACGTCGAGAGCAGTGCGCCGCCAAATGCCGAGCCTGAAATCGCCAGTCCGCCAAGTCCTCCTAGCATGGCCGCCAGTGCGCCAATCGAGGCGCCACCGGAAAGACCAAGCACGTAAGGGTCTGCCAGGGGGTTACGCAGCAACACCTGCATCAACGCCCCCGCTACCGCCAACAAACCGCCCACGGCAAAAGCCGAGAGCGCTCTGGGCAAGCGCAGCTCGATCACCATGGTACGCGCCAAGGCATCGCCCTGGCCTTGCACACTGTCACCCATCAACACCTGCCAAATTTGCGCAGGAGAGATTTGCGCACTGCCGACACCCATGGCGATGACCAGCGAAGCCAAGGCCGCTAGTAATAGCAGACTAAGCGGGAGGCCCAGGCGTGCGAGCATTAACTGCGCTCACGTTTTTGGCGGGCGATGTCGAGCTTCTCACAGAGGATCTGGGTGCCCTCCATCAGTCGCGGTGTGGGCCGTTGAATCAGTGAAGGCGGCACAAAAAAGAGGTTATCTTCCGCAACCGCCGTCAAGTTGGGATACTGCTCCCAGTGCGTCAGCCAGTGGCGATTCTCTTCCCCCATGCCACCGGCAACAATCGCTTCAGGATTCGCTGCCAGCACGGCTTCGTCATCGATACGCGGTACCAGGCGTGCCTGTTCGCCAAACACATTCTCACCGCCACAAATCTCAACCACTTGGCCGATCAGGTGCTGGTCGTTAACGCTCATTAGCGGCTCATCCCACACTTGGTAAAACGTGGGTACCGGCTCCCGGTCTCGATAGCGCTCTTCAAGGGCGTTCATGGTATTGCGGAAATTGTCGGCCACTGCTTGCCCCACTGTTTCTGTGCCTGCCAACCTTGCCAAGCGCTCAATGGTGCTGGCCACGCCTTCTACATCGCGGGGCTCGATATAGAACACTGGCATGCCCAGGGCTTCAAGGGTTTCAAGCTGTTCGGCGGGGTTACCCGTCACCCAACCAATCACTATATCGGGTGCCAGCCCCACCAGCTTTTCTAAATCAATTCGGGTATGGCTGCCCACTGACGCCACTTGTTTGGCTTCCGGGGGATAGTCGCTATACGAGACGACGGCGACCACTTGATCCCCTGCGCCAGCCGCGTAGGTCAGCTCGGTTGCGCCAGGGGAGAGCGTGGCTATTCGCTGAGCAGCATTATACAGACAGACCTCACGGTCACGATCATCCACTGCGCAGCGCGAGTGCTCGTGTGCCGGGGCAGCGGACGCCATCAGCAGTAGTGCGAGGCCCAGGGCCCCGCGCGCAAAACCACTTTTTCTATTGGCCAAAGTGAACACTCAAGAACCCTGCTCGGCCAGCGTTGATGTAATCACGGGTGGTTGAATACTCTTTATCAAAGGCATTTTCTAGCGTAACACGAGCGCTCCAGAGTGGCGCAAACTGCCAGCCAGCGCGCAGGTTAACCAGCCCATAGCCTCCTAAACGCTGGGTATTGGTGGTGTTATCGTAACGGTAACTCTGCGCTACTAGGGAGCCCCCCAACGACCAATCGCCAAGTTCCCGATCTGCATCCAATCGCACACTTTGAGTGGCCCGGCGGGCTAATCGATTGCCGGTTGCCCGGTCTTCCGGATCCAGGTAGGTGAAGGCAGCTTGGAGTGTCCAGTCGTTGACCTCTACGCCGCTTGACAGCTCAGCCCCGCGTATACGCGCGCTGTTAACGTTTTGCGGCGCCCATAAGCCACTCGACGTTGGCGCCCAGGCAATCATGTCGTCGTAGTCGTTTTGAAAGGCGGCCAAGTCCCAGAACCACTGGCTGTATTGGCCGCGAACGCCCACCTCGACGGTTTCAGAGGTTTCCGGATTGAGATCAGGGTTACCCGAATCCGGCCAATAAAGGTCATTGAAGCTCGGTGCTTTAAACGCAGTACCTACACTGGCACGCAGCGTGTGGTAGTTATCCAGATCGTAGCCCAGCGCCAAGCTGCCGGTGACTTCATCACCATAGGCTTCGTTATCGTCATAACGCAGGCTTGCTTGAATGGCGAACGGCGAAAAGTCGAGTAACCCTTGGGTAAACACTGCTTTGTTATCACGGCTGGTAACGTCAAAATCGTTGGTGCTTGAAACGCGGTCTTCGCTGATTTCAGCGCCAGCGATCAACTCATGGGCACCAAACTGAATGTTGTTCTGCCAACGGGCGGTTTGCGTGCGGGTATCGATGATTGAGTCGCCAAAATTGTCTCGCGTGTCCAGCTCATCCCGGGCTTCGCTAAGGGTCAGTCGGCTCTGCCACATATCGGTTACCGGCAACTCAGCGTAGACGCCTGCTACCTGCTGGACGAAGTCATTCTCTCCACCGTCATATTCGTTGTTACCACGAACGCGCAGTGCCAACACGCCGACTTCAGCGCCACTCTCAAAGGTATGCGCAACGCGGGCTAGCGCTGAGGTATTGTCGTAGCCTTTGTCCTCACCACCCCGACGAATGGGCTGGCCATCGGTATTGAAATGGCTAGCGGCAAAGCTGTAACGCGTGCCCCCCTCGCGCCCTGAAACGCCTGCGCTTAACCGCGGGGTATTGAATGAACCACCGCCGACTGACATTCTCGGTTGCGGCCCCTCTTCGTCACCCTCAGGGGTAAAAAGCTGTATCACGCCGCCGACGGCATCCGCTCCGTAAAGACTACCGCGGGGACCGCGCACGATTTCCGCACGATCAAACATACGCGGATCCAAGTACTGAAATGCAGCACCGCCCGCCGTGGCGGATCGTAGCCGGATACCGTCAATCATTAGCACGGAGGCATCGCTGGGCGCACCGCGTAGATAAACGCTGCTACTTTTGCCAAAGCTGCCGTTACTCGTGACATCAACGCCCGGCTGGCCGCGCAGAAGATCCGTCAGGCTGGTGGGGTCTTGGCGGCGGAAAGTGGCTTCATCCAGCACGCTAACGGAAGAGAGGCTTTCATTAGCAGTGCGGGGCGCTAACGCAGCGGTAACGACGACAGGATCAAGCGTGGCCAAATCGGTCGCTGTTTCGGCGTATTGGGCTTCGGCTTGGATGTGAAAGGCTAGCGGTAAAGCAGCCATACTAAACGCCGCCCGTTTGGCGGTGGTGTGGAAACGGTGGTTCATGTGAGACCCCTTGCTCGTGTGCTCACCCGCACAGCGCATTTTTTTGACCGAACGGAGGATCAAACAAGGGAGTCTCGGTCGCGCTGTATGATCGCATCGCGCCACCGTTAATCGCCCTGAGAGCACCCACCGCGCCTCGGCATATATCGGTTCAGGTTGAACCATTACTCTCGGGCCGGTCTCCGGGCTGACGAGCGAAAGATGTCTTCATTCTTTCCGAACGACCACCTTCCCGTGCGTTAGCACAGTGGCGTCTTAGCCGTTCTTATCTCGATCACCGTTGCGGGGGCAGCGTTGGAATCACGCAAAGCGTTCACCAACTTCCCGTTTCACTAGCGGCTTTAATCCACCGCCAGCACCTGAGAGTGGGCGTAAGCTAGCAACTTGCCCAAGAGAGGTCAATTCATGATGAGCTGCTAGAGTAAAGGCAGTGCACGGAACAGGAGAAGGCCATGATCGATTTCTCGGCAGCCGGTGTGCCACGCTGGTTAAAGCTGGCTTTTACACTGTGGATCCTGGTCTGGGCACCAAGCTACGTAGTGCTGCTGGGAGCGCAGAACTTCTTTTGGCTGTGTAATGTGGCAAGTTTTCTGCTATTGGTGGCACTGTGGAGCGAGCAGCGCACTCTGATGTCGATGCAATGGCTAGCGGTGGCACTGGTCGGCAGTTTATGGAGCCTGGACGTCGCCACGGCTGCGCTCACTGGCGTGCATCCTATCGGCGGCACCGAGTATATGTTTGACCCGGAGCATCCCCTCATGGCGCGAGCCATGTCGCTCTACCACGTGGTACTGCCGCTGGTGGCTGGCATCGGCATAGCCAGGCTTGGCTATGCACGCCGCGCCCTGCTGTGGCAGACCCTACTAACCTGGATTGTGGTGCCATTGACCTATCTGCTTACCGAAGCCGAGCGCAATATCAATTGGGTGCATGGGCCCTTCGGCCAACCCCAGGACAGCCTCAACCCGTTGCTCTATCTGTTTCTACTCTCGCTGCTCTGGCCCGTAATAGTCTACCTGCCAGTGCATTTGCTAATGATTGGCTTGCAGCGCTGGCGGAGCCAAGCTTAGCTAACTACTTAACCGCCATCGCCAACCCATGCCGGACATACCACACCTGTTCAGCCTGGGCAGTAGCATCCTGAACAAACCAGCCATTAAGATCGCGCAGGCGGCGCTGCTCGGGCTGCATGGGCACAATCCCACGGCCAACTTCGTTGGCAATGATGATTAACGGTGCGTTTAGCTCTTCGGCGCGCTGGCAGAGTGCTGCCATATCGCTCTGCCACTGCTGGCGCAGGGCATCGTTATCGTCACGCTCAAGTGCAACGCTAAGCCATTCAAGCACACCTGTGATAACAAGCGGCATGTCGGCTACGAGCGCTTGCTGGCTATCGCTGAAGGGCTTAGCAGCATCAAGCCGCCACCCGTTTGCGGTGGGAAAGCGTGCGGTTACAGCGTCACGTTTGCCAGCGCAGGCACCGCCGATGAAGAGCTGCATTGCCATTCCCCTTTTCCATGGTCGTCTTGCTGATAAATAAGCTGCCAGCGCCTGCCTTGGGCTTGGAGCACGGTACCGTCCCAGAAATGAATCGTTTCAAAGCGGCGGCGCAGCTCACGAATCACGCCACCATGGGTGACGGCCAGAATCTTTTTATGGCCGTCGACGCGGCCATTCGTAGCCAGAGCCAGATCATGCAACCAAGCGCCTAAACGCTCACGCAGTTGGGCCGCCGATTCTCCGCCGGGAATTTGCAGCTCGCCCACGCTATCAATCCAGGCACGGTAATGGGGCAAGTCTTTCAGCTCATCGTAAACTTTGCCTTCGTACTCTCCAAAATCAAGCTCACGCAGGCGTTGCTCAAGTACAAGCGGCACGCCATCCTTGGTGACGTCAGCCCACTCCAGGGTTTGCTGGCAGCGGCTAAGATCGCTTGAATAGATAGCATCGAACCGCTCATGCGCCAGTGCGTCACGCAGTGCCAGCAACCCATCTTCAGCCTCGGGAAACAGCAGCGGAATATCCTGCTGGCCTTGATAACGGCGCTCTAAATTCCAAGCGGTGATACCGTGGCGAACTGCCACCAGCTCCACAGTAAGATCAGTAGCCAAAGCTCTCCTCCTTCGATGGTAGCGCCTACCATATCGCCGTTAATGCCGTTAAACAGTCGCAACATTAGCCAGCGGATTAGTAACACGAAAACAGTAACCGTTAGCATCATCAACACTATCGCGGGCGCTAACAGGGCTATCAACACAATCGGCACCAGCGCTAGTGCCACATCCTGGCCGCTAAGCGATTGCTGCCAGCTCCACGCCAAGCCCTTCTGCTGGGCGCAGGGTGTTAGCACCAGTAATGCAACGCCAGCCCAGCGACCTAGTGCAGGTAACATCAACAGCCACCACAAGGGAGCCTGATAGGCCAGCAACGCCCATAGCAGAACGCCCTTCCAGGCGAGCAAAAACACTAGCGCCAGCATTCCAAAGCTGCCGATTTGCGGATCTTTCATGATCTCCCAGCGGCGCGCCATGGGCTGATTACTGCCCAGGGCATCGGCGATGTCCATTATGCCGTCCAAATGCAGCCCACCCGAGAGCGTCACCCACACGCTTAGTACTGCCAAAGCGCTGACCGGCGCAGGAACGTTCTGCATCCCCAGCGCTACTAGCGCTAGCAAGCCCCCTATCATCAACCCCACTAATGGATAGGCCCGCACTGCCCAGCGACGGGTGTCAGGCGTCCAGGGAACGGATATTGGAATCGGAATCCGGGTCAGAAACTGCAGCGCCAGCAACACACCGAACAAGGCATTTTTCAAACGTTTACCTCCTTCTCATGCTTCCACTGCCGATGCTTCCACTTAATGGCACAGCCTGCGACGACTTCGAGTACAGAATCGGCCTCTGCCACTATCCAGCAGTGAGCCCGCTGTAGAAATGCCAGATAGCGCCAGGTTTCAGCATCCGTAGGCGGCAGCGCTTCGTTGATATCATTGGAGACAATCACTAGATAAAGGCTGCGTGCGCGGGCATCAGCCAGTGCGTTTACTAGCAACGCGAAGCCTTCTTCTTCGCTTAGTTTACTGGCGTACAGGACTTGGCTGGCCCATAGCGTTAAGCAGTCCAGCAGCACGGCGCCACCATCAGGCACCTGGGCAATCGATTGATCAATATGCAGCGGTGCCTCTAGCGTTTTCCATTGAACGGTGTGCCACTGCCCTTGCCTGGATTGACGATGACGCGCCACCCGCTCAGCCATCTCGTCGTCGTATATGTCTGCGGTGGCTAAGTAGTAACAGGGCGAACTGCCTGCTGCACTAACTGCTAGCTGCTCGGCGATATCACTTTTGCCGGAACGCGCCCCGCCGCTAACGAAGACAATCATGCAGTTCCTTTTTCCAAAATATTTTCCAAAACATGCTTCAACACGCTTATCAGCCGTCGATTAGCAGGGGCATCGCGCAGCGCTACCCGCAGCCAATCACCATTGAGCCCGGCAAAATTATGGGTATGACGCACTAAAATACCCCGGCGTAGCAGCTGCTCAAATAACGCATCGCTGGTGATTGCCTGCGCGGCACTGGGCCGGATAAGAAAAAAACACGCCTGGCTGGGCACGACTTCCAGCCCTAGTTGAGCAAGCGCCTCAGCCATGCGCGAGCGCTCGCTAGCCAACCACCGCTGGGTGCGCCGGGCAAAGGCATCATCTGCCAATAGTGGCGCCACCAGTTCAGCCGCGAGGTGGTTGACACTCCAGGGTGGCTGATGATCCTGTGCCGCTTGAACCGTGGTCGCATCCGCCAGCAGGTAGCCCAGCCGGAGCCCCGGCAGGGTATAAAACTTGGTCATTGAGTGGAGCAGCAGCAGATGCGGGTAGCGCGCCAGTAGCGGTGCCAGCGACGCCTCTTGTGACGTCTCGCCCAGCGTCTCACCCACCATATCGATAAAGGCTTCGTCGACCACAACGCGACAATCCATCACAGCGGTGTAATTCAACAGGTCTTCCATTGCTGAAATATCGATAAGCGTAGCGGTCGGATTATTGGGGCGGCATAGAAACAGCACATCGATGTCGTTAAGCCCAGCCGTTAGCGCGTCTATGTCCAGCGTGAAGTGCGGCGCGGGCAGCGCGATCTCGCTGATTGAAAGCCGATGGGCGCGGCAAGCGCGGGCATACTCGCCAAAGCTTGGGGTAATAATCGCCGCTCGCTTACCCGCATGCAGCGCGGCGGCGAGGAAAATAGCCTCAGCGCCACCGTTGGTGAGCAATACCTGTTCGGGCTGAAGCTGGTGATGGGTGGCGATGGCCTGGCGTGCAGCGGCGTAATTCGGCGCGGGGTAGCGCTCAAGACCTGCCAGTTGCTTAGCCAGCCAATCGCTAACCCACGCCGGAGGCCCCAAGGGGTTAAGATTGGCACTAAAGTCGTCCAGGCGGTGATCGGCGGGCAAGCCGAAATGGGCCAGCAGCGTCTCGGCCTGGCCGCCATGCCTGGGCCATGGAGCGTTGGGCAATAGAGGAGTACTCATAGCGATCCTCGCAGCATAAACATCAATCCAGCTATTACCCCAGCAAGCAGCAACATAAACAGTATCCAGGCGCCGTGCATTAAACGAAGTGTGGTGCTGATATGGGCAACACGCAGTTGCTCAAGCGGCTCACCCAAGGTCGCACGGTGTGAGACCTCGCCTCCATAGAAATTGGTGCCGCCCAGCTGCACGCCGAGCAAACGGGCCACTATGGCTTCTGGCCAACCGGCGTTGGGGCTGGGGTGGCGCGGTGCATCGCGGAAGGTGCCCCACAGTGCGCCTTGCCAGCGCAATCGTACAACACCTGAAAGGCTTAATAGCAAGCCTGCGAGCCATAGACACAGCGCGGTTAAGCGTGCCGGTACCCAATTAGCTAGATCGTCCAGCTTGGCAGAGGCAAAGCCAAAATTGGCATAGCGCTGGTTTTTGTAGCCTACCATCGAATCAAGAGTATTGACTGCCTTGTACGCCAGCGCTAGCGGCGCCCCGCCGATCAGCGCGAAAAATAGCGGCGCAGTAATGCCGTCAACGGTATTTTCCGCCACTGTTTCCACCGTGCCCCGGGTAATCTCCGCTTCGTCTAGATTTTGCGTATCGCGGCCAACAATCATCCCCAGCGCCTTGCGGGCGGCAGGCAAATCGCCTTGAGAAAGCGGTTGGATCACGGCGCGGGCCGCATCGCCCAAGCCTTTGATCGCCAGCGTAGTAGAGAGCAGCCAAAGCTCGGCGATCAGCGCTAGCCCTGGGTGCAAGCGTTCCAGCAGCGTCAGCGTTAGCCAGCTAATACCCCATACGCCGCCGACGACAATAATGGTTAGCAGAAAGCCACTAACTTTGCGCTGCTGCGCCGTGCCACGATTCCATAGCCGCTCAAAAGCGCTGATAAAGCGCCCGATCAGCACCACCGGGTGTGGCAATGAGCGCGGATCGCCAACCACTAAATCAATGGCGATCGCGAAGATGATCAGAACAATACCGCCAAAAGTGGCGCCTGGGATCATGGTGATGCCTTATCGCTAACACCGGCATCGGTAAAGGTAGCCATTTCCGCCACCATCGCTGTCGCCGCTTGCAGCAATGGATACGCCAGCGCAGCACCACTGCCTTCGCCTAGTCGCATGCCCATATCGAGAAGCGGCTTGGCCTCCAACGCTTTTAATGCCACATCATGGCCTGGCTCCTGGGAGCGATGGCCAAAAATCAGATAGCCACGAACGGCGGGGCATAGACGGCAAGCGGTTAGCGCTGCGACGGTGGCAATAAAGCCATCCACAATGGCCGGTAAACGCTGGGCTGCTGCTGCCAGATAAGCACCGGTCATAGCGGCTATTTCCAGACCACCCAACTTGGCCAGCACCTCTAGAGGAGCTTGGGAGTCAGCATTACGCGCAGCGATAGCGCGTTCAATCACCGCCACTTTGTGCGCCTGCTGCTGAGGGTTAATCCCGGTTCCGGCGCCCACCACGTTTGCTACTGACTCACCCGTCAGCACCGCCAACATTGCGCTGCTGGCAGTGGTATTGGCGATGCCCATTTCACCCACCATAATGCACTTTGCACCTGCCCTTTTTGCTCGATTAACGGCCGCAATACCCACATCAATCGCGGCTATGGCTTGATCACATTGCATCGCGTCTTCTAACACCATATTGGCGGTGCCATGGAGCACCTTGGCGGAGGTCACCCCAGGCAGTGTTAAAGGCGAAGCGACGCCCACATCCACAATCTCGACCAGCGCGCCTATCTGACGGGCGAAGACATTAATCGCCGCCCCTCCGTTGGCAAAGTTGGCCACCATCTGAGCGGTCACTGCTTGGGGAAAAGCTGACACCCCCTCATCAGCAACCCCGTGATCGGCGGCAAACACAACCACCGCAGGCGGCGTCACGCTGGGCTTGAGTTCACCGGTGATGGCGCTCAGTTGAATAGCCAGCTCTTCCAAGGCACCCAAACTACCTGGCGGCTTGGTCAGCGTATCCAAGTAACGATGCGTTTCTTCACCGGCATTGAGATCAACTGACTGAATGTGGTCAACAATGGCGTGCATGCAGGCTCCAGCCCACTAGGGGTCATCAAACATTCAAAGGCAAAGCGCAAAATGGTAGCAAAAGCCTGAGTGCTATACTTGCTATTTCATTAGCGGGTCTTCCACCCTGTCAGGATGTTAAGGCTTTATTTAGATT
The DNA here is from genome assembly GCF_904067645.1 of Halomonas sp. 113. Lineage (NCBI taxonomy): Bacteria > Pseudomonadati > Pseudomonadota > Gammaproteobacteria > Oceanospirillales > Halomonadaceae > Halomonas > Halomonas sp. 113. The sequence goes on from NZ_LR881453.1 coordinate 2,980,216, forward strand.
TTTCGCGTGGTGTATTTGCCACCTCACATTCGAGTAATAAAACTACAAATGTGGTTTTTATTGCCGTAAAGTCTCTTATTTCGACGCCAAAAAATGTAAAATAACTACAAGCTTCACTCACCGTCTCTATCATGCAGAGGTCCCTATGCCGAGCTCAACACCTGCTACGTTAAACCCCACCGTTGCTGAGGTTACCCAGCGCATTCGTGAGCGTTCTGCTGAGCGTCGCGCCCTCTACGAGCGGCGCATGGCTGACCAGCACAAACGTGGCGTGCACCGTGCTGAGCTAAGCTGCGGCAACCTGGCTCACGGTTTCGCGGCCTGTAACCCGCGTGATAAAAACGAACTCAAGCTAATGAATAGCGCCAACCTGGGCATTATCTCGTCCTACAACGATATGCTCTCGGCGCACCAGCCGTTTGAGACGTTTCCTGAAACGATTAAAGCAGCCGCCAGTGCCATGGGTTCTACCGCCCAGTTTGCCGGTGGCGTTCCGGCCATGTGTGACGGTGTCACCCAGGGCCAGCCGGGCATGGAGCTATCGCTGTTTTCCCGGGATGTGATTGCCATGGCCACCGCTGTAGGCCTCTCGCACAATATGTTTGATGCCGCGCTTTATCTGGGCGTGTGCGACAAGATCGTGCCGGGTCTGTTTATTGGCGCGGCGCGTTTTGGCCATCTGCCCGCCATGTTTGTACCCGCGGGCCCCATGCCCAGCGGCTTACCCAATAAAGAGAAGGCGCGCATTCGCCAGCTCTATGCCGAGGGCAAGGTTGGCCGTGCTGAGCTGCTCGAAGCCGAGTCTGACTCTTACCACAGCCCCGGCACCTGTACGTTCTACGGCACCGCCAACTCCAACCAGCTAATGATGGAGATGATGGGCCTACACCTGCCCGGCACTTCTTTTGTAAACCCTGGCACCGAAATGCGCGAAGCGTTGACACGCTATGCCACCGAGCAGGCGATCCGCAACACCGAACCCGGTGGCGACTACCGCCCGTTCTATAAGCAGATTGATGAGCGCGCGATTGTTAACGCCGTGGTGGGCTTGCTGGCTTCCGGTGGTTCAACCAACCACACGATGCACCTGATCGCCATGGCCGCCGCTGCGGGCATTACCCTGAACTGGGACGATTTCACCGATCTTTCAGCGGTCACCCCCAGCCTGATGAGGGTGTATCCCAACGGCCAAGCCGATATCAATCACTTCCAAGCGGCAGGTGGCATGAGCTATCTGTTCCGCGAACTGCTGGGCGCGGGCTTGATTCACGGCGATATTCCCACCGTATTCGGCACCGACCTAACCGCCTACACTCAAGAGCCGTTCCTTGAAGATGGCAAAATCGTTTGGCACGAAGGCCCCGAAAAAAGCCTTGATGAAGACGTGCTCAGCCCGGTAGCGACACCGTTCGCGCCGACGGGTGGCTTGACGGTCATGAAAGGCAATCTGGGTCGCGGTGTGATCAAAGTCTCCGCAGTGACGGAAGAGCATCGCGTGGTAGAAGCGCCGGTGAAGATCTTCGAAGATCAAAACGAAATGAAAGCCTCCTTCGAATCCGGCGACTTGGATCGCGACGTGATTGTGGTGGTTCGCTTCCAGGGACCCAAAGCCAACGGCATGCCCGAGCTGCATAAGCTAACCCCCTTCCTGGGCGTACTGCAGGATCGTGGCTTTAAAGTGGCACTGGTCACCGATGGCCGCATGTCGGGTGCATCAGGCAAAGTACCCGCCTCCATTCACATGAGCCCCGAAGCCCTGGACGGCGGCCCGCTGGCCAAACTGCGTGATGGCGATATTGTACGTCTGGATGCCAACGCCGGTACGCTCGAAGCCAAAGTCGACCCCGCCACCTGGGCTAAACGGGAACTGGCCATTGGCAACCTGGATCACTACCACGTGGGCTTGGGTCGCGAGCTGTTTGGGGGCTTCCGCCACCTGGCCATGCGCGGTGAAGAAGGCGCTGGTGTATTCGGTGGCTTTGAAGCCGATGATCTCGCCCGTCAGCAGGGGCAAATCTCAGAAGAGGATGCCTGATGCGACCGGCACTCATCGGCGATATCGGGGGAACCAACGCACGCTTGGCGTTGGTCTCTCCCGGTGAAATAACCCCGCACGATATATTGAACCTACCCTGCGCCGACTACCCTGGCGTCGTGGAAGCGGTGCAGGATTATCTGGGGCGCGTGGGCGCCACCGGTGACAACGCGCCCCAAGAGGCGTGTTTAGCCTTCGCCTGCCCCGTTCACGCTGAACGGGTCAAAATGACCAATAACCATTGGGATTTTTTGAAAAGTGACGTTCAGCAACAGTTGAATCTAGCGCTATTCAAGGTCATAAACGATTTTACCGCCCAGGCGCTGGGCGTTCCCCATGTGGCATCCAGTGATTTGGTCGAAGTTCAGCCGGGGCAAACCCAGGCACACTCCACACGCTTAATTATCGGCCCAGGCACTGGGCTGGGCGTTGCCGGGGTATTTCCTGGACAACACGCCTGGATTCCGCTGCCCACCGAAGGCGGACACGTCACCTTTGCCCCCACGGACAGTACCGAGCAGGCACTGCTGGATGTATTTCTGCAGCGCCACAAACGGGTGAGCGTAGAACGCATCTTATGCGGTCAGGGTTTATTGGAGCTTTATCAAGCCTACTGCACCCTTGAGGGAGTTGAGCCGCACTTAACTAGCCCAGCAGAGGTGACCACAGCGGCCAATGAAGGTGACAGCCTCGCCACGACTGCCCTGCTGCGCTTTCTAAAAATTCTTGGCGATGTGTGCGGCGACGCCACCCTTACCATGGGCGCAAGGGGCGGAGTTTATCTATGCGGTGGTATTCTCCCGCGCTTGCTTGAGTGGCTGCCAAAAAGCGAGCTGCGCGCCGCCTTTGTCAATAAAGGCCGTATGGGCGCCTATAACGCTGACATCCCCGTGTGGGTGGTAACTGCGCCCTGGACAGGGCTGTTAGGTGCCGCCGAAGCACTGCATAACGAAGAGGTTTTCTGATCACAACTTCTAACAACATCAATACGGAACCTGCTATGCCCGCCGCCACCTTTGATGTGCCGTTTTTACTTGGCATGATGCGTCTGCACGAAACACCCGCCATGCACGAACCCGAGCGATTAGCAGAATGGATCGAAGCGCGCCTGGAGCAGTGCCTTAACTGGTTTGACCATGCGGACATTTACGGCAGCGGCCAAGGGGAGACGCTTTTTGGCGCCGCGCTACGGGCGCGCCCTGCCCTGGCTCAGCGGGTTAATGTCGTCACTAAAGCGAGCATCGCTAACGACAACCCCGCCCCCGGTTCGGGTAAGATAAAGCACTACAACGCTAACCCTGCTTATCTTAATAGTGCCATTGATGCCTCACTTGTGCGTTTGAATGTCGAACGCCTCGACCATTTCCTGATTCATCGTCCCGATCTGCTGATGAACGCAGAAGCGACCGGCCGCGCGCTGGACGACGCCATTGAAGCAGGCAAAATTGGCGCTGCAGGGGTTTCCAACCACCTGCCCAGCCAGTGGCGGCGCTTGCAGGGCGCCATGCATCACCGCTTATCAGCCAACCAAATCGAGCTCTCGATTACCCACACAACGCCGCTGTTTGACGGCAGCTTTGATGATCTATGCGCCGATGGCCACGCCCCCATGGCGTGGTCACCGCTGGCAGGCGGGCAACTGATGCAAGGCGCCGTTGGCGAATGTTTGGCTAAGTGGGCGACAAAGCTTGATAGCTCCCCCAGCGCTTTAGCGCTGGCATGGCTGCGTAGTTTTCCTAACTCGCCAGTACCGGTGATTGGCAGCGTTAAGCCAGAGCGAATCAGCGACATGCTCAAAGGCCCTGCCACGCTGCCCCGGGAAGTGTGGTATGAATTGCTTGAAGCTGCCCGTGGCCACTGCGTGGCATAAGGCTATTTGTATAAAAACGACGCGGTACAAAACAACTATTACGTTAATGACACTAAGGAGCCACTTATGACGCCAGTTATCGCGTTTGGCGAAGCCCTGGTTGATATGCTCTCCAGCCGTTTAGGGGCGGCTACAGATGCCCAGGAAACCTTTACACCCTACGCCGGTGGTGCTCCCGCTAACGTGGCGGTCGCCTGCGCCCGCTTGGGCGTTCCTAGCCAATTTTTAGGCATGACGGGCGACGATACGTTCGGGTATTTTTTGGTGCGTGAACTCAAAAGCCACGGTGTCGACACCAGCGGCGTGGTATTTACCCAAGAAGCCCGCACGGCGCTGGCGTTCGTTTCCCGGGATGACGTGGGCGAACGCACTTTTGATTTCTATCGCCCGCCCGCTGCTGACCTGCTTTATCGCCTTGAGCATTTACCCCATGGCGTATTCGAGAACCCTGCCATTCTGCACTTGTGCAGTAACAGCCTAACCGACCCAGAGATCGCCGACGTTACCCTGGCGATGGCCACCATGGCCAAGCGCGCAGGCTGCCTGGTCAGTGTAGATGCCAACCTACGCCACAACCTGTGGCCCGGCGGCGAAGCGGATGCCAGTTTAGTCACGCAACTGCTAGACGGCGCTGAGCTGCTCAAGCTCTCCCAGGAAGAGCTCGACTACTTGCGCGCTGATCATCCTGCAGAATCGTGGCTTTCAGAGCGGCTTGCGGCAGGGGTAAAAGTTATTTTGATTACCGACGGCCCCAATGATGTCGTAATCAAAGGCGTCGGCATCGACCAGCGCATTGCGCCACCCAAAGTGGAAGCGGTCGACACCACCGCCGGAGGCGACGCCTTTATTGGCGGGCTGTTGGCGGAGCTCTCGGCCCATGGCATCAATGAACACTGGCAGAGCGATACGGATTTTCTACTCAGCGCAGTGAATACCGCCTGCCGCTGTGGCGCCCATGCGGTCACCCGGCCAGGCGCTTACGCAGCGCTGCCAACGCGAGCGGATATTATTGGCTAACTAAGTAGAGCTATAACCCATTAACAAATGGCGCGCCCCACGCAGGCGCGCTTTTTTTATGCTTCTTAGGGGTCGACTCGTCGCCAATCTAATTCGGACTTATGTCTAAAGCTGCTCGCTTGTGGAAATGTCAGACATTTACTAGACTAGGGTTCATCCAATAAAGAACAAGAGATGACCGATGACGCTGGACGCTCTACCGCCACACCAGGGGGGCGCTGAACAGTTAGCCCGTTTACTCGCCCAGGCCCTGCTGGCAGGCCATTGGCAGCCAGGCGATGTTTTCCCCCGTGAGCTGGATATCGGCAAACACTTTGCCGTTAGCCGTAACCAAGTGCGTAACGCACTCACCAGTCTCACCGCTGCGGGTTTATTAGAGCGTACCGCGGGCCGTGGCACGCTGGTTCGCGAGATGGGTGATTGGCATCTACTCGACCCACTAATGAGCGAATGGATGACCGGACTGGTCAACCTTGACCCGCAGTTGGTCAGAGCCATCTACGCCTTTCGTTTTTCTGCTGAACCGGTGGTCGCAGGACTCGCTGCCCAGGCAGCCCAGGCTGAAGACATAGAACGTTTGGAGAGCGCCTTTGCAGGCATGGAGAGCAGCGCAGGCAGTGTTGATTCGCGTGCTGAACATGCCGAGTACGACGTCGCCTTTCACGACGCCACCTACCGGGCCAGCCACAATTTAGTTTGGCGGCAAATGGGCCATTTATTGCGCCCTTCGATCATGGCGCTAATACACCGCTCGCAACACCGCACTGACACCTTAGACGACAGCCTAGCCCGCCACCGCCAGGTGCTTGACGCTATCCGCAACCGCGATGCCAGCGCCGCAGAATCCGCCGCAAGAGAAGTACTGCGCCGCACGGCCATCGACCTTGGCATCGTCAGCTGACCATTACGCAATGAATACTTTCTATTCAGAAGGATGACCGAACATGAAAATTACCAAACTCAAGACCTGGCAAGTTCCTCCGCGCTGGCTGTTCCTTAAAATTGAGACTGACGAAGGCTGCTACGGCTGGGGTGAACCGGTGATTGAAGGCCGCGCGGCAACCGTTGAAGCCGCCGTGCACGAGCTCTCTGACTACTTGATCGGCCAAGACCCTCACCGCATCGAGCATCTTTGGAACATCATGTATCGCGCCGGTTTTTATCGTGGGGGCCCTATTCTGATGAGCGCGATTGCCGGTATTGACCAGGCGCTGTGGGATCTTAAAGGCCGTGACCTGGGTGTGCCCGTTCATCAGTTATTAGGCGGTGCCGTGCGCGACAAAATGCGCATGTATGCCTGGACGGGTGGTGACCGCCCCAGCGACGTGGGCGCTGGCGCTAAAGCGCTGGTCGACAAAGGCTTCACAGCCTTCAAAATGAACGGCACTCCTGAAATGCAGATCGTCGATTCACACCGCAAGGTCGATGAAGCCGTCGCCCGGGTAGCAGAAGCCCGCAACGCCGTTGGGCCAGATGTAGGCATCGGCATCGACTTCCACGGCCGCGTGCACCGCCCAATGGCCAAAGCGCTGCTGCGGGAGCTGGAACCCTTTCACCCGATGTTTGTGGAAGAGCCGGTTGCCCCCGAACACCTGCCCTGCTTGAAAGATATAGCCGGTGGTTTGGGCTATCCATTGGCCACGGGCGAGCGGCTGCATACCCGCTTCCAGTTCCGCGATTTGCTGGCCGACGGCATGATCGACATTATTCAGCCGGATATTTCCCACTGCGGCGGCATTAGCGAAGGTCTCAAAATCGCCGCCCTTGCCTCCGCTTATGACGTCGCCTTAGCGCCCCACTGCCCGCTGGGCCCATTAACCTTGGCTGCGTCTTTACAGCTGGATGCGGTCAGCCACAACGCCTTTATCCAAGAGCAGAGCATGGGCATTCACTACAACCAGGGCAACGACGTACTCGATTACCTGGTCGATAAATCCGCCCTCGCCATTGAAGATGGATTCTGCGCCATTCCCCAAGGCCCAGGCCTGGGTGTCGAGATCAACGAAGAGTTCGTTGAGGAGCGCGCCAAGGTGGGCCACCGCTGGAGGAACCCGGTCTGGACTCATGAAGATGGCTCGATTGCGGAGTGGTAAACCATGGGATCAACCGTGATGAGTGAAACGCCTGAAATAGCACATCAGCTGACCTGGATTGCCGTGGACTGGGGCTCCAGCAATCTGCGTGCCTGGGGGCTGGATCAGCACGACCAAGTGATTGCCCAAGCCAGTAGCGACAAAGGCATGCTGGCGCTGAAGGCCGACGAGTACGAGGCCGAGCTGCTGCGACTGGTGGGCGATTGGCTACCCGCCACCGGCACGACTAAGGTGATGGTGTGCGGTATGGCAGGCGCCCGTCAGGGCTGGTTGGAAGCCGCCTATTTACCGGTACCCACGCGGCTTGACCAGCTTAGCCAAGGCGCAGTCACACCAACGCTTACGGGTAACCAGCTAGCTGTTTACCTGCTGCCTGGTTTAAGCCAAACCCGTGGTACCGCGACTCACTTTGATGTGATGCGCGGTGAAGAGACCCAGTTGGCAGGGCTCGTCGCTGATTCGCCAGATTTTACTGGCCTCGCCTGCCTGCCCGGCACTCACGCCAAATGGGCAACCCTGGAAGCGGGCGCGGTGAGCGGGTTTTCGACCTACCTGACCGGCGAGCTTTACCAACTGCTCGCCAACCAGTCGGTGCTGAAGCATTCCGTTTTATCACCTTCAGCGGCAAGGGATGATCTTAACGATGCAGCTTGCCGTGAAGCTTTTATTTCGGCCGTCAGCGAGATTCATCAAGCCCCCGAAACCTTTAGTAGCCGCCTGTTCGGGCTGCGCGCGCAAGATTTACTCGATGGCCGGCTACCTGCTGGCGACACGCGTGGGGCCGTTCTTGCGGCCAGGCTCTCTGGGCTCGCCATTGGCCTTGAGCTTGCTGGCGCCTGCCGTGAGTGCCCCAGCGATAAGCCAATCATGCTGATTGGCAACCAAGCGCTTAGTCAGCGCTACACGTTGGCACTCAATGCGATCGGCTATCAGACACAACATGTGGATGGCGACACCGCCGTCTTAGCAGGCCTGCGCCTCGCCCATCGCGCGTTAAAATAAATTAAGCATGGAGAAATTGGCTATGTCGCTGCCACTGATTGGAATTTTACGCGGTGTAACGCCTGATGAGGCCGTGGATGTCGCGGAAGCGGTGCTGGCCGCGGGTATCACCCAGATTGAGGTACCGCTTAACTCACCCAACCCGCTGGAGAGCATTCGCCGCTTGGTCGACGCATTTGGTGAGCGTGCGGTCATTGGTGCGGGTACGGTGCTCACTCCAGCTCAGGTGCGTGAAGTTCACGCTGCTGGTGGACGCTTAATCGTTTCTCCCAACTGTCGGCCAGCGGTGATTGAAGAAACCCATAAGCTCGGCATGGCCAGCTGGCCGGGTATTGTGACGCCTTCTGAGGCCTTCGATGCGCTGGATGCAGGCGCCACCGGGCTTAAACTCTTCCCCGCAGTGCAGGTAGGATTAGAAGGAATGAAAGCAGTACGCGCCGTGCTTCCGGCAGGCACGCTTTTGTATGCCGTCGGCGGCGCTGGAGTCGATAATTTCGCCGAATGGCGCGCAGCGGGTGTCGATGGTGCAGGTCTGGGTAGCGCATTATACAAACCTGGCCAAAGCGCCTCTCAGGTGGGGAAACAGGCTCAAGCCCTCGTCGATGCCTGGTTAGCGGGAGAACAATAAGGAGAACCAACAATAATGAATACCGATATGAGTGTTTCAACGTGGCAGGCCGAGTTAGCTGTCGATTGCCGCTGCTCACTGGGTGAAGGCCCGCAGTGGGACGCCAAAAATCAGCGCCTTTATTGGTGCGACATTCTGGAAAAACAGCTGCACTGGCTATCCCCCGCCACCGGGGAAAGCGGCCACTATCAGCTCGATCATCGGGTGTCTCTGGCAGCGCCCCTTGCTGAAGGTGGCCTGTTGTTAGTCGGTGAAGACCGTTTAAGCCGCTTCGACCCAAGCAGCGGCAGTATCGAAAAGCTGAGTGATTTCGAGGCCGATAACCCCATCACCCGCAGTAATGACGCCCGCATTGATCGCCACGGCAGCCTGTGGCTTTCCAGCATGGGTAAAAGCGCTGAAAGAGGCGCTGGAAGCCTTTACCGCCTGCATCGCGGTGAGCTCTCGCGGCTGCGTTCAGGCCTAACGATTCCCAATGCCATCTGCTTCTCCGCAGATGGCGAATTCGCTTGGTTTACCGACACCGTGACGGGTGTAGTGATGCGCTGGGCGCTGGATAGCGACGGCTGGCCGCAAGGCGAGCCGCAGCCTTGGGCGGACTTTTTCTCCAGCCAAGGTAATCCCGATGGCGCGGTAATGGATAGCGAAGGCTGCCTATGGCTAGCGCTATGGGGGGCTGGGCAGGTCGTTCGCCTGGATCCTAACGGTGAAATAATAGGCCGCGTCGAGCTGCCGGTCAGCCAACCCTCCTGCCCGGCATTTGCCGGCCCTGATCTGAAAACGCTGTATATCACCACGGCGCAAGAGGGATTCAGTGCTGAGCAGCTGGCCCAAGAGCCCACCGCAGGCTCGCTCTATGTGGTCGAAACCGGCATTAAAGGATTAGCCGAACCGCCGCTACGTCTGGCATAACTCTCCCACGAACCTCCCAGCAAAAGGCCCCACTAGCGGATACTAGCGGGGCCTTTCTGTTACGGCTTCACCTATTACCTACAAGGCGGGCAATCAGCCAGCAAAGCTAATATACATAACGATCACTAACACGACCAAAACGATACCGGCGGGTACCGCCCCTTTCCAGGGTGTTAGATCCACATCGCCGCTGTGCTCCTGAATCCAGTCGGTTTCCCTTGGGCGCACCTTGCCGATAATCAGCATCACCGCCACCAGTAATACAAAGACCAGCGCCACGAAGTGGAACTCGTGCATTATCTGCGGCAGCAATGTAAACGGTGGCACAAAGTAACCGGCGGCGATCAATAAGCAGCCGCCGATCAGGGCGATTTTGGCCGCCATTGGCGGAACACGTTTGGTTAGCAGCCCGACCAGCACCACGGCAAGAATCGGAATAAAGTAAATCGCGTTCATCTTCTGCAGGTAGCCAAACAGGCTCTCCTGACCTGCCAGCAGTGGCGCAATGATCATGGTGAGAATGGCCATAATCCAGCCAAACACTTTACCCGATTTAACCACCTGCTCTTCCGTGGCCTCTTTATTCAGCACACCTTTATAGATGCCCAGGCTGAAAATCGTGGTGGTGCTGTTAAGCGCTGAGTTAAACGACGACAGGATCGCACCGACCATCACCGCAGCGAAAAACCCGGTGAGGTACGGCGGCAGTACGTTAAAAACCAAATGACCGTAGGCTTCATCGGCACGCACGCCCTGATCGGCATAAAGGTGATAAGCAATGATGCCGGGCAGTACTAGGTAGAGCGGTCCCAGCAGCTTGAAGAGACCGGTCAGCAGCACGCCCTTCTGACCTTCGGCAAGGTTTTTGGCTGCAAAGGTACGCTGAATAATCTGCTGGTTGGTGCTCCAGTAGAACAGGTTAATCAGGAAAACGCCGGTAAACAGGGTAAAGAACGGCACCTGCTGATCAGCACCACCAATCGAATTCAGCTTATCCGGGTCGCTCTCTTTGAGGATGTTCCAACCCTCCATGATGCCGCTGCCGTCACTCACGGCCTGCAGGCCGAAATAGACGATCACAAAACCGCCGATCAGGAGGCCAACACCGTTGAGCGTGTCGGATACTGCAACCGTGCGCAGGCCACCAAACAGGGCATACACGGAACCGATAATACCGACGATCCACACCGTTAGCCAAAGCAGCGTCGTCGAAGACTCAATGCCGGTTAATCCCTGTAGATCGAGCATGCCCTGCAGGCCGATGGCACCTGAATAGAGAATGATCGGTAGCAGAATCACCGCGTACGCAATCAAGAAGATGATATTGGTGATTAGCTGAGTCGTTTTATCGAAACGAATTTCGAGAAGCTGCGGCAGCGTAGCAATACCACTTTTCAAAAACCGCGGAAGGAAGAATAGCGCCAACGCCACTAGGGCGATAACCGCGACCACTTCCCAGGCCATTACGCTTAAACCATCAGAAAAGGCCGCCCCATTGAGCCCCACCATTTGCTCGGTGGAGAGGTTGGTCATCAATAGAGAGCCGGCAATCAGCGGGAAGGTTAGCGTACGTCCGGCAAGAAAGTAGCCGCTGGTGCTTGAGTGGTCATCTCGGCGGGTGATCCGCCAAGTGATAAAGGCGACAAGCCCTGTAAAAAACAGGAAGGACGCCAAGGTCAACGCGTGCATTTTGACTCACCTCATCATCATTGTAAGTGGCACGCACCTTTATGTATGCGCGAATAGCGAAATGTCAGACAAATCTTGCCGTCATTTTAATTGAGCTGAATATAGCCCGTTATACGTCTTTGGTCGTACGCAGGCGGTTACGATACGCGAATGACAAAACTTCACTATAAAAAAACCCTAGTAATGGTTAAAACCATAACTAGGGTATGCATTTATGCGGCCCGCGACGGGTTGCTAGTGGATGCCTATTTAGTGATGAAAGCGCTCCGCGGACTGGCGGGCCAGCTCACGGATGCCATCCCAATCTTCCGCTTCCACCATTGCTTTGGGTGTTAGCCAGGAGCCACCTACGCACATCACATTGGGCAGCGATAGATAATCATCGGCGTTGTCGACGGTGATACCGCCAGTGGGACAGAAGCGGGCTTCAGGAATCGGCGCGCCAAACGCTTTGATGGCTTTGGCTCCACCGCTGGATTCCGCCGGGAAGAACTTGAACCGACGGTAACCGTACTGCCAGCCGGTCATTAGTTCAGAAACTGTCGAGACCCCCGGCAGCATGGGCACCGGGCTTTCAACGCCGTAACGATAGAGGGCTTCCGTGGCGCCTGGCGTTACTACAAAGTCAGCGCCAACCTGCTCGGCCTGGCGGTACTGGGCGGGCGTCAGCACCGTGCCCACGCCAATGCTGGCACCGGGCAACGCTTCACGCATACGCTTCACTGCTTCAAGCGCGCAGTCAGTGCGCAGGGTAATTTCCAATACGGTTAAGCCACCCTCTACCAGGGCGCGGCCTAGCGGTACCGCATCTTCCAAACGCTCGATAGTGATGACCGGAATCACCTCGGCTTTCAAGCAGATGCTATCCAGCTCTGCAGTGCGTGTAGAAGGTAACTGTTTGTCGATAGTCATTAGTGAGTCTCCAAGCAACTTATTATTGGCTAAGGCAGTTAGCGCTCAAGGCGCCCAATAAATGGCCAGTGGGCAGGTTAAAAAGGCACGAATAGGCAGTTGACGAACATCGTCGCCACTTAGTGCCTTGGCCAATACGGCGCGTTTATCATCGCCGGTGATATGCAGAATATGCCGCCGTGCCTGATGCAGGCGATCGGCCGAAAAAGTAATCCGGGGTTGCGGCTGACTAGGCGTTCTGACCGCCACTAACAGCTCCTCCGTGGCAAGTGCCAGGGTCAATTCAGGGCTGTCGGGAAACAGTGACGCCGTATGACCATCACCGCCCATGCCTAGAATCACCACGCTGGCAGGCCACGCTAGCGTTTCTGCTTGCTTGGCAACTTCATCGACGCCCTCTTCAGGTGTAGCCGCGCTGCAAGTTAACGGTATAAAAGTGGCCGCCGATGCCTCGCCCTGGAGCAGATGCTCACGCACCAGCTTGGCGTTGCTATCGCTGCTCTGCTGGTCTACCCAACGCTCATCGGCCAGCGTTACATCTACCCGCTCCCAGGGCAGCGATTTGGCCGCCAGCGCCTTAAAAAAAGGCACTGGCGTAGAGCCACCAGAAACCACCAGCAGGACACGCTCCTGGTGGTTTAAATCGTCTTGCAGACCCTGAAACACGGCTTCGGCAAGCTGCTCGGCCAACTGTTGGCGTGCTTGACTCATATTAATAATCCTCGTACCAGCTGCGGCCATCCTGGGTAATCATGGCGATGGAAGCGACTGGCCCCCAAGAGCCTGCGGGATAACGACGCGGCGGCATGTCGCGTTTTTTCCAGCCATCGATGAGCTGGTCGCACCAACGCCAGGCGTGTTCAATTTCATCGCGACGCACGAACAGGTACTGCTGGCCTTTCATGACTTCGAGCAGCAGGCGTTCGTAAGCATCGGGTATCCGCGATTTGGGAAATGCGCTGTTGAAGTCCAAATGCAGCGGACCCGGGCGCAGGCGCATGCCTTTATCCAAACCGCTATCTTTGGTCAATACTTGCAGGGCAATACCCTCCTCCGGCTGCAGGCGAATAATCAACTTATTAGAGGCGATGCCGCGCTGATCCGGGTCGAAGATATAGTGGGGCTGCTGACGGAAGTGAATAACGATCTGCGAGAGCTTCTCCGGCATCCGTTTACCGGTGCGCAAGTAGAACGGCACACCTGCCCAGCGCCAGTTAGCCACTTCAGTTTTCATGGCCACAAAGGTTTCGGTCTGGCTCTGGGTGTTGGCGCCCTCTTCTTCCAGGTAACCCGGCACCGACTGGCCATCGCTAGTGCCCGCGATATATTGACCTCGTACTACATCGCGACCAAGCGCCTCGCCCACAAACGGTTTAAGTGCTTTAAGCACCTTGACCTTTTCATCGCGAATGGCATCGGCATCCAGGTTAGAGGGCGGATCCATGGCGATTAAGCACAGCAGCTGCAGCAGGTGGTTTTGCACCATATCGCGTAGCTGACCCGCCTCATCGAAATAGCCCCAGCGCCCTTCGATACCTACCTTTTCGGCAACGGTAATTTCCACATGAGAGATATTGTTCTGGTTCCACTGGGTGCCAAACAGCGGGTTGGCAAAACGCAGTGCGATCAGGTTCTGTACGGTCTCTTTACCCAAATAGTGGTCGATGCGGTAAATCCGCGACTCGGGGAACACTTCACCAATTGCGTCGTTAATTTCGACCGAGGAGTGCAGGTCGTAACCGATGGGTTTCTCAACCACCACGCGGGACTCATCATCCAGGCTTTTACTGGCCTGCAGGTGACGGCAGATATCGCCATAAATAGGTGCTCCAACGGAAAGATAGACCACCATTGGGCGCGGTGAGCCCTTTCGCCACTGGCGAATGGCGTCGTAACCTTCAACGCTGGAAAAATCGAGTTTTAAATAATCTAGGCGGGCGAGAAAACGCTCGAGGCTCTGCTTATCCTGCTCGCTGCTTTTCAGCCGTTTCTGCAACGCGTCGTTAACCATTTTTCGGAACGATGCAGCGTCGTGCTCATGGCGAGCCAGCCCCATAATGCGCGTGCTTTCAGGCATCAAGCCTTCGCGATCAAGATGGTATAAGGCAGGAAATAGCTTGCGCATGGCAAGATCACCCAGCGCTCCAAACAGCGCTAAATCAATAGCGTGATTCGGATCGCCCAGCGGTGCACCTTGGGAAGCAGTGGACTGGCTCATCGTCACTCCTGTTTATAATTAGGCATCTAATGTAGTTAGATTACCTAAAATCTACCGTAAAGGGGGCATTATACGCAATAATTCGTGTAATTTTACTACAAAATAACCACGGTTTCTGCTCTATCAACGCACTCAGCACTTCATATCAATCCTTCTCCTTCCACTTTTACTCTACGCCCTTGATATACGCCACTGCTACGCCCCCTAAGGAGGAGGTGACCTTGCGCATAATTGGCCACTCTGCGGAAGTTGATAAATAAATGACCACAACAACAATGAGGTTATTACTCGATGGCAACGCTACGCTATTTTATCAGACCGCTACTCACAGCCACTTTGGCTGCCAGCGCTACCCTGCCAGCCTTCGCGTTCGAAGATGACCGGCTAACGATCTGGATGGGCGACAACAAAGGCCAGCAAGGCATTCAGTTGCTGGCTGAGCAGTTTCTTGAAGAGACGGGCATAGAAGTTGAGGTGGTCTTTCCGGATAACCTGACCGACCGTTTTCAACAGGCGGCGGGCAGTGGCCAAGGGCCGGACATCGTGATCTGGGCCCACGACCGGATGGGCGAGTGGGCACAAAGTGGCTTACTAAAACAGGTAGCGCCTAGTGACAGCTTCCGCGAGTCTTTTTACGACTTCACTTGGGAAGCCGCCTTATGGAATGGCGAAACCTACGGCTACCCCATTTCAGTGGAATCACTCGGTCTTATTTATAATAAGGCCCTGGTGGACACCCCACCGGAGAGCTTTGCCGAGCTAATGCAGCTGGACAAGACGCTTTCCCAAGAGGGTAAAAAAGCCATCCTGTTCGACTACAGCGAACCCTACTACGGTTGGACACTGCTAGCCGCTAACGGTGGCTACCCGTTTAAACGAACCGACGCAGGCTACGACGTTACCGATATTGGCGTTAACAACGAAGGCGCCGTGCAAGGTGCAGAACTGCTAGTCGAGCTGATCGAAAGCGACGTGATACCGCGGGGAACCGACTACAGCATCATGGATAACCGCTTTAACAAGGGCGAAGTAGCGACCATGATCAGCGGCCCCTGGGCCTGGCCAAACCTTGAACGCAGTGGCATTGATTACGGCGTCGCCTTGCTGCCCAAGGTGGGCGACGAACGTGCCAAGCCCATGTTTGGCGTTATGACGGCAATGATCAACTCCGCGTCGCCCAATGATTTTCTGGCCGTCGAGTTCCTGGAAAACTACCTGCTTAGCGAGGAGGGTATGCGCACCTTCAACAGCGATGGGTCGCTGGGGGCCGTGGCCCACATCGACTATCAAGCGGAACTGGCCGACAACCCCAATATTGCCGCCACGCTTGAAAACGCCGAAGTTGGCATGCCGATGCCGAACATTCCCGAAATGGGCGCCTTTTGGGCAGCCATGGAGCCCGCGCTGCAAAACATCGGCAGCGGGCGTCAATCACCCCAGGAAGCGCTGGATGCCGCCGCGCGGCGTATGCGTCAGTAGCCACTCGCCTTTCCTTCACTGCCCGGCCATGGCACTCCGTTGGCAAGGCTGGGCAGTTTCGCAGGACATCTTTCATGTTTACCACGAATGCTTCGCGGGGCTTGCCCCGCCACCGCTCTCGCCATCTGGCCGAACGCTATTCCCGCTGGGCAATGCGCAGCTTGATTGGGCTGATGGTGCTGGCCCTGCTTTGGCTGGTGATGGCCTTTTACATGCACGGCCAGTGGGTATTTGCGCTGCTTTTTTTGGTGCTTGGCACGTCGCTGGGCGTGGTGTTCAGCCGACGTTCGCTGATGAGCCACCGGTATATTTTCCCTGCCGTGGCCGGTCTTGGCGTGTTTGTCATTTTTCCGCTGGTGTATACCGTTGGCATCAGCTTCAGCAACTACAGCTCGGACAATCTGCTTAGCCAGGAACGTGTACGCGCACAACTGACCAATCAAACCTACCAGGCTGAAGGCGCTGCCTTTTCCTATTCGCTTTACCAGGAAGGCGAGCTGGTGCGCCTTTACCTGGAAAGCGACACCCCTGCGGGCGACAACGACCGGCTACTATCCGCCGCGCTCAACCTAACTAACAGCGAAGTTCGTCGCGTTCCAACCCAAGCCGTAGACACCCCGCCCGAAGGTGAGCCGCTTCCCATGCGCGCAGCCATCCAGGCCCGCGACGCCCTCCAGGCGCTACGCCTGCAAACGCCCGGGGGCACCGAGCTGCGTATGGCGGGTCTGCGCCAGTTCGCGCCAATGATCGACCGCTATGAGATGCGTGACAACGGCAGCCTCTATGATCGGCAAGAGGATCAGGTGCTGACGCCGGACAACGATATCGGCTTTTTCGTCACCGAAAACGGAGAACGCATCACCCCCGGGTGGCCGGTGAACGTGGGCTTCACCAACTACACCAAGATTTTCACCGACCCGGATATACGCGGGCCGTTTATGCAGATTTTTGTCTGGACCTTCGTGTTTGCCGGGCTCACCGTACTGTTCACCCTGGCCGTGGGGTTTGTCCTCGCCTCGCTGCTGCAGTGGGATCAGCTCAAGGGCAAGGCGGTCTATCGGACGCTGCTGATACTGCCCTACGCGGTTCCAGCGTTTATTTCGATTCTGATTTTCAAAGGCATGTTCAATCAGCATTTTGGTGAGGTGAACATGATTCTGGAGGCACTGTTCGGCATTTCGCCGGAGTGGTTTACCGACCCCTGGCTAGCCCGAACCATGCTGCTGATCGTCAATACCTGGCTGGGTTACCCCTACATGCTGCTGCTGTGCATGGGGCTGATTCAGTCGATCCCCGGCGATCTTTACGAGGCCTCGGCGGTAGACGGCGGCGGGCCGATCACCAACCTGATGAAGATCACCCTGCCGCTGATCATCAAACCGCTCACACCGCTGTTAATCGCCGCCTTTGCTTTTAACTTCAATAATTTCGTGTTGATTGCGCTGCTCACCGGGGGCAGCCCGGACATTCTGGGTGCCAGCACGCCCGCGGGCACCACCGACCTGCTGGTGAGCTACACCTACCGAATCGCCTTCCAGGATGCTGGCCAAAACTTCGGCCTGGCGGCGGCGATTGCCACGCTGATCTTTCTGCTGGTGGTGGGCATGTCGGTCATCAATCTGCGGCTTTCCAAGGTTAAGGTTTAGGAGGTTTACGATGGCGATGGTTCAACCCCGCTCCATTCGCTCACGGCGATGGGGCGCCCATTTGGCGCTGATCGGCTTTGTTTCACTGATCGTGTTTCCGCTGCTTTTGGTGATTTCAATTTCGTTTCGTGAGGGCAACTTTGCCTCGGGGAGCTTGATCCCCGAGCGTTTCTCTCTTGAACACTGGTCGCTGGCCTTGGGTATTCCCTGGGAGCGCGCCGACGGCAGCGTGATCCAGCCGCCCTTCCCCGTGCTGCTGTGGCTATGGAACTCGATCAAAGTCGCCGTGGTGTCCTCGTTGCTGATTTTGATGCTTGCCACCACCAGTGCCTACGCCTTTGCTCGCATGCGCTTTAAGGGCAAGGAGCCGCTATTGAAAGGCATGCTGATTTTCCAAATGTTCCCAGCAGTATTGTCGCTGGTGGCACTCTACGCGCTGTTCGACCGGCTGGGTCAGTTCGTCGGCTGGCTAGGGATAAACACCCACGGCGCGCTGATTGTCGCTTCCCTGGGCGCAGTGGCGCTGCATATATGGACGATCAAGGGCTACTTCGAATCCATCGACGGGTCGCTCGAAGAAGCCGCCATGGTGGACGGGGCAAGCACTTGGCAGGCGTTTCGCTACATCCTGCTGCCGCTGTCGGTGCCGATTCTGATGGTGGTGTTCATCCTGGCGTTTGTGATGAGCATCATGGAGTACCCCATGGCCTCGGTGCTGCTGGTGGATGAGCATAAGCTCACCCTGGCGGTGGGCGCCCAGCAGTACCTGGCCGACCATAATCAGCGCTGGGGCGACTTCGCCGCCGCTGCCGTGCTCTCGGGGCTGCCAATCACCGTGGCCTTTCTGATCTGCCAGCGTTGGATTATTGGTGGATTAACAGCTGGGGGTGTTAAAGGTTAAAAATATTAAAACTCACGAAGGTGTTTAACTAGCTTGCCCAAACCCAGCAGAGTGCTGGGTTTTTTTGTTTTTTTACAGACTTTTTATGGAAGGTCATGGTGTCATAGCAAATATTAAGAATACTAAACGGCGAGCTGGGCATATGACTCCATTCACACCATGGTTTTACCGTAGCAGGAATGCGTATCGGCACTGGGCACCTGTTTTTAAAATCATCTCGATTCTCTGGGTTGTGCTAGCGCTGTTCATGATGGTGCCTTTCGTCGTACTGCTAATTGAGAGAGACCCTGATGCACCCGCCTTCGGTGTTTCCATTCTGATTGTACTTGGCGCCGCAGCACTTACTTGGTTGCTCACCTACCGCACAGCCTTAGAGTTGAAGCCATGGCAGATGTTTATTCTTACCGCCGCCAGTTGGGTCACCATTAGCGGTTTTGCCAGCCTGCCGCTGGTGCTGGGCGCCCCACAGTTAACCTTCACCAATGCGGTGTTTGAGTCGGTATCAGCGATAACTACGACGGGATCCACGGTTCTGGTCGGTATTGAGCACTTTTCCGATGGATTGAAGCTATGGCGAGGGCTCATGCAATGGATGGGCGGCATCGGCATTATCGTCATGGGTATTGCGATTTTGCCGTTTCTTAAAGTAGGTGGTATGCGGTTGTTTCACACCGAGTCGTCCGACTGGTCGGATAAAGTGATGCCACGCACTGGCGGTATTGCCAAAGCGACGCTAACGATCTATGTCAGCCTAACCCTGGTCGCGATTGGTAGTTATTGGTTCGGCGGGATGACGCTCTTAGACGCCACCGTACATGGTATGACATCGCTTTCTACCGGCGGCTTTGCCAATTCCGACGCTTCCTTCGGCGCCTATAGCGAACAGCCATGGCTGCTGTGGATGGCCAGTTTTTTCATGCTGAGCGGTGCGCTTCCCTTTGTACTGTATATCCGTTTTATACGCGGGTCGCGCAGTGCCCTATGGAATGATCAGCAGGTACTTGGGCTGTTAAAGCTCTTGATGGCCGCGATTTTGCTACTCAGTGTCTGGCGCATCACCCAGGGCGATAACTGGTTTGAATCGCTCACCCACGTTACCTTTAACATTATTTCAGTGGTAACCACCACCGGCTATGCATCGGATGATTACAGCCAGTGGGGGGCGCTGCCGGTGGTCGCTTTTTTCTACCTGACCTTTGTGGGCGGCTGCAGCGGCTCTACTAGCGGCGGAATGAAAATCTTCCGGTTTCAGATTGCTTCTTTAATGCTGCTTAACCAGTTGCGTTACCTCATCCATGCCAATGGTGTGTTTACCACTCGCTATAACCATCAGCCGGTCACCAGTGATATCTCGCGCAGCGTAGTGGCCTTCTCGTTCTTCTTTTTTATCACCATAGCGGCACTGGCGTTGAGCCTCTCTGCCCTGGGGTTGGATTTAGTCACCGCTCTTTCCGGTGCCGCCACCGCAGTCACCAATGTGGGCCCTGGGCTAGGCGATATCATCGGTCCCGCAGGTAATTTTGCCCCCCTCCCCGACGCAGCGAAATGGCTGCTATGTATTGGCATGCTGATGGGGCGATTAGAAATACTCACCGTTGTGGTGTTGCTGACTCCAATGTTCTGGCGACGCTAGCCGGATATCTTGAAGGACGTTCGTGAAGGACAATCGTGTCATGACGTTTAGAAAACCGATGTTCAAACCCTTTGGGCAGATTGCGAACCAGTTGCGCTTGCCAATGCCGTCAGAAATCCTGATTGCACTGGCGAGCACGCTAATTGCTCTGCTAATCGCCTGGGGGCTATATACCTGGCTAGCCTTGGCTAATCTTTCGCTGATTTTTCTTACCGCGGTTCTCGCCAGTGCGGTGTTAGCAGGAAGCTACGCAGCTCTGCTATGTGCCGTACTGGGGTTTCTGACGTTTAATTTTTGCTTCACCATTCCGCACTTTTCGTTAGCGGTGGAAGAGCAAGAGCAACTGCTAACGCTGCTGTTCTTTCTATTAGTCGCACTGGTAGTCGGCAAGCTCGCCGGAGACAGCCGCCAGCGCCTGCTGGAGCTTAGCGCCGCTCGCTTGGCTGAAGAGCAGGAGAGGTTGCGTTCAGCGCTGCTATCGTCGGTTTCCCACGACCTGCGCACTCCGCTAGCGTCGATTATTGGCGCGGCCAGCTCGCTTCGCACTCTTGATGCACAGCTCAGTCAACAGGATCGCTTTGCGTTACTAGATGGCGTATTAAGCGAAAGTGAACGCCTTAACCGCTATATACAGAATTTGTTGGACATGACCCGACTAGGGCATGGCGATATGAAAATCGAGCGCGATTGGGTGGCGTTTGATGATTTAGTCGCTTCAGCGCGGAAGCGACTGGGCAGTGCCCTTGAAGGTTTCCAAGTCGAGCAGCACTGGTCAAAAGAGCTACCACTACTTTACGTTCACCCCGCCCTGATTGAGCAAGCGCTGGTCAACGTGCTTGAAAATGCGGCGCGCTTCTCACCACCTAATGGCCATATCACTATCGAAGCCCAATGTCGTGATGATAAAAGGGCTGGAGACCCGTCCATCTTATTGTTTTCGGTTACCGACCAAGGCCCTGGCATACCCGAAGCACTACGCGAGCGCGTGTTCGATATGTTTGTCACCGGTAACGACGGCGATCGCAGCCTGCACGGTAGCGGCCTGGGGCTGGCGATTTGTCGGGGAATGCTTGGCGCCCACGCGGGTCAAATCCACGCAAGCCCTGGGCCTGACAATGTTGGCACCAGGATTACCATGACGCTGCCCCTATCGGCACCCAGCAAGGACGCCGAGAATGAGCACTGATCAAGCGCGCGTATTAGTCATTGATGACGAGCCGCACATTCGTCACTTTTTGCGTATCAGCCTCACTTCTCAAGGGTTTCAGGTGATTGAGGCCTCCAGTGGTCGCGAGGGGTTGGAAAAACTCAATGCTGATGCCCTCACCGCTAATGCAGACATCGTTTTACTGGATCTTGGTCTGCCAGACATGGATGGACAGCAAGTGCTCGATTCTATCCGCAAGCATAGCGAGGTGCCCGTGATCATTGTTTCGGTGCGCGGCCATGAGGCTGAAAAAGTGCGCGCCCTGGATAACGGGGCGAGCGACTACGTTACCAAACCCTTCGGCATTCAAGAGCTGTTGGCACGTATTCGAGCCTTATTAAGGCGGCGCGCCAGCCCAAGCGCTCAGCGTTTCCAGCATGGCGGTTTGATAGTTGACCTGGCCGCTCACCAAGTAAGCTTGCACGGCGAGGCCGTTCATCTAACACCTAAAGAGTTCGCCGTGCTGGCCCAGCTTATTGCTTCAGCTGGGCGAGTGGTCACGCAGACCCAGCTATTACGACAGGTATGGGGCCCAACTCACCAGGAAGATACGCATTACTTGCGCATAGTGGTGAGCAAGTTGCGTCAAAAGCTAGGTGATGACCCCCAGTCCCCCACCCTACTGCAAACTGAACCCGGCATTGGTTACCGACTCTCCCTTGAGCCTGACCGTGAGGACAAGACCGTATGAAAATTATTATTCTCGGCGCCGGCCAGGTCGGCGGCACACTGGCAGAACACCTCGCCCGCGAGGAAAACGACATCACCGTCGTTGACACTGACGCCAAAAAACTGCGCGAGCTGCACACCAAAATCGATATCCGCACGGTCACCGGGGCAGGTTCCTACCCGATTGTGTTGCGCCAGGCAGGCTGTGAAGACGCCGATATGTTGATCGCTGTCACCAACAGCGACGAGATCAATATGATCGCCTGCCAGGTCGCCCATACGCTGTTTCGCACGCCGACTAAAATTGCCCGGGTGCGCGCCACCGCGTATTTGACCCGTAAAGGCCTTTTTGCCCACGAAGCGATCCCCATTGATGTACTGATCAGCCCCGAGCAGGTGGTCACCGACCACGTACGCCGCCTGATCGAGCACCCCGGTGCCCTGCAGGTGCTGGAGTTTGCCGGTGGCCTGGTACAGCTGGTGGCGGTGAAAGCGTTCTACGGTGGCCCGCTGGTGGGTCAGGACTTGGCCTTTTTGCGCCGCCATATGCCCAACGTGGATACCCGCGTAGCCGCCATTTACCGTCGTAACCGACCAATTATCCCCCGTGGCGATACGGTCATCGAGGCTGACGACGAGGTGTTCTTCCTTGCCGCCCGTCGGGATATTCGCGCGGTAATGAGCGAGCTGCGCCGGGTCGAGCGGGACTTCCGCCGGGTAGTGATCGCCGGGGGTGGCAATATCGGCGAGCGGCTGGCCGAACACCTGGAGCATAGCCACCAGGTCAAGATCATCGAGCACAGCCTGGAGCGCTGCACTACCCTCTCCGAGCGACTGGATCGCACCGTGGTGCTCCACGGCAGTGCCACCAGCAAGCGCTTGCTGGAAGAGGAGAATATCGAAGAGTGCGATATCTTCTGCGCGCTGACCAACGACGACGAGGTCAATATCATGTCGTCGCTACTCGCCAAGCGTTTGGGGGCGAAGAAGGTGCTGACGCTGATCAACAACGCCGCCTATGTGGACTTGGTGCAGGGGGGCGAGATCGATATCGCTATTTCTCCCCAGCAGGCCACCATTGGCAGCCTGCTCACCCACGTGCGTCGGGGTGATATCGTCAACGTTCACTCGCTGCGCCGAGGCGCCGCCGAGGCCATTGAAGCCATCGCCCACGGCGACAAGCAGTCATCAAAAGTGGTAGGCCGTACCATCCGCGATATCGCACTGCCCGACGGCACCACCATCGGTGCGATTGTGCGCGGCAAGGAAGTCATCATCGCCCACGGCGATGTGATGGTTGAGAGCGGTGACCACGTGATTCTATTCGTGATCGACAAGCGCCGCATTCGCGACGTGGAGCGCCTGTTCCAGGTCGGCTTGACGTTCTTTTAACTGGCGCTTTTGAGTGGCTAAATCTCGACCGCGCGGCCAATAAACTCAATCGGCCCGGTGGGCAGGCCGGTTGGTGAGCCGGTTTCGTCTTCCAGCGTTAGCTCAAATAGCTGGTTATCCTCAAGAGGCGGCAGTTCATCCAAGCGCAAACGGATCGGCTGCCCTGGCTCCACTAAACCCAGCGATACCGGGGCCTGCCACTCATCTGCTTTGGTCCAAAACTCAAGCGCTTTACCTTCAGGTACTGCGAAAGTACCCAATGGGATCAGCTCGATTTCCTGGCGTGATGAGGCCTGCACTACCCAACCCGCTGACTGCGTTTGCGGAGCAAGCAGAACCACCATGTACTCGGGGGTCGTCGGTTCAGTTACTTCATTGGCCAGCATCACGCCCAATACTAACGCCGCCGCTAAGCCAAACCCGGCAGCGCCGCGCCAAAGCGGCAGGCTGTGCAGCATGCGGCGAGGTCTTGGCGGCACGACAGAGGCAGGTCGAGCACGCTTAGCAAGCGCTTCCCGTGACGCTAAGCTGCGCTCAATACGCGGCCATAAATTGTCAGAAGGCGTTACCGGGTCGGTGATAGCGGTATAGGGCAAGAAACGCTCTTCCCAAGCCATCACGGCTTGTTGCAATTCAGGCTCGTTAGGTAGCCGGGCCTCTAGCGCCTTACGCTGCTCTAACGAAAGCGTACCCAGCACGTATTCACCCGCTAAAGTATGGTCGTCTTGGTGTTCGTGCTGACTGGGGCGGCTCATGCCATACACTCCCGTAGGCGCAGCAAACTGCGTTTGATCCAGGCTTTTACGGTTCCCAGCGGCGCGCCGGTATGCGCCGCAATTTCCGCATGACTAAGGCCGTCAACATAGGCATGGAGTACGCAGTTACGCCGCTCCGGCTCAAGCGCTTCCAAACAGCTATCCATCCGCTGGCCGGTTTGCCAATCGAAAGCTTCATCGGCAACGGAGGCGTGCTGAAAATGTTCATCGAGATCTAATTCGGTGGGATCGTGATTATCAAAAGTGACTTCACGGTCGCGATAACGGATAGCGTTCAGTGCCAGGTGACGCGCCACGCTAAATATCCACGTCCGCGCGGATCCTTTGGCGGGATCAAAACTATCGGCATGCTGCCAAATATTAAGACAGGCATCGTGGACAATATCCTCGGCCATACCACGATCCTTGACGATTCTTATGACGACGCCTAATAGTCGGGCACCTTCATGAACATAGAGTTGGTGCAAGGCGTCATGCTCGCCACGGGCACAGTTGGCTAATGCCGCAGCATGATCAAATTCTGAAGACACGTCAGTCAAACCCTAGCTCCCTGGTGACGGCACCGACGCCAGTCGTCGTTCTCGCAGACAGCATAGCCGCTGGGGACTCGACAGACGAGCCCCCAGCGGAATTAACATTCCAGCCGACTTATTCCGCAGCCCAGAAGATATAGTCCGCCTGGTAGGTCACTACCGCGGTGGCTCCGTCGTGATCCATATCGCAGGTGACGTCCGGGGCAACGCCACCCTGGGTGTTCAGGCGCTGAATATAACTAACACCGCTCATAGCGCCTTCACCTTCAGCCGGATTGGCTTCCACCAGTTGAAGCGGGATGTTGCCATCACCATTGGCAGCCGTGGCTAGCTGAGTGCCGGTAATTTTTGAGCCATCCAACGCTTCCCAGGTGGCTGGCGGGCCGTAGTAGCTTCCTACTTGTGTGCCTTCGCTGTCGTTAAGCGCCGCGTGGGGGCCTTTGAATACCCAGCCCATGTTGCCGTCGTCTTTGGCTTCGCACATGTAGGTAATAGCGCCAACGCCAACGGTTTCGAGGGCGACAGCATTACCGTCCGGCACCTGAACTTCCGCGGGCGTCATGTCTGCCAGCGCGACGTGACTGAAGGATGCAATCAAGGTAGCGGCAAGTGCTGCACGCGTAAGAGGTTGGATGGTCATTTTCAGTCTCCTAAAAGGTTTTTTATCAGCCGCCTTAAATAGCGCCTGTATAGGGATTACCCGCGAGGAGACGTATTGGATGCACTTTTATTGAAAAAAATAAGATGGGCGATTATTGGCTTACCCCATCTACCACCACCTGCCGCGGGCAGGCACTCCCCTGTAGATCAAAAAGATGGCAATGCTGGCCCGCTAAACCCAAGTCGATCGTTTGGCCTTCGGTTAGTTGCGTTAAGCCATCCAAACGCTGGGTTAAGGTAGCGTCTATACCGTCTACCTGCAGATGCGCCAGGGTTTCGTAACCCAGCTTTTCCGCCACCATTAATCTCGCTGTCAGCCGAGCCTCCGCCTGTTCGGGCGATACAAAATCTTCTGCCCGCAATCCCAAAGTGGCGCCATCACCGGAATGGAGGTGCTTGCCATTGACCGCCACCGTCAGTGTCTCCCCGTTAGGCAGACGCACCACCGTTTGGCGCTCACCTGAGTCGACTACCGTGACCGGGAAGGTATTGATGCGCGGCGAGCCGATAAACTCCGCTACCTCTAAGGTTTTGGGAAAGTGATAAAGCGAGAGCGGCGCGCCTACCTGGGCGATTCTTCCCCGGGAAAGCAGCACAATGCGGTCAGCCAGCGTCATCGCCTCCACTTGGTCGTGAGTCACGTAGATCATGGTGGCGTTCAAGCGCTTATGCAGCGCAGCGATCTGCACCCGCATATCCACCCGCAGCGCGGCGTCCAGGTTAGAGAGCGGCTCATCGAACAGAAACACGGCAGGCTCTTTGACCAGCGTGCGGCCAATGGCTACCCGCTGGCGCTGACCGCCGGAGAGGTCTTTAGGCTTACGCTCCAATAGCTCGGTGAGGTGCAACATCTCGGCGGCGTGTTGAACGCGGCGGTGAATTTCCGCTTTGTCGGTGCGGGCCAGCTTCAGGCCGAAGGCCATGTTCTCGGCCACGCTCATGTGCGGGTAGAGGGCGTAGGATTGGAACACCATGCCGATGTCCCGCTCCTGGGGCGGAATCTCGTTGATCCGCTGGCCATCTAGCTGCATATCCCCTTCGCTGATGTCTTCAAGCCCGGCAATCATACGCAGCAGCGTGGACTTTCCGCAGCCGGAGGGGCCAACGAACACCACGAACTCGCCGTCTTCGATGTTGAGATCGATATCCCGGGAGATTTCCACTCCGTCAAAGGATTTACCGATGCCGCTTAGGGTTAAACGTCCCATGGCGCGTCCTCCTGGGATTGCGGGCAACGGGCAATCGCCACGCCATAGGGCGGAAGCGACAGTTGGCTGCCCTGCCACTCACCGGTTAGCCACGCGGGGGCACCGGCAATGGCTTCAGCGCCTTCAGGCGCCGAACGGGTGACCGTTCGACCGCTAAAATTCAGAGCAATTAGTAACCGTGTTTGCTGGTAGGTGCGCTCAAGACAGAGCACATCGTCACGCACAGCGTGATAGCGCACATCGCCCTTCACCAACGCAGGCTGAGTACGACGGAAGGCTAAAAAATCGCGGTAGGCATTGAACAATGAATCAGTGTCGTTATCTTGCTGATCAACAGCGAGATTAGCATGAGTATTAGGCACCGGCAGCCAGGGTGTGGCGCTGCTAAAGCCCGCATGATGGGCATCGGCCTGCCAGGGGTGCGGTGTTCGGCAGCCATCGCGGCCTTTATAAGCGGGCCAGAAGGTAATTCCCGCAGGGTCAACCAACTGTTCAAACGTTAGCTGAGCTTCGGGCAGACCCAGCTCTTCACCTTGATAAAGGCATACGCTACCGCGCTGAGTGAGTAGAAACACCATATAAAGGCGCAGCTTATCCAGCTGCCCTTCTGCCTGCCAGCGAGTTGCCAGCCGCGTCACGTCGTGGTTGCCCAGCGCCCAGCAGGGCCAGCCATCGCCAATGCGTGCTTCCATTTCGGTTAGCGTTTCGTGCAAGTAGCCGGGGTCAGATTTATCGGTGAGCAGGTTGAACGAATAACACATGTGTAGCCGCTTGCCGCCCTGGGAGTACTCCGCCATCACGCCCAAGGCGTCGTCATCGCCTACCTCGCCCACGCTGGTGGTACCGGGGTACTCATCCAACAGAGCGCGCAGCCGCTCCAGAAACACCAGGTTTTCGGGCTGGGTTTTATCGTACTGGTGAAGCTGGTAGCCGTAGGGATTGTCGGGGCGAACGCCTAGAAAACTTTCGGTAATCTCCTGGCGCGGCGGGTTATCTTTTAGCTCGCCGTGGGTGCAGAAGTTCACCGCATCCAGCCGGAAGCCATCCACGCCCCGCTCTAGCCAGAAGCGCACTTCCTCCAGCATGGCATCGACCACCACAGGTGTGCGGAAATTTAAATCCGGCTGACTAGCCAGGAAGTTATGCAGATAGTACTGGCAGCGGCGGGTGTCCCACTGCCAGGCGCTGCCGCCAAACACGGATTGCCAGTTAGTGGGCGGCGCGCCATCGGGCTTAGGGTCAGCCCAAACGTACCAGTCGGCTTTGGGATTATCACGACTTTGGCGACTCTCTTCGAACCAGGCATGCTGATCGGCAGTGTGCGACATGACTTGATCGATGGTGACTTTTAGCCCCCTGGCATGGGCACCCTCGACTAAACGGTCGAAATCCTCCAGGGTGCCAAACATCGGATCAACATCGCGATAGTTGCTGATGTCGTAGCCGAAGTCTTTCATCGGTGAGGTAAAGAACGGCGACAACCAAATCGCATCGACGTTAAGCGAGGCGATGTAATCAAGTTTGTCGATCACGCCTTTTAAGTCGCCAATGCCGTCGCCGTTGCTGTCCATAAAGCTGCGTGGGTAGATTTGATAAATCACGGCGCCGCGCCACCAGTCGGCCCCTTGGCTACCAACGTAGTTGGAAGTAGAGGTTGTCTGCATCATTGTTTTGTCCTTGCCATAGTTCTTGACATAGTTCTTGACATAGATCTTGCCAAAGTTCTTGCTAATTAGTTGGCATGATGCAGGGTTGCTCACAAGATAAAATCCTCCCCCCAGGGTGACTCTGGGCGTAGGCGTTAGGAGTAGCCCGTCTGTCGACTTATTCCCCCTGAATATGCGTCAGCAACTGCCCCGCCAGGGCAATCGCTTCGTCGCGCCGTCGAATATTCTGCTTTTGATAGAGGCTGCGGATATGGGTTTTGATGGTGGTAGGCGCCACCGACAGCTGCTCGGCGATCTGCTCATTGGAAAGCCCGGCATGAATCAGCCCCAGGATTTGCCACTCCCGGCGAGTGAGCGGCGAAGTGCGGATCAGCTCGGGGACATCTGGCCGGGCGACAATATCGGCGATCACCGTTTCATCCAGCATTAAGCGTCGGGCGCTGCCAAAATCCTTCTGGCGCCCCGCCAGCGCCAGCAACCGCTCTGCCCTAGCCTGCTCTAAGGCATCCAAGGTGCCGCTGTCGAGCAACCGATTGAGCAACTCCCCAAGGGGTTTGCCCAGTCGCAGAAAGCTGCCCACCAGGGCGGTGCGGGAAGCCAAGCTCAGCGCTTGATGCATATGCTGGCAGGCATGCTCTTCTCTTCCTGCATACCACGCCGCTGCCGCGAGACAGATCTGGTTGCGGTTGGCATCCGTGACCAGCCCCAAGCGCTGAGTGTGCACTTCAAGGGCCTCTAATAGCATGCAGGCTTCATCAAAGCGCCCCAGCAGCGTGAGCGCCCGAGCGTGGTTGCGCACATTGCACTGGGAAAAGTGGTTGGTGGCCCCTTCAGTAATGGGGGACGGCGCTTCCTGGCGCCAGCGCTCTACCGCATCAAGATCCTGGGTGGAGTGCCACCAGGCCAACAGGGTAGCGTGAGCATTCGCCACCCAGTCAATATGGTAATCCCCTTCTGCGAGAATTTTGCGCAGCCGCCGAATATGGTCAGCGCACTGGGCTTGGTCGCCACGGCTTTGGGCGATTTTGGCCAGTTGGATATGACACTGAAGTGTCCAGCGCTCCCCCTGGTTATCCAGCACGGCGATGCCTTTCAGCGCGGCCTGCTCGGCTTCATCCAGCCGGTGCCACTCCCAGAGTACCTGACTGCGAATGCGGTAGAGAAACTCCGCCACGGGCAGGTGCTCAAGCTCCGCGCGCTCCAGGTGGGCAAAGGCGCGCTCCTGAATATCGTAGGCGGCCTGTAGGCGCCCCTGAGCCACCAGCGTCTCCGACTGATGGCAAAACGACCAGAGCAGCAGTTGATGATCGCCACGCTGGCGGGCCTGACGCTCTACCTCGCGCACCCGCTGCAGCGACTCTTCCAAATAGCCCAGCACAAAGCGCGCCTCGCTTAAGATGGCAGTGGCAGTCAGCGGCGTGGAAGCTAAATAGCGGGCGGGCACGGCTAGCGCTTGCTCGGCCAGCGGTGCGGCTCGCTCGGCATCGCCCTGGTTAATCGCTAACTGGGCGCGCAGCGTAGCGAATTCAGCGCTGAGCAACTGCCACTCTGACGCGTGCAACTGTGCTTCAATCCAGCCAATTACGCGTGCGGTAATATCAAACTGAAACTGAGCATGGGAGACCCAGCCATAGAGCAGCGTGTGTTCCGGACAGGTAGAGAGCCGCGGCTCACCGAGCAGGGCGAAGCCCTTGGCCAACAGTGAATAGGCGCCGCTTGCCAGCAAGGCGGGTCCATGGGCGGTCAGTAGGCTTGCCACATCATCGGGGGCCTCGGCGAGTATCGCCTGGCGCAGAGCCATCACCGGATCGTTCAAGGCTAACCACGCCTTGCTTGCGCGCTGGTGCAGCACTCGCTGGGTGGCCAAACTAAGCTCATGACGGCGATGACGGAGGTACTCGCCAAACAGTCGTTGAAAGCGGTACCACTGAGCATGCGGGTCTGGGCGTTCAATAAATAGCCCCGCTTGTTCAAAGGCCTCCAGGCGCTGGGTCAAGCGCTCCCCTTCCAGTAGTCGGGCCATAAGCTCGGGGGAAAAGCGCTCCAGCACCCCCAGTTGCAGCATTAGCTCTCGCTCTTCCAATGGCAGTGCAGCGGAGAGCAGTTCGTCAAACCAAGCGGCAAAGTCTGGGTGGGCACCACTTAACCGGTCAACCAGGGCGTCAAACCCTGCCCGCGTGGTGGTGCGCTCTACCAGCCAGCTCAACGCCATTACCCAGCCACCGCTTCTGCGCAGTGCACGTTCCAGGCTGACTCGCGTGGGGGGAAAGCTCAACTGTTCGGCACACAGGGTTTGCGCCTCTTCACTGTCAAAGGCCAACGCGTGAAGGTCGATCTCTTCGAGTTCACCTCTTAGCCGCAGGCTTGCCAAACCCAATGCTGGCCTTGAGCGGCTGGCCAGCGTTAACGTTAGCCAAGGCGGCTGATGACGCAGCCAGTGGGCGATCCCAGCTAAGATATCCGGGTGGCTAAGGCGCTCAAAATTATCCACTACCAAACGGCACGGCGAGCGCTGCTCAGGCAATTCGCCAAGCCAGCGCTCTAACTGCTCCACGCAGTCTCCATCGTCTGCCACGGGTGAAAGCCGTATGTGCTCGATTAACAGTCCATCGAGCGCTGCCTGCCAGTAGGCTAAAAACCGCGCGGGTTGGTTGTCGCGCTGATCCAAGCCTAGCCAAGTGGCCTCTTGCTCCAGCGCGGTCAGCCGCTCAGCCAGCAGCGTGGTTTTGCCATATCCTGGAGGCGCCTGCACCATCAGTAAGCGGACACGTTCATCTAACCCGAAACGGTCATTAAGGCGCGGCCGGGCCACTACACCAAGCGGTAGTGGCGGCGCTTTTAATTTCTCTTGCAGTAGTGACATAAACGCTCCTGAGCAACCCTGCTATCCCTCCATAAATACTATTCACAAATTCTTTTAAAGCTATAAAAAAGCCCGCGACATGTCGCGGGCAAAGAGCATTGGAGAAGAAACAGTTAAACGCTAACCAACTTACATCGATTTAGAACCATACCTCGGTCTGAACGCCGAAAGTCCACTGACCACCGGTAAAGCCTTCGTTGCCCAGTGAGCTGGCGCCGTAGTTGTTAAGGTCATCATCCCAATCACTGAAGGTAGTGAACAGACGAATCTCAGGACGCTGCCAGAAGCCGCCGACTTCAGGCTTGAAGGTGGGGGCAATCGTGAATTTACTGAAACCACCATCAACGGCGTTACGACCACTGTAACCCTGAGGATCCAGATCCATCCACTGATAGCCAGCTTCGTACTGCATTTCGAAGTTCTGGGTTAACTCGTTGGCCAGACGCACGTTGAGTCCTGCCCAGTTGTACTTATCGCCCTGGGCATAACGATCTTCGCTGGTTTCAGCCAAAATGGAGGGAGCAACGCGCCACTGCGGAGCAATATAAGTGGTGCCATAGAGCGCTAGACGTGTAGCGGTAGCGTCGTCGGTGAGATCACCCCGTGAACCAAGACTTTTGGTCTCGGCGCCTAACCCCTGGCCATGCAACACGGCCGCTTTGAAACTACCCTCACCCATACCGAAGAAGCTGTCGCCATGATAAGCAATCATGGTGTGGAAACCGGTATCGGCAGCGGTTTGGCCGACATCAATGTCGCGCTCGTCGTTGTCTGCAGCGGACATACCGTTGATCATCCACTGCCAGTTGCCGAAGTAGTTGTTGGAGGTCAGGATCAGGTTGTCGGTGTCGCCTTCAAGGCCGGGGTTCTCGCGGTCAATGATCGGATAATCAGAAAAGCTACGACCATAAATCGAGAGGTTAGACTTCCAGTTGTCTGCCAACTGCATGTCGTAGATACCGCCACCGGTACCGGCCAGGAAAATCACATCACTGTCGAGCCAGTGGATATCGAAGTTATCGCGGTCAAAGCGCTTACCGGCCCAGATAGAGGCGTTTTCAAATGCGCCGGTAAAGCTGGGAAGGTCGCTGAATTCAGCAAACACTTGGCGCACGTTGAGATCGGACTCGCCGCCAGTCCAGTCATTGCTGGAGGTCGTGCCGTCTGCAATCATGGTGCGATAAAGCGCTTTGGCGCCGTTATCGAACTGCATACGGTAGTTGAAAATCGCTTCAGCGTAGGTGTCCGGCTCATTACCTAAACGGCCAACGGCGCCGCCCTCTCCACCCGCGGGTGTCAGGTAAGGGCCAGCATTCTCGCTTTTACCATCTTCGCCAATCAACAAGCCTGAACGCGCATAAACGTTGAACGAGAAACCCTCTTCGCCATCGGCGTAACGCTCCACCCGAGCTAGACGCTCTTCGATCTCCGCGTCGCTCTCTGTCGCCACTGCGGTCGACTGTGATTGCTCGGCAATCTCGGCACGGCGCTCGGCGGCATCAGCGCGCTGTTCCGCGGCTTCAATGCGGGCTTCAAGCTCGGCAAAGCGTTGTTCCATGGTCATTTGTGCCGAAGCAACACCGCTCATTCCCAAGCTGGCGGTGGCAATCGCAATGGCTAACGGCGTTTTAAATGTCATTTTATGCATTGTTTTGAGTACCCTATTGTTATTGGCAAGCGGTTGTTTATTAGCGCCTGTTTTTAAGCGTCTGCCTGTAAGCGCTTTTGCCTAAATCGATTAAGATCGAATCGATAACACTTCCCTTACACGGTTCACCCAGGGGGTAGTGGCTTTGCTGCTAAACGCCACGGCGCTTAAGGAAAGGTAGCCAAAACTTAATCGATTAAGTCTCTTTTTACCAACGGCTAGTTGCTAATTAGCGACTAATGTCTAAGGAACGATTTTATTTAGTGAAAACTGAATAATGTCGTTAGACAAAAGTCGCTATTGAACTTCCTCGATCAAAGCGGCTAACTGAGCAGCACAATCTTAATCGATTAAGATAAAGATTAAGAGAGCCATTGAACAAACGTTGAGTTTGTGAATTAACGCTAATTTAGAAGCCACACCATCCACAACAATAAACGTCGAGGTACGCCGTTATGAAAAAGACTTTAATCACTACCGCCATCGCAGTAGCCAGCACGCTGAGTGCAACAAGCCAAGCTCAGGCTGAAGAACTCACCATTTCCTGTGGCGCAGTCGGCGCAGAGCTGACGCTGTGCCAGGAAGGCGTACGCGCCTGGGAAGAGAAAACCGGCCATAGCGTCGATGTGGTTTCAACGCCCAACTCCTCCACCGAGCGCCTTTCGCTCTACCAGCAGATCCTTTCGGCTAACTCCAGCGATATCGATGTGATGCAGATTGACGTGGTGTGGCCCGGCCTACTCGCCAATCACCTACTCGACCTCAAAGAAGTGCTTGGCGATGACGCCGCTGCCGGGCACTTTGACACCATTGTCACCAACAACACCATCGATGACCGTTTAGTCGCCATGCCGTGGTTCACCGATGCGGGCGTGCTCTACTACCGCGAAGACTTGCTGGAAAAGTATGGTCATGACGTGCCAAAAACCTGGCAAGAACTCACCGAAATTGCCCGCGAGATCAAAGACGCCGAGCGCGCTGAGGGCCAAGACGGTATGCAGGGCTATGTCTTCCAGGGGCGCTCCTATGAAGGTTTGACCGTTAACGCCCTTGAGTGGGTAGCCAGCTTTGGCGGCGGCACAGTGGTGGAAGCCGATGGCGAAATTAGCATTAACAACGAACACGCCGCAGAAGCACTCGACCTAGCCGCATCGTGGATTGGTGATATTTCGCCTAACGGTGTGCTCAATTACACCGAAGAGGAAGCGCGCGGCGTCTTCCAAAGCGGCGGTGCCGTGTTTATGCGCAATTGGCCCTACGCCTGGGCACTGGCCCAAAGCGAAGACAGTGACGTTCGCGGCAAAGTAGGTGTTACCCAACTGCCCGCAGGTGGCGAAAACGGCCAAAGTGCCGCTGGCCTGGGCGGCTGGAACCTGGCGGTATCGCGCTACAGCGAACACCCCGAGCTGGCCGCCGACCTGGTCGCCTTCCTGACCGGTGAAGAGGAACAGAAGCGTCGCGCCATACAGGCCTCTTACAACCCCACTATCGACGCCCTCTACCAGGATGACGAAGTGCTTGAAGCCGTGCCCTTCTTTGGCACCCTTTACGACACCTTCGTCAATGCGGTCGCTCGCCCCTCTGCCCCCACCGGTGATGCTTATGGCCGGGTGAGTAACGCCTTCTTCAGCACCTCCCATGACGTGCTTTCCGGCACTAAAGATGGCACTCAAGCGGTCGCTGATCTTGAAGACGAATTGGCTCGCCTGAAGCGTCGCAACTGGTAACCCTGGAGCCTTTCCATGTCGACCTCCATCAAGCATGATGACGCGCCCGCCGGGGCGCGTTCTTTCACTACCAAGCCGCGCCGGGGCACTAAGGTTCGCCGTCAGCGGGTTAAAGCCGCCTGGCTCTTTTTAGCCCCCATGCTGATTGCGTTAACCCTGGTCGCTGGCTGGCCACTGGTGCGCACCTTTTTTCTCAGCTTCACCGATGCATCACTGTCAGATTTAGGCGCTGCCAATCTGATTGGCTTCGAGAACTACCTCGTCTATGACGATGGCCGCTGGTATGGGGTACTGGCCGACTCAGTGTGGTGGCAGTCAGTATGGAACACCGTCTACTTCTCGGTGGTGTCGGTATCACTGGAAGTGGTTTTCGGGGTGATTGTAGCGCTGATTTTGAACGCCGAGTTTAAGGGGCGCGTAATTGTGCGCGCTGCGGTGCTGATTCCCTGGGCAATTCCAACCATTGTTTCCGCGCAAATGTGGGCATGGATGCTCAACGACCAATTCGGCATCATCAATCACCTGCTGATGAACGTGGGCATTATCGATGCCCCCATCGCCTGGACGGCGAACGCCGCCTACTCCATGTGGGCGGTGATTATGGTCGATGTGTGGAAAACCATTCCCTTCGTGGCGCTGCTGGTGCTTGCTGCTCTGCAGATGCTGCCCAAGGATTGCTACGAGGCCGCTGAGGTAGACGGCATTCACCCGCTGCGGGTGTTCTTCAAAGTTACCCTACCGCTGATTACCCCGGCGTTAATGGTCGCAGTGATCTTCCGCCTGCTGGATGCGCTGCGTGTCTTCGATGTTATTTACGTACTCACTTCCAACTCCACCAGCACCATGTCGATGTCGGTCTATGCCCGCCAACAACTGGTCGAGTTTCAGGATGTCGGTTACGGCAGTGCCGCTTCTACCCTGCTGTTCTTGATCATTGCCCTGGCTACCGTGGCTTACCTCTACGTTGGGCGTAAACAAATCCAATTGGGAGGTGACTAATGAATACTCGTCAGTTGGCCAAAATAGCCAAGCGCATCGGTTTTTGGGCGCTCATTGTGCTGATCATGGTGTACGCCGTTTTCCCGTTCTACTACGCGGTAGTCACCTCGTTAAAACCATCAAGCGACCTTTTCCGTGTCGAGCTTTGGCCTTCGAACTGGAACTTCGATAACTACATCAGCATTTTTAGCCAAACCAGCTTTCTGCGCGCTATTTTCAACTCCATTGTGGTGGCGTTTAGCGTGGTGTTTATTGCCCTGCTACTCGGCATTACTGCCTCTTACGCCCTGGGCCGCGTGCGCTTTCGGGGCCGCTCCACGGTGCTGCTGGTGATTCTTGGGGTGTCGATGTTTCCTCAGGTGGCGGTTCTTTCGGGACTGTTTGAGGTGATTCGTGCGCTCAACCTTTACAACAACCCCGCCGGGCTGATTTTAAGCTACACCATCTTCACCCTGCCCTTCACCGTATGGGTATTGACCACCTTTATGAAGCAGTTGCCCATGGAGCTGGAAGAGGCCGCCATCATGGACGGCGCCACGCCCTGGGTAACCATCACGAAAGTATTTCTGCCGCTGATGTGGCCCGCCATGGCGACCACCGGCCTGTTGGCATTTATCGCCGCGTGGAACGAGTTTCTGTTTGCCCTCACCTTCACGCTGACCGACGCCCAGCGCACGGTGCCCGTCGCTATTGCGCTGCTGTCAGGCGGCAGTGCCTACGAACTGCCCTGGGGGCCGATTATGGCCGCTTCTGTGGTGGTCACGGTGCCCCTGGTCGTATTAGTGATTATCTTCCAGCGCCGCATTGTGTCAGGCCTTACCGCAGGCGCCGTTAAAGGCTAAGGAATGTTTATGTCAACGATGGATACTAAGATGCAAGACAACACACTCTGGTGGCGCGGCGGCGTTATCTACCAGATCTACCCGCGTAGCTTTATGGATAGCCGCGGTGACGGTATTGGCGATCTTAACGGTATTACCGAAAAACTCGATTACGTTGCCTCCCTCAATGTGGACGGCATTTGGTTATCGCCATTTTTCACCTCGCCGATGCTCGATTTTGGCTACGATATTAGCGATTATTGCGACGTCGACCCCATGTTCGGCACCCTGGCGGACTTTAAAGCGCTGCTGGAAAAAGCCCACTCGCTTGGCCTTAAGGTGATGATCGACCAGGTGATTAGCCACACCTCGGATCAACACGCTTGGTTCCAGGAGAGTCGCCAAAACCGCACCAACCCCAAGGCCGACTGGTTTGTATGGGCTGACCCCAAACCGGACGGCACGCCACCCAACAACTGGCTGTCGATTTTCGGCGGCCCGGCGTGGACGTTTGATTCACGCCGCCAGCAGTACTATATGCATAACTTTCTAACCAGCCAGCCGGACGTAAACTTCCATAACCCGGAAGCGCGACAGGCGCAGTTGGATAATATGCGCTTCTGGCTGGATCTGGGCGTTGATGGTTTCCGCCTCGATACGGTTAACTTCTACTTCCACGACGCCGAGCTGCGCGACAATCCGCCGGTTCCCAAAGGCGAAGCCAAAACCCTGGGCGCTCCAGAAACCAACCCTTACACCTGGCAGCGTCATGTTTATGACCTTAGCCGCCCGGAGAATCTCGACTTCTTGAAAGACCTGCGGGCGTTAATGGATGAATATCCGGGCGCCACGACAGTGGGTGAAATTGGTGATGATAACCCCCTGGAGCGCATGGCCGAGTACACCGCAGGCGGCGACAAGCTGCATATGGCCTACACCTTCGACCTACTCAACACACCCCACTCGGCGCGCTATATTCATGAAGTGCTGGAGCGCTTTCAACGCCTGGCAGGCGACGCCTGGCCCTGCTGGGCAACCTCCAATCATGACGTCGTACGCAGTGCCACCCGCTGGGGTGCTGGCGAAGACCCCACCGCCTACCCTAAAGTGGCGCTGGCCATGCTCTGCTCGCTGCGCGGTAGCGTCTGCCTGTACCAAGGCGAAGAGCTCGGCCTGCCAGAAGCCGACGTGCCCTTTGAGCGCATCCAAGACCCCTACGGCAAAGTGCTCTGGCCGGAATTCAAAGGTCGCGACGGTTGCCGCACGCCAATGCCCTGGAACGGTAGCGAACATGGCGGTTTTTCCAGCGTTGAACCCTGGCTCCCCATAGAGGTCAGCCATCGGGATATGGCGGTCAGCCGCCAACAGGATGATGCCAACTCCACCTTGAATGCGCTGCGCAACATGCTGGCCTTCCGTCGCCAGCACCCGGCGCTGTTCGATGGCGACTTAACGCTGGTCGATGTGGGTGAAACGCTGCTCGGTTTTACCCGCCAAAAAGCGAATGAAAGGCTGTTGTGCGTTTTCAACCTCACCGCTGACACGCAGACGGTTAACCTGCCGCTAGCGATAGACAGCGATTTGCAGGGCCACGGCTTTACCCCCCAGCGCGACGGTGACAGCCTGACGCTACCGGGGTATCAAGCGGCCTTTATGCGCGTCGCCTCATAAGCTCTAAACAACAACAGGCCGACCCAGAAGACATAAGCATTGAGGTCGGCAAGGAGTTACCTATGGCAAGTGTTACGCTTAGCAAGATCAACAAAGTGTTTGGCAGCGATCACATTATTAACGATGTGGACCTACATATTGGCGACGGCGAATTTGTGGTTTTCGTTGGCCCCTCCGGCTGCGGCAAGTCGACCCTTTTGCGCCTGATCGCCGGTTTGGAATCGATTAGCGATGGCGACCTGAGCATGGATGACACCGTGGTCAATGACTTGCCACCGCGGGAACGCGGTGTGGGCATGGTGTTTCAATCCTATGCGCTCTACCCGCATATGACCGTTTACGACAATATGGCGTTTGGCCTGAAACTGGCCAAGACCGCCAAAGAGACCGTGCACGAACGGGTCATGAGCACGGCAAAGATTTTGCAGCTTGAAGAGCTGCTGCACCGTAAGCCAAAAGCCCTTTCCGGGGGCCAACGCCAGCGGGTGGCCATGGGCCGAGCCATGGCGCGTGAACCGCGTATTCTGCTTTTTGACGAGCCGCTCTCCAACCTGGATGCCTCGCTGCGGGTACAAATGCGTAACGAGATCGCACGGCTGCATAACCGCCTTGGTTCCACCATGATTTACGTGACCCACGACCAGGTGGAGGCCATGACCCTGGCCGACAAAATTGTGGTGCTCAATGGCGGACACGTTGAGCAGGTAGGCAGCCCCCACGAGTTGTACCAGCGCCCGGCGACGAAATTCGTTGCCGGGTTTATCGGCTCGCCCACCATGAACTTCATGCCCGCAGAGTTACTCGCTGGTGACGCCAACGGCTGTCGTGTGCGAGCCGTAGGAGTTGGCGAGCTCGCCCTGCCCCAAAATGCCCAGCAGCGGCAAAGCGGCGAAGCATTGACCCTCGGCATTCGCCCAGAGCACCTATGCTTAGCGGCACCCACTGATGGCAACTGCTTCGATATCGTCAATGTCGAGTATTTAGGTAACGAAGTTTACGTCTACCTTGAGCCCAAACAGGGCGACACGCTGTTGATCCATCGCAGCGAAGCACCTAGCCAGTGGCAGGAGGGCCAGCAGGTATCACTGGCAGCGGATTGGGAAAAAGTACACCTGTTTGATGAGAGCGGTGCAGCACTGATGTTATCCACTCAACAAGCAGCGGCTTAAGCACAAGAGTCAACCAAGATACCCGCTTTAACGACCCTCTGTGTGTGCCTAACCTTCCCTTCGCTTATCATGGGGAGTGGCAGCACACAGCGGGTCGATTTTATTATGCACATCCTTTGAATAGCTAATCTTCAATTATTAAAAAAGCCTGTATAAGGAAGTACCGTGACTGATCAGCGTCGTATGACACTCAAGGATCTTGCGCAGGAACTCAACGTCTCCACTGCCACGATTTCCAATGCCTTTAACCGGCCGGATCAGCTTTCTCCAGCCCTGCGCGAACGCATACTCAAAGAGGCGAAAAGGCTGGGGTACAGCGGCCCTGACGCCAAAGCGCGCAGCCTGCGCACCGGCCGCTCGCGGATTATTGCGGTGATTCTTGCGGAAAGCCTGACCTACAGTTTGAACGATGCCGTGGCCAGCGAGTTTTTATCAGGGGTTGCCGAAGTTCTTGATGCCCACGGCCACACGCTGCTGTTATTGCCGGGTCGCGGCCATGCCTCACAGCCGCCGGGCTCCGCCAATATCGCCGATGGCTTTATCGTTTATGGATTAATGCCCAACAATAAGCTGCTCGATGAACTGCCCGCCCAACGCACCCTGGTGGCCGTCGATTTTGATATTGAAGGCTGCCCGACGGTGCATATCGATGATACAGCTGCTAGCTATAAAATCGCCCAGCATGCGCTTAACGAGTTGCCCAAACGCCCGGCGATCATCAACCTGCGCTTGACCAAAGAGGTCTGCAACGGTCGTGTGACGGCCGAGCACACCCTACTGCCCAACACCAGCACCATCAGCCGCGCCCGCCTTGAGGGCTTTCATAGCGCGCTGAGTGAGCAAGGCATAAATGTGGAGCAAGTGCCGCTCTGGAATATCGAGGAGAATACCTTTGAGGTGTGCTCGCCGGTGATTGCCGAGATTCTCGACCAGCCACTAGAACAACGGCCAGACCTGCTGCTGTGCATGTCTGACCGTATTGCACTCACGGCGTTAACGCTAGCCGAGCAGCGCGGTATACGGGTGCCTGAAGAGTTACGCATTACCGGGTTCGATGGCATTGCTGAAGGACAGTACCGCGCACCGCGTTTAACCACGGTGCGCCAGGATAGCGTGGGCAAAGGGCGAGTCGCAGCGCAGATGATTCTTGGCCGCATCCCCCTCGCCCAGCAGTTGCTGCAAACTGAGCTGCTGCTGGGCGACACCTGCCCTTAGCCCTTAGGAGGGTATTACTTAGCAGTCGCCTGCATGGCAAGCGCAGTATCCAGCATACGGTTGGAGAAGCCCCACTCGTTGTCGTACCACGCCATGATTTTAACCAGACGGCCATTCACGCGGGTGTGATTAGCATCGAAGGTCGATGAGTTGGCATCATGATTGAAATCAATAGAGACCAGCGGTTCAGCGTTAACAGCCAATACCGGAGAGTTAGCCGCGGCCTTCTCAACGATGGCATTAATCTCTTCTTTAGTGGTATCGCGACTGGCAGTAAAGGTCAGATCCACCAGCGAGACGTTGATCACCGGTACGCGAACGGCTAGGCCATCAAATTTACCCGCCAGCTCTGGTAGCACCAAGCCCACCGCTGCGGCAGCACCGGTTTTGGTCGGGATCATGGAGTGCGTTGCACTGCGCGCCCGGTAGGGGTCAGAGTGGTAAACATCCGAGAGGTTCTGATCATTGGTGTAAGCGTGCACCGTGGTCATCAAACCGTTTTCGATACCGACTGCATCGTTCAACGCTTTCGCGACCGGCGCTAGGCAGTTGGTGGTGCAGGAAGCATTAGAGACAACCGTGTGCTCAGCGGTCAACACTTGGTCATTAACGCCATACACAATCGTCGCATCAGCGTCGGGGCTGGGTGCGGAAATCAGCACGCGCTTGGCACCCGCTTCGATATGCTTGGCCGCCGCCTCGCGCTTGGTAAACAACCCGGTGCACTCCATCACCAAATCGATATTCATCGATGCCCACGGCAACTCCGCTGGATCGCGCTCTGAGGAGATGGCGATACGATCACCATCCACCGTGATGCTCTCGGCGTCGTGTTCTACCTTAAAGGGGAAGTGGCCATGCACGGTATCGTGACGCAGCAGGTGGGAATTTAGCGAGGGGTCGCCGAGATCGTTAATGGCGACGACCTGTACGCGGTCACGGTAGCTGTTTTCGTAAAGGGCGCGCAGTACATTGCGGCCAATACGGCCAAATCCGTTAATCGCAACTCTTATTGTCATGATAGCTCCTCAATTGACCAATAGTAACAATCTGCACCTTTAGTAAAAAAATTACTAAAAATACGTATTTAAGCGTCATGAGGCCGATAAACAGCGTTTCAACCGCCCCAAAAGGCTAGTAAATATCCAATATGTAGTAAAATTACTATATAAACGCTATCTTAGTCCAATACTAAATTGCCCACAATCCCCTTACTCAAGGAGAGCGCCCATGACGAATGCAACCTCGAATACAGCAGCACCGGCGTCTACCAACCCTCATTCCCATACGCCTTTAAGGCGCACCAAAATTGTTGCCACACTCGGCCCCGCCAGTGATCGCCCCGGCGTGCTGGAAGCGATGCTAAAAGCCGGTGTGGATGTGGTGCGGCTTAACTTCTCCCACGGCTCGGCAGACGACCACCGCCGTCGCTTAAACGAAGTCCGCGAGATCGCCGAACGCCTTGGCCGCAGCGTTGCTGCGCTGGGCGACCTGCAAGGGCCGAAAATTCGTATTGCGCGTTTTGTCGAAGGCGCCGTCAACCTCGATGTCGGCCAGGCATTTGTCTTGGACATGGCGTTGGACGCCAATAGCGGCACTGCAGAACGCGTCGGCTGCGACTATCAAACACTGGCCGATGATGTCGTTGAGGGCGACCGCCTCCTGCTCGACGATGGCCGTTTGGTACTCGATGTCACTCGTGTAATTGGACAAGAAGTGCATACCTGCGTTCACGTAGGCGGCAAGCTCTCCAACAATAAGGGCATTAACAAACAGGGAGGCGGACTCTCAGCGCCCGCCCTTACTGAGAAAGATAAGGCCGATCTAAAAACCGCTATTGAGATTGGCGTTGACTACTTAGCCGTCTCCTTCCCGCGCAGCGCCGCAGATATGCAAGAAGCCCGCGAGCTGCTTGGCGAAGCCGGGAAAGAGATCGGCCTGGTGGCTAAGCTTGAACGCGCCGAAGCGGTTGCCGACGATGCTACGCTGGATGGCATCATTGAAGCCTCTGAGGCGGTCATGGTGGCCAGGGGCGACCTGGGCGTTGAGATTGGCGACGCCGCGCTGATTGGTACTCAGAAGCGCATTATCAAGCACGCACGCACACTCAACCGCGCCGTCATTACCGCCACCCAAATGATGGAATCGATGATCGAGTCGCCGCTGCCCACCCGCGCCGAGGTCTTCGACGTGGCCAATGCGGTGCTCGACGCCACCGATGCAGTGATGCTCTCTGCGGAAACCGCCGCAGGTGACTACCCGGTGGAAACCATCGAAGCGATGAACCGTGTGTGTCTGGGTGCCGAGCGTGAGCGTCTCGCTCAGGAGTCAGGCCACCGTATTCATGAGGGCTTTGAGCGCATCGATGAAACCATCGCGCTATCGGCGATGTATGCTGCGAATCACTTATCCGGGGTCAGCGCCATCGCTTGCATGACCTCCACAGGCTATACACCGCTGATTGCATCGCGCATTCGTTCCGGCCTGCCTATCGTAGGGTTGGCTCACAGCCCTATCGCCCAGCGGCGTATGGCGCTCTATCGTGGCGTGGTTTCAATTCCTTTCGACACCACCGAGATGGATCCGGCCAACCTTAACCAAGAAGCATTGAAATGCTTGCAGGCACAGGGATTTATCCACCCTGGCGAGCATGTCATTCTCACTCGCGGCGACCATATGAATGCCCATGGGGGCACTAATACGATGAAAATCCTTGCCTTTGATAGTGAGTAACGGTCTAACCTCTGTAGCGAGCTTTTAGCTTTTGCGACCTTTAAAAAGAAAAGCCATTCGGCCATAAGACCGAAAGGCAATAGAACCATGAGGGAAGTGACGAAATGAGTGACGCGCAACCGCCCCGCCAAGCCATCCGTACGCTGCAAGCGCGCAAGCGTATTGCGCTAATTGCCCACGATGGCAAGAAGAGCGAAATGCTTGAGTGGGCAACTCGCTGGAAGGATACGCTGAGCCAGCACGAATTGATTGGCACGGGAACAACGTCTAAGCGGCTTAAAACCGCGTTAGGGTTAGAAGTCGAGGGTCTAATGAGCGGCCCCCTGGGCGGTGACCAGCAGATTGGCGCTCGGATTGCGGAGCAGCGGCTGGATGTGCTGATCTTCTTCTGGGATCCCTTCTCGCCCCAGCCCCACGACCCGGATGTCAAAGCGTTGCTGCGTTTAGCGGCGCTGTGGAATGTCCCCGTTGCCTGCAATGCGGCGAGCGCCGACTTCCTGCTCTCCTCGCCCTACTTGAGCGAGAGTTACGATATGTCGATACCAGATGCAGCAGCTTGGGCCCAGGCGCGCACGGTTTAACGCCGGCGCAGATGACGCGCCACCACCTGCAGCCCGCTCTCATAGTGGCCGTTCATAGCAGCTAGGGCACAGCGCAATGTTAACTCGGCAATACGGTCATAATCCTGTAGCGCCGAGTTCACTGGCTGAGGAAGGAAATCCAGCAGCCGGTGATCACCAAAGGTGGCCAGGCGAATATTTTCCGGCAGGCCGCCACGCTCCAAGAACACATCAAACACCCCTTCCATCAGTGTATAGGACGCTGTCACCA
Source organism: Halomonas sp. 113 (assembly GCF_904067645.1). NCBI lineage: Bacteria > Pseudomonadati > Pseudomonadota > Gammaproteobacteria > Oceanospirillales > Halomonadaceae > Halomonas > Halomonas sp. 113. The sequence goes on from NZ_LR881453.1 coordinate 3,024,040, forward strand.
GTGCGTCGGCACCGCCCTGTTCATCCAGCAGTTGAATCGCTAAACGCACCCCTTCGCTACGCTCATAGTGCGATCCGGTAAGATAAAGTGGCTCTATCATGCTGCCTTCAAGGGCCGTCTGAAAACCCGCCCGCCGCTCGCAGCTAACCGACAGATCCGGCATCGCTTCCAACCAGGCAATACGCTTGGTCGCCGCGCCGATCACCGAACGGGTCAACGTCTTAGCCGCCTCCTGATCGTTACTCACGACACTGGCAAAGCGCGTCGGGTTGAGGCCACGGTCCATCCCCACCACGCACCATCCCTCGTCTACCAGGTCGGCATAAAAAGTATCGTCGCTGGGCAAGCAACTGGCGGTTATCAACACCTCACAGCGTTGCGCACGCAGCGCCAACGCGAGTGTCCGTTCACTCTCTGCACAGTCATCTGAGCTTACGATCAACAGCTGATAACCCTGCTCCCGTGCACCCCGCTCCAGGCGTTTGGCTAGGCGAGCATAACTAATATTCTCCAAATCCGGCACGATAAGCCCCAGCAAGCGGCTTGCGCCCCGGCGCAGCGCAGCCGCCTGAGGGTCAATGTGATAGCGGTGTTGCCGCACCACCGCCATCACTTTTTCAATTGTCGCTGAGCTAATGCGGCGCTGCTCGGCCTGACCATTAATGACGTAGCTAGCAGTTGTGCGCGAGACGCCGGCTAGCCGGGCAATATCGGCAAGTGTCATGCGGTTTCCCCCTGGTGTGACCGGGCAGTTTATCAGCAAGTTAGCGCCTACCAGACCAAAGTCTAAAAGCTCAAACCTTGTGTCATTCAGTGAATCGATTCAGCATAGCACTATGTGCAGATTTAATAGCACCATACCCAGATTTAATGGCAAGGATAAACCGACTGAAACGGCACGGTTCATCTCATTGGCATCAACGCCATTACCATGATCATTTAACGACGATCACTTTATGTACACGACGCTGCGTCGACGCTGCCCCATTAAAATGCCGACAGTGCGCGTTTACAGGAGAATACTATGTTGACACTCGGCCCCGATGACATCTTGCTAGGCCGCCACGCCGACAGCTGGCAAACCGCGCTGGACAGTGCCGCTGAGGCGCTGGTTGAGGCCGGATTGGTTGAGGCCGAGTACCGCGACGGCCTACACGCCCGCGAGGCACAATCATCAACGTTTCTAGGCAACGCCATCGCAATACCCCACGGTACACCGGAAAGCCGTCAGTATGTGAAGCAGACAGGCGTGCGCGTGTTGCAGTTTCCACAAGGGATCGAGTGGCACGACGGCCAGCAGGTGCACGTACTGGTAACGATTGCCGCCCAGAATGATGAGCACCTGGATATTCTGCGCCAGCTCACCCATGTGCTGGATCGCGAAGGCGTTTCCGAGCAACTGGCAAACGCCACCTCCGCGGCAGATGTAGCGCGGCTGCTTTCGAAACCAGCATTAGAACCGCGCCTGGATGCCGACACCCTATGCGTCAACTTTCCGGCACGCGACCCACAAGAACTCGCTCTGGCTGCAGCCGCCCGCTTACGCCAAAGCGGCTGTGTCGATAACAGCTTTATTTCCGCCGTCGCCGCGGCACAGCCGACCTGGTTAGGTAAAGGACTGTGGCTGGCTAGCAGCGCCCAGGGCGTTAATCAGCCCGCGCTTGGGGTGGCCACACCTGCTGAACAAACCCTGGAAAGTGCTGGTCATCCGGTGCATGCGTTGTTCTGCCTGGCCGCCCATGGCGATGCCCACCGCCCCCTGCTAGAGCAACTGATGGCGGTGTTGGAAAACAGCGAAAGCCAAAGCCTGGTGGGCAAAACCAGCGATCAGCTGTTAGCCACCCTGGCGGGCGAAACCGCAAATACCCAAACCCGTCGGGTACGGGTGCTCAACCCCCATGGGCTGCACGCTCGCCCTGCCAAACAGTTGGTACAGATAGCGCGCGCTCAGGCCATGCCGATTCAGGCACGTTTGGAAGAAGGCAGCGCCACCCCGGTTTCCGCCGCCAGTCTAACCAAAGTGATTGGCCTGGGCGCACGCCGCGGCCAGTGGCTGGTGCTGTCAGCCGAGGGTGAGCAGGCAAGCGCGGCGCTAGAGGCCGTCGCCGAGGCTGTTGAATCGGGCCTGGGAGAAAAAGTAACGCCCTTTGACGGCGGCTTTGATAGCACGCAGGAAGCGAGCACCGCTACACCGGCCGTTGAGCCTCTCGCTGCCGATACGCCCCACGCCGGCGTCGCCGCCTCGCCGGGCTTGGCCATTGCGCCAGTATTTGTCATTCGCCCGATGCAGTTCGAGTACGCCGAACACGCCAGCGACGCTGAACACGAAATCAGCCGTTTAAATAGCGCGCTGAAAGAGGGTGCCGCCCAGCTGCAGACATTGGTGCATAACGCCCCCGGTGGCGAAGTCGCCGATATTCTTTCAATGCACGAAGAGATGCTCGACGACCCGGAGCTCCATCACGCGGCGACGGATGCCATTCGTGAAGGGCGCTCGGCGGAAGCGGGCTGGTGGGAAGCGATTGAAACCGCGGCCCACGCCCAGGAGATGCTCGCTGACCGCCTGCTGGCCGAACGCGCTGCCGACCTGCGCGACGTAGGTCGCCGGGTGTTGGGCGTACTCTGCGATGTGACGCTCCCCGAACCGCCGGATCACCCTTATATTCTGGTGATGGACGATATCGGCCCTTCCGATGTGGCCCGGCTGGATACTTCCCGTGTCCGCGGCCTGCTTACCGTTCGCGGTGGCGCCACGGCACACAGCGCTATTCTGGCCCGTGCACTGGGCATTCCCGCCGTGGTGGGCGCGGGTCAAGCGGTGATGGCGCTTAACAACGCCAGCATGATGATTCTGGATGGCGAGCGTGGCCGAGTGACGTCGCAACCTTCCGAAGAGCGCCTACAGCGTGCCGAGCAGCAGTTACTAGACCTCCAGCAGCGCGAAGCCGATGCCTGGGAAAGCCGCTTCGAGGTCGCCCAAACTCGCGATGGGCACCGTGTCGAAGTCGCCGCCAACCTGGGCAACACTGCCCACGCCGCTGATGCAGTGGAGCGCGGTGCTGAGGCCGTTGGCCTGCTGCGTACTGAATTCCTGTTCATGGCCCACGCCAGCGCACCAGACTTAGCCACTCAGATTAGCGAGTACCGTCAGGCAATTGATGCCCTGGATGGCCGCCCGCTGGTAGCGCGCACATTAGATGTCGGCGGTGATAAGCCACTGCCCTACTGGCCGGTACCCCAAGAAGACAACCCCTTCCTGGGTCTGCGCGGTATTCGCTTAGCGCTGACACAGCCCGATGTGCTCGAGACCCAATTGCGCGCGTTATTGATGGCAGGCAAGGATAGTCCCCTGCGGATTATGCTGCCGATGGTCAAAGATATCGCTGAGTTCCGCGCTGTAAAAGCCATCTACGATCGCCTACTCAAAGAGATCCCTACTTCCCAGCGCGCCACCGATGTGCAGTTGGGGGTGATGATTGAAATACCCTCTAGCGCGCTGCTGGCGCCCAGCCTCGCCGCCGAAGTCGATTTCTTCTCAGTAGGCACCAACGACTTGACTCAGTACACCCTGGCTATCGACCGCGGCCACCCGGAACTCTCTGCCCAAGCCGATGGTTTGCACCCTGCTGTGCTGCGTTTGATTCAAATGACCGTGGCGGCTGCCCATACACAAGGCAAATGGGTCGGCGTGTGCGGCGAATTAGCCTCAGACGCCGTGGCCATTCCCGTATTGGTAGGCCTTGGCGTGGACGAACTCTCCGTCAGCGCACGGCAGATCCCGTTGGTCAAAGCCCGCTTGCGCGAGTTTGACTTCGCTGATGCCCAAGCCAGTGCCCAGTTAGCGCTGAATCAGGCGACCAGCGATGAAGTGCGCGATGCACTGGAGGCGCGCTAATGGCCCGCGTGCTATGCATTACCCTGAACCCGGCACTGGATTTGGCGTTTAACCTTGACGCCTTGGTGCTGGGCAGCGTCAACCGCCCCACTAGCGCCCAATTAGAAGCAGCGGGCAAAGGCGTTAACGTTGCTCGCGTATTGGCGGGTCTTGGTCACGACGTCACCGTCAGCGGCTTTTTAGGTGCCGATAACGACGCTCCCTTTCAATTGGCATTTACCCAGTACTCCCTGACCGACGCCTTTGTGCGCGTGCCGGGAGAAACCCGTATTAATGCCAAAATTGCGGAACAAAGCGGCCGCGTTACCGATATTAATGGCCCCGGCATGCCCATTGACGCCACGCATTTGCAGGCGCTGATCGACACGCTAAATACTGAGCTTTCTAGCGCGACGCCCCCCCAGGCGGTCGTCGTGGCGGGCAGCCTGCCCCCCGGGCTGTCACTGATTGATTTCAGCGCGCTGTTAAACCACTTAAACGCCAGCGGCGTACCGCTCTGGGTAGATACCAGTGGCCCGGCACTCAATGCGGCCATAGCGACTCACCCCGCCGGTGTAAAGCCTAATGAAAATGAACTGGCAGAGTGGGCGGGCGAAGATATGACCTCTTCCGATATGCGCTTGAATGCGGCTAAACGGCTGCATAAAAGCGGCATCGCCCATGCGCTGATTTCAGCGGGTGCCGAAGGGGTGTTGTGGGTTAACGCTCAAGGTGCCTGGCACGCCACACCTCCTAAGGTTACCGCGACGAATACCGTTTGCGCTGGCGATACCTTTGTCGCGGGCATGCTCCACGGCCTGCTGACTCATCAGAACGGCCAGCAAGACGCTGAACAGACGCTGCGCTTTGCCACCGCGCTCTCGGCCGAGGCCGTGCGCCATGTTGGCGTGGGCAACCCCCACGCTGCCGATTTCGATTCACTCCAACAACACACCCGGATACGGCGTCTTGATGACACCATCACCGAGGGAGCCACGCTATGAATATTATTCTGATTACCGCCTGCCCCAGCGGCATGGCGACCACCTTCCTCGCGGCTAAGCGCCTGGAACAAGCCGCCCAGCGCCAAGGCTGGTCGGCGCATGTGGAAATGCACGGCGAAGTCGCGCCTCTCCAGGCCGCTACTGCCGAGCAGATCGCCAATGCCGATTTGATCGTGGTCGCCGCCGATCACGTGCCTGCCCCAGAGCGCTTTGAAGGCAAGCGGCTATTCCAAGCGCCGATTGCCAGCGCACTCCCCGACCCCAGCGCTTTTCTAGCCCAGGCTAAGCGTGAAGCGCCGATTTATAGCGCACCTGCCGCCTCTACTACTAGCGCATCTACCGCTGCAAACAGCGCGGGTGGCAAGAAAATCGTTGCTGTCACTGCCTGCCCCACCGGCGTGGCGCATACCTTTATGGCCGCCGAAGCACTCGCCGAGGCGGGCAAAGCCATGGGCCACGCCATTCGCGTGGAAACCCAAGGCTCGGTGGGCGCACAAGATAAATTGACCGCAGAAGAGATCGCCGACGCCGACATAGTCGTATTGGCCTGCGATATCGACGTTGATCCGTCGCGGTTCGCTGGTAAGCGCATCTACCGCACTTCTACTGGCAACGCGCTAAAAAAACCACGCCCCACGCTTGAAGCTGCGCTCAGCGAGGCCGCCATAGAGAACGGCAGCAGCAATGCGGGCACAGCAAATAAGAGCGTCAAAGAGAAAGGCGTTTATAAGCACCTGCTCACCGGCGTTTCCTTTATGCTGCCAATGGTGGTGGCGGGCGGCCTACTGATTGCACTCTCCTTTGTGTTCGGTATTGAGGCCTTTGAGCAGGAAGGCACTCTGGCCGCCGCGCTGATGCAGATCGGCGGTGGCACCGCCTTTGCACTGATGATTCCAGTGCTGGCAGGTTATATTGCCTACTCCATCGCCGACCGCCCCGGCATCGCACCGGGTATGATTGGTGGCATGCTAGCGGCCAATATCGGCTCCGGCTTTATCGGCGGTATTTTGGCGGGTTTCCTGGCGGGCTACGTGGCGCTGGCGGTTACTCGCTACGTCAAACTGCCCTCTAGCGTTGAATCCCTGAAGCCAATTCTGATCATTCCGCTAGTCGCCAGTTTGGTCACCGGCCTCACCATGATCTATGTGATTGGCGAACCGGTCGCGGCGCTGCTTAATGCTCTGACCAGTTTCCTGGAGTCCATGGGCTCCACCAACGCTGTGCTACTAGGTATCCTGCTCGGCGCGATGATGTGTTTCGATCTGGGTGGCCCGGTCAACAAAGCGGCTTACACCTTTGGCGTAGGCCTGCTAGCCTCTGAAACTTACGGCCCCATGGCGGCGATCATGGCGGCGGGAATGGTACCTGCCATTGGTATGGGTATTGCCAGCTTTGTAGCGCGCAACAAGTTCTCGGCACCGGAGCGGGAAGCGGGCAAAGCCTCTTTTGTACTGGGCCTCTGTTTTATCAGCGAAGGCGCGATTCCCTTTGCGGCGAAAGATCCCCTACGCGTTATCCCCGCTTGCATGGTGGGCGGCGCACTCACAGGCGCACTCTCGATGCTGGTAGGCGCGCAACTCATGGCTCCTCACGGTGGTATCTTCGTACTGCTGATTCCCAACGCCATTACCCCGGTACTGCTCTACCTTGGCGCTATTGTGGCTGGCTCGTTGGTGACGGGTTTAAGCTATGCGTTTATCAAACGTGATGCGGCCCAGGTAGCACTCGCCACCTAACCGCTGTTACCAAAAAATGAGGGCAGGCGAACATGCCTGCCCTTTTAAATACGTCGCTTTACGCATTTAATACCTTTTCACGCCACTTATAACCTCTACTCTTTGTCATTTTTTATGTAGTATTTTTACATAACCTACTTTTTGATCACCAATTCACCTATAACAAACGGATCATCCTATGTTTCAGCTCACTCGCAGTGTTACCTGGCAGGCACTTGAACGCTTGCGCGACAAAACCGCAAACGACCGCATTCGTGACTACTTCACCAATGACCCGCAGCGCTTTGAGAAAATGAGTTTACGGGTGGGCGGTCTGTTTCTCGACTACTCCAAGCACCATGTCTCCGATGAAGTGCTTACCAAGCTGATTGAGCTAGCCGACCACTCCGCACTGGTACAGCGCCGGGCACAGATGTTCTCCGGGGATATTATCAACGTTACGGAAAACCGCCCGGTACTGCATACGGCTCTGCGTCACTTAGGCGATGAGCCGGTATATGTGGACGGCGAAGACGTTATGCCGGAGATAACCCGCACCCGCGAGCAGATCAAGCTGTTCTCGGAAGCGGTACGCAGCGGTGAATGGAAAGGCTACAACGGCAAACGCATTAAAGATGTGGTCAATATCGGCATTGGTGGCTCGGATCTTGGGCCCAATATGGCGGTTCGCGCACTGCTCAAATACCGCCACCCGGAGCTGCACTTCCACTTCGTTTCCAATGTGGACGGCACCCATATTCAGAAGGTACTTTCGCGCCTCGACCCCGCCACCACGCTGTTTATCGTCTCCACCAAGACCTTCTCTACCCAGGAGACCCTGCTTAACGCCAAAACCGCGCGGCGCTGGTTCCTGGAGAACGCTGGTGAAGATGCCGACGTGGGCGCGCACTTTATTGCCGCCTCCACCAACCGCAAAGCAGCCATGGAGTTCGGCATTCGCGAAGAGAACGTGTTCGAGTTCTGGGCCTGGGTGGGTGGACGCTACTCCATGTGGTCGTCCATCGGCCTGCCGATTGCGCTTTCGATCGGTTTTGAGGGCTTTATCGAGCTGCTGGAAGGCGCTCATGAGATGGATAACCATTTCATCAACGCGCCCTTCTCGCAAAACATGCCCGTGCTGATGGCACTGATTGGTATTTGGTACATCAACTTTATTGGCGCCGAAACTCAAGCCATCGTGCCCTACGACCAGGCGCTGAACCAACTACCCTCTTTCCTGCAGCAGCTGGATATGGAGTCTAACGGTAAATCGGTGGATATTTTCGGCCACCCGGTGAACTATAAAACCGGCCCGATTGTATGGGGCCAAACCGGTTCCAACGGCCAGCACGCCTTCTTCCAGCTACTGCACCAGGGCACCCGCTACGTGCCGATTGATTTTATTGCCTCGCTCAAGCCCGAGCCCGGCGTGGAAGACCACCACTTCGCCCTACTGACCAATATGCTCGCCCAGGCCAACGCCTTTATGGAAGGCAGCCAAGGGGACAGCAAAGAGCTCAGTCAACACGACCCCTACAGTTGCCCCGGCAACCGCCCTTCCAGCACCCTACTGCTGGATGAGCTAACGCCAAAAAACCTGGGCGCGCTAATCGCGCTCTACGAGCACAAGGTGTTTGTGCAAGGGGTGATCTGGAACATCAACTCCTTTGACCAGTGGGGCGTGCAGCTTGGCAAGCGCATCGCCGGTGAAATCAGCGAGCGCATCGACACCAACGCAGCTGACTTCGACACCTCGACTCAAGGTCTGCTGGAACTGGTTCGCGCTCACTTCCCCAATGGCGGCAACGGCGAAAAGGAAAGCGTCCCGGCCAGTGCCGATAAGAAGCCATCACGGAAGAAGCGTTGAACGGATAGGGTAAATCGATAGAAAACAACGCCGTGGCTTTCTCAAGCCACGGCGTTTCGCAACCCTGGAACCTTCGGTTTGTAATAAATGACTAATTCCAGTAACTCGGTTCCCGTTGTCTAAGCTTTCTCCTTAAGACTCATCCGGAATTAGATTCAACAAATCGGTGACACCAATATCTACACCGGCTTGGGAGAACAAAGTAGATGCCTGCCCGCGGTGGTGGGTTTGGTGATTGAAGAAGTGAACGATCAGGCTTGAGTAGCGCCGTTTTGAGGCCACTCCTTTTATGTTGTGATAACTCAGCGTGGTACTCAAATCGTCGTCTGTCAGCGCCGATACCCAGTTAATAATCACGGTATCGAGCCATTGGCGATGCGCTTTCAATCCCTTCAAGTCATCAAAGAGAATCTGATCAAGACGCTCAGGCGTAGGTAGTGCCACCATTACTTCAAGCGTCCTTGCGGAAGAAGAGGCGTGTGTTGCAAACCGTTTGAGCCAAATCGTGTCGGCTACCGCGATGTGGTTCAGTGTGCCAAAAATCGAGCCGAAGAACGCGCCACGCTCTTCAGCTAGTTCAGAGGCGCTCAGCTTACCGGCGGCATCATAGAGGTTAGTGTTCATCCACTGGTTATAAGTGGCTAACTGTTCGAAGTGTTGTTGAAGTGTCATGAGTTAAGACCCAAAAGCAGCATCTATTTAGAACGTTTGAAATATGGGGGAAGAACAGCATCACCGCCCGCCTGCTACATCAATGAATGACCCCGTTACATAAGAGGCTTCGTCCGAGAGCAACCAAGCGATGGTATTAGCCACTTCTTCAGCGCTACCGCCACGCTGCATAGGAATCTGGGGAGCTAAACGATCAACCCGCCCTGGTTCTCCACCATCGGCATGCATATCAGTATAGATAAAACCGGGGCGAACGGCGTTAACACGAATCCCCGAGCCAGCAACTTCGCGAGACAACCCCTTGGTTAGGGTATCCATGGCACCTTTCGATGCAGCGTAGTCAACATATTCAGAGGGCGAGCCTGTTTGCGAGGCAAGCGATGAGACATTGACGATTGCACTACCTGCTGGGAAGCGCCTGACGGCTTCTCTGGAGCACAGAAAACAGCTGACCACATTGCTATTAAGCACTTGGTTGAAGCGCTCAAGGTCGATATCGACCAGCTTGGATTGAGTAAACAGAATGCCTGCATTGTTAACCAAATGTGTCACCTTGCCAAAGCGCTCTTCTGCTGCATCAAACAGGCCGATAACGTCAGCTTCACTGCTAACATCCGCTTGACAGGCAAACGCTCGACCACCCGCTCGAATAATGCAATCAGCCGCATCATCTGCCAGCTCCCTATTAGCAAGATAGTTCACGCACACTGCATAGCCTTTTGCGCCTAGCAATTTTGCGGTGGCCGCTCCGATACCTCGGCTTCCCCCTGTCACGATGACCACTTTCGACATAACGTTTCCTCGCTGGCTCTTTAGTCACAAACCCACCTTGCACATTAAACCCACGATAGTTCATTGGGTAGCGCCCTTTTCGCTACTGCAAGTTAATTAATTGGCTGGCTATTGATTTCTTGTCACCTTACAACTACTGTATATAAAACCATATCAAAAGAGGTGAACCATGACATCTCTTGGAACACCAAGCTCCTATAAGGGTCGCGGGGCAACGTACGATCCGCACAATCGTTTTGCGCCTACCCGCAGCGAGGAGGAAGATGACGGCTGGTGGCGGGAAGAGGCCTCTACGACTATCGCTACCGAAGTGCGTGAGGAGGTGAGCAAAAGTGCTTTGTCGTGGAATCGCTCTCCAGATTTACCTTTTGATCGCTCGCTGAACCCGTATCGCGGCTGTGAGCACGGCTGCGTTTACTGCTATGCCCGCCCTTCTCACGCCTACTGGGACTTATCCCCAGGGCTGGATTTTGAAACCAAGCTGATTGCCCGCAGCGGCTTGGTAGAGCGGTTATCCGAAGAACTGTGCCACCCTAATTACGTGTGCCGCCCGATCAACCTTTCCGGCAACACCGACTGTTATCAACCGTTAGAAGCTACCTACAAAACCACTCGCCGCCTGCTGGAGCTGCTACTGGAGTGTCGCCATCCGGTAACGCTGGTGACTAAAAGCACCTTAGTGCTGCGCGATTTGGAACTCCTGGCGGAGATGGCCGAACACCGGCTGGTGCGCGTGTTTGTCAGTTTGACCAGCCTGGATGCCAACTTGAAACGCACATTAGAACCACGGGCGGCATCACCTCAGGCGCGCTTGCGGGCCATTCGTGAACTGAATACCGCAGGTGTTCCAGTTGGTGCGCTCATTTCGCCGGTTATTCCGGGGCTAACCGATCATGAAATCGAAAAGCTCTTGGAAGCCGCCAGCCGTGCAGGGGCGAGAACCGCCGCCTGGATGCTGCTACGTTTACCCTATGAAGTGGCACCGCTGTTTGAAGCGTGGTTAGAAGCGCACTACCCTGAGCGCGCCGCAAAAGTGATGAGCCTAATGCGTCAGTGCCGTGGCGGTAAAGCGTACGATGCCAAGTTTGGTAAGCGCTTTCGCGGTGAAGGGGTATTTGCCGATTTAATTGCACAACGCTTTGCCCGCGCCAGCCGTCAGTGGAACATGCAGGATCGCACCGAGCAGGGCTTGAACACCCGGGATTTTCGCCCACCACGAGCGCAGCAGGATTTATTCATTTAAGCTAAGCAGCACGCGCATAAATCAGCTGCAAAGGAAGCCGAATGCCTGCTCTAAGCAAAACCAAATCGAGTTTTTACCGCCGCTTATACGTCGCCCATTTGATCGAACAAGGTGTCGCCAGTGTGCCGACGTTGATCGAGGCCACCGGTATGCCCCGGCGCACCGCACAGGATACGATTGCATCTCTTGCCGAGCTGGATATCGAGTGCGTATTTACGAAAGATGAGGGCGAGCGTCACAACATCGGCCGCTACCAGATACGTGATTGGGGGGCGATAGATCCACGTTGGGTGGCCACACACGCTGAGCGGCTAAAACAGGCGCTTGGCTATGCTAGTTAGTGTCATTTTCATCCGGTTCTGCCCAGGCCAGTCGTGCAGCGTTGAGGGTAACCGTCAGCGAACTTGCCGCCATGGCGAGTACCGCTACTAGCGGGGGGATCGCCATCAGCACCACCAGCCCGAGTGCCAAGGTATTGTAGAGCGCTGAAAAGAACAGATTCTGAACCATGATGCGTCGCGTACGTTTAGCAATACTGAGCAGTTTGACTACCCCACCCATCCCCGGCGTCATTAGCTGTGCGGAAGCCCCTTCGCGGGCGGCTTCGCTGGCATTTAATGGAGCGATGCCAACATCTGCCGCGGCCAGGCTCAAGGTATCGTTTAAGCCATCACCCACGTAGAGCGTTGGCGATGGCAACCCCTGCAAAAGCCGCGCTTTGGCTTCAGGCGAGCGCTGGGCATAGCAAGCTTCTCTTCCAAGCCCCACCCGTTCACCTAACCAACTAACCACCCCCTCCCGATCACCGCTGATCATTGCCACCACATACCCTGCATCTAGCAGGTGTTTCACGCTTTTTTCAGCATCTTCCACTGGCTGATCAGTAAGATAGAGCGTGGCTAGCCAGCCTGCACCATCAGCTACCATCACTTGAGTAGCAAAGGCCAGCGCTGTGTCCTCCTCGTGGTCTGGCAGCGCTATCTGATGGCGAGAAAGCCAATCGGCGCTGCCTACCATCAGCCATTCACCGTTGCTCAAGCGCACATGGCGCCCTTCCCCAGGCGCTTCGTTTACGTCCACGCATTGCTCGTGATGTCGATCATGTTGGCTGCCCGACCAGCACGCTAACGCTTGTGCCAAGGGGTGTTCGCTGCCAGCAACAGCGGCTCTGAGCTTGCGCTGCAAAGTGTGCTTATCAATGCCCTCCCGGGCCTGCCAGTGCAGCACCGAGTGGCTGCCAGTGGTTAAGGTGCCGGTTTTATCCAGCGCTACCGAGCGAATGTGAGCCAAGGTTTCGAGCGCTGCCGGGTCGCGTAGCGCAACACCCTGCTGCATGGCCTGGCCACTACCGGCAAGACTTGCCAGCGGCACTGCAAGCCCCACGGCACAGGGGCAAGCAACCACTAACACCGACAGTGCGCGCACAAAGGCATCCTCCCAGCCCAACCCAAGTAGCAGCGCAGTGGGCAGCGTTAGCATCGCTAGCACTAGCGCTAGTGGGCTTAGCCATGCGGCAAAACGGTCAGCGAGTTTCTGCAATTCGCCTTTTTTGGCCTGATAGCGGCGCATTTCGTCACACAGCCGATCCAGTCGCCGCTTGCCTACCCCAGCACTCACCTGCATTACCATCGGCGTTGTCCCCAGGTAGCGGCAGCCCGCGTAGACCTTCTGTCCTGCATTAAAGTAGCGAGGCAGGCTTTCGCCAGTAAGCGAGGCAGTATCGATCCAACCTGGGGCTTCCAGAATCCCATCAAGGGCTATCAACTCACCGGGCTCTAGCTCGACGCGCGTTCCCTTCGTCACTTCATCCACAGGAACCGATCCCCAGTGCTCGTTCTGCCAAACCGTTATGTCATCATTTGGAAGCGCCAGAGCATCGAGCGCTTTTAGCCCACGGTGACGGCACAGCGTTTCTACCAGCCGACCAACCAGTAAAAGCACAATCAGCATCACCGCCGTGTCGAAATAGACCTCTGCAGAACCGCGCCCTAGTAGCCAAACCGAGACCACCACCGCGCCGATAACACCCAGGCTAACTAAAACATCCATGCCGGGGCGCTTGGCGAGCAGCGTTCGCCACCCGGCCCGGTAAAACGGCACGCCTGAGAACAGCACGACAGGTAAGGAGAATGCCCCCGATACCCACGCCACCACCAGTTCAATCCGCTCCGAAGGCAATGCACCCGCATATATCAATAGTGAAGCGAGCATCGTCCACATGCCGAACAGCGAACCGACCATTAACCTCAGCGTCAGGTAGCGGCTCTCCTCTTCTAAACGTCCATGGGCATCTGCCACCGGCTCAAGTTCCGTAAGCCGATAGCCCAAACGTTTAACCTTTGGGGCGAGCGTTGGGAGCTGGACAGCGGCGGGTGTACCGCTGATGCAGAGGGTTGCGCTTGGGTAGTGGACGCTAACCTCACGCACGCCTTCAAGCCGCTTTAGAGAGCCCTCCACGGCCAGGGCACAGCTGGTGCACCACATACCGTGGAGGGTATAGAGCTGCTCTTCCTCTTTGTTAAGCGCATCGCTTACAGGCAAGGCGGAATACCAATAATCGGCATTGCAGCAAACACAACGCTTAAGGTAGAGAAAAGATACAGCCCGGCGGAAACAGTGGCATTAAAGCGCAGCCGCCCTTCATGGCGCCTAGCCATGCGGCAACAACCCACTGTTAGCACCGCCAGTAACGCAATCGCCGCGATACTAACCACCAGCAGCATAGCGTTTACCAGGGTGAATACGCCCTGCTCGGGAACAGGCGGCGCAACTGAGCAGGCTATTGCGTGCCCGCCGTAAACGGCTACGAACCAGATACACCATAGCGTTAAGCCAATGACGAAATGTAAGGGATGGGTAAGATGTAACCGCTGCATCGTGATGGACATTAACTTAGCTCCCTATCACACGCGGCAACACGGCAAGCGCGCCCACGAGTATCCAGAACGTCACCAGGTTATAGCGCCACCACTGGGCAACCACGGCAGGCTCGAAAGGCGCATGGGCACCCACATAGCCATAACCTACCCGCAGGCCCTGAAACAGGGTCAGCACCGCGCCTAAACCGCCGTGTAGCAGCGCATAGGCCAGCCCGACCATAATGATCGCATCATGGGAGGTTTCGGTCACCGCCAAGTCTGCACTCAACAGCACCCAAAGCGTTATCGCAACCTGAACAAAGCCTAGGGCACTGATGCAATACATGCCCACAGCCAGCCCCGCATCCTTACCCTGGCGCAAACCGCGCACCAGTTTTTCGAGAATTCCCACGCCAGCAGTTAGCGCCACCCCGGCAAGGATCAGCCCCACCAAGGAGAGCGGTGAGGTCTCAGGCATCCGCCACTCAGGGGACACCGTCCATAGATAGAACCAGCCAAACAGGTAAGAGAGAAAGAACGAACCATTGGCCAGCAGCGTGATCGACATGGCCCATAAGCCTGGACCATCCATGGTGCGCGAGTGCAGCGGTGGATCACCGGGGGCTACCTCTGCATCTGGCGCCGCTTTTGGATGCGCACCATTCTCCCAAGACCAGCGCAGTAGAAATAGTCCGGCCACGACAACGGCGATACCCGCCAGCGGATATAGCCGCGTCAGCAGGCTTAAACACACCACGGCCAATGCCATTGCGGCGAACAGCGGCCACCAGGAGTTACCCGGCAGATGAATGATTTCCCGCACTTTGCCCGTTAATGGGTCGGTGCCCCACATCTCCCGCCGGCCATGGGTAGCCACCGCCAAGCTATGTTGCCCTTCTGCCATGGTGCGCGGTAGATCCGGGTCATCCCATAGTGGGTGGCGCGTATCGATCTTTGGCAGGCTGACAAAGTTATAGGCGCTGGGTGGCATACTGTTGGCCCACTCCAGGGTATCCGCGTTCCAGGGATTATGCTTAGCAGGTTTGCCAAAACGGAAGTGCAGCGCAAAATCCAGCAGCACCATGGCAATCCCCGCCGACATAATAAAGCTACTCATGGATGACAGCAGGTTGAAAATATCCCAGCCCATGCCCGTTTCATAAGAGTAGACCCGCCGCGGCATCCCCAAAAGGCCAGTCCAGTGCATGATCAAGAAAGTGCCATTAAAGCCCAAAAAGGTGAGCCAAAAGCCCCATTTGCCCAGGGTTTCAGAAGGCATTCGCCCTGAAAACAGCGGCAGCCAGTAGTAGAGTCCGGCAATCAGTGGGAAGAACATGCCCCCCACCAACACATAGTGCATATGCGCTACGACAAAGTGGGTATCGTGCACCTGCCAGTTAAAGGGCACCAGCGCCAGCATTACTCCAGTCAAACCTCCACACACGAAGATAATCAGGAAGCCCATGATCCATAGCATTGGAAGCTTCATTTTGGGCTTACCCAGCCATAGCGTAGCCAGCCAGACAAACACCTGAATCGCGGTAGGTACCGCCACCAGCATACTGGCCGCGGAGAAGAATGCTTGAGCCAGTTGCGGAATCCCCACGGTAAACATGTGGTGAACCCATAGTCCGAAACTGATAAAGCCTGTCACGGTAATCGCGAAGACCACCCAGCCGTAACCAACGATCGGACGGCCAGCAAACACTGGTATCAGCGTGGAGACAATGCCCGCCGCAGGCAGGAAAATGATGTAAACTTCAGGATGGCCGAACAGCCAAAAGAGGTGCTGCCAAAGAATCGGGTCACCGCCACCCGCCACTTCGAAAAAGGGCATCCCGACTGCGCGCTCAAGCTCCAATAGAATACTGCCCAGAATCAGCGGCGGGAAACCGACCACGATCATCAGCGCCATGGCGAGGATATACCAGGCAAACAGCGGCATTTTGTGCAGCGCCATGCCCTGGGTGCGGGTACGCAGTATCGAGACCACCAATTCGACCCCGGCAGACAGCGCGGAGATCTCAACGAAGGTGATCCCTAACAGCCAGAAATCTGAGCCCAAACCCGGTGAATACTCGCTGCCACTGAGCGGGGTATACATAAACCAGCCGCTATTCGGCGCCATCTCCAGCACCAAACTAAACGACAAAATAATGCCGCCAAACAGGTAGCACCAGTAGCCCAGCGACGTAAGCCGAGGGCAGACCAAATCCCGGGCACCGATCATCTTGGGAATCATATAAATCGCCAACCCTTCCAGCATGGGGATGGCGAACAGAAACATCATCACCGTGCCATGCATGGTGGTGACCTGGTTATAGATATCCGGCGACATAAAGTCTTGATCGGGGAGCGCCAACTGGGTGCGCACCAGCATGGCCAACAGGCCACCGATCAAGAAGAACACCATCCCGGTAACCATAAAACGTAGGCCGAGCGTGGTGTGGTTAACAATGGTGAGGGCTTTTAAGCCCCGCGGATTGCCCCATATGTCGTGCAAGTCACTGTGCAACTGATCGGGGCCTGCGATGTTATCGCCTTCTGGGGTAGCTTCTCGGTTAATGGTGGTCATGGGGTGAGCGTCTCCAGCCAAGCACCCAGGCTCTCCAAGGTGGCCGTCTCAATATCATCGTGGGGCGGCATTTTGTTGCCCGGCTTTAAATCTTGATGGTGCTGTAGCCAGCGGGTTACCGCCCCCTCTTCCAGGGCCATTACCCCCGCGCCGAGGCTCGTCCGGCTGCCAAGATCAGAAAGATCCGGCCCCTCCTCCCCAGAGGATAGTCCCGCTACCCGGTGGCAGCTCGCGCAATGGGTCATAAATGCCTCTCTGGCAGGCTCATGCTGCTGATCGTTTGCAGCTAGCGACGATAATGCTTCCGTTTGACGGGCGGCCAGCCAAGCGTCGTACTCGTCACGCCCGACGGCTTCCACATAGAGTTGCATTTGGGCATGCTGGGCGCCGCAAAACTCTGCGCACTGAGCACCAAATACCGCCGGTTCGTCCGCTTCCAAGCGTATTTTGTTCACTCGCCCTGGGATCATATCGATCTTGCCGCCCAGGCGAGGCACCCAGAAAGCGTGAATAACGTCCGCACCAGTAACGTGAAAATCAACTGGCTCACCAGCGGGCATGATGAGCTGATTTGAAGTCACCACCTCTCCCCCTTCTGCGCCGGGGTAGCGCACTTCCCACCACCACTGGTGGCCAATCACTTCAATTACCTCCGGCGGTTCTGCCAGGGGCAACGGTAAAAGCCGCTGGCCGGTGGGCACACCAAAGGCCAGTAGTGCGGTAATGCTGACCACCGGCAGCACAATGCCACCGCCAATAATCCAGCGACGCGCTATTTTTCGCTCCTCGGCAGGCGTACGTACAACCTCCTTGCGCTTGAAGGTATACAGCCAAAAAGCAGTCACCAGCACCAATACCACAGTGCCAAAACTCAGCATTACCCACCAAATCATCGCCACGTCTCGCGCGGCTTGGCCTGCCGGGTCTAGAATAGACTTATCCCCCGCGCAACCGGCTAATAGCAGGCCGACTAACAGCGCTAGCGGTGTGCCAAGTGAGTTGACCCGCTGCTTGGTTAAGCGTTGAATAATCAGCCTCATCCCTTGAATTCCTTTTTCTGCCCACAGGAAGTGATCATGGCAAAGCCTCGCCAGCGCTCGATTAAAAGCCACGCATCTCTCGCCGGCCATCCGCTTCATCCCGTGATGATTCACTTTCCCGTCGCGGCCCTGATGGCGCTGGTGGCAAGCGATATCGGTTTCCTGCTTAGCGGCGACCCATTCTGGTTGCGCGCCAGCTTGTGGCTGGCCGGTGTCGGCGCATTTGGCGGTTGGATTGCCAGCACGGCAGGCATTATTGACCTGGTCACTGTGCCGCGCATTCGCCGCCTGATTACCGGCTGGAGCCATGCTATCGTCGCGGTGGTGATGCTCTCGTTGGCGTCGCTGAACTGGCTGCTGCGCTTCAACGACCCGAGTGCGATTTTGCCTTGGGGGCTGGCCGTATCGCTGCTCACCGCCGCGTTGATCGCTTTGGCAGGCTGGCTGGGTGGGCAGTTGGTGTATGAGCACGCCGTGGGGGTCGACGTTGAGGATTAAAACTAAGCTGTTAAAAGACACGGCTTTAGCTCCAATCCAGTGGCTTAGCTAACACAAGCCCCAACACACCTATAATGCCCGCTAACGCAACACATAGCGCCGTCCAGTTGGCGGGTTTTACCCAGCGGTAGTGGCCCATCTCAAGGCGCAAGATTAACCAGCCAAAGCTGCCATGAGCGGCGACCATGGCCACTACGGCACCCAGCTTTAAGATCAGCCAGCCGCCCAACACACCATGGATGAGAAATAGCAGCGTGCCCGAGGCAATAGCCACTAAAGCGGCCGGGGTAGCGACTGAGTTATAAAAAAACCGCGGCATGGGCGGTGTGCCCTGAGCGAAGCCCGCGTCTTTGCGAAGCTGCAGTGCTTGGCTAAGCAAGGCGGGCAGATAAAGCAGTGAGCCGCACCAGATCACTAGCGCGGCAATGTGAAGCAGTTTAAGCCAAGGCATCGGGGCTTCCTTGCGTTGCGTAAGGCGGGGGCAGATCACCCCTAACCTTAGTCAAAGCCCCCCTTTATGGCTAGCCGTTCAACTTACCTGGATCTCATAACCAGTGAATTTGCGGAGATTAATGACCCCACTATCAAGGATCAAATACTGCCCTTTGACGCCTTGCAGCACGCCTTCGACCAGCGGCTGTTTATCAAAGTTATGCGACACCACTTTTTTGGGAAAAACGCTGACGGGGTAGTGAAAATGTTGCGCTGGCTGTTCCAAAAAGCGAATGGCGTCCGCACCATGGGTTTCGCGCAGTTGGTGCAACCCATCGGCTAGCAGGGTTAGCAAACGGTCACGCTCGGCACTTAAATCCATGGTTTCGACGTCGCCCTTGAGCATCGCACGCCAATTGGTGCGGTCGGCCACCTGCTCTTTAAACAGCATTTCGACAAAACCGGACTGCTGACGAGTATCCACTTCAAGAATCGGCAGCGCCTGGATCGCGCCTTGATCCAGCCAGCGGGTAGGCATTTGGGTTTTGCGAGTGATGCCGACTTTAAGCCCCGACGAGTTAGCCAAATAGACGATATGGGGCTGGAAGCAGTGCCGCTCGCCCCACTCCGGCTCACGGCAAGTGCCTTGGAAAAAGTGGCAGGTTTCCGGCTTCATAATGCAGGTATCGCACTGGGCTAGCCGCTTGAAGCAGGGGTAACAGTGGCCTTGGGCAAAGCTCTTCTTGGTTGCTCGCCCGCAGTGGGTACAGGCAATTGCTCCCGTCCACCGCAAACTAAGCGGCTCACCGATACGCTCGTTAAGCGCAACACGGTGCTCACCCGCGCGTAAGTGGTAAACCACCGGCTGATCTTGGCGGCCAGGTAGCGCTGCCGCCATTTTGCTTAAACAGCCCTGTACTGAAAAGCCCGGTACTGCCGCTTCAATCACGCGTGGCATCCCGTGCCAAACCCGCCATTTCAGGCGTTACGCCAGCACCGCTAGCCGCTGCACCGCAGGTACGCTGCTCTAAATACCCTACGCGACTCTCTTCCGGCACGTTGTTCTCCACCTCAAAGCGCATGACGGCTTCCAAGCAGAGTTCGGTCTGTTCCGGCGTTAAGCGGCGACCGTCGGGCCATTTGCGCAGCGATACCGCCTGTTTAAGGCTTTCATAAATCGCTGGGGTCATCTGGTTGATCATTTTTTCGAACGTCATTTCGCTCATTGCAGGCCTCTTAACGGTTTTTCAAACGGCGGGATGAATAATACCAGCCTGTGACAAGCCCCACGAGTAGACCGCCCAAATGTGCTTCATTAGCGACATTGCCAAAACCAACGCTGCCCGCCATATCAGTCATGGTGAACACCATCCAGCCGAGCATAAAGACCACCAGCATTTGCGGTACAAAGAAGCCGCTTTGGGGCACCCTGCGTGACATCAACCAAACGTGAGCCAGTAAGGCATATACCACCCCGGACATGCCACCGAATAGCACGGTTCCGGTCGCGTACTGCGCCACATTCGCGCCAACGCCCGCCACAATCAACAGCAGTAACATGGTACGGCTGCCTTGGAGTGCTTCAATCTGACGTCCGAAGTACCACACCCACATCAGGTTAAATATTAAATGCATCCAGCCAAAGTGCAGAAAAGCAGGCGATAAAAAGCGCCATACTTGTCCTGACGTAAGCGTTTGAGACAGATTACCGAAGACCAGCTCACCCTCTGAAATACCTATCGGCACGATGGTTAGAGTGACAATCAACTGGTCACCAAAAACACCAATCAGGGCAAATACCACCAGACTAATGACAATCATCAGCGCCGTTACCGGCACTTGCTTTAACGATGCCAAGAAGTTGGTCATGGTGCGCGGGCGCTGAGCAGCCTGATGAAGCACCAGGGGTTCGCCCCGCTGCCAGCGCTCTAGCAGTGCTTTAAGTTCGCCAAGCTGGCGTGGGTCGGCTATCCATAGCAGTTGGCCGTCCGCTTCATCGGTAATGCGGTGACCAATGCGGTGGCGCCAGAGTGCTTGGCGAAGTTCACTGGTATCCGCGTGATCGGGCAGAAGCATCACTGGATGCATGACATCCCTCTAATCAAAGCGCTTGCGGCATGCTGACCGCAGCGGGTAGCTATTGAAGACAACTACTGAATGAACCACACGGTTGCCAACAAACAGGCAAAAAAAACCGGCGGTGGGAACCGCCGGAGAATAAAAGCAAGGGATCATTCAAGGGAACACTTACTCAGATGGCCAGCGGCAGGGTTAGTTCAGCCGTTTTGAAAAAAATATGTAATTTTATGTAATAAAATGAAACAACTGTTAATCAAAGTCGATTTCCCAGGGTTTGGGCAGCGCCCTTTCCTCTTTTGGTACCTTAATCCACACAAAATGGTCGGCATTTAATACTCTCTCACCACTCCAGCGATAAGCCACTAAACGCCCATATTTCACGGCACTGTAATCTAGGCAGGCAATATTATGTGTCGGCAGTGCCGGTATGCCTTCACACCAGTAGTGGCCGATAAACAACGGCGGCTGCTCTGGCCCGTAGTAGCTAAGTTTCTGGCGCTCTTCGTGGGTCAATGCGCGCGTTTCAAGGTCGCCGGGCAAGTTATCCGGTTGAAAGACGACATCACCCCACTGCTGAGGTGCCTGGGCCCAAAAGTGGGCGCGAAAGCTTTGTCTTGTAAAGCCATCGCCAGAGTGTATCGCAATACCTTTGGGTAGTGAGACATGAGGGCCCCGGGTGAGGCGGTCTAAAATTCGAAACGCCTGGGTTTTGGAGTTGGTGGACTCAATCAGAAACTGTGTGTCCATGCAGTAATCAGGGCGGCGCTGTTTCAGCTCTTCAATCAGCGCCTCATCCCAGCAGGCATGCACCACGCGGATACCATCGATTTCCAAGCACAAAGGGATGGTTTTAAACCACGCCAGGGTGTCTTCCCACTCGTTGGTGTAGTCGCGATACTGCTCTAGGGTGTCCTGAATAATACGATTATGCCGCGGCGTATGTTCGCGCAACCAGCGTTTGTGGCTACCTGCAGGCCCAGGATGGGTATACGCCAGGGCGTTATACTCGTGATTCCCCATGACGATATACGCTTCGCCCTGCTCGACCATTCGCCGGGCAATAGTCACTGCCAGGCGAATTCTAGGGCCTCGGTCAATCAAATCACCTAGGAAAATCACTTTGCGACGCGGGTGGCGATAGACGCCGTTGCGCTGGTGGTAACCCAGCTTTTCCAGCAGAGAGGCGAGCGTAGCACCGCAGCCGTGGACATCGCCAATGAGGTCGTATCCCTCCATGCTCAATCCCCCAACCGGTGGCTCCAGCCTAATTTGCTGCGCAGCACTTCGTAAAAATTATGCCCGATGGGGTGCACCAGCTGGATACGCTCAGGCTTGCGGGTAATCACCAGCACATCGTTGGGCTTGGCTACCGCTCGAGTTTGTCCATCGCAGCTGATATGCGGGTAGGACTGGTTGGTTTCGCCAATGTGAATACGTATTTCACTAGCGGCATCGATCACAATGGGGCGACTCGACAGCGTATGCGGGAACATCGGCACCAGCGTCACAACATCCAGTTTGGGGTGCATGATCGGCCCGCCGCCAGAGAGCGCGTAGGCCGTAGAACCGGTGGGAGTGGCAACGATCAAGCCATCGCTGCGCTGGCTATACACAAACTGACCATCGATAAACAGTTCAAACTCTATCATGCGCACCGCTTTACCGGGGTGCAGCACGACTTCGTTCAAGGCATCGCCATTACCTACGGCAACGCCATTACGGTAGAGCACAGTATCGAGCAAAAAACGCTGTTCAACCTCAAACTCCCCCGCCAGCACTTCACTGACGCGGGTTTCCAACTCATCTGGGGAGATATCGGTAAGAAACCCCAAGCGGCCCCGATTAACGCCTAAAATCAGCGTACCGCTGCGGCATAGCGCACGCGCCGCGCCCAATAGACTGCCATCGCCCCCTACCACAATCACCAAGTCACACAGCTCGCCCAGCATGCGGCGGCTGGCTTCCGGCTGACCATGGTGCGGTATGACAGTAGCGGTGCGATCTTCCACTAATACCGAGTAGTCATGGGCGACCAGGTAGGTTACCAACCGCTGAAGGGAGTCGACCACTTTGTCACTCCCCAGCCGACCAATCAGCCCAATAGTTTTAAAGGTTCTGCTTGATTGATCGCTGGAGGGCGCTGACTTAGCGTCTGCTGATAAGGTGTTGCTCATGGGCCGACTCTCGCTAACATAAGTCGCCATTATGGGGACACCTCAGCTATCGGGCAAATAGGCTTAGCTAACGGCTACCTGACGACGCTGGCACCACCAGTGATTGAGCCATAGGGAGGCGGCCATGATAAGTGCCCCCAACAGCAAACGCGGAATATCCGCGTCGCGGTTCCAAATCACTAGATTGACGATTAGCCCCGCCGGCACCAGCGCATTATTCATAATCGCTAAAGTGCCTGCATCTACTTTGGTGGCGCCCTGGTTCCAGGCAAAATAGCCCACGCCAGAAGCCACTAGCCCCAACCATGCGAGCACGCCCCACTGTAGTGACGTGGTAGGCAGTGCTGCGCTGTTACCAAAGAGTAAATAAGCAGGCAGGGCCACGACCATCGCGCCAATAAAGAACCAACCAAACACGTTGTGCCACGCCAGGGTAGGTGGCAAATCAGCGGCTAAACGGCGATAGCCTACCTGACCAAGCGCGAAACAGAGGTTGGCCCCCTGCACAACTAAAAAGCCTGCCCAGAAACCGCTATCAACGCCGTCATAGCGAATCACCCCCGCCCCAACGACGGCGAGCAGTGCAGTCACGATATAAATCGGCGTAAAACGCCCAAACAGCAGATCATCCAGTAGCGCGATATAAATAGGCGTGAAGATAGTAAACAGCAGCACTTCAGGTACCGACAGCAGCAGAAAGGATTGATAGAAGAAGGTGTACATTACTCCCAGCTGTATAGCACCTAAGCCCATAAGCGCCAGCCGGTGCTTACCCCGCAGAAGGCTGGGTCTTAAAAAAGGCAGGAAGACCAGGGTAGCAAGCGTTACCCGCAACAGTACTGCAAAGTAGCTGTCGACCTGGCCCGCCAAGTAGACGCCTATCAGCGAAAATGAGAACGCCCAAAGCGCCGTGACGCCTATCAAATAACCCATCGTAAACCCCGACTTGTAAATTAGTTTACCGGGATTATACGCACCTGGATCAGGCTGCCAAGTAGTTAACGTCTGCAAGGGTCTTTAGTTAACGCTGCTGCAACCACCAAAAAGCATACACGACACCGGGCAGCCAGCCCGCTAGGGTTAGCAACACAGCTACCCCTACTCGCTTACGACCACCATCAGTTAGCCCTACCGCCAGCGGCGGCAATAGTAACGCAAGAGCATAGTAGGCGAATTTTAACGCTCCAGGCTCCGGGACAGTTTGTTCCGCTTGCTCTAAGGGCGTCGCTTTAGGCGGCGTGGCTTTGGCAGACGCGGCTTCGGCAGGCGCTGGATCAACGTTAGGCGTCGGAGTGAAGTGCTCCACTGAGCTGGAGGCTGGTTCAGCCGCGGCCTTAGCTGCCCGCTCCTGGGCAAGTCGGTGGGCTTCTTTATCAATTTTTTGCTCTAGGGTTTCAGCCCCTTCTGCCAGGTCATCGTGATAACGCTCCCAATCCTCCCAGTCGTGAGGCGTCCCCGATTTTGGCCGCTGGTGACCGGAACCCCGCGCACGCTCCCAGGCCTTCTCTTCTAAGGTATTTGGCCGGTCAGGGTCGCGGTCGAGCCCTACCCTTTTGCGGTTTAAGTACTCACGTGCATCCATGAGTAGCTCCTTATTTCGTTAACTTGCAGGTCATTTGAGCAGTTAGAAAATTAACAGCTTAGAAAATTCAGTACTTATAGCGTTGAAAAAACACGGCTTGCAGTTAGAACACAGCGGCTTAAATCGCCTACAGTGAAAGTGTTGAAGCTACTTTAGCACTTAGCGACGACTTATCAGTTCGCATAATTTGCGATACCCGATTTGCCATAGCGCTGAATACGATGAGCGAGGAGCGCCCACCATGAATAGAGCAACCCCTAGCATCGTCCGCGATATCATGTCCCGTGATTGCTACCGCGTTTCACCCAACGCCTCGATAACAACCTTGGCCAAGGGGCTGGCACTGCATCGCCTGCCTGGCGCACCGGTTGTGGATGAGAGTGATCGTTTAATCGGCTTTATTTCGGAGCAGGATGTCATGGGACGTGTGCTGGACAGCATTTATCATGACGATGAAGCGCCCCTGGTGAAAGAGATGATGCGCCACGAAGTGCTCAGCGTCTCTCCCAATAAAAGCATTACCGACCTAGCCCAGGAGATGCTAGGCCCTAAACCCAAAGTCTACCCAGTAGTGGAACAGCAGCGTCTAATAGGAATTGTGACACGACGTGATATCCTGGTAGCGCTGCTGGCTATACGTCGCCACTAGCAGAGTGCTTAACGGTTTCAAATCAGGTGTCGAAGAACAGTTGAGCTTTAGACAAAAAAAAGCCGCTACTCAAGAAGTAGCGGAAGCAAGGGATCAAAACAAAGAGCCAGGACAACAACTTTAGCGACTGCTATCGCGATGTTGCCTGTACATACTCAGACACGCTATGAAGTAAAAGTTCGCAAAAAAGTAAAATTTCCGACCCGAGCGGCGCCAAGCGTATAATAACGTAGCTATTTATTAACGGATGACGCCCAGGAGCAGAGCGAATGGCGCTGTATTTATTAGTGTTTGGAGTCTGCTTACTCGTGATTGGTGCGGTAATGCTGGTGCTGATGACGTCAAGCACCCCACGTTACCGTACTGAGCCTAAAGATTTACTGGCGCTGTTTGATAAAGCGCTCAGCAGCCAAGTGAGCGAAACCGAGTGGAACGCGATAATCGGTTACCCTATTCGGCACAACGAGTACTTGGACGGCATCAGGCGCCGTGCCGCACACCTGATGGAACAGCACGGCCGCCGTTGGATGGTTGCCCAGGGCAAGCCGTTGCTCAATCAAGAGGGACAGGCAGAGCTTCAGGCCCTTCGCGACCATTTATCCGCCCACACTGCCCTTCGCCAGCAGTAGCTGTTGTGTTTTGAAGGCGTATTGCGGTTCAGGAGACCTAATGCAATTCAGGAGAACTGCATGCCCAGTACCATTCGACAAATACCGCTAGCTAGCGCTACACATCACCACACACATGATTTTCATCAGATTGTGATTACGCTATGCGGCTCTTCAGAATTTGAAATTGAAGGCTTGGGTGGGCGAGTAAATGCATTCTCGGGCTGTATCGTGCCCGCTAACCACGAGCACTACTACTCAGGTTACGGCCATAACCGGCAGTTAATTTTCGATCTTCCCGAAGACGCCCCTGCGCTAACCGGTGAGAACCGCGAACTGGTAGCACTATTCGATGCCCCACGCTTTTTTGGCCTAGATAACGCACTACGCCACTACCTAGCGTTTATGCAGAGCGAACTTGCTCAAGGGTTGGATACATCGACAAACTCCTTTCAGCAAGACCGTTTAGCCGCCACGCTTTTGGGTTCACTAAAAGCGCGCCTAGGTACTACCGCCAACAGTACGCAGCAGCGCCTGGATTTGACGCGTATTAACCGCTTTATTCGTCAACATCTCGCCGAAGACCTGCGCGTCGCCGATTTAGCGCGGCTAGCCTGTCTAAGCGAAGCGCATTTTTCCGACTGCTTCCGCGCTCAAACGGGGCTTTCGCCCTGGCAGTACGTCAAGCGCCAACGTCTACATGCGGCCCGTCAACTGATCCTGCAAAGCCGCTTGCCCCTCACCGATATTGCGATTCAAACCGGCTTTGCCAACCAAAGCGCGCTCTCTCATGCATTTCGCCGCAGTTACGGATTATCGCCGCGGAAATTACGTCAGGCAGATGTACCACCGATCTCGATTAACCCATCAAACGCTGCTTTAGGGTCAGTAGCAGGCCAGTAAAAACTCTACTAAAGTCGTATAAAGGCTACTCTTGCCGCGAAATTGACACGTTTTGCCCTGAAATCAACATACACCAAAGGTAGCTGCACTCTACATTCGCTTATTTGCTTGGGCGAAATGCCCTGTTACCCATTTGTTCTGTTCAGACTTTCGGGGGCTTCAATGCTCAATGCCAACCACATGCGTGACCCTGCCATCTGGCAAACCGATCTCGACACCCTCATGGCGCGCGTTAGCGACCACTACCTAGTGGACGAAAATAGTTACGTCAGTGAACTGATCGAGGTGCTGAATGCCAACCGCGAAGATTTCGCCCGCATTGAAGCCAATACCGCTGCGCTGGTTGAGGACGTCCGTAAGATGGACACGGCTGTCGATACCATCGACGAACTGTTACAGCAGTACAGCCTGGATACCCATGAAGGCCTGATGCTGATGTGCCTTGCGGAAGCTATGCTGCGCATCCCCGATAAAGCCACCGCCGACGCCTTGATCGAGGACAAACTCGGCCCCGCCGATTGGCAGTCTCACCTAGGTAAGAGCGAATCCTGGATGGTCAATGCCTCTACGTGGGGCTTATTGATGACTGGCCGCGTGCTGAAAATGGATCACCCTAAGGAGGGTCAGCCCGCCAGCTTTATTAATCGCATGGTCAATCGCATGGGCGAGCCGGTTATTCGCCGTGCCATGTACGAAGCGATGAAGATCATGGGCAAACAGTTTGTGCTGGGCCGCGATATCAATGAAGCCCTCAAGCGCTCCAAACCACTGTTCAATAAAGGCTACACCTACTCTTACGATATGCTGGGTGAAGCTGCGCGCACCCGGGACGACGCACAGCGCTATTTTGACGACTACGCACGCGCGATCGAGCAAGTGGGAAAAACCTGCAAAACCTTAAGCGATAAGACCCCGGCGCCGTCGGTCTCCATCAAGCTCTCTGCGCTCCACCCCCGTTATGAGTTTGGCCGCCGCGAGCAGGTGCTAGCTGAGCTGGTCGACACCGTTATCAAGCTAGTGAGCAAGGCGCGCGAGCTGGATGTGGCCGTTACGATTGACGCTGAAGAAGTTGATCGCCTGGAGATTTCCCTGGAAGTCTTCCGCGCGGTTTACGAAAGCGCAGCCGCCAAAGGCTGGGGACACTTTGGCTTGGTTGTCCAAGCTTACTCCAAGCGCGCCCTGCCGGTGCTGCACTACATCAATCGTTTGGCCGACCAGCAGGGGGATGAGATTCCGCTACGCTTGGTCAAAGGCGCCTATTGGGATACTGAAATCAAAGAGTCCCAGCAGCTCGGGGTTGACGGCTACCCGGTGTTTACCCGCAAAGCGGGCACCGATGTTGCATACCTCGCCTGTGCACAGTTCCTGCTTTCTAACGATACCCGTGGGCGTATTTTCCCTCAGTTCGCGACCCACAACGCTCACACGGTGACGACGATCCTGGAGTTCGCCAACCGCGACAGCCGTCCATTCGAATTTCAACGCCTACACGGCATGGGTGAAGCCCTTTATGACGCCGCGCTTGAGCGCGCACCGAAAGGCACCTACTGCCGCATTTATGCCCCGGTGGGAGCACATAAAGACCTGCTGCCCTACCTGGTTCGTCGCCTGCTTGAGAACGGTGCCAACTCATCGTTTGTTCACCAGTTGGTCGACCCGGATGTACCGGTCAAGTCACTGTGTCAGCACCCGATTGAGACCCTGCGCCAGCAGAAAAACCTGGCCAATGCGAACATTCCACTGCCCAAGGATATTTACGGCCCTAAACGACGCAACTCTCGCGGGGTCAACCTGAACATTCGCAGCCACTACTACCCGCTGATGGAGAAGATGGCCGCGTTTATGGGCAAGCAGTACCCGGCCAAGCCGCTGCTGGCCTTTGAAGTCGCAGACGACACAGCTAATACCCATAGCGTCACCAGCCCTTATGACCGCCGCAAAACTGTGGGCAGCGTGCAGTGGACCAGCAAAGAGCAGGCAACCCAGGCCCTGGATGCTGCCTGGGCCGCCTTCCCCCGCTGGGATGCTACGCCCGTGGCTGAACGTGCCGCTATCGTGCGTCGCCTGGGCGATTTGATGGAAGAGCATATGGCGGAACTAATGGCACTCTGCTCCCGGGAAGGTGGCAAGCTACTTACCGATGGCGTCGATGAGATCAGAGAAGCCGTCGACTTCTGCCGCTTCTATGCCATGCGCGCAGAAGAGGACTTTGGCGAAGCGATTGTGCTGCCCGGCCCCACCGGCGAATCCAACCGCTTGATGATGGGCGGCAAAGGCGTATTCGCGGCGATTAGCCCCTGGAACTTTCCAGTGGCAATTTTCTGTGGCCAGGTAGTGGCCGCGGCAGTGGCGGGTAACACCGTACTGGCCAAACCGGCGGAGCAGACCTCCATTATTGCCCACCGGGTCATAGAGCTGCTCTACGAAGCCGGTATGCCCCGGGATGTGGTTCAGCTACTGCCCGGCGATGGCCCGACGGTAGGCAGCGTGTTGACCTCCGACTCGCGGATTACCGGCGTGGTCTTTACGGGTGGCACTGACACCGCACAAATTATCAACCGCGCCCTGGCGGCAAGGGAGAACGCCCCGCTGCCCACGTTAATCGCCGAAACCGGCGGCATGAACGCCATGATTGTCGACTCCACTGCCCTGCCCGAGCAGGTCGTGGTGGATGTGGTTCAGTCAGCCTTCCAGAGCGCCGGGCAGCGCTGTTCGGCACTGCGCGTATTGTATCTGCAAGACGATGTTGCCGACCGAGTGATCGAAATTCTCAAAGGCGCCATGAACGAGCTACACATTGGCGACCCCCGCGAACTGGGAACCGATGTTGGTCCTGTCATCGACGAAGACGCCCGCAAAGGCCTGCTGGAGCATATCGAAAAACTCAAGGCTGAAAATCGCCTTGTCGCTGAAACGCCAATGGCCGCTGAGCATACCCAGGAGGGTACTTTCGTGGCCCCCGTCGCTTTCATTATCGACAGCATCGATGCGCTGACCCGCGAGCAGTTCGGGCCAATCCTGCATATCGTGCGCTACAAATCTAGCCAGCTTGATAAGGTCATCAACGACATCAACGGTCGCAACTACGGCCTGACGTTTGGCGTGCACAGCCGCAACGAATCGTTTGCCGCTGAAGTCGCCCAGAAAATGCGCGTGGGTAACGTGTACATCAACCGTAATATCATCGGTGCAGTGGTGGGCGTGCAGCCGTTTGGTGGTCAAGGCCTTTCAGGCACTGGCCCAAAAGCCGGCGGCCCTCACTATCTGCAGCGCTTTGTCACCGAGAAAACGATTACTAATAACACCGCCGCCTTAGGCGGGAATGCGTCGCTGTTGGCGCTAGGCGATGAGTGAACTACTCATCAACATCACTAACCTGAACTCCTGAACAGGAAACTATCTCATGGTCGAAAATAATATAGGGATCGTTACATACAAAGGCACCACAGACCTTTCTGTCTTCATCTATAGCGGGCTCACCAGGGCCAATAACATGGATATGAAAAGGGGCTAACAACAACAAGACTGCGCCACTACCGTACTCTTCTCGGTATGCGCACTAACCTGTCGGAGCTAGCTCCGTCCTGAATAATTGGAGAAGTTACATGGCTATAGGTGTTTGGATCAGTCTCATTGCGTACTTTGCGCTAATGGTTGCCATCGGTATTTATGCGATGCGCAAATCCACCTCTTCCTCTGAAGATTACATGCTGGGTGGTCGCACCCTCAGCCCAAAAGTAGCGGCCCTGTCGGCGGGTGCTTCAGATATGAGCGGCTGGTTGCTGCTGGGCTTACCCGGTGCAATGTTCGTCTCGGGTTTAGGCTCGGCGTGGATCGGCATTGGTTTGCTCGTGGGGGCGTTATTCAACTGGATTCTAGTCGCCCCTCGTCTACGTGAACAGACGGTTCACTACGGCAACGCGATCACCATTCCAGCTTTCCTGGCAAACCGCTTCCCAACGCGGTCAATGTCACTGCGGACAGTCTCCGCTGTCGTCATCGTGATCTTTTTCGCAGTCTATACCGCGTCAGGCCTAGTGGCAGGCGGCAAGCTGTTTGAAAGCGCGTTTACTGGCATTTACAACTTCGGCGATATGAGCAACTACGCCATGGGGGTCATGATCACCCTGGGCGTGGTGCTTATTTATACGGTTGTCGGCGGCTTCCTGGCAGTGAGCATGACGGACTTCGTGCAAGGCTGCATCATGATGCTGGCACTGGTGATCATGCCGGCGGTGGTTCTCTTTGGTGAAGGTGGCGGCGGCTTCTCCCAAGCGTCACAGACGCTGAACGAAGTCGACCCCACCCTGCTATCCTGGACATCGGGGCTGACCTTTATCGGCTGGCTTTCTGCGGTGACCTGGGGGCTGGGTTATTTCGGACAGCCGCACATCATCGTGCGCTTCATGGCAATCCGGACGCTCAAGGATGTGCCGATTGCCCGCAACATTGGCATGAGCTGGATGCTGATCTCCCTGATTGGTGCCGTTTCTCTGGGTATATTTGGTCGGGCCTATGCAATCCGCAATGGCCTGGATGTCCAGGATCCGGAAACAATCTTTATTATCCTGGCGAATCTGCTCTTCCACCCGCTGATTACCGGCTTCCTCTACGCGGCGCTACTGGCTGCGGTCATGAGTACCGTTTCCAGTCAGCTTCTAGTGGCATCCTCATCACTGACTGAGGACTTCTATCGTCTATTCCTGCACAAGAACGCCACTGAGACGCAGTGTGTCGCCGTCGGCCGTGTCTGCGTGGTACTGGTGGGTATTGTGGCCGCCGTTATTGCCTCTGACGAAAATTCTCAGGTACTGGGTCTGGTCAGTAATGCTTGGGCAGGCTTCGGTGCAGCATTTGGGCCGCTGATCATTCTATCGCTGATGTGGCCTCGCACGAACGGCAATGGTGCCATCGCGGGCATGGTAGTGGGTGCTCTCACGGTTATGATCTGGATCTCGCTGGGCTGGAACGGTGAGTTCATGGGTGGCCCTGGTGTGTACGAAATCATTCCTGGCTTCATCGCGTCCTTCATTGCCATCCTGGTGGTGAGCAACATGACTAACGACTCTGGTGAATATCAACATATTGAGCGCTAAACGAGCACGTAGGACGCATTCAAAGTATCGAGGAGGGCTCCCGCGGGAGCCCTTTCGTGTAGCAAGGAGAGACCCTGTATGAACGAAGCCAAACCCCATCTGCATAGCGACGTGAGTGAACTACGCTCACGCATTCGCAACAACTACGACGCCAATGAGGCAGATGTGCTGCACGGGCTTATCGAGCGCATCAAGCTTTCAGAAGACGGCCGCAAGAAGGTCGCCGCTGTTGGCGCCAACTACGTGGAGCGTGTGCGTAAGGAAAGGTCGCCCTCGATGATGGAGGCGTTCCTGGCCGAGTACGGGCTCTCGACCACTGAGGGCGTTGGCCTGATGTGTCTGGCAGAAGCGCTACTGCGCGTGCCCGATGCAGAAACCATCGACGACCTGATCCACGACAAGATCGAGCCCTCCGACTGGGGCGCCCACCTGGGTAAGTCCTCGTCATCAATGGTCAATGCCTCTACCTGGGCACTGCTGCTGACCGGTAAGGTGCTGGAAGAAGACCCCAAGGGCCCGACCCGAGCGCTGCGCGGCCTGGTGCGCCGGATGGGCGAGCCGGTGGTACGCAAGGCGGTTGGCCAGTCGATGAAGATTCTCGGCCGCCAGTTCGTGCTTGGCCAGACCATCGAAGAAGGCATGAAGAATGCCCGCGAACTGGAGAAACAGGGCTATACCTACTCCTACGATATGCTGGGTGAAGCGGCACGCACCGACGAAGATGCCGTCCGCTATCACCAAGCTTATTCAGAGGCGATCACCGCGATTGCCGAGCAGGCCAAGGGCGACGTGCGCGGAAGCCCCGGCATCTCAGTAAAGCTCTCGGCGCTGCACCCGCGCTATGAATACACCCACCGCGACACGGTGATGGCAGAACTGGTACCGCGCGCCAAGGAACTAGTGCAGCAGGCAGCCAAGGCCAATATCGGTTTCAATATCGATGCCGAAGAACAGGATCGGTTGGATCTCTCCCTCGACGTGATTGAGGCTCTAATGGCCGACCCCAGTCTTGATGGATGGGACGGCTTCGGGGTGGTCGTGCAAGCCTACGGGCGCCGCGCCGCGCCGATGATAGAGACACTCTACGAGCTGGCCGAGCGGTTTAACCGCAAGATTATGGTGCGGCTGGTTAAGGGCGCCTACTGGGATACCGAGATCAAGCTCTCCCAGGAGATGGGGGTGAAGACCTTCCCGGTCTTCACCCGCAAGGTCAACACCGATGTCAGCTACATGGCCTGCGCGCAAATGCTGCTCGACCGACGTGACCGCATCTACCCGCAGTTCGCGACCCATAACGCCCACACCTGCGCCGCCGTTGTAGAAATGGCGGGCGACGACAAAGACAGCTACGAGTTCCAGCGCCTGCATGGAATGGGCGAATCGCTACACCACATCGTCAAGGAGTCAGAAGGTACGCACTGTCGCATCTACGCCCCTGTCGGTGCGCACCGCGACCTGCTGGCCTACCTGGTACGCCGTCTGCTGGAGAATGGCGCCAACTCCTCGTTCGTCAACCAGGTGGTGGATAGCTCGATTCCGGCGAGCGAGGTCTCAAAAGATCCCATTGAAGGGTTCAAGCAACTCGGCAACGACGTCTCAAGCCCGTTGATCCGTCAGCCCGGCCAGCTATTCGAGCCCGACCGCAAGAATTCCAAGGGCTACCGCATCAACGAACCCGCTTCGATTTTGCCGCTGCTCAATGCCCGCGAAGCATTTGCCGACGCCACCTGGACCG
Source organism: Halomonas sp. 113 (assembly GCF_904067645.1). Lineage (NCBI taxonomy): Bacteria > Pseudomonadati > Pseudomonadota > Gammaproteobacteria > Oceanospirillales > Halomonadaceae > Halomonas > Halomonas sp. 113. The sequence goes on from NZ_LR881453.1 coordinate 3,057,436, forward strand.
CAGGCCCCATGCTGGTGGGCAGCCCCGCTCCCCAGGGCCCGGCGCGCGATGCCGTCTCCCCCGCCGACGGCTCTCGGGTGATCGGCAAGGTGCATGAAGCCACCCCGGAAGAGGTCGCCACTGCCCTCGACGCCGCCGAGCAAGGCTTCAAAGAGTGGTCGGCGCGCCCGGCAGCCGAACGCGCCGCGGTACTCCGACGCACCGCCGACCTCTACGAGGAACACATTGCCGAGCTGACCGTGATCGCCACCCGCGAAGCGGGCAAGATGATGTTCGATGGTATTGCCGAAGTGCGCGAAGCGGTGGATTTCCTGCGTTATTACGCCAACGAGGGCGAGCGGCTGGAAGCGGAAGAGCCCGGCAGCGCCCGCGGCATCTTCGTCTGCATCAGCCCGTGGAACTTTCCCCTGGCCATCACCACCGGCCAGATCGCTGCCGCCTTGGTTGCTGGCAACGCGGTGCTCGCCAAGCCCGCCGAGCAGACGCCCCTGATCGCCGCCCGCGCCGTCGAGCTGATGCGTGAGGCTGGCCTACCGGAAGCGGCACTACAGTTGCTTCCTGGCGACGGCCCAACGGTGGGCGGCCCGCTAACCAGCGATCCACGTATCGCTGGCGTCTGCTTCACCGGCTCGACCCCGGTGGCACAGATCATCCACAAGGCTCTGGCGGACAACGCAGGCCCCGACGCCGTACTGATCGCCGAGACCGGTGGTCTGAACTCCATGATCGTGGACTCCACGGCGCTGACCGAGCAAGCGGTGCGCGATATCCTGATCTCCTCCTTCCAGTCGGCTGGCCAGCGCTGTTCAGCGCTGCGCATGCTGTATGTTCAGGAAGAGGCCCGCGACCGGTTGCTCAACATGCTTTATGGCGCCATGGACGCACTCACCATTGGCGACCCCTGGAACACGGACACCGACGTTTCGCCGGTGATTGATGTTGACGCCCAACAGGAAATCAGCGACTACGTGGCGTCGAATGAGAAAGCTGGCAAAGTGCTGAAGAAGCTGTCTGCGCCGTACACCGGTACCTTTGTGACCCCGGCGGTGATCGAGGTTGGAGGCATTGAAGATCTCGAACGTGAAATCTTCGGCCCGGTGCTGCACGTGGCCACCTTCAAGGCGCGGGATATCGACAAGGTCGTCGACGACATCAATGGCAAGGGCTACGGGCTGACCTTCGGCCTGCATACCCGCATCGACGACCGCGTGCAGCAGATCGTCGAGCGCATCCATGTCGGCAACGTCTACGTCAACCGTAACCAGATCGGTGCCATCGTTGGCTCTCAGCCGTTCGGCGGCGAGGGCCTCTCAGGTACCGGGCCTAAGGCTGGCGGCCCGCTCTACGTCAATCGCTTCCGCCGCACCGCTGAAGCCGAGTGCCACGAGACGCCGGAGGGAAAAGCCGTATCGCTCGGCGACCTCCAATCGGCCATAGACGGGCTGGATGCGCGTAACTGGGCGGTACGACCCAATCGCATCGAGGTACTGCGCAAGGCGCTCTCCGGCAAAGGCGGCGTGATCCGCAAGGCACTTGCCGAAACGGCAGCGTTAGATATGACACCGCAGACCCTCCCAGGGCCGACAGGGGAAAGCAACCGCCTGGCAATGTACCCCAAGGGAGTGGTTCTGTGCCTAGGGCCGACGCTGGATATCGCCATTGCTCAAGCAGCACAGGCCCTAGGCGCGGGCTGTGCCGCTGTCGTAGTCGCATCAGGTGCCGAGCAAGCCGTGAAGCCACTGACCGATGCCGGCGCACCGGTGGCAGGGCTTGATGGAAGCGTTTCAGCCGAGACACTGAGCGAAGTCAAAGGCATTGCAACGGTCGCCGCCGCTGGCGCCAGCGACTGGACTCGTGAACTGCGGATGGCGCTGGCCAAGCGCGACGGTGCCATCGTATCGCTCGAGACCCAGACCATCTCGCCGGATCGCTACGTGGTGGAACGCCATCTGTGCATAGACACAACCGCGGCGGGTGGCAACGCCAGCCTGCTGGCAACGGCTGAATAGGTCGGCGCTAAATGGTAGGCGCTTAGGGATCGGTGCTTAGGAGGCGAGCGACTCATTGAGCTCGCTCGCCCTCCTCCCAGACTGTCTCAGTAATCAATAGTTAGCCACTACTCGTTAGTGGCTTTTTTTATCTAACGAACGGTTTTTTTGGCAATAGCGGCTGGTGATGCATTATTCGTAGTGGCTCCAGAGCCGAAGAACTTTTACCACTCGCTCGTCCTCAAGCACTTGGTAGACTAGGCGATGCTGGATATTGATCCGGCGTGAGTAGGCGCCAGCAAGATCACCAATGAGCTTCTCAAACGGAGGCGGCTTACGGTAGGGGTCTTCTGCAATCAGTACCAGTAAATCCTGGGCTTTTGGCTTGAGGCCGCTGGAGGCCAGTTTCTTCGCATCTTTTTGGGCTTGTTTGGTGTAAACCAACTTCCATGTCACCAGTCCAGCTCCTCACCGCATTCATCTAGGGGGGTATTCATCCCCTCACGAATAGACTCCCGCATACCTGGCACGGAGAGCAGGTAAAGTGTTTCCTGAATCGCCGACCAGTCTTCCTCGGATACCAAGACAGCTTTGTTCCGCTTGCCCATGATGACGATGGGCTGGTGAGACTCGGCAGTTTCGTCGATCAACCGATAAAGATTGCTGCGCGCCTCAGTTGCTGTGATTCCGGTCATGACGCCCTCTTGCTCATTCAATTTTCTAACAATGTACGCCTTTGGGTACGTACGTCAAGACGAACGTTGCGCATAACATCGTCAGAATACGTCTTTCGCGTGTATGGCCCTGATACTCATTGAGCCTTTTCTCCCGGTTTCGTGGTAGCGGCCTTGTAACATGTTGCCCCAAATAAGGCCTCATAGACCTCATCGATAGAACTGAAATTTTTAAACCAACCTTTTGGCAAAACCCTTATATTAGGGCGTTCGGCTTTAAATCCGCCCTGGTCGCCCTTGGTATGTTTTGCAACCTTAAGCCCGTCAAGGCTAGGCAATTTCTCGCCTGGAAGAGAGCCAAAGAAGAGGAATGGCCCCAGCTCCAAGGTATCTTCGTTGAAATAAATCCAAATAACACACCCAGAGGGCTTTTCAGAAAGCCTCGTATGAACTTTCTGGCTGGCTGTTTTGCCGCCAACGTATGAAGCTTTAAGCTGTATATGCCTCACGACCCCATTATCTTCCGCTATTAGATCATAGCCAGCGTTATCAACTTCTGGACTCGCCACCTCTAGCGTGCAGCCAAATTCCTTCCAGGAAAGCTTTAGCAGTTCGCCAATGAAAAGATGCTCAACGAGCTTTTCTCTAAAAGACGAGTGTTCGCTATGGTTCAACGCCTTCTCTCCACGTAACGCCGTAATCCCAAGCTTGTTGCGTACATTGCTTTAGCCCCTTGCTTCTGACAAGTAGCCTTTTGCAAGCTCGCCTACGAAACGACGCCCAGGATTAGAGCCGTTTATCCAATCATCAGGCGCAAATAGTTCAAACAGTCCTACCTTGATCAGTGTCGGCACCGCCAGCTCAAGCTCTTTCTCTACTTGCCCGCGCTCGCCTGAATTGTATAGATTAATGTTGTGGAGCATGGTTGCGACAGTGCCCGTCTGTACCTTGCTACCATCTTTAAGTCGAACAGAAGGAAGAACCTGACCTTCTGAAACAATTTTTTGGTTGGCCTCAGCCAACTGGTCTGAGTTTTCAATACTGTTGCTCATTGCAATTATTCCTCTTGAAAGCAGCTCAAGACAGTCATCAGCGTGGGCAAACGCAGCGAAGGGGTTGGCATCCGGTGCACGGCCTAAATGGGCTGTTTCAGGCGGCAACAAGCTTCTTAGCGTTTGCGCTAGAGTCCATCAGTTCAAAATGAACGAGCAACTGACTCTGCTCGGCTACAGTTTTGATGATGGTGCTCTTGTCCTTGAACTGATGGTCTTGGGCTCACACGAAAATTTCTACCACGATCTCAAACGGTAGCAATGACGTTATAACTCCCGGTACAAGCTGCGCTTTGGAGCAGCGGAAAAGCGCTCACCGTGATGCCGCTTGTTATGGTTTCTGCTCACTAAGCTCAACCTTTCTGCCATCAGGATCTTGGACGACATAAACATGCTTTCCGCCAAACTTATACTGGTCCACTAATTCTAAGTCAGGGATGATATTGCCCAGACCTTCCACTGAAAATCCTAGTCGCGTGTTGTCTACTGATTCGCTGCTAACCAATGGATACAACTCGAATACAAACCCCGCATTTTCTGACGAGTAATGCACTGGCCCACAGCCATGCTGCTCTTCCACGAAGCTGAAACCGAGCTGCTCATAGAACTGCTTGCTGGCCCGCAAATCGCTGCACCGTAGTACGAACAAATCAAGTTTCATAATTCACCAAAATGACATAACGCTGCAACGTGCGCGGCTTTGTAATAAAGGCGCAGCCGCAACGTACAAGCAGTCGCTGTACCTGCGGCTATTATCCATTTGCCGAAATTACAGTTATGTTAAACCCTTCATCAGGTGTGGGCGCAACAAAGTACTTTGTAATCTGCTCAAACATCTCTTCAGTATCCGTTGCCGCTCTCTGCGGTTGTTCTGCACGCCTTTTGGCTATCTGCTCTAAGCAGGTATCATTTGGCTGGTCAATGTAAATTAGCTCATGGGGAGCCTGAATCTCTGAAAAGACACTTCTAAGCCATTTTCGTTGCGGAATCGTATTTGCAGGAAAGTCCATTACCACATTAGTGCCTGACGCCAAGATCGACTGAGCCAGCTTCTTCATTTGAGGCTTGAGCCGTCCAGCATATTTTACGTAATCTTCCAGTGTCTTAATGCTATCGGGATAAACCGACGCAAGCCACTCGTCTTCTGAAAGCAGTACGGCGTTTCGTTCTTGGGAAACTTCAAGAGACTTTGTAGTTTTCCCTGCCCCCATTTTCCCGCAGCAAAATGTCAACACTCCTTTCTTCATTTCTTGCCTCGTATTGCATAGCAGTTTATTTCTGCGCATACGTATTTTCCTAGAAAGCGTAACACCATAAAAAAACTCCAATGTGTTAATAGTAATGGGCAAATTACCAACTCCCATTCAAATGCTCGCTAGAAAAATGCGCATGCTCATTCCTGACCATCTTTTCGCATTGCCTATAAACACGAGCAGATGTTTTACAACTCGCTGTTTTAATTTATTTTTATAAACAATATTCTGGCAATATTTGATCATACCTCTTGCTGAGCGTATCAGAAAAACACGCATTACAGACTAAAAATACTTCATATCACTGCGCATGCATCCATACAAATGGGCAAGCCAAATGGCTAGCAGCCCGCTTCTGAATTAGGTCTCTCCAGCCGCCCCTCCCCCTACCCCCCCCATGTCTAATAACTCTTGCCCTGGATCAATAATCCACTCCCTGGGTCTCGTTACACTGGTTTCATCGTTAAGCGGCTATCGGAAAGCCGTCTAATCTTACTATCTGCGTTAACACCTGGAGTGATCCCATGCGTAAAGCCGCCCTGCCTACATTATTCGTCACCACTGTTGCCGCTGCGGCAATGATGACCAGCAGCCAGGCATTCGCCTACGGCGCTGGCGATTTCTTCACCCGCGTGGGTGTGGCCAAAGTCGCCCCCACCAGCGACAACGGCTCACTGGCCAACGGTGCGCTATCAGTGGATGTACAGGATAAAACCGATTTCGCGTTCACCTTGGGCTATCGCTTCCACGATAAAGTCGGCGTGGAACTACTGGCGGCGCTGCCGTTTGAACACGACATCCATTTAAACGGCGATAACATTGCCTCAACCAAGCACCTGCCGCCGACCCTAACACTGCAGTACTACCCGCTGGGCGGCACTCAGTCACGCGTACAGCCCTATGTCGGCGCCGGTATTAACTACACCTTTTTCTCCGATGAGGAGCTGACGATTGGTGATTTAGACCTGGATGACTCCTGGGGAGCGGCAGGCCAGGTAGGTGTTGATCTATTAGTTGATGACCATTGGGCGCTGAACGCCGCTGCTTGGTACATCGATATCGATACCGATGCGAGCGTTAACGGTGCGGCGGCAGGTACCGTTGAGATCGATCCTCTCGTGGTCATGGCAGGCCTCAGTTACCGCTTCTAAGCCACTTGCAAAACCGCTAGCGGATGTTATCCACAAAGCCTGCCTCACGGTGGGCTTTGTGCGTTTAGTAGCATGCCGCTTTAAGCGCTTTCAGTGACGATCTGGTCGACCTTCTCTACCGCCCGCACGATGAGCAGCTGGTGGTGGGCGGGTGTTTTCTCCTGCTGTAAATAGGCCGCCACGGCGGGAGCCACCTCGCACTTTGCGGGCATGGCTGCACGGGCATCCATCAAAGCGTTCAAGCGGGCAATAAACACAAAGCGTACCCATTGAGGCAGCGACATCGTGTCGATGCAAAATGGCTGCTGGCTGGCAAACGCCTCTGCATCGGGTGTTGGCATGCGCCATAGATCGGCGGCTTTCATCGACGCCTCAAGCTCTAGAAGCGCTGTCTGCAGCGGTTGATAAGTACTCATAAAGTCGCTTGTCACTACCTTGGAAAATGAAGTAAGTGTATCGTCTGCCCATTATCCCCACTCAGCGGGCGCCTTGCCACCTATCAACGCTTGCGGGAAGTTATCCATAGACTCACAGAAAACCTGCATGAGCCTGTGGATAAACTATGGAAAGGTATCGCAGCGCCTGCTCTCATGGGGCTTTGGCAAAGTTGATTAATTTTTAACCGCATTGTCATTAATGCTAATGCCTTAAGGCACTGTCATTAACACCATGTTTATCAGTCACTGCGGCTGACAGTGCCACATCAGCAAGGTAGAGTGCAGGCTTGCAACGCGGAAGGATGTCATGCAACCAATTCAAACCCTTGATGAGTTTTTTACCCGCAGCGGTGGCGAGGTTTCCCTTTACCATATGGGGCGACACGTCGTCTCCTGCCCGCGGGAGTCACTTGCCGCCTTTGAAGGTGGCGAAATGGCCTGGCCAGAACCCTGGCAAGGCCAAGCGCGCTTAGCCATTGTGTTTCGCCTTGGCGATATGCCCGAACCGGCTATTTGGTTCTTAGCCTTGCCACTGGACGAGCAGGGAATGATTGCCCCCGCCCAGCGCGATGCGTTTTTAAACCGGCTGCTGGAAACACTGGGGCGCGCGGTTTCTAACGTGGGTCGTGAAGAAACAGCGGACGTGGATCACTTAATGAAGGATAATCCCCTCGCCTTCACGCCTAACGTCACCTTCCAAGCCATGCTCAATGCACGCGCCACCCATGCGCGTGGGCTACCCGCCAGCCAGCATTTTGAGCCGGTTGATGCCTACTTGAGCGGCCAGCAAGCGATCGATTGGCAGGCATTGGGGTTACAAGGGATTGCCGATTACGTCGTGAGAATGGAAACACTTGACGCTGAATCGCTCGCGCAGCGGTTGCCTGAACTGCCTACCGCCGTTATCCACTCCTTGTGCTACTGTTTAGAGCACCAGCCATTGCCGCAGGCGTTAGTCGCGGCACTGCAGCGTCGTGGCGAAGCCGCTGCACAAGCGGGCGACATCGAAACGCTGTGTGCCTGTCTGCGCGCAGTGGGCAATACGGATGCATCAGAGGTGGGTAATTGGTACACGGCCTTACTTAACAACTCAGCGGCCTGTGGGCCGGATGTGCTCGCGGCAATAGCCGGGCGCGGCTGGGGCTATCTTGAAGACGCGCAGCGCCTGCCACTTTTTCTGCAACGCTTAGCAGAAGATGAGCGTAGCGATTTTGCCGCCGTAGTGCGTGATATTGCGTTAATACCACGACTACGCTTACCGGTCATGATGGCACTGCGGGATGCGCCTGCTGGCTCCGCAACCCAACGCCGTTTGACACTGATGATGTCACAGAGGAACGCTTGATCCGATGTCACTTTTAATTGCAAGGAGTGAGCCGTGAAGGAATTACCCTATCAGGCCAAAGCGGTCATTGGCCGCCGCGAGATGGTGACGCTACCTGAACTAGGGCTTCACCTATGCTGTAAAGCTGACACTGGCGCGCGAACATCTGCACTGCATGCAGAAGAGATAGAGACCGATGAAGATGACCATGGTCAACTGTGGGTTAGCTTTATCACCCATAGCGGAGGGCCAGACACGCCAGCGCATCGCTTCCGTTTGCACCTGCATGATCGACGCCGGGTCACCAGTTCCAACGGTCATAGCGAGTGGCGCTATGTTATACGTACCCCGATGCAGATGGGCGATTTGAATTTCCCCATTGAACTGACCCTTACTGACCGCAGCAATATGCGCCACCCGATGCTACTAGGCCGTAGTGCCATGCGCCGCCTCCTGGTGGCCCCCGGTGCCGCATTCTTGCACGGTGAGCCTTAACCCCTTATTAGTCGCTTCAATCTCAGCTCGGAGTCTCCTACATGCATATCGCTCTGCTGTCACGCAATCGCAATTTGTACTCTACCCGCCGCCTGGTTGAAGCCGCAGAGCAGCGTGGGCATACCGCCCGCGTGGTGGACACGCTGCGTTGCTATATGAGCATTACCTCGCACCACCCTTCGATCCACTATAAAGGCCAAGAGATTGAGCCTTTCGATGCGGTGATCCCGCGCATTGGTTCATCGGTCACCTTTTACGGCTGTGCGGTGCTGCGCCAGTTTGAAATGATGGGCACCTACGTTATCAACGATAACGTCTCGATTACCCGTTCGCGGGATAAATTACGCTCACTGCAACTGCTGTCGCGTAAGGGGTTGGGGCTGCCAATTACCGGCTTTGCCCACTCCCCCGATGACATTCCCGACCTGATCACCATGGTCAAAGGTGCGCCGCTGGTCATTAAGCTGCTCGAAGGCACCCAGGGGATTGGTGTGGTATTGGCGGAAACCAATCAGGCCGCTGAATCCGTCATTCAAGCGTTCATGGGCATGAAAGCCAATATCATGGTGCAGGAGTACATCAAAGAGGCGCGTGGCGCCGATATTCGCTGCTTCGTGATTGGCGATAAAGTGGTCGCTTCAATGAAGCGCCAGGCGGCGGACGGTGAGTTTCGCTCGAATCTACACCGCGGCGGCACCGCCACCGTGATCCGCATCACCCCTGAAGAGCGTTCAACGGCGATCCGTGCAGCCAAAGCCATGGGCCTGCGCGTTGCCGGTGTCGATTTGCTACGCTCCAATCACGGCCCGGTGATTATGGAGGTTAACTCTTCGCCTGGTTTGCAGGGCATTGAGAACGCCACCGGCAAAGATATTGCGGGAATGATCATTGAGCACATTGAAAGAAACGCTTCACCAGCCCGTAAAGCACCGCCCAAGCCTAAAGGCTAAGGCAAAATATTAAAATAATCCGTTTCGGGGGTGGCAAATAGTCGCTGTCACCCCCACAATCTGCGTCACCGAAGGAGGTAGACGCTCATGTTTCTCGATAATCGCCAAGTGGCGATGGACAGCGTATTGGAAGCGCTGGCCGATAGCATTGATTATTTCCAAGACAATATTGAACGCCTGCGCCCGTCGCTGCGTGACGCTTTAAAGCCGCATTATGCTGCACGGCTCAAGCAGATGCGCCAGCTGCAGGATCTAGCCCGTGCGCATTTAAAAATGCTGCCCCGGGATGCAGACGTTGAGCGCGATGATTTTTTATGGCTGTGGAGCCGTCTAAAAAGCTTTGTCGGCAACGATAGCCAAGTACTCATCAATGAGCTATTGGAGCAAGAGCGTGTATTAATGCAGGCGCTCTCCTCTCTGTATACCCACCCGTTACCCGATCCGATTGAACCGGTGGTAGAAGAGTGCATGCAGGGGTGCCGTAAGCTTATCCGCGAGCTGTATGCGCTGCAAAAGCGCAAAACCCACCGCTAACGCCCTATAGACACGCTGCTAGGGGCTTGAAACTATCTATGGCAAGGGCTAATAAAAGAGCTATGGAGGGCTAAAGCGCTCGTTTAGTGATGGCAGAATAAGGTCTATGGGCGTCCGCCTGGGTAATTCGATGGGCTCAGGCGTACCGAGAAAATAGGGCTCCCTCCCCCATACATAGAGATCACCCAGGGTGGCTACGCGTGCTGCCCACTCGCGCAGCTTTAAACGCCACCCCACTGCTACGGTAGGATCATCCGCCACACAGCCAGTGACATCGATACCTAGCGCACGACCAATAAATACCGCGCGGGGAAGATGCCAGCTCTGGGTGATCAGCAGGGCTTTATCCAGCTGAAAAACGTCTCGGGCACGCGCTAGCGTGTCGTAGGTGCTAAAACCAGCAAAATCCATGGTCAGCTGTTCAGACGCGACACCGCGTCGATACAGCTCACGCCACATTGCGCGCGGCTCGTTATACGCCTGGGTACGATTATCCCCAGAGAGCAAAAGATGCTCGACCTGAGCCTGCTCAATTAAAGTAGCAGCGGTTCGCATGCGCGCATGGAAGTGCGGGTTTCTCACCCCACTACGCGTCCAGTGAGACGTACCGAAGACAATCCCCACCTCTGCTGGACGACACTGCTGCGGCTGACGCTCAATGTAAGCGGCGGTCGTCGCGAGCACCCAAAAATTGCCGCCTATAAACAGCAATGTCGCCAGCAGCGACAGTGCTCCTAGCGACATTAATAAATGCTTTAGCCATTTCAACAAAAGGTTATGCATCCAGCTCCCCAGCCGGGGTTAGAACATGCCGAGTTCAAGCTTGGCCTCGTCACTCATCATGTCACGGCTCCAGGGCGGGCTGAAGACTATTTCGGTGTGAACCTTGCTGATCTGCGGCGCACCGAGGATCTTATTGCGCGCATCCGCCGCGATTACATCGCCCATCCCACACCCAGGGGCGGTCAGCGTCATGCGGATAGTTACCATACGCTCACCACTGATAAGGCGCTCGATACGGCAGCCGTAGACAAGCCCTAAGTCAACGATATTGACCGGTATCTCCGGGTCAAAGCAGGTGCGCAGTTGATCCCACACGAACTGCTCAATCTCTTCCTCGGTAGCCGTTTCGGGCAGCGTAGGACGCGGGAGCGACTCAAGCCCCAGGGCATCCAGGTTTTGCCCCTCAATCAAATAGAGGCGCCCCTCAAAACCGACGCTTACCGTACTGCCTTTCGCCTGCATAACGCTAACAACGCTATCTTCAGCCAGTGTTTCCGTACTGCCAAACGGAATGGCAATGGCTTCCACATCACGCTGGAGCGGTAACTGTTGGCCACGTTCGAGGCTGGCAACTTGCTCAAGATCCATAACTGTCCTTAAATGACGATTCCTAAAGAATCGACCTTAACGCACCATACCAATGACACGTTGGAGTGCTTCTACAAAGCGATCCACTTCATCGAGGGTATTATACGCCGCAAATGAAGCACGGCACGTCGCGTCGACCCCAAAATGATGCAACAAGGGCTGTGCGCAATGGTGGCCGGTACGAATAGCGACGCCGAGCTGATCGATCAGCAGGCCGATATCTTGCGAATGCGCCCCTTCCACAATAAAGGAAAGAACGGCCGCTTTATCCGGCGCAGTGCCTAAAATACGTAGACCATCGATTTGACCGACCGCCTGGGTAGCGTGATCGAGCAGTTGGCCTTCCCAGGCGCCGATGGCATCTATGCCAATGCTCTCCATCCACTCAAGCGCTCGCCCCAGGGCAATGACCTCCGCAACAGCGGGCGTGCCCGCTTCAAACTTATGCGGAATAGCGGCAAAAGTGGTACCCGCATCAAAGGAGACCGTGCTGATCATCTCCCCGCCCCCCTGCCAGGGCGGCATCGCTTCAAGCAGCGCCTGCTTGCCGTAGAGCACGCCAACGCCTGTCGGCCCATACACTTTGTGGCCAGAGAAGGCATAGAAGTCAGCATCGATTGCCTGCACATCGACCACTTGGTGAGGTGCTGCCTGAGCACCATCAATCAGAATCAGCGCACCCTGCTGATGGGCAAGGGTTGCCATCTCTTGCACCGGGTTAATGGTTCCCAGGGCATTAGAGACATGGTTCACCGCCACCAGCTTAGTGCGCTCACTCAGCAGCGAGCGATAGGTAGCCATATCCAGCGCGCCGTTGGCCTCAACGGGAATCACCTTAATGGTAAAACCAATCTCGGCGGCCAACAGCTGCCAGGGAACAATATTGGAGTGGTGCTCCAACATCGAAATCAACACCTCATCGCCAGGCGCAAGATTTGCACGCCCCCAGCTATGCACGACCAGATTAATCGCTTCCGTGGTGCCGCGGGTAAAGATGATCTGACGCGCATCTTCCGCATTAAGGAACGCCTTAACCCGGTGGCGCGTGCCTTCAAACGCCGCCGTCGCCTCATCGGCGAGAGTATGCAGCCCGCGGTGAATATTGGCATTATAGCGCGAGTAGTAATCGCTAAACACGTCAATCACCTGCTGAGGCGTTTGGCTAGTGGCCGCATTATCTAAATAGATCAGCGGCTTGCCGTGCACCTCACGGGCCAGCACCGGAAAGTCCTGGCGCAGGCGCATAACATCAAAGGTCGCTTGCGCAGGGCTTGTTTGCACAGTGCCTGTTTGAGAAGGGCTAGACGTTGGCTCAATAACGGAATGTGGCATCAGACGCTCCTGATTGGGTAGTGGCGCTAGTCGTTAAGTGAAACCGCCGCTTCGACAAGCCCGGCAAGGTTGAAGCGCTCTGGCAGCTTACCGGCGACCGCTAACTCAACGCGCTCGGCAATCGCATCCAGGGTGACTTTGTCCAACACCTCGCCAGCGAAAGCGAGCGTTAGCAGACCGCGAGCGGTGGCTTCATCGATACCGCGGGTACGCAGCGCATAAATCGCCTCTTCGTCTAGCTGGCCCGTAGTCGTGCCGTGTGAGCACTTAACGTCATCGGCGTAAATCTCAAGCTCAGGCTTGGCATCAATGTGGGCGCGATCCGATAGCAGTAGGTTTTGATTACTCTGAAAACCTTCGATCTTCTGGCTATCGCGCTTGACATAGACCTTGCCGTTAAACACCCCGTGGGCGCGATCATCCAGAATGCCCTTGTAGTTCTCATTGGAGAACGTCAGCGGCGCATTGTGGTTGACCTTGGTATGGTTGTCGACGTGTTGGCGACCCTGACCAAAGAACAGACCCAGGAAGTTGGTTTCAGCGCCCTGGCCGTTCAAGTCACTAATCAGGTCATTGCGCACCAGCGCGCCGCCCAGGCTCAGGTTGTAGGAGGTATAGCGCGTATCGCGTCCCTGCTCTACGTGAATGCTCGCCACGTGCAAATCACCCAACGGCGCTTCTTGCAGCTTGTAGTGGGCCAGTATCGCGCCCCGGTCTAGCATCAGCTCGCCAACCACGTTGGTGAAGTTCGTCGCTTCGCTTTCGCCTGTGTAGTGCTCGATCAGCGTCGCCTCGCTGCGGCCTCCTGCCTCCACCAGCACCCGCGGGTGACACATCACCGGCAGGCCTGCGCGGGACAGAAACTGCAGCAGAATGGGCTTCTCAACCACTGTTCCCGGTGCAATGCGAACCACTGCCCCCTCTTCCATAAACGCCGTGTTTAGCGCGGCGAAGGGCGAAAAATCGACCCCGGTTAAGCGCCCAAGCGGGCCACCCACGGCTTCGTGGTTCTCGGCGAGCGCCTTGGAAAGCGGTATCACCTGAACGCTTGACGGCAGTGAATCCAAATCAGAGAGCGCCGATGAGAAAACACCATCCACGAAGGTCAGCCGGTAGGCATCAATCGGCAGCGTTAGCGCCGCAGCGGTGGCCGGAGAGAACTCAGCGTTGTCGGCTATTGCAAAGTTGCCCTGGGCAATCGAACGTACGTCGGTGTACTTCCACTCTTCATCGCGACGCGTAGGAAAACCCAGCGCCTCAAAACGTGCAGCACCCGCCTGGCGACGAGCAGCAATCCAGGTCGGTTCCGCTGTGTAGTTCGAGCTGCGCGCCTTCAGCGTGTCTAAAAAGGTTTGCGTATCGCTCATGCCACAGACTCCTCGATACCTTCGTACCCATTGGCTTCCAGCTGTTTGGCCAGCTCGGCATCACCGGTTTTGACAATACGGCCATCGACCAGTACATGAACTTGGTCTGGCACGATGTAATCCAGCAGACGCTGGTAGTGGGTGACCAGTAGAATGGCGCGGTCTTCAGCGCGCAGGCTGTTGACACCATCGGCGACCACTTTCATGGCGTCGATATCCAGGCCGGAATCGATCTCATCGAGCATCGCAAGCTTCGGCTGAAGCACCAGCATTTGCAGGATCTCGTTGCGCTTTTTCTCGCCGCCTGAGAAACCTTCGTTAACGGCGCGCTGTAGGAAGCTAGCGTCCATTTTCATGTAACCAAGCTTCTCTTTCACCAGCTTCATAAACTCCGGCGCTGGCATTTCGCCTTCGCCGCGGGCTACGCGCTGGGCATTAAGCGCAGACTTCAGCAGGTAAATGTTTTTAACCCCAGGAATCTCGACCGGGTACTGGAAACCCAACAGCAAGCCAGCCTGGGCGCGCTCTTCAATTTCCATTTCGAGCACGTCTTTGCCTTCAAAGGTAATCGTGCCCTGGGTAACTTCGTAGCCATCTTTACCGGCAATCACCGCGGATAGCGTCGATTTACCCGCGCCGTTCGGCCCCATAATGGCGTGCACTTCACCCGCCTTGATGGTCAGGGTCAAGCCTTTGAGGATTTCATTACCTTCGACGGAGACGTGTAAATCATTCACTTGCAACATATTGATTACCTTCTGATTCTGGCGAGTCGCCACGGCGACACTAATATAATTAATTGGAATAAATGGGCAGCGGTTAGCCGACCGCGCCTTCCAGGGTCACATTGAGCAGCGCTTCCGCTTCGACGGCGAACTCCATGGGCAACTCTTGGAAGACATCCTTACAGAAGCCGTTAACAATCATGCTGACCGCATCCTCTTCAGAGATACCGCGGCTCTGGCAGTAGAACAGCTGGTCTTCACCGATTTTCGAGGTGGTCGCTTCGTGCTCAATGGTCGCCGTGCTATTGCCAATTTCCTGATAAGGGAAAGTATGCGCACCGCACTTATCACCTATCAACAGCGAGTCACACTGGGTGAAGTTACGCGCCCCTTTGGCCCGCGGGCCAATTTTCACCAGGCCGCGATAGGATTGGTCACTCCTGCCCGCTGAGATACCTTTGGCGACGATATACGAACGCGTGCCTTCGCCAATATGAATCATCTTGGTGCCGGTATCGGCCTGCTGGCGACCATTGGTAACGGCGACGGAGTAGAACTCGCCGATACTGTCTTTGCCGCGCAGTACGCAGGAGGGGTACTTCCAGGTAATAGCCGAGCCGGTTTCTACCTGCGTCCAGCTAATCCGTGAACGGTCACCACGGCAATCGCCGCGCTTGGTGACGAAGTTATAGATACCGCCTACGCCATTTTCATCACCGGGGTACCAGTTCTGCACGGTGGAGTATTTGATATAGGCGTCGTCCAGAGCGACAAGCTCGACCACCGCGGCGTGAAGCTGGTTCTCATCGCGCATTGGAGCCGTACAGCCTTCCAGGTAAGAGACCTGGGCACGGCTTTCGCAAATAATCAGCGTGCGCTCAAACTGGCCAGTGTTGGCCGCGTTAATGCGGAAGTACGTAGACAGCTCCATCGGGCAAGTCACGCCTTCTGGCACAAACACAAAGGAGCCATCGGTAAACACCGCTGAGTTCAGCGCCGCAAAGTAGTTGTCCGCCACGGGAACCACGGTGCCCAAATACTGCTTGATCAGCTCTGGGTAGTCACGGATAGCTTCAGAGATAGAGCAGAAAATAACCCCTGCTTCGCCAAGCTGCTTTTTGAAGGTGGTGGCGACCGAAACGGAGTCAAACACCGCATCGACGGCAACACCTGCCAGCGCGGCGCGTTCGTGCAACGGAATACCCAGTTTCTCATAGGTTTCCAGCAGTTTGGGATCCACTTCATCCAGGCTTTGCGGGCGGTCTTCCGGGCGTTTCGGCGCACTGAAATAGGAGATCGATTGGTAATCAATCGGCGGATAGTCTAGATGCGCCCAGGAAGGGGCTTCCATCTTCAGCCACTGGCGGTAGGCATCCAGACGCCACTCCAGCATCCACTCCGGCTCGCCCTTCTTTTTGGAGATAAAGGCGATGGTGTTTTCATCCAGGCCAGGTGGCAGGGTGTCGCTCTCAATATCGGTTACAAAGCCATCTTTGTATTCGCGACGAACCAACTGTTCCATTTCTTCGCTTGCCATGGTGATACCCTCCGGGCAGTTGGGTGGCGAGGTCATCGCCTTTAATAATAAATTAGGCCTGCTGTACTCGCGCCGCCGTTAGGCCGACGCCGCCGACAGGCTGATCGTTTGAATAGGCAGTTGTACTGGCAGCTTAATCGGCGCTGTATCAGCCAGATGCGCCAGGGTCACGCTCTCTAGCAGAGTACGCATGGCCAAGGAGACCCGCTGCCAGTTGTCTGCCACACCGCAGGTAGCCACAAGCTCACAATCGCCTTCTGCTTGGCTGCACTCGGTCATGGCGACGGGGCCTTCAATCGCCGCAATAATATCGGCGGCAGTAATCTGCGATGCGGGCCGGGCCAGGCGGTAACCGCCTTGGGCGCCACGCTGAGAAACCAGCAGCCCTGCCCGCACTAGCATTTTGAGCGTTTTACTCACCGTCGGATGGGGCAACTGCACGGCCTCTGCTAACTCTGCCGCTGCATGCGACGCCTGGGAATGGCGGGCAATTTGCGCCATGACCACCGCGGCATAGTCTGTCAGCCGAGAAAGCTTAAGCATGTCGACTCCCTTTATGTCATCAGTACGCAGCAAATCAAATGGTCGCCACGTCAATTGAGTACCATTTTAGTCCTGTATAAATTTGATGTGAAGCCCCTGAGCAAAATGGATAGCAATTTACGCAAAATATCGGCACGTTCGGCGCTGATAGCATCAAAAACAACAATCATTATCATTTAGAAAAGCTATTACTTCTGTATCTGCTGCTTTGCATTGAGTAGCCGATTCTGATAGCGTCAGAACGTATTAGATGCCCCTACTGTATGAGGCATCCCAATATTTGTAGGAGGCAGACTATGGATGTAGCAGTTAATAACATGGTAAATGCAACGCTGGATATGAGGCAGGCGCAAGCGATCCAACAGGCTCAGTTCGGTGTTTTTAGAGAGGCATTAGACGGCCAGGCAGCGCAAATCACCGCCCTGATGGATAGCGTTGCTTTAGATCCACAGCTGGCTACCAGCGGCAGCGTAGGTACGCAGATTAATACGACTGCGTAATAAACGTTAGGCTAGATAAATCAATAGCCCCCTGGCCAACGCCAGGGGGCTATTTTTTTAACGATCGGTTTTAACGCTAGGCTTTCTTAACAAATTCGGATTTAAGCTTCATCGGGCCGATACCGTCAATTTTACAGTCGATATCGTGGTCGCCTTCAACTAAGCGAATGCTTTTCACTTTAGTGCCCACTTTAACCACCAGTGAACTGCCCTTAACCTTCAAGTCCTTGATCACCGTTACGCTATCACCGTCGGCGAGCATATTGCCGTTGGCATCGCGCACGCCTGAAGCGTCATCAGCGCCCTCTTCTTCTGCCACTTTTGACCACTCATGGCCGCACTCTGGGCAGACATATTGAAGACCATCATCGTAGCTAAACTCAGAGGCACAGGCAGGACAGTTAGGCAGGTCACTCATCAGACGGCTCCATCACCACAGTTAGAAAGCGATGGAGCCTACACGGGTTACGCAAAATGTCCAGCCAAAGGCTAGATCAATCGCGCTGGTAAGTACCCACCAAACGGTTCATCCCCAGCAGGTGAGGCTCTACTTCTTTGAGCAGTTCAGCCAGCGTGAGCCCTTCAGGGAGCGAGGTTTGATGATCCAGCGCCAGCACCCAGAAATAATAAAGATGCTTGCCGTGCCCTTCTGGCGGCATCGGGCCACAATAGCCAGTACCACCTTTATCATTTGCACCGACGGTGCCTGCCGCCGTCTTTTCAGTTAATTCCTGAATATCGCCGGATAGGTTATAGAGCACCCAGTGGACAAAGCCATAGCTACCGTCTTTGACCAACGGCGCGTCCGGGTCGTGACAGATCACCGCAAACCCTTGGGTTCCCTCGGGAGCGTATTGCCAAGCAAGTGCTGGCGAAACATCCTCACCTTCCCCGGTGTGCTTGGCAGGGATCGCCTGATGGTCAGCAAATGCCAAGCTGGTAACCTGCATTGATGAAAGTGCAAATGTCATGTTTTATCTCCTTGGTTTATCTAATGTGCCTTTCGCTCCTAGTCTCACAACTCCACCGGCCTTGTTTCTTCAGGCGGCGCTTAACCCAGGCATCGTAAAGCGCCCGCAAGCCCAATTTAATGCCCGGTAGACCAATGATCCAGGCAGCCGGCGCCAACAAGGGAATACGCTTCATTAATAAACGGTAAGCATCGATCCCCTCCAGCAATTGCCCAGATGCTGTTTCGATATGCAGAGAACGCAGTGCCATGTCGGGATCGACGCCCTTTTGCTGTAGCGCCTGGTGATGTTCACTCACATCAAGCCAAGCGATATCAGCGGCATGCCGCCCCGACCAGCGCTCATAGCGGCGGCGCTCTTTACGGCACAGCGGGCACTTCGCATCGTAAAAGACATTGATAGAAGTCTTATTGGGCATATAGCCTCTCTAGTTAACGACACTAAAGCAGTGTGGCATTTTCAGTACTAGTCGCAAACCTTTACATATTCACTGCTTATTTAGGCTACGGCTATGACATCTGAGTTCAAAAAACAGCTATTAATTGTTGCCCATGCCCCTTCGGCGAATACCCGCTTATTGCGTGATGCGGCTTTCCAGGGCGCGAGTCATCCCGACCTTGAGCAGGTGCACTGTGTGGTGAAAGCGCCCTTGGAAGCTGGACCAGACGACGTGCTTGCTTGCGATGCGATTCTGCTCGGCACCACAGAAAACCTGGGTTATATGAGCGGCGCCCTCAAGGATTTTTTTGATCGCAGCTACTATTCTGTCATTGAAAAGAAACAGGGATTACCCTGCGCGCTCTATATTCGCGCGGGGCACGATGGCACGGGCACCCAACGCGCAGTAGAAAGCATCGTCACTGGCTTACGCTGGCGATGGGTACAGCCACCGCTCATTTTGTGCGGCGAGTGGCAGCCCTCATTTGCAGATCAGGTAGAAGAGCTCAGCATGACCCTAGCGTTTAGTGTTGAGAGTGGCATTGTTTGAAAGTGACATGGTTTGAGAGTGATATTGTATAACCTCGCCTAGCCTGCCTTACTGTAGATAAGCATTTCGTGCCCATTGTGCGATTAAAGGGCGGCAGTACTTGCTTGAATTTACTGCTGTTACTTAACGCACGTACATTAGGTAGCCATTATGCATAAAGTCATTGCTTTCTATGATGATCGGGTGCTCGCTCACGAGCCCAATATTGACGCCGACTTTCTACCCCAACGGATCGATAAGCGCATTCGACATCTGCTTGCAGGGCTCCCTGTGCCATGGAAATACCCCGAGCACCCCGGCCGTTTGAAAGCCATTCAGCACCTGCTTGAGAAAGCGCCCATTGCGGGCCTGCACATTGAAGGTGGCAAAGTAGCCACCCATGAACAACTCGCCAGGGTGCATACCACGTCCTATCTAAGCGATATTTTTAGCCTACGCGGGAAAAATGCCTGGTTGGATGTGGATACCACAGCGGTCTCACCGGGTAGCGTCGATGCCGCCGAAGTCGCCGCGGGAACGGCCATTGCCGCAGTAGAAGCGGTCATGGAGAAGCGCGCTAAAAGTGCCTTTGCACTTGTGCGCCCGCCAGGGCACCACGCAGAGCCCGTTCGCGCCCGTGGCTTTTGTCTATTCAACAATGTAGCGGTCGCCGCAGCCCATGCGCGCAGCGCGCTGGGTTGCGAAAGAGTGCTGATTGTTGATTGGGACGCCCATCACGGCAACGGCACCCAGGATATTTTTTGGGCAGAGCCGGATGTGATGTTTTTCGATATTCACCGCGCGGCGCCCTTCTATCCCGGCTCAGGCCACCTGGAAGAGGTGGGCGCCGGTTTAGCTGAAGGCACCACGATCAATGTTCCGTTACCGGCTGGCGCTGGCGACGAAGCGTATCTCAAGGCATTCCGTGACATTCTTGCCCCGGCCGCAGCGTGGTTTAAGCCCGACATCATTTTAGTCTCGGCAGGATTTGACCCCCATTGGCACGATTTAGCCTTAAACGTTTCCTATGAAGGTTTTGGCGCACTGACCGGTTTCTTGCAACAACTGGCCGAACAACACTGCGATGGCCGCTTGGTGTTCGTATTAGAGGGCGGCTACAACCTGGAGTCACTGGCGAACGGCACCCGAGCGGTGCTAGCAGTACTGGCTGGAAATGCCGTACCTGAACCCGATACCTGCGGCGTTGCGGAAGTCCAAGCCGCGGCGGATTTCCACCGCACGGCTTTTCAATCCGAATAATTTCGCTGCTCATAAAAACGGCACCTCGTGAACTGCACCCCAAAAGTTGGACGCTCATCCAACGATTGGGGTGTTTTTCATGACGAAACATAATGAAGCGTTCAAGTTACTAGTAGTGCAACGCTACGCAGAAGGACAGCAGGGTTACAAGAGTCTGGCCAGACAGTACGGTCTTGGCCCTACAACCGTCAGGCGTTGGGTTAAACACTTTGAACAGCATGGTCTAAGTGGCTTGCAGAAAAAGTTCACCCACTANCACTATATCCATTACTACAATCACGAGCGGATTAAGACCAAATTAAAAGGCCTGAGTCCGGTGCAGTACCGAAATCAGGCCTTGGCTGCTTAGTTTTTCACTGTCCAAGTTTATGGGGTCAGTTCATCGCGGTGCCGTTTTGCAATGCCGATTGCCGATTTAAAGCAATAAAAAGCTAGGTGATTATTTCAAGCGTTCAAACACCGTCGCTACACCTTGCCCCATACCAATACACATGGTGGCTAAACCCAGGGTGGTATCGCGCTGCTGCATAACGTTCAACAGCGTTGTGCAGATACGTGAACCCGAGCAGCCTAGCGGGTGCCCCAGAGCGATTGCACCGCCATTGAGGTTAACCTTGTCGTCCATCGCATCCAGGAAACCGAGATCTTTCAGCACCGGAATACCCTGCGCCGCGAAGGCTTCGTTGAGTTCAACGGTTTGGATATCCGCCGCGGAAAGACCGGCGATTTTCAGCGCTTTCTTAGACGCGGGAACCGGGCCATAGCCCATGATCGACGCATCACAACCCGCGACGCCTGTAGAGAGCACCTTCGCAATAGGCTCTAAGCCAAGCGCTTGAGCACGCTCGTAGCTCATCACTGCCATTGCCGAGGCACCCACGGAAAGCGCCGAGGAGGTACCCGCCGTGACCGTACCGTTGCGCGGGTCAAACACCGGCTTCAGATTCGCCATAGACTCCAGGCTAGCGTCACCGCGAATCACTTCATCACGCTGAACCATGACTCTAAAGCCGCGTTGATCGTGGCCTTCGACGCCGATAATTTCGTTATCGAAGTAGCCCTTCTCCATGGCCGCCTGGGCGCGCTGGTGAGAGCGTACGCCGAATTTATCCTGATCTTCCCGAGAAACGCCGTGCATTTTACCCAGCAGCTCCGCGGTTAGGCCCATCATCATTGCTGCTTTAGCAGCGTATTTGCTGGCCGCCGGGTTAACGTCAACGCCGTGAGCCATGGGTACGTGCTCCATGTGCTCAACGCCGCCGATGATAAAGAAGTCGCCCATACCCGCTTTGATATTGGCGGCGGCGATATGCAGCGCCGTCATTGAAGAGCCACACAAACGGTTAACGGTTTGCGCGGGCACCGAGCGCGGAATACCGGTCATAATCGCCGCATTACGAGCAATGTTCATCGACTGCTCGAGTGTCTGGTTCACACAGCCCCAGATCACATCATCCACTTCAGAAGGATCTAGATTAGGATTGCGGGTAAACAGCGCCTGCATAGCCGCAGCAGAGAGATTCTCTGCGCGAACATTACGAAAAGCACCATTTTTGGCTTTCGCCATGGCGGTACGAACACCGTCTACCACCACAATGTCTCTCGGATTCAAACTCATCTTATATCTCCTGTGCGTGGTGGTTAGGCCTGGGTGGCAGAGTTGTCACTGGAATAGAATTGCTCATTGTTCTGAGCCATCTGACGCAGCTTGTCGGTGGGCGCGTATAGCGGGCCCAACTCCTCAGCTAGCCCTTCCGCCAGCTTGACAAACTCTGCAACGCCCATGGCGTCGATGTAGCGCAGCGCACCACCACGGAAAGGCGGGAAGCCGATGCCATAGATCAACGCCATATCGGCTTCGGCTGGCGTGGCCACAATGCCATCTTCTAGGCAGCGCACGGTTTCCAAGCAGAGTGGTACCATCATGCGAGCGATAATATCCTCGTCGGAAAACTCTTTATGCTCTTTCACCACCTCTTTAACTAAAGCGTAAGCCGCTTCGTCGGTGACTTTCTTCGGCTTACCCTTCTTGTCCTCTTCGTAGGCGTAAAAACCCTTGTCGTTCTTCTGGCCTAAACGGTCGTTGTCGTACATGACCTGAATGGCGGTTTTACCGTCGCGAGCCATACGATCAGGGAAGCCTTCCGCCATTACTTCATTGGCGTGAACGGCGGTATCCAGGCCGACCACGTCCAGCAGGTAGGCCGGACCCATGGGCCAGCCGAACCTCTCCATCACCTTATCAACGTGCTGGAAGTCAGCACCCTGCTCAACCAGGAAGCTAAAGCCGCCAAAGTAGGGGAAAAGCACCCGGTTGACCAAGAAGCCTGGGCAGTCGTTAACCACAATCGGCGTTTTACCCATTGCCCGGGCGTAGGCCACGGTGGCAGCAACGGCGGCATCCGAGGTCTTCTCACCACGGATGACTTCTACCAGCGGCATGCGGTGCACGGGGTTGAAGAAGTGCATGCCGCAGAAGTTTTCAGGCCGCTTTAGGTTTTGCGCCAAGCGGTTGATGGAAATCGTCGATGTGTTCGAGGTGAGAATGGTATTTTCGCTCACCATACCTTCCACTTCGGTAAGCACGGCGTCTTTGACTTTGGGGTTTTCAACCACCGCTTCGACGACGAGATCGACGTTGCCAAAATCTCCGTAGGAGAGCGTCGGGCGAATATTAGTCAGCTTCTCCGCCATCTGCTCGGTGGTCAGCTTTTTGCGCTCCACCTGTTTGGCAAATAGCTTACGGGCTTCTTTCAGGCCCAGTTCAATGGCGTCATCCTTGATATCTTTCATCAGAATCGGCGTGCCTTTAGAGGCACTCTGATAAGCGATACCACCACCCATGATACCCGCACCCAGCACGGCCGTTTGCTTCACCGGCTGCGCCTGCTTCTCATACTTGCTGGCTTTTTTCTTGACCACTTGGTCGTTTAAGAACAGACCCACCAAGTTGAACGCCACGCTGCTGAGTGCCAGCTTGGCGAAGGCTTTGGCTTCAATCGCCTGGGCACGGCCACGCTCTTCGCCAGCGCCTTTCTGAATCACTTTGATCGCTTCTACCGGCGCCGGATAATGAGGCCCCGCTTTACCGGCGACATAGCCTTTCGCCGTTTCAAACGCCATCATCTGCTCAATCGGGTTGAGCTTCAGCGGGCTGGTCTTTTCAGCACGACGGGCCTGGTAATCCAGCTCACCGGCATTGGCACGATCAAGAATATCCAGCGCGGCTTCTTCCAACTGTTCTGCCGCCACCACCGCGTCGACGGCGCCCACTTTTAGCGCGGCATCGGCACGGTTTTCGGTGCCACCGGCAATCCACTCGATGGCGTTATCGGCGCCAATAATGCGCGGCAAGCGTACGCAGCCGCCCCAACCGGGCAGAATGCCGAGCTTGGTTTCTGGCAGGCCGATCTTGGCTTTCTCGCCCATCACACGAAAATCGGTGGTCAGCAATACTTCGCAGCCGCCACCCAGCGCCAGACCATTGATCGCTGTTACGGTAGGGAACGGCAGATCTTCAATAGCGTTAAAAATATCGTGAACCTTGAGATTCATCTCCTCAAGGTAGGCTTCGCCTTTATCAAATAGACTGTGAAACTCGGTGATATCGGCGCCCACGATAAACACATCTTTCCCGCTCGCAATAAGTAAACCTTTTAAGCTATTTTCAGCTTGAATGGCTTTTACTGCTTCGCTCAGCTCTGCGACCACCGCGCTGGAAAGCTTGTTGACGGACTCATCTTTCAGATCGAAAGTGAGCATTGCGATATCATTGCCACTCGGGGTGTCACGACGTGTCACCGTGATGGCGTTGCCTTGATAGATCATCCGCGCTCTCTCCACATTTTCGGGCTGGCTCTGAAAAGAGAACCCGCCACATTTCTCATACGGCTTCCACACGACTTTCATACGGTCGTTTGATTGCCTTAGCTTGGTTGAGTTGCCTGATAACGTCAAGCCCAGACTTTTGGCTAATTTACTCATTTAGTGAGACCAGCGCTCTCCGGCATCCGTTCATAGAGCGCCGTCTGAGTGAATGTAACCGATCCCGCCAGAAGCATGGATTTGCAGTAGATCAGCGTTAAGCCTGACAGCCTGTTAGAATCGCGCTTCCTTTTACTTTGCAGGTTATCTTGTTATGAGCGCACTGCTCACGCCTTCACGTATTGAAGCCATTCAGCAGCGAATTGAACGCATTGTCGAACGCCTCAAGCCCTGGAGCTGGCTTTGGCCACCAATGGCCTTTGCTGCCGGGCTAAGCAGCTTCTTTTTAGTTGATCGCCAGCAGTGGTTAGGCGCAGCGCTGGCGCTGGGATTACTGTTTGCCTGGACGCTACTGCTTTCGGAAGGCTTGATCAGCCGCTGGTTGTCGCGCCGGGGTCACCCCACGCCCCCCCGGGGCGTAACCACTTTTATTGCCCAGATGATTCACCAGGAGACACTTTTCTTCACCCTGCCGTTTATCTTAGTCACCACGGTGTGGAATAGCGGGCAAACGCTGTTTGCGCTGCTGGTGGGCGGCATGGCAATACTGTCGATTATCGATCCGCTCTACTTCAAAGTCGCGGAGCGCTGGCGCAGTCTCTATTTCGTCTTTCATGCCCAGTGCGTCTTCCTGGTATTGCTGGTCACGCTACCTATCATGGTGCACCTCACCACCGGCCAGAGCCTGCTACTGGCCCTGGCGATCACCATTCTGGTGGCTTTGCCGAGTTTTTGGCACTTGCTTAAGCAGCGCTCGCTCAAACGCTGGTGCGCTTTTTTTGTGTTGACGCTGCTACTCGCCTATGGAGCTTGGCTGGGACGTATATGGGTACCGCCTGCCAGTCTCTGGATGACCAGTAGCGCGCTCTCTCCTGGTTTTAATGTTGAGCAGCGCCTGCCTCAAGGCTCGATGGCGTTAACGCCACAAGCCATCAGCGAAAATGGCCTTTATGTTTACACCGCTATTCGGGCACCGCGGGGATTAAGTGAAACTATTACCCATGCCTGGCATCACAATGGTGTGCCAATGGATGTTGTGGAGCTTAATATCGATGGTGGACGCGAGCAGGGTTACCGCGCATGGAGCCACAAGCAAAACTTTCCCGAAGACCCTACTGGCGATTGGCGCATTGATATCATGACAGGTACGGGCCAGCGCTTGGGATTAATACGTTTTGAGGTCTCAGACGATGCTCAGCAAGCCACGCTGGCAGATGGAGAGATACGCGCCAGTGGTCTAAGTGGATTAAACTTACGGCGGTTTGTGCCGGGTAGCCCTAACGATGAAGAGGCGCGACCGGAAGATTGAAGGGTTAAGCGCCTTGCATTCAGCGGCGTAGCTTATGACAATTCGACTACTCACATTTATTGGCAGCTAGTTACCTATGGCTTCAACGATTGGATTTCGCATCGCACGCTTGCCCCACTTATGGCGCTCCATCTTGGATCGCCGCTTGGCGCCGCTGGGATTAACCCAAACACGCTGGGTGACGCTATATCACCTGTGGCGTCTTGGCGAAGGCCATCCGCAGTGCGATCTCGCCCGTGTGATTGGTGTTGAGGCGCCCTCTCTTGTGCGCACCCTGGGCCAGCTCGAAGAACAAGGCCTAGTTGAACGCCGAGCCTGCGACAACGACCGTCGCAGCAAGCGGATTTATCTTACCCCTGCCGCTATGCCGCTGCTGGAGCAGATCGACAGCGTTGCGCAACAAGCGCGCAAAGAGATGTTCGCTGGCTTAAGCGAGGAGAACCTCGAACAACTCAACGAATGGTTGGCAGTGATCGAGGCAAACGGCTTGGCGATACAAGCACGGGATCAGGATAATCCGGCATCTTGATCGCTGACTGTGGATGACGCCTGCTCAGTGCCCTTTAACGGCTGGCTGAAAGGCTGGTCGGCAC
Source organism: Halomonas sp. 113 (assembly GCF_904067645.1). NCBI lineage: Bacteria > Pseudomonadati > Pseudomonadota > Gammaproteobacteria > Oceanospirillales > Halomonadaceae > Halomonas > Halomonas sp. 113. The sequence continues at coordinate 3,083,753 of NZ_LR881453.1, forward strand.
GGCCACGCAACGCCTCCTGCAGTTGCTGAAATTCGGGTAGATAGGTCGCGAATCGCTCCGCGGTTTGCGACTCCCACCACCAAAGCGTCAATGCATAGGGCGTTGACTGCACCACCAAGGCGTCTTGCGGCAAGCGTTCAAGTAGTGTTTTTAACGCTGCTGTAGCGGAATCGGGTAAAGGCCGCAAGGGGGCAATCCGCCAGCGCCAGCCAGCATGAAATGGCGTTAAGGCTTCACTGGCATTGCTGTCTCTTACCAATAGAAAATCAGGGCCCGGTCCTTCCTGGGGATAGTGCCAGCGATAAGCCGGCATGGTACCTCTAAAATGGTGTAGTGGCGGCTTTTCCAGCTTGATACTGACGCCCTGTTTGGCGATTTGAGTGCGCAGCGCCTGCTGGCGTTTTTGACGCGGGCTAGGCTTTAGCCACATCACCGGCGCAATTACAAACAGCATAATAAACACGATAATCAACCATTCCATCTCTACATTTCCTCCCACATAAGCCACACTGTATAAACTAATCTAAAAACCATGACTCAGGTCGCTGTTTTGACCCAAGTCATTGTTAAAACGCTTGCTATTGTTAAAACAGGACACGCCATCTAAAGTAACGGTTATTGAACAAAGAGCCTCTTTGTTACCTACTGCCAAGGAGATACGCCATGAGCTATCACCACATTTTAGTTGCCGTTGACTTAACCAAAGACTCCCACAAGATTCTGGAACGTGCCGTTGCGATCGCAGAACGCAACGACCAAGCCAAAATCTCCATTATGCATACCCTGGAACCGCTTGGGTTTGCCTACGGTGGCGATATCCCCATGGACTTGACCAGCATCCAGGATCAATTGGATGAACACGCCAAAAAACGCTTAGCCGAAATCGCCGCCCCGCATATTGCCGAGGCTGACCAACACGTTGTGGTGGGTATGCCCGACACCGAAATTCACCGTTTTGCTGAAGAGCACGATGTAGATCTAATCGTAGTGGGCTCCCATGGCCGCCACGGTTTTGCTCTACTGCTCGGCTCAACCTCTACCGGCGTATTGCACGGTGCCCAATGCGATGTGCTAGCCGTTCGCGTCGGTAAAAAAGGCGAAGAAAGCGACGAGTAACCTAAGGCACGATAACGTTTATAAAAAAGGCGCCCATACGGCGCCTTTTAACGTTTTCAAGCTACTCACCGGCAGCCATCGCTTCCAGTTCCATCCAGCGCTCCATGGCAACTTCTAACGCTTTCTGCACTTTTTCAAGCGTTTGCAGCTTAGCCGTAACGGCGTCGGCATCCTGCTGATAAAACGCTGGGTCACCGATTTCACTCTCCAGCGTCTCTACTTGCCCCTCAAGACGTTCGATTTCGGCGGGCAGTGCATCTAACTCGCGTTGCAAATTATACGAGAGTTTGACGCTTTTCTTGACCGTTGCGGCAGGTGCTTCAGCCACTTTCTTGGGCGCTTCTGAGGTGGGTTCGGTACGCTGACGCGCCGCCCCTTCCCAAGGTGCTGGCGGCAGCTTGCCCCCCTGGCGAATCCAGTCGGTATAGCCCCCCACGTATTCACGTACAACGCCATCGCCCTCAAAGGCGAGCATGCTGGTCACCACGTTGTCCATAAAGGTTCGGTCGTGGGAGACCAGTAGCAGCGTGCCATCGAAATCGAGCAGCAGCTCTTCGAGCAGCTCCAGGGTTTCCATGTCGAGGTCGTTGGTCGGCTCATCGAGCACTAACACGTTAGCTGGCTGAGTGAACAACTTGGCCAGCAGCAGGCGGTTGGACTCGCCACCGGAGAGCGCTTTCACCGGCTGGCGCACCCGCTCGGGGGTGAAAAGAAAGTCCTGTAGATAGCTCATCACATGGCGATCTTTACCGCCCACACTGACACGATCACTGCCTTGGGCAACGTTGTCGTAAACGGTTTTTTCCAGTTCAAGCCCGGCGCGCAGTTGGTCGAAATAAGCCACTTTCAGATTGGTGCCCATCTGCACCTTGCCTTCAGTGGGTTCCAACTCGCCCAGCAGGATTTTCAGCAGGGTTGTCTTGCCCGCACCGTTGCGCCCCAGGAAGCCAATACGGTCACCGCGCAGTACCTCAAGATTGATATCGCGCAGTACCACCTCATCGCCAAACCGTTGGGTGACACCTTGCAGCTCCACAACGCGCTTGCCGGTACGCTCACCGCGATCCACCGTCAGGTTGGCATTGCCTTGACGCTCGCGGCGCTGGCTACGCTCGTTACGCATTGCCTCGAGCGCTCGAACCCGGCCTTCGTTGCGGGTACGCCGTGCTTTAACGCCCTGACGAATCCAGGCTTCTTCCTGGGCAAGTTTTTTATCAAATTCGGCGTTCTCCCGCGCCTCTACTTCAAGCTCGTGCTGCTTACGAGCCTGATACTCTTCGTACTTGCCGGGGTAGCGCCCTAGCTGGCCACGGTCTAGCTCCAGAATATTGGTGGCCAGCTTGGAAAGAAACGCCCTATCGTGAGTAATCAGCAGTACCGCGCCGTTAAACGCCAGCAGTTGCTCTTCCAACCAGGCAATGGTGTCTAAGTCCAAGTGGTTGGTAGGCTCATCAAGCAACAGTAGATCAGGCTCGGCGACCAAGGCACGCGCCAGCGCCACCCGGCGGCGCCAGCCACCGGAGAGCGAGCTCATCTCAGCCGCGGGGGGCAGGCCTAAGCGGGTCAGCACGGTGTCGATACGCTGGTGGAACGACCAGCCATCAATGGCTTCCAGGCGCGTTTGCAGGGTCGCCATGCGATCCATATCGGGGTCGGGATCATTGATCAGATGATCGTACTCGGAGAGTAGCTCCCCGGCTTCCGGCAGCCCTTGGGCGACCATGTCAAAAATGGTCAGGCCGGATGACTCGGGTAACTCCTGAGCCAGCACACCGATCTTGAGGCCAGGTGCCCGCCAAATTGAGCCATCATCGGGCAGGATATCCCCCGCTACCAGCTTCAGCAGAGTGGATTTGCCGGTGCCGTTGCGCCCGACCAGCGCCAGCCGCTCGCCTTTTTCAACCGTCAGGTCGGCGCGATTGAGTAGTACATGGGTGCCGTAGGCGAGTTGCAGCTGTTCGAGTCGTAACAGGGTCACGCGGTGTCCTCCTAAATCGTGAGGCGCACAGTGTAACGCATGAGCGGCCCAGGAGGGGGAACCATATAGAGGGGAATCGTAGAGCGGAAACCACCAGCGTGATACCGTTTTGCTAGCAACTACAATATCTCAACCAAAAAACGACTTTTAAAGGCGGGCTGACAGTGACGGTGACCGTCTCGATGCATTTTGTAAATGAGCTGTTTAAAGGCTTACCCAACAGCTCAACATCGCCCACACGCTACCTGGAACGGGCGGGCATTTCGCCCTTTTTACTTTCGGCCCCCCATGGCCGCGTCACGGTTGAGCAGTTTGCCGAACTGTATCGTGGGTTGGTGAACGAACTGGACGACGAAACGCCCGGCTTTTTTTCCCGCCCGCTGCGGGGTGGCACCCTGAAGCTGCTGTGTTTAAGCATGCTGGATGCGCCCAATTTGCAGGTAGCACTGCACCGCTATACGCAGTTTTTCCGTATTCTTCTCGACGACTTTGGCTATGCATTTACGCTCGAAGGGGATCTTGCCCGTATGGCCCTGGTGGAACATGCCCCCTTGACGGGCAGCCGCACTCTGATTCATGAGCTGATGCTCAAGCTGTTTCACGGCATCGCGTCGTGGATGATAGCGCGTAAAATACCACCCATTTTAATGGAGTGCGCTTACCCCCAGCCGCCGCACAGCGCTGATTATCTCTACTTTTATCCTGGTACAGTACGCTTTGGGCAGCCGCAAACCGCGATCTATATAGATCGCGGTTTTCTTGATCATCCTATCCGCCAGACCAAGAGACACCTGGGCGCTTTTTTAAAGCGCGCCCCCGCAGACTGGTTCTATGTGTCGTTTGCAGATCGCCTGCTCACCCACCGGGTGCGCGAACACCTCTCACGTCATCTGACTACGTCTGGCACCGTGCATAGCGTAGCCGATGCGCTGCATATGTCTGCTCGCACGCTGGCGCGGCATCTCAAAAGGGAGGGCACCCACTTTCAAGCGGTCAAGGATGAGTACCGCCGCGATGTCGCTATTCAGGCACTCACCTGTAGTGAGAAGCCCCTGGTTAGCATCGCGGAGGCGTTGAGCTTTGAGGATCTTGCCTGCTTTAGTCGTGCCTTTAAAACCTGGACAGGCAATTCGCCCGCCGCGTATCGCAAAGCGCGCACGGCGGGCAACGTTCGCTAGCCAGCCCGATAGGCTATATTTCGGTGCGGATACGTTTCTTATCCAGCTTGCCCACGCTGGTTTTGGGTATCTCATCGACGAAACGAATCATGCTGGGAATCCCCCAGCGATTGAGTTTTCCCTGAGCGACAAACTGCTCTAAAAACGCCTGCACGGCTTCAGTGGTGGGCGGGTTGTTCAGATCGGCGGGGACAGCTAACGCCGCTGGCCGCTCTCCCCATTTATCGTCCGTCACCCCGATCACCGCCACTTCGGCAATGCCTGGACACTGGCTGATATAGCTCTCCAGTTCTAACGACGAGAGCCACTCGCCGCCGGTTTTAATCACGTCTTTTATGCGGTCGCTAATGGTCAGAAAGCCCCGCTCATCAAGCGAGCCCACATCCCCGGTATGCAGCCAGCCGTTGCGCCATAGCTCCTCACTGCGTTTCTCCTCTTTATAGTAGGCCTGGGTCAGCCAGGGTGCTTGAACGCGCACTTCACCAACGCTTTTACCATCATTGGGTAGCGGCTCGCCGTCCGCATCGACCACTTGAAGTTTAACCAATGGTATCGGCAGGCCCGCTTTACAGCGCCAGGGTAGCTGGGTCTCAAAATCAGCGTCGCCGATATCCTGCGGCAGAATATCGGCGGTGAGTAGCGGACAGGTTTCCGACATGCCATAAGCACTACGGGTATCAATCCCCAACGCCCATGCTTTGCTTGCTAGCGACTCGGTTAACGCACTGCCGCCGACCAATACTTTCCAACCGGCGAGGTCGACCTGTTTTGAGGTAATCGCCTCGGCGCTGACCACCATGTTGAGCAGGGTGGGGACGCAGTGGGAGAAGTCGACCTTCTCGCTGACCAGCAGCTTGACCAGCATTTCCGGCTCGTAGCGGCCAGGGTAGACCTGGGTAGCCCCCATCAGCGTGGCAGTATATGGCACACCCCAGGCGTGAACGTGAAACATGGGGGTAATCGGCATGTAGACCTTGTCGCGGTTGAGCAGCTCAAAACCGGGCGCCTGGAAAGCGCTAGACTCGTTCAAGGTATGCAGCACCAACTGGCGGTGGGTAAAGAAAACCCCTTTGGGATTACCCGTGGTACCGGTGGTGTAGAACAGTGTGGCGACGGCGTTTTCATCAAAGGTGGGAAAATCGTAGTGAGTAGGCTGTTGGCTTAATAACGATTCAAACTCGCCCACCAGCGGCAGAGTGGTATCGACTGTTTGCGGGGTCTCCTGACACAGCAGGTAGCCACGTACTTGGGGTAGCTTATCGGCCAGCGGCTCAAGCAGTGGCACAAACTCTTCGTGCACGATGACGAAAACGTCTTCGGCGTGATCCATGGTATAGAGGATTTGCTCCGGAGCCAGGCGCACATTCACCGTGTGGAGTACCGCGCCGATCATCGGAATGGCGAAGAAGCACTCCAGGTAGCGATGGCTATCCCAATCCAGCACCGCCACAACATCACCGGCTTGCACGCCCTGTGATGTCAGCGTATGGGCCAGTTGATGCACCCGCTCACGAAAACGCTCGTAGCTATGGCGGCTCTGATCCCGGTAGACAATCTGATTGTCGCCCGCCATTCGCACGCCTGCCTCCAGCAGGTCGCCAATCATCAAGGCAGGATTTGTCGCAGAGGCCGCGGCGGGTAAAATTTTCGGGGTAACTGAAGGCATAAACACTCCTATAAGCTTGTTCTTGTGGCAATCAAGTCGGATCAGCCGCGCTCGATAAGCAGGGCGATGCCCTGCCCTCCACCAATACACAGCGTTATCAAGCCGTAGCGACCGTTAATACGTTCCAATTCGTGTAGCGCTTTGAGAATCAGAACAGCTCCTGTGGCCCCCACCGGATGCCCCAAGGCAACCGCGCCGCCGTTAGGGTTTAGTTTCTCTAACGGAAAACCTAGCGTGTCGGCCACCGCCATGGCTTGGGCAGCAAAGGCTTCATTGGACTCAATCACATCAATATCATTAATGCTTAGCCCTGCCTGCTGCAGGCAGCGTTTCACAGCAGGAATCGGGCCAAGGCCCATCAGCGTTGGCTCAACGCCTGCTGTTGTGGCAACACGAAGATGCGCCCTGGGCGCTAAGCCCCGCTGTGAGGCTTCATCGGCATGGGCCAGCACCAACGTGGCGGCGCCATCGTTGATACCCGAGGCATTGCCTGCGGTCACCATGCCGTCTTTTTGGAAGGCAGGCTTGAGCCGCGCCAAATCGCTAAGTTGGACACCATCGCGCACGTGTTCATCGCGGGAAAAATGAACCGTTTGCTTACCACGACTGACTTCCACCGCTACGATTTGCTCGTCAAAGCGGCCTTCCGCGATGGCACGCGCCGCTTTTTGATGGCTCTCAAGGGCAAACTGATCCAACTGCTCACGGCTTAGGCCATACTGTTTAGCGATGTTCTCGGCAGTGCAGCCCATATGGCCGCTGCCAAAGGGGTCGCTCAAAATGCCTAGGGTTAAATCCTCAACGTTCACATCCCCCATACGCACGCCGTTGCGCGCTTGAGGAGGCAGCAGATAAGCCCCGCGCGACATCGACTCAGCGCCACCTGCCAGCGCTAAGCGGCTGTCGCCCATAGCAATCTGCTGGGCGGCTGAGACCACCGCCTGTACACCTGAACCACACAGCCGATTGACGTTGAAGGCGCTCGCTTCTTTCGGCACGCCTGCTTCCAGTGCAATATGACGCGCCAGATAGGCATCCTGGGGGCCGGTGGTAATAATGTGGCCGTATACCGAGTGATCGATATCTCCGCCCTCAACGCCAGCACGGCGCAACGCCTCTTTGGCGGTTATCGCCCCCAACTCAAACGGCGCCTTGGTTGAGAGCGACCCGCCAAAACTCCCGATCGCGGTTCGTGCACCGCCTAAAATCACTACATCATCCAACCGCATGGCTCTCTCCTGTGTTCAAACGCATCGTCTTGCTACGCCACTTTGCCCAGCAGCGAGCGGGCGACAACTTCTTTCATGATCTCTGAGCTGCCGGCATAGATCGTTTGTACTCGGGCATCCAGATAAAAGCGTGAAATGGGATATTCGTGGGTGTAGCCGTAACCGCCAAATAGCTGCAGGCAGCGATCCACCGCTTGACACTGCAGCTCGCTGAGCTGCAGTTTTAAAATAGCCGCATCCGTGCTGCTCATGGTGCCCTGGCGATACTTTTCGACGCAGTGCTCAAAGTAGGCACGGGCCACGTCCTGCTGGGCTTTTATCTCCGCCAAGGTAAAGCGGGTATTTTGAAAATCCGCCACCCGCTGTCCAAACGCTTGGCGCTGCTGTACGTACTCCAACGTCAACGCCAGCGCCCCCTCCACGGCGCCCAGCGCCTGTGCACCAACGCCCAGGCGTTCACGGGGCAGCTCCTGCATTAGGTAGCGGAACCCGGCGCCCTCCTCTCCCAACAGCGCATCATGGGGCAACTGCATTTGATCAAAGGCAAGCTCGGCGGTATCGCTGGCGTGCTGGCCGATCTTTTTAATCGGTTTCCCCCGCGAAAAGCCGGGTAAGCGGGTGTCGACCAAAAAAAGTGACACGCCCTTTGACCCGGCGGAAGGGTCGGTTTTGGCACACACGATCACCAGGTCGGCAAACTGGCCATTGGTGATAAAGATTTTGCTACCGCTTAACTCCCAGCCATCGTTAGTGCGCTTCGCCCTAGTTCTCATTGACGCAAGATCACTACCCGCATGGGGTTCGGTCATGGCAATGGCCCCAAGCGCATCGCCACGGGCCATGGCAGGTAGCCAACGCTCACATTGAGCCGCTGTCCCCAGATTCTGCAGGTAGGGCATAACGATATTGGCGTGGATATTATAGGCACTGGCAAGGCCACCAAAACCCTGGCGGGAGAGCTCTTCCAGCGCCAGCTGGGTGATGGCGATATCGGCCCCTGAACCACCGTGCTGTTCGTCAAGGTCAATGCCGAGCAGCCCCGCAGCGCCCAATGAATGCCATAGTGAACGGGGTATTTCACCCGCTGCCTCCCACTCATCGTAGTACGGGGCAACCTCCTGGCTTAGGCAGCGCTTGATCATGGTGTGAAACAGGTCGGTCGTTTGCTCGTCCATGCTCACTCCTTGAGGTCTTGACGCAGATGGCGCTTGAGAATTTTGCCTGCGGTGCTCTTGGGTAGCGCATCGGTAAACATTATGCGCTTAGGCACTTTATAAGGCGCCATCAGCGTTTTTGCGTGATGGATCAGTTCTTCCTCGCTTGCCTCTTGGCCCTCTTTCAGTACCACCACTGCCGTAATGGCTTCGATCCACTTCTCATCCGGCTGGCCGATCACCGCCACTTCGGATACCGCCGGGTGCTTGAATAGCCCCTCCTCTACTTCACGGCTAGCCACCAGCACGCCGCCGGTATTGATCACATCCTTGATACGGTCAACAACGTATAAATAGCCCGCTTCATCGAAGTAGCCCACGTCCCCGGAGTGGAACCAACCACCCTGGAAGGCTTCTTCAGTCATCGCCGGTTTATCCCAGTACCCGTTCATAAGCTGGGGTGAGCGGTGGACGATTTCGCCATGCTCGCCGGGTGGGACGTCATTCATATCGAGATCGACGATACGGGTTTCCACCGTCAGAATCGGCCGCCCAGCGGACGCTGGGCGCTCGGCGTGCTCTTCAGGGCGCAGCACGGTCGCCAAGGGAGCAATTTCGCTCTGTCCATAACAGTTATAGAGCCTTACGCCCGGTATACTCTGCTGGAGCTCCTCCAGTACCGGCACCGGCATAATCGAGGCACCGTAATAGGCTTTGTGGAGGGCGCCAAGGTCAAAGCGATCAAATTCAGCGTGGCGCAGTAGGCTGATCCAGACCGTGGGCGGGGCAAAAAATGACGCGATCTGGTGATTAGCTATGGCGCTTAAGCACAGCTCGGGAAGCGGCGCCTCTAGCAAATAGACAGGCGCACCGAGCAACAGCGCTGGCATAAGAAAGACGTGCATTTGTGCTGAGTGGTAGAGCGGCAGCGCGGCGAGCATGGCGTCGCTGCCTTTGATATCCAGTTCAACCATGCAGGCCATATATTCGGCCATCAGTGCCTGATGGGTCATCATCGCGGCCTTCGGCGCGGCGGTGGTGCCCGAGGTATAGAGCAACTGAGCAAGGCTGGCACCGTCGACCGTCACATTGGGCTCTTCACTATTGGATCCTGACGTAGCATGAGCGAGTACATCAAAGCTTGCTGCATCCTGCCTCTGATCCGCGTGCAGGGTTCCCATCAGGGCTAGATCCAAGCCTTCGGTCGCGACACTCACTTTGTCGGCGAGGCTGATATCGCTGAGCAAACCCGTTGTCCCAGACTGGTCAAGGATATAGCGCAGTTCATCGCTGCTTAAAGCAAAATTGATCGGCACATGTACCAAACCCGCTTTAGCAGCGGCTAGCCAGGCGATGACATAGGTATCGGAGTTTTTGCCATATACCGCCAGCCGGTCACCTGGCGAAAGCCCAGCTGCCAGCAAGCCATTGGCTACGCGGTTGGCTGCCTGATTGAGCGCTTGATAGCGCCATTGGCGCTCGCCAAATACCAGCGCCAGCTGGTGTGAGTATTTTCGAGCGCTGCGGTTTAAAGCAGCCCCGATACTGTTTTGCTGAATAACCGACGTTTCCGGCATGCCAAATCCTCTGAGTTGTTATTAGCAGAGACTTAAGGAGCCTCTGATTAACGTAATGAGCGAAGGCCAGACAAGGCAAAAATCAACGAAAAAGCGGAGTTTACGGGTTGTAAATGAGCATTTTGATCGGACTCGCGCACGAGACGATTTTTAACGCCGTATGGCCGAGCGCAATAGTTAATCAGAGGTTTCTTAACTGTTTACCAGCGGGCAGACACTCTCTGAAAGCGGACGGAAGGCCTCTTCTGCAGGGATGGTGCGAATAACATGAAAGAGATCATCCTCATCTTGCGACTCTTCAGGTGTTTTCACTTCTACTAAATACATATCGTGAACCATGCGGCCATCCTCACGGATGTAGCCACCGGTGGCGAAGATGTCGTTGATGGGGGTATCGGCCATTTGCTGACGAACGGTTTGAGTGTCATCAGTACCGGTGGCTTCAATCGCTTCAAGGTAGTGGCGAGTACTGGAGTAGAGACCCGCATGTACCATGGTGGGCATGCTGCCGGTACGCTCACGGAAGCGCTCCGCCCATGCGCGGGTTTCATCGTTTAAATCGTAGTACCATGCTTTGGTGAACTGCAGCCCCTGAGCGTTCTCTAAGCCAATGCTGCGTATATCGGTACTAAACAACACCATGCCCGCCAGAATCTGCCCTGCCTGGGTAATGCCGAATTCCCCTGCTGTCTGCACCGCATTAATCGTATCGCCACCAGCGTTATTCAGTGCAATAACATCAGCGCCAGACGCCTGGGCCTGGAGCATAAACGAGGAGAAATCACTGCTGGGGAAAGGGTGGCGAGCGCTGCCCACGATGGTGCCTCCATTTTCTGTCACTACGCGTGTGACGTCGGCTTCCAGTGCATGGCCAAAGGAGTAGTCAGCGCTTAACAAATACCAACTTTTGTGGCCCTCATCAGTAATCGCCTTTGCCGTACCGTTGGACATCGCCCAGGTGTCATAAACCCAGTGAATATGATTGGGCGAACAGTGCTCGTTGGTAATGCTTGAAGAGACAGCGCCATTGACCAGCCCAAGTTTATCCGCCTCTTCCAGCAGGCTCACCGCCGCCAGAGTGACAGAAGATGCCACCAGCCCGGTGACCATATCGACGTTGCGCTCATCGATCCACTCACGCACGACGCTTGAGCCTACATCCGGGCTATTACGGTCATCGGCGCTAAACACCACAATATTGGCCCCATTGACACTGCCGCCCATATCTTCAATCGCCATATGGATAGCGTCTTCGCCCAACGGGCCAATGGGGTCGCGATAAACGCCGGACATATCGGCTAAATAGCCAATACGGATTTCGTTATCAGAGATACCCTCAGCAGCGACGGTAGTTGGCACATAGCAGGCCACCAGAATGGCAGCGGCGAGAGTGGAAGTAGCAAAGCGGTAAGATGCACGATGAGATGAACGATAAGATTGTTGCATAATTATGTGACTCTCTTTTGTTGTTATTAAAGGGTGTTATTGAATCAATCGTAGTGACGTAGCACGTAATAGCTTGCGTTCATCTTAGGCGGTAATAAGCCCTAGCTGTTTACCTATCGAGCCAGATTTTTTGCAATTCGTGCCATTTCCTTGCGCTCACCTTCTTCAATACACCATTAGTCGATGCTCGCGCATGCCGTTACAATGAATGGTGCCTTTGTATAATTGAACGGGAGAGACCTTTGGCCACTGCTGATGCCGATGACTTTTTACCCGAAGCACTACAGTTTCGGCCTAGCGCTCCTTTGGTGGATATCGGCGCTAACTTGACCCATGAAAGCTTCGAGCGTGATCTTGAGGCGGTTATCCAGCGCGCCCAGGCGGCGCAGGTAACGACCATGATCGTTACTGGCACCGACCTTGCCCACGCCAAGCAAGCGGTTGCCCTGGCCAAGCAGTATCCTGGCCTCTACGCCACGGCGGGAGTGCACCCCCATGATGCCAGTCGCTGGGATAAGAACCTTGAACATGCCATGGCGGCCCTGCATGCCATGCCGGAAGTGGTCGCCGTAGGCGAGTGTGGTTTGGATTTTAATCGCAACTTTTCGACGCCCAAGGAGCAGGAGCGTGCCCTTGAAGCGCAGCTGGCTCTCGCAGTAGAAAGCGGTTTGCCGCTGTTTTTACATGAACGAGATGCTGGCCAGCGTATGCGCGAAATCCTGCATGCGTGGCGAGACGACATCAGCCACGCGGTGGTGCACTGTTTTACCGCTGACCGCGATACGCTGTTTGGTTATCTCGACCTAGACTTACATATAGGGTTGACGGGTTGGATTTGCGACGAGCGGCGCGGTCATCACCTGCGCCCATTGGTAAGCGATATACCCTTAGAGCGCTTGATGGTAGAAACCGACTGCCCTTATCTGTTACCCCGTAACCTACCGGCGAAATTAAAGGGTCGCCGACACGAACCGGCGTTGCTACCGTGGATTGTCCGCGAGATCGCCCAGTGGCATGGTATTAGCGAAACAGAGCTAGGTGCGGCAACCACACAGACCGCCCAGCGTTTTTTCCGTCTTCCCACGGAATCTTAAAAGGAGTATTAGCGTGGCCGATTATCCAGGGTTTATAGCCATTGAAACAGGCGAAGACGATGGGCTCCCGCTAGCCATTGCCTGGTCGCTCCCCGATGGCCGGGTGAAGCAAACATTGATTCAGCCGGACGATAGCTGGATCAAAGAGGATACCAATGCCATGGGCGCTTACAGCATGGAAGAGCTGGAGAGCTTAGGGGTTAGTCCGCTTGAGGTAATTCGCGAGCTTGAGAACGACCACTTCTCCGCCACGCTGTATACCAGCGACAATGGCGACGACGAAGCGGCACTAGCGCGCCTTTTTGACACCTACGGGCTTGATCCTTTTGTTGAGCTAGCCCCAGCGTCGGTGCTCTACCCTTCACTTACCCCAGGCGAATGGCACCGCCAACGGCGCGAAACGTTCAGCGAGCTGGGTTTAGAGCCGATGCGCCCAGAGCATGAGCTGGAAGTGATGCTATCGATGCATCAGCGCCTGACCGAAGAGGATTAAGCCGGCAGCGCTTTATCCATTTTATCCAACGTGGCATGCGCCTGTGCCACGGCTTCCGCTAGCGTCGCCTGGTCAGAGTAGAAGCGTTTAAGCGCCACCTGGAAGGCGTTTGCGCGGGCTGGAAAGCCCTCCTTCAAGTAGCGCTGGGCACGGGCCTCCACTCGCGCTGCAAATGCCTCTATATCTACCTCTATATCGCCGCCTAGATTGTCCACGCTGACATGAAACACGCGACCACAGGCACGGGTGAAGATAGACTCCAACGCCTGTGGCGCAATCTCAGCCTGCTCAAACGCTTTTTGCTGTTCAGCATCGCGCCCATCAGGGCAGTACCAGTAGCCGTAATCCTCTTGTTGGCGCCGCTGTGCTCCCGCAATACACCAATGGCTGATTTCGTGCAGCGCACTGGCATAGTAACCCCGCGCAAAGATAACCTGATGATAAGGGGTTTCACTGTTAGCGGGCCGATAGAGAGGCTCATCCCCGCCCCGAATCAACCGGGTTTGATACCGCTCAGCAAAAATCCCGTCAAAAAGCGCGGTAATATCCTCGAGCGTCCATCGCTCCTGCCTGTCACTCACATTGACCTCGTTTGATACTGGTTTTGGGGCATTATACCCACACGATTAATACAAGCTAACGGCTAACCCCAAAAGTGAGTCGCTCCTGCTAATATAGCGGCCTTTCACAGCAACTTTTCCCCTTCAGGAGCCAACAAGTGGGCGGCTTTACTCAGCAAATTAAATCGGTTTACTGGCCAGAAACACGAATGTTAATGCACTTGGCACTGCCTATTTGCGGTGCTCAGTTGGCTCAGGCAGGGATGAGTGTCGTCGACGTTATGATGACCGGTCGGCATGACGCCACCTCACTTGCCGCTGTATCGGTGGGCTCGAGCCTGTGGATGCCACTCATGCTATTTATGACGGGCACTTTAATGGGGCTTACCCCAATTGTGGCGCATTTGCTGGGTGGGAAGCGCAATGAGGCTATTCGTCCAGCCGTTCATCAGGCGCTTTGGGTCGCGCTGCTACTAGGCGCTATCGCGGCTGTGCTGCTTTGGTCGGCTATCATGCCGATATTTGAATTAATGAGTGTACCCCCAGCGGTCGCCAGCCAGTCTGCCGCCTATCTGTCAGCCGTCGCCTTTGGCATGCCGGGGATCGCCCTATTTCAGGCGCTTAGAGCGTTTTCAGATGGTATGAATCATACCCGCCCGGCGCTATGGATCAGCTTGGTCGGTTTAAGCGTGAACATTCCTGCCAACTACCTCTTGATCTACGGCGGCGATGGTTTAGTTGATCTATTTGGCGCCTGGGTTCCCACTAGTTTGCAACAGTTACCTGCCTTGGGCGCTTTTGGCTGTGGCATTGCGACGGCGCTCTCCATGTGGACGATGGCACTCGCGATGGCCTACTACACGCGCAGGGGAAGTACTTATAAAAGCGTTGCGATTTGGCAAAAACTGACACCGCCCCAGTGGCTAGGTATACGTGAATTAGTGGTGGTGGGCGTTCCCATTGGCGTAGCCATTTTTGTTGAAGTGACTCTGTTCACACTCATTGCGCTCTTCATTGCCAGCTTTGGTGAAGTCACGGTGGGAGCTCACCAAATAGCGCTAAGTTTCACCTCCATTCTGTTTATGCTGCCCCTGTCGCTGAGTATGGCACTGACCGTACGAGTGGGTAATACGCTGGGTCAGCAGCGCTTAGCACTAGCCCGTAAAGTCGCTTGGAATGGAATTGTCATCAGCGTCATCATTGCCGCTATTAACAGCCTCGTACTGTGGGTTAGCGCCGAGCCGGTAATCGCACTTTACACCTCCAATAGTGAGATACAGGCGCTAGCGCTCTCGATCATTGCTTTAGCCGTTATTTTTCAGCTCTCAGACTCGTTACAGGTCAATTTAGCGGGTGCTTTACGCGGCTATAAAGATACCCGCATTGTGATGGTGATTACGGTGCTCTCCTACTGGATTGTAGGCTTGGGTGGCGGCCACTGGCTGGGCTCCTATGGAGTGGGCGAGGTCGCCCCGCTAGGTGTTCATGGCTACTGGATTGGGTTGATTGCGGGCTTGAGCACCGCAGCACTGCTACTTGGCTGGCGTTTACAGCGTATTAGCATTCGGGAGTAAACATGGCTCGATGGAGAAACTTTTCTCTAGCTATCATCCTAAGCGCCCTCCTGTCTGGCTGTGGGGACAACCCCGCTGAGCAGCAGTGGCAGCGTTATCATCAGCAACTCGCCAATGACCTTGCACTATCAAACATTCAAAGAGCTGACCCGGGTAATATTGGCGACTTCCCTGAGCGCCCCGATCGAATTATAGATATCCCCGAAACCCGGGACAGCCTGTTGAATGTATACGCGCTACGCGAATGCCAAATCACGTCGCTAGTCGCTGCACGTAACAATCAACTGGGGCGTGTAGCACCGCCTAGCCAACAGTGGTTATATGAGCGCACTCTATGGCAGCGGCTAAGCACCTGCTTAAATAGCGAAGTTCCCGAGCAGTTAAGCGATGAAGATAGAACGCGCCTAAACCGATTAACCACGACTAAAACGACACAGTTACCCGCGGTAAGCTGGAACGCTATTTTTGATTCCAGCGAGTGGGTTAAAAGCTTCTCACGAGCAAGCCAGCCTTTATCTAACATCGATGAAACTACTATTGCTGGCCAGCTTGAAGCGATCGATTACTTGCAGCAAATGACGGATCACCAGTTTGACCTCGACTGGCAGCAGGACTCTTCAACCCTTGAAAACCATTTGAAAACCCTGCAAGAGCGGCCATTGACCGCTGAGGTGTTGCGCGCCCTGCTACTCGCCACTCAACGCTTAACAGAAGCGAATGCATTGTTAGCTCGGCAGAGTGATACCACACGTTGCTTAAGCCGTTGGGAATCGCCGTCGCTTGAGCGCTTGGAGAACGCTGCCCAGCAGTGGCTAACAGCGATCAATCGCTTAATTGACGCACAGCAGGTAGGCAAGCCAATAGCGATTCAACGCTACCAGGAACGCTGGCTTTCGCTGGATAATGCCCAAGCGCCCTGGGGCCAGTTTCAGCAAGCGCTCTCTGAGCATCAAGCGCTGCGAGCTCGCTTTCCAACTTGTTCAGATAATTAAAAAGCGCAGAACCCTTAACCTTATGAGCAAGTTGTGCTATTTGTGGATATGAGAGGCAAATGAATCAGCTTTGCCAATCTGATGACCACGCAGCATAAGGAGGGACACAATGGGCGCATCCTTGTCACCCCGCTCTGCCCAGGTCATCGACCTGGAAACTGTGCGCCAGCGTCAGCAGGCGCAAAAGTGCCTTGTCCGTTTAGCCCCTGAGCTAGATGGCTTAGAGATGGTGTACCAGCTCGCTGCGAGTCCCGACGCCTACTATGGCTTACCTATTTTGGCCTGGGGGTTAAGAGAGGACGGTAGCGTCATCGGTTTGGTGCCGTGGATGGAAAGCTTGGCAGCCTGCCATGATCTGAACAGCCAGGAAAATGGCTACTTCGTAGGTTATCGCGATCCTGAAACGGAAGAAATTTTTGATACGCCACCGGATCACAAATACCACGAGCTAGTTGCGGCGGCTGAATACTTTGATTATGAGGCTTCTGGCGAAGTCACCCTTATTCAGCAAATCCCCGACACTCTGGGCACCCACGCGCTGTGCATGAATCACCCCGATTCCCCCTGGCATATG
The DNA here is from genome assembly GCF_904067645.1 of Halomonas sp. 113. Taxonomy (NCBI): domain Bacteria; kingdom Pseudomonadati; phylum Pseudomonadota; class Gammaproteobacteria; order Oceanospirillales; family Halomonadaceae; genus Halomonas; species Halomonas sp. 113. Next base: position 3,100,384 of record NZ_LR881453.1, read on the forward strand.
AAGCCCGTTTACGGTTGGCGTCTCTACAGCGACGGTAGCCTTGACGCGCTCCTTGCCGACGAGAACAAAGCGGCGATGACACCGATTTTGTTAGGGGATGAATGCCTGTACAGCGCTCACGCCCGCCATCAGACCGTTTACTTTTTCCAGCGCCATATCGCCAACCGTATCCTGGAAGAAGATCCAGCGACGCTTGATGCGCTAGCCATGATGGTTGTGGCCAGTGATTAATCGAGTGCCTTAATGTCGCTTTGTGAGCGAGGCCAACATCAACGATTTTGATTTGAGCCTCGCATGGCTTTTCGGGCTATTTCGACGGACTATCTCAAAGGTCTATCTCAAAAGGTTATGCTAAACGAATAAAGTAGAGGTAGTTGCTCTCAGAGACGGTGTGCTGCTCTAGCAGCTCGTGCCCTAAAAACTGACAAAACTTGGGCACATCTCGCGTGGTGGCTGGATCTGTGGCAATCACTTTGAGCACTTGGCCTGGGGTCATGTCGCGCACTTTGTTATGCATCAGCATAATCGGCTCTGGGCAGTAGAGTCCTGTGGTGTCCAATACCGCATCAACGTTGGGTAACGTACCCGTATTATCAGCCATCAATATCCTCGATGTAGGAAACAGAAAGTATGATTAAAGTTATCATCGAACGGCGAATTATGCCCGGTCTTGAAGAAGAATTTGAGCAAGCAGCGCGAGAGGCAATGCGCGTTTCTCTAGGCGTAAGGGGCTTTATCAGTGGTGAAACATTGGTAGAACTGGGTCATACCGATCGCCGACTGATGATTACCAAATGGCGTGACCTCCGCGCTTGGAAGGAGTGGCACTCAAGCGAAGCGCGGGCAATGGCCATGCAGCGTATTTTACCGCTGTTAACCGAAGATGAAACTATCCGGATTTACGAGCCAAGCTATTAAACATGGGGTTTCACTAGGGAGCCTCTGATTAACGTGGTGAGCGCAGGCCAGACAAGGCAAAAATCAACGAAAAAGCGGAGTTTACGGGTTGTAAATGAGCATTTTGAGGCGATTTTTAACGCCGTATGGCCAAGCGCAATAGTTAATCAGAGGTTTCCTAGCATTAATCCCTAAGCCTTACATGCACCGTTACCTCTTCCCTATCGTGATAGAGGTGACGGCATGATACGTTGGCATGCACACCCGCTTTTTCCAGCGACTCTTCCAGCGCCGTTAGACAACGTGTCACCTCATCCCAGCGCTTTTTCATGGGCAACTTGAGGTTGAAGATCGCCTCTTTGCACCATTTACGAATCAGCCACCGCTCCACCATGGCTAGCACTCTCACTGGTTTATCAACAATGTCGCAGACCAGCCAGTCTAAGCGCTGTGGTGGCTCCCAGGTAAAGCCATCCTCTTTGAGATGATCAATCTGCCCAGTCTTCATCAACTGTGATTCCATCGGGCCATTATCGATGGCATACACGTACATGCCGCGCTGAATCAACTGCCACGTCCAACCTCCTGGGGCGGCCCCTAAGTCAGCTGCTTGCATATGCGGTGCTAGCCGCACATCCCACTCATCCCTAGGAATAAACTCGTGCCACGCCTCTTCCAACTTCAGCGTTGAGCGGCTAGGCGCACGGGAGGGGAAGCGCAGCCGCCGAATACCATTAATCAAATCACTACGATTGCCTGGGAAGCTCATCGCCAGCTGCACTTGATCACCGTCAGTCCAGAAAATATGTAAACGTCGTGCGCCCGCGCTGCGCCTTAACGCACCACGTTTTTTCAACATACTTTCCAGCGGCTTGGTAAGCGCCTTAATCAGCCCGGCCAGTGCTTTGCCATCGTTGGTATCCGGCGTTTCATGCCAAATCTCTTCAAAGCTCCAACGGCTGGCTTTGACCTGTTCCAAGATAGCGGTAAGACGATCGTCACGTGAAAGAGTGAGCGCAGGTAAAGCCGCTAAGCTCTGGCGCGCAAAAATCAGCTTTTTAAACGCTGCCTGGCGGTGTAAATCATTTACCGCTTCACCATCAACACGCGTTAAGCTTACCCACCCCTCACCATGAGATGACTCACAGGCGATGCCCTGTAATGCTGCGTGATGCTGTAGCTCTGCCAACGCATCACTCTCAAACCCAGGACGGCAGTAAACTAACCATGACGTAGGTACCGTTTCACTCACCACTTCACCTCGATTCCGCCCATCACAAACGGTGATGGCTGGCTAATTAATTGGGGCGCATCATAGCATTTATCTAGCTGAGGCGTGAGGCGTGAGGCGTGAGGCGTGAGGCGTGAGGCGTGAGGCGTGAGGCGTGAGGCGGAACAGGATATTCGTTAGATACCCCTACACCAACGTTTTCTACTCACTATTCCCCTCACTCCTCACTATTTACCCCTCACGACCATGCAAAAAAAATCCCCCAAGGCATCAGCCCTGGGGGATTTTTCATAATAAGTGCCTGACGATGACCTACTCTCGCATGGGGAGACCCCACACTTGCCGTTGAACTGGCTTGCCTCAGCGAGGAAGGCGTATTCTACGCATTTCCTGGTGGTTGTCAAGGGCGTTGTTTTCGATGCAAACCTGACCACATCCAAAACCGCTAACTCTTTGACAAACCGAAGTTTTTACACTTCATTCACCGCTGGTAACGCTTGGCGTCCCCGGCAGCGGATGCGTACTTTAAGGCCTGACTAATAAGATAGCAAGTAAAAGAAGTTATTGCGTATAAAAAAGCGGCAGAAGGCTACCCTTCTGCCGCAAACCACCGATCAGAACGCCTGATCAGAGAGTGCTCTTTTCACATTTTAGCCGTTAATTAAATTTCAAATCCCAGACCAAAATCTTCGCTGGAGATGGCCATCAGGCTTGCAGCACCTGCTTGTATCATCTGCGCATGGGCCTTGGTACGCGGCAATAGACGCTGATAATAGAAGCGAGCAGTATTCAATTTTGCAGCGTAGAAGGCCTTATCGTCACCTTCTAAAGAAATAGACGCCTGTTTGGCCGCGCGTGCAAATAGGTACGCCAGGGTGACATAGCCTGAATACATTAGGTAATCAACACTCGCCGCACCTACTTCCTCACGGTCTTGCATTGCCTTCATCCCCACGCCCATAGTCAGTTCGCCCCACTCTGCATTCAGCTTGGCGAGCGGCCCAACAAACTCTTTGAGTGCAGGGTTGTCGGCTTCAGCTTTACAGAACTTATGGATCTCTTTGGTGAATACCTTCAGCGATTCACCCTGACTCATTAGTACTTTACGGCCTAGCAGATCAAGCGCCTGGATACCGGTAGTACCTTCATAGAGTCGAGTAATGCGAGCATCGCGCACCAATTGCTCCATGCCCCACTCTTTAATGAAGCCATGACCACCGTAGATCTGTACGCCCTCGTTAGTGCTTTCAAAACCAACTTCGGTCAGGAAGGCTTTAACAATAGGCGTTAGCAAGCCAAGCAGGGTTTCAGCGTGATCTCGCTCTTCACCCGGCTCACCATGCTCCACCAAATCGAGCATTTGCGCGGTATAAAGCACCAACATACGCCCGCCTTCGGCGAAGGCTTTCTGGGTCAGCAGCATGCGGCGCACATCAGGGTGGACGATAATCGGATCAGCGGGCTTTTCAGGAGCCTGTTTGCCCGATAAGCCGCGCATCTGTAACCGGTCACGGGCATAGCTCAATGAATTCTGGAAACTGGCTTCAACCAATCCCAGCCCTTGAATCCCCACCCCAAGACGCGCAGCGTTCATCATGGTGAACATGCACGCCAGCCCTTTATTGGGCGGCCCTACCAAGTAGCCGGTTGCGTCGTCGAAGTTCATCACACAGGTGGCATTACCATGAATGCCCATTTTGTGCTCGAGCGAACCGCAGGTGACGCCATTACGCTCACCCACATTACCTTGGGCATCGGGCAAGAACTTAGGCACTACAAATAGCGAAATACCTTTAGAACCTTCCGGTGCGCCAGGCAGTTTTGCCAATACCAGGTGGACAATGTTTTCAGCCAGATTATGCTCACCGGCCGAGATAAAGATTTTGGTGCCAGTAATCGCATAGGCATCGCCATCAGCGGGCACTGCTCGCGTCTTGATCAATCCTAGGTCAGTGCCGCAGTGCGGCTCGGTTAGGCACATAGTGCCCGTCCATACCCCTTCTACCAGCTTGGTGAGATACGTCGCCTTCTGCTCATCGGTGCCATGATGGCGAAGTGCGTCTGCCGCACCATGAGAGAGCCCTGGGTACATGCCCCACGCCAAGTTAGTGGCGCAGATCATTTCCGACAACAGCATCGCCAATGAAGGCGGCAGCCCTTGACCACCATGAGCAGGATCGGCGGCCAGACTCGGCCACCCCCCCTCTACGTACTGCTGGTAGGCCTCTTTGAAACCGTTAGGCGCTTTGACCTCGCCCCCTTCCAGTAGGCACCCTTCTTCATCGCCACTCTGATTGATCGGCAGCAGTACATCGCGGGCGAAGCGTGCCCCCTCTTCCAAAATAGCGCTGACAACATCTGGCGATGCATCGTCACCGCTTGGCAGGCGCGCGTAGTGAGCAGGGTAGTCAAGCATCTCGTCCATAACGAAACGCATATCACGAATAGGGGCCTGATAGCTGGGCATCACACTTCTCCTAAGAAAGGGGGGGTTGAAAGCCAAGCAACTCTTAATGGCAGAGAGCTTTCAAACACATGTTTGAAAATTAGCGCGGGCGCCCCTCAGAGTCAAGCGAGCGTTTGAATTTAGCCCAAAAACACTCTAGAACTTTGGTCGCCCAACCAGTAAACCCCTGGTGCAAATAATAAAAAAACTCGCCAACCAAAAGCCGACGAGTCGTTTTATTTTTCTTTTACCTACTGACCATCTAGTTACTGCATGCGAATGCCACCGTCTAAGCGGATCAGTTCGCCATTGAGCATGGGGTTGGTAATAATCTGCTCGGCTAATTGAGCAAACTCATCTGGCTTACCTAAACGCTTAGGAAAAGGTACCGCCGCCGCTAGTGCCTGGGCCGCCTCGTCAGGAATTTCACTCATCATCGGCGTTTCAAATACGCCAGGGGCGATGGCCATCACCCGAATAGCATGGCGCGACAATTCCCGCGCCGCTGGCAAGCTCATACCCACAACACCCGCTTTAGAGGCACTATAAGCACACTGGCCTACCTGCCCATCAAAAGCAGCAATGGACGCAGTATTAATAATCACCCCGCGCTCACCACTCTCATTCGGCGCGTTTTTAGCCATGGCGGCAGCCGCAAGGCGCATGACGTTAAAAGTGCCGACCAGATTGATATTGATCGTTTTCATATAGCTTTCTAAATCAGCCGGGTTGCCTTCACGATCAACCAGCTTGGCCACGCTAACCACACCCGCGCAGTGAACTACGCCTGAAAGCCCGTGCTCGCCACCCAGCGCTACCGCCGCATCTACGGCCTGCTGCATCTGTTCGCCTGACGTAATATCCGCCAGAATGGCGCGTGCGCTTGCCCCCAGCTGCTGGGCATGGGCATTGACACTGTCGTTTAAGTCGCATAACACGACGCGAGCGCCTGCAGCGACTAAGCGCTCAGCGGTAGCCGCCCCAAGACCAGAGGCAGCCCCGGTAATTAAAAAGGTACTCTCCTTAACCTGCATTTCCGTATCCCTTTGGTCGTTATGTATGGTTGCTATATATCGTGGTGGGTTTATTCACTCGCTTTTTTATTCATTTGATTTGGCTACTCACTTGATGGGCTATTGACTTGCTTTGGCTTCTTCTACTGCCTGGGCACGTAATTTAAAGCGCTGAATCTTGCCGCTGGGGGTTTTAGGCAACTCATCGACAAACTCAATAATGCGCGGAAAAGCGTGGGTCGAAAGCCGCTCACGCACTCGCTGTTTGATTTCATCAGCCAGCTCGTCACTGGCTTCATAGCCTTCGCGGAGCACGATATACGACTTGATCACCTCGCCGCGGATCTCATCAGGCTGCCCCACTGCCGCCGATTCGGCGACTGCAGGATGCGTCATCACACTATTTTCAACGTCCGTTGGCCCCACCCGATAACCCGCGGTGGTAATAATATCGTCGTCACGCCCGGCAAATTGAAAGGTACCGTCTTCATTGCGGATAACCACATCGCCCGTCAGGTAATAGCCTTCCACAAAGGGATTCTTCTCTTGCCAGGTGTAGCCCTGGAAGAAGTGTGCCGGGGAGTTCTTGATATCGACGGCGAGGACACCAGGCTCCCCGGCAGGCAGCTCTTTATACTCCGCGTCCAAAATTGCCAGTCGATAACCCGGCATCGGCACGCCCATTGCGCCCACATGCTTGAGATGGTCAAGGGCATGGTGGTTATTGCACGTCATGCCGGTTTCGGTCTGGCCGTAGTGATCCATAACCGGGCATCCCAACGACTTCTCAACCCAGGTCACTACTTCAGTATTTAGAGGTTCGCCCGCCGAGCTAGCCGCACGCAGCTCAAGCGTTTCATGGGCGTTATCAAATAGTCCTGACGCCTTCATCAGCCGGTAAGCGGTCGGCGCTGCGGCAAAATTGGTAATGTGGTGGCGCTTCATAAACGCCAGTGCCCCCTCGGCGCTAAATCCTGCCTCACAAAAATGCGTCGTCACGCCAAGCAGTAAAGGCCCGGCAATCGCATAGTAGAGACCATAAGCCCAACCGGGATCGGCCATATTCCAGAAGCGGTCATCATTACGCAGGTCAATGGCCAGCTCCATATAGATCGCAAAAGCAGTCATCCCTGCCAGTGGAACGGCAACGCCTTTCGGCTTGCCCACGGTGCCAGAGGTAAACATTTGCAGAAATGGTGCTTCAGGCGCGAGCCTCGGTGGTTTGTCGCTCATTGACGTATGCGTCAACGCCGCCTGCCAGTCGTGATCATCGGCATGCTCACTGGTCGCCCCGCCCACCGCCAGTACCGGCGGGCATTGGCTAAGGCCATCGAATTTATAGCGGTTAGCGTGATCAGTAATCACCAACTTGGTGCCTGCACGCCCTAGCCGATAGTCCACCGCATCGGGGCCAAAGGCGGTAAACAGCGGCTGATAGACCGCACCAATACGCCAAGTGGCGAGCACTGCAATCAATAGCTGTGGTGACCGGGGCAGCATGCAGGCAATGCGGTCGCCTATACCCAACCCCTGGGATTGAAACCACCCTGCCAACTTTGCACTCTGTTCATCTAGCTCGGCGTAGCTCAGGGTATGCATATCACCTTGAGAGTCCTCTTGAACCAGCGCCAGCACCTCGCCGCGGCCAGCGCGCACATGACGCCCACAGCAGGCCTCAAAGGCATTTAGCAGGCCGTCTTGGTGGTCATCCAGGCGAGCGATAACGCTATCCACGGAAAAGTTATCGAGATAGTGGTGATAGTCGGGCAGTGATTGTGATGTCGCTGTCATGATCGCTCTCTTGTGTTATTGGAAATGAGCTCGTAGTGAGAATAAGCGCAAGCAATGTTGTTATATTTATCCGTTGACGTTAACGTAAGCTAAAAGATAATAGCAACGCTAAAAGTAAATGGCGCAGAGAGCAAGCACTGATATAAGCTTCAGCGTTAGACGTTGGTCGAGGCTGTTGTCATCAGAGAGTATTAAGCAGAGGTGGGCATAATCATGGCGACCAGCTCGTCAGCGAGGTCATCAGGCGAGCGTGGCCCGTTTGGGTCGTACCAGCGCACTGTCCAGTTCAGCGCCCCCAAAACAAAACGCGAGACAAGAAAGCGGTCACCATGGATCAAGCCTGCTTCCAACGCATCGTCAATAACAGTGACCCACAGCGCCTCGTAAGCATCGCGTAAGTGGCTCAAATGAGCACTGGCCGCCGGGTCGAGTCGGCGCCACTCAAAGAGTGCCACCACATGGGCATTGCGGTCGGTAAAGAGGGTTTCGAGATGAGCACGCGCCATGGCACGCAGGCGTACTTCAGGCTCTGCGTCGCATTCGTCGAGCGCTTTACGCGCAATCATCAAGGCATTTTGAGTGCCCTCTTCAATGACCGCAGCAAGGATTTCCTGCTTATCTTTAAAATGATGAAACAAGCTACCGGACTTAATACCCATTTCCTGCGCCAGCATTCGCACCGTCGTGCGATCAAAGCCCTCTTGGACGAATAGCTGAGCAGCGAGGCGCGTCAGTTCCTTGCGGCGAGGGGATGCATTCATTACATTCATGTCATTTACACTAGCGCTTGCTTGGTTACTTTGGAGAGAACCACAGCACCGCCTACGGGTCAACGTATCAACTACCACTTGGCATGATAATCACAATAATCCTGAAGGAGATTGGCCATGAGCAACCCCACCGATGTGGTATTTCTCGCTGCCAAACGCACGCCAATGGGCGGCATGATGGGCAGCCTGGCAAGCATGACAGCCCCACAGCTTGGCGCAGCCGCCATCAAAGCGGCCATTGAAGAGGCGGGAATTGACCCGGCCCTGATCACCGAGGGCATTATGGGCTGTGTACTGCCCGCCGGTGTGAAGCAGGGCCCAGCGCGGCAAGCAATGCGCCAAGCCGGCATTCCAGATGCCAATGGCGCCACCACCATTAACAAGCTGTGCGGCTCGGGCATGAAGGCCACGATGCTTGCCCACGATTTAATCAAGGCGGGCAGTGGCAATATTTTGCTGGCTGGCGGCATGGAGTCGATGTCTAACGCGCCACACGTGCTCACCAAAGCACGCGCCGGCTACCGGCTGGGGCACGGCGAGCTTAAAGACCATATGTTTTTGGATGGGCTGGAAGACGCCGAAACGGGCAAACTAATGGGCGTGTTTGCCCAGGATGTGGCTACTGAGCGTGGCTACACACGGGAGCGTCTGGATGATTTTGCTATTGCGTCCCTTGAGCGCGCTATGGCTGCCACCAACGCGGGCCACCTAAGCGCAGAGATCGCACCGGTGATGGTCACCTCTCGCCAGGGCGAAACCCTTGTCGAACACGATGAGCAGCCCTTCCAAGCTAAGCTCGACAAAATCCGCCAGCTGCGCCCCGCCTTTGCCAAAGACGGTACGATTACTGCCGCTAACGCCAGCTCAATTTCCGACGGCGCTTCGGCACTTATCTTGGCGAGTCAGGAAGCTGCAGATCAGCAAGGCATTAAGCCACTAGCGCGTATGCTAGGCCACACGACTCACTCTCGCCACCCTAGCGAATTCACCATCGCGCCTGTGGGTGCGATTGAAAAGCTGATGAAAAAGCTCGATTGGGGCGTGAATGACGTAGACCTATTCGAGATTAACGAAGCCTTTGCGGTGGTGACACTGATGGCCATGGATGACTTGGGCCTGCCCCACGACAAAGTCAATGTGTTTGGCGGAGCCTGCGCTCAGGGCCACCCGATTGGCTCTACCGGCTCACGCATCATCGCTACGCTCATTCATGCCCTGCGCACTAAGGGCGGCAAACGAGGCATTGCCAGCTTATGCATTGGCGGTGGCGAAGCAACGGCCGTCGCCGTTGAGCTAATTGATTAAGCTGCGCTATTACAATATATAGCCTCTTGTGAAGCGCCCTGACACTTTTACCACGTTAGGGCGCTGAGCCATACGGCGGCAAACAGCCAACCCAGCCCCAACATGGGGAGCGACCAACAATGAAACTCCTTCCAAATCCCAGGCTGGCGCGCCAAACGTAGCGCGATTAAATTCGCCATTGAACCTATCGCCAAACCAAAGCCACCCACGCTAACGCCCCAAGCCAGCGGCTGCCACTCACTCTGCTGGGCAAGCAGTAGGGTCGCTGGCACGTTGGATACGACCTGTGAAAGGAGTACGCCAGCACTAACATCGCCACCCGGCCACTGGCGCATTGAATGTATAAACTGCTGAACAATGCTCAGCTCACCGATGACACTTAGATTTACGAACATCAATACAAACACTATCAGCAGTAGCCAATCAATACTGAATACCGCCCGTCGAGCCACCCATAGCATCGAAAGCAAAACGCCAGCCAGCGCCGATAGCACCCACCCCATGTCTACCGCGACCAGAAAAAGTGGATAGCCAATAAGCGCCGCCCATAACGGCGCCTTTCGGCGCTCAGCCGTCATCGCAGAAACTGCTTCCAAGTGTATTGACGCTTTCGGAAATGCCAAGGGAACAAAAAGTAAGAGCGACAGCATCAAGCCCACCCCAAGCGGCAACATTACCCATAAAAAGTCGCCGAAGCGAATGCCTGAAAGCTGCCATAAATAGAGATTTTGCGGATTACCAATCGGGCTCAGCGATGAGCCTGCATTCACAGCCAGCGCCTCAAACACAATCAAGCGTTCAATCGGCAGTGTTGCCATTCCCGCCAGACTAAGCGTCAGTGGTACCACAATAAACAGCGCCACATCGTTAGTGACTATCGCCGAGAGAAGCCCCGAAAACAGAATCAAACCGACCGCAAGTCGGCGCTCACCACGCAGTAGAGCTAATAACTGACGACCCCAGAGCGTTAAATAACCACTCAGTTCTAACGCGCGACTGAGCAGCATTAGGCCGGTTAATACTACAAGGGTTGTCCAGTGAACCCGGTCAGCCATTTCACTCAGTGATTGAGGCTCCAGCCAACACAAAACGACCCATAGGATACTCATTGAGAGCAGCATAGGGTCGTTCAGAAAACGCTGAAAAAACAAGCTAAAGGGTGTCACTAACCACTTTGTTGCTAACACGCTACATGACGCTCAGAGAAAATCGCATGATAGCGTTGTAAGCTCAGGAGTAAAGCTAAATTCCTTCATCCAGAATGCTAAGCCGAAGCCAATAATCCCGCCTGACGACGGGCTTGCTCATGGTCATCCGGTAAGGCGCCCTCTTGATGACTGAGCTGCTCCCATTCGGGATAGTCAGTTTGATTTTTATCAATACCAGACAAGCCTGGTTCAATGGCACTCTCCACCACACTAAATTGACCGGCATATTCACGCATCTGCAAAGCTTCTTGGGACAGCACCTCCGCGCTCTGGGCCGCCTGATTGACTAAGCGCATGGTGTCTTGGGTAGTGGTATCGATCTGAGCAACCGCGTGGTTGACCTCCTCAATGCCTCGCCGCTGCTCTTCAGAGGCATGGGTGATTTGCGTCATCAGCGTGTCCACATTCCTCGCTGCTTGCATGATCGCCCGTGTATGTTCACCAGCCTGCTGAGACAATATGCTGCCTTGCTGGACGCTCGCACTCGACGCTTCAATGCGTGAGCGAATATCACTGGCGGCACTGGCACTGCGCGTTGCCAGTGCACGCACCTCATTGGCGACCACCGCAAACCCACGCCCGTGCTCACCGGCACGCGCGGCTTCAACCGAGGCATTGAGCGCTAAAATATTGGTTTGGAAAGCAATACTTTCAATCATGCGAATAATGCTTTGAATCTCTTCGGAGTGACTATTTATCGCCTCCATGGTGGCGATAAACTGGGTAATCACCTCATCACCCTGCTGCGCTTTTTGAGACACATCTGCCGTTGACTGGTTAACATGCGCCGCACTTTCAGCATTCTGATTCACCGTGGCGGTTAGCTGTTCCAAGCTCGCTGCCATTTGCTGCAAAGCTGACACTTGAGTGTCGGTTTGGCTCGCCAAAAGCTGGTTCTGCTCAGTCATCTCCTGACTATTGCTATATACCTGCTGGCTGCTCGTATTAAGACGATTAACCGTGGCCGTCAGCGAGTGCTGCATCTTATCCAGCTCACTAAATAGCTGACCAATTTCGTTACTTGAGTGCGCCGTTACTGGCGCCGACAGGTCACCGTTAGCAATGCGCTGGAAGTGCCCAGTGATTTTCTTCAATGGGCGAAGCACATTTTTACGCACGCCCCATACCACTACCGTCACTACCAACAGCGCAGCGCCAAGCGCTGTAATCACTCCCCAAAAAAGTAGCGATGAAACCTGCTCAAAGCGCATAAGCAAGGTGTTACCCCGCTGAGTGGAAGCGCCAATAAAAGCCTCAGCGCTTGCCACAAAGTGCTCGCTACTATCATCCACTCGCGACTCACCCGAGAAAAAGCCTGATATGTCGCGCTCTTCAAGCATCATCATCTGAAGATTGAGATTATTGTTAACAAATGATTGAAAGTTCGAAGCTAACTGTTCGACAAACGACTGCTGATCCTGATCAAAATCACTCGCTGTAAATTGAGTGAAGTTCTCGGACGCCTCATCAAGCAACCGCTGGGCTTCTTCTATCAGAGGGTCAGGTCGATCAAACGAAGGGGTACGAATTAACTCCGCTGCACGGTTCATCTGAATACGCGCACGCAACAGCTGGGTATAGGCGCTATTGAGCTGACTAATTTGTGCCATGTCCCGTTCATGAAGCGACGTAAATGCCTCACGGCCAAAATGGTTGGCGAACAAACCCAGTGCGCCAATGACGACGACCAGGCCGCTAAAGGCCACTAATACAAGCGTCCAACTTGCCTTGACGCTTAAGTTATTAATCCATTTCATCTCGACCCGCCCCTTTCAGTAAGGTTAATCAGATGTGTGGAGAGGCAGCCAGAGCTGTAGGCGCCGACGAATCTCTAATAATGCCTGCTCATAAGCATCTGACTTGCCGATCAAGCGAGGGTCACGAATATCCCAGGATAGAACTTCGCCCGCCTCCCCTTGCCAATCGCGGCAGGCTTGCTGGGATTTGTCGCACAGCACAATGACAAAATCGAAGGTCTTGCTTTCAAACTCATCCAACGACTTACTGCGCAGGCCCTCGGTGGGGAGCCCGTGTTTACGCAACGCTTCAAGTGTCAATGCATGGGGCTCATCCGGTTCAGAACCGGCACTAAACGCTTCAAAACGATCATCTGCCAAATGGCGAAGCAACGCCTCCCCCATCAGAGACCGTGCAGAGTTAGCATTGCAGAGGAACAACACGCGGCGCTTCGTCATAAATAAACAGCCTCTTATGTAGTTAGTGGCTGTCACTCTACGCCGGGTTCATGACGGCAATATTGCAGGCACACAGTTGCCCTAGAAATATACGAAAAAACATATATGATGGAATCATCAAGCTATTAAGACCCAATCCGAGTAAACCGCGATGACCTCACTGACTGATTTTTCCGACCTGAATGATCTGCCTAATATAGACGCTGAACTCTTTGAACCGCCCAGCAGCGAACGGCTGAGGATTCCACATAGCACTGAACACGTACCTAAAATATTGCTGCTATACGGCTCTCTGCGTGAGCGCTCTTTCAGCCGGTTAGCGGTTGAGGAAGCCGCACATTTACTCAATGCCATGGGCGCAGAAACAAGAATCTTTGACCCCAGGGGGCTGCCGTTACCGGATGCAGAAGATGCCAGCCACCCCAAAGTCGATGAGCTACGCCAATTGGCCCAATGGGCAGAAGGGATGGTGTGGTGCTCCCCCGAACGTCACGGCGCAATGACCGGCATTATGAAGGCGCAAATAGATTGGATCCCCCTTGCCCTGGGTGGCGTCCGCCCTACTCAGGGCAAAACCTTGGCAGTAATGCAGGTCTGCGGCGGTTCGCAGTCCTTCAATACGGTCAATCAGCTACGCATCTTGGGGCGTTGGATGCGTATGCTGACGATTCCCAATCAGTCCTCGATACCCAAAGCCTTTATGGAGTTTGATGATAAAGACCGGATGAAGCCTTCACCGTTTTATGACCGTATCGTGGATGTCATGGAAGAGCTGGTGAAATTCACTCTACTAGTGCGTGATCGCAGTGACGTGCTGACGGATCGTTATTCGGAGCGCAAAGAGAGCGCCGAAGAAGTCTCAAAGCGGGTTAATCAACGCGCCATCTAATCAGGAGCTTCACATGCCAGCACTGCAAGACAACGCCTCACCCTCTACCGCCGAAGGCATGGGAATTTTTGAGCGCTACCTCACGCTATGGGTAGCACTCGCCATTGTGGTAGGCATCTTAGTTGGGCAATTGATCCCAGCAGTACCGGAAACGCTGTCACGTTTTGAAGTGGCGCAGGTATCGATTCCGGTGGCGGTACTCATTTGGGCGATGATATTCCCCATGATGGCGCAAATTGACTTCACCTCGCTACTGGGTGTGCGTCGTCAGCCAAAAGGTTTGATCATCACTACATCAGTGAACTGGTTGATCAAACCTTTCACTATGTTCGCCATCTCCTGGCTATTTCTGATGGTGATCTTTCGACCGTTTATTCCCGCCGAGCTAGCCAGCCAGTATTTAGCCGGTGCAATTCTGCTTGGGGCTGCGCCGTGTACCGCCATGGTGTTTGTGTGGAGCTACCTAACCCGCGGCGATGCCGCCTACACTCTGGTACAAGTGGCGCTTAATGATCTAATTATGCTGTTCGCGTTTGCCCCTATCGTGGTCTTCCTACTGGGCATCTCCAATATTCAGGTGCCCTGGGACACGGTCGCCCTGTCAATCGTACTGTACATTGTGATTCCCCTGGCGGCGGGCTATATCACACGGCAAAGTTTGATTAAAAAGCGTGGCGCCGAGTGGTACGACAACGTGTTTATGAAGCGGGTTGGCCCTATCACCCCGATTGGCTTGATCATTACCCTAGTGCTGCTATTCGCCTTCCAGGGTGAGGTCATTCTCAATAATCCGCTGCATATCGTATTGATCGCGATACCGCTGATTATTCAAACGTTCCTGATCTTCTTTATCGCCTATGGCTGGGCTAAAACCTGGCGATTGCCACATAACATTGCCGCACCGGGGGCGATGATCGGCGCCAGCAACTTCTTTGAACTGGCGGTGGCAGCGGCTATCGCACTGTTTGGCTTACAGTCGGGCGCTGCGCTAGCCACTGTTGTCGGCGTATTGGTCGAAGTACCGCTGATGCTCGCGCTGGTAAGAATTGCAAACAAGACCCGCCATCATTTTCCGGCTACTGTTAATCATTAAATTTTGAGCTAGGTCACCAGGTCATCATGCCTGTAGCCATCCCAAGCATTGGGCTCAATAACGATTGGATAGGCCATGGGTAATGTGATTGATATAGATAGCAAAGCACTAGACTTTATCAAGCAGCGAGGCGGCATCCTTACCGTACGCCTTTCCCCAAGACATGGCTGCTGCGGTGGGCTTGCCAAGGTCGCCATTGCCGAGGCAAACCCACCCGCAGACTCTTCGCTTTACCAATGCCATCGCTACCAAAATATAACGCTGTTCATTGACCCGGCGCTTATAGGGCAAGGGTTAAGCTTAAACGTTGAGGGATGGTGGAAGCTTCGCCACCTGTATATGGAGGGTTCACCCTTGTTACAGCCTTAGCTAAGAAGACGGTAACAAGGGTTAATGGTACGCGCGGCTTTACGTACATGAGCATTTACGCGTGAGCGCTATCAATGGATTGCTGCAAATCGGCCAGCAGATCGTCGGCCTTTTCAATCCCGACCGACAAGCGCAGCAAATCCAGCGGAACTGGCGAGTCAGAACCTTCAATACTGGCACGGTGCTCAATCAAACTTTCTACACCGCCTAACGAAGTAGCCCGACACCAGAGCTGCGTTTTAGCGGCAACTGCAATAGCGGCTTTTTCTCCACCGGCTAAACGAATAGACAACATACCGCCGAAACCACTGCTCATTTGCTTTTGAGCCACGTCGTGGCCGGAAAAACTTTTTAAACCGGGGTATAACACCTCAATTACATGCGGATGCTGCTCCAGCTGTCCAGCAATATATAACGCACTTTGACAGCTTTCCCGCACCCGTAAAAACAAGGTTCGCATTCCACGTAGTAATTGAGCTGCATCAGTTGGGCCAGGAACTGCACCAGATTGGGCGCGAATGGCAACCAGACGCTGCCAGAAGGCGTTATCTTCCCGTGCAGCCAATACTCCGGAAATAACATCAGAGTGGCCGTTGAGGTATTTGGTGGCTGAATGCATCACGATATCAGCACCAAGGTTCAACGGTTTTGTTAGCAATGGTGTAGCAACAGTAGAGTCAACAGCAAGCAGGGCTCCGCAGTCTTTTGCTAAATCAGCTACTGCAGCAATATCGGTAACGGTCCAGAGCGGATTGCCAGGCGTTTCAAGCCAAATAAGTGTGGGTGCTTTTTCATCAATGGCAAGGCGTAATTCGTCCAGATTTGTAGTGTCCACAAAACGAACATTCAGCCCGCTATCGACACCAAAGGTCTGCAGCCATTTACGCAACGCCCAGTACATCACTTTAGGAGCGATGACTGAATCGCCGGGCTTTAACGCCTGAAAAACAGTTGTTGCCGCTGCCATACCCGAGGCGAATAAACGGGCATCAACCGCATTTTCCAGCTCTGCCAAGAGTATTTCTGCAGGTCGGTACGTTGGGTTGTCAGCTCTGGAATACACTCGACCGCTGCGATATTGATTATCGCTGTCTCGAAGGTAAGTCGTTGATGTATATACTGGCGGGATGATTACTCCATATTCGTGCTCAAGGTGACTACCGCCCTGAGCAAGGAGTGATTGAGACGAAAAAGGATGGTCTGTCATATAAATTCTCGCTTAAGTAAGCTCAATGCAAGATATATCACATATACCATAAACCAATCCAATTCATACAGCGTCGCCTTTATATAGACGCCTCGCCCTTACAGTCGAAGCACACGAATACACAGAAGCTCAAATCCCGCTCGCGGGCCATGGGCACCACAAGGATAGCGGTCAAGTAATAGCTGGAGGCCCAGGCAAGAGTTTGTGCACTGCCTAAAGTGAGCGTTAAACCGCCTAGGCGAAAAGCGAATCATGCGACTTGTTTAGGCAGTGCTAACGCCATCAATGCACTGGCAGCCACTAAGGCCGCTGACACCCACAAGCAGGCACTCAGCCCGGAAGCCATATACAGCCAGCCCGACAGTAGTGTGCCCACTAAACGCCCCATGGCATTGGCCATATAATAGAAACCGACATCCATGGAGACGCCGTCAGCGCGAGCATAGTGCACAATCAAATAGCTGTGCCAGCTGGAGTTAATTGCAAACAGCACCCCAAAGGCGAGTAGCCCGACCACTAACCAACCTACTTGTGCCAAGGGCAGCATCGCCAGCAAAATTGCCAACACCGCCAGTGCCGCCGCCCAGCCGGCGGTAAGTGCCCGCGCATCGCCTTTGATCAACCGGGTTAATTTGGGTGCCTGGGTTTGCACCCCGCCATAACCGATCACCCATACCGCTAACAGCCCACCCACTGTCCAGTGTGTCCAACCGTGTTGATCGTATAAAAACACCGGCAGTGCTACCACAAACCACACATCCCGTGCCGAAAATAGGCAAAAGCGCGCCGCGGAGAGCACGTTAATCGCACGTGATTTTGAGAAGATTTCGGAGAACTTGGGCTTTACTTTTTGGCGGCCTAAATCCGCCTTAAGCCTCAACAGTGAAAGCAGTAACACGCCGCCAAGCATTACCGCCATCACCAACACTGCGGCCTGGAAGCCAATCAACGTTAGCAGCAACCCGCCAACAAAAAAGCCTAGCCCCTTTAACGCGTTTTTAGAGCCGGTCAGCATCGCCACCCACCGGTAGAGTGAACTATTGGCGTTAGCACTCTCTTTTGGCACCAGCACTTTAACGGCGCTTTTAGCGCTCATTTTGTTGAGGTCTTTAGCGATCCCCGACAGCGCCTGAGCAGCCATCACCCAAGCAACTGTCAGCAGGCTAGCGGGCACCATCAGCATAGCAAGCGCAATAATTTGCAGCCCAAGCCCCACATTCATGGTGCGGTTGAGACCCAACCGCGCGCCCAACCAGCCACCTACCAGGTTAGTCACCACACCAAAAGCTTCGTAAAACAGAAACAGCATGGCGATTTCTAACGGCGAGTAACCCAGTTGATGGAAGTGCATGACCACCAGCATACGCAGCGCGCCGTCGGTTACCGTGAACGCCCAGTAGTTGCCGGTAATCAGCATATATTGGCGCACCTCGAAAGGTAGCGCCTTTACCCGCTTTAACAACGATAAATCAGCCACGGCCCACCTGCTCACCGCCTACCTGCCCACTACCTACCATCAGGGCCAACTCGGCCGTGCGGTTGGCGTAGCCCCACTCGTTGTCGTACCAGGCATAGAGTTTTAGCTGGGTGCCATTGATCACCATGGTGGAGAGCGCATCAATGATCGAGCTGCGCGGGTCGGTGCGGTAATCAATCGACACTAGCGGGCGCTCTTCATAGCCCAAAATACCGGCAAGCTCGCCATCAGCCGCGGCTTTTAGCGCCTGATTGATCTCTTCGACGGTCACTTCGCGCTCAAGCTCGAACACCATATCGGTAAGCGAAGCGTTAGCCAGCGGCACACGAATCGCGTGACCGTTTAGCTTGCCTTCCAGTTCGGGGAAAATAGCAGTGATGGCTTTGGCCGAGCCGGTGGTGGTGGGGATTAAGCTCATGCCGCAAGCCCGGGCGCGGCGCAGGTCTTTATGCGGGGCATCTAAAATGGTTTGAGTGTTGGTGATGTCGTGCACCGTGGTCATCGAGCCATGGCGGATACCAAAGGTTTCCTGAATGACTTTGACCACCGGTGCCAGGCAGTTGGTGGTGCAACTGGCAGCGGTAACGATCTTATGTTGAGCAGGATCGTAAAGGTGGTCGTTCACCCCCACCACCACATTAAGCACGTTCGCCTCTTTCATAGGCGCACTCACCACCACACGACCGACGCCTTGATCAATGTACGCCTGCAGTTTATCAGTGGTTTTCATTACGCCCGAGCACTCGATCACGATATCGCAGTTCGACCAATCGCTATCGGCAATTGCTTTATTAGCGCTAAAGACGACAGTTTTTCCATCGAGAACGATAGCGTCATCGGTTGCCAAGATACCCTTCCCTGGTGTCCAGCGCCCGTGAACTGAATCAAACTCCAGCAGGTGGGCAAAGGTTGCCGCATCGCCGCCCGGGTCGTTAATGCGTGTTATTGCTACCGCGCCAGCGTCTACCTGCCCCCACAAACTGCGCAATGCCAAACGCCCAATCCGCCCAAAGCCGTTAATGCCAATACGTAGTGCCATGAGTGCCTCCTAAGCTAACGGTTACACAATCTATTAAGAGAAAGCATAACGGCTATATACGTTAAAACATATATAACCACTTAAAAAAACGCCTACTAACAAACAGGCCCACCACCGTGTAGTAGGCCTGCGTAGTAAGTATTAATTAGCAAGCATTAATTAACCATAACGACCAGAGATATAGTCCTCGGTCTTCTTCTGTGCCGGGGTTGAGAACATCACTTTGGTGTCGTTGTACTCAATGATTTCCCCCAGGTGGAAGAACGCCGTGTAGTCCGCCACCCGCGCCGCCTGCTGCATATTATGCGTCACGGTAATGATGGTGAATTTCTCTTTCAGCTTGTCCATCAGGTCTTCGATGGTGGCGGTGGAAATAGGATCAAGCGCTGAGGTTGGCTCATCCATCAAAATCACATCAGGCTGAACCGCAATAGCGCGGGCAATACACAACCGCTGTTGCTGACCACCGGACAGAGAGGTGCCTGGCTCATGCAGCTTGTCTTTCACCTCGTTCCACAACCCAGCGTCACGCAGCGCTTTTTCAACCAATTCTTCCTGCTCGGCTTTACGGCTGACCAAGTCGTGCATGCGTGGTGCGTAAGCGATATTTTCAAAGATCGACTTAGGAAACGGATTAGGCTTTTGGAAAACCATGCCCACCCGGCGACGGAGCGCCACTTCATCCATTTTAGGTGCGTTAACGTCCAACCCGTCCATCTCGACCAGGCCTTCGGTGCGTACGCTAGGAATCAGGTCGTTCATACGATTCAAACAGCGTAAGAACGTCGACTTACCACACCCCGAAGGGCCAATCAGCGCCGTCACATTTTTCTGAAAAAGATCAATATTTAGATTCTTCAGCGCTTGGTTTTTGCCATACCACAGATTCAAATCGCGAACCCGGAAACTCAGGTCGTGGCACGCAGCTTCATTTCGTGTATAGGGTTGCCCAACCGCAGGTGTCTGCTGGCCGTTCATTACAGTTGCATGGCTATTCATAGAAATGTCCTCTATAACGCACTGGCCTACCAGCGACGCTCAAATTTCTTACGCATCACAACGGCAAAAGCGTTGAGTGAGATGAGTATGGTGAGTAGCACCAAAATACCGCCAGCAGTTTTTTCCACAAACGCCTGCTCAGGTTCACCAGCCCAGGTGAATATTTGCGCAGGCATCACTGTTGCCGCGTTGGTAAAGGAAACGCCCACATCGGGGATAAAGGCCACCATCCCTACAATAATCAGCGGCGCCGTTTCACCCATCGCTTGCGCCAGGCCGATAATAGAACCTGTCATAATACCCGGCATTGCTAAGGGTAGAACGTGATCCCGCACTACCTGCCAGCGTGAACAGCCCACCCCAAAGCCTGCGTGACGGATGGATTCAGGCACGCTACGCAGTGCGGTACGTGTCGAAATAATGATCACTGGCAGCGTCATCAATGCCAGCGTCATACCGCCCACTAATGGAGACGACCGCGGCACCCCGAAAAAGTTAATAAAGATCGCAAGACCCAGCAGACCAAATAGAATCGACGGGATCGCCGCTAGGTTATTGATGTTAATTTCAATAATCTGGGTTAAGCGGTTATCCGGCGCAAACTCTTCAAGATAAATAGCTGTCATCACGCCGATCGGGAAAGATATCGCCAGGGTGACGATCATGGTCATAATGGTGCCGACCACTGCCGATAAAATGCCCGCGTTCTCGGCAATTTTTGAATCACCCGAACCAAAGAAAGTGGTATTAAAGCGTAGATCCACCTGTCCAGATTCGACTCGGGCATCAAGGGCTTCCTGCTCCTCGTCACTCAAGCGATGCCGGTGTCCCTTCAAGTATTGATCGACATCACTATTTGCTAATACCCACTCCGCTTTACTGGTGCCGATCATGTCAGGATTGTTGCGCAACTCTAATGGAATTGTACGCACCGCCGTACGGCTAATTAACGGCAACAGCTCTTCATCAAACGCCCGCCGCCCATCGGTTTCGGCTTCTTGTGTGTAGCTAATCTCGGTTTGTATATAGGCCTGCTGGAAAGCGGGTAGACCTTTACTCAGCATATCGGCAAAAAACAGCACCAGAAAAAGGCCCGCGAGACCTAACGATCCCATGGTTATCCATTTAAGGCGGGTAGACTTTCGGTGACGCCGCTTAAGCTGCTGGCTGATTTCGTCAAAAGAGTGGCTCATCGAAACAGTTCCTCGGCGTTACAGGTTATTCACGCGGTATTTTTCACGGAAACGACGGATCATCAATACTGACACCAAGTTGAGTGCGAGTGTGATCACGAAGAGCACGAGTCCAAGGGCAAAAGCTGATAATGTTTCGGCACTTTCAAACTCTTGGTCGCCGGTGAGCGCCGCCACGATACGCACAGTCACCGTGGTCATATCTTCCAGCGGATTAGCGGTTAAATTAGGCCGCATACCCGCCGCCATAACCACGATCATGGTTTCACCCATGGCACGAGACATACCCAAGAGCGACGCTGAGATAATCCCCGGCATGGCAGCGGGCACTACCACATCACGAATCGTTTCCCCTTTGGTCATACCGAGTGCCAGCGACCCCTGGCGCATGCTATCGGGCACCGAATTGATCACATCATCAGATAGCGATGAGATAAACGGAATGATCATAATGCCCATCACAATGCCGGGTGCCAGCGCATTGTTATAAGACGCATCGAGCCCCAGAAAACCGGCAATATTGACAATGATCGGCGCCACGGTGATGGCGGCAAAAAAGCCATAAACGACGGTAGGAATACCTGCCAATACTTCTAACACCGGCTTGGCGACGGTACGCACTTTGCGCGGTGCAAATTCAGACATATAAATCGCTGAAAGCAAACCGATAGGCACCGCCACCAGCATAGCGATGGCGGTAATCATAAAGGTGCCAGCAAACAGCGGTACCGAGCCAAACTCAGCGCCGCTACCATCACCGCGACCCGCGGATGCTAAAAAGCTCGCGCCTGGATTCCAAGTGGTGCCGGTGATGAACTCCCAGAAGCTGTGCATTTGGAAAAAGCGCAGCGCCTCGGAAATAATCGAAATTAAAATACCAAAGGTCGTCAAAATGGAGATTAACGCTGCCCCAGCCAGGGTCATGCGAATGACCCGCTCAATGGCTTGACGGGCATGAAAATCGGGTTTTACTTGATTAAGACTCACCAGTAGCCCGATGGCTGCTATCACTAAGCTCGCCGCCAGCAGATAAAGCGTAGGAATGTCGGCGCCCATTAGAAGCAAAACGAAAGCGCCCAAGGCACTCACTACCACGGCTGGCCCGGCGGTGGAGAGTACTGTAAACCAAGCGTATTGGTCAGGCTGGGCGAACATCGCCGTACCCGCGCTACGTAACCGAGTGGCTTTTGAACGGCCAGCAAAAAAAGCCAGCAGCCCCAGCAGCAATAATGCACTGCAAAAAATCAGAAGAAGCTGGTTGGTCTGCATCGCATCTCTCTCACGTGGTCACCGGTTAAGAAACCTATCAACAATAACGGGTCGGCAGCTTGCGCTGCCGACCACTTTTAATCTGACCTACCAACTTACTTAAGAACGTCTGCTGTCATTGAAGTGCGATCTGCAACAGCCTGGCGCCACTCTTCGCGCTCTCCTTCTGGCAGAACGATCAAGCCGATATCACGCAAGTAGCCATCATCGCCAATCATCATTTCGCTCATAAACATATCGACGTAATCGTACATCGGCGGGACGTCTTCAGCGTGCTGGTTCTTCACGTAGAACCACAGTGAACGCGCGATAGGATAGTCACCGGAGCTGATCGCCTCAGCCTCAGGATCGACGCCATCAATGCTGGCGGCGCTGATCGTGTCAGTATTCTCTTCAAGGAAAGAGTAGCCGAAGATACCAAAGGCACCGGTGTCTTCTGAAAGGCGCTGAACGATCAGGTTGTCGTTTTCACCGGCATCGATGTAAACACCGTCAGAACGAATATCGGTGTAGCCTTCATCGCCGTAAACATCCATACCCTCAGACGCAGATTCCATTACCAGCTCTTCAAAAGCATCGCGGGTACCCGAAGTTGTCGGCGGCCCATAAATGGAGATTTCACGGTCTGGCAGCGAAGAATCGATCTCGCTCCAGTTGGTGTAGGGGTTTTCAACTAACTCGCCATCAACCGGCACCATGGCAGCTACCGCCATGAAGATCTGTTCGCGGGTTAAAGCAATGTCATCGTTTTCGCTTGATTGACCCAATACGATGCCGTCAGAACCGATTTTAGCCTCGGTGATATCGGTAACGCCGTTCTCTTCACAACGCTCAAACTCAGACACTTTCATGCGACGAGAAGCGTTAGTAATGTCGGGTGTGCCTTCACCAACACCATTACAGAACAGACGCAAACCGCCGCCCGAACCAGTCGATTCAATAACAGGCGTCGGGTTACCAGTAGTCGCACCGAACTCTTCCGTTACGTAGCTGGCAAACGGGTAAACGGTACTGGAACCAACGATTCGGATTTGATCACGGGCTTGAGCAACACCGGCAACGCTCATTACAGCAGCCGCGATAACGGTGGTTTTGAGAATACGGTTCATGCGAAATACTCCTGTTCATGTAGGGATCTGGCCTTCGCAAGGCATACCTTGCACTGGTTCCATGACAACTTCATGACAGCGAGCAAAACGTAGAAAATTTTTCGTTACATAGAGGCAACCCGACCTTACATCACCACAAAAGTCCTAGCGCCGCGAGGGTGCATAACGCCAGCGAGGCACCTTGCAGCATGCGTCGGTCTAAACGGTGGGCTACGGTATCTGCCAAGGCGTTACCTATTAATACTGCAGGTAGGAAGGTAAGCGCGACCTGGAAATGCCAAAGCTGAATCTGGTCAGCCAAGGCAAGGGTGATTAAGGTCAATAGAGAGGTCAAAATGAAAAAGGCGGCTAGATTGCCGCGCACACGATCAGTGGGTAAGCCGTGCATCAGCAGCACGATGGGTGGGCCACCAATAGCCGCAACGGTGCCAAAAATGCCAGAGAGCACCCCAGCGCCAAACAGCGTTATTCGGTTTACCGGCAACTGAAAGCGGCACAAGGTGACGAGTACCGCAAACAGGACGATGACCGCAATCAGCTTTTCTAACACAAACATGGGGGCGGCGAGTAGCAGCCAAATACCCAGCGCATTGCCGGGAAGGCGCCCCACTAGCGCCATGCCAATGGAATCCAGGCGCACCTCGTGCCAGTAATGACGCACCATCATCAGGGAGACGGTAAATCCGAACAGTACCAGAGTGACCGGCACCAGACGAGGCTCTAGCATCAACAGTAGCGGTGCGCCAATAATGGCCAAACCAAAGCCGGTAGCGCGCTGCACAAAAGCACCCATTAACAGTACGGCGGAGCAAGCTAACCAAGTGCTCATCGGCATATTGACCCAAGCCAGCATGCTATCCATTCAACTTACCCATTCAAACTATCCATATGCTCTATCCATACGCCCTGTCCACACGCCCTATCTATTTGAAAACTATTCATCCGCAGCAGGTGCTTTAGTCAGTTTGCGCACACCGATATTGCCTAGCAACGCAGCGCCCAGCATGGTGAGTACCATGGGCCAAAGATGCTCTACCTCGAACAGCCCTACCATCACTCCCGCGAGGGCGCCGCAGGTAAACTGGATCCCGCCCAGCAGCGCCGTTGCCGTGGCGCTGATATGGCCAAAATGATCCAGTAACGACGAGATCGCGTTGGGCGTGATCAGCCCGATCATTCCGGTAAACAGCATAATCAACGGCACCACGATCACTAGCGACGCGATGTCCAGGGCGGTCACCGCTACCAACCCAAGCGCGGCCACCAGCTGTATAAGCAACCCTAAACGCAAATTCTGCTGAGGAGTTCGCTTGCGGAGCAGATGAATATTGACCCGATTAGAGAGCGCAATAACGACAACGTTGACCCCAAACACTAGCGGATAAGTGCCGGGCGAGAGGCCAAAATAGTCGAGATAGAGAAACGGCGAAGCGGTCACGAAGGCAAACAGGCCCGCAAAGGAAGCCGCTACCGCACAGATATAGCCCATGCCTTCACGATGCTTAAGCACGCTGGCGTAGTTGCGTATTACTTGCCGTGGTGAAGCTGCAGGCAGCGACATATCGCGGGTTTCAGGTAACCGCGTTCCTAGCAGCCAGAGCAAAAAGCCTGCGTAAACGGCTAAGAACACAAAAATCAGCCACCAGCCAGCCACGTGCAGTAGCAAGCTGCCCACTGCAGGTGCCACCAGCGGCGCCAGCATCATAATCATCGCCATGGTGGACATCACTTTGGCGGCCTCGCGCCCGCTAAAGCAGTCGCGCACAATCGCCGCCGAATTGACCACGCAGGCCCCGCCTCCCAACGCTTGAATAAACCGCCAAGCCAGCAGCGTGGGCAAACTGTCCGCCATCGTAATAGCAAGACTTGCCAGCATAAACACCACCAGTCCGCCCAGCAGCACAGGCTTTCTACCCATCCGATCCGAAAGCGGCCCAAAGCATAGCTGGCCCAATGCAAAGCCGAACAGGAATACGCTGATGGAGAGTTCAGTACGGTGAATACTGGCGCCGATGCTTTCAGCAATGATACCCATGGCAGGCAAATAAGCGTCGATAGCAAAGGGCGCCAGCGCCGTATTGGCAGCAACCAACAGTGCTACCCGGCGAGGATTAAGATCCATGGGTCTCCTTAAGGCGATAATGTACGCACTGAAATAGATAGGCCGCTAATCATAGCTGATTTTAAGGCCTTTGTCGGGATTGGAGACTATCGGTAGATAGCCCTTGGAAGAGGCCAGGGGCTTATCAAGGAGAGGGGAGCTTAGTGATGTGTAGTGGCGTCTTGCGACTCAAGCATGTCAACCAGTGGCTGAAACTGCTCACGGTTATGCTCATTCATATGCATTAAAATACGGTGGGCTTCCAGGATGCGATCGCGCAGTCCCTCTTCGTCTGCCGGCTCTTGGGGCAGCTCTTCAAGCTCATTGTTGAGCGTACTCGTCTGTTGTAGCGGCGCTTCCATCAGCGTGAAGAAACGCGCAAAGCCCATCACGTCCAACATCTGCCGTACATCAGGATTATCGACAATAATCGTCGGCGGCTGCTCCAGGCGCCCTTTCACCGCCATCGCGACCTTGGCCAAAAAACCAAGCGCCGTCGAATCGACATTGGTGGCTTCACGCAGGTCAATCAATACGGCACGCAACCCCGGCGTCTCGGCAAGACGCTGGGCTTGAGTATCCAGCGTGGCGCAGAGCGTCAAACGCACATCACCACACAGTTTTAGAATAAAAACACCAGAATCGAACGCCGCTTTAATGCGGCCCTCTTCAATCAGCATGACCAAATCCGCTCACCATCATGATTGTTAGATCATCGGGTAAAGCATCGCGCTCTTGGTTGGCATCAAACTCTGCATCCCCTTCGGCAAGGAGTGCATTCGTTTCTGCTAGCCGGTCGCGCAACTGCTCAAGCGTTACACTCTCGCTTACTAATTGCTCAAGCTCCTTGAGCCGCGTGTCGAGCGTTTTACCCGGCAAGCATTCCAATACTCCATCTGAGCAGAGCCATAGACGAAATTTATTCGGCAATGCACAACTCAGCGAAGGATACTCCACATCGGGGAAAAGGCCTACCGGCATTCCCTCGCCTTCTAAACGGCGTAGCTCTCCTTCTGCTGCCAACAGGGGCATGGGAAGCTGCGCGCCGAGCGAATAGTGAAGAGTATGCGCCTCGTGGTCAATAACACCGACAAATAAGGTGGCATGTTTACCAATATCGGTGCCCTGCAGCTCGCGGTTCATCGCCTTTAACCAATCAGGCGGCAGATTTTCCGGATGCTGGCCATCCCACTCACTCAGCCAGCGGTTGCATAAATATTTGAGCAGCACGGTAACAAATGCCGACGAGGCACCATGCCCCGATACATCGGCGAAATAGAAGGCACTGTAGCGCTCGTTATAGCGTTGGTAATCGAGAAAATCACCAGACAAATAGAGCGAAGGAGCAAATACGTAGTCGTAATACACCCCGTTAATCACCTTGGGCCGCAGCGGTAACAAACGCCGCTGGATATGCCCTCCACTCTGCTGATCCATCCGCAGCAGCGCGAGATGGGTCTCTAGGCTCTCGTTTAACTCCGCCAGCCGCGCATGGTCACGCTCGCGCTCCAGCGCCAAATCGTTGAGCTTAATGGCCTTACGGATCATTCGTCGCAACAGCTCGGCGTGTCGCAGCGGATGGACAATATAGTCCACCAGCCCCACATCAATCGCTTTGATCAAGTCGGCGTCCTGACGCGAGTCACTGACTACCAGTGTCGGTAGGCGTCGCGTTAGGTGTGTCCATTGCTGCCGCGGAACTGCCCGAGCATGGGCAACAATGAGCGCCGTGTCAGCAGGCAAATGCGCGATATCCTCAGCGGCAAACACCCACATGCCATCGCAGGTAATCGCTTCAGCCAGCGCATCACGTTCACGACCAGGTTCGTCGATCACCGCGATCAACTGCTTAGAATGATCCATCATAAGCCTCAATCGGTGACTTCGTTGTCACCAAAGTCACTATCATCCTGACCGCTGTCATCAAAATCGCTGTCATCAAAGTCGAAGGTTTCGCTGGCAAAGGGGTCATCACCCAATTCTCCATCGCTCACCTCAAATTGGCGGTTCTGCAAGTAAGCGTCACGAATAAAACGGTAGCGATCACCACGAATTAATTCTTCCTGGTCAAGCAAACCCGCTCGAATATCGATCGCTTTGAGTGCGGTAAGGCCTACTCGAACAATATCGTCTTCTGCATAATTAACGGGGTTCGTTGCCATGTTCGCGGGCATACCGGTGGTATCCCGCAGCGTGCTGGGGCCAAAGAAAGGCAGCACCAGATAACGCGAATCTTCCCACCCCCACACCGCTAACGTTTGGCCAAAATCTTCTTCATCCGCAGTAATTTCCATTAGGGTGGCATAATCTAACAGTCCGCCAATGCCTACCGTGGAGTTAATTAAAAAACGTGACGTGGCGAGGCCCGCGTTTGACGGTTTGCCCTGCAGCACGCTGTTAAGCGCAGTACGCACTTCACCTAAGTTGGAGAAAAAATTACCTACGCCCGTTTCTACCGGGTCGGGGGTAATAGCACGATAGCCTGTTGCCACCGGCTTGAGCGCGTAGCGATCCAACACATCGTTAAACGCAAACACTTTGCGGTTAAAGCCTTCCCAAGGGTCTTCGGGAGCAGTATTTTCCGCCATTTGCGTACTGGCACAGCCTCCGGTTACGAGTAACGTCACCAGTAGTAGTGGCAACCCTTTGCTACGCAGCGAAAGCGCAGGCTGCGCGTTATTAAACCACTGCCACATGACATTTTCCTTTTTCAATTCCCTTGCACCTTATACAGACATCTACAAACGACGAATAACCACACTGCCCGCGCTATAACCTGCTCCAAAGGAGCAAATCACGCCAATATCGCCCTCCACAAGCGCCTCGCGATGGAGGTGAAAGGCGATGATAGAACCCGCTGAACTGGTGTTGGCGTAACGATCCAAAATAATCGGCGCCTGTGTTTCACTCGGGTCATAGCCCAATACTTTGCGGGCAATCAAATCGTTCATATGCCGGTTAGCCTGGTGTAGCCACATGCGCTTCAGATCGCCACCGGCCAACTCTAAGGAGGCCAAATGATCGGTGATCAATTTAGCCACCATCGGGCAAACTTCTCTAAACACCCGACGCCCTTCCTGCACAAACAGCTTATCCAAGGCGAGTGGGTCACTGTCCGTTACGCGGTTAAGGAACCCTGCATTATTACGGATCGCGTTGGAAAACTGGGTAACCAGACGCGTGCCAAGAATTTCAAACTGCTCATCGGCCACCGCAATAGCGCTATTTTCTAGTACCACAGCGGTACAAGCATCGCCGAAAATGAAGTGGCTGTCACGGTCTCGAAAGTTGAGGTGCGCCGAGCAAATTTCCGGATTGACCACCAGGGCACGCTTCACACTGCCGGAGGCTATGGCGTTGGCAGCCGTTTCCAAAGCAAACGTCGCTGAACTACAGGCCACATTCATATCGAACCCGTAGCCACTTGTGCCCAAGGCCTGCTGCACCTCGACCGCCATAGCGGGGTAGGCACGCTCCAGGTTTGAGCAGGCCACGATCACCAGCTCGATGTCAGCAGCTTCTACCTTGGCAGCGGCCAGCGCCTGCCGCGCGGCAGCGGTCGCCATCTCGCACTGAATAGAGGGTTCGTCAT
This sequence comes from Halomonas sp. 113, assembly GCF_904067645.1. Classification (NCBI taxonomy): domain Bacteria; kingdom Pseudomonadati; phylum Pseudomonadota; class Gammaproteobacteria; order Oceanospirillales; family Halomonadaceae; genus Halomonas; species Halomonas sp. 113. Next base: position 3,129,577 of record NZ_LR881453.1, read on the forward strand.
TGCCCCGCTGCGGAAGTTTAGGCCGCATACGCTGTGGGTCAAGGATCCCAGCTGCATCGAGCACATAGCGGCTCTTAATACCGGAGGCTTTTTCGATAAATTCGCTGCTTGAATGTGCCAGCGGTTCGCGCTCGCCGCGCGCAATGGCTCCGGCATGCTGTTCATTCTCGCTGTCTACCCAAGCATTAAATGCCGCCACCAGGGCCGCATTATCAATGGCGTGTTCCGGTGTATAGAGACCTGTACCGGTAATCACCACATGTGTCATGCCAATCTCCTCTAAGCGGCTTGCCGACGTGACCGGCCATCTATATAGCGTGCGACTTACGGCGAACCCATCACGTTACTGTGTGCGTAAAATAGCGGTTTTTCCAGCAACTTTTTTCAACAACTTTTTCCAACCACGGCTAAACGCTAGTGATCTCTTGCCAGCGTTTTTCCAGTCGTTTTACCGACACCACCATACTCGTCCCCAACTGCTGCGCGAATAGCGACACTCTAAGCTCTTGTAACCACCAGCCAAAAGCGACCAATTCAGGGTCTTCCACCCGCCCGCGTCGCTCGCTTTCGCGGCGGGCATCAAAACGGGCCTCTAATGCCTGGACATCTTGCATCATCATTTGATCGCGACCGCGCTCACGGGCGGCTTTTTCAAGCCGAATGAGCGCCGCCTCGGTGTAGCGCGGGTATTCGTCCAGCCAAGCGCCCGCATCGCGAATAAAGCCTGGATAGACCAGACGTTGCATCTGCGCGCTAACATCGCTATACACCAGCGCCAGAGCAAAATTAAGCTTCCCTTTGAGCACCTTACTGACCGCCAGATGCCCTTTTAGCGCGGCCTCTACGCGTACCAGCAGTGCTTTCGCTTCGTCTACAAGCTGACCCTGAGTAGCGTTTAGTCGCTGGCTAAACTCGCCTTCCGAGCGCGGCAGGGGGTGCTGAGCAATCACCTGGGTAAACACCGCAAGCAGCAGATCGTCGATCAAAGCTTGTTTACTACCCACTTTGGCGAACAGTAGCGCGCACTTCTCAACACCCGGCAGTTGTTTAATCGCTTTAACCTGTTCAGGTAGCTTGGCAATTGCCAGCCGAGCGATGCCCTCCTGGTGGGCAGCGTCAGCTTTTGCAGGGTGATCAAACAACGCCACCTTGAACTCGCTGGCGTCAAGACCGCTGGTTTTCGCAATCCTGCTTTCAGCGACCAGGGCAGGATACGCCTCTACGCGAATACCTGCCTGGGTGGTAACGCGCGAAGCGGGCAGCGGCGTCTTGGGTAGCCCGGCCACAGCGGGCTCTTGGCTAACCTGTTCAGCCAGTGCCTGGGCGCCTGCGCTGGCTGCCGCTTCAAAGCGCTGCTCTAAAGCACGCAGATCGCGCCCCTGCCCTAAGGTTTCGCCCGCGTGATCGACCACGCGAATATTCATGATCAGATGCGGTTCGAGCACGTCGAGGCGCCAGTCGTCGGGATGCACCCGCGTCGATGTACGGCGGCGAATGAACTCCCCCAAGGCCTCGGTTAACGGGCGCTGATCGGGCACCAGGGTTTCCAGCGCCGCATCCACCCAATCAGGAATCGGCACCACCTGGCGGCGGATGCTTTTCGGCAGTGACTTCAGAAGCGCAATACACTTTTCACGCAGCAGCCCAGGTACCAACCACTCCAGAGCATGCACCGGCACCTGGGGCAACATTGCAGCGGGAACGGTCAGGGTAACACCGTCATCCTCGGCTTCGGGGTCAAAGTGGTAGCTTACCGGATACGCGACGCCCGCCAGAATCAAATGATCAGGATACTGCGCCTGGGTAACGTCCTCCGCGTCGCGCGCTTTAAGTGAATCAATATCGAAATGCAGTAATTGTGGCTCTTGCTGCTCGGCCTGCTTGCGCCAGTGCTCAAAGCCCTTGCCGTTGACTATCTCCGCCGGGATCCGCTGGTCGTAAAAGTCATAGAGCGTGTCTTCATCGACCAGAATATCTCGCCGCCGAGCGCGATCTTCCAGCGCTTCGACTTCGTCGATCAACGCGCGGTTATGAGCAAAGAAGGCACCTTTGGTGTGAAATTCCCCTTCCACCAGCGCACGGCGAATAAACAGCTCCCGGGACTCCTGGGGCGCGATTGGCCCGTAATGTACCTTGCGCCGCGCCACAATCGGCAGACCAAACAGCGTGACCTGTTCAAAGGCCACTACCTGGGCGCGCTTCATTTCCCAATGCGGTTCGCTGTAGCTGCGTTTAACCAGGTGCTGCGCCTGGGGTTCAATCCACTGGGGATCGATTTTGGCCACGGTGCGGGCAAACAGCTTGGAGGTTTCCACCATCTCGAACGCCATGATCCACTTGGGCGACTTCTTGGCCAACCCTGAGCCTGGATGAATCATAAACTTGCGATTGCGGGCGCCGAGATACTCGCGGTTCTCCACCAACGTCCCCAGATTAGAGAGCAGCCCCGAGAGTAGCGCCTGATGCACCTTGCCCGACGTTTTACGCCGCGTTTGACGCGCCTGTTCTTCGCTCTCGTCTTCATTACGGGGCGGCGGCGCGGGCACGTCGATATCCATATCGCGCAGCAGTTGGCGCAGTTGGCGGAAGGTGTCGTGCCATTCGCGCATGCGCAGGTAGTTGATGTAGTGCTCGCGGCACCAGCGGCGCAGCTGATTACCTGAAAGCGCCTCACGGGCATTCTCAATGCCGTGCCAAAGGTTCAGCAAGGCGACAAAATCGGAATCCGGATCATGCCAGCGCTGGTGAGCTTGGTCGGCCGCCTGGCGCTTATCTGTCGGTCGGTCGCGGGGGTCTTGGATGGCTAGCGCCGAGACGACGATCAGCACATCGCGAAGGCTGCCGAATTCGGCACCCGCCAACACCATTCGCGCCAAGCGCGGGTCAATCGGCAGCCGCGCCAGCTTACGCCCAAGCGGAGAAAGGCGCTGCTTGTCGTCCACCGCCCCCAGCTCGAACAGCAGTCGAAAGCCGTCTTTAACAAAGCGGCTATCCGGTGGATCAACAAACGGAAAGGCCTCGATATCGCCGAGCTTGAGCCCCAGCATCGAGAGAATCACCGAGGCAAGGTTGGTGCGCTGGATTTCCGGGTCGGTAAAGCCGGGCCGGGATAGGAAATCCTCTTCGCTGTAGAGGCGAATGCACACGCCTTCGGCAATCCGCCCACAGCGCCCTTTACGCTGGTTGGCGCTGGCCTGGCTAACCGCTTCTACCGGCAGTCGCTGGATCTTGGAACGGTAGCTATAGCGGCTTATACGTACGAGGCCAGGGTCGATCACGTAGCGAATCCCAGGCACGGTCAGCGACGTTTCCGCGACGTTGGTGGCGAGTACAATGCGCCTGCCACGGTGCGGCGCAAACACGCGGTTCTGCTCTTCGTTGGAGAGCCTCGCGTAGAGCGGCAGAATTTCAGTGCCTTTCAGCTCGGCGCGGCGCAGGGTATCGGCGGTTTCACGAATTTCGCGCTCACCAGGTAAAAACACCAGCACATCGCGAGGGCCATGCAACCAGCCTTTTTCACGCTCAACGGCTTCAATCTCTTCCACCGCGTGCAGAATGCCCTCTTGCAGCGTGCGGTCTTCTTCATCGTCCTCATCGCGCACCAGCGGCCGGTAGTGTACTTCAACGGGGTAGGTGCGCCCGGTTACTTCCACCACCGGTGCAGGCGTCTTGGCGGTGCCGAAGTGTTTGGCAAAGCGCTCCACGTCGATAGTCGCCGAGGTAATGATGACTTTTAGATCGGGCCGCTTGGGGAGCAAACGTTTGAGGTAGCCGAGTAGAAAGTCGATATTCAGGCTGCGCTCGTGGGCTTCATCAATAATGATGGTGTCGTAACGCAGCAGCAGCGGATCATGCTGGGTCTCGGCCAGCAAAATCCCGTCGGTCATCAGTTTGACCAGGGTCGTCGGGCTGCTCTGGTCGGTGAAGCGCACCTGATAGCCCACCTGCTCGCCCAGAGAGACTTCCAGCTCTTCCGCCAGGCGACTGGCGACACTGCGGGCAGCCAAGCGACGCGGTTGGGTGTGGCCAATTAAGCCACGGCGGCCTCGGCCCAGTTCCAAACACATTTTAGGCAGCTGGGTGGTTTTGCCTGAGCCTGTCTCCCCCGCCACCACCACGACCTGATGATCGCGGATGGCGTTGACAATATCCTCCCGGCGTTCGACCACCGGCAATTCTGGCGGGTAATTGAAGGCGACCTTTTGGCTTTCGCGCTGACTGAGCTGCTGCTGGGCACGACCAAGCTCGCGCTGCACCTCGTCCAAGCCACGGCTAATCGGTTTGCTATCACGTAGGCGACGGTTTAAACCAGCCAGCCGGCGCTCCAGCCGCTCTGCATCGCGCAGCATCACATCGCCCGCGGCCTGTTTCAGCGACGCAAGACGTTGACTATCGGTGGGGGCTGGGGATGTGTCGGTGGTCACGATTGAGTCGGCTTCCATTCGCTTGGGCATTTAACAAGAGATATTAATAACAGATATAAAAAATCAACCCGCTCAATTGAGCGGGTCGTATAGTGTAACGCTTTCAGCTCCGCGACGCCTAACCACAGTGCCGAGTCATCATCTACAGTTACGTTTTTGAGGGCTCTTCGTCGCGCAGCTGGCGGCGGAGCACTTTGCCCACGTTGGTTTTGGGCAGCTCATCGCGAAACTCTATGAATTTCGGCACTTTGTAGCCAGTGAGCTCTTTTTTGCACCAGTCGCGTAGTGTTTTTTCATCTAGCTGGTCATTTTTACTTACCACAAACAGCTTGATGGCTTCGCCAGCATTTTCATCTGGCACACCGACCGCGGCAGACTCAAGCACATCCGGGTGGGCTGCCACCACATCTTCAACTTCGTTGGGATAAACATTAAAGCCAGAGACCAGGATCATATCTTTTTTGCGATCAACGATGCGGATATAGCCATCATCCTGCAGCACAGCGATGTCGCCGGTGCGAAACCAGCCATCCTCATCGATGGCGTCACGGGTTTCATCTTCACGCTGCCAGTAGCCTTTCATCACCTGTGGCCCTTGCACGCACAGTTCTCCCGGCTCGCCCAATGCCACGTCGTTGCCATCGGCGTCGACGACTTTTACCGCGGTGCCCGCCACGGGCTTACCGATAGTGCCCAGTTGGATCGAATCGGTCGGGTTGAAGCTAACAATGGGAGAAGTCTCGGTCAGACCATACCCCTCGGCAATTGGGCAACCGGTGGTTTTTTCCCAACGCTGCGCCGCTGCTTTGGTCAGCGCCATGCCGCCGGAGATCGTCAGCTTCAATTTGGAAAAATCGAGCTGCTTGAAATCGTCGCGATTACATAGCGCATTAAACAGCGTATTGAGGCCGATAAAAGCGCTAAAGGGCAGCCCCTTGAGCTCTTTGATAAAACCATCCAGGTCGCGAGGGTTAGTGATCAGCAAAGAGTGGTTACCGGTTTCCATTAGGAACAGGCAGTTAACCGTAAAGGTATAGATGTGATAAACCGGTAGCGGTGCGATAACCAGCTCTTCGCCATCGGTCAGATGAGTACCAATCGCTTCCCGCGCTTGCAGCATATTGGCGATGAGATTGCGATGGGTCAGCATTGCGCCTTTTGGCATACCCGTGGTGCCACCGGTATATTGAAGCGCGGCTAAATCGTCGGGGCTCCTCTTGACCTCGGTATGACTTAGCGAGGCACCTTTTTTTAGCGCATCACGGAAGCCAACCGCACTGGGCAGTGAATAAGCAGGCACCATTTTCTTAACGTGCTTGACCACTGCATTGATTAACCAGCGCTTGGGCACATCGTGCAAGTCAGCTAGCTGGGTGACGAGCACATGCTTGATATCTGTTTTATCGAGCACTTTCTCCAGCTTGTCCGCCATATTAGCCAAAATCACAATGGCTTTAGCGTTGGAGTCCTTGAACTGGTTGGCCATTTCCCGCTCGGTATATAGCGGGTTGGTGTTGACCACTACCAAGCCTGCGCGCAGTGCACCGAATACCGCCACAGGAAACTGCAGTACGTTGGGCAACTGGATGGCGATACGATCACCGGGAACGAGGTCGGTTTCATGCTGTAGCCATGCAGCAAAGTCTGCAGAGAGGCGGTCAAGATCAGCGAAAGAGAGCGTTTTTCCCATACAGGAAAAAGCTGGCTTGTCCTTAAAGCGTGTTACTGCGTTATGAAAAACATCCGTGACTGAATCGTACTGATCCAACCCTTCAAGCGCTGGGCCACGTAAAACGGCGGCGTTGGCGTGTTCGCTCATGGGCAATCTCCGCTATTGGCGTCGGCGTAAGTCACCGACCTTGTTGTTGTCGCTAGGCTCTATCTGAAAAAATAGGTTAAGAAGCCCAACGATATACGACCTCTAACAGGCTGTAAAACGATCGATTGAAACTAACGTTTCAACTTTAGCCCATAGTCGGGCTCACTTGATTTTCTGCTGCGTCCCTCATTCCAATTTAGTAGATCGTTTCTTTATGGACAGTAACGCGCCTGAATTTCTCCATCGCGCCAGACCAATAGCTCACCCGGCACCATGCGCTGCCAGGCTTCATTGTGCGTGAGCGGTTCAGTGGCAATCACTGAAACGATGTCGTCAGGCGTGGTATGTTCGGCAAAATTCACCGTCATCTCGGCGTCGGAGAGTTCCGCCTCGCCGAAGGGCGCGCAGCGGGTAATATGTGCAAGCTTCGTGGCGCAAAATGTATATAAATAGCCGCCATCGGAGAGCAGCATATTGAACACGCCCAGCGCTCTTAGCTGCTCACATAGCTGGTGCAAGCGCTCCCACAGCGTTGTGGGATCTGCTGGCGGGCAAGGAAATTCACGGCGAATCTCCCCCATTAACCAGCAGTAGGCGTACTCGCTATCGGTGCTGCCAACCGGGGTGTAGTTTCCTAACGCTAAACGCTCCCAGCCACTTAATTGCCCATTGTGAGCATAACACCAGGGTCGCCCCCACATTTCGCGCGTGAAAGGGTGGGTATTGGCAAGCTTTACGCCCCCCACGTTGGCCTGGCGAATGTGACTGATCACCACATTGGACTTAATCGGGTAATCGCAAATTAGCCGGGCGATAGGGGAATCGACGGAGGGATGGGGGTCGCGAAAATCGCGGTAACCGCCCTCTTCGTAGAAGGCAATTCCCCAACCATCGCGATGAGGGCCGGTGCCCCCACCGCGATGCAAAAAGCCCGAAAAGCTAAAACAGATATCGGTGGGCACATTGGCGCTCATACCCAGCAGTTCACACATACGCTTTACCAATACATAGACACCCGGCGCTCTCTGCAAAAGCATGGAACCTAAACACAGCCATTAACCAATCACCGGTTCGCGACGGCGTGGTGATTCGCTTTCATCGGCACTCTCTTCTTCCTGGGCGACATACTCATCGTCCCCAGGACGGCGCCACCACCACAGAGCAACGCCAATCAGCGCGCCTAATGCCATCCCCAACACCAGCCACATTAGCCCGCCACGAAGTGCTGCGCCGTTGTTTTCTAAAAACCCAACCGCCGCCACCATCGCCGAAGGTGCCCAACCGGTATAGAATTCACCCTCTTCTATTAACGGCAGCCGGAAAGTGGCGGGTGCCCATATTGCCCCTGCCACCATCCAGGTCAGCACAAGACGTGGCAAGCGAGGCAGAAAAGTGAACGCAAAATAGACCGCGACAATCACTAACAGCGACAGCCCGTAATAACTCAACCACAGTAGTGGCGTTGAATTTGCAAACAGCATAATACCCCTCATATGGGTGAACTCACCCGACGTTGATTTCCCGTTATGGTACCTATCAATTTATGAAAGCACAGCAAGGCATACCTTCAGGCTTACCCGCTGCACACTATTATCGCGCTAATGACCCGCAATGGCACTGGTTAGAAGAGCGCGACGACCCACAGGTCAGTGCCTTTTTAGAGGCCGCCAACCAGCAACAAGCCGATTGGTTCGCCCCGCTTGCCCCGCTGGAGGAAGCGTTATACCAGAGCCACCTGGCGCGCCGCGAATTAGCCGTGACCAGCCTTAAGACAACGCTTGACCACTTCACGTTCTGGAACGAAACCAGTGCCGAGGATGATTACCCCTGCTGGTGGCGCCACCCCAATCGCCAGCCTGAACAACAGGAATGTTTTTTTGACGTTAGAGCCCGTGCCGCCGAGCACGACTTTTACGACATGGGCGATATGGCGCTGTCACCCGATGAGCAGTGGTTGGCCTGGACAGAAGATACTCAAGGCGACGAGCGTTTTACTCTGTGGCTGAAAGCGCTGCCTAATGGAACGCCCGTGCAACTATTAAGCGATATTGGTGCGGGGCTTTGCTGGGCAGAAGATCAAACTGCCACTACAGCGACGCTGCTGTTCACGCGGTTTGACGACACTCAGCGCCCAGACAGCGTTTGGCGGCTTGCGCTTTCACTGATGGAGCCTGATGCTGCAAATGAGCCAGTATTGGTGCTACGGGAAGAGGATCCTGAGTTTTGGCTCGGTATTGGCAAAACGCGCTCGCGGTCGTGGCTGCTGCTAGAAAGCGGCTCAAAAGACACCAGTGAAATTCACCTATTGGCCGCTCACTCTCCTGATTCAGCCCCGCTGTGTATTCAGCAGCGCCAGGCGGGGGTTGAGTACAGCATTGATCACCGACCAGGCAGCTTTTACCGCCTGCATAACCAGGCAGGTGCTCACTTCCAGCTCGACTTTCTGCCCGAAAGTCAGCTTGGTCAGCCCCAATTGAATTGGCAAACGTTAATCGCCCACCGTGAAGAAGCCACCCTGGAAGGCGTTGATGCGTTCTCTTGGGGGCTGATGCTGGCTGAGCGCGACCATGCCCAGGCGCAAGTGCGTTTGCGGCGTTTACTTTTCGATGCCCAGCATAGCTGCACCCTGGATGAGACCCTGGCACTGCCTGAACAACCCTGTTCGCAGATGCTTGAAGATGCCCCGCACTTCGATACCCAGGTAGTGCGCCTTCGCGAAGAGTCGTTTACCCAGCCGCCCAGCTGGTTTTCACTCGATCTAACCAGTGGCGAACGGACGCTACTGAAGCGGGTACCTGTTTACGGCAACTTACAGCCTGAACAGCTAGTCAGCCGCCGCCTTTGGGCAACCAGCAGCGATGGCGAGCAAGTGCCCGTATCGGTGGTGATGCGCGCCGACCTGGCGGATCAGCCCTTACCCACGCTGCTGTATGGCTACGGCGCTTACGGTGAGGCTCTCGACCCCTGGTTCTCGATCGCCCGGCTGGAACTGCTCGAGCGCGGTGCGGCCTTTGCCGTTGCTCATGTGCGTGGTGGCGGCGAGCGCGGCGAACCCTGGTATTTAAACGGCAAGATGGCCCACAAGGAGAACAGCTTTAACGATTTCCTGGCCGCCCGGGAAGCGCTTGTGGAGCAGGGTGTCAGTGATTCACAGCGCATAGCGGCCTATGGCGCCAGCGCTGGAGGGCTGCTGGTCGGCACCTGCATTAATCGTGCCCCGGAAAAGTTTTGCGCCGCTCTGCTAGACGTGCCCTTCTTAGACGTGCTGCGCACGATGCAGAACCCGGAGCTGCCTCTGACGACCGCGGAGTACAGCGAGTGGGGCAACCCTGAAGAACCAGAGGTCGCCGAGCGAATAGCCGCTTACTCGCCTATCGATAATATTAAAGCGCAGTCATACCCCGCCCTGTGGATTGAGGGCAGTTGGTTCGATACCCGGGTCAGCTACTGGGAGCCCGCCAAGTTCTATGCCCAGGTGTCCCAGCAGCAACAGGGATCAGCGCCAATTCTGATGCGTACCGATATGAGCAGTGGCCACGGCGGCGCATCCGGTCGGTTCAAAGCGTGGCGCGATACCGCCCGCCAAGACGCGTTTATCCTCTGGGCGCTGGGACTGCACTCGCCAGCACCTTCAACTGCTGAGTAAAGTGCTAGAAGGGAACTACATCGGCAGCACGGCAATAATATGCGACTCCAATTGCTGCTCGGGCACCTCATCTTGGGACACCGCAAAGCTGCGTACACTGACGCCTTTGCGGTGAACCCGCTCGGCATCATTGCTTAACAGCGGATGCCAACCCGCCAACTTGCGCCCTTCAGCCACCCGCCGGTAACCACAGCTCTGCGGCAGCCAGGTAAACTCTTTAACCAAGGCAGGCGTCAGTTGGGTGCAGTCGGGAACGGTTTCAAAGCGGTTCGCATAATCGCTGCACTGGCAGCTGTGAATATCCAGCAAGCGACAAGCCACGTTCAGTACTGCTAACTCCTGAGTATCCTCGTCGTGCAACTTTAGCAGGCAGCACTGTCCACAGCCATCGCATAACGCTTCCCACTCCTGGGGCGTCAACTCTTCGAGGGTAAAGCGCTCCCAAAAACGTTCGCGCATTGCGGTCTCCATCGTCTCCTGGCTCATTATTACGAAAAACTCATTATGATGGGGGTGTATCTTGGTGGCTTAATTCAGCCAATAGTTCAGGCCATAGGGTCTGGAAATCGGCCTCTAACGCTTGATAATCGTCGTACAGCCAAGGCACTAAAGCAGCCAACTGATTGGGGCCAGACAAACGCCGCCCAATCCCGGCAACGGCCCGGCAGGTAAACGCAAAATCAGCATAGCCTCTTAGCCAGTCCTGCTCGACGAGAATCGGCATCATACCGGCCAGTCGGTTCGGCGCGGTACGAGCGGAGAGCAGTCGATAACAGCGCTCAACAATTGCTTCTTGATCCGCCTGCCCTGCCGTATCACGGGCCAGGAAATGATCCCACACCATATCCAGGGCTATCCCCGCATAGCGCCGCTGCCCTGTTGGCGCACGCCGCCGTGCATTAACAACGCTAGGGTGGTTATCTACCCAGGCATCCACCCGACGGTGATGGCGAATGCCCAGTGCAGTAGCAGCAGGCCAATCGGCCAAATTGCGCCCCTTAACGCCATCGGCAATTAAATTGCCGTAGAGGAAATCATCGCTACCAGCGCTCACCAACCACGCATGGGCAAGAAAATTCATAGCCGGATGGCGCTACTGTTCGTCATAACGGGCATCAGAGCGCGAAGCCACATGGGCACGATGCACGTCGAGCAAATAAGCCTCTTTGGGCGGCGGCATTTGCAGGTAGAACCCTTTGTCTTTAATCCCTTCCACCACGTCTGCCGCATTAACCCGTGACAATTTTTTGTCTGCGGTCAACAGCATGGTAAACACCGGTACAGGCTTGCCGAAGGTTTCAAGTAATTGCGCAGGGACGTCTGCAAATCCTTGACGCTTATCGACATATAAATACATTTCATCTTTACGCGAGCTTTTAAAAACCTCGCAAATCAGCTTGTCGCTCATTATGCTCGCTCCTCAAGGGCCTGGGCCAACGCGCCATTCAGACATTCGCCACGCCAACCGGTCGGCCAGGTGAGAGGTTCCCCTGCCAAGTCCTGCATCACCAGTGTTTCAATATCACGGCGGCGCATGAGCATTTCCGGTGCCACACCCAAGTCATTAGCTTTAGCGGTTACCGCCTTCTTGAGTGCTTTAAAGCGTGATTTGAACGTCGGGTGCATGGGGTCTGGCCAACGCTTGGGCAGCGCCTCTTCATCACAGTGCTGGGCCTGTTTGACCATTGCCAGCAGTGCGTCGCCCTCTTTTTTGATCAGCATCGGTTTAACGCCTTCCACCTCAGCGAGCTCGAAGCGATTACTGGGCATCTTTTCGGCGATCGCAAATAGCAGCTTGTCGCTAATCAACCAGTTGCGCGGCAAGTCACGACGGCGTGTCTCGCCTTCACGCCAGGTGGTCATTAGCCGATACGCTTCCATTTGCCGGGGCGTTAAGCGCCACAATTGGCGTTGACGGGTATACCACTGCTGGTCGTTATCGACGCTGCGGCCCGCCTGTTCAATTAAGCTAGCACACTCAGCGTCTACCCATTCACGCCGCCCCAACATGGCGAGTTTTTCAGCCTGGAGCGTCCAGACTTTTAACAAATAGATCACATCCAGAGCGGCGTACTGGCACTGCGCAGGCGACAGCGGGCGTAATAGCCAGTTTGAGCGGGTCTCTTCCTTAGGCAGGGTTTCGCCGACCCAAAATTCGACCAGCTTTTGATACCCCATTCCAGGATTTTCGCCTAAAAATCCTTGTACTACCTGAGTATCGATTAACGGTTCCGGCAATACACCTGCCCAGTGCTGGAAGACTTCTAGATCTTCGCTGCAGGCGTGCAGTAACTTGATAGCACTATTTTGCAGCAGGGCTCGGAATTTATCAGTACACGGGACGGCTACCGGATCAATCAGATAAGCCTCTTCCCCCGCGGTGAATTGAACCAAAGCCGGCACTGGAAAGAACGTGTTCTCTCGGAAAAACTCGGTATCCAGAGCAATTACAGAAGCATCGGCTACTTGCTCACACGCTGCATCGAGCGCCTCTGGAGTATCAAGCCATTGATAAGAGGGGGTCAGAGAGGACAAAAGCATTCTTCCAGGTTGGCGCAAATACTAAAGCATTTGCGTTTTAGGTAGGCTTATTCACTGGCAAACGGCAAGCGACCATTAAATGCACGGCTCAAAGTGCCGCCATCTACGTACTCCAGCTCTCCACCCATGGGAACGCCATAGGCAAGCCGCGAGAGTTTGACACCGTGTTCTGCTAGTAGCGAAGCAATATAATGGGCGGTCGCTTCACCTTCGATGGTGGGGTTAGTCGCCAACACCACCTCTTCGATGAGCCCTTCTGCAACACGCGCTTCCAGTAAGTCTAAACCGATCGACTCAGGCCCCACGCCATCTAGCGGCGAAAGGTGCCCGTGGAGCACAAAATAGCGCCCCTTAAAACCACCGGCTTCTTCAATCGCCAATTGATCGGCAGGCGACTCCACCACGCAAAGTAGTGCATCATCGCGCCGCGGGCTTTCACACAGCATGCAGATCTCTGCTTCAGTGAGCGTGCGGCAGCGCTGGCAGTATCCAACTTCATCGATCGCTTGTTGAATAACCGCCGCCAGACGCTGCCCTCCAGGACGCTCACGCTCAAGCAAATGCATCGCCATGCGCTGAGCCGTTTTGGGCCCAACGCCTGGCAATACGCGAAACGCATCCATTAACTGCTCAACGAGAGGAGAAAAACGCATTGCTTAGAACGGCATCTTAAAGCCGGGCGGAAGGTTCAAACCTGCCGTCGCTTCTTCCATTTTCTGTTTAGAACTGACTTCCAATTTGCGCACTGCGTCATTGACCGCCGCGGCTAGCAAATCTTCCAGCAACTCTTTGTCCTCTTCCATGACGCTGGGGTCAATGGTCACGTTTGAAACGTCATGGCGACCGTTCATGGTGACCTTGACCATACCGGCACCCGCCTCACCCTGGACTTCGGCTTTGGCGACCTCTTCCTGGGCTTGCTGCATTTTTTCCTGCATCTCTTGGGCTTGCTTCATTAAGTTGCCCATTCCACCTTTAAGCATGGTCTGATCTCCAACATACGTAGTTAAAAGGTATAGCTAAAACGAGTGTTTCTATCACGCGTCTAGAAAATGAGCTTAGCGCATAGCGTTGGCAGGCTTTACGCTGGATTCTATCAGCTTTGCCCCAAACGCCTGCTGTAACTTTTGTACATGGGGGTCGTGATTGAGTAGATCAACCGCCTGGGCATGACGCTCTTTATTAAGACGCTCTTCGCGCTGCCGTGGCGTCTCAAGGCTATTAGACAACTCGGCAACGTAAAACGCTATTCGCCTTGGCATGCCCTGCTCTTTTAGCGCCCGCTCAATGCGGGTTTGATGTACTTCCGCCTGCATGGCCTCTTGGCTGGGGTCGAGGCGCAGCGTAAGCAGCGTACCGTCGTCACTCTCGACCAGGCAGTTGCCCGCCAAATTACGGGTTAAGCCACCCAAGCCAAGAGAATCAAAACACTGCAACCACTGCGCATTATCCAGCTTGCCGGACTGAATGTCCGGCCGGCTTTCTGGCAAGGCTTCTGGCAGGGTTTCTAACAGGGCTCCTGGAACGACCTCTGGTTCAGCTTCTTGCGCTGCAGCCGTTGAGGGCTCCACCGTTTGGGGCGCGGCATCGGGTGAAGGCGCTGAGGCTGGCACTGGCTCAGTAACAGGCTTGGGCTCAGTAACGAGTTCTGATTCAGACATAGCCTCTGGCTCAGGGGCTTGCTGGGGAGCTTCCACCTCAGACGCTTGCGTATCCGCTTCGACTGCCCAAGGCGGTGGCTCTTGCAGCAGCGGCTCCTCTTCAGCGGCAGGCGCTGTCTGCTCAGGGCTTGGCTCTAATGGCGTTTCAGGCTGAGCGCCTGGTGTGGAATGGACTTCTGGCTTTGCATCAGCTGCTGGCGAGGGCTGCGGCGCCGGTGATGGCGTCTCTGCTACTTGGGCACTCGTTTCGGTCGCTGCCGATTGAGAAGGCTCGCGGCGAAGCGGTAGCGGGGTACGCGGCGGTTTCGGTACACCCTGAGGGCGAAATGCCAACATACGCAGCAACGTCATCTCTAACGCGCTGCGCAGATCAGGAGCGTGCACCATGTCCCCACGCCCCTGAATACCAATTTGGTAATAGAGCTGAATGTCTTCAGCAGTGAAGCGGCTTGCTAGCTGCAGGATAGCATCACGATCACCGTGGCTGTTATCCACGGCATCCGGCACCATCTGCGCTACTGCCAAGCGGTGCAGTATGCTCGATAGCTCATCCAACACCGCGGCAAAGTCCGGGCCTTGCTCGGCTAATTCGGCCACTTCGGAGAGCAGGCGCTGTACATCCACATCGGCCAGAGATTCTGCCAGCCCAAGAATATGGCGATGATCCAGGGTACCCAGCATGGCGGCCACATCCGCATGACGAACGGCCCCCTGGCCAAACGCAATAGCCTGGTCGGTGAGGCTCATGGCATCGCGCATTGAGCCTTCCGCCGCCTTACCCAATAGCCACAAGGCGCTTTCATCAAAAGCGACGCCCTCTTCACCCAACACATAGGTGAGATGCTCCACCACGCGCTCTGGTGGCATATGTTTGAGGGTAAATTGAAGACAGCGTGAAAGTACCGTCGGCGGCAGTTTTTGCGGATCGGTGGTCGCCAACAGAAATTTAACGTGAGGGGGAGGCTCTTCCAGCGTTTTCAGCAGCGCATTGAAACTGCTGGTGGAAAGCATGTGCACCTCATCGATCAGGTACACCTTATAACGCCCTTGGGTAGGCGCATACTGGACATTGTCCAGCAGTTCCCGGGTATCTTCTACTTTGGTTCTTGACGCCGCATCGACCTCAATAAGATCAACAAAGCGCCCTTCATCAATTGCCTGACAGCTATCGCACTGCCCACACGGTGTAGAGGTAATGCCCTCATCACCACGCCCGTTAGCCGTGCAGTTCAAACACTTGGCAAGAATACGCGCCAAGGTGGTTTTGCCCACACCGCGAGTCCCCGTAAACAGGTAGGCATGATGCAAACGACCCTGATCCAGGGCATTGACCAAGGCGCGTTGAACATGGGCCTGGCCCACGAGTTCGTGGAATGTGCGAGGCCGCCACTTACGGGCCAGAACCTGATAACTCATGAAGCTGTACTTCCTTCGGCGGGCTGACTTGCCCCACGCTGTAGCCAGCGCGGGGCAAAGGCCACGATGCATAACAAAGACGATGCGAGAACAAACGCCATTCTAACGGTTGCACCGCAGCCCGCCAACCGCCTGAATAAAGCGGGCTATTTTAGACAACGCCTAGGCGTTATCACCACCTTCCGCCGCACCAGCACGCTCAGCAGCGGCTTTTACTAGCTTTTCCAGCTCGCCACTTTGATGCATCTCAACCACGATGTCGCAACCACCCACCAGCTCGCCTTCTACCCACAGTTGTGGGAAGGTCGGCCAGTTAGCAATTTTGGGCAGCTCGGCGCGAATATCCGGATTATCCAGAACGTTAACGAACGCAAAACGCTCGCCACAGCTCATAAGCGCTTGGACGGTCTGGGCAGAAAACCCACACTGAGGCAGTTGGGGCGAACCTTTCATGTAAATCAGGATCGGATTTTCGCTAATTTGACGCTGAATGTTTTCGGCAGTTGTGCTCATACTATTTCCTCGCTTATTGATGACCGATGCCCTCTCACTCATCTACTAGGCTTAGCCTTTGAACCAGATCCTTGAACCTGATTCTAAAACCTAGCCCTTGTAATGGGTACTTGAGACTAGTACTTAAGAAATCGTACTTAGAATAGTACCTGAGTAGAGCGCTCGGCTTTAACGTGTATATGGCATTCTACGCATGCCGTTCGCGTTGCGCATCCCCTGCAGCATAGCTAGGATAGTGTTTTTGCGCGGAGAGAAGCCCTTATGGCGACACGCCATTTCCTGACCTTGCTAGATTTGACCCCAGATGAGCTGGACTATTTGATCCAGCGTGCTATTACGATCAAAACTAATCTAAAAGCCCAAGGTCCTGTTTACACACCCTTCCCCAACCGTACCCTGGCGATGATCTTTGAAAAATCATCGACGCGTACACGGGTTTCGTTTGAAACGGGAATGGCACAGTTTGGCGGCCATGCACTCTTTCTCTCCCCCCGCGATACTCAGCTGGGTCGTGGCGAACCAATTGAAGACACCGCTCGCGTACTGTCTGAAATGGTCGATGCGGTGATGATTCGCACCTTCTCCCACGCTGGGCTGAAAACCTACGCCAGCGCCAGCAGCGTACCGGTGATTAACGCCTTAAGCGATGACTACCACCCCTGCCAGCTACTTGCCGACGTGATGACCTGGACTGAGCTACGCGGCAGCGTAAAGGGACGCACAGCAGTGTGGATTGGTGATGGTAACAACATGTGCCACTCCTGGATCAATGCCGCTCGCCAATTCGGTTTCCATCTGCGCATTTGCTGCCCGAAAGGCTACGAGCCCCGAGCCGATATTATGGCGGCCGCTGGCGATCAAGTAACGCTGATGCACGACCCTCAGGAAGCGGTAAAGCACGTCGACCTGATCACTACCGACGTTTGGGCCTCCATGGGCCAAGAGGAGGAGCAGGCGAAACGTGAAGCCGACTTCGCAGGTTTCCAAGTTACTGAAGCCATGCTCGATCAGGCAGACCAAGACGTCCTCTTCCTGCACTGCCTGCCTGCCCATCGCGGAGAAGAGATCAGCCACACGCTGCTCGACGACCCACGTGCCGTGGTTTGGCAGGAAGCAGGCAACCGCCTGCATGCACAAAAAGCGTTGATCGAATTTTTGCTTCTGGGTAAGGTCACTGAATAAACGATTTACTGCAAACAAAAAAAGCCTCGTTTAAACAACGAGGCTTTTTTCTAATATTGGGTGAAATTTTTGTTGGTGGAGCCTAGCGGGATCGAACCGCTGACCTCAACACTGCCAGTGTTGCGCTCTCCCAGCTGAGCTAAGGCCCCACGTGCTGTCTTTCCAACAGCGAGGCGGATACTACGGTGAACATTTACCGCGGTCAAGTTTTTACATCAGCAGCGGACAACTAATTCTCCTTTGTCGTTAGCTGTGGCACTCTATATGCACATATAGTTAACAAGATAGAGTAGTGTCCAAGGCCAACGCCTGAGTCCATGATGTTTCCAAGCAGGAGCCTGTCCATTGATCAGTGTACTTATCGCCGATGATCATCACCTAGTAAGAACTAGCATTGCTCACCTGCTAAATGAAGAGTGTGACATTAAAATTGTGGGCGAGGTCGACGATGGCGAAAGTGCAGTAACACAGTGTCGCCATTTAAAACCCGACATCGTGTTGATGGATATTCGCATGCCGGGCATAGGCGGGCTCGAAGCCACTCGACGCATTCACCGCAACATGGAAGACGTGAAGGTCTTGATCTTGACCGCGCATATGGAAGACAGCGTGCTGCGCCGCATGCTTGAAGCAGGTGCTTCAGGCTTTTTAAGCAAAGGTGCAGATGCGATAGAAATGACCGATGCCATTCGCCAAGTGTTTCATGGCCGCCGCTATGTCAGTCAGGAAATTGCCCAACGCCTGGCGCTTTCGCACTTCACCGAGGAAGATAATCCGTTTAGCCACCTCTCCCACCGTGAGCTACAGATTGCCCTGATGATCGTTAACTGCCAGCGAGTGCAAGATATCTCCGATCGCCTGCACTTAAGCCCTAAAACGGTAAACACCTATCGTTACCGACTCTTTGATAAACTACAGGTTGCCACCGACGTCGAGCTTACTCACTTAGCGCTCCGTCACGGGCTGGTCGAGGGGTTTGACGCCACCCAAATATAACCCCTATCTTCCCTGCTGTTATCGGGTACCGACACGCTAATATGACCTTTGATTCAAAACAGTTCTTGAGCTCGGTAAGCTCCTCGCCAGGGGTTTACCGCATGCTTGATGAGCAAAGCAATACGCTCTATGTGGGCAAAGCCAAGCGCTTAAAGGCACGCCTAGCCAGCTATTTCCGTGGTCAACTGAATACCAAAACCCAGGCCATGGTGGGGCGTATCGCCGACGTTCAGGTCACCGTCACCCGCACGGAAACTGAAGCCCTTCTGCTCGAACAGACGCTGATCAAACAATTGCGTCCGCCTTATAACATTTTACTGCGCGACGATAAGTCCTACCCGTTTGTCTTTGTCACCGACCGCCATCCTTACCCGGCACTTGAGTATAAGCGCGCCCGTCAGCGCAGCGACGATGGTCGCTACCTAGGCCCCTACCCTAGCAGCGGAGCCGTGCGTGAAAGCTTGGCGCTGATGCAAAAGATATTTCATATTCGCAACTGCGAGGACAGCGTCTTTGCCCATCGCTCACGCCCCTGCTTGCAGTATCAGATTCATCGCTGTAGCGCTCCCTGCGTCGACTATATCTCCGCCGAAGACTACCGCCGCGACCTCGAACACGCAGTGATGTGCCTGGAAGGCAAAAGTGAGAGTGTTACTCAAGAACTGATGGAGGCGATGGAAAAGGCCAGCCAGGCACTCAACTTCGAGGAGGCCGCCCGTCTTCGCGACCAGGTTCAGCAACTGCGCCAGCTTCAGCAACGCCAGTTTGTCGACACCGGCGGCGGTGATGCGGATATTTTCGCCCTCGCCCAGCGCCCCGGTGCACTGGGCGTTTCGGTGTTGAGCGTGCGCGATGGTCGCCTGCTGGGGGCGCGTCATCACACGCCGAAAAACGATCTGGATCTACCGCTTGAAACGCTGCTCACCGAAGTAGTCAGCCAATACTATTTCGGTCAACCGCACAACGTGCCCAGCGAAGTGATTACCAGCCACCCGTTAGACGACAGCGAGCTGATTGCCGAA
Source organism: Halomonas sp. 113 (assembly GCF_904067645.1). Taxonomy (NCBI): domain Bacteria; kingdom Pseudomonadati; phylum Pseudomonadota; class Gammaproteobacteria; order Oceanospirillales; family Halomonadaceae; genus Halomonas; species Halomonas sp. 113. The sequence goes on from NZ_LR881453.1 coordinate 3,148,797, forward strand.
GCGCTGACCCAACAGGCGGGCAAGCGCATTCGCGTTACCAGCCAAGTGCGCGGCCACCGCGCCCAGTGGCAACAGCTCGCCATTACCAACGCTGAGCAGCAGCTAGCCTCTCAACTGGCCAACCAAACCCAGCTCACTCAACGCTTTACCGCCCTGCAGAAAGCGCTGGGCTTAGCGGACACACCGCAACGCCTGGAGTGTTTCGACATCAGCCATAGCCACGGCGAGGCGACCGTTGCCTCCTGCGTGGTGTTTGATCATCAAGGCCCACGCAAAAGCGATTACCGCCATTTCCGCATTGAAGGGGTAGCCGCCGGTGATGACTACGCTGCCATGCAGCAGGCCCTAACCCGACGCCTTAAGCGCGTGAAAAGCGGTGAAGCAGTCGCCCCTGACATCCTGATCGTCGACGGTGGCAAGGGCCAGCTCAATATGGCCCGCGAGGTGTTTAAAGAACTCGACATCGTCAACATCATTCTATTGGGTGTCGCCAAAGGCACCACGCGTAAGGCGGGGCTTGAAAGCCTGTTTGTGGAAACAGCGGACAATCCGCTAGATTTGGACCCTGCCTCCCCCGCCCTACACTTGATCCAGCATATTCGTGATGAATCACACCGTTTTGCCATTGCTGGCCACCGCGCTCAGCGCGATAAAGCGCGACGCACTTCAACCCTACAAGATATCCCCGGCATTGGCCCCAAACGTCGACGGGAATTACTGCGCTTTTTCGGCGGCCTGCAGGGCGTGCAAAAGGCCAGCCGCGATGAACTCGCTCGCGTACCGGGCATTAATGCGTCGTTAGCCGAGAGTATTTACCGAGCACTCAACGGATAAACGCCCGTTTGGCATGGATGCCATCGGCCAAGGGGGATAGAATGAGGCCAGACACTTCGAATCCTCTGATTTTCCGGCAAGGATCGCTCTCTGCGATGAATATACCCAACATACTGACACTGGCGAGAATCGCCTTTATTCCGCTGCTAGTGGTGCTGTTTTATCTACCCTTCAGTTGGAGCATGCCCGTGGCGGCCGGTCTATTTGGTCTGGCCTCCATTACCGACTGGCTGGATGGCTATTTAGCGCGACGCTGGAATCAGTCAACGCCTTTTGGCGCTTTTTTAGACCCAGTGGCTGACAAACTCATGGTGGTCGTCGCCCTAGCGCTATTGATCGAGCGTTACGACACCCTGGTGCTGACGCTCCCTGCGCTGGTGATTATCGGGCGGGAAATTGTCATTTCGGCGCTGCGTGAGTGGATGGCTGAAATGGGCAAACGCGGCATGGTGGCGGTTTCTTGGATAGGCAAGCTTAAAACCACTCTGCAAATGGTGTCACTGCTGATCTTGCTGGCGCTTCCACCGACGCACGAATTTACGCTGTTAGGCGTTGTAGTACTATATACCGCCGCTATCCTAACGCTGTGGTCGATGATTCAGTACCTAAAAGCCGCCTGGCCGCATCTTAGCCGCTCCATGTAAGCTGCTGATAAGTAAATAAGGAACACACGCTAATTCATTGATTGACAACACGGTGGCGATCCGTATAATTCGCCCTCGAGTCGAGCGGGAATAGCTCAGTGGTAGAGCATCGCCTTGCCAAGGCGAGGGTCGGGAGTTCGAATCTCCTTTCCCGCTCCAACGACTTTTGAGGCTGGATGGCAGAGTGGTTATGCAGCGGACTGCAACTCCGTGTACGCCGGTTCGATTCCGACTCCAGCCTCCATCTTTGTGTAGCAGTGGTGTTTTAAGCAGAACGAAACAGCATTGCGATGTGATTTTTTGTGATGTATAGCCCGGATGGCGAAATCGGTAGACGCAAGAGACTTAAAATCTCTCGGGGGCAACCCCGTGCCGGTTCAAGTCCGGCTCCGGGCACCACTTCTGTTGTTTTACTTCCCCTCCAGCTTTTCTTCTTCAGTCATTTATTTCCTGTATCGGCTTTCTTTACGAAGCCTTTTACTGCGCCTATTCGCGTACTTGAACATCGCGCAATTGTCTCCCCGAATATCACTCATTTCTTAAGCCAAAGCATCGCTAAACGCTAATCGCCGCGCTATGATGCCTGCCTTCTAACTTTTCGCGCGCGACGAAGCTAGTGACGTTTAGGGTTTGCAATATTTCGATCAGTATCAAGAGGGAGCGGGCACCATGAGCACGCCAACATCCGATGTACTTATCATTGGCGGCGGCGTCGCTGGGCTCACCCTTGCCTTGGAAGTGGCTGACCACAGGTCCGTGACGCTGGTTCGCCCTGCACAAGATGATCAAGGCGCCAGCCGCTGGGCTCAAGGCGGCATTGCCGCCGTGCTCTCGCCTGATGACGACCTCGACGCGCATATCAATGACACCTTGGTGGCTGGCGATGGTCTATGCGATATCGAGGCCGTTCGCTTTACCGTTACCCATGGGCCCGCTGCTATTCAGTGGTTGATTGATCAGGGCGTTCCCTTTACCCCCGAGAACGACCCTGCAGCACGTTACCCATATCATTTAACCCGAGAAGGCGGCCACAACGCACGTCGGATTATCCACGCGGATGATGCCACCGGCCGCGCCGTGGTGGATACGCTTGTAGCCAAAGTAGCACAGCACCCCAATATCACCCAGCGCAACGACCTAACGGTGGTTGGTCTGCTACAAGATTCCCAAGGTGCCTGCCGCGGCGCCTATGGCAGCGATGCCAACCACCAGTGGCACTCGCTCACTGCGCGCAAAACCGTATTGGCAACCGGCGGCGCAAGCGGCCTTTACCGCCACACCACTACGCCCGCTCCCAGTAGCGGCGAAGGCATGATGATGGCTGCAGAGCTGGGTGCTCGGTTAATGAATCTAGAGTTTCAACAGTTTCATCCAACCTGCCTGTTTGACCCCGAAGGCCCGGCGTTTTTGATAAGTGAGGCGGTTCGTGGTGAAGGCGGGCATCTGCTCAATGAGGCGGGAGAGCGTTTCATGTTGGCGCTGGATAAGCGTGCGGAGCTAGCCCCGCGGGATGTCGTCGCCCGCGCCATTGATGCCGAAATACAGTGCAGCGCTCTGGGCCACGTGTGGTTGGATATTCGCCATTTAGGTGAAAAGGCAATTCGCCACCACTTCCCCACTATTCTGGCGCACTGTGCCTGCCGGGGGATTGATATCACCCAGCAGGCTATCCCCGTGGTGCCTGCCGCCCATTATAGCTGCGGCGGTGTCGCCACCAACTTGCAAGGCGCCACGAGCGTTGCCAACCTCTATGCCATCGGTGAAACCGCCTGCACGGGGCTTCATGGCGCCAACCGTATGGCCAGCAACTCGCTGTTAGAGTGCTTGGTATTTGCCCGCAGCTGTGCACAAGCGCTGTTAGCCGACGTGGAACAGCACGGCCAAACGACCAGCGGTAGCGGATTTCAGCCCCCGGCGCAGGCTGCGGCGACTGTCTTACCCAAGGCAGTGCTCAGCGATATACGCCAACAAATGCGCACCACCATGAGCCAGCATGTCTCCATTGTGCGCAGCGCCACCGGGCTAAGTACTGCCCTGACGCACTTGAAGTCACTGCTAAACAGCGTGGAAGAGATTCAGGGAGCCCTAACAGCCCCGGAAGGCAAACGCCTGCACCAGACCCTACAGCTAGCACTATTGACTGTTCTCGCCGCTCAGCAGCGGCATGAGTCACGCGGACTGCATTACTCCACCGACTGGCCTAGCCGGCAGCCTGAAGCCGTTGCTTCTTCGCTTGCGATGAACGACTTAACAGACGCGTTAGCAACAAACCGCTAGCGGCCCGGACGATGAAAGAGCTTGCGCACCTCACGCAAGCTTTGTTGAGGCGCGCTATCAGGCCAGAGCCAAACCCGCTGCTTACCCACATAAAGCCCTATTAACCAGGGCCCTAGATAGTCACAGCGTACTCGATCCGTATCGCCCAGAGCCTCATTTCGCGTGAGAGCCCCCTCTTCAGACTGCGACTCGCGCAGCCAACGACCTTGAACTTGTGGCGCCGTCGACGTAAGCGAGAGCACGCCTTTGGGTTGACGAAGATAGCCGCGCCATCCAAGGACAACGCCTAACACCGTTATCGCCACCGCCGCTGGCGTGCCCCCTATCCAATAGCTCAGCGCTACTATCCCGATCAACAGCCCACATTGGGCTAGTAGCCAATACTTAGAGGGTACGATAGGCAGAATTATCGGTGGTTTCAGCATGTTCAACGATCATTTGTACGATACGCCGCTGGCTAGGCTCCTCGGGCCACTCTCGGTGCATCAGCCAGACAAAAAGATCCTGATCCTCGCCTTCAATGAGCTGCTGGTAGGCCAGTTGATCCGCTTCGCCAAGATGGTCAAAACGCTGTTCAAGAAATGGAATAAGCAGCAGGTCAAGCTCCCACATACCGCGCCGGGAGTGCCAGTAAAGCCGTTTGCGCAAAATGGCTGCTGGGGAATTATCGTCGTTCAACGTCAGCCGCTCCAGTTATATAAATGAAAGGCCAGTATACCTAAGCTGTGGGGTCGCGCCAGCGCCCTCCATCGCCTATGCTATTAAAGAGTGTAGAACCTTGTTTTATCTGAATTGTTTTATATTGAATTGCGCAGTATGCTGAATTTGATGTTAGCGAGGTCGAGAGCGCGTCACGGCCTTCAATGTTCGCAGGGAGCCAACCGATGACTAAATCTGAATTAATCGAACAAATTGCGATGCGTCAGCCGGAGTTATCCGCCAAAGATGTTGAAACGGCGGTGCGTATTATCCTGGACGACATGACGGATTCTCTAGCTAGCGGCGGTCGCGTTGAAATCCGTGGTTTCGGCAGTTTTTCACTGCACTATCGGGAGCCGCGGGTAGGGCGCAACCCAAAAACAGGCGATGCAGTCGATTTGGAAGGTAAGTATGTGCCGCACTTCAAGCCTGGCAAGGAGCTACGCGAGCAGGTAGACGCAAGTAGAGCACTAGGCTACTAAAACGCGACTATTAATTTCTGTGGGATGACGTCGCTGCTTGAGTCGTACACAATAGCGCTACCGTGAACGTCACAGACTAGGAAACTCACATGCGTTGGATCAAAGGGCTGATTTTAGCCGTTATTTTGCTGATAGTAGTGCTGGTAGGCATTCTGTTTGCCGTTAATAATCAGCAAACCATTGCCTTAAACCTTATCTGGCTGGAGCTGCCAGCGGTATCACTCTCGGTTTGGCTACTCGCGACCCTGGTGTTTGGCGTCATACTCGGCATGCTCGCCATGCTAGGTGTCTACGTGCGGTTAAAAGCCACCCTGGCCCGCAGCCAGCGCCAGAATAAGCAGCAGCGTAAAGAGCTCGATAGCCTACGCACCCAGGAGTTTAAGGAACTGGCATAAATGCTGGATGTCGCGCTGCTAAGCGTACTGTTGGTCGCCATTGCCATTGGTTACGGGTTAGGTTATCGCCAAGCCTTACGCCGCCGACATCGCACCCATCCGCCTGCGGCCTCGTCTCAAGGCCTCTCCCGGGACTACTTCGTCGGGCTTAATTACCTGCTTAATGAGCAGCCCGACGAAGCGATCAATACTTTTATCAACGTGCTAGCGGTCAACAGTGACACGGTTCACACCCATATCGCCCTCGGCAAGCTGTTTCGTGCCCGCGGCGAGGCCGACAAAGCCGTTAGCATTCACCAAAACCTATTGGCTCGCCCAGCCCTTTCGCAGCACACCAACGAACAGATCCAGCTTGAACTTGCTCGGGATTTTATGGCGCTTGGTGTTCATGACCGCGCCCAGCGGCTACTCAATACCCTGCTGGAGCATAGCGGTGATGATGATCACCGCTATGCTGCCAAACAGCTGCTCGTCGACTTATTAGAGCGTGAAAAAGCGTGGCAGCAAGCCCTTGACGTTATTCAGCCGCTGCTTAAACAGTATCCTAAGATGCGTCGCCCCGCGGCGCACTGGCTATGCGAGCTGGCACTGGAAGAAATTAGTGAAGCCAGTCGACCTCTGGCGAAAAAGCATCTCAAAAAAGCCCTGCAGCTGGATGAGAAATGCGTTCGCGCCACCCTGATGCTGGCCGAACTAGAGATGGACAACGGGCACTATGCCCGCGCTATTGAGCGATTAGACAACATCCCCGGCCAGGAGATAGCGCATATCCCCACCATGCTGCCTGCCCTTAAGCACGCCTATATGCGCAATAATGATGACACCGGCTACGAAGCGCACCTCTATCGCCTGCTTGAGCTAGCGCCTTACACCAGTACCATTATTGCCCTAGGTCAGCTCGTTCATCAGCGTGACGGCGTCGACAAAGCGATTGAGTTGATTGGTGAGCGATTGCGCGCCGTGCCGAGTTTAGGCGGGCTGGATTATTTGATCGATCTGTATATTGAAAGCCAGCGCCTTAGTGGAAAACCTTCCCCGGATACGCGCCTACTGTTACTAAAACATCATACCGATGCGCTGCTGCTTAACCGCACGCGTCATCGCTGCCAGCGCTGCGGCTTTGCTAGCGACGCGTTACAGTGGCAGTGCCCCAGTTGCCGCTTCTGGGGCACGATTAAGCCGGTCATTGGCGTGGAGGGCGAATAGTGTTCGCAAAGCTAAGGTATGCAGAAATATTTAGTGCCCCTCTAGCTCCGCCTCAATCGCCTCAAGCGCTACCATGGGGTCGTCAGCCTGAGTGACGGGGCGACCAATGACCAGGTGGCTGCTTCCCGCAGCCATAGCCTCACTGGGGCCCATCGTCCGCTGTTGGTCATTAGCGACTGCAAAACTTGGCCGAATACCAGGGGTCACTTTCAAGAACGACTCACCGCATAGCGTTTTGATTCGCGCAGACTCCTGGGCCGAGCAGACCACTCCTTGTAAGCCACTCTGCTTCGCCAGCAGCGCTAAGCGCTCCACGTGATCGGCGAGTGGTGCCTTAATACCCAGCTCTGCCAAATCATCGGTCTGCATACTGGTCAATACGGTAACGGCGATTAGATGGGTCGTTAAGGCATTCTGATCCAGACGTTGCACGGCCGCCTCCATCATCCGCCGCCCACCGCTGGCATGTACGTTGACCATCCACACGCCCTGCTCCGCCGCCGCCTGCACAGCGCTGGCAACGGTATTGGGAATATCGTGGAATTTAAGATCCAAAAACACCTCAAACCCGCGCCCATGCAGCGCCTCAAGCACTGCCGGGCCGCTACGGGTGAACAGTTCTTTACCCACTTTCACACGGCATCGGGTGGGATCCAACTGATCAGCCATGCATAGCGCGGCGTCTAGCGACGGGTAATCAAGGGCAATAATAATCGGGGAATCGGTGACCACAACGTTACTCCAAGTACGTTTTTGACCATTATATCAGCCTCTCCCTACTCCTCGCGCCCTCATCATGTAAGCCATTTGCCATATATCCATAGCTAAAATCTTACAACTGCTGTCATATATCGCTGACATAAACACGCTTTAAATAAGGCTAAGTTAACAAGTGCAGCGGCGTTTATCTTGCCCACTGATAACGCGGGCACAGGTAGAAACCTCTACACGACGTCGCATGTGTAAACACAAAAAACCAACGCTATTAAAAGGATCATTGCATATGAAAATGACACTTAAAGGAATGCTGGCCGCACTACTGTTTAGCATTAGCTTAGGGCTTTCCAGTGGCGTGCTGGCACAAGATGTAGCCCCGATTAACGTCAATACTGCCGATGCTGAACTGCTGGCCGAACTACCAGGGATCGGCCCCAGCCGAGCCGACGCGATCATTGAAGAGCGCGAAACCAACGGCGTCTTTGAAAGCGCTGCAGATCTTGAGCGCGTCAGCGGCATTGGGCCTGCCACCGTTGACCGCATGCGCGATCAAGTGACATTTGAATAGCCTCATTGGAGAGCATGTCGCTCGTTAACACCACAGTGCCCGGTGTGTATAAGCACCGGGCACTGTGAATAGCGCACGTTAAATCATCCACATATCCATAAATTTGTGTACCGGCATCGTTTCAAGTGTTGTTTGATGGCTGCACAGCTCGGCGATTTTTTGGCAACGACTTGTCGGAAAGCGAGTTGCCAGATTGCGCTCAAACTTTTCAACCAATAGCGGCATCCCCTCTTCCCGACGACGTCGGTGGCCGACCGGATACTCCACTGTCACTTTATCGGTCGCACTCCCATCGCTAAAAAACACCTGCACTGCATTAGCGATAGAGCGCTTCTCAGGGTCGTGGTAATCCGCCGAATACTCGGCGTTTTCTTCTACCACCATTTTATTACGCAGCTCATCTATTAGCGGATGAGCTGCATGAAAGCTGTCTTCATAGTGCTCGGCGGTAAGCGCACCAAAGATAAGCGGCACCGCTGTCATGTATTGCAGGCAGTGGTCACGATCCGCCGGATTGGCGAGTGCGCCGGTTTTGGAAATAATCCGAATAGCCGAATCGTGGGTGGTGAGCACGATTTTCTCGATATCGGCCAAGCGGTCTTTCACCTGCGGATGGAGCGTCACGGCGGCTTCACAGGCGGTTTGAGCGTGAAACTCAGCGGGGAAGGAGATCTTAAACAGAATGTTCTCCATCACGTAGCTGCCAAACTCCCGCTGAAAGCGTAGGCGGCGGTCAGCTTCCGGTTTGAGGCTCAAATCTTTGTTGGCATGACTGAACAGCACATCGTAGAAGCCCCATTGGGGCGCCGAGAGCGCGCTGGGAATACCCATTTCACCGCGCAGGGCGATATCCGCTAAGCGCACGCCCCGTGAGGTGGCGTCCCCTGCGGCCCAGCTTTTACGTGAACCAGCATTTGGCGCATGACGATAGGTGCGCAGGCTCTGACCATCCACCCAGGCGTGTGAAAGCGCCGAGAGCAACTGTTCACGATTGGCGCCCAACAGCTTGGCGGCCACCGCCGTAGAGGCGACCTTCACCAGCACCACGTGATCGAGGCCAACCCGATTGAAGCTATTCTCCAGCGCCAGCCCCCCCTGAATCTCATGAGCCATGATCATGGCGTTGAGCACATCGCGCATCACTAGGGGTGCTTCGCCTTTAGCGACTCGTTGCTGAGACAGATGGTCAGCCACGGCGAGTATTCCACCAAGATTATCGGAAGGGTGCCCCCACTCGGCGGCAAGCCAAGTGTCGTTATAATCCAACCAGCGAATGATACAGCCGATATCCCACGCCGCCTTAACCGGGTCAAGGCGAAGCGGGGTGCCCGGTATCCGCGACCCAAACGGTACTACCGTGCCCTCCACTATCGGGCCTAAGTGCTTTGTGCACTCTGGAAAACGCAGCGCCAACAGCCCGCAGCCAAGCGTATCCATTAAGCAGTAGCGGGCGGTTTCCAATGCCTCATCGGACGCCACCTGATAATTGAGTACGTAATCGGCAATAGCCTGTAGCTCGGGGTCGTAATCGGGCCGCTCATTGGCTTCGGATGTGGCAGACATGGATCTATCTCCTACTGTTGAATCACCTACTCAGTATGGCCCAAGGAATGCGTCCTAAAAGCTGTCACCAGGAATTCTCACAAATCCTTCCATCAACACCCGCGCGCTGCGGCTCATCAGTGCCTGTTCGATATGCCAACGCCCTTCCACCAGGCTTGCCTCAGCTCCCACCCGCAGGCTGCCGGAAGGATGCCCGAAGGTGACCTCGTTTCGTTTACCGCCACCGGCGGCCAGGTTCACTAATGTGCCTTCAATGGCCGCCGCCGCAGCAATGGCAACGGCGGCGGTGCCCATCATGGCGTGGTGCAGCTTGCCCATGGAGAGCGCTCGCACCAGCAGGTCGATATTCGTCGCCAGTACGTTTTTACCGCTCGATGATACGTAATCCGCCGGCGGCGCTACGAAAGCCACTTTGGGCGTGTGCTGTCGTTTACCCGCTTCGCTGACATCACTGATTAGCCCCATGCGCACAGCACCATGGGCACGGATAGTTTCAAACATCTCAAGCGCCCGGCTGTCACCATTGATGGCATCCTGCAGCTCGGCGCCGGTATAGCCAATGTCGGCGGCGTTAATAAACACGGTGGGAATACCGGCATTAATCAGGGTTGCTTTCAATATCCCCACGCCTGGCACATCAAGCTGATCAATGAGATTACCGGTGGGAAAAATGGCTCCCTCACCATCGGCCGGATCCATAAAGGCCACCGGAATCTCGGCAGCAGGAAAGGTCACGCCATCCAGCTCAAAATCGCCAGTTTCCTGCACTTCGCCATTGACGATAGGCACCCGTGAGACGATGGTTTTCTGTATATTCACCTGCCAAATGCGTACCTCGGCCACCCCGTTTTCAGGAATACGTGCAGGGTCAACAAGACCATTGCTAATCGCAAAAGGGCCGACCGCCGCGGAGAGGTTGCCGCAGTTACCGCTCCAATCCACATAGGGCTTGTCGATGGAGACCTGACCGAACAGGTAATCCACATCGTGTTCTGCCGATTCACTTTCAGACAGAATCACCGTCTTGCTGGTACTTGAAGTGGCGCCCCCCATACCATCAATCTGCTTTTCGTAAGGGTCAGGGCTACCGATGACACGCAGTAGCAACTGATCCCGCGCCACGCCTGGCTGCTGGGCCGCTTCGGGTAGGTCGCTTAGTTTAAAAAACACGCCCTTACTGGTGCCGCCGCGCATATAGGTGGCTGGAATTTTTATCTGCGGCACACGGTTGTTTTGAACTGACTCGCTCATCATTACCACTCCTAAAAATAACCCGGTGCTCTAAGCCTGATTCGAAAAGCTAGGTTCGAAAAGCTAAAGGCACCGGGTTCTCTTCGCCAGCTAGGCCGTTTCAATTAAGCCGCCGTGGACTCAAGAAAGTCCTGAGCAAAACGCTGCAGTACACCACCAGCAGTGTAAATAGACACCTCCTCGGCGGTGTCCAAACGGCACTTCACCGTAACCCGCTCGCTTTCACCGTTTTGGCGGTGGATCACCAGGGTGAGCATCGCCCCTGGCGAAACGGCGCCTTCGACATCAAAGGTTTCAGTGCCGTCCAGGCCCAGTGTCATACGCGTAGTCCCGGGCTCAAACTCCAGCGGCATCACCCCCATCCCGATCAGGTTGGTGCGGTGAATACGCTCAAAGCCTTCGGCGGCGATCGCTTCCACGCCCGCCAGCGCCACGCCTTTAGCCGCCCAGTCCCGTGAGGAGCCCTGACCGTAATCCGCCCCGGCAATAATGATCAGCGGCTGCTTGCGGGCCATGTAGGTTTCAATCGCCTCCCACATGCGGGTGACTTGGCCCTCCGGCTCTACCCGCGCCAGCGAGCCCTGTTTAACGTTGCCGTCGGCATCGCGCACCATCTCGTTGAACAACTTCGGGTTGGCGAAGGTAGCGCGCTGGGCAGTCAGGTGGTCACCGCGGTGGGTGGCGTAGGAGTTGAAGTCTTCCTCCGGCAGGCCCATTTTGGCCAAGTACTCCCCTGCCGCGCTGTTCAACTGAATCGCGTTGGAGGGTGAAAGATGATCGGTGGTGATATTGTCCGGCAGTATCGCCAACGGCCGCATACCTTTCAGAGTGCGCACTTTAGCCATATTGCCCTCCCAGTAAGGCGGGCGACGAATATAGGTGCTCTGGGGCCGCCAGTCATATAGCGGGCTGACCTGAGCGCGGGCACTCTTGTCCAGATCGAACATGGGAATATAGGTCTGGCGGAACTGCTCCGGCTTCACCGACGATTTAACAATCGCATCGATCTCTTCATCCGCTGGCCAGATATCCTTCAAAGTGACGGGATTTCCCGCCTGATCCACGCCCAGGACGTCTTTTTCGATATCAAAGCGAATCGTACCCGCAATGGCGTAGGCGACCACCAGGGGCGGAGACGCCAAAAAGGCCTGTTGGGCATGGGGGTGGATACGGCCGTCGAAGTTACGGTTGCCGGAAAGCACGGCGGTCGCATAGAGATCACGCTCAATAATCTCCTGCTGGATTTTTGGATCCAGCGCCCCGGACATACCGTTACAGGTGGTACAGGCGTAGGCCACAACCCCAAAGCCGAGGTTTTCCAGCTCGCTCATCAACCCAGCTTCTTCCAGGTACATCTTGACGGTTTTCGAGCCCGGCGCCAGCGACGACTTCACCCACGGCTTACGCAGCAAACCCAACCGGTTGGCGTTACGGGCGATAAGCCCGGCGGCGACCATATTTCGTGGGTTAGAGGTATTGGTGCAGCTGGTAATGGCGGCGATGATAACCGCGCCGTCGGGCATTTTGCCCGCTTTCTCTTCCGCCTGTGCCGCCTCAAGCCCAACAGCAATACCACGTTGGGCAAGCTCTGAAGTTGGCAAATGGGCGTGGGGGTTGGAGGGCCCCGCCAGGGTGCGGGTTACCGACGAGAGGTTAAAGGTCAGTACCCGCTCGTACTCAACCTCGGTCAAGCTATCCGCCCACAGGCCGGTGTGCTTGGCGTAGGTTTCGACCAGCGCCACCTGTTCATCTTCACGGCCGGTAATTTTCAGGTAGTCGATAGTTTGGCCATCGATGTAGAACATCGCCGCGGTCGCGCCGTATTCGGGGGTCATATTGGAGATAGTGGCGCGATCGCCGACCGTTAGCGCGTCGGCACCTTCACCGTAGAACTCCAGGTAAGCACCAACCACCCGCTCTTTACGCAGGAACTCGGTAATCGCCAGTACCATATCGGTGCCGGTAATGCCGGGCTGCAGCTTGCCGGTCAGCTCCACGCCGACGATATCCGGCAGGCGCATCATGGAGGCACGGCCCAGCATGACGCTTTCGGCCTCCAGACCACCCACACCTACGGAGATAACGCCAAGGGCATCGACCATGGGCGTATGGCTATCGGTACCCACACAGGTATCCGGATAGGCAATGCCGTCGCGGTTCTGCACCACCGGCGACATCTTCTCCAGATTAATCTGGTGCATGATGCCGTTGCCGGGGGGAATCACATCGACGTTCTCAAATGCCGTCTTAGTCCAGTTGATAAAGTGGAAGCGATCATCGTTGCGGCGATCTTCAATGGCGCGGTTTTTCTCGAAGGCGCCCTCTTCCGACCCTGCGTGCTCCACTGCCAGTGAATGATCGACGATTAGCTGGGTGGGCACTACAGGATTAACCTTGGCGGGGTCACCACCCTTCTCGGCAATAGCGTCACGCAGCCCGGCCAAATCGACCAGAGCAGTCTGGCCTAGGATATCGTGGCAGACGACACGCGCGGGGTACCAAGGAAAATCCAGGTCACTCTTGCGCTCAATCAACTGTTTTAGCGCATCGGTGAGCAATTCAGGATCACAGCGACGCACCAGCTGCTCCGCCAGCACACGAGAGGTATAGGGCAGCTGTGCATAGGCACCGGGCTGGATATCTTCCACCGCCTCGCGAGCATCAAAAAACTCAAGCTCTGTGCCAGGCAGCGGTTTACGGTATTGGGTATTCATAGCAGGCAGACTCACAAGAAGGGGGCTGAAAAAAGCCCGGTGTCCAAGTCACCGGGCAGCAAGCGGTTCAGTCTCGCGCTTCTATCGGCACCCACTCGCTCTTCTCGGGGCCAGTGTAATCGGCGCTAGGGCGAATAATGCGGTTATTGGCGCGCTGCTCAAATACGTGCGCCGCCCAGCCGGTCAGCCGAGAGCAGACGAAAATCGGCGTAAACAGCTTGGTGGGTATATCCATGAAGTGGTATGCGCTGGCGTGGAAGAAGTCTGCGTTACAGAACAGCTTCTTCTCACGCCACATGACCTCTTCGACCCGCTCAGAAACCGGGTAAAGCACCTTATCACCCACATCGTCAGAGAGCTTCTTGGACCAGTGCTTGATAATCGCGTTGCGCGGGTCGGACTCGCGATAAATCGCATGCCCGAAGCCCATAATTTTATCCTTACGCTCCAGCATGCCCATGATCTTGCTTTCTGCTTCTTCCGGCGACTGCCAATCCTCGATCATCGCCATGGCCGCTTCGTTGGCGCCGCCATGCAGTGGGCCGCGCAGCGACCCAATCGCACCGGTCACGCAGGAGTGCATATCGGAAAGCGTCGAGGCGCATACCCTTGCGGTAAAGGTAGAGGCGTTAAACTCGTGCTCGGCGTAAAGAATCAGCGATACGTTCATGACCCGCGCATGCAGTTCAGAGGCGGGCTCACCGCGCAGCATATTAAGGAAATGCCCGCCTACTGAGTCATCATCCGTTTCGGTATCGATGCGCACACCGTCGTGGGAGAAGCGGTACCAGTAACAAATAATCGAGGGCAGCACCGCCAGCAGCCGATCAGCAACATCTTGCTGCTGATCAAAATTCTCCTCGGTTTCTAGATTGCCCAGCATTGAAGTGCCGGTGCGCATTACGTCCATCGGGTGAGCGTCTTTGGGGATCTGCTCAAGTACCGTTTTTAATGCATCGGGCAAGCCGCGCAGGCTTTTGAGCTTGCTGATGTAGTGGTCTAGCTCACCCTGATTAGGCAACTTGCCTTTTAACAGCAGGTAAGCGACCTCTTCGAATTTGGCTTTTTCAGCCAGCTCTTTAATATCAAATCCGCGGTAGGTCAGGCCTGAGCCTGTTTTACCTACCGTACACAGCTCGGTGGAACCAGCGCTCTGGCCACGCAGTCCTGCTCCTGTTGCGGGTTTATCAGCCATGGTGTGTCTCCTATTACTGCTTTTATTTTTACTATCGATTTATGAATAAGGTCGTTCATTAAACTTTCGGCAAAGCTATCTTGGTGAGAGGACAGGTTTCCGCGAGGGCGCTGTGAACCCCTCCCTGGGCGCTACTTTTGTCATCCATGACAAAAGACCCTCGCTTCAACCTGTCCTCTCACCAGTTTGCAGAAGAAATCATTTCCAACTGCGCTTCATCTTAACTGGCGGTTTATTGGTCATCGCCTTTCTCGGCAAACAGCGCGTCCAGCTTCTGCTCAAAGTCGTGGTAATTGAGAAAATCGTAGAGTTCGTCGCGGGTTTGCATCAGCGGCACCACGTCTTTTTGGTGGCCGTTGTCGAGGATGCTTTGATAGACCTGCAGTGCCGCAGCGTTCATGGCGCGGAAGGCCGAGAGCGGGTAAAGCACCATGCGGCAGCCAACCTCGCCAAGCTCCGTTTGAGTAAACAGCGGAGTAGCACCGAACTCGGTGATGTTAGCCAAAATGGGTGCATTGACCCGTTCACAGAAGGCTTTGTAATCATCCAGGGTATGAACCGCTTCAGCGAAGATGGCATCTGCACCGGCTTCAACGCAGGCGTTGGCACGCTCAATGGCAGCATCAAGCCCCTCTTTTTGAAACGCATCGGTGCGAGCAATCAAATAGAAGTCGGGGTCGATCTTGGCATCGGCGGCAGCTTTAATGCGGTCGACCATCTCCTGCTGAGAGACAATTGCTTTATTGGGGCGGTGTCCACAGCGCTTTTGAGCCACCTGGTCTTCCATATGTACCGCGGCCACGCCAGCGCGCTGCATTTCTTTTACCGTGCGTGCAATATTGAAGGCACCGCCCCAACCGGTATCGATATCCACCAGCAGGGGCAGCTCGGTAGCGCCGCAGATACGGTGGGCATCTTCCACCACATCATTCATGGTCGTCATGCCCAGATCCGGCAAGCCGAACGAGGCGTTAGCTACGCCGCCACCAGAGAGGTAAATGGCTTGATGGCCAACCTTGTCGGCCATTAGCGCTGTATAGGCATTAATGGTGCCTAAGATCGGCAGCGGACGGTTAGCCTCAAGCGCGGCTCGAAACCGGGCGCCGGGAGTCATCTGGGACATGGGGTGTTTCTCCTATTGCTAATTTCTAGTTATGTTTTAGCTGCGTGATTAAGAGCTTTGCGATTTAGATGCTGACTGTTCGAGGGTCGCTGCATAGCGATCCGCCACATTGGCGCGGGAGGCGCTGACATGGCGGCGCATGAGCAGCTCGGCCAGCTCCGCATCGCCAGCTTCAATGGCATCAACAATGCGATGGTGTTCCACAAAGGCGCGCTGCGGTCGCGTGCCGCTAGCACTGAACTGAGTGCGATAAAGGCGCACAAGGTAGTAAAGGTCATCACAGAGCAGGTTCATTAGCATTTTGTTGTGGCTGCCCTGAACGATGCAGTAGTGAAAATCGAGATCGCCTTCGCGCTGGTAGTAAGCTTCGCCACGCTTTAAATCCGCCTGACCTTCGTGCAGCGCCAGCACATCCCGCAAACCCTGAACCTCTGCCGGTGACATATGCTCAGCCGCCAAGCGCGCCGCCATACTTTCCAGGGCTTCACGCAGGTCAAACAGCTCTAAAAGCTCTTTCATTGAGAGCTTAACCACCCTTGCGCCCACATGGGGAACCCGCTCGATGAGGCGGTGTGCTTCCAGGCGGCGCATCGCCTCGCGCAGCGGCCCACGTGAAATACCGTAGGTTTTAGACAATCCCGGCTCGGTGATCTTACTGCCGGGAGCAAGCTCGCCGCGTACGATGGCATCCTGCAACTGATGAAATACCCGCTCGGCGAGCGTGCGTACTTCAGGGGTTGCCATTTCATGCGGCGAGGAATCGGAATAAGAAGAAGAAACAGGTAAGCTCATGGCGAATTGTCGACAATTAGAAACATAGCGAAACTTTAGCCCCGCGAACCACCGCCGTCAACCTGCTTATAAAGCGACTTTATACATCTTTCGTTGTAGGCAAAAAGTCTAGCTGCAAAAACAGTGTCAACAATCCTCTTCCGAGCGTGAGAAATGCGTCAATCGTGCGACTGGTGCCGATCTTCAACGACCTCTAACATATGCAGCCCTTTTACCGGCCAGGCGTTTGCTTAATGAACCAGGCGTTGACGATAACTGCCCTGCCCTATTCACCCGACCCATTGGGAATATTCGCCTGCCTACGTGCCAGGCCCGGCGCGGTGCTGCTCGATAGTGGCCGCCCTATCGCCACTGGTCGCTTTGATATTATCAGCAGCGACCCGCTTGCTACGCTGGAAGTTGCTCATCATGGCGAAGCGAGTATTGCGTCAGATCAGCTTAGCCCGCCGGCGCACATAGCTAACGATGCGTTTGCCCTTCAGCAGTGGCTACTGGATCAACTGGATATCCCTAATAAAACCAGTGAACTCCCTTTTCTAGGCGGGCTAATAGGCTACTGGGGCTACGATTTAGGGCGTAAAACCTTATCGGTTCAGAGTGCTCAGGCAAGCCCGGTCACCTTACCGCAAGCCCGCTTGGGGCTTTACGACTGGTGTATCACCCTGGATCACATGGCCCAGCAGGCGTGGTTAATCGCCACCCCGCAGCGTCGTGAGCAGGTGGAAAGCTGGCTTACCAAGACGCCAGAGCCAACTAGCGCGTTTACATTAACGAATAGCTTTAAAGCAGAACTTAGCCACACCCAATATGTCGCACGCTTTAACGCCGTGCAGCGCTATATTCGCGCGGGTGACTGCTATCAGATCAACCTGGCTCAACGCTTTTATGCCGACTACCAAGGGGATGAGTGGCAGGCGTACCTGCAGTTACGCAAAGCGACCCCCACACCCTATTCAGGTTTTATGGCCTGGGGCGATAAGGCCGTACTGTCACTTTCACCCGAGCGGTTTATTCAGTGCAGCAACGGCGAGGTCGAAACACGGCCGATTAAAGGTACCCGCCCGCGAGGGGCCACACATGAAGAGGATCAGGCGCTGGCGGCACAGCTATTGAGCAGCACTAAAGATCGCGCTGAAAATGTGATGATCGTTGACCTGCTGCGCAATGACCTGGGTCGCGTCTGCCAGCCAGGCTCCATTCGCGTTCCGCAGCTATGTCGCTTAGAGAGCTACCCTAACGTGCACCACCTAGTTAGCGTGGTGCAGGGAACGCTGGCCGGCAACTACACCCCGCTGGCACTGCTTAAGGCGGCCTTTCCTGGCGGCTCAATTACCGGTGCACCTAAAATTCGTGCAATGCAGATCATTGATGAACTAGAACCCTGCCAACGCAGTGTTTATTGCGGCAGCCTTGGCTATGTCGATGTACGTGGCAGCATGGATACCTCCATCGCTATTCGCACTATGGTTGCCGAGGCGGGAAGACTGCATGTATGGGGCGGAGGGGGCTTAGTAGCAGACTCTCAAGCGGACGAAGAGTACACCGAGACTCTGGATAAAATTCGCCACCTTATTGGCGCTTTGGAATAAGCAGTGCGAGCTCTATATCAAAAAGGAATATAAAAGCCAAACTAAACGGTATTGGGGTTCGCTGCCTCCTGTTTGGTAGCCTAGTCAGTATTATTTAATTTCCGATTAGGAGGCAGTATGTCCTCAGAGCTTGAAGCGATTAACAGAGATTTCGCAAATAATCCTCAAGGGTTAGTTGAGTGGGCGCTGACCCAGGGTGCACGACCTATTTGCACCACCAACTTTCGCCCTTTTGAGGCGGTGATTCTGCATATGGTGACCCAGGTGCGCCCGGATATACCCATTGTGTGGATGGACAGCGGCTACAACACCGAAGCAACTTATCAATTCGCTGACGAAGTGATTCAACAACTCAACCTGAACATCGTGAGCTTTGTACCCCGGCGCACGCGCGCCCACCGCGAGGCGCTGGAAGGCCCCATGCCGGGTATCGACGACCCGCGCCACGCAGCCTTTACTCAGGAAGTTAAAATCGAGCCCTTCGAGCGTGCGCTGCGTGAAATGCAGCCCGACGTATGGTTCACCGCACTGCGCGCTGAGGACACCCCCGAGCGCGCAAAAATGCAGCCGGTTAGTCGCAACAGCGATGGCCTATTGAAAGTTGCCCCGTTGCTGCAGTGGAGCGCCAAAGATATGTACCAGTATCTACAGGCGCATAATCTGCCCAATAACTTCGATTACTTCGACCCTACCAAGGTGGAAGAGAAGCGCGAGTGCGGGCTACATTTGCAGCACTAACTCCACACTGCGGGTTAATACTCCGGCAGGTCCAGGTCGTCAAACAACGACTGCTCATGGCGCGGGCCTGCCGTTAATGCTTCATCAACCCGGTCGCGGGTTAAATGAGGCGCAAAGCGCTCCAAAAAATCATACATGTAACCGCGCATAAAGGTGCCACGACGGATACCAATTTTTGTCGTAGAGCTGGCAAACAGGTGGCTTGCATCCAGTGCCACCAAGTCATCATCAAGCGCCTCGTCCACAGCCATATGCGCCACAATGCCAACCCCCATGCCCAGCCGTACGTAGGTCTTGATCACGTCTGCATCGGCGGCGGTTAGCACCACATTGGGCGTTAACCCTTTCGCTTTGAAGGCATCGTCTAACTGCGAGCGACCGGTAAACCCAAACACGTAGGTAACCAATGGATGCTCACCGAGCGCCTCCAGGGTCAACGGGCCCTGATGAGTGGCTAGCGGGTGCCCTTTAGGCACCAGTACGCAGCGGTTCCAACGATAGCAGGGCAGCAGCACTAAATCGGTAAATAGCTCCAGCGACTCGGTCGCGATGGCGAAATCGGCCTGGCCTTCACTGACCATCTGTGCGATCTGCTTGGGCGTACCCTGCTGCATATGCAGCGCCACATCAGGATATTTAAGGGTGAATTCGCTGATAATGGGCGGTAGCGCATAACGGGCCTGGGTATGGGTCGTAGCAATGGCCAGGCTACCGCGGCGCTCATCGCTATGCTCTTGAGCCACCTGCTTGATGTTTTCGGTGAGACGCAGTACCTGCCCGGCCAGGTCAATAATTGACTGCCCAGCAGGCGTCACACGTGTCAAGTGCTTGCCACTGCGCGCAAAAATCTCGACGCCAAGCTCATCTTCTAACAAACGTATCTGTTTAGAGATCCCCGGCTGTGAGGTAAATAGACTTTGCGCTGTGGCCGAGACGTTCAGGTTATGTCGATTGACTTCCCAGATATAGCGGAGCTGTTGTAGCTTCATATCCTCACCTTATTTATTCTCTATACAGATCTATGTAGACCGTATCTTGATGTAGGCCGAATCGTTAAGCACACACAGGCGCTGATGCCACATCACGTCTGACGGATCGTGTCGTCACACTCGGCACTCTACAGCACCATATAGAATAAAAAACACCAAAATAATACTTTTATATTATAAAAAAAACGCCCTACCAGCACCCTTTAATTTCTGCTATTTAGTTAACTCACTGTGCAGGAAATTTGCCAGCAACCTTCGCGCCCGCTAACATCTGCCCACACTTGTCGCGATAGACACGAGGCGCACTGAAAGAGCACCAATGGATCGCGTAATGACCGTTGCTCCATTTGAGGCAACGAAACAGTAAGAGCAACGCAAACGGGAGAAGCAAATGGCTAATAATGTTGATGTCACCAACGCCAATTTTGAGCAAGAAGTCCTCAACGCTGAACAGCCTGTGCTAATGAAGTTCTGGGCGCCCTGGTGTGGCCCATGCAAGGTCATGGCCCCGGTCGTTGATGAAGTAGCTGCAGAACGTCAGGAAAGCCTGAAAGTTGTTAGTGTCAATGTAGACGACGCACCAGAAATTGCTGCCGAGCAAGGCGTCCGCGGTGTACCTACCGTCATGCTGTTTAAATCCGGCACCAAAGTCGCTTCACTGGTTGGCGCGCAATCTAAGTCACAACTGACGCAATTCATCGAACAAAACGCCTGATGAATGTGTAGCACTTGTAATAGCCGCCGACTCTGTCGGCGGTAACACGCCTTCGCTAAATTTCCTACCTAATTTTTGCGCTTCCACGGCGGCAGACTCGCATCGCTTACCCGAATATCTTTTACACGGCGCTTTCCAGGCCCTAACAGCCTAGCGATCCAACGTGTTTGTGGGTGACTATCAAGTGCGATCTTCAACGTCATCGTTAGTACCACCGAAAGTAGCATCCCCGCCGCACCAAAGATCCACCCCCATACCACCAGCGATAAAAACGCCACAAATGTAGAAAGCCCCAACGCCTGCCCCATTACCCGCGGTTCAATCAGATTGCCGAGCACAAAGTTGATGACCAAATAAGCAGAGGCTAGCAGTAACGCTTGAAAAGCGCCGCCGTCTTGGGAGACCAGCAGCAGCAACACGGGGGGTATCGCCGCCAGCGCGGAGCCAATATTGGGAATAAAGTTGAGCGCAAAGGCCAACACGCCCCACAACAGCGGAAAATCCACGCCTACAATCATGCAAGAGAGCCATACCAGCGCCCCGGTGGCCAGGCTAATCATGGTTTTTACGGCTAGATAGCGCTTCAGCGTTAAGCTGAACTCACTAAAACGCTTCAAGCTAGGTGCCGGATTTTCCAGTGCGCGGGAAATTTTATCGCGCACATTCAACGTCTCGAACAGCATGAAGATGACCAGCAGTCCAACAATGATGCTCTGCATAAAGAGGTTGCCAAGCTGACTCAATAGCGCCGGCATCCAGGAGCCTTCATCTTCCCCCTCAAAGAGCGAGTTGATCTGGTCAGGATTAATCGCTAACCCTCGAGAGGAGAGTGCATTGAGCAAGTTCCAATACTGTTCATAAAGCCGCGACTCTATTTCCGGCAACGCCGTCACGAAGGTACTAAAGCTATTGACCACTAGCAGGCCAATCAGCGATATAAACGCCAGCAACACCATCAGGGTTAACAAGGCTGACAGCCGCATGCTCAGCCCACAGCGATGCAGCCACTGCACTGGAGAGGTACATACTACTGCGATAAATATTGCGAGCAGCAGCGGCACTAATAAATCAGCACCTGCTTTCATTCCTGCAATAATCACTACCAGCGCAGCGAGCGCCAAGGTGGCATTGAGGGGAATACTGCGGTAATCCTCGTCCGACAAGTTCGACATAATCTATCCCTAGCTTGTTGTCCATATATAATGGCTGCATTCGGCATATTGCACAAACCGTGCAAATAATAAGCAACTGTTTTGCGACCACTCTTCCGTGCTGAACTTTCTTTTCTACTTCGCTTCAAAGCTACGTCTACTTGAATGATTTATACCCGGTTTTAACTTGGCGGCGCCACTGCCCGCTCACTAAGGAAAACATTTATGCAAGCCATACCAGCTAACCTTCAAAAACCAGGCTCTAAACGTTTACGCAATGGCCTACTAGGCGGCGCTCTATTGGCACTCCTTAGCGCTCCTTTTGCACACGCTTCACCGTCAACACCGCCCCAGCCAAGCTTGCATGTTCAAGCGCAGTCTTGGGTTGAGGTAGAACCCGACAAGGCCACCCTGAATGCACGATTGTGGGAAAACACACCCGCCCTTTCCACCTTGGAAGAGAGCGATAGTAGCGCACTTAGCGATGCCCGCGAGCGCTTAGAGACCCGCGCCAGCGAATTAATCGAACAAATGGAAGCCACCGGCCTTGAACGCAATGCCATCAATGCAGGCTCGCTAAATGTCTATCCTGAGCATATTCAAGGGCCACGCAATGAAGATGGCGAGCATGAGACCCTGCAGCGCACACGTCTTGAGCGCCCGATCACCGTCGAACTCACCGACCTTGGTCAGTTAAGCGAGGTGTTAGACGCGCTAATAGCCGCTGGTGTTAACTCATTGGATGGCGTGCAGTTTGACCTACAAGACCGCGACGCTGCCACTGACGAAGCGCTGGTCAAAGCGCTGGAGAAAGCGCAACACAAAGCAAACCTGATGGCCGACAGCTTAGATGCTGAGCTTGGTCATGTGCAGCGCATTGAAGAGACGCAATCACCTATCTTCCAGCCGCGCATGATGGCGATGCGTGCAGAAAGCGATGCCGCTGGCGCCAGTCAATCCAGTGCCGCCAGCGATTACAGCCCCGGCACCATCCGCATTGATGCCGGGGTTAGCGTTGAGTGGGCGCTTAAAGGGCCAGACGCTCCACGCCGCCCAGATAGCGACGTAGCGGCTCAGGAATAATCACCGAGCCATCTGCCTGCTGGTGGTTTTCAAGCACCGCCAGCAGGCAACGACCAACCGCCAGCCCTGAACCGTTCAGCGTATGTAGCAACTGCGGCTTTTTGGAATCCGGATGGCGATACCGCGCTTGCATACGCCGGGCCTGGAAATCCTCGCAGTTAGAGACAGACGAGATCTCCCGGTAAGTCTCCTGGCTGGGCAGCCACACTTCCAAGTCGTAGGTCTTCGTGGCCCCAAAGCCCATATCCCCAGTGCATAGCGTCACTACGCGATACGGCAACGCCAGTGCCTGCAGGATCGCCTCTGCATGACCACGCATCTCTTCCAACGCTTCGTAGCTCTTCTCCGGCTCCACAATCTGCACCATCTCGACTTTATCGAACTGATGCTGGCGGATCATTCCGCGGGTATCGCGCCCGTGCGAGCCCGCCTCGGAGCGGAAACAGGGCGTATGTGCGGTAAGCTTCATCGGCAGCGCTGCCTGCTCGACAATTTCATCGCGTACAAAGTTGGTCAGCGGTACTTCTGAAGTGGGAATCAGGTGGTACTCGCGCTCATCGTCCAACTTGAACAAATCTTCGCCAAACTTCGGCAGTTGGCCGGTGCCCATCAGCGAATCGCGGTTGACCATATACGGCACGTAGCACTCTTCGTAGCCGTGCTGTTCGGTTTGGGTATCCAGCATAAACTGCGCCAACGCCCGGTGCAGGCGCGCTATCGGCCCGCGCATGACCGCAAAGCGAGCGCCAGTGATTTTAGCCGCCAGCTCAAAATCGAGATAACCCGACTGCTTACCCAGATCAACGTGATCCAACACCTCGAAATCAAACTCCCGCGGCGTGCCCCAGCGGTGCAGCTCGACATTCTCGTCTTCGCTTTTGCCTTCCGGCACGCTTTCATGGGGCAGGTTGGGAATACCGCTGATAGCGTCGTCCCACTCTTCCTGGACGTCGGCTAGCTCGCGCTTGGCTTTATCCAGGCGATCGCCTAAATCGCTGACTTCATCCAGCAGCGGCTGAATATCTTCACCGTTGGCTTTGGCTTTACCAATCGCTTTGGAGCGCATATTGCGCTCATTTTGCAGCTGCTCGGTTTGCGTTTGCAGCTCGCGGCGACGCGACTCCAGCGCCTGCAATCCCGCTTTATCAAGCACAAAGCCCCGCCGGGCCAGTTGTTGAGCAACCGTGTCAAGATCACCGCGCAGCAGTTTCGGATCGAGCATGAATCCTGTCCCTTGGCCTGAAAACAATAAAAGCACCGCGCCAATGCGCGTGCATAAAGGGGTCTATTGTAGGCAAAAGCGCGGCGAGGAGCTATGGCCGGTATCACCAGACGCACGTTTAGCTACGCTAAAAGGCTCCAGCACCAGAGAAGTCAGCACTAGCTAACGCCACACTCCAGTAGCGCGTGGTAAGCCTACGGCGCACCCGCGAATGCAGCGCATAGCGCTGCTAGAAGGTAGCGGCACGTAATAAGTTTGCACTATCGCTAAGCAAGGTTCAGTTATCGAATCGACTGTATGTGCTATGACCACTCGGCATATCCATCCCAGCCCGTTAGCCAAAAGTGATAGAGTGCCCGCCGATTCGTCTAACGAATCGATAAATAATAGGTTTTAACACTTTTGACAGGAGAAGCGCAGTGCAGGAGACAGCACAGCAAGGAAAGTTTGCCTGGTGGCGACGAATTGCCCTATGGAAGAAGATTCTCGCCGGCTTGGCGTTGGGTATTTTGGCAGGCGCGCTATTAGGTGAGACCGCCAGCGTGTTTAAACCGCTGGGCGATATTTTTATTAACGCCATTATGATGCTGATTGTGCCACTAGTGTTTTCCACTCTGGTGGTGGGTATTACCTCAATGCGCGACCCCCAGAAAATGGGTCGTATTGGCGCGCGTACCATTACGCTCTATTTGGTCACCACCGCCTTTGCTATCTCCATTGGTCTGGTACTTTCCACCCTGCTGCAGCCGGGCGTGGGCGTTGATTTAAGTTTTGACTCTGAAGTGGCCGCTAACGAAGCGCCATCGCTGGTCTCTATTCTGGTTAACTTAGTGCCGCGTAACCCGTTGGACGCCCTGGCCAACGGCAACATTATGCAGATCATTGTGTTTGCCATTGGTTTAGGTATTTCGCTGACGTTGATCGGCGATAAAGGCGAGCCGGTCATGAAGGTCTTCGATAGCTTTGCCGAGGCAATGTACAAGCTCACCGGCATTGTGATGGCGTTTGCGCCCTTCGGCGTATTTGGCTTAATCGCCCACGTCTCCGGACAGTACGGTTTAGAGATATTGCTGCCGCTGGCCAAGTTGATTGGCGTGGCGTACCTGGCCAGCATTCTTCACGTGCTGGTGATCTACTCGGGTTTGATCTCGCTACTGGGGCGGCTAAACCCCATGCGCTATTTGCAGGGCAGTCTGGACGCTATTGTTGTGGCGTTCTCGTCCGCTTCTTCTGCGGGCACCCTGCCGGTCTCTATACGTTGCGCGCAGAAGAACCTGGGCGTTTCCGAAGGGGTTTCAGGGTTTGTGTTACCGGTAGGCGCCACCATCAATATGGATGGCACCGCGCTTTACCAGGGCGTGGTCGTGCTATTCATCGCCCAAATGACTGGCACTGATTTGAGCATGATGGATTACGGCATGATTGTCGCCACCGGCACACTGGCCTCCATTGGTACCGCAGGCGTACCAGGCGCTGGCCTGATTATGCTCTCGATTGTGATGGCCCAGGTTGGTCTGCCGCTGGAAGCTATCGCCGTGGTCGCGGGGATTGATAGGATCCTTGATATGGCACGCACCAGCGTCAACGTTGCCGGTGATTTGATGGTGACAACCCTGGTAGGTAAAAGCGAAGGGGAGCTCAATGAAGAGATCTACAACCGCCGCTAGTATGAACTCAGGCATTTATAGCGTGTAAAGAAGCGCAACTCATTATGCGATCAGCAAGCATCCCGTCACAGAAAAACACCCGGCAAATGCTAGGTGTAGGCAGGGATGCTTTGATACCGTCTCTCGATAGCAACTGCAAGGGGGATTTACCCTCCTTGCAGTTAATATTTACTTTGGGACTTCAACACGCCAAACGCAATATGCGCCAATTCCGCATAGCCGCTTCCAACACCAATAACGTTGGTTTGCCACGGGCTCAAACTTCAGTTTGCTGGCATCAATGCCGATACATGCCATCACGTTGTCTCGCGTTGTTCGTACAGCTTCTTTCGGAGTGCTAAAGACTTTGGATACCGTTCAAATTGACGTGATAAAGAACATCTACGAAGCAGGGCCAATGCCCTTGTTCATTTGGAGACTCAGTTGACGATGGACAGTTTCAAGCTCCAAACCCAGGAATAAAGAAAAATTCCAAGCATCAAAACAATCACGAAAACATCAATTCATATAAGTCCCACCGTTAACATTAATAGTTTCTCCAGTGAGAAAATCAGACATACTGGACGCAAGAAAAAGCACAACATCTGCTACATTTTTAGGTGTTCCTAATCTTTTCAAAGGCACATTAGATGTGACTTTTTCAAAGTAATCATCTGACCATTGTTTAATCATATCGGTTTCAATAGGACCAGGACTAACACCATTAACATTTATATTATACCTTGCCATCTCAAGAGCAAGATGCCTTGTTAAGTAATCAACACCAGCTTTAGATGCTCCATATGAAGGGGCAGCATTCTTATGCCCCGACTTAGCAGTACTAGAACTAACATTAACAATTTTACCGCAACCCCTCTCGACCATATGAGATAAAACTGCCTTGCTGAAATAAAAATTTCCATTCAGGTTAACATCGACTACATGATGCCAATCTTCTAACTCAACATCTAAAGTAGCGCTGCGCATATTAATGCCAGCATTATTTACCAATATATCAATCTTCCCAAAAAGTCCTATTGTTTTCTTAGAAACCTCTTCTGCAGTTTCAGGATTAGTAACATCCCCAGCAAAAACCAGACACTCCCTTCCCATTTTTTCCACATCGCTGTAAACTTCATTTAACAGCTTTAAGTTTGTACCAACAATAGTTAAAGAGGCTCCATTCTCAGCCAGCGTATTAGCAATACTCCTGCCTATACCTCTACTAGCACCCGTTACGATCGCTACCTTATCAGCTAACATCATCGCCATTAACCTCAAAAATGAATTCAATTACTAATTGATGGCTTATTACATCAACAAGTCCGGTAGGAATGTCACAATTTTCGGGAATACAATAATACTAAGTATAGACACAAGGTAAATAATGACAAAAATGACAATATGTTTCATCATTTTCAGTACGTTTGTACCGGCTATTTTTGCTGACAATAAAGTAGACAACCCATAAGGCGGCGTTACCGTCCCCAGCCGAATAGCCATCACCGTTACAATACCTGCAACAACCGGATCAACGCCTAATTCGCGTATAACAGGAACGGACATAGGCACAAAGATTAGCATGGCTGAATTTGGCTCCATAAAGGTACCAAGGATAAAATACAGCAACACCAGCACTAATAAAAAAGTAAAGGCGTTAAAATCATTTTCAATAATAAAACTAATGACTGGATCTAGCGCTTGATAATAAGATAAGACCCAAGATAAAAACGAAGCAGCGGCAATCAATATATAGATAGAGGCTGAATCCGTCACAGCCCTGTGCATAACTTCTTTATAATTTTTAAAGCTTCTTTCCTTTTTAATAAAGAAGGCCACAACAAATACATACACCACGGCAATCGCGGCGGCTTCCGTTGCGGTGAATACACCTGCCATTATCCCCACAATGACAATTAAAAACAAACTAACGGGAAAAATGCTTTTCTTGATCGCCAACCGCTTGGAAAGCTTATCATCCTCACTTAAACCAAGAAGTTCATTACTCACAGGCCCAACATTATTTTTATGAGCATAATAGTAGGCGTAAAACATTTGGGTTGCACCAATCAGAACCCCTGGAATAATCCCTGCTATAAACAACGAAGCGACAGAGGTCTGTGATAAAGCACCATACACTATTAATAAAATACTAGGAGGTATTATCGACCCTATGGTAGAAGATGCAGCGGTTATCGTTGCTGCAAACTCTTTGCTGTAACCTGCTTTTACCATGGCAGGTATTAAAATTCGGCCTAGCGATGCAACATCTGCTACTGAAGAGCCCGATATAGCCCCAAAAAACACACTCGTTACAATATTTATATGTGCCAGGCTGCCTTTCAAGTTACCCACTAAGGATTTAGATATATAAATTAAGTCATCTGTTACTTTTGTTAGGTTGAGCAACGCACCACAAAAAATAAATAGCGGGATCGCTAACAGTGTAAAGCTTGAAAAGGACTCGATCATAACAGAACTAGCTTGAGTCAAGCTTACGAGCGGCTCGAAGATGATAGGAATCGCTGCAGCGATAACTATACTGAACGCAACAGGAACGCCAATCAACAAGCAAACAAGGAAAACAGAAATGATTGTCAGCAAAATCATTTACTTTGAACCTCTTTTTTATGTTTCTTAAAAAACAAGCCCCTAGCATTGAGCAAATGAAAATAAACCATGAGTATCGAGCCCACCAAGAATGCTGAATAATAATAAATTAGGGAAGGCTGCGAAGAAAGAAATCGAATCGATACTAATTCCGACCTAACCAACCCTGACTTGAAAGCAGCAACGCCAATAAAAACCAGTATCACAATACCCACAAGAGTAAGAAAATAGACGATGGCATCTCTTATTTTAGTTCCTCTTTCGCTCAAATAATCCGAGAGTATGTCAATTTCCAAATGTGCCTTTTCCTTTACTGCTATAGCAGACCCCAAAAAAACAAGCCACAGTAGAGAAAACTTCCTTAACACCTCTAGCTCCGGTATGGAATAAGAGAACACATACCTTGTGATCACCCCAGTAAACAACGTTACTGAAATTAGCACCAGCATGAACATACCTATCAATGATACCGATCTTAACAGTAAAGAATTAATTTTTTCATTCCACATGTCACAACCTCCAAAGAGGTACTACCCTCAAACCTTAGGGCAGTACAAACTCACTATCAGTTAAAGGTTTCGTTAACGACATCTTCCACATCATATTTTTCAGCCAATTCATTTAACTGAACCCGCGATCTTTCAATAAAACTCTCTCGATCAGGATCTGTAAAACTCACACCAAAATCATTTTCTAACGTTGCGATATCTTCTTCAGTTTTTTCAAAAGCTTTACTGATATATTCAGGCTGAACGACATCCCGTGCTCTTTCGATTGCGTCTTTATGTTCACCAGACAATGCTTCATATCGTTCGTTATTCATGACCACAAAACCAAGATCTAAACGGTGCTGTGTTCTAGCTATGTATTTGGCTACTTCGCCAAACCGCTGTTGAATCATTGCATCTAAACTATTTTGCGACCCATCTGCGACGCCTGTTTGTAGCGCAGAGTATACTTCGTTAAAGGCAATGCTCGTGGGGTCAGCCCCTAAGTTACGCCACCACTCAAGCTCAGTAGACCCTGTGCCACTGCGCATTGTTTGCCCTTCTAGGTCTTCAACAGAATTAATGGGGAAGGTACTAATGATATTTCTTTCCAGGCCGCCCTCATACATAACTGTCTTCAAACCAGGATTTTCTAGAAGCAAATCCTCGAAATATGAAAGTTCACCTTCTGTATTCACGATAGATTCGAAATGTTCTCTATCTTTAAACAGATAATAAGCACCCAGCACTTCAAACACGGGATTTTGTTCAGCGAACCAGCCTGAGTCTGAGTAGATCATATCAATATCACCAGAGATGACTGACTGATATAAGCTTGAGGCGTTGCCTAGGGTTCCATCAGTGTGAACGGTGACTTCGATCTCTCCGTTACTCTGACTTTCAATTTCTTCGCCAAATGCTGTAAGCGCTCTCGCTAGCAGTGAGTTCTTAGGTGTAATCGTCGCAGCTACCAACTTCACTGTTTCTTCGCTTGCGGAAGCTTGCTCAGAATCTTCATTCGAGCAACCACTAATGACGGTAAACAAAGCTCCTGACAACAATAGAACTGTTGTTTTGTGCAACATAGTCTTTTCTAAAATCATTGTTTGTTCTCCTTTAACACAAACTAAGCGTTTAACCCGCTCTTGTGTGATTGTATTAGCGGTCTGTAACGTTGGGCCTCAGGGCGACTTCGTAAAGGCGCCGCATACGATATCGACTGCGCAAAGATTCAACCGAAGTGAGGCAGTCGCATACAACAGCAATAAAAATCGAAGGCACTGAATCAGTGACCTGCAATTTATCAATGCTGTTGCTCCTCTTCACGCCTATTGACATCTATGATCTCTCTCAACGCTCAGCGTCCTACCACAATGGCTTCAGCCAACAATGTTGTCAATTACGGAAATACATAAAATTCATATTAAGAAAATATATAAAAATAAGTCATTGTTAATAAAGAATTTTTAAAACAAATAACCCTTTAGTCTATACGCTTATTTTTACTCTATAACTTGACAACATCTTTTCCAATGATGATGCTCATCGTCATAAAGGCAGCGATAACACACCCATGCCGCTAAGGAGTGAGTACAAAAAATGACACCTGACGAAATCGCAGCAAAAATGAACGGGGCCTCCGTCTCGCGCCCTGGCGGGACCGAAGCTATTCTGCCGTCAGCAGCCGTACAAAATCATGCCGCTTTCCTATCCGCCCTTCCCGATGGCGCACTGCTCTGCACGTGGTTCGGGGGAACACTCGAAGGCAAGTCGGATATCTCCATTCACGCATCAGTGCTGTCGCCTAACGCAGATACCTGGGGACCCGCGCAACGCCTTACCGGCGACGCGACCCGGTCTGAACAAAATCCAATCATCTTTATATCGCCCGAGGGCGAAATAATTCTGTTCAATACGGCTCAACCTTCGGGCAATCAGGATGAAGCCAGGGTGATCATGCGCCGACTTGAGGTAAAGGGCGCGCATGTAACCAGTGGCCCCAGCCGTGACCTGGGTTTGCCGGATGGAACCTTTATCCGCGCCCCACTGAGTGTTAGGCAGAACGGCGAGTGGTTGCTGCCACTATTTCGCTGTAACCCTCGCCCAGGCCAACGCTGGAATGGCAGCTACGATACGGCTGCAGTAGCGGTCTCGAAAGACCGAGGCGAAACATGGGCAATTGCAGACGTGCCTGATTCGCCAGGGGCTGTTCACATGTCAACGGTGACGCTCGAAAACGATAAGCTGGTAGCCTTCTATCGTCGCCGCCAAGCAGATTTCGTACACCGTTCAGAAAGCCTCGATGGCGGTCAAACCTGGACATCCCCCACGCCCACCAACGTACCTAACAACAACTCCTCAATTGGCGTGACACGGCTCGCCGATGGGCGAATCGCTATGGTCTGCAATCCAGTATCAGCAGCAATGTCTCAGGATCGCCGCGAGTCTCTGTATGACGAGCTAGGCGAGGAGGATGATCGGCCAAATGCTTCGGGCGGCTGCCAGCCGATCTGGGGTGTTCCACGCGCCCCCTTGGCGCTATGCCTTTCCGAAGACGATGGACGCACCTTCTCTTATCAAGTCGTTATCGAGGAGGCCACAGGCACATGCCTCTCCAACAACTCGGTGGACGGCCACAACAAAGAGTTGTCTTACCCCGTCATTCTGCAGCGAGACAATGGGCAGGTGGAAATCGCCTACACCTTATACCGCCGAGCTATCAAGCATGTTCGGCTCAGCCTTGATTGGATAAACGGAGCAGCCGTATGAGCGATATTCTCGGTATTACTATGGGCGACCCCGCTGGAGTCGGCCCCGAAATAACCATCAAGGCGCTGGCCGAGATGACGCCCGAAGAGCGAACGAAAACGCGCGTTTTTGGCAACCTGGCGACCTTAGAGGCAGCCCAAAAGGCAGTCGGCACATCCATTGACCTTTCAGGCTTAGTCGAGGATGTAGACATTCCGGGTGCTCCATTGCCCTGGGGCCAACTTAGCCACGCGGCTGGGGATGCCGCTTTTCGCTTTATTGAGACGGCGGTTCGGGCGGCTCAAGACGGCTCAATTGGCTGCATTGTCACAGCGCCGATTAACAAGGAGTCGCTGAACGCGGCTGGTCATCATTATGATGGCCATACAGGCATGCTACGCACTTTAACGGGATCGGATGCGGCCTACATGCTGCTGGCATCTGAGCGGCTGGAAGTGATCCACGTATCGACTCATGTCTCACTAAAAGATGCCATTGAGCGCGTGACTCCCGAGCAAGTACTCGTGACGATTCGCGCCGGCTACGAGCATATGCGCCGTATGGGTGTCGAGTCTCCCCGTATTGCCGTCGCAGGACTTAATCCTCACTGTGGCGAAAACGGCTTATTCGGCAATGAAGATATTGAAAAGATCAAGCCAGCTGTCGCCATGGCGCATGACGAAGGCATGAACGTTGAAGGGCCCATTTCAGCTGACACTGTCTATTATCGCGCCTACCAGGGTGAATTCGACTTAGTGATCGCCCAATACCACGATCAGGGCCATATTCCGATCAAGCTAATCGCCTTCGACTCGACGGTGAATGTCTCGGTGGGACTGCCGATCGATCGCACGTCAGTCGATCACGGCACGGCTTTCGATATCGCCGGCACTGGTAAGGCCAACCACACCAACATGAAAGCTGCCATTGCCTATGCGCGCAAACTGGTAGCAGGCAGGTACACATCATGACAACCAACGATTTCGGCGGCGTGTACTGTGCCGCCGCCACCCCCTTTACCCAGGACAGAAGCCCTGATCACGCCGCCTTTGCACAGCATTGTCATGCGCTTATCGAAGAAGGCTGCGACGGTATCGCCCTCCTTGGCACAACCGGTGAAGCAAACTCGTTGGGTCTGAAAGAACGACAGGAGCTCCTTGAGCGGGTGATTGAAGCCGGTATCGCGCCATCGCGGCTGATGCCAGGAACCGCACAAACCAGTGTGGCGGACACCGTAGCGCTGACGCGACACGCGGTCGAGGCTGGCGTAAAGGCGGTCGTGCTGCTGCCCCCCTTTTATTACAAGTGCGTCAGTGACGAAGGGCTCTTCCGTGCCTATGCCGACATTATCGACCAGGTCACCGATGACCGGCTGCGCGTGATCCTTTATCACATTCCTCAGATCTCCGGGGTCGCGATTTCGCAGGCGCTCATTACTCGCTTGCAAGCCGCCTACCCTGGCATTGTGATCGGGATCAAAGACAGCTCAGGTGATCTTGACAACATGCGCCGCACCATCGCCGAGTGTCCAGATTGCGCTGTGATGGCCGGGGCCGACCCGCTGATGCTGCCGCTTTTGCAATCAGGAGGCGCTGGTTGCATTACGGCCAGCTCGAATTTGGTCGCGGCGGATTTACGCATCGTCTTCGATAAATGGAATGATCCCACGCACCAGGCTGAGGTTGAGTCGGCACAGGCGCGCATCAATGCATGGCGCGAACTCACCAATGCCTACGTTCAGCTACCCACCGTCAAGACGATGCTAGCCCGTCGCCGTGGCCTAGATAGTTGGACACGCGTTCGCCCGCCGTTCATTGAGCTTTCTGATGAGGAGCGTGCGTCGGTCTTGACGCGAATGGAACAACTTGAGCATGAGGACAAAGCATGAGCGCAATCGATAAACCGATCACTATTCACCAGCCTAAGCGGCTGGAAGTGGGGGCCGGAGCCTCTGCTCGTTTAGGCTCATGGGCGGCTGGGGTCGAGCGATCGCTCGTCATCGCTGACCAGCACACGGCCAGCTATGCCGACGCACTAGAGCTGCCGGGTAACGTCACCATATTCGCTGACGTTACACCCGAACCCGACACCAGTGTACTTGAACGGGCAATTGCTTTCGCCCGCGAATGCCGGCCTGATCTGGTCGTGGGTCTCGGCGGCGGTTCGGTGATGGATATCGCCAAATTGGTCGCCGCACTTTGGGACGGTGAACAAGCGCTTAAGGACGTTGCGGGCCCGAACCGCGTGCAGGGGCGCCGCACTCTCCTCGCCCAAGTGGCAACAACCGCCGGCACCGGGTCCGAGGCGGGTATTCGCGCCCTGGTCACTGATCCGGATTCGAAGTCGAAAATCGCAGTTGAAAGCCCATATTTGCTGGCCGATTTCGCCGTACTCGACCCCGTGCTTACTTACTCGGTACCGCCTGCTGTCACCGCGGCGAACGGAATCGACGCCATGGCGCACTGTGTCGAAGCATTCACCAACATCAACGCGCACGACCTGATCGACGGCTATGCGCGAATGGGAATGTCCTTGATCGGCAAATACCTGCCACGCGCGGTCGCCGATGGTCAGGACACCGAAGCACGCGCCGGCATGATGCTCGCCTCGTATTACGGCGGAATCTGTCTAGGACCAGTAAATACCGCCGCGGGCCATGCCCTCGCCTATCCCCTGGGAACACGCCTCAGTCTTCCACATGGCCTATCTAATGCGATCATTTTTCCACACGTGCTTGCCTTTAATGAGTCTGTGCACTCAGAAAAGACGCGCGAAATCGCAGGTGCGCTGGGACTTCACTTCGATGGCTCCGCTGGATCGTTGTTTGATTCGGCGTATGCCTTTTGTCGAGATCTCGGCGTCGAGATGCAGCTTGCCAAACATGGCGCTCAAGAAGAAGACCTGTCTACCTGGGCCGAAGAAGCACATGGTATTCGCCGCTTGATGGACAATAATCCACGCGATATGACCGTTGACGATGTGCTTGCGATATACCGAGCTGCGCTCTAATTCACGGCACTTAAAAACCACCAGGCCTCAGCCCCATCGCTTTGAATAGCCAAAGCTATCTCTAGGCCTGCAGGTGATTGGAAATAACGGTTCAGCGAAATAAAAAAGAGATCCCCAATGGCGCCCAAGATAGAAGCTTTGAGACTCATCATTATTGCTGACGACCTCACCGGTGCACTCGACTCTAGCGCAGCATTTGCACGGTATGGGTTTCGCACCTATGCCGTGACCTCACCAGAGGCCATCGCGCGCGCGCTGGCCGAACGACGCCCAGAGGTTTTGGCCGTCTCGACACAAACGCGTGACGCCTCCCCAGAGGATGCTAAAGAGCGAGTCGCTCAAGTGATGCGGGCACTGCCTAGCGGCACACTCATTTTTAAGAAGGTTGACTCCCGGCTCAAAGGACCGATTGCCGCTGAGCTAGACGAAATCCCTTACCATAGGATCGTCGCCATGCCGGCAATCCCGCAATTCGAGCGGATCGTTGTCAACAGCTGCGTCAGCGGCTTTGGGGTGGACGCACCAATCTCGGTCGGCGATGCGCTAGGCCACCATGCCAGCAGCGCCTGTATACCTGATACGCTCCATGACGAAGAGATGGATCAGTGGATTGGCGCTCATACCACCGACACCCTATTTTTGGGTGCACGCGCGCTCGCAGAACGCTTGGCAATGCACATGGCCGAGCATGCGACTCCGCAAGACCTGCCGTTGTCGTTCCCGCCAGCGCTATGTATAACCGCAGGGTCAAGGGATCCGATTACATTGGCTCAGATTAAAGCGCTGCTCTCAGCTAAACTTGATGTCGTACATATACCGGCGCCCAACGGATGCTTAGACGCAGAGCCGCAGCAAAACGCCCGTATAACCGTGTTGCAGGCCACTTCCGGCGCCACATCAATACCGGCTGCAACGGTGGCAACGAATCTCGCTGCGTCGCTCAAAAAGCTAACCCCAGAGAATGACGTTACCTGGTTTCTCACGGGCGGAGCGACGGCTGAGGCTGTGCTGCTAAGTAACGATATACTGGAAATGCAAATACTCGGTGAAATTCTTCCCGGCCTTCCCGTCTGCCGAACCGAAAATACGGTATTTATTACTAAGTCGGGTGGCTTTGGCGCGGATGATACACTGGTAAGGGTCGCCGAAATGATTTGCAAAACTTAACGGAAAAGCCGCATGAGTGATCAACGAGAACCCACATCGGGACGCCGCAGTTTAGGCGAGATGGTCTACGACCAGATGCAACGTGCGATTAAGTCAGGGTCTTACCAAGCTGACGAGCGCTTACCGACTGAACATGAGCTTGCTGCAGAATTTCAGGTATCTCGCCCTATCGTGCGCGACGCACTGCAGAAACTACGCGAGCAAGGGCTGATCTATTCCCGGCGCGGTGCTGGCAGCTTCGTACGAAGCTTCGGCCTGCGGCAACCGTTGGGTTTCGGACAGATAGAAAACATTGCCGATTTAGAAGATTGCTATGATTTTCGCCTTAGTGTCGAGCCGGGAGCAGCAGCCAGGGCTGCGGAAAGGCACAACGAGGAAGACCTTCAACTCATTAAATCCGCCTTGAAATTATTGCGCGATGCAACCAACCGTCGCCGACATCATGAGGACGCAGATTTTCAGTTTCATTTGGCAATATCGCAGGCGTCGGGAAACCGCTATTACGCGACAGCAATGGAAGCACTGGAAGATCACATCGCCGTTGGCATGCAGTTTCATGGGCTCTCCCTCAAGGCAACGCCCGATGGCCTGCAACATGTGTTTGAAGAGCACCGCGCTATCGCTGAGGCGATCGAACAGCGTCACCCAGAACTCGCGCGTGATCTCATGCGTCAGCACTTGACCGGGTCGCGTGACCGCTTGTTCGAAGGAAAGCGACGCGCCACGACTTCCAGCCCCATGACAGCGACAAAGTAATTCTTATGTTCTTGCCTGGGCAGCGACATCACTACCACTATGAGAAAGCCTCTGGCAGCTACTTTATTCCTACCAGCACAGCGTCATGGTTGTACCACACAGAAAAAACGCCTGGAAAGTCGGATACCTACAAGACCGGGTGAATAAAGAGAGGGCCGTAGGCGCCCGCTGTGATTAGCAGCGGGCGCCTGCGCTCCCCTATTTTCATAACCTTCCCTACAGCAGTTGTGATTCGCACGGTTTCTCGGCAACCTATTAGCATCATTTTTAGCCGAGCAACGCAGCTATGCCTACCGCTTTTGATCAAACGCTCATCGCCATCGATGCCCTGCATGCCGAGGATCCGCGCTCCACGACGCTTGCCGATGGCACATCCATGCCCCAGGAACTGGCTTATGCCCAGCGCATGAGCGACTGGCTAGACCGCGTGCATGACGCTCCAGTTGAGGTGCTGCGCTTAGCCGTACGCGCCCAGCACTTACAGCGCTGGTTAGTACCGCGTGAGGAGTACCCCGAAGGGCGCGTAGGCTACTTAACCTGGCGACGCGACCAGGGAAAGCGCGCAGGCGATACCACCGCCCAGCTAATGCGCGACGCAGGCTACGCAGACGAAGATGCCATCCGAGCCGCAACGATAATCGGCAAGAAAGGCCTGGGTCGCGATCCCGATGTACAAGCGCTGGAAGATTGCGCCTGCCTGGTATTTTTAGAGAACTACTTTGCCGATTTCTCGCGCAAGATCGAGCACGACCATATGGTGCGCATTGTGCAGATGACCTGGCGCAAAATGTCACCCCGCGCCCATGCACTAGCCTTGAAGCTACCGATGTCGGATGCCTCATTAGCGCTAGTAAAAGAGGCCCTGGGAGCAGAGTAAGGTGCAGTGCAAAGCGCGACAGTGAGATGCAGCGGGGCAGCCGCTGCGGTAAAGTAGCGGTCTTCTTTTAATGCGCCCCCGGCACTGACGGCTTGATCAACTATGATTGCATCCTTGGACACCCGTACCGCCCCGTTCGAACGCTTGGGCAATGAGTATGTACGTTTTCTGCAGGCGCTTAAAACGCGCGGCTT
Source organism: Halomonas sp. 113 (assembly GCF_904067645.1). NCBI lineage: Bacteria > Pseudomonadati > Pseudomonadota > Gammaproteobacteria > Oceanospirillales > Halomonadaceae > Halomonas > Halomonas sp. 113. The sequence continues at coordinate 3,186,239 of NZ_LR881453.1, forward strand.
CGAAGGCGAAATCGCTCCCGACTATGCCAACCGTACGGTGCTGGCAACGGATAACTCGATTTACCAGCGCCTGCCCCAGGCGGCGGTCTACCCCAAGCATGCCGAAGACCTAGAGCGCCTTACCCGGTTGGCCGCGCAAACCACTCACCGCAGCATTGTATTAACGCCCAGAGGCGGCGGCACCGGCACCAACGGTCAGTCGCTCACCGATGGCATCGTGGTGGATGTCTCCCGCCATATGAATCAGATCCTAGAGATCGATGTGGAAACACGGCGGGTGCGCGTTCAGGCAGGTGTGGTGAAGGATCAATTAAACGCAGCGCTCAAACCCCATGGGCTGTTTTTCGCCCCGGAGCTTTCGACCTCCAACCGCGCCACCATTGGCGGCATGATCTCTACCGATGCCAGCGGCCAGGGCAGCTGCGAATACGGAAAAACCCGTGATCATGTGCTGGAGCTCGATACCATTTTGATCGGTGGAAAGCACCTGCACAGCCGCGCTTTAACATCGGACGAAGAGCAGGCTGAGTGCCAGCAGGAAGGTATTCTGGGCCGCGTACATGCCACCGCCGCCAATATTATCGACCAACAGCGCGAATTGATTGCAGCCAAGTTCCCACCGCTCAACCGCTGCTTGACCGGCTACGATTTGGCCCACCTGCGCGATAGCGAGGGGCAGCTCAACCTCAACAGCCTGCTGTGCGGCTCGGAAGGCTCGCTGGGCTTTTTGAACGAGGCGGTGTTGAATGTGCTGCCGATTCCCAAGCACTCCACTCTGGTCAATGTGCGCTACACCAGTTTTATGGATGCACTGCGGGATGCCAAAGCGCTGATGGCCGCTAGCACCTCTTCACAACCTCAGCCGCAGGCGCTACAACCCCAGCCGCAGGCGCTGCGCCCTACTTCCATAGAGACCATCGACGACACCGTGCTGCAGTTGGCCATGGAGGACTTCGTCTGGGACAGCGTGGCGGAGTTCTTCCCGGCAACCGCTAACACGGCGATTCGTGGTATTAACCTGATCGAATTTAATGACGACGATGAGAGCGCCCTCGCCAAGCGGGTTCGCGCCTTCACCGACCACCTAAGCCAAGACACCACCGTTGAGCGCCTAGGCTACACCTTGGCCGAGGGGCGCGGGCAGATCCAGAAAGTCTACGCCATGCGCAAGCGCTCGGTGGGTTTGCTCGGCAATGTGCAGGGCGAGAAGCGGCCGATTCCGTTTGTGGAAGATACCGCCGTGCCGCCGGAGCACTTGGCGGACTTTATCACCGAGTTCCGCGCCGCGCTGGATGCCCGAGACCTCGCCTACGGGATGTTTGGCCATGTCGACGCCGGTGTACTGCACGTGCGCCCCGCCATCGATATGAAGGATCCCGAACAGGAAACACTGATTCGCGCGGTGTCCGATGAAGTGGCGGCGCTGACCCAGAAATATGGCGGCCTGCTGTGGGGCGAACACGGTAAGGGCGTGCGCTCGGAGTACTCACCTAAATTCTTTGGTGAGCTCTACCCCAGCCTACAGCGGGTAAAAGCCGCCTTTGACCCCTATAACCAGCTAAACCCTGGCAAGATCGCCTCACCTCTCTCTAACCCGCCAGGGGCCGCGGGCATTTCCACCTCGCCCGACGCTGCGGGCAAGCCTCAGAGTAGCGAGCTAATCGCCAAAGATAGCGACCCCGATCTGTTGACGGTGGATGGCGTGCCCATGCGCGGTCAGTTTGACCGCACCATCGATGAGCGCGCCTGGCAGGCCTATGACGCCGCGGTGTATTGCAACGGTAACGGCGCTTGCTACAACTACGACCTTGATGACCCCATGTGCCCCTCCTGGAAGGCGACGCGGGATCGTCGTCACTCGCCCAAAGGCCGCGCCAGCCTGATCCGCGAGTGGCTGCGCCTGCAGACCCAGGCGGGAATCGATGTTGTTGAGGAGTCGCGCAAGAAAAAAGCCGAAGGCGGCTGGGGCTTTATTAAACGCTTTCCGCTGCGGGTGGCGAATACTCTAAGCCGCAAGCAGCACCACGACTACTCCCATGAAGTTTATGACGCCATGGCGGGTTGCCTGGCGTGTAAGTCCTGCGCGAGTCAGTGCCCGATCAAGGTCAACGTTCCCCAGTTCCGCTCGCAGTTCTTGGAGGTCTACCACGGCCGTTACCTGCGCCCGCTGCGCGACTACGTGATTGGCGGCACCGAGTTTATGCTGCCTACCCTGGCCAAAGCCGCACCGCTGTATAACGCCGTGATTGGCCAGCGCTGGGTAGAGCAACTGATGCGCCGTACGCTGGGCATGAGCGACTCCCCGGCGCTTTCACGGGCCAGTGTTAAAAAGCAGCTAAACGCCTGGGGCGTTGCCGAGGCAACACCGCTCTCACTGGCCCTGTTAACCGAACAGCAGCGCGCCAATAGCGTGATTATTGTCCAGGATGCCTTCACCAGCCACTTTGAAGCCAAGCTGGTGATGGACGTGGTGGAACTGCTGTCACGCCTCAATCTACGCGTGTTTGTGATGCCCTATTCGGCGAACGGCAAACCACTCCAGGTGCAGGGCTTCTTGGGCGCCTTCGAACGTACCGCCGCCAAGCAGGCCGAGCGGCTACGCACCTTGGCCCGCTTTGATATCCCCCTGGTGGGTATCGACCCGGCGATGACGCTCACCTATCGCCAGGAGTACGTCAAAGCGCTAGGTAATGAGGCGGTGCCGGAGGTGCTGATGCTGCAGGAGTGGCTCACGACCCGCATCAATACGCTAGCGCCCAACCAACTTAAGCTAACCGACCCCGGCTTTAAGCTGCTCTCCCACTGCACCGAGAAAACCAATGCACCGGGTAGCCCTAAAGCATGGCAGCAGGTATTTGCGGCGTTTGGGTTAGAGCTTGAGCTGGTGGCCACCGGTTGCTGTGGTATGTCTGGCACCTACGGCCACGAAACCCGCAACGCCGCTACGTCCAAAACGATCTACGCCCAGTCGTGGCAGCCCCAGGTGGAGGCCGAAGAAAACGTAGGCAAGTTACTGGCCACCGGTTACTCCTGCCGCAGCCAGGTAAAGCGCTACTCTGAACAAGTGCTGCTACATCCTTTACAGGCGTTACTCATTGCCCTAAAGCGCAGCTAAAGTTTGTACAAACACTAAACCTTGTATAACGTTGAGGGAGCTAACGGCGTGCGGTGCAGAAAACTGTCACGCTGTTCATTGACTGTTATTTTTTCAGGAGCTGCCTTGTTATCTCTATTTTCTTCCCTGACTCGCCTAGGCGCAGGCGCTGTTTTAACCCTGAGCCTGGGGGCCATGGCGGTCGCTCAGGAAAACCGTGTTGAGACGCAGGTGGTTGCTGACTCTCCCCGGATAGAGATATTGCCACTTACCGGCAGCGTCAGTGCCCCACGTACCTCGCTGCTATCAAGTGCTGAAGCGGGTCAGGTCAGCGAGCTAACGGTTGAGATGGGCGACACAGTCACTCAAGGCCAGCCGCTGCTCTCCCTGGATACCCGCGATATTAGCCTGGAAAGCCAGCGCGCCCGCGCGGATCTGGCCCAGGCCGAAGCCGAGCGTGACGAAGCACAGCGCCTAGTAAGCGAAGCCAACCAGCTCTCGGCGCAAAACTTTGCCGCCAGCGACCGCCGCCAGCGTGAAAGCGCTTTAGCGGCGGCCCAGGCCACCCTTGAAGCGCGCCGAGCAGATTACGAGCTGGCTCAACTGCAGCTTGAGCGTCACCAGGTACGCGCCCCCTTCGACGGCATGGTCACCCACCGGGAGAGCAATATCGGTGAGTGGGTCAACCCTGGCGATACCCTGCTCACCTTGGTCGATTTAGCTTCACTTCGTTTAGATTTCTCGGTGCCACTCTCTGCCTTCCAACGCTTTGAGGGCTCTCAATTAGAGGTGCGCTTAGAAGGCAGCGATCAATGGCACCCGGCGCGCACCCTCGCGCGTATTCCTCTCGATGCCAGCTCAAGGCAGTTTCTGCTTCGCGCGGCGCCGGAAACACCGCTGGAGATGCTGCCAGGTATGGCGGTGGAAGGCCGTTTGCAACTTAACGGCGAAAGCGGGCCCAGCGTGCCGCGGGATGCCCTCATTCGCCGCCCGGATGGCAGCGTTAGCGTTTGGCTAGCCCGCCAGAGCGATGATACTTGGCAGGCGTTCGAACAGCGGGTTGAGATCGGCAGCAGCTACCAGGGAGAGGTCGCCGTCAATGAGGGCCTATCAGCGGGAGACCGCGTTATCGTCGTCGGTAATGAGCGGCTTGAAGAAGGACAAAACGTGTCCCTGAGCGACGACTAAAGGAGCCCGCCCCACCTATGTTTGCCGCCATTATTCGTCACGGCATCTTGGTTAGCGTCATTACGCTGATCCTGCTGATTCTGGGTATCGCCGCCATCTGGCGCATCCCTGTACAGATGATCCCTGACCTGGAAACCCGCGTGGTGGGTATCGAGACCCAGTGGCCGGGGGCTACGCCACAGGATATTGAAAAGGATATCCTGATCGAGCAGGAGGAGTTCCTGCGCAATGTGCCTAACCTGCAGCGCATGGAGTCGACAGCAAGCAGCGGTAGCGCCGAAATCGAGCTAGAGTTCCCTTTCGGCGTCGATCTCACCGAAACCTTGATTCGGGTTAACAACGCGCTAAGCCAGGTGCCCTCCTACCCCAACAACGTCGACCAGCCGCGCATCGTGGCCAACTCGTTTTCCGCCAACGCTTTTATGTACTTTAACGTTGGACCCCGGGAGGGCAATCCGCGCCAGCTCGATATGCCCGCCATGCGCGACTACCTGGAAGATAACGTCCGCCCGCGCCTGGAGAGTGTTGCTGGCGTATCAGAAGTCACGGTTTCCGGTGGCGCCGAACGGCAAATGCAGCTGTTGATCGACCCCGAAGCGCTAGCCGCCCGTGAACTGAGTATCGCTTATATTCAGGCCGCCCTTCAGGCCCGCAATCAGGATGTCTCCGGCGGTAACCTAGAGAGCGGCAAACGCCGCTACCTGCTGCGTACCGTAGGCCGTTTTGAGGATGTTGAAAGCCTTGAAGCGCTGATTCTCATCCGCGACGGCGACGCGGTTACCCGGCTAAGCGATGTGGCTGAGGTGCGCCAATCCTACGCCGAACTCACATCCCGCGCTTACAGCTCGGACGGTCAGCCGGTACTGAGCGTGCAGGTGCGCCGAGAACCGGGCGCCAATGTGATCGACATCAAGCGCGCCATGCTCGACGAAGTCGCGGCGCTTAATGAAGGTCTACTAGCCGAGCAGGGCATGCGCATGACGCTCTCCAGCGACGACGTGCGCTACGTGGAGTCATCGATTGCCAATGTTTGGGTTAACCTGGGCCTGGGCGCGCTGTTTGCCACCCTGGTGATGTACGCCTTCCTGCGCTCTGCCCGCGCCACCATGGCCGGGGTTATCGGCATCCCTATCTGCACCATCGCCGCCTTTCTAGGCCTGCTGCTAGCGGGCCGCACGCTCAACGTTATTTCGCTGGCGGGTGTTGCTTTCGCCATTGGCATGACGATAGACAACACCATCGTGGTGCTGGAGAGCATTGAGACCCAGCGCCGCCGAGGCTTGGCGCGTTTTGAAGCGGCTCTCGAGGGCGTTAAGCAAGTATGGCCTGCAGTGCTCGCTTCAACGTTGACCACTATTTTAGTCTTTGTGCCCATCTTCTTTATTCAGCAGGAAGCCGGGCAGCTCTACTCCGATATTGCAGTGGCCATCTCAACCTCGATTATTGTCTCAATGGTGGTTGCCATTACCGTTATTCCCACCCTGGGCGCGCATATCGATTTTCGTGGTAAGGAGAGTGCCTCAACGTCATCACCGCGCTGGGTACGCGGCTGCCTGTGGGTGGTTGATGGCATGATCCGCACTGCTTCCCGGCGCTTTCTCGCTATCGTGCTGGGCATCATGGGAGGTATCGGCATTTTTGTATTGTTGACACCCCCGGCCGAGTACCTGCCCGAAGGCGAAGAGGCCAAAACTTTTGCCAGTATGAACGCCCCGGCGAGTTACAACCTGGCCACCATGGATGCCATTGCGCAAACGCTGCAGCAAGAACTGGAGCCCCATGTAGGCGCTGCTCCAGAGGGCTTCGAACGCGGCGACACCGATATCCCGCCGATTCGCACCATGGGCATACAAGCCGAAGCTCAAAGCCTACGGATCATTGCAGAAACCATCGACCCCACCCATATTGAAGCCTTGATGGACGCCCTCACCCGGCGCTTTGAAAGGTACCCGGACATGCGCGCCTTTGCCGCCCGTGGCTCGATTATCTCCAGCAACGACGGCGGAACGCGCAGCATCACGCTGGATATTGCCGGTAACGATCTAAACGAACTCTACACCACCGCCAATGCGATTTATCAGCGCGCCGAGACAGTGTTCGACAACCCGCGCATTCAGTCGCGGCCCTCCGCCCTGGATCTTGGCCAGCCGCTGATTGAGGTGTATCCCGATTGGGAGCGCGCCGCAGAAGTCGGCCTGGATACCAACGCCCTGGGCACCACCGTCGCGGTGCTCACCAACGGCGCCTACCTGGATGACTTTTATCTCGACGACGAGAAAATCGACCTTTACGGCTATGGCTCCGAGGCGGGGGATATTGACCTGGACGCCCTTGCCACCCTGCCCATCTATACCCCTTCTGGTGTGAGCGTTCCACTCAATACCCTTGCCGAAATTCGCGAAACCGTGGGAACGGCCACCCTTCGGCGGGTGGATGGTCGACGCAGTGTTACGCTGGACGTCATCCCACCTCGCAGCGTGACGCTGGAAGCCGGTATCGACCGTATGCAGCGTGAGGTGATTGAACCACTGCGCAATGAGAGCGCAATCCCTGCCAACATTAACGTCAGCGTGACCGGCGCGGGGGATCAGTTAGACGCCACCCGCCAGGCGCTTACCGGCAATGCGTTAATTGCATTAGCTATTGTGTATCTGCTGCTGGTGGCAATTTTTGCCCACTGGGGTTATCCGCTGCTTATCCTCGCCACTATTCCATTAGGCGCCGCTGGGGGAATTGTGGGGCTATGGCTAATGAATACCGTGGGAGCTCAGTTGCCAAAAATTGGCTTGAGTGCCATCAGCCAGCCGTTTGATATGATCACCATGCTGGGCTTTTTGATTTTGATAGGGACAGTGGTTAACAACCCGATATTGGTTGTTCATCAGGCGAGAGAGAATCTGCGCACGGCGAGCATGGGGGTTCGTGAAGCCGTTCAACAGGCGGTAGAGAGCCGTTTAAGGCCTATCGCCATGACGACTCTCACTACCCTTTGCGGCCTTTCGCCGCTGGTGTTTCTGCCTGGGGAAGGCACCGAGCTTTACCGCGGCGTTGGGGCCATTGTGCTATTCGGGCTGCTCGGCACGGCGATCGTCACCGTCACCTTCTTGCCAGCGCTTACCGTCGCCGTGCTCAGTTGGAAAACCAAACGACCGGCGAGCTAAAAGCGGGCTACTTAGAAGAACAAACGCTTAAGTGCCAACCCCGGGTCACTTTCGCGCATAAAGGCTTCGCCGACCAGAAAACCGTTGACGCTGTGGTCGCGCATTAGCTCAACGTCATCGCGGGTATGAATACCCGATTCGGTAATCACTGTGACGCCCTCAGGAATGCGCGGCAACAGATCCAAGGTGGTATTCAGGCTGGTTTCAAAGGTATGCAGGTTGCGGTTGTTGATGCCGACCAGCTTTAGATCCAGTGCCAGGGCACGCTCAAGCTCGTTGGCGTCGTGCACCTCGACCAGCACATCCATACCCAACTGATTGGCCTGCTGATGCAGGTCGCGTAGCTGTGCATCGTCCAGGGCAGCAACGATCAGCAGAATACAGTCAGAACCAATCGCCCGCGCTTCACAGACCTGATAGCCATGGGTGATAAAGTCCTTGCGAATCACCGGCAGTGTGCAGACGTCCCGAGCGGCAATTAGATAGTCTTCATGGCCCTGGAAGAAGTCGGCGTCGGTAAGCACGGAGAGACAGGCAGCGCCGCCCTGGGCATAGCTTTTGGCGATATCCGAGGGGTGAAATTCTTCGCGAATAACGCCTTTTGACGGTGAGGCTTTTTTCACCTCGGCGATAATCGCCGGATCACCCGTTGCGATGCGCGTATTCAGCGCCTCAATAAAGCCACGCGGGGTGCTCTGCTGCTCTCCTAACGCGAGCAAATCCGCCTCTGAAACGGCCTGACGGCGCTCTGCCACCTCCTGGTCTTTGCGAGCAAGAATGCGCGTTAAAATAGTCGGCGTTGCCTGTTGAGTCATGGTGGTCTCTTACTGTTTAAAAACGCTGGTGAAGTGCGAAAGCTCTCTAAGCTTCTCAAGCGGCAGTTTAGAAGCTTGCGCGTCCTGGGCTACCATCACACCCTCTTTTAACGTATCCGCAACGCCCGAACAGTAGAGCGCGGCCCCTGCATTTAGCGCGACCATATCGGCAGCGGCACCTTCACCGGAAAGCGCGGCCTTAACCAAGCGCAGGCTGTCTTCGGCGCTGGCGGCTTTCAGTGTTGCCAAGCTTTGGCGCTCAATACCCAGTTCTTCGGGTGTAATGGTGTACTGGGTAATCTCACCCGCTTTAAGCTCGGCTACCAAGGTGGGGCTGGCCAGAGATATCTCATCCAGACCGTCCTCGGAGTGAACGACCATCACATGGCGGCTACCCAAGGTTTGCAACACTTCCGCCATCAGCGGCACCAGCTCCGGCGCGTAAACACCCAGTACCTGATTGGGAGCACCAGCAGGATTGGTCAACGGGCCCAAAATATTAAACAGCGTGCGCACGCCCATTTCACGGCGGGGGCCAATGGCATAGCGCATGGCCGGATGATGATTAGGCGCAAACATAAAGCCTACACCCACCTGCTCGATACAGCGCGCTACCTGGTCAGGCTTGAGATCCAGGTAGATGCCCGCCACATCGAACAGATCCGCACTACCCGATGAAGACGAAACGCTTCGGTTGCCATGTTTGGCCACATGGGCACCAGCGGCAGCGGCGACAAAACTGGCGGCGGTGGAAACGTTAAACAGGTTGGCACCATCGCCACCGGTGCCGACAATGTCCACAACGTTTTCAGCACTCAGTTCAACGCGCTTCATCAACTCGCGCATTACTTGAGCAGCGGCGCTAATTTCCGCGGCACTTTCACCTTTCATGGCGAGGCCTACTAACAGGCCACCAATTTGTGCATCGCTTGCATCGCCGGTCATGATCTGACGCATCAAAGCGTGCATGGCATCGAAAGAGAGGTCTTCGCGGCGCATCACCGCATTAATCGCATCTCGCATTTGCATGAGCAGAGGGGCCCCTAAAAGCGTGTGAAACCGGCTATCAGCCGCGTTTTAAAAAGTTGGCCAACAGCTCATGGCCTTGGCGGGTAAGAATCGACTCGGGGTGAAACTGCACCCCTTCAATATCCAACTCGCGGTGACGAAACCCCATGACTAAACCGGGGGTTACGTCGTCATCACCTGTCCAGGCAGTGATTTGTAAACAGTCGGGCAGGCTCGCTTTATCGACCACCAGGGAGTGATAGCGGGTAACCTCAACCGGGTTATCCAGCCCTTCAAACACGCCTTGGTTAGCATGCAGCACAGCGGAGGTTTTACCATGCATCACCTGTGGCGCGTGCACGACCTTGCCACCATACACTTGGCCAATCGCCTGATGGCCCAGGCAAACGCCTAAAATAGGCAGCTTGCCTGCAAAGTGTTTGATGGCGGTCATGGATATGCCCGCCTCGTTGGGAGTGCAGGGCCCAGGCGATACCACCAGGTGTGTCGGCGCCAGCATTTCGATCTGCTCAATGGTGATTTCGTCATTGAGGTGAGTGATGACTTCGGCACCAAGCTCACCCAGGTACTGGACAATGTTGAACGTGAAACTGTCATAATTGTCCAGCATCACCACTTTTTGCGCTGACTGTTCCTGTGATGGCTGTTTATGCACCGACTGAGCTTGCGCCATTGCCCCACTTACTCCGTTGTGTCATTTCGACCACAGATTAAACCGTTAATGGAGTGATGATACCGCAACCGAGCACTCCCTTGCAGGGGTTAAGTGTCAACCAGCCCCCTCCCCTTTAGACCACCAGCGCTATGGGCGATAAATCACAGCTTTGGGGATGCCACACCGATGCCGCGAATAAGAAACCGTTCAGCCAGTCATAAGGCACGCTATGCTTAGGAGTGTAATACTATTCAGCATAGTGGCACTTTTCACTTGAGGGAATCCTCCCTTGGGTAATACTTCTTGCGGCCTCGCATTGCAGTGGAACTGGCAACGGGCCACCGCAGTCTTTATTATCTGCCGTCTTTTTCGATAGTTTTTTTAGCCAGTTAGGAGCGTGGGATGTCAAAGTGGTTTACCTGGGTGTGGGCGCTCTTATTCGTCGCGCTGATAAGCGCTGCGCCAGCTTATGCCAACACAACGCTGCGCGTAATTGCCTCCTTTTCAGTCATGGAGGAGCTGGTCAAACGAGTGGCGGGTGACACTGTCAGCGTCAATGTCATTGTGCCACGGGGAGAAGATGTTCACCGCTGGGAGCTAACCCCACCCAACGTACTGGCGTTAGAAGAGACGCATATTGTGTTTTATAACGGGCTTGGACTAGAGCCTTGGATACGCCATGTTGAGGCGATGTCTGACGACCGGCTAACGCTAGTGGAAGTGGCTAAAAAGGCCGACTATACGCCGCTGACGATTTCCACCGGGCAGTATAAAGGCGAGCCAGACCCGCATATGTGGATGGATCCAGAGGGCGCTGCAGCCTACATCGATGTCATTGCTGAGACCCTGGCCGAGCATCTACCCGAGCAAGCCGATGCGTTTTATACCCGCGCTGATGAGGCACGCAAGGCGCTGAACAATCTTAACCAAGCGGTAAAAGAGCGGCTTGAAGGTATTCCACAAACTAACCGCACATTACTAACCAGTGAGGCAGGTTTTGGTTATTTTGCCCGCGCCTACGCCTTTGATGCTCAAGGGGTGTGGGGGGTTAACCACGAGACCCAAGGCAGCGCCCAGGCAATGGCCAAGATCAGCGAACAGCTTGCCGAGAAACGCCCCCCTGCGCTGTTTTTTGAAAGCACTACACCTAGTATCCATATGGACGCCCTGTCCCGGGAGGCTTCACTGCCCCTAGCAGGTCCGCTGTATGTCGACTCGCTGAGCGGTGAAGATGGCCCCGCTGCCAACTACGCGGACATGCTGCGCCATAACGCTGAAGTGATGCATACCGCGCTAGGGGGCGCCACGGCCGAGTAAGCGACCGACCAAGCCTAGTCAATGACCTTTGTCGGTCGAGGTGCGTTCAACAGCAACTCAGTTAACGAACTGAGTACTAGGTCGGGATGGCTATTCTCTATCGGCTCCCCATGGTTATAACCATAGGGCAGCGCCAGAGTAGTAAAGCCTGCCGCCTTTCCAGCCGCCATATCGTGACGTGAATCGCCGACCATCACACATTCAGTTGGCGGTATTTGGCAATAGTGCGCAGCGTGAAGCAGCGGCAATGGGTGGGGCTTCTTTTCGGCCAAAGAATCACCGCCGAGACATAGGGTAAAATAGTTCAGCAGCTCGAAGTGATTTAACAGCGGCTCAATGAAGCATTCGGGCTTATTGGTAATCAGCACCAGGGTCAGACCTTGCTGGTACAGCGCCTCTAGGGCTTGCTTTACGCCAGGGTAGAGTGTTGTCAGGGCATTAGGTGCAGCGCCGTAGTGCCCCATAAACGCATCATAGGCGCGCTGTTGCAGGCTAGGTTCTGGCGGGGCTTGCAACGCCCAGGTCAGAGCTCGTTCCACTAATACCGGCGCGCCATTGCCCACCCAATCCCGTACCTTTGTCTCATTCGGCTCAGGTAAATCCAGCTCGCTTAACGTGCGTGCCACGGCGGCGGCAAGGTCGGGCACTGAATCGATCAGCGTTCCGTCCAAGTCGAAGGCAATTAGCCGTTTTCCCTGTAGCACTGGGTGTCGTTCTGAGTAGTGACTTGGATGTATTTTCAATGCGCTCTGCCCCATTTTGATTTAAAAACCATTTTACCTGCTCAAAGCAAACGTTCGCATTAGTCAGACGCATCAGAACCTTCTATGCTGGGGCTAATTTAGTTAAGGAGGTAGTGATATGCCCACTCCCAGAATCGTGGTTGTCGGCGCCGGTGCTGGCGGCTTAGCCCTTGCCACACGATTAGGCCGCACCTTGGGTAAGCGCAAACGCGCAGAAATTGTGCTGCTAGACCGCAATACCACCCACGTATGGAAACCGCTGCTCCACGAACTGGCCACCGGTGTACTGAACTCCAGCATGGACGAGGTGGATCTTCGCGGGCATTCATCGGCTCACTTCTACCGTTATCAGCGCGGTTCGCTAACCGGCATTAATCGCGAGCAACAGACGCTGCAATTAGCGCCGATTCATGATGAAGATGGGCAAGAGGTACTACCCGCCCGCGAGCTTGCCTATGACTATCTGGTCATGGCCATAGGCAGCGTTTCCAACGATTTCGGCACGCCCGGCGTGGCGGAGCACTGCCACTTTATTGATTCGCCCGAGCAGGCCAAGGCGTTCCAGCGCGATATGATCAACACCTTTCTGCGCTATACCGACCCCAACCTACGCCAACATACTCAGTTAACCATTGGTATCGTCGGCGGCGGTGCAACAGGGGTAGAGCTTGCGGCCGAATTATTTGACGCTTCGCGCATGCTCAATGCCTATGGGGTGACGTCCGTTGACCACCAGCAAATCAGCGTACACCTACTGGAAGCGGCGCCGCGCTTGCTTCCAGGGCTTTCCGAGCGGGTCAGCCAAACTGTCAAAACAGAGCTTGAGAGCATGGGCGTAACCGTCCATACCGACACCGCCGTTAAAGAAGCTCAGGCGCATCAGTTGATCACCGGTGACGATGAAGTGATCAAAACCGATATCAACGTGTGGGCAGCGGGTATCAAAGCGCCGCCGTTTTTGGCGGAGCTAGGCCTGACAACGAATAAGAAAAACCAAATTGAAGTAAAAAGCACCCTACAAAGCGTCGATGATGAGGAAATTTTTGCTCTAGGCGACTGCGCCAGTTGCCCGATGGGTGAAAGCGGCACGGTGCCTCCTCGCGCCCAGGCTGCTCACCAGCAGGCTAAGCTGCTCGCCAAAAACCTGGTCAATAAACTGGAAGGCAAACCGCTAGCCGATTTCCGCTATCGCGATCACGGCTCGCTGGTATCGCTGGCCCGCTACGATGCGGTAGGTAATTTGATGCGCAGCTCCGCCTCCCGCGGCCTGTTTTTAGAGGGCTGGCTGGCTCGCCAAGCCTATGCATCGCTCTACCGCATGCACCAGCTCTCTATTCATGGGGCGCCGAAGACGGGGCTGGCCTGGCTGGTCGATAAGCTTAATCGTTACTTAAAACCGCGCATGAAATTGCACTAAACGACACTCGACACTGACTTTTTACTTGGCCAGCGCCGCTCGCATCTGCTTGATCACCGTGTCATAGCCGTGCGGGTCGCTGGCTTGGTGGGCGCTGAAAATGGCGGAACCTGCCACAAAGGTATCGGCGCCCGCTGCGGCGATCTCGGCGATGTTATCCACTTTCACCCCACCGTCGATTTCCAAGCGAATAGGCCGTCCTGACGCATCAATACGCGCCCGCGCTTCACGCAGCTTGTCCAGCGTGCCGGGAATAAAGGATTGCCCACCAAAACCTGGGTTGACGCTCATCAGCAGCACCATATCGACTTTATCCATCACATAGTCGAGATAGGAGAGCGGCGTGGCCGGATTAAATACCAAGCCGGCTTTGCAGCCACCATCACGGATCAACTGCAGCGAGCGATCAACGTGCTCAGACGCTTCCGGGTGAAAGGTGATATAGCTGGCGCCCGCCTCAATAAAGTCGCTGATCATGCGGTCTACCGGTTTAACCATTAGGTGCACGTCGATGGGCGCCGTGACGCCATGCTTACGCAGCGCCTTACACACCATGGGCCCGATGGTCAGGTTGGGCACATAGTGATTATCCATGACGTCGAAGTGCACCACATCCGCGCCTGCAGCCAGCACGTTATCCACCTCCTCACCCAGCCTGGCAAAGTCAGCCGATAAAATAGAGGGGGCAATCAAGAAATCCTGCGCAGCGGTCATATTCCATTCCTGCTTATCAATCAGTAGACGAAGTGTAGACACTCGATATACCCGCGAGTGTGCAGGCAAGAGAGCAAAGCCAAGCTGCTATCTTATCAGAGCCGCTTAACAGAACCACGTATACGCGTCGCGCATCTCATCACACACATATTCTTAAATAGAATATAAAGCATGATTGTAATTCCACATTGATAGATTTAACCTTGCCAATATCGCGATACTAAGCGCTTACTGTTTTTAAGGAGTTTCTCTATGGCACTGCCAACAATTTTCCGCCGCAGCCTGATTGCCATTGCGTTAGGCGTTACGGTAAGTGGAACCGCCGCCGCCCAAGAGCGTGAACTACTCAACTCGTCTTACGATATCGCTCGCGAGCTGTTTGCTGCGATCAACCCTGAGTTTCAAGCCTGGTGGCAGGAAGAACACGGTGAAGAGATTGCCATTAGCCAGTCTCACGGCGGCTCTTCCGCACAAGCCCGTGCCATCCTTCAGGGCCTACGTGCCGATGTGGTGACCTTTAACCAGGTGACCGACGTGCAGGTACTCGCCGATGCTGGACTGGTGGCCGAAGATTGGCAGGATGCGTTTGAGAACAATGCCTCCCCCTACTACTCCACCACCGCCTTCCTAGTGCGTAAAGGCAACCCTAAAGGAATTGAGAGCTGGGACGACTTAGTCAAAGAAGATGTACAGATGGTCTTCCCCAACCCGAAAACCTCGGGTAACGGTCGTTATACTTACTTAGCCGCCTGGGGCTTTGCCGAGAACGAGTTCGATGGCGATGAAGAGCAAATCGAAGAGTTCATGCGCACCTTCTTAGCCAACGTAGCGGTGTTTGATACCGGCGGTCGTGGCGCAACCACCAGCTTTATCGAGCGTGAAATTGGCGATGTACTGATTAGTTTCGAGTCTGAAGTCAACAACATTCGCAAAGAGTATGGCAGTGACGACTACGAAGTCATCGTGCCACCCGTTAGCATTCTGGCAGAGTTCCCCGTTGCCGTTGTTGGTGAAAACGCAGAGCGCAACGGTAACAGCGATTTGGCCCAGAACTATCTTGAGTACCTCTACACAGAAGAAACTCAACGCCTACTGGCAGGCTTCAACTACCGAGTGCATAACGAAGCCGTGGTCGAAGAGTTCGCCGACCAGTTCCCGGAAACCGAACTGCTTGAAGTAGATGAAGTGTTTGGTAGCTGGGATGAAGCCATGGAGACCCACTTTGAGGGTGGTGGCCTTCTCGACCAGTTACAGCGCCGCTAATATTCACTCATGAGCCAGCCTGAACTATGAGTCAACTTGCCTCCTGGCGAACCGGCAGCACCCGCGTGCTGCCGGGTTTTGGCCTTTCTATGGGTATCAGCGTGCTGTTTATCTCGCTGGTGCTACTACTCCCTATTACGGGCCTGTTCGGTCAGTTAGCGGAGCTTAGTTTTGCCCAATACTGGGCGATCATCACCGAAGGACGCGTGGTTGCCAGCTATATGGTCACCATTGGCGCGGCAGCCGTTGCAGCGATTATCAACGCCATATTTGGCTTATTGCTGGCGTGGGTGTTAGTTCGCTACGAGTTCCCTGGCAGGCGCTTACTCGATGCCTTAATGGATCTCCCCTTCGCGCTACCCACCGCAGTGGCAGGCATTACGCTGGCAACCCTTTATGCCAGTAGCGGCTGGATGGGTGGATTGCTGGAGCCGCTAGGGTTTCAAGTCGCTTACACCTGGGTGGGCATCGCCCTGGCTATGGCCTTTACCAGCATCCCGTTTGTAGTGCGCACAGTGCAGCCGGTGCTGGAAGATATGCCAGTGGAAGTCGATGAAGCCGCTATGTCATTGGGTGCTACCGACGGCGTGGCCTTTCGCCGCGTGATCTTGCCGCATATCTGGCCTGCCTTGGTGACCGGCACTGGGCTGGCGTTTGTTCGTTCGCTAGGCGAGTTCGGAGCGATCATTTTTATCGCCGGTAATATGCCTTACGAAACAGAAATCACCGCGCTGATGATTTTCGTCAAGCTGCAAGAGTATGACTATGCGGGGGCCTCGGCGATTGCTTCAGTGGTGCTGTTTGTCTCGCTGGCGCTGCTACTGGCCATTAATATTTGGCAGGGCCGCTTTGTGCGCCGTCTGCATGGAGGTAAGGGATAATGCGTCGAATTGGTGATGCGCCGCTTATCCGGCGCCTGCTGATAAGTGCCGCTCTGGTGCTGTCAGCACTGTTTTTACTGCTGCCGCTGGTGGCCATTTTTGCCCAGGCATTCTCCCAGGGCGTTATGGTTTTCTGGTCGAACGTCAGTAACACCTTCACCCTGCACGCGATTGGTCTGACGCTGATGATTGCGCTACTAACCATTCCCGTGTGCCTGGTATTTGGCGTTGCCCTGGCGTGGCTGGTCACGCGCTTCAGCTTTCCTGGGCGGCGCATTTTGCAAACGTTGATCGATATCCCCTTTGCGGTCTCTCCCGTTGTCGCGGGTCTGATTTACCTGCTGCTGTATGGCCGCAACGGCTGGATCGGCACTTGGCTGGACGGCCATGATATTCAGCTGATGTTTTCTTGGCCGGGCATCCTCATGGTGACTATTTTTGTTACCTGCCCCTTTGTGGCCCGGGAACTGATCCCGTTGATGCAGGCCCAAGGCTCCCGTGAAGAAGAAGCAGCCGTGACGCTTGGTGCTTCCGGATGGACGACCTTCCGGCGCGTCACGCTGCCCAACATCCGCTGGGCACTGCTGTACGGCGTTATCCTTACCAACGCCCGTGCGGTGGGGGAATTTGGGGCTGTTTCAGTGGTTTCCGGCGCTATACGCGGCAAGACCAATACGCTACCACTGCACCTTGAGCAGCTTTATCAGGATTATAATGCCGTAGGGGCGTTTGCCTGCGCGGCGCTACTCGCCTTTATTGCCCTACTGACGCTCGCCGCCAAGGCCGGGCTGGAATGGCGCGCAGCGCGCCGGGAGGCATTTGCATGAGCATTCACTTACATAACATCGCTAAGCACTTCGGCACTACCCAGGCGTTAGAGCCGATCAACCTGGATATTCACGAAGGCGAGCTAGTCGGCCTGCTTGGCCCTTCGGGCTCGGGCAAAACGACGCTGCTGCGGATTATTGCCGGCTTGGAAAATGCCGACCGCACCGCACAACCCAGCAAGATTTTGTTTGGCGACCGCGACGTGACCAATGTACATGTGCGCGACCGGCGAATTGGCTTTGTTTTCCAGCACTACGCGCTGTTTCGCCATATGAGCGTCTACGACAACGTGGCCTTTGGCCTGACCGTGTTGTCGCGTCAACGCCGCCCCAGCAGCGGTGAGATTCGCACCCGGGTGTTTAGGCTACTTGAAATGGTCAAGCTGGAGCACCTCGCCAACCGCTACCCTGCTCAGCTTTCCGGCGGCCAGCAGCAGCGAGTATCGCTAGCCCGCGCCTTGGCAGTGGAACCGGAAGTACTGCTGTTGGACGAGCCTTTTGGCGCACTTGATGCCAAAGTGCGCCAAGAGTTACGCCGCTGGCTGCGCCACCTGCATGACGAGTTCAATTTCACCAGCGTCTTTGTCACCCACGACCAGGAAGAGGCGCTGGAGCTTTCCGACCGCGTCGTAGTCATGAGCAACGGCCGTATTGAGCAAATTGATACTCCCGATGAGCTCTACCGGGAGCCCAAAAACCGCTTTGTGTTTGAGTTTTTAGGCGATGTAAACCATCTGGAAGGCAAAGTGACCAACGGCGTACTCACCTGTGGCGACGCCTATTGGCACGTGGATCTACCCGATGGCCATGAAGAGCTGCTGCTACGCCCCCATGAAGTGCGGTTAACCGAGCAACCCACCTCTGAGAGCCACCTACCGGTCACTATCACGGCGATCTCGCCGGTGGGCGCAGAAGTGCGCGTGGAGCTAGAGGCGGATTGGCTCGCCCAGCCTTGGCTGGCTACCGTGCGCCATACTGACTTTGAGCACTTGGCGCTTCGCCGCGGGCAACGCTTATTCGCCCACCCCCGCCACTGGCGACGCTTTCCCAACGCTGAGTCGAAAGCAACGGAGCAAAGCCGCGTGGCATAACGCTACGGAAGCGCTAGCTGCCCTAAATGGAGCAGCTAGCGTTGACGTTTCATCGCATTAGCTCAAAAACGCATTTGCCTAAAGGTCAGGCTCACCCGCGGCTCAACATCTTTCTTGGTTTTAGGCAGGCTATGTAGCCAGTTTTGTTGTGTAGTACCTTTCATAATTAACAGACTGCCGTGCTCTAAATTAAGCGACACGCTATCCCCTGTTGGCTTATGCTTAAACGAGAATTTCCTTGCGCCGCCTAGGCTCAACGCCCCGATTGATCCACTCTCAACAAGGTCTTTTTCGGCGTCACTGTGCCAGCTCATGCCTTCATCGCCTGAGCTATAAAAATTACCCAGACACGAATTAAACATCTCCCCGCAGTGGCTCTCCACCACCTGCTTAATCTCTCGTAAAAAATCAGGCCATACTAACGCCATCTTTGTATATCCTGAGTATGTATAGGAAACCGGCTTATCCGCATACCAGGCTATTTTCCTCTTTGTAACGATCTCTTTGCCGTAAATAAACGCACGATCATGCTCCCAGGTTAATTCGCTTAGGCACTTATCCAGATACATATCGGCGGTAACTGTATCCAAGACTTTACCGTGGTAGTAAGCCTCACCATCCCTTGGAAGCAGATTAATCAACTTCATATCCTCGTTTTCAAACAGATCCATTTTCACCCCTCTAATGCCCGAAGCCGCGGAAAGCGGCGCCAGCCGCCCCGTGGCACGAAGCCAACCCCGACGCCAACCCCGCGCCTCAAACCATAAGCCTTCACATTCCGGTTTAAAAACACGTAACAAGAGCAAGAAACGGGTTTTTTCGATGCTATCAAAAGCCAATACTGCATTGCCATGGAGCAAAAAACCAAGACACACCCTGACCACTCCAGGTAAAAAACTTAAAAAAGCCAACCATCATTTAGCGGCTTGAGGCTAAGAGAAAATCTTGAAAAGGGACATAAAATGAGAGCAATAGACTATATACGACTGCTGTCACTAGCCGCTATCTGGGGAGCAAGCTTCCTTTTTATGAGAATCGCCTCACCGGCGATAGGCCCAATCAACACAGCATTTTTTAGAGTCTTTTTTGGCCTCATTGGTTTGGCTTTTATCATCGTTATCATACGTAAAAGCCTGGTGTTCAGAGGCAAACTAGGCAAAATTTTGATTTTGGGTGCTATAAATTCAGGCATCCCATTTCTTATGTACAGCATAGCAGCAACACTACTACCTACTGGCTATTCAGCGATTCTAAATGCGACAACGCCTTTAACAGGTGCCATGATTGGCTTTTTTATCTTTAGCGAGAGTTTAACTATAAAAAAATGGCTGGGCGTAACGCTAGGAATTGTTGGCATCACTGTTATCACCACTGTGGGTGACTCAAGTATCGTTGGCAACATCTATATTGGCGTGGCTGCCTGCATGATAGCCACTATTGGTTACGGCTTTGCTGGCTTTCTTACCCGCAAGTGGATAACCCAACAGGGTGGCCTGGATTCAACGCTGGTTGCGTTTGGCAGTCAAATAGGCGCTACCGCTTTTCTCAGCCCTTTTTTGCTTTGGAATATTTCATCTGGCCCCAGTATCGACTGGCTTCAAGGTGATGTGTGGATCAGCCTGTTCGCAGTCGGCTTTTTATGCACCTCCCTCGCTTATATCCTTTATTTTAGATTGATTGCCGACATTGGGCCGTTACGGTCACTCACCGTTACATTCTTGGTGCCACCCTTCGCGGTGTTATGGGGCTTTTTAATTCTTGATGAAACGATTTCCAGCGGATTCTTACTTGGCTCTTTGATCGTTTTACTTTCCGTTTGGCTAATCGTGAGTCCCGATTCTCAAAAAAACAGCCTAACGAGCTAGGGTTTGTACGAAAAGTCGGCGAGCAAAGACTAGACAAGGCAAAAATCAACGAGAAAGCGGAGTTTACGGGGTGTAAATGAGCATTTCGAGGCGATTTTTAACGCGGTATTGTCGAGCGCAGGCAGTTTTCGTACAAAGCCTAGCTTGTTTCACTGCTTTCTCATTCACAACGGAGTGCAAAGGCAATATACAGTGAGACATCGGAAGTGATTGAGCAAAGCCACATCGCCAGAACATACCGCCAACGCGCTACCCGCGTTATACTGGCGTTTTAGCCATAGCGGAGGAAGACCATGCTTCGGCGTCACTTTTTACGGATTTCGGGTGTACTACTTGCCAGTGCATGGCTTGCTGGTTGCGCAAGCCCCCAATACTTACAACTCAGCCCGGAACGCAGTGCCCAGGTGCCGCAAGTTGGCTCAGGCCAGCAGGTGACTGTGATTGCCCAGGATGGACGCGAGAGCGACATCATTGGCAATCGAGCAGGCGGCGGCATGTCGACGGCGCACATTACCGTGAGTAGCCACGAGTTAATTCCACGCCTGCAAGAAGAAGCTGAGCGCGCGGTACGCGATATGGGCTTTAGCCCCACCACCGAGCAGGCCGAAGGCCGCCCGAGCTTGACGCTGGAACTTGCCAGCCTGAACTACGCCCGTGGCGACAGCGGCCAGCCACTGGTAGATGAAGCGCGTCTTGAAGGCGTTTTCCGCGCTATTGCTAAAAACAAGGGCACTACCTATACGGGCACCTACACCTCGCGCCGTACCCAGGGCTACGCCCTTAAGCCCGATGCCGACAGCAACGCACGGATGCTTAGCGACCTACTTAGCGATGGCATGAACCGCGCCTTTAGCGATCCAGAACTGGCCAATTTACTCGCACGCTAAGATTACCCTTTATAGAAACACCTCTGACTCGGGCTGCGCCTCTTTACTCCTAGAGCCGCGGCCCGCGTCGTTCAAGTGCCCATACGCTTTCCGTTCGGCCACGCTCATCGGGGCTGCCCTGTTCCAGAAACGTCAGCGTGAAGTTGGGGGTGAACAGGCTTTCGATTTCGCTGTTGGGCACGCTATAAGGCGGCCCAGCACTGCCCTCAGGATGCGACAAACTAATCAGCAACCCCTTGGCACCAGGCGGCACCAACTGAGCAAGGTGAAACGCATAGCGCTGCCTTGTTGCAGGTGGCAACGCTATCAGCGAGGCGCGATCATAAAATGCCCCGATCTCGGCGGCTTGCTGGATATGCAGGTGAAAAAAGTCCCCGCACCATAGCTCCACGCTGCCTTGGCGGGAAATCGTAAAATCTGCCTGACTGTAGCGGGATACCGATGTGCTGCGCTGAGCCAAAAACTGCTCAATGGCTTCCGGGGCAAACTCAATTCCCAGAACGGGATAACCCTCGTCTGCCAACCAGCGCATATCAAGGCTTTTACCGCACAGCGGCACCAATACCTTGGTGCCTTTAGCAACGCCGAGCGACGCCCAATGACGCAGCAACGCCGGGTGTGCCTGCTGCAGGTGAAAGCCTATACGCCCTTCTTGCCAGCGCTTGCGCCATTGATCGCTCATTATTTGGCCACCGTGAAGTCGATTGCACTAGCGAAGAGGAGGCTTATCGCGCCGTTAAAACCAGCGGTCACGCTTTTTACGCCGCCGCGGTAGGTGCGGCACAATCAGTCCCACCAACAAGCCTGCGCCAGCCACACCGCCGCCATACATGAAGTAACGCATCAGCAGGTCTTCCTCCTGGGTTTCCAGCCGCGCTTGAAGCGCCCTAACTTGCCGGCGGGACTGCTCCGCTTGCGCATCCAGCTCTTGGTTGCTGGCCTCAAGCTCGGCAATGCGACTCTCACGCAACTCTAGAGTCTCAGTCATTGAGGCCGTACGCTGTTCCCAGGTTTCATTGATGCCCTCAAGCTCGGCGGTGAGTTCCTCTACCTGGGCTTCTAACGCAGGTAGCTGTTCAACCGCACTGGGTGTTTCTTGAAGCTCATTGCTCAACACCCAGACCGCATTGCCATCACTGTTGCGCACTCGGGTGTAGTCACCGCTGGTTTCCAGCACCTCTACCTGCTCGCCTGCGTTGAGCGTGCCAATAATGCGGTAACCATCAGTTGGGCCGCTGCGCACATAGGTGCTCAGTTCATCGGTCACCCAGGCTTGGTTAGCAGATTGGGCAGTGGCATTGAGGCTGGTAACACTGAGTAAAATGCCAGCCGCAGCGGCGTAATTTCGATAACGAGTTCTATTTACTAGCATGACATCATGTCCTGATTAAAAACGCTGCAAGGCGGACGAAGCCAACAGCGCTTATCGCCTAACTTAGCGGTGCGCTTGTCTCATACGCTTACCCTTCTCCGCGCGGGGGCAACGGAAAGGGACGGGGGAACTCCGCTACCCGAGTATCGGTTTTGACCGCTTTCAATGGTCCTTCGCGCTCTACTTCATCAATGCGCACAATCGCATTTAACGGTAGGTAGCTACGCTTGACGCCATCGAAGGTTCGTTGCAATTTTTCAGTTGCAGGGTCAACCACTACCCGTGAAGCATCGTCAAAGACAAACTCCTCGACTTCAATAAAGCCCCAGAGTTCGCTTTGAAAGATTTCTCGGACGTATAAATCCCAAATTTCACCCTGCTGGTGGACCACCACACGGTAGATCGGCTTGGCCGCCATCTTGGCCTAATCCTCTTGCCATTCGTACATTAAAAGTTGAACCGCCTAGCTTACCATATTCCCATCGCCGCGCCTTTAGGCTTAACCCTTAGCAAGCTTAGCGTTAATACGACGGACAAAGCGCTCATTAGCCGGGCATGCGCCTCTCATGTATGGTAGCTAGCGTGGTTTAGCAATAATATTTTTTCACCAAGTAGGAGTCATCAACATGCAGAAGGATCCAAATAAGGGCTATATCGCTCTGTTAGGCTGGAGCCTCAATGCGATTGAAGCGGCCGAAAATTTTGACCGTCGCTACATTGTCGTTGCACCTGATTGGGCGGAAGAGTATTGCCAAAAACACGACATTCCCTACGTGCCTTGGAATTTCGAGCGACTCAATGACCGCTCGATGGAAATTGCCGAGACGCTTAAAGAGAAAGGCGTCGATGTCGCCATTCCACTCTACGAAGAGACCGTTGAGTGGGCCGGGGCCATCAACTCTGTGCTACTGGATAACCCGCGCCTTTACGGTCAGTCGTTGCTGCTACGCGATAAAGCGTTGATGAAGCGTCGCGCCCAACTTGGCGGCATCCGCGTGGGTATCTTTGAAGAAGCCCACGATAAAGAAGATGTCGTGCGCTTCCTAAAGCGCGTTAACCAGACACTGCTTAAGCTGGACGGCGACCCCAACGACCCGATTCACCTTAAAGCGTTTGATAAAGCAGGATGTCTTGGTCATCGCGTTATTCGTACCCCAGATGAAGTCGATACCATCCCGGAAGAAGAGTTCCCGGTACTGATGGAATCGCACCTGGATGGCTGGGAATTTGCCGTTGAAGCATGGGTTCACGATGGCAAAATCGCTTTCTTGAACATCTCAGAGTACGTGACGCTGGGTTACTCAGTGTTTGTGCCCGCATCGCCTGAACTTGAGATTTACCGCGAACAGATCACCCAACAGATCGAGAAGTTAATTAAAGCGTTCGACATTGAGTTTGGCTTGATCCATCCGGAATACTTTGTCACCAGCGATGGTGAGATGTACTTTGGCGAAGTAGCTTACCGTCCGCCCGGCTTCAAGGTATTCGAGCTGCTAGAGCGTGTTTACGGCTTCAATGCTTACCAGGCTTCCATGCTGGTGTTCGACCCGAAAACCACGAAAGAAGAAGTGGCCACGTTCTTTCCGAAAGAAGTGGTCGATGCCGATGGCTTTGCCGGTTGCTTTGGCGTTTACCCCCGCCGTCGTGTGGTCAGCCGCTTGGAAATTCCCGAAGAGACCGAAGATCACCCCTACTTCGAGTCTCATGAGCTAACCTCACCAGTAGAAGAAACCGTTACTAAACGCACCGCGTTTGGTACCCATTGGGGTCTGGTCTACTTCAAAGGCGAGGATGCGCATACGATTCGCGATCTGCTAAAACGCCAAGAAGACCTCGACTTCTATGTATAATCCCCGCTAACGCTGGGATAAGGAGTCACCGTGGAGACAGATCAAGTGACGTCTTCTCAAGAAGATAGCAAGCTCAATGGATTGTTGAGCAAATTTGATGACGCCGTTCGCCTGCTTACCCAGGCGCCCGCCTTCTCAAAACCCGCCAAGCTGCCGCGTGTGATGGACACTGCGCGTCGAGTACTGCTTCAGGACGGCGGTTGTGCAGCACTGGAGACCCGCGCGCAAGCGTTTGAGGACTCCGGTGTGTTTTTGGGCTCCGATTGGGAAACACCCCAATATTTGGTGCCGACTCTGACAACCTTCTCGCTGAAAAGCGCGGATGCCAATGTTGTCGTCATTGAGGCGCTAAGCGAGCTTCGGCTCCTAGCTGTGGCTAAAGGCAATTTTGAGCATCCACTGGTGTCCGCAGAGCATGCTCACCATTACCTGACTCAGGTAATGGCGATCAATTTGTGGCTACTGTTTTTACCGCCCAGCGAAGCGGAGCGGGAAACCCAGGGGCGCCTGGCCACTATTCCCCGCCAGCTTTTCCAGCATTTAGCCGAGCGCATCGGCTACGAGCACATTGTTGATCGCCTGATCGATGAGATTTGGCGCATTTTAAAACAGCGCCCTATTCAGGTTGATTCGATCAAACAGATGATCACCCAAATTGCGCTGTGTCAGGCCAACCCGGAAATTGATCTTGGCGCCAGCGGCCAGGGCGCCGACCGCCTGGTGAGTTCGCTTTATGGCCCAACTCAAGCCTGTCGTGAAGACCCTGGGGTCGACGTTTACCGTGATCGGTTAGAACGTATGGATCAGGCTGCTTTGCAGGCTGAATCCACCGGTTTCGCCCGGGCGATGCACGACACCGGCCTGGTATCGCCATATCACGCCGTATTACTGCGTCATCTACTCGAAGAGGGGGATCACTTACTCTCCGAAGCACTGGGCCTTTCATCTACCGGCCGCGACTGCCTGCTCTGCTACCGCGAGCTTGTTCAAGCGCTAATTCGTGGCGGCGTTTACCCTGCTACCGCTCAAGCGGTTTACGGCCTGGCGCTGATGCTTGAACGCGGCATTCTCTATCAGCCGCCGGTAGCACCGGCAATGTGGCGTCAGCTTAATCTACCGCTATCAGAGTGGGCACAGTCGCGACTCTCCATGGCCTATGGCGACACTGTTTCTCCCCGGGCACGCTTGATTGAGGGCGTGCTCTGCATGCTGGGATTACCGCTAGGCGTTGGTCAGGGCAACAACCCTACCTGCCAGTCGGCACGGGCGCTCTCCATGTGGGCCTATAACGACCCAGATTACCTGCTGCAGATGGTGGCCTGGGCGGCCCGGGATGACGAAATCATTATGCATTTTGAAGGACAAGCCATTTCATCAATGGCGAGTCTCTCAGGTGTGGCGACCCAGTTACCCATCGATCTCGACCCGGTTTCGCTGATTGTCGTGCCGCACTTGGATCGAATTTATGCCGAAATGGGCCGGCGCTGCATTGGCCGTGAAGGTGACCCTCACCGCTGGGTGAATCCTGAATTTCACGGCTGGTGGTCTGGCCGCGGCTTTCGCATCAATGTCGACGTTGCCACAGGTCAACTAAGCGATGTTGATGACTTTATACGCCACTTCTTCGCTTACTATCACCCTTATTACAATGGCAACCAGCCGCTGATTCACCCTCAGCCAGCGGGCATTGCGGTCACCGATAGCGCGGCGCGTTTTATCGGCTGGCACGCGATTACTATTTTGCGGGCCTCTCTCGACCCCTCTGATGTTATGCGGATTTACTTCTATAATCCCAACAATGATAGCGGGCAGGATTGGGGCGATGGCGTCATTGTGAGTACATCGGGCAATGGTGAACGTTTTGGCGAAGCCTCGCTGCCTTTTGAGCGCTTTGCATCGCGGCTGTATATTTACCACTATGATCCCCTGGAGCGCGTTGACATCGCCGACGTCACCAGCGAAGAGGTGGAAAATGTCAGACACTTCCTGCATCGGAGCTGGGGAGCCTCGCGCCTTCCACCTACCGAGCTACAGGCGGATCAAGGCTCCAACTCAACCCTCCCCCATTCACCGCTACCCGAAACGCCTCGCGACGAAGGGTAACAAGTACGCTTAGCGACACTTTCAATCACTATGATGCGACTCGATCAATTGTTGGTCATCCAGGGGCTGGCCAACTCGCGTACCCGCGCCCAAAGGCTTATTCGGCACGGGCGGATACGGCTTGCCGAGAACGGTAAGCCGTTAACCAAAGCATCCGAAAAATGGCCCGACGATACCCGGTTTGAAGTAGAGGACGATCCCGAAGAGCGCTATGTGTCCCGAGCAGGGTTGAAATTAGAGGCGGTGCTCACAGCGCTTGAGCTGCGTTTTGATGACGCTGTTGTGCTCGACATTGGTCAATCAACCGGCGGCTTCAGCGACTGTGCGCTGCACTTTGGCGCCCACCATGTGATTGGTGTAGAGGTTGGCCACGGACAGCTTGCACCTGAGTTGCGCAGCGACCCACGCGTCACCTGCCTGGAGGGGATAAATGCGCGCTCAATGAGTAGTAGCGAAGCCCTCAATAGCGCGCTTGCTGCTTTCCCCATTGATAGCGCCATCATGGATGTGTCGTTTATATCGCAAACGCTGATTCTGCCCGAGATTGCTGCCCTTCTGCCAGCGGGCGGTCAGTTGATTTCGCTGGTGAAACCGCAGTTTGAGCTAAGCCCTGGCGCCCTGGATAAACGTGGCGTGGTACGCGACGCTAAACGCTTTGCAGAAGTGGAGGCCAACATTCGTCGCAGTTGCGACGCCTGCGGACTTACCATTCAACATTGGCAGGAGAGCCCGATCACCGGTGGCGACGGCAACCGAGAATTTCTCCTGCATGCAGTAAAAGAGCCTTAAAAAAGAGAGCTTAAAGTGCATTACGTAGACGCAGGGGGCAACTGATTCGCCGACTGCACTTTAACCTCCTCGCCTTGCTCAGGGTGTAGCCACACATCCATCTGCTCAAACGCCACGCGTATACCCGCTTCGCGAAACAGCGCATCTATACGGCAGTTGATTTCATCGGCAGCAAACAGCCGGTCGAGCAGATCATTGACGAAAATACGCAGTTCAAAATTGAGGCTGTGCTGTCCATAGCTTAAACAGAAAACCTGAGGCTCTGGGTCGGTTAGCACGCGGGGGTTTTCGTCCGCCACCTTACGTAATAGCTGGTGCACCTTGGCCATATCGGAGCCGTGGGCCACACCGTAGGTGAGCACAACACGGGTGATATTATCCGACAATGACCAGTTGATCAGTTGGTCAGTCACAAAGGTTTTATTGGGGATAATAATCTCTTTACGGTCGAAATCGGTGACAGTGGTCGCACGGATACGGATACGGCTGACGGTGCCGTGCAAATTTCCCAGGGTAATCGTATCGCCAATCCTAATCGGGCGCTCAAACAGGATGATCAAGCCCGATATAAAGTTGGCAAAAATTTCCTGCAAGCCAAACCCCAACCCCACACTCAAGGCGGCCACCAGCCACTGCAGCTTGTCCCAGGAAACGCCCAGGGTCGACAGCCCCATGACAACCCCCGTACCCACAATGGTGTAGGAGAGCAGCGAGCTAATGGCATAGGCGCTGCCCTGTTTCAATGACAGCCGGGATAGCACCATCACTTCTAACAGGCCGGGTAGATTGCCTGCCATGATAAAGGTAATAGCGACAATCAGCAGTGCAGCAAAGACGTCGGATATCGATAGAGCGTTATCGACCAGATCCCCTTCTTGCGCCTCCCACAATGACACGTTGTCCAAATAGCCGAGCACCGAGAGCAAGTCTGACCAGACCAAATAAAGCAGCGCACTGAAGCCGATCAAGACAATCAACTTGGAAAGCCGCAGCGACTGGCTATTGATCTGCTCCATATCCAGCGGCGGCTCTTCCACGACTTCGAGACCACCTTCCGCCCCTTCCTGCACCTGAGCACGACGGCGCGCCAGAGCACGGCGATAGGCAAGCCGCCTTGCAGCCACCGCAAGGCTTCTTACCAAGGTCGCCTCCACCACAACCCATAACCCCAGCAAGTAAAGCGTGATCGCGAATCGCCCCACTAGGTGCAACGCGGTGTATTCGTAGCCCCAAACTACCAATCCCAACAGCATCAGCGGCACCGAGGCCATCGCAAGCCCCAACAGCAAGCGAAACAGGCGCACGCCAAAAATAGGGATATGCGCCAGTATCAACTGCGCCAGCCACCAGCTCATCGCCAACAACCCAAGCGACAGCAACCCCAACGCAACGGGACGCAGTGCCAGCGGGGTTTCCATCTCTCCAGACATCGCCGCAATGGCTATGACAGGCACCAAGGAAATGCCGAGCCCACCTAACAGCTGGCGTAACCGAGCGTTGTAGTGCGCAGACCAGGTAAAGTGGCGCTCGGCCACGCCATCGGCGACCAATAGCCTGCGGCCCCAGGCGACCACCGCCCAACTTAACGCCAACTGAAGCAGCGCAGGGGCAACGCTATTAGCCAATGGCCCAGTTGCCCCCAAGAGCCCAACCCCAACCCCCGCCAAGGCCAGCGGGCCGGAGAGCGCTAGCAGCGCATTCAGCAGCACCGCTTTGGGGGTATGCAGCTGGGTATCGCTTTTTAACCGACCAATCTGCGAGTGCAGTTTATCCAATCGGGCTTTAATCTGGCGTCGTGACCCGATTAATACCAGGCTTAATACCATCAGGGGCGCCCCTCTGAGCACCTCCCAAGAGAGCCCTTTCCAGCGAGTGGGTAAAATGGCTCGCCACTCCCCTTCCTGCCACTCCAGCTGGAGGTTGCGGGGCAATTGACGCAGCCAATTGATATCCAAAGGGCGACTATTAGCAACCCAAAACAGCTGCTCATCAATGGTTTTACGCAGCTCACTGGTCGTTGTGACCAGCTGCTGCTGGTTGAGCTGAAGCTCAATCGCCGCACTTAATAAGCTGCCGTAAGACTGTTCCAACTGCTCGACCAGCTCACGGCGGGATTGATAAAGCTGCGAAAGGGAATCGATCAGTCCCGGCGTCGCCTCTATGCCCTCCTCGGACAGCCGCGTAGCAGCATACTGTTCGCTTTGGCGTAGCTGATCGCGCTGGCGGACTAAATCAAACTGCTTTAAGCGCAGGTCGGCAATTTCGTCCTGCAAATCCCGGGGCGCAGACAACGGAGGCAGCGACTTGCGCTGTTCGCGCAGAATTCGCGACAGCAGTTGACTGCCGCGAATAGCCTCGATTTGCTCATTAAGGCTACGCTGTAGCTGACGCACGTTCTCCAACTGCCGCTGGGCTTCAATATTGTCACGCACAACAGTATTAGCACGGTCGGTTGCCCGTAGCAGCTCCAGGCTTAGGGTCTGGTTGGTTTGCTGCGCTTGCACCACCACCGGATGTCCCGCGGCGATCAGCGGGTTATCCCTGGCAGCGTCGGCAATGGCTTGTTCAGAGGCCAACCGACGCTGCCGATCAATCACCCCTTGTAACATCGTTAGCTGCTGCTCTTGATAATCGACCTGCAGCATCAGCACATCGCGCCGCTCCTGAGCTAATTCGCGCAGGCGGCTGTTAGCGCTTAGCTCGCGCTGATAAAAGCTTACTTCGCGTTCGGCCAGCGCCCGTTCAAGGCGTAATTGGATCAGTTGCGCATCGCTAAGGGCAGAAAGTTGACGATCCGCCAGCAAAGCCTCGCGCTCATCGTGCTGTCGGCGTAAACTTTCCGCGCGCTGAAGGGTTTCCGCAATGGATTGCTGGGCCCGCTCAGGGAGTGTTTGAGCGGCTAACAGTTGCGAGTTCACTTCCGCCAATTGGCTTTGCAACTGCTGCAGCTCGACCACGGCATTAGTTTGCAACGTTTCCAGCTCGTCGAGGGGGCGGTCGCTCAAGTCGGCAACCGTTAGCTGCTGCGAAGCTTCTTCCGCTTCGCTCAACTCGCGCTGCAGGCGTGCTAACATTTCAGGGGCTTGTTCTACCCGGGTATCTAGCGCGGCAAGACGCTCGTCAACAGAAGCCAGCCGCTCATAAGCTTCGAGGGCCGCTTCCAGGGCCTCTTTATCGTTGGCCTGCTGGGCGGTCAAGGGTTCTTCAAGGGCTTCTAACTGAGCAAGCCTTGATGCCAATTCAGCCTGCTCGGGCACCCGCTCCAGCATATTGGTCTGAAGCGCAGCGTAGGCTGGATTAATAGCGACACTGCTCATGACAAGCAGCAGGAACAAACAGGTTATACTCCACTTACAGGCGCATCTCACCACGTTACGTATCAACACGTTACTTAGGGCCTCGCTGACATCAAATGCTCCGCAGAGACGGAGAATGAGGTTATTGTCAGGCGTTCTGGTGGTCAGCGCAATCAGAGGTGTTGACTTCCACAGGCGGCGTGATAGAAACAAGCTTGGCGTTTACTTATTCCTTCATTTTGCGAGTCACCTTGATGGTCACCCGAAAATTGCCGTTGACGAAACTTATTGTTCTGCTGAGCCTTGCTACGTTTAGTGTGAATGCCGTTGCCGAGTCTCAGCAAGAGATTGAGGCGCGTATCCGTGCCCTCAATGCTGAACTGTATGATCTGCATCAACAGTTGCAGCAGATAGAAAACCCCGAAGACGCCGCGCTAGACATACCGTTTGAACAGTTGCCTGAAGAGGCTGCAAGGGAAGATTTAAGCGATCGCCGTGAACTTGAGCAGGAATCAACCCGGAATCCGTTTTCAATCACCACCCACCGCACCAACTATCTGTTCCCTGTTAGTTACAATGCTAACCAAAATCGTGAAAGTTTCCGCACGGTGGCTAACGGCACCCCCGCAGATCGCGTGGAGTTAAAATTCCAGTTCAGTGCCAAGGTTAATCTGGCTGAACAGGTATTCGGTAACTACGGCGACGTCTACTTTGGCTACACCCAGCGCAGTTGGTGGCAGGCTTATAATACCGACGCCTCATCACCCTTTAGGGAAACCAACTACGAGCCGGAAGTGTTTATCGACTTTGACAATGCCTGGGAAGCGCTTGGCTGGGTGAATACCCGCAACCGAGTATCTCTCAATCACCAGTCTAATGGTCGCTCAGATCCTCTCTCGCGCAGTTGGAACCGGGTATACCTTGAAAGCACCTTCCAGCGCGGCGACTGGGCGTTCACCCTGGCACCCCACTGGCGGGTACCGGAATCCTCAGAGGATGACGACAACCCGGATATCGAACGCTACATGGGATACGGCGATATTCGCCTCGCCAAGCGTCTCAATAATAACCATGAAGTGAGCGGTCAGTTACGCGGCAATCCCAGCGCTGGCAATATCGGCACCCAGATTGATTACAGCTGGCCCGCTTTCAACAGCTTGCGAGCGCATGTACAGTACTACTACGGATATGGTGAAAGCATGATCGATTATGATCATCGCGTGCACCGCTTGAGCCTTGGGTTTAGTTTAAATCCCTTATTTAGTGCGACAGGGCTGAACCGATAGACGCATTTGCTTGTCTGTTACTAGCTGACTGCTATGCTTGTAGTCAGCAGCAAAAATACAGTAACTAATAGTTAGTAGCCCAATCATTCACTCGTCAAAGGAAGACTCCATGGCTAAACGTCAACCCACCTACTCTACTCAAGCCGATCAACTCAAAGATGATCTGCGCCACTTGAGTGAAACCGTTGAAGAGCTGGTCAATGCGACCGCTAAAGATGCCAGCGGAGAGATGAACGATCTACGTACTCGCGCCGAACGTCGTTTGAAAGACACTCGTGCACGTCTTGAAGCTCGTGGCGAGCGTATTTATGACGAAACCCGCGACTCGCTGACTCATCAGGCCGATGCGTGTGATCGCTACGTCCATGAAAACCCCTGGACAAGTATTGGCATTGGTGCCGCAGTAGGTATGGTTGTGGGTATGCTGCTCGGTCGTCGCTAATGGCTTTGGGCCCCACCCAACGCGTCTTCTCTGCCGCCAAACGCTTGCTGAAATCGCTGATTGCGAATAGCGAAACCCGCCTGCGTTTGGCGGTGTTTGAGTTAGAAGAGGAGCGTGCTCGCTTACTGGTTCTACTTCTTCTGGCAGGAGCTAGCTTACTGCTGCTCTTGTTGGGTATTGCCACTTTGACGGCACTGGTAGTGGTTA
The DNA here is from genome assembly GCF_904067645.1 of Halomonas sp. 113. Classification (NCBI taxonomy): domain Bacteria; kingdom Pseudomonadati; phylum Pseudomonadota; class Gammaproteobacteria; order Oceanospirillales; family Halomonadaceae; genus Halomonas; species Halomonas sp. 113. The sequence goes on from NZ_LR881453.1 coordinate 3,218,531, forward strand.
TATTCTGGGATACCTATCGCTTAACCGCCATTGCCATCAGTGCAGGTGTGCTGATCGGCGCCAGTTTGCTACTCGCGGTTATTGCGATTCGCCAGTCCAAGCAACACTCTCTGTTAAAAGAAACACTCAAACAGCTTGCTGCTGATCGAGCACTGCTTGAGGAGCCAAGTGATGAAACCATCCGCAGACACCGCTAAGCCACCAACCAAACCGCTCAGCCGCGCTGAACGCAAAGCGCTTTTGTTAGCCGAGCTAGAGCAGCAGCGCGTGGATATTTTGGTCGATAGCGAATTTTTACAGCAAGCCGCCTCACCACTGGATAGAAACTGGCAAAGCTTCAAGCTGCCGCTTTACGCCATTGGCGGCTTTGCTGCATTCAAGCTGATGCGCCACCCAGGTGGAGCAATGGCGGCAGGCAGAAAAGTCCTTGCGGGCTATATGCTACTCAAAAAACTTAAATTATTAGCCAAAGTGGCTAGTTAATTTGGACGGCTGTGCGGCTCGCTGACTGTACCTTAGAAGCCAGCGAGCGGAGATTAGCCAAACATCGTTTAAGGCGGCCACTCAGTGAAAAATTCTGGCCTGTCGGCCAACTTAATTTGATCACTTTCGTTAAATAGCTCGCTATTCGCTTTATACCCGACACATTTGGCCCGAAAGCTGAGCTTCTTGTGTGATTATCGGTATTTAGCGACTAACTGCTGAAAGATGCCGAAACATCAGGCGCCTGAGCACGCTTAACCAGAACTGCTGGTGCGGTCTCTTTGAGCCCCAAAGCCAGGACTCCAGCAATCACACAAATAGCGCTCATTAACCACAACGGTGCGGATTGGCCAACACTATCTGCCGCAGCGCCTGCTAGCGCCGGTAGAACCCCACCTCCCAATATCTCACCAATACCCATTACAAAACCCAGGGCTGTTGCAATATGGCGCGAATCGACGGTTTCAGAGGGAACGGTGGCCATAAAAAGCGGAAAGATGCCGTTCAATGCCCAACCAAAGAAAAACAACACTGCCAGAATAATAGCCGAGCCATCAAAATACATGGCGCTTAAGGTGAGGATGAGCCCCATAAATGGGGTAATTACCATTACTGGCTTACGACCAATTTTGTCAGAGATACCGCTGACGACGAAGCTTCCGACCGCTGCCGAGATGCCTAAAGTTCCCATCAGCCACCCCATGGTTTCAGCAGAATAACCACGTACACTGGTTAGGTAAATTGGCATGAAAGACCAGCAAGTTACTAAGTATCCAATCAATAACACCGCAATAAGCGAACATAGCAGCATATTTCGATGAGCGAAGACCTCTTTGAGACTTGGGCGCTGACAGGACTGATTCACACCCGTTGCGATAGGTACTGAAGATGCTGTCGGTTCACGCATTAACCACCAGAGGAGTCCAGCGGCTAGAAGACCTGGAAGCCCTGCAAGGAAAAACGCCTCTCGCCAGCCAAAAGCAGAAGCAACAGCCACAAGGACAACCGGCGCAGCAAAAGAACCCAATAAATTTGACCCGAAGTTCTGCATGACCCCCATAGCAATGCCCCGCCTTTCAGGAGTAACTTCTATTGCCGTTACTGATTGCGATATAGGCAGGATAGGGCCTTCTGCAACACCCATAAGCAATCTAGCACCGAGAAGCAATAAGAATGAGGTGGCAAGACCTGATAAAAAAGAGCAGAGAGAGAACACAATCGTCGCCATGATCAAAAATATCTTTCTTCGGCCACTTCGATCAGACATTGCACCAAATATTAAACCAGATATTGCCCAGGTGACTGATAACGCAGAGGCTGTTAGGCCTATCTGTAGGTTTGTCAAGGCCAACTCTGGCTGAACAAATGGCATCAGGAAGTTAAGTGCATTCCTGTCAAAAAATACAATGCCAAAGTTAAGGCTCAATAGAGTAACTAAAAGGATTTGATAACGAGTGTTATTGGGCGTGTTAGGCAGGGTAGCTGTATTATTGTTAGTCATGGCTTATTAACACCTTGCATTGATGGGTGCGCTTTTTTAACGCTTCAAATGCGGTTGGCACATTGTTAAGTGGCACGGTCTCGGTGATTAAATGGCGAGGCTCTACAACGCCAGAATCGAGAATATCCAACGCACTTTCGTATTCACGTCGTGAGAAGAAAACGGCAGTTTGAAGGCGTATTTCCTTTGATAAAGCACTAAAGGGTATAAAGCTGTCAGGCTTAGTGCATAAACCAAGAAGCAGAATCGTACCGTGCGTGCGAACCTGCTCAATGGCTTGCGCAATGAGACCAGGAACGCCCGCACACTCGAATACTATGTCTGCTGAACCTCCAAGTGACCGCTCTGCAGCTTTAATGGGTTGATATGGATCACAAACAAAACCGGTCGCCCCCATGTCATAGGCACGTTGTTCTTGGTATCGGGTAATATCCTGTATGACAACCGTCTGAGCGCCAAAGCGGCGCGCCCAAAAAGCGACAGCTAACCCGATAGGCCCAGCACCAAGGATGAGGACACGGTCACCAGGTTTCATGCCGGATAGCTGGAGACCATGGAGAGCAACGGCTAAAGGCTCTACAATTGCACCGTCGTCCATGCTTGCATTGAGAGGAAGAGGTACGCACTGGCGCGCAGCGGTGACGGCATATTCACCATATCCCCCTCCCTCCAACGCCATATCTAGACACCAAGCAGGATTCCCAGAACGGCATGCAGCGCAATAACCGCAACTTCGGAAAGGTATAACGGATACAAGATCTCCTATAGATACATCACTGACTTTTCGACCTAAAGCGACTATCTCGCCTGCATATTCGTGACCCAGCACATCGCCAGGACAAATGCCGAAAATGGGATCCTCAGTCATATGGAGATCGGAGCCACAAATTCCACATCGTTTCACCTGGATGACAACCTCATCGTCTCCTGGTGTAGGGTCTGGAAGTTCGCAAACATCTAAAGGCTGGTGTAACCCCTGAAAGACGGCAGCACGCATCAGCCCACCCTCCCAAGAGAAGTGCCTCCGTCAATAACCAATTGAGCACCGGTCATATAGGAAGAGGCGTCAGAGGCTAGGTATAGCGCCAGTGCCTTGATCTGTTCAGGATCAGCGATTTCCCCTAGAGGTACCTTGGCGTTCCAGGCCTGGCGAACTGCTTCGTCTTTCAACCAGCCACCACCAATGTTGGTTACGAAACCGCCGGGCGCGATAGTGTTGACCCGGATCCGGAACTCTGCCAACTCTAAGGCAACTTGACGTACTAAATGGGACACTCCCGCTTTTGCAGGCATGTAAGCAAGCCCGACCACAGGCTCTGTAATAAAGGCAGCATTGGAGGACGTGACAACAATTGATCCTCGACGCCGTGGCTTCATGTATTTAGCTGCCACTCGCAGAGTATTAAAGACCCCCGTCAGATTAATAGAAATTGTTCTATCCCAGCGGGCTGGATCTAAAACGTCAATCTGACCATCTCTATTTCGCCCTCCTGAAGGGTTCCAAAACCCTGCCCCAGGATCGATCCCCGCATTAGCAAAAACAATATCCAAGTTGCCAAACTGGCGGACATGTTCTTCGAAGGCTCGACTGGTCTGCATTCGATCAGCGACATCTAGCTGGACAGCATGAACCTTGCAGCCTTCGTCACGGAGCCTTTGTGCCTCACATTCGGCTGCGTCGATGTTTATATCCGCTAGTGTCACGTTAGCGCCGTTTTCTGCCAACGCTTCGGCATAGGCAAGTCCTAAACCTGAGGCTCCCCCCGTGATCAGGGCTGAACGCCCTTCTACGCTGAATTGCTCTAATACACGCATACCCCACCTCATAGAAATAACTGCTCATTGATGGGGATATTGTGTTCTTCACAGTAAGTGACGTAGTGATTGATGAACCAGAAAACATCCAGCGTTTCTGCCCACTCCCCCTTCTCATCGAAGAACTCGTTAGCTCCCTGCATCCAAAATAGAGCTTTCATTCCATTAGCATCGTCGGTCACTAACGTGTGAGCCTGTCCGGGCATTTCCGTTATAAACTCTCCAGGCCCGCAAACCCAGTCGTATTCCAAATATCGGAAAGATCCCTCCATTCCTACAGCCCATACCATTCCTCGGTGCTTATGGGTACCAATCACACCAGGGCTTTTAATCCATAAAATATTGCAATAAACATTATTTCTTACATCAAAGGCCAGATGCCGTATAGCTGCATTATCACCAAAAGGAACCCATGGGCTTTCTACCTCAGAGAGCCCTACATAGCTTCCCTCACGCCCAAATCGGTCTTGCATTGCCTTCATTGGTTCAGGAACTTCTACGATACGATAAGCATTACTAGCGGGTGCATTAGCCATTATTGTTCTCACTTTATTTATGGAAACGATGTATTACAGAGAACTATTCAGCAATTGCTATGCCAACTACTCAAAACCTAGACCTTAGTATAAAAAATCAAGTAAAATTCTTATTATTCAAAGGAGGTTAAGAGACTAGAGACGACTAAAGTACAACTGAAGGATTGAACAAGACTCGCCAGTATTTAATTAATTTAATATTTTTAATAAAAAAATGAGAAAGACATGACAAAAAAAATGATGCTTTCGAAAATGACAACGCAACCCAATCAAGCGAGTTCTTGTAAGATAGGCCTTGATGATGGAGACCCACCCACTTTACGTGATTTGACAGAGAGGCTGCGCCTTACCCCTAACGATGGAAAAATTTGGTTCGATGATCGCCGCATGGTGCTACTTGGGGCTAATGCATTTGGTGTGTTGCGCAGGGAAATCATTGAATCACTAGGCTTTTCTAGAGCATGCAGCTTGCTGATGCGCGTAGGTTTTTCAGCTGGATCTGCCGACGCAGCTTTTGTACGAAAACATTGGCCACTAAACGATGAAGCTGGTGCGTTGACCGCGGGGGAGCGGTTACATGCAGTCATGGGGATGGTTAAAGTCGAAACGGTACGACGCGACCACGACATCCCGAACGGTATTTTCAATGCCGAGTTCCTTTGGCATGGTTCAATCGAGGCCGCCGAACATATAAATGCGTACGGCCTATCACGTGAACCGGTTTGCTGGATGCAGCTAGGTTATGCCAGCGGCTACGCCAGTGCTTTCTACGGTAAGCGAGTGATATATCGTGAGTTGGAGTGTGCTGGCTGCGGCGGCTCTTTCTGCCGAATCGTAGGTGAGATGACAAACCAAGAAATAGGCAGTACCCATGACCTTAGCTGGCTCACTCCAGGAGAATACCTTGCGCCTAGAGCGCGTAAGTCGTCTCGACAAACCCCTGGCGTGACGACAGCGTCATCTCCTGCCTCTATCCGTGAGAAAATAGATACCCAAAAGATCGTGGGTATTTCAGCAGCCGTCAGTATTGCTTTGCAGAAGATCGAAAGAGTCGCGCCAACGCCAGCCACGGTACTGTTCAATGGAGAATCCGGTGTTGGGAAAGACTTGTTTGCTAACGAGCTTCACCGCAAAAGCAACTTGGCAAACGGCCCCTTTATCGCCCTTAACTGTGCTGCAATCCCTGACACATTGGTTGAGGCAGAGCTGTTTGGCGTAGAGAAAGGTGCGTTTACAGGTGCAGAAAAAAGTCGACCGGGTCGGTTCGAACGAGCCAATGGGGGCACACTATTTCTTGATGAAATTCCATCATTAAGTTATGAGGCACAAGGTAAGCTTCTGCGCACCCTGCAGAATGGCGAAATAGAAAGAGTCGGTGGAGCACACCCTATCCAAGTTAACGTCAGGGTTGTTGCCGCCTCAAATAAAGATCTTTTCAAGGAAGTGCAGAATGGACTATTCAGAGAGGATCTTTATTACCGCTTAAATGTTTTTCCTATTCGCCTTCCCCCTCTTAGAGAACGCCAGGATGATATCCCCTTATTGATCGAACATTTTTTATACCGCTACTCAAACGTTTATAAAAAAAATATTCCAGGACTCACCCGAAAGGCTAGTGAAGCACTTTTAGACTATAGTTACCCTGGAAATATTCGCGAGCTGCAGAATTTAATAGAACGTGGCGTGATTAACGCGCTAGATTCTGAACCGCTCAATGTGTTTCATATGTTTGATGACGTTGGCTTTGCCACAAAACTCAACCCCCCTGGTCAGTCAGGTCTCAATATTGATCCCACAGGGGAACTGGAGGCTGGCACAAGTGGGCCTGATCTATTGGGCCGGGGTAAGCTTGACGATACGCAGAAGAGCGCTAAATGTCACCGGAGAAGTGAGGCAGAAATTTTGTCAAATGCACTTTATAAAACAGATGGCAACGTGTCGAAGGCCGCCAGAGAACTAGGCGTAACGAGAGCTAAGCTAGCCTATCGAATTCAAAAAGCTGGATTAGATCCTAGTCTGTTTCGGCACTTGTAAGGAAGCGCCTGATCGACCTACCAGCCGACCTCTTGGCAGCATTGCCCTAGGCTCTGTTGACTTTTCAGCGCTGCCATAAGCGAAACGTCAACAGCCCCTAAACTTGAACCCATCGCCAAAACACAAGAGGCTTAATACAGCCAGTGTATCGGTTTACGGCACTTGCAAATCTTTGATCAGCTTATTAAACAGCCTGCCCGCAGGCTACGCCACTCGCCCACGCCCACTGAAAGTTATACCCGCCTAGCTCTCCCGTTACATCTAATACTTCTCCGATAAAGCGCAACTGTGGTAAGCCTTTAACCTCAAAGGTTTTGGACGAAATCGCGTCGGTATTGACCCCGCCCATGGTTACCTCTGCGGTACGCCAACCTTCTGTTCCTGCTGGTTTCAGTTGCCAAGCGTTGAGTCTTTGCGCCCACTCATCCAATGCGGCATTAGCATACTGGGCCAGGGGCCGCGCCAAGTCATGGTCGGGGTACCACTCCAGCAGTGCTTGCGCAAAGCGTTTCGGAAAGCGTTCGCCAAGCCAAGTCGAGAGCTGACGCTTAGGCGTTTCTTGGCGTGCCTCACGTAGGGATTCCGCCACGTTTTCATTGGGCAGTAGATCGATACTAATGCTCTCCCCTGGCTGCCAAACGCTGGATATCTGCAGCATCGCCGGCCCAGACAAGCCGCGGTGGGTAAACAGCATGGGTTCCACAAAGCGGCGACTGCCAGCACTAACAGCCACTGGCACGCTCAAACCAGAGAGCTCAGTTGCGCGCGCTTTCCAGCTATCGCTTAAGGTAAAGGGCACCAGCCCGGGTCGCGTAGCGAATACCTCTAGACCAAATTGACGGGCAATGTCGTAGCCAAAACCCGTCGCGCCCATGCTCGGAATGGAAAGCCCACCGCTCGCGATGACGACCACCCCGGCATCGATTTTACCTATCGAAGTCGTTAGACGCATGGCACTGCCCTGTTGCTCCACGCGGGTAACCTGGGTGCTGAGCCTGATTTCAGCCCCAGCCCACTCACACTCGGTTAGTAACGTATGGACAATATCTTTAGCCGAGGTTGCACAGAATAGCTGACCCGGCGTTTTCTCAACATGTTCAACGCCATGGCGCTCGACCAGCTCAACAAAGTGCTCAGGGCGGTAACGTTTGAGCGCCGAAATACAAAAGTAAGGGTTTGAAGAGTAAAAGTGCTGTGGCGTTGTGCCAAGATTGGTAAAGTTGCAGCGGCCACCCCCGGACATGAGAATCTTCTTGCCCGCTTTGTTAGCATGATCAAGCACTAAGACCCGCTTTCCGGCATAGCCCGCTTGCGCTGCGCACATTAAGCCTGCGGCGCCAGCACCGATGATGACAACGTCATAGATCATAATGGACAGCTCATATTGAGAGCGACTCCCGTCGTAAAAGGCAGGCATTCTAACAGGGTCGCACTTAAAAATTATTATGCGGATACAATTACCATATACAATAACTGTATAAATATTATCTAACGCTGAGAACACTATGCTTTTGCCCTTTCATCAACGACGGCTGTTGCAACTCGCACTCGTGCCTCTCACTCTTCTGCTTTCCAGCGTAGCGCTCGCCCAATCGGCGCCGTCAGTCATAGGCACCCGGGCGATCATGACTACCTGGTCGGATCCAATAGAAGCCTTGGGCACCCTCCGTGCCGATGAGAGCGTCACACTATCGGCTACCGTCACGGATATCGTTGCCGAGATCAATTTCCGTGACGGCGAACAGGTCGAAGAAGGCCAGTTGCTTATTCGTCTGGAGGATGCCGAGGAGCAGGCGCAGCTGAGGGCGTCCCAGGCACTTCGCGAAGAGCGGCGTAATGCGTCAAATCGCGCTTCCCAGTTGCAAGAGCGCAACCTGGCGGCTCGGGCCGATGTAGAAGATAGCCAATCACGGCTGCGCCAGGCAGATGCCGATATTCAAGCGATTGAAGCGGAGTTGGCCAATTACCAGATAAAAGCCCCCTTTAGTGGCCGTGTCGGCTTTCGCAATATCAGTGTTGGCGCCCTGGTCACTCCAGGCATGGATCTGGTGACGCTCGATAAATTGGATGTTATGCAGCTAGATTTCAGCGTCCCCGAAGTATTTCTCGACCGCCTCTCACCAGGCTTGATGCTCAATGCCACAACTGCCGCCTACCCTGACGCCCTCTTTAGCGGTGAAATTGCCACCATCGGCACACGGGTGGATCCAGTCACGCGCAGCGTAAGCGTCCGCGCTGATCTCGAGAATACCGATGGCCGCTTGCGGCCTGGCATGCTGATGGAAGTGATCGTTCAACAGCACGTACGCGATACGGTTGTTATCCCTGAGGCGGCCATTGAGCCTAGCGGTGACCGTCACTTCGTGATGTTAATTGAACAGAGTGGAGGCAGCACACGCTTGGCACGGCGTGAAGTGGTGATAGGCGAGCGCCGCAATGGCGAGGTGGAAATTCTCGAGGGACTCGCCGCCAACGATTTAATTGTCTTTCATGGCCTACAGCTGGCCCGTGACGGGCAAGAAGCCAGGTTAATCGGGATCGCCGATGACGAGACCGGTATACGAGCGCTGTTGGAGGCCGACCGCTAATGCGTTTATCGGATATCTCTGTTCAGCGGCCGGTATTGGCGATGGTAATCGCGGCGCTGATTATTGCCTTTGGCCTGCTGGCACTCAATCGTCTGCCGCTGCAAGAGTACCCCACCATCGACCCGCCAGTGGTCACCATCGATACCCGCTACCCCGGAGCCTCGGCCAGCGTCGTCGAAACACGGATTACCCAAGTATTAGAAGACCGCATTGCTGGCGTTGAAGGCATTGAGCTGATTACCTCGCAAAGCGAGGATGGACGCTCTCAGATCGAGATCGAATTTGGCATTGATATGGATATCAATGCCGCCGCCAATGATATTCGCGACCGCATCTCCGGTGCGCTGCGCAACCTACCCGACGACGCTGACAACCCAGAGGTCACCAAAGCCGATAGCAGCGAAGAAGTGGTGGTTTGGTTAAGCCTTTCCGGAAACGACTATTCCATTACTGAGCTAACCGACTACGCTAACCGCTTTTTGGTCGACAGCCTCTCCGTTCAGCCAGGGGTAGCACGGGTGCGTGTCGGCGGCGGCAGTGACTACGCCATGCGCGTGTGGCTGGATCGCAATGCCTTGGCCGCACGGGGACTCACCGTTAGCGATATCGAAGACGCACTGCGGGCAGAGAACGTAGAGCTACCGGCAGGCTCGCTTGAATCCAAGGATCGGCAGTTTATTGTCCGCCTCCCCCGTAGTTTTGCCAGTGCCGAAGATTTTCAGCGCCTCGCCCTCAGCTCTCCTCAAAACCAGGAGGAAAACGGCTATCTGGTGCGCCTTGCTGACGTAGCAAGAGTAGAGGTCGGCGCGGTGGAGGATCGTTCTGTCTTCCGCTCTAACGGCATCCCCATGGTCGGCCTGGGTATGATCATGCAGTCGACGGCCAATGTGATAGAGCTCTCTGAAGCCGTTCAGGTCGAACTTGAACGCCTGCAAGGTACGCTGCCTGAAGGGATGTCACTGAGCCTGAACTACGACGCCTCGCTGTTCGTCTCCGGAGCGATTGAGCAGGTCGTTATGACGCTGTTTATCGCCATGGGCTTGGTGGTGGTGGTGATCTTTATGTTTTTGGGCAATTTGCGCACCACCCTGGTACCCGCGGTGACCGTTCCGATTGCCGTTATTGGCGCCTTTACTGCTCTGGCCGCGATGAATTTCTCAATTAACCTGCTAACTCTGCTGGCGCTGGTGCTGGCGATCGGTCTGATTGTCGATGATGCCATCGTCGTGCTTGAAAATATTAACCGGCGTATGCACGACTACGGCGAGACGCCGCTAGTCGCCGCCTTTCGCGGGACCCGGCAAATCGCCTTTGCAGTCATTGCCACCACTCTGGTGTTGGTGGCGGTTTTCTTGCCACTCAGTATGTTGCAAGGCGATATTGGCCGACTATTTTCCGAGTTCGCGCTGACCATGGCCGCCGCGGTCGTAGTCTCTACGCTGCTGGCACTGACGCTTACGCCGATGATGGCGTCTAAAATTCTTAAGCCTGGTATGCACGACAGCCGGATTGGCAAAGCCGTGCAGTGGTTGCTCAGCGGCACACAACGCCGCTACCAGGCCACGTTAGAATGGATGCTCAAAATGCGTTGGCTGGTGGTCGCGGCGTTTGTATTATTGATTGGCGCCACCGCCTGGCTGGCCACGGTACTGCCCAACGAATACACGCCTCAAGAGGATCGCGGTAACTTTATCGTATTAGTGAATGGCCCTGAAGGCGCCACCTTCGACTACATGATGGATTATATGGATGAGATCGAAGCGCGGATGACGCCACTGGTGGAGAGCGGTGAGTTGGAGCGCGTAGTCGTTCGCGCCCCCCGTGGCTACGGCAACATAGAGAATTTCAATAGCGGCTTTATTATCGTCAATATGGCCGACTGGGGCAGTCGACGCAGTGCCTGGGAGATCATGGGCGAAGTACGCGAAAAGCTGCGTACGTTGCCGGGGGTACAAGCCTTCCCGGTGATGCGCCAGGGGTTTGGGCAGCGTACCCAGAAGCCGGTGCAGTTTGTGCTGGGCGGCGGGACTTACGAAGAGCTTGCCCACTGGCGCGATACGCTGATCGATCATGTGCGCGAAAACAACCCGCGCTTGATGGCACTAGAGAGCAACTACAACGAAACCCAGCCACAGCTAAGAGTCGATATTGACTACGAGCGTGCCGCTTCGTTGGGCGTTACTGTTACCGAGATCGGCAGAACGCTTGAAGTACTGTTAGGTGGCCGTAACGTCACTCGCTATGTTGATGATGGTGAAGAGTACGACGTCATTTTGGAAGGTGACCGCGGCAGTCAAAACAGCCCGAGGGCGTTGGATAACATTCAGGTTCGATCCGCTCGCACAGGTGAGCTGATCCCCCTGGCCAGTTTGGTCACCCTCTCCGACTTTGCTGGCGCCAGCACTTTGAACCGCTTTGACCGTATACGGGCGATTACCATTGAAGCCAACCTGGCGGATGGCTACCCCCTTGGCGAAGCTTTGACCTATTTAGAGCAGAGCGCCGCGGAGCTACTGCCGGAAGAGGCGCAAACCAATGTGGCAGGCGCCTCAAGGGACTTCCAGCAAGCCAGTGGCGCCACCGCGTTCTTGTTAATACTGGGCGCGCTTGTGGTCTTTTTGGTGTTAGCAGCGCAGTTCGAAAGCCTGATTCACCCCTTTGTGATAATGCTTACGGTGCCGCTCGCGATGAGCGGTGCGCTACTCGCCCTGCTACTAAGCGGTCAATCGCTTAATATCTATAGCCAAGTAGGCTTGGTGCTGTTGATTGGACTAGCGGCGAAAAACGGCATCTTAATTGTCGAGTTTGCCAACCAGTTGCGCGATGAGGGTAAAGCGTTCCGTTCGGCGTTGATTGAAGCCTCTGTAACGCGCTTAAGACCCATCTTAATGACCGCCGTGACCACCATGGCCGGCGCCATTCCGCTGATTGTCTCGACAGGGCCGGGGTCTGAGTCTCGCTTGGTCATCGGCACCGTGATTATGGCGGGCGTCGGCTCAGCAACGCTGTTTACGCTGTTTGTGGTGCCTGTGGCTTACGACTTGCTGGCACGCCACACCGGTTCGCCCGGGGCAGTGAAAAGGCGATTAGAGGCGGAAATAGCTAACGCAACATCTGACTGATGTCATTGCCAACGCAGCGAAGCAATCTGGTTTTTAGAGGCCACCGCACGCTTGAGATTGCCGCGTCGCTGCGCTCCTCGCAATGACGACCTCAATGAAAAAGGGTGCCTGTTGGCACCCTTTGAAAAGAGAGCTAGCGATTACTCACACTCGCCAAGATACTCGCCTTCAATCACGGTATTCATGCTCAGCTCACCCATGGGGGACTGGGTAAGGATATCGACGCTGCCTTCGATACGCTCGCCCATAAAACGCATTTCGCCATCGATGGTGGCTTCGCCACCCTCAGCGCGACACACCATGCTGTAGCTGAGACCATCCGCATTCAGCTCCTGGTCGAGCAGCTCGCAGCCTTCTTCTTCCTCGATGAAGCCAAATTCAGCTCCCTCAAGCTCTTCCTGACTAATACACTGGCGCTCGGTTTCCGTTTGATCCGGAATTTCCATTTCGCCGGTGACGCTGGTTTTGCTCACAAACTCCCACTCACCAGCGGTGACATTGGGGGTTTCAGCCAACGCGACCATCGGAAAGGCCACTAGGGCCGCTACTGCCATGTTACGTAACATCATCGCTACTCTCGCTGCGTTGCTTTGGGAACTTAAATCCTGGGATATCCTACCTGATTCAATCCTACGATGCCCTACCCGACGACCACACTGCTACACTACTCATTGGGTAAGAAACTGATTTAGCGCATCCGCTATACAAGGTAGCCAACAATGCAAGACGACGCCCTGGTCAATTATGACTTCCACTGCCCATACTGCGATTCGCCGCTGACCTTTCTGATTGATACGTCACAGGGCAGCCATGATACCTGGGAGGATTGCCATCAATGCTGCGCGCCCATCCAGCTACAGATCATCGTCTCACCGGTGACCGGAGAACTTGAAAGCGTCGTCGCCGGGCGCGATGACGACGTGCTATAGCGTGATCTAAACGTCTCGTAGAGCAGCCTTCCGCCGGGTCTCATTACGCCGCATAAAAAACCACGCCAACAGCGTCGCCAGCGAGACCGTTAGGATGATCAAGGTAGCAAGCGCATTGATCTTCGGCGACACCCCCATACGCACCGACGAAAACACCACCATCGGCAGCGTATTGGCCCCTGGCCCGGAAACAAAGCTGGCGATCACCAGGTCATCCAGGGAGAGGGTAAACGCCAGCAGCCAGCCTGCAGCCAGCGCGGGGGTAATGATCGGCAGCGTGATAGAAAAAAAGGTTTTCACTGGAGGTGAACCCAAATCCATGGCGGCCTCTTCAATGGAGTGATCCACTTCCCGCAGCCGCGCAGCCACCACGACAGCCACATAGGCACTGCAAAAGGTGGTGTGAGCAATCCAAATGGTTGCCATACCCCGGTCGGCTGGCCAGCCGGTAATCTGCGCCATCTGCACAAATAGCAACAGCAGCGAAAGACCGGTGATGACTTCGGGCATCACCAGCGGCGCTGTGACCATACTCGACAGCGCCGTTTTGCCCCGGAAGTGACCATAGCGTGTCATTACAAAGGCTGCCACGGTGCCCAGGCAAACCGCCATGCTGGCCGCGAAAAACGCGATGCGCAGGCTCGTCCATACCGCCGACAAAATCTGCTGATCTCGAAACAGCTCGCCGTACCACTGAGTGGAAAACCCCGCCCACACCGTGACCAGTTTCGATGCATTAAACGAATACACCACCAGCACAAACATCGGCAGGTAAAGAAACAGCAGACCAAGCACCAGCATGACCGTTGAGAAGCTCGGCCGTCGCATGCTCATTATTCAAGCTCCTTGGACTGGTAACGATGAAACCAGACTATCGGCACCAGTAATAGCAGTAGCATCACCATGGCCAGCGCCGACGCCACGGGCCAGTCGCGGTTGAGAAAGAACTCCTCCCACAGCACTTTGCCGATCATTAGCGTATCAGGGCCTCCCAGCAGTTCAGGAATCACAAACTCCCCTACCGCAGGTATGAACACCAGCATCGAACCGGCCACAATGCCGCCCGTAGAGAGCGGCAAGGTGACTTTGATAAAGGTATTGAACTTGCGCGAGCCAAGATCTGCAGCGGCCTCTAACAACGAGTTATCCATGCGCGTTAAGTGGGCATATAGCGGCAGCACCATGAACGGCAAGTAGGCATAAACAATGCCAATAGTTACTGAAAACTGGGTATTCATCATGCGCAGCGGCGAATCAATCAGGCCAATCCCTATCAACAGGTTATTGATTAACCCACTGTTGCTTAGAATTCCCATCCAGGCATAGACACGAATCAAAAACGACGTCCATGACGGCAGCATGACCAGCAGCAGTAACAACAATTGCCAGCGGGCCGGGGCTCGGGCCATGGCATACGCCATCGGATAACCGAGCAACAAGCAGGCCAGCGTGGCAATAAACGCCGTTTTCACCGAGCCCCAATAGGCGGCTATGTATAATGAATCTGAGAGCAGAAAGAGATAATTGCCCAGATTAAGAAAGACATGCAGCGTCTGATCGACGTACTCAAGCAGCGGGCCATAGGGCGGAATCGCAATCGCCGCTTCGGAGAGGCTGATTTTGAGCACCAGCGCAAAGGGTAGTAAAAAAAACAGCGTCAGCCACACGAGCGGAAACGCAATCACTGCTCGGCGCCCCAGCTGCAAGCGTTTGAGCAGTGCTGAAAAACGAGATAACTTCATTAAAGGCAGTCTCCTCGCGGTAAGGAATGCGCCACTATCGCAATTCAAAACGTTAGCAGCTCAAGACGCTAGCGGTTCAAAACAATCGTACTGTGATCTTCCCAGTAGACATACACACTGTCTTCCCAGGTGGGTCGATCACCGCGACGCTCTGTATTGGCCATACTGACTTTAATGATTTGGCCCGATTGAGTGCGCACGTAGTAGAGCGAGAAACCGCCTAAATAGGCAATATCATCCACCTTGCCAGCGGCCCAGTTGTACTCCGTAGTAGGCTTTTCACGGGTAAGCCAAATCTTCTCAGGACGCAGCGCGACCCAAACCCGCCGATCTACCGCCTGGGTGGTAATACCGTGGTCAATATAGATGGGCCGCTCGAGCGCGGGAGCGACGATGCGGCAGTGGTCAGCAGCATCTTCGCTAATCTCGCCTTCAAACAGATTCACCGTACCGACGAATTCCGCCACCATGCGGCTCACCGGGCTTTCATAAATATCGATCGGCGAGCCTATTTGCTCGATCCAGCCATCGGCCATGATCGCCACGCGGTCGGCCATGGTCATAGCCTCTTCCTGGTCGTGAGTGACCATAATGCAGGTAACGCCCACCTGTTCGATGATCTCGACCACTTCAAGCTGCATTTCAGTGCGCAGTTTTTTATCCAGTGCGCCCATGGGCTCGTCTAACAGTAACAGTTTGGGCCGCTTGGCCAGCGAACGCGCCAGTGCTACACGCTGGCGCTGACCGCCAGAAAGTTGATGCGGTTTGCGCTTGGCAAAGCGCTCCATATGCACCAGCTTCAACATTTGCGCGACGCGAGCGTCGATATCCGCTTTGGGGAGCTTGTCCTGCTTTAAGCCAAAGGCAATATTCTGCGCCACCGTCATATGCGGAAATAGCGCATAGGACTGGAACATCATATTGATAGGCCGCTTGTGCGGAGGCATAGCGGTGATATTTTCACCGTCTAATAAAATACGGCCCTCAGAAGGAGTTTCAAACCCCGCCAACATCCTCAGCAGGGTTGATTTACCTGACCCGGAACCACCCAATAGCGCGAAAATTTCTCCGCGCTTAACCTGCAAATTGACATCATCCACCGCCAGCGCATCATCAAACCGCTTGCTTAAGCGTTTTACTTCCAGCACCACATCTTCAGCAAACCGCGGGGTTTTACCCTGGGGGCGCGACGAAGAAGGAGTGATTGGCGAAGCAGATGAAGGCTCGTTCGACAGGGGCGTAGTGACCATTCGCCACTCCCATCAAAAGGCCCGGCAATCCGGGCATTAAAAAAGACGAGCAGCGAGCCATAGAGAATTAACTCCAGGCTCGCCGTCGGATAAACGTCGGTTTAACGACCAGACTTTACGCGGTTCCAAATGCGCGTACGGGCACGCAGCACATCTTGAGGCTTTTCAGCCTGCACGTATAGGTTTTGCATGACCTCGGTTTCTGGGTAAATAGCCGGGTCATTGATGATTTCATCAGAGAGGTACTCATCGGCCGCCGCGTTAGGATTGGCATAACGCACGTACTCGGTAATTTCAGCAGCGATTTCCGGGTCAAGAATAAAGTTGATAAAGGCGTGAGCGTTTTCAGTATTAGGCGCATCGGCGGGTACTGCCATCATGTCGAACCAGAGCGCGGCGCCTTCTTTAGGAATGCTATAGGCGATGGTGAAATCTCGCCCTGCTTCTTCAGCACGATCAGCGGCCTGGAAAACATCACCCGAGTAACCAGCGGCCACGCAGATATCGCCATTCGCCAGATCGGACACATAGCGGGAAGAGTGAAAATAAGTCATGTCGTCGCGAACGTCGGCGATCAGTTCGCCAGCCGCTTCAATATCGTCCAGATTTTCACTCAGGGGATCAAACCCCAGGTACGCCATGGCGGGCGAGAGCATTTCATCGGCAGAGTCCAGCATCGACAAGCCGCAGCCCGCTTCGCTCAATGCAGCGGTTATTTCAGGATCAAACAGCAGTGCCCAACTATCTACCGGCGCGTCATCACCCAGAATTTCTTTTACCCGGTCAACGTTATAGCCGATCCCATTGGTGCCCCACATATAGGGAACCGAGTATTCGCTACCGGCGTCGATAGTTTCCAGGTTGGCCATCAGCTCGGGGTTGAGATTGTCTAAATTGGTTAGTAACTCATGGTTGAGCGGCTGAAAAACACCGGCTTTCACTTGGCGGGTAAAATAGTAGGTAGAAGGTACCACCACATCGTAGCCGGAACGCCCGGCGAGCAGTGCGGCATCCAAAATTTCATTGCTGTCATAAACGTCATAAGTCACTTCAATGCCGGTACGCTCGGTGAATTTTTCCAGCGTTTCCGGGGCAATGTAGTCTGACCAGTTAAATACCCGCACCTCTTCAGCGTGGGCAGCGCTAGCCGCTGCGGCGAATGAGATAGCCGCAACGGCCGCGGAAAGTTTGTGGATGTTCCCCATTATCACTGCTCCTGTTGTCTCAACTAGTCATTAAACAATTCAGCATTCACTAAACAATTCAGCCAAATGTTTTGCCAAGTGTCTTCATACCAAGTGCGCCCTGCTGCTGCCGGCAACAGCCCTCAGCGGCTAACAATAGCGTAGGCCATATTACTGACCGTGCGAATTTTGCGGTGCAGTGACGCCTACCGCAAGCCAATGTGAAAAATTCTTGTATTTTGCCCTACCGACCCCATTAAGTAGCCAGTAAAACAGGATCTTGTGGTACGCCAATAGGGCAATACTATTGGCTAGATGGCTTTTTTTAATTTTAGACATTAGTCGCTAGCCGTTAGCATTAGCACTACTTTATAAACCCTTCACTCATGACAACTGGAGATTATCTGAATGTCCTTGATCAACACTGAAGTAAAACCGTTTAAAGCCACTGCTTACCTGAATGGCGAATTCGTCGACGTAAGTGAAGCTGATCTGCAAGGCCAGTGGTCTATTTTCTTCTTCTACCCCGCCGATTTTACCTTTGTTTGCCCCACTGAGCTGGGCGATTTGGCCGATCACTATGCCGAGTTCAAGAAGCTGGGCGTTGAGATCTACAGCGTTTCGACCGATACCCACTTCACTCACAAAGCATGGCACGACAGCTCTGAGACCATCGGCAAGCTGCAGTACCCAATGATCGCCGATCCGACGCTGCAGATTTCACGTAACTTCGAAGTGTTGATTGAAGAAGCGGGTCTTGCTGAGCGCGGCACTTTCGTTGTCGACCCCGACGGTAAAATCCAAATTGTCGAAATCAACGCTGGCAACATTGGCCGTAACGCCGAAGAGCTGCTGCGTAAAGTGAAAGCCGCTCAATACGTTCGTGCCAACCCGAACGAAGTGTGCCCGGCTAAATGGAAAGAAGGTGAAGAAACACTCGCGCCCTCGCTGGATCTCGTAGGCAAAATCTAAACTGCCTACGGCTTTCACGCGCTTGCTCTTATTTGCGTGGCGCAAGAGCGTGCAGGTTCAACGCCCGGGTTTCGCCCGGGCGTTCTGTTTTAAAACAGTTTTAAATTATTAATGATTAGCGCCGTCACACGCGTGTATTTAATACGTCTGTTACTTGCGAGGAAGCTACTGTCATGCTGGACGCCAATTTAAAATCCCAGTTAAAAGCGTATCTGGAAAAAGTGACTCAGCCGTTCGAGATCGTTGCCTCCCTCGATGACGGTGCCAAGTCACAAGAACTACTCGGCCTGCTTGAGGACATCAGCAGCCTGAGCGATCAGATTACCCTACACAGCGATGGCCAGGACGACCGCACGCCATCATTTGCGATTAACCGCCCGGGTGAAGAAACTGGCGTGGTGTTTGCCGGTATCCCCATGGGCCACGAGTTCACGTCGCTGGTGTTGGCACTGCTGCAAGTCGGCGGTCATCCGCCTAAAACGTCTGCTGAGCTACTCGACCAAATCAAAGCCCTCGACGGCGAGATGCTTTTCGAGACTTACTACTCGCTCTCGTGCCAGAACTGCCCTGACGTGGTTCAAGCGCTTAACCTCATGGCTATCTTCAACCCGAACGTTCGTCACGTCGCTATTGACGGGGCACTGTTTCAGGACGAAGTTGAGTCGCGGGAAATCATGTCAGTGCCAAGCATCTATCTGAACGGTAAGCCGTTCGATCAAGGCCGTATGACCCTTGAGCAGATTTTGGCCAAAGTTGATACTGGTGCCGCCGAACGCGATGCCAAAAAGCTCAACGAGAAAGCCGCTTTCGATACGCTCGTCATTGGTGGTGGCCCGGCAGGCGCGGCGGCCGCCATTTACTCAGCACGCAAAGGCATTAACACCGGCATTGCCGCTGAGCGTTTCGGTGGTCAGGTGGCTGACACCATGGGAATTGAAAACTTTATCTCCGTTTCCCATACCGAAGGCCCCAAGCTAGTTAGCGCGCTTGAAGAGCACGTAAAAGATTACGAAGTCGATGTCATGAACCTGCAGCTTGCCACGGCGTTTAAAGCAGCCGAGGCGGAAGGTGGGCTGCACGGAGTCACCTTTGAGTCGGGTGCGACGCTTAAGAGCAAAACCCTGGTACTGGCGACGGGTGCCCGCTGGCGCGAAATGAACGTGTCCGGCGAACAGCAGTACCGCAACAAAGGGGTGGCTTACTGCCCTCACTGTGACGGCCCGCTGTTCAAAGGTAAGCGGGTAGCGGTGATTGGCGGCGGTAACTCTGGCGTTGAAGCGGCGATCGATCTGGCGGGTATTGTCGGCCATGTCACGCTCGTAGAGTTTATGGGTGAGATGCGTGCCGACGCAGTGCTGCAGAAAAAGCTCAAGAGTCTGCCTAACGTCGATATTATCCTCAACGCACAAACCACCGAAGTAACGGGCGATGGCAGCCGTGTGAATGGCTTGAACTATAAAGACCGCACGTCCGACGAGAGCAAATCCATCGCGCTGGAAGGCATTTTTGTTCAGATTGGTCTGGTGCCTAACACCGAGTGGTTGAAAGGCTCTCCGATTGAAATGACGCCCCGCGGTGAGATCATCGTCGATGCTCACGGTATGACATCCGTGCCCGGCGTCTTCGCCGCAGGCGATGTAACTACCGTGCCCTACAAGCAGATCATCATCGCCATGGGCGAAGGCGCCAAGGCATCGCTGGGTGCTTTCGACTATCTCATTCGAAACTGACAGTGGCGAAGAAAAGCCCGCTGACAAAAATGTCAGCGGGCTTTTTAGTGGGAGGGAGTTTCAGCTCGCGAAACCTTAGGCTATTCGCCTATGCCAATTACGAAGAAGACGGGATTTCCCCCAACACTTCGGGGATTGTCATCTTCACGTAGCGGCCCGGCGCAGGCTCAATAATGTTGAGTTCACCGTCCCCTGGTTGGCGCACGGGCACCATTTTTTCGCTATTGGCATAGCCATTGTCGGTCATCCATGCCTGCCAGTGAGGCCACCAGGAGCCTTCCTGAGCCGTAGCACCTGCAAGCCACTCCTCATGGCTTTCGGGCAGTGTGTCGTTAGTCCAGTAGCTATACTTGTTCTTATGGGGTGGGTTGACAATACCTGCGATATGCCCCGAGCCGCCGAGCACAAAGGTCACCGGCCCCTTGGGTAGCAACGCCCCATAGTAGGTGCTGTTCCATTTGGCGATGTGGTCTTCTTTGGTGGAGATAAAATAGCTGGGCGCCGACACCTTGCGCAGATCAATTTTCACGCCATCCAACTCAATGCCACCTGGCTCAACCAAGCGGTTCTCTAAATACATATGGCGTAAATACCAGGCATGGGTGCCTGCGGTTAAATTGGTACCATCAGTATTCCAGTAGAGTAGATCAAAGGCGGCAGGCGTCTCGCCCTTCAAATAGTTATTAATGTAGAACGACCAAAACAGATCATTCTCACGCAACAAATTGAAAGTGTAAGCCATCGAGCGGCCATCAAGGTAGCCCTTCGCTTCTAGCGTTTGTTCGATCCCTTCAACCACCCGCTCATTGAGAAATACGCCGATATCGCCAGGATCACGAAAATCCTGCAGCGTGGCCATATAGGTCACCGACTTTACTTTGCGCCCACGGCGGGTGCTGGTGAGGTACGCTACCGTAGATGCCGTTAACGTGCCGCCGACACAGTAGCTGAGGAGATTAACCGACTTCTCGCCGCAGGCCTGCTCGATAGCTTCTATCGCGCTGATCGGCCCCATCTGCATATAGTCGGCCCAGGTAATATCGCGCTGCTCCGGGCCAGGATTACGCCAGGAGATCAGGAACACCGTATGGCCCTGATCCACCAGCCACTTCACCATGGAATTATCTTCACGCAGATCGAGAATGTAGTACTTATTGATCCACGGCGGCACCATTAGCAATGGCGTTTTAAAGGTCTTTTCCGTCGTTGGCGTGTATTGGATCAACTGAATCAGTTCGTTTTCATACACCACTGAACCGGGCGTTACCGCTATGTTTTCGCCCACGCCAAAGGCGGCGCGGTCTGTCATGCGGACATTAATGCCTTCACCAGAGTTACCTAAATCTTCACGTAGACGGGCCAGACCATCCACTAGGTTTTGACCACGGGTTTCAATGGTGCAGCGCATGACCTCTGGATTGGTAGTTATAAAGTTAGTGGGCGCCATCGCGTTGACCAACTGGCGCGCGTAAAACATCAAGTTACGCTTCTGGGTTTCATCCAACCCACTTAAGTTTTCAACCAGCTCTTCCACCATCTGCGAGAACAGTAAGTACTGCTGCATAATGGCCATATAGTGGGGGTTTTGAGTCCAGGCTTCATCTTTGAAGCGACGGTCACTTTTAGCCGGAGTAATCAGCGGCGTTATTTGCTCGCCAGCCATGCCACGCAGGGCCTGTTGCCACAATAGCCACTGGTCTTGAAGCAAACGGTTCTGGGTTTCCCACAGCAGCGTAGGGTTTTGCATTAATGACTGAGCACCCGCTTCAAAGCTTTCACGCATATCACTGTAAATTGAGTCGGCGGCTTCACTGGGCGCAATACGGGAAAGCAGATCCTGCATCAATCCTTGGTACTGTTCGCTAATCTCTTTAAGCTGGTTATTCCAGGCTTCAATTTCCTCTGGGGATAACCCTTCAGGCAGTCCTTGAGAAAGCCCTTCAGACAGGCTGTCAGATAGCCCTTGTGATATTGCCTGGAACGGATTGTGCCACGCTGACTGCATACTCATTCTCCCTACGCCTATCATCGGGCGCACCGACCACTTTGGCTATGTAAGCATATATAAATTAAAGCTTATAAATGCATCGCGGCGCCCTTGGGCGCCGCGATGAGGTCACTAATCAGCTTTTGCGCGATGACTGACTAGAGGCTTTGGCAGGTTGCTCGCTTTTTGTAGCCGCCTTGGCTTGCTCGGACATTTGCTGACCGGCTTCGCTGAACATTTTTTCCATTTCAGACTTAAACTGCAGGCTCATTTCGCTCATGACGCGCGCGTCTTCCTGCATCTGCTGGGAAAGCTCGTTCATCATTTCAGCTTGCTTGGTGCCGAAATCACGCAGGCTTTCTGCGTCTTGAATTTCAGTGGCGCTACGAATGCGCTCTGTACCCATCTGGCTGTAGCGCTTCATGGCTTCCAGCTGATACTGGGTCATTTTTTCCATGTTGTTGAGCATCAGCGAATTAATTTTACGCATGGGCTCAAACATTTGCTTAGTTTGGGCGTTGAAGGCGTCCATCATATTGTCTTGCATAGTGTCTGCTCCTGTTTAGTTCCTTGGCATGAGCCTTGGAGTGACTCATCGTGATGTAGCTTGTCTTGCCTTGATTTGCTGCACTGCAAAAAGAGTAGTCCCTGGCATGCTGCATTGCAACAGCGACACTGTTTTCAGTAGCTGCATTCAGTAACGCTGCAAAACGTCTCCGCATTGCCTCTCTCACATCGCCATTAGCGATCTTTCAATCCACTTCCCCACAATCTATTTTTGCCAGTCTATCGTTACTGATTTATGAATCACTGCGCTTGGATGTTGAACGTGTGCTTGAGCCGGAACGGGAGCGCGACGACGCTGTTGACTTGGCCTTACCACCACTACTGGTACTTTTATTGGCACTACTATTATTAGTACTGCTCGCCCTGGAACTCGCCGCACTGCTTTTAGAGCTGGTGTTACCACCCTGTTCAGCCGCACTGCCGTTAGACGAGGACGCACTAGTGGCATTAGTGCTGGCGCTGCCCGCTTGGCGCAACATATCCAGCATCATTTGCTGATAAGTGCCGAAGTTGGCTAGCCCTTGAGACAGTCCTTCAGATAGCCCTTGAGACAGTCCCTGCGAGAGCCCTTGCTGCATCATCGGCTGCTGGAGAAAGGGCCTCATAAGACTCATGGGGTCGTAGCCCTCTACCCCAGACTCCATTTGCCGCTGGATATTTTCCAGCAGGTTTTTCTGGAAAGCTTCGACATCCGGCAGACCCAGAGATTGGCGAAATTCGTCCGGGGTAAGATCAAATTCAACGTTAATCTTCATAGGCGGCTCCTGCACTGTTTTGTTTGAGTGTAGCAGTGAACTGCAAACCTCACCGTATTGCGCTAGCGCTGGGTTAAACGCGGCGTATCAACGCTCACCTCACTATTTTGGCCGCGATGACGCAGCCAGTGATCCAGCAACGTAATCGCCATCATCGCCTCAGCGATGGGCGTTGCGCGAATACCCACACAGGGGTCGTGACGCCCTTTGGTAATCACTTCGACGGCCTGTCCATGGATATCGATAGAGCGGCCAGGCGTGGTAATGCTGGACGTCGGTTTTAGCGCCAAACGAGCCACAATGGGTTGGCCGCTGGAAATACCGCCCAGCACGCCACCAGCATGATTGGAGAGAAAGCCTTCAGGCGTCATCTCGTCACGGTGTTCACTGCCCCGCTGAGCGACACAACCAAACCCTGCGCCTATCTCCACACCTTTTACCGCATTAATACTCATCAAACCATGCGCCAGGTCAGCATCCAGGCGGTCAAACACCGGTTCGCCCAGCCCTACCGGCACCCCTTCGGCAATCACGGTGATCTCAGCACCTACCGAATCCTGATCGCGGCGCAGCTGATCCATGTAGGCTTCCAGTTCTGCTACGCGCTCCGGGTCAGGGCAGAAAAAGGCATTTTGACCCACCGCTTCCCACTGTTTGAAATCAATCTTGATGGGGCCTAGCTGGCTCATATAACCGCGAATCTGAACACCTTGGGCGGCCAAATATTTCTTGGCAATCGCCCCTGCCGCCACTCGCATAGCGGTTTCACGGGCGCTGGAGCGCCCACCGCCGCGGTAGTCACGGTGGCCATATTTATGGTGGTAGGTGTAATCCGCATGCGCTGGCCGAAACTGCTCTTTGATTTTTGAGTAGTCGTTAGAGCGCTGATCGGTATTTTCGATTAACAGGCCAATAGAGGTGCCGGTGGTCTTGCCTTCAAACACCCCTGACAGGATGCGCACCTGATCAGGTTCTTTGCGCTGGGTAGTATGCCGCGAACTGCCCGGCCGACGGCGATCCAGATCATGCTGTAAATCTGCTTCGCTTAACGGTAACCCAGGCGGGCAGCCATCAACGATCGCGCCGAGCGCAGGGCCGTGACTCTCACCGAAGGTAGTGACGGTAAATAGTTTGCCAAACGTATTGCCAGACATGGCGATTAGTTCCTCACAGGAAAGACGCCGCATGGGCGTCGAGTTCAGCGGCGCTCAAGGCAAATACGCCCTGGCCGCCACGCTCGAATTCAAGCCACAGGAAAGGCACGTCGGGAAACGCCGCTTCCACATGGCGATCAGAGTTGCCGACTTCTACGATCAGCCAACCCTCATCGGTTAGGTGTTCCCGCGCTTCACGGAGTATGCGCCGCAAGATATCCAAGCCATCGCTGCCTGCCCCCAGTGCCAAGGAGGGTTCATGGCGGAACTCAGCAGGCATGGTGGCCAAGTCGCGGGCATCAACATAGGGCGGGTTGGAGACGATGAGATCAAAACGTCGACCTTCCAAGCCGCTGAATACATCCGATTCCACCGCTCGCACCCGGTCTCCCACATCATGGCGGGTAATATTTTGCCGTGCCACGGCCAGGGCATCCTGGCTGATATCAGCAAGTGCCACTTCACAAGTAGGCAAATAGAGTGCCGTAGCAATGCCGATACAACCGGAGCCAGTGCATAGATCCAGCACGCTAGCAGGCGGCTCTTCGGGAAACCAGGCGGCAAAGCCGTCTTCAATCAACTCGGCAATCGGCGAGCGCGGAATCAGCACGCGCTCGTCAACGCTAAACGGGTGACCGGCAAAGAAGCTCTCGCCGAGCAGATAAGGCAGCGGGCGGCGGGTGGTAACACGCTCCCGCGCCAGGGCAATAATCCGCTGACGCTCCACGGGCAGCAGCCGCGCCTCTAGCACACTGGGGTCGATATTCCACGGCAGGTGCAGCGCGCCCAAGCAGAGTGCCACCGCCTCATCCCAGGCAGAATCGGTACCATGGCCATAGTGCAGGCCCGCCAGATAAAACTCGCTGGAGACCCAGCGCAGGTAGTCGCGCAGCGTAAAGAGCTGGCTCACCAGCAACGACTCCGACAGGGAAAGGGTTGAGTGAGAATGCTCAACATTTAGATGCGTGGTCACAGCGGCTCCTGGTTAACGATAATCATGACTGCAGGCAATAGAACCTGAGCCATATGACGAATAAAAGATTGTACCTTTCACGCCGCCCGGTTCACAGCAACGCTCAGCCCGCTATACTGTGCTTCTTTAACTGATTCACCCGTGCTACCCCCATTTTTCTACCACCCGAGCCTGACATGACGCGACACCGCCACCTGCCAAATGATGACGATATCAGTGCCTTCCGCGACGCCTTGAAGGCGGCGGGGGTACGCCCTATCGCCACCAATCAGGCCGACCCTGGCAAACCCAAGCGCGACGTTAAGGCCCATGAAGCACGGCGCAACGCGGCGGTTGAGAGCAGCGCCCCTCAATCCAGCGGGCGCACTTCGGATGGCCGGGTGGAAGCCGTGCGCCCCTCAGAGTACCTCGAGTTCAGCGTGCCCGACTTGCCATGGCGCACGTTTAGCCAGCTAAAGCGCGGCCAAACCGCATGGCAGGCGGGGCTTGATCTGCATGGCTATACGCTGGAGGAGGCCCGCACGGAGTTGGAGAGTTTTCTGCGTGATTCAGCGGGGCAAGGTCTGCGCTGTGTGCTGGTGGTGCATGGCAAAGCGTGGGGCACCACCTCTGATTTTCCTGTACTCAAAAGCCATACCAATACCTGGCTACGGGAGTGGCCGGGGGTGTTGGCGTTCTGCTCGGCCATCGATCTCGATGGTGGCACTGGGGCAGTGTACATCCTACTGCGCAAGCGGGGTCAGTAGCCGTTACTCGGTAGCATCGGAAGCGATACTGGGCATCCGGCGTTCCAGCGCTTCATCTGCCAAGTGGCGACCAAGGCGAATCAAATCTCGGCCCCGGTAAAATTCGTAAGTACTACACACCGTTTTGGGGATTTCGATCAGCACATCGGGTGGATATCCTGCCACTTTGTACTTGGCCAACGCCGCCTGGGTAATATCGAATGACTCCAAAATCATATCGAGCTTGCTCCACTCGCGCTTGCCGCGCGCTTCAGTGGTTTCTTCTAGCTCTTTGTCGTCGCTCTCCCCGTTTGCGCCATCACCATTGGCACCCAGCCCTGCCCACAGTTTTTGGGTAGCTGCGCGTACATCGCCTATCCAACTGCTCATGCGTTGATCGCGGTCGATCTCGCTTTGGGTGCGGCTATCGGCTTCTTCCTCCTCTTTAGGCAGTAACTCCTCCAAGGTCACCGGCAACGGGCTATGGGCAGTCACATTAACCGCTACCACAAAGTCTGCTTGGTGCGCGGCTACCATAGGCATAATCGGCAGCGGGTTGAGCAGCCCGCCATCCACCAGCACCTGCTCGCCCAGATGAACAGGGGTTATAACACCCGGCACGGCCATTGAGGCACGAATCGCCTGCAGCAAGGGGCCACTTTGAAACCACACTTCCCGTTGCCGCACCAGGTCTGTCGCTACCGTGGTGACGGGGATCGCTAGGTCTTCAATCAGAATATCGCCGACCAGAGCTTCCAGTTTGCTCATGACTTTGCTGGCACGCATCGCCCCCATTGAGCTCCAGGTTACGTCAACCAGTTTGAGCACATCCAGGTAGTCGAGTTGACACACCCAGTCACGGTATTCAGGCAGCTTACCCGCGGCATAAATACCGCCAATCACTGCGCCCATTGAACACCCTGATACGGCAATAATTTCGAATCCCCGCGCCTCCAGTGCTTCGATCACGCCGATATGCGCGTAGCCACGGGCACCACCGCTGCCCAATACCAGAGCGACTTTATTGCCACTGCTCACGTGAGCCAATTCATTCATGCTGCGTTCCCTCCCTTAAACGGCACCAGTGTTACCCCAGTGAGTGCCGATAACCGTGGCAACTTGCGCCACTGCTCTAGGCTCCAAGTGTAAATGGTGGCCCC
The DNA here is from genome assembly GCF_904067645.1 of Halomonas sp. 113. Classification (NCBI taxonomy): domain Bacteria; kingdom Pseudomonadati; phylum Pseudomonadota; class Gammaproteobacteria; order Oceanospirillales; family Halomonadaceae; genus Halomonas; species Halomonas sp. 113. Next base: position 3,245,738 of record NZ_LR881453.1, read on the forward strand.
CCTTGAGCACTTTTCGGGTTAATCCTTTGACCGCTTGCCGTGCCTCTTGAGCCCATTGGCGCTCGCCTAAAATTCCCTGCTCGCCTTCTATCAATAGCAGCGGTGCGTTAATTTCCGCCAGTAGCGATAGCACTTGCTGAGGGGTAAAGCGCACCAGGGACGGCTTCAGTAACCGGCTGTCGGTGCGCATTTGCACATGACCATCAGCAGTAGGCTGGGTGTTACGCTCTACTAGCGGCGTTGCCGTGATGCTATCCAGCGGCGTGACCCCGCCTGCAACACGCGCAGCAATGGCACTCTCGATATCGGGGTAACGCGGCGCTCGTGACAGCGGCCGACGGTAGGCTGTAAGCCCCTTACGCAGCTGGCTGGCGGTCTCTTCAATGGGTGTATTGAGCGCCCCAAGTCCATCAATCAGCGTTAGCCGCTCGACGCGTTCGGGTAACGAAGCGGCGAGCAAGCAGGCCACTGCCGCCCCCATGGAATGGGCCAGTAAGCTGGTTTGCTCCAGCCCCAAGGACTCCATGGCATCCAATACATCATGGCAATAGTCCCAAAGAGCATAGTCGCATAAGGCATAGTCACCGCCCTGTGGCGCGTGTGCCGAATGACCATGGCCGCGAAAATCCAGCGCCACAATACGAATATCCAACGCCTCGACCAACAGCGGGGCTAACCGGGTAAAGCTGGCCGCATTATCCAGCCAGCCGTGTAAGGCTAACCAGGTTGGGGCGTCAGCACGCCCCCAGCTCAGCGCCGCTAAGCGTCCTTGGGCAAGTGAAAGCGGCTTTGGCGCAACAGAGAGCGCTACCGGGGTGATTTGGGGCATAGAGTAACAGTCCTGAATAAACAGCTAATGATCCTGAACGAACGGTCGCGTCACTGGATCAGTAAGATGACGGCGCAGACGACAAACGTTACCATGCTAGGCATATTTTACTTCAACATTGTACTTAACATTGTACTTAACACTGTATTGGTGCCGTTATGAAACCACGTCGTGATACCCGCGCCCGTAATCTGGTCTTTTTTGTAGCTGTCATCAGCGCCACCGTCGTCGGTTTTTGGCTGGCCCGCTGATTCATGAGTCGTCAAATCCTCACCGGATTAAGCTTCACCCAGTAGGCCGAGGCTGGCTGCCGGCGCTTGGCGACGCAACCCCCGCGAAAGCGCATGCCCAATGACACCGATCAATAGCGCCCCGCCAACGGGAAGGAAAACCCATAGTCCCAGGTGCAAACGCGGGGTGAGATCCAGCAGGTAAATATACAGTACGGCCGAGGTTAGCTCCGCAAGTATTGCGCCCATCAAACCACTGGCAAAACCCAACAGCGCGTACTCGGCCCCCTGTACCCGTGAAATCATTCTGCTGCCTGCGCCAAATACGCGCAGTAGGCCGCTTTCATGGGCACGCACCGGGCGGCTTGCGGTCAGCGCGGCATACAGCACGCTAATCCCTGCCAGTAGCACCAAGGCGAGCACCAACTCCACTGCCCGGGTGACCTGGGCAAGCACATCCCGCACCTGACCTAAAATCGCGTCCACATTAAGCAACGAGACGCCTGGGAAGTCGGTGATCAGCTCACGAATCAGTCCCTGTTCCGCGTCTGGCAGGTGAAAAGCGGTGATGTAACTATGGCCAAACTGCTCCAGCACGCCCGGCGGGAAAATAACGAAGAAATTAGGCTGGAAGCTATCCCAATTCAGACTGCGCAGGCTGGTAATTTGGGTAGTGATCTCGTCGCTACCCACCGAGAAGGTCATCTCATCACCAATGCTTAGCCCAAGCCTTTCGGCGAGCCCATCCTCCATTGAAATGGGCACAGGCCCCGACTGTGGTGTTGCCTCCACGGCACTCATCCAGCCTTGGCTTTCATCGCTGCTCTCACTGCCTGAGTTGCTACCCAGCTGCGCTGGCGTGAACCACTCGCCAGCCACCACTTGGTTGCCTTCTGGCACTTCAGATTGCCAAGTAAGGTTGAGCTCACGACGCAGTGAGTTGTCGCCACGGGCATCCGGCGGCACGGCCTCTCTGGGTGGCTGATCATTGATCGCTATCACTCGCCCACGCACCATCGGGTAGAGGGTGCTTTGGGTTTCCACCCGTGGTGAAACCGCCGCTTCAAAAGGGTCACGCTCGGAAGGCTGAATATTGATGGCAAAGTAGTTAGGCGTATTTTCAGGCAGTTGATCCTGCCAGGTGCTTAGCAAATCGCCACGCACCAAGACAATCATCGCCATGGCAAAGAAGGTCACCGAGAAGGCCAGCAACTGACCTAGACCCGCTTGGCGACGCCGTGCCAATTGACGGCCGCCTAAGCGAAGTGCCTGTGACCACTCACTGCGCCCTGAGAACCGCTGCACAACACGCAGTAAGCCGCTAAGTAATAAGGCACTAATTATCCAAAGCACACCAAGCAGCAGCGCACCACCGATCAATAATCCAATCGCCAGTGGCAGGCTACCCGAGTAGAGCCAAAGCAACCCACCAAACACGATGCTCGCTACGCCAACGACCAGCCAAGCCGATGGCGGCAGTGGATCTAGCTCACGACGCAGTACTTTTAGTGCGCTGACTTGCTTGATACGCAACAGCGTTGGCCCGGCAAACCCAACCAGCACGGCAAGCGCGGTGAAGACCCCCAACCCTAGTGGCATCAGCCCCGGTGGCGGAAGTGTCATGGGTAGAAAACTCACCAATAGCCAAATCAGCACCGCTTGGCCAAGAAGGCCAAGCAGCGCTCCAATGACTGCCGCGACCAGTGCCAAGCCGAGTAACTGAAGGGTGAAAATCGTCACTAACTGACGCTGGCTGGCACCAAAACAGCGCAGTAGCGCAGCGGTATCCAAATGGCGCTCGACATAACGCCGGGTAGACATTGCCACGGCCACACCCGCCAGCAATACCGCCGCTAACCCGGCTAGCCCCAGGTAGCTTTCTGCCCGCTGTAACGCATTGCCAAGCTGGGGACGGTCAACGCGAACATCCCGCACCTCTACCCCATTGCGGCGTAGCTCAGCAAGTAAGCCTTGTACTTGATCGAGCGCCTCCGGCGGGCCTGCGGCTAGAATTTCAAACTCAATCCGCGAGCCCTCTTGAACCAGGCCCGTTGCCTCGACATCTGCCGTATTGAGCATCAAGCGCGGGTTAAAACTACCAAAACCACCGGACTGATCCGCTTCGCGCTCAATGATCCCCGTTACGGCCAGTTCAGTTTGACCCACCTGTACTCGATCACCCAGCTCGATTTCGACCAGTTCCATCAAGCGTGGATCCGCCCACGCCTCCCCTGGCGGCGGACCAGAAGCAGTTTGCTCGGTGCCATTGCCAAAGTCCACGTAGGAGACACCGTAGTGAGGGTAGACTTCATCCACGGCTTTTAAGCTGGCAGGCTGAAAGCGCCCCTCGCGGCTAATCATCGACACCAAGTCCACTTGATCGCTAAGCACAAAACCAGCGTTTTCCAAGCGCTCTCTCAGCTCCTCGGAAAAAGGATCACGCTGCTCTAGCACCAGGTCACCGCCCAGCATCTGCCCTGCCTGGCGCTCCAGACCGCGCTCTAACCGATCAAGAAAAAACGCAATCATGGTGGAGGCCGCGACAGCCAATATCAGGGCAATAAATAGCGCACGCACATCAGCTGCGCGCAGATCCCGCTTGAGGCTGCGCATCGCCAAACGCCAATTCACATCACTCATTGCGCGCCCTCATCAATCGAAGCGGCAGTTGGTACGATGTTTTCAAGTACGGCTTCTAACTTGCCATGATCTAACCGCAAGCAGCGATCGCAGCGCCGCGCCAAGGCGTGGTCATGAGTAACCAGAATAAGCGTAGTGCCCGCCTCATGGTTGAGCTGGAAGAGCAGATCTATGACTTGCCCACCGGTATCCGGATCCAGGTTGCCGGTGGGCTCATCAGCAAATACCAGCTCGGGGTCGGTCACGAAAGCACGCGCCACGGCAACGCGCTGCTGCTCGCCGCCGGAAAGCTGTTTGGGTAAGTGGTTCACTCGCTCACCAAGCCCAACACGCTCCAACCACTGAGCTGCAGTTTGCGTTTCCCCGGCGCGGGGCGATAATTCAAGGGGCAACATGACGTTTTCAAGCGCGCTCAAAGTGGGCAGCAATTGAAAGTTCTGGAACACAAAGCCTACTCGTCCGGCACGCAGCGCTGCTCGACCATCTTCATCCAAACGGCTTAATGCGTGTCCAAACAGCGTTAGTTCACCGTCGCTTGGCGTATCAAGACCCGCTAATAGCCCCAAAAGCGTTGATTTACCCGCACCGCTCTTACCCAGAATCGCTACGCTCTCTCCCGCCGCTACGCTCAGCGACAGGTCGTGTAAGATGGTGAGCGAGCGTTCACCGCTGGTGACTTTTTTAGAAAGTTTGTCAGCGTGCAGCACGGCTTGCCTAACAGTGCCGCGGGGAACATCGGCTACCGCTTGGTTGTCGGTAGTAGCTTGGCGCTCACCTTGGGATGCCTCGCTCGACATGGATATATCCGTAGCAGCATTGGCAGCTTTATCTAAGGAGCTTGAACTTGAAGAGTTTGAACTTGAGGAATAAGACATGAAGCGTGGCATCCCTATGGCATGGCATGGACTGAACCGCATGGTAACCGGATGGCTGGTGCTGCTGATAGTCACCTTTGCCTCATCGTCTATCAACGCAGAGCCTGTCAACGCAGACACAAACCCAGTCCCCACCCTGCTGGTGATGGGTGATAGCTTAAGCGCCGCTTACGGCATAGAGCGTGATCAGGGCTGGGTGAACCTACTGGAAGAACGCTTGGGAGATGATGCCCAAGTCATTAACGCCAGCATTAGTGGTGAAACGACGTCTGGAGGATTACAAAGGTTCACTGACCTTCTCGGACAGCGGCAGCCGGATATTGTTCTCATTGAGCTGGGCGGCAACGATGGTCTACGCGGCTTATCACCCAATCAAATGCAGGCAAACCTAGCCAGTATGATTGAGCAGAGCCAAGACGCTGGTGCTCAGGTGCTGCTACTGGGGATCGATATCCCGCCTAACTATGGCCAAGCGTACCGAGACGCCTTCACCGGGGTTTTCCACTCGCTGGCGGAAGAGTATGACGTTTCCCTAGTGCCTTTTTTATTGGAGGATATCGCCCTGAACGAGGCGTTAATGCAGAGCGATGGCATTCACCCTACCGCCGATGCTCAGCCGATTATCCTCGACAATGTATGGCCCGAACTTGAGCCGCTCATTGAACCCCTATTAGAAACAACGCATCAGGCAGCGGTTCAATAACCTCAGCCTTTTGACTGAGAGGTGTAGCACTTCCACTCGTCAGCTTGTAATCTTAAGCCCTATTTGGCGGTTACTAACGGCGACTCATGCCTGCATCCTCGCATCACACTCCTACATTCTCGCGTCGACAGTTCTTAGCAACAGTCGGCGCGCTTTGGTTAGGCGCAGGTCTTGGCATTCATCCAACGCCTGCCGCAGCGTTTGATCCACAACGCCTACGCCAAAGCATGCAGCAACAGTATGGGCAGGCTGGTTTGTCCGTATTAGAGGAGTGGTTTAACCTGCTTCAACAGCTACAAAACCAAGACGTTCAAGCCAAGCTGCGTGGGGTTAATGACTTCTTTAATCGCCGCATCCGGTGGATTGACGATATCCAGGTGTGGGGGCAAGAGGATTATTGGGCTACGCCTTTGGAAGCAATGGGTAAAGGCCAGGGAGATTGCGAGGATTACTCCATTGCCAAGTACATTACCCTTAAACAATTAGGCATTACTAGTCAGTACCTACGCATGATTTATGTCCGTGCGCGCATTGGGCGTAGTCAAATTACCCAAGCCCACATGGTGCTAGGCTATTACTCGACCCCAGATGCAGAACCGTTGGTGCTAGACAATATTGTACCGTCTATCACCCCTGCCTCTCAGCGTACTGATCTCGACCCACTGTTTAGTTTTAATAGCGATGGACTTTGGGCAGGTGGTTCTTCTGAATCCCGCGCAGACCCATTGGCTCGGCTATCACGCTGGCGCAGCGTCATTGAACGTATGCAAACCCAGGGTTTCATTTAAGAGGAATTGGCACGATGTCACTTATCAAACAACTTTGGATTGCCATTATCGCCCTGCTGCTGCTGTCGTTCATTGGTAGTCTTGCCATTAGTATTACCACTAGCCGCGATTATATCGAACAGGAAGTGCGCATTAAGAACGCTGACAATGCTACCGCTCTGGCGCTTTCAATGAGCCAGCTCGATAAAGACCTTGTCACCCTCGAACTGTTAATCGCAGCTCAATTTGACACCGGCTACTACCGCCGAATCACCCTGCGCGATACGGACGATAGCGTACTCATTGAACGCTCCGCCGAAGAGTATAGTGGCGATGTGCCCGCCTGGTTTCGTCAGCTTATTGAGTTTGATGTGCCCAACGGCACCGCGACGATTCAAGATGGCTGGCGACAGTACGGTACGTTGGAGCTTGAGAGCCAACACAGTTTTGCCTACGCCTCTTTATGGCGCAGCATGCTGGAACTCGCTGCTTGGTTTTTACTTGCCGGAGTAATTAGTTTAGCGATTGCTACCGTGATCGTTCGTGGTATTAAGCACCCCCTTTCCCGCGTCGTCACTCAGGCGCAAGATATCAGTGCGCGGCGGTTTACCACTATTAAGGAGCCACGCACGCTGGAGTTACGCCAAGTCACTCAAGCAATGAACGTGCTTTCTGCCAATGTCCATCAGATGCTCAGTCATGAAAGCCATAAGCTGGACGAGTTACGCCGCCATTTACAGCATGACCGAGTCACCGGTGCGCTGAATCGCGACGTGTTTATGGGTAAGCTTTCGTCTCAATTGGGCAGTGAAGATGCCCGCGCAACGGGCATGTTGATCATGGTTCGCGTACAGGCATTAGAGTCACTCAATGAGCAGCTCGGCTACGCTGCCACCGACCAACTATTAAATACGCTGGTTACCCAGTTGGGGCAATTGGACAGTGCGTCGGCAGAACCAATGGTAGGCCGCCTTAACGGCAGCGATTTTATCTTTATGCTGCCGCTTATGGATGATGTAGAGGAGCTTCGAATTCAGGTGATGGCAGCGTTAGCCGAGATAGCCGCCACGCAGCCCGACGTGGAGGTTTATCTACCAACGGCGATTGTACCTTATGCTCCACATGATGATCGCGGCACACTGTTAGCCACCCTGGATGACGCTTTGGCACAAGCCGAAAGCCTAACGTCCTTTGAACAGGTAGTCGTGCGTCAGCGCAAGCGTATTTCACTCTACAGCAGCCATGCCGAATGGCGAAATGCACTGGAAGCAGCAATCCTGGTTGGCCCTGAGTTAGCGTACTTCCCGGTAGTAGACGCTCACGGAGACATCATCCATTACGAATGCCCGGCTCGCTTACTGCTAGGTGGTGAGTGGCAAACCGCCGGAGTCTTTATTCCCTGGATCACCCGCTTTGAGATGGAGCCTGCACTTGATTTAGCCGTGGTCAAAAAAGCGCTCGCTAATCTAGAAGATGATATAAAGCCGGTAGGCATTAACCTCTCTGCGGCATCGATCACTAATACACAGTTCGTTAACGAGCTACGGACTCTGTTGGCAGCACACCCACTATTGGCCAAGCAGCTCTGCTTTGAAGTGCCCGCCACGCTTAGCACGCACGCGATTGGTAGCTTACGAGGGCTTTGTACCGCCTTACGGCCCCTTGGTTGCACGTTTGGTATAGAGCATGTGGGGGCAGAGTTCACCAAACTTGCAGATTTACACGATGTGGGTCTTGCTTACTTAAAAATGGATAGCAGTCTTATTCACCAACTGCATGCTTCAAATGAGCAGCAAACCATTGTCCGCGGCATGGCTACGCTCTGCCATTCATTGGGCATTCAGGTGATAGGGGAAGGCGTTGCAGATGATGAGGAAATAGCCTGCCTGTTCCGCGTGGGTGTCGATGGAGCCACCGGACCAGGCGTACGCCTTTAACGCATAAACGCAATCGACGACGACTAGATAGTGTCGTCGTCGCTTAGCAAACCTACATCATTTTTAACCCGCAAGGACTTACGCTCCATCACTTTCGCCTGTGCAGCTTCCGGAAGGTCAGTGAAAGTGATGACTCCCTTGTTTAGTAACACCTCAAGAATATCTTCTACCACCCTCACAAACGCTAAGTCAGACGCTATAAAGTGTGCTGAGGATCCTGGCTGATCAGCAAGGAAAGCCAGTACCTCAGGTGAATCAGGATCAATCGTTTCGTTGCACTCTGACGTTGGCTCTTTGCTGAGCATCAGGATCTCGCCGGATGTATTACGTTTGGTGTAGAGCATAGATCACTCCCATGCAGGTTCACTGGCTACTAATGAGAATAGGTTCGATTCTTTATTTTTTCGCTAAACGAGCATTTTTTTCAGTTGCTAGATTTGTAAGATAGCCCTCATAGGTTTCATTATGGGTAATCTTTCTTACTTCTTTTCCCACTTGGCATGCCCATTTATTTCCACCACATATCAAAGCAGCTTGCGTAATTAGATCTACATAGGAGGAGCGCAGTATAAATGCTATGCTCGTTTCGTAGTCTCCCCCCTCCCTTTCCAACTGGGTTGCAACTTGCCAGTTAGAGATAGCATTCATCAACACTGAATTCATGTGTTCAAAATTCTTACGATAAAAAGTATTCCTTGGAAGTTTAATCAATATATCAAAAAAAAGCTTATTAATATCGTCGTCGCTAAGCACTTTATCCTTATCAATCAAGTCATCCCATTTATGAGCAACATCACAAATAATTTCTATATATTCAACGGCTAATTTATCACCTTTCATCCAACGTAAAAGCTGTATCTCATCAAAATACATATTCCCCCCTCACAATTGAAAAAAGCCCCACACATAGCGTGCGGAGCATTTTTTATTGCCAAACAGTACTAATTACTGATCTATTTTAAGTTGACCATCATCCAGCATGCTTTGGATAAAGTCGGAAGAGCTACCACCCTGCGGAATTTCCACGCCCTTCAAGACGATACGTTGATCAGCATTACTGCCATCTGATGCTAAGCCTCCATCAGATTTAACATGCAATACCGCATCATCTCCCTGCTGTTCAGCCATTATATACTGATCTAGGTTATCTGCATTTTCTCCCTGCAGAAGGTCTGCGATGTCCAAGCGATCAGACTCTGAATCGGCTCCAAATTTACCCATATTAAACCCGGTTATCTGGTCTATAGCAGGAGCTTGCTCTGCATCCTGGTTTTGATCCCCAGACTCCCACATAAATGTATTGGCACCGGTACCACCATACATCATATCGTCACCAGACCCCCCAATCAGAGTATCATTGCCACCTTGTCCAAATAGAATGTCATCGCCATCACCGCCGATGAGGATATCATTACCGCTTGTCTCCATAGAGTTATTAAACTCTTCATGATTGTCAGTGATGTACTGATGAATTTGCTCGGCAGAAACTTGGTTAGGATCTGCGATACCCAACTGCCCGGCAATGTAAGACTTTATGGATGGTAAGCCATTACCTTCAATACCTGCAAAGGTCACCTGATCTCCAAACAGGATATCATTGCCCTCACCCCCGGATACTGTGTCGTCGCCGGACAGCAATTGGACATTTTCGCCAAGAATAGCATCAGCAAGTTGTTCAGGGTCGATATTCGATTGGACAATGCCATCGGAGTCATAAGCCTGGAGGCTGCTTTCATTCAAGCTGCTGCCCAAGCCAATTGAATTAACCGACGACATACCGTCTAATAGCTCAAACGCTTCCGACGAGTTCTGGACAACCGTATTCGTGGTGCTTCTACCATCACCAGCAAGCGCAGAAATCTCGTATGCGCCATCTCCATCGGGCCTTATTTGACCGATAACACTGCTACTCCAACTTCCTCCGCCACAGCCAGAGCTATGAGTCCACTGGTTTACGTTTCCGCTTGAGTCAATAACTTCACGAACATGTCCATCAATATTCATCGAGTAGGCTTGACCTGGGACATAGTCAATATCGTCGACTGTAAGATTCCAGCGGCTACCTCCTTTGGAGCCTATAACTACACTCTCCTGTTCATTGCCCTGATAATACGTTGGCAAACCGTCGGTAATAAAGTAAGTCAGGTTAGTACCAGAATTGGCTTGGACAGAATCTGTATTGAACCAGTTGGCCGTCGTCTTAAAAACGTCTTCGTAGTTGGTACCGCCACCTTGCTGGAATCCATCTAACACTGTCTGCAGTTTCGACAGCGCTTGTGGATCCGACAGATCAACACTGACATTGCTGCCTGCCTGAGTATCAAACTCTACCAAGAAGATGTTTACAGTGCCGGCATTATCCTCGCCTACACTCTCTTTAAGAGTATTGAACACCTCGGTCAGAGATGCCTTAGCATTGGCAATATCGGCATTCGACATACTGCCCGATGTATCCATCATGAATGCCAGGTTATAGTTTTCACCTGGCACCAACTGGAGACCAGCAACATCACCAATAATGATGTCATTCGCACTGCTACCTCCAATAGAGTCTCCGCCGGGTGAACCCACCACGATATTATATTGCTCCACTGCAGTGGTATCAGTGCTTGTTTCACTATCTATGACTTGCTGGTCTCCAGCGGCATCTTCGTATATCTCGCTAGAAGTTACCGTAGCCGTGATATCAAACGCTCCGGCACTCACAGGCACTTTCATCGTCAACATCAACTGTTCGATGCTATCCCCTGTAGGATTAGTCACCAGCCAACTGCCATCCGACTGGCTAACTACGCCCTCACCAGTCAGCTCCACGCCTGCTGGGATGTTCGTCAAAACAATATCTGAAAGTACCTCGCTACCGTCCTCATCCGCTAATAGCGTAGAGAGCTCGACTTCGATAACGTCATAGCCGGTTTGGGTAATAGTGGTAGTCGCATCAGAGGGCAACATAGTTGAGCCATCGCCATATATGACCCCACGAATGTTATTAACACTAATAGTCACGCCCGTTGCCAAATCGGTGATAGTACCATCATAGCCTGAGTTTTGATGCTGCTCGCCCAGATTAACGGCATAGCTTGTCAATGGCTTGTTTAAGTAGACATAGTCTTTGTCATCACCATTGATCGAATTGACTGCCTGGCTGCCATTCACCAGCTTATCGAAGTCACCGGTAAGCGCAATGACATCCACACCGCTAGTATTATTGGCACTACCAGGATTTAGATTGCCGTCACTAAACGGTGGTTTGATAACCTCACCACTGATTCCTTCAGCACTGATGTCAGAGCCCTCAATAGTGATAGTAGAGCCGTTATGCTCAACCGTAATGACTGAGGCACGTACAGACTCTAGTGTGTCACCCAGCGACACTGAGATAGCGGGCGCATCGGCCACCGGCCTGATGTCAATTGTGAGGGTAGCTTCAGCCCCTTCATTGAGGGCATCAGTGGGCAGGAACTGCAACTGAGCATAGTCAGCTTCCTGGTTCCCTACCCCTTCACCGCCATAACTGTCGAAGCCCGACTCATTAGTGTCTGGCATAAAGCGCAGTTGCCCAGCATCTATTTCTGCTCTGGAGAAACTTGCATCTTCAGCCACAATCTGCCACTGCCCATCGGTATCTTGGAACTCCAATGTTCCAGAGGCTGGCAAATTGGTAATCACAATTCCCTGTTCATCAGCAGGTGAATCGTCAGTGATATTAAAGTCACTCCATTTCAATATTAAAGCAGTGTCTTCCTCACCTGTTACTTGTCCATCCGCAGTCTCTGGGGCTGCATCTATCGCATACTCACGGTCGGCCTCGGCGCTGTAGGCGTTGCCCGCGGCGTCTTCGCCGGTCACTTCAGCGCTGATGCTGTCGTTCTCGGCCAGCACGCTGCCGGGCACGTCGATGGCGTAGTTGCCGTCGGCGTCCACTTGGCCGCTGTAGCTCTCGTCGCCCACGCTCAGGGTGACGGTGTCGCCGGCTTGGGCGTCGCCGCCCACGCTGCCGGTGACGCTGATGGTCTGGGTGGCTTCTTCGCCGTTGATCACGTCGTCACCGGCGATGGTGTCGATGGTGATGGTGGCAGAGGCGTCGGTGTTGACCGTGATGCCACGTGTTTCGGTCGCGGTCTGGCTGTTACCCGCCGCGTCGGTGGCGGTCACGCTCGCTTCCACACTGTTGTCGGCGATCAGGTCGGCGGTTGCCACGGTAGTGCTGTAGCTCAGGTTGCCCGCACCGTCGTCGACCACGCTAGTGGTGTAGCTGTTGCCATTTACACTCAACGTGACTTGATCACCCGCTACCACGTCACCGCTCACCGTGCCGCTGACAGCTGTGAAGTTTTGCTCAGCCTCGGCAGCGTTGATCATGTCGTCACCGGCGATGGTGTCGATGGTGATGCCCGCGGCGATCTCGGTGTCGGCCGTGATGTCACGCGTGGCGGTGGCGGTCTCGCTGTTACCCGCCGCATCGGTAGCGGTCACGCTCGCTTCCACACTGTTGTCACCGATTAGGTCGGCCGTGAGCACGTCGATGCTGTAGCCCAGGTTGCCTGCGCCATCGTCCACCACATCGCCGGTGTAGCTGTTGCCGTTCACGCTCAGCGTGACTTGGTCACCCGCTACTACGTCACCGCTCACCGTGCCAGTGATGGCGGTGTTGGTTTCAGCGGCTTCTTCGGCGTTGATCACGTCGTCACCGGCGATGGTGTCGATGGTGATGCCCGCGGCGATCTCGGTGTCGGCCGTGATGTCACGCGTGGCGGTGGCGGTCTCGCTGTTACCCTCCGCGTCGGTAGCGGTCACGCTCGCTTCCACGCTGTTGTCAGCGATCAGGTCAGCGGTTGCCACGGTAGTGCTGTAGCTCAGATTGCCTGCACCGTCATCGACCACGTTAGTGGTGTAGCTGTTGCCATTAACACTCAACGTAACCTGGTCACCCGCCGCCACGTCACCGCTCACCGTCCCGGTGATGGAGGTGTTGGTTTCAGCGGCTTCTTCGGCGTTGATCACATCGTCATCGGCAATGGTGTCGATGGTGATGCCCGCGGCGATCTCGGTGTCAACCGTGATGTCACGTGTTTCGGTCGCGGTCTGGCTGTTACCCGCCGCGTCGGTGGCGGTCACGCTCGCTTCCACACTGTTGTCGGCGATCAGGTCGGCGGTTGCCACGGTAGTGCTGTAGCTCAGGTTGCCCGCACCGTCGTCGACCACGTTAGTGGTGTAGCTGTTGCCATTTACACTCAACGTGACTTGATCACCCGCTACCACGTCACCGCTCACCGTGCCGCTGACAGCTGTGAAGTTCTGCTCAGCCTCGGCAGCGTTGATCACGTCGTCACCGGCGATGGTGTCGATGGTGATAGTGGCTTCTAAATCCGCATCCGCATCCGCATCCGCGTCGGCATCTGCATCGGCGTCTGCATCCGCATCCGCATCCGCGTCAGCATCTGCATCTGCATCCGCGTCAGCATCCGCGTCAGCATCTGCATCAGCGTCGGCGTCGGCATCGGCGTCGGCGTCGGCATCAGCGTCTGCATCAGCGTCTGCATCGGCGTCTGCATCCGCATCAGCGTCCGCATCTGCGTCCGCATCTGCATCGGCATCCGCGTCAGCGTCGGCATCCGCGTCGGCATCAGCGTCTGCATCGGCGTCTGCATCCGCATCAGCGTCCGCATCGGCATCTGCGTCAGCATCGGCATCCGCGTCAGCGTCAGCGTCGGCATCTGCATCTGCATCTGCATCTGCATCTGCATCAGCGTCGGCATCCGCGTCAGCGTCAGCATCCGCGTCTGCATCTGCGTCTGCGTCAGCATCTGCGTCAGCATCGGCATCTGCGTCTGCATCGGCGTCTGCATCGGCGTCTGCGTCTGCATCGGCGTCTGCATCCGCATCAGCGTCCGCGTCAGCATCAGCGTCTGCATCGGCATCCGCATCAGCATCAGCATCCGCATCAGCGTCGGCGTCTGCATCCGCATCAGCATCAGCATCAGCATCAGCATCAGCATCGGCGTCAGCATCAGCATCAGCGTCGGAGTCAGCATCCGCATCAGCGTCTGCATCGGCATCCGCATCCGCATCCGCATCAGCGTCCGCATCGGCGTCCGCATCCGCATCGGCATCAGCGTCGGCGTCTGCATCCGCATCAGCGTCAGCGTCAGCGTCAGCGTCGGCATCTGCATCAGCGTCGGCATCCGCGTCAGCGTCTGCATCAGCGTCTGCATCGGCGTCTGCATCCGCATCAGCGTCCGCATCGGCATCCGCGTCAGCGTCGGCATCTGCATCAGCGTCGGCATCTGCATCTGCATCTGCATCTGCATCAGCGTCGGCATCTGCATCAGCGTCGGCATCCGCGTCAGCATCCGCGTCTGCATCTGCGTCAGCATCGGCATCAGCGTCAGCATCGGCATCTGCGTCTGCATCGGCGTCTGCATCCGCATCAGCGTCCGCGTCAGCATCAGCGTCTGCGTCTGCATCGGCATCGGCATCCGCATCAGCGTCCGCATCGGCGTCAGCATCCGCATCGGCATCGGCATCGGCATCAGCGTCGGCGTCTGCATCCGCATCGGCGTCAGCATCAGCGTCGGAGTCAGCATCCGCATCAGCGTCTGCATCGGCATCCGCATCCGCATCCGCATCAGCGTCCGCATCCGCATCAGCGTCGGCGTCTGCATCCGCATCAGCGTCAGCATCGGCATCCGCGTCTGCATCTGCATCGGCGTCTGCATCCGCGTCTGCATCTGCGTCGGCATCCGCATCAGCGTCAGCATCTGCATCAGCGTCGGCGTCTGCATCAGCGTCTGCATCCGCATCCGCATCGGCGTCAGCATCAGCATCAGCATCGGAGTCAGCATCCGCATCCGCATCCGCGTCTGCATCGGCATCCGCGTCTGCATCTGCGTCCGCATCTGCGTCCGCATCTGCGTCGGCGTCGGCGTCGGCGTCGGCAGCCAACGCAACATCATCAAATTCAACAAGCTCAGCGGAGTCTAAACCGCCTTCAGCAGCCTCGAAACTTAATGGGTCGGTTTCTTCAGCAATACGTGCAACGCGAACGAAATCGCTACCGCCACCACCGCCGCCGGCGCCACCACCGGCAGCAGTCGCGTCAAGAAGATCGAGAAGATCTCCTTCTTCGTCGTCAAGAGCGGCAAGTAGCGCTTCAAGATCGTCGTCTTGGGCGCTGGCATCTGTGGCTACAATTGCGTCAACATCAAGCTCGGGCGTAACAGCAACTTCTTGGCCACCCTCGACAACGTTAGCGCCTGTTCCGTCGGCAAAGTCTAGCTCCACACGACCATCCTCAGATGTGATGAGCGTTTCGCCCTCCTGAAGAACGTCGCCAATGCGCAGTTCGCGCAAGTTGCCGTCTTCGTCACGTGCCCATGCCTGACCTGAAATCGCTGTAACCGTCGCCGTTGCCATGCGCTGTTCTCCACCCACCGTTTAATTAAAGAGGTCGCCGCTTTGCCAAGCCCTGTGAAAAATAGCTATTAGCGGCATTTTGGAACAAGGCTAGTCTTGATTAAGACAGTTGCATATTGTACCGGTGGACAATACGGGCAAAATAATAGGAAGAGTGTGTTGGTGAGGTTCGCGACTGTCGTGTCAGGGGGCACTTACAGCCAATTCACCGAACAAAAGAACAGAAATCGCTAACGCTAGCTGATCAAAGAAACTGATACAGGAGCTGATGAACAGTAGCTACCCTTTCTCCTAATTTACACTATGGTGCAAGCTGGCAATATCACGCCGCAAGGTAGAGAAAGAATGGCTATGATTGACTGCCTCATAAGCTTTAATAAGACCAGCCATCATATTGAGTGCACCAGAATCGTTATTAGCATGACAACGCTGACAAAATTCGTGCGCGCGTGCAGCCAATGCAACGTAGTTCGCAGCAGTGACCGGGGTATCAAATTCAAACCAGCGTGGCTGAGTATTTGAACCCTCCCACTGGTTGCCAATCACTTCAAGCACTTCGGCATGCAGTTTTGCAGATAATGGCCAGAATGCCCCAACCGTGTCGTATACCCAACCAAACCAGTCCATCAGAAGCATATGACCATTTATATTCGCCATGCGTGCACTACTCGGATTTTGCACCGTCAGGCTCTTGGGAATCCTTTCCACCTCAGCCACCATAAGTGGCCATAACCGCATAAAATGATCAATTTGAAAGCTTTCTTTATCCTCTTGCGTCAAATACGCAAAATGCGAAGCGTCTATTTTCTTCATGCGCTCGGGTAAAGAGGCAAAAGTTGCTGTGTATTGCGCAATAAGCCGGTTAGGCAAAGGGACATGAAGCAGACATTGACGCAGCTCACTCATCCAGGGTTTTCGTTCTTCTGAGTTTTTCCACTGAGGAAGTTGGCCACCTATCTCCAACAATACAAAAGAGCACCACGGCAACCTACCACTCTCCAGCAAGATAGGCACAGCAGGAATGACACCATGGTAATGGCCATTTACTTCGTTCAGCAGCGCGGTTTCATGCAGAGCTTCATTTTCTCGCGCTGAGACATAACACTTGAGCAATTTATAACATGGGACACCGCTGGCATCAGTATCACGAATCAATACCTGTGCTATAGCTCGCCCATGAATCAGGCGGCACTGTAAAACATCAATGTCGCTGTTGCAGTGCTTACGCTCAACCAGCCACGGTAACAGCCACTGTTTGAGAGCCCTTTGTTCAAAACGTTGAACAAAATCCGTGGTTGAAAAGAGAGATATCTGTTGAGAGCGCGGCAAAAGCAACATGTTAATCTGCTGAAAACGCTTGATGATGCTCAAAAAGCTTACTAGCCCATTGACACTCGCCGCCATTAATTGGCGTACCCCCAGCAGCAGTATGAATAGCGTCAACAGTGGCCGCATAGTGCCATTAAGATAATCCAGCACAATGATCAGAAAACCCAGTACAAAACTGATATTGATCACTGTGAGAACATTGCCTTGAAGCGTATCCTGGATTTTTTGCACCCTTTCAAAGCGGTAGTAAAAGCCCACCACCATCACCAACCCGAGCACACATAAAACAGCCAATAGTGCTAGAAGAGGATGTAGAAGAGCGATCATCAGACAGAACAGTATGGCAATCACTGCTGATGATAAGGCGCCTAACACAACACCCAGTACACGTTTACCAAGTAATCGATGGTTGGCAACTAGCCGAGTTTTATTCAAGTGCTGCAGTATTGAAGCTGAAAGGCTGGCAATGGCTTTTTTAACTAGCCATTTAAGCAAGGCATAGGCGCAAAAACAGAGTACTGCCAATGCGATCAGAACCGCTATTTTTTCACTGTTGGCATCCGTCCAGAAAACCCATCCGTCGATGCGGCTACGGCCAGTTATCAACATTTGGAGCAGTTGCCAGGGGAGTACCAGGCTTGCCAACAGCATTACTTGAGTTGCGATCTGCATCAACAGGATAGTGGCCACGCGCCAGCGAAATGGCCACAGCACCTCGCGAGCCAGCGCCATCATTAAGTCACGAACCTGATCGCCATGGATCTCATTCGTCTCAGTCACCAGATTGCTCATCAATCAGTCATTGGCTTAATAAGTTGCATGAATACACGTAACTCTTCCGGCTGATCTGCTACCGACATATACGTTGAAACTGCATGATGCACTGCAGATAGGATGGCCTCATTGTGGCGCAGACTGCGCTGCTGTGCCTCTGCCCAGCTGTACACTGGCCATTGTTCTTGGGTCGCAAGGGCCTTCCCGGCCTCGTTTAGTGAAGAGAATAGCAGCGGCAGAAACGCGCTCCCATAAAGCTCGGTCACCGCCACTACTTGGCTGCCATCGTGATAGCGTATATCTCGAAGCGCATCAGGAATGGATATATCCCCTTGGGGGTCAAGCAGGTAAAACAACCGCTGCCAAAATGGCGCTGCGCCGTAGCTCTCTTGCATCACCCTCTCAAGCGCCTCGATATTAGCGGGCAGGGAATCCCCCTGTTGTACATCCCCTCTCAACAGCGATTCCGACCAGCGAGCCAACCCTTCATGCACCCAACCTTGCTTGAACATCATGTGTGCGTTTTGGTATAGATGAAACAGTTCATGTGCAGGCGTTAAGCTCCGTGCTGCATTCACATGCCCACCCAGAGCCATGCGAATATGACAATCTGGCGAGGCAGCGCTGCGTACAACTTCGTCATAAGCCTGCCCGCTACGTGTTTGATCAGTACGTAAAACCACCATAATGAAGTGCGCACGCTGATAGCGTGGCATGAGCAAAGGTGGTGTGAGCCCCAGCACGTCGCGATAAAGCGCATCGGCAGCCGCCAACTGAAGCTCCAAGTCTTCAAGTTGCGTTGCGTTTAGCGCCGCACTCTGGTCAGGGCTCTCGACAAAGAAGTGAATGTCATCAAAACCCTTCGCAGGATTCGGCTCATTTGCCAACTCCTCGAGCGATCCATCACCCTGCAGGTAGTAGCATTCACCGGCTTCATGCTGCGACTGAGCAACAGCAGGCGCTAGCTTGCCTATCGCACAAAGCAATAGCAGAGCGCCCCACCAGCGCCGGCTTGACGATAAGTATTTATCCACGGGTCAGGTGTGAAAAAAGCGCGTGTAACCCAATACCATGGGATGCCTTAACAAGTACGCTATCTTGCGACATCATGTGGTTAGGCAATGCTGCTTCAAGTGCTTTGACATCCGAGAAATGAAACACTCCGGCGGCCTCCCCTCCCAGTAGTGGCGCTAACGCTTGGCAATGTTGACCGCACAGCAGTATTTGCCTGGCCGATAACGCGTTAAGTATGGGAACAAGCTCCAGGTGCAGCACCTCTGATTCTGAGCCAAGCTCCAGCATATCGCCAATAATCAATAGCTTGTGATCCGCATCGACAGGTAGTGCGGAGAAAGCTTCCAGTGCCATACGCATCGATAACGGATTGGCATTATAAGCTTCATCGTACACAGTGATCGCCACTCCGTGGTAATCAATGGCCCGCACCTCCCCCCTCCCTGCCACAGCCTGAAAAGAGGCTAGGCGAGCCATAACGGTGTCTAAAGGAAGGTTGTCGTGCCTGGCCACTGCCAGCACTGCCATAGCGTTAAGCAGCATATGACGCCCAGCGGCGCTCATGCATAGTTCATACGAAGCGCCATCGAACGTAATGCGCCCGCTATTGCCTGAAAACTCAAGCATGCGTATGTCAGCGTCAGCATGCTCGCCAAAGCTGACTACTTTTAGGTAGTAGCTCCTTGCCTGCTCAGCAAGATAGGCATACTGCGGCATATCACGATAGAGAATTGCGACCCCATTGGCTGGCATACCCTGAAAAATAAGCGCTTTCTTACGAGCAATTTCGTCCAACGAGTGGTGATATTCCAGGTGCGACGCAGCGATATTCGTAACAATGGCGATATCAGGGCGAGCAATATCCGTATTGTGGGCCATGGAGCCGATGGCCATTTCAACAACCCAGTATGGCGCCTCTGGAGGCATTGAAGCGATGTTCCAGGCAATACCAATCGGCAGGTTGGCACTGCCTTGCGTTTGCCCTACTGAACTGTTGTAGCTCAGCACATGGGCTAGCATCGCCACTGCCGTTGTTTTGCCTGCGCTTCCGGTAATACCAACGACACGACCTGCGTAGCAGCGCCGTTGCCACTGCCCTATGGCCAGTGTTGCTGCGCGAATATCGTCTACCTGTAACACGGGCACACCGATATCACGATATGCCCCGCCATCATCACAAAGCACTGAGGAAGCACCTTTAGTGACCAGTGATTTCACCGCCGCGAATGGCAAAAAACCTTTGCTCATCTCCTTGCCCCGAGCGACAACCACCTGCCCAGGTTGAAAGGATTTCGGCCAGCAGCATACTCCACTTGCCAACCATTTATCAGGAGGAGATGTTATCCATTCTCCCCCCGTTGCCGAGGCCATAGCCTCTGCATCAAGCTTATTTTCTAACGGTGGCTTGATATTGGCATATTTTCCCTTACACAGCAGTTGCTGATAGGCCACCAGCCCTGAAAGGTAGTGCTCTACATCGTCAATCCTTACGCGAAAACCGTGATGGCGAATAAAAAAACCATCCAGGATAGTAGCGGGTGACTTAAAGTACATCGCTACTTCCGGCCAGAAAAAACCATTCAGAAGATAGTTCGCTCTGGCGTGCAGTGCCCGATAAAACGCATTGATATCAAAACCGTTCAGCACATCGATTAAATCAGGGCGTGTCTCCAGCTTGAGCAGCGTCTTGTGAAACGCCATTGACAGCTCAAGCAGTGTTGGAAAAGTGGTCACCCGCTCGCGAATAAAATCGACATAACCTTCTATGTTGCGCACCGCAAACGCAAAATATTGTCGCTCTGGACAATGCGCCACCAATTCATTTGCGCAATAAGCAAGCCAATGGTCATGTGCCTTTTCGTGCCCGTTAGCGATAAAGTAGTCAAACGCTTTGACAACGCAGTCCAGCCAACGACTATTGCGGGTATGATCGTAAAGTCGCATCAGAGCAAAAGCGGCTTCACCATCGTAATAAATTATCCGGGTCTTTTCCTTAACCGATAAATCCGCAGCATTGAGTACGTGCACAAAGCTACCGTCGGCTTCCTGCATTCTTGAAATCCCTAGCGCCAGTGCATCCACCAAATCAGCATAACGATCATCTCCCATGACTTGGTGATACTTCACCAACGCAAGAATGGCGACCGCATTGGCTCCCAACTTGATGATATCGCCCCTATCCACCACATAGGCCGCCCCTTGACGATGAACGACAAACTCGGAACATAAGCCCGAAAGCGCCCAAGATATCTGTTGGCGTACCAGCCCAAGCTGCTCATCACTTAAAAGCAGTTGATCAGAGCAAGCCTCATACCCCTCCAACAAAGCATAAGTACTGCTGGCGTGACGTAATACATTGTAAGTATTAATGAGGCGATCAAAACAAGGAAAATAGCCATATATGTATCGACCATCCTGGCCAACCTGTTTGCCTAAAAAGCGGGTCGAGCGGGCTATCAGTTCCCCTGTGGAAGCCACTGTCAGCGGTGGCATCTCCCGCCTACTCCAGCGCCTTGGTCGGGTTTCCAGTGCATGCACACTTGTTGTCTCACCGCTAACATCCACAAATATGCCGGTAGTGGAAAAACTCCACATCGTCATGTTGTCGGCAAAGTCCGGCATCTGGCTTGAGCCGTGACGCGCTTTCATGTAGCGCTCAAGGTGATGTTGGTTGACTTCAGCATGCTCAACATGCCCTCCTGCGTACAAACAGGCATTGGCGTTTAGCTCCATCTCAGTCAACAAAAGTCGCGGGAGCCTCTTACCAACAAAGGCTAGGCCGCTGCGAAAATAGCTGCGCTTATAGCGCTTCATCTCCTGTTTTAGCGCCTGCCACTGCCACTCTCGTACGGCAAAAGGCCATTCCAACCGACACCACACCAAAGGATGGGAGAACTTTCGCTCCAGTCTTGTCACTGCTTGCTTCAAAGTGGGTAATAACGCCGCCCAGTTGCCTGCCTGCAAGCTGCTCAAATCAAGTTGCACAGACGTGACTTGTGCACGCTCATAGCCATCGCTTACTGAAATCAACATTACCTGCGAAAATTCCGCAAACTCTGTGTGTCTGTCCAACCACATAGGCATCACGGTGTCACCCATGCTATCCAACACATGAGAAATTTCCGCCGCTCGGGAGGAGTGTTCAGCACTCGACTTACTTAATGGAAGCGAGCAATACAGTGAAGAATCTTTAATACCCGGCATTAAGTTGCTCAATAATAGAGGCTAATGTGAGGGACAGAAATGTATTGAATAAGCGCTGCAACATATAGAGGCGCTGCTCGCGCTAAGTTATAAACATTAAAAGCGCTCTGGAATGCGTTCCACTACCGGTGCTAGCTTCAAAATAAGCTGTAAGCGGTCTCGAACAGCCAGCTTTTTGAAAATAGCGCTAAGATGCGCTTTTACTGTACGCTCCGTAATATCTAACTGACGCGCGACTTCCTTATTTGTAGCGCCGCGCACCACAGCAAGTGCAACGCCCCGTTCACGGTCGGTTAAATCTCCAAGCTGCTCTGTATTGAAAGAACTGCCACCTTCAGCCCTTTGCTGCAACGCTTTAAAAGAGCCTCCAAGCACCTTAGCAAGCAACTCTTGACCAACCCACACGCCTTGGTTAGTGACCACCAACGCCACTTGCTTAAGTACCTCGGGCGCAGCAAGCGTATGAACATATCCCCGCGCCCCCAGATCCAGTGACCTTAACGCCTCACGGTCATCCGGCGAGTAACTTAGTACAACAACAACAGCTCCCTTGGCAGTTACGGTACCGATAAGCTCTGACCACCCTTCAACAGTCGTAGACAGCCAAACCACATCATTAGGCTGTGTTTTATTAATAAACACATCTGGTTTGGAGGCTACCATCTCGGGAAACGCTTTTTTCCAACGCGCTTTTAAGTTTCCATCCGTCGTAATGAACCAATGCTTCATCAGCGTTCCCCCATGGAATCACGCCACGCTCTTAAGACAGGTTTCAGCATAAACTGCATCACTGTGCGCTTGCCCGTTACTATGTCCACTTGCGCCGTCATGCCGGGAATTACTTGTAGTTTATCGGCGACATTTTCGTTTTCTAAACTGCGCACCCGCACTTGATAGAAGGTATTACCGTCATCATCAGTAATGGTATCGGCGCTAATACGCTCAAGCTCGGCCTGTAAGCCACCATAAATGGCATAGTCATAGGCCGTCAGTTTGATAGTCGCAGGCTGCCCAGGATGCAAAAAGGCGATATCTTGCGGGGCGATGCGCGCCTCAACCAGCAGTTGGTCGTCAGTAGGCACGATTTCAACAACCTCTCCCCCTGGCTGAGCAACACCACCTATGGTGTTGATATGTATGCGCTGAACAATACCATCAACCGGCGAGCGAATTTCGGTCAGTCGTACCCTATCCTGCAAACCAGTTCCCGATTGTTGCAATGCATTTAGGTCGCCCAACGTTTGAGCCAGATCATTCCGCCACTCACTCCGGCGTTCGGCACCCAGCTCCAGCAATTGCCCTTCTGCTTCTTCCACCCCGGCCTCTAAACGTGAAACAGCGGCATCCGCTTGGTTACGCTCCCCTGTGGCACTAGATACATCTCTCTCTAAGCGCAGCACTTCTACCTCAGACACAGCCCCCGAAGCCAACAGCGGGCGAGTCAAGTTAAGCTCTTGACTGGCCATATTGACTTCACGCTGGGCTGTATCACGGCGAGCTTGCGCCTCTCGCAGCTCTTCCTGACGCTGACGAATGCGGTCATTAAGCACATTTTCTTGTTCGCGCAACTCTTCACGACGGCTTTCATAAACCTCGCGCTCTTGCATCACAATATCAGGCACTTCTTGACGGAGCTCTTCGGAAGGCTCAAACGCAGTGCCCGTTGCTAGCGCACGTAGCCTTTCAGCACGCGCCTGAAGCGCATAACGCTGGGCACGGTTTTCTCGAAAATCAGAAACAAAGCGCGTAGGGTCGATCTGCATCAGCACTTGACCTGCCTCGACGATCTGCCCTTCGCGAATAAAGATCTGTTCAACAACGCCACCATCAAAAGACTGGATACGCTGTAGTTGGCTTGCAGGGATCACTCGCCCTGCCCCACGGGTTACTTCATCGATAGAAGCAAAATACGCCCACACTAACAACGCAACCACAGTGAGCAGGACGGTATAGAGGAATAACCGTGCACGAATGGGCTCTTGCTGCATACGCGCCCAGTCGGTATCGCTTGCCCAATCGCGGTTTAGGTGGGCAGAGGTCACACGCTTGGCAAACAACCGATCCATAAAAGGGCGAAATGGTTTTTGGCCTTTTTCTGAAAAACGGCCAATGGCGTCAAAACCTTTTTGCTCGGTCGTGGAAGAGGGTTTACGCGCCATTACGATGCCCTCCCGATCTGGCCTTTACGCAATGCCTCTACCACTGTATCCCGCGGGCCATCCGCCACGACCTTGCCGGCATCCATGACAATAATTCGGTCGACCAATGAGAGGAGCGAGGTACGGTGCGTGACCACTAGGATGGTTTTGCCAGCAGCGACGTTTTTAAGGTTGGCTTTAAACGCTTCTTCGCTAGCATTATCCATAGAGCTTGTCGGTTCATCCAACAGCAGGATAGGCGGATCCTGCACTAGCGCACGGGCAATGGCGACAGACTGTTTTTGCCCGCCGGAAAGTGCTTGGCCGCGTTCACCTACTTGCAAATCCACGCCATGTGGGTGGTTGTTGACGAGTGACTCTAGGCCGGCCAAGTCAATCGCTCTAAGCAATGCCTCATCCTCAACGCGGTCGCTACCGCCACCCGCCACAATATTGTCCCGCAGAGATCCTGAAAACAG
The DNA here is from genome assembly GCF_904067645.1 of Halomonas sp. 113. Classification (NCBI taxonomy): domain Bacteria; kingdom Pseudomonadati; phylum Pseudomonadota; class Gammaproteobacteria; order Oceanospirillales; family Halomonadaceae; genus Halomonas; species Halomonas sp. 113. Next base: position 3,270,073 of record NZ_LR881453.1, read on the forward strand.
GCTAACGTCTTGAGGAACATAGCCAATATGACGGCGCAGCTGCAGTGGGTCTAACTGGCGAATATCCACGTTATCAACCAGCACGGCCCCCGAGGTTGGCTGATAAAACCCTAGCACTAGCTTGTTTAATGAAGATTTGCCGCAACCAATGCGGCCAAGTAACGCAACTTTCTCACCGGCTTTGACAGTTATCGATACATCCTTCAGCGCCTCGCGCTCTTCATTGGGGTAACGAAGAGTGACTTTCTCAAGGCGTATATTGCCGGCGAAGCTGGGCTTTTCTACATAAGCCTTGCCTTCATGGCGCTCAACCTTCTTATCCATTACCGCATTGAGTGACTCAAGCGCCGTGGAGGATTGATGATATTGCGCCAGCAGCGCTGCAGCCTGACTTATAGGTGCCATCGCCCGGGAAGAGAGCATATAAGCGGCAATCAACCCACCCTGGGTGAGGTTACCTTCGATGATTTGATATACACCGACGATAATGACGCACACCGCCACACTGTGCTGCGCCCACTGGGCCACGCTGGAGACTGAGGTGCTCACCATCTTAAGCTGCGCGCCAGTACGGGAAAGGAAGGCAGATGATTTTTCCCAGTGGCGCTGGATACGGCTTTCAGCCCGCAGGGCCTTAACATTTTCTAATTGGGAAATAGACTCTACCAACAGTGAGTTGCGCTGTGCGCCGACTTCCCAGGTAGTTTGAGAAAGTTCATGAAGCTTACCCTGAGCAGCCAGCGCGTAGAGCAGCACAAATACGATGCCCACCAATACCGGCAGCACTAGCCAGGGATTAATCAGCGCGATAATCGCCGCAAACATCAGTACGAACGGAAGATCGACAATCCCCAGAATGGTCGCAGAACCAATAAACGCGCGTACTGACTCAAAAGACTGGAGCGTCGAAGTGAACGAGCCGGTTGATGCGGGGCGCTCTTCTAAACGAAGGCCCAATGCTTTAGCCATGATTGAGGAAGAGAGCTTCACATCCGCACGGCTAGCGGCTAAGTCGACAAAGCTGCTGCGCATTAGCCTGAGTACCAAATCAAAGCACAGCACTATAAAGATGCCTATTGCCAGCACCCATAGCGTTTCCGTTGCCTGATTGGGCACTACTCGGTCATAGACGTTAAGCACGAACAGCGGCATGGCGATGGCAAACACATTGATCGCCACTGACCCCAACACGATATCGCGATAGAGAGGTCTGCTTTCGCGAATGACGCCCCAAAACCAGTGCTGATCGCGGCGTTTCTTGACGCCTGGTTCCGAGGCGTTATCCGCTAAAAACTTAGGGCGAACGTAAATAGCTTCGCCGCTATAACCTGCATACAGCTCTTCCAGGGGCAGTTCAACGTTTGATTCAGATAGTTCAGGAAAAATGACGTTCGCTTTTTGCTGTTTGAGATCTATCCCCAACAGTACGCACGCCCTACCTGGTTCCAGCAGTAGAATAGCGGGAAAGAGAGCGGGGTTAAGCGCCGACAGCTTACTTTTAACAATTCGCGCCGTCAGTCCAGCACGGGAGGCAGCCCTACCAAATACGGAAGGCGTTAGCTTGCCCTGCTCCAAGGGCAAGCCAGCTCTAAGGGCCTCTGATGACACCTCATGCTGATGAAATGAGGCAACCGCTTTCAAACATTCGAGTAACTCATCGCCTACTGGCTGCTCGCTAGCATTTGCAGCGATCGGCCTTTCCAGCTTGGTTTGTGTCACAGAAACCTCATTCCCCTAATGCCTATTTAGACATCTATTTCCCCTATGATTAGCGGAAGCCGCTAATCCTTCGCCGCCAGACGACGAACAACCCTGTTTTTTATACAGCAACATCCAGACACGTTAGCCGTTAGTGACAAACGTATCCTCGTGACTCAATTGTAGATTTTGAGAAGTAATGACTGGCTCCTCATTGGCGGAATAAGACAAAGCTATCATATCTACTTGAGTGGGTAGCGAAGAAATACCGCGCGTAAAGTCTTCTAAATTAAAGCCACGAGGCCCTTCCGTTCCACAGGCCATCTCAGCGCTAAGTGTGGCGTCGTCGTACCCCAATTCGTCAAGAGTGGGGATATCGTCACGCACCACTTCAAGGGTGTGCATAAGCTGCCCCATTGCTGCTAGCGTACGCGCTTGAGCCAAAGTTAAGTCAAACTCTGCATTCGCGTAGGCTCGGCTGGCTTCGAAGTACTCGTTTTCACTATCAAGCACGTCCAACAAAGTACGTTGGCCAATATCAAACTGCTGCTGGTAAGCCCCACGAACCCGGTTAATCGATTGGCGATGATCATTCAAATAGTTCAATTGCTCACCCAAACGCTGGGTATCGTTATAAGCAATTTGCGTGGTTTGACGTACGTTTGTACAAGCCGTTTCGCGCTGGTTGACAGCTTGTTCAATACGCGTGGCCGCCGCATCAAAAGCTGCACTATCAGAACCACCGCGATAGAGGTTCATGCTGGCGACCAGTTGAATACTGTGCTCATCACTGCGCCCAGCTATCGAGTCGTCTTGATTATTGGTGCCCGTACGTCCCTGTATATCCAGGCGGGGCATAAAGGCGGCCTTCGCAGCCTCTTGTTCCGCACGTTGCACAGCAATATTTTCAATCGCGGCATGGAACTCAGGGTTCCCCTCAAATGCCATTTCGATCGCTTGGTTGACACCAGCGGGTAGTTCATCGGCCAAGCTAGGTGCAGGCGACATATTCTGAGGAGGAAGTTCGCCTACGATACGCTGATAGCGAGCCGTTACATCGTGCAGGTTCGACGCCTCGGTCATCAAGTTGGATTCGGCTAATGCCAAACGGCCGCTAATTTGCTCTAGGTCAACGCCACGGCCCGCCCCGGAAAGCGCACGCTCTTCAATTTGCGAGAACACACGTTGGTGTTCGCGGTAATTATCTTGAGCTAAACGCACCATCTCGCGGTAGCGAAGCACATCAAGGTAGGTGCGAAAAGCTTCAAGCGTCACCTCTTCACTTGCACCCAGCAGCTCAAAATAGGCAATCAGCCGAGTGCGATCCAAACGCTCTACTTCGCTACGGGTGGCAAACCCATCAAACACCATTTGGGTGAGCGTGAGCTCAGCAAAGTCACTGCTATAGCTTCCGCGCCCATCATTTTGCTGGTCTTGCCGACCCACGCCCGCAGAGATATCAATAGAAGGCAAATAATTACCCTTTGCGACTCTGACATCGCTCCCAGAAGCGCTAAAGTTCGCCCATGCAGCGTTTACATCGGGATTAGTAATGATCGTTTGTTGAATAGTACTGGGAAGATCAGTGACACCTGGCGCGTAGAGGCTAGCGGGTAGCGACTGCGCTAATGCCGTAAGCGGGACACACGCTAACGTGGTCATTGTCAGCGGCTTAAAAACATGGTGACAGAAGGTTTTTTTTAGTCTCGATACGGCATTTTTTTTCATCGTCAGCGTTCCCTATGATGTGGCACTCATTGCACGCAGCTCATTATTCGTGTGACCCATTGAGCCATGCTGCACTATTGCTTCAAGCGTAAGCCCGCGAAGTCTCATCCCGAAGTGAGCCTGTGTCCCTCTACGAGCGCCCAATTTTTGAAGTAAACACATGGTAGATAAAACTTAATTAGCTGAGCTTAGCCTAATTTAGTTAATTTCCTACTCATCCTGAGGCTATAAAACCAAATGTCACAAAAAATTACAATAAGAACACCATTAAAACACAAAAAAATATTCAGAATTATTCGTTTTTCTGTGCTTGTTGCAGCCCGAGACCCAGCAGTATCAGCACTAGCCCAATCAACGTTGAAGGCAAAATAGGCTCTCCCACTACCAGGAAAAGTAACAGCAGTGATACAGGAGGTGAGAGAAAAATCAGGTTGGAGACTTTGGCCGTGCGCGACACTTTATGCACTGCCAACTGCCACAGAATGAAGGCCACCCCCATTTCAAATAGCCCCACATACACACCAGCACCAAAGGCAGGCCAACCGTGCCACTGGTAACCGGGGCCCAGTAATAGCAATAGGGTCAACACAGGTAGGCCAACGCTAAAGTTTTGCCACTGGCCAACAAGGGGTGGTCGGCTATCCCGCGCATTAAGCAGCCAATACAGCGCCCAAAGAAGAGTCGAAGCGAGTGCCAGCACGACCCCTAGCGGGTCGGCAAAAGAGACATTTAAAACCGCGCCTCGTGTTGCTATCACCCATACGCCTGCGTAGGCGACCAGCCCAGCAACAATATCCATACGCGTTAAGCGCTGCCCGAGCAAAGGCACGGCCAAAAATGCCATCGCTAAGGCCCAGGTGTAATTTAGTGCCATCGCCTCTTGCCCTGGGAGACGGTCATAGGCGGCGAAGAGCACCAAATAATAAGCCACTGGGTTCATAAGCCCTGCCCACGCTGCTGTCTTCCAACCGGTGCGCAACGCTGTGGCGATATTTCCCTGCTTGATGACCAGCGCCCCCATCAGTGCCCAAGAAACAAGCGCTGCGAGCCACATCAGCTCTAGAGGGCTCATCCAAGCGAGTGCCACTTTGAAGGCCGTTGCCACCGTCGACCATAATGCGACGGCCCCTAAGCCAAACAGGATTGCTTGCCTATCCTGATTCATCGGTCGATATGCCCTAAATCTCGACCCGGCTCCAACTGGTCGCGTACACGCTGCTTAAGAAGCTTGATATCTGGGAAACCGCCATCGCGCTTGCGCTCCCATAACAGCAGATCATCACACCAGATCTCGAACGTACCGCCATGGGAAGGGGCTAATGAGACCTCGCTTAAATCTTCACCAAAGGTTGAGAGCAACTCCTGTGCATACCAACCACTGCGCAGCAGCCATTGGCATTGCGTGCAATAACGGATTTGAATACGTGACATCCCTGATCTCCCAGGCAAGTTAATGTGGCATTCTAAAAGGATATTCTGTCATTTTGAGATGGCTTGAGATAGCTCTCTTGAAATAGCTCTCTTGAAATAGCTCTCTTGAAATAGCTCTCTTGAGACAGGTCGCTTGAGATAGGTCGATTAAGAAGGAGTCCCAATGGCCGAACATAACGTTTCACAAACTCGCCTGTATGAGTGGCTAACGGGCGATGACGACAGCCGCATGTGCGACGACATACCTGAAAGCGCCTGCGACGAACAACCGCGTAATTTTTTTCTACATATATGGGCCTCTTTGGGCAATAAACTGGCTGACGAGCTGTCGAGCGCGCGTTTAGTCTTACCCTGGCTGATGGGCATTATTGGCGCTCCCATCTGGATGGTAGGTCTGCTGGTCCCCATCCGAGAATCGGGTGCCCTGCTGCCGCAAATCTTCGTAGCGGGGTTTATTCGCTTAAAACCTAAGCGCAAATGGGTGTGGGTGGTCGGCGCGCTGACCCAAGCCTTCGCTGCCTTAACGCTTGCCGTACTGGCGCTGTTCGCCACCGGCACCTTGGGCGGAGCGTTAGTGCTCACAGCATTAGTTCTGCTCTCACTGGCACGTGGCTTATCCTCAATTGCCACAAAAGATGTGCTGGGCAAAACCATTGCCAAGCGCCGCCGCGGTACGCTAATGGGCTGGAGCGGCAGCATTGCTGGTGGTGCAACGCTGGTCGCTGGGACACTGCTAATGTTGTTTGAGAGCCGACCCGGCCATTTAGTGGTGGCGGTACTGCTGGCCATAGCTGCCTGCGGGTGGCTAATCAATGCCATCGCCGCCGCACGCATCAAAGAAGCCCCTGGGGCAGTAGAAGGCGGCGAAAACGGCTGGGACAGTATTAAACAGGGACTGTCGCTGTTAAAAGATGACCGTACTTTTTTACACTTCAACCTTGCCAGGGCGCTGCTGCTCTCAAGTGCACTCGCCCTACCCTACATCGCCCTGCTAGGGCAAAACCAAAGCGGCACCGACCTGGGAGGCCTGGGCATACTGATTGTGGTGTCGGGGCTGGCCGCGATGGTAGCTAGCCCGGTATGGGGGAAACGGGCGGATCAGTCGAGCCGTGGCGTGATGCGCGATGCGGCGATCGGTACCGCCATTTGCTGCGTAATGGGCGCTAGTTTAGCTTGGTTACCCGGCGAGTGGACACACAGTGTATGGCCCTATGCAGCGGTTTATGCACTACTCGTGATTGTTCACCACGGCGTACGCTTAGGGCGTAAAACCTACCTCGTCGATATGGCCAACCAAGATAATCGTGCGCTTTACGTGGCGCTCTCGAATACCTTAACCGGCGTCTTAATGTTGATTGTAGGTGGCCTTATTGGCGCCTTTGCCCAGTGGTTTGGTAGCGGCACATTACTCCTCGTGCTAGCGGCTACCGCCGTGGGGGCCATACTTAGCGCCCATCAATTACCTGAAGTCGAGTGACGCGCCACCGGTAACCACATGTATTCAAGCGTGCTATCGAGAGCTCTACCTACATTAGCGTAGCGTTCGCGATTGCAATGCGTGACAACGCTCGCCATGATAGGGCCGAATAGCAGTGATGTAGTGGCGCCTTTGCTATGCTGCCTATAATAAGTGATTGGAAATTCCGTTAGCTCATGGGCGAAAGCGACTGTGAACGACGGAAAGGATTGGAGCTGCAACAGGAACCCCTTGATGAAACGATCTCCATTGATCAGTCCAGAATTGCTCGAACGTATTGTTGACGCATCGGAAGACGGCATTGTCGTTGCCGAACAGGAAGGGGATGAAAATATCCTCATCTACGTCAACAAAGGCTTTGAACGCTTGACGGGCTATAGTGCTGATGAAATTCTGTATCGCGATTGCCGCTTTTTACAGAACGAAGACCGCGACCAGGACGCGCTTGTCGCCATTCGAGATGCGCTAAACGAGGGCCGACCTTCTCGAGAAGTACTGCGTAATTATCGCAAAGACGGCACCATGTTTTGGAATGAACTTTCCATTACGCCGGTCTATGACGAAGCAGACAAGCTGATGTATTACATTGGCGTGCAAAAAGATGTAACGGAGCGTGTAGAAACACAGCTTGCGCTAGCGGAGTTACAAAATCAGCGAGAAAACAGCTAATCATTAACTTTCTCACTAAAAAAAACTATAAAGCTTGAACTTCATCCCAACTGGCGTTATATAGCGGCAAGGCGCTTGAATTGCGCTAGGCGCTTCACTTTGCAGTTGGCATGTGTTTAATAAACTGCACATGTACTCGCGTGAAGCCGTTGTTACGCCGGCACGCCGGCTGGGTTGGAGGACATCACATGAGCCGTGATCCCCTAAGTCGTGAGACCCTAAGTCATGAAACCTTAGGCAACGAAACACTCGACTCAGATGAGTTCGAAAGCTTAGACGCCGTCAATGACGACCACTACAACAGAAGCAAACCGAGCAAAGCTGACAGCTTACGCGCGCGGCGCCAAGTCGAGGCGTGGTTGGAAGAGCGACGACTTCAGCGCGCCATCGAAGATGACTGGGACGAAGAAGAGTAATCCTTGAGCAGCTTGGCCTTCTCAGCAAATGAGCGGGCCTAGCTAGCCAACACCTCAAGTAGCCTAGCCTTTCCTGGTGCAGACCACTATCATCACGCTTCAGCCAGCAATAAGAGCCAGCAGTCTGCTGCTGTCGCTTTCTTCTTTTCAACAACTTAACGGATCTCCATGGCGCAATACGTTTTCACCATGAACCGGGTTGGCAAAGTAGTGCCGCCCAAAAAGCAAATTCTCAAGGATATTTCGCTCTCGTTTTTCCCTGGCGCCAAAATCGGCGTTCTGGGGCTTAACGGTTCGGGCAAATCCACACTGCTGCGCATTATGGCCGGTGTCGATAAAGAGTTTGAAGGTGAAGCTCGTCCGATGCCTGGCATCAATGTTGGCTACCTTCCACAGGAGCCGCAGCTAGATGACGAGAAAAACGTCCGCGACACCGTCGAAGAAGCACTGGGGGCGATCAAAGATGCCCAGGAGAAGTTGGATGGGGTGTATGCGGCCTACGCAGAGCCCGACGCCGACTTTGATGCGCTAGCCAGCGAGCAGGCCCGGCTTGAAAATATTATCGAAGCTGCTGATGCGCATAACCTGGAACGCAAACTTGACGTTGCTGCCGAAGCACTGCGACTCCCCCCCTGGGATGCCAAAGTGGGTAACCTCTCAGGTGGTGAGCGCCGTCGTGTAGCACTCTGCCGCTTACTGCTCTCCAGCCCCGATATGCTGCTGCTTGACGAGCCTACCAACCACCTGGATGCAGAATCGGTGGCTTGGCTTGAACGCTTCCTTCACGACTATAACGGTACAGTAGTGGCGATCACCCACGACCGCTACTTCCTGGACAACGTGGCGGGTTGGATTTTGGAGCTTGATCGTGGCCAAGGCATACCCTTCGAGGGTAACTACTCCCAGTGGCTGGAGCAGAAAGATCAGCGTTTGAACCAGGAAGCCAAGCAGGAAGCCTCGCGTCAGAAAGCCATCAAGCAAGAGCTTGAGTGGGTGCGCAGTAACGCCAAAGGCCGCCAGGCAAAGAGCAAAGCACGCCTCAACCGCTTTGAAGAGATGCAGTCTGGCGACTTCCAAAAGCGTAATGAGACCAATGAAATTTATATTCCGCCTGGCCCGCGCCTGGGCGATAACGTCATTGAGTTTCGTGATGTGGCTAAACGCTTCGATGACAAGCTGCTCTACCAGAACCTCTCCTTCACCATTCCCCAGGGTGCGATCGTTGGTATCGTCGGTGGTAACGGTGCGGGTAAATCGACGCTCTTTAAACTGATTACCGGTAAAGAGCAGCCGGACGAAGGCGAAGTCCTGGTGGGTGAAACGGTCGATATCGCTTACGTCGAACAGCTACGCGACGGCTTAGATGACAAGCAGAGCGTGTGGGAAGCCGTTTCGGATGGTCAGGATATCCTTAATATTAACGGCTACGAAGTCTCCTCGCGTGCCTATGTGGGTCGCTTCAACTTTAAGGGTAACGACCAGCAGAAGCGTTTGTCGGAGCTTTCCGGTGGTGAGCGCGGTCGCTTACAGCTTGCCCAAACGCTCAAGCAAGGCGCTAACGTGCTGCTGCTCGATGAGCCCTCCAACGACCTGGATATTGAAACCCTGCGGGCACTGGAGGACGCGCTTCTAGCCTTCCCGGGCTGCGCTATGGTGATCTCTCACGATCGTTGGTTCCTTGACCGTATCGCCACGCACATTATGGCCTTTGAAGGTGACTCTGAAGTGGTCTTATTTGAAGGCAACTACGCGGAGTACGAAGAGGATCATAGAAAGCGGGTCGGAAACGATACGCCTAAGCGCATGAAGTATAAGCGTATTGATGCTTAATCATTAGCATCACGCTGGCAGTCAATACTGACAGCAAAAGGCCCCGCAGAGCGGGGCCTTTTAGTTTGTGTTTGCACTGACGCTAGCGCAAAGCCCTAACGTCTGCGGCCGGTAAAAAATGACACAAGAAACAAAATAAGAAACAGCACAAACAAAATTTGCGCAATGGTGGACGCCGCCCCGGCAATGCCAGAAAAACCGACCGCCCCAGCGATGATCGCAATAATTAAAAACAGCACTGCATTGCCTAGCATCTTCTTGCTCCTCTCCTTGGTAACGACTTCCCTACACCGCCACTTAACCCATTATGCAACGTGAATATGTCTCAGAGATGATAGGCGCTTTTAGTCATTACCTTAGAGGCCAGCCGTATGCCCCACTTCACCGGTGCCGGAAAGCGAACGCCCCCCGCTTCTAAGGCAAGCTGAGCATGGTGAGCTTCATCAACTGCCATCTGGCGCAGTATGGCGCGGGAGCGGTTGTCACCACGGGGTAGCGACTGTTGGTGTGAATCAAGATGCTTACCTACCTGCTCTTCGGTCGCGGCAACCAATCCCAAACTAATACGATCACTGACCGCCCCAGTGGCCGCGCCAATGCCAAAGGAAGCGGCATAAAACAACGGGTTTAAGCAGCTTGTTCGGCTCTGCAACTGCTCTAGACGCTCATCACACCAGGCAAGATGATCGATCTCCTCTAGCGCCGACTGCTCCATCTGGTGACGCACATGAGGAAGTTTAGCGGTCACGCCCTGCCCCTGATACAGCGCTTGAACACACACCTCACCAGAATGGTTGATACGCATCAAACCTGCTGCATGGCGGCGTTCTTGATCGTCGAACGTTCCCTCAGCCACACCTTCAGCGGGGCTGGTGCGCTGTGGTGAAGCAGCGTGTGGCATAAGCGTTCGTAAAACGGTATCGAACTGATGTATCAGGCGATCTGAACGACTCTGTTGACGATCCATGGCAACACTCCGTTGACTTGCGATAGCGATCTGCCGAACTCAACCGGCAGGCCATGTGAATGCACGCCCACCGAGTAGATGCATATGAATATGGTAGACCGTTTGTCCGCCCATTTCGTTGCAGTTCATCACCACGCGGTAGCCATCTTCAGCAAACCCCTGCTCGCGGGCAAGCTTGGCGGCGGTAAACTGAAGCCGCCCTACTGTGGCAATATCAGCCTCATCGATATCATTGAGCGTGGCGATATGCTTTTTAGGAATGATTAGCTGATGAGTAGGCGCCTGGGGGCCAATATCATTGAATGCCAACACGTGGTCATCTTCATAAACGATATCAGCGGGAATTTCACGGTTAATGATTTTACAAAACAGACAATCCATACAGCTCTCCTTTATTAACTACTTGCCACTTAAGTGTCGAATTATCTCTGCCAGTCTGATGATTGCACCGATGAATTGCACCGGTGAGAGGTAGCTTCAAGCCCACGACCTTTTAACGAAATCGTCTCTGGGAAAGAAGATGCCTAACCAAGGGGGCAAGAATCAACTCCATCGCCAGCGACATCCGCGCCCCCGGCACCACCAACGTGTGCGGACGGGTCATAAACGAGTCCTTAATCATCGCCAGCAGCCAAGGGAAATCAACGGTGGAGGGATCACGAAAACGGATGACCACGAACGACTCAGCGTCGGTGGGAATATCCTGAACTTCAAAGGGGTTAGAGGTATCGACGGTGGGCACACGTTGAAAATTGATATGAGTACGCGAAAACTGCGGTTGGATGTAGCGCACATAGTCATCCATCCGACCCAGGATAGTGTCAATGACCGCTTCTTGTGAGTAGCCCCGCAGCTTAGTGTCACGGTCGATCTTTTGAATCCATTCAAGATTCATGGTTGGCGCCACACCAACCAACAGATCCACATGGCGGGCAATGTCATACTCCTCAGTGACCAGCCCACCATGTAAACCTTCATAAAACAGCAGGTCGGTACCACAGGGAAGCGACTGCCACTCGGTGAAAGTACCTACCCGGCAGCCTGCTTCAATTTTCTGCTTATCCTCAGCATGGATATAGTGCCGAAAAGTCCCCGAACCGTGTTCGCCATACTCACTAAACAACCCTTCCAGACGATCCAGCAAATTCGCCTCTACGGCAAAATGCGAAAGTTCGTCTTTGCGTTCTGGCTCTTCTCGGAAGATGCGGTGCAGGTCATCACGGGTATAGCGGTGAAAGGCATCGCCATCGACCATTGCTGCATGCACATCTTCGCGCAGAAACATGCGCTCAAAGCTGCGCTTCACGGTGGTGGTACCCGCCCCTGAGGAACCGGTTACCGCGATAATCGGATACTCCCGAGACATCAGCCATACCTCGCGTGGGAAAGCGCTTGTTTAACCTGCTCGGGTACTTCGACAGGACGCCCAGTAGCACGATCAATCAGTAGCTGATTGATCCGTGCGGTAGCGACTACCTGCTGAGAATCTGCCTGGTAGATGCGCTGATAGATCGTCAACGCTTTGCCTTGGGGCTCGGGTACAGCGGTGGCAATCGTTAGGCCATCGGGCCAGCGCGCTTCACTTTGATACTGAACGGCGAGATCAGCGACCACCGAAGGGTATCCCTGCATATCCCACTCAGGCAGATCCAGTGCAGCAAAGGCTTGAATGCGCGCCTCGTGGAGCAGTGATACCAGCGCATCATGCCCCAAGTGACGGCCGTAGTTCATATCGGTTACCCTCACGGTCAAGGGGTGACGATGTATGACCGCCTCAGCGGGAAAGTCCAGCTTGACACGCTCCATGCCCTGTTTCCTCGTCAGTATTAGCTTAGCGTAAGGCGTGCTTACTCCTCTCGGGCAATCGCCCTGAAGGCGATATCACGGCGACACTCGACGCCGTCCCAGTGAATAGCATTAACGCCTTGGTACGCTTGCTGCTGCGCCGCTGAGACGCTATTGCCCAATGCCGTTACACACAGCACACGGCCACCTGCCGTAATAATCTCGCCCTGGGAATCCTGCGCGGTACCGGCGTGGAACACTTTGCAGCCCGTTTCTTCAGCCGCAGCTAAACCGTGAATCACGTCACCCTTGCGGTAGCTGCCAGGGTAGCCTCCGGCCGCCAGCACCACGCCCACCGCTGCACGGGAATCCCATTCGCAGCGTTGCCCATCCAGCTTGCCCTGGGCACCCGCTAAGCAAAGCTCAGCGAAGTCAGAGGTTAAGCGCAGCATGATTGGCTGAGTTTCAGGATCACCAAAGCGGCAGTTGTACTCAATAACCTTGGGGTTACCCGCCGCGTCGATCATCAGGCCTGCATATAAGAACCCTGTATAAGCATTGCCTTCTGCAGCCATGCCCCTCACGGTGGGCAGAATGACCTGCTCCATGATACGTGCATCAACCTCGGGCGTGACCACAGGCGCTGGTGAATAGGCGCCCATACCGCCGGTATTAGGGCCGGTATCACCATCATAAGCGCGTTTGTGGTCTTGGCTGGTGGCCATGGGTACCACATGCTCGCCGTCCACCATGACAATAAAGCTCGCCTCTTCGCCCTCCAGAAACTCTTCGATAACCACGCGAGCGCCTGCACCGCCGAAGGCATTGGCCTCCAGCATATCGCGAATAGCAGCCTCAGCTTCGGCTTCACTCAGCGCCACGATGACGCCTTTGCCCGCTGCTAGGCCATCCGCCTTAATCACAATGGGTGCGCCCATTTTGCTTAAATAGGCAAGCGCAGAGTCTACGTCAGTAAACGTTTGGTAGTCAGCCGAAGGAATATCATGACGGGCCAGGAAGTCCTTGGTAAATGATTTTGAGCCTTCCAACTGAGCAGCCGCCTGAGTAGGGCCAAAGATAGTCAGACCGGCCGCTTGGAACCGGTCAACAACACCTTCAACCAAGGGAGCCTCCGGCCCCACCACGGTCAAGCCAATCTGCTCATCACGGGCAAAAGCGACCAGGCTGTCGAGATCCGTTGCGGCAATCGCTACGTTGGTCAGCTTCGCTTCCGCCGCGGTGCCGGCATTGCCGGGGGCGACAAAGACCTGCTCAACCTGGGTAGATTGCGCCAATTTCCAAGCCAGGGCGTGCTCGCGACCACCGCCGCCTATCATCAAAACCTTCATGTGCATCCTTCTCAAACGGGAGAGCGTATATCGGCGGCATTATGCCACAGCGCAGCACCAAGTGGGGTCAGGAGGAGGGTTTGTTATCTTTGCTGGTATCGTTGCTATCGCTCTCAGGCTGCTCAGCATCACTCGACTCATCGGCTTGACCCGGCTGATTCAAGGTATTTTGCCAAAAGCGCATGTTCTCTTCGGCAAGCTCACGCATAAATTCTAACGGCGTGTTGCGCATTGCCTGTTTCCACTGGCTCTGCAAACGTTTCTGCTGCTCCAACATCAGTTGCGTACCCTGTTCGAGGTAACGCGACAGCGGCAACGGTGAGGTCATATCGTAAACCCGGATAAGCTGCGCTAGAAGATCGTTTGAAAACACTTCCGCTTCGCTATCCGCTTGCTCCTGCTCAATAATGATAGAGAGCAGAATAGTCCGCGTCAGGTCTTCTCCGCTTTTGGCATCTTCCACCCTGAACGGCTCTTCTTCGATGATTAACCGACGCAGGTCTTCCAGCGTCACATAACGACTCTGCTGAGTATCGTACAACCTGCGGTTTGCATATTTGCGAATTACGCGCACGGCGCATCTCCTTAAACGCGATAGGGACTTTTTTATTCCCGTTACTGGTTCCGTTGCTGATATTGTGCCTGCACCACGCGCCTATGCAAGCCACCTTAATAGTTTAGCAAGGCGTACCGTGCCTGCTTTGTGACCAATAGACCATCATTATGAATTTGATTCTGCTCAATCCCAACGATCTCACCAATGACGGCCACGTCTGCATCACCGATCCACGCCGACTAAAACACCTTCGTGATGTCCATCGATCCGCACATGGCGACCGGCTCACCGTGGGTGTGCAAGGCGGCGCCATGGGCAAAGCGATGCTAAAAGAGCTCAACGCTGAGCGCGCGTATTTCCAATTAGAAAACCTTGATGAGCCACCGCCGCCACCGTTACCCGTACATTTGGCATTGGCTCTGCCCCGTCCCCGTATGTTGGCGCGTACGTTAGAGCATGTGACGGCACTAGGCGTCAAAGAGATCACCCTGCTACATACTAAACGGGTTGAGAAGAGCTACTGGCAATCCCCTGAGTTACGCCCGGAGAAAATCCACCAGCACTTGGTACTCGGCTTAGAGCAAGCCCGCGACACCCAGCTACCATCGGTCACCCTGAGCAAAGGCTTTCGTCCTTTTTTGGAGCAGCAACTGCCTGGCTTACTCAGCGAACGCCGCGGACTCGTAGCCCATCCTGGCATGCCCAACGCTTGCCCAAGAGACATAAGTGAACCTACCCTGCTATTGGTAGGCCCTGAGGGCGGTTTTATTGCTTGGGAGGTAGAGCAACTAATGCTAGCAGGTTGCGAGGGTATGCATCTAGGCCCGCGCATTTTACGCGTTGAAACAGCCGTGACCGCGCTTCTATCACGGCTGTTTTAAGCATTTATCGATAGGTAAGTTAGGACTGTTCATCTTCTGGGTCGTGGGGCACAACGGTAGAGTTTTCCCCACACTCGGGCTCCTGCAAGAAGGTTTCACGCACATCCAGCAAGCCAAGGTGGCTAATGGTACGACGACCGAGCAGCAGCGGATAGTTCATTTCTTCACGGTCACGTAGACTAAACTGCTCTTCGTAAATGGTGTCGCCCATACAAACTTCCAACAACACCACGGGACGCTCGTCGCGGCCGCCTGCTCCGCGAACAGCCAATTCTCGATAAAGCGGCCGCTCAATTTGGTCGCTGAATACGTCTCCGCTTGCTTGATCTTCAAGCTTCAAACGAAAGCGCACCCACTCCTCGTCACCCTGCTCGAACATCTCTATATCGCGAGCGTCTAATGAAGAGGTTAATGCTCCGCTATCGAGCTTGGCTTTTACCTCGATATCCCAGGGTTGCAGGGTGGCTTTTTCAACCCAGCCGAATACCTGGTCATCATCTGCCATCGCCATGGAAGCAGACAGACCAGAACCTAACAACACGGCACCTAACATCACTCTGTTAAAAAACATCTTATCTATCAACTGCATAACATCATCCTTGGAAATTAGAAGCACCCTTTTAACACTGCTTACTGCGAACGCTGGCGTAGCTGTTCAAGTAGCTCCTGGGTCGCAAACCCATCCGGTATTAACCCTTGATCACGCTGAAAGTTCCGCAAACCTTGCCGGGTGTTGGGCCCCATAATGCCGTCCGCGCCGCCTACAGAGTATCCTACCCGGTTCAACGCGCGCTGAAGTTCTTGAACATCGTCACGAGTAAGTGGCGCTTGATCCCGGGGCCAGCTGTGCTGAATGCCCTCGCGTCCAGCGATCGCATCGCCTAAAGTCGCAACGGCCAGTGCATAACTGGTGGCATTGTTATAGCGTAAAATCGCACGGAAATTAGCACCTACCAAAAATGCAGGGCCATTAGCGCCAGCGGGTACCACGATAGCGGCGCTATCGAAGTTCGGCAATTCGCCCTGCTGCGCCTGTACGCCTTGGTTGCGCCACTCGGCACTGCTGCGGCGTTCGGTCTGGGCGTAATCAAACCCTTCGGGCAGGCGTACCTCAATACCCCAGGGTTGACCGGTTTGCCATCCGGCTCGGTCAAGATAGTTGGCCGTTGATGCCATGACATCGGGGATGCTGTCCCAAATATCGCGCCGACCGTCACCGTCGCCATCGACGGCATAGGCTTCGAAGCTACTGGGAATAAACTGAGTATGTCCCATCGCCCCAGCCCAGGAGCCCTTCATGTCTTCAGCAGCGATATCACCTTGATCAATAATCCGTAACGCCGCGAGCAGCTCACCTCGAGCAAAGTCACGGCGTCGACCATCGTAAGCCAGCGTGGCCAGAGACTCCAACGTCGAAAAATCGCCAAAATTACTGCCATAGTTACTTTCGATGCCCCAAATGGCGACGATTATTTCTGCTGGCACCCCATAGCGCTGCTCCATTTGCTGAGCAGTGTCACGGTGATCAGCCAGCTTTTCTTGACCGTTAGTAATACGCGTGGATGAAACCGCGGTATCCAGATACTCCCAAATAGGGCGAACAAATTCGGGCTGGTAGCCGTCGAGTTCAATCACACGCTCACGATAACGAACGCCATCCAGGGCGTTGCTTAATGTGGCTTCGCTGATCCCTTGGCCTGCAGCGTACTGGCGAAAATCTCGAAGCCACTGCTGAAAATTAGCGTAGCTAACCTCAGAAGCAGCCTGAGTATCGACTTCTGACATTAGCTGAGGGTTAGCGACCGCTACGCTTGACGCGAAAGGAGCGCTTAGCGCTGCGACTATGGAAACACACAAAAGAGGGCTGCAGCGCCGCCCAATAGAGAAATTACCAGACATTATATCGATCCTTAGGCAGTCCTTGGCATATCTGGAATGATGGCCTAGAAAAGAGGTAGATACTAGGGTCTGGCCGAAGGTGATAATTACTTTATAACGCTCTCCACGGCGGACGACTCAGCTAAAGTGCCTACTTCACAGCGAGGAATTAGCCATCGCTCCCACTGCTCGGGCACAACGCAGGGAGCATCAAACCTCAAGGGGTCTGCACGCCACGGCTGATGGCGCTCAAGGCCATTGGGCAGTGTTTCGAGCTGCTCCAGCCAGTGAGCAACATAGAGCCCCTGGGGATCGTAATGGCCCGCCTGTTTGAGCACATTAAAGTAACGATCTTGGCGAGGATCGCGACCAACACCAGCAATATAGCGCCAATTGCCCCAGTTGCTGGCCACGTCATAATCAATCAGGCAGTGCTCGAACCATAACGCCCCCAAACGCCAATCTACCTTTAAGTCTTTAACTAAAAAGCTAGCCACGTTTTGCCGGGCACGATTGGATAGCCAGCCAGTGTGGAGTAGTTCCCGCATAGCGGCATCCACAAACGGCAACCCCGTGGTACCGTTACGCCAGGCATCGAAAGCGGCACACGGCTGGTCAGTCTGGCGTGAGCCAAACATTTTCGCCCCTTCCAACTGAGCGGTACGGATAAAATACTCCCGCCAGAGCAGTTCGAAGCCAATCCAGTAGCTTGATTCATTACTGCCGTTTTCCGCTTCCCACGCTTTCACAGCCTCATAGACTTGACGAGCTGACAGGCAACCTCGCGCCAGCCAGGGTGAAATGCGGGTTGAAAAATTAGCCCCCAATAGCCCGTTGCGGGTTTTCTTGTAGGTTTCACCGCCCTGTTGACGCCACAAGTAATCCTTCAGACGCCCATGAGCCGCTGACTCTCCTCCCCTATAAGCGTAACCTTGGCGAGGATCGGGCTGCCAGGTAGCGCTCTGCTCACAGACGGCTTTTAGCGGCGGAAATCCCCTTGCCGCCTCGGGCCAAGGGGGCAACGTTATTGGAGCGCAGCGGCTGGCAGGCACAGCACATTCGCTCTCCACACTGCGCCTAAAGGCAGAAAAACTCCCAGGCAGCGCTTCCATCTCAAAAGGCAGCGCCTTTCGATCAATGAGTCGCCCACTCTCTATGCAATTGAGGGCCGTTTGACTAGGCAGGCCTTGCTCAACCGCCTGAATATGCGCGAATTCCTCAACCCCTGCATGGTCAGCAACACGCACCTCTCGTGCGTTTAGCTTTGACGCCAACTCAATCACCACATCACTGGGCTTGCCAATGCGCACCAGCAGATCACTGCCACGCTTTAGGAGCTCACCACGCAACTCCATTAAGCTTTGCCATAAAAAGCGCAACCGCGCAGGCCCAATACGCGGCGTAGATTCGACGTCAAATAATGGCAAGAACCATCGCTCATCTAACACGTAGATACACATCAGATAACTAGGAGGAGAGGCAAAGTGTAAAAGAGGATTATCAGCAATACGCAGGTCGTCTTGCAGCCAGACAATATCAATCGTGCTGTACATGCTTGTGCCTCCTAAGGGTACATTCCTGCCCAGAACTTGGTGCTATCACCGTGGCTTGCTTGGCTACTTGGCACTACGACGGCACCGCTCGCTGCAGTAGCGCACCTCGTTCCAGCAGCACGCCCATTTTTTCCGCCAGGGAAACGGTCGCTGGCATTGAGCACAGTCTTTTTGCGGTAGGTGTTGTTTGCGTCGCATGGTCACGTTTAATCACATTTCTACGGGGCATGGGGTAAAACATGAACACATTATCTTATACAGTACAATTATTGTACATGAATTTTATTGTACATTATTTGCTAAGGGCGAACTAATTACTCGCGTCTTAATACACCCCATATCCAGACGCAAAAAAACCACCCGAAGGTGGCTTAGCAGCGGTTATTCAATGGCTACTACGCTGTGGTTTGCTCTAGTCAAGCCTAGTCAGGGTCAGTCTCGCGAGGTTGGCGCTTGGCGTTCTCCTGGGTTTCCAGGCCGCTTTTAAGCTCATGGGTTAAGGGATCATAGTTCGGGCGCAACTCATCCTTTACGGTACCGCTCCACAGCTTCGAGCCAACAAAGTACCCGGCACGGCCAATCACGTGGGCCGCCACGGGGGCGGTCATCAGGATAAACACGATGATGGCAAATGAGCGGGCCACGATCCCCACTTCAGCAAAGTGCATGGCCGCTGCCAACATAATTAAGATAACGCCTAACGCCGCGGCCTTGGTAGTGGCATGCATGCGGGTTAACAAATCGGGCAACCGCAGCAATCCGACTGAGGCAAGCAGTATAAATAGTGCACCACCAATGATTAACGCGCCCTTTATGAAATCAATCATCCCTTGGGCCTCCCCTTTCCAAAAAGCGCGCAAACGCAATTGCCGCTAAGAACCCCATTAATGCGATCACAATGGCGGCATCCAGAAAGCTAGCCACGTCAGACTTGATGGCATAAACCCCGACCAATCCCACCACGGTGGTAGAAAAAAGCTCTAACGCCACCACCCGATCAGGCAAACTCGGCCCGCGCACTACACGCACAAAAGTAAAGATAAGCGCCAGGCTCATGATGACTTGGCTTATTAAAATGACGGTATCCATTAGCGAAATAGCTCCAAAGCCCGGTGCTCCATCTCTTTTAAGTTGCGCCGTAGCTCCTCTTCATTGTCTAAAAACATCGCGTGGATATACAAGACTTTACGGTCATCTGATACATCCAGGCTCAACGTTCCTGGTGTCAATGAAATCAGATTGGCTACCAGAGTAATTTCCATTTCGGTACGCGCGGAAAGCGGCATCGCAATGACCCCAGGCTTCATATGCCAAGGGGGGGTGACAATATCAAAAGCGACACGCAAGTTGGCTTGAACAAGTTCTTTTAGAAAAAAACCAATAAAGCCGATAAAACGCGGTACTCGCGCAGGATAGCCTTTTAGGGAATCAAGCTGAGGTTCGATGAGTATCAGCGTAATGTAGCCAAATATTAGCCCGACAAGGAGGTTTAAGCCGCTAAAATCACCGCTTAACAGTACCCAAGCAAGGCCTAGCAGTAGGTTCCAAATGGCTCCGGTCATCGCGCTGTCTCCCCGGCGTCCGCCTCAGGTTGATCTTCTGCCGCCCCCGTTGGCTGCAGCAGAACATCGTCTGCACTGGCTGAAGCACCCAATACGGCTTCGATGTACCCCGAAGGTTCAAACAGTTGATCACCAATACCCATCATCACCCACATAATAGGTTCTGCAAGCACACCAATGAGCAGAGAAAATAACGCCAACACCATAACGGGCGAATACATCATCCACAGGCTAGGCTTTAACAGACGACCGTCGTCACCAGTTGGCGTGGCAGTCGCAGGCACGTCGTTATCTTCGGGTAACGACTTCCAAAACACTTCATTCCAAATTTTCACCATGGAATAAAGCGTCATCAATCCCACCGCCAGTGCAATGCCGGTCACCACATAGGCTTCAATTTCCAGGCCTGCACGCACAATTACAAATTTGGCAAAAAAGCCTGACAGCGGCGGTATCCCCGCCAGCGAGAAGGCAGAAAGAAAGAACGCCACGGCAAGCCAAGGGCGATCTCGGTACAGCCCGCCCATTTTTTTAAGCTGGTAGGTTCCCTGCAAACGGTGGGTGATACCACTGATCAAGAAGAGATTGGTCTTCACCACCATGTTATGCACGATGGCAAACACGCCACCGGCGATCGCCAAAGGTGTGTAAAGAGCTAAGCCTAAGATCATATAGCCAATCTGGCTGACGATATGAAACGACAAGATTCGCCTAAACTCATGCTGGGCGGCGGCACCGAGCACGCCTGTTACCATGGTGAAGGCAGCACCCCAGAGCATAATCTCCTGGAGATAGCCCATGGTTTGATCGAACATCAGGGTGAAGACACGGAACATCGCATACACCCCCACCTTGGTGAGCAACCCGGCAAACAGCGCCGAAACAGCGACAGGCGGGGTGTGATACGAGGCTGGCAGCCAGAAAAATAGCGGAAAGGCGGCGGCTTTGATGCCGAAGGCCACCATAAACATGACCGCAAGCACTTCCACCATACCGGTGTGCTCTGCCTCATCCATGCGCAACGCAATGTCGGCCATGTTGAGTGTACCCACCATGCCATAGAGTAGCCCCACCGCGGTCAGGAAGATGACCGATGCCAACAGGTTCAAGGTGACGTACTTAATCGCCCCTTCCATCTGCGCGCGTTCTCCCCCCAGAATCAGCAGCGCAAAAGAGGCCACCAGCATTACCTCAAACCATACATAGAGGTTAAAGATATCGCCGGTTAAGAAGGCCCCCATCACCCCGGCGAGCAGCAGGTGCATTAACGGATAGTAGCCAAATTTTTCGTGGCCGCGGCCAGTGGTGGCCAGCGAGTAAACCCCCATTGCCAAACCGATAAGAGCGGTCATTAACACCATCACCGCACTTAACAGATCGGCTATTAAGGTAATCCCGAAGGGAGCTGGCCAGCTACCCATTTGCATGGTGACATAGCCATCTGACAACGTAGATACAAACAGCCACAGGCTAACCATGAGTAGCGCAACATTACCTGCCACCGCCAAAAAGCGCTGCATGGGGCGCGCGCGCCAAAACAACAAGGAGACTGCCCCGGTTAGCAGGGGCAAGAGGACGGGAAGAGCAACTTCAGGCCTCACGTATCAGTATCCTTCATCTTATCGAGATCATCAGCCTTAACGACTTCGTAGGCGCGTCGAATCAATACCACGGCAAAGGCAAGCACCCCAAAGGCAATCACAATGGCCGTCAGCACAACCGCTTGGGGTAAGGGGTCGGCTACCCCGCTGGGCGGCAGCATCATCCCCTCAGGGATAAGCGGAGGTGCTCCACGGGTCATGCCTGCCGTGGTAAAAATCAGTAAATTGGCGGCATTAGAGAGCAGCATCAGACCAATCACCAGTTTGACGATAGAACGACGCAACATCATAAAAATAGCCGTCGCATACAGCAGGCCAATCGCCACTGCCATTAATGGTTCCATGCTGTGCCTCCTGTTAACTCAAGGTTCATCCTTGTCGACCTCCATAAGCGTCATCACCATGCCGGTGACCGAACCCAGCACAGCAAAATAGACGCCTACATCGAAAATCAGCGGCGTGGAAGCTTTAAAGTCGATAACCGGGATAGTCCACCACTGGGCTGTCAGAAATGGCTGCCCCATAAACCAGGCAGGCACTACCGAGATCATTCCCAGCAATAGCCCAACCCCAATCAGGTCTCGGGGGTCGACCATGCGCAGCACTTCTTTGGTGGCACTTACACCAAAGGCAAACAGATACAGCGTAAACGCCCCTGCCGCTACCAAGCCGGCAATAAATCCTCCGCCCGGCTCGTCATGCCCTCGCAGCAATAGGAAAATAGAAAACATCAGTTGCAGCGGCATTAAAAACCGTGCGGCGGTATTAAGAATAATCGTGCCTGACTTAACCATCGTAAGGCTCCTTGGCAGCTACTTTACTGCTGTCGGTGGTTTTGGTGTTATTGCGTAGCTTTAACATGGCGATCACGCCGATGGCGGCAAGCGCTAACACGAACATCTCACCTAAGGTATCCAGGGCACGGTAGTCGACCAAAATGACGTTAACGATGTTGCGGCCATACGCCAAAGGCGCGCTGTTCTCAATCATGTAGGTCGAAATGGGCTCAAACTGTTGAATGCTCCAGGAGGTCATAATCAGTAGGCAGATCAAGATACCCACCATAGCGGCCACCACGCCGTCGCGTATGCGCTCCAAGCTGGTGGAAAGATTCGAGAAGCGTGGCAGGCGAAACAGCACCAGTACCAGCAAAATAACCGTTAAGGTCTCTACCAGCAGTTGGGTAATCGCTAAATCTGGCGCACTGAACAGAACAAAAATCAATGCAATGGAAAAACCCATGATGCCCACGGAAACCACTGCCCCCAGCCGCGATCGAGAAATGGTCGCAAACAGTGCCCCCATCACCATAGTGCCAGCCACGACTACCTCGTGAAAACGCACATCCAGGTCAACGGCAAACACAGGCGAATGGCGTAATAGAATTGAATTACCGATCAGTGCAATAAGCGTCGCTAACATCACTAAAATGTAGTTACGCATATAGCCGTTTTGGAGCAGCCGAGTTTGCCACTCTGAGAAGTGCACAATGCCATTCATCATGCTTTCATACCCAGCCTCGGGGCCATGGCGCATCACCGGTGCCAATACAGAGAGCTTGCCACGCACGCTGTCCCAACGCCTAAACAGCAAAAAGCCTAAACCAAGGCTAACGATCGACATTATCAACGCGACGTTAATGCCATACCAAAGCGACAGCGCCACTTCTACTGTTTGCCCAGATATAGCAGTGGCGGTTGCCGTTAACAACGCATCAGCACCCAGCACAGCGGGCATCAAGCCTAACAGGAGCGACCCTAGTGCGAGCAACGCGGGCCCAAGCAGCATACCAGGCGGGGCTTCATGTGGTTCAAGCGGGGTTTGGTGACGCTTACCGTAAAAAGGACGTAGCGCCACAATGAAAGCAACGGCGATAGTTAAAATAGATGCCAGAAAGGCGAACAGCACCAGTAGTGTTCGGAAGCTATCGGCACCGAGAACTGATTCAAGCATCAGTTCTTTACCGATAAAACCGAGTAGCGGCGGCACACCGGCAAGCGAAAGCGCAGCCACCAACGCAATGGTGGCAGTCAGCGGCATCACTGAGCGTAACCCGCCCATCTGGGTGACATCTTTCGTGCCGGTCTCATGATCGAGAATACCGGCGACCATAAACAGCGCCCCTTTATACAGCGAGTGCGCGAGCAGGAAGGTAACAAACGCGGTCATCGCGTACTCGGTGCCGATGCCCAATAGCATCGTCAGCGTGCCCAGCGCCATAATGGTCGAGTAAGCGAGCAGCTTTTTGATATTGGTGTGATGAATCGCTAAAAACGCACCCACCAGCATAGTGGTTGCGCCGACCACGGAAAGAACGCCAACCCACATCGCAGTGCCACCCAGCTCCGGGTGTAAGCGCGCCAGCAGATAAATACCCGCTTTCACCATGGTGGCCGAGTGCAGGTAAGCCGAAACCGGAGTCGGCGCGGCCATGGCGTTGGGTAACCAAAAGTGAAACGGAAACTGAGCCGATTTGGTGAAGGCACCCAGTAGCAAACAGATCAGCATAGGCGTGTAGAGTGCATGTTCACGCAGGTCAGCCTCTTGATCGAGAATCTCCGCCAGCGACCAGCTACCGCTGGCAATCCCTAGCAGCACCAACCCAGCCATTAATGCTAACCCACCCGCCACGGTAACGAATAAGCCCTGCCGCGCTGATTTACGTGCATTGATATCAGCGTGGTTAAAACCAATCAGCAAATAGGAGGTAATGCTGGTCAATTCCCAAAAAACGAATAGCGTTAATAGGCCGTCAGCTAATACCAGCCCCAGCATCGACACCATGAAGGCGACCAAGGCGATGTGAAATCGGGCAAGATCAGGGTGATCTTTAAGGTAGCCGCCGGCATATACCAGCACGCAGGCCCCCATAACGGTAATCAATAACCCAAAGAGTAACGATAGACCGTCCAACAGGAAGGTAAGGCTGATTCCCAGAGAAGGCACCCACTGCCACTCTAAAAGCAGGCTACCGTTCTCAATGACCTCAGGGGCTTGAAGTGCCAACCACGCCGCCAATCCGGCAGGAAATAGAGCCAATACTAGGCTGGCACGCTGGCCGAACCAGTGGTTTAACATTGGCGATAGCGCCGCCAGTACGAACCCCATTAAAACGGCAAATTGTATCAAGCGAAACCTCCTGAAAAACGAAAGGCTCACCACCAAGACAGCCGCTAGCGGTTAGACACCTTACTTTGCCAATAATATGCCAGCGTTGAATAATAGTGATTCTAAAGTTGTACACCATATAACAGGCAGTTTTGACTGACCAGTCAAACGCTTAAACGCAAACAGCCGCACAGCGATTAATTTCGCAGGGCGGCTGCTATTAGCTTTCAGTTATGACGAGTAGCTAGCTAAACTCTAGGGTTGGGGCCGATAGCCATCCTGCTAATTCATTGTTGATGACTGCTAACAGTGCCTCAATATGGTCATCGCGATCATTCAGGCAAGGTATATAGCTGAACGTTTCGCCACCCGCTTCCATAAAGCTATCGCGAATCTCCTCTTCGATTTCTTCCAAGGTTTCAACACAGTCGGAAGAGAAGGCAGGCGACATAATCGCAATGTGCTTATGCCCCTGCTCGGCGAGTTCTGCCACATGCTTAACGGTTTGTGGGCCGACCCATTTTTCAGGGCCAAACTGCGACTGGAAAGCGGTATCCACTTCCTCTTTGCTAAAACCAAGCTTCTCACGGAGCAGGCGCGTCGTTTTCTGGCACTGACAGTGGTAAGGATCACCCTCCATCAGGTAGCGTTCGGGAACGCCATGGTAGCTGGCAACCAGCTTGGTCGGCCGGGTCGAGAAACCGTCGTAGGCTTCTTGTACCGAGTTGGCCAACGCCTGAACGTAGGTAGGATGTTCAAAATAAGCGGGCACCGTACGTATATAAGGCTGCCACTTCATCTTCATCAGGGTGCGAAACGCCTGATCATTCGCCGTCGCCGTGGTGGGCGAACCGTACTGAGGGTATAGCGGAAAAAACACGATTCGCTCGCAGCCCTTCTCTTTTAATCGCGTCAGCACGCTTTCCGTCGAGGGATTACCGTAGCGCATGCAGAAATCGACCTCGACATCGTCACCATAAAGCGCCTTTAACCGTGCGGTCATCTTCTCGGTCTGGGCGCGCGTCGTTGTTAGCAGCGGGCTTTCGTTTTTCTCGTTATTCCAGATTCCCCGGTAGGCCTTGCCCGATGAGAACGGACGCTTGGTCAAAATAATCAGCTGTAGCAACGGCTGCCATTTCCAACCGGCATAGTCGACCACACGCTTATCAGAAAGAAACTCATTAAGGTAACGACGCATTGACCAGTAGTCGGTGGCATCCGGGGTTCCCAGGTTTGCCAGCACAACACCCACCTTGGCGCGCGCTACTGGTGGATGATCGCTGGGTGCATGGGCCAAGCGGCCCTCGCCCGGCTGATCCTTGACGACATTCTCGGTCATTACTCATGCTCCTGAAAAATAACGATGGTGCTCAGTACCTCTATCAATTGATTAAATCCTATCACTTTTCGGCAAAGTGGCGGTATAAAGTTATACTATCGGCATCATTTGTATAATTACAGGCTAACTCATGTCCAAGCCTTTGCTTTTGGTGCTCGGCGACCAGCTCTCGTTTTCACTCACAACGCTGCAAGAAGCGCCCGCCAATGCCGTGGTTGCCCTGTGCGAAGTTGGCGAGGAAGCGCGCTATGTTCCCCATCATATCCATAAAATTGGCTTCTTTTTGGCTGCCATGCGTCACTTTGCCCAGGCACTGCGCGAAAAAGGCTTTCAAGTGCACTACAGCGCGCTGGATGATGCAGATAATTGCCACTCCCTTATTGAGGAAGCCGAACGCATCGCGCAACAGTACGGCTGCAATGAGATACGCGTTGCCCGACCTGGCGAATGGCGGCTATGGGAGACGATGCAGCAGCGCGAAAACGCAACGATTCCGTGGCGACTACTTGAGGATGAGCGCTTTTTCACCACACCCGATGACTTTAGCCAATGGGCAAGCGGACGCAAACAGCTGCGCCTTGAGTACTTTTACCGAGAACAGCGCAAACGTACCGGGTACTTGATGGAGGGCGACGAGCCCGTTGGCGGCAAATGGAATTTTGACCACGACAATCGCCAGCCTATCAAAGCCGCACTGGATTTCCCTGAGCTACCTCAACATCGCCAGGATGCACTGACAAAAGCCGCTCTGGCTGATGCCGAGCGCCACTTTAGCGATCATATGGGCACATTGGCGAACTTTAACCTTCCGGTGACACGGTGGCAGGCATTAGTGGATCTAAAGCATTTTATAGACCATGGACTGGCTGATTTTGGCCGCTATCAGGATGCGATTAGCGATTCAGCGCCCTATCTATATCACTCGCGCCTCTCAGCTGCGATGAACATCGGCCTGCTGTCGCCCCATGAAGTCTGCGAAGCCGCCGAGCAGCGCTACTATGACGGAGATGTGCCGATCAACGCCGTCGAAGGGTTTATCCGCCAGATACTTGGCTGGCGCGAGTACGTGCGAGGGCTCTACTGGACACAGATGCCTAGCTACAAAAGCGCTAATCAATTAGGTTTTGAGCGCGACCTGCCAGCGTTTTACTGGGACACGGATACCGATATGCGCTGCTTGCAGCGCGCTATTCAGATGACCATCGACAATAGCTACGCCCACCATATTCAACGACTGATGGTGACAGGCAATTTCGCCTTACTATGCGGAGTTAAACCTGAGGCGCTATGCGACTGGTACTTGGCGGTTTATGCCGATGCCAGTGAGTGGGTAGAGTTGCCTAATACGCTGGGGATGGTGCTCCATGCCGACGGCGGCTTAATGGGCTCAAAGCCCTACTGTGCGTCGGGCAAGTATATCGACAAAATGTCCGACCATTGTCAGCACTGCCGTTACTCACCCAAGCAGGTCACGGGGCCAAAAGCCTGCCCTTTCAACAGCCTTTACTGGCACTTTCTCGAAACCAACGCTGAGCGCCTGAGTAAGAACCCTCGTATGAAGCTGATTTACGGCTCCCTCAACCGCATGGCCGATGAGAAGCGCGAGGCTATCCGCCAACAGGCTGAGCACTTTTTGGATCAATTGGAAACATCGCCTGGCTACGGGCAGCCCTACCACACAGCAGGTTATTCGGCCAATACCAACCAGGAGTCACCATGAGCCGCTACACGCCACTACATGCTGCACCGCCAGTTATGCTATTTCACGATGGTCACTGCCCCTTTTGCCAACAGGAAGTCGCGTGGCTGGAAAAGCATCGCCATCGGGAACACATCGCGCTGATAGATATTCAGGCCCGTGATTTTAACGCTCAGGCGTATGGGCAAGAATTTAACGCCATGATGGGCCAGTTGCACCTGCGTGATAGTCAAGGGAGATGGTACATCGGCATGGATGCCAGCCGTGCCCTCTATGCAGTGTTGGGCTATCGGCGGCTGGTGAGGTTTTCGTGCTTACCGGGAGTACACGGCATAATGAATGCCGGTTACCGATTTTTTGCCCGTCGCCGAATTCGGCTTGGGCAGTGGTGGGAAAAGCGTCAGGCTAAACGTTGATGGGTGAGAGCAGCGTTAAAAAACAAGCGGCATACGCGATGTGAGCGGCTCACTATAGTGCGCGTCGCGGCCTATCACTTCATCGTGGGGCACATGCTGTACTAGGTAAGCGCGATGAATCCCGGCGCGCTTGAGATCCATATAGGCATCATCTAGCGAGCGAAACAGCATTGGCTTGGTACGCTGCGTCAGCATATGACGCTCGCCTTCAACGTCTTCCAGCTCAACCTGATAAAAACGGCTGCCCGAATGGGTAATCACGCGAATTTCAAAATTGTCGTGATTGGCGACAAACTGCTTAAGATCCTTAAGTTCCATGGTTCCCTCCTATTATTTGGCTATTTCATACGTTATGTCAGACGGCATGTCATCAGGGCACAGCATGACTGTACCCCATGACACTTCTGTTGCCCCGTCATTGCAATGTAATGACAACAAGCAATAACTAGACATTAATAGCTAGGAGGTCAATAGTGCAAGAGAGTTCCTGACCGGAAGGTCAAGATATCAATTGATTATTGATATTCAGAGGGGTCGATCGCTTTGCCAAGCGAATTGCGGTCAATCCAGTTGCCGCCTTTAGTCTCTTTGTAGCGGAACACGACCTTATCTCCCACCGTCACAGGCAGCTCACCATCTTCAGTCTGGTAACTATACTTCTCGCCTGCGACCACTAAATGGTAGCGATAAAGATCCGGCATACCTAGCCACTCTTTAAAAGGGCCTTCGCGCTCTATCGCCTCTAGCTCACCGCGACCTTCTAACTTAGGAAGACGCTGCCGGTTACCGCGCCGAAATCCACCTGCCATTTGCTGCTCCCGTTTTTACATATCGTGGGTGAGGCATTATACGAACTCGCCCCCCATCCTCAAGCTACTTATCACTAGCCTGTCATCACAAACCAGTCATCATTAACTTAGTCGCCGAACGCTTGGCCGTAACTATCCGGGGCCAAATCCTCAAAGCGGGTATATTTGCCGATAAAGGCCATATGCACCGTGCCGATAGGGCCATTACGCTGCTTACCGATAATTAACTCAGCAATCCCCTGATTGTCGGGATTATCAGGATTATAGACCTCATCGCGATAAACGAAGGCAATGACGTCGGCATCCTGCTCGATCGCACCAGATTCCCTCAGATCCGACATAACCGGGCGTTTGTTGGGGCGCTGCTCCAAGGAGCGGTTCAACTGAGAAAGAGCCACCACAGGGCAGTTAAACTCTTTCGCCAACCCCTTCAAGGAGCGCGAAATCTCGGAAATCTCACCGGTGCGGTTTTCGCTAAAGCCAGGGATCTGCATCAACTGAAGATAATCGATCATGACCAGTGCGATATTGCCATGTTCACGCACCACACGGCGCAACCTTGAGCGCATTTCGTTAGGCGACAAGGCCGCGGTGTCGTCGATAAACAGCTGTTTGTCTTTGAGCAGATTAACCGCTGAGGTTAAACGCGGCCAATCCTCGTCCTCCAGTTGCCCGGTACGCACACGGGTTTGATCGATTCGGCCCAGGGAAGACAGCATTCTCAGCATGAGCGACTCTGCGGGCATCTCCATGGAGAACACCATGACTGGCTTGTCGCTGGAAATCACCGCATGTTCAACCAGGTTCATAGCGAAGGTCGTTTTACCCATCGAGGGTCGACCGGCGATGACCACCATATCGGATGGCTGCAACCCGGTGGTCATTTCATCCAGATCACGAAAACCAGTGGAAAGCCCGGTCATTTCACCTTTCAGATTAAACAGCTCATCAATACGATCCACCGCCTTGGTCAATAGATCGCTCATGCCAATGGGGCCGCCCGTTTTGGGGCGCTCCTCGGCAATCTGGAACACTAACCGCTCGGCTTCGTTAAGCAATTCATCAGCCGGGCGCCCCTGGGGAGTAAAGGCACTATCGGCAATTTGATTAGCCGCACGGATCAGCTTGCGCAGCGTTGCCCGCTCACGCACGATATCAGCATAGGCGCGAATATTACTGGCAGAGGGCGTGTTACGAGCAAGCTCTGCCAAAAACGCCAGGCCGCCTACGGTATCCAAGTGATCACGCGCTTCCAGCGCTTCAGAAAGCGTCACCACATCCAGCGGCTGACCGGCTTCAGCCAGATGAATCATCACGTTGAACACCAAACGGTGCTCATAGCGGTAGAAGTCATCAGCGACCAACCGCTCTGAAACGTTATCCCAGGCCTGGTTGTCTAGCATGAGCCCGCCTAGTACCGACTGCTCCGCCTCTAATGAATGCGGCGGCAGTTTTAGCGCTGCCGTTTCTGTATCAGCAGAAGGCTGGTCCTGCATAGCGAGCTCCTTTAAACACTACTGCGTAGCCGGTGAAGATGCTTATCTTAGCCGCATGCGGTGCGACTACCAACATGATCAAGGCGTTGTCTTAAAATACCCAGCGGGAGATGGGCTGGATAGTTTTGGCAACGCCCAAAAAATAGCGAATATCCAGAACTAGCGGATACCCGGAAAAACAAAAGGCGCGGGAGAAACCCCGCGCCTTTTGAGGCAGCTGTATTAGCTGCCGTTAGTAACGACTTTACGTCGTTACTAACTTAACTACTCGCTCAATTACTCTGCAACTACCACTACGCGTACAACGGCATCCACTTCAGCGTGCAAGTGAAGAGTGATATCGTATTCGCCAGTTTGACGAATTGGGCCATTTGGCATGCGGACTTCGCTTTTAGCAATATCGATGCCAGCAGAGGAAATCGCGTCGGCCAGGTCACGCGGACCAATAGAACCAAACAGCTTGCCTTCATCGCCTGCTTTGGAAACCAAAGACAGTTCGATGTCGTTTAGCTGCTCAGCGCGCGCTTCGGCTTCTGCCTTACGCTCAGCGGCTTGCGCTTCGAGCTCAGCACGCTGTGCTTCAAACGCTTCGATGTTGTCTTTGGTGGCCGGTACGGCTAAGCCGTAAGGCACCAAGTAGTTACGACCATAACCAGGCTTCACGGTGACCTTGTCACCCAGGCCGCCCAGCTTACCAATGTTGTCGAGCAGAATGACTTCCATCTCGTAAACCTCTTGTCAGTTGCTGCGGGCAAGGCGTGCGCGAACGTTCGCGAATGTATCAATCAGCCCCAACAGCAGCACAATGAGAATCGTGGGCCAGGTCGTGATCAGTAGCACATAAAATGCTACCAGCCACAGCCCGTTCATCCCCTTTATTCCAATAAACCCGTGCACTAACGCAACGCCAGCTACCAACAGCGGAATCCAACCAAGCATCGCCAGCGCATGAGCGCCTAGCAGCATACCTATCACCCCAATGACAACCAGCACGGCCAGCTCTTTAGGGGTCAAGCGCAGTGCGTGAAACTCTTCGCGAAAGCCACCTGGGTTGTACAACCCAGCTTGCCAACTCCGCGCAAGTGCCAAGCACACGATGGCTGCCAACAGCACCACAAGCCCGGTTACTCCACCCACCACCAGTGCGGCAATGGTTTGAGTATCGTAGCCTTGATTGGCAAATTCCGTGAGCATGCGATCCACTTCTTCTGAACCTTCTCGCAACTGCTCAAGCATTAGCTCAGTGCCACCTGGCGGACTGAAGATGCCGAGTTGAACCATGACGGCGGCGACCAACGTCCCCACAATCAAGGTTTCCCCCCAACGCATCCTCTCGCGCAGGATAACGGCCATCAGCGTAACCAGCAGTAAGCTGGCAAGCGGAATCACATCACCCTGAGCCCACCACCAACCGGCTGGTAGTGCTGCGGCGATGATGACCGGTAGCGCAGGGGCAAAACCTCTGCGCAGCGTCATCAACGCAGCGATGGCTGCTCCTAACCAGAACAGCCAAGGCACTAGCGTTGCCAAGGCCGCCCCGCCTGCAGCGTAAGGCGTGCCCCGCATTAGCCATCGGGCTAGTGCCAGCATCACGTTAAACGCTTACTGGTGGCTATCGGAGTAGGGCAGCAGTGCCAGATAACGCGAACGCTTGATAGCGGTCGCCAACTGACGCTGATAGCGTGCTTTGGTGCCGGTAATACGGCTTGGAACGATCTTGCCGGTTTCGGTGATGTAAGCCTTCAGCGTGTCCAGATCTTTGTAATCGATCTGCTTGATGCCTTCAGCGGTGAAGCGGCAAAACTTACGGCGACGGAAAAAACGTGCCATGGACTAGCTCCTTAAAACGTGCAGTGAATAAAATCAGGCAGTTTCTTCTTCTTCAGCGCGCGGTTTTTCTTCGCGACGCGGACGTTTTTCTTCTGCCGGTTTCATCATCGGGGAAGCTTCAGTAACAGCTTCTTTGCAGCGAACAACCAGGCTGCGGATAATGGCGTCGTTGTAACGGAAGATGTTCTCGATCTCGTCGAGAGTCTCGCCGCTACATTCAACGTTCATCAGCACGTAGTGGGCTTTGTGGATCTTGTTGATTGGGTAAGCCAAGTGACGACGGCCCCAATCTTCTAGACGATGCACAGTGCCGCTGTTTTCGGTAACGATGCTGGTGTAGCGCTCGACCATTGCCGGCACCTGCTCGCTTTGATCCGGGTGGACCATAAACACGATTTCGTAATGACGCATGGGATCTCCTTGCGGTTTGACAGCTTCCTTTGTGTGCCATTGCTTAACGCAATAAACGACGACAGGGAAGCAAGGAGTTAACTGAAGTGCTCCGCCACCGCGCTAGGCGGCCACAGGGGCATCAAACAGAACTTTTCATTTCAGCAAAAGCTAATACTTCAACGACAGCTAACACCCGCTTGCAGACAAACGGGCGCGTGTATCTTAGTAGCACGGCGGTTAACTTGCAAGCTGGCGCTGACGGACAGCCTCGAACAGGCAAATACCAGTAGCCACCGAGACATTAAGGCTAGAGACCTCCCCCGCCATGGGAAGCTTGGCAAGATTATCGCAGGCTTCGCGAGTCAAGCGCCGCATGCCCTTGCCTTCCGCCCCCATCACCAGCGCGGTGGGGCCGGTCATATCAATGTCAAAAACGCTGGCCTCAGCTTCACCAGCCGTACCGGTTATCCAGACACCGGCATCTTTTAGCTTGGCCAGGGTGCGAGCCAAGTTAGTCACTTGATAAACCGGCACCACTTCGGCGGCGCCACAAGCGACTTTACGCACCGTTGCATTGAGCGGTGCGGCTTTATCTTTCGCCACAATCACGCCGTGGGCACCGGCGGCATCCGCGCTACGCAGGCAGGCACCAAAGTTATGCACATCCGTCACGCCATCCAAAATCAGCAACAGCGGTGGTGTATTCGAGGGCCAGGCGCGTAGCTTAAGCCAGAGCGACTCTTCACCTTCAGGAGTTAACGGCGGACAAAACGCCACCACTCCCTGATGAGCCGCCCCCTGGGTTAGCTGATCAAGCAAATCCCGGGGCTGCTCTTTTACTCGAGCACCATGCGCCTGGGCCTGGGTAATCAGCTCTTTTAAGCGGCTCCCTGCCCCCTGCTGCACCCAAAGCTCTCGGGGCGCTTCGCCTCTGTCTAACAAGCTTTGCAATGCATGAACGCCATATACCTGATCCAAACCATCAGGGGTCTTGGGGCCCCGCCGTGAAGACGCCGACTTCATACTCAGCCCTTATTCGGTGATGGTTTGCGTGGGCCATTTCGCGTACGGCGTGGGCCGCGACGCGTAGCAGGCTTCTCGCTATTGGATGGTTTGTTACCAGATGCCTTAGCACCACCACCTTTAGCACCAGCGCCCCCTTCCCCACCGCGGCTCTTACGCGGCTGGCGGCGTGGGCGCGGCTTTTCATCACCCAGCCCAAAGTCAATCTTACGATCGTCCATATCGACACGCGCCACTTGGACGGTAAGACCATCGCCCAAACGGTAGGTCGTGCCGGTGCGCTCACCTTTAAGACGGTGCTTCTCAGCTTCGTAGTGGTAATAATCCGAAGGCAGCGACGTCACGTGAACCAAGCCTTCCACGAAGAACTCATCCAGACGCACAAACAGACCAAACTGAGTGACCGACGCGATGGTACCTTCGAACATCTCGCCAAGCTTGTCAGACATAAACTCACACTTCAGCCAACTCTCTACATCACGAGTGGCTTCATCGGCGCGGCGTTCAGTCATTGAGCAGTGTTCACCCAGTTCAAGCATCTGCTCGAAGGTATACGGACACCACTTGCTGGGCGGCTCAACCGGCGCACCCTCCACGCGCAACACCGTGTTGGTCTGGCGCGGACCGCGGATCACCGAACGAATAGCACGGTGTACCAGCAGATCGGGATAGCGGCGAATCGGCGAAGTAAAATGAGCGTAGGCTTGATAAGCTAGGCCAAAGTGACCTTCATTCTGTGGCGAATAGACCGCCTGATTCATCGAACGCAGCATGACTGTTTGGATGATATCGAAGTCAGGGCGATCAGCAATCGCCTCACGCAGCGCCTGATAATCCTGTGGCGTCGGCATATCACCACCGCCAACAGAAAGCCCCAGCTCGTTTAAGAAGAGGCGCAGCTTGTCTAGGCGTTCTGGCGTTGGCCGCTCATGAATTCGGTAGAGCGCAGGCAAATCATGTTTATCCAGAAAGCGAGCAGTCGCCACGTTGGCGGCCAGCATGCACTCTTCAATAAGCTTATGAGCATTGTTACGGCTACGTGGAACGATTTTTTCGATTTTGCGCTCGTCGTTGAAGATGATCGCCGTTTCAGTAGTATCAAAATCAATTGCGCCACGCTCAACACGCGCTTCACGTAACAAATAGTAAAGCTCTTCCAGATTTTTCAGCGGCTTAACAAGCTCGCTGTGTTCTGCCCGAAGCGCTTCACCCTCTTCGCTCTCCTCATCAAGAATGGCGGCCACCTTGTTATAGGTCAGGCGAGCATGGGAGTTCATCACAGCTTCGTAGAAGCGGTAGCGGCTAATCGCGCCGGTTTGCGAGATATTCATCTCGCAAACCATGACCAAGCGATCCACATGAGGGTTAAGCGAACAGAGCCCGTTGGAGAGCAGCTCCGGCAGCATGGGCACCACTTGACCGGGGAAATAAACCGAGTTGCCCCGAGTCCGCGCCTCATCGTCAAGAGCCGTACCGGGGCGTACATAGTGGGAAACATCCGCAATGGCGACGAGCAGCTTCCAACTGCCGGATTTGGTTTTCCAAGCACACACGGCGTCATCAAAGTCTTTGGCAGACTCATCGTCGATGGTAACCAGCGGTACATCACGCAAATCAACGCGGTGTTGCTTATCCCCTTCTAACACTTCTGCCGAAATACCGGCGGTCTGATCAAGCACTTCAGGCGGGAATTCTGCAGGAATATCGTAACTGCGAATCGCAATATCAATTTCCATACCGGGGTCCATACGCTCACCCAGCACTTCGATCACTTCACCCACCGGCTGTACACGGGTGGCCGGCTGCTGAACGATTTTGGCCGAGATCACCTGACCATCTTTAGCGCCACCGCAGGCACTATGAGGAATAATCACTTCCTGAGTAATACGCGGATTTTCCGGTATTAGAATGCCAAACTCAGGAGTATTACTACGGTAAACGCCGACGATAGTTTGCGTGTTGCGTGCAATCACATCGGCAATGGTCGCCTCATCACGACCACGGCGATCGCGTCCGCTAATGCGCGCCAGCACGTGGTCACCGTGAAAAACGCGGCGCATTTGGCGCGGGGGCAATACCAGGTCTGGCTTTTTGCCATCATCGCGAAGTAAAAAGCCAAATCCGTCTCGATGA
Source organism: Halomonas sp. 113 (assembly GCF_904067645.1). Lineage (NCBI taxonomy): Bacteria > Pseudomonadati > Pseudomonadota > Gammaproteobacteria > Oceanospirillales > Halomonadaceae > Halomonas > Halomonas sp. 113. The sequence continues at coordinate 3,305,700 of NZ_LR881453.1, forward strand.
CCAAGGACTTTACCTTTGATTAGATCGAGCTTGTCGATCAGCGCATAGGCGCCACGACGGTCACGCAGCACCTGACCGTCGCGTTCCATCGCCGCCAAGCGGCGCCTGACGGCTTCTATAAGTTCTTCGTCTTCCAGCCCCAGCATGCGGCTCATATTTTCGTGGGTGATCGGCTTGCCATAGCTTTCTAAGGCTGCAAGCAAATACTCCCGGCTTGGCGCTGGGTTGCCATATTTATGCGCCTCGCGCTCGGCGTGCGGATCATCACTTAACGTCCAATACTTCATGCGATCAACATCCTTGAAGGCGTCATTTGCGAGAGGCATAAAAAAGGCGCAAACGCGTTGCGTTGCGGGCTGGATATTTCAACGCTTGATAGGCTGAAATGAATAGGGTTTTGTTTAGTCATAGGCGCAGTATAGCGCTGCACGTTCAATCACCCAACCGTCTTAGACGTTGTTTATACAATTTGCGTTATAAAAAGCACGTTAGGGGTCTTGCATTTAACCATCACCCCGGTATTATACGCGCCACTTGCCCAGATGGCGGAATTGGTAGACGCGCTAGCTTCAGGTGCTAGTGTCCGTATGGACGTGGAGGTTCAAGTCCTCTTCTGGGCACCAAACTGCTTTTATGCTATCTATTGGTATAAGCAGTACGGTGTTAGGCAAGGCAAGGTTTGTGTTCGCCCAGGTGGCGGAATTGGTAGACGCGCTAGCTTCAGGTGCTAGTGTCTGTATGGACGTGGAGGTTCAAGTCCTCTCCTGGGCACCATACGAACACAAACAGTAAGTAGTTAATTCAAGCGTTAGATGATGCGCCCAGGTGGCGGAATTGGTAGACGCGCTAGCTTCAGGTGCTAGTGTCCGTATGGACGTGGAGGTTCAAGTCCTCTCCTGGGCACCATGACTTACATGGGCCAGTCCGCATCATTGTTGATTAGTCACCTCGTTTTCATTCCTCTCTCGATCTTTAATTTAAAGACTTTGCCTTAAAACCGTTACTAGAAGCTCCCGGTAAATAATCATTACCGAGCCCTTTTTTATTGGCCTAAACTTGGCATGTTGCTCGCGCGCTCAATAACCGAACTGAGCGCACCGCCAACAAGGGGCAATGCGCTCAGTCTATCCACGCATTTAGGCAAACAAATAGGTTTCCAGGTCGGTTTCTACGCCTACCAAGTTACTCCTAATCGCATCCTCAACGTAATCGTCCACATCTGAGCGGCTGCGCTGCTGGTGCTCGTCGGATTCGGTAAACGCCAGTACCATATCGGTCAGGCTTGCGTCACCGCTTTCGATTATCGCTTGCCAGTACTGTTCACCTTCAACATCTGGCGCGCGGTCGAGTACACGGGTATAAAGCGTATCGATTAGCCCTTCCTCATCGGTTAGCAAACCTTCACTTTCCAGCAGACGTTCCGCTAGTGCTTCTGGAGACTGATTGTCCTCTAGCCATTCACTAAACACTGCTTCATCAGGCACTTCGCCCATAAGGCCAGTGTGAAGTCGCACTAACGGCTCCGCAAAACCCAACTCATCCCCAAAACCAAGCGACAGCATATCCATCTGCTCAAGGTTCACCCCCCAGGTCAGCAACTTTGTGGCCGTTACAAAAGGTGCACTGGTGTCGATATACTCATCAGAATTGACAAACGACAGTGCAATATCAGCTCGCTTGACGCTGTCACTTTGTAGGTTGTCCAACCAGTATTCACGCCCGCTTTCATCTGCGGCACGCCCCAGTACGGATTGATACAAGGTATCAACAAAGGCTGCATCATCGCTGCCCATAGCTTGCACCGCAGCGCTGACCTCTTCCGCCGACATAAACGCCCGCTCGATATCGTTCAAGCTACTGCCTGCATTGAGCTGCGACACCCAGTACTCCAGGCCTTCCCGGTCAGCAGCACGATCCAGGATGCCGGTGTACAGCCGGATGATGGGATTGAGAGATTCATTAAGCTCAGAGTAGCGCTTAAATGAATCCTCCTCACTTAGTGCTTCCGTTAGCTCGCTGGTCCACTCCCAGCCTTTTTCAGTCAGCACATCTACAAAGCTGGCCAGCGCAGTTGGTATGGGAGTTGGCTGTGGTGCGGGCTGAGGCTCAGGGGCCAGTTCGGGCGTAGGCTCTGGTTGAGGCTCGACCGGTTGAGGGACAGGCACGGGCTCAGGTTGCGGCTGCGGCTGCGGCTGCGGAGTAGTTTCGTCGGACTGCTCCATCGAAAGCACCAGTTGGTTATTTCCCCATACCTCTTCATACCCCACAGGCGAAGCAGTCAACCGAAGGGAACCGGCGTCAGCCACCTGGCCTACTTGCATTTTCACTACGTGTTGCTGGCCAGGGGCAAGCGATGGCAGCGCCAGCGCATTCTCACCCTCTTCCAGTAGCAGCCCGCCTGAACCTACCGAGACCTGTGGAAAGTCTGCGGGCACATCAATCTCTAATAAGTTTGCGCCAGATGCCCGATCCCCCTCATTAAGCATGGTGATGTCTACCATTCGCATACCGTTTGCATCCGGCGCACCCACCGAATGACTGAGGGAGATATCGGCCACACCTGTGATTTGCAAAGGCGTATTGTCAACCGCCAGCACTGGGGCAGTGCTCTCACCGACCAATTCCGCACCTAGGGTATAACTACCAGGTGGCAAATGCGCCGTCGAAAACGTATAAGATGATTTTCCTTCGTTAATAGCCTCTATAGCTTCCAGCGGTAACCGCGTCTCACTTTCGCCATCCGGTGTCGCGAAGAAATTAACATTAGCCGCTGTTTCGTCGTTTAGGGTGACATCCAACGCCACGTCGACAGTATCGCTTGCCAAATCAAACGTCACTGCTCCGATAGTCAATTCGGGCGGCGTGAGCATGTCGCTAGCATAGTAGTCAACTTCACCCAGATCACTAGCTGATATCACTTCAATATCCCATATACCGCTTCTGGGCTCATGGAGTGCAACGTGCCGAGATCCCGTACCGTTTAGATCATCCACCAGTACAATATTATCGTACTTATCGAAATCCTGTTCTTTGATTCGATCACCTTCGGGCGTGATCACCACAAGCTGTGCGTCGTCAACCTCTGGCTCCCAACTTGCCGATAGAATCACGACACCCATTTCGGGCTCTAGCATCCAACTTCCAATTAGCTCAATTTCTTTATCACCCAGCTTGGTAAACTCACCATCAAAACTAAACTGGAAGCCATTTTGATAAGTATAAGTGGCCCACTTCCAACCAACCTCAAATTTACCCCATGCCGCAACATAGTCATTAGAGTAATCACCATCCTGAGTATAGTGAAATCTTGCATTTCCCTTTAAATCTACACCACCTACCAACGGAATGGTTTTAGGAATATTAAGCCCTAACTTCCCACTAGCATCGAGCGTCAATATGCCTTTGTATTCTGGCCCAGCCGATATAGGACCCATTGTCGGCTGTGAAAAATACTCTAAAGCTTGAGCATCCCAGTATTGAGAAAAAGCTAGCTCTCCCTTAATAATATCATTGAGCAAGGCAGCTTCTAAATTGGCACTAAAAGAACGGTTGGCCAACCCCAATTGTACGTCACCGTTCAAACTCATCAACTTATATTTAAGCACTGCACTTGAATCTATTCCAAACCATTTTACAGCTGTCCCAACTAGCTTACTAGAGCTTTTATCTATACCAGAAGGCAAAATATCATCAATCGTTGAAGTAATTTCAAAATAACCATCAAAATTACCTTTCTCAACACCACCGTTTAACTTGCCCTTCACAGGCGATTTAATACCCGGAGGTGTCGCTAATGCAAGATCTACTCCTAGGGAAGCTCTGAAAAAGTCACTGCCATCAGTGATAATACGGCTATCGTCAACTGCATAGGATTCAGTGCTGCCATGGATCAAATCACCTTCTCCGAAGCCGAGTACCAGAACAAGAAGAGAAAGACTCTCCCGCTCAATGAGCGGGAAAGGGGCAAAAATACACAAAGAAAGGGAGAAGAGTGTCTGAATTTTCGATTTTTTGTCGGCTCAAGTAAGCGTTGATGAATATCGGCAGTTATTCAGACCTTCCCTAGTTCATAAGCCCAATCACCCGCATCTCCAATCTTGCTACTTAAACCCTCCAATTTAATGTCACCACCTGTAAGTATCAAGCCGGTTGAAGCCAATGGAATGTTTAATTCACCCACCTCCATTTGTAACCTATCAAGTGCTAACGGATCCCATTCTGCACCAACCTCGGCATTAACTGTTACTGAATTCAAAATGGGAGGCAATTGAACATCAAACGCTCCTTCAAAAGTTTCATTAATCGAATTTAATGATAAAGTGGCATTAGTGACCCACGGTGCAAACCCAGTATTAGAGCCAATTGATTCAGCTTTGTAGGTTAAATCACCTACTATGTCCCATTTCCAGCTATCTTTTTCTGGCTGGATGCGAATGTATTTATCACCTCGCCCCCAAGGCTGAGCATCACCTGCTAAATCTAAGGTCAGGCTGCGCTCAATGCCCAATAAGCTTAACTGATTGCCCACGGCACCACCCCATGAAAGCTCGCCCTTCCCCCCTATATAAAAAGCATTTTCGAAAACATCATAATTTGCACTAGCATCTGAAAGCATAAAACCTAAGCTGCTTCCAGGCACACTCAGTTCAAGCTTTGTATTCGTATTCCAACGATAGCCAATATTACTTGGCAACAGCATAATACCTGATTCATCTACCCAAAAAAGAATCGGCGAATTATTAGTACTTAGAGAGCTAAACTGGCCTGAAAACAGTAAATCGCCTTCCAGCACTAACTTATCTTCAGTTAACCGCAAATCTGACATCTGCGTTTCTATCATGCCTCCCAGGCGGTGGCTGGTATCGCTGTTGCGGTCGTGAAAGTCGGTTACGTCTAATGAGTGTGCATCAACAGTAAACGTACCATCCAAGAGTGGTGCTTCGTGAGCTGCGGCGCCATATATGTCACCATCAACCAATAGTTTGCCATCGGTGACCTCAACGCTGCCATTTTCAACTCTGAAAAGCAGCGCATTGGTATCCCGATGGAATACTCTAACCACTGCTCCATCAGCACTGGTAAAGCTCCCATCTGTCTGTGCTTGCCAAGCTGGGTCTGAAGCTAGCGTGAGATTATCCACATCAAGAGTAGCTTCTGGTTCTTCTGGTTCTTCTGGTTCTTCTGGTTCTTCTGGTTCTTCTGGCTCTTCTGGTTCTTCTGGTTCTTCTGGTTCTTCTGGTTCTTCTGGTTCTTCTATCGGCTCTCCATCTTCTCCAGGTGTTCCTTCAAGCCCACCCAACCCTGTTTCATAAGGCGTACCAAAGGGTGAGGCGAAGCCGACGACACCAGAAGAAAGCTGATCGGCTACGCTGCTAGAATCGCCGCCATAGCCAGGGTCTCCCCATGTAACAATTGATCCATCTTCTTTAAGGGCTGCAAAAGCATTTTGCGTTGAATAAATAGTACTCACACCGCCACTTAGTTCTTCTTCAATATTCTTAGAATCTCCTCCGGAATGTGGATCACCCCAAGTGATTACAGAACCATCATCTTTTAGCGCCGCAAAGGCACCTGCAGTCGAAAATATCTCGACGATGCCGCTGGAGAGCTCACCAGCCACCGCGCTTGAGCCGCCCCCCCAGATCACAACGGAACCATCCTCTTTTAGGGCGGCAAAAGCAGAATCCGTCGAGAAAATCTTACTGACGCCACCGGACAACGCATCCGCTATCTCGCTTGTATCGCCACCTGCGTGATAATGGCCCCAAGTCACGACGGAGCCATCTTCTTTCAGGGCAGCAAAGGCCTTAGTCGTCGAAGATATCTCTCTGACACCGCCGGATAACTTATCTGCTACCTCGCTTGTATCGCCACCTTCGAGATAACGGCCCCAAGTCACGACGGAGCCATCCTCTTTGAGCGCGGCAAAGGCGGATCCCGTCGAGAATATCTTACTGACGCCGCCGGACAACGCATCAGCTACATTACTTGAATCACCGCCACCTTGATCAGTGCCCCAAGTCACGACAGAACCATTCTCTTTCAATGCGGCAAAGGCAACTTGAGTTGAAAAAATATGGCTAACATCTTCGGACAGCTCATCAGCTACCACGCCTGAATACCCCCCATAGGCACCGCCCCACGTCACCACGGAGCCATCTTCTTTCAGCGCAGCAAAAGCCCCCATGTTAGAGAATATATTAATTACCTTACCGGAAAGCTCGTCGGCTACAGTGCTTGAGTCTCCACCGCGGTACCCATTACCCCAGGTCACAACGGAGCCATCCTCTTTCAGCGCGGCAAAAGCCATAGATGTCGAGAATATCTTCCTGACACCGCCGGTGAGTTCATTAGCCGCCAGACTTGAGTCTCCGCCATCGAGATCATTTCCCCAAGTCACAATGGAACCATCTTCTTTCAGTGCAGCAAAAGCTTGAATATTAGAGTATATCGCCTTGACTCCACTGTTAAGCTTCCCGGCTACCGCGCTTGAGTCTCCGCCCCAAATATCCACTCCCCAGGTAACAACCGATCCGTCTTCTTTGAGTGCGGCAAATGCATGTGTGTTCGCAAACTGGCTCCCATTGCCAGTCTTCCAAATAGACCCATCACCGGCGCCTTTTAGAGTATTTGTCTGTGTGGTGCTTTGTGTAGTTGATGGCGTTGGCATAAGGCTTCCCCTTGTATAGTTCCCTACTTATTAGATCCACAGCCCACTCGACCGATGCGTAGCTAGTTGACAGCTACAAGACAGTGAGCATTGCGGTACTTAATTAAGGAAAACTACCAAGAAGGATGTCTAAGCGGTTGGACACTGCTGCAGAAATGCAAAAAAAGGGGTAGTAGCCAACAGGAGATCATGAATACACCGCCCAATCCTGAATACAAGGTAATAACAATGACTGGCTGCAGTGGCTGTAAGCTGTAGAGAGCATATGGGATTGAGCGGCTACATGGCAGGGGGTGCCAACATCGCCCCCACCATGAGCCCAGTGTTTACTCTTCGTTAAAACGTATAAGTAATGCCAAACACAGCTACAGGGAACACAGGCAACTTATCAATGTCGTCTTTGAGTTTTTGTTCTTCTGCGCGGATATCTTGCTGAAGAACTGGGTCTACGGATTCCTGATTACTGCTCGTCCTTAGCGATACATCCGTATCGGTAGCCACTAGCCCAAGCTCAGAAAACAGCGCCAGACCCGCTTTATGGGAGCTACGCCAGCCAACGCCCACATACGGTTGAACACCGTCAGTAAGGGTAGCATTACCAATCACCGAGCCAATCTCGCTAGCGTTGTAGCTTCGGTTGTTAAGTTCATACACCGAGCCATCTTGCGGGTTACCTGTTACGCTGGCATCAATATCCGGCATCATAATCCCTGCCGAAAGAAAGAACCTGCCAGCAAAGGGAAAGTAATCCAATTTAACGCTAGAGGCTTTTAGGTCAAAGTCGGTATCGTAATTGACGCCATCCTGATTAAAATCGGTGTCATAGCTTAGACCATCGGTATAGCGCCCGGTCACCGCGAGATTTTCATTAAAGCGCCAGGAAACATCGGCCCCTAAGCCAGTCATACCCGCCACAGCCCCCACAGATACCCGAGGCTCAAAGGCGTGAGCATGAGTCGTAGCGACCAGCGCTACGGTTGCAATAACGCTTGCGGTTCTTTTCATCATCATGTGTCCCTTGCTGTTTTATCATCGCCTGCTCAATGGCAGGCTTGTTGGATGTGACGAAAGGCTTGTCATTATGTTTAGCGGCATAACGCCACTGCCAAAGCACCTACGTCACTTTTCTATCGCTTGGTGTAACCTGTGCATTCACACCAGCAATGTGAATTCGTTGACGGTTAAGAAAAACTACCAAGAAGAGTGTCTAACCAGTTGGACACTGCCGCTAAAAAGTTAAAACAAGCGGCAGTGCAGGCCTAAAACTGCTTGGTGGCACTAATGCGCAGCGTGCGAGGATCACCAAAGCGCAAGAAATCGTCGGCGGCGCTGCTGATGACGTAGTCAATATCGGTGAGGTTTTGAATGCTGGCTTGTATTGAGAGGTCGGGCATCGCCTGCCAGTGGGCGCTTAGGTCGTAGCGGGTGTAGCTATCCACATAAAAGCTGTTAGCCCGGTCGCCGGGGCGGCTGCCTTGGTAAACCACACCCGGCGTGAGGGTTAGCTGACTGATCGGCTGGTAATGCAGCAGCAAGGAGTGCTGGTGGGTGGGAACGCTGGGAAAGCGGTTGCCTTCATTGGCGTCGTTGGTTTTCTCCAGTCTGGCTTCCATGTACGTTGTGGCGGCAGTGGCTTGCCATTGATCATTCAATTCAATGCTTAGATTGGCTTCAGCGCCTTTCACCGTTTTCTCCCCCGCCAGCACATAGCGTTCAGCTATTTCCAGGTCGCGTACCAGCAGGTTGTTCTGGCGAATGTTAAACAGCGCCATATCCAGCGTGGCGGAGGGAGTCGGCTGCCAGTTAAGCCCCAGCTCGTGCTGAACACCACGGCTGGGGTCAAAGTAATTAGCGTTTTTATCCTGCCCTCGATTAGCCAGCCACGACTGACTATAGCTGGCGCGTAAAGTTAGCTGGTCATCAAGCGCCCAGGCCAAGCCAGCGGAATAACTCAACGTGCGGTTATCCGCTTCGCTTGTGCTGGAGTTTCCGCTCACATTGGTTAAACGATAATCCGTATAACGTGCGCCTAAAGAGAGGTCAAGCGTATCGCTTAGTTGACTTTTCTGACTCATTAATAGCGCAGATTCCTGCCAGTCGATATTGCCACTCAATGGGGTTAGTTGGTCTTGACTGGGTAGTGAGACGTCAAAATCCGGCTGATAAATATTCAGACTAAAATCGTATGATGAAACGGCGTCATCATAAGTCGACTGAGTTTCATGGTATGCCAGCCCCACGGCGGTTTCATGGCGCAGCCCGCCCAGTGCGTAGTCGTAATGCAAGCTAAGCTGACCGGTGTTTTGGGTAAAGTGTTCATCCACTTCCCGGTAGTAGCCTGGCAAGGGACTGTCTTCGTCGGCCATAAACCAAAAGCCAACCCGCTTCTCTTCACGTTGACCGGTAATGCGCCGGTAAATACCTTCTAAACGAAGGTTAGATGCAAGTTGAGTGTCACTTTGCAGCTCAAAGCGGTGGTATTCGCTTTTCGCGAATGAGGCGGGATGCACATAGGAGACATCATAAACCGGCGAGCCCTGAGCATAGACATTGTCAAAATCGTAGGGATAGTTCTGGCGACTATATTCCCAGCTACCAGTAAGCTCGGTGCTCTCTCCCTGCCACGCTACGCTATTGAGCAACGTTACCGGGCTTGAGTCTACGTTTTGCTTATCGCTATTAAGATGACGAGCCGCCAGCACCGTGCGGTAAGCCCAAGCACTGTGTGGTGCTAGCGGGCCGGTAGAATCCACCACCAGCGCTTGATAATCATCGCTACCCAGGCCAGCAGTAACGCTAGTGCTTGGCTGGTATTGCGGCCTTTTGGCAATAAAGTTGATCGAGCCCCCTGGCACCCCAGCGCCATACCATGCGCTGTTATGGCCCTTTATAAAGTCGACTTGCTCGTAGGTGGCCGGGTCGCGAACATAATAGCTCTGGTTATCTAGTACGCCATCCAACAACAGCCGCCCACCTAATGGAAAGCCACGTATCGAGTAGTCTTCTCCCATTCCTGCACCATTGCGGCTGATTTGAACGCCCGGTACATAGTCGCTCAGATTGGCTGCAGAACGGGCATTAAAACGATTTAGAAAATCAGCGCTTAGGGTATTTTTCGTTTGATGGAATGGAGTCTGAGCAGTAGTGAGGCCAACCTCTTGATTCACTAACACTGGGGCATAAACAATTTGGGTCGTTAGATCGACAGGTTGAGCAGTGCCATTTACGGACACGACGGATACAACGAACGTGCCTCCTATGGTTAACAGCGCTTGTCCAGGCTTGCGTATGGAGGATAGATTCAACATCACAATGAGCACACCTTGACAATGCAATAGAGCGGGACTTTATCAGGAAACAGCAGCTCGCCGTTGGCATCAGCGGCTTTCCATTCGGATTTAACGGTACAAGGTAACCCTGGGGCGGTTAACGTAACGGACAACAAAACTTTCTCGCCTGGTAGCGTGTTGGGAATGGCGATACGAGGTTGGTCCGGCTGGAGTCCCATGGCCATCCCCCCCACCTCGACAGGTGCATCCTGACAAACTAAAAATAAGTTTTCCCAAGGGGCTTTGCCTGTATTCATGACCGCCCATGTTTTTACAAAGGTTTGATGCGGCATCACAGATGAGTAATCCGGGTAAGTAACATCCTCGATAAAGGCGGTGCCCGCTTGATGAGTAGTCGCCAGCCTACCGCGCATGCTTTTATGAAAGTAGGGATGAATAATGTCGAGCGGGTGAACACCGAGTGCCGAAGAGAGACGAATTAACGTTGAAAGCTTGCTCTCTGCCACGTCCCCACTGAGCAAGTTATACAGGCTAGCGCGAGAAATACCTGCCCGTTCGGCCAACTGGGTTTTGGTGAGATTAGACTGTTCAATTAGTTCATTCAACGATGTTGCAAACCGTCTCCCACTCATAAAGGATAGCCTTACAATTAGATGTACTTGACCTTCCTGATCGCACACCCAAGAGGTTTTTTTGAAATCATCCTTTAAGCCATTATCATGAAATTAAAGCAAAATTCAATAAAAAGTTAATTTTAATTAAGACTAAATTAGATGTCATTAATTTAGGGTAAGGGATAGAGAGCGGAACGATATGGCTTGGATACAAAAGGCATTCGACAACTATTGATACCGCCCCGGCCGCTTTGCTACTTCTTCCAGCGCCCACCCCTGTATACGCAGCTCACCTTCCAGTACAGCCTCAAGCTGTGGTGTCAGGTCGGGGAAGAAGTTAAGCCCTGTGCGTGCCTCAATCTCATCGATGGTCACCAAATAGTCATCCAGCGGCTCATTGCCCCGAACGTCTTGTGGCATGATGAACGCCAACGCTAATGGTGCCTCGTTGTGCGGCGCTACTATGATCTTGTAAAAAGCCGAAGGCACTTCGACCAACCCTACCCGGTTGAACACGTTATCCATAAAGTGTTCTGGGTAAATGGGGCCGGTCATCACCTGCAACCGGTCAAAGCGTGGCGCAAAGTGATCCATTACCGCTTCTTCTAACCGCTGCCAGAGCTGCCGATTCAGGTTGGGCCGTTGCGGGGACATATTACTCATTAGGAAGGTATCGACCTGAGCGCTGCGCCCATGCACCGCTGCAATGGCGTAGTTTGGTGCTAAATGGCCTCGGTCGTAACCGCTACCGGCGTAGCTGTCGGTGCCTATCGGCCATAGCGTGCGCCAATCGGCTTGAAAATTTGGCCTTGGGCCGATGCTCGAGTCGTCTACTGCTTCAACCTGATAACTTACCCATAGCGGATTGACCCGCACATCGGACCAGCCTACCAAGTAGCCATCATTGCGCAGCACTCGGTGCATCGTAGTGGGGCGAAACGCCTCCCACGTTGGCACCCCCATCCAGGTGTAAGCATCTTTATGCTGGCGCTCCTGAAACTCCCACAGCCCTGTGCCAACTACCACAAAAAGCACAGCAATGCCCAGGCGTCGCCCCTGTCGACGCCAGCTCAAAAGCGATGTTCCCAACAGACTTTCCCCTTGTTAAATGCTTACATTAGCGCTTTTTCATTTTCACTGCGTTCGTGAACGCTTTGTGTGTAACCAAATAATAAAGGGCTACCAACCCAAAGAGAACATGGTTTCAAGATCGTGGCGGGAGTGAACCTGCATGGCATTCAGGGTTTCTGTATCGCTGATACCTTCTACGGCGTTCAGACGCTCAGTCACCAATTCAGCCAAGCTTTCAAAATCACGGGTGCGAGCAATGGCCACTAAGTCGTAGCGGCCGCAGGTGGAGTACACCTCGCTAATGCCCTCTACATCGGCCAAGCGCTCGGCCACGGCCTTGACCTGGCCTTTATCGGTATTGATTAAAATGACTGCGTTTTGCATGGCGCGCCCCTTAAGAGAAAATGGTCATAAAAGTAGTGTCAAAGCTGGGCAGAGTATAGCAGCGACGAGGAAGCGAGCGCAGCACCCGGCGACAGCGTGACCAATTGTCGCTATTCCAGCAGCACTATTCGCACAACCCTTATACATCCGCTAGCATGTAGTTTAAGAATAGGGTTGAAAACGGCTGGCCTAAATTGTAGTAGGTTGAAAAAAAATAGTAGGTCGAAAATACAACTGATTGAAAGATGTAGCAGAGAGCTCCGGCTTATAAGACTACGCGGAGCACAAAGAGGTGGATAACCACCCAACAACGTGACCAAACGTCAGACCGTGACGATAAGGAGAAATCATGGCTAATAAGAGCCGTCGTGACTTTATGCGCAACAGCATGTTGGGTCTTGCAGCCCTTCCACTGGGAGCTGGCATTCTTTCTAAAACTGCTTTCGCCCAAGAGCTGCCGCGCCTTGACCCTTCCGCAAGCAACGCCCAAGCGCTTAACTATGTAGAAGACGCCAGTGAAGCCAGCGATCATCCCGCTTATGAAGAGGGCGAACGCTGCGATAACTGCATGTTCTTTAATGCAGACACTGAGGGTTGCCAGCTATTTCCAGAGAATAGCGTAGCACCCGCTGGCTGGTGCCAATCCTGGACTGCTCAAGCTTAAGCATTTAAAACTTGATAGCCGTATAAGCACCTCTACCCCGCCATTTGGGCGGGGTAGTTTTGTTTAAGACACGCTAGCAGCTAAGAAGCCGGGCTTTCATCCTCTACCGGCCAATGAAAACGCCGCGTTACCCGTCCTTCTTCCAAAGAGACAAGATGAACAGGGAAGCCCCATAGCTGCTGTAGATGGCGAATCACCGGATAAACACTGCGGCCTAATGGGCGGCGACTATCCTGCACGTGATGGAGTGTTAGCGAGCGATCCCCACGAATAGCCGCTTCAACCACTTGAATATTGGGTTCGCGAACAGAGAGCGCGTACTGAGTGGCAAGCGCTTCCCGAACCTGGCGGTAGCCCTGTTCGTTATGAATTGCTGCGACTTCAAGGGTCTCCACCTGATCGTCATCCACCACCAAAAACAGCTTATGGTCACGCATCACCTTCGGCGATAAAAACTGCTGAATAAACGACTCATCCTTGAAGTTGCGCATCGCAAACTCCAGCGTTTCCCGCCACGGAGTGCCTGCAATATCAGGGAACCACTCGCGATCCTCATCGGTGGGTGCTTCGCAGATCCGCTTAATATCCATAAAGATTGCAAAGCCAAGGGCATAGGGGTTAATCCCACTGAAGTGAGGATGATCAAACGCTGGCTGGTTAATGACCGCCGCATGAGACTGTAGAAACTCCAGCATTAATCCCTCATCGACATTGCCATCATCGTAGAGCCGGTTCATCAGCGTGTAGTGCCAAAAGCACGCCCAGCCCTCATTCATTACCTGGGTCTGCCGCTGAGGATAAAAATACTGTGCCAACTTGCGCACAATCCGCACGATCTCACGCTGCCAGGGCACCAGCAGCGGCGCATTTTTTTCAATAAAGTAGAGCAGGTTCTCTTGAGGTTCTGGAGGATAGTGGCCGCCGCTGTGCAAGCCCAATGGGTCATCGTCAGCATGCAGGCACCCCGTTGACAGCGGTGAATCGCTGATAGGTGCCTCCGGAATGGTACGCCAGAGCATATTCACCTGGGTTTGCAGGTAGCTTTCACGCTCCTCCTGGCGCTTCGCTTCTTCCTCGGCAGAGATCGGCGAGGGCCGCTTGTAACGGTCGACCCCATAGTTTTGTAGCGCATGGCAAGCATCCAGTAACTGCTCAACGGCCTGCACGCCGTGGCGTTCTTCACACTTGGCGATATATTTACGCGCAAACACCAGGTAATCAACAATTGAAGAGGCATCGGTCCAGGTGCGAAACAGGTAGTTACCTTTAAAAAAGGAGTTGTGGCCGTAGCAGGCGTGAGCCATCACCAACACCTGCATCATCAGCGTATTCTCCTCCATTAAATAAGCGATGCAGGGGTCGGAATTGATCACCAGTTCATAGGCTAAACCCATCTGGCCACGCTTGTACGCCTGCTCGACGGCTAGAAACTGCTTGCCGAACGACCAGTGGTGATAGCCCACCGGCATGCCTACACTCGCATAGGCATCCATCATCTGCTCGGTAGTGATGACTTCTATCTGATTAGGATAGGTATCTAGCCGATACTCATCAGCGAGCCTGGCCAGCTCCGCATCAAAACGCTCCAGTACACTGAAGTTCCAATCGGAGCCGGTGGCAATCGGCTTACGCTTGCGGGTCGCACTCATAGCCCCCTCCTCTACACGCGGTCACTAACCTGTATACAAGGTCACTAGGACTGGCTTAAGCGGCGCTTAAACAGTTCACGAAAGACCGGATAAATATCGCCCGCCTCCACAATTTGGCGCATGGCAAAGCGCTCGGGGAACTCTTTCACCACACTTTCGTACTCATGCCACAGTGACTGATGGTCATGGGGCGTGATCTCAACGTAGGCGTAGTATTGCAGCTGCGGCATCAACTGTTTGACCAGTAAGTCGCGGCAAATATTCGAGTCATCATCCCAGTTATCACCATCGGACGCCTGGGCCACATACAGATTCCATTGGCCAACGGGATAGCGCTTTTCGATGATTTTATTCACCAGGTTCAGCGCACTGGAAACAATCGTACCGCCGGTTTCCCGCGAGTAGAAAAACTCCTCTTCACTGACTTCCCGAGCAGCCGTATGGTGGCGCACAAAAACCAACTCGACCTTCTCGTAGTGCTTCTCCAAGAACAGATAGAGCAGCAGGAAAAACCGCTTGGCGATGTCTTTGTGGTTTTGGGTCATCGAGCCGGAGACATCCATGACGCAAAACATCACCGCTTGATTGGAAGGCTGAGGCTGTGCGCTTAGTTGGTGGTAGCGCAGGTCGTAGGTGTCAATAAACGGTACGCCCGCGATGCGCTTCTCCAGGCGCTCAATTTCGGCTTTCAGCTCGGCAATGCGGGTGGGATTACGCAGCACCGTGTCCTTGCGTTCTTCGGCCTCCAGGGCATCAATCGCCTCTCTTAACGCCCGTTTAATCGGTGCGCGCATAGCAATGCGCCGAGCATAGGCTTCGCGCATAGAGCGGGTAATGCTAATCCGCGACGGCACACCGTCCCGGGAGAGCCCCGCCCGCACCATTTTGACCTCTTCAAGCGATTTCAACGGTTTGCGCTGCAAATGGGGCAGTTCTAAACCGTCAAAAACAAACTCCAAAAACTCTTCGCGGCTCAGCGTAAAAGCGAACTCATCGACGCCTTCACCCTGATTAGAGGGGCCGCCCTCGCCTGCGCCACCACCGCCCCCCTGCCCACTGGGGCGGCGGATTTTATCACCGGCGACAAACTCTTTATTACCGGGTGAAACGATATTACGCGCCCCACCCGGGCCATGCTGGAAGACCGGCTCGGAGATATCCTTTGCCGGTATCGAAACGTTCTCACCACGCTCCATATCCGTAATCGAGCGGCGGTTAACGGCCTCTTCAACCGAGCGCTTGATATGCTTACGGTAGCGCTCCAAAAAGCGCTGCCGGTTCACCGCGCTTTTATGTTTCGCGTTCGGCCTTCGATCAATAAAGTAGGTCATACGACCTCCTTAAACGCTCATCTTAAGCACACCATCCATTACTGGGACTTGCGCACGCGCAGATACCACTCGGATAGCAACCGCACCTGTTTTTCGGTGTAGCCGCGATCGACCATCCGCGCCACAAAGTCTTCGTGCTTTTTCTGATCCGAGCGAGAAGCCTTGGCATTGAACGAAATCACCGGCAACAGCTCTTCGGTATTGGCGAACATTTTGTGCTCGATAACGCCCTTGAGCTTTTCATAGGACTGCCAGCTCGGGTTCATACCGTTGTTTTGCGCCCGCGCCCGCAGCACAAAATTGACCACCTCGTGGCGGAAGTCTTTGGGATTCGAGATACCCGCGGGTTTTTCGATTTTCTCCAGCTCTTCGTTGAGCGCCTGGCGGTCTAGCAACTCACCGGTCTCATGATCACGATACTCTTGATCCTGAATCCAGAAATCTGCGTAGGTCACATAGCGGTCAAAGATATTCTGGCCATACTCGCTGTAGGATTCGAGGTAAGCGGTCTGGATCTCCTTACCAATAAAGTCCACGTAACGAGGCGCCATATATTCTTTGATAAAGCCCAAGTAGCGCTCAAACACTTCCGATGGCAGCTGCTCACGCTCCAACGCCTGCTCAAGCACATAAAGTAAATGGACTGGGTTAGCGGCCACCTCGGTGCTGTCGAAGTTAAATACCTTAGAAAGAATCTTGAACGCAAAGCGGGTGGAAAGCCCCTGCATACCCTCGTCAACGCCTGCGGCGTCGCGGTACTCCTGAATCGACTTGGCGCGAGGGTCGGTGTCTTTCAGATTTTCACCGTCGTAAACGCGCATTTTCGAGTAAATATTGGAGTTTTCCGGCGCTTTTAGCCGTGACAGTACCGAGAACTGGGCCAACATGCGCAGCGTGTCCGGTGCGCAGGGCGCGGCGTTAAGCGAAGAGTCTTCGAGCAGTTTTTGATAGATCTTGATCTCTTCGGTAACCCGCAAACAATAAGGCACCTTGACGATATAAACCCGGTCAAGGAACGCTTCGTTATTGCGGTTATTGCGAAACGCCTGCCATTCCGACTCGTTGGAGTGGGCCAGGATCACGCCATCAAAGGGAATCGCCCCCATGCCTTCGGTGGGGTTGTAATTACCCTCTTGCGTCGCGGTAAGCAGTGGATGCAGCACCTTGATCGGCGCTTTGAACATCTCCACAAACTCCATCAGCCCCTGGTTAGCACGGCATAAACCGCCGGAGAAGCTGTAGGCATCCGGATCATCCTGGGAGTAAAGCTCCAATTGGCGAATATCGACTTTACCCACCAGCGACGAGATATCCTGGTTGTTCTCATCCCCTGGCTCGGTTTTGGAAATAGCGATCTGGTTAAGCCGTGATGGGTACAAACGCACTACCCGGAACTGGGAGATATCGCCGCCGTACTCATTCAGCCGTTTTGCCGCCCAGGGCGACATTACGCTGCGCAAATAGCGCTGTGGGATACCGTACTCTTTCTCGAGCAGTTCGCCGTCCTCTTCGGGTGAGAACAAGCCAAGCGGCGACTCGTAGACCGGCGAGCCTTTAATGGCATAGAACGGAATCCGCTCCATCAGCAGCTTAAGACGCTCTGCCAGCGACGACTTACCGCCGCCCACAGGGCCAAGCAGATAGAGAATCTGTTTGCGCTCTTCAAGCCCTTGAGCCGCATGGCGGAAGTAGGAGACGATTTGCTCAATGGCCTCCTCCATACCGTGAAACTCGGCAAAGGCTGGATAGCGACGAATCACTTTATTGGAAAAAATACGTGATAGACGCGGGTCTTTCGCCGTGTCGATCACTTCAGGCTCGCCTACGGCTTCCAGCATGCGCTCGGCGGCGCTGGCATAAACCTTCGGATCACGGCGACAAAGCGCCAGGTACTCCTCCAGGCTCATGTCCTCTTGCTGAACGCGGGAAAAACGGTCTTGAACGTGATCAAAGATGCTCATGAAACTCTCCTGTGGCCCATCCCCAGGCAGTCACCGTCAAGCCAAATGTTACGCAACGGCGTGCCAAACGAGGTGTCGCTTTTTTAGCGTAGTCAGCATTAGCAAAAAGTGATGACTAAAACCTTCAACGCAGCAGCGATATAGATAAGAGAATTATTCAGACGAATAGTTGCGTTAGTCCAAGCATCTCAAATAAACGCAAAGCGCTAAAGCAGTGATGTCGCTGCTTTAGGCAGCGACATCACTAGGTCAAAAGCGCCCAACAGCGGCAAAAAAGAGAGTAACTGACGGCTTTAACGCTCAAGTACCGCGCGAATATCGGCCAATAGACCATCCAGCAATTCAACGGTGGTGTTCCACGCACATACAAAACGCGCGCCACCTGCGCCAATAAAGGTATAGAAGGTCCAGCCTTTAGCTTTCAACGCTTCAATAGCGTGGGGCGGCAATTCAACGAACACGCTATTGGCTTGGGTAGGGAACATGAGCGATACGCCGGGTAGCGCTTGCAGCCCTTCCGATAGGTAGCGCGCCATCTCGTTGGCGTGCTGTGCGTTGGTTAACCAGGCACCACTTTCTAGTAGCCCTAACCACGGCGCTGAGACAAAGCGCATCTTGGAAGCCAACTGCCCTGCCTGCTTGCAGCGGTAGGAAAAATCTTCGGCTAATTCACGGTTAAAGAACAGAATCGCTTCGCCAAACGCTAAGCCGTTTTTGGTACCCGAAAAACACAGCGCATCCACTCCCACCTGCCAGGTAATTTCTGCGGGAGTGGCATTTAGACTGGCGCAAGCGTTGGCAAAGCGGGCGCCGTCCATGTGCAGGCGCAAGTCATGTTTATCGGCAATGGCACGAATCGCCATGAGCTCTTCCCGGGAGTAGAGCGTGCCCACTTCGGTGGCTTGCGTGAGCGATACCACTTTGGGTTTTGGGTAGTGAATATCGCTGCGCTTGGTGACCAGCGCCTCAATGCCTTCCGGCGTCAGCTTGCCATTGGCCCCCGGAGAGGTCAGCAGCTTCGCTCCGTTAGAGAAGAACTCCGGACCGCCGCACTCGTCGGTTTCGATATGCGCAAGCTCGTGGCAAATAACGCTGTGGTAGCTGCGTCCCATTGCAGAGAGTGCCAGGGAGTTGGCGGCGGTGCCGTTGAAAACGAAGAAGACATCGCAGTCGTAGTCAAACATCTCGCGAAAGCGATCCGCGGCACGGGCTGTCCAGAGATCATTACCGTAGGCCAAGTCATCGCAACGATTGGCTTCTAGTAGATATTCCATCGCCTCCGGGCAGATACCGGAGGTGTTATCACTGGCTAAAAAACGCGGGCTACACTCCGAGGTCATGACGACAGTCCTTTTATCTGGCGATCGAACGGCGCGAGCTGGGTGCCACTCGCGCCTTTAATATCTAGCTATTCTTAATAACTAGATTAGTCATTTAGTCTATCGCCATTTATGGGCTAACGTCACCCGCTCAACTCACCTACACAGAACTATCTCGGGACACGTCGGTGGCCGAGGGCAGGTTTCCGCGAGGGCGCTGTGAATCCGTCCATGGACGCTACTTTCGCCATCTGACCGCCATGGATGGCGGAAATGCCGGCATTGTCGGGAACATTATTCCGGCCATGGCGAAAGACCCTCGCTTCAACCTGCCCTCGAACATGGTGAATGGGGATTTATGAAATTTACTCTATCCAGCCTATAGGCTAGCGGCCAATCGAGTGCCCTGCTCAATTGCCCGCTTGGCATCCAGCTCGCTGGCTTCATCCGCGCCGCCGATTATATGTACCACCGCCCGTGCGCGCTCCAACGGCGCCAGCAGATCACGCACTGACTCCTGTCCGGCGCACACCACCACACTATCCACGGCAAGTACTTGGTCAACGCCATCGCGGCGAATATGCAGCCCCTCGTCGTCCATTTTAAGGTATTCGCAGCCGGTGAGAGTTTTCACTCCCCGCTGCTTAAGCGATGCGCGGTGAACCCAACCGGTGGTTTTCCCCAGATACTTGCCAGGCTTGGAAGTTTTACGCTGGAGCATGACAATTTCGCGGGGAACCATGGGCGCTGTCGGCGCTTTTAAACCGCCCCGCTTGCCGACTGCCAAATCAACGCCCCACTCATCGCACCAGTCAGCAATGTCCAAGGCTGGGTGGCCTTGGTGGGCCAGCAGTTCGGACACATCAAAACCAATACCTCCCGCGCCAATCACCGCTACTTTACGCCCAACACGCTCGGGAGATTCAATCGCTTCGGCGTAGCTCAACACCTTGCCGTGGTCGTGACCTGGAAGATTGAGTTCCCGGGGCTTAACGCCGGTGGCCATGACCACCTCATCGAAATCGGCGAGGGTTTCTGCGCTTGCCGTAGTGTTTAGACGTACTTCTACCGCATATTTCTCCAGCATCACCCGGTAGTAGCGCAGGGTTTCATTAAACTCCTCTTTGCCAGGAATCTTACGCGCGTAGTTAAACTGCCCGCCCAGCTCACTGCGCTGTTCGAACAGCACCACGCTATGTCCGCGGCTAGCGGCTGTCACAGCCGTTGCCAGCCCCGCCGGGCCGCCACCCACCACGGCGACGCGTTTAGGGGTTTGCGCGGGCTCTATCACCAGTTCGGTTTCATGACAGGCACGGGGGTTGACCAAACAGGAGGTCAGCTTTCCGGCAAAGGTGTGATCCAGGCAGGCCTGGTTACAGGCGATACAGGTATTGATCTCTTCAGCCAAGCCCTCTTCGGCTTTGCGTATCCAGGCAGGATCCGCCAGGAAAGGCCGCGCCATGGAGACCATATCCGCGTGGCCCGCCGCCAGTACGCGCTCGGCTACCTCAGGCATATTGATACGGTTGGTGGTAATCAACGGAATCGATAGTGCTGATTTGATCCGCCGGGTCACCTCGGTAAAGGCAGCGCGGGGCACGCTGGTTACAATGGTGGGCACCCGCGCTTCGTGCCAACCGATACCGGTGTTGATCACGTTCGCCCCGGCGGCTTCGATCGCCTGGCCCAGCGTGACGACCTCTTCCCAGGTGCTGCCCTCTTCGACCAAATCAATCATCGAGAGGCGGAAGATAATCACAAATCGTTCACCCACCGCTTCGCGAACACGGCGCACGATCTCAACGGCAAAACGCATCCGGTTTTCAAACGCCCCGCCCCACTCATCGTCACGCTGGTTGGTACGCTGGCAGATAAACTGATTGATCAGATAACCTTCTGACCCCATGATCTCAACGCCATCGTAGCCCGCCTGTTTGGCTAAGCTTGCGCAGCGAACGTAGTCAGCAATTTGTTGCTCAACCTCATCGCTAGAAAGTGCTCTAGGCATAAAGGGATTGATCGGCGCCTGGATAGCCGAAGGTGCTACCAAATCCGGCGAGTAGGCGTAGCGCCCGGCATGAAGAATCTGCATGCACAGATGACCGCCCTCAGCATGCACCGCGTCTGCCACCTGGCGGTGTTCTGGCAACTGCGCCTCATCAACGAGCGCGTGGGCGCCCTGGAATACGGCGCCTTCCGCATTAGGGGCAATACCGCCGGTGACGATCAGGCTAACCCCCTCCCGCGCACGCTCGGCATAAAATGCCGCTAAGCGTTCAAAGCCATTGGGCGCCTCTTCCAAATTGGTATGCATAGAGCCCATCAAAACGCGATTGGGCAACGTTAAATAGCCAATGGTCAGCGGGCGGAAAAGGTGCGGATAGGCGGGCGCACGGGTCATCACGGTACTCCTTGGTATTATTAGTAACAGTGTTAAAACGCATTCAAACAAGCGTATGACATACTCGCCGCAACGTACAGACCTTTACCTATCTGAATATTGCCAGGTTTGCCGTTCTCCCCCTTGCCCAGTGTGCAAATTCGCGTCACATTACCCGGCTAACGATAAGGAACCGTTGCTATGCCCTTGATGTATTTTTTGCCGCCACTCGCCACCGTGCTTATCTGGTCGGGCAATATGACCATTAATCAGCTTAGCGTAGGCGCCATCGCGCCAAGCAGTATCGCTTTTTTACGCTGGCTGCTTGCCCTTGCGGTGATGACCCCGTTTGTACTCCCCGCAGCGTTACGCCACCGCGACGAAATTCGCCGCCAGTGGCCCAAGCTAGCGCTGCTTGGACTACTCGGCATGGGCCTATGGCAAGGGCTGGCCTATGTGGCGGCAGAAACGACGACCGCTACCAACATGGGGATTCTCGCCGCCATGGTGCCGTTGTTAACGGTACTGCTGAGCGCGCTGATTCTTCGCGAGCCGCCGACCCTGGGTGGCATCGTGGGCGGCGTGCTGGCCTTCGTGGGGGTTACCGTTCTGCTAGGGCGTGGTAATCCGCTCTCGCTGCTACAGCTAGAGGTTGCCCTTGGTGATGCGCTGATGGTGGTAGCAGCCACTTGCTACGCGCTATATGGGGTGATGCTCAAACGCTGGTCGATGAATTTACCGCCCTGGGTGATGCTTTACGCCCAAGTCTGTTTTGCGGTGCTGTTCTTGTTACCGCCTTATTTGATGGGGCCAATGACACCTATTGATAGTCAGAATATCGGCCTGATTGTCTACGCGGGCATTCCTGCCTCGATCATCACCACCTTTTTGTGGATGCGCGCAGTTCGCCAGATCGGTGCCAATCAATCAAGTATTTTCATCAACCTAATGCCACTGTTTAGCGCACTGATTGCGATGGCCTTCTTGGGTGAACAAGTGGCAGGGTTCCACTTTACCGGTGGGCTGCTGATTCTGGCGGGTGTCATCATGGCGCAAACGCTGACACGCCCGTTAGCACGTGGTTTAACCTCGGATAAGCCGAGCAGCGCCCGATAATGCTAGAATGGCCGTCGATTTCTAACGCTGGGAAGCCCTGATATGTCCCTGGAAGAACTGCATCTTAATCTGCGCAACCTAATGAGCGATGACTACGATCAGCTCAAGGCATTGATGGACGCCGTCTATCACGATATCGGCGGGTCATGGCCGAAGCACACCATCGACAAATTAATTCAGGAATTCCCCGACGGCCAAATCGCCATTGAAGACGATGGCCTTCTGGTGGGCGTAGCACTCACCGTTCAGGTGGATTACGACGAATTTTCCAACCCGCATAAGTACGATGACCTGATTGGCCATCGCGAGATCATCCTCAATGACGAGGATGGCGACGCCATGTACGGGCTGGATGTGCTGATTCACCCAGATTACCGCGGTTATCGCCTGGGCCGCCGCCTTTACGAAGCGCGTAAAGAGCTATGTCGCTCAATGAACCTACGGGCGATTTTAGCCGGTGGGCGTATTCCTGAGTATCACCAGCACGCCGATGAACTCACGCCTGCCCAATACATCGATAAAGTCTCGCGCAAAGAGATCTACGACCCGATTCTCTCTTTCCAGCAGGCCAACGATTTTCAGGTAAAGCGCCTACTGCGCAAATACCTGCCTGAAGATGAGCAGTCTCGCGGTTACGCCACCCTGTTGGAGTGGAACAACATTTTGTTTGAGCCCGCTGCCAGTGTGCTCGACAACAAACCGACCCAAGTACGGGTGGGTGCGGTGCAGTGGCAGATGCGTGAGTTTTCATCGGTGGAAGCCGCGCTTCAGCAGATCGAGTACTTCGTAGACGCGCTCTCCGACTATCAAAGTGACTTTGCCGTTTTCCCTGAGCTATTCAACGCGCCGTTGATGGGCCTCCAAGACCGCGCCGCCCAGCAGGATCAAATGGGCGCGATTCGCTTTTTGGCCGGTTTCACCGAGCGCTTTAAGTCTGAACTGTCGCGTATGGCGGTCTCTTACAATATCAATATTGTCGGCGGCTCGATGATTGAAGTGGGTGACGATGACCGGCTCTACAACATCGCCTACCTCTTCCACCGTGACGGCACCGTTGAGCGCCAGGCCAAGCTGCATATTACGCCTCAAGAGCGTCGCGACTGGGTGATCGAGGGCGGCGATGAGCTACAGGTGTTCGATACCGACGCTGGCCGCGTGGGCATACTGATCTGCTACGACGTGGAGTTTCCGGAACTTGGCCGACTGCTGGCCGACCAGGACATGGACATTCTGTTTGTGCCCTTCTGGACCGACACCAAAAACGGTTACCTGCGCGTGCGCCATTGCAGTCAAGCGCGGGCGATCGAAAATGAGTGCTACGTGGTGCTCTGCGGCAGCGTCGGCAACCTGCCTTCGATTGAAAACTTGGATATCCAGTACGCCCAATCAGCGGTGTTCTCGCCGTCTGACTTCGCGTTCCCCCACGATGCGGTACTGGCGGAAACTACTCCCAATACCGAGATGATCTTCTTCTCGGACTTGGATCTCACTCGCCTAACGGTAGTACGTGCCGAGGGTTCGGTGACCAACCTTAAAGACCGCCGCAAGGATCTGTTTGATCTACGCTGGCGCGACTGGTCGTGGAAATCGGGTGCTAATTTGGAGGATTGAATGGTGAATGGTGAATCGCGAGAAGGCTCACCAACGCAATTCATAAATACAACCACGCCGCCCAAATTGGGCAGCGTGGTTGTGTTCGCGTCAGATTCCGCTAATGTCATTGCGAACGCACCCTCACATGTCATTGCGAACGCACCCTCACATGTCATTGCGAGCGAAGCGAAGCAATCTCGGGGTTATGGCCACATCTGCCTAGATTGCTTCGTCGCAAGCTCCTCGCAATGACAGCAGCTTAATCAGGCCAGACGAGGTGCGCGGGCACTCGGCCTTTGGCATCGAACAACACCCCTTCATCGCGTAGCTTACGATGCTGGCGTTCGGCGCCGCCGTGATCGGCAAGCTTCAAAGACGATGCGATCACGCGATGCCAAGGCAACTGGTGGCCATCCGGCAGGTGGCGCATTGCCGAACCTACCATGCGTGGGGTAGCACCTTCGGTCATGGCGGCAATGCGGCCATAGGTCGTCACCCGGCCCGGCGGAATTTGATCGACAATAGTGTAAATCTGTTCGAGTAATTCCGGCCGAGCCATGTGACTATCCTTTTATTTCTTGAGGGCGCTTCTGAATGTGCTTAAAGCCCCTCAACCAGTTGATCGATCGCTTGGAAAGCTTCTTTTATTGCAGCTTCGCGCTGCTGCTCACCCAAATTCAGCCCTTCAGCATAGACCACGTCAACCTCTTTAATTCCCATCAGCCCCAGCATGGCTTTCAGGTGGGGTGTTTGGCTGTCAAATTCCGTACCCGCGTACTGACCACCCCGCGCGGCCAGAATAATCGCTCGCTTGCCTTCTACCAACCCTTGCGGGCCGTTTTCGGTATAGCGGAACGTTTCACCGGCACGCAAAACACGGTCAAACCACGCCTTCAGCTGTGAAGGAATACCCAGGTTATACATCGGTACCGCAATGACCAGCACATCATTGGCGCGTAGCTCAGCCAGCAGTTCGTCCGAGCGCGCGGCTAACGCCTGCTGCTCAGCGGTACGCTCTGCGGCCGCCACCTGCCAAGCCCCCAGTTCGCTAATATCCAGGTGAGGGAGCGAGGTTTTCACCACGTCGCGCTGAGTAACGTTTACATCGTTGCGGGTGCTCGCCTGCTCAATAAAGCGATTAGCCAACACAATGGATTGGCCGTTTTCAGCCAGAATCGAAGAGGTAATTACCAGGGCACGAGTCGTCATTGAAAGCTCCAAAATGTACAGGGAAGGATTGGAAGCTATTCTACGGCGCTTTCCAAGAAGCAAAAGCGCAACGTTTTACGACTTGTATTCGATTAAATCGAATCATGTGACGGCCAATAAAAAGCCCCGCGACGCAAAATGCGAGGCGGGGCGCAGCTAGTGGTTTAAATGGCTATAGCTCGTTTACTTAAGCTTGATTACTTCTTGGGCCAGGCCTTGGGATCGACTTTATTAACCAGCTTGGGAAAAAGGCTGGGATCAAACACAGGCTCTTTGCCCGCTTTCAACTGCGCTTCGTAGTCGCGGAAGAGTGCGAAAGCTACTGGCGAGAGAAGCAGAATAGCGACCAGGTTAATAATAGCCATCATACCCATAGAGAGGTCGGCGAAGTTCCAAATCGCCCCCAGGCTTGCCACCGAGCCAATCATAATCATCGCCAGCACCGCTAAGCGGTAAATAAACACGGCAACCGGGGCGCGGCGCCCGGCCAGATACTCAATGTTGGACTCGCCGTAGGAGTAGTTGGCAATCACCGAGGTAAACGCAAACAGCAGAATCGCCACCGCGATAAACATACCGCCCCAATCGCCCACATGGCTGGAAAGCGCCATTTGGGTCAACTGAATGCCGTTGTTCTCATCGCCCGCCATCAGCTCCGGCCCCGCCATAATGATGATCGCCGCCGTGGCTGTGCAGATCACTAGGGTATCCAGAAACACCCCGAGCATCTGAATAAAGCCCTGGGCAGCAGGATGATCTGGCCGCGTAGAGGCCGTAGCCGCAGCATTGGGCGCCGAGCCCATACCCGCTTCATTGGAAAACAGCCCGCGCTGAATGCCGTTCATAATCGCCTGGGATACCGCGTAGCCTACTGCCCCACCGGCCGCCTGCTCAAAGCCAAATGCACTGCGCACAATGGTCATGATCGCTGCGGGCAAGTCACTGATATTCAACCCGACTACCACCAGCGCCAGAATTAAGTAGAGCAGCGCCATGAGCGGAACCACCAGTTCAGCCACCTTGGCAATCGACTTCAAACCGCCGAAGATGATCGGCGCCACAACAGCCATCAAAACTAACCCCATGGCCCAGGTGGGAATGGCGAACGCCTGTTCCATGGCCTGGGCGATAGAGTTGGCCTGAACGCTGTTGAACGCTAACCCAAAGGCAATGATCAAACAGATAGAGAACAGCACAGCCAGCCAGCGCAAGCCCAAACCACGCTCAATATAACGCGCAGGGCCGCCGCGGAAGGTGTTGTCGCCGTGGTCTGTTTTGTACGCCTGAGCCAGGGTGGACTCCACAAAACTGGTCGCCATCCCAACCATTGCGGTCATCCACATCCAGAAAATGGCCCCAGGGCCACCAAAATAAATAGCCACCGCGACACCCGCCAGGTTACCGGTACCGACTCGGGCCGCCAGACTGGTTGAGAGCGCTTGAAACGAAGAGATACCGCCGTTTGATTGTCGGGAGCTGCCCAGCAGCTTAAACATATGGCCGAAATAGCGCAGCTGAATACCGCGTGTCATCACAGTAAAATAGAGACCCGCGCCAATCAGCAGATAAATCAGCACGCTGCCCCAGAGCAAGCCGTTGCCGCGATCCACCAGCGATGTCAGCAACGGAGGGAGAGTAAAGTCCATGAAGATCACGCCTTTTTAAACAATGAAAGCGCATCATTTTTCACGGCTGCACCAAAATGGCAAGGAAATTGGCGAAAAGACTTTAAAACAGCAATAACCACTTATCACATTGAATCGCAAAGCCCCCGCCATACCAGCTCGGATTCGTCGCTAACGTGGCGCCGGCTAGGGCGAACCAACCAGAAGCGCTCATCGCTGGGCACACTGAGCTCAAAAGGCGCCACCAAATCGCTACGCTGCTCCATTAAGCGTCGATGAGTTAACGCAACGCCACCGCCCTGGCTAGCAAGCGCCAGTGTCATCACCTGGTTATCGCAAGTGAGCGACCAGCACTGCGCTTCCAGGTGAGCAACCCCCGCTTCCTGCAGCCACCCCGGCCACCCCACGCCAAAACCGACAGCGTGCAGCAGCGTATGCCCAGCCAGATCGCTCGGCGCAGTAAGCGTGTCCGCTAACGCCTGCGAGCAAACGGGCAGCAGTTGCTCTTCGCCTAGCGGCTGCATTTCAACGCCCGTCCACTCCCCTTTGCCATAGCGAATCTCGATATCCGCCCCTTCGGGGCCAAAGTCATCGGGCCAGATAGCACTTACTACACGAATCGACACCTGGGGATGAGCCCGGTGGAAGGCAATTAAACGCGGCGCCAGCCACGACTGCTGAATAACCGGCGTGGCACGCAGCGTCACTGGCTGCTCAGAGGTGCTGCCAAAGACCTCCAGGGTGCCCTCACTAATACGCACAAACGCATCGTGAATGCTGGGCAGCCACGCCTGCCCAGCGGGGGTAAGCGTTAAGCTGCGTGCATGACGAACAAAGAGCTTTTGCCCCACCCGGTCTTCCAGCAGCCTGACGCGCTGGCTGATGGCCGCTTGGGTAACCCCAAGCTCATTGCCTGCAGCGGTAAAGCTTAAGGTACGCGCCGCAGATTCAAAGGCTTGTAGCCATAACAATGGCGGTAATTGGCTCATGAAAAAGAGACCTATAAATTAAATGATGTCTTAGGGGTCAGATTAATCGTTTGTCACTGCTGCGGCTACTCCGCATCCTGGTTGGCACAAACGCACACCCCTACGTAATGCCACAGAGGGAGCGAATCGGAGTTTTAATGAACAGCACAGCAGAGACCACCTTAACGCCCCCCCATGCAAACACCCCTGAGATGGGCGAATTAAGTCCTTATCAAGCGGGCCCGGTACTCACTCAAGCGACGCTTGCCCACAATGGCATTGCCCTTGAGTGGCTAGATGGTCAAAAAACCACTCTGCCCCTGCTCTGGCTGCGCGACCACTGCGCCTGCCCGGCCTGCCGGCATCCGCAGACCCGGGAAAGGCTCTACCTGCCGCTTGAACCCATCACTGAGCCACCCAGCGTTGCTCTGCTAGATGGGCACTTACACCTGCAATGGCAAGATGGTCATGTCAGTGCCTTTCATAGCGGCTGGCTTTACCAGCGCCGCCCGGAAGCCGAGCTGACTTCTGCGGTACCCAACGCTAAGCCTTGGGTCGATAACTTCACTCCCGAGCACATCAGCCATAGTGATTTTTTAACCCCTCTAGGCGAGAAAGCCTGGCTAACCGCCATGCTACGCGACGGGCTGGCACTGATTACCGACGGCCCATTGGTAGAAGAGGAAGTAAGCCGCTTAGCTGAACGTATTGGCCCCCTGCGCGCCACCAACTTTGGCGCCCGCTTTGATGTGCGCTCCAAACCCAATCCCAACAACGCGGCTTATACCGCGGTAGGGTTGCCATTGCATATCGATTTACCCAACTGGCGCCAACCGCCAGACATTCAGTTGCTCTACTGCCTGCAAAACGGTGCCAGCGGCGGCGAATCGTTATTTGCTGATGGCGCTCGGGTCGTAGAAGCTCTGCGCCAGGAGTCTCCAGAAGCGCTGACGATTCTTAGCGAAACACCGATTGATTTTCGCTTTCAGGATGAAACCCACGATATTTCAATGCGGGCACCGGTGATCACTCTGGATAGCGCAGGCAATCTGGTTGAGATGCGCCTGAATAACTGGATTCGCGATGCCCTTCACCTACCAGTAGAGCAGATGGACGCCTGGTACAGCGCCTACGCTCTATTGTGGAAGCTGTTCCACAGCGAAGCGCACCAGCTAGAGTTCACCCTTCGCCCTGGTCAAATGGTCGCTTTTGATAATCGTCGCGTACTCCACGGACGGCGCGAGTTCGACCCTAACAGCGGCGCACGCCATTTACAGGGCACCTATTTAGACCGCGATATGCTGGCTTCACGCCTCCGCGTGCTGGCCCGTAACGTTTAGCGGTATTCAATATCACTGTTTAACAACAACACCTATTAGACAAAAACCTAGCAAGGAGATCCTATGACACACCTCAAGCCTCTCGCCTCAGGCATTGCCCTCGCCACTACCGCGCTATTTGCCTCGGCGGCTCACACCGACGACCAAACCCTCGATTTCGGTGTGCCCGCCTGGCCCGGCATTACAGTAAAAACGGCTATCGCCGAACAGCTATTAAACCCACTCGGCTACGAAACCAGCACCCAGGAAATCGGCCTACAGGTGATTTACCAGGGTATCGAAAGCGGCGATATCGACGCCTTTCTAGGGGCTTGGCTGCCCGCCCAGCGTGAGATGTTCAATCCCCGCAAGGAGTCGGGTGTACTGATTGACGTGGCGAATAACGTCGATGGTGCGCAAATGACCCTGGCGGTGCCGGAATATCTGTATGAGAGTGGCATTCAGAGTTTTGCTGATTTAGACGAAAATCGCGAGCAGTTCGAGGGTGAAATCTATGGCTTCGGCGCAGGCTCTGCTGCCAGTGAGATTCTTCACAATGCCATTGACAATGACACCTGGGGGTTAGGTGACTGGCAGGTAGTCGATACCAGTGAAGTGGGCATGCTTTCCGCTGCACGTGATGCCATCTCCCGTGAGGAACCGATTGTCTGGGTAGGCTGGACGCCCCACTGGATGAACCTTGAACTGCCCATGCGCTACCTGGAAGATCCTGAAGATCTGTTCGGTGAGAACAACGGTGAAAGCGATGTGTTGACGCTGCTGCGCAGTGGCTACGCTGAAGCCACCCCTAACGTAGTGACCTTCTTTGAGCAGTTTACCTTTTCGGCTGAAGAGCAGAGCTGGATGATTCAGGCGTTTGGCCAGGAAGAGCAGGATCTTACCGACGTCGCCGAACAGTGGATCAACGACCACCCAGAACGCATTGAAGCAATGTTGGCAGACGTCACCACCACTGATGGCGATCCTGCTTGGCCGGTCATTGAAGCCCAGCTCAACAACTAAGAAACCGCTGATTAACGACTGCGCTTAATGGAAAAGCGCCTTCATCCCATTGGATGGCTAGCGTATGCTAGCGCTTTTTTAGCCGATGGGAGTGGGCATGTCGCGGACATTGGGTAAGGGCGTAGGCCTGCTGGTAGTCGTCGTGCTGCTGGGCGTCATGTGGCAGGTACTGCAGCGCTACGACCTACTCACCCAGGCGCGCCTTAGCGAGTTTATCGCTTACATTCGCCAGTGGCGTACCGCGCCCTGGATGTTTGCTGCGGTAATGGCCACTTATGCCAGCGCCTTGCTGGTGATGTTTCCACTTAGCCTACTGGTGGTGGTGACTGGCTTACTGTTTGGCCCGATATGGGGGCTGGTGTACGCCACGCTAGGCACATTGACCTCCTCGATTGTGTCTTACTGGGTAGGCCACTGGTTAGGCCGTGAGGCGCTTATGCGTTATGGCGGGCGTCATCTGCGCGGCCTATCGGGTTACTTATCCAAACGCGGCATTCGCACCATGACGGTGATTAACCTGCTGCCACTCGCCCCGTTCACGCTCACCAATATGCTGGCGGGCGCTTTTCACCTTAAGTTTCGCGACTATATGATCGGCTCCACCCTGGGCATCGTACCGGGGCTGGCAGCGGTGATTTTATTGGGCAGCCAGCTAGGCGCACTGTTCACCGCGGCCTCGACCAAAGAAATTATCTTAGCAACTGTCGGACTAGCGGCCGGCGTGGGCCTGTTAATAGGCCTTAAACGCTATGCTAACCGGCGCCAAGCGGCAAAAAAACAGCCTCACCGCGAAGGCGAGTGATATTTGGCCAGCACTTCGGCGTAAAAGCCCGCCACCGCTGAGGCAAAGTTGGCAATATCAAACTCCTCAGCAAAGTGGCTGGCCTGCTTACCCAACTCCCGGCGTCGCTCAGCGTTATCTTTTAACTCAACCACCCTTTGCCCCCAGGCCTGACGATTTTGCGGTGTTTTGAACCCATTGACCCCTTGGCGCACCACATCATCGATACCGCTTGAACGCACCGCCACAACGGGCAATCCCGCCGACATTGCTTCAAGAATCACCATGCCCTGGGTTTCTGAGGTCGAAGCAAATACAAATATATCGCCTAGATGGTAATAAAGCGCCATGCGCTCCGGCGGCACCGCACCGACCAGGGTGACCTGCGAGGTCAGTTTCAAAGTATCGATTTGGTTTTGAATCGCCTCCCGGTCTGGCCCATCACCAATCAGTAGCAGATGAAGATCATCATGCCCCTGTGACTGAAGTTCGGCGAGGGCCTCCAGCATAAAGCCAATGTTTTTCTCCTTACTAATCCGCGAGACGCTGATCAATATTTTACTTGCAGGGTCGATAGTTAATTGCTCGCGCAGCGCTTCCAACTCACTCTCCTCAACGTGAGAAAAGCGTGCCACATCAATGCCTGTGGGCTGCACCAGCGAAGGTGTTTTCACTCCAATCATGCGCAGATACTCCTCGGCGGAGTAAGTCGGCACAATCACTCCTTGGCAGCGATTAGAAAAGCGCTTAATCAGGGTATGGGAAATCAAATTACGAAACAGCGCACCGGGCAGCGGCACGAAGTGGGCATAGTGCTCCAGGCGGGTGTGATAGGTGTAGATCACTGGCACC
The DNA here is from genome assembly GCF_904067645.1 of Halomonas sp. 113. Classification (NCBI taxonomy): domain Bacteria; kingdom Pseudomonadati; phylum Pseudomonadota; class Gammaproteobacteria; order Oceanospirillales; family Halomonadaceae; genus Halomonas; species Halomonas sp. 113. Next base: position 3,337,519 of record NZ_LR881453.1, read on the forward strand.
TTGAGCCGACGCCCCATAAACAGGCCCATGGAGCCGAGCCAAAAGGGATGATGAACGTGAATAACATCCGGCTTAAACCCACGCAGGCAGCGGCGGAAACGCGCACTGAACGGATTGGTTAACCGGAACTCACCCTTCTGCCCAAATGCCATTAGCGTGGGGATGCGTTTTATTGAACTGTCGTCCTGCCACGTTTCTCGGTAGCGCGGCACTAACAGTTGGATGGTGTGGCCTAGATCGCATAAGCCATTGCGCAGGCGATCCACCGAGACCGATACCCCCGATACAAAAGGAAAGTAGTTATTAGAGATCATCGCTACGCGCAGAGATTTACCCAGGAAAGGCGTTGGGTCGATATCAAAATCAGGATAGTAGTCGCGATCTTCGAAAATTAGCCGATATAAGCGCAGTGCGAGCAGCGTCAACATACCCACAATCAGCAAAAACCGCGTATAGCTAACGTAGAAAAATGCATACACCGTGGAAGCCACACTACTCACCATCCGCCACCAGCCAGGGCTATCCACATTTAACCGCACCGGCGCAATAGCGACATTCTCACCCTCTACATTGACGATGACGTAGTGGTGAAAGCTGCTATCGGCATCGATGAGGATGCCTCCCGCGCCTCCGGTGGTCACGTAATCCACGCCATTAATCGTCTGCTGGGAAAAGAGCGTTAAGTTGGCGGAAAATACGGTGTCAACGTCATGTTCCTCTGCCAGCGCCATAATGCCATCGGCTAAGCGAGAATCATTGAGATAATTGTCCGCTTCAAACAGAGGCGCGTCGCGCACTACGTTGTGCAGCGGCAAACCAACAAATAGAAACCGATGCTGTGTTTCTGAGGCCGTAAGCTCACGCTCCAACCAATCAAGCTGCCAGGAGGTAGAGGACTTGCCGGTACCGTCAAGAAAGATAAAGTGGCTATTGCCCGCTACAAACGAGTAAAAGTGCGGCCCAAAATATTCGTAAAACAGATAGCTACCGAAATCGCTATCTTCATTTTCACCGTAGGTGAGTAAGTAAGGGACATTGAGCTGCTCCAGACTCTGATAAATCGCCTGGTAGCTCTCCTGCTGCCCACTATTGACGGCATTCCCAGCGGAAATCAGGAAATCGATGCCGCTCTGATTGATGAGCGGCACAATCTCCTTTTGAAACACGCTCACCGAGTTATTGATATTGCCCACCACCGCAAAGCGATAGTCGGTTCGCTCCTTCAACACCTCGCGAATATTCGCCACTTCAAGGGTATGCACCGACTCAAATTTGGGTTCTGCTACATACAACCAAATTTGGTGAGCAATTAGCCCAGTCACCAGAGCAAGATTAAGAAAAAAGAACAGCCGCAACCTGCGCTGTCGGGAAAGGCGAAGAAAGGAGCGTCGTGGCATTTAAAAGCGCTTTTTCAAAGATAATATGAGGTTATTAACCACTATACAGCAACGCTGAGTCGAGGTGGCGCGCCAAGCTAGCGCGCTTCACACCCGTTTAGGGTGGCCAGTAATCGACGTGGCCCAGCCTGATTGCGGTGTTCTCCCAGCCATATGCCCTGCCAGGTACCTAAAGCCAGGCGTCCATCGCGCACCGCCAGCGTTAGCTGTGTACCCAGCAGGCTGGCGGCTACATGGGCTGGCATATCATCAGGCCCTTCCAGGGTGTGGCGGAAATAGGGTAAATCTTCGGGCACCAGTCGACGCAGAAAAGCATCTAAATCGTGGCGCACATCCGGATCAGTGTTCTCATTGAGCGTTAACGAGGCAGAAGTGTGCATCAGCTGTAAATGCAGCATGCCAGCCTGGCAGTCACTTAAACAAGGCAGTGCGCGGGCCACATCATCCGTAATCAAATGAAAGCCGCGCGCCATTTCGGGCAAATGAATCTCTTGTTGGCACCACATACACACTCCTTTATTTGTTATGTAAACGAAAACACTCCATCACCGCCTTCTCCTGCTGTATGGCAAAATAGCAACAGATAGCACTAACCATAGTCGATCACCCTCGAATCATCGCCAAGGAGCGCGTTAATGAAAACCCTGCTAGGAAGCAGCATCGTTAGTATGACCCTACTCACCGGCTGCACTGGCATTCCGGATGGCACGCAGCCAGTAACAGACTTTGAGCTAGACCGCTACCTGGGCCAGTGGTTCGAAATTGCCCGCCTGGATCACTCCTTTGAACGCGGTCTTGATTGCGTGACCGCTACTTACAGCCTGCGCGATGATGGCGGTGTTCGAGTAATCAACCGTGGTTACAACCTTGAAGAGCAAGAGTGGGATGAGGCTGAAGGCCGCGCCTACTTTATTGACGATGAAAGCGTTGGGCGCTTAAAGGTAAGCTTCTTTGGCCCCTTTTACGGCGGCTATAACGTCCTTGAGCTGGATGAGGAGTACCAATGGGCGTTGGTGGCAGGCCCTAACCGCGACTACCTGTGGATACTTTCACGTACAGCGGAAATGGATAGCGCGACAGAAGGACGCCTGCGTCAGCGAGCAGCCGAGCTGGAGTTCCCTACTGAAGAGCTGATTGATGTTAACCAAGGCGAGGCTTGCCCTAGCCGATAAGCAGCTTCTGATTAGCTCCCATCAGGCAATATTGGTACCCGCCCCGCTATCTCTCGCTGAACATAGTCAATAAAAGCGCGCAGCCGGGCGGGCACATGGCGGCGTTGCTCAAACACCGCATAAAAATCTGCCCGCACCCCCTGCCAGCCTGGCAACAGCGCTACCAATGCGCCACTGGCAAGGTGCTCGTTAACGTCCCACCAGGAGCGCAGCATGACACCGTGGCCGTCCAAGGCCAGGCGGGTAATGACCTCGCCATCGTTGCTGGCTAATCGACCGCTGACCTTTATCGACTGTGTCTGCCCAGGCAGTCCTTTTGCAGACTGAGCGACTTGTTCAAAGCGCCAGAGGGGGAAATCACTGTCATTCTCGCGAATCACCAAACAAGCGTGCTGCTGTAAATCTGCCGGTACTTGCAAAGACGGTGCCTGGGCAATGTAAGCAGGCGACGCGCAGAGCACCCGCCGATTGGCCAGAATACGCCGGGCGACCAAGCGCGACTCCGGTGGCTCGCCCACGCGAATACCAATATCAAAGCCGTGATCGCTCAAATTAAGCGGAAAATTGGTTAACTCCAACCACCCTTCCACCCCGGGGTGATCGGCACAAAAGCGTGACAGCAGTGGCGCAATATGGCGGCGCCCAAAGCCAAAAGTAGCGTTTACCCGCAAACGTCCGCTAAGCGCCTGATCGACCCCCTCACCCAGTGAATTTTCCAACTCATCCAACTCATCTAAAATCAGCGCGCCACGGGCCAAGTAGCGCTCACCCTCTGCGGTCAGCGTCAACCGCCGCGTAGTGCGAGCAGCTAGCTCTACCCCCAGGCGCGCCTCCAATTGTTTTAGCCGCTTGCTTACCGCCGAGAGCGATAGCCCCAGCTCGCGAGCAGTCCCCGTCAGGCTTCCCGCCCGCACCAAGTGCTGAAAAAACGCCAAATCATCCAGGTGCGCCATATCGCTCCTCAGTCATTCTGCACTTTCACGCAATAATAACTTGAATAGTAGCCTGATTATCTCCACCAAAATAGCCGCTACACTCTATTTACTATTAACGACTACGACTCACGACTCACGACTCACGACTCACGACTCACGACTCACGACTCACAAGCATAAAAAGTAACTAACAAGGTAAGGAACCACTATGACCCACCGTATTGCCATTATCGCCGGTGACGGCATCGGCACCGAAGTCATGCCTGAAGGCATCCGCGCTCTTGAAGCGACCGCCAAGCGCTTTAATCTTGATCTTGAGTTCACCACCTTTGAGTTTGGCAGCTGCGACTACTACCTGGAACACGGCAAAATGCTGCCGGATGATTGGTTTGAGCAGTTAAAAGGCTTCGATGCGCTGTTTTATGGCGCGGTGGGCTGGCCCGAAAAAGTCCCCGACCATATTTCCCTGTGGGGCTCACTGCTGCAATTCCGGCGCCGCTTTGATCAGTACATCAACCTGCGCCCCTGCAAGCTCATGCCCGGCATTAAAAGCCCGCTAGCAGGCCGTAAACCCGGCGATATAGACTTTTACGTGGTGCGTGAGAACACTGAAGGCGAGTACTCAAGCGTTGGTGGCAAAATGTTTGAAGGCACCGACCGTGAAGTGGTCATTCAAGACACGGTCATGACCCGCACCGGCGTAGACCGCGTATTGAAATACGCCTTTGAACTGGCCCAAACTCGCCCGCGTAAAAAGCTCACCTCCGCGACCAAGTCCAACGGCATCTCAATCACTATGCCGTATTGGGATGAACGTGTGGTCGAAATGGCGAAGGGCTACCCTGAAATCGCGGTGGATAAATTTCATATCGATATTCTTACCGCCAACTTCGTTCTCCACCCGGATTGGTTTGATGTCGTCGTGGGCAGCAATCTGTTTGGCGATATTCTTTCTGATCTCGGCCCCGCCTGCACCGGCACGATAGGCATTGCCCCTTCAGCCAACATCAACCCAGAAGGCAACTTTCCGAGCTTGTTCGAGCCAGTACACGGCAGCGCGCCGGATATCGCCGGTAAGGGTATTGCCAACCCTATCGGTCAAATTTGGTCAGGCGCCATGATGCTGGAGCACCTCGGTTACAAAGAAGCCGGTGACGCAATAGTCACGGCCATTGAGGAAGTATTGAGCGAAGGGGATGCCACAGTACTTACCCGCGATGTGGGTGGAGAAGGCACCACTGCAAGCCTAGGCAAGGCGGTTGCCAACGCTATTTCGCACTGACACACATATGGCATAAAGATTGGCTGTCTGGTTGAATCCAACCGGGCAGCCAATGTATGTTTTTTAATCGCTTATGTTCTACATTTGTCCTGAGGGTGGAAGAAACATCAGTTTCACTTCGCTCATAACAACATCAACAAACAACCATCAGGACAATGCTATGAAACTTGGACGCCGTCAGTTCCTTTCGGCATCGGCCGCCCTGGCCGCTGTTGGCACATCGCCCCAGCTTTTTGCTTTGCAGAGCTCACAAGGTTCCACCCCGGAACGATACCCAATCGATGCCTGGAAAGTCGAAGATTCCCGCTTTAGTGATTACATGATTTTTAACAGTCCTCTAGAACGCCACTGGAGTGGAGGTCTGTGGACAGAGGGGCCAGCATGGAACGCCGTAGGTCGTTATGTTGTTTTCAGCGACATACCTCGTGCCAAGCAGATGCGCTGGGACGAATCCACTGGTCAAGTCAGCGTATTGAGAGACAATGTCGGCCACTCTAACGGTAATACCTTCGATCATCAGGGGCGGCTAATTGCTTGCGAGCACTATCCCTCACGCGTTTTACGCTACGAGTGGGACGGCAGCACAACGGTGCTCGCCGAGCGCTATCAGGGCAAACCGCTCAATGCCCCTAATGACGTGGTGGCACTGCCCTCGGGTGGAGTGATCTTCACCGATCCAGGCTATGGAGCTCACTTCGACTACGAGGGCAAAAAACGAGACCTGGAGCTAGAAACGGCCATCTATTACGTCGATGACAGCCTGGATGAGCCCATCATGCTGACCGACGATATTTATAAGCCAAACGGCATTGTATTAACGCCGGATGGCGAAGGGTTCTACGCCAGTGACAGTGCCCCCACCCATTTCGACGAACCCGCGCGAATTATTCGCTGGTCGCTGGGTGAAGATGGTCGCAGTGTCAGCGACCGGCAAGTTATCGTGACCAGCGAAGACACTATTTTCGACGGCATGGCCTGTGACGTGAATGGCAATATCTGGTCAAGTGCCAATGGTGGTGAAGGTATCGACGGAGTAGTGGTTTTCTCACCGGAAGGCACCTTGCTGGGCCGAGTATTGCTACCTGAAGTCTGCTCGAACGTGTGTTTTGCGGGCAAGAGCCGCAATCGACTATTTATGACGGCCAGCCAATCCGTCTACACAATTTACACGGCGGCACGCGGAGCATAGTAAAACTATAATCCCAGCCACAATATCCCAACCCCAAAAAAAGCCTCGCCGGATATATCCGGCGAGGCTTTTACTTGGCTGACTCGTATATGTCTTAGCTAGTAAACTAATTAACTGGCCAGTTTAGCAGCCGTTTTTGCGACCAACTCGCCCTGGAAACGGGCGATTTTCAGCTCACGCTCGTCAGGTTGGCGTGAGCCATCACCACCAGCAATGGTTGCGGCGCCGTAAGGCGTACCGCCGCTGACTTTGGAAATATCAAACTGCTCTTCGAGACCGTAACCAATCGGCACGATGATCATGCCGTGGTGGGCCAGCGTGGTCCAAGTAGAGGTGATGGTCATCTCATCACCGCCGCCAGTACCGGTAGAAGTGAACACGCTAGCGACTTTGCCACGCAGAGCACCGTTCGCCCACAGGCCACCGGTCTGATCCAGGAAGGTACGCATTTGACCGGCCATATTCCCAAAGCGGGTGGGCGTACCGAAAATGATCGCATCGTAATCGGCAAGCTCTTGAGGCGTCGCTTCCGGCGTGTCGTAATCCTGCTTACCGCCTGCATTCTTGAACGCCTCTTCAGGCATGGTTTCAGGAACGCGTTTCACCGCCACCTCAACACCGCTCACACCCTTTGCGCCTTCTGCCACGGCCTGAGCCAGCGTATCAATATGGCCATACATGGAATAATAAAGTACCAGTACCTTTGTCATTACTATCTCCTTCACTTATGAATAGTGCAGTTATGAGTAGTGCAGTGAGCGTCGCCTAAAGTGGGCGTCGCCTAATAAGTAGTAAACACAACATAGCGCACTCAAGCATAGAAAAAAGCGAATGTTTTCGTCCGTGGGCGTCGATTTCATCGACGAACGCCATCTTGCACTTTACGCCAACCACCACTAGCTTTTGACTTGCCTACATCAAACGTATCCAAGGAGTCTGGAATGACGATTTTTGAAGCCCTGCGCAAGGATCACGATATTCAGCGCGACCTGCTCGCCCGCTTAGTTGAAACACATGGAGACAGCGATGAGCGAGATAAACTGTATCAGCAGGTACGAGCAGAGCTGCATTATCACGCCGCTGCCGAAGAGCGGACGCTCTATATCCCAATGATGTCAATCGACCTGACTCAGGAAAAAGCCCGCCATAGCGTTGCCGAACATCATGAAATTGATGAGCTTTTAGAACTGCTTGATGAAACTGACTACAGTGCAACCCACTGGTTGACCCACGCCAAACAGCTCCAGGATTTAGTCACTCACCACCTGGATGAAGAAGAGCAAGAGGTTTTCCAGCTGGCGGGCCGTGGCCTGCAAGATAAACAAAAGACATCGCTTGCTAGCGAGTACCAGGAAGAAATGCAGCGCCAGCGTTCAGCGTAACGTGATGAACAAATTGAAAAACGCTCATGCACCCCATGGGCGTTTTTTGCTGTTAGCGATTAAATAAAGCCACTTTTCAGCTTCCGCGTGTTTCATGAAGACGCTTTTTCACGAATACGCTAGGCTTTTACACGCGAACGACCTGCGGGCTTGTGGCATACGCCCAGCGTGGTAAACCTAAGCTCGCTTTTATACTGACCACGATACTCAAAACAGTTAACTGAGGAGCGACAATGCTAGGCCAATGGCTCGACTGGTCGCTTGATGGGCAACTCCCCACCGCCAGCCAAGGCGTCTTCGCCAGCGGCACTTATCATTTGCATGCGCCTGGTATTTTGGAGCTCACCCCTAACACGGTAAGCCAAAGCGCCCACACGTGCATTTTTTCAGCGGCGATCCATGGCAATGAAACCGCACCGGTTGAACTGGTGGGTGAATGGTTAAGCGGCGTAGAAGCGGGCAGCATATCGCTCGGCGCTCCTGTGCTGGTGATTTTAGGCAACCTGCCCGCGCTTAAGGCGCAGCAGCGTTTCCTTACCACCAATTTAAACCGGCTGTTTAGCCGCGAACTAGCCGCCAAGGGCGAGGAGCCAGATCGCGCCAGGCAATTAATGGCCGCGGTGGATAGTTTTTATGCCCGCCATGCCGGGCGCCCCAAACTGCACTACGACCTACATACCGCAATTCGGGATAGCCGCTACCCCCGTTTTGTAGTGGAGCCTTTTGCCGAATCCTCCACCGATGCTGAGCAGTGGGGCTGGCTGGCGGCGGCGGGTATGCAGGCGGTGCTGCACCAACATCAGCACAGCTGGACATTCTCCCACTACAGCAAGCACTATCACGCCGCTCAGGCATTTACCTTTGAGCTAGGGCGGGTAGCGCCTTTTGGCCACAACGATATGGCATCATTACAACCGATGCGTACACTACTCACCGCGCTTAGTGAAGGACATACGCCACCCAATCAGCCCGCCACGCAAATGCAGTTTTTCCAGGTTCAACACGAATTAATGCGTCACTCGGAGGACTTTACACTCTGTTTTGCCGAGGACACAGCCAACTTCAGCCGCTTTGAGCCCGGCACTCTGCTGGCCCAAGACGGTAAGTCGGGTGAGTTTCGGGTAGGCGATACGCCCCTTCATGTGGTGTTTCCTAACGCACAAGTAGAGGTGGGCGCCCGTGCCGCGCTGTTGGTGGCGCCTATCGTTTAACCCCCCAAGCAGGATCTACTTTAGCCAAGACAATAACAATGGTGAGGCGACAACAGGACCCTCGACGTCGATACGACTATCGTCGAGTGCATAATGTTAGAAGGAAAGCGCGCATAATGCGCCCAGCCTGATAGAATCGCCCCTTTTTCGCGCCAGCCGCATCAAACAAACCCACTTGTTGCTGCGGCAACTCTGTACTGGAGCCAATGATATGGCCGCTACGCCTACTCCCCTTGAAGTGCGTAATATTAAAAAACGCTTTGGCGATACGGAAGTTCTGAAAGGTCTTTCATTACAAGCCCAAAAGGGCGATGTGATTACCCTGATTGGTGCCTCTGGATCGGGTAAAAGTACTTTTTTGCGCTGCATGAACTTGCTTGAACAGCCCGACGATGGCGACCTCATTGTCCATGGCGAACCCATTCGCTTTAAGACCACGAAGCACGGCCGCGAACCTGAAGATTGGAAGCAGGTGGTACAAATGCGCGCCAAGCTCTCCATGGTGTTCCAGAGCTTTAACCTGTGGGCCCACATGACGCTGCTCGAAAACATCATCGAAGCGCCGATTCATGTGCTGAAAAAACCCAAAAAAGAAGCCTTGGAGCATGCCCATGCACTGCTCGATCGGGTTGGCTTAACGGCCCGCGCCAACGCCTACCCAGCACAGATGTCCGGCGGGCAACAGCAGCGCGGCGCTATTGCCCGCGCACTGGCGATGGATCCAGAAGTGATGCTGTTTGACGAACCCACCTCCGCCCTTGACCCGGAATTGGTCGGTGACGTATTGAAAGTCATGCACGACCTCGCTGAAGAGGGGCGCACCATGGTCGTGGTGACTCACGAGATGGGGTTTGCCCGTGATGTCTCTAGCCAAGTGATTTACCTTCACCAGGGCCTGGTGGAAGAGGCTGGCCCGCCCGATCAAGTGTTAGGCAACCCGCAATCACCGCGCCTGCAGCAATTCCTGGCACCTAATTACTGATCCGCGAGGCTGACCATGATTGATTTACAAGGGTATGGCCCCCGGCTGATCGAAGGGGCTGGCGTCACCATCCAATTAGCGGTGTTGTCGCTGATTTTAGCGATTATTTTAGGGCTACTGACCGCCAGCGCGAAGATGTCGCGCAACTGGTTAGCTCATCGTCTTGCCACGCTTTACACCACACTTATTCGCGGTGTGCCCGACCTCGTGTTGATGATGCTGTTTTTTTTCGGTGGCCAAATTGGCGTCAACATGATCACCGACTGGCTTTACTACTCCTTCGATATCGATATTTTTATCAATATTAATGCCTTCGTCGCGGGCGTTGTCACCATTGGGCTAATCTTCGGGGCCTATATGGGGGAAACCTTTCGCGGCGCTTTTATGGCGGTCGATAATGGGCAAATCGAAGCAGGTAAAGCCTATGGCATGAGCGATGGGCTGGTTTTTCGTCGCGTCCGTTTTCCGCAGATGATGCGCCATGCACTGCCTGGCCTTTCCAACAACTGGATGGTACTGCTCAAAACCACAGCACTGGTCTCGGTAATCGGGCTTTCTGATATGGTGCGTGTCGCCTCAGAAGCCTCTAAAGCGACGCGCGAACCTTTCACTTTCATGATTATTGTCGCGCTTATCTATCTGCTCATCGCCAGCGTTTCGGAATGGATCTTTGCTCGTCTGCAAAAACGCTACAACATTGGCTATGGGGAGGCAGACTAATGACCGCTTTCATGACATGGCTCGAAAATCAGCTTGCCGAGAACAGTATTTTCACGCTGCAAACGCTTTCCTACTATGGCGATGGGCTGACCACCACGGTGCAACTGGTCTTTTTATCGCTGGTCATTGGCTTAATCGCTGCGGTACCCCTTGCCATTGGGCGTGGTTCAAAACACGCCTGGATTAAGTGGCCTATTTTTGCTTACACCTATGTTTTTCGTGGCACACCGCTACTCATCCAACTCTACCTGATTTATTACGGCGTGGTGTTTGTGGACGGAATCCAAGAAAGCTGGCTATGGGTGATACTTGAAGAACCGTTCGTTCCCGCACTCATTGCATTTACCCTCAACACCGCCGCCTATACGACCGAGATTTTTCGCGGCGCGATTAAGTCTACATCGAAAGGTGAAATTGAAGCGGCTCGTGCCTATGGCATGTCACCTCAGCAGACCATGCGGCGCATTATTATCCCCAGCGCTTTTCGTCGCGCACTGCCGGCCTACGGCAACGAAGTCATTTTCATGCTACATGCCAGCGCTATTGCCAGCGTAGTGACGATTATGGACCTGACCGGCGCGGCGCGCTTTGTCTATGCGCGTTTTTATGCACCTTTTGACGCATTCTTGTTTGTGGCAGCGATATACCTGTGTTTAACCTTCACCATCCTGTATCTCTTTCGTTATCTAGAGAAAAAGCTGCTCGCACATCTACAGCCACAGAACTCCTAGTGTGAAACAAACGTTGGTTTACGAATCATCAAGCGCTTTTCGTCAACGCCGAGTTAGGATAAGTTATCAATGATCATCACAACGCAACCTGTGACTAACGTGGTCAACGCCATATAGGCAACGCCATCATTAGGCGGTGGTTGCTTAGATGAACTCTGCTTCCAAGGAGATACATAATGAAAAAACTGCTGTCTGTCTCACTGCTAGGCTTAGCCGTTGCAGCAAGCGCCGCCCAGGCGCAAGAAGACCAACTACGTATCGGGGTTGATGTGCCTTACGAGCCGATGGAATATCGCACGCCGGATGGCGAGCTGACCGGCTTTGATATCGACCTGGGCAACGCCCTCTGCGAGCGCATCGGCGTTGAATGTGAATGGGTTGTACAGGGCTGGGACGGCATTATCCCGGGTCTCATGGCACGTAAATACGACGCTATTATGTCCTCCATGACGATCAATGATGACCGTCGCGAGCAAGTGCTGTTCTCTGACCCCTACATCACCCCACCGTCCGCCTGGTTTGCTCCTGAAGGCACCGACCTTGATGCAACCAATGAAGAGTCGCTCGCCGGCATGACCATCGGCGTTCAGCGCGGCACTCTGCAGGACAATTACGTCACCGACATGTATGGCGATGTCGCCGACATCAACCGCTATTCTACCGCCGATGACATGGTGCTGGACATGGAGTCCGAGCGTTTGGACATCCTGTTCCTCGACTACCCAGTCGGTAAGTCCACGTTACTGGATAGCGAAGAAGGCAACTACGTTGTTGTCGGCGAGATGCTCACCGAACCTAAAGAGTATTTTGGTGATGGCTTTGGTATCGCGTTCCGTCAACGCGACGAAGCACTCGCTGAGCAGTTCAACGAAGCCCTGGCTGAAGTGAAAGAAGACGGCACTTACGACGAGATCTACAACCGTTATTTCGGTGGGCAAGAGTAAGCATCACAGCAAGCCCTAGGGCCTGTTGACGTTTCACTCGCGGCCGCGCTGGAGCCCGTTTTTATTCGCGGCAAGGCAGGAGGAGAGAAGTTTGGTGGTTCCAAATGAACGACGACTAACGCCGCCGCGGATAAAAACGGGCCCAGCCCTTCGGGTTGCCCCGCAAAGCGCGCCATACGGCGTTGCAAAACTTGAAAAGGGAACCACCCTTCCCAGCGTTTTGCGCCTTGTCTGACGCGCTTTGTGGGGCAACGCGGTTCGCGATGAAACGTCAACAGGCCCTAGTGTCCATCACCCCGGCAACCGCCGGGGTGATGCGTTTCTACCTAACGCTGAAAATTCAGTGAACTAGGTAAAGCTGCCTCTGTCTGTGTATCATCGAGCATGTTCAACACGGAGGTTTTATGGCTCACCCGACTAGCCCACATGCAGGCACGCTACCTCGCCTCTCTTCTCACTGGACCGGCTGGGGGCAGTGGCTGGCCCTGATCACCATGACCGTGGATCACCTCACTCGCTATGTGCTGCCCGGCGATTGGGATCTAAGCTGGGCCGGGTCTTCCATTGGCCGTATCGCCTTCCCGCTGTTTGCCGCCATGGTGGCCTGGCACGGCCTGTTTAATACCCGCAACCCACTGCGCTACTCGCGCCGAATTCTAATTATCGGCTTGGTTGCCCAACTCCCCTACATGATGATGCCACGCGCATCAGACGCATTTATCCTCAACGTCTGCTTTACCCTGGCCAGTGGTTTAACCTTAGGTGCGCTAGTGCGCCAAGGCTGGCAGCACTACCAGCAGCAAACGTTAGGTTTGCCCTGGTTGTTAGCCGGTGCAGCGGTAGGTGTGACCGTGTGGTATCTGCTCGGTTTTTGGGTGGAGTACGGGCACAACGGGCTGCTGCTGATTCCGCTATTAATGTTCGCGATGCACGCCTTGAGCCAAACTGAGAGCCATTTCCAAGCGCGCCTATGGGCAGGCCTAGCGGCATTTCCAGCACTCTGGATTGCCGGGCAAATGAATGCCTCTGACATGGCCAAATCGTTTACTGTAGGTACGTGCCTCATCGTGCTGGTACTTGCTGCAGGTGCAGCGCAACGAATCCCCCCCGTCTACTTAGTGATGCCGCGACGTTTATGGTTAGCGTGGTACCCCGGCCACTTTGCGTTAATCGCTTTATGGGTGCTGCTAATCGGTCAATTGGCTTAAGCGTTCGGATCACTGCATTTTATCGCGCATCCAGGGCTGGTAGCGGCAAAGCTGCGCCCGGCCTTCTGTTTTTGCACGATACATCGCAATATCCACTTGTTTAAGTACTTCTTCGTAATCGCAAGCGACGGTTGTGAAGCAGGTATAGCCTATGCTGGGCGTTACGTTGGTATCGTTACTTGCCAGTCGGTAAGGCTGAGAGAGAGCCTGCTGAACCTTAAGCATATAAGTCTCAGCACGCGCCTCCAGGGTCTCATCTGCCCCCTTGCCAAGCAGGGCCATTAGCACAAACTCATCCCCGCTGAGACGAGCAGCCATATCCTCCCCGTTCAAGCAGCTTTCAAGGCGGCGAGCCACTTGCACTAGTAGATTATCGCCCGCTGCATGTCCCAAAGTGTCATTAATCAACTTAAAGCGATCCATATCCAAAAACATCAGTAACCCGCTCTGAGGCTCTGTTTGTTTCTCATCGCAAAGAGTTGCCAAACGCTCGATAAACAGCCGCCGATTGGGTAGATCGGTGAGAGAGTCATAAAAAGCCTGACGGTAAATGATCGCCTCAGCACGCTTACGCTCGGTGAAATCTTCAATAATGGCTACGCCGCCGACCATCTCATTACTGGCACTATGCACACCGTTGAAGAATGCCCGTAGCGGGGTGCCTGCGCTCGCTTTGGGCAAATAGTAAGTTCCCTCATAATAGCCAGTTCCTTTAGCGAGGGCATTGCGCACGGCCTTGGCAACCTCTGGATTCGCCGAGCTGGATAGCATCTTATAGCCGAGCAACTGAGCGCGGTTAACGTCCAGTATCTCCAACAGCTTACTATTACAATCAGTGATGAAACCCTGGCTATCAAAATGCAGCACTCCCAACGGCGAGCGTTGAAAGATAGAGCGGTAGCGATTTTCGCTCTCTTGCAACTGCGCCTCCCGGGCCGACATATTCACCCGCAGGGCAATGTTATCGTGAATAATTCTGCTTAAACGTCGACTAGTGGTAACAATCAGGCCAAGAAACAGGCTAAGCATGGCACCAATTAAAACTGCCAGCGGTGAACCTAATAGTAAAAACTGCACTAGCAGGGGAAGCAAAATCGGCAGCACAAAACCGAGTGCCACCCACCAAACGGCCGAAAGCGTTGTGACACCACCGGCAGCAATGCCCGCCAATACAATCGAAAGCGCAGCCACCTGACCGTGATTTTCGCCAGTAAACAGAACGACCCCGCCGACTCCCCAGACACAGCCAGCTAAAACTGCCCCGGCGCTAAACCGGTATAGCCAGCGGCGGCGCTGCTGTTGCTGTGCCGGTAAGCGGCGAAAATAGTAGGCCAAGGCAAGGCGAGCGAACGAAACAAAGGTCAATACTGCGAGCCAGGTGAGCAGTACCCAGCTTGCGACCACTGGCCACATGGCTGCGACTAGCAGCATGCCTGCCAACACGCTGCTTAGCACCGGTTGCCAAAGGTTGTCGTACAGCAGACGTACTTTTTCGCTATGCAGGCGCTTTACAGTGACATGGTGGTCGCGATGGAAACCACTGCGCAGCCCAGGGGCAGACCCAGTAGTTGAAGAGTGAGGCATACTAACTATCCGCCTAAAAGTCGCTATTAAGATCAGCATAATTAGCTGATTTTTTGTTGTGGCTCCTTTTTAGCGCATTTAGTCACTTTTAGCGATAAAAGTTGCATGATTGGACAACATTGGTAGAAAAAAGCCGCCTGAGCTAAGCAGGCGGCTGTAGAAACTACTGTTTGATGGAAAAGCTTAGCTGTGGCGGCGGCGCCTCCGGCAGTAACGCACTACAGACGTTAACTTTTTCCAGTAGTTCGGCATGGTTAGGTGCCAGAATATTGATGTGGGCAAGCTTGCGACCAGCGCGCTCAGCTTTGTCGTAGCGATGCAGGTGCGTATTGGCAAGCGCTAGAATCTCTGCGTTATCACCTTCACGACCAATCACGTTAATCATGCAGGTGGGGGCAATCGCCTGGGTATCGCCTAAGGGCAAGCCCTGTATCGCGCGCAGGTGGTTTTCGAACTGGCTGGTCACCGCGCCATCCATCGTCCAGTGGCCGGAGTTATGCACCCGGGGCGCCATTTCGTTGGCGAGCAGGCTGCCATCGCGGGTTTGAAACAGCTCTAGCGCCAGCACGCCCACATAATCCAGCTCATCGAGCAGCGCACGAATATAGCCATCAGCGGTTTGCTGAACGCTTGCATCCAGATCCGGCAGTGGCGCCACGGAGTAGCGCAGGATGCCATCCACATGCTGGTTTTCGGCCATGGGGTAGAACACCACCTCACCATCACGACCGCGCACGGCAATCATCGAGACTTCCCGCACGAAGTCGACGAAGGCCTCAACGACCAACTGCGAATGGCCAATTGCGCTCCACGCCTCGCCAGCCTGCTCGGGCTGTTTCAAGACTGCCTGGCCTTTACCGTCGTAGCCTTCAGTGACCGATTTTGCCACCACCGGGCAACCCAACTCACGGGCGGCGGCTTCAAGCTGCTCGGCGCTCTGCACTACCCGGTAAGCAGGGGTCGGAATGCCTAGACGATCAAACAGTGTCTTCTCTTCGACCCGGTTCTGGCACACTTCAATGGCACGACTGCTGGGATAAACCGGCTTGTGCTGCTCAATTTCGCGCAACAGTTGAACGGGCAGGTGTTCGAACTCGTAGGTCACTACATCAACCTTGGCCAAAAACTCAGCCAGGTGCTGGTTATTAGGATCGACAATTACATCGCCAATTCCAGCACTGGGATTACCCGTAGTATCTAAAAAAGTGAAACGATTACCCAGCGGATAACCCGCTAGCGCCAACATGCGGCCTAATTGACCTGCACCCAGTACGCCAATGTTTTTTGCAATACCAGAGTTCATAGCCAGACTCCTTATTCCGCTTCCGGCTCGGGGCGCGGGTCAGGGTTGTCGAGAACTTTCTGAGTCTGCTCGGCGCGAAACGCTTCAACCGCGCTGCGTACGGTCGCATCTTGCAGGCCAACGATCTGCGCTGCTAACAACCCTGCGTTGGTCGCGCCCGCTTTACCAATCGCCAAGGTGCCCACTGCGATGCCGCCGGGCATCTGGGCAATGGAGAGCAGCGAATCCAAACCTTTTAGCGCTTTCGACTCCACCGGCACACCCAGTACCGGTAGTGGCGTTTGCGAGGCCACCATACCTGGCAAGTGAGCAGCACCACCCGCACCCGCCACAATTACCTGCAAACCGCGTTCAGCAGCGCTCTTGGCATAGTCAAACAGCAGGTCAGGTGTACGGTGTGCTGACACCACGCGAGTTTCATAAGCCACGCCCAAACGCTCCAGCATGGAAACAGCGTGCTCCATGACTGGCCAGTCGGACTTGGATCCCATGATCACGCCCACCTTGGGTGCGCTGTTCGACGACATGCAAAACTCCTCGGCCCAACGGCCTATAAAAAGCGAAACTAAATTAAAAAACAGCGTGCGCCGGGTCAGGCACACATCAAAATAGGAAGGCGAATAGTCTACCAGAGCTAGCCCGTTTGCGGGCGTTGCCGAGGTCGTGAAATTTTCATCAAAATAGGCATTGAAATGCGCACCGGTTGGCGGCATTGTGTGTTTGTCATTTCAGACTGATGGAGCCACATGAGCACGGCACGCGCAACTGCCACTGCGGAACAGCTTGATCCTCCGCGAAGCAGCCCTGACCTCGACGTCAGGGAACTTGAAAAACGTACGCGATTAATGCGTATTATCACGCGTCTGATCGCCGTATCAGACTTAGGAAGCCGAGAAATTGCCCGCCGGGCAGGGCTTCCCGTTCAGAAAATCAGCGACCTGCTCGCCGGAAGGCTTGAGCATCTGGGAGTGGATGAACTTCACGCCCTGCGTCGCACCTTAGAGCTGGAGGCGCCATAGCAGACACTTTTTCTGCTGTTCCCACTTCTCCACTCCACGCAGGCCGCCTCCCGGCGGTCTGCCAAGAAAGCTTTTTTTCACGCCTACCCCAATCCCGAGATTACTTCACTTCGTTCGTAATGACGGCTCATGGCGCAATCGCAATACCCCCAAACGCTACAACCACCACCACGACCCAAGCGGGCAGCTTCCATACGGTTAATAGCAAGAAACCGGTTAACGCCAGGGCAAACTCCTCTGCACCAATGATCGCACTCGTCCACACCGGCTGATAAAGCGCTGCGCCTAAAATGCCTACCACCGCCGCATTGGCACCGCGCATTAGCGCCTGGGCACTGCCCCACTGACGAAATTGATTCCAAAACGGCAACACGCCCACTAACAGCAAAAAGCCGGGGATAAAGATTGCCAGCAGCGCCAGCAAAGCACCGACTAAACCATTGATACCGGGCAACAGCGCGCCTAAGTAAGCCGCAAACGTAAACAGCGGCCCCGGTACCGCCTGGGCGGCACCGTAACCAGCCAAAAATTCATCCGACGTAAGCCAACCCGACTGCACCACTTCCGCTTCCAACAGCGGAAGCACTACGTGCCCGCCACCAAACACTAATGCGCCTGAACGGTAAAACGCATCGGCGATATCCAGCCAAACCGCCATCCCCGCCAATAACGGCAGCAGAATCAACAGCCCTGCGAATCCCCCCAGCGCCACCATGCCTGCCTTACGCGTCACCGGAAAATGCAGCGACTCACTTGCCGTAGCGGCAGCGCTATCGCGACACAGTGCTAGCCCGGCTAAGCCCCCCAACACAATCGCCGACACCTGACCCAGTGGGCCACTGACCAGCACCACCGTCAATACCGCCGCAAGCGCGATTCCCGTGCGGGTTTTATCCGGGCAGAGATTACGCGCCATGCCCCACACCGCGTGGGCAACAATCGCCACCGCCACCACTTTTAAGCCATGGATAATGCCACTGCCAATAGGGCCATCCAGCACCGCCGCGCCAAACGCAAACAGCACCAGGATAATCGCCGAGGGCAGTGTAAACGCCAGCCACGCCATGGCAGCCCCCCAAGGCCCCGCGCGCAATAGGCCAAGAGCAAAGCCCACCTGGCTGCTAGCGGGCCCCGGTAAGAACTGACACAGCGCCACTAGATCAGCGTAGGCCTGCTCAGAGAGCCACTGGCGCCGTTCCACAAAGGCCGTGCGAAAATACCCCAGGTGCGCTACCGGGCCGCCAAAGGACGTTAAGCCGAGTGCTAAAAATACCCAAAACACCTCACCTATGCGCCCACGTGCCTGCGTTTGCTCCACCATTTCGGCCACCTGTTATTCCAATAAAAAAGCGCAAGGCTTTTATACTAAGCCTTACGCTTTAATTCTTTATGACAGCGTGCTCATGAGGATACGCTCATAACGACAACACGGATTACTCCTGGTCGGTCACCGCGCCGGTGCTGGCCGAGCTAACCAAACGCGCATACTTAGCCAGCACACCGCGTGTATAGCGGGGTTCTGGCTGCTGCCAGGCGGCGCGGCGGCGCATCAGCTCTTCATCGGAGAGGTCAACGTCGATGGTATCCGCTTCAGCATCGATGGTGATGGTATCGCCATCTTTCACCAGCGCCAACGGGCCGCCGTCAAAAGCTTCCGGTGACACATGGCCGACCACAAAACCGTGGCTGCCACCGGAGAAGCGCCCATCGGTAATTAGCGCCACGTCGTTACCCAAACCACGGCCCATAATCGCCGAGGTCGGTGTGAGCATTTCACGCATGCCGGGGCCACCTTTCGGCCCTTCATAGCGAATCACCACCACATCGCCGGCAACGACGGTGCCATCGTTAATACGCGCCTGGGCCTCTTCTTCCGAGCCAAATACCCGCGCTGAACCAGAGAAGCGAGTGCCCTCCTTGCCGGTAATCTTCGCTACCGCGCCTTCCGGTGCCAAGTTGCCGTAGAGCATGCGCAGATGGCTTTCCGTTTTAATCGGATTTCCCAGCGATGCAATAATCGGCGGTTCAGCAGGGTAAGGCTCAACCTCAGCAAGGTTCTCTTCCAACGTTTTGCCGGTGACGGTCAAGCAGTTGCCGTTGAGCAAGCCAGCATCCAACAGCATTCTCATCAGCGGCTGAATACCGCCAATCGCCACCAGCTCACTCATCATGTAGTGGCCGCTGGGGCGCAGGTCGGCAAGCACCGGTACGCGCTTACCTATTTCAGTGAAATCGGACAGTGACAGTTCAACGCCGATGGTGCGCGCCATGGCGATAAGGTGCAGCACCGCATTGGTAGAGCCACCCAAAGCAATGACGACAGTTATCGCGTTCTCGAACGCCTCGCGGGTCATAATATCGGAGGGTTTGATATCGTCCGCCAGCAGCGCCAGCACCGCCTCGCCCGCCGCTTTGCAGTCGTCACGCTTCTCTTGGGAGATGGCATTTTGCGCCGAGCTACCCGGCAGGCTCATGCCCAAGGCTTCAATCGCCGACGCCATGGTGTTGGCGGTGTACATGCCGCCACAGGAGCCAGGGCCAGGGATCGCCGTTTCTTCGATGTTCTTAAGCTCGATCAGGTCGATATCACCACGGGAGTGCGCGCCCATGGCCTCGAAGACCGAAACAATATCGGTATGCCCCTTGCCAGGCATAATGGTGCCGCCATAGACGAACACGCTGGGGCGATTCAAACGCGCCAGCCCCATCAGGCAACCGGGCATATTCTTATCACAGCCGCCAATGGCCACGAGGCCATCAAAGCCTTCACAACCGGCGACGGTTTCGATGGAGTCGGCGATCACCTCCCGCGACACCAGTGAATACTTCATCCCTTCGGTGCCGTTGGCAATACCATCGGAAATGGTAATAGTATTGAAAATAACACCTTTACCACCGCCTGCATCGGCACCGTCACGGGCAAACTCAGCCAGCTCGTTAATATGACTGTTGCAGGGCGTCACCATGCTCCAGGTAGAGGCAATACCCACCTGAGGCTTCTTGAAATCGGCATCCGTAAAGCCCACGGCGCGCAGCATGGCACGGCTAGCGGCTTTGCCTGGGCCATCGACTACTTGGGAAGAGTGGCGGCGGGAGTTTTGCGATGAATCAGACATTAGAAATCTCTCTTAGCGTTGTTCACGGTATCCGCATAGCTTGGCGATATATATCGCATCCCGCAAGATGATTAACTCCTGACACCATAGCGTTCCCCCCATCGTTTCTTTGCTTTTAATTAGGCGTCAACCAAAGTTGACACTCGCAGAGCTGTCAACTATAGTTATCACCATGATCGAGTTGATTAAAACCGATGTCTTCGATAGATGGCTACGCGAGCTTCGCGATATCCGTGCCCGCGCCAAGGTTGAAGCCCGCATCCGACGTTTGAGTCTGGGCAACCCTGGAGATGTGAAGCCGGTCGGTAAAGGCGTTTCTGAACTGCGAATTCCTTATGGGCCAGGCTACCGCGTCTATTATATTACCAAAGGGCCAGTAATCGTGGTTCTGCTGTGCGGTGGTGATAAAGCCACCCAATCCCACGATATCGAACTAGCCAAAGCCATTGCCGCGCAATGGAAGGAGTAACACCATGACCGTTCCTAATGTCACTTTCAGTCACTACGATACTGCTGATTACCTTCAAACTGAGGAGGATATTGCGGCCTATCTTGATGCAGTAATGGAAGAAAATGATCCTGCTCTTCTTGCCGCCGCACTTGGTGATATCGCCCGTGCTCGCAACATGAGCCAACTCGCCAAAGACGTTGGAATGAGCCGGGAAGGGCTTTACAAAGCCCTATCAGGGGAAGGAAACCCGGCTTTTGCGACCATTAGCAAAGTAGCCAACTCCTTGGGGTTGCGCCTATCTATTAAACCGCTATCGCGGCCAGAAGCGGGCAGCTAGAGCGCTTATCGCCCATTCCTTGCTTTTAGCAACACCTCTGACCAGTGAGTTCGGCTGATCTTGCCGGTGCCTCATTCCCAAACGTCAACATATCCTAGTCATCCCGCCCCTGCCGTAAAGGAATGATTAACTAAGGAACATCGTGCATGTCTGCAAACTCTCTGCTCTCGCAAACGCCGTTAACGCCGGGCTTTATGGTGGTACATGCCAATCGCCTGGAAGATTTGCGCGGTTTGGCGGTGGAGTGGATGCGCCGACACCCGCTCTCGCCGCTGGAGAACGAGACCATTCTGGTGCAGAGCAACGGCATTGGGCAGTGGCTAAAGCTAGCGCTAGCAGAAGACCCGACCCAAGGCGGTGCGGGCATAGCCGCGGCTTTGAACGTCACCCTGCCCGCGCGCTTTCTATGGCAGGCCTACCGAACGGTGCTGACGCAGCTAACCAATGACGACCACGCGGTGCCTGAAACCTCGCCGTTTGATAAATCGCGGTTGATATGGCGCTTATTGCGCCTGCTGCCTAGCCTTGCCGAGCAGGAAGCTTTTGCGCCGCTGGCACGCTTTTTAGAAGTGGATCGCGACCAGCGCAAGCACTACCAACTGGCCGAGCGGCTGGCGGATCTGTTCGACCAGTATCAGGTCTACCGTGCCGACTGGCTGGACGCCTGGGCAAAGGGCAACGATGTGCTGATCACTGCCCGTGGCGAGGCCCGCCCGCTGGAAGCGCACCAATTATGGCAGCCAGAGCTGTGGCACGCACTGCGCGACGATGTGGCTAACAACCTAGGCGAGGCAGGCCTTAACAGCAGCCGCGCCCAGGTGCACAGCCGCTTTCTGGAAGCCGCCGTTCAGCTTGAAGGCCAAGCGTGCCCACCCGGCCTGCCCCGGCGATTGATTATTTTCGGCATCTCATCGCTGCCGCAACAGACGTTAGAAGCCCTGGCGGCGCTGTCGCGCTGCTGCCAAATCGTGCTCTGCGTCCACAACCCCTGCCAGTACTACTGGGCGGATATCATCGAGCACAAAGACCTGCTCCGCGCCAGCCGCTACCGCCAGCGACGCAAGGCAGGCATGCCCGACGCCCTGGATGTGCTGGGCACCGGCGATGCCGACGACGCCCTGCACCTGCACGCCCAACCGCTGCTGGCCGCCTGGGGTAAACAGGGGCGCGACTACCTGCGCCTACTCGACGAACACGACGACGCGGGCAACTACCAAACGCTATTCGAGCAGCAGGCGCTGCGCATCGACATGTTCGAGCCGTTCAGCGGCGAAGAGCGCAACTGCCTGCTCAGCCAGCTACAAGACGATATCCGTGAGCTGCGCCCAGTGGCGGAAACCCAAACCCACTGGCCCGCGCTCGCCCCCGCCAGCGACGACTCCATCGTGTTCCATATCGCCCACGGCCCCCAGCGGGAAGTGGAGATCCTTCACGACCAGCTGCTGGCGGCCTTCAGCGCCGACCCGGATTTGCGACCGCGGGATATCATCGTCATGGTGCCGGATATCGACCGCTACGCGCCGCACATAGAAGCGGTGTTCGGCCAGTACCGCTCCACCTTCGGTGGCTATAATGCGAACGCGAGACCCGACGACCCGCGCTACATCCCTTACACCCTTTCGGATCAGGCCAGCCGCCACCGCTTGCCGCTGATGATTGCGCTGGAAAAACTACTGCGCCTGCCAGAACTTCGCCTTTCAGTGAGCGACCTGCTGGATCTACTGGAAGTCCCCGCGCTGCGCACACGCTTTGGCATCGACGAGCACGACCTGCCGACCCTCAGCCGCTGGATCGAGGGTGCAGGCATCCGCTGGGGGCTCAATGCCGAGCAGCGCACCCGGCTGGATCTACCCGAAGGGCTAACTCAGAACACCTGGGCCTTTGGCCTGCGCCGGTTGCTACTGGGGTATACGGTGGGAAGTGCAGAGGCGTGGCAAGGCATCGAACCATTCGATGATATTGGCGGGCTGGAAGCCTCTTTGGCAGGCCCGCTGGCAAATCTGCTGGAAAAACTGGAAAGCACCTGGGAAACCTTCTGCCAGCCCACCGACGCCGCCAGCTGGGTGGCCCGGCTGCGTGAACTGCTGGAAACCTACTTCTTGACCGACGACGCTCAAGAGAGCGTCATGCTCACCAAGCTTGAGACCGCGCTACAGCAGTTGTTGGACAGCACCGAAGAAGCCGAGCTTTTTGACCCGCTGCCGCTCTCCATGGTGCGTGAACACTGGCTGGGGCAAATAGACGAACATAGTCTTTCCCAGCGCTTCCTGGCGGGCGCGGTCAACTTCGCCACCCTCATGCCGATGCGCGCCATTCCGTTTAAGCGGGTGTGTTTATTGGGCATGAACGACGGCGAGTACCCCCGTTCCCAGCCGCCGCTGGACTTTGACTTGATGGGCAGCGACTACCGCCCCGGCGACCGCTCGCGGCGGGAAGACGACCGCTACCTGTTTCTGGAAGCGCTGCTCTCTGCCCGCCAGCAGCTTTATATTAGCTGGGTGGGGCGCAGCCAGATCGACAACAACCCCATGCCGCCCTCGGTGCTGGTCGGTCAGTTGCGCGACCACCTGGAGGCGGGCTGGCACACGCAAAACGGCGAGCCGCTGCTGGAAGCGTTAACCACCGAGCACCCGCTGCAACCGTTCAGCCGCCGCTACTTCTCTGCCCAGGCCAGCGACTCCCCCGCTCAAGCACGGCTGTTCACATACGCTCACGAGTGGCACGCCCTGCACGCACCGCGAAGCGAAAGCCAATCAGGCGAGAGACCAGCGACGCTTAAACCAGACAGCGAACAACAAGGCACGTTAACCCTGAACCAGCTAGGCAGCTTTCTACGCGAACCCGCCAAGGCGTTTTTCAACACTCGCCTGGGGGTCTACTTCGAGCAGGAGGAGCTTACCCAGCTGGACGTTGAACCCTTCACCCTAGACGGGCTACAGAACTGGCAGTTGCAGGATCAGCTAATCGCCGCCCAGCGCCACGCGGTGGATAACGGCCTGCCGCGAGTGGAAGTACTGCACGCAGCACTGGAACGCTTTAAAGGCCAGGGCGTGCTAGCCGTGGGTGCCTTTGGCGAGAGGATGCGCGAAGCGCTGGCAGAACCAATGGACGCCCTGTTTGGCGCCTACGAAGAAGCATTGCAAGAATGGCCTCAAGTAGTGGCGGCGCCCCAGGCAGTGCATGTCGTTAAAAGAACTGAAGGAAAGGTAGCGCTGGAGGACTGGCTGGGAGAACTGCGCCAGGATGAGGCGGGCAACCGCTGCCGCCTATTACTGCTCAGCAGCAGCCTGGTCAGCCAGGGGCGTGGTCGAGCTCAGTATCGCTGGCAACACCTGCTGCGCCCCTGGGTCGCCCACTTGGCGGGCAATATTGAGCGCCCGATGACCACCCAGCTACTCTCAAAAGCAGGCCATGTGCGCCTGGAACCGTTAGAAGCCGAGAATGCCCGCTACCAGCTACAAAACCTGCTAAGCGCCTGGTGTGATGGCATGCAGGCCCCGCTACCGCTGGCTCCGCAAGCCGCTTTCGCCTGGCTGGCCAAACAAGGCACGCCGGAATTGGAAGCCGATAGCGCAAAGGAGAGCGACGCCTACGCCGCCGCCGAAACCGCCTACGAAGGCGGCCGCTTTCAAGCCGGCGAAGTTGCCCAAAGCGCCTACCTCTCCCACCAATGGCCGAGCTTTGAAAAGCTATTCAACGAGGATGCTCTGGGTCACAACTTCGCCACGCTGGCCGAAGCGCTCTATGCGCCGCTGCACCGCTCGGTCAAGGGATGACGAAACGTTGCCGGGCTGGGGCCTAAACGATCAGCGAGAGCAACGAGCCTCAGGCTAAATACTATTCCCATTCAGCGACAAAATCCGCTTCGCCAGCGAGATCATCTCCGGGTCGCCGGTGTTCTTTTCCGCCACGTCGGAAAGTTTGATCACCGGCAGCCAGCCCTGCCCTTCCGGGCGCGCCTCAACCATCTTGATCACCATATTCATCGGCTCAACACCAACATCGTTAGTGAAGTTGGTGCCGATACCAAACGCCATGCCGATGCGACCTTTGCAGAAGGCATGTATCCGCTCGACCTTCTCCGGTGTTAGCGCGTCGGAGAAGATAATCGTCTTACTTAGCGGGTTGATGCCCAAGCGCTCGTAGTGGTCGATGGTCTGGGAGGCAAACTCGATAGGGTCGCCGCTGTCGTGGCGAACGCCATCGAACAGCTTGGCGAACTTCTTATCGAAGCTGTCGTAAAACGCCTTAGAGGTAAAGGTATCCGTTAAGGCGATCCCCAGATCACCGCGATACACATCTACCCAATGCTCCAGCGCCAGGCTATTGGCCATTTTGAAACCGAAGCGGGCACCGTGGAACATAAACCACTCGTGGGCGTGGGTGCCTATCGGCTTAACGCCGTGGCGCATGGCCATCAGCACATTGCTGGTGCCGCTGAAGGCCTCACCACCGTGATGGCTAAGCGCACCGACCACCCGGTCGTGAACGTCAGAAGAGAAGCGCCGACGGGTACCGAACTCAGCAATTTTCAGCCCTAAACGGCGGTAAAGTTCGATTTTCTCCTGGGCGTGCTGCTCAATCATCGCATCAGCGTCAGGCGTGATCGTCACGCCACGCAACCGATACCACAGCTCGCTGATTAACGCCATCAGCGGCACTTCCCAGAGAATGGTGCGATACCAGGGCCCTTCAATGATCACCGAAAGGTCGCTCCCCTGCTGCTCTACAATCACCTCGCTAGGGTTGTAATGAAACCCGGCGAGGAAATCGAGATACGTAGGGTCGAGATAAGGGCACGTTATTTCGAGATAGCGCTTCTCCTCATCGCTCAACCGTAGCGATGCCATCTTATCGACTTCGTGGCGAAGTTCGGCGCCGAAGCCGTCAGGAAAAGCATGCTCGCCACGATTGATAAAGGCGTAGCGCGCATGGGCATAAGGAAAGCGTTTGATCACGGCGTTCTGCATCGTGATCTTATAGAAGTCATTATCCAGCAGCGATGTCAGCATGAGATCCCATCGTTAGAGTGAACCGAAGCCGCCGGTAGCGTAAACTAAAATGCACCTAAAGTGGCTCGGCGATAAGATTATCAGGTGGCGGGGCTGTCATACAGTTAAGGAGCTGACTTCATGCGTATTACCCAAACACATCGCGCAATCATTCTTTCTGGCGTGAGCGAGTTTATTGGTGATTCGGTGGAAACTCATGTGTTTGGTTCAAGGCTAGATGATTCAAAGCGAGGCGGCGGCGTTGATCTACTGTTGATCTCCCAGACAGCGATACCGCCACAGCCTTGTGCTGAACTCAAACAAATACTCGAAGAATACCTCAAACTGCCGGTGGAAATTGTCACCTATGTATCGACTGATGAGCCAAACCCCACCCAAGCGAGAGTCTTAGCCGAAGCGCGCCCGATTGGTTAAAGTGGGGAAGCGGCATGAGTCAGGATACTCTTAGCGACTAACAATATATTAACAACGCTCATAAAGCGTGCAAAATGGCAATATGCCAGTTTCAGGGTGGCAGTTGATGTACTCAAATGGCACGCCTTCGGTTAGCAGGAAGACTTCATGCCAGGTCACCACTTCGCGTTTTTTCCCATATTGCCTGTTTTTAGCAATGGCATGGTCATAAATGGTTTTATGAGTAGGATGTGAACTGGCCCAGCTTTCCATCTCCTCCAAAGAAGCAAAGTAAGCATGTACCGAGGTTTCGTAGCGCTCGTCACCGTTATCATCAAGGTTTGACATGACCCTCAAGCAGAGCGTGCCCGTTTCCTCCTTATTGTCGAGCAAGTACTGCATACCTTCCATCAATTTGGGGCGTAATGACTCCTCGTAGTCGTCAAACTGCTCCTGCTTCGCCTCCCCCCAATACTGACCGGATCGAATCGAGGTCAGGTTATGAGGCACTTGAGCAAACAAACGTCGCCCGAGTGTCGTTTTGCTACCCGGTGCAGGCATCTTAACTTTAAAGGTGCTCGACAGTGGATCCACCGCAGAGACCGGAAAGCGGTCACGGGCAGCGCCAAAATAGCCGTTGGTAGTCATGGGAACCACCTTGGTGTCAGGACAACGCCCCAACCCTATTCGATAGTTACCTTCTGAGTAGATCGTTTCATGACGGTCATAATGGACATGGATGGTCTCCCGCCAATAGCCGAGCGTATCGTCAGTGCGCTGTGGCTGTGCGAGCCACTGGATAAACGCAGCATCCTGCAACCACTCCATATAGACCGAAGGATCGGTCCAGTAAGCGACCAGCACCGCGTTGGTGTAGCCCGCTTCATCGGTAAAGCGCAGCGTTTCGTGAGCTTCCGGCGCGGAGTCGATAACAAAAGAGTCCCTGATACGGCTGAAAAACGCCGCTTGGTCATCCCAGGTAAGCTCGCGCCCCTGAATACCAAAATAGACACAGCAGAGTCGATTGACCGGTCGTGTCCAGCGCAATGTATAGCGCGGGGCCGCCGGTTCGTGACCGGGAGGCCGCCGCTCGGGTACCACTCGGGGGTAGTCGATATGAAAAGTCATGGCAATACTCCATCTCAACGATGGCTGATCCAGTGGAGCATGAAACAGCCATCTGATGAGTTGATTTCACAGCAAGCTTAAACGTGATCAGTCACTTCTTACCGGCGACTTCACTTCTGTATCCACATGCAGGCTGAATACATCCGGGCGGGCATAGTGGCCAACCGGGTCGAAATCAAGCTTGCTGCGTACGATGACGTCCTGGGAGACCTCGGCATAGAGAATGCCCTCCTCGTTAAACAGAGGGCCGGCGAGAACTTCCCCCATGGGGCTTACGATTATGCTCGCGCCTCGCATCAGTATCGTTTCCGGCTCGCTCGCCGGTGCCAGCAGGCAGTCATAATCATCGGGAAAATCGCCCCGTGTCAGATACTGGCAGGCGCTTAACACGTAGCAACGTCCTTCAAGAGCGATATGCTGCATGCTGGCCAGCCATGTATCACGGTCATCAGCGGTGGGCGCACAGTAAACATCGACCCCCTTGCCATACATGGCCGAGCGCATCATGGGCATATAGTTTTCCCAGCAAATCACCGCGCCCACCGTACCTACACCGGTCTTGAAAACCGGCAGCGTCGAGCCATCGCCGAACCCCCAAATAACACGCTCGCCGCCGGTAGGCATCAGTTTGCGATGTTTGCCCACCAAGCCCTGCTCAGGATCTATATACAGTACCGTGCAGTAGAGGGTATAGGCCGTACGCTCAATCACCCCCATGACCACGAAGATGTTATGTGCCTGAGCTGCATCAGTAATCAGGGTCAGCTCCGGCCCACCAAGGTCAATGGCGCTTCGGTAGTAACGAAGAAACTCATCACGTCCCTCCTCAGTCCGTTTGCCTACCGGACTACCGAAGCTTGCCCCCTTAGGGTAGCCCCCCAAAAAAGCTTCTGGAAAAACCACCACCGTTGCCTTTTTGGAGGCAGCTTCACTGATTAACCTTGCCCCCTTTTCAGCGGTCAACATAGGGTCAAAGGGGTGGGATCCCGCCTGAACAACGGCGACTTTTTTAGCTGATTGCATGAGCAGTTACCTTTTGCGTAGGTTGCTTGCCATAGAGCTGAGCGAACAGCGCATGGTAGTCATTGTCGCCGTTCACTGGCGCAGCCTGGGTAAAACGGCTAACAAGGGCCACCAACAGGCCATTGACGATGATCGCGCTGATACCCGGGCCAAAGAACAGCGTGAAATCGGTAGCAGCGCTTACGAACAGTGTGATGACACCCGCCACCATCCCGGTTAACGCACCAGCGGGAGTAATCCAGCGGAAATAGAGCATCCCCAGTGCGGTGGGTACCAGTTGCAAGCCAAGGCTGAAGCCCAGGGAGGCAACGGGCACCAAGTAGCCAGCCCCGGAAGGGCTAAGGGCAAGCACCAGTACAATGCTGGTGATCAGCCCAATGACTACCTTATTGACCAAACGCAAGCGCTTTTCACTCATCTCTTTATCAAAGAACCGACGCCATACATCCTCAGCCACCAGGCTTGCCGAAGAGAGCAACTGGCTGTTGATGGTAGAAATGGCAGCAGCAAGGATACCGGCGACCACAAAGGAGCCGAGAATGGGGGCATATTCAGCAAAGATCAGGGGCAGAATCGCATCGCTATTGTCCGCCGCCCCTGGCACCAGCCCAGGAATATTGGCTGAAAGGCCTATCACCAGCGGAATGCAGGCCATCATCCAGGAGTTCCAGAAAGGGGTGAACATGGCCACCTTGCCCAGCACTTTCGCTGAATGCGCCGAGTAGAACTTCTGCCACATATGAGGTAATGCCCAGGCTCCAAAGCTCAGCCCAACCCATAACTCCAGCATGGCCACCGGATTGCCTTTATTCGTCAATAGCTGTGGCTCGACTTCGGCCACGTTCTGCAGGAACGACCAGCCGCCCGCTTTACCGATGATGAAGACCGCCGTGAACACCAGCACCGTGGCAAAGAATGTCCCCATAAAGGCATCCGCCCATGCGGTGCCCCTGAAGCCCGCCCAAAGCACGATAAAGCCGACCACCACCGAGGTCACGATAACCCCAACGGCATAGGGGATAGCACCGCCGGTCAGGCTTTCCAGTGCACGGGCACTGCCCGTTACCTGAATCAGCATCACCGGCACCAAGGCGATGATACCGACGATGGAAAACAGCAAACGAAGCGTGGGGCTCGAGTAGTAGTGCTCTACCATTTGCCCAGGAGTGATGAAGTTAAAGCGTTTACCGATATACCAAATGCGCGTGCCAAACAGCCAAATAAACACACTGCCCTGAATGATCGCCCAGGTGGTAAAGCCCGCGAACCAGATCCCCTCCCGATAATAGACACCGAATGAACCCAGCAGCGTCCAGGTAGAAAAGTAAGTCGCCCCCATGGACATCAGCAGCAGCGCGGTATTCATGGAGCGCCCACCCACGACGTAATCGTCAATGGTCGACGCATTATGCTGCCGGGCACGCAGCGATATCACGACAAAGATAGCGATGAACGCGATCAGTATGATGATAGTGACAGCGGTGCTATTCATGCCCGCCCTCCTGATGCTCAAATGCATCAATACGTGCAGAGAGTGGCTTGAAGTAGAGTGGATAAAGTGCAATGGCACAAAGTGTCAGCACTATATTACAGGTCAATACCCAGGCCAGAGGAAGAGATAGTGGGCCTACCCACACCAGTTCATTGAGAATATTAAAGTAGGGAAGCCAGCTTCCGATAAGTGCCAATATAAGCACTAACCAGAACAACTTCCGATTCATTCCTGTCAACATTTAAGTCACCTTTAAGCGTAGAGCCAAAGCCAACATCTCTTTTTAGCTTTACTTGTTAGTTTTATAACAAACCGTGTTGAGCAAGCGTCTCGAATTTCCTTAAGCTATATTTACAGACCTGTTTACAGACACATATTTATACAAGCCTTCACATAGCTTACTGAGCTCACGATTGTCGCTATCAAGAGATACCCAAGTACTGCATTGCAGTAAGGTAGAGCATAGGGAGCGTCAGGGTATGAGAAAAACGCTATTGTTAGCACGACTCGTTGCCGAAAAGTGAACACCTACCTATATTATTGTTTTAATTAAAAAAATAGGGAACCAGAATGCAAATTTCAATGTTCAAGTACTTTTTGACCGTCGCGGAAACGGGGTCGATACGCCAGGCGTCGCTCTCCCTTCATGTCAGCGCTTCGGCCATTAGTCGCCAAATCCAGAACCTTGAGCACAGCTTCCAGACAACGCTTTTCGATCGCTGCGCGGATGGGATGCTGCTTACGGAAGAAGGCAGGGTTCTGGCGCTCCACATGCAGCGCACCATGCGTGAAATGGAGCTGGCAAGAGCCAAGATAGCCGATATACACGGATTGACGGCAGGCACGGTGAGGTATGCCACTATCGAAGGCGTTGCCAGGGCCTGGCTGTTCCCTGCCATTGCAGAGTTTCAAAAAGCCCATCCACTCGTCGAATTCAAAGGACGTATTTCAGGGGCAGAGGCCGTCTACCAAGCCCTTGAAAATGATCAGGTGGATTTCGGAATTACCATGCAAGATGACTTCTATCCTGGTATCAGTATCGTTGAAAAATTCACGACCCAATTCAAGGCGGCCATGCCTCACCAACACCCATTGGCCAAGCATAGTACGTTGAACCTGAAAGACTTAACCCCCTACGGGCTGACAATGCTCGACCCAACGTTCCATACTCGGCGAGCGCTTGATACCTCCCTGTTAAGGCTGGGCCTCACCGCCAAGATTGGCTTCGAACTCGACCACATCGAGTTGATCAAGGTGCACGTTATGCAGACCGGTAACCTCACCATATTACCCGACTACGCGGTGAGCCATGAAGAGAAGCACCAAACCATGGCCATTGTCGATATCGCAGAAAACGAGCTCCCCTCTGCGACGACGATCCTCTGTGTTCGCAGGGGACGTATATTGACTAAAGCAGCCGAGGCGATCATCAACAGCTTACGGAAACGCCCCATTACGCTGCCTTTATAACGACAAATAAAATATATAAAAGACGGCGGTCTCAATAGCTAAGCCACGCCAGCTTTATATCCCTACTCAAGCACACTGGTTAAAATGCACTTTTTAAATTAAGAACCAGAACCTATTCAAGTACTGTAAACAATGATGTGTATTTATTGATTGAATACAGGCAGCCTGAAACAGCCATAGTCACGACTTCCAGAACAGCCCGACTTCTACCCAGCTACCTTCTCGTGTTCAAATAAGCGTTGGACAAGCCTCGTCCTACAGCGCCCTGCCGTGCTGACCAGTGAATACTGCTCGGGATACCGCCATGCCTTCTATCACATCTCTTGACCCCCTGAGCCTCCCGCTTCACGGCAGCCGACTGATAGAGGCAAGCGCTGGCACCGGTAAAACCTTCACCATCGCCCTGCTCTACGTGCGGCTAGTACTCGGCGGTCACAGCGTTGACGACGACACCGCGTTTATCCGCCCGCTCACGCCACCGGAAATCCTGGTCGTCACCTTCACCAACGCTGCCACCCAAGAGCTACGCGAACGCATCCGCAATCGACTGGTAGAAGCAGCAGAAGTATTTCGAGCTGAGAACGTAGAAGGAGGAGCAGACCCACTGCTCCTCCAACTCCGCGACCAATACGACCCCGCCACCTGGCCCGCCTGCTCGCGGCGCCTGGCGCTGGCCGCCGAATGGATGGACGAAGCCGCGGTTTCCACGATTCACAGCTGGTGCTACCGCATGCTGCGCGAACACGCTTTCGACAGCGGCAGCCTGTTCTCCCTCAACCTGGAAAACGATCAGCGCGAACTGGAACAGGAAGTGGTGCGCGACTACTGGCGCAGCTTCTACTACCCGCTGGACAGCGATGCCCTCGGCATTGTCACCCGCTACTGGAAATCACCGGACGACCTGCACACCCCGCTGCAACGGCTACTGCCCGAAAGCGAAGCGCTGGGCGACGCAAAGCCCGAGCCCAGCGAGACCCTGGCCGCCACCCAGGCCGAACGCGCCGCCCAGCTCAGCAAGCTCAAAGCCCCCTGGGCCGCCTGGCTGGACGAGCTGGTGCCCGCCCTGGAAGAGGCCGCCACACGCAAAGCCTTCAAGGGCCAGAGCTTCAACGCCAAAAGCCGCGCCAACTGGCTAGGCGCACTACGCGAGTGGTGCGAAACGGATGCCGACCGCCCCGCGCTCACCGACGCCGCCTGGAAACGCATGACGCCCGACGGCATGGCGGATATCTGGAAAGAAGGCGCACCGCCCTGCCCGCAAGCATGGGAAGCGCTGGCTCGGCTACCGAAAGCGCTAGATGCCCTGCCCGAGCCGCGCAACGACCTGTTGATTCATGCCGTACAATGGTGCCGCGCCCGGCTGGAGCGCGAACAGGAGCGCCGCGCCGAGATGGGCCCCAACGACCTGCTCACCCATCTGGATCGCGCTCTGAAAGGCCCCAACAAAGAGGCCCTGGCCGCGCAGATCCAGCGCCAGTTCCCCGTGGCCCTGATCGACGAGTTCCAGGATACCGACCCGATCCAGTACCGCATCTTCAACGCCGTGTATGACGTCGCAACGCCCCAGCGCGACAGCGCCATCCTGCTGATTGGCGACCCCAAGCAGGCGATCTACGCCTTCCGCGGCGCGGATATCTTCACTTACCTGCAGGCCCGCCAGCATACTGAGGGCCGCCACGTCACGCTGGGCACCAACTTCCGTTCCAGCCAAGCCATGGTGGCAGCGGTCAACCACTGCTTCAGCTACGCCGACCAGCACGATGCCGGCGCCTTCCTGTTCCGCGCCGATGGAGGCGACAACCCGCTGCCGTTTAACCCCGTCAACGCCAAAGGCACCAAGGAGACGCTAGTACTCAACGGCCAACCGCTACCCGCGATGACCCTATGGCCGCTTGAAAGCGACGAACCGCTCTCCAAAACCGCCTACCAAACCGAGATGGCCGAGCGCTGCGCATCGCACATGGCCATGCTTTTGGAAGCAGGCCGCCAACAGCAGGCGGGGTTTGCGAAAGCTGCTGATAACAGTGCGACGGGCGATAGCAGTGTGAGAAGCGGAGAGCAATCACTCACTCCGCTGGCCCCCTCGGACATGGCGGTGCTGGTCAACGGCCTGCAGGAAGCACGGGCGATTCGACTGGCGCTGGCCAGCCGAGGCATCAAGAGCGTCTACCTTTCCGATCACGACAAGGTGTTCAGTTCCCCCATTGCCCCACAGCTGGCCATTTGGCTGCGCGCCTGCGCCGAGCCCCAGGCCAACTCACGCCAAGCGGAAGCCAAGCTGCGCGCCGCCCTGGCAACGTCGGTGATCGGGCTAAGCCTTGAAGAACTCGACCACCTCAACCAGAGCGAACTGGCCTGGGAAGCGCGGGTCGAGCAGTTCAGCGACTACCACCGCCTGTGGCAGCGCCAGGGCGTGCTGCCGCTGGTGCGCCGTTTGATGGTCGATTTTGATATCGCCGCACGGCTGCTGGGCGAGTTCGCCGAGGGTGAGCGTTTGCTAACCGACCTGCTCCACCTGGGTGAAATGCTGCAGCACGCCAGCCAGGAACTGGATGGCGAACACGCGCTGATTCGCTTTCTCGCGGAAGCCATTGCCGACCCGGATAGCCACGGCGACAGCCACAAGCTGCGCCTGGAGAGCGACGCCGACTTGGTCAAGGTAGTGACCATTCACAAATCCAAGGGGCTTGAGTACCCGCTGGTGTTCCTGCCGTTTATCGCCAACCATCGCCCGGTCAGCGACACCGACCTGCCGCTGCGCTGGCACGATAGCGACGGCACGCTGCAACTCAGCCTGAGCGCAGATGAAGCCACGCTGGCCACCGCCGACCGCGAACGCCTGGGCGAAGACCTGCGCAAGCTCTACGTAGCACTCACCCGCGCCCGCCACGCCACTTGGCTGGGGCTGGCACCGCTAAAAGGCAGTGAGAATAGCGCCATCGGCCACCTGATCAACGGCGGCAAAGCCATCGCCCCCAGCGCGTTTACCCACGCGCTAGACGAGTTAGTGAAAGGCAGCGATATCGCGCTAAGTACCGCCCCGGAACCCACCGCGCTGCGTTTCACCCCGGCACCGGAACAGCAAGCACTGGGCAACGCTCGCACCCCGCTGCGCCCCGCCCGTGAACAGTGGTGGATCGCCAGTTACTCAGCGCTGCATACCTCAGGCGCCGTCTCAGAAACGATGCCAGGCGCGGCGCAGCCAACGCCCGCGCCGGAACCCACCACCCCCCAGGAAGCCACCACCCTGGAAGTGCTGGATGAACCCCACGACAACGCCATCAACACCGAAGCGTTTCACCTGCACCGGTTTCCGCGAGGGCCTGGCCCCGGCACCTTCCTGCATGGATTGCTGGAGTGGGCGGGCCAGCTAGGCTTTAACAATGCGCTGAAAGACCCCGCCGCCCGGGAAGACATGCTGCGGCGGCGCGTGCAGCTGCGCGGCTGGCAGGCATGGCACGACACCCTGGCGGGCTGGCTTGAAGAACTGCTCGCCACGCCGCTTCCCCTGCCAATGTCACAGGCCTCGTCACAGCCCAGCGAGGGCAGCCAGGCGGCGCTATGCGAACTTGAAAGCTATCAGGTGGAACTGGAGTTCTGGTTTGCCGCGCATCAGGTACAAACGCGCAAGCTGGATGAGCTGGTCAGTGACCACTTACTGCCAGGAGTATCACGCCCCGTATTGGATGCCGACACCCTCAACGGCATGCTCAAGGGCTTTATCGACCTCGCCTTTGAACATGAAGGCCGCTTCTACGTGCTCGACTGGAAATCCAACTACCTGGGCAGCGACGACAGCGCCTACACCGCTGACGCCCTGCGCAACGCCATGCTCGAAAAACGCTACGACCTGCAAGCGGCGCTTTACCTGCTCGCGCTGCATCGGCTGCTAAAAGCACGCCTGCCCGACTACGACCCGCACCAACACCTGGGCGGCTCGATGACGGTATTTCTGCGCGGCAGCCGCACCACCGCCCGTGGCGTACACGCCGTGCCCGCCCCGGTTGCGCTGATCGAAGCGCTGGATACGCTCTTCACAGGCACAGCGGCAGAAACTGCAGCACCCCATCAGGAGTCGATAGTTTGAGTAAGCGTGACTTAGCCTCCAAGAACGGGCCTATGAACCTTGATCTGTTCGCCGATGACGCGCCGCCCGCTGCACCTGATTCAACCGCATCGGTAACACCACCGACAGAATCAGCCGCCAGTGCTACCCAGCCGCACCCCGCGCTAAGCGATACCGCCGCGCTATTCCTGCTGTGTGAACGCTGGGTTTCCAGTGGCTGGCTGCGGGATCTGGATCTGGCCCTGGTGCGCTTTCTCGATCGCGAAACCCAAAACGCCCCGCCGCTGCTGTTGCTAGGCGCGGCGCTGGCCAGCCATCAGCTTGGCCGTGGCCATGTGTGCCTGGATATAGCCGCTACGCTGGAAGCGCCGGATTTTGCGCTTTCGCTGCCCCCAGAAGGCGACGACCTGAACGACCCGCCGCCGCTGCCCAGCCATGTGCTGACCACGCTAACGCTGCCCGAATGGCAGGCCGCGCTCAACCACCCCACGCTGATCAGCGACGGCCCCGGCAATACGCCCCTGGTACGCAGCGATGGCCAGAACACTACACGTCTCTACCTGCGCCGCTACTGGCAGTTCGAGCAAACCCTACACCAGGAAATCGCCGCCCGATTAGCTACCACAGAACTTGATAAAACTTGTGGGAGGGAGCTTCAGCTCGCGAAGGGTGACGATAGTCACCCCCAAATACTCAAAAGCGCTCTGGATACACTATTCCCGGCAACTGACACCCTGGATTGGCAAAAAAACGCCTGTGCCCTCGCTGCTCGCAGCCCTTTCGCGATCATCACCGGCGGCCCCGGCACCGGCAAAACCACCACCGTGGTGCGCCTATTGGCCTTGCTGCAAACCCTGCAACTGAGCCAGGCCAACGCCCACCCGCTGCGCATTCGACTAGCCGCCCCCACCGGCAAAGCCGCCGCACGGCTGAATGAATCCATCGCCGGACAAGTTGCAAAGCTCCCCTTCAGTGGCTTAGTCAACTTGTGGGAGGGAGCTTCAGCTTTGGTTCGACACATCGACGAAGATAAGGCCCCAGAGCAGCTACAAGCCGCCATTCCAACCGAGGTCACCACACTCCACCGCTTATTAGGCGCAAGAGCTGACACCCGCCACTTCCGCCATAACGCAGCCAACCCGCTGGCGCTGGATGTGCTGGTGGTGGATGAAGCCTCGATGGTGGATATCGAAATGATGACGGCGCTTCTCAGCGCCCTGCCCACCAGCGCCAAGCTGGTGCTGCTGGGGGATAAAGACCAGTTGGCATCCGTGGAAGCAGGTGCCGTGCTGGGCGACCTATGCCGCCGCGCCGACACCGCCCACTACACCCCCGCCACGGCGCAATGGCTAGCCGAACTCACCGACCACCCGCTGCCAGAAGCATTAATCGACCCGGACGGCCAGCCGCTGGACCAAGCCATTACCATGCTGCGGGTAAGCCACCGCTTTACTGAAACAAGCGGCATCGGCCAGCTCGCCCAGGCGATTAACCAGCCGCTAAATAAGGCATTGCGGGAACGGGATAAACACCAAGCTGTGCATGGCTTACTGAATAACGGCTACGCCGACCTGCACCACCTGGTGTTAAAGCCAGACGCACAAAACGAAGACAGCGCCCTGGAGCGCCTGGTGATCACCGGCAGTCCGGAACGTTTTCCCAACGCAGGCAAAGGCCGCACCAATTTCAAAGGCGAGCAGATTGCACCACCCACCGGCTACCAGCACTACCTGAATACTCTGGCAAGTGAACGGCCTGATACGGCATTAGCGTTTGAAGAGAACGGTAAAGCTTACGATGCCTGGGCGAAACAAGTGCTGAGCGCCTACAGCCGCTTTCAGCTACTGTGCGCGCTACGCAAAGGCCCCTGGGGAGTAGAAGGTTTAAACCTGCGCATCGCCAAAACATTGCGCCGCGAAAAGCTGCTGTTTGGCAACGACCACACGTTAGAGAAAGGCTGGTTCGAAGGCCGCCCAGTGCTGGTAACCCAAAACGACTACGGCCTGAAACTGATGAACGGCGATATTGGCATCACAATGTCGGTGCCTGACCCCCGCTCTTCATCAGGAGCGCCAGGAAGATCACTCTTAAGAGTCGCCTTTCCGACCAGCGACCCGGACAACCCGATTCACTGGGTGTTGCCTTCCCGCCTGCACGCGGTAGAAACCGTGTTCGCAATGACGGTACACAAATCCCAAGGCTCCGAGTTTCAGCACACTGCCCTGCTGCTACCGCAAACGCCCAACCCCATCCTCACCCGCGAGCTAGTCTACACCGGTATCACCCGCGCCCGCGACTGGCTCACGCTAATCGAAGCCAAACGCGGGATATTGAATGATGCGGTGACTAGGGAGGTTATGAGGGTTAGTGGGTTGAAGAGATTGTAATCAAAGCCGACCTTACCGTTGGTGGTGTCGGTTTTCAGCCGAAGCGTGCTTTTAAATCTCTCTAATTAACGCCCGCATTTTCGGTTGGTTTGGAGCACAGTGGAAAAATAGTCCGCCAACATGCGATTATTATACGGCACTTGAACCTGCCAAAATATCCTCCACAATCACAACAAACTATTTATTGAAGTAGCATTTAAGTTGAGTTTCAGTCATCTCAACAATTGTTGAATATACAGAACCCAAGAAATTTCTCATATCTAGAGAAATGCCCGACGCTTCAACTCCCGGCTGAGCTATAGCAAATTCAAATTTAACATTGGTATATCTTAAAGCTTTTCTAATTTCTTCAATATCTACAACACCTCCATGATAGAACCGCTTATCTTTTAATATGCCTGCCCCATTTCTCCTTTCCATATGCTTCAATAGCTCTTCCGGCTTCCATTTATATCGTAGAGATACGATGGCTTGACCACAGACTTCATATAGATCAGAAATTCGAGAGCCTGATTTTTCTTTTGAATACTTGCAATGGATCATTTCAAAACGAACTAGCTCATTATCTACGAAAATTGCAACGATGTCAGCAGATTCACCGGAATTATCATCATTAAAAACTACCTTAGCTCCCTGTTCAGCAAGGCGTTTCATCATATATTCTTGAATAGAATTATCTCGCTTACTATTTCCTTTATATAGAGATTCAATTTTATAATTAACTTTTTCCCAACCAAGAGCTTCAATTCTTTCTGAAGGTATCTGCTGAATAAAGGCTTCACCATAGTCCGTGTGAATACATCCCGATATGGTACATCCGTTTAGCAAAAACATTGTAGGTGGATTTTCTTCGAAAAACTGCCTTAACGGTATGGCGGAGCTTTTAAGTCCTTCAATAATTATATTACAATCATCTAAGCCATGAATACTATGACCTTTTTCTCCACCCAAAACAATAGAAAAAGTAACGACCTCATCAAATAAACGCAAGGTGAACTCAGCTCTATTGCCCACACATGAATTATGGCTCAACGCACATTCCGAGAGCATTAGTGATTGAGAATTAGGCCTTTCGATAGTGAGTTTGTGTATGCGCTCGTAAAGCTCTTCAGACCAATCCGTCGCTAGTACTATTAGATCATCTGGATAATTCTCTATTTGTATTTTTTCCGCAGAATCTTCGAGTATCTGGTTAGCGTCAATGCTATTATCCGTTATCATACGACCTATATCGAGACACCATGACTTCCATTCTTTTAGGTCTCCAACACGTGCAGGACTCCATACTTTTCCTTTTACTGAGGCCCCAACACTAACAGGAAAGCCATCTCGGAAACCAACTCCTACAAAGTCTGACTTTTGACATCTTTTACCTTCTTTCCACTTTGTTAGCTCTGTTGTAACATCCGCCCCACTCAAGCGTGAGTATCGATGAAGGTGATTAGCAGGCTTAAATATACCAGCATGAATAATACTTAGTCTTTTAATTGAATCAAAAGAACGAAAAACACAATCTCCATTAATTTGTGATGCCTTTTCCCCCGTGATTTTTTCAACAAGGGTAGCTACGTCTAAACGTTTTTCTGAATACCCGACATAAAGTATTTTTGACGACGAATCATGATGCATAACAATCAAATCCCACGTTTGGTCACGCATTGCATCAGTTCGAGCCCACTTCACCTTTTCTCGTTTTTGTGTAGTGAAGTAAAAAACATTTTCCTCTGCATTAAGAAAGGGCTGTGAAAGTGCATACTTTCTTAAATTGAACGCACTCTTGAAAAAACTCCAATCAACTTTATCACTATGGAAGCAAACACAACTTAAAGCGGGATAAACCAATTTTGGATTTAACTCTATTTCAGGGGAATCAAACCCCGAGTAAGGCTTACAACCTTGAAGAAACGAGAGTAAAGTCTCTGCTTCCTCCTTTTTCGCGTCCGCAATCTCACTAATAACTTCTTCCCAACCAGACCCTTCTTGGAATAAATTCTCTAGCTCAATAGAGATCTTTTCTTCGGCATAATTCACAACGAATGATGCGTCACCAAGTCCTTCTTGTGTCCTTGTGAATCGACCAATGAACTGAAGCAATACTGCTAAAGATTTATGAACTCCATGGACGGCAGCAATTTTGAAATCAGGATAATCAAACCCTTCTTTCAGCATATCTACACAAATGACGATATCGTATTTTCCATTTTTTATATCTTCAACAATCTTTCTTCTACCCTTTGTAGAGGAATGAACCAACACTATCCTTTCATCAGGAAACCACCCGCTATACTTTGAATACAGCTCTTCAGCATGATTCTTATCTACGGCACGAACCATCAACCGATGTCTATTTAACCCTTTATTCCTATCTTCCATTAATCTACCAATAGCCGCTTCAGCTATTGCTTTATCTTTCTTTCTCGGATGACGTTCATCTACAGCAACTAAAGAAATTTTTGAAAAACACTTGTCCTTTAACGCCTTTGATAGGGGATAGTTGTATACAACCTTTCCTTCGATAGGCTTCCTATCATTCCTATATGGAGTTGCTGTAAATTGAACAATTTTCGCATCTTTGAATAAATTTTTAATAGAATCCCACTCTGCTGCCTTAACGTGATGGGCCTCATCAAAGTAAACATGTGAAAAAAGTCCTTCCATTTTCTTTTTAACTCCTGACTTTGAACGCGCCAAGAGGCCTGGAGTAGATACAACAACATCAGCACTTTCTAGTTTAGATATACTGTCTATATTAAGTACTGTTTTGTTTAAAATAAGAACGGATGGGTTAGTAGCGTCACTTGGGATTACACCCAACTTTCGGAGAATTCCCCACGTCGAAAACTTTTCAGCAATTTGATTTTTTAAATCAATTGTTGGGACGATTACTAGAGTCCTTTTTGCTTGATCTGCTAGAGTTGCAACTAGCATTGTCTCGGTTTTACCTGAGCCCGTTGGAAGAACAACGGTAGCGACATCTTTAGTAAGGGACCAATGAGACAAAAGAGAGTAAATAGCCCCAATTTGAGCTGGACGTAGAGTCCATCCAGACATACCAACCCCGTTTATTTTTACATCATAAAAATATGAATCAACATGTTCATTTACATTCTTAACACACCCTTTAATTTGATATGTGCCTTTATTTTTACCAGCCCCTTCTTGTAGTTCAGCAAAGAAAGACACGCCTGTTTCATGAGTAACTTTATAAATACTGTCTCTTTCATGAATAATAGAGAAGCTCCAGCTCCCGGCTTCTAAGGCTAACTGGGAAAGCACTCCTACATCAAACCTCTCATATCTATAATACAATGGCTTTTGAAATTCAAGTATTCCTTGACGAGGAAACTTAAAACTCTCTTGACTTGATTTTTTATTCAAAATTATTTCCTCTTCATTATTAACTGAATAATCTTCAACCATCAATCAGAATCAAATACTCTCGTGGTGCCTTATAACGTTTGCATTTTCGACTGGTTTGAAACGTAGCGAAAAACCAGTCCGACAATATGCGCTTGTTACATTCATCCTGATATGTACTCCAGAAGTTCAGCGTTTGCTGCGTTTTTCATAATGCGGGCTCTTGCCGGACCGACACCATAAATTTTTTCAATTAAACTTTCTTCAGTATTAGCGTGCAAATTTTCGATTGTTTGAATGCCTGCAGACTTAAGTTTCTCTTTTTGCCATGATGTAAGCACAGCTAAAACATCAATTGATTTCTCAAGCAATGACTTCAAGGACTCTTTGTACTGAAGTTCATCATCGGCCTTTAGCAATACATCACTGCCCGAATATGAAGGGTGGTTTTTACCAAATTCAGGGAATTTTTTAATTGAAAGATTTTTATAAAATTCAGCAGACTCTCCATGCGGACTACTTTCAAGTGAAATTATACAACCATATTTAATTTCATACCTTGTTCCTAGTTCTGCTCTAGTAGCCCTGACTGCGCTGTCAACCATTCGAATAATCCCTGTATAGGTCAACAACCTTAAAGACTCTTTAACGGCCTCCGGTGAATCTTTGTGCAACCAAAAGTAAATCGTTGACTCGTCTAACCCTTTCTCTTTTCTTGAGTTATTATAAGCTTCAACCCGCGGCACTACTGTATTCTCTAAAAAATCTCTCCCCCAATCAATTACTCCTTGATGTCCTTTATATTTCTCACCTAGTTCAGTGTGCTCTAACCATATTTGATTTCTATAAAATGACTTAATCACTGAATTAACATTTGAAGTGTTGATCTTTGACAATTCCTGAAGAGTTCTTAACAACATTCTAGGGTTGCCGCCTGACGAAAGTGCCAAGGTATTAAATAGATCCCTTTGTCTATCAATATCTAACTTCAGCTTATCATCAGATTGTTTAAATACTATATCTTTAAAATACTGTAGGTAATCGGAATCAGATATATTTCGTTCTATTTTTTTATAGACACAATCGTGAATAAGTTCAAACGAATCCCCAAAATGAGTCACTCCTGGGTATATAGCTGCATTACAACTTATAAATGGCGATCTAAGATCTTTAAATAGATTGAAAAATTGTCTCTGCTGTTCCGGTCTAAAAACATGGGCGGCTTCATCGAAAAAAAACACGACTTTGTCTATCGAATTTTCTTCGCAAATCAGCAGTATCGCTTCCTTCACA
Source organism: Halomonas sp. 113 (assembly GCF_904067645.1). NCBI lineage: Bacteria > Pseudomonadati > Pseudomonadota > Gammaproteobacteria > Oceanospirillales > Halomonadaceae > Halomonas > Halomonas sp. 113. The sequence goes on from NZ_LR881453.1 coordinate 3,380,103, forward strand.
TCCTCTATGTCTGGAAGAGACGAAATATCTAACTTTGAATCCCCCTTATAAGAATCCTCAAACATCTTGACGATTTGTTTTAAGCTTACCTGCACTCCGTCATCAGTATCGCTTTCATCATTACTAAGAAGGTTTGCAGTTAAACCAGAAACCACAACCCCTTTTCTCCTCAGCTTATTTAGCAAATATTTTAGAGTTTTAGCCAGCATCCAGTGGTAAAACTGAAGATTATCTTCAGTTGTTATAAGCGAACTCATATTAAACGGTACAAAAACCGTTACATTTGCACTGCTTTCCTCCTCTAACTCTAACTCTGCCACTCTCATTAAAAATGACTTACCAGTACCTCTAGACCCCTCCAACAAGCACGGCTCATTTGACTTCAGAGCTTCCAATATATTTCTATCTGCAGAATTTACAACGGACAGATTCAAAATATCCGACTGTTTAATACTTTCTGTTCTAAGGTGAAATTCACTCATTTCTTTTCCTATGCACTACCAAATAGTTTTCTTATCTCAGAAATATGACTAAATTCCTCTGGGATAAATTGTAAAGATTCTCGAGTAGCTTCATCGATTAATCTCGTGTACCGACATACAGCAACAAATAAAATAACTTCTGAAACAGACTTAAAGCTGTCAAAATAGAATTCTAATAAGTCCGGTTTATAGCCTAATTTAAGACCACTTTTCTCCCAAGTCTCATTATTACCATGTACATATTCTGAGAGTTTTCTATAGGTAGATATAGCTTTATCTCTATACCCATCCGTATATGAGGAGCATTCAGTAAAGAACGCATTTGAAAACCTTTTGGATAATACTCCATTTTCTTCATCTACTAGTTTTGACCATTTAATATCAGTACGGCCATCGAGCCATTCATGCAATTCCATTTTATTGACTGAGAAATACATTGTGGCCAATCCCATCTCTAGTGCTAATCTTAATGAGGCAAAAGCCTGCCGGTATAATCCTAGAACCAAATTTAGAGTTGCCGATTCAAGCTGCGTACTAACTGTAACTAGCATTTGCTTTTCTTGAGGGTCAAGCAAACAATCTGAAAACTCGTAAATACATGAAGATAAGTGATGTAGAGTACCTAGCTTTTCTTTTTCTCGAATAGTTTCACTAAACACTTGCTGAGAGTCACTATTTAGTTTTGACAAGTAGTCTTGTATATCCATAAATCTAGAGTGCTCCCTCTTTGGAAATTTAACAGTTTTATTTATGCGCATGCGTGTTAACTCAATGATCATTTTTTCAAGAAGGCGCATAAGCATACAGCGCCTTCTTATAAACCATTTTTTTACCGAAATTTAAAGCATACTTTTCCAGAAATATGCGCACTCATAATGCAAACGTCACCATAAAAACGCGCAGTGTTGGCTAAAAGCTCCCGCAAATTATGGTTTCAGTGAACGTCCTCTTTGGATCTAAAGGTGTCATTTGCTAATTTGCTCATAAAGCGCCACCTTACCCGTTGCTTCCATCCCTTCAATCGGCTGTTCGTAGCTCCAGGCAATATCTTTATTTTCGCCTAGCGAGAAATACACCGTGCTGCCTTTAAACGGGCAGTGGGTCGTCGTTTCTGAGGTGTTAAGCAAATCCATCCGCACGTCTTCGCGTGGGAAGTAGTGGCATGGCGGGTAGCCGCGCTCGCGGAGTTCGAGAGCGTTGGTCGAGTCGGCAAGCAGCTTGCCATCAACATGCACATGCACGCGTTGGCTAACGGGATGAAGCTCGATGCGAGGTGCCTGTGGCATTAAGTTGTTCCCTGCGGCTTTTTTAGCTCTAGTAAAATGAGCCTAGCAGCAAAGTTCGTTGAATCCCATGCTCTACTCATCACACTTTAGGCTACGGCCATGACCTGTATCATGTTTTTGCCACTGCTCTCTAATTCACTACGACTGCCCTAACGCTGCCGTGCTCTCGCCCTTGCCTGAGTAGTAAGAATTAAGCCGGTTACAATCAGCCCAGCCCCAATAAAATCCGCCACGCGCAACGGCTCCCCTAGTATTAGATAAGCGAGTAGTACGCCGAAGAACGGATTAAGAAGGTGGTAGCTCGATGCCGTCGAAGCGCCGCTGATGCGAATCAGCACTAGCCAGAGACTCATCCCACCGATAGTGACGACAAGTACCAGATGTGCAATCGCTATCATCGTAGCGGTAGAAGGCACGGCAAGCGGCTGCCCGAACACCATTGCCATGGGAAGAAGAGCGACAGCGCCCGCTATGGATTGCCAGAAATTAGCCTGCAAGACGGGAAGGCCTGCGCCTTGGCCGCGGAAGAACACGGTGCCACTGGCAAAGGCGAGCATGCCCCCAGTCGCCATAAGAACTCCCCAAATATCGACCTGCACCCCGCTAGCAACGCCAGAGATGACCACCACTCCCACTAAACCCAGCGCCGCACCGAGTAACTTAATTGGGGAAAGGGGTTCTACGCCCCACCATGCTGATAGCAAACTTGTGGCTAGTGGCGCGTGCAGCTGACAATCACAATAACGACCTGGGGGCGAACCGTTTGCAAGGCGACAAAACTCAGCCCCAGGTATAGAGCGTTGTTAAGAACGCCGAGCAGCAATCCGCGCCGGATAGCGATGCGATCCCCATGGGTTGACCAGTTGAATCCGCCACAACTAAGGCAAATGAGCAGCATCAGTAACGCACTCAATAAGAACCGGATGGTGAGCAGCGTAAAGGGGTCGAAATCAGTCAGTGCAATGGCACCAGCTATAAATGCCGAACTCCAAACAATACTGAAAATGATCACCAAACCAGTTAATACGAAATTGTTCATGCAGCCCCCTAAAAGCGCCAGCTTGCTTTTGCTTCATCGCCATAAAACTGATGGTGCATGGGAGTTACATGCAGTGGAAATTAATTATTAACCATTCATAATTAGATAAATTAATGTTCAATGCGGAGATGCAGTGTGTTTGATTGCCAACCTTCCCCCTTGGGCGATAGGCGAGTCACGCTGGAACACCTGCGCGCTTTCGTACTGTTGGCCGAAGGCAATGGTTTTCAGCAGGCAGGTCTTCAGTTGTACCGCAGCCAATCAGCGGTCACACAAAGCCTAAAACGGCTAGAGGAAATACTCGGCTGCAAGTTACTGGAGCGTCGCCAAGGTCACATCCTTGGCTTGACGGCAGACGGCGAGCGGTTTCTTCCCGCCGTCAATGAGATACTTGCCCGTACGTCTGAGGCGGTGAGTGCCATGCAGCAACCCGAAATCGCCGGACGTCTGCTGATTGGTGTTCCCGATGATTTCAAGGTGGTGGATCTACATGGAGCCATTTCCCGCTGCGCCGAGCTAAACCGCAATCTGCGTCTGGAAGTTGTCTCTGCGCTCTCCTCGCAACTGCTCCACCAGCTCGACAGTAACGGCCTTGATCTCGCCATATTCAAGTGTGTGGGAGACTTCACGCCAAGCGACCCGCGCTGGCAGTGTCATCTGCTGCGGCGAGAGCCTCTCCATTGGGTGGCCACGCAACGGCATGATTTTGACCGTATGTCTGATATACCACTTGTTATCTTTCCTGATGGCTGTTGCTACCGAAGCGCAGCACTCGCCGCATTGGATCAGCCCGGAAAGCACGGCTACAGCGCTTATGTCAGTGCCTCTTATGACAATATTCGTGCCGCTGTGTCGGCTGGTCTCGGCATCGGTGTGCTGCCCGCCAGTGCGCTTGCTGAAGACCACATTATTCTAGGCAAGCGGGAGGGATTTCCGGAGCTGCCGATGGTTGAACTCGTGATGGTTCAGGCGTCACAGAAGCGTGCCACCCAGCAACTGGCGGACTTCCTTACGCTTTCGTCGGCAATGAAGTCACAGGCGCCAGCCCTCCCCTAGCCGCTGCTACATCGCCCTGATATGGGTGTCGGTTGACGCCAACCCGACAAACTTGCTTGCTGAAGGCCCGCTATTTATTCTTAAGTATACTGTTATTTGCGAGGCGGGAGCGTTGGTGTGTTGAGACGAGGGGCGAATGAAGGAAACACATCGCGAAAAGATCTTTCGAGCCCCTTTTATAGTGCCTTCAGTGACAGCATGTGTCGCTCGCGCTGAGTGGTATCAATTATCCATGGATAATCCTCTTCTATTTCTCGTTGGCCCCAAAAATATAATTCAAGCCACCGTAGCCATTTTCAGGGATGTGCTTCCAAAAACGCATCGTACGACGGTCAAATTATGTAAAGCGAGCTTTACTATCAGTCTGAAATTAGCTAACGTAAAGCTTGCTTTACACTTGAGGCTACATAGATGAAATACCTTTACGAGTTGGGCGCTGCGTTAGCGTGTTACATGGTTGTGCTGGTGGCATCATTGATCGCTCTGACACAATTTCAGGATGCCGATTTTGTAGTTCGTGCGGCCATCACCCTTTCCCCAGTTATCCCTGCGGCCTTTATGTGTTGGGCGGTAGTTCGGCAGTTGCGACGGCTAGATGAGATGCAACTACGCATTCAGTTCGAAGCTCTGGGGTTCGCCTTCGCAGCCTCCGCTCTGTTCACGTTTAGCTATGGGTTCATGGAAAACATCGGCGCGCCTCATCTACCATGGTTATGGGTTTGGCCCGTAATGGCGATGATGTGGATTGTTGGATTAATGATCGCTAAGAAACGATATCAATGAAAAACAAGCTTAAAGAGCTGCGAGCTCAGCACGATTGGTCGCAGCAAGGTTTGGCTACTATCTTGGGCGTCTCTCGTCAGACGATTAATTCGATTGAAAATGGCAGGTACGACCCAAGTTTGACACTTGCTTTTCAAATTTCTCGCGCATTCGGTTTGCCCATCGAGAAAATTTTTGATGATGAGGATCACTCGGCCTGATCCGAAGCAGCCTGTTGATTCATATTAGGGATGCTAAGGCCTAGTATCGTTATTTCCATGCACGCGGCATATTGGTTTCGATATGTATTATGTCTCCATCAGTGCGAGTAGGTACGGCGCCGTGAGGTATACCCCCTCAATTAGTAAGTTTTGAATATCGTCAAAGGATCTTTTCAGGTCGGCTCTTAATTGCTGCCATCAACCGTTTCCCGGCCATAGTGAAAGACCGCTCAGGCTCGCTAGCAGCGGCATTCGGCCAGGAGCAGTCTCAAAGCTAAGCTTAAGCCGTCCCAGCCAAGATAGTGTCCGCGTGACGCGAATGGTTAGTTGCTTCACGACTCACTTTTTAGAGCCCAGCACTGCGTAATTGTCCCGGACTGTTCATGTTCAACTACCATGTTGGTGCTACTTCTTGAGATTACAGTCAGGGTCTTCTCTTCAGAGCTCAGCGGCGCATTAAGAAATTCCGTAACCTTGTTAGTATATCCATCTTTGAAATGTCCGATTTTGTCGAAATCCTTTACTACATTGAACGCACGCCCGTCGAGGTAAAACTGGTTACCCTGTACTTTGGCCACACCCTCTTCTTCGTAGGAGAACTGAGCAAACACCTCTTCATCATCTAGATGGCTATAAATTATTTTGTTTGAAGCAACATATGAAAAATCTTCAGCGTATTGAATATTGCTTACAAATGTTTCTCTTACGCTTTGCTGAGGGTACTCATATTCATGGGTGCAGTTCCAACTCCCCCCACCAAATATGGAAATTCCCGCTATGAGTAACTCAAACATCTCAGCATCTCCTACACCTAACGAGGCTACATAAAAAACCGATTTCGAGTCACGTCTATCGCCTGTCGTCCTTTTTTTGGCTCAGCCAGTCATCTGGCTGAGCCATCCTGGTAATCCCCTCTTCTCGCCCAATTTTTTGAATGTGTCCGACCACTCTTTAGGCACCGGAGGACATCTTGCAGCCATCAATGACAAGTCCTGTTCGTGGCACACCAGCACAGCGTGTTCAAGGGTGCCTGGCTGGAGCTGATCTTGGTAGTTGAGTTGATCGCCACCATGGCGTTCTGATCGTAGTGATAAGCCTTGAAGCAGGACATACTGGTCACTCCTCATTTGTTTTCTCCAACCTACCAAAACTTAGTATCAGTGGGGTTTTGCTACAGCCTCCAGAGGCTTATTTTGCGTTTTTTGGAGCGAAGCGACAGCAAAATAAGTCCTGCTCGCTTATCTTGTTATGAATAGTACTCTGACGTTTTCACAATTAGAAATGTCATGAACTGTAAGAGGGCTATACCAAGACCACATGTAATACACACAGAAACAAGTAAACATAGTAAATAATTTGATCTTTTAAAAATCCAAATTAGTGCGGATATAAAAGCAGAGAGTAAACCTACCGTGATAAGAGAGTAAGCTATCTCAATTAGATAATTAACATCTTGGTCTGGCGTATATACGGGCCAAGCAATCTTGAGAAAAAATGCATAGCTAGCGATAAATATAATTACGCTCACTAATGCTAGAAATTTAGCTTTCATTTAAAGTCCTTTAAATTCATAACATTACTGGCAATAGGCTTCAACGGAGCGAAGTACAGGTGGCGTCCCGTTGACTAAATGGTTAGGCATTCTATCCCCCATGCCAGTTGTCACTGCTGATGACACCATTTTCGTCAACAGTAAAGGTTAGATCGTCAGTGGAGACGCCCATGTACCCTTTGACTCGAACGGTTGTCTCTTGGGGCTCAATTGAATCAACCGACGATTTTAGTATGGCTGGCGCAGTGAAAACTACAGTGCGAACGCCACCGTTTTCCACGATCGAGTCTGCGCTCGCGCCCCACGATCTCCGTATCTGACCGAACGGGTCACGAATCACCACCTCGCGATCGTCTTGAAACCGAAATAGATAAACTGTCTCAAGGTTTTCAGTTTCAGGCAGCAGACTTTGCCCCTTGAGATATGACCACCCGGCTATTGAAAGGTAGAGAACTATCGGCGCCAGCAGGATTGCCAGTAAGACTTTTAGAACTTGTTTCATACGTCCTAACGCTGAAAATAAGCGGCAGCCTTGGCAGAGCGAAGCAGCGACAAGGCTGTCCGGTGCAGGGCCGTCAGGCCCGGAACGTACTTGATTGATTTGTTGAGCTTTATACGGTGATCGAAGCCCAACACCTTAGCAAATCCCCAGCACTGACTCTAGTTTAGATGCCAGCTCGTTGAACTCGTCACCCCAGCCATTCTGCAACGATAATTCTTGAAGGTTAGCTGTTGGCGACAACAGGCGCCTTACGCCATCCGTTGACGGATTGCTAAGCAAGAATTCTATATCCTGAAGCGCTCTGTCTCGCTCACCGTAAACGGAACCATCATCACTAGCTGCCGCTTTCTTCCGCAGTTCCTCAAGGAATTTTCGAGCGATCTCATGCGAGAGCTCTGGAAAGGCAACGACATGCGCTCCTAACGCGGCGGCGCGTTCTATATAGGCCACATGCATTTGCAGGTTTTCATCTACCGCTGCTTTGCTAACGGGCAGTTGAGCAAGGGCAATGGTGATGGGGTCGGCTAAAGTGGTGATCATAATTATCGCTTAGCTGGTTGGGTGCTGGCGTGAAGGCCGCCTATGCCAATCAAAAGTGCCCGCCCGATCTACTCCTCCGGTGGGGAAAGGCGGGCATCGGTTAAGGTACGTGGCCGGTACTCACACGTTGTATCGGCCCAGCGCTTCCAAACACTCTCATCGACTGAAATATTCACCGCACACTGCTCTGGCATCACTTCCGAATATTGTCGGTAAAATCGGCCGTCAGTTGTCTTTCCAAGGCGTTTGTATCTGGCGTAGAACCCCTTCAGGAAATCAGAAAACGAATCTTTGGGTGCTGTCTTCCAGGCATCCTCAGCAACTTCGTAGGGTGCCACTTTTAAGCCTGCCTTTTGCGCCTTGGCTAACATCCAGCTCAGCGATAAATCGGCCAGTGTGTCGTCAGCGCCATACCCGCCGCCTACATTGGCGTGGGCGCCGATAAACCAGCACTGCTCTACGTCGCGATTGCCCGTTTTCTGCTTGCCATCCTTGCTTGTCCAGAGCGATACGTTGTAGGTCGCTCTGTGTTCGTCCAGCGCGACTGCTTGATAGGCACGATCGACAATGCTGGAAAGCTCGGTATCGTGCCAATCGTATTTGCTTTTGAACAGGTTGGTTCCGGGCACGCCCAGCGCGCCAACGGTATCCCACACACCAATGAAATGAATCCTGGGCTGGCGGCTGAAGCTCTCCTTGAACCCTTTGCACACGTCAGAATCGGGGTGCAAATCGCGGTTTCGATAAATACTTTCGGCCTTATCGAGCAGCCCTGGCGTGACGACATGCACTAGCCCGCATTTACGAATCAGCCCCACCAGGCTTCTGGCGGTGTAGGCACCGCGGCTGAACCCGAATATCCATATCTCATCGCCTTCGCTGTAACGCCTTGCCAGCCAATCATAGCCTTCCCGAAGGTTTTTGCTCAGCCCGTAACCGAAGGCTCCGCCGGTAAAGCGCTGAAATTTGGATGTCCCTACGCCGGGGTCGTAATAGAACCGCTGCCTGATACCATCATCGTCATCATGGATCAGCCGGGTAATACGATAAACATTGGTTTGGTCTTCAGGGTCGTTCCACGTCCCATCGAATAGCAGAATCAATTTTTGTTTCGTCATGGTGCCCCCCACGATAATACACGCTTTTGAACAGTGCTCATGACCGCTATATATGAGAGGCAGACGATGCGCAATGCTCTCTTGGGCAATACGTACCTGCGACCTCAACATTATTTAATGAAGGTTAGTCGTAACTTCATGCCGTCACCTGTTTATAGTCAATTCGAAGCAGCGCCCCCGATGCAGGCGCTCTTTCTATCTCGCTTCTGGACAAACCAAGTCGTGCCGAGGTAACGAAGAGGTGTTGGCCCGTAGCATCAAAGGCACAGCTCGTAGGGCGTGGAACAGGGAGCGCAATCGTACTAGCGATATATCCTTCTGGAGATATCCGGGCGATAGCAGCGCCATCAAACAGAACACTGAGCAGGAACCCCTCCCTATCTACAGTCAGCCCATCAGACTTGCCTTTATTGGGGCTGATAAGGATGAGGGATCGTCGGTTTTTAACCTCACCGGATAAGGGGTCGTGATCATAGGCGTAGATGACACCTTTCCGGGAGTCTGTCACATAGAGCGTGCTCCTATCACGACTCCAGTCAATTCCATTAATGAGCGTGAATCCCGAATCGACAGTGTGCCACGCGCCATCAGGATCAAGTCGGTAAAGATAGCCCGAGCCTGCTTTTAGCTCTTCATTCATCAAGCCTACCCACAGGCGGCCTGAAGGGTCGAGGCTAGCATCATTGAGCCGGTACCCTTCTTGGGCATGCGGCGCGGTCGCTATTCGCTGCCTCTCACCTGACCTACCGACTAGCTCAACATGACAACCGGTGCCAATGATCCACCGGCCAGCCGGTGTCTCAGCGACAAAGCCCAGCGGGCTGGGCATAGCATGCGCGACATTTTGGCCCGTTATTGGGTCGAATATATTGAGCGAGGCCCCCAGGGTATCTACCCACAAAAGCCGAGCGATGGATGGGCTCCAAACAGGCGACTCCCCCAGCACTGCTTGGCTTGCAAATGCCACGGTTACCTCGTTCATGAGCGAGGCTCCACGCTAGGAATAGCGATCAGCGACCAGTTCGCCGCCATTTCATCCGCCACTGAGACACGTACTGCACGCAGATCACGCGGATAATCCACACCCTCCGCTTCCATCGCCCTGGTGGCATGAAACTGCCCGTTCGCGGCACGCAGTATCCAACCACTTTCGGCGCATTGCGAAGATGCAAGATACGCCACGCCTGGCGCGACATCGGTAGGACGCAGTTCATCTGGTTCACCCTCTATTCCCCACATGCGTGTCTTGGCAACGGGCGAAACCGCATTGACGATAATCCCATCCTTTTTGCCTTCAGCAGCAAGCACATTCATGATTCCCACCACCGCCATCTTGGCAGCCGCGTAGGAAGCGAGCCCGTTCTGAACATACTGTGGGTAGAGCGCTCGACAAGAAGTGGTCATGACGATGCGGCCATAGCCCGCTGCTTTCATCGCAGGCCAAGCTGCCTGTGCGAGCCAAAGAGGTGCCTTCGCGGCGATGGCCATCATTTGGTCAAAGGCGCGTTCCTCTATAGCGTCAATGTTTTCATAGGCTACCCACCCTGCATTATGAATCAGAGCATCCAACCGTCCGTTGATTGTCAGAGCACTGCGTACTAGTGCATGGCAGCCTTCACGCGTTCCAATATCTGCTGATACTGCTCTTGCATCCAGACCTTCCAACCGAAGTTGCTCTGCTGCAAGCTCCGCAACCTGTGGATCCGCTCCATTACCATCAGAACCGGCACCGTTATCCTGGATCAGAACTGTTGCACCAAGTCGTGCAACGCATTGAGCATACGAAAAACCAAGCCCGCGACCTGATCCAGTGATAAGTACCACCTGCCCTTTAAAATTCACCATTTCACACTCCGTTCTTTCTGAGAACACTAGTGAAAGTATGAAACGGGCAATACAATACATAAAATACTAATAATATGGTGATTTGATATATTTTTAATATCATAAGAGCATTGAATTACTAATGGCATATTCGGAGTTACAGCATGACGACAGACACCAAAGCTCATATCACCTTGCGTGCAATGGAGCAATTTGTGGCTGTGGCGGAAGAATTACACTTTCACCGTGCTGCAGCGCGATTGAATATGTCGCAGCCCCCTCTTACCAGCGCGATCCGCAAGCTGGAGGGCGATATCAATGTCACCCTGATTGAGCGTGGCAACCGTGTTCTTGGCTTAACCCCTGCGGGAAAGAGATTCCTTGATGAAGCATACGAAACGCTTCGACGAGCAGAACAAGCCATTACCGCAACACGAGATGTCGCGGCAGGCAGAGCAGGTTTAGTGCGCCTAGGTTATGTGGGAAGTTCGCTTTATGGGCGACTACCTGATGTCATTCGTGAATTTCGGACAAGCCATCCTGAGGTTCGTCTTGAGCTACGTGAGGCAACGACTGCTGCACAGATTGGCGCGTTGCGCGACGGAACACTGGACGTGGGTGTTTTGATCCCACCGCTTACGAATGCTGAAGATATCGAGCAAATACACTTCGATAGTGACCGCTTGTGCATGGCCATCCCGAAAGATCATCCTCTCTGTAGGCGGCCAGCATTAACGCTTGCTGACCTCTCTGACGAACCTTTCATTCTATGGCCAATGGTGGAGGGGCGTGGCTTTCACCTGCAGGTTATCCGCCTTTGCGCCAATGCAGGCTTTGTACCCAGGGTGACGCAAGAGGCACACGGGATGCATGCCGTGCTGTCGTTGGTAGCAGTCGGAGGCGGCGTATCTATTGTTCCCGAAAGCATGAGTGGCTTTCAGGGAGACCGAATCGGCTATCGTGCGTTATCGGGTTCTGAAGCTCAATTCGATCTTGTGTTGGGTTACCGTAATTTATCTCCTTCAGCGGAGGCTTTCATTCGTACCACTGAATGACAGCACCTTCCCTCACAAGACGTTGGCAGCATTAGCTGATTAGAGCTAACGCCAAGGTAATCAATGATCACGCCGCATTGAATAAGCTGGTACGAAGGCCGCCAGGTACTGGTGACGCAGAATGACTGCGGCCTGAAACTGATGAACGGCGACATTAGCATTACCCTTGCGGTGCCGGACATGCGCACGCCGGGTAAATCATTACTCAGCGTCGTATTCCCAGCCAGCGACCCGGAAAACCCCATCAACTGAGTACTGCCCTCCCACCTGCACGCGGTAGCAGCCGTATTCGCGATGACGATACACAAATCCCAGGGCTCGGAGTTCCTGCATACCGCCTGCTGCTAACGCCCAACCCTATCCTCACCCGCGAGCGGGTCTACACCGGTATCACACACGCCCGCGAATGACTCACTTTAATTGAGGCCAAACGGGGGATTTTGAATGATGCGGTGGCTAGGGAGGTTATGAGGGTTAGTGGTATGGGGAGGTTGTAATCAAAGCCGACATTACCGCTAGTGGTGTCGGTTTTCGGCCAGGAGCGATCCTTTAGGAGACACTGATATAGAGCTTTAATACCCACATTTACGGCTGGTTTGAAGAGCAGCGGAAAACCAGTCCGACAACATGTGTTTGATACTCATTGAGCCTTCTCCCCCAGCTCAGCCTGTTTGGCTAAGCTGAAAAGGCGACCAAACCTAACAGGAGAAGACTCAATGAACTTTTACAATAGCACTCACCGTCACTACTGTGGAATTGATCTGCATGCCCGTAGCCTGTATGTCTGTATCTTGGATCAGCAGGGCGACACCCTTCTGCATAAAGAGATTCCAGCCAAACCAGAACCTTTGCTTCATCTGATCGAACCCTACCTGGACGAGCTGATCATCGGCGTCGAATGCATGCACTGCTGGTACTGGATCGCCGATTTCTGTGAAGACCAGGGCATTGCTTTCATTCTCGGTCATGCCCTTTATATGAAGGCCATTCATGGCGGTAAAACAAAGAATGACCGCGTGGATTCTTACAAGATTGCGGCGCTTATCCGCGGTGGCAACTTTCCCCTCGCGTATGCCTACCCTCGTAGCATGCGAGCAACACGGGATTTACTTCGTCGTCGCACTGGGCTCGTTCGACACGGTGCGGATCTCAAAGCTCATGTGGTCAACACCACGAGTCAGTACAATCTGCCACCCAACAAGGTCAATTTGAAAAATGTCAGTGCCAGAGAGCAACTGGGCAGAACCTTTGATGACCCGCTCGTTCAGCGCAATATCGATTTAGATATGGCCGTTTTAGAGTGCTACCACCGGGAACTAAGCCAGGTGGAATGGCTATTGGAAAAGCAGGCTAAAAAGCATCAGCCGACCTACTACCACTTATTAACCACCATTCCCGGCGTTGGCCGTATTTTAGCGCTCACTATTCTGTATGAAGTCGGTGATATTCGGCGTTTTGAATCTGTCCAGAAGTTTGCCTCCTACTCCCGACTAATCAAGTGCAAAGCCGAATCAGCTGGTAAGACCTATGGCACCCAGGGCAACAAGATTGGTAATGCCCATCTGAAGTGGGCTTTTTCTGAGGCTGCGGTGCTTTATCTGCGCGGCAATCCAGGTGCACAAAAGCTGCTGCAACGCTTCCAGAAACGCATGAGTAAAGCCAAAGCTTTATCGGCTCTGGCCCACAAGCTGGGGCGTGCGGTCTATTTCATGTTAAAGAACGAAAAGGTGTTTGATGAACAACGCTTTTTAACGAGTTAGTCACGCAGCAGGATGATGATCAATGTCTAACTGGATCATCACGGAGTGTGCTGAAACCGGGTGTCTGCTGACTGATTTTTATATCTAAAACCCGACTTCTACACCCAACTAGAAGCCCGTCGCTTTGATTATCCATCCTGCTGGCGTGCACCAACACCCTGAGCGAGTGGGCTTACACCGGCGCTGAACCTGAAACTAACTGGGACTATAAAGTAACCCGCTTTTTGAATAGGACAGATGCTGGTTAACCGATGAATGTCTAGTGCCCCAGACCCACCTGCAAGGAGCAACCCGGTTTGGCAGTGGTGAACCACCACGTTAGAGAGCCTCAATAGGTGTTTGCTGTAAGCCACCAACCGCCAACGATGACAGATGAAGTAGGATCACTGGCTCAGGGACTTGATATTGACCGCTTACGCGGCCAATAAAAAATACTGCGGCTTATTGACAGGCAGAAGGCTCATAGGTGTTAGGCTAAAGCTCGAGTGCGCTCTATGAATAATATGTACGTATCAAAGAACTCTCTTGAATCAAAAATTAACTCATCAATTGTATCTAGCAATAATTTCTGCTGTTTGGATCCATTAGCATGATATTTATACGGTATCTCATTATAAGACCCTTTAGGGGTAATACAAGGAAAGGAATGCCTGTCTACTAAATCTACAATACGCTTTGCGACTATTGTTAGCCTTTTAAACAAGTAACTTATTTCTTCATTTGAAAAGCAAACATGAGGGTTTCTCTCCAGCTCTATAAAATCACATAAGGGATCAATAAGTCGACTATCAAAGTTAGGAGAGAATAGTTCCTCCTTGAGGGGAACAATAAAAGATTCATAGTTTAATCCCACCTTAACCTTCTCAATGGAATATCGATCACTATCCTCCATACAAGAAGACGCGATGCTTCCATAAAACCTTTCTGCCACAATTTTATGTTTATTGATTAATGACTCAATATCATCCCAAAACAAAACACCAATATCAAACAGTCCATTCTCCCGGTTAGAGATGCTAGTGGATCTAATGTGATCTTGCACTTTTGTAGCTCTAGATGCAGTTGTGACAAATATTAGAATTTCCAGTTCTGAAGGAAAGTGTTTTGCCTTCTCTATCTCCTTTTTTATTTCTTCTATATCTATATTTTTTTCAGGATATATCTGTTTACCTTTACACTGAATTCCTGTGTATTTTCCTGAGCTTTCAGATTTTCCATAGATATCAACCCCATGCTGAGTCGATCCCTGCCGACCATACCTCTGGACTAAATCATCATTCCATTCTCTCTTGAAAAGATCAGAGCACAGCTCTTCAAAGTCATCCCAAGATTTTAGTGGTGGATATTGATATTTTATCAATTTATACCCCCCTGTGAACGTATTTAAACTGAAGCCTAAAAGCGTATTAGACGGCGCGCTCTATGATTGAATGAGCCTGCTGGCACTTTTTTCCCGCAAATGCAGCCTGCCAGATTCTCTCAAGCCTATGACTCTTTAAGATATTAATTCCCATTAGGCTATATATCCAAACTCGCGCTCCTGCTGCATTTCCCGGCATGACCGCTTTGGGTCGTCAACTGCAGCTCCACTATCAGAGTAGCTTGAAGCTCTGCACCCGGCCAGGAGCGGGATTTTAGCAGTCACTAATATAGCGCTTTAACACCGCATTATCGTTGGGAATCACTCTTAAATGCTTTGTTATAAATATGCTACCAATAAATGTGGTCAGGTGCTTCAGGGTGAACAACCGAGTTATTTCCTGATAGCCATATTTTTTGCTTCTCCCATATCTGTTTTACACTTGAGTATGCAGATACAACAGGTAACTCATGATTTGATGAAGCTATTGCGTCTATATCTGCGAGCTTTCTATCGCATAACGACTTTAATTGGTCAAGAAACTGCATTGCAGAAGTATTACAAGACACATTAGGGAAGTTAACAAATATAAAATTAAAAATGTCAACATATATATTTTGTAGAGACGTATCTGTATCCGGAGGGTTGATAAGATCAACGAATCCAAACCACCTAATATTATTATGAGCTGCTACTTTCCCCAACACTCTTGAAGTGTTACAAGCATAAGCGAAAACATTGAATGGCCCTCCATTAGATAATGTCACCAAATTATCAACAGTAAAAGTATCATTACCTTGTTGGTCGCAAAACTTATTACTATCCCCATGAGACATTGCAAAAACATTTCTCGATGTTTGGGTTAGCTCAGAGACTAGGTTTGCAGCTGTGGCATCATTAGATAACAATGAAATAGTCGGATTGATACCACAATTGACATACACCTCATAATTACAAAGTGTCGCTTCATCATAACTAGTAACGAATGAAATCATACTATTTCTTATTAGCCTCTCTACTAAGTAGGTCTCTAGCTACTCTCAAAACTTCAACTGAGTAAGAAATTCCGACTTCTGTACCATTATGGATTTCTCTAGCCATTTCTCCAGCAGTGACAGACTGACCACTAAGTGTTTTATATATAACAACTTCAGCAGGTGTAACTTCATCTACTAGCTTAGAAAAAATATCTCTTCCGGCTGTTCTTACGTATTCACGCTCCCAGTTCAGTGTCACCTCAACACCTAAAATTTCTCCAACCCCAGCAATAAACTTCCTAAGAGAAGGCGATCTAGAAGCAGCTAATCTTATATTAATATCTTGACTAACTAGCTCAAACTTCTCATCCAGTTTGAAAAGTCTTGTAGCTAGGTACCTGGGATACGGAATATCGTCAGGTAGAGATACTCTTGATAACAACTCGCTTGCTCGCTCTTGGTTCCTAGCTTTCATTTTTACTGCGTTTAGATCAGCAAACAACCAGGATTCAATTTCAGGAACCGCTGTGAAAACAGTGATATCTGAATCATCAATATTATATTTAGCTGCTGCTTTTCGTTCAGATTCAAAGTTATCATTTGAATCTAAGTCGACTAACACTGCCACCTTAGATTTAGATTCTCTTTCAATGATTTTTTTTGCTTTTTGTTTTGCACTAATAGCACCTTTTGCAGCAATAAATTCTATTTGGTCAGTAGGGATTCCTGCCGCTGACAGGAACGCAGAAGCTAGTCTCCCATCAAAATCACTTTCTACTATTAAATACAAATAATTATTCATATATTCTTCACTGTATTGAATATTCATAACAAGTATTAGACTGCCCACCTTATAACTGGTAAACGCGCCTGCATGTTTATCCGATAAATGCAGTCTAAAAAACAAATCCATTTATTAATAGTTTTAGTTAGGCTGCATATCCAAAAATTCGCTCCATTGCTGTATTTCCAAGAATGACCGCTTTGGGTCGAAAGGCGTCATTTGCTAATTTGCTCATAAAACACCACCCTACCCGCTATTATTTCCATCCCTTCAATCGGCTGTTCGTAGCTCCAGGCAATATCTTTATTTTCGCCTAGCGAGAAATACACCGTGCTGCCTTTAAACGGGCAGTGGGTCGTCGTTTCTGAGGTGGTAAGCAAATCCATCCGCACATCTTCACGCGGGAAATAATGGCGCGGCGGGTACCCTCGCTCGCGGAGTTCGAGGGCTTGGCTGGAGTCGGCAAGCAGCTTGCCATCAACATGCACCTGCACACGTTGGCTAACGGAGTGAAGCTCGATGCGAGGTGCCTGTGGCATTCGGTTGTTCCCTGCGGCTTTTTTAGCTCTAGTAAAATGAGCCTAGCAGCAAAGTTCGTTGAATCCCATGCTCTCCTCATCACACTTTAGGCTACGGCCATGACCTGGATCAGGTTTTTGCCACTGCTCTCTAATGCACTACAACTGTCCTACCACTGCGGTGCTCTCGCCCTTGCCTGAGTGCTCAGAAACAGGCCGATTACAATCAGCCCAGCCCCAATGAAATCCGCCATGCGCAACGGCTCCCCAAGTATTAGATAAGCGAGTAGTACGCCGAAGAACGGATTAAGAAGGTGATAACTCGATGCCGTCGAGGCGCCGCTGATGCGGATCAGCACAAGCCAGAGACTCATTCCGCCGATGGTGACGACAAGTACCAGATGTGTCATCGCCATTATCGTTGCGGCAGAAGGCACGGCAAGCGGCTGTTGTTAGAACTCGTGATGGCTCAGGCGTCACAAAAACGTGCCACTAAGCAACTGGCGGACTTCCTTACGCTTTCGTCGGCAATGAAGTCGCAACATATTAGCGCCACTCAAGCCGATGCCACCCTGCCCTAGTACCGGTATCAGTTGATGCCAACCAGCCAGTGCTTAGCTCACCTGGCGTATTTCCTCCACCGTTTTGGGCAATGGCCGTGAGGCTTAACTAATGATGCTACTAGAGTTTTCTTACTATCGCGTCATCCGGGGCCAGTACATCGCCATCACCGGTCTGAGGGGCCATATAGGGCACCGGCTGCCCTGTTGACTTGTCGATAAGCAGGGAGTGCTGCTCGCTGTGTGAAAACAAGTTGCGCTCTCCCCACTGTCGCAGAGCCACCACCACAGGAAATAGACTCTCGCCCTTGGCTGTCAGCACGTATTCCTGATAGGCCGTGCCATCAGATGCAGGCCGAGTTTCCAGGATATCCGCTTCAACTAACCGACGCAGGCGTTCGGCCAGAATATTGCGAGCCATGCCCAGGCTGCGCTGAAAGTCACCGAATCGCCTCATGCCGTCAAAAGCATCTCGTACAATAAGCAGCGACCATCGATCCCCGATAACGTCGACAGAGCGTGCCACCGGGCAGGTTTCAGTATGTGTGGATTTGCGGCGGGGCATGATATTTGCCTTCCATGTATTTATGGCAATTTATATAGTTGCATTTTAAAACCAGGTTACCTACAATCCAACTAGTTTTTATTTGAAACCAGCTGGATGAGAGGTGGCTATGAAGGCGTCTTCGGTACTGCCTGTATCGCTTCGTGATGACAGCAAACCGGTCGTCAAAACGGATATGCCGCGTGGCTTAGTGCTACTTTTCGCCGCGGCCAGCGGCTTAAGTGTCGCCAACGTCTATTACGCACAGCCACTGTTAGATGCTCTGGCCCTGGATTTCGGTATCAGTCATGCAGCCGTTGGCGGTGTGATCACGGCCACTCAGGTCGGCTGCGCCTTGGCCTTGCTACTGCTCGTTCCACTAGGGGATCGGGTGAATCGTCGTCGCCTAATGGCGTTGCAATTGTTGGCGTTGGTGGCCTCTTTAGTGGTGGTAGCAGTATCGCAATCCACCTCGATGCTGCTGGCAGGAATGCTCGGTGTTGGCTTGCTCGGCACAGCGATGACGCAAGGGTTAATCGCCTATGCGGCTAGCGCTGCCGCCCCTCATGAACGGGGTCGTGTCGTCGGGGTAGCGCAAGGAGGTGTTTTTATTGGCTTGTTGCTTGCCCGCGTATTCGCTGGTGGTGTAAGCGATCTGGCCGGCTGGCGAGGCGTCTACTTGTGTTCTGCGGTCATAATGCTGGTAGTGGCACTACCGCTGTGGCGTCGGCTGCCGACGCTAAAAGCTGCATCAGGTTCCATGAGCTATCCACACCTGATTGTCTCTATGTTGGTGTTATTGCGGGAAGAACGGGTGCTACAAATTCGCGGCGTGCTGGCGATGCTAATGTTTGCTGCCTTCAACGTTTTCTGGAGCGCCCTGGTATTGCCACTTAGCGCGCCACCCTATGAGTTTTCTCATACGGCCATTGGCGCATTTGGCTTGGCTGGCGTAGTGGGAGCCCTTGCCGCCGCTCGCGCCGGAAAATGGGCAGATCGAGGACTCGGCCAGCGCACCAGTGCAGCTGCGCTGGTGTTGCTGCTGCTAGCGTGGGGGCCACTATCATTGATGGAGTGGTCGCTATGGGCGCTGATCATCGGGATTGTGCTGCTTGATATGGGTGGGCAGGCTCTTCACGTCACTAATCAGAGCATGATTTTTCAAACACGTCCTGAGGCACATAGCCGCTTATTAGGCTTGTATATGCTGTTCTATTCGATCGGCAGTGGCCTGGGCGCCATCAGCACGACAACCGCCTATGCTCATGCAGGTTGGCAGGGTGTGTGCATTTTAGGCGCTTCGCTAAGCCTATTGGCGCTAGCGTTCTGGGCCACGACCCGGCGTTATATGCCGCATGAGGCTTCATGAAACAGAGATAATAACCAGGAGGCCAAGATGAATGAACTAGGCTTGCAAGCTGACGCGGATACACGCGGGCGACGCTATCTCTCAAAGAATGCTACTCAACGAGTCTTCCCTTCGAAAGCAGCCATCTCGGCACTGGAAGCATTTGATGAGCCGCTGCCGATGCAGGGATTTCCCACTGAGAACACGCTAGCGCTCCTAGACGATACTGGGTCACCAGCGACAACAGCATCCAATAGTCCACGCTATTTCGGCTTTGTGATAGGTGCCTCTCTACCCGTCGCAGCCGCTGCTGATCGTCTTATGCTGGCTTGGGATCAGTGCGCTTCGACCTACGATAACTCACCAGTATCAACCACCTTGAAACGCATCACTGGCCGATGTCACGACTTATTTGCGCCTGATTGGCCAGTGCATCGACCTCTCTAACCAAGTTCACGACGATGAGCCCAAAATGGATGATCTGACCAACGCCGCTCCAAGCTATATTGGCCTTGCCACTCCTTGATAAAGCGGTTAATTCCCCTGTTTGCGCGAAGCGCATACTGTTCTGCCGCTTGCAGGTCATGCCTGTTCAGCCAATCGGTGATTACCGGTGCCGCTGCCAAACCGTCGCCCAGTGCGTTGGAAATTCCCGAAGAGGTCAAAGGATCAAAGGTAGCCAGGGCATCGCCCACTGCGATCCAGCCCGGCCCAGCTGCTTGGGTCACAAAACCGCTGTATGCAGAAAAGCAGGTAAGCGAGAGTGCGTGCTGGCGAGAAGGTTGCAGCCACTGTTGTAGCTCTTCTGTCTGGCCCCAGAGCGCATAGAATGCTTCGCTATTTCGCAGCCCCTTCTGGCGCACAACGGATGCATCCGACATCAACGCCAACAGTGCTGAACCATCTGGCAAACCGGTAGCGTACCACCAGCCGTCAGCAACCGATTCCACCAGGGTTATGCCCTCCAGCCTGCTGGCATTGGGCCATTTACACGCCACCGCCACCAAATCGTCGAGACGCTTTCGCTCTACCCCCAGTCGCCTGCAGAGGGTAGCTCCGCGCCCGGAAGCATCGACGAGGTAACGACAACTCAGTAGGTGCTGTTTGTCTTGATACGTTATTTGCAGTTGCCACTCGCTACTATCCCAGCGTAGAGATTCCAACACCGCAGGCGTTAGTAGCTGCGCGCCTTTTTCACCACTGGCTTGACGCAGATCCTCGTCAAAGCGCTCCCGATCTAGATGCCAGCCATCCCCTGTCGAGCGATGGAGAAAATCGTCGAACCTGCGCTCTCCTGCCCATAGGGAGAGATTGGTGTAGTAGGGTCGATGCCCTCTCGCCCCAAGGTCATTCGATATACCCAGCAGCCTCAATTTAGCGACTACGTCAGGCGCTGCGGATTCCCCCACTTTGAAGGCCTGCCGGGCGGGCTTGTCTAGTATCGCCACCCGCTCGACCCCCGCCGCTATCGCGGCGAGAGCCGTGGCGCAACCGGCAGGGCCAGCGCCGAGGATAACGAGATCGAAGTCAGTTGCCATTCGGTGTGAAAGGTCGGGGTAAGGTGCGTGCAACCTCTACAAAGCGGCGCTCTCCTTGAACCTCTTTTTCCATCACGAACCCCAGCCGCGACCAGTACTGCACCATCTGTACGTCGTCGGCAAAGGAGATGAAATCTCCCCGCATCTGATCGAAATCGGTGCCGATCCAGGCAACCTGCCCTCCCGTCTGCTCATCCGGTATCGGCATAGTCGCCTGGCGTACTCCCTGGGGTTTCGGCTCCAGGTAGACGAATTCAGGCCGCTGTGCGGGCCACCACCACAAGACTCGTTCACCGATGGGTTGTGAGGAGCACTCATTGAAGTCTGCCTGCCAGGGTATGGCCATGTAGCGAGTGAGATCCCCGGGCTCCATCGCAGTAGGCGTAAAGCCCAGGTTGAGTGGCCCTTCGGTGGGCGGTGCGGTATTGATACGGAAAGGGTCGTCACGATTGTAGATGGCTCGATTGCGGGTGATCCAGGTGAGCTCGATACCGGGAGAAAACGCACCTCCTACACAGTTTTCCAGAACATTGCGTGTCAGTGATTGAGGGCCATTATCGGCAACAGGCTCGTTGACAAAGTGCCCCGCCGCCCACTGTTGAACAAAGAAGAACTGGGTATCTGTCAAACGTAGATAAGTGGATGTAAACGTCCCACCGATAAGACAGTTGTCCCCCGCTAGGTAGGGCATCATGGTGGCTCCCCGCCCGGAGATAATGGAGTTCTCAGCTGCCGGTGGTCGTAGAACATCCAGAATCCAATTGCGCAGGCCACGGTAGTGATCCTCATGATCCGGTACCGCTCCCAGCATCTCCATGTCGAAGCTGTGGGGCTTGGGAGGGATTGCCGCAACCCAGGCGTAGGTGGTGGCCCGTTCCAGTAGTGGTTTTATCTCGCTCTGGAAGTTGGGCTTGTAGCCATCGGATCCGCTTTGCCACATGCCCTGATTATTTATCTGTGGGTTGTGTCCAGCACGCACAGCGCTGTCGAAGATGGTGTCCCAGAGCGTTACCAGGTTGGCGATCTCTGGCGCATAGGAAGGTGGCGCCACAGACACCCAGGCCGGATCAGCCGGATTGCTGCTGCCATTGTCCCATTCGATTACCGCGCTGACTGGGCCGTCACCGGTGTCGTCCCACCAGCCATCATTATTAGCGTACTGTTTGATCACGGCGCTTTCATCTTCGGTTCCGGAAACACCCAAACCGCCCAACACCAGCAGGCGGCCGGCTGCGTCGGTACGCAGCTCTCCTAGGGTGTCGATACACTCCCGATTGGGATACAGAATGCCCTTAGGGAAGTTTGCGCCCTTATAACCCTCGGGAATTGTATTGCGGTCCATGGGGACGGGACCGGCATCGGCGCCGCTTATCTGGCGTGGCCCTGGGTCGATAATCAAGCTGTGTCGGTCCTCCACATCGGCGTTGCGCAAGGGATGATTGCTGGCGTAGCCCTGCTCTCCCTCGTTGGTGGCGAACTCATACCAACTGGCTTTCTTGTTCGCCATGTGCACAGTCCAGGTGATCGTCTTTACTCCGGGCGTATCCAGGGTGATCTCTTCGTCGCCGTGAAAAATATGAAAGCGCGCAGCCTGGCGGCACATGCGTCCCTGTTCATCCCGGAAGTCATCCTGGGTGAAGTCTCTTCCGTCGAGGTTAATGGGCAGACCGCGATATGTCTCGGGGCCGATATAGCATTTTTCCGGCGCGTTCCCCACACGGGCAATGCCAATAGGCGGGTAAATTTTATAGTCAGTCATGATGATTTCCTTTCAACGTTAGCCCATTACAAGCCCAGCGCTTTGGCTGACGTCACTATCTCTTTGTCGCCTGCCAAGGCTGTCTTAAGGTGCGTGCGCAATGCGTTTTCCCTGGGTGATGTCGACAGCTGATCGAGCTCGTCTTCAAGCTCCTGCGTCAGTTCCCCAAAGGTGCGATTGGTATCGCTTCTGTAGCGCCATGCCGGTGCGGCATTGGGGCCAACGGAGCTGTCGCCGTCGGCAAAGGCCGGGGTAGACATCAACGCTCGGGCAAGATGCGGCAGCACCCGGTGCATGATTGAAAGGACGACACTGAAATAAGGGTCGGAGTCGCCAGCCTTGAATGTGGCTTCGAAGGCGTGCAGCATCAGGCTGTAGTGATCATCGAAGCTGTCAGACAGCCGCTTGGCCTGCGGGTTGGTGTAGTCGCTGCTATCGGGATTGGAGATGATGGGGAGCGTCGCCGGGAAATTGGCGCTGTCGAGTGAAACTTCGCGGAACTTGAGGAAATGACTCAGCTCGTACGGGGTGCCGAGGATGGGCCCGTAGGTGCCATCGGTACGCTTGCCATAGTGGTTGTAAGTACCGAAGCTCTCAACCGGAACCAGAGGCTTTTCAGGGGGAACGGTTCCCTCTCCTTGCTCGACGATTTCGTTAACCGCCGCGTGGAAGCTCTCCTTGTCCATCACTTCGTTGACATTACCGCCAAATTTGCCGAGATAGATATTGGTTCTTTGCCGACCAGGAACACCGGTTGTACTGAAGGGGTTTCCGGGATAGGCATCCACCGCCGCAACCAAGGCGCCGTACAGCTGCGCGATGCTGTCGTAGTTGTCGCCCTGAGGAGGCGCGCCGTACTGCGACGGGCTTTCGATGGCGGCAAAGACATTAGCGAATACATCGGGGGATGCACGAAACAGGCCGACCATAGGGGTCGTCTTCGGGTTGGCCTGTGGCATATAGCCGGGGAAAGTAGGAACCGCATCGCCAGTAAATTTGGGCAGCGCGCCCAAGGCAACGATGATGTTGGCCGCCTGGTTGACATGGAACATCTCCTCCATCGCAACGCTGCGCAGGGTCTGGTAGACATGGCTCCCGGCGTCTGAAATGGAATAGAGTGCCGAGAGGTAGACAGGTATAGTGGTAAATTCCACCTGTAAAGCGAGCTGCGCTGCCTCCTGGAGATCCTGCAATACGGGTACACTGGTGCTTGTAAGCCTGTCGAACAGGCCTGGAGAAACGTTCTCTCTCGCTGTTTCTGATGGCGCCATGGTTTTCATCTCCTTATGTTTCGTTACCCCGATTAGCCTGTTTCCGCGGCAGGTGGTGGGAATCCGACGCCTGCCGTCATTAACGGCGTCGAGGCCCCGTGCGGCCAGGCGTACTCTTACGCTTTTTTGCGTAAAGTGTTGATCTGAATGTGTGGCCAGCGGGTCGTGCCGCCATCAGTGCCGAATTGAAATTCAAAATACTGAATCTGCTCGTACTGCAACTGCAGAACTTCCTGGCCGTTTTCAAAGACAGTCTCAATCCACATCCGCAAGTTCATCTCGGTTACGCGAGCAAATCGCTCTACGAATGGGGTGTTCAATAGTCCACCCTCGGATCCGCCAGCCTCCCGGGTGCGCATCTCAATCAGTACGAAGCTTTTGATCTCCTGATCCTGAATGGCATCGCGCAAGCGAAGATCGGGACGCACCGAATAGGGGTAGTGATCGTCGGCCAAAATGCGCTGTGTGTAGGTTCTGTTGCCGCTTGGATCTCTCTCCGCAAGACTGGGGTCGTGAACCCAGGGCGGCGCCGGTTCATCGAGATTGATGGGGGTGTCAGCGGTGGTGCCTGCCAGCCCCATACTTGGTGAGATGGCCAGGTGATTGGGATCCCAGGCGGCTGTGCCATGGGGAAATTCCGGTTTCCCCTTCTTTTCGGAGTCTGTACCCAACAGCAACACAGTGCTGCCATGGGGAATCGTGCCGCTGCGGGAGACCGTATAAGGAGGCACATACACCGGGCCGTCGGAGCCGGCGCCCGCCGATAATTCGGGATAACCGATATCGGTCATGATGGATTCGTCGTCGGCGGGATGGTTGTAAAGAGTACTCAACCAGAGGTACATACCGTTTTCGTCATGAAGCAGGTTGCCATCGAGATCATGAATACTCTGTTCGTACTTTACCGCTCCGCTGAACTGCTCGTTGGCGCCACCGCGGTTGCGTACTCCGCCGGGGACTAACGTAAAGGTAAGCTCCTCCTTATAGTCTTGGCAGAGAAAATGAAACTTGCCGGGAATGGTTTCGGAGTTGGTTCCTGGGGAAGGCAGGCAAGTGGTATGTAATCCCCACCCGGTCGTTTTGTTGTCTGGGTTGTAGTTGACCCAGGTTCCCGCCAGCTGTTCAAGAACGCCGTAATTTGCAGGCTCTTTGAGTACAGCAGGGGTATATCTCGGTTGTTGGGTAGGCATGATTTCAACTCCCCCTTGTTATTCTTGATCTGCTATTTTTGTCGCTGTTTCCTAAGGTAAGAAACGTAGCCGTACGCTATTCATTCGAATCTGGTCAACTCTAGGGAGATGGCTCCTCACTCACTCTCGACGATCATGCGGGAGTATGGTGAGGTGGAATTCAGCAGAGTGCGTGCCGTGTGGGCACTCTGCGCATGAGCCGTGTCATTATGGTGTTATTAATATTTTAGTATTCAGCCTAGCACCGAAGAATGATTTGTCCATGTGACTTGTTCTTTAATGCTTGGGAACGAAAGGCGGCTTCGAATGAGCGGTGTGCCCAGGTAGGCGTCACCCAGCGAGTATTTCTATACATTCTCCTGGAGTTTCAATCCTTGGTGGATCGCACCATGCACATGAGGTGGATCTGGAGCAGATCAATAGTTTGGCGGAGGATAAAGATATGTTGTCAGAAAACCTGGAAAATCTGGTGCAAAAAGAGCGTCAGGAGGGACGTCAAGAAGAGCGTCGAGAAGCTGAGCAGCGCGCTTTGGAAAGCGGCTCACTAAGCGAGGCTCAACTTTATCAGCCGACACTATAAGTTCGCACCGAAGCAGATGATCAGATGATCAGATGATCAGATGATCACGGATATTGAAGAACTGCCCGTCGAAGAGGTGGAAAGGTTACGGGCAGAGACTCAGCATTAAGGCCTAACTAAATTAGCGCGACCTCCGCCACTGGGCCAGCGCTTGAATATCCTCCGGTGTCGTCCGGCAGCATCCGCCAATGCCTGACGCGCCTGCTTCAAGCCAGTGCTCAACTCCTTGTACCAATCCGGAAAGATCGGCACCGGTATGATCGCATTGGGACGGGTGCCAGGTTTTGGTTACCGCGTCGTACACTTCCCCCGAGTTGGGATACACCAACACTGGCAGATCGCACTCAAGGCGGATTTCCTCAATCAGCGATTCGATATGGGCCAACGCCGTGCAGTTCACACCAATCGCCGCTACGCCTGGGCACTTGGCCAGGGCCCTCGCACATTCTGCGATCGGCGTGCCATCGCTGATGTGTTGGCCATCCTTCGCCGAGAAAGTGATCCATGCCTGCGCGCCCGGATGCTCGGCCAGCAAATCGGTGATCGCCAGCGCTTCCTCCAGTGAGGGCAAAGTTTCAGCGGCCAGTAAATCAGCCCCCGCCGCCAGCAAGAGGTCAAAACGCTCACGGTGAAATTCAACCAATCCAGCGCGATCCAGATCATAGCCGCCCCGGTATTCACTGCCGTCCGCCAGATACGCGCCATAAGGGCCTACGGATGCGGCCACCAGTGGTTTGGGACGGTCGGTTTGGCCGGGCTGCCATACCGCATCTCTCGCTTGCTGCGCCAGCGTAACCGACAGCTGAATCAACGCCCGCGCCTCTTCTGCCGTCATCCCCGCCTGCATAAAACCTGGCACGGTGGCCTGATAGCTGGCGGTAATCGCACAATCGGCACCGGCTTCAAAGTAAGCCTGATGAACCTGACGAATCTTTTCCGGGGTCTGTGCCAGCAGGCGCGCCGACCAGAGGGCGTCATTGAGGTCGCAGCCTAGCGCTTCCAGCTCAGTGGCCAAGGCACCGTCGATGACCATAAAGGGCACGTCGGCCAACAGGGCTTTAATGGGATTCAACTCATTCATACGGCGTTTTCCTCAACGGCGTTGGGCGAATGTTCAGAACGTTGGGAGGCCGAACGGTGGCGCACAAAGTGCATCAGGTAGCACAGGCCAATGAAAGGCACACCGAAATAGAGCGCAACGCGTTGATGCGGGTCGAAGGCAATGCCAATGCACGCGGCCAGACAGGCTGCAAAAGCAATAATCGGCACCCAGGGGTAGAACGGGGTGCGATAAACCAGATCCTTCAGTTGCCCGCCTTCACGGAGGTAGTGGCGCCGGAAGTTAAACTGGCTAAGCGCAATCGCCATCCAGACCACCACCACGGCCAAACCGGAAATCGAGACGAGCACCAAATAGACGGTTTCAGGGGCATACACGCTGGAGAACAGCGCGCCCAGGCCGCCGACCATGCTGAGTAGCAGGGCATTCATCGGAATGCCACGCTTGTTAAGTCGGCCAAGCGACTTGGGCAAGGTGCCTTGGTCGGCGAGCGTCCATAGCATGCGCGACGAGGCATAAAGCCCGGAATTGGCCGCCGACAGCAGCGCGGTGATGATGACAAAATTCATGATATCGGCTGCACCCGGCACGCCAAGACGCTGGAACACAGCCACAAAGGGGCTTTGACTGAGCCCGGCTTGATCCTGGGGTAGCAGCGCCGCAATCACGACAATGGTGCCGACGAAAAACAGGATCAATCGCCACAGGGTCGCGCGGATCGCCTTGGGCACATTGCGGGCCGGGTCTACCGTTTCTCCGGCGGCAATGCCAATCAGCTCGGTGCCGGAAAAAGCAAACATCACTGCCAGTAAGGCGGTACCAATGGCCATCAGGTTGGGCGGCATGGCGCTCTCTCCCCATAGTGCCGATAGCCCCGGTGAGGCGACCTCAGCGCCAGCGGCATCATGCAGCGGTACCCAGCCAATAATCGCCACCGCCCCCACCAGCACAAACACCACCACCGCGATCACTTTGATCAATGAGAGCCAGAATTCAGACTCGGCAAAGAAGCGCGAGGTAAACGCATTCACGCCAAAGACAATCGCCGCAAACAAGCCACTCCAGTACCAGCCGGGGATATCGGGAAACCAGCGCCCCATAAAGACCGCCGCTGCGGTAAATTCGGAACCTAGCGCCACCGTCCAGGTGAGCCAGTACATCCAGGCCACCATATAGCCGGTGCCGGGGCCAATATAGCGGGTGGCATGCGCGCTGAAGGCGCCTGAATTGGGCATATGCACCGCCAGCTCGCCCAGGCACATCATCACCAGCCAAGCAACAATGCCACCTACCAGATAGGCCAACACTGCCCCAATAGGCCCAGCCTGCTGCACGGTATAACCGGAACTCAAAAACAGGCCGGTGCCAATCACGCCTCCCAGTGAGAGCATCACCAAATGGCGCGTCTGCATACTGCGCTTAAAGTGCGCCCCCTCTTGATCACTTGCTGGCTCACTCATGGTGACATCCCTATCTTTGGCCTAACACGGCGGCAAGCGCCCAGCGGCCTGGCTCAGAAAGGGCACCATTTTAGTGCATCCTTAATTTCCTAAAAAGAATAAAAGAATAATTTAATATTCTTATTTTGAATATGCAGTCTGGCATGGGTGATAAGGGCTGGATATATCAAATGCAGGCAGTGTCTAACGCCAACCCGACAACAGTTGCTTGCCAAGCCCCCGCTATTTATTCTTAGGTATATTGTTTTTTGCGATGCACTCGCTTAGGCACATTGAATAAGGAGCACTCATGGTGGGCACCATTCACAAACATCATGATACCGGCTACAAGGAGCTGTTTAGCTACCCCGAATTCGTGCAACAGTTGATCGAAGGCTTTACGCCTGCTGAGATTGCTAAGCTGATGGATTTCTCCACCCTAAAGAGCCACAGCGGCAACTACATTACGCCGCTTTTTGAAGAGAAGATTGAAGATGTGGTGTGGTCGGTTGAAGTGAAATGGAAAGGCCTCACCCAACGAGTATTTCTGTATATTCTGCTGGAGTTTCAGTCCTCGGTGGATCGCACTATGCCCATTCGACTACTGCACTACGTCGCCTGTTTCTATAGCGAACTATTCAAACAGAAGATCATCACGCCCAGCCAAGGGTTGCCGCCCGTGCTCCCTGTCGTGTTGTATAACGGCTCAGAGCGATGGACGGCACCGCTAGACATCTTCGAGATGATCACCCCAGAACCGCCCGACTTTCTTCAGATTTACCAGCCCCACCTACGCTATTACCTAGTCGATGAAGGGCGCTATACTGATGAACAGCTAGGCTTAGTTCAGACACCGTTAAGCGGTGTGTTCAGCGTCGAAAACGCCGGTGAG
The DNA here is from genome assembly GCF_904067645.1 of Halomonas sp. 113. Classification (NCBI taxonomy): domain Bacteria; kingdom Pseudomonadati; phylum Pseudomonadota; class Gammaproteobacteria; order Oceanospirillales; family Halomonadaceae; genus Halomonas; species Halomonas sp. 113. The sequence continues at coordinate 3,409,120 of NZ_LR881453.1, forward strand.
AGTTGGGAAGCCCTGCAACTAGCCGTTGATCGTATTGTGGCCATTATCAAAGCGGATCCGAACAAAGAACGCATTGATAAGGTCATCACGCGCTGGATTAAGCGTCATCTGCAGCGGCTTGGTGCAGAAGTTAATCTAGAGCGGCTCAACAGTTTGGTGGAGGATAAAGACATGTTGGCAGAAAACTTAGAAAATCTGGTGCAAAAAGAGCGTCAGGAAGGTCGTCTGGAAGGGCGTCAAGAAGCCGAGCAACGTGCCTTGGAAGGCAAACGCAACGCAGCCCGTAAGCTGATTGCTCGCACCGAAATGGATGATCAGATGATCGCGGATATTGAAGAACTGCCGGTTGAAGAAGTGGAAAAGTTGCGGGCTGAGATCCAGCACTGAGCTCGCTTTATCCCCACTTCTCCTAATAGAAAGTCCTAACAGAAAGCCGTCTGTTGAAAGCTCTCTCGCGCAGTAACGCTAGCGTGCCATGCCAGAAGCTGCGGGTAGTCTTTTTTCCAGTTCACCTCTGGCAGCCTAAAGGCGAGATAATCCAGCGCCACTGCGGTGGCGATGTGACCCAGATTGATAGTTGAGGTCTGTTGTATTTCGCCAAGCTCACCGTCCAGCTGCTTTAATAGCCGCTGAATGGCCCGCGAACGCCTCTGCCCCAGCTCGCTATCATCAATCCCATTGCCGTAATGCTTTCTGGCAATCACGGTATTGAACGCGGCATCCATCAGGTTTTGACCCAACCCCGCCAGGTGCAGCACCTCACCTAAACCAGCCTTGGGAATCATCGGCTTGTTGGGGCTAACGCTATCCAGGTAAACGGCAATCAGCATTGATTCGCTAAGCGTGGTGCCCTCCTCCGTTACCAGCACGGGAATACGCCCGGCGGGGTTGGCTTTTAACAGATCTACATCATCTGCCCAGGGGTCGCACCACTTTAGCGTCACGGCGTCCATCAGGCCTTTTTCCAGTAATACGATGCGCACTAGGCGCGCATAGGGCGAGGTTGCGTTTAGGTAGAGTTCCATTATTGCCTCCCTGGATTTGAAGATTGCTGTGTAGGTTGCTGGGCAGAAAGATGCGAGTGACGCTGCTGTACGCCATGGCTAAGCAGCACCAGCAAAAAGCCAGCGACGAGGATGAGGCCGCTGATGGCAAACAGTGGCGTGTAGCTGCCCCAAGCGCCATAAAGCGCCGACATGGCATAGCCCGCCACCGCCTGGGCGGCTGCAAAGGCGGCGGTGGCTTGCCCCCAGAGCTTCTTGTGGGCGGTTGGCCCTACCAACTCAGCAAGGCGGCCAGAAGTGAGTGCCACAATACCGGGGATCATTGCCCCTACCATGAAGGAGGAAACCGACTGGCTGAGCAGTGCGAGCGAGAACACCGGCAGCAAAACAGCGGCAGCCTTCGCCGCAAAGGCGATCATCAAGCCACCCTGCCAACCCACTCGATGCGCCAGTGCGCCTACCATGAACGGCCCACACAAGGCGCCCAACCCGAAGATTCCCCACTGCAGGGAAGCCGCTTGATTGCCCAGGGCGTTTTCCCTGGCGAGATAGTCCACCCAGAACACGGTATGGGGCACAAAGCCAATCGCATCCAGGGCATAAGCACCAATGACAAGCAGCACAACGACCTTTACACCCGCATACCCTGTGGAGCTATTACCCACCGAGCTAGCCGTTATGGGTGAGGTTAAGTGCGCCACTCCCCAGTCGCACAAAAGGCCAGCGGCAATACAGAGCAGCCCCAGCGTGCCCCAGGTGACTGTCAGGCTTAACCCAAGAAGTAACGGTACGATGAAGGCCGAAAGCAGTGCCCCAAAGCCAATACCGGTAAACACCATGGCACCAACACGCGTTCGCCTTTCAGGTGGTGTGGCCGCCAACGCCAGCGAGGGACCAACGACCATTAAGATGGCCCCGGCAATGCCCGACACCAACCGCCAGAAGAAGAACCAGAGGAAACCACCTGCCCCGGCGCAGAGCACAAAGCTTAGCGCGATACCCGCAAAGCTTGCGGCCATCACCAAGCGAGGAGAAAAGCGCTCACTCAGCGAGTGAGCTACGAGTGCACCGATAAAATACCCCAGCAGGTTGGCGGCCCCCAGGTAGGCGCCTTGGCTCGCGGTAAACCAACCCTCTTGAATAATCGCAGGCAATAGCGGCGTATAGGCGAAGCGCGCAATGCCAATCCCCGCCAGGGTCGCCATTATCCCTGTCATCAGGGCAGGCAGGTCGTGGCTAGTGAGTGTTCGAGTCATCATGTGGTGTCCTTTTCGTGCCGCCTTTCGGGCAAGGTGGGCAGCGCGTTAGTACACAACCAGACTACGCGTGAGGAGCTATTTCTAGAAACGATTAGTTTTGATCGCTATTATCTTGTTTAAAGATAGCCTGACAGGGAGACGGCGTGTGCAATTGAAATCACTTCGACTATTCATGGCCGTAGCCGAAACCGGCAGCTTCGTGACGGCGGCTAAGCAGCTGCACACGGTGCAATCCAATGTGACGGCCCACATCAAGAAACTTGAGGAAGAGTTAGGCGTACAGCTGATTCACCGTGCAGGACGCGTTCGCCCTACCAGTGCCGGATCGGCGCTGGTGGAGTACGCCGAGCGCATGCTGACAGCCCACGACGAAGCGGTATCGCTGTTCAAAGGCCAAGAGAAGGCGTGTGGGCGGCTGCGTATAGGCGCCATGGAGACCACGACGGCGTTGCGCCTTCCGCCGATACTGGCGGCGTACCACGCAGCGCAGCCTGACGTTGATATCCAGATAAAGACCGGGCCCACGGCTGAGCTGGTCGAGTTGTTGCTTAACGGGCAGGTGGACTGTGTCTTCGTGGCCGGGCGACTCGAGCATGGCCGCTACCACTTGCTCAAAGCATTTAGCGAGCAGCTTGTCTTAGTCGGCTCAACACCTATGACGAGAATGCCCTCTTCACAAGAACTGCTGACGTCTGCTTTCTTGGCGTTTCGCCAGGGGTGCAGCTACCGCCAGCGTATTGAGCTGTTGCTGGCTTCCTACGGCGTCAATGCAGGCCGGATTTTTGAGTTCGGCTCCCTGGACGCGATGCTTGGCTGCGTTGCTGCCGGGATGGGTTACACGGTGCTACCCCGTGGGACGGTTGAAGCCCACCAGCACCGGTTCGGGATTCATACGCTGGAACTGCCCACGTCCATCGCCAATGTCGATACCTATTTTGTCGCCCCCGAACCAGAGTCCTGGACACCCGCCCTGGCAAGCTTCGCTGAAACGTTGCGTGACGCGGTGGTGGTGGATGAGCCTCAGCTTACAGCGTCGTGAGGTGGGTGGCTGCCTGATCAATGAAGTTGATCAAAGACTTCCGGGCGTTGTTCAGCAATACGCAAAAGAGCAATGGCCGGGCCCTGTGGCTCTCTACGGCCTTGTTCCCAGTCCTGAAGGGTACGTATGCTTACTCCCAAAAGCCCTGCGAAGGCCGATTGAGATAGGTTCAGTTTCAACCGAATCATTTTGGGTGGCGAGGGCTCTGCTAACTCGTTAGTGCGCAGCGCTCCCCTACCTTTCTTGAAATGTTTTATCTCATTAATGCCGTCGAGTATCTCTGCTCCGAGATTTCTTTTAACCATTTTTGATTGCCTCCGCTATCTGCTTGAGCATGTGCCCAGGGATACTGGCGCGCTCCGTTTTACTATACAGCGTGAGCATCCATATCTCGTGGTCAGATTTCTTCCAATAATAGATAGCTCGGATACCGCCACTCTTTCCCGAACCTGTTGATGACCAACGAACTTTACGAACACCACCCGACCCTTTAATAAGGTCGCCCGCATCTGGTTTCTGCAACAAATACGTTTGCAGCCCACGGTACTCCTCATCCGTAAGATAACTCGGTAATAGCTTGGTGAACGTAGACGTTTCGATGAATAGCATTGCTTAAATATACGGCTTTGCCGTATAAAAAACAAGACTGGATCGGCTCCAGATATCTACCTTGTACGGCTTCTAGAAAACGCTGTGTCAGCACTAGATTTTCCAAAAATAGTGCTGGACTGCTCCATCTTATTGGCTAACACCGGCTTACCGTTGTAGCAGGCCTCAAACTCCTCGGTCACTTTAAAACCATATTGCTGATAGAGCGCTTTTGCCGCCACGTTGCTTCTTGCGACGCAGAGCGTAACGGGTCTTCCGATCCAGGCAATCATATGACCAAACAGTTGATTACCGACGCCTTGGCGGCGAAAAAGCGGGTGAACAAGCAGCGTGCGAATCTCATTTTCGTAAACTGCCCCGTACCCACGAATGCCCTTATCAGCATAAACAAATATCACTGATTCCATCAGCCCTCGTAGGCGCTCCTCGTCTTGCCGAAGCGGTATCAGCTCAAACGGGCCTCGCTCAAACCGGAACTCATCTAGCTTGTAAGCGTTCATTCTAAGACGTCCTGCCGCCCGGCTGACATTCGCCCTACAGTAACCTCACATTTGCCCACACGAGGTTACCCCCATGAGAAAGCACCGCACCCCGGAACAGTGGCAGGCCCTGGTTAGCGCCACGCTGCTGGCCTATGTCGCCACCGCCAAGTACCAAGATGCCTTGCCACTGTATCGGCAGAGCCAGATTTTGCCCGCCATGGCGCGGCGATTCCCCGCAACACCTTGGCCCGCTGGATGGTGCAAGCAGGCGAGCGTGTCGCTCCGCTGATCGATACATTACGCAGACACCTGCTCAGCGCCCCCTTGGTTCACATGGATGAAACAACGCTCCAGGTCAATCAAGAAGCCGACCGTAAAGCCAGCGCCCCCTCGTACATGTGGGTACAACGCGGCGGGCCGCCGGGCCAACAGGTGGTCTTGTTCGATTATGATGCCAGCCGCGCCGGACGAGTGCCCGTGCGCTTGCTGGGCGACTATGCGGGTTGTTTGGTCACCGATGGCTATGAAGGCTACGCCGAGGTGGTGCGCCGCAATGGGATCACCCATGTGGGCTGTTGGGCGCATGCACGGCGTAAGTTCGTCGAGGCGCAAAAAGTGCAGCCTAAAGGTAAAACCGGCAAGGCAGACTGGGCGCTGAACCAGATCCGTAAGCTGTACGGCGTGGAAAAACAGGCGAAGGGCCTTGAGCCCGAAGCGCGTCATGCACTGCGTGAGCAGAAGAGCCGACTATTAATCGATCAACTGCGCACCTGGCTCGATAAGTCACTGGCCCAGGTACTGCCCAAAAGTGCTCTGGGGAAAGCCCTGCACTACCTGAACAACCAGTGGCCACGCCTGACTCGGTTCCTGGACGATGGCGTGATACCGTTGGATAACAATCTGGCCGAGAACGCCATCCGTCCGTTCGTGGTGGGGCGTAAAAACTGGCTGTTCAGTCACACACCGAGCGGCGCTCAGGCCAGTGCGGCGATCTACAGCCTGATCGAAACCGCCAAAGCCAATGGCCTCTCGCCCTACGACTACTTACAGCACGTCTTTGAGACGCTACCCTCTCTCAACGACGATGACCTCAACACGCTACTGCCCTGGCAGTGGAAAGAGACCTTACCGGTCTAGGCAATGACTGCCTAGATGGGGTTATTGGAGCGCTTACGGAGCTCAATAAGGAGAACATGGCATTCACCTTCAGCGAAGGGCCCTACGCTCCACACCTTTGGGAACAACATTCATCTCTCTTTCGGGTAGATGAACAGNTCTAGCTTGGCGAGGGTGTAAATTTCCTCTATGGCTTCAAAATCCTGGTCTTCAAATACTCTTATCATCGTTTTGGTAAAAAAATCAGGTAAGTAGCACGTCTAATAATTGCTGTAGAAGCCTTCATGCTGACAGCAGAGGATTAACTCCTATAGCTCATTCGATCATACAAACACCTGGAGTTGCCTAAGGCTGTTGGATGAACTACAGCTCACTGCGTCGTGCATGGGGTAGCTGGCTGATCAGTGAAGTTGATCAAAGACCTCCCGGGGTTGTTTGCGGCCTGCTGCCATATTTATTAACTTAAGGCCAAGGAACAGGTACAGTCCCAGCTAACGTATCCTCCAACTCCTCATGAAATTGTGGGTCATCAAGCACTTCCTTCGCTAATGTAGAAATTTCGGCTGCTTCTAATTCGCGGTCATTAACCACAAGAACTGCAACTAATGTCGCTGCTTTATTGCGAAATGAATTAATATAGAAATCGGATCTAGAAGTATTAGAATCTGAGTTGTTAGCGCTTAGCATGCCGCTTTCAAAGCTATGCTTCATACGTAGAAAGTCATGCTGTGGATTGACGTATTTCACATACAGTTCATATTCTTTATCCTTGATCAACGCCGGTTGCGCGAAATTGAAAGCTCTATTGGCAGCCTCTGGTTGCTCCGAGTCGAGGAGTTTAAAGATTTCCGTTGTCTTTGAATCCTCATTGAGAACTGCATTTATTGATACAAGATCGCGAAATGCATTTCGATCATACTCTTCATTGATCAACTTAGTGATCAGGCCTCCTCTCACCTGAAGAAGTTCATCCATGGCCGGTGGATATTCTTGTCCGAGCCTCACCCAGTCATAAAGTGCAAATGATGTTCTGACTGCAGAGATACTTTCATCTATTTGCTCTGCATTCTCGTGAAACCAAAAATGCTTTTCCAGCTCAGACTCGTACCGCTTGGCCTGCATATCCAGTCGCGCCTCATGTAAGATCTGAAGCAAATCAGGATTATCAGGTGGAGTCCAATCAGTTGCTACCGCTTGAACCGATATGAAAAAAACAACATGATGGCGACAAAAAATCGAGCTAACTGCATTTTGCATTCCTTACGATAAAAAGATGTTACTAGACGCGCAGTGTTCGCGCGTCTGCTCGTTCTACCATTAAATAAAGCCTGGGGATAAGCTCACTGCTCAAACACTCAATACCTATAGCTGCCACTATCTCAACAAATGCTATCCAGCCCTAACGGCATGCATTGTTGGCTCACTCTATTAGACGCTCGCTCAACGCGACGAGGTCTTCAGCCACAAAATCCCATGCTTCTTCTGCTTCTAAATCTTTGCTCTGTTGAGGGCCATACTCTGTGCGCCGGGGTATAAACGCCGTTTTCATTCCCAGTGCACGGGCAGCACGCAGGTCAGCATTATGTGCCGCACACAGCATTACCTCTTCAGGCGGTAGGCGTAGCAGACGGCAAGCTCCTAAGTAGACCTCAGTGTCAGGCTTGTAGTGCTCGAATAACTCGGCGCAAAAAATCATATCCCACGGTAACTTGGCGTGACGGGCAACATCGACCATTAATGAGACATTACCGTTGGTCAGCGTTGCGATGATGGTGTGCTCTTTCAAGCGCTGTAGGCCATGCGGGACATCGGACCAGGGCTCTAATTGGTGCCAAAAGTAATTGACGCGATCAATGGTCGCTTCGTCTAGCGCAATCCCATGTTGATTGAGTAGTTTGACTAAGCTTTCTCGATGCAGATCATCTAATACCGTCCAGGGGATTTCCCCTCTGCGTACCCTGTCCATGGAAGGCGCATAAAGCTGACGCCATTGATCAGCCAGCACTTCACTAGGCAGCTCAATCCCCAGATCTTTCTCTAGCTCATTGAACTGATGAATCAAACTGGAGCGCCAATCAACAAGAGTGCCAAATACGTCAAACACGATCGCTTTCATTAATTTCTCCTTGCCGCTGGATGGTCATTAATAGCCCCAATAACGTCATGGCGATCAGCAGACTCCAGCCGAGCATAAAACTGCCACTTATATCTAACAGCCACCCAAGGAGTGGTGGTATCGATACAATCGCCAGTTGGTTAATCGCCATAGCCAATCCCAGCACAAAGCCGGTTTTATCAGCAGGTGCAGACTCAGCCACATAAGCTACCCAAGGGCCGTACCAACCAAAACCAAAAAAGCCTAGCCAGGCCATCAAACCGCTCAGCATGAGCGTTGAGTGAAGCGGTAGCCAAACCAATACCAGCAGCCCTACTATCACCGCCACCATGCACCCCATTACCGGAAAATAGCGTGAGCGACAGCGGTCGCTCCAGGCCGCCAGCAAAATACGTCCGGCAACCCCGGCCCCTTGGGCTACGAATAGCAGCGCCGCCGCCTGCAGTACCTCCATTTGCAAGCGGCTATGCAGATAGAGCACGGTAAAAATCAAAATGCCGTACTGAACCGAGATCAAACTAATACCGGACGCCATGATCTGTTTCATGGCCGGTTCACGAATCATTGCCAATCGCGATAAGACGACTTGTTTTACGCTACCTTCAGAGGCTCTTGCTACCGGCACCACGCCACCAGGGGTACGGTAAAAAAGTATAAAGACCAACGCCCCGAAGATTGCAATCAGCCCACCCACCAGAAAAGAGGCGCGCCACCCCCAGGTGATAGCGACGGTTGGCAGTACGATCGCCGCCAGCGCCCCACCGAGCGGCAAACCTGCCTGACGAATCCCCATGGCAAAACCGCGCTGGGATTTATCGAACCAAGCAGCTACCGATTTGCTACCGCCAGGCTGGGCGGTACTGTAGCCCGCCCCTACGATGACCAAAAACAGCAGCATTGCCCAGTAACTCTCAGCCAGCACGGCAGCGCTTAGCGCGATGCCCACTACGAGGGTTCCCACCCCTACCACTAAGCGTTCACTGAACCTGTCCAGCAACTCGCCGGCAACTAACAGCCCGACTAAAGGCACCAGTTGAGCAGCAGAGACCAGCGCCCCAATCTGAAATGCAGAGAGCGCCATATCTGCCTGTATATAAACGCTGATGGCCCCGATGCCTTGAACGAAAAAGCATGCCGCTGCTTGAGCCAGGGTGGCTATCAGTAGAATGAACCAGCGGTAGTTGTGAGCAGAAGCCATAGGCAGCATTGTCGTCATAGGGGTTCTCAGCGCATTGAGCCTTTCCTAAGAATTAACCCTTTTTGGGCGCTAAGCCGCGACGATATCGCAACGCCTGTTGCCACATCAGCAAGCACCGCTACTTTTCTGGCTAGGTTGCGTTACCGAATAAAAGAGGCGAAAAAATTGCCAACATTGCAATGAAGCGTGGAATGCCGTTCAAACAACCTCAGAGAAGGTTCTTACATTTTTCATTTCCAGCAGCCCATCCCATAACCGCTGGGCTTCTGCTGCGAGGGGCGCTGTGCGTCTCAGCAAGGTGATTTTTAATGGCACATCGAAAGCGGCACCTCCCGCTCGAACAAGCCGCTTAGCCCCAAGGTCTTCCCGCACTAGCGAATAGGGAAGCCACGCAACACCCAATCTTGATAACGTCATATGACGCAAACTATCAGCAAGACCAGCATCATGGTGTTGCTGTAAATTCAAACCTTGATTCACCAGCATGGCACTCAGCGACCAACCCAAATGGCACTCTTGGGAATAATTCAAAAATGAGAGTGGGGAGCCATCTGCAGCATGTAAATTAAACAGTGGCTGACCTGCGGCATTTGGTGCGCTAACAGGGATGAGAGACTCGGTATCTAGCTCAATTGAAGTGTAACTATCACTCTCTACTCCCAAACGCCTTGCAATAAGGTGTTCACCATCGAATAGTGCCGTTACATAGTCGGCCTCTCCCTGATCTAGAGTGGCTAGGCACTCCGGCAATGTATTAGCATCAATGCTAAATTTTGCCTGTGTGAACTGCTCTTGTAAGCGCGGCATCCAGTGAGGAAAAAATATCGCAGCCATAATGTGTGGTGAGCAAAATCGTATCCGCCTTTTCTGATCGTTAATATCATCAGCAACGGAGCGGCGAAATTGATCAAAAGCGCTAAGCGCTTGTGAAGCTACCATTTGCAGGCTTTGCCCTGCCTCCGTCAGCACTAGCTCCCCTTTACGCCGCTCAAACAGCGTGGTGCCTGCCCACTCTTCAAGGCCTTGAATACGACGACTCAAGCCTGAAACCGAAACATGCCGATGCTCAGCCGTGCGGCTAAAACTCTTGGTTTCACAAAGGGCCAGGAAATCTCTCAGGATTATCAAATCAGTCATTGAAGGCCTTCCGGCAGATAAGCTTTAGTCTTACTTTAGCTAAATAAATCGAAAGGAAATAGCGCTTTTGAATACTTTCCAACCCGCTGTCAAAGGCCTTAGAGCTGATTTTGTTGCCCTAGAACCAGATACCCGAAAACACGCTTCGCTTAAACGCTGAGTGAAGTGGTGATGGTGGGTGAGCCTCAGCTTACTGCGTCGTGTGGTGAATCGAAGAATTCCGGGGTCTTATTCAAGCTTTTTTCACAAAATGGGCGGTCACCATCATGTCGCCGACGCCGTCGACCTTGCAGTCCAGTTGGTGATCCTTGCTATCCAAGAGCCGCTTGATAACGGCTTTGGTGCCCACCTTGAGTACCAGTGAGCTGCCTTTGACCTTGAGGTCTTTGATCATCGTTACCTTATCGCCTTCCGCTAACAGCGTGCCATGGGCATCTTTTACCGTCACGTTGTCTTCCACCTCAGTCTCAGAAGGGTTCCATTCGTGGGCGCACTCGGGGCAGATGAACAGGCTTTGATCCTGATAGACGAATTCGGATTGGCAATTGGGGCAAGGTGGGCACGACATGAATGATGACTTTTGTGGCTTGGTTTAGGCTGCTTATGATACTGAGCCTGTGTACCCTTGGCGAATGCCTTCACGCCAGCCCATGAAAGGAGAACCAGGATGAACAAACGTGACCTGGAAGCAACCTACCGTGATTACATCACCTGCCTCAATAATCAGGATTGGACGAACCTTGACCAGTTCGTGCATGACGATGTCCACCATAACAGCAGGCGCCTAGGGCTTGATGGTTATCGCGCCATGCTGGAAGCCGATTACGAGCAGATACCGGATCTTCACTTTAACATTGAGCTTTTGGCCGTTGATTCACCCCATGTCGCGTGCAGGTTGCGATTCGATGTCACACCCAAAGGTAGCTTCCTTGGCCTTGCGGTGGATGGCAAAAACGTGACGTTTTGCGAAAACGCGTTCTACCTGTTTAGCGATGGCAAGATTAGGGAGGTCTGGTCGGTCATTGATAAAGCCGCGATTGAGGCTCAGCTTGGTTAAACGTTGTGGTTATCTCCATTAACAAACGAATAGAGCAGAATATCGGATCGGTACGCCCAGCCTTGGTGGGCCTCGTTTTGTGACGATATTGGTCTAGAGAAGCGTTATCTGAGCCGTTTGACTGGCTACCTGCGCTCCTTGGATAGTCATTAACTTATCACCTGAACGACACAGCTTTGTCACTTAGGCGGGCTACCGTTGCATTGTAAGTCACAATAAAGTGAGCTTATACATTGCAGAAGGTGATCCAATGGAGCCTATTCAATCCTCTGACTTAATGCTCCGCATCGAGAAAATGGGGGTGACATATCCTGGGAATGTCCTCGCACTCCGCCCCACCACCGTCGATTTCCACAAAGGGGAGTTTACGGTACTACTCGGCCTTTCCGGTGCGGGTAAATCGACGTTACTGCGTTCTCTCAACCACTTGGTGCGGCCCAGCACTGGCAAAGTGATCTCGGCCGAGCTAGGTGCGCTCGAAACCCGGTCTACGGTACGCCGCCATCGGTGCAAAACCGCCATGGTTTTCCAGCACCATCAGCTCATTGAACGCCATACGGCGCTCCAGAATGTGCTGACCGGTCGGCTTGCTTACCACAGCACCTGGCGCAGTTTGTTTCCGCTACCCAGGCAGGAACAGGCGCTTGCTCTGCACTGCCTGGACCGCGTAGGCATGGCCGAGAAAGCGCTTACCCGGGTCGATCAACTCTCCGGCGGGCAGCAACAGCGGGTGGGCATTGCGCGTGCCTTGGCGCAGCAGCCCGCCATGATATTGGCGGACGAGCCAGTGGCCAGCCTTGACCCGGCAACCTCTGAGCGAGTGCTAACGCTACTGCGAGATATATGCCGTGAGGATGGTATTACCGCCATTATTTCACTGCACCAGCTGGAGTATGCCCAGCGGTTTGCTGACCGCATTATCGGGTTAGCGAATGCCCAAATCGTTTTCGATGCGGCCCCCTCACAGTTACAGCAACGCCACCTGAACGAGATCTACCACGGCACGCGCGGAGCTGTGACCGACGCCGCTGAGACCACCGAACCCAACCCTCAAACCACCACTCCCTCCCCGATAAAACTGGAGATTGCCCAATGAAACCGCTATTCAGCTTTTTCTTTGCCATCTGTCTTATGTTTGGAATCGCCATGCCGGCCTTGGCGGCGGACCCTGATCCAAATCCGGATCTATTAAAAGTCGCGCTACTCCCCGATGAAAACGCTTCTGAACTGATCAAACGCAACCAGCCATTGAAAGAGTATCTTGAAAGTACCCTTGGGAAAGAAATTGAGTTAATCGTCACCACGGATTACTCCTCCATGATCGAAGCCATGCGCTTTGGTCGCATCGACCTCGCCTACTTCGGCCCGCTCTCCTATGTGATGGCAAGAAGCAAAAGTGAGATCGAACCCTTTGCCGCCATGATTGTGGATGGCAAGCCCACCTATCGCTCCATCATTATTGCCAATGTCGATTCCGGCGTTGAGTCCTATGCGGATATCGAAGGCATGAAAATGGCCTATGGCGACCGTGCCTCTACGTCAAGCCACCTGATTCCCAAAACCGTGCTGCTTGAATCGGCGGGGCTGGAAGCAGGCGAGGACTATGAAGCCCATTTCGTTGGCTCCCATGATGCCGTGGCGGTGAACGTGGCCAATGGTAATGCGGATGCAGGCGGGCTATCGGAAGTGATCTTTGAGCACGTAATGGACCGCGGCCTGATAGACCGCAACCAGGTTAGGGTGTTGGGTCACAGCGGGGAGTACCCTCAGTACCCTTGGGCGATGCGTTCCAACCTGGACCCTGAACTCAAGCAGCAGATCCAGGATGCCTTCATCAGCATCGATGATGAAGAGATTCTGGACAACCTAAAAGCCGAAGGTTTCGCCGTTATCACGGACGCCGATTACGATGTGATTCGGGAAATGGGTAGTCTGCTCAACCTCGACTTCGGCAAGATGTAAGGGGGCATGATGAATCCGTCCAAAACAGTGCCGCCACCCCTTTCATCGCTTTCTCCTGACGCCGTGTTGGACGAACACGCCCGCGGCTGGCGGAGCAAGCTCTTCCAAGCGGGCTTGGTGCTGGCAGTGGTTCTTCTGGCGAGTTGGTATGTAGATCTGCTGGATTTTCGCACCCTGGCCAACGGGGTGCCTGCCATCGCTACCCTAATGGGAGAATCCCTACCGCCCGACTTTACCAACGCCATGGATTGGATAGCGCCGCTGGTCGATACCCTTGCCATGAGCATTGCCGGCACGGCGATAGCGGTCACTGCTTCCGTACCCCTGGCGTTCCTGGCCGCTCGCAATACCTCGCCCCACCCCGTGGTATTCCACGTAACCCGCACGCTGCTGAACGCTCTTCGCTCGGTGCCCGAGCTGATTATGGGCATTATTTTCGTTGCTGCCGTGGGGTTTGGCGCCTTACCGGGCGTGCTCGCGCTCGGCCTTCATTCTATCGGCATGGTGGGTAAATTCTTTGCCGAAGCGATCGAGCATGTCGACCCAGCCCCGGTAGAGGCCGCCAATGCCGCTGGCGCGACGCGATTACAGGTTCATTGGCACGCGGTGCTCCCGCAGGTGCTTCCGCAGTTTGCTGATGTCTCTATCTACCGCTGGGAATACAATTTCCGCGCCTCTACGGTGATGGGCATGGTGGGGGCTGGCGGGATCGGCTTCGAGCTAATGGGCTCTTTACGCGTCATGCAGTACCAGGAAGTCAGCGCCATCCTGATTGTCATACTCGTTATGGTGACGATGGTGGATAGCCTTAGCGGCCATCTTCGTAAGAAATTCAAGTAAGGAAATCAAATGAAACCAAGGGTTTTCATTACCCACCGGGTACACAACAGTGTGTTGGAAAGGCTGGAACAACACTGTGAAGTGATCACCAACCAGTCAGCCACTACCTTGACCGCCGCCGAGGTAAAGGCCCGCGCGGCAACCGCAGACGCCATGATGGTGTTTATGCCGGACCAGGTCAGCGAGGAATTTCTAGCGGGCTGTCCCAAGCTGAAAGTTATTGGTGCCGCCCTGAAGGGATACGATAATTTTGATGTGGAGGCCTGTACGCGTCATGGCGTTTGGCTGACCTTCGTGCCGGATCTGCTGACGGTGCCAACGGCTGAGCTAACCATCGGGCTAACCATTAGCCTAATCCGCCATGTCCGAGCGGCCGATGAGTACGTTCGTTCCGGCCAGTTCAAGGGATGGCAGCCCACGTTTTATGGGCTGGGGGTTGCCGGCGCGACCGTGGGTATCGTCGGCATGGGTCCCATCGGCCAGGCAGTGGCAACACGGCTCCAGGGGTGGGGCGCGAGCTTGCTGTATTCTCAGCCAGACGCCTTGCCCGCTGCTGAGGAGGCCGCGCTAGGCGTGGCGCGCAAGTCGCTTGAAGAGCTGCTCGGGCAAGCCGACATTGTCATTTTGGCCCTGCCGCTCAATAAACAAACCCTGCATACCATGAACACTGCGCGCTTGGCCCTGATGCAACCAGGCGCTTTTTTGATCAACCCATGCCGGGGTTCTGTAGTGCAGGAAGCTGCCGTTTTGGAAGCATTGGAGTCAGGGCAGTTAGGCGGCTACGCAGCGGATGTTTTTGAAATGGAAGATTGGGCTCGAGAGGATCGCCCGCAAGAGATTTGCCCCACCTTGCGAGCACATCCCAACACGCTATTTACGGCACACATTGGCTCTGCCGTCCAGGATGTGCGGCTGATGATTGAACAGCGTGCTGCCGACAACATTCTTCAAGCGTTACAAGGAGAATGCCCTCAGGATGCGGCTAATTCGCCCACTATCACTGAGACAACTCCATGCTGAACTTGGTCTGGCTGAAAAGTTTTACCACACTGGTTCAGCACCGACGTTTTCAGGCCGCCGCCCAAGCTCTCGGTATCGCACAACCCACGCTTTCACAGCACATTCAAAAGCTCGAAGAACAGCTAGGTGCCCTGTTGATACGCCGCAGTAAAACGGGTTGCGAGCCCACCAAAGCAGCCCTGGCGCTTATGCCGCTTGCGCTTAGTATGTTGCAACTGGACGAGCGTGCTCGAGAAGTCGTTAGCGGTACGCGTTTACGCGTAGGGGCAAGTTCCAACATCGGTATTTACATGCTCCAGCCCTACGTGAGCACGTTCAAGAACATTCCGGCGGTACCTGAGCTGGATCTTGTGATTGATAACAATCCTAACATTGCTAGACAACTGACTAGCGGCGAGCTGGATATAGCGGTGATGGAGTGGTGGCACCCGAAATCTGGCTTCCAGGCAATGGATTGGCGACAGGAGCCCGTGGTGTTAATTACTTCACCCGATCACCCCTGTGCGGAATGGCATGAAATAGACCGGAAAACCCTCGCAGGAATGAGCCTGCTGGGCGGTGAACCCGGAACAGGTACGGGCCGGTTGCTGGCGAGTTTCTTCGGCGAAAGAGGGCCGTTCCCGAAGGTTTCAATGCAACTGGGCAGTACCGAAGCGGTTAAACAGGCTGTCAAAGCAGGCCTGGGCGTATCACTGGTGCTGGCGGCTTGCGTCGAAGCGGAGATCCGAGCGGGCACTTTGTGTGCTATCCCGGTCAGTGATGCCGGGCTGGCCAAGAACCTGAGCGTCATCTGCCCGGAGACGCTTGCACGGCAACCGCCAGTTTCCACTTTCGTCAGCCATATATGTCAGTGAAAAACGAGTGACATCTTTAGAGCCAGGGAAGGCGTATGGGCAGCTAAGAATAGGTGCTATTGAGACCCGCCCCCGCAAGCTTCACTGGAGCGTTACTCGGCATCGTGCAGCCGCACGCCTTCACTTTCGCTCTACAGAGCAATGGCGGCGTCATCGTCGTTGATGGTCATGATGCGGTAGTGCATCAGGCGGTTCTCATTGGGTGGCGGCATCGTTTTGTTCGTTCTGCTCGTCAGGGTTGTTGAAGTGATCCCTCTGCTCTGCCCATTTCAATAAGGCATCCAGCGCCGGGCAGAGCGTTTGCCCCCATTCGGTCAGGCGGTACTCCACTTTCGGCGGCACCTGGGGATAGACTTTGCGCGCCACGATGCCATCCGCTTCCAGCTGGCGCAGCTGTTGGGCGAGCATTTTCTGGGAGATATCGGGGATGAGTTTTCCTAAATCGGAGTAGCGCTGCACTTTTCCATCGAAGAGATGAAAGAGAATAATGAGCTTCCAGCGCCCTTCCAGCATTTTTAATACATTTTCCACATCGCTTGCGGCGGTAGCGGGCGTATAAAGCTTTCTCATGGGTGAGCCACTTACCTTTTTGTGCGTTCTTGATAACGCGTCAGTCTAGGCAGAAGATTCTCGCATATTACCCCCTGCGAGAGATGACCATCATGAGTTTGTCACTGCCAGACGCGATCACTACTTACTTCAGCATCAGCAACGGTGCGGATGCCACCCACATTGCGGATTGCTTCACTCAAGATGCCTGTGTGTTCGACGAAGGCGAGACGCACCGCGGGCGACCCGCTATTCAAGCCTGGATGCGCGCCACCCGCGACAAGATTGAGTATCGCGTCGAGCCGGTCAGTGTTTCCCAACAAGGCAACACGATGGTGGTTACCGCCACCGTGACCGGCAACTTCCCCGGCAGCCCGGTTCAACTTGACCACGCTTTCCAGCTTGCCGAGTCGCAAATCCAGTCATTGGAGATCCACTAATGAACCTGAACTTGAACGGGCGACGCGTATTGATCACCGGGGGCAGCCAAGGGGTTGGCGCGGCCGCGGTGGCACTCTTTCGCGAGGAAGGCGCGCAAGTGCTAACAACCGCCCGTACTCGCCCCGCCGACCTGCCCGATGAGCTGTTTGTAACCGCTGACCTGACGACGGCCGAAGGCTGTGCCACGGTAGCCGATGCGGTCAACGAACGCTTGGGTGGCGTCGATATTATCGTTCACGTACTGGGTGGTTCATCCGCCCCCGGCGGCGGGTTCGCTGCCCTTGGGGAGGAGGAGTGGCAGCAAGAGCTCGACATCAACCTGTTTCCCGCCGTGCGGCTGGATCGCGCCCTGCTGCCCGGCATGCTGGCCCAAGGCGATGGGGTGATTATCCACGTGACCTCCATTCAGCGTGAACTCCCCCTGCCCGAATCAACCACGGCTTATGCGGCTGCCAAGGCGGCGCTATCCACTTATAGTAAGAGCTTGTCAAAAGAGGTGTCACCCAAAGGGGTGCGCGTGGTACGGGTGTCGCCGGGCTGGATCGAGACGGAAGCCGCCGTTGCGCTAGCCGAGCGGATTGCCCAAGAGGCAGGCACCGATTACGCAGGCGGCAAGCAGATCATCATGAATTCGCTGGGTGGCATCCCGATTGGCCGCCCTTCGAAGCCTGCAGAAGTGGCCAACTTGATTGGGTTTCTGGCATCACCGCTGGCGGCCACTATTACGGGAACGGAGTACGTGATCGATGGCGGCACTGTGCCCGTCGCTTGAGGGCGATGGTGAAATGGAGATTGCCTATCTTATGGCGCGAATATCGTCGATATCGACCGGTCTTGAGAGCACCGACTTATAGCGGATCAAGTCATCCTTGAACATCAAAGGAAGCTCCAGGCCTAGTAAATTCACTGTTTCATAGCGGGCAAAATCAATATTGAGCGGCACCCAGGCCTGGCTGGCTGCATCAAAAATTTGCGCGCCGTCGGCGTTGCCAACTTCCACCTTAATGCCTTCATACTTGAACTGGACATAGGTTAAATCCCAGCCCTCTTCGCAGTAGTGCGTGGCGGGCTTGGATATGTTCGCTTGGCCAGCCTGCACCACAGCTGCAAAATGCTCGCCGGGTACGAACAGGTCAATATCGTTCAACGCTCGTTTAGATCCATACCCCTTTGCTGCGAGCCCTCCGCAGATTTGAAAAGGGATATTTCTGTCTCTCAGTAATCCCACTACCCATTGGGCGGCTAACTGGTGCACGTCTTCTCCTTCTTTTTACATATAGCACCAAGGTTATCACGCCGGTTTTGCACAACCGCAAAGGCTCGCGAGGTTAGCTTCCCCCATCATAATCTACCTGGTCACTAACCTGACACTGAGCGCTTATTCTCACAGCCGATTAGCAATTATGTACAAGCATTGAGAGGTAGCGATGGCATAAGCTAGGTGGCGTGACTAATCAGGAGGGAGCGGCATGAATAACGCAAGCCGGTTTCAATTCATCAAGAGCCAGCACTAACGTAAGCGTTCATTCCAAGACGTAGTTGACCTACTTCACGTCCCGGAGAGGTCTCAATAACTCCGGCGAGACCTTGTACTGCTTCCTGCCATCCTCATCCANAACCAGGGCCTGCCACTGTTCCGGGGTGCGGTGCTTTCTCATGGGGGTAACCTCGTGTGGGCAAATGTGAGGTTACTGTAGGGCGAATGTCAGCCGGGCGGCAGGACGTCTTAGAATGAACGCTTACGCACTAACGGTGCTATTTGCGTTGGGAGCGCAACTCATTAGCCTGCGCATGGCGGCGTTGTGACTAAACTCAGGTCAGCCTCAATGCGACGAGACGTAATCCGACTTGGTGAAAGCAGGCGGTAGCGCGAAGTTCTCCCGCATTCGCTTCGTTTCGGCAGCTGGCGTCAATCCGAAAAGCCGTTTGAACTCCCGATTGAATTGCGAAGCACTCAGGTAGCCGACGGCGTGGCAAGCGGCCTCTGCCGTCATGCTCTGACGAACCATCAGCAGCCGTGCTTGATGCAGTCGCGTGGATTTAACGTACTGCATGGGTGAAGTGTGCGTAATGGCTTTGAAGTGATTAAGAAACGTCGGAACGCTCATACCGGCCTCGCTAGCCAGTTGCGACAGGTTAAGAGGCTGAGCGTAGGTCGCGTGGATGTGGCGTAACGCCTTGCTGATTTTCCCGAACTGCCCCTGCATTGCCAGCGCCGCACGCATGGCATTGCCCTGTGCACCGGTGAGCACGCGAAAATACAGTTCTCTCACCAGCGCGGGGCCAAGAATCTCCGCTTCAAGCGGCTGACTCATCGTTTCGAGAAAACGTGTCACGGACACCCGCAACGCAGCATCCATGGGACTGGACATTAGGCTTTGGGCCACGTTTTTCTGGGTAGGAGACTGATGGCGGTCGATCTGGATCATCAGCTCCGCGGCGAGCTGAAAGTCCAGATGCATATATATGGCTAGCAGTGGGTGTTCTGGCGTCGCCTCGGTTTCCATCGTGAAGGGTACCGGCACCGCGACCGCCAGATAGTGCTGCTCGTCGTAAAGATAAACCTGATGGCCGAAATACCCCCGCTTTCGCCCCTGGCAAACAATCACGATACCGGGGTCGTACAGCACGGGGGTACGAGACAAGGGACGATCCGAACGCAGAATGCGTACGTCGGGCAGAGCCGTGAGGTTGTATCCTTCTTCCGGCGCCAGCGCCTGAAGCAGCGTCACCATGTGCCGCTGTTCAGCCGTCTGCAGAGTGGAAAATGTCTTTTTCACGCGGTACCGACTGGAATTATCAGAATAGGCAATAATATAAGAATTTTATGCCTGAAAGCAGGCAATACAAAGGGGTAATGTGCATCCTCCACTGATACACAGGAGCTATTTGCATGTCTACCAGCAAACTTATACTCATCACGGGCGTCAGTAGCGGCTTTGGCCGGGCGCTGGCTCAGGAAGCACTTGCTACCGGCCATCAGGTGGTCGGCACGGTACGCAGCGAACGGGCCAGGCAGGCATTTGAGGCACTCAATCCGGAGAAAGCAGTGGGCCGTGTGCTCGATGTGACCGACTTCGATGCCATCGACGGGGTCGTGGCCGAGATAGAGGCAAACGTCGGAGAGATCGATGTTCTCGTCAACAACGCCGGTTACGGCCATGAAGGTATCCTGGAGGAGTCCTCATTGGCCGAAATGCGTCGGCAGTTTGACGTGAACGTATTCGGAGCTGTTGCCGTCACAAAGGCTGTGTTGCCATACATGCGCTCACGTCGGCGCGGACATATCCTCAACATCACATCTATGGGTGGTTTCATCACGATGCCAGGCATCGCTTATTACTGTGGTAGTAAATTTGCACTGGAAGGTATTTCGGAGGTGCTTGGCAAGGAAGTGAAATCGTTCAATGTTCATGTCACTGCCGTGGCACCCGGCTCGTTTCGTACCGACTGGGCTGGTCGCTCGATGTCCCGCTCGCCGCGCTCGATCTCCGACTACGACGCGCTATTTGATCCGATTCGTAATGCCCGCGTCGAGAAAAGCGGTCAGCAACTTGGCGATCCGGCAAAGGCAGCTCGCGCAATGCTGGACGCAATAGCCAGCGACACGCCGCCGGAGCATCTGCTGCTGGGAAGCGATGCACTAGCGCTGGTGCGCGGCAAATTGTCGGCGCTTGCCGACGAAATCAGTGAATGGGAGACACTCACGCGCTCGACCGATGGCTGAAGGTTCAACTGCTAAATCCCTTCGCATGGCTACCTTTCGATAGCGCAATAGATGCCAATGCATCGTTGTCGGTTATCTCGCCTCCTTCCCCCGCAGCCGATTAGCAATTATGTACAAGCATCCGGGTGCGGGGTTGGCATAAGCTAGGTGGTGTGACTAATCAGGAGGGGGCGGCATGAGTAACGCAAGCCGGTTTCAATTCATCAAGAGCCAGCACGTGCCAACGCTGACGGTACTTCACGCTGCTATTGAGGATTTCAGCTACGACCGCCATGCCCACGAGGAGTATGCATTCGGCGTTACGCTGGCGGGACGTCAGGATTTCTTCAGCGGCGGGCAGTTTCATCGTAGCCCACCGGGCAACGTAATTTTGTTCAACCCTGAGGAAGTTCACGACGGCCAACCGGGCGGAGATCGCTCACTGGATTACCTGATGGTATATGCGCATCCCGAGCAGGTTAATGCCCTGTTTGCTGATGCTCTAGGCCACGAGCGCACGGCGGACTTTCGCTCAAATAACACTCTTGTTCAGGACATTCGGCTACGCAATGCCATTTTGGAACTGGCGCGCTTAGTCACTTCTCACTCTGGTAGCTGTATCGATCAGGAGAATGCGCTTTATCAGGTAATCGAGCGTACTGTGCAACTCGGCGGGATTTCTCAGCCCAACCAGGTGCTCACCCGCCCCGATGCGCTGCTGGGCCTGGCGAAAGATTATATTCACGCCCACTTGGATACGGATATCTCCCTGGATGACATCAGCCAAGCGGCGCATATCTCCAAGTACCACTTCTTACGCCTGTTTCGTCAGCATTACGGCATTACGCCGCATCAGTATGTGATTAATTGCCGAATCAATGCGGCCCGTTCGGCGCTAGACCTAGGCGCTTCTCTAACAGAGGTCGCTTTGCGCTATGGGTTTGCCGATCTCAGCCATTTCAATCGCCGCTTTAAGCGAATTTATGGCATGACGCCCCATCAGTACCAGCGTGATATCGCACGCTAGGCTCTGCACGAAAACTGCCTGCGCTCGCCGACTTTTCGTACAGGCTCTTACACCTAAATACCAGCATAGAGGTTTAACCATGTTAGGAATTGTCGCCTATGCCCTAGGCGCTATGTATTCGCCTGGGCCTGTGAATCTGCTTGGCTTGAATATTGGCATCAATGGGCAAGCCAGGCAGTCGGTTGGGTTTTGCCTTGGCGTGGGTACTGCGATGCTGGCGTACTTATTAGTATTGGGTTGGGCGGGTGCTGCATGGATCGATGATGAAGCACTCATCGTGGTGAGTGCCTTGGGCTGCGGCTATATTGTTTATCTCGCGAGCAAGATTGCCCGTTCAAGTGTTGATATAAGCGAGCCAGACAACGCCCCACGGCTAGTCAGTTATCGTGATGGGCTGGTCATGCAGTTGCTTAATCCCAAAGCCATTTTGGCCACCCTGCCCATTGCCACACTGCAGTTTCCTGCCGCTGACATTCATGGGCTTAGCTTAGTGTTTTGGGCATTCGGGCTGGCGATGTTAGCCGCGGGCGCACCCGGTAGCTATATCGTGATTGGCAGCGCCGTAGGCAGCCGTATTAAAAGCCCTGCTATCGTTAAGGGCTTTAATTGGCTGATGGCAGCTTTGCTGGTGGCCGTGGCGCTTTCGATTGGTGTTGAGCATGTGTGGGTACCACTTACTGCCCGAAATTGATCCCCAGTCGCAGGGCTTGTAAGCCGTCGAATTCGACACTTACTTCGTCAGAGAATAACGGATGGCCCTGCACTATCAAATCCAGCGTCGCCTGAGAGCCGCGATAAGTGACGCTCACTTCAATGTTCGCAGTCGTGTTAATGGGCGCCAGCACCCCATACTCAATGTTATCCACGCTGACGGCAGAGAGGCCGCGCTCATCCAACTGCTGCTGAATTTCCCGTTCAACGACAACGCCGTAATAGAAATAGATACCGGCATAGCCAAGCGCTAACAATACAACCAGTGAAAAGAGCTTTCCCATTATTTCTCTCAGTTTTATAGAATCTTAGAGGGTTACAGCGGCTTGTCGGGCTGAAACAGGTGGCGCACTCTGCGGTTCAAGCATTGCCCACAGCAACTTCTCCCCTTGGGCGCTGAAGACGATAACGCGAGAGTTTTTTTCTCGCCTCGCCCAGCCAAGCGCCTGAATTCGGGTAAGCAGTGCACTGCCGAGCGCGCCCGCTAGATGATGCCTGCGCTCGCTCCAATCAAGACACTCCCTACAAAATGAGCGTTTTGAAGAAGCAAGCGTATCTGTATCGATGCCAAATTGATTAAACCACACCCTTCCCTGCTCAGTGAGCTGTAGCCCTCCTGGGTGCTGATGAAGGATATCCGTTCGCAGCATCTGTTCATACACTGAAACACCCAACTCCCCGGCAAGGTGGTCGTAACAGATACGGGCCTTGCGCAGGGCGGGATCGCGTGGCCCTGTAACAAGGCGGTTCCCCTCACTGCGGCAAGCGAGGCCCATCAGCGACTCCAGGAGACTGGCCACCTCCGGACCCATCAGCCGGAAATAGCGGTGACGGCCTTGCTGCTCCACCGTGATCAGCCCTGCGTCTAGCAGCTTGCCAAGGTGAAAACTAATGGTCTGCTTGGTAACACCGGCCGTGTCCGCCAGTTCGGTCGCCGTCAGCGCACGACCAGACATCAGGGCGGAGAGAACCTCCGCCCGAGCATTATCGCCGATAAGCGCTGCAACGCGCACAATGTTAGGGCCTTCACTCATGGTTCGATTCTAGTCGAACCACCTGGGGCCGACAACGCGGTATCGTCCTAGCTACCGTTCAAAGGAGATACCCCTATGAGCATTACCTGCTTTATCCGCTACGAGATCGACCCTTTCCAACGCGACGCCTTCAAGGCGTATGCCGAAAACTGGGGGCAAATCATACCCCGGTGCGGTGGCCACCTTATCGGTTATTTTCTTCCCTACGAGGGCACTAACAATGTTGCCTGGGGGCTAATCGCATTCGATAGCCTGGCTACCTATGAGGCCTACCGCGCCCGGCTGAAGTCTGACGAAGGCGGGCACGCGAACTTCACCATGGCTCAAGAGAAGAAGTTTATTCTCAAGGAGGAGCGCAGCTTCGTTGAGGTGGTGGACGGCACACTGGGCGTTGAATCTGTCTATCCGTGGAGTGTTTTATGATCGCCGTGATATTTGAAGTTCTACCGCATTCGGAGCGGAAACAGGACTACCTGGACGCTGCCAGCGGGCTGAGCCAACACCTGGAAGGCGTCGACGGTTTTATCTCGATTGAGCGCTTCGAGAGCCTCACACATCCTGGAAAGATCCTGTCGCTCTCCTTCTGGCGGGACGAAGAAGCCGTGAAGCAGTGGCGCACGTTCGAACCTCACCGTTCCGTCCAGAAAGCGGGCCGGCAGGATATCTTTGCCGACTACCGGCTCCGCGTCGCTTCCGTCATCCGGGACTACGGAATGAATGACCGCCGCGAGGCACCGAAGGATTCGCTTGACGCACACCCATCATAAAGCGGGCGGGCTAGCCCACTGGGCAGCTGTTCTCGATAGGTAAATTGGTCACTAGCGAGGCGTCGAGTGCGCCTCCGTTTATAGCGCAAATCACAATGCAAGCTTCAGTGCCGTCAGCAGTGATCGCGAGTTCACCATCCGCATTCCAGCCGCCGCTTTTACCGCAGGTTTGCCAGCCACCTGTGTTGGAAATGTGGTTAGCAAGTAGCACCGGGAACTGGTGGCGTTTCGCCATGGCAGCGAGTAGCTACGCATCGACCTCATACCCTGCTTCAGATATCAGCGCGCTGGCAATATATACCTCCGCTTGCTGGGCGGATGCCGCTTCTGCATGGGAGGGATTGGCGAAGTCTGCACAAATGGCCAAGGCTATTCGAGTACCGTTAACCGTACATAGATAACTTTCGTTACCAGTCGAACAGTAAACCGCTTCCCCTTCGTGCAGGTACTGCTTTGCGTAGAATGCTCGCTCGCCGCTCGGGAAGCAGATAACTGCCCCTATCTTCGGCTTTCTGCCTTCACTAATGAGCGGACAGCCTGCTATCACGACGATATTATGGGCAACAGCGGCTGTGGAAAGTGTGTCGAACACCTCTGAATCTTTCAGCAACGCTAGCTGCTCTAATAGCTCAAGCTCATAGCCGGTCAGCGAAAGCTCAGGGAACACTACTAGATCGGCCCCTCGCACGGCAGCTTGCTGAATATAGGTAAGGTGCGTTTCAAGATTTTCGGCCACTGCGCCTTTTACAACAGGCAACTGAACGAGTGCGATAGTGGTACCGCTTGTGCTTCTGAATTTCATTTCAACACGCCTCGCCTTTAAATATTTTGTTCACTTCAGCCATAAAATATTCAGTTAGCGGCAAAAAGGCTATTTTTATTAATCCGTCATTGCGGAAGTGGAAACCTAACTTATAGCTGATTACTTCCCGTAATTTGGCTCACAATGTAAATGCATTCTAGCGCACAAATTAGCAAACACTTGCTCACTTGAAACAGTAGCTACTTTACGCGCCAGAATGTCGTCTAAACGACTTTGGGCAGCATCGACCCACTGCTTGTCGATACTTGATTCTGGAGAGTTGAGGCTACGCAGCAGCGCATCGACTACTCTTGCGCGCTCTTCAACGGGTAATGACTCTGCTTCACTAACAAGCTCTTGAATGTTCATAGCGTTACTTTATTAATGCATCAAGTTGAAGGTATATCACCTATTATCTTTTCGCTATCCCAACGTCTATAGACAGTCTGGGAAGGTCGCGAGTTAAAGCGCTCTCTCACTGTTGCTGTTTTTATAGCCCTTGCTGGGCTCTCGCAATGGCGGCAGCAATCGCTGACTTCGATCGCGGGCTATTTTTCCAGCAAGTCGTTTGCAGCATAGATGCAACCATATCGGCTATTTCATCGACCTGGCGGGTGGCAAGTTCGCTAAATGAATCAATACCGATCTCTTCAAAACGCTTAATGACGATAGGGCCAATGCCCTTCACGCTCAACAAAGCTTCTCTTTCTGGATCCGAAAAGGCCACTTGTTTCTACCTCACTACTTAGGCTTTGTACGAAAACTGACTGCGCTCGGCCATGCGGCGTTAAAAAAAGGCTCGTGCGCGAGTCCGATCAAAATGCTCATTTACACCCCGTAAACTCCGCTTTTTCGCCGTTTTTTTGCCTTGCCTGACCTTCGCTCGCCGACTTTTCGTACAAAGCCTAGTTAATCAGTTTCGTCATCTGCTGAGAGTTTTCTCTTAAAACCTCGGTGAGAACCCCCGATCTTCGCAGGCATCCCAAGGTTTATGCACCACTAAGGCGCGTTCAGAAAAGCTACGCCACGGGATCTCCATGCCAAACACATCAAACGTCATCATACCCGAGCGGCAATTGATCAGAACGTCTACCACATAACCGCGATGAACCATGCCCACTGTCGTGGTATCAAGCTCTTGCCAGCGTATCGGCTGGCCGGTGAAGTCAGTGTAAGGGGGTTCGTAACCGCCCTGGGTCTGATCGAAGGATCGAAAATCCATGATGAAGCCAATACATAGGAGCAGTACGCTTATGAACCCGATCAGCGCAAAAACCACCGTCATCGTCTTTATTATCAACCTTGTAGTCATTCCTTTCCCTTAGCATTAGATAATCATCTGCGTTGAGCCAGTGCCCATGGTTAACGACTAGCGCTTGGTTCAATGCGTGTCTCCCATGTTAGAGCTTGCTCATTCTTTCTTAGCCAATAGCAGCCCTACTCCTGCGCTGGCCAATAAGCCTGCGCAGCCGCGGTTGAATAAACGACGCATGGCGGGGCGTGAAAACCAGTGGCTTAAAAAGCTGCCTGCATAGGCGTAACCGGCAATCGCTACCCATTCCAGCAGCAAAAACAGCGCACCTAGCACTATAAACTGCTGCCCTACATGGCCGCTGGGCTCCACAAACTGCGGTAGGAATGCGGTAAAAATCAGGATGGCTTTTGGGTTACCGGCGGCAAGCAGGAACTCTTGTCGCGCCAGCTCAAATAGGCTATTGGGCTGGGTGTCTCCGTCAACACTTTCAGTGCTGTCGGCACCCCATAATTGATACGCCAGCCATAACAGATAGAGACCACCAACTACCTTGATGACCAGGAAAATCTTTTCAGAGGTGTAAAGCAGCGTAGCCAAGCCGGTTGCAGCAAGCGTAATCATGCCAACAAAGGCTGCCAGCCGCCCAATACCTGCAAGACAAGCTGCCCTAACGCCATAGCGCTTGGCATTTGCCAGTGACAGCAGATTGTTAGGCCCTGGCGCCATATTGAGGGCGAAGCAGGCAGGAATAAACAACAGCAGCGTGGTTAGATTCATGAAAATCGCCTCTCTAGGCTCGCAGCAAAGTACTTCATTAGCATTAGACTATATGCCCAAGTGCTTAGATTAGCTGCTCACGAAGGCTTGGCTCAATCTTTGATACCAAACAGAGGCGATACATTTCCCAACAACAGCGTTAATCGGTGAGGGACGAAGCCCATGTGCCCATATCAGCAAACTTGCGGCTCAATCACCTCCCGGCACGCCCTGACGCTTTCCGCCAGTTCACTTACCAGACCATGCACACGCTCAACGGCTTCATCAGGCGTGTTGGCATTTTCGATACAGTCAACCAGTGCTGAGCCGACGACGACTGCATCGCTGAAGCGGCCAATGGTGGCGGCTTGTTCGGCGGTACGGATGCCAAAACCAACGGCGATGGGCAGCTCCGTATGTTCACGAAGCCCGGCTACTGCGCCTTCCAACCGTTCTGGCGTGGGTGCACTTCCACCAGTGACACCGGCAACGGAAACGTAGTAGATAAACCCGGAGGCATTCGCCAGCACCTTGGGCAGGCGTTTGGCATCGGTGGTCGGCGTGGCCAGGCGAATAAAATCGATGTTGTGTTGCGCCGCTGGCTGGCAAAGTTCCTCATCGTGCTCGGGCGGCAGATCTACCACGATCAGGCCATCGACCCCGGCCTTGGCGGCATCAGTCAAGAAACGCTCGACGCCGTAACAGTAAATGGGGTTGTAGTAGCCCATCAGCACAATGGGCGTGGTGCTGTCTTCTTCACGGAAGCGGCGCACCATTTCCAGCGTTTTGGCTTGTGTCTGGCCGTTATTCAAGGCGCGCAGCGCGGCTTTCTGGATGGCGGGGCCATCGGCCATCGGGTCACTGAACGGCATGCCGAGTTCGATGATATCCACCCCCGCTTTTGGCAACCCGTGCAACAGGCGGCGGGAGGTCTCGGCATCCGGATCGCCAGCGGTGAGATAGCTGACCAGCGCCGGGCGGTTTTGCTGCTTGAGAGCGGCAAAGCAGTGTTCAAGACGAGAGGTATGGGTCATGACGTTCTCCTGTGTTGCGCTCATAGCTGTTTAACCCCGAATTTTTCACCAAGGTGATGGGCCACGCTCATCATGTCCTTGTCACCACGGCCGCTGAGGTTGACCACCATTAAGTGCTCGCGGGGCAGGCCGGGGGCGCGCTTGGCCACTTCGGCCAGGGCATGGGCGGTCTCCAGGGCTGGAATAATGCCCTCCTGGCGGCAGCAGACCTGGAAGGCTTCCAACGCTTCGTCGTCCGTGGCAGAGACGTACTCGACCCGCCCCTGCTCGTGCAACCATGCGTGCTCCGGCCCGATACCGGGGTAATCCAGCCCGGCGGAAATCGAGTGAGCGTCGATAATCTGGCCATCTTCGTTTTGCAGCAAGTAAGTGCGGTTGCCGTGCAGCACGCCGGGGGTGCCGCCGTTCAGGCTGGCTGCATGCAGGCCGCTTTTAACGCCCTTGCCACCCGCTTCTACGCCAATCATCTTCACATCAAGGTCATCGAGGAACGGGTGAAACATCCCCATGGCGTTTGAACCGCCGCCAATGCAGGCCACTAGCGAATCCGGCAGGCGCCCTTTCTTTTCCAGCATTTGCGCACGGGTTTCATGACCGATCACGGCCTGAAAATCACGTACCATGGCCGGGTATGGGTGTGGCCCCGCTACGGTGCCAATGATGTAGAAGGTGTCGTCGACATTCGTTACCCAGTCGCGCAACGCTTCGTTCATGGCATCTTTTAGCGTGCCTGTGCCCGAGGTAACGGGGATGACTTCCGCGCCCAGCAGCTTCATGCGGAATACGTTGGGCTGCTGACGTTCGATATCGGTTGCGCCCATGTAAATGACACAAGGCAAGCCAAAGCGCGCCGCAACGGTAGCGGTGGCAACGCCGTGCATGCCTGCACCGGTTTCCGCGATGATGCGCTTTTTGCCCATCTGCTTGGCCAACAACACCTGACCGATGCAGTTGTTGATCTTGTGCGCGCCGGTGTGATTCAGCTCTTCGCGTTTGAGATAAATGCTCGCCCCGCCAAAGTGCTCGGTCAGCCGTTCAGCGAAGTAGAGCGGGCTTGGCCGCCCCACGTAATCGCCCTGAAAGTAGGCTAACTGACGCTGAAATTCCGGGTCGTTCTTGGCGGTGGTGTATTCGTCTTGCAGCTCAAGAATCAGCGGCATCAGGGTTTCGGCGACAAAGCGGCCGCCAAAGTTGCCAAACAAACCGTTGGCATCGGGCAGGCTCTGGGATACGTCTACAGGTTGATTCATCACGACCTCTGAATGCGTTATCAAACAATGCAATGAAAGTAGCGCAAGCAGGCCGGGATAAAAATCGATAAGATGTCATCAACATGTGAGCTGGAGTCACGTATTAATGCAAAACAGCATGCCACCGCTTAGCGCCCTGCGCGCCTTTGAAGCCACTGCCCGGCTGGGTAGCGTGACTGCCGCTGCCGAGGAGCTAAGCGTTACCCACGGCGCTGTTAGCCGCCAGCTAAAGAGCTTGGATGACCATTTTGGCGTGGCGCTTTTTACCAAAGCGGGCCGTGGCATTGTGCTGACACCACACGGCGAGCGGCTGCAGAGTGGTGTGGGTGAAGCGTTCTCACGCTTGAAGAATAGTTGCGCATCGCTCAAGCGTGATGTCGAAGAGGCGCCCTTCACCCTGGCCTGCCCTGGCAGCCTGCTGGCGCGCTGGCTAATTCCCCGCCTGGATCGCCTGCACCGCGAGCTGCCACAGCTGAAAGTGCAGGTGGTGGTGAGTGAAAGCGAGCAGCCGGGTACGCAAACGGATGCTAGCGCCACCCTGGCATTTGCCGAGCCACCCTGGCACACAGGTGTTGAGGTATTCGAGCTGATGGAAGAGCAGATATGTGCGGTGGCAAGCCCGCAGCTGGCGGCCCAGTGCGATGCAACAAAGCCCGAATCGCTGCTTGCCAATAAGCTTTTATATACATCTTCCCGCCCCCAGGCATGGCCGCAGTGGGTCACTGCCAAAGGGCTGGCGCTGGAACAGCTTGAGGCGGCGCTAAGCAGAGGCCAGAGGTTCGATCACCTTTATTACTTGATGGAAGCGGCAGTGGCGGGCCTGGGTATCGCCATCGCGCCGCGGTTATTGGTGGAAGACGACCTTAAGAGCGGGCGGCTGATTGCGCCCTGGGGAAGTATCGAAACCCCCGCCCGTCTCTGCCTGTGGTTGCCCAGCCAAGCCGATGGCCGCCGCAGCGAGCCACTGGCAGAGTGGCTCAAGCGGGAGTTGGAGGCTGACCGCTGCTAATATGACTGTTTGATCAACGTTTATTTCGCGCAAAGGGTGCGTGCTATTTGCTCACGCACCCAACGATGTGCGCTGTGACCATGATTGCGCTCATGCCACACCATACCGACTTTGAATCCCAGTGATTTAATGGGGGATTCAACAACTTTAAGGTCGGAACGCTGGGCAACTAAACGCCGTGGCACCAGTGCCACAAAACGTGAGTGCGCAACGATCTCTAGGACGAACAGGAATGAAGATGTCGACAGAACAACATTGCGCCTATAACCCAATGTTTGTAAGACCTGATCCACCTGAGTGGAAAAATCGCCTCCGCTGAGCGAAACGATTACATGCTCGAGCTGGACATACTCTTCAATCGTCATTTCTTCACTTAGCTGTGAGTGATTCCAGCACCCAACCAGCACATAGTTCTCATCATACAGCGGCCTGATTCGTAAAACCTTGGGCGCCTCTTCGGGTGTCATGAGTGCAAGATCCACTTCACCCCGTGCCATTTGAGCTTCCAGCCTGGGTGGCTCCAGACTACGTATGGCGATTCTAATGCCAGGTGCTTGACGCCTTAATTCGTTCATGACCGCCAATCCAATGACCGCTTGAAGGTAATCGGTGCATGCAATCGTAATGGTCAGCGACGCTTGGGCAGGTTCAAAGTGCTGGTGCGTTATCAGCGTCTCTCGCACCTGATCCAGTGCAATACGTAGTGGGGTAAGTAACTCCAACGCTTTGGTGGTAGGCATCATCCCGCGGTGAGCCGGAATGAGCAGCGGGTCGTTGAACATATCCCTAAGGCGGCTCAGCTGAGCGCTGACGGCAGGCTGACTAAGATGCAGCCGTGCGGCGGCTCTCGTGACATTTTGCTCTTCAAGCAAAGCCTCTAAGGTCACCAACAAATTAAGATCCAGCCTTTTATTATCCATATTTTATATAGTAGATCATAAAACTATTAATTTCATTGATAGCTTATTCTTGCCCACAATCTCTAGCGTATCCACCAAGTAAATTCGCCTGTAGGAGCATTAGAGTGTCCAAGACCATATTGATTGTGTATGCGCACCCAGAACCCACATCATTGACCCGCCGGTTCGTAACTGAAACGGTGCAAATACTGGAGCGACAAGGCCAAACCGTGCTGCAGTCAGACCTATATGGCATGGGTTGGAAAGCGACGTTTGATGAGCACGATTTCCCCAACCGTATAAATAATGACCGGCTAGGCTTTATTCAAGAGTCGCAGCACGCCTATGCCACTCACCAGCAGACGCAGGATGTCGCCGCAGAGCAAGACAAGCTGCTTGCCGCCGACGCCGTCATATTCCACTTTCCCTTGTGGTGGTTTGGTATGCCCGCCATTCTCAAAGGCTGGATAGACCGGGTGTACGCCTATGGATTTGCTTACGGATACAAAGGTGAAGGCAATCGTTATCGCTATGGAGACGGTATTCTCAAAGGCAAACGGGCGTTACTGTCGGTAATGGTGGGTGGCCCAGCGGAGGACTATTCACCCCGAGGTATTAATGGCCCCTTGGAGGAATTGCTATTCCCCATCACCCACGGCGCCCTGTTTTTCCCAGGTATGAATGTACTACCAACCCATGCCGTGTATGGCACCGGCAAACTTTCGAAAGTCAGCGTAGCGAAGGAGTTAGCCGCTTGGCGTCTATGCCTTGAGAATCTTTTTAATGACCCCCCTATACCATTCCGGCGGCAAAATGGTGGGGAGTATCAGCAAAATATACTCGCTGACCATATTGCTATGGGGAAAGAGGGACTAACCATACACATCGACCATTAGCCAATTTTTAGACAGCAACAGCATAAAGCCAAAGCATTCATAGCTGCACAATGTTACCAACACGTGCAGCTATGAATTCAGGAAATCTTGGCCAAGCGCAGCGATAAAGCTATCGCTGCGCTTGGCCTTGTCGGAGCTAGTGAGATATAGTTGTACGGAATTTCCGTACATTATGGTGACGTTATGGATATTATTAGTGTTAACAAATTCAGAGACAACCTGAAAAGCGTAGTAGAACAAGTGATTAGCCAGCACGAACCCTTAAAAGTAACCCGTCGTGCCGGAGAGGCGTTTGTGGTGATTAGCGCTGAGGACTGGGAAAGAGAGCAAGAAACGCTGCATGTGCTTCAGAACAGAGACCTCATGCAACAAATTGCGGCTTCTCTAGATACCCATAGCCGTGGTCAAGGATACCAACCTGATAATGAGCAGATGAATGAGATCACTGGTATTTGAGGGCCGTACGTGGGAAGCCTATGAAAAAATGCGTGAAACAGATAAGAAGCTGCATAAAGCGCTCTGCAAACTCTTAAAAGAAATGCTCCGCTCTGACGATCCAACGGCTGGTATCGGAAAACCCGAGCCACTCAGACACAATCTTTCTGGCTTGTGGTCAAGGCGCATTTCACAAAGAGATCGGCTGATCTACCGGTTCGATGACAAAGCTATTTATATTTTTGCCATCGGCGGACATTACGATCAGTCCTGATAATAGTTAATTGATGAAAAGCGCGACGCTACCTTTTCTGCACTATCAAATAAGTATGCAACTCCGGGTGCTGATCGTACTCCAGATGTCTGCACACCGCGCCTAACTTCATCAATAAGGATACGAAGCCGTTTGTGCCAAGCGTAGAGTAGTAGACCTCGGGCCCCATGAAGCTATCGGTATGCTCACCGGGCTCGTCGGTACCGCCGAAAGAGAAGATCAGTACCCCACTCTTATTCAGGCTTCCGATAAGTTTGGTCATCACACTTTCCTGCAGCGCTAGCGGAATATGCCAGATGCTGTCCCAGGCGGTGATGAAGTCGTATTTTTCCGGCGGCTGCCACTGGCAAATATCCTGGTGGTGAAAGGTCACGTCAGGGTGCTTCTGCTTCGCCAAACGTAACATTTCACCGGATATATCCACGCCTTCAGGCGTAAAGCCTTCTTGTTGCAGCATATCTATAAAGCGGCCTGTACAGCCACAACCGATATCCAGCGCCTTGCCTCGTTTTTTAACAAACGACAGCGCTTTTTTATGCGCCTCCATGCCATTAGCGAGATTGAACTTCTCGCTTTGCCAGAGGTGGGTGATCTGATCGTAGGCGCTGCCAATATCAGTGGGCGTCATGGATAGCCTGTCGGATAAAAAGTGAAGTCTTAGTGACTATATCACCCACTCAAGCGCTCGCGGTTATTGGCCACCAGCTCAGCCAGAAAATCCGCCACGGCCCGGGTACGGCCTGATTGGGTGAGATCCGTTTGGATAACGAGGTAGATAGGCTGATCCACGCCAATATCCGCAGCGACACACACCAGTCCAGCCTCCCTGGCCAGAAAGTGTGGTAATACCGCTACCCCCAGCCCCGCTTTGGCCGCCGCTAGCTGGGTCGCCAGCGAGGTGGTGGTTAGCGCCGGCTCGCGCCCTTGCAGAATCCGCTCAACCCACTGGGTGGCAGGCAGGTGCGCCTGCATTTCTCCCCAAGTAATAAAGGCGTCGCTGTCGTAATCGCCCGCGTCTGGATGAGCCTCACGCTGGGCCTCATAATCGGAGCTCGCATAAAGCCCAAACCCGAGCGAGCCAAGGCGCCGAAGGGTGACATTGCCTCGCTCGGGCTTGACCATTCTAAGCGCCAAGTCAGCGTCGCGACGATGCAGATTGACGGTGGTGATATCGGTCACCAGCTCAAGTGTGATGCCGGGGTACTGAGCATAAAATTGGGGCAATGCAGGCAGAATCAACGACGTGGCCAGGTTTTCAGCGGTGGCCAAACGCACCCTGCCGCTCAGCTGCGTAGCGAGGGCGCCGCTGCTGGAGAAGGCCGCTGCGGCGGCTTCCAGCGCTTCGGCTTTTTCGATTAGTCCTGCCCCTTCCTCGGTAAGCTGATAGCCCGACTGCTGACGAACAAACAGCGGTAGCTTTAAGGCTTTTTCTAGCCGTTCGATACGCCGGGAGAGCGTCGCGATACCCAGATGGAGTTCCGCTGCCGCGCCACTCAAAGTGCCATGGCGGGCCACCGCTAGAAAAGTGCGCGTGTCATCCCAGACCCACCCGCGGGGCATCTGATTTTCAAAACTGGAAATAGGCTTACCGAACTCGTTCATATTTTTCATTATTGGATAGTGCCACGCTGTTATTGAGTGTTTCAACAAGCGCTCGATAACGGCTCACGCTCTCTTGATGAGCCATGGTTTCGTCAGTTATTACAGGAGATACCGCATGCAAAAACGTACACTTGGCACCGACTTGAGCATCTCTGCGATTGGCTTAGGCTGCATGGGAATGAGCGAGTTCTACGGCCCCCGAGACGATAGCGAGTCGCTTCGGGTGTTGGCACGGGCGGTGGAGCTGGGAATCGACTTTTTTGACACGGCGGATATGTACGGGCCACACCATAACGAGGCGCTGATTGGCCGCTTTCTTGCAAGCCATCAGCCAAACGTTCGTATCGCCTCCAAGTTTGGCATTGTTCGGAACCCTGGTGAGTATCAGCGTCGCCTGGATAGCAGTGCCTATTACGCCCGCCAAGCTTGCGAGGCATCGTTGAAGCGGCTGGGCATCGAACAAATCGATCTCTACTACGTTCACCGCGTTAACCCGGAAACCCCTATCGAAGAAACCATGGAGGGCTTGGCACAACTGGTTAAAGAGGGAAAAATTGCCCACATTGGCCTCTGCGAGGTTAGCGACGAGACCCTGCGCCGCGCACACGCCGTGCACCCGGTGACGGCGGTTCAAACCGAATACTCGCTATGGACGCGGGACGTGGAGCAAGCGGTACTGCCCACCTGCAAGGAACTCGGCATCGGCTTTGTGCCCTACTCTCCTCTCGGTCGAGGTTTTTTAACGGGCAGGTTTCAAGAGAACGCTGACTTCGGCGAAGGTGATTTTCGTTCTAACCTGCCGCGCTTCTCTGAACAGGCCATGGATACTAACCGCCGAATCGCGGAGGTGATTGGTGAGATGGCAACACTCAAAGGCTGCACCCCTGCACAGCTCTCGCTAGCCTGGCTGCTCTCCAAAGGCGACAACATCGTACCGATTCCCGGCACCAAGCGGCTGCGCTACCTTGAAGAGAATGCGGCAGCGGCATCCATCACCATGACCGCTAATGAGCAGCAACAGCTTGAGGCGGCCACTGCTCACCTTCCTGTCATCGGCGAGCGCTATACACCGGAGGGCATGAAGGGGGTGAATTCATGAGTTAAGGGCCTGTTGTCCGCCATGCCCTAGCAATATGTTGCTAGGGTCTGTTGACGTCTTGACGTGGGTCAGGTCACAGTCGGCGAGCGTGGACTTGGGGTGTATAGCCAAACTCTGCTTTGAAGGCAGCCACAAAACTGCTGGTGCTTTTATAACCTACCGTATAGGCCACAGCGGTTGAACTTTCGCCTCTATCCAAGGCTTCGAGCGCGTTCATCAGCTTGAAACGGGTGCGCCACTGACGAAAGGTCAACCCGGTTTCGGACTTGAATAACCGCTCCAAGGTGCGCACGCTAGCCCCAGCTAAGCTGGCCAGCTCGCCCAATATATGCCGGGTGTCTGGGTGGCTAACCATGTGGCTAATAATGCGCCGCAACCGCGGGTCAGTACCAGCAGGTAGCGACAAGTCCGCGGCGGATAGGCTATTGAGCTCATCAATAGCGACTAAGCCTAGGCGAGCGGTACTGGCATCGCCGCTACACTTCGGAGAATCGTTTAGCCTGAGCACAATCTCGCGCATCAACGCGGTCATCGCCACCATCACCACCTGGGTGTCCTGATCGCGTACCGGGTAAGTAGGGTCAATGTAGAGATTGCGGGTTTCCACCAGCGTTTCGCAGCTCACTTGGTGGTTGCAGTTACCGGGTATCCATACACCGTGGGTAGAGGGTACAACCCACACCGCCTGTTCACTAGTAACGCGCAGCACACCCTGCTTGGCCCACAGCAATTGCCCGCGTGGGTGGGCGTGAGGCAAGACACCGGTTTCCGCCTGCATACTGCGAGCATGGGTCAATACAGGACGAGCAGGGTCAAGGATGAACGCTATATCACTGGGCAGCGACATTGTCGCATTATCGCTATTTATTGTCACATCTTACCCTTAACACGTCAGCATACAGAAACTATTGTAGGCCCAGCTGCGCGCACCGCGCAATTGGCTCACCACAGCTAGGGTCTCGCCATGCTTCGCTCGCTTAGTTTCTCTCATGCCATGGTGGCAACGGCCTTGCTGGCCGCTTTGCTACTGACACTTTTTCCCATAGCGCCCCATCCCACAGCATTTTCTTACGCCGCTAGTGTGGTAGTAATTACGCTGGTTCTATGGAGTACCGGCGTGCTGCCTCCCTTCCTAACCGGTTTGCTATTTTTCGCGCTGGTTAGCGTATTCGGCTTGCTCCCGCCGGAGCAACTATTCGCTGGGTTTGGCTCGACAGCCGTGTGGATGGTTATCTCAGGATTTGTCATTGGCTCAGCCATTACATCTAGCAAGCTTGGCGATCGGCTAGCAGCAGTGCTGTCGCCGCTTCTCACCGCAAGCTACCCGAAGTTGATTGGCGGGTTAGTGTTTACCGCTATGGCATTGGGGTTTGTGATGCCTTCTTCCGGGGGGCGAGCAGTGGTATTGATCCCTATCGGCTTAGCGCTAGCCGAACGAGTGGGCTTTGAGCCGGGTAGTGCTGGACGCCTGGGCGTAGCCACCGCTCTTGCTGCCGCTTGTAACATGCCAAGTTTTGCGGTGCTTCCATCCAACCTCCCTAATATGATTTTGGCAGGGTCGAGTGAAAGTCTGTATGGCATTCATATTGGCTATGCGGAGTATCTACTACTGCATTTTCCCATTCTGGGAATGCTGAAATCGATCTTAATCGTGGTACTGGTACTCGTGGTATTTCCCGCTCGCATCGCACCACAATGCCAACTGCCCATCGAGACGATCAAAACAACCAGTGCTGCTACACAGCAAAAAAAGGTAGCTGTAGTCATGGGCATTACCCTGCTCCTCTGGGTAACAGATACACTACACGGCGCAAACCCGGCGTGGGTGGGACTCGTAGCGGCGGTAGTGCTAATGATGCCAAAGGCTGGTGCCGTAGACCCGAAGTCATTCAACACAGTGGTAGATTTTGGCACTGTGATATTTGTGGCCGCGGCACTGGGATTGGGTACACTCGTCAACGTTTCAGGCATTGGCAGTGCTGTGGGCCAAGGCTTTACCCAACTGATGGAAACCGACAATGGCGGCAGTTTTGGGGACTTTATATCGCTGTCACTGATGGCCACCCTGACGGGAGTAGTGGCCACCACCCCCAGTGTTCCTACCGTACTTTCCCCCATGGCAGCAGAACTCGCTGGCGCCTCAGGGCTCTCTCTACCCGCCGTATTGATGACTCAGGTCGTCGGCTTTTCTACGGTAATCTTTCCTTATCAGGTGGCGCCGCTGATTATGGCAATGCAGCTATCTAAAGAGCCCCTTAGCCAATTATTGAAGATTATCATCCCGTTAGCGCTGATAACGATCTTTCTATTGATTCCATTAGACTACCTTTGGTGGCGATTGTTGGGGTGGGTGAATTAAGCCGCCAGATAACTTCCGTGCAAGACGCTACTACTGAATAATCTCACCAATCGAGCGTTTGCCATCCAGCAGCAGATACTCCTGATTGACCAAATCGGGCTTTTGCACAGCGTGAAGTAACGCATGGGCCACGTTGGCTCGTGAGATTTGGTTGTCGCCTGCTTCATCCAGTGAACTGGCAAACTGCTGGCTGGCGGTTTCGTCGGTCAAACGCCCTGGTTTGAGAATAACGTAGGGCATACCGCTGTTGCGAAGGTGGGCATCGGCGGCAAATTTAGCAGCCATATAGGGGCGCAGCTTTTCGGGCGCTTCCATAGGGTTTTCTGCCCGCATAGCGCTGATCATGATGTAGCGGGAGAGACCTTTTTGCTTGGCGATATCGGCGGTACGAATGGCACCAAAAAGGTCAATCATCAAGGTTTTATCCGGCCCGGTGTGGGGCCCTGACCCCGCAGTGAAGACCACTTGGTCACAACCGTCAAAGGTGTGCTCAAACTCGCCTTCTAGATCGGCTAGCACGCTGTCAATGCCGCGCTCTTTGAACCAGGCTGCCTGCTCTTCACTGCGGATCATCGCCTTGATAGGCGTACCCGCTTTTTGGGCCAGTTCGCAAAACTGCTTGCCAATCTGTCCATTCGCGCCAATCACTAACGTTGTCATAACGTCTCCTTGTGAATTGCTTGCTCATCATAAATACGGCTTTATGAACACAGTCTATACGTGCAGGCATATGGGCAGAATTCAACCCGCACTAGGGCCTGTTGACGTTTCACTCACGGCCGCGCTGGGGTGAATTAACATCAGCGTGCCATCAAGCATGAGTGGTCTATCTAGCGGTTTTTTAAAGCGCTAGACATGCTTGCGGGAATTATGGATCTGTCCTTTCGCACCGTCGGTTAGATTGTCGCGAATATGTGACTCGGTGATTGAACCGGCGGAGCAAGCCGATGGCCCCGCAGCGAGCCGCTGGCAGAATGGCTTAAACGTAAAACTTGAGATGGTAAAGCTATAATGAATCAGTGAGCGCTTTGCGCCTAGTCGTTACCAGGAGGGGCTCTATGACCGAGGCAGAACGCAGTGTCGGTGTTGATGCGAATAACGATGCTCATACCCGAGCAAGTTATATATCGCAAATTCAGCGTATTTCTTTGACGGCTAAAGCAGACATCTCAGCAGGCAGAATCAGTTATCTTGAGGCAGCAGAGTACTGTCATGCGATGCGCAACCAAGTCATGGATGAGTATAGGAAACTGACAAGTGTGCAGGGGCTGGCGAGAGCAGAGCAAATGAAAAAAACACCACCTAGCCTTGCTGCTCTTTTCGAGCGATACGCTCAGCAACTATTTGGTTGTTCGTACGAAAACCTCTCAGTTGAGCAGCAGCAACGCATACACCATGAGATTATTGAGGCTTCTGGCCGCAGCAATGCTGCAGTCTGACCTAAGAACTTCAACGTCGATAATTGCCAGAGATACGCGAGCTGGATGTTGGTGGTGCATCTAAAAGCTTCTCGCTGAAATCCAGCTTTTCGACAAGAACACTACATTCAGCGCTCACGCACTCAAGCCACAACCCCAAACACACGCCCTATGGCAGAAGTTAACGCCATTGCAAGCGCGCCCCAGAACATCACTCTTGCTGCAGCTTTCAAGATAGGTGCACCGCCCACTCGAGCCGCAAGAGCACCCAACAAAGCCAGGAAGAGCAGTGAAAACAGCGCTACCAGAGGAGTCAATAATGATGATGGTGCCCACCAGGCGACCAACAGCGGCAACAGCGCGCCCGTGGTAAAGGTCGCTGCTGATGAGAGGGCTGCTTGAAGCGGGCGCGCTTGACCAGTATCAGTGATGCCAATTTCATCCCGTGCATGGGCACCCAGGGCATCGTTGCTCATCAGCTGTTCGGCGACTTGCCGCGCCAGCTCGGGCGTCAAGCCGCGCGTTTCATAGATAGCGGCAAGCTCTTCCTGCTCTAATTCATAGTGCTCTGCCAATGCTTTGCGTTCGATATCGAGATCAGCATTTTCAGTGTCCGATTGAGAGCTTACCGAAACATACTCCCCCGCTGCCATCGACATTGCGCCAGCCACAAGACCCGCAACACCCGCCAGCATAATACCGCTTTGAGTGGTATTGGCTGCAGCTACCCCCAGTATTAAACTGCTAGTAGAAACGATGCCATCGTTGGCGCCCATCACAGCGGCACGCAGCCAGCCGGAACGGTGAGATCGATGGTGCTCTGAATGGATCATGGGCTTTCCTTTCTGTGAGGCGCATCCAAGTCAACAATAGCATCTAAGGTCATGAACTATTTTGCTGGCAC
The DNA here is from genome assembly GCF_904067645.1 of Halomonas sp. 113. Taxonomy (NCBI): domain Bacteria; kingdom Pseudomonadati; phylum Pseudomonadota; class Gammaproteobacteria; order Oceanospirillales; family Halomonadaceae; genus Halomonas; species Halomonas sp. 113. Next base: position 3,449,040 of record NZ_LR881453.1, read on the forward strand.
TACTCAAAGTAGCCTGCCCTCGGAGCTGTCGGTAAGTAGGTGCACTTCACCTTCTGGGCCTACCCGCACATCTCTTATACGCTCGTCTAGCTCACCAAACAGGCCTTCTACATCGCTGGTTTCGCGGCCATTGTTAGATAAACGTACCCGGCGCACTTCGTTATTTACCAGCGCTCCTATCAGTATATCGCCTTGCCACTGAGGGAACAGCTCGCCGCTGTAAAGCGCTATCCCCGAGGGGGCAATAGAGGGCGTCCATTCTAAAAGTGGCGGCACGGTACCAGGGTACTCTTTGACGCCGTATGGTGCCCTTGCTGCCCCTTTGAGCACTTATTAAAATGTCGCGCCACCTAAAGAGAACTCCCATGAAAATTAATGTGGTCGGTACGAGTGGCAGTGGCAAAAGTACCCTTGCAAAGCAGCTCGCAGACGCCTTGAACGCCCCATGCGTTCAGCTTGATCAATTATTCTGGCGCGCTAACTGGCAAGGAGCACCGGACGATGAGTTCTTCGCCGAGCTGGAAGAGGCTTTAGCAGCCTCACCTCAAGAGTGGATACTGGACGGTAATTTTGACCGTACTCGGCATATAAAGTGGCGCGAAGTGGATATGGTGGTGTGGATCGACTACCCCTTTTGGCGAGTATTTAGCCAAGCCCTCACCCGTGCTGTTAAACGCATCATCAGCCAAGAGGAGCTTTGGCCCGGTACAGGTAATCACGAAAGCTTCCGCAAAACATTTCTAAGCCGTGATTCGGTTCTGCTATGGTCACTAAAAACGTGGCGGCAAAACCGTAAACGCTACTTTGCCGATATGGTGAATCCACGCTATGCGCCTATTCAATTTGTACGTTTGACCTCTATAAAAGAAGCGCAAGCGTTGGTGAAGAGTCTCAACGTGGGTACCTAGCCCTTAGGTGACTATATAGCCCCACTGCGTATTCGCTTGATGGCTGCTCTCTTCGGCTCTCGATGAATCACCGAACAGTTCTCGTCACTTGGCTTTAACGCTCCAGGCCATGTACGCTTATTGAACGAACATTCAATTAAGGTGCTTTAATGCAACGTCATTCGCTATTCGCCGCAATGTCACTGGGGCTTTTTGCTGGTGCTGCCACAACCACCGCGCTGGCGGAGTCCACACCGTTGGAGGAGCAGCTCAAAGAGCTTGAGTCATTCCAAGTGATCGCCCACCGCGGGGCCAGCGGCCACGCGCCGGAAAGCACCATGGCGGCCTATGAATTGGCCCATGAGTGGAATGTCGACTACTTAGAGCTGGACGCCCAAATCACCGCCGATGGTGAAGTCGTGGTATTTCATGATGACGCCATTGACCGCACCAGCGATGGTGAAGGCAAGATTAACGACTACACCATGGAAGAGCTGAAAGCGCTGGATACCGGCTCTTGGTTCAATGAAGCCAATGCTGATAAAGCAGACGCGGACTTTGCAGGGGCACAGATCCTCACGCTGGATGAGCTTTTCGAGCGTTTCGGTCACGATGCTCGCTACTACATTGAGACCAAGTCACCGCAGCTAAACCCAGGCTTGGAAGAAGCCCTGGTAAAAACGCTGGAAGAGTACGACATGGTCGAGAGTGGCCGAGTATTAGTGCAGTCTTTCGAGCAGGAGAGCCTGTTAAAAGTGCAGGAACTAAACGATGACATTCCGCTAATCCAGCTCGTTTGGTACTACCCCAGTGAAGAGGACGAATCGCGTTTAGTGGAGTGGACTGGTGTGACACCGGGCCCAGCAGAGATTAATGATGAAGACTTCCAGGCGGTAGCGGAATACGCGTCAGGAATCGGAACTAACTATATCTACGAAGGCCAAGAAGTCATTGATGCCGACTTCATCCGCCAAGCGAATGAAAACGGCCTGCCGGTGCACGTTTACACCGTCAATGAAACCGATGAGATGGAGCGTTTGATGGAAATGGGCGCAAACGGCCTGTTCACAAATTATCCAGATCGCTTGCTTAAGCTCGTTGAGTAACCATCGTTTAATGGCATATTACGCCCGGCCTTGGCCGGGCGTTTTTATAATAAGGTTTTACTCAAGCCCAAGCTGCCCCAGTACCTGCTCTACTCTTTTACGATCGCCCGCTTGCAGCGTTTTAAGCGGCTGGGGCAAGCAGGGCTGACTCACCTTCCCGGTGATTTCTGCAATGGTAGCCGCCACTCGCAGGCTACCGCCGTATTCACGGTAGAGTGCCCACAGCGGCTCAAGGCCGTCTGAAAGCGCCTTGGCCTGTTGAACATCCCCCGCCTGAGCAGCTCGGGTTATCGCCAGCGCTGCTCTAGGGTATAACCCGCCGATAACGGAGTACCAGGCATCACATCCTGCATTTAGACCGGTGGCTGCTGCCGCGTCGCCGCTGATGCCGATAGTGACATCAGCGGGGATCAGCTTGCGCAACCCAGTCACTCGCTCCTTTGCAGAGTCAATATCATTGTTCACCGGCGGAATTTTGATAGAGCGAACCTGGGGCAGTTGGGCGATTCGCCCATGCAGCTCATCGCTAAATTCAAAATGGGTAGTGCCAGGGTTATCGTACACGCAGAGCGGCACACTCAGCGATTGGCAAACCGTGGCGTATAGATCGAAGACCTCGTCATCGGTGAGCTTTTGGTAGGAGACCGGCGCTAACAGCACCCCGCTGGCGCCTGCCTGCTGAGCGCGTTCTGCGTTAGCCAGTACATCACGAGTACGTAGCGCACCAATGCCTGCAATGACAGACGTGCCAACTGCATTTTCAACGCTAAGCTGAATAACACGGGCGCGCTCATCACAGTTTAAATAGGCGTAGCTACCGGTCGAGCCCAATACGCCAATGGAATCCACCGCTGCCTCAGCTAAATAAGCAACTAAACGGACAAACTCATACTCATTAATGCCCTGCTCGTTCATGGGGGTTAGCGGGAATGCACTTAGGCCGGTGAACATGGTGGATGATCCTTTTAAGATGGATGGCATTCGCAGTGTCGCACAGACGATTAGCTATTATGTACAAGCATACGGTAATGGAATAGCCACAGCTTATCCTCGTTATTCGTTGACATAACTTTCTGTTATTTTTCTTGAATTGATGTAGTGTTTGCGTATACGCCGTATCGATACGGCACAGTTGCTTTAGATGTGTATCTTTCAGTCATACCATCATGACTGAATATAAAAACAGTCTCGTTAGTGCTGCGAGGGAGAACACGTCATCAATACATACACATTTTCAGCGCAGAGCAGAACGGCACCGCGGGTGAACCTGGCGTTCATCAATCAACCAGTAAGCCACTACCAATGCCATTACCCATTATAAGCGGCTCTCTAATGCGATTGGCCTTACTGGCAGCGACTACTTTTATTGTGTTGGTGGGGCTCGCTTTCGCAACAACGAATGCCATCGCTCGAGAAGCGCCGCTTTTTTTAGTGGCTCACCCTGACGTCACTACCCACTGGCTGAACCGTGATACTACCCGCGCGATTTTCGCCATGCGCCAACGCACCTGGCCGGATGGTCAAGCGGTTAGGGTTTTCGTTTTAAGTAACAACAACCCAGTACATGCTCGCTTTACCAAAGAGCAGTTGGCGGTTTACCCGCACCAACTTCAATTAGCCTGGGATCGCATGGTTTTTTCAGGTACAGGTCAAGCCCCCGACCGAGTAAATGACCAGGAAGAGATGCGCGAGCGCGTCGCCTCGACGCCGGGAGCCATTGGGTATCTTGAAAGGGAGTATCTGGATGATAGAGTTCAAGTCATTTCGATGGAATGAATGCAGAGCCCTTGCCGCTTTGCTAGGCACCGTTGTAATGGGTTTATCTGCTCCCGCCCAAAGCGACGAACACGCTCTGGATACTTTACAGGTACATGGCTTTCTTAGTCAGGCGCTGGTCGTGACTGACGATAACAACTTTTTTGGTCAAAGCAGCCAGGATGAAGGCAGCTTAGAATTTACCGAAATCGGCCTCAACGTCTCCTTACGCCCCCATCAGGATGTACTCGTTGCTGCTCAGGTGCTAAGTCGCCGAGCTGGGGGCAATAGCAGCGACGCAGAACCTAAACTGGATTACGGTCTCATTGATTACCAAATGATTTCTGACCAAGAGCGTACGTTTGGTGTTCAGCTTGGTCGGATTAAAAACCCTTTTGGCTTTTATAATCAAACCCGCGATGTGGCATTTACCCGTCCCAGCATCTTACTGCCTCAGTCTATCTATTTTGACCGAACACGCTCAATGGCTCTCACAGGTGACGGCCTAACGTTCTATTTGGAACAGAGATTAAGCAACGGAGTACTACGGGGACAGCTTGGCTTAGGCAAGCCTCAGGCTGGTGACGATTTAAGCGATACGCTTCAACTTCAGCGTATATCAGGCACCTTCAATCCTCAGCAGTCTACGATTGCCCAAGTTCGTTATGAACATGATGGAGGTCGTGTCGTTGCAGCGATTAGCAATGCCAACGTGAGATCCCAAATAGAGTCACATCAACCAGGTGTCAGCGACGGAGACTTTTATTTTACACCCTGGGTATTTTCACTCCAATACAATCAAGAACTCTGGAGTGTAACGACTGAATACGCACTGCGCCGTTCAGGGTTAAAAAACTTCAACCAGTCTTCTGTAAACTTCGACACGACAGGGGAAAGTTGGTATATCCAATACGCTCGGCGTTTTGCAAATGACTGGCAGTGGCTAGTACGTTACGACAGCCTTACAAGCAACCGCGCAGACCGCAACGGCAAATCTTTCGAGGCGAGTACAGGGGGAAGCGTCCCAGCCCATACCCAATTCGCAGATGACCTAACCGTTGGCCTGCAGTGGACGCCGCACCCTCAAGTCATGCTGGCAGGTGAATACCACCATGTCGATGGCACGGGTTGGCTGCCTATTCAGGATAATCCAGATTCATCAGCGACCAGCAGAAGATGGAGCCTGTGGTTGTTCCAATTATCGCTGCGCTTCTGACGTTTACCTCGATCCTGGCCAGGACGTTACCGCGATGAAACCATTTACCCTTTTCCGAACGCCCCAACGTCTTAGCCTGACATGGCGGGTCATCGCGTTAAGTAGCCTGCTGCTGTTGGCGCTGGTAACGCTCTTTACTTGGTTAGGCCACGACAATCTTACTCGACAGTTTCAAGAAAGCCGAAGCCAGCACCATGAACACCAACAGCGAGAAATTCGTTTAGCGCTAGTTCGCTCATCGGAAAATTTACGTCAGTTGGCAGGGTTAACCGCGGCCTCGGCAAGCTTAGGCTCGCCCTTGCAAGCAGGTAATACCGCCGCAGTTGAGCAAGCACTAGACTCCCAGTGGCCCGCTCTACAGCTTGAGGCGGGTATCGATGAAATTTTAATTATCAACACCCAAGGGCAAGTCTTAGGTAATTGGGGAACCGGCAATACACAAGCACAGCTTCCCATCCTGAGTTGGATCAGGCGGGTGATACACACCGAACAGCCACTCACAACGTTGCGCTGTTCAGCTAGCTGCCAACAGTTCGCTGCCGTGCCGGTGCTAGTGGCGGGAGACAGCGTTGGTATGGTCGTACTGACCCGCTCGCTAGCCGATGTCACACGGCAGGCCAAGGAGGTATCTGGCAGTGAAGTCGCACTACTTGTCACCGGGCCCACTGATGATAGCGAGATGACGGCAACTCGAGAGTTAAAATCATGGAATGGTCAACTGCTGGCCCTCACAAGCGAAGAGCAAACCCTAGCACCTTTGCAGCGAGCGTCAGATACAACTCCTGTTCGCCGTTTAATAGAAACACCATTAAATCTTGAACATGATGGCAGACATTTAGAACTCAGCGCAGTACGCATGGAAGAGGATAACGAACGTAGCAATATCGGATACTTGCTGCTGATATCAGACATTACCGAGCAAATTAAGGCAATTAACCAGGATACTCGCACACTCTTGTTCGTAGGCGTACTCGGCTGGATTGCCGCTGAACTACTGCTACTGGTCATACTGCTGGGCCCAATGGCTCGACTGCGTAGAGTCGCTGGATTGCTTCCTGCCCTAGCTGACGGAAAGTTTAGTGATATACACACCGCCATTCCCAACCACCGCCGCCGCATTCCCGACGAGATCGATGTACTTGAGAGCACTACCCTTGAGCTTTCACGCCAACTTGAATTGTTAGAGAGTGAAGTACAAGAGCGCGGTGACCAACTAGCCGAGCGCATTGGAGAGCTAGCCAAAGAGCGAGATTTCGTTAATGGCCTGCTGGATACGGCCCAGGTGTTTATCATTGCCCAGGATGGCACTGGACGAATTAGCTTGGTCAATGAGTATACCCAGTTGATGCTAGGACTTAATGAAGCTTCGCTACTCGGGCGTCATTTTGTTGATGTATTCGAGGCAGGTGCCCCTACCAAGGTGAATACGTTTTCCCATCCCCAGCAAGAGGAGAAAACACTCCGTACGCCCGATCACAGGACTCATACTATCGCTTGGTACCATGCACCGTTACAAACGGGTAATGACGGCAAGGTGTCACGTATATCGGTTGGTCTGGATATTACCGAACGTAAGGCGGCCGAAGCTCGGCTAACGTGGCTGGCCGAACGTGACCCGCTAACGGAACTTTACAATCGGCGCTTCTTCCAACATGCACTGCAAACCGCCCTTGAACGCCCATCGAAGACAAAAGGGGCAGTACTGCTACTTGATTTGAATCAGTTCAAGGAGGTTAACGAGCTGAGTGGTCACCATGTAGGCGACAAATTGCTTCGTGAAGTGGCTGATACCCTCTTCCGCAACCTTGGCCCCCGCGGCGTTATTGCACGCCTAGGTGGCGACGAGTTCTCCCTCCTATTAGAAGATACCAACGCCGATCAAGCCGTCAGTGTCGCGCAATATATCGTCCAACTATTAGACGGTATCGGCTTCGTTGTGGGTGAGCGGCGGCACCGAGTAACCGCCAGTATTGGTATTGCCCTGTTTCCAACCCATGGCAATACGCCTGCTGACCTAATGGCTAGCGCTGATGTGGCAATGTATAAAGCGAAGGAGAGTGGCCTTCAGCACTGGCATTTACTTTCCAAGTCGGAGAATGCCAAAGACGAACTGCAAGCACGAGTCTACTGGGTTGAACGCATACACAATGCGCTTGAGGAGGATAGCTTCGAGCTGATGGTGCAGCCCATCATGCGTTTGGAAGATCAAGACGTAAAACACCACGAGGTGTTGATAAGAATGCGCGACGCAGATGGGAGCCTAATTTCTCCCGCGCACTTTATTCCTATTGCCGAACAAAGCGGGCAGATTATTTTAATCGACCGTTGGGTATTGCGACACAGTTTAAAAGCACTTAGCCAATTGCAGGACCGAGGTATCACTCTGGCAGTTAACCTTTCGGGTCAGTCTCTTCACGACGGAGGGTTGAAGCAATACTTGGCAGACGAGCTGACGGCTAGCGGCGCTGATCCTCACCACCTTATATTGGAAGTAACGGAAACTGCCGCGGTAACCGATTTTTCTACCGCCCGTGGCGTACTACAAGCAGTACGAGACCTGGGTTGCCGTACCGCACTGGACGACTTTGGAGTAGGCTTCAGTAGTTTTCACTACCTTGGGCAGTTACCCGTTGACTATATTAAAATAGATGGCTCCTTTATTCGCAGCCTGCTGATTAGCCCTGACAGCCGCGTCATTGTTCGCGCTATTGCCGACATCGCTAAAGGTTTTGGCAAGCAAACCATTGCTGAATTCGTTGACCAAGAAGCACTATTGCCAATACTAAAGGCCTATGGGATAACTTATGGTCAGGGATTTCATTTAGGCAGGCCTATAAAAATCATCGAAGCATTTAGTGGAATTAGTGCTCAATAATGGATACCGTTTATACTTAAGGAAGCTCTGAAAAAGTCACTGCCATCAGTGATAATACGGCTATCGTCAACTGCATAGGATTCAGTGCTGCCATGGATCAAATCACCTTCTCCGAAGCCGAGTACCAGAACAAGAAGAGAAATCCCGCTCAATGAGCGGGAAAGGGGCAAAAATACACAAAGAAAGGGAGAAGAGTGTCTGAATTTTCGATTTTTTGTCGGCTCAAGTAAGCGTTGATGAATATCGGCAGTTATTCAGACCTTCCTTAACTCTGGATTTAAATAGGGATAGTACATGAGCGCTTTACCACTGCAAGTGAAGAACAAGGATGCGTCAGCGGTATTTATTACAAGATTCATACAAGAGTTCAAATTCAAACTCTGCATAACTGAGCATGAGAAACAACTGGCTTATCGTTTAAGACATGATGTTTACTGCGAAGAACTTGAGTACGAAGAAGCCAGCGACCCCATAAAAAAACTCGAATTTGATATCCATGACCAAAACTCTATTCATTGTTTGATAGAACACCGCAGAACAGGACTAGTGGCAGGCTGCGTGCGGGTGGTTATGCCTCAGGCCTCCAGACCTCATCCACTTAACCAGCTCCCATTACAATCTTATGGCAGCCAAAGCCTTACACACGCAGAGCTGCATCCCGACAAACTTGCCCAAGGCAGTTACTATGAAATTTCACGACTGGCTGTGAATCGCCTTTTCAGAATAAAACTTAAAGATAGCTCTACTTCTTTAGAAAGCTCGACTACCAATCACAATGCTACTTTTTTTTCTACTGAAGAGAGGCAGCTCTTCCCACTACTAGCCACAGGCCTATTTGTCACCGGCTATGCTTTAGGGAGGCAGCTAGGTAAAATTCAAGTTTTTGCAATGATGGAACCTAGCTTGCCCCGACTTCTTGCTCTGACAGGCTTTCACTTCACCAAAGTCGGCGAAACAATCAACTTCCATGGAAGAAGAAGTGCTTACTACATCAATAAGCAACAAGCAGAGAGTGGATTAAAGAAATCATTGCTCCCCCTCTACTTGCACATACAGCAAACGCTGGCCCTCCAGCTAGAAGAAATGCTAGCTCAAGATGTTAGTACCTCACTAATAACTTGAATATTTTATCTATACCGTGGCCGCGGCGCTTTCTCGATCATCCAACGAAGCAGAACATCTAAAATCATCAACCGTTACGCTGGTGAATTTCTCTAAGAAAAACACGAGCGTTTCAGGATATTGGAAACGCTCCTCGAAGCGCTCTTGGCCCTCTTGCGAACGCCGAGTCACGCTTGCTCTATAGCCGCCATTAGATTTAGTCACTTTTACGCTATTTTCGCGGCTTCCATCACGCTTAATGGCCGTTAATGGAGAGCTATCGCTTAATAAAACGTCTAGCTGTCGAGCGGCAGTGCGCTCTTCATCAGATGCCCAGAGAGGTTGATCTCGGTCACCATAACGGTAGAGCATAATCACCAGCATGACCGAAAAAATACTGCTGGTCAGCATCCAGGTTAATAAAACGCTCGAAAGCGCCGTTGTCAGCATGATGAACATTTGAATCACGATACCCACCGCCAGCACACCGGCCAGAGGCCTCCACATACGCGGGTTCATAAACCCGCGCTTGAGGATATACCCCCAAAGCCCAATCACCGACAATGCCCCTAACAACAAATGAATGGGGGCAAGCAGCGTTCCTCCTCCAGCCAATATAGCAATTACCCCAATAATCACTATTAAACTGTAGAAAGCAGCTAGCAGGTAGTAAGCACGATCAAGAGTCATATGCAGTCTCCATGCGGGTTAGCCGATAACCTAATCGCCATCGGTTTTATTGTTATTGGTATACGGAAAAATCCTTAAACTGCAGTATAGGTTATGACGAAAATTCTTCACTATTGCCGACGTAGCCAATACAGGTCATAACCCCTGCGCCCCTCGGCGTAGCCAATCATGCACGAAAGCGAGCTTATGTCGGGCAGTCTCTGAGAGGACAAAGGGATAAAGATCCGGCAAGCCCATTGAGCGATTAACATGATTAACGCCCACGGTGAGTGAAGCTGCCACGTAGATCAAGCGCTCTGCATCAGGCTCTGCATACGGCTCCCATTGATGGCTAGGCAGCTCTGGTGAAGAGAGATCTGATGCCGCAAAGCTATCGGCAATATCGGTTAAATGCAGCAGGTGAGCAGCAGTCTCGGCCCAATCTTCATGAGGGTGCGCAGAGGCATAAGTGGTTAAATAGCGCTCTTTCCAATCGGGCGGCGGGCCATCGGTATAGTGGCGCTGAAGTGCTGCGGTGTAATCCTGACGTTCGTCTCCAAACATCTCACGAAAAGCATCAAGAAAGTCTTCCCGCAGGCTTAACCGCCACCACAGCATATGCGATATTTCGTGGCGCATATGGCCAATCATCGTTCGGTAGGGTTCTTCAAGCGCTTCACGACGGGTCGTGACTAGTACGGGGTCTACTTCGGCTACACTAATGGTCACCACCCCTTCAATGTGCCCCATCGGCACAGGCGTACGGCCTTCGGCGAGCAAATGGAAAACCGGCGGCGCGCCTGGATCTTCCGGGCGGAACCAGTGCCAACGCCCGAGGTTATCAAGCACCCAGCGTTTGGCTGCTTCAGTCTTGGCCCAATTAGGAATCGCATTAGGAAGGCTAGGATCTGGAGCCAGCGCTGTCATGGCACAAGCACGACAAAAAGCTCCCTCTTCAGGTGCAATCCAGTTGCAACCGATAATGTCGCGGTTAATACAGAAAGGAGGCATTGGCACAAAGGCCCGGGCCTGAGGGTCGTAGGCAACGGGGGTACCATCTGCGGTTGCGAGATTATCGAACCATAGAGAGCCGGAACCGACGGGATTTGAAAATACGCGCATACGGTAAAGCTCCTGAAAGCGAGGAAAATAGAACCTCAACCGATTGACTGAGCGTTCTCTTTTCCAAAAATCCTATTAAAAATAGTGTGCAGCGCACTTTATTTCATTTCAAAACTATTTCATTTCAAAACCCTGCTTGATTAAAAAATCGCGCATATGGGGGCGCAGCTTGTTATCGAACAAAGGCTTGAGATTGCGAGACCAGTCGGTGTCTTTATTACTGCTACTGCGAGCCCGGTAGTAAGCCTGCATGGTCGTATCGAAGGACTCTACCTGTTCGCCGTCTTCAGTGTAGTAGTCTTCTTTCAGAACCGCCTCCACGGGTAAGCGCGGCTTCACTTCAGGCTCTTGATCCGGATAGCCGAGGCACATACCAAACACTGGGTACACGTGCTTGGGGAGGCGTAGCAGGTCGCTAACCTCCTGGGGATTATTGCGGATACCACCAATATAACAGATCCCCAACCCTTCGGACTCAGCCGCCACTGCCACATTTTGCGCCATCAACGCCGTATCCACTGTTGCTACCAACAGTTGCTCGGTCATGCCCCGCACAACGTTTGCACCGGTGCGCTCTGAAGCCTCCGTGGGACGCTTCATATCGGCACAGAAAACTAGAAAGTCTGCACAGGTGGCAATATAACCTTGCCCACCGGCCAGTTCTGCTATCTGCTCACGGTTCGCCTGGTCTTTTACATGGATAACCGTATACGCCTGAACGTGGCTGGAGGTCGCTGCCCCCTGCCCGGCTTGGATAAGCTCCAGCAGCAATTCTTTCGGGATCGGCCGGTCGCTAAATTTACGGATCGAACGGTGGGATTTCAGCAGCTTAATAACGTCGTTCATGGAACCTCGCTTATCTTGATAACGCTTATTTAAAACAGCTAACTAACAGGGTAACAGATTTGTACAACATGACAGGATTGCGGATGGCGTTAAACATGGCTATAGCAAATGCATGATCGCGCCCCGTACGCCATATTGATCTATCCATAATTTGCCTAGGGTAATCGGCAGTTTGAATCGCCGCTTTCCCGCCGCACCTGGGTTGAAAAGCAGCATTCCCTCCTGGTATTCATTGCGGGGCTTATGGGAGTGGCCATGCAGAAGTGCATCGCAAGCCAACCTCGGGTCGTAATCCTCTAAGCGGTGCACAAGGCGCAGGTGCTTCTCGTTCACAATGATGTCCTGATGTATCGGTAAACTCGTCGCCCACGCCGCCGTATCGATATTGCCCTTAACGCAATGCACCGGCGCCAGTGTCTCCAAACGCTGCAAAATCGTTTTATCTGCCTCTTTGCTACCTACATCCCCCAAGTGAAGAATGAGCTCGCACCCCTGCAGCAGACAAAGTGCCTCATCACGCAGCAAACCGTGGGTATCGGCAATCACTCCAACGGGAGAATTAACCCTATAGCAAGGCATAGATGGGCTCATTAACAACCTCTTCCAGCGGCTAAATGGTGTCATTCTAGCTTTTTTTACTAGACCACTATTAAAAGTTGCTTATCAAGGCCGATATCTAAGTTATCAAATAGATAGTGCTGGCGAGTCATTTATTATGATTTTCATTGGCTATCTAATAAGTTAGGCACCAGCAAGCTATACTGATATGGCTATACGTTGATAACTGAATTTTGACGGAATAATAACGACGCCAGGAAGCCGATATGACCCATACCCCTCAAAATGCACCCGGGCAAGAGTGGAATGCCAGCGACTACGCCCAGAATGCTAATTTTGTACCTAAGCTAGGCAGCGAAGTGGTCAAGCTGTTAGCGCCTCAACCCGGCGAACGTATTTTGGATCTTGGCTGCGGCGACGGCTCTTTGACAGAGCGCCTTGTACAACTGGGCGCTGACGTTCTCGGTGTTGACGCTTCAGAAGAGATGGTAAATGCCGCCCGCCAACGGGGCATTACCGCTCGCGTTGTTGATGGCCACCAATTGCCCTTCGACCATGAGTTTGATGCGGTATTTAGCAATGCGGCGCTGCACTGGATGCTTGACCCTCAGTCGGTACTCGCAGGCGTTAAGCGTGCCTTGAAGCCGGGAGGCCGGTTTGTGGCTGAGTTCGGTGGTCATGGCAATGTCGCCGCTATTTGCACCGCGCTGATTGCCGCTCTCCAGTTTCGGGGCATTAGCGCCCGCGGCCGTCATCCGTGGTATTTCCCGACCACCCATGAATATGGCCATCTGCTGGAAACCGTCGGTTTCAAAGTAGAAAGCATTGAGCTGATTCCACGCCCGACTCCGCTGCCCACCGGCATGATTGGATGGCTTGAGACGTTTGCTAGCCCGTTCTTACATGGGCTCGACGAGGATGTGCGCGATGCCGTGCTTGAGAATACCTTGACGCTGCTGGGCCACAGCCTACGCGATGAGCAAGGAAACTGGACGGCAGATTATGTGCGTCTGCGCGTTTCCGCCCGCGCGTAAGCGATAGCTGCCTCTGAGGTGTGCTGAGATGTAAAAAAGCTGCCGATGATAAGTGCGCTTGTCACCGGCAGCTTGTAGTTAATTCAGACCTAGAACTCATCCCATTCATCGACGGCCTCTTTTTTACTTTGCGTCGCCTGCTGGCGTGGCGCTGGCTCAATACGACCGTCAACTTGTTGCTGCTGAGTAGTGTCCTTATGCGTCAGCGCAACAGCGCTGGTAGCACTCTCATCAATGCGGAAGGTAGCCATCAAGTCGGCCAGCTCGCGGGCCTGCCCCTCTAGAGCGCTAGCCGCCGAGCTGGTTTGTTGCACCAGCGCTGCGTTTTGCTGAGTGACCGAATCCATTTCAGTAAGAGCAGCGTTAATCTGCTCAATGCCACTATTCTGCTCCCGCGTCGCGGTCGAAATTTCGCCCATCAGAGTGGTGACTTGACGAATCGCATCCACTGTTTGATAAATCGTCTGTCCACTGCGCTCCGCTTGTTCAGCGCCGCCGTTAATCTTCGTGGTGGTCTGCTCGATCAGGCTACGAATCTCTTTGGCCGAGTCAGCACTTCGCGTCGCTAGTGAGCGAACTTCACTGGCCACCACGGCAAAGCCACGACCTTGTTCGCCTGCACGTGCGGCTTCAACCGATGCATTGAGCGCTAAAATATTGGTTTGGAAGGCAATAGAGTCAATCACACCGATAATATCGTTTACCTGGCTCGCACTGGCTGCAATCTCACGCATGAGTTGCACCGTGCGCTCCACCTCTTCACCACCTGTCTCCGCCGACTGTGACGCCGCCACCGAGAGCTGATCCGCTTCTTCGGCCGTTTCAGCATTTTTACTTACCGTCGTCGACATCTCCTCCATGCTGGAAGCGGTTTGCTGAAGCGCGGAGGCCTGCTGCTCGGTTCGTGAAGAGAGATCCTGGCTTCCCGCAGAGATATCACCCGCCCCGCTGAAGACCTGTTCGCTACTGCCTCTCAATGCTATCACCAGCTGTTTTAACTTCTCCTGCATGGCCGCCAGGCCACCGAACAACTGACCAATTTCATTACGGCCCCGATCTTCAATTTGACCTGTCAGATCACCATCAGCAATCCGTGCAAAATGCTCACTGGCACGCCGAAGGGGCCTTACAACGCTACGCATCATTGCCCACCGAATGACCACCACGGCCACCAGTGAAATCACTAAAAGGGTAATCGCAATGACGCCAATAGTCGTCGCCAAGCGATTGACCTGCTGAAGAACGCTAGCGCCACGCTCTTCGGTATAAGCAATAAAACCGCTCATGGCCAGATCCAGCTCGGCGCTTAATACTCCCAGTTCCTCTTGCCTGCGCTGGATTTGGAAAGGGGCGGCCTCGAGCAGTGGCGAAATGCCCTCTGTCACAAAGGCATTGTAAGCGCTGATAATCGCATCACGGTGGGGTGCAAGTGTGCCTTCAGGATTGATTGGCACAGCACGAAACTCATTAAAACGTGCCTCTGCCTCAGCTACCGCCTCTGCAGCCATGGCAAGGCTCTCCTGCCCCTTTTCTGGATTACCCTGAGTGCTAAAACTTGCCGAGCGGTCTAAAAACGTTTGTGCTCTGAGTGCATTGACTTGCGTGCGGTTGGCTAAATTCGTCAGCCGCACGTTGGTAGCCGTCAGTTCTTCAAGCGCCTGAGAGCTATTGTGATTAGCAAAAAAACCAAGACCACTGATCAACCCAATCATAAGCACCAGCAAGGCTAACGCAGCAGTCAGGCTCCATTTAATAGAGAGGTGCTTCATCCCGTTGATCCCTTTTTCGTTTATAAGTCATTTAATTAGGTATCGGCCAGGTTAAAACCAACTGAAGCACTGCAGAGCGAATCTAGACGTTGGTATAATAAATAGCGTGACAGATGTAGCAGCTAGCGGTTAAGACACCATGGCAATTTTGTGTAGGTTGACCTTCTTAGCCACATCCACCTGGAGCCAAGCTCCCGCCATGCACTCTAGGCTAGGCGCCTCGACTATCCCCTGAATACGCGCCCGAGACAGCAGTGTGGCTTTAGTGTTGGCTTTAAGCGTACCGACCATTTTTCCGTCAATATCGACACTGTTGCCTTCAAGATACGATGCGACGTGGCCAGAGGCAGTCACAGAGACAGGATGATTAGGCGCAATAAGAGTCCCCTCCAAACGGCCCTTAATGAGCACAGGCTCATCGGCGATCACTTTGCCTAAAATATGAGTGGCTGACCCAATTCGGCTGCCACCTGGCATGCACTGGATGGCGGGAGACGTCACAGCGGAGGCTTCTTCAGGTGGCGACATTGCTTCAAAGGGGTGTTCTGAGATGGAAGCGGAATCCACTGCAGGCGCTTTGTGTGGTCTCCCTGCGGCGCTTAAAGCGCGCTGTTTTAGCTTACGGCGCTTGCCATCCCATACGATCAGCGTCATTACGCCAACGCCCAGCACAATAAACCATACTTGAATGCCCATACCGCTTCCTGCCGCTTTAGATGTGGTTGCCCCAGCTAACGTTATACTCGCTCTTTTATATTGCGGCGGCGTGAATAAGCCCACTCACTTGGCTTAACTCCAGGCTTTGAGACAGTAACAAGCCGATTAAGGTATTCAATGCTCAATACCACGCACCCCAAAGGCGCTCTGGCGTCATTCACTAGGAGCCACCCTATGTTTAACAAAGCCAAGAATGCCCCACCTGAGAATAAGGCTGCGGCGCTAACGCCACCTGATACACGCTCATCAGCAACACTAGGCACGCCAACCAGCAGTGCACGACCAAGCCTCTCCGTTATTGGGGGTCATACGCAAGTGGAGGGAGACATTAATAGCGATGAGGATTTGACGGTAGAGGGACGCGTAAGCGGCATTATCACCTGTAAACAACACACCGTGACGCTAGGTGCCAATGGCTATATCAACGGCGATGTATTTGCTCACACACTGCATATATCAGGCGAGGTAACCGGAAACCTGGTGGCACACCACCGCGCAACCATTCATAAGGGAGCCCAGGTTTCAGGCACTATTGTTGCCCCCTGCCTGGTACTTGAAGATGGCAGCGTTTTCCACGGCAGTATCGATATGAACCCCGACAACGATGTGCTGAAAAGTGCCTTTAGCGACGCTATCGGCAGCATGACTAAAACCTCGCCAAAAGCAACCGTTGAAAAGCATTCAACCACGAGTGCGAACGCCGCAGAGCATGACACAACAGAAGCAAAAGCTAACGATTAAGTCGCTTTCAGCACATCAGAGGCGCTGAGCGCACACTGGGCAAGCGGGATCGCGAGGCACTAGGAAGTGCCGCCATTGGCCGCTTAAACCATCAAAGGTAGAGAGGCCTTGGTGGGCAGAACCTGCGCCACTAAGCAGCTTAAAGGCTTCAACCGCCTGAAAGCAGCCGATCAAGCCCACCAGTGGCGCCATGACGCCACTTTCTGAGCAGCTTAGCGCTTCATCGCCACTTTCGTCGGGCGGATAGAGGCAGGCGTAGCAGGGACACTCGGCATTGCGTGGGTCAAAGACTGCCAACTGACCTGAAAAGCGAATTGCCGCACCCGATACCAGCGGCACACCTGCTTTTTGGGACGCCGCATTCACCGCATAGCGGCTTGAGAAACGGTCGGTACAGTCGAGCACCACATCCGCCGAAGCGACTAACCGCTCAAGCGATTCGCCTTCAACATGTTGGTCTAACGCAACCACTTGGCAGTGGGGATTGAGTGCGCACATGCTGGCCTGGGCAGAGTGCGCTTTATTTAAACCAATACTGGACTGCTGATGGGCAATTTGCCGTTGAAGATTGGAAAGCTCGACATGATCGGCATCGGCAATGGTGATGCGCCCGACCCCAGCAGCAGCTAAATAGAGCGCTGCCGGAGAGCCCAAACCGCCGGCCCCAATAATCACTGCATGGGCAGATTGCAGGCGCTCTTGGCCCTCGAAATCCACCTCGGGCAGCATGATCTGACGGCTATAGCGCAGCAGCGCCTGGTCATCCATCATCGGCTTACTTATCCTCAAATTCCTCAAAGGCAGGAATGTGTAAATTGAAGCTCTCTTTGACCTCTTCCATCACCACGTAGCTTTTCGACTCTTTCACGCCCGGTAGCGTTAACACCACATCGCCCAATAGCTGGCGGTAAGCGGCCATTTCGGGAATGCGGCACTTCAAGATGTAGTCGAACTGACCCGAGACAAGGTGGCACTCCTGAATCTGCGGTAGCTTCTCGACGGCACGGCGAAACTCATCAAAGACCGCTGGCGATTGCGTTTCTAAGCTGATCTCGACAAAAACTAATAAATTGGCCTTCAAAGCCCGCGGGTCAAGAATGGCTTGGTAACCACGAATAATACCCGCTTTCTCCAAACGCTTAACGCGTTCAAGGCAAGGGGTTGTGGATAAACCCACTTCCGAAGCTAAATCGACGTAAGAAATACGCGCATTTTCCTGCAAGCAGCGCAGGATTTTAAGGTCGATACGGTCCAGCGTTCTATTTTTTGGTTTCATGGCAGGATCCAATACTGATGAATCAGGCAGTTATTAAAGGTGCCCCAGGGTAACCCGTTCATGCCCCCCCAGGTCACGAGCACTTTCAACGTTTTTATAGCCAGCGCGCTCAAGCGCCTCGCGCACCATTTCGGCCTGTTTATAGCCGTGCTCTAGCAGCAACCAACCAGAAGCCGCTAGATAGCGCTGCGCGGAGTTTACCAAATGCAGCAAATCCGCCATGCCGCAGGCGTTAGCAACCAGCGCTGAGCGTGGCTCAAAACGCACATCGCCTTCGGCTAGATGAGGATCATCGGCGGCAATATACGGGGGATTACTGACGATAATATTGAACTGCTTATCTGCATCCGCACACGTTTCCAAAGCAGCAAACCAATCACTCTGTAAAAACCTAGCATTGGATATGCCTAACGAGCGCGCGTTACGGTTTGCCAACGCGACCGCCTCAAAGCGCAGATCCACCCCCACTACCTGCCAGTGAGGTTGTTCGCTGGCAAATGCCAGGGCAATGGCACCCGTTCCCGTGCCAAGATCGAGCAGCCGGCCTGAGGGGAGCGTCGCCCGCTTTAGGGCAAGCTCAACCAGGGTTTCAGTATCAGGCCTGGGTATCAACGTATCAGGTGAGGTGGCTAAGCGCAGCCCCCAAAATTCGCGTTCCCCGGTAAGGTAGGCAACCGGAGTGCCCTGGGAACGTGCAGCGATGAGCGCATCGAAACGGGCCTGCTCCCATAAGGAGCATATTTTATCGCCCCAGGTGTAGAGCCAAGTGCGATCACGCCCGAGCACGTGGCATAACAGCACTTCAGCGTCGATACGCGGCGAGCTGGAACCCGCCGCCTGCAAACGTTGGGCAGCCTGTTTCAACAGCGCATCAAGGGTCATTAGACATCCTGAAGGGCTGAGAGCTGTTCCGCTTGATACTCGTGAATCAGCGGGCTAATCACGTCATCCAACTGCTCGCCGCTGACCACTTCATTGAGTTTATAAAGCGTCAAATTAATGCGATGGTCGGTAATCCGCCCCTGGGGGAAATTATAGGTGCGGATACGCTCACTGCGATCCCCCGAACCCACTAGCGAACGGCGTGCATCCGCTTGCGTCTGACGCTGGCTATCGACGGCGTTACGCTTCAACTTCGCGGCCAGCAGCGACATCGCTTTGGCACGGTTTTTATGCTGACTGCGCTCTTCCTGACACTCCACCACCACGCCGGTAGGCAGGTGAGTAATGCGGATCGCAGAGTCCGTGGTGTTAACGTGCTGACCACCGGCGCCGCTGGAGCGGTAGGTATCCACGCGCAGATCCGAAGGATTGATATCGATATCGCCCACGTCATCGACTTCAGGCATCACTGCGACGGTGCAAGCAGAGGTGTGAATGCGGCCCTGGGACTCGGTCGCAGGGACGCGCTGTACCCGGTGAGCGCCGGATTCAAATTTCAGCTGGGCGTAAACACCATCGCCTTTGACGCGGGAAATGATCTCTTTGTAGCCGCCCTGCTCACCATGACTGGCGCTCACTACCTCGACCCGCCAACCACGTTTTTCAGCGTAGCGGGAGTACATGCGAAACAGGTCACCGGCAAAAATTGCCGCTTCGTCGCCGCCGGTACCAGCACGCACTTCCAGAAACACCCCACGGCCATCATCAGGGTCTTTAGGCACCAGCAGGCGCTTCAGCTCGATATCCAGCTCGGCTAACCGCTCCCGCCCTTCGCTTAGCTCCATCTCCGCCAACTCGCGCATGTCCGCGTCGCTATCGCGGCTAAGCTGCTCGGCTTCGTGCATATTGGTTTCAATATCACGATAGCGCTGCCAGGCCGCCACCAGCTCCTCTAACTCAGCATACTCACGCGAATAATCGCGAAAGCGTTGCTGGTTATTGATCACGTCGGGATCCGACAGCAGCATCGCCAGCTCTTCAAAGCGTTCGGTAAAGCTGTCTAAGCGTTGACGCAGAGTCTCTTTCATGCGGGCGTATCATCCTTCTGGCGGTTAACCGGGGGCGCTGGTGTAGTCTCAAAGGCAGGCTTAGTGGGCAACAGCAGGCGCGGAGCGGCGTTGAGTAAATCGTGGTGCTCTTCAGACGCTGCATCGCGTATGGCCTGGGTGGGCTGGTGGAGCAAACGGTTAGTCAATTGATGCGCCAAGCGCTCAATGACTTTAGCTGGATCTTCACCTCGTGCCAGCCGCTCCAACGCTTGGTCGCGGGAAAGATCGCGCAGCGCTTCACCATGCTGGCGGTAGTCGCGGATCAGTTCACCACCATTACGAATACGCCGCTCATGCTTCCAACTACCCACCCCGTGTTCGATCAGCGACTCGGCTTGGTCAGCGGCAACCTGGCGATGACGGCGATTTTCCTGGATAACCTCTTCCAGGTCATCCACGGTGTAAAGAAACACATCCGCTAATTCGCCCACTTCGGGCTCAATATCCCGAGGCACCGCGATATCGACCATAAATACCGGCCGATGGCGACGTTTTTTGAGCGCGCGCTCAACCATGCCTTTACCAAGTATAGGCAGCGGGGACGCGGTGGAAGAGATCACAATATCGGCGTTCTCGAGAGCGTCAGGAATCTCTTGCAGGGTGATCGCCGTTCCTCCCAGAGGGTCGGCGACCAACTCAGCGCGTTCCCGGGTGCGGTTAGCAACCGTAAGCTCTCGGACCCCCGCCTCATTTAGATGGCGCGCAACTAATTCAATAGTTTCACCGGCGCCTATTAGCAACGCCCGAGAACGGCTAAAGTCATCGAAAATGCGGCTGGCCATACTGACGGCAGCGTAAGCCACTGAAACGGGGTTTTTACCGATGCCGGTTTCGGTGCGCACCTGTTTGGCCACCGCAAAGGTATGCTGGAACAGGCGTTCAAGCTCGCCACCCAAACCCTTGGATTGGCGCGCCTGCTGATAGGCATCCTTCAACTGCCCCAGAATCTGCGGTTCGCCCAGCACCATGGAATCCAGGCCAACCGCTACGCGCATTAAATGGCGCGCTGCATCGTTGTCTAGATAGTGGTAGGCACAGCGCATCAGCTCATCGACGCGTAAGTTATGAAAGCGTCCGAGCCAATTGAGTACTGCCTGCTCGCCAGCCGCATCCGTGACACAGTAAAGCTCCGTGCGGTTGCAGGTAGAGAGCACCGCCGCTTCACTGATTTGTGGCAGGTTACGCAATTCAGCCAATGCGGTTTCAAGCTGCGTTGGCGTAAAAGCCACCTGCTCACGCACGGCCACGCTGGCGGTACGATGATTTATTCCCAGGGCAAGAAGCGTCATGCGTTATGCGTCTTCGCTAGTGTGTCGGACTTTTTGGCAGCCGTCGTGATGATAAGCGGCTGCACCGTCAATTAGGGCTTGCTAAAACAAGTCTTTAGCGTGGTTCGGCGCTACCTACAAATATCTGTAAGCTGCCTACAATGGTCTTTAATAAGTAGGCATAAAGTTTGCTGACCACTTTTTCAAGGAGGAACATTCTATCACAGCAGGCTATCATCTGGCCCACACCACTTTGCCGCAGGCAGGCAAGCCGCTATGCTGGGCATCTGGCCACTTAATCGAGAGACGCATGCGACCTCGCTTTTCTTTATTGGGCCCTGGTTTAAAGGGCTCTACCTGTTCGGGCTTCTCACTAGTGAGCGCTATGTTCCGGCATTCGATGCGATTACCTTTGGCCGCTTCTGCTGCTCTGCTGCTGAGCGCCTGCCAATCTACGCCCAGCCCTCAGGATAGCCACCTCGGCACCTGGGCCGATGACCCAATGCGCAATGCGCCGCCAATAACCCGCGGGCTGGATGCCGCGGGGCTCAGTACGCTGCTGGGCGCTGAGCTTGCTGGACAGCGTGGCGACTATCGCTACGCGAGCCAGGGCTACCTGGAAGCGGCTAAGCGCTATCGCGAGCCAGCGCTTGCTGAACGCGCCACCTTCGCGGCCCGCTTTGGCGATGAAGCTTCATTAGTCGAAGCCTCGGCACTTCGCTGGCGAGAGCTTGCCCCCCAGGCAGAAGCACCCAATCGTCTGCTGGCGGCCTTTTCACTGCAGCGTGGTGATTGGCTCGACAGCCTTGAACAGCGCATTGCGATTGCTGAAGCTGGCGGCCATGGCGATATCACCGCCTTTGCAGAGATCGCGGTGGCTGAAGAGGCACCATTAACGTTGATCGCCCAGCAGCTGCGTGAGCATTTAGCCCGCCCAAACGCTGACCAACTGCCCCATCACAGCGATGTACTGTTGGGCACGGCACTGATTGAGGCTGCCCTGGGTGATACAACGCTTGCCCAGCGGCGGCTTGATCAAGTCGAGTTGCTCGACCCCGAATCTGCTGCGTTATGGTTGGTGAAAGCTCGCTTGGCACTGGAGGTTGAGGATTACCCGGCCGCTCAGCGCGCTGCCCAACAGGGCCTTGAACTCGCCCCTGACGATGTACGGTTTATCCTGCTACTGGCTCAAGCAGAAATCCGCCTTAACAATATTAGCGCGGCTGAAGTGCAAACCAACGCTCTGCTAGAGAGCCATGCAGGCAATGAAGATCTGCGCTTATCGCTAGCCCAGCTTTATCTGGAAGAGGGGCACCCCGAACCCGCGCAACGCTTGCTGCAGCCGCTGATTGGCCAACCTAACGTGCCAGATTTAGCCTATTACCTACTTGGCGCCATCACCCAAGAGCAAGGCGATATCGATAATGCGCTGCTCTATTATCGCCAAGTCAGCGAGGGCAGTGAATTTTTGCCCGCTCGCGCGGCGGCCGCGCAAATGCTGATTGAGGAAGATCGTCTGCTGGATGCTCGCGCCTTCCTACGCATTGAACGGATGCGCTTTGATAATTACTTTACTGAATTGGTGATGCTCGAAGTCCAGTTGCTGGACGAAATAAATCAACCTGCGGACGCTGATGCGCTATTAGACCGCGAAATTAGCCGTACACCTGATGACGCATCGCTGCTTTATATGCGTGCCATGCGGCGTTGGGAAGCAGGCGACATCGCGGGCATGGAGCAGGATTTGCGTCAGATACTGCGCACCGACCCAGACAATGCCGAAGCGCTCAATGCGCTGGGCTACACACTGGCCGACCTTAACTTGCCAGGGCGCTTGCAAGAGGCGTTTGAGCTGATTGAGCGTGCCTACGAGGCTGATCCGGACAACCCTGCCGTGCTCGATAGCATGGGCTGGGTCTACTTCCGCCTTGGCGAACCTGAAGAAGCGCTGCCCTGGCTTGAAAGCGCCTATATGCAGCTACCTGACCAGGAGGTCGCTGCGCACCTGGCCGAAGTGCTAAATGCACTGGGGCGTGATGAAGAAGCGCGCCAGTTGATCCAGCAAATCATGCAGCGGACGAACCAACACCCACTGATCGACGGGCTACTCGAGCGTTATCCTGAGCTAAGCCCTGAGCTCAGTCCTTAAATAAGTCCTGAACTAACGCCGCCAGAGGCACCCTAACCCTGCGAACCCCATTTTAAGCGCCCCCATCATGTTACCCTTGCGCTATAACCACCTGACATGGAGCCTGTTTATGTTGACACTGACGTCCCCCTCGCCCCGCTGGCCATTGACACGTCACACTTCGCGCCTCTGGCTTGCCGGCTTCGCGCTTCTCTTGCTCGCCGGCTGTGCCTCCCAGGCTCCCATGGATGAAAGTGGCCGCCAGGCAGGTCAGTGGGAACGCCAGCAGGCCGATGTAGAAGCATTCGATACCTGGACGCTGGTCGGCAAGGCAGGATTGCGCACCCCAGAAGAGAACGTCAGCGCCAACCTGGACTGGAATCAAACCCCCTACTATTTCCGTATGCTGATCAGCGGGCCCTTTGGCGGCGGACGCAACGTGCTTGAGGGGCGCGAGGGACGTTTCTCCCTCTCCAATAGCGACGGCCGCTTTGAGGCAGAAACCCCAGAAGCGCTTATGGAAGAGCAGTTGGGCTGGTCACTCCCCGTCACCGCTATGCCCAACTGGGTGCGCGGCCTGCCCGGTGATCCTGATAATGACAATACCGGCAGTTATCAGCTAGAAACCGACGAACTGGGCTTTCCTAGCCATCTTACCCAAGACGGCTGGGAAATCGACTACCGCGACTGGGAGAAAGTCGACGGTTTATGGCTGCCACGGCGCATGGTCATGCATTACGATGATGTGCGTATTACGCTGGTCGTCAACCAGTGGCAAGCTAGCGAAGAGTAAAGGTAACCGTTTCAATGAACGCGCCATTAACGCTTCCCGCGCCGGCCAAGCTTAACCGCATGCTGCATATAGTGGGCCGTCGTGAAGACGGCTACCACGCACTGCAAACGCTATTTCAGTTTATCGACCTGTGCGACCACCTTACGCTGGCCCCTCGCGATGACGGGAAAATTCAGTTAACCAGTGAGGTTAGCGGCGTTAGCCACGATGACAATTTGATCGTACGCGCCGCACGGTTATTGCAACAGCATAGCGGCACTGCACTAGGCGCTACGCTTACGATCGATAAGCAGTTGCCGATGGGAGGCGGTTTAGGGGGTGGCAGTTCCAACGCAGCCACCGCCTTAGTGGGGCTCAACCACCTCTGGCAGCTCAATCTACCGTTAGTCGAACTAGCTCGCCTAGGGCTTCAGCTGGGGGCCGATGTGCCGGTATTCGTCCATGGCCATAGCGCCTGGGGCGAAGGCGTTGGCGAACGGCTTACCCCGGTGACGCTTGATACCCCTTGGTTTGTGATTATTCACCCGGGTATTAGTGTGTCTACGTCAGGTGTCTTCCAAGACCCGCAATTGACACGTGACAGCCGCCCCATTACTATGGCGCGCGCACTGCAGGGGGGAGCGCCGGAGTGGCGCAATGACTGTGAAGCCGTGGTAAAGGAACGCTATCCGCCAATTGCGGAAGCCCTGAACTGGCTTGCACAGCACGCACCTAGTCGGTTGACCGGCACGGGGGCTTGTCTGTTTGCTGCTTTCGATACACAGCAATCGGCACAAGCAATCGCGCAATTAGCGGGACAACATTGGCCGGCATGGGTAGCACGCGGACTCAACACCTCTCCCCTACATGATGCTCTGGGCTGTTTATAATCCCGCTCTGGGCTATTTACAGTCCCGCTCTGGGCAGTTAAAAGCGCCCGGTCAGCGCGTTAGGTTATTGCTGGGGTATCGCCAAGTGGTAAGGCACCGCTTTTTGGTAGCGGCATTCCCAGGTTCGAATCCTGGTACCCCAGCCAACCCAACAATGGCCTGCGTTTTTACCCCTGATTCCCAACACTGCAAAGGTGGCTGCGCGTGTCAAAATTGATGGTTTTCGCCGGGAACGCCAATCCCGCACTCGCTCAAAAAATTGCCGAGAGCTTAGACAGCCGTATGGGTAACGCTACGGTGGGTCAATTCAGCGACGGCGAAATCGCAGTCGAGATCAATGAGAACGTGCGCGGTAAGGATGTCTTCATTCTACAATCCACCTGTGCACCGACAAACGACAATCTAATGGAGTTGATCCTGATGGTCGACGCACTGCGTCGCGCCTCGGCAACTCGCATCACGGCGGTACTTCCCTACTTTGGCTATGCTCGCCAGGATCGCCGCGTGCGCTCCGCACGGGTGCCGATTTCCGCTAAAGTAGTGGCGGATATGATGGTTAAAGCGGGCGTTGACCGTGTGATGACCATGGATCTACACGCTGACCAGATCCAAGGCTTCTTTGATGTTCCTGTCGACAACGTCTACGGCTCGCCCATCCTGCTGGATGATATCGAACGTCAGAATTACAGCGACCTCGTCGTTGTTTCCCCTGACGTGGGCGGCGTTGTTCGCGCCCGTGCCATCGCCAAACAGCTGAATGCCGATCTCGCCATTATCGATAAGCGTCGCCCTCAGGCCAACCAGGCCCAGGTGATGCATATCATCGGCGAGATTGAGGGCCGCACCTGTGTCGTAGTCGACGACATGATCGACACCGCAGGCACGCTGTGTAAAGCCGGTGAAGCGTTAAAAGATCACGGCGCCAAGCGCGTGGTGGCCTATGCGACACACCCGATCCTGTCCGGCCCTGCGGTCGATAATATTACCAACTCCGTACTGGATGAAGTGGTGGTGACCGACACCATCCCGCTATCTGACGTTGCCCGTCGTAGCGGAAAAATTCGCCAGTTGAGCGTTGCTGGACTGATCGCAGAAGCGATTCGCCGGGTCAGCAACGAAGAATCTGTCAGCGCGATGTTCCACTAATCCACTGACGATACAGCCCCCTTTTGGGGCCACGGAAACGTCGTCGTCTGGTCGCGGTCGGCGGCGTCTTCCTTACTTAAACTAAGAGGCAATTCCATGTCTGATTTTATCCTGAAAGCCAGCGTTCGTAACGACCTGGGGAAAGGTGCGAGCCGCCGCCTGCGTCGTGCGAACCAGCAAGTGCCGGCCGTTGTATACGGTGGCGAAAAAGGTGCGCAGTCCATCGCTGTTGAAAAAACCGCTTTCTACAAAGCGATTGAAGATGAGTCTTTCTTCTCTTCCGTCATCAAACTGATGATCGAAGGTAAAGAAGAGCAAGTCGTTGTTCGTGACCTGCAGCGTCACCCTTTCAAGCCGCTGCTGACCCACGCCGACTTCCTGCGCGTTGATGCGACTCACGAAATCACCATCAACGTGCCACTGCACGTGACGGGCGAAGAGAAGTGTGTCGGTATCAAAGACCAAGGCGGCGAACTGCACGTACTGGCCAACGAAGTGGCGATCAGCTGCTTGCCGAAAGACCTGCCTGACTTTATCGAAGTCGACATCGCTGCCGTTGAGCTTGGCACGACACTGCACCTGTCTGACCTTACCCTACCGGCCGGCGTCACCTCAGTTGACCTGTCCCACGGTGAAGAGCACGACAATGCAGTACTCAGCATCACGAAAGTAAAAGTGCGTGCTGATGCAGAAGATGAAGATGGTGAAAGCGAAGGCGAAGAAGACAGCAGCGCCGAGTAAGTATCCCGTTAAGCATCTTATGGGGGCCATGCCTGCATGGCCCTTGTGATGCTGACACGATGTTAGAATCAAGCGCCTCGGCGCTTGATTTTTTTTAGGGCCGTCGCTGGCGCGGCGTCAACCATGTTTTCTGGATTGTTTTAGTCTTCTGGATAGTTTTGGTCTTCTGAATATTTTGTGCGAGGTGGGAAGATGAGCCAGGTAACAGCCATTATTGGATTAGGCAACCCCGGAGCGGAATATGAAGCCACGCGCCATAACGCCGGTTTCTGGCTGGTAGAGGCTATTGCGCAGAGCGCCCATGCAGAGCTACGACCGGAAAAGAAATTTTTCGGCCACTACGCCAAGGTACGCCTAGGCGACCATGAACTGCACCTGCTCAACCCTGCCACCTTTATGAATCGCAGTGGCGCCGCGGTGGCAGCCTTGTGCCAGTTTTTCAAACTTGCCCCTGAAAACCTACTGGTCGCCCACGACGAGCTCGACCTCCCCCCCGGCCAAGCACGCTACAAAACCGGTGGCGGGCATGGAGGCCACAATGGCCTGCGCGATATTATTAGCGCACTAGGCGGCCAGAAGCAGTTTCACCGGGTACGAATTGGCATTGGTCACCCCGGCGAGGCGCGCCAAGTCACTAATTATGTACTGGGGCGTCCCGGCAAGGCCGAACACGAGGCCATTGTTCGCGCCATGGACGAGTGTGTCACCACCCTACCGCTAGCACTCGCGGGAGACTGGGCCAAAGCCATGAACCAGCTGCACAGCCTCAAGCCAGCATAGACGCCGCCAAAAGCTGTTAAGTTACGCCGGTAGCTGATGGCTAGCGCATCTCGTAGAATGGCGATTACTTTTACGCCCTACCACCTTATTCTCAGGAACATTTTATGGGTTTCAATTGCGGCATCGTCGGCCTGCCTAACGTCGGCAAGTCCACACTATTCAATGCACTGACCAAGTCAGGCATCGATGCAGAAAACTTCCCCTTCTGTACCATTGAGCCGAACGTGGGTATCGTGCCGATGCCGGATCCGCGCCTTGATAAGCTCGCCGAGATCGTCAAGCCGCAAAAAGTACTGCCGACCACCATGGAGTTCGTCGACATTGCTGGCTTGGTCGCCGGGGCCTCCAAAGGTGAGGGCTTAGGCAACAAGTTTCTGGCTAACATTCGTGAAACCCAGGCGATTGCCCATGTGGTGCGCTGCTTCGATAACGACAACGTTATCCACGTAGCCAACCAGGTCGACCCGCGCGCCGATATCGAAACGATCAATTTAGAGCTGGCGCTGGCCGACCTGGATACTGTCGAAAAAGCCAGCCAGCGTCTGGTTCGTTCGGTGAAAGGCGGTGATAAAGAGGCCATTGCGACCAAGGCGATTCTTGATCGTATTCAGCCCCACGTTGCGGAAGGCTTGCCGCTACGCAGCTTTGGCTTAAGCGAGGAAGAGCAGCGCCAAGTGAAGAGCTTCGGTTTTTTGACCCTGAAACCGACCATGTACATCGCCAACGTCAATGAAGATGGTTTTGAGAACAATCCTTACCTGGATATTGTTAACGAAATCGCCGCTGAAGAAGGCGCGCTTGTGGTGCCTGTTTGCAATCAGCTGGAAGCCGAAATTGCCGAGCTGGATGATGAAGAGCGCTCGATGTTCTTAAGCGAGATGGGCATGGATGAACCAGGCCTTGATCGTGTCATTCGCGCGGGCTACTCACTGCTGGGTCTGCAAACCTACTTCACTGCCGGCGTTAAAGAAGTGCGCGCCTGGACCGTGAAAGAAGGCGCAACAGCCCCCGAAGCCGCTGGCGTGATTCACACCGACTTTCAGAAAGGCTTTATCCGTGCTGAAGTGGTTGCCTATGAGGACTTCGTATCGCTAGGCGGTGAGCAGGCAGCCAAAGACGCCGGAAAATGGCGTCTGGAAGGCAAAGAGTACATTGTCAAAGATGGCGATGTGGTGCACTTCCGCTTTAATGTGTAAGCGGCAACACCCATACGACCAGCAATAAAACATTGACTGAAGGCGGGGTTATCAGTATCATTCGCCCCCGTTGAAAGGCTACGTAGCTCAGCTGGTTAGAGCACATCACTCATAATGATGGGGTCCCCTGTTCAAATCAGGGCGTAGCCACCAAGCATATTAAAGGCCCGCTAATTTTATTAGCGGGCCTTTTTGTGTTGCCAATTTGTGTTGCCAAGCCGTTATTACTAAGTAAAATTCAGCTATTTGCTTGGACTAGCTTAACGCAGGGCGGTTTAGAAATAGCGTTAGAGCGCGGATTAGATACTCGACATCTTTAGTACCCGCGGTTTCCCGAATCGAATGCATCGCCCATTGAGGCACCCCCACATCAATAGTGGGCACACCCAACTCGGTGGCGGTAATCGGGCCAATCGTGCTTCCGCAACCCATATCCGCCCGGGTAACAAACGACTGCACGGGTACGTCAGCCTCACGACATACATCGCGAAACAGCGCGCCGGTGACACTATTGGTGGCATAACGCTGGCTGGAGTTCACCTTGATGACCGGGCCACCGTTAATCGCTGGGCCATGGCGCTCATCGTGCTTGTCGCGAAAGTTAGGATGCAGTGCGTGGGCGTTATCGCAAGAAATCATCAGCGACGACTGAATCAGTTGAATCAGCGACTCGTCGCTTCCCTTGCCCACTTGGCCATTAATACGCTTTAGCACATCCGCCAAGAACGGACCTTGAGCACCACAGGCACTGGCACTGCCGACTTCCTCGTGATCGTTGGCCACCAACAAAGCGCCTTGGCTGCCATCGCAAGCCAAGAGCGCCTCTAAACCGATGAAGCAGGAGAGCAGGTTATCCAACCGGGCGCTGGCCACCAGTTCTTGCTTAACACCAACCAGGGACGGTGGCTGAACATCGTAAAAGCCTAATTCAAAGTCCACCACTTCCACTGCACGCAGGCCGTGCTGCTCTTCTAACCATTGCGCCACTAGCTCGCCTAGCGTAGCCGTATCGCTCTGCATCAACACTGGCGCCATTTGCGTCTGCGGGTTAATCGGCCGACCTGCGTTGACATCACGATCCAGGTGAATCGCCAGACTCGGCACCATGGCAATAGCCCGATCGACATTAAGCAATATGCTTTCCAAGCGACCATCGGCATGGCGCACATGCACACGCCCTGCCAGCCCCAGGTCACGGTCAAACCACGGCGCTAACAAAACACCGCCATACACCTGCACTCCCAACTGTAGCCAGCCTGCAGAGCACTGCGTGGCGTTAGGCTTTAGATGCAACCCCGGGCTATCGGTGTGGGCACCGATCATACGCAGCGCCGTCACTTCAGACTCAGGCAACTGAAAAGCAATAATCGCCGAGTCATTACGGGTGACGTAGTAGCGCTTGCCCGGGGTTAGCTGCCAATTGGCCTTCTCTTCCAGCCGCTGAAAACCAGCTTGCTCCAATCGCTCAGCCATATTGCCTGCAGCGTGCCACGGGGTCGGTGATTGGCGCAGAAAATCGCATAACCGCGTTAAACGATCAGCGTTGAAAGTCTCGGACATGGAAATCCTCATAACAGTAATGATTGAGTCTCATCGCGCAGGCGACCTGCTACAATACCCCTTCGACCTACGCAACTCATGGGTCATATGCGAGTCTAGGGAAGAATGAGTGTACACAAATCCGGGAGAGCTTGACTGATGAGCTTGTTTGCAACGCTTTCGCGTTCGGTCGCCCTGGCTGTCATGCTGGTTGTTACCAGCCCAGCCGCCTTGGCGCAACTTGAGCCGACCGACGAACAACGCCAGGCGGCAGTGGAAATTGCGGACTCGCTCCGCTACGGCCATTATGCTGATATTACATTTGATGAAGCGTGGTCGCAGGATGCTTTCCAACGCTATTTGGATATTCTGGACGGCCAGCGCGCCTACCTGCTGCGCAGTGATATCGAGCCCTATCGTCACTTAGAGACGGGCATGGCAGACGCTCTTTTCAATGGTGAGTTGGATGATGCGTTTGATCTCTATAACACCTTTAGTGATCGGCAACGGTCGCGCCTTGAGTCTTTGTTGGCAAAGCTGGACGAAGGCCTTGATTTCGATTTTGAAAGCAACGAGCGTTTAGAAATTGATCGTGAAGAGGCGCCCTGGGCATCCCGGCAAAGCGAGCTTGACGAGCTATGGCGCAAGCGGCTTAAAAACGACGCCTTAACGCTCGCCCTGACCGATCAGGATAGCGAACAGATTGAAGACAACCTGCGCCAGCGCTATGAAGGCCAACTAACGCGGCTGGAGCAAACCGAGCCTGAAGATGTATTTGGCGTACTGATGGCAGCCGTTACTAGCAGTATCGACCCACATACTGGCTACCTCTCCCCTCGCCAGGGCGAATCCTTCGATATTCAGATGAGCCTCTCCCTTGAGGGCATTGGCGCCCTACTTCAGTCCGATGGTGAATATGTCAAAGTTTCCAGCCTTGTGCCCGGCGGCCCAGCGGAGCGCGCCGGCGTACTTGAGCCAGCGGATCGTATCATCGCCGTAGGCCAGGAAGAGGGTGAGATGGTCAATGTGGTCGGCATGCGCCTGGACAACGTGGTGGATCTGATTCGTGGCCCCAAAGGCTCCGTTGTTCGCTTGGACGTGGTACCTGCCCAAGCGGTGGATATGACCCGCTCGCAAACCGTTGAGATTACCCGTGACACCGTTAGCCTTGAAGACCAAGCCGCCCATGGCGAAGTGATTGAAGTCGAGCGTGATGGAGAACCTCACCGCTTAGGGGTGATTAACATCCCGACGTTCTACGTCGATTTTGACGCCTGGCAAGCGGGTGAAGAGGAGTATCGCAGCACTACTCGCGATGTTGCCAAAGAAGTCGAACGCCTTAAAGAAGAGGGCGTGGAAGGTATCGTGCTTGACCTACGCAACAACGGCGGCGGTGCGCTCCAGGAAGCCAACTCGCTTATTGGCCTGTTTATCGACCGCGGCCCCACCGTACAAGTGCGCGATGCCCAGGGGCGCATTCAACTGTATGGCGACAGCGAAGCAGGGACACTTTATGACGGCCCGCTAGGGGTGCTGGTGAATCGCCTCTCCGCCTCTGCCTCTGAGATTTTTGCCGGTGCGATTCAGGATTATGGTCGCGGTTTAGTATTGGGCACGCCGACGTTTGGCAAAGGCACCGTGCAGACGCTCAACGAGCTGAGCCATGGTCAGATCAAACTGACTCGCGCCAAGTTCTACCGCATTTCTGGCGACAGCACCCAGAACCGCGGCGTTGAGCCGGACATCGACTTCCCCAGCCTGATTGACCCCGAGCGGATTGGTGAGAGCAGCCTGGATAATGCCCTGGCCTGGGACACCGTTCAGAACGTCCAGTATCGCCGCTATGGCGAACCTGAAATCATGCTGGATAAACTGATAGCCCAGCACGACGCACGCGCCCAGGACAATGCCAACTTCCGCTATTTAGAGCGTCAGTCCACGCTGGCCCGCCAGTTACGCGAGCAGCATACCAGCGTGAGCCTAAATCGCGAGCAGCGTAAGCGTGAAATGGAAGCCCAGGAAGCCGAGCAGCTTTCGCTGGAAAACCAACGCCGCCGAGCACTGGGCCTTGAAGAACTGGATGAGTGGATGGATGCTCGTACGGATGCCACCGAAAGCGTCACAGAAGGAATTGAGGACGCAGAGGCAACCCAAGACAGTGAAGGGGAAAGCGACGAAGATGACGCACTGGCTGTTGATCGCGCCTATGTGCTCGAATCGGCTGAAATCCTGCTCGACTACGCCCGCCTGCAAGACACTCAGCGGTTAGCCGCAAAGCGCTAAGTACGCCGAGTTAAAATAAGCTAGTTAAAAAAACGCCGCCCCTTCGCAAGGGGCGGCGTTTTGGTTTTAACGTTTTGGCTTTAACCCTGGTTTCAACAGAGCGCCGCCAGGCGGGCTGGCCGGTCACCCATTTTGGTTAAGCGCCGAGTCAGCGCAGCTAACTGGGCGGCACTGCCCTGGCCACCCGCGCGAATCACCTCATGAGCCCAGGCAGGCAACTGGGGGGCAAGCCGGTAATAGACCCACTGCCCCTCACGCTGATCACTCAGCAATCCACACTGACGCAGCTGAGCCAAATGACGCGATACTTTAGGCTGGGACTCCTGCAGCGCATAAGTCATTTCGCACACGCAAAGCTCCTGCTCTTGAGCCACCAGCAGCACCAGCATCAAACGCGTCTCATCGCTTAAACATTTAAACACCTGCAAGGCTTGCGGTGTATTCACTTTGCCCACCATAAACTTCCCAGACTGATTGACTATGTGTAGTTTACGCCACAAGAACCGTTAGCAGTAAGCACCACGCGAATGCGCGGCATTCAGGCACAGAAAAACACCCAGATGCCATTAAGCAGCGGGTATTAAAGAAACAGTGAGACTTAGACTAACAGGGGGGATTAAATGGCTCCTCGAGCAGGACTCGAACCTGCGACCCAATGATTAACAGTCATTTGCTCTACCAACTGAGCTATCGAGGAACAGTGCACTACCTGTTATATGAAGATATCCCCGTATCGGCATATCTTAAACAGCTATCTAATGCGCAGTACCTGTGAAGTACTGATGTGATAACTTGGCTCCTCGAGCAGGACTCGAACCTGCGACCCAATGATTAACAGTCATTTGCTCTACCAACTGAGCTATCGAGGAACATCTTAAGCTATTTTTTCATAAGCGCTGTCTTTTCAAACGCTATCGTGTTTAAAGCGAAACCAAAATTGCTAATAACTTCCAGCAATTGATTGGCTCCTCGAGCAGGACTCGAACCTGCGACCCAATGATTAACAGTCATTTGCTCTACCAACTGAGCTATCGAGGAACTGCTCAAACACGGTGCGTAGTATACCCATAGAATCGTGAGGGTCAAGTATCGATTATGGATGAACGCTAGCCGCTGGTTTCTTGTATCCGTATAATGCGCCAACTAACGATAGCGGTTCGGGCACCATCATTGCCGACCGCACGACGACACTCCATTCATCCTCGTCCCCCGACGACTCATAGATGACAGGTACCGATGGCGAAGAAGCTCTTCATCAAAACGCACGGCTGCCAAATGAACGAGTACGACTCCTCCCGCATGGCGGATCTACTCGGCGAATCTCACCAGCTCGAACTCACTGATAATGAGCGTGAAGCCGATGTCATTCTGTTAAACACCTGCTCGATTCGCGAAAAAGCGCAGGAAAAAGTTTTTCATCAGCTGGGACGCTGGAAAAAACTTAAAGACGCCAATCCCAACCTGGTGATTGGCGTGGGCGGCTGCGTGGCAAGCCAGGAAGGCGAAGCCATTCGCAAGCGCGCGCCTCACGTGGACATGGTGTTCGGGCCGCAAACCCTGCACCGCGTACCCTCAATGCTGGATGCCCGTGGCAATAATCAGATTGCGGCGGTAGATGTCACCTTTCCAGAGATCGAAAAATTCGACCACCTGCCCAAGCCCTCTTCTGATGGCGCAACGGCGTTTGTGTCGATCATGGAAGGTTGCTCAAAGTACTGCACCTTCTGCGTGGTGCCCTACACCCGCGGTGAAGAAGTCTCGCGCCCCTTTGAGGCGGTAATGGATGAAGTCATTCACCTTTCCGACCAGGGCGTGCGCGAGATCAACCTGTTGGGCCAGAACGTCAATGCCTACCGCGGTGAAAACCAGCTTGGCGATGAAATCGACCTGGCCGAACTGATTGCCTGCGTTGCGGCGGTTGAGGGCATTGACCGCATCCGCTTTACCACCTCACACCCGGTGGAGTTTACCGACAGCCTAGTTGACGCCTTTGCCGATATCCCTGAGCTGGTGAGCCACCTTCACCTGCCGGTACAGTCGGGTTCAGACCGTATTCTTACTGCCATGAAGCGCGGGCATACGGCGGCCGAATACATTGAAAAGATGGAGCGCATCCGCGCCAACCGCCCGGACATCAGCTTCTCTTCTGACTTCATCATCGGCTTCCCCGGCGAAACAGAAGAAGATTTTGAAGCGACGATGAATTTAATTCATCAAATCGGCTTCGATCATTCGTTCAGCTTCGTTTACTCCGCACGCCCCGGCACACCTGCTTCTGGCCTGCCGGATGAAACACCGGAGAGTGTCAAAAAGCAGCGTCTGGCGATTCTGCAGGAGCGGATCATTCAGCAAACCGCGCAAATTAGCCGCCGCATGGTCGGCAGCACACAGCGTGTACTGGTTAACGGCTTTTCGCCCCGCGACCCCGGCCAGCTCTCAGGGCGTACCGAGAATAACCGAGTGGTTAACTTCCGCGCTGCCAACCCCACCGAACTAATCGGCTACTTTGTCGATGTAGAGATCACCGAGGCATTTCCCAATTCGCTACGCGGTGAGCTTGCCTCACCTGAGCGCTATTGATTGTTTAACGCATTTATAAATGCCCGATAACGAGTGCGAGAACAGGTTGTAGCGAGGGTCTTTTGCCAGGGCCGGAAAGGGTTCCCAACAATTCCGGCATTTCCGCCATCCATGGCGGTCAGATGGCAAAAGTAGCGCCCAAGGAAGGGTTCACAGCGCCCTCGCGGAAACCTGCTCTCGGCACCGTACTGTATAAAGTACCTTTCAGTTAGCATAGATCATTGCCCCGCTTCTGGTGGGGCAGTAAGCTGAACGATACACACACTAACGAGGGGTTCCCCACTCTTGAGCCAGCCAACACCTCAGGCCAATCGCATCATCACCTTAAGCCTTGAACCCAATGATCCGCAGCGCCTTGCTAGCCTTTGCGGCCAGCAGGACGAGCATTTGAAGCTGATTGAAAGCCGCCTAGATGTGACGCTGCGCAACCGGGGCAATGTGTTCCAACTGGCGGGCCCAGCCAACCGCATCAAAGCAGCGGCGAACGTGTTGGAACACCTCTATCGCGAAACAGCGGCGAGCGAACTTGAGGCCGACACTGTGCACCTGTTCCTGCAAGAGTCCGGGCTTGAAGCGCTGGAAGAGGAAGCTGACGGCGTCGGCAGCAGCGATGAAGTGATCATGCGCACCCCACGCACCATGATCAAACCGCGCGGGCTCAACCAGCAGCGCTACGTATCAAGTATCCGTGAACACGACATCAATTTCGGCATTGGCCCTGCGGGTACCGGTAAAACCTACCTCGCTGTTGCCGCCGCGGTTGAGGCACTCAACCAACAGGAAGTACGCCGCATCCTGCTCGTGCGCCCGGCGGTGGAAGCGGGTGAAAAACTTGGCTTCTTGCCCGGCGACCTGGCCCAGAAAATCGATCCCTACCTGCGGCCCCTTTACGATGCCCTGTATGAAATGATTGGCTTCGAGCAGGTGGCAAAACTGATTGAGCGTCAGGTGATTGAGATTGCCCCGCTGGCCTATATGCGTGGCCGCACACTCAATAACTCCTACATCATTCTGGATGAGAGCCAGAACACCACCCCGGAGCAGATGAAAATGTTCCTGACCCGGATTGGCTTTGGCTCCACCGCCGTGATTACCGGCGACGTGACCCAGGTCGATCTCCCCAAAGGCCAGCGTTCAGGGCTGATTCAGGTGCTCGACGTGTTGAAAGACACTCAAGGCATCGGCGTCACCCACTTTGCCGCCAAGGATGTGGTACGCCACCCGCTGGTACAGCGCATTATCGAAGCCTACGATATGTTCGAATCCCAGCAGGAAGTGGAAGAGCGTGCTCGCCGCGAGGCACGCCAGCAAGAGCGTGACGCACGTATGCAGGCACGCGAAGACGCATGGGATAGTTCGCGATGAGCGAGGCCATTGAAGTCATCGTTGATCGTCAGGCGGCGATTGACGAACCACTGCTACCCAGCCTGCCACAGCTCACCCAATGGGTGGGCTGTGTGTTTGCCCACCACCCTGACGATCAGCGTCTTGAAGTGACTATTCGCTTTGTGGATGAGCTTGAAAGCCAAACGCTCAACCGTGATTACCGCGGCAAAGACAAAACCACCAACGTGCTGTCATTCCCTTTTGAGAGCCCGCCAGGTGTGGATTTACCGTTACTCGGCGACCTGGTGATTTGCCATGCCGTGGTGGCCAAAGAAGCCAACGAGCAAAACAAGTCGATCGAGCACCACTACGCCCATATGGTCGTGCATGGCATCTTGCATTTAATGGGCTACGATCATATTGATGATCACGAGGCCGAGGAAATGGAGCAGTTTGAGCGCGAGATGTTAGCCGAGCTAAGCATTCCTGATCCGTATGCTGACAGCCCCCCCGCTCAATAGGGAACACGCTTAGCCCCTTACCTCTTTATTATTTAGCGGTGAGTGCGTTAAATCACGTAACAACTAATCTGGTACTATCCCCCGTTTCAGTGATAAAACAGCTACCTGACGACATGGTTTATATAACGATGTCGTCAACGAGATAGCAACTGTCTGCCCGCAAACGAGAGAATTGACGCATGAGCGAAGACCGATCGAGCAACCCCAATCAAAAATCCTGGCTCGAGAAACTCTTTGGCGCCCTTTCCGGAGACAATGACGAACCCAGCTCACGCGATGAGCTGATGACGTTTTTACGCCATACCGCAGGGAAATTAAAGCTGGATCAAGACGCCATTATGATCATCGAAGGGGCGCTTGATATCAGCGATCAGCAGGTTCGTGAAGTGCTAATACCTCGCTCCCAGGTCTCAGCCATCGCTCTGGATCAAACCAGCGACGGCTACCTACCACTGATTCAGGAAACCGGCCACTCCCGCTACCCGGTGATTGGCGAAAATCTGGACGATGTAAAAGGCATTCTGCTGGTAAAAGATTTACTCCCCCTGCTCTCCCAGACACAGGCCCAGCGTGATGCGTTCAAGTTAGATGACATTTTGCGCCCCGCGATGTTTATCCCTGAATCAAAACGGCTAAACAGCCTACTCAAAGAGTTTCGGGATACCCACAATCACATGGCAGTGGTGGTGGATGAATACGGCGGCACCGCGGGCATTATCACCATCGAAGATATTCTTGAGCAGATCGTTGGCGACATCGAAGATGAGCACGATACCGATGAAGAGGACGATATCCGCGAAATAGAGAATAGCCGCTACGCCATTCGCGCGCTGACCCCCATCGAAGATTTCAACGAACGCTTTGACACCGAGTTCTCTGACGATGAGTTCGATACCGTTGGCGGCCTGGTGATGCAGCAGTTTGGCCATCTACCGCGGCGCGGTGAACACACCATTCTGGGCGGCTGGCGGTTTGTGATTCTCAATGCCGACACCCGACGCATCCGTCTACTCGAAGCCTATCGCGACACCCGCCGCGATGACGAAGAGGATGATGACCAGGAGAACAAGCCAGCCTAGGCGCTTGTTGTCGCGCTGTTTTCTCTCCACTCCCTCGCACTTTACCGTAGATAGGTTATCGCTATGGGTTTACCCCCCGCGTTTTTGTTACAGCTGCTTGCCGCCCTGGTGGCGGGCGGTTTCACCACCCTAACGGCTTCCCCTTTTGAGCTTTGGTGGCTTGGCCCGGTGGCCATTGGCTTACTCTATGTGGGCCTGCACACTTTAACCCCCGCCCAGGCGGCCCTGAAGGGCTGGTTATACGGTGTGGCACTGTTCGCCAGCGGCACCTCTTGGGTGTATGTCTCTATCCACGACTATGGCTACACCGGTGTACCGCTAGCTGTTTTCCTAACAGCGCTGTTTGTGACGATTCTGGCGCTGTTTTTTGCCGGCACTTTCTGGCTCTACCGGCGCTTCACCTCCGCCCGGCTTGCGTTTATCAGCTTTGCTGGCGCCTGGGTACTGGGCGAGGTGCTACGCACCTACTTGTTTACCGGCTTTCCCTGGCTGTTGCTGGGCTCTGGCTACGTCGACTCGCCGCTGGCTGCCTGGGCACCCGTTGGCGGCGTCTACCTGCTCTCGCTGCTGGTCGCACTTAGCGGTGCGCTTGGCGCTGAACTACTGCTGCGCCGTCAGTGGTGGACACTTGCGCCACTGGCGTCTATTTGGCTAATTCCCTTGGCACTCCCCCATCAGTGGACCACGCCTGTGGACGAGCCCACGCGCGTGGCACTGCTACAGGGCAACCTGCCGCAGTTGCTGAAGTG
This sequence comes from Halomonas sp. 113, assembly GCF_904067645.1. NCBI lineage: Bacteria > Pseudomonadati > Pseudomonadota > Gammaproteobacteria > Oceanospirillales > Halomonadaceae > Halomonas > Halomonas sp. 113. The sequence goes on from NZ_LR881453.1 coordinate 3,487,701, forward strand.
GACGCCCGAAGGGCAGCGCACGGCGGCGAATACCTATAGCAACCTCACCCGCGAAGTCGCCGATGAGGTTGACCTGATCATCTGGCCAGAAACCGCGCTGCCAATGATGGAGACCCAGGCTCGCCCGGTGCTGGAGCGGGTGCAAGCGAACCTACCGCCCGACGTCGCTCTGCTCACCGGCATCGTTCAGCGCGACGAGCAGGAGCGTTACTTCAATAGCGTGATTGGCGTCGGCGACGTAGAGGGCAGCTACCAGAAAGAACACCTGGTGCCTTTTGGTGAGTACCTGCCGCTGGAGAGTGTACTCCGCGGGGCGATTGATTTTTTTGACCTGCCCATGTCGACCTTTACCAAAGGTGAGCATGAGCAAACACCGATGCAGGCCACCGGGATTCATATTGGTAACGCTATTTGCTATGAGATCATCTACCCACAGCTAGTCGCCCGCCGAGCCCAAGACAGCGGTGTCATCATGACGGTGTCTAACGACACCTGGTTTGGCGCCTCAATTGGCCCCCACCAGCATCTGCAGATGGCACGCCTACGCGCGCTAGAGAATGGACGCTATGTGATCCGCGCCACCAGCAATGGCATTACCGCTATTATCGATTCCAGTGGGCGCATTGTTGAACGCGCGCCGCAGTTTGAGACAACCACGCTCACCGGTGAGTTTTACGCCATGGAGGGTCTAACGCCTTTCACCCGCTTGGGTAGCTGGCCAGCTTGGCTGTTAGCAGGCTTGATGCTCTTGCCCGGCGTGGTGGCAGCAAGAGTCACACGCCAACCACGAAGTTGAAACGCCTCAGGCGCTAAAGTGGCTAGCTAGAAAAACGGCCCGAGTCCTCTGCAGGACTCGGGCCGTTTTGTTTTGCTCCAGCTAGCTACCTACCTGAGTGGATAGATAGGCAGCTAGACAATCCGTTATTTAGGCTGCACTGTTTTTTAGCGTGGCCATATCAATCACGAAACGATAGCGCACATCGCCTTTTTCCATGCGCTCAAAACCTTCGTTAATGTTATTGATATCGAGCATCTCGATATCACAGGTAATGCCCTGATCGGCGCACAGCTTGAGCAGCTCTTCAGTCTCCGCAATGCCACCAATTAGTGAACCGGCAACCACACGACGCTTAAAGACCAAATTGAACGCTTCAATAGCAGGCTCAATAGGCTCTAACAAGCCGACAATGATATGGGTACCGTCATACTTCAACGACGTTAGGTAGGGGTTTAGATCGTGTTGGACAGGTACAGTGTCGAGCATGAAATCAAAGGTTTCAGCCACGGCATCCATTTGTGCCTGGTCGCTGGAAACCACCACGTGGTCTGCACCGTTACGCTTCGCTTCTTCAACCTTGGCGTCGGAACGGGTGAACACCGTGACTTCAGCGCCCAACGCTTTGGCCAATTTAACGCCCATGTGGCCTAAGCCACCCATACCGATCACACCGACTTTATGGCCTTTGCCCACGCCGTGATGCTTGAGCGGTGAGTAAGTCGTTACACCGGCGCATAGAATCGGCGCCGCTGAGGCCAGATCAATACCATCAGGCATCTGTAGCACGAAGTGCTCGCTCACCACGATGGAATCGGAGTAGCCACCCTGGGTTAGGGTGCCATCCTGGCGGTCTTCGCTGCCGTAGGTCATGGTGAAGCCTTCCAGGCAGTACTGCTCTACGCCGTCCTTACAGGCAGCACAGGTACGGCATGAATCGACCATGCAACCGACACCCACCAGGTCACCGGCTTTAAAACGCGATACTTTATCGCCCACAGAGGTCACGCGTCCGACAATCTCATGGCCAGGTACGACGGGATACTGGCTCATGCCCCAGTCATTGCGAGCAAAATGCAGATCGCTGTGGCAGACACCACAGTAGAGAATTTCGATGGCGACGTCATCGGGGCGCGGCTGGCGACGATCAAAAGTAAACGGTGCTAAGGGCTTATCGGCAGCGAATGCGGCGTAGGATAATGCTTGGCTCATCGGTGAAACTCCTTATCAGCAAAAGACTGCCATATAAATCAGCAGACATTTCCCCGCATGCGAGGTATGCCGATAGTATTCGCCTAATCAGTGATGATAGCGATGAACGAAGCTACGTCATTTTTGCCAAATACTCCGATAACACGTAATAAAATAACAAAAAATTGGCATAAATCATTATGATTATGCAAATTCCACTAGAAACCTAAGAGAAATCCTCATGACCTCCACCGCTCAGGCTGGCAATACGCTGGCTGCCGTTATCGCACCACTGGTTAAAAGCGACGGAATCAATAGCACATCACTGCCCGGCGTGTCGTTACTCTGTTTAAGCCGCCACCAGATTCGCACACCGCTGATCTATGAGCCAAGCCTGACCATCATTGCCCAGGGGCGTAAAATGGGTTATCTGGGTGATCGCGAAATCTATTACGACCCCGGCCACTACTTAGTCCAAACGTTGCCACTGCCCTTTGAGTGCGAAACCTACGGCTCGCCGGAAGCCCCTTTGCTGGGTATATCGGTGCGCCTGGATCCGGCACTATTAAGCGAGATGGTGACAGCTATGGGCGATACCGGTCATCACGCCCAGGCACCGCTGCCAATGGCCTCGGTGGCCATGACAGAGGGCATGCAGGACGCCGTATTGCGCTTGGCGCGCACGCTAAACGTAGCGGTAGAGTGCAGCGCCATGGGCAACGCCCGCATTCGTGACGTGGTGTTTGAAGCGCTGAAGGGAGAACAGGGGCCTGCTTTACGGGCGTTGGTATTAGGGCACGGTAATTACTCACGTATTGTGCAGGTGCTGTCTAAGCTCCACACCCATTTTGCCGACGACTTTAGCGTGGAGCAGTTGGCAGCACAGGCCCATATGAGCCCCTCGACTTTTCACCAGCACTTTAAGCAAATTACCCGCTCATCACCGGCTCAGTACTTAAAGCGGTTGCGCCTAATCAAAGCGCAGCAGTTGCTGCTGCAGGATAATCACAACGTTAATCAGGCCGCTGCGGCGGTGGGTTACCGCAGCGTGCCTCAGTTTAGCCGTGACTATAAGCGCTACTTTGGCGAGCCCCCGCTTCAGCATCGCCGCCAGGAGCAAGCGTTACGCGCTTAAAACGAGATTTAATGCAGGGCTTATTTAGCAAACACCTGACTCATATCTTTAAACGCCTTGAACTCCAGGGCATTTCCGCAGGGGTCGAGCAGAAACATGGTGGCCTGCTCACCTACTTCGCCTTTAAAGCGAATATACGGCTCGATCACAAACTGCGTATCGCGCGATTTCAAGCGCTCGGCCAGGGCTTCCCACTCGTCCCACGCTAATATTACGCCAAAGTGCGGCACCGGGACGTTGTGCCCATCTACCGGATTAGTGTGGGCGCTCTCTTGCCCCGGCGTTTTGGGCTGCTCATGAATGACCAGTTGGTGGCCAAAGAAATTAAAGTCGACCCACTGCTCGCTGGAACGCCCCTCTTCCAGGCCAAACACATCATTATAAAACGCTCGCGCCAGCGCCACATCGTAAACGGGAATCGCCAGATGGAAGGGTGAAAGGCTCATGGTCATTCTCCACATTATTGGGTTTTATGAGGGTTAGCGGGCACTTTATGCAGCCCCGCTGTATTAATCCTAGGGCCGCTCATGGGAAAATAAAATCAATAACTATTTAGCTGATTCACAAAAAGGATTGATCAATGATCCGTGAGCTAAAAACGCTGATTGCGGTAGCACAGGAAGGCACCTTTGCCGCAGCGGGCAATAAAATTGGCCTGACTCAAGCGGCGGTAAGCGCACAAATGAAACGCCTCGAGGAAGAGTTGGGTATCCCACTGTTTGAGCGTAAAGGGCGTGCCGCCATCTTGACGCAGCGTGGGCAGGAAACGTTAAAGCAAGCTCATGCACTGCTCACCCTCTACAGCACGCTGGGTGCGACGACTGCAGGCCAAGCCACCACTCAACGGGTCAACATTGGGGCCATCGCGTCCATACAGCGCTCGCTACTGCCCGATGCGCTGGCGCGCTTTCATCACGCCTATAGCGAATGCCGCACCCGCGTGGTGCCTGGGCTCTCCATGGAGCTGGTGAATCAAGTCGACGCTGGGGAACTGGATATGGCGGTGATTATTCGCCCGCCCTTTTCACTGCACAGCGATTTACGCTGGACGCCCCTTGCCCACGAGCCATTTCGTTTAATCGTGCCGCGCCATATTGAGGGCGATCACTGGCAGGAGCTGATCGCCCGCCAGCCGTTTGTCCGCTACGACCGTGCTTCCTTTGGGGGACGGCAGGTCGAACGCTTTCTACGCGACAATCACTGCAATGTACGTGAAGTATGCGAAGTGGATGAACTGGAGGCCATCGTTAAACTGGTCGCCAAAGGGGTAGGCGTTGCTCTGGTGCCCCAAGCGATTGCGCAGCAACGCTGGCCAGCGGAAGTGCGTGCGATTGATTTAGGTGAACGCACCTTTCACCGTGATGTCGGGCTAATTCACCCCAGTAGCGGCCATTTGAGCGAACCCGCCCGGGCGCTGGCCCAACTGATTGGCGAAATCGCCCAGCGGCCTGATAATGGCGCCTAAAACGTTTCGTTACATATCAAAGGAGTAAATGCATGAAACCAGAGGATCTGGAAAAGCTAGTGACGCGTACCATGCCCTTTGGCAAGTATGAGGGTCGGCTTATCGCTGACCTTCCCGGCCCTTATTTAAACTGGTTCGCTCGGGAGGGGTTTCCCTCCGGGGAAATTGGCCAACTGCTGCATCTGATGCACGAAATTGATCATAATGGGCTTGGCCCGTTGCTTGACCCACTGCGAAAAACGCCTAGCCAGCGTGGCGAAACTTAAGGCTGAGCGTTTTTATCTGCGTTCTCACGCTCGTCAAGGGCACCCTGAAACTCAGCGCGATAAGCGGCCTCGTGCTGTGCGGTATCCGCAGGAAAGCGGCCTAAGGTGACGGCTAGTTCAAAAAAGCCAGCCGCAGGTAAACCACCGCCTCGCCGGCTGACCACCAGTGCTGCGATGAAAGGCTTCTGCTGTGCGGCATCTTCGCGCATTAACTGCTCTAACGCCTGAGTGACTTGAGCGATAGTCCGCGGCGGTGTGAGCGCTAGCGCGCTAGCCACCTGCTGATATGTCATTGGCAGGGCGTCACGTGGTGCGCTGAGCAATAGCTGGCGAAGAGCGGCTACGTTATCGGTCATATATATCCTATCGTCAGGGTTTAACACGTTCACATTGCCCATTGACCCAGTGTTTGTGCTAAGAAGTCTCTGTGTTAAGAAGCATCCATGCTAAGAATAGCGAAATACGCTGTGATAAGGAGAGAACATGGTAACGCGACTAACAACGGTACGCCCTCGTGGAGGCCGTTGGCCAAACGTGCTGGCTGGCTTAGCCATTTTGCTGCTAGCGGTGGCGGCCCTAATGATGGCGGGTTCCGGGCCTGCTTATCGGGGCGAATTTATCAGCCTAGGCGAGGCGTTCAACTTACTCCGTAACGGCGTTTATGCCGCTGGAGGAGCAGTCGCGGTCAGTATTGTCACGCTACTGTTTAGTCTGCTGGCTCGTCGCTCTAGGCCCGCCTTAATAGCCACGCTGGTTATCGTCGCCGCTGCTGTACTGCTTTACGTACCCTGGCAGCATTGGCAACGCGCTCAACAAGTGCCCGCGATTCACGACATCACCACCGATACGCAGAACCCTCCTGTCTTTGAAGCGTTAGCTGACGCACGAGAAGCGGCGCCTAACGCGGTTGACTACCCGGGCGATGCCACCGCTCAGCAGCAGCAAGCAGCCTACCCTTATATCAAGCCGCTGGTCTTGGACGAGGCCCCACAAATGGTACTCGCTGCCGCACAAGCTGAGGCCGAAGAGGCTGGCTGGCGGATCGCACGAATTACCGACAACCACATAGAAGCCACCGCGACCACGCGCTGGTTTGGCTTTGAGGATGATGTGGTCATTCGCCTAACCGAGCTTGAGAACGGAGTACAGGTGGATATGCGCTCGGCATCACGTCTGGGTGCCAGCGACGTGGGCACCAACGCAGCGCGTATTGAAAAATTTTTAACGGCGCTGGAAGCGCGACTTGAGTGACCGCTTCAATAACGCCTTACTCACTCCCGTCAATGCAATGGATCACGTCTATTGCCGCCCTCGCGAGCTAAAATTTGCTCAGCATCCAGGGTGGCGATAGGCACTTGATGCTGGGTAGGAATATCACCCGTCAATTGAAGCGCCTGATAACGCAGAGCGCAAACGCGTAAAAACGAGGTAAAGTTACCCAAATCGTGCCCGGCATCGATAGATTCATGATAAAGCCGAGTAATCATTTGGGCCGTGTTCATTCCATCACGCTGGGCAATCTCTTCGAGAATGTGCCAGAAGTAATTTTCCATTCGCACGCTGGTAACCATGCCATCGATACGCAGCGAGTGTGTCGCACTGCGCCACAGCTCTGGGTCGGCTTGAATAAACAGTTTACACATAGGCTGTCTCTCGGGGTGTTCGTAACCACACGCATTATCAGGAATCCTCTGATTAGAGCATAGCGGCAATTATTGGCACAGCAAACAAGAGCGCCCAGCGGGTGCTGGGCGCAAATTTCGTTAGGTTAGTGGGCCAAGCTCACTTATTCAGTAGCGCCATAAACTGCGCCAGCCAGGCTGGGTGGGCAGGCCATGCGGGGGCGGTGACCAGGTTGCCATCGGTTACCGCATCGGTCACTTCCAGGTTGGCAAAGTGGCCACCCGCAAGCTCTACTTCCGGCTGGCAGGCCGGGTAAGCGGAGCACTGCTTCCCTTCCAGTACTTTTGCAGCGGCTAATAGCTGAGCGCCGTGGCAAATCGCCGCCACGGGTTTATTGGTCTCAAAAAAGTGCTGAACCATGGTTAGCACCTCTTTGTTCAAACGAAGATATTCAGGTGCACGTCCACCAGGCACTACCAAGGCATCGTAATCGGCGGGATTAATGCTGGCAAAATCGGCATTCAGGGCAAAACGGTGGCCGGGCTTTTCGGAATAGGTTTGATCGCCTTCGAAGTCATGAATCGCCGTCGCCACAGTATCGCCCGAGGCTTTCCCGGGGCAAACTGCATCGACACGATGGCCGACTGCCATAAGTGCCTGAAATGGCACCATGGTTTCATAATCTTCAGTGAAATCGCCGGTGATCATTAAAATGCGCTTGCTGCTCATCTCAGTGCTCCTCTTGGTTATCTTATGGTTATTGATCGAGTGTTTGAGCACACGCAGGGCGTGTTAGATGAGACTAGCAAGCGCTTTCCGACAATAGGTAGTAATTGCTTACTACTGAGTCACTTTCTCCTGCTGCGGAAGCGCTAGATGCCGTTGCCCTGCCGCGTCGCCGACCCGAAAGCGCCCTACCAGTGAATGCATATCACCGGCACGATCATCCAGCGTATGGCTGGCAGTCGTCGCTTCTTGCACCAAGCGGGCGTTCTGGTGTGTCACCTGATCCAGCTGCGAAATTGCCTGGTTGATCTGATCAATACCAGCAGATTGCTCATGGGTCGCCCCAGCAATCTCGGTAACATAGCGCGTCACCTCTCCCAGGCTATCAATGATTTCCTGCAGGTGTTTGCTTGAGGCGTTTACCAGTTGCTCACCCTCGCTTACCTTGGCGACACTGTCGTCTACCAAATGACGAATTTGGGCCGCTTCATCGGCGCTACGTCCCGCTAATTTGCGCACTTCTTGGGCCACTACGGCAAACCCACGGCCCTGCTCACCCGCTCGCGCCGCTTCAACAGAAGCGTTGAGCGCCAGCAAGTTGGTTTGAAAAGCGATATCGTCAATGGCTTTGATGATCGAGGTAATCTTTTCGCTCGCCTCGCGGATATCACCCATTGCCGCCGTGGTGCGCGTTGATACCTCACCAGCGGCACGGGCGCGCTGATCAACATTACCGCTAGCGTCTTTGGCTTGGTCAGCGTAATCAGCGGTCTGTTTCACCGTGGCCGTGATCTGTTCGAGGCTTGAAGCCGTTTCCGCCAACGATGCTGCCTGCTGGTCAGTACGCTGGGAGAGGTTTTCATTACCGGCGGCAATTTGGCGGCTGCTGGCCGCGATGGCTTCGGCACTTTCACGAATTTGTGCCACCATGCCTTCAAAAGTATTCATCATGTTGTTAAACGCTTGGGCAGTTTGGCCCACTTCATCATTGCGCTTAAGCTCTAGTCGCTTAGAAAGGTCAGCGTTTTCCCCTGCGGCTCCGCTGATGTTTTCCATTTGCTGGCGCATCGCCACTAGCGGGCCCAATACACGCACCATGGTACGCCAGCCAAAGATGGCAAGCAGCGCGATGACCGCCAGAGTAACCATAATCAGCAGTGAACGCCCGGCGTTGGCTAATGCTTCGGCCTGGGTCGCGGCGCTGTCCGCCTGAGCCACGGTAAATGCCTCCACGTCGCTCAGCGCCGTGCGCATCTGCGCCATGGCTTGGGCAACATTAGTGAGCGCCGCTTGCACCTGGGCGTTTAACTCTAACTGCTGTAAACGCAGCTCATAGACAGCGTTGTCATCGGATACCATCAACCCATCCAGCTCTACGATGACATCGTCTAGATCACTGATTTGCGCGCGCTGGTCTACTTCGGTGCTAGGCGCGTCGGCGATCGCCGCCAGTGATTGGCGAGCTAGACCCACCTGCTGGGCAATTTCATTGTGACGCAAATTGACCAGCGCATCGACGCTAGTCGTTTGCATCATCTGGCGGCCAAGATCTGACAGCTGCGCTAATGCCATGCGCGCATTGCCGCTCAGGCGTCCGATGTCCGCTTGCGCGGTAAACATATTGTCGAGCAATTGGGTCGGTAACGTGGTCATGCCATCTTCGCGCCAGGCTTCCACTAACTCGCGCTGTTCACGGTCACTGCGAACCTGTGCTAGCGCCGTCCGCCCGGCAATATCTTCGGCACTTAGTATTACTTGAGAAATAAGCGCTTGCATTGCACTGATGCGCTCAGCCATCTGGGTTTGTAGGCTCAGCTCTTCGCGGCGTACGGCTTCCAGCGCCGTATCTCCTTCCAGCAATGCTTGATAGTGGCTATCCAGCTCACTCAACCCTTGCGCTTGATCAACCCCATGGAGGCCTTGCCGTGCATCATTAAAACGCTCATCCAGTGCCGCTTGAGAGGTGGTCTCATCTAGATCAGTCACGCTTTCTGCGGCAAGCAAATCCGCATGGCGTTGACCAAATGCCCCCATGGTAAGCACCATGCCCATGCTGGCATCCTGAAGCGGCAATACTTCATTGGTAATATAACGCTGTGAGTCGATTAGCCGTTGGTTGGTCGTCCAACCGGTTGCCGCCAGCACCACAGCGCCTAGCACTGCGGCTAAGAACAGGCTGATCAACATCGCTCGAATACTTAAGGTTTTTTTCATTATCTGTTTTCACTTGTGTCAGGGGACAGACAGGTAACGTAAGCTTTAGGGCAACAGGCTTGCCCATTCCACCGACTCGAAACGGCCGTTTTTAATAATGGTTGGCCATACCGCATCACTGGCTTGATGGTCATTTGGCCCCAAGCTCAACGGCTCTTCCAAACCAATATCAACCGAGCCCAACCCAAGCAGACCATCCACAATCGCCTCACGGTCAGGGTTAGCACCGGCCGCTCTTACGCCCTCAACAAAGAGTTTTGCCGCCAAATAACCTTCCAGGGAAATAAAGTCAGGTTCACTACCACGGGCATGGGTTTCCAACGCTTTGCGGTAGGCCTCAACGGCGGGCAGGTCGGCATTTAGCGGGGGGACGACTTGGGTAATAATGACACCTTCCGCCAGATCGCCAAGTTCATCCATAAGTGCTTGGCTGCCCACAAAAGAAACGTTCAGAAATAGCGTATCAGGTAGGTCATTTTTCGCTTCGCGAATGAAGTCCGCTGCAGGGCCGTAAGTACCGACGATGATAACGGCGCGTGGTGTTACCGGCGCTTCCAGAATGGTCGCTAAGCCCTGGTGAATATTACGTGTACCGCGAGTAAAGCGGCCATGAGCCAGTGCCGCGATATTGTCGACGCCATGGGCAGTTAATGCCTGGGTGGCGCCATTGTATCCTGCATCGCCAAAGCTATCGTTCTGCGTAAAGAAGGCGATCTCCTCGGGCAAAACACCTGCCTCCAACAGCCCGTCCACCATGGCGGCGGTTTCTTGTACATAGCTTGCCCGGTAGTTAATCACGTAGCGGTCAGGCGGCGTCTTGCGCAGCACACCCGCGCCAGTAAAAGCGCCATACAGCAGCGTTTCATATTCGTTAAAGATGGGAATAGTAACGGTGGCCGTCGGAGTGCCGACATTTCCGATCGCCGCGAGCACTTCATCCTCTTGAATCAACTGTCGGGTATTACTGGCGGCCTGCAGCGGTTTGTACTGATCATCCCGGGCAATTAACGCCAGGGTTTCACCATTAACCCCGCCTGCCTCGTTGACTTCGGCAAAGTAGGTCTCGATACCTTTTTGCATACCCAATCCTAGCGGTGCGGCCCCACCGCTGGAAGGAGCAACAATACCGAAACTCAGTTCTGCCTGCGCAAGAAGTGGAACAAACATTCCCACTGCTAATGCTATATTCAATAAGTATTTTCTTAATAAGACCTTTTGTGACAAGGCTTTTATTAACAACCCGATTCCCAATCGTTGCATTGATCTGCTCCTTGCTGGCTAGATCACTTCCCCACTACATAAATGGCAATATCGAATACGTGCAATGGTTAACACCGCACGCGTTCGAAATCACCAACCAGTTCTTATCTCTATCGGCGGGAGGATATACGACTAAAGATTAATTATCGTCGGTTGCTAAGTAACAAATATTACTTAGATTGTAACAGTTGATATCACACCCGCCATTAGCGCAAAATTATGCTTTTAAGCAGGTCTTTCGATGGCGAAACGGTCACTGATACGGATGTAATCACTGCCTGCAAGCCGACCAACAGGTTTGAGTCGATCCATATCGACATGGCGACCATCCCACAGCGAATCGTCAATATGGATGGAGACAACCTGAGCCAGCACCAAAGTACCTGCTAGCGGCTGGTCACCAAAGCTAATCATATCGAATAGTTTGCAACCAAACGCCACGGGAGCGTTGGCAATGCGTGGCACGCTGACCCCAGGCATCTCAGCTTTTTCAAGGTCGGCCAGCGCAAACTCATCCTCTCCTGGCGGCAAGCTGGCGCTAGTGGTATTGAGCGCTTCTATCAACCCTTCACTACCCACATGTACGACACATTCAGGTACTTCTTTTAAATTGCGCACGGTATCTTTAAGTTCGCCGCTACCATTCAGCAGTGGAGAAAACGCCAGCACCGGTGGATTCACGCTGACCACGTTAAAAAAGGAAAATGGCGCCAAATTGGTATTTCCTTGCTTATTCTGGGTAGACACCCAGGCAATAGGCCGGGGGCAAACAGTGCCCGACAGCAACCGATAAATAACCCCTGGGCTTAGTGGGGAATCATCCAATAGGTAGTCGCTCATTTTTGACTCCTGAGTAATGGGTTTAGGCGTATTATCAACCTATAACAGCTATCACTTTACAACAGCATTGCCAGCATAGACGCGTTTTACAAACATATGCTGCCCAACAAGGAACCGATTCAATGAAAATTGTCATTGCTGATGATTATCAGGACTGTGTGCGCAGTTTAGACGCTTTCAAGCAGCTAGAAGGCCAAGAGGTAACGGTTTATCACGATACGCTTACTGACCTGGATGCATTGAGCGCGCGCTTTCAGGATGCCGAGGCGTTGGTACTCATCCGTGAACGCACGCCTATCACGGCCGCCCTGCTTGAACGCTTGCCCAACCTGAAAGTCATTAGCCAAACGGGTGGCGGTGCAGCGCACGTGGATATGGAGGCTTGCCGCCGTCATGGCATCACTGTCATGACGGGAACTGGCTCGCCCTATGCTGCGGCAGAACTAACCTGGGGCTTGGTGCTTGCCGCGATGCGCCATATACCCGCAGAGGTCGAGAACCTGAAAGCGGGCCGTTGGCAGCGTACCTTAGGCACGGGCCTTAAAGGCCGCACCCTAGGCATTTTTGGCTATGGCAAAATCGGCAGCTTAGTCGCGCGCTATGGCCAGGCATTTGAAATGAACGTTTTGGTGTGGGGAAGAGAAGGTACCCGCCAGCGCGCTTCAGATGCTGGACTAGAGGTAGCCAAAAATCAGGCCGATTTGTTCCAGCGTGCGGATGTACTCAGCCTACACCTTCGGTTAAACGACGATACTCGCGGTATCGTCAACGCTGAAACCCTCGACCAGATGAAGCCCACATCTCTGTTGGTGAATACCAGCCGTTCTCAGCTAGTGGCACCTGGGGCGCTGGAAAGAGCACTAAAAGCCGGGCGACCCGGTCAAGCTGCGGTAGACGTATTCGATGCAGAACCTGTATTCGAAAACTCACTGCTGGGACTGTCCAATCTGGTCGCCACACCACACCTTGGCTATGTGGAAAAGGATAGCTACGAGCTCTACTTTGGCGATGCGTTTAGTAACCTGCTGGCCTACATTAATGGTCAGCCAGTCAACAATCTAGCTGGCTAACCGGGCGCGCTAAAACGTGGGCTAAACATCAGGGCTGCAAGCGCCCCATAGTCTCATCAGGCTGGTAGCCCACACATTCGCGAGCTGAAACTCTCTCCCACAAGTGCTGAAAGCCCTCCTTCGTCTCAGGTGTGTCAATTGTGCTAGCCTTATGGGTTCACGAGTAACACAGGGGCCATTAATGCTCACCATTTCTAGCAATGTTACCCTGGCTGATTGGGAGATTGATATTAGCCAGATTCGCGCCCAAGGCGCGGGCGGCCAGAACGTCAATAAAGTCGCTTCAGCGGTACATCTGCGCTTCGATATTCTTAGCTCAACACTGCCACCGCTGTACAAAGAGCGCTTAATGGCGCTGTCCGATCAGCGCATCAGTAAAGAGGGCGTGGTGATTATTAAAGCCCAGAGCCATCGTAAGCTTGAGCTGAATAAAGAGGATGCGTTGGCACGCTTAAAAGAACTGATACAGAGTGCCACCAAGCAGCAAAAAGCACGCCGTGCCACTAAGCCCACCAAAGGTTCACAGCGACGCCGCGTCGATCACAAAACCCGTAAGGGCAAAATTAAATCGCTGCGCGGTAAGGTCTCGGCATCTTAATGACTAAAGACGCCGCACCTCCTGCTCAGCGCCCCCTTTCGCCCTGCATACAAATCTGTCAGATTGAACCAACAACATCGGTGTGCGAAGGGTGTGGTCGCACGCTGGATGAAATTGCGGTTTGGGGCAGCATGACCGAGGCCGAAAAGACCCCGGTATGGGAACGCTTAATAGCCGAAGGCTATGTTTCTAACGGCTATGTTTCTAAAGGCAGGGCTTCCGGCGAGTGACGGTCGCGCAAGATATGGTGTAGCTCGCCACACGCGACCATCGGGTCATCACAGTTAATCACAATATCCGAGTGGGCCAATACATAGCTGCGGCCAGTAATGGTATTTTCCACTACCTGGTAAGCCCCTTCCTGATGGGTGCCAATGAAGGTGCCGATAAACCCCGTCTCACGCAGTGACACCGTCTCTAGCTTATCACCTACATTCAAACGCCCTTCGTAGTTCATTAGCGCTAGACGTGCCGAGGTGCCGGTGCCCGTTGTGCTGCGGCAAATAACGCCTGGATGAACGTAGGTCGTTGACCGTGAACGTGTATACCCCTCCCCTATCTCCTCTTCAGGCCCCATAAAGTGCAAAAATGGCAGAGGCCCCACATCGCCCAGAGTGTAGTGAGAAAAGCCCCGCTGCGCTTTTATTGCCTCAACAATTTTGTAGGCACACTCTGAAAGTGCGCGCTCCTCATCACGCACCAACTTAAAGCCCAGCTCGGTTGCATCGACCAAGGCGTAAAAGCCACCGCTATAGGCGATCGAATAGGTGACTTCGCCAATCCCCGGCACTTGAATCGTATCGCGATAGGTATCGATATAGCTGGGAAGGCCGCCACAAGTAACCGACTCCACCACACCGTTATGTACCTTCGCTTCGATTTGCACTAGCCCCGCCGGCGCTTCAAGCTTAAAGCGCTGTATGCCTTCCTGCTTGGGCACAATGCCGCTCTCCAGCACGGCCGTGGCGGTACACAGCGTGTTGGAGCCAGAGTAAATAGGGTACCCCATCACTTCCATAATGATGTAACCCGCCACCGCCTCAGGGTGAGTGGCCGGCACCAACAAGTCGACCGACATTTCCGGAATGCCGTAGGGCTCTTCGAGCAGCAGGCGGCGCAAACCGTCGGCGTCATCACGCAGGTACTCCATCTGCTCGCGAACGGTGGCGCCAGGCAGAATATCAATCCCCCCTGTGACGATACGGCTAACGTCACCACCGGCATGAGTGTCCATTAGCTGGATGGTATGAAGGTTATGCACTAGCGGCGCTCCTAAACGGCAGAAGAAGGATTTTCAAGGGCGAACGGCGCACCGTGAGATGCCCACTGAGCATCAGGAACAAGCACAATTTTGCCCAGATAATTGCTGCCCCGGTTAACAAAATAGCGCTCGGCGGCATGCAGGTCAGAAAGCTTAAAAGCGGCGTGAAGTACCGGCTTTAATTCCCCACTGCGAATCCACGCCACCAGCTGTTCGGCCTCTTCGCGGGTGCCATGGGAAACGCCAAATATCTGTACTTGGTAAAGGTACACGCGGGTCCACATCATTTCGCTAAGGTTGCCACCGCTGGCACCAGCAATGGAGAGACGGGGGTAGCTCTTACGCCCCTGCATATCGACAATCATGGTGTCAATAAACAGGTTGGTCATCTCACCGCCGACTAAGTCCATCACCGCATCGATTGGTTTGCCGCCAGTGGTTTCCAGCACCCGGTCAACAAACGTCGGTAGGTCGCCACGATCAATGACCGCTTCTGCGCCTAGTGCTTTGAGCGCCTCGGCTTTATCTAACTGGCTAACGGCATACGGAACCGCTCCCACAATACGGCAGAGCTGAATGAGCGCGGTGCCCACACCGCCACTAGCACCACTGACCAGCACACGCTCGCCAGCACTCACCTTGGCGGCAGTCATCATGTGGTAAGCCGTTTGATAAGAGCACATGCCCATTGAGGCCAATTCAGCGTCGTGAAGCTCGGGGTTGGGCACGTGATAAAACTGATCAGCAGGCACAGCGATATACTCAGCAAAGCCGCCGTCGGCTCCATGGCCATAGTAATCCGGGGTTAGATTAATATCACGGCGTTCATCGGCGTAAATATTAAAATCCAGCAAACCTCGCTGACCAATGCGCTCAGCGTCAACGCCCTCTCCCACCGCCACTATGCGGCCAGCGACGTCGGCGCCTTGAATACGCGGGAAAGTTAAGGTTGGCGTACCTCCCATGGCAAAGGACGTGACATCGCCTTTGTCCTTGGTAGGGTACAGCCCTTCACGCGCTTTGCGATCAGTGTTGTTCTTCGCCGTGGCGGTCACCTGCACCAGCACTTCGCCCGCCTTGGGCTGCGGCGTGGCGACATCCTGATGGTATTCCAGCTTTTCGATACCGCCATGTCCGATCAAAAGCATAGCAGCCATTGTGGTGGGCACCGTGTGTGTTGTCTCGGCCATGGAGTGACTCCTAGGTTGGGCTAACGTCAAACTGCTAAAAATAGATTAGCTAAAAACAGGGACGCCAATCAGTACTGTGTGCAAGTAAAAGGCAAACACCACATACGCTACCAAGCCGACGAGTACGGTAACAATGGTGGCCATTTTATGGGTGCTGACGGGCGCGGGCGGTGCAAGACGGCCACGTTTTTTGGCGGCTTTGAACGCCAGGATAGCCCAGATAAGAAAGGCAGCAAAAAAGATAATATCACCCAAGCGACCGTTGGCCAGCAGGTGAGCAAAAGCCCAGACTTTCACCGCCAGCATCATCGGATGGCCAAGTTTGGCCTTAATCGCGTTATGCGGAATGTATGCCGCCACCAGCATAATAAAGGCCGGCACCATCAGCAGCGCCACCGCATGGCGCATTCCCATTGGCGGGTACCAGATATAGATGGGATCAAGGCGCATCTGGCCAAAACCGTATATAGCAATGGCCAGGCCAACGATGGATACCGCCGAATAGGCGACTTTCCAAGTGGTTTCGCCATGTTTCGCAATCTGCTGCTGACGCCAGTTTTCAGCAAAGATACGTACAGAGTGGCTGCCTAAAAAAATCAGCAGCCCGATAATCATAATCGTCATGGAACAACTCCCAGTGAAAACGCTAGTCGACGGCTTTATGCCTTATAGTCTTGGTCGCTGGAGAGGATGCCACACTCAGCCACCGACCACCTATGCATGGGTCAACTTTTTGTTTCCTGGAGTCGTTCTATGGGGAGACTAAACCCCGTCCTTAAAACCTGTCCTTAAAACCTGTCCTTAAAACCAATGCTTGCGCTTAAATAGCCAAATCATGACACCCGCAATACCCAACATGGCTCCCCAGACAAAAAAGTAGCCATACTGATAACGCAGCTCGGGCATATTTTCGAAGTTCATACCGTAAATCCCGGCAATAAACGTGAGCGGCACAAAAATCGCGGTAATCACCGTGAGCACCCGCATGGTGATATTTAGCTGGTGGGAGGAAATAGAGATATAGCCATCGATTAGGTCACCGCAAATGTCGTAGTACATTTGGGTCAATGTGTAGAGGCGTTCGAAGCGATCCGCTACATCGTTGATGGCGTGCAGGGTTTCGCTCTCTTCCCGCGGTAAATGCTCATAGTCATAAGCGGTGAGTTCTTGGGTAATCCCCTGGTGGTAGCTAAAGATGCGGCGCATTTTAACCAGCCGGGAACGGTAAGTGATGATCTTGCGCATTAGCACATCATTACCATTTTCCAGCAGTTCGTCTTCCAGATCGCTTAACGCCGTTTCGAACTCAAGCAGGCTATCGATATAAAAGCCCGCAGAAATATACATCACCCGCAGCGCGACATGTTCCGGCGAATGGGCCAGCAAGGCTTTACCGTGCTCGTTGAATAGCCGTTCTATGGAGAGCGCTTGGCCGGGATGGAGGGTGACCAGAAATCGCTCCCCCACAAAGAAACAGACCTGTTGAGGCAGATAGTTTAGTTCGGCATCAAAGGAGGAGATGCCACGATAAATAATCAAGGTGTGATTATCAAACTCTTCAATTTTTGGCGGATGGCGCTCTTTGTGGGCATCTTGAATCGCCATGGGGTGAAACTCAAACGCCTCTAAAATCGCCCGCTCGCTTTGTTGGGACTCGCCCTGCATATCGATCCAGATATGGCTGCCAGGCGTCGCCTGCCAGACAGCCAACAGGCTTTCATCCCCCTCGTGGGTCTCACCTTCAGGGGTAGTCAGAAGAGTTCGAATCATGGATGTCCTTGCGAATAGCTAGCGTTAAGTAGGCTAACAGCACACTCACCAGCGTTGAGGCGATTAACGCCCCGACGAATGGCCCCAAGGTAGGGACACTGCCCGGAAAACTGGCGGCCACCATCCCGGCGACCAAGCTTCCTTGGCTTAACCACCCTGGGAGAATGGCACCCAGCAGCCCCGCGATGCCACCTACAATGGCGGCCAGTGGCGTCATTCGTTGCCACAGGCCCAACAGCACAGGTACCACAATGGCAGCACACAGCAGGTCGGCAATCAAAAACAGACGCAGTACTGACAACCCCTGCAAGGCAATTAATACCACCGGTACCATTACTACCACTGTCACCCAGCGGGCAGCCACCAGTGATACGCCCTGCTGCTCGCTGCGC
This sequence comes from Halomonas sp. 113, assembly GCF_904067645.1. Lineage (NCBI taxonomy): Bacteria > Pseudomonadati > Pseudomonadota > Gammaproteobacteria > Oceanospirillales > Halomonadaceae > Halomonas > Halomonas sp. 113. The sequence goes on from NZ_LR881453.1 coordinate 3,505,477, forward strand.
GCGACCACCAACGAGGCAATACCATTTTGCAGCGTATCAACACTGGAGGCCACCAAGGTCACCGCTAATACCAAGGCGGGTAGCGTCAGCCAAACAGGAGCATCACTTAACAGGGCAAAAAATGGCATCGGCGGCTCGCCTAATGGCACACCACTTATCGCGGCCAATACACCCAGACCACCAATCACCATGACGACGACTACCGTCATTGCGCCACCTAACCATGCCCCGCGCCCCAGGCTTTGATCGTCTTGAGCGGCCCACACGCGCTGCCAATAGCCTTGATGGAAGAGATTGGCCGCGGTAACCGCGATCACTAGCGTTAACGCTACGCTGAGCGCACTGGTGATGGGAATGGCAGGAAGCGCAGCCTCGTTGGGAATAGTGGGAAGCCGCCATAGGGCCATGCCACCGACCACACACAGCAGTACCAGTAACAACCACGCCTGCCAACGGTCAGTGGCAAGGCTGGCCCGTAGACCACCTGCCGCAGTATAGATGAGCGTGGTAAGCGCCACGCCAATAATCACCAGTGCGGGGGGCACATCGGAAAGCAGCGCGGTAATGGCGCCAATAGCGGTTAGCTCGGCAGCTAAAAAGCACGCCATATAGGCGATTGATACCAGCGTTACCCAGCGCCTTACACCAGGGCCATAGCACGCTTCGGCAAACTCGGCGATGCTGCGCCCCTCGGGCAGCGCCCGGCGAATCTTCGGCCCATACAGCCCCAAGACGATAAACGGCAGCGCAGAGCCTAATGCATAGCCTGCCAGGGCCAGCGGGCCAACAAAGGCGCCGATTTCAGGAGGAGCAAAGAGAATCCATGCGCCCATGCCGGAGGCAAGGAAGGAGAGCCCCAGGGTAGATGCCGTTTGCGAGTTACGGGCGGTGACATAGTCATCAAGTGGGCCATTCACCCAGCGAGCCCGGAGGCCTAAGTAAGCAAAGCAGCACAGCGCCGCACCAAGCACGGCTAACGTTAGGTAAAGCATGTCGCACTTCCTCCGCCGGTACGAACCGGATCAGGTTCCAGGGTCTGCGTAGCCGCATCTCAGCCCTTTTATGCAGGGCTCCCCTGGCGACAGTGAATGTAGGTGTTTTGCTAAGCGCTTTTTCTAAGTACGTTTTTGGGTACTGTTCGAAGCGCTGTCTCAAGAACTATTCTCAATCAAAATCATAGCTTAGTAAAGTTAAGGTGCGCTGGTCGCCTCTTAGCGAGGCACTCGCCCCATCAGGTAGAACTCCTCATTGGGTGGCGTACCTGCCAGGGTAACCAACCGATTCGACAAGCCAAAAAACGCCGCGATCGCGCCTATATCCCAGCAATCCTCTTGACTAAAGCCTACTTCCAGCAGGCGGGCAAGCCATTCATCAGTCATTTCACCCACATCGATGGCACAGTGCATGGCGAAATCGAGCATCACCCGGTGGCGCTCGCTAATCGGCGCCACCCGATGGTTGATCGCCACTTGGTCAGCGAGTAGCGGGTCTTTACTGTAAATGCGCACCAGTGCCCCGTGAGCAACCACACAATATAGGCAGCGATTACGTGCGCTGGTAGCCACTACAATCATCTCTTTTTCGGCTTTGGTGAGGGTATCTGATTCGCGCTCCATCAACGCATCGTGATAGGCAAAAAAAGCACGAAATTCAGCAGGGCGATGGGCCAACATCAGAAAGACATTGGGCACAAAACCCGCTTTACCCTGAACGGTCAAAATGGTATTGCGAATATCGTCAGGCAGGTCATCCAATGTTTCAGGCACGTTAAAACGACTTAATGATGAAGACATGCTCACCTCTTTCTTGTTAAGTTTAGCCATCTCATAAAAACGGCTTAGCGGTTGTGTAACAAAAAGCTGAATTAAGAGGCTTTTATTCAGCCGCCCTACTCGCCATACTGAAGATTCGTTCTGTGACAAAAAAACATGCGCTACTCTTAATAAACAGTTCGTTCAAAGGGACACTGTCATGAGCCATAACGAAGCCAAGGAACATACCCCCGGTCGTCTAAACGAGCTGTTTACTGACCCTTACCGAGCATTTGAAAATGATACCGATGAGCGTCAGCTGCACATTCGTATAATGCTACATATGCTGCTTGCCCGCCCAATGACACGGGGTCAAATGACACTTCGCGTCATTCATGGCTGGGAAAATGGCGGCTGTGAGCCCGAAGACCTCCAGCATGTCGACTATACTCTTGATGGCGTTCCTGACTTTAAGCGCGCTGTACAAGATTTTGAACACGCTTCTAAGCACAACACACCGTTACCTGCCGACAACAGCGCCATTCTTGCCGCCCCGCTTGCCAATGCAATTGCAGACGCCGAAGCCGAAGGGCAAGACCTTACCAACGATATTCGCGAGACCCCTGCGCGCTGGCCAGCCTTTGAGGGTGGTTTGGCACTATATACGCTGTTTAAAATGTACCATCGGCTGATTTATGGCGAAGATGACACCTACCGCTGCACGCAGTGTGTAACTCCGCTGGGAATGCGCGAAATACATGAGTTTCACCTTGAAGAGGGTGAGTTTGCTCTGCTCGTCCCCCCTGCTGAACACTTTATGGGTAAGGAGTCGCTGTTAGTATTGCATGAAAGCCAGCTCGGCCCCATTGAACAGCTGCTTGAAGAGAGCCTTCCGCTGTTTGACAACTTTTAAGCCAGCCACCTGGCTTGATCTGCCAAGCGGTTAACCGACCTCGTTAGCAACTGGCCCCGCTTAAGCGGAGCCAGTTAGCGCCACTTTTTTAACCCAGCGAAATCGTGCTATTAATACCGCTGGAAACATTCTCGGGTTCAAACCAACGTGCCGTTACGGTTTTTGTTTGTGTCCAGAATGCAATCGCCTGCTTACCATTGGGCCCTAAATCGCCCAGCTTTGAAGCCCTTGACCCGGTGAAACTAAAGTAAGCGACCGGTACGGGGATTGGCACGTTAATACCAATTTGTCCAACATCGATATCGGTTTCAAACCGGCGCGCTACCCAGCCTGAGTTAGTAAAGATGGAGGTACCGTTGCCGTTGGGATTGGCATTGATAAAGGCAATCGCCTCATCCAGGGTTTCAACACTGACCACACACAGCACGGGGCCAAAAATCTCTTCGCGATAAATGGTCATATCGGCGGTTACATCGGCAAACAGGGTCGGCCCCACGAAGTTACCGTTGGGGTAACCCTCTACCTGAACCTTGCGACCATCAACCATCAGTTTGGCGCCCTCTTTCTCCCCTGCATCGATTAAACGTAGTACACGATCACGGGCAGCAGGTGACACCAGCGGGCCCAAGTCCGCATCAAGCTGAGTGCCTGGGCCTACTTTCATTGCTCGCGCCGCATCTACTATATCGCTTAGCCACTCGCGTGCCTCGCCGACAAGCACCACTACCGAGTTCGCCATGCAGCGTTGGCCCGCAGCGCCAAAAGCTGAGCCCAGCAGGTTGTTGATCGCTTGACTACGGTTAGCATCAGGCATAACCACACAGTGATTCTTGGCGCCCATCATCGCCTGCATGCGCTTGCCCGCCGCTGCTGCACGGTTATACAGCAGCGACCCCACATGGGTAGAGCCGATGAACGAGAGCGCTTTGATATCCTGATGATCGGCAATTTGATTGGCCACGTCCGGGCCACCGTGCACTACGTTGAGCACGCCCGCTGGGATACCCGCTTCATGGGCTAGCTCCACTAAGCGCATGGTGGAGCTGGGATCCTGTTCGGAGGGCTTAAGCACAAAGGTATTTCCGGTGGCAATCGCCAGCGGGAACATAAAGCAGGGCAACATAATCGGGAAGTTAAAGGCGGTAATCCCAGCCCCCACCCCCAGCGGCTGGTGCATGGTGTAAACGTCTACCTCGTTGGCAGCGTTTTCGGCTAATTCACCCAACTGCAACGAAGTAATCGAACAAGCGTGCTCTACCACTTCCAGACCACGACCCACTTCGCCTTCCGCATCGGGCAGGGTTTTACCATGCTCCTCGGTGATAAGTGCCGCCAGTTCAGCGGTATTGTCGCGAATCAGCGCCTGCAGCTTGAGCATGATGCGCATGCGTTTCCCCAGCGGCACTTTACGCCACTCCTTGAACGCCTCTTTGGCACTACTGATAGCGCGTTCTACTTCGTCAGCGGTACAGAACGGCACTCGAGCCACTACTTCTTGCGTCGCGGGGTTGACCACGTCGCGCCACTCCTGGCTCTGTGACTGCACGGGCTGGCCATCGATATACATGGGAATTTCGCGAACGGACATAGCGTTGCTCCTATTTATGGTTGTGGTTGTTATGGGTGCGAGTATTAAAAAAGCTGTTTTTAAAACGCATCGCGGTAAGGCAAGTACACAGGGTATAGCAGCAAGTTGACGTTAACGTCAACCAAGTATCTCATGAGTAAACAAAATCTACGCCAGGACGTCAATTAGCCTTTCCATTGTGGCACCACGCTGGCTATGCTTCGGCTAATCAGTGTGCCGCAGGCTTGCGGATCGCCCACGGCGAAAGCGCGTGTTTAAACACAGGGAATTATCTATGCAGACCTTTCACTGCCGCTGTGGCAATCCGCTGTTCTACGAAAACACCCACTGCCTTGCCTGTCAGTCAGAAGTAGGCTGGTGCCCTGCTTGTAGCAATATCGTGGCCATTGAGCCCTTGGATAACGGCGGCTATCGCTGTACCCACCCGGGTTGCGATACAGCGCTAATGAAGTGCCACAACTACGCTGTTGAAAACGTATGTAATCGGCTGGTGGTGATGGAACACGGCCAAGCGGACACGCTCTGCGACTGCTGTCGTTACAACGAAGTAATACCCGACCTCAATATTGCAGGCCACCGTGAGCGTTGGGCGGCACTAGAGGCTGCTAAACGGCGCCTTTTTCATACTCTGGATCTACTTAAACTTCCCCACGGTACCAAAGACGACGACATTGCTGTGCCGTTAAGCTTCTCATTTATGGCTGATGCCCTCCCCGACCAGGGCTTATGGCGTTCCACCGCCAAGCCAGAGAAGGTGTATACCGGCCATGCAGCAGGGCATATCACCATCAACATCAAAGAAGCCGACGACGTTGAACGCGAGCGTTTGCGGGTCGACATGAACGAATCCCATCGCACATTAATTGGTCATTTCCGCCATGAAATCGGCCACTACTATTGGGATGTATTGGTTAAGGATCGCGATGAAGAAAATTGCCGTGCGGTATTTGGCAATCACCACCGGCCAACCTATGCCGAAGCGTTAGAGCGCTACTACCAGCAGGGGGCGCCCAGCGACTGGCCTAATCGCTTCATCTCTGCTTACGCCACCATGCACCCCTGGGAAGATTTTGCTGAAACATTTGCCTACTACTTGGATATAGTCGCCGTGCTGGATACCGCACTGCACATGGGCATTACCCCCGTTGAGTACGACGGCAGTCTGGAGAGCATGCTGATTGCCTTTCATCAGGTAGGGATGGCAGTGAATGAGCTCAACCGGGATATGGGCCTGCTCGATTTGGCCCCAGGAGTGCTTGCCCCAGCGGTGCGCGAGAAGCTGGCGTACCTGCATCGAATCGTGCAGGCCGCCAGCCCGCTAGAGCGCGACTCCCCCACTGGTTAGTCGTTATCGTTATCCCCTGCGTGGCTTTGACTCTGGCTCTGACTCTGGTTTTGGGTGACGCGGGGCACGCTGTCGTCATTCACAAAGTAGGTTGCGCTAAGAGTATCGTGGATAGCGGCAAAGCCGATCTGCAGTTCGTCGATAAACAGGTGCAGCTTGCTGGGTGAGTGGGCCAGCGCTTGAATATCGGCATCCACCACATCGGCGCGCACCAGTGAAACGGTCGCTGCCGGTCGATCCTGTCTTGGCAGTAGCGTCAGCTCATGGCCCAGCGTCTCCAAGCTGCAGGCAATGGAGCGTGGCAGATTAGGATCTTGCAGCAAAAAGCGCAGCACATCCGGGCCCCGAACGCGTAAGCGTACCTGCTGACGGTACATTTGGTAGGCGGTGAGCGATTTGAGTACGCTCATCCACTGCAGGTTTTCAAACGGCAGTAGCTCTTCAGGGTTTTGCGGCAGCAGGCTGGCAGAGCGCACATCCACGATGCGAGTAGTCATATCGGCCCGCTCTAACTGACGCCCCAGCTCAATAAAGGTACGCGCAGGGCCATGGCTTAACGTGCCTTCAATCAGGCCCGTCAACGCCTGGCAGCTACGGATGACGCTTTTGAGAAAGCTATCGCGACGGCGTGGACTAACACCGTTTTCGGCATGATCAGCCACGCTCAGATAGAGCTGGTTAACCTCTTCCCAAATCTCCCGGGGCACCACATCCCGAGTGGTTCTGAGGTTCTCACGGGCACTGGCAAGCGCAGAGATAATCGAAATATCATTGTCAGTATCAGCGCATAAAAAGTGCACCACATTGCGTTCATCAAAGTCTTTATGGCGTGCGGTAAAGGCTTCCAGACTGCCGGTCATTTCGATAAGGGGTGCCCAACCGAGCGGTAAGCGACCCGGCAAATCGAGCATAAGGTGGCTATTGACACTCAGCAAACGGGCAGTGTCTTCCGCACGTTCAATATAGCGCGCCATCCAGTAGAGGTTCTCTGCAACGCGTGACAGCATGGCGTTAGGCTCCTTTCACCGCGGCCGCTGCCGCCTTATCGTCGGTTTCTACAATCCAGGTGTCTTTACTGCCGCCACCTTGAGAAGAGTTCACCACCAACGAACCCTCTATCAATGCCACGCGGGTTAGTCCACCGGTGGTGACATGGATTTCTGGCCCCGAAAGAATGAAGGGGCGCAAATCCACATGGCGCGGCTGCGGTAATCCATTCGCCAGCGTAGGCGTGGTCGACAGTGCCAGGGTCGGTTGAGCCATATAGTTGCGCGGGTTCGCCTTAATCAAGCGGGCAAACTCTTCGCGGGTCTCTTTGGTTGAGCGTGGGCCAATGAGCATGCCGTAGCCCCCCGACTCATTGGCCGGTTTCACTACCAATTCATCCAGGTGGTCGAGTACATAGCGGCGATCGTCCTCGAACATACACAGGTAGCTGGGCACGTTGGGGATCAGCGGCTCTTGATCGAGGTAGTAGCGAATCAACGCGGGAACAAAGGCGTAAACGACCTTATCGTCCGCCACGCCGGCCCCCGGAGCATTGGCAAGTGCTACTTTCCCCGCCCGCCAGGCGCGCATTAGGCCCGCCACCCCCAGCATGGATTCCGGGTTAAATGCTTCCGGGTCGAGAAACTCATCGTCTACACGGCGGTAAATAACATCGACCCGGCGTAGCCCTTCCACGGTGCGCATGTACACCACATCATCGTCATCAACGAGTAGATCACTTCCCTGCACCAGCTCGACGCCCATTTGCTGGGCAAGATAGGCGTGCTCAAAATAGGCAGAGTTGTAGATCCCGGGGGTCAGTACCACTACCTGGGGGTCATCACCTGGCCTTGGCGACATCGCCGCCAGCATGTCGTAAAGCTGAGCCACATAGTCATCAACGGGCAAAATCTTGCCTGAGGCGAACAGCTCCGGCAGTACCCGCTTGGTGACATTGCGGTTTTCCAGCATGTAGGAGACACCGGAAGGAATGCGTAAGTTATCCTCCAGCACGTAGAGCGTCCCGTCGCCATCGCGCACCAGGTCAGAGCCACATACATGAGCCCATACACCGTGAGGAGGGTTAATGCCAACACACTGGGGGCGGAAATTAACCGATTGTGCCAGCACCTCGGCGGGCAGTACTTTGTCCTTAATGACTTTTTGATCATGGTAAAGGTCATCGATAAATAGATTCAGCGCCTGCACGCGCTGCTTAAGGCCTGCCTCGGTTTTACGCCACTCACTGGCGGGAATGATTCGCGGCACAATATCAAAGGGCCAGGCACGGTCAATCATCGCGCCTTCAGAGTAGACGGTGAAGGTAATCCCCATGGTACGAATAGCGATCTCCGCCGCAGTTTTTCGCTCCGCTAACTCCTCGGCACTAAACCTTGCCAACATGTTGCACAATTCACCCGCTGACTCGCGTGGCTGACCGGGAGCGGCCATCAGCTCATCGTAGTAATCACGACACGCATAGTTATTCCAATTCACTTGGCTCATGGGCGCTCTCCTGGCGCGGGGGTGGAAGCGGCAACTTCCTCAATGCTCAGTGTAGGCCTGCCGCGTGCAAAACAATCAAACAAATGAGAGCAAAATGCGTACCATCTTTTGCGATATTTCAACGTTCACTTACTTAAACGCCGCTTGACAGAGAGCACGAGGAAATTAAAACGCCTTTACGCCCTATCTTGGTGCGCGCAAGTGGCATCAAGTTGGTGCATAACGCGATTTCCACTTTAGTTAAACGTCTTAGTTAAGATAGCGGCTGCAAAAAAGTAAAAGTGGAACGATACTTGCGAAACGTTCGGTTATTCCTTAACCCAACCGACCAGCCGGTTAATAACGGTTCTTTTGAGGGTGGCTCATGACCATTCGCGTTGCCTTGTATCATCGTACGGCTTACCACTTTGACCGCCCGGTGCGTCTTTCGCCCCATGTTATTCGGCTGCGCCCGGCGCCCCATTGCCGCACTCACATTGAGTCGTACTCGCTCAAACTCTCCGGCGATGACCACTTTTTAAACTGGCAACAGGATCCGTTTGGCAACTTCAATGCCCGTGTGGTGTTCCCTGAACCGCGCAAAGAGTTAACCATTGCCGTCGAGCTAATCGCTCCGATGACGGTGATCAACCCGTTCGATTTCTTTTTGGACGATATTGCGCAAACGATTCCCTTTGCTTACCCAGAAGCGCTGCGCCAAGAACTAAGCCCTTATCTTGAAATAACCGAGTCAGGGCCGCGGCTGATGGAGTGGCTCAAAGCCGTTCCCCGCGAACCGACTACCACCGTCGATTTTCTGGTTGCGCTTAATCAGCGACTCCAGGATGAAATCGGCTACCTAGTACGCCTGGAGCCCGGTGTTCAGAGCTGCGAAGAGACGCTGACACTCGCCAGCGGCTCCTGCCGCGACAGTGCCTGGCTGCTGGTGCAAATTTTCCGCCATCTGGGCCTCGCCGCTCGTTTTGTGTCCGGCTATCTCATTCAGCTCAAGTCAGATGTTAAAGCGCTGGACGGTCCGAGCGGCAGCGAGGTGGACTTCACCGACCTGCACGCCTGGACCGAAGTCTTCCTGCCCGGCGCCGGCTGGGTAGGCCTTGACCCCACCTCAGGTCTATTCGCTGGCGAAGGACACATTCCCCTCGCCGCCACTCCGACGACGGGTAGCGCCGCGGCCATCACCGGATTTTCGGATAAGTGTGAAGTCACCTTTGATGTGACCATGGAGGTCGAGCGCATCCATGAAGACCCACGGGTCACCAAGCCCTATAGCGATGAACAGTGGCAGCGTATCTGCACGCTGGGCGACCAAGTGGACGCTGAACTCTTACAGCAGGACGTTCGCCTTACTATGGGGGGCGAACCCACGTTTGTATCCGTCGATGATATGGAGAGCCCTCAGTGGAATACCGAAGCGTTAGGTGAGCACAAGCGCGAGCGCGCCGAGGCACTGCTAACCCGGCTGCAAGCCGCCTATGCGCCCGGCAGCGCTATTCAGCAACAGCAGGGCAAATGGTACCCCGGTGAACCGTTACCGCGCTGGGCGCTGGCCTGCTATTGGCGGAAAGATGGCGTGCCGCTATGGCGAGATCCAAAATGGCTAGCTTGTATGGAAGGCGCCCCCAAGGTAGCCGTGGATGACACCACTGCCCAACGCTTTACCAAAGCACTTAGCGAACGCCTGGGCGTGGCTGAGCGCTACTGGATTCCGGCGTTTGAGGATGCCTACTACTACCTCTGGAAAGAGCAGTCGCTGCCCGTCAATGTGGATCCGCGGGAAGCCAATCTCAAAGATGACGCCGAACGCCACCGTTTAGCTCGTTTGTTAGAGCAAGGCTTGGACGAAGTGGTGGGCTACGCCCTGCCGCTGCGCCACTCGATCAGCCAAGCTCACCGCTGGGAGAGCGGCCGCTGGCCGCTCAAGCGCGACCACTTATTCCTGGTGCCCGGTGACTCGCCCATGGGCCTACGCTTACCGCTTTCAGCGCTGCCCTGGGCCGACCCAGAGGAGCAGCCACAGCCTGAATCGCTGTTCGCCCCCCGGCCTGAACTGGGCGATATTCACGGCGAAGTCGCCCGCCGCAACGCCGAACAGCTGCATATCAGCGATGCCGAACGCCTGGGTCGCTCAAGCCACCCTAGCCCATCGCATCCGGAAGGCGAAGCCGTTCAACAGCAGCCACGGGCAAACATCGACCGGGAAAGTAGCGTCATTCACACCAGTCTATGTGTGGAACCGCGGGATGGCCGCCTGCATATTTTCCTGCCGCCGCTGACCAGCTTAGAGCACTACCTTGACCTACTGAGTACCGTTGAGGAGTGCGCCAAGGAACTCGCTTGCCCGGTCATGGTAGAGGGTTACTCACCGCCGAGAGACCCGCGCCTGGAAAACTTTATGATCACCCCTGACCCCGGCGTGATCGAAGTCAATATTATGCCCGCGGCCAGTTGGCAAACCCTGGTAGCACAAACCGAACGGCTATATGAAGAAGCGCGAAAAACCCGCCTGGGCACCGAGAAATTTATGCTGGATGGGCGCCATACCGGCACCGGCGGTGGTAACCATGTCACCCTGGGCGGGTTGACGCCTGACGACTCACCGTTTTTGCGTCGTCCGGATCTGCTGGCCAGTTTAGTCACCTACTGGCAGCACCACCCGAGTCTCTCTTACCTGTTTTCGGGTCTGTTTATTGGCCCCACCAGCCAAGCCCCGCGGGTGGATGAAGCTCGCCATGAAGCCCTCTATGAGCTGGAAATCGCCCTTCAACAAATGCCCGAAGGGGAAGTGGTACAGCCCTGGCTGGTCGATCGCTTATTGCGCCACCTGCTCACCGACTTAACCGGCAATACTCACCGCGCCGAGTTCTGTATCGACAAGCTCTATTCGCCGGATAGCGACAGCGGTCGCCTTGGCTTACTGGAACTACGCGGCTTTGAGATGCCACCCCATGCCCGCATGGGGCTGATGCAGATGCTGCTGATCCGCGCACTGGTAGCCCGCTGCTGGAAAACGCCCTACCGAGCCAAACCGGTGCGCTGGGGCAGCGCCTTGCAGGATCGCTGGATGCTTCCCCACTACCTCTGGAGCGACCTTGACGACGTGCTGGGTGACTTGCGCCACCACGGCTTCGATTTTGACCTGGAGTGGTTTGCCCCCTTCCTGGAGTTTCGCTTCCCGCTGCACGGATGCTTGCACACCTCCATGCTGGATATTGAGCTGCGCCAAGCCATCGAACCCTGGCATGTATTGGGCGAAGAGGCCTCAGCTGGCGGCACTGCCCGCTATGTGGATTCTTCGGTGGAGCGTTTGGAAGTCAAAGTCAGCGGCATGAGTGGTGACCGCTATGTGGTGACCTGCAACGGCCGCCGGGTACCCCTTTCAGCTACCGGCAGAAACGGTGAAGCCGTGGCTGGGGTGCGTTACCGCGCCTGGCAGCCGCCCTCAGCGCTGCATCCGCAAATTCCCATTCACGCGCCGCTGGTGTTTGATGTGATCGACACCTGGAACCAGCGCTCAGTCGCGGGCTGTACTTACTACGTAGTGCACCCCACAGGGCGTAATTTCGATACCTTCCCGGTCAATGCGTTTGAAGCCGAAGCGCGAAGACTGGGGCGTTTTAGTGACAGCGGCCATCGTCATGGCCATCAGGTTCCCAAGCTGGAAACCCCCAGCCTGGAACTGCCGCAGACCCTCGACCTGCGCTGGACGCCTAGCTAATGCTTTTCTCGTAGCGACTAGTGCAGGATAATCCGCCTCCTACTGCTTAGGATTACAAGGATAATGACGGCCCCTGTCTCTCCCTCACTTCTCGCGCCCGTGACTAACGGGCTCGTTGAGGATTACTTACACCAGCTAGGCAAGGGACAGCCCGGCACGTTCGACGCCATGCTCGATGGCCAGGGGCAGTTACGCCCTGGCTGGCAGAGCTTACTCGGCTCATTGGAGGGCCTGGGCCCGACGGGTCGTCACCAGCAGCATGACGAAATTCAGCGCCTACTGGCTGAAAACGGCGTAATTTTCAATATGCATGATGAAACCCAGGGGCGTTCGTGGCGGCTCGACCCGCTACCCTGGGTGATTGATGAACCACAGTGGCAAGCATTAGAAGCGGGGCTAATCCAGCGCAGTCGTCTGCTGAGCGCCCTCTACGACGATATCTATGGGCCCAAAACGCTCTTTGAGGCGGGGCTACTCCCCACCCAAGAGCTGCTTGCCTCAGCGCATTTATTACTGCCCTGCCACCAGTCGCTGCCCAATGACCGCGCGCCGATTATTTTCCACGGTGTGGATGTGATTCAGGATACTCAGGGCCAGTGGCGGGTGATGGCAGACCGCCTACAGGCGCCATCCGGTACTGGGCTTGCGCTCGAAAACCGTATACTGATGGCCCGCGCCCTGCCGGATATGTATCGCAATGCGCCCTTAAAGCGGCTAGCGGGGTTTCTTGACCTACACCACCGCACGCTGATCGCCATGGCCTATCAGCATCGCGATAACCCCACGCTTATCTTATTAACGCCGGGGCCGGGGAGCCCACGCTATTTTGAGCACGCCTATTTAGCCAATTACCTCAATATTGCACTGGTAGAAGGCCAGGATTTAGTCGTACGCGATACCCAAGTATGGCTGCGCACCCTGGGCGGTCTACAGCCAGTCGATGTGATACTGCGCCACTGCGACGACGCTTACTGCGACCCGCTGGAACTGCGCGGCGATTCGCAGCTGGGCGTACCCGGGCTACTCCAGGCCATGCGCTCAGGCGGCGTGGCGCTATCTAACGCCTTGGGGGTGGGCATTTTGGAAGCCCCGGTGTTAGCAGACTACTTACCGATGCTGTGTGAGCACCTGCTCGGTGAGCCCCTGCTATTGCCTAACGTCGATGCCACTACGCAGCCAGCCACCGCACCGGTTTTCGATAGCCACCTACAGCGTCTGGAACCCACCACGCTCAACCTACGCTGCTTTGTAACACGCACCCCCAATGCCACTGCCAAAAGCAGCACTGCTGCTAAAAATAGTGCGGCTGGCGAGTACCAAGTAATGCCCGGTGGTTTAGCTTGGGTTGGCGAACCTGGCTTGCCATCACTAAGCAGCACCATCGTTAAAGATGTCTGGGTTACGGCAGCCTCTCCTCAGCCCCATGTCAGCCAGCTCCGCCAGGCCCGCGGCCCGGTGGTGGCCACCCGTGACGGCACCGACCTACCCAGCCGAGTAGCCGAAAGCCTGTTTTGGTTAGGCCGCTACGGCGAGCGCTTAGACACCCGCGCGCGACTTCTGCGTGAAGCGCTAATGAGGCTAATGGAGTACGACCAGGATGAGATCGCCGATCAGCTGCTCGATGAACTTCTGCTGGCACTGGATATCACCACGCTAAACGAAGAGGACCAACAGCGACTACAGGCACCTTTGATTGGTTTTGATCTAAAGCGCGCCGCGTTACTGGCGCAGTTTGATGACGTGGATCCCCAGGCCTTACAGCCACTGTTTGCCCAACTAATGCGCAACGCACGCAGCGTGCGCGACCATTTAGGCGACGACTCCTGGCGGGTGGTGCACCAGCTGCGTCAGCGCATGGCCACCTTCAACCCAAGCTTGGGGGCCAGCGCGGCACGGCGCGCTTGCGAGGGGCTGTCTGCTCAGCTAGCCGCCTTCTTCGGGCTGTGTAACGAAACCATGCCTCATCACTACGGCTGGCGGTTTATGGATATCGGCCGCTTCCTGGATCGCGTGCTGGGACTGCTCTCGCTGCTCAAGCTCACCCTCAATGCGCCGCACTCGCCGGGGCTGGCGTTGTGGGAAGTCGTGCTCGCCACCACCGATAACTTTACCGCCTATCGCCGCCGCTACCGCAGTGAGCTTCACCCTGCGGCGATTCTCGATCTACTGCTGTTCGATGAAACCAATCCTCGCTCGGTGGGCTATATGCTCAAGCGCATTGAACGACAGATGGATCGCCTGCCGGGCAGCTCATCGCCCTACCGTAACGCCGAACGGCGGCTATTAATTCAGGCCAATGCGGCACTGCACCTGGCCGACATTGATCGCTTAAGTCATCTAGCCGATACACCGGAGGCACAGGATGCCTTAGAGCAACTGCTGGATGCTTTAATTGACCCCTTAAGCGCGCTTTCTGAAGCCATCAGTCAGAGTCATTTCAGCCACGTGGAGCGGCCACGCCAGTTAGTCAGCATGGAGCCTGATGCATGAACTACACGCTGCGCCATACCACCCGCTACCACTACAGCGCCCCCGTGACGCTGTGCCATAGTGAAGCTCGGGTGCTACCACGTAAAACGCCGCATCAGCACTGTGGTGCCTCGGAACTGCAGATCAGCCCCACGCCACAGGTACAGATGGAGCGCCGCGATGTATTCGGCAATCGAGTGCTCTATTTCGCCATGGAGGAAGTTCATCAAACCTTGGATGTCACGGTGGTAACGCAGTTGAGTACACACCCCTTAGCAGCGCTACCCACCACCTCAACGACGTGGGAACAAGTCGCTCAGCAGCTTAGCCAGAACAACAGTTTTGACATTCAACTTTACCGCCTCGACTCACCGTTTATTCGCCGTAATGATGAGCTGGCCACCTTTGCCCACAGCTGCTTTACCCCAGGCAGGCCAATAGTCGAGGCGACTCTCGCGCTCAATGAACTGATTCATCAAACCTTCGAGTACGACCCCAGCTTTACCACACTTGCAACGCCGCTAAGCGAAGTACTCGCCAACCGGCGGGGTGTCTGCCAGGATTTTGCTCATCTCGCGATTGGTGCATTGCGTTCGGTAGGTCTTGCTGCGCGCTATGTCAGTGGCTATTTGGAAACCCAGCCCCCGCCCGGGCAGCCACGCCTGATCGGCGCAGATGCTTCCCATGCATGGTTGGCGACCTGGATTCCCGAATGGGGGTGGCTGGCCCTAGACCCCACCAATGGCACCGTGGCCAGTGAACAGCACCCTGTACTGGCCTGGGGGCGAGATTACGCCGACGTAGCCCCGCTAAAAGGCGTCATGAACGGGGGCGGCGAACACCGCCTGGAAGTCGAAGTGGATGTCATGCCACTGGTGGGCTGATGCAAACCAACTCCACCTAAGGTATAACAGCTACATAGTTGGCTTGTTCAAGGAAGACTCGATGCAGCAAGGGGATGGGGATGGAAAAAACGTCGGGCATGCGCCTCTCTGGGCATCCCAGATCCTGCTTCTGGGCTGTTTTCTGGTCTTGCTATCGGGTGCCGTCGAACAGTTTTACAAGCCACATTTCACCGAGCTGCAACAGACCGATGAAAGCCTGAAAAGTCTTTCGAGTCACTACGCTTTCGCGCCACTCCCCACCAAGCTACGAATAAGAAACGCTGCCACCAAGCGGCAGGTAGATAAAGAGCTTTTGAAGGCCATCGAATGGTCAGCCGACGATCCCCCTCCCGTTAGCTTTTTCGCCTCGCTGCATTCAGCTATCTCCCACCAGGCAATTCTTGGCCGTGTCGTTTCAAACGACACCAGCGGCTGTGCCCTCCTTCTTCCCCCCGGTCGGGCACCGCCTATCCTCGCAAAGAGCTAACTACGTAGTTGTTCAGTTATTCATTAGTGGCACCGCTTTAGAGACACGCTGCCATTCAAACTATCAGTACCTTTTTAGAAGGGTTCTCCGTTTATGTTTCCCGTTGACAAGCTCATTTTACTTGCTGCCATTTTGATATTGGTGGGCATTGTATCGAGCAAATTATCTGCCCGCCTTGGCTTACCTGTCCTGGTTCTGTTCTTGGTCATTGGCATGCTGGCCGGTGAGAGTGGTATTGGAGGGATCGCCTTCGACAACCCAGCGGGGGCACATGCCCTAGGCACGCTGGCGCTGGCAATGATCCTCTTTGACGGCGGGCTTCAAACGCCTACCTCATCGATTCGAAAAGTCTGGAAACCCGCCTCCCTGCTCGCCACTTTCGGGGTGTTGATCACGGCTCTAATCACCGGCGTGGCAGCCGCCTACATTCTCGACTTACCGCTGCTGGAAGGCCTGCTACTAGGGGCTATCGTGGGCTCCACAGATGCCGCAGCGGTATTTTCGCTGTTAAGAAACGCCGGCATACATATCAATAAAAAACTGAAATCCACGCTAGAGATCGAAAGCGCCTCAAACGACCCGATGGCTATTTTCCTTACCGTCGGGTTGCTGGAAGTGCTGGTCAATGGCATGAAACCAGGCACGGGGCTGCTTGAGCTTTTCGTCATGCAGATGGGCGTAGGGGGCCTGGTAGGGCTTGGCGTAGGATGGGCATCGGTCAAGATCATTAACCGCATCCATCTGGTGGCCTCGGGCCTTTACCCGGTAATGGTGGCCGCGTGTGGCTTCCTTTCCTTTGGTATCTCAGCCAACGCAGGGGGGAGCGGATTCCTGGCCATTTTCCTGACCGGGGTGTTCATTGGCAACCACCGTATCGCCTTTCAGCGCAGCACATTCCTGTTTCATGATGGGCTCGCCTGGCTAAGCCAGATCGTGATGTTCGTGGTATTGGGGCTGCTGATAAACCCGGTGTCTCTGCTGGATGTATGGCTGGAAGGGCTGGTGATTGCTGCGGTACTGATTTTGGTTGCCCGGCCAATCGCCATGTTGCCGGTCATGAAACTGTTCGGCTTCAATGCCCGTGAAGCCAGTTTAGTGGCCTGGGTAGGCCTACGTGGCTCCGTCCCTATTATCCTGGCTATTTTTCCGCTGATGTTTGGGCTGGAGGGTGCAGAATTAATCTTCAATGTGGTGTTTTTCGTGGTGCTGATCTCGGCAACCATCCAGGGCACCACTCTGCCAGTGGTGGCCCGCAAGCTGGGATTGACTGAAAAACCGCCAGCGGTACCGGCGGCCAGCCTTGAGATTACCGCGCTGGAAGAGGTAGATGCCGATATTGTGGAGTACACCCTGAGCGACCATCCACGCGCAGCGGGTCGGCGGCTTTCACAAATGGCACTACCCGATACGACGGTCGTAGCGATGATTACCCGGGGTAAGGACGTAATTCCCCCGCGAGGCTCGACAGAGCTAATGGCTGGCGATCACCTGTTCGTGGTGCTGCGTCCCGAGACGAGGCCGTTTATCGACTGTGTCTTTTCAGATGCGGTGGGCGTGGTCAGTGACGAGCTGCCCGATCAGGAGCTAAAGCTCAAGGGCAGTACAAGGATAGACGATTTACGCCACTCGTATGGCGTGTTGATCGAAGGAGAGGATGGCCAGACGACTCTCGATGCACTGCTGCGCAATACACTCTCCAGCCAACCGGAGATAGGCGACTCACTTCAGCTCGATGGCATCATGCTGGCGGTACTGGCGACACTCGGTGGCCGTATTACCACGGTTGGCTTGACGGTGCAGGACAAGCCTGACCAATAAGCGTCTTATCCATACTTAGCCTCGCAAGAGGCTAAGTACCAGTGTTCAAGTCGAGGCCGTCTCGTAAGCGGCCTTGAGACGATAGAACTCTTCTACAATAGCGGCCATTTCATCGGCGTCATAGTCACAAAGGCCGCTCACTACGAGCTTTTTGGAACCCACCCCTACGGCCTCCCCGGCGGACTCAATAGAGAACTCCAGCAGTGCATCGGCGCGTTTACCGTGAACCTCCAGCGAAGAGTGATTCAGCGTCAAGCCCGGTGCAAAACCATCCAAACGCTCGAGTGAAAACCCCATGCTATCGTAGATCACCAGTGGACGTTTGGGGTTAAACATGACCCCGTGCTCTTCCATCAGCGGTTTGAGATAGTGCGGAAAGTTTTTGCCTGAAAACGCGACATAGCAACGCGCAAAGGCTTCCACCACCGCAGGATCGTGGGTAATGTCACCACTACGCACCACCTGTAAGTAACATTTGCCGCTCTCATCACAGACGTGAAGTGCACCGTTGTCTGCTTCGCTAAACTTAAGCGGCGTATCAGCGCCCACCATGTTGGTGAAGCGAAATTCCATTTGCCGCGACAACCCAAACTTTGTGAGTATCAGTACAAACAGTAGATCACCGGGCACACAAAAACGGCGTGCATCCGGGTTATGAATAGGGTTGTAGTCACCCGCCACGCCTTTGGCGAAGCGACTGGCCTGCTCTGCGGAGATCACTACATACTCTCCGCGCTGCGCGTAAAAATCCTTGAACATGGCGTTTGTTGCCTGCCTAGCGTTGAAATCGAAAACCCGTCACTGCCCAACGCCGCGCATAATGCCATAAAACACGTCCCAACAGGAGTTATCTGCTAGGGAAGCCACTATGTCAGACGCGAACACTCGTAAAAATCGCCTACCTCGCCTGCTGCGAAGGGCGTTGGTTGGCCTACTGTTTATCCTCTTTACCTGGGTGGCGGGCAGCTATTGGCTGCTTAACAGCCAGTGGCTGCCCGAGCGCATTTCACAATTCGAGGGCATCGACATCCGCTGGGAGCAAGGCGTTAGCCGCCACCCAGGCCGCTGGGAAGTAGAGGGACTCTATCTCGCTCGTGAAGATGAAGCACTGCCCATCTCAATTGAAGCCGAACGCGCCACCCTTTCGCTCTCGCTAATGGCTCTATTACGCGGCGAACTGCATATCGACACACTCGATGCCGAGGGTATTCGCCGCCTGACCGTTGGTGACATCGCGCTTGAAGCTGACGGCCAGCTGCAGGTAACGGAGACCACGCTAAGTCGCGACACCCTAGCGATTCCTAACGTTTCCCTCGCCATTACCAATGGTCGTTTAGTTCGCTTGAGTGATCAAGAGACCTTAGTGCGTGATATTAACCTTAACGCTGATGCAACGCTCAATTCGATAACTCCTGTCGACGCTACCAGCGGCGAGCTGAACCCCAACCTACTAGCAGCGCTCTCAGCGCAGCTTCAGTTGGATGCCCAGGCGGATGCCTGGAATGTCTTTATGCCCTACCTAGGCACCCTGCCCTGGCTAACCATTGAAGGGCGCGGGGCGCTAACTGGAGCACTGGAGCTCACCGCAGGAGAATTACAGCCCAGCAGCAAGCTTATACTGAACGCGCCCCTGCTACGCTTAGCGATTGATGAGCAACGTTTACATGCGCCGACTGACTCGCCGCGCTGGATACTGGCGGATACCCCTCCGCCTCGCCACACGGCTACGGGTGAAGGCCAAGTGCGTTTGTCGGTTGAGAACGATCAACTGCATTTTTCAACGCAGCTGGCCGATGTTGAGCTAGCCGACACGCACCCTTACGCAGAGCATACCGAGCTACGCCTTGCGACCCAAATTCCTAATCAGCGACTGGATCAACTCGACCTTCCCACCTCAGCGACACTCGCCTTGCAAGGCGATATCACCCGCCTGGATATGCTGGATCGATATCTTTCGCCCGGTATAGGAGAACGGGGTTCTGAAGGAGAGAGTTCTGAAGGACAGGATTCTGAACGTGAGAACTCTGAACTGGAAGGCATCAGTCTTTCCGGCCATGGGCAAATTGAGGCCTCTGCCAGCATTCGCCAATCGCGCCTTTTTGATGCCCAACTAAGTATTCAAGCAACTGAGTTGATGGCAGATACGCGTGGCTTCATTGCCCGAGGTGGCGGCTCACTAGATGCCCAGCTAACGCCACAAGAAATTATCGAAGCAACGCTTAACTTTGCCGACGCCACGCTGCACCACCAGGAGCGTCTGCTGCTTGACGATGCCGCTATCAACGTCTCGGCATCGAGCCCAGCTGATCCAGAAAAGGCCCGTGAAGAAGCATCCGCGACATTGAGCTGGCAATCCGCGCAACTGCCTAATATCAGCGTTTTACAAACCTACTTAGGCGCCATTTTACCTGACCCCGCGCCACTGCAGTTGCTTAGCGGGAAAGCCGCAAGCCACGGCCAGCTCACCATGGCGTCAAAACAGCTCAGCGGAGAGGTACATTTAGCCGGAAACGGGCTTACCACACGCTGGCAACATGGCGAACAAGTCGGCACGTTAACCAGTGATATGCAGCTTTTCCTGCCTATTCAGCAGGCAGCAATGGATGGCTCAACGCTGAACATCAGCGGCACCCGGTTGAGCTGGCAAGTGGCCGATATCGACCAACCGAGCGAACGCTTAGAGAGCATATTGGTGCTAAATGATGGTCGCTTTCAACGCAGAGGTGACGTACCAAGCGGGCAGTTTTCACTCGAGGGAAGCGTGCAACGGCTAGGCTTTTTAAATGCGTTTTTGCCTGACGCCCACGGTTTAGCCATCGCGGGTGAAGGACAACTCTTTTCTCAGGGCGCCTTTCGCGATAACCGCTTGCTGGCACCCACTCGGCTGCGGGCCAACGCCGACCAGTTAGAAGTCACGTTTTTAGATTATCTCGCCACCGGACGGGGCGAGCTCACCGCCCAGTTGGATAGCACCGAGCGGGCCCAGCTCTCGCTTGGCATCCCCCGCTTTGCCTTGAGTCGCCAAGGCGATGATAGCCCGCACCTGGAAGGACGCCACTTTGCTCTCACCACGCAAACCGAGCGTTTTAGCGATGTGCTTGAATCTCCCCAGCCCGAGCACTTCACCACGCGCATCGCGCTGCCGATTACCGAGGTGCCCGACTTCACCCGTTACAACCGCTACCTGCCCGAAGGCGCGGGGGTTAGGTTGCTGGATGGGCAAGCCAGCCTGGAAAGCGAATGGCTGTTGGAAGGATTAAACGCACAGGGCGAACTAACCCTGCGCGCCTTTGGCGCAGAGTTAGCACTGTTGGATCAGCAGCTTCGCGGCGACGTTCATCTCGACTTACACCTAACCGACGGCGACCTGGAAACGCATCGTTTTAACGCAGATGACTCATTCTTACGCTTGGAGAACGTTAGCCGACAAAGTGAAAATGGCTCTGCCGATGCCGGTTGGTGGGTAACGCTTTCCATGTTGGATGCGCAATTGGCGTGGGAAGATCCTATTCGTCTCGTCAGCCAGCTCCGCCTTGAGATGCGCGATACCGGTTTACTCGCCCGGCTATTTCTCGCACGCGCAAGGGATAGCGACTGGTTAGGGCGACTGCTCAATGTGCACGACATCGAGGGCACGGTGCAGCTAGAGATCAGCGGCAAGCAGATCAGCCTTAGCGACTTGACGCTCGCTGGTGGCCCGCTGCTGCTGCTTTCCGATGTCGCTCTGGCAGACCGAAGCGCAAACGGCGCGCTCTATGCCCACCTTGGCGTGATTGGATTAGGAGTTGAACTTGAGGACAGCGAACCAACCTTGCACGTTATTCAACCCCGCCGCTGGTTTGACCGCTGGCGTGAGATGAACCGTTCCCTAAGCCCTAATAATTAGCCTCTAATGATTAGCCCTTAGCGTTTTTTGCGCTCACGGCGAATCATCCTCACCCGCTCTTTAGCCTTTTGCGGTGTAGAGAGCGGTGCTGCCGCCTCATCATGGGTTTTCGGTGGCACCGTGACCCAGGCAAACACCGGCAGCGCCAAGTGCCAATGGATCGCCGCCAAACGCAGCCCGAGGGTGACGCTTAGTGAGGCGCCAATCGCCATGGTTAGCGGCGCCTCCAGGGCATGCAGCGCCACGTAAACGATTCCCCCAGCCATCGCTGCCGTCGCATAAATTTCTTCGCGAAGCACCATGGGCACTCGCTGGGCCAATACATCACGTATCATGCCGCCTGCTACGCCGGTCATCATGCCCATCAAGACAGCTACCGTTCCAGACGTGCCCAGCAACAGTGCTTTATGAGTCCCAATCACAGTAAACAGTGCCAAGCCAAACGCATCAGCGATCGGTAAAAAGCCCCGCGACAGGCGGTGGATATAGTGGAAGCCCATCAACGACACACCTACGGTGGCTAAAATCACCCACAGGTAGGTTGGATCCGTCACCCAGAACACCGGCCTTACACCGAGCACTAAATCACGCAGCGTGCCTCCACCAATGCCAGTCACCGCTGCCAGCACCAGCATACCTATAGGATCCATGCGCGACCGGCACGCCAAAATCACGCCCGAAAGCGCGAACACGATGACACCCGCCATATCCAGCCAATAGACCACGCCCGACAACACGCCCTTCTCCTTTTTTATGCTCGCTATCTTTAAAGGCAGGCAGGATAGCACCCTTCAGAGGATATGCTCGCACCCAAAAACACGCTTGCGACCTAAGCAAGATAAGTTCACATAATTAGGTTACGCTGACCGAATTGTCATTAACACTTGCATTCACGACGGAGTAACACTGCTATGGACTGGAGCCCGGCTTATAGCTGGTTGGTACTCGCCTTACTATTAAGTTTGGCAGAGCTGACTTCTGGCGCGATGGTGCTGCTAGCGCTGGGTATTGCCGCTGCGCTAACAGCGGCCGTTACAGCGCTAGGATTAGCGCTTCCTTGGCAACTGCTTGGCATGGCTATTTTTACCGGGGTACTGCTGCCAATATGCATTATGGTCATTCGCCCGCGCTTCTCCCCCCGCGGCGTTGCTTATGGCACAACAGGCACAGGTGTGGAAAAAGGTAATCGCTACACTACTCTACGCCGGGATTTTGATGATGCCACGGGCATTAAAGTCAACGGCGATTTCTACCGCCTGCGCGTACTTGAAAGCGGTGAAACCGAGCTACCCAGCGGTACGCTGGTCATATTTAAACGATTTGAAGGCACCACTGCGCTAGTCGCATTACATCAGCCTGAAGACACAGCCTTTCAAGATGACAATTCCCAACGCAAGGAGCCTTAACCATGGATCTACCTATAAGCCCCGGCTTATTAATAAGCCTCATTATTGTCGTGATCGCAGTACTGATCATCTCTAAAGGCCTAATTATTATTCGCCAATCGGAAGTAATGGTGGTTGAGCGCCTAGGTTCTTTTCACCGCGTTTTAGAAAGCGGCATTAACATTATCATTCCATTTATCGAACAACCCCGCGCGATCACCATGCTGCGCTATCGCAAAATGGGTGAGGACTATACCGCTATCACCACCGACGAAACCCGCATTGACCGCCGCGAAACGGTGATGGATTTCCCCGGTCAACCGGTCGTCACCACCGATAACGTCACCGTGCGTATCAACGGCGCGCTCTACTACCAAATCATCGACCCCAAGCGGGCCGTCTATGAGGTAGAGAATATGAGCCAGGCCGTCGAAGTACTGGCCAAAACCACGCTACGTTCAGTGGTCGGTAAAATGGAACTGGATAAACTGTTTGAATCCCGTGCGGAAGTGAATAATGAGATTCAGGCCGCGATGGAAGAGCCTGCGTCTAAATGGGGGGTCAAAATCTCCCGCGTCGAGGTGCAGGACATCGCTATGCCGGAAGAGGTGGAAACTGCAATGCGCCTGCAAATGGCCGCCGAACGTAAGCGCCGTGCCACCGTC
Source organism: Halomonas sp. 113 (assembly GCF_904067645.1). Lineage (NCBI taxonomy): Bacteria > Pseudomonadati > Pseudomonadota > Gammaproteobacteria > Oceanospirillales > Halomonadaceae > Halomonas > Halomonas sp. 113. The sequence goes on from NZ_LR881453.1 coordinate 3,528,876, forward strand.
ACCGAGGCCGAGGGGGAGAAATCAGCGGCGATTGCAATGGCCCAGGGGCAACGTGAATCCTCGATCCTCAACGCTCAAGGTGACAAAGAGTCGGCCATTCTACGTGCCCAGGGTGAGCAGGAGTCTATTAAACTGGTGCTTAGTGCCATTGGCGATAGTGAAGAGAATAAGCGCACCGTAGTGGGCTACCTGCTGGGCCAGAGCTATATCAAGGTACTACCCAATATGGCGAAGAATGGTGAGCGAGTATTCGTACCCTACGAGTCCTCTGCTCTGCTTGGCTCAATGGGCATGTTCCGCGAAATGGCCGGCTCACCAGAAGATACAGTCGCAAACCACCTTAAAAGCCGTAATCACAGTGATTTTCGCAGTGGGCTGGTAGGCGGAGCCGCTAGCGGTAACTAAAAGCGTACTTGAGTATTTATATGCTTTGCAAAGCCTGGCCCGAGTAGCCAGGCTTTTGGGTTAAGTGCAGGAAGCTAACCGCTAGCAACCGTTGAAGAAAACATCACCTACGTAAGGTTCATATTCGTTAAACTCTACGCTTAATGCTCAGCCTCACTTTTATTGTGCACGTAGCGTCGTTAATGATGGCCCCTATGTAGCACTTATTAATAGCAAGATCGCGACCAAGAGATTAGGACGTTCACCATGCCGCCTAGTGGGTTCGCCATTCGCCGAAGCACTCTACTGCTCTTAACGCTTGCGTTACTGTTGGCATATTCAGGCTACCTACTAGCTGATACCTCTCCCAAACCGCTCCATAATTGGGAGTATCGCTGGGGCGACTCTCCTTACGATGCCGATAGCCATCCTCAATGGCTGCAAAGCGACTCGACAGAGTGGCAGTCGATTGACTCCCCTTCGAACCCACCTGGCCGCAACGGGCACGAACACCTCTGGTTACGTACGACAGTGCCCACCGGTGATTGGAACGATCCAGTACTTTTTATCACCAGTATCAATTTGATTGGGCAAGTTTATCTAGACGATGAACTGATCTATCAATATGGTGAATTTGACGAACAGGGAAAAGGCGATTTTGCGGGCTGGCCCTGGCACATGATAGACCTACCAGAAAATGCCGCCGGTCAGACGCTTACCTTTCGCTTTTACTCTTACTACACCAGTATTGGCTTATGGGGCCAAGTCCAGGTAATGGAACGCATTGAGGTTTTAAAGCAAATTATCCATGAATCTGCTCAGGATCTCGGTGTGAGTGCTTTGGTATTGGTGCTCGCTATCCTGGCCACCATTTTCGCGTTAATTGGCCCTGAACGTCGCGGTTTCGGGTCTATTGCGTTGTTTGCCTACGCATCAGGGCTAATGCTCCTTGCGGAGACTCCAGCACGCCAATTCATTGCCGATAATCCATTAGCCTGGGACACACTCCGAGCGGGTAGCTACTACACTTTGCCGGTGGCACTGGGGCTGTTGCTCAGCTACTGGTTGGAAGGCACTGCAAAGCGCTGGATAACGCACTTGTGGGTTATCCATTTAATATACCTAGTGTTTGCAATTGGTTTGGTTCAATTGGGAATGATGAGCCTTTCCTTAACCTTTCCCATTTTTGATGTCATGCTGGCCTTAACGCTCCCGGTAATGCTGGCGCTTGCGCTCATGCGCTTTCAAAAACTCACCCTGGAACAACGTCTCCTGGTAGTGAGTTTTACTTTTTTTGCCCCGCTGCTACTCGCCGATATGGCGGTCGCCCACGGTATTGTGGGCTGGCGCAGTGTGCCCTTGAGCTACGGCACACTGGCTTTTTCTTTAGCGAACGCGGCTATTTTTCTGTGGCACTATCGGCATACACAGCAACAACTTGCCATGGCCAATGAGACTCTAGAGCAGCAGGTGGCGGCGCGAACCGCCGACCTCGACCGGTTAGTTCAAGAACTGGAAGGGCTCTCACGCAAAGACCCATTAACAGGCTTGCACAACCGTCGCCATTTCGACACGGCATTCGAGCACCATTGCCAGCGAGCTAAGCAGCATGACAGTCAACTCTCCGTGCTAATGCTGGATGTGGATCACTTCAAACAGATTAACGATGATTTTGGTCATGACGCAGGAGATGCCGTGCTGGTCGAAATCGCCCTGTTATTGCGGCACCACTTAAGAGATTTGGATGTGATCTGTCGCTTTGGGGGCGAAGAATTTGTTGCCTTGCTACCTGCTACCTCCCGAATCGCTGCCGAGACGCGCGCAAAGGCGCTGTTAACATCCATTGCTCATCAGGCATTTATTCATCAAGGCTCTTCTCTGCGGAAAATCACGCTTTCCTGCGGTGTCGCAACATATCCTGATCACACTCAAGACCCTAAGAAATTGCTGCGCCTTGCCGATGAAGCGCTTTATCAAGCCAAGCACAGCGGCCGTAACCGCTGTGTAGTATGGGAAGAGACACTTGAAGAGCAGGGATTTATGCTCGGTAGGCAACAGCCGCAATAACCACTCATGGTATTGGTTAATTAAGCAGCCCCCGACGCCAGGAAGTGATCAATAAACACAGCGTAATCCTGCTCTGTGCAGTCGGCGTAAGCCACCGCCAGTGTTGTAACCACCTCAATAAACAGGTCTTCACGCCCTTTTAATCGTTGGCAAACGGCCTTGGCAAAGCGTGTTGAGTCACCCTGGTTAAGCGCCTGGGCACCGCGCAGGTGTTCACGGGCGAGAATTTCCCCCCACTGCTTTGCCAGTTTTCGATATGACTTACCGCCAGAAAGCTTATGGGTCGGAAAGTCTTTCTTGAACGGCGAGCGCTCACGCACCGAAAACACCTTTCCGTTCATGGTTAGCCAGCCGAGATAGGCATCTGGGTGCTCAGCAATGGCGTGGAAGGCAGCTGCATGACGGATGGCTTCGTTAGGAAACAGCTTACGCCACGCCTGCTGCTGTTTTTTATCCATTAATCGAAATGCTTCTGGAGGTACCTGCTCTTTAACATCCAGGATGATGTCATCGTGCTCGTGCTCGACACCGCCTTCAATCAAGACGTAATAGCGTTCGACACCCAACGAACCGGTGCCTGCATCCAAACGCCGTGCCGTATCTTTGACGCGAAAATGGTGGGGATCACTCTCTTTAATAGCGTGTTGCAGCGTTTGCTGATACTCCTGCTCAATTAAACGGCGTAGTTGGCTAGCCACATCCGCAGGCAGGTTAGCGAGCTTGCCAGGCCGTTCGGCGAACTGGCGGCCTTTCTGCCCATCTAGGGTCGTCCACTTTTCGAGCATCCGCGCACGGCTCTGCTTATCGGCGACTTTACTCATAAAGGGCTTAAGCAGGCCCTTTGCACTATCAAGGGTCACGGCGTGCACGGGCTGACTATCAACGTGATCGACCAGCGTTTGGTAATAGCCCTCTATTAACTTTTTAAGCGCTTTATCAATCGTTTTTGGATCCAGCTCCGCATTTTCACGAGCATCTAATACGACGCTGATAACCAGCCGCCACAGATCATATTGGTAGTCGCCAATCAGCGCATCATCGAAGTCATCCATGCCGTAGCGCACTTGGTCATCGTGGTGACCATAAGCGCCAAAGTTATAGACGTGGGCGTCGCCCTGCAACCAGGTTTGGGTCTCCGGCCAGCCGCCAAACAGGGCGAACCGCCACTCGTGCCATACATCATTCCAGTACAAATGATTACTGCCGCGATAAAAGCGGTAGGGCGACGCAGCCATTTTGGCGTACTTAGCTTGGCGGGTGGCCGTTGGTAAGGCGTTATTCGCCTGGTGGGTAGCCTCAATCACCTGCTGAGGGCGGTTATGTCCAGTCAATGCATGACTCATCGAATTACCTTTGTTGATGCAAAAAACACTTTAGTACAAAGGTAGTCGATAACCATGAATAGATTAAGTCAGCACTCACACCGCAGCCCGACGTCCCCGTTGGGTAAAACCTCGTGGAGCGGCAATACGAAAGAAGCGCTCCACCACCTCAGCGTGGGTAGCAGGCGTCATCAAAGAGACGGCGACAAATACCGGCAGATTGAGCATCAGCCCCCAGAAGCCCGCGTGAATACCCATTGGGTGTGGCCAAAAGGTAGTAAACGCCACGGTAATCAGAAAGCCCACCACGATCCCCGCCATTACGCCCAAGCGAGAAGCCCGCGGCCAGAAGAACATGCCGATAAAGGCAGGCAGCACCTGGGAGGCAAACCCGAGCCCCACTAACAGAATCATTACCAAACTGCCGGGCTCGGCAATTGCGAGCGGCGCGACCACCAAGAACATAATGGGCAGGATCAGCAGCCGTGCAAGTTTTCCGGTAACGCCATCCGAGAGTTTTAGCACCGGCTGTAGTACATCCTTGCTGAGTGACAGCGATACCGAATGAATAAACGGCTCGCTGGAAGACATTGAGGCTGCCAGGGTTCCTGCGCCAAGCAATCCTACTAATACCACCGGCAAGTGCTGCATGGCGTACTCAAGTACCACGGTATCGGCCCGAGCCAGCTCAGGCAGCGAAAAAATGCCGATGAAGCCTACAACAACCATAGGCAGAATAACCACGTAATACGTGGGTAGCCACGTTGCGCTGCGACGAATAGTACGTGCCGAGGAGGCGCTCATCCACTGCGTCCACACCGGCGGCATAAACGAAAACATCGAAACGATGATCGAGGTTGTCCAGAAGCTAAAGCTCATATCGCCGCCTGCGCCTGGCAGAGTGAGAAACTCGCTATGCTCCGTTTGAATGCGTTCGAATACCCCGGCAAAGCTCAGCCCGCCGGTAGCGCTGTGCACAGCCCAGAGACCGACCGCCCAGGCAACAATCAGCATCAACACGCCTTGAAAGGCATTGGTGCGACCAATCGCCCGCTGACCACTGGCATAGAGGTAAACGGCAATGCAGGCCAGTACCAGCACGACCCCCAACCAAATCGGAATCAAACCGCCGCTCATCACAAACAGAATATAAGCCGAACCTATGGTCTGCAGCACCGCATAAGCAATAGAGCCGATCGCCATAACAAGCGCCGCCAGTGCGCCTAGCGCGGGGCTCTGGTAGCGGTCGGATATGGCACTTGCCTGGGTCACGTGACCAAACTGCTCGCCGAACTGCCACACTTTAGGGCCGAAATACCAAGCAACCAGCGCTAGATACGAAAGGTAAATCGCCACATAAAACACCGCCACCCCTTTGGAATAAGCCCACCCGGGCGCTCCCATAAAGGTGTAAGCACTCACACTACCGGCGGCAATCAGCAGGTAGAGCGTCACCGGCCCCATGCTGCGGCCCGCTACGCCCCACTCCTCCAAGCTATTCATGGAACGCCCTGCTCTGGCGCGTAGGCCAATCACCATGGCAATAGCGACATAGGTCAAGGTAATCAATAGTGGCCAAGGGCTATTCATGGTCGTCTCGCTCCACAATACAATTGCCGATCAGCATCACCACTACGCAGGCAAAAATCACCAGGTAGCTCCACACTACTAACAGAGGCAAGCCCATCACTAAGGTGGCTCTGTTTACCCAACCAATCACCGGCCACGTTCCTGCCAGCACCAGCACCACAAACGCAATTAACAGCCCCCAGCCCGCCCGGGAGGTAGGCAGTACTAATAAACGTTCCATGAGTGTTCCTCTTATTTAACCGCAGAGTTAATCACTGGCAGCATCGGCCAGCGCGTGGGCAACGCCAAACGCGTTTCTAGCAGCCTTGCCAGTTTCAGCACAAAGTGATCTCCAAAGCGCGGGCCAACCAACTGCACACCTATCGGCATATTGACGGAACTAGCGGAACGGCTAAACCCAGCATTAAGCGAGATCGCAGGCTGCTCGCCCATATTCCACGGCACGGTGTAAGCAATGTGCTCAAAGGGCCGACGCGGATCATTGGTAGGCGATGGCCACTCAGCTGGGAAGGCGATATTGGGTGTGGTGGGTGAAATCACCGCATCGACCTCATCAAATACGGCTTCGGTGGCGCGTCGCATCGCCATGGTTTGCTGAAAACCGTACACTGCTTCTACGCCACTTAAGTGTGCACCACCATCGGCCCAGGCTAAAATGGCAGGCAACACTTGCTCACGCTCGTTAGCCGAGAGCTTTAACAGCTCGCCCCACTGACGGGCCTGCCAGAAGTGATCCAGTCCCTCTAACATTTCGCGGGTCAGCACTGGCGCCATCGGCACCAGCGTTGCCCCAGCGGCTTCCAACTGCTTTGCAGCCTGTTCCACGTGGTGGCGAATCTCATCATCCAAAGGTAACCCGCAGCCCGCCTCCATCATCACACCCACTCGCAAACCTTTAACGTCGAGCTCCAGATCCATCCAGTCAATCGTTTCCGGCGGCAGACGCATCGCATCGCGTCGATCTGTGCGGGCAAGCGCCGTCATCATCAGCGCGGCATCCGCTACGCTTCGGGTCATTGGCCCGGCACAGCGGCCTACATAATAAGGGTCTATCGGTACCCGGCCCAAAGTGGGCTTAAAGCCGACGACACCACACCACGCCGCAGGAAGGCGTATCGAGCCACCAATATCGGTGCCCACATGCAGTGGCCCAAGCCCAGCAGCGGCGGCAGCGCCCGCGCCCGCGCTTGAACCGCCGGTATTACAAGCTAAATCCCATGGATTGCGGGTCAAACCATGAAACGACGAGAGCCCGGATGAGAGCATGCCAAAGTCGGGGCAGGTAGTTTTCGCCAGCAGCAGAGCGTTATCTTCCGCTAATCGAGCAGCGGGGGGAGCGTCTTCGGTGGCAACAGGCTGCTCGCCAAGCCCGGTTCCCCCCGGCACTGGCATCCCTTTGGTGGCAATCAACTCTTTAAGGGTTATTGGCACGCCATCTAGCGCGCCGCTAGGTTGCCCCTTAGCCCAGCGCTGGGTGGAGGCTTCGGCTGCTTTAATGAACGCATCAGGCTGATAGGCATACAGCGCATTGATTTGCGGCTCCCAGGCGTCGATATGCTCAACCAGGGCGCTGGCTACTTCAGTTGGCGAGAACCTATAAGCTCGGTAGCCATCAATTAATTGAGTGGCGGTGAGTTGGTGTAGTGCAGGCATCACATTACCTTTTGCTGTTGTTATCAGGCTGACGTTATTAACAAGCTCAGCATGAACCCACACCGTGTCTTCTGCTATTTCAATCTTGACCTCAGCGTGTCCACTTTTTGTGTGCACTCTTCGCTTTTAAAATCTTTCAGGATGATTAGACTGGCAGTGTCTGTAGGGCACTTGCCAGCAGCGAAAGGCAAGCTTCAGTGGCAAAGCTGCGCTGGCGATGGCGATAAACGCAGAGATCAATTCGCGCGGCCTCAAGCTCTGAAGGAGCCAAGGGGATGCTAATGAGTTGACCTAATTGGCACTCCCGAGCTACCGCCATCGGTGGCAATACCAGAACGCCTGCGCCGTTAAGGGCAAGTGCTTTTTGAGTTTCCAGCGAGGCGGTCTTAAAGGTAGGTATTAGGGTAACGCCTGCCCGGTGTGCTGCACGCTCCAGCGCTTGGCGAGCACCATAGGATTCATCAGGTAAGATCAACCGGTGCTCTGCCAAGGTGTGAAGACTCACCTCAGAAGCTGCGGTCAACGGATGGCCTGGAGCCATCACTGCATGGTGATGCAACTCGGCACTAGCAAAGGGCACAATGTCATCATGCCGGGGCATAAAGAAGGACAGGCCAATATCGGCATCGCCTCGGCGCAGCGCCTCCACCATTTGGCTAGCGCTGACGATCCCGATATCAAAACTCAAATGGGGATAGCGCTGCCCCATCTTGGCTAACGTAGGCGCTAGCAAGCCAGCCACAACGCCTTCCGCCACCTGCAAACTGACCCGCCCAGTTCGCAAGCCCTTCAAATCGGCAATATGTTCCTGCACCCGCTCTAGGTCACGGAGGGTACGCTGCGCCTGGGCAGCCAACAACTCCCCCGCCGCCGTCAGGCTAATGCCGTTAGGGCCGCGCTCGATGAGTGGTGCGCCAAGCTGGTGCTCCAGTAAATCGATCTGGCGGCTAATCGCCGTGGGGGCAATATGCAGTTGCGCGGCGGCTTGGCGCAGCGAACGACACCGGGCCACAGTATCGAAATAGAATAATGCGCGGCCACTGATCATAAGAGCCCCTTAAAGCCCCAACTGCCGCGATTAGGGGCGTCAGCTCTTAGCCGCTGGAGGGTGATATCGCTTTGCATGAATGGCGCCCTATCTTATTATTTAGCATAGGCGAATACAGTAGCGATATATGGGTAGGCTGGCCAGCGCCGATGCCTTCCGCACACGCCGTTGGCCAGAGGCTTTACTGCTATTATCTGTAGCAAAAACTGCAACCAGATAGGGTTCATCTACCTTGAAAGCAATTGCCAACTTAATACAAAAGCGGCAATGCAATTAAGCCATCAGACGGACAAAGGCTTCATTTTCTTAGCCAGTTCATCGTCCAACTCATTGGCCCGCTTGGCTGCTGGCCTGCTTTCCATACGCTCTATGTAATGCTTAAACACCTCTTTTGGTGGGATATTCTCCTGCATTGTTTCCCACCAGAGATAACTGCTAACCAATATATCTGCGGCAGTAAACTGATCGCCGCAAATATAAGCGTTTTCACTGAGTACTTTTTCAAGCGTATTGATACTGTCTTCCACTTGGCCACAACCAACGGCCTGTACGTTGCTGCTGTTGATTTTCCAATTGTAGGCCTTTGCACTAGTAGCCATTTCAAACGGACCCGCCATAAAAAAAAGCCAGCGATAATAAACTCCACGTTCGGGAGATTGCGGGGGTGGTGAAAGCTTTTTATCCGGAACCTGATCCGCCAGGTACGCGCAGATAGCCGCCACTTCCGTCACAACAGTGTTGCCATGTTTGATGACAGGCACCTTGCCCATGGGGTTTATGGCCAAGTAGTCCTCAGATTTCATCTCTGAATCGAACTCCATCGCCTTTACCGAATAGTCTATGCCTACTTCTTCCAACATCCAGCGCACAATTCGCCCGCGGGACATAGGGTGGGTGTAAAACGTTAGTTCTGACATATTAGGCTCCTTTTTCATTCAATCTTCAGGTGACATAAGGTACTGCCAGGTCAGATTAGTTTGTTAATAGGTGAGAATCCGTCCTAAATAAAAGCAACAATGCATTTTTCTGCAAGACTTTAACGATGGCTTCAGTAGGGAGGCAGTAATGGCAGGCCCCACAACACGCGTACTTGCGGTGCTTGAGTTGCTGCAAGCTAATGGCCAAATGGGCGGCGCTGAATTGGCCGAACGCCTGGGCGTGGATCGGCGCACTATACGGCGATACATTACGGCGCTGGAAGATATAGGCGTGCCGATAGTGACCGAGCAAGGGCGCTACGGTGGCTACCGATTGGTGGCTGGCTTCAAGCTGCCACCCATGATGTTTACCGACGAAGAGACATTCGCCGTTTCGTTAGGCTTATTGGCCGCTAGCCAGCTGGGACTAACAAACGCAGCGCCCGCCATTGCCAGCGTACAAGCGAAGCTCGAGCGAGTGATGCCAGCTAATTTAAAAAGCCGTGTTCGCGGTATCAGTGAGACCACTCAGGTGATCTTACCCCGGCGCGAACCCAGCCGTGATGACCGCGCCCTTGAGACGCTGACTAAAGCCACAGAGACCATGCGAACCGTGGGGCTTACCTACCACTCCCCGCAGCATGATCCAGTTAAGCGTCAGATCGACCCTTACGGGCTAGTTTTCCAACAAGGTAGGTGGTATGCCGTCGGTTTTTGCCATCTGCGGGGAGCCATGCGCTCATTTCGGTTAGATCGCATCAGCGGCGTGCACCTACTCTCAGGTACCTTCATACGCCCCACCCGCTTTGATGCAGCCGATTTTTTGAGCGAAAGCCTCATGTCCTGGGGCCCCACTCATGAAGTATCACTGGTGCTACACATTGATCATGCCGCGTCCGCTGGCTTTGAGAACCAATTTTTCTGTACAGGTCAGTTCGAACAGGTTGAAGGTGGACTACTGCTCCATACACGCACGGATAGTTTCGAGTGGTTTGCCTATTGGCTGGCACAGCTCCCATTTCAATTTACCATCCTCAAACCAGACGGCCTCAAAGAGGCGCTTCGCGAACACGCCAACCATTTACTAGCAAGTTGTGAGAGCGCTTCACCATATTCAACAGATACGCCCTGAAACAGTCTAAAACCTGGGAGATAACGAAGGCGCTATTCGCCTGATTTTAAGGATAAGGCTTCTTAGCCTCTTAAGTGCTAGTCTGTTAATCAAATAACTTTGAATACAGACTCACAAATGCAACATTCATCAAGGCGCGCACACCGTCTTGCATTGGCGACAATTGCCCCGCGAATTTTTGCCTTTTGCCATACCTTCGGACTCACCGTATGGATTGCCGTGGTAGAAGGTAGCGGCTGGACACTTATTCTGCCCGGGATTTTGCTGCTGCTATGGCCCGGTGTTGCCTATGCGCTTGCTGTAAGCGCCCAGAACTCCAAGCGTGCCGAGTTCAGAAATCTCCTCTATGACAGCCTGCTATTTGGTTTTTGGTGCAGCGTGCTGGATTTTTACGTTTTAGCCACCATCACCATTGGGCTTGCCTGTTTGATGAACAATTTAGTGGTCGGCGGAGTACGGAAGATGCTTATTTCAGCCGTACTTTTCACAACCGCAGCCTTGATTGGAAGCGCCTTAACGGGATTCAAGTTTCGCCCCTATGTGAGCAACAATTTAGACATCTACCAATGGACGGGGGCAGTCATCTATTTTCTAACCATAGGCCGCATAACGTACAGTCAGAATCGTCAGATCGGCCGCAGCATTGGCGAGATTCAGTTTCAGAACCGAGTCTTTCACGCGCTGCTTGATCTCGGGACGGTGGCAAATCGTGCGACCAATATCCATACCCTGCTAGATGACTCATTAAACCACCTACACTCCCATTTCCCCGACTACGGTTTTGCTGTTTTTGTACAAGAACGACAACGTTGTGAAGTGACACGCTACGCGGCTGTTGCGGGACTAAGCCCAAAGGATGAACAGCGTCTAAAGCATCTATTGGCCAGCGTTCGTAGGCAAAGAGTACAGCCGGACACACGGCCACAAACAGACGAAGGCGAGAACCTATATGTCATGTCCATGGAAGGCCGTCTAAGCTTGTACGAAGGCTGGCTGATCATGAAAGCTCCCAGCCAAGAAGACGGCTTGGAGCAAATACTTTCCCTCTTTGCCGACCAACTAGCGGCCGCTACCGAAAATAAATTGCTACATTTGGAATTGAAGAAAACAGCTGAGCGTGACGGACTCACCGGCCTTTATAACCGCGGTTTCTTGGAAGCCGCGCTGCAAATGAGCATTCAAGGCAAGGCGCAGACGCCGAGCCTGGATTTTGCTGTATTGATGATGGACGTCGACAAGCTTAAGGAAGTGAACGACCATTATGGTCATGTTGCAGGCGATCAACTGATTTCCAGCGTTGCCAAGTACCTGCAACTTCACTGCAGGGACAGCGACATACTTGCACGCTGCGGTGGCGATGAATTCGTCATTCTATTTCCTTCTGCCGACTTGACGGCAGCCAAGCGTATGGCCAACTTGATCAGAGACAATTTGCCTGAACAGCGTTGCATTATCGACACCGCTAGCGGTGAACGTGAAGAACTGACGCTTCATTTGAGCTTGGGATTCGCCAGCTCCAGCGAAGTGCCTGCCATACAGGTATTTGCTCTGGCAGACCAGCGCATGTACGAAGACAAGAACCAGCGCCGCAAGCAAAGAGTAGATGACTTGGGCACAGCGAGCTGGCCCCCCTTATAAAAACTTCCTCACAAACCACTGTCAAGCGGCTGCCCCCACTGATCGCCATGTACTAGTTCACTTAATGGCAAGCGAGAGCGCCAGCCTTTAGCTTCAAGCTCTGGTTGGTCTAAAAACTCGCTAACATAGCCAAGGCAGAGATACGCCAAGGGGTAAACGTGGTCAGGCAGATTCAGCGCCTTGCTCAGCTGCTCTTGGTCGAGAATGCTCACCCAACCAACGCCAATACCTTCTACCCGCGCAGCCAACCAGAGATTCTGTACAGCGAGACAAGTGCTGAAAAGATCGGTATCCACCATACTATTGCGCCCCAGCACGTGAGGGCCGCCCCGGCTTCGGTCACAGGTAATACAGAGATTAAGCGGGCTCTCCATAATACCTTGCAGCTTAAGGCTGCGATAATGCGCTTGACGCTCGCCTTCAAAGCGTTCGGCGGCCTTCTGATTCTCCTGCTCGAACATCGCCAGCACTGCTTCTCTGACGCTGCGACTTTCAATCACGATGAAATCCCAGGGCTGCATAAATCCCACTGAAGGCGCATGATGCGCGGCCTCCAAAAGGCGGGCCAGTACATCAGGAGGTATTCTGTCGGGCAGAAATTGCGAGCGCACATCGCGCCGCTCGTGTATGGCGCGGTAGAGCCCACGGCGCTCAGCATCGGAAAAACGGTGGTTCGAGGTGGTCATGGCGCTGATTGGGCCTTTTGCTGATCTGTTTTATAGACAGTAAGAGTCTACACGAGCTCAGCCTAGCCGCCATCTCAGCGGGTTTGTTTGGCGTAAAACGCCATCTTCGTCCCAGTCATCCCATCCGGTAAAGGGGATGGGCAGTTCGCTGTCCAAGTTTCTCAGACGATCTACCCAAGCCGCTTTGCAGACCTCTAGGTGACCAATGATGTCAGCTTCCTCTTGGTAACGAATACCGCCGCCCTGAATGCCGTAGCTCACCTGAGGCGCCAGCACGTCAAAGCCAACGTAGTACAACGATGCGTGTATGGGCCACAGCCAGTGCACCATATTGCCAGCTCGGCCAAAAGGCTGAAATGCTTTCTCCGGTGAGCCCGTGGTGACTGATAGCATCGCCTTCCTACCGCGATAGTAGCCTCTGTCGTAACGCATGCGGCTTGTATAGCGCCCGCCATACACCAACACCCGATCAAACCAGCCTTTCAAAATGGCAGGCTGGGCGTGCCACCATAAGGGAAACTGGAAGATCACCAAGTCAGCCCACTCCAACCGCGCCAACTCCCGCTGGACATCCTGCGGTAATGTGTTTTTCTCGTAGTGAGCCCGCTGCTCATTGAGGGGATAGAAGTAGTCCGACGCCACGGCGCTATGCGGATATTGCTCAGGGCGCTCCACCGGATCAAACTGCTCAGTATAGAGATCATCCACTTCCACTGTATGCCCCTCGCCCACCAGCTGTTCTACCGCCTCATCCACTAGGCCGCCATTAAACGACTTGCGTTCAGGATGAGCCAAGACGATCAACACATTCATTCTTCGCTTCCCCTATTGATTGGTTCAACGACAGACTAGCCTGTTCAAATACGCTCAAACATTCGCGAAAAATGACAACTCAGTTTGCATGAATGAACAGCAAATAAGGTGGGACGAGCTAGCGATTGCAGGGGTGGGGTCGCTATCCAGCGCCAGCCAAGCGCTGCGTATCAGCCATGACAACGTCTTCAGGTGTTTAAGCGAGATGGAACAAAGTCTAGGCGTGACTCTTCTCAATAGTGGCTAAGTTGCCACTGCGACACACATCACTCCTGCTCCAATCCCGCCAAGAACTGTTTAAGCAGCTCATCGAGTTGCGCTCGTTGATCTTCAGTCAAGCCGCTTACCAGCTGCGCCTGGGTTTCCACATGAGCAGCAACGGCTTCATCGATTAACTCGAATCCACGCTGGGAAAGAGAGATGAGAAAACCACGACCATCGTCGGGGTTTTTGACCCGCTTGATCAAACCCGCCTTTTCCAGTTGATTGATGCGGTGAGTCATGGTGCCTGAAGTCACCATGGTGGATGCCATCAAATCCCCAGGTGATAGCGCGTAGGGCGCTCCCTCACGGCGAAGAGTTGCCAGAACGTCAAAGCTCGCGTCAGTCAGACCGTATTTCGCCCAGGTCTTCTCCATTACGCGTATTAAAGCGTGGTTAAGCCGTTTAACCCGCCCGATGGTAGCCATCGGAGCTACATCGAGGTCAGGCCGCTCCTGCCGCCACTGTTTGAGAATGTTGTCTACATGATCCATGAGCGTATTTTGCGCTTAATTATCTTGACGTCAAGATTAATCACACATATCTTGATATCAAGACATTTTCGAAACGGTACCAATGAGAACTACGCGAATGACATCATTAAGCACTACCCGCACACACTCACGCAAAAGAGCTTGGCTTGCCCCACTGGTGTATCTGTTATCCGGCGGCGCCTTGCTGGGTCTATCGACTAATTTGGCAAAACTTGCCGGTGACATTCAGCTACCGGCGCTCGCTTTTCTGTTTTGGTCAATTTCAGGAGCGGCGCTTATTCTATTGGTTCTCGCGGCCTTCCGCGGCAATCTGCCGCCGGTTAACGTTCGCACCGTTGAGTATTACGCTATTTCAGGTCTGCTGGGCGTAGCGGGAGCCAACCTGCTTTTTTTCTCAGCTATCCCCCATGTGGGTGCGGGGTTCGTGGCATTAATCATCACTCTGCCACCGCTACTCACCTACATCGGCGCATTAGCGTTAAAAATGGAGCGGTTTCAGGTGTTGCGTGCGGCGGGGGTTATATCAGCCCTCGCGGGGGCCGTCACCCTGGCCTTTCATAAGCTTTCTGCGCCAGAAGCCAATTACCTCTGGATTCTCCTCGCTTTAATTGGCCCCGTGCTGCTGGCCATCGGCAATCTTTATAGAACCTTGCGCTGGCCAGAAGGCGTATCCAGCGATGCGTTGGCGCCGGGGATGCTTATCGCCGCGGCCATCATTCTCCTCAGCGTGGGGTTTCTGCCTGGCTTCTCACTGAGCGTTCCTACACAACGCTCCCTGCCGTTCTTGCTGATTGCACTCCAGGCGATGGTCTTCGCAGGCCAGTTCTTACTGCTCTTCCTGCTACAGAAAAGCGGCGGCCCGGTGTTTCTGAGCCTATTGGGTTCCGTCGGCGCCGTGGTGGGCGTTCCGGTCGCCATATTGTTGCAAGGAGAAACCGCTCCCGAAGGCTTACTGCTTGGCACCCTATTAATTGGAGCCGGAATTACCCTGCTCAATATTGGCAAAGCCAAACAACTTAACTAATGAACCCAAGAGAGATATATCATGAAGATTGCAATATTTGGTGCCGCTGGCGACGTTGGCAAACGCATTATGAGTGAAGCTTTAGCACGTGGTCATAACGTAACCGGCGTGGTGAGAACAGAGAGTCAGCTTAACAAACTGCCCGCTGAAGCCAGCCGCTGTGTCGCGGATATAGCGGACTCACACCAGCTAGCTCATGTTATTCAAGGACAAGACGTGCTGATCAGCGCCGTTCGCCCACCCGATGGAAAAGAAGCGACGCTGGTAGCGCTAACCCGCTCTCTAATGGCGAGTGCCCTCCCGATTCAGCGAGTGCTCTTGGTAGGCGGAGCCGCACGATTGCTAATCCCCGGGCGCGCCGGTGATACGGTATTAACAGCCCCCGATTTCCTTCCTGCCTCTGCGCTAGAAATTGCCAAGGCATGCCAAGCTCAGTATGAACTCTGCTTGGGTGAAACCAGCACAGCGTGGACTTACTTCTCCCCTGCCGCCATGCTGACGCCTGGAGATCGTACGGGGCGCTATCGTCTTGGCACCGATACCCTCGTCATGGACAATAACGGAGAATCTCGCATTTCAATGGAGGATTTCGCGGTAGCGATGCTTGATGAAGCAGAGACCCCTCAACATATTCAGAAAGCCTTTACCGTAGGGTATTAAACCGAAAATTCGGCAACCACCCCGCCAAAGAATTCTTCTATCAAAGCGCCGCCCGATCCAGAAACTTTTGACACATAGTAAGCCACTGACACTCGAAACTCGCCTTCTGCAGCTAGGTGGAATACATAACTCATTTAGGGCTTGTTGACGTTTCATCGTGGTGCGCGGAAACATCAACAAGCCCTAATCAGTATCCGCGCTTTCTCTATGACCTGCTGCTCCGAAATCTTTTTGCAATAAACCTATTAGCGCTGCGGCGATTAAAAAGACAGCTGACGTTAATAATCCTACCGTCAGCCCCCCGGCTAGATCGTTCAACCAACCACTTAGCGTTGGCCCCAATGTCTGACCAATACTAAACGCGACCGTCATCGCACCAATACCCGACGCCAATGACGAAGCATGGCAATTTCTCCGCACGAAGGCCGTCGTAGACGCCACGACACCAAAAAAGGCACAACCGAAAACCGCAGACGACGCCAGTAAAACAGGCCAAGCACTTGATATAAGCGGCAATGCAGCGCCAATCAGGGTCAATCCATTAAGAATCGCAAATGCATGGCCGTGGCGCTTATTTTGCAGCACACCAGCCCAAAGCCAAGGGAAGACAGTCACAGCCAAGCCCAGCACGACCCAGAATAGCGATTGAAACGCGGCACTCTCACCGTGGGACTGTATCCAGGCGATCATGAACGTCATGTAAGTAATATAGCCTGCCCCGAAAAAGCCATAGCCAACCAGCATCCACTGCATAGAAGCTAATGGTGCCAATGCATGTGCCTGAACTCGGCTTTGTGGCATGACGCGAACACCCCATACGACGCCGAGTGCGAGCACCACTGATATGGCCGCCAATGCTAACCAAGCAGTAGGCCATGCCGTTGCGCCCCACTGGCTCAGAACCCAGGGAACGCCAACCCCCGAAAGCACAATGCCTAAACCTGGCCCCGCATAGAAGATGCCGAGTAAAAACGACGCTCGTGCCGGATGGCGTTGGGATACCTGGGCGGCGATAACCCCACCAGCAATAAACGCACTAGCGCCGCCTAGTCCAGCCAAAAACCAGGAGATGTTGAGTAATGCAGTGTGGCGAAATACCCCCATCATGATCAAAGCGATCACGCATGCGAAGATCCCCGTACGCATGACTCGGTTGGCCCCAACAACTCCAATAAAACGGGCCGAAATCAGCGCGGCAATAAGATACCCTGCCGCGTTTACCGAGGTCATCCAGCCTGCATCGGCATAGCTCCACCCAAGACTTGAGCTCATAGAGGGCAGAAGTAATGCGTAGGAAAATCTTGCAATACCTAGGCCGATTGCCGGTACCAAGGCCAGCGCAGTGAGTGTACGAAGGTCAGTTGTGAGCGCTGTAGGATCGCGCTCGTGGAGAAAGTCAGATTGTGTCATATCGGCCACCTGAGTCTTTAATAAAGACTCAGATTAGTCGCGCTTAGTTCTGTTTTCAAACTTTGCTATCATTGGGATATGAAAAACCACACCGAAACACACACTTCCCACACACGTGTTCCCGTCTCAGAATGCTCGCTTGCCAAGGCGATCCGGGCTGTGGGAGATATGTGGTCGCTGCTGATTCTGCGAGAAGTGATATGTGGTGCTGAGCGCTTCGACCAAATCAGAGAAGACCTGGGTATTACTCGCTCAGTTTTGTCCAACCGGCTTGCCAGATTGGTTCAAGAAGGTATTTTAGAGCGCTATCAATACCGTGATTCAGGACAACGAGCCCGCAAAGGCTATGCGCTAACAGCGAAAGGCCACGCACTCTTACCCGTGGTTATCGCCCTTCGCGAGTGGGGCGGAGAGCACTTAGAACCTGGCAATACACCGCTTCGCCTTCAGCTACAAACGAGGGATGGACTGCGTGTTGAAACGAAACTAATACGGGAGGATGGTTTAGAAGTGAACGATATGACAGACATCATTGCGACAGTAAAGGAGTAAGGCATCAGGGAGTACAACACGATTCAGTTTGAGCAGCTAATCAATCCTTTTCTCCATATAGTGAATCCCGCCCTCGGTTTTACGCACGCGAAACCCCATACGCTCGTATAGCGCTATTGCTGGGTTGATACAAAACACACGCAGCCGAAGTAAGCGGATGCCCGACTGTTGGGCGATTTCCTTCGTGTGGCGGATTGCCGCTGTACCTAAGCCTTGGCGCTGCCACTTCTGATCAATTTGTAGCTCTCGAATATAGTAAGCGGCTTCATCGTGATTTATGCATAACAACCCTACTGGGCTAGCGTTAATAACTAATTCGTAACTGTCTAACTCATCCCATTGTTTATCAAACAGGGCTGTATTCCAGCGCATATCCAACTGTTCGTAGTAAGCAGACATATTTTGGCGAATTAATTTTTCCGCGAACGCCTTGTCGTTAGTAGACCGAATAATAGGCGTCATATCTCGATATCCTAGTGCTACTTTCACGAACTTGTAGCAAGAAGTGCAGTGTTAGCTTGGGCTATTTCATACTGACTAAACACGTGCACACCATGTTCCCGAAGCAGTGCGGCTGTTACTCCCATACCCGGTACTTTTTTACCAGAGAAACTGCCGTCATAAATAGCGGTGCTTCCGCATGAAGGACTGAACTCAGCAAGCACTGCGATATCGATATCGAATTTACGGCACAGGTTCAAAGCGATAGAGGCACCTGCTAAAAATTCATTGGTCACCTTGCCTCCATCGTTTTCGATAACATCGACCTCACCGTTTAAAACGCCCTTACCACTGCCTTGGAAAATCTCCGCGGGCGGCCTGGGAATACTCATCCCCGCCTCAACTTCGGGGCAAACAGAAACGATTCGGCCTTCAGAACGCCACTGCTCAACGATCTGAGCATCCACGGAAAGGGCGCCACCATCATAGCGAACCTTTTTACCCAAGAGACAGGCGCTCATTAATACTTTTCTCAAATCACCAATCTCCAATACGGTGATGAACTCAAGAGTGACGCGTTCACTGAATCGACCCAACTAGGAAAGCTCTTCTTGTCAGCCATTTAACTTTAGCTGCTTTCGGAAATACACTCGATTAAACCCCGCTTCATGCCGACACTCGACCCTGACGTATCCCAGTTTGGGGTACATGGCGAGATTTTCTGTCATGGCTTCATTCGTATAAAGTTCCACGGCTTCATACCCCTTTTCCTCGGCAGAACGTTCCACGTGATCGATCAATCGCTTCCCAATGCCGAGGCCGCCATACTCGGGCAGTATGGCAACGTTTTCGAGGTGAAAATGATCGCCTTCGGGGTAGAACACAACATAGCCCACAAAATGTGAATCAAGGATGGCAACATCTATGTAGCCGTAGTCGATTAGGCTTGCGAAGTCTGCATGCATGGGCGCGGGTTCACGACCAATGCGACTGATGTACTTTGAATAGGCCAGTCGTGCGCAAGATTGAATGTCCGGAACATCAGTTTCGAGTGCAGCACGGATGTCGATTAAGGACATATTGACGTAATCCTAGTGCTAAGTGTGAGAACCATAAGTGTTTCCACCATCCCATACACATGAGATTTTCGCTCTTATAACGCTTGAAGCCAATGGTAAGCTGTCTTGATGCCCTCTTTGTTCACAACAAGGCTCAGATGTGATGCATTAGGCACCGTGACGATATCAGCGTGTGGAACGATGGGCCGCAAAGTGGGCTCGAAGCGCTCCGCAAAAAATGCTTCGTCATCAGATCCAGTAATAAGAAGGACTGGAGCCGCCATAGAACTGAGATCGTTCTGCCAATTGGCGGGAGCAAAGCCCTTCATAAGCCGGTACGAATACGCTAGCGTTTCTGAGCCCTGGCGGTATTCGGGCGGCAAATTAAAGTGCAGCACCGGTAGCTTATTGAAGTGGGTAATACCGAGTTCATTCAAAATGGATATAGCAATGATCCTGGTCACTTTGGGGTCTGCCCACCCGCCCGAGTTTTTCCGAACAGTAGGTGCGTCGTATCCCAGGTAAGGCGCTAGCAGCAGATAGGCGTTGGCACGGTGCCCATGCGTGCCACCAGCAAAACGTATTACTAACCCGCCACCTGACGAATGCCCACCGACGACGATACGCGTTAATTGAGGATTGACCACTTCGATGTGGGCAATAAGATCGGCAAGATCATCCTCAAGCTGCTTGATATAGTCGATATCGCCGCGCCGAACGGGAGATGGCCCATGCCCTCGAATATCCGGGGTGTAAACAGCGGCGGCGCCTGAAGCTGCCAATCCGCGAGCAAAGGTTGCCAGATATCGACTGTCGGTCCCTGAGCCGTGCACGAGCACCAGCGCCGTGTCGGATTCACTTGGATAATGCCGATATGAAAGTGTGGTGCCATCCCTTGCTTCAAACGGCTGAAGTGCTGGCAGTGGGCCTGCTGCGCCTTGCTCAGACACTAACGCTTCGAAATCCAAGCCGCTCGCATTAGTGCCTGTCGACATTATTAAAAATACTCCTATCACCAAGGCCAGCATATATTGTCGCACTGCTCCCTCCTAATCGCATACACCGGGCAAAGCGACGGCTAAGCTTTCGCTGCAAACTTTAAACCAAAACGCCAAGGCACTGCCCTGGCGTTTATTATTTTCCCTCACTACATCACACCCTACCCCAGTTGGAAGGGATAAACCGGGCCGATTTTCAGCAGTTGAGTGAGTTCATCCAGTGCTGCAAGTGACTCTTCCGCCAGCTGTGGATCGGCCAAATCGTCCGGAGCGAGGCGATCGCGATAGTGGCGCTCCACCCACGCGGTCAGATCAGTGTACAGTGCATTGGTGAGCAGCACGCGGCCAGAGAGCGCTGCACGTTCGGCCTCCGTTAGCACCACGCGCAGGCGCAGGCAAGCGGGGCCGCCGCCGTTGCGCATGCTTTGTTTGACGTCTTTAACGACCACTTCACTGATCGGATTATTGCCCGCCAGCAGATAATCCTGAATGGTGCGCCATACCGCCTCGCGCTCCTGGCATTCGCCGGGCACTACCAGCGTCATGGTGCCATCCGGGTTGGAGAGCAACTGCGAATTAAATAGATACGAGGCTACCGCATCCTCCATGCTTACCGCTTCCAAGGGCACGCGCACGGGAATCAGCGGGCTGGCCATTTTGGCGCGCAGCTCATCGAGCGTGCCTTCTTCATCCAGAAAGGCCATTTCGTGGTAGAGCAGCACAGGGCCGTTACCCACCGCAATGACGTCGTTATGGAAAACACCCGCGTCGATGGCATCCGGGTGCTGCTGGGAAAATACCGTTTGCGCTTCCGTTAGCCCATGCTGGCGAGCTACCGCCTGGCTGGCTTCCAGCGTTTGCCGGGCGGGGTAGCGCTTGGGTTCGCGCTCACCGCTACGCACGTCACCAAACGCCTGACGGCCATAGACAAATAGGTGAACGCCCGGCTCGCCGTACTCACCACATAAACGGGTGTGATTAGCCGCCCCTTCGTCAGAAAAGGCAGGCGTTGCAGGCAGCACCGGATGGTGGGCGAAGTGCTGTTCGTCGCGGAAAATTGCCTGCAGCACGCGACCGGTGGTTTGCGGTTCTAAATAGCGGTGAAAGCTGGACTGTAGGTTCGCTGGTGTGAAGTGTACCCGACTATCGGGTGCATCAATGCTGGGGGTAATAGTGCCCGCGTTAGCCGTCCACATACTCGAAGCCGAGCACACCGCCCGAAGCAGTTGCGGCGCTTCTTTAGAAGCACGAGCCAGCACCTCACCATTACTACCGCTAAAACCTAAATCGCGCAGTGCGCCAATATCGGGGCGCTGTTGGGGTGGCAGAACGCCCTGGGCATAGCCCGCGTCCATCAGCGACTTCATCTTAAGCAGCCCCTGCAGCGCGCCCTCCTTGGGATTGGAGACTAAGCCGCCGTGACTCATGGACGCGACATTGCCCACGGCCAACCCAGAGTAGTTATGGGTTGGGCCGACTAGGCCGTCAAAATTGACTTCCCTAACGCTGCTGATGTCGGCGGCACTCACAGGCTCACTCCCGGCGGCAGGGTCTCGGGCATCTCCAGGCTGTCAGCTTCCATGGAGGCGACTGGGTAGGCGCAGTAGTCCGCCGCGTAAAACGCGCTGGGACGGTGGTTGCCGCTGTCACCCACACCACCAAAAGGTGCATCGCCGGATGCACCGGTGGTTTGGCGGTTCCAGTTGACGATTCCGGCACGAATACGCAGCAAGAAGTCATCCCAATCGGCTCGATCGCCGCCAATTAAACCGGCGGAGAGCCCGTAGCGGGTGTTATTGGCAAGCTGTAGCGCTTCATCCCAATCACGATAGCGGTGGATTTTCAGCAGCGGGCCGAAGTGCTCCTCGTCCGGCACGTCAAGACCGGTCACATCAATTAGCGCGGGACTTAACAGGCTGGTGTTCTCTTTCTGGCGCTTCATACGATTGATCACCGTACCGCCCATGGCCTCCAGCTCCTCTTGGGCCTTGAGCAGGCCGTCCGCCGCCGCTAGGCTGACCAAACCGCCATAGAACGGCGCAGGATTTTCTTCGAACTGGCCCGCCACGTGTAACTTGGCGATCGCCTCAGAAAGCGCATCGATCAATCGATCGCCTACTGCACCCTCCGGCACCATTAAGCGCCGCGCGCAGGTGCAGCGCTGGCCGCCGGAGAGGTACGCCGACTGCAGAATGGTCAATACCGCGGCACGCTCGTCGTCGACATCCTTCACTACCAGGGGGTTATTGCCGCCTAGTTCCAGCGCCAGAATTTTATCCAGTTGTCCGGCAAACTGCTGGTGCAGCATACCGCCCACTTTGGCGCTACCGGTAAACAGCAGGCCATCAATATCTGGGTTACCTGCCAGTGCCTGGCCTACCGGCACACCGCCCTGCACCAGGTTAATGACGCCTGCCGGAAGCCCGGCCTCTAGCCAGCACTGTAGGGTCAAATCCGCAGTAAGCGGGGTTTGGTCGCTGGGCTTGAAGACCACACAGTTACCCGCCAATAGCGCAGGCACCATATGGCCGTTGGGCAGGTGGCCAGGGAAATTGTAAGGGCCAAACACCGCCATCACACCATGAGGACGATGGCGCAGCACAGCGCTTGCACTACCCACCGCTTTTTCCCGTTCACCGGTGCGCTCGTTATACGCCTTAACCGACAGCGCCACCTTGCCCACCATGGCTCCCGCTTCGGTGCGCGCCTCCCAGAGCGGCTTACCGGTTTCAGAGGCAATCGCCACAGCCAGGTCTTCACCACGTGTTTTTAGCACCTCGGCAAATCGCTCGACAAGCGCCTGGCGCTCGGCAAAGGGTGTGCGCGCCCAGCCGGGGAAGGCACCGCGGGCGGCTTTCACAGCGGCCGTGACCTGTTCTGAGCTAGCCGTCGCTGCTTGCCATAGCGACTTGCCAGAAACGGGATCGTGCTTGCTCAACGGCTCGGCGTCGCCTGCGACCCAGGCGCCATTGATCAGTTGCTGCTGTTGGGCGTGCATAAAACTCTCCTGTAAACGTCGCCTAGGTCTCGAGTAGCCGTAGGGTATCGCCGGTGGCAACGCCTAAGCGCTTCGCTTCTTGTTCGCTAAGCACGATGGTGTTGTCATCAGCAGGCGCACGGCCTACCCAACTGGCGGTAAAGTGCAGCATCTGGGTAGTGGCGGCCAGCCAGCGGCTGACGCTCTCTTCGCTTGCCCCGGCAGAAACTTCCACCTGGCAAAGACGTGAGTTGCGAATGGCGCGCACATCATCAATGTACGCCTCCACCGTCGGGCCACCGTCGAAAATATCGATATAGCCTTCCCAGCGCAGCCCCTCTTTCTTAAGCATCTCCAGCGCCGGGCGGGTATGGCGATGCACCTGACCAATACAGGCCCGCGCCTCTTCGGCCATAAAGGTGGTGTAAATGGGGAACTTGGGCATCAGCTCGCCAATAAAGCTCTTCTGCCCCAGGCCGGTTAAGCGGTCAGCTTCGCTGAAATCCATGGGAAAGAAGTGCTTCCCTAAGCTCTCCCAGAAAGGGCTGGTGTTGTTCTCGTCGAACACGCCGCGCATCTCCGCCAGCACTTTATCGGGGAAACGGTCGCGAAACTGGGCGATAAACAGCCAGCGCGCCTTGGAGAGCAGCGCGCCGTTGCGCAGGTGGCGATTGGCTTCACCGCGATACTCGGGGCGCAGAAACAGCGAGCACACCTCGGCGTCACCGGTGTGGTCGGAGCTTAAAAACAGCGTATCGATGGTGCGGTGCAGATCCAACTGAACCGAGGAGTGGGCCAAAGTGCCCAGCCGGTAATTGTAGAACGGCACCTCGCGCCCCACCTGCCCCTCAATGGCGCAGCAGCCCGCCAACTCGCCGCTTACTTCATCCTCTAGCACAAAGAAATAAAGCCGATCATCCACCGGAGTGCGCTCTTCAAAGGCACTGGCAGCCGCTTCAATCTTACCGGCTAGAAACTCGCGATTATCCGGCAGCGAGGTAAAGCCAACGCCCGCCTGCTGCGCAAGCGCCTGAAGCCCATCCAGATCATCACGGGCAATGGGTCGAATGCGCATTACATTTCTCCTTCATCGAGCGCGTCTACCACGGTGGGTAGCGTCAGCGGCGCAGCAAGCACCGCTCGCCCTTCCGTGACACCCAGCCGCTCAGCATGCTCCGCTGAGAGCATCAACTGGCCCGTGGGTGACAGCGCGTAGCGGGCGACGATGCAGCGAAACTCGCCCAGCTTTTGATTGGCAACCAGCGCGGGTTCAGCATCTGGCAAAGCGTGTTCAGGGCGAATGCGCACCGGGTGCCAGGCAGCACTGCGGAAGGTTTCCAACCGCTCGCGCTCGGCTTTGACAATCGGCCCGGCGTCGAAAATATCCACATGGCGCGAACGCGCGAAGCCCTCCGCCAGCATCTCCTCCAACGCCTCTTCGTGAGCAGGGTGCTCACGACCTATCGCCGCCCGCGCCTGGGGCGTTAGCAGCGGCAAATAGAGCGGGAACTGGGGCATTACTTCGGCGATAAAACTTTTCGAGCGTACCCCGGCAATATGATTCATATCCTGGAAGCTGCGGGCGAAAAAGTGCCGCCCTACGCTCTCCCAGAACGGCGACTCATTGCGAGCATCCAAGTAGCCGGGAAACGCCACCGCCAGAATGCGCGAAAAGCGCTCGGGGTACTGGGCGATAAACATCAACCGCGCCCGGCGCAGCAGGCTCTCCGCGCTGGTGCCTTTATAACGCGGGTTAAGCGAAAAGGCGCACAGCAGGGTGGCGTCAGAAACTTCATGGGAGAGCGCTAGCGTCTGCACTTCACGACGTACGTTCAACTGCTGGGAGGCGTGAATCAGCGTTTCCTGGCGGTAGGTGTAGTAGGCCTCATTGGCACCCGCCTGGGCACGTATGGTGGCGGTACCGAGCACTTCCTCGCGTGTGTCATCGGCGAGAACAAACGTATAGTGCTCGTTTTCTGGAAACTCGACGTCACCATTAAAGGCGTCTTGAGAGCGCGCAATGCGCTCCTGAAGTCGCTCACGGTTAGCAGGCAAGTTAGTAAGCTTAGGTACTGCATGCTCGGCTAATTGCTCAAGCGCCGTGAGATCAGACGCTTTAACGGGTCGAACTACCAGCATCCTCGATGCCTCCCCTTCAGTTAACACGATTGACGCAGCCTGTTGTTCACTCATGCTGCCGCAACTAATCGCTCAATCGCGCGCTCTAAGCGGGCCATGCCCTCGGCGATATCCGCTTCAGGAATGACCAGAGAAGGCGCCATGCGCAGTACGTTCGGCCCGGCGATCAGCGCCATCAAGCCCTCTTCAATCGCCAGCGGTAGTATGTCTTTGGCACGCCCTTCATAGGCATCCGACATCTGGGCACCTATTAATAAGCCCATACCGCGAATCTCTTTAAACACGCCATGCTTGCGGTTGATAGTTTCTAAATGCTCGCGGAACAGATCGTGGCGATGCTTAACGCCTTCGAGCACCTCTGGTGTATCGATAAGCTCCACCGCCGCCAAGGCAACGGCAGATGCCAGCGCATTGCCGCCGTAAGTAGAACCATGAGTGCCAACAACCAGCGATTTAGCCACCGAGTCGATAGCCAGCATGGCGCCAATGGGGAAACCGCCGCCCAAGGATTTGGCACTGGTAAGAATATCCGGCGTAATGCCGTAGTTCTTATAAGCGTAGAGTTCGCCGCTACGACCAACGCCGGTTTGCACCTCATCAAAAATCAGCAGCGCATTGTGCTCGTCGCAGAGATCGCGCAGCCCTTGGAGGAATTCCTGCGTGCCGGGCACGATACCGCCCTCGCCCTGCATGGGTTCCACCATAATCGCGCAGGTGTCGTCGCCCACCAGCTCGCGAACGCTATCCAGGTCATTGTAATTAGCGTGCAGAATTCCGCCCGGCACCGGCCCAAAGCCCTGGGAGTATTTGGGCTGGCCACCCACGCTGACGGTAAAGAAGGTGCGGCCATGAAAAGATTGGTAGAACGAGATGATTTTATCTTTGTGCTCACCGTGATTATCCACCGCCCAGCGGCGCGCCAGCTTAAGCGCAGCTTCGTTAGCTTCACCGCCGGAGGAGCATAAGAACACCTTATCGGCGAAGGTGCGCTCGACCAGCGTCTTGGCCAGGTTCAGCGCTGGCTCGTTGGTATATACGTTGGAGAGGTGCCACAGCTTCTCGCCCTGCTCTTTGAGCGCATTGACCAGTACTGGATGGCAATGACCAAGGGAGTTAACCGCGATGCCCCCGGCAAAGTCGATATATTCACGGCCCTGTTGATCCCACAAGCGGCTACCTTCACCACGCACGGGAATGACCTGCTGTGGTGAGTAGTTGGGCGTCATGTAGTGGTCGTAATCTTGACGGCTTGGGGTATGGCTCATGGGTCGCTAGCTCCAGTGGAGGAAAGTAGTAACAACAGTATAAGGTGGTAAAGAGTCCAAGCGCTTTCAGCAATGGGACGGCAAATTATGAATAGCGGCGTCTCGGCGTATCACTGAACCGCCTTGAAGAACTCTAAAAGAGCCCCATACTTATTAGCAAGCTATGCGGTTATTCGCTGAGCTGCGTTGCATAGTGATGAGCACCGACACTCAGGATGAGAGGAGACCAGCATATGCAGATTGATCTAAGCGGCAAACACGCCATTATCACGGGTTCTACAGCGGGCATCGGTTTTGCAATTGCTCAAGGGCTCGCCAAGGCAGGCGCTGACGTGGTTATAACAGGGCGTACCCAAGCACGTGTTGATGGTGCCATCAGCGCACTTAAAAAAGACACTCCCAATGCCAAGGTAGAAGGCGTGGCGGCTGATCTCGGCACCGCTGAAGGTTGCCAAACGCTTATTAAACAGCAGCCCAGCGCGGATATCCTGATCAATAACGTAGGCATTTTCGCCCCGCAGGACTTTTTCGATGTAGATGACGCTACGTGGCAGCAATTTTTCGATATTAATATCATGAGCGCGGTGAGGCTTTCCCGTCACTACGCCCAGGGCATGCGCGAGCGCGACTGGGGCCGCATACAGTTTATCTCCAGCGAGTCGGGGATCAACATCCCTAGTGAAATGGTGCATTACGGCATGACCAAATCGGCGCTGCTCTCCGTCTCTCGCGGGCTGGCCAAAGTGCTCAGCGGCACCCAGGTCACCGTGAATGCCATTCTACCTGGGCCGACCCGTTCAGAAGGCGTGATCAAGATGATGGGGGAAATGGCGGAAAAAGAGGGCATCTCTCAGCAAGAGATGGAAGAACGCTTTGTTAAAGAGAACCGCCCCTCTTCAATTATCCAGCGCTTAGCAACACCCGAAGAAGTCGCGAGTATGAGCGTCTACGCCGCTTCTCCCCAAGCCAGTGCAACCAGCGGGGCGGCACTGCGTGTGGAAGGTGGCATTGTGGATACATTAACCTGAATCTTTCTAACCCAGGCGCTCTTCTCTCGGCGTCATGCCGAAATGGTGACGGTAGGCGGTAGAAAAGTGCGCGCCTGAGGAAAATCCCGTGGCAAACGCAATATCGCCTACCGGCCGGTCACTATCGCGAAGCTGTTTGCGCGCCTCTTGTAAGCGTAAATCCAGGTAGTAGCGACTAGGGACCGCCTGCAGATACTTCTTAAATAGCCGCTCCAACTGACGCCGAGAGATACCCAGATGTTCGGCCAGTTCCAGGGTCGAGAGCGGCTCCTCAATATTGGCTTCCATAAGCGTGACAGCCTCCACCAGACTTTGCGGCGCATGCCCCAGGCGGCTACGCAGCGGCACATGCTGGCGCTCATCTGCCAAGCGGATGCGGTCGCAGACAAACTGCTCAGACACCTGCTCCGCCAAGCGCGCACCGTGATGCTGGCCAATCAGCGTGAGCATCAAATCCATGGCCGCGGTTCCCCCCGCGCAGGTCAGCCTGTCGCGATCAATTTCAAACAGCTGTTGAGAAAGCGTCACTTGCGGATAGGCTTGAGAAAAGGCCTCAAAACGCTGCCAGGGCAGCGTCGCACGATAGCCTTCAAGCAACCCACAGCGTGCCAACACTTCAGTGCCCCCTGCCAACCCACCCAGTGCCACACCGCGCCCCTGGTGCCCACGGAGCCACTCATTCAACTTTGCAGGAAGCGTATAGGGCAGCGGTGTTGGTGCGCATATCAACAGCAGGTCAAGCGGGCCTAATGCGGTACTTAGTGCGTGCTGAGCAATGAGCGAAAGCTGAGCACCGCTGCGCACGGGCTCGTCATTGAGACTTAATGTGACGGTGTGGTAAAGCATCTGCCCACTCAGCTGGTTAGCCATTTGTAGCGGTTCCAGTGCGCTGGCGTGGGTCAATAACGAAAAACCTGGTAGCAGCAGAAAGGCCACCCGCCGACGCGGTAGCGCTGCCTGTGAGGCTAACGGGTTGGGCTGCATGATAACTGATTGAGTTGCATGAAAAGATGCATGAAAGACCGCCATCGACATAGATAAACGATCATCTTACCCAATTGCGTAGAGGATGGCAGCGTTATGACCACTGCAACAAAAACGTGACGCATGAATGCAAATTGCCGGGCGCAAGGCCCGGCAAAAAAGAGAGAATGGTTAAGTACTAATTACCGCGGTTAATAATGCCTAACACGACGATACTAACCACAATCACGCCGACAATGATCACCACTATCGGGAGTAACTTATACAGCCCGCCTGGCCGCTTCTTGGCTTCAGGCTGTAGATGCGGTTTTGAGGTTTCATAATCCTCAGGTATTCGCTCATTGATAATATGCTGCTTCTCTTCTTCCGGGGTTTTGCTTTCCCTAGTGTCCATAAACACCTCCAGCGTTCCGGTCGAATTGGGCGGCGCTACCGCCTCTGTGAATGGCTTACAGATTCACGACATCAAACGTAACCTCTGGATTGACGTCGGCATCGTAATCGACATCGTCACGCTCAAAGCCAAACAGCTTCAAGAATTCGTGCTTATAACCAGCATAGTCGGTAATCTCGAATAAGTTTTCGGTCGTCACTTCCGGCCACAGATCCTGGCACGCTTGCTGAACGTCATCGCGCAACTCCCAGTCATCCAAACGCAGGCGCCCTACCTCATCAGTTACCATTTCACCGCGCTTGCCTTGGGCTGAGTAGAGCTGCTCACCGAATAGACGGTTCAATTGATCGATTGTGCCTTCGTGCAGACCCTGCTCTTTCATGATGCGGTAGACCATGGCGATATACAGCGGCATTACCGGAATGGCCGCGCTCGCTTGGGTGACCACCGACTTGAGTACCGCCACATTGGCACCGCCACCGGTCTCTTTCAGCTTGGCGTCGATAGCCGCGGCAGCGCGGTCAAGGTCTTCCTTGGCTTTACCCAGCGCACCGTGCCAGTAGATCGGCCAGGTGATTTCAGTGCCGATATAGCTAAACGCCACGCTACGCGCACCTTTTGCCAGCACACCTGCTTGGTCAAGTGCTTCCATCCACAGTTCCCAATCTTCGCCACCCATTACCGTAATGGTGTCGTCGATTTCCTGCTGGGTGGCTGGCTCTACTTCTGCTTCGATAATCGCGTCTTTATTGGTATCGATAGCAGTGGCGCGGTAAGTTTCGCCAATTGGTTTGAGGCTCGAACGCTTAAGCTCGCCGCTATCCGGCAGCTTGCGAACGGGTGATGCCAGCGAGTACACCACCAGATCGATCTCGCCCATGTCCTGCTTGATCAGTTCAATGGCTTTTTCCCGCGCTTCATGGGAAAACGCATCGCCGTTAATCGACTTGCTATACAGCCCTTCCTGCTTGGCAAACTTATCGAAGGCGGCACTGTTATACCAGCCTGCGGTGCCGGGTTTCTTATCGGTGGCAGGCTTTTCAAAGAAAACGCCCAAGGTGTCGGCGCCGTAGCCAAACGCTGCGGTAATACGTGCTGCCAACCCATAGCCACTTGAAGCCCCAATGACGAGTACTTTTTTTGGGCCAGCCTGCTTATCCAAACCGCGAGCACGGGTCGCTTCAATCTGTTCGCGAACGTTCTGCTCGCAGCCGATGGGATGAGTAGTGGTACAAATAAAGCCGCGTACTTTGGGTTTAATAATCACAGAGAACCTCTTTATCGGATTGATTTAGCTTTTAATATCGTAACTGGCAACATCATAACTAGCGACACCGTTTTGCCATAGCTTTTGGCATAGTTTGTGGCATAGCTTTTGGCATAGCAGTGTCATGACTCATAGAGGCTATTCTAGCTGTCTCCGTGCGCTCTGTCCGCTCCTGAGCTATCGTCCTCCCATGAGCGACTCTCCATCCTTGAGCTCCTGCCCGCCCTTGAGCTCGGGGCGCATTCGCGTCACGATAGCTGCCAAAGTACTTATATCAGCAACGACTTCCCACGAGGCGATCATGAATGCACAGCAGCTAGTAGATGAACGCGGCGATCTATGGCTAGCGCTAGCCCCGCTGTGGCTGGACCGTGAACCCAGTGAACGCGATTACGCGCGTATGATCGAGGTCATAGAGCGCTATGATATGACGCTTAACGAGCTCGAATGGATGTTTCGCCTGGAAATGGCACCGGTGATGTCTCGCCATCAGCTTTCAATCGCCAGCGAATGGCGACAATTTGACGACTATAAGCTGATGAAGCAGTTGGTCAATCACAATATGCGCTTGAAGGGCTGGCGACGCAAAAGCTGGGCGCTGTTTTCAGGCTTAACGACCATGATGGTGCGTCACCGCTGGAACGCACTCATGAATCGTGTAGCAGTCGCGCGGGGCGAGCAGGTATAGAGGGATAGTGCCCTGTGGGGCTATGGGTATGTTTGATCCAAGGCTTCTTCCAACGCCAGACGCAATGGACGCCCGTGATAGCGCGGTCCAAAGCGGGCAATCACCTTGCCATCACGGCCCACCAGGAACTTGGTAAAATTCCATTTGATCAGCTGTGTGCCTAGGATTCCAGGCGCCTCGCGCTTGAGCAGCACAAACAGTGGATGGGCATCACTCCCATTGACATTGACCTTTTCCAGTAGCGGAAAACTGACTCCAAACTGCTGCTCGCCAAACTGGCAAAACGCTTGAGCACTTTCCGGCGACTGGCGGCCAAACTGATTACACGGGAAACCGAGCACAGTGAAGCCACGATCCCGGTAGCGCTGAAAAAGGGTTTCGAGTTCGCTTAGCTGCGGGGTAAAGCCACACTGGCTGGCAACGTTAACCACCAGCAGCACTTGGCCGCGTAGCGCACGTAAATTGAACGGCAGCCCTTGGTGGGTATAGCAGTCTTGGTCGTATATTTGCATCAATCAGCCCCACAAAACCCCAAACGGCATGGGTATCACCATGCCACGGCTATGCTTTTTACACCAGCGGTCCGGCGACCACTCGTAGCGCCAGCGCGATTAACAGTACGCCCGTGATGCGGTTAATCCAATGGGCACGCCGCTGTAGCCAGGGCAAAATCTGCGAGTGGGAAAGCACCACCGCCACCAACACGTACCAACCGCCATCAATAATCATCGCCGTTAACACAATGATAGCTTTAGCTACCCCACTCATTTCCGGGGTCACAAACTGGCTCAGTAACGCAACAAAAAACAGAATCAGCTTCGGGTTGCCTAATGCCACCAGCACGCCCTCTTTGGCCGCCTGCCCTCGGCTAGTGACAATCGCATTAGGCTCTAAGGCACCGGCTTTCCCGGCACGCAGCGCTTTAACCCCTAGCCACGCCAAATAAGCCGCGCCGAACCAGGTAATCAGCTGGAACAGCAGCGGAAAACCGGCGATTATCGCGCCTAGCCCCCAAACGGTAAGGAGCGCATAAAAGCCTACACCAAAGGCATGGAAAACTGCCGCGGTCACTCCAGTAAAACGCCCGCCGCCTAACGTATGGCGCAGCACCAGTGCCAAGCTCGGCCCCGGCGACATAGCGCCCATGGCACAAATCGCGGCGAGCGATAGCCAGAGTGTTAACGGCATGTCTTTTCCTCCTTGAGGGGTCAAAATCAAAATATGAGCAATGATGGCCAGTATACGCCAAGCCAAGCAACACTTCGGTAAGCGTCTTAAATAACGCTGTTAGCATGGTACGCTGTTGGGTAAAATTTAATCTTTTGCTCTATGCGATTTATTCGCTCTTTTGAAAACATCCGCCCCGCCGCTCATTGCGCGGGGCATATAGAGAACATAGGTCTAGAAAACATAGGACGGCAACATGGGTAGGGCTTTTCAGAACCGTAAGGAATCCATGGCCAAAACGGCCGATGCAAAGACCAAGGTCTACAGCAAATATGGACGCGAGATTTACGTTTGCGCTAAAGCGGGCGGCACCGACCCTAATGGCAATCTGGCGCTGCGCGGCTTAATGGAGCGGGCCAAAAAAGATCAGGTGCCCTCTCACGTTATTGATAAAGCGCTCGACAAAGCCAGCGGTGCCGGTGGCGAGGATTTCTCGCCCGCACGCTACGAAGGCTTCGGCCCTGGCAATGTGATGGTGATTGTCGACTGCCTTACCGACAACCCCAACCGCACCTTTGGCGATGTGCGCGGCTGCTTCACCAAAACCAAGAGCAAAATCGGCACTCCCGGTAGCGTCAGCCATATGTTTGACCACTGCGCTATCTTCTCCTTCGCCGGAAGCGATGAAGAAGCCGTGCTTGAAGCGCTGATGGAAGCCGATGTGGATGTCACCGATATTGAGCAAGAGGGTGAGAGGATCACCGTTTTTGCCCCACATACCGACTACGCCAAAGCCAAACAGGCATTATTAGATGCCTTCGGTGAGATTGACTTTGAGGCAGACGAGATTCAGTTCCTGCCGCAAACCACCACCCCGGTGGAAGGCGATGATGTAGCGATGTTCGAAAAATTCCTAGGCATGCTCAACGAACTGGACGATGTGCAAAACGTCTATCACAGCGGTGAGCTGCCCGAGTCTACAGACGCCTAAGGCCTGTTAGTAAGAAGATTCTGCCGCGTTGCGTGCATCCAGGGCAGCATCCGGTGGCAACATCGCTGACTGCACGCCTGCGGCACTCAGCACTGTTTTACCGCGCACAGTTAGATCGGTAATAAACAAAAACTGCTGGCGCGGATCCACCGGGTAAGCGCGTATGCGGTAGTGGGTGCCCCAGGGTTTCTCTTCGGCCACCACAATAATTGGCTTATCGAACTTCAGATAGGCGCTGGTTAACGCCACATCGCGCAGCGCTTTACGTACCCAGCCTGCTTCGTGCTCGGGGTGAAGGTAAAAACTCGCCACGCACTGCAGGCTGGTACCGCCATTATTAGCGTTGTAAACGGCGTGATCCCACAACTTTAAGTGCGGCACGGCGACTAAATCATCGTCGGGCGTCTGAATATCTACCGTGCGCAAACCGACGTGCTTAACCTCGCCGTAAGTGCCTTCAATATTAACCCAGTCCCCTGGGCGATAAGGCAGTTCAATCGCCGAAACAACACCCGCAATCAAGCTGCTTACGTAATCCTTCATGGCAAAACCAATGGCTAAGCCAAGTGCTCCCAGCAACGTGACCATATTACGTAGCGATGGCTCGATAATAATCGGTACGATGATGGCCAGTGCAGTAATCAAAATCAGTAGGCGCGTTAGAGGCACCAAGGCAAAAATGCGGAAACGCACTTGCCCGTGTAACCGAGTGGCCAGCCAGTTAAGCCCCCGCTGGCTGACAATAATCAGCACAATGGTCGATAGCAGCACCACCCCAAGGGTAATCATCGCTTGGCTATCAATATCGTTAAACAATCGTGCGTACTTTTGTTGTTCGTCCATGGGTGCCCTCCGCAGGCCTGTCGCTGTTAGCGCGGCGACTTAAAGGGGATCAACCAGATAATTGCGCGATTCCAATAGCTGGCGAACGCTTGCGTAGCTTAACGGTGTGATCTGCCAACGCCCTTCGCTGCTTGAAACAATCCCTTTGCGCTGCAAAGCTAACCGGGCATTGAGTGCCTCGTGGTGTGAAAACGGCAACACCTGCCCGAGGGAGTGGTCATCCAGACCGCCATGAACCAATAACGCATGCAGCACCAGCGTGGCGATATCCCCGGTATCTGTGGAGAGTTCTGCCTCGGCGAGGGCATCGACCAGCCACAGCGCCTCTTCATCGTCTGCTGTTGGCTCACGCAGCCGCTCGCGCCAGTAGTGCCAAGCAAGACCTATATGACCACGACAGTGAGCAGCTAAGCGCTGTAGCTCTTTGTTAGGGGCTTTGTCGCCATGCTGGGTTGCTGATTCAGTCAATACTGGCTTACCGGTTCGCGTGCTGTAGACCAACGGAGACTGTCCCTCATGGGTCGCAATCTTCGCAAAGTACTGCGACAGCTGTTCGCCCTCCATGGCTTGAAGGGTAAATACCGGCGCGCCCTCGATACCGACCACTTCTTGTAGGTAGGCATACGCCCAGCTGTCACAGCCAATCACACCCTGCCCCAAGCGGCCACTTAAGGCGCGCTCAAGAAATTCACGTACGCCCTGAATACCCTGAGTGTGGCGTAAAAAGTAGCGTTCTAATGCGGGAACAGCCCACTCGCGTTGATTGGCACAACGCTCTACCCACTGAGTGTCGCCTTCGGCAAGCTCGCTGAGCGTGGGTGGCGGCAAACAGGCAAAGTGGTGCTGTTCCGCCCACTGACTCACCACAGAAACATGGCCGCTGTGCGGCGGGGTAATAAAAAACGTAACCGGCGCTTGCTGGCCTTTTAGCTGCTGCGCCAAAGCCCTTGCGGCGGGCGCCCAATCGATGGGCGGCACTAAATGCGCTAGCTTAACCTCGGGCAACGCACGCAGTTCATGCTCTTCTTTTACCTGCTGCTCAGCGCTGTTTTTGCCTACCAGCCACGTCGAAGCCGAACGCAACGAACGTCGCCATTGGCTTGCCTGGGTCTGCTCAGGGGTACGAAACTGATCGAGCTCGACGACCGCCCACAGCGGCGTGTCGGCTGATGATGAATGCTCCCCCATGACCTTGTCCCTATGGTTAGCAATAAGCGTTCACTTTAGCACGGTGCGCGCAGCTTCTAACCTCATAGACGAACTTATGGTCTAAAATAAAGTCTTGATAGACAGTCGTTAGCGCACATAACGGATTATTATTTTATTGCGAGAGCAATGGCAAAAGCTAAAGGAGAAAGCAATGAGTGTTGTCCACGTTAGCGAAACAGAACTCCACGCCAAGCTCGAGAAGTGTATTGCCGGTGAGCGGCTACTGATTGAGCATGAGGGCAATCGCTTTAGCGCCAGAATCCAGCACGTTGGGCTAATGGGCGTAAAGGTGATACCTGAAACCGAGATTAAGAACAGCCATCGCACACCGGGTGACGTTGAAGGCGTGATGGTGCCCTACGATGAGATATTGGAGCTTGAAGTAAAAGGCGTGGTCTACAGCCGCTTGCCAGATTAGTCTGCACTTGCACGCCCGGCAAGTGCGCAAGGCGTGCAAACTGTTTGTCTATGACTCACTTCCTCGAAAGTAAGCCAACTGTTTTAAAACGTCAGGCAGATCTTGCCGAAGTGCTGGCCAGATTCCTGGTGGCGGAAAGCGTCGGCGATCTCGGCAAGCGGGAATTCGCGGTCAATGATCGGGTGCATATCGAATGTTTCCAGCGCACGAATCATCTCGATCTGGTTGCGACGACTGCCCACAATCAAGCCTTTCAAACTCGCCTGCTTGGCCATTAATTTAGCTGTCGGTATTTCACCCTCACGCCCAGTGAGGATACCAATCAAGGCGATATGCCCACCGATTTTGATCGCATCAAAGGATTGCGGCAGCGTACCTGGCCCGCCCACTTCGACGATATGATCAACGCCTTCGCCGTTGGTCAGCTCTTTCACCCGCTTACCCCAATCAGGCGTCTCTTTATAGTTGATGGTGTGCTCGGCGCCCATCTCACGCAGCCGCGCCAGCTTTTCGTTAGATGAAGAAGTAGCGATTACCCGCGCGCCCATTAATCGGGCAAACTGCAGGGCAAAAATAGATACCCCGCCGGTGCCCAGCACCAGCACGCTGTCGCCCGCTTTAATGCCACCATCGACGACCAGTGCTCGCCAAGCGGTTAAGCCAGCGGTGGTTAAGGTAGCGGATTCCGCATGGCTATAGCCCTTGGGCTGATGGGTAAACCACTCAGCCGGGCGTACAACCTGCTCACGAGCGTAGCCATCCACGCCGTCACCTGGCGTGGTGCGAAAATCACCGACACGCGCCGGGCCTTCCAACCAGTGGGGAAAGAAGGTCGATACCACGTGGTCGCCCACCGCGAACTCACTGACACCATCGCCCACGGCTTCGACAACGCCCGCGCCGTCAGACATGGGAATACGCCCATCGTCGGTGGGAATCATCCCAGCGACCACGGCGTAGTCGTGGAAATTCAGAGAACTGGCGTGTAGACGTACTCGGATTTCACCAGGGCCCGGCTCCCCAGGCGCTTCCATGTCGACAACGTCCAACTTGTCCAAACCGCCGGGCTGATTCAGCTTGATCGCTTTCATCGTTACCTCATTATGTACAGTTCGAATATGTACATTGATGTATGTATCTACTGTTGGTTGGGGCCGTTGCCGTCGATATCAAGGCCCAGGAAGCCACCTGACTGGCGCTGCCAAAGGCTGGCATAAATGCCGTTGCGTGCAAGCAGCTCCTGATGCGTGCCACTTTCCACCATGCGCCCTTCATCCACCACAATTAACCGATCAAGCATTGCAATGGTCGACAGCCGATGCGCGATGGCAATCACCGTTTTGCCTTCCATCAGCGTATCCAGCTGCTCTTGAATGGCAGCCTCCACTTCCGAGTCCAGCGCCGAGGTGGCCTCGTCCAGAACCAGAATAGGGGCATTTTTGAGCAGCACCCGGGCGATAGCGATCCGCTGGCGCTGCCCGCCGGAAAGCTTCACACCGCGCTCGCCCACATGGGCATCCAGGCCGCGACGCCCTTTCGGGTCGACCAGATCATTGATAAAGGTATCCGCATGGGCGCGGCACACCGCGTTCCAAACGTCTTCGTCACTGGCGTGGGGACTGCCGTAACGGATGTTGTCACGCAGCGAGCGGTGCAGCAGCGAGGTGTCTTGGGTGACCATGCCAATCTGGTGGCGCAAAGAGGTTTGAGTCACCTCGGCAATGTTTTGCCCATCGATCAATATCTGCCCACCTTGCAAGTCATAAAAACGCAGCAGCAGATTGGCCAGGGTGGATTTACCCGCCCCGGAACGGCCGATCAGGCCGATTTTCTCGCCGGGCTTGATGGTCAGGCTGAGTCCATCAAAGACGTTTTTACTCTCCCCTTTCGCCTGGGCGTATTGAAAGCGCAGCGCATCAAACACAATTTCGCCATGGGGAACCTGAAGCGCTTTAGCATTGGGCGCATCGTTGATCGTGGGCTTCTGAGCGATGGTGTTCATGCCATCTTGAACCGTGCCGATATTTTCAAACAACCCGGCGACTTCCCACAATATCCAGTCAGACATAAAACGGATACGCATGACCAGCGCGATGGCAATCGCCAAAACGCCCAGGGAAATCGCCTCCGTGTACCAGGCGCTGATCGCCATGGCCGCAGTGCCCACCAACAGCGCCGTGTTGAGCAGCGTCAAACCCACGCTCATGATCGTCACCAAGCGCATCTGGCGGTGAACGGTGACCATAAAGCCTTCCATAGCATCTTTGGCGTAGCGCTGCTCGCGCTCGGTGTCGGCAAACAGCTTGATGGTCTGGATATTGCTGTAGCTGTCCACCACGCGGCCGGTCATTTGGGCACGGGCGTCCGCCTGTGCCATGGAGACATCGCGCAGGCGCGGTACGAAGTAGCGCATGATCGACAGGTAGCCCACCAGCCACAGTCCCAGTGGGATCAGCAGCAAAAGATCCGCCCGGCCCAGCAGGTAGGCCGCGCCAGTGAAATAGACGATGGCGTAGACCAATAAATCCA
Source organism: Halomonas sp. 113 (assembly GCF_904067645.1). Taxonomy (NCBI): domain Bacteria; kingdom Pseudomonadati; phylum Pseudomonadota; class Gammaproteobacteria; order Oceanospirillales; family Halomonadaceae; genus Halomonas; species Halomonas sp. 113. Next base: position 3,566,923 of record NZ_LR881453.1, read on the forward strand.
TCACCTTGGTGACGGTCTCGCGGATCGCCAACGCCGTTTGCATCACCTTTTGCGACACCCGCCCGGCAAATTCGTCCTGATAAAATGCCAGGCTCTGGCTAAGCATATGGCGGTGGGATAGCCAGCGGCCGATCATCGGGTAGTTACCGAAAATACTCTGATGGGTGACCAATGACTGCATCAGCACCAATAGCGGCAAACCGATCAGCAGCAATAGCCCCAGACCAGCAAGCCACAGGCCGTTTTCAGCCCAAAAGCCTGCACGTTCAACGTTGCCCAGCCAATCGACCAGTTGCCCCATGTAGCTAAAGAAAACCACTTCAGCCGCCGAGACCAGCGCCGTGAACAGCGTCATTAGCAGCAACAGCGGCAGCATCGGACGGGAAAAGTGCACAATAAACGGCATTAAGCCCTTAGGCGGCGTTTTAACCTCGCCTTCCGGATAAGGGTTTACCCGCGTTTCGAAGTAACGAAATAGCGGCTGTAAAACACGCGATAGCATGAGGCTTCCTTACGTGACTGGCATTGGTGTGTCTGGAATTGGTGTGTCTGAAATTGATGTGACAGACGTTAACTTATTTATGTAACAGTTTGATTGTTTAAGATTTAAGAAGTGGCGTGGCGCAGCAGCCAACGCGCCCAAAAAGGCGCAATGATCATCAGCGTGACCATGCGCAGCAGGTGGTGAAAGGCAACAAACACCGGGTCGATATTGAGCGCGACGGCCAAAATAGCCATTTCGCCAATGCCCCCCGGCGCCAGCGCCAACAGCGCCACATCGCGCCCTACCCCTAACAGTTGGTGAATCAGCTCAGCAAAGAGTGCCAGTACCAGCAACGCTAACAGCGTCGCCACACCAGACTGCCATAAATAGCGGCCAAAAAGCTTTCGCGTCATGCCCTGAAAGCGCGAACCAATGGCACTGCCCAGCACCCACAGCATCAGGTTCATCCCCCATTCCGGGAGAGCGAAACTGGCAATATCAACACCGGATAATAGAGCAGCGGCTAGCAGTGGTGCCAGCAGTGCAGGGCTGGGAATTCGCAGCCAGCGTCCTAGCGGCAACAGCAGCGGGATCATCAGTAGCATCCAGCCGTGTTCAAAACTGCTATGAACAGGGCCGATGCCCTCGCCTCCGCCCTCATAGGCCCAAAATAGCGGCGGCAAAAAAAGAATCACTAAAATGATGCGCAGCGACTGCGCGACTGCAATACGCTGGGGGTCGCCACCGCACTTTTCGCCCAACAGAATCATCGCCGTCATCGCGCCGGGCGAGGCACCAAACCAGGCACTGACGGGGTCGAAACCACAGCGCCGGTACCAGGCAGCGGCTACGGCGGTGGAGGCGGCTACTCCCAGCAGCAAGAGAGCAGCAGAAACCGGCCAATCCAGTACGCGATGAGCCAACTGCGGCGTCACCTGGCTACCCAACACCAACCCCATGACGGCTAGAAATACGTTACGCAGTGGCTCAGGCACTTCGACCTTCACACCTTGTGAAGAGACCACGAGGTTGGCAATAAGAGGGCCAAGCATCCATGCAAGGGGCAGACCGGACAGTTGAAACAGCGTACCGCCAACGGCGCCAACGGTTAGTGATATTGTCAGCGCTTTTGCGCTCCCTGCATTCAACACGACGCCCTTCACATCGACTCCCTAAATCTTAAAATCTGTCCCTACTGACGCAATAATTAACCTGCTAATTACATCCAATAGTTTAGCATTGAACCAGCGGCTTGGGCTTCAATGATGGCGAAGATATATGGTTTTGGTTGCTAAGCTCACCTTCAAGACGTCATCCATCATCTTAATTTTTTGGTCATGCTATCTGTATCTGCCGGCCAGCCAGCGTATAATGTCTTCCGCCAGTAATGGCGAACTTTCTCAGGGCGGGGTGTAAGTCCCCACCGGTGGTGATGCCATATCTTTATTGATGCGGATAAGCCCACGAGCGCTCAACCAGAGGTGTAACCTAACGGTTGAGGACAGCAGATTCGGTGAGATTCCGAAGCCGACGGTAATAGTCCGGATAAAAGAGAAGGTTTCCTAGTGATATTACCCGTAGCGTTACAACGCATGCGGGTGCTGTGCTATTGGATGCCTCATGCCCTGGTTCTGGTAAACAATCCCCATAGGATGACCATGAATCAGACCCAACTTTCTTCATTCCCTCGCGTTGCCTTTATCGAAGCGTCTTGGCATCACGATATTGTTGCCCAAGCCAGAGAAGCATTTATTGCTCAACTTGCCAGCGAGCATGGCTTTTCCGCTGATCAAATAGAAATATTCCAAGTCGCGGGGGCGTATGAAGTGCCTCTTCAAGCTAAGTTGCTAGCCAAAACAGGTCGTTACAGCGCCATTGTGGGTGCGGGCTTTGTTATTGATGGAGGCATCTATCGCCACGACTTCGTGGCTCAAGCAGTGGTTGAAGGCATGATGCAGGTGCAACTGGAAACAGAAATTCCCATACTTTCTGTCGTGCTGACGCCGCATCATTTCCATGAACACAGCACACATCATGATTTTTTCTATGACCATTTCCGTGCCAAAGGCAAGGAAGCGGCTGCAGCGTTGGTAATGACTTTGGAAAACCATCGAAGGATTCAAGGACTAAGATAAACCACTGCCAAAATTGTGGAGATGCTTAGGTAGCGGGCAATCTGAATGTTAGCTCGCTACCTGAGTCAATTCATAGACGGTTGACGCTTAACTAGCCGTTTAGGCTCTTTGCTGCAAAGTAACTCAAGCCTTTTCAACTCATGAGGCTGACCCAAAGTGACGCCCTAACGCTGATAACGTGGGCATCATGGGTGTAGGTTTAGGTTGGGTTTGTCTCTTGGGTTGGGTTGGGTAGCGCAGGATCGGATCGATAGGCGTCCATTTAAGGACGTTCGGTTACCATCACCGCTATCTTCGCCGTAGCGGAGGTCAGGTGAGTGCAAAGCTCATGCTGCCGGCCCGGTACTCGCCCGCACCACCAGCTCGGGCGGTATTACCTTCCGAACCGGCGGAAATTGCTCCCCCGCCATACGAGAAAGCAGCAACTCACTGGCACACTGGCCAATTAGGTCAGTGCGCACCCGCACACTGGTCAATGCTGGTGCCGAGTAGGCGGCCGCAGCCATATCATCGAAACCGGTGACAGAAATATCCACACCTGGGCGCACCCCATGCCGGTAGCACGCCGCCAGCACACCAAAGGCGATAATGTCCGAAAAACACATAATTGCGGTCGGTGGTTCCGGCATCGCAAGCAGCCGCTTTAGCATGGCGTCACCGAATTCCAGTGTCGTTGGCCCGTGGTGAACCGAATCACTGGTGACAGGCAAACCGGCAGCATCCATCTGCTGCCGGAAGGAGCATTCTCGATCACGGGCAGTGGACGTATCACCGCCACCACCCAACCAAGCAAAGCGCCTATGCCCTGCTTCATATAAGTGTTCGAATAAAAGACGGATGCCTAGCACATCGTCGTTGATGACTCGATCGAAACTTGTATCAGCGACATCCCGGGAAATCAGCACCAGCGGAAAATCCTGTAGATGCCTTACCTGCGGCCCATCAAGATCTTCTCGGGTGGTACCGGCGACAGGCACTAAAATCAGCCCCGCGGCACCATGCTCGGCCATCTGACGAATGAAGCGCGCCTGAATCGATGGTGTTTCATGGGCATGGCAGAACAGCATCATGCGATCCGCCTCGCGGAAGCGCGCTTCCATATGCCCAAGGAATTCGGTGAAAAAGGGGTTGCTCAGATCATTAAGGCATACCGCTACAGTGCCGCTATCGCCTCTCCGCAACCCCGCCGCATGCCGGTTATAGACGTAACCCAGCTCCTTCGCAGCCTGTTGTATACGCTCCCGCGTCGCTTGGGAAATTCGCAGATCATTACGCAGGGCTAATGATACTGCGGAAACGGTGACGCCTACCTGATCGGCGATAGTTTTAAGTGTCGGACGACTTGCCATATAAAAAACTCAACTCCCATGATTTATAGGCGACGGAACGCGATCTAGTGCGCCAGCCTCCTTTTGGAATTATGAGCAACATACTCTCATAGCGGCTTTTTTAGTGATATCGCAAGCCTCGTAAACACGGAATTCCAATTCTATAACGACCAAAGTTGTATTTATTCAATCGATTGAACTAGGTAAAAAATGACAATGAAGGCATCCCAACAACTATCAAAAAACGCCGTCAATATCCCTCGCCACTGCCAGGAGCACGCAGCATGATGAGCACAAATTCGACAACAATAATGACTATCTCACTGGCCCTATGGACCTCGTTGGCAGCTACTTCCGCCTCAGCCGATAACCCTGAAACCTGTCACTGGCAGCCCGAACGAGCCGTTACCTTCATCGTTCCCTGGGGTACCGGTGGCGGCACCGACGCCAATGCACGTCGGTTGGCCAGCCTGCTCGAAGAAGAAATGGGCGTGCCCTTCAACGTCGTCAACCGTACCGGTGGAAACGGCGTTGTAGGCCACACCTCACTCGCGCGAGGCAAACCTGACGGCTATACCATTGGTGCCGCCACTGTCGAGATCGACACCATGCACTGGCTCGGCCTAACACCGCTGACCTACCAGGACATCACGCCCATCGCATTGATTAACCGCAGCTCGCCTGGGGTAGTGGTACAAAATAATTCACCCTACGAAACGCTTGAGGATCTACTCGACGAGGCACGCCAGAACCCCGGAGAATTGACCGCTTCGGGAACTGCCCAGGGCGGCATCTGGCATCTCGCCCTAGCCGGTATGCTCAAGGCCGAAGGACTGGCTCCCGACGCCATTCGCTGGATCCCCAGCCAAGGTGCTGGGCCTGCACTCAAGGAACTGATGGCAGGGGGCATTGATGTTGCGACACCTTCACTCGCTGAGGCCCGCAACCTGATCGAACAGGGGGAACTAAAGGCGCTGGGCTACATGAGCGATACTCCGATGGAACAGATGCCTGAAGTCCCTTTGACAGCTGACACACTGGAGAGTGGATGGACACTAAGTGCCTTTGTGACGGTCAGCGGCCCTGACGGTCTACCGGACGAGATCGCCTGCACCTACGAGCAAGCAATCGAGACAGCTATCAACAGTGAAGCCTGGGCCGAGTTCAAGCGCAGCAGTGGCACTCAGGTAGTGTTCGAAAATCGTCACGAGACCGCTCAACTCCTCGCTGAGGCTGATCGTCAATTGGGCGAAGTGGTCGAAGCGATCGGCCTCGCCAAATAAGCGAGGCCGATTGATAAGCAGGAGGTGTTCATGTGCAATGATCGATTGTCGGGGAGCCTACTGGTTCTCTTCGGCGCACTGGTGCTCTGGCGCGCCTCAACCTTCCCGTCCCTGGCCGGGCTGGAGTACGGCCCCGGCCTGTTTCCCTCTATCGCGGCGATTGGCCTGATAGTTTGCGGAGCGCTAATCGGCTTTGGGTCGCGGGGGCGGCGGAAGGCGCCGAGCACTTCGACGATGCCGCCTCGGCAAACAGGCTGGCGGATGGCGGCACGCCCCCTGGCCCTGCTGATCGTGATACTCGGCTATGGCCTATTGCTCGCCCCCCTGGGCTTTCATATTGCTTCCTTAATGGCAGTCTCCGCCACAGCCCTGATCTTCGGGATGCGTGCTGGGGGCGCAGTGCTGCTAGCGCTACCCCTGGTGATCAGCGTGCATCTGCTGTTCTATTCACTGCTGCGCGTCCCGCTCCCCTGGGGCCTGCTGACACCAATGGCATGGTGACGCTATGAGCGCCTCGACCCTTACTGCCCTATTCAGTCCAGCGTCTCTAGCGGTCATCGCCGCCTGTACGCTCTATGGCACTTTCATCGGCGCCATGCCGGGCCTAACCGCTACCATGGCGGTGGCCCTTCTGGTGCCCTTTACCTACTTCATGGATCCGTTGATCGCCATCAGCGCCATTGTCGCCACAACTACCACAGCGATTTTCGCTGGCGACGTACCCGGCACCTTGATGCGTATCCCCGGCACGCCCGCCTCCGCGGCCTACGTCGAGGACGCTTACCGCCTGTCACGCGCAGGACGCTCCCGCTCGACGCTGATGGTGTCATTGTTCGCCGCCTGCATTGGAGGCCTGGTGGGTGTCGCCCTTCTAGCGCTCATTGCCCCTCAGTTGGCCCGTGTCGCAGTGCAGTTTTCCAGCTTCGAAACCTTCTGGCTGGCCTGCCTAGGACTGAGTTGCGCGGTACTAACTAGTAACGGTAGCGTCGCCAAGAGCTTTTCCAGCCTCTTCCTCGGCCTATTTATCGCCACTATCGGCATCGATGTCGCCGTCGGCCATCCACGCTTCACCTTCGGCAATTACGAACTGTTCGATGGCATTAGCTTTATTCCCGCCATCATCGGCCTGTTTGCGCTCAGCGAGATTCTGCGCAGTGCACAGATAGGACATCGCGACCAACCTGCCAATGCAGTACAAGAGTCATTTTCCAAAGCGCTGCGTGAGGCAGCGCTCGTACTGCGCCGCTTCAAGCGCAACATCGCCCGCTCCAGCGTACTTGGCACCCTGATCGGCGCGCTGCCCGGCGCCGGGGCAGATATCGCCGCTTGGATCTGTTATGCGATTTCACGGCGCTTCTCGCGCCATCCCGAACGCTACGGTACGGGGTACATTGAGGGCGTAACCGATGGTGGCTCCGCCAACAATGCCGCTATCGGTGGCGCCTGGACGCCAGCATTGGTGTTCGGTATCCCCGGCGATAGCGTCACGGCTATTGCCATCGGCATCCTGCTACTCAACGGGATGTCACCTGGGCCGCAGATATTTACCGAGTCACCAGAACTGGTACATACCCTTTACGGCGCCTTCGCACTAAGCAATCTCGCGATGATCCCTGCTGGCCTGTTGGTGATCATGGCTTCCAGTCAGGTGGTACGTATCCCGCGTCGGGTCCTCATGCCCTGTGTACTACTGTTCTCGTTGGTGGGAGCTTACGCCATTACCAACTCGGTCATTGCCATCTGGACAGTATTGGCGCTGGGTGTCCTGGGTTACGCCATGGAGGCCAATGGCTTTCCTCTAGCGCCCGCCATACTGGGTATCGTTCTCGGCACAATCGTCGAGGAAAACTTCATGACATCGATGATGAAGGCCCAAGGCGACTTGCTGGCCTTCTTCGATCGCCCCTGGGCGGCGGCGCTAGGCACACTCACCCTGCTGCTCTGGGCGTTGCTGCTGACTCGCGGTATCTATGAGAGTGTTCAGCGTCGTCGCCATCCTAGCCCCTCTGCGGAAACGGAAACCTATCCATGAGCCATCGCAACCGTACCAAACTTGCCCTTAAGCAGGGTCGAGCCATTAGCGCCCTGTGGTTGGAAAGCGCCAGCCCCGAACTAGCCGAAATTGCCGTTTGGGCCGGTTGGAAAACCATTCTGATCGACAACGAGCACGGTGTCTCCAGCCTCGAGCATACCGCGCATCTAGTTCGCGCCATCGAAGCAGCAGGTGGTGAAGCGGTTTTACGCATTCCCGCCAACGACCCCACCTACCTGAAGAAGATCCTGGATATGGGGGTACGCTCGATCATGGTGCCGATGGTCAATAGCGCCGCACAGGCTCAAGCTATCGTCGATGCCTGCCGCTACCCTCCTCATGGACAGCGTGGCTATGCGGCTCCTATCGTACGCGCCTCAGGCTACGGCGCTTTCAGTGATTACGCCAGTCAAGCCAACGATGACCTGCTGTTGATCACCCAGATCGAGCATACTGAAGGGGCAGATAACGTCGAGGCGATCGCCGAGGTCGATGGCATAGACATGCTGTTCATCGGCCCCAACGACCTGGCGGGCTCAATGGGCTTGCTCGAACGTCTCGAGGCACCCGAGGTACGCAGTCTGATTGAGGATCTTGAGCGCCGCATCGCCAATAGCGGGCGCTGGATGGGCACCATCACCGGGCCCGGTCGCGATGTCACCACTCTGACCAATAGTGGCTACCGCTTCGTGGCCGGCCCCAACGACATCGCACTGCTCGCCAGCACCCTACGCCACGAGGCGGCACTATGGCGTGAACAATCCGCTGATTTCGGAGGATCCTGATTCGGATATGGTCCTTAGTGGCCGGGGCGTCACTGCCGCCGGCCTTCTGAAGACGCTAAGATAAAGTGATTAAGATAATGCTGAAAACAAATCGCTGCCGCACTCTATAGCGCTTCTTGTTGACACATCAATCTATCAACCTCTTCCGCCATTGGAATACTACTGGCAGCGCCGCGTTTTTGAACCGCCAGGGCAGCCGCCGCTGTTGCCCTTTGCAAACACTGTGAAGGCTTTAGGCCAGCTTGCCTAGCGGCAAGGAAGTAACCCACAAAGGTATCGCCTGCGGCCGTTGTATCGATGGCCTTTACCTTTAAAGCCGATTGAAAAAGAGTCTCACTGCTGCGCTGATACCAAGCCCCCTCGCTACCTAGGGTAAGAACCACCTCGACATCGCCAAGCGATTCTTTACAACGCCTTAGCAAATCTGCGGCGCTCGACTCTACCGGCATCTCTAATAAAGCGGCGGCCTCTGTACGGTTAAAAAAAAGCAGTTCACATTGGTCTAGAGGGAGTGATGATACCTTCGAGGTCATTGGTGCTGGGTTAAATATCACCTTGCAGCCGTGGCTCACTGCTAATGGAATAAGCTGATCAAGCCCGTTACATTCGTTCTGAATAAGTATTGTGTCGCCAGGAGCGGTTTGCGCAATAAGAGCCGTCATTTTCTCCTGCGTAAAACCATGATTGGCGCCAGAGAACAAAAGAATAGCGTTTTCACCCAGTGCGTCAATTTGAATAATGGCATGCCCACTTGGCTCTGAGGTCAATTCGACATCTTTCACACCAACACCCGCAGACTCAAGCTCACTGGTCACCCAGGCATCTATCGATGAAACTCGCCCCCAGTGACTCACCCTTCCTTTGGCACGCGCTATTGCCAGTGACTGATTGACGCCTTTTCCACCTAACCCAATATTATAATCACCGCTTTCCAAGGTTTCGCCAGGGCGGACAAAATAGGGTACACGGTAAGTATAATCGATATTGATGGAACCAAAATTAAAGATCATTGACACCCCCTCTTATTCAAAAAGCCAGCCAGCTTTAAAGCTGACTGGCCTCTAGGCAAGTTCCTCTAACACCTACTCTTCTAACGCTTACTCTTCTAAAACCTATTATTCCAACACAAAGGGGGAGGTATAGCTATCTACATTATCTTGAGTAATAAGGAAACAGTCATAAAGCTGTTTTTCACTATCCAACCCTGTTTCTCCGGTATTAATATAATGATCAGCAATTTTTACTGCATGTTCTGCAAATACGGCCACCGGCTGTAGAACGGTATAGGCCAGTTCACCCGAGCGAACCGCATCAACAGCATCTGGTGAACCGTCAAAACCACCTACTATTACATCGTCTAGCCGCCCCTCCTGTTTTAGAGCCACAATGGCACCTAAGGCCATTTCGTCGTTACCACTAATGACGCCTCGAATATCAGGATGAGAACGGAGCATGCTCTGCATTTTATTGCGCCCTTCCGTCCGATCCCAGTTAGCGATGTCAGACGCAGCAAGGCTAAGATCGGGGTATTGGCTAAGCACCGTCTCATAGCCATTGGATCTTGTCGCAGCATTATTATCAGAAGGGGGTCCCTTTAACTCTATATAGGATCCCTCGCCATCTAGTTGCATTGCCCACTGTTGCGCTCCTAACGCGGCTCCTTGCGCATTATTGGAAACCAGTTGCGCTTTGGCCAATCCCTGCTGGTTAATCTCAGCGTTAATAATAAATACCGGAATTCCCGCCTCGATTGCTCTTCGCACAGCGCCAATGGAACCGTCCGCATTAGCAGGGTCGAGAATGATTGCTTTAGCCCCATTGGTAATTGCCGTATCGACCTGATTGCTTTCAGTGTTGGTGTCACCCACATGGGAACTTACATTTGCATCATAGCCCAATTCTTCTGCTGTACGCTCAGCAATTGTTCCTTCCGTTTGCCAATAGGGATTTGACATATCATTGACAATAATTGAGATCAGTCCCTTGTCCTGAGCAACTATAGAGCTACTAAAGAGCATCGAGACACTGGCGAGAGCTGTAAAAAGCACTTTTTTACTTTTTGGAAGCATGATTATTACCTCATAGTTATGATTGTTGGTCTTTGAATCGGTAGACCTGAGCAGGCCACACTTCTAAGCAATGCTACGTTAAGTAGCACTTGCTCTAGAACCTTCACGCTTACTTTCTGTCGTTTTCTCGGCTTGTTGAGAGGACTTGTGTTTAGCACTGTATTGGACATTATTTAACATGACAGCAAAGACAATCACGCTACCCGTGAAGACCATTTGCCAATAAGCAGACACACCGATGATGACCAGACCGTCGGCGAGAAAGCCAATTACAAATGCGCCCAATAAAGTATTTCGAACCGTGCCACGTCCCCCCATCAGTGAGGCGCCACCGATAACAACAGCAGCAATCGCTGTCAGCTCATAGGTAGTACCTGCCGTAGGCCCAGCAGAGGTCAACTGTGAGGCAAGCACAATCCCAGCCAGGGCTGCGCACACGCCGGAAATAATGTAGACGGAGAGCTTAACGCGATTGACGGGCACCCCTGATAGCTCTGCAGCACGCGCATTGCCACCGGTAGAGTAAATCCACCGGCCAAACGGCGTACGACTGAGCGCCAACATGCAAATAACCGCAGCACAAAAGAGAATCAAAACACCTACAGGTATACCGAATAGTTTATTAAACCCAAGCCATTCAAACCCAGTATTACCTAATGTAGGGTCACCACTTAAACTATTGAACGTTAACCCATCGGTTAGCAGCAGTGCGGCTCCACGCGCGACATACAACATGCCCAGTGTGGCCACGAAAGCAGGCACTTTGAAGTAGGCAACTAATACGCCATTGATAGCCCCCACGAGGCCGCCCAGTAAGCAGGTAAGGACCACGACGACCCACACTGAAGGAAAGAAAGCCAAATTAAACGCTTCAATCTCCACCCCTTCTAACAACATACCCGCGAACACTCCGCAAAGTGCCAACGTAGAGCCAACCGATAAATCGATACCGCCAGTCAGAATGACAAACAGCATGCCAATGCCTAGCAAGCCAAAAACAGCCACATGCGAAGACATGGTTAAAAAATTACCCGTTGAAAAATAAACAGGCGAGAGTATGGAAAAGACAATAATGATCACGATTAATGCAAAAAAAGCCCTACCTTCCAGCAAAATCTTGACGATATCGATACTGTCTTTTTCAACTTGTAACGCGTTATTGTTGTGATGAGACATAGTCATTACCTATCCGATTGAATAATCATGCAGCAACTGATTCGCCCGAAGCAGCCATAATTTCATCTTTCGTTACACCCGGTTTGAATTCAGCGGAGATCCGTCCTTTGCTCATCACCAGCACTCTGTGTGGAATACTCAAGCACTCGCTCACTTCAGATGTTGTAAAGACAACCGCCAACCCCCGCCGAGCCCCTTGGCTCAATAACTTGAACACTTCGGCCTTGGCACCCACGTCGATACCACGGCTTGGCTCATCAAGTATGATGACGTCTGGATGGGTAGCCAACATCTTACCGATCACCACTTTTTGCTGGTTACCGCCAGACAATGAACCAATGGAAGCCTCCCCGCCGTCTGTTTTAATGTGCACCTTATCGATAGCTGAATTAATCATTTCTGCCTCCAAGCTGGAAGAAGTAAGCCCCTTGCGAGTAAACGCATGAATACTGGCTAGCGACAGATTTCTACCGACTGACAGGGTGGGTACTAACCCATCACGCTGGCGATCCTCAGGCACTAACACCAACCCTCTCTCGATTCGCTGTGCAATGTTGTAATGGGATACGTCAGTTGAGTTGAGCAAGATATCTCCCTTGGACTGCCGGGTTCGCCCTGCCACACACTCCAATAACTCAGTTCTTCCAGCGCCCATTAGCCCATAAATGCAGACAATCTCGCCTGCGCGCACATCAAGAGAAAGATCCTCAACAACATAGCGACCTGCCACTTTATCGTCGCTTATGTAAAGGTTCTGAATAGAGAGCGCGGTGGAGCCCTGCTCATACCCTGTGGGCGGTGAGCCAAGGTCGAAACTCTCTCCTACCATATGCCTGACGATCCACTGCAGGTCGATATCACTACGTGGGGCATAAGCAGTCATGACCCCATCACGGAGAACAACGGCATGATCGGTAATCTGCAGCGCCTCCTCCAAATGGTGAGAAATATAAACAATCGACACACCCTTGTTTTTGAGATCCTGGACGACTTTGAATAACGTCTCGACTTCCGTGGCACTCAATGCGGAAGTCGGTTCATCCATAATCAAAATGCGAGAGTTCTTGGACAGCGCTCTCGCGATTTCAACGATTTGTTGCTGCCCCACCCGTAGATCTTCGACCAGGGTAAGAGGGTGGATCGGTTCATCCAGCTCCTCCATTAACAATTCAGCCTGACGTGCCTCTTCTTTATAGTCGACGCTGCCTCTTCCTTTAGTCAGCTCACGCCCCATAAAAATGTTGTCACGCACATTCAGGTTAGGGGCCAAGCTCAACTCCTGATGAATAATGGTAATCCCCAGCGCTTCAGCATCCGACGGTGAAGAAAAGCTGACGCTCTCTCCTTCCAATACAATCTCCCCAGCCGTCTGAGCAATGACACCAGACAAAATTTTCATCAGCGTAGATTTACCCGCTCCATTTTCGCCAAAGAGCGTTGTCACCTGTCCTCGATATATATCGAAGTTCACTTCTTTGAGGGCTTGCACGGCACCGAAACGCTTTTCGATATTGCGTGCAGAAAGAATCACCGGAGCCACTTCCACTGTTGATGTATCGATACTCATAGCCGCCCCTCACTCAATGATCGCTATACTCACCGGCGTAATTAGCCAGTTTTTGGGATTTATCATGGTAAAAGAGCCAACTACCTCTAACGTTTTTCCGGTTAACTCTTGTCCGGAAATATCCGCAAGCACTTGACGCTTCATTTCATCATTGAGCGCTGCGCCGACATCTTGGTACTCAATCTGATTGGTAAAGTCGCCAAATTGAATATTGCCGGTTGTATCTCTCAGCGTAGTGCCATTAATGGCTGGGCCTGTTTGCACACGAATGACGATATCTGAAGGCACATCGGCAACCTCTAGGGTGTAAACGCCCCCCCGGCTTTCTACAGCAACTCCAGATAAAGAGACCGGCACAATATGGCCAATGCCGGCAGCGACGCCGTATTTCTCACCTGCCGCTCCGGCATCCTGGAGAACCTCTGGCGCCAATACCGATGCATTTACAGCGTTATTCTCGACATACGCTTGGATCTCTGGAAATGTTTCCTGAGCAAATTGCTGTGGTGAAAACCCCACCGCGCTCTCAAGTTCAGTAAGACTAATGACTTTAGTATCAAGCGCCATGAGTGCAACCAGCGCTAAAGCAAAAGCAGCTGCCACATAGGCCCTGATACGCTTATCACCGGGCACCGAATTTAATGTCGCCGACATAATCACTCCGGTTATCATTGTAGTTATAAATAAGTTATAAATAAGAAACTTCCACTACCTACTTCCCGCCAGGTATAAGCACAACCTTTAACGCGTTAGGGTCATTGCGCATTAGATCTAGCCCTTGATGAAATTCGGCTAACGGCAGCTTATGGGTCACCACATGGTCCGTTGGGAAATCACCATTACCAATGCCTTCAATGACAGGTGGGTAACAATAAGGGCCTAGATGCGCACCCAGTACATCCAGCTCTTTACGATCGCTAATAATGCTCCAGTCAACAGTCACTGGCTCTTTGAATACACTAAATTCGACAAAGCGACCCAATTTACGGATCATATAAAGACCTTGCTCTACCGACTGTACCGCACCGCTCGCCTCAATATAGATATCGCAACCATAGCCTTCCGTTATGCCTTTAACGTAGTCAATAACATCGACTTCAGCGGGATTCAGGACAATGTCAGCACCAAACTGTTTAGCAAGTTCTAAGCGCTTGTTATTGAGATCCAGTACGACCAGCTTGGAAGGCCCGGACTTTTTGATCGCACCGATCATTCCTAGCCCTAAGGTGCCTGCCCCGGAGAGGACAACCACATCTCCCAGTTCAATCTGCGCACGCTTAACGGCATGTAACGAACAAGCATAGGGTTCAATAAGAACCGCTTTCTCCATTGGAATCTCATCTGGCAACTTGTGATTAATGGCTTCTTTAGGAAAGACCATATATTCAGCCATACCGCCATTTACGTTGTGCTGAAATCCATACACATCGTGCTTTTCGCACATCCAGTACTGCCCACGGTTACAGAAACGGCACTCCCAGCAAGGCACGATTTGCTCGGAAATAACGCGATCACCGACCTCAAGGTTTTTAACACCCTCTCCTAAAGCCATCACATGACCAATAAACTCATGGCCTGGAATCATCGGTGCTTTGATATAAGCGGGCTGGGTTTCGTCTCCCCAAAAGCTGGGGGCGCCTTCATAGGCTTTGAGATCGCCTGCGCAGATTCCGCACGCTTCAACCTTTATCAGGACTTCACCCTCTCCCACCTTCGGCACGCCCACCTCTTCAAGACGATAATCACCAGGCGCGTAGGCTACGACGGCTTGCATGGTCAGAGGCAGTTCGGTGTGATTGTTGTTATCGGCGTTATGCATTACTCACTCCTAATATATCTTGTATTGCTTGGCTAGCGGCGCACGCTTTACAAAAGATCTTGTTGTGTACATATGAATTAACTGCTTTAAGCATAGCTGAGTCAATCCATAATGGAATTTTCTAATCTTATACTTTAGACCAATAGCATAATTGGCTGTTTTTTATATTTAAATTTTAAAAATGGAAACTATTTATTATTACGGCCATGCGAAAGCATCACTTAAAGCCATGCTATATGTTCCAGCATCGTACAAATGTACAAGCACCCGCCAAATATCACTGACATCGGAGCGAGGGACAAGGGGGAAACCAAGCATGCCAAAGAGTGCCCACATGCCCAAGAAAAGCCAATAAATGCAACAGAGGAAGTTGGGCCGACCTAAGCGTAAGGTGCCGAGAAATCCTAGATTTTGAATACAAATCAAGCGCGCACTTACCCGGTAGTCGCTTCATCGAGACGCAGAATGGTGTGCGCGTTAGTGACACTAGTCGCCAAGGTATCGATAACCCCGGTACGCAGCGCCCCCAGTATCCCAACCGCTTTAGTATTTTCACTGGCGATAGCAATAACGTCTGGAATACGCGTGAGATCCTGTATATTAAGTCCCACCACACGCCCCTGCATCTGCGTTGCGGAAGGCTTCCCATGGATATCGATAAAGTCATAGCCCATCATATCGCCCACGGTTCCAGAGAGCCGTGCTTCTGCAATTTCCTGGGCCGAAAACCACCCCATACGCACCATATTACTGTCTTCACTTACGTCACCCACTCCAATCAAAGCGGTATCCGCACGGCGAGCCCGGTCTAGCGTCTGGCGCACGGTAGAGTTTTCATACAATGCATCCCTAAGTTCACCGCTCTGTACCAGCGCAGGGGCATAAAGCGTCTCACTATCACCTCCAAACCTACTCGCCAAACGTCGACAAATATGATCGGGATTCATATGCTCGCCTGCGCGCAGCGAGCCACCAATTGCGCACACAAATGAAACCTTCAACGACTCCGCCAGGAAAACGTTATCCGCCACGGCGGCCACGTTACGACCCATGCCAACGGCTACGATCTGGCCATCGGTCAAACTACGCGACAGATGGTCTGCCACTAGGCTAGCGACTGACGAGCGCTGCACATCCGGGTCGGCATTATCCAGAGCAATCAACGCTCGCTTCAGGCCAAAGCGCCGTTTGAGCTCCTGCTCAATCTCAACACTAACGGCGGGATGCAGGCGCACTCGGACATCGACAATTCCTTCTGCCTGGGCACGCTTGAGCAGCCGCCCTATTCGCACACGCGAATGCCCGAGCCTATTTGCGATCGCTTCCTGCGTCTCCCCCTGCACATAGTAGAGCGTTGAAATCTCTGTCATTAAGTCTATATCTGCAGCGTCTTGACCATTCATCCTCGGCATCCAGGGGTTATTGAAGGGCATGTATCATGTCAGCTTGCTTGACACTTTTTCAACACAGGAATCAGCGCCTGAATAATCAGCGCCAATGAAACAGAGCCGGCATCAGGCGTACCCACGCTTTTTTCAGCCAATGGGCGTGCGCGGCCAACACGGGGAATTAATTGCCTGGTAGCCTCAGCAGCCTCACTCGCTATGCGTGCAGCGGATTCCCAGCAAGCCAAAGCTCCCTGGCCTTTCTCAGCCTCCCACGACAGGGCATCGGCAAAAGGCACCAGCACGTCGACAAGCGTTTTATCGCCCAATTCAGCCTTACCAAATGCCATGACTTGCTGGCGAGCATTGACCACGCCAGCAGCAAGACGCTGTCCTGATAACGGCTTCTCATTACCAAGCGACTCCCCCATCGCTTTTAAGATAACCCGCCAGATAGCACCAGAGGTACCGCCCGCTTCGTCTGACCAGCGCTGCCCAGCCCACTGCAGCACTGTCTCCGCGCCCGCGCCGCCATCAAGAGCCTCTTTGGCCGCTTCAAGCGCAGCCCTGCTGCCCCGCTGCATACCAATACCGTGATCACCATCCCCAGCCACAGCATCAATCTGGCCCAGCATCTCGCAGTTTTCATTGACCGTATTTGCGAGCACTTCGAGCGATTCAACGACGCCGCACGCTAATTTTCGCGAGGCATCGCTAGCCTCGGGAATCTCATCTTGCGTCACCACCTCTACCTCGGCAGGATCCAGCGCCTGCGCTGGCGTCACGCTGCCTTTTCGATAGCCCGGCGCATCCGCAGCGGCGGTCCACAGCGGCTCCATGTCTTTATCAAGCCAGAACAACGTCAGCGAAACCCCGGCCATATCAAGACTGGTCACCAGCTCGCCCACATCAGGCTCCACAATGCTTAATCCAGCTTCCTGCAGCAACTCGTCAACCTTGCGATAAATAACGAACAGCTCTTCATACTTAATAGTACCCAGGCCATTGAGTATCGGTGCCACCCGAGCTCCTTGGAGTCTGATACCGTCAGGAACTTCTTCCAATAATCGGGCAACGAGGATTTCTGCCAAGCCATCTGCGGAAGGAATATCCGTCTCACTAATACCCGGCTCGCCGTGAATCCCCAGCCCTATGGCCATCCTGCCTTCGGGCACATGAAAGAGCGAATCGGCTGCACCCGGTAACGTGCATCCCTCAAACGCCACTCCAAAAGAGCGCGTGCAGCGATTTGCCTCTTTCGCCACTTGAACTACTTCTTCCAGTGATAATCCCTTTTCTGCTGCAGCGGCGGCGGCCTTGAAAACGGTTAGATCACCTGCGATGCCCCGGCGCTTATCAATCTCCGCCAAGGGTGCACTGGCGACATCATCAGTGACCAGCACGATTTCACAGGGAATACCGTCCGCAATCAAACGCTCGCGCGCCTCACCAAAATGCAGCACGTCCCCCGCATAATTCCCAAAAGAGAGCAGCACACCACCGCCGTTGTTGGCGGCTTTGGCGACGGAATAAACTTGCTGTGCAGAAGGCGAGCAAAACAGATTTCCCATGACCGCCCCATGGGCCAACCCTTGCCCTACCAATCCCGCAAAGGTGGGGTAATGGCCGCTACCACCACCAACCACGACCGCAACACTATCTGGCTGGCTGCGCGTACTGCGTACGACACCTCCCGGCACAGCCATCAGCTTATCGCGATGAGCAGCTACTAAACCTAAACGAGCTTCTTCAGGGAAATCATTTGGATCATTAAATAGGCGTGTCATTATTATATCCTCTGGAGTGAGGCCAAACTGCGTGATCACAGCTTGCATGCTGTTGTTATTAATCAGCGTCGACGAATATGAGCGATACCACGGTTACGGAGTATTCAATCGAGACTCATATTCGTCAATCTTTGCTATTTTTAATTCGGAATTTCCACCCGAAAAGTTGCTGCCCAAAAAGGTTGCCACTATTGATTTAGCCAACTCTGGCCCAATCACTCTGGATCCCAGCGTGACAATCTGTGCATTATTACTGGTGCGCGCCTTTGCTGCTGAGTAAGTATCGTGCGCCTGCGCAGCGCGGATACCGGGCACCTTATTGGCAGAAATAGCCACTCCGATTCCCGTGCCGCATACCAGTACTGCACGATCGAAGCGCCCCTCCTTAATCGCCGTAGCCACCTCAAAGGCAACATCGGGGTACAGCACCGGCTGGGCATTAAAAGTGCCAAAATCTTCAACCTCGTAGCCTAACTCTCGGATATAACCAATGAGAATCTCTTTCAAGTCGTAAGCGGCCTCATCACCGCCAATGGCGACTCTGAGAGAAGACGTCGCACTAGACATTCATGCTCTCCCTTTCTAGGAAATAGAAACGCGGACGACTAACAACGATGAAAACCACCACGCAGTTGCCAGCCGTCTACTGACGCTATTCAATCTATCACTAACCGAGCATTTGTAAACACACCGATCATAAGATCTAGTTGTATTTTTTTGGAGGATTCAGGATAAAAACCAAGAAACAATCAATAATATATTGATAATAAAAGAGTTATATGGATATAAAGCATTATCTACCAAGCACTATACTTTTGTTCAATGACCTTAAAATCGATTTCAGTGGCACGCTGATTTGACTAAATCGGTCTAAATGGACAATCATTTGAACACAGAATGTTCATTTTTAAGGAGAGTAGGCAATGTCGCTTCTGGATGGATTACGCGAACACTCACTGGTCGTGGCCGACACGGGCGACTTGGATGCCATAAAGCGCTATCAACCGCAGGACGCTACCACTAACCCCTCATTGATTCTCAAGGCCTTCGAACTGCCTCGTTATCAAGAGTTGATCGACAAGGTGCTTGCTGAATCATGTAGTGATGAGAGCGACCTGAGCCGAATAGTTGACCAACTTTCGGTTGCGATTGGCGGGCAAATTGCCAATGTGGTACCTGGACGAATATCGACAGAAGTGTCCGCACACCTCTCTTTTAATACCCAAGCCAGTATTCACAAGGCCTACGAACTGATTGAGCGCTATGAAAAAATGGGCATTAACCGCAGCCGTGTGCTGATCAAGCTCGCGTCTACCTGGGAAGGGATCCGTGCGGCTCAGCAATTAGAGCGTGAAGGCATCAACTGCAACTTAACACTCTTGTTCAGCGATGCTCAGGCACAGGCCTGCTTTGATGCTGGGGTGTACCTGATATCGCCCTTCGTTGGCCGCGTTAGCGATTGGTATCAAAAGACAACAGGTGAACAGTTCACACCAGAAGAAGACCCTGGCGTGCTATTTGTAAAGGGGATTTGCGAGAGGGCTGCCGCTGGTCATTATGACACTGTCGTCATGGGGGCAAGTTTTCGTACCACCGATCAAGTATTAGCGTTGGCGGGCTGCCATCGCCTGACCATCTCTCCCGCACTGCTAGAACAGCTGGATAGCATGGAAGGAGAGGTGGCCTCAAAAATCCAGCAGAAAACCGTCACTCGTAAAGCATTCACACCGCTATCAGAAGCTGGCTTTCGTTGGCAGCATAACCAAGATGCAATGGCCAACGAGATGCTGGCTGACGGGATCCGACGCTTCGCCAGCGACCAACAAACATTAGAGTCGCTGATTGCTCAACGCTTGACTGCTCGCGCCTAACGACACGCTACTCAATATAACAACTAAGGTATCACTGCTATGAATAACCGTTTTGAGCTGGCCAATGCCATTCGCGCCCTGTCCATGGATGCCGTTCAGAAGGCCAAATCCGGCCACCCGGGCGCCCCCATGGGTATGGCTGATATCGCCGAGGTGCTATGGAATGACTACCTCAAGCACAATCCCGAAGACCCCAAGTGGGCCGATCGCGACCGCTTTGTGCTCTCCAATGGCCACGGCTCCATGCTGCTTTACTCGCTGCTCCACCTCAGCGGCTACGAGCTGAGCCTGGAACAGCTGCAGAATTTCCGCCAGTTGCACTCGCCTACTGCCGGACACCCGGAATTCGGCTACGCGCCGGGCATTGAGACCACCACTGGCCCGCTGGGTCAGGGCTTTGCTAACGCCGTGGGTTTTGCCATCGCGGAAAAAACCCTGGCGGCGCAATTTAACCGCCCCGGCCACACCATCGTCGATCACCACACATGGTGCTTTGTAGGTGACGGCTGCTTAATGGAAGGTATCTCCCACGAAGCGGCCTCGCTGGCCGGTACCCAGCAGTTGGGTAAATTGATCGCCCTTTATGACGACAACGGCATCTCTATCGATGGCGAAGTGGAAGGCTGGTTTACCGACGATACCGCCAAGCGTTTTGAAGCTTACGGCTGGCACGTGGTGCCCAATGTGGATGGTCATAAGCCTGAAGAGGTGAAAGCCGCTATTGAGCTGGCCAAGAGCCACGACGATAAGCCGAGCCTGATTATCTGCAAGACCATCATTGGCTTTGGTGCCCCCAACAAGCAGGGCAAGGAAGACGCCCACGGCGCCCCCTTAGGCGACGACGAAGTGGCCCTGGCACGCACTCAGCTCGACTGGCCCCATGCGCCCTTCCATATTCCCGAGCCGATCTACTCCGCCTGGGATGCCCGTGAAGCGGGCAAAGCGGCTCAGCAGGCGTGGGACGCGCGGTTTGCCCGCTATGCGGAAGCCTTCCCCACGGAAGCGCGGGAGTTCACCCGCCGGATGAAGCGCCAGTTACCCGCGGAACTGCCCACCGAAGCCTTGATCGAGCAGGCCCAAGAGCATGGCGAGACCATTGCGTCACGCAAAGCCTCGTTCGAAGCACTCAATGTGATTGGCCCACAAATGCCGGAACTGCTGGGTGGCAGTGCCGACCTGGCGCCGTCTAACCTGACCTTCTGGAAAGGCGCCAAAGCGATCACCCCGGAAGACGCCAGCGGCAACTACCTGCACTACGGTGTGCGTGAGTTCGGCATGGGGGCGGTCATGAACGGCATCGCTCTCCACGGCGGCCTGGTGCCTTACGGTGCGACCTTCCTGATCTTTATGGAGTACATGCGTAACTCGATCCGCATGGCGTCGCTGATGGGCCAGCAGGTGATTTACGTGTTTACCCATGACTCCATCGGCCTGGGTGAGGATGGCCCGACTCACCAGCCCATTGAGCAGCTCACCAGCCTGCGCACCACGCCGAATCTAAACACCTGGCGCCCCTGTGATGCGGTGGAAACCGCCGCCGCCTGGGATGCGGCCATCAAGCGTCACTCTGGCCCCACGGCGCTGGTGCTGTCACGCCAGAACCTGCCCCACCAGCAGCGCACTAAAGCGCAGTTGGCAGCGATTCAAAACGGGGCTTATGTTCTTAAAGACCCGGTGTTGAAAGACAGCGAAGGCACGCCAGAAACACCCGAGCTGATTCTGATTGCCACCGGTTCAGAAGTCGGCCTGGCGATGGATGCCGCCGCTGAACTCGAGCAGCAGGGCAAAGCGGTGCGTGTGGTCTCCATGCCATCGGCCTATCGCTTCAACGGTCAGGATGCCGAGTACCGTGAAAGCGTACTGCCCAAAGCGGTGACCAAGCGTATCGCTATCGAAGCGGCTCACGCCGACTACTGGTACAAGTACGTAGGTCTGGACGGCCGTGTGATCGGCATGACCACTTACGGCGAATCCGCCCCGGCAGGTGATCTGTTCAAACACTTCGGTTTTACCGTCGACAATGTGGTCAAGCAAGCAAATGAACTGCTGGGTTAAATCTTAAAAGCAGGCAAAAGCTCGAACCAGGCTCCTCACTTTGCTATCAAACGAGAGGAGCCTGATTTATTGAGGCTGTTCAATAAGGCTGCGGAATCTCGCCGTCGTCGTCATCATCGCGCATACGCGCTTGGCGTTCCGCCTCTTCCTCTTTGGCATCGTCAATAACTTCCATCAACTCATCGACGTTAGCGATATGGGTGTCGGCATCGAAGTGGCCGGTGAGCTTGCTATCCGGATGTAGTTCACCGGTTTCATACAGCGCCCACATCTCTCTGCCATATTCGGTGCTCAAAAGCGCGGGAGCGAACTGGCCGAAGTAGTTGCGCATGTTATCCACATCGCGATACAGCATCGCGGCCGCGCTGTTATTACCGGCAGCGTCAACGGCCTGGGGCAGATCGATAATCACCGGGCCAGAGGCATCGACCAGCACGTTAAATTCCGACAAATCGCCGTGAATCAGGCCCGCGCACAGCATCTTAACCACGTCTTGAATAACCTTGGCGTAGTAGGTCTCGGCCTGCTCTGGGGTAAGCGTGACTTCGTCCAAGCGAGGCGCGACGTTACCTTCGGCATCGCTGATCATCTCCATCAACAGTACGCCGTCCACAAAGCCATGAGGCTCAGGTACCCGCACACCCGCCGAGGCAAGACGGTAGAGCGCGTCGACTTCGGCATTCAGCCACGCCTGCTCCTGCTCTTTCTGGCCGTAACGGGTTTTTTTGGCCATCGCCCGTGAACGGCGACTATTGCGCTCTTTACGCCCCTCTTGATATTGAACGGCCTGTTTAAAGCTACGCTGTTTGGCCTCCTTAAATACCTTGGCACAGCGCACTTCTTCACCGCAGCGCACCACGTAGACCTGCGCTTCCTTGCCACTCATTAACTGCACCAACACCTCGTCGATCATTCCATCATCGACCAGGGGTTGTAATCGCTTAGGGATTTTCATGGTTAGCTGCGTCGGCTCCTCTTTGGTACGCGTTCAATAACGGATACGGCGAACACGGAAAGCCCGCCCTTTTAATTTATCACGCTCGAGTTTGGCCTGAGCCTGCTGAATCACATCGCGCTCAACGGCCACATAGGCGCTGCGGGCGAGCACTTTAATTTTACCCACTTGATCGCCGCGCAAGCCGCCTTCACTGGTCAGTGCGCCAAGAATATCGCCGGGGCGCAGCTTGTCTTTTTTGCCACCGGCTAACTGCAATGTCGCCATTAGCGGCTCGAACGGCACCGAGTGCTTCGGTTTAGGCAAGGGCTCAGTTTTAATCGCCTGCTCCAGCAACCCTTCCAGTCGCTCCAGCCGGTAACTCTCTTTAGGGGTTACCAGCGTACAGGCAATGCCACTGGCCCCGGCACGACCGGTGCGACCTACCCGGTGCACGTGAACATCAAGCTCGCGGGCAATTTGGTAGTTAAACACGGCGTCCAGCTGGGCAATATCAAGGCCGCGGGCGGCAACGTCCGTGGCCACCAGAATAGACGCGCTCTGGTTAGAGAACAGAATCAGAATGCGATCACGATCCTTCTGCTCTAAATCGCCATTGAGCGCCACGGCGCTAAAACCAGCATCGGTCAGTTGCTCAGCCACTGCCTGGGTTTCGCGTTTAGTGTTGCAGAATACCACGCTGGTCGCGGGCCGATAGACCAGCAGCAGTTGGCGCAGGGCGTCAAATCGCGCCTCTTCATTGGCGACACTGTAAAAGTGCTGTTGAATCGTCGTGGCGTCGTGCACCTCGGCGATTTTCACCATCACCGGTTCACGCATGACGCCACGGGTCATCTCGGTTAGACCGCCCGATGTCTGCTCGTCAGGGAAGGTCGCGCTGAACAGCAGCGTTTGACGGTCAGTTGGGGTCTCGGCAATGATGTCATCAATGGTTGCCTGGAAGCCCATATCCAGCATGCGATCCGCTTCATCTAACACCAGCATCGCGAGGGATTCCAGAGTGAGCGAGCCTTTGCGCAAGTGCTCGTCAATACGCCCTGGTGTGCCTACGACAATGTGCGCGCCGTGCTCTAAAGAGCCGAGCTGCGGGCCAAAGGGTGCACCGCCGCAGAGAGTCAGTATTTTTACATTGGCCATGCCGCGGGCTAAACGGCGCAGCTCTTCAGCCACCTGGTCAGCGAGCTCCCGGGTGGGGCACAGCACCAGGCCTTGCACCGCAAAGCTGTCTACTTTCAATTTAGCCAGCAGTGCCAAACCAAACGCCGCCGTTTTGCCTGAGCCAGTTTTCGCCTGCGCCAGCACATCGCGCCCGGCCAGCATCGGCGGCAGGCTTTCCGCCTGCACCGGCGACATTTCGTGATAGCCAAGGGACGCAAGGTTGCTCAGCAGAGCTTTTGGCAACGCTAACGAGGAGAAAGAGGAGTCAGACACGATATTACCTTGCTTGGGCCACAGGTAGATGGCCATCGGAAAACAGCGCACGCAGCCTAAAAGACAAACGACACGCGCAAATATTACCGCACCATACCAGAAAGTGCTCGGGGCTGCGCCGCCATCACAGTGACATCAGGTTGCCAGGGGCACAAAGGTAGCCTGACTCAGCGTGGCTAAATCCCCCGGGGCCAGCTCGATTTCAAGTCCACGACGCCCGGCGCTTACATAGATACTGGCAAAGCTTTCGGCAGAGTGATCAATAAAAGTGGCCAAGCGCTTTTTCTGACCCAGCGGGCTAACACCGCCCAGCACATAACCGGTTGTGCGCTCTACTTCCGACGGTTCCGCCATGGTCGCTTTCTTTGCGCCGGCGGCTTTAGCGATCTGCTTTAACCCTAGTTGGCCATTCACCGGCACAATGCCTACCGCCAGCTGTTTGCCATCCAGCTTGACCACTAAGGTTTTAAAAACCTGCTCCACCGCGACGCCCAGTTTTTCCGCCGCCTCCAATCCATAGGAGTGCGCGGTGGCGTCGTGATCGTACTCATGGATTTGAAAGGCAATGCCTGCGTGTTTTGCACTATTGATAGCCGGTGTCATGGCGTTCTCTTCATTAATAGCGTTGATACGATGACTTTACTGAATGGCACACTTCGCCCGATAGGTTAATAGCGCGACAGGCAAATGGAAGTCAACCGGTGGCTGAGCATGAATGTTAGCACGCTATAAATGGAAAGCTGAGCGCCAGCTACTATGCTTAAAGATGCAATGCTCAATAGTGCAGTAGGTAAACGGAAGCTAAATGAAAGGAGTTCAACAATGCCAGCAACCTCCAAGGCGCAACAGAAAGCGGCGGGCGCGGCACTATCCGCTAAGCGCGGAGAAACCAAGCCCAGTGAACTTTATGGTTCGTCTAAAGAGATGTATGACTCCATGAGCGAGGAGGAGCTAGAAGATTTCGCGAGTACACAGCGCAAAGGCAAACCGGAAAAGAAACAGGATTAACTATCCTCTTTGATATAAAACCGCCAGCTTAGCGAAGCTGGCGGTTTTGGTTTTACTAACGACTACTGCTTGCAAGGCACCACTTTACGCAGGGTGTCTTTTGCCCATAACGTTTGGCCATCCGGCGTACGGCCATGCTCATTCCAACGTTCGGCGGTTTCCAGGCAGAACGATCCGGCGCTTTCAACGCTCGCATCGCGGTTAGCCGGGCGCTCACCGCCAATCCGCATAACGTCAGGATTGTCGGTAGTATAACTTGGCGCAATGGTAGAGCTTGCACAGCCAGCGACCAGTGCGGTCAGTAGCAGTACGGGTAAACAGCGGCGCAGTGGCATGTTTTTACAACCCTCAACGTAGCACTATTAAGCCGACACCTATTGTCGGTAGCGCTAAATAGCACTGCCTGTAACAGAACGTCAATCTTTTTTCACCCTTCTCAGCCAGCGACTAAGGTAAGACTGGTAATAGGGCGCAGGTTTAGCCGTTTACAGCGCTTCTCTACACTCTCCACTATCTCTTGAGCGTCGTCGAACTGCTGCTTGTCGAGCTGGATATCGACCATTAAAAAGCTGCCCACCTGGGCCAGGCGCACATCGTCGGCAGAGACATCAAAGTCAGCTATATCCTCCACCACATCGCGTCGCACGCTGCTGCATGAACCGCCAAACATCAGCTCACGCAGTGCTCCCTTCACCATGCGAACCGGCATGGGCAAGAAGTAGCCTGCAATGATCAGCACCATCACCGGGTCGGCAAAGCGCGCGTAGCTGGCCCATGGCGACTGGGTTAACACCCAGGTAAGCCCAAACCCCAACATGACAGCGGCACTTAGCCAGGTATCCATCTGCCACTGTCGTAGCTCGGCGGTCAACAGCGAAGAGCGCGCTACACCGGCGTAGCGCGCCAGCCACCACCAAGTTAATAAACAACCCGTGACGTTGACCACACCAAACATCAGCGCCAAATCCAGCGTGACCAACCGCCCACCATCGAGCAGGCTCCATAGCGCGGAGACCAATGACACGATACACACTATCGCGATCACTACGCCTTTGAGCAGCACTGCAAGCGGCTCTACCGTCAGCCGCCCAAAGGGGTAGTGTTCATCCGCAGGTTTACGCGCCTGCTGAAGTGCAAACAGAGACAACGATGCCAGCACAAGGCTCAGCAGCGAGTAGCCGCTGTCAAAAAGAATCGTTATAGAACCGCTGGACAGCCCTAGCGTAAGCCCGGCAAACGCAAATAGGCTGGCTGAAATGGCTGAAAATCTTAGCGCACGGCGCTCGGCAACAAAGGGGGTCACGCGGATAACTCCATCACTTTAAGCGAATTATGCGCCATAATAGAGAAGAGTTATGACAATCACGAATCGCTCAGCGCCAAGTTAACTGGCGCTCAAAGCGCTAAACGAGGCGACTATGCGTGCAGAACAGGTACAGGCCTTTATTGATGTCACCGAGCATGGCTCCTTTGCCGCAGCAGCAAGACATACCGGCCTTAAACGGAGCACACTGAGTGCCGCCGTCAATGCGCTTGAGGATAGCCTGGGCGTGACGCTATTTGAGCGTTCGGGCAATAGCCTAACGCTCACCGCCGTGGGCGATAGCGTGCTTCCTGACTGCTACCGCCTGCTGACCAGCGCAAGCCGAATCAAAAAACACTGCCACCAGCATTTGCAGGGCGTTGAAAGCCAACTCGGCATCGCCCGTGATGACGCCCTGCCCGAGGTGTTTTGGCGTCAGGTAATGCATGATTTAAAACAGCAGTTTCCGCTAACCGCGATTTCAGTGTACCTAGTGCCACCCCAGGAACACACCCAGTTTGTGCAGCGCCAAACGGTGGATATTGCCTTCGGTCTGTATACCGCTGAAGGCATTGATACCAACGCGGCCAACCTTGCTCCCGTCAGCATGCGTTTAGTGGCAGCGCCCCATCACCCTTTAAGTCGCCTCCCTAGCGTTAACCGCGACGACTTGGCCCAGTACACCCAAGTGTGTTTGACCTACGTACAGGATGACAAGCTGATCAGCGAGGCGCTGTTTTCAGGTAATTATCTGGGTTTAACCATGTTTGAGGTGATCCGCGATGCCGTCATCAACGCGACCGGCTGGGCGCTGCTGCCTTACCCGCTGGTTAAAGGCGCCCTAGAGGCAGGCACGCTCTGCACGCTAAATCACGATCTAGTGCTAGACAGCCACTATTACCGCTATGTGGAGAGCGATAACCGCGGCGTGGTGGCCACCGCCTTGTTAAACAAAGTGGCGCACTTCTTAGCTTCCCAGAACTGAGCCCTGGGCGAATACCAGGCTAACACTCAGGACTTGCTGACATATCGTTGAAATCTTTTTATGGAAAAAAACACCAAAGCCTTCCACGCTATTACAAAGAGCTAAATAAGGAGCCGCCAGGACACGCCACGTGAGGAACACTGGCAAGTGTCATCTGGGCGTAATACGCACCTGCCAGTGTCGATGTTGCCGTCAACCAAGGAGTGATTCCAACGATGGTACGACTCGATAAGAAAGCCACTCGGCTGTATGTGTTGGACACCAATGTCCTCATTCATGACCCCACCGCGCTCTACCACTTCGATGAGCACGACGTTGTTATCCCCATGACCGTCCTGGAGGAACTTGATAAGCACAAAAATGGTGTACGTGAAATTGCCCGCACGGCTCGCCAAATCAGCCGTACGCTCTCCGACCTTACCAGCCAAGTCACCTTTGATGAGATCCAACGCGGTATCCCGATTCCCCGTATCAGCGGCGACACAGGACGCCTGCACTTTTTATGCTACAACGATTTAAAGCTCTTTGACGCCCTCGACGATAGCCCCGATAACCGCATACTGGCAGAGACCTGCCGCCTTCGCGAAGAACGCCCCGACGCCTCGGTCATCCTGATTACCAAAGATATCAACCTCCGCGTTAAAGCCGCCGCGCTGAAAGTGCCCGTTGAGGATTACCTCAACGATCGCGCCTTCTCCGACAGCGACGCCATGATTGAGGGCGCCCAGGTCTACGCCTCCGCTGGCCAGCATGGCGCTTCACTGTGGGAAGCGTTGAATGTTGATGTCACAGTGGAACGACTCGATCACCACACTTTCTACCAACTCACCGGCACTATGCCCCGCCACTGGCACGTGGGCATGCTGGTCTCGGATAGCGAAAACGGGGCGGAGTTCGAAGCAATCGTTCGTGAACTGGGGCCCTCTTCGGCGCGCCTGCAATTGCTGACGAACTATCGCCACCACGCGGGCGTTTGGGGCGTTCACGCCCACGACAGCCGGCAAAACTTCACATTAAATCTACTCATGGATCCCGATATTGATCTGGTTACCATTGCGGGTAATGCCGGTACGGGTAAAACTTTTATGACCCTGGCCGCCGCCTTTCAGCAAACCCTGGATGCCAAGCTGTTTGAGCGTATTGTGTTTACCCGAGCGCCAATCCCCATGGGGGAAGACATTGGTTTTCTACCCGGCACCGAGGAGGAGAAGATGTCACCGTGGATGGGTGCCTTCCACGACAATATGGATAACCTGCTGCGCAACGAGGAGGGAGAAACCAGTTGGGATAACGGCGCCACGCGGCAGTTGATTGGTTCACGGGTACAAATCCGCTCGCCGAGCTTTATGCGCGGTCGTACCCTAAACGACACCTTTTTAATCATTGATGAGGCGCAAAACTTCACCCCCAAACAGCTTAAATCGCTAGT
Organism: Halomonas sp. 113; assembly: GCF_904067645.1. NCBI lineage: Bacteria > Pseudomonadati > Pseudomonadota > Gammaproteobacteria > Oceanospirillales > Halomonadaceae > Halomonas > Halomonas sp. 113. Next base: position 3,595,810 of record NZ_LR881453.1, read on the forward strand.
AACACGGGCGGGGCGCAATACCAAAATCGTCTGCCTGGGCAATGTCGGGCAGATTGACACCCCCTACCTTACCGCCAACACCTGCGGCATGGCCGCAGTGGTGGAGCGCTTCCGTGATTGGCCCCATGCCGGGCATATTACGCTGAAAAGTGTTGAACGCTCGCGCTTGGCCCTGGCGGCGGAAGAACTGCTTTAAGCTTTCTTCTTTAAATCTGCTTTTGTTAAAACCAACTGCCTCCCACCGCTGGTGGGAGGTGCTTTTCTACACCCTCAGGTATCGTTACTCTCCTCAATGTCCTTCCATGGCCGGGGGGCGCCAATGGTGTCCGCGGCAAACGCCTCGCGCTCCCCTAACGGACGCGCCTCGCCAATGGTGGTGTCGGTGAAGGTTTGGCGCTCCATCTCACAGTTGATCTCCGCACCCAACAGCACCACAAAGGCGGAAAGCCAGAACCAGATCATGAGCGCCACCACCGCCCCCAACGAACCGTACAGCTCACTAAACATAGAAAAGTAGCGTACATAGAGCGAAAGTCCGCCGGAGCCCAACAACCACATCACCGTCGCCAGCAGCGTCCCATAGCTTAACCAACTCCACTGAGCTGAGCGCCGATAAGGGGCGTAACGGTAGAGCAGCGCAATTAGCATACTCATTACCACCAACAGCGCTGGCCAGCGTAGCCATTGCAGGATTTGATCCAACGGAGGATTAATCGCCAAGGAGTTGACCAGCACCGGTACGATGGCAATAAACGCTAGCGAGATCAGCGTCATAAAAATCAAACCAAAAGTCAGCGCGACCAATACCGTACTACGGTGTAACAGGCTGCGTTTTTCAGTTTCGCCGTACACCACGTTAAGGCCAATAACCAGCACCGCCACCCCTTTGGAAGCGATAAACATCGCAATCAGCAGCCCGGCTAAAGCACCCAGGAAATTACCCGATTCCGCACTCTCCACGACCTTTTGAGCCTGCTGATCAATCAGCTTGGCAGCATCCGGCGGCATAAAGCGGCTGATTTCATACAACTGCTGACCGGCTTCATAAGGGTCAAACAGTAATCCCCAGAGAGAAATGACCGCCGCGATAGTGGGAAACAGTGCCAGCAAGGCGTAGAACGCCACACCGGCGGCCAACATGGTAATGCGGTTACGACGAGCGGCGCGCACTACCCGCCAGGTAATATCTTGCCAACCCCGCTGGGGAATATCACCGGGTACCTGCGCACGGCGACCGCGCGGGAGCTTACCCATAGCAAGCTCCTGACAAGCACAGTCCACACAACCATCTCATTACTGACCTTCCCACATCATTAGTGCCACAAGTAGTACGGCAAGCAACATCATCAACCCACTGACATGGTGACGCAACCAGGACTCCGTCGACAACAGGCGAGTTAAATGGCCCATCAACACCTCTTCTGTTTTTTGTGCGCTTGCCACGCTTGTCGCTTTAAGCTCGGCGCAGCAGTGCCCAAGTCGACGTATCGGCACCAATGCAGCGCCGACAATCCCCGCATAGAGCCACCATAGATCTCCCGCGGGGAGGGATTTACCCTTAAGCGGGCGCGTTAATAGCCAGCCCACCCCGGCGAAAAGTACCCCCACCGGGAATGGCCACATAATCCCCAACCACTCTTTCAGCGGCGGCATCTCAATACTGCCCGCAGGGAGGGGAAGCCAAAGTGGCGTGAACAGCGCTGCCGCTATGGCAACTAACCAGGCGCCCCACTGCTCTCGGTTACTGCCTCCTTTATGGCGCTGCTGCCACTGACGCCATAAAGCAACGCTTACCAGAGCCGCCGTGCCAACAGCCGCCCAGCTGAGCAGTTTGATTAACGATTCATGGTGCATTTCGTAGAGTGGACTCTTCACCCCCCACTTGCTGATCATGCCCGCCCCAATGGCACCCGCCAGCGAGATACCCGGCAGTGCCAGCAAACCCCAGACCAACGGCAGCGGCCACCGGGGTAGATGCTCACTGATACTGGTGCCCATAAACAGTGAGCCTTTGGCCAGCGCGTGGTGGGCAGCAAACAGCACCAAGCCTGGCCACAGCAACGGCCACACCTCTGGCGCGACTAATCCCATGGCCACCAAAGCAGTCATCATGCCCATCTGGCTGATACTGGAGTAGGCTAAAACAGCTTTAGGATGACGCTGAAAAACGCCATACAGCGCGGCGCCAAACGCTGCCGCCAGCCCTGCCATTAACATGATGTTGCCAAACTGGGCTAAGGAAGCTGAAATCTGCTCATCACCTAACGGCAGCACACTAATCCAGCCCAGCAGCCCTGCTTTAATCATCGCTCCGCTAAGCACCGCGCTGGCAGGGGCCGGTGCCACCGGGTGAGCTAACGGTAGCCATACGTGTAAGCCAATAGCCCCTGCTTTCACGCCAAAGCCCAAGCACAACAAGGCGGCCATCCATGCGCCTTGCTCTGCGACTAAAATGCCTTCACGCAGGCCTTGCAACGTTAATGTGTCAGCTTCACCGGCTGCCCATAGAAAGCCGCCTATAATAAGCCCTTCACCCACCACGGCTAACATCAAATAGGCCTTGGCCCCCAGCCGCGCCTCTGCGGTACCGCTATGCACTACCAGTGCGTAGGCGGCGAAGGTCATCAGCGCAAAGCCTAGATAAAAACTGGCGATATCCTGGGCAATAATCAGTAGTACGTTGCCCAGCAGTGTCAGCGGCCAAAGCAGCGCTAAGCGCAACAGGCGTCGCTGAGTATCCTGATCCCCCTCCAGGGCCTTCGCCTGTTCCGTCGCAAAATAGCCCCTCGCGTGGATGGCTGCCAACCCCCAGAGCAGCGCGGTAAACGCAAGCCAGGGGCGGCTTAGCGAGTTAAGCGCCCATTCGCCGCCTAGCATCCAGGCATCCATCGTCCACTGCGCTTCACCGCCATAGGCTAGCAGCAGCGCTGGCCAAGCGGCGCTTAGCCATAGTGCTGAAAAATAGCTCTGATAAGCAGCCGGAGCGCGGTAGGCGCTCCATAGCGTCCAGCCGATGACGACCAGCGGCCAAAGTAGCGCCAGGGCAAGCAGCATGGTCATCATGGCAGATACTCCCCGTTGGCTACCCGAGCCGCCCAATCCAAGGGGCTAAAGGGGAGCCCGGCAAACAGCCCGGCCCCCAAACTCACCAAGGCGGTAAACACCATCGGTAACAGCAGCCAACTATGAGTTTCAAAACGGCCTAGACGCTGCTCTTTGGGCCAACTGCCTTTGCCATGGGCAGGCCCTGAACGGAACCATAAGCGGTGCACAATGGGCAAAAAGTACATGGCATTGAGGGTACTGCTCGCCACTAGCACGGCGACGACCCAGTACATCTCGGCCTGAATCGCGCCAACGCCGAGGTACCACTTGGTAATAAACCCCGCAACGGGCGGAAGGCCAATCATGCCAAACGCGCCGATAGTAAACGCGATGCTGGTCAACGGCATACGTTTACCGGCGCCATCCATTTCATCAATACGATGGATCCCCAGCTCTTCGGCATAGTTGCCCGCACAGAAGAATAGCGTGACCTTCATTAAGCCCTGATGCAGCAAGTGCGCTAAAGCACCGACGGTGCCGAAAGGGCCAAACAGGCCTATACCGAGAATGACATAGGAGACCTGACTGACGGTGGAGAACGCTAGGCGGGGCTTGAGCTCCTCTTGGGCAATGGCCCTTAATGAACCATAAATAATCGTAAATGAGGCAGCTACCGCCAGCGTGGTAATAACACCAAGCTCCACGCTCAGCTCAATGCCAAACAGGTCGTAAACTACCCGCAGAATCCCGAAAGCCCCCGCCTTCACCACCGCTACCGCGTGTAGCAGCGCACTCACCGGCGCGGGGGCGACCATCGCCCTGGGTAGCCACCCATGCAGAGGTACCATGGCCGTTTTTACCGCCAACCCACCCACTAGCAGGGCAAATATTAGCGTTAGCAGACCGCGATGATCGTTTAAATAGTCGCCCAACCCCTCTTCTGAGGAGAATGACTGATCCCCGGTCAGGCTATATAGCAACACGGTGCCAAGCAGCAGTACCACTCCAGCGCTTAAGGTGTAGCGCAAATAGACACGCCCTGCATCGAGTGCTTGCTGGGTACCGTTGTGAACCACCAAGGGGTAGGTGGAGAGCGTCAACATTTCGTAGAAAATCAGGAAGGTAAACAGGTTATCAGCCAGCGCAATGCCGATCGTGCTCGCAACGCAGAGGCTAAAAAAGCCAAAAAAGCGCTTCCGGTTAGCTGAACCTTCCAAGTAGCCAATGGCGTAGATGGTGGTGCATAGCCACAACAGTGACGATAGTCCAGCAAACATCACCCCCAGTGCATCGCTGCGCAGTACAAAATCAACGCCACCGATCACTTGAAAGCTAAAAATATCCTCATGCCCCGCGGCGACCCGCCTGACCATAAGAGTAACCAGAATAATCTTAACCACTGCCGCCGCTAGGTTAATCGTCGTGCGCAGCCGCCGGGCGTCTTCCGGCAGCGCAAAGATAATCACCACCACCAATAGCGAAGTGGCCAGAGCCGTTAGCGGTAACCAGGCGGCGTTCATGGGCTACCTCCATGCATCAATTCCAGCGGAAAATGCGCCAATAGCCCTAGAGCGAACGCAATCAGAGCAAGCGTTAGTGCGATCAGATCCATGCCCGGCGCCAAGGGTTGATAACGATGCCGTGGGGCCGTCTCATCAAAGCAGTAGCGAAACATGCGAAATATATAGGCAGCAGTGAGTAGCGTACCGGTTAAAAGCGCGGCCACCGCCCACCACTGCTGGGATATCACCATCGCCTGTAGCAGCATCCACTTGGCGGTAAACCCCGAGCTGGGCGGCAGCCCCATCAAAGTAATGGAGGCAATACCAAACACTAATAGCGAAAGCGGCAAGCGGCGGCTGGTACCGGCCAGGCCTTTGAGCGTACTCTCCCCGGTGGCCAGTATCAGGTTGCCTGCGGCCATAAACATGGCGGCTTTAGCAAAGGCATGGCCCATTAGCTGCAGCCAGAACCCTTCCCAAGCCAAAGCGCGGGTTAGCGGGGCAATATCCGGCCCCAGTAGTAGCGGAAAAGCCACCATCAGGTAACCCAGCTGACCTACGGTAGAAGAAGCGACCAGGGTTTTAAGTGAATCGGTACGCCACGCCAGTAACCCGCCCCATACAATCGCCAGCAGGCCTAACCAAGCGATAACACGCGGGGCGTAGAACGTATCGGGGAGCAGAATGCTCCACAGCTGCAGCAATATAAACAGCGACGCTTTGATCACCAGCGCCGCATGCAGCGCGCTCACCGGTGTCCAAGCATTCTCGTGGACAGGAGTCAGCCAGGCATGCAGTGGAAACAGAGCGGCTTTCAAGGCCAGCCCGGCGCCTATCAATGCGGCGGCAAACCACGCCACTGGCCCAGGCTCGACGACCTCAGCCAAGCCCTGCAAATCCAACCGCCCCCAATGGCCCAAAATCAGCGCCACGCCGAGTAGGTAGGTTAACGAGCCCATCAGGGCCAAGAGCAAATAGCGCATTCCCGCCACTAGCGCAGCCACCTTGCCCGACAGCATCAGCATGCCGACCGCCGCAAGGCCCATCAGCTCCAGCCCGGCATAGAGGGTCAACAGGTCAGTGGCCAACCAAATTAACGAAAGCGCACTCAGCACTACGCCCATCAGCGGCCACAGCCAGCGTGCCAACGGCCCGGTTTCGCTTAAGCGCAGATACCCTGGCGTATAGAGCGCTGTCGCAACGCCAATCACCTGAGTCATTAATAGCAACAGCACGCTCAGCCCGTTTAAGCGCAGCGACAGCTGAACGCCTGCTATGTCCCAATGCCAGCGCAGTAGTCCCGCTTGATCGTAAGCAGATAGCAGCATTAGCCCAGAAGCCAACACCGGAACACTCGCCAGCACCACGGGCCATGCCCGCTTAGGGGGGAATAGTGCCGCCAGCATGCCCAGCAGCAGGGGTAAGCCAAGCGCAACTAACAGCGCCCAGTGGGTAGGGAGAAGGGGTTCAAAGGTGCTATCGAAAAGGCCAAAGCGCCAAATCATGTGGCGCCCTCTTCAGTTCGACCGTCACGCCCCAAAGCCTCGACCCCTTCGATATGCAAAAGCTGCCGAATCAACAGCGCACCCAGCATTGACCCCAGCCAGGCGACTAGCAGCCCTACACTAATTAACGCCTGAGCAGTCGCCGAGGTGCCTGCCACGCCAGCCAGTAGTATAAATACCGCCGAGCCGAGCAGATTAAACGCCAGCAGCCGACGCAGCAGATGACGGTGTAGCGCAAACGCCCCTAAGGCGGTAGCGGCAATCACTACTCCAGCAACAAGCAGCGGATGCTCTGACGGTGCATACGCCATATCGGCGACGACATAGCGAATCGCGGCGCCGACCATGACAAACCAAGCCAGTGCCAACAACACCCGCATCGCCACCCGCGACCAAGGCTCGCTGAATTTATCGCGCTCTAAAGGTGAGGAAGCGCCGGGTAAGACATGGCCCAGGGCATAAAAAAAGCAGGGCCCGGTTAACCCTACCCCTAGCACCAGCTCGACAGCCGCCAGCCAGGGGGCACCGAGCTGCCACCAGGCCGCAGTCATTGCGGCCGTAAAAGCCACAAAAAAGTAGCAGGCGCGCACCAGGTGGCGGTCAAACAGGCATACTAGCGCTGATGCCGTGAGGAACAGCGCCAGCAGCACTTCTATTGCGTCAAAAGATTCTATTGCATCTAAGGAGGCTGTCATTCGTTTTCGCTACATCCTTGCATCGGTCACGAATAGGCGCTTAGTGTAGGCGAGAACTCAGCCACTTGCCGATATCATTCACCTGCTGGGGGCAGAGCGCATGGGCCATGGGGTATTGACGGTAGTTGACCGCGTAACCCATCTCTTTCAAGCGGTCGGCTCCGCTACGACCCAGGCTTTCAGGCACAATGGGGTCAAAGTTACCGTGCTGCACTTCTATAGGGATTTGACGATTGGCTTCCGCCAGGTCGATATTGTCCGCGGTCGCGAAGTAGGTCGACATGGCCAATAAGCCCCCTAGCGGCGCTGGGAAAGTCAGCGCGGCGTGGTAGGCAACAGCACCACCCTGCGAAAAGCCCGCCACAATAATACGTTGGCTATCGATGCCCTGGTCGATCTGCTCTTGAATCAGCACTTGGATTCGCTCAGCAGATTTCTTGAGCTGGATCTCATCGACCCGACGCCCCAAATCCATGGCCAAAATATCGTACCAAGCGGGCATCACCATACCGCCATTAATCGTCACCGGCAGCCGTGGCGCATGGGGCATGATAAAGCGTACGTGGGAATCTTTAGGCAGCGCTAACGCGGGCACCAAGGGTTCAAAATCGTGCCCATCCGCGCCTAAGCCGTGAATAATAAACACACAGGCATCGGCGGGTTGACCATCTTTCGGCTCAATAATCAGTTCGCCAGGAGCAGTCATGACATCGTATTCCTTATTCAAAAAGGGCCACCCTAGCGCAAACCCGCGTTAACAGCGAGCCATGGCATGCTTAAAAAGGTCACGCCACGCTTAAAAGGGCCACACGAGGGGAATCAAAACGAGCGCTATGGCACCCGTCAGTATATTTAATCCACCGCCCAACCGTAGAAAATCACTCACCCGGTAACCACCCGGGCCATATACCATCAGGTTGGTTTGGTAGCCGATGGGGGTTAGAAAGCTCGCTGAGGCGGCAAACATTACCGCCACCACATAGGGCATCGGGCTCGCGCCCAAGCTTTCGGCTGCGCTCATCACCACCGGAAAAATAATCACTGCCGCTGCATTGTTGGTCACCAGCTCGGTGAGTAGCGCCACCACGCAGTAAGTGCCTACTAACAGTAGCAAAGGGTTCCCGGCCACTAAGGTGAGCACTCCGCCGGCCATTACCTCGGCAGCACCAGAGCTTTGCAGCGCGGCCCCCACCCCAAACGACGCGGCAATGGTGAGCAACACCTGGGTATCCAAGCCACGCTTGGCGGCGCCCACCGAACAGCAGCCCGTGAGTAGCGCCAATGCCGCCCCCAACATGGCAGCGTTGAGCATACTCAGCACCCCGAAGGCGGCGAGCAGCACGGCGCCTAACAGCACTCCCCACGCTAGCGGCGCTTTCTCATGGATCGGCCGCGCCGCGCCATTCAACTCACTAATCAGCAAAAAATCCCGCGACTGGCGGTGCCGCTCAATAAAAGGCGGCCGCGCCTCCAGCAGCAGCACATCGGCAGGCTGCAGCCGCACTTGGCCAAGATTACCCTTAACCCGTTCACCGCCACGGCAGATCGCCAGCACTGCTGCCCCATAAAGGGTTCTAAAGTGACCATCGCGAATACGCTGGCCAATAAACTGGCACTGATTTGAGACCACCGCTTCGACCAATCGACGCTCTTTAAACTCTTTCTCCAAACTGGAAGTACCATCACGGGAAGGGATTAAGCCGCGAATTTGCTGCAACTCCACCGCCGCATCAGAGGTACCTGCAAACACCAGCCGATCGCCACCTTTTAGCTGCTCGCCAGGCCCAACAACACTAACCACGTTGCCTGCGCGCTCAATCTCAACCAGAAACAACTCCTGCAGGTGGCGTAGTCCCGCCTCTTCGACAGTGCGATCCACCAACACGCCTGACGGGTCGACTTCCATTTCGATAGTGAATTCGCGTGGGTTGGCAAACGCATTGGCCAGCCCTTCCCTGGCAGGCAACAACCGCGGCCCGAGCAAAATAAGATAGCCAAGCCCTACGACGGCGACGGGAACACCGACCCAGGCCAAATCCAACAGGCCCATACCGAGTTTTGGGTAACGCTCCAGCAATAGCCCGTGCACCACCAAGTTCGTGCTGGTACCAAAGAGCGTGATGGTGCCGCCGAGGATAGATGCGAAGCTGAGCGGCATCAGCAACCGCTGGGGAGACAAGCGTAGCCGACGGCTCCAGCTCAGGACCGCGGGAATATAGGTAGCAACGACGGGGGTATTATTGACAAAGCCGCTAAGCGAAGCCACCGGCAGCAACAGGCGAACCAGCGCGCCCCGCTCGCTCTTGGGCCGTTTGAGCACATAGCGAATGATCAGGTCGATGCCGCCGGTTTCACGAATGCTGGCCACCAGCACATACATAAACGCCACGGTAAACAGGCCGCTATTGGAGAAGCCCCCTAGCGCCTGCTGGGGATCAATCACCCCCAGCGTCATTAGCACAATAACCGCGCCCAACAAGATAATGTCCGGCCCCAGGCGTGAAAAGGCCATCAACGGGAAGATGGTGAGCACCACCCCGACCGCTATCCAAGCATCCAGCGACATAACCACGACATCCTTAACAAATAAGCATGGCGGTATTGTGAAGCCAATCGCATATTCTAAAAAGTTATTTTTAGAAACATTTAAAGATCAAAATGGAATATGAGGTGTGAGGAAAGCATAAGGATTACCCTAATTATACAGATACAAAAAACCCCGCGCTCGGCGGGGTTTTCTGGTCAATCAACGCTAGGCGGTGATTGTTAACACCTTAGTAAAGGAATTAACCTTCTACTTTGATGTTAGAAGCCTGAAGGCCTTTTTTACCCTGTGTGACGTCGAAGGAAACCTTCTGGCCGTCTTGCAGGGATTTGAAGCCTTCTGCCTGAATTTCTGAGAAATGCGCGAACAGATCGTCGCCATTGTCGTCAGGAGAAATGAAGCCGAAACCTTTAGTGTCGTTGAACCACTTAACGGTACCAGTTGCCATGATCGAAATCCTCGATGTTGCTAATTAAACCGGGAAATACCCGAGTTGCAGTGGGTATAACAAGAGACTTTCACCAGATTTAACGCTAGAGGCGCTTCTATACTGCTGACAACGTTCGACTTGCTAACCAACTGTAACTATTCTGCGCTCAACCACCCTCCTGCGTCAACACCCCCATAAAACGCTGCTTAGTAGATTTTGTCGCTAGTAAACCTCACGCCTCTTAGCCAGTATCCAACCGGCGGCCTTCTCGGCAATCATCAGCGTCGGAGAATTGGTGTTGCCACTGGTGATGGTCGGCATAACGCTGGCGTCAGCCACTCTTAGCCCGCTAATACCGCGCACTCTCAGCCGTGCATCGACCACTGCCATCGCATCATCTTCCTGGCCCATACGTGCGGTGCCCACCGGGTGGAAAATAGTCGTGCCGATATCACCAGCCAGCCGGGCTAACTCATCGTCGCTTTGATACTCGACGCCGGGTTTCACCTCTTCCGGCGCGTATTTGGCAAACGCAGGCTGCTCGGCGATACGCCTCGTCACCCGCAGAGAATCCGCCGCCACTTTGCGATCTTCAGGGGTGCTCAAGTAATTGGGAGAAATCGCCGGTGCCTGGCGCGGGTCGCTGCTTTTAAGTCGCACGGTGCCCCGGCTGGTAGGGTTCAAATTGCATACGCTGGCGGTAATCGCTGGGTAGGGATGCAGCGGCTGACCAAAGGCTTCCAGGCTTAACGGCTGCACGTGGTACTCAATATTGGGGTGCGGCTGATCCTTTGTGCTGCGGGTAAAAGCCCCCAGCTGCGAAGGTGCCATGCTCATCGGCCCAGAGCGCTTAAACAGGTACTCAAGGCCAATTCCCGCTTTACCCCACAGCGTGCTGGCTATGGCATTGAGGGTTTTGCCATTAGTAATCCGATATATCGAACGAATCTGCAGGTGATCCTGCAAGTTCTCGCCAACGCCCGGCAGCTCATGCACTACCTCAACGCCATGCTTACGCAACGACTCTGCGGGCCCCACACCGGAAAGCTGCAGCAGATGCGGCGTACCAATCGCGCCTGCGCAGAGCACTACTTCCCTGTTCGCCATGACGCGAAGCGGGCTGCCCTCACGCTCCACCTCCACCCCTGTGCATCGCAGCATGTTGGCACTTTTTTCGAACAGCAGCCGATTGACTTGAGTGGAGTGCCATAGTGTGAGGTTTTTGCGCTTAAGCGCGGGGCGCAAAAACGCTTTGGCGGTATTCCAGCGCCAGCCCGAGCGCTGATTGACCTCAAAGTAGGCCACGCCTTCGTTAGAGCCACGGTTAAAATCGTCGGTACGCGGGATGCCCGCCTGCACGGCAGCTTCGGCGAAATCATCCAGCACCTGCCACTTGAGGCGCTGCTTTTCGATCCTCCACTCCCCACCGTGGCCGTGAAAATCCCGGTGCTGGGCGTCTGCATCTCCGCCCTCGTCCAGACGGTAGTGGTCTTCATGTTTGATAAAGTCGGGTAGGCAGTTCTCCCAGCGCCAGGCATCGTCGCCGGTGACTTCCGCCCAGTGGTCGTAGTCACGCGCTTGGCCGCGCATATAGATCATGCCGTTGATGCTAGAGCAGCCGCCCAGGGTTTTCCCCCGCGGGTAGATCAGCGAACGGCCGTTGAGGCCTTTATCGGGCTCGGTGCGAAACAGCCAGTCGGTACGTGGATTATTAATGCAGTAGAGGTAGCCCACCGGAATATGAATCCAGTGGTAGTTATCGCGACCGCCCGCCTCTATCAGCAGTACCTTATTATTGGGATTGGCACTCAAACGATTAGCCATCAGGCACCCCGCGGTGCCTGCGCCGATCACGATATAGTCGAAGTAACTGATATGGTCGATATTGTTATGGGTAGATTCTGACATTGGTTGGCTCCGGTAACGTTTAGTCGCTACTTCGCCGTGGGCATTACAAATTCAGCCCCGGCATCAATCGAATCCGACCAACGCTGCATAATCGATTTCTGCTTGGTGTAGAAACGCACGCCTTCTTCCCCATAGGCGTGGGTGTCACCAAACAGCGAGCGCTTCCAGCCACCAAAGCCGTGCCATGCCATAGGTACCGGAATGGGCACATTGATACCCACCATGCCGACCTGAATACGGCGGCCAAACTCCCGCGCCACCGTACCGCTTTCGGTAAAGCAGCTAACGCCGTTGCCAAACTCATGGTCGTTAATCAACTGGATTGCAGTGGCGATATCCGGCACCCGCACGCAAACCAGCACCGGGCCAAAAATTTCTTCTTTATAGATCGTCATCTCGGGAGTGACATTGTCAAAAAGCGTGCCGCCCATCCAGAACCCGTCGGCGCAGTCCTCGCCTGCCGATGAAGCATTAAAGTTGCGTCCATCAACCACCAGTTCAGCACCTTCAGCCACGCCTTTTTCGATATACCCAGTAATCCGCTGGTGGGCTTGACGAGTCACAATGGGGCCCATTTCCGCATCCAGCTGCATACCATCTTTTACTTTCAGCGCTTTAGCCTGCTCAGCCAATGCTGGCACGACTTTATCCGCCACATCACCTACCAACACCGCCACGCTAATCGCCATGCAGCGCTCGCCGGCGGAGCCATAGGCGGCGCCAATCAGTGCGTCGACGGCTTTATCCAAATGTGCATCCGGCATCACTACCATATGGTTTTTGGCCCCGCCCAAGGCTTGAATGCGCTTGCCGTTGCGCGCGCCGCGCTCGTAGATCAGGTTGGCAATTGGCGTTGAGCCCACAAACGACAGCGCCTTAACATGCGGATGGTCGATCAGCGCTTCCACAGAGTCTTTATCACCCTGCACAACGTTAAACACGCCGTCGGGCAGGCCAGCTTGCTTAAGCAAGTCAGCCATCAGCAGCGAAGCACTGGGATCGAGCGGGCTTGGTTTCAAAATAAATGTATTACCCGCCGCAATTGCCAGCGGGAACATCCACATCGGCACCATGGCAGGGAAATTAAATGGCGTTATACCTGCAACGACGCCCAGCGGCTGGCGCATCGTCCAGTTATCGATCCCGGTACTCACCTGCTCGGTGTAGTCACCCTTTAACAACTGCGGGATACCACAGGCAAATTCAACAATATCGATACCACGGGCCACTTCACCCTGGGCGTCGGTGAACACCTTGCCGTGCTCTTTGGTAATTGCTTCGGCTAGCTCATCTTTATGAGCGTTTAACAGCTCTAAAAACTTGAACATCACCCGGGCGCGGCGGATCGGAGGGGTATCGGCCCAGGCAGGAAAAGCGGCTTGTGCGGCCTCTACCGCCGTATTGACGTCCGCCGGGGAAGCGAGCGACACACGACCGGTAACTCGGCCAGTGGCAGGGTTAAAGACGTCCTGGGATTGAGCAGACTCACCCGCGGTGACCTGACCATTAATAAAGTGCTGAATCGCTGTTGTTGTCATGGGAGTACCTAGTTAAGAACGCATGTTTAAAGCGTGTGCAAAAAGCTTACTTTCAGCCTAGCCTACTGGGCCTAGTGAACGGATCAATTGAGTTATTTAAAAGCCAGTTATAAGATTTACTAATATCACGACGAGCATTTGAGGCTAATCATGCAAGAGTACGCCACCCTGCGCGCCTTCGTGGCCGTTGCACGAACAGGCAGCGTGTCACGCGCCGCAGAACAGCTGCACCTGACTCAGCCGGCCATTAGCCTAAAGTTGAAGCAACTGCAGTCGAATTTAGGCCTCACGCTGTTTAGCCGCCGTCCTCAAGGCCTTGCTCTGACGCCCGACGGCCATGCACTGCTGCCTGCCGCTGAAAAGGCGCTGGCCAGCGCCCTGTCGTTTGAGCAAACCGCCGGGACATTACACAGCACGCTGCGCGGCAAGCTCTCAATTGGCACCATTGTCGACCCCGAATTTCTCCGTCTAGGCGCCTTTTTGAGCCGCTTGATGGCCCGTGCACCGCAGTTAGAAACCGAACTTCACCATGGGATGAGCGGCAGCGTGCTTAATCGCATTGAACAAGGCGACTTAGACGTTGGATTTTACCTGGCGCCACCCGCTCAAGGCCCTGGAAAAGGCAATGAGACGCTTGCTTGGCGTGAGCTAACCCATTTTGATTATCACGTGATTGCCCCAGCAGGCTGGGAAAATCGACTCATTGATACTCGTTGGGAGCACTTAGCCACGCTGCCCTGGATTGTTACGCCACAGGATTCCGCCCACCACCGGCTGTTAAAACAGGCGTTGGCACCGAGCGGCGCAGTTCCCAATCGGGTGGCCCAGGTGGATCAGGAGGCCTGCATGCTTGACCTGGTGCGCGCAGGCGTTGGCTTAAGCCTGGCCCGGGACGCCCTGGCGATGACCGAACGCCAGGAGAGCGGCCTGGCAGTGGCGGAGAATATTCGCCTGCCCTGCGCGTTAAGCTTTATCTGGCGTCATGAAAGCACCAACGAATCGACTGTCAACGCTGCGCTCAGTACGCTGGATGAGGTATGGCCCCATCGTCTAGGCTAGGTAGTGATAAAGGGACTGTAAGGAAAAGGAACACCAAGCGACTAATCAGCTCACTAATTAAGCAGTAACTCGCCCCCTCCACCGGAGTGCTTGCAATGATCCGTCTGTCCCCTCTTCGTCCATTTACGCTTGGCGTATTGGCGGCCGCTGGCCTAGCCAGCCCTTCGCTTCAAGCTCAGAGCAGTGCAGAAGCGACTTTTGCCGGTGGCTGCTTCTGGTGTATGGAACCGCCGTACGATAACCAACCCGGCGTCACTTCCACCATTTCCGGCTATATCGGCGGCGAGCTAGAGAACCCCACCTACGAAGAAATCTCCCAGGGCGGTACTGGCCATGCTGAAGTCGTGCAAATCGAATACGACTCCGAACAGATCAGTTACGAGCAGCTATTAGAAATCTTCTGGCGCAACGTCGACCCCTTTGCGGTCGACCGTCAGTTCTGTGATGTAGGCGATCAATACCGCTCGGCGATCTTCTATCATGACGAAGCCCAGCGTGAACTGGCCGAAGCGTCCAAAGCCGAAATGGAAGCACGCTTCGACCGGGAGATCGCCACCCAGATAGTACCAGCCACCAAGTTCTGGCCTGCTGAGGAGTACCACCAGAACTATTATCAAAAGAACCCTGTGCGTTATAAGTTCTACCGCTACAGCTGTGGTCGCGACGGCCGCTTGGAAGAAGTGTGGGGCGAAGAAGCCGGTGGGCCTACATTTGAGTAGCAGATGCACAATATGAACTAACGCCAGCGCCGCTGCTTTTTCACCAACGTCGACTGATCGATTCCCAGCACAGCGGCCGCTGCGCGAGTCGTGCCATGCTTGGCAAGCGCTTGTTGAATGAGTTGCTGCTCAAACCGCTTAACCTGCTGTCGCAGATCACCACTCACGGGCTCTAAACTAAGGGGCAGAGCGGGAAATATCTCATGCGGCAGCGTAGTGGTAGTGATCTCGTCCCCTACCGCCGTGACGGCTAAGCGCTCGGTCAAATTGATCAGCTCGCGGATATTGCCAGGCCATGAGTAGTTCGAAAGTAGTTCCAACGCCTCGGGATTCCAGCGCCTATTAACATCGTGTAACTGATTGAAGTGGTCTAGATAATAGTTCAGTAAGGGGATTACCTCATCGCGACGTTGCCGCAAAGGCGGTAACCATAGCGGCACCACACTTATGCGATAAAATAGATCCTCACGAAAGCTCCCTTTCTTAACGTGGTCATTTAAATCCTGATGGGTCGCGGTAATCAGGCGCACGTTGGTATGACGAAAAGCTGTCCCGCCTACTGGCAAATAGCGATTCTCTTCCACCACTTTGAGTAGCTTCACCTGCAACGCGAGAGGAAGATCACCGATTTCATCCAGAAACAGCGTGCCACCATGGGCCACATCCAGTAGCCCCTGCTTACCTCTTGGCGTAGCCCCGGTAAACGCCCCGGGTGCATAACCAAACAGTTCTGCTTCCAGCAACCCTTCCGGAAATGCCGCACAGTTAAGCTCCAAAAACGGCCCCTCCATACGGTCACTTTGCTGGTGGATATAGCGCGCCAACAGCGTTTTACCCGTACCCGTTTCCCCTTGAATCAGGATCTTCGCGGTTGATTTTGCCACTCGCTTAGCAAGCGCAAAACAGGGTTCCGTTTGTTGGCTGGTGATCACCCCTGGCGCACTCAGTGACTTTATCTCAGGTACTTTATACGCCTCACGAATGCGCTGGATCTGCTCCAGCTGCTCCTGAGCATGTTTCGCCAGCAACAGCTCGGTAATGTCACGCACACTGGTAACCACGTAGGCAATGGAGCCATCGGCACTGAACATAGGCGTCCCGGTCACAACGATCTTGCGACTGCCATGAATAGTCTGCACCAGCGTAATCGGGCGACGTTCCCGGATAACTTCCAACGAGGCTGACTTAGAAATAAACCCCGCCTTCACCAAGTCAGCCATATGAAAGCCCACTACCTCAGCTCGCGAAATGCCGGTGATACGTTCGTAGGCTTTATTGATCGTCACCGTAATACCATTGGCATCGGTGATATAAACACCGTCATGCAAGGCATCCAGAAAAGAACGTAATGGCTCTTGGTCAAAGCCAGACGCATCAACCCTTTCAGCCTCCATCTGAGGTTTAATGCCTGTTACGCGGTAGCGCATACACTCGCCTACCAACTGGCCTAGCGCCGCGTCGCGCTGTGCCTTTTCAATATCTGTGCGAGTTAATACCCCAATCACCTGACCGTGGGTATCAAACACCTCAACCGCATCAGTGCCGTGCAAATCAAATAACGGCAGCGCGGCTTCCAACGCAAGGCACTCTTCGATACGTTGCATAACAGCTCCCCTGATAGACCGCGCCCACCGCTTTCACGGTGGACACTGGTTCTAAATCCAATAGCTTTTAAGTCACTATAAAGGCAGAGTCTGTTATTTGCGCAAAGGCACCTCCGGTTCAGGATCAGTCTCTGGTAGCAATGTCTCATCCCAATCTTTCACGAAGGTTTTATCCACCTCGCCTGAGAAGAAGCGTTTGCCGTAAATTAACGCGCAAAGCAAGATACCTACCGCAAAAGCCCAAGTAGCACCTTTAATAACTAGCATGGCGGCAATAATGCCCGCGATACCCAAGTCCCGCTGGCTGCGCGCCTCCATAATGCCAATACGCACACTCACGTAGCCCTGAATCAACAGCGTCAGCGCCAGTGCAATCCCTAGAATCGGCTGCACCAGACTCACGATCGGCAACAATAATAATCCCGTATTTGTTCCCCAGCGAAACGAGCCAGAGCCACCAAAGATAGAGTTCATCGCCGCTTTACCCTGCTTGTAACGCTCCACCGTTACCACATGCATCGCAGCCCACAGCGGGCCACACATCACCACATCGGGGCCAAAGATACTCATCCCGAAGTTACGCCCACCAAAAATCATGTGTGCGCGATTAGGGTTATAGTCGATTTTTTCGTCCTGACGCTTCTCATCGGCCTCTTCCAGCAACGCCTTGCTTTGTAGCACATCGCCAAACAGCACAATGTAAGCGGCGATAACGGTGGGTAGTGCGGTCAAAAACATCGCCAGCGGCGGTAAGCCAACGCCAAACACCGTGTATTCGCTAAACATCAACGCAAAATCAGGCTGGCTAAAACCCCACTCCACATTCGGCCACGGAGCTTCACCAAACAGCGGAGCCACCACAATTGCCAGTACGATGATTGGGAAAATACCCAGCTTGCCTATGGCGCCCCACAAGCCACCCTTTGATTTCAGCTTGTTAAAATGGCGAGAGAAAATCAGGTAAAACGCAACACCCACAGCAATCGCAATGGTGAACGGGTACTGCTCAAAGCGACCGCCCTCATCAAACACCACGACAATAGCCGCCAACCCAGCGCCCATAATGACCCCCGCTTTAATAGCAGATGGTATGAGCCGCACCACTTTACTGGCCATGCCGGTTACCCCCAGCCCCAGAGCTAGCGCCCCCAGCATCATCTGGAAGGCAATCAGCGCATGAACTCTGTCTACCCCCTCTGGAAAGGTCGCCACATAAGCCATCAACAAAGGGATCGCAGGGGTAATCCAACCAGGAATAACCGGGTCACCCAGCAAGTGATGCATCAAATAGAGCAAGCCATTTAAAATCACAATAGCCAACGCCGCTTCAAACGGCATTCCTAACAGCTGCATCATTAGTGGGATCGCAGCAAGATCCACCGCACACATTAATAGCCCTTGCAAGTAGTCGGGCAGTTCAAAACGGTAGTGATAAAAAGGCAGGCGTAGTTTAAATGGCCCTAGCGGGGTATACGGGCTCTCTTCACCGTCAACGCGATGCTTCCAGGCATTCATGGCATGGACTCCTGTTTTAAAATTGTTAGTATTTTTAGATAGATGCTTTGTTGTTATTAAACGTTAATAAGCGGCGTGATAAATCGCCTCAATATCCGCCTGAGTTAATACCCGTGGGTTATTGCGCAACAAGCGCTCAACGTTGATCGCCTCAGCAGCTAATGCCGGAATGGCAGACTCAGGAATATCAAACGAACGCAGACCAGAAGGGATCTCCACATCAGCGCACAGTTTGTGTAAGCGCTTGATAACCAGATCCGCCACCGCATCATCGGAAAGGCCCGTTACTGGCTCGTCGAACGCCACCGCAATACCCCGAAAGCGCTCAACGCAAGCCAACTTGTTCCACTCCATGACGAAGGGAAGCAAGAGCGCATTGGTGACACCATGGGCTAAGTGGTAACGCCCACCTAATGGATACGCCAAAGCATGCACCGCGCCTACACCCGCATTACCAAACGCCAGCCCCGCCAACAGGCTGCCGGTGGCCATATCCTCGCGGGCCTGCAGATGGTTAGGATTGGCAAACGCCTTGGGCAGCGCGTGCACAATCAGGTTCATTGCTTTCACCGCCAACGCATCGGTAATGGGCGTGGCAAAGTTTGAAAGGTAGGCTTCCACCGCATGCACCAGTGCGTCCACACCGCTAGCCGCCGTCACAGAGCGCGGGCAGCTTAGCGTCAGCTCAGGAGCGACAATGGCTACATCAGGTAGTAAGCAATCGCTTACTATGCCTTTCTTCATTTGCTGGGCTTTATCCGACAAAATCGCAATATTAGTGACTTCAGAGCCCGTACCCGCAGTAGTCGGCATAGCAATTAAAGGAACCTCACGCCGGGCGACTTTATTCTCGCCAAACAACCCCTCAAGTGGCCCCTCATAACGCGCATAAACCGCCACACACTTAGCGATATCCATAGCACTGCCACCGCCAATAGCGATGACGCTATCGTACTGGCCAGCAATAAAAGCACGGGTGCAGATTTCAACAATTTCCACTTCCGGCTCGGGCGTTACTTGATCAAACACCTCATAGGTCACATTTAGCGCCATTAGCTGCTCGGTGATTATCTCCAGCGTGCCTGAAGCCACCACACCGCTGTCGGTAACAAGCAAGGGGCACTTCATTCCCAGCGTTTGGACGTATGACTGCAACTGCTGTGCAGCCCCATGGCCGGTAATCAACTTCCCGGCACTTTTAAAGCTACTTACTCGATTAAGGCTACTTAACTGCATTTGGCGTTTCCTATTAGCGTTTTATTGGTTGTTGTACCAGCGCCATCGCTCCATAGAGGTATGCATGCTGGCTACTTGTTACATAGCAAACGCCGTGCCAACCTAAAAAAACAATCAAGCAACTGATTTTTAAGTAAAAATACTTAACATACAACTTTGCATAAATAAGTGGCATACATAAGCGAACCAAAAAATCATCGGAAACATACATTTTGATGATTTTATTCATCAACACATTAGTGCGTTGGCCAAGAGCCTAGAAGGTACGTGCTTAAAACATGCATCATCCTTATTTTATCGCAATGCGATAAATAATAACTCTTGCCGATAAATAAAAAGTCACCTAGGCTCTGAAGTGACGTTACCGAAAAGTTATTAACAAGGCGTAAATAACAATTCCCAACACTCTCGATGGTGACCCAATGAAACCTAAATCTGACAGCCAACCTCTTCTTCACTTTAAAAAAGCGATGCTATTACCAGCAGTACTGGGCGCAGCCTTATCGCTTGGTGCCACGGCAAACGCACAGGAAGTGCTAAAAGCAGGCGGAACACCAAGCGGGATTCCGTTTACGTTCCTGGACGTGCAAACCAATGAAATCACCGGCGCGATGGTGGATCTGGTCAATGCACTGGGCGAAGATATGGGCTATGAGGTCACTATTCAGGAGTCCCAGTTCAACGCATTGATACCCTCGCTGACCGCTGGGCATATCGACATCATTTCCGCCGCGATGCTGAAGACCGAAGAGCGCGCAAAACAGGTCGCGTTCAGCGATGATGTCTATCCCTACGGTGAAGGCGTCGTTACCCGTCAGGACTACGATGGCGAGATCAACACACTGGAAGACCTCTCAGGCGAAGTGATTGGCGCCCAGGTAGGCACCACCTATGTCGAACAACTCAACAGCATGGGCATTTTTCCCGAAATCCGAAATTACGATTCCCTGGCGGACATGATGCGCGACATCTCGTTAGGTCGCATTGTGGCGGGTGTCGGTGACGCACCCATCATGGGTTATCACCTCAGCCAAGACCGCTTTCCTGAACTTCAGCTAGCCGACAACTACGAGCAACAAATGGTTGGCCATATTGGCTTTGCGGTTGACCAGGAAAACACCGAGCTGCTGGAACAAGTAAACACTTCACTTGCTGGCCTGAAAGAGAATGGCACCCTCGATGCCATCTTCGAAGAGTGGGGCTTATAAGCCACCGCCAGGTAACCCACCGGCAGCATTAACGAATCAGCCTGCTAATGATCACCCCAGCACCGCTTCACTGCCCCTTCGGGGGTAGTTGAAGAAGTGCATGCAAAATAAAGGCTTCCCATGGAGTTTTCGGACATCACCGCCTTTCTACCTATTCTATTAAAAGGTGCTCTGATTACGGTGCAGATCACCATTGGCGCCCTACTGCTAAGCACCCTGCTCGGCCTGCTCTTAGCCCTGATGAAGCTCTCGCCCGTGCGTGCGCTGTCGCTCACGGCAGGCACCTTCATCAATGTGGTGCGCGGCCTACCGATTATTGTTCAACTGTTTTATATCTACTTCGTACTCCCCGAACTCGGCATACAACTTAGCGCCTTTCAGGCAAGTATTATCGGCCTCGGCGTCGCCTATAGCGCCTACCAAGCGGAAAATTTCCGCGCCGGTATAGAAGCGATTGAAGCGGGCCAGATCGAAGCCGCCAGATCCATCGGCATGAAAAGCAAACTCATTATGCGTCGTGTCGTACTGCCCCAGGCGATTCGTATTGCGCTACCTCCCTACGGCAATACGGCCGTCATGATTCTGAAAGACTCATCACTCGCCTCCACCATCACCGTGGCCGAAATGACCAGGGCCGGGCAGCTAATCGCCGCCTCCACCTTTCAGAACACCACAGTCTATACCCTCGTTGCCCTGCTCTATCTCTGCCTTAGTCTACCGCTGATTTTTGGCGTTAACCGCCTAGAGCGCTATTTCGGCAAGTCAGCGAAAGGAGGCAAATCATGATCAATATCAACGCTATTCATAAATCCTTTGGCGACGTAGAAGTGCTCAAAGGGGTCAGCCTAACGGTCGCCAAGGGTGAAGTGGTGTGTCTGATAGGCCCCTCAGGCTCTGGCAAGTCGACCGTCCTTCGCTGTATCAACGGCCTGGAGTCCTATGATCAGGGCAGCATTACGATCAATGACCGCCAGGTCGATGTGGTCAGCAAAGATATTAACGACCTGCGTACTCAAGTCGGCATGGTCTTCCAGCGCTTCAACCTATTCCCTCACCGCACGGTGGTCGAAAACGTGATGGAAGGGCCGATCTTCGTCAAAAACGAACCCCGCGATATCGCCCACGCCAATGCCGTCGCCTTATTGGAGAAAGTCGGGCTGGGCGATAAAGTCAATGCCTATCCACAGCAGCTATCCGGCGGCCAACAGCAGCGTGTCGCCATTGCCCGCGCCCTGGCCATGCAACCGGAAGCCATTCTGTTCGATGAACCCACCTCCGCCCTCGACCCCGAACTGGTGGGCGATGTGTTAACCGTCATGCGTGACCTGGCCAACGAAGGCATGACCATGGTGGTCGTCACCCATGAAATGGGCTTTGCCAAGGAAGTCGCCGACCGCGTTTGCTTTTTGTATGGCGGGCAGATTGTCGAATCCGGCGACGCCCACACGCTGCTTACCCAGCCTTCCCACGAGCGCACCCAGGATTTTCTGCGCCGCGTGCTAAACCATTAGCGGAGACCAAGGATGGCAAACCCATCTCATATGCCCCCTTCCCTGTGGGCTGACACAGCCCCCGCGGGCAGAGACTACCCAGCGCTGCAGGGCGCCCAGCGCAGCGATGTGGTGATTATCGGCGGCGGATTTACCGGCCTTTCCGCCGCCCTGGCACTCGCCAAACGCGGCATAAGCACCGCCTTACTGGAAGCCGAGAGCATCGGCTGGGGCGCGTCAGGCCGTAACGGCGGCCAAGTCATTCCCGGCCTCAAATACGACCCAGATGAACTCATCACACGCTATGGCGAAGAGCGCGGCCAACGCATGATAGAGCTCTCTGCCCGCAATGCCGATGTGGTGTTTGACCTTATAAAGCAGCACAACATTGATTGCGACGCCCAGCAGCGCGGCTGGATTCAACCCGCGGTTACCCATGCCAGCCTGAAAGCGATTGAATACCGTGCTCGCCAATGGCAAACGCGCGGCGTAAACATCGCCTGGCTAGATCAGCAGCAGTGCGCCGAGCGTCTCGGCACTTCAGAGTATCTTGGCGGCTGGGTAGACCCCAGGGCTGGCGGGTTGAATCCGCTCGCCTACGCCCGCGGGCTGGCACAGGCAGCGCACGATAGTGGAGCAACGCTGCATGAACACACTCGCGTAAGCTCTCTTACCCGTGCCGAAGGTCGTTGGCGCGTCATGTCGGAAGGCGGTGCGGAAATTCAGGCAGAGCGGGTTCTGCTCTGCACCAACGGCTACAGTGACAATCTGCAACCTAAACTCGCCAGCAGCCTAATCGCCGCCAATAGCTATCAGATCGCCACCCGCCCCCTTACGGCAGAGGAAGGCAATCATATTCTGCCCGGTGGCGAAGTGGCGTCAGATGCCCGCAAGCTGCTGCTCTATTTTCGCCGCGATCGGGACGGCCGCCTGCTGATGGGCGGTCGAGGCTCCTTCAAAGACCCACGTAAGCCCAACGACTTTCGGCACCTAGAAAACGCCATCATCAAACTCTACCCCCAGCTAAAGGACGTAGAGATCGCCTTTCGCTGGGCAGGCCGCATCGCCATCACTAAGGACTCGCTTCCCCACCTACACGAACCCCAGCCAGGGCTCACCGTGGCGCTGGGCTATAACGGCCGTGGCGTGGCCATGGGCAGCCATCTGGGTAAATTACTGGGAGAGCACCTAGGTGAATATTCCCTGGAGGAAGCCCTACCTTTTCCTCTAACTCCCATCAAGCCGATTCCCCTGCACGGCCTACAAAGGCTGTATGTTGAAACGGTGGTCAATTACTATCGGGCCAGAGACTGGCTGGAGCGCTAAACCGCCCAGACGCTTCCACACCAACACAGAAGATGTTGATACGCTCCCCTTGCGGCCTCATACCCAAGGGGAACACGTAAGGAATTCTATAAAAGCATGAAGCACGCCAATGCCAACGAACCACGCTCGCCGCAGTTCAATCAATCGCTTGCGAAAGCGTTTGACCTGCTTGAGCTGTTTGATGCTCAGCACAGCGAGCTCAGCCTCTCGGAAATCGCCAAGTTTTCAGGGTTAAGCATGGGCTCGGTGCAACGCATCACCCATACGCTCGAACAGCTCGGCTATCTGGTCAAAGCGCCCGCCAGCCGCAAATACCGGCTCGGCATCCGCCTGATGACGCTCTCCGCCAACTATTTGGAAGCCGACTTACTGGTCGATTGCGCCAACCCCTACCTCTCGGAACTGAGCAACAGCTGCCTGGAAACCGTGTCGCTTACCGAGCCCTGCGGGCTCGATATGATCTACATGGCCCGTTTTACCAGCCGCCACTACATCCCCATTCATATGCCGGTAGGCAGCAGCGTACCGATGTACTGCTCCGCCTCTGGCAGAGCGTTTTTATCAGCACTGGACGACACCCGCGTTCAGGAGTACTTAACCGCCTGCGAGTTAAAGGCCCATACTCCAAATACGATTACCGATATAAGCGCCCTAACCGAACTGATCCGTGAATGCCGTTCACGCGGAGTCGCTTGGAACGATGCTGAATACTTTCTGGGGGATATCAACATCGCTGCACCAATACGAAACGCCGCCGGCTTACCGGTAGCCGCTGTGCACATCACAACCCCCAGCAGCCGCTGGAACCTTGATCGAGCATTGGAACAGTTGACCCCCTCGTTAATGGAGTGTGCTCGCGCGATAACCAAGGCCGCCCGCATGCGTAGTTAACGCTATCGCGTTTAATAATTTTTTTTCAATAAGCATTAAACATCTAACTGATACAGATTGCTGCGCTCAAATTCCATTAGCAATACTTGGAACTGATCACTCTTACCACTGCCGGATAGATAACGCCGATGTTATGCATGGTCGCTCTTTTTGTACTACAGTGACCGTGCACCAGTAATAGACCGGTCGATTAGGCGCCCTGGAGCTAGGCGCTTTGACCCCACGTTGATCTATAGATAGGAGATCTTATGAGCAACAGTATCAAGACGATCAATCCCACCAATGGTGAAACCCTCGAATCCTATACGCTAATGAGCAGCGCGGAAGCCAAGCAGATAGTGGACGCCTGCTACGAGGCGTTTCTCGATTGGCGCCTAGAATCGCTGGAAAGCCGCGCTAAAACGGTTAAAGCCATTGGCCAAGCGCTGCAAAAGCATAAAGAAGAGCTTGCCGACCTGATGGTCAATGAGATGGGTAAACTGCCTTCTCAGGCCCGCCAGGAAGTCGATCTTTGCACCGGCATCTGTGATTACACCGCTGAACATGGCCCCAAAAAGCTAGCCGACGAAGAGCGTCAGCCTGGCAATGGTGAACGCGGTTTCGTGACCTACTCACCGATGGGTGTAATCTACGGCATTCAGCCCTGGAACTTCCCCGCGTATCAGGTTGTACGTTACTCCATCGCCAATATCATGGCGGGTAACGGCGTGCTGCTAAAACACGCTGAAAACGTGACCGGTAGCGGCTTGCTGTTGGAAAAAATCTACCGCGAAGCGGGTCTTCCGGAAAACGTCTTCCGTACGCTGGTGATCTCTCACGATGTTTCTGATGAGGTGGTTGCTCATTCTGCGGTACGTGGCGTAACGCTAACGGGTAGCGATGGCGCAGGCCGCAAAGTCGCCGGTAAAGCGGCTGAGCATCTTAAAAAGACCGTGCTTGAGCTGGGCTCTAACGACGCCTACCTGGTGCTCGATGACGCCGATATGGATGTCGCCATCAATACCTGCGTTCAGGGGCGTGTCTACAACGGCGGTCAAACCTGCGTTGCAGCCAAGCGTTTTGTGGTCACTGAAAAGAACTACGAGACGTTTAAAAAGCGCTATGTAGAACGCATGCAGTCGCTTAAAGCGGGTGACCCGACCCAAGAAGACAGCGATCTGGGCCCCATGGCTCGCGTGGATCTGCGCGATGGTCTCCACGACCAAGTGAAAGAGAGCGTGCGCAAAGGTGCGAAGATTCTTTGCGGTGGCGAAAAGCCATCCGGTAAGGGCGCGTTTTACCCAGTCACCGTGCTGGACAACGTCACCCCCGGCCAGCCCGCTTACGACGATGAGCTATTTGGCCCTGTCGCTGCGCTGATTCGTGCCAAAGACGACGAAGATGCCATGCGCATTGCCAACGATAGCCGTTACGGCCTGGGCGGCGGCATCATCTCTAAAGATGTGAAACGCGCTACCGAGCTTGCCAGCAAGTACTTTGATACCGGCATGGTGTTTATCAATGGCTTTGGTGTTGCGACACCGGAAATGCCTTTCGGCGGCGTTAAAAACTCCGGTTACGGTCGCGAGCACGGCGGCTTCGGCATGCACGAGTTCGTCAATGTCAAGTCGGTGATTGTCGTTCAAGAGTAAGCATGTAAGCGCTCAAAATCATGAGCGATAAGATAGAGCGCCGCTAGCTTTTTATTAAGCTAGCGGCGCTTTTTTCGTTGCGTGTTCTATTACGAGTTTAACTGTTGCCCAGAGGTTCGACGCTGCCAAAGCTTCAGCCCAATAGCAATCACCACCCAGGTCACCAACGCCGCGATAACATCATCCAAAACAATGCCAAAACCGCCATGAACATACTCTGCCAGATGAATCGGCGGCGGCTTCAGCGCATCGAAAAAGCGGTAGACAACGAATGCCAACGCCATAACCAGCGGGTGACGCGCAGCTTGCAACCCGATGACCGCCAGCGGGAACGCAAAGTACTCATCAGCGACGATGCTGCCATGATCCAAACCGTCATAGTGCCAGGCGGCGATGTGGCAAACCGGTATCGCAAGTAGCAGCAGAGCTGCCATGATAGCGCCTTGTTGACCTAGCGGGCGGCTTAACAGCCACCACGCCAGGGGGATGCCCAGCAGCGAGCCGAAGGTACCCGGCGCCATCGGCGCTAGCCCCAGGCCAAAGCCGGTAGCTAGCCAAAAATTAACCGTATCCAGCATTAACCCGCCTGCTGCGCTTGACGCTCAAGTTCGTCAGTCATCTCTTTGGGTAAGTTAAGTGCATTGCCCAACTGATCAAGCCAGGCACGCTCCATGGGGTTTTGATCATCGGTCACGGCCACGCTGATCAGGTACATTTCCCGGGCCGCTTGAGGGGAGTCCGCTTCGCGGGCCAGTGCCTGGGCATCCAGCGGTGCTTTTAGCTGCTGCTCCACCCAGTTATGCATCTCCTGGTCGGCGCCTAGGGCGTCAATCTGCTCGGTAATCAGCGCCTGCTCCTGCTCATCAATATGGCCATCGGCCCGGGCGGCCATAATCATCGCCTGCAGCAGTTCCAGGCTGCGACGCTCTTGGTACTCGCCACTAAGCGCTTCTACCCGCTCGCCCTCTGTCGCATTCTGGGTCGTATTTTGCTGCGCATTGCCATTTTTCGCCGCCTGAGAACTCTGCCACGCTTTCCATGCCAGCACGCCCACCCCAGCAATGGCGCCGTATTTTAGTGCTTTGCCTCCCATGCTACGGCCACGTTTGGAACCCACCAGTAAACCCATGGCACCGCCACCAAGCAGGCTTTTCATATCAAAGCTACTGGAGGAGCCGCCACCTTGACCGCCGCTACTGCCACCGCCTAGCTGCTTAGAAAGCCCGCTCAGCATGCCTTTAACATCGACACCACTGCTACTGCCGCCCTTCTGGCTTCCGCCGGCTTGCTGCATCAGCTGCTGTAAAATTTTGCTTGCGTTCATCCTTGTACTCCTAAGTAGATAGTATCTTCAGAGCTCGTTTGACGATTGAGTCACTTTATAAAACATTCTATATGAACGCAGCATGAACCAGGCCTTGGAGGAAAACTGCCTGCAATCGGCCATGCGGCGTTAAGCGTTAAAGAAGTGCGCCCTTTACTTCCACTGAGCTCCCCTGCCGGCTGGCACGCACGTCTATACGAACTGGCATTTGCTCTTTGAGTTCGCTGACATGGGAGATCACTCCAATCATGCGCCCGCCCATTTGCAGTTCGCTGAGCATGGCAATCGCTTGATCCAGCGCATCCTGATCCAGGCTGCCAAACCCCTCATCAATGAATAGCGTATCCAGTTGAATACCGCCAGCGTAAGCCTGCACTACATCCGAGAGCCCTAGCGCCAGCGAGAGCGCGGCCATAAAAGACTCCCCGCCGGAGAGTGTCGCTACCGAACGGTTCTTGCCGGTGTAGGTGTCGGCCACATCAAGCTCCAGACCCGACGCTCTGTTACCTTTGGAGGGATCTTCCCGACGCACCAACTGATAACGCCCGCGGCTCATGCGCACCAAACGCTCCGAAGCTTGAATCAATACGTCATCCAGCAGCACACCCAGCACAAAGCGCTGCAGGCTAATACGGTGCCCCGTACGACCATTAGCGACCTCGCTGAGCGTGCCCCACAGCTGATACTGGGCTTCGAGCTCTGCCTGCGCCCTGTGGGCAGTCGCAAGCTTTTGACGAATACCGCGCAGCGTGGTCAGCCTCCCATCCAGCCCCCGCCACGCCTCTAGCTGGGTGTTCTCTTCGACCTGGGCCGCCTCGGTTAGGCTGGTCAACGCGGCCATATTCGGCGGCGTTTTTTCCGCAAGCTGAGTTTGGTAGTTCTCCAGCGCGCCTTCAAGCTCAGCCAGGCGGCGTTGGTACGCCTCTACTTGGCGAGTCAACTCTTGCCGCTGGGTATCATCCAACTGCGCAGCCTGAAACGCTGCTTCATCTTCAAAGGGGCTGGCCTGCAGGGCGGCTTGCCACTCAGCTTGCACCTGCTGAAGCGTCTGCTCGCTACGTTCGATTCGCTCGTTCGCACCGCATAGCTGCTCTTCCGCCCGCGCCAGTTGGGTTTGGCTGGTCGAGAGCATCTGCTGGGCGCTCTCCCAGGCTTTTTCGAGCTGTGCGATCTGGTGTTCAAGCTCAGTGAGGGTTCGGCGCATTGCCTCAGGGTCGCGGGCATCTTCCGGCAGCGATTGGCTCAGTTGATCGCGCTGACTCTCTAGGCGCAACGCGTCCTCTTTTGCCTTCTCCACCGCGGGCCGTTGGGTTTTAAGCTGCTTATCCAGCGCGCCCCACTCGCGGCGCAGCGCTTCGCGAGCAACGGTTTGCTGGCTAATCTCACGTTCAACGCTTTCCCGGCGCTGCACTTGGCGGCGCAAGCCTTCGCAAGCATTTTGCAGTTCAAGCAGCGGTTGGCTAGCCCACTCGCCCAGCTGTTGGGTAAGCCGCTGGGCCTGCTCTGTATTGTAGCTAATCTGCTGAGTGAGCTGATGATGGTAACGCTCGGCGCTCTGTTGTGCTTGACGAGCCTGCTCTTGCGCCGCCCTGGCTTCTTCAACCTGCGCTTGGCTGACCACGTCGGCACTGTTAACCGCTGGGGCTGGATGCTCCAGGCTGCCGCACACCGGGCAAGGGACATCCTGTTCA
The DNA here is from genome assembly GCF_904067645.1 of Halomonas sp. 113. Taxonomy (NCBI): domain Bacteria; kingdom Pseudomonadati; phylum Pseudomonadota; class Gammaproteobacteria; order Oceanospirillales; family Halomonadaceae; genus Halomonas; species Halomonas sp. 113. The sequence continues at coordinate 3,624,672 of NZ_LR881453.1, forward strand.
AGGGTGAGCGCTAACAGCGCGGCCTGCCCCTGGTGCCAACGCATCTCCTGCTCAGTGGCGTGGCGTTGCGCTCGTTCTGCTTCGCTTTGCTGGCGGTTGAGTGCCTCCGTCGCCTGCTGCTGTTGGCTGGTTAACTCATGCGCTTGCCGGGAGAGTTCATCCAGCTCTTGGCGCTGGGTCAGCAGGTCGTTATGTCGGCTGAGCTCAGCGGGGGCGCTGGCCAGTTGCTGAAACTCTGTCTGTAAGCGTTCCAGGTTAACGCTAATCGCTTCGCCCTGCTGGCGAATGTTATCTAGCTGCGCCTCATCACGCTTGAGCGCACTATCGGCTTGTTGCCAGGTGGCCTGCGCCGTTTTAAAACGCGCCTGCAACTCGCTTAACTGCTGGCTTTTATGAATAAATTCGCCCAATTGGCGATGCCGTTCACGGAGCGCGGGGAGCTCTGCCTGACGCTGGCGTGCCACTTCTGACGCCTGCTGCGCCTGTTCGGCGTTAGTACGTTGAGTGGCTAATTCGGCTTGCGCCTGTCGCTGATCGGCCTGGGCGGTGATCAACGCCTGCAGCGCTTGGTCTAAGGCAGCTCTCTGTGGGCGCAGCGCCTGGGCGTGGATGCTTTGCGCTAAGCGCTCCTTAGTGCTTTCTATCTGTGTGTGCTGCTCAAGATGACGGGCTTTATCCGCCGCCAGCCGATCGCGGGCCTCAAATTGACGCTGCAGCGCCAGCGCCTCATCGCGCTGCTTTTCGGCGCTACGGCGCTGCTGCTGCGCGGTTTCAAAACGTTGCCGCGCTTGGTCTACCTGAGGTGTCAGCGCTTCAAGCTCTTGCGCTAACGCGGCTTCGCTCTCAAGCTCCCCCCCAGCGAGGATGCCGCTGATATGCTGGCGATGATCACTCACTGCCCGCTCGATTTGGTTGGCCTGGGTGCGCAGACGCTCTTCGATTCGCTGAAAAATCTGGGTTTGAAACAGCTGGGAAAAAATTACTTCGCGCTCTTTGGAGCCTGCCAGCAGCAGTTCACGAAACTTGCCCTGGGGTAGCACCATCACCTGACGAAACTGGTTGGCATCCAGGCCGATCAGGGTTTGCAGCTCCGCGGTGGCATCGTTAACTTTGCGCGCTACCAGGCAAGTCTCTACATCGCCATCTGCCTTTAATCGCCACAGCTGGGCTTCAGCATTATGGGTAGTCGTGCCTTCGCCTCGCGCCTTGGGACGCTCCTGCTGGGGCACGCGGCGAACCCGGTAATCCACACCGCGCAGACGAAAATCCAGCGTCACTTCCGTTAGCAGCGAAGCGTCAGCCTGGTCGCAACGCATCTGCGCCGGATCGCGTTCATTGCCCGTGGTTTGGCCGTAAAGCGCAAAACAGATGGCATCAAGAATCGAGCTTTTACCGGCGCCGGTAGGGCCATTAATCAGGAACAGTGGGCTTCTTCCCAGCGCGGTGAAGTCGATGGTCTCACTGCCCGCAAAGGGCCCAAACGCTTGCATGGTGAGGATTAACGGTGTCATCCCTGAGCCTCTTCGTCACGGCTAAGCGTGCCTATCAGTTCGCTTATCGCCTCAGTTTGTTGGTCGGTCATGGGCTCACCGCTGGTTTGGGCGAAAAAGTCACTGAACATATCCAGTGCGCTGAACTTCAGCCGCTCACGGTCAAGCTGCTGGTTACCCCGGGCATCCAGCATGCCGGGCTTCTCGAGATGCAGCACGTTAGGATACACCTCACGCAACTTGCCCATGGGGTCGAGAATGGCGTGGCGATCGGTTAACCGCACCAGCAGGTAGTCGTCGGCATTGGCGTCTGTTCGCCCCTGGGCAATCAACGCATCGATTTCGCCCTCTAATACGCGAACTTCACGACTGGGTATAAGGGGTATCTGCTCGATCTTGGTGACGCCGCTCGCATCAAGATCCACCAGCGTCACGCCTTTACGCTGGCTGGCTTCGGAAAAGCTATATTTGAGCAGCGAGCCGCTGTAACGAATATGCTCGCCGCCGCGGTACTGGGGGCCGTGAAGGTGGCCAAGCGCCACATAGTCAAAGCCTTGCATAGGCTCCCAGGCGACGCTTTCGGCACCGCCCAGGGTCAGCGGGCGTTCAGAGTCCGAGGCGCTGCCGCCATCCACAAAGCAGTGGCTCATCAATATGCACGGGCGTGTCGGGTGACGCTGCTCTTCGATGCGCTCAACCAAATAGCGGTGGGCGCCGTCAAAATCGCGCACCTCCACGTTAAACTGGCTGCGAACATGTTCGGGGTCGGCGTAGGGAATGCCGAACACATCCATCTCAGCGCCCTTAATCGTCAGCGTTACAGGTGTGTCAAAATCAGCTAAGTCGGAAAGAATATGCAGACCGGCCTGACGCAGGTGGCGCGCGCCGAAACGAAGCCGCTCAGCACCATCGTGGTTACCTGAAATCATGATCACCGGCAGCTTGCGCTCCTCGCAGAGCGCGTGGAGCACCTCATCCAGCAGCGTTACCGCCGCCGCAGGCGGCACCGAACGGTCGTAGATATCGCCCGCAATCAGCACCGCATCGACGTTTTCCCGGTCGACAATCTCGATAAGCTGGTCGAGCACATAGCGCTGATCATCTAGCAACGACAGGTTGTGGAACAGCCGCCCCAGGTGCCAATCGGCGGTGTGAAGTAGACGCATAACAGGCTCAGCAAAAAATAGTGTAGCGGCATGATAACAACCCGATACTCAATCTACCCACAAAACTCCTCTCCTACATAAACGACCGACAAAAAGCCCCGCTCAATGGCGGGGCTAATCGTTTCTCTAAAGGCTCTAGGCTCAACCAGCGCTAGCGACGGAAGGCGTCTGGATAGCTGGTGAGATCAACTCCCCACATGACCGGCAGTAGGAAGTAAACCGCCGCCACAATCAGCAGCATGGCGATGATGTTGATCCAGAAGCCGGTGCGCACCATCTCGATAATTTTCAGTTTGCCAGTGGCGAAGATGATGGCGTTGGGCGGCGTACCAACAGGTAGCATAAAGGCACAGTTGGCAGCCATGGCGGCGGGCACCATCAGCACGAAGGGGTGGATATCCAGCGCCAGCGCCAGCGACGCCAACACCGGCAGAATCATGGTGGCCGTGGCGGTATTCGAGGTGATTTCGGTCAAGAACAGCACCATGCCGGTCGCCAGCAGGATGACCAGCAAGAAGTTGGCGCCTTCCAGCACGCTCATTTGCCCACCGATCCACTCCGCCAGGCCGGAAGAGCCGAAGCCTGCGGCAATCGCCAAACCGCCCCCGAACAACAGCAGAATGCCCCAGGGTACGTCTTTCGCCACGTCCCAACCCAGCAGGCAGCCACCTTTGTTTTTTGAGGGAATCAAAAACAGCAGCAGCGCAGCGACAATCGCGATCATGGTGTCATTGATGCCGGGGATATTGATGATCTGCCCCTGCCACAAGAACGAGCGGGTGATCCACATAAAGGCAGCGAACAAAAACACCACTAGCACCGCTTTCTCTTCGAAGCTGGTGTTACCCAGCGCCGCTTTTTCTTTGTTAATCAGCTCTCGGCCACCTGGTAGGTGACTAAAGTCAATGCGGAAAAACACCCGCGTAAGTAGCAGCCAAGTGATAAAAAGCAGTACACACACAATGGGAAATGCAAACATGAGCCAACCGGCAAAGGAGATCTCGATGCCAAACAGCTGATTTACAATTGCGGCGAGTATGATATTCGGTGGGGTTCCAATGAGCGTGCCCAGCCCCCCAATGGTACCGCCATAACCGATACCAAAAATCAGCGCTTTGCTGAACTTATCGATTTCGGCACTGTGGTCGCCGTCACTTTTCGCCAGCTCTTGGCTCACCTGATACACGATAGCGGTACCGATCGGCAGCATCATCATGACCGACGCGGTGTTGGAGACCCACATTGACAAAAAGCCCGTCGCGGCCATAAAACCAAACACGATGCTATTAATACTGGTGCCCAACACGGCAATAATCGACAGCGCGATACGCTTGTGAAGATCCCATCGCTCCATTGCCAGCGCGATCATAAAACCGCCCAGAAACAGGAAAATTATTGGGTTACCGTAGGCGGCCGTAACGGTATTACCATCCAACGCGCCGGTAATCGGTAAAAGCACAATGGGTAGCAACGAGGTCGCGGGAATAGGAATAGCTTCGGTGATCCACCATACGGCCACCCACAGAGTGGTAGCGAGCACCATGCGCCCTTCAAAGCTTAAGTCTTCAGGGTGAAAGAACATCACCACACAAGCGAACAGCAGCGGGCCAAGCAACAGGCCAATCTTCTGCGGCGTGGTGTAGGCAGGCGGCTTAGGTTGAGGGGAAGGGTTACGCTTGGTATTCGAAGCCGCGGCGTTGGCGGCCCCGCCCGTAGGTAGCGCGCACATCAATAGGTTTTTGGCTTGGTAGTGGGAGTGCCATAGCTGATCCCATACCGTCATCAGGGCAGTTTTATGCATACAATTTGCGCCACTTACGGTCAGAGTGAAAAGAACAAATCGAGGATCAACATTCCGATATATGCCGCGCGATGGGCGACACGGAACCTCCTTTGGCGCCCTTTATTAACTGCAATAGGCAATTAGTCCAGTGATTTGCCATTAATTACAACCAAAGTCTAACAACTTTAGTTTAACTATACGCAAATACTAACGATGACATAAGCGTACGAACTAGGTAGGTTGTCGGTATTATTAACCTAGACTTTCCCATACCTGTTGAGGAGAACCGCGTGCTTGACCGCTGGACAATGCCGCTTACCCAGCCAGAACGCCCTCGCCGCTGCGCTGCTGCTGAGGTCGTGGCGGCCTGACCTAAAGGGCTAAGGCAACAAGCATTATCTATTAATGCCCCTGCCCGCTTACGCGGCAGGGGCATTTTTATTGAATCAACTCAGCGTCTAATCGCTGGATCTTAAATATAGTCATCTCATCGGCTAAACAAAGATCAGCGTAACGAAGGCAGGCCGTAGCTGATAGAATACCGCCCCTTTCAGGCGCGTTAGCGGCTAAATGCCGCCACGTCACCCACTTTTACTACCTGAGAGTTGCGCAATGATCGCCACCGCCCGCACCGTTTTCCGGCCACTTATTCGGCTGGGCCTTATCCCACAGATTTTAATCGGTATCGTTGCCGGGGTAGTGCTCGCCCTGTTTGCGCCAAACATTGCAAGCGACGTGGCCCTACTTGGCCAGCTCTTTATCGCCGCATTGCAGGCGGTGGCGCCCATTTTGGTGTTTGTACTGGTAGCCGCTGCGATCTCTGCTCATCAAAAAGGTCAACCCACCCATATTCGCCCCGTGCTGGTGCTCTATGTGGTGGGCACGCTGATTGCCGCACTCATTGCAGTGGCAGCCAGCTTCCTGTTTCCCACGGAGCTTACGTTAGATTTGGGCCAAGTTGACGGCAACCCGCCCGGGGATATTTTTAGCGTTCTACGCGACCTGCTGCTAAACGCGGTTGCCAACCCGGTTAGTGCGCTGATGGAGGCTAACTTTATCGCTATTTTGGCCTGGGCTATCGGCCTGGGTTTAATGCTGCGCCAAGCCAGCGATACCACCCGCCAAGCATTGAGCGATTTATCCGCAGCGATCACCCGCATTGTGACACTGGTGATTCGTTTAGCGCCGCTAGGTATCTTTGGTTTGGTGGCAGGCACGCTGGCAGAATCCGGCGTTGAGTCGCTGCTCAACTACGCCCAACTGCTGGGTGTGATCGTGGGCTGTATGCTGTTTGTCGCGCTGGTTAGCAACCCGCTGCTGGTTTACTTCACCACCCGGCAGAACCCTTATCCCCTGGTGTTTACGTGCCTACGCGGTAGTGCGATTACTGCCTTTTTCACCCGCAGTTCGGCCGCGAATATCCCCGTGAACCTGGAGCTTTGCCGCCGCCTAAAGCTCGACCCTGACACCTACTCCATTTCCATTCCGTTGGGTGCAACGATCAATATGTGTGGCGCAGCCATCACCATTACTGTCATCACTCTGGCGACCACTCATACGCTAGGCATTAGCGTCGACTTTCCCACGGCGCTGCTACTTTGCGTGGTTTCAGCGCTGGCGGCCTGCGGCGTTTCAGGCGTGGCGGGCGGTTCACTGATGCTGATTCCCATGGCCGCCAACCTGTTCGGTATTCCCACGGAAGTGGCCATGCAGGCGGTGGCGATTGGCTTTGTGATCAGCGTGGTACAGGACTCCACCGAAACTGCGCTCAACTCCTCTACCGATGTGCTGTTTACTGCAGCGGCCTGCCGCTCCAAGGAAGCGAACAACTAGCACTGCCCGGGGCATAGTGCCCCATTAGGCATACTCCCAGCGCGCCGCCGCTAGAGGGTGCCACTTCCGAATAAGGCTATTGTTGCCGAGCGAGGCCATTGACAGACGAACGTTCCTTATATAGAACGTTCTATATAAAGAACAGCGGACAGCCTTATGGATAAGCTCTCACTCAACACGTTGGGCCAGCACCTTCAAGCACTTCGCCTGGAGCGGGGCTGGTCACTGTCGCAGTTAGCCAATGAGGCGGGGATTGCCAAATCCAACCTGTGTCGCCTTGAACAAGGCAACGGCAATCCGACCCTGGATACCATTTGGCGGCTGGCGGTGCAGCTCAATGTGCCTTTCGGCACTCTGGTAGCGCCAATCAGCGTGCCGCTGGGTGAAGATGGCGTACAGGTGCGTTTAATCGATCAAGGCAAGGATTCCCCTCAGGTGGACGCCTACTGGATGCGCTGCGCACCACATACATTGCGTCATGCTGAAGCCCATACACCCGGCACCCGTGAATCACTCACGCTGATCAGCGGCTGGCTGGAAGCGGGGCCCGAAGGGGCAACCACGGTACTGACACCGGGAGAGGCCATCACCTTCGCTGCCGATCAACCGCACCTTTACCGTACCCACGAAGCGGAGGCCACGTTGATGATGACCATCACCTATGGTTTGGAAGGCCAAACATCATGAGCCAAGCTGCCAGCCACTCTCCTGTTCGTAGCGCGCTGCAGGGCGTGCGAGAAGCCATCCCACTATTGGGCGGCTACATTCCCGTGGCGCTGTCATTTGGCTTAGTCGCCACCCAGGCAGGCTTTAGCACGCTGGAGGCCACGGCTATTTCAGCGCTGATTTACGCCGGTGCTTCGCAATTTCTATTTGTCGGTATGATCGCCACCGGCGCCCCGCTGTGGCTGGTGGTAGCGATGACGCTGCTGATTAACGTGCGCCATGTGGTGTACGGCCCTAACCTGGCGGCGTTACTGCCGCGCAGCCGCCACTGGCCCTGGTTAATGCACGGCCTCACCGACCAGGTGTTTGCACTGGCCCTAACCCGGCTGCCCCAACTGCCTGAGGTAAAGCGTTTTAGCTGGTTTTTGGGCGCATCACTGCTGGCCTGGGGCGCCTGGATAATTGGCACCGCGGTGGGCGCTACCGCCGGTGAGGCCTTCACCGCCCGCTGGCCGCTGCTGGGTGAGATTATGCCCTTCGCGCTGCCCGCGCTGTTTTTGACCATGGTGGCGCCGCGCTTTACCGACAAGCGTTGGGCAGTCGCCATGGGCTGCACCATTTTAGCGGCGCTGTGTTTGACCCTGGTCGGCTGGAGCAACGTGGCGATTCCCTTAGCCGCCGCCTGCGGCGCGCTGTGCTTCTACTCCACGCAGTTCTATACGCAAAGATTCGCCACCAACAGGAGGCGTGAATCATGAGCACTGCACTTTGGATAGCGGTCGCGGTTTCTGCCATTGGCACGTTGCTGATGCGGGTAGTGCCTTTTTTATGGATGCAGCGCCGACTCAACAGCGAAAGTGGCCTTAATAACATGCCCCAGTGGCTGGGTATTCTTGGCCCACTGATGATTGCCGCCGTGCTGGGGGTATCCATTGTACCGGTTAACCCAAGCGCTGTTTCCTGGATCGCCACCGCCATCGGGCTTTCTGTCACGCTGCTGGTCTGGTCGCGGGTACGCTCACTTGGCTGGCCGGTCGCGGCCGGGGTCGCGGTGTTTGGGATAGTAGAGGTCGCGGCCTTCATTTGGTAATGCTTTGCATTAGCTTTTACGTCATGCCATTATCCCGGCTCTTAAATCCGAGCCAATCGTAAAGTGACATTAATGTTAAAAGCACACACCCATCGCAAGAAGGTTTTTATGAGTGTGTTGCTGTTAACGCAGGCGGCGCTAATGCCCTTTATGGCAGCCGCTGACACGCCGAGCAGCCCCCCGGAACCGCCACGCATTGTGACGCTTTACCAGGGGGCTACCGACAGCGCCGTAGCCCTTGGACTGACGCCTATTGGCGTAGTCGATTCCTGGCTGGAAAAGCCCATGTACCGCTATCTGCGCGATGCGCTTGATAGCGTCGAGCATGTGGGGCTGGAAACCCAACCGAACCTGGAAAAGATTGCCTGGCTGAATCCAGACCTGGTCATTGCCAGCGACTTTCGCCATGCGCGCATAGCGCCGCTACTGGAGGCCATCGCCCCCACTGTATCTGCCCCGACAGTGTTTAACTTCAAGACCACGCTGAACATGGTGGCCAATGCTACTGGCCGCGAAGCGCAGGCAAATGAGCTCCTTGAGCAATGGGATGATCGTGTCGCAGACTTTCGTCAGCAGATTGCCACCAGGCTGGGCAGCGAATGGCCGCAAAAAGTGGCCGTGGTGCGTTTTAAAAGCGACCACGTGCGTATCTATACCAGCGGCTTTGCGGGTTCGATCCTTGATGAGCTGGGTTTTGAGCAACCCGATACACTGCAAAGCCAGAGCTGGGGGATGAAGCTTTCCAGTACTGAAAACATTCCGGTGCTGGATGCCGATGCCCTCTTTATTCTGCTTGAGCCCGATGACCCCGCTATTGCAGATAATTACCAGCACTGGGCCTCCCACCCACTCTGGCAACAGCTGTCAGCGGTACAAAGCGGGCGCGTATTTGAAGTTGAGCCGGTGAGTTGGATGATGGGTGGCGGCATACTGGCGGCCAACGCCATGCTGGATGATCTGTATAGTCACTACGGGCTGTTGCAACCCGAAGCGGCGCCGCATCAGGCTTGCCTGCCTCACGCCAGTGGCCGTGGGGAGCCTGCTTCATGCTAAACAGTACTACCGCAAAAAGTATTGGCCTGCTACTCGGCGTGCTGGTGGCACTAGGCGCCTTTTTCGCCAGCGTGATGTTAGGCACAACGGAGATCTCCCTTTCCTCTCTGTATGGCTCGCTCGCCCATTACGATCCTACCAACATCGTCCACATCATTCTTTTAACTGAGCGCTTACCCCGGGCGGTGATTGCCGCTCTAGTGGGCGCCAGCTTAGCCATTGCCGGGGCGCTGATGCAGACCATGACGCGCAACCCGCTGGCGTCGCCGGGCATTCTAGGCATTAACGCCGGCGCGATGTTTTTTGTGGTGGTGGCAGTTTCGCTATTGCCGCTGCACACGCCCGCTCACTACGTATGGGCCGCGCTATTAGGGGCACTCGTTGCGGCCATACTGGTGGTGGTGCTTAGCCGCGGCCGCCACGGTGAGCTCTCCCCTCTGCGGGTCGTGCTGGCAGGTGTAGCAGTGACAGCAATGTTTGTGTCGTTCAGCCAGGGGCTCTTGGTGATTGATCAGCAAAGTTTTGAAAGCGTGCTTTACTGGCTGGCGGGCTCAGTGTCGAGGCGCGACCTCTCTTTGGTAGCGCCCTTACTGCCGCTCTTCGGCGGAGCACTGCTGCTCAGCGCACTGCTGGTACGTCACGCCAATGCACTGTTACTGGGCGATGACATGGTCACCGGGCTGGGCATGCAGGCCACCACCATCAAGCTGCTGCTCGGGCTGATTGTGATTGTGCTGGCGGGCAGCGCCGTAGCGCTGGCGGGCATGATCGGGTTTGTGGGCCTGATTGTGCCCCATATGGCGCGGGGGTTATTTGGCATCGACCATCGCTGGCTGCTGCCAGCCTGCGCGCTATTGGGTGCCTGTTTGCTGCTGTTGGCCGATCTCGCCTCGCGCTTTTTAATGCCACCCCAGGAGATCCCGGTCGGTGTGATGACCGCGCTGATCGGCACGCCCTTCTTTATCTATCTGGCACGACGCAAAATGGCTGGCCAATGAGAACAGACGCTACGTTAGCCCTCAATAGCGCAGCAACAAACGACAGTAGTCGCTTACTACGTCGCCTGCTGATGCTAAGCCTTTTATTGCTAGCAAGCGCCGGACTGTCGCTCTGTTTAGGCAGTTTTCCCACGCCACCTCTGCAGGTACTAGACGCGCTGGCGACCCCACAAAGTAGCGATATCGCCTTTATTATTTGGGAGCTTCGGCTGCCTCGCATTACGCTAGCGATACTGGTCGGTGCCGCCCTGGCAATAGCAGGGGCGATTCTGCAAAGCATTGTGCGTAACCCGCTAGCCTCTCCAGATGTGATCGGCATTACCAGCGGTGCGGCGCTGGCAGCGGTGGTGTTCCTATCACTATTGAGTTCGACCCTTAGCATTCACTGGCTACCCGTTGCCGCCATGCTGGGGGCGCTGGTTTCCGCACTGCTGGTGGTTAGCTTGGCCTGGAAAAACGGCATTAGCCCTTCGCGCATGGTGCTGGTCGGCATTGGCCTGGCAGCGGCCATGGGCGCTGGCACCACCCTGTTAATCGTGATCAGCGATGACTCTACCGCCATGACCGCCTATGTATGGCTAACCGGCAGCCTTTACGCGGCGCAATGGGACGATGTGTGGGGCCTATTGCCGTGGTTAGTCGTCGCGGTGCCTATCAGCCTACTCTTCGACCGCCATGCGGATGCCATGGCCCTGGGTGATAGCGTTGCCGAAGGGCTTGGGGTGGCGATTCTGCGCAGCAGATTGGTATTGCTGGCCTGCAGCGTGGCGCTGGCAGGTGCCGCTGTGGCGTTTGCCGGTGGTTTGAGCTTTGTGGGACTAATTGCGCCCCACCTGGCCGCTAGGCTGGTGGGGCGAAACATGGCACGCCTGGTGCCTACATCGGCGTTGGTCGGCGCCTTGATAGTGCTTTACGCCGACCTGCTGGGCCGGGTAGCGTTTTTGCCCAAAGATTTACCTGCGGGCATCTTTGTTGCCGGGATAGGCGCGCCCTTTTTTGTCTATTTACTGCATCGATCGCGAGCTCGCGTTTAGGATCTGTTGATCAAGTTACTCATTCAGGCTTTCCAGAACACGTCGCCTGCTCACCAACTTTTGGCATACACCTGCATGTCACCGGCGTAGCGGCAGAGGCGGTGACCTCGGCGTTCAAGTTCCTTGTTCATGTCGTCCAGCAGGATATTCGCCAATAGCGGGTGAGGGCCCGGCTTGGGGCGCCCCCTACCTTCTCAACATTGGTAAGCCGTGCTGGAACAAGCCCGCTTCCAGGTAGCGGCGGATCAGACGCAGCAAGCGCTCCTCGTATCAGCTTCCTGTTCGGCTAGGCGCCCCGTCGAGCCAGTGTTTTGCTTCGGGCTTCCTTCAGATTCCCCCTCGCGAGGGATCCCCTTGCCGAGCATGCAGGGGACTTTCACCTCCAAGTCATCCTGAGGCACCACCCTCAGGTACCGCGCCAATCAAGACGCTGCGCGCCATGCCTGGCGCACCACCAAAAAAGCCCCGCATCAGCGGGGCACAAGCAGTGATAAGTTTACGTGCCATTTATTCGCAAACTTCCAATCCAACATTAGATTCCCTAAATGATTCAGGGAACTCTATATATAATGGAATCTCTCTGTGTGGTTCGAAGGAGTCATAGGAGTGTGACACATGCTCTGGTAAAGCTGGATGCCTGGTAAAGAAAATCAGCATATCTCGGGTGGCGCGGAGCTCTTTCTTGGCAGCACGTACAGGGGAGAGGCTGTGCTTCCTTTCGTGATCCACGATGAGCATGGTATCGAGAAACCGTTTATGCTGTGCTTGTCCGAGTCGCAGATCCTGGTCAAACGCATCCCATCGAGTACCGTTTGTCTCCCTATTGTCATGAATGAATGTGATGGCGCTATCATCTGTCGTGTTCTCTATCCCAAGCAAAGTCGTCATAGTATGGTCAACTCCATCGGCATGCACTCCTTCCAGCGCGGGCTCCCCGACCAAATCCGGCGTGGTGATGGTTCTAAGATTGAAAACCGTGGACACACATCTTTGGGAATCGTAGTCAAGCCCGAACCGATGCCTAACATCTATGCCCCATACGATAAACGCCTTGAAAATCAATAGGGCTTGAAATGCTCGGTTCAACTGGAGATCGTCTCCTATCCCCCTGAACTCTCTGACTTTGCCAGAGTCATGGCGTACAAAATCCTCTTGGGCTGACAGAACGAAAGGCTGGAACTCTATCCTGTTGATTGTGGCGTTAAGAAAGTTGAACTCAAAACGCCCATTTTTTGATTCTCTGAAGGGAAGCGTCGGATCGGAGCCTAAGTTGTTGCTGACATCCTTCAGTCCGTCAAAATCCGCATCTGTTGCTCCCATCTCTCGTAGAATCTTTTCCATCACCTCACCGGTGATGAATATAAACTTTTCGTTAGTATATTTTTCTTTGATTTCAAACAAAGCATCATGGATATTGAATTTTGGCATATAAAACCTCTCCATTTTTAAATCATTATTTCCTACAAAGCCCCACGCCCAAGAGTGCAAACGCGAAGCCGAGCATTTGAAGTGGCATGAGCTTGTCGCCAAACAACAACCAAGCCTCCAGAGCAGCCAGAGGTGGAGCGAGTAACATCAAAGATGTCGCTTTCGTCGCACTTCCGCTGCGAACCAGAAAGATCAGAAGATAAGTTCCTAACCCCGACAAAATGAGAACTGCCCACGAGAGCGCAAATAAGAGTTCCCCATTAAGCGACAACTGAGACTCGCCTAGCACGAATGCCAACGTAATGGCAGTAATAGTGGCAGACGCGTTCTGAATGGCCAGAGACGGCAACAATTCGGATTTCGCAATAGACATTTTCTGCAGGATAGTTCCCCACGTTATGGATAACACAGAGGTTAATGCGATGAGCGGAACGACGATGGTGTAGCTCTGCTTTGCTTGCAGGCCGATAGTAGGCAAAAGCACCATCGCAACACCGAACAGCCCGACAACCATGCCCGTTGCCTGGGTAGGCCTGACACTCTCTCGCATGAACGTCAGGCCTATCACCATGGTGAATACAGGATGCAAGGCCCCTAGCAATGCCATAAGTGCGGCTGGAAACCCTTGTGATATAGCCCAATAGCTTCCACCGAGATAAATGCCATTGATGAACAGCCCCGCCAGGGCATGTCTGTGCCATTCGATGACAGGGGGGAAATTCTTTTTAAGTGCTATCGCGATAGCCGCGAAAAGCAGAGATGAAAGAAAAAACCTGATTGCCAGAAAAATGTTTGGCGATGCAGAACCTACAATCAATCTTCCAACAATGAACCCTGTGGACCAAAGCAGCACAAAGAGGCAGGAAATCAATAGAGTGGCGTTGTCGGCGCTCTTTTGTGTCATATGCATTCCCAGAGCATCAACGTGCGCGCTCAGTCATAAAGTACAAGACAGAGACGAGAACAAAGGCTATTCCGCCAACAGAGGCACCGCGCCATCCATAGTGAGCAAACAGCCATCCTCCGAACGCAGACCCTATAGCGCCTCCGCAGAAGAAAGTTGTCATGTATAAGCCATTTAGACGTCCACGGATTTCCGGTGCCAGCGCGAAGATCACTCGCTGTCCGAGAACTAGGTTGGCCGATACCGCAAAGTCGAGCGCAATACCTGCAATTACAAACATCGCTAAAGATAGACGCGATCCGATATCACCGATGTAGGTGATAGCGAAAGCGCCTATAGCCAGCAACATTGCTGCCGCGGTCGCCGACCTGATCCATCCCCGATCGGCGATCCGCCCTGCGATAGGCGCTGCAATTGCTCCAGCAACACCGGCTAGGGCAAACAAAGCGATGCCTTTCTGGCTTAATCCAAACCGGGGGCCGGCCAGCAGAAGTGGTGTTGTTGTCCAGAATAGACTAAAGGCGCCAAACATGCTGGCGTGGTAAAGCGCCCTTCGGCGTAGCGCCGGAGTGGTTTTTACCAAATGCACCATTGAGGCCAGCATCTGGTGATATTTCAGCCGAGCCACCACCGGTCTCGGCGGCAATGTGAAACGTAAAATAGCTGACAGCAGCACCATGCCAATGAACGAGAGGTAGAACACAGCTCGCCAGCTCGCGAAATATGTAATCATGCTGGCGACTGGCCGCGCGAGCATGATCCCGAGCATCAAACCGCTCATGACATTGCCGACAACCCGCCCACGTATAGCATCTGGAGCCAGATGAGCGGCATAAGGCACAAGGATCTGAACGGTGACAGAACCCAGGCCAACCAAAAAAGACGCCGCTAGAAATGGCTCCACTGAGCCTGCAAATCCCGAGATCAAGAGGCCAAAGGCACCGACCGCCAGAATGGAGACAGCCAACCGGCGATTCTCGAACAGGTCACCAAGCGGAACGACCAGTAGCAGCCCCAGCCCGTAACCAAGCTGCGTCATTGTAACGATCAGACCAGATGCCTGCTCTGATAGATTCAACTGGGTGCTTATTGGGCCAACCAGAGGCTGAGCATAGTAAATGTTGGCCGCAATCAGGCCACACGCAAATGCGAGCAGCACTGTCAGCCATCGGGATATGGTTGGATTCTGTGAGCTGGCCGCTGTGCCAGTTGTAGATGAACTCGCCATTTTGGATTAAACCGTTTCCTATATGTGCAAATTAAAGCCGCACGTATGCGGCGGTGTTTCGGACAGTTCTTGAGAAGCTAGTCAATCGAGCAGTTTCATCGCGTTCTCCACAACTGCCATCATGTCCTCTCGGTTTTGTCCAACCTTGCCAATGACACGCATTCCCTGAAGCAGGGCCAGCATCAGTTTCGCCGTTGTACCAGGATCGACGTCTTTGGAAATCGAACCATCTTGCTGCCCCTGCTCGATAATGCCCTTGAGACGCCGTTCGTTCGCACTCATAGCAAAAGAAACTTTGGCGGCAACTGCCTCGTCCGTACTCGACAGCTCGACGGCTCCCACAACGACTAGACAGCCGAACATTCCCTCGGTCGCATGCGACGACTCTGCGTAGAAGATCAGCAGTCGGTGCAGTTTCTCGCGTCCCGATTCAGCGCTTGCTGTCATTTCAACAAGCTGTTGGCCGCGCAGGGCCATATATCTGTCCAAGGCCGCAGTAAACAGGCCATGCTTACTGTGAAAGGCCTTGTAAATGCTTCCAGCCGACAACTTCAGCGCCTGCGAGAGATCTGAGATGGATACGCCGTTGTAACCGTGCTCCCGAAAGTACAGGATGGCGCGATCCAAGGCTGTATCGATATCGAACTCCCGCGGGCGGCCCCTCTCCCTGGAAACGTGATGTGGCGTCTTATTGGATGTAGTCATCTGTTCACATTAGGATATGAATCCATCCAAATCAAGCAACCCCGTCCTTCGCCGCATCAGCCTGCATCAAGCGCGACTGAGAATTCTCATCAGTCCCTGCCGCAGGGTATCGTAAGCTGCTGTTGTATCTAACGCTTCCCATGCGATATAACCGTCCGGTCGGATCAGCAGACAAGCCTGCTCTCCACAGTTCCAGATGCGGGCCAGATCGCCGTACGCATCTTGGATTTCCTGACCGGGGCCGATCCGAATAACTTCGATCACCACATTGGTGTCTTCAGAGAGTCTCCTGGCAACTTCAACCCATAGCTGGCCTTGTAGCCAACACAACAGCGAGAATCGACCACCGCCAATCAGATCCAGCGTTGATACCTTGCTACCCTTGCGGACCACCCAGCCATGCGGCAGTTTGTGGCCCGGAGCACATGATGGGAAGTAATGCAGATCCTCGTCTCTATCGGGCAGTGGTTGTGTCTGTTCTACTGATGCGATTGCTGTCGACTTGTAACGAACGTTAGTCTCAACACCCAACGCAGCGAATTCATAGGACTTGAATTCAATAGCGTTTCGCAGCATGGCGCGTCTATCGGCAGCGGCTTGATCGGCATGCATCAGAGAGCCGATACGGGCCTGCATCTCTTCCGCGCTATATCGTCCATCTAGACCCAGCGCCTCGAAGATGGGGCCAAAATCGCGGACACTTTGATTTGCCCGCTTTACAATCCGCTCTCCTATCGGGGCGCGTTCTTCGCTATAGGTATCCAGAAGTTTTGGATCTGCTTGTCCCCGCAATACAAAGGCAAGTTTCCAGCACAGATTGTAGGCGTCCTGGATCGATGTGTTTGACCCCAGACCGTTGGACGGCGGGTGCCGATGCACTGCGTCGCCCATGCAGAACACCCGGCCTTGTGCGTACTGCGTGGCATACATTTCATTGACGGTCCACAGTGACTTGCTGCGTATTCGAATATCGATTTCAGGATCGCCGATTAGTTGGCGGCAGACGTCAATGGCCTGGTCAACCGTCAATTCCGGCGCAGGTTGGTCAATATCGTAGCCCCATACGATCTGCCACTCGTTCCATGGCCTAACCATCCTCAGCAACCCCAGACCTATCCCACCAATGTTGGCGCCAGGCTGGACAACCCACCATAGGTATCCGGGCCTGTGGGCTATGTATTTGGTGAGATCTGCATCAAAGATGATGCTCATGCTTCCGCTTTTTCCCATTTGCCCAGCCATTGGCAAACTCAGGTCGCGAACGACTTTGCTGCCAGCTCCATCTGCGCCGATAAGATACTTGCAACGAATCTCGTAGGACGCTCCGGTCAGACGATCCAGCACCTTGACAGTCACGCCCTCCGAGTCCTGATTATGTGATAAGTATTCGGTGTCGAACCGCGCATGGGAACCCCGTGCAGCCGCATTGGAAAGCAAAATTGGTTCAAAGAGATGCTGCGGCAAATCGCATTGTTCGCTTGGACTTGCCTCCAAATATTCGGTTGCACGTCGAGGGTTGTTCATACCATAAGGCAATCGGCCGATCTCATCCCCCGACAAGGACGTGCAGAAGACCACGTCTCCCATGACCTCTTTCGGAGAAGCCTTGGCGATAACCTCACTCTCTATGCCCAAATCCCGGACGATTTCCATTGTCCGCTGGCTGACGTAATGAGCGCGCGGTGAATCCGCCAACCACCTGTACTTCGTGATGATGACATTCTTGATACCATAGGAACTGAGCATCAGAGCTGCCGAAGATCCCGCAGGGCCGCTGCCGATAATCACAACATCGGTTTCCAACATAATTTCATCCTATTGAGAGATTACTTAGGAGGCGTTTCCCAATCAAAGGATCGTTCCAGGCATCCGATGCAAACAGCCAAGCCGGATCGGGAGTGGTTCTCATCCAGCTGTTTTCGCTGGAGATGCCCTGAACCTTTTTTACTCGCTCATTCCGGGCCTGCTGGTATAGCTCGTAGGCGACAGACCAATTTTCCAAACCTGCGGCCATCAAGCACCTCACGAGAACGGCTCCATCCTCGATTGCCATCGCGGCCCCTTGGGCCATATGAGGTCGCATTGGATGGCATGCGTCTCCTAGCAGGACAACGCGGCCCTTGCTCCATGCCGTCTCGGCCGGTCGTTCATACAGCGGCCACTTCCGGACTTCTTGCGAAGCGGCCAGCACGTGACGGGCGACGGGATGAAAGTCGGCAAAGCGTTCCATCATTTCTTCATGCTGCGCAGGGAGGGAGCGCACACCAACAGGCCACGTTTCCTGCGGATATCCCGCGACAAAATAATATTGGTCTCGGAGTGCGCTCATGTAGTAAGCGATTATGAACCTGTCATCGCTCCACCATTTCGTTAGGTCATTCAGGTAGCTTCGGTGCTTGCCAAGCTGATCAATATCGACCAGGGCCCGAAACGCGACCTGCCCGGAGAAGTGAGGCGGGGAATTTTCACAAACTATACCTCGCACCACTGAAGAAAGCCCATCAGCTCCAATAACGATATCTGCGACAGCCTCGCTGCCATCTTCAAAGCTCAGTCGCACGCCGTGACAGTCCTCGGAGACTGATCGGAGGCATTTGTTGAACTGCAAGGTTCCTGGTTGCAGGGCATCAACCATCAGGGCATGGAAGTCCCCTCGGTGAACGGTCAGGTACGGGGCACCGAATTGCTCAGCGACCATCTGCCCAAGGGGGAGCTCAGCAATTACCTCTCCAGTAAAAGCGTCTCGGCTGAGGAAAGCTGACGGTTTACAGGCTATCGCTACGAGGCGCGAAACGATATCTGGCCAGGCTAACGCCTTTATGACATTGGGGGTAAGATGGATGCCAGCTCCCAGCCTCGTGAAGGTCGACGCCTGCTCATAGGCGGTTACTTGGAACCCCGTCTTTTGTAACATCAAAGTCGTAGCTGCCCCTCCTAGGCCACAACCGATGACAGCAATCCGCTTCATTTTTCTGTCCCGTCATCAGCCCGGCAATCATTATTGCTGGCGAGCAGTTCGAGTAATTTCTCCCGGTTATCCGGCATGTCGTGATTTTGGTCAATCTCGATAACTTTCTCGACGTACTGCCAGAAGCTAGCACTCTGGTTGATACCGTAATTCGGGGCCATTGAGACAAGCCGGATACTGGACATGAAGTCCGGCTTCTGATCAGGCTTGTTCGGATCGCGGATGGTGCCAGCGTTCAGAAAATAGGGAAGGATGGATACATCCGGGGTATCGGGCGTCCACACCAAGTATAGTTCCTGCGGCTCATCGGTTATGTTGCTGAAACCATGCACGATGTAGCGCTCGCCATAAAAGAGTTCCTTGGATCGCATCTCCACGATATGCAGCGTGTCTTTCGGTGCGCCTGCTCCAGGTGCACGTTGCAGGTCAGGGTAGCGGTTCTGCCCCATGTAAATTACGAAACCACCGTTGGGCGCATAGAACCATTCGTCCGTCCAGTGATGAACATGAGGTGGTGGCCCGACGTGGGCAGGCACAATCAGCTTGGCAAACAGATAACTGCCACACGTTGTTTTTCCAGTCTGAATAAAGTCGAAGGTTTCACCGGCAGGTCCAAGCACCTCTGGTTCATTCGCATCCTTTGAAAGTTCCGGAAAATTGAAGGGCTCGTAGTCTTCCCCACCCTGTGCGGAACTGACGGAGAACATCAGTATCGCCTTGAAAAGCAAGGCAAGCACGCGGCTTTTCTTCTTGTCTTGCATGAATAGACCTCTTTATAGGTTGAGCCAAGCACCTGTCCAATCTGTATGCAGGAACCTTATTTTGGATTAAATCATTTCCAAATTCAAGAAAGAATTTACACCTGGTGTCTCAACTTCGGACAGCCGCCCTCCTATGGTGACATGGGTCTTCATGACCGATACGCCCTGCTTTGCTTAACGCTACGCTTAGGGCAATAGCCGTAACTCAACTCGGAGAAGGCCGGGGCGAAGAGTTGCATAAGCACTTGTGACAGCGCCTGCAGAATCAGCCGATCAGTGACCGTAGATGTCGAGCTGCGGATGTCCGCCCCATCAGCCCCACCTTTGGGATTGGGGATCTCAACGATCAGGATCGGGCTGAGTTGATACTCACCGGCCCGTATCCGCTGGCGCAGCGTTGACCAGTACTATTTCAGGTGGTCGGCCAACTGGTGCACCGTCATGCCATCGGCACCTGACGTATCTTTGCTGGCCATCAACCTGACGGTAAGCTCACTCCACGCTATCTGGGTCACCGCCCCACCATGAGCGGGGGCTGACGCTCAAATTCGCTCCCGACGAATTTGTCCGCTTATGCCTGTCGGATTCACGTCATGACGTTACGTGCAAGTATTGGGCTTTGGTGGTTCGTGCCACCTCACCCCGCCATACACTTCCTGTTCGACTAGGTGCCCCCCCTGAGCCAGCATTGAATCTCGAGCTGCCTTCGGACTTCCCCTCTAGGACACCCTTGTCGTCGGCTAGCACTTCCCCTTGCCGGGCGTGTCGGGGGAGGCTTTCACCCCCGAGTCATCCTGAGGCACCTCTCAGGAACAGCGCCAGTCAAGGCGCTGCGCGCCATGCCTGACGCACACGAAAAAAAGCGGCACCTCGGGTGCCGCCAAACAGTAACGAGCATAGAAAACGGCTGATTAGAAATCCAGCTGGTACCCCAGCGTGAAGGTGCGGCCACGCCCAGTGAAGTAGTACTCGTCGCTGATGCGTGCGGCTTGAGAGTAGTAAGTGAGGTAATCCTCATCGGTGAGGTTTTCGATACCCACTGACACCCTGCCGGTGGGCAGGCGATAGGCTAATGAAGCATCCACTAGGCCGTACCCGTCAAAATCCAGCTCAGGGTTATCGACGCTGCGATCGAAGTAGTAGCTACCCTGTAGACGCGTGGAGACACGCTCGTTCCAGGTAGCGCTCCAGCCCAGCTTGAGCGTATCCGGGGCGATATTGATACCGGTGAGTTTGGTATCTACGCTACCGTCGCCATCCTGATCCGACTTACCTTCGGTGTGGGCATAGGAGAGCGATAGATCGTGCTTGTCCGCCACCTGCATGTCGCCGGTAATCTCAACGCCCTGGATTTCGGTCTTCTCACGGCTGCCTACCCAGGTGCCATTCTGCTCGGTAAGCCGCTGGCCGTAATCCGAATTGGACTCATAGTAGCTAATCTCTAGCCCGTAGCCATCCCAGTCAAAACGCGCGCCGATTTCCCGGTTATCGGTAACAATCGGCTGAAGCTGCAGCAAGGTGTCCACATCCTGGCCCGCCGTGCCAATGCCGCGTAGCACCCGGCCCACATCGGGCATGCCAAAGCCTTCCGAATAGTTGGCGTACAGCTGGGCCCAGTCGGTGGCTTGATAGGTTAAGCCGACGTTATACAGCGTTTCATCGAAACTGGGCTTGCCACCGTCCACGGTGACGTTGTCTTGGGTGACATTGCTGCGATCAATCGTTTGGAAGGTATCCACCTCAAGCTCGGCATGCTCGTGACGCACCCCGGCATGCAGCGTGAGAGGATCCGCGAGCTTAAACTGGCCCTGCAGGAAAGGCGCCAAATTACGATAGCGGCTTTCCGGCACGTAGGTGCGCCCGGTATGCACCAGCATCTGGCTTGTTTCGTCTTTCAATACGTCCAAACCAACCGTCACACCCAAACGGTCATCCAGCATACCATCACGGTTCAAGGTGAATTTGGCGCCCATTTTGTCAGATTCATTCCGCGTTTGGTCATACTGGGTATCCCCTGCACTATCCAGATAAGGGAAAAATGGCGTAGTGGCAAAGCGTGCACGGAAGCGCTGACGATATACTTGGGCGTCCAGCTCGTTGCCAAACCAATCAGCGTGGGAGTAGGAAAGCCGAGCGGAGGTCACTTCATTAAATCCAGGCTCGCCGTCACGACGGCCTTTGCGTGCCGTGGTGGGAACACCTGCAGAGCGGTCTCCTGTTACCGGTACGTAGTCGTTGCCCTCTTCCAAATCGAAGTGATTCAGCGAGAACTCAACATTCTGGTTGTCGTCGATCCAGTAGCCGAGCTTGCCGAAAAGATCGTAGCTTTCCGAGTTTTGCAGCTCGCCTGGGTAGGCAATACCGACCACCTCATCGTTGCCATCGTAAAAAACCCCGCGCTCCTGACGCGTCGCTGCGGCAACGAAATCCCAGTCGCCTTGCTGGCCGCTAATGCGGTAGTCCAGCTTGTTGCCTAGCCCATCCGACTGGAGATCATCATCCATGGTCAGGCTAATGCCCGCGTGTTGGCTAATGCCCCCGCCTTCGGCACGCCGGGTCACCAGGTTGATCAAGCCCCCCGTAGCGCCTAAACCATGCTCGGCGCTGGCCCCGTGTATGACTTCAATACGCTCCACCATGGAAAGGTCAATGGTATAGCTATCCCGGGAGCTGTCCCGCAACGGGTTGGACTGCGGCACACCATCAATCAGAAAAAGCGCGTCGCGGCCGCGGAATGTTTCGCCCGCATTGGAGAGCTTTTGGCGACTGGGTGAGTAAGAGGGAATCAGATTGCTGAGCACCTGGCCCGGGTCATCGGTAATCGCTAGCTGCTGCTCGATCTGTTCGCGGCTGATGATCGTTACCCGCTGTGGCGTTTGACCTGCTTCGCTGTGGCTGCGGGTGGCGGTTACCACCATAGTAGAGTCGGCGTCATCGGCGTCGCTTTGAGCCTCTACAGATTCAGACACCTGCCCATAAGCGTGGCTGGCAGCCACCAAACCGGCGAGCGTTACCGTAGGCCAAAATACCCAGTGTTTCTTAATATACATCTATTTTTTATCCCCTTGCTTTTGAGTGAACCCTTGCTCTAAAAACAAATCTACATCTAAATGATAATAATTAATTTATGCGTATGATACTCAAAGATCTACTCAACTGGAACGCCTCGTTCACTATTACGACACGACTAGCCCACTCATTCATTTCTCCTTTCCTCCGTGAAGGCCACAGTTATGCGGCAAGTAATGATTTACTTACCCGTGGCAGATATTGAAAATGAGAATATTTTGGCTTACGGTTCTGCCTGCGTTAACAACCTCAATGAGCTCTGCCATGACACACCCTTCTCACCAGCTTCCTCGTTTGACAGGCGAAGGCCTGCACGCAGGCTACGACACTCGACGCGTGTTGGATGGTGTGGATATCGCCATTGCGGAAGGCAAGCTCACGGTGCTGTTGGGCCCCAACGGCAGTGGCAAGTCGACGCTGCTGAAAACGCTTGCCCGCACGCTCACACCGAGTGGCGGGCATGTGTATTTAGATGGCAAGGATATTCATCGCAGCAAGACGCGGGAGGTCGCCAAGCGCCTGGGGATTCTGCCCCAAGGCCCGGTAGCGCCTGAGGGGCTGAGCGTAAAGCAGTTAGTGGGGATGGGCCGTTTTCCACATCAGGGGTTGTGGCAAAAAAATGCTCAGCAAGACGCCGCTGCTATTCGTGAAGCCATGGCTTATACCCACGTGACAGAGTTTGCCGAACGCAATGTCGATGCGCTTTCCGGCGGCCAGCGCCAGCGCTGCTGGATTGCCATGGTGCTGGCCCAGCAAACCGACCTGATCCTGCTTGATGAACCTACGACCTTTCTGGATCTAAAGGTACAGGTGGATTTGCTGGAGCTACTTTCACGCCTGGCCCATGAAAAAGGCCGCACCCTGCTACTGGTGCTCCACGATCTAAACCTGGCCGCCGCCTACGCTGATCATTTAGTAATGATGTGCGATGGACGTATCGTCACCAGCGGCGCGCCTAGCGAGGTCTTTACCACGACCAATCTCAAGCGCGTCTTTGACCTTGATGCCCATGTGCTCAACGACCCTGAAAGCGGCAGCCCGATTTGCGTGCTGCGGAAACGCAGCCAATCCATTGCGAAAACGGAAACAGTTGTGCAATAACGCTGCGGATCATAAAAGTATAAGCCACCTTACGCAGGAGGAGGCGATAGCTAGTTGACACGTTTTGGCAACGCTAATCCAGCCCGCCCTCAGTGGCAAAACGCTGATGAATACGACTTCCCAACCCACCCTTTTGCGGCTTTACTAGCGTATTGCGAAGAATATCTTCTTCCATAGAGAGCCCCTGGCTCGCCGCCTGAATGCGGAGCTGCGCTTTGAGGTCACCCTCTAAATTATGCACCGTAATAGTCACCATCATTTAATTACCCCACAAAGAAAAACTGGCAACTCTAGCCTACGGTGCATTCTCCAACAAATACTCAGCCACTGCTTGATAAGCTGGGAGCGAGGAGGGGTCGTTAGCAGCATTGCCTGCCACCGGGTGAGAGGCAAAGCGCACTATTACCATCTCCGCGGTGGGGTCGATATATATCGTTTGCCCATGCACGCCGCGGGCAGCGAAAGCACCATGATCATTATGTAGTGACCACCACATGCCACGGTAGCTGCCGCCGGGTAAAGTGCGGTAGCCTGCAGCGGAAAACGCTTGCCTGTTGCCCCCTTGACGAATGCGCTTTACCGCGGCAGCGGGAAAGAGCCGTTCGCCATTTATAACGCCTTCATTCAGCACCAACTGCCCTACTCTAGCCATATCTCTTAGGCCTGCACTTAAGCCACCACCAGCAAAGGGTGTTCCGATGGAGTCAACGGTAAAGTAGCCATCCTGCTCGGCGCCTATACGTTGCCAAATTCGCGACGACAGTAACGACGTCACCGACTCGCCCGTGGTGCGCGCAATTACCCAACCGAGCGCATCGGTATTGATTGTTTTGTAGCCAAACACCTGACCATGCTCACCTTCCGGCTGCACGGTGGCTAAATACTCATAGTAAGTGCGTGGCCCAGAGTAGCCTTCTGGCTTAGGAAGTGGGCTTGCCGCTGCGTTGTACGCCCATATTTCCGCACTGGGGTCGCTGTAATCTTCGCTATAGGCAAGGCCTGTAGTCATTTCTAACAGCTGCTGCACGGTGGCATTGCCAAAAGCGCTATTGGCCAGCTCTGGCAATATATCGCCGACGAGCGCCTCTTCATCCAACGCTCCTTCCGCTACCAGTATTTCCCCCAACAGGCCGGTCATCGACTTAGTCACCGACATTGCCCCATGCTGGCCCGCCTCATCTAAACAGCCTGCATAGTACTCATACACCACTTGCCCCTGATGCAGAATCAGCAAGCCATCGGTGTAATTCTCGTTCAAGGATGCCTGCCATGACATGGGTTCACTGCCGTCAAGCGGGGTAAACATCACATCATTGATAGCGTCATCCAGCGCGTAGGTAAGCGGCGAAGGTGATCCCAACCCACGGCTTACCTGTTTAGTGGGCAGCAATTCGCGGAAGTGGCACACCGTCCAGCGCATTTTAGGAAAGCTAAAGTAATTGGAGTCAGGTTGGCCAATTACCCGTTCAGAAACAGGCGGAAATCCCTGCATCCAACCCAAACGGTTGGGGTCTGACTCCTCGGCGCTTAACATGCCACTGTCATGTGTATGCGCGACGGCGGAGGAAGCCCAACCAACTAGTATCGCGTGCAGCGCAAGCGGAAAAACACTGTTAAATCGACGGATTAAACGTGGCATAACTGACTCCTGAGTTAGCTGTTCTGCATAGAAGAAGAGCAGTCAGCGTCCTCAGTATAGCTAGAAACACACGATACCGTACCTAGATATACCTCAAGCCCCTAAGACATAACCCAGATGCGCAAACGCCCGACCTATATGACCGGGCGTTGTGGTTTGCACTGGGCCTTACCAACTATATTTCACGCTGCCAATCACACTGCGGGATTCACCGTAGTAGCACCAGTATTCACAGCTGGCCACGTACTCTTTATCGGTGAGGTTGTTGACGTTGACCTGGGCCTGCCAGCCGTCAGCAAACTCATAGCCCACCATGGCATCAACCAGAGTGTAGCTATCCACGGCTGTGTTGTCGGCGACGCTAGTATCAACGGTGCTGCCCACATAACGTACACCGCCACCTAGCGTCACACCATTTAACGCGCCGCCGGTGAAGGCGTAATCCAACCATGTAGAAGCCTGGTGGCGCGGGATTAACGGCGCACGCTCATCGCCTTCTAGGCGAGCGTCGGTGTAGGTGTAAGCCGCGGTGACTTTTAACGCATCGGTAATATAACCAACACCTTCCAGCTCAAAGCCTTGAGAGGTACGCTTACCCTCTTGTACCTGGAAGCCTGCTGGAGAGGTCACTAGAGTATTGGTCTCTTCCAAATCAAAAACCGCCGCCGTTACATAGCCATCCCAGTCGAACGGCGCCAACTTAGCGCCTATTTCCCACTGACGACCTTCACGGGGATCATACAGGTCGCCCGCATCGTCAACTCGGCCCACTGGATCAAATGACTCGGTGTAGCTAACGTAAGGATTAACGCCGTTATCACCCAGGTACATCGCGCCACCTGACCAAGACACTTGATCGTCATCTGAGCGCTGAGTGGTTCCTGCGGTTTGATTACGGTTATCAGTTTCCGCTTGGTCGTAGCGTACGCCGCCCAGCAGCACCCAGCGGTCATCAATACGCAGCTGGTTTTGGGCATACAGACCGGTCTGCTCTTTATCGATTTCCCGAGTTAGCAGATCTTCTTCTGCAATCGGCGTAAAGTTGCCGTAGGTTGGGTTAAAGATATCAATCGGCTCGCCGAACGCATAGTCATCCCCTTCCTGGCCACTAAGGCTCAAGTTTTGATAATCAACACCCAGCAGCAGCGTATTCTCGGTGCGATCACCGTACCAAGTACCCACCATGCGGTTATCAACCGTCCAGCTATCAATGGAACCATCGCGATAAACCAATCCACGGGATGCGCGTCGATCATCTACCATGGAAAGTGCGTAGGTGCTGCGCAGCTCTAAGTCCAGTTCGCTGTAGCGCAGGTCTTGCTCAAACGACCAGGTATCGTTAATAGCGTGGCGAAGCTCATAACCAAGCCCCCACTGAGTGCGTTTATCCTGATCGTATCCAGGTTCGCTCAAGTTGGTCTGTGGGTCTATGCGGCCAAAGGGGGTGTTTTCCACAGTGCCATAGGGCAGCTTAAAGCCATTAACGGGAACGCCATCATCTTTTTGCACGCTGGCTAAAAAGGTAACGGTAGTATCTTCACTAAGATCAACCGCCAGGCTCGGCGCAAAATAGTAGCGTTCGTTATCCGTGGCGTTTAAATCGCCGTCGCGCTCTTTGTATAATCCCACCAAGCGATAGCGCACATCCTCTGATTCTCCCAGCGGCCCGCTGGTATCGATGCCGACTTGGCGGTGGTTGCGGTTGCCGAGCTGTAAATTAACCTCCCCTTGAGGAGTCTCAGTCGGACGCTTACTGACCGCATTGATCAAGCCCCCAGGAGGTGCCTCACCGTATAGAATCGATGAAGGCCCTTTAAATACCTCGATACGCTCCAACCCATAAGGCTCGGGTAGCCACTGATAAAACCCTTCGCGGTAGATTCGCAGACCATCTTGGTAAGTCGATTGATCAAAACCGCGCACCTTGAGCCAATCGGTATTGTTATCGCTACCGTAATGGCCCGACAACACGCCCGCACGATAGCGGAACGTTTCATCTAGCTGTTGGACGTTACGGGCTTCCAGTTCTTCACGGTCAACGCTTGAGACCGGACGTGGCGTCTCTACTAGCGGGGTATCGACTTTCAGCGCCGTGGCGGTAACCACCACAGTATCGTTGGAAGTGGTTTCTTCCTGAGCATAGGCAGATGCACAAAAGAGCGCCGCAGTGACGGGGATCAGTGCGGAAATTGAGCGCGCCAAAGGATGACGGGCAAACGGCAGACGAGGCATGATAGAGTCTCAGTTGGAATTAGGAGCAAAGAGGAAGCAGAGAAATAAGAATCATGATAATCGTTGTTATTAGCATTCATGATAGCGCTTTTGAATAGTTGCTTTCAATGGCCTAATGCGGGGATTTTCAACGCTGACTGAGGGCGATACCAACATACGTACTCTGCTCGTTCCCGCTGCCAATTAACTGCTTGTTGGGCTGCCGGAAGTCGAGCGAAATGCCTTTAGGGCTGCCTGCGATACCATTAGAGCTTGGCTTTGGCGAAGTACTGCTACAGCCCACAGAGGCGTTTACCCACATCTACTTTCCCATCGATAGCTTCATGTCACTGATTGTCGTCATCGATACTGCAAGCGGCTGGAAATCGCGATGGCTGCTGATGACTCAGGATCGCGCTGGAACTGATCAGTTGCATCTAAATCGAGGCACTCCTGCGAGTGCTATAACGATGATTGCGCGTTATACGCCAAAATGTTACCGGTGATATAAAGAAAGGAAGCGTAACGCTTGATCAAGCATTTAATAAGCCCCCTTCCTCTGTAACGCCAACGGGCTAGGTAAAGAGGCCATTGGCTGGCCTCTTCATTACGCAGCGTTTTATTAAGCAGCATTAAGCCTGACTACAGAACATTTTTGTAAGCTACTCCCCCTTTCATAATTAGCATGAGCTGCTCATCGGGCTGAGTAAGAACATTAATATCGTCCAAAGGATTGTCTTTAAGCACGATTACGTCTCCCCTTGCGCCTGGGATAATCTCGCCAAAATCACCTGTGTGGCCATAGGCATCGGCAGCGTGGCTAGTCGCTGCCCGAATCAGTTCATCGGTGGGCACAACGTCTTTACGCAAATTAAACTCATTAAGCTGGTGGCGCTGCATCCGGCCCAGCAAATCGGAACCGTATAACATCTTAACGCCGAAACGTTGGGCCATTTCTAATGCCTTACCACCAGCATCCAAGACATCATAAACCTTGCGTTGTAGGTGCTCGGCCATGCCCGCTTCAACGCCCTCCTTCGCTAAGGCATCGTAAGTGCAGAGAGTTGGCGTTAGGTAAGCGTCGTACTCAAGGAATAGCCGACAGCTCTCCTCGTCCATAAGGTTGCCATGCTCAATGGTCTTGACGCCTCTGGGGATAAGCCGGTTGATAGCGCGCGCCGTATAGGCATGTGCCATGGTGTGAATATTGGCGGCAGTGGCTTCTTCCACAATGGCGTCAATTTCCTCAAGCGAAAACTGAGTGCTGTCGATACGGTCGGTCGGTGAAGAGACGCCGCCAGACGCCATAATCTTAATCTGGGTGGCCCCCTTTCTGATCTCATCCCGGGCGGCCCGGCGTACTTCACTAACACCGTCACAAACACGACCTAGACCCGCGCAGCAGAAGCAGCCTTCAAAGGTTTGCTGACCTGGGCCACGCATATCGGCATGGCCACCTGTCTGAGAGAGTGCATTCCCTGCGTACATGATGCGCGGGCCGACCAGAGCGCCTTCATCGACAGCCTTGGCGAGCCCGTAATCTGCACCGCCAGCATCGCGCACGGTCGTGAATCCGCGCATCAACATAGCTTCCAGCAGCTCGCTTGATTTGGCACCGACATAGAAAGGCGAAAGCGTCTCAAGCAGAGCAAAATTGGGTGTAATTGCCGTGACGTGTACATGCGAATCAACCAGACCGGGCATCAGGAAGTGGCCTTGAATATCGATGACGTGATCATCACTGCCCTCTAGCGGCGAATCGCTCACATCGACGATACGGCCATCCTGAATACGCACCTGCTGGTTGGCGAGTACTTTTCCGTTGCGCGTGTCGATAACGTTGGCATTTATAAAGCGTGTCGTTGTCATGAGTATTCCTTGTGAGTGTTCTTGTGAGAGTTCTTGTGAGAGTGGCGTTAAAACATCTTTTGCGGAAGGTAAAGCGAAAGCGCTGGAATCAGCACGATTAGCAATAGGGCAACAATATCCATAACGATGAACCAGGCGACGCCCTTAAAGACTTCAGACAGTGTGACGCTATTGCCCAAGGCACCTTTGATGACATACACATTGAGCCCGATAGGCGGAGTGACCAACCCCACTTCAAGCAGCTTTACGACGATGATGCCGAACCAGATCAAGTTGAGGTCTGCGCCTTCCACTAAGGGCAGAATTAACGGCAGAGTGAGGAGCAGTAAGCCTATGGAGTCGATAAACATACCCAGCACAAGATAGATCACTGCCACCGCGAGAATGATCCACCAGGTCTCGGTACTGACGCCGAGGATTATTTCGGAGAAAGCAGCGGGCACGCCACTCATGGCTAGAAAGCGGGTGAAAAACAGCGACCCGATGAGAATAATAAAGATGCTTGCCGTGCTCACCGCCGTGCGGATCAGTGCTTCCCGAATGGCTGAAAAGGTTAGCGTGCGACGTGCCAAGGCAATCAGAGCGGCAATGGAGGTACCCACCGCCCCCGCTTCGGTAGGTGAGAAAACACCCAGAAAAATCCCGCCAAGAACTGAGCCGATCAGCAGCGGCAACGGCCAGATATGCTTAAAGGCGTCCCACTTCTCGTCCCAGCTAGAGCGTACATCGGTGTTGCCCGCCAAGCTGGGGTTAAGCTTGGTTCGCACCATAATCATGGCGATATAAAGTAGTGCTGAAAGCACACCGGGAATGAATCCCGCCATAAACAGTTGACCCACTGACACCTGGGCATAAACACCATAGAGCACCAGCAACACGCTTGGGGGAATCAGCGAGCCGAGTGTTCCAGAGGCGGCGACGGTACCGGTGGCCAACCCCTTGTCGTAGTTATGCTTGAGCATTTCGGGCACGGCAATCCGCGACATGGCCGCCGATGTTGCGACGCTAGAACCGGAGGCCGCAGCAAAGAAAGCAGAGGCCATAACACTGGAAACGGCCAGGCCGCCTGGCAAGCGCGCCAGATAAAGGCGCATGGCATGAAACAGACCTTGGGTCATATTGGTGCTGGTACACAAATAGCCCATAAACAGGAACATAGGTGCCGCAGTCAGTTCCCAGGTACCTGCAAAGTCAAACGGAGTGGCCGAAATCATGCCCCAGGCCACACGCATGCTGGTCATTTCACCAATGCCAATGATCGAAACCAACCCCAGCGCAACGCCGATTGGTACGCGCAGGGCGATCAGGGCCAAGGCGATGGCAATGCCTGCCACGCCTATCTCGATATTACTCATTAGGAAGCTCCTACAGGGCTTGGCGTTGTTGCAGCGCCTTAATCATGTTGGCGAGGATGGCCAGGCACATAGCTGCAAAGCCAACCGGTAACGCCCAGCGGCTGGGCCATAAATAGAAGGTAAAATTAGCCATGGCCGTTTCCATTCGAACCGTAGCGCGTACGGCATCTAGATAGCTCTGGTAGCAGAGCATGCCGAAATAGAGGAGCCCAAGGGTGCTGGCAAATAGATAAAGCGTTAGTTGGGCAATAGGCGGAAGCCTTCCCACCAGCACATCCACGCTGATGTGTTCCCGCTGAAGCTCCACATAGGCGAGGGGCAGAAAGACGACGGCGACCATGTAGTAAAAAGACACAAACTCCAGGGTGCCGGTAAATGACTTTCCGAATAAGTAGCGCAGCCCAACATCGAGTGAGACATGCAGTGCCATAAGCACCAGAAAGAGGGCCGCCAGCACCATGGCACTTTTGGCGACCCACTGGCTCAGTGATTCGACGTGTTTGGCCATCATGCGGGCTCACTCCTCTGCGCATCCGGGGCAGAAAAGCCCAGTTCTAACAGGGTCTCTTTCCAGAACAGCAGCATGTCGCGGTAGAGTTCTGGGTCATCTCGCCAGATGCTTTGTGCCCCCATACCCCGCATCATGCACAAGGTGGCATTCAGGGCGACGCGATTCTGATGTGACGTGTGCTTGGCGCTGGCAACCAGTTGCTCCCAAATCTGCTCCAAAGAGTCATTGAAATTGGCTGCCAGCGGCACTAACACTTTCATTATGTCGGGGTCGGTACGCGCGTTAGTGAGGTATTCGAGGGTCACCATATAAAGGTCACCCTTGAAGTGCTCATGCAATGCTTTCAGTAAGTTGTCAAAGTTAAGCTCGCCTGCTTTAACCTTCACGGCCATCTCTCTTACGCTTTCGACTTCGCGACTCAGCAAGTCCTCAAGCGCCGCCTGCATCAATAATGTCTTAGAAGGATAGTGGTGAACTAAAGCGCCACGGGAAACGCCCGCCAGACGTGCGACATCCACAGTTGAAGTGGCACGAATGCCCTTCTCGAGAATGCACTCGATAGTCGCTTGCGTCACCCGAGCCTGGGTTTGGCGTGAGCGTTCTTCTTGATTCTGTCGCTTCGTCATAGCGAACCCTTATTTGGCCTAGGCCGCCTCAATGCGGCGGCCTCAGTGTTGCAGCGTTAATAGATTCCGTAGTCAGCAGGAAGCTTGTTGTAGATCTCTTCCATGGCCAGTTCGGCCAGAGCCTCTTCGTCTTCGCGATCAACCTCGCTGATTAAGGCATCCCACTTTTCGTAGGTCGCGATAAAATCATCAATCAGCGCCTCTGGGTCTTCAACGCCGTACTCATCACGAGCCTTATCGTAGACATTGGCCAAGGCCTCATCGCGGAAAGCCTCCACGGAAGCCATCAGATCATCTTCGGGCTCGTAGATATTGTTGCCGTGGGAGGCGGCTTCTTCCAGTGCGGCTTCAGAAGCGCCCAGATACTGGACAATCATGCGGGTCATTGCCTTGGCAGTCGCTTCTTTGAAGACATCACGTTCCTCATCGTTGAGGCTAGCCCAGAAGCCCGAATTGAAGCCCCACTGAGGGCCAGACCAATACATGCCGGTAGGCAGCAACGTGGTGTGCTCGGCAACCTCCCACAATGACCGGTCAATCAAGTCGTTAGCCGCATTAGAGGCGCAGTCCAACGAGCCACGATCGAGGCCGCTATACATCTCACTGGAAGGCACATTGACGGGCGTTCCCCCGGCTTGCTCGACCCAGGCAGAAACAGTCGAGCCAGCCGTTCGAATACGCTTACCGCGTAGCTCTTCCAGATTGCGGACTGGTTCGCGGCAGAACAGCACATAGGAAGGCGTGTTATAGGCGCCCAGGTAGACAATATCCAGCTCCTCCCACTCGGCTAGCTGAGTGGGATTATTAAGGCTGAAGTCTGTCACCGCCAGTATGCCAATCAGCGGGTCATCATAGTTAAACCCCAACTCCTGCACGGCATTCGCGACCGGCATTTCAGAAGGCGTGTAGATAGCCGCATGGTGAGCAACCTGAACCACGTTATCCTGGATACCCTGCAGGTTAGCCCGTGGTGCCAGCAGTACGGTGCCGGTATAAACCTCGGGTTGCAGTTCACCGTTCGAGAGCTCCTTGACCATTTCGGCCCACTCTATGTAACCGTAGCGGGAATGGGGGTGTTGTTGGTCGTAGAACGAATTGGCAATAAAGGATGTTGCGGC
Source organism: Halomonas sp. 113 (assembly GCF_904067645.1). NCBI lineage: Bacteria > Pseudomonadati > Pseudomonadota > Gammaproteobacteria > Oceanospirillales > Halomonadaceae > Halomonas > Halomonas sp. 113. Next base: position 3,657,278 of record NZ_LR881453.1, read on the forward strand.
ATAGGCTGAAGAAGCAACGACAGGCAAGACCAGCGCTCCAACGGCGAGTGTCAGCGTATTACGAGTGAAGTTCATATAGTTTCCCGGGCCGATTTAATCGGCTGTTTTATCTGTTGTATTGTTTCATCTTGTTGGCACGTCACCAGCTGTGGCGCGTGTTCATAATTCAATCTAGACTTCAAATAATAAAAAAACAAGCAGGTCTGTTTGTTTTTGATATGACCTGTTTCACTTAGAACGGTTAAGCAATGAAAATAAAAGAAAATCCTACTCGGCTGGATATCACGGGCACCTGGCGAGGGATCCGCATGATGCTGCCTTTGGCGGTTTTTACCATCGCGTTTGGATTGGCGTTTGGCGTAGCCGCCGTGCACCAAGGGTTGGCCGGCTGGGAAGCGATGCTAATGAGCCTGTTTGTCTTCGCGGCTCCATCGCAATTTGCTGCCCTAGAGATGTGGCATTCGCCTCTGCCACTGCTTGCTCTGGCAGCGGTCACACTCGCGATTCATACCCGGCATATGCTAATGAGTGCGGCGCTCTATCCCTGGCTCAAGGCGTTACCTCAACGCCAGCAATTCGCTATGGTGATTCTGCTAACCGACTCCAACTGGGCAATGGCGCTGGGAGAGTATCAACGCGGTGAGCGAAACCTGGGCATTCTTCTAGGTGGCGGGATCGCGCTGTGGGGCGCCTGGGTCGGGGGCACTGCGATAGGGCTAGCCTTCGGTGGAGGCATTACCGAACCTGAACGCTTCGGCCTTGATGTGATCATGCTGTGCTTTCTGTTGATGATCGTTGTAGGTGGAAACCCAAGAGCGGCAATGGCCCTACCCTGGCTGGCAGCAGCGGCGAGTGCATTAATGGCGTACTGGTGGTTGCCGCCTTACCTACATGTGATGGTGGGTGCCATTACTGGTGGCGTGGTGGCCGTATTATTACCCGGGCGCTGGTTAAGGGAAAGCGCCTCATGAGCTCATCACCCGTGTGGCAGCCGTTGATAGCTATCATGCTAATGGTGGTAATTGCTTATGGCTCCAGAGTGCTGGGGCTGCTAATCATGTCGCGTGTGCCGCTAAGTCCACGCGTGCGGCGATTCGTCGATGCCATGTCTAGCTCAGTCCTGATTGCCGTTATTACGCCTATCATCGTGCATGGTGACGGCGGCGTTCGGCTCGCGGCCATTGCCGCTGGCACGGTGGCGGTAGTATTGAGAAGCCCGCTGGTATCGATTGCCATGGGTATGCTTTGCGCTGCGGGTTGGCGCTGGTGGGTTGGGTAATATTGGGGGACTTGAAAGTTTTAGACGTGCGCAGGGCGTAACTAGAATCAGATATACAGCAGCTCCAGGGACTAATTACTCCCTGCTTTTGAAATAGGTAAATATAGAAATGGTGGGCCCAGTAGGACTTGAACCTACGACCAAGGGATTATGAGTGCAACCAAACAAACTTTGGGATCGCGCCTGCAATGCGGAAACAAAGGTTTTTCAATGAGTTAAGTTTTCCATGGTTTACATTACCCACATGGTTTTCACCCTGTTAGCAGCCAAATGACAACCAGGCGGCAACCAATTGACAACCAAATTACCACCGCTGCAGCAAGACGAGGGTGACTACATAGCAGGCTGCATAAAGCGGCTTAGACAGTGAATCAGGGAACAACCTGATAAGCGCACCATTGGAAAAGCAGGCTTCTGCGCTCAGCCCTACCTTCCGTCAGCAGACGTTGAGCCAATTCGTTCACTGTTTGTAAAGCTTCATTCCATGTAGCGGGCTCATCATGATAAACCAGTGAGCCAATAAAACGCTCGTAGCGATACGGATGGATGGGGTTGGTCTTTAAGCACCCGAGGCCATAGAGCAGCTTAACTGCTGGGCTAGTGACAAATTGTGTATGCTGGTTGCCGGACGGAGCCACTGCCCAGCGCGTAGCGGCTCCGTTCCTCTTTTGTTACGTATATTTCATTCAGCACTTTTGCAACTGTTATGATGACTACACTTTTTCCGAAAGGTAGGTGAGGCGCAACAGCGTTGATACCTCGCCCACCAGGTACAGTTCATGACATTGATATCTAATAAAAATGCTTCTTCCAAGCATCGCCCCCAACACTCGTTCATACGCTTGATCATGTTTCCCTTTGCTACTTTGCGTGGGCGCTTGGTCGTTGGTGCCGTAGTGCTGTGGAGCTTGCTTTGTCTTGTCATCTTAACGTTCGGTTGGCAGGCAGGTAAGTACCTGGTTAATGAGACTAATCACCAGCATCTGCGTTATGAGACAGAGCTCATCAGTAACTCGATCACCCTTCAGGTGAATGAGCGGCTCAGAGAACTTGAACGCTTGGCCGAGAGGGTTCCGCTGCCTAGAGAAGGGGCTCTATTTGAACAGCATGGTCACAAGTTGGAACCTCTCTTCGAAGCGCTAATACTCTTTGATACGAGTAGCCAAGTCGTTGATGAATGGCCTATCGACGGAGGACGCCGTGGCAACAATTTCGCCGACCGGGAATATGCTCGATTCATGAGCGCTTTTAAAACGCCTTATGTCAGTGAACCTCTCATGGGTCGCATCACTAACACGCCGTTGGTGCTCATGCTAGTTCCTCTTCGTGACGATGAGGGACACTACACAGGTTTCTTAGGTGGGTTAGTTAACCTCAAGCAAAGCCAGCTATTTAGAAACTTTGACCTACTTCGATTAGGTGCAGGTGGCTATGTGACGATTACGACAGCGTCTGGTCAACGCATCTACGACCCTTACCAAACAGACGCCATCGTGACATTACCTAGCACCATTTCACCTGTCTTAGCACAGGCGCTGGATGGCTGGGAAGGTGAGAGTCATGAGCGCTCACTATCCGGAGAAGATCAACTGGTTGCCTATCGACAAATTTGGCCTGCGAATTGGATTGTCGGTGTGCATCTGCCACAAGTGCAAGCTGAAGCACCTCTTATTGCGGGTATGAAGAAAATTACCACCTACGTATGGGGCATACTCATCTTTATTTTGCCTCTTATCTGGATATTGATTTGGATGGCGTTGCGACCTCTAACGCATCTTGCTCGGCAGATACTGGAGCTACGAAGTGGTTTCCGCCCTGTATTGGATATTCCGACCACGATGAAAGAACTTCGCCGTGTCGTTGATGTGATTAACGTGACGGAACTTGCTCGCCAGGGGGTCTTACGTGACTTAGCCGAACGTGAAGCTTTATTGAGAGGTACGTTGTCTGCGTCTCCACAAGGCATGTTTGTAACGGATCAGCGTGGCCGATTGACGTTTATCAACGATGCGTTACTTCAGCTTCTAGGCGATGATACTCCTCGAAGCATGCAAGCCTGGAGCCGCCGGATTCACCGTGATGACCGCCGAGATGTCAGAACAGCGTGGTTGCGCAGCCTTGTAAAACAAACGAATTTTGCGCGTCAATTTCGCTTTATAAGCGCCAATGAAGGCGTGCTCTGGCTAGATGTGAGTACCGCGGCTGTACGTGTTGAAGGGCATTTTATCGGGACTGTCGGCACAGTGCTCGATATCACTCAGCACCAACAAGACTATGCTCAAAAACGCTGGGAAGCAGAGCATGACTCTCTAACCGGTTTGCTCAATCGTCGCGGTCTGACGAGGCACCTCGAAGAGTTGCTTATTCAGTGGCAAGGCTCGGAAAAACCAACCGCGGTCATGCTTTTCGATTTAGATCACTTTAAGCCAGTCAACGATCAAGGGGGGCACGCTCTAGGCGACCAAATGCTTCAACAGATTGCGCGTATCGTACAGAGCGAAATTCGCAGTAGCGATTATGCCGCTCGACAAGGGGGAGATGAATTTGCCGTATTGCTACCGGGCTGTACTCCAGCACGTGCACTCACCATTGCCGAGTCTCTGCGTGCAAGCATCGCGGATAGCTCGATTGAGGCGCAAGGACGCCAATGGCAAGTGACCGCTAGTATAGGGGTCAGTCATTTCCATCAAGGTGACAAGACAATCGACGACATTCTTAGTCGTGCCGATACGGCCAGCTATCGGGCAAAGAAAAGTGGACGTAATAAGGTTGAAGGAGATGCCGATGGCTAGCCGAAAATCACTTTACCAAGCTGACACTTAGTTACTTTCGTCCAACTTAGGCCCTTAATGTATATCAAAGGCTCTTAGATTTGATATTCGCCTTACAGATTAAATAAAAGGGCCAGCATGAAGGCTGGCCCTATATTTTAAATCATTGACTATATATTAATAGTCAACATGTAACTCATAGCGGTTATTGTCCTTTTCTTTAGTACCTCCCAATGCATTACCTGTTACTTCAAGCTGATAATTACCTGGCTGCAATTGGCGAACCATTTCAAAATGGCCACGGGGGCTGGATGCTTCTGCCACCTGCTGTCCAGCTGCATTGTAAAGCACAGCAGAGATACGGTTACCAGTGCTGGTTGCGCCTGGGAAGTGCTCACTTGCTATCTTCAGCGTAGTCGCTTGTTGAATGTTAATATTGAAACGCTTTGATTGGCCTTGGGCCAGCAATTGTGTAGAAGAGACGCCTCTTTCAAGTAGTGGCAGATCTTGGATGATCGTCCCATAGTTAGCCAATGCAGGCGTTGAAAGAATGCTAGCTACAAGCGCTCCAAAGAGAATTGATTTAACTTTCATGATAACTACTCCAGTGGTTGGTTACATGGTTATATTAGCTGGGGTTTTTGAAATGAAGCTGAATATAAAAATAAAAATAATAAAAAACGCCACCATTTGGTGACGTTAAAAGTTACACACTGCCAGAGTCGTTAGAACATTAGTTTAACACCGGCAACAACTCCAGTATCTTCAGTGTTGTCGCCACTGGCTCGGGAGAGATCTGCAGTGTCGCCGTATTCTTTCTCCCAATAGGCACCGATGTAGGGGGCGAAGCGTCGGGTCACTTCGTAGCCTAGCCGTAGGCCAGCACGAACCGAGTTAAGGCCTTCGCCCACGCCAAATTCTTCAACTTCACTGGCGGCCACGGCAATTTCGGTGCGCGGCTGTAGGTAGAGCCGCTGAGTCAGGCGCAGATCGTATTCGCCTTCAAAACTGGCGGCCACGTCGCCATCTTCACTCACTTGTAATGCCACGTCGGTTTCAATGCCGTAGGGCATTACGCCTTGCAGGCCGACAACCCCATAGGTGCGTTCAGCGTGATCATCGGAGAAAACACCGCCTTGATAACCGATCCCCCCCTGTAACTCCCAAAAATCAGCCACTAAACGACTATAGAGTAGTTCCAAAGACTCAAACTCAGCATCTTCGCCGTCGCCCTGGACATTTTCGCCTTCTGACTTTAGGTAAATGCGGTTGATATCGCCGCCGTACCAGCCTTGAAAGTCCCATACCACGGCTTCTGGGCCTTTATCAGGCACGCTATATTCGAGCCGATCAAACAGTGCCATACCCATATTATGTTCCTCAGTGGGCGCTGGCCAACTGTCTGGTGCCGCATAGCCATCTTCGGCTTGAGCGGTCGTGGCGGCGGCCATGCCAAGGGCGGCGCTGGCGAGGGTTAAGTAGCGCTTAATTTTCATACTGCCTCCTTAAGAAACTTGAACAACGCGGAACATGCCAGCATCCATGTGATAGAGAAGGTGGCAGTGGAACGCCCAACTGCCCTCTGCATCTGCGGTGATCAACGCAGATACGCGCTCACCGGGCTTCACATTTAGGGTGTGTTTGCGTGGTATCAATTCCCCTTGGCCGTTTTCTAGCTCCATCCACATACCGTGGAGGTGAATAGGATGCTCCATCATGGTGTCGTTAATCAGAATTAGGCGCAGCCGCTCATCTTTCTCAAAATGAATAGGGCCGGTCACTTCGCTAAACTTCTTACCGTCGAACGACCACATATAACGCTCCATATTGCCGGTCAGGTGCAGCTCAAGCTCACGGCCTGGCTCACGGCGATCAGGCCATGGTGTGAACGCTTTGAGATCCCGGTAAACCAATACGCGTCGTTCGTCAGGATCAATGCCGATTCCCGCCTGGTTATAGCGAGAGCCCGGCTGAGCTTCACCGGCGAGAAGCAAACCATTTGCGCCTATTTTGGCCTGCTCGGCTGCCATCCCCCCCATAGTAGAGTGATCCATGCCTTGCATGTTGGACATACCGGAGTGATCCATCCCAGCCATGCTGGAATGATCCATCCCCGACATGTTGGACATGCCAGAGTGATCCATCCCCGCCATGTTGGAGTGATCCATACCGCCCATACCGTGGGCACCCATGGCTTCCATACCGCGGTCTGCAATTTGACGGCGTTCAGGAATCTCCGCCTGCATGCCTTCACGTGGAGCTAGCGTGGCGCGTGCATAGCCGCTCCGATCCATGGCTTCGGCGAAGATGGTGTATGCCCGGTCGTCTTCAGGTGAAACCAGCACATCGTAGGTTTCAGCCACGCCAATACGGAACTCATCAACAGGAACGGGTTGCACCGGTTGTCCATCAGCGGCCACCACGGTCATCTTCAGGCCAGGTATACGAACATCGAAAAAAGACATGGCTGAGCCGTTAATCACGCGTAGTCGTATCCGCTCACCAGCTTTGAACAAGGCATTCCAGTTTTCTTGAGGAGAATAGCCGTTGAGAAGATAAGTATAAGTACTACCGGTGACATCGGCGATATCCCGCGAACTCATGCGCATTTGAGCCCACATACCGCGCATTTCAGCGGTCTGAGCAAAACCGTTGTTACGAACATCGGCAAAGAAGTCAGCAATCGTGCGCTCTTGGAAGTTGTAATAGCCTTCCATGGTTTTCAGATTACGGAACACCGACATCGGGTCTTCAAAAGTCCAGTCGGTGAGCAGTAACACATGCTCACGGTCGTAACGGATAGGCTCACGCTCGGCAGCGTCGATAATTAATGGCCCTGCATGGCCAAGCTGCTCCTGCATACCGGAATGACTGTGGTACCAGTAGGTACCGTTCTGACGGACGGGAAAACGGTAGGTAAAGGTTTCACCAGGGGCGATACCTGCAAAGCTAACGCCAGGCACACCATCCATTTCCGGCGGTAGAATGAGACCATGCCAGTGGATGGAGGTGGGCTCGTCCAGCAGGTTGGTGACACGCAGTACTGCGTCTTGACCTTCTTTCAAACGAATCAGCGGGCCAGGACTGGTACCGTTAATGGTAATTGGTTGGGCTTCTTGTCCGTCAATAGGCAACGATTCACGGCGGATCGCCAGCGATACCTCGGGCCCTTCTTCAACGCCCTGAGCATAGACGTTGGTACGGCCCCAGGGGTTTGCCCAGGCGGGAGTTAACCCCATTGCCGCAGCAGAACCTAAGCCTAAGGCAGCGCCTCCTTTTAACACTTGCCGACGAGAAAGAGGGTGAGAAATGATACTTGAGCGTGCCATGTGTAACTCCCATCAATGGTGAATAGCACCATCTTGATGGAAGAAGCTGAATCAAAGCTGAATGATGATTAATTGACCACTTCAGCCGTCAAGGGCAAAGCAATCGTCACTCGTAAACCACCCAGTGGGCTTCGTTCAAACTGAGAGTGACCTGAGTAGCGGACGATTAACTGTGCAAGAATCGAAAGGCCTAAGCCGTAGCCAGGACGGCGCTCATCCAGTCGTGTACCACGCTCTCCCAGGCGTGAAAGTTCCTCTTCTGCAACGCCCTGACCATCATCATCAATAGTTAGCGTAAGTGCAGTTACAGTGACTGCAATATCGCAAAGAACGCGCCTGCTCGACCATTTTCCTGCGTTATCAAGCACGATGCCTAATATTTCTGAAAAATCGTGAGATTCAATGGGAACTTGTTCTTCCTCACGTGCTGAGTGAGTCAGGTCGAACATACGCTCAGGATAGAGGCTACGGAACATCTCAATCAGCCGTAAGCTATCACGAGTAACGTTGGCCATTCGTCCCACATTAGGGCCTGCAATACGTGAACGACGCAGCTCCGCATCCAACTGGGCGTTAATGTCTTCAATACGGCTGAGTAGTTTATGGCGCCGGTTGTCATCAATAGGCCGGTTGCCACGCAGTACTTGAGTAACGGCTGCCAGCGGTGTTTTTAATGCGTGTGATAGGTTGGCGACCGATTCTCGCGAGCGCTTCAGACGAAGATCAATGTCGTCCATGAACCAGTTCAACTGGTCGACTAATTCATCTAGCTCCGAAGGGGCTACTAATGACAAGCGATCACGTTTGCCTGATCGCAATGCTTCAAGTTGTTGGCGCAGTTGCCAGAGTGGTATGAGTCCACGGTTAACCGCTAGCATGTTGAGTATGATGAGCATCCCTAAAAGCACGGCGGCGATCCCACCGACCCACCAGTGTAAAGTTGCAAGCCCTGATTCTACTTGGGAAAAATCCTCGCCCACCAATAGCACACCCTGCGTGCCCTGCCACTCAAAATGGCGGCGATAGACGAGCATGTGCTGTGTTCCGCGATTCACATCTATTAGGGCATCGCCGCTCTCATCTAGCAACGGAGCCAGCTGTTGCTGCCATTGCGGGTCAGAAGCGCTGACCGAGCCATTGAAACGGAGTACGTAGAGATGATGAAAGACTTGATAGCCTTGGCTAACCGAGTCGAGCGCAGTCGGTACAGCCGTTTGGTCTTGCTCTAGCTGCGCGACCGCGTGGTTTGCTTCACGTTGTAAGCGTTCACCTAAAAAATCCCTTGCCAGGCTCTGTAAAAAGATCCCGTGCAATAGCCACGTGGTGACCACCACCAGTAGCGCGACGCCGCCTAACCATGCGAGTAGCCGAATGCGTAAACTGCGTCTATCAATGTGAAGCAAAGAAATACCCCTGACCACGGCGCGTTTGAATGACTGATTTACCGAGATAACGGCGCAGACGAGCGATGTAGACTTCCACCAAGTTAGGTGCGGCAGCGTCCTGATCCAAGGCGTAGAGCTGCTCTAGTAGCTGATCTTTCGAGTGAATACGGTCTGGATGAAGCATTAAGTAGCGCAGTAATCGAAACTCCGTTGCTGTTAGCGAACGCCACGTTTCTCCTTCTAAGCACACGCGTTGACCCGCCTCATCCAACGAGACACCGTTAAGCGTAATCACATGAGATAACTGACCAGACTGCCTACGCAACAAGGCCTTCAGGCGAGCCATAAGTTCGGCTTCGTGGAAAGGCTTGGTGAGATAGTCATCGGCTCCGGTTTCAAGTCCGATAACTTTATCTTCCCAGGTATCGCGCGCCGTCAAAATCAAAATAGGCGTACTGCGCTTCTGCTTGCGCCAATGAGCGAGAAGATCTAACCCCGACCCATCGGGCAAACCGACATCTAAAATAGCCAGCTCATAATCCTCGGTTGCCATCAGCGACTTGGCCGCTTTCAATGAAGCGGCCAAATCAACCAGGTAACCGTTGTCCTTGAGACTCTCTGCCAAGCTTTCTGCTAACAAATCATCATCTTCGAGTAGCAACAGTTTCATGGGTCTGCGTCAGATTAGAGAGAAAAATTACCGTACATGCCGGATTCATAATGACCAGGAATGTTACAGGCATACTCTAGCTCGTTAACATTGTCAGGGACACTCCATAATAAAGTCCCGGTTTCACCAGGCGCAATGGTGACACCTGCCATGTCCATGCTGGCCATATCGTGACCGCCGCCGTGTGACATATTCGACATATCGTGGCCTCCGCCGTTGGCCATGTTTAGCATCATTTGACGATGTTCTTCTTGGGCTTCTTTGCTACCAATCACAAACTCATGTTCTAAATTGCCGGTGTTGGTGATTTCAAATTTAACAATTTCACCCGCCGCCATTTCTAGCGTTTCAGGGTCGAACCACATATCGCCAGCATCAAGAGTGATCGTGCGGTCAACGTCAGCGTCGGTCAGGCCACTGTCACCGCCGCCATGGCCGGGCGCAGCCCATGCCGCGCTTGTTACTAGGCTTAGTGAAAGAGCAAGCAAAGGAGTTGTTAAAATGGTGTTGCGCATGGTCATTTACCTCAAAAGGGTTGTTGTCACTGCTTATTTATACGGTGTTAACCTGAAACGAGCCTGAACCCAGCGGGCAGAATATGATCCATAGCAACTTTTCATTGTTCACAAGGTTACAAGGCTTGACCTTGAGGTAGCCCTAGAGTCGTAAACTTAGGACGTAATTTCTAACTGACTTGATCGGAGGCTTACCATGATGAATGCCGATTGCTTAGCTTTTATGAGCTCAATGGGCTGGTACGGCTGGCTGATGCCGCTGTTTTTTCTTCTGCTCGTAGGCTTAGGTATCGCGTCGCTCGCAAAATACTTGTTTAGCCACACAACGAGGGCAGGCCGTTCATGAAACATCTTAACGCTACTATTCTATCAATTGCTTTGGCTCTCGGGGCTACATCGGCTCAGGCTGCACTGCCGGACGAAGCTACACTGTACAAAAATCCTCAGTGCGGATGCTGTGATGAATATGCTCGCCACTTGGAAATGCTGGGAGTCGATGTAACCATTGTCGATAACGTTGAGCTCGGCGATATCAAACAGAAGGCTGGCGTCCCTTATGGTTTGGGGTCGTGCCACACCATCGAAATAGGTGACTACTGGATTGAAGGGCACGTGCCGATGGAAGCGGTCGAGGCATTATTTGAAGAACAACCTGACATAGGTGGGATCGGCCTAGCAGGGATGCCCATTGGTACACCAGGCATGCCAGGGCCTCAGGGTGAGCCTTACGAAATCTATATGTTCACTGACCACAAAGACGATTCGTTTATGACTCTGTAGTAGATTTTTTGATGTCATTACTAGGCTCCCTTGTCCTGCATGAGGTGCTGGCTAAGCTCCTCATGTATTTGACACTAAAAGCCACTTAAGACGGCTAGTGGGAGTCGATGATGGTTTTATAAAGCAGGCAGCCAGTAGCTCACACCGTTCATGGTCACCTGTACCCCGTCTCCTGAAAGCTCTATGGTCTGACGACGTAGTGCTTTTTTGGACAATTTCTTGTCATGAAAATATTCCATGGCTGTGACGATCCATTGCTCCCTCCAGCCCTCTCCTTGATCAGCACACTTCGCCATTTTCATCATGGAGCGAGCCAACTTTTCTTTCCGCCGTTTTCTTACTCGCTTCTCATCCACTCTAGGGGCTAGTGTGGTGGCATGTTGGCGATTTAAAAAATTGGTAAACCCCGTCACCGAGGCTGCTTGTCCGGGCACCGCCTGCAAATAGTTGTCCACATCACCCTGTTGAGGTAGCCGCTGCCCCTCCCGGTCAGTAGCGAGTAGCAATGCGGCTGCTGCTCTTAGTGCAAGTCGTGCGGAGGTGTGGGACGTTTTGCCCGCCTCTATACGGGTTTCCAATTGCAGCCAATAGGCTTGCAGCACTTGGTCTGATAGCGAAGCGGACGGCATAGAACTGAGACACGCTTGAATACGTCTTTTCTCAGAGTCGATCTTCTTTGCTTGGTGATCCGGCTCTACCCCTTGCTCTTCATGCAACCATCGCATGGGAAGCCTAACACGCCGCAACCCCTCTGCCCCAAAGTGATGGAGCAGCTCCGAATAGCTCGGTATCCGTGACCATGCCTGGTCAATCTCAAGGAAGAACGAGAAGAAATGATTGATCTTGAGGGCAGCCTTATGCGGCCCTGTGGTACGAATCAGCCATTCACCAAATTTCCCAAATGCCTCACGTAACGCTTTGGTGGTGAGACCGGCTTGGCCAATGGAAATCCGCTTGCGGCATGTTCGTGTCCAGTAGCAGGGCTCACAGACATCGCCTCGACCGGCTGGCATAGGATGGCCACACGATGGACAGGCGATCTCACCTTGCTCATAACAGGCTTTACACAATGCGTCACCGCTGGATGTCATGACCAATAAGCGATGCCGACGACACGCAGAGCAGGTACCGTGATCTGCCGTCGCACAGCTTGGACATAACCGATGATCATGCCCCATACGTGTCACTCGGGTAAGACGTTGAGATGCTTTCCCACATGCCTCGCAGGGTTCTGGTTCTTTGAAATAGGGAGCGCAGGCGCTACAGACAGGGCCGTAGGGAGTGACCTTGCCGATGTTGTAGTCTGAACTGGCTTTTCCACATCGTGCACACGGTTTGTCAACATCGCACTGACGACAGACGGCGTCTGGGTCATTTTTAGGCAGACGGGCTAACTCGCCACATCGTGGGCACATCCGCCGCTTAAACACACGAGCATAGCAAGTTGAGCAGTAACCATGACCCTTATGGCGTCGCCACAATTTGGAGACATCTCGACCACACTCATCGCAGTCTACCGTTTGATGTTGCTTCAAGAGGTTGGCTCCGCTTTCATTCTCCGTTTTAAACGCGCCCATGAGGCTCTAACTGCGCGCTCCGACATGGGGCGATGAGCTAGTGAAACGCGGCGGCGATGCGGCCCATGAGGGTGGTGAGACAACCGCGATAACAGTGGTAACAACACAATGGGGGGTGACTTTCGGGGATCATGAAGCGTGCTCGTTTTCACTTTGAACGCGACCAACGCACTGAACGTTTCCTCAACCCCTATGCTCATTAACCGCTCAACCGCCGCCAATAAAGCACGACGCTCGCTGACAGGCAAAAGCTCAAACGCTAACCCAGACAAAGGCATCTGGCTATTCGTAACCGAAACGCCCAATGACAGAAGCGCATCGCCGAGGGGTGAGGCAGGCCGCCGACTTGCACGCCGTACAACGCCAATAAAGAAAGTCACCATAGAAAACCAATCGGCGGGTGTGATAGAGGCCTGCCTAAACGCCACCTTATTCTGTTCTAAAACACGATCAGCCATCACTTGGAAACTGAGCGCTTCAGGTAAAGGGGACGTGCATACTGCTTTTCTAAAATCCTCATGACACCGACTGCATTGAGCTAAATGTTGATCTTCCGCTGTCAGGCGATGGGGCTCTATAGGGGCCTTGCATGCTGGGCACTCATCTACCAGCTGCACCCCATGAAAGCGGCACCCAGTGTGCCAAGCGAATCGCCAGTGCCGGCGCAAGTAGGGGGTTGAGTCCTCTGCCAAGCACAACGTGCATACCTGTTGTCCTCCATGGCGGGTTCGATTTCGGCTGCCGAGTGCCAACAACCAGGGCCAAGTCCGGGTTTCCGGTAACGAGTAACCGACCACTTTCTCACAATCGTCCCGCATCCCCGCTTTCTGAAACTTAGCGGAAGCATTCCGGTGTTCCTCGACATGCAGCGCAAGCGGGAACCGGTTATCTTTGCCGTCCCAGGCTGCGGCAAGGATGCCATCCAGGCTTTCAGCGCCTTCCTGGCGGCCCATGGCGGCGACCCGAATAATGTGGTCGAGGTCGTCTGCGATATGTCGCCAGCCTTCCTTAGCGGCGTGACCGAGCACCTTCCCAAGGCCGAGGTAACGGTCGACTGGTTCCATATCGTACAGACCTTCACCAAGCGGCTGGACGAGGTACGCAAGAAAGAGCGCCGGGAGCAGGGGCACCCCAAGTCGCTGCGCTGGGCCCTGCTGAAGAACCTGGATAACAAGAACCTGACACCCAAACAGCTTTCGGCGCTCCAGGAGTTGGTGGCCGATCAGAGCGCCACGGCCGATGCCTGGGTGATCAAGGAGAAGCTACGCTGGATCCAGAAGGCTCCAACGCCCAGAGCGGCTCGGTGGCGCATCACGAACTACCTCAAGGTCATGCAGGCGGCGGTGTCTGAAAAGCCACTGCTGAAGCCGATGGGGAAAGCCCTGGCGACGCTTGAGCGGCACGCCGACGCGGTGGTCAGACGCTGGCTCTCGGGACTGACGAACGCAAGACTGGAAGGAATGAATGGTCTGTTCCAAGCGGCTCGGTCACGAGCACGTGGCTACCGGAACGAGGCCAACTTTATCGCCATGATCTACCTGATTGGCAGCCCGGTGGGCCGCCTATTCGATCAGGCCAAATCCACGTGAAGTGACGAAGAACCAGATATTGTTACTTAATAGCAATCATCCTAAGTCGTAAAGCATTGCCAATCACGCTCACTGAAGAGAGTGACATCGCCGCCGCCGCGATAATCGGTGATAACAGCATACCTGTGAAGGGGTACAAAATCCCTGCGGCAATGGGGATGCCTGCCGCGTTGTAAGCAAAGGCAAAAAAGAGATTTTGGCGAATATTACGCATGGTGGCTTTTGAGAGCTTATGCGCCGTGGCAATACCGGTAAGATCTCCTCGCAGTAGAGTAACCCCAGCGCTTTCTATCGCCACATCGGTGCCGGTTCCCATGGCAATGCCGACATCCGCTGTAGCCAGCGCAGGTGCATCGTTCACGCCGTCGCCGGCCATGACAACAATGCGCCCTTCATCACGGAGACGCTGAATCACTCGGCCTTTATCCTCTGGAAGCACTTCAGCTTCGACCTCATCAATGCCTAGCCGACGTGCCACAGCGTTGGCGGAGGTGCGATTATCGCCTGTCAGCATCACCACTCGAATGCCGTCAGCCTGGAGTGAACGAATGGCTTCTTCGGTGGTTTCCTTGACCGGATCGGCAATGGCGAGCAGCCCAGCTAAATTCCCGTCGATGCTCGCAAAGATGACAGTAGCACCGTCGCTGCGCAATTGATCGGCATGTGTGTCTTGAGACTGGGTGTTAACGCCCTCGCTTTCCATCAATAGCCGGTTGCCCAGGGCAATACGCTTGCCATCTATCTGGCCTATAACGCCCATGCCATTGGGAGCCTCGAAGTCCAACGCTTCTGTTAATTTTACCTCTGCCTCTTTAGCCTTTTCGACTATTGCATGGGCCAAGGGGTGCTCGCTGCCTCGCTCAAGACTAGCTGCCAAGCGCAAAAGCTCCGATTCAGCAATGCCTTCAGTGAGAATCAACTCGGTCACTCGTGGTTTGCCTTCGGTAAGCGTGCCGGTTTTGTCGACGACGACGGTGTCGACCTTCTCTAGACGTTCAAGAGCTTCGGCATCGCGAATCAACACGCCTAACTGGGCACCGCGCCCTACACCGACCATAATTGACATGGGGGTAGCAAGACCTAGCGCGCACGGGCAGGCAATGATCAGAACACTAACCGCCGCAATAAGGCCAAACGCCATCGGCGGGGTAGGGCCCCACAATGACCAGGCGATGAAAGCCACAACAGCAATGAGAATAACGACGGGTACAAAGATGCTGGCGACTTTGTCGGCAAGCCCTTGAATGGGTGCGCGGCTGCGCTGGGCGCTGGCGACCATTTGCACAATCTGCGACAGCATCGTGTCCTGGCCCACCTTGTCAGCGCGCATGACAAAGGATCCTTGACCATTGATGCTGCCGCCAATGACGCCATCGCCGACTTCCTTTTTCACCGCTAGTGGTTCACCGGTAACCATGGATTCGTCAACGTTGGAGCGACCTTCCATCACTTCGCCATCTAATGGCACCTTATCGCCGGGGCGCACCCGGAGACGATCCCCTACCTGAACCTGGTCAAGAGAGATATCTTCCTCATTGCCCTGATCATCAAGGCGTCGAGCGGTAGCAGGCGCCAAGTCGAGCAGAGCACGAATAGCGCCAGAGGTTTTTTCACGAGCGCGTAGCTCTAATACTTGTCCCAGTAAAACTAAAACGACAATCACTGCCGCTGCTTCGAAATAAACGGCCACCGAACCATCGGCTTGACGGAAGGCGTCGGGAAAGATGCCCGGTGTGAGGGTGGCCAGCAAACTGTAGAGCAACGCGGTGCCGGTACCGATCGCGATTAGCGTGAACATATTAAGGCTGCGATGCACTAGCGAACGCCATCCGCGTACAAAGAATGGCCAACCTGCCCAGACGACTACCGGCGTTGCCAGCAGCAGTTGAATCCAGTTAGAGGTTTGCTGGGAAATAAAATGCATAAGGCCAAACACGTGGCCACCCATTTCTAGGGCAAACACGGGGAGGGTCAGTACTAGGCCGATCCAGAAACGCCTGGTCATGTCCTTGAGTTCGTCCGAAGGGCCGGTGTCAGCAGAGACGGTCTCAGGTTCCAGCGCCATGCCACAGATTGGACAGTCGCCTGGGCCTTCTCGTCGAACTTCTGGGTGCATCGGGCAAGTATAAATAGACCCCGAGGGTACTGACGCTTGTGACTGTTTGCTTGGCTCAAGATACGCATCAGGCTTGGCAATAAACTTTTCCTGACACTTTTCTGAGCAGAAGTACCAAGTCTTACCCGCGTGATCGGCACGGTGGCGGGAGGTATGGGGATCAACGTCCATGCCACAAACAGGGTCTTTCACCTTTGTCTCGTTATGGTCTTCAGACATCGTTCATTCTCCCCGTTTGGCGAACAAGGCGCATGGCTTCGTGCTCTTCAAGTGCTAAAAGGGAATCTAAGAGCTCTTTAGCCTCAGGAATTTCCGCTTTGCCAACGAGGGTTCGATAAAGGTTTATCGTTTGTTCATGGAAATCAAAAACCTCTCGGCAAATGTCGTCAACACTTAGCGTGGAATAGGGCGCATCGCAGGTACGATGCGTACGGATAGGTTTATGCTCCAAATAGTCATAAACGTAGGTTTTTAATGCTTTCGCGTCAGCAGTCTGTTCAAAGCGCGCCACAACGCGCTGCATTTCCGCTTCCTGTGCAGCTAAGTAATTGAGCAACATGCGAGCGCGCTCTTCTTCGTGTATATCGGCGCAATGAGCAAGGCAAGCTGCAAGATGCTCGTGTAACTGACGGGTCCAATCGATCAATTCACCAAAGGTTCTAACGTCCATTTGGTACCTCCTATAACGCTATTAACGTTAATGAGTGTGAGAGTGCTCGCTATCGTTTGAAGCGTCGCGTTTGGATAGGAAAATCCATTCGCCGAGTAAAAGAGTAGCCATTACTACGCCAGCAACGATGAGCACCATGGGGTCCGAGATGGCTTTTACCCATAAAAAGCCGATTAACACGACAGCATCTAGTAGTATGGCAATGCTAGGAATAACAGGATTAGCCCCCACTCTGTCCTTGAGATGACGAAGCACACCCCAGTGGATGGCCATATCCATGATCAGGTAGAAAATGATGCCTAATGCTGCGATGCGGCTCAGGTCAAAAAAAGCGGTGAGCACTAAGCCAAATACGATGGTGTACACCAGTGTATGCTTTTGTACACTGCCGGGCATGTGGAAATGGCGGTGAGGAACCAGCTTCATTTCTGTCAGCATGGCGAGCATGCGTGAAACGGCAAAGACGCTGGCGATGATACCGCCCGCCGTTGCCAACATGGCGAGAATGACGGTAAACGCAACTGCCGCTTCACCCAGTGCGGGACGGGCAGCGGCGGCCAGGGAGTAGTCTTGGGTTTCGATAATTTCAGGCAAAGATAGGTTGCTGGCAACGGCAAAACCGACAAGGGCATAGATCACCACGCATAGCGCAATCGAGATCGTGATAGCTTTGCCAAGATTCCGCTTAGGATCTTTAAGCTCCGAACCACTATTGGTAATCGTCGTGAAGCCTTTAAATGCCAGTATGCCGAGCGCCGTAGCACCTAAAAAGCCCGTTATCGTAGGCGTAGGTGCATCGTTGCCAGCACCCATTTCGATGGAGTCGGCAATAAACACGCCGACAATACCAAACACTATAATGCCACCTATTTTGATAAATCCGAGCACCGAGGCGACGGTCTCGATCAAGCGGTTGGCGGATAAATTGATCAAAAAGGCTATTAGCAGTAAACCAACCCCGAGTAGGGGCACAAATAGTGAACGATCCCCCAGGTCAAACAACTCAAGCGTGTAGGAACCAAACGTTCTCGCCAAAAAACTCTGTGCGATCACCATGGAAAAATACATCAGGAGGGCATGAAAGGCGGTGGGAAGCGTCGGGCCATACGCTTTCTGTAAATACATGCCAATCCCACCTGCTGATGGGAAGGTATTGGACATTTTAACGTAAGAATAAGCGCTGAAAGAGACAATGACGGCAGCGGCCAGAAAGGCTAGAGGAAATAGCCGACCAGTCATTTCGGCCATTTGGCCGGTTAGCGCAAAAATACCGGCCCCAATCATCACGCCGGTGCCTAATGCAACGGCACCGACCAACGAAAGACTGTTTTCTTTATATTGTGGCGTTCTATCCTGCCCAACCATGAAAGCGACTCCTTGTATTAACGGCAACCACAGCAGCAATAACTGCCGAGGACTCCTGTGCGGTGTTTTTTGATGCTATATAAATTAAATATAGAACCTATGTGCAGCCACATGGCAAATGACTAACGGAAGGTCTGATTTTGCGAGGCCACAGGCAAGCAGCTCTTACCCTAAACTAGCTAGTCTTCCTCCTGGTTGTGTCATGTAGCCGTTATGACTATTAATGACAGCTCCAAGGTTCCTGTTTAGCGTTGTCTTTAACGTTCTGATCGACGAAACGGTAATACTCCTTCTTAAAGCGGTTCCACCGATCAGCGCTGACCTGTATGTCATGGAGCTTGAGAATTTTTTCAACGTCATCGATGCAGAGCCTCAGCGCATCGTAAGCAAGGCTGATATTTCGGTTTTTCTCGTTGTAGACCACCTTATCCATTCCATAGAGTCGGTCGATATCTGACAGCGCTTCTTCAATGCGTTTGGATTTACTAGGCTTGATTTTTAAATTCCGAGTCACCAGTGTGTTTTTGGAAACACCCAAGCGGTGCTCTTGTTGTGTCGTTTTCATGGTCTTTCTCCCAGGCGCGTACATGTATATATAGAGTGGTTCAGTCCTTGTCTATTTTGTCCTTATGACCGCCGTGGTGTTTATGCATGAAAATATGCATCAGTGGGCATGCTGCCAAAAAGAGGAAAGGTAAGAACTGAAATAGGTGGAGACGGTGCTCGCTTCCAATCAGGTATCCCGCCCAAATGACAAACCCAGCAAGTGGCACCCACAACATCAGCAAACGACTACTTGTACTGTTACTCATAATCACCTCAGTAACTCGCCCAAAGAGCCAACAGCAGTTAAGGCCGTTGGTTTGGGAAAAATCAAATAAATAACCCCAATAACATCATGGATGATTTGTCTGAACGCAACCTGAACAGCATCGGAGGGAAATATGATCCTGATCAAGCGCCTCGCAAAAAGTAGGCGATAATTACCCAAGCGGTATCCATAGCCTCATTCCCATCATCATTAGGTTTTCGGTGAGCGATACAAAGCTTAATGGGTATTACTGTTGCCGACACAGGCGCACTTGAGCTCACGTTTATCGAGGTATATCGCTTTAAAGACAGAACCTGTCACACGGTGCCAACGAATAGCGCCAGTGGCGCAGCCAGCCAGATAAGCGTATCGGCCAGCAATTAGTAGCTTCGGAAGTATCTAGGGAAGGTCTGAATAACTGCCGATATTCATCAACGCTTACTTGAGCCGACAAAAAATCGAAAATTCAGACACTCTTCTCCCTTTCTTTGTGTATTTTTGCCCCTTTCCCGCTCATTGAGCGGGAAAGGGGCGCAATCGCCCTATTCCCATAGGTATTTCTCACTGATCAGCAGGTTGCTGAACGCCGCCAGCAAGTGCAGGCGCTGAGTGTTTTTGGCCAGTCCACGATAGCGAGCCTTGCCATAACCAAAAACTTGTTTGATGTACCGAAAAGGGTGCTCCACCTTGGCACGGATACTGGCTTTGATGTTTTCGACTTTCTGTCGCCTGGCATCTAGCTTCTTGCGGGTGCCAAGCCGTTTGGCAATATACCAAGAGATATCGTTGCGGTGCTTGTGCTCGTCGCGTTTTTGAATACCCAGGTAACCGGCATCACCGAAGACGCGTTGCTCTTCACCGTGAAGGAGCTTATCGGCAGGCACAATGTCATGGACATTGGCAGCCGTGGTCTCGATGCTGTGAATCAACCCAAGCTTATCGTCGACACCTATATGCATTTTCATGCCAAAGTGCCAAGAGCTACCTTTTTTAGTCTGGTGCATTTCCGGATCGCGCTCGCCTTTTTTGTTTTTGGTGGAACTAGGCGCAGAGATGATAGTGGCATCGACAATGCTCCCTTCGCGCAGCATCAGGCCATTTTTCTCTAGGTGGTTGTTCACTTCCTGGAACAGCACCTTGCCAAGGCCGTGGTGTTCCAGAAAATGGCGAAACTTGAGAATCGTGGTTTCGTCCGGCAATCGGTCTAGTTTCAAACCGGCGAATTGGCGCATGGACTCGATCTCGTAGAGGGCGTCTTCCATGGCCGGATCGCTCAGGTTGTAAAACAACTGCATGCAATGGACGCGGAGCATGGCAGACAACGGATACGGAGGCCGCCCGCTCTCGCCCTTGGGGTAATAACGGGCTATCTTCTTCTCCAGCTGCGTCCAGGGGATCAGCTTGTCCATCCGCTCCAGAAAGAGTTCGCGGCGAGTCTTTCTCTTCTTGTTCTGGTACTCGGCTTCGGAGAAGGTGATTTGATCCATGGCAGCACTGAATCCTATGCAGTTGACGATAGCCGTATTATCACTGATGGCAGTGACTTTTTCAGAGCTTCCCTAATACGGCCAAGTGGCGCCGAGCCTCTACTATCCAGTTAATCATGAGAATAAAGGACTTTCCTGATTGTTCCAAAAAAAATCCATCAGGATACACTAACGAAGTTCTCATATTCTTATTGAACTCTTCAAGCGCGGCAACAGCATATCGTATAGTTTGATCAGCACAGTGCTTTTTAAAGTTATCGCCTTCAAATTTATATTGTTCAAACTCTACAGACTGATATAGCTGCCGATCTTTTAAACGGATATCAACGATACTTTTCTCAAGCTGAGCCAAGTATTCAGTTCGCCCCTTATGATCCAATATATTTAAATGCCTAAAAGTCTGATCTATAACTTCATGAGCATGACGCTCCAACTCCTGGCAGGCACTATACATAAACCAGACAGCATCTGGACGCTTAGGGGGCCAGTTCTCGTCCCCAGACGCCCCATCACCCGTTAGTTCCCGCGATAAATCACCCGTAATATTTAGCTCTATTCCATCCCCACTCATAAAACACCACCTAATCATTACCAAAGTTCAAGCAGACCAAAAATCAATGCGAACTAGAAAACTCTTTATTCAGCCTTAGACGCATCCACCCAATCAATTCAGAGCAGCTCCTCAAGTGACTCACGGCTCATGACTCACTAAAAAAGTCAATATCACTGCTTATCTAAAAAACTGTCGCTTAGCAGACAGTATGAAAAAGCCAAGACTTTTCGCAATCATATTTTCGTCAACTTCTTCAGTGGCGAGGATGCTTATGGCCAGATCGCTAATAAAACCAGAGCAGGTAGCAGAGCAGTTTGGTATGAGCCTGAGCTGGGTATACGAGCACAAGCAAGACATCGGATTCGTTCAATTTGGGAGCGCTGTGCGCTTTGATCAGCAAGAGGTTGAGGAGTACGCTAGGAACTGCAGGCGAGGTCCTCAGCGTAAGGAGGATCGAAAATGGGATACACAGTCTCGAACAGGAAAGACCGCGGCACATGGGTTGTCCGCGGCACCATCAACGGCCAGCGCACTCAAAGAACTTTTCGCACAGAAGGAGAAGCGAGGCAGTACGCGTTAAAGGCAGAAGCCCAGCGCCAAGAAGATGAGTTTAATGGTGTTATGGGCCGCAAGCCCAAATACACCTTCTCAGAGGGGCTGCAACGGATGGTCAGCGAATATGACGTTCGCTCTCAGAAGCAGCACATCCTATTGGTCGCTAGGTGGATGGATGAGCATGCTCCAGGCGTCATCATCGGCCAGGAACTGCTAGACGCGGCTCGTAGGATGCAGAAGGCTCTGAAAGAAAAGGGATTGGCACAGTCGACCATCAACAACCGCATACAGGCTGTCAAGCGAGTGCTCTCGCTATCGTATCGCGAATGGGATTGGATCGACTTGCCACTCGACGGAAAGCTACGTAAGCCCTCGCCTAAAAACGAGCGCCACGTTTATCTCTCTGAATTGGAACTTGCTGAACTGCTGGAAGCCGTACCCGAGCGGTATCAGGTCGAACGAAAAGTAATTTTGTTAGCCATGCTAACAGGCATGCGGCGCGGTGAGCTGATGGCACTGGAACCGAGGAATGTTTACAACGGCCGGATTGTCCTCAAACCACACCAAACGAAAAACGGCAAACCGAGGGTCATCCCGCTTTCCGAAGAAGCGATACCGCTGCTAGAAAGCTTACCGTTTGATACAACGGGGGATAGAGTCAGGGGAGCATTTGAAAGGGCTAGGGAAGCAATCGGTCGACCAGATATCCGTTTTCACGATATGCGACATTGCTATGCTTCATTGCTAGCTAGCAAAGGAGAGTCACTAACGAGCATCAGGGATTTGCTGGGGCATTCATCGCTGACTGTAACAAGCAGATATGCTCATGCCGATCCAACAAGATGGGATAGTGTGGTTGCCAGATTGCCGCGCATTAGCAACCAAATGGCAACCAAGCACTGACAGAAACAAGCTCTAATCTCTGTAACCACTTGATTTCATTGGTGGGCCCAGTAGGACTTGAACCTACGACCAAGGGATTATGAGTCCCCTGCTCTAACCAACTGAGCTATAGGCCCGAAAAGCGTGCATATCATAGCGAATGTGGCCGGGTGAGGCTAGCCCCTTTGCGCTATCTTGATGTCATTACGGCACTTTATGTGGATTGGGCAGTCTGGTGAGTAGTTCTTTATGCGGAGACGCGCTGTGAAAGCATTGATTGCTCTATTTCCCTTATTGTTGGCGCTGCCCGTGCACGCTGACTGGCAGCTTGATCCTGGCCAGTCGCGGGTGCAGGCGTCGATTACGCAGTTAAACGGCGAAGCACCGCAAACTCATCACCATCAGGTGCGCGATCTGCAGGGTGATATCTCCAGCGATGGCACCCTGCGCTTGCCGTTAAAGCTCAGCCAAACGGATGTGCTGGAACGCTTTGGTGAGCTGCCGCCATGGGTAGGCTTGCTGGCGAACACCACCCTGGTGACGCTAGAGGCGCAAATGCCGCCAGAGCGGTTGGACGGTTTGGATATTGGCGAATCCCTGGTTGAGACGCTGACCTTTAGCGTTCAATCAGACATGGTAAACCAACAGGAATCCGTGCCGCTGCGGTTTACCCGCGAAGGCCTGAATGAGATACGCGTTACCCACGCGGAGCCCATGGCGATGGATGGCCGAGCGCTGATGGCCAACACCACGGTGCGCACCGTGATGTCGTTACTGGGCTACCAGGAGATTGACGAGCATGTGCCCGTCACCCTCAATGCGCTCCTGGTTAATAGGTAATAGTTAATCGGTAGTCGTTAAAGGCTACTAACTGCTTTCACATCCCCCGCCTGGGCTTCGCCGGTTTGTACCCGCCACTGGGCGGCGTAGTGGCCGTTAGCTGCCAATAGGCTTGAATGGGTGCCTCGCTCGGCCACTTGGCCCTTCTCGATCACTACGATCTCATCGGCATGCACGATGGTAGAAAGCCGGTGAGCAATCATAATCACCGTGCGGCCATGGGCAATACGCTTGAGCGAACGCTGAATAGCCGCTTCGGTTTCGTTGTCCACTGCGCTGGTGGCCTCATCCAGCACCAGAATAGGCGGGTCTTTAAGCAGCGCCCTGGCTAGTGAAAGCCGTTGGCGCTGACCACCGGAAAGCCGCACGCCCCGCTCCCCTACCGGCGTATCCAACCCTTGGGGCAGCGTTTCAATAAAGCTCCACGCCTCGGCGGTTTTTGCCGCGTCGATAATCGCGGCTTCGTCGGCATCGGGTTTACCGTAGGCGATGTTGTCGCGAATGCTGCCTTCAAACAGGTAAACATCCTGGCTGACCAGGCCAATCGACTGACGCAGCGAGTTCATGCTGATGTCGGTAATCGGCTGGCCATCGATGAGTACCCGCCCGTTTTCCGGGTCGTAGAAGCGCAGCAGCAGCTTGATGAGGGTCGATTTTCCCGAGCCGGTCGCGCCTACTAATGCCAGAGTGTTGCCTGCCGGTGCGTGTAAGTGAATGTTTTCCACGCCAACGCCACTGGTGGCATAGTGAAAGCTCACATTGTCGATGGTCACTTCGCCGCGCACCGGCTGAGCGAGCGGAGTGGTGCTATCGTCTTTAACGGTAATCGGCACTTCAAGCAGATCAAGAATCCGTCGCGTGCTGGCCATGGCGCGTTCGAACAGGTCGATCACCTGAGCCAGGCCGGTGAGCGGCCAGAGCAGACGCTGGGTCAGGAATACCAACACACCGTAAGCACCCACATTGAGTGAACCGTTGAGCGCCATCATGCCGCCCACAGTAAAGGTGGCCAGAAAGCCCGCCAAAATCGCCATGCGGATCACAGGAATAAACGCGGAGCTAACCTTGATCGCCCTTCTGTTGGCGTCTACATAGGCTTCGCTGGCCTCGCGCAGTCGCTCGGCTTCGCGGTCTTCGCTGGTAAAGCTTTTAATCGTCGCGATGCCGCTTAGATTGTTGGATAAACGGCTGGCTAAATCACCGACTTTTTCACGCACGTCGCTGTAGAGCGGCCCGGCTTTGCGCTGGAAGAAAAATGCCCCCCAAATGATCAGCGGAATAGGTGTGAAAGCGAGCAGCGCAATCAGCGGCGAAAGCACAAAGAATACCGCGCCAATCACCACCACCGTCACCACTACCTGAACCATCGCGTTGGCGCCACCGTCCAGAAAGCGCTCAAGCTGATTAACGTCGTCGTTCATGGTGGCCACTAGCTGGCCGGAGCTTCTTGATTCAAAGAACGCCATATCCAACCGCTGGGCGTGCTCATAGGTATCCTGGCGCATATCCGCTTGTAAGCGTTGGGCTAAGTTGCGCCATAGGATTTGAAACAGATACTCAAATAGCGACTCCCCCGCCCAAATAACAAACGTCAGCACCGCCAGCATGGTGATCTGCTGTTGAGGCGTCTCGAACCCGAGGCTGGCCACAAAACTCTGCTCCTGATTGACCACCACATCAATGGCGACACCAATCAGAATCTCTGGGGCAATATCAAACAGCTTGTTGATAATCGAACAGGCGGTGGCGGCAATGATGCGCCGACGATAGCCTTTGGCGTAGCGCAGTAGCCGCAGCAACGCTTGAAAACTGTGTGCAGGAGAGGACACGAGTGTTCCTTACTGAGGTTGTTATAGCTGAAATAGGTTTAGAAGCGATAGAGTAATGAAATCGCCCCGCTATCTCTAGCAGGGCATCAACTTAATGCATCTTTAGCAATGCGGCGAAAGGCTGGAGACTGCCTAGTAAGCAGGTGCCGGGGAGCGGTGCACATTGGCCAGCAAGGGGCTGCCGGTATCAGGGTCGGTGAGTAACGTGCACTCCACTTGATAGAGCGTTCGCACCAGGTCAGGCGTAACCACCGTAGCCGGAGCCCCTGCCGCGATAATCTGACCTTCGCGCATGGCGATGAGATGGTCAGCGTAGCGGCAGGCGCTGGCGAGATCGTGCAGCACCATCACCACGGTGCGGCCGTGGTGGGCAAGATGTTTCACCAGCTCGAACACTTCAATCTGGTGGCCAAGATCCAGCGCGGAGGTGGGTTCATCCAGCAGCAGCAGCGGGGTTTGCTGGGCGATGGTCATGGCGATCCAGGCGCGTTGGCGCTGTCCACCGGAAAGCGCATCAATTGGCCTGTCAGCGAGTTGTTCAAGCCCTGCCGCCGCTAGCGCGTGCTGCACCACGCGCTGGTCTTCTGCTGACCACTGGCGCAGCCAGCCTTGGTGGGGCTGGCGACCAAAACGAATCAGTTCGGTCACGGTTAGCCCCTCCGGTGCGACGGCCTCCTGGGGCAGTAGCGCCAGCTGAGTGGCCAATTGGCGCGTGGGCAAGCGCTGAATATCGGCGCCATCGAGCAATACAGCACCGCTATCGGGTTTGTGTAAACGAGCAAGCCCGGCCAACAACGTCGATTTTCCGCAGCCGTTGGGGCCCACAATGGCGGTGACTTTGCCGCTGGGCAGGGTGATATCCAAGCCATCGATCACCTGCCGGGTGCCATAACTCATGCCGAGCGACTGCGTGGCAAGAGATGGCATAGTGGGTGTTGGAGATTGGCTCATGTGAAGCTCCGTTGCGGGCGCATTAATATCCAAAGTAACCAGGGCCCGCCGACCACGGCGGTAACGATACCGACGGGAATCTCGATCGGCGCCAGCAGCGTACGCCCGGCCAAGTCGGCGAGTACCATGACCAGCGCCCCCGCCAGCGTTGCCGCCAAAACCGGCACGCTACGAGAACTCGACATTGACCGGGCAATCTCCGGGCCAATCAGTCCCACCATGCCCACCGGCCCGGCAACAGCGACCGCTAACCCCGTCAAGGCGACAGATAGCAGCAGCACTTCCAACCGGCGTCGCTTGACGTTTACGCCTAACCCGCTAGCGGTAGCATCCTTGAAACGCAGTAGCGTTAGCGAACGGGCTAATGCCATGGCAGCGGCCAGCCCTAACGCCAACCCGAGCATGAGTAACTGCAGTGCGCCGCTGGGGCGGGCATTGAGCGACCCCACTGTCCATGGGTAGGCGGCATTGGCGGTATCAATGGCGACGCGCGCCAGCATCAATTGCGTTATCGCGCCAAACACCGCGCCCACGCCAATCCCCGCCACGATAAAGCGATACCCTTGGGTGCCGTTGCCCGCGGCGAGTCCGAAGGTGAGTACCGCTGCGGTGGTTGCCCCTGCTAACGCCATGGCAGGCGGCGCGATAGAAACACCAAGGCCTACGATGGAGGCCACTGCAAATGCCGTCGCGCCGTTATCAATACCAATAATACCCGGCGTCGCCAAGCGATTGCGGGCCAGGGTTTGCATCAGTATGCCGGCTAACGCGAAGGCCGCCCCGGTACTAACGGCTGCGGCCAAACGCGGCAAGCGTAGCTCCTGCACTACAAAGCTCGCCATTATATCTGCGTTGCCAAACAGTGCCTGCAGCACCGCCGTTGGCGCGACCTTAACGCTGCCCAGGCTTAGATAAAAAACGCTGGCAAGCAGTAACGCGCCAAACAGGCCCAGGTTAACGGCTACCGCTCGCTGCTCAAATAACAGACTGTTCGCACCGTTCCCGCTTCGCCAAGCGAATCGCCAGTAACCTTGCGGTGGCGGTACGTTGTTATTGCCGTCCGCGCGGAACTGGTCTTCCGAAGAGAAAGGCATAGACGAGCTTTTTATCTGCGTGGTTTTCATTAGCGAATTCATAGCATTGGTAGGCGGCGCGCACGTACAACCGCTATCAGTACGGGGGCGCCGCACAGCGCCGTGAGTACGCCCAACGGTAGTTCCGATGGAGCGACCACCACTCGAGAGATGATATCGGCCGCGAGGACGATCAGCGGCCCGATGGGCAGACAAAACCATAGCGTGCGACGAATATCAGGCCCGGCAAAGGCCCGTGCGACAAACGGCACCACCAACCCAACAAAGGCAATGGGCCCGGCGATGGCGGTGGCAGCCCCCACCAACAGCGCCACGCAGGCGATGACCAACCAACGAATGAGGTTGGGGTGGTGGCCCAAACCAGAGGCCACTCGTTCGCCTAGTGCCAGGGCAGCTAACGGCCGAGCAATCAGCGCAACCATCACTGACGCGACCAGCATACTGGGCAGCACGGCAAGCAGGTCGTCCAAGCGGCGGCCTGCCAAGCTGCCAATCACCCAGAAACGAATTTCATCAGCAGCACGCTGGTCATAAAGCAGTATCAATGAGGTTAAAGACGCCAGCAGACCAGAAAATGCGGCTCCGGCAAGCACGAGCCGGATGGGGTCGTTACCCACACCGCGAAAGCGCGCCACGCTCAATACGCACACGCAGCCCACCAGCGCACCTAACTGCGCAACTGAAATGCGTAACGTGGCGGCGCTGGCACCCAGAACCAAGGCCAGCGCCACGGCAAACGCCGCCCCCGCGCTAACCCCTAAAAGCCCCGGTTCAGCCAGCGGGTTGCGTGCCACCGCTTGCAACAAGGCTCCAGCAACGCCTAGTGCCATGCCCACGACAATACCAATTAAAGTGCGCGGTGCGCGCAGTTCCCAGACGATGAAGCGTGCTTCATCGTCCTGGGCGCCGCTGAGTAGCGCCAGGGCCCTGCCGGGGCCAACGCTACCTGCGCCGATTAATAAACTAACGAGACTCACCGCCACAAGGGCGGTGAGTAGCAGCAGCATTAGCGTTCGGGGAGTAGCACGCCTAACGTTAGGCGTTGCAAAACGTGGAACCGTCACGGCAACAGCGCTGCCTCTATATCGTCAAGAATCGCCTGGGCAGCCAGCGGGCCATTGGCACTTGTCCATAGCTGGCCATCTACCGGCACTACGTGGTCTTGCTGCACCACGTTTAGGCGCGTAAAGGCACTGCTCTGCTTGGCTGCGTCCACCGCCGCTTGGCCATCTTCGTTGAGCGTTGCCAGGAACAGCCAGTCGCCGTCCACTTGGGAAAGGTTTTCCAGGCTCAGCACATCGCTATGCACGCCGCGCTCGCCCACTAGGCCAGCGTCCTGAACATCCAGCCCCGCTTGGGCTAACAAACCTGCAGCGAAAAGGTTTTCCGACATCACCATAGGGCCACCGGGCATCCAGCGCACCAAGAAGGCGCTACCACCGACACCGGCCTCTTCCACTGCCTCGGCGACCTCGGCGGCGCGTTGCTCAACGGCCTCAATCGCTTCTGCGATGGCGGCTTGGCGATTAAGCGCTTCGCCGTAAAGGCGGGCTTCGTCTTTCCAGTTATCCGGCGCAAGTGGCTGAGTGGGTGGCACCACCGTAGGCGCAATACGTGACAGCAGTTGATACTGCTCATCAGAAAGCTGGGCGGGCGCCAAAATCAGATCCGGCTGCTGCGCTAGCACGGCTTCGATATTGATCTCGCGCACCACGCCCATAATGGCAGGCGTGTTCTCGCCAAGGTGCGCTTCAATATAGCTTGCCACGTTGTCGCCACCACGCGTCGTCACAGCGCCTAGCGGGTTCACGCCTGCCGCTACGGCAGCGTCCAAAGCGCCTTCGTAGAGTGTTACGACGCGCTCTGGGGTTCCCTCAACGTCTACGTCGCCAAAGGCGGTTTCCAGCGTGCGCGCTTGCGCAGTGCCTGCCACAAAAATACTTAGCAATACGCCGACCATACCTAAACGCCCGCTCTTAGCGAGGATGGCGGCCATTGATGTCGTTTTAACCAGCATAAGTTTCTCTCAATACGGTACCTTGGCAAGGATAATAACGATTCTCAAAAGCGCTTGCACTACTATTCCAGCGAATGGCGTGTTCCATTTCCTGCAACTCCTCCACCCTCTCACTGTTTCAGTATGCGCAACGCAACGTTCCTCAATCATTCCCTCGCGTTTGGGAACTTTTCTTTTTAGACTCCCGCCTTTATTTGATAATTAATATCATTGGCTAATAATTATCGTAACCAAGAGGGAATGACATGCCACGCTTTACTCGCTCTGTTCTGGCTAGTGCCGTCACGTTTGCTGTTTCTGCAGGCACAGCCACCGCTCAAGAAGATCAACAGCTGGACAATATCGTTGTCTCGGCCAGCGGGTTTGAACAGGCGATGGTCGATGCCCCCGCCAGCATTTCGGTGATCTCTCGCGAGGAGCTTTCGCGTCAACGGGTTACCAGTATTGCTGATGCCCTGCGCAACGTTGAGGGGGTGGATATCGGCGGCTCAGTGGGCAAAACCGGTGGTAGCAACATTAGTATTCGTGGCATGCCCAGCGACTACACGCTGATCCTGATTGACGGCCGCCGCCAGAATACCGCCGGCAGCGTGACGCCCAATGGGTTTGGCGAAACCTCCACCAGCTTCTTTCCCCCCATTTCCAGCATTGAACGAATTGAAGTTATCCGTGGGCCGATGTCGACACTATATGGCTCTGACGCCATGGGTGGGGTAATCAACATTATTACCCGCCGGGTTGGCCGCGAGTGGACTGGCTCTATCGGGGTCGAAAACACCTTTAACGAAAATCGCGATTTTGGCGATCGTCGCGAGATCAACCTGTATACCAGCGGCCCTTTGGTGGAAGATACCCTTGGCCTTCAACTGCGTGGCCGGGTTTATGAGCGCGATGCTTCTGAACTCACCTACACCGACGGTGACGGCAATCCTATTGAGGTCAGCCAGCGCGGCCCCAGCCCGGTGGAAGGCGATACCTACAACATCGGCGGCAAGCTAACCTGGACACCCTCTGATAGCCATGACCTGTGGCTAGATGGTGAAGTCAATCGTCAACGCTATAACAACGACGAGTGCCAGCTAGGCACCCTGGATGGACGCACCCGCAGCTGCGCGCCCGACCCTGGCAGCGCCACCGGCTATTCGGATGAACTCCGTTTTGAGCGCGAGCAAATCGCCATTGGCCACACTGGACGTTTTGCCTCGGGTACGTTGGAATCCAGCCTGATGCGCAATACCACCGAAACCAAAGGACGCACGATTCCTGGTGATGTGGGCGTCGCTTACGAAGGCTTTCCTAGCATTGTCGGCGGTGCGCCGCGGGAGCTGGAAACCACCAATACCGTGCTCGACAGCAAATTCATCATGCCGCTGGGCAACCACATGACCACGTTGGGCCTGCAGTGGTGGGATGCCGAGCTGGACGACGGCTTGGCCGGTGAGACCTTTGCCCAAACCACCTGGTCGCTGTTTGCTGAAGATGAATGGATGCTGCGGGACGATTTGGCCCTGACCCTAGGCGGCCGTTACGATCACCACGACGCCTTTGGCAGCCAGTTCAGCCCGCGCGGCTACTTGGTGTGGAACACGACGCCCAACTGGACATTAAAAGGTGGCGTGAGCCGCGGCTATAAAACGCCCACGCTTAATGATTTGCACGATGGCATCAACGGCGTTACCGGCCAAGGCACCGTGCTGACCATTGGCAACCCGGATCTTGAGCCTGAAACCAGCACCAGCAGCGAGATAGGCGCCCATTACGACAACCAGCAAGGCTTTACCGCCAGCGCCACGCTGTTCCACAACCAGTTTGACGATAAGATTGCCAGTGGCAGCGATATCCTGGTGGAAAACGACCCGCTAATTCCTGACGGCACTTACAGTCAACAGGTCAATGTCGACGAGGCGATCACCCAGGGGGTTGAGCTCTCTACTGGCTACCAGTTCGCTCCCGATTGGCGCGTCAACGCCAATTACACCTACACCGATAGCGAACAGAAGAGTGGCGATAACAAGGGCGAGCCGCTGACAGATACCCCGGAACACGCCATCAACGCCACGCTGCGCTGGCAGGCAACGGCAAAACTGGACACCTGGCTCTCAGCTGAGTACCGCAGCGAACGCTACCGTAACCGCGAAAGCGTGCGCGGCGCCCCCTCGTTTGATGACCTGGGCGACTTTAAAGCCTATTCACTGTTTCACTTAGGCGGTAACTATGCAGTCACCAATCAGCTTAATCTGAGCGCAACCATCTATAACCTGTTTGACAAAGACTTTGTCGACTACCGCGCCTACGGCGATGGCTCCAGCTTTGGCAACGTTTACGCCAATAGTGAAGAAGGTCGCCGTCTGTGGCTATCCGCCCGCTACGAGTTCTAATCAATTTCAGCTCGCTACTGTTTCAATGCTGATTTCTGCCCCGGCCATGCGCTGGGGCTTTTTTGCTGACTCTCCTCTCCTTGCCTAGCAGCCAAAAAAGCGGCTATCGCTGGATAGCCGCTGCTGTACTGCGTTTATAACGGGAACCTAGCGTTTAGAAGGCGACGTTGAGACCTAACCAAACCCGGCGGCCATCTTCCACATAGCCGTACTCATCGTAGTCAATCGCTTCGTCGAACAGGTTGTAGATACCCGCGTTCAGTTGAGTCGATTCATTTAGCTGGTAGCCAATACCTGCATCTACAAAGGTGTAGGAAGGAGCCACAATGGCACTGCTCGAAGGGCCAGTAGTCGGTTGGCTCTCTTCGCCGCGGTAAGTGACTTTTGTCCATTGACTCAACTTGGCAGAGACTTGCCAATCTAACGAGGCGGATACCTGGTGCTTAGGCAGCTGTGTTAACGGCTCGCCTGCATACTCACCGCTTTTTTGCTCGCTATCGGTATAGGTGTAGCTGGCCGTTAACTCAACGGTATCGGTTAAAGGCGCAGCCACACTCGCCTCTACGCCCTGGGTCACCGCTTCATCAACGTTAACGCGATAAGTCGGGTCGCTGCCAAACTGGTTAGCGCCATCCGTACAGATATCGATGGGGCAAGCTATTCGGGTAATTTTATCGTCAAAGTCGTTATGGAATAGCGTGACGCTGCCGCTCAGGCCAGAGTCGTTAGCATAAAGCAGGGCCAGCTCTTTATTGAGCGAGGTCTCTGGCTCAAGGTCAGGATTACCGTAAATATTGCCACCACGACTGACCTGCCCCCAGTCGGGGGTGATCTCGCGCAGGTTGGGCGCTCGATAACCGGTTGAAACGCCGCCTTTCAACGTCCAGTCAGGCGTCATATTCCACACGCTATAAAGACGCGGGCTTAAATGACTACCGTAGTTGTCGTCATCATCAACACGTAAACCGCCGGTCAATGCCCAGGAATCGGTAAGCATCCATTCATCTTCAACAAAAATTGCCCATTGGCTATTCTCAATCTCACTACGATCAGAGTCAGGCAGTCTGTTCGTTGTACTATCTTCAAGCGACTCTTCCTCGTAGTTAGCGCCTAGCGTCACCATATGCATGCCTAGCGGAATGACCGCGCTGGTTTTGGCGGTAGTGTTGGTGATTTCAATATCCCGCGATTTATTTTCGCTGCGCTCACGTTGCAGGTAAGTTTCGCTGGTACCCCAATCGAAGCGGCCACTGTGGGTTAACGCAACGTGCTGATGGGTATAGTTGTTGTAGCTATCCTCACAACCACCGCGACAGCCCTCCGATGGCGCCGAGTTGCCCATCAGCGATTCGCGCTCCTGCTCCGTGATACCGGCCTCAAAAGTGAAGTCGTGGTTTTTTGATGCGGCAAGACTAAATCGAGCGGTGAGGCTTTGCAGGCTTTTATCTTCGTAGCCGTTAAGGATATTGTCTTCATCGCGCTGAGAGGCACGGCCATAGAGCTGGAGCCCTAAACGCTCCCCTACCAGCGGGCCACTCAGATAAAAATTGGCTTGGCGGCTATCGCCGGAGTCGCTGTCTTCCTGAAGCACGGTGTCGAGTTGCACATTACCGTGCCACTCCTGCGCAACCTTGCGGGTAATCACGTTAATGACCCCGCCGATGGCATCGGAGCCGTAGAGCGTCGACATTGGCCCACGCACTACTTCAATACGCTCAATAGCCTGTAACGGCGGCAGCCAGTCTTGCTCAAAACCTGCATCGCCATTAGGGCGAGACTCGCGGGAATTCTGCGGGCGCCCATCGACCAATATCAGGGTGTACTGGGAGGGCATGCCGCGAATAGAGATATCCTGGCCGTTATCCCCTCTCCCACCGCCGGTGACAATCACACCGGGCACATCGCGCAGCGCATCGGTAACACTCTGATAGTGGCCTTGTTCCAACTCTTCGCGGGAAACCACGCTGATAGACGCGGGGGCATTGGTAATCTGCTGTTCAAAACCTGACGCAGTTACCACCATATCGTCTAAGCGGGGCGCGTCTTGTGCCCAAAGAGCACTACTGGCAAGCGAAGAGATAGCGCTGGCCAGCAGCGTACGGCGCAAACAGGGAGACATAACTTCGTCCTTTATAGTGTGTGAGCAATGTGGGTAAGCATTCGCTCTATTAAATGCGAATTATTAGCATTAATATTTTTACACACTCTTTGCACACTAGGGTGAGACGGTACGTTCAGCATACCGGAACACAAATGCCTATTATTTTCATTCGCACCGAAAAATGGCACAATTAGCGCTCACCCTTTTCCGTGGGCCTGACCATGTATGACTTTGACGAACTTACCGCCTTTGCCGATGTGATGACCACGGGCAGTTTGACTCGCAGCGCTCAAAAGCTCGGATTAGCCAAATCGACCCTTAGCCGCCGTATCAGCCAGCTCGAAACCCGGCTTAACCAGCCACTGCTGCGCCGTCAGGCCAACCGCTTGATTCCTACCGAGGCGGGGTTACTGTTTCACAACTACTGCACCGAGCTTTTGGCAATGGCGGCTCATAGCCAGGAGGCGCTGGCAGAGCTGCGTGAGGAGATTAGCGGCGAAATTACCCTTGAAGTGCACGGTGCCCTGGCCCGCAGCTGGTTAGCCAGTGCCATTGATGCGTTCTTAAATCGCCACCCTAAGGTAGAGCTAACGCTACACACTCGGGAAACGCCGCCCACTAAAATGCACAGCAATAGCGTGCATGTCTGGCTTGGGCCGACTCATGAGTGCGGGCTAAACCAGGAGCGCCTGGGCCACCTATCCCGCGGGCTTTATGCTAGCCCACGCTATTTAGCAGCCGCTGGCACGCCGCACCATCCCGATGAGCTAAACCAACACGCCTGGATAGACCTGCTGGGCACGGCTTCTGACGGGCTACTGCTCACTCATCCAGAGCATGGCGAATACACCTTTAACCCGCCCCGTTCACGGCTGCGGGTAGATCTCACTACCCTGCATATAGATGCCATTGCGCGCAGCCAGGGTATCGGCTTGCTCTCACACTGGTTAACCGCAAAACGCGAACAGCATCATCCAGGCGAGCTGATTAACTGCCTGTCCGGCTGGGAGCCGGTGCCACTGCCTATCACACTGCTTTATGCTTACGGTCACCAGACCCGCCGTACCCACGCGCTGTTAGAGTTTTTACGTAGCCAAGTGCCCGCACCGTGGCGCACGTCAGCCGCAACGGTGTAAGTTAATTCGAGTGTTTACCTTGCCAGTTAGCCCGCTTATTAACGACAATAGGCGGCTACCGATTAGCCAAGGACTGTAAATGCTCGCCGAACTCTTTGCTGTCATGGCGCCCGTGCTGGCGGGTGCAGGGCTCGGCTACTTGTGGGTACGCCTAGGCCATCCCTACCCGG
This sequence comes from Halomonas sp. 113, assembly GCF_904067645.1. Lineage (NCBI taxonomy): Bacteria > Pseudomonadati > Pseudomonadota > Gammaproteobacteria > Oceanospirillales > Halomonadaceae > Halomonas > Halomonas sp. 113. Next base: position 3,692,128 of record NZ_LR881453.1, read on the forward strand.
TCGACTTTATTACCCGGCTGGTGTTTAACATTGGCACGCCTTCGCTGGTATTGGCCTCCCTGGCGGGTGCTGATATTGATGCCACCACCTTTGGCCAGACGATGCTAGCCGCCGCGCTTGTCATTCTCACTATGGGGGCGGCGACCTTTGGCGTGGCAAAACTGCTGCGCCGCAGTTGGCGGGTACTGCTTGCGCCCATGATGTACCCCAACACCGGCAACATGGGCTTACCCGTGGTGCTTTACGCCTTTGGTAGTGCCGGGTTTGCCTACGGCATCACCGTGATGGTGACCGTCTCGCTTTTTCAGTTCACCCTAGGCGCTGTGCTTAATAGCCAAGGCAACCCGCTTAAAACCCTTGCCAAAACGCCTACGGTGTATGCCATTGCGATTTCCATGGCGCTACTGCTAACGGGCACCTCCCTGCCCCCCTGGCTGGCGAATACGGTGGACTTAATGTCGGGGTTCACGGTACCGCTCATGCTCATTACTCTGGGCGTATCGCTAGCCAGCATTCAGGTGAAGAACCTGCGTTCAGGGCTCGGATTTAGTCTGGTGCGCGTGCCCCTCGCTGCCGTGGTCGCCTGGTTGATCGCTGGCTGGGTGGGCCTTCCGCCACTGGCCCAAAGCATTTTAGTGGTGCAGATGTGCATGCCAGTGGCGGTCTTCAACTATCTCTTTGCTCAGCGCGCCCAGCGCGAACCCGTCTATGTAGCCAGTTTGGTCTTCTGCTCGACGTTGTTAGCGCTGTTTTACCTGCCCGTGCTACTCGCCCTGCTCATGTAATAGTGGAACCCACACGTGACTAAAAGGTCACTGCTAGACTACTGGCAAGGATGCCAATGATTAACGTCACCAGAGGGCACGCTATGCTTCACATGAACAACCATACCCAACGCCCACTGCCCCCTGGGGCTTGGGCAAGGATCAGTGGACTAGTGCTGGCGGGCGCTATTAACACGGCAAATGCGGAAATCGTCCAGGAATCGCTGGAAACCGACCATTTAAACCTTTCCATTGAGCGTATCGCCGATGGTTTTGAGCACCCTTGGGCGGTGGCGTTTTTACCCGATGGCCGCTACTTGGTGAGCGAACGCAGCGGGCAACTGAAACTTGTCGACCCCGAGAGCGGTGAAGCCAGTACGTTGGAAGGCATGCCCGAAGTGAGTACTCAGGGCCAGGGCGGTTTGCTAGACGTAGCGTTACATCCTGATTTTGAAGGCGGAAATGGCGAGGGTGATAACGACTGGATCTATTTCACCTGGAGCAAGCCCGAGGGCAATAACAGCCGTTCAGCATTATCGCGAATAAAATGGCACAATGGCCAGCTAGGAGAGGTCGAACACTTGTTTGAACAAGATCGCGCCTCTGGGCCGGGCCGCCATTACGGCTCGCGGTTGGCGTGGCTGCCCGACGGTACCCTGCTAATGAGTATTGGGGATCGCGGCAGTGAACCGCCCCGCGCCCAGGCAAGCGATGACCACGCGGGCTCTACCCTGCGTCTTACCGCTACTGGCGGCGTTCCCGATGACAACCCTTTCGTTGGTGATGACACCACCCTGGATGAAATTTACTCCATGGGTAATCGCAATATTCAAGGCATGGTCGTGCTCAGTAACGGCGAAGCCTGGGCGTCAGAGCATGGCCCCCGCACCGGCGACGAGCTGAATCATATCGAAGCGGGCAATAATTACGGCTGGCCAAAGGTCAGCCAGGGCAATGACTATGCAACCAACGAGCCGATTGGCGAAGATTCGCTCCCCGGCATGGTTGATCCAGTGTATGTATTTGAAGGCCGCTTCGCCCCCGCTGGGCTTGCCGAAGTGACTAGCGACGCCTTTAGTGAGTGGCAAGGCAACTTATTAGCCGGTGGGCTAGGTAGCGAGAAGCTGTTGCGCCTGCGCTTGGAAGAGGGCCGTGTCACCGAGGAAGAGCTGATTTTACAAGGCGAAGTGGGTCGCATTCGCGATGTTCGCCAAGGCCCTGATGATGCCATTTACTTACTCACTGACGCCCCCCAGGGCGGCTTGTACCGCCTAGCGCCAACGAACCAGTAGCGCTTCATTCACTGGCTGATATTAAAACGTATTAAAACCACCATGGATGCCCCATGCGACTACGCAATTTGATTATTTTGACCGTGATTGTGCCGCTATTTGTCATCCTGGTGGTTTTTAGCTTAGTGGCAATCAAGTCGCTCGAAGATAACGTACGCTCAAAGTTACAAACGGAAGTTGAGATTATTACCCGTACGCTGAGTTCGTCGCTCAGCTACGCGGTTACGCCAGATAGCAACACGCCGCTTGAAGAAGCGCTACAGTCGGCGTTCTCCTTCCATCGAATTTACGGTGCCTATGTATTCGATACCCAGGGTCGCGATATTTACGGGCTGGGCCTAGGCAAAGATATTTTCAGCCGTGAAGAGATTCAACAAATCATTGAGCGCGATGACTTATATAGCAACTATCGCCAACACGATGGGTGGAATTACTACTCTGCATTGACACCCTTGCGCTCACAAGATGGCACTGTATATGGGGTACTGCAGGTTAATCGGCTAAATACCGGTATTGAGAACTACACGGGTTTTATCAGTATTGTGGCCGTGTTGGTGTTTGTGATTGGCGCCGCCGGAATCGTGTTTAGTATTTGGTGGGGGTTTCGCCGCCATATCGAGCGCCCGCTTAACCGGCTGCTGCACGTAATGCAGTTGGTAGAAAAAGGTGACCGCAGCCAGCGCGCCACCGAAGACGGCCCTATCGAATATCGCCACCTTGCCTCCGGTTTGAATGGCATGCTGGATGCGATGGCCGAAAAAGACCAAGAGATCGAAAATCGCCAACGGCGCGAAATTGAGCTTGAAAAGCGCCTGCGCAAATCGAAAAAGCTGGCTGAACTGGGCGTATTGGCAGCCGGCGTTGCCCATGAGATAGGTGCGCCGTTAACGGTGATCAATGGCCAGGCCCAGCGTTTGGCTCGCCGCGATGTGATTGGAGATGACGAACGCGCACGGCTAGGGCGTATTCGTGGCGAAGTCGAGCGCATCGTTGAAATTGTGCGCCAGTTGATGGAATTAGGCCGCCAACATAACGTAGAGAAAGGCGAACTGGCGCTTGATCAGCTTATTATGAATGCCAGCGATTTGGTTGAAGACGAGCTGGAACCACGCAATATTCGTTTAGACATTGAATTACCGTCGCCGACACCCAACTTACTCGCCAACGGCCAACAAATTGTGCAGGTGCTGACCAATTTGCTGCGCAATGCAGCGCAAGCCCCCGAAGTGAACAGAATTCGAGTGCGCGCCCAGCAGCAAGAGCACGAATTAATACTGTGGGTGGAAGATGATGGCCCAGGGATACCCAGTGCCCATCATCACAAAGTGTTCGACCCATTTTTCACCACCAAACCGGTCGGTCAAGGCAGCGGTTTGGGACTCTCTATGGTACATCGCATTATTAACGACCACGGCGGTACGATCGGCGTGTTTGACAGCGCCCTTGGCGGCGCTGGATTTGAAATCACACTACCTATTAGTGAAACCGCATCCGCGTGAGGACAACGTTTGTGACCCAACAGGATCCCCTTTTACCTTTGTTGGTGGTTGAAGATGACGCCGCTATACGTGAGTTATTAGAAGAAGAACTGCAGGATGCAGGCTACACGACACTCGGCGTACCTAGCGCTGAAGAGGCGATTGCCTTACTAAGCCACACCACCGTCTCACTGGTAATTACCGACGTGCGACTGCCGGGTATGACCGGCATTCAGCTACTCCAGCAGCTCCGCCAAGCAGGCAGTGAGCTGGGTATTATTGTGATTACCGCTTTCGGTACCATCGATCAGGCGGTTGAGGCACTTAAGCTAGGGGCTGACGACTTTTTAACCAAGCCGTTAGACCTTGATGCCATCCGCGATGCCGTATTTCGCGTGCTGGAACGCCAACGCCTGGCGGTTTTCCACGACACGGATATCAGCCATTTCCACGGCATTGTGGGTAAAAGCCAGGTCATGCAGACACTGTTTCATGATGCCTCCCGCCTTGCCAAAAGCGATGCCCCCATTTTGATCTTAGGGGAAAGCGGTACCGGCAAAGAGTTACTCGCCCGCGCCATTCACCAGGAAAGCCCTCGCAATGACCAACCCTTTGTGCCGGTTAACTGTGCGAGCATTCCCGCAGATTTGATGGAGAGTGAGTTCTTTGGTCATGTAAAAGGCGCCTTTACCGGGGCTAATGAGGCGCGCAAAGGGCTCTTTCAAAGCGCTCAGGGCGGCAGCCTGTTTTTAGATGAGATTGGTGAAATGCCCATCAATCTGCAGGCTAAACTACTGCGGGCCTTGCAGGAGAAAACCGTGCGCCCAGTGGGCGGCGAGCGCGAAGAGCCAGTAGATGTCCGCATCATCGCTGCGACTCACCGCAACCTGGAGAAGGAAATCGAGCAGGAGAATTTCCGCAGCGACTTGTTCTACCGTTTGGAAACGTTCTCGCTGCGCATTCCCCCGCTACGCGAGCGCGGTACCGATATTGAGCACCTTGTTTTTGCCCTTATCGACAAGCACTCCGAGGCCCAGGGCAAGCAGATCGAACAAATCGAGCCAGAAGCGCTCAACAACCTGCTCAACTATGCCTATCCCGGTAACGTTCGCGAACTGGAAAACGCCATCATGCGGGCAGTTACCCTGAGCGAAGATGGCTCGCTCAGCCATAAAGATCTGCCCGAACGGCTGCGCGAACAATCAACGGTCGAAAGCGGTACCCCACTGGTGCCTACCGTCAGTGGCGAAGTGCTGGCAGGGAGCCAGGTGCCCTCGGCAACGCCAATCCGCTGGCCTAGCCTAGAAGAAGTTGAAAAGCGCTATATTAACAAGGTATTAGAAGCAACGGGTGGCAACAAACGACGCACCGCAGAAGTGCTGGGCATTGCTCGTCGGACGCTCTATCGCCGCCTGGAAGATAGTGAAGAGTAACTACCAGGATACTGATAAGGCGGGATGCGCTAGCTAGAAAGCAAACAAAAAAACCCCCGCGGGCGCGGGGGCGGAAAGGATGGCAAATCGTGTGGAGCAGCCGCAGGGAACAAACAGCTGAGGCGATTTACCATCGTAGGGAGCGGTACACTTGCTAAAGACTAGTTACTGGTCGAATTTTCATCCTCTTCCTCAGCGCCAGGCATAGGTTCGGTTCCTTCACCAAAGCCAGGCTCGTCGTCAGGGTTCATAGTGCCCTCTGCGGGCTCGTCCATGGTGTCATCCGGCATGGACTCTTCTGGCATAGGATCTTCTGCCATCGTTTCTTCAGATTGCGTCATGCTGTTTTCTGCTGCTGGCTCTTCACTTAAGCCTGGATCCTGCTCCATCGCTGACTCTTCACTCATACCCGGTTCCGGCTGAGTGGTGGCATCCTGCTCTAATGGTGAAGACTCTTCAGCAGGTGGCGCTGTTTCTTCGTTATCACCGCAACCAGCTAACACAATTACACTTGCCGCTGTCGCCATCATGCACAGCGTTAACCAGCGTGGGCGATTGGAAATTTGCTTGCTCTCAATGTGGTCGTGTTGCTTATCCATAATACCCACCTCCATTACTTACGCTGCTTGTTTCTAAACATTTCACTGGAAAAATCGACAGTCAGCTTTCCGTACACGTATACAAGTTATTCACAACACTCTACTTAGATTACAATCACTTTACGTGCCAAAAACATAAAAAACCAATATAAACAATTAATAATCAATATCTTATAAAACATTAGCAATGCCATTATGTACTTATAGGCAGCCCGCGCGAGTGGGTAAAAAATGACACATGTAGCGTTAATTGCCCCGTTGAGCGAGCCGTTGTGACACACAGGCCCCACCTATGTATAATAATTTTTAATAAATTATCCGACTCAAGCTCTTATTTCTTTATGAATGGCGCAATAACGACACACGCCCATTCAGCTCAACAAAAAGGCATCGCCGATGGACGAGACACGACCCGTCAAAATTAAAGTGCGCGGATTAAGCAAAGTCTTTGGTAAGCACCCACAAAAAGCCATTGAGCTACGTGATCAAGGAATGAAGCGCCCCGAAATTCTGGAGAAATCCGGCCAGACGCTGGGGCTATCCAATATTTCGTTTGATGTCTATGAAGGCGAACTGCTGGTCATCATGGGACTCTCGGGGTCAGGCAAATCGACCTTGATCCGTTGTCTTAACCGTCTAATTGAGACCACCGAAGGTGAGATCATTATCGACGGCGAAAACATCCCGACGCTAAAAGAGAAAGCGTTACTGGAGTGCCGCCGCCGTCACTTCTCTATGGTATTTCAAAATTTCGCGCTATTTCCCCACCGCACTGTGCAGCAAAATGCCGAGTTCGGTTTGGAAATTCGCGGCGTAGAGAAAACAGAGCGCCATAAAATTGCCCATGATGCGCTTAAGCAAGTGGGCCTGGAGGGCTGGGAAGACGCCTACCCGAATCAACTTTCCGGCGGTATGCAGCAGCGCGTTGGCCTCGCCCGTGCTCTGGCAAACGATGCCACCGTACTGTTAATGGATGAAGCTTTCTCAGCACTTGACCCGCTAATTCGCAAAGACATGCAGCAAGAGCTTTTGCAGCTGCAATCCAAAATGCAAAAAACCACGGTCTTCATCACCCACGATCTGGATGAGGCGCTCAACATTGGCGACCGTATCGTGTTGCTGAAAGATGGCGAAGTGGTGCAGATCGGCACGCCGGAAGAGATTCTGACCAAGCCTGCGGATGACTACGTGCGTCGCTTTATCGAAGGCGTTGACCGGGCACGTATCTTGACCGCCGAGAGCGCCATGCGGCCACTGCGCTCCACCGCTCGGGAAAGCGATGGCCCACGCACGGCGCTACACCGCATGCGCGACCATGCTATCGACTCCATTTATGTGGTTGATCGCAACCGCCGCCTTATCGGGCTACTCGAGGCCGATGCCGCCAGCCGGGCCATTGAAGAGAGTGCCGATTCGATTATTCCCTACTTAACCCAGGATTTCCGCAAAGTCCCTATGGATGAGCCACTGCATAACCTGTTTGCCATGTTTAGTGAAAAGAGTTTCCCTATCGCCGTTATTGATAAGCAAGAGCAACTGCTAGGCGTGGTGGTTAAAGGCGCAGTACTCGACGAACTGGCACGAGCAGGAGAGCAATAATGGATATCCCACGCATCCCGCTAGGTGATTGGATTGAAGGCGGCCTGACTTGGTTGACCAGCGAATACTCTTTGGTTACCCGCGGCATCTCTCGTTTCACTCAAACCGGTATCGATGTTTTAAATGACGGCTTGATGTGGTTACCCGAGTGGGCGCTGCTTGGCTTGATCGCCCTGCTCTGCTGGAAGCTGGCGGGCACTCGCCTAGCCATAGGCGCTGCTGCGGGCTTGGCACTGATCTGGAACCTGGGGCTTTGGAACCCGATGATTGAAACGCTCACGCTGGTAGTGTTCGCTACCATGGTGGCAGTCGTCATCGCGTTACCTGTGGGTATTGCCGCGGCGCTGTCTAACCGGCTTTACCGGGTCATTATGCCAATTCTCGACTTTATGCAGACCATGCCAGCATTCGTCTATTTGATCCCGGCTATTCCATTTTTCGGTATTGGCTCGGTGTCGGCGATTTTTGCTACGGTGATCTTCTCGATGCCTCCGGCCATTCGCTTTACCACCCTGGGTATTCGTCAAGTACCGGTGGAGCTGATTGAGGCCGCCGATGCCTACGGCGCTACCCGTGGTCAAAAGCTATTCAAAGTGCAGCTACCGCTGTCACTGCCCACAGTAATGGCAGGTATCAACCAAACGATAATGCTCGCTCTCTCCATGGTAGTCATCGCCGCCATGATTGGTGCAGATGGTTTGGGCAGCGAAGTATGGCGCGCAATTCAACGCTTGCGCCCTGGCGACGGCTTTGAAGCAGGCATCGCGGTGGTCATCCTGGCCATGCTGCTTGACCGCCTGACGCAATCGCTTAGAAAAACCCGGCAATAGCGAAAACGCGCGATAGAGTAAAACAGCAGAAGCGTCTGCGTTGAGCCATTAGCTTGCTAAGTCGCTCTTTGCTTACCATGCTGTGTTTTGCAGCAACCGTGCTCGTTAAGCATCATGCACGTTAATAACCAGTAAATTTATATTTTAATACACAAGGGAGAAAGTGAATGAAACATCGCACATTGAACCTCCGTATCCGTCTTGCTTCGCTGGCACTGCTAGCAGGTGCTGGTGTGACCGTCAGCAGCGCGGCGCAGGCTGAAGAAGAGAAAGGCATGGTTAACCTGGCCTACGTAGAGTGGTCTTCCGAAGTCGCTTCAACTAACGTGGTCGCTGCAGTACTTGAGCAAGCGGGCTATGACGTCGAGCTAACCTCACTCTCAGCGGCGGCTATGTTCCAGGCGCTCTCCACTGGCGATGCGGATGCCATTGTCGCTGCTTGGCTGCCAACCACTCACGCCGATTACATGGAACGCCTGGGCGATAGTATTGAAGACCTTGGCCCCAACCTGGATGGCACCAAGCTGGGCCTTGTGGTTCCAGAGTATACCGACGTCGACTCGATTGCAGATCTTAACGATAACGCCGACAGCTTTAACGGCGAGATCATCGGTATTGACCCCGGTGCAGGCTTAATGAGCCTCACCGAAGAGGTTGTGGATACCTATGACCTTGAGCTGAATCTGCGTAGTGGCAGCGGTGCCACCATGACAGCGGCACTGTCGAGTGCAATTAATAACGAGGAAGATGTCGTTGTTACTGGCTGGACGCCCCACTGGATGTTTGCCCGCTTTGATCTCAAATATCTAGAAGACCCTGAAAACGTCTATGGCGGTGCAGAGCAGATTCACACCGCAGTTCGCCAAGGCCTGGAAGATGACATGCCAGAAGCTTATGCCATTCTCGATGCTTTCGAGTGGACGCCAGAGCAGATGGGCGAAGTCATGCTGATGAACCAGGAAGATGGCAGCGATCCCTATGAGAACGCGAAGCAGTGGGTTGAAGATAACCAAGACGTAGTCACAGAGTGGCTCGATAGCTAAACGAGCCAAGCAGTTACGGTAGCAGGGGGCGGGTGGCCCTCTGTTGTCGTTTTAAGAACTGTTTTAAGCCCTGCTATTAAGTACTGTTTAAGCGCCAAGGTTCACATTACGTTGAATACTCTCATAATAGATTTGCTACTGTGAGCACCTAAGCGCGCACCATGCAATGTGGGTTGATGACCACATTTTGGTTTCTGTTCACCCTTTTGATCGACACTTCTTGATCGAAATAGAGAGGTTCCTGTGGATAACCACGACGATAAACGCCCCCCTAAAGAGCCCGCCTCTGAGGGCATACCCGCCCCAGACGGTCCGGCTAACCTGATCGATACCGATTATGTCATCGGCCAAGACAACATCACTACTAACACCATGGGTCTCAATCTTGACCTGCACGGCAAGGTGTTTAGCATTTCGGCAATCATCGTGCTGCTGTTTGTGGTGCTAACCCTGGCGCTGCAAGATACGATTGCGCCTATTTATGATGCTATTTTTGGTTTTTTGACCGGCAACCTTGCGTGGTTCTTTATTTTAGCGGCGAATATATTCGTCATCTTGTGTATTGGTCTGATCTTCTCTCCTCTAGGTAAAATCCGCATTGGTGGCGCCGATGCCAAGCCTGATTTTACCTATATGGGTTGGTTTTCAATGCTGTTCGCCGCGGGCATGGGCATTGGCCTAATGTTCTTCGGTGTTAACGAACCGCTGACACACTTTGGCACTTCATTTGACGGTGGCAGTTGGGCGCCGCTTGCGGGTGCGGAAGGCAATGCTGCCGGTGCTGAAGCGTTAGCTATGGCCGCAACCATCTTCCACTGGGGCCTGCACCCCTGGGCGATTTACGCGGTGGTCGCGCTTTCCCTGGCGCTGTTCTCTTTCAATAAGGGCCTACCGCTATCCATGCGTTCAGTGTTCTACCCCCTTTTGGGTGAGCGCGTATGGGGCTGGCCAGGCCACGTGATTGATATTTTGGCAGTGTTTGCCACTTTATTTGGTTTGGCTACGTCCCTTGGTTTAGGGGCAACCCAAGCAGCAGCAGGCCTCACTTACCTGTTTGGTGCGCCGGAAAGTGATATCACCATGATCCTGTTGATCATCGGTATTACGATGATCGCCATCGGCTCAATCGTGGCAGGCGTTGATAAGGGCGTACAGCTGCTCTCCAAAATCAATATTATTCTTGCGGCAATGCTACTTTTCTTTGTGATTGCTGTTGGCCCTACCCTGATGATTGCCACGGGCTTCTTTGAAAACCTTTGGAACTATGCGGTTCATCTACCTGCGTTATCGAATCCTTTTGGTCGTGAAGATGCCAACTTCAGCCAGGGCTGGACAGCCTTCTACTGGGCCTGGTGGATCTCCTGGTCTCCGTATGTCGGTATGTTTATTGCGCGGGTATCCCGCGGTCGTACAGTGCGTGAATTTCTGGTCTCGGTGATGCTGGTGCCGTCCACTGTATCAGTACTATGGATGACCACGTTTGGTGGCACAGCCATTGATCAGTACGTCAGCCAAGGCATTGAGGCCGTTCGCGATGCAGGCGTTGATCTGCAGCTATTCATAATGCTCGAGCAGCTGCCGTTATCACAAATCACCTCATTCGTAGCCATTGTGCTAGTCATCGTGTTCTTCGTGACGTCGTCTGACTCTGGCTCGTTGGTGATTGACTCCATCACCGCTGGCGGTAAGGTCGATGCACCGACGCCACAGCGCGTTTTCTGGGCGATCATCGAAGGCGCGATTGCCATTGCGCTACTGCTAGGCGGTGGCCTGACAGCGCTGCAAACCATGGCTGTTTCTACCGGCTTCCCGTTCACCATCATTCTGCTAGTGGCCTGCTATGCCATTATCAAGGGGTTGATGAGCGAACCTAAAGCCGTCTAGCGATGCTTTGAACCGACCATGGTTTTAAACCAATCATAAGTTTAAAGCTTGCTGGTACTGTTCAAATTTAGCTAGTAAACGGGCAACCCAATGAACTGACCCCATAAACTTGGACAGTGAAAAACTAAGCAGCCAAGGCCTGATTTCGGTACTGCACCGGACTCAGGCCTTTTAATTTGGTCTTAATCCGCTCGTGATTGTAGTAATGGATATAGTGACTCTTGTAACCCTGCTGTCCTTCTGCGTAGCGTTGCACTACTAGTAACTTGAACGCTTCATTATGTTTCGTCATGAAAAACACCCCAATCGTTGGATGAGCGTCCAACTTTTGGGGTGCAGTTCACCAATGGGTTGCCCGTTTTTGTTGGTATGTCGACAGCTAAGCATCAACACCAAATATCTTTCAATGGCGTTTCAGGTCGATAATGGGTGGCTATTTGCGCCTGCAATAGCTCTGCGGTGGCCAATGCATCCACTAGGGCATGATGTCCTTGATAAGGGGGCAAGCCATAGCGCTCACGACTCGCATGCATACGGATGGAAACCGGTGGGCGACCCAGCCAGCGGCGGAACCGCGCCCATAGGGTTTGGCGGTGCATCCGCGCTTCCAGCGACATGGTATCAATCATCGGAAACAGCACCCCTTCCCCACGTCGGGCTTTGACAGCTGCATTCAAAAAGGGCCGTTCAATATTGCGAAAATGAACGACCACTAGGCGACCTGCTAGCTGGGCCAGCAGTTCGTCCAGTATCGCATCTAAGTCCGGCGCCTGGGCGATCTCTGAATGGGTAATGTGGTGGTAGGTAATTGAGGCTTCTGCTAGCGGCCGCGAAGGGTTCACTACCCAATAGCGCCGCTCAGCCAATTTGATACGATTTAACGTGAAGGGCACGAGGCCAATACTAACAATCGCATGGCGCCTCTCATCCAGCCCAGTGGTTTCCATATCCAGCGCCACCATGGGCACCTCAGAAATGGGCGTTTCAGGATCAGGCAACGGCGTACCAAAGAATTGCTGAAGGGCAGGATTTTTCGCTTGTTGCGCTCGTTGGGCCATATAGCCCTTCCAATCGGCCTGGACGATTTTTTGACGTGGACGTATACCGCGCATCTTAGCGCCCCTGCCGTTGTGCAGGCATGGGATAGCGGAACTTGAGGAATTTTTGCGCGTTGCTAAGCACCTGGAAGGCGTCTTTCAGGGTGTGGCGTTCGCTGTCCGCCACGTTTTCGGGCTCGATATTGTTATCCGGCAGGCGATCCTCTTGTAGGTCAATCATTTGATGGCGAATCCGCGACATGCATAAAAACTCAAACGCATAACTTAGCTTGTCGCTCATGCCGGTCGCCAATAGTTGGGTCTTACTGATGTCATTCAAGCGCTGAAAGGAGTTCTGCGCTTTGGAACCGCAGGCCAAAGCGTGAATACGCACCAAATCCACCATCGGCGCAGTTCCCCGGCGCTTCAAGTTGATCGAGTTGTTGTGCTTGCCATCTTGCTCCATCACAAAGGTACGGAAAAACCCTAGCGGTGGCGTACGGTTTAAGGCATTGCGCGCCATGGCAGCTAAAAACAGCGGTGATTTTGGCGCTGTCTCGGCAATCAAATCTTGCAGCGTTTCCACATAAAGGTCTTCGCCATAGCAACTATCCAGGTCAAAGAAAATCGAGCTGTGCAGCAGCCGTTCAGGCGTGGGATTGGCCATCCAATCCTGAAAATACCCCTTCCAAACGCTGAGCGGCTGACGCCACTGAACGTTGGTCGCCATAACGTCACCTTTGCAGTAGGTGTAACCGCAGGCATCTAAGCCATCGCTGACAATTTTTGCCAGGGCGTAAAAGTAGTCGTCATGCTCTTCGGGATTAAACTCGTCGGAGAGGATCAGCGCATTATCCTGGTCAGTGACGATGCTCTGCTCATTGCGGGCCATTGAGCCATTCACCATAAAACAATAAGGCACCGGCGGGGGGCCAAGTTCAGCTTCAGCCATTTCCAGCAACCGTCGAGTAAAGCTGCGTCCGATCGTGGAAAGGGCGCTACCCACCATCTGCGAGTTAGCGCCCTCTTGCACCATACGCACAAACGCCGCGCTCACATCCGGCGCCAAGCGTGCCAGCCCCTGGGCGCTGGACTGATTAAAAATATTGCTGACCAGATAGAGACCACTGTGGGTCTCGTAGCGAATAATGTCGGAGAGATGCACTACGCCCACAGGGCGCTGACGATAGAGCACAGGCAGGTGATGCACGTTACTGCGCAACATCGTCAGCATCGCTTCATAAACAGAGGCGTCAGACTGGATAGTAATTAGCCGCGAGGAAATCACTTCACCGACGGAGGTTTGTGGCGATAGCCCCTCGGCCACAATGCGGGTACGAAAATCACTATCGGTTAAAATACCGCACATCTGCCAAGTTTGGCCTTCGCTATCTTTAAAACTGTAGCGAGGGTTATCGCTCCCCTCTTTTATTACCAGCAGGGCGGAGGCTTGAGCCTCGCTCATTTGCTGCGCGGCGTGCTGAACGCTGGTAGACGTTTCCACCATTACTGGATAGCGGGTTAGCAGCTTGCGTATCCGCGTCACCATCATGTCGTTGGATTTCTTTTGCTGCTCGGCAGCGCTCTCAAGCCGCGGTCGCTCCAACTCGACAAAATCCGCAAAATGGTCATCCTCCTCGCACAATCGCAGGAAGACCGCCTTGGGAATAAAATAGATCAGGGTATCTTCGATCGCCTGGGCTGGGAAACGCACCTTATGGTTACGCAAGAGGCTGAAGTGACCGAAAATATCGCCTTCGCCCAGGCGGTTATACAGCTCGCCCTGACTACGATAAACCTCCACAGCGCCACTGCGGATATAGCAAAGATCATTGAGCATCTCGTTAAGCGTTAATATGCTGCTACCTGTTTTGAAGTAGCTCACTTCCACCTGCTCAGCAATGGCATCAAGGAGATCATCCGACAGCCCATCAAAAGGGGGAAACCGTCCCATATGTTGGCGTATTTCTAACAGTTCGACATCCATACGGGGACTCCTTGGTGTTGCCGGTCAATAGGCTGGATAATCAACGCATAATCTAAAGTGTGGCGGGAAGGCTAAGTTAGGTAAACCCCACTAAGGATAATAAAACTAACCGTAGGCCAATCGGCTCACAAAAAAAGCCCGGTGCAGTTATGCACCGGGCTTTGGTGGCCGAAACCATACTAATATTAACGTTGCTAAATAAAGGTTGCTATATTAGCCAGACCCAATTAGCAAAAACACATCAGCCACTTTTAGCAGTATGACTTATGACTGGTTAGCCATTTCCTGCACACGCTGCATCATTTCCGGATCTTGCTGAATGGATTGACCAATAGCGTTGAAAGTATCAACATCTAGGCCGCTGTCTTCGACCACTTCGATCATGCGGTCGTTAGCTTCGGTACGCACTTCCTGTTGCGCTGATTCATCTTCCGCTTCCTGCAGACGCTGGGTATATTCCTGAGAAATAACCGCAATTTCTTGAGAAGCATCGGCAAACTGCTGGAGCTGGTCGTCAGAAAAATCCTGGGCAGGAGCTTGCTGGGTTGCCATTGGATCTTGTGCAGCGCCTTGTTGCTCTTCCTGGGCGTGGGCGGTGGCCGTCATCAAACCGGTCGCGAGCAGGGCAGCGGAGAACAGAGCAGTCATACGTTGCATAGAAGAAACCTCAATATTGCGTTGTGTATGTGCCCTCTGTGACGCGCCATGCTCAAGCAGGTTCAATCTTTTATGTAAAAGTTAGTAACAAAAAGAACCAAACGTATCTAAAAGACGAATTAAACACGCCACCTCGGAAATAATATGTCTAGCATATTCAGAAAGTTACATAAAAACGACTTACCTTCAGCAGGGCTTGCCGCCATGCCCGCACTTTTTGTTCTGCTTTGGAGCACTGGCTTTATTGGTGCGAAGTTCGGCCTGCCTTACGCAGAACCTTTTACGTTTCTGTTTATTCGCTTTGTACTCACGCTACTGCTACTGACTCCGCTGGTCGTCGTGATGCGGATACCTTGGCCCTCATCACCCAGGCTATGGACACATATCGCCATATCAGGCTTTCTAGTCCATGGTGCTTACTTAGGTGGCGTCTTCTATGGCATTTACCTGGGCATGCCCGCCGGTTTAGCGGCCTTACTGGTGGGGCTGCAGCCACTTCTGACCGCCGCCTTCGCTGGCCCACTGCTGGGTGAGCAGCTCTCTTGGCGCCAATGGACAGGGCTAGCGCTGGGCCTGATAGGTATCAGTTTAGTCCTCGGCAGTAAGCTTGAGCTGGGTGAGTCGCTGTTTGACGGCTTCGGGATTAGTGCTCTGCTGTGTGTCACCGCCGCGTTAATGGGGATTTCGCTGGGTACGCTCTATCAGAAAAGATACTGCACCAGCATGCCGCTGCTTTCCGGGGCGGTTATTCAGTATTTGGCAGCAGGCGCTCTGCTAGGCGTTGGTGCCCTGCTTTTTGAGACGCGCCAAGTGGAGTGGAGCAGCACCTTTGTGCTGACCCTGGGCTGGTTGGTGTTGATTCTCTCAATTGCCGCTATTCTGTTACTCATGGCCTTGATTAAAAAGGGGGAAGCCTCGCGTGTAGCGAGTCTTTTTTATCTTGTGCCGCCAGTCACGGCGCTTCAGGCGTGGTGGCTCTTTGACGAACGCCTTCCCTTGTTAGGGCTTGTGGGTATGTTGGTGGCCATCACTGGGGTAGTGATGGTGATACGGAAACCCGGCCCTAAGGCGATTAGACGATGACCCGATTTTTATAATGGTCGATAATTTTATTCCAGGGCTTGGCTAAACATGTCAGCACAACACCACTGCGCCAGGGTGAACGGACACTGTAACCGTTGCGATTCTCCGGTACCTTTTATTCCCATGCAGCATGGGTTATTACTTCTCCTATCCCAATCTAGAGGCACTGGGAAAATTGACGTCGCTAAATACGGCTAGCGTGGCTAAAAATAGCTATAGATGTTGCAAATAATCAGCCCCACCTAAGTTACGCATCTGCTGGCGAATCCACTGGCTTCGCCGCTCAACCTGGGCATCGGGGCGTGCGGCGCTGCGCGTCAGGGGGCTGGGTAAGATAGCCGCGAGAAGACTTGCCTGGCGCTCAGTTAACGAAGCTGAAGAAACGCCAAAATAGTGCTGAGCAGCGGCTTCTAGGCCAAACACACCGCGATCCCACTCGGCGACGTTGAGATAGACCTCTAAAATACGCTGCTTGCTCCAGAGTATCTCGATCAGTAGCGTAAACCACGCTTCTAGCCCCTTCCGCGTCCAGCTGCGACCTGTCCACAGAAAAACGTTTTTAGCCGTTTGTTGGCTCAAGGTACTGGCACCGCGCAGTCGTCCGCCGTCCCGACTAGCCTGCAATGCGCGGCGCAGTTCGACCAGATCAAACCCGCCGTGGTGTGGAAAGCGCTGATCCTCCGCGGCAATCACTGCCAGCTTAGCGTTCACCGAGAGCGAGTCCCAACCTCGCCACTCGCGCTGTATACGAATCGGATCGCTGTGGATCCAGCTCTGAATTTTGCGCTCGACCATCACCATCGATCCCGGTGGTGGAACGACCCGAAACAACAAGACCAGCGCGACCGACAACAGTACAAACGCTAAAACGCCGCGCCATACAATCCGCCATAGCAGACGCATAAAACGGCGCAGCAAGCGATTGAGCATCCCGTTATCCTTAACGCTTCATGAGGTGATCTGCATGATAGCGCAGATGATCCTCAATGAACGAGGCAATGAAGAAGTAACTGTGATCGTAGCCCGGCTGGCGGCGCAGCGTTAACGGATGATCATGCTCTTCGCAAACGGCTTCTAAACGCTCTGGCTGAAGCTGCTCTTCCAGGAATTGATCCGCTTCGCCCTGGTCGATAAACAGCCGCTGGCGTGATGCGCCGTTGGCCACCAGCTCACAGGCATCGTACTGACGCCAGCGGGACTGATCGTCCCCCAAGTAGGCGTTAAACGCCTGCTGCCCCCAAGGGCAGTTCATCGGGTTCACCACCGGTGAGAAGGCCGACACAGAGCGGAAACGACCTGGATGACGCAGCGCCAGGATCAATGCTCCGTGCCCACCCATCGAGTGTCCGCTAATCGATTCGCGCCCATTGACCGGGAAGTGCTGACGCACTACAGAAGGCAACTCCTCAATCACATAGTCGTACATGCGATAGTGGGGCTTCCAGGGTGACTCGGTGGCATTGACGTAAAACCCAGCCCCAGAGCCTAAATCATAGCTTTCATGCTCGCCGGGCAAGTCGGTGCCCCGTGGGCTGGTATCAGGGCAAACAATCGCCACGCCCAGCTCAGCGGCAATACGGTGAGCGCCCGCTTTCTGCATGAAATTTTCGTCATTACAGGTCAGCCCCGAGAGCCACCACAGCAGCGGTACGCGCTCGTTTTCCGCCTGGGGTGGCAAGTAAACGGCGAAGATCATGTCGCAGTCCAGCGCACGGGAATAGTGGCGGTAGCGCTTATGCCAGCCCCCGAAACTACGGTTGGCAGACACCAGTTCTAGAGTTTCACTCATGCTCATGGGCAGGTTCCTTTAAATACAGCAAACGCGGCAGGTCTACCCTACCGCGTTTTAGCGTTTCAAACGTGCTTCCTATACTACTTAATAATGCTAGGCCTAGTAATGCACAGGGCAAATGACTGTCTATAAAGCTCCCGATAACGCAGTGTCAGGGCAGGTTGGAGTGAGGGTCTTTTGACAGGGCCGGAAAATATTCCCGACAATTCCGGCATTTCCGCCATCCATGGCGGTCAGATGTCAAAAGTAGCGCCCACGGATGGGTTCACAGCGCCCTCACGGAAACCTGCTCTGACACTTAGTTGTGCAGACCTTAGTAATGCAGCACTGTACGAATGCTCTTGCCCGCATGCAGTAACTCAAACGCTTCATTGATCTTTTCGAACGGCATATCGTGGGTAATGAAATCGTCGATATTGATTTCGCCGTTCATATAACGATCAACGTAGCCCGGCAGCTCGCTGCGTCCTTTTACGCCACCAAAGGCGGAGCCTTTCCAGACCCGCCCGGTGACCAACTGGAATGGCCGTGTGGAGATCTCTTCACCGGCTCCAGCAACACCAATGATGATCGATTCACCCCAGCCTTTGTGGCAGCACTCCAGCGCTGAGCGCATCACATTGACGTTGCCGATACACTCAAAGGAGTAGTCAACGCCGCCATCGGTCAAATCGACAATGACCTGCTGGATTGGATCTGAGTACTCTTTGGGGTTCACAAAATCAGTGGCGCCAAACTGCTTGGCCAGCTCAAATTTATCAGCGTTGACGTCGATAGCAATAATACGCCCCGCCTTGGCCATTACCGCGCCTTGAATGACGGCCAAACCGATAGCTCCGAGACCAAACACCGCCACCGTGGCGCCCGGCTCTACTTTTGCGGTATTCAGCACTGCACCGATGCCGGTGGTCACGCCGCAGCCCAGTAGGCAGATTTTATCCATGGGTGCTTCTTTAGAAACCACCGCTAGGGAGACTTCAGGCAACACGGTGTACTCGCTGAACGTGGAGGTGCCCATATAGTGATGAAGCATTTTGCCCTCGAGTGAAAAACGCGAGGTACCGTCAGGCATGACCCCTTTACCTTGGGTAGCACGCACGCTGCCACACAGGTTGGTTTTGCCCGACAAACAGAATTTACACTTTCCACACTCAGCGGTGTAAAGCGGAATAACATGGTCGCCTGGCTTAAGGCTGGTAACGCCCTCGCCGACTTCCTGTACAACGCCGGCACCTTCATGGCCCAACACGGCAGGGAAGTTACCTTCGGGATCAGCACCGGAGAGCGTGTAAGCATCGGTATGGCAAACGCTTGTCGCGGCCATTTTAACCAGCACTTCCCCCGCCTTCGGGCCTTCAACATCGATCTCAACCAGTTCAAGCGGCTTACCCGCTTCCAGTGCAACAGCTGCGCGTGATTTCATATTGACTCCTAAATGTTCATTACTTCAACAACAGACACTAAGCCGTTACTCGTCAACTGCCACTGGGCCAAATTCAATCGGCAGCCAGCGATAGCCTTCTTCATCTTTTACGATATGACCAATGCCGGGAAATGGCATGTGGGCACCGGCGACCCAGTGCTTATCTTCAACCGCGCTTTCGAGCACTTCTTCTCGAGTGCGAATGGCTTGCTCGGAGTCTGAGTCAAACTCGATAGCGACAGTGGGATCAGCAAATTGAACGCCATAGCTGTGCACCACATCACCCCATACCAGCATGGCGTCATCATCGCTGTTGAGCATAAAGCTTGAGTGTCCGGCGGTGTGGCCATGGGTATCTTGGGCAACGATACCCATCAGCACTTCATCACCGGCCGTAAAAGGGTTGAAACGGTCAGCTTCCTGATAAGGCGCTACCGCCTCTTGAGCCATGGTAAAGAAGGGTTGATTGGCTTCAGGCGCCGCAGCCGCGCGCTCCTCATCCAGCCAAAAATCGGCATCGGCTTGACTCGCTCGCAGCTCAGCATTGGGATAAACCGCTTCGCCCTCCTCATTGGCCAAACCACACACGTGGTCAGGATGCAGATGGGTCATCAGCACCGTGTCGACATCCTCCGGCGAGTAGCCAGAAGCGCGCAGGTTACTCTCCACCTGACCTAACGAGGGGCCAAAGCAGGCAGCTGAGCCGGCATCAACCAGCACAAGGTTCTCGCCAGTGTGAATAAGAAAGGCATTGACCGCAGTTTGCATGCCACTCTCTGCATCGATAAATAGCGCATCCAAGCGGCGGAGAATCTCTTCTTGCTCCATGCCTTTTAACAAGGAGGTATCAATAGCCGTATGGCCATCGTACAGCGCGGTTACCTCATACTCCCCAACCATCATGCGAAACCAGCCTGGCGCCTGCTCCTGCTCCTGCTCCTGCTGCTGGGCGGGTAGCTCTGCCTGAGCACTAACTGCCCAGCCAGCGCCCACGGCCACTGCTAACGCACCGCGAGACCACTGAGATAAAGATATAGACATAAGCACAAGGCTCCATTGATAGGCTAGCGATGCTAGCAGTGTAGGCCAGCTAGGCGCTCTTGATAAACCGGGATACACTCATAAGATTATTGCCACACAGCAACAATTACTATCAACCCAGGGAGTTAGCATGCAGCACTGGAGCCGTATCGAAGCCTTTGTCGAGGTGGTGCGTTTAGGCACGTTCTCTGCTGCGGCCCGCCACCTGAAGGTATCGACCTCGCATATCAGCCGTTTGGTCAGCCAGCTCGAAAATCAGCTAGGTGTTCAGTTGCTATATCGCACCACCCGTCAAATTCGCTTAACCGACGCGGGGACTACCTACGTGGAACACTGCCGCCATCTATTTGATGGGCTGCGGGATGCCGAGCAGGCGCTTAGCGAACTCCAGGCCAAGCCTAGCGGGCTACTTAAACTGACCTCGGCCACGACCTTTGGCGAGCGCTTTATCGCCCCACTGGTGAATGACTTTCAGTGTTTGCATCCGCAGCTGGATGTTCACATGCACTTCACTAACCGACCAGTAGAACTCATTGAAGAGGGCTACGATATTGCCATTCGGATGGGCGTATTAAAGGATTCCAGCCTGATCGCCAGACGGTTATGCGACCGCCGCGAGTATATCGTCGGCTCACACAGCTACTTTCGCCAAGCGCCACGCCCGCATACGTTGAGCGAGCTTAGCCAGCACCGCTGCTTGATTGGCTCACGGCCCAACTGGCTGTTTGAAGTCAACGGTCAACGACGCGAGGTGCGCGTAGAAGGGCGCTGGAGCGGTAATTCTGGCCCTGCTTTATTAGATGCCGCACTTAAAGGGCTCGGCCTTGCACAACTGCCCGACTATTACGTAGCGCCCTACTTGGCCAGCGGTGAGCTGGTGGCCGTGCTTGAGCCTTTTCAGCACCACGATACCGCTGTCTGGGCGGTATACCCTCGCCACCGTCACCTGTCGCCCAAAATCCGCCAGCTGGTCGACTACCTAGTCACCAATATTGACAGCTTACTGCCTCCTAATCCGCTGGCCTAGCACTTGATGGCCTAGCACTCGATGGCATTGACGGCTAGCCCGCCCTTGGAGGTCTCTTTGTATTTGTCTTGCATGTCACGACCAGTATCGCGCATGGTACGGATCACTTTATCCAGCGATATAAAGTGCTCTCCATCGCCGTGCAGCGCCATTCGTGCAGCGTTTATAGCTTTGACGGAGGCGATCGCATTGCGCTCAATGCAGGGCACTTGAACAAGTCCGCCGACCGGGTCGCAGGTCAAACCGAGGTTATGCTCCAAGCCGATCTCAGCGGCGTTTTCCACCTGCCCAGGTGAGCCACCTAGCACTTCGGCAAGCCCTGCGGCCGCCATAGCACAAGCGGAGCCAACTTCGCCCTGACAGCCCACTTCAGCACCAGAAATGGAGGCGTTCTTTTTGCATAAAATGCCTACGGCCCCGGCGGTAAGCAGAAAATCCACCACATCAGCTTCGCTAGCATCGGGCTCAAACTTCAAGTAGTACGCTAATACGGCGGGCACGATGCCCGCTGCGCCGTTGGTCGGCGCAGTGACCATCCGCCGCCCGGCGGCGTTCTCTTCATTTACTGCCAACGCAAACACGTTAACCCAATCCATTACGGTAAAACTCGACACAATCAGACGCTGATTTTCCGGTGGATGAAGCAACTGCTGGTGGAGCAGCTGCGCACGGCGGCGCACATTTAATCCACCGGGCAAATGGCCTGTCGCGCGTAGGCCATTCTCAATGCTATCGCTCATAGCGTGCCAGATGGTCAGCAGCTCTTCACGGATGGCCGATTCGCTACGCCAGGCTTTCTCGTTTTCTAACATAAGCTGGCTAATACGCAGTTGATGCTGCCGGCATAGTGCGAGTAGTTCGGCCGCCGTATTGAAGGGGTAAGTCAGTTCAGTAGCATCTTCACCGACCTCGCCTTGATCAGCCTTCGCTTGATCGACATAAAAACCGCCGCCGAGGGAGTAAAACGTATTGGTCGCCACTAGCGCGTCATCACAATAGGCGCTCAGCACCATGGCATTGGGATGGAACGGCAAACAGGCCTCATCCCATTCGACATCGTTATGAGCGTCAAAAGCGATCTGTTGGCCATTGGCCAACAACAGCGGCTCGCCTTCGGCAAGTTGTTTTAACCGCGACGTAATCGTGTCTGGATCGATACTTTCTGGTGCTTCGCCCATCAGTCCCATGATGACGGCTTGATCGGTACCGTGGCCCACCCCGGTGGCGGCAAGTGACCCATGAAGCCTTACCACCAGTCGGGTAACGCGGGTATCGCCAAGCGCCAAGGCAAAATCTCGCGACGCGCGCATCGGGCCCACAGTATGGGAACTCGATGGCCCGATGCCAATTCGAAAAAGATCAAACACACTAATAGCCATGTCTATTACGCCTCACAACACTGTTATTACCTGCCTATGGGACACTTTGCAGCGCCGATGACCAAACGTCGAGTGATTAACCGCAATATCGACGTGCCAACACATAACTGTGACGATATAATGAACATTCAACCCTGCATGTTTTTATATGCACATGTCATTGCAAAATTGTGTAGTAGCTACGCTGCTTACCCACAAAGGATGTCGGTATGTCTCCCCCCCCTGCCTGGCCTATCGGATTTCAAACCATTTTAGTACGTGCAGTACTGTACGTACTGTTTATCGGTGCGATTACCCAAGGTGCCTATTTAGAAGCGCTCTATCTCCCCTCAGTACGCTTTTCTGAGCTGGGTTTTACCGAATTTACCCAAACGCTGGTGCTAGCCACCTGCTGTGCAATGCTGATTTACATTCGTCATGTACTTAAAGTGTGGCCCACCGTTACACTGCTGCTGCTAGCATTTGTGGCCGCCTCCCTGGTACGCGAACAGGATCACTTTTTAGATAACTATGTGGCTGATAACACCTGGAAGGTACTCGTTGCACTGATTATTCTCCCATCGCTTTTTTGGGTGGTGAAGCAGCGCCAACGTTTTCTTGCAGAGTTCGCTCATTACAGCAACACCTTCGCCTTTGGTTTGTTTACGGCAGGCGTGCTGACCACTTATATATTTTCGCGCCTGTATGGGCGGCAAGAGTTCTGGCAAGCCGTTCTTGAAGACAGCTATTCAGGAACCTTTAAGAGTGTTGCTGAAGAAGTCGTCGAACTACTCGGTTATAGCCTAATTCTGATCGCCACCCTGGAATTGCTACTACTGGCTCGCCGCATTTATAAAGCCCGGCAGATACCCAATTAAGCGCGGCACACATCGTCTTCAACAATAGTCCCCATAAAAAAGCCCGCCGTTCAGAGAACGGCGGGCTTTTTGGTCTTAGCGGCGACTGATTTCTATTCACCACTTACGACTTTCTATTTACCGCTCACCACTTACGACATTCACTCGTCAAGGAACGAGCGCAGCGGCTCGGAGCGGCTGGGGTGACGCAGCTTACGCAGCGCTTTGGCTTCAATCTGACGAATTCGCTCACGGGTTACGTCAAACTGCTTGCCCACCTCTTCCAGGGTATGGTCGGTGTTCATATCGATACCGAAACGCATGCGCAGTACCTTCGCTTCGCGGGCGGTCAAGCCGCCTAACACGTTGCGCGTTGCTTCGATAAGACCTTCACCGGTAGCCATGTCAATGGGCAGCAGCATGGTGCCGTCTTCGATAAAGTCACCCAGGTGTGAATCATCGTCGTCACCAATCGGCGTCTCCATGGAGATCGGCTCTTTGGCGATTTTGAGCACTTTGCGTACTTTATCTTCCGGCATTTCCAAACGCTCGCCGAGTTCTTCCGGCGTTGGCTCACGGCCCATTTCCTGCAACATCTGGCGCGATACGCGATTGAGCTTGTTGATCGTCTCAATCATATGCACCGGAATACGGATGGTGCGCGCCTGGTCGGCAATCGAGCGGGTAATTGCCTGACGAATCCACCAGGTGGCGTAAGTCGAGAACTTATAACCACGGCGGTATTCGAACTTATCGACCGCTTTCATCAAGCCGATGTTGCCTTCCTGGATGAGATCCAAGAACTGCAAACCACGGTTGGTGTACTTCTTGGCGATCGAAATCACCAAGCGCAGGTTAGCCTCAACCATCTCTTTCTTGGCACGGCGAGCTTTCGCCTCACCAATCGAGAGCTTGCGATTCACCTCTTTAAGGTCGGCAACCGAGAGCTGCACCATATCCTCTTCGAAGGCGATCTTGCGCTGAGCACGAGCAATATCGGCGCGCAACGGCTCAAGGCGGTCTGCGTACTTGCTCTGCGCTGCCTGGAATTCATCCAGCCATGTTTTGCTCGACTCATTACCAGGAAACGACTTGATAAACGTCTTACGCGGCACCTTGGCTTTTTTCACGCACAGCTGCATGACCGCTTTCTCTTGGGCACGCACCTGCTCAACACTGATACGCACTTGACCGACCAAGCGCTCGAAGTGCTTAGGCACCAGCTTGATAGGCGAGAAAAGCACCGCCAAGCGGGCTTGCTCGGCCTTTAACTCAGCACTGCCGCGGCCATGCTTGGCAAACGCCTCTTCCACCAAGGCGTTCTGCTCGCGAATCTGCTCGAAACGTGCACGCGCCTCTTCGGGATCTGGGCCGCCCTCGCTGGCCGTAGAATCCTCGTCCTCATCGTCGCCGTCGCTCTCAACGTCGTCGTCAATCTCGGCTTCAGGCTCCGGTTCGGGCACCTCTGCTTCGGCAACGCCGGGGATACCCTCATCGGGATCGATGAAACCAGAAAACAGATCCGAAAGACGCCCCGGCGCTTCTTCATCCTGGGTAGCGTCATAGGCGTCCAAAATAGACGCGACGGCACCCGGCAAATAGGCCAGAGACGACATCACTTCACGGGTACCCTCTTCGATCCGTTTGGCGATTTCGATTTCGCCTTCACGGGTCAAAAGCTCAACCGTGCCCATTTCACGCATATACATGCGTACGGGGTCAGTGGTGCGGCCTACATCGCTTTCCACGGCGGCAAGGGCCGCTACGGCCTCTTCCGCAGCGGACTCGTCCGTGGATTGATCCGACATCATCAAAGTGTCTTCATCTGGCGCTTCTTCAGCGACACTTATACCCATGTCGTTGATCATGCCAATGATGTCTTCCACTTGATCCGGGTCGGCGATATCCTCAGGTAGATGGTCGTTGACCTCGGCATAGGTCAGGTAACCCTGTTCCTTGCCTCGAGCGATCAACTCCTTCAGACGCGACTGCTGCTGCGCATTTCCAGCCATAGAAACCCTATCTCGACGAAGAAGAATGAAACACCTGGAGCGCTGAATCGATTAAACTCAACAAGCCGTACAGTATAGCGTAAAAAGCAAGAAATTTTCCAGCTCGACGTATTTGCGCGGTAATTCAGGTGTGTTAGTTTGTTCGGTTAGGCCAACGCTCGGTGGCTGACCCTATATCTGGTGCTGAAACGCTAGGAATTCAACCCCCATCGCCCAAGACACCGCCTCATTGGCGCTGAGCAAGCTCCATTACCAAGCTTGCCAAACGCTGGCGCTGCTCCTTATCCAACTTTTGCCCGGCGCGCTCCTGCGCCAGCAACGCCGTGTACTCCTCTTGAGGAGAACGCTGGCGCTGAACGTACTGCAAGTGTTCCACCAATCCCTTCAGCTCTGCTTCCCGATCTGCCTTGGGAATCAACAGCTCGCGCTTGGCGAAAGCCGCCAAGGCATGCCCCTGCTGGCTGCCTTGAAAATGCGCCAACACCACTTGTGGGCTGCGGTAGCGCCCTGCCTTGAGCAGTTCAATCAGCTCGCGGCATAGCGGCGCATCGCCATCTTCCGGCAACCACTCCAAATGATCAGGGAGCGTGACCACCAGATTGGGCTCATGCAATAACAGCTGCACGATACGCCCAACCGGGGAGAGCGCCTGAGAACGTGAGCGCGATGGCGCTGCCAAAACAGCGCCGTTCATGGCGGATGAGGCCGATTCGGACTCCAACTGCTCTGCCGGCTCCTGCGAAACATCACCTTGGGTGACGGATCGCTGCGACGCCTGGGAACGCTTTTCGAGCAGCACTTTCAACTGCTCTTGCGCCAGCCCACTACGCTTTGCCAATGACTCCAGCAGTAGCGATTTGAGCATGCCTTCAGGCACTTTGTTCAATGCTTCGAGCACCTGACTGGCAAACCGCTCGCGCCCTTCCACGGTATTCAAGTCGCGCCCTTGGGCCGCCTGTTCGAATAGAAACTCCGACAGAGGCATGGCACAGGTCACGCGATCCTGAAATGCCTGGGTGCCTTCACGGCGCACCAGGGTGTCCGGGTCATCACCTTCGGGCAGAAACAGAAAGCGCGCTTCACGGCCATCAATCATTTGCGGCAGTGCGGTTTCCAATGCCCGGCTAGCCGCCTGCCTCCCGGCACGATCACCGTCGAAACAGAACACTACGCGACTCACCAGTCGAAACAGGCGGGTCAAATGGTCTTCTGTGGTGGCGGTACCCAGCGTCGCCACAGCATTATGAATACCGTATTGCGCCAGTGCCACCACATCCATATAGCCTTCGACCATGACCAGTTGCTCAAGCTTGTTCGAGGCTTGGCGCGCCTCATACAAGCCGTAAAGCTCACGACCTTTATGGAATACGGGTGTTTCCGGAGAGTTGAGATATTTGGGCTGGTCATCGCCCATCACTCGACCACCAAAGGCAATCGTACGACCGCGCAAATCGCGAATGGGGAACATTACCCGATCACGAAAACGGTCGTAGGTACGCCCGGTATCCTCACGGTGAATCAGCAGGCCGTACTCCACCTGCACTGGCTCACCAATACCGCGCTCGCTGAGGTGCTGTTTTAGCGCCTCCCAACCCGCCGGGGCATAGCCAATGCCGTAGGTCTTGATCACCTCGTCCGAGAGCCCACGACCCGACAAATAGCGTTGGGCCGGCTGGCCCTCCTGCATCTTTAATCGCTCGCGATAAAAACTGGCGGCGAGTTCGAGCAGGTTAACACCCTCTTTGCGCTTCTTTTCACGCTGCTGGGCACGCGGGTCATCAGCGCCTTCACGCGGCACTTCAATACCCAGGCGACCGGCCAACTGCTCTACCGCCTCAGGAAACGGTAGTTTGTCGTACTCCATCAAGAAGCGTAGTGCATTACCATTAGCTCCGCAGCCAAAGCAGTGATAAAACTGCTTATCAGCACTGACGGTAAACGACGGGGTTTTCTCTTGATGGAAGGGACACAGCCCAGAGTAGTTACGACCAGCCTTTTTAAGCTGCACGCGCTCACCAACCACCTCGACCACGTCAACGCGGCCTAACAGATCATCAATGAAACGCTGTGGAATTTGGCCTGCCATGAACTACGGGCATCCTCGCGCAAAGCGCTAACTTTCGAGACTGTTTTTAAAAGCCCTGTTTTTTAAAACACTGCCTAAGGTCATCAGACCCATTGCCAGATCAGATCATCATAAACAGCGACGGCCTTTAGCAACGACAGCTTTGAAGAACAACAGTCAAAAACAAACGGCCACCTAGTGGCGGCCGCTTGGCATCCCTCTTGAGACGACCAGCTAACTGCTCCGGCCCCCTCGGGTACGGATCAATAGAGCCGTTCGAAACGCTTTTGCTCACGCTGAACTTTCTTAGCGTGGCGTTTTACGGCAGCTGCCGCTTTGCGTTTACGCTCAGCAGTCGGCTTCTCATAGTGCTCGCGGCGGCGTACTTCAGAAAGAACACCGGCTTTTTCGCAAGAACGCTTGAAGCGACGCAGGGCGACGTCAAACGGCTCGTTATCACGTACTTTTACAGAAGGCATTAAGCACTCACCTACCTTAAGGAGTCTTGAGTTCGGATAGTACGTACACTGCGATATTACATTTAGAACGCGGTGTACGACCCAGTTTTACAGCGCACAGTAGTTTAGTCGCCGTTGGCCATCTTTGCAAATGCTTACGCTGACCCAGGACGACAATGCTAGACTAGTGCTCTTGTGTTTTTCACCTTTACATCTTTTGAATAGCCTTTGAGAGGCCCTTTTTATGCGAGTTCTGGGCATTGAAACATCCTGCGACGAAACGGGTGTCGCGCTTTACGACACCTCGTCAACCGGCGGCAAGGGGCTACTTGCCGATGCGCTGTATAGCCAAATCGCCATGCATGCAGAATTTGGCGGCGTAGTGCCCGAACTCGCCTCTCGCGATCACACCCGCAAACTGCTGCCGCTGATCGAGCAAGTGCTCGGTGACGCCAAGCTAACGCGCCGCGACCTGGATGGCATCACTTACACCGCTGGCCCCGGCTTGGTCGGCGCATTAATGGTGGGTGCCAGTACCGCCCATGGCATGGCTCGGGCCTTGAACATCCCCGTGCTCGGCGTACACCATATGGAAGGCCATTTACTGGCACCGATGCTGGAAGACGAGCCACCCGAGTTCCCTTTCGTGGCGCTGCTGGTATCCGGCGGCCATACCCAGCTCGTCGAAGTTCAGGGGCTGGGTCGCTATCGACTGCTCGGCGAATCGGTGGATGACGCGGCTGGTGAAGCGTTTGATAAAGCCGCCAAGATGCTCGGCCTGGCCTATCCAGGCGGCCCTCAGGTAGCCAAGCTGGCGGAACAGGGTGACCCCAAGCGCTTTCGCTTCCCGCGCCCCATGACCGACCGGCCAGGGCTAGACTTCAGTTTTTCGGGCCTAAAAACCCACACCATGACGGCCATTCGCCAGCTGGAAACAGCCGACGAACTCGACGCCCAGGCCCGCTCCGACGTTGCCCGCGCCTTTGAAGAGGCCGTTGTCGATACGCTGGTGATTAAGTGCCGTCGAGCACTGGATCAAACCGGCTTGAAGCGCTTAGTGGTGGCGGGCGGGGTCAGCGCCAACCATCGCCTGCGTGAACGACTGCAGGCTGAGTGCGAAAAACGCCAGGCCCGCGCCTACTACCCGCGCGGGCGATTCTGTACCGACAATGGCGCCATGATTGCTTATGTCGGTGCTCAACGCCTGGCAGCGGGAGAGTGCGACACCCCTGGCATGATGCAGGCGACGCCCCGCTGGCCGCTGAATCAGCTGACACCGCCTGTCTCACGCTAAGAACCACGAAACGGCGGCTCTTCACCGCGTCGCAGTCGGCGAATATTAAGCCCGTGACGGGCCAGCACCAGCAGGCTGAATCCACCCACCACCATGACGTACTCCGGCGCCAGCCAGCCACAGGCCAGCGGCGCCACGAGAGCACTCACTAGCGACGCCAGCGCAGCTGTTTTTAATCGCCACGCTAGCAGCGCCCATATCGATGCACTCAGTAACGCCACCTGAGGCACTAATACCAACAACACACCGAAGGCACTGGCGACCGCTTTACCGCCACGAAAGCCATGCCACAGTGGAAAGCTGTGGCCTAGCAATACTGCCAATCCCACAAGCCCCTGCAGCCAGACCGGATAGCCCATCAGCTTGGCACCCAAAACAGCAGGCATGGCTTTTAAGGCGTCTAACAGCAGGGTGGCTGCCGCTAAGCGGGGGCCATATAGGCGCAGTACGTTGGAAAAGCCGGGATTAAATGAACCGTGTTGACGGGGGTCGCCCACACCCGCCAGGCGGCAAACGCTCAGCGCTGCCAGCCAACTGCCACTTAAATAACCCACCACTATCCATACCATGGCGCCATGCTCGCTTTGTGGCCCGATATACTGTCGTTTAGCCCCATCCTAACGTACAATCGCCCGCTTGTTACCGTAGGGGGAAGCTGGATGGATCGCATTTTGATTGAAGCGTTAAGCGTCGATACCGTGATTGGTGTCTACGACTGGGAGCGCTCGATTCAACAGTCGCTAAGCTTAGACTTGGTGTTGGCGACCGATATTCGCTCGGCGGCAGCCACCGACGATCTGCGCCTCACCCTGGATTACGCTGCTATCTGCCAGCGCATTCAGCAGTTTGCCGATGCCCATCAGTTCGCCCTGGTAGAGACTTTTGCCGAACGCCTCGCTGAGTGCCTGCGTACGGAATTCCCTATCACTTGGCTGCGCTTGACGGTACGTAAACCGGGCGCGGTTGCCAACGCCGTTAGCGTCGGCCTGGAAATCACCCGCGGCAACCTGCCGGAGGCAACCCAGGAGATCAGCGCATGAACCTGGTGACCGTCAGCTTAGGCAGCAATATTCACCCTACTCGGCATATTCGCTGCTGCCTGGATGCGCTTGCTGATACCTTCGGCCCCCTGCAGATCTCCCGTGTGTTTGAAAGCGAGCCGGTCGGTTTCGCCGACAGCCGCAATTTCTACAACCTGGTGGTGGCGTTTCACAGTGCTTGGACACCCGGCGAACTTCAGGCATGGGGGAAGCAACTGGAAATAGAGCATGGCCGCCTGCCTGGTCTTGCCAAATTTAGTCCCCGCGCGCTGGATATCGACTTGCTCACGGTGGGCAGCCTTTGCGGCACGGTTGACGAAATCGCCTTACCGCGTAGCGAAATTACCCATAATGCGTTTGTTTTGCAGCCGCTCGCCGAGTTGCTGCCCGAGCAGCGCCACCCCCGCTGCGGCACGTCCTATGCCGCGCTATGGAGCGCCTTCGAGCTAGGCAGCCAGCGCCTTTGGGCGGTGGATTTCAGCTGGCGCGGCCGCTGGATCTCCCAAGCGGATGAACAGCCCCTGCTGGCGGCGGCACGCCGGTAAATTACTTGGTTAGCGCCGCCTCCACGGCCTGCCCGCGGCGCGCTCGCAAGGCCTCGCCCAGCGCTGCGCCTTGATATCCCTCAGCTATCAGTGCCTGGGGGCTTACCTCCCGAGCAGCCTGCCAGGCGTTTTCGAGCGGGCCAACCTGCTCAGGCGCCAACACTTTGACTAACGCCAGCTGTCCCTCGACCTGCTCAGGCTTACGCCAACCATCCAAACGTTCCAGCCAACGTAGCACGCTGGGGCCCTCTAATGCGTCGGAAGGCAGCGCATGGTTTTTTAGCGAATGGTTTATTAAAGAATAGGTAAGCGCGGTATGGCGAGCCAATTGGGCAACGGCATTGGGCAGTTTGAGTCGTTCCGACAAGGCATCGCGCTGCTCAGCGCTTAGCGGCGATACCAACTGCGCATGGCGCCAATGAGCCAATGGGAACATATCGCTATCAGGTACCTCAGCCATCGCTGCCAAGCCCTTCACTAACGCTTCGCCCGCCAATTCTGGCCACCAGACGTTGAGCGCGTCGCAACGTTCAAGGGTGGTGAAATAGACCTCTGGGCTTGGCTCACCCAGCGCTTTTTCCGTTTCGACCCACACCCGCTCGGCGGCCAGGTGCTCAAGTTCGCCGCTGTGGCTCACCTTACGCATTAGTGCCTGGGTTTCAGGGGCAATGGTGAAGCCCAGTGACGCATAGCGGGCCAGAAAACGTGCGGTACGCAGCACTCGCAGCGGGTCTTCGCTAAACGCCGCGGAGATATGCCGCAACACGCGCCGTTCGATATCGCCTTGACCATTAAACGGATCGGTTAATTCGCCCTCAGTACTCTGGGCAATGGCATTAATGGTTAAATCACGCCGCAATAGATCCTCTTCCAGGCTGACATCGGGGCTGGCATGCACTTCAAACCCGCCATAGCCGTGGCCAGACTTGCGTTCGGTGCGGGCCAGGGCGTATTCCTCAGCGGTTTCGGGATGCAGAAAAACTGGAAAGTCGCGCCCCACGGGCTTAAATCCGCGCTTGCGCATGGCATCTGGCGTAGTGCCCACCACGACCCAGTCATTGTCATATACCGGCCAGCCGAGTAACTCATCGCGCACGGCGCCGCCTACCCGATACACGTTCAAGCCTGCTAAGCGGGGATCACTGTTTGTTTCTTTCACTGTCGTTTTTCCTGCTGAAGGCTAGCTACACTGGTTCGCTCGCCGCTGTCCAGATTGAGCGCGGTTAGACGTCCGCCCCACACGCAGCCCGTATCCAACGCCTCAACGGGTACCCGCGCCTGGGGGGTATTCCCCTCCAGCGCCGCCCAGTGGCCGAAGAGTAGGCGGGTGTCATCGTCACGCGGGTATTGAAACCAGGGCAGAAAGCCCTCTGGGGCACTGTCCAATCCCTCTTTGGCCGCAAAGTCCAAACGGCCCTGGGCATCAATAAAGCGCATCCGAGTCAGCACATTGACAGTCAGGCGCAGCCGATCCATGCCGTCTAAATCATCGTGCCAGCTATCCGGCTGGTTACCAAACAGTTGGGTTAAAAACTCACCGGATGCCTCACTGCCTAGCGCCATCTGCACTTCGCGCCCTAAAGATTCGGTCTGGGCTACGCTCCATTGGGGAAGCAGCCCCGCGTGGGTCATTAACGTACTGTTTTCAAACACGCTAAGCGGTTGGCTCTGCAGCCAATCCAGCAGCGCTTCGCGATCAGGCGCGCCAAGAATATCGCTCAAGGTATCGTTTTTTTTCAGCTTGCCGCCCCCGCGCGCTACGACCAGCAAATGAAAATCGTGGTTGCCCAATACGCTGCGTGCCGAGCTACCCAGTGCGCGCACTTCTCGCAGACACTCCAATGAACCAGGCCCACGATTAATCAAATCGCCCACCAGCCATAGCGTATCCCGCGCGGGGTTGAAGCTAAGCTTTTCAAGAAGGGCTACAAATTCGGCGTGACAGCCGTGCAGATCGCCGATCGCATAGGTGCTCATGCACGAGGCCTTTTTAATAAAATGAGTAGGCTAAATACTACCACTTCACCGACATCCTATGCCTGTCGCTGGTGGCTTATGTTGATGATTAGCACTGGTGAAAAGTACAAACCTGGATCACTATAAAAAGTACGCTTTGGCGCTCTTGAGCTTCTCGCTAGCTTAACCACTCAATCGAGTAGCCACCTCGCAACAACTGTTAAGGAAAACGGTACGCTTATGACAATGGATTACTCTCGACGCGGGCTATTGCGAGCGGCAACGCTGGCAGGTCTTGGCGCACTTATACTCCCCGGCACAACGCTTCTTCCAGCCGCACGAGCCACCACTCCCAAGCTTGACCCACCGCCCGCTGCGGTGACGGTTAATGGTTGGCTCCTGCGCAGCAGTGACCGCTGATGTATATCGCTTTTGAGGACATTAGCGAACACAGCCATGCAGTGGATGTCTGCATTATCGGCGCGGGTGCGGCGGGCATTTCCATGGCCGTTACCCTGGCGGAGCGGGGCCACCGCGTACTGCTCTGCGAAGGTGGCGATGCGGACTACAGCGAACGCTCCCAGGAGTGCTACCGGGGCGAAGTCGTCGGCGACCCTTATATTCCCCTTTATGGCGCTCGCCTGCGCTATTTGGGCGGGTCGACCAACCACTGGGGTGGCATCTGCCGACCACTCGATCGCTATGACTTTACCGCCAAAAGTGCTGCCAGTGAGACGGCCTGGCCTATTGGCCGGGATGCGTTATCGCCCTACTACCGCGCCGCGGCCAGCGTGCTCGACTTGGCGCCTACGCCTGCTGATCAGCCGATCACGGATTCTGGGCTCAAGCGCATCTATTTCTCACTGGGCCACCCGACGCGTCTGAAGGAGAAATATGCCACCACGCTAAGCGAATCGAACACGTTGGAGTGCTGCCTAACGGCCAACTTGGTGGCGCTGGAAAGCCAGAATGGCAAAGTCACCGGCGCTATCTTCAAAAACTACCAAGGCGATTACCGAAAGGTTCAGGCGCGCTACTTTGTGCTGGCCTGTGGCGGCATCGAAAACTCGCGCTTGCTGCTGTGGTGCAACCAACAGTTAAATGGCCAGCTTATACCTCAAGCCGACACCCTAGGGCATTACTGGATGGAGCACCCCCACGCCACGGTGGGTCAGGCGCTAATTTTTGAGCCAGCGGCACTGGGGCTGGACGAGGATTACAACGTGTTCCTCTCCCCCACCGCTCAATCCATCAGCTCACGCCAAATACTGAATTGTGGGCTGCGCTTGCACCGCATGAACGCTGAAGCCACCCAGGAACTGATTGACGAGCTCGCGGATCAGGCCCCCACGCTGGCGGGACGGTTGCGTATCTGGCAGGCCCAGGGACGGGTGATACACGGCGCGGTACTCAGAGCCGCCTGGGAGCAAGAGCCGCGCTTTGACAATCGCATAGAGTTAAGCGAAGAGCTGGATGATCTGGACGTACCCCGCAGCCGATTGGTGTGGCAGCAGTCCGAGCTGGATCGCCATACGATCCGCGAGAGCATGCTGCTATTAGGGGAGTATCTGCGCGACCACGAGGTGGGAAGGCTGCAAATGGCTGACTGGCTGGCCGATACGCCGGTACAACTGCCTACCGAGGGCGAGTTGGCTGGCCGTCACCATATGGGCGGCACGCGTATGAGTCTTAATGCCGAGGAAGGCATTGTTAACCCCGACTGCCGACTGTTTGCCCAGGATAACTTCTATGTGGCGGGTTCCAGCGTTTTTGCCAGCGCCGGGCACGCCAACCCGACGTTAACGCTAGTACAGCTGGCCCTGCGGCTTTGCGATCACCTGGAGAGCAGGCTAACCCAAACTGTCTAATGGAGCTGAAGCGGTACGGCTAACCTAAAAGGAGTAATGGCTACCTCAAAAACACGCTGAGTAGAGGTATCCAACAGCGTATAGGCACCCTCCATCACCCCCACCGGGGTTTGCAGAATGGCGCGACTGGTGTAACGAAAACTCTGGCCGGGGCCAATTAGCGGCTGTTGGCCGACGACGCCTTTGCCGCGGACTTCCTGGCAGTCGCCGCTGCCCTGGGTGATTTTCCAGTAGCGCGCCATCAGCTGAACGCTATGGGGGCTCTGATTGTGGACAGTCACGGTGTAGCTAAACACATAGCGCGACTCTCCATCGTTAGACTCATCAGCGCGATAGCTAGGGACGACGCTCACTTTGATTGCTAGGCCACTCACGTTTGGCTGCCCCGCTCACCGCTTGCCTGCTCATCGGCGGCGACACGGTTGGCAATCGCCACGTACTCCGCCACGGTCAACGTTTGCGGACGGCGGATGGGGTCAATGCCCAGATCTTCCAGGGTGTCGGCACTCACCCGCCCTTTGAAGTTATTGCGCAGCGTTTTGCGCCGCTGACCAAAGGCGAGCTTCACCAGCTCAAACAGCATCGCTGGGTCATCCGCCGTATGGGGCAGCGTTTCATGGGGGGTTAAGCGCACAATGGCGGAGTCGACTTTGGGTCGTGGCACAAAGGCTTCCGGCGGCACGATAAACAGCTGTTCGACCTGGCAGTAGTACTGAGCCATAACCGACAGACGCCCCCAATCAGCACCGCCGGGTTCTGCGGCTAAGCGTTCAACCACCTCTTTTTGCAGCATAAAATGCATATCTTGTATGGCACTTCCTGCAGCCAGCAGATGTATTATCAGTGGTGTGGAGATGTTGTAGGGTAGGTTGCCTACCACGCGTAGCGCGGGCCCATCGCCTTTCAGCGCAGCAAAATCGAACTTCAGTGCGTCGCCTTCATGAATCACAAAATCGGGATAGTTGAAAAACTGTACCCGCAAACCGGGAATCAGATCGCGGTCGAGTTCGATCACCTCCAAGTGCCCCGCGGCTTCCAGCAACGGCTCGGTCAGCGCCCCCTGGCCTGGGCCAATTTCGACGAGGCGATCCGTCGAGCGCGGGCCAACGGCGCGAACGATCCGCGAGATAATGCCAAGGTCGCGTAAAAAATTCTGACCAAAGCGTTTACGAGCGCGGTGTTGGGGCACAGTAGACATCAAACGGTGTTCCTTGGGGTGCGGATTCAATCGGGAGTATGTAGTAGCCAGCACTGTTGCAACTGGTCGTTTGCACGAATCGGTGCCAGAGCAGGTTATATCTCAGCAGACAACCGCCTTGCAGCTAGACGGCGCGCAAGGGCGATAGCGACGTTTAGGCTGCCGGGATCTGCCACGCCTTTGCCTGCCAGATCCAGCGCGGTGCCATGGTCGACCGAAGTGCGTACCAATGGCAAGCCCAGAGTAATGTTAGCGGCCTGACCAAAGCCTGCGTATTTTAACACCGCTAAACCCTGGTCGTGGTACATCGCCAGCACCGCATCGACACCAGCCAAATGCCTGGGGGTAAACAGTGTGTCGGCGGGCAAGGGGCCAAGTATATCCATTCCCTCAGCGCGCAGTGCATCAAGGGCGGGAATAATAACATCCAGCTCCTCGCGCCCCAGGTGACCATCTTCACCGGCGTGGGGATTCAAGCCACATACCGCAATACGTGGCTGGGCAATCCCAAACTGGCGCTGTAAATCAGCCGCAAGCAGTCGG
This sequence comes from Halomonas sp. 113, assembly GCF_904067645.1. Lineage (NCBI taxonomy): Bacteria > Pseudomonadati > Pseudomonadota > Gammaproteobacteria > Oceanospirillales > Halomonadaceae > Halomonas > Halomonas sp. 113. Next base: position 3,728,291 of record NZ_LR881453.1, read on the forward strand.
CTAATACGGGTTACCCGCTCAAAGGTGATGGCGTCGGCAACATTGCGCAGCGGCAAATGGGTGGTCACCAGCGCCACACGCAGATCGCCGCCACCCTGCCAGCTTGGTGACGCAGCATGCAGCGCCGTATCGGTGGCGAGCATCATTACCACCTCATCGACGCCGCAGGCATCGCGCAACCACTCAGTGTGGCCGGTAAAGGCTGGGTGACCACCTTCGATGATGACGCCTTTATGAAGTGGCGCCGTAACCATAGCGGCCGCCTGACCTTTTTGGCAGGCATCCACCGCCAGCGCCAAGGTAGCCAGCACATAGTCAGCGTTGGCCGGATTGAGAACGCCCGGCGTGGCCGGTTGGTTCAGCGCAACCGGCCAGACCGGCAAACCATGGGGGCTACTTGGGTACTCGCCAGGCGAACACTCAATCACCGTGACACCTAGTCCCAGCGCTGCTGCACGCTGGCGCAGCATATCCGGGTCGCCAATCGCTACTGTACCCGCGGGGAGGATGCCCTGGGCCGCTAGCAACAGCATTAGCTCGGGGCCAATGCCCGCCGGCTCGCCGGTGGTCACTACTACCGGCAGCTCGCTATCGGAAGATAAAGTGCCCGCTACCATTCCCACTACCATTAGAGTCGAATATCAACAAAGGCCTGGGAGCGAATCTCTTGTTGCCATGTCTCTAACTCTTCGTTCGCGCGACGCTGGAAGATCGCCTGGCGCACCTGCTCACGCTGGCTCTCTTGGGTAACGTTTTGACGACGGCGCTCTTCGACCTCAATCACGTGGTAGCCAAACTGAGAGCGAACCGGCTGAGATATCTGGTTAACATCCAGGTCGCGCATCGCCTCTTCAAAGGCGGGTACGGTTTGCCCTGGGCGAACCCAGCCCAGCTCGCCGCCGTTGAGGGCAGTGCCACTGTCGTCGCTCATCTCACGCGCCACCGAAGCAAAATCCTCGCCTTGTGAAAGGCGCTGACGTACCTCTTCTGCTCGCGCGCGGGCCTGGTTTTCATCGCGATTAGGGGTCAGTGCAATCAGCACGTGGCGGGCACGGGTCTCTTCAATAAAGTTCTGCTCGCCGGACTGGCCGGGCTGCTGGTTTAGAAAGCGCTCAACGTCGCGATCGCTGACCGATACGCGGTTGCTAATTTGGCGCTGCTGCACCTGACGCATCAGCATTTCGCGGCGAATATCTTCGCGCACGCTGGCCAGCGTCATACCATCAGCTTCCACGGCATCGGCAAACTGGTCAAGCGTCATGCCATTGGATTCGGCAATCGAGCGCACTTGCCCATTGAGCTCGGTATCATCGACGCTCAAGTTGGCATCTTTCGCCATCTGCAGTTGAATCTCTTCCATTACCATGCGCTCAAGCACCTGACGCTCCAATTGGGAGCGCGGAGGGAGATTACCACCCTGGGCCTGCGCCTGCTGCTCGATTTGCGTCATGCGATCATCTAACTCGCTGCGCATAATCACATCGTTATTGACCACGGCCACGACGCTGTCCAGCACTTGGCGCTGGGTGGACTGGAAGTTCTGCGCCTGAAGGGCTAGCGGGGCCAATGCAAGGCCTGCGCCTACACACAAAGCGAGCAGGCTACCAGCCGATAGCTGTTTCATACGGCCTAGCAGGGGCTTTCTCATTTTCATAACAAACGTCTCTTTCATTAGCCATTCGATGGAAGTCATTTACAGGGCAGTCGGACGATAGCCAGGAATGGTCTGTTCAAAATAGCTATCCGCATCCTGGCCAACGCCGCCTAAGCCACGGAATACGAAGCGTAAAAATAGCCCGCGATCATTAAAGTCATCATTAATGGGTGCGGTGTCATTGTCATCTACCCATTCGCGCCACACCAACTGCAGACCGTAACAGCAGTTGTTCCACTGCACGCCTGCCAATTGCTCCAGTGAGCGTTCATTGGTTTGATCGTGCAGGTAGCGGCCAATCAAATCAATGTTGGTGCTGGCTTTCCAGGCAAATGAGAGATCCCACTCTTCGCGGTTATAGTCGCGAAAGCCGTTATCGCCCGGCAATACGCCTGGATCGAACCCTTCGATCTCCCAACGGTAGCCAAGGTTCACTACGTGCCCTTCGGGATGCCGGTAACTAACATCAACACTTGATCGTTCGGTGCGTTCCCGGTGGTCATCGTAGAGCCATTCTGCTCCGCTGCTCCAGCGATCATTAATCTGCCAGTCAAGGCGGGTAACCAGCGGCGAACGATCTCGGGTGGCCTGATAGCGGCTTTCCGGATTGACGCTTGGGTTGTCTTCCGGCCGATCCGGCAGCGTATCGGCATCGCCCTCGCTATCGATACGGCGGTCATCAAAGTAAACGCTCTGACCTACCCCAAACGAGAGCCGGTCACGACCGGAGGCATCTTCCAATAAGCGTGACTGCACGCCGTAAGAGAGCCGGTTGAGATCGCCAACGCGGTCAGTACCGGAAAAGCGCTGGGCTGACCAAAGCTGATCCCAGGAGAAAGCGCGTTCGCGGCTGTCAAAGTCGGGCAGTTCGCTCTGATCGGTGCGCGGCACATAGGCGTAGTTCAAACGCGGCTCTAGGGTTTGGCGGTAGTCCCGCCCACCCAGTGCAAGCTCACGTTCAAAGACGAGCCCACTGTCGATGGAGGTCAGCACAACACTGCGGCTGGGTGAGTCGCTACGCTGTGTATCGCGCTCGCCGTAATCCAGCTCGTAAGCAGTGTTCCATAGCTCGGTACGCGGCTCCAGGTAGCCCCAAGGGCGCTCGAAACGCCAGCCAACCGCAGGCATTAGGTGCAAACGGCTACCGGTGGCCGCTTCGCGCTCCGGCACGCGGCGCTCATCCACGTCGCGCCAAAAATAGGTCGCGTTTGATCGCCACTGGGTATATAGCCCGTTGTCGAACTGCCAGTTGGCATTCGCGCTCAGGCTCGGCAGTTGATAAAAAGGTTTATCGCTATCGCTAAGCGGGTCTTCCAAGCGCTGGAAACCCTGGGCGCGGGCATCCAACTGCCAGCGCTGGCCGCGGTAATCGACCTGGGCCAAACGCTCCATACTGGCGCGCTCGCTCTCGCCAAACTCACCGCCGAAGTCATCGAAATAGCGACCGTCGCTGGCGGCCCCGTAGCGCAGCCGATAATTACTGCGCTCATTTACCCGCCCCGCATGGCGGGCATCCACATACCAGCGATCATCACCCTCAAAGCGATTTTCTCCGCCGCCAGAGCCACCGTTATCACTGTTTAAATAGCCGCCTTCAACGATGCCCGAGCTCTCCTCAAACAGGTAGCGGTACTCACCGTTCATCAACAGCCCGCGGTCACTCATCCAGCGCGGCGTGATCGTCGCATCGTGGTTTGCGGCAATATTCCAATAAAACGGCTGGGCGTAGTCAAAACCGTCCGTTGAAAAGCCAATCGACGGAGACAGCAAGCCTGTATGGCGGCGATCGTCGATGGGAAAGCGCAGCCATGGCCAGTAAAATACCGGCACATCTTTCACTTCCAGGCGCGCATGACGCGCTGTGCCAAAGCCTTCGGCTTGGTTCAAACGAATATCGCTGCTGACCAGTTGCCAGCTATTGGCGCCTGGATCACAGGTGGTGAAGCTTGCGTCTTGCAGGCGGTACTCGCCCTCCCCAGTCTGCTCTAGCTGACTAGCCTGACCGCGCAGATGCTGCTCGTAGAGCACATAGTGGCTGTCACCCAGGGTGGCCCGATCTTCGTTTAGCCGGAGCATCGCCTGTTCGCCACGCACCAAAGCGCGCCCATCGCGGATGGCGATATTACCTTCTGCGTCGACCTGCTGACGGTCAGCGGGTAAAAAGATACGCTCCGCTTCCACTTCTTCATTGCCGCGGCGCAGTACCACATCGCCGCGTAGCAATGCTTCGCCATCGGCAGCGTAATCGACTTCCCGGGCCTCCAACGAGACGGTTTCCGGGTTATCTTCCGCTGGCAAGCGGTAGCTGGGCATTACATAGCGGCCCCGGCACAGTTGGTTAGCCGCTTCCTCTTCCCCCCAGGGTTGCCAATCCAACGCTTCAGCGGACATGGTTTGACCCTGAGCCACCGCTGTAAACGAGGCGCCAGCAAGCAAACTGCCCATCAGCGTATGCGCAACCGGCAACGTGCGCGAAAATCGCTTGCCCATGTTCGTTATCCTTGGCATCCAGAATCGGTATTATACAGCCCGCATGATGCCCGACCAGCAAGGAGCTTGCATGTCCTCATATCGGATTAACGCCCTCACCATGTGGGCCGCCCAACAAAACGGTCTCTCTGAGACCGATATTTCGCTTTCATCCGCCGTGGGCGATGCGAGTTTTCGGCGCTATTTTCGCCTAACACTACCCGACGGCACCACCCAGGTGGTCATGGATGCCCCGCCTGAGCAAGAGGACTCCCAGCCGTTTGTAACCATTGCCAGGCGCTGGCGAAGCGCCGGACTGCCGGTACCCAAGGTGCACGCCACCAACCTGGCGGACGGCTTTCTGCTGCTTGAAGACTTGGGTAACACCCCCCTACAGTGTTTGTTTAGCGACGACGCTAGCATACAGGCTTACCATCAGCAGGCTCTCACGCTGATCGCCGAGCTGCAAAATCGTGCAGGCCCTGACTCGCTGCCCGTGTATGATACGGCGTTGTTGGGCCGCGAACTCGACCTATTTCCCGAGTGGTGTCTCAGCGCTTGGTTAACGCTGCCATCGCCAGAGAGCTGGCACGTTGTTCGTGAGCAGCTTATCCAGCATGCCTTAGCGCAGCCGGTAGTGACTGTGCACCGTGATTTTGATGCCATGAACCTGATGCTGCACGATCAGCGTCTGTTTATGATCGACTTTCAGGACGCCGTGGCTGGCCCGCTCAGCTACGATGTGATCTCGCTGTTACGGGGGCGATACTGCCGCTTTAGCAATGAGCAGTTCGCTGGCTTTGTCGAGGCTTTTTATCACCAGGCCCGCCATGATGGTCGACTGCCCAGCAGTGTCGATTTTGCCACTTTTCTGCTCCAGTGCCACGCGATGGCTGCCCAGCGCTCACTAAAAGTGCTGGGGATTTTCTGCCGCTTAACCCTGCGCGATCAAAAAAGTGGCTATCTCGAGCGCTTACCCCACTTTCTGGATCATCTGGAAGATAGCTTTTCGTTTCTGACCGAGCAGGCTGAGTTCGCTGAGTGGCTCCAACTCACCTTAAGACCTGCCATTATGAAACGACTAGCGGAAATACCGTCATGAAAGCGATGATTTTAGCCGCAGGCCTAGGCAAGCGAATGCGTCCGCTCACCGACCACTGCCCCAAGCCGCTGCTGCCCGTGGCGGGCAAGCCGCTAATCGTGCACCACCTGGCGCGTCTTCGCCAGGCAGGTATTCATGAGGTCGTCATCAATGTCAGCTACCGTGCAGAGCAGATTATCGCAGCGCTCGGCGATGGTGACGCCTATGGACTGCACATTCACTGGAGTCGCGAAACCGAACCGTTGGAAACCGGAGGCGGTATTCAGCAAGCGCTGCCGATGCTTGGCGAGGCGCCGTTTCTGTTGATTAACGGCGATGTTTGGTGCGCAGCGCTCCCCACCCAGCACGCGCTGCAAGGCAATGATCTGGCTCACCTGATGCTGGTGGAAAACCCTTCTCATCACGCCAGTGGGGATTTTGGACTAGCAGGAGGGCGCGTGAATCAAACCAGCACTGAGCGTTTGACCTACTCAGGTATCAGCGTGATTCACCCAGGGCTGCTCGCCGGACAACCCCAGGGCGCCTTTGCCTTGGCGCCACTGCTGAGAACTGCTATCGATAACAACCGGGTAAGCGGCGAGCACTATAAAGGGCATTGGGTCGACGTTGGAACCCCTGAACGACTGGCGGCGCTGGAACGCCAGCTACAGAGCGAAAGGGGTTAGCCTATGCATCCGCACCACTTACGTGAGGCAATCGCCAACACTCCACGGGTAGCGGTCTACGGCACGCTCAAGCAAGGTTTCAACAATGCCCACTGGCTAAACGGAGCCACTCTGCTCGGGAGCGACGTTACTAAAGCGCTCACGCTTTACGATATTGGCCCCTACCCCGGTGCCAAATGGCAGCGGTCAAAAGGGGTGACGATTGAAGTCTATCAGATCAGTATTGACCATCTGGCCCAGCTAGACTGGTTAGAGGACTACCGCATCGATGCGCCGTCAGAGGGTGAGTATGACCGCCAGCAGATAACCACCTGTTTTGGTCTCGCCTGGGTGTATCTTTACAATCCGAGTGTGACAGGTAAAACAGCTATTTATGAGAGTGGCTGGCGCATGCCGAACATTAGCAATGTTCAACAGCGGCGCTGAGAAGAGGCGCGCAGGCCAAGAAATGTTATGCTGCGCGACTTACCTTTCGTCGCCTAGATGAGGAGAGCAACGTGAAAGCACGGGTAAAATGGACAGAAGGCCGCCAATTCGTGGCGGAATCCGGTAGCGGGCACAGCGTTGTGATCGACGGCCCGCCCGACCACGGTGGTCGCAACACAGGGCCTCGCCCAATGGAAATGCTGCTAATGGGCATGGGCAGCTGCACCGCTTTTGATATCTTGAATATTCTTGATAAAGCGCGTGCCAATGTGACCGACTGCGTTGCTGAGCTAGACGCCGAACGCGCCGATGAAGTGCCCGCCGTTTTTACCAAGATCCACGTCCATTTCGTGGTGACCGGTCGCGCGCTGAAAGAGAAGCAGGTGGCCCGCGCGGTTGAGCTCTCCGCTGAAAAATACTGCAGTGCCTCGATCATGCTCGTTAACGGCGGCGTTGAGATCACCCATTCCTTTGAGATTATGGAGGAGGCTCGGACGTGACAGACAATCTCCGACTCCACGGGTTTAACAACCTGACTAGCTCGCTGAGCTTCAACATTTACGATATCTGTTATGCCAAAACCGAAGAGCAGACGGCGGCTTACATCGACTATATCGATGAGCTGTATAACGCCGAACGTTTGACGCAGATTCTTAAAGACGTCACCAATATCATCGGCGCCCATGTGCTCAATATCGCCCGCCAGGACTACGAGCCCCACGGCGCGAGCGTGACGATTTTGATTGCCGAACATGAGCTTGATGAGGCGGCGCCTGAACAAATTGAGCCAGGTCCCGGCCCGCTACCGGAGACGGTGGTTGGCCACCTGGATAAAAGCCACGTGACGGTGCACAGCTACCCCGAGTCGCACCCCGACAACGGTATTAGCACCTTCCGCCTGGATATTGATGTCTCCACCTGTGGTCATATCAGCCCATTAAAAGCGCTGAACTACCTGATCCACAGCTTCGACTCCGATATCGTCACCATGGATTACCGGGTGCGTGGCTTTACTCGCGATGTGGATGGCAAAAAACTGTTTATCGATCACGGTATTACTTCCATTCAAGACTACCTCGCTGAAGACACCAAGAATGCGTATCAGATGATGGACGTCAACGTGTATCAGGAGAATATGTTCCACACCAAGATGCTGCTCAAAGACTTCGAACTGGATAACTACCTGTTCGGCACGTCGCGTCGCGATATTACCTTTGAAGAAGCCCGGGATATTGAGGGCCGTTTGCGTAAAGAGATGCTGGAAATTTTCTACTCCCGCAATCTGGATTAAGCCCCCAAACTGGACTCAACGCAGCACCAGAACACCAAAAAGCCAGCGAACGCTGGCTTTTTTTCATATCAACTAAATATACTAGCTTATATGTCATTGCGAGGAGCCTGCGACGAAGCAATCTCTACCCGCGGTGGCACTCAAGTCGAGATCGCCGCGCTTCGCTCGCGATGACAGGAAGGGCATTAGGAGCCTGGCTTATATGTCATTGAGGAGCCTGGCTTATATGTCATTGCGAGGAGCCTGCGACGAAGCAATCTCTACCCGCGGTGGCACTCAAGTCGAGATCGCCGCGCTTCGCTCGCGATGACAGGAAGGGCATTAGGAGCCTGGCTTATCTGTCATTGCGAGGAGCCTGCGACGAAGCAATCTCTACCCGCGGTGGCACTCAAGTCGAGATCGCCGCGCTTCGCTCGCGATGACAGGAAGGGCATTAGGAGCCTGGCTTATCTGTCATTGCGAGGAGCCTGCGACGAAGCAATCTCTACCTACGGTGGGCACTCAAGCCGAGATCGCCGCGCTTCGCTCGCGATGACAGGAAGGGCATTAGGAGCCTGGCTTATCTGTCATTGCGAGGAGCCTGCGACGAAGCAATCTCTACCTACGGTGGGCACTCAAGTCGAGATCGCCGCGCTTCGCTCGCGATGACAGGAAGGGCATTAGGAGCCTGGCTTATCTGTCATTGCGAGGAGCCTGCGACGAAGCAATCTCTACCTACGGTGGGCACTCAAGTCGAGATCGCCGCGCTTCGCTCGCGATGACAGGAAGGGCATTAGGAGCCTGGCTTATCTGTCATTGCGAGGAGCCTGCGACGAAGCAATCTCTACCTACGGTGGGCACTCAAGTCGAGATCGCCGCGCTTCGCTCGCGATGACAGGAAGAGCTATCGCCGTTTAATAAACGCTTGGCTCGCCTTCAGGGCGAGTCTTAAAACGTCGGTGTAGCCAGAGGTACTGCTCGGGATGCTTGCGAATGGCCAGTTCAATAAACTGGTTGATCCGTGTGGCATCGGCAACTTCATCGCCGCTGGGAAAACCTTCCAGGGCAGGCAGGCTTTCAATGGTATAGGTGGCGTTATCCGGGTTGCGGTGAAACATCATCGGCACCACTGACGCGCCGGTCATACGCGCAAGCTTGGCCGTTAAGCGAATAGTCGCGGCCTGCTGACCAAATAGCGGCGCAAATACGCTCACATCGCGGCCAAAATCCTGATCCGGTGAGTACCACACCATACGTCCATCCTTGAGCTGACGCACCGCGCCACGCAAGTCATAACGGTCGAGGGCAACACCAAAATTGCGCCCGCGGGCGCGGGTCATAAAACGCTCAAACAGCGGGTTATTATGCGGTCGATAGACCGCATCGGCAGAGAAAAACAGCGCGTGCAGGGCACCCCCTAAATCGAGGGAAGAGAAGTGAACCCCCACAATGATCACGCCTTTACCCCGGGCCTCGGCGCGGGCCATATGCTCTTCGCCGATGTAAGCGACCCGGTGGCGTAGGCTTTCGCCATCGCGACACCAGCCGGTTGCGGTTTCAATCAGACCAATGCCATTGGCAATAAAGGTATCTTTAACGAGCTGATACTGTTGCTGGGGACTCTTTTCGGGAAAACAGAGCGCTATATTGGTTTCGGTAATATGGCGCCGCCGTTTGGCAAAGCGCCAGGCGAGCAGTCCAAGCCCTTTGCCAATGGCCATTTTTAATCGCCAAGGCAACCAGGCAGCGATATACATGGCACCAATAGCCAGCCATGTGGGCCAGTAACGCGGGTGGGCGAATGAGCGCGGGTAACGTGATTTCGACATGCAAACAACCGTTTAAGCAGAACGCCCATGATAACGCCGCGGCGCCCGAGGCAGTACCCCTGTTAGCAGCGTATAGCTGATGGTATCGCAGTAGCGGGCCACTTCATCCACCGACAGCACCTCGCCGTTGCTGGCCCTGCCCCACAATACAACGTCGCTGCCAATCGCGGCGTCGGGTACGTCCGTCACATCAACGGTCAACATATCCATGGAGACTTTTCCGGCAATCGCACAGCGCTGGCCGTTGACCAGTACCGGCGTGCCATCGCGGGCATGACGGTCATAGCCATCACCGTAGCCGCAGGCGACCACGGCAATGCGTGAACGCCGCGGTGCGCGCCAGCGCCCGCTATAGCCAACGGGCTCGCCCTCTTCCAGCTCCCTCAGGGCAATTATTTCCGAGCGTAGGGTCATCACCGGCTGCAGTTGCTGAGTGATTTCGTTGGCAACTTCCAAGGGGTCGCTGCCGTAGAGCATCACACCTGGCCGGTTCCAGTCACCATGGGCCACCGGCCACGCCAGGGTAGCCGGTGAGTTGGCCAGGCACAGCGGCGCTTCTAGCTCGCTAGCAAGACCTTGCAGCCGGGTCATTTGCTGGTTGAAATAGCGGTTATCGCGGGAATCGGCGCTGGCAAAATGACTCATAAGGTGGAGCGAGGCCACGCTTGGCGCGGCACTTAGCTGACGCCAGATAGCGGCGGCCTCGTCGATGGCAAAGCCCAGGCGGTGCATGCCGGAGTCAACTTTCAACCAGACAGGAATTGGCTTTTTAGGTGAAGCGGCTAACAAAGCATCAACCTGCCATTGGCTGTGTACCGCAATCCAGAAGCCGTGGGAATCCACCAGCTCCAGCTCGTCGGCGCTGAAGATACCTTCCAACAGGATGATGGGTTGGGTAATGCCGCCCTGGCGCAGGGTAAGCGCCTCTTCGATACAGGCAACGGCAAACGCGGGAGCCTGGCCTTCCAGCGCCTGAGCGCAGGCCAGCGCGCCATGCCCATACCCATCGGCTTTGATAACTGCCACTGAGCGGCTTTGCGGCGCGCAGCGGCACGCCAATTGATAGTTGTGACGCAGCGCGTCCAGATCAATATCGGCCACAAGGGGGCGCATGTGCTTTCTCACTTACCTGATTTAGCAATAAAAGTTTATTAATAAAACTGCCAGCAATAAAAAGCCGAGTAAGCGCTCACTGGCGCTCGCCCGGCTTAGAGAGATAACGCGATTTACGTTCGCCTAAGCTTCACTCAGGTTTCAAACAGCGCCTCTAAAGAAAGGCCCTGTTTTTCCAATGCACGGCGTAGTTTCTTGAGTGCTTCGACCTGAATCTGGCGAACTCGCTCGCGGGTTAAACCGATTTCGGCGCCCACCTCTTCCAAGGTGGCCGATTCGTGACCGCGCAAACCAAAACGGCGCACCACCACTTCGCGCTGTTTTTCGCTCAGCTCATCCAACCAAAGATCCACATGCTCTTTAACGTCGCCATCCACTAGCCGCGCCTCAGGCCCCTGCACTTCATCGTCAGCCAATGTATCGATCAGCGGTTTATCACTTTCACCACCCATGGGGTAATCGACAGATGATACGCGCTCATTAAGACCGAGCATCTTTTTGACCACATCGACCGGTTTATCAAGGTGATCAGCGATCTCTTCGGCGGTGGCTTCATGGTCAAACTTTTGAGTCAATTCACGCGCCGCACGCAGGTAAATATTGAGCTCTTTGACCACGTGAATGGGCAAGCGGATCGTCCGCGTCTGGTTCATCAGCGCCCGCTCAATGGTTTGACGAATCCACCAGGTGGCGTAGGTCGAGAAACGAAAGCCCCGTTCGGGGTCAAACTTCTCTACCGCGCGAATCAAACCTAAATTGCCCTCTTCGATCAAATCCAGCAACGTCAAGCCACGGTTTAGGTAGCGGCGGGCAATTTTCACTACCAGCCGCAGGTTGGATTCAATCATTCGTGAGCGACCCAAGGGGTCGCCTTTACGCGCTAAGCGGCCGTAGTAAACTTCCTCTTCTGGCGTTAACAGTGGCGAAAAGCCGATTTCGTTGAGGTAGATTTGCGTCGCATCCAAGCTTTGGGTCGATTGACGATCCTCACGCCCTAGCGCTTTCTCAAAGGCATCTTCTTCTATCGTGACATCGTCATCGGTATCATCAAGTGCCTCCTCAGCAGCGTCCAGGTCAACCTCCTGTAGATCTTTCTCCAACATACTCATGGCCTTACCCCTCGTTTGTCGCCTACCCGCCATTTAGAAAGTCAAAGGGTGCGTTCTAAGACGCACACCATATTGTTATGTGACGATTGTTATATGACGCTCGAATGCTGCGATTCGGGCAACGTCCAAGTTATGCGCTGACTGCTCACTATCCCGGTGAGTGCATTAGCGAGAAGGCAGGAAGTCCATGGGATCTTGCGGCTGCCCATCACGGCGAACTTCAAAGTGTAATCTGACGTTTTCAGCATCGCTATCCCCCATTGTGGCAATCACCTCACCAGCCTCTACTACGTCATTTTCACTGACCCGTAAGCTGTCGTTATGAGCATACGCGCTCAGGAACTGATCGTTGTGCTTGAGAAGGATGAGGTTGCCGTACCCCCTGACGCCACTGCCCGCATAAACCACAATGCCGGGGCCTGCTGCTTTAACAGGTTGCCCCTTTTCACCAGCGATATCAATCCCGGCGGTGATGCTATCACCCTGACCAAATGCCCCGACCACATTACCATCGGCAGGCCACTGCCAGTCGATGTTTTCGGCGGGCGTATAGGTACGCGATGAACGGTCTACGCTGGCACTTTGTGTGGCAGACGCTGCTTCAGGCTGTGGTTCGGGCTCAGATTCGGCCTCAGATTCGGGCTGCGGTGCCGGCGCTTGCTGTGGCTCAGCTTGTTCGGGTTCTGATGATGGCTGTGGTTCAGGTTGCTCGGCGGGCTCAGGCTCAGCCGCCGCGACGACTTCAGGCTGAGGTGTTGAGGACGATTCATCAGCCTCTTGCTCTGCTGCATTGCGTTCAGCGGTAAGGCGCTGGTTGCGTTGAATCGCGGATTCATCGGGCAGTAGCCAATCCAACTCCTGGTCGTCGCTGGCCACTGAGGCCGTCTGTGGGCTCAGCCCGGTCGCCACTGCGCCACTTGAGGTATTCGTCGTGGGCTGGTTACTGGCCGTTGATGCCGACCCAGCGCCTTCACGCAGGGCAATCGTTTGCCCTGGCCGAATTTGGTAGGGCGGATCAATGTTATTGATTGCCGCGAGCTGGCGATAATCCAAATTGTGCTGCCAAGCAATGCCATACAAAGTATCACCCGCTTTCACCGTGTACTGGGGCGAGTTTTCCACCGCCTGGCGTGCTTGGCTTAAATCGCGCACCTGGGGGCTTCCGCCTTGCTGGCTGGCACAGCCAGCAATGGCTAATGCCAGCGCCGACATCATGAGTACTTTAGGTATATGACCTTTACGCATTCAAACCTACTCCTTTTCAGCGCCAAGCTGGGTATCGATTGGCCGACGATCTGCATGTCGGTTGAGTAACACGACAATGAGGGCACCCACGGCCATTAGCGCAACAACACCGGCCACTTGTGCCGAAGCGCCGGTCAATACGGCATAGTCAGCGGGCAATAAATAGCGGTACTCCAGAGGAATCATTTGCCCTTCTGGCCCGATTTGGTAGCGTAACAGCTCGCGCCATGGCCAGAGAACCGGCAGCGAACCGGCAATAAACCCCAATAGCAGTTGCATCGTTGGGGTATGGTGACGCCGTAACAGCCAGGACAGAAGTCGTGAAAACAGCGCTAAGCCGACTATGCAGCCCATGCCAAACAGCACGATAATGCCCAGATCCAAACTGCGAATTGCACCCATAATGGTGCCGTAGAGGCCCATAGTCAGCAATAGAAAGCTACCTGACACGCCCGGTAACAGCATGGCGCTAATCGCGATGCAGCCTGCCACCATGACTACCAGCGCTTCATTACCAATTAATAACACCAGCGGCATCATGCCCGGTAACGCCTGGGCGAGCACTAGCCCCACCAGTAGCGGCAATAGATACCAAAGCTTCCAGCCGCTACTCGCCTGCCCGACCACCAGAGCAGAGGCTGCCACCAGGCCAAAAAAGAAGCCATCCAGCAGCAACGGGTGCGCTTCCATCAACCAGAGCGCTAAATGCGCTACGCTAAACAGGCTAACCGCAACCCCCGCCAATAGCGGCACCAGAAAGGCGAGATTCAAATGGTTGCTAAGAGCCCGCCAGCCACCGCGGTGCCAAGCGCCGATGGCACCAGGGCCAAACTGTTTGATCGTATTGATCAGCTCTTCATAGATACCGCTAATAAATGCAATCGTTCCTCCCGACACGCCAGGCACTGCGTCGGCGGCGCCCATCCCTGCGCCTCGTAAAAATATTCCCAAGGGTTGCCGCTTCAATCCACTACTCCTTGCAGTAAGGGTACAAAACGCACGGGCTCAAGCCGACGTTTTTCAAAGGCACTGCCAATGCGCTTTACCTGAGTAAGCCACTGGTTGCCATCGGGCTCTTCCAACGGAGCAATCAGCACCCCGTCGTGGCTCAATTGCTCTAGTAGCGGTGTGGGTAGCGTCTGGGCACAGGCGGTTAGCAAAATAACGTCAAACGGCGCAACGTCTGGCCAACCATAGCCGCCGTCCGCCACCGCCAGTCTGGCAGGTGCTGCTAGCCGTCTTAACCTCTCCACCGCACGCTCGTGTAGCGCACTGATGCGCTCAATGGAGTAGAGCTCTTCGACCAAGCGCGACAGTATTAACGTCTGATAGCCAGACCCTGTCCCCAGTTCCAATACCCTGCGCGGCTCGGCGCGCAACACAAGCTCCGTCATGCGCGCCACGATGAACGGCTGCGACAGCGTTTGGCTAAAGCCAATCGGTAGCGCGGTATCTTCGTAAGCGCGATGGGCCAGCGCTTCATCAACAAATAGATGACGCGGCTCTCTGGCCATGACTTCCAGCACCCGGGCATCGCTGATGCCCTGCTGCATGAGGCGCTCGACCATGCGGTCACGAGTACGCTGGGAGGTCATGCCGCGACCGCGCAGCTCTCCTGGAGAGATATCAGGCAAAAACATCCAACCATTCCTGCACATCGTTAAGCGCGGGGTGCCGCGTTAGGTCTGTTTGTAAGGGAGTAATCGACACATAGCCCGCCTCGACGGCAGCAAAATCGGTATCATCACCGTCATCGGCATTGGCCGCTACCGGCGCAATCCAGTAGCGCGTACGCCCCCGCGGGTCTTTTACCGCTAACGGTTTCTCGGCTGGCCCACGATAGCCTAAGCGAGTCACTTTTACGCCTTTAACCTCCTCCCAGGGCACATCGGGCACATTGACATTCAGCAGCGTTCTCGGCGGCAGAGAGAGCTGATCAGCAGCACCAATCAAGGTGGCAGCGACCCTGGCAGCGGTGGCGAAATGACGCTCGCCACACAGCGACATGGCAATCGCCGTCATACCTAAATTACGCCCCTCCATCGCCGCCGCGACAGTGCCTGAATAGAGCACGTCATCGCCCAGATTACTGCCGTGATTGATGCCGGAGATGACTAAATCGGGTTTTTCATCCCATACGCCGTGAACGCCCAAATAAACGCAGTCCGCGGGAGTACCATCGACGCTATAAAAGCCGTTATCCAGAGGCGTCAACGAGAGAGGCCGTGACAGAGTAAGCGAGTTGCTAGCACCACTGCGGTCTCGATCAGGCGCCACTACGCGAATATTGGCATGGGCCAACAGCGCATCGTGCAGCGCACGCAGTCCGGGCGCGTACACACCATCATCATTGGAAAGCAGCAGTCGCCGCATAGTGGGTCTCCCTGTTCTTAACCACAAAAGTTATAAGCACAAGAGTCGTAAGCCAAGAGTGATAGCCACAAGAGACGTGAGCGCAAAAGCATATGCACGAAACGCGGCCGCTCATATCCCTCTCTTTTACTAACTTTTCTGTATGCTAATCTCAAATCTAATAGCTAAATCAGTTCGCTAACATCAGCTCACCCAGCACAGCGGTGGCAAAGCTGCCCCGCGGCAGCGAAAACGAAAGCCGGACAGCACCTGACTCCCAAGCATACTGGGGTTCCAGCAGCCGCATACGAAGTGCACGGCGTGCCTGCTTTACTCCGCTGCGTTGTAAGCCACTGCATAGCCCAGGGTAGTGCTCCAGCAAACGGGCTTCATAGCCAGCGGCGTCGCCCTGGTCAGCTTCACCAACGCCCCAAAGCACCCCAGTGGGATGCACATCCAGTTCAGCGGCGCGGGCCTGAAGCGTATGGTCGGAGGCGTCGATACGAAACACACTTTGGGTGCCGTCCAGCATCAACGTGTCTCCCGCCAGCGGCTGCGACCAGGTGCCATCCGCAATGCGCGCGCTGAGCAGTTCGTTAAACAAAAAACTGCGCGCAGTGGAGAGCATCATACCCTGGCGATCGTCGCGTTTTCGCCAACCTCGGTTAAGTAATGCTTCGGCACGCTGAAGATTACGTCCTTCGGGCCCAAAGCGCTGGGGGCCAAAATAGTTAGGCACGCCATGCTGACAAAGGGCTTCCCAGCGGCTGACAAAATCTTCGCTTTCAATGGCCTCACCGCTAAGGCGCAATACAAAACGGTTAGTGCGGTGAACGCCACGCTTCAGCTTACGTGGGTGGCGCGCCTGCTCAACGACAGTGATCCCCAGCGCATTAAGCGACTGCTCAAGCTCCGTGGGCGCGTCGCGGCCGGGCAGATGCACGCTCAGCCACTGGCGCGTGACGGCAATGCGGTCTTTCATGCCAGAGTAACCGATATCACGGGGCGTTACGCCACAAAGCCGACTTAATGTATTGACGACATCTAACGTGGTTTGATTGCGCTTTTCAACTCGCAGCCACAAATGTTCCCCGTGTGCTTCAGGGGTGAAATCCAGCTGCTCATCGACCCAAAAATCTTCCGGCTGGGCACGGTACTGGCCCGGTTTGGGAGAGCCAAATTGAGCATCGAGACAGCGCTGCCACTCAGGCATATTAATCATTAAGCGCCTCAGCACGGTTAAGCAGCACCACCGCCTCCGCGGCGATACCTTCACCGCGCCCGGTGAAACCTAATCGTTCGGTGGTGGTGGCTTTAACGTTGACTTGACCAAGCGCGACGCCTAGATCGGCAGCAATGACTTCTCGCATTGCCTCGATATGCGGTGCCATTTTAGGTGCTTGAGCCATTAGCGTGGCGTCGATATTGACCACCCCATAGCCTTGACCTTGAGTCAGCGTGACTACATGACGCAGCAGCTCGCGACTATCAGCCCCCGCCCACGCCGGGTCAGTATCGGGGAAGTGGCGGCCAATATCGCCCAGCGCACAGGCGCCCAACAGTGCATCACTAATCGCGTGAAGCAGCACATCGCCGTCGGAGTGGGCCACAAAGCCGTGTTCAAACGGCAGCTTAACGCCGCCGATCATTAAATGATCGCCGGGGCCGAAACGGTGTACATCGAATCCGTGGCCGATACGCATTATAAGCTCCTAGTGATTAAAGCCTGTCAGGCGTGTTAACGGTTTGTGCCGCCATAATCGCGGCTGCCAGCGCCAAGTCATCCGGGTGGGTAATTTTCAGGTTGTCGCGCCGTCCGCTTACCAACTGTGGGCATTCGCCCAAGGCTTCAACCGCCGAGGCTTCATCGGTTACCAAGGTTCGTTGCTGGCGGGCGGTTTCTAAGGCTCGCCGAAGTAGCGCATAGCGAAACCCTTGGGGCGTTAGCGCGTGCCACAAGTCATCCCGCGGTTCGGTTCGCGCGCTTTGGCACTGATCATCGGCACGCTTCATGGTATCCGCCACCGGCATCGCCAAAAGCGCGCCTGCGGGGTGGGTCGCGGCGGCTTGGTACAGCGCCTGGAGATCGCTCACGGTAATACAGGGGCGGGCCACATCATGCACCATCACTACGTCATTATCATCGGCGGCCATCGCGTGCAGGGCATTTAAGACGCTGTCCATTCGCTCATCGCCCCCGGTCACGCGCTGCCAGTCAGTAAAAGGCACCCAGCGGGGCGAGAACCAGCGGTCGTCGGCATCTAAACAGAGCACCAAGCGAGCGCTAGGAAAGGCGCTATGAAGGCGTGCCAAAGTATGCGCCAACACCGGCTGCTCATCGGCCAAGGTTAAGTACTGTTTGGGCTTATCGGCCCCCATACGGCGCCCTTGACCCGCCGCGGGCACAATTAACCAGGTTTGGCTCACTGTGGCGGCTCCTGGGGAGCGACCAGACCTGCATTAATACCGATAAGCTCCTTCTCAATCGCTACACCAGGCACCCAGAAGAACTGCTCGTCGGTGCGCACCATGCCCATATCGCTACGTGCCCGCTCCTCAATGGCGTCTAAACCGTTTTTTAAATCCGTCACTTCGGCCGCCAGCCGCGCATTGCGCTCGCGCATGGGCACATTGGCCGCCTCTTGCACCGCGACCCGCTGCTCCACTTGCTGCAAATCGTGCCAGCCACCGTTGCCTAACCACAGCTCGTACTGAAGCAGCGCCAAGACAGCGAGCAATGTCATCACTAACCATTTACGCATCACGGCACTCCTTGGAAATATCGACTGGATTTTATTCAAAGCCCTGGTTTGATCAAAAGCGGCGTTGATACACTAAAGAGTGCTTATCGGCGCGCATTATGCCATTAAGGGGCAGCACCAGCGAGCCGCACGTCGTTATAATGACAGCTTAAATAACTACTTAAATGGCAGCGCTTGATGGGCCGCATCGCGGTAGGCGCTGACATGCTCGCCTTCTTCATGACAAAACTGGGCAACACCTGCGGCAAGCCCAGGGTGGCTAATATAGTGCAGCGAGCGCACACGCTGGGGCTCAAACCCGCGTACCAGCTTGTGCTCGCCCTGGGTGCCCGGATCAAACAGCGTTAAGCCGCGCTGCAAACAGTACTCGATACCTTGGTAGTAACATGCCTCAAAATGCAGGCAATCGGCGACGACTTCACTCCCCCAGTAGCGCCCATAGAGCGTGCTACTGCCACGAAAATAGAGCGCTGACGCCACCGGGCGCCCTTCAACGTAAGCCTGCACCAGCACCAGCGCCTCTGGCATGGTTTGGCGCAGGCGCTCAAAAAAGTCATAGTTTAAGTAAGGCGGCCTGCCGCGCTCATGGTAGGTAATTGCATAGCAGCGATAGAAATGCACCATGTCCGCTGATGTAATTGCATCACCCTCAAGGTGCGCTACCTGTAGCCCCTGCTCGGCGACCAAGCGACGCTCGCGCTTGATCATCTTGCGCCGTTTCGATGTCATGCTGGCTAGAAAGCCCTCAAAATCGCCGAAGCCGCGATCGCGCCACTGAAACTGTACGCCTTCACGCGTAATAAGCTCAGGACACTGCGCCTGCCAGGCGGTGACATCGGCCTCGTCGGCAAATAGCAAGTGCCAGCTAGACAGACCGAGACTTTCACACTGCTCGCGCCAGGCGTCGGCCAGCAGCCCACGGACGGCGCGGGCATCGACATTCTTGGCGATTAACGTGCGCGCGCCAGGCACTGGCGTAAAAGGTACCGCACTGAGGGCTTTTGGATAGTAGCGACCACCGGCACGCTCTAGCGCTTCCGCCCAACCCCAATCAAACACATACTCACCGTAAGAGTGGTACTTGCGGTACATCGGCAGCGCCGCTACCAACTGCTCGCCTTGCCATACACTCAGATGGCATGGTTCCCAGCCCGTGGCCTCACTGACCGAGCCGCTTGCCTCCAGGGCGTGTAAAAACGCGTGACGCAAAAAGGGTTGATCATTATCGACCAGTGAATCCCACTGGCTTGCCGTAATGGCCTCAATGGTGGGTAGAATGGTGATCGATAGTGGGGGTAACGGCATAGCACCTTCCCGAACGTGTGGGGGCTAAAAGGTCACTTTACACTAACTGTTTATATAAACCGTTTACACTAACCATCTACACCGATGTCTAAATCAACTGGCTAAATCAACGAGCTATGCCATCGGGCTATGCCAACGAAAGCAGATACGGCTATTGAACTGCAGTATTTAACGTTAACGCCACGCCGGTAACGGCATATGAGGAGAGTCCATGACGCGCGATATGACGGGTGACTTTCAAACGCAGCGCCACGCTGTCGATCAAATGCCCTACCCGACGCTAACGGTGCGTCGTGACCGGCTGGCCCGCCTCGCGCGTATGACCAAGCATCACCAGCTTGAGATTATCCGCGCGATTCAAACGGATTTTGGTCAGCGCAGTGAGGTGGAAATACGCATGGCTGAAATCAGCGCGGTGCTCCACGCCATTCGCCATGCCAGACTGCATCTATGGCGCTGGATGCGCCCTTGGTCGGTCAGCATGCCGTGGCGATTGATGCCTGCCCGGGCACGCATCGCGCCGCAGCCGCTGGGCGTTGTCGGCGTGATGTCACCCTGGAATTACCCCTGGAGTTTGGCGCTAATGCCGATAGTGGATGCATTTGCTGCGGGCAATGTGGTGATGCTTAAACCCAGCGAGCACTCCCCCGCTACCAGCGCCCTACTGCAGCGACTGGTGCCGCAATACTTCACCCCTGAAGAACTCAAGGTAGTAGAAGGCGATGTAGAGGTGGCGCGTCGTTTTAGCAGTTTGCCGTTCGATCACCTAGTGTTCACCGGCTCCAGCGCGGTAGGTCGGCAAGTGGCCCAAGCAGCCGCGGCGAATTTGACCCCAACGACGCTTGAACTGGGCGGCAAGTCGCCCGCCATCGTGGCAGGCGATGCGGATTTCGACAAAGCGGCAGCAGATATTATTTTTGGAAAAGGCATGAACGGCGGGCAAACCTGTATCGCCCCCGACTACGTGCTGGTTGAGAGCCGCCATATTAATGCCTTGGTTAAAGCGTTGAGCGAGGCTATTCAACGGCAGCGCCCCGACGATCATGCGGCCACCCACGCGATTAACGCGGCCCACCAGCAGCGGCTAGATGCCATGCTGCAAGAAGCCCAAGACCACGGCTGCAGAGTCATCGATCACGGCACTCATGCCCCAGCGCTGATTATCGACCCCCACCAGGGGCTACAGGTGATGCGCGAAGAGATTTTTGGCCGCTGCCTACCGGTAATTGGCATTAGCGATATGTCGGCCGCAATACGTTATGTGAATGCCCGCCCTCACCCGCTGGCACTGTATGCCTTCACACATGATAAGGGCTTACAGCAGCAGTTGCTGCAAACGACACGCTCTGGCGCACTGGTGTTTAATGCCACGCTTCTTCATCACGCCGTTCCTTCACTGCCCTTTGGCGGCGTCGGCGAGAGTGGCATGGGCGCCTACCATGGCCGTCACGGCTTTGAGCGTTTTAGCCACTTACGCAGCGTTTTTTATCAATCAAAACGCACCTCGAGCCACTTGCTTTATCCACCTTATCGGCGCTGGTTAATGAAATTGTTAGGAGTCGGTTAAAGCTTAAGAACTGATGATCGTTTGCTAATAACAAATTTTCACAATGCCCTTATGATATATTTCACATACGCTCTACGTTGGAATTATCTACAAAGCCCACGTAAGCACAGCAGAAACTGCCCTGAGCATTTGCAACAGCTTACTGAAACTCGTGGGAAAACTTTTGTAAGCATAGGAAATTTGCTGCTTTCCATACACGACACGGAGACCGTTAATGGCTCATGACTTACTTGACCGCTTACGCGAACGTTTAGAAGAACTCAACCGATCGGAGCGTAAAGTCGCCAATGTAATTCTTGAAGACCCAACGGTCGCCACCAGCCTAAGCATTGCCAGCCTGGCCCAGGCAGCTAGCGTCAGCGAACCCACGGTTAACCGGTTTTGCCGTAACTTTGGCGCCAAGGGGTATCCCGATTTTAAAATCAAATTGGCCCAGAGCTTAGCTGGCGGCACACCCTATGTGACCCGTGCAGTGGAGCCTGGCGACTCCGCCACCCAGTACACCCACAAAATCTTTGGCGCCACCATCGCCGCCCTCGATGAAGCCCAGCGCGACATCGATATGGGTGCTGTCGAGCGCATGGTCGACTACCTTACCCAGGCCAAGCAGATCCATATTTTTGGCTTGGGTGCCTCTGGCGCGGTGGCCCAGGATGCCCAGCACAAGTTCTTCCGCTTCAACCTGCCGGTGATGGCCTACATTGATGTGCTGATGCAGCGTATGGTCGCCGCCGCTTGCCATACGGGGGATGTGGTGGTGATTATCTCCTACACCGGGCGCACCCGGGAGCTGGTGGATATCGCCCGTTTGGCGAGGGATGCAGGGGCCGTCGTTCTTGGTATAACCGCGCCAAACTCGCCACTGGCCAACGAATGCACCGCCACCCTGGATGTCGCTACCCCCGAAGACACCGACCACTACATGCCGATGACCTCGCGGGTAATTCAATTAACGCTGATTGATGCGCTGGCCACTGGGGTAACCTTGAGGCGTGGTGAAGACTTCTTACCCCACCTCAAGAAAATCAAAGACAGCCTGCGCGACACCCGCTTTCCGGTAGAAAAGCCCGGTAAGTGAATGATAAATAGCAAGTGAATGGAAAATAGTGAAGGGTGAATGGTGAGTAGCGAATAGAAAGCAGTTAGCTCACTGCGGCAGTCACCGTAATTTCCACTTTAAGCTCATCGGCGGGCATGGGCGCGCAGACGCAGGTGCGCGCCGGTGCGTAGCCTGCGGGCATCCAGGCATCCCATACCCCGTTCATAGCGGCAAAGTCACTGCCCTCTTTCAGGTAGATCGTCGCGCTAAGCAGCTGCTCACGGCTTGAACCAATCTCTTTCAGTAGCGCATCCACCCGCGCCAGCATGCTTTCCGTTTGGGCAGTAATGTCGCCCTCGCGGGCCTCCGGGCCAGCCACTTGGCCGCACAAATAGGCCACGCCCTGGTGAATCACCGCACGGCTCATGCGGGCTTTTGTATCGTGGCGTTGAATGGTCATAGGGAAAACTCCTAGTGGGTTTAAGAAAAGCAGTCTAAACCGCTTGGCTTACCCTTGACTATGCCTTCTTATCAAAGCCGATCCGTAGGTACCGGCCGATGCTCAAAGACCCGCCGCAGCACAAAGCTGGTATGCGCGCCGGTAACACCCTCGATGCGGTTAATCACATGCAACAGCAGGTGTTGGTAGTCATCCATGTCCCGCACCAGGATTTTGAGCTGAAAATCCGCCGCCTGACCGGTAATGATCAGGCACTCGATAACGTTGGGTATCTCACGAATATGGCGCTCAAAATTATCGAAGCGCTCCGGCGTATGCTGATCCATGGAAATATGCAGCAGCGCCATTAACTGATAGCCCAGTTGGCGGGAATCGACCTCCGCACGGTAGCGCAGTATTAGGCCGTGCTCCTCCAGAGCCCGCACCCGGCGCAAGCAGGGCGAAGGCGAAAGCCCGATTCGATCAGCCAACTCCTGATTACTGATGCGCCCCTCCTGCTGCACAATATCCAGAATATGGCGATCAAATCGATCAAGCGACAGCGGCATTACGGCCATAGAAAGCAGCTCCTACCAATAAAAGCGAATTATGCGATATTTAATGTCAATTATTGGCGATAACACTACATTTTCGCAATAACCTTTCGTCGCTCTCCGCATACACTATGTCAAGTACGAGATAGCTAGTAAAAGATAGTCCAGTAAGAGATAGCTCAGTACCACAAGAGTCATTGCCACAAGCAGCCCCTTAAAGTGCCTCACCCTGGCACTGCAGCAATGCGGCATACGCCACAAGCGGCCGCTTTTAACAACTCACCGCCTTTAGGAAACTCACCATGTCTGCTTTTGATCATCGCAAATATCGCCCTGCGCCCCGCGTACCTGCCTTCAATCGCCAATGGCCAGATCGTGACCTGGATCATGCCCCGATCTGGGTGAGCGAAGACCTACGCGACGGCAATCAGGCGCTGCTTGAGCCGATGACCGTTGAGCAAAAGCAACGCTTCTGGCAGCAGATCGTTAAAGTGGGCATTAAAGAAGTCATGGTAGGCTTTCCTTCGGCCAGCCAGCCCGACTACGACTTCGTGCGTTGGCTGATCGAAGAGAATCAAATTCCCGATGACGTCACCATAGCGGTACTAGTGCAGTGCCGTGAACACCTGATTGAGAAGACCTTTGCCTCGCTGGTGGGTGCCAAGCGCGCCATTGTTCACCTATATAATTCCACCTCCACCATTCAGCGCGAGCGGGTGTTTGAGATGGATCGTGCCGGGATTGTCGATATTGCGGTACAAGGGGCCACCTGGGTCAAAACCTACGCCGACCAATACCCCGAGATTGAGTGGTGTTTCGAGTACACCCCGGAAAGTTTCTCCAGCACCGAGATCGATTTTTCGCTGGAAATCTGCGAAGCGGTGATGGATGTGTGGCAGCCGACGCCAGAGAATAAATGCATTCTCAACCTGCCCACCACGGTGGAAGTGGCCGGGCCGCACCATCACGCCGATCAGATTGAGTACTTTTGCCAGCACATTAGCCGCCGCGACAGCGTGATTATCTCGGTGCACACCCACAATGACCGCGGTGGTGCGGTAGCCTCTGCTGAACTCGCCCTGCTGGCCGGCGCCGAGCGGGTAGAAGGCACCCTGCTGGGCAATGGCGAGCGCACGGGCAATATGGATATCGTCACCCTGGCGATGAATCTCTACAGCCAGGGCATCGATCCTGAACTGGATCTATCCAACCCTGATGAAATCATTCAGGTGGTCAACGAGTGCACCGGTATCGCTATACACCCGCGTCACCCCTGGGTGGGCGAGATGGTCTACACCGCTTTCTCGGGCAGCCACCAGGATGCGATTCGTAAATCCCTCAAGCACCAAAAACCCGACGAGCCTTGGCAAGTGGCTTATCTGCCCATCGACCCCCATGATATCGGCCGCGATTATCAGGCGGTAATTCGCGTCAATAGTCAGTCCGGCAAGGGCGGTATGGCTTTCCTGCTTGAGCGGGATTACGGCATTAACCTGCCGCGCTGGATGATGCTGGCTTTGGCCCCCTTTGTTCAGCAAGAGAGCGAGCGGCGCGCCAGCGAACTCTCCAGTGAAATGATTCGCCAGGTGATGTTCGACAATTTCACCCAGGAAGCGCCCCTATCTCTTGTGGATTATCAGCTCTCCAAAGGCCAGCAGGAAGGCATTGAGCTGACACTGAAACAGGGTGACGAAACGCTGCGCCTTTCTGGCAAGGGCAACGGCGCGATGTCGGCATTTACCGATGCGTGGCAACGCCACTCCGGCAGCAGTGTAGGGATTATCGATTACAGCGAGCATTCGCTGGGTGCCAGCAGTGAAGCCAATGCCATCGCCTTCGTTCAGCTCAATATCGATGGCCAACGGCTTTGCGCAGTGGCCGAAGATAGCGACACCGTGAGTGCATCGCTCAAGGCACTGTTGTCAGGTATTAACGCAACGATTAATCCTGGTCAGACAACTGAGCAGCAGCAAGAAGCTGCCGCCGAAGCGTAAACGGCTTGGCTCTAAGGAGCAGGGTCTAATCAGCACACTCAATACACTTCAGCACTAATGGGTCCCAGGTGAGGCGTTTGGCCCCAATCCATTCGCCGCACTCTATACACTCACCAAAGCTTTCACTCTCAATGCGTTGCAGGGCAGCGGCAATCTGCTTCAGCTTTAGCTGACGTCGCTGCTCGCCTGCTTTGGCCATCGCTTGCCCTTGCATTGCATCCATACGCGACAGCCGACCTACCGACGTTTGATCCAGCATCACCGTATCCCGGGACTCTTCACTGCTGGCGCTCTCCTCGCGGAGCGTGGCGTCAAGAGCAAGTAATTTCTCACGGATAACGACTATATCCACCTCAGGGTGATTCATCTGCACCTCCCACTAGCCTACAATCATTTACCAACAATCGTTAACCTACTAATTATTTGATCGCGAAGGGAACGTTACGATGGGCTATCGCACCCTGCTGCGCGATCACCGCAGCGTACTCAGTATCGCTTTTCTAGCGATGTTTAGCTCAAGCCTTGGGCAGAGCTACTTTATTGGTCTTTTTCAAGCGCCCCTTTCAGACCACCTGGGTCTTAGCGTCGGCCAGTTTGGCACCGCCTATGCCGTGGTTACCCTGATAGCGGGTTTCTGCATGCTGCGCTTTGGGCCCTCCATCGACTGGATTAACCCACAGCGCTTTGCGGCAATCGTCTTGTCACTGCTGTTAACCGGCGTTGTACTGCTTACCTTATCGCCCTGGTGGTGGCTGGGGATAGTCGGCCTTGGCATAGTGCGGCTATGCGGCCAGGGCATGTTGACCCATTTGGGTAACACCCTCGCTGCCCGAGAGTTTTCCACCATGCGCGGCCGTGCCATTGGCCTGGCTAACCTAGGGATACCGCTGGGAGAAGCGCTGCTGCCCCCGTTAGTGGCGGCTGCGCTTATCTGGAGCAGTTGGCAAACCTTCTGGTGGCTACTGTGTGGCGTCATCGCCTTGCCTTGGCTGTGGCTACTGTTAAAAGCACCTTGGCCCGACGCACCGGGCGTTAAACCAACCAGGCAGACGCCCCATGGCCCTCGTCCCTTTCGCGAAAAACGCTTTTGGCTGCTAATGCCACTATTAATGGCCCTCCCCATCACCATGACGGGGCTGTTTATCTATCAAGCGCAATTAACGGAGTCTCTGGAGAGCTCCCTGGCGGTTTACGCCCTGGCGCTGACCGGCATGGGAATCGCCAAACTGCCGGGGGCCTTATTAGGAGGCCGCTGGGTGGATAAACTGGGCCCCGTAAAGCTAGCCCGCCTTTACCTACTCCCCTACGCCTTTGCCATGGTGATGGCACTCACCATTGGCGGGCATATCAGCATTTGGGCATTGATGGTAGGGGGCGGCTTGGCCATGGGCGCGCAAGAGCTAATTGCATCGGGTCTGCTGATCAAGCTATGGGGAGCTGAGCACCTAGGGAGGGTTCGCTCCGCTCTTAGCGCTGCCATGGTGTTCTCCACCGGCGTCGCGCCCGCCGTACTGGGGTTAGCCCTTAGCGCAGGCGCTCCGTTCCATGCGCTTCTGTTGGGCATGCTGGTGTTTATCATCGCCGGTTGGCTACTGGCTCAGCGTGTACTGCGGGAAACCTCCACTATCCCGGCTGAGCCATAAAAGTGCAGAAATCAGCGCAAAATCAGCACCGGCAACTGGGCATTACGCAACATTGTGGTGGTAGTACTGCCGACCAGCAGGTGACGGATCCGCGAGTGGCCGTAGGCGCCCATCACCAGCATGTCGATATCATGCTCTTGCTTATAGGTACGCAGCGTCTCTTCCACCTCGCCCGCGCGTATCGCCCCTTCGGCGGTGTGCCTGGCCTCGCGTAAGGTTTCCAGCGCCCAGCTCAGCTGCGAGCGGTTTTCAGCGGTTTCCGCGCCCACAATCACCACGTGGCAGGTAGCGCCCTCAAACAGCGGGCTTTTGGCCAGCATTTCCACGCCTCTACGAGCCGTTTTACTGCCGTCAAACGCCATCATCACATTGTGCGGTTGAGTAAACTCTTTCGGCACCATGAGAATCGGGCGATGCATTTCCCGCACCACGCGCTCTAGGTTGGAACCTAAATGACCACTGGCTTGGTGCGCCGTCTCGCCCCGCTTGCCTACCACTAACAGCCTTACATCTTTTTCATTCTCGACCAGGGTTTCCACCAGAGTGCCGTTGCGCTGCAAACACTGCGGGTCGGCAATACCGGCGTTGGCCGCGCGCTCCTTGGCGGCGTCGAGTAGCAGGCGGCCCCGCTCGCGGGAGACTTTGGCATGCTGCTCTTCAATAGCTGACAGCTTTTCCAGCAGGTGCTCTCTAGTACCTAGTCCCAGGTTACCGGTTAAATCCGGCTCGGCTACCTGGGCATGGTTATCCACGGTATGAATAAAACTGAGCGGAGCATCCAGGGCTTGGGCGGCCCAAGTCGCATAATCACACACGCCTTCTGAAAACTGAGAACTATCAATAGCTGCCAACACGCGATCTGACATGAGGTACTTCTCCTTGAGCATCAACATTATTTTTATATTCTCACCCTTTTCTACACGAACTCATTACCCCACGACACCCTAAAACGTTCTTACGTGCTTCGGACGCTATAAAACGCACATGCTAAACTTAGCGGCCTATTGAAGTTGGCGACTCGGAGGAAAGCATGGGGCATGGCTTAACAAGCGTACTGTTAGTCGCACTAGGCGGCGCGCTGGGCGGGATGGGACGATTTGCGGTTTCAAATCTACTCGCCCGCTATCTCGGCAAGGCCTTCCCCTGGGGAACCCTGGCGGTTAACGCCAGCGGAGCCTTTCTAGCGGGCTGGCTGCTCGGCAGCCTAGGTATCGCTAGCGCCCCCTCTTCTGTATGGCTGTTCACCATCGGAGGTGTGTTAGGTGGCTACACCACTGTCTCCTCTTTTAGCTTGCAGACCATTGAGCTATGGCAGGGCGGCCAGCAACTCCGCGCAGGCATTAATGTGGGCACCACGCTGCTGCTTGGTTTAGTCATGGTCACCCTGGGCTGGTTGTTATCAGGGGCTTCTCTGTCAGGAGCGACCTTATGAGCGCCTGGAAGGCTTACCTTGCGGTAGGTGTCGGTAGCGGCGTGGGCAGCGCGCTGCGCTACGGCGTTTCGCTATTATCCCAGGCAGCACTAGGGGGCTATTTCCCCTGGGGAACACTCATTGTTAACGTACTGGGTTCGTGCTTAATCGGTTGGTTGGCCGCCACCCTCTCGCGCTCCCCCCACAGCCAGCTAGCGCGTTTTCAGCCATTATTGGTGGCCGGTTTTTGCGGCGGTTTTACCACCTTTTCGCTATTTAGCTTAGAGACGCTACATCTGGTGCAGTTAGACCGCCCGGGGATTGCGCTGGTTTACATTGTGGTTAGCCTTCCCCTTTGGCTGGGCGCTGCCGTGGTGGGTGAGCGCATGGCGCTTTTTCGTTAGCAAAACAGCCCCGATTGCAAAACCGTTAGCGACAGGATGTGCCAGCATGCGCGATCAGATGGAAAAGCATCAGTCTTGGCTCTACCTGATTTTCATTGGCTTAGGCCTAACGTTAGGCATCAGAGCACCGCAATTCGCTGAGCCGCTAGCGCATTTTTTATGGCCGCTGTTAGCGGTGCTGCTTTACGCCACCTTTACGCAAATTCCTTTGCTGCATATTGCCCGAAGCTTCGCTGACACACGCTTTATGGCCGCGTTGATGGTCGGTAATTTTATTGCCATTCCAGCCTTTTTAGCCCTTACCGTTATTTGGCTACCACTCTCCCCCGCCGTGCTGGCAGGCGTTTTACTGGTACTGCTGGTGCCCTGCACCGATTGGTTTATCACCTTCACGCATTTAGGCAAGGGCGATAGCGCTCGGGCCGTTGCCGCCGCCCCACTACTGCTGCTGGTGCAGTTAGTCGCGTTACCCGTTTATTTGTGGCTGTTCCTGGGCAGTGAGTGGTTTCAGCTAACGCTCTCTAAAGAACTATTGAGCGCTTTTGCAGGGCTTATTCTCACGCCTTTAGCACTCGCCTGGTTAACCGAGTACATAGCCCAGCGTCACAAGACAGTTAAACGCACCGTGTATTACCTGGAAATACTGCCAGTGCCCTTACTGGCCTTAGTGGTGTTTATGATCGCCGCTTCCCAGGTCAACACTGTGTTCGGCCTTAGCCAAGTGTTGGTTCAGGTGGTGTTTATTTTTATTGGTTTTTTACTCTTTGCAGCTCTATTGGGTAAGGGGCTTGGCAAGTTGTTTAAGCTACCCACCGCCAGCGCTAGAACGCTAGCGTTTAGCTTTGGTACACGTAACTCTTTTATGATGTTGCCCATCGCCCTGACGCTACCCAGCGCTTGGCAGGCGGCGGTTGTGGTGGTGGTGTTTCAATCACTGGTAGAGCTATTTGGTATGGTGACACTCTTACGCTGGGTGCCCAATAAGCTACTGCCAGATCCCTAGCTTGTGTTAGATAGCGATTAGCTAACGCGGGAATAACCGCCCAGTACCCCCTGCTTACTCATCACCAGTTGCCAAAGATGAATTTCTCTGGCTCGGAAAGCACCGGCGCAACTCAGCAGGTAGTAGCGCCACATGCGATAGAAACGCTCGCCATACTGGCTTTCGAATGTGGGCCAGTGCCTCTCGAAATTATTGTGCCATGCCATCAGAGTACGGTCGTAATCAGCCCCAAAGTTATGCACATCCTCCACCACAAACAGTGCTTCGGCGGCATCAGCTATTTGCCCCAAGGTGGGCAGTTCGCCATTGGGGAAAATATATTTATCAATCCAGGGGTCAGTCACCGTGTTGCTTAAGTTTTTGCCGATGGTATGTAGCAAAAACAGGCCGTCATCCTTTAAGCAGCGGTTAACCACGTTCATATACTCGCGATAATTTTTATGCCCCACATGCTCAAACATGCCGATGCTGACAATACGGTCAAACTGCTCGCTTTCATTGCGGTAATCCTGCAGTCGAAACTCTACCGGCAAGCCCTTTTTGATCAATCGTTGCCCAAACTCCGCTTGCTCTTTGGAGATAGTCAGGCCCACGCACTCAACACCATAGTGCTCAGCCGCGTAGGCCATGAAGCTTCCCCAGCCGCAGCCAATATCCAGCACGCGCATGCCTGGCTTTAATTGCAATTTACGGCAGACGAGATCGAGCTTGGCTTCCTGGGCCTCGTCCAGGGTTTTGGCATCTTTCCAGTAGCCGCAGGTGTAGGTCATGCGCTGATCGAGCATGGCCGCGTAGAAGTCATTACCCAGATCGTAATGCTTTTCGCCCACTTCCCAGGCACGCTTCACCGTTTGCCGATTCAGCAGGCGCGAACGCAGAGAGTGATAAATCAATTGAGTGGGCTTGATACGCTGCCCGAGCTGGGCACGCATTAAGCGGTAAAACAGCTCATCAAGCCGATCGGCGTTCCAGTCCCCCTTCATGTAGCTTTCGCCAAACCCAAGATTGCCTCGCGAAAGAGCGCTATCAATAACGCCGGGGGCATTCAATTGGATATCCCAGGGGCGGTGCCCGTCGAAATGAATATCGGCTTGGGCCAGTAGCTCAGCAACAAAACGGTGGGAAGTAGAGGCTTCGTCGAAGCCAACAGGCTTTTTTTCCAACATAGGCATGTTCACAGCAGGCTCCTTACGCTATTCCAGTGGGTGAATAGGTTACAACCTGACTACTAGCATAGAAGCGCATGGCAACATTAGCATCATTTGATGGAGATCATTTATGCACTGCAGAGACTAAAAAGCCGGCTCACTCAAGAAAGAGGGCCGGCTGCGAAGGTAATACGCACAGCGAGCTAAACGGTTATGCGCTGCTGCTTTTTTTGAGTTTTAGCTTATTGAGCCCTAGCGCAAAATCAGCACCGGTATGCGGCTACCACGTAGCATAGCCGTTGTGGTGCTACCTACCAGCAAGTGGCGAATACGCGAGTGCCCATAAGCGCCCATCACCAGCAGGTCAATACCATGCTCTTTTTCGTGAGCTTGCAGGGCTTCATCTACCTCGCCTGCACGAATGGCGCCTTCGGCTTGGTGGCCCGCATCGCGCAATATGCCTAACGCCCACTCAAGCTCGGAACGGCGTTCAGCCGTTTCCGCACCCACGATCAGCACATGGCACTCAGTGCCAGCAAAAAGCGGCGAACGAGCCAGCATCTCGACGCCTTTACGGGCGGTTTTGCTGCCGTCAAAGGCCATCAATATCTTTTCAGGTCGCTTGAAGGTTTTCGGCACCATTAGGATCGGACGGTGCAATTCACGCGCCACCCGTTCAAGGTTAGAGCCAAGGTGGCCACTGGCCTGGTGGGCGGTTTCACCGCGCTTACCCACCACCAGCAACCGTATGTCTTCCTCAAGCTCTAACAAGCTTTCCACCAGGGTGCCATTGCGTTGGCGCGTGGTGGGGTTGCTGACTCCATCATCGATAGCGCGCTCTTTAGCTGCTTCCAGCATGAGCTTGCCATGCTCGCGATTCACTTTAGCGCGCTGCTCATCAAGCTCGGAAAGCTCTTTCATCAGCCTTTCGCGGGCACCGAAACGCAGGTTGCCGGAAAGGTTCTGCTCTTCGGGTACTGCTGAGTGGTTGTCGACCACATGCACAAAGGTTAACGGTGCATCCATAGCCAAGCTTGCCCAGGCAGCATAATCGCAGACGCCTTCAGAAAACTGGGAGCCGTCAATAGCGGCTAATACTTGATCTGTCATGTCGCTCTCCTTGCGTTGGTTAGTGGCCGCCCATCAGCTTTTCAACCGCTTCGGGGTCGTTGTGTACCGCATAGCGATCCACGACCGTCGCACTGGCCTCGCTCAAGCCCACAAGCTCTACCTCGGTACCTTCACGGCGGAATTTAATCACCACGCGATCCAGCGCCTGCACGGCCGTCACATCCCAAAAATGCGCACGAGAAAGATCAATCGTCACTTTCTCGATACTTTCCTTAAGATCAAAAGCGGCCGTGAAACGCTCAGAAGAGGCGAAGAACACTTGGCCGACCACCTGATATTCACGCTGCTTACCGACTTCCACTTCTTTTGAACCAACGTAGAGAATGTTGCCCACTTTATTAGCAAAGAATAGCGCTGCTAGCAGCACGCCTACAAAAACACCAATCGCTAAGTTATGTGTACTGACGGTAACTGCAACTGTTGCCAGCATGACAATATTGGTGCTTATCGGATGCTTTTTAAGATCACGAATCGACTCCCAGCTAAAGGTACCGATCGACACCATAATCATTACCGCCACCAGCGCCGCCATAGGGATCTGCGAGACCAAGTCTGCTAAAAAAACCACCAACATTAATAGCACCACGCCAGCAATCAGCGCCGATAACCGCGTACGACCACCGGACTTAATGTTAATCACCGATTGGCCGATCATGGCGCAGCCCGCCATGCCACCCAGTAGTCCAGAGCCAATATTGGCAATTCCCTGCCCTTTGCACTCGCGGTTTTTATTACTTGGCGTATCGGTCAGATCATCGACAATGGTGGCAGTCATCATAGACTCAAGCAGACCGACCACGGTTAGCATCATCGCGTAAGGTAGAATGATCCATAGCGTTTCCAGGTTCAGCGGCACACTTGGCCACAGGAATACAGGCAGCGTATCAGGCAGTTCCCCCATATCACCGACGCTGCGGATATCCATACCGCTGATCATATAGACCGCGGTAAGCACCACAATACAGACCAGAGGTGAGGGGATGGACTTACCGATGACAGGTAAATAGGGGAACAGGTAGATAATGCCCAATCCGGCCAACGTCATGGCATAGACATGCCAAGTCACATCGGTCAACTCCGGTAGCTGTGCCATGAAAATCAAAATCGCCAGCGCATTAACGAACCCCGTCACCACTGAGCGTGACACGAAGCGCATCAAATCCGCGAGTTTCAGGTAACCCGCAATAATCTGGAATACACCAGTCAACAGCGTGGCGGCCAGCAGGTATTCAAGCCCATGCTCTCTCACCAGCGTCACCATCAGTAACGCCATAGCCCCCGTCGCCGCCGAAATCATGCCAGGGCGCCCCCCCGTGAACGCAATGACCACCGCGATACAGAAGGAAGCGTAAAGACCAACTTTGGGGTCAACGCCTGCAATAATTGAAAAGGCAATCGCCTCGGGAATCAGTGCAAGGGCGACAACGATTCCCGAAAGCGTGTCGCCTTTAATGTTGGAAAACCACTCTTGCTTGGTATAGAGAGACATTCAGGGAGTCCATGGCTGGAGGTTAAGATTTTACAAACTCTCGACGCGGCGCATCAGCACACACAAGACGTGCGGCGTCAAACCAATGAGTCAGTGCTGGAGCAATCTAGGGTGCGGCCGACAGTAGCATGCTGCAACGCCATGACAACGCAATTAACGAGGCCAGACGTTTTCTTGAGGAGGGGGAAAACCTAGGGCGGAGTCATCAGCCCTGAAATAGGTAGTTTCTGAAATAAACGTGAAAAGATCATTACCGTTATGCCTTGCTGTAAGAAGAACGCAAAGTTAAAGCGTGGCGCTATAAGCCGCGGCATTCTAGCAGCAATTAGCGCTCTTTGCACCCGTGCTACACCCTTTGCAGGGTGCCCTCCAGACTCAATTTGGCGTACCATTACGCTCGAAAATGATGTCTTATCAAGTCCCAACTATTTACGTTGAAGCGGCATACGCAACACACTTGTCGCTCAAAGAGGAGCAGCACATGAGCCAATCTATTGCAGTCATCAAGGGCGACGGTATCGGTCCCGAAATTATGGAGGCCACGCTGCGAGTACTCGACGCCTTAGATTGTGGCTTAACCTACCAGCACATCGATGCTGGCTTAGGTGCCCTTGAAAAGCATGGCACGCTGATTCCCCAGGAGTCGTTGGATGCCATCGAGAAATACGGCATTGCGCTGAAGGGCCCGCTAACCACGCCGATTGGCAAAGGCTTCTCCTCGATTAACGTGCAGCTACGTCGTCACTTTGACCTTTATGCCAATGTGCGCCCGGCGATTAGCTTCCCCGGTACCCGCTCGCGCTACGACGATATTGATATGATCACCGTGCGCGAAAACACCGAAGGCGCGTATCTTTCCGACGGCCAGGAGATGATAGACGACGGCGATACTGGCATTTCGGTGATCAAAGTGACTCGCAAAGGCTCCGAGCGCATTGTGCGCTACGCCTTTGAGCTGGCCAAAAACAACGGTCGCAAAAAAGTCACCGCGGTACACAAAGCCAACATTATCAAAACCAGCTCGGGTTTGTTCCTGGACGTAGCGCGGGAGATTGCCAAAGAGTACCCCGAGATCGAATTCCAAGAGATGATCGTCGATAACGCCTGCATGCAGCTGGTAATGAACCCACATCAGTTTGATGTGGTGGTCACTACCAACCTGTTTGGCGATATTCTCTCTGACCTTTGTGCGGGCTTAGTCGGCGGTTTGGGTTTGGCTCCAGGGGCGAACATCGGCGAAAAAGCAGCGATTTTTGAAGCGGTGCATGGCTCAGCGCCGGATATCGAAGGCAAAAACATCGCTAACCCCTGCGCCTTGCTGCTCGCCGCAGCACAAATGCTTGATCACCTGGGCATGACAGAGAAAGGCACCGCCATCCGCCAGGGTATCCGTACCGTGCTGGAAACCCGCCGCGATATGGTCACCCCCGATATGGGCGGCACTGGCTCTACCGACTCCTTCGCCCAGGCGTTGGTTGAGTACGTACAGAGCCACTAGTCGACTCTTTCTAGCTGATCGCTTTCTAGCCAATTTCATTAAAGCGGTAACGCAATAAGTACAATGCATTGAGGGTGACCAGCACGGTCGCCCCAGTGTCAGCCATTACCGCGACCCACATCCCTGTAATCCCCAGCACCGTAGAGACCAAAAACAGCGCCTTGAAGCCAAGCGCCAAGGCCACGTTGGTTTTTACATTGCGCATGGTCGCCCGGGAAAGTGCGATCATCTCGGCTATCCCACCTACGCGGTTTTTAAGCAGCGCGGCGTCGGCGGTTTCAAGCGCCACATCGGTACCGCTACCCATGGCAATACCCACTTCTGCCGCTGCGAGTGCCGGTGCATCGTTAATACCATCGCCCACTTTACCCACTGGCCCAAGCCCTTGCGCCTGCCACTCGCGCACGCGCTGGGCTTTATCTTCCGGCATCAGCTCGCCTTCTGCTTCAATGCCCAACTGTTCACCAATGGCCGCCACGGTGCGGGCATTATCACCGCTGAGCATCACGGCTTGCACACCTAGGCGCTCTAACGCTTGAAGACCTTCGCGAGCATCTTCACGGGGTTCATCACGCAGAGCGATTAGTCCTAATAGGCGCTCACTTTCTATCCCGTCCTCTCCTTCTATCCCTATTTCTATCAGTACGGCCAGGCTTTTGCCCTGCGCTTCCAACGCCGCAATACGGGCTTTTATCTCACCGGTGTGCTGGGTGAAAGATTGTAAATAGCGCGGGCTCACCAGCATTAACTCACGTCCTTCGACATGTCCGGCAACGCCCTGCCCTGCTAGCGCACGAGCACCTTGCACAGTAGGTACCGAAGCCCCCTCCTGCCGGTCATAATAGTCACTGATCGCCACAGCGAGGGGGTGGCTCGAGCCCTGCTCCAGAGCGGCAGCAAGACGCACTATCTCAGCGCAACGGCTTTTATCAAGACGGCTACCCGCTTCAAGGCTCTCTACATCCGTCACGGTGGGTTTGCCCGCGGTTAGCGTGCCGGTTTTATCCAGCGCGACCCGCTTGAGTTTGCCTAACTGCTCTAATACCGCACCGCCTTTCATCAGCAGACCGTTGCGAGCGCCCACCGATAACCCGGCTGCAATGGCCGCGGGCGTCGAAATCACCAGCGCACAGGGGCAAGCAATAAGCAGTAGCGCTAGGGCGCGATAGATGGATTCCGACCACAGCATCGTCGATACCAGCGGCGGTACGATAGCGACCAGCAGCGCCACCCCGACGACCGCAGGCATATAGTAAAACGCAAAGCGGTCAATAAAACGCGCCACTGGTGCTTTGGCCGCCTGAGCCTCCTCCACGAGCTTAATCACTCGGGCGATGGTGTTGTTTTCAGCGCTGCGGGTTACCTCAACTTCAAGCACGCCATCCAGATTGACGGTGCCAGCAAATACTGACTCGCCTTCGCTACGCTCCCGTGGCACCGACTCACCATTCACAGGCGATTCATCAATCGAGGAGTGACCGGCAATAATTTGCCCGTCACAGGGCAGACGGTCGCCAGGGCGTACCTGCACTCGTTGCCCCGGCACCAGAGACGCGGCAGCAACTTCCCGAGCTTCGCCCTGCTCCATCAACCGCGCAGTAGAGGGAGTCAGCTTGGAAAGCGCCGAAATACTGCGGCGCGCCTGAGCGGCGGCAACGCCTTCCAGCATCTCCCCCACTGCAAATAGAAACACCACCACTGCCGCTTCAGCGGCGGCGTTTATCGCCAGTGCCCCTAGGGCTGCGATGCTCATCAGCATTTCAATGGTGAAAGGGTTACCCATCTTAAGCGCCTGCCAAGCACGCTGAATAACCGGCACAAGACCAACGACCGTTGCGGCGATGAACGGCCAACTGCCCAGGGTGGGCCAGGCGAATTTAAGCCCCCAGGCAAGCGCCAGCAATACACCACTGACAATCACCAAACGCCCTTTAGGCGACTGCCACCATGAGGACGACTTTTCCGATTCAGTTGTGTTCACCGACTCATCGATTACCTGGTAGCCCAGAGCCGTGATCGTTGACTCAATATCGGAATGTGGCAGGGTCTTACCGGGCGGTGCGGTTAATCGCACCGAGCCGGTGACAGAACTCGCGGAAACATGTTCAACATGGTTTAAACGATTTAGCGCCGCCTCAACTTTACGTTCGCAGCCACCGCAGTCCATACCTTGCACGCGCAGGGTGGTCGGCGACGGAGAAACTGCAGAGGTTTTAGCCGGTGTGGTCGTACTCATCGCTCTTTGCTCCAAGTTAGTCTATCTTAGGAGCAGCGTAATACCTGTAGTCACTAGAGGTTCAAGTAATGAAAGATCAAACCCCTGAGCCAACTGCCACTGAACGTTATATCGGCATTGGTGAGCTGGCACGCGAGTCCGGCTGCAAGCCAGAAACGGTGCGCTACTACGAACAGATTGGGCTACTGCCTTCAGCACCGCGCAACGAAGGCAATCAGCGGCGCTACACTACTGCTGCTATCCGCCGTTTGACGTTTATTCGCCATGCGCGGGATTTTGGCTTTTCGGTGGAGGCAGTCCGGGAGCTGTTACAAATGGCGGATTACCCCACTATGCCCTGCGAAGAGGTAGACACGCTAGCGAAGCGTCACCTAGCCGAGGTCGAGGCACGACTTGCACGACTCACCTCGGTACGCGATGAGCTCAAACGCATGATCAATCAATGTGCGGGGGGCAATGTTGGCCAGTGCCATATTATTGACGTACTCAGCGACCACCGGTTGTGCCATCAAACGGGGCCTCACGGTGGCGCGGATGTCATAGGTTAACGCGCAATTAACCCAGCCACACATCCAAGAACAGCATAATCACCAGCCCCATCGCCAAGCCAAAGGTGGCTTTTTTCTGGTGCCCGCAGCGGTGGGTTTCGGGGATGATTTCGTGGCTGATCACGTACAGCATCGCGCCGGCGGCAAAGGCCAGGCCCCAGGGCAGCAGTATTTGGGAAACGCTGACAATACTGGCACCAAATAGCCCGCCAACGGGCTCGATTAGGCCGGTTAGCGCAGCAATCGACCAGGAGCGCCACTTTGAGTAGCCCTCGCCCATTAAGGCGACCGCAACGGCGAGTCCTTCTGGCATGTTCTGTAAGCCAATACCGATCGCCAGGGGCATACCGCCCTCTAACCCATTGGCCCCAAAGCCAACGCCCACTGCCATGCCTTCCGGCAGGTTGTGGATAGTAATCGCAAACACAAACAGCCACACCCGGCGAAGCGATGCAG
Source organism: Halomonas sp. 113 (assembly GCF_904067645.1). Taxonomy (NCBI): domain Bacteria; kingdom Pseudomonadati; phylum Pseudomonadota; class Gammaproteobacteria; order Oceanospirillales; family Halomonadaceae; genus Halomonas; species Halomonas sp. 113. Next base: position 3,766,152 of record NZ_LR881453.1, read on the forward strand.
CCTCCGGCCCTTCACGGCCCTGGGCAAAATGCTCATGGGGCAGATGCTCGTTAAGCAGCGCAATCGCGCCCATTCCTAACAAAATAGCCGCACAAACAATCGCGGCAGGCACGGGGCCACCGGGATAATAGATTTCCGCAGCGTCAAGCGCTGGAATAATCAGCGAAAAGAATGACGCTGCCAGCATTACCCCCGCCGCAAAACCTAACGCCAAATCACGAAAGCCACGGCTAGGCGTTTTACCTAGCAGCACCGGTAGCGCACCTACCGCCGTCAACAATCCAGCAATTAAGCTGCCCAAAAACCCTAATAACAACGTATTTTCCATGGACAGCATAAACTCGGTTGGCATTCAGAAAGGCATCAAAGAGAACGACACGTTGTTGTCTAACGTGGTATCAACACGTACTTTAACGCATTAATGCCTAATGAATAAATAACGATGGTTTTCATTAGCGCGATGTCAGTAGTGCGCCTTGGGAACATTAAAAGGGGATTCTCGTGCCTCATTCCGCTACGTTCGCCGCCGCCCACTTTACCCAGCTACGACCCCGCTTAGTGGCCTTTGCGCGCTTGCAGTTACGCGACTCTACCGCCGCTGAAGATGCTGTACAGGAGACCCTGCTCACCGCCTTTGAGAAAAGCGCCACCTTTGAAGGGCGCTCCGAGTTCGAGACCTGGGTATTTGGCATATTAAAATACAAAATTCTGGATCAACTGCGTCAACAGCGCCGTCAAGGTACTTGGCAACCGTTAGGCCTGGACTTAGATGACGACACCCTTGACCGTCTATTTCAACAGGATGGTCACTGGCAAAGCGCTGCCCGCCCCAGCCACTGGGGAGAGCCTGAGCAGGTGTTAGAAAACCAGCGTTTTTGGCAAGTATTTGATGCCTGCTTGATAGCCTTACCGGAGAATATCGCACGCGTATTTACCTTGCGTGAACTCATGGGGCTCTCCACCACAGAGATCTGTAAGGAAACCGGCATTACTGAAACCAACTGCTGGGTCATCTTACACCGTGCGCGTTTACGGCTAAGAGAGTGCTTGGATCATGGTTGGTTAAATTAGCTGAGGGGAACCTGATATGCTTATGTGCCGCGAAGCCACGAGGTTGATGTCTTTAAAACAGGACAAAATATTAACATTGCGTGAAAAGATGGCTCTTCGTCTTCACCTGTCGATGTGCCGGGATTGCCGTCACTGCGCCCGCCAATTTGATCTGTTGCACAACATTAGCGACCACCACCCCGCCTCGCGAATCTCTTCCCGCAAAACGCTAGACGATTAGCTTTTTCGGCTAAGTGCTGCAAACCACTACTCTCTCCTGCTTCGCTTCTCCGTCAGCGAACTCCTACGTACGCCCGACAAAAACATTGTATAGAGTCCACTTGATGGCCCATGCAAAAGCCAGCGCATAGGCGCTGGCTTTTCGCTTTTTACACTATTCTACTAACGCAATTAACGCAGTGGCGTCTTACGCAGGTAAGGCAGAACCGTTTCATACTCGCCATACTTCTGCTTGGCATCGGCGTCAGAAACGCTAGGCGGAATAATCACGTCCTGACCTATCGTCCAATCAGCTGGGGTGGCAACGCCGTGTTTCGTCGTGGTTTGCAATGCATCCAGGGCGCGTAGGATTTCCGCAAAGTTACGCCCTACGGTCATTGGATAGGTCATGGAAAGCTTCAACTGCTTATCCGGCCCGATAATAAACACCGAGCGCACCGTTGCGCTGTCTGCTGGCGTGCGGCCATCGGGCAGGTAGGCATCTTCCGGCAGCATGTCATACAGCTTTGACACCGTAAGACCGTCGTCGGCGATGATCGGAAAATCGACTTCGCTGCCGCTGACGGTTTGGATGTCATTGCCCCAGCGTTTGTGGTCTTCAACACCATCCACGGAAACACCGATTACTTTGGTGCCACGTTTCTTCCACTCTGCGCTCAGCTGCGCGACGGCACCGAATTCTGTCGTGCAAACCGGGGTAAAGTCTTTAGGATGCGAAAACAGGATCGCCCAGCTGTCGCCAATCCAGTCATGAAAACGAATCGGCCCTTGGCTCGTCTCCGCTTCGAAATCGGGCACGACTGCATTAATACGTAATGACATGCTTTCCTCCTTAATGGGCGTTAGACGCCCTAATAGCTTATTTGACTTTCAACACCTTCACTATAGATCATTTAGCGCTAAGACAGCGAGTCGTAGTACAACGTTCCCTCGCTCTGCCAAGCGTAGTCTAACGGCGTAAAAGCCTGAATATAAATGCCTGTAAAAGCAGAACGGCGCCCCAAGGCGCCGCTTTAAATCAACAACAGAGAGCACCTTCTTTGGGATTACTCGGCTGCTTTGGCAGCTTTATCTTCCCGTTTAACCCGCTTGATCCACTGCTGTTTAGCATAGTGGCGTAGATTGGCCACATTGTCGGTCTCATCGACAATATCTTGCCCCAGAATGGTTTCGATAATGTCTTCTAACGTGATTAAACCTACAAAAGTGCCATGCTCGTCGTAGACAACCCGCATGTGCAGGTGATCTTTTAGCATAGAGGTGAATACCTGCTCGATGTTATGTGAGACGTCCACGCTGCCAATCGGATGCATCAACTCGCGCATCGTTTTGGCATCGTCAGCGTGGTACATATCGGCTTTATGCACATAACCAAAGGCCTGCTCACCGTTGTCCATCACTGGGAAGCGCGTAAACGGTGCTTTGCCATACTGCTCATCGAACGTTTTCACGGTCATGTCAGGCAAAACGGTTTCACACACCGTGCGCGGCGTCATCGCTTTGCTGACGACGATATCGTGCAAGTTGAGCATATTGATAATGGTGCGCGACTCGTCCTCGTCCAGAACCTTCTCTTCCAGGCCGACGCGGGCAAGTACTTTAATTTCATCACGCAGATCGACATCATGCTCTGACTTACCTAGCCGGCGGGTGATCTGCTCCGACATCCAGATAAAAGGCAGCAAGCCAATGATCATCGGGTTTAACAGGCGTGGCAAATACGGTGACAAGCCGCGCCAGTACGTCGCGCCTATGGTTTTAGGAATAATTTCCGACAGTATTAAAATCGCCATTGTCATTACTGCCGAAACGATGGCAATAGAGGCTTCGCCAAACACGACCGCCGCTTGAGCCCCCACAGCAGTTGCACCAACAGTATGGGCAATCGTATTGAGCGTCAAAATAGCGGCTAGGGGCCGGTCGATATTAGCCTTCAGGCGCGTAAGCGAGGCGTGCAGCTTGGGGTTGTCTTCTTTCTGCTTAGCAATATAGCTGGGTGTAATTGAAAGAAGCGCCGCTTCAAGGATGGAACATAAAAACGAGAACGCGATTGAAAGGGTAGCAATCGTGATTAGGAGGAACATGAGGGCCTAGAGTGATGGGTTGTACCCAGTTTATAGGGGCATCATAAGCGGAAGTCAATGGTTCTCTATCGTGCGCTCGCCACCACGCAAAGCCGCATTCATGGGCGCAGCGGCAACGCAGCCCCGATGGCAACGAAGATGCCGCCGCAAGTGCGATTGAAGCCGCGGCCAACACGCTTCAGCCAGTGGCGAATGCGGTTAGCCATATTGGCGAGCAGGCCTTCAACCATACATTCAATAGCCACAAAGGTGCCTGTCAGCACGAAATATTGCAGCATCAAACTGCGCTGTGGGTCGATAAACTGAGGTAGAAAAGCACTAAAAAATAACAGTACCTTGGGGTTGGTAACCGATGCCAGCACCCCCTGGCGGTACAGATGCCACCCGCTCGCTTGGCTTGCGCTCACATCCACCTCGCCCGTAATCGGCGGCGAGCGCCATACCTGGATACCCAGCCAAATAAGATACCCCCCACCGACCCATTTCAGCACTGTTAACCACACCACCGACGACTTAAGCAGCGCACCAATGCCAAACATGCACAGGGCAATAATCAGCATAAATCCTGTGGCGCCGCCTACGATGGTAAACAGGGTTCTACGGCTGCCATGTAGCGCGCCGTGGGTCAGCGCCAGCAGGCCGTTTGGCCCAGGCGAAAGCGAAAGGCCAAGGCAGGCGATTAGGTATAAAAGCCACGTGTCCAACAGCATAGTAACGCTTCCCCCATGAAAAAATGCTTTCAATGCGCCAGCATGTCACTGTTGGTCGGCGTTTTCCATTCGTTAAAGCACGCTCAATAAAAACGCCTCCCCCTTTGCTATATGTAACAAGGGGGAGGCGCCGTCTAACGACCTTTTGCTGCCACATAGCGCTTAGGCGAACACTTCAGTCCACTCACTACGCTTGGCCAGTAGGCCTTTGGCCAATTCTTTAGCGCCTTCCAGGCTGTGGCTGGCGGCCCAGCCGCACTGCATCTCGTTGCAGGCAGGCACTTCGGTGGCTTCTAGCACATCGTTCAGGGTTTGTTCGATGATAGTGATCACACCGTCGTAGTCGTCGTGGTTAATCATTGCGATGTAGAAGCCGGTTTGGCAGCCCATGGGGCTGATATCGACCACTTTATCGGTGTGATTGCGCGACAACTCAGCCATCAAGTGCTCAAGGGAGTGCAGTGCCGGCATCTCCATATGCTCTTTATTGGGCTGGCAGATACGCAAGTCATATTTATGAATACGGTCGCCGTTCTGGCCTTCTTTAATATCGGCTAACCGAACGTACGGGGCTTTTACCTTGGTGTGATCCAGGTTAAAGCTCTCGACGTTCATCTTTTTATCGGTCATGTTGGCTCCTTTTTCACTAAACCTTGATTCGCTTAAACCTTGGGCGCGTCAAAATTCCATGGTTCGTCGGTATAAACACACACGTTGGCATCTTCGATATCGCCATCCGGCGCTTCAACGTGCTTGGCAAAGAAGTCTTGAATCTCTTTGCGCTGACAATGGGCTTCAAACTCTTCGCGACTGGCCCAGATTTCATGAAAAACAATCGGATAACTGGTGCCCTGGGCGAAGGGGTTATCAATCTGCCGGGTTACGGTGTAGTGAATGCACGCATCTTCCCGGTGGGTGTTCGGCTCTAACGACTGAAGCGCTTTGAATACCGCTTCTTCTTTGCCAGGTTTGGGCTTAAAACCGGCAACACAGTAAATTTTTTCTGACATGGTCATCTCCTAAGTCGTTAAGCGTACGTCATTATGCGGCTTGTCGACGTAGGTTAACAACCTAGCGGATTATGCGCTCGGCCAATGCTTCTAGATCGGTAACCGTCATATCCGGCTCGACACCCCAAGGGTCGAAAGGGGCGTCGGAACTGCGCCGTATCCAGGCACTGCGTAGGCCTGCATGGGTGGCGCCAATCACATCAAAAGGGTTACTGGAAACCAACCATGTGTGCTCGGGGCGTGTCTCTAAGCGGCTACGCAAATGCGCGTACACTGCTGGGTCTGGCTTAAAGCGTTTTACCTCATCGGCGCTGATTACATCGTCCATATGGCTCTCAACGCCTGCTCGAGTGAGTAACTTGGACACGGCATCTGCTGTGCCGTTCGAAAACGCCACGCAGCGTATGCCCGCTTCGCGAAGCTGATCGAGCGCAGGCACTACATCGTCAAACGCGGGCAGCTCAGCATACACCGCCATCAGATGATCTTGGTCATTATCCGAAAGCCCGGTTTGCAGTGCGCGGTCAATAAAAACCAGCGCTTCGCGGGTGCACTCCGAGAACGGCACGTAAGCCCCCATCAGGCCGTGGCGAAAGCTGTACTCAAGCTGCTTATCGCGCCAGCGGCGAGCAAATTCGCCAGCTTTGGAAGCATCCGTTAGGCGATGTTCGAGCTCAACAGTAACGCCTTGGGTATCGATCAGCGTACCGTATACATCGAAGGCTAAGACCGGTTGCATCGTTGGCTACTCCTTAACTTTCAATTGATTGTGACCTGAGTTCAGCTTATATCTTTAGCATAGACGACACCTTCAATAACAAAAGCGCCGCTGCACAGGCAGCGGCGCTCAGAAGACTACGACACTCGGTCAGACCGTAAACGCGGCCTCTTTTTCACCGCTTTTCAGGTCGCCAGAGCGCGTAAGCTCATCGGTAACCCGGTCAATGGCGCGCTTGGCGCGGCCAATCATCTCGTCCACTTCACCACGATTAATGGTCAGCGGCGGCGCAAAGCCGAGAATATCGCCTTGCGGCATGGCCCGGGCAATCAGGTTCTCTTCCATGGCGGCAGCCGCCACGCGAGGGCCGACTTTAAGCGCTGGGTCGAAGTGCAGGCGCTGCTTGGCATCCGGAGAGAACTCCAGTGCCGCCATCAGGCCTACACCACGAACGTCGCCCAGCAGCGGATGACCTTCGAAATTGGCTTTTAGCTGCTGCTGGAAGTAAGCACCGGTTTCCGACGCGTTACCCACCAGGTTTTCACGCTCGATGATATCCAGGTTGGCAAGCCCTGCCGCACAGCCCAGAGCGTGGCCAGAGTAGGTCCAGCCGTGGCCGATGGGGCCATACTCACCGGTGCCCTGCTCCAGCACCTGCCACACCTTCTCGCCAACAATCACGCCGGAGAGCGGCTGGTAGGCGCTAGTTAAGCCCTTGGCGATGGTGACCAGGTCAGGCTTCATATTGTAGTGGTGGCTACCGAAGTCAGAGCCGGTACGGCCAAAGCCACAGACCACTTCATCGGCAATCAACAGCACGTCATACTTCGCCAGCACGCTTTGAATGGCATCCCAGTAGCCTTCCGGCGGCGGTACGATACCGCCAGTACCCAGTACCGGCTCACCGATAAAGGCGGCCACGGTATCCGGGCCTTCTTCCAGAATCATCGCTTCCAGTTTCTCAGCGCAATACGCAGAGAACTCCAGCTCGGTCATGCCGTGCTGTTCGGCGGCACGCAGGTAGTAATGCGGCGCTTCGGTATGGCGAATGGTATCGATGGGCAGATCGAAGTGGTCGTGGAATGCTTTCAGGCCGGTCAGCGAGCCCGAGGCAATGCCCGAACCATGGTAACCACGCATACGTGAGATAACCTTTTTCTTCTGCGGGCGGCCCAGCACGTTGTTGTAGTAGCGTACGATCTTGAGCTGGGTTTCGTTGGCATCAGAACCCGACATGCCGTAGTAAACCTTGGACATATTCATCCCGGCGATTTTTAGAATACGCTCGGAAAGCTCGATCTGCGGCTCGTTGGAGTGACCTACGTAGGTATGGTAGTAAGAGAGTTCAAGTGCCTGCTTATAGATCGCCTCGGCGACTTCGGTGCGCCCGTAGCCGATGTTGACGCAGTAAAGCCCGGCAAAGCCGTCGATAAATTCGCGGCCGTCCTTATCCACGATATTGATGCCTTTGCCGCCGGTAATCACGCGGCCCGGCGCATCGCCATGGGCGAAATCGCGCAAGTGGGTAGAGGCGTGGAAAGTGACTTTACGGTCGCGTTCGATCAAATCCTGATGCAAGCTCATAGTGTTCTCTCTGTACGGTAAACCTCCCCAGTCAGCGGGGAGGTGCTTTATTCATTAATGATGAACTTATTTTTGGGCACCTAACGGTGCCTTCGCCCGGCCGAGCCGGCCTCCCACAAGGCCAACTCAAGTTCCCGGACTTAACTACCCGACACCGAACCCAGCGCGCCCAGGCAGTAATACTTCGTTTCCAGGTATTCATCGATACCCGTGGCACCGCCTTCACGGCCAAGGCCAGACTGCTTCACGCCACCAAAGGGAACCGGCGGGCCGGTCATCTTAACCGAGTTAACGCTGACCATGCCGTACTCCAGGGCGCGCATCAGCTTCCAGATGCGGCGAATATCGTGGGTATAGATATACGCCGCCAGGCCGTACTCGGTGTCGTTGGCCATTTCAATCACTTCGTCGTCGGTGCTGTAGGCGGTGATCCCGGCCACAGGCGCGAAGTTCTCTTCCCGCCACACTTTCATCTGCGCCGTCACGCCGGTCAGCATCACCGGCATAAAGAAGTTTTCCCCCGGTGCTTGGCTTTGATCACCCCCCACCATCTTGGCGCCTTTGGAAATGGCGTCATCGACAATCGCGGCCGCCTTTTCTACCGCCTGACGGTGAATCAACGGGCCAAGGTCTATCTCACTGTGGAGGCCATTGCCCACGGTAAGCGCCGCCATACGCTCGCTGAAATGCTCTACGAATTCATCATGGATAGATTCGTGCACCAGGATGCGATTAGCAGCCAAGCAGTCCTGCCCAGCGGTTTGGAACTTGGCGTCAATGGCTGCAAAGGCCGCCTCTTTGGGATCCATATCGGGCCCAACGATAAACGGTGCATTGCCCCCCAACTCCAGGGAGAGCCGCTTGACGGTATTAGCGCTCTGCTCAATCAGCAGACGGCCCACGCGGGTGGAACCGGTGAACGACAACGCCCGAATACGCGATTCGGCGCAGAGAATCTTTGAGACTTCCGCAGGATCGCCCAGCACCACATTGAAAATCCCCGCGGGAATCCCAGCACGCTCGGCCAGCTCCGCCAGCGCCAACGCCGAGAAGGGCGTTTCATTGGCGGGTTTGACGATCACCGGGCAGCCCGCTGCCAGCGCCGCCGCAGCTTTGCGGGTAATCATCGCCAACGGAAAGTTCCATGGAGTAATCATCGCCGCGATTCCCACCGGCTCTTTAATGGTACCAAGTGATGCGTTGGGAATATGGCTGGGGATGGTTTCGCCATAGGTACGCTTACCCTCTTCGGCGAACCAGCGCACGAAACTGGCACCGTACTGCACCTCCCCACGGGCATCGGGCAGCGGCTTACCCTGCTCCAGCGTCATGATGGTCGCAAGGTCTTCACGGTTAGCTTGAATCAGGTCATACCAGGCCAGCAGGCGCTCGCAGCGCTCATCGGCGCGTAGCGCCCGCCACTGTACAAAAGCGGCTTCAGCGGCATCTACAGCGGCGGTTATCTGCTCGGCTTCCAGCAACGGGATATGACCAATGGCTTCATTGGTAGCGGGGTCATAGACAGCCTCTTCGCGACCGCCTTCCCCGTGAGTCCACTTACCGTTCACGTAGGCGTACTGCCGGAACAGACGCGGATCTTCCAGGCGCTTGGCGAGCGTGGTCGATAGTGTGGTCATGGGAACCTCCCCCTCAAATGCAGTCTGGCTAACCGAGCGCTGCAGTCACTGTGTGGCATTGTCAGCAAGTGCTGATTAGCCTTGCCGTCGAATGCCCACAGGTTAACGGAGAGGAGCCACGAAGTGTTTTTGAAAACCGAGACTTATCACGCGACTTTTTTTGTCAGAGAGCGTTTGGCAGTGCTTTTTTTTGGTGGGCTTACGATAGGGGGCCAAAACTACATTAAAGAATGTCGTCGGTATCAATGCCTATAGGAACGCGCTTGACGGTTTTGGTCACGATATAGGTGAAGTAGCGCTCGATACCGGCTTCAGAGACCAGCCACTTATCCATCAAACGCTGGTAGCTATCGATGGTGCGCGCTTCAAACTTCACTAAGTAATCCACCCCACCGCCCACCGCCACACACTCGGTAACTTCCGGGGTTTGCATCACTAGCGCTTCAAAACGAGTGAAGCTTTCGGCGTTGTGCTGCTTGAGCTCAATCTGCACCCAGACAGGATTGCGCGGCACCAACACGTCCGCGTTGATGCGCGCGGTATACCCTTCAATGATGCCAGCCTTTTCCAGGCGCTTTACCCGCTCCCAGCAGGGGCTGACCGAGAGATTGATCGCCTCGGCTAGCTTCGACTTGGTGATTCGCCCATCGCGGGAGAGGATATCGAGAATTTTCAGATCGTAACGGTCAAGTTTCATCATGCCGAGGATTACGCCTCCAGGCGTTCAACAACATCGGCAATCACCGCCAGGGTATCCCCCATATTGATCAGTGAGGGGGCACGGCGAGCCATTAGAATGCCGTCGCGCTCTGCTTTATAGGCAACCGGATCGGTGCCGCTGCGGGTCATGTCGTACACGTAGGCGATGGTTTGGCCTTTTTTCACTTCATCACCCAGGGCCACCAATAGCTCTAACACGCCGGAGTGCTGGCTCTGCACGTAGCAACTGGCGTCGGGCATATCGAGATACAGTTGCCCACCTGTGGGCATTTCCACTTCGCCTTCTACAAGGCCGTAGTGAATCAGGAAATTGCGCACGCCGCGCTCGGCAATGGCAATGCTTTGTGGGGTGGAAGTACCGCCGCCGCCAAGCTCGGTGGCCACAAAGACTTTGCCCTGGCGCTCGCAGGCAGTGTCGAAGAGTTTTTCCGCATCCAACTCAAACATCACCATGGCATAGGGGGCGCCGAACGCTTTGGCACCTTCCAGAGCGGCCTGCTGCTGCTCTTTATTATCCAGCACGTGAGACGCGCCGAAGGGCAGAATATCCAGCGTGCGGCCGCCCGAGTGAAGGTCGAGCACCACGTCCGCCATGGGTACCAACACACGGGTGAAGTAGTCGGCAATTTGCGGTGTGACGCTGCCATTGGGGTCGCCGGGAAAGCTGCGATTGAGGTTGCCCTTGTCCATCGGAGAGGTACGCTTGCCTGCCATAACCGCTGGAGTATTCATGCACGGCACGATAATCACCCGCCCTGTCACGTCCTCTGCCTTCAGCGTTGAAGAGAGTTTCAGTAGCGAGGTGATGCCCTCATATTCATCGCCGTGGTTGCCGCCGGTCAGCAGTGCCGTGGGGCCTTCGCCGTTTTTTACCACGGTCACAGGAATCATCACCGCGCCCCAGGCAGACTCATCGGTAGAGATCGGTAGCTTTAAAAAGCCGTGCTGCACGCCATCGGCATCAAAATCAACGGTGGCGGAAATGGGACTTGGTCGCATCGTCGTCATGAAAAAATTCCTTTATGTTACGGGCAGCTATATCAGCACTACTTCACAAACAGCTGGCGCGGGAAATTGGCCAGCGTCTCACAGCCATCGTCGGTAATCAGAATGCTTTCGGTAATTTCCAGACCCCAGTCATCGACCCATAGCCCAGGCATGAAGTGGAACGTCATGCCTGGCTGGAGAATGGTTTCATCCGAGGGGCGCAGACTCATGGTGCGCTCGCCCCAGTCGGGCGGATAGGAGATACCGATAGGGTAACCACAGCGGGCGCCGCCACGGTCAAAACCGTATTTATCCATCGCCGCACCCAGTGCCATGGCGATATCCGCCGTACGGTTACCAGGTTTGGCCACTGCCAAACCATTTTCGATGCCTTCTAGCAGAGCTGATTCCGCGCGAATAAAATCCGTCGGCGGTGTGCCCAGAAATACGGTGCGCGACATCGGCGCATGATAGCGTTTAAACACCCCGGCAATCTCAAAGAAAGTACCTTCACCTTTGCGGAACGGCGTGTCGTCCCAGGTTAGGTGTGGCGCGGCGGCGTCTTTACCAGTAGGCAGCATGGGCACGATGGCGGGATAGTCGCCGCCAAATACTTTGCCGTTCTCATCCACAAAACCTTCGATGCCAACGCGGTAAATCTCTGACACCAGCTTGCTCTTGGGCAAGCCAGGCTCAATCACTTCAAGAATACGCGTATGCATGCCTTCCACAATCTTGGCGGCAATGCGCATATAGGCCACTTCTTGCGGCGATTTGATCGCCCGGCACCAGTTAACCAGCGCATTGGCATCCATAAAACGCGCATGGGGGAGTTCGCGCAGTAGGCTTAGATAGGCCTTGGCGGAGAAGTAGTAGTTATCCATCTCCATACCCACCACCCCCAGATGCCAGCCGCGATCCGGCATGATCGACTGAGCCAGATACTCCATCGGGTGCATGTCCGGATTCTGTACGTAGTAATCCGGATAGTAGGTAATGTTTTCGGGATCGATCCAACAGGTGAGCAGAGCACCGTTGGCATCCATACGCCGCCCGAACCATACCGGCTCGCCTTCAAGGCCCACCAGCACACACTGATGCACATAAAACGACCAACCGTCGTAGCCGGTCAGCCAAGCCATATTGGAAGGGTCACTGACGATCAGTACGTCAATACCACGACTGGCCATTTCAGCACGCACTTTCCACAGGCGGTTAGCGTACTCTTCGCGCGTGAAAGGCAGGGAAACCTGAGTCATCGGGCAACTCGCCATTAAAGATCACCAAGAACCAGCGCACTGCCTACTATAGGCACGCAACGCTGGGCCACAGGATCGACCTGGCCACCACCGATCAGGCGTCGGGGTTGCATCTGCCGCGCTTGCAGCAGGCCCGCCAATGTCGTCTTAAGCCGATACTAGCACCGACCCTTGGTTAGCGGTCAAAGGCTTTATGACAAAAAGTGCATACGGCATCGTTATTTGCACTATGCGAGCTTGCAACGGCACCTATCGCTCACCATGATAACCTGCATTGGAAACACGTTTAGCGAGAGGAAACGAAATGAAAATTGTTGTGCATATTGATGAGGCGGCACAGTGGCAAGCGGCGCTTGCGGAAGCGTTGCCCCAAGCCACCGTACTCACCAGCGAGGCACCAGCGGATGAGCGTAAAGACGCTGACTATCTCGCCATCTGGAAAGCCCCCGCCCATTTACTGCAAGAGCAGACCCAGCTCAAAGGCATCATCAATTTAGGCGCAGGGGTGGATTATTTGCTGAAAACCCCAGGCCTGCCCAGCGACGTGCCAATTGTAAAATTGCGCGATGCGGGCATGGGCGAGCTGATGGCCGATTACGCCTTCTATGGCGTACTGCACTTTTACCGCAGCATGGATCGTTACTCAGAGCAGCAGCAAAACGCCACTTGGAAGCCGCAAGAGGTGGTGGAAAAATCCCAGTGGCCGGTGGGTGTATTAGGCCTGGGCGCTATTGGCAGCTTTGTGGCCAGCGCCTTGGAGCAAGCAGGTTTCCCTGTACTGGGCTGGAGCCGCTCCCCCAAGCAGATCCGTGGCGTGCACTGCTTTCATGGCGATGATGGATTAAGCGAACTGCTCGGCCAAGTGCAGAGCCTGATCACCATTTTGCCCGATACGGCCGCCACTCAACATATTCTCAACGCCGAGCGGCTGGCCCAGCTGCCCCAAGGGGCTAGTGTGATTAATCCTGGCCGGGGTAGCTTGATTGATGAGCAGGCGCTATTGGAAGCACTGGGTAGCGGTAACCAGCCGGGGCACCTGCGGGGTGCGCTATTGGATGTCTTCCAGGAAGAGCCACTGCCCACTGACAACCCGCTCTGGCAGCATCCTAAGGTAATCGTCACACCCCATATGGCGGCGCCTACTCCGCTGAATGATGCCATCGACCAAGTGATCGCTTACTTGCATGCCTTTGAATCGGGTGAAAAACTCTCCACCATCAACCCGGAAGCAGGTTACTGACGCCACCCCTCACCCAGGCTATACTGGCGCGCTGGGAACCAAGCAGTGGCTAAAGGCTCTTAGGAAGATACCCTTTATGGAGGAAAGGCCCTTGGTCAATGTTTTCGCACGACTACCTGGCCGCGCGCTCAGGTGTGTGGGGTTGGGTTTTGCTATTTCCTGCTCAAGTGGCATGGCATTAGCAACTGAGACGTTCAAAGAGCCGCAGCCCTTTGAAGCCCCCCAACCCTTTGAAGCACAGTACCGGCTTGAGGTTCGCGGTTGGCCTGGGGCTACCATTACCCATCGCCTCTCTAACGAAGGGAATCACTGGTTAAGCGATATGCGCTTTTCAATCACCGTGGCGCGCGGCCAGGAGTTCAGCCGTTTTTCGCTCAATGGCAATGACACCAACGCTCTGCTCTTTAGCAGCAGCTATTCGGTGCTGGGCGTGGGTGATAGCTATCAACTGAACGAAGGTGAGATCCCCACTTTAGATCGCCAAGCGGCGCTATTTGATCTCTCCCGCCGGGCGGGACACGAAAACTGTACACAAAGCACGCCCTGCGCGATTGAGTTTGTCGATCAAAAAGGCCGCGATGAGCACTTTCAATATTATGTTACCGCCCCAGGCAGCATTGAGGTTCCCGCAGGAGAGTTTGAAGCACTGAACGTATCGCTCATTGATATCGAGAAGCCCGACCGCCTGCTAACCATTAGCTTTCACCCTGACTGGCCCGGGCTGATTCTTTCTGCGGTGTATCGAAAAGAGGGTCGCCGCGAAACGCAGCTGACATTAACTAACTTCAACCCAAACGGTGGCGCGACGCCCTAAATGTTTTCCGGTTTATTGATTGTTCTACTACCGCTTTTTCTTGGCTATCTGGTTCGCGTCCGTTCCATACAGTTACAGAACCTGATCAACCGAGCGGTTAATGGCTCGGTTTACCTGATTCTGCTCTTCATGGGCATAAGCCTTGCCGGGCTTGAAAACCTGACTAGCCAGCTTTCGCGCCTGGGTGGCAACGCCTTGCTGTTATTTAGCATTACCACGCTGTTTAACTTAGCAGCACTATGGTGGCTATCGCGCCGTTTAACGCTTAAGGCCGGTAGCTCACCGGTGGTGAAAAATGCTCCGACCAGTAAGCTGGCGGCCATGCAGGGTTCGCTGTTATTGGTCGCCGTGGTGGCAGGGGGAGTTATCGCTGGCCTGCTGCTGGGGCCACTCCTGGGTGATAGGCTTTTCAACAGCGCAGATTTACTGGCCGAATGGGTACTCTACCTGCTGCTGGCACTGATTGGCTGCCAGCTGCGTAACTCCGGCATGCCACTCAGGCAGATCTTACTTAACCGCATGGGGCTGGCGATTGCGGTGACGCTAGCAATAAGTTCGCTGCTGGCAGGCTTGGCTGCCGCCCCGCTGCTCTCATTAAGCTGGAACGAAGGCCTGGCGATGGCGTCAGGCTTTGGCTGGTACTCTCTTTCGGCCATCTTGATCGGCGACCAGCTAGGCCCACTGATGGGCGGTGTGGCGTTCTTCAACGACCTGACCCGGGAGCTGCTGGCGTTTATATTGATTCCACTGGTGATTCACCGCCATACCGCACTGGCGATTGGTTACGGCGGCGCCACCTCCATGGATTTCACCCTGCCCGTCATTCAGCAGCACGGCGGTGTGGCCTGCGTACCCATTGCCGTGGTCAGCGGTTTTATCCTTTCACTGCTCTCCCCGCCGCTGATTCTGTTCTTTCTTTCGCTGTCGGGTTAGCGGTGACGGGCGCTCATTGGTTAGGATAAGTGGCATTGCTGGAGATATAAAAACTCTTACCCCCCAGGATGCCCACTCCCCATGCTCAACGGAATTTGGTTAAGCTTCTTTATCGCTGCCTTCGCGGCCTCACTCTGGCAGTGGTTGGTTGGCGGCGATAGCGAGGTATTTGCCCGCTTGGTGCAGTCACTGTTCGACATGGCGGAAGTGAGCGTTGATATTATCCTGGTGCTGCTGGGCACCATGACGCTGTGGCTAGGGTTTCTTTCGATTGCCGAAAAGGCAGGCTTGATTCGCCTGCTTGGACGGGTGCTCGACCCGCTGTTCTGCCGCTTGATGCCAGAGGTTCCTCGCGGCCACCCTGCTATGGGGCTGATCAGCATGAACTTCGCGGCGAATATCCTGGGTCTGGATAACGCCGCCACACCGATTGGCATCAAGGCGATGCACTCGCTGCAGAGCCTTAACCCCAGCAGTGAGACCGCCAGCAACGCACAAATTCTGTTTCTGGTGCTCAATACCTCTTCTCTCACGCTATTGCCGGTAACGATTTTTATGTATCGCGCCCAGCAAGGCGCCGCCGACCCCACTCTGGTCTTTTTACCTATTTTACTAGCGACAACCGCCTCCAGCCTGGCAGGGCTTTTGGCGGTGGCACTGATGCAGCGCTTAAAACTCTGGCAGCCCGTGGTGCTAGCCTATTTAGCGATTGCTGCACTTGCGTTGGGGCTACTGATAACCACGCTGGCAGGCATGTCCGCCCAGGCGCTAGCCGCGGCCTCTACGCTAGTCGGTAACCTGACGCTATTTAGCATCGTGATGATGTTTTTAATGGTCGGGGCGTTACGTGGGGTGAGGGTGTACGACGCCTTTATTGAAGGTGCAAAAGAGGGGCTGAGCTTTACCATCACGTTGCTGCCTTACTTGATCGCCATGCTGGTGGCAGTCGGCGTACTGCGCGCCAGCGGCGTTTTAGACGCTGGCTTAGGCGGTATCCGCTGGATAGTAGAAGGCTTTGGCTGGGACACCCGCTTTGTCGATGCTCTCCCCACCGCCTTTGTGAAACCGCTTTCTGGCAGCGGCGCCCGCGCCATGATGATCGAAACCATGGATACTTTCGGCGTAGACAGCTTCGCCGGGCTACTCGCGGCCACTATGCAAGGTAGCACTGAAACCACCTTCTATGTGCTGGCTGTCTACTTTGGCGCCGTGGGTATCACTCGCATTCGCCACGGGTTGGGCTGTGCGTTGGTCGCCGATGTGGCGGGAGTAACCACTGCGATTGCGGTGTGTTACTGGTTTTTTGGATAGCTGGTGTTAGCTGGCTTTCGTTCACTGGGCTCAGCGTCTACCTTTCAGGGGAGCCGCATTAAGGTCTACAGGCAGTAGATCAGGAGCCATCGCTAAGCAGTAGAAATGCGTTTAAACATTCGTTGCTCCCGAGTGTTTACCGCTCAAGGACGATAGGTGAAATATGGCAGGCGCAAGCAGTTTATTGATAGCGCTGGCGGCCTTCTGCTGGGGGATATCTGGGGGAATCGCAGGCATTTTGTTAGACGACGGCTGGGATGCAGCCGTCGTGTCATTTTATCGAGGGTTTATAGGGCTTCTCTTCGCACTTGGGTGGCTGCTGCTTCAACGTCGGCATAGCGGCCTAAACAGCAAGCGGCTTTGGTTCTGGTCAGTGGTTGCAGGCCTGGGCGTCGCTGGCAATTTTACGTTCTATTTTCTTAGTATTGAGTATGGCAACGTTGCGGTCGCTGCCACCCTGATGTACTGCGCCCCTGTTTTTGTCTACCTCGTCTCATTTTCCCTCAAACTAGAGCGCCCCACCGCTGCCAAGTGGCTGGCCATTGCGCTGGTCATGGTGGGTATTGTGCTGTTAACCAAGCTGTATGCCATCAGCGCCAGTGGTCTCTCGTTAATTGGCGTAGGCACCGGGCTGCTTGCCGGGCTCTCTTATACAGCGTTCATTTTTGGTTTCAAGTATGCCGCGCCCCATGGCAGTCCTCAGGCAATTCTTTCGGTCGCCTTCACCGTGCTAGCCATCGCACTGCTGTTTCCAACGGACATTAACCAGGCTGTCAGCGTTATCAGCGCTCCGGAGCTGCCGCTGTTTGTGGCGCTGGGCATTCTCGGCGCTGGACTATCTTTTCTGCTGTACGTGGTAGGTATCAAGCATGCGGCACCTGCGCTAGCCTCC
Source organism: Halomonas sp. 113 (assembly GCF_904067645.1). NCBI lineage: Bacteria > Pseudomonadati > Pseudomonadota > Gammaproteobacteria > Oceanospirillales > Halomonadaceae > Halomonas > Halomonas sp. 113. The sequence continues at coordinate 3,783,341 of NZ_LR881453.1, forward strand.
ATGGTTGCCATGGTCGAGCCGATTACCGCCACCCTGTTTGGTGTAGCGGTGTTAAACGAAAGCCTGGGCGTTATTCAAATGGTCGGTATGGGGATCATCTTGCTAACCGTCACCGCGCTGAGCGTTTCTTCCCGCTGATAAGCTTAACGGCTACACTCACCGCGCATGGGCGCACTCAATGCCTTGCTCAGCATTGACCCCACCAGCCCTTGCCCAATGAGTACGGTTAGTTTCGCGATAGCTGCTTCCAGGGTAATATCACTTCCGGCAATCACGCCCGCTTGATTGAGTGCGGCACCGGTGGCGTAGGCGCCCTGCACTACCTCGCCTTGGGCACACTGGGTGACGTTAAGCAGCGCTACGCCTCTCTCGCTGGCCGCCTTCAAGGCGTCAAGCAGCTCGCCTTCAAAGCTAAGCGGGTTGCCAACCCCGTAGCTATAAAGCACCAGCCCTTTTAGCGTTTTATCCGCCAGCAACGCCTTTGCGCGGCGCAGCGACATTCCTGGATGCAGCGGCAGTACCGCCACCGCCTCGTCGTCCACCTCAATAGGTGCAAAATTCGGTTTACCGCTTAGCAGCGCCGAGGGCTGAGGGAAGTTTATACCAATGCCAAGCTCGGCAAGCCAGGGGAAGTTGGGTGAGTCGAAGGCATCCAAGCCTTGAGTGCGCACCTTGCGGGCTCGGTTACCGCGCAACAGCCGGTCGTGAAACACCAGGCTTACTTCACAAGGTGTTGCGGGGTGAACCGCAAGCTGCAGCGCGCTGAACACATTATTCAGCGCATCGCTTCTTGGCTCACCCAGGGGAATTTGGGAGCCGGTGAAGATCACCGGCTTATTCAACGCACCGAGCATAAACGAAAGCGCCGCGGCGCTGTACGCCATGGTATCGGTGCCATGGAGTATCACAAACGCTTCATAGCACGACCAGTGGATTTCCAGCTGTGCCACCAAACGGTTCCAGGCCTCTGGCATTAGCTCGGCGCTATCAATCAACGGCTGCATTTCCAGCACATCAAACGCTGGCAGCCGGTAAAGATCGTCCAATGCCAAATGCGCCGCTAGGCGTTCGGCCAGCCCCGCGCAAGGTATATAACCCTGTGACGATGGCTGCATACCAATAGTCCCACCGGTATAGAGCATCAGTACGCGGGGCATGGCCACTCCTTTCCTAATCAGTACAGTCGTCTAAATAAATACTTACTTCGCAGGCACGCCTTCCAGGCGCTGCTTTAACGCTTCGGCCTCTTCAGGCTCTAGCTCCCAGGCTTTTGGATCCAGGTCAAGATCTGGGTGCTGGTTAGCGTCAAAAATCGGCTGTTTGATGCCCTGCCGACGCTGACCATCGAAGTCCTTCAAAATGCGCAGGCCGCACTTGAACAGCATGATCAGCGCAATCAGGTTGACCACGGCGAGCAGCCCCATGGTGACATCAGCAAAGCCGAACACGGTGCCCAAATCAGTGGTCGCGCCCCAGCAAACCAACAGCACGATGGCAACGCGGAAGGCGTTAAACAGGTTCTGGTTGTCGCGGCTAAAGAAGTTGAGGCTGTTCTCACCCAAGTAGTAGTTGTAGAGAATGGTGCTAAACGCAAACAGCAACAGTGCCAAACTGACAAAAGTGCGGCCCCATTCGCCCACATGGTCGGCCAGCGCTGCCTGGGTCAGGGCGATGCCTTCAACACCAGCACCTACGGTCGGGTCATAAGCACCGCTGAGCAGAATCACAAACGCCGTGGCGGAACAGATAATCACGGTATCGATAAATACCGAAAACGCCTGCACGATGCCCTGGTTGGCAGGGTGCGGCACATAGGCCACCGCCGCGACGTTTGGCGCACTACCCAAGCCCGCTTCATTAGAGAACAGGCCACGCTTCAGGCCCATCATAATTGCCGCGCCAATACCGCCACCAATCAGTGGTTCAAGGCCGAAAGCGCTCTTTACAATCAGCACAATCACGCCAGGTATTTCCGTAATATTCATGGCGATGACCAGCAGCGCAATGGCGATATAGCTCACCGCCATAAAGGGCACCAAAACCTCGGAAATACGTGCAATACGCTTAATACCGCCGAAAATAATCAGCCCTACCAGCATCGCCAGGGCAATACCGCTATAAAGCACCGGTACGCCAAAAGCATCGCCGAAAGAGGTTGCCACCGCATAGGATTGCAGTGCGGTAAAGGCAAAACCGAAGGTCAACAGCAGCAGTACCGAGTAGAACGCTGCCAGCCAGCGCCACTGCTTACCCAGCCCTTTAACAATGTAGTACGCGGGGCCGCCGCGATAGGTGCCGTCACCTTCGGCTTCTTTATAGGTCTGTGCCAGGGTGCATTCCAAAAAGCTGGTGGCCATACCCATTAAACCCACCAACCACATCCAAAAAATCGCCCCTGGGCCACCCAAGGTAATCGCAACCGCTACGCCGGCGATGTTGCCACCACCAACGCGCCCAGCCACTGAGAGCACCAGCGCCTGAAACGAGCTTAAATGGCCGTGTTTATTGCGCTTAAAGGCTTGGCCGGAACCGAGGATGCGAAACATCTCACCGAAATAACGAAACTGTACAAAGCGGGACGCAACGGTAAAACCGATGCCAACGCCCACCAGCAGCACTAGTAGAACCTTCCCCCACAGGAGGTCATTGAGCATATCGAGCATGTGATTCTCTCCGCGTTTTTGTATTAGCGTTATGTTTGAATTCGCGTCGTTTGTTATCGCGCTTGTGGAATTCGCGCCGCGGAGAACGTTTTACCAAGTGTGGGGCAGGATTAAATTTGGCGCAGCGGTGCAGTTGTGTGCACTCGCTGCATCAGTGGGTGCACCATAGTGCATCAGGCAAGCCGTCAGACCTTCTCGGCAATGCGGTGGGCTAACTTATGGATAAAGGGGCCGCTGATAAACGCAATGATCCCAGCGGCTGGCCAGGCAAGAAACCAAGCGTGCATCCAGATGCCAACAAAATCAGCATGCATGCCGATATTCACGTAGGTCACCCAGGCAGACATAATTAGCGATAGCGTAAACGACATGAGAATAGCGAAGATAATTCTATGTTTCATGAGAGTACCTAAGGATGATGTATAAGTGCAGGTAGATTAACAAACATCTATAACGGTAATATATGCCAATATATGAGAATCAATTTTACAGAATTGCAAAATGCGAAAACCCTCGTTAGATGACCTAAATATCTTTATCGTGGCCGCTAATCAACGCAGTCTCACGGCTGCGGCGGCACCGTTGAAGATGACTATTGCCACCGTGTCGAGGCGTATAAGCGCATTAGAAGCCACGCTAGGCGTTGAGTTGCTCTATCGCTCAACCAAGGGGTTGACGTTGACGCCTCACGGCGAATCCTACTACCGCGAATGTGAGGAATTGGTGCTCGCACTAGATCAGCGCATTTTGGATCTGGATCAAACGCTGCATAGCCTAAGCGGGCCGTTGAAAATTATGGCGCCGGTCAATTTGGGCAGCGGGCCGCTAGATGCATTTTGGCGTCACTTTATCCATCGCTACCCTGAGATTTCGCTGACCATCGAGCTGGACAACAACGTAGCCGACATTCGCGGCCAACAAGCGGATATTGCACTACGCTCTGGGCCACAAAAAGACGATACGCTGATCCAGAAATACCTGGGCTATATAGAGCTCATATTGGTGGCATCACCCACCATGATGCATCCTCTTCCCAGTAAGATTGATGAGTTAGAAGCGTGCCCCAGCGTGGCCGCCAAAATGTTTAGCGACTGGCATCTCACGCACAGGGAAGGCAGTCAGTACACTTGCCGCAAAAGCCATTTTCACATCAGTAACGACATGAGTATTGTGCTGAATCTCACCCAATCGGGCGCCGGCGTTTCCTTGATGCCTACCAGCATGGTGGCCAACAGCCTACAAACGGGGGAGTTAATCCGAGTACTGCCTGAGTGGCAGGGGCTCAACAGGGAAATTTTCCTGGTATGGCCCTACCGGCGAAGCCTTTCAGCGCGGGCCAAGCTGTTTCGCAGCGAGTTAATCGAATTCCTCAGTCACCAATCCTGGTTCCACTCTGCTGATTAGACCGACTGTACGGAGCAAACCGGCTTCTCTACTGGCGCCGTAACGCCAGCAGTTAACGATCATCATTTTTGGATAATGCTTAGATGCCCGCTTTTGCCGCCCGAGCAGCGTGGAGCTTTTTATAGCTTTCAATCAAGCGCTGGTGGCGCTCTAGGCCTTCTAACTGCATGTTAGTGGGCGTTAGGCCGTGGAAACGTACCTCGCCACTCACTGAACCAACCACCGCCACCATGGTGGCTTCGCCGAACATGCGCTGGAAGTTATGCAGATAATCTTCAAGCGCCAGCTCGTCATCCAACACAATTTCCAGCACCGCGTTCACCGCCTGGTAGAACAGGCCGCGCTCGACGGTGTTGTCGTTGTACTGCAGGAACATCTGCACACAGTCCAGCGCTTCTTCGTGACGGCCAAGCGCCAGGTAGACCAACAGCTTCAGTTCCAGAATCGTCAGCTGTCCCCACTCGGTGTTTTCATCAAACTCGATACCAATCAGCGTAATGATATCGGCGTGGTCATCCATCTGGCTCTCTTCCAGCCGCTCGACCAGGTCAGTCAGTTGATCATCGTCGAGGCGATGCAGATTAAGAATATCCTCGCGGTAATCCAGCGCCTTATTGGTGTTATCCCAGATCAGATCTTCGATGGGATATACCTCCGAGTAGCCCGGCACCAGAATTCGGCACACCGGCGCGCCCAGGTCTTCGTGTACCGCCATATACACTTCGGCACCCAGCTCTTCAAAGATACCAAACAGTGTCTCGGCTTCTTCCTCGTTGCTGCCGGAGAAGTCCCACTCGCTGAATTCAAAATCGGGCTTGGCGCTAAAGAAGCGCCAGGAGACCACGCCCACCGAGTCGATAAAGTGCTCAACGAAGTTGTTGGGCTCGGAAACCGTCTGTGAGTTAAAAGTGGGCAGCGGCAGATCGTTCAGGCCTTCGAAACTTCGACCTTGTAGCAGCTCGGTCAAGCTGCGTTCCAGCGCCACTTCAAAGCTTGGGTGGGCACCAAAGGAGGCAAACACGCCACCGGTGCGCGGGTTCATCAAGGTGACGCACATCACCGGGAACTGCCCGCCCATGGAGGCATCTTTGACCAACACTGGGAACCCCTGGGCTTCCAGAGCGTTAATACCCTCTACTATGCTTGGGTACTTTGCTAACACTTCCTGCGGTACATCCGGCAGGGTTAGCTCCTGCTCAAGGATTTCACGCTTCACTGCCCGTTCGAAAATTTCCGACAGACACTGCACCTGGGCTTCCACCAGGGTATTGCCCGCGCTCATGCCGTTACTCAGGAACAGGTTTTCGATCAGGTTGGAAGGAAAGTAAACCGTTTCGCCATCGGATTGACGCACATAAGGCAGCGAGACAATGCCCCGGTCTTCGCGCCCCGAGTTGGTATCGATCAGGTTTGAGCCGCACAGCTCGCCTTCCGGGTTATAGATCGCCAAGCAGTGCTCGTCGAGGATTTCCGCAGGCAGTTCATCGTTCGGGCCCGGCTTGAACCACTTCTCATTGGGGTAGTGAACAAAGGCGCTGCCCGCCATCTCTTCGCCAAAGAACTGGTCGTTATAGAAGAAGTTGCAGCTCAGACGTTCGATAAACTCGCCCAACGCCGAACACAGCGCACTCTCTTTGGTCGCGCCTTTGCCGTTGGTAAAGCACATGGGGGAGGCCGCATCGCGAATATGCAATGACCAAACATGAGGCACGATATTACGCCAGGAGGCGATTTCGATCTTCATGCCCAGGTCAGCAAGGATCGCGCTCATATTGGCAATGGTCTGCTCCAGCGGCAGGTCTTTACCTTCGATGTAGGTACTGCCGCCTTCCGGCGCGCCCATAAGCAGCGCCTGGGCGTCCTCATCGATGTTTTCTACCGTCTCGATTTGGAAATCAGGGCCAGTTTGCACCACTTTCTTGACCGTGCAGCGGTCAATGGAGCGCAGAATGCCCTGGCGGTCTTTTTCAGAAATATCTTCAGGCAGCTCGACCTGGATTTTGAAAATCTGCTTATAGCGATCTTCCGGATCGACGATATTATTCTGGGAAAGACGAATATTTTCGGTAGGAATATCGCGGGCGTTGCAATACACCTTTACAAAGTAGGCCGCACACATGGCAGACGATGCCAGGAAGTAGTCAAACGGCCCCGGTGCCGAGCCGTCACCTTTATAGCGAATCGGCTGGTCGGAGATAACCGTAAAATCGTCGAACTTGGCCTCCAGGCGGAGGTTGTCGAGATAGTTAACTTTGATTTCCATGAGCGGGCATCCGGAGCAATGAGTTTGACTAGCAGTGGGCAGTAGGCGAATTGCGGCCCATTATCCAGTTTTTTACCCGCTTCGTCTTGGTCAGTCTCCCAAATCATCTACCACATGTCGTGCAAAAATGGTTGTTCTTACTACAGCAGCAACTCGGGGTTCTCTTCACGCACTATTGAGCTTGCATCATACGCTCCGCCTCAGCTTCGCTGACCCCGAGCATCAGCAAAATCTGGCGTTGTGTGGCTACCAACACCTGCTTTCGCTCCACCTCCCCCGGCAAACTTTTGGCAATGGCGACGGCCCCTATCAAGGAGGCCAATATGACCCGGGATTTATCAGCAATCGCTTTGCGGTCATCGGCAAAGGGAAGTTGTTTCAGCTTACTCAGCGCTATCAATCGCGTTTCAAGCATCTTTTTCATACTCATATATGACGCTTCAAACATAGTGCGGATTTCTGCTTTTTCACTGCCTATTTCATTGAACAGTACCGCTTCAGGCCCCGGCTTATGCTTAGCTTCCAACTCTTGGAGATTGCAGTAGTTAGCGACTAACTCGGTTAAGTGCTGCAACGAAAGCGGGCCTTTTACCAGTCTCGCTGCTCGGCTGTTATCAATGGTCAGACGCACAGACTCATTGTAAAGGGCCTCTTTTGAAGCGAAATGTGCATAAAAGGCGCCATGGGTCATCTTGGCTAGCTTCATGATCTGACCGATCGACACCTTTTGAAACCCATTGCGGCTGAATAGCTCTGTCGCCGAAGCCAAAATGCGCTCTTTGGTTTTCGATTTATGGCTCTTGGGATAAGGCATATCTACCTCGTCAGCTAAATATTATCTTGATCATATATTGCCCATTGCTAGGGTGACCATATCAATAATTCAGGAGTCACTATGCACTCACCTATCGTGATTACTGGCATGGGTATGGTCAGCCCGCTAGGCAACAGCGTCAACACAAGTTGGCAGCGACTGGTTAACGGTCAGTCTGGCATCAGCACCATTGACCGCTTTGACACAAGTAATATCCCGATCAAAATTGCCGGGGTGGTGCCGAGCATTAGCCATGACCCCAGCGGCGGTATTGACCTGGATGAGATAGCTGACCCCAAAGAGCAGCGCAAAATGGACTTGTTCAGCCTCTACGCATTGGCGGCAGCCAAAGAGGCACTGTCACAGGCCAACTGGTTTCCCGTTGAGCAGGCTCAGAAACGCAGAACGGCCACCATTATTGGTTCCGGCATTGGCGGCTTCCCTACCATTACTCAAGCCCAAAAAACCCTTGCCGAGCGAGGCTATCGCAAACTTTCCCCCTTCACGGTGCCCGCCTTTCTAGCCAATTTGGCTGCGGGCAATCTGTCCATTCGCTATGGTTTTCAAGGCCCACTGGGGTGCCCAGTAACGGCTTGCGCGGCAGGTCTACAGGCGATTGGCGACGGTATGCGCATCATACGCAATGGAGAAGCCGATGTAGCCCTCGTCGGCGGTGCCGAGGCATGTATTGACCCGCTTTCACTCGCCAGCTTTAACGCTCTAAAGGCCGTTTCCACAGAAGCAGACAACCCTGAACGCGCGTCCAGACCCTTTGATAAAGCCCGTAACGGTTTTGTGATGGGAGAAGGCGCTGGCGTTATGGTGATCGAAACGCTTGAGCATGCGGTCGCGCGGGGTGCAACGCCGTTAGCGGTGATTAGCGGCTACGGCACCAGCGCAGATGCCTATCATCTAACGGCAGGCCCAAAAGATGGGGCTGGCGCAGCAGCAGCGATTCAAGCAGCGCTAGGCATGGCGAACCTTACCACTGATGCTATTGACCATATCAATGCCCACGCTACCTCGACCCCCGTTGGCGACCGGGCTGAAATTGCCTCATTGCGTAATGTATTCGGCGAGCGCTTGCCCGCCATCCCGATTTCGGCAACGAAAGCCGCCACAGGCCATCTCTTAGGCGCAGCAGGGGGCATAGAGAGTATTTTCTCTGTATTGGCAGCCAATACGCAGCAACTTCCGCCTACCATCAATCTTGAGCACTGCGATGATGATATGCAGGATTTAACCTTCGTCACGGCGACTCATCATAAGCACGTCACTAAGCATGTATTGTGCAACGGATTCGGTTTTGGTGGCGTCAATGCGGCGCTTATTGTTAGCAGTATCGAGCGTTAAAGACGGAAATAAATAAACCGATCTGCCGCCAGGCTATGATCGGTTTATCTAAACACTATTGTCATCCTTTCTTGCATAGAAACGACAGCGCTTCCTCAAGCAGCATTTCAGGAACTTCCTCAGCGATGTAGTGGCCGCAAGGCAGCGCTTTGCCGTCTACATCGGTGGCGACTTTTTGCCACTCGCTTAAAGCATCGAAGCAGGCTTCAATAGCGCCTTCAGCGCCCCACATCACTTTTATCGGGCAGGTGAGTTTTACACCCGCGTCGATATCTGCCTGATCGTGCGCTAAATCAATCGTGGCGCTGGCGCGGTAGTCGCCGCAAATGCCGGTGGCGGTACCGGGGAGCGACAAGCAGCGCTCATATTCGGCCAGGGCTTCTGAGGAGAAAGGCGCCATACCGGCACTGCGGGCACCCATTACGCTTTTCAGATATTGGGTGGGATCGCTCTGGATCAGCATTTCCGGCAGCGGCTGAGGCCGAATCAAGAAGAACCAGTGCCAGTAACTGCGTGCAAAGGCCTCGTTGGTGCCGCGATACATGGCAAGCGTCGGGGCGATATCCAGCAGCACCATGCGCTCTACGCGTTCAGCGTGGTCAACACCTAAACGGTGGGCGACCCGCGCGCCGCGATCATGGGCCAGCACTTTAAAACGCTCGAAACCCAGCGCGCTCATTAGCTCAGCCATATCCTGCGCCATAGCGCGCTTGGAGTAATTTAGATGCTCAGGATCATCGTCGGGTTTACTGCTGTCACCGTATCCGCGCAGATCCGCGGCGATAACGGTGAAATGTTGGGCAAGTTCTTCTGCTACTTTGTGCCAAATCACGTGGGTCTGAGGGTGGCCATGAAGCAGTAGCAGTGCCGGGCCTCTGCCACCCATTCGAAAAGCGATCTCGACGCCATTAACGTGGCGCGTTTGTTTTTCAAACCCATGAAACATGGTGTTCTCCTGGTCTGCTGGCAATGTAACTAACACAACGTAATCGCGTAACCCTTTTATAAACGCCTATATCAGTGATTCGCAATACAAGTTGATGTTAAACCCTGACCTCAGTCGCTAGCGGCTGTAACCTTTTAACTGCTGAATAAGAAAGTCTTTTAACGCTATCACGGCAGGCGTCAATGAAAGGCGATGAGGGCACACAAGGTAAAGCGGCGTTGGCTCGCAGGGAAACTCCTCCAGCATTGCCACTAGGCGACCATTGCGAAGATCTTCTTCAACGTCTAGCCGTGACTTGTAAGCAATGCCCTCGCCAGCCAATGCCCAGCGCCGCACACAATCGGCATCGTCGCTCACCCGATTGCCTTTTACGTTGATGTTGTCACTCCCAAACTTCCACTGGTTATGAACACGTTCGCCAAGCACGAAACACAGACAGTTGTGCTGGTGTAAATCGTCGGGGTAAGCAGGACTGCCATGACGCGTAATATAGTCTGGAGAGGCACATACCACGCGATAGTTATCGCTTTTAAGCGGCAATGCGACGAGGCTGGAGTCTTCTGGAACGCCGTATCGCAGGGCGATTTCTACGGGTTGGCGGAACAGGTCACTCACGCGGTCACTTACTCGCAGGCGTAAATGCAACTGCGGGTGCTGGGCCATAAAGGTGTCCAACCAGCCCAGCAGCACATTGCGACCCAGGTCGGAAGGCATGGCAAGACTGAGCTCTCCAGCGATCTCTTGGCGCTCGCGGTGAAGTTCTTTCTCGCCTTGGTTGAGAGCATTGAGCGCCGCTTTAGCGTGCACAAGGTAGTGTGCGCCCGCGGTGGTTAGCCGCAAACTGCGGGTAGAGCGCACCAATAGCCGTGTGCCTAGCGCGTCTTCCAAACGTTTGATGGCCACACTGGCCACCGCTGGAGTAATCGCTAACTCCCGCGCAGCGGCAGAAAGGCTGCCGTACTCGGCGGCATAGGTCAGCACTTTTAGATCATCGACACGCATTAGACCCCCTGGCGCCTGCTATCTTCAAAATTTATTAGAAACTGTTAGCAAGATTACCCCTCTTTTTAGCAAAACAACATCCAGGCATGATGGCGCAACGACAACTCACGAGACTCCCCATTATGAAAGCGATTGCCTTTACCCAAAGTCTGCCTATTGATCATCCTGATGCACTTCAAGAGATTGAGTTACCGATCCCAACACCAGAAGCCCACGATATTCGTGTTGCGGTTAGCGCCATTTCCGTAAACCCCGTTGATGCCAAAGTGCGCAACAGCGCCTTGCCGAAAACCGGCGAGCCGCGCGTACTTGGGTACGATGCTGTGGGCATTGTGGATGCCGTTGGCAGCGCCGTTACGCGTTTTCAGCCAGGTGACCGGGTGTGGTATGCGGGTAACGTTGCTCGCCAAGGCTCTAACGCCGAGTTTCAACTGGTCGATGAGCGCATCGCCAGCCTAGCGCCAAAAAGCCTTTCTGACACTGAAGCCGCTGCGCTTCCATTAACCGCCATTACCGCTTGGGAACTGCTGTTTGACCGGCTAGAGCTGGGCATGCGCGATACCCAAGGCAAAAGCCTGTTGGTGATTGGCGCAGCGGGGGGCGTGGGCTCAATCCTTGTGCAACTTGCCAAACAGCTCACCGATATTACTGTTATTGGTACGGCGTCTCGGCCCGAAAGCCAATCCTGGGTGAAGTCGCTAGGCGCGGACGCAGTGATTGACCACCACCAACCACTTGATCAGGCGCTTAAAGTGGCAGGCTTTGACGGGGTGGATATGGTGATCAGCCTTAACCAAACCGATCACCACTTTGAGGCCATTGTTGAAGCCCTTAAGCCTCAGGGCAAATTGGCACTGATTGATGACCCGGAACTGATCGATGTGCGGAAGCTCAAAGTGAAAAGCCTTTCGCTGCATTGGGAGCTGATGTTTACCCGCCCGTTATTCACCACCGACGATCTTGCCAAGCAGCACGATCTGCTCACAGAAGTGGCAGCCATGGTCGATGATGGAAGGCTAACAACCACCTTAGGCGAGGTGTTAGGCCCCATTAATGCTGAGAATCTAAAACGCGCGCACGCACTTATTGAGAGCAACCGCACGATCGGCAAACTGGTCTTGGAAGGTTTTTAAACAAAAAATTGCTTAATGGGCGCGACGGCCCTGGCACAAGGCCGTTGCACTCTGAGGCGTGAACCATCACATTAGGCAGCCACGACACCAAGAGAATCGAGTCACCCCATGCATGACGATTTTGTGGCCAACCTGCGCCTGCTCTGCAGCTACTACCCGTCTATTGCAGAGGTTTGTCGGCGTTTAACGATCAACCGTGCTCAGTTTAACCGCTACCTGAGTGGGCGCTACCGCCCCAGCCACGCCACTCTTCAGCGCATTTGCCACTTTTTCGGCGTCACCACTGAGGATATCGCGCTACCCCATCATGATTTTCGTGCTCTGGTACAAACCGGCCAGCTCAATAGAGAAGCAACCCCAGCAACGCTGCCTTGGCCTAACGCGCTGGTTCAGCGCGGCAGCGAAGGCATGGAGCGCTATATTGGCCGTTACTTTGAGCTTTATCACTCAATGTCGCGACCGGGGCAGTTAATGCGAACTTTGGTGTGCCTGGAAGCACGGGAAGGTGGCGTGGTCTATCAGCGCACCGAGCGGATGCAGACCACGCCCGGCTCCCGCCCGTGTCACAATCGTTATGTAGGTACCGCGGTTAAGCTTGCTGATCGACTCTTTTTGGTCGACCACGAAACCCTTAACGGCCATGAAATCACTCAGACGATTCTGTTTCCGAGTTTTCAGAGCCAAGTAACGCGTTTGACCGGCTTAAAAATAGGCGTGGCGGATAACAGTGAACGCATGCCCTGCTGTGTGCGGGTGGTGTATCAACGCCTGGATGAACAGGTCAGCCTGCGCGAAGCGCTGGCACAGTGCGGTTTAATAACACTGGACGACCCTTCACTTGATGACGCTCTAATAGCCGCCACTCGAAACGATGTGGCCGCTGATGAGCATCACTTCAGAGCTCGTCACTAGAGCACGGATGTTTAAGTAGGTAAGCGTTAAGAGGAAGGCACCAGCACTTGCTGGAACAGAATCTTTTCAAAGTGTTCCATGGGCTCGACGGATTTCAACGTCTTGGCGCGTAGAATAGCGCCTTCCCAGCCGGTAAGAATAAAGCTGGCTAGCGCTTCTGGGGGCGAATGGGTGGCAATATCTCCCCGCGCCTGGGCATCTTCCAGGCAGCGCACAAAACGCTGCTCCCAGCGCTGAAAGACTAGATTTAGCGCATCGCGGAAGGTATCGCTCTGCCCCGAAAGCTCTTGGCCAAGGTTGCCAATCAAACAGCCCGTGGCGTGGTCGCACTCGTGCATATGCTCACGGCCAGCCGCGAAGTAACGTTTTAGACGCTCAAGCGGCGGCGTGTCATTATCTTCCAGCAGCGCCATCAACGTTTCATCATAGCTGGCGGCAAAACGCTCGATCACCGCCAACCCGAAATCTTCTTTGCTGGAAAAGTAGTGATAGAAAGAGCCTTTAGGCACACCGCAGGTTTTTAAAACGGCATTAATGCCCGTTGCGTTGTAGCCTTGCTGACTAATCAGCTGGGCGCCGCTATCGATTAATTTGTCGCGCGTTGCAGTATTTTTCATATGCCTAAAGTAGACCAGTCAGTCTATTGCTTTCAAGTGAGAGAAAGCCAAGTGAATGAAAGCCAATTTGTAAGAGAACCCAATTGTAAGAAAATCTAGCTGTAAGAAAGCCTGGTTAAGTGGCAATTGCATGTTATTTGCACATTTTTTGACTAATGGCTGCTTAACAATGCGCGATGCTGGGCTTTGTACGAAAACTGCCTGCGCTCGCCAATACGGCGTTAAAAATCAACTCGTGCCCGAGTCCGATCAAAATGTTCATTTACACCCGTAAATTCGCACGCGAATCCGATCCTTTTTTCGTTGATTTTTGCCTTATCTAGCCTTCGCTCGGCGACTTTTCGTACAAACCCTAGCATCATACGCTTATTTTTCTGGAATTTTCGCTCCCAATGGATGACGCGCGGTAATGACTCTTTCTCGCTATTACGCTACGAATCAACATGGCCGCATTCGTTTGGGTGCTGTGGTCGCATTATTGATTCTTATTACCACATTGGCCCTTGCTTGGTGGATCATTACTCAACCACCGCGTATAGAGCGTACCCCACCGCCAGAGCCTCTGCCTAGTGTGGTAGACGTTGTCACGGTGAATGCCAGTTCCCAGGCACCCAACCTGTACGCTTTTGGGCGTGTTGAAGCAGAGCAGGAGACGATGCTGGCCAGCCGAGTAGCGGGCCAATTGGAGCGTTTTGCTGATAACGTTGTGCCCGGTCAGGTGGTCGAGCAGCAGGCCCCTGTAGCCTATATAGACCAAGCCGACTTGGCCCTGAGCCTTGAAGATGCTGAGGCGCAGTTGTCCAATGCTCAAGCGCAGCTGGCGCTAGAGCAGGCGGAGCAGCAACGCGCCCGCAGCGAGTACGAATCTTTTGGTCGTCAGCTCTCAGCAGAGCGGCGGTCACTGGTACTACGCGAACCGCAGCTGCGCCAAGCACAGGCCCAAGTCACCCAAGCACGAGTGGCCCGCGACCAAGCGGCGCTGAATGTGGAACGCGCCACTCTCACTGCTCCCTGGCGGGCCATGGTACAAGAGCGCCTGGTCGGCGCCGGCAGCCTGCTCAGCCAGGGTACAGAAGTAGTCCACTTGGTGGGCGTTGAGCAGTTTTGGGTGCGCGCTTCGCTTCCCAGCGAGTGGACGGAGTGGCTGGAATCGGGCAGCAGCGTTACGTTAACCAGCCGCGGCTGGCCCGAAGGCGCCACACGCGAAGGACTCCTGGTCTCAATGCTACCCAGCCTTGAAGAGAATGGCCTGCAGGCACAGCTGTTGATTGCGGTTAACGACCCGCTCGCCCTAGAGACCGACGGCCCTGCCCTGCGCCTGGGCGATGTCCTGCGCGCCTCTTTTCAACCGGCTATTCAGGAGCAGCTTATTTCACTACCTTCTGCGGCTCTCCGCCCGGGTGACGTAGCGTGGCGGGTAGATGAAGAGAATCGTTTACGCCGAACGCCGGTCACCCTGGCTTATCGCGGGGAAGATGATGCTTTGATTCGTGGCGGCTTGGAAACCGGCCAGCAGGTCGTCACCGCGGGCTTGGCCCAGCCCAGAGAAGGCCAGCTAGTGCGCATTCGTCACCCCAACGACACCCCGGCTCAAGCAGGAGATGGACCGGGAGATGAATCATGAAGGTACCACGCGGCCCATTGGCTTGGATGGTAGATCACGGGGTAGCCCCCAACTTATTGATGGTGCTGTTTATCGTCGGCGGCCTAATGGCGTCGCTAGCGATTAAGAAGGAAGTGTTCCCTGAATTCGACATCGAAGTTGTGCAAGTCACTATCAGCTACCCTGGCGCCACACCAGAGGATGTGGAACAGAGCCTGCTGCTACCGGTGGAAGCCGCGATTGCCGATGTAGAGGGCATCGACGAGCTGACCGCGACGGCCAGTGAAGGCAGCGCCAGCGTCTACGCAACGCTGATTGATGGTGTGGATGTGATGCGCGCCTATCAGGATATCCAGCAGGCGGTGAACGCCATCACAACCCTACCCAGCGCTGCCGATCCACCCCGCTTTACCCTCGCGGGGCGCTCCCGCAGCGTGTTGAGCCTACAGGTTTACGGCCAAGTCGGTCTGGAAGCACTGCACAACGCGGCCGAAGATGTACGCGGTGAACTGCAAGCCACTTCCGGCATCTCCCGTGCGGAGCTATCCGGCAACCGCGAGCGAGAGATTCAAGTCCACTTGGACGAAGAGGCCATCGAGCGCTATGGCCTTGATCACCAGGAACTTGCCAACCGCATTGCCGAAGAAGCCCTTGATCTTGCTAGTGGCCAGCTCACTACGGAAGAAGGTGAATGGCTGATTCGCTATCAGGGACGGCGTAACAGTGCCGAGGCCTTTGCCGAGCTGCCGATTCTGACCAGCACCCAGGGGGCGCCGATTACCCTGGGCGAGATCGCCAGAGTCAGCGATGGCTTTGCCGAAACCGACCGAGAGGAGTTTTATAACGGCCAGCCCGGTCTCTCTGTGGATGTTTACCAGATTGGTGATCAAACCCCGACCAGTATTTCGGAAGCGGTCAACGGTGAGCTTGAGCGCCTACGCGCAGGTATGCCAGAAGGCGTCAGCCTGGATATTTCCCGCGACAGCTCAGAAGTTTACGAAGATCGTCTTAGCCTGCTGTTAAAAAACGCCTGGATGGGGCTAGCGCTGGTATTGGTACTCATGGCGCTATTTTTGGAAGCGCGGTTGGCGTTCTGGGTCACCCTGGGCATTCCAACGGCGTTCCTGGGTGCCATGCTGTTTCTGCCCTGGATCGGCGTCTCGCTCAATATGATGTCGATGTTCGCCTTTATTATCGCCCTGGGGATCGTGGTAGATGACGCCATTATCGTTGGTGAGAATATCTACAGCTACCGGGAAGAGGGTTACTCACTGCGCGATGCGGCGGTCAAAGGTGCCAGCGAAATTGCCACGCCGCTAACCTTTGCGATTCTGTCCAATATCGTCGCCTTCCTGCCGCTGCTATTTTTACCCGGCTTTTTGGGACTGATTTTTGCCACCGTGCCGGTAGTGGTGGTGACGGTATTCTTGATTTCCTGGCTGGAAGCCTTGGTGATTCTACCCGCTCACCTGGCGCATAGTCGCAAACCGCGCCAAACCCCGGCGTGGCAGCGTCCCCTTGAAGCACTGCGCCAGCGCCTTCAGGGGGGCCTGCACCACTTTACTTATCACCAGTTCGAACCGTTCCTGCAACGCGCCCTCAATCAGCGCCTGCTGAGTATTTCGCTGGGCATCGCGATTCTGTTGATCGCGCTCTCCTGGGCGATGAGTGGGCGTTTGGGCTTTTCCCTGATGCCACGGGTCGAATCGGATCAGGTGCAGGCCACGGTCACCCTGCCCATTGGTAGCAATATCAACGTTAGCCGCGAGCTTAGCCAACAGTTGCTCGACGCCGCCGATGCCCTCAGCGAGCGCGAAGAGACACTTAGCTTCAGCAGCTCACGCAGCCGCTTAGATGGCGAAAGTTTGGAAGTGCGTTTGGATATTGCCAGCGAGAGCCTGGAAGCGTGGCCACCCTCGCGTATCGCCCGGGAGTGGCGTGATCTCACCGGCGATTTACTCGGCGCCCAGTCGGTTCGTTTTGAAGCCGATGTCGGCGGGCCCGGTAGCGGCGCGGCACTCAGCCTACGTCTTTCGCACCCAGATACTCAGGTGCTGGAAGCCGCCGCCGAACGCTTAGCGGAAACGCTGGGCGGCTATGGCCTCACAGATATCGACAGCGGCCTTGGTGACGGTAAACCGCAGTTAGAAATGCGTCTTTCTGCCGAAGGCCGCGCCTTGGGGCTCACGGGTAATAATCTAGCCCAAGCCCTGCGCGGGCCACTCCAGGGCGCCACCGCGCTTGAACAGTACGTGGGGCGCAGCGAAATCAGCGTTGAGGTACGTTTACCCACCGACAACCGCGACAGTTTGAATGAGCTCTACCGCATGCCGGTGCGCACACCTGATGGGCTGAGTGTACCGCTATCGCGAGTGGCCGACATTACCATCAGCCAAGCCTCTAGCAGCCTTGAACGCATTAACGGGCGGCGGATTATTACCGTTACCGCTGACTCGGAAAGCGATGTGGCCATCAATCAAGTGCTCGCCACGCTCCAGGAAGAGGAGTTTCCCAGTCTGGAAGCGACCTGGCCGGGGTTGGAAGTCAGCATGGGTGGCCGTCAGCAGGATACCGCCGACAATTTAGCCACGCTAAGAACTTCCATGTGGTTAATGATTGCCGCGCTCTATGCACTGCTGGCGATCCCGTTTAGAAGCTACCTACAACCACTGCTGGTGCTGGCCGCGATCCCCTTTGGCATTGTTGGTGCCGTCGCTGGACATATGATCATGGGCTTCGGGCTATCCATCATTAGCCTGCTGGGTATGCTGGCGCTCTCAGGCGTGGTCATTAACGACGCCTTGGTGCTGATTGATTACGCCAATCGCAAACGCCGTGAGGGCATGGCCGCCCGGGAAGCCATTGTGGCAGCAGCCACCCGCCGCTTACGCCCGATAATGATGACCACGCTGACGACCTTTCTAGGTCTGGCACCGATGATCTTGGAAACGTCCAGACAAGCGCGCTTTATGATCCCCATGGCGATCTCGCTCGGCTTCGGTATGCTTTTCGCCACAGTGATACTGCTGATCCTGGTGCCCTGCCTCTATTTAGGCATGGAGAATGTTCGCGAGCGGCTCAGCGCGCCACGCCAACCGACACTAGATAAAAACCCTAGCCAAGAAGAAGGAGCCCACTGATGGCCTTGCTCACAGCCATACGTCAATGGCGCCCCTCTCGGCTGGGGCTCAAGCTGTTCGTGATTATTCTCAGCGTCAATGTAGCGATCTCAGCGAGTATGTTTCTTGCTGTCTCGTACAGTATTGACCGCGGCTTTCTCGACTACCTCAACCAGGCCCAGGAACGCCGTGCCACACTGCTGGCTGACGGCCTCGTGACTCGCTGGGAAACCCAGCAGAGCTGGGGATGGCTGGAGCAGTCACCGGAACGCTGGCCGTATATTGTCCGCTTTGAACTGGGTCAGGAGCATAGTGACCGCCCTTCGCCACTCGGTGAGGCGCGGGACTTCACCCTGCGCGCAGCGGATGGCCGTTTTGTGGTGCTCCCCAGGAGCGGGCGCGAAGGTTCGGGCAGTTGGCATTGGCTAACCCTTCGCAGCGGCGATACCGATATCGGCTCGCTGGGTTTTCGGCCGCCCCGAGAAATGATGGAGCGTATGGAGAGCCGCTTCCTTGAGCGCCAACAGCGTAACTTGGTGCTTATCGTGATATCACTCTGCGTTGCCTCACTGCTACTGGCAGGCGGGCTCTCCTGGTGGCTGGGGCGACGCACTCGGGCACTGGCGGGCGCCACGCTGCGGCTTACCGAGGGCGACTATCGCACTCGACTGCCTGAACGCGGTCGCGATGAGCTATCGCGCCTGGCACGCGACTTCAACGTATTGGCGGCAACGCTGGAGGCCAGCCGCGATGCCCGCGCCCGCTGGGTTTCTGATACCGCCCACGAGCTGCGCACGCCGCTGGCGGTGCTGCGCGGCGAAATCGAAGCCATGCAGGATGGGATTCGTCCATTGAATCAGGAGAACCTTAGCTCCCTCGCCCAGGAAGTGGGGCAGCTAGAGCGTTTAGTGGCGGATTTACGCTTGCTATCGCAAAGCGATGCTGGCGCGCTGGATATTCAGCTGGCGCCGATGGATCTTAGCGACTGCCTTGCCAGCCGCCTGTCCGACGCCGACCGCTGGTTAGTCGAAAGCGGTTTAACGCTGACCGAACAGATCGAGCCTGGCATTATGATTCGTGGCGATGCCCAGCGCCTGCGCCAGCTGTGGAACAACCTGTTGGATAACAGCTGCGCCTATACCCAGCCGCCGGGAGAGCTACGCGTCACGCTTACCGCTCAGCAGGGAATGGCCGTAGTCATCTGGGAAGACAGTACGCCAGGCGTGCCGGAAGGTGAATTAGCCCGTTTGACCGAGCGGCTCTATCGCGTTGAAGGCTCGCGCAGCCGTGCCAGTGGTGGCAGCGGTTTAGGACTTTCAATTGCCAGCGCCCTGGTTAATGCCCACGGCGCAACGCTGACGCCCTCTAGCTCAACGCTAGGTGGGCTAAGCTGGACGCTACGTTTTCCGCTGTTGGCTGCTGATTAATATTTCCGGGATTAGTATCACCAAAACTGATAGTACAAGAACCGTTACGCCCTGCTTTCACGTTCACTGTTAAGCGAGTCTACCTTTATGTCTCATGCTGCCTCTTTACTGATTGTTGAGGATGAACCGAAGATTGCCCGCCTAATGACGGACTACTTAACCACCCACGGTTTTGAGGTAACCACCCTGGGCCATGGCGATGAGGTGATACCGTGGCTGGAGCAGCACTCCCCTGCGTTGGTACTCCTCGATATCATGCTGCCAGGCAAAGATGGCCTCACCCTCAGCCGGGAAATACGTCAGCAGTGGCCTGCCATTGCCATCATCATGGTCACCGCCAAGGTAGAAGAGGTCGACCGCTTGCTAGGGCTGGAACTAGGTGCCGACGACTATATTTGCAAGCCGTTTAGCCCCCGGGAAGTCGTCGCACGGGTCAAAGCGGTACTACGCCGCAGCCAAGCGGCGGCCGATGCCCCAGCCGAGGTGCAAAACGCACCGGTGGTATTAAACGAAGATGGCTGGCAGGCGCTCGCCCATGGGCAGGATTTAGGCCTAACGGCGGTGGAGTTCCAACTATTGCGGGTAATGATGCAGGCGCCGGGCCGGATTTTCAGCCGCGAGCAGCTGATGGATCACATGTATCGCGACAACCGCATCGTCTCGGAGCGCACCGTGGACAGCCACATCAAAAAGCTGCGCAAGAAGATCCACGAAGCGCTTCCAGAGCTGGAGATCATCCGTTCTGTCTATGGCGTAGGGTATAAGTACCAGCCGGAGGGATAACAACAGGACTGCTTATGAAGGCGCTTGTAGTAGAAGACAACGTTAATTTAGCCAACTCTATTGCAGCCACACTTAGCGAGGCTGCCTTTAGCATTGATGTCGCCGACGATGGCAGAAAAGCACTCCATATGCTTGAACAGGGCGGATACGACCTGTTGGTGTTGGATCTTGGCCTGCCTGAATTGGATGGCATCTCCTTACTACGCACATTACGCCACCAGCAGGATACGATCCCTGTCTTGATTATTTCGGCACGCGACAGCCTGGATCAGCGCATACATGGTCTTGAAGTGGGCGCAGACGACTATCTATGCAAGCCTTTTTCGTTGGAAGAAGTTACTGCACGTGCCCGTGCGTTAGTGCGGCGTGCCAAGCACTTTGGCGGAGAAACGCTGCAGTGTGGGCGCTTAGAGTTTTTACCTGATGCCATGGAGCTTCGGCTTGATGGCAAACCCTTGCTGTTGCATCGCCGCGAGTTAGAAGTCATGGAGTACCTGCTGATAAACCAAAATCGCCTCGTTAATAAGGATCAAATTATCGACCGACTATCTACCTCCGATGAGTCGGTCAGCTACGCCGCAGTGGAAACTTACATCTCCCGGATTCGTAAAAAAATTGGCTACGATTTCGGCTTAAAAACGGTACGCGGCCTGGGCTATTACCTGGAATCTAAAGACTACGAACCTAAAGACGTGAAAGCCCCTGGCTATGAATAAACGCCAATCGATCCGCAGTCGGCTGCTTTTATGGATTGGACTGCCTTTCACCGCCCTCGCGATCTTGGCATTGATCTCTAGTCACCTGCTGCTGTCTCGCCAAATTAATGCCACCTTTGATGACCTGCTACTTAATGCAGCTCAGAGACTGGAGCGTCGAATTTACACAGCGGATGGTGAGCTACGCATCAATATGCACTATTTCAGCATCAGTACACTTGGCAGCAGAGGTGAAGGAAAAATTTTCTATCGCATTAAAGAAAATGACGGAGACATAATCGCAGGCTTTAGCGGTTTGACAGATCCACCCCAAACGTCGCACGAGCCAATTTTTTATGATGTAGATTATGCGGGCAATGCTTTAAGAGCTGTTGCGCTCACCCTTCCGTTCCGGCGCGGAGGCGAACCGGTAGACATTGAAGTCGTCGTCGCCGAATCAAAGGAAGCCCGCCACACCCTTACCAACGACTTCATGATAACGCTCACAGGATTAATGGTCGTTACAGGATTACTAGCAATTTCAATTGCACTTTTAGCCATTCACCTTGGGTTAGCACCTCTTAACGCGGTTAGCCAAGCCTTGCGACAACGTTCACCGAATGACTTGCATGCATTGGATGATGCAGCCCCAAAAGAGATCCTGCCGCTAATCCAGAGTATTAATCATTTAATGCAGCGTATGCGGCGCAGTATTGAAAGCACTCAGCAGCTCAATGCCGATGTCTCGCATCAACTTAGAACACCTGTCTCAGAAATTCGCGCTTTAACGGAAATGTCGCTTAAAGACCCCTCGCACTCACCCGCTCATACTAGCCTGCGAGAGATTCAACGCATCGCTGAACATGCCAGCCATACCGTTAAGCAACTGCTTAAATACGCCAAAACACGCAGTGAATTAGTCGATACGTCTCATCTCGAAAGTGTCGATTTAATCGCCATTTGCCATGATGCCTGTGCCCAGACTGCCCCTAATATTTATAAACAGAACCAAGAACTCGCCTTTGATCAACATAAAGCAATACCTAACATTTTGGGCGACCCCATTATGCTGCGCTGGTTGGTGACCAATCTCATCGAAAATGCCAGCGTGCATGCGGGTGGCAGCATGGCCTATAGAGGCGTTATAACCGTTGCACTAACGGCTGACACGCGCCAAGTAACGTTAACGGTTAGCGATGAGGGTACCGGCGTGGAGGAAGCGCAGCTTTCCAAATTGACGGAACGCTTTTTCCGCCACAACAAACATACGCCTGGAAGCGGATTAGGGCTGGCCATTGTGGAACAAATTGCCACGACGCACTCTGCCCGACTGGCGTTAACGAATCGGCCCCAGGGCGGCTTTGAGGTCTCGGTGACTTTCCCCGCTATTTAAGCGGCTGATTGACTATTCGCAGCATTAGCGGGGTCATAAAGATCAATAGCAGTAGGCGCAGTATGTGGTGAGAAACAACATAGACTGGGTCGATACCCATCACCATGGCGATCACCGCCATTTCTCCTACTCCACCAGGAATTAACGCAAGCAGGACAGCAACGAAGGCTAGTTGGGTAAAACTTGAAACCAACCACGCCATGAGCGCCGCTAACACCAACGCAAATAGGGCAAAAGTAATCCCATAGCGCCCCATGCTGACTACCTGCGACCACTGAGTCCCTGAAAAACGCGAGCCTACAGAAGCCCCCAGCACCAGAAAGGCTGCAAGCACTACCCCGGTCGGCAGGGAGTAATCAAATCCAAGATTAGCAATAATGGCCCCTGCGGCCATGGGCCCTAAAAACTCAGGCAGAGGAATTCTTAATAAGCGCGCTAACCACCAACACAGTGGTGCCAATAACAGAGGCAAAATATCGACTAAGGCTAGCGCTGATGGTGAACTGGCAAGCGCTACATCATCAACAAAAAAACTCGCCACGAAAGCCGCACCCGAGACCACGGTGACTAAGCGTAGTGAGTGAGAGATGGCGATCCAACGTAAATCTCCATTTGCACGTTCAGCCAGCACCAGCGCTGAATTCATACTCCCTGGATACGAGCAAAAAATAGCATTCATCCGCCCTACTCTTGCTCGGTTAAAAATCCAGAACCCGCCGATCAGCATTAGTCCCATATAAACCAGCATTGCCAGCACACTGGGGTACCACAAAACCAATCCTACGAGCTCATCTGCTTGGATTCGACTCCCGATAAATAGCCCTAGCAGTGCGATGGCGGTGCGGTGTACGCGCTTATCGACACCTGTTTTCACCCCCACCAGTGATAAGCCCATCACCATAAACAGAGAACCAAGCATCCAAGCCAAGGGCAATGAAAAAAGGGTGGCAAACCAGCCACCCACAAAACCCAAGCCAACGGTAATGACAGTTTTTTTCAACATTTCAAATTCTGAATTCAGGAATCATAGTTGAGCAGCCTCTTGACGCGCTTTAAGGCGCTTCATTAGTGGCTGGCTAAATAGTGAGATAAGCAGTAAGGCAAAAATAGCCAGCGTTACTGGGCGCTCAAAAACGTACGTGATGTCGCCACCACTGATTTGGTAGGAGTGAAGTAGCGATTTTTCAGCCAGCGAGCCCAGTAGCATGCCGATCACGGCAGCGGGTACGGAGTAGCCATAGTGGCGAAATATCCAACCGATCACCGCAAACACCAGCACCGTAGCGGGCCCAGTCATATTGCCGGTTAGCCCGAATGACCCCATTACCGCCAGCACCAACACAGAAGGTATCAAGTAGCGCATGGGCACTTTGACGATATTGGCCAAGAGAGGAATAAACAGTAAGCCGATGATCACCAGTAGAAACACCTGGGCAAAGTTAGCGAAGATAATCGCGTAAACCACATCCGTTTGTTGGCGAATAAACTGCGGGCCGCCAGTGATGTTATGCATAGCAAACGCCGCTAACATTACCGCTGTAGCGCCACCGCCGGGAATCCCTAGTGCCAGCAGTGTTGCCATCGAGCCCCCTTCGGAGCTGCTGTTAGCCGCCTCAGAGGCCACGACCCCTTTCGGATTGCCTTTCCCAAATGAATCGGGATCCCGATCACGGCGCTTAGTTTCTATGTAAGAGAGCAGGTTAGACACGGATGAGCCCACACCAGGAACCGCCCCGACCAACACCCCGATCAAACCACCCCGAATCATCACAACAGGGTAACGCATCGCCATTCTGCAGCCTTCGAAGATCTCACTCACCTTGACCTTACGAGCATCGGCGGATTCAACGATGAAGCCCTTGTTGGCCAGCTTAAATAGCTCAGAGGCCGCAAACATACCCATCATGGCCGGAATGACGGGGACGCCGTCCAACAGGTAAGTCTGCCCCATCGTACCGCGTGCCAAGCCGATTTCGCTAAACCCAATCGTCCCGACTAACAGGCCAACAAACCCTGCAATCAAGCCTTTAAGCACCTGTTCGCCTTTTAAGCTCGCAATCAGCGTCATCCCCCAGAGAATCACTACAAACATCTCTGCTGGCCCCAATCTCAGCACCATGTAGGAAAGCGGCTGTATCATAAAGAACAGCACCACGTAGCCCATCAGCGCGCCAATCACCGAGGAGGCTAACGCGACGCCTAACGCCTGGTTATGCTGCCCCTTTCGCGCCATGGGGTAACCATCAAACGCGGTAGCGATTGCCGAAGAGGTTCCCGGAATATTCATCAGAATGGCTGGGATACCGGCACCAAATGAGCCGCCAGTAAAAATAGCGGTAAGGAACAACATGGCTTGAATAAAGTCCATATACATGGTCATTGGCAGGAAAATGGCCATAGCCATTGATATCTGCAGGCCTGGCGTTGCGCCAAAAATAAGCCCCAGCACGATACCCGGCACTACCACCAACCAAGGGCCAAAATTAGAAAAAAGCAGATCAAAACTCTGCCCTACTGCGCCAAAATCAATCATGGTATCTCCTCAGCTTGGAAGCAGCAGCAGTGTCATAGGGTACGGCAGCATCTGCGAGAAAAAGAACGCGACACTCAGCCCAAAAGCGACGCTATAGCCACCTACCAACAACCAATTGCGCTCCCCCTTAAGGATCAGGAAAAGCGCCAGAAACGCTACGGTGGCAATATCAAAGCCTATCGCTTCAAGCGACAGCACATAAACGGCGAAGAGACCCACAACAGGTAATGTTTTATGCAGCGGTTCTTCTTCAGAGGAGCGAAACAGCGAGCCGTGTTTAATACGCAGGATCAACTCGAGTGCAATAATCGCTAACACGATAACGGCAAGTGGCAATATAAGCAGCAGGTTTTGCGGTGTGGCGGATACGCGAATGGCGTCTAATAAATACCATAGTGTAAAGCCAGCCAGACCCATGAGAACGATAAAGTCCCCATAGTCACGTTTACATTCAGACATGGTAAAACCCCATACTGGCCCCTCATTAATGTGAGGGGCCAGCTATCATGGAAGGATTAGTTCGGAAAAACTGCTCGGAAAAACTTGGTCGTGAAAAACCTGTTCGTGAAAATTAGTTAAGCAGGTGAGCGTACTTTTCAAACACCTGATAGTTTTCGCGCATCAGCTCGTTGGAGCGCTCTGGGCCTACCCAAACGCCGCCCATTTCGTTGCGCTCAAGCTGCTCTTGAACATCCTTGCGGGCAAGCGCACTTTGAATAGCCGAGGAGATCTTCTCAAAACGCTCAGGATGCTGACGCTCCATTTCACTGGTCACTGCAAAGCCGCGCATTGAGCCCTGAAGAACGGGCACCTCAAGATTCATCGGCGCCAGCGCTTCATTGATCGGGAGTGCATCCCACTGTTCAATGCGCTCATCACTTACGATCGCCAACGGGGTTAAGAACTCACGGATTCCCTCACTACCCTGGGCACTAATAGAGACGAAATCCACCTGCCCACCCGCTACCGCTGAACGGGCTTCACCGCCGCTGTTATAGGTCACCAAGTTGAGGTTATCTTGGGGAATACCTGCCTCATCAAGCAGCAAACGCACCATTAAGTGACCAGCAGAACCTTGAACCACCGCACCGCGTACTTGACCCTCTTCTTCGCGGATCGCTTCAAGCAGGCTTGGCAGGTCTTCATAACCGCTGTCTTTATTTGCAGCGATTAGATCCAAATCAAACCACTGGAAGTTGATATAAGAAAAGTCGTCGACACTAAACTCTGCATCACCAGTAAGGATCGAGTTGGTTAAGTAAGGAGCAAATGTCGAGGCATAGACGGTATAACCATCGTCAGGCACGTTAAGAACGTAATTAGAAGCAACCTGAGTGCCCGCACCGGGGCGATTAGTTACTTGTACTGGTACACCTAGCTCTTCGGAAATAGGCCCTGACATCATGCGGGCCATACGATCCGCACTTCCGCCGGTGCCAAAACCTACCACCATGTTGAGCGGCCGAGAAGGAAAGTCGTCAGCTACAGCAGGAAGCGCCATTGATAGAGAGGCAATGGCGGCCGTTGCCCCTACCAATATCGATTTGATATTAAACGATAAGGAAGCACTGGAAGTGTTAAGCATAGCGTGGCTCTCTTTTTATAAGTTTGCTTGGTTTTCGACACAGATCTTACCTTGTGTGCTTAAGACGCTACCCCACGAAACTGTCACCAACCTTGCATAAAGTAAGAACGCAACTAAAGTCTAACCCCTGCTAACTACCTGCCAATTAAGAAACGTGATGCCTGCATCAATGGCCATGCAGCAATGATGGCTATCCCTATTGCACTGACTTCCAGGTCACCTAGGTATTCCTTAGCGTAAGCTAAAGTATTGTCTCGGGCTGTCGATAACACTATTAGCCTGCTTTGAACCTATTTATCTAAGCAAGCCTGTGTAGCCGCGGTCGCGCCTGCTTAAAATAGCCCTTAACACTAACGAGAGATTGCCATGACCATCTCTTTACCTACCGGGAGTGCTTCTTTAGACGCACATTCTTTACGTAGTGAGCCGTTAAATGCCGAGAAGGTAACAACTACACCGGTCACTTCTAACGCCGCCCAGGAAGAAGCCAACACCAGCATTCATTTGGATCTTTCGCCCGTGGCTAGAGGCATCGCCTCAGCTTCAGAAAAGGCTGGTAACACACAGGAAGCGAAGAACACCAAAATCGATGAAAGCGATCTCCCGCAGGAGATTAAAGAACTACTAAAGCGAATTGTTGAATATAGAGAAAAGTTAAAGGAGAAACAGCAGGAACTTGAAGATGTTATGCGCGACAAGTCCCTAAACGATGAACAACGCCAAGCAAAACTCGACGCCCTGCAACAGGAAATCAGTAGCCTCAATAATTCGCTTCAAGAGGCTATGAGCCAACTAAGCAAACTCGTCACTCAGATGGATCTTGATGATGGCGCTGTTATCGGAATGATGTCATTGGCCATGTCTTGATGACGTATAACCGTTAAGGATTGACCTGCCGATTAAGAAACGCAATGCCTGCATCAATGGCGCCGCCACGGAATAGAAAGCTGGCGAAGTGGCCGCGCCAGCGCTGCAGATACAGCTCGCTCTCGATGTTATTTTCCTGCAGGGCTTGATAGAAGTCCGTGGCGTGATCCACCGGCACCAGTTGATCCCACTTGCCGTGGAACAGAAAAAATGGCGGCGTCTGCGGAGTAATTTGCCGTGCGGGAGAGGCTAGGCGATACGCTTCGTTTTCTTCAGCGCGGGTACCGCCGATAAAGTCGACGACTAAGCGTCCATCGTCAAACTTAAGCAAATCACTAGGTAGCCCTCCTGCCAATACTGCAGCCAAACGGCTCTGCTCACCGCCGTAAGGTTCAGCCAGCGGCCCCTCTACTCCCGCCACTGCCAGCAAACTCACTAAATGCGCCCCCGATGAAAACCCCACCCCGACAATACGGCTCGTATCCACCTGCCACCTATCGGCATTGGCGTGAATCCAGGCCATCGCCTGTTGCAAGTCGTGCAGTTGGCTGGGGAAGCGATACTCCGGCGCAAAGCGGTGTTCAATATTAACCGCCACATAGCCTTGCCCTGCTAAGCTCTCAGCGATGCTCTGCATATCTTCCGGTGTGCGATTACGCCAGCCGCCTCCATGCACAACTAAGGCAGCAGGTCGCAACCCACCGAGCGAGTCGTCGGGTAGATAAACATCAGCTGTTAACGCCTGGGGCCACTCTTCGGGCGTATAAGTGGCAGGTGACAAGCGCGTAAAAGGCTGGGGTTCGCGCAGCGCATTGCTCTCAATCGCAGGCTCACCCTGGCTAACGTGTTGGGCAGCGCTACAAGCACTCAGCATTAAGGCAATGGCCCCCAGGCCAGTCACGCGGCGGAGAGAGGTAAACGCGCAACGCTGCTGCCATACGCGAAGTTGCTCGGTTCGCGACATGATGCTTCTCCTTGAAAAGTAGGTGACCCCTCACCTAGCGACTACGACCTGCAACAAGCCAATAAGATCATGATTGTTGCACACTATCTGCAAACGGTTTGCACGTCGCCTAGCGATACTGTCATCGTCAACTCATCAGGAGAGTACTTATGAACGTTTCAAGTGCTAGGAAAATGTCAATTCGCCAACTGTTAGCCCCCGCCCTGCTGGCTATCGCCATTGCTCCATTAGCGTTTACCGCTCAAGCAAATAGCCACGGTGACCATGAAGGGCAAGGCCCTGATCGCGAACGCATGGAAGAGCGCATGGAGGAGCGTCGCCAGGAAGTGTACGAGCGTGCAGATATCTCAGCAGAGAAACAGGCAGAGCTTAACGAAGCACACGCTGAACATCGCGAAGCCATGCAGGCACTGCGTGAAGAGCATCACGAACGGGTAGCTGAAATTCTCACAGAAGAAGAGCAGCAAGCACTGCGCAACGCCATGCAAGAAGCCCATGAAGAGTATCGTGGCAAGCACGGCAAACGTGGCCATCACGATGGTAATAGTGACGAAAACGCCGACAGCGAATAAACGCAGGCCAAGCCTCAAACCTTGATCCAACGCCCGGTTTTCCGGGCGTTTTTGTGTCTGCGCTTTCATCAGCACGCTGATAACTCCACGCTAATTCAACCCAAATAGGAAGGTTAACTTGAAGGGGGACACTTAATCGCGTATTTTATTTGAACGTTCATTCAAAATAAAAATTCATCTTTCAACAACAGGAGTCCGCCTGCATGGCGAAAGACAACCCCATCCTCCCCTCCCGCGACCGCCTCAATCCCGTGGTTTTCCACGGCAGTGTGGCGGGTATCGTTATCTTTTTAGTACTCACCATGCTGTTCACCGAGCAAGCCGGTGCTTTTTTTGATGCCGGGCTTGCCTGGGTCAGCAAAACCTTTGGCTGGTACTACATGCTGGCGATTGTTGCCTACCTGGTCTTTGTGGTTGCTATTGGCATGTCACGCTTTGGCAGTATTCGCCTAGGGCCCGACCACTCCCGACCCGAGTTTTCGCTACTCTCCTGGTCAGCCATGCTGTTTGCCGCGGGTATCGGTATCGACCTGCTGTTTTTCAGCGTTGCCGAGCCAGTGGCCCACTATTTGGCACCGCCGGATTTAACCCCGGAGAGCCAGGCCGCAATGCGTAACGCCGTCGTCCAAACCTATCTGCACTGGGGGCTCTCCGGCTGGGGGCTGTACGTGTTGATGGGTATGGCGCTGGCCTACTTTAGCTACCGCCATCGCCTGCCGCTAGCGATCCGCAGCGCGCTCTACCCAATTCTAGGGAAGCGTATCCACGGCCCCATTGGTAACGCGGTGGACATTACCGCGGTTATTTCTACCGTGTTCGGCATTGCTACCAGCCTGGGTATCGGGGTGATGCAGCTCAACTACGGCCTCACCTATATGTTCGGCGTACCGGAAACGCTCACCGTGCAGGTGATTTTGATTGTCTTGGTGGTCGTACTGGCGACGATTTCCGTGGTAACCGGCGTTGAGAAAGGCATTCGTCGCCTCTCTGAGTTCAACATGCTGTTGGCATTGGCGCTGATGCTGTTTGTGCTCTTTTCAGGCGACACCCTGGTACTGCTGGATAAGGTGGTCAATAACGCCGGTGATTATCTATCCGGTTTTGTCGGTGCAAGCTTTGACACCTACGCCTTTGCCGATGAAGGCGCCCAAGAGTGGAAGATGTGGTGGACGATCTTCTTCTGGGGCTGGTGGATTGCCTGGACACCGTTTGTGGGTCTGTTCCTGGCACGTATCTCCCGCGGCCGCACCATTCGTGAATTTGTCGCAGGCGCCTTGTTTATTCCGCTGGCCTTTATGATGGTGTGGATGTCGGTATTTGGTAACAGCGGCATTGAGCTGGTGGCCAACCAGGGCGTTGTCGAACTGGGTGAACAGGCTCTTAACACCCCACAAACAACGCTCTACACGCTGCTTGAGTACTACCCCTATGTCGGCCTAACTGCGGCGGTTGTCACCGTGCTGGGTATCGTGTTCTTTATTACCTCAGCGGACTCCGGTGCACTGGTACTGGCCAACTTCACCTCTATTTTGAGCGACGTGAACCACGATGCGCCGGTGAAACTGCGTATTTTCTGGTCTGCGACGATAGGGTTGATCACCATTGCTCTGCTGATGGCCGGAGGCTTGAACGCACTACAGAGTGCCGTCGTTATAACCGCACTGCCCTTCTCAGTGGTGATTTTCGCGGTAATGGTGGGCATGTATAAAGCGCTGAAACTTGAAGGTAGCAAAGCCGATGCACGCCGCATGATTGCTGGTGGTGCCCCCGGTGGTGACTGGCGAGAGCGCCTGGATCGCGCCCTGGATACCTCTAATCGTGCGGGTGCCGCTGCGACGATCGAGCACTCCATTCGCCCAGCGATGACCCAGTTTGCTCAGGAGCTTGAAAGCCGTGGTCAAACCGCCAATGTGACCGAAGAGCATGTCGAGGGCGAGTCGCTACCGAACCTGACGCTCCAGGTCGACTTCGGTGACGCCACCAGCTTTGTCTACCAAGTGTGTCCGCACCGTATGCGCACACCAAGCTTCATCCCTGCCGATGATGACTTCTATGTACGTCTGGATGTCTACCTGGCGGAAGGTGGACAAGATAAAGACCTTAACGGTTATACCCGTGGTCAGGTGATTGGTGATTTGGTGGCTGAGTATGAGCGCCACTTACACTTCCTCACCTTGGCCGGTGAGCAGATGGGTCATGTTCAGGCAATGCCTGGCACCATCGGCGAACCGCCTGAAGACTCGCAGATATAAGTAAGCATCTGCGCTTAGCCTAAAAAAATCCCAGCCAAGCGGCTGGGATTTTTTGTGCGCGAACGACTCCGCGACTAACGACTTGTTGTGCAAGTTTCACCGCAGGCGTAGCGTAATGGCTTGTTTTCCCTATTTTTAGGAGTCTGACTCTATGTCCCGTGTCCATCAATCTTCGGGATACGTTTTCCCGATGCCTGGCCGCGCGTTAGTAAACGCCTGGCGTGAAGGGTATACGCTGGCCAAATTCAAGCGGGATGTAATGGCGGGTCTGACGATTGGTGTGGTGGCGGTACCGCTCTCCATGGCGCTGGCCATCGCTACTGGCGTGCCACCTCAGCACGGGCTATACACTGCCATCGTGGCAGGCGCGGTGATCGCCTTGACCGGCGGTTCGCGGTTTAATATCTCTGGCCCTACCGCCGCCTTTGTGGTGATCCTATTCCCCATTGTGGCCAATCATGGTTTGGGCGGGCTGCTGATTGCTACCTTTATGGCAGGCGCCATTTTGGTCGCGCTGGGGCTGTCGCGGCTGGGCAGTCTGATTCAGTACGTCCCCTACCCGGTCATTCTTGGCTTCACAGCGGGCATTGGCGTCGTCATTGCGCTGCTGCAACTGCCCGATTTTCTCGGTTTGGCCGGGGTCGAGCTCGGCGATAGTACTCTGCGTAACCTCATGCTGATTGGTCGAGCACTGCCCACTCTGTCACTGGCTGAAATCAGCGTCGGGCTTGTGACCTTGGCAACGCTGTTAATCTGGCCCCGCCTGAATACGCCAGTTCCTGCCCCGCTGGTTGGCTTGGCGGTGGGTACCCTGGTTGCCGCCCTGCTGCTGGTGGGTGGTGTCGAGGTCGATACTATCGCCTCGCGCTTTAGCTGGGAGTATCAGGGCGAAAGCGGCAGTGGCATTCCTCCCTTCGCGCCTGGCTTTATCGCACCGTGGCATTTCCCTGGTGCCGATGGCACGCCGCTTGAGATCGACTTTGCGCTGATTCAGGCTCTGCTTGGCCCGGCACTGGCGATTGCACTGCTGGCGGCCATTGAGTCGCTACTGTGTGCCGTGGTAGCAGATGGCTTAACTCGCACCCGCCATGATCCTAATGCCGAGCTAATTGGCCAGGGGCTGGGCAATATGGTGGTGCCCTTCTTCGGCGGCATTACCGCCACGGCGGCCCTTGCCCGCACCGCGACCAATATCAAAAGCGGTGCCTTTTCACCTATCGCTGCAGTGGTGCACTCAGTCGTAGTGCTACTTGCCGTGGTCGTGCTCGCGGGAGTACTGGGATATGTACCCATGGCCGCTCTGGCTGCCCTGCTCTTCATCATCGCCTGGAACATGAGCGAGGCGCACCACTTTATGCATACGCTGAAAAGCGCCCCCGCCAGCGATGTTTGGGTGTTGGTGATCTGTTTCGTACTCACGGTTGTTTTTGACATGGTGGTTGCCGTGGCCGTGGGTATTGGCCTAGCCGCCGCGCTGTTTATTCGCCGAATGGCACAGCTGACTCATACCCAACGCTTGGCGGCACCCAACACCAGCGAACACTTCCCGCCGGAAGTAGCCCTTTATAAGATAAGCGGACCGCTGTTTTTTGGCGCAGCAGAAAAGGCCATTGCCACACTCAGAGTGATTGACCACAGCGTAAAAATCGTCGTTCTGGATATGCGCGATGTACCCAGCCTGGATACCACCGCCATGGTGGCGCTGGATACGCTGCGACGCGAGCTGGGCGAGCATGGGGTGGGGGTAATATTTGTAGGGTTGTCACCGCGCATAGCGCTGAAACTCAAACGCGCGGGCATTAAGCGCGAAGCAGGTCAGTTAGCGGTTGTCAGTAACCTTGCCCACGCAGAGCGAATGGCGCGCCGTTGGTTGGGCCAACAGGGGAACGGCGGGGATTAAATCGTGCCTGAGCAGTGACACTGCCGAAGTTAAAAAGGGGAGTTGCCTCCCCCTGAGATACGACACTAGAACGATGTCAGCTCGCCATATCCAATACGATACGACCCTCGATTTTGCCGTCGATCATGCGCTGGAAGACATCGTTGATATTGTCCAGCGTATCGGTTGCGACCGTGGCCTTAACCTTGCCTTCGGCAGCGAAATCCAGCGCTTCCTGCAGATCGCTGCGCGTACCAACGATAGAGCCACGTATGGTAATGCCATTGAGCACTGTGCTAAAGATTGGCAGCGGGAAGTCGCCGGGTGGTAGGCCATTGAGCACCAGTGTTCCGCCGCGGCGTAGCATATTCTGCGCTTGATCAAACGCCTTCGGCGACACCGCTGTCACCAAGGCCCCGTGAGCACCACCAGTGGTTTTCTTCAGGTAGGCCGCTGGGTCGGTTTTCATGGCGTTAACGGTTACCGTGGCGCCTAAACGCTCAGCCAGGGCTAGCTTACCGTCATCGATATCAACAGCCGCCACGTTCAGCCCCATCGCTTTGGCGTACTGCACCGCCATATGGCCAAGCCCACCTATCCCCGAAATCACCACCCACTGACCGGGGCGGGTATCGGTCATTTTCAAGCCTTTATAAACCGTTACCCCTGCACACAACACCGGGGCTATTTCAATAAAATCAACGGCATCCGGTAATCGCCCTACATAGCCTGCATCCGCTAAGGTGTAGTCCGCGAACCCGCCGTTAACGCTGTAGCCGGTATTCTGCTGGGACTCGCACAGCGTCTCCCAACCGCCTAAACAGTGCTCACAGTAGCCGCAGGCCGAGTAGAGCCAGGGCACACCAATACGATCACCCTCTTTGACGTGGGAAACACCTTCACCCACCGCCACAATATGTCCAACGCCTTCGTGCCCTGGAATAAACGGCGGCGAGGGTTTTACCGGCCAATCGCCGTGGGCGGCGTGTAAATCGGTATGGCAAACCCCAGAGGCCGCCACTTTCATCAACACTTCGCCCTGCTTGGGGCGAGGTACGTCAACTTCTTCTATGACCAACGGCTGGCCAAACTCACGAACGACCGCCGCGCGCATTGTGCTATCCATGATGCAACTCCTAATAGTTTTCGATACGGCAGTTTAAGCACTGCTCTTATCGGTAGAGTCAGCGTCAGGGGACTGACAATTACCGCCCGGCTGATGCCGGGCGGTGTGGGCTAGCTATACATAGAAAAACGTGGCGGGTTAGAAGAAGCCCAGCGGATTGATGTCGTAGCTGACCAGCAGGTTTTTGGTTTGCTGGTAATGTTCGAGGGCGACTTTGTGAGTTTCGCGGCCAACGCCAGATTTCTTGTAGCCACCAAAAGCTGCGTGGGCGGGATACTGGTGGTAGCAGTTGGTCCATACACGTCCGGCTTGAATGCCTCGGCCCATGCGGAAGGCGACGTTGATATCGCGGCTCCACACGCCTGCGCCCAAACCAAACTCGGTGTCGTTGGCAATCGCCAACGCTTCTTCTTCATCCTTGAAGGTAGTGACTGCCACCACCGGGCCAAAGATTTCTTCCTGGAAGACGCGCATCTGATTGTTACCCTTCAGCAGCGTGGGCTGGATGTAGTAACCATCGTTGATGCTGTCGTCCATGGTCTCTTTATTACCGCCGGTGAGGAATTCCGCGCCTTCATCTCGGGCGATATCCATATAGGACATGATTTTATCGAACTGCTCTTGAGAGGCCTGAGCCCCCACCTGCACGTCGGTATCCAGAGGATTGCCGCGTTTGATGGTTTTGGTACGCTCGATGACCTTGGCCATGAACTCCTCGTACATGCTCTCTTGGATCAGCGCACGTGACGGGCAAGTACACACTTCACCCTGGTTAAAGAACGCCAGCACCAAGCCTTCGACTGCTTTATCAATAAAGGTCGGTTCGGCGTTCATGATGTCGGCAAAGTAGATGTTGGGGGATTTGCCGCCTAGCTCCACGGTAGAGGGAATGATGTTTTCCGCCGCGCATTTCAAGATATGCGAGCCAACAGGGGTAGAGCCGGTAAAGGCGATCTTGGCAATGCGCTTGCTGCTTGCCAACGCCTGCCCTGCCTCAGCGCCAAAGCCGTTGACGATATTGAGCACGCCAGGCGGCAGCAGATCACCGATCACTTCCATCACCTTCAGAATCGAGGCAGGCGTTTGCTCTGCAGGCTTCAAGACCACGCAGTTACCCGCCGCCAGTGCAGGTGCCAGCTTCCAGGCAGCCATAAGTATTGGGAAGTTCCAAGGAATAATCTGCCCCACCACGCCCAGCGGCTCGTGAAAATGGTAGGAGACAGTATTGGCGTCAATATCTGCCGCGGTGCCCTCTTGGGAGCGTAAACAGCCCGCAAAGTAGCGGAAGTGGTCAACGGCCAGCGGTATATCCGCATTGAGAGTTTCGCGTACGGCTTTACCGTTATCCCAGGTTTCAGCCACCGCGAGGGCTTCAAGGTTTTGCTCAATACGCTCGGCGATTTTCAGCAGGATATTACTGCGCTCTTGGGCGGATGTTTTCCCCCAGGCAGGTGCCGCTTTGTGGGCCGCATCCAGCGCTTTATCGATATCCTCTGCCGTTGAGCGGGGGACTTCGCAGAAGACATGGCCATTGACGGGGCTAATATTATCGAAGTATTGGCCTTTCACCGGGTCAACAAATTCGCCGCCGATATAGTTGCCATAGCGTTTTTCAAATGACACCACAGAACCGGTATCACCAGGGTTGGCGTAGATCATTGTATTGCTCCTGAGTATTATGATTATTAAAGGTGCATTGACAGTGTTGTTCACTAAAGCAAATGGCGATATAGCCCGATGGCAGGATTAGCCCTCATCCCTTGGTAGGAGACGCCATGTATTCCCTGTTGGTGGCGGATGACCATCCGCTATTCCGAGACGCGCTACAAACCGTGATTAGCGGGGGCTTGGCAGGCAGCCTGCTATTGGAAGCAGAGAGCCTTGCTGATGCAATAACGCTGATTGAAGCGCAAACAGAGCTAGATCTATTGCTGCTGGATTTAAGCCTTCCGGATGCGGAAGGCTTAGAGGGGCTGACAGCACTGCGAGAGGCATTTCCCTGGTTGCCGGTGGCGATTGTTTCTGCACATCAAGAGCGCCAGCTGGTACTCGATGCCATTACCCTCGGCGCGGTGGGCTATATTCCCAAATCCACACCCCGGGAAGCGCTGCTGGCGGCGTTAACGCAGATTCTTGAAGGCCAGCTCTACCTGCCGCCCGATATCATGCGTCGCCCAGCACCGCGCACTTCTGCGGTGCCACCCATTGCAAATGCTTCATCGACCAGCGAGCGGTTGGCGCGTTTAACCGATAAGCAGTTAGAGGTGTTGGCGTGCATGACGACAGGCATGTCGAACAAGCATATTGCCCGGGAGTTGTTGATTGCCGAAACGACCGTCAAAACCCATGTCTCGGCGATTCTGCGCAAGCTGAATGCCACGAGTCGGGTTCACGCCATTGTTATCGCAGGCGAGGAAGATCTAAGCTTTCACCGGGCCAACCGCACGCGTTAG
Organism: Halomonas sp. 113; assembly: GCF_904067645.1. Lineage (NCBI taxonomy): Bacteria > Pseudomonadati > Pseudomonadota > Gammaproteobacteria > Oceanospirillales > Halomonadaceae > Halomonas > Halomonas sp. 113. Next base: position 3,819,699 of record NZ_LR881453.1, read on the forward strand.
GCTTTATTGAGCAGTGTGGCTAGCAGCATGCGCAGCCGCAGGGGCTTTAACGGTTTGAGCAGGCAGTACATGCCCGCTTCGCGGGTTGCACGCTTAATCTCCGCCTCGTGATTGGCAGTAATCACCACCGCTGCCAAGCCTGGATAACGGCGCTGCAGTCGCGCGGCCAACTCAATGCCGGTTTCGCGGTGATCGCCCAAATGATAATCCACCAGCAATACTGACGGTCGCTCACCGTCGCTGGCAGCCTCCAACGCACTCACCGTGGCGGCGGCGCGCACTCGGCACCCCCAACTGCCCAGCAGCGCCTGCATACCTTCTATAATCGCCAGGTCATCATCAATCACCCAAATGACACAGCCGCTTAGCGGATCCTCTGCAACGTCAGGCAGCGGCGTATAATGAGTGCTCGCCACTGCAGGCGGCGCGGCCGTCGCGTAGGGTACGGTGACCGAAAATAGCGCACCCGCGCCAGGGCTAGAGGCGAGCGAGATCGGTTGTCCCAGCATGGCGCTGATCCGGTCAACGATGGCTAGACCCAACCCCAAACCGCGGCTGTGGGAGCTATTGGGCTGATTAGCGCGGCGAAACTCCAGAAAGATCGCTTCCCGCTGCTGCTCAGGGATCCCGGGGCCGGTATCGCCCACCATAATTTCCAGGCCATCTCGTCTCCGCCGACAGCCCAGCAGCACGCGCCCCTGCTCGGTATAGCGCACCGCGTTGCTTAAGAAGTTGCGGATCACTCGCGCCAGCAACGCTAGATCCGACTCGACCACCGCACTGGAAGGCACGTAGTGCAGTGTCAGCCCCCGCACCCCGGCCACTTGGCGATACTCCTCTGCCAGCGCATCTAGCAGCGTGCTCACCGCGAAGGGCGCTTTATCGGCGTGGAGTACGCCTGCGTCCAAACGCGAGATATCCACTAGCGTTCCTATCAAGCCTTCAACATCTTTCAGCGAACGGCCAATATGGCCGACCAGAGCTTGTGAGGTATCAGGAAGCGAGTGGGTTTCTAACGCACTGGCAAACAGCCGGGCGGCATTGAGTGGCTGAAGCAAATCGTGACTGACCGCCGCCAGAAATTTCGTTTTGGAGAGGTTAGCGGCTTCGGCTTCGGCCTTCGCGGCCAGTAGGCGCGTATTGACCTGGCTCAGTTCGTCTAAGGTGCGGTGCAGCGCATCAGTGCGCTCACGCACCTGTTCGGCAAGTAACACTGAGCGTTCAAACGCGGCATAGGGCGCGGGGTCGGCACCGCTTCCCGTTTCCACCCGCTCCATCAGCGCTTGGCACACTTTACGCAAGCGACGGTTCTCTTCCCGCAGCGCCGCGACATCCGCCGCGTCAGTGTTTGTGGTTAGTTGGAAGAGATCCAAACGCCACCCCCGTAAACGTTTGATTCACATGCATACCATGATGCTGTTCACCGTACGTATTGAACCCCACTACGCCTGCCTGGCGCAGCAACTGCGATGCCTGATCCAACTGTTGTAACGCCTCGAGCTCCATCCTGCGTAGAAAACAGTCGCAGCCAATAATCATGCTCGGCGCGCCTAGGCGGGCACCTACTCCAGCAAGCATCACGCTGAGATTATCCAGTAGCGGCGTAGGCTGCATGGCGGTCAGTACAATGCCGTTTTCCACCGCGCAGTAAAAGCTCAAACTACTGTCGCTATTAACACGCTGAATAGAGCGCACGTAGTGCTGGCCGCCGATGCGTACGGCTAATGGATGACGGGCAAAAATGCCAGCGTTGAGCTGCGCAGGCGCACTACCTACCAGTTCGGCATATACCTGGGCGGCAGGCAACCCGTTGAGTTCTATCACCCGCCGCTGTTCGCGGTCAGCCTCGGTCACTACGAGTTTGTGGGCCAATGGTATTAAGTGGTGGGTTGAAAATACTTCAAAAGGCAACCGGGTGTTGATCATCACCACCACTGCTGCACGGGTATAAAAGCGCCCAGCGGTATACACATGGGTATGGCTAAGGTGATTGTCGTCACCCGCCGAGCCGCCAAAACTGGGGATACGGCCTAGGGCGGCATCTAAGGTAGCGAGCACCTGCTCTTCACGGCTGGATAAGCCATCCAATAGCGTCAGCGCAAAGCTGTGTTCGTTAATCGGCGCGATGGTTTGTTGGCGGCACTGCTCCAACAGCGTATCGACCAGCGGTTGAGCGTTGGCTAGTTCAAAATGCTCCAGGTCGTCGATCAGCGCCGTTTCAATGGCAAACAGTCGGCGATCAAACCCAATCGCCACGATGGAACCGCGGTCATAGCCTCCAGGGGTTATTTCCCCAGCCGTCGTACAGCCACTTAGCGGCGTGGTGGGAAAACTACTTTCCAGCGCGTCTGCTAGGGCAGCTAAATCATACTCCGCGCTGCAGAAGAACAGCACGAACCCCAAGTGTTCGTGCTGTAAAGCGTCGGCTAACTCCGCCGCTGCCTGGCAAGCATTAGCCTGCTGACTGGCCGCAGTAAGAATACCCTGCTCAACCTGATAAGTGGTCACGGCACCACCTCTCTAGTGCGGCATATGTATGCGCCGCTGCAAGTCTTAACGCGCAGAACGCATCATCAAGCTGCTTGGATGTCGCATGTTGCGTTTCAGCTAATTTTTCAAGCTGCTTCGCCAATTCGGCAAGCTGGTCGGCGCCCATACTCAATGACTCGCCGCGCAGTTGGTGGGCAAGCCGCTCAACCTGCTGTGTCTGCTCTGACGTTAGGGGAGTAGCGGCTAAACACGCAGCCAACTGAGCGGAGTAATCGCTTACTTGCTGATGATATAGCATGATCAGTTGTGTAACGCTCGCCTCCCCTAGCGTCGTTCTCAGCATGCCAAGGGTATCGCTGTTAAGGAGTGATTGCTGCTTGGTTAACGGAGGAGAGACCGCTAATGCCTGTAAAGGCGTTGCGTCTGGGGTTGCAAAAAGTTGTAATGCCAACACGTTACTTAGCGCCGCAAGCGACAGTGGCTTAGTGATGTAATCATCCATGCCCGCCGCCAGGCAGCGTTTACGGTCATCTTCAGCCCCCCCGGCCGTCATGGCAACAATCGGCACACTGGCCAGCCAGCCACCCTGTTCCCGCAAACGCTGGGTGACTGCCAGGCCATCCATATCGGGCAGTTGAATATCCATAAAGATCAAATGCACTTGTTGGGATTCGGCCATGGCCAAGGCATCATGGCCATTCTCGGCCCAGACGACATCGCAACCTAAGCGCGCCAACAAGCCCATCGCGACTTTGCGATTAACGGCATTATCCTCTACCAGCAGCAGTGTTGTGCCGGTAAAGTCCCGTTTGGGGGATGGGGGCAGCGTTCTGGATACGGGGTCAGCGGCGATCAAGGGCAACTCACACCAGAAAGTGCTACCTTGGCCTAATTGGCTTTTTACCCCTAATCGCCCCTGCATGGCTTCGCTTAACCGTTTGCAAATTGCCAGCCCTAGCCCGGTACCACCAAATCGACGTGCCACCGATTCATCCGCTTGCTGAAAAGGCTCAAATAGACGCTGCTGTTGCTGTTCGCTTAGACCACAGCCCGTATCACTGACCTCAAACAGTAACTGCTCCACCGTCGAAGAGACTCGTACGCTGACATCACCGTGATCAGTGAATTTAATCGCATTGGCAATTAGGTTAAGCAAAATTTGCCTCAGCCGACCTGCATCGACAAGCACCCAGGCAGGCACCAGTGCATCGACATTGACCGATAGCGTTAACCCTTTCATTTTTGCTCGGGGCGCAAATAGCACGACAACACTATCGACCAGCGGCTTGAGTTCCGTAGGCGATGTTTCAAGGGTTAAGTGCCCTGCTTCGATTTTTGAGAAATCGAGAATTTCATTGATCATCGCCAGCAATTGGTTGGCGCTGTCGTGGATCGTATGAGCGTAATCTTCTACCTGAGCGGGGCTGGCGGATTCACGCAGCAGCTCACTCATGCCGATAACACCGTTCAGCGGCGTGCGAATTTCATGGCTGACCATGGCTAAAAAGTCTGACTTTGCCTGATTCGCCGCCTGAGCCTGTTTGGCGGTGACTTCCAGCTGCCGACCAAGCTGCTCCTGGCTCCGCCTTATCGCCGCACTCTCACGCATTTCACGCACCAAAAAAGCAATCACCAGAAACGCCGCTAAGCTCATGCCAATAATCAGGCTCATCAGCAACTTGTAAAGCAGGCTGAGCTGGGCACGCTCCTCCGTCGCCGATTCGGCTAAATAGCCGTTAATAGCAATAACCAGGCGTTCAGTCAGTTGCGTTAGTACCTGTAGCTCATCTTCCAGCGCTGCTATCGGCAGTTGATCAAACACGCCGTAGGGTTCGAATATGATATCCAGCACATCAAGCTGCTGCTGAATTTCTTCCAGTAGCTCACGGGCGGTATCGATCTGCTGCAACAAGTTGCTGACTTCGCCGTCGTTAAGCAGCGTTATACGGCTATAAAGTAGCTCAAAGCGAAGATTTAGCTCCTCGTGAGCCGTCGGAGTTATCGGCTCGCGGGTTGCCGCCAATAAATGATTAAGTAGCTGTACCGCATCACGATCCAGCTTATAAACAACCCAGGCGGTATCTTCCCTCAGGCTTTGGGTTAGATTTTCCTGCCGCCAAGCGGCCAAGGTAGCGACGACCAACGCCGCAGCGAACAGTAACACCGCGACAATGGCAACGAGCTTAAAACGGCGAGGATAACGCAGTAGGTTGGAAGCCTGCGCACTAGGAGCGCTAGAGAACATTAATATGCATAACCTGCCATACCGCTCTAAAGCGGATTTTTTCGCTTAACAGCACTTCATCTTGATCAAAGGGGTAGAGCACCCACAAAGGGCCATATTCGCGAATCGGAATCGCCTCACCGTTTTTTTCGATGGCTAAGATGACATCGTGCTCAATAAAATCACTGACCGGTATTTCGGCTTCGTAACCGTTCAGCGCGGAAACGTGAACCGCATCACTGTCGGAGCTTAATAGCGCCAAAAGATCACGCATTAAAGGGCCACTATAGTGGCTGCGGCCCTCTGTCCACGGCGTGCTGGTATCAAATTCATACTGTGGTAAAGCCGCTAACATGGCCCGGTCAAACTGCGCTTCACTCCCCACATTGGTAAGGTCTATGTTACCACTGACGGTCAAAATAACGGGCCCGTTAGGCACGTCTAGTTCATCGACTGAATCAGCAAGCCCCACCGGGGGAGCGCTGAACATCAGCACGGCCCACCCCATTAACCACGCTTTCACAGTAAACACCTCACGCAAGGTTGCCCGCTGGTTATAGCTCCCAGGAACAATAAAAGAAGACAGCGTAAAGGTTACGCCATCTCCTTAAGCAGGTCAGGGCAAATACTGTTTTTTTCGTCACTGAAACGTTATTTACTGTTCACACTAGGGTTACGATTTGATTTTCTCGAAGGGTTCAAAGCGCACCAAATCTTCGTAGGCGTGCCAACTGGCATGCCCTAGCACAGGCAAAATAAGTGCAAGACCAATGTAAAACGTCATAACGCCAACCAGAACGCACAGGGTAAGAATCACCGCCCATAACAGCATCACGCGAAAGTTACGCGCGACACAGCGTACGCTAGCTTCTATCCCCTCCATAAAGGTTAGGTCTTGATCCATCAAGGTAGGAATCGCTACAACGCTTATGGCGAAGGCGCCAAAGGCTAAAATCCCGCCTGCAACTGTGCCCACTGCCAACATGCCCAGGCCCTCTGAGGTGGTCAGCAGCGCAGTATAGAGCGACGCGGGACTAGGCACTTCAAAACCGAAAAATAGTGCGAACAGCAGCGTGGCCAAACGAATCCAAGCGAGGAAGAAGATCATCATCATGACGCCCATCATCGCCAGCTGACCAGCATGGGGCTTCCAGCTTCCAAACGCATCACCTAGGTTAGGTACTTGTCCACGTTCCAACGCTCGGCTAATACCATAAGAGCCTACTGCCACCAGCGGGCCAATAAACATAAACCCGGCAATCATGGGCAGCAGCCAGTACCAGTAGCCCATGGTGAAGGCGCCAAGAGTAATGGCAATACTCAACCCCACCCAAAACATGCCATAAGAGAGGCTCACTACCGTTGCCCGGCGAAAATCCTCTACGCCAGCAGCCAACCACGCCCTGGGTCGATCCAATCCAACCTTGTTAATAGTGATTTTAACGCTGGGTTGATCCGCATGGTGGTTTGTTTTTGTTGTAGCCGCATTCATGGCATCACTCCTGTTGTTCCTGATATAGACCCTGGATTCAGGATTTACCTCTAAGGCATCAACACTCATTACCCGTTGACGGTATTAACACTAAATTAATGGCTTAACATTATTTGTTAATACCCTCTTAATGTAGCTGACCAACGCTGTTTGGGGCGACGCTTTGAGATGCGCGTACAAAAAATCCACGAAACAGCTGTGAACCGCCAATTAAATTGCTGCGTTAGTAAAAACCGATATAGTCAAGACGCGCGACGGACGGCCATAAAAAACTCCGAGCAGCTGCCCGGAGTTTTGGGTTTTCCGTACGTGACGCTCTGAATGTCTAGCGCACAATCATTACCGACATTTTGGCATGGTGCACAACGTGCTCTGCATTGGGGCCGAGCACATAATCGACAAACTTACGCTTATTGTGGGAAGCCATGACGATTAGATCGACGTCCAGTTTCTTACCGGCTTTGATAATGGCCTCCCAAGGTGAGCCATCCACAATGACACTTTGTACCTGAATGTCGTCGGGCACATTCGTCTTGATAAAGTCATGGAGCGCATCAGTGATCGCTGTATGCGCTTTTTTGGAGAAGTCCTTGGGGAAGTAGGAGCCCACCATGGGCATACGATAGTCCGGCAGTACCGTCACCACATGAAGCGAGGCGCCAAAAGTTCGACATAGCGTCAGGGCTGTGGGCAGCGCCTTCGACCAGGAAGACTCCTCGTTCAAATCCACCGGCAACATGATCTTGCTATACATGGCACTCTCCTTCATGCGGTGGCGGCAGCTTGCGTGTTATCGCGACGCCGACGCTGCATCAATACGATCAACCCAAAGACCAAGAAGGCAGGAATCCACATTAGCTCCTTAGTCCAGCGGTCGACGGGGGCCAGAACTTCGATGATTTCTTGATCGAAGTCGAAACCGAGCTCTGCCGCTTGGCTGCCGTAGGTCACCATATCAACGGTTGCCGTGCCATCCTCAATAAATAGCTCCATGCCCAGGTTATTGAGCCGCTCCTGACCTGTTTCGCCTTCAGGTACCGGTAATGTCATGTAAGTGGTCATGGGATCGCCATAATCATCAAGACCCGCAATCTGCAAACGCAAAGTGGAGTCTTCATCCACATCACCCAGCGCTTCGACGAATTGCGCGGGTGGGATGGATTCGTAGGGATCATGAATCATGTCCATCCAGAAACCAGGCCGGAACAGCGTGAACGCAATCAGCAGCAGCACGATAGACTCATACCAGCGGTTGCGCGTAATCATAAAGCCCTGGGTCGCGGCAGCGAAGATCAACATGGCGATGGTCGACACCACAAAGATCAACACCCCCTGAAGGAAGGTCACATCGATGAGTAGCAGATCGGTATTGAAGATAAACAGAAACGGCAGCGCCGCTGTACGAAGGCTGTAATAGAACGCCTGGAAACCGGTTCGAATGGGATCGCCACCGGATACTGCCGCCGCCGCAAAGGAGGCCAGCCCCACCGGTGGGGTAACGTCGGCCATGATGCCGAAGTAGAACACGAACAGGTGTACCGCAATCAATGGTACCAGCAAGCCATTTTGAGCGCCCAGGTTGACGATGACCGGTGCCAGTAGTGCCGATACGACGATGTAGTTTGCTGTCGTAGGCAGCCCCATGCCGAGGATCAAGCTAAGCACAGCGGTAAGCAGCAAGATTAGCATCAAGTTGCCCATGGCCAGCGTTTCCACCACTTCGGCTAGCACCAGACCCACCCCGGTCTGGGAGACGGCACCGACGATGATACCGGCGGTGGCCGTGGCAATGCCAATGCCGATCATGTTGCGGGCACCAGTGACCAGGCCATTCCAAAGATCCATCGCGCCTTCACGCAGATCCGCCCTCATATCGCTGCGTCCGCGAAAGATTGACGTAATGGGGCGCTGGGTCAGAATAATGAGAATCATGAAAACGGTGGCCCAGAAAGCCGACAGTCCTGGCGATAAACGTTCCACCATCAGACACCACACCAGCACAATAACCGGCAGGATGTACTGCAAGCCAACCAGCACCGTCGGTTTGGTCTGGGGCAGTGTAAAGATCGGTTGGTTAGGGTCATCGAGCTCGAGCTCTGGGTAACCGGCCGCCAGTTTGAGCAGGGCGATATAAATGACCGAAAGTCCAACGGCTACCACCCAGGGGGTCGCATCCCCCAGTACCGGCTTGAGCCAGCCAAGGCCGTAATAAACAGCCAGGGCGGTGCCCATCATCAGTAGCAAGCCACCGAGAAAGCCAATCACTTTATTGACCAGCGGCTTAGGTGGGTTACTGCTTTGCAGCCCCTTCATGTTGGCCTTGAGGGCCTCAAGGTGAACGATGTAGACCAGCGCAATATAGGAGATCAGCGCGGGAAGGAAGGCATGCTTGATCACCTCGACATAAGAGATGCCCACATACTCGACCATCAAGAAAGCGGCCGCCCCCATCACCGGAGGCATAATCTGTCCATTGACCGATGACGCCACTTCAACAGCGCCCGCCTTTTCCGCGGAAAATCCGACACGTTTCATCATCGGAACGGTAAAGGTGCCGGTGGTCACCACATTGGCAATCGAGGAGCCGGAAATCAGACCGGTCATGGCCGAGGCCACCACGGCAGCTTTCGCTGGTCCGCCGCGATAGTGGCCCAATAGTGAGAACGCCACCTTGATAAAGTAATTGCCAGCACCCGCCTTATCGAGCAGAGCACCGAATAACACAAACAGAAACACGAAGCTGGTTGATACCCCCAGAGCGATACCGAAGACCCCCTGCGTAGTCAACCACTGGTGATTAATCAAGCCAAAGAGGCTCACCCCACCATGGGAAAGAATACCCGGCATCCAAGGGCCAGCCAGGCTATAGAGAAGAAAAACCGACGCTACAATCATTAACGGCGGGCCAAGCGCTCGACGTGTCGCCTCGAGCAGCAGCAGTATCCCTGCGATGCCAATAATAACGTCCTGCAGTATCGGTGCGCCGGGGCGCTGGGATAACTGCTCGTAAAACATAAACATGTAAGCGCCACAGAAGGCCGCCGCCGCTGCAAGCACCCAATCCTGAATCGGAACACGGTCGCGCGGGGAGCGCTTGAGTGCCGGATAAGCCATATACGCCAAAAAAAGCGCAAAGGCCAAGTGAATAGAACGCGCCTCAGTGGCACTAAATACACCAAACCCAAGGACGAAGGGCACTGGCGAAGCGATCCACAATTGAAAAAGAGACCACACTGCCGCAATGCTTACCAAAAGCTTTCCGGGCATGCCGGCTGGCTTGCGGGCTCCTGTGTCGCTAGAGGCGACCATATCCTCCAAGTCTACTCCGGCTCCCGAAGGCCTGTTCTTATCGTCTGTCATCTGCCTGCCCCGCTCCGAGTCGATTGACGCATCATTGCCATATCGAAATGCCCTATCAACATTTTAAACGCCCTATCAACATTCTAAACCAAAATGCGCGGCACCCTGAGGTAACCGCGCATTTCTTACTAAGGTAGTATCACCTTAGGCGTCTGGATTACTCAATCCAGCCTTGTTCACGGTAGTAACGCGCTGCCCCATCGTGCAACGGTGCGGAAAGCCCTTCACTCACCATCTCTTCTGGATCAAGATTTTCGAAGGCCGGATGCAGACGCTTGAAACGATCGAAGTTGTCAAAAACCGCCTTGACGGTCTGATAGATCACTTCTTCGTCAGCCTCAGCGGTGGTGACAAAGGTCGCTGCCACGCCGAAGGTTTCGACATCTTCGTCATTGCCGCGATACAGACCACCCGGAATTACCGATGCGGCGTAGTAAGGATATTCATCGACGATGCCTTGAATGTCTTCGTCGTTCAACGGAATCAGACGAGCATCAACGGTGGTGGTGGCTTCCTGGATGGAGCCATTGGGGTGGCCAACCACGTATACCATGGCATCGACGTTATTATCAGCGAGTGCCGCCGCTTGCTCGGCAGCATCAAGCTGAGATGCCAACGAGAAGGTGTCTTCAGTCCAGCCCTTGGCTTCCATCACCACTTCCATGGTGTTGCGCTGGCCCGAACCTGGATTACCAATGTTGACACGCTTGCCTTCCAAGTCATCGAGCGTCTCGATGCCAGAATCAGCCCGCGCAAGCAGCGTCAACGGCTCACCGTGGACACGGAACACCGCACGCAGCTCTTCGTAGGGCTCGCCTTCGAAATTCCCAGTGCCGTTGTAGGCTTGATACTGAACATCGGATTGAGCGACACCCATGTCCAATTCGCCGGACTTGATGCCATTGATATTGGCGACAGAACCACCGGTGGAAGGTGCATTACACTTAATATCGGCGTCTTCGAGACGATTAACCAAACGACAGATCGACTGACCCACGACGTAGTAAACGCCGGTTTGGCCACCGGTGCCAATGGTGATGAATTGCTCGTCATCCTGTGCCATTGCCGGTGAGGCGAAAGCAGCGGCGGCAAGTAGCGCACCGGAGAAAGCAGTAGTGGAAAATACATGGCGTTTCATGAACACACCTCTTTGTATTGATGTTGTGAGCGTATTTGATGTTACGAGCATCGCACGCTTTGGTCTCACCTGATGAACCGTTCCCTCAGGTGCCCTTGTTCCAAAACGTTTTCAAGACATTCTATTTTCTAGACAAACGGTTACAGGCGACCCATAAGCTGCCTACTAGCATTACTTTAGCGAAAAAAACCTAATTAGCGAAATGTAATACGCTAAATAATGAATTTCGCTGTCGTCTAATACTCAGTGTAGCGGTCTTCATCGTTTAGGGAACGTTAACTGCTATACCGCCTTTGCATAAGGTACGCAAAAGGGTCAGCAAAATTAATCAACGTTATAGCCCAAAACGCGCGGCAGCCATAGCGCGATAGCGGGGAAGATTGCCACTAGCGCTAGCGCACAGCCCATTGCAACGACAAACAGCAGCGCCCATCCGATGGTCTGCTCCAAGCGAATTTTGGCCACTTCGGTGGTCACCATCAAATTCACCGCCACCGGCGGGGTAAATTGGCCAATGGCAATATTCATCGCCAACAGAATCCCAAACCACACCGGGTTCCACTCAAAATGCTGCATCACGGGGATCAAAATCGGCATCATGATCAAATAAATCGAGATCGCATCCAACAGCATCCCAGCGACCAACACTGCTAACATCACCAGGATTAGCAGCAAAACGCCGTTATCGGTCAGGCTAATAATCCATTCCGCCAAGTGGCGGAAGGTGCCCAGCATGGTGCCTGCCCAGGCAAAAATCCCCGCCAGAGCGATAATCAGCATCACCACGCCGGAAATAATCGCCGCCTCACCCAATAGCTCCCATAAATCACGCAGCGACAGCTCGCGGGTTAGAAACAAACCGACAATCGCACCATAAGCAACGGCTACCACGGCCGCTTCGGTGGGTGTAAACAGCCCTGAACGCAACCCCCCCAAAATCAGCACCGGGGCAAACAGCGCCGGTATCGCCTGTTTAAAAGTGGAGCGCACACTTAGCCTTTCAGCCCCCTCTATGGGTGTGCCGCCCTCCCAACCGTAGCGTTTGGAAACGAGCATAGCGGGCACCAGTAGCGCCAGCCCCGCCAGAATACCGGGAAATAAACCTGCTGCGAAAAGTGCGCGTAAATCGACGCCCGGCACCACGATCGAGTAAAGAATCAGCGCCACTGAAGGGGGAATGAGAATCGCCGTCGAGGCAGAGGCGGCAATCAGCGTGGCGGAAAACGGCTTGGGGTAGCCCGCTTTGGTCATACTCGGCAGCATCACCATCGCAACCGCCGCGGCATCAGCAGGGCCTGAGCCACTCATTCCGCCCATAATCATACACACCAGCACCGCCACCAAGGCTAAGCCACCGTGGCGCGGGCCAATCAAAGCCTGGGCAAAACGCACTAAACGCAGCGCTACACCGGAACGTTCAAAAATAAGCCCGGTTAAGATAAACAGCGGAATCGCAATCAAAGGGTACTTGGCAATACTGTTATAGGTATTGGTACCCATCGTTGCGAGCATGTCCGGCGACAAACCCAGCACGATGCCAACGGCCCCGGAGAGCGCCAGCGAAAACGCTACCGGCACCCCCGCTATCAGCAGCCCCGCAAACGCCAGTATCATCCACACATCAGGGCTCATCGGTGAGCCTCCCCGTTAAACGGTCGGCGGTTTGCTGGCATAAGCGCCACACCATGGCCGCAGAAAGCACGGGCAGCCAGACTAAATACCACCACTGAGGCAAGCCAAGCCCTGGTGACAGCGACTCCCACTGATACTCTTGCCAGGCCATCTTGCCGCCATACCAAGTGATCAAACCCAGCACGGTGGCACCGCCAAGCGCTTGAAAAAGGATCAGTGCACGACGGTACTTGAGCGGCAATGCCCGTTCCAAAAAGCCAATACGAATATGGCGGTTACGCCGCAGCGCCACCGAGGCACCGGCAAAGGTCAGGACTACCAACAAAAACACAGAAAACTCTTCGGTAAATGAAAAAGAGCCGCCGGTTAAGTAGCGAGTAATCACATTACCAAGACTAATCAATGAGATAATGATTAATGCCAGCGCGCCCAGCCAACGTTCAGGGCGCGCATCAGGAAAGCCTTTCATGGCAGCCTCACAGCAAAAAACTCCCAGCCTTCAAGGCCGGGAGTTTGAACATCAAAAGTAATTAACGCGCGTCGATAGCGGCTTGTGCGGCCTCTACCACCTCTTCACCAATCCGCGGCGCCCATTTTTCGTAAACGGACTGGGTGGCATCGACAAACGCCTGGTACTGCTCATCGGAAAGCTCGGTTACTGTGACGCCGCGCTCTTGAATCGCCGCAAGCCGCTCGCCCTCTTCTTCACGGGTCATGGTGATTTCCCACTCACCCGCTTCTACCGCGGTTTCGCGCAGCAGGGTTTGCTGCTCTTCGCTCAATGTTTGCCATACCTGCTGATTGACCGCAAAAATCAGTGGGTCATTCATGTAGTTCCAGAGTGTCAAATGCTCCTGGCCGACTTGATCAATGCGCGCGACGTCAAACACAGAGAGTGGGTTTTCCTGGCCATCAACGGCGCCGGTGGTCAGCGCAGGCTGAGCGTCTGTCCAGCTCATTTGGGTGGGGTCGGCGCCCAATGCCGAGAAGGTATCCTGGAACAGCGGCGAGCCAACAACGCGGATTTTCAGGCCGTCCAAGTCGTCTGGCTGGCTAATCGGCCCGCGAGAATTGGAAACCTGGCGGAAACCGTTTTCACCCCAGGCTAACGGGATAACGCCACGAGATTCGATTGCTTCAAAAACCAACTCCCCTGCTTCACCACCGGTAACCGCATCAACGGCGGCTTCATCGGGAATGAAGAACGGTAAAGAGAATAGATTAAGTTCCGGCACCTGGGGCGACCAGTTGATGGTCGAGCCCACAGCGGCATCAATCAACCCGGAGCGCATTGCGGAGAATTCGCGGGTTTGGTCACCGGAAACCAGTTGAGAGTTGGGGTAAACGCGCAGCGTTAACTCGCCGTCGCTACGCTCCTCAACTAGTTCGGCCCACTTCTCAGCCGCCTGCCCCCAGGGGAAAGCGTCAGACAAAACCGTAGAAACCGAGAGTTCGCGTGCTTGTGCAGAAAGGGAGGCGGTCAGCAGAGCCGCACCGGCCAAGCCAGCGGTTAAACGAGCCATTGGGCGTGTCAGCGTCATGGTAGATCCTTTTTTAGCTATTTTTATGATGTGCGTTTAGTGGTGTGCGTGGACAGCAGTTGTGAAGCTTTTCGAGAAAGCCCCACTTATTGTATGCACTTAGGGCGCGAAAGGAAGTCGCCTAAGGTCGGCATGTTGCAGTACTGGCCCTTGAGACCAGGGTATATGGCAACACCAAATTGTCTACTTGCCTTCCTTCCAGCACCTCGATCAACATCGCAACAGCTTCGCGTCCGAAGGCTTCCGCCGGTTGGGCAATCGTCGTCAACGGCGGGTCGCTGTAAGAAGCAAACGCAATATCATCAAAGCCTGCCACCGAAATATCCTCCGGCACCCGCAGGCCCGCTTCTTTGATACGGCTTATAGCGCCTATGGCCATTTCATCGCTTTCACAAAAAATGGCGGAGGGGCGCTCCGCTAAAGCCATAAGCGTTTCAGCCGCCTGATAACCAGAACGTGGCGTGAAATCGCCAGGACAAAGCAGGCACTCATCTAACGGAATGCCCGCTGCGCTCAACGCATCCTGGTAGCCTTGTTGGCGATCACGGGTCAAGGGGCTGCGCCGAGGCCCTTTAATCATGCCAATTCGACGATGCCCCAGGGAGATCAAGTGCTCGGTGGCCTCCCGGGCTGCCGCGCGGTTATCGAGTTTGACGGTGGGACAGGGCGCATCGTCCAGCACCTCGCAGGCATTGATCATGGGCAATACCGCCCCAGCAGGAAACGCCTTTTCAGAAAAAGGGTTAAAAGCACGCAGTTGAATTACGCCATCCGCCTGGCGGGTACTGACTAAACTGGCGTATTGGGTTTCCATCGCCTCATTACCAAGCGTATTACACAGCAGAACGCCGTAGCCGCGTTCTTGGGCAGCTTCCTGAATACCGCTGATTACCCGCGCAAAAAAGGTGTTTGCGATCGTGGGTACCAATACCACTAAGTTATAAGTACGTTGAGAGCGAAACTGAACCGCCATCAAATTAGGCTTGTAGCCCGCTTGATCAACGGCCTTCAGCACTTTTTCCCGGGTGGCCGGTGAGACGATATCCGGCGACTTTAACGCGCGTGATACGGTCGCTACCGATACCCCCGCCAACTCGGCGACCTTACGTATATTGGTCATGGCCTCCCTTATCACTAGGTAATCGCCGTAAGCAGATGGTTGCGCGGCATTATTCATCTCAGCTTAACGTATCCCAGCGTTAAACTCAGCGCGCGATTTCCCAACCCTTCGCGCGCACCGATAGACCTTTGTCGCATTGACGCTTATAGCGTGAAGCCCTAATTTCAAGCCAAATGTAACCGGTTACATTGCCGACTATACTCGCACAGCCTGACCAAGCGCCACCTGAAAAATCAAACGCTTTATTAAAGCAGGAGCCTCTCTATGCCGCGACCCAATCAACCCCGCATCCGCTTAGGCATGATCGGCGGCGGACAAGGGGCGTTTATCGGCCAAGTTCACCGCTTAGCTGCTCGCCTCGACGATACCTGCGAGCTGGTATGTGGAGCCTTTAGCCGCTCGGCGGATAACAACCAACTGACTGGCGAAGCGTGCCACCTCCCCGACGAGCGTATTTACGCTGACTGGCAGCAATTACTGGAAGGCGAGCAGCAACTTCCCGCCGAACAACGCATGCAGTTATTGGTGATCGTAACGCCTAATCATCTTCACGTGCCGATCGCGGAAGCGGCCATGCAGGCAGGCTTTCATGTGTTCTGCGAAAAACCGGCGGCAGTATCACTCCAAGAAGCTCAGCGCTTAGCAGCAAGCTGGCATGCCAGCGGCTGCCTGTATGGCTTGGCGCATACCTACTTAGGCTACCCCATGGTATGGCAAGCCCGAGAAATGGTGAGCGAGGGCCAAATAGGTAGCATTCGCAAAATTCATGTGGAGTATCCTCAGGGCTGGCTAGGCGAGCGTTTAGAACAGCAGGGTAATAAACAAGCCGCGTGGCGCACCGACCCTTCGCTCGCAGGTATCAGCGGCTGCATGGCCGACATTGGCACCCATGCTTTCGGCCTCGCCGAGTTTATTTCCGGACATCGTGTTAGCGCTCTCTGCGCCTCGCTTGCCAGCCACGCCGATGGCCGCCAATTAGACGATGATGGCGATGTACTGCTGCGCACTGAACAAGGTGCCAGCGGAACCCTCATTGCCAGCCAGATCTGCAGCGGGGAAGAAAACGCACTTAAAATACGTATTTACGGCGACCAAGGGGCGTTGGAGTGGCACCAAATGGAGCCCAACAGCCTGTTCTACCGCCCGCTTCAAGCACCGATGCGCACCCTCCGTGCGGGCATCGACCAACCCGACCTTTTCCCCAGCGCGATGCAACGCTTGCGCCTACCCGGCGGCCACCCAGAGGGGTATCTGGAAGCACTCGGCAACCTTTACCGCGACTTTGCCCACGCCATTCATCAAGGCAAGCAAGGCGACGTTGAGGGCGTTCCCGGTATGGCCTCCGGGCTACGTGGCATGGCGTTTATCGAGGCCGTCACCACCAGCGCCAAAAGCGAACAGAAATGGACGCCACTGCCTGCCACTCAACTAACGGGAGCCTAATCATGCCCAACACCCATCAAGGCATCCGCGGGCCCGCCATTTTCCTGGCCCAGTTTATCGGCGACGAAGCGCCTTTCGATAGCCTCGACGGTATCGCTCGTTGGGCGGCCGAACACGGCTATCAAGCCATTCAGCTACCCACTGCCACTGCAGACAGTCGTTTTATCGACCTGCACAAGGCCGCTGAAAGCCAAAGTTACTGTGATGAGTTAAACGCCCGCTGTGAAAAAGCCGGCGTTGTGATCAGTGAACTCTCTACCCACTTACAGGGCCAACTGGTCGCCGTGCATCCCGCTTGCGACGACTTATTCGATGATTTTGCGCCTGTTGAGCTACACGGCAAGCCGCAGGAGCGTACCGAGTGGGCCATTGAGCAGCTAAAGCTGGCTGCCAAAGCCAGCCAACGGCTTGGTTTAACGGCTCACGCGACGTTTTCCGGGGCGCTGCTATGGCCCTTTGTTTACCCCTGGCCCCAACGTCCTGAGGGGCTAGTCGAAGAAGGGTTCAACGAGCTGGCCCGGCGGTGGCGGCCAATTCTGGATGCCTTTGATGAGGCAGGTGTTGATCTGTGCTTTGAGATTCACCCTGGCGAGGATCTTCACGACGGTGCGTCTTTCGAGCGGTTCCTGGCGGCAGTGGACAACCATCCACGGGCGAAAATTCTTTATGACCCCAGTCACTTACTGCTGCAGCAGTTGGATTATCTCGAGTTTATCGACCGCTACCACGAGCGTATCGGCATGTTCCACGTTAAAGACGCTGAATTTAACCCCAATGGCCGCAGCGGCGTTTATGGCGGTTACCAGGGTTGGGTAGAGCGCCCTGGACGCTTCCGTTCATTAGGCGATGGGCAGATCGATTTCAGCGGGATTTTTAGCCGCCTGACGCAGTACGGATTTGATGGCTGGGCGGTGCTTGAGTGGGAGTGCTGCATTAAAGACGCCGCCCAAGGCGCTGCAGAGGGCGCACCTTTTATCGAAGCCCATCTGATTCAACCCGCCGATCGCGCTTTTGATGATTTTGCCGGTGTCACTACCAGTGTTTCGCGCAACCGTCGAATTCTTGGTCTTCCTTCACACCGTTAATTGACTGTTTTTTTAATCACAACCACAACAAAGGATCACGTCATGGCTATGATACGCACACGACTCAGCATCATGATGTTTTTGCAGTTCTTTATCTGGGGCGGCTGGTTTGTCACCCTGGGCACCTTCCTGGCCAATAATCTCAACGCTAGCGGTGGCCAGATTGGCATGGCCTTCTCCACCCAATCCTGGGGAGCGATTATTGCCCCTTTCATTATTGGCTTGATCGCTGACCGTTATTTCAACGCCGAGCGTATTCTCGGTGTTCTGCACTTGGCGGGCGCTGCTTTAATGTACGGCCTGTATGTCGCCAGCGATTTCAGTACGTTTTACCCGTTGGTGTTGATGTATATGATTATCTATATGCCGACACTGGCGCTGGTTAACTCGGTCTCCTTCCGCCAAATGAGCGACCCAAGCCAGGAGTTCGCTAAAATCCGCGTGTGGGGAACCATTGGCTGGATTATCGCGGGCTTGGGTATCAGTTACTTATTCGCCTGGGACTCTTCGCAAGGCATCGCCGACGGCATGCTGCGTAACACCTTTTTGATGTGCGCTATCGCATCATTAGCCCTAGGCCTATACAGCTTTAGCCTGCCCGCCACGCCGCCTAAAGCAAACGGCCCGGTTGGCTTAAAAGAAGTACTAGGGCTAGATGCACTGGCCCTGCTAAAAGACCGCAACTACGCCATCTTCTTTATCGCCTCTATTCTGATTTGTATTCCGCTGGCATTTTATTACCAAAACGCCAACCCTTTTCTGGCAGAGATCGGCGTGACCAATCCAACCGGCAAAATGACCCTGGGCCAGGTATCGGAAGTGCTGTTTATGCTGTTGCTACCGGTCTTTATTCATCGCTTTGGTATCAAGAAAACCTTGCTGATCGGTATGCTGGCGTGGGCGCTACGCTATGCGCTGTTTGCGTTCGGTAACGCCGATGAGATGGTGTTTATGCTCTTGATTGGTATTGCACTGCATGGCGTGTGCTACGACTTCTTCTTCGTGACCGGCCAAATCTACACCGATGCCCGCGCAGGGGAGAAGTTTAAAAGCTCTGCCCAGGGCATGATCACGCTGGCCACTTACGGGGTAGGCATGCTAATAGGCTTCTGGGTAGCCGGTCAGATTACCGACCATTTCTCCACCAACGGCGCGCACGACTGGCAAGGCATCTGGATGTTCCCAGCGGTATTTGCTATCGCGGTGCTGGTGTTGTTCTACCTCACCTTTAAAAACGACAAAAGCGTAACGGTTAAGCCTAACGTGTAAGGGGATAGAGCATAATAACAGCCGGGTGTATTGGCGGCACCCGGCTTACTAAGCTTTGTACGAAAACTGTCCTAACAGATACAGAGCCAACACAATCAACGCAAGCAAACCCACTACTGCACACAAAGCGCCGTCGGCTCGACTCCTATGCTCATCGAGATATATCACTTTAAAAGCCGAAGGATATTTTCCCAAAGTAACTAGTTTACAGATTGGCCAACCAACCCAGTAACAAATTGTTCTAAAGAATACCTCTGCCAGTATGTAACCTATTCCCCTAAAAACCCCCCTGCCTATCTCTTCAAAAAAGCCGTCCATAAAACTCCCTTTCGGTTAAACGTAAATACATAACCAAATCCGCTTTCTTTTCACTTCTATTTTGCCATAGCCGGGAATCGCAGCTGGCTTAATGGCTAACGCTCACCTTCCAGTTCGTGCCATACGCGCAGAATAATGATGACGCTCGGATGTACTGAATAGCGGATAACGTACTTACCAAAGACCATGTCACGAACAGAATCCGGTGCCATTTCAACCGGCGTTCCCATTTTAGGGAAGTCTGGCAGTAAGTCGATTTTGCCGACCAGCTCAGCTGCTATCCGGCCTGCTGCTGATGGATTATGGATGGCGATGAACTCTCTAAGGCGCTGCAAATCTTCAATGGCTTCATTCGTGTAAACCAGTTTCACCTATCCGACCTCGGCGCATCCTGCTCATTTTCCGTTCCCCAGCTATTGAGCCAACGATGAACCTCGCTGCTATCAACCACCTTCCCCTGTGCGGCAGACTCCATTGCCTCCAGCGTTTGCCTCCAGCGCTCTTGCTCAAGCTGTTGCTTCTCGATGTATTCCGACAACGCCTGGTTGATCACCCAGCCTTTGCTCCGGTGGAGCCTGCTCGCGATAGCTTCCAGATGCTGTTCAACGTCTGTCTGAAGACGAACTGTAGTGACACCCATATCTATATCCTCACCCCAACGACTACAATGTATTACAGCATAGTCAATGAGGGCGATACAAAAAAGCCCAGTCCCCGATATATCTAGCATCAGAAGACTGGGCTTGCTCGCTGAGGGTGCTTAAAAGCGCCTGACTATAACTCTCTCACCCAAACGTTTCGAAAGCTAACGTCCGCATCGTGATCCTGCAGGTAAATGGGTGCGCAGCCGTGGGCTTCTTCGTAATTGGGTTCGCCAATCCACTCGGTGGTGCCTTGCACTTCAGCATGGTGCTGAACCACTACACCGTTATGCAGAACGGTGATGTAGGCAGGCGATTCAAGGGCGCCTTCATCATCAAAACGTGGCGCGGTGTAGAGGATGTTATAGCTCTGCCACTCACCAGGCGGGCGGGATGCGTTGACTAACGGAATATGCTGTTTGTAGATAGATGCCGCCTGGCCGTTGGGATAGGTCGGGTTGTCATAGGAGTCCAGCACTTGCACTTCATAACGCTCTTGCAGGAAGACGCCGCTATTGCCACGATCTTGACCCTCCATGCCATCGATATCGGCCGGTGCTCGCCACTCCAGGTAGAGCTGCACGTCGCAGAAATCCTGGCGTGTGCGTATTCCTCCCGCGCCCCGATTCACCGTCATCACGTCCTCTTCCACGTGCCACTCGGCTGGCCCGCCCTCTTCAGATTCCCATGCGTCTAAATCGGCGCCATCGAATAGCACGATGGCATCGGAGGGAACGCCCGTCTCAGGCACTGAAACCAAAGGAGGCACAGGCTCCCACACTTCGGTTTTGGTAGATTGCTGCTCGGGTGTCAGCGCCTCTTTCGAGGCGTCTTCTTGTGCCGCGCTGTCGAATGCCAACAAACTGCCGCAGACCAGTAAGCAAAGCGCTGGGGCATAGGCGCGACTTTGTAAATCGTAGGTTTGCTGATTTTTCATCAATGCTCTCCGCTCCATTAAGTAGCCCAAGCAGGCTCGCCGTTATAAGGCGCGCAGCCCTCGTAGCGGCCTGGCACCGCTTCGTAGCGCAAGACTTCAGTCGCGCCAACTTCTGAGGTGAAGAAGCCGAACAGCGTTAGCTGCTTCATCATAGTGAAGTAGTGTGGAAGCGCTTCCTCGCTATCCGCGTGCTCCTGGGATGACTGGGTTTCCGCCGTTTGATTTTGCGCAGTCTGGGTCTCTGCGGTCAGTTCCTCAGCAGGGGTTGGCTGCTCTCTACGAGCCTGTTGCTGGGCGTGCGCCATCGCTTCGCGATCCAACTCGGTTATGAGCTCTAACCGCTGCTCGCCACTCAGCGCTATAAAATCACGTTCGTAAGCCGCTCGGCTACGCGCCTCAAGCTGCGCTAAACCAAAATAGAACACCTCTCTTTCTGAGGGCGTATAGCAGTCGCTGACGAACAGGGCCATAAACTCCCCGACGCCAGCGTCTTTAGCACCTGGGGTATCGGTTCTAGGCAGAATGGTTTCGGCAAGCTCGTCCAGTCGCTCTACATCGCGGCTGCTAAAGGGGTGGTCTGACTGGCCTGCATCGCTAAAGGCAAATAGGGATTTACCTCCAATCATCGCGGTACCGGTCGTCAGGGCGATCATTTTGAGTAATTCGCGACGATTCATGACAGGTTCCCCCGTTTCAGCTCTTCCACCGCATAGTCCACCGCCCGAGCGGTAAGCGCCATATAGGTTAGAGAAGGATTTACACAAGAGGATGACGTCATACAGGCGCCATCCGTGACAAACACATTGGGCGCATCCCATACTTGGTTGTGGCTATTGAGCACTGAGGTTTTCGGGTCACGGCCCATACGCGCGGTGCCCATCTCATGGATCCCCATGCCTGGCGCGTAATCGCCTACGTCGCCTTTGACGTTCTTCACGCCCGCGGCCTCAAGTAAGTCGACCGCATCTTGAACCATGTCCCGACGCATATCGCGCTCGTTTTGCTTGAGTTCCACGTTGATCGACAACACCGGCAGCCCCCATTTATCGCGAACGCTGTGGTCAAGGGAGATGCGGTTATCGTGATCGGGCAGCATTTCGCCGAAGCCTGTCATACCGATCGTCCAGCCGCCTGGCTGGCTAAGTGCTTGCTTTAAATCAGCGCCGATATTGAGCTCAGCAATTTCGCGATCCCAGCCCTCGCGGCTCGCCGCGCCTTGATAACCAAACCCGCGCACGTAGTTTCGCTGCTCATCGCCTACGTTGCGAAAGCGCGGAATGTAAAAGCCCGCAGGACGGCGTCCGAAGTAGTATTTGTCGAGATAGCCTTCCACTTCGCCACTGGCACCGCAGCGGAAGTGGTGATCCATCACGTTGTGACCCAGTTCGCCGCTGCTACTGCCCAAGCCCCCTTCCCAGACATCGGTGGCGGAGTTCATCAAAATCCAGGTAGTGTTGAACGTAGACGCATTGAGGAAGATGACATCAGCGGTGTACTCATGGACTTCATGGGTCTCAGCGTCAATCACCTCAACGCCCCGCGCCCGCTGACGGTCTTTGTCGTACAGCACCTGGCTGACAATCGAGAATGGCCGTAACGTTAGATTACCTGTGGCCACCGCCGCGGGAAGCGTGGCGGACTGGGTGCTGAAATAGGCACCATAAGGGCAACCCAGCCAGCATTTATTGCGGTATTGGCAGTTGACGCGATTTTGTTCCGGCTTTGGCTGGGTAATATTGGCGACTCGGCTGTGGATAAGATGGCGCTGCCCACCAAAGGCCTCTTTAATACGCTTGGCGGCATCTTTTTCCACGCAGTTAAGCGGTATTGGCGGCAGAAACTCGCCATCGGGAAGAATATCTAGCCCTTCCTGAGTACCTGCAATACCGGCAAAGCGTTCCACATAGTCATACCACGGGGCGATATCTTCATAGCGAATCGGCCAATCAATGGCGATACCTTCACGCTGGTTGGCCTCGAAGTCCATAGGGCTGAGCCGATAGCTTTGCCGCCCCCAAAGCAGTGAGCGCCCCCCTACGTGATAGCCGCGAAACCAGTCAAAGCGCTTCTCTTCCACGTAGGGATTGGCCTGTTCATCCGCCCACATGCCCATGGTGGCTTCGTTAAGGGGGTAGTCGCGCCTGAGCACGGGGTGTTTAGCGATCATTTCCTGGGTCGGCTCATTGCGGTGGGGATAATCCCACGCCTCTTTGTCGGCGTTGTGGTAATCCTTTACGTGCTCAATATTGCGCCCACGCTCGAGCAGTAAAACCTTTAGCCCCTTCTCGGTTAGCTCTTTAGCAGCCCAGCCGCCGCTAATGCCTGAGCCAACCACGATGGCATCGTAGTGATTATCTGGCATGATTATCTTCCTTACTGTGTTGTTTTTAGAGTCGCATCACACGTCGCAGAGCTGAATAGCCGCCTGCAGTGATGCTATTTTTGCCTGTTGGCTAGTCCGGTCAGGGAGAAATTCCTGGGCGATATAACCCTTAAAGCCGGTATCTCTTATAGCGCGACAGATCGCAGGGTAGTTGAGCTCTTGGGTGTCATCTATTTCATGCCGCCCCGGCACACCGGCCGTATGGTAATGGCCGAAAAACGGATGGTTTTCACGGATGGTGCGAATGACATCGCCTTCACTAATCTGCATGTGATAGATGTCGTAGAGCAGTTTGAAGTTGGGTGAATCGAGGCGGCGGCAAAGCTCAATCCCCCAGGTAGAGTTATCGCAAAGGTAGTCGGGGTGGTCGATTTTGCTGTTGAACAGCTCCATCTGTAGCACCACGCTTTTTGCCTCTGCCTGGGCAAGAATCTCCTTCAGCCCCATTTCGGCATTTTGCAAACCCTGTTCAGGGCTCATACCCCGGGCATTGCCGCTAAAACAAATGAGATTGGTGTAGCCCGCTTGGCTGACCAAATCGATATGATGGAGGTATCGCTCAATCAGCTCTGAGTGAAAGCGGGTATCGCCCCAGCCATCCTCAAGGCTCAACTCAGCGCCATTACACATGGAAGAGTCGAGCCCATACCGCTGAAGCACAGGCCACTCTTCTGGCCCCACCAGATCAATCGCCGTAATGCCCAACTCAGTTGAAAGCTGGCAAAGCTCTTCCAAAGATAGAAAATCGAATGTCCAACGAGCGACTGAATGATGGATATTGCCTTTTAGCGCCCGCTGAGAAGGCATATCGTCAGCCAGGGTTCGAGAGCCAATCTGAGGTAGCGCCGCCAGACCAATAGCACCGGTAACGCTGTGGCGCAGCAAGCTACGCCGATCAATAAGGTAGCGCTTCATAAAGCATCCTCGCGTTCGTCATCTAAATGAGATGGCCTAAGCGTGCATTACTCTTCTCGAAGCGCTGTCAGTTTTTCCTGTAAGAAGCTGTTGCCCTCGGTAATCACCGCTTCTGCGTCTAGTGGTATATCGTGTTCGATGATGTACCACTCAACATCAGCGGCCTCGATGGCGGGCAAGATTGCATCCCAATCCAGTACACCTTCCCCGAGTGTGGCGAAACCGCCCTCTTCTTCGGCGGTGCCTTCTGGAGCATTATCTTTGGCGTGTACAGCAAACAGTTGGCCATCGAAACGCGAGACATACTCAACCGGGTCAAACCCGCCACGTGCCACCCAGGCGATATCCAATTCCGCCAGCAGATCAGATCCAGCCGCATCAAACAGATGCTCTAACGCGGTTTTACCGTCATACACTTCCATCTCGAAATCATGGTTGTGGTACGCCAAGCGGAAACCTTCGGCATCTAGCTCAGCGGCAATATCACCTAGCTCTTTACCCAGCGCCTGCCAGCCTTCGGCATCGCTAGGGCGTGCGTCCTCGGCTAGATAAGGCATTGTTAAGGTGTCGTTACCCACCGCCTGATTGAAAGCCACCGTGTCGTCTAAGCGATTGCGCAAATCGTCTAGCTGCACATGACTTGAGATCACCTCAAGCGCGTGCTCTTCTAACAAAGCGTTGAGTTCTTCGGCTGTCACGTCCTGGGTGCCCACCGTCTCAATGGCAGAGATTCCCGCTCGATTTACGGCGGCTAACTGCTCCTCCAAATTGCCAAAATCACGCAGCGTATACATTTGAACAGCAATGGGTAATTCTGCTGTGCTGCTTTGTTGAGCTTGAACAACGCCAGGCACACTCAGCACTGACAGCGCCACTGCACTAGCAGCCAGCAGAGCCTGTGAACTCAAACGCTTTGGGCGTAGCGGGGTATCCATATCCACCTCATTGTTGTTGGATTGTTATATATTGTGAAAGCGCCGACGCAAAAATGTAATCGGTTACATTTTTTTAGAACATCTCAGTAAAATGTGCAAGTCAGCCGCTTTTTTTACCGCTTTTAAGGGGACAAAAAGGACTTAATACTCACACAAGTCAATTCACAACCAATTGGTTATCAACAACATATAGACTATTAAAGAAAAATCTAATACTTTGGTATCAAGCAGTAGCGACGCTTACCTGCAACTCATTTCACTATTATTTTTGCCGTCTCCCAAGCTGATACAATGGCTATCGTTTCCATCCACCAACGGACATCAACGTGCCACTACGCGACCTGCTGCTCGGCCTCTTTGTTATCGCCATTTGGGCGCTGAATATCATTGTTATCAAGGTCGGTGTAGCGGAGCTGCCGCCGCTATTAATGACCACCCTACGTTTTATGCTGGTCGCAGTTCTGCTGGTGCCCTTCTACCCGGTGGCGCGAGTGCAATTGCCGTTTTTGCTACTGTTATCCATCACCTTCGGCAGCCTCCACTTCGCTCTTCTGTTTATTGGTTTGGAGCATGCAGAAGCAGGTACCGGCGCGCTTTTAGTACAGATGGGCACGCCCTTTGCCACATTGCTAGCGGTCATCTTTCTAAAAGAGAAGCTAGGCCCCAAACGGATTGTCGGGCTGCTACTCTCTTTTGCTGGGGTAGTCGTACTGGCCGGTGGGCCAACGCTGCCCTCTCCTTTACCACTGGCGATTCTGTTGTGCAGTGCCATGGGCTGGGCGGTGTCGCAGCTGTTGATCAAGCGTGGCCCGCCCATTGCGCCGATGGCGTTGGCAGGCTGGGTGGCGCTGTTCGCGGTGCCTCAGGTAGGGTTGGGGTCATGGCTATTTGAGAGCGGTCAGTGGCAGGCGATGCAGCAAGCAACTTGGTTAGGCTGGGGGGCGATGATTTACACCGCCGTAATGTCGTCGATTGTCGCTTACGGGATTTGGTATGCGCTTTTACGCCGTCACCCGGTTAATCGCGTGGTACCCATGACGCTACTCGTACCGGTATTGGCAGTCGGCCTAGGCGCGCTGTTAATGGGCGACAGCCTAGGCGTGCATAAACTAGTGGGCGGCGGCTTAGTGGTCGCGGGTATAGCCCTGATTGTGATCAGATTTCGCCGCCGCCGATAAAGGTCATATCGAGGGAAATCAGCGTAGCGACATCGGCAGCAGCGCCGTCATCGAAACGTCACATATCCACTCAGGCCAATCAGTTAGACTGAACAGTCACCAAGCCGGGAGTTCCCTATGCAGATGCTGGCGCTTTACAGTATCAAGGGGGGCGTGGGCAAGACCGCCTCCGCCGTCAACCTCGCCGCCGAAGCGGCACGCGACGGCAGGCGAGTATTGCTGTGGGATCTCGATCCGCAGGCCGCCACCACCTTCTATCTACGCAGCAAACCCAAAGTGCGTGGTGGCGTCGGCAAACTGGTCAAGGGCAAGGCCGATCTCGACCGGGCGATCCGCGAGACCGACATCGAAGGGCTCGACCTGCTGCCAGCGGCGCTGGGCTCGCGTGACCTGGAAGCGTCGATGGAAACCCGCAAACCCAGCCGGCTGCGTAAGATCCTCAAGCCGGTGATGAGCAGTTACGACCTGGTGATACTCGACTGCCCGCCGAGCCTGTCGGCACTCGCCGAGCAGATCTTTTCAAGCGTCGATGCCCTGCTAGTGCCGATGGTACCGACCACCCTGTCGTTGCGCACTCTTGAGCAACTGGACGGTCATCTCGACGCGGTCGACCATGCCTGCCCGATCTGGCCATTCGTGACCCTCGCCGACCGTCGCAAGACCCTGCACCGCCAGGTGATGGAGAGTCTCAGCGAACGCTGGCCGAGGCGCCTATCGACGACCGTGCCCAACGCCAGTGAGGTCGAGCGTATGGGTATCGAACGCGCTCCGGTCGGGCATTTCGCCCGCAGCAGTCGGGGCAGTCGCGCCTACACCGCGCTGTGGCGAGAGATCGCGCAGCGTATACAATGACCTTCTGAGCTTCGCTCTGCTGTTAATTGGCTTGCAGCAGGCGGAAGAGGTACCGGCGCGCTGTTAATGGACGACAGCCTAGGCGTGCATAAACGAGTCGGCGGCGGCTTAGTGGTCGAGGGTATAGCCCTGATCGTGGTCAGGTTTCGCCGCCGCCCAGTTTAATCTCCAGGCTGGCAGAAACCGACTTCTTCAGGAATAGAAACACAGTCCCCTACTTTGATACCGCGCTCAGCAAAATAGCCGCCATTAACCTCTAGCGCTGAATGATAAGCCGCACCTGCAGGATAAGAGGGGCAGTCGCTCGGCGACGAGGATTCACAGGGCTGCATAGTATTAATCGCCACAATCCGCCCATCGCTATCGATAAAGGCAATATCCAGAGGGATTAGCGTGCGATACATCCAAAAGGCATTGTTGGCCGACTGCTCGTTCTCAAAGCGAAACAGCATGCCACTTTTTTCGGGCAAGCTCTCACGCCCCATTAACCCGCGCTGACGCTGAGAAGCCGTTTCCGCCACTTCAACCTCTAGACGATGTGGGCCGCCCTCGCTGTGAATAGCCAGCGCCAGCGTCTGCATCTCTTGTGCAGACGCCTGCCCCCAAGCAAACGAGCTGAGTAGCGACATCGGCAACAGCGCCGCCATCGGTAACAGTAAAGACGCCTTAAGCAGCGTGCGACGCGTGGGATCCATGCTTACTTCCTTTTGTCATGCGCATCTGCGCGAACTTGGTGGCCTGGCAAAAGGTAAATGCCTGCTGCCAGCAGCGAAACCTTCACCACGGCGCCGCTGGTTAACTGATTACGCCGGGCGGCATGGGTGGCAATATCAAAACGTAACATATCGCCGTGATCGACGCTTAGCGAAACTGAAGTGATGCCGCCCAGTACGACCAGTTCGCTAACGGTGGCAACGACCGGGTTCTCCCGCTCGCCGTGTGAAGGACGGCCGCGACGGTGAAGCACAATATCGGAGGGCGGCAAGTACCAGGTGACTGTTTCACCCAGCGTCAGATTATCTAGCCCCTCGGCTACCTCTAGATAATTTTCGCCCCACCGCAGCCGACGCTTGCCGCCCTCATCCACCACTATCCCTTCAAACAGATTATGGCGGTCTAACAAGCGCGCCACCAGCGGCGACAACGGCCGACGAAAAAGCACATCAGGAGCATCTTGTTGCAGGCTGACGCCGTTATGCAACACGCAGATTTGGTCGGCCAGCGCGGCGGCTTCTTCCAGGTCGTGGGTCACCAGTACAATAGGGATGTCGATCTGCTGACGCAGCAGCGCCAGCTCGCGCTGCAACCGCCGCCGGGTCACTTGATCCACCGCCGAAAACGGCTCATCGAGTAACAGCACTTTGGGGTCGCGGGCCAAGGCACGGGCCAGCGCCACACGCTGGCGCTGGCCCCCCGAAAGCGCGTTGGGGTAGCGCTTGCCCAGCCCGTCTAAACGCACCTTGGCTAGCCACTGCTCGGCCTGTTCACGGCGTTGCGGTTGGGGCAGGTGGCGCAGAGGGAGCTGAATATTTCGTGAGGCGGTTAGGTGCGGAAATAGCGCATAGTCCTGAAACACTATGCCGACCTGTCTACGCTGGGGCGAGAGTGAATGCTTACGCTCGGCGTCAAACCAAACCTCTCCAGCGCACTCCACTCGCCCGCCCTGGGGGCGATAAAGCCCGGCAATGGTGCGCAGCAGCGTGGTTTTGCCGCTGCCCGATGGCCCTACCAGCGCAAGCAGTTCACCGGGTTGGCAAACAAACTCGGCGGCCAGTGGAATCGGCCCCGTTTGATTGACCGCCACGCTCAACCCTGCAATCGGCCCAGAGACCGGCTCTGTGATGCGCGAATCAGCCACGTACCCACCGCCTGCGCCCGGCCAGACCATAGACGAGCCCCAAGGTAATAAACGATACCAACAGCAACAGCGCCGACATCTGTGCAGCGCCCTGTTCATCGAAGGCCTGGACGCGATCATAGATGGCAATGGCGAGAGTGCGGGTTTCACCATCAATGGCGCCACCCACCATCAAGATGACGCCAAATTCGCCCAGCGTATGGGCAAAGGTAAGCGCTGCCGCTGACATAATGCCTGGCCACATCAAGGGCAGCTCGATGCGCAGCAGCGTCTG
The DNA here is from genome assembly GCF_904067645.1 of Halomonas sp. 113. Taxonomy (NCBI): domain Bacteria; kingdom Pseudomonadati; phylum Pseudomonadota; class Gammaproteobacteria; order Oceanospirillales; family Halomonadaceae; genus Halomonas; species Halomonas sp. 113. The sequence goes on from NZ_LR881453.1 coordinate 3,848,784, forward strand.
CCAAGGGCTTAGCCCACTGCACCAAGCCGCTTCACGCAGGTTGTGGGGCACATGTTCAAAGGCACGCTGAATGGGCTGCACGGCAAACGGCAAATTGGCGATCAGGGAGGCCAATAGTATGCCAGTGAAAGTGAAATTCAGCCCGCTACCGGTCATTGCTGCCCAAAACGAGCCCACTGGCGCGTCGCGGCCAAAGCTCAACAGCAGATAAAAGCCCAGTACGGTAGGCGGCAATACCAGCGGTAGTGCGATCAGCGCTTCGCATAGCCCTTTGCCGCGGAAACGCGCATAGGCCAGAGAGCGACCTAGCCAAATGGCAATGGGCAGTAAGATGAGACAGGTAAATGCCGCGAGACGTAACGAGACCGAAAGCGCCGACCAATCCATTAAATGTCATCCATTAAGAAGCGCTCATCATTCGACGCTAAAGCCATTATTCGGCGTTAAAACCCTTATTCAGCGTTAAAACCATAGGTACGCAAAATGGATTGTCCCTCGTCCTCTTGCAACCATTGATAGAAGGCCGTGGCAATCTCCCCAGCCTGGTTGGTCAGTACCATGCGCTGGCGTAATGGACTATGCCAAGCCTCAGGAATGAGTATGTACTCACTTCGCTCACCTAGTGTGGGAGCCAGCGCCAAGGAGTAAGCCACCAGCCCACCGCGCGCATCGTCGGAGAGCGCAAACTGCGCCGCCTGGGAGACGTTTTCGCCCAGTATCCGCAGCGGCTCTGTTTGCTCCCAAAGCCCGGCGTACTCAAGCGCCTGCCGCGCCGCCACGCCATAGGGGGCGTGTTCAGGGTTGGCCAGGGCGATGCGCTCAGTAGTCCCCGCCTCTAACGCGGTTTTAACCGCTTCAAGCGGCGTCTCCTCGTTAGGTAAATCACCACGCCCTGCGCGCTGCAGCCACACTAAACGACCAATGGCGTAAATCACGCCCTCATCTTGAGTGTAGCCCTCCTCATAAAGCGCTTGAACGTAGCGCTCGTCAGCAGAGAGATAGAGCTCAAAGGGCGCGCCCTGGGCAATTTGACGCCGGAAGTTGCCTGACGAGCCAAAGTTTAGCCGTAGGGCGTGGCCGGTTTCCTGCTGAAACTGCTCGGCGGCTTCTGTCAGCGCAAACTGTAGATCAGAGGCCGCCGCCACGATAGGCGCCTCCGCCTGCGCAGGGGAACCTATCAGAAGCAAGCAGGCGAGCAGCAACCCATGGGCTAATTTAGCTTTTAGCATGCTCGTCAGTAATCTCCATTACCTTCATGGTATTGGTGCCGCCATGGGCGTTCATATGGTCGCCGCGAGTTAGGATTACATGGTCGCCAGGTTTGGAGATACCGGTCTTGACAAGCATCTCGAGGGCCCGGTCGTTTAGCTCGGTGGCGCTCATTTCGGAGGTATCGAACGGTAGCGAAACAACACCGCGGTAGAGCGCCATGCGGCGTTGGGCAATGGGATTATGCGCCAAGCCGACAATCGGCAGGCCCGAACGAATGCGCGAAGCGATCAGCGGTGTATAGCCCGATGAGGTCATACAGGCAATCGCGGTAATGCCGGTCATATGGTTGGCCGCGTACATGGCGGAGAGCGCAATGGTCTCGTCAGGGCGGGAAAAGCCTTCATGAATACGGTGACCGGACTCCTGGGCGGTTTTTTCCCGCTCAGCTCCCAGGCAAACACGTGACATGGCTTCTACGGTTTCCAGCGGGTAGTCGCCCGCCGCGGTTTCCGCCGAGAGCATGACCGCATCGCTGCCATCCAGCACCGCGTTGGCCACGTCAAACACCTCAGCGCGGGTGGGAAGTGGCGCTGAAATCATGCTCTCCATCATTTGCGTGGCGGTAATGACCGCACGATTTAGCGAACGTGCTCGTTTGATCATGCGCTTTTGCACGCCGACCAACTTGGCATCGCCAATTTCTACGCCTAGATCACCGCGCGCCACCATGACCGCCTCAGAAGCTTCGATAATGCCATCCAGGGTGGCATCATCCGCTACGGCTTCGGCACGTTCGACTTTGGCCACCAGGCCAATCTCTTTACCCGCCTCACCTAATAAGCGGCGTGCTTCGAGCATATCTTCAGCATGGCGGGGGAAAGAAATGGCCAGGTAATCGACGCCAATCTCAACGGCGGTCTTAAGGTCTTCTTTATCTTTTTCAGTCAATGCCGGAGCGGAGAGTCCGCCGCCCTGCTTGTTGATGCCTTTATGGTTAGAGAGCTTGCCACCCACTACCACGGTGGTATGCACCTGTTGGCCGTCAACACGGGCCACGTCCAGCACCAAACGTCCGTCATCTAACAGCAGGCGGTCACCGGCGGTCACGTCTTGGGACAAGGTCTTATAGTCGCAGCCGACTTGATGCACATCGCCCGCATCGCCATCCAGCGCCATATCGAGAATAAACGGCTGGCCCTCTTTAAGCACCACAGCCCCATCTCTAAACCGTGCAATACGAATTTTGGGCCCCTGCAGATCACCCAACACCGCGACGCTGCGGCCTAGCTTGGCGGCGATTTCACGTACCTCGGTTAGTCGGCGGCGGTGATCATCCGCTGTGCCATGGGAGAAGTTAAGACGCACCACATCGACACCCGCCTTGAGCATGGCTTCCAATACGCCTTCCCGGTCGCTGGCAGGCCCAAGGGTGGCGACAATTTTGGTACGACGGATCGAGGAGAAGTGCAGTGCGTTCATAATGTTCCAACCATGCAATTTAGCGTGTAGTGACTTTTATTAAGTAACTCTATCCAGTAACCCTAGCTTACCAGTTTAACGCGCTCTATATGACAGCAGTGCAACGCAGAGGGTTGGTTTAAGTCAACGTCACGGTGATCGTGAGAGGAAACTCATCGCAATTATTGCCATCACCGCCGCGATCCACTACCAAAAACTCGCCTTCGCGCTCCAGCACCGATTGAATGGCGTGCCAAGTGCCAGCGCGGTAATTCACCCCTTGGCGGCCATCGGTGACAAACGCTCGCACGTCTGCAGGGTTAATATGTTCCCCCGGTGGGGCTACCACCACAATAAAGCGCTCCTGGTGCAGCGGCATAAACGCCTGACTGCCCTGGGGGTGACGCTCTAAAAACGTTAGCTCCAACGGCAGTGTAATCGGCTGGCTCACGAAGATATTAATCAGCGTGTGAGCGTTTTCGCCTAGAGTTTCCACCTTGGCAAGATCATGGTGGCGCTGAGTGCGCCCGGCGTTGATGGGAAACGACGCGGAGGTGCGCGCATCAATCACATCGCCAAAAGGGGCGAAGGCCTCTGCGGTCAACGGCTCGGCTTTTAGCTCTAGCATTGTTGTGTCCTTCTAAAGTTCTTTGTTACTCAGCGTGGCATGGCCACTGCCAGCCTGATAAATGCACTAGTGGGAGGCAGCTTTAGCTCGCGCGACCCTTTAAAGCTGCCTGCTTGAAAAGCTAGCGCAACCAGTTTTAACGAGCCCCCAGACGAAGAGCAGGATGACGATTAACATCTTTATACAACAGATACCGGAATGGCCCGGGGCCAGCGGCGTAGCAGGCCTGGGGGCAGAAAGCGCGTAGCCACATGAAGTCCCCGGCTTCTACTTCTACCCAGTTTTGATTCAGGTGATAAACCGCTTTGCCTTCGAGCACGTAAAGGCCGTGTTCCATGACATGGGTTTCATCGAAAGGAATTACGCCGCCGGGCTGAAAGGTAACGATATTGACATGCATATCGTGGCGAACGTCCGCAGGGTCGACAAAGCGTGTGGTGGCCCAGCGTCCTTCGGTGCCCGGCATTTCGATAGGCGCAATGTCCTGCTCGTTGGTGACAAACGCCGTTGGCACCTCGAGCCCTTCCACAAACTCATAGGCCTTGCGTACCCAGTGGAAACGTACCGGCGCGTTAGATTCGTTGCGCACTTGCCACGAACTGCCCGGGGGAATAAACGCATAACCGCCGGGCTGCAGGGTGTGGCGCTCGCCTGACAAAGTAAGCGTTAACTCACCTTCCACAATAAACAACACGCCTTCCGCCTGAGGATCAGGCTCGGGCTTATCGCTGCCGCCCTGGGGCTGGACTTCCATAATGTACTGGGAGAACGTCTCGGCGAACCCCGACAGCGGCCGCGCCAGCACCCACAGACGAGTGCCTTCCCAAAAGGGGAGATTGCTGGTGACGATATCGCGCATCACGCCTTTGGGGATCAGCGCATACGCTTCAGTGAACACGGCGCGATCAGCGGTGATTTGCGTTTGCGGCGGGTGCCCGCCGGTGGGAGCGTAGTAAGTAGCTGGCATTTTTAAACCTATTTGACTTAGTAAAAACACAAGTTATTCATCTTGTATACAAGATTAGCTAACCACAATAAAGCAATCTTTAACAAAGCTCTTGTGAAACACTCCTCCCAATAGTAACTTCTTTAGAAACTTTTGTTTCATAATTCTAAGATCATACGAGCATGTCCAAAAACAGCAACCTCGGCGCGGCGTGACGCCCGCTAACCGCTGCTCAGGTCAGCTACTTATAACAAACGCGAGGCATAGCATGTCCCAACACACCCCCTCTTCGTCTTCCTCAGATCGCCCCACGCCCAAGAAAAGCTGGTGCCGGATCCCTGACATTTACGCGGTTCTGTTCATATTTATCGCCCTGGCCGCGATAGCAACGCACTTTGTGCCGGCCGGGCAGTTCGAGCGTGTTCCTGGCCCGAATGGGCGCATCACTATCGACCCGAACTCTTATGAGCAGATCGCTTCGTCACCAGTTGGCATCGTCGACTTTATGCTGGCGATCCCGAATGGCTTAATGAGTGCCGGTGAAGTTGTCTTTTTCACCTTCATGATCGGCGGTATGTTCATGGTGCTAAGGCGCACCGGCATTATTGAAATAGGTGTGGACAAGCTAACGCGCCGCTTTGCGCGACAGAACCTGCTCACTATCCCCGTGTTGATGACGGTTTTTGCCCTCATAGCGACGGTTATCGGTACCCAAGAGTTGGCGCTGGTCTATGTGCCGGTCATCTTGCCGCTGATGATTGCCTTGCGCTTTGATTCAGTCACAGCCGCGGCGGTGGCACTTTGCGCTACCACGGTCGGTTTCACGACGGGTGTGCTCAACCCCATCAATACCGGCCTTGGGCAGCAACTCTCAGACCTTCCTCTCTACTCCGGCTATGGCTTGCGCGTTGTGTCGTTTGTGGTGATGTTAGCCGCGGCCATTTTCTTCGTTATGCGTTACGCCCGTATGGTGCACCAAACACCTTCGCTTAGCCTGCTGAGCAGTGACACTAGCGAATCCGAAAAACGCTCGCTTTATCAACATGCTGACAATAGCCCTGCCTTAATCGCCACCGCTCGCCAGAAGCTCGCGGCCATCGCCACCTTCGCCTTCTTCGCGGTACTCGTCTATGGCGTACTGCAGCAAGGCTGGTTCATGATGGAAATGGCAGGCCTGTTTATCATTATGGGCATCGTAGTGGGCCTTATTGCGGGTCTCGATACCGATGAAATATGCGCAGGCTTCAACCAGGGCTTCCGAGACGTGCTGGTCGGCGCCATGATCGCCGGCGTCGCACGCGGTGTTGCCGTGATGCTGGAAGATGGTCAAATCATGGACACGCTGGTGTTTGGGCTTGGCAACCTCGTCGGTGGCCTGCCCACCCTGCTTTCGGCGATTGGCATGTTCTTCGCCCAGCTAGGCTTCAATTTCATCGTCCCCTCCGGTAGCGGCCAGGCCCTGGTCACCATGCCGCTGATGGCACCGCTCTCCGACATCATTGGCGTCACCCGCCAAACGGCAGTGCTGGCCTTCCAACTGGGTGACGGTATCGGCAATATTTTATACCCGACCTCAGGCTACTTTATGGCGACCCTGGCGCTGGCGGGTGTGCCGTGGCAAAAGTGGGTCAAATTCTTCTTCCCACTTTTTTGCGTCTGGATAGTGATTGCTCTGGGCTTTCTTATTTTCGCCCAGGCAACCCAGTGGACCGGCTAGAAGTGGATCGACTAGAGCACGGCAGAGATAAACTGCTTTAGCTCCGGCGTTTGTGGGTTGCTGAATAGCTCGCTGGGGGCGCCCTCTTCATGGATGCGCCCCTGGTGCATAAACACCACGCGGTCGGCCACATCACGTGCAAAGCTCATTTCATGGGTGACCAGAATCAGCGTCATGCCCTCGGCCGCCAACGCTTCCAATACGCGCAGCACTTCCCCGACCAGCTCAGGGTCAAGTGCTGAAGTCACCTCATCGCAGAGCATCACTTTGGGGCGCATGGCCAGCGCCCGAGCGATGGCGACCCGCTGCTGCTGCCCACCGGAAAGCTGCGCCGGGTAGGCATCGTATTTGTCGGAGAGCCCCACTTTCTCAAGCACTTCGCGGGCGACTTTCTCGACCTCGGCTTTCTCCTCGCCACGCACCACCAGCGGCGCCAAACAGACGTTCTCACCCACGGTTTTATGAGGAAACAGGTTGAAGCTTTGAAATACCATGCCGACGTTTTCACTCAGCTCTTTGGGCGACATTGACGCCGCATCGAGCTGCTTATCGGCAATGGTGATCTCGCCGCTGTCATGTTTTTCCAGCTGATTCAGGCAGCGCAGCAGGGTACTTTTACCCGAGCCACTGCGGCCAATAATCGCCACCACTTCGCCTTGCGCAACTGAAAGGTTGATACCTTTAAGCACTTCCAGGTCGCCAAAGGCTTTATGAACGTTATCAACGTAAACCAGCGTCATAGAGCTTTTTCTCCAGATAGCGCGCGTAGCAGGAAAGTGGGTAGCACAGCGCGAAGTAAAGCAGAGCCACAAGGGCAAAAATGGTGAAGGGTTCGAAGGTGGCGTTATTGAGCATGGTGCCCGCCTTGGTCAGCTCGACAAAGCCGATGATGGAGGCCAGCGCCGTGCCTTTGATGACCTGTACCGAGAAACCCACCGTGGGCGGAATCGAAAGCCGCAGCGCCTGGGGTAGAATCACATGGCGCATGGTCTGGAAGTAGTTCATGCCCAGCACCCGCGCCGCGTGCCACTGCCCTTTGGCAACCGCCTCTAAACAGCCGCGCCAGATGTCACATAGAAAAGCACTGGTGAATAGTGTCAGTGCGATGGAAGCCGCCAACCAGGCAGAGATCGGATGCCCCATGGCAGCAGCGCCAAAGAAGATCAAAAACAGTTGCATCAACAGCGGCGTACCTTGGAACAGGTCAACATAAAGAGACGTTAAGCGCTGCAGCCAGCGGTTGCTGGAGAGGCGCATAAAGGTCAGTAGCAGTCCCACCGTCGCACCGCCCACAAAGGCAATCAACGACAGCACAATGGTCCAGCGGGTTGCCAGCAGCAGGTTGCGCAGAATGTCCCAGAAGGTGAACTCAATCATCGTTGTTCTCCTTGCTGATAGGCGAATACCCGCTTGCCAACCAGCATAAAGCTGCGCCGCATGCCGAAGGCGAGGAGCAAATAGACCAGCGTGATCAGCAGGTAGACTTCAAAGCTGCGAAAGTTGCGCGATTGGATAAAGTTAGCGGCATAGGTCAGGTCAAATACCGATATTTGCGACACCACCGCCGAACCCAGCATCACAATGATCGACTGACTGATCAGCGCGGGGTATACCCTGGCAAACGCGGGCACCAGCACGATATGGCGATAGCTTTGCAGTGTGGTCATGCCCAGTGCACGCCCAGCTTCTAACTGCCCTTTCGCCGTGGCGCTAATACCGGCGCGTAGAATCTCGGCGCTGTAAGCGGCCAGGTTGAGCGTCATGGCAATAAACGCCGCGGTAATGGCATCAATTTTAATGCCGAGCCCCGGCAGTCCAAAGAAGATAAAGAACAGTTGCACAATGAAGGGCGTATTGCGGGTTACTTCGACGTAGCCGCCTAGCCCCCAGCGCACCCATGGCTGCGCGTTGACACGTAAATACGCCACTGCCACCGCCAGCGCTAGCCCCGTCAAGGTGGTCACCACGGTCAAAACGACCGTGGTGGTAAGACCTTTGAGGAGCTCACTGGCGTAGGGCAACAGGGTAAGAAAATCGAGTGTTGGCCCCATGCTAAACCTCAGCTACCGAAGTTTTCAGGCAGGTCGGCACTGAACCAGCGCTGAGATAGCTCATTCAGGGTGCCATCTTCCAGGCCTTGTGCGATCAGGCGATTCACTTCTTCCATTAACGCTGGCTCGTTTTTATTCATGCCCACGTAGCAGGGTGAATCTTTGAGCTGATAAATCAGCGAGGGCGCACGGTCGCTGTTTCGTTCGGCGATTTCGGCGGCGACTACGTTACCGGTGGCTACGTAATCGACCTGACCGGAAAGAAACGCAGAAATGGTGGTGGCGTTATCTTCAAAGCGCTGCACCGTCGTGGAGTCCGGGGCAATATTGGAAAGCTCCATATCTTCCACGGCGCCACGGGTTACCCCGATGGTTTTATCGGCCAGGCCTTCTGGGCCTTCCACGCTTTCATCTTCATCAGCGCTGAACACGCCTAGAAAGAACGGCGCGTAGGCGTCAGAGAAATCAATTGCCGCTTCTCGCTCCGGGTTCTTACCCAGGCTAGAGATCACCAGGTCCGCCTGGCCGGTCTGTAAGTAAGGGATACGGTTAGCGCTAGTCACGGTAATCAGTTCTAGCTGAACGCCCATTTCGTCAGCGAGGTATTGGGCCATATCAATATCGTAGCCGCGCGGCTGTAGGTCGGTACCTACTGAACCAAACGGTGGGAAATCTTGCGGGACAGCGACCCGGATAGTGCCGCGTGATTCGATATCTTCTAGCGCATCCGCCTGAACGTTTGGGCTAGTGGTAATAGCACCAAGGGCAACGACGGCACTCAGCCCTGTGGCTAAAACACCGGACTGTAGGCGTTTGAATTGGTTAGAGAAAGAGTGATTGAAGCGGTGCGATAGCGATTTCATGGTGTTCTCCTAACAAGGGCAGCCTGGCAAGGGCATGTTGGTCAGTGAATAGCCGTAATGGAATTAGCAAGGGATGCAGAGCGAGTGAAAGCTTTGTTGCATAAAATCTTACAAAGAAACTTTCGTTTCACTTGACCACCTAACAGCAACAGAGATACCAGAAGTGGCTAACGTTTTTTAGAACAGCAACTTAGCGGGCACGCGAAGCCACAACGCAGCGACTGCCGCATTAAGAAGAGGATTTAAAAGGAGGGAAGTGCAATGTATTGGTGCAGTTTTCATCCATCAATAGGACGAGATGCACCATGAAAGGAAGCCCAGCCTACTGGGAGCTCCAATCCACGCTCATGGTAGGCGCTTCCAGCTCACTAAGATCAGCGTAAACATCGCTGATCGCGCTGATTCGCTCTCGACCTTCTGCAAGGCGACGGTGCAGCACGCCGTTGGCAATCAGGCAGATCAGGCTATTGGCGGCAGCGTAGCTATCGAAGGCGGAGAGGCTTTCCAGCGGCGTTTCAAAAAACCACGTTACTTGTGAGGCGAAATTGACCGCGGTGGGGTCAGCCAGTAAGGCTACCTTGGCAGGTGAGCTCTCAAGTGCGTCAATTAGCGAAGCAAATGCCGCTGGGCGGCGGCGAAAACCAAACAGCACCACCATGTCCTGGTCGGTGAGATCGACGATCTCTTCCGCTAACGACTGGTTTGGGTGAGGAACCACTCGCACCTGGGTGCGCGCCTGAATCAGCTGCTGACGAAAATGCAGCGCTAGCGGGTAGCTGTTACGAAAACCGATCACGACCACATGACGCGCGCTATCCAGCCGCTCTACCAGTGCAGCAAATTGATCCGCCGCAATGCCGTTTAAGCAGCGCTGCAGATTATCCTGCTCCCGCTGCAGATGGCGCTGGAACGGCGCCCCGGCCTCTTCCTGCATGGCGTTGGGGTCGATCACCAAAGGCACGCCCAGGTTCCGTAGCTGGCGGGCGTGGTCTTTAACGGTGCGGTAGCTTTCAAACCCCAGCCGCTTGAATAGGCGGCTAACCGTCGATTTGGATACCCCGGTCAAACGCGCCAAATCAGCGGCGCTATACACCGCAAGATCATCAAAGTGATCGAGGATAAAGCTCGCCACCCGCTGCTCCTGGGCAGTTAGCGTGTCAAACTGGGCGGTAATTCGCTGTCCGATATGCGGCGTCATAGCATCCTATTAAACTGCTTAATTAACGAGTTGCAGGGTGGTGCTCTGCCCAGTGACGGGCAATATCAACCCGCCGGGCCACCCACACACGGTCGTGAGTTTCGATGTAATCCAAAAAGCGCTGCAGGGCGCGAAAGCGCCCAGGGCGACCCAATAAACGGCAATGCATGCCCACCGAGAGCATTTTGGGCGCCTCCTCCCCTTCTGCGTAAAGTACATCAAAGGCATCGCGCAGGTAGGTAAAGAAGTGATCCGCCGTATTGAAACCTTGCGGCGCGGCAAAACGCATATCGTTGCTGTCCAGCGTGTAGGGCACAATCAGATGGTTGTGGTCACCGCCCTGACTATCGGTCACCTGCGTCCAGAAAGGCAAGTCGTCGCCGTAGTAGTCGCTATCGTAAAGGAAACCGCCTTCGTCTAGCACTAAGCGCCGGGTATTGGGACTATCGCGACCGGTGTACCAGCCTTGGGGTTTTTCGCCATAGAGGCGTTGAAAAATCTCCATGGCCTGCTGTAGATGCTCGCGCTCAACGTGCTCGGGCACTTCCTGATAGTGAATCCAGCGATAGCCATGGCAAGCAATCTCGTGGCCCAGCTCTTTAAATGCCAGGGCGACATCCGGGTTGCGCTCCAGCGCCATGGCAACGCCAAACACCGTGAGCGGCAAATCGCGTTTTTCAAACTCGCGCAGAATGCGCCATACCCCGGCGCGGGAGCCGTACTCGTAGATCGACTCCATGCTCAAGTGGCGATCCGGATAAGCCGGTGCGCCGATAATTTCCGATAGGAACTGCTCGGAGCCTGAGTCGCCGTGCAACACGCAGTTTTCGCCGCCCTCCTCGTAGTTGAGCACAAACTGAACGGCAATTTTGGCCTTGTTTGGCCAGTTGGCGTGGGGCGGGTTGCGTCCATAACCGATCAAATCGCGGGGATAGTGGCCCTTAGGTGACGACGACATAGCTAGCTCCTTGATTCATACAAACCATTCATACAAGCCCTGGCAGATCACTGGCAAATAGCCGCCCAGCAATACAGAAAAATATTTGTATACAAAATAGCGACATTCATAACCAACCGCAACGCGGTCAACCGCTAATCCCCTGACGCTAATAGCGTTTCTTAGTTTAAAAGGCGTTAAGCCATTGAATCCTGAACAAATGGTCAAGTTTTATCAGCTGCTTTTTTATTGCCGATTGCTCATTAGTCCCTTGCGCCACGTAGAAAACCGCCCTATTTTTGTATACAAGAAATGCCATATTGTTTACACACGGAATAGCTATCGTGCATATACGCATTATTAACCCCAACACAACGTCCTCCATGACCGCTGCTATTCATCAGGCAGCGCAGCAGCAGGCGGGCACTGGCACCACGGTGAGCGCTTCACAGCCGGACGCTGGCCCGGTTTCTATCGAGAGCCATTTCGACGAAGTGATCAGTGCGGTAGGAGTGGCCGAAGAAGTTCTAAAAGGCGAATGCGAAGGCGGCATCGATGCCTATGTGGTGGCCTGTTTTGGTGACCCAGGCCTGCTCGCAGCGCGGGAGCTAACCCGTGCGCCGGTAATCGGCATCGCCGAAGCAGCGTTTCATCTCGCCACACTGGTGAGTACACGCTTTTCAATTGTCACCACCCTGGGCCGCACCGGCATTATCGCCGAGCACCTGCTTCAGCAGTACGGCTTTAGCCACCACTGCCGTCGTATACGTGCCGCTGAAATTCCGGTGTTGGATCTTGAGCACCATCCTGAAGTGGCGTTTACCCGCATCGTCGAAGAGTGCTGCCGCGCCAGGGATGAGGACGGTATCGGCGCCATCGTTTTAGGCTGTGGCGGCATGGCGAATTTGACCCAGGAGATCAGCCGCGAAGTGGGCCTGCCGGTAGTAGAAGGTGTTACCGCCGCGCTGAAACTGGCGGAATCGCTGGTCAGTTTAGGGCTGCATACCAGCAAACACGGCGATCTTGCCTACCCACGGCCAAAGATCTTTACCGGTAAGTTTTCTGAGCTTTCTGATCTTGCGCTACCGCTTAAGTCATAACAGTTCCAAAAAATAATAGTGACTCAACAACATCTAATAACAATAGCTTAAATAGAGTTTTAAAAAGTACGTCCATTAGCACGCCACGCCGCAAGCGTTTCCCGATACCTAATCGGGGATTAATAAAAACCGACAATCTTGCGAGGACGACAACATGAGCGCTTCAACCTCGGCTCTTGCGTCAGAAGAACGATCCGCTGCTGGATCAAAAGCACTGGGGGCAGAAAGCCTGGCCCCTCAACACACCCGAATCATGGGGCGCGGCTCCTACTTCCTGGCTTGGTTCGGTGGCTGCGTTTCCATTGGCACCTTTGCCATGGGCTCAAGCGTAGTCGGCACCCTGAACCTGTTACAAGCCACCCTGGCGATTGCCATCGGCTGCTTTGTGATCGGTATTGCCCTGGCCATTAACGGGGCCGCGGGCTACAAGTATGGCATTCCGTTTATGGTGCAGGCGCGCAGCGCGTTCGGCTTTACGGGCACGCGCTTACCGGGCTTGGTACGCGCAGTGCCAGCGGTAGTGTGGTACGGCTTTCAAAGCTGGATTGGCGCCGGGGCACTCAATATGGTGTCGGCTACCCTGTTCGGCTTCGACAACCTTATCTTCTACTTCATTACCTTCCAGTTTCTGCAAATTGGTCTTTCGGTAATGGGTTTCCAGGGCATCAAGTGGTTAGAGAATATCGGCAGCGCCTTTATCCTCGCCTCGCTGGTGTATATGTTCTACGCCACGGTGCAGCGCTATGGCGATGAGCTTTCCGCCAGCCTGCTGACCATGGAAGGCTCCTGGGGCATGCCGTTCTGGGGCGCGACCATGCTCTTCCTGGGCATCTACAGCACCATGATGCTCAACGTCAGCGACTACTCCCGCGAGCACAAAAAGGGCACGGCTCAAAGCCTGCTGACCACTATCTACGCCATGTCGATTCTACCCTGCACGCTGTTTATGGGCTTGATCGGCTATATGGTCTCCCAGGCCACCGGCACCGCCGACCCTATTCAGGTGTTTGCCAACGCCGTCGACAACACCCCGCTGCTGATGACTACCCTTCTATTCATCGCCTTCGCCCAGGTCACCACCAACGTACTCAACAACGTGGTACCGCCCACCTACGTGCTGATGGACGTATTCAAGATCAAGTTCTCGGTCGCTACGGTGATCGTTGGCTTGCTGGCTTTCGCCACCTTCCCCTGGAAACTGGTTCAGCCGGGCTCCGCTGCGGGCCTGCAGCTATTTGTGCAAACCTACTCTGCCTTCCTAGGCCCGATCTTCGCCATTCTGGTGGTCGATTATTATGTGATTCGCCGCCGCACGCTGGATATCAACAAGCTGTATGACGTTAACGGGCCTTACCAGGGTATTAACTTAGCCGCTTTCATCGCCACGGCAGTGGGCATTGTGGCGGCGCTCTCTTTCTCGGCGATCTCGTGGTACGCCAGCCTGATACCCGCAGGTGTTACCTACTACCTGCTTATGAAGTACTGGGCTCCCTGCCAGCGCTTTAGCCAGTAACTCCCTTTGCCAACCGAAGAGCGAATAAGATGAAAGAGAGTAACGACGTTAGTGACCTGGATATTAAGCATATAGATCCCACGCTCTATAACGAGGATCTCGCCCCGCTTAAGCCCCAGGATCGTAACTGGGGCGCCTTTGAGATATTTAACGTTTGGTCTAACGATATCCAGAGCCTGTTTGGTTACACCCTCGCCGCCTCGCTGTTTTTAACCTACGGCCTGAACGGCTGGGCGGTGATGGCGGCGATTATTCTGGCGGGCGTTATCGTGATGTTTCTGGTCAACCTCACCGGTAAGCCCAGCGTTAAATACGGCATCCCTTTCCCAGTGATGGTACGCGCCAGCATGGGGGTACGCGGCGCAAACCTACCCGCGATGCTGCGCGCCATCGTGGGAATTTTCTGGTATGGCGTGCAGACCTACTTCGCCTCCACCGCCGTCACCCTGCTGATTACGGCCTTTTTTGGCGCAGGCAGCGGCAGCACCTTCCTGGGGCTTTCCGGCGTGGCCTGGGTGTCGTTCGTCATTGTGTGGCTGTTTCAAATCGCGATTTTCTGGCAAGGCATTGAGCGCATTAAGCACTTCCTCAACTGGGCGGGCCCGTTGGTCTACGTGGTGATGTTGGTGCTGATGATCATTGTTTGGTATCAAGCGGGAAGTGAGCTGATTCCTGCCATTGGCACCATTTTCAGCGGTGGCAGTGAAACCAGCGGCAGCTCAATCGCCGCCTTTATGGCGATTGTCGGCACCATGGTGGCGTATTTCGCAGCGGTGGTGATCAACTTCGGCGACTTCACCCGCTTTGTGAAAACCGAACGCCAGATGAAGCTCGGCAACCTGTTGGGCTTGCCGCTCAACGTGGCGTTTTTCTCGTTTATCGCACTGATTATTACCGCTGGCACTCTAGTGCTGTTTGGCGAGGCGCTGACCAACCCCGCCGATATCGTCGAGCGTGTAGATTCGCTGCCGCTGACGATTATCGCCGCACTAACCTTCTTTGCCGCCACGGTAGGTATCAACCTGGTCGCCAACTTCATTCCCCCCGCCTACGACCTTGCCAACCTGTTTCCCAGCAAAATCAGCTTCAAGATGGGCGGCCTGATTACCGCAGTGATTGCGTTCTTTGTCGGCGCGCTATGGCTTTCGGTCATCAGCCAGATTGGCGTTCCCGGCTTTGTAAATGCGCTAGGGGCCATCGTCGCGCCCTTCTACGGCATTATCGTAGTCGATTACTACCTGATTAAGCGTCAGCACCTGAACATGCAGGAGCTCTTCTCATCAGCGCCGGGTAGCGCTTACTACTATGTGAACGGCTGGAACACTCGTGCGCTTATCGCCTTTGGCGGGGCGGCGCTGTTCTCGCTTTCTACCGTGTTGGTACCCGCGCTATCGAGCCTAGGTGGTTACGGCTGGCTGATTGGTGCAGGCTTGGGTGGGCTGTTCTACTATGGGTTGATGAGGCAGTTTAAGGCTGAGCCTGTATTGGCTCAACAGTAGACAAACGGGTCGTAACTAGCTGATTAGAAACTCATACAAGCGCCATCGGTTTTGCCGATGGCGCTTTTTGATATTTCATGAAACACGTTATGTGGGCATAGCATCACAACCTACCCAAGTCGGAATTAACCGCTAACCATGTCTCTGACTTTGCGCAGGCCCTCGTGGGTTAACTTGTACTTCTTTCTGGCTTGCTGAGAGCTGCCAGACTTCCTAGTTTGCATTGCACAAGCCGGTTTTCTTCCAATCAAACTTGTCATGGCAGTTGTTATATTACCTACTCCGTGCCCAAGGTGCTTAAGCTCTTTGTTCACACGGCCTGCGTCAAAATCGTTCTGACCTTGCACCGATTGAAACCAGTAGCCGACAACGAGTGCTTTTTCCGGGTCATTAGTCGGTCTAGCCGCAGCGTACAGGTCCGATATTTCGTTGAACTCCAATGGCTCGTCTTTCTCGTCAGTTTCGTCCTCAACAATGCCCGACTCGCCCGTTTTTTCGTAGTTGGAGTCACCAAGGCTGGTTGCCTTCACCTCTACTCCGAACCTGTCGGCAGCCCAACGCAAGACCCGGCCACATGATGCCTCGTCCAAAGGAGTCAAGGCCTCGGCGAGGCTTCTCATAGCTTCAATTTCGAGAAGTGGGTCGGTCGTGTTGTCATTCATGACGTTGAGACTCCAATATTTTGACATTTATTATGCAGTTTAAACATGAGCTCATGTATGTCAACATGCACCTAACAACATCATGTCTTATTTAGTTTGCAGGGGAAAAACGTTGCTCAATAAGATCGCATTGAAAGAAATCGTGGCTAACCCTGAAATAGATAAGAAAGACAAAGCGCTAGCATGCCTTGCCTACGATGCACATGCTCCCAAACAAGTGAAAGCTGTTAAGGAAATTGCCGCCTCGGTTGGACTAAAGGGGGCAAAAAAAATAAATTTTTCATCAATATTAGCCCGCCATACTGGAAAAACTATCCGTAGCCCTGAGGGTTGGGAACTAACATCCGATGGCCGTGCGTACGTAAAGCAATTAGGTGGCGGCCCTACCGTGCAATTATCCAGCAGTTTAAGAACTCTGGCTTCCAAAATTAGCTCAAAAAATACTCAAGCGTTCGTCGAAGAAGCTATCGAGTGCTTTGAGGCACATAACTATAGAGCAGCGGTCGTGCTTTCATGGGTCGGAGCGGTATCGGTGCTATATGACCATGTAGTTAGCAATTATTTGTCTGAATTCAATGCTGCCGCGTTGAAACAGGATCCGAAGTGGAAGCCTGCTAAAACTAAAGATGACCTGGCAAGAATGAAGGAAGCTAATTTCTTGGTGATATGTGAATCCGCTTCAATTATTGGCAAAAGCGTAAAGCAAGAGTTAGAGGGTTGCTTAACCTTCAGGAATGGCTGCGGGCACCCAAACAGCCTGAGAATCGGAGAAAATCGCGTATCCGGCCACATCGAGACTCTAGTTTTTAATGTGTACTCTGTATTTTGAAACAGCGAACATATGAACTCGCGGCAATTCACGGCTGATGGCCGCCAGCCACTCTCTCCATTGCCGCTTCTATACCATTCCCCAACCACACTTGCCTTGTGGCGTTTACATTTCCGTCCTCTCTTCACCTCTTGACCACTATAATCCAATGGATTACTCTTAAGTCTATGCAGACCATTGTCGAACTCCCTGAATTTATCAAGCGAGCGTCAAGCCTCCTCAAGGATGAGGAGAAGATGAGTATTGTTAACTACTTAGCTTTTCATCCTCAGGCCGGGGACATCGTGCAAGGCACAGGAGGTATTAGGAAGCTTCGCTGGTCGGCGCAAGGTAAGGGCAAAAGTGGTGGGGTAAGGGTTATCTACTACTATCACAATGGAAGCGTACCGCTGTTCCTTTTGACCGTTTTCGGCAAGGGCGAGAAAGCGAATATCTCAAAGTCTGAACGTAATGAACTGAGCAAGCTTACCAACCTGTTGCTTGAAAGATATGGTGATTAATATGAGTAGCGCATTTACAAGTATCAAGCAGGGCCTGGATGAGGCAATTGAATACTCCAACGGTCGGGTTGAAAAAGCGATCGTGCATGAATTCGGGCCAGTAGAGGTCAAGAAGATACGTTCCAAGTTGGGGATGTCCCAGAATGAGTTTGCCTCAGCCTTTGGAATCAGCGTTAGTACACTGCGCCATTGGGAGCGTGGTGACCGAGCGCCTCACGGCCCCGCTCTAGTGCTATTGAACGTCGTATCTAAAGAGCCTCAAGCCGTATTGAAGGCTCTTAGCGCGTGAGATAAAAATGCTAACGAGGCTGTAGAAAAAACCGATTTCGAGCCGTTTCCACCGCCTGTTGTCCTTATTTATTTACCCAGCCGGTCATCTGGCTGAGTAATCTTAATATCGGCATTTAGCCACTTTAGCGCCCAACTAAAGCTTGTTGAAGACGGCCTTTTGCTCTTAAAAAGCAACTTACTCCGCTCTAAGCCCTTCATGACGCGGCCATGTGGCCGTAATTCGCCAACTTTTCAATNTTGATCACCACCATGGCGTTCTGATCGTAGTTATAAGCCTTGAAGCGCGGCATGCTGACCACTCCTCGTCTGTTTTCTCGATCCTACCAAAACTTAGCCGTCAGCGGGGTTTTTCTACAGGCTCAACGCCCGCCATCACCGGTGACAAAACCATAGCGAAGCGGAGGGTTTGGCATCCGGTGCATGGTCTGGTTATAAGCCAATGTATCGAAAGGCCACATCGGCTTCAGTATAATCTCGAATCGATTGAGAGCTAGAAATACGGTTTCCGACTGAGACAAAGTTGTAGCCCAGTGCTTCAGATGCTTTCTGATCCCAAGGCCCGTCTCCAAAATAGGTTATAGCGTCATAGTAGTCGTTACCCGCGCGCCTTTCGGCCAATCGCATAATCTCTATTCTGCTGTAGTGATCTGAGGACGAGGCCAGTGGTATAGATGGAAAGCTGAGACCTGCAGCAGCAAGCTTCATTCTCGCGGATTCACTCCAGCCACCAGTGGCAAACGCGACCGCGATATTCTGACGTCCAGCGAGCTGCGACAAAAACTCATAGGCTCCGGAGATCGACGATACATCGTGACAAGAGATATAATCCGCTACTCGACACACGAACCGTTTTTTAACTTCCTCTGTGATTCGCTCGCTGTCACTTTGAAGACCCAATTCTTCAATCACCTCGGTGAGAATTCCAGAATCGGTCACGTGATGATAGCGGCTCCAGTCGGGGCCAATAGTCACACCCAATACATCCTTGGCAGCTGCTTGAAAGCATTCCGTATCGAAATCGTATGACTCGACCAGCGTTCCGTCTATGTCGAATAAAACTAGGTGCACAACCTACCCCTTGGCTTATAACGCCGCAATCACGCGCATTGCTTTGTTAGCATCTCCTTGCTTCATACACTGAGACGCTGAATGATTCTTGGGACATCACAATATTCTTTATACCAAACAGGATCAACACCAATAGCTCTAAGGCGCTTGGTTTAACTTATAACGTATTCTTCATTCTCCACTTTCATAAGAGCATAGTGCCAATTCCAAACGCCAGCTTCTCTTGCCTTTTTCAATAATCTAATGATATTCGGGTCTGTCATTGACATTCCCACGAATAACACAGTTTTTGCCATCAACATAGACAGCTGAATCAAGTTAGTTAAGCAGTAATGTTGATGATATAGATCCTCGTAGTCTGACTTAGACAAGATGATTTTGCTTCTCTGCTGCTCGTCCTTTGAGTCAAAGCGGCCTAAATATCCATGTGGGTGAAATATCGTTACATGGTCGTTATTAAGGTTAAATTTCTCGCCATTCAAGACCACTCTGTGTTGAATACATTCGGATTGATAAATTTCTTCCATAACGTCGTCAAAATTGAAGCAAACCATGCTTCTTACGTCTGACTTTGCTATAGCTAAAGCGCTTTCGCTTATTTCTAGTCCGTCTCTATACAAACAGTCCGCCACAACGGAGTTAAAGCTCTCTGCAAAGACAGCTCGAGCCATATTAGCCACATCATCGTCATCAGCGTAGTGAGCTTCTCGAGCATCAGCAACTTCATGTAAGGAAGTTAGTAGGCCTCCCCAATCTGGTAACCCACAACTCACCGATATACCTGCTCCCAAAAAGATTGAAAGCTTACCTTTTCGATTTAGTCCCTTTAAATGTGGAGCTTGCTTCTCGATTGTGTAGGGCTGGATTCTTCTTTTCTTTTTCTTTGATTTTCTCACATGGCCTCAAGTCAGATAATTTCTAACGAGGCTGTAGAAAAAACCGATTTCGAGCCGTTTCCACCGCCTGTTGTCCTTATTTATTTACCCAGCCGGTCATCTGGCTGAGTAATCTTAATATCGGCATTTAGCCACTTTAGCGCCCAACTGTCCTCTTAGTTTCTCCCGCTTCTCGCCCAATTCTTTGAACGTACCCGACCACTCCTTAGAGGCATCGGAGGACATCTTGCAGCCGTCAATGGCAAAGAGTTCGTTACCCAGCAAGCCTTGTTCATGGCACACCAGCAGCACTTGTTCGAACAGCGCTTCAATCTCATCGGCATGCCGACTGACGAAGCTTGCCAGTGTGGTGAAGTGGGGCACGGTATCGCAGGAAAGGGCTTTGAAAATAATATTGGTCTCGCAGCTCCACTGCATCTCGCGACTGGAGGTGATGCCTTTTGAGTAAGCAAACAGGGTAATCTTAAGCAGGATGGCCGGATCATAGGCCAGCCGACCGGTCGCATCGTTGCGGTACTTGGGATGGAAAACGGATAAGTCGAGCTTGTGCTCGATCAGGTAATGCACTGCGTGCTCAAAGGTGCCGGGCTGGAGTTGATCTTGGTAGTTGATCACCACCATGGCATTTTGATCGTGGTTATAAGCCTTGAAGCGCGGCATGCTGACCACTCCTCGTCTGTTTTCTCGATCCTACCAAAACTTAGCCGTCAGCGGGTTTTTTCTACAGGCTCAACGCTGCGCGCAACGGCGGCTGCGCCTCCATTGCAAGGGCACCGTTGTGCGCAGTGTTAAATTTTCGATCGAGCTTTAGTGATGAAAATTGAGACCGTAGAAAAAGCAGATCACCTTAAGCTGCTAGAAATCTGGGAAGCCTCGGTCAGAGCAACCCATGATTTTCTAGCTGAAGAAGATTTACAAGAGTTAAAGCCGTTAATCTTGGAGCAGTATTTTGACGCCATTGATTTAAGGTGCGCTAAAAATGGTCATGGTGAAATCCGAGGGTTCTGCGGCGTTCATGACGGTAATATTGAGATGTTGTTCATTGCACCAGATGCGCGCGGAAAAGGCGTTGGTGCCATGTTAGCTGTCAATGCTATTGATGAGCAGGGAGCGTCAAAGGTCGACGTCAATGAACAGAATGTTCAGGCGCTTGGTTTTTACCAGTATATTGGCTTTAAAGTGACAGGTCGCTCACCGGTCGATGGGCAGGGTAAAGCCTATCCACTGTTGCATATGGCGCTATAAAAAATTTAACAAGGCCAGCCACGGCGACGTCTTGTTCGTTGCGGCTTCGCCTTCACTACAAAGCAGCGCGTGCTGGCCACAATAAGAGGAGCATTGATTCAGGAGGTGGGTAAGTATGATAATGTCATACCTCTCCCATGTTTGGAGCATCAGCCATGAGCATGCACCGGAAAACCATCACGCTGACTGAACAGCAAAACGGCTGGGTGAAAGCCCAGATTGAAAGCGGCCACTTTGGCAACGATAGTGAATACATTCGCGATCTCATCCGAAGGGATCAGCAGGCCAAGCAACGTCTTTCCATGCTAAGGCAAGCCCTCGTTGAGGGTGAGTCAAGCGGGAACCCGAACCCCCTGGATATATCGGCTATCAAGGCGGCTGGCCGTAAGCGGATCAAGGCGGTTGATTAGTGCTTGAATTGAATGTCACGCCAAAGGCGGAATCTGATCTCATTGGAATTTGGGTGTATACCTGTGAGGAATGGGGCGTTGATCAGGCGGATAATTACCTGGATCGGCTTGAGACCGGCATGAAACGGCTGATTGATCATCCATCACTTGGCGCGAACTACGACCATGTTTTTTCTGGTTATCGCAGATTACAGGTCGAGCACCACGCTGTTTTTTATCAACTGCATGACTCGGAAGTGCTCGTTGTTCGTGTGCTTCACGAGGACATGGATGCACCGGAAAGGCTTCTGGAGTAGGGGGCGCTATATTTTCGGCGCAGCTTCAAGGTCTCCATCAAGCCCCGTTCCGTTGCCGCCCAACAAGCTGCAGCTTAAAGCCGCCACACTCAACCCCCAAATATCTGCTGCAAATCCGGCACGTTCTCTTCCTCTTCAACCATGGAGAGCGATGCTTCGATGGCTTTTAGGTGGCGACTCATAAAGGCTTTGGCGCGATCGCCGTTGCCTGCTTCCAGGTAGCCGATCAGGTCGTCGTGATCGTGGGATTCACAGCCCAGATGGCCGCGGTGGCCGTAGACGGCGAGTATCAGTGAAGAACGCGAACAGAGACGTTCAACAAACTCTGCCAGGGTGGCGTTGCCTGAGAGCTGCGCTAAACGCACATGGAAGTCGGCCGATAATCGAATAGCCACGCTCTGCTGGCCGCTGCGCAGGGCCTGGCGTTCCTGTCGGGCCATTTCGCGCAATTCTGCTGCTTCTTTTTCGCTCATTCGCCGAGCTACGTCGGGCATTAATCCGCACTCGATTAACTGGCGGGCATCGAACACGTCTTTGGCTTCATCGGCGGTGGGCCGGGTAACACTGGCGCCACGGCGCGGTGTTAGCGTGACTAACTGCTCCAGCGCCAGGCGCTGCAGGATTTTACGAATACCGGTGCGACTAATGCCAAAGACTTCCGCCAGCGCATCTTCGCGCAACCGTGCGCCGGGCTTTAAACGCTGCTCGACAATGGCATCGCTCACGGAGCGATAAATGGCGTCGTGGCGTTCATCGCCCTCTTTGCTATTTTTCGTTTCTTTAGCAGGAGCGCGCCGTTTTTCCGGCGCCTGCGCATCACTCATAGCTATCCTCTCTGATCATTCCTCCCAAGCGGCAATCATATCGCGCTCTTCATCGCTCATGTTGGTCATATTGCCTAACGGCATATAGCGGCTGGTCACGACCTGCTGAATTTGTGCCTTTTGCCCGAGGATTTCATCCCAGCTATCGAAAGCAATCCCCGCGGGCGGTGCTGAAAAACCAGCATGCTCAGGGTTGCGAGCATGACACTGAACACAGTGCTGCTCAATCAAACCGGTGATTTGCGCCTGATCCGGCCCTTGCGCGCCTTCATTTCCACTAGGCGACGATGAACTTGGTGCGGCCACCCAAAACGCTAACAGAATAAGCCCTACCCCAACGGCGGGATACGCTGGCTGGGTTTTGCCTGCATGCATCAATACAAAGAATTGACGGATTAAAGCACCGGCAAAGATAAACAGCACCATCACGACCCAGGCAAGCTCGTGGGAGTAGATAAAGGAGTAGTGATTACTCACCATCAACAACACGACCGGTAGCGTGAAATAGGTGTTATGCACCGAGCGCTGCTTGCCGCGTTTGCCATCCAAAGGATTGGGGGCATCGCCTGCCTTCATGGCTTTTACCATGCGGCGCTGGCCGGGAATAATCCAGAAGAAGACGTTGGCTGACATTGCCGTCGCCATCACCGCACCTGTAAGCAGAAAGGCAGCACGGCCGGTGAACATCTGCGTGCTGAGGTAGGCAACGACCACCATCATTACAGCAACAGCGACACTGAGCAGGCCGTCGCGATCCATATTGGGGCTAATGCGCTTACACAGCTCGTTATAAACGACCCAGCCGCCCAGCAAAAATGCCAGCGCCAGCACGTTGGCCTGCCAGCCCGTCATGTTGGCTGCCCACTCCCAGGGACTATTGGGGTTTACCAGATAGAAGCCTGGATTGACCATGTAGAGAATCACAAACAGCGCAAAGCCGGAAAGCCAGGTGGTGTAAGCTTTCCAGAATGACCAGTGCAGATCATTGGGTAACTTGGCAGGTGCGGTAGCGTACTTCTGGTTGTGGTAAAAACCACCACCATGCACCGACCACATTTCGCCAAACACACCCTTCTGGCGGTCTTCCTCAGCTTTCGGTGTGCGCAGGCTATTATCCAGCATTACAAAATAGATCGACTCGCCGATCCAGGCGATGGCCGCAATCACATGCACCCAGCGCAGCAGCAAATTAACAAAATCGATTAGATACGCTTGCATAACGGAAGTCCCTTATCAGCTACCGCGGTAAGTTGAGTAGCCATAAGGCGAGAGAAGTAGCGGCACATGGTAGTGCTGGCTGGCATCCGCAACGCCAAAGCGCAGCGGGATAACATCTAGAAAGCGCGGCTCGGCCGCTTCAACGCCTTGGGCACGCAGGTAGTCACCGGCATGGAACACCAGTTCGTACTCGCCTGGCGTGAGCGCATCACCTTCTAAAATGGGCGCATCGCAACGCCCGTCACTGTTGGTGATCACGGTACTCAGATGCTGGCGCTCACTGCCGGCAAGGCGAAACACCTCAATGGTAATCTCCTGACCGGGCTGACCTTTGGCGGTATCCAGTACGTGGGTGGTTAAACGTCCCATAGCCGCTCCTTGTTGATTATTGATGACGTTACTTGACCTATTGGTCAAAGAGTACCGTTACTGATATTTATTGTATACAGTAATTCCAACCCTGCACGTTTAGATCCACGTTTGCTTTGAATCACGTATGTTGTAAAAAACTACACCGCTTAGGAGAGTTCCAGTGCCCACACCGCAACCGTTACTGCTTTCACCCGCGCCTAGCAAGTGCAGCCTTGAAATGCTGACTCATCACTATGGGGATGTTTATGAGCACTCCCCCTGGGTGGCTGAAGCTGCCTGGCAGCACGGCCTGACTGAAGCCCATGATACACCCGACGCACTGGCCGAGCTGATGGGGCTTATGTTGCAGCAGGCGAGCAACGAACATCAAATTAAGGTGATTCAGGCGCACCCTGACCTGGCAGGCAAAGCCGCTATGGCAGGTGAATTAACCCAAGACTCAACCAGCGAACAAG
The DNA here is from genome assembly GCF_904067645.1 of Halomonas sp. 113. NCBI lineage: Bacteria > Pseudomonadati > Pseudomonadota > Gammaproteobacteria > Oceanospirillales > Halomonadaceae > Halomonas > Halomonas sp. 113. The sequence goes on from NZ_LR881453.1 coordinate 3,872,972, forward strand.
CAGGTGCGGGGCTTGATCAGTGCAGCCCTGAGGAGTTTGCGCGCTTTGAATACCTTAATGTGGCGTACAAGGAGAAGTTTGGCTTTCCGTTTGTGATTGCCGTTAAAGGGCTGGATCGACATGCCATATTAGCAGCCTTCGAGGAGCGCCTGAACAACGATGCGGCTACCGAGCGCCAAACGGCGATTGAGCAAATTATTCGCATTGCGCGCTTTCGGTTAAGGGCGCGGGCCGAGCAATAAAACGAAGCGTTGAAGACTATTCGTTGACCGGGCTATTGCATTTATTTCTTGTATACACGTTTATTAGCTAATGGATGCAAGAAGAAAACAATGTCACCCACAGCGAATAAAGGCTCTCTATGTCCACACCGCCCGATGCCAAAACGCGGCCTTCGCGTACCATTAATCAAAACCCCGATGCGATGCCGCCGTTATCAAAAGCGATCCCGCTAGGCCTCCAGCACATCATGGCCATGTTCGCTGGCAACGTGACACCGCCGATTATTATTGCTGGTGTGATCGGCGCTAACCCGGCGGAACAGATCTTTTTAATTCAGGTGGCATTGTTTGTTGCGGGGGTATCCACGCTGGTACAAACCATCGGCATCGGCCCGATAGGCGCACGCCTACCGATTGTGCAGGGCACTAGCTTTGGCTTCTTGCCGGTGGCGCTACCGCTGGCGAAAGCGTTTGGCCTGCCCGCCGTTCTGGGCGCTTCCTTTGTAGCAGGGCTGCTGCAAATTGTGCTCGGCGCGTTTTTAAAGAAGATTCGCCACTGGTTCTCTCCAGTAGTCACCGGCATTGTGGTGCTATTGATCGGGATTACATTGATGCCGGTCGGCCTCAATTACGCCGCGGGCGGTGTGGGGGCGGATGACTTTGCATCACCCAGCAACTTGTTGCTGGCGCTCTTTGTACTCAGCATGACGATTGCCGTTCATCAATATGGGCGGGGCTTTATCAAAGCGTCCTCTATTCTATTTGGCTTATTGGCTGGCTACATAGTAGCCATTGCCCTTGGAATAGTTGATTTTACGTCACTGAGTAACGCTGCCTGGTTTGCATTCCCCAAGCCGCTGGAATACGGCATGACGTTTTCAGGCACCGCAATCATTGGCATGACGCTGATTATGTTCGTGGTCGGGTTAGAAACGATCGGCAATATCTCTGCAATTACGACCACAGGGGCTGGCCGCCCGGCGCAGGATCGCGAGCTTTCCGGCGGAGTGATGGCCGATGGTGTAGCCACTTCCTTGGCAGCGGTTTTCAATACCCTGCCCAACACCGCTTACGCTCAAAATGTTGGTTTGATTACCCTCACCGGCGTGGTGAGTCGCCACGTGGTTACCATCGGTGGGTTGCTATTAATCGCCATGGGCCTATTTCCCAAGCTGGGAGGACTGGTGGCCGCCATGCCGCCTGCGGTTCTTGGCGGTGCGGGCGTCGTCATGATCGCATCGGCGGGTCTTAAAATTATCAAAGAGTGCGAGCTGGATCAGCGCAACATGCTGATAATTGCCGTCTCGCTAAGCCTGGGTATCGGTCTGCCAGCCGTCGAGGAGATTTCAGAAACCATGCCGGGGCAGCTAGGGCTGCTGCTTAAGTCGGGCTTAGTGCCTGCCGCCCTCGCCGCTTTATTACTAGACGCCATTTTACCAGGCAAACCTGACAGACGTGCCAAACTGGCCAAGGCCGAAGCGGAGTATCAAAACCGTTAATCATGCGCTGATGAGCGGGTGCAAATAAAAACGCCGCACCCTCGGGGCGCGGCGTTTTAAAGCGGTGGTACAGTTAAATTACTGCTTGGCGGTCTCTACCGCTTTCTTAGTGGTCTCTTCTGCCATGTTTTGGCTGTCTTGAGCGAAGCTTTGGCCGATGGAAGTTACTTTTTCCGTGTCGCCCTTCACTCGTTCCATAAATTCGCCAGCCGTTTTTTGCTGGGTTTCCATGGCTTTTTTGAAGCTGTCGGGGTCTTTGACATCAAGCCAAGTGCGCGCTTGCGCAATCGCCATGTCCGAGTAGGCACGGGCTGCATCTAACTGTGCACTCACCAGCTGATCATAGTAATCGAGCGCTGTCAGCGTGTAAGAACGCATCGGTGAAACAAAAACGGAATCAAACTGCTGCGTGGTTTTCTCAGTCGCTTTGTTCATAATAGTACCTCCAAGAGTGAGCTAGCACATAAACACGCCTTGATTAGGCGGTTCTTAGCCAGGCTTTTGCCTCTGCTGTCCTTAAAGCTAGCAGTGCTTTTTGTGCAGCGCAACATGATTTTTCCTCATGCTGCGCCTGCTCACTCACAAATAGTTAGAACGGCTGACAGCAGCCTGCTACTAGCGGTTACCGAACAAGTGCTTACGCGCCTGCTCATCCATTTCCACGCCGGCTTGGGGATTGACGTCTTCGACCAATGCATAAGCTCGGCGTACGGCCGGGCGTGCTTTGATCATGTCAAACCAGCGCTCCAAGTCAGGAAATTCTTCCAAGGTTTGACGCTGTTTTTCCCAGGGAACAATCCAGGGATAGATCGCCATGTCAGCAATCGAGTAGTCATCGCCACCGACATAAGTGTGATGCGCCAGGCGTTGGTCTAGCACGCTATAAAGCCGATTGGTTTCGCGCACGTAGCGCTCAATGGCGTAATCGATCTTTTGCGGCGCATAGTGGCAAAAGTGATGGTTTTGGCCTGCCATGGGCCCTAGCCCACCCATTTGCCAGTGCAACCACTGCAATACGATATAGCGCTCGCGGCCTGCAGAGGGTAAGAAGAGGCCACTCTTATCGGCCAGGTACTCGAGGATAGCGCCCGACTCAAACATCGATAGCGGCTGGCCACCATCCTGCGGGGAGTGATCGACAATGGCAGGAATTCGGTTATTGGGGGCGATAGTGAGAAATTCAGGATCAAACTGCTCGCCTCGGCCAATGTTAATCGGCTTCACTCGGTACGCCAGATTGGCTTCTTCGAGCATGATGGAGATTTTATGGCCGTTAGGTGTTGTCCAATAATACAGGTCAATCATTGCCATCTCCTTGATGAAAACCTTGATTCACTCGCAATGAGCCACCAAGCTTTCAAAATTTATCGGGCGGTACCTTAGCGTACCGCCCTATTAGTCATATCGCGCCGTTGGCGTTATATATCGCGTACGGTCAGGGCATTACTGGCAGCCCCATTGTGCACGTTGAGCATACGCTTGAACCACTCATCCACCGGGTCGCCAGGCTCTACTACCGCCTGTGTCGATACAACGTGAGCCCACATCATACTGCCAAACAGCAGGTAATCTGAGCCGCTGGGTGCGTCACCGTCTAAAAAAGCGCTCTCCCGCAGCAGGTCACGTACCGGTGCCAGCGCCTGCTTGAGCTGCTGCTTACCCTGCTCGGGCTGATGGAACTCTTCCAGCGTGCAACCAAACCGCGCTTCGCGTGTTTCGCGGAAATAGCTACGGTCGTCTGGGTGGACGGCTGCAAATAAATCCATGGCGATAATGCGGAATAGCGCAGGGTTTACGCTGCGCTCAACAAAGTATTTGAACAGTAATACCCGCTGATAGCTGACGCCCTCACCCAACACGGGTACCTCGGGATACGCCTTATCCAGGTAGCGCATAATCTCGAAACTGTCGGTAACGACCTGATCACCGTCGCACAGCACCGGTACTTTGTCGTAGTCGGCAAACGCCAGCGCTTTCTTATCGAGGAATCGCCACGCTACGAAGGTGAATTCCAGCCCTTTGTGGGCGAGTGCCATACGTACGCGCCAGCAGTAAGGTGAGAAGCGGAGCCGTTCGTCCCGGCCGCACAGATCATAAAGAGTCATTGCCACTGCCATAACCTCCGTGTGGTTGATCATAGTGAGTACACAGCATTTCAGCCGATAACAATGAGCGTAAGCCAACTACGACGCAACTAGCGAGTTCTGTACTCATCCTTTCGCTGGCAACTGTACTGTCTATTAGTCTAATGACTCAGCGCCTTTAGACTTACCCCCGACTACCAAAAAACCATTTAAAAACATATATATAAGAAAATAAAAGCCGTGCAACACCAGCTATCAAACAAGCACTTAAGTGGTAAGACCAATTTTCCAATGTAGTCATATGATTAGCCTAATCGTATCTTTCACCTACACCCGACTGGCGGTACGACTGCCAGACGGTTATTGCGGAGCATACCAAATCAATAACAAGGGGCAGTTCCTTCCATGAATGAAACGATACTTGCACTTCTGGCCTTCCTGCCGCTGTTGCTGGCCGGTATTTTGCTCATAGGGTTTAAAATACCTGCCAAGATAGCGATGCCGATTGTTTTCCTGACCGCGGCCATCATTGGCTTAACCGCTTGGGATATGTCCTTTAGCCGCGTGGCGGCGTCGACCATTCAAGGCCTGATTCAAACTGCGGGTCTCCTATGGATCATCTTTGGCGCCATACTGCTGCTTAATACGCTTAAGCACTCCGGCGGTATTACGGCTATCCGTAATGGTTTTTCAGGCATTAGCCCCGACCGCCGCGTACAGGCGTTGATTGTTGCCTGGCTGTTCGGCTGTTTTATCGAAGGGGCCTCAGGCTTCGGTACGCCCGCCGCGGTAGCTGCACCGCTAATGGTCGCTCTTGGCTTCCCGGCGCTTGCTGCTGTGGTCGTGGGTATGATGATTCAATCAACGCCGGTCTCGTTTGGCGCGGTGGGCACGCCTATTGTGGTCGGCGTGGGCAGCGGCCTGGATCGTGCAGGTATTAGCGCCGAACTCGACTCGGTAGGCTCCAGCTGGGATGTGTTCTTCCAGCTAGTCACCAGCGAAGTGGCGATTACTCACGGTATCGTGGGCATTTTGATGCCGCTAATTCTCGTCACGGTGATGGTGCGCTTCTTCGGTGCCAACCGCTCCTGGAAAGAGGGGCTATCGATTACCCCTTTCGCCATTTTTACCGGCGTTTGCTTCGTGGTGCCTTACATGCTGGTAGGCGTACTACTGGGCCCTGAGTTCCCGTCAATGATCGGTGCCATGGTCGGCTTGGCGATTGTGGTACCTGCCGCCAAACGTGGTTTCCTGTTGCCTAAAGACACCTGGGACTTCCCCGAGTCTTCCTCTTGGCCAGACGAGTGGATCGGCAACCTGCAAATCAAACTTGATGACGTTGTCGGCAGAGCGCCAATGTCCACCTTTAAAGGCTGGGTACCCTATGTACTTCTCGCTCTGTTCCTGGTGGCCTCTCGCACCATCGAGCCGCTGCGTAACGCCCTGACCTCCATTAACCTCAGTTGGAACAATATCCTTGGTGAAGCGGGTGTCAGTGGTGGTGTTCAGCCGCTCTACCTGCCGGGCGGTATTATTATTGCCGTGGTGATTGCCACTTACTTCTTACATCGCATGAACCCGCAAAAGATTAGCGCGGCGGTGTCTGAATCAACCAAAACGATTTTTGGTGCTGGCTTCGTGTTGATCTTTACCGTGCCAATGGTGCGCATCCTGATCAACTCTGGCGTTAACGGTGCGGACCTTGTCTCAATGCCGGTGATGATGGCCCAGGCGGTGGCCAGTAGCGTAGGCGGCATTTACCCCTTCTTTGCCCCAGCGGTAGGAGCGCTGGGCGCCTTTATTGCAGGTTCCAACACGGTATCCAATCTAATGCTGGCGGAGTTCCAGTTTAGTGTTGCTGAAACCCTGGGCCTCTCTACGGCCATGATGGTAGCGCTGCAGGCCGTGGGTGCGGCGGCAGGTAATATGATTGCCATCCATAACGTGGTTGCGGCGTCAGCAACGGTCGGGCTGTTAGGCCGTGAAGGCGCCACGCTGCGTAAGACGATTCTGCCCACCATCTACTACCTCATCTTTGCCGGTACCATCGCACTGATTGCGTTCTACGTTATTGGCGTCACGGACCCATTGATGTGATGTAGTGGTCGTATACGCTACGCTAGAAACACAAACCCCCAGGCCTAAACCTGGGGGTTTTGTCGTTTTGGTGAGATCAATCTAGCCAGCTAGCGTCAGTCTATTCGCTTTAGCTCCTGGCTGTGGCGTTTACCGCGCTCGACATAGCCCTGGGCATTCTTTTTCATACCCGCAACGGCCTCATCAGAAAGCTCCCGCACCACCCTGGCAGGCGAGCCAACGATTAACGAGTTAGGCGGAAACACCGCGCCCTCCTTAATAAAGGCACCGGCACCCACCAGGCTATTCTCACCAATCACCGCGCCATTGAGTACTACCGCCTGTATACCGATTAAGCAGCCATCGCCTACGGTGCAGCCATGCAGCATAGCCTGATGCCCGACCGTCACCCCTTTGCCTACTTTAAGCGGAAAGCCTGGGTCAGCATGGAGAACCGCACCATCCTGAATATTACTCTCTTCGCCTATTTCAAGATGATCGCTATCGCCGCGCAACACGGCCTGATACCAGACGCTTGAATGTGCTTTTAAGGTCACTTGGCCGATAACATCCGCCGTTTCCGCGATGTAGACCTCGTCCTGAATATCAGGCCGATACTCACCGTATTGATAAATGGCCACATTGATCTCCTGGGTTGTTGTTGATGTATTAATGATTGAACTACTGCCAATCTTCAAGTCGCATGGAGGAGCGTTCTAGCCGTTCGTGCTCCTCTTCTAAATCACGCAGCAGTTGGCTAATGCTGGAGAGGTGCTCTAGTGCCACCTGTTCTGCCTGCTCCGCCTCGCCGTTGACTACGGCCTCATGCAACTGCGCATGCTGCTGATTGATCATCGTCCTGGGGGCTGGCAAGTGATAAAGGTGCTTGACCGAGGCAAACACCGAGCTGAGCAGTAAATCGGTCAGGCTCTGCAGTGTATGCACCAACACCGGGTTGTGGGACGCCTGGGAGACCGCCAGGTGAAAGGCGTGATCAAGTCGCGCTAGACGCTCGACATCAATGCTTTCTGCACTTTCCGCGTAGTCGGCCATTTCGCGATAGCGCCGAGTGATCAGCACCCGATCGGCGGATGTGCCGCGGCTCGCGGCTAACCGCGCCGACTCCCCTTCCAGCAGGGCGCGCACTTCTAACAGATCAAACAGCGTGCGCGGGTGATCTTTAAACAGATGCATCAATGGGCTTTGGTTACCCACTGGTAAAAGTGTGGCGACCGTAGAGCCATGGCCCTGGCGGGTATCGATAATTCCTTTACTGCGCAGAATTCTCAACCCCTCACGCAGCGAAGCACGTGAGACGCCCAGCCGATCACACAGCCGCCTCTCAGAAGGAAGCAGTTGGCCGGGCCGAAAAACGCCATCAAGAATTAAACGCTCAAGCCGGGTAGCCACCTGATCCGGCATTCGCAGCCCGGGTGACAAGGCTTGATTCTCCTCTGGCATGTTAGCTCTCCTGATGGGCTTTATGTCCAGCTTGCCAGTACTTAACCCAGTACTAAACAAAGAAGACAACACAGTCGACTAATTACTGGTCAGACCAATGCACCACAGCCTAGACAGGCGGGTAAAAAAAGCCCAAATTGAGGCCATGTTATCTACAGACCGTTTTAGCATTTACCTTTAACGATAATAAGCATGGGATGTCTTAATGAATATCCTCTTTGATGAGCGCCTGGACGGTGCACTGGTTCGGCGCGATAAAAGCGAAGTCTTAACCGACCTGCAGCAAGCCGTTCCTGATATGACGCTGCTGCATCGCGAAGAAGACCTGCGCCCCTTTGAGTGCGATGGGCTGGCGGCCTATCGCGTGCTGCCGATGCTGGTGGCGCTGCCTGAAACCTTTGATCAGGTGAAAGAGCTGCTCAAGCGCTGCCATGCGCTTGGCGTGCCTGTGGTCACTCGTGGCGCGGGTACTGGACTTTCCGGCGGTGCGCTGCCGCTGGAACAGGGCGTACTTTTAGTAATGTCGCGTTTTAACCAAATTCTCAAAGTCGACCCTGAGGCCCGCTTGGCGCGAGTTCAACCCGGTGTGCGCAACTTGGCGATTTCCGAAGCAGCTGCGCCTTATGGCCTTTACTACGCGCCGGATCCCTCCTCACAAATTGCCTGCTCTATCGGTGGTAACGTGGCCGAAAACGCCGGCGGCGTACACTGCTTAAAATATGGCCTAACGGTGCATAACGTGATGCGCGTCGATGTGCTCACGATCGAGGGCGAGCACATGACGCTGGGCGCTGAGTCTTTTGATGCGCCAGGCTTTGACCTACTGGCATTGATGAACGGCTCTGAGGGCATGCTCGGCGTGGTCACCGAAATTACCGTCAAGCTACTGCCCAAGCCGGAAACCGCCAAAGTACTGATGGCAAGCTTCGACGATGTCGAGAAAGCCGGTCGCGCCGTCGGCGATATCATTGCCGCAGGCATTATTCCTGGTGGCCTGGAGATGATGGACAAACTCGCCATCAAAGCCGCCGAGGATTTTGTCAAAGCTGGCTACCCCCTCGATGCCGAGGCGATTCTACTCTGCGAACTGGATGGCGTTGAAGCCGACGTGGACGACGACTGCGACACCGTTCGCCGCGTACTGGAAGCCGCCGGGGCCACCAATATCCAACAGGCCCGGGATGAAGCCGAGCGCGCCAAGTTCTGGGCTGGGCGTAAGAATGCCTTCCCTGCAGTGGGCCGTATGTCACCTGATTACTACTGCATGGATGGCACCATCCCCCGCCGAGAGCTCCCCCGCGTGCTGAAAGGCATTGCCGCACTTTCAGAAGAGAGTGGCCTGGCGGTGGCCAACGTGTTCCACGCCGGCGATGGCAATATGCACCCGCTGATCCTGTTTGATGCCAATAAAGAAGGCCAGTTGGCGCTTGCCGAAGAGGTGGGCGGCAAGATTCTTGAGCTATGCGTGGCCGCGGGCGGTTCGATCACTGGCGAACATGGCGTTGGGCGCGAAAAGATCAATCAAATGTGCAGCCAATTCCAGGCGGATGAAATCAGCGTTTTTCATGCCTTGAAGGCTGCCTTTGATCCACAGCGACTGCTTAACCCCGGCAAGAATATTCCGACGCTGGCCCGCTGCGCCGAGTTTGGTGCTATGCATGTGCATAACAACGAACTACCGCATCCGGAGCTACCGCGCTTCTAGCAGCGAGACAAGCCGAAGCTAAGACAATAATTAGCCAAAACGAATAATGGAAAAGACCAATAGTGGGAAAGACCATGACCGAACGAGCGATTGCTGACCGCGATATCGCTGATACCCTGTGTGAACAGGTACGCAGCGCCTATGACGCACGCACACCGCTTCGCATTGTAGGCGGAGATACCCGCGCCTTTTATGGCCGACCGGTGGAAGGCCAAGCACTGCAGATGGCCGAACATAGTGGCATTGTGAGCTATGACCCAGTGGAACTGGTAGTGACCGTGCGCGCTGGCACTCGGCTTAGCGACCTGCAGGAAGTACTGGCAGAGAAACACCAAATGCTGGGCTTTGAGCCGCCCATGTTTGGTGAAGCGTCTACCATTGGTGGTGCCGTGGCCACCGGCCTCTCTGGCCCACGCCGTCCCTGGGCAGGCGCAGCCCGTGACTTTGTGCTGGGCACGCGAATAATCACCCAAGAGGGTAAACTCCTCCGCTTTGGCGGCGAAGTGATGAAAAATGTCGCCGGTTACGACCTGTCGCGCCTGATGGCAGGCGCTCAGGGCACGCTCGGCGTATTGACCGACATCTCCTTTAAAGTGCTGCCTATTCCCACCGCGACTCACAGCCTGCGCTTAACCATTGGGCTGGGAGAGGCGCTTAAAAAACTCGCCGAGCTGGGCCGAAAACCGCTACCGATTACCGCCGCCGCTTGGCATCACGGCGAGCTGTTTTTGCGCTTGGAAGGCGGCAAAAGCTCTGTGGCCGCAACCCAGGCAAGTCTAGGTGGCGAGCCACTTGATGCTGGCTTCTGGCAAGAGTTGCGCGACCATACTCACGCATTTTTCACCTGTAGCGCTGACCAATCGCTGTGGCGGCTGTCACTACCGCCCAACACCGCGCCGCTGGCGCTGGATATTCCCGAGGCCGACATTTTTTACGACTGGGCGGGCAGCCAGCGCTGGCTGAAAACCACCCTGGATGCCAGCACCCTGCGCGATGCCTGTCGCGCAGTAGGTGGCCACGCCACTTGCTACACACCTCAGCTCCAGGGCGGCGCCGCAGATCCATTCACACCGCTCAATGCAGTGGTGGAGAAATATCATCGCAATCTAAAGGCGGAGCTGGATGCCCATGGCATTTTTAACCCCGGTCGTCTTTATGCGGCGTTTTAATCAGGAGAGCTGACATGCAGACGCACTTTACCGATGCCGACCTTCAGAAGCCGCATATTCAAGAAGCAGATCGCATACTGCGCACCTGCGTGCACTGCGGTTTTTGTAACGCCACCTGCCCGACGTACCAGTTGTTAGGCGATGAGCGCGATGGCCCTCGTGGGCGTATCTATCTAATGAAAGAGCTGCTGGAGAGCCGCGACGATGACGATCAGGTAACCGATGAGACGCGCCTTCATCTTGATCGCTGCCTTACCTGTCTTAACTGTGAAACCACCTGCCCTTCCGGCGTGGAGTACCACAAGCTGCTCAACATTGGCCGTGCCGAAATTGAGCGGCGCGTTCCTCGCCCGGCAGGTGAGCGGGCCCAGCGCTATGCGCTGCGAAAAATGATGGTCGAGCCCAAACGTTTCCAAGCGCTGCTAAAGCTGGGGCAAACCTTTAAACCACTGGTGCCTAGCAAGCTGCGTAATAAAATGCCCGCAGCGCCGATAGATGCAGGCGCACGCCCGGATGCCAACCGCCATACCCGGCGGGTATTGATACTGGAAGGCTGCGTTCAGCCGGGGCTATCACCCAATACCAATGCTGCCACCACGCGGATTCTTGATCGGCTTGGTATAAGCGTAACGCCGGTGGCTGAAGCGGGCTGCTGTGGCGCCGTTGATTTCCACCTTAATGCCCAGGACGATGGCCGTGCACGCATGCGCGCCAATATTGATGCCTGGTGGCCGTACATTGAGCAAGGCACCGAAGCCATCGTTCAAACCGCCAGTGGCTGCGGCGCCTTTGTCAAAGAGTATGGTTACATGCTCAAGGATGACCCTGACTACGCCGTTAAAGCGCAAAAGGTGAGCACTCTAGCCAAAGATATTGTCGAAATCCTACGCGATGAGCCGCTGGACGCCTTGAACGTTAACGCATCGCAACGACTGGCGTTCCACTGCCCCTGTACGCTGCAGCATGCCCAAAAACTTAACGGTGCGGTCGAAGGCGTGCTGGGCAAGCTTGGCTTCGCGCTAACTCCGGTGCAGGATGCGCATCTTTGCTGCGGTTCGGCGGGTACCTATTCAATCACCCAACCCGAACTGGCCACCCAACTGCGCGACAATAAGCTCAATGCGCTGGAGGCCGGAGACCCAGAGATGATCGTGACGGCTAATATCGGTTGCCAAACCCACTTGGCGGGCGCCAATCGCACTCCGGTACGCCACTGGGTTGAGATCGTCGATGCAGCGCTCACTTAACGCTTCACCACTACCCCTTAACCCCAAGCCGCGCAGGTTTTAACAGCGCGGCTATTTTCACTCATCCCTTAACAAGGATTTAAACATGCAAACAAAAGCCATTCTCGCTCAGAGCGATGTGATCAACGTACTCGACGCCGCTCAGAAAGAGGCTGACAGCAACAGCTGGCCGGTGACCATCGCAGTAACCGACGACGGCGGCCACCTGTTAGCGCTGCGGCGTTTGGATGGCGCAGCCCCTTTCAGCGCCGAAGTCGCTACGCAAAAAGCGCGCAGTGCGGCGCTAGGTCGTAAAGAGACCCAGGTGTTTGAAGAGATGATTAATGGCGGCCGCACTGCGTTCGTCACCGCACCGCTGCAAGGCCTGCTTTCAGGTGGCGTGCCGATTACTGTTGACGGTCATGTGGTAGGTGCCGTGGGCATTTCCGGCGTAAAACCCGACCAGGATGTGCAGGTTGCCAAAGCAGGCGTTGCCGCGATTACGGGCTAACAGCTGCAACTTAAGATGCAGACATACGAAAAAGCCCGGATCAATGATCCGGGCTTTTTTTGAATTCGTTCGGCCAATGCCGATATATTGCTAACAACTCAAATGCTTAATGGCGGACCGGACGAGACTCGAACTCGCGACCTCCGGCGTGACAGGCCGGCATTCTAACCGACTGAACTACCGGTCCACGTTAAAGCACTTTTAAAACAACCATCGAAGCTAACATTTATAAGCGGTTCAGAGGCGCTTCCAAAGGGTAGACGATGGTGGGTGGTACTGGGTTCGAACCAGTGACCCCCAGCTTGTAAGGCTGGTGCTCTCCCAACTGAGCTAACCACCCAATCCATTGGTAAGTAATTGCTGTGCTTACCAACTTTTTCTTACCAGCTTAGCTTAGCAGTTATCGTGGCGGACCGGACGAGACTCGAACTCGCGACCTCCGGCGTGACAGGCCGGCATTCTAACCGACTGAACTACCGGTCCGAATTGCGATAACAACTATTAGCAGACGTTGATTTGATGATGGCGGACCGGACGAGACTCGAACTCGCGACCTCCGGCGTGACAGGCCGGCATTCTAACCGACTGAACTACCGGTCCGTTATGCACATCAAATACAGGTCGTACTAGGTACTACTTTCACACTTCCAGACCATCTTTCAAAAACTTAAGATGGTGGGTGGTACTGGGTTCGAACCAGTGACCCCCAGCTTGTAAGGCTGGTGCTCTCCCAACTGAGCTAACCACCCGCTGGTCACGTGGCGCTGCATTCTACAGAAGGCTTACCGAATGTCAACATGCCGCGTTTAAAAATCGTATTCTAAACCAGCGCGTTACTCTCTTGCGTAAGGCCTGTGCCATGAGCGCGGACGAAGGATGCCGCAACTTGGGTAGCCTCGTCAATCAAAACCGTTTGGGTCAGGCCAGAAAATCGCCGCGGCTTAAAGTCATGGTCGCCATCCGTCAGCCAAGCAAGCTGCGCGTTTGGCGGCAGTGTATAGCCGGCTACCTCGTCTCGAGTACCGAAAGGATCACGCTCACCCTGTAAAATCAGCATGGGGCAGGCAATCTTGGGCCAGTGATCCAAACGAAGCTTGTCAGGCGCTTTAGTAGGATGAAATGGGTAACCTGCTATCACTACACCCGGCGCAGTGCCCTTGCATGGCTGTTCACTGGCAAATAGGGTCGCCACTCGGCCGCCCATCGATTTGCCTCCAATCCATAGCGGTTCGTCAAATAGGTCAGCAAGTAGCGCATACCATTGGGCAAACTGATCAAGGGTCTGGGCGATAGGCGGCGGCGGTCGACGTTTGCCGGTTTCCTGCATCTGCTGCATATAGGGGAAATCAATACATAAAACCTGAACACCCTGAGCCGCCAGCGAGGTGACAAATTGACGCATGAAGGGTGACTGCTGACCAGCCCCTGCGCCATGGGCAAACAGCAACCGACCTAGCTTGGCGTGACCATGAACAGTTAACGGCCCCATGCCCTGCACCAGAAAGGCGCTATTTAGCTGGCGCTTAAGCGCCTCTTTTAACCCCTTGGGAGGCACCTCGATATACCCAGACAAAACGTAATGTGACACCTATCGCTCCTGATAATTCAGTCTTTAACCAATTGGTGTGTTCAGGTTAAGCCCTGGCTGCGCTAGAATCTTGGTCGGATCTTGACCTGCATCATCAAGCGGGTGGTCGCACCCGTGCAAAATGCCACGGGTTACCCCCTAACCGCGTTCGATGGGAACATGACATGAGCACAGCATTTGAACACCCGACCTACAACTACAAGGTGGTTCGGCAGTTCGCGATTATGACCGTTGTGTGGGGCATTGTGGGAATGACAGTGGGTGTCATCCTCGCCTCGCAACTGGTTTGGCCGCAACTGAACCTTGGCCTACCTTGGACTAGCTTTGGGCGCCTGCGTCCGTTACACACTAACGCCGTAATTTTCGCCTTTGGCGGTTCGGCGCTCTTTGCCACGTCGTACTACGTTGTCCAGCGTACCTGTCAGACACGGCTTTTCTCTGACAAGTTAGCGGCCTTTACCTTTTGGGGCTGGCAAGCGGTCATTATCTCAGCGATAGTGTCCCTGCCCATGGGCTACACCACGACCAAGGAGTACGCTGAGCTTGAGTGGCCGATCAATATTTTGATCGCGGTCGTATGGATCAGCTACGCCATTGTGTTCCTAATGACGATCAAAAAACGCACCACGTCGCACATTTATGTGGCGAACTGGTTCTTCGCGGCGTTTATTTTGACCGTTGCGGTGCTGCATATCGTCAACAACGCGGCCATCCCAGTGACCCCCATGTACTCCACCTCGATCTATGCCGGAGCAGTGGATGCGATGGTGCAGTGGTGGTATGGACACAATGCGGTAGGCTTCTTCCTGACTGCAGGCTTCCTGGGCATGATGTACTACTTCGTGCCGAAGCAGGCTGAGCGTCCGATCTACTCCTACCGCCTTTCAATCGTCCACTTTTGGGCATTGATCATGATCTACATGTGGGCAGGCCCTCACCACCTGCACTACACAGCGCTGCCGAACTGGGCACAGTCGCTGGGTATGATTATGTCGATCATCCTGTTGGCTCCCTCCTGGGGTGGCATGATCAACGGCATGATGACCCTATCAGGGGCTTGGCATAAGCTGCGCACGGATCCCACGCTACGCTTCTTGGTGGTTGCTCTGTCGTTCTACGGCATGTCTACCTTTGAAGGCCCGATGATGGCGATTAAGACCGTCAACGCGCTTTCGCACTACACTGACTGGACCATTGGTCACGTTCACTCCGGCGCGCTTGGCTGGGTAGCGATGATCACCATCGGCTCAATGTATCATCTGATCCCGCGCGTCTTTGGTCGCACTGAAATGTACTCGGTCAACCTGATCGCCGTGCACTTCTGGCTGGCCACGATCGGCACCGTGCTATACATCGCCTCCATGTGGGTTAACGGTATTCTGCAAGGCTTGATGTGGCGGGCGATCAACCCTGACGGCACCTTGATGTACACCTTTGTTGAAGCCGTTGAAGCCAGCGCGCCGGGCTACTTTGTTCGCTTAATCGGCGGCCTCTTCTGGGTCACCGGCATGCTGATCATGGCGTTCAACGTTTACATGACCGTTAAGCGTCGTGAGGCCATCAGCCATTCAGCGCCACAAGCTGCTTAAACCGGGGAAGTTGAGACCAATGAAACACGAGATTGTCGAAAAGAACGTTGGCCTGCTTGCCGTGTTGATCCTTGTCGTGATCAGTTTCGGCGGCTTGGCTGAGGTGGTTCCACTGTTTTTCCAGAAGCAGACCACCGAGCCGGTTGAAGGCCTGGAGCCGCTGTCAGCCCTGGAGCTGGAAGGCCGTGACATCTATCGCCGCGAAGGTTGTGTGGGCTGTCACTCGCAAATGGTGCGCCCGTTCCGTGCGGAAACCGAGCGCTATGGTCACTACAATGTGGCGGGCGAGCAGGTGTATGAGCACAACTTCCTATGGGGCTCCAAGCGCACCGGGCCAGACCTAGCGCGTGTTGGCGGCCGCTATAGCGACGACTGGCACCGCGCTCACCTCTACAACCCCCGGGATGTAGTCCCTGAATCGGTAATGCCGGCTTACCCCTGGCTGTTTGAAAACACCCTCGATGGTGATGCCACTCCCCAAAAGATGCGTACGCTGCGTCAACTGGGCGTGCCCTATACCGACGAAGATATCGCCAACGCTACTGACGACGTACGCGGCACCCAGGAAATCACGGCCCTGGTCGCGTACTTACAGCAGCTCGGAACCGTGCTCGAGGGCACTCGCTAAGTTATGGATACGGGAACTTTTCGCGGTCTCATCACGCTGATCTTGATTTTCGCGTTTATCGGCATTGCCCTCTGGGCGTACTCCAAGCGACGCAAGCCAGATTTCGACGAAGCGGCTAATTTGCCCTTTGCAGACGACGATGAGCAACCGACCAGTGACAAGCACGCTTCGCGTGAACGCGACAGCGAAGCGCATTCCCGCGACGACAGGGGAGATAAGAATATATGAGTAATCTATGGGGTGACTCCCTATCCGGCTTCTGGAGCGCCTGGATCATTATCATTACGCTGGGCACGATTGCGTTGAGCGTATGGATACTGCTGGCCAACCGCCGTACCGATAAAACGCCTGACGCGGACGGGAACGTTGAAACCACCGGCCACGCCGCCGATGGCATCGAAGAGTATGACAACCCGCTGCCAAAGTGGTGGTTCCAGCTATTCGTTTTAACGGTGGTCTTTGCACTGGGTTACTTGGTGCTTTATCCCGGCCTGGGCAACTACGCGGGGATATTGGGCTGGTCGCAAGAGGGGCAGTGGGAAGAGGAAGTGGCTCAAGCCGAAGAGCGCTTCACGCCGATTTTTGCCCAGTATCAGGAGGTGCCCATTCCTGAGCTTGCCGAAGATCCGGAGGCGATGCAGGTCGCTGAACGTATCTACCAAAACAACTGCGCAGTGTGTCACGGGTCAAACGCTCAGGGTGGCTACGGCTTCCCTAACCTGACCGACGACGATTGGCTATACGGTGGTGAGCCAGAAAATATTTTGGCCACTCTCAATAATGGCCGTAACGGCCTAATGCCCTCCTGGCAGCAACTGGGGCAGGAGAATATTGAGAACCTGACGCAATACGTACTTTCGCTGTCTAATGAAGAGCATGACGAGGCGCAGGCTGAACAGGGCGAAAGCACCTTTATGGCGGTGTGTGCTGCCTGCCACGGCCCCAGCGGCACGGGTAACACGGCTCTCGGCGCACCCAACCTGACCGATAACACTTGGCTTTATCTGGCACCCGGCCAGGAAGTCGGTGACTCTATCCGTCAAACGCTGCGTAACGGTCGTAACGGTCATATGCCTGCGCAAGCGGCCTATATTGGTGAAGAGCGTGTTCACCTGGTTGCCGCCTATGTGTATAGCCTGCGCTTAGCGGACTGATTGACCGCTGACAGATAGCAGTTACCGTCAGCAACGCTAGCCAAGCAAGGGTGCGGCCCCAAACCGCACCCTTTCTTTATACCCAACCCGATACAATATTAACGAAACACCTAGACCGCGACTAAGCATCATATTTAACAAAGCACGTGATTTAACTGAGCATTTCGTTTAGTTGAAGATAAGGTGCCACCTCTCCTGCCTTCTGAGCCGGGAATATCGCCATGGAAAAGATACCAAGCCAAGACGTCACGCCGAATCCGGTGGGACATCACGTTCCCTCTGAAACGGTTACCCAAGAAATGTACGCCAAGCGGCGACACATTTACGTGCGCGAAATTAAAGGCGTTTTCCAAAAGCTACGGCGCAGTGCCAACTGGGCGTTAATGCTGGCATTTTTTCTTTTACCGTGGATTAACATTGGTGGTCGGCCGTTAATTCTATTCGACCTGCCTAACCGTGAATTCCATATTTTTAGCGCCACGTTTTACCCGCAGGAGTTCATCCTGCTGTCATGGCTGCTGATTATCTGCGCCTTTGGGCTATTTTTTATTACCGTTTTTGCGGGTCGGGTCTGGTGTGGCTACACCTGTCCGCAAAGCGTTTGGACATTTCTATTCATTTGGCTTGAACACCGTATCGAGGGCTCGCGCAATCGGCGCATCAAACTCGATAACCAACCGATGACCGCCGACAAAGCTTGGCGCAAGGGGGCTAAACACACGGCCTGGCTGCTCATTGCCCTCGCCACCGGCATTACCTTTGTGGGTTACTTCACGCCGATTCGTGATTTAGTGACAGAGCTCCCCACCCTTGAAGCTCACGGCTGGTCCTACTTCTGGGTTGGTTTTTTCCTGGTATTTACTTACCTCAACGCGGGCTGGCTGCGCGAACAGGTGTGCATCTACATGTGCCCCTATGCGCGTTTCCAATCGGTCATGTTTGACCGCGACACATTGATCGTCTCCTACGATGAATCACGTGGCGAACCCCGTGGTCATCGCAAAAAAAACCTAAGCCATTTAGAAGCCCGCGAGGCAGGCTATGGCGACTGTATCGATTGTGACCTTTGCGTGCAGGTCTGTCCTACCGGCATCGATATCCGCGATGGACTGCAGTACGAGTGTATTACCTGCGCCGCCTGTATCGATGCCTGCGATAGCGTGATGGATAAAATGGGCTACCCGCGGGGCTTGGTGCGCTACACCACCGAAAATGCTCTGGAAGGCAAAAAGAGCCATATCATGCGCCCGCGCCTGCTCGGCTACTTCGCCGCTCTGGTGCTGATGGTGGGCACCTTTGCCTGGGCCATTAACGACCGCATGCCGCTCAATTTTGACGCTGAACGCGAGCGTACCCAGCTCTACCAAATGACCCGCGACGGTCAGATTAGCAATGTATTTAGCCTGACCATTCGCAACCTGGATGATCAAGACCACACCTACCAGCTAAGCGTTGCTGGATTGCCCAGCCTCACTCTAGACAGCAGTACTATTAGCGTACCCGCGGGGGAGTCGCGCTTCGAAGCCGTCACCGTGACCGCCGATCCCGACGATTTACAGCAACCCAGCCACCCCATTGTATTCACGCTGCAGGCTAAACAGGATGCGGATATTCGTATCGAGCGCGAAACCAGCTTCCTGGGCAATATTAGGAGATAAGCAACTATGTCATCCCTACCCTCTGGCGATAAGGTGACGCCTTGGTATAAGCAGTTTTGGCCGTGGTTTTTAATCGGCATTCTGCTCTCATCCATTATGTTTAGTATTACCTTTGCCGTTATGTCGGTTAAAAGCTTCGATGGCATGGTTGTTCAGGAGGATTATTACAAGCATGGCAAAGCCATCAATATGGTGCTTGCCAAGCAAGACCGTGCCAGAGAGTTAAACCTAAGCGCAGATTTACGCCTTGATCCGCTTACCAGCGATATTGTGATTGATTTAAGCGGCGATGCGCGTCCCGACAAACTCTATTTGGATTTTATCTTCCCTACCGAAGATGATCGTGATCAATCCTTCGTACTTGAGCATGTCCGTGACGGCCGCTATATCACACAAGGCCCTGACAACCTGCGTTACCGCTGGTATCTGCAGATTCAGCCCGCGCTGGAAAATGCCGATTGGCGCCTTACCGGTGAAGCCACATTCCCCGATGAAGACAGCGTCACACTACTGCCGGGAGGACGCAAAGCAAGCGAATGAGCGACGTAACGACTGCCGCGCCCTGCTACCACTGTGGTAACCCGGTGCCCGCTGGGGCGCCCTGGTCGATTACCCTTGATGATCATGCCCATCCGCTCTGCTGCCCTGGCTGCGAAGCGGTGGCCCATGCCATCGTCGATGGGGGCCTTGAAAGCTACTACCGCTACCGTACCGAACTGCCCGAACGCCCTGATGAGCACCAGGCTGCCAAAGCCGATACCTGGTCGGTGTTTGACGACCCCGGACTTCAGGCACAGTTTGTTCACCCCGACGGCGATGAGGGCAACGTCAAAGCGACCCTCGCCATCGAAGGCATTACCTGTGCTGCCTGCGCCTGGCTGATCGAGCACCGCCTGAATGCCTTAACGGGAATTGCCACCAGCGCCGTGAACTTAACTCACCACCGCCTGCGGGTGAGCTGGGATCCTCAGCAGCTGAAGCTCTCGCAACTGCTGGCCGAACTGGCCGCGATTGGCTACGAGGCCCAGCCCTACGAGCCAGACCAGGCCCAGGCGCGCCTGCAGCATGAAGAGCGCATGAACGTACGTCGGCTGATTATTGCCGCCGTCGGCATGATGCAGGTGATGATGTTCTCGATCCCGATCTATGTCTCCGGCTCCGGTGAAATCAGCGAAGACTTCTACGCACTGTTCCACTGGCTCTCCTTTGCCCTGGCCACGCCAGTGGTGTTTTTCTCCGCCCAGCCGTTTTTCCGCAACGCCCTGCGCGACCTGCGCACCGGCGTACTGGGCATGGATGTGCCGGTGTCACTGGCAATCGGCGGGGCGTATCTTGCCAGCAGCTATGCGGTGCTGTTTGACGTGGGCGAGGTCTATTTTGACTCGGTGACCATGTTCACCTTCTTTTTGCTGTTTGGCCGCTACGTGGAGAGTCGCGCCAGGCGCCGCAGCGGGCATAGCGGCAATGCGCTGAGCGGCGTGCTGCCGATTTCGGCCACACGGCTGGACAGTGACGGCAGCGAGCGCATTTTGCCCGCCAGCGAACTCACTCCCGGCGATCGCGTATTGATCAAGCCCGGCCATGGCGTGCCTGCCGATGGCATCATCGAGGAGGGTGAATCGAGCCTGGACGAATCAATGCTGACCGGCGAATACCTACCAGTAACCCGCCGAGTGGGCGACCGCATTACCGGCGGTAGCCAAAACATGGAAAACCCGCTGGTGATAAGGGTTACCCACACAGGGCGCGATGCCCGTGTAGCGGGTATCGTCGATCTGACCGACCGTGCCTTTGCCAGCCGCCCACGGCTGGCCCAGATGGCTGCGCGCATGGCACACCTATTCGTGCTGCGCCTGCTGGTAGTAACGGCTTGCGTGACCCTCGCCTGGTGGTTTATCGACCCTTCACGGATGCTCTGGGTACTACTTTCGGTGCTAGTGGTGACCTGCCCCTGTGCCTTGGCGCTGGCCACTCCCGCGGCACTGGCAGCTGGTCATGGCCAACTGCGAAAGCGCGGCGTCTTGATCACCCGCGCCGATGCCATGGAGACGCTCTCTAACGTTACCCGGGTGATTTTTGATAAAACCGGCACCCTAACCCGCGGCGAAATGCACCTTACCCAAACCCAGCCCTTTGGTGAATTAACCGCCGAGCATGCACGGGCCATTGCCGCCGCCCTTGAAGCCCACTCGGAACACCCGATCGCCCGCGCCTTTCGGCCGTTCCGAGAGGCTACCCTGCAAGCCAAAGATATTCACAGCCACACCGGGCAAGGGCTCGAAGGGAGCCTAAACGGCGCTCGTTGGCGGTTGGGCAAGCCCGAATTTGCAATGGCTAGCGCAATAGATAGCGCCGTGGATAACGTCATGGCGGCGCCTGCCAAAGGCCAATGGCTGCTGCTTAGTGAAAACGGTGCACCCCGCGCCTGGTTTGGCCTGCACGATGGCGTTCGCGACGACGCTGCCGCCACGATCAAAGCCCTCCAGGCTCTGGGCTTAAGCGTGGAGCTGCTATCTGGTGACACCGAGGATGCAGTGGAAAGCCTGGCCGATCAGCTCAATATTGCCATCTGGCATGCGGGCACCAGCCCAGAAGGCAAGCTGGCCCGGATGAAAGAGCTTCAAGCCGCAGGCGAAACCGTGGCGATGATTGGTGACGGCATTAACGACGTGCCGGTGTTAGCCGGTGCCGATGTGGCGATTGCCATGAATGGCGCAACGGATCTAGCCCGCACTCGCGCCGACGCAGTGCTGCTCAGCCCACGTCTGATGCGGATTTTTGAGGCCATCGAGATTTCCCGCGCCACCCGGCGTATCATGCGCCAGAACATGATTTGGTCAGTGTGCTACAACTTTTCGGCGCTGCCGCTGGCGGCAATGGGTCTGGTGCCGCCCTGGCTAGCCGCAATTGGAATGTCGCTTAGCTCGCTAGTAGTGGTGGGTAATGCCCTGCGACTGTCGCGCTGGCGACCTCAGCCCGCGCCAACGCTAGACACTTCAACACCGGTGGCCGCATGACGATTCTTTATCTGCTGATCCCGCTTTCCCTGATTTTGCTGGGCCTCGCCGTCTGGGCGTTTTTCTGGGCGGTGAAAAATGATCAGTTCGATGACCTAGAAGGCCCAGCGCACCGCATTCTATTTGATGAGGATGAAAACGATCTTAGCCCTGAGCAGCGCCGCCAGCATCAGCAGGCAAAGCAAAAATCTTCCGAACCATCAGCGGCAGACACACCCGACGACCAAGAGCCTCGGCCATGAATCCAACGGGGCTTGATCTGCCGCCGCTAATGGCGGCGTTTGTGTTTGGCTTGATGGGCGGCGCCCACTGCATTGGTATGTGTGGCGGCATTATGAGCGCGCTCACCTTTGCAGTTCCCCCCAGCATGCGTCATCCGGCGCGCATGGGAGGCCTGCTGCTCAGCTACAACACAGGCCGCATTGTTAGCTATATGAGCGCAGGCACGCTGGTGGCACTGCTAGGCACGCTGTTTTCCCTTTCTGCTACGGCACGCCTGCTGCTGCAGATATTTGCCGCGCTGATGCTGATCTTAATGGCACTGTATATCGCCAACTGGTGGAAAGGGCTGCTCAAAGTGGAGGCCGTTGGCCGGCGACTATGGCGCTTTATCGAACCCGTGGGGCGTCGCTTGATGCCCGTAGTGCATATTCCCCAAGCCTTCGCCCTGGGAGCGCTCTGGGGCTGGCTCCCCTGCGGGTTGGTCTACTCCATGTTGGCCTGGAGCTTAGCGATTGCCGACCCGCTTCAGGGCGCTCTACTCATGGGCGCCTTTGGGCTTGGCACCCTACCTGCGCTGCTTGCCACTGGCCTGGCTGCCCGCCAGCTCAGCCATTTGATACGTCACCCCGCGACCCGCAGCGTGGCAGCGCTGACAATTATCGCTTTTGCGCTGTGGCAACTGTGGACACTTTCGGTACACAACCTCTAATAGCATGACGTGGCTCAACATTTACCTCCTCACCACGGGTTAGGCTAGCGGCATATCCTAACGTCGGAGCGCCCCTTCATGCCCGTTCATACCCCTGCTGCCTTGCCTCTTGCACCCGCTGCTGCCGCAGCCCCTATGCAGCCGGTGTGGGACGAAGCGTTACTGCGTCGCTACGACACCAACGGCCCACGCTACACCTCCTACCCAACAGCGCTATCGTTTCACGACCAATTTACCCCTGGCGACCTGACCCAGGCGCTGGAGCGTAGCAATGCCAGTAAGCGTCCGCTCTCGCTGTACGTTCATGTGCCCTTCTGCCGCAAGATCTGCTTCTACTGCGCGTGTAATAAAATCGCTACCAAAAACACTGCCCTTGCCGAGCCCTATATAGCCCGGCTTGACCGCGAGATGGTGCTGACCGCACGCCATTTGGATACATCACGACCGGTGGAGCAGTTGCATTGGGGCGGGGGCACGCCAACCTTTCTCAGCTTGAATCAGATGGGTGACCTGATTGATCGCCTGGACGCCCGTTTTGGTCTTTCGTCGTCTGCTGATCGCGATTACGCGATTGAAATAGATCCTCGCGAAGCGGATGTGTTTACGCTGCGCCATCTCGAATCCCTCGGCTTTAATCGCATCAGCTTGGGCGTTCAGGATTTAAGTCCACTGGTGCAAAAAGCGATTAATCGTATCCAGCCTCGGGTACTTACCGAAACGCTGATGGAGGAGGCGCATCGCCTGGGCTTTCGCTCGCTCAATCTCGACCTAATTTATGGCTTGCCATTTCAGACTGAAAAGAGCTTTGCCAACACCCTACGCCAGGTGATCGAGCTCAACCCGGCGCGCCTTTCTGTGTTTAATTACGCGCATATGCCCGAGCGTTTTGCCCCGCAGCGGCGCATTAATGTCGATGACTTGCCAGGCGGAGAAGAGAAGCTAGCGATTCTGCGCACCACCATCGAAATGCTCACCGCAGCTGGCTATGTGCATATCGGTATGGATCACTTTGCCCGCCCTGACGATAGCCTGGCTATTGCCCAGCGCGAAGGCTCGCTGCAGCGCAACTTCCAGGGCTACTCCAGCCATGCTCAGTGCGACTTAATCGGGCTTGGCGTATCGGCGATTTCCCGTATTGATGACGTCTATGCGCAGAATCCTAGCGATCTGGCCCGCTACGAAGCGGCGCTGGATCAGGGGCAGCTTGCCACCGTGCGTGGCATACGCTTAAGTGATGACGACCTGATCCGCCGGGATGTGATTGAGCGGCTGATGTGCGATATGGGCATTGACCTGGCCGCCGTTAGTCAACGCTGGAACATCGATGCCCCCCGCTACTTTGCGCCAGCGCTCGAGCGCCTGCAGAGCGCCGAACAGGATGGCCTGCTGACCCGCAGCGGTGATCAGCTTAACGCCACGCCGATGGGGCGGCTGCTGATTCGCCATATAGCGATGGCGTTTGATACCCACCTTTCCGGGCAAACGGGACAACGGTATTCTAAGATTGTTTAATCACCTTATTGCAGGCATGCTAAAGCGACTATAATAAGTAAGGATTTTCTAATTGATAAGTGTGACCCACTCAAGGAGCAACGCATGTTGGAACCCATGAGCCGTCGTCGCTCACTACTCCACGAAACTCGCTGCCAAACCTGCAGCTTGAGTTCTCTGTGCTTGCCGCTTGCCCTTGAGCTGGACGATATGGGGCAGTTCGACGCTATTATTCGTCGCCGTGCACCACTCAAAAAAGGCGAGCCGCTGTTTCGTCAGGGCGACACCTTTACCAGCGTTTACGCAGTCCGTTCGGGCAGTTTGAAACAGGTCACCGCCGAAGGTAACGGCAGCGAGCAGCTAACCAATTTCTACCTGCCTAGTGAATTGGTGGGGTTGGATGGCATTGACGAAGAGCATTACCCCGGTAGCGTTATCGCCCTGGAAACGACCACGGTCTGCGAGATTCCTTTTGACCGCCTGGATTTGCTCTCAGAAGAGATCCCTGAGCTACGTGGCCAGCTGTATCGGAGCATGAGCAAAGAGTTACGCGATGACCGACGCATGATGCGCCTACTCTCGCGCAAAACCGCCGATCAACGGCTGGCCACCTTTTTGATTACCCTTTCGGATCGTTTTCGTCGCCGGGGCTACTCGCCCTACAGCTTTCGCCTCTCAATGCCGAGGGCCGATATTGGCAACTACCTGGGCTTAGCGGTGGAAACCGTCAGCCGCATTTTAAGCCGCTTTCAGCAACAAAGCGTGGTGGCGGTTTCCGGGCGAGAGGTCAACATTCTCGATATGCCGCGCTTGATTACCCTCGCCGAAGAGGAAGAACAAACAGCTAGCTGACGTTAAAGGCTTGGATACGCCCCGCCAGTAGCTCTGCTTGCTTGGCCTCAAGGCCTTCAAAATCGAACAGGCTGCGGTCAGCCAACTGGGAAGGGGAAATGTTGGTGACAGCCTTGAACATGCTCTCCAGGCGGCCGGGAAACTTTTTGTCCCACTCGGCGAGCATCTCTTTGACCACCTGACGCTGCATATTAGGCTGGGAGCCGCACAGGTTGCAGGGAATGATTGGGAACTCCATCAGCCGCGAAAACTCAGCAATATCCGCTTCTTTGCAGTAGGCCAACGGCCGAATAACGATATTCTTCCCATCATCGGATAGCAGCTTTGGCGGCATCGCTTTCAGGTTGCCGCCAAAGAACATATTGAGAAACAGCGTTTCGAGAATATCTTCCCGGTGATGGCCCAGGGCTATCTTATTGGCGCCAATCTCTTCGGCAAAGCCATACAACGAGCCGCGCCGCAGCCGTGAACAAAGCGCGCAGGTAGTTTTACCTTCCGGGGTTTTCTCTTTTACCACCGAGTAAGTATCGCGCTCGACAATGTGGTACTCCACGCCCTGCTTATCCAGATACGCAGGCAATACGTGCTCGGGAAAACCCGGCTGTTTTTGATCCAGATTGACCGCTACCAGCGAAAAATTGACCGGCGCATTGCGCTGCAAATTGCGCAAAATCTCCAGCATCGTGTAGCTGTCCTTTCCACCGGAGAGGCAGACCATTACGCGATCACCTTCATTGATCATTTGGTAATCAATGATCGCATTGCCCACTTCTCGGCGCAGACGCTTTTGCAGCTTGTTAAATTCACGCTTCTGCTTCGCATCAGCCAGCTCAGGCTGGTCGTGCTCAGCGTTAGCTGGGGTGGCTCCAACCGTATCAAGGTGAGCAGGATCAAAGTGATCAAGAGATTGCATGGTATAAGCACTGCCGAGGGTATGGTGAAGAGAAGAGGCGCTACAAATAAATAATTGGGCGCTATTCTAACAACACTCTTCGCCTTGACCCAACTACTCGTCGCTCCTCCCTAAGCAGCCTGCGCCATAATACGCTGCAGGCGCATATACAGCAGTGCGCTGGCGGTGGCCTCTCCAAGCACACTCTGCTTGCCCATGACGGGTACTTGCCAGCATGCCAACGCCTGGGCGAAGCTGCTGGGCGCTTCGACCTCCGGGTGCAAACGGCGCAGTTGGCGCTGATGCAGTTTTGCCACATCGACCTGGGCGTTGGGCAGGGCAAAATTCAGCCGCTTACTGAGCAGTGCATTCAATGCTCCAATGCGCTTCTCTAACTGCCAGCCAACGATGGGCCGATTGCCGATAAATTCTACTAGCGCGCTCAAGTTATCACTGTTTGGTAGCAGTATCTCCCCCGCCTCGCACAGCAAGTGATGACGGCGCAGCGTTGCGCTCGCGGGCTGCTTCGCGCTGCCAAGGGTGATCACAAAAGCGCGGCTGGTATGCACCTGCTGATGGCTCAGCACCACTGCCGCCACGCTGATCACAGGTGATGATTGCGTGGGCGTTGCGGTGCAGGCGAGTGCCACCAGCTCTTCGCCCATATAGGGCTGAAACAGCCAGGCATAGGGGGAGTCTGCACAACGACGCCGGTCACTTTCACGCCTTAACAAGGTGCGCAGCGAGCCGCTAAATAGCGTCACATGTCGATCTAACAGCCGCATTCCGCTCACGAATACTCCAAATGGTAACGGTGGGAAAGCCGCTGCTTAAAGTCTTTGACAATATGCATCGCTTCGCGCAGCAGGTCGCGCTCCAGGGAAGAGAGGTTCTGCACCACGACACGGTTAGCGCGTCTGCTGCTTTGGGCGTTAGTTTCTTTCGCATCCGCAGAAGTTTCCAGCGTACTTAGCTGCTGCTTGAGGCGCAGCTCAGAAAAGAGCGCCAACGCTTCGCCCAGGTCATCGGCAAAACGGCGATCCAACCGGCCGTCAGTAACCAGGGCATCCAAGCGATCAAACGTCGAGGTGGCTTTGATGCGCCGCTCAAGCGCCATGGTGCGGACACCGTGCACGATAGGGAAAATACCGCCTTTCTTGATATCGATACCGTGCTGAGGCTTTTTCAGCGAACCAAACAGCGTCAGCGGCGTCGAAAAGCGCAGCGCCGTGCGGGCAAAATAGGAAAGCAGCAGCTCATCGCCCGAGCAGCGTTCAAACAGCTCATCGCGCACGCTCTCAAGCAAGCTCGGGTTGCCCGCCACGCCATGAGCATCGAGCATAATGGCCAGCTTCATCAGGCTATCGCCATCACGCTCCCTGGCCCACTTGGCAATATTACCTTTCCATTGGGATACCGTGGCCACCCACTCGGGGTTAGACACCATAATGTTGCCGGGGCACGGCGGGTAACCAAGCTGAATCAGGGTATCGGTGAGCGTTTGCATATGGCTGGCAAGATCAGGCCACTGGGTTTCATCGGCAAGAATCAAGCCGTTATCCTGATCCGTTTTTAGAATCTGCTCACCGCGCCCTTCGCTGCCCATCACCATCATGCAGCTCTGCTCGTGATAGCGCTTATCGACAGTGAACTCCCAGGCCTTGCTAATAATACGGCCGTTTAGTGCCGCAAGCAGATCCATCGCAAAGCGCAGCTTAACGCCCTGGGCCATCAGCGCTTTGACCAGCTCCGGGGTGCGCTGACTGGCAGCCGAAAGCGCCTCTAAGTTGGTCGCCTGCTCGATCTGCAGGCTCACCACATAGCTGCGGCTTGAGAAGTAGCTAAGCACGTCGGTGAGCTCTACAACGCCTTTCAAGACGTTTTGCTCCATCACTACCACCCGCGCCACTTTATGGCGGGTCATCAGCACCAATACTTCAAATAAGTACTGATCCGGTGCGACGGTCACCAAGTTAAAATGGGCGATCTTATCCACCGATGATGTTACCGCGCTGCCCTTTAGCACTAAGGCGTTGAGCAGATCGGTTTTGGTCACCATGCCGAGGGTGTCGTCCTGGGTCGACACCAGCAGGCTGTCGGCGTGACTTTCGTTGAGCTGTTTTACAGCGCTAGCGATATCGGTCGTCGCTGCCATCAGCAGTGGCGCACGCATGCACTCGCTTACCTTGGCCAGCATAAAGCCTGACATGGTGACGCCACCTTCGGCGCGCTTTTCGGTCATCAGGCGCGCCTTATGGGTCAGCGATTGGCGAAAAAAACTGCTGAAATCAGGATAGTGGCGACACAGCTGCTGAAACAGTGCTTTAGGCATTAGGTAACACAGGCACTCCTGTTCAGCCTTAAAGCGGTAGCGGCTTTTACCGTTGAGAATACTGATCGCGCCAAACAGGTCCCCTGCCGTGTAGTGACCAATACGCGCGGTAGATGAGGGCAATGTAGGATCGATTTCCGCCACTTCGCCTTTATGGATCAGATAAACGAACTCACCCGCTTGGCCAGTCTCTAAAATGATTTCGTCACGATCAAAATAGGCCAGGTCAATGCCACGACGAATGTGGTCACGCCCCTCATCGTCAAGGAGCGTAAACGGCAGTTGGGATAGATCCACATCGACCATGGCGTATGACCTCATTAAACGAGACTGCGACTAACCGTTTTTTGCCTAATGGCGAGCAAGCAGACATAAGAAATAACAAATAAACATCGTGATTCGATACTGACCCACATAAACTGACCTACTCCAGCGCTTCAAAAACGTTTATCGATTATTATATGAAGGTGGCTGTACGGGTATAAAGGATTCACTTCCCAAGTAGCAAGTAGAACGTTGTTATACCTTTAGCTATCACGCTAAAGTCGAAGCGACTTTTGATACACGACCAAAGTATCGACACTTACTAACCGTGCTTCCGGCAAAACCCAGGACATGTATTTAAAGTAGCCAATAACTGCTTTTATTTGCTCACTAGACTATCGTCCTATAGCTCTTCAAACGCCTACAAAATTCGCTTAAACAGCCTCTAAAAACTCGTATTTTCAATAACATGCATCTTACCAAAAGCCAATTCGTCGTTTATTGATACCAAAGTCTGGGATTTATTTTTTGACGTTTATTGCCCAGTATTAACAATGAGTCATGCAGGGTAATCGCACGTCACTAACTAACTCGACATTTCATATCGAATAATAAGGTGATGTGCTAACAGAAGCTGACTCACCACTCCTATCGATAGGGTGGCTTTAGACGTGCGATTGCCCTGATGGGTCACACGCTATTCCTCGTGAACTTTCCCAACCTTAAAAATCACAAGTGGAGAGCAACACAATGGCAGATGACAAAACCAACGCTGCTGAATACTGGAAAGCAAACGTCCGCTTAATTTTCGGATGCCTGGCTGTTTGGGCATTTGTTTCTTACGGATGCGCTATCCTTTTTCGCCCGCTGCTCGCCGGTATTCCGGTTGGCGGTACCGATCTTGGCTTCTGGTTTGCACAACAGGGCTCAATCCTAACGTTTATCGTGCTGATCTTCTTCTATGCCTGGAAGATGAACAAGCTCGATCAAAAATTTGGCCTTGGGGAGTAAGCCGGTATGAGCCAGTTTGCAATTAACTTACTGTTCGTCGGCGCCTCTTTTGCCTTGTATATAGGCATTGCGATTTGGGCGCGCGCCGGCTCAACGAAAGACTTCTATGTCGCGGGGGGCGGGGTTCACCCGATCACCAATGGCATGGCCACCGCAGCGGACTGGATGTCAGCTGCATCGTTCATTTCCATGGCGGGCCTGCTAGCCTCAGGCGGCTACGCCAACTCTACTTTCCTGATGGGCTGGACTGGTGGCTACGTTATCCTCGCGATGCTGCTAGCACCTTACCTGCGTAAGTTTGGTAAGTTCACCGTGCCTGACTTTATCGGCGACCGCTTCTACAGCAACACCGCTCGCTTAGTGGCTATCGTCTGCTTGATTGTGGCGTCGGTTACATACGTTATCGGTCAAATGACCGGTGCGGGCGTAGCGTTCTCTCGCTTCCTTGAAGTCAGCAACACCTGGGGTATTTGGTTAGCCGCGCTGATCGTTTTCCTCTACGCCGTATTTGGTGGTATGAAAGGCATTACCTATACCCAGGTAGCCCAGTACATCGTGCTAATCATCGCTTACACCATTCCTGCGGTGTTTATTGCCTTCCAACTAACCGGCAACCCGATTCCGATGTTCGGTATGTTCAGCACGCATACTGAATCCGGCATTCCGCTGCTGGCTAAATTGGATGACGTGGTTAGCGCACTTGGCTTCCGCGACTACACCGCCGATGTGGACAACAAACTCAACATGGTGCTGTTTACCCTGTCGCTGATGGTCGGTACTGCCGGTCTACCCCACGTTATCATTCGCTTCTTCACCGTCCCGAAAGTAGCCGATGCTCGCTGGTCTGCTGGCTGGGCGCTGGTGTTCATTGCCCTGCTTTACCTCACGGCTCCTGCGGTCGGTTCAATGGCACGTCTGAATCTGGCGACCACTGTGTACCCAGAGATGGCGGGGCAGGTTGAAAACTACGAAGAGGCTGCGCAAAACCCGATTCTGTACGAAGAACGCCCTGATTGGGTTCGTACATGGGAAGAAACAGGCCTTATCACCTTCAACGATCTCAACAATGACGGCCGTATCCAAATGTATAATGATGCTGCCGACTACTCTGATCGTGGCTGGGAAGGCAACGAGCTAACCGTCAATAATGACATACTGGTACTCGCCAACCCGGAAATTGCCAATCTTCCCGGCTGGGTTATTGGTTTGATTGCAGCGGGTGGTATCGCCGCAGCACTCTCGACAGCTGCAGGCTTGCTGCTGGCGATCTCGTCGGCGATCAGCCACGACTTGATCAAGACCATGATCAATCCCAAGATCACCGAGAAAGGCGAGATGTTGGCAGCGCGAATCTCCATGGGTGGTGCCATCCTGTTGGCCACTTACCTGGGGCTTAATCCGCCGGGGTTTGCAGCACAAACGGTGGCATTAGCCTTTGGTATCGCCGGTGCATCACTGTTCCCCGCGCTGATGATGGGTATCTTCTCCACGCGGATGAACAGCTCAGGAGCGGTCGCCGGTATGCTGGCGGGCTTGATTTGCACCCTGCTTTACATCTTTACCTACCTGGGCTGGTTCTTCGTGCCGGATACCAATATGCTGGCAAACACGCCGGATAACTGGATCTTTGGCATCTCGCCGCTCTCCTTCGGTGCCGTAGGCGCGATGATCAACTTCGCCGTTGCCTTTGCGGTTTCCAGAGTGACAGCTGCACCGCCGCAGGAAATTCAGGATCTGGTGGAAAGCGTTCGCTATCCGAAAGGTGCTGGCATGGCGATAGACCACTAAGTCATACTCCTTCCTGATGCGTTATCGCCATACGGCGATAACGCTTTGGAATCGACCTCATCATCGGGCTTCCTTAGGGAGGCCCGATGGCTTTTATAGATAGCTTTTATAGACGGCTTTTTGAAAGGATAAATTATGATTTGGCACTTGATCGCCGCCGTTTTTGCAGGCCTTGCGGCAGCCGGGATTGGCCTGATACTGCGCAATTTGAGCGGCAAACGTTTACCCAAATGGATAGTCCCGGTGTGTGGCGGACTGGGTATGCTGGGTTATCAAGTTCAGGTGGAGTACAGCTGGTTTGACCACAAGCAGGCACAACTGCCCGAGACCGCCACGGTCATTTCAACCGAAAGCAGCACGGCGGTATGGCGCCCATGGACTTTTGCCATTCCGATGATCACCAAATTCAGCATGGTGGATAGCGAGAACATCCGTATTACCGAGCAGGATGACACCCGTTTAGCGGAATTTATCCTTTATCAGTTTGAGCGCCATCACACCGATATTTTGATCACCCAGCCCTATCTACTCAACTGCGAGAGCCGTGAGCTAGTGCCCCTGGATAAAGACTCCCGCGACCCTATCCTCGAAGAGATACGCACGCTGCGCGAAACATCACCGCTACTCAACAACGTATGCGCCTAGACAAATAAACAGCCCGTGGTACAAACGGTCGTACACGACCCGTTGTTTCGCCTAGAATGAAGCCTTTTGACTGGCGCACGTTAAACACTCTGGCGGGGAGAAAGGCATGTTTCACGGCGGGCTACTGGTAGCGGTTTCGTTACTCTACATTGCCGTTCTATTTGGCATCGCTTGGTACGGTGATCGCCGCGCGCGTACCCACGGCGCCACCCGTCGGCGTCCGATCATCTATAGCTTGGCACTGGCCATTTACTGCACCTCGTGGACGTTTTACGGCGCGGTTGGCCAGGCAGCCACCGCGGGATGGTCGTTTGCGAGCATCTTCGTCGGACCGATTTTAACGTTTTTACTCTTCTGGCCGGTGCTGGCCAAAATGATCCGCGTTGCCAAACATCAAAACGTCACCTCGATTGCCGATTTTATTGCCTCCCGTTACGGCAAAACCCAGTCGCTGGCCGCCTTTGCCAGTCTGGTTGCCCTGGTCGGTACCCTGCCCTACATTGCCCTGCAGCTAAAAGCAGTTTCCACTACTTTTAGCGTTCTTACCGATGCCACCGATGTGACCCATACGCCGTTGTTTGGCGACACGGCCTTCTATGTGGCCATTGTGATGGCAATTTTCGCGATTCTATTCGGCACCCGCCACACCGATGCCACCGAACACCACGAAGGCTTAATCCACGCCGTGGCATTCGAATCGCTGGTCAAGCTGCTCGCCTTCGTGGTGCTTGGCGCCTTTGTTACCTGGGGTATGTTTGATGGCCTGGGTGAGCTGATGGGGCATGCCGAAAGCCAGCTCGAACTCCAGCGCCAGCTGGCCAACCAGGATTTTGGCCAAAGTTTCTGGGCCCAAACGCTGCTCGCGATGCTGGCGATTCTGTGTCTTCCCCGCCAGTTCCATGTGGCAGTGGTGGAAAACATTCACCCTGACGACGCCACGAAAGCGCGCTGGCTGTTTCCACTTTACCTGTTGGCCATTGCCTTTTTTGTGGTGCCCTTAGCCGCCGCTGGTCTGCTGCTGTTTTCCGAAAGCGGCGTAGAGCCCGATACCTACGTACTGGCTCTATCCATGGCCTCGGGCCACCAATGGTTAACGCTACTCACATTTATCGGCGGTTTCTCGGCGGCCACGGGCATGGTAATTGTCGCCGCCGTGGCCGTGTCGATCATGATCTCCAACGAAATCGTTATCCCGGCGCTGTTCCGGCTGCGCTGGTTTGATACCAAGGCACGGGATTATGGGCGCTTGGTGCTACGTGCGCGGCGTTTAACCATTGTTGCCGTACTGGCCATGGCCTACGGCTTCTACCAGCTGATTGCCGAATTTACCTCGCTGGCCTCGATTGGCATGCTCTCGTTTGCCGCTGCCTCGCAATTTGCCCCAGCGCTGATTGGCGGCCTCTACTGGAAGCGCGGCAACCGGCTTGGGGTGATTGTCGGTATGAATGCGGGCTTCGCCATCTGGGCCTATAGCCTGCTTATGCCCGCGATGATCAATGCTGGTGTGCTGCCGACTGGCTGGCTTGACGGCGGCCCGTTGGGGCTCAATTGGCTATCGCCCACGACGCTATTCGGCCTCAACTTAGGTGACAGCTTTACCCACGGAGTGATGCTGTCACTCGGGGTAAACCTGTTCTGCTACATTTTCGTTTCCCAAGTTACCTCACAGCGAGTGGTCGAGCGTATTCAGGCCTCACTGTTCGTGGATAGCGTGGAAACACGCCAGACCTCGGTCAACCGCCCCTGGACCGGGGCGACCACCGTGGGCGATTTAAAAGTCCTTTGTGAACGTTTTCTAGGCGCGGGCCAGGTCGATCGCGCCTTTGAAGACTACGCCCGCCGGGTGGGTAAACCGCTGGACGACGGCACTCGCGCCTCAATCGATATTATTCAGTTCACTGAACGCTTTCTGGCTTCAGTGCTTGGCGCTTCATCGGCACGCATCGTGGTCAACTCGGCACTTCAGGGGCGCGGTATCGGCATCTCGGATGTGATTTCGATTGTCGATGAAGCCTCCCAAGTGCTGGAGTTCAACCGGGCGCTGCTCCAGGCCACCATTGAAAACATTAACCAGGGCATCAGCGTGGTCGATCAGAACCTTCGCCTGGTGGTGTGGAACCAGCGCTACCTTGAGCTTTTCCGCTTCCCTGACCACCTGATTCGCGTTGGCGCCCCCATAGACCGTATCTTTCGCTATAACGCCCACAACGGCGAGTATGGTCCGGGTGACCCGGAAGAGCACGTGCAGCTACTGCTTGACAATATTCGCGAAGGCCAACCCCACCGCTATGTGCGCTACCGCCAGGACGGCAGCGTGCTGGAAGTGCAGGGCAACCCAATGCCTGGCGGCGGTTTTGTGTATACCTACCAGGATATTACCCAACAAAAGCGCATCGAAGAGGCTTTGATTCGCTCGGAAAACAATATCCGTATCTATACCGATAACGTGCCCGCGTTGATTGCCTACTTCGACAAAGAGTGCCGCTACCTATTTACTAACCGAGCCTACGAGCAGGCGTTCAATATTGACCGCAACGCGGTCATTGGTCGCCGCTTTGAAGATGTGCTGCCAATTAAGCAGGCGGAGGAGCGCGCGCCATGGGTCGCACGCGCCTTGAACGGCGAACGGGTCAGCTTTGAAGTCTCGCTGCGGGTGAATGAGGCCATGCGCTATATGCTGGTCACTTACACGCCGCACTTTGGTGACAGCCAGGCGATCCTGGGCTTCTTTGCGCTCTATCAGGATATTACCGAACGCCGTCAGGCTGAAATTGCCCTTAAAGAGACCAATGAAACCCTGGAAGAGCGCGTGCGTGAGCGTACCCAGGCGCTCTCTGAAGCCAACGCGGCGTTGCGCCAGGAGAACCGGGTACGCGCCGAGGCAGAGCTCGCCCTGCGCCAGGCTAAGCAGCTCGCAGAAGATGCCAACGCTTCCAAAACGCGCTTTTTGGCCGCGGCCAGCCACGACTTGCTGCAGCCGCTTAACGCGGCACGGCTATTTACCTCCGCGCTGATGCAGAACGTGACTACGACCGACACCCAGCGCATCGTTGGCCATATCGATAACTCGCTGCAGGCCGCCGAGGAACTGCTAAGCACCCTGCTGGATATCTCCAAGCTGGACGCAGGCGCCCTAACGCCCCGCCGCAGTCACTTTGCCCTAGCGGATATCTTCCGCCCGTTACGCGCCGAATTTGAGGTGATGGCGGACGATCGCGGATTAGATTTGGAAGTCGTGCCTACCCAGCTTTGGGTGGACTCAGATCCTCAAATGCTGCGCCGTATCGTACAAAACTTCTTATCCAATGCGATTCGCTACACTCAAGAGGGGCGCGTGCTGTTGGGCTGCCGTCGCCAAAACGGTTGGCTCTCTATTGAAGTTTGGGACAGCGGCCCTGGCATTCCCGAGTCTAAATTGAGCGAAATTTTTCAGGAATTCCGCCGATTGGATCAGGTCTCCCGCCACAAAGAGAGCGAGAAAGGGCTGGGGCTAGGACTCTCCATTGCCGACCGTATGAGCCGGGTGCTGGATCATCCTATCAAGGTACGCTCAACGGTAGGCAAAGGCGCGGTTTTCTCAGTCAGCGTACCGATTGTCACCGCCCACGAGTCAACCAGCACCGAGCTTGAGCCGCATGCGCGGCGCGGCAGCCATAAGCTGAGCGGTACGCGGATTGTATGCATCGACAACGAGACGCTGATTCTGGAAGGCATGACCGCCATGCTTAGCGGCTGGGGCTGCGAGGTGTTTACCGCCACCAGTATCGGCGGGGCCAAATCGATCCTACGCAATATGGATGGCGACCCTGACGCTATTCTGGCGGACTACCACCTGGATAACGAAGTCACCGGCTTAATGGCGCTGGAAGCACTCAGCGAACGTTTTGAGGGGGCGGTACCAGGGATTGTGATTACCGCTGACCGTACCGAAGCGGTGGCTGAAGAGATCAAGCGGGCGGGTTATCAACTGCTGCTGAAGCCCGTTAAACCGGCGGCACTACGGGCACTATTGACGCGCACGTTGCAGGCCAATCGGGCGGCGCGCTAAGCGCGCCGCGGTTAACACAGTCGTTGCTTGCTACTTGCTTAGGAAACGACTTTCGGCGGCTCGACTTCAAGCTTCTGAGCCGCGATAACCGCCTGGGTACGTGAGTGTACGCCCAGCTTGCGTAGAATCGCGGTCACGTGGGCTTTGATCGTGGCTTCAGAGACGCTCAGTTCATAAGCAATCTGTTTATTCAGCAGGCCTTCGGTCAGCATATTCAAGACGCGGAATTGCTGGGGCGTTAGCGAAGCAATCGCCTCGGCAAAACGCGACTCTTCTTCGCTGGTCTCTTCCAGCACGTTGGCCAACGCCTCAGGTAACCACACCTCGCCCTGCAGAATTTCGCCGACGGCTTCAGCAATTAGTTGTAGAGACGATGATTTAGGGATAAAACCCGAAGCGCCGTAGTCAATAGCACGACGAACCACGTAGGGTTCATCACTACCAGACACTACCGCAACGGGGATATCAGGCATTTGACCACGCAGTTGGATCAAACCAGAGAAGCCATGGGCTCCCGGCATATGCAGATCCAGCAGAATCAAATCGGCATCTGGGTGGCGATTCACCACGTCAGTGGTGGCTTCCATGGTGTCCGCTTCGACAATTTCCGCCTGGGGGGCCAACTGGCGTAACGCTTGGGTCAGCGCTGCACGAAACAGCGGGTGATCGTCAGCGACGATAAACTTATGAGCTACTGCCATGGATATTCCTCCGGTTCCTCGAGCAGCGGGGTTGTCTGCCGCCGCGACGCTAGGCTCTTACGGTTGTGAAGCATGGTACCCCATGGGCTTCATCATGCCCAAGCATCACATGCACAATTTATAATAGATCGTTCACACAAGCGAAACACGTGTCCATAAACGCTTATCTATAAACGCGCCTCTATAAACACAACCGTGCCGACCTACTCAGGTCGGCACGGCTTTGAGTCGGCACACAAGCTCTATTGGGCTAAACAGCCTATCGCGTTGTCGCCATTATTGGTTGGCGCGATGCTCAATCAGCTCATCGACCACCGACGGGTCGGCCAGCGTACTGGTATCACCCAAACCATCACACTCATTGGCGGCAATCTTGCGCAAAATGCGGCGCATGATTTTACCCGAGCGGGTTTTCGGCAAACCTGGCGCCCACTGGATGACATCCGGAGAAGCAATCGGGCCAATATCTTTGCGCACCCACTGGGTCAGCTCTTTTTTGAGTTCGTCTGTCGCCTCGATACCGTCACTCAGGGTGACATAGATATAGATGCCTTGTCCCTTAATATCGTGCGGGAAACCAACAACGGCTGCTTCTGCAACGGCGCTGTGCGCTACCAGAGAGGACTCAATCTCGGCGGTGCCCATGCGGTGACCCGACACGTTCAGCACGTCGTCCACACGCCCGGTGATCCAGTAGTAGCCATCCTCATCGCGGCGACAGCCGTCACCCGTGAAGTACATACCGTCGTAGGTCGAGAAGTAAGTCTGAACATAGCGCTCGTGGTCACCCCAAATAGAGCGCGCCTGACCCGGCCAGGCGTCAAGGATCACCAGGTTGCCTTCAGTGGCGCCTTCCAATTTATTGCCTTCGTTATCGACCAGCGCGGGCTTCACACCGAAGAACGGTACGGTCGCAGAGCCAGGTTTAAGCGGCGTAGCGCCCGGCAGCGGCGCAATCATGATGCCGCCGGTTTCGGTTTGCCACCAGGTATCCACAATCGGGCATTTTTCGTTGCCGATAACGCGGTAGAACCACTCCCAGGCTTCCGGGTTAATCGGTTCGCCCACGGAGCCCAACAGCCGCAGGCTATCGCGCTTGCTGGAGTCCATGACGTTTTCGCCATGGGCCATCAGAGCACGCACCGCGGTGGGCGCAGTATAGAGAATATTAACGTTGTGCTTATCAACGATATCACCCATACGGCCATGGGTGGGATAGCTGGGAACACCCTCAAACATCAGGGTAGTCGCACCGTTGGCCAAGGGGCCATAAACGATATAGCTGTGCCCGGTAACCCAGCCAACGTCCG
Source organism: Halomonas sp. 113 (assembly GCF_904067645.1). Taxonomy (NCBI): domain Bacteria; kingdom Pseudomonadati; phylum Pseudomonadota; class Gammaproteobacteria; order Oceanospirillales; family Halomonadaceae; genus Halomonas; species Halomonas sp. 113. Next base: position 3,910,823 of record NZ_LR881453.1, read on the forward strand.
CGGTGCACCAGTAGATTTCACCCTCTTGATAGTCAAACACGTACTGGTGGGTCATGGCGGCGTAGGTCAGGTAGCCGCCGGTGGTGTGCTTCAAGCCTTTAGGCGCACCGGTAGAACCCGAGGTGTAGAGAATGAATAGCGGGTCTTCGGCGCCCATGGCTTCCGGTTCACACTCGTTGGACTGCTTGTCGACCAGCTCGTCAAACCAGACATCGCGACCCTCTTTCCACTCGATCTCACCGCCGGTGCGCTTCACCACCAGGACGTTTTTGCACACATCAGTGCCGTCACGGGTCAGCGCGGCGTCCACGTTCTCTTTCAGCGGTACGTGCTTACCACCGCGCACCGACTCATCAGCGGTAATCACCAGCTTGGAGTCGGCGCCAATAACCCGCTGGGCAACGGCGTCCGGCGAGAAGCCACCAAAGACAACCGAGTGAACGGCCCCGATGCGCGAACAGGCCAGCATAGCCATGGCGGCTTCGGGAATCATCGGCATATACAGCGTAACGGTATCGCCTTTACCGATACCCAGCTCTTTCAGCGCGTTGGCTAGCTGGTTCGTGCGTGCATAGAGTTCGCGATAAGTAATGTGTTTGGACTCATCGGGGTTGTCGCCTTCCCAAATGATCGCTGTCTGGTCACCGCGCTTATCCAGATGGCGGTCAAGGCAGTTGGCGCTGACGTTAAGCAGGCCATCCTCAAACCAACGAATATCGACATTGTCACGCGCAAAGGAGGTGTTTTTAATTTTGCTGGGCGCTTTAATCCAGTCGAGGCGTTTGGCTTGCTCAGCCCAGAAGCCTTCCGGGTCGTCTATCGACTGCTGGTACATGGCCTCATATTTGGCTTTATCGGCCCAGGCATTGGCGGCGAAATCATCGCGCACCGGATAGACCTTCTGTTGATCGCTCATAAAATTGCCTCTGTCCGTGAAAATGCACTCTCTAAGAAACTGTAGTCGATACGATTATTTATGGGCTTATTGACCATTATCGGGCGTATCGGCTGCCATTAATGTTCCCCTAGCATAAACCTCCTCGCGCAGGCTTCCCTTTAGACATTGGTATTATCATTTTTTATTTAAAAAACAAACATTTATAAACAAATCACGAGACGACTTCCGGCCTGTAGACCAAGGTCTTAGCGCAGTGTCGGCAACGATAATGACGCCCGTTTACCACTAAAGCATGACGTCTTGGGGTAAATTGATGAAAGCGGCAATCGCATTGGTAACGATAAGGTGCGGACTGCGCCTGCTTAATATCAAACCGATGGGTAACACTGGGAACTAAACCAAAAAGGTCGCGCATGACCGTTTTCCACTCGCGGCCGTGGGGTTTTAAACGCGGGCCGTTGTCCAAATGAAACACCAGCCAGTGAGCCATTTCGTGGGGAATCACCTCATCAAAAAACGCCGTGCGGTTCTCTCTCAGTAACACCGGGTTCAAGCGTAACCCGCCGTGGCCAAGATGCGCCTGGCCGGCCGAAGCGCCGCGCAGGTTAAACCACACATTTGGGGCTGGCAGCGCTGGGCACACTTCACAGCAGCGCTGCCACGCTTGTTCGACGCGAACTCGCGCGGCCTGATGCAACTCTGTTTCCGACATAGCCGCCAATTCAGTGGCAGGCCAAGGAGGCAGTGGTGACGTCTTCATTAGTGATAAACTAGCCGTTATAGGTAACCATTGATGAACGTTTGTATTAACGAGGCTTTACTCATGGCAGAGCGCAGCGATACGCCTGAAACGAACACGCCACCGCAGCCACTGCTCGAGGATGAGCAGTTGGATAGATTGGACGACTTCCTTGACTCGGATCAAGTCGATGAAGACGCCCTGGATCTTATTTCCACCCATGGCTTTTTAGTGGCCCTTGCCGTGGCACCCAGCGAAGTACCGGCGACCCAGTGGCTGACTGAGCTGTTTCAGGGTGAGCCTCGCTACGCCGATGACGCCGAGCGTGATGAGATTATTACCCTGCTCACACTGTTACGCGACAACGCGGTGGCGGTACTCGAGCAAGGCGGCTTACCGGAACTGCCGTTTGAACTAACGTTGGGAGGAGAACCCGCCGAGGAAACCCCCATAGGCGACTGGTGTGCGGGCTTTATGGAAGGCGTCTTCAGCGACGAGAGCGCTTGGTTCCAGGACGATGAAGAGGCCGCAGCCGCCCTGCTGCTGCCGTTTATGCTGCTCTCCGGGCTGTTCGACGATGAGCCGGACTTGGCCGAGCTGGCTAAAGATCAAGAACGCCAGGAGTCGCTGGTAGTGCAGTTGCCGGAACTGGTTTTGGATCTTTACCTGCATTACCGCGTGCCACCGGAAACGCCCAAACCCAAACCGCGTAAAAAAACGCCTGCAAAAGGTAAAAAGCGCTAGGTGCTTAGGCTAAGTAGTTAGCGTAGACACTATTTAAGTCGCGTTACTCTTATTTAAGTCGCGTTACAACGGCATCCAGCACGCCATAGATCCACTCACGGGCGCGCTGCCTCCAGGGGCGCGCCGCCCAGGCCGCGGCGTCTACCTCCTGGCTGGCGGCAAAGTTTCGCTCGAACAGTTCGCGCACGTCCGCCGCGAGCTTCGGATCCATTGCTTCCTGGTTTGCCTCTAGGTTCCAGTGCAGATTCCAGTGGTCAAAGTTACACGAACCAATGCTCACCCACTCATCGGCGAGCACAAATTTGGCGTGGATAAAGGTCGGCTGAAACTCAAAAATGCGCACCCCAGCCTTGAGCATGGTGTGATAAAAGCGCTGACCGGCAAAGCGAACGCTGGGATGATCATGCTTTGCCCCCGGTAGCAGTAAGCGTACGTCTATCCCTCTGCGAGCCGCCCGAACCAAACGCCGACGCAGGGCAAAGGTGGGCACAAAATAGGGTGTGCATAACCAGAGTCGTTCATTTACCTGGCTGACCCGATAATGCAATGAGTGGCGAATCGCTTGATAACGATAGCCACGCGCCGACATCGCCCGCCCAGGCACGCCATTGGTAAGCGCCTGAGGCTCACGACGCTCTGGGAGAGCCGCCACGCGTCTATCGCCCTTCTCGACGCGGGTCAGCCGCGAATGCCATAGGCGCCGAAACAGCAGTTCCCAATCGGCCACCACCGGCCCTTCAATACGCAGGGCAATTTCGTACCAGGCATTCAAAAACTCATCCACCGCGCCAAAGCCACCGGTGAACGCCAGCTCGCCGTCAATAACCATTATTTTGCGATGGTCACGGCTCAGGTTCAGCGCTAAAGAGTGGAAACCGATGGGGTTAAAAAAGCGCAGCTGAACATCGCCCTGCTTCAGGCGCTGGCGATCACTCCCGGAGAGACCCATCGAGCCATAGCCATCCAGCAGTAAACAGACGCGAACACCGCGCTGCGCTGCATCAGTCAATACCTCAATGACTTGATCTGCAAGCTCCCCTGATTCCATCAAGTAGAGCTCTACCAGCACATAGTGCCGCGCATTATGCACCGCTTCAAACATAGCGGGCAGAAAGCGTGAGGCCTCCGGCAGCAGCGTAAATCGATTACCTTCTCGCCACGCGTTCTGCATGGGTGCTCCTTGCTTAGCCACTGATAAGTACACTAACGAGCTACCGTGCTAATGAGCGATGTACATACAGATCGTAGCGGCTGGTTTTACCCTCAAGGGTATGTTGCGGCACTGGCCCCGCAATAGGCGGCGCCTTACGGGGGCGCTTAACCACCACGCGATGAGTGGCCACATCCAACGCCGCTTCTAGTAATCGCGGGGCATCGTTATCATCACCAGCCAACTCGCGGAACAGACGCATCTCTTTTTTCACCAACGCTGATTTCTCACGATGGGGAAACATTGGATCCAGGTGTATCACCTGCGGTGAAAAGTGAGCACTGGCAACCAATTCAGCCAGGGATTGAGCCGCATCCCCATGACGCAGTGTCATGCGGGCAACAATATCCACTGTATCGCTATGCCTGGAGGCACGTTTCAGGCCATCCTCCAGCAGCGCTGCAATCGCTGCAACCCGCTCAATTAACAACACCTGGGCACCTAGGCTGGCCAATACAAACGCATCCCGCCCCAACCCTGCCGTAGCATCAACGATGCAGGGCGTCACGCCCTTGGAAAGCCCACAGGCCTTTGCGACCAGCTGACCACGCCCACCACCAAAGCGGCGCCGATGGGCCGCTTTGCCCGCCACAAAATCAACGCTGAGCGGCTTGCCGTAGCGTTTTTCATCACCGACCAGCGCCAACCCCTCATCGCCCTGCACCAAGCGCAGGCCGTCAGGCAGAACGATGCTCTCAACATCGGCCTCAACATCGCTCATGCGGGCTTTTTCCAGGCAACGTCGTTGCGCAGATAAACCGGCTGAACCAAGTGCGCGGCCTGCCCCAACCCAGCGGCAAAATCACGCGCCGCCAGCCACGCCATCTCTTCGGCGCGGGGCTCTAAATCATCCAAATGTTGGGGCATGCTGAGCTGTACATCGACAGTGAAGCGCTCCCACAGCGTAAAGCCGCTGCCTACACCTACCCAGTCGGTTTCGTCGCCTGGCAGGCGAAGTGCTTCAGGGGCCAGCACCGCCTCGGCGCTCATCGGTGTGATGGTATCTTTAAGGCAGTGCCACGTCGCGGCGTATACCTCGCCCATGCGGGCATCTAAGGCAGTCACCACGTGGCGGAGGTGATAGCGACGATGGGCCTGAAGGGCCAGCGCCTCCAAAGTAGACACCCCCAGCAACGGGCAATCCAAACCAAACGCCAACCCCTGGGCTGCCCCCGCCGCGATACGCAGTCCGGTAAACGAACCCGGCCCTCGGCCAAACGCTACGGCATCAAGCTGGGAAGGGGTTACCTGCGCTTCGGCAAGCACTTCGTCCACCATAGGTAACAACCGACGGGTATGGGCGCGAGGCGTCATCTCGAAGCGCGCCAGGCACTCAGTGCCCGAATCACCCTGGCGCAGTAAGGCTGCAGAGCAGGCGCTTGAAGAGGCGTCCAGGGCAAGCAGATGTAACGGCATAGCAAGTGGCCACTCGAAAGAAAGGTTGCGGCATTATACCTTTGTCACACCAATACGACGATGACCCGCATTAGGCGGGCCATCGGCAAAGGCGTAAAATCAGCTAAGGATTATTATCAGTTGGGGGCTCTTATCAGCTAAGGGCTTCTTTAACCTGGCGGGTAATATCCGTCACACTGCCAACGCCTTCAATGCGATGGTACTGGGGCGCGCTCTGGGGATCCTGTTTGGCCCACTGCTGATAGTAATCGACCAGCGGGGCCGTTTGATCGTGGTAAACGGATAGGCGATTACGCACCGTGGACTCTTGATCGTCTTCACGCTGAATAAGCGTTTCACCGGTCACATCATCTTTGCCTGGTTCTTTGGGCGGATTGTGCTCAACGTGATAAACCCGGCCCGATGCCTGATGCACACGGCGTCCCGCCAAGCGACTAACGATCTCTTCATCGGGTACGGCAATTTCCACCACGTGATCCAGCTTAACGCCGCCCTCTTTCATGGCGTCGGCCTGGGGGATCGTGCGTGGGAAACCATCGAACAGAAAGCCGTTCTCGCAGTCGGGCTGACTGATGCGCTCTTTGACCAAGTCAATGATGATGTCATCAGACACCAGGCCACCACTGTTCATGATCTCTTTTACTTTCAAGCCCAGCTCTGTGCCATCTTTAATGGCCGTGCGCAGCATATCCCCGGTGGAAATCTGAGGAATCTTAAATTGCTCACAAATAAACTGAGCTTGAGTCCCCTTCCCCGCGCCGGGGGCACCCAACAGGATTAAACGCATGGCACTGCTCCTTGAAGTTCTTGGTATGAAAAAAGAGTTCGAAAAATGAGTATGTGAATTCTGTTAACTGACAATAACCGCGCCTCTCAAGCGACACAACTCCCCAAAAGCCTGAGAAACCCGCTTTTATTTCAATTTTTTTAAATTAAAACAGCCAAATGCCCTAAATCTACCACTTTGGTCGCCCTGCTAGAGGTTTAGGCAGCATTTACGTTTAGGAAACCTCTGATTAACTAGAGCGCTCGACCATACGGCGTTAAAAATCGCCTCGTGCGCGAGTCCGATCAAAATGCTCATTTACACCCCGTAAATTCGCGCGCGAATCCGATCCTTTTTTCGTTGATTTTTGCCTTGCCTGACCTTCGCTCATTACGTTAATCAGAGGCTCCTAGTAAACACAAGCGGCGCCCCTAGGGGCGCCGCTTGTGAAAGCACATCGCTACCAATTACAGCAGTAAGCGACGAATGTCGGTCAGCACATCGGCCAGGAAGGCAGTAAAGCGTGCCGCATCAGCGCCGTTGATCGCACGGTGATCGTAGGAGAGCGACAGCGGCATCATCAGGCGCGGCTGGAAGGCGCTGCCATCCCAAACCGGCTTCATCTGCGCTTTGGACACGCCCAGAATAGCCACTTCCGGCGCGTTAACGATCGGTGTAAACGCCGTGCCACCAATCGAACCGAGGCTCGAAATGGTGAAGCAGCCACCGGTCATCTCGTCGCGCTTGAGCTTTTTGGTCTGGGCTTTCTTGCCTAGCTCCGCCATCTCCTTGGCAATCTCGATCAAGGATTTGTTATCGGCGTTGCGCACTACTGGCACCATCAGACCGTCAGGCGTATCCACGGCAATACCGATATGGACGTAGTTCTTCCATACCAGGGTTTCACCGTCACCCTTCAGACTGACATTGAACTGCGGGAATTTACGCAGCGCAAAGGCACAGGCTTTGACCATAAACGGCAGCGGCGTTAGCTTGGCGCCCTGGGCTTCCGCTTCCGCCTTCATCGCCTTGCGGAAAGCTTCCAGCTCGGTGATGTCCGCTTCGTCGAATTGCGTAACGTGGGGCACATTGAGCCAGCTACGATGCAGGTTGGTCGCGCCCATCTTGAGCAGACGCCCCATCGGCTTCTCTTCCACTTCACCAAACTGGCTGAAGTCGACTTCCGGAATGGGCGGAATACCCGCGCCGCCAGTAGCCGCGGCTGCCGCACCTGGCTGGGCTTTACCCTGATTGGCAATCGCCTGCTTCACGTAGGACTGTACGTCCTCTTTGAGCACGCGATCTTTCGGGCCGCTGGGTTTAACGAGTCCCAAGTCGACGCCTAGTTCACGAGCCAGCATGCGTACCGCAGGGCCGGCGTGCACCAGCTTGCCATCCCGGGGCTTATGGGCAGCCATCTGTGCTTCCGGGCTGGGGGTACCGGCCGGAGATTCAGACGGTTTAGCGCTGTCCTTGCTGTCACTGCTCTGCGAGGCTTTTTCTGGTGCGGCCTTTTTCGGTGCCGCTTTTTTGGCACCCGCCACTTCCATATAGCCGATCACATCGCCTTCAGAGACGGTGTCGCCCTCTTTAACGGTCAGCTCAAGAAGCTTGCCTTTGTAGGGGCTGGGCACGTCCATAGAGGCTTTATCAGACTCTAGGGTGATCAACGGGTCTTCTTCGTTGACTTCGTCACCTGCCGCTACGCCGATCTCGATAATCGGCACATCAGAGGAGCCAGAAAGATCCGGTACGCGAATTTCTTTGCGCTCCGGCTCGCCGCTAGCGGCCTCTTCCTGATCATCTTCAGCCGTTTCTTCCGGCTCGCTACTGGCTTGGCTAGAGGACGGTTCTGGAGAAGAGCTCTCTTCCGATGCGTCTTCGCTGTCGCCGCCTTCGCCGACGATCTCCATCTGGCCGATCACATCGCCTTCAGACACCGTGTCGCCCTCTTTCACGGTAAAACTGACGATCTTACCGCTATAGGGGCTAGGTACGTCCATGGAGGCTTTGTCAGACTCCAACGTGATCAAGGTGTCTTCGGCCTCAACCTCATCGCCTTCGCTGACCGCGACTTCGATAATTTCGACGCTGTCCGAGCCGCCGAGATCGGGCACTTTGATATCCACCGTCTGCTTACCGCCGGCTGACTTTTTAGCCGCGGGCTTCTGCTCTTGAGACGGCTCTTTGGGTTTCTCTTGCTTCGCTGGGGCCTCTTCAGGCTGGCTGTCAGACGAGCTCTCTTGCTTCTTCTCTTGCTGCTCGTCGCCACCACCTTCGACTTCCAGCTCAACGATATCGTCCCCTTCCGAGACGCTATCGCCTTCTTTGACCAGCACTTGGAGTACCTTGCCGCCTTTCGGGGCCGGTACGTCCATGCTGGCTTTGTCGGATTCCAGCGTGATTAGGGTGTCTTCCGCTTCAATGACGTCGCCTTCTGACACCGCAATCTCGATGATTTCGACATCGGTATCGCCGCCGATATCGGGAACTTTGATGATTTCGCTACTCAAGGTCGCGCTCCTTCCAAATCGGATCGAGCCGGTGGGCNCTTCTTTGACCAGCACTTGGAGTACCTTGCCGCCTTTCGGGGCCGGTACGTCCATGCTGGCTTTGTCGGATTCCAGCGTGATTAGGGTGTCTTCCGCTTCAATGACGTCGCCTTCTGACACCGCAATCTCGATGATTTCGACATCGGTATCGCCGCCGATATCGGGAACTTTGATGATTTCGCTACTCAAGGTCGCGCTCCTTCCAAATCGGATCGAGCCGGTGGGCCACCGCCCACCGGTCAGCGGTTTAGCTAGTCAGCGGGTTAGGCTTATGGGCATCAATGCCGTACTTTTTAAGCGCTTCACCAACCTGCTTGCGATCAATCTCGCCACGCTCAGCCAGCGCACGTAGCGCCGCCACGGTCACGAAGTAGCGATCTACTTCGAAGAAGTAGCGCAGCTTCTCACGGGTGTCTGAACGGCCAAAGCCATCGGTACCCAGTACAGTGTAGTCACCAGGTACCCAGGCGCGCACTTGATCGGCATACAGCTTCATGTAGTCGGTCGACGCGATCACCGGGCCGTCGCGCCCTTCCAGGCACTGTGTGACGTGAGGCTTGTTGGCCTCGGCGTCTGGGTTCAGGAAGGCTTCACGATCCAGCAGCAGCGCTTCACGACGCAGCTCGTTAAAGCTGGTCACGCTCCAGATGTCGGCGCCGATGCCCCAATCGTTCTCAAGCAACTCAGCGGCAGCTTCCACTTCGCGCAGAATGGTGCCCGAGCCCAGCAGCTGAACGCGGCCCTTGTCACCCTTGGTTTCGCGCAGTAGGTACATGCCTTTAACGATATCGTCGGCGGGCACGTTTTCCAGCACCGGGTGCTCGTAGTTCTCGTTCATCACCGTCAGGTAGTAGAAGCAGTTCTCCTTGTCGGTGAACATGCGCTTCAGACCATCCTGCAGAATCACGGCGACTTCATGGGCATAGGTCGGGTCGTAGCTGCGGCAGTTGGGGATGGTGGAGGCCTGAATCAGGCTGTGGCCATCCTGGTGCTGCAGGCCTTCGCCGTTAAGCGTGGTGCGCCCGGCGGTGCCGCCGACCATAAAGCCACGGGCTTGCAGGTCACCCGCCGCCCAGGCCAGATCGCCGATACGCTGGAAGCCAAACATCGAGTAGTAGATGTAGAACGGCAGCAGCGTGACGTTGTTGTTGCTGTAGGAGGTCGCCGCGGCGATCCAGGCCGACATGGCGCCTGCTTCGGTAATGCCCTCTTCGAGGATCTGACCTTTCTGATCCTCGCGGTAGAACATGATCTGGCCTTTATCCACTGGCTCGTACTTCTGACCTTCCGAGGTGTAGATACCCAACTGACGGAACATGCCTTCCATACCGAAGGTACGCGCTTCGTCAGGGATAATCGGCACCACCTTCTTGCCCAGCGTCTTATCTTTGACCAGGCCGTTAAGCACCCGCACAAACGCCATGGTGGTCGAGACTTCACGCCCTTTCGAGCCGCCCATTTGCGAGGCAAAGGTCTTGTCTTCGAGGCTGGGGATTTCCAGCGCCTCGAAGTCGCTTTGACGGCTGGGTAGGTAGCCGCCCAGACGCTCGCGCTGCAGGTGCATGTACTTGAGCTCGGGAGAGTCGTCTTCCGGCTTGTAGTACGGCACGTCTTTGAGCTGCTCGTCGGTTAACGGAATACCGAAGCGGTCGCGGAAGGTCTTGAGCGCTTCATACTCCATGCTCTTGACCTGGTGCGCTTCGTTGGCCGCTTCGCCATCACCGCTGCCCATACCGTAACCTTTAACGGTGTGCGCCAGGATGACCGTGGGCTTGCCGTTGGAGGTGTTAACCGCCTCGTTATACGCCGCGTAAACCTTGAACGGATCGTGGCCACCGCGGTTGAGCTTCCAGATATCTTCGTCGGAGAGGTCGTTGACCATCGCCTCGGTTTCTGGATATTTGCCAAAGAAGTGCTCACGGGTGTAAGCGCCGCCGTTGGCTTTGTAGTTCTGGTACTCGCCGTCGACCGCTTCGTCCATGCGTTTCTGAAGGATGCCTTTCTTATCCTTCTCGAACAGCGGATCCCAGTGACGCCCCCAAACGACCTTGATCACGTTCCAGCCCGCACCACGGAAGACGCCTTCGAATTCGTCCATCACCCGCGAGTTGCCGCGTACAGGGCCGTCAAGGCGCTGCAGGTTACAGTTGATGACGAAGATCAGGTTGTCGAGGTTTTCGCGACCGGCCAGTGAAATGGCGCCCAGGGATTCCGGCTCGTCACACTCGCCGTCGCCCATGAAGCACCAGATCTTGCGGTCATACATATCCTTCAGCTCACGGTGATGCAGGTACTTCATCACGTGCGCTTGATAGATAGCCTGAATCGGGCCAAGCCCCATGGAGACCGTGGGGAACTGCCAGTAGTCCGGCATTAACCACGGGTGCGGGTAGGACGAGAGGCCATCGCCATCGACTTCCTGGCGGAACCTGTCCATCTGCTCTTCCGATAGACGCCCTTCCAAATAGGAACGTGCGTAGATGCCCGGTGCTACGTGGCCCTGAATATAAATCAGGTCACCGGCAAAATCGCCCTGAGGGGCGCGGAAGAAGTGGTTAAAGCCCACGTCATACAGGGTAGCCGAGGACATAAAACTGGCAATGTGGCCACCCAGGCCCGGCTTGGCGCGGTTATTACGAATCACCTGGGCAATGGCGTTGTAACGGATCAAGGAGCGGATACGGCGCTCCATGAACAGGTCGCCAGGCATCGGTGCTTCGCGGTGAACCGGGATCGTATTACGGTGCGGGGTCGTCACCGAGAAGGGCACCTTCATGCCGTCCCGGCGCAGGCGATCCGCCAGGCGGGTCATCAGGTAGCGGGCACGATCTTCGCCCTCACGATCCAATACCGATTCCAGGGAATCAATCCATTCCGTGGTTTCGATCGGATCGAGATCTTCTCTTGTCTCCAGACTCATAGAGGTCTCTCCGAATGACGATAAAGCGGGCACGATCTTCGCCCTCACGATCCAATACCGATTCCAGGGAATCAATCCATTCCGTGGTTTCGATCGGATCGAGATCTTCTCTTGTCTCCAGACTCATAGAGGTCTCTCCGAATGACGATAAATGACAAAAATCCCCGCTACCCTGAAGGGCCTGGGGCGGCGGCGTGGCACTACACCACGCGCCAACATTCAGCCGGTGATTAAACGCCGGATAGGGGTTTTAGCTCTACATTCAACAAGCTACGTAACTATTGATGTAGTAAAGCTACACAATTCTCTTAGAAGTTAGCCTTTTGTATAGGCGAAGATACCTCAAAGTCGCCACGCTGCCAATTCCGTCGCAGCGGAAAAGCCTATCGAAAACAAACTATTGCACTGCAACATAAGCAATTCATAGAGCATTTGCCATTGCGACCAAATAGTCATCCGATGTAATTAAACTACCGTTTTATTGCGTTATTAGTGAAATACTTAGCACACAGGGAAAAACGTAATCGAACCGCTAACGCTCAACACGCGATGTCAGCAGTTGCTGGAAATACGCCCAATCAAACGCCGGACCAGGATCCGTTTTGCGCAGCGGCGCCACATGGGCATGGCTGGTAATACGACTGCTATCTAGCTGAGGGTTGCGCGCCATTAGCCACACCACTGCTTCCACCAGAGTGTCATACTGTGCTTTGCGATAGGGGGTAACGTCATCCCCTTCAAGTTCAATCCCCACCGAGAAATCGTTGAGCGCCTTTCGCCAGCTTAGCTGGCGAGCATCCCACCAGTTGGAGCGCCCAGCATGCCAAGCACGCTGATCTGTATCAACAAACTGCACGCACTCACCATCGCGACGGATAAGCAGGTGTGCGGAGACTCTTAAGTGGGCAATTTCGGCGAAAAATGGATGTTCGTCTACCGCCAATTGATTGGTAAATAGCGCTTCAATAGCATTACCACTAAACTGACCAGGCGGAAGACTGATCGCATGAATCACTAGCAACGACACCTCACCGGTGGGCCGAGGGTCACAGTTCGGTGAAACGACTTTACGCGCGCTTTCCCACCACCCGTCAAGGGGTTGTTTATTTTCCACTGGCAAGGGCTCCTTTACGTTAGCGCTTTCTTTCTCTGTTCTCTTTCACCTTCACCGCTGTTTTTCACTACAATGCCCGTCATCGAAGACGACGTTCAGGGAATCCACGGCCATGCATTATCAATCCGCTCTTGCTGAAGAAATCCGCGCCAGCGCCGCCCGCTTGCTGTCAGAAGACGTTGGCCCGGGTGATATTACCGCGCAATTGATCCCTGAACACCAGTGGGCCTGCGCCGACGTAATTACCCGTGAAACCGCAGTGCTGTGTGGCGCACCCTGGGTAGATGAGCTGTTTCGCCGCCTGGATAGTCGGGTAAGCCTGACCTGGCACGCCGCTGACGGCGATAAGCTAGAGGCTGAACAGTGTTTCTTAACCCTGGAGGGCCCCGCCCGTGCCCTGCTTACCGGCGAGCGGGCGGCGCTTAACGTATTGCAAACGCTGTCTGCCACCGCCACCGCCACCCGCGCATATGTCGACCTGATTGAAGACACCGGCGTTCGCCTGCTTGATACGCGTAAAACGCTGCCCGGCATGCGCTTGGCGCAGAAATATGCGGTCACCTGCGGCGGCGGCCACAACCACCGCATTGGCCTATGGGACGCGTTTTTGATCAAAGAGAACCATATTGCCGCCTGTGGAGGCATTCAATCGGCGGTTGCGCAAGCGCGCAAGTTAGCCAACGACCTGCCCGTGGAAGTCGAGGTAGAAACCTTTGAAGAGCTGGATCAGGCATTGGCCGCGGGAGCTGATATTGTCATGCTCGACAATTTCGCCATCGAAGACCTGCACGTTGCCGTGGAAATTAACGGCGGCCGAGCCACCCTGGAAGCTTCAGGCAATGTGGATGCTGCCACCCTGCGGGCAATTGCCGATACCGGTGTTGACTGTATATCGAGCGGCGCACTGACCAAGGACATCGCCTCGATCGATCTTTCCATGCGCATTACCCGCAGCTATAGCGTTTGATGATTAGGTTTCGACAGCATTAAGCGATTTGGAAAGTTTATAACGCAGCAGTCGCTCCCCGCTTCGCTCGACCCACTCCTCGCCGTGGTTTTTCCAACCACGGCGCAGCAGGCGCTCATAGAGCATTGAACTCGCCTCTATCTCGATTTGCCCCTTTCCCTGCTCAAGCAGCAGCCGTTCGGCATGTACCAGCAGCGTGGTACCGATACCGCGACCGGCTAATGAGGGCCATACGTAGAGTGTTTCAACCCGCCCAGCGACTAAATCCAACTCCAGGAACCCCACGCAGCGACCATCACAGGTAGCCACTAGGGTTGTGTAGAGCGCTTGGCGCACTCCCCATGCACTGCCTTCGCGGGGCAACGCATTGGCCCACGCACGCCGCTCATCCAGCGTGTAATGCGTGGCCGCTCCCTGCATAACAGCGTGATAAAACACTTCCGCTTGGTCGGCGGCATCCCGTGCTAGCGCCGCGCGATAGGTTATTCGCGTACTGGTTGGCGCTTGCTGCTCCTCGGTATTGGTCATGCGTCACCTCTGAGCTGTTCAGCTATCATTTGATCAAGACACATTCGATCACGCCCCATTTGGTCACGCTTAAGCCATTGGCCTGCTTTATACTACTTGGATCAATTCTACGCGAATCAACCCCAGCAGAAGGCAGTGTGATGGACGATGCCCCTAACAGCGAGCACTTTACGCTGACGCCCATTGGTCATGTGGTTAGCGACTACCCCGATAAATTCGGTATTCCCCGCCAGCCGGGGCTCGCCCCCGCGGCCGATGCCCGGCTTGTACTCACTGCGCCCTACAACGACCCACTCGCGGTGCGCGGTTTGGAAGACTTCAGCCACCTGTGGCTGAGCTTTATTTTTCATCAAAGCCCCGAGCGCTGGTCGCCGCTGGTAAGGCCGCCACGCCTGGGGGGCAATAAAAAGGTGGGGGTTTTTGCCAGTCGCAGCACCCACCGCCCTAACCGCCTGGGGCTCTCACTGGTGAGATTAGTCGGTATCGACACCCAGCACGGCGTTACGCTACAGCTCCAGGGCTGCGATTTAGTCAGCGGCACCCCGGTGATTGATATCAAACCCTACCTGCCCTGGGCCGAATCCGAGCCTAACGCACTGGCCGGTTTCGCCCCTGAAACACCGCCACTCATGGACGTCACCTTTCATCCAGCGGCACTGGATACGCTTGCTCAGCGCCAGGACAGCGCCACACTGCTGGCATTAATTGAGCAGGTACTCAGCCAGGATCCCAGGCCCGCCTATAAGCAAAAGGACAGGGATTCTGAGCGTCTTTACGGCGTACGCCTGCGCGACGTGGACGTTAAGTTTTGCCCTCGCCAAAATGGCGAAGCCACCACCTTGGAGGTGATGGCTATCGAACCTTATGCCGAGCAATAAATCTGACGCGCCGGCTTAAGCAGGAAAGGTAATGCCCAAACGGCGGCCAACTTCCTCATACGCCTCAATCACACCGCCCAACCCCTGACGGAAGCGGTCTTTATCGAGCTTCTCACGGGTGTTGGCGTCCCAAAGACGGCAACCATCCGGAGAAAACTCATCCCCCAGCACCACCTCGCCTTTGAATACACCAAACTCAAGTTTGTAATCCACCAGTAGCATATCGCCCTCAGCAAACAGCGCTTTGAGGATATGGTTAACCTTGAAGGTCAGCACCTTCATCTTGGCTAACTGCTCAGGCGTTGCCCAACCGAAAGTCTCCGCCAGCGACTCATTGATCATCGGGTCGCCCTTCTCGTCGTTCTTCAGAAACAACTCGAAGGTGGGTGGCGTCAGTGCAATTCCCTCTTCAACGCCGAGACGTTTTACCAACCCACCCGCGGCGATATTGCGCACCACACACTCCACCGGGATCATCTGCATCTTTTTGACCAGACTCTCAGTGTTGGAGAGCTGTTTTTCAAAGTGGGTGGGGATGCCCGCTTCCTGCAGCCGCTCCATAATGAAGGCGTTAAAGATGTTATTGACCATTCCCTTGCGGGCCAGCGACTCGACTTTTTTGCCATCGAAGGCGCTGGTGTCATCACGAAAATTGAGCACCAACAAATCCGGATCGTCGGTGGTGTACACAGATTTCGCCTTACCGGCGTAGAGTTCTTGGCGCTTTTCCATGGGGGCTCCGTAAGGGGTCAAGGATCAACAAATTAACGTAAATAGCCGGAGACACGCTCAAGCAGCTCGCGCTGATCATCGGCGCTGAATGCCCGCTCGCTGGCATTGATGGCACGCAGAATCGTCTGGTCGCCGTTAGGCTGCAGGGCAAGACGAATCTGCTGGGACATTTTGCGCACATCCGGGCTGAAGACGATTTGCAACGGGTTGCGGTTGCGCTCGGTTTCAGTCATGTACTCAACCATAAACTCATGACTGGCAGGGTCGACGGCCAGCAAATCACGCTGACCTTCCTGAGCAAAATCCAGCTCAAGATAGTGGTTCAACTCTGCCCATACCCGATCGACCGGCTGCGGGATCACCACTTCCCACTCGTCGTCCTGCTGGCGGATTTGCAGCGTTTGCTCACCGGTGAGGCGCTGAGCGGTCCAGGAAGAAGAGACACTGGCAGATGCACTGCGCGCGCTTAAATGGCTCTCTAACGCATCGAGGCAGCTCGCCATGGTTTGCCCGCCGCGTTCGCAGCGAACTTCGCTACTGCCTGCGCGTAGTGCACTTTGCAGGCGAATTTCCGCCTGGGGCGTGACGATAACGCCCTGAGAAGCACTGCTCTGCTGCACCTCCAACTGACGACTACGTACAAACTCTTCCAACTGCGGCCAGACCGTACCGGTGTCGGCGGCCACTACTAGCCAGGTTTGATCGCCCACTTCGCGACGCTCGACATACTCAGGTTCCATCCCACTGCCAATCGCCAATGACTGTGGCGGGCGAATCTCTGCTGCTTCGTCAAGCCGTGCACCTTGGGTGGCGGCTTGAGGAACCGGCAGCGCATCGCGATAGCGCTGGGTGTTGCGGGTCTCTGGCAGCACCAAAGGCGGCGCCGGAGCGGCCTCGGTGTAGTCCAAATTACGGTCGTGGTAAAAACCATCCCGCGCACAACCAGAGAGCGCGACAGCCGCTGCGAGTGCCAGCGGAACCCATTTAAGCGCACGTATTTCAAGCACAGAGCTCATCAAGCCACCTTAAGTCAACAATTCGGGTACCCAGCTCAACGGTAAGCGAGCTGGGTAGCAAAGGGTATTGCGTCGGACTACTCCTCTACGACACCCGCCAACTGCAGCGCTTCGCTCACCGTGGCGTGGTACTTTTCCGACAGCCAGGTTAGCGGTAAGCGAATACCCGCATCCGCGTACCCCATACGGTTCAGCGCCCACTTCACTGGAATAGGGTTCGACTCTATACCCAGGTTGGTATGCAGCGGCATCAAAAGCGTATTAATCTGATGCGCCTTATCGGAGTCGCCGGCCACCGCTGCCGAGCAAAGCTCATGCATCGCCCGGGGGGCAACGTTGGCGGTGACGGAGATATCCCCATGACCACCCATCAACATAAAGTCGCAGGCGGTCGCATCATCACCGGAGTAGAGCATAAAACCACTGCCCTTCAGGCGAGTGATTAGATCTTCCGCACGCTCCAGGTTCCCCGTGGCGTCTTTTAAACCGATAATATTATCGACTTCGGCCAGGCGTAATACGGTCTCGTTGTAGATATCCGAGCAGGTGCGACCGGGCACATTGTAAAGAATAACCGGCAGGTCGCTGGCCTCGGCTGTGGCCTTGAAGTGCTGAAACAGGCCTTCCTGAGTAGGCTTGTTGTAGTAGGGAGCCACCGTCAGACAGTAATCTGCACCCACCTCTTTCGCGTAGCGGGTCAACTCCACTGCTTCGGTGGTGTTGTTCGAGCCGGTACCGGCTATGACCGGTATACGGCCATTGACCTCTTCCACCACGCTGCGAATCACGTCAAAGTGCTCCGCAAACGACATGGTAGTCGGTTCGCCCGTGGTGCCAGCGGCGACAATGGCATCGGTGCCATTTTCGAGATGGAAGTTCACCAGACGACGAAGCGCCTCCCAGTCGATGTCGCCATTGACCTTCATAGGCGTCGCCAGGGCGACGATGCTGCCTGTGATCATCCGTTTATTCCTCACCAGCCAAATTGTGATATCAACTATCTGTGTTTTTGAATACGAGAGTTTTTTTCAAAACCGAGCGCGATCACGCTATTTTGCATCAAGCGCCGACACCGCACAGAGGCCAAATGGTACTCAGGCGATTCGAGCCTGTACAGCGTAAAGCGGTGTGAGTTTGTCGTCACCCTGTTTTGAGCTTTGACAACGGCCGCTGGCTTACGTGTAATCACGCGTAACAAGCAATATTAACACCCACCCTTAAAAGGATGCCTTATGCCTGTTGAAATTGGTCAACCCGTTGCTGACTTCTCCGCCACTGCCACGGGTGATACCACCGTGACACTGTCGGAAATGCGTGGCAAACAAGTGGTCATATACTTTTATCCCAAAGCCAGTACACCTGGCTGCACCACCGAGGGCGGTGACTTCCGTGACCGCAAACCCGCCTTCGATGCCGCTAATACGGTCATTCTTGGTGTTTCTCGAGATGGCTTGCGCGCCCAGGAGAATTTTAAGGCCAAACAGGATTTTAATTTCGACCTTATTTCAGATAAGGACGAAAACATCTGCACGCTATTTGATGTTATCAAGCTCAAGAAAATGTACGGCAAGGAGCACCTGGGCATCGAACGCAGCACCTTCCTGATTGATAAGGAGGGCAAGCTAGCCAACGAATGGCGCGGCGTTAAAGTACCTGGCCACGCGGAAGAAGTACTTGCTGCGGCTGAAAAGCTGAACGCTTCCAACTAACTCAACCAGGGCTCTATTTCAGTTCAGCCCACTGCCCGTACTGATTCACTTGCGCGGGCAGTGGGTGAGCGCTATTCGGCTTCCTGGCTAGCCGTGGCTGGTATACTCCGACGCTCCTCCCGCTCATGCATGCTACGTGGCCAGGCGTAAATCAATGCCTTGAGCAGTGTTGCCAAGGGAATCGCAAAGAAGATCCCCCAGAAGCCCCAAATCCCACCGAAGAACAGTACCGCCACAATAATCGAAACCGGATGAATATTATTGGTCTCAGAGAACAATACCGGTGCCAATACGTTGCCATCCAGGGCTTGAATCACGCCATAAGCCACCAGCACATAGACAAAATCTTCACTAAGACCAAAATAGAACCCCGCTACCGCGGCGACCGGTAGTGTAGCCACCGCAGCGCCGATATAAGGCACTAACACAGAAAGGCCGACCAACACCGCTAGCAGCGCTGTATACGGTAAGCCAAAGAACGCAAAGGTAAAGAACGCCACGGTGCCAACGATGATGATTTCAATAAATTTGCCGCGGATATAGTTGGCAATCTGATCGTCCATTTCGCGCCAAATACGCGATAGCAGCGTACGCTTTTGGGGCAGCAGCGAAAGCATAAAACCGACCAACACGTCGCGATCCTTGAGCATAAAGAACACCAGAATCGGCACCAGTACCAGGTAGATAATCAGCGACATAATATTGCCGAGCGAAGCCAGCGAAAGCGTTAAGGCGCGCTGGCCTAGCTGGCTAATCTCACGGCTCGCCACGCCTATCCAGCTTTGCATCTGATCCGGCGTAATAATATTCGGGTAGCGCGCCTGCAGTTCATCCAACCAGCCCTGGCCACTGGCGAACATCCGCGGTGTCTCTTGCACCAGCCCCACTAGCTGATTCCAGATCAACGGCATCAGAATAAACGCCAGAGTGAGCAGCACGCTGATAAAGGCCAAAAAGACCAGGATGACCGCTAGTAGGTGCGGTACCCCTCGCCGGGTAAACGCACTCACTACGCCTTGCAAAAGAAACGCAATCACCAGTGCAGTAAAAAACGGCGCCAGCATGCGTCCAAACCAGATAATCGCGGCAAAGCCCGCCACCAGCACTATCAGCAGGATGAGCGCCTCCTCATCCGAGAAATAGCGTTCAACCCAGCTTTTTAAAATCGTGCGCAGGGTCATGAGTGCGCATCCCCAGCTTTTCTAATCCAATAAACATACACCTCGTCGCGCTGCTCACGACCTTCCAGCGTATGTGCACTTTGGTCGGTAAACGACGCCATATCACGCCACGAACCCGCATCGGTGGAACGCACTTCCAGTAACTGACCAGCCGCCAAACCTGCCAAGGCCTGCTTAGCCTTCAGCAAAGGCAGCGGGCAATGCAGCCCGCAAGCGTCAAGCACCGTGTCGGGTTGAAAGCCCTCGGATTGCTCAGACATATACACTCCCTCAAAATGACCTACATACTCACGGCATTGTTACATAAACTATCTTTTTAGCGATTGATTTCACTAGGCAGTCGATTTAACGGCACTTCCCTGTGTTTATCAATGTCACACTCTTCACCAATGCCATACTCTGACCACTGTACTTATTCATTATTTATGAGGATGCCATGCCAACCCTTCGTATCGCTTACCCAGGCTGGATATGTGCGTTTGCTTGTGCCTGTGGCAGCCTACTGTTTAGCCCACCAAGCATTGCCTCCAGCGATTACGGCTTGCCGAGCTTAGGGGCGGCGTCTACCTCTGTCAGCAACGAAGAGTACCGCTTGGGCCGCGCCTGGTTGCGCCAGTTTCGTGCCCAAGCCCCCCAGTGGCAAGACCCCATAACCAATGATTATTTGCAAAGCCTGATTGCCCGGCTGGCCCCGCATAGTGATATTAACGGTCTGCGCACGATCACCGTCATGGTCGATAACGCTTCATTGAACGCCTTTGCCGTCCCTGGCGGCGTAGTAGGGATCAATTCAGGACTTTTCGCGCTTGCCGAAGATGAAGGCGCTTTTGTCTCGGTGCTAGCTCACGAACTGGGCCACCTCTCTCAACGCCACTATGCCCGAGGCAGTGCCCGCGCGGCTCAGACCCAACTGCCCGCCATGGCAGCCATGCTGGCGGGTATGCTGATTGCCGCCAGTGGCGGCGGCGACGCTGGAATGGCGGCCGCCATGGGCTCACAGGCGGCGCTGATCCAGGATCAGCTCAGCTACTCACGGCTGTTTGAACAGGAAGCCGATAACATCGGCCTTCAGGCCATGGCCGATGCAGGCTATGACCCCGAGGCAATGGTGCGCATGTTCTCAGCCATGCAGCGTATGGCGCGCCTTCAGGGCGATACCCCACCCGAGTTCCTGCTGACCCACCCGGTCACCGACAATCGTTTAAGCGCCGCACAAGCCCGCGCTGCCCAGCTCAATGTTGCCGATGCATATACCAGCGACACCCTCTACGACATGATGCGCGCCCGGGCGCTGCTAAGCATTTACACTAATACGCCGCAGCAAGCTGCTTCGCGCCTTGCTCAGGAAGGCGCCGAACAAGCCGCTCAGGACTACTTAGCGGCACTGATCGATGCTCGCAACGGCCAAACCGATAGCGCCCTGGAGCAACTGGATAGGCTTGCCAACGAGCATCCCGACTTTGCCATGCTGCCCGCCTCTTCGGCTAGCGTCGCCCTGGAAGCTGGCCGCTACGATCAGGCCATTCAGCGCAGTCAGCAATTGCTACGTTTTATGCCCAACTACCTACCTGCCCAACTGATCTTGGCCGAAGCACAGCTGCAGCGCGACCCGCAGGCGGCCTATGACCTGCTGCGCGACATCACTTCCCAAAACCTGGAAAACCCGCAGGTCTTTAACCTGCTGGCCGAAGCCGCCGGGCGCAGTGGGCATGATAGCTGGGGGCACTTAGCCCGCGCAGAGTATCTTCAACTGACCGGCCGCGTCGATCGCGGCATTCGCCAACTTTCTATCGCTCGGGATGCCGCTGAGCGGGAAAATGATCAGCAGGCGCTGGCAAGAATCGAGCAGCGCCGCGAGGACTTCATTGAGTATCGCGAAGCGCTGGATGATTTTAACTAAACCTGTGTCATTGCGAGGAGCGCAGCGACGCGGCAATCTCAGCCTGCGGTGGCAAGTAACCCCGAGATTGCTTCACTTCGTTCGCAATGACACACCACATGTCATTGCGAGGAGCGCAGCGACGCGGCAATCTCAGCCAGCGGTGGCAGTAACCCCGAGATTACTTCACTTCGTTCGCAATGACACACCACATGTCATTGCTAGGAGCGCAGCGACGCGGCAATCTCAACCTGCGGTGGCAGTACCCCCGAGATTGCTTCACTTCGTTCGCAATGACACACCACATGTCATTGCGAGGAGCGCAGCGACGCGGCAATCTCAGCCAGCGGTGGCAGTACCCCCGAGATTGCTTCACTTCGTTCGCAATGACACACCACATGTCATTGCGAGGAGCGCAGCGACGCGGCAATCTTAACCAGCGGTGGCAGTCACCCCGAGATTGCTTCACTTTGTTCGCAATGACATTCGGTTAATCTTTTCTCGCTAAGCATTGAAGTTAAGCATGCGCTCAAGGGGCTTTAAAGCCTGCAGACGCAGCGCTTCATCCACCTGAATTTCTCCACTTCCCTCACGCAACGCACCGGCTAGATTATCCAGCGCGTTCATGGCCATCCAGGGGCAGTGTGCACAGCTACGACAAGTGGCGCCGTTGCCTGCCGTCGGCGCTTCAAACAGCGTTTTATCCGGCACTGCCTGCTGCATCTTGAAGAAGATGCCACGATCAGTTGCCACGATCAGCTTATCGTTGGGCAGCTCTTTCGCGGCCTTGATCAACTGCGAGGTGGAGCCTGCCACGTCCGCCAGCTTCACTACTGGCTCAGGCGATTCGGGATGCACCAGTACTGCGGCATCTGGATAGATGCGCTTCAGATCTTCAACGCCCTTGGCCTTAAACTCTTCATGAACGATACAGGCGCCGTCCCACATCAGCATATCGGCGCCGGTTTTGTTCTGGATATAGCCGCCCAAATGCTTATCGGGCGCCCAGAGAATTTTCTCGCCTTTGGCCTGCAGGTGCTCAATCACCTCGACTGCAATCGACGAAGTCACCACCCAGTCTGCCCGCGCCTTAACGGCTGCAGAGGTGTTGGCATACACCACTACGGTGCGGTCAGGATGGGCATCACAGAAGGCGCTGAACTCATCGACGGGGCAGCCAATATCCAGCGAGCAGGTGGCTTCCAAGGTGGGCATCAGCACGCGTTTTTCAGGCGAAAGGATCTTGGCGGTTTCGCCCATAAAGCGGACACCGGCGACGACCAGCGTGGTGGCTTCGTGGCGAGCACCAAAGCGTGCCATCTCCAGCGAGTCAGCGACACAGCCACCGGTCTCTTCCGCCAGTTGCTGAATGGCATCATCGGTGTAGTAGTGTGCGACCAAAACGGCGTTATGGGCCTTCAACAGTCGTTTGATCTCTTCAACCCGTGCCTGATCTTCCGCCGGAATGCGGGTCGGGCAGTAGGCTGTGGGTAGCGGGGCCTCAAGCTTCGCTTGAGTAGTCATAATAGTCATTGTGTCTACCACTGTGACGAACAGGGAATCCCCCTGTTAAACACTGGGCTACGGCGCAGTGCGTCTTGCACATGCACCGCTCGTTGGAGCGATGAGCCGCTACGTCTCTCGCGATGGCCATCGCTTAAAATCTATTCTAGACAGATTTATTCTAAACCATTTTGGCGGGAAATAGCGTTTGACTGCAAACAGATTGTCACACATAGAGTTCTTTCTAGACACATAGCAAAACGCCCCTGGCAGCTAAACTGCCAGGGGCGTTGAATTTGGTGGGTCGTGCAGGATTCGAACCTGCGACCAATTGATTAAAAGTCAACTGCTCTACCAACTGAGCTAACGACCCAAACTTGCTGTGCTGATCACTTTCCAGCGTTACTACACATACTTTAAACGTTCACCACTGCATTCAAACTGACTTTATTCAAACTGATCAGTCGTTTGAATGGTGGGTCGTGCAGGATTCGAACCTGCGACCAATTGATTAAAAGTCAACTGCTCTACCAACTGAGCTAACGACCCGCCTGAACGGATGCATATCCTACGCTTACACCTTATTGATAGCAAGCGTTTTTTCGCTTTCACTCTACAATAATGAACCATTTGCGTGCCCGCTGGCGTCACTCAATGCTGACAGGCACGCTTATCAGCCTAACCGCTAACGACTGAGCACCAAGAGGTTCAACGGGCTCTGCAAGCCGCGCTTAGCGAGCCTTGCTTTTCGGTTTGCGCAGTGCCTGTACCGGCTTACGCTTGTGCTTATCGCGGTTCCAGCGATTCTTCTCATCCGGTGTCAACGCGGGCACTTTACGTGTTTCCAAGTTAGCCAGCGTGGCTAAGTCATCCACCTCATCCTGGGTAAGTTCGACCCATTCGCCGGCTTTCGCCCGCTTATCGAGGAAGATATTGCCGTAGCGCACGCGTTTAAGACGACTAACCGTCAGCGCCTGGGATTCCCAAAGACGACGCACTTCACGGTTGCGCCCTTCGAGAATCACCACGTGGAACCAGGTGTTGATGCCTTCGCCACCAAACTCCTGAACATCGGTAAAGCGCGCCGGGCCATCTTCAAGCATGACCCCATCGACCATGGCCAGGATATGCTCGCGCTTCACTTCACCCATCACGCGAACCGCGTACTCGCGCTCCACCTGGGTAGAGGGGTGCATCAAACGGTTGGCCAGCTCACCGTCGGTAGTGAACAGCAGCAAACCACTGGTGTTGATATCCAGGCGACCGATCGCAATCCAACGTTCGCCTTTCAGGCGCGGCAAGCGGTCAAACACCGTGCGGCGACCTTCTGGATCCTTACGGGTGCATAGCTCGCCTTCCGGCTTGTTATACATAATCACCCGGCGTGGCACTTCTTCTTCTGGGCGCAATGCCACCGGACGGTCATCAAAACTGACTTTATCCCGCGCTTCAACGCGGTCGCCCAGCTTAGCCACCTGGCTATTCACTTTAACACGGCCGGCGGAAATCGCCGTTTCCATCTCACGACGCGAGCCAAGGCCTGCACGGGCCAAGACTTTTTGCAGCTTTTCGCTGGTGGGGGGCGTGGTGTTATTACTCTGACTCATGGTCGTCTGACCTCACATCGGTAGTCTCCGTGCTTTCGCGCTCATCTTGTTGGCGCTTGGCACGTGCCGCGAGCCGAGCCTGTAGGTCGGCAAAACTCAGCGGCTGGGTTAACGCCGTCTCGGCGTGCGTGTCGGCTATCTCAGCCGAGGTTATCTGTTCTTTCTGAGGTGGCGCATCCTGCACCGTTTTGATCGTTTCGTCCAGTGCTTCATGGTCTGTACCGGGGCCATTTTCTTCCTGAATGTCAGTATCCATCGTCATCCCCGGTTCTTCAGATATCTCGTTTTCATCCCAGCTTGCCAGGGTGTGCATGGGCGGCAATGCATCGAGGGTTTTTAACCCAAAATCGTCTAAAAAGCTGCGTGTGGTGGCGTATACCGCTGGTCGGCCAGGCACATCACGATGACCGACCACCCGAATCCAGCCGCGCTCAGCCAAGGTGCGCATAATGGAACTACTCACGCTGACACCGCGCACTTCCTCAATGTCCCCACGAGTAACCGGCTGCCGATAGGCAATTAATGCCAGTGTCTCCAGCAGCGCCCGCGAGTAGCGCTGGGGGCGTTCATCCCATAACCGCGACACCCACTGGGAAAGCCGCGGACGAATGCGCAGTTGGTAGCCTGAGACCGTTTCCAGGAGCTCCAGTGCACCGCCAGAATGTCGCTGCTGCAAACGTTCCAGGACGTCACGAAGCTCTTTGCGCGGGGGGCATTCGCCCTCAAGAAAGAGTGTCTCCAACCGCTCAAGGGGCAAGGGTTCGCCAGCGGCCAGCAGTGCGGCTTCAACAATATCATCTAAAACAATGTCATCTAACGCGGTGACGGTGTTACTCATGGCGTCTCCTCGTCAGGTTCAAAAGCGGACTCGCCATAGGCATCATCTTCTATCTCGCCCTCATCAAAAGCGCTCTCCTCGCCGTCAGCAAGGGCAGCGCGTCGCGCGCGCACGTGAATTGGCGACAGCGGCGCATTTTGGACAATTTCAATCATGGCTTCTTTGGCCAGCTCAAGAATCGCCATAAACGTGACCACCACGCCTGCGCGCCCCTCCTCTAAAGTAAATAGCGCTTCAAAGGGGGTATAGCGCTGATGGGCGTCGTCGTAACTTAGCTGCTCCATGATCTTGAGCATGCGCTCGCGGGTAGAGAGAACCTCGCGGCTGATCTGGTGGGCCTGCACCAGCTCGGCACGCTTGAGGATATCGGAGAGCGCGCTGAGCAATTCATCCAATTCCACCTCGGGGTGAATCACACGGGATTCCAGTGGCGGTAAGCCCGCCTGCACGCTGAACCAGTCACGCCCCATACGCGGTAATGTGTCCAGCGTCTCTGCTGCCTCTTTAAGGCGTTCGTACTCTTGCAGACGGCGGATAAGCTCAGCGCGGGGATCCTCCTCGTCATCGCCCTCAGCCTTCGGCGGGCGGGGCAACAAGGTGCGCGACTTGATCTCAGCCAGCATAGCGGCCATCAACAGGTATTCCCCCGCCAGCTCGATCTCCATGGCCTTCATCAGCTCCACGTACTCGATGTACTGGTGGGTGATGGTCGCCACGTTGATGGTCAGAATATCCAGGTTTTGGCGGCGAATCAGATAGAGCAGCAGATCCAGCGGGCCTTCAAAGGTCTCTAAAAAGACACGCAGTGCTTCCGGGGGAATATACAAATCCTCCGGCATTTGCGTAATCGGCTCATTAAACAGACGCCCAAGCGAAGCTGCCACTGGCTCGGTGGGTTCGGAATCAGGGCTTGCTAAATCAACAGTAACGCTTGGCGTCTCGCTCACGCGGGTCGGCTCTCTTGGAAAATGGAAATCGGCACAAGCGAACAGTTTAGCAAAGTCGTTAGCATTCGCGTTGCTCTATTAGAGAGTAAGCACAAGCGTACTACCCCGCCTCCACCGCTTTGCGGTAGCGGCCAGTATAGTCAAACAGCTTGTCACTGATTTGGAAATGGCGCCCCACTTTGCGGCCTACGACAAAATCCGGGTGGCGTAGGCGGCGCTGTTCGGCGACGACGTCCTCGGCGCTTAGCGGCTGCCATTTACCTCCCGGTGCGCGCAGATGGTAGCGCAGAAAGGCGGCATAAAAAGCGCGCCGTTGAGCGGGGGTTTCCAGCGCGTACCACTCGGAAAGATGGGTGCCATCTTCGTCATGATAGGTGACTTTTAAGCGCGGCAGGCCACGGCCGTTAGTGGTCGCTTCCAGCTGCATACCGCTTACCCGCAATACCTTGGCGTCTTTCAGCTTTAGGGCGTCCTTGAGTTTATCATCCGCGTCCACCAGTAGTTTTTCGCAGCCGTGGCAGCGGCGGGCGGCAATATCATTCTCGGCGCCACACTCCTCGCAAACTTTAAAACGGAACCGAAACTCACACTGGCGCCGCTTTCCTTCATCATCTTCAATTAGCCCCTGACAGCGGCGGCCAAAGTGCTCAATCACTAAATCACCGTCGCGCTTACCCCAGTAAAGATTGGCATGACCGCAGTCGGGGCACTCTATCTGAACCGGTTCGCTGTCACTATCGGGCTTCGGCTTCCCCACTTCCGGCGCGAAGATATCCCAGGGGTTGCCGGCATAATCCAGAATCAGGCAGTCGCTCTTGCCCGGCGACAGGCGCAGCCCTCTGCCCACCATCTGCTGGTAGAGGCTCACCGATTCGGTAGGCCGCAAAATAGCGATCAAATCCACGTGGGGAGCATCGAAACCGGTGGTCAGCACCGCGACGTTCACCAGGTATTTTAGTTTCCGCGCTTTAAAAGCATCGATCAGCGCAGTGCGCTCTTGGGAAGGTGTTGCACCGGTAATTAAAGCCGCCTCTGCTCGAGGTAAATAACCGATAATTTCTTCAGCGTGGGCCACGGTGGCGGCAAAAATCATCACGCCCTGGCGATCAACCGCACGTTCGACGATTTGCCCGATAATGCCCGGCGTCGCTCGACTGCCCGCCACCACGCGATTCAGCTCTTCCTCTTGGAACAGACCGTTTGAAGAGGGTTTGAGTGCGGAGAAGTCATAGCCCTCAATCGCCATATCCAGGCGCTTGGGCGCAGCCAGATAGCCCTGCTTCGCCATCAGACGCAGCGGCTGCTCGAAGACGCAGTCACGAAAAAAACTCTCTTCACTGCCCCGCACCATGCCGTGATGGTGGCGGTAATAAATAAACCCCTGCCCCAAACGGTACGGCGTCGCGGTGAGGCCGAGTATTTTAAGCTGTGGATTGTGCTGGCGCAGGTGCTCAATCACCTGACGATAGCTAGCGTCTTCGTTGAGTGATACACGATGGCTCTCGTCGATGACCAGCAAGGTAAAATTAGCGTCGTTAAAGCTCTCCAGGTTACGCACCACCGACTGCACCGAGCCAAATACCACTTGGCGACTCGCCTCTTTGCGCTTTAAACCGGCGCTAAAAATATCCGCCTCAAGCCCATAAGCCTGGTACTTGGCATGGTTCTGCTCCACCAGCTCACGCACATGGGCCAGCACCAATACCCGCCCACGGGCCAAGCGCGCTAGCTCAGCTATCACCAGGGATTTACCACTGCCCGTGGGCAGCACCACCAGCGCAGGCTCGCTTGAGGCTCGGAAATGGCCCACCACGCGCTTGACCGCTTCCTGCTGATAGGGGCGAAGCTGGGGCGTTGGTGAGTTAGCTAGTGAGGAGCTAGGTATCGACAAATTAATTAGCCCGCTATTGAACTATTACGACTTTCGTCGCGTCGTAGTAGTGATGGTTTAAATAATCCCAGAAATCGCAACGTTTATCAGCGAGAAGATACTAGTGAGGTGAGCAATGACAACCAACCATTTCAGCCCAGAGTGCCCGGAATGCGGCAGTCGTTTAAAACGCCTTCCCGCCACGCGGCGTGGTAAAGCCCATGTGTTCTGCATGGATTGCGGACATGATTTTGGGCGCTTCGAATACCTCGTTGAGCGCTACCGGTTAGAGCTTGAAACGCTGGAGGCCAAACTAGGATTGCCACCCGAAGGGGCTGATAAAACACCGGCTAGCGCTCCCGAGCGGCACTCTTAATAACTGTTGTCACGACTCGCGTAACTGTTAACGGCGGAAAAAAATCCGCCGTTAACATGGGCGCTATGCCCAACGCACTATCTGGAGCATTACTGGAATCAGTTGAGCCAAACCCGAGCGTTGCGGAATAGTCGCAGCCAGGCGCCATCTTCAGTCCACTCTGCCGGGCGCCAGGAGTTGGTAACCGCCCGAGCAACGCGCTCAGGGTGGGGCATCATAATGGTCACCCGGCCATCCGGCGTGGTCAGACCGGTAATGCCCGCCGGTGAGCCGTTGGGATTTGCCGGGTAGCGCGTGGTCGCCTGGCCGTAGTTATCGATATAGCGCAGAGCAATTTGGTTGCTCGATTGCATGCTGCGCAGATGAGCGCTGTCTCGGAACTCCGCCTGCCCTTCACCATGAGCAACGGCGATGGGCAGTTTTGAGCCCTCCATACCGGCGAGCAGAATCGAGGGGCTCTTTTCAACCCGCACCATGGAAACGCGGGCCTCAAATTGCTCGGACTCATTGCGCACAAAGGTCGGCCAGTTTTCAGCGCCAGGAATCAGCGATTTCAACTGCGAGAGCATTTGGCAACCGTTACATACGCCCAGCGAGAAACTATCGTCGCGGGCGAAGAACGCCGCAAACTGCTCCTGGGCGCGCTCATTAAACAGCACCGACTTGGCCCAGCCACCGCCAGCACCAAGCACGTCGCCGTAGGAGAAGCCACCGCAGGCCACAAGCCCTTTGAACTCTTCCAGCGAAACACGCCCCGCCAGGATGTCGCTCATATGCACATCCACCGCCTCAAACCCGGCCTTATCGAAAGCCCAGGCCATTTCTACCTGGCCATTGACGCCCTGTTCACGCAGCACCGCCATGGCAGGCTTAGCTGTGTTGACATAAGGCGCGCTGATATCTTCATTAATATCAAAGGTGGGCGTGGCAGATAGCCCCGGGTCGCGGCCATCGAGCAGATTGTCGTATTCGTTCTTGGCGCATTCGGGGTTGTCGCGCAGCGCCTGCATACGGTAACTGGTTTCTGTCCAGGTACGCTGGGTAAGCTGACGAGTGGTTTCCAGCAAAGGCTCTTCAAACAGCGTGACGCGCACCTGGTCATCGTAACGCGGGCGGGCGATGACGCCACAGGTTTCGATACCCGCCACGGCAAACTGCGCCAGCACTTCTTCAGTGTGTTCACGATTGACCTGAATCACGGCACCCAGCTCTTCCGAGAACAGCGCGTTCAACGCCTCCACTGGCTCGTCGATCATCCAGTCGAGCTTGATCTCAAGCCCGGCGTGGGCAGCAAAGGCCATTTCCAGCAGCGTGACCAGCAGACCACCATCGCTACGATCGTGATACGCCAGCAGCTTGCCGTCGCGGTTCAGGCCTTGAATGACTTCGAAGAACGCTTTGATATCTTCCGGGTCGTCCACATCGGGGCAGTCATTGCCCACCTGGCCATACACCTGCGCCAAAGCGGAGCCGCCCAACCGATTCTGACCGTTGCCCAGGTCGACCAAAATCAAATCCGACTCGTCTTGATCCAGGTTGATCTGCGGCGTGAGCGTCGCCAGGGCGTTGGTCACCGGAGCAAAACCGGTCACCACTAGTGAAAGGGGCGACGTCACGCTCTTCTCTTCGTATTCGCCCTGCTCGTTCTCATCCTGCCAAGCGGTACGCATCGACATCGAATCTTTGCCCACCGGAATCGCAATGCCCAGCGCCGGACACATTTCCATACCTACCGCATAAACCGCATCGTAAAGCGCCTGATTTTCACCTGGGTGATCCGCCGCGCTCATCCAGTTAGCGGAGAGCTTGATATCGCTCAGTTTGGCAATCGGTGCTGCCGCCAAATTGGTAATCGCTTCGGCCACCGCTAAGCGAGCGCTAGCAGCAGGGTTGATCAAGGCTACCGGGGGACGTTCCCCCATGGCCATGGCTTCACCGGTGTGGGTATCAAAGCTTGCCGTGGTCACCGCTACATCGGCTACCGGCACTTGCCAGGGGCCAACCATTTGGTCGCGAGCCACCTGGCCGGTGATAGAGCGGTCACCAATGGTGATCAGGAAGCTTTTGGAGGCCACGGTAGGTAAGCGCAGTACGCGATCAAGTGCTTCGCGCAGGTCAAGATTATCCAGCATCATGCCGGAGAGCTCCGGATTGCGACGCTCAAATTCGCGCTGCATCTTGGGTGCTTTGCCGAATAGCACGCTCATCGGTAGGTCAACCGGCTTACTCTCAAAATGGCCGTCGCGCACTTCAAGATGGTGCTCTTCCAAGGCTTCGCCGACTACCGCATAGGGGCAGCGCTCGCGCTTGCACAGGGCATCAAATGTATCCAAATCCTCTGGTGCAACCGCAAGCACGTAACGCTCCTGGGCCTCATTACACCAAATCTCCAGCGGGCTCATACCCGGCTCGGCGTTGGGCACCGCGCGCAGATCAAAACGACCACCACGGTTGCCATCTTTTACTAGCTCGGGCAACGCATTGGAGAGCCCACCCGCGCCAACATCGTGGATAAAGCGAATCGGGTTGTGATCCCCCAGCGCCCAGCAGCGGTCGATCACCTCTTGAGCACGGCGCTCAATCTCAGGGTTTTCACGCTGCACCGAAGCGAAATCCAAATCGGCACTGGAAGTGCCGGAGGCCATGCTGGAGGCTGCACCGCCGCCCAGGCCAATCAACATCGCCGGGCCACCCATCACAATCAGCTTGCCGCCGACAGGGATATCACCCTTCTGAACATGGTGGGCACGGATATTGCCATAACCACCGGCGAGCATAATCGGCTTATGGAAACCGCGCCGCTCGATACCGCCGTCGTTAAGTGACTCCTGCTCGTAGGTGCGGAAATAGCCGGTTAGATTGGGGCGGCCAAATTCATTGTTGAACGCGGCGCCCCCAATGGGGCCCTCGAGCATAATATTGAGCGCCGACTCCATACGCCCTGGCTTGCCGTAATCAAAGGCTTCCCAGGGCTGTACGAATTCTGGAATGCGCAGGTTGGAAACCGTAAAACCTGAAAGACCCGCTTTGGGCTTGCCCCCAATGCCGGTAGCACCTTCGTCACGGATTTCTCCACCGGAGCCGGTCGCCGCGCCTGGGAAAGGGGCAATCGCTGTGGGGTGGTTATGGGTCTCTACCTTCATCAGGATATGAATGGGTTCCTGATGAGTGGCGTAGAGTGCGCGCTCGTCGTCAACGCCTGTCAGCGGCGTGGCAAAGAAGCGCCCAGCCTGACTGCCCTTGATCACAGCGGCATTGTCGCTGTAAGCCGAGAGAACATTGTCCGGCGACGACGCAAAGGTATTCTTGATCATCTTAAACAGCGAGTGGCTCTGCAGCTCGCCGTCGATCATCCAATCGGCGTTGAAGATTTTGTGACGGCAGTGCTCAGAGTTGGCCTGAGCAAACATCATCAGCTCAACGTCGCTGGGGTTACGCCCCAACTCATTGAAAGCATCGACAAGATAGTCGATTTCATCTTCTGCCAGCGCCAGCCCCAGCGCCTGGTTGGCCGTTGCCAACGCATCCCGGCCACCCTCAAGAATATCCACACTGCCCAGCGGTGCCGGGTCGTGTTGAGCAAACAGCTTAGCGGCGTCCGAGGCATCGGCTAGCACGGTTTCGGTCATACGGTCGTGTAGCAGTGCCGCCAGCGCGCTCAAACTCTCTTCGTCCGGCATCGCGGTGAAGCTGACCCGGTAATCGATGCCGCGCTCGATGCGGCTAATTTGGCGCAAGCCGCAGTTGTGGGCGATATCAGTCGCCTTGGATGACCAGGGCGACTGGGTGCCTAGGCGCGGCACCACCAAAAAGCGCTGGGCGCGCTCAGGAACCTCTACGCTCGAGTGAGTACCGTAATCAAGTAACTGCACCAAACGTTCGCGGGCAGCGTCATCCAGTTCCTCGCGGCGCTCATGGGAGTGAACATCGATAAAATGAACATAGTGGGCAGACAGCGCTTCCACCTCGGGAACACGTTCACGCAGCACCGTTAACAGCCGAGCATGACGGAAGGCAGAAAGGGCGGGCGCGCCTCGCAGTTCGAGCATATCCTGAAGCCTCTAGAGCAGGGAAATTCGAGCAGGGAAATCACCGGGCCGCTAGGCGGCCGTGCTTTTATGGTGCCGGAAAACACAGATAATGTGGTACCGGAAAACGCCTATGATACTGGAAACCAGCCGTCACACGAAATCAACAAGGTGACAGCCTGCCCCTGGCTGGGTATCGTGGCAGCTTGTTTCATGCCGACAAGACGCCATGCTGACGTTGATTTGCCGACATTTTGTAGCCCGTGCCAGCGCTTATTATGCGCTAATAGCGATTACGCTTCTGACTCTGGTGCCCACCCTCTCCCTGGTTCCTCCCGGCGAGCATCTGACTCAGATCACTGCAAAAGATTTTATTACCGTTCACACCCGTAATACACCCACCACTTATTACCAAGGTCGCCAGGGCCCTACCGGCTTTGAGTACGAGCTAATGCACCGCTTTGCCGACTATCTAGGGGTGAGTCTTAACCTTAACGCCCGCCATCACCCTGAAAGCGTGCTGCCGGCGGTACGTGAGAGCGGCGACCTGGGCGCGGCAGCGCTACCCCTGCTGCCTAATCCCTCTGGTGTTTACTACACCCGTCCGATTATCAAGATGCAGCCGCTGGTAGTATACCGGCGCGGGCTTAATGGTATTAGTGAACCAAGCGACCTTGTAGGCCTGGAGCTTGGTACGCTTAGCGAAGCGGGTACCAGCGAAGCACTGCGCGATCTCCAGAAACGCCACCCCACCCTAAGCTGGAAAGAGTCCCATGAGTTGGAGGTCGCCGAACTGCTGGCCCGGGTTGAAAACGGCACCCTGGACGCAGCGGTTATTTTTGAGCATCAATTTCGGTTAAACCGGCTGTTTTTCCCCAACGTTGAGCGTGGCTTTATCCTCGGCGACCCGCTCTCCATGGCATGGGCAGTGCCCAGCGGTCGCGGTTTGGGGTTACTCGAAGCTGCTAATCGCTTCCTCCAAGACCTGCAGGAGAGCGGCACGCTAGATCAGCTAGTCAGCCGCTACTTCGGTCATGACGACTACTTGGAGTATGTCGGTACCCGCACCTTTCTTGACCATCTGGATGCACGCCTGCCTCGCTATACTGAATTATTCCAGCAATCCGCCCAGGAAACAGGTTTTGATTGGAAGCTACTCGCGGCCGTGGGCTACCAGGAGTCGCACTGGGATCCAGATGCGGTCTCGCCGACCGGGGTGCGTGGTTTAATGATGCTAACCAACCCCACTGCCAGCGAGATGGGCATCAGCGACCGCACCGACCCGGCCCAAAGCATTGATGGCGGTGCCCGTTATTTGCGCAGCATCAAAGACCGCCTACCGGAAAGCATTACCGGTGATGACCGGCTTTTTATGGCCATGGCTGCCTATAATGTGGGGCTAGGGCATTTATACGACGCCCGTAAGATTGCCGAGATGCGAGGCGGTGACCCCGACAGCTGGACGGATGTACGCGCCGCACTGCCCCTGCTACAGCAGCGTGAATGGCACAGCCAAACGCGGCATGGCTACGCCCGTGGTGGCGAGCCAGTAATATACGTACGCAATATCCGTCGCTACTACGAAATGATTGAGTATGTTGAACGTAGCCGCCAGCAGTTTTTCCAACTAGAACAAACGTCAGTCAACGATGATCCACTGCTATTGTTCGAACTTGTGCCGCCGCTTGATTAACACTTCTTAACTATTTCTGGCTAAGTTGATCGCGTCGCGCGGTGAAAAAACGCTTCAGTAATTTTTGCGAGGGTGCTGCTAATACACCGCCAGTCACCGCGACCTGATGGTTGAACCACGGCTGCGCCAGTAGGTTAGCCTTTGATTCAACCATGCCAGCCCGAGGCTCAGCAGCACCGTAAACCAAACGGGCTAGGCGAGCATGTATCATCGCCCCTGCGCACATCATGCACGGCTCTAAGGTGACAAACAGCGTGCAGCCCTCAAGCCGATAGTTCCCCTGCTGCTGCCCCGCCTCGCGCAGCGCACGAACTTCCGCATGGCCGCTGGGGTCGCAACTGGCTACCGGGGCGTTGCAGCCAGCGCCTATGATCTCCCCCTGCGCATCGACGACAACCGCCCCCACGGGCACCTCACCTGCCGCAGCGGCCAAGTGTGCTTGGTCAAGCGCCCGGTGCATGTAAAATTCATCGCTGCGCATAAACGTAAACTCCGCTAAGGTAGCTAAACGATCGTATGAAAGGGTTGTCCCCCGTCGTAGCAACTCACTTTCATCGACAGCATTCGATTGAGACAGCCGCAAGGATACCGAGAATGACAGACGCGCTGAACAAACTGGTAGCGTTACTGGAGCTAGAAACGCTGGAAGAGACGCTATATCGTGGCCAGAGTCAGGATCTAGGCTTTCCTCAGCTCTATGGTGGTCAGGTACTCGGCCAAGCGCTTGCAGCCGCTGCGCGCACAGTGCCCATTGAGCGCCGCCCGCACTCTCAGCACGGCTACTTTCTGCGTCCTGGTGACCCACATCGCCCCGTTGTCTACCAAGTGGATACCATCCGCGATGGCGGCAGCTTCACGACCCGTCGTGTCACTGCCATTCAAAAAGGCCGGCCAATCTTCTTCTGCAGCGCCTCCTTTCAAAGCGCTGAGGCGAGCTTTAGCCATCAGCGCACCATGCCGGATGTGCCGACACCCGAAGCGTTAATCGAGAACGGCGAGGCCAAGCATGACCGCTTTCCCGGTCACCCGATTGAGTTTGTGCATCTACCCGGCAACCCCGACAACGGTACACCTGCTGGCCAATGCTTATGGTTTCGTCTTTCCGGCACGCTGCCAGACGACCCGGCGTTGCACCGCCACTTGCTCTCTTACGCCTCTGACTTCAATCTGCTGACCACCAGCCTGATTCCCCATGGCATTGAGTACCGAGACCCCAAGCTACGCATTGCCAGCCTTGACCATGCCCTGTGGCTCCACCAGGACACCCGCCTTGACGATTGGCTGTTATACGTCATCGACTCACCCTGGACAGGCGGCGCTCGCGGGCTGGCGCGGGGGCATATTTACAGCCGCGATGGCCGCTTAGTGGCCTCCACCGCTCAGGAAGGGTTAACACGCTATTCTCAAAGCTAAATAAATAATCTCTCAAAACATTTACGCCCGCTAAGCAGCGGGCGTAAATCGACTAACCAGGGCGCAGTGCCTTAGCCGCCATAAACATCATTAATTGACTGCAGCGGGTAGTGCGCCGGGAAAGGCTTACGGGCGACACCAGAATCAACCGCAGCTTGCGCCACCGCCGAGGAAACCCGCGCCAGCAGGCGAATATCGACCGGCGTGGGAATGATGTACTCGCGGCCAAAACTCATCTCGGTGCGCTCGTAGGCGTCCAGCACTTCCTGAGGAACCGGCTCGCGGGCCAAGTCTTTCAAGGCATGCACCGCGGCCAGCTTCATCTCTTCATTAATGCGCGTGGCGCGAACATCCAAAGCGCCGCGGAAGATAAACGGGAAGCCCAGCACGTTGTTGACCTGGTTCGGGAAGTCCGAACGGCCGGTGGCCATGATCACATCCGGGCGCGCTTCCCGGGCAACGTCAGGATGGATCTCCGGATCCGGATTGGTGCAGGCAAAAATCACCGGATCTGGCGCCATTTTCTTCACCTGATCAGCGGACAGCAGCCCCGGGCCTGACAGGCCGATAAAGACGTCAGCATTGTCGATGGCATCGTCCAAGGTGCGCATCTCGGTATCACGGGCGAATTCAGCCTTATATTCGTTGATACCTTCGCGATCAGTATGAATAACGCCACGCCGATCCAGCATTACCAAGTTCTCTTTACTCGCACCACAGGAGACCAGCAACCGCATGCAGGCAATCGCCGCCGCCCCTGCGCCCATGCAAACGATCTTGACGTTCTCAATTTTTTTGCCCGCGATATCCAAGGCATTAAGCATACCGGCCGCTGTCACAATTGCGGTGCCGTGCTGGTCATCGTGGAAGACCGGGATGCTGCAGCGCTCAACCAGTGCTTTCTCAATTTCAAAACACTCCGGCGCCTTGATGTCTTCAAGGTTAATCCCGCCCCAGGTATCGGCAATGCGCGCGACGGTATCGATAAACGCCTGGGGGCTTTCCGCATCCACTTCGATATCCACCGAATTGATGCCTGCAAAGCACTTAAACAGCACGCCCTTGCCTTCCATCACTGGCTTGCTCGCCAGCGGGCCCAGATTACCCAAACCCAGAATAGCGCTGCCATCGGTAATCACGGCGACCAGATTGCCCTTGCCGGTATAGCGGTAGGCATTTTCCGCATCCCGGGCAATTTCAAGTACTGGCTCAGCCACGCCTGGACTATACGCCAGTGCCAAATCCCGTGCTGTCGCGGTGGGTTTGGTCAACTCCACCGAAAGCTTACCGGGAATCGGTTTCGCGTGATAATCCAAAGCAGCCTGCTTATTTGCATCCGTCATGGTCAGAGTCCAGTTAACATAAAGTAGATAAGTCGTTTCAGAATATAGAAAAAACCATAGCGCCTCAAGCGCGCCGTCAACTTACGACAAAACGCTCGTTTAACCGAATTTTATCTTCACATTCGTCACTTTTAGCCACTATTTGCAGAAACTTATGCAAACAGGCTTTACTCATAATGCTTTACTTATTGCTGCATAACAGAATTTATGGAAATTTTTTTCACATAAAATTCATGCAGCAAGCATATCCAGCTCACAAAAAACCCACGCCGAGGCGTGGGTTTTGCGCGAGCATAGCCTTATAGGAATAGCCTGATATGAACAGGCATGCTGGCGATATGGCTATCCGACTGGGATTAGCCGCGCTTAACAGCAGCGCCGAAACGCTTGTTGAAACGCTCTACGCGGCCACCAGTGGTCGCTTGCTTCTGCTTACCAGTGTAGAACGGGTGGCAGTTAGAGCACACATCCAAGGAGAAGTCCTGACCAGAGGTCGTACCTACCTGGAAAGTGGCGCCGCAAGAACAGCTGGCGGTGACCGTGTTGTAATTCGGGTGAATACCTTGTCTCATTTCGAGCCTCACGAAGCTATATGCCGCCACCTGATCTCGTGCCAGGTACCGCATACGGGTTTGGAAAAAACGACTAACCGGTTAGCCGCTCTGTCGTTACGATAGGTCTTTACAAATAGATCGATAAAGATCGTTAGGATTCAGAGCGGTCGCATATTCTAGCAAAACTAACGCCGGAGGCCAATTGGCTGACTCTTTTTCTTCGCAGGCATATTCTCAAGGGCAGTCTCAAAGACCGTCCCAAAGATCTTCCCAAGCACTCGATCAAGTGCTCAAGGTAGCGCTGCCTTCGCCGCTGCGCCGCCTGTTCGACTACCTGCCTTCCAGGGAAACGCCTCCCTGCGGCTGGCAGCCGGGGCTGCGAGTGCGAGTGCCCTTTGGGCGCCGCGAAGTCGTCGGCGTGGTCGTCGAATTGGCTGACCACAGCGACCTTCCGCGCAGCCAACTGCGTAGCATCAGCGAAGCGCTGGATGATGCCCCGTTGCCGGAGGATTGGCTATGGCTATGCCGTTTTGCCGCCCGTTATTATCAGCACAGCCTAGGCGACACCCTGCACCACGCCATGCCTGCACGGCTACGCCAGGGGCACCCCATGGCTGGGCGCACCCAGACTCTCTGGCTTGCCCAAGGCGAAGGCGCAGAAGAAATACTCAGCCGAGCGCCCAAGCAAGCCGAGCTGCATGCGCTGCTGCGCCAACACCCTCATGGGTTGCCTGGCCGTGCGGTTAGCGCCCACGGCTTTGCCCGCGACCAGCTATTAGCGCTGGAGAAGAAAGGCCTCGCATCCAGCCAGGAACACATCCTCACTGCCCCAACGCCACCCAGCGGCAACTTACTGGCAACACCGGCCCTGCCGCTTAACCGTGAACAGGCGACGGCGCTAGCCACACTGCATGAAAAACTCGATGGCTATCACCCCTGCTTACTCGAGGGTGTCACCGGCAGCGGCAAAACAGAAGTCTACCTGCAGCTTATTGAAGCCGTCGCCGCCAAGGGGAAACAGTCGCTGGTACTGGTACCGGAAATTGGCTTAACCCCACAGACACTCGCCCGCTTTAGAAGCCGCTTTCGGGTACCCGTGGTGGCGCTGCATTCAGGCCTCACCGACCCCGAACGGCTAGATGTGTGGGAAGCCGCCGCCAGCGGCCGGGCGCTCATTATCATCGGTACCCGCTCGGCGATTTTCACCCCGCTGGCCAACCCCGGCGCGATTATTGTCGATGAAGAGCACGACGGCTCCTACAAGCAGCACGACGGTTTGCGCTACCACGCCCGCGACTTAGCCGTGGCTCGGGCCCACTACCATAAAATCCCGCTGCTGATGGGCAGTGCCACACCCTCCCTGGAGAGTCTGCACCAAGCGCTTAGCGGCACCTACCGCCACCTACGCCTGACCCAGCGCCCCAGCCAGCACCCGCCAGCCAAGCTGGAGCTGATTGATCTACGCCACCAGCGCCGCCAGGGCGGCCTGCTGCCCGGTGCCATCAAAGCGATTAAAAGCACCTTGAGCACTGGCAAGCAGGTGCTGATTTTTATCAACCGGCGCGGCTTTGCACCAACACTTGCCTGCCACGCCTGCGGCTGGATGGCCGATTGCCACCAGTGCGATGCGCGCATGACGCTACACCGCCAGCCCCCCCTACTGGCTTGCCACCACTGCGATAGCCGCCGCGCCCTGCCGGACGCCTGCCCCGAGTGTGGCAGCGGCGACCTGCGCGCCTTGGGTAGCGGCACAGAACGCACTGAAGAAACGCTGCAAACGCTGTTCCCGAAAACCACTATCCACCGCATCGATCGCGACAGTACTAGGCGCAGGGACAGTTTTGAACAGGTACTAAAAGAGATTCAGCGCGGCGAACCCTGCGTGTTGGTCGGTACTCAGATGCTCGCCAAAGGGCACCACCTACCCCACGTCACACTTGTCGTGGTCGTCAATGCCGACGGCGGCCTCTACGCCGCTGATTTTCGCGCTCTGGAGCACAGCGCCCAACTACTTGAACAAGTAGCGGGCCGTGCCGGTCGCGCCGCCCACCCAGGCCGAGTGCTGGTGCAAACCCTCCACCCCGACGACCCACACTTGGGCCAATTGGCTGAACATGGCTACGGGGCCCTTGCGCGCAATATGTTGGAAGAAAGGCGCATTTCCCAGCTGCCCCCGTTCTGTTTTATGGCACTGCTACGCATCGAAAGCCCCAAAGAGGAGGCCGCTTTGGCCATGGCGCAACAGGCCGCTCAAGCCCTGCGCCAATGGTTAAAAGAGACCGGCGTAGCCACCCGCTGCCTGGGGCCTGTGCCCGCGCCGATGGAAAGACGCCAGAACCGCTACCATTTACACGTTATGCTGGCAGCCGATAAACGCAGCCAACTACACCCGGCCGTTAGCTGGCTGGTGCAGTGGCTTGAAGCCAATCGAGAGGCCCGCAAGGTACGCTGGTCGATTGATATCGACCCACAAACCCTCGCTTAGTACTTGTATATAACAGTTAAAACAGCGATTTACATAACTGGTGTCAGGGCAGGTTGTAGTGAGGGTCTTTTTCCATGGACGGAAAAAGTAGCGCCCAGGGAGGGGTCAACAGCGCCCTCGCGGAAACCTGTCCTCGACACCAATACATGTACAGAACCGTTTGTTTAGCAACACGCCTTTGAAACTGCGGCTCAATTGCCGATAATAGCCGCTTTGCCGACGCACCTTTACTGCTGCGCGTTAGCACACGCCGCCACAGACGTAACCGGATACCCACATGAAAGATACGATAGTTTCTCTGCTCGAAGGCGCGATCACCGCGCTCAAGCACCAAGGCGTGCTGCCAAACGACCTTCAGCCCACCATCAAAGTGGATCCTACCAAAGACAAGGCCCACGGCGATTACGCCACCAACTTGGCGCTGATGTTAGCCAAGCCGGCAGGCAAAAATCCGCGTGAATTAGCCAACGCGCTGGTTGCAGCGCTACCCGAAAGCGACGCTATCCAAAAAACCGAGATTGCGGGCCCCGGCTTTATCAACTTTTTCGCCGCCGCCGATGCCGCAGCGCAAATCGTTGCCCAGGTACTCGACTGCGGCGACACCTTTGGCCGCAGCATGGTCGGCAAAGGCGAGAAAGTGCAGGTCGAGTTCGTTTCCGCCAACCCCACCGGCCCGCTGCACGTAGGTCACGGTCGGGGCGCAGCGATTGGCGACTGCCTATGCCGCCTTCTCGAAGCCACCGGTTTTGATGTCACCCGCGAGTTCTACTACAACGACGCTGGCGCCCAGATCGCCAACTTGGCGCGTTCGGTACAAGCGCGGGTGAAAGGCTTAGGCCCTGACGACGATAGCTGGCCGGAAGACGGCTATCGCGGCGAGTATATCGTCGATGTGGCCAACGACTACCTGGCAGGCAAAACGGTCAGTGCCGATGACCGCGAAGTCACTGCCAAAAAAGACCCGGATGATTTAGACGCCATTCAAGAGTTTGCCGTGGCGTGGCTGCGTCGCGAACAGGATCTGGATCTAAAAGCCTTCGGTGTGGAGTTTGACGTCTATTTCCTAGAGTCCTCACTCTATGAAGATGGCAAGGTGGACGCCACTGTTGAAAAACTGGTGAGCGCAGGCCACACCTATGAAGAAGATGGTGCCATGTGGCTACGCACCACCGACTTCGGTGATGACAAAGACCGCGTAATGCGCAAACGCGAGGGTGGCTACACCTACTTCCTGCCTGATGTGGCCTACCACCTGGACAAGTGGCAGCGCGGTTTCAAAACCGTGATCAACGAGCAGGGGGCCGACCACCACTCCACCGTCACCCGCGTACGCGCCGGTTTACAGGCACTGGAAGTAGGCATTCCCAAAGGCTGGCCCGACTACGTGCTCCACCAGATGGTCATGGTTACCCGCTCAGGCGTTGAGGTAAAACTCTCCAAGCGCGCCGGCAGCTATGTCACTGTGCGCGACTTGATCGACGAAGTGGGCCGCGACGCCACGCGCTTCTTCCTCGCCGCCCGCCGCGCCGACTCGCAGCTCACCTTTGATATCGACCTGGCCCGCTCCCAGTCGAATGACAACCCGGTCTACTACATCCAGTACGCCCACGCCCGGGTCTGCAGCATGCTGCGCAAAGCCCAGGATGCCGACCAGCCGTTTGATCACGCCTTGGCACTGGCCAACCTAGCGCTGCTGGACAGCGACCAGGAGAAAGCCGTACTTAACCGGCTAGCGCGCTTCCCTGAAGTAGTGGAAACCGCCGCCAGAAACCGCGAGCCACAGCAGGTTGCCCAGTATTTGCTCGACCTTTCCGGCGACTTCCACACCTGCTACAACGCCGTCAAAGTAATGGTCGAAGACGACACCCTGCGCAATACGCGCCTGGCACTAGGCCTCGCCACCCGTCAAGTGCTGCGCAACGGGCTTGACTTAATGGGGGTTAGCGCCCCAGAGGAGATGTAAGCAATGGCTAGCCCGCGCAAAAAGCCCGCCCCCCGCCGCGGAGCCACATCGCAGCGCAAGTCCAAACGCAGCTCAGGCGGCGACTTCCGCCTACCCGGCTGGCTGTGGGGTCTTGCCGGTATGGCGGCGGGCTTCTTTTTGGCTCAGCACCAGCACGGCACCGCCCCCTGGCAAGAGCAGAACGAAGCGCCTCAAGCCACGGTACTGCCCAAGCCCTCGGGTAGCGAAGAGCGCGCCGCCGCTCGGGAAACCGAGGAAGCCGCTGAACCGTCGATGCCGACGTTTGAATTTTATACCCTGCTGCCGGAAACCGAGGTCATTGCCCCCGGCGTCTCTCTGCCTTCAAGCGTTGTGCGCCCGGAGGCTCCCGAACCGACAGCCGATAGTGCTGCGGCCTCTGGCGCTGCAGGCGACGACCCCATCGCCCAGGTGATTGCCGCCAACACCCGACCTGAAGATCAGGTATCGGCGGCTCAGGAGAATGAAGCGGCCACCAATACCCCAGGGCGCTATATGCTTCAGGCGGCCTCGTTTCGTGAAGCCAGCGACGCCGAACAGCTGCGTGGCCGACTGCGCAATTTAAGCCTGCTGGCGGAAATCAGCGAAGTAAAGGCGGATGGCAATACCTGGCACCGGGTACAAGTGGGGCCTTACGAGGACACCCGTGAGTTGAACCGGGCCCAGGATTTAATGAACACCCAAGGTATCGAGCCCCTGCTTATCCAACTGCAAAACTAATAATCCCTCCTGGATTACCCTGCGGGCGGTTGATTTTTTATCAGCCGCCCGCATTTTGTTGTGAACGCTTAAACAATGGTCGCTTATTGAGTGGCCTGCCAGTCATCGGGAGCTCGCCTCCCCCAAGGAGTTATCTCCATGACCACTATTGTCTCCGTTCGTCGTGGTAATCAGGTCGCCCTCGCTGGCGACGGCCAAGTATCGCTGGGCAATACCGTAATGAAAGGTAACGCCAGCAAAGTACGCCGCCTCTACCGCGGTAAGGTACTGGCCGGGTTTGCGGGTGGCACGGCAGATGCGTTCACGCTGTTTGAGCGCTTTGAAGCGCAGTTGGAAAAGTACCAAGGCCATTTGACCAAGGCAGCGGTTGAGCTTGCCAAAGATTGGCGCACTGACCGGGCACTGCGCCGCCTGGAAGCGCTGCTCGCCGTTGCGGACCACAGCGCCTCGCTGATCATTACCGGTAACGGTGATGTAGTCGAACCCGAGCGCGGCATTATTGCCATTGGCTCTGGCGGCAACTTCGCCCAAGCCAGCGCCCGGGCGCTACTGGAAAATACCGAGCTGTCGGCGCGTGAAATCACCGAGAAGTCGCTTTCGATCGCTGGTGATATCTGTGTATTCACCAACCACCACGTGACCCTCGAAGAGCTGTCGATTGACGATCGCTAATCAACTCACGCGATCCCCAAGCGCCGCTCACTGCACACTAAGGTTACTTATATGACTCAGATGACACCCCGCGAAATTGTTCACGCTCTAGACCAGTACATTATTGGCCAGCAGGATGCCAAACGCGCCGTGGCAATTGCTTTGCGTAACCGCTGGCGCCGTATGCAGCTCGATGACGACCTGCGCCCAGAAGTCACCCCTAAAAATATTTTGATGATCGGCCCCACCGGTGTGGGTAAAACCGAGATTGCCCGCCGCCTGGCCAAACTGGCTAAAGCGCCGTTTATTAAAGTCGAGGCGACCAAGTTTACTGAAGTTGGTTATGTAGGCCGTGATGTAGAGTCGATTATCCGCGACTTAATGGAAGCGGCGATCAAGATGGTGCGCGAACAGGCCAAAGAAGAAGTTAGCCACCGCGCCGAAGATGCTGCAGAAGACCGCGTGCTAGACGCCCTTCTGCCGCCGCCCCGTGGCCAGGAAGACAAGCCGCGGGAAGACAGTGGCACCCGCCAGACCTTCCGCAAGAAGCTTCGCGAAGGGCAGTTGGACGATAAAGAGATCGATATCGAAATCTCTTCCCAGGGCCAAGGCATCGATATCATGACGCCACCAGGTATGGAAGAGATGACCAGCCAGCTGCAGAGCATGTTCTCCAACATGGGCCAGCAGAAGCGTGAAAACCGCCGCGTAACAGTCAAAGAGGCGCTGGTACTGCTGCGCGATGAAGAAGCGGGCAAGCTGGTCAACGAGGAAGAGATCAAATCCCGCGCGGTCTACTCGGTCGAGCAACACGGCATCGTATTCCTGGATGAGATCGATAAAGTCGCCAAGGGTAGCGGCCAGTCCAGCGGTGGCGAAGTCTCCCGTGAGGGCGTCCAACGAGATCTGCTGCCGCTGATAGAGGGTTCCACCGTCTCGACCAAGTACGGCATGGTTAAAACCGATCACATCCTGTTTATAGCCTCCGGTGCTTTCCACCTGTCGCGCCCATCGGATCTGATCCCTGAACTACAGGGCCGCTTGCCGATCCGGGTTGAGCTTGACGCGCTAACGCCCAACGACTTTAAGCGCATTCTCACCGAGCCCTCCGCCTCGCTGACCAAGCAGTACCAAGCGCTGCTGGCCACCGAAGGGCTGGACGTAGAGTTTACTCCCGACGGTATCGAGCGCATCGCTCAGATCTCCTGGCAGGTCAACGAAGGCACTGAAAATATCGGCGCCCGCCGCCTACACACAGTGATGGAGCGGCTATTGGAAGAAGCCTCTTTCCGAGGCGGCGATATGGAGAGCCCGCTGGTAATTGACGGCGACTATGTCAATGCTCAGCTTGGCGAACTGGCGGTCGACGAAGACCTGTCGCGGTATATTTTGTAAGCTGCGTCTGCTGTTATTATCTGCATTGGTACCGTCAGCAACAGCA
Source organism: Halomonas sp. 113 (assembly GCF_904067645.1). Taxonomy (NCBI): domain Bacteria; kingdom Pseudomonadati; phylum Pseudomonadota; class Gammaproteobacteria; order Oceanospirillales; family Halomonadaceae; genus Halomonas; species Halomonas sp. 113. The sequence goes on from NZ_LR881453.1 coordinate 3,955,522, forward strand.
AGCCCGCTCTTTGCGGGCTTGCTGCTATGTTCATAAGCCATGGACACTTAGCGATGAGGTTTCATCATGAATGCGCCCACCCCCACTAGGGTTCACTACCATAAACAGGCCCGCAAGCTGGAGCTTGGCTACGCCAATGGGGAGAGTTTTCACCTCCCGGTTGAGTTTTTACGCGTCTATTCGCCTTCCGCCGAAGTGCGTGGCCACGGCGGCGACACCGCGGTACTGCAAGTGGGTAAAAAAGATGTCGGCCTGCAAAATATTACTCAGGCGGGCAACTATGCACTGAAACTGCACTTCGATGATGGCCATGACAGCGGGCTGTTTAGCTGGAACTACCTGTATGACCTCGCGACCCACCAAGAAGCCTACTGGAACAACTACTTGCAGCGTTTAAAAGAGGCCGGTGTCTCGCGAGAGCCCGCCAGCATTCAATTCAAGCAACTGTGACTACCTGACTCATATCCTATACAAGAAGCCAGGCAGACAAGCCAGGGTGGACAAGGCTACAATGGCGTTAACTTTTAATCGCGTCGATCTCAGGGTCAAAAGACCTAAGGTCGATTTGCCATCGCCTCGAATTCGGGAGCTACTGCCCAATGAGCCCCACAGAAAAACGCACCACTGACTTTGGTTTTCAGGAAGTCCCAGTTGATGAAAAAGCTTCACGAGTGGCCGATGTTTTCCACTCCGTGGCTGCCCGCTACGATGTGATGAACGACCTGATGTCTATGGGCATCCACCGAGTCTGGAAGCGTCTTACCATTGAACGCGCAGGTGTGCGGCCTGGTCACCACGTGCTGGATATCGCGGGCGGCACAGGGGATTTAACGCTTAAGTTCTCCCGTTTGGTTGGCCCCCGGGGCAAAGTCGTACTTGCCGACATCAACGCCTCCATGCTCAAAGTGGGCCGCGACAAACTGATGGATAGCGGCGTAGGCGGCAACGTCGAGTATGTTCAAGCCAATGCCGAAAGTCTGCCGTTTCCCGACAACAGCTTCGACTGCATCACCATTGCCTTTGGTTTACGTAACGTCACCGACAAAGACGCCGCGTTGCGCTCCATGGCCCGTGTGCTCAAGCCCGGTGGTCGCCTTTTGGTGCTGGAGTTCTCCAAGCCCAATAACCCGCTGCTCTCCAAGGCCTACGATGAGTACTCTTTCCGCCTGCTGCCCAAAATGGGTGAACTGGTGGCGGGGGACGGCGACAGCTACCGCTATCTGGCGGAGTCGATTCGCATGCACCCAGATCAGGAAACGCTTAAAGCCATGATGGAAGAGGCGGGACTTGAGCGGGTTGAGTACACCAACCTGACCGGTGGTATCGTTGCGCTGCACCGCGGCATTAAGTTATGACATTTCAAAGCAGTGCGACATTGCAAAACAGCATGACGTCCAAAAGCCAGACAACGTCCCTGCGGCCGATGACGCTATCTACCAAGAGGTCAGCATGCTGGTAACCCCGACCCTGCTGCTGGCCGGTTGTGAACGCACGCTCAACGCCCTGCTCGCCTGCGACCCTGCTGCCCCTGAACGGCTAGCGGCACTGGCGGGCAGCCGTCTACTGGTGCGCCTTGAGCAGCCCCATTTAGCACTGGTCATTCACTACCATCACGCCGGGCTCGACCTGATGCGCGGCGATGACGTTGATGAAACCGACGTAGACGCAGTGGTAGAGCTCACCCCGGAAACGTTTTCCGAGTGGATCAGCGGCGCCTCGATTGAACGCCTTATGTTTGACGGCAAGCTGGCGGTGCGCGGGCGTATCCATCTGCTTGAAGCCACTCGAGACCTGCTCTTCGACCTGGACATCGACTGGGAGAGCGAGCTGGCCCGCTGGCTGGGCGATATGCCCGCCCACTCCCTGGCCGAGGGACTGCGCCGCGCTGCCCGCTGGGGGCTGCGTGCCAAAGACGAGCTGATGCAGGATGTTTCTGAATATGTCTTTGAAGAGGCACGCCTGCTGCCAGGGCGGCAGCAGCGTAGCCTACTGCGCGAGCATCTGACCGAGTTAGAGGTGGCGACCGATCGCCTGGAAGCGCGACTAAACCGCTTACAGCGACGTCTAGAACAGCTACAGCTTGCGCCACAGGAGTCGCGCCCATGAGCCTGCGCCTGCTGCGGATAAGCTGGGTGATCAGCCGCCACCGGCTTGACACACTGCTGCCGCTAGAGCGGCTGCCCTGGTGGCTCCGGGCGCTGCTATGGTTTTCTCCGCTACGTTTGATCCCCGTTGGCAAGCGCTCGCGGGGCGAACGTCTGCGCTTGTCGCTGGAAGCACTGGGGCCGATTTTTATTAAATTCGGCCAAATGCTCTCGACCCGTCGCGACCTGCTGCCAGCGGATATCGCCGATGAGCTGAAACGCCTGCAGGATCAGGTGCCGCCCTTTCCCGGTGATCAAGCCGCCGACCGGGTCGAGAAAGCGCTGGAAATGTCGCTGGAAGAGGCCTTTGCTGAGTTTGACCGAGTGCCATTGGCCTCGGCGTCGATTGCCCAGGTGCACGCGGCAAGACTGCACGGCGATGAAGACGTGGTGGTGAAAATCATTCGCCCCGGCATTGATCGCGTGATGCGTCAGGATATGGCGCTGATGTACCAAGTCGCCAAGCTATTCTCCAAAATCCCCGAGGCGCGTCGCCTGCGTCCGGTGGAAGTCATTCGCGACTACGAAGCCACGCTGTTTGACGAGCTGGATCTCTACAAAGAGGCCGCCAACACCTCGCAGCTCAAGCGCAACTTCAAAGACTCACCGCTGCTGTTTGTGCCCACCATCTACTGGCCCTTCACCCGCCGCCATGTGATGGTGCAAGAGCGCATTCGCGGTATTCCGGTCGCCGATTTAGATACCCTGATTGCTCGTGGCACTAATTTGAAGAAGCTTGCAGAGCGCGGCGTCGAGCTGTTCTTTACTCAGGTATTCCGTGACAACTTCTTTCACGCGGATATGCACCCAGGCAATATTTTCGTCAACTGTGACAACCCCGAAGATCCCCAATACATTGCTATCGATTGCGGCATCGTCGGCAGCCTGACCCGGGAAGATCAGGACTACTTAGCGCGTAACCTACTGGCGTTTTTCCACCAGGACTATTATGAAGTCGCTGCGCTGCACATCGAATCCGGCTGGGTGGGCGAAAACACCCGCGCTAACGAATTCGCAGCGGCGATTCGCACCGTTTGTGAGCCCATTTTAGAGAAGCCGTTGAAAGATATCTCCTTCGGCCAGGTGCTATTGGGGCTGTTTCAAACCGCGCGGCGCTTTAATATGGAAGTACAGCCGCAGTTGGTACTGTTGCAGAAAACGCTGCTCAATATTGAAGGCCTGGGGCGCCAACTCTATCCGGATCTAGATCTGTGGAGTACCGCCAAGCCCTATTTAGAGCAGTGGATGAAAGAGCGTGCCGGGGTCAGCGGTTTATGGGAGTCGCTGAAGCGCCAGGCGCCGGAGCTTTCGCACCAGTTGCCCGAGCTGCCCGTACTGGCTCACCAGGCGCTAAGCCGTATGGAGCACGAGCATCGCCAGCGCCACCAGCAAGTCGAATCGATCAACGACATGCGGGTGCAGATGGCGCGCCAGGGCAAACGCCTCTACCGCCTTCGGCTTGGCTTGATTCTGCTGGCGCTGGCACTGGCGTGGCAGCCATTAAGCGGTTGGATTGCACTTCAGGAGTGGCCGATACTAGCGGCCGCCGCCATTGGCCTACTGCTGCTGGTATGGCAATAGAGTGACGCACTAAACGTTTACGAGGATTCCCATGGACAGCAACGCATTATCGCCTAACAATTCGACTAGCCATACTGATGTGCTGGATACGCTCAATGAGGTGCTAAAGCAGCGACGCCATGCAGCGGCAGAAGAATCTTATGTTGCCTCCTTGCATCATAAGGGTTTGAACAAGATACTCGAAAAGGTAGGCGAGGAAGCAACAGAAACAGTGCTTGCGGCAAAAGATGCCGAGCATGGTAGCGAGGCTGAACGCCAAGCATTGATTTCTGAAACCGCCGACCTGTGGTTTCATAGCCTGGTGATGCTGTCACACCTGGGGATGGATCATCAGGCCGTTTTAGACGAACTGGCACGGCGTTTCGGCATTTCCGGACACGAGGAAAAAGCCGCCCGCCAGCCATAGTTGCCACATAGGGCTGTCGCATAGTGGTAACGCGCGTACTGTAGTACTGCTCCTAGCCATAGGGCTCGTATTCATTGGCTCAGTGGTAAAAGAGATAGCGCTAAAATAGGTAGCACTCACTAAAATAGATAGCACTCAATCGATAGTTAACCTGCTCGCAAGAGGACACGCATATGTTAGGTGGTATTAGTATTTGGCAGTTGCTGATTGTGCTGGGCATCATCATTCTGGTTTTCGGCACCAAAAAACTGCGTAACGTGGGCACCGACCTAGGCGGGGCGGTCAAGGGCTTCAAGAAAGCCATGCACGACGAGGAGAAAAATAAAGAGGCGGACAAAGAGGACGCCGACCAACCCCATGCCAAAGTGAGCCATGAAGAGCCGGGCAACACTTACGACGTTCAAGCCGAAGAGAAACAGGCCGCCCACGACCGCAACGAAGAGCGCAAATAAACCATGCTGGATATCGGCTTTCTTGAACTGATGCTGATTGGCGTCGTCGGGCTGTTGGTGCTTGGCCCGGAGCGGCTGCCCCGCGCCGCCCGTACGACGGGCATGTGGATTGGTAAAATCAAGCGTACGGTATCCGGTATGCAGCGTGAAATCAGCGCCCAACTGGAAGCAGAAGAGCTGCGCCAAAAGCTCAATGAACAGCAAAAGAAGCTCGATGACAGCTTGAAGAAAGCGAAACTGGACGTAGAGAGCATTGCCGATAGCCCGTCAGACGCTGCACCAGCGCAGCAGAGCGACACTGATAAGAGTGACACTGAGCAGCGCGTTGCCCAGGCCAGCTCTCGATTGGATGACGCCCTGCAAACGGTGCGAGAGGAAACGGTGCGTGAAGAAACACCTCCGTCATCATCTGCCTCGGCTGCGCCCACCCGCGAGGCCGAACCTGAAACGCCTAACCCTGAGTCGGCTGCACTTAATAAGGATCGTAATCACCAATGAGTATGTCTGGCGATTCAAAGGAGCCGCGGGAAGAGCAGAGCCAAGCCCCCCTGATTGAGCACCTGATCGAGCTGCGCTCACGGCTAATGCGCGCCGTGATCGTGATTTTGGTGGTCTTTTTGGGCCTCTACGCCTTTGCCAATGATATCTATACATTTGTTGCCGAGCCATTAATGGCGCTGCTGCCCGAAGGCTCGCAAATGATCGCCACGGAAGTCGCTTCGCCCTTCTTAGCGCCGTTCAAGCTCACCCTGGTGGTGGCAGTATTTATCGCTATCCCCTTCGTGCTGCATCAGGCCTGGGCGTTTATCGCGCCAGGGCTTTACGACAATGAGAAAGCGCTGGCGATACCGATCCTGGTGTCGAGCGTTGCGCTGTTCTACGGTGGCGCGGCGTTTGCCTACTACGTTGTTTTTCCGCTGTTGTTTGAGTTTTTTACCCAAACCGGGCCGGAAAATGTCGCCGTAATGACCGACATTAACCAATATCTGAACTTCGTTCTTAAGCTGTTTTTTGCCTTCGGTGTAGCGTTTGAGATTCCTATCGCGACCTTCTTGCTTATCTTATCTGGCGCCACATCGGTGGAAAGCCTGTCTAAAAAGCGCCCTTATATTCTTTTAGGCTGCTTTGTTGTCGGCATGCTGCTAACGCCCCCGGATGTGATTTCTCAGAGCCTATTGGCGGTACCGATGTATCTGCTTTATGAAGTCGGGCTGTTGTTTGGTCGCTTGGTGCGCAAGCGCAAAGAGGAAAACGAGACTGCCGAAGAGCAAGAAGCCGATAGCTAAGCACTTAGAAAAGTACTTAGATAAGTGCTTCGAGCAATACCCAGATATTGAAAAGCCGCCGCCATGATCAATGGCGGCGGCCTTTGTATCAGCACAGCGCGAGCTTAGTCCATCATTTCTGCAATGCGATCCACCAGTTTAAAAATACCAGTCGCGGCTTCGCTAATTCGCGTTGCCAGCATATACGCGGGCGTGGTGACCACCCGGTGCTCAAAATCCACCACGATATCTTCTACGCTACAGGTGCGGTGTAGCCCACCCATGGCGCTTATCGCACCGGAAACCGCCGGGTCATTGCCCACCGTTACCGCAATACCCTCATCCAATAGACGTGGCACCAGCACAGGGGAAATGCACATCAAGCCAATCGGCTTGGCCTCTTGGCGAAAACCTGTTAGCGCCTCTTTTAGCGCGTCTAACACCTGCATATTGTCGCTGGCGCTGGCAAAGTCCGAAAGGTTCTTGGCGACACCAAAACCACCGGGCACAATCACTGCGTCAAAATCATTAGCCACTAATTCACTCAGTGGGCTGATCTCCCCTCGCGCCAAGCGAGCAGACTCCAGCAGCACGTTACGCTGCTCGCCCTCCACTACTTCTTGGGTGATGTGGTTAACCACATGGTACTGCTCAATATCGGGGGCAAAACAGTGGTAGCTAATGCCCAACTGATCCAAGCGCAGCAGGGTTAGCGTGGTCTCATATATTTCCGAGCCATCGTAAACGCCGCAGCCAGCTAAAATCACTGCCACCTGTTTGGTCATGCCTATCTCCTTATCCCAGGGTCTGCCGAACGCAATACAGCAAAGCTGTCGCTCACTTTAGTCAGTCTGCCGTGTCGCCACAAGACGGCTTTCGCCGCAGGGCATGGCTGATATACTGATTCCAGGCCTTCGGGCATGTTGATTTGCGATCCTTAATGTTCACGATCACTGATTTTTACGACCTCTAATGGAGAGCCCTCTTGAGTACACCCACTGCCCGCCACTTTCCCGCCACGCGCATGCGCCGTATGCGCCGCGACGATTTCTCACGCCGATTGATGCAGGAAAACAGCCTGAGTCCATCCGACCTGATTCTGCCCGTTTTTGTGTTGGAAGGTATCAATCAGCGCGAAGCCGTCGCCTCCATGCCCGGCGTTGAACGGCTGTCTATTGATCTGCTGATCGAGCAAGCTCGCGAAGCGTATGAACTGGGCATTCCAGCACTGGCACTCTTTCCTGTGGTTGGCTCCGAGCACAAGAGTGAGTTTGCTGAAGAGGCCTATAGCGCTAGCGGTTTAGTTCAGCGCAGCGTGCGTGCCCTTAAAGAAGCGCTACCCGAATTAGGCATTATCACGGACGTGGCGCTGGATCCTTATACCAGCCACGGTCAAGACGGCATTCTTGACGAACACGGCTATGTCCAGAATGACCGCACAGTGGATACCCTGCTCAAGCAGGCGCTCTCCCATGCCGAAGCGGGGGCCGATGTGGTCGCCCCTTCCGATATGATGGATGGCCGGATTGGTGCGATTCGCCAGGTGTTGGAGCAGGAACATTTACATAATGTGCGTATTATGGCCTACAGCGCCAAGTACGCCTCGCACTACTACGGGCCTTTTCGCGATGCGGTCGGTTCGGCTGCTAACTTGGGCAAAGCGGACAAGCGCACCTATCAAATGGATCCCGCTAACAGCGATGAAGCGCTCCACGAAGTGGCCATGGATATCGCCGAGGGCGCCGACATGGTGATGGTCAAGCCCGGCATGCCCTACCTAGATATCGTGCGGCGGGTAAAAAGCGAACTACAGGTACCCACCTTCGCCTACCAAGTCAGCGGCGAGTACGCCATGCACCGCGCGGCCTTCGACAACGGCTGGTTAGAAGCGGAGCCGGTAATACTGGAGTCGTTGATGTGTTTCAAACGGGCAGGCGCAGATGGCATTCTGACCTACTTCGCCCTAGATGCAGCGCGGTTACTTCAGCAACGCTAAGATGACAACCTGGTGACACCTTTTTGTCATCTTCTCCCCGCATACTGCACTGATATACAAGTATCAGGCTATGATACCTTCGAGCTATCAACGCGGGGAGATCCACTATGGACGAGCAAGCTTCAGATTCCTTACCACTGTCGTCTACCGATCACACCAGCAGCGACGGCGATACGCCGCTACGGATTAACCGTACCCCGACCGGCGTCCAGGCACGTGAAGCACAGCCTGAAACCGACCTCGACGATACCCAGCTCTACTTCAACCGCGAGCTGTCGCATCTACAGTTCAATATCCGCGTCTTGGAGCAGGCTTTAGATGACGCCCACCCACTGCTCAATCGGCTAATGTTCCTGCTGATCTTCTCCTCCAACATGGATGAGTTTTTCGAGATTCGAGTGGCGGGTTTGAAGCATCAAATTGCCCTGGGCGACGACACCACCGCCGCCGATGGCCGCCTGCCCAAAGCGGTGTTGGCGGAGATCTCGCAGCTTGCCCACGCGCAAATTGATCGCCAGTATCAGATACTCAACGACACTTTGTTACCCGCGCTGGAAACCCATGGGCTGCGTTTTCGTCGCCGCGATCAGTGGACTGATGAGCAGAAAGCCTGGGTTAAGGCGTTTTTCGATAATGAAATTATGCCGGTCATTAGCCCAATTGGGCTCGATCCCTCGCACCCCTTCCCGCGGTTAGTGAATAAAAGCCTCAACTTTATCGTTGAGCTGGAAGGCAAAGATGCGTTTGGTCGCGCCGGGGGGATGGCGATTCTTCCCGCGCCGCGCTCGCTACCGCGTCTGATGGCACTGCCCAAGGAGCTCTGCGAGGAGGGATTCTCGGAATATGTTTTCCTCTCTTCGATGATTCATGCCCATGCCGAGGAGCTGTTTCCTGGCATGAGCGTACGCGGCTGCTATCAATTCCGGCTGACCCGCAACGCGGATATGAGCGTTGACCCAGAGGAGGTTTCGGATCTCGCCTCTGCGCTGCGCGGTGAGCTGCTGGCACGCCGCTACGGCAGCGGTGTGCGCCTGGAAGTTGCCGACAGTTGCCCTGATGACTTGACCAACTTTTTACTGCGCCAGTTTGAACTGGAAAGTGACGACTTATATCGCGTCAAAGGGCCGGTTAATTTAACCCGTATGATGTCGGTACTGGGGGACGTGGATCGCCCCGAACTACTCTATCGGCCGTTTACCCCCAGCATTCCCAAAGCGCTCAAAGCGGGTAGCCTGTTTGAAGCCATCGCCAAGAACGACATTCTACTCCATCACCCTTTCCAGTCGTTTACGCCGATTGAAGACCTGCTGCGCGAAGCCGCCCGGGATCCAAATGTACTGGCAGTGAAGCAGACCCTTTACCGTACCGGCGCAGACTCGGCCATTGTTAACGCACTGGTGGAAGCGGCCAGCCAAGGCAAAGAAGTCACTGTGGTCATTGAACTGCGCGCGCGCTTTGATGAGGCCGACAACCTACAGCTGGCTTCACGCTTGCAAGAAGCGGGGGCAATCGTTGTCTACGGCATTATGGCGTACAAAACCCACGCCAAAATGCTGCACATCGTTCGTCGCGAAAAAGGTGAACTTTGCTACTACGCGCACCTGGGCACCGGTAACTATCACTCTAAAACCGCCAAGCTATATACCGACTACAGCCTGCTGACTGCCAACAAAGCGTTGTGTGCCGATGTTCATAAAGTGTTCCAACAGTTGTCTGGAATGGGCCGCGCACGCAAAATCGACACGCTGTTGCACGCGCCATTTACGCTGCATGAACGGTTGGTGGCAATGATCGATCGGGAAGCGCAGATAGCGCGTAAGGGTAAGCGCGGGCACATCATTATTAAGTGCAACTCGTTAACCGAGCCCAAGCTTATCAAAGCGCTCTACCGGGCCTCACAGGCGGGGGTAGAGTGCGATTTGATTATTCGCGGTATGTGCTGTTTGAAGCCAGGAGTACCGGGCGTTTCCGACAACATTCGCGTGCGCTCGATTATTGGCCGTCTGCTGGAGCATACCCGGGTATTCCACTTCCACAATGACGGCAAGTCGGAGACCTGGTGCTCAAGCGCGGACTTTATGGCGCGCAATATGTTCCACCGTGTAGAGACTTGCTTCCCGCTGCTGGATAAGAAGCTCGCCACCCGGGTACGCAAAGATCTGGAGACCTACCTGGTGGATAACTGCCAGAGCTGGCTGCTCCAGACCGACGGCAGCTACCTACTCCAGAATCCGGGCGACAGCGATGCCATTAGTGCCCAGGAAACCCTGCTCTACGCCTATGCATCAAAAAGCTAGGCATCGAAAAGTCAGCACTCCCCCGCTGCTTAGGGCAGCGGGAGGGATTCTGCCCTCTGCCCGTTTACGCATAGCGTTGGCGTAACACCTTAGCTGCTTCCACCATATTGGCCAGCGCTGGCTCTACTTCCGCCCAACCACGGGTTTTTAAGCCGCAGTCCGGGTTTACCCACAGCCGTTCGGCGGGGATTTTTTCCAGGGCTTTCTCCATCAAATCGACCATCCAGCTCACCTCGGGAATATTGGGGGTGTGGATATCGTAAACCCCTGGGCCGATTTCATTGGGATAAGCGAAGTCCTGGAAGGCATCCAGCAGATGCATATCCGAACGCGACGTTTCAATGGTGATGACATCGGCATCAAGTGCTGCAATCGCGCCAATGATGTCGTTGAATTCCGAGTAGCACATATGGGTATGAATCTGGGTGGTGTTGGCCACACCTGCAGCGCTTAGCTGGAAGCTCTCTACCGCCCAATCAAGGTATGATTGCCACTCATCTTGGCGCAGCGGTAACCCTTCGCGTAGCGCTGGCTCATCGATTTGAATAATTTTGATCCCGGCTTTTTCCAGATCCAACACCTCATCGCGCAGTGCCAAAGCAATCTGGCGGCAGGTGGTTTCCCGCGGCTGGTCATCACGCACAAACGACCACTGTAAAATCGTCACCGGCCCTGTCAACATGCCCTTCATGGGCTTATCGGTCAGGGTTTGGGCGTATTCGCTCCAGCGCACCGTCATCGGGGCGGGGCGCGATACGTCACCGAAGATCACCGGCGGCTTCACGCAGCGTGAACCGTAACTTTGTACCCAGCCAAAACGGGTAAACGCAAAGCCTTCCAACTGCTCGCCGAAGTACTCCACCATATCGTTACGTTCGGCTTCGCCATGCACTGGCACATCGATCCCCAGCGCCTGCTGGCGTTCAACGGCGTAGGCAATTTCAACCTGCATACGGGCTTCGTAGTCGGCCAACGCCAGCTCACCAGCCTTAAAAGCGCGCCGGGCGGCACGAATCGCATCGGTTTGCGGGAAAGAACCAATCGTCGTGGTGGGGAATAGCGGCAGCTTAAGCGCGCGACGCTGAGCCTCAGAACGCACTCCATAAAGCGCCCGGCGCTGGCTATCGACGGGGCTAACCGCCGCCAAACGCTCACTGACCTCAGCTTGGTGGATACGCGTTGATTCACGCCGGGCATCCAGCGCCCGTGTGGCCTGATCCAGTCGCTGCTCATCGGCAGGCGTGGCGCGGTTATCGATCAAGCGCGCCAAGGTGACCACCTCGTCAAGTTTCTGCCGCGCGAAAGCCAGCCAGCTGATCAGCTCATCACCAAGCTCCGTCTCCTGGGCCAAATCCACCGGCACATGCAGCAGCGAGCAGCTGGGTGCCAACCAAAGCCGCTGCCCCAGGCGCACTTTCAACGGCAGCAGGCGTTCTCGCAAGGCAGCCAAATCGGCCCGCCAGATATTGCGACCATCGACAAACCCCACCGATAGCACCTGATGGGGGCCAAGGCGGTCAATCACACCCTCGACTTGCTGGGGGGCGCGCACGGCATCAATGTGCAACCCTGCCACGGGCAAACGGGTCGCCAATGATAGGTTATCGCCCAAGCCGCCGAAGTAAGTGGCTAGCAATAGTTTTAGCGGCGCAGACTGAAGGCGATGATAGGCACGCTCATAGGCCTGCTGCCATGCCAGCGGCAGATCCTGCACCAGCGCAGGCTCATCCAGTTGCACCCACTCAATGCCTTGGGTGGCAAGCCGCGCTAATATTTCGCTATACACGTCGAGTGCGCTGTCGAGCAGCGTCAGGCGGTCAAAATCACCGCCCTTGGTTTTGCCAAGCCATAGCCAAGTCAGCGGCCCCGTCAGCGTTACTTTCGGGGTAAAACCCGCACGTAACGCTTCATCCACTTCGTCAAACAGCCGGTTGGATGCCAGAGTAAAGGTTTGCCCTTCGTGCAGTTCGGGGACGAGGTAGTGGTAGTTGGTATCGAAGTATTTGGTCATTTCACAGGCTGCGGCGGGCTCACCGCTGGGGGCTCTACCGCGGGCCATACGAAAGGTGGTGTCGAGATCGATATCGCCACCTGCCACTTCATTATTGGCGTTAAAGCGGGCAGGCACCGCTCCCAGCGCCACTGAAACGTTCAACACTTGGTCGTAAAATGCGAAATCGCCCACGCTAACGAAATCCAAACCCACGTCCTGCTGCGCCTGCCAGTGACGTAAGCGCAACGCACGGCCGGTGCTTTCCAGCTCGCTACGCGTACACTCGCCTCTCCAGTATGCTTCAGTGGCTTTTTTTAGCTCGCGCTGAGCGCCGATGCGGGGATAGCCGAGAATATGAGAAACTGTCATGATGAACCCTACCAACGTGAAATAATTCACACAGTCTGGGCACCAGGCCTTGATGAATCAAACTAAAGTTTCTAATAGTAAAGATGAAAAACACTCACGATGATTGAGCCACTACATGATTGAGTTACGACACCTACGCACACTGCTGGCTCTGCGCGAAACCGGCTCCCTGGTCGATGCTGCCGATCGCGTGCATTTGACCCAATCGGCGCTTTCGCACCAGCTTAAAGATCTTGAGAGCCGCGTGGACAGCGCGCTTTTTGTGCGTAAAACCCGCCCGGTGGAATTCACCCGCGCGGGGCTGCGGCTGCTCGCCCTAGCCGACCAGGTACTGCCTGAAGTACGCAAGGCGGAGCGTGATTTGGCGCGCCTGGCAGGCACCGAGCAGGGGCGTTTGCATATGGCCATTGAGTGCCACAGCTGCTTTCAGTGGCTAATGCCCACAGTGGACTATTTTCGCGATCACTGGCCGGAAGTGGAAATCGACATTCCCAGTGGACACCACTTCGACCCGCTTCCCGCGCTTGCCCGCGAGCAGCTGGATCTGGTGATCACCGCTGACCCCCAGCCCCTTGAGGGCATTCACTACGCCCCGCTGTTTCGCTATGAAGGGCTACTGGCCGTCGCCCGCCAGCACCCTTTTGCTGGCCGGGGGTTTATAGAGCCCCAGGCACTGGCTGAGGAAACGTTGATTACCTACCCCGTTGAGCAGTCGCGATTGGATATTTTCACCCAGTTTTTGCAACCGGCGAACGTGCGTCCTCAGGAGATTCGTACCGCCGAATTGACGATTATGATGATGCAACTGGTGGCCAGCGGGCGCGGTGTCTGCGCACTGCCCAACTGGGCGCTAACCGAGTATTTAGAGCGCGATTACGTCTGTGCGGTGAAGCTAGGCGAGCATGGGGTATGGAGCACGCTGTATGCGGCGATTCGCGAAGAGACCCGCGAAGCGCCATGGATGCAGGATTTTTTACGCACGGCACGGGAGACCTCCTTTGCAGTGCTATCCGGGATCAAGCCTGCGGATCGCGACGCGGAACCAGCAGTGTAAAGCGCGCGCCGCCCAAAGTGGGACTGGTATCGATGGTCACGCTACCACCGTGCCCGGCCATGATTTTCTGCACAATCGAAAGCCCTAACCCGTAGCCACCAGAGCTGCGAGCACGGCTATCGTCCAGACGGGCAAACGGCTTGAAAATATCCGCCCGCGCTTCCGGCGGAATGCCGGGGCCGTCGTCTTCAACGTCAATACGCACCAGATTGGGCTCATCCCAGAGGTGAATCATCACCTGGGACTTGGCATGGCGGCAGGCGTTGCCGACTAAATTCTGCACCGCACGCTGAAGATAGCGCGGCTCCGCCAGCAGCTCGATTTCAGGACCAGACGCAAGCGCCAACGCTAAGCCCCTATGCAGCGGCGACAGCGTATCAATCACCCGTTCCGCCATGGCCCGACACTCTACCAGCGCCGTTTCAAGCTCAGCGCCGTTAACCGTTTCTCCACCCAGTCGTGCATAGGTGAGAATTTCATCAACTAACTCATCGAGCTCGGCAATGTCCGCATCGATCCCCTGAAGCTGGCGGCGAATGGCGGGTTGATCGGTCATATCCTCGACCATCTGCACGGCAAAGCGAATACGCGCGACCGGGGTGCGCAGCTCGTGGGAAACCGCCCGAATCATCTCCTGTTGACCGCGCAGCAGGCTCTGCACCTGATTGGCCATGCCATTAAAAGCCATCCCCAAGCGGCCTAAAAAGTCGCCGCTCTCTACCTTTACCCGGGTTTCCAGGCGGCCACTGGCAATCCGCGTGGCAGCCAGCTCCAGCCGCGCCATGCGGGCTTCGATACTGCGCATAATCAAATAAATAATCAGGCTGAGAACGATCATCAGCCCCATCAAAAGGGGTAAGTGCAAATTCAACGGTAAGGTGTCGCCGCGGGAAATAGGCCCCGCTTGCAGCCATTGTGACTCGCCTGGCAACTGATAGAGCAGTGTAATTGAAAGCTTATCAGAAACGAGTTGGGTGATGACGTTGCCCCTGGCCAGTTGAGCCTGCTGCGCCGCCGTTAGTCCCGCAGGCAACGAAGGCAAAAGCTGCAACGGCCAACTCCCTGGACGCAATTGGGCAATGCGGCCATCACGCTCTGCCGCGGACGCTGCCGCGAGCCACCCACCAAGCAACTCAATGCTGCCATGCCACTGGTGCTCACTCCAGTCATCGAGTCGTGCTTGCAGCAGCCAAGTGTAGCCGGGCAAACGCTGTTGCAGTAGCCAGGGGCTTTCAGCGACCAGTATTTTGCCCTGCTCCAGGCGTGACCGTTCGAAAAATCCCAAATCCGCATCGCTGATAGGCTGCAGGGTCAGCTGTAAATCGAGCTGTTCCGAAAAACGCTCAAGCAGAGCATTTCGCTGTTCAACCGGTGCGTCGGCGAGCTGTTGCGTCATCAACGACATAGGCAGCGCGGCGAGCTGCTCACGATAGTCTTCACGGCGCACCTGTTCGATAAAGGAGCGCCCCGCTAAGGCGATCACAAAAACCACTAATAGCGCGATGCCCAACAGCAAATAGAAGCGTAAAAACGAGCCGTTACTGAGCACCCGCCGCATGATGCCATCCCTCTGAATGATCAACTGTCTTTGACGAAAAGATAACCTTTGCTGCGCACGGTTTTGATCCGGTGAGGCTGATTCGGATCATCGCCAATTTTGGGTCGAATGCGCGATACGCGTACATCAATCGAGCGGTCTTGGCCGTCGTACTTAATGCCCCGTAAGTCGCTGAATATCTCTTCGCGGGTGAGTACTCGGCCAGCGTTACGGCCCAGCAACCAAAGTAGGTCAAACTCAGCGCTGGTTAAGTCAATTCGCTCGCCTGAAAGCCAGGCTTCACGAGTGGCGTTATCGATCTCCAGGTTTTCAAAACGCAGCCGCATTTCGCCGTCTGGTGCCGGCCCGTCGGCACGGCGCAGCAGCGCGCGCATACGCGCCAATAGCACCCGCGGTTGAACCGGCTTCGGCACGTAGTCGTCGGCGCCCATTTCGAGCCCCAAGACCTGATCAAGATCATCGGTGCGAGCGGTCAGCATCATGATCGGGCCAGCAAAATTGGGTCTAACACGACGACAAATCGCCAGGCCGTCCTCCCCCGGCAGCATTAAGTCTAAAATCACCAGATCGGGCTGTAGGGTTAAAATACGGTCGACCCCTTTCGCACCGTCAGCTTCCAGCGTTACTTGGAAGCCGTTCGCTTCCAAGTAATCACGGGTCAGCTCGGCTAAACGCTGGTCATCCTCAATGATCAGGACATGATCTTGATCAGGATAGTCAGGCATTACAGACTCTTGCGACTCAAGCGCCTGAAATTGCTGTTCCAAATGATCTACCATCCTCTTTATGCACTCCGCTTAGGCTGTTTATTTTTTCACCCGCTCACCCAATACCAACGCAGGCGCCCTATGATTGGCACTCAGGATAACTCAAAACTATCAAAACACCCGCTTCTGTCGTTACAATCATGCGCATTGATCGGTAGACAAGGCCCGATACTTGATTCTCGCACCTGCGGCAGCTACTGTTAAGGCGCGAACTGTCGACAATTTGACAGGAGGAACCTGCCATGGGAAGTAGCAAAACGAAAAGTGTCATTAAGCGTGTTTACGTTCCAGCCCAAGTGCGCGACCTGCCCAATGGGGAGAAGTTAAAAATCCCAGGGCATTACAAGGCGCCGCCAGGGGAAGAAAACGACACCATTGAGTAATGTTTGGTTAAGTATATCTATTGCTAAAGCATACTTAAAAAGGCAGACCACCAGTGTGAACTGCACCCCAAAAGTTGGACGCTCATCCAACGATTGGGGTGTTTTTCATGACGAAACATAATGAAGCGTTCAAGTTACTAGTAGTGCAACGCTACGCAGAAGGACAGCAGGGTTACAAGAGTCTGGCCAGACAGTACGGTCTTGGCCCTACAACCGTCAGGCGTTGGGTTAAACACTTTGAACAGCATGGTCTAAGTGGCTTGCAGAAAAAGTTCACCCACTNGCACTATATCCATTACTACAATCACGAGCGGATTAAGACCAAATTAAAAGGCCTGAGTCCGGTGCAGTACCGAAATCAGGCCTTGGCTGCTTAGTTTTTCACTGTCCAAGTTTATGGGGTCAGTTCAAGTGGCCTGCCTTTTTTTACTTAGCTACTTTTTTCGACTACACATTTTGACGCAATTGCACGAAGCGGGCTTTTCAACAGCTTTGCTTTTCAGCGGCTACCCTTTGGGCCCAAACAGAAACCATGCAATTAAGCCGACTAACGGGAAAAACAGCAGCACCAGGATCCATATCAGCTTAGCAAGACCACCCGCGCCGCTTTTGGCTACTTTCACAATGGCCCAGATCACAATGATGAGCCAAATTAGCCCTAATAAACCACCTACTTCAATGCCCATAGCAACTCCTTAGCATGTTGGCACTCGTATTAATTTAGACAATCATATCAGTGGCACATTCACAAGCCGAACTCACTGCTCGGGAAGGCTCAACACCATCTCACCCGACTGTATTTCAATCGACAATAAATTTAAAAAGCTCATGCCGAGTAGAACGGTGTCACGCTCCATGCCGGGGCTGATAGACCCCTGCACATTCTGCACTTTTAGACCGCCCAGAGAAACCTCATTGAGTTCGGTTAAAGTACCTTCAACTCGACCATTGGCGGTATTGAACCAAGCGCGGCGTCCCGGTTTTAGGCCTAACTCGCTAGCCAAATCGACCGGTATGGCGACATAGGTGGCGCCAGTATCGAGCAAAAAGGTCACCGGCGTGCCGTTGATGCGTCCCGGCGCTTCAAAGTGCCCTGCCCGGTTACGTTTTAAGGTAACCGGCTCACCTGCAGGTAGCGTATGCACAATATTCGCGTTCGGGCGCATCATCTCTTCGAGACCACCGTGAATCCACCAAGTGCCCACCGCCATTAACAGCACCCAAAACAGCAGCATCATAACGATACCACCGCGTTGCGCTGTTTGACCTGCCAGGTGCGTTGCCATGCTCCACCTCACTGAGGTAAGGATGCCTCGTTAGCGTTATTAGTGTTGCTATAGCTGTTGGCTTCCCAGGCAAGCGCCGCCTCCCGACCACGGCGCTCGTTGACCCTGGCGCAAATCAGCATCGCGATAACGAACAGGGCAACACATAATAGAATAGACGCTTGCAAACCAACCAGCGTCTGCAACACCCCCAGCATGACGATCCCCAACACCCCTGCCAACTTATTCGCCAGCCCCCAGAAGCCGAAGAACTCGGCTGATTTCTCCAAGGGTGAAAATAGCCCCACCAGAGCCCTGCTGGCAGATTGGCTGGAACCCAGGCTAAGCCCCGCCAGGCAGCCGACTATCAAAAATACGTACTGTGCCTGCCACTGCAGGTCAAACTGCCCGTTTACCCACTGCGTCATCTCCGGCGTTGCCCAGATAGCAATAATCGCCAACACCCATAGCGCCAGGGTCATTTGGTACGTTCGCTTGGCACCTAGCTGATCCTGTATCCAGCCAAACCCCAGAGCCCCTGCTGCAGCGGTCACTTGGACAATAATAAACATGATATTACGTACGCTTTCATCCCAGCCGATCACTTGAGCACCATAAATAAAGGCGAACGCGATGATGATGTAGACGCCGGCCATCGAGAACAGCAGTGAAATCAAAAATACCGTCAGATCTTTAAAATAGCGCAGCTCGTGAAGGGTGGTGGTGACGCGGTTCAGGGCAATATGCCGATAAGAGACGCCACGGGGCTGAGGGGTGCCACGCTCTTTTAGCCATAAAAACGTAGGAATAGCGGTAATCAGAAAAAAGCCGGCCGCAAAGGGCCCCACCCAGCGTATGCGCTCAAAGTTTTCCGCGCTGGCCTCGCCTAGCACCACCAGGGTAAAACCTGCCGCAAACAGTCCACCGATGTAGCCGAGCGCCCAGCCAAAGCCAGAAATTTTGCCCAGCGACTGCGGCGGCCCAAGTTCAGGTAAAAATGCAGCAATAAATGACTCCCCCATGGAGTACGCGTAGTTAGACAGCACGATCAATAACAAGCCGATAACGACATAGCCCGGCTCAACGAAGTAGAGCATGCCCGTAGTGACCACGGTGGCGAGATAACTAATCAGCAGAAAGCGTTTTTTCTCCGCCCGGTAATCCATCACCGCTCCGCACAACGGCGCGGTAATCACCACCATTAGATAACTAATCGCCAGGGCCAGGCTCCACAAAAAGTTGGCCAACCGGAAATTATCGCCCCGATCCCCCACAATGACTGTGGTGAAAAGCTCGCCAAATACCACGGTAATAATCAAAAGCGTGTAGGCCTGGTTGGCAAAATCAAACATCGCCCAGCCGAAAATTTCTCGACGCGATGCGTAGCCATCCGTCGCCTTAGCAGTGTTAGCAGGCAGCATTAGTTTTCTCTCACAGGGGAAGCCGTAAGGCTAGCAGATAGAACCGCCAAGGCGCCACGGCTTGCGTTGGCAGATTAGAGATGACAGCCGACCAGCGTTGCTCTAAGTTTGATTGATTGATCAGTAATACGGATAGAACTGCGATGGGATTAGCCCAGCCATCTCTACGGCCAGTGTACCGACAACCCTTAACCAGGTTGATGGCCACGCTATGCCTCTGGCTGGCAATCGTCGCAAGCGGACAGGCTGATGAGCCCGACACCTTGGCGGCATTAACCTTTATTACTGAAGAGTACCCGCCCTATAACTATATCGATAATCAGCAATTAACCGGGATATCGATTGATTTGTTGGAGGCTATTTTTGCAGCGACAGAAACACCATTAAGCCGTAATGACGTCCGTCACTACCCTTGGGTTCGCGGCTATGAGCTGGCGCGCAGCCAACCTAATACGGTGCTATTTTCCACTACGCGTACGCCCTCAAGAGAGGTCAATTTCCACTGGGTGGGGCCGATTGCTCAAGACCGGGTCGTACTGCTAGCCCACCGCGACGCACCGATTGTGGTTGATTCTTTGGCTCAAGCGATTGATCGCGGCCTGACCGTAGCGGTCATTCGGGAAGATATCGGTGCCCAGGCACTGTTGGAAGCTGGCTATCCTGAGCACTTACTCGTATCCGCTATTGATAACCGAAGCGCACTCAATATGCTAACCCGCGGGCGAGTTGACCTATGGGCTTACAGTCAGAATGTGGCTGGCTGGATAGCGGAGTCAGAAGGTTATCCTAAAGATATTTTAACCCCCACACACACCCTCAGCGAATCTTCGCTATACTTTGCCATCAACAAAGCCACGGATCCACGTCTGGTAGCGCTGATGCAGCAGGCCTTAAACAGGGTGCAAGCAGGACGAGTCGAGAGGTAGTTGACGATGGCTAACGACCTAACTCGCCGATGGCAATACTGCATGGGCGTTGCCCTGATCACCGTTATCGGTAGCTGCAGTCTGCCACTTCATGCGATGCCGCTGACGATCAATACCGAAGAGTATCCACCGTTCAATTATTCGGACGACCAAGGGCAAATAATCGGTAGTGCGACGCGACTGCTACGTGATGCGCTTCGCCAAGCTGACATAGAGGCTAATTTTCGGCTGCTGCCTTGGGCACGCGCTTACACCGAAGCACGCTTAAGGGAGAACCATTGCGTCTACTCCACCACCCGCACCCTTGAGCGTGAAGCGCTGTTTCACTGGGTGGGGCCACTGGTCGTCAATGAATGGGCAGCGTTCAGTTTAGCCGAGCGTGGGCTCAATGTTGATTCACTTTCCGGGCTGAACGCTTGGCGAGTGGGCAGTTTTAGGGAAGATGCCATAGGCGATTACGTCGCTGATAGCGGCATTAATGTGCTACTTGCTCCTTCGGAGCGAGAAAATATCGCGCGTTTAAAGGCGGGGCTACTAGATGTGATTGTGACAGGCAAAGCAACCGGTGAATTTATGGCACATGAACAGGACATCGCGCTAGCGCATTTATTTACTTTTTATCGCGCACCGCTTTATCTCGCCTGCCACCTCAACGTTTCGAAAGCACTGCTGGAGCGACTGCAAGCCCAGCTGGATGCCCTGCAGGGGGAGAGCCAGTGATAAGTCCCCGCCCTCGCTTTCCTATGTTGACCACTGGCGTCGCGCCTAAAAAAGGCAGCCTGACCACTAAGCAAGCGCTACTCACCCTGCTCATTGCTATGCTGATTAGTGGTGTAGCAGGAAGTATTGAACTTCTCAGCCACGCTACCAATATGCGCCAGGAAACCGAGCAACGCATTACTCAACAGTTGGCGGTCGTTAACGGCGCCGCAGCAGAGGCCGCTTTCCAGCTTAACCCCGACCTCGCCCACCAAATCGCCTATGGGCTATTTAATGCTGACGAGGTCGCATGGGTGTCGATTCGTGACGATTTTGGGCGCGCTCTGGCTGAATTTGAGAGGCCAAAACAGGCTGATTCGACTTGGCTCAGCCAATATTTATTTGGCGATATACTGCACCACCAAACCGACCTCGCCTACTACATGGGCAGCGACATGCCGGAAGCTGTCGTCGGCGAGATTGAGCTGATGCTGGCAGAAGGCTACTTAACCCAGCAGTTCCTCGCGCGTATTTACACGGTGGTCGGGGTGAGTATTTTAGAGGCGTTTATTTTAAGCCTAGTGGTGATCGCTTTTTTTCATCTATTTATTACTCGCCCATTGCTCAAGGTACACGCAGCTATTGCCCAAACCGATCCCAATCGTCCCGGCCAGTGGCCCAAGCCAATGTTGCGAGGACATCAGCATGATGAGTTAGGGCATCTGGTGGATAGTTTGGATCATTTGTTAAACGCGTTTCAGCAAGGCTTGGAGCAGCGCGACCAGCTCCATCATCTCTCTAATATGGATGGCTTGACGGGCGTGGCGAACCGACGCCACTTCGATGAGTTTTATCAACAACACTGGCACTTGGCGCAGCAAACCCAGCAGCCGCTATCGGTGATTTTTATCGATATCGATAACTTTAAGGAGTTTAACGATCATTATGGGCACGCCATGGGCGACGACACCCTGCGCGCCGTAGCAAAAGCGCTCAATCAGTGCATTGCCCCCGCCAGGGATTTACTCGCCCGCTACGGCGGCGAAGAATTTGTCTGTGTACTGCCAGGTCAGGATCATGACGACGCTGTGGGCGTTGCCAACTGCTTGCGCGAAGCAGTGCTGTCACTGGCCATTCCTCATGCTTTTTCAAGCACCCATTCAGAGCTTACCGTTAGCATGGGTGTTGCCAGCATGTCGCCCGGCTTATCAATTAGTGCTGAAGCGCTGATTGAGCGTGCCGACCAGCACCTTTACCACGCCAAACGACTGGGTCGAAACCGGGTCGAAACACGCAAACGCCCGGCATAAAGCCGGGCGTTAAGCACACATATTGCACAGAGCTGGTACTTTAAAGCAGCCAGTGAGCGGCCACAGCAGCCAGACCAATGATCATCGCCGTTAGCACCGCTACTGTGACTACCCTATCTAGCCAGCGATCGAAAGCAACTCCTTTAGCCTGCCGTCGTGTCGCTCCATGGCGCCCTTGCCGCGCCATCAGCATTTTCGCTTCATGTGTCACTGCTCCCCAACTACCTTGCCCCGCAATCAAAGGCTTGGTTACTTTTTATTAGTGCTGATGACTGATGCTAACTATTAATGCGCCGATTGACCACACTCGGTGCACGGCGCAAGCGCTCTTCTTCACCTAACAGCTCGGCTTCAAAGGCGTCCGCACCCACCGGCGTTTCGCCATGGCGGCGATAAAGCTGCGTTAGCATCGCCTTGCGGTCGGCGCGTAGTTCCTGAACTAATACGAACACCATCATATACAAGATAAAGGTGAACGGCAGTGCCGACAGCACCGAAGCCGATTGCAGCCCCGTTAAGCCACCTGAGGCAATTAACGTCAGGCAAATAGCGGCGATCAGCACACCCCAAATGACGCGCTTATAGAGCGGCGGATTGATCGAACCATTATCGGTCATTTGCGCCACGATATACGAGGCCGAGTCAGCGGAGGTGACCAGGAAAATAAAGATCAGCAGCATCGCAACGACCGACAGCACGCCGGTAAAGGGCATCAACTCAAACATCTCGAACAGTGCGACGGTTATATTATCCTGGGTTGCGGCAGCAAGACCGATATCGGTACCGTTCAACTCCATGTGCAGCGCCGCGCCACCGAATACGCCAATCCATAAACAGGCCAGCAGCGGCGGTACGAACAGCACCCCAAACACATACTCTTTGATGGTACGCCCCCGTGATACCCGGGCAATAAAGGTACCTACAAACGGCGACCAGGCAATCACCCAGGCCCAGTAGAAAATCGTCCAGTTGCTTGCCCACTCATTATCACCATAGGGAGAAATGCGCAGGCTCATGCCGATAAAGTTCTGCAGATAGTCACCAATCCCCACCGTGATGGTCTCTAATATCGCCACGGTTGGGCCAGTGAACAGCACATACAGCATCAACCCGATGCATAAAATCATATTAAGGTTAGAGAGGCGTTTAATGCCTTTATCCAAACCCGACCAGGTGGAAGCCATATAGGCGCAGAACATCACGAAAAGAATCACAAACTGCCAGAAACCGTTCTCCGGCAGGCCAAACACAGCGTTTAAACCGCCATTCATCTGCAGCACACCTAACCCTAACGAGGTAGCCACCCCCATTACGGTGGCGACCACGGCAAATACATCCAGCCAGGAAGCGTAGGGACGAATTTTAGGATTCTTAGCCGTTATCGATGACAGTACGGACGACACCAGTCCTGCCTGCCCTTTGCGGAACTGAAAATAGGCAATGATCAAACCGACAATCGAGAAAGCTGCCCACTGGTGTATCCCCCAGTTAAAGTAGCTGTATTGAATAGCGTAGCGGGCGGCCGCTTCGGTTTCGGCGGTTCTGTCGCCATAGGGCGGCTCAATGAAGTGAAACATGGGTTCCGCCATGCCATAGAAGACCAGTCCGACACCAAAGCCTGCGGCCAGCAGCATGCTGATCCACGAAAAGAATGTATAGTTGGGTCGACTGTCCTGGGGGCCTAAGCGCACCTTGCCATACTTGCTTAGCGCCAGGCCAAACAGAAAAATGACAAAACCAAAAACCGAAAATAGATAAAACCACCCGAATAGCCCGGTAACAGTAGTCAGTGCGCCCTCTGCAACGTTTGCAAATCCTTCAGGAAATGACGCCCCAACAACTACCAAGCCAAAAATAATCACCACCGATGCGATGAATACCGACTTGCCTCCATGATTAGCCATATAACCGTCCTGTTAAATGAGCTCTGTTTAGGTAAGCACTGCGTATTAAGCGCATGCTTGTACAACTAAACTTGCCTTGTACAGCTTAATGGTAACAGTTGAAAAATCTAATCGCACTGTGGCCAAGCAGTGAACTTGCTAGAGCTACTGTGTTCCAATGGGTGCGAATAACCGATGGAGGCTCTCATGCCACAGATGAATCGCGACCAACGCAACGCTGCATGGCAAGCGGCTAACCAATGGCGCGCCCGTGCTGCGCAAACTCAACCCACCGGAGTGGCGGGCAGCTTGAAGCTGCTGCTCACGTGGCTGGCGTTTGGCGCGTTAATGATAGTCGGCGTGGTACTCGGCCTGTTTTTCTTGCTGATTGGCTGGGCAATGATGCCGTTTATGCGCCATAAAATGAAAAAGCGTATGGAGCAGATGCGCGCCCAGCAGGCACAGGATATAGGTGGGGGATATTCTCAAGGGCATTCTCACGGACATGCTTCCCCGCATACGTCTGCGCAAAACCGTCCTGGTCATCAGGATGTCTTGGAAGGCAGCTATGAAGTTAAAGATGATCGATGAAGTTAAAGATGATCGTTAACCCGTTAGTCACTTTTTCGCGCCACCTAGTGCCGTATACTTTGTTACAGCGGCGCGTAAACCCAGGTAAATGCCGCGGCCAAGGTCAGCGGCATAACGACCAGACTGCCCAGGTTACCAATCAGCACCAGCGAAGCCACTTTTTGTGGCGCCAGCTTATACTGCTCTGCGACCAAGTAATTCAACACCGCAGGCGGCAGTGCCGCAAATACCAGCAGCACCGCCGCCTGAAGCGCATTTAGTGGCAGTAGCCACATCAACGGCAAAGCAATTACTAATCCGGAAATCGGACACAGCACCGCCCCCAGTATCCCCATACGCCAATCGCTAAAGTCGATCTCCAAGAGCCGCACCCCTAACGCAAACAGCATTAGCGGAATACATACCCCGCCTAGCATATGCATCGCCTCCAGCAGCCAGCCAGGCAGCGGCAGGCCACTGATATTCACCGCTAAACCCGCCAGACTCGCGAGTACAATTGGCATGCGCAGCATTCGCCATAGCGAAGTGCGCGGGTTAAGCATGTAAAGCCCCACCGAAAAGTGCAGCAGCATTTCAACGATAAACACCACCACCGCCGCAGGAAGCGCCTCAGCACCAAATGCCAACACCAGCAGCGGTACGCCCATATTGCCCGCATTGTTGAACATCATCGGCGGAAGGAAGATTTTGCTATCCAGCTTTAGCCACTTTGCCAGCGGCCAAAGTACAAGCCCCGACCCCAGCACTACTGCTATCGCTGCCGTGGCCAGCCAGGCGTACTCAGCTAACGGCGCTTGCCGGTCAGCCAGCACGGCGAACACCAATAGCGGAACGAACAGCTCCATGTTGAGGGTATTGAGACTGCGAATATCCGGTGTACGGTAGCGCCCATAGGCTGCGCCACAGCCAGCGATTAAAAATACTGGCAATAGCGTGGCCAGAATATGTCCAATCATACGGACCGCCCAGCCCTATTCCTTGTTATCACTGTTGCGTCCTGGTTACCGTCTGACTAGCGGTTATCGGCGGTGGAAGGTTCAAGAAAGCGCTGCCAGAGCGCGGTGACTATATCGCGATGCGCACGGAATTCCTCACCATCGCTGAGTGCTTTCTGACCGGTGAGCGCCGCTCGGTGCGTAGCGCTGCGATAAGCCAGATAAGCCTCGCGAAGACGCTCTGCCTCTTCAGCTGGTAAGTGCCCACTCTCGGTCAGGCTCTCTAGAATGCGGATATTATCGCTGTAGGTAAGTAACGCAGGCGTTTGGTGAGCAAGCGCTAACACCGCGTATTGGCAGAGAAACTCGATATCCACCATACCGCCCGCATCGTGTTTGACGTTAAAGGTATTGCTGGTGGTTTTACTGCCCAGATGGTCGCGCATTTTCTGACGCATCTTGACCACCTCTTCGCGCAGTGCAGCTTTATCTCGCTCACCACCTAGAATATCGCCCCGTAACTGACTGAATTTCTCGGCCAGCGAATCGCTACCCGCCACCACCCGGGCGCGCACCAATGCCTGGTGCTCCCAGGTCCAGGCATTCTGACGCTGATACTCGGCAAAGGCTTTAAGCGATGTCACCAATAGTCCTGAATTACCCGAAGGCCGCAGGCGCATATCCACTTCATACAGCGTGCCGGTGGGCGTTACCGCGGTGAGCAGGTGAATAATACGCTGTCCCAGACGGGTAAAAAACACTGGCGTATCAATGGGTCGTGGACCAACAGTTGTGCCCTGACCATCGCTATCGTGAAGGAAAACAAGATCTAAATCGGAGCTGTAGCCCAGCTCAATGCCGCCCAGTTTGCCGTAACCAACGATCAGAAAAGCCGCTTCCCCGGCATTCAGCCCCTCAGGAACACCGTGCTTGCGGGTAATATGCTTCCACGCCATCGCCAACACGGCATCGAGAATGACTTCGGCGATATAGGTTAAGTAATCGCTTACTTTCATTAGATGCCGAGTACCCACGATATCCGACGCCGCTACGTGCAGGGTTTGAGCGTGTTTAAAAACGCGCAATGCCTCTAGCTGGGCCTCTTCATCATCCTCTGGCAAACGATTCAGCGTTTGGCGCAGCTCATCGGCAAGGCGCGCTTTATCGGCGGGGGTATACAGCGTTTCTGGCGTCAGCAGCTCGTCGAGCAGAATGGGATAACGCGACAGCTGTTCAGCTATCCAGGGGCTCGCGGCGCACAAGCGCATCAGGTGTTCGAGCGCCTGGGGGTTTTCGCGCAGCAGCGCAAGGTAAGCTGTACGCCGCAGTACGGCCTCAATCAGCGGCTGTACCCGTTCAAGCGCGGTATCCGGTGCTTCATTGCCCGCCACCGCATCCAACAGCAGCGGCATTAACGCATCCAAGCGCTCGAAGCCAATCCGCTGCATGCTTTGCACTTGCCGAGAATGATAAAGGCTATGCAGCCGCTTCAAGGCTTTTTCTGGCTCGTTAAAACCCGCCTCGGCCAGGTACGCGCTGGCCTCCTGCACTTCTAACTCGCCGCGCCAAATAAGCCGCCACTGAGCCAAGCCAAGCTGGCTATCATCGTTGGCCTCATCGACATCCTCTTCGGGGTCGGCAATCACGGCATCAAAGTGTTGGCGCACCCGCTCGCGCACTTCGTCAAGCTGGGCTATCAACCCCGGCCAATCTTCATGCCCCATGGCGAAGGCTACCCGTTCACGATCAGCATCATCGCTGGGCAAGGTCTGTGTCTGACGGTCTTCCAGTGCTTGGAGAGCGTGTTCGACATCGCGCAGAAAAGCATAATCAGGCAGCAGCTCATCGACCACTTCCTGCGGCAACAGGCCCAGCTCGGGCAAACGATTGAGCGCCGTTTTTAGCGATGTCACCTGCAGCTCCGTATCGCGGCCGCCGCGAATCAGTTGGAACGCCTGCACGACGAACTCAACCTCACGAATGCCGCCGGAGCCAAGTTTGATATTGCTCTGCATGCCTTTGCGCTTCACTTCGCGGTTGATCATCGCTTTCAGTTCACGCAGCGACTCAATGGCGCCAAAATCCAGGTATTTGCGATACACAAAGGGGCGCAGCCCGGCCAACAGCTCATCGCCCGCGTCCAGATCCCCCGCGACCGGGCGCGCCTTGAGCATGGCGTAACGCTCCCATTCGCGGCCTTGATCCTGGTAGTAGCTAGAGAGCATGGCAAAACAGCCCACCAGCGGCCCACCGTCGCCCAAAGGCCGCAAGCGCATATCGACACGGAAGGCGAAGCCGTCGGCGGTCATGGCATCCAGGGCGGCAATCAGCTTTTGCCCCAGCTTGGTAAAGTATTCCTGGTGCTCTAACGGTTTGCGCCCACCTTGCGTCTCACCTTTTTCAGGGAAGGCAAAGATCAGATCGATATCGGAAGAGAGGTTCAGCTCCCCAGCACCTAGTTTGCCCATACCCAGAATCACCAGACGCTGGGGCGTGCCGTCTTTACGTGGGGCAGGTAAGCCCCAACGCGGCGCGTAAAAACGTTCAAGCCAGGTTAATGCCGCTTCCAAGCATATTTCGGCAAGCTCAGACACCGCCGTGGCGGTACTCCACATGCTATGGCCAGAGGCACGGTTAAGGTCACGCCAGATAATCCCCAGCATACGCTTGCGACGAAAACGGCGGATTACCCGCTGCATCGCCTCTTCGTCTTCGGCACTCTCAAGTGACTCACTCAGCCAGCTAGCCAGCTCATCTCGACCTGGGTTTACGTCCAACTCACCGGCAATATCCAACTCGGCCAACCACTGGGGGTAGCGAACCAAGGTATCCAGCGCGAAGGTCGAGATGGTCAATACTCTAGCAAGCGCCTCGCGACGCTGCTCCGAAAGCCCTTGCCAATTACTGGAAGGCAATTCCTGCTTGGTAATCTCGGCGACATTATCGGCTTGAGCAAGCGCCTCGCGTAGCCGCTTCCAGGCGGATTGGGTGGCAGTATGTAACGACGCTGGCAGCGTCGACAACGGTAAGAAATCGTCGTTCACTTGCATAACTACCTCGCTGACAGCGCGTCAAAAACGTTCGCTTTCAATTACCTGCTTAGCTAAAGAATTTTTCCCAGCCCAATAGCCCCCAGGTAAGCCCGGCCATGATCAGCGACAGCATCACCGCCGCCGAACCAATATCCTTGGCCCGCCCTGAAAGCTCATGGTGCTCGGTACCAATCCGATCCACCACGTTCTCAATCGCACTATTAAGCAGCTCCACTATCAGTACAAAAAACAGACTACCCACTAGCAGTAGCCAACTGATAGGTCCTTCACCGATCCACCAGGCAAGCGGCAGCAGTACTACCGTAATGCCGACCTCTTGACGGAAAGCCGCCTCGTTTCTGAACGCCGCTTTCAGGCCTTTCCACGAATAGCGCGTGGAGTGAACCAAATGTGTTAAACCGGTATGCCCAGGTTTCATGCAGATCGCCTCACCTTGTGAGCGTAGAGTTTGTTCAATTCGCTAACATCATTGCTTCTAGATCCTGTGACAACGGATCCAGCACTTCAGTCCAGCTTAAATAAGGCGTACTGCCGTTACCATTGACCATGACACTAAACACCCCCCAGCGCCCTTGCGCAGTGCGAAAATAGCCCGCCGCGGCGCGTACTGCAAAAGGTTGGTTAAGCGTGCCGGTTTTGATCATGACATTGTTTTGAAACGTGGAGGAACCTCGCCGAATGAAGCGCATTACCCCGTTAGCGGGTGACTGAAAGGCCGCCACAAAGCTGGGAAACAGGCTACTTTGACGAAACATGTCCTCCAGCATTACGTTAACGCCCTGGGCCGATGTGCGGTTTTCAGTGGTCAGTCCGCTACCACTATACAATGTTAACGGCCCGTGCCCGGGCAGGCTGTGGGCGTAAGTTTCAATCGCCTGGCCCGCCTGGCGTAGCTGTGCCTGGGGTGTCTCGACGAGATCCAGCGCCAGCACATCGGCCATATAGTTATTGGAGTAGTTCATGATGCGCAGCAATAGCTCTTGCAGTGGCTGGCTGTCCACCGCCGCCAGACGCTGGGCGCTGCTAGGCGGCTGAGACGAGCTAACGCGCCACGGTTCGCGCACCTGTATACCCGCCTGGTTCAACATGCCCATTAGCACTTGCGCGGTTGTTTCGGCGGCATCCCCTGCGCCACGGTAGACATCGCGTGCAGTGGCATTGGTGGAGATCTGCCCCGTCAAGCGCATCACGTCGCCACGCTCATCGGTAATTCGTTCAGCGCTAATCTCAGTACCGCTATTGGCGGGGCGGGTGATTACTTGGTTATCAATGGTGATCAGCGACGTCTGGCTATCGCATAGCCCCACTTGGGCGGGCTCACCCGCGTTCGTCGCTGGTGCGACATTAACGCACCAGCTACCAAAGTTAACGCCAGCTGAGGAGAGCGGCGCGCTATAGGCATTGGCAACCCGAGTCAGGGCATTACAGCGGTCCGTGGTAATACAGTCCACTGACCCAAAGCGCCACTGGCTGACCACCAACGCCCCCTCTACCTCACGCACCCCGGCTAAGTGCAAACGCTGCACCAAACGCCAAAGGTTCTCAGTGGTTAGGCCCGGGTCCCCGCCGCCCTCAAACACCAAGTCACCGCGTAACACCCCATTTTCAATGCTAGCGGAGCTGACCAGTTGGCTGGTAAAGCGGTGCTGGGGGCCAAAACGGTTTAGCGCCGCCGCCGACAAGTAGGCTTTAGTGACTGAAGCGGGCGACAGCTGGCGATCCGGGGTGATGCTGCCCAACAACGCATTGGCGCCTGCATCAGCATCCAAAAGGCGTGCTTCTGCACTAATCGAAAAGCCTTTGCTCTGCAGTTGGCCCAGGCGATTGAAATCGGCGAACAGACTGGTGCTGGCACACAGCGCCAATGTGGCTACACCTGTCACCAGCGACCAGCGCTGCATGCGCTTAACAGCAAAAAAACACCCCATTACAGCTCCTCAATGCACATTCATTTTTGAAAACATTTGCAGCATTACCACGCCTGCTACTATCAAACTAATTCCTATCACCGCCGGCAAATCAGGCTTTTCACCGAATACCACTATGCCGACCAAGGTGACCAGCACAATGCCCAGGCCTGCCCAAATCGCATAGGCAACCCCTACCGGCAGCGTGCGCAGCACCAGGCTGAGCAAATAAAAAGCTAACCCGTAACCCACTACCACCACCACGCTGGGTAGCGGGCGCGTGAAGCCCATGGAGGCTTTTAAGGCGCTCGTGGCGATCACTTCGGCCACAATCGCCAACACCAAATAGACAAACGTCATGTTCGCTCCAACTCAACGCATAAACGCCACAGAACCTGACCACTCTGAGCATACTTAGCTTCGAAAGGGGTTAAATAGTCCCCTTTAGGCGCAATTTCAGTCACCGCTGCCTGTTTGCCGGTTACCTGTGCCACTGCCAAAGCAAACTCTTCAACGTAGAGGAACCAGTTGGAGCGCAACTCAAGACACCCGCCAAGCGCCAACAGTGTGGGTAAAACCGCATGGCCATGCCAGCGCATTTTTAGGTGCCCCGCCTTGGGGTAAGGGTTCGGATAAAGGAGAAAGTGATACTCTGGCGCCCAGCCAGCCTGATAGGCCAAGCGCCAAAAGTCGACCAGATCCGCTCTTACCAGCAGCGCATTGTCAGGCAACTGGCCGTGATCGCGCCCCAAACGATCCTCGCTGCGATCCACGCCGATTACCGCATGGGCAGGGAACTGCACCGCCAGTTGGCGGGTCGATATCCCCACGCCACAGCCCGAATCGAGTATCAACGGTGCCTGACGGCCCACGAACCACTCTGCCGCCAGGGCGAAACTGCGCTGCGTGTGTTCGGCGATTGGTTTACGTAGCGGATGCGTTAACGCTCGGCTCACTCGTCGGGCGAGATCCTGATGTGGGCCTGGCTGATTAGAAACCACTGGTCGAGAAGTATGCTGCATGCCATTACTCGGCTGAAAAGCGTGATTCTATCAGTCTCGAACGCTTGCGGCATGACGCCGTTGCTCAGCCGGTGCTATGATCACGCATAACGTGCTTCTTAGCGTACTTATTAAGCGCATGGTACTAGGCATCATATACCGAGTACTTTTGCCGATAATTGTTATTACCACCACCGCACCACGAGGAACCCGGCTTGTCACACTTACCGGTGATTGTCGGCATGGGCGGCATCAATCCCGCTGGCAGAACCTCTGGCCATCAGGCCTTCCGCCGCACCGTGCTTGATGCCCTTCCTGCTGACCAGCAACGCCAGACACTGGAAGGCTTGGCCGCGCTTATGCGTCTAGTCGAGCACTCCGAAGAGGGGTGGCACGATAGTCAAGGTCAGCCCGTAGAGGCTCCAGCGCAGTCGCTGCGCGATCAGGTGCTGAACCACACCCTGATCCGACGCAACGAAGACCCTCGCTTTCTCGACCCTGGCATGCCGTCAAACCGGCAAGCCAGTATGCAGTTGGCCGAGCCGCTACGCTTTACCCTGCGCCGCCGCCAGTTACCCGAACACCTGCCGGAGGATTGGCAGGTGCGCGACATTGATGTCCGCGAGGTAGAGGTGAGCGTACCTGCAGGGGTGTTAGAGGTACTGCTTCCCGACGCGCAGTTACCCAAGGTACGCGCGGCGGCCCAGCTACCCAGCGGCTTTGACCCCGCAAACCTCTACCGCAGCGTGCACCACCCCCGCGGGCTATCGCTGGCGGTATTTGGTGCCAGCGACTGCCTGGGCGCCAGCGGTCTTTCTTGGGAGACGCTGCGCCAACAGTTAAATCCGGATCATATTGCCGTGTACGCCGGGAACTCCATTGGACAGCTAGACGATCAAGGCTGGGGCGGCTTACTGAAAAGCCTGGTGAGTGGTCAACGCGCCACCTCCAAGCAAATGCCTCTGGGCTATGGTCAGATGCCCGCCGACTTTTTGAATGCCTATGTACTGGGTAGCGTAGGTGGCACAGGCGCAGCGTTAGGCGCCTGTGCCAGCTTTCTCTATAACCTGCGCCTGGGTATTGATGACATTCGCGCCGGACGCCGTCGTGTTGTGATGGTGGGTACTGCAGACGCTCCCATCACCCCGGAAATCATCGAGGGTTTCCGGGCCATGGGTGCGCTAGCTGACGACGCTGGTCTGAAAGCCCTGGATGCTCTGGAGCTGCTCACCGACAGCGATTATCAGCGCGCCTGCCGTCCGTTTGCGCGCAACTGTGGCTTTACCATGGCGGAAGCCAGCCAGTTCGTGCTGCTGATGGACGATGCCCTAGCGTTGGAAGTCGGCGCGGATATTCTCGGAGCGGTGCCTGATGTGTTCGTTAATGCCGATGGCTACAAGCGCTCGATTTCGGCGCCGGGCATCGGCAACTACATCACCCTCGGCAAAGCGACTGCGTTGGTGCGCGATATGCTGGGAGAAAAATCCCTTAAAGAGCGCAGCTTTTTGCACGCTCACGGCACCAGCACACCCAAAAACCGCATTACCGAATCCCATGTGTTCGACGAAATTGCCCGCGCCAACGGCATTAGCGACTGGCCCGTAGTGGCGATTAAAGCCTTTATTGGCCACTCACAAGGCTCCGCGGCGGGCGACCAGTTGGCGAGCGCACTGGGTAGTTTTGCCCACGACTTGCTGCCGGGCATTCCCACGCTGGATACGGTGGCTGACGATGTCTATGCTGAGCGGCTGCGCTTTTCTCAAACGGCACAAACTTTTCGCGCGGACGCTGCTTTTATTAACGCCAAGGGCTTCGGCGGCAACAACGCCACCGGCGTGGTGCTTTCACCTGCGGTGACCGAACGCCTGCTGACGCAGCGCCACGGCGCGGCGGCGGTGAACGCCTGGAAAACCCGTCGCGAAACCACCCGCGAAGCGGCAGCGGCCTACTTGGCCCAGGCAGACCGTGGCCACTACGCTCCACGCTATCAGTTTGGTGAAGCGGTGCTGGAGGGCCCAGAGCTGGATATTCACGCTGACCGGATTCATATCCCCGGTTACGACCACGCCGTCTCCTTAACCAGCGATAACCCGTTTGGCTGCCTGGACGAGGAGAGCGAGGAATGACCACGCGCAAACTGAATATCGCCGTCTACCCCGGCACCTTCGACCCTATCACCAATGGCCATTTTGACCTGATCGAGCGCGGCGCACGGATGTTCGACAAAGTGGTCATCGCGGTGGCGGCAAGCCCTGGCAAAAGCCCCCACCTCGACTTGGAAACGCGCATGAGCTTAGTGAAAGCGGTCTGCGCGCCGCTGCCCAACGTTGAGGTGATCGGCTTCTCGACCCTGCTCACAACCATGATGCACGAACAGGGTGCGACAATCATTCTGCGCGGCCTGCGCGCGGTCTCTGACTTTGAGTACGAGCTGCAGTTGGCCAATATGAACCGCGCACAAAACCCGGAGCTGGAGAGCGTGTTTTTAACCCCCGCGGTAGAAAATTCGTATATCTCTTCAACCATCGTGCGCGAAATTGCCAAGCTTGGCGGCGATATTTCCCCCCTGGTGCATCCTCAGGTCGCCGAAGCGCTGCGTAACCACTACACTAGCTAACCAACGCCATTGTTGAGTAAAACACTCAGGTATCTATACGCTACCTGGGTGTTAATGCCATCTGCGAGGTATGCCCATGGCCCTGATGATTACCGACGAGTGCATTAACTGCGACGTCTGCGAGCCCGAATGCCCCAATGATGCGATCTCCCCCGGTGAGGAGATCTACGTCATTGACCCTAACCTATGCACCGAGTGCGTGGGTCACTATGACGAACCTCAATGCCAACAGGTCTGCCCGGTGGACTGCATTCCACTTGACCCTGAACGCCACGAAAGCCAAGAACAGTTGATGAAGAAGTACCGCATCATCACTGCCGCCTAAACCCAATGCGGATTTGGGCCCTTGCTTGGCCAATCATCCTCTCCAATATCACCGTCCCACTGCTCGGGTTGGTGGATACCGCTGTTGTCGGGCACTTGCCCGACTCCCGCTACTTAGCCGGCGTTACCCTCGGCGCCACACTGTTTAGCTTCCTCTATTGGGGGTTTGGCTTTTTGCGCATGGGTACTACGGGGCTAGTCGCCCAAGCCATGGGGCGCGAGAGCGATACAGACGTGCGCAACCTGCTGGGGCAGTCGCTGATCATGGCGCTGGTGATTGGTAGCCTGCTGATTGTGTTTGCCTCGCCGCTGATTACGCTCGGTTTATGGCTCTTAGATGGTAGTGAAGTAGCGACCGATTTAGCCCGCGAGTACGCCCATATACGCCTCTGGTCTGCACCGGCGGTGCTCGCCAACTACGCCATTCTGGGCTGGTTTTTGGGCCAACAGAACTCCCGCGTTACGCTAATGATTCTACTGCTCACCAACAGCGTTAATATCGTGCTGGATTTATGGTTTGTGGTGGGTCTGGGAATGACCAGCAACGGCGTGGCCTGGGCGAGCGTAATCGCTGACTACAGTGCCCTAGCGTTTGGCAGCTACCTGGTGCTTCGCCAGCTAACCCGACTGGATGGCCATTTTTTGCGCGAGCGTCTGCTGGCACTCGCAGCTTACACAGCCCTGTTTAACGTCAACGCCAACCTATTTGTGCGCACCCTCGGCCTGCTGTTTGCCATGGCGTTCTTTACCGCTCAAGGCGCTCGCCAGGGCGACACAGTGCTTGCTGCCAACGCTGTGCTGCTACAATTTATCATGCTCACCAGCTACGCCCTGGACGGCTTTGCCCACGCTGCCGAATCACTGATTGGGCGCGCCTATGGCCGTCAGGATTGGCAGGAATTTGCCGCCACTGTGCGCGCCGCCGCGCGATTTTCATTATGGACGGCTGGCGCTGCCGCCCTGCTGTTCGCGCTGGGCGGCAATGCGCTCATAGCGCTGCTCACCGGCCTTGAAGAGGTGCGTGCAACTGCGGCGCAGTACTTGCCCTGGATGGTCGTCATGCCGCTGATTGCGGTATGGAGCTACCTCCTTGATGGGGTGTTTATTGGCACCACTGCGGTACGTGAAATGCGTAACAGTATCTTTATTGGCCTAGCCGCCTACCTGCCCATTTGGTGGTTAACCCAGGGATTGGGCAATCATGGGCTCTGGCTGGCGTTTATGCTGTTCACGCTAGTGCGCTCGGCGGTGCTGATCGTCTACTACTATTTTCACTACCATCGCCCCTACCGGTTAAACCATTAGCGTTAAAACAGGCGCAATTAACCTCAACTACGCTAACGTAAGATTAAGCGGGCAGCTTCAACGTGAAAATTTCCGTACTCACCCGTATATTAGCTATGCCGTTACACTTCCAAGACCTTGCTTAGCCACTTCCTAATAATGAATAAAGAGAGCATCCCATGCTTAAAATGATCTCAAAACCGGCGGTAAAGCTGGTGGAGCGCTATCTCCCCGACCCGTATATTTTCGTACTATTGCTGACGTTAATTGCCTCGGCCGCCGCAATCGCCATTGAGCGGCAAACACCGCTGGCAGTACTGCGCTTCTGGGGTGATGGCTTCTGGGGCTTGCTGACGTTCTCTATGCAGATGCTGCTGGTGCTGGTCACCGGTTTTATGCTGGCAAGCTCACCGCCAGTAAAACGCATTCTGCAGAAAATAGCCGGTACTGCTAAATCCCCTGGCGGTGCAATCATCCTAGTGACGCTGGTCTCATTGGCGGCCAGCTGGATTAACTGGGGGTTTGGCCTTGTGGTCGGCGCGCTATTTGCCAAAGAGCTGGCTCGGCTGATCCGCGTTGACTATCGGCTATTAGTGGCCAGTGCTTACTCAGGCTTTGTGGTGTGGCACGGCGGTTTGGCAGGCTCAATACCGCTAACCATCGCTACCGAAGGGCATTTTTCCGCCGATCAAATTGGAGTGATTGGTACCGGCTCTACGATTTTCGCCTTCTTCAACCTCGCTATTGTGGCCTGCCTATTTATTGCCATCCCACTGGTAAACCGCATGATGCTGCCGGATGAGAAGGATAGTGTCTATGTCGACCCAAATGTTCTGAATGAAGAGCCAGAGCCGGTTGGCCGCATTACTCGTCCTGCTGAACGCCTGGAAAATAGCTTTACCCTCGCCCTGCTGGTCGGTGTGCCGGGGCTGCTGTTCTTGCTTGATCACTTCCTGCTAAGGGGTGGTGGCTTAAACCTTAACGTCGTTAACTTTATGTTTCTGTTCCTAGCCATTGTGTTGCACCGCACGCCGCGTAATCTGCTCAATAGCCTGCACGAAGCTATTAAAGGCGGCGCTGGGATTGTCATCCAATTCCCATTTTACGCTGGCATCATGGCCATTATGGTGCAGTCCGGGCTAGCAGAGAGCATGTCCGAGTGGCTGGTCTCCTTTGCCACCACCAATACACTGCCGTTCTGGTCGTTTATCAGCGCGGGTATTGTCAACCTATTCGTCCCTTCCGGCGGCGGCCAGTGGGCAGTTCAGGCACCGGTGATGCTACCGGCTGCTCAGGCCTTAGGAGCTGATATTCCGCGGGTTGCCATGGCGGTGGCTTGGGGCGATGCCTGGACTAACCTGCTACAGCCCTTCTGGGCACTCCCGGTGCTCGCCATTGCGGGCCTAAAGGCGAAAGATATTATGGGCTTCTGCCTGATTCAGCTTTTTATCACCGGCATTATTATTTCCGTCGGTCTGGTATGGTTTTAAACAACCGCCAATGACTGCCCGTCGCTCAGTTTGCCCAGCATATGAGTAACGGGCAGCCGTTATTGGTCTCACGTAGGAGCAGGAGCACCGAATGACAGACGCCGAAATCAGCGCTAACGCTGCCCTGCCTGGGCAGCATGAACTCTCCATGACCGTATTGATGACGCCCGATATGGCGAATTTCAGCGGCAAAGTCCATGGTGGTGCAATTCTTAAAAAGCTCGATGAAGTCGCTTTTGCTTGCGCCAGCCGCTATTCGGGCCACTATGTGGTGACGCTGTCAGTGGATCAGGTGTTGTTTAAGCAGCCGATTCATGTCGGTGAGCTGGTCACCTTTCTAGCCAGCGTTAATCATGTTGGTCGCTCGTCGATGGAAGTGGGCATCAAGGTCGTGGCTGAAGATATTCGTAATAAGCTGATCCGTCATACCAACAGTTGCTACCTCACCATGGTAGCAGTGGACGCTGATGGTAAACCCGCTAGCGTACCGCCGCTCAAGTTGGCCACACCGCTCCAGGAACTGCGTTTTGAAAAGGCGGCACTGCGCAAAAAATTACGCAAACAGGCAGAAAAAGAGGAACTGCTGACCCAGCAGCATTACCAGTCCCAGGCCCATTAAAGACCCAACGACAAGGAGTTCGTATGCCCGCCAGGGAACGCTATCCACACCTGCCTAAAGCGGTTGAATACGCCCATATTGGTTGGGATTTTTTTATTCTGACGCTAGTGGTGATTAATCTATCGCTACTGCTGTTTGATTCGCTGTTTCTGCTTGACCCTATTAACCAGGGCATCGCCAACCTCGCCCCCGGTTTTCACACCTTCTACGATGACGTGATTCATAGCCGTTTTATCACCATCGACCTGGTATTTGTCAGCTTTTTTATCGCCGACGTACTGCTGGGCTGGTCAATCGCGATTGCCGAGCGGCGCTACCACCGCTGGTTTTTCTACCCCTTCGTGCACTGGTACGATGTGCTGGGCTGCATTCCCCTCGCGGGCTTCCGACTACTGCGTATTTTACGCGTTGTATCGTTAATCAATCGGCTGCATCGCCTCGGCCTTATTGATGTTACCCACTGGTACATCTATCAATTTGTGGCCAAGTATTACGACATTCTGCTTGAGGAGCTTTCCGACCGCATCGCCCTGCGTCTATTGGGCAATGTACAGCAGCAGATACGCGCCAGCGATTCGCTGACCGAGCGCGTGATTGAACGTGTGATCATGCCCCGCAAAGCTCAGCTGATTCATGAGATCGCTCAGCGGCTGGAGAGCACTATCGGCAAAGCCTACCAGCACAACCGCCAATCCATTATGGCGGCAATCAGTGATTTAGTTAGCCGCACGCTACGGGAAAGCCCCGAGATTCAGCGCCTTAACCGCCTGCCCATGGGGCAGCAGGCCACCAGCGCGATGGAAGCATCACTCAGCGGCGTTGCTCAACGGCTAGTCGATGAGCTGCTGCTAGGCATTCATTCGGATGAGTTTAGGCAGTTAGTGGAGCGCACCGCCGACAGCGGCTTCGACACCTGGCTGACGGTTGACGAAGGCAGCAATCGGGTCACCGAGCAGGTGCTGTACGACGTCCTCGAAATGCTTAAAGACCAGGTGCGCCACCAGGGCTGGAAAGACCGCTACGAGTAATTCACAAAGTGACAGGGGCTAATGGGCGCTCGGTTAAACAGGCGGCGACGATACTCAATGCCTGAATCAGTTCACTGCGATCCGCCGCGGCCCCAACACATAGCCGAATCGCTTGGGGCGCTGGCGTGCTCCCGACACAAAAGGGCTCTGCGCTGCTGACCTTAACGCCCCGCTGCAGTAGCCGTTCACACAGCTCTACGGCCCGGCTCCCCTCTGGCAGCGCAAGCCATACATTGCTGCTGTGCGAACGCCCGCTTAAGGAAAAATCTTTTAGCCATTCGGCAGCCAACTGCTGACGCTCCGCGAGCTCCTGAGTTTGCCAGGTAAGTAATTTTTCCGCCGCGGGCTGATTAATCCAATGGCAAACCACATCGACCATTAGCGGTGGCACCATCCAACTCTGAGCGCGAAGGCCTGTCGCTAACCGCTCGTGCAAGCTTTTAGGCGCACGCAGTACGCCAATTCGTAGCCCACCCGCCAGCACTTTAGCGGTACTAAACACAAACAGCGTGCGCTCCGGCGCAAGCCTGTAAAGGGGTGTACCGCGCTGCTCAGCGGGTAGATACTGCACGCCATCTTCAATCAGCCAGATATCGTAGCGCCGTGCCAACGTTACCAGTCGCTCGCGGCGCGATTCGCTTAAACACGCGCCGGTGGGGTTGTTCTGTTCCGGCGTTAGATAAATCGCTCTAGGTGGCTGCCGGGCACACTGCGCCTCAAGCAGATCCATGCGCATCCCTTCACTGTCTTGACCAATGCCTACCAACTTTAGATGCCCCTGCTGCGCAGCGCTGATGGCACCGGGATAGGTCAAGGCATCAGCGGCCAACAGCTCGCCCGGCCTTAGCAAGGTGCTGAGCGCCAAACTAAGGCCATGCTGCCCACCCTGGGTAATGAGCAGCTCATCGGCCATCAGCGGCATACCCAAAGTATTTAACCAGCGAGCGAGTACTTCACGATGCTCATGACGCCCCTGGGCCTGTTGGTAAGTTACACCACGCGCTAATGCTGCCCCGGATTGACTTAAAGCGACCAGCGCTTCGCTCAACAGCGTCTGCCGCAACGGGTGGGGCGGTGGCAGGCTAAGGCTTAAATCGATCACACCGGCCGTTTCGTCAGCGGGAAACGTCAGGCTAAAAGCATTGTTTTGGTCTTGGCTCTTCACATAGGTGCCGCTACCCACCCGTGCCGACACCCAGCCATTGCGTTCAGCCTCAGCGTATCCCCGGGTTACCGTGCCAATGGTCACACCTAGCGCATCCGCCAAGCGGCGCTGGGGCGGCAATCGCTCCCCTGGCAGTAGTGTTCCCGCCTGGATAGCGGCTTCAATGGCACTGGCAATAGCGCGGTAGCGTGAACCAGAAAATTCAGCTAGCGAAGGCACCCACATTGTCATGGTGACAATAAAACCTTTGACGTCAATTTAAACCCCATTATGCTAGCAAAAGCGGCAACAAAACAATCCTTATCACCAAATTGTATGGATACAATAAATGAATAGCGAATGGGTAATCCTCGGTCCGGCCGCGCTCTATATGATGTCGATGACGCTTACCCCAGGGCCGAATAACGTTATGCTTACCGCCTCTGGCGCTAACTTCGGCTTTAGGCGTACGCTGCCGCATATGTGGGGGATTTTAGGCGGCTGCTTTTTGTTGTTTGCAGGTATAGCACTGGGCTTGGGCGTGCTGTTTGAACGCTACCCGGCGATTCAAACAGCACTGCGCTGGATAGGCAGCGCGTATTTGCTCTATTTGGCTTGGAAAATTGCCAGCGCCCCGCCGCCCAATCTTAAGGCGCAGACCCATAGCGTACCCTTCACGTTTTGGCAGGCAGCGGCGTTTCAGTTCGCCAATCCAAAAGCGTGGGTAATGGGGCTGGCACTGATGGCGGGTTTTCTACCCGAAAGCGGCCAACCGGTATTTAATGCGCTGCTACTGGCAGGTTTTGCGGAGATGGTGGCTCTGCCCTGCATTGCCTTATGGGCGGCTTTTGGCACAGCTATTGGGCAGTGGATCAAAAGCGACGGCGCATGGCGGGGGTTCAATATCACCATGGGATTATTGACCGCCGCCTGCGTTGTGCTGATTTTAAGGTGACAAAACGTTAGCCACAGCGCAGATCTTCAATCATATCCTGATCGTCAAGATGCACATTCAAACGATCCGGGCGGTGATCCATGGTGGCCATATCACCAGGGCGAAGTACACGCACTTGTCGCGCACCGCTATCGCTTTGTAACTGTGCAGCGTTAGCCTCATCGAAAGGCTCACCGATAGCCGATTGAATCGCGTCTAAATCACAGGTGGCGGCGTACTCATCACTGGCGCCATTCGCCCCTACCGTTGGCGGCGGTGGCGCTGCGTCTACGTCATCGTTGGCAGGGGAAATCGGCATTTGCGAATTAACACAGGCTGTTAACAGCAGCGCACAGGCGTTAACAGCGGCAAACTTAGCCAAAGAAGTACAGGATTTCATCCTTGAATCTCCAAAAAGTAAGTTATGGGGATAGGCTATAAAACCCCACGGGCCAGGCGTTAGCCTAGCCCGTGGGATGCTACCATCTTTCATGCAACCTTAGCTTGCTGCATCCTGGACAGCTTGACCACCCTCTTCAACATCCTGGCCAGCGCCAGCAATAGTATTGCAACCCGTTAAAACGCCCGCTGTTATCAGCAGCATAAAGCTCATGGCTAATAATTTTTTCATTTTCCGTTCTCCTTAACGAATCATTCAACATCGGGAAACTCCACTGGCAGCGTAATTTGCCACTTGGGAGTTTTTTTAGGGTAACAGCGTTTTGGCAATCGCGCTCGCTTTCCCTACGTCGCTTTGCGGCGACTATACTAGCAATTACCTAAACCCTTGCCCGGAGCCTATCCTTTGATCAAATTCGAGCTGGATGAACGCCTTGCCGCCGACACCTTCCCCATCGCAGACCTTCCGCTAAGCCGCGTGCTATTAATGAATGACGCACGCTATCCCTGGGTGATTCTAGTACCGCGCCACGCCTCTATTAGCGAAGTATTTGAGCTTCCTGCTGACGACCAGCAGCAGCTGTGGCGGGAAGCCACTCAGCTAGGTGAAGCAATGAAAACAGCGCTTGAGGGGGACAAAATCAATATTGCCTCGCTAGGCAATGTGGTTAGCCAACTGCATGTACACGTTGTGCTTAGACGGCACAGCGATGCGACCTGGCCGGCACCGGTATGGGGCAATGGCAGCCCCGAACCCTACGACCTGGATGGCCAGGCGCAGTTACGGGATCAGTTACTGGCACTTATCGACGGGCTTGATATATAGACGACTTTTACCCCGTTAATGGGTGGCCTTGACGAGCAGGTGGCTCATTGAGGAGCGGCCCACTGGCAGGCTGTGCGACGCCCGCAACACTAAGCGAAATCCCTATTACTACTATCAGCGCACCACCGGCCAAGGCCACCCAGCCGGTGGCTTTTTGTACGCTGCGCTGGCTGTACTGCTGCTTGGATAAGCGCCGCTGCGCCCAGCCACGGGCAAAAATGCTCGCCAGGGCAAGCGCTGATACGGTTATCCCAGTGCCGATCGACATGGCCACTACCGATGCTACCCCCACCTCAAACTGACCCAGCAAGCTGGCTGCCCCCAGCATTAATACCGCCCCACTACAGGGACGCATACCAATGGCGCCGACCGTCATCATCGCCGTACGCCAATCTAACGCCTGATGCGGTTCAATATGGTGAGCACCACCGCAACAGTGGCTGTGGTCATGACCATGGCTATGTTCGTGGTTTGGATTATGTTCATGGTCTTGATTATGTTCATGGCCTGGGCTGTGCGAATGAGCCGCTCGCTCCGGCTGATAGGCTCGCCGCAACTGCTTGACGGCCCGCCAGCATAGCCACGCCCCTAACGCCGCCACCAGCAGAAAACTAGCCTGCTCTACCCAGGCAACGCTACCCATGGCCTGCCGGGTTATCCAGCCTAGGCCGTAAACCAGCACAACGACCAGCGCAATGGCGGTCACGCCTTGCAGTAAGGAGGCAGCAAAAGAGAGCCCCAAGGCGCGCTTTACCGCACCGCCGTGGGAGGCTAAGTAGGTCGCCAAGACGGCTTTACCGTGCCCCGGCCCGGCGGCATGAAAGACGCCATAAGCGAAGCTAATGCCTAGCAGGCTCACCCAGGTCGCCATGGTGGGGGTGCGCGACAGTTCGGTAATCGCCAGCGTTAGCGAACGGTGCAGATCACGCTGCCAACCAAGTAGCTGATAGCTCACGCTCTGAAACCCGCCTTGCCAAACGATGATGAGCACTGCTGCGGCTAGCAGCAGACCCAGCATTAACCCTAATTGACGTGTAAAGGGCCGTGTTAAAAACATTTAACCGCTCCACCGAAAAAGCTGTTATAAAGTAACAAGGCCATAAAATAGCACGGCTCTGCCTGTTTTCGAACAGCGCCTAGCGACAATCAACTTGGCCGGTTTCGGCAAAATAGCGCCCCAAGCCGGGCTCACCACTCTCATCTTTATCGAGCAGCGCCGCTTGCATCACCAACTCAGGGTCGGGATCAGCAGGGAGAATAGACAACTCACAGACAGGCTCACCGTGAAGTATCAGTGCATCATCCCGTGGCTGGCCACCCTCCTCCTCGTGCACCACTTCGATGTAGTAGGTGGGGTCAAACACTTGGTAGCTAAGCATGGCATCTGTCAGCGGTTGGGACGCTTCCAGCGGCAGGATAAACATAAAGGTAAGCCGCCCATCCCGCTCCATGGCGGTATATTCGCTTACCTCACCCAACGCCTGGTGTTCACCATTAATACTCACTTCGGTTAAATAGTGCTGCGCGGCGAGATTATCGCGAATCTCTTTGCCAAGCTGATCCAGCCCCTCCTCTAGACTGGCGTTTTCCACCTGCTGTAGTTCTTCAAAAACGACCAGGCTGTAGAAGGGATCCATCCGCCAGGTTTGATGCAGGCCACTCACCATGCCCTGATCATCGGTGATGACCCGCACACTCAGGTCGATCCAGCCGTGAGGGTGGGC
Organism: Halomonas sp. 113; assembly: GCF_904067645.1. Taxonomy (NCBI): domain Bacteria; kingdom Pseudomonadati; phylum Pseudomonadota; class Gammaproteobacteria; order Oceanospirillales; family Halomonadaceae; genus Halomonas; species Halomonas sp. 113. The sequence goes on from NZ_LR881453.1 coordinate 3,999,167, forward strand.
ACGGGCATCGGGGCTGACCACAAAGCTACTCATACCCAAGCAAACGGCTACTGCGGTACCCGCCCACTTCATGGCGCGACACCTAATTTATGTTGCAAGGCGACAAGCCAAGGGTCGAGCAAATAGGGCGGCAAGGGCTGACTTCCCTTCAGCGCCGAAACACGTACGCGGCTGCCCCTGCCCTCTTCGCTTACCTGCAATTGCAGGCGATACTCCGGCCAGCGGGCAAGGGATGCCTCGGCGCGCCCCAATGACAGATCCGCATGGCGTACCACATAGCCCTGCTCCACCATCAATTCCACGGCTTCGCGGAAGGTTTCCTCTGAAGAGGTAGCATAAACCAGTTCACGGGGTTCCAAAGGCGTTGTCGTCGCGCAGCCAACCAATCCACCCAGTAGCCCGATTAACAACCAGTGGCGCATTCTCATAACGGCCTCCCGGTCGCAGGGACGGTTTGCGTAAAACTGGTTTGAAAGCGCTGACAGAAATCGTCGTTGCTGGCACTGTAGGATTCACGCAGATCACCCCAGTGATCGAAGCGGCGAATATCTCGGGATATACGTATATGCGTGTCGTCCACCAATAGCGATACACGCTCCACCTCCACCGGCTGCTGGCCCACGCCACCGCCATAACCAATCCCCCCGATGCCAAAACCGACACCGGAACCACCGCGGCCTATGCCCACACCACCAAACAGGCGCATTCCACGCCCATAGCTGTAGGCATCATCGTAAGGATCATAATAGCCGTGCAGTGGCCGTTCGCGGCTGGCGCTGATCAAGCCCAGGGAAGTATCGGTAGAGTTCAGGGTAAACCCCCACTCGGTGAGCACCTCAACGCTGGTTTCCAGCGCCCGCTCATGGGTGGCGGGGAAATAGCACGAAGCCGCTGGCGCTGGTTCCGCTTGGGGCAGACGGTCAGGGACCACTTGGCAGCCAGCAAGTACCAGCAGACAGGTTAAGCTTATGGGTATCGACTTCATGTTAGTCCCTCTAAATGGGCGAGGCCGCTGGTTTGGCGCAGGCTAGCGCGCTAAGCTCGCCAAAGGTGGTCATACTTAACTGGCATTGTAGGGTAATGAAGACACCGTATTGAAGACACCGTTTTGCGGAGATCGTGCTAATGAATGTTTTGCTTTGCCCCGACAGCTTCAAAGATGCACTAAGCGCCCAAGACGCCGCAACTGCCATGGCGCGGGGCGTGCAGCGCGCTGCACCTGAGGCGCACGTTCAAGTCTGCCCTTTAGCGGACGGCGGCGAAGGCAGTCTAGACGCACTCATCGCTGCTACTGGTGCCGAGCGGCGCCAACTAAACGTTCAAGATGCCCTGGGTCGCCCTCGTCAAGCAGCCTGGGGCTGGCTGAGCGACCAGCGTACCGCGTTTATTGAGCTGGCTGAAGCCAGCGGATTACAGCACTTAGCGGCCGACGAGCGTAATGCGCTACACACCTCTACCTTTGGGGTGGGTGAACTACTGCTGGCGGCACTGGATCAAGGCGCAGAAAAAGCGCTGTTGCTGCTTGGCGGCAGCGCCACCAATGACGGCGGCGCCGGTATGCTGCAGGCACTGGGCGCGCGCTTTTTAGATCAGAGCGGCGAACCGCTTCCCCCCGGCGGCGCGGCGCTTAACCAATTGGCTAGCTTAGAACTCGATGGACTAGACCCGCGGTTAGCCAAGTTTAGCCTGGAAGCCGCCGTTGATGTGGACAACCCGCTGCTGGGCGAACGCGGTGCCAGCGCGGTATTTGGCCCGCAAAAAGGAGCATCACCTGAAGAGGTCGAGCAGTTGGATCGTGCGCTGGGTCACTTCGCCGATATCAGCGCTCATGCATTAAGCGATGATTATCGAATGCTACCGGGCGTAGGGGCCGCGGGCGGTATGGGGTTTGCGGCCAAGGCTTTTTTAAATGCCACGCTAAAGCCCGGTATTGAGATGATTATACAGCAGGCCGGCATGGCTTCGCTGTTGGCCCGTGCCGACTTGGTGATTACCGGCGAAGGCCGTTTGGATGGGCAGAGCCTGTCGGGTAAAACGCCCATCGGCGTTTCCCGTGCTGCCAAACGTCTCCACAAACCCGTCATCGTGCTGGCGGGCAGCCTAGGCGATGGTTGGCAAGCCTGTTTTGATGAAGGCGTCACCGCCGCTTTCGCGTTAGCCGATGGCCCCATGACGTTAGCTGACGCACTACCGCGCACCGCTAAACTGCTGGAAGCGCGCTGTGAAAGCCTGCTTCGTCTGTGGGTACACAGACCTTGAAATGTATGTAGACCTTGAAAAAAGCTCTCGCCGCCAGCATCTATTAAATCAGCAAAGGGTAACGAAAGTGGCTTAATGTCGAAGCACCAATGGCAAAGCGCTAATTTCAAAGTTCTATTTCAAAGATCTATGGCCGCGATGCAAAAAACTTGTTTTGCATCGCTACAGTTACACCCTATTCTGAAAGCACGCATCAACCGCCGCCTACTGTGGCATAAACACTGCGGCATAAAGAGGAAGCAGGATATGACTGATACCAATAGCATTGGCCTACACGAAGGTAGCGCTAGTCAACTCGCCGAAAAGCTCAACCACCTGCTGGCCAACTACCAAATTTTCTATATGAACGTGCGCGGCTACCACTGGAATGTTCGTGGTAACGATTTTTTTGAACTGCACGCCAAGTTTGAAGAGTTTTACACCGACCTGCTGACCAAAGTAGACGAAGTTGCCGAACGTATCCTGACCCTGGGCCACAAGCCGGTACACGCTTACAGCGACTACGTAACGCTATCGCGCATTCAGGAAGATAAAGACGTTCACGACGGTAACACCTGCGTCAAAGGCGTGCTCAAAGGGTACCAAACAATCATTGAGCTGCAGCGTGAACTGCTGTCGCTAGCCTCTGACGCCGACGATGAAGGCACCGCCGCACAAGCCGGTGACTACATCCGCGAGCAGGAAAAAACCATCTGGATGCTCAACGCCTATTTAAGCAAGTAAGCGTCATCTTTTGATGTAAGAACGGCATCGTCTATGAACTGACCCCATAAACTTGGACAGTGAAAAACTAAGCAGCCAAGGCCTGATTTCGGTACTGCACCGGACTCAGGCCTTTTAATTTGGTCTTAATCCGCTCGTGATTGTAGTAATGGATATAGTGCGACTCTTGTAACCCTGCTGTCCTTCTGCGTAGCGTTGCACTACTAGTAACTTGAACGCTTCATTATGTTTCGTCATGAAAAACACCCCAATCGTTGGATGAGCGTCCAACTTTTGGGGTGCAGTTCATCTAGGTGCCGTTTTTGTATTTGCGTAGGAGAACTAGCGCTGTCCAGCAAGATCTTCGATCAGCGCCCGCAGCATTGACCAAAACTCCTCCACAGAGGCGATCTCCACCCGCTCATCCGGCGAATGGGCGCCGCGAATCAGCGGGCCAAAAGAGATCATATCCAAATGCGGGTATTTGCCGCCAAGAATGCCACACTCGAGCCCCGCATGAATCACCTTCACCTCCGGCTCACGGCCCAGCAGCGCCGCATGGCGGGCTTTAAAGGTCGCTAGAAGCTCGCCATTCGGATTCGGCGCCCAACCTGGGTAGCTGTTCTCAACTTTTACCCGTGCGCCGATCAATCCAAACAGCGCTTGAAAGCGATCCCCCATGGCCACCACCGCACTGTCGTGGAGTGAGCGTACCAGTGCGCAGAGATGTAACCGGCCATTTTCCAGGCTTAGCACGCCCAGGTTATTGGAGGTTTCCACTACGCCTGGCACATCCGCGCTCATCCGCTCGACGCCACAGGGGGCAGCGTGAAGCGCGGCCAGCAGCATAACGCTGGCGTCCAAGGTTAGCGGCTCCGCGTCGGGTATCTCAGTCAGACGTTGGGCGCTAATTTTAAGGCCGCTGTCGCCACTGCCTAACTCTCTTAACAGAATCGTTTCCAGCCCGGCGATAGACACCATGGCTGCATCCACTTCATCGGCGGGCAGTGCCACCTGGGCAAAGGCTTCCCGGGGAATCGCATTGCGCAAGGTGCCGCCTTGGTAGCTAATCAAGCGCGCATCAAACGCCTCAAGGGAGCGCAGCACTCTAACCAACAACCGGTTGGCGTTACCCAGCGGCTTATGGATATCCGCGCCGGAGTGGCCACCCTTCAGGCCGGTCAAGACGATTTCGATCACCCGTTCGTGGTCGCCAGCGGCGGCACTGGGCAGTTGGGCATCGACTTCAACGTCGGCCCCGCCCGCACAGCCAATATAGACCTGCCCCCGATCTTCGCTATCCAGGTTGAGTAGCAGCGAACCTTCGAGCCAATTTTCAGCCAGGTTCAGAGCGCCGCCCATGGAGGTCTCTTCTTCCAAGGTGAATAGCGCTTCCAACGGCCCGTGGCGTAAATCAGGGTCTTCCAGCACGGCGAGAATCGCCGCCACGCCCAATCCGTTGTCTGCGCCCAAAGTGGTGCCATCGGCGTGCAGCCAGCCGTCGGCCACATAGGTACTGATCGGGTCGCGGGTAAAGTCGTGAGCATGATCGCTGTTGGCCTGGGCCACCATGTCCAGGTGGCCCTGGAGTACCACGCCGGGCGCCTGTTCGCAGCCGGGAGAGGCTGGCTTAAGCAGGCGTAAATTACCGAAGGTATCCCGGTCGTGGGCGAGGCCTTGGGCATCGGCCCAGCTTTCGAGGGTAGCGACGAGTGCCGCCTCATGCCCAGAGGGGCGCGGCGTATTACAAAGCGTTCGAAAGTGGCGCCAAACCAAGGAGGGCTCAAGCGCGTCAAGATGTGCGTTCATAAAGACTCTTCGTTATCGGTAACCGATCTACTTTACCTCAATGAGGCTGTTGACAGCGAGGCGCAGGGATTTCACTGCGTCGTTATGAGCATCCGCCAGAGCGATATTTTGGAACGCCCAGGCAGATAATTGTTGATGTGCCTGCTGTTGTGTCTCAGTTAAAGCGCGGTGGCTGGCTACGCGGGCCAAGGCTTGCAGAGCCGAGCGGGCAAGAGCGGGGTCGCGATGGGCGGTCGCTACGTCCTCGATATCCTGCCACTCGCGGCCACTCAGTGGCATGCTTGGCATTTGAGCGAGCAGCACTACGAGCACTGCTGCGGGTAGCGCCTTGAGTTCAAAAGCCAGCAGAGCTGGGAGCGCCGTCTGGAAGCGCTCACTAAGATCAGCAAGCACCGCCTCGCCCTCTGAATTCAACGCTTTAGCCACCATGACAGCGAACTCCCCGGTGGATGTCTCCCGAGTAATCCCTAAGCGTACCGGCGTAAAACCCAGCGCCAGCCAAAAGCGCAGCAGTGACGCTTCAGCGCCGAAGGTCGCGCCATAAAGTGCGGCACCTTGCTGTTTGGCAGCGGCCATATCTTCACCTAGCAACGCTTGGCCCAAGCCCTGGCGCCGTCGCTCGGGGTGGGTAGCGATACGTACCACTCGACGCCAGCGGGCAGTCAATGCCTCACGGCTACCGGCATGGGTTGCCAACGATTGCGCCAACAAATGCCCCTGGGGACGTCGTTCACCGCGGGCGACCCGGTCGGCAAGAGTGGCCTCAAAGCCGCCCTCTTCACGGGTGACCAACACCGCTTGAGGTTCACCTGCCTGCTCAATCATGCGTAGCTGAGCACCCGGGCTGTCAAGCAGTTGGCGCAGGTCATTGGGAGAGGTGCGGTAGTGCGACTGTACCAGCAGCCCAAACAGCTTCTCCAACATAGCGTCTTGATGGGCGAGGCGAGCTCGATCAATCACCTTGGTTGCCACTGCGCTGCCATCCGTCTGAGCGCTGGGCAGCGGTGCTTTTAACAACAGCAGTTGATTGACCAGAGCTTCCAACGGGTCGCCGCTGCGCCAGCGGATCGGTGCGTTAAGCGTTAGCGCTTTCCACTGGGGCGTCAGGCGATCAAGGGTCGCGCGAAAGCGCAAGGCGAAGCCTCTTCCCGACCCCTCATAGCCGTGCACCGTGGTGGCAAAAGCAATACGCGGAAAGACCGCGAGCCACTGGCCCAACAGTGCAGCGGGAATCGCCGCCGCCTCATCGACCATTAGATAACTGCCATCACCGCCCTGCTGCTGAGCGTTAACCTGCTCGGTGAGCACATCCGGGGGTAAAAAAATCAGTTCGCTGCCCTCGGCCAACACAAAGTGGCCGGTAGCGACACGACGGCCGTCCGGGCAGAGTGCCGCTACCCGCTCGAACACGCTCTCCACCGCACTCAGCCGCGGCGCGGTGAGCACTACTCGTTGGGCTTTGTGGGTCAGCAGCCGAGCACAAGCAATGCCCAGCGCGGCGCTTTTGCCGCGCCCACGATCAGCGGTTATTACCAACGGGCGGCGGCGCTTTAAGCCAACCAGCTGTGTCACTGCGTAGGCTTGGTCTGAGGTCAGGCAGTCGCTATCGCCACTTGCGGCTTCATCTGCTTTGCGCACAGGCAGTCGAGGTAGATACAGCGTCTGGTCAGCGCGCCAGCGCACTACCTGAGGCGAGGCCTGCAACTGACGCGCCAAGCGCGCCAGGTAGTGGCAGCTCAGCTCTGACCAGTGCCAGGGATGATCAGCAAAACGTGCGTAGTCTGGATCTGGTGACTCTCCCCACGGCTGCGGGGTGAGCAATACCAGCAAACCACCGGCGGTGAGCGTTCCCGCCAGCGCCCCCAAGGCTTCGGGATCAAACCCGGTGCTGTGGGTGTCGAGCACTACCAATTGGTGCTCTGCGCCCAGGCGCGTGCGCGCCTTGCGTGGCGAAAGGTGTTCGCTCCCCACCCATAACGGCGCACTCCAGGGGTGGGCTTGCCATAAAGCCTGCGCAAGGGATTGGCACTGCTCGGCATCGCCGCTTAGCCACACAAGCTGGCGCCAGCGGCGGCGGGCCAAACGCTGCGCATGATGAACCAACGCCGCCACCATCCGCGCTTGCGGTTTATTTTCTAGCACATGGATATTTAACAAATGATTTCCTGCTCCAGCGCGACTGCTTCCCATCACGTTACCCTATTAAGTGTGTAAGTGTGCCGCTAAGCCTCTTATGGAGCACCTTATGCTTACAACTTTGGTTGAATAATTTAACTCCTTTCAACGTTCTTGAGCGACGCAACTACTCATCCCGACGCCGAAAAAACAACATAACTATTTGTTTTAATTAAACCAACAGGGTTTTCCCATGAAAACCAACGGCTGAAATCTCTTACATTACTGATATTGCACTGCAGCGGGGTTGTTGTGCTAATTTAGCTCTGCAGCGCTAAAACCCATGTTTACGTAAACGTAACCCAGCAGCGCTGCACTTTCCTGCATCCAGGTACCCAACACTAATAACGCCACGCGCCAAACCAGGAAATACATCATGAAAACAATGAACAAATTTGCCCTCACCGGCCTTGCCGCTGGTATTGCCTTCGCTGCCTTAACGACCACCGCCCAAGCACAAGAAGAGTGGACAATGACCAGCACCTGGCCGGAAAACCTTGACCTGATCAAGATTGACCAGCACTGGGTGGAACTGGTCAATCAATTGGCGGGAGAAGAGCTACAGATCAATTTCCGCGCAGGCGGTACGCTGATGCCCGGCACAGAAGTATTTGACGCCACCGAAACGGGCAGCATTGAAGCCGCAGGCGACTGGCCGGGCTATTGGGCCGGCTTGAACCCCGCTTTTTCACCACTGGCCACGACCACCAGCCTGTTTAATGGCGTTGATTACCTTAACTGGATCCAGCAGTGGGGCGGCCGCGAGCTGTACGAAGAGATCTACGGCCAGTTCAACATGGTTTATCTGCCTTACGGCATTACCAACAATGAGTCGGGCTTTATGGGCCGCACCCCGATTGAAAGCATTGCCGACCTGGAAGGCAAGCGTCTGCGCCTTTCGGGCCGCGACCAGGGCCGCGTACTCGAAGAGCTGGGCGGCTCGCAAGTCACTCTGGCGGGTGGTGAAGTCTACCAAGCCATTGAACGCGGCGTTATCGATGCGGGTGAATTCTCCACCCCTGGCGTTGATTTCAATGCCGGTTTTGCCGAAGTGGCGGACTACTGGGCAACCCCCGGTTGGCACCAGTCTGCCAGCGTATTTGGCGTAATGATCAATAAAGACGCCTGGGACGCCCTCTCAGAAGAGACCCAAGAGACTCTGCGTATTGCGGCGGATGCCACCATGGCATGGTCACTAGCCTGGTCTGAGCGCCAGTCGACCGAAGCCACACAGAAGTTCATCGACGCAGGCGTCACGATCAATCAGTTCTCTGAAGAAGATTTGGCGCGCATTCAGGAAGTCACCAACGAAGTGATTCTGCGCGGTGCTTGCGAATCTGCTGACCACGCTAAAGTCTACCAGTCGATGATTGCCTACCTTGAGCACTACGCAACCTGGCGCGATGTTTCCGCTCCTTTCAACATGAGTCGCGTGATGGATAACCTGCCCTCACTGGAAGAGATCGAAGCCTGCCTGTAAGGCGCTTCTGTGCCGCCTTGGTGTTTGCCAGGGCGGTTTTTTTGTGCTGACCGCGGAGATCTTCCATGAATGCGATTGCCAAGGCGATCGATGCCATCAATGAAGCTTTTGGGCGTGTCATCGCTCCATTGATTGCCATCATTACCCTGATTGTTCTTTATGACATTGCGTCACGTTTTCTGTTTGGGCGCCCTAGCGACTGGGCATTTGACGTGACCAAAATGCTGTTTGGCGCCCACTTTATGCTAATGGCGGCCTATGGGCTCAAACATCATGCCCACGTGGAAGTCGATATATTAAAACGTCTGCTGTCGCGCAAAAAGCAAGCGGTGCTTGAAGTGCTTGGTTACCTGATTTTCTTTGTCCCCTTTATCTGGATGCTGATCACCCTGGGCTGGAGCTTCTTTGAACGCGCCTGGAGCCGCGGTGAAACCACCTATGGCATGGTCTCAATCCCGGTCTACCCGATCAAAGGGGTGATTGTGGTCGCCGCTATCCTGATTCTGCTGCAGGCAATTGCCATTGTGCTGCGTGCCATCATGCAGCTTCGTGAGGAGGCATCAGCATGAACCTAAGTCCTGAAGTACTCACGCTGGTGATGTTTGGCGGCCTGATGGTGGGGCTGTTTATGGGCCACCCGTTGGCGTTTGTGCTAGGCGGTGTAGCCGTTATCGGTGCCTTTCTTGGCCCCGGCGAGCGCATTCTCGGCACCCTGATCAACAATATTTTCGGTAACGCCATGGATAACTATGTCCTGGTCGCGATACCGCTATTCATATTGATGGCGAGGTTCTTAAACGACTCTGGTGTTACTGAGAAGATGTTTGACGCCATGCGCCTATTGCTGGCCAACCTGCGCGGTGGCTTGGCGCTTACCGTGGTCATTGTGTCGGTGCTGCTAGCGGCTACCACCGGTATTGTTGGCGCTTCAATTGCGGTAATGGGCATGATTGCTCTGGTGCCGATGCTCAAGTATGGCTACAACAAAGAGCTGAGCGCAGGCGTTATTATGGCCAGCGGCTGCTTAGGCATCTTGATTCCGCCCAGCATCATGCTCATTCTGATGGCCAGCTACTCACCGGTTTCCGTGGGCGCACTGTTTGCTGGCGCGCTGATTCCCGGCCTGCTACTTGGGGTCATGTATGCACTCTACGTACTGATCATCTGCTACATCAAACCGCACTATGGCCCTAAGGTACCAGCCGAAGAACGCGCCGAAGTCAGCACTAAACAACTGCTGATCATGCTGGCCAAGTATGTGCTTCCCCCCATGTCGTTGATCCTGGGCGTGCTGGGCGCGTTATTTACCGGCGTCGCCACCGCCACTGAAGCATCCGCTATCGGCGTCTTTATCGCCTTTATCCTGTTTATGATCTTCGGCGACCGCAAAATCAGCACCTGCTTCTGGACGATGATAGAGGCGGGCAAGACCACCACCATGGTCATGCTGGTACTCGTCGGTGCCACGGCCTTTACCGGTGTGTTCTCGCGTGGTGGCGGCATGACCGTGATTAGCGACCTTGTGCTGGCAATGCCTGGCGGCACCATTGGGGCACTGATCCTGATGCTGTTCCTGGTATTTATCCTGGGCATGTTCCTGGATTGGACCGGCATCGTACTACTGAGCTTCCCGATCATGCTGCCCATCGTCGAAACCATGGGCGTGGATATGCTCTGGTTCGTGGTGATGGTGGCGGTAGTACTGCAGACATCGTTCCTGACCCCGCCCTTTGGCTATGCGCTGTTCTACTTAAAAGGCGTGGCACCACCTGGGGTCGAAATCGTCGATCTGTACAAAGCGGTCGTGCCTTTCGTCGCCTTGATTCTGCTGGCCTGTACGCTAATGGCGTTCTTCCCGTGGTTGATTACCGGCCTGCCTAGAATGCTGTTGGGCGGTTACTAGGCCCTCTGAACTTAAAGCTTAACGTCCAACCATTATGGCCCGCTTCGGCGGGCTTTTTTGCACCACCTACCCGCCTGCAAAGCTGCAGCAGCGCAGCGCCAGTGCTACTATTCACGCCCGTCACTATTTCGTATTGAGTTTCGCATTAAGTGTGCTGCGCTACTTTCCGGCTTTCTATTACTGCTTTTAGTCAAGGCAAGGAGTGTTCGCTTGCTCAGATCCAGCTATCGCGGGCTATTCGCCTTCTCCTCTTCACTTAGCCGTCGCGCTAGCCCCTGGTCGATTGCCCTGATAGCAGTGGCATTCGTAGTGGCGCTGCCTGTGCTGGTGGTATTTGCCCATATCGCAATGCCCACCGATGGCGTTTGGCAACACTTGGCCAGCACCGTACTTGGCCGTTATTTGAACAACACCTTCTGGCTCGTTGTGACCGTAGGACTCGGCACGCTTATCATCGGTACCGGGACGGCCTGGCTGGTGGTCATGTGCCGCTTTCCCGGCAAGCGGCTATTCGAGTGGGCGCTACTGCTGCCGTTAGCAGTACCCACCTACGTTATCGCCTACGCTTACACCGACTTTCTCCAATTTGCTGGGCCGTTACAAAGCCTACTACGCGAGACATTTGGCTGGGAGTATGGCGACTACTACTTTCCCAATATTCGCTCCCTTGGTGGCGCCGCGACGGTGATTACCCTGGTGCTTTACCCCTATGTCTACCTGCTGGCCCGCGCCTCGTTTTTAGAGCAGTCGGTCTGCGTGTTGGATGTGGGCCGCACTCTTGGCCGCGGCCCCTGGAAACTGTTTGCCAGTATCGCCGTACCGTTGGCACGCCCGGCGCTGGTGGGTGGGGTATCGCTGGTTCTGATGGAAACACTTAACGAGTTTGGGGCGGTTCAGTTCTTCGGCGTGGATACCTTTACCACCGGCATCTACCGCACCTGGTTTGGCATGGGTGAACAAGTAGCGGCGGCGCAGCTGGCGGCGTGCCTGCTCACCTTCGTGATTGTGCTAGTGCTGCTGGAACGCTGGTCACGGGGTAAGCGCCGCTACTTCCACACCACCAATCGCTATCAGCAGTTGCCCGAGTACGCGCTGCACGGCTGGCGCGCTGCTGCGGCGACACTAGCCTGCTTGGTGCCGGTGCTGGTGGGTTTTTTACTGCCCAGCGGCATTCTGCTCAATCTAGCCCTGCAAGGGGGCGATTCGCTCTGGGGCTCGCGATTTATTGGCTACGCCTGGAACAGTCTGGGGTTGGCAACAGTGGCTGCGCTAATCGCCGTGGGCTTGGCCGTTGTGCTGAGCTACGGCGTACGCATGCACGATACGACGTTTGCGCGGGTGGCTTCTCGCGTAGCCTCTATGGGCTACGCGATTCCCGGTTCAGTAGTCGCGGTGGGTATTCTGATTCCGTTTGCCTGGTTGGATAACGCCCTCAACACCTGGCTGAATAATCACTATGGCTACATCGTTGGCCTGGTCTTCAGTGGGTCGGCGTTTATTTTGCTATACGCCTACGTCGTGCGCTTTTTAGCTGTCTCGTTCAATGCCGTTGAGGCGAGCTTAGGCAAAGTGACCCCCAGCATGGATGCCGCCTCGCGCACCCTGGGTCAAACGGCGGGGGGCACGCTGCGCCATATTCATACACCAATGATGCGCAGCAGCCTGTTGGCGGCGGGAATTTTGGTCTTCGTTGACGTCATGAAGGAACTGCCCGCGACGATTATTCTGCGCCCCTTCAACTTCGACACCCTGGCCGTGCGGGCGCATAATCTCGCCTCTGACGAGCGATTGGCCGAAGCATCGACCTCGTCATTGGCAATTGTGGTAGTGGGCATCCTGCCGGTCATTCTGCTTAGCATGGCCATGCGCCGCTCACGTCCCGGCGCTCAGTCGTAAAAGCTAAATGCCAAGCACTAATTGCTAGGCCACAAGGGGAAAAACAAATACCTGTGAAAGGTCGAGGTGGATATCCACCGGCTGCCCCTCCGCGGGTAAAAACACCCCAGGTACGCGGGCGTGCAGGTGGGCCTCAAGGCCGTTTCCACCATGGGCACACAGGTGTAGCAGGCTGGTGCGCCCCAGCAGCTTCGCCATTACCACATGGCTATGGCGGTGCTCATCCGCAGGCAGTTCACGCTCAACAATACGCAGCGCCTCAGGGCGAATCATGACCTGGGCGTCGCTGCCTTCCGCTAGCCCACCGGCCGGCACCCGCCCCACGGGCGTGTTAACCGCGCCGTTATGCACCTTGCCCTGTAGTTCATTGACGTCGCCAAAAAAGGTCACGACAAAAGGGTCTTGAGGTGAGCAGTAAAGCTCTCGCGGCGTTCCCGTTTGCACGATCCGGCCATCCCGCATTAGCGCGATGCGATCGGCCATAAACATGGCCTCTTCGGGGTCATGGGTCACCAGCAACGTCGCCGCGCCGACTTTTTTAAGCACGTGCAGCGTATCGTCGCGGATTCGGTCTCGCAGCCGCGCATCAAGGCTTGAAAACGGTTCATCCAACAGCATTAAGCGCGGAGATGGCGCCAGCGCCCGTGCCAGGGCCACCCGCTGCTGCTGCCCCCCTGAAAGCATATGCGGGTAAACATCGATATACGCAGCCATACCCAACTGCTCAAGCAGTTTGGCCGCCCGCTCCCGACGCTCGCGAGAAGCTAAATGTTTAAGTCCAAAGGTGACATTTTCCAAAACGGTTAAGTGGGGGAAAAGTGCCGAGTCTTGAAACGCCAGCCCGACATTGCGTTTCTCCGGCGGCACGTGACGCTGGCCCGGGCCTGCAATATAAATATCCTCTAAGTAAACGTTGCCCTCTTGCAGCACTTCAAGGCCCGCAGCGATACGCAGCAGCGTTGTTTTGCCACAACCAGAGGGCCCCAATAGGCAGACCACCTCACCTGGAGCAACGCTTAAGTCCACCCCTTTGACGACCGTATGGCCATCATAAGCGTGGCGTACATTACGCAGGGTTAACGCCGAAGAGCCAGGCGCTGCTTCAGCAGCCCTTCTTTCAGTTACCTTTAGAGTTGCCGTCATAAATCACCGCTATTAATTAGCACTGTCTGAATAGCACTTTCCAGGTGAGCAAACCGCACCTCTAAAAGACTAAACGCGGATTCAGTACATTTGAAAGTTGTTTGCATTCTATTTTTAATTGCCCCGATATGCACGTACCACCTTTTGGGTAGGCATTTACTCTTGACTGAAGGCATACGAAACGCTTCAATAACAATGTTAATAATGTAACTTATTATCATTCAATAAATAAGGATGTGCTTGATGAAAACCGTACGCTTTGTTGCTCCGATGGCAGCGATGATGGTGGGCGCTACGTTTGCCGGTCAGGTCGCGGCAGACGAGCTCAACCTTTACTCCGCACGCCACTATGACTCTGACGAACGCCTCTACGATGCGTTCACCGAAGAGACAGGCATCGAAGTCAACATCCTTGAAGGCGACTCCGATCAACTGATCGAGCGCATTCAGCGCGAAGGCGTGGCCAGCCCTGCAGACATCATGCTCACCGTCGATGCTGGCCGCCTCTGGCGCGCTGAAGATGAAGGCATCTTCCAAAGCGTCGAGTCGGACGTTCTCAACGAGCGCCTGCCCGAGGCCATGCGCCACCCTGACGGCCTGTGGTTCGGCTTTAGTCAACGCGCCCGGGTTATTTTCTATAATCGCGAAAACTTCGATCCGAGCCAGATCACTAGCTACGAAGACCTTGCCAACCCGCAGTTTGAAGGCAAGGTGTGCATTCGCTCTTCCAACAACATTTACAACCAGTCGCTGCTGGCCGCAATGATCGAGCACCACGGTGAAGAGGGTGCTGAAGAGTGGGCCCAGGGCGTGGTCAATAACATGGCGCGGGATCCGGAAGGTGGTGATACCGACCAGATTCTGGGCGTGGCCAGCGGCGAGTGTGACATCGCTGTGGCTAACCACTACTACTATGTTCGCCTGCTAAAATCCGACGACGACGCCGAGCGTGAAGCGGCTCGCAAAGTGGGGATTATTTTTCCCAACCAGGGTGACCGCGGCACTCACGTGAACGTTGGCGGTGCCGGTGTGGTGGAAGGTGCGCCTAACCGCGAAAACGCCATTCGCTTCCTCGAATACCTGTCTTCCGACACTGCTCAGGAAATTTTCGCCTCCGGCAACAATGAGTTCCCGGTAGTTGACGGCATCAAGAAAGACCCGGTGCTGGAATCCTGGGGCAACTTCAAAACGGATGACGTGAACATCAGCGTACTGGGTGAGAACAACCCTGAAGCGATCCGCATTTTTGATCGCGTCGGCTGGCGTTAAGCCCCCCTGCCCGCATTGAAGGAAGAACCTCGCTAGGCAAAAATCACCTAAGTAGAGGCTAGAAACACCCGCAACTGCGGGTGTTTTGCGTTATAGCGCTTCTAAACATGCTGGCACTGGCGGAAAGCGCCGGGGACGACCATCTTCCTGCATATAGAGGGTACACACCTGACTTTCAGGCAGCTCTAATGGCACGTGGCTGGAAATAACCAGAATCCCATGCTGTGCGCGGCGCCCAAGGCTGGTGACTACATGACGCCGAGTTACCGCGTCAAGCCCGGCTAACGGCTCGTCGAGCAGCAGAATGGGCCGTCGCGCCAGCAGCACGCGTCCCAGGGCGATACGTCTCGCCTGACCTCCAGAGACGGCTGCTCCATACTCGCCCAAAGGTGTCTCAAGCCCCTGGGGCAACCCTCGCGCCCAGGTGCCTAGCGCCAAATCATCAAGAACGCTCCACAGCTCACTATCACCGGCATGACGGGCACCAAGGCGTAGATTTTCCGCCAGACTCATGTCAAACAAATCCCACTGTTGGGGCAGATAGCCGACGGCGTTGTGCATTGACCACTGCTCAATGGGATAACCATTAAGGCAACACTCCCCGGACAGCGGCAGCAACTCGCCGGCCAATACCTGCAACAAGGTCGATTTGCCACACCCCGAGGGGCCACGTAAACAGAGTATTTCACCGCTCTTCAACGCCAGGTTGATACGTTGCGGCCCCACCAATGCTCCAGGCAGGCGTGCTGTTAATTGGCTGACATTTAGCTGCCAGCTGGGCGGTGTGATTTCAACCTCCTCAATAGCGGCTTGCGCCCTCGGCGTCCCTTCCGACAGGGCATTGAGGCGATTCCGTGCGGCAAGGCTCGCGCCCAAGGCAAGAAAACTATGGGTCAGTGGTGCCAATATTTCCCCTAATGCCAGGATCGCCAAGACGGCGGCTAACAGCATTGGCACCGTCAAATGGCTGGCCGCTAACAGCGCTTCTGCCTGCCATAGCACACTAACGATGGCAGCTCCCAGCGCCACCTGCTGCAACGCGGTGGTCAGGCTGGCAAGCAGTTGCTGGCCCTCCTGATGCGCCAAGTAGTCGGCGTCCCATTTTTTCACTCGTTGGGCCATCTCTGGCCATCGCCCCCACAGCACTAATGAGGTAATGGCTGCCAAGGGCTCAATCAGTGCCACCCGACGACGCTCAGCAAGTTCGGCCCTCTGGCGTGCCTGATCAATACCACGCCATAACGCCAGTAACGGCAACCCCAGCCAGGCTAACAGCACTCCCGGCAAAGCAGCCCACATCAGGGTGCCACTCAGCCAGTAAAGTCCTGCCATGACAACCACCACCATTAGCCCGGCCCAGCCCCAGGGCAGGAGCGCCCGCAATACCACCTGATCAAGCTGGTCTATATCGGTCACAAGGCGATGCATAGCGTTGGCCGTACCGTGGTGAGAAGGACTGGAAGCCGCCTGCAATAATGGCTTTTTCCCCAATGCCATGAACAATCGACAACGCAGATCCTTCAGCAATCCTAGCGCGGCATCATGGGACGCTAGGCGTTCACCGTAGCGCCCGGCCGTGCGTACAATGGCGCACAGACGAATCAGCGCTGCGGGGCGAAAATAGTCGAAACCGAAGGCGGTCGCCGTCATCGTACCGGCAACCGCCGCCGCGGTAATAAACCAACCCGAGATAGCCAGCAAGCCAATCACAGCCAGCAGCGTGGCGGCGCCTAGCAAGAACGCCAGCGACCAGCCGCCACGCCGAAGCAACAGCAAATCACGCAGCCGGATAGTGGGAGGTTTTTCTACAGAGGGGGTCTTGTTTAATCGCAGCATGTCATGACCTCTTTCGATGACAGCTCAATTTGCCGATCGACCCACTCCAGCCCCGCCGACTCGTGACTGACGATAAGCACGCTACGCCCACGGCTAAGCTTTCCGATCAATGCATTGAGTTGCCAGGCGGCATCCGGATCAAGGTGGGCCGTGGGCTCATCGAATAGCCATAGCGCTGCATCGCGAAGCAGCAACTGCGCCAATCCCAAACGTTGCAGCTGGCCACCGGATAGCCCCTGTCCGCGCTCGCCCAGCTGCGTGGCAAGCCCATTACCGCGAAGCAGAATCGGCCACAGGCCAACCAGGGTCAGAACCTCAATAAGCTCTTGATCTGTTTTATCCGGGGCCGCCAAACGCAGGTTATCTGCAATGCTGCCGGACTGGATCGGTGGTTGCTGACTAAGGTAGCCAAGCTGGCGTTGCCAGGTGGCGCGGGACCACCGGGCAAGTTCGCAACCCTTCGCCTTCAGGCTGCCCTGGTAAGCGCTAAATCCCAACAACGCATGCAAAAGGCTCGACTTGCCCACTCCGCTTTCGCCCTGCACCAACACCCTTTCGCCCGCAGCCAGCGTGAGGTTAAGCGGCGCCAGACGAAGCCGACCGCCTTCACCCCGAACACTCAGCTCGCTACACTCCACGGTGAAAGACTCGACGTTTCTCGCTACCGGGGGTAGCGGTGCCTCTTGAGGCTGCCAAGTGTCAGCTTCCAGCAGAGGCATCAGCGCCTGCATGGCACCGATTGCTTCCGCCCGGGCATGATAGTCAGTGCCCAATTGGCGAAGCGGCGCATAGAACTCGGGCGCCAGCAGTAAAATAAACAGCGCCCCCTGATAGGGTACCGGCACCTCCGCTTTCGCCCAGGGCAAAAGGCCAAGCAGCCCTAAGCCGAGATAAAGCGCCACCAAGGCAATCGCCAGCGCGGCAAAAAACTCCAGCACCGCGCTGGATAGAAAGGCAAGTCTAAGCACCCGCATAGTACGTCCACGGTAGGCGTCACTCGCCTGGGCGACCTTGGTCTCTGCTTGGTCAGTTGCTCCCATGCGCTGTAGCGTCGCCATCCCACGAACCAGGTCGAGGAAGCGGCCCCCCATACGCGCCAGGGCGACGAACTGCTGCTGACTGGCACCCGCAGCCGCACGTCCCACCAGGATCATAAACAATGGCACCAACGGCGCGGTCATTAGCATCAATCCCGCGGCCAAGGGGCTGTGCAGCGCTACCACCGCCGCTATCAGGCAGGGCACTAGCACCGCCAGCAAGCTCTGTACCCGATAGCGGCTAACGTAGCCGTCCAAGGCATCCACCTGCTCCAGCACCTGAGTGGCCAAGGCGCCATCACTGCCAAATTGGCGCCTAACCGGCCCAAGGTGGCCAAGCTGCGTTAATAACTGGCTGCGTAAGGCGTCACGAGCACGCAGGCTGGCCTGACGAGACAGCCACTCCCGGCCAGCGTGGAGAAAAGGGCGTAGCACCATGCTAATGGCCAGCCCTGCTAGCCAAACCGTCGGATGGCCCGGCGACTCCCTACCCTGCCAAAGCAGTAACCAATGGTGAAAAATAGTGGCCAACAGCCAACTCTGGGCAATCAGCAATACCACGCCGATCATCGCTAGCAGCGTGGCGCCCCGCAACCACCAGCGTTGTTGGGCAAGGCAGCGGTTCAGCCGATGCCGCGGGTCATTGGCTTCAGTCGCTCCGCTCATGCTCGGATTCGCCTTCATAGCCATTCACTTCAAGCCACATGGCGTTAAGAATGCTGACGGCAGCCGCCAGCGTGACACCCAAAATCCAGGCGAAATACCACATACGACACCCTCCTCAGTAAAGCGCTTTGTCGTTATCACGAATAAATTGCTCGTTCAGGCGTCCGCGCATGACCCAGTAACTCCAGGCGGTATACAGCAGCACCAACGGCACGAAGATACACACCACCACAAACATGATCTTGAGCGTCAACTCGCTCGCCGTGGCATCCCACATGGTCAGGCTATGGTTGGGGTTCAGCGACGACGGCATCACGAAGGGAAACATCGTAACGCCCGTTGTGACCACCACCATGGCCATGGCGACAGCCGAACTGGTAAATGCCAGCGCATGGCGTCCCAGCTTCATGGTCAGCGCGCAGAGCACAAAACCTAAGACGCCCAGTACTGGCAGTAACCACAACAGCGGGAAGCGGCTGTAGTTGGTCATCCAGCCGCCAGCACTGACCGCCACGATTTTACCGGTGGTATCGTTGTACCCCTGGGTGTCGATTACGCTAGTCACTTGGTAGCCATCAACGCCCAGGAGCAGCCACACCCCACCCAGTACGAACAGTGCCGCGCATATCAGTGCTGTCAGGCTGCCGATGGCCGCACTACGGCTGCGCAGTTCGCCCTCGGTTTTAAGCTGCAACCAAGCCGCTCCGTGGGTGACGAACATCATCAGGCTCAACAGCCCGGCCAATAGCGCAAAGGGGTTCAATAGGCCCAGCAAGCCGCCCTGATACTCCAGGCGCAGATAGTCATCGAACTGGAAGGGAACGCCTTGCAAGAGATTGCCAAAAGCGACACCAAAGATCAGCGCGGGAACGGCGGAGCCGATCGTCAAACCCCAATCCCAACGACGGCGCCATGTGGGATTTGCCAACTTGGAGCGATAATCGAACGCCAGGGGGCGAAGAAAAAGCGCGAACAGTGTCAGCATCAAGGCGAGATAGAAGCCGTTGAAGGCCGTTGCGTAAACTGGAGGCCAAGCGGCAAACAGTGCGCCCCCTGCGGTGACCAGCCAGACCTGATTACCGTCCCAATGAGGCGCCATGGAGTTGATCATCACCCGGCGCTCCTCATCGCCGCGCCCGACAACGTTGAGCAAGGCGGCAACGCCCATATCAAAACCATCGGTGACCGCGAAGCCCACCAATAGCACGCCGATCAGCACCCACCAGACAAACCTAAGGGTTTCGTAGTCCATCATCATGCCTCCCGTGCTGGGGTTGAAATTGGATAGTCAGACTCAGCGTCATCATCCAGATAACCGCTACCGGAGGGCCCTTTGCGGGCAAAGTGCTGCATCAGCCACATTTCGATGATGACGAAGATGGTGTAGAGGACGCCAATAGAAATCAGGGTAAACAGCACCTGCTCGGCCGTCAGGCTGGAAATGGCCAAGTGAACCGGCAGTATCTCGCCGATTGCCCACGGCTGACGCCCATATTCGGCCACGAACCAGCCCGCCTCACAGGCAATCCAAGGCAGCGGTAGGCTGAACAGCGCGAAGCGAAGTAGCCACCGGGACTTCTCTGGCTGACGACGTACGCTATGCCAGAAGGCCAGCGCAAACAGCAACAGCATGCTAAAGCCCGCGGCGACCATGGCCCGAAAAGACCAGAAAAGCGGCCAAACCTTGGGAATCGACGCTTCAACGGCTTGATCAATTTCGGCTGTGGTCGCATTGGCTACATCGTCGCTATAGGCACTGAGCAGTAGCCCATAACCAAGATCGCTGCGCACTTCCTCGAACCGAGCCATATCCCCTTCGCGCTCTTCATCACTGCGCAGGCGCTGCATGAGAGCGTAGGCCTCCTGGCCATTGACGATGCGCTCGCGGTGCTCTTCCTTAAGCTCTCGAATACCCATCACTTCGGTATTCAGCGAGCGCGTGGCGATCAAGCCCATCACACCAGGTATGCGGATGGCAAAGTCGGTGTGCTGTTCCGCCTCGTTGGGGAGCCCAAATAGCGTGAAAGCCGCAGGTGCGGGATGGGTTTGCCACTCTGCTTCGATGGCGGCCAGCTTGACCTTCTGCACATCCCCCAGCTCATAGCCAGACTCATCGCCCAGTACAATGACCGATAGCGCGCTGGCCAACCCGAAGGCAGAAGCAATCGCAAAGCTGCGCCGCGCAAAGGCAATCTCACGCCCCTTGAGCAGGTACCAGCTTGAAATCGCCAACACGAAAATCGCCCCGGTGACGTACCCCGCTGACACGGTATGCACAAATTTGACTTGGGCGACGGGGTTGAGCAGTACCTCTGCAAAGCTGACCAACTCCATACGCATGGTGGCTAGGTTGAGCTCCGACCCTACGGGGTGCTGCATCCAGCCATTGGCTACCAGAATCCACAGGGCTGACATATTGGTCGCCAAGGCCATGAGCCAGGTAACCGCCAGGTGCTTCTCTTTTGACAGGCGATCCCAGCCGAAGAAGAATAGCCCGACCAGCGTCGACTCAAGGAAGAACGCCATCAAGGCTTCTATCGCCAGGGGCGCTCCGAAAATATCGCCGACATAGTGAGAGTAGTACGACCAGTTAGTGCCGAACTGGAACTCCATGGCGATACCGGTCGTTACCCCTAACGCAAAGTTAATACCAAACAGCTTGCCCCAGAATTTGGTCATCTGACGATAAATGGTTTTACCGGTCATGACATAGACCGACTCCATGATCGCCAGAAGTATCGACAGCCCTAGCGTTAAGGGTACAAACAGGAAATGCACCATCGCCGTAAAGGCGAACTGCAACCTGGATAATTCAACAATGTCCATGAGTGACTCCCGATGGATAGCTTAAACACACCTTTCGCCCCACCGGGAAACCACAGACAGGTGCTAACCCAGGCAAAGCGATGTGTATAGGCTATTCCTCCACCCGAGCCAACAATTTGATCTTGATCAATTCCTTACTTAAGCATTGCACTGTTGCGACAATATGCCATCCACCCCCTTCCTCATTCAGAGACGCAGGCGTAAACGAACGAGGCTTGCGGTGTTGGTAGTAGGCATTAGTGCGCTTCATCCCAATTGGCACCGCTCTCCGCTTCTACAATCAGCGGTACTTTTAGCTCAGCTGCGCCCTGCATACGCTTTTGTACCTGCTCGATAAAGGCCTCGACCTGCTTCTCGGCGACTTCAAACACCAGTTCATCGTGCACCTGCATCACCATCAGCGCATCGAACTCGCCTTCCGCTAGCCACGCATCCACATTGATCATCGCCTGCTTGATAATATCGGCGGCAGTGCCCTGCATCGGCGCGTTAATCGCGGTGCGCTCAGCGCCTTGGCGACGGTTGCGGTTTTGCGACTGAATTTCCGGTAGGTAGAGCCGCCGACCCAGCACGGTTTCGACAAAGCCATCTTCAGCTGCCTGGGAGCGAATACGCTCCATATAGCGGGCCACGCCGGGATAGCGGTCAAAGTAACGATCAATGTAGGTTTGCGCCTGGTTGCGCTCGATATGCAACTGACGCGACAACCCCCAGGCACTCATGCCGTAGATCAAGCCGAAGTTAATCGCTTTGGCGCTGCGGCGCTGATCGCCAGAGACCTTCTCAAGAGAGGTGCCGAAGACTTCTGCCGCCGTGGCGGTGTGAATATCACGCCCTTCGGCAAACGCTTCCAGCAGCCCTTTATCTTCAGATAAATGCGCCATAATGCGCAGCTCAATTTGCGAGTAATCGGCGGCGACAATACGGTAGCCAGGGCGGGCAATAAATGCCTGACGAATTTTGCGCCCCTCTTCGGTACGGATGGGAATGTTTTGTAAGTTGGGATCCGACGACGACAGTCGCCCGGTCGCAGTGACCGCCTGATGATAGCTGGTGTGTACCCGGCCAGTGGCTTTATTGAGCAGACGCGGTAGCTTATCGGTGTAGGTGGACTTCAGCTTGGCCAGCCCCCGGTGCTGCATAATCACCTTGGGCAGCGGGTAATCCAGCGCCAACTCTTCCAGCACACCTTCCGCGGTAGAAGGTGCGCCTTTAGGGGTTTTCTTGAGCACCGGAATTTTCTGCTCTTCAAATAGAATCTGCCCTAACTGCTTGGGTGAACCGAGATTAAATTCGCGCCCGGCCAGTTCAAACGCCTCTCGTTCTAATTCGCCAATGCGCTGCTCTAACTGTTGGCTCTGTTTGTGCAGTAGCTCAGCATCCACGGCGACACCGTTTCGCTCGATGCGCGAGAGCACTTTGATCAGCGGCAGCTCAATATTATCCAGCACCTCCGCCAGACGCCCTTCGCTCTCGACCTGGGGACGCAGCGCTTGCTGCAGCCGCAGGGTGATATCGACATCTTCGCAGGCGTATGGCGCCGCTTGCTCCAGGGCAATCTGGTTAAAGGTCAACTGCTTGGCGCCCTTACCGGCAATCTCTTCAAAGGAGATGGTCTTTTCACCCAAATACTTGAGCGCCAGCGAATCCATATCGTGCCGGGTGGCGGTGGAATTGAGCACATAGGAGGCCAGCATGGTGTCAGCAAAAGGGCCTGCCACGGAAATCGCATAGTTGGCCAACACGGAAATGTCGTACTTGAGGTTTTGGCCAATCTTGGTTTTTGTCGGGTCTTCCAGCAGCGGTTTTAGCGCCGCCAGCACCGTTTTACGGTCAAGCTGCTTAGGCGCATCCAGGTAGTCGTGGGCAAGCGGAATATAGGCCGCCTCACCCACTTCCAGCGACAAGCCAACGCCAACAATTTCCGCATCCATGTAATTAAGGCTGGTGGTTTCCAGATCGAAACAGAAGCGCTCGGCGTTTTGCAGCCGATCCAGCCAGCGCTCGAAGTCTGCCTGTTCGAGGATGACCTGATCTTCACGAACAGAGGCTTGCACAGAAGTGCTCTCCCCCTCGGACTCGCTACCACCTTCTTCAGCGCTTACGGGCGCAGGCTCGCCGCCTTTAACGTCATCCACGCCTTCGTCTTTGCCTTCCAGCAGCTCGCCCAGCCACTGGCGGAATTCCATCTCTTTATACAGGGTGACCAGCGCTTCGCGATCCGGATGGGCAATATCCAAATCATCCAAGCCCACCGGCAACTCGCAGTCGACTTTAATGGTGGCCAGCTGATAGGAGAGAAACGCCTGATCGCGATGCTCTTCAAGCTTCTTGGGCAGAGTTTTGGCGCCCCGGAAAGTGAGCGTTTTCACTCGCTCTAAGTCGCCATAAATGGTCTCCAGCCCACCGCCCATGCCTTGCAGCAGCCCAATGGCGGTCTTCTCACCTACGCCGGGCACACCGGGAATGTTATCGACCTTGTCACCCATCAGAGCGAGAAAATCGATAATCAATGCGGGCGGCAGGCCGAATTTTTCTTCTACGCCCGCCTCATCCAGGGTTTCATCCTTCATGGTGTTCACCAGAGTAATATGGGCATTAACCAGTTGCGCCATATCCTTATCGCCGGTGGAGATCACTGCATCGCGGCCCGCCTGGGTGGCGTGATGGGCCAGGGTGCCAATCACATCGTCCGCCTCTACGCCGTCAACGCAAAGCAGCGGCAGGCCCAGCGCCTTCACGCAGGCGTGCAGCGGAGCGATCTGGCTGCGTAGGTCATCGGGCATCGGCGGGCGGTGCGCTTTATAGTCGCTGTACAGCTCATCGCGGAAGGTTTTGCCCGGCGCGTCAAACACCACCGCCATGGGGCTTTCGGGGTAATCCTTAATCAGCCGTTTGAGCATGTTTAACACGCCTTTCACCGCGCCCGTTGGCTGACCATTGGAGGTCGTTAGCGGCGGCAGCGCATGAAAGGCACGGTACAGATAGGAAGAGCCATCGACGAGGACGATCGGAGCGCGAGCCATAACCAAGTTCCATTGTTAGATAGGATTGCTTAAAAAGAATTGCCAATAAGAGTGCCTCACATGATACGCGTTGCACAGGCAGCCTGTAGAGCCAAACTCGACTCTCTTATCACAACAACGCTGCCAACTGAGCGACCAAGCCGCTACAATAATGGGCTTAGCAACCTGGGCGAGACTCTCATGGCTGTATTTACTCCGCTTAGCGACGCACAGGTCGCCGCGTTTTTAGAAAAATTTGATGTGGGCAGTTTTGTTTCCCTTAAGGGAGTCGCGAACGGCACCGAAAATTCGACTTTTTTTGTGACTACCGACCGCCGCGAACTGGTATTAACCCTGTTCGAACAGGGCGAACACGCAGAACTGCCGTTCTTTGTCGAACTGCTGGACTATTTGGACGAGCACCGCTTACCGGTGCCCGGCACCATTCATGACCGCGAAGGTATCGCGCTGCATAGCCTGGAGGGCAAGCCGGCGTTGCTATTCCCGCGCCTGCCTGGCCGCCATCCCGAGGCGCCCAATGTAGCCCAGTGCCATGCCTTAGGCGATACTTTGGGTCACCTGCACGTGGTGTCAAAGCGTTTCCCCGGCCACCGCCCCAACCCGCGGGATCTCAACTGGCTGCAGGTGATGCACCATAAAGTATTGAGTTACCTAAGCCCCGCGGATCAAACGTTGATGAAGGATGAAGTCGACGATTTCGAGAGCGCCTTTATGCGACACGGTGAGCTGCCCCAAGGCGCCCTGCACGGTGATCTGTTTCGTGACAACACCCTGTTTGAGGGTGACCAGCTTGGCGGTATTATCGACTTTTATAATGGCTGCACTGGGGATCTCCTGTTTGATCTGGCGATTGTGATCAACGACTGGGCCTCCAACGACGATGGCACTCTCAACGCTGAGCGCTACAATACGCTGTTGAGCGCCTACCTGGCGCGCCGGCCGTTAACGGCGGATGAACGGGAACTGTGGCCCACCATGCTGCGCATGACGGCGCTGCGCTACTGGCTGTCACGCCTGCTGGTGGTCTATGTTGATCCCCCGGCCCACGATTTGACGCCTCACGACCCCGAACGTTTTCGAACCATATTAACTGCGCGCATTGCCCACGGTGCATTGCCGCTACCTGAGGTTTCTGCATGAGTGTGATGGCGACGACTAGCCCTGCCCTTCGCGCACGGCGCACCTGGAATATCGATCAATGGGGTAGCGGTTACTTCGACGTGGATGATCAAGGTCAGGCCCTGGTGCGGCCGCTGGGTAGTGATGCGGAAGGCCCGGCGCTACCGCTGAGCGGCTTGGTTCGCCAGTTGCAAAGCGCTGGGCTGCGGCTGCCTGTGCTGGTGCGCTTTAGCGATATTCTTCACGACCGGGTGGAGCAGCTGTGTGGCGCTTTTGATGCCGCCATGAGCGACTGCGACTACCAGGGCGGCTACACCGCCGTTTACCCGATTAAAGTGAACCAGCAGCGCAGAGTGGTGGAAGAGATTCTGGCCACCGCCGAGCGCGGCAACGGCCGTGTGGGTCTGGAAGCGGGCAGCAAGCCCGAGTTGCTGGCAGTGCTGGCTTTGTCTGACGGCGGCTCCTCGCTGATTGTCTGCAACGGTTACAAAGACCGCGAGTATGTGCGCTTGGCGCTGCTGGGTGAAAAACTCGGGCACAAGGTCTATTTAGTGGTCGAAAAGCTCTCCGAGCTGCAGTTGATTTTGGAAGAGGCGCGAGAACTGGACGTAACACCGCGTATTGGCCTGCGCGCTCGTCTTGCTTCAGTGGGTAAAGGCAAGTGGCAGAATACCGGCGGTGAGAAGTCTAAGTTCGGCCTCACCGCCAGCCAAATTCTCGAGGTGGTAGACACGCTGCGTCGCGAGGAGGCGCTGGAAAGCCTGCAGCTCGTGCACTTCCACCTGGGTTCCCAGATCGCCAATATTCGCGATATTCAGCGCGGTCTGCGTGAGTGCGCGCGCTTCTACCAGAACCTGATGCAGTTGGGTGCGCCAATTGACACCGTCGATGTAGGTGGCGGCCTGGGTATCGATTACGAAGGCACTCGCTCGCGCAGCTTCTGCTCAGCTAACTATTCGATGCGTGAATACGCCCGCAACGTCGTCAGCGCCTTTGCCCAGCTCTGCCAAGAGGCGAACCTGCCACAGCCTCATCTCATTAGCGAATCCGGCCGTGCGCTAACTGCCCACCACGCGGTGCTGATCACTAACGTGATTGGCGAAGAGCGCATCGACGACACGCCGCCTGAACGGCATTCGGCAGGCGAGAGCCAAGAAGATGCCCAAGTAGAGCTGCTGTGGCGGGTGTTCGAGCAGTTAGCGACCGCCCAAGAGCCGCGCATGCTGGTGGAAGCGTGGCACGATCTGCTTCAAGCGGTTAGCGAACTGCAGGAACGTTTTGTGATGGGTTTGAGTAACATTACCGCCCGCGCTGAAGGTGAGCGGGTGTATATGGCTGCCTGCACACGGCTGCGCACTCAGTTGGATACTCGTAACCGTGCCCATCGCGAAATCATGGATGAACTGGCGGAGAAACTCGCCGATAAACTGTTCGTCAACTTCTCGCTATTCCAGTCGGTGCCTGATGTTTGGGGCATCGAGCAGATATTTCCGGTACTGCCCCTTAGCGGGCTGGATCAAGCGCCCACCCGGCGGGCAGTGATTCAGGATATCACCTGCGACTCCGACGGCCGCATCGACAGCTACGTCGACGGCCAGGGGGTCGAGAGCACCCTACCGCTTCCCGAGTGGGCTTCAGACGATGAACGCTGGCTAGGGTTCTTTCTAGTGGGCGCCTATCAGGAAATTCTTGGCGATCTACACAACCTGTTTGGCGACACCGACTCCGTTGATGCTGCGCTCAATGCCGACGGCGAGTGGACACTATCTAACCCGCTGGCCGGGGACTCAGTGGCCCAGGTACTTGCCTACGTCAACTTCAATGCCAATGTGCTCAAGCAGAAGCTCACCGACCAGCTAGCCGCCAGCGGCTTTACTGCCGACGAGCAAGCGCGCTTTGCGGCGAGCTTAAGCGAAGGTCTGGAAGGCTATACCTATCTTGAATAACCGATCTTGAAAACCAATCTTGAATAGCCCGTACTGAATGGCACGTATTGGGTTACGCCAAACAGAAGCGCCACCCTGATTTTGGGGTGGCGCTTCTTCACAATCCAACACTGTCCAGCAATACTCTGCTTTTTTTCGCTACTCGACTACGCTGGTTTCAACTACCAAACCACCGGTCAAGGTTAAACGCAGTGATGAACCGCGAACCAGCTCTCCAACGCCTGATGGCGTGCCGGTCAAAATTACATCGCCCGGCTCTAGAGTGAAGTGACGGCTCATTTCGGCTACCAAAGTCGGTATGGCGAAGATCATATCGGAGCCTTCACCGTGCTGGCGCTCTTCACCATCAATCTCAAGCGTGAAAGCCAGCGCGTTCCAGTTGGGAACACGGCTTAGCGGCAGAAACGACGAAAGCGGGCAAGCGCCATCAAAAGCTTTGGCGATTTCCCAGGGATGCCCTTTCTCTTTTAGCTTCGTCTGTACATCACGCAGCGTTAAATCCATCGCCAACCCGATACCGACAATCGCACGCTCGGCTTCATCCAGGGTGGCGTGGGTTAACGTTTCACCCACTAACAGCGCAAGCTCGGCTTCATAATGCACATCACCGCGTGAAAACGGCGGATCCAACGGTTTGGTTAGATCCACAACGCTGGTCGATGGCTTTATGAACAGCAGCGGCTCAGTGGGAACTGGATTATCCAGCTCTTTCGCATGGTCGGCATAATTACGGCCGATGCAGACAACCTTGCCCAGCGGGTGGGGAAACTCCTGGCCATCGGTAAACTGTGGAACAAAACGCATGGCGGGTATTCTCCTTCTCATTATGCGTGCCGCTTTCGCAACGACAGGCGCAACAGTTTACCCCACCTATACGAAGGTTCCACACCCTTCGGCCATGAATTTGTTTCCCCACTGCACGTTAGCGATATTGCTGGGCCTGTTGATCAGGGCTATGAGCCAGGAAATCAGGCCGTTGCTTAGCCGCGGCATAAGGCGCTTGGCAGCGATTATCCTGGCGGTTAAACACGAAGAACACGTTGCTACGCGGGTCAGGCGACAGGTTGGCGTTAGAAGCATGCAGCGTATTGCAATCGAACAGCAGCAAACCACCCGCCTTGCCTTTTGGCGCTTCAATACCGTGTTCCGCCACTAGCTCGGTAAGTGCCTCTGGGCTTGGCACGCCCACGTCCTGCGCTTTCAGCGAGCTTTTGTGGTTATCCTCCGGTGTTTCCCCCACGCACGGTACAAACTTTTTGTGCGAACCGGGGATCAGCATCAACGGACCATTGAACTCATGGTTGTCAGTTAAGATCAGCGATGCGCTAACCGCGTGCATCGCAGGCATGCCATCTTCCGCGTGCCACGTCTCAAAGTCGGAGTGCCAGTTAAAGCCCTTACCGGCAAATCCAGGCTTATAGTTAATACGCGACTGATGCACATAAGGGTCGTCGCCTATGATTTGACGAGCAGCGCCCGCGACACTCTCATCGCTGGCCAGCTTTCCCAACCGCTCAGAGAGGAAGTGCACCGCAAATAGCGAGCGGATTTCCTGGCTCTCTGGCTCAGTGACGCTGAAGTCTTGATTGAGGTACTTATCGTTACTCATCAACGCCTTCATTTCCTGACGCAGCCCCTCAAGCTCTGCGCCTTCAATGAGGTTAGGAATAAACAGAAACCCTTTACGTTCAAACTCATCAAGCTGCGCCTGGCTTAACGGGCCGGAAAGTTGACGGCCTTTGACAACCGCATCTTGGCGTGGCAGCCAGGTTTTCTCAGGGGTGGTGGTTAAACGCGACGGGTAGGCATCCTGTACCTGTTGGCACTGAACCTGAGTAGTGTGAACGTTAGGTGTATCGGCCATTTCGCTATATTGCTTATGGGCGGTTACAGCATTTAGTGGTGTGCTTTTGACTGTCATCTAATCCACTCCTTGTATGATTAGGTTTCAGATCGAACATATTGCACGTATAAAGATTAGCGTACATATAAATAAAACAGCACGATTCTAACACCGTGCTGGGAGTAGCCTATACCACTAAAATTTCCTCGCAAGGCATGATTTCTGGTTTGATAACGTAGGTTACGTGAAAAAAATTGAACAGTGGCTTTTTAGGCAATAAGTCACCTAAAAAGCTCACTCCAAGCCACAATGTTTGCGGTTAATGTTGCTCATCTTTTTATCTAACTGAATGGGGAATCATACTTTGAAAAGGCAGCTACCGATTTATGGATTTATCAGCGCGCTATTAATAACCGCTGGGTGTTCTTCAGCAACAATGGATACCCACGAGACAGCGCATCGCCCTAATGAACCGTTGATCAACACCTACTGGAAGCTGGTAACGCTTGATAGCGCACCGGTCGTCACCCATGAGAATTTCCGTGAAGCACATTTGGTTCTTCAAAAGGCTTCTCGCTTAGCCGGCGCTACCGGCTGTAATACCCTGATGGGCAGCTACCGTGTGGAAAACGAGCGCATAGAGTTTGGGCAAATCGCCAGCACTAAAATGGCCTGCCCACCGTCCCAAATGAAAACTGAGCAAGATTTTCTAGCCACACTCAAGCAGGTAACAGCATGGAGCGTGGATGGCGCAATGCTTGTACTGTCGAGCGATAACAGTGAACCATTGGCGGTCTTCGAGGCGGTGCATCTTTATTAATCACAAAGAGCTCATCTAAAGGACGCATTTTAAACTCACCAAGCCTAGAAGAATCAGGCCGGGGAGCGCGAAATCAAGAGGCGACCGCCGATCAGAAGAAAGACTAAACCAGAGATGCCTTGGATCGACTTCCATACCCATGGTTTCCTTAACCACTCAGCGACTCTATGCAATGTGACGACAACCATACCGTAGAAGAACAGAGCGATCAGGGCATGGCTGGCTCCCAAACCGAGCCCTCCCAGCCAGTAGTCCGTTCCACCGGCACTCAGGAACTGGGGAAAGGCCGCAACGTAGAAGATAGCGGGCTTGGGGTTGAGAATATTGGTGAGATAGCCCCGTACAAAGGCCTGTCTTTGGCTTATCCTCGGCAATGTTTGACAATCTTTCGCCTGCGACGCGAGGGGCGTTTTCGTTAATGCTACTCGAAATGCCTTAACGCCAAGCCAAATAAGATATGCAGCGCCCACGAATTTTATAATAGTGAATAACGTGACAGAGGCTGCTACGAGCGCCCCAACACCAATGAGCGCCAACGTGGCATGAGATATGATCGCCGCACAGAAGCCCAGGGTCATCAACACCCCCGTAACACGGCCTTGCGCCGGCGTCGCCTGAAGCAGCAGGAACAGGTTGGCTCCTGGGGAGACTACGATGAGCGTAACGATGGAGAGAAATGCCAAGTAATCATGAAGTGGAATCATCGAGATTCACCCTGAAATGATAAGCCCTGAATTCAACTAATAAGTGCAGCATCTGCGGTTTCTAGTGCTCTTTGCCGAGACGGCCTTGGCAACCTTTCTGTGCTCGGCGAATTCCGATCCAGAATCCAGGGTGATGGCGTGCGCTGCCCCTCGGCGTGGCATCAATAACCGCGCCTGCTGAGCTAACTGATATGTTGGGTCTGAGCCAGTTACCAGTATTCCATGCTCTGCTTCACTCTGGTAGGTAAGGCAGAAAGGGTACCAGCGCTGGCCCTACTGCCTCTACCTTGTGAACCAAAGTGCTGAGCTTATTCTATGAATCCAGGCCCGCTCGTCTTAAGTTTTATCGAAGATAATCGGGTTACTACTGCATCAATGCTCGCCGTATACCACTAGCCAATAGCGACCTGATAAGCATGGGCGACTTTAAGCACGGTCGCTTCATCCCAGCGTCTACCAACCAACTGCATACCTACGGGCAAGCCCTCCGAAAAGCCAACCGGGACGCTCATGGCTGGGTGACCACTGACATCAAACGGGGCCGTGTTGTGCAGGTTGCCAAGCGCACCGGCCAGTGTGCTATTGAGACTTTTATCAGCCGGCCTCTTTACCGCTTTCATGGCGGTGGTAGGCATGATTAACAAGTCATATTCCTGCAGAGCGTTGTCATAATCGCGCGCGAGACGCCTACCGATATTCTGGGCTTTACCATAGTAGTGGCGATTGTACTGCTCTGACATGTAGTGCCCGGCGAGCACCGTCATCTTCACCGTGTCGCTAAAGTCATGACCGCGAGCGCGGCGAGCCCGCCCATAAAAGTCCATAAGCTGCGTACTGTAATGGCCGCGCCAGTTTGTGCCGTAGCCATCGCCCCTAACCATCAGTTCGGTGGCCCCCTCAAAGGCGATCGCACTCCACAGTGCAAGCCCGTCGTTATGCATGGGCACCGACACCTCCGAAGCACGGGCGCCCACTTTTTCCAGCACGCTGATAGCCTCCCGTACAGCGGCATCCACATCGGGCTCACTGGCACCGGCAATACCAAACCCTTCACGTAGGATGCCAATGCGTATACCAGTAAGATCTTCACTTAGCGTTTCGGTGTATTTCGCCGTGCGTACGTCGTATTGGCGTGGATCTAAGCCATCCGAGCCCACCAGCACTTCCAGCATTCGGGCGCAATCTTCCGCGGTGCGCGCCATAGGGCCTACGTGGTCAAGAGTCAGCTCAATGGGAAAGATACCTGTGTAAGGCACAAGGCCATGCGTTCCTTTGATCCCGTAGCAACCGCTCCATGAGGCGGGTAGCCGAATGGAACCGCCCTGGTCGCCCCCTAGGGCCATATCGACTTCACCGTTGGTCACCACCACGGCGCTGCCGTTGGAGGATGCACCGGCCAGTCGATCATGATCGTGAGGATTGACCGGCTGGGGCTCGGGGTAGCCAGTACAGCCGCCACCGTCAAAGCAGAACGCAGGAACGGCCGTCTTGCCGATGATGTGCGCGCCAGCGTCGAGCAGCCGGGTGACAACGGTGGCGTCCTCGCGGGGCACAAAACCTTCCATGATCGGTGAGCCATTCATCATGGGAATGCCTGCCAGAGCGATATTGTCCTTTAGCGCGACCGTTCGACCCGCGAGCGGCCCCTCCTCGGCGCCAGGCACCGAACATTTCCAAGCCCAGCCATTAAGCGGATTGTCGTCACCTACGGGGCGATAGCCCAATTCCGCCCGTGGGTAATTGACAGGCAGCGATTCATCCGCCAGTTCGTCCAGGCGATCATAAATGGCCATTGAGCCAGCAACGGCGGACTGGAACTCACTCAGTTCATCAAAGGAAAGGTCAAAACCATAATAATCGGAAATGGCGGCCAACGTATCAATGTCAGGTCGTTTCACACTCATAGTCAACTACTCCTATACACAGACGATTGCCTGAAAAGGCATCTAGTGAGGGAAATACGAACTATCGCTCCAACAATTTTGGATAGTGGTGTGGCAGTCGCATCGCCACTAAGTCCTTGCGACGTACCGCGCTGTTTGGGTAAGACGATTGCAGATTGCTCGTGTCGACAGTAAGCCCAACGCAGCCAGTAGCGCTGGTTAATAGAGCCTCCTGGCGAGGAAAATAAAACGTATCCGGCCCGAATATACCGCTTAGCCCGGGTAATCCAGCCTCGGGCATATGCACGTTGGCGAAAGCGAAATAGCAGTTGTTCTCGCCACCACGTACTCGGTAATGGTGCCAATGGTGTTCGTCCGGGCCGGTGGGGATAGGCGCCGACTGATGAATACGAGTCCCCGGATGTGAACAATGAAAGGGGCCCGGTAAGGCAGCAGGGCAAGCGATGACGTCACAGCCCCGCAGGGCCAGGATGCGCCCTGCTTCGGGAAAATCGGCATCATGGCCAATCAGTATTCCAACGCGACCTAGCGGCAGGTCGCAGCTTACCCAACGCTCGCCAGGCGTCGCCCATTCGCGGTCAGCCTCGCTTAAGTGAATTTTACGATAAACCGCCATAACGCCCCGCGACCCAACCAGAGCAGCCGCATTGTAGAGATTGCCATCCGCCTGCTCCGCAAATCCGACCACGTAATACTGTTGACGCTCTTCAGCGACTCGACGCAGTGTGTCAAAAATAGCGTGATGTTGTGAAATGGGGTTGATAGCGCCAGCGTCCAGCCCCGTAAGGGCTAACTCGGGCAGAACAACCAGCTCGGCATTCTCTGCCTGGTCAATCAGCGCCATACAGTGGTCAAGGTTATCGTCGAGATTGTTCGATGGAGCAAAGTGAGCAACGGCGATGCGGCTTACTTTGCCCTTGGGCAGTGGCTGATGACCATAAAGCCGGAAAAAGTCCAGCGGATTCCAGGCGTAGGTTTGATGCAGAAGCTCATGATAGAGTTCTGGTTGACGCTCACTGCCCAACGGCCCCGTGACACGGTCAGTATCAATCTCACCCAGCACGATGCCATCCCCATCATCTCGGCGGGCTTGGACATGACCATCCGGTTCAATCACGCAGCTACCCCCACTGAATTGCACACCACGCTCACGTCCCCAGCGGTTACTTTCGATAAGATAGCAGCCATTTTCCCTGGCACGGCTCATCCAGTAAGGTGCCGGCGCACGCTCAGCGAGCCAGTTACTCAGATGGCAAATGACATCGGCGCCTTGCAACGCCACCAGTCGCGCGGTTTCGAGAAAATGAATATCCATACAGATGAGCAAAGCAATACGGCCCATCGATGTCTCGAACACTTGATGGCCGCTGTCGCCTGAAGCCGCCCATTTTGGCTCGGCAATATAAGGGTGGCTCTTGCGGTGCTTGCCCAGATAACCGTCAGGGCCAATCAATACCGCGGTGTTATAGTAAAGTCCATTGGCAGGCTCTACTTCTGGCAGGCCAATAACAATATAGCAGTCAAGCTTCGCCGCCAGAGCGGCGAAGCATTCGGTTGAAGGGCCAGGTACCGGTTCTACATAAGGAGCGACCTCCTCTCTGTCATGCCAGCAGTAACCGGTAAGCCCCATCTCCGGGGTGATGATTAGCCGCGCACCAGACGCGACCGCCTCTTCCACCAAACGCTTCAAAGCATCAATATTGCGCTCTTTGGCAAACATTTCAGGCTCAAACTGCACTGCGGCGGCAAAATATTTCATATTGTCCTCCCCGCTCGCTAGCGTGCCTGGCCAACGATGGACTTGAGAATGGAAGCACCCAAGGTATACTTTGGATCCACCATATTACCCAGCCGCACACGGCCTGCCTGGGTAAGCAGCATGTAAGCCTCGATTTCATCAAAATCGAACTCTGCCGCTAGCCAGCGAACCAGCTCTCGGTAGGCGATGCGCGTGGCATCTTCCATGGGGCGCGCGGAACCAATGGTCATATAAAACTGTTCGTTTTCCAGGCGCGGCCACTTGAACGTCCAATCTTTGATCAAGTCGACCTGTACAGTGGTCACGGTAGGATGCTCAATCGCCACGCCGCACAACTCACCATCACCCTGCGCCGCATGACAGTCGCCTAGATAAAGATAGGCGCCTTTGGTATGCACCGGCAGATAGATCACCGCGCCAGGCGCCACATCAGGCAAGTCCATATTGCCGCCGTAATAATCAGGCACCAGCGAGCTAATCGATTCAATCTCTGGCGACACCCCAATGGTGCCAATAAAAGGCTGATACGGAAGGGTAATTTTGTCAGTCCACTTCACGCCGGTTTCCGCATCAACGTCCACCTTCTTTACCCGTTCCGGTAGCGGTGTGTTGAGTAGCGCGGTATCACCGGTCGCCACCAAGCCACCAAATTCGGTAATCAGCGCCGTCGTGCCACAAGGCTGCGGGCCACGAGGTTTCATGTCACGGATATACACCGCCAGGCAATCACCCTTCTCCGCCCCCTCTACGTAAATCGGCCCGTTCTGCGGATTGAGATAAGGTAAATTAAGTAGCTCGCTTGGCTTATCGCTTTCCGAGCGCAGTTTTCCCTCGAAAGCATCATGGGTTTCCGCACTGACTACATCGCCAGGTTGGATATGCAGCACAGGCTTGGGGTTAGGTCCAAGCGTATAGTGGTATTGACCTTGAGCCACCTCAGTGAGTTGGTGGGTAGTACCCGGCTTACCCTTGGCGACGGCGCGACGGGCCATGATGGACTGATCAAACCAGTTCATTGTTCGACTCCTTTTTGAGTACTGTTTAAGTACGTTCAATCATCGCTCCGGCAACTACGGGCTGGAGCGTGCATCGTTGTTAAATGGCAAAACGTTTTCCGTGACCCCTTACGTGTCACGCCCTCAAACCGCCAGAATGCGCCGCATGGCGTCACGGTCACGAAGTTGTTCCGTCGCGAGCTCATGGGTAATCTGCCCCTTGTCCATGACGTAGCAGCGCTGCGCCATGGTCATGATCATGTCCAGGTTCTGTTCAACGAGAAGAACGGTCACGCCCAGCTCGCGATTGAGCTTTAGGATGTTGCGCGAGATGTCCTTGACGATGTTCGGCTGGATACCTTCCGAAGGTTCATCGAGCAGCATCAGCTTCGGCTTGCCTACCATGGCCCGGCCGATAGCAAGCTGTTGCTGCTGTCCGCCGCTGAAAGTGCCGGCCCGCTGATTGGCCCGCTCGCGCAAGATAGGGAAGAACTCGTAGACCCGCTCGTAGTCGACACCCTCGCCGGGCTGTTGGAGCATCTCGCCGACCTTGAGGTTTTCCCAGACGGTCATGCGCGAGAAGACCTCGCGCCCTTGCGGGATATAACCAATGCCCAAGCGCGCACGTTGGTGCGATTCGAGCGCGCCGATATCCTGACCGTCGAAGCGGATAGCGCCCTGTCGATGCTTAAGAAGACCGATTAGCGTCTTCATTAACGTTGTCTTGCCAACGCCATTTCGGCCGATGACGGCAACCACCTCGCCGCGGCCCACACTCAAGCTGACCTCTTGCAGAACGGCGGTGGTACCGTAGCCAGACGTAACGCCTTCCAAGCTCAACAGATGTGTATTATTCGTCGTCATCGGCTGTCCCCAGGTAAATGCGTGCGACCTCTTCGTTAGCCTCGATGTCGTTGATCGTGCCTTCCGCAAAGATCTCACCGAAGTTCAGTACGGTGACCTTATGGGCAATCTGGCGTACGAACTCCATGTCGTGTTCAACCGCCAAAATGGACATACCCTGGCGATTGAGCGCCTGGATCATCTCGCCGGTGCGCGCCGTTTCTTCCGGCGTCATGCCAGCCGTTGGCTCATCGAGCAGTAGCAAACGCGGCTCCGTGCTCACCGCCATGCCGATCTCAAGCCACTGTTGCTCGCCGTGGGAGAGTTCTCCGGCAAGCTCTTCGGCCTTGTCGGTAAGCCTTACGAAGGCGAGTGCCTTGTCGATCGCCGCCGTCATCGAATCGCCATGCAGATGGTTCTGAACCGCGATCTGCATGTTTTGCCAAACGGACAGCTCAGCGAAGATACCCGGCACCTGGAACTTGACAGCGATTCCCTGTTTCACGCGCTCAAAGGAACGCAGCTTGGTGATTTCCTTATCTGAGAAGTAGATCTTGCCAGCGCTGGGTTGATGCTCACCGAGCACAAGCTTGAAAAACGTGCTCTTCCCCGCGCCATTCGGGCCAATCAAGCAGCGGATTTCACCGGACGCCATTGAGAAGTTCACGTCCTGCGCCACTTTTACGCCGTCGAAATGCTTATATAAGTTCTCGGTTCGCAATATGGTCACGACATGCCCTCCTTACGCTTGCGGAGACGGCTTACAAGCCTGACCAGCCCCGGGATCAACCCTTCCGGCAAATAGACCACGATGACGACCAGCAGCAAGCCCATGATGACGAAGGCGTAGTAGCTGCCGTAGATCGTGAGATTCTGGAAAATGCCCAGCACCACCAATGTGCCCACTAGCGTCGCGGTGAGGTCTTTACGCCCGCCCACCGCCACCCAGATAATGGGTAATGCGGCGGCCGCCAAATCCATGTTGGACGGGCTGATGTACTGCCCCCAGGCGGTATACAGCACACCAGACAGACCCGCTAAACCACTGCCAATCACAAAGGCAATTAACTGGTAGCGGCGAATGTCGTAACCGAGCATTTCAGCGCGGTGCGGGTTCTCACGAATCGCCACCAGCACATTGCCGAACCTCGAATTAACCAGCACCCGTAAGCCCAGATAGCAAAGCACCAGCATGGCGAGAAGCAGGTAATAAAGCGGCACGCCCGAGTACAGCGCTATATCGCCTCCCGCCCAGGGGATGGTCAGCGGCGGCATACCGGTCATGCCATTGTCACCACCCATCCGGGCATCGCCGATCGCCCACTGTGAGCCCGCCGTCTGCGCCATGAAAGTTGCAAAAACCAGCGTGGTCGACAGCGTGACAATCCCCAGGAAGACGCCGCTGATGCGTCCGTAAAAAAGCATGTAACCCAGCAGAGCCGCCCCCAGACACGACATCCCAACGCCGAGCAGCACTCCGACGATGGTCATACCGTAAGCCGCGCCAAAGTTGATCGTGACGACACCGTACGTATACCCGGCAAGCCCGAAGAAAGCGGTCTGGCCAAAGCTGAGCGCGCCCGTGTATCCCCAGATCAGCGATAGCCCAAGAGCCATAAACACCCAGCAAAAAAAGTAGGCCGTATTACCGACACTCCAGCCATCTGCAAAGGCGGGGTAAACGGCGGCCGCGCCAATCGCCAAGGCAAAGCCAACCCAAAACAGCGATCCGCGACCCAGTGTTTGCGGACCGTTAACGAGCCGCATCCAGTTTGGCACGCGAGACGCTGACCGCGCCGTCAGCGGGTCTTCTCGTTGCAACATAGCCATTTATGAACGCCCCTTGAGTAACCAGCCAGACAGGCCTTGCGGGAGAATGCGGATAACCACCATGACGGTTATTAACAGCCCCACCTGGCCCATGAGCTGCCCCTGCCACCCGGTCAGGAACGCCTTGATAACCGCGAGCGTGGCCGCGGCTGGCGCCGTACCCAGGAACACATCCGCCCCGCCCACAACCACCGTCACGAAGCTCTCGACCAGGAAGTTGGCGCCCAGCGTCGGGACGATGGAGATCGTGGGGGCATAAAGCGCGCCGGCCAAACCGGCCAGTGCAGCCCCGAGACCAAAGGTGAGGGAGTACATACGCCCGGTGTCGATCCCCGCGGCTTTAGCCATGTGCGGTGCTTGAATCGTTGCCCGCGAATGGATACCGAACGTCGTATGGTGAAACAGCACATACAAGCCAATAAGCAGTAGCACGGCGACCCCAAGCAGCACCATTCGATAGGTCGAGTAGGTGTAATCGCCCACCGAAAAGCTACCCAGCGGCGTGCTGATACCCGACATGCTGGAGCCAAACACGATCAGTGTGCCTTGAGTGAGAACCAGGCTGATCCCCCAGGTGGCCACAATGGAGTCCAATGGCCGGTGATAGAGGCGATGAATAATCGTGCGTTCAAGCACAATGCCAAGAATCCCGGCGGCAAGGCTGCCGCATAACATAGCGATGGGCAGTGGAACCCCCATGCGCGCCGTTGCCACCGTTACGTAGGCGCCGCACATGATAAATTCACCGTGAGCCAGGTTGATGATACCCATCATCCCGAAGATCACCGCAAGCCCCATGGCAGATAGCACCAGGAAGGCAAACGCATCCCCAAACTGATAAAACGCTGTAAACGCGAAATGTATATATTCCATATCCAGGCTCCTGGGCAGGAAACGCCAGCGAGGTTTCCCGCTTAATGCAAACTCACAGGTCAGGCAGGGTGAATTTCATCACCCTGCCGGGACGATGCGTGATATTTACTCGTTGGGAGGGCTAGAAGGGGTGTACTGGGCACTTGGGTCGTTCTGGGTCAGATCGCAACCATTTTCACCCAGCCAGTACGGCTCGATATTTTCCCAAGTTTCGGGGAAAGATATCTCGTGGTTCTCATCCACTTTCGCCAGAAAGATATTGTGAGACATATGCTGGCTCTTAGGGTCGAGACACACGGTGCCAGAAGGGCCATCGAAGCAGACATCGCCCTCGGCGATCACTTCGCGAAGGTCTTCTTTGTCGGTCGAACCGCCGGCACGCTCAACCATCTGCTTATAAAGGTACATAGCAATGTAAGAGTTCGCGGCTTCCTGATTCACATAGGGCGTATCAGGGAAGCGCTCATAGAACTTCTCAACAAACGCGTTAGCCTCAGGGGTATCCACTTCTTCGATAAAGTTCGTGGTAACAAACATGTTTGCAAGGCTTGGGGGCGCGAAGCGCTTATGCTCGTAGCCCTGTCCGACATTTACTGACGATGCCATGGGCAGCCCCAGATTTGCCGATGCCGCTTGCTCGTAGTAAGACGCCTGGTTGGAACCGACAAGTAGGGTTACTACAAAGTCTGGATCCTCACCCTGAATATCTTGAATTGTCTGTGAAAATTGTGAAACACTCAGTGGAATGAACGCCTCGCCTACAATTTTCCCGCCTTCCTCTTCCACAATCTGTCTAACCCACTCCGCCGAGATCTGGCCAAAGTTATAGTCCGCGGCGATCGTATAGACCTTAGGGCCATACTCTTCCATCATCCAGGGAATCAGCGTCGAGAACTGCTGCTCCGGAACAGCGCCAGTGACAATCATGTTGGCGTCACATACGCCGCCTTCATACTGATTGTTATAAAACGCCAACCCATCAAACTGGTTAACAATCGGTCGATATGCTTCCCTTGATGAAGAAGCAAACCCCGCAAAGACGGTATCCACTTGATCACGCTGGAGAACCCGCCGCATTAACTCTTGATAACGACGATCATCAGACTGAGTGTCGTAAACGACGAGTTCCACCTCGCGACCCGCGA
The DNA here is from genome assembly GCF_904067645.1 of Halomonas sp. 113. Classification (NCBI taxonomy): domain Bacteria; kingdom Pseudomonadati; phylum Pseudomonadota; class Gammaproteobacteria; order Oceanospirillales; family Halomonadaceae; genus Halomonas; species Halomonas sp. 113. The sequence continues at coordinate 4,038,975 of NZ_LR881453.1, forward strand.
TACCGCCTGCGCCATTGATTTCCTCAGCCGCTAATTCAATGGCACTCACCTTCGCCTGAGTGACTGCCGCAAAGTTGCCGGACTGATCCTCTAACACACCGATCCGGATAGGATCATCTGCCGAAGCGCTGGCCACAAAAGCGCCAGCCATCAGAGTTGATAAGGTTATCGTTCTCTGAATTGTTGAGTATTTCATTTGTATACTCCCAGTTTAGTTTTTACTGTTTCCTGCAACGCTTTAACGCCTTCCTGCGGCAATACAGCTTCCTACATCGCCTCTACATGAAATGAGAAACGACGCTCTGCTCTTAAACGCAATGACGGCTAAAATCGTGTGGTTAGGTGTTAGAGTTCAATGATGTGCCCCACTTTTGCCTCGCTTGTTGTCTCGCTTATTGTTAGTTAGGCCACTACAAGTAGCGATTGAACCGGGCTTCCCCGAGACCATCGGTGACATCGAAATCTCCCTTCAGCGCTGCCATAGCAATCTCGCCGGAGACGATCATCGCCGAGAGGTCTTCCAGTGATAGACGTCGGTTCATGCTCGCCGAGCGCAACAGGGCAAAAGCGTCATTGACGGAAACGCCCATATCCTCAATGAGCTTGATCGCCGCCGTACAAACGACTCGGCGTGCACGCACCTGCTGTTCCAGACGTTGAAGTCTCTGCTCAGTCTCGTAGCGCTCATTAAACTTTTGGTTAGCGAGAATTAGGCTCGCGAGAATACCGGCCTTACGTAACGGCTTGGTGAGATAGCCGCAAACTCGGCGCTCGATGAACCAATTGACCGAGCTCGGCGCATCCGAACCGATCAGGGCAATCGCCGGCCCCTGGACACTGTCGATCATGCGAGTGATGCTGCCGAACTGGCGTCCCAATTCATCATCGAAGAACACCAAGTCAAACGGCCTATCAGCCCCCACTTCATCGTGGATTTCATAAACGACCGGGGTAACTCCCAGTTCTACAAGGAACTGGCTCAGCACCGCCCGATCCTTTTCGGCGGCACACACAACCAATGCACGGTGGCCCCTGAAGTTACGTCGTGTGGTAACAGTCATCGCACGATCCTCAAGCCAATATTGTTTTGAGCAATGGGCGTTTCCGTCTGAGCAGAGCTTCCACCACATGCTTCAGCCCAAACGAGATAAGGATCCGGGCGAACGGGGGCGTTTGCTTCTGAAATCACCTTGAACGTCGCGTCTTCGCGGGATATTCCTAGCCGGACGGTCAAGTAGCTGTGATTGCTCTCAGGATCGACATGAACCATGCCCTGCGGGGCTTGGAACGACGTTTTATGCAAGGCTTTTTTCACCCGTTCGATATCAACTGAATCGGCGCCAGCCAGCGCCAGGGCAAGAAGATGAACGGTGTTATAAGAAGCCTCTGCATCTGCACTCGGTAAAGCATTGTGGCCATATCGCTTGCGGTAACTTTTAACGAACTGCTTGTTAACATCCGTCTCAATGGTCGAGAAGTAGACACTCGATGCAAGATGCCCACTACATGCCTGCGAACCGATCTGGGCGAGTTCCGGCTCACAAAGTGTGCAGCTACCAATGACCGTTTCTTGTAGTGCCGCATTCTCAGCGCGAGCTTTTGCAAACGCCCGGTAGAACGCGTAGCTAGACTCACCGATCAGCATGTTCATGATGAAGGCGGGGCGCTTTTCGTGGATTTCTTCGATGATGCGTGCCACATCCAAATCACCTACCTGCAAGTACCGCTCGGCGATCATCTCTCCACCGTGTGCTTTGGTAAGTTCCCTAATGATGCGGCCGTTTTCCCAGGCCCATACATAGTTGGAGCCTACGAAGTACACATCTCGTGTGATATGGGCAAGCACATAGTCCATCAGCGGCAGAACATGTTGGTTCTGCACGGCGCCCGTATAAACGACGTTGTTATTGGTCTCGAACCCCTCGTAATGAGAGGGATACCACAACAAACCGTCGTATTTTTCGAAAATCGGGATAACTTCTTTTCGGCTGGAAGACGTATAGCAACCAATCACGTGCTTCACGCCCTCATGGCGAAGCAAACTCCTCACGAGTGTGCTGTAGGCAGCGATGTCACCGGCTGGCTCACACTCGATGGGCACAAGCTCAAAGGGATATCGTTTGTCCTGGTTGACCTCTTCCAGCGCCAGCATCGCCCCATCGCGCATTGAGCGGCCAACGGTGGCGTAGGGGCCTTGGGTGGAGAAGAGTATGCCAACCGGGATACGACTGTTCATTGACTGACCTTCCTATTTTCAGACATAAAAAAAGGGCTCACAACGCTACCTGACGGTAACGATGGGAGCCCTATTGCTCTGTGCCTTTTCGGTGTATGCCGACGCACAATATGTCAATTACTAAACTTAGTATTGTGACCCCTAATCGACTTTGTCAACTCATTGACGCTATTCTTAAGTCGAAGGCCATTACCACTAAACAACTATAAAAAAACTAAAGCAACAAACGTGCCAATTAAACAACATGCCACAATAGCGGCTTTTGAACACCTTTAATGTAGGTGCTTCGCCTCTTTTTGATACACACATAAGAATTTATGCTGCACGAAGGTGCACTCAGGCTTCCCATGCTTGTATAGCCGTGAAAACCAGACAGTCGAGGATGAAGGATTTTATAGAATCTGCTGAAGGCCGCCAACAAATCAGGTCATTTCGACTACTCAGATACGATTTGCCAATCTGATAAGAACAGGCAGAAGTGGTCTTGAAAGAAACAGTACGCAGATGCAGAATTTGGGGAATAAAACAAAAAAGGCCACCTTTGAAGGTAGCCTTTTTGAGTCTCTAACATGTTGCTTTTAACCACTTTTCAGTGGTGCCGACACCAGGAGTCGAACCCGGGACCTACTGATTACAAGTCAGTTGCTCTACCAACTGAGCTATGTCGGCGCTTCACGTTTCCTTGAGAACTTGATTGCTTCGCTGTTAGGCTCTGCAATCAACAAGAAATCTTGTTGGCAATGGCTGGGGTACCAGGATTCGAACCTGGGAATGCCGCTACCAAAAAGCGGTGCCTTACCACTTGGCGATACCCCAGCAGTGTGGTGGCCAGAGACGGAATCGAACCGCCGACACGGGGATTTTCAATCCCCTGCTCTACCAACTGAGCTATCTGGCCGCTGCCAACGGTGCGTATTAAACTAAAAACGCCGCTTTCCGTCAACACCTTTGTGAAACTTTCTTGCGATACCGATGCTTAGAGGTCTTTTTTACTACGCCATCTCTGGCTCGGCCTTCGATACACCCATACCTAGAGCCACTGATTACAAGCCAGTTGCTCGACCAAACCACCCGCCACTAGAAGTAGCCTCCTCTCTCTTTATGCCAGCTATTCATGCCTGCGAGGGCGGTACATAGCCTTCGGCTTGGTCGGTTTCCTGGTTGTCCAGGAAGCGCTGCATCTGCTCCATTAGATACGCACGGGATTCGGGGTCGAGCATGTTGAGGTGCTTTTCATTGATCAGGCGGGTTTGCAACGCCTGCCAGGCTTCCCAAGCGGGCTTGGAAACGGTGGCCTGAATCTCCTGCCCCTGCTTACCCGGCAAAGGTGGGAATGGCAGTGCTTCCAACTCTTTTTGGTACTTGCGGCAAAAAACGGTATTGCTCATAACGTGCTCCTGGTTCTGCAACTTCATTCAATGATCTCATCCAATCAGCTAGCAAACGCTTAAGCGTGCCCTGGTGTCGGATTGAGGCTAAAGGGCGTTAGCTGGCTGAGCAGCGCTTTAACGGGAGCAGCAAGGCCCAGTTCAGGCGGATGGTTAACGTCGTACCATACGCCGCTTTCACGAACACCGCCCAGCCTATCGCAGCTCACCGGCTGCGGGGTAATCTCTAAGCGAAAATGGCTGAAGGTGTGGTAAAAGCTAGGCGATGTAGTTCCCCGCTTAGGGTTAACGGCGTTGTCTTCAAGCCAGTCATTGAGCTCGCTGTACTTCTCAAACTGCGGCAAACTCCATAACCCGCCCCACAGACCGCTGGGAGGGCGTTTCTCAAGCCATATCCTGCCTTCCGGGTCACGCAGCATCAGCATGATCGTTTGTCGTGTGGGCAGCGCCTTTTTGGGTTTGGATTCTGGGTAGCGCTTTGGTTCGCCTTGGGCGTAGGCCAAACAGACATCGTTAAATGGGCAGCTAAGGCAGTCCGGTTTGCTGCGTTTACATAGCGTGGCGCCAAAATCCATCATCGCCTGGGTGTAATCCGCCAGGCGCTCTGCTGGGGTGTAATACTCCGCCAGCGCCCACAGCTTTCTCTCCACATCGGGCTTGCCCGGCCAGCCGGGCAGCGCATGCAAACGAGTGAGCGAGCGCTTTACATTGCCATCTAAAATAGCCGCCCGCTGCCCTGTGCTTTGGGCAATGATAGCGCCAGCGGTGGAGCGGCCAATACCAGGCAAAGCGACTAATGCGTCGATACTCTCCGTCGGCAGCTCGCCATTGTGCTCCGCTAACGCAACCTGGGCAGCTTTATGCAAGTTGCGAGCACGGGCATAGTAACCAAGGCCCGTCCAGAGGTGCAGCACTTCATCCTGCGGGGCCTTAGCGAGACTCTCCAGGGTAGGAAAGCGCGCCATAAAACGCTCAAAATAGCCGATAACGGTGGCAACCTGGGTTTGCTGCAGCATGATTTCCGACACCCACACACGGTAGGCGCTACGCGGCGACTGCCACGGTAAGTCGTGACGGCCGTAGCGGTCAAACCAATCCAGTAAGCGTTGTTGGAATTCGTTTGCCGCTAGCCGCGGCGTGGGCATATCTGCCATGCACGCTCCTTAAACAGAAATGGGTATATGAAACAGAAATGGGCAGGCACCAGTGCCAATAAAAAAGCGCCGGCGTTTAGGCCGGCGCAGCACTTACTGTTTCGATAAATGCGTCACTTCACATCCTGCGTCGATGCTCAGTTAAACAGGCTGCGTAGACCATCACGAAGTTCTTGAGCAGCACCTTCGCCAAGGCGTTCATCTAGCTCATCTAAAGAGTCGCCTAGACGCTCCTCCAGCTCTTCATTAACACGATCACCCGCCTCGTTGCGCAGCAGGTCAACCACGGCGGTCTGGAACATCTCACGGTCGAACCGGCACCACTCGGTGCGTTCATCGCCAAGATTACCTTCACAGCGTACGGGCAGCGGCAGTTGTTCTAGGCGCGGGTTAACTTCACAGGCCGCGTCGGCGGTGTCGACCAAGCGGGCATTCGCACGAGTATCAAAGTTCAAGCTGGCAAGATCCAGTTCGCCTTCTCCACGCACATCGATGCCGGGCAGGGTGATCAGCAGGTCGTCACTCTCCACTAAGCCGTTACTGATTTGGAAGGTAGCATCAAAACGCTCAAAGCGAGTATCGGTGTGCCAATCCCGCAAAGTGCCCTGCCCCTCTAACTGGGCAACCAGTTCACACATTTGCTTGGAAATGTTGGTATTTAAAATGGCGCCTTCGTTTAGACGAGCATTAAGCGCGCCATTGAGGTTGCCGATAAGCGCTTCACGGGTATTGCCCTGACTGGTGACATCCCCGGTTAAATTAAAGCGACCGCGCAGTGGTGATGCCTCCTCTTTTTCACTGATCGCTTCAATCAACGGCGCCACCTGAACGTTGTTAATAGTCGGCGATAGCGCCCACTCAAGGATGGAATCCGTAGCATCAACCTGGCCGGTAGCGCTGAGTTCACCCTCATAGAAGCCTGACTCAAACGCCGTTAGCCGATGAACGCCGTCGTCGCCACGCAGTTGCAAGCGTGGATTGTTGAAGGTCAGGCCCGCAAAAATAAGCGTATCCACGCTCAGGTCGCCCTCTAACGCCAGCCCGCTGAGCAACGATTGCGGCACTAATGTGTTGTTTTCCTGAGCAAAGGCTTTGCGTAGCAAGCCGCGACTCGCCTGTTTGGCGGTGGCCTCACCGGGAAGATAGCGATCAAGGTCTAGTTGGTCACCGGCTAAATCGAACGCCAGGCGTGAGCCATTCAGCGCCGCCGTCAGCTCGCCGGTAAAGGTGCTGTCGTCGACGACCAACGAGAGGCTAGGCAAAGAGAATTGCTCGGCATCACCTTCGATAGGACTGGTCATGGCTACATCGCTGAGCGCAGCCTCGCCCGCGGTGGTTAGGGTAACGCCAGCACGGGCAAGCCAGGGGCGTAGCGTAAAGGGGGCAGCGGTTAGCTGACCACGATAACGGGGAGCATCGCGCAACTGCTCAATATTAAGGTGGCCGCTCACCCTTAAGCCATCCGGCCCGGTAAGCTGCAAGTCTTTCAACTGCGCCGTTTGTGCCTGCCAGTCGCCCTCCAGGCCAAAGGCGAGCGCCAACGCCAAGCTGCCCTGCCAGTTATCCGCCTTACGCAGGCCCGTTTCGAGCAGCCCCTCTTTAATGGTGAGCTGCTGCTCGCCCATACGGGCAACCAACTCGGCGGCCTTCAAACTCAGCTGCTGTGGCTCCCTCTCTGCCCCCTTGGTGGTTCGAGTGGTCAGTGCCATATTTTCCAGGGCGAAAAGCTTATCTGCCAACCCAAGCCGCACGCGTGTTTCAAGATTGATATCGCTGGTCAGATCAGGGGCACGCTCCAATACCTCGGCATCGAGCCGGTTATGCTTGGTCAGTGTGAACATAGCCTTCAGCGGAAAGGCGCGCAGCGGGTTAACGTTACTACCCGAGATATTCAGTTGCTGCATACGCCACAGTGCTTGGGTTTGCGCATCGCGGAAGCGAATGTCGGCGTTTTTCACTTCAACGCTGGCAATACTCAACACCACGGCTAAGCTACCGGCGTCCGCATTGGGGCCAGCACTGGCGGGCGCCAGCACCGTTTCAGCCGCGCTTTCATTGTGCTCAGAAAGGCGCTCTAACAAGGGCTCCCAGTTACCCTCACCCTGTTCATCGCGCTCTAAGTTAAGGCGCATACCGTCCAGGGTTAGGCCGTCAACGGCAATTTCCCCGCGCAGTAGCGGGCCGAATGCCACGCTCACCTCGGCGCGGTCAATAGCCGCAAAGGCAGCGCTCTCTTCAGCCTGCTCGGGCAACCAGGCGCGGGCTTTCTCTACACTGACGCCGATACGCGGGTAGAATGACCAGGTAATCGGGCCTTCCAACGCCAAGTTGAGTCCCGTTTGCTCCTCCACGACAGCAGTTAAACGGGGCTTGAAGTCTTCTGGATCCAGAAAGGTGGTCACGTAGACCACGGCGGCGACCGCAACGATGGCGAGAATGCCGACTGCTGCCAGCAAGATACGTAATAGCTGTTTCATTACCCTTTCCCTTGTGGGTCTAACTCAACAAAATCACTGGTGGCGGGCATACCCGCTGCCGGCGTTTCTGGATTGGCCATTGGCCGGTAACCTAGCTTGGAGAGCAGCACGCGGTCGGCCAGTGGTAAAGTGGACGTTTCAATGCGCAGGACACGGCCTTCCTGCTTGGCTTGCTCGCCAAGCAGCGCCATCAAGCGCGAACCGACGCCACGGCGACGGGTGGTTTTGCGCACGCAGAGCTCAGATAGCCACCACGCCCGGTCTGCGCCCTCCTGAACGGCGACGGCCCCCAGCAGCCGATCGTTGAAGAGTGCACAGGCAAAAAAGTGCTGGCCTGCAAAATGTTGCTCAATAAATGGCTCAACCGTTGGGGTGGGCATACGCTCTTGGGGCGCATCCTGATAGATGCGCATAAGATCAAGGCGCACCTGCTCATCGGCTTCCCAACGGGCCTGGTCGACATGGTGCAGTGTCACCGGCATGGTGAAATCCTCTTCGCCAAAGCAGCCTGGCTGCTATTTCTGCCGCAATTGATTGCGGCTACATTTCGCGCATTGTAGCGGATGAGGGCGCCGATTCACTATAATGGTCGCTTCGCCACAGGCCGATCAAATCAGTGGTAAGTTGATGATCGCCACCAGCCATCCCTCAGAGTGCGCTTCAGCGCAGGAGATGCAACATGTCAGCGCGTATTGCCACGGTTAGCCGTGACACCAACGAAACGCAGATCAAGGTCAGCGTCAATCTCGACGGCGAAGGCCATCTTAGCTGCCAAACCGGCGTTCCGTTCCTGGATCATATGCTTGATCAAGTTGCTCGCCACGGGATGATCGATCTCGACATCAATGCCACTGGCGACCTGCATATTGACGACCACCATACCGTAGAAGACCTGGGTATTACGCTAGGCCAAGCTTTTTTTGAAGCAATTGGCGATAAACGCGGTATTTACCGTTATGGTCACGCCTATGTTCCTCTTGATGAAGCACTCTCCCGGGTAGTGATCGACTTTTCCGGTCGGCCAGGTCTGTTTATGGATGTTGAATTCACCCGCGACACTATCGGTAGCCTGGACACTCAGTTGTTCTGGGAGTTTTTCCAAGGCTTTGTCAATCACGCCCGCGTGACGCTGCATATCGACAACATCAAAGGCTTTAATGCTCACCATCAGGCGGAAACGATCTTCAAGGCCTTTGGCAGAGCACTCCGCATGGCCGTGATGGAAGACCCGCGCATGGCAGGCCAAATGCCCTCCACCAAAGGGAGCTTATGATGCTGCGCTGTAGCCTGCGCGATGCCACGGGCTTTGCCGTTAGCCCTATTTTGTCCACTTCTCCAAGGAGCGCTTCATGACCATTGCTGTAATCGACTATGGAATGGGCAATCTTCATTCTGTAGCCAAAGCGCTGGAGCATGTGACCCATGAGAATGTCGTCATTACCCGCGACCCGCGCCGTATCCTCGGCGCAACGCGTTTAGTGCTACCGGGCCAAGGGGCCATTCGCGACTGCGTTGGCGAACTTGAGCGCACCGAGTTACGCGGGTTGGTGGAGGATATCTTAACCCGCCAGGCCAAACCGCTGCTGGGTATCTGCGTGGGCCAGCAGATGCTACTGGAGCGCAGCGAAGAGAATGGCGGCGTAGAGTGCCTGGGGTTCTTTAAAGGCAGTGTAGATCGTTTCCCTGGCGATATGCGCGACGCCCACGAGCAGCGCTTGAAAGTACCGCACATGGGCTGGAACGTGGTAGAGCAGCACCATGAACACCCACTCTGGGCAGGTATTGATAATCACGAACACTTCTACTTCGTGCATAGCTACTACGTTAATGCCGATGAAGATGCACAAGTATTTGGTACGACCCAATACGGCAAGGTAACCGCCCACGTGGCCATTGGCCGTGACGCGACCTTCGCGGTGCAGTTTCACCCCGAAAAAAGCTCTCGCGCGGGCCTTCGCCTGCTTGAAAACTTTGTCACCTGGACGCCCTGAGAGGATTTTGTATGTTGGTAATTCCCGCTATTGATCTCAAAGACGGCCAGTGTGTTCGATTGAAGCAGGGCCGCATGGAAGACGCGACGTCTTACGGCGATGACCCGGTGGCCATGGCGGCGCGCTGGGTAGAGGCTGGCGCCCGTCGCCTGCACCTGGTGGACTTGAACGGCGCCTTTGAAGGCAAACCAGTGAACGGTGACGCCGTGACGGCTATCGCCCGCGCTTACCCGGATCTGCCGATTCAAATTGGTGGCGGCATTCGCAGTGCGGAAACCATCGAGCACTACTTAAGCGCCGGTGTCTCTTATGTGATTATCGGCACCAAGGCAGTTAAAGAACCCGCTTTTGTGGGCGAGATGTGCCGCGCTTTTCCCGGCCATGTGATCGTTGGACTTGATGCCAAAGATGGCTATGTCGCCACCGACGGCTGGGCAGAGGTCTCCACGGTAAAAGCCACTGAGCTTGCCAAGCGTTTCGCCAACGACGGCGTCTCCAGCATTGTCTACACCGACATTGCCCGCGACGGCATGATGCAAGGCGTCAATGTGGAAGCCACCGCGGCGCTTGCTCGCGAAGGCGGTTTGCCGGTGATTGCCTCCGGTGGAGTGACCAACCTGGACGATATCAAAGCACTCTGCGAGGTTGCTGATAGCGGTATCCTGGGCGCTATTACCGGTCGGGCAATTTACGAAGGCAGCCTGGATGTTGCCGAAGCTCAGCGGCTGAGCGACCAACTGACGGGAGGCAGTTCATGAGCCTTACCAAACGCATTATCCCCTGCCTGGACGTAGACGCCGGGCGCGTGGTCAAAGGCGTTAATTTTGTCGGTATTCGCGATGCCGGTGATCCGGTGGAGATTGCCCAGCGCTATAACCAGCAGGGCGCCGATGAAATCACCTTTCTCGACATTACCGCTAGCCACGAAGACCGCGACACGACGGTGGAGATGGTTGAACGCATTGCTGGCGAAGTGTTTATTCCGCTAACCGTCGGCGGCGGCATTCGCAGCTGTGACGACATTCGCACTATGCTGAACGCCGGGGCAGACAAAGTCTCGATCAACACCGCGGCGGTCAACAACCCTGAGTTTGTGCGCGAAGCCGCCGAGCGTTTTGGTAGCCAGTGCATTGTGGTGGCCATTGACGCCAAGCGGGTCTCTGAAGAGGGTGAAACGCCCCGCTGGGAGATTTTCACTCACGGCGGCCGCCGCCCAACAGGCCTTGACGCCGTTGAATGGGCGAAGAAGATGGTTGAGTTCGGGGCGGGCGAACTACTGCTCACCAGCATGGATCGCGACGGCACCAAGATTGGCTTTGACCTGGGCGTGACCCACGCGATTTCCGAAGCGGTGAGCGTTCCGGTGATAGCCTCAGGCGGTGTGGGCAACCTGGATCACCTGGTGGATGGCGTACTCAAAGGTGGTGCCGATGCAGTGCTGGCCGCCAGTATTTTCCATTTTGGCGAATACACCATCCCTGAAGCTAAGCGCTATATGGCCGAACGCGGTATCGAAATGCGGCTTTAAAATGCCCTCTATCAACCAGGAGCTTCGAATGTTTCGCTCACATCCATGGATGGGATGGCTAGCAGGCTTGCTGTTTAGTATGCCTGCTACCGCATTCTCGCTACCTGATTGGCCACCGTCGTTGGAGTGGGATCACACCCTGGTGCAAACCAGCCTTTATACCCGCCACTTCAGCCCCGACCCGGAACACACTAACCAACAAGACCTGGTTAGCATTGAACTGCATAATCCGAATCACTGGTTAGCGGGCGGGGCTTGGTTCAAAAACTCCTTCGATCAGCCCTCTTGGTACTTCTATGCGGGGCGGGAGTTCCCTCTTTGGCAAACCGATCAGGGGATAAACGTGCGCGCCAAACTCACTGGCGGACTCCTGCGCGGCTATAAAGGCGAGTATCGCGACAAAATTCCGCTCAATCACTTGGAAATCGCCCCGGCCGCACTCCCCAGTATCGGCGTGCAATGGGGCCGGTTTGAATCAGACCTGATCATTTTCGGCACCGCAGGCATGATGATAACCGCAGGGGTGCGCTTTTAGTCGCTACTCCTCAACGTCGTCTAGCGATAAACCCAGATTGCTGATGCCACCATTGCGACCTAATTCACGCACCTCTTTCAGCGACGCCTTATCCAGCGGTTCGCTGACGGCTTCCAATACGGCATCCTGAAAATCGTTTTCGTCGTCCATCAACGGATGGTCGCGAATAATCAGCGCTAGCTTCTGCGCGTCAACCTCGCCTTCAGTAAGCTCTATAAAAGCGCGTACGCCCGCTCGGGATGTGCGGCTAACATCCAGCACGGCCTCTGGGGAGTCGCCTTGCAGGGTGTCCAGCAGCGCTGAGACCGACACTACTGCATCCAGGGCGCGCCGGGCACCAAAGCTGTCATCCTCTTCGGGCGGCTCACACTCGGCTAGCTTTTCCGCTTGGCGGGCAAAGTCGATACTGGCATTGGGCACATTAAGCCGCTCCCAGACCAAACTCAGCACGGTGCCTAGCGTATGGCTATCACCCTGGCCGGTGGTTTGCTGATAAAGCATATAGTTAGGCAGCAAACGCTCACACAACGCCGCCATGAAGGCTTGCTGGGCAGGTAGTGGGAGTTCTTGTAACCGTTGGTAAAAGCCCTGAGGTTTCGACACCATACTGATTTCCTGGATCGCTTGACGTGGGATATTGGTGAAAGTTATCGGGTACGTTATCGTCTCTCTACGCTTGGGGCGATCCCCAGCGCTTTGATGATTGTACGGCCGGCGAGGAGATTACCATGCATATTCATCTGCTACAGCACGGCCCTGACCATGGCCCCGCCCGTTTAACCGATTGGCTAACCAGTATGGGCCATAGTTACACCGTTTTTCATCTCTACGCAGGCGAGCTAACGCCCCGCCCAAACGAGTCTGATGCACTGATTATACTTGATGGCCCAGAAGAGCTACTCAGCCATCCACCGGCGTGGTTTAAAGCCGAAGATAAGCTCATCAACCGCTATTTGGATGGCCAAAAACCGCTGTTGGGTATTGGCGTAGGCGCCCACTGGATAGCCCAGGCACTGGGCTCGGTGGTAGCGCCTGGTACCTATACTGAAACAGGCTGGCATACAGTCACCCTAGCGCCGGAAAGCTTGCTGGATTTACCCGAAACATTCAGCGCTTTTATGTGGCATCGCTATGTCTTCAGTTTACCCGACGATGCGCTGCCCCTAGGCGGTAGCGAAGCTGCACCGCTGCAAGGGTTTGCATGGGACAGAGGTCGTGTCATCGGCCTGCTGTGCCACCTAGAAGCCACTGCGGCTAGCGTGAAACAGCTACTGGGCACAGCCGAGTGGCCTGAAGCGTCACCTTCCACTACCCGCTATGTTCAGGATGCGGCCCAAATATTAGAAGACCCCAACCGCTTTATTCACCTCGCGCCACAGCTCGACCGACTGATGACCCAGTGGCTTAAAGCAGCGTAACAGTACAAGCTATAAGGCCGTCAGCGGTTCCACTGCCTGGCGGCCTCTAGGCAGCTATCCCAATCGCCCACATGAATCTCTGGCGGCGCAGCGTCGCGCTGCTTCTCTAAATGGTAGCGGTAGAGCGGGTCGTAGTACTCGGTGAGCAGCGGCGCAAGCCAGGCTTCATGGGATTGGGGGTTGCCCTGGGCATGCTCTTTGAATGCCAGCGCCTGCAGCCGCTGTAAGCGCTGAAGGCGCGCGTTACCCAAGCGTTTTCCTAGTCGGATAAGGGAATTACTTAACTGCGCCTGCATTATTTGCCAGCCCTGGTAGGCCCCATGACGAGCGGCATAGGCCTGCTCCAGGTCGATAATATAGTCCTGCTGAATCTGAGCAAGGCGCCAATCCAGCGGCATTTCGATACGCACCCGCGGCGCTTGCTGCTGCGCCCGCCAGAAGTTCAAGGGAATATTGGCGTTGCCAATCTGACGGGACTCATCTTCGATGACCAGCCCTTCCATCAGCCCGATTAGCCGCTTGGCCAGCGCATGCTCAAAGTTGATTTGAGTAGCAGGCTCTTCAGGTCTGCGTCCAAAAGCAGAACCTTTGTGGTGCGCATAAGCTTCCAGGTCGACGCCATTATCGAGCTGATTAATCAGCGCTGTTTTTGCACACCCGGTGAGCCCGGCAACAACCAGCATTGGCTGAAGCGCGGCCGTATCAATGCGCTCACAGAGCGCTTGGCGCATAGCCTTCCAGCCACCCTCCAGCCGTGGCCTTGAGATATCGGCCTCTTCCAGCCACTGCTGAGCAATTTGCGAGCGCAGTCCACCGCGAAAGCAGTAAATCAATGCATCTGGGTATTCGGCTAAGTACTTCTGCCACGCTGCGACCCGAGCCTGCTTGACCTCGCCGCTGACTAAACGCTCACCTAGTTCAATCGCCGCGGCTTGACCATGCTTCTTATAAGCGATGCCCACCTGATGACGCTCGTCATCGACCATTAAGGGCAAATTGACGGCACCGGGCAGCGCGCCCTGGGCAAACTCCACCGGGGCGCGCACATCTATTAGCGGTCGCTCTTCTCTAATTAAACCCAATACCGCCGGTGTGGTGGCTGGAGTTGTGGCCAGTATCACCCGACCACCTCGATGGAGGCTTTACCCTGGCGCGCCTTCATGACGCCGAATGACTGTAACGACAGGCCGAATTCGCGACCAATACGCTCAACGTCATCCTCCCAGGCGGGGTCAACGCTGAGCAGCAGGCCGCCGGAAGTCTGGGGGTCACATAACCACTGCCAGTGGGCTTCATCCATGGCCGGCAGGCTCTCCCCCAGCGCATCACGATTGCGCAGCGTACCACCAGGCACAGCGCCTTGGCGGCGGTAGGACTCTGCCTCGGCCAAACGAGGCAACTTACGGAAATCAATCTGGGCCATGACGTTACTGGCCTGGCACATTTCAGCAAGGTGGCCCGCCAATCCGAAGCCAGTGACATCAGTCATGGCGTTCACCCCTTTCACATCGGCAAGCTTCACACCAATGCTATTGGGCTTGAGCATCGTTTCACGGGCAAGACCATGGTGGCCCATTTCCAGCAAGCCACGTTTCTCTGCTGTGGTTAGCATGCCCACGCCTAACGGCTTGGTTAAAAACAGTAGATCACCCGGCTTGGCGGTGCTGTTTAGCTTGAGCTTATCCAGGTCGACTAAGCCGTTTACCGCGAGTCCGAAAATCGGCTCGGGCGCATCAATGGAGTGACCGCCCGCCAGGGCAACGCCTAATTCGCGACATACCGCCTGGGTGCCGGCCATTACGTCACCAGCCACTTCAGCGCTTAGCTTATCCAGCGGCCAGCCGAGAATACCTAACGCCATCACCGGCGTGCCGCCCATGGCGTAAACATCGCTGATGGCATTGGTCGCCGCGATACGGCCAAAATCGAAGGGGTCGTCGACAATGGGCATAAAGAAATCCGTAGTGGCAATCATGCCCCGCCCATCGCCCAGATCGTAGACAGCCGCATCTTCTCGTCCCTGATTGCCGACGATAAGCCGCTTATGGCCCGCCGCTGGCCCCGCCTTGGCAAGAATGCCATCCAGCACGTCCGGGGCGATTTTGCAGCCACAGCCCGCGCCGTGGCTATATTGGGTCAAGCGAATCGAACTCATCGTGTCTCTCCTTGGCACTTGGGGAATATCATCAGTTTAACCCAGTATCGTCCAGGCTACAGGGCGTCCAGCGCATCGCTGAGTTTATCAACAGCGATCACTTCCATACCCTTAGGCGCCTGCTTGGGTGCGTTAGCGCGCGGTACAATGGCGCGGAGAAAACCGTGCTTGGCCGCTTCGGCAATGCGTTCTTGGCCGCTGGGCACCGGGCGTATCTCGCCCGATAATCCAACCTCACCAAACACCACTAGCTCTTTGGGTAGCGCGCGATTTTGCAGGCTAGAGACCACAGCTAGCAGCACCGCCAGATCGGCGCTGGTTTCGAGCACTTTGACACCGCCGACGACATTCAAGAACACATCCTGGTCACCGGTAAACAACCCACCGTGGCGGTTAAGTACTGCCAGCAGCATGGCTAGGCGGTTTTGATCAACGCCGACGGCGACACGGCGAGGGTTGCCCAGCGCGGACTCATCCACCAGCGCCTGTACCTCTACCAGAATCGGCCGTGTGCCTTCCCAGACCACCATGACTAAACTACCTGGCGCCTGCTCCTCCTGGCGAGAAAGAAAGATCGCGCTGGGGTTTTTAACTTCTTTAAGGCCCTGTTCAAGCATGGCGAAAACACCTAGTTCGTTGACGGCGCCAAAGCGGTTCTTCTGTCCCCTCAGGGTGCGAAAGCGTGAGTCGGCGCCCCCCTCTAATAGCAGCGAGGCATCAATCATATGCTCAAGCACTTTAGGGCCCGCCAGCGAACCGTCCTTAGTGACGTGGCCTACCAGTAGCAAAACCGTATTAGTCTTTTTGGCGAAGCGCGTTAGCGCCGCGGCTGACTCGCGCACCTGGGCAACGCCACCGGGTGCAGAACTGATATCTTCCAGATGCATGGTTTGGATGGAGTCAATCACCAGAATCTCTGGCTTCTCCCGCTCAGACACCGCCAAGATGGTTTCCACGCTGGTCTCGGCCAACATTTTCAAGCCATTGGTAGGCAACTGTAGGCGGTGCGCACGCATCGCTACCTGGGAGAGCGACTCCTCACCGGTTACATAGAGGATACGCCGCTGCTGGGCCAACTTGCAGGCCGTTTGCAATAGCAGGGTCGATTTACCCGCGCCAGGATTGCCACCCAAAAGCACCGCCGAGCCGGGCACAAGCCCACCGCCCAGCACGCGATCAAACTCTGCGAAAGTGGAGCTCATGCGGGGTACTTCGCTAAGATCCACATTGCCCAGGTCGATCACTTCGCGTGACAGATCACCCGCGTAACCAGATCGACCGGGGGCTGCGCCGCCGCCAGGGCGAGCGCTCGCCAAGTGCACTTCACTAAGCGTGTTCCACTCTTGGCAACTGCTACATTGCCCCTGCCACTTACGGTATTCGGCGCCGCACTCGGTACACACAAAGGCGCTTTTGGCTTTGGCCACTGCCATTACACTCCTACTGTTGCTGTCACTAAGTGGCAACTTACGCTTGGCTGCCGCTAGTATTCATCACTTACTGTCGCGTACTTTATATTCATGAGTGCCAGCAAACACAAAAGGCGGCCAGTGGCCGCCTTTTGTACTACTGGCTAACGTCTTATTGACGCTTTAGCTGCAGCATTTCACCATTTTCAAAGCGGCGACGCTCTGGGTCAATCAACTCCAACGTGCTCTCATCAATACGCATGAAGTAGTAGATTTGACCATCGCCATCTGGCGTCAGTTCGTAAACAGTGGCGTCCGGATCGGAAGGCGTACCGGTTAGCACTTCCCAGTTACCCGCGTAGTTTTCATCCGGCGGTGTTTGAGGGTGGTTACGGTAAGAAGCGTTCAGTGTGAAGGTACGCTCTTCAGCCGCGCTCATCTCTTCACCCACCATCGTGACATCCAGATCGATACCATCGCAATTGCGGCAAGGTAATGAACCTTGGTAATTTTGCTGTGCGGCAACTGCCTCTTCTTGCTGCTGCTCCATGGGGCTGCTTGCACAGCCAGCCAGCAGTGCCAACATGGCCGAACCGGCCAGCAAACTCTTAAGTTGCATAGAGTGTCTCCTTAATCTCGTGTTGGACATCACATTTATTTACGCGCACTTATGACAGCATAACCGCTACAAGGTGCGACGCACACCCCTAGCGATGCGAATGCTTGCGCTAAGTTAGCCTTCAAGCGACCATGGTGTACCTTGCTAGGATAATCAGGTTACCCACATGAGCCAATACTGGAGTCCGGCCGTTCGCGAACTTACGCCTTACGTGCCCGGCGAGCAGCCACGCGAGCAGCTTGTAAAGCTCAATACCAATGAAAACCCTTACCCACCTGCCCCAGGCGTCGGTGAGGCACTGCGCGAGTACGCGACCGATCATCTACGCCTCTACCCTGACCCAACCTCTGCAGCGCTGCGTGAAGCGTTAGCGGAGACGTTTCAGGTAGCGAGTAGCCAAGTGTTTGTCGGTAATGGTTCCGATGAGGTGCTAGCGTTTGCCTTTCAGGCATTTTTCCGCCATGGCGCACCACTAGACGTACCCACGATCACCTATAGCTTCTACCCCGTGTACGCCAATCTTTATGGCGTTGAGCTGCGAAAGCATCCGCTCAATAAGCAGTGGGAAGTCGATATTGATGCGCTTGGAGCGGATACTAGCCGCAGCGGCGTTATTTTCGCTAACCCCAACGCCCCTACTGGCCACGCGCATTCGCTTGCGACTATCGAGGCGCTGTTAAAGCGCGTCACTGATCGAGTAGTGCTTGTGGACGAGGCGTATGTCGATTTCGGCGCAGAGAGTGCTGTTGCGCTGATTGATCACTACCCTAACCTTCTCGTCACCGGTACGTTTTCTAAATCACGCAGTTTGGCAGGCTTGCGGCTAGGCTATGCGGTGGGCTCAGAGGAGTTGATCGATGGCCTGCTGCGGGTAAAAGACTCTTTTAACTCTTACCCTGTAGATAGTTTGGCAAGCTTAGTAGGCATCGCCGCACTCAAAGATATCGACCATTTTGAAGCCTGCCGCAAGCGTGTTATTACCACCCGTGAACGCACTCGCCGGCGCCTTGAAGCCTTGGGCTTTGAAGTGTTGCCCTCTAAGGCTAACTTTGTGCTCGCCCAGCACCCTGATTACGAAGGCGCGCAGCTATTTGCTGGCCTACGTGAGCGAGGCATTCTGGTGCGCCATTTTAATACCTCAGACCTCAACAACTTCCTACGCATCACCATCGGCACCGATGATGAGATGGATAGCCTGATTGAAGCGTTAGAAATGCTTCTCTAGTGAAGGGTGAGGTGTGAGGTGTGAGGCGTGAGGCGTGAGGCGTGAGGCGTGAGGCGTGAGGCGTGAGGCGTGAGGTGTGAGGTGTGAGGCGTGAGGCGTGAGGCGTGAGGAAGTGCCTGACGATGACCTACTCTCGCATGGGGAGACCCCACACTACCATCGGCGCTAAGCGGTTTCACTTCTGAGTTCGGCAAGGGATCAGGTGGTTCACGCGTGCTATGGTCGTCAGGCGTAACTGTTAATGTACATCATGCTGACGAGCAGGCTTTCTAGCGTTGCTTGCTAATTGTGTGCATCTCATCGCCTGTCGCCCTGGCGTTATGTCGCTTGGGCCACACGCTGCGTATCCGGCTTTTTAATGCTTCGTCATCATCGCGACCAGACCCCTTGGGTGTTATAGGGTCAAGCCTCACGGGCCATTAGTACACGTTAGCTCAACGCCTTGCAGCGCTTCCACACCGTGCCTATCAACCAGCTGGTCTCGCTGGGCCCTTCAGGAGGCTCTAGGCCTCAGGGATGTCTCATCTTGAAGGGGGCTTCCCGCTTAGATGCTTTCAGCGGNGCCTTATCGCAGGCTACCACGTCTTTCATCGCCTCTGGCTGCCTAGGCATCCACCGTGTGCGCTTCATTGCTTGACCCTATAACCCGAAGGAGTCTGGACTCGCAATGATCACGTTTCATTTTGCCGGATACGCTTGAGACGTATCACAATTTAAGAAGCACTTCTTGCGAAGTGTTCTTGTCAGCATGATATACATTGTTAAAGAGCGACTGCTATAAGCAGTGATAAGCGTTCTTTCATATTAAAAAAGAAAAAGACCTTTAAGACCTTAAAAGCTATTTTTTCTTTTTAACGTGAAAAAAACAGAGCCACTTATCACTGCGTATCAACAGTATTCTGATCAGGTAATTCATTGTGGACGCTTACTGACTGTGACGCATCGTTTAAGGAGGTGATCCAGCCGCAGGTTCCCCTACGGCTACCTTGTTACGACTTCACCCCAGTCATGAACCACACCGTGGTCGTCATCATCGCGACCAGACCCCTTGGGTGTTATAGGGTCAAGCCTCACGGGCCATTAGTACACGTTAGCTCAACGCCTTGCAGCGCTTCCACACCGTGCCTATCAACCAGCTGGTCTCGCTGGGCCCTTCAGGAGGCTCTAGGCCTCAGGGATGTCTCATCTTGAAGGGGGCTTCCCGCTTAGATGCTTTCAGCGGTTATCCCGTCCGACCATAGCTACCCGGCAATGCCACTGGCGTGACAACCGGAACACCAGAGGGTCGTCCACTCCGGTCCTCTCGTACTAGGAGCAGCCCTTCTCAAACATCCAACGCCCACGGCAGATAGGGACCGAACTGTCTCACGACGTTCTAAACCCAGCTCGCGTACCACTTTAAATGGCGAACAGCCATACCCTTGGGACCGACTTCAGCCCCAGGATGTGATGAGCCGACATCGAGGTGCCAAACACCGCCGTCGATGTGAACTCTTGGGCGGTATCAGCCTGTTATCCCCGGAGTACCTTTTATCCGTTGAGCGATGGCCCTTCCATACAGAACCACCGGATCACTAGAACCTGCTTTCGCACCTGCTCGACGTGTCTGTCTCGCAGTCAAGCACCCTTATGCTCTTGCACTCAATGCACGATGTCCGACCGTGCTGAGGGTACCTTCGTGCTCCTCCGTTACTCTTTAGGAGGAGACCGCCCCAGTCAAACTACCCACCACACACTGTCCTCGATCCGGATAACGGACCTGAGTGAGAACGCCAATGATGCCAGGCTGGTATTTCAAGGTTGGCTCCCTCCGAACTGGCGTCCAGAGTTCAAAGCCTCCCAGCTATCCTACACAGGCAACATCAGCGTCCAGTGTGAAGCTATAGTAAAGGTTCACGGGGTCTTTCCGTCTAGCCGCGGGTACACCGCATCTTCACGGCGATTTCAATTTCACTGAGTCTCGGGTGGAGACAGCGTGGCCATCATTACGCCATTCGTGCAGGTCGGAACTTACCCGACAAGGAATTTCGCTACCTTAGGACCGTTATAGTTACGGCCGCCGTTTACCGGGGCTTCAATCAAGAGCTTCGCCTTGCGGCTAACACCATCATTTAACCTTCCGGCACCGGGCAGGCGTCACACCCTATACGTCCGCTTGCGCGTTAGCAGAGTGCTGTGTTTTTAATAAACAGTTGCAGCCACCTGGTATCTTCGACCGGTTCGGGCTAGGAGAGCAAGTCTCTTCACCCTATGCCGGCGTGCCTTCTCCCGAAGTTACGGCACCATTTTGCCTAGTTCCTTCACCCGAGTTCTCTCAAGCGCCTTGGGATTCTCACCCTGACCACCTGTGTCGGTTTGGGGTACGGTCGCACATGATCTGAAGCTTAGAGGCTTTTCCTGGAAGCGTGGCATCAGTGACTTCCTGACCGTGGTCAGTTCGTCTCGTGTCTCGGCTTTAAGACCCCGGATTTACCTAAGGTCTCGGCCTACTCACTTTCACCAGGACTACCAACGCCTGGCTCACCTAGCCTTCTTCGTCCCCCCATCGCAACCATGTCCGGTACGGGAATATTGACCCGTTTCCCATCGACTACGCCTTTCGGCCTCGCCTTAGGGGCCGACTCACTCTGCTCCGATTAGCGTCGAACAGAAACCCTTGGTCTTCCGGCGAGGGCGTTTTTCACGCCCTTTATCGTTACTCATGTCAGCATTCGCACTCGTGATACCTCCAGCGAACTTCTCAATTCACCTTCATTGGCTTACACGACGCTCCTCTACCGCTCATCCAGAGGATGAACCCGTAGCTTCGGTACCTGGTTTAGCCCCGTTACATCTTCCGCGCAGGCCGACTCGACTAGTGAGCTATTACGCTTTCTTTAAAGGATGGCTGCTTCTAAGCCAACCTCCTAGCTGTCTGAGCCTTCCCACATCGTTTCCCACTTAACCAGGATTTCGGGACCTTAGCTGACGGTCTGGGTTGTTTCCCTTTTCACGACGGACGTTAGCACCCGCCGTGTGTCTCCCACGCGCTACTCACCGGTATTCGGAGTTTGCCTCGGGTTGGTAAGTCGGGATGACCCCCTAGCCGAAACAGTGCTCTACCCCCGGCGGTACTACGTGAGGCGCTACCTAAATAGCTTTCGAGGAGAACCAGCTATCTCCGAGCTTGATTAGCCTTTCACTCCGATCCACAAGTCATCCAAATCTTTTTCAACAGATCCTGGTTCGGGCCTCCAATTGATGTTACTCAATCTTCACCCTGCTCATGGATAGATCGCTCGGTTTCGGGTCTATATCCAGCGACTGTGTCGCCCAGTTAAGACTCGGTTTCCCTACGGCTCCCCTATACGGTTAACCTCGCCACTGAATATAAGTCGCTGACCCATTATACAAAAGGTACGCAGTCACAGAACAAGTCTGCTCCTACTGCTTGTACGCACACGGTTTCAGGATCTATTTCACTCCCCTCTCCGGGGTTCTTTTCGCCTTTCCCTCACGGTACTGGTTCACTATCGGTCAGCCAGGAGTATTTAGCCTTGGAGGATGGTCCCCCCGTCTTCAGTCAAGGTTTCTCGTGCCCCGACCTACTCGATTTCACATGATCAGATTTTCGACTACGGGGCTATCACCCGCTACGGCCACGCTTCCCAGCGTGTTCGCCTAATCAGTCTCATGCTTAAGGGCTGGTCCCCGTTCGCTCGCCGCTACTAGGGGAATCTCGGTTGATTTCTTTTCCTCAGGGTACTTAGATGTTTCAGTTCCCCTGGTTCGCCTCGTACACCTATGTATTCAGTGCACGATACTCATCTTGTGATGAGTGGGTTTCCCCATTCAGAAATGCCCGGGTCACAGGTTGTTGCCACCTCACCGAGCCTTATCGCAGGCTACCACGTCTTTCATCGCCTCTGGCTGCCTAGGCATCCACCGTGTGCGCTTCATTGCTTGACCCTATAACCCGAAGGAGTCTGGACTCGCAATGATCACGTTTCATTTTGCCGGATACGCTTGAGACGTATCACAATTTAAGAAGCACTTCTTGCGAAGTGTTCTTGTCAGCATGATATACATTGTTAAAGAGCGACTGCTATAAGCAGTGATAAGCGTTCTTTCATATTAAAAAAGAAAAAGACCTTTAAGACCTTAAAAGCTATTTTTTCTTTTTAACGTGAAAAAAACAGAGCCACTTATCACTGCGTATCAACAGTATTCTGATCAGGTAATTCATTGTGGACGCTTACTGACTGTGACGCATCGTTTAAGGAGGTGATCCAGCCGCAGGTTCCCCTACGGCTACCTTGTTACGACTTCACCCCAGTCATGAACCACACCGTGGTGATCGCCCTCTTGCGTTAGGCTAACCACTTCTGGTGCAGTCCACTCCCATGGTGTGACGGGCGGTGTGTACAAGGCCCGGGAACGTATTCACCGTGACATTCTGATTCACGATTACTAGCGATTCCGACTTCACGGAGTCGAGTTGCAGACTCCGATCCGGACTGAGACCGGCTTTAAGGGATTCGCTGACTCTCGCGAGCTCGCAGCCCTTTGTACCGGCCATTGTAGCACGTGTGTAGCCCTACCCGTAAGGGCCATGATGACTTGACGTCGTCCCCACCTTCCTCCGGTTTGTCACCGGCAGTCTCCTTAGAGTTCCCGACATTACTCGCTGGCAAATAAGGACAAGGGTTGCGCTCGTTACGGGACTTAACCCAACATTTCACAACACGAGCTGACGACAGCCATGCAGCACCTGTCTTACAGTTCCCGAAGGCACACCAGAATCTCTTCCGGCTTCTGTAGATGTCAAGGGTAGGTAAGGTTCTTCGCGTTGCATCGAATTAAACCACATGCTCCACCGCTTGTGCGGGCCCCCGTCAATTCATTTGAGTTTTAACCTTGCGGCCGTACTCCCCAGGCGGTCGACTTATCGCGTTAACTTCGCCACAAAGTGCTCTAGGCACCCAACGGCTGGTCGACATCGTTTACGGCGTGGACTACCAGGGTATCTAATCCTGTTTGCTACCCACGCTTTCGCACCTCAGTGTCAGTGTCAGTCCAGAAGGCCGCCTTCGCCACTGGTATTCCTCCCGATCTCTACGCATTTCACCGCTACACCGGGAATTCTACCTTCCTCTCCTGCACTCTAGCCTGACAGTTCCGGATGCCGTTCCCAGGTTGAGCCCGGGGCTTTCACAACCGGCTTATCAAGCCACC
Source organism: Halomonas sp. 113 (assembly GCF_904067645.1). NCBI lineage: Bacteria > Pseudomonadati > Pseudomonadota > Gammaproteobacteria > Oceanospirillales > Halomonadaceae > Halomonas > Halomonas sp. 113. Next base: position 4,062,324 of record NZ_LR881453.1, read on the forward strand.
TACGCGCGCTTTACGCCCAGTAATTCCGATTAACGCTTGCACCCTCCGTATTACCGCGGCTGCTGGCACGGAGTTAGCCGGTGCTTCTTCTGCGAGTGATGTCTTTCCTACCGGGTATTAACCGATAGGCGTTCTTCCTCGCTGAAAGTGCTTTACAACCCGAGGGCCTTCTTCACACACGCGGCATGGCTGGATCAGGGTTGCCCCCATTGTCCAATATTCCCCACTGCTGCCTCCCGTAGGAGTTCGGGCCGTGTCTCAGTCCCGATGTGGCTGATCATCCTCTCAGACCAGCTACGGATCGTTGCCTTGGTAAGCCATTACCTTACCAACTAGCTAATCCGACATAGGCTCATCCAATAGCGGGAGCCGAAGCCCCCTTTCTCCCGTAGGACGTATGCGGTATTAGCCTGGGTTTCCCCAGGTTATCCCCCACTATCGGGCAGATTCCTATGCATTACTCACCCGTCCGCCGCTCGTCAGCATCTAGCAAGCTAGATCTGTTACCGCTCGACTTGCATGTGTTAGGCCTGCCGCCAGCGTTCAATCTGAGCCATGATCAAACTCTTCAGTTTAAGATCTATGTGATCCTTACATGTCACCCGAGGGCAACAAAAGCGGATCAAACTTGGCTCAAGGTTCAAACGAATTCATTCAAAGCCGCCAGCGTTCAATCTGAGCCATGATCAAACTCTTCAGTTTAAGATCTATGTGATCCTTACATGTCACCCGAGGGCAACAAAAGCGGATCAAACTTGGCTCAAGGTTCAAACGAATTCATTCAAAATAGATCCCAAAGGACGAATCCTTTAAAACCCTATTGCTTGAGTCGCTTGCCTTGATATTTGATGATTTGTCACCAACATCAGCAAGCGCCCACATGAATTACCTGATCAAATTGTTAAAGAGCTGTTTCGCTGTGGTGGCTAGCTAATAAACCAACTGGGCCACTCGACTTGCCGTTGAACTGGCTTGCCTCAGCGAGGAAGGCGTATTCTACGCATTTCCTGGTGGTTGTCAAGGGCGTTGTTTTCGATGCAAACCTGACCACATCCAAAACCGCTAACTCTTTGACAAACCGAAGCTTTTACACTTCATTCACCGCTGGTAACGCTTGGCGTCCCCGGCAGCGGATGCGTACTTTACGGATTCGCTGACGGGTTGGCAAGGGCTGTTTTGAAATAACTGTCAAAAAAGTGGAGAAAAGTACTATCTACTCGTTTTAGCCTTACGCATAACGGCTAATACAGGGCCTGAAGCCACGTAGGTACCAAACAGCAATAACAGCATCACTGAAGGCTCGACCGAGATCAACACAAACGCCAGCACTATGGCTAGCAGCACAACAAAAGGTACCGGCTTTTTAAAATCGAGATCCTTGAAGCTGTAGTAACGGATATTACTCACCATCAACACACCCGCCGCAGCTACTACTACTAACATCAATAGTTTGAAACCAAAGGCATCAGCATCAAAGCTATGGAACGTCCATACACTGGCCGCCACTAGCGCGGCTGCAGAAGGGCTCGGCAAACCGATAAACCACTTTTTATCAACACTACCAATTTGTACGTTAAAGCGCGCAAGGCGAAGCGCCGCGCAGGCAACATAGAGAAAGGCCACTACCCACCCCGTCTTACCGATGTCCTGAAGAATCCAGGTAAAGGCAACTAAGGCGGGCGCCATACCAAAGGAGACCATGTCAGCCAAGCTGTCGTACTCAGCGCCGAATTCGCTTTGCGTATTGGTCATACGGGCGACACGGCCATCCAGACCGTCCAGTACCATGGCAATAAAGATCGCAACGGCAGCCGAGGTAAACTCACCATTAATGCCCGCCACTACTGCAAAAAAACCGGCAAAAAGCGCCGAAGTGGTAAATAGGTTGGGCAGCAAATAGATGCCTCGACGGCGAATCTTTTTACCGTCCTCTACGGCCTCTTCGACTACTTCGGTTTCACGCAAAAAGGCAGCCGCCAAATCTTCATTGTCGCCCACGTCTGACTGATGAGCACTGTCTGGCTGCTCAGCTTTATCAGACGGAGCCGAGCCTGGCTGGCCTGGGTTTGACTGATCAGAGTTTGAGTGCTCTTGGTCGCGAGCGTCCTGTGTCATAGTTTTCATCCATTAAAAGAGAAGTCACGGGAACCGTAGTCGCTTTCATTCTACACGGTGAGTGCCACTCAGCCAGCCAATTGCTGCATTGATGCCCTGCGTGGCCTGCATCAACGAGCGCTAACAGGTTAATAACTAAAAAGCGCCGCTCCGGGAAAGAAGCGACGCTTATGTTTACATTTAAGTGCTGACTATAAAGGCTAAGTACTTTCGTGCTTAAAGCGACAACACCTTATCGCCCCGGGCAATACCCGAGACCCCAGTACGGGCGACCTCAAGAATACCCACCGGCGCCATGGCCTGAAGGAAAGCATCAAGCTTGCCCGCATCACCGGTGATCTGCACGGTATACAGGCTTGGTGTTACGTCGACGATCTGCGCGCGGAAGATATCCACCGTGCGCTTCACTTCATCACGCGCCGCGCCTAGCGCTTTCACTTTAACCAACATCAGCTCGCGCTCGATATGGTTGCCTTCGGTGAGATCCACCAGCTTAACCACATCGATCAGCTTATTGAGGTGCTTGGTGATCTGCTCGATCACCCGGTCATCGCCTATGGTAGTGACCGTTAAGCGCGAGAGCGACGGGTCTTCCGTAGGCGCCACGTTAAGCGTTTCGATGTTGAAGTTACGCTGGGAGAACAGCCCGACTACACGTGACAGCGCACCCGGTTCGTTTTCTAACAGAATCGAGATGATATGACGCATCAGGTACGCTCCGTTTTAGACAGCAGCATGTCGCGCATGGCACCTAACGGCACCTGCATCGGATAGACGTGCTCAAAAGGGTCGACCTTCACGTCAAGAAAGACCAGCTCGTGCTTATCAGCAAAGGCACGCTCCAGTGCAGGCTCCAATTCATCAAGCGTATTGACGGTAATGGCGGTAAACCCATACGCCTCAATCAGCATATGGAAGTCCGGCAGCGACTCCATATAGGAGTGCGCGTGGCGTGACTTATAGTTCAAGTCCTGCCACTGACGTACCATACCCAACGACGCATTGTTAAGGTTGACGATCTTAACGCCCACCCCGTACTGCTTACAGGTGGAGAGCTCCTGCATCATCATCTGGAAGCTACCTTCACCGGTGACGCACACTACGTCATCATCCGGGTAGTTCTGCTTGATACCCATGGCGGCGGGGAAACCAAAGCCCATGGTGCCCAAACCACCTGAGGTGATCAGTCGGTTGGGTTTATCAAACTTGTAGTACTGCGCTGCGAACATCTGGTGCTGACCGACATCGGTAGTCACGTAGGCTTCGCCTCGGGTTACCCGACAAAGCGCTTCAATAACTTCCTGTGGCTTAAGCGCTTCACCCACCTTGGAAGGCTCATAAAGCTTGCCTTCACGGTCGGCACGCCAGCCATCAATCTTTTCCCACCACTCAGTCAGTGCTTCAGGATGGGCAATTTTATGCCCCTGCACCAAACTGATCATCTCATTGATAACGCTGGAGGCCGGGCCCACGATCGGTACATCGGCACGTACCGTTTTAGAGATCGAGCTCGGATCAACGTCGACGTGAATGATCTTTGCTGTGGGACAGAACTTCGATGTGCTGTTGGTCACGCGGTCGTCAAAGCGCGCCCCAATGGCAATGATCAGATCGGCGTGGTGCATGGCCATGTTCGACTCATAAGAACCATGCATGCCCAGCCAACCCAAACATTGCCGGTCACTTTGAGGATACGCGCCAATGCCCATCAGCGTGGTGGTAATCGGGTAGCCCAACTGCTCGACCAGATCAGTCAAGCCTTCGCTGGCTTTGCCCGTGACCACGCCGCCACCGGTATAGAACACCGGGCGCTTGGCTTTGAGTATCATCTCAACGGCTTTTTTGATCTGCCCTGTGTGGCCACGCGTGACGGGGTTGTACGAGCGCATCTTGACCTTTTTCGGATAGATGTACTCATAACGCTCAGTGGGAGCCGTCATATCTTTTGGGATATCGACCACCACCGGGCCCGGACGCCCTGTAGCGGCTAAATAAAACGCCTTTTTGAGCACTTCCGGGATTTCAGACGGGTGACGAATCGAGAAGCTGTGCTTCACGATGGGCCGCGTCACGCCGACGATATCGGTTTCCTGGAAGGCGTCTTCACCGATCAGATGACTTGCCACCTGGCCACACAGCACTACCATGGGAATGGAGTCCATGTAGGCGGTGGCGATGCCGGTGACGGCGTTGGTGGCACCGGGGCCTGAGGTAACCAGTACGCAGCCGGGCTTGCCTGATGCACGGGCATAGCCATCGGCGGCGTGAGTAGCCGCTTGTTCGTGACGCACCAGAATGTGCTTCACTTTGTCCTGGCGGAAGAGTGCATCGTAAATATGCAGCGCTGCACCGCCGGGGTAACCATAAATGTATTCGATGCCCTCATCTTGCAAGAAGCGGGCGATCATATCTGCGCCGGAAAGCAGTTCCACTGTATTTCTCCCCTGGAGGTCTCGAGTGCGATCCGCAGGACATCCTGCGGTGTCGAGTGCGGCGGTATGCCGCTGCCGGCCCTTGCCGGCACCTGATGCCAAACCCTGGCAGATGGCCCGGTTAGGGCCTGCACTCTTGTCGGGAGAGGGTGCCTTATGTCGACATAAATCACCCGCTCCCTTACACGGCAGTTCGCCGTGTCGGGGCGTTGGCCAGGTTGGGCGGTTAGCCCAAGCCCGGAAGTCCTTCGGCGGGTAGAGGCTCTCGCCTACCCTTCGCGCGGGAATTAGGGGTTGCCCGTTGGATCCGCGCCCGCAAATCAGGAACTGACAAGATTCCATTAGCAGCCCCACCCTGTCAACCGCCATTACTCGCTGAATGCGCCCATGAGCCCCTTTTCGGCTCAGAGTTGCGGTAATCCAAATACGATTCTCGACGCACGAGACCAATGTCTAAGCCGAGAAATTCGCATATCGTCTGTGCGGCTGTGTAATATTTTAGGTGACACGATTCATCTAAAGTTTATTTCTGATACTCACAGCATTACCTGGAAGTGCAACTCCGAGGAAACATCGCCAGCATTTCCTTGCTTCTCATAGGCTTTCTAAATTCAGCCTATTTGGAGACGGTTAGCACTTATTAGGTGAATCGATTCATCAAACAACGAAGGGTCAGCCAACTGACCTACTACAGCAACAAGTAGCGCGAGGAAAAGCTCATGTCACGCATTGTGCAATGGTCCGTTACCGTGGCACTAGCCGGCTTCCTGTTCGGCTTTGATACGGCAGTAATTTCTGGGGCCGACAAGCCCATTCAAGCACTCTGGGGCCTCAGTGATCTGCAGCATGGTCTGTTGATCATGTCGATGGCTTTATGGGGCACTGTACTTGGCGCCATCTTCGGTAACTGGCCTACCGACCACCTTGGTCGACGCATGACTCTGCTGTTGATTGGTGTTCTGTACTTGGTATCGGCGATAGGATCCGCTGTGGCCACCGACCCCTGGGTCTTCGCCCTCTTCCGCCTCATCGGTGGCATTGGTGTGGGCGTCTCTTCAGTCGCCGCCCCGATTTATATTTCCGAGATTGCCCCACCTCGACATCGGGGTGTGCTGGTGGCCATGTACCAGTTCAATATCGTCTTCGGTATCCTCATGGCGTTCGTTTCCAACTATGTCATCGGCAGTATGATAGAGGGGGATATCGCCTGGCGCTGGATGCTCGGCATCGAGGCCATTCCGGCTCTGATTTATACTCTGATGATTACCCGTGTTCCGCGTAGCCCACGCTGGCTCATCCTCAAGCGCAATGACGTCAAAGAAGCAAGTCGCGTGCTGCGGATGATCGACCCAGACGTGGATGTTGATGCGGAAATTGCCACCATGCGAGCCGCCGAGAACGAGGAGCGCTCCGCTAATGCACGCTTCTTCTCTCGCCGCTATCGGCTGCCGATCCTACTTGCCTTTCTGATCGCCTTCTTCAATCAGTTATCGGGCATCAACTTCATCATCTACTACGCGCCACGCGTGCTTGAGGCCGCTCAGCTCGGCAGCCAAGCGGCACTGCTGTCCACCGCGGGCATTGGTTTAGTCAATCTGGTCTTCACCATGATCGGGATGTCGCTGATCGACCGGTTCGGACGGCGCACACTCCTGTTCATCGGTTCCGCAGGGTACCTGTTGTCATTAGTTCTGATCTCACGTGCCTTCTTTACCGATTCCCTGGGCGGTATCGAGGTGCCGCTGCTACTGGCCCTGTTTATTGCTGCCCATGCTATCAGTCAGGGGGCGGTGATCTGGGTCTTCATTGCAGAGGTGTTCCCCAACCATGTGCGTGCTCGCGGCCAATCCTTTGGCAGCTCAATCCACTGGGTCTTCGCAGCTTTGATTACCCTGGTCATGCCTTGGGTACTGGGCACTTTTAGTGGTGGCCCGGTGTTCGCCTTCTTCGCCATCATGATGTTGCTGCAATTAGTATTCGTGCTGATCCTGATGCCGGAAACACGTAATGTTTCTCTTGAAGAGCTGCAAAAACACTTGGTAGGTAACGACGTCAAACTACGCAGGGTTCATCTATCAGGCGCCCGAGTTAACGTCTGATAACCTCCCCCTAAGAGAAGCCAAAAAAAAGCCTCGCTAGCAAAGCTCGCGAGGCTTTTTACCTACTCAATTACCCGAAGTGACGGCTCAATTATGAGCTAAACACCAACTTACCCTCTTCTGCGTTGATATGGATGGTATCACCAGGGGCAAATTTGCCACCCAGCAGGTCTTGCGCCAGCGGGTTCTCGATACGGCTCTGAATCGCCCGCTTGAGTGGCCGCGCCCCGTACACGGGGTCGAAGCCCACCACCGCCAGTTGCGCCATGGCCTCTGGGCTGACCTCAAGTTTCAGGTCGTGTTCGGCAAGGCGCACTTTCAAACGCTCAAGCTGAATACCGGCAATGGCCTGAATCTGCTCTTGGCCCAGGGCGTGGAACACCACCACTTCATCGATGCGGTTAATGAGTTCAGGCCGGAAGTGGTTACCCACCACCTCCATGACCATGTTTTTCATCGACTCATAATCGCTATCTTTATCAGTACTAACGTCGCCCCCCATACGCTGGATAATGTCCGAGCCCATGTTGGAGGTCATCACGATCACGGTATTACGGAAGTCTACCGTGCGGCCCTGGCCATCGGTTAAGCGGCCATCTTCCAATACCTGCAGCAGGATATTGAAGACATCCGGGTGGGCTTTCTCCACCTCATCCAGCAGAAGCACCGAATAAGGCTTGCGGCGCACGGCTTCGGTTAGGTAACCACCCTCTTCGTAGCCGACGTAGCCAGGAGGCGCACCGATCAAGCGGGCCACGGAGTGCTTCTCCATAAACTCCGACATATCGATACGCACCATCGCCTCTTCGGTATCGAACAGAAAGTTCGCCAGCGACTTACACAGTTCGGTTTTACCCACCCCGGTGGGGCCGAGGAACAGAAACGAACCGTTGGGGCGATTAGGGTCAGAAAGCCCGGCCCTGGAGCGGCGTACCGCATTGGCCACCGCCTCAACGGCCTCATCCTGGCCAATCACCCGCTGGTGCAACGCCTCTTCCATACGCAGGAGCTTATCGCGCTCGCCTTCCAGCATTTTGGAGACCGGAATGCCCGTCCAGCGGGAAACCACCTCGGCGATCTCTTCTTCAGTGACGTTAGAACGCAGCAACTGATGGCTTGAGGTGTCCGCTTCACCTTCCCCGCTTTCGGCAATCTTCTTCTCCAGTTCTGGAATCTTACCGTACTGAATTTCCGACATCCGACCTAAGTCGCCCTGACGACGGGCCTGTTCAAGGTCAATGCGTGCCTGCTCAAGCTCAGCTTTAAACTGAGCAGCCCCTTGAATACTGGCTTTCTCAGCTTTCCAGATTTCATCAAGATCCGCGTATTCGCGCTCTAGCTCGTGAATCTGGGTATTGAGTGCCTCCAGGCGTTTTTTGGTGGCCTCGTCGGTCTCTTTCTTAAGCGCCTCACGCTCCATTTTGAGCTGGATCAGACGGCGATCAAGGCGATCCATCGCCTCTGGCTTGGAGTCCAGCTCCATACGAATCCGCGAGGCGGCTTCGTCGATCAGGTCAATGGCCTTATCGGGCAACTGACGATCAGTGATATAGCGGGTCGAGAGCTTGGCTGCGGCAATAATCGCCGAGTCGGTAATATCCACGCCGTGGTGCACTTCGTAGCGCTCTTTCAAGCCGCGCAGGATCGCCACGGTGTCCTCTTCAGAAGGCTCATCAACCAGCACTTTCTGGAAGCGGCGCTCCAAGGCGGCGTCTTTCTCAATGTACTTGCGGTACTCATCAAGGGTGGTCGCACCCACGCAGTGCAGCTCGCCGCGGGCCAAGGCGGGCTTGAGCATATTGCCCGCGTCCATCGCACCTTCGGCTTTGCCTGCGCCGACCATGGTGTGCAGCTCGTCAATAAACAGGATCACCCGGCCTTCTTCCTGGGAAAGCTCCTTAAGTACCGCTTTCAAGCGCTCTTCAAACTCGCCACGGAATTTGGCACCCGCCAATAGCGAGCCCATATCCAGCGAGAGCACGCGCTTCTCTTTTAAGCCTTCCGGCACTTCGCCGTTAACGATGCGCTGGGCCAACCCCTCGACAATGGCGGTTTTACCCACCCCCGGCTCACCGATTAACACCGGGTTGTTCTTGGTACGCCGCTGCAGCACTTGAATCGTACGGCGAATTTCGTCGTCGCGGCCGATCACCGGGTCGAGCTTGCCGTCCAGCGCGCGCTGGGTAAGATCCATGGTGTATTTATTGAGCGCTTCGCGCTGATCTTCGGCGTTGGCATCGTCGACGGTAGCACCGCCACGCAGGCTATTAATGGCGGCTTCAAGAGATTTACGGTTAATCCCCGCGTCTTTAAGCAGCTTGGTAATCGCTGAATTCATTTCCAGCGCTGCCAATAGAACGAGTTCACTGGCGATAAACTGATCACCGCGCTTCTGCGCTTCGCGATCGGTTAAGTTAAAAAGCTTGATGAAGTCCCGCGATGGCTGCACTTCGCCGTCGAACTGCCCCACCTTGGGTAGGTTATCCAACTGCTGCACCAACCCATCGCGCAGACGCGAAGGATTGCCCTCGGCTTTTTCAATCAGGGCTTTAATACCGGTGTCTTTGGTGTCAAGCAGGGCCAGCAGCAAGTGCGCTGGGTCTAGCTGATTATGACCGCGGCCAACGGCCAGCGACTGCGCTTCGGCAATCGCACTTTGAAGCTTGGCGGTAAATTTATCAAAACGCATGGAATTCCTCCTGGGGTAGCCGTGCGTTTGGACGCACCGCGTGACCCGATAACGTGTCATTAGACGTGCTAAATCACTATTAGCTTGACAAGTTAAATGGCGTCAGTTCCATGCTTTTCAAGAGGTGGCAGTGTAAACCGCTGACTTATGGAAGCTTTAATTCACATTAATTGATCCAGATCACGCTTGCCATTCGCCCGGTTTTGCCACCATCACGACGGAAGGAGTAGAAGCGCGACTCGCAGGCAGTACAGAAGTGGCCGCCGCTTATGTGATTGACGCCCAGTGCCTCTAACCGAAAGCGCGCCAGCCGGTATAAGTCGGCCATATAATGCCCCAACCGGTAAGGGCTATGGTCAAAGGCGTCAGCGGTATCCGGGTGAACGGCAACAAAGGCGCCGTAAACCTCAGGGCCAACCTCAAATTGAGCGTTGGAGATAGCAGGCCCTAACCACACCAGAATATCGTCTGGGTCAGTGTTCATCGCGGCAATGGTTGCTTCCAGCACACCGCCCGCCAAACCGCGCCAACCGGCATGAGCAACCGCCACCTGGGTACCCGCTCGATTGCAGAACATCACCGGCAGGCAGTCTGCCGTCAGTACGACGCAGGCGTACTCATTGGAGGTCGCAAGGGCTGCATCCGCGTCGGCAGCCTCGGGCTGATAACACTGCTGCACACGGGCGCCGTGGGTCTGGTTCAGCCACAACAGAGGCCGCTCATCGCCAATTTCCTTTTGCAGCAAACGACGACACAACGCCACATGGTCAGCATTATCGCCGACATGGGAGGCGGTATTGAAAGCGGCAAAATCACCCTGGCTAGGCCCCGATTCACGGGTCGTCACAAAGGCACGCACGTTGGTCGGCGCTGGCCAGTCGGGCACTAAAAGCGTTGGCCGTAAATTAATGGCATCGCTCATCGCATAGTCTCATTATCTTCGCGCAGGTAATCCAACAACATTAACAAATCATCAGGGAGGTCTGCCTGAAACGTTAATGTTTCGCCGCTTACCGGATGTTTGAAAATCAACTTACGCGCGTGAAGGGCCTGACGAGGGAACTCACGCAGGATCTCTTTCAGCGGCTCAGCAGCCCCCGGTGGTAATTTGGCACGACCACCATACATGGGGTCACCAATTAACGGATAGCGAGCATGGGCCATGTGCACGCGAATTTGGTGGGTACGTCCCGTTTCCAACTTACAGCGCACATGAGTGTGAGCACGGAAGCGCTCAACCACGCGAAAATGGGTAATGGCAGGTTTACCCGAAGCCGTCACGGCCTGGCGTTTACGGTCTTTAGGGTGACGACCAATGGGTGCGTCAATGGTACTACCCGACACCGGCTTACCAATCACCACAGCATCGTACTGACGCGACACACTGCGCGCCTGCAACTGTTCAACCAGAGCCGTTTGGGCGGGCAGCGTTTTCGCTACCATCATCAAACCGGTCGTATCTTTATCCAAACGGTGAACAATGCCAGCCCGGGGCACTTCGGCAAGCGACGGCTGGTGATGCAGTAGTGCATTCAATAGTGTGCCATCCGGGTTGCCTGCGGCAGGATGCACCACCATACCGGCAGCTTTGTTGATGACCATCACCGTGTCGTCTTCGTAAACGATATCCAGCGCAATGTCCTGGGCTTCAAAGCGCGTATCGTCTTCGATGGTGGCCTGAAGCGCCAACACTTCATGGCCATGCAGCTTGGCTTTCGGCTTGGCTTGCGCGCCGTCCACCGTCAACTCACCAGCGTTAATCCACGCTTTTAAGCGTTCGCGGGAGTAATCGCTGAACAACTCAGCCGCCGCTTGGTCTAATCGCGCACCGGCCAACGTAGCGGGCACGCGCTGCGTGTCTTCAACTGTTCGAGACATGAAAAACCTCTTTTTAGACGCAAAAACCCCCAGCCCTGACATGGAAAAATAAGCTGTGACGACACCCGACGAAACGTCGCTAAGCCTGCGTTTTGAGCCGAGGTGTTTTATAGTGGGCGGACTGCGACCTATTCTACCATTTCTACTTATGGCCATCGTCGCTTTTTGGTGATCGAGGCTTGTTTGCAACGAGGATGATGATGCGCGTTATTTCAGCTGCCAACCGCTTTGGTGCTCTAGCCCTAAGCCTTGCCCTTCTAGCGGGCTGTGCGAGTAACGATACAAGTGAAGAAGAGGACGATGAATTTGCTGGGGTTCAGGAGCGTGAGCTCTATGAGCTGGCCCGCACAGCCCTCGACAGCAACCGCTACCCGATTGCGATAGAGCGTTTAGAAGCACTCGATACCCGCTACCCGTTTGGTGTCCATGCTGAGCAAGCACAGCTCGAGCTGATCTATGCCTACTATGAAAACAGCGATTGGGAAGAAGCCCGGGCAGCTGCTAGCCGCTTTATTCGCCTTCATCCTGACCATCCCCAGGTGGATTACGCGTACTACCTGCGTGGTCTTTCCGCCTGGCAAGCAGGCCGCTTCAGCCTGGAGCGCCTACGCCTGATTGATATTTCCAAGCGTGATTTGGGCGCTTCCCGTGATGCCTACAATGACTTCCGCGAGCTGATTCAGCGTTATCCGCAGAGTGAATACGCTGCTGATGCCCAGCAGCGTATCGTCTACTTACGTGAGTTGATGGCCCGCCATGAACTGCACGTTGCCGATTACTACCTGCGCCGCGGCGCTTATCTAGCAGCGGTTGAACGCGGCCGCTGGGTAATCGAAAACTACCCAGAGTCGAACGCTACCCGGGATGCCCTAGCCACCATGGTGGAAGGCTATCAAGGCCTAGACATGGATGACCGCGCCAATGAAGTCCTCGCAGTACTGCGCGAGAACGCGCCTGATCATGAGCAATTGCAGGGCAGCCGCTTTGTTCCCAAGCATTTAGGTCAAAATGATTAAACCATTGCGAGCTTTCAATCGCTAAAAGCTGTACAACACTTACCTACCAAACCACGCCTCGGCGTGGTTTTTTTTATTCAAAAAGAACAGTAAGCGAATAACTTTAAAGGGGAAAATAAAAACAGGATGGCAATATTATACAGATAACACTATTTTCTATACAAATATTGTACAACAGGGCATAATTAGCTCGTCTTACATGATAAAGCGTCTTAACGGCGCCTAAGGGAGCAATCAATGCCACTTCTTAACGCCGGTTCCAGCAACACCAAAATAAGCACGCGTTTAACGCTCGGTTTTTCTGCCTTACTCGGGCTGTTGGTTTTGCTAACAGCCGTAGGTATTTACCAAGTCAATCAAATTGATCGCGACTTAACGACCATTAATGATGTTAACGGTACCAAGCTTGGGTTTGCAGTAGATATGCGCGGCAGCGTGCATGATAGAGCCATTGCTCTGCGCGATGTGGTACTCACCCAAGACGATACTCGGTTAGATGCTTTACGCAGTGAAATGGAGCGCCTAAGCAGTGACTACGTGACGGCATCCGAAGGCGAACATCAAGTGTCTAGCGAGTACCCCAGCGGTCAAGAAGAGCGAAACATTCTAGACAGCATTGACGCCCAAGCCGCCACAACCCTGTCACTCACCCAGCAAGTCATGGAGTTTCGCCAAAAGGATCAATTTGCCGATGCACAGACACTGTTACTCGAAGAAGCGGGGCCTGCTTACGCCGAGTGGCTTAATCGCATTAATCAGTTTATCGAGCTTCAGCAAGCACTGAACGACACCACCACGGTAACAGCCCGCGATACCGCCTCCGGCTTCCAGATGCAGATGCTGGGGCTAACACTGTTCGCTTTACTGGTTGGCGGCTTGATTGCAGTGTTTTTATCCCGCCAGCTACTGCGTGAACTGGGCGCAGAGCCCCACGAAGTCAAAGCGTTTGCGGAAGCGATTGGCCGCGGCGAGCTAACCAGTCATGGGCAGCTTAAGAAGGGCGACACCCGCAGCATCATGGCGTCACAGGTCGCGATGGCGCATCAGCTACAAACCATTGTGACCCAGGTGCGCGCCTCAGCGGAGGCGGTGGCCAGCAACAGCGAGCAAATTGCTGAAGGCAATAACGACCTCTCTTCACGCACCGAGCAGCAGGCAAGTGCACTAGCGGAAACGGCCTCGGCAATGGAGCAACTCAACAGCACGGTAAAACTGAATGCTGATAATTCCGAGCAGGCCAGCCAACAGGCTACCAGCGCGTCCAGTACAGCCAAGCAAGGTGGTGAAGCGGTTAGTCAGGTCGTTGCTACCATGAATGACCTCAACAAAAGCTCACAGGAAATTGCCGGTATCATCTCCACTATCGATGCAATTGCTTTCCAAACCAACATTCTGGCGCTTAACGCCTCGGTCGAAGCCGCCCGTGCAGGCGAGCATGGCCGGGGGTTCGCAGTAGTCGCGGAAGAGGTACGCAGGCTCGCCCAGCGCAGTGCCGATGCGGCACGCGAAATTAACGCTCTGATTTCCAGCAACCTTGAGCGGGTAAACCACGGCAATGAGCGCGCTGAAGAAGCCAGTAAATCGACTGAAGAGATTGTCGCGGCTATCGAGCGGGTAACCAGTATCATGAAGGAGATTAGTTACGCCAGTGCTGAGCAGAGTACCGGTGTACAAGAAGTGGGCCGGGCGGTGACCGAGATGGATCAAGTCACTCAGCAGAACGCCGCACTCGTACAAGAGAGCGCCACCTCCGCCAATAACCTACGTCAGAATGCCCACTCTCTACTGCATGCCATGGAAGTCTTCAAGCTGCCGAAGACCCTTCAAAATGCACAGCCGCAGCACACTGCATTGGCACCTGCACCTGCACGCATTCCAGGCACTAACAAACCTACACTCGCGGCTGCGAAACCTCAGCCAAGCGAACCTAAGTGGGAAAACTTCTAAACTAATAACGATTTTGGCCGTTTATAGTGTAGAGAGAAATGGCTCCTAAGGGTTAGGAGCCGTTCTTTATTGCCTTGCCCGAGGTTGTAATGAAATCCACCCAAAGCCTTTTAATGGTTTTTTTGTTACCTATTTTAATGGTGGTACTACCTGCCCTGCTGATGCTGACAATCGCCATGAAGGTGCTGGAAGAACAGTCGCAGCAAAGCAACCTTTTACAGACCAATGATTTAGACACTTTGGTTCAAATGGCGACCTTTGATCGCCAGCTTAGCGACTTACACCAACGTATCACTGCTTTATTGATCGACACTGAAGTAACAAAGCTAAGTACTTCGCAACGCTATACGGCCTACAGTCAGATTGCGCAAGAGCTTAACCAGATCGGCCAAAGCGTGGACACCCTGGCGACCTCCCCCCTGCTTATCGACTTAAGCCAGGACAGTACCGCCGCCCTTCAAAGTGCGTTCCGGCAATATCAGCGTTTTGTCAGTATGGCCAATGAGTCAGCAGCACGAGAACTGGGCGACCCCGCCCTCTTCCTCAAAGAAGCGCAAAACCACTTCAACACCTTTACGCTATTCTCCCAGCAAATATTCGAAGCCTTAACCCTGCGTGCCAAGGAGCGTCATGACCTTTCATTTGATGCACTTACACGCTCTCATAGCACCACCATCTGGCTGGGCATTGCCATGATGGGTGTGCTTATCAGCGCAGCATTTTTTGCTTCCTGGCGCATCAATAAACGGTTGATGGTAGTGGGAGACGCTATTTTATCGCTTTCTAAGCGCCGACAGCCGTTGCCGGACTTCCACGCTATTGAGCAGATGAGACAGCAGCATAGCGGCCCCTTGAAGCGGATTGCCAGCGCTTTGATCGCGCTCAAGGATGCCGAGCAGCAGCGCCGTGAAGCCGAGCAAAAGATTCACCGGCTCGCCTATTACGACACGCTAACTAAACTACCTAACTGGCGCTTGATGAAAGAGCATCTACAGCATTCGTTGGATACCAACCAACAGGCCAGCACATTTGGCGCGCTAGTGTATCTGGGGATGGATAACTTCAAGCGCATCAACGATAGCAGCGGCCATCGCGTGGGCGATAACCTCCTCAAGCTTATTGCCCAGCGCCTTACCGACCTACAAGTCGAAGGCGCCACCATTGGCCGCCTTGGCGGCGATGAGTTCATGGTCATATTAGACGGCCTGGCTGGAGAACACCTAAAAGCGGCCGAAAAAGCCGAGGCATTGGCCGAACAGATACAGCACAAACTCAATCAGCCTTTCCAGCTAGAAGGGCAAGAACATTTTCTTAGTTTGAGCATGGGTATTGCATTGTTTAACGGGCCAGAGCACACGGTCGACAACTTGTTTCAATATACCAACGCTGCCGTTCACTTAGCCCAAAAATCAGGCCCCAATAACATTCGTTTTTACGACCCAAAGGTACAAGCCGATTTAGAAGCCCGCATTGAGTTAGAGCATGATATGCGGCTGGCTATTGAGCGAGATGAATTTATACTCGTCTATCAAATGCAGGTAGACAGCCTTGGGCGGGCGATTGGCGCAGAAGCATTGATCCGCTGGCAACACCCGCGTCATGGGTTTGTCTCGCCGGGTACTTTTATCCCCCTAGCTGAGGAAACGGGTCTAATCATGCCGATTGGCAACTGGGTACTCGAAACAGCCTGTGAACAGTTAGTCATCTGGGCAAATGACGAAAACACGCAGCATCTAACATTAGCAGTCAACGTCAGCGCCAAACAGTTTCAACAGCCCGACTTCGTGGACACCGTTTGCGGCGTGCTAACCAAAAGCGGTGCTCCGGCCCACCGGCTAAAGCTGGAGCTGACAGAAAGTACTATGATTGGCGAAATAGATGACATCATTGCCCGCATGCACCAGCTGAAAGCGCTGGGAGTTAGCTTTTCCTTGGACGATTTCGGCACTGGCTACTCGTCGCTGCAGTACCTCAAACGGCTCCCTTTAGATCAAATCAAAATCGATCAATCGTTTGTGCGCAACCTGCATAAAGACACGGACGATAAGGCCATCGTACAAACCATTATTGCCATGGGGCGTTCGCTCGGGTTGCAGGTTATCGCCGAAGGTGTCGAAAACCAAGAACACTGGCGCCACCTAAACGAACACCAGTGTCATGCCTTCCAAGGATATTATTTTTGCAAGCCGGTATCCGCTGCAGAGATGATACAGCGCAGTTTGGCTGCACCACCAATGCTCGCCTAATACGGAGGTAGTCCCCGTCATAAAGGCTTACTCACCGGGCTGCCAACCATTGACGATCGGATAGCGGCGGTCGCGACCAAAGCCCCGCGGCGTCACCCGGACACCAATGGGCGCCTGGCGGCGCTTATACTCGCAGCGGTCAACCAGCTTCACCACTTTATAGACGTCTTCAGCGTCAAAGCCACCAGCGATGATCGCTTCAGCGCTCATGTCGCCTTCGATATAGCTTAATAGGATAGCGTCGAGCACGTCGTAATCGGGTAAAGAGTCGCTATCCTGCTGATCCGGCGCCAGCTCCGCACTGGGTGGGCGCTCAATGACCCGCTCGGGGATCGCAGGTGATTGCGTATTGCGCCAGCGAGCCAAGCGATACACCCAGGTTTTATACACGTCTTTGATGGCATTAAAACCGCCCACCATATCGCCATACAGCGTGGCGTAGCCCACCGCCATTTCGCTCTTGTTACCAGTCGTCAGTACCATCAAGCCTTTTTTATTGGAGATCGCCATCAGCAGTACGCCGCGACAGCGGGACTGTAGGTTCTCTTCGGTGGTATCTCGCTCAGTTCCCGCGAAGCTCTCTGCCAGCGTGCCCATAAAGGCTTCTACCATGGGCTCGATCGGCATGATCTCATAGTGGACGCCGAGCATTTTGGCCTGTTCTGCAGCATCCTGCTTGGAGATATCCGCGGTGTAGTGGTACGGCATCATCACCGCCTGCACCCGTTGAGGGCCCAGTGCGTCAACCGCAATCGCCAGCGAAAGCGCTGAGTCGATACCGCCGGAAAGCCCCAACACAACGCCCTCAAAACCACTCTTGTTGACGTAATCGCGCAGCCCGGTAACTAACGCACAGTAAAGGCTCTCTTCCGGTTCTACCTCGGGGTCAACCTCTCCGGCTTGGGGTTCCCAGACCGTCGCGCTGGTTTGCAAAAACTGAACTGGCATCAGGCCCGCCTGCCAATACGGTGCCAGCACCTGCAGCTCACCGCTGGCGTCAACGCAGCAAGAGCCGCCATCAAAGACCAGTTCATCTTGGCCACCGATGGTGTTCACATACACAATTGGAAGCTGCGTATCCTGGGCGTGTTTCTCCAACAGGCGCAGCCGTTCCGCGGGCTTGTCCTGGTGATAGGGAGAGGCGTGCAAGGAAACCAGTACCTCAGCACCCGCTTGTGCAGCGGCCTTAACCGGCGCGCCATCCCATAGGTCTTCGCAGATCACGATGCCCAGTTTGGCGCCTTTATGCTCATACACCAGCGTTTCAGTGCCGGGCGTGAAATAGCGTTGCTCATCGAACACTTGGTAGTTAGGCAGCGCCTGCTTGGCGTACTCAGCTTCCCACTGGCCGTTGTAAAGCAGGCCCGCCAAGTTGTAACAGCGGCCTTCCCGCACGCCGGGATAGCCAATGATCACCAACACATCACTGGCGACCTTCGATGCCATTAGCGCACGAGCTTCACGCAGGCGGGTTTCCATTGAGGGGCGCAGCAGCAGATCTTCCGGTGGGTAGCCTGACAAAAAAAGCTCTGGAAAGACAACAATATCCGCCCCATGCTCAATCCGCGCTTCGCGCACTGCTTCAATCGCGCGTGCGGCATTGCCGGGAATATCCCCGACCAGAGGATCGAGTTGGGCCATTACCAGCGTTAAGTCTTGCATGGGCGTCAAAATCTCTTGAGAATCTTTAAAATAGGGTTACACCGACATAGTCGTATTGTCCCGCAAGGGCCGCCAACTGGCAAAGGCTGCGGGTCTATCCTAACGCCTTGTGCCTAGATTCCCACTTTGGGAGACACAAAAGGATGAACCTCTTGATCATTCGGCTGATTATCTTCGCCGTTATATTCTATGCCGGTTTAAAGCTATACGGCATATACCGGCAACGTAAGCTTGAGCATGAAGCGCAGCATAAAAAAGTCAACCGCCACGAGGGTGGCAAAATGGTGCGCTGCCGCTGGTGTGAGGTCCACGTTCCTGAAGACGAAGCACTGCGTGACCAGGAGCAATGGTTCTGCTCCAGCGCCCATCGCGACCGCTACCTGCAGGAGCAGCAGGATAAAGACGGCACACCTTAAGCCTGTATTAGCCGCTCTGGCGTAAGTTGGTAAGGCGCGGGGTCAATTAGTGGCTCGCGCCCCAGCAGTTGATCCACCAGTAAATGGGTCGAGGCAGGCGCCAGCACCAAACCGTTGCGATAGTGCCCGGCATTGACGAAGACGTTACTCCATTCAGGCAGCGCGCCGATAAAGGGAATGCCCGTTGGGGATCCAGGCCGCAGGCCGGCCCACTGGTGCGCTACCGGGCACGTTGCCAAAGCGGGCAGAATAGCTTCAGCACTCTGTTTTAGCGACGCCAATGCCGCCTCATCGGTGCGCTTGTCAAAACCCACCTCTTCCAGCGTAGAACCGACCAATAGCAAGCCATCTGCACGCGGAATAATATAGCGTCCATCTTTTAACACCACGCGCTGCACCAACCCTTTGGGTGCTTGGTAAGCGATCATCTGACCTTTAACGGGTCTTACCGGCAACTGCACATTCAACTGCGACAAGAGCTGCGCAGCCCAAGCGCCGCCGCAAACAATAATGCGTTCAGCCGTTATCAGCCCCTGAGACGTCACCACGCCTTCAACGATGCCCTCTACTTTGCCACCCTGTTGAATAAAACCACTGACCTCGCACTGCTCTTTCAGCGTTACCTGGGGCATCGCCGCTAACCGCGCCTTCAAAGCCTTGGCTAACCGTGGATTGCGCACGCTACCTAGTGTCGGCATCCACAGTGCGCTGTCGTTAGCCATTGCCACACCAGGCTCTTTTGCGTGAACAAAGTCTGCCCCTACCCGCTCTAGTGGTTTACCCAGCTGGCGCGCCCATTGCAGCGCTTTATCGTCATCGTCCACATTTAGGTAGAGCAGCCCTTTTTGGCGATATTCGGGGTCAATACCGGTTTCTTCCAATAAGCGCAGAGCCAAAGAGGGGTAAACCCCCTCAGACCAGCGGGAAAGTTGCGATACCGCAGTATCGTATCGCCAGGGATAGAGCGGCGAAACGATACCACCGCCCGCCCAGGATGCCTCTTTACCGCACTCACCACGATCAACCAGTGTGACCTGGTGACCGGCATCGGCTAACTGCAGCGCTGTCATCATACCGATCACGCCGCCGCCAATAATTAAGAAATCGCTCACAAAATTGTCCGTTTTGGCTTACATAAAAAAAGCGTAGCGCCGCCTAGGATGACCTATTAACGACGATATGTTCGCTACTGGTAAAGGAGAGTGAGCATAGCGCGGGCGATAACAAGGTCAAGTGAGGAGAGGCGATGAGCAGTTTTTACGTCAAGACGCACACCACACCTGAAAGCGGGTTTACACTGCTCGAGCTATTGATCACCCTGCTGTTGGTTGGAATCATCGCCGCCTGGGGGCTACCCAATTTTCAAGCATTGGGGGAGCGTACCGCACAGACTAGCGAGGTCAATCGATTCCAGAGTGCGTTTTCGTTCGCGCGTAATACAGCGATTAGCCAACGCCGCCAGCTGACGCTTTGCCCAGCCTCGCAGAACCGTGAGGCTTGCGCTAATGACTGGGGTGGAGAGCTTATGATTGTGTGGGGTAATAAAACCGATAGCATCACTGAAGAAGACATTTTGCGCATTGTGCCCGCGCAACAAGGCACACAAGTGACCTACAACCGGGGCTGGTCGCGTATCCGTTACAGCCCGCTGGGCTATACCAGCGGTTATAACGGCAGTTTTGCTATTTGCTCAACCAGCGGCGCCGTGGGCTCTAAGGGTAAAAAGCTGGTACTTAGCCAATTAGGGCGGCTAAGGATTGATGAAGCGCCTATCGACTGTTAATCATTAGGCGCTTCAACTCATTCACGGCGTTGTGACAATGGTTTTAAGCAATACCGTCTAAATAGCGCTCGGCATCCAGCGCTGCCATGCAGCCGCTGCCAGCTGAAGTGATTGCTTGACGATAAATGTGATCCATCACGTCGCCGCAGGCAAATACGCCCGGCACGCTAGTCGCGGTTGCATTCCCTTCAAGGCCTGAATGCACTTTGATATAGCCGCCGTTCATGTCCAGCTGGCCTTCAAAGATCCCCGTGTTGGGGCTATGGCCAATGGCAATAAACAGCCCAGGCGCATGGATCTCTTTGCTTGAACCATCTTTAGTGGATTTCAACCGAACGCCTGTAACACCGGAGTTATCGCCGAGCACTTCTTCGACTTCCTGGAACCACTCAAGAACGATTTTGCCCGCCTCAGCTTTCTCGAACAGCTTATCTTGGAGGATTTTTTCCGCCCGCAACGTGTCACGGCGGTGTACCAGGGTCACTTTGGAAGCAATGTTAGAGAGATAGAGCGCCTCTTCCACGGCGGTATTGCCGCCGCCCACCACAATGACTTCCTGATTGCGGTAGAAAAAACCGTCGCAGGTAGCGCAGGCCGACACCCCTTGACCCATAAACTGCTGCTCAGTGGGCAGACCCAGGTAACGGGCACTGGCGCCGGTGGCCACGATCAACGCATCGCAAGTATAAATACCGCTATCGCCTTTTAAGGTAAACGGTTTTTCGCTTAAGCTAACCTCATTGATGTGATCAAACAGCACCTCTGTATTGAAACGTTCGGCGTGCTGCTTCATGCGCTCCATCAACTCCGGCCCCTGTACGCCTTGAGCGTCGCCGGGCCAGTTATCCACATCGGTTGTGGTGGTCAGTTGGCCACCCGCCTGAATACCGGTAATTAGCAGCGGCTTCAGGTTGGCCCGAGCAGCATAGACGGCAGCCGTATAGCCTGCGGGACCGGATCCAAGAATAATCAAACGCTCATGACGAGTTTCCATGACACCACCTTGTAAATATCTGACTGATAGCTTTGTCGCTAGCTGTGTTAATAGCTTTGAAAAAATTAGCCACAGAGTCTGCCTGAAATGGTGCCAAGTACAAGCTATTGCAAGGTTTCATCTACGCTATTAGGCGAAGAAACCTTGAAAGCCTCTGTGCAAAGACCCATGTGTTATTACTAAATCAACGCCATACTGGGGGGAAATCTATACTAAAGAAAGATCGTGACCGTCATGCTGAGCGCTGCGCTCAGCAACCAGAGGAGAGAGATATGAGCAAGATACCCGATACGCTAAACACCCTAGAGGTTGGTAGTAAAACCTATCACTACTACAGCCTGCCCCACGCGGCCGAGACCCTGGGCAGCATTGACCGGCTACCCAAGACGCTCAAGATTCTACTCGAAAACCAGCTGCGCTTCGCCGACGACGAAAGCGTAGATCAGGAAGATATGCAGGCCCTGGTCGACTGGCAGGCCGAGGGCAAATCCAGCCGCGAAATCGGCTACCGCCCGGCGCGGGTACTCATGCAGGACTTTACCGGCGTGCCCGGTGTGGTGGATTTAGCCTCCATGCGCGCCGCAGTAGAAAAGCTGGGCGAAGACCCGGCGAAGATCAACCCGCTTTCCCCCGTCGATCTCGTTATCGACCACTCGGTAATGGTCGATAAGTTCGGCAACCCGGCTGCATTTCAAGAGAACGTCGATATCGAAATGCAGCGCAACCGCGAGCGCTATGAGTTTCTGCGCTGGGGCCAGCAGGCGTTTGATAACTTTAGCGTCGTTCCCCCCGGTACCGGTATTTGTCACCAGGTCAACCTGGAGTACCTAGGCAGAACGGTATGGACGAAGGACGAAGACGGCAAGACCTTTGCCTACCCCGACACCCTCGTGGGCACTGACTCTCACACCACCATGATCAACGGCCTGGGCGTGCTTGGCTGGGGCGTGGGCGGTATTGAAGCCGAAGCGGCCATGCTCGGTCAGCCGGTGTCGATGCTGATCCCCGAAGTGATTGGCTTTAAATTAACCGGCAAGCTACGCGAAGGTATTACCGCCACTGACCTGGTACTCACCGTTACCGAGATGCTGCGTAAAAAAGGCGTGGTGGGTAAATTTGTCGAGTTCTACGGCGATGGTTTGAAAGACCTGCCGCTGGCGGATCGTGCCACGATCGCCAATATGGCCCCCGAGTATGGTGCTACCTGTGGTTTCTTCCCAGTGGATGAAGAAACCCTGAACTATATGCGCCTGACGGGGCGTGAAGATGAGCAAGTCGCCCTGGTGGAAGCCTATAGCAAGGCCCAAGGGCTGTGGCGTGAACCTAATGACGAGCCGATCTTCACCGACGCCCTAGCACTGGACATGACCAAGGTAGAGGCCAGCTTGGCCGGCCCCAAACGTCCGCAGGATCGCGTGGCGCTGAAAGACATGGCGGCGGCCTTTGACAAGTTCATGCAGGAAGACGTCAACGCGGATGCCAACGCAAAGGGGGAACTCTCTTCTGAAGGCGGCCAAACCGCCGTGGGGGTGAGGCGCAGCTTCGAGCATGACACCAGCCAGGCCGTTACGCTTGATGACCATGATTTCAGCCTTGACCCCGGGGCGGTGGTGATTGCGGCGATTACCTCGTGCACCAACACCTCCAACCCCAGCGTGATGATGGCCGCTGGGCTGCTGGCACGTAAAGCGCGTGAAAAGGGGTTAACCACGAAGCCCTGGGTGAAAACCTCCTTAGCACCAGGTTCCAAAGTGGTCACCGATTATCTGGAAGCCGCTGAATTAAACGATGACTTGGATGCACTGGGCTTCAACCTCGTCGGCTACGGCTGCACCACCTGTATCGGTAACTCCGGCCCGCTGCCTGATGAGATCGAAAAAGCGATCAACAGCGGCGATCTTGCCGTGGCCTCGGTGCTCTCCGGTAACCGTAACTTTGAGGGCCGTGTACACCCGTTGGTCAAAACCAACTGGCTGGCCTCGCCGCCCCTGGTGGTGGCTTACGCCCTGGCGGGTAATGTCCAGCTTGACCTTACCCAGGCGCCGTTGGGCAAAGATAGCAACGGCGACCCGGTCTACCTCAAAGATATCTGGCCCAGTCAGGCCGAGATTGCCAGCGCCGTCGAGCAGGTCAACACCGCCATGTTCCGTAAAGAGTACGGCGCGGTGTTTGAGGGTGACGATGTCTGGAAAGCCATCGACGTGTCAGAAAGCAAGGTCTATCAGTGGCCTGAATCCACCTACATTCAGCACCCGCCCTTCTTTGAAGGCATGGGCCGCGAGCCGGATGCCATCGAAGATGTGCACAGTGCCCGCGTGCTTGCCATGCTGGGTGATTCGGTGACCACCGACCATATCTCCCCTGCCGGTGCCATCAAGCCTGACAGCCCCGCCGGGCGCTATCTGCAAGAACACGGCGTCAGGCCGGTCGACTTCAACTCCTACGGCTCACGCCGGGGTAACCATGAAGTCATGATGCGCGGCACCTTCGCCAACGTGCGGATCAAAAACGAGATGCTCGACGGTGTGGTCGGCGGTGAAACACGCCACGTACCCAGCGGCGAGCAGATGGCCATTTACGATGCGGCCATGAAGTACAAAGAGGAAGGCAAACCGCTCGTCGTGATCGCCGGTAAAGAGTACGGCACCGGCTCCTCACGGGATTGGGCGGCCAAAGGCACCCGTTTGCTGGGCGTTCGCGCGGTGATTGCCGAATCCTTCGAACGTATTCACCGCTCTAACCTGATCGGCATGGGCGTTGTACCGCTGCAGTTTGCCGAAGGCGAAAGCCGTAAAACGTTGGGGTTAACCGGCGATGAAGAGATTTCGATTGCCGGATTAAGCGACCTGACGCCAGGTGGCACGGTCAAAATCGTGATCAAAAATGCCGACGGGGAACGTAGCGTTGATGCCAAGTGCCGAATTGATACGGTAAACGAGCTGGCTTACTACCGTCACGGTGGTATCCTTCACTACGTGTTGCGCAAGATGATCGGCGCAGCCTAAAAGGGTAAAACCTACCAATGCTTGCATGCCCCCACCTCGGTGGGGGCTTTTTTTAGCCGAGTGATTAAAAAGCGCGACGGCGATAGGTGCGATAATCTGGCGACCAGGACGCCTTTTCAATCAGTTCCCGTAGCGTCGTACCACTGGTTTTCAGTGCCACGCCATTCTGCTGTGCCTGGGCAGCCACTTCAAAAGCAATCGACTTGCTGATATCGCGAATACGCGATAGCGGCGGCAGTAAAGCACCCTTGCCCTCTTTAACCAGCGGCGCTTCACGGGCCAGCGCCCGCGAGGCGCTCATCAGCATCTCGTCGGTGACTCGATTGGCACTGGCAGCAATCACGCCCAACCCAATGCCTGGAAAGATATAGGCATTGTTGCACTGGGCAATCGGATAAGTGCGGCCGTTGTAAACCACCGGCGCAAAGGGGCTACCGGTGGCTACCAAGGCTTGGCCGTCGGTCCAGCGAATAACATCCTCTGGCACGGCCTCTGCCTGGGAAGTAGGGTTAGACAGCGGCATGATGACCGGGTGCTCACAACCCGCGTGCATGGTGCGCACCACCTGCTCGGTGAAGATACCGCGCTGGCCGCAGACACCGATCAGCACTGTTGGTTTGATCTGAGCAATCGTCTCTTCCAGACCTTGACCATTCCACTCGGCGACTAGCGAAGGGTCGTGGGCTAAACGGCGCTGGAAGTCGCGCTGCCACTCTTGATCGCTGGTCATCAAGCCTTCGCGATCGACAATATAAATGCGCGATCGGGCCTCGCTTTCGGTCAAGCCCTCCGCTTCCATCGCTACGACCACTTGCTCGGCGATTCCACACCCCGCCGATCCGCCACCCACAAACACCACACGCTGCTGGGCAATGGTCTCTTCCCGGGCCTGACAAGCCGCCATTAACGTACCCACTACCACAGAAGCAGTACCCTGCACATCGTCATTGAAGCAGCAAAGCTCGTTGCGGTAGCGCTCTAGCAGCGGCACCGCATTGGCCTGGGCAAAGTCTTCAAACTGCAGCAGTACGTTAGGCCAGCGGCGCTTCACAGCAGCGATAAATTCTGCCATGAAAGCATCGTACTCTTCCTGCCCTACTCGCTCGTGGCGCCAGCCCATGTACATGGGATCATCCAGCAGTGCTTTGTTGTTAGTGCCCACATCAATCATGATCGGCAGCGTGTAGGCGGGGCTAATGCCGCCACAGGCGGTATACAACGCCAGTTTACCAATCGGGATACCCATGCCCCCGATGCCCTGGTCGCCTAGGCCTAGAATGCGCTCACCATCCGTCACTACGATCACTTTGACGTTATCTTTGGTGGCGCTACGCAGGATATCATCCATATGTTCGCGGTCAGGATAGCTAATAAACAGGCCGCGGTGGTTACGGTAAATGTTGGAAAATTCCTGACACGCCTGCCCTACCGTGGGGGTGTAAATAATCGGCAGCATCTCTTCAAGATGCTGGGAAACCATACGGAAATAGAGTGTTTCGTTGTCGTCTTGAATGGCGCGCAGGTGGATGTGCTTTTCGAGGTCGCTATGGCATTGTTGGTACTGGCGGTAGACCCGCTCTAGCTGATCCTCAATAGTTTCTACCTTCTGCGGCAGCAAACCAATCAGGTTAAACGCCAAGCGCTCCTGCTGAGTAAACGCGCTGCCTTTGTTCAATAGCGGCATTTCGAGCAAAGAAGGACCGGCGTAAGGAAGGTATAGGGGGCGTCTACTCTCGGTAGTCATAAGCACTCTCTTTTTTATGTCAATCACTGCTGCAATGCAGCAACATCGGGCGTTTGCGGCGTTTGAGCGTAATGTAACATGCTCCTGCGACAAAGGTGGAAGAGAGCGACCATGTTGATAAAAAAACGCCTCGGTTTAGGAAGCCTAAACCGAGGCGTGATGGCGCGATTAACTAGTGATCTAACGATGCCCTAGCAAGTTTTAGCGGTGGGTTTGCGCCCCTCCACGCCAGCGAAGAAGAACGGCCGCAGCTTAACGCCAAACATGTTGCCCGCAAACGCCGCTACCAGCCATACCCAACCGTGAAGGCTGCCAGAGGCAATGCCGCTGAAGTAAGCACCAATATTGCAACCAAACGCCAAACGCGCGCCATAACCTAGCAAGATGCCGCCGATGACCGCGGCCAAGATAGATTTCAACGGGATTCTGAAGTTAGGTGCAAAGCGACCCGCCAAGCTGGCGGCAGCCAGCGCGCCCAGCATAATACCGACATTCATTACCGTAGTGATGTCGCTCCATACGCTGGCTTTAAGGGCCGCTGCGTTGCCAGGGGACTGCCAATAGCCCCACTGGCTGACATCGCCGCCCACCAGTTCAAAGCCTTTAGCACCCCACAGCGCAAACGCAGAGGTAATTCCCCAAGGGCGGCCTGCCAGTGCCAAGGTGGCAAAGTTGAGCAGCGCCAACGCCACCGCGCCCGCCACTAACGGCCAAGGCCCAGTCAACCAACGCTCATAGCCATGCTTATCGACCATGGGCGCCTGTTCTAACTGACCATGACGACGCTTCTCCATCACCCAGGTAAACGCCGCAATAGCCGCAAACAGCACCAGGCTAATGGCGATCCCCCCACTGACCCCGGCGACGTTAACCAGCGATACCGGTTGAAAAGCCGGTAAGCTCTGCCACCAGGCAAAATGCGCCGAGCCAATCACCGAGCCGACAATAAAGAACACCAGCGTAATCAACATACGAGCGTTACCGCCGCCCGCGGTAAACAGCGTGCCAGAGGCACAGCCGCCGCCTAACTGCATGCCCACACCGAACAGGAACGCCCCTACAAGCACGGAGATACCAATAGGCGCCACAAAGCCCGACACCTCGTTACCAAACAGCGTGCCCGCCCCCAGGGCAGGGAAAAACAGCACCACGGCAATGGCCAGCATCACCATTTGGGCACGCAGGCCACGCCCCCGCCGCTCAGTAATAAATACCCGCCACGCTGAGGTAAAACCAAAGGCAGCGTGATACAGCACCATGCCAAATAGCCCGCCGACAATCATCAACAGGCCAATGTTGGCGTCAAAGACAACCCCAATAAGCAACGCACCCAGCACAATCGCCGCTGTGGCTATCAGCGGCACGCGATAGCTCTGCGGCGCAGCAACCGTCGTTGTAGACATACATTCACCTTTAGCAGCACCAAAAGCGCCTGTTAACAAACAGGCGCTTTTGGTAGACATGGACAATAGTTATAAGCCTAACGATAGCTGTAGAGTGCGGGAAATTCTTTGTTGAGAGGTGCTTATGTCTTTATGGAATATATGGATGCTGGAGCCACACAGCAGCTTGGCACTATGTCCTACTCCACCTCTTAAACTGGTAAATCGGATGCCAGTGTGAGTTTTTTTGGCGCAAGCGGGTAAGACGGTGTATTGGACGCATGGTAGGTGCGCCCGCTGATCAGCGGCTGGCCCGGTTCAGCCTCCAAATGTGATATTATAACCTCATGATCAATCCTGTGGGTCGCCATGCTGCCATAGTCGCCGCTTAGGCAACCCTCACCCAGGGGCGTATCGAACGAAAAAAGAACTACTCGAAGTTTTCCCTCTTAGAATAAAGTGCTTAACAATTTGTAGAAATCTCCCTTGTTTAATCTATATCGACCTTCACCCCGGAGAACGGGATCTCCGGCGGGGCCATCTGGCGCAGGATGGTCAGATGGATATCTAGGTTCAGTTTGGCCAGGTTGTTAACGGACCATTCACCGCCTGCAACTAGGGCAGGCTCAAAGCCATAGACTTCGTCCGGCCTCAGCGGGCCCAGCTTCTTCAGGGCCTGGGTGAACAGCGGCTTTTCGCTCATGTCGGTGAGGATCATCAGTTCGTCACCACGCAAGTAGTCGGGGGCGATCAGATCCGCCGGGGCGCTGTGGTGAAAGCGATAGTCGAAGTCTTCGGGCCAGTAGGGCAAACGCTGGGTTTTCCAGTGGTTGTCGAAGGTGCCTTGATAACTGACCCGGGGCTCCCACAAGGGGGCGATGGGCCCAAAGCTTGCCGGGGCCGGACGGTCAAAGGGTGAGGTGACCAGCCAGTCCGGGTCTTCCAGTTGGGGTGCGGGTAGCCGTGTCACAGCGTTAAGGTCGGGTTTGAGGTACCGGATGACCTCGCTGGACACCCGCTTATAGTCAGCGCGTGATGGCAACCAGCCCCGCCCGGCGGGGTAGTAGAGCGTGTTAGCGAGGGCGTCCCCGTCGGGCAGGCTGTAGTGGCCGCCGAAGGCGTAGCGGTAGTCCAGCGGCACTTCGCTCACCGGTGAGGGGTCAGTGACCCGCCAGCCACCGAGCAGTTGCCAGCGGAACTCCCGTGGCCCACGCACGATCAGGCGTTTGTCCAACGGGCCTACCTGTACCCGCACCTGCCAGGTGCTGCGCGGTTGCCCGGTGGGCGAGCGCAGGGTGCCATGCACGTGCACTTCGGTGCTGAGTTTGCCGAGCAGCACGTCGCGGTCGTCGGTGATGACCTGGGCATACAGGTTGTCGTTGTCGCCCTCTAGAGTGGCCTGCCAGCGAATCGGCTGCTGGTGGCTGGCTTCGAACAGCGGCCAGTTGTCTTCGGTGAACTGGTAGGTGGCGCGTACCACCACCACATCATACTCTTGGTCGCCGGGGCCGAGCTTGCGATACAGCGCATGGGGGAACGACGTTGGATTAATCACTTGCGCCATGTACTACCACCCCGGCGACTTAGCGTCGCTTGGTTCAGGGCCATCGCTTTCCTCGGCACTTCCCGGTGCGGGCTGGGCCGTGCCGGTGTTGAGCAGGACGTCATCGGGGCCGTCGACATGCACCTTGGTGCCCGCCTTGACGTGGATCTCGCCGGCATCCAGGTAGATGGCGTCCTCTGTGAGCACTAGCCGACTATTGCCTACCTGCAGGGTGAGCTGCTTGCCGGCCTTGAGGGTGATGTTGCGCCCGACATTGAGCGAGTGGTTGAGCCCCACCTGGGTGCTCTTGCTGAGCCCGACCAGGGTGTTCATGATCGCCCCGACGTTGAGGCTGTAGCCCATGCCGACGTTCTGCAGGTACGCCTTGCCAACGGTTTCGGTTTTGTTCTTACCGACTTTGCTCGACCAGTTTTTACCGATGCGGTCGGTTTCGTTGCCATCCACCGTTTTGCGGCGGTTCTTGTGCACGGTAAAGGTTTGATTACCGTCCACGGTATGGGTCTCGTTGCCATGCACGGTGTGGACTTCATGGCGATGAACGGTGCGGGTTTCGTCGCGGTCGATGTCGGTGGTGCGGTCGCGAAAGACATGCAGGGTGCTGTCGCGTTTGATGTCCTCGGTGCGGTCGTTAAGGGTCAGCAGATCGAGGTCTTTTTGGGCGTGCACCCAGATTTGCTCTTCGCCCGCTTCGTCCTCAAAGCGCAGCTCGTTAAAGCCGTCCGCCTTGTGGCTCTGGGTACGGATGACCGTGCGGGTTTTGTAGGCCGGTAGCGGATAAGGCGGCCGGTTAACCGCGTGGTAGGTTCGCCCGGTGATCAGTGGCTGGTCCGGGTCAGCTTCCAAGTATGAGATTATTACCTCATGACCAATCCGCGGGATCGCCATGCTGCCGTAGCCGCCGCCCACCCAGCCTTGGGCGACGCGCACCCAGCAACTGGTGGTTTCGTTGGGAACAGCATAGAGGAGGTCTGATCAATAATATTGACTATTGCTAATAACAAGCAAAATCCACTGAAAATTTATAGAAGTGACAGCCTAGATAAATCGTATATATCTATTTGGTGCTGCTCAAATAAGTCTTCCAACGCATCGGTTCCTTTCTCTTCTGCATATTGCCTCTCATTTTCCGAGATAGGAACTGCTAACAGCCACGCTACAGTTTTGTTTTCATATTGAACTGTTTGCAAATCATCCCACAAAAAGGGAGAAACAAATATTAGATGCTGCATATCCAGAGACGACTCATACATAGCAACTGCATTCTGCAAAACCGCACCTGGGCAACAAAACCATTTTTCATTGATAATGTAGAAAGCCGCTGTTGTCAGTATATTAGGGAAAACAGTAGTCGAATTAGCTGACGCACCAACCAACTCCAAACGGGCAGAAAATTCGGTACCGTTTTGGATTAAAGGATGATCTGACAAACCAACTGTACCGTAAGATGTCACGCCCTCGCAGGGCTGATCTGCACACGTGACAAGGTCAACAAAAGAGTTTTCTGCTTCATCCCAATACCTATTTACGCTAGGTTTTCCTTCAAAAATTGCCGCAAGCCTTCTAGCAATTTGTTTATTCTCTTCAGATATATTTGCCATTTAAAGCCTCTCTCAGATCTAAAAGCCAAAATAGTCATCGGTGAGATTTTCACCTTTATGGCTACGGTTTGAACTTGGATGTTCGGGCCTGAAATGACCCGGCGTATTATGTTCATTCAAGAACTGACGCCTCGTTAAATCGCGTTCTGCTGCACTTTGTTGATGTTTTCGGAATTCGAAACCAGGTTTATGCCCCATATCCCAGGGGCGATTTGGATCCAGAGCCTCTTTAGTTATAGGATCATAGACATTACCATCTGGCGCTCTCGCATTTTCCCAAACTTGCTCCCTGACACCCTTGCGATAACCTGATGGCCGTTGGTAAAGCTTTCGTGCCTCTGGAGTTAAATTTCCAGACTCATCAAAATTAGAATTTGCCGTTCTTGAATTGCTTGTATCTCCTGCATCGCTATCCCTTCTAATCCTATCCGAAGGCGATTCTACATGCACCCCCTTGCTAGGTGGAGGCGGAGGAGGTGGCGTCTCGAGGTCGGGGATTTTAGTCGCCCCTCTGAGCACGCCGGTGCCCTTCCCACCTACTAATTCGCCAAGTAGTACCGCCGCGCTCATCTCCATGGCGCCGAAGGTGCCGTTACGCTCTTCGGCTTCTTGCCAGGCTTCTACCCCCGCGTCCCAGAGCCCGCCGTAGGCTTCTCCGGTGCGCTTCCATTCTTCTCCGAACCGTCCAGCGCGCTCTGCGTCACCAGTGACGTAGCCAACCCCACTGTCGAGTAGATCCAATAAGCCTGGCCCAGTAAGTACGTCCACCGCTTCATAGGTGTCTTTGGCGCCTTGCCACGCACGATCACGGGCGGCCCCGGTGGTAGCCTCGTCACCGGTAAACGGTAACATTTCCCAGGCGGTTTTGGCCGCTGACTTGACGCCTTCCCATTTGTCGTTAATGACACGGAGACCCTCTTCGCCAGGGTTATAACCGGGACCGCCCTCGCCTGATTGCTCGGGGGAGCTGTCGACTGACTGTTGCTGGGTGGTCAGATAGCCAGGGGTGCCGCCCATACCGGCTGCGTTGCAGTTGACCGTGCAGGGGCTGTCGTGGCGAGCCACCGGCAGGCCATTGACCTTGACGTTACGCTGGCCTTGGAGGATCAGCACACAGCCGCTACCTAAAGAGGTACCCGACACCACATGCCGGCCCGCATCGCCTTGAACACCTTGGAACAGGTCGCTCTCGCGATAAACCTCACGCCCGGCAGCGATCACGTTGGGGGAGTAGCGCACCGGGTTGTCCAGCGTGGCGCTGGAGTCGAAAGCCGTAATACTATTACCCACCCAGCAGAAGTCGGGGGCGCTGGCAATTGCTTTCCATACACCATCGGAATTCGCGATGTGCTGGCTGAGGCCGCTCAGCGGCTCTCCTTGGGATTCTGCTGGCGTGCTGCTGTTACCATCAGGAAGCTCGTCTTCGTTCTCGCTGGGGTCGTCGCTCTCAATAACAACCCGCAGGGTCGGTAATCTGATGTCTTCAGGTTCAGCCATTCGAGCCCCCACCGCAGATAGTCAAGGTGTTATCCAACATGGCGTGTTCCTCCGGTGGCAGGTAGCACGGCGGATGCCGTGCGCGGGGAACGCAGCCCAGTCGCGGCGACGACCATCCGGCGCAGCGGATCCTGGGGCGGAAACAGCGCCCGCCAGGTGAGCGTCAGTTCGTTGAGATCCAGGTCGATGCCTACGGTATCCAGCGCTAAGCGGGTCACCGTCTGTTTGCCACTCTGC
This sequence comes from Halomonas sp. 113, assembly GCF_904067645.1. NCBI lineage: Bacteria > Pseudomonadati > Pseudomonadota > Gammaproteobacteria > Oceanospirillales > Halomonadaceae > Halomonas > Halomonas sp. 113. The sequence continues at coordinate 4,094,628 of NZ_LR881453.1, forward strand.
TGTTCAGCCAGCGCTTTAATGGCAAGGCCGGGCAAACGGGTGCGATAGCTATAGAGGCTGACATTGCCCGACTGGAGACGTTGACTACCGGCCAAGCAGTTGGTGAGGATGACTAGCTCATCGCCGCGCAGGTAGTCGGGAGCCATCAGGTCGGGGTGGGCGCTATTGTAGAAGCGGGCGTCGAAGTCGTCCGGCCAATGGGGGTGGCGGTGGGCGAGCCACTCCTCATCGAGGGTGCCCTGGCGATTGATGCGTGGCTGCCACCACCGGGCGATAGGGCCAAAGCCCGCCGGGGGAAGGCGGTCAAAGGGGGAATGCACGGGCCAGTCGGGGTCTTCGAGCTGCGGCGCAGGCAGCCGCGTGACGGCGTTAAGGTCGGGTCTGAGGTACTTCGCCACCTCGCCTGGCGCCTGCTTATAGTCTGCGCGCTTCGGCAGCCAACCCCGCCCGACTGGGTTGTCGGGGTAGTAGAGAGTGCGAGCAGCGACGTCGAGGGTGTCATTGCCCACCTCGTGCGCTTCCGGCGTGTAGTGGCCACCGAAAGCATAGCGGTAGTCCAGCGGCACTTCGCTGACCGGTTCGGCTTGCGTCACCCGCCAGCCGCCAATCAACTGCCAACGGAACTCCCGTGGCCCGCGTACGATCAGGCGTTTGTCCACCGGGCCCACCTGAACTCTGACTTGCCAAGCGCTGCGCGGTTGGCCTGTGGGTGAGCGCAGGATCCCATGGACGTGTACATCCGTCGTGGGCTTGCCGATGATAAGGTCGCTGTCGTCTACGATGTAACGTGCCTGCCCGCCCTCTGGGCCAGCGGCATAGGTTTCTTGCCAGCGAATGGGCCGTTGGGTCTCGGCTAACGCCAAGCGGCGGTTGTTGCCGGTGAAACGAAAGGTGCCCCTAACCGCCAGTACTTGGTACTCGAGGCCGCCCGGGCCGAGCTTGCGATACAGCGCATGGGGGAACGACGTTGGATTAATCACTTGCGCCATGTACTACCACCCCGGCGACTTAGCGTCGCTTGGTTCAGGGCCATCGCTTTCCTCGGCACTTCCCGGTGCGGGTTGGGCCGTGCCGGTGTTGAGCAGTACGTCATCGGGGCCGTCGACATGCACCTTGGTGCCCGCCTTGACGTGGATCTCGCCCGCATCGAGGTAGATGGCGTCCTCTGTGAGCACCAGCCGGCTGTTGCCTACCTGCAGGGTGATCTGGTTGCCGGCCTTGAGGGTGATGTTGCGCCCGACATTGAGCGAGTGGTTGAGCCCCACCTGGGTGCTCTTGCTGAGCCCGACCAGGGTATTCATTATCGCCCCGACGTTGAGGCTGTAGCCCAGGCCGACGTTTTCCATGCGACCCATGCCGACGTTCTGCAGGTACGCCTTACCAACGGTTTCAGTTTTGTTCTTGCCGACTTTGCTCGACCAGTTTTTGCCGATGCGGTCGGTTTCGTTGCCATCCACCGTCTTGCGGCGGTTCTTGTGCACGGTAAAGGTTTCGTTACCGTCCACGGTATGGGTCTCGTTGCCATGCACCGTATGAACTTCATGGCGGTGGACGGTACGGGTTTCGTCGCGGTCGATATCGGTGGTGCGATCACGAAAGACATGCAGGGTGCTATCGCGCTTGATGTCCTCGGTGCGGTCGTTAAGGGTCAGCAGGTCGAGGTCTTTTTGGGCGTGCACCCAGATTTGCTCTTCGCCCGCTTCGTCTTCAAAGCGCAGCTCGTTAAAGCCGTCCGCCTTGTGGCTTTGGGTGCGGATGACCGTGCGGGTTTTGTAGGCTGGCAGTGGGTAGGGCGGCCGGTTAACCGCGTGGTAGGTGCGCCCCGTGATGAGCGGCTGATCTGGGTCTCCCTCCAAGAACGACAAAATGACCTCATGCCCGATCCTGGGGATAGCCATGCTGCCGTAACCGCCGCCCGCCCAGCCCTGGGCGACGCGCACCCAGCAGCTGGCGGTTTCGTTAGAGGCGGAGTAGCGATCCCAAGGAAACTGTACTTTGACCCGGCCATATTTGTCGCAGTAGATCTCTTCGCCTGCTGGCCCGACCACAAAGGCCACTTGAGGGCCATCGACCCGCGGCTTGGGGTTGGGCACCGGGCGGAAGGTCTGATCCCGGGGCATGATCACCACTTCATTGTGGTAGCGGGTCATCAGCTCGCCTGCTTGCGCTGAGCTGGCCCCATTACCCCCCCGCGCCATGCCATCCTCTTCTAGCGCCTGGGGTTGCTCGCCGTGGTGCACCACCGATACCACCTGCCAGGCACGGTTGAGGCTATCGATATCGTGGTCGGTGAGAGTAAAGCAGGTGCCGGGGGCGAGTTCAGGCAGGTCACTTTCGGCTTCGGCGGTGGTGGCGTCAGCGCGCAGCGATTCTAGGCGATGGCGGGTGAAGGGCTTGCCGGAGGCATCCTTTTTATAGCGCCCTGGGTAGTCGTAGTGTTCGTAATCCTCTCGCTGAGCGTGCTCCCCTAGATTGGGCGCCTGGTGTTCGTGTAGCTGGGCGTAAGGCGGGTTCTTGAAGCTGTAATCCTTGAGTGTGGCCGAGGCGGGGCGTACCCGGCTGACCTGGCGTAACTTGCGCAAGTGACGTCGGGGCGGCGTGCCACCGGCGCGGCCGTGGTAGGTACGCTCGCCGATGTTAGGCAGTACCACCGTGGCATCGGCAAACACCAACTGATGGGCTCCGCCTTCGGCGTTCTCAAACTCATGGAAATAGAAGCAGCCCTCTTCGGCGGCCAGGCGCTCGATAAAGGCCAGATCGGTCTCGCGATATTGCACCAAGAACTCACGGTTGGGCGGAGTACGCGTAGTGGCAAACTCGATATCGGTGAGGCCGCGCTCGCTGGCTAACGTTTTGATTGCATCATGAGGGATGGTGTCTTGAAAGATACGCGAGTTATGCCGTAGCGATAGTCGCCACAGGGCGGGGCGAATTTCCACGCGGTAAAAGCTGCGCCGGTGCCCGCGATCGCCGCGATGCAGCTCAGCGATAATGCCATGCACCCGGCGCAACGGCTCGCCATCCTGCCAAATGGTCAGCGTGGCATTTTGATCCAAACAGTCGCTGGGCGACAGGTCGTGGGTGCGGCTGGCGAACTCAACGGTGAGCGCAAACGTCTCCGACAGCGCTTCGCGGTGGGTAAAGCTCACCACCGCCGTGTCAGAAGCCCCGGGAAGGGTCAGGGTAAACTGAAGACCCGTATTATCAGCCATTGTAAGATCCCTCTCTGCTGCCACTGCTCGTTAAAAGATCACCGCAGACCGTTGCCTGATCGGTCAATACAACCGGCTTAGTGTCCCGGGTGATGATTAAGCGACTCTCCACTCCCCTATTTCGCCCCATTACTGTTCCTCCGCTGCTGTTTTATTCATCCCACTGCGCTGGCGCTTCGTAGCTCGCCACCTCAAAAGCATCGACGTACATGCGCTGAAACCCCGCCGCTTCCAGGCTTTGAATCGCCGTGTGGCACGCGAGCGGTAGCCGCGTTTGTAGCGGCACACCGCTTAGACTCAGCCGCGCAGCGGTCAGCAGGCGTGCGCCATGGCCGCTGCCTTTCCACTCTTGGCTGATAAAGAAGAAGCGCAGTTGCCAGGCGGCTTCGTCATCGGGTCGGCACGCCAACACCATCCCCAGGGGCGGGCCATCCCCATGGCGCAGGGCGAGTAAACGCCCCTGCCAGTGCTCAACGTGCTCTTGCTCGCGCTGCAACCACACCTGGCGATGCAAGGTAAATTCCAGAGCACGGCGCAGCGTATCCAGGTAGGCCTTGTCACGCAGCACCCAGGGCGAATGCCCTTTTGCATCGGCACGCTGGACGGCTTCGATAAAACTATCGATATCCCCCTCGCGGGCGCTTTCAAGCGCGCGGGAAGATGCTTGGCCATTAACATCAGGGTCGCTATCCACATGACCACCTGGGTGGTCATGGGTCGTGCTAGCTGAGGGGGAGAGCCACTGCTTAAGTTTCGTCAGCATAGGGCCCTCGTTCTGCATAGAGTGCCGACGGTAACTGGAAGCCTGCGGCGGGCGAACGGGTAAAGGGGTTGGGGGCGCTATCGGTAAATAGGCGATAACGCATAGCCCCACCGTCAACATTAAAACGTAGCTCTAACTCACGCTCATTAACGCTGGTGATGTTTGCCTCTTCCAACAGCCGGAACCAGGCCCAGGCGCCATCGCGGGTCATACTCCGCGGCGAGCGGTTTACCTGGCTGGGCACCATGGTGATGCGGCTATCAGTGCCGCCACGCAGCGTATTCGGCCAAATCATCGATACCCGGCTGCTGGCACTGTGCGTGTATTCGATGAGCTGGCCATCGGCGCTGATCACACTGCGCCGCTTGTCGGGGCTTAAGCTGATCGGCTCAAGAGAGAACTCGACGTCTAGTGCGCCATCAGGGCCAAAGTAGGCACGGCGAATTTGTTCCGCCTGTGACACAGCGGCAAACACGCTCTCACGCAGTAGCGAATTACCCTGGGTATCCACCAACTGCTCAGGCGCACCTTCGATAAAGGGCTGCAAGTTATCCTGATAGAAGTTGTCGAGGATACCTTCAGGAGCAAAGAAGGCTTCAAAGTCGCTTAGCGAAGCATCCCGGCTTGCACTGGGCACCAGCGGATAGCGCCCGGCTAAACGCTCTTGATAGGGTGCCACTACCTCATCTATCCAGATATTTTCCAGGTGACTGATAGCGCTTGCCATGATGAGCTGCCAGCTTTGATCCGCCAGGCTTTTCAACATGCTTGCGACAGGCTCGGGCGAGCTGTCAGCAATACGCTGCAGGCGATAAATTGGGTCATCACCGCGCAGCGATAAGCGGTCACGCGCGCCGATGAAAGCGGCGCGCCCTGGGTCGCTGGCTTCTTCTATATCAAGCAGGTAATCGCGCAGCTCCGTTACCGCCGATTTGATCTCTTCCAGGGAGGAGGGATCCCCCTCTTGAGGATTGGAGAGCTTGTTAATCGCGGTAAACTGCTGCTCGATATCGTGAGCAAGCTGATAGCGCGGTGAACGCTGCAGCGCTTCACGGGCTTCCTCGTCATCTGCAGGCAGTTCCGGATAGAGACGGGTATTCTGCTCGACCGCTGCTAACAGACGGTCTAGGGGGCGCTCGGCGCTGACCAGCGCATCGGCGACCACCGCTGCCTGATGAATGTCCGGCAGGGGCACAAGCTGGGTATTGCGCAGGGCATCACGCCAACTCACGCGATAGTCACTGACATAATAGTCACGCAGGGCGTTTTGCAGTTGCTGACGGTCAGCGTTGCTGAAGTTGATGTCTTCGCGCTGATCCAATACCCACAAGTCGATAAGCGCTAGCTCGGTTGCCCTATCAAGCTGTTGCAGGAAGTGATTTTCGAAGCCACCCCGGGTAACCAGATACGGCAGTTGCACATACGAGGGCTCATCGTTACGCGCCATAAACACCGTGTTGAACATCGACCCCACCTGACGGCGCAGATCGAGAGGATCACCGCGTCGGCTACTGTCAGCTTTCATGGTGGCGTAGACCCGCTCATCCATCGGCAGGCGTGATAGGTCGTCAATCGCGGCGACTAAGCTGCCGCGTAGTGGCGCCATGGCATATTCAGCGCGCCGATTACCAGCGGCAACCCGGCTTTCCAAATCGCTGTGCTGCAGGGCGTAATCTAAATGAGCCAGTAAGCGGTCTTGGATTTCACCACGCTGGGGGAAATCCGACTGCCAACGCTGCGCCATAAAGTCGTGTACGCGTTCGGGCTGGCGGCCACTGGCGTCAGACATCATGCGCAAAATGCGCAGCAGCGCCAGCTTGGCGTTACTGCCCTCTTCTTCGCGGTTCATGTCATCCATGATGCCCACCATCAACGCCGGCAGGAATTGGTACTCCAACATGGCGAGGTAAGCATTCTCTAACTGGCCACCAATAATGTGGCCTTGATAAAGCCCCATATCGGCAAGGAAAGGTGTGTGTGTACGGTAGCCCTCGAAGGTTTGCATCGCATCGCGTAGGCGATCCAACGGCGCCAGCATTTCGTAGCCCGTTGGGTCGTCGCTCTGAAACTCTTCGGGATGGGTGGCCAGGAAAGTTTCCGCCCGATGCTCGACGGTGGAAAGCGAGGTCGCGTTTTTCTGGTAGAAATGACTCCACCCACCGATCATTACCGCACTCACTAACATGCAACCGACGATGCACGCCTGGCGAGTGCGCTGGCGGCGGCGGGCTACTTTGGCGTTGTCACCGGCCAGGCCAGCTTCTGGATAAATAACTTTTTCAAACAGCTCTTCGGTGAAATACAGGGCGCTGCGCGTGGCACGGTGCGCTGGCTGAACACTTTCGGGCATGCCATAACGGCGGGCCGCGGCATCAACGAAAGGATCTTCAGGCACCCCCTGCTGATAAACCGAGGTGAAATAAGTGCCGCGTACAATCGCCGCGGTGGAAAAGCGGTCGCTGGAAAGCGCCTCGTTGAGGAAACCGAGCAGCACATCGCGCAGCCCTGCTAGCTGGCGCACAAAGCGAAATACCGATTCCCGTTCTTCCCGGTCGCGGCACTCTGCCAGCATGGTGGGCATTGCGCGGTTAAGGCGTTCCAGCATGTTGTCGTAAGCGGCGGCGAACTCTTCTTCCCACTGTCCCGGTGTATCAATGGATTTAGCCGAGAAGGTAAAGCCTAACGGCGCCCGCCGTGCAGCACGGGAGTAATGGCGGAAGAAATCGTCAAAACCGTGCAGCAAATCCATTTTACTGAAGGTGACGTAAACCGGTAACCGGCTGCCGTGGCGCTCCATCAACTCGCGCAGGCGGCTACGTAACAGCGTCGCGTACGCTTTACGAACGGCTACCTGGGCGTGGCTAAGACGGGCTAGATCCAACACCAGCACAACGCCGTCCAGCGGGCGGCGTGGGCGGTTACGCTCTAGCCATTCGGTGAAGTGATCCCAGAGGCGGCTATTGAGTTCGACAGGCTCGCCAGTTTCCAGTGCGCCTTGGGTCAATAACTCGCCATCAGGGTCGATGAGTATCGCTTTATCGCCAATCCACCAATCAAAACCAAAGCGGTTTTTCTTGCTGCTGATGCCAGAGGCTTTCATGACATTGGACAACGCGAAATTTTGCCCCGAGCGATTGACCAAGCTGGTTTTGCCCGCGTTTTCAACGCCCATGACCAAATACCAGGGAAGACGATAGCGGCTGCTGTCCCCACCGCCAACGCTATCAATGATTTCGGATAGTACGCTGTTCAGCGAAGTTTCCTGCTGGTCGATACTTTCCTGAATGGGGTCTGACTGCTGCGACTCCATATCCTGCGCGAGTTCATCGGCTTTGCGCAGTCGACGGGAAAGCCGAACGCCCCAAATCACCGCCACTAACGTTACCAGCGCCAAGGTGGCCAGTAACCGATTGACCCAGGGGCCTAATGGGTAGCTGTCTCGCACTTCCCAACTAGGTCCTAACCACCAGATAGCCACTAATAGGAGCACGATTAATACGCCCCACATGGCCATGGAAAGCCGCCCTAGCCCCTTGACTCTGTTAGCTTGCGCTTTGGCGCGATTGTGAGTGCTCTGTGCACGTGAAAAGCCGGGCACCCAGCGGCTCAGCCTTGATTTCAATGTTCCCCACATGAGCCTTTAATCCTCGTCCCTAGTGATAAAGTCGATCATCGTTGCCATACCCTGAGGTCATGTCCTAAGCGATGCCTGAAGCCGCGAAACCAGCGCTGGTTCCCACTGCTCTAAATCAAGTTCATTAACAGTTTGGTGCAGCGTGCTGTAGTACTGCTGGGCGAGCGTTTCTAGCCCCGCCTCCTGCAGCAAATCAGCGCTGGCCAAGCGCCAGTACGTGCTCTCGCGCAAGGAGCGTGCCGACGCTAACCCCTGGTCAAGCACCTGCAAGGCAGGCCCTAACCCTTCACTCCCCATATAGCTACGCGCTTCCTCTAACCCCGCATGCCATGCTTCACCGCCACCGGCGCCGTCATTTGCACCGCTGCCCGCGCCGCTATACAGCCACTGCTGCGTTTCCTTATCTAAAAAAGGCGAGCCATCGTTAAACGTTAATGACTCAATACCGGGGAGCCTTTCCACGAACCGCACCGACTCATCACGAATAGCCTCAGCGCAGCGCGGCCGCCCTAGGCGCTTGGCCAGCTCGGCACTCAAGCGGTGTCCTTCTAGCCAGTAGGGGCTGACCGCAACGCTTTTCTCTATGCGCTGCCAAAGCGCTTCGTCACCGCCCCGGGAAAGCGCCTCTCGATAATCCGCCACACGGTCAGCAGCCACAGGGGCTAACTCGGTACGCCCTCCTTCCCTTGCAGCAGGTAACGCCTGGATGGCGCTCCAGATGGCATAGCGACGCAAGCGGTATGCCAGCGGCTCGCCCGGGTTTTGCTCGTTTAGAAAATCGGCCATTTTGAGCAGAGACTGGCGGTTGGCGCGTTCATTGCCCGCCTCCAGACGCAGTTCGGGGACTTTTGCCCCACCACCGGGCTGCTCAACCTTTTCAGCACTGCTGGAGGAAGAAGACGCGGCCGTCCGTGCATCGCCACCGGACGCGTTGCCGCCTTGAGAGTCCGATGCAGCACGGTTTTGATTAGGCTGTTTTTCATCCAGCAGGCGCATCAGCTCGTCAAGTGAGTCAGCGGGCAACTGCTTGTCCGCGGCTAACGTTTGCAGTTTTTCCAACGAGTGGCGGCAGGCCAGAAACTCATCCTCGGCATTATGAAAGTCGAGGCCCGCGGCAAGCTTCAGCGTGCGTTGGGTAAATTGCTGGAACAGCCTGGGCCGCAACTTAGCCCCACGTGCGCCATTGAAGGGGTATGCCAACGCCCACCAGGCTTCAAGACAACCGGCCAGCAGCCTTAGGGAAAGCGCGAAACGCACGCCATTGCCTTCATGCTGCAGGCAGTGCAGCAAGTGTCCCAACACCTTTAGGTCTTTGCCCTTATGGCTGAGCATAGTGATGGCTAATGCTTCTGCCGTATCCCAATCAACGTCTTGGTGCTGCAATGAGCCGACCTTCATCATTTCAGCCTCAAGGCGCAGGTAGTCGGCGCTGTCCTCCAGCACAACGCCGATCTCCTCGCCCTGCTCATTGGCAGGCAGAGGCGCTAGCAGGGGTTCAAGGTGACTATCCGCCGTTATACGCATCACGAACTCCTATACCCACTACCAGCGACAGGCGCTGCGAAGCGGTTGAATTTGCTGACGCAGTCCTGATACATCAAAACGCAGCCCGTCCAGAGCCGCTGCGTCGCTACTCAACACAAGCTCGTTGGCGCTCAATAATTGCCGCAGCGTTTCAATGGCGGGCAGGCCGCGCCCACCGCTTACCACGTGGCCGTCATCGCGCACTCGCCATTGTTGAGAGACATCACGTCCATCCGCGACGACCCGCAACGACACGCGGGGGGTATCCAAGGCATTGGGCAGGTGCACCTGGAAGCGGGTAATTAACTTCTCGCAGGCCAGTACTAATACGGGCCGCGGAGGCGTTGTGCCCCGCGCGGGCACCGTCATTAATACTTGGCTTCCCTCGGCGCTGACTATCAGGCCAAAGTCATCGGGATTGCGTTTCTCCTCTTGGCTGACAACTGCGTGCCAAAGTGGCGGCAATTCAGCGCTATCACTTGGCGTGCTCTGCTCGTCCAGGAACAGACTGTCGTAGCACCCCAGGCGATCCAAACGGGAGCTTTCTTGGCCACACTGATGCGCCTGTTCCAATACCGCCGCGCTATCCTCTGCTTGTAGTGCGCTGCTCATGCTTAGTAGCCAGAGGCAAATCAATAGCCTGTGCTGCCATCGGCAACTTACGAATGTCACTTTCATTTAGCATCCAGTTCTAGCAATTGGCATTTGTGGGAGAGCGTTCGCTTGGGTATTCCCAGGCTCTCTGCTGCAAGGGCACGATTCCCGCCGTAGTAAAGCAATCGCTGGCTAATCAATTGCGCTTCATAATCGCGAACCGCTTGGCGCAGATCATTGATCTTATTCAGCGTGCCGCTGGCTTCTGATGTCGCTGAATCAGCGCCACTGGCGGTATCGCTGGGCAGGAGCAAGGCTTCAATATCGACACCGGCGGGGGTCATGGCGCAGGCATAATCGATCAAGTTTTTGAGCTCACGCACGTTGCCGGGGTAATCACGCTCTTTTAGCTGCCGCAACGCGGCGGGTGTGATGCCCATCTCACTGCGTTCTTCCCGTGCACAGAAATCAGCAACAAAGTGCTCGGCCAGAAAGGCGATGTCTTCACGCCGTGCCGACAGCGAAGGCAGCGAAAGCGGGAACTGGCCTAAGCGATAATAGAGGTCAGCGCGAAACCTCTGCTGTTTGATCTGCTCGCGTAGCGGCTGATGGGTAGCCGCAATAAGACGCAGGTCTGCACAGCGTTCTTCATTCGACCCTAAGGGGCGATAGCGGCCGCTCTCCAGCACCCTGAGCAGTTTGGCTTGCAGCGCTAGCGGCATATCGCCGATTTCATCCAGAAACAGCGTACCGCCGTCGGCTTGGGCGATGAGCCCTTCCCTGGCCTGGTCAGCGCCTGAAAACGCCCCTTTGGAGTGGCCGAACAGCTCCGACTCGAGCAGCGACTCGGGGATCGCGGCACAGTTAATCGCCATGAACGGCGCCTTGGCGCGTGCCGAGAAACGGTGAATCGCTCTCGCCACGAGGTCTTTGCCGGTGCCGGTTTCACCCTGCAGTAGCACCGCTAAATTGGTTTCGGCTGCACGAATCACCTGCTGTCGAAGCTCTTGCATGGCGATAGAGTTACCCAGCAAATCACTCGCCAGCTTGGCCGCTAACCCCTGGCGCCGGGTGTTGTCGTTGAGCTTGGCTAACGAGTCACGCAATACCGCTGATTTCTGACGCTCTCCCTGACTGCTTGCCAGGCGCGACCACAACCGGCACAGCAGGGCCTCAAAAGCGACAAAATCGCTACACTCCATAAGCTTCATCAAGGTTGCCGCTTCCGTGACGAAGGCCAGCACGCCTAGCCACTCACGGGAACTGTCCTGGAGTCGTAACGGCCTCACGTGTAGCCGCAAGTCACCACTGAGGGAGGCTATTTGGGCTTGAAAACCGGGATGATCAAGCCGGGTACGCGCTTCCCCCACGCCCAGTGTCACCGGCTTACCGGTGCGGATGGCATGGGCATAGGGGTGACTAAACTCATCACAGTTGAAGCGCGCCTCACTATTATCACGGCCTACCCAGCGGCCACTGCTGTCCAGATAGAGGCACTCCACCCACGCCAAGCCCAGGCTATTACCCAGCAGTTGCCGACTGCGTAAGCGCAGCTCCCGTGGTGTGGTACTTTCAACCAACGCAAGCGCCATGGGCATAGCCGCCAGCCCAGCTAAAGGCTGCGCTTCGCTAGCATTGCGCTGGTCAAGAGCCTTTACCTGCATGGCGCTATGCCACCTCCGCAGTAAAGACACCGCTGTCGGCATCCGTGCCCAACACTACCCGGCTAACGTTCTCGCGCCGTGCCATACGCTCAAGCAGGGCACGGGAAAGCGGCGGCAGCAGTTCACCGTCGATCACCGACTCCAGCATGCGTGCGCCGTTTTCACTCCGCGTCGCACGTTTACAAATTGCCTCGGCCAGGCTGTCATCCAGCACCACCTCGGCATGGCGATGGCGCTCACGGATGCGTGTTGCCAAGGTATCCAGCTTGGCCTTGACGATGTCACGCAGGGTATCGCCGTCCAGCGGCAAGTAAGGCACCACTTCCATACGCGCTAATAGCGCCGGTTTAAAGAACTCAGCCAGCACCGGGTAGAGCGCGGCATCCAGCGCTGCTGGGTCATCGCCATAGCTAACGATGGCTTCGTAGCCCAGGTTAGAGGTCAGGAAGAACAGCACGTTTTTGCAATCGATAACGCGCCCTTCCCCGTCGGCCAGTTCGCCTTTATCAAACGCCTGGTAGAAGAGGTTAAGCACATCGGGATGGGCTTTTTCGACTTCGTCCAGCAGCACCACCGAATAAGGGCGCTGACGGATCGCTTCGGTGAGTAGCCCGCCCTCGCCAAACCCGACATACCCCGGCGGCGAACCAATCAGACGTGAAACCGTGTGCTTCTCTTGGTATTCCGACATATTGATCGTGGTAAGAAACTGACGACCGCCATACAGCTGGTCGGCAATTTGCACCACGGTTTCGGTTTTACCCACGCCGCTGGGGCCTACCAGCAGAAATGCGCCCAATGGCCGCCCCGGGCGACGGAGATCCGCACGCGCGGTTAGCAAGTGGCGATGGATACGCTCAATCGCACTGCCCTGCCCCTGGATTAGCGCATCCAGATGGGTCGGCAGTTCGGTGAGGCGGGTTAGCTCGTCGCTGGTCATACGCTCGACCGGTACGCCGGTCCAGTCGCCAATCACCTGGGCAATTTGCGCCTCTTCAACGCTGGGATTAACCAGCGCAAACGTCTCTTGCAGTTGGGCCAGCTGCTGCTCCCGGTCGGCGAGTTCTTGATGCACGCCCTCGGGAAGTTGATCAACGGCATCATTATCCGTTGCCTCTAGCAGTTGGCGGTGTAGCGCCACAATGGCATCGACGCATTCGCGCTGCGCTTGCCAGGCGGCTTCCAGGCTTGCCAACTCCTCTTCCAGCTTGGCTAAGCGTTCGGTTAAGTCGTGGTGGCGTTCACTATCCGGTTCGCGCCCCAGCAGACGTTCACGCTCGACCTGATCGCGCTCACGCAGCGCGGCGATATGTTCACTCTGTAAGTGGCTTAGCTTGCGGGGCGGGGTATCCAGAGCCTGCGCCAATCGGGTACAGGCGGTGTCCAGCACATCAATGGCTTTGTCAGGCAGTTGCCGTCCGGCCAGGTAACGGGCAGAAAGCGCAGCGGCAGCACGCAGGCCGCTGTCGCCGATCAGCACGCCGTGGGCGCGCTCATACACATCCCGCAAACCGCGCAGGATGACCAGCGCTTGCTCAACGCTTGGCTCGGAAAGCGCAATGGGCTGGAAGCGTCGCGACAGCGCCGGGTCTTTTTCAAAGTACTTTTTGTACTCACGCCAGGTAGTAGCGGCGATAGTACGCAGCTCGCCCCGGGCCAGGGCAGGCTTGAGCAAGTTGGCCGCGTCACCGCCACCTTCCTGGTTACCAGCACCGATCAGCGTGTGTGCTTCATCTATAAATAGCAGCGTGGGACGCGGGGCGTTTTTGACTTCGTCAATCACCGCTTTAAGGCGCTTTTCAAACTCGCCTTTCACCGCGGCACCGGCTTGTAGCGCCCCTAGATCAAGGGTCAGCAGCTCGACATCTGCTAGCGCAGCGGGTACTTGCCCCGCCACAATGCGTGACGCTAAACCTTCTACCACAGCACTTTTACCCACCCCGGCATCGCCAATCACAATGGGGTTGTTTTTGCGCCGACGCCCCAGGATATCGAGCATTTGGTCGATTTCCGGGTCGCGCCCCAGCACAGGGTCAAGCTCACCATTGCGCGCCTGTTCGGTCAGCGAGGTAGCAAAACGGGCGAGTGCGCTGTCATCGCCAGCAGGATGAGCAGCCTGGCGTTGTTTAGCGTCGGCACCCTCCCGAGGTGCTTCGGCTGAATCGGCCGTAAGACGCTCCAAGTGGCGGCGTAGATTTTCGCGATTGATATCTTCCAGTAGCGCCGTGCTCTTCGGACCTAAATAGCGCGGGGCGTTGTGCAGTAGCGCCGTGAAAAGCACGCCGCTGCGAAGCGCTTGATGTCCATACTCGGTGGCTGCCAGTAACCACGCGTCCTGCAGCAGCTCTACCAATAACGGCGAAAAGCTGGGTGTCGACACCTCAAGATCACGAGGCGGACGGCTCTCCTCAGCCATTCGTGCGCGCAGCTCCTCGACATCAATATCAAGCGTTTCCAGCAGTAAGCGCACATCACATAGCGGCTGGTCGACCAGCGCCAGCAGCAGGTGCCCGGTGGTCACCTCCGGTGCTTGCTGCTCTGCGCACAGCACGGCGGCCTGCTCGAGGCCATGACGAGAAATTCCATTCAGTCGACTAATAAGCGCCGGTAGCTCTACCCTAAGCATGCTATCTCCTAACGATAAATCTGATCGAGTAAAGCTCTGACTTGCTCAGCCTGCTGATCCAGAGACCAAGAAAGCCCCAAATAAATACCCACCAACGTAACGCCGAACAGGGCAAAGATGGCCCACAGCGGTAACCCCTCGTGCATCCCTTTGCCACGCCCTTTCACCACATGCCTAAGTGGCTGGGTCAGCATCTCATCTGGCGGCTCATCAAGTGACGCCAGTTGATCGCCCAGCGCGCGTACAATCTGGTCGTACTCTTCACGACCATGGGTTTTCACCCGGTAACGCCCCTCAAACCCAAGGCACAGGCACAAATAGATAAAGGCCAGCATGTCGCGATAGCGATGAGGCTCTTGCTGCAGCCGCGCGAGGATAGAGAAAACTTTTTCGCCACCCCAGGTCTCGTTATGAAACCTCGCTAGCAGCGAGTGCTCAGCCCACACGCTCTGCCTCCCCCAGGGCATGCCCATCACGGTTTCATCGATAAACGAGCAAAGCACATAGCGGTAGGCGAGCAGTGTCGGGCGGTCATACCCCTGTTCGGTTAGCTCAATTTCGATAGAGGCAATTTCGTCCACCACCTGACGATATAAGCGCTCGAGATCATCAGCGCCGTCCACCTGTCGGACGCGCACCGCCATGCCCAGCAGGCTGCTCGATGCATCGACCAGCGGGTTTAAGTTGTGCCCGCGCAGCCGAAACCAGTAGTCCTCGTCAGCATTGAGGTGTTGGGCATGGCTATGCACCAACTGCTCAACGCCGCTGTCTTTTATGTGGTCTTCATGGCGAACCGGCTCACCCATCGGGTAGTCGTTTTTGGCGTCATCTTGATGCGTGGCAATATCTTGCATGGCTTAACTCCTGATCGCCCAAAACTGCATTTCCAACCCGGGAAATTCGCCCGCCACGTGGAAGGCAAAACCGCTTGCGCCATCCAGCATTCCCCAGGCTTCGCTTTGTCGGCTGAGTTGGAAGTAGGTATAGCCCGCGTGATAAGGCAACTCGCGAGGGGCCACCGGTAACGGCTCCAAGGGCACACCCGGTAATTGCAGACTAATAAGGTCGCGAATACGCTCGACGCTGGCCACTTTGGTTTGCTGTAGAAACTGCTTACGCAGGCGCTCGTTGGGCATGTCGGCACGCACTGCCAAAATGAATTCGGCTGTTTCAAACAGGCTGGTATCCGAGAGCGGCGCCACCAGTAAGCCAAATTTCCGTGCCTGTATCTGAATGGCGATCGCGCGGGGTTCAAGCACGGTGGAGAGCGCTTGGCGCATCATCTGCATCAAGGGCCGGAATCCGCGTTCGGGATGCTCATGGTCATAAGCAGGGCACTCAGGCGGCAAACGCGACTCATCGGTAAACGTCACCAACTCACTAGCGATTTCATACATGGTGTCGTAGAGCCGCTCCGGGTGAACTTGCCCCAAGCGTGACAGATGCTGAAACCGTGGCTGGGCGCGGTTCAGTAGTTGTAACAGCATGAAATCGGTCACATCGGCAACACCTGCCTGATTAGGCGTCGACAGCCGCTGAGCAATATTGCGCGCCCGCTCTCGCATCAAACCGGCCATCTCACCCACAAACCGCTGCAGGCTTGGCGCTGCTTGCACGTTCATTAAGGTGGGAATAAATTGCTCATCCAGTACCAAGCTGCCGTCGGGGCGGCACTCTAGAATGCGCGTAACGGCCAAGCAGGCATAACCACTGCGGTCTTCTTGCTCTAATAACAAGCGCGGTGAAACGCGCGCGACGTCCAGGTCGGCCATATCACCGTCGCGGGAGTGCAGGTCACGCACGCTGCGCGGCGAAAGGCGATAACGTGCGGGCAGTTCGTCATCGGGCCAGCGCACTTCCCCGACGCTATCCGTGGCCAATGGCAAGCCTAAGTACACCACTTGATTGGTAATGCCCGAGTCTGCAACTTCCAGCGCAGAAGGCTCTAAATCATCCTCAGGCAATTGGAAGGCAACGCCATCGGGCATGACGCCACTCGCCCGGCTAATCGCAATCCGGCCAAAGCTTAAAAACTCGTTGTTCAACTCCAGGGTTAAAAATCCGTATAGATAGTGACTAACCCCTTTAAGCCGCGTATCAATCAACCCTTCAAGGCTGCGCTGCTGCTGTTGAAAGTGCTGCGGCTTGATAAATAGCCCTTCACTCCATACCACGCGATTGCGACTGGCCATCACTCTTCCTTCCTTAGTTCTACTTCACTGTTGCGCAGATGAACCAGCAAGTGATAATTCTCTGAACTGGCCTTCACTTTGACGACTTTCTTCCACTCCGCCTCGTTTGGCTCAGCGTAGAACGCAATCAAACCGATATAGCGCGTGTCCTCTTCAATGGCGAAGGGTTCGTAGAATTTCCACTGGCCAGGTAGCAAGGTGAAGTCGTCATGGGCCAGATAGTTCGTGCCCAATGCCGCCTCCATATCCTCACTTAACTGATCCATGTCGGCCGCCATTAGCATGGAGTCATCTTTAAGCTGCAAAATTTGAAAGCGCAGCGGCGTCCCCTCGCCATCAATATTCGGGTTCACATCGGGCTCTGCGACCATGCTTAAATCGACCAGCGTGGGCTGATCTTCTGGATAGCCCACCGGTATCGAGGGGTCTAGCATGACTTCCCAGGCTTTACCGGCTGCCTCACGGGTCGAAGCACAGCCCGTGATTGACAGCAGCACGATAAGCACACCTACAAGCCCGAGGCTCTTGGCCTTGCTCATGCGTCCTCCCGCTGCTGGCGACGAACAGACTGGTCATACGCCTGCTCGAAAACCTCCCAGAACAGTTTTTGGAAGCCTAGCTGGCGGCCTGAGTTAAGCTCATGGTAGTAGTGGCGGTACATTTCCCAGGCCCAGCCGTTTTCATCTTCAATGCGGGTGCCTGCCCCCCGGTATGCATGGAAACGTTTGAGCAGCGCTTCCGGTGAAAAGGCATCCAAAATAGCGGTTAGTGCGTACTCAATGGCTTCTTCTACTGCCGCTTGGTGGTGGCCTTGATGACGCAGGCACTCCCCCACCGCTTCCGGCGCCGAAAGGTGAACTGGGCTACGTTGGGCCGAAAACATCGTCTCGACAGTGGCCTCGTAAGCTTGGCCAAGGCGCAGGGGGTTATCTTCGATAGGCTGTAAACGACGATCCCGGAGGGGGTATTTGCTATCGTTTTGGGTTTGCTGCAGAGCACGTAAGCCATTAATAGCAGCCCGTAACGTATGGCCCGCTTCTTCAAGAAACGCCTGCTGCTCTTCGCTATCACGGAAGGGTATGTCGATATCCAACCCCCTTAATAGCGGGTCGGCCCCCACATGGCCAAGGGAACGGCCACTAGGCTTTTGCCAGCGATCCTCTAACTGCTCGCCAACGGAACGTTCGAGGTCATCTATTGCCCGCTCATCCATGCTACTGCTCCTCTCTGTCTGGTTGCCTGCTGTATAGCCGTTTGGCGAATGACTGCTTGGTGAATAACCGCTTGGTGAATAGCTGTCCGGTGAATGGCTGCCTAGCTTGCGTTTGATCGCTGGCATGCGAACAGCGCCTTCGCGCCGCTCTTGCTGGTCACGGCCCACACTTCCTTCAACGCGCCGCTCGGAACCCAGCAACTCCGACATGTCTTCAACGGATTCGGAAAGCTGGGCATTGGCAGAACGGGGGTCGAGAGCAGCCATTGGGTCTTCATGCCCCACTCCACGCGCTACCCCGCCAAGAGCCTCCATGGGATCTTCTTTTTTTGCGGCTTCCGCACGTAGCGGCTGGTCTTCTTGAACCAACGGGCGGCCATAGGCATCTACCGCCTCCTGCTCTTCATTGACTAACGAGGCCAGAGGTTGAGCACCGGGTTGAGTACTCTGCCGATCACCCAAATGCACTTTAAGACGGTACTCGCCGACTAGCACTTCATCGCCCTCGCTCAAAGCGACCTTACGGTTTCGCCCAATCGGCAGGGTGGCGCGATTGATAAAGGTGTGCCCGCTGCTATCAATCAGGCAGAACTTGCCGTCAATTTTGCTCACTTGGGCATGCTGCGGGCGAATTCGGCCGGCGTGATCGTGCAATAACCAGTCATCATCGGTTGAGCAGCCTAGGGTGCCGCCGACTTCATGAAAGACATGACTACTTGTCGAACGGCCTTCTAGGCGCTCACTATTGGCAATGACCAGCGTTACAGCGGAAATTGGGTTGGCGTTCATTGTTTAACCTGTCATCTGAATACGCACTCGGCGGCGTTTTGAGGCGCTGCCGGACTCGGGATTAACAAAGGTGGTCCAGCCGAGCTGGCAGGTGCCAGCATCGCCTAACCGCATCGGCTTTACGGCGCTGGGTAACAGCTCTAGCTCTAGGTCGTAGGCCAACGGCTCGCGCAGCACAAACTCAACCAAGGTGCGCAATGGAGCATGCTCCCTGCCATCGGGTAGGAAGTCGCGAAAACGCTCCAAAGTAAGACCAAATAAACCCAGCACAAATTTGCCGTTAACATCAGCAACGCGCTCACCGGCCACTACATCGCTGCCTAACGTCATTGCTGCCATACCGCTTCGGCTGCGTTGATCCATCGGAATCTGAACCCAGCGATGTACCCACTCTTCAATCTGCACATCATCAAGGTCAAAGCAGTGCCCTACGATGCTGCAGACGACCTCGGGTGAACGCGAACGGCCTGCCAGCAAACCGGCATAAGCCAGCATCTTGCTCCAGTTAATAGGCGTCTCAACGCGCAGGTCACTGTCCGCCAACCCCACCAAAGCAAAAATGGCCGCCGAAAATCCATCGCTAGCACCATCCTGATAGCGGATGTAGTGGCGATATTTACGCCAACTGCGGTGCACTAACGCCAGTAAGCGGTTATTGAAAAAGTCCAGGAAATCGCCTGCAACACCGTCGTGGTGGGCGGCCTCATGCGCTAATGTTTCAAGGTAATAGCTGGGCAGCGGCGACTGAGACCCCTGCAGACCCAAGAAGCTAACTTCCAGCTCATAATGGCCCTCAGGCTGAAAAGCCAGTGAGAGCACATCACTGCTGGGAAAGCCTAGTGACGCTGAAGCGCTATAGCGCACGCGCTCAAAAGCGGGCGCGCCTCGCTGAGCGCACTCTAGGTCATCGCCATGATGACGGTGCAGAAGCTCTACTAGCTGATAAAAATCGTAACGCCGCGCCTTTGCCATCAAAGGGGCAAGCGCTACATCAGAGGCTGTTGCCCCGACTGTAAGGTCCATTTGTAGCGCTCGTGATTTTGACGGTTAATAACATGCAGCTCATGAAACGAGTTGATGCTGGCGTACAAGGAGAAGAACCGCGCCAGCACACTGCCAAATAAATACAGACTCCCTTCGTCGCCAAAGGCATCTTGATCTAGCGTCATGACCGAACGCAGACCACGAATGGGCAGCCCTCTTTTCAGCCGATCAATGGGCTGGGTTTCAATGCTAACAATGCCTGCCAGCCGTTTTTGAGCCACTCGCTCGGCCTGCCTATCGACCAAGGCACGGAAATCGTAAGCACGCAGCACAGAACACAGCGCATCACGCTCCAGTAGCGATAAGTAGTTAAGCGATAGATTAGAAATCAGTGTCCATAGCAAGCTGCCATCCAGCGTGGGGCGCAACACTGGCGTGGGGCGGGTGATATTTTGAAACATGGCATACGAGGGGCTCTCTTCCGTTGAGTAGCAAATATCGCCTACCGTCAAACGCTCAGGCAGCTCTCGATTACTACACGTCAATCCGAGCGAGACGGTTTCGGACATGCCGATGTAGCTGCGCTCATCGCCACGCACAAAGGAGATGTCGTGATCAAACCCATCCCCGCGCAAGCTGTCGCGCACGCGAAGACGGTAGTAGGAGGCATCGTTGCCACGGTCTCTCTTGACTTGGTGTTGAAAGCTTTCAAAAGGCACGTACTCACGCGGCGTACCGCGCCCTTTACCGGTCTCGTTCTCTAACCAGCCTTCCACCTTATCGACGCTAAAAATTTCATAGTGGCCGGGAGATCGACTATTGGGGTGAATGCGGTATTCACTGCGCTCCCCGCTAACATCAACAGGCTCTGCATCGTGAGAGAACAGGTTGATCGCCGGCGAGCAATACAAAGCGAAATGCTCGTCTCTCACCCGTGCGTCGGTCGGTAACGTACGCTCAAACTCTAGGCGCAAAATAATTTTGTCTGCGGGAATGGCCGGCAAGTGTTGGCTCAGGGCTGTTACATCAAAGAAATGGAAAGCCTCTGGAAAACACAAGTATTCCTGCAGTATCCGATACCCTTGATACACATTCCTCGGGTAGGGCAGTAGTGCATGATGGCGATCAAAACCAACCGGCTGCAGCAACTGCTTGGGCAGAGGCAGCCGTTTGCCATCAATTTCCAGCTCTACGCGCGCTAGGTAGTGGCTCATCCACAGGTAAAGCGTGCGCGCTGTATAAGCGTCTCCACCCAGGTGCAGACGCAATGTATCAATCCCCATCGCGCTGAGGGGCTGATCACTATGTACATCAAGCGCCAACTCAACAATGGAGGCATCGCGTGTATGGCGTGCCTCAACCCCCGCATGTTCGAGCGGATAGAGCGTCACGTCATGACAAGTGCGGAACATGCAGGTAGTGCCATCCACTGGCTTACTGGCTAATTCCGTACCCCGCTCCAGGAGCTGATGGGTACTCAGCGCATGCCACGTAGGGGTAAATTGCACCACGGTCATGCTAGGCACCGGGCGCAAGTAGTTCGGCCATAGCATGCTGATCAGCGAATGGGTAAGTTCGGGGAACTCATCCTCCACTTTTTCGCGCATACGGCCAGTTAGAAAGGCAAAGCCTTCTAATAGACGTTCAACATCAGGATCGGTACTGCGCTCTGACAAGAAGCGACTCAGGCCGGGGTTGCCCTCCGCAAATTCTCGCCCTTGGCGCTTCAGAAAATTGAGCTCGTCCCGGTAATAGCGATTTAGCATTCGGGCCTCGCAAGCCTATCAGTTAAGACACTGATAGCGCTTATTATTGAGCAATAAGTCGATCGTGGCGTGGGCGTTATCTCGCCCTAACGCTACGGTGGCATGTACTTGAAAATGCAGTTGTAAGGGATCGCCATTATTGGGTAATGACTCAACTTCAACGTGCTGAACCCGCGGCTCAAAGCGTTCGATGCATTGCCGAATGGCGCGCTGGATATTCAGCTCTAAATCCAGCACGCCGATCGTTGCATCATTGAAGTCCAGCAACCCCAACTCAGGCTCACAGGCGCTATTGCCCGGATGACTGTTGAGCAACTCCACTAAGTGTCGTTTGATCGACTCAACAGTTTCCGCCAGCCTCTCATCCTCCCCATGCGCTAACGACTGTTCAGGCATCGCAAGACGCTCAAACAGACGGCTACCTAGCAGGCTGCCATGGTTAATAGCCATGATGGAGAGGTTCCCTTATTCCTTGTCGAGACGTCCGACTAACGACAGCTCAAAGTTGGCACCCATGTACTTAAAGTGCGGGCGCACCGACATAGACACCTGGTACCAACCCGGATCGCCTTCGACATCCGACACCTGAATAGAGGCGGCACGCAGCGGGCGGCGGCTGCGTACATCGGAGGGCGGGTTCTCTTGGTCGGCCACGTATTGGCGGATCCAGGTATTCAGCTCACGCTCAAGGTCTTGACGCTCTTTCCATGAACCGATCTGTTCACGCTGGAGCACTTTAATGTAGTGAGCCAGGCGGTTGATGATGAACATATACGGCAGTTGAGTACCCAGTTTGTAGTTGGTCTCAGCGTCTTTGCCTTCGGGCGTGTTCGGAAATACCTTGGGCTTTTGTACGGAGTTAGCCGAGAAGAAAGCAGCGTTATCGCTGCCCTTACGCATCGTTAACGAAATAAAGCCTTCTTCAGCCATTTCGAACTCGCGGCGATCCGTTACCAGCACCTCGGTGGGGATTTTAGCCTGCAACTGACCTAGCGCTTCGTAGGTGTGGACAGGCAAGTTTTCAACCGCACCGCCGCTTTGGGGGCCAATAATGTTCGGGCACCAGCGGTATTTTGCAAAGCTGTCGGTCAAGCGCTCGGCCAGCAGGTACGCCGTATTACCCCAAAGATAATGGTCGTGATCTTCGCTGACGGTTTCACGATAGTTAAATGTCTTGATGGGGTTTTCGACCGGGTCGTAGGGCATCCGCAGCAAGAAACGAGGCGCCGTCAGACCTAAATAGCGCGCGTCTTCTGACTCGCGCAGACTACGCCAGCGCGCGTACTTGGGCCCTTCAAAGATGGCTTTAAAATCTTTGATATTGGGCAGCTCTTCAAAGCTATCGATGCCGAAGAAGGAAGGCGCCACCGCTGACAGGAACGGCGCATGGGCCATCGCCCCTACAGCAGCCGTGTGCTGCAGTAGTTTCATATCAGGGGTCGAGGGGGTGAAATCATAATGCCCGATAATCCCTGCTACCGGCTCACCGCCAAACTGACCATACCCGCCAGCATAAACGTGTTGGTAGAGCCCGCTTTGGGTAATTTCCGGGGCAAACTCAAAGTCATCCAGCAGTTCTTCTTTGGTGGCGTGAAGCACATCAAGCTTAATGTTTTCGCGGAAATCGGTGCGGTCGACCAACAGCTTCAAGCCACGCCACGCAGACTCCAGCTGCTGAAAGCTATTGTCGTGAAGAATCTCATCAACTTGCCGACTAATTTTCCGGTCAAGTTCAACGATCATGCTATCCACAACGGCTTTATTAACCTGCGGGGCAGCGTTCTCGCCGCTTAACAGTTCGGAAATAAAAGCGGCAACGCCTTGCTTGGCAACGTCGTAGCCCTCATCCGCTGGCGCCATACGAGTCTGCGCCATCACTTGGTCAAGTAAAGAAACCTCTTCCTGGGCTTCCACCGTTTGGCTTTTCTTTTGCGCCGTATCACTCATAGAGATGCCTCGAATACAATCCGGTTACTGGACTAGCACGAAAATAAGAATGCTTAATCGTTACGATTAGGGTCAGAATCAAGCAGCTCTAGCTCCGCCAACAGCTGCTGACGCGTTTCGTCACTTTCGAGTAGCTTCTGCAAACGATCACGAAAAGCAGGTACGTTGCCCAGCGGCCCCTTCAATGCCACCAACGCCTCCCTTAATTCGACTAGCTTACGCAGCTCCGGCACCTGCCGAGCGATACTGTCGGGCGCAAAATCATGGAGTGATTTAAATTCCAAATTGACGGCCAAATCGCTTGCTTCACCCTCTTCTTGCAACCGATTGGGAACCGCAGCCTGCAAGCCAAGGTTCGCTTCGCGCATAACAGACTGGAAGTTATTCTTATCAACAGAAACAGCCTCACGCTCCTCAATGGAGGTATCTTCCTCGCCTCCCTTGAAGTCACCGACCACCAATAATTTCAACGGCAGTTCAGTCTCGGCCTGCTGATCACCTGTAGCGGGTACATACTTGATATTGATGCGCTCTTTCGGCGCGACCGTTCCTTGCTTAGCCATGGTTTTCGCCCGTAAAAATTAGAACATTTTCGATTCAAAGAAGAATGCTTATTAATTGCGGGAAAGTACCGGATTTACACCGAAAGTACCAAATGGCTCTAAGCAGGTATTGCGACAATCTGAGAGAAGAAGACTTTCAAGAAGACGTGTTTTACGACCTTTTTCGCGAATTTTAGCAGCACAATAAAAGAAGCTAATTAAAACTAATTCTTAAAAACCGCATTTGTAAGAGATCTCTTACAAAAACTGTCAGTGATTTCTTACAAAACGGAGAGCAAAATTCATACAAGAGAGGTGCTTAAATGGGCAGCGCCGTCATTTTTAGCGACAAAAATATTGCTCCCATGGCCCTATTTCTGCTTAAAATTCCAAGAAAGGCTTTAGTCATAAAGCAAGGTAACGGTAGATGCAACCCAGCGTTACTAAGCGCTTGTAGATGTAACGAGCAAGCAAGCAAGTTCTTGCCCTGCCAGGCAATATCTTGCCCAGCACAGGCAACTTTTTGCCCCGCAGAAAGAAGCGCCCTACACAACAAACACATAACATATTGATATATAACAAATTTAAAAACCTGGCCCTGAAATTGCTCTATTGTCTGAGTCCACGTGACATTTCTTTAATTTTTCAGTCAAGGAGCAGACCATGCCAACACCATGTTATATCAGCATCGAAGGCCAAACTCAGGGCAACATCACAGCAGGCGCTTTTACCCCTGACTCCGTAGGCAACATCTACGTTGAGGGCCATGAAGACCAAATGCTGGTACAAGAATTTAAGCATGTTGTTACCGTACCCACTGATCCGCAGTCTGGTCAGCCATCCGGTCAGCGTGCACACAAGCCCTTTATCTTTACCGTTGCCCTGAACAAATCAGTACCGCTGATGTACAACGCACTAGCGTCTGGTGAAATGCTGCCCAACGTTGAGCTGAAGTGGTACCGCACCTCTGTTGAAGGTAAGCAGGAGCACTTCTTCACGACCACGCTGACCGATGCCACTATCGTTGACATCAACCTGCGTATGCCACACGCCCAAGACATCACCAAGTCTGAATTCACCCAGTTGATGGACGTGTCACTGGCTTACCGTAAAATTGATTGGGAACACACTGTTGCTGGCACCTCTGGTTCCGACGACTGGCGCGCCCCGATCGAAGGTTAAGCTGTTGCTAATAGCCTAGCCCTGGCCTGAAAAACAAGGCCTGAAACAAGCGAAGCCCCTTCCACTTGGAAGGGGCTTCGTCGTTTCTGCTCTATTGCTGCAGGTGTTTCGCTATTGGTATTGCGCCAAGGCTCTGGGATTAAACAAACCGCCCCAAACCTACCGTTGAACGGAGACGATCCATCGTTACAACAGCTTCTTCCCGCGCCCGTTCGGCGCCTTTTTGCAACACAGCCTCAATGTGGGCCGGGTCTTCCATC
Source organism: Halomonas sp. 113 (assembly GCF_904067645.1). Classification (NCBI taxonomy): domain Bacteria; kingdom Pseudomonadati; phylum Pseudomonadota; class Gammaproteobacteria; order Oceanospirillales; family Halomonadaceae; genus Halomonas; species Halomonas sp. 113. The sequence goes on from NZ_LR881453.1 coordinate 4,119,520, forward strand.
AGCGCATTATAGCGTTCACGCGGCGCGCTCAAGTGTGCATTCAAGTACTCAAACACTTGATCCTTAGCCGCGCCCCAGCCAATACCGTTCACGTACTGCTCACGTAGACTAGCGGTCTCTTCAGGTGTCGCAAAAGCGGAGTAGATTTGAAACAGCGTGCAGGTGTCTGGATCTTTCGGCTCACCGGGCTCCAGCGAGTTGGTCTTAATCTTACGTACCAGCTTCTGCAGTTTTTTCTCAGCGGAAAAGAGCGGGATCGTATTATCGTAGCTTTTGGACATCTTGCGCCCATCCAAGCCATTCAACAGCTGTACTTTGTCGTCTACCACGGCCTCAGGGAGGGTAAAGTGCTGCCCTTTATAAAGATGGTTAAAGCGCCCGGCGATATCGCGCGCCATTTCAATATGCTGAATCTGATCGCGCCCTACCGGCACCTTGTTGGCGTTAAACATTAAAATATCCGCCGCCATCAGCACAGGGTAACCAAAAAGGCCCATCGTAATGCCTTTATCAGGATCCTGGTTTTCCGCCTCTTCGTTTTCAGCCACCGCTGCTTTGTAAGCATGGGCGCGATTCATCAAACCTTTGGCACATACGCAGGAGAGCATCCACATCAGCTCGGGAATTTCGCCAATATCAGACTGGCGATAGAAAATGGCGTTATCGGTATCCAGCCCTAGCGCAAGCCAAGTCGCGGCAATCTCCAGGCGAGACTGCTGCACCCGCTTAGGGTCTTGGCACTTGATGAGGGAGTGATAGTCAGCCAGAAAATAGAACGACTGCACGTTGGGATCCTGGCTTGCCTCAATGGCGGGCTTGATCGCTCCAACATAGTTGCCCAAATGGGGCGTGCCGGTGGTGTTGATACCGGTGAGGACGCGGGTTTTTGCGGTCTGGCTCATGGTTTTTAGGCTCATCATTGAACGTACATTGTCGTATGATACTTGTATGAACCTGGGGATGCGACAGGCAGAATTTGGTTTTACAATATCCGCAGAGAGTGGTGAGGATTTACAAGAGCATTATGCCGTTATCATTCTGAAAGAAATGCTCAATCGATGAAAAGAAAATAGGGGTCACTAAAGGCAAGTGGCTCTTCCTGATCATCATATACAGCTCCAAACGCGACGAAGCACTTTTCTCCATCAACAAGCAAAGGAAAATAAAAACACAGGAAGGCCTCCCCCTCACACTGATCTACGACCTGCCCAAGCCCTTTGATACTCTCCCAATTCATCTTTTCAATATAATTTTGGTCATAAGACTCACTACCCCAGTTTATTGTTTCGAGATTCTCCTCAACCGCTTTTGCGTAAGCCGACTCTGCATTCATATTGGCTTGCGCCACTATCCGGTAGTTACCTGCCAAATGCTCATTTATGATTGCTGACTGCATGCCGGCAGTCCCCAGTAGCAGTGCCCCGGCTAGTAGCGCCATGACGATGACCAATGCAGCGCCTTTCTGACGATTTTGCAGAGTCATCAGTCGTCACCAAAATCGATATTTTCTGACAAACCCTCTAATGCTTGACGCATAGAGAACTCATAACCATATACTGACAGTAACTCCCAAACACTCAGGTCAGCATTAATACTATTGACATTATTGAATACAACAGAGCCATTGGAGATAACACTACCAACAAACTCAACTCCAGACATGCTTAAATTGACACTACCCGCTCCCCAGATAAGTCCTCGAAACAGTGCATTGGTATTATTGCCATTAAAATTAATTTCGCCACCAGCGACAATGGCGACATCAGTGACTGAGGAGTTATCATTCTGCTGTATTGAAATGTCTTGCTCTACTACGACCACCTTTCCACTAAGTTCAGTCACGTTTAACTTATTTATATTTCCATCGCAATAAAAGACCTTGCCCGATGAAAACATGATTTCGTTTTCGGTACAGGTAGCAATCACGCCGTCCAGATTTTTAATGTTATTGATATAGCCTGTATAGTAATCATGCGAGTCGCTTGATTGCGGAGAAGGGATAATCGATGGATCTAAATTTGAGTTAACCGTTGATTCACTTACCAGGATATTTTCCGCCCCGCTCACGGCACCTCCCGCAATCACTGCATCGCCCTTCCCCTTCTGACTGGTAGGAGTATCAAAGAAGCTGGCATATATGCCCTGTCGCTCCATGACATGAAATACAATCGCCTCACCATTGTTCTCTAAGGGCAGTTCCACCCGGTAAAGCGGCGCATCACCCGGCACAAGTTCGCCTAACACGTGCTCGTCCTCATTACACTGGCTTGGCGAATCATGATTCGGTACATCTTTCAGAAAACTTACCAGCGGCTGCCCATTCTCTTCCTGATCCGCCACCGTACAGCTACAGGCATCCTGATTCCGTTCACACCGTAACGTATAGCGACCCGGCCCACTTTGACGAATTTCACTGGTAAGCCTCTGGGCAATAAAAATCAGGTTCTCTTGCTTACGGCTTACCTTGTCAACATTTTGAAAGGTCTGAAAGGTCGTTAGAAACAGTTGGCCAGCCCCAAGGATAATGACCGTGCCGATCGCCAACGCCACCATCAACTCCACCAGTGTAAAGCCCTGCTGACGCTGCCTCATGGTGAGCTCTCGACCTTGGGAAGAAGAAAGAAGTAGCTAAATTGATCGTCATTGTTCTCGCCCAAGGCCACAGTCACGTCAATGCGACAATCACTTCCACTGTCATCTTTTGCAATATAGCTGTGGGAAGAAGAGGCTCCCCGTAGCGGTGTCGCATCACTATTTTGAAACCAATGTTCCTTCCATGCACTCTGCACGCCGGAGATGTAGACATCCTCGCAGGTCTGGCCTGTTTCGAGCGTGGCTAGCTGAGCCCAAAGCCGCTCCTGAGCATCCACAGCCGCAACACTTGCCACCGAACGCTGATAGCCTGCATTGGCACTTTGCAGTGCTTTAAGCTGCATGGCGGCAACGCCGATCAGGCCAATCGAGAGAACCACCAGTGCGATTAGCGCTTCCAATAAGCTAAAGCCGCGCTGAGAGTTTATGACTCTCTCCTTCCTGCGAAGGCTGTCCGATGTGCTAATCACCAGCGTTACAGAAGGAGCTGAAGCACTTTGATGGGTGGGGTTTAACGTCATTTCGCAGGGAGAGTCAGGACAGTTGGAAGTGGCAGCGTCGCCCACACTTTGAAAGCGTTGTCGCCTTAACTCACCAACAGGCATTGGGTAACCTTTCGCCATTCGAACTTAAGGTTATATCCTCTTCACAGCCATCATCTTGAACGGTGCTCGCAGTCAGTAGGTAGCCGTCACCGTTAATACTCTCAGCAATCTCATAATTTTTTTCGGGAGATAACTCACTGATGGTGCAATCGCTATAGCTGTAAGAACGCGTGTAACAGCGCTCAAGCTCTGAAGCGGCTTGCATAAGGCCTGCGTGGGCGTCGGTTCGCACTGATTTTTGCACGTAGCGGGTATAGCTGGGGTAGGCAATGGAGGCGACGATGCCGATGATCACCAGCACAATCATCAATTCAATGAGGGTGAAGCCGCGCTGGCCATTCAGTAAAGAATGGCCAGTCGAAAGATGAGAGGTATAAGACACGCGGCTTCGCTCCTGTATTAGTGGGCTCATACCGTTTTAGTATGTCGCAAACTAATACGCATTGCATTGCGAGGCCTATGGTTAGCTGCTGGCGATCACCTTTTCACGCAACTCCTTTGGCATAGAGAAAGTAATGGTCTCCTCGCGGCCCTGTAGCTCTTCAGGTAATGCAGCCCCCATGGTCTGCAGCTTGGCAATCACACCTTTCACCAATACTTCAGGGGCACTGGCGCCTGCGGTGACGCCTACACGCGCTACGTTCTCAAGCCACTTGGGGTCGATCTGGTCAGCGTTATCGATCAAGTAGGCGGGCGTGTCCATGCGCTCAGAAAGTTCTCGCAAGCGGTTAGAGTTGGAGCTATTGGGGCTGCCCACCACCAGCAATAGATCGCTCTGGGCCGCTAGCTCACGTACTGCATCCTGACGGTTCTGCGTGGCGTAGCAAATATCGTCATTGCGTGGCCCCTGAATCTCGGCAAACTTATCGCGCAGCGCGTCGATCACCTTAGCGGTATCATCCATCGACAGCGTAGTTTGGGTCACGAAGGCCAGCTTTGAGGGATCATTCACCTCCAGCTTAGCGACGTCTTCTTCATCCTCTACCAAGTAGATACGCCCACCGTGGGAGGTGTCATAACGCCCCATAGTGCCTTCAACTTCCGGATGACCTTCATGACCAATGAGAATGCACTCTTGACCACGCTTGGCGTAGCGCAATACTTCCAAGTGCACTTTGGTGACCAGCGGGCAGGTGGCGTCGAATACCTTCAAGCCCCGCCGCTCAGCATCGGCTTGCACCGCACGGGAAACGCCATGGGCGGAGAAAATGACGATGACATCGTCCGGCACTTCATCCAGTTCTTCAACAAACACTGCCCCGCGAGCGCGCAGCGTTTCGACCACAAAGCGGTTATGCACAACCTCATGGCGCACGTAAATCGGCGGGCCAAACACATCCAACGCGCGATTAACGATATCAATCGCGCGATCCACACCGGCACAAAAACCACGCGGATTGGCTAACTTGATCTGTATGGGCTGTGCTTGCGTCGTTTGCATAGTAGCGCCTTGATGCGTAAGCGGCATCGCTTAGTGAATTAATGCGTTGTCACCGGTTTGACGTCGAGCACTTCGACCTCAAAGGTGAGCGTGCGGCCTGCTAACGGGTGATTGAAATCCACCTCGATACGATCACCGTCAATGGTTTTGACCACACCTGGCAATTCCGTTCCCGCTTTATCGGCAAACGACATTACCATACCAATTTCCGGGGCTTCATCGCCAAAATCTGCCCGCTTCAGGGTTTGAATATTTTGCGGGTTGTGCTGGCCGAATGCATGCTCAGGGGTTATCTGAAAGGTACCCTCCTGCCCCGCAGCCAAGCCTTTAATCGGATGCTCAAAACCGGGCGGCAAATTTCCGTCGCCAAACTCGAAGGTAGCCGGTGCTTTGTCTTTGGTGGAGTCCACCAAAGTGCCATCTTCCAGCTTTAAGGTGAAGTGTAGCGTCACTTCCATGCCTTCATCGATCAGATAGTCGCTCATTGCAGTTCTCAACGTTCGATTAATGGGAAGTCTTGGCCGCTTTTTTGCGCCGCCGCTCGCCCATAATGGATTCCCAGATTAAAGCGACCGCCCCCAGGGTAATCGCTATATCCGCCACGTTAAACGCCGGGTAGTACCACCCAGCGACGTGAAACGATAAAAAGTCGACCACATAGCCATGCACCAGGCGGTCGTAGAGATTCCCCAGCGCCCCGCCAATAATCAGCGGCAGCGCTATCGCCAGTAACTTTTCATCGTGTTTGATGCGTGAAAGCCATACTGTCAACGCCACGCTGGCACCTACGGCAATCAAGGCGAAGAACCAGCGCTGCCAGCCTGGATGTGTGGCTAAAAAGCTGAACGCTGCGCCAGTATTGTGCAGCAGCGTCAGGTTAAAGAACGGCAGTATTTCGACCGGCTGGGCATAGCCCAACTGACTACTGGCCACGTATTTGGTGACCAAATCCAAGGCAATTACTGCCACAGCTAGCCACAGCCAGCGCAGCGGCCGCTGCATTGGCGGCCGTGTGTCGACATCGTCAGACGGTGTTTTAGTTTCTTTAGCTATGTTTTTATCAAGCATAGTAACGAATCTCACCGCTACCTTCGGGGAGATTGCTGATACAGCGTCCACACAGATCCGGGTGGTCCGCATAGGTGCCTACATCGGGACGATGGTGCCAGCAACGTTCGCACTTGGTGTTGTCGCTGGCTTTAACCGCGACTTTCAAGCTATCCAGCTCGGTCGCTTCTGCATCACTCGCAGCAGACAAGGGCTTAAGCGTCACTTCACTGGTTAGCATCACAAAGCGCAGTTCATCACCCAGTTTAGCCAGAGTCGCCTGCAGGTCATCGCTGACATACAGCGTGACTTCAGCTGCCAAGCTGCCTTTAATGACTTTGGCATTACGGGCATCTTCAAGACACTTGTTGACCGAGTGCTTGACTTCCAGCACTTGCTCCCAGAAAGCACGACCCAGTTCAGCATTTTCTTCCAGGTTGCCAAGGTTAGTGTAGTAAGTCTCCAGCAGCACGCTGTCGCCGCGCTTACCGGGGATGTTTTCGTGAATCTCCTCAGCGGTAAAGGAGAGAATCGGCGCAATCCAACGACTCAGCGCTTCCACCACGTGATAGAGCGCGGTTTGTGCACTGCGCCGCGCCAACGAATCGGTTTGCGTGGTGTACTGGCGGTCTTTAATCACATCCAGATAGAAGCCACCCAGTTCCCGGGCGCAGAAACCATGCACCTGTTGGTAAACATCCAGGAAGCGGTACTCTTCGTAGGCTTTTTCGATCCGCGCCTGCAATTGGTGCGCTCGATCCACCACCCACTGATCCAGCGCCAGCATATCGCCAAACGCTACCTGGTTTTTCTCTGGATCAAACCCGTTAAGGTTCGACAGCAGGAAGCGAGCAGTGTTACGAATCCGCCGATACACATCAGAGGTGCGTTTCAAAATTTCGTCAGAAACGGCCATTTCGCCAGAGTAGTCGGTGGAGGCGACCCACAGGCGCAGAATATCGCCGCCCAGCTTGTCCATCACTTCCTGGGGCGCGACCACATTGCCCAGCGACTTGGACTGCTTGCGGCCCTGGGAATCGACGGTAAAGCCGTGGGTCAGCAACTGACGATACGGCGGATGGCCATCAATCGCTGAACCGGTGAGCAGCGATGAGTGGAACCAACCACGGTGCTGGTCGGAGCCTTCCAGGTAGAGGTCCGCCCGCGGGCCGCTTTCGTGGCCATGGGGGTGCGAACCGCGAAGTACGTGGCGGTGGGTGGTGCCAGAGTCGAACCAGACATCCAGGGTATCGGTGACTTTATCGTAATCTGCCGCTTCGGCACCCAGCAGCTCTGCCGGGTCGAGCTTGAACCAGGCATCGATGCCTTCCAACTCAACGCGCTTGGCCGCCTCTTCCATCAACCCAACGGTGCGCGGATGCAGCTCACCGGTTTGCTTGTGTAGGAAAAACGGGATCGGTACGCCCCAGTTACGCTGACGCGAGATACACCAATCCGGGCGGTTGGCGATCATGCTGTGCAGGCGCGCCTGGCCCCAGGCAGGCGTAAACGCCGTGGCTTCGATGCCTTCAAGGGCACGTTCACGCAGGGTTTTGCCATCTTTGCCTTTGATGTCCATACCCACAAACCACTGCGCCGTGGCACGGTAGATCACCGGCGTTTTATGGCGCCAGCAATGCATGTAGCTATGCTTGATCGGGATATGCGCCATCAGCGCACCCACTTCGCGCAGTTTTTCGACGATATGCGGGTTGGCCTTCCAAATCATCTGGCCGCCGAAGAACGGCAGGTCGTCAACGTAAACGCCATTTCCCTGCACCGGGTTGAGCATGTCATCAAACTCCATGCCATGCTCGCGGCAGGTGATAAAGTCATCCATACCGTAAGAGGGCGCGGAGTGAACGATACCGGTGCTGCCCACCTCAGACTCGACGTACTCTGCCAGGTAGACTGGCGAGAGCCGATCGTAGAATGGGTGACGGAAATTGATCAGGTCGAGGTTTTTGCCCTGGGTCGTAGCAATTACCTCGCCTTGCAGGCCAAAGCGCTCCAGGCAGCTCTCCACCAACTCTTCCGCCAGCAGCAGCAAACGCTCGCCAGTATCGACCAGTGCATAGGTGAACTCAGGGTGAACGTTGAGCGCCTGGTTGGCCGGAATGGTCCACGGCGTGGTAGTCCAGATCACCACTGCCGCAGGCTTGGCCAGTTCGCTTAAGCCAAAGGCGGCGGCGAGCTTGTCGGCATCTTCTACCGGGAAAGCGACGTCGATGGCGTCGGATTTCTTATCAGCGTACTCGACTTCGGCTTCCGCCAGCGCCGAACCACAGTCAAAGCACCAGTTGACCGGCTTCAAACCTTTAAACACGTAACCCGCGTCGACCATCTCGGCCAAAGCACGAATCTCGCTCGCTTCGTTGGCGAAATCCATAGTGCGGTATGGGTGATCCCAATCGCCAATAATGCCCAAACGAACAAAGTCGGCCAGTTGTGTTTCAACTTGGGCGCCAGCGTATTCACGGCAAAGCTCACGGGCATGTTCCGGCGCCAGGTTCTTGCCGTGAGTGGTTTCTACTTTGTGCTCAATGGGCAAGCCGTGGCAGTCCCAGCCGGGCACATAAGGCGCATCAAAGCCGGCTAAATTCTTCGATTTAACGATAATATCTTTAAGGATCTTATTAACGGCGTGACCAATATGAATACTGCCGTTGGCGTAGGGAGGGCCATCGTGCAGCACAAACAGCGGCGCGCCCGCGCGCGCTTCCCGCAGGCGCTGGTAAATGTTCATATCCTGCCACTGGGAAACCCGCCCTGGTTCCTGCTTTGGCAGCATGCCGCGCATGGGGAAATCAGTTTCAGGCAAATTCAGCGTGTGCTTATAATCCATGGTCTGGTCAGCCGTTGTTAGCATCGGCGGCATCATCCGCCGAAGAAGAATCAGAAGGAATCGTGTTTGAAGACACCGCATTTGAAGACATTGCACTTGAAGACATGGCCTCACGCCCAAGCGGGGCCGAGGCCAGCGGAAGCGAATAGTCCTGTTCAGCGTTCTCTTGGTCAGCGCTGTTTTGCCCACCTATTGCCGCCGTTAAATAGTGGCGAGCGCGGGCCTGGTCACGTTCAATTTGCGCTTTAAGTGCCTCAAGGTTGTCAAACTTCACCTCGCCCCGCAGGCGCGCGCAGGGAAACACCGTCATGCGTTGGCCGTAGAGATCACCTTTAAAATCCAGCAGGTGCACCTCCAGCGTTGGCCGTTCCGAACCCACCGTAGGGCGGAAGCCCACATTCGCCACTGCTGGGTAGCGCTCGCCATTTTCAAGCTCAGCCACCACCGCATAAACCCCACGCAGCGTTAATGGCTGGGGCATCAGCGGCAAATTGGCAGTCGGTACACCAATGGTGCGCCCCAACTGCTGGTCGCGCACCACTCGGCCATGTAACGAATAGGCGCGGCCCAGCAAACGCGCAGCAGCAGAAAAATTGCCGCTGGCAAGCAGCGTACGCACCCGAGAACTGGAAACCCGCTCGTCATCCACGGTAAAAGTACGCGTGTGCTCTACGCCAAACCCCTGTTCGCTCCCGACCTCCGCCAGCAGAGCAAAATCACCGCGGCGGTCGCAGCCGAAGCGAAAATCATCGCCCACGACCAAGTGCTTAACGCCTAGCCCATCAATCAACACCTGATCGATAAACTCACGCCCGGTAAGGCTGCGCAGCGCATCGTTAAACGGCAAGCAGAGAACCTGTTCAGTGCCAAAATCGCGGAGCAGCCGTACTTTCTCGCGCAACCGGGTTAAACGCGGTGGAGCTTGATCACCAGCAAAAAATTCACGCGGCTGGGGCTCGAACACCACCACTGTTAACGGCACACTCCAGCGCGCCGCATGCTCTCGGCACTGCTGCAGGATGGCTTGATGACCGCGATGCACCCCATCGAAATTACCGATGGTGGCAACGCAGCCACGATGAGCCGCTCTCAAGTTGTGCAGACCTCGAATGACGCGCATGGCACCTCAGCCGTTGGAGGACATAAAGCCTCTGATTATAACGAACCCACACCCCAGGATGCAGTGTTATGAGTGCATTTTTAAATGACGAACGCGCAAACCCAGTGCCGCCAGCCACGCAAAGTACAGCGAGCCGCCCAGTATCACTAGCCCGGTGACCCAGCTTATCCGTTGCCAAAGGCCAAACGCGAGCCAAGCCTGCCAGTCGGGCGCAATAAAATAGAGGGCCGCGCACATTAGCCCGCTGCCACCTAGTAACTGCACCGCATAGCGCTTCCAGCCCGGCTGAAAGACCAACACTCCCTGCTTATGCAGTAAGTAACCCAACAGGCCCGCGTTCAAGAAAGCAGAAAGCGCGGTGGCTAACGCTAATCCAGCATGAGCCAGCGGCCAAATCAGCAGTAGGTTAAACACCATATTAGCGACCATGGCGATAATGCCTACCTTCACCGGGGTTTTGGTGTCTTGGCGAGCAAAAAATCCCGGTGCCAATACTTTGATTAGCATAAAGGCTACCAAGCCAAAGGCATAAGCACGCAGGCTCATGGCCGCCATCTGGATGTCGTTGTCGGTCATCGCTCCGTAATGAAACAGCGTGATTAACAGCGGCTCGGCAAGCACCGCCAGCGCCAGTGCCGCGGGCAAGCCTAACAGCAATACAATGCGGATCGCCCAATCAAGCATCGCAGCAAAGTGCTCCTTGGACTGGTCAGCATGGCGTTTAGAGAGTGCTGGTAAAATCACCGTCCCAATGGCCACCCCAAACACGCCCAGCGGCAGTTCCACTAAACGATCCGAGTAGTAAAGCCACGACACGCTGCCCGCCGTCAGCAATGACGCCAAAACGGTATCCAACAGCAGGTTAATTTGCGATACCGATACCCCAAACAGCGCAGGCCCCATGAGTTTCAGTATGCGTCGCACTCCCTCATGAGCAAAATTAGGCCAGGGAGTAGGCATCAATCCCAAGCGCAGTAAAAACGGCACCTGAAAAACCAACTGGGCCGCTCCGGCGATCAACACGCCCCAGGCGAGCGCCATGGCGGGCTCTTCCATTAGCGGCATTAAAAACAGCGCCGCACCAATCAGCGAAAGGTTAAGCAGCACCGGGGTAAACGCGGGAACCGCAAAGCGGTTCCAGGTATTCAGTACGCTACCGGAAAACGCGGTGAGCGAAATCAGCAGTAAATAAGGAAAGGTTAAGCGCAGCATATCCGCGGTCAGCGCCAGCTTGTCCGGCTCACTGCCAAACCCAGGGGCAAATACCCAAATCAGCCACGGCGCACAGAGCATCGCCACGGCGGTAATTAGCGCCAGCACCGCCGTTAAGCTACCGGCAGTGGCATTCAGCAGCGCGCGTACCTCCTCCCGACTACGCTGGGTGGAGTACTCTGAGAGCACGGGTACGAAAGCCTGGTTGAAAGCCCCTTCGGCAAACAGACGGCGCAGAAAGTTAGGGATCTTAAACGCCACGAAAAACGCATCGGCGCCATCCCCTGCCCCTAAGAAGGTAGCGATAACCACATCACGCGCCAGTCCCATCACTCTCGACAGCATGGTCATGGCACTGACTACAAGCCCCGAGCGCATTAGCCCGCGACGCACGACTGTGGTGCCTGGGGATGTGTTGGGTGCTTTCTTCGCTGTCATAAGCTATCCAGAAAAATCATCTAGAAAAATCATCCAGACACAAAAAAACCGGCCGCAGCCGGTTTTTTTATGGCGCCTGCCGGCTTACGCCGCCAGTGCCTTAATACGCTTGTTCAAACGGCTCTTCAGGCGAGCTGCTTTCTTCTTAGACAGCACGTCTTTGTCTGCAATACGGTCAACGACCGGTTGCATTGCCTTGAACTCTTCCATTGCCTTAGCGTGGTCGCCGGTGCCGATCGCTTTCACTACACGCTTGATGTAGGTGCGGACCATGCTGCGCTGGCTGGATTTCAGGACGCGACGGTTCTCGGCCTGGCGGGCGCGCTTGCGAGCTTGCTTGCTGTTCGCCACAGGGTATCTCCTTGGAGAATAAAGGTTGCCGACAAAACGGCAACGAAATTAAATATGTGTTCGTCTGCTATGCTGCCACAGCACGACGTTTCCGCAACAACCAATTGATTTGGCAGGCGTATCACCCTACCAAAGTGTGTAGCAGGCAGTCGAAATAAGCTGCCCGCTCACGGGACTTGCCTGAGAGGATGGCGTAGTCTATCACGCGCTTGGCGAGCTTGCTAGCTACGCCTTTACAAGTACAACGTATAACTTTAAAAGCAGGCTGCCCGGCGCAGACCTACTCAAAGGAAACATGTCAGTGTCATTGCGGCGTTTACACACTCGCTTACTACTAGCCATTTGCATACCGTTGATCCTCGTATCGACAACGTTGCTGCCTGTGCTCCATGTCCATATGGAGTCCCGACTAGATAGCCTGCATGCCGAAGCAGATGCCTTATTAAAAGCTGGCCAGGAGGCACTAACCCGCGATATTAATGAAAGCCTAAATTACGCGCTGGCGATTGCCGAAATGCCTGCGTTAAGGCGGTACCTGGCAGCACAGGACAACTCGTCGATATCAGCCCAGCCTTATTCGCTTAGCGACTTATCGCAACTTTCAACCTTTCTAAACACGTTGATCAGCCACAACCCTCGCTATACCAAGCTAGTACTCATTGATAATCATGGCAGCGAAGTACTCCGTGCACCTAAAAGTATTCAAACGGGGCCCCGCGTGAATGCCAATCATCATGCCTATACCGACTATTTCAAAGGAGCCTCTTCACTACAGCCACGCGATCTTTATATCTCGCCACCGGGCCGTAACCTCCACTTTGAGCTAATGGGTCGCGACGTGATTCCTGTGGTCAATGTATCTACCCCTGTTTTTGATGCAGCAGGGGAACGCCGCGGCGTGGTGCTTTTGAGCCTCAATTGGGATTACCTTACCAGCGCCCTACGTCAGGCCATGTTGCTTGACCAAGATGCCAATGCGATTTTAATCGACGCCCAAGGACGATGGCTGCTCGATGAAGGCTTCCCGCCATTAAATACGACGAGCTTTGGCAGCGACTTTGCCGCCCTTTCACCTCTCTATTGGCAAGCCATGCAGCAGCGCAACACAGGTCATGCCAAGGTCGATGGTCAGCTATTACGCTTTCAGACTGAAGATATACGCACTCAGCGCTACCGTAGCCTAGCGGGTACTGTTTTCAGCGAAAACGCTTACTACCCTTGGAAGCTGGGCGTGACATTACCACTGCCTACTTGGCGATCCTTAATAGAAGAAGAGACCACCGTGCTCTGGTTTCTACTGTTGACCTACGGTGTCGCCGTCGCCTTTGGAATATTCTGGGCTCTCAGCAGCCAGCGTCAGCGCCAGCTACGTAGGGCGGCTCAGCGCCACGCTCATGAAGTCAGCGATCTTTATGAAAACGCCCCCTGCGGCTACCACTCGCTCGATACCACAGGGCGAGTGATCAAAATGAACCGCACCGAGCTCGCTTGGCTAGGCTACACCGACGAAGAAGTTATTGGTCACATCACTTACCGAGAATTGATCACGCCAGAAACCCGCTATCAGTTTGATAAAGCTTTCGCAAACGTAAAACAAAATCAACCCAGTAGCGCTGAATGCAGCCTGCTAACCCGAAACGGCGAGCAGCGTCACGTCATGATTCAAGCCTCAGCCTTCTGCCGTAATGGTCAGTTTGTGCATTCGCGCGCCACCGTCTTTGACCTTACCGAGCGCAAAGAGCTGGAAGAGAAACTACGCGCCCAAGCCATGACCGACCCCTTAACGGGGGTCTTCAATAGGCGCTATTTACAGGCCCAAGCAACGACTGAAATACCCCGGGCGCGAAGGCAAAACCACCCCATCGCGCTCATCGCCATTGATATTGACCACTTTAAGCACATTAACGATGCGTACGGACATGACGCGGGTGATGACGTACTGAAAAACTTCACCAAAATAGTAACCGAGCTGCTTCGTCAGGAAGACTTGCTATGCCGAGTGGGCGGCGAAGAGTTTGCTATTTTGCTTCCCAACACCTCGCTTTCTCAAGCGGAACAGGTGGCCGAGCGAATACGTAGAACAACGGCAGCGACCCCGATTAACGTCTCAACTGAGCACGCAGAAAAGGCACTTTGGCTGACAGCTTCGCTAGGGGTAACGACTATTCTAGACAACGAAAAAGCACTTAAGCCTGCCCTGAAACGCGCCGATATAGGGTTATATCAGGCTAAAGATAATGGCCGTAATCAAGTAGTCGTTAACGCGGCGTAGCAGGATTACGTGCTCGAAGGTACAGCTTGCACAGCCAAAACACTGCTGTAATTGCCAATTATGGGTACTTCGATATAGTGCGCAGAATAAACATGACCACTAGCGCTTACTATCCAGTGCTTGAACTATAATATGATAGCAAGATGCAAGCAACGAGGCGAGCCAATGGCGATTAAACCTGATTAAGAACAACGACTTGCAGCCCAATCGGCGCGTTACACGCGACGCGCTTATCAGGTCTCGTTGAGCAGCGGTCAACACATAGTGGAAATCATCGACGGTGAACTTGTTGAAACACGTCCCGATGGCAGCACGCAGGTTCTGAAGAAAGCGCCTGCTAAGCATAAAGCTCCCATAGGAATGAAGCTCAAGGTTACCTAATGGATGAGACATCCCCGCTTGCGGATGTTTGCTGGGTCCAATGGCCTGAACTCAACCAACAAGTGCAGCACGGACGTGCCCCCAGTCCAAAATCGCCAGCGCGTATTGCAAATCGACCCAGCATGTTCGTCGTCCAGAGTGCCTGATAGCAGCTCAAGCCCGGCTCGTAGATAGGCGCAACTCCACACCCAACCATTGACATCTACAATCAACCCTACTATATTTTATCTATGAAATAGGGAAGGAGCGTATGGATGATCAAGGGCTAGATACTTTATTAGCGCTCGATGGAACTCAGTACGGCATCCAAGGTGATTTTTGGGTCAAGTTTGAGGTGCGGCGAGTCAAGGCAACACCGAACATCCCCCATGGAATAAAATATAGCTTGACCTTGCATCATAAGAGCGGGACACGGCTACTTGGCTTTGACAACGCACATGCTCCAAAAATCAAACGCAGAAAGTTTGCGGGACGACGCGAAGAGTGGGATCACCGCCATTATCGCAGCGTTGTCAGTGATTACTTCTTTGATTCTGCGGCTCACTTGATTGAAGACTTTTGGAAGCATGTCGACGAAATACTCCGAGAGGAAGGAATATGACAACCGTCAAGATCGGCATCATGAACCGTGATGAATTCCGTGAGCGCACAATCTCAATTGCCAAAGGTTTCTATAAACCTGCTCCTGATGAGCCTAAGGTATGGTTTGATAGTGTCGAGTCCATGTCTCGTCTGTTAAACACGAAAAACCTTGAACTTCTCAAAACGATTCGGCGCTGCAAGCCGCAATCATTAGGGGAGCTTGCTGAGATAACCGGGCGTCGAAAAGAAAGTTTGAGTCGCACCATTAAAAAGATGGGCGATTATGGCTTAGTGGAAATCCAAGAAGGCCCACGACATGCCAAGACCCCTGTGGTTACTGCCGATAGCTTTGAAGTCACGTTAATGTAAAAAGTGCAAAACAGGCATTTTTCTTAGCGGTGCACCGCGGACAGTAACTGTATTCAGCATTTAAGGCACAGCCTGCCCCGTGGGCGCTAAAATTTTGCGCAAGAAATGGCGCGTTCGCTCATCCTTGGGTGCAGTGAACAACTCTTCAGGAGGCGCTTCCTCGACGATGCCGCCCTCGTCCATGAAGACAACCCGATCCGCTACTTCCCGGGCGAACTGCATCTCGTGGGTGACCACGATCATCGTCTGGCGCTCTACCGCTAACTGTTTCATCAGGCTCAATACTTCCTCTACCCATTGAGGGTCAAGTGAAGAGGTGGGCTCGTCAAAAAGAATCACGTCGGCGTTGGCGGCCATGGCACGGCCAATACCCACCCGCTGCTGCTGACCGCCGGAGAGAGAAGCGGGATAAGCATCTGCTTTGTCTGCCAGACCGATGCGCTCAAGGATCTCTCTTGCCCGTGCATGGGCCTTCGCTTTCGGCAACTTATCCACCACGATCATCCCCTCGCTGATATTCTCCAGCGCGGTTTTGTTGGCGAACAGGCCGTAGTTCTGAAAGACAAAGGCGGTACGCCGGCGCAATGCCAGGATATCTGCCCGGCTGGCACGCTGGGTATCAACGCTCAAATCACCCACCTGCAAACGGCCTGCATCAGGGCGTTCAAGAAAGTTGATACAGCGCAGCAACGTCGATTTACCTGTACCGGAAGGCCCAATGATCACAATGATCTCGCCCTGGGCAAGACTCAAGTCGATATCTTTAAACACCGTATGGCCACTAAAACGCTTGGTAATGCCTTGCAGCGAAATCATCGTTGGTAGGCCTTATTCAGATAAATTTCTAACCGGCGCTGCCCCCAAGAGAGCACTTCCACAATCGCCCAATAAATCAGCGCCACCAGCAGGAATGCTTCTAAATAGAGGAAGCTGCCCGCGGCCTCTTTTTGGGTAGCGCCCATCAACTCGGTCACCCCCAGCGTAAAGGCCAACGAGGTCGCTTTGATCATGTCGATGAAATAGTTCATCAGCGTCGGCGTTGCCACGCGGGTTGCCTGGGGCAGAATGATGCGGCGCATCAGTTGCGACTGGGTCATCCCGATTGAAAGCGCGGCTTCAGTCTGGCTGCGATCAATCCCGACAATCGCCGCACGAATGGATTCGGCCATATAGGCAGAGAAGTGCAGCGTCAGGCCTAGCACGGCGGCGGTAACGCCGGTAATCGAGATCAAGGCGCTAATCAGTTGTGGTAGACCATAATAGAACAGGAACAGCTGAACCAGCAGCGGCGTACCCCGGAAAAACGAGATAAACAGTAACGAGAAGCCGTTCAAGAAAGGCACCTTCGATA
Organism: Halomonas sp. 113; assembly: GCF_904067645.1. Classification (NCBI taxonomy): domain Bacteria; kingdom Pseudomonadati; phylum Pseudomonadota; class Gammaproteobacteria; order Oceanospirillales; family Halomonadaceae; genus Halomonas; species Halomonas sp. 113. Next base: position 4,136,126 of record NZ_LR881453.1, read on the forward strand.
CGCGAACTACCGCCAGCAGGCACGCCAGAATCAACGCAAAGAACATGGCAATCGTTGCCATTTGAAGGGTGAGCGGCAAGTAGCGCAACAGAACCGGCAGCAGCCCCCACATGTATTCGAGGTTAAGCATAATAATTAAACATAGGCTAAATCGCTTATAAGCAAACGGCCGTGGCAATGCCACGGCCGCGTTGAACGGATCAGTTCAGCGTTTAGGGTTGGGTGATATCAGTATTAAACCACTTTTCCGATATCTCACGCAGCTCACCATTCTCACGCAGCTCACTCAGCGCTGCATCGACGCGGTCGCGCTGCTCGCGGCCCGCTTCATCATCACGGAACGGCAATGCGTTCTCAATGGTCGAGAACGGCTGCCCCGCCAGCTCTAACGGTAAGCCTTTCTCTTTAATGACCTGTGTAGCACTCACGCGGTCCATCACAAAGGCCTCTACCCGGCCCAGCGCCACATCCTGTTCGATATTGGACTCATAGGTGCGAATGTCGATTTCATCGGCATTGGGCTGCTCGCGCAATAACTGCTCGTAGTTCGAGCCCAGGTTGACGGCTACGCTTTTACCGGACAAATCTTCAACACCTTCAATGGTGTCATTGCCTGCCCGCACCACAACCTGCGCGCCGTCATACACGTAAGGCGAAGTGAACACATACTTCGCTTCACGCTCTGGGGTAATGGTGATCTGATTGGCAATGGTGTCGATACGGCCAGATTCAAGCATCCCCGCCAAGCCCGAGAAGCTCGCCGTAACGAACTCAATGTCATCACCAGTGATCTCACCCACGGCATTCATGACATCAACTTCAAAGCCTTTGAGCTCGTCTTGCTCAACGAAGGTAAAGGGGAAATAACCACCGGACATGCCCACCCGGAGCGTATCGGCTTGGGCAGAAGCGGCGAAAAACCCACTGGCAACACTCAACGAAAGCGCCGCAAGGGTAGTAGTTAACTTAGCTGGTAGTGGCATGAGTCTGTTTCCTCGTTAGTCGATATCCCGACGATCCGAATAGCCACACAAATAATCATGAGGCATTGATGGCTGCTAGTTTACCTCTACGACAAAAGCATACAAAAGAATATTAAAGATAATTTTTATTCTTTTATTGAATATGCAGTCACACCGTGATGTATGGCTATTTGTGGCGAATGGCCTGAAACGTTTTAAAGGTAGCGGCTTGGCGATCGGCATCTAGCACACCTCCACCCAGCGCTGCCAACTCCTGAGTAAACGTAACCAGTTTTTCCAACTGTACCTTATCAAACCCGCGCCTGCGCTTTGGCTTTTTGAGGATGACACTTACACCACTGATCAAATGCTCTTCTTGCTGAAAGGCTTCTGGAGGTGGCATCAATCCAGGCGGGTAGGCATTGGTAACCCGCAATGGGTTTTGTGGGGTAACGCCTGGCACGCTATAAACCTGAAAGGCCTCATCGTAGTGGGCCTCCCACTTTTGCAGGCTCGAGAACAGCTTTTTGTTGAGTGCGATATCCGGTTGATCAAACATCACAAACAGTACATGAGTGCTCTCTTCTGCCTCTACAGGTGCCACCTCCTCTACGCTATCTTCATTCTCGGGTAACGTAGAGGAGGTATTCACTTGTTTAGCAACAGCAGGGGGCTGAGCAGCCAGTTCATTGCTCTCATCAGTTGGCACTGACTGTCCGAGCCTTAGCCACTCTCCGCCTCGCCACATTCCCCCTTCCAGCACGCCTCTGCCACTCAATAGGAAATACATGCAAATGATAAGGCTGTTAAAACTTAACCAACCTGCAGCAATCGCTAAGGTTACCGCCAGTTTTTGCGGATCCATGGGGTGTTTTCCTGCCCGGTTAGGAACGTACAATTTGAGCACCCACAAGGTGACGAGTGCCGAAGATAACTACTCATTATCGAGCAAACGCCAGGAAGATCAATTTTAGCGGTCTAAGTAATTAGTGGCAGAGGGTTTAGAAGAAGCAAGCCCGTATGTCAGGACTTGCACAATTAACACACCAATCGGCTAGTTAATTAATCCAGCAGAGAAAGCACGCTTTGTGGGTTCTGGTTGGCCTGGGCTAGCATCGAAGTACTGGCTTGCTGCAAAATACGCGCGCGAGTCATATTAGATGCCTCTACAGCGTAGTCAGCATCCTCAATTCTCGACTTAGCAGCTCCCAAGTCCACTTGCTCCTGGCTCAAGGTGCCAATGGCAGATTCAAAGCGGTTGTTTAGCGCCCCATATTGACTTCGATAGTCATCATGCCTGTTCAAGCTCTGCATTGCTTCTAAGGCCTTCTCTATAGGATCCAGCGCTACACCCTCAAGCCCCAGTGATTGAGTGTCAGAAGGCGTGGGAGCGATCGTGATGGAATCCATTTCCTGACCAACACCAGCGCTGACCACTATGTTTGTCGGGGTGCTAACGGGGGTCGGCACCGGCTCAGGGTCGTCATATTCAATCGGCATGTCGTCCCAAGTAGCTCTGGCATTAAATAAACCTTGGCCTACCACGAAAACAATTAGGTTTTCGGTGACTTTATCGAAGGTTACTCGCTCCAGCATGTTTTCCGACAGGCTGCCGTCGTTAAACTCGGTATCGTCATCATCGGCCGAAGCCAAGGCAAGCCGATCACCATCTCCACTATAGGTAATTTTCATGTTGTTATAATCAAGCTCAACAGGCGGCGAGCTTAGATCATAGCTTCCCGACGCATCTTGTAGCAGGCTAGCATCGTAACTGGCCCCAGGTTCAAATCCATTTTCAGACGTGAGTAGTGAAGCATTAAGATCCGTAGCGTCCCGGGACTGCCAAACATGGTCAGGATGAGCCCCATCAATAGGCGTCCCTACCAGATGCTTCCCATCTTGCGTGAAGATCTGAATGTCATCATCTAAACCAAAAGAGTCGATCTCCAGCGTGACGTTAGTGGCCCCCTCAGGTATGTAAGCCAATGAAACTGTACCGGAGGTAAAACTCTCAAAACCAGGCCCAAGAAGCTCAGTAATATGAGGTGCCTCGCCGAGCTTAACCGGCAAGGGGCGCGGTTCAGCGGGAGCGAGTGGTGTCTTACCAAACGCCTCTGTACCGAAGGACAGTCGGTCGATCTCCTCTGAGAGCTGCTGATACTCGGCATTGACCGAGGAGCGATCAGCATCAGATAGGGTGCCGTTGGCGGATTGAATGGCCAGCTCACGCGCTCTTTGCAAAATATCGTTAATGCTATCAAGACCACCTTCAGCAGTTTGCATCAGCGAAATGCCATCGTTGATGCCTCGGGTTAAGGCTTTGCCCGCCTGAAGATTGGACTCCATGCGGTTAGCAATAGCCTGCCCTGCTGCATCGTCCTTCGCCCCGTTGATACGCAAGCCCGACGAAAGGCGCTCGATGACGGTCTCCATGGCAGAGTTTGAGCGTTTGAGCTGATTCTGACCGTTTAAAGAGAGCAGATTCGTATTAATCACCGTCATTCAGGACATCCTTGTAAGCAGCTTATTACATTGAGTAACGGCAGAAAGGATAGCTACTTTAGGGCTTGATGGAGAAAGACACTAAGATTTCAATGTTCTCTGGGACTCTATCTCTGCTATCTAATAGGTTACTACAACCAGCAGCGACCTCATTCATTTAACGGTGGCGTGTCTCACGTTGGAGCTGAGGAAAATCTTAAATTACTGTCCGATATCAGCTGACCACCACAACCCACATTACCAAGCGCTTGTCAAGCCGTTTTAATGTCACAGCATAATGCTGCTAGCTCACGGGTTCGAGTGAGAAGCTATCGTCAAAACCTCCACCACTTCGATATATTCACTTAACTCTTCTTATTAACATTAACCCCTCAGCTGCTCTAACTCCCACTGAAGCTCCTCTATATTCGCTTTGCCTTTTAGCATTAATAATAGAGCGAGAGTGAGGCTCTTCTCGCATTTCAAGTCCATATGCTTCAAGAGCTTTAATTTTCGTTTCAAGATGCGCTGAAATATCAACAAACACATTAGGAACAAATGAGAGGCTGCCCGGGGAATTCCATTCTGTGCTGGAAAGCACTTCAAACGCATAAATTTCTCTAAAACTACTTCCAGGTACTGGGCGACAGACAGTCATCACGGCCTGATGAGCAATTCGATGATCAACATTCAAGTCACCGTAATGGTGCGTATATATCACTTCAGGACGAATTTCTTGAATAACTTTTTCTAACGCCTGGACAACCTCAAGAAATGGCACGCTATCGGTGCGTTGATCCGGGAAACCCAGCATGTAGGTACGACGAATGCCAAGCACTTTCTGCGCTTTAGCTGCAGCTTCATAGCGTTCTTCGATATCGTTAGTGCTAGCTTTCGGCCTTGAGGTTACCCCGTCAGCAAGAAAGACGGCATGAACGCTATCACCCTCGGCCACGTGACGTGCAATGGTACCGCCACAGCCCAAGGCTTCGTCATCGGTATGCGCAGCTACAACAAGAACAATTTTAGTCATTGAATTGTTCCCAGCTTGTAGGCGTGCCATGTGTTACATCAACCTGCAGCGTTTTACCGATTAGGGTATTGAAATGCTTTGGCTCTATGCCAACCCCAGGTCTGATTCGGCGAATATCTGTTTCAGAGACTGATTCTCCAGCCTTCATATCTCGCATGAAGTAAATCGATCTGCGGAACATCTTATTAGACTGCTCAGCCTCCTGGCGATTGTACCCGGATTTACCAACAGCGGCCCAGGCGTCATAAGCGTCAGTGCATAACCTTTCAAGTTCTTGCGGTTCAATCGAAAAACCACTATCAGGCCCGCCGTCATTACGGTCCAAAATAAAATGCTTTTCAATAAGACACGCACCTAGCGATACGGCAGCAACCGAGGCTGTGGTGCCCAACGTATGATCTGACAAGCCTGGTACGGTATTAAAACGACGCCCTAATTCTACCAGCTGGGCGACATTTGCCTGTTCCATAGGAGCCGGATAGCTGCTAATACAATGTAGTAAAACCAGTTCCTTACAGCCTGCGTTACGAGCGGCTGTAACCGCCTCTTTGATTTCATATTCTGTAGCCATTCCGGTAGACATAATCATCGGCTTTCCGGTTTTAGCAACATACTCCACTAGCGGGAGATCCGTAAGCTCAAATGAGGCAATCTTATATGCTGGAGCGTTCAGCTCTTCCAACAGATCTACAGCACTCTCGTCGAATGGTGTCGAGAAAACAGTGATTCCAAGTTCACGAGCATAATCGAACATGGCTTTATGCCACTCGAAAGGAGTTTGTGCCCACTTGTAAAGGTCGTAAAGCTTATAGCCATCCCATGGCCCACCTTTAATCAGGAACTCAGGGCGGTCGCTGTCGATAGTCATCGTATCCGCTGTATAAGTTTGTAGCTTTATTGCGGAAGCACCTCGTCGTTTTGCTTCCTTGATAGTTTCAAGGGCTCTATCTAAGGAACCATTATGGTTAGCCGAGAGTTCGGCAATAATGTAAGGCGGGTGTTCTGGACCAATTTTTACACCATCAATACTTATTTTCATGTTGTCTCCTGCTTTGTTTTTTTGCGAATCTTTACGGTAGCTGTAAGCTCGCCTTCACAAGTATTAGCACCAGAGAACTCAAGAATAAATTCACCATGTTCCAAATAGGCCTTCGGATAAGTTGGAGCATCTAACATACGGATATGATTATAAAGACTTTTGATGGAGCCAAATACTGGCAGCAAGCTTTGCTCAGGTGTCCTGCGTTTGAATATCACCGGTTCGCCTTTCTGGAGTTCTGGTTGTGGCTCATTCTTTATTATCCATCGGATCAACTCGAAACTCAGCTCACCCGCCCGTAGATAAACTTCATGGGCCGTTCCTTCCAACAGGAAACGACGTTTTGCATACACTGGCCCCGCATCCATTTCTTCAACCATACGCAGAGCTGTAAGCATAGTATCTGTATGGCCTCGAACTATTAAATTTTGAAGTGGGCTTCCACCTCGACCATATGGTACGTCAGTCATATGAAAACAAACGCATTCGTAGTTTTTCCAAATAGTTTCGGGGACTAACCAGTTCCAATGGAGGAAAAAAATATAGCGAACGGCCGGATTAGATTCAAGCAGCTGTTCTAGCTCAGAAGGCCTTTCAGCCCACAAGACTCGATCGCCGCTCGATAGTTTGCTGGCAGCGAGTTGCGTTTTATGCCAAGGCTTAGATGAAGCCAAAATATAAGTATTTGTGTGCAAGTTATCTACTCGCGGCCTGAAAAAGTTTTCAAAAATCTAAAAAGCTCTTTTCGGTGTGCGGGCCACTCTTGCGCCAACAGAGCAAACCGCGTCACACTCTCATAACCACCAGATCCAAAGTAGTGGTCACAAAAGGTTCCTTCAGTCCGAAAACCTAACTTTCTATGAAACTTGTAACTTCGTGCGTTGCTTTCCAGAACCTCAGCATTGATTTTATGGAATTGCTCCTCATTAAAAATATAATCCAATGCCTCAACACCCATCTGGGTACCTGTACCTTGTGGAGCATCAGGAGCTGTATAAAATCCCCAAAAGGCATGATTCGCTATGCGATCCATCTCTGTAAAATAAACCACTCCGGCAGGTTTTTCATTCATGTCAACAAACAAAAACCAAGCTGAATCCTTCTTTTGGGATTCACGTCTAAACCACGCTTTGTGCTGATGCAACTCGATAACGCCCTGAGAAAACATACCGGCTCGAACAATTGGGTGGTTCCGCCAGCTCCACATTAACTCCAAGTCTGGCTCATCAAGTTTACGAAGAGACACGATCTTGAATATCCTTTAGGTGTTGCAATACATATTGTGTACCACGACCATCTACGATAGATCTCATAGAATTTGACTGGCTCCGATTGTATTCTGGATATTCCAATGCAAATTTTATGGCTTTGTGAATTCCGCAGGTGTTCAGGATTTCTGCATCACCCAGAAACTGTATAAGACCTTGAACTTCGAGCTCACGGTTTATTTCAGTTTGATTGCTGGCAATACTCGCAACAATGGAGTTCAAGCCGACACACATTCTCTCCCAGTTCGTCGTCCCACCAGCACCCAACATTAGGTCAGCCCTAATCATCAATGCAGCCAGACTTGGCAACCCATAGTGAATGCGTGTTTTTCTTCGATTTACCACCAGCTGTTCCACAGCTTTTGGGGATGGATGGTTCTTGCCAAGCACAACATCTACGAATAGATGTTTAAATGGCTCAGCTTGAAGCGTTTCCAAATAGCCTTCTGTAAGATGACCGTGGTCGCTTCCACCGACAAATACCAAAACTCTCGATATGTTACCATCACGTTCAGGCAGGGCATTGGCCAGCAATTCATACTCTGGTCGCAGCAGTGCATAGCGTGGACCCAGTAAAAGATCACACTCGTTATTGACCTTCACTTTGTAACGTTGTTTTGCATTGCTATCTAACATATTTTGATCCAACAACACCGCACACTCATGCGCCCGGTCTGCCAAGTCGTCAATCACCATAATCTGTCCAACGACCTCGGCCAAAGAGCGTTCCCAATGGGCATCGAGTGCGTAATGATCGACAATCAGCCAATCAGCATTGTGAACAGCAAGCACTTCATGCGTTTGCATTGCATCGGTTTGCCATGGAACACCCAGCCAATCGGAATGAGCAAGCGGTGGCTCATCTTTTTCCAACGTTTCTAATTGTTCTGGTGACTGCAGCAGGTGAAGATCAAACCCCTTTTGCGAGATCAAGTCGACCAGATGGCCTTCATGATTTCTGCAAATAAACAGGCACTGATGGCCCTGTCGACGCAGCTCTTCAGCCAGGGTCAGGCAGCGCATGACATGGCCGGTGCCGATCTGAATGGATGCATCAGCGCGGAAAGCAATTTTCATTGAGTCTCCATTTCTGCCTGCATGGCTTTAAATAGCCACTCAGCACGGGCCCAGTCTTCAGGAGTATCGATATCCTGAACGCGGTTGCGGGGTAGTTTCACCAGCACCGAGTCTTCGCCAAAGATCATTTTCTCTTCCAACCAGGAGTCCGCTGTCCCCCAATAAAATTGACCTGCATCGTGCCAAGCCTCTTCTAGATCCTGGGATCGCGTCTGAAAGTGCTCTGGGTTAAACATAGCAACCCGGCCATTCTCAGTGATCCGGATAGCCCGCTGAATCGGAAAAGCGTAGCTGGTTACCGAAAAGACAAAGCTGGCTACGCTTTGTTGCATTAATTCCCAACCACGCTGAATATCTTCTGGGGTTACAAAAGGTGCCGTTGCGTAGACGCAACAGGCATAACCCACTATCATTTCATGATCATTTACCCATTCGACCGCATGACGAATCACCGGGAGCGTACCCGTGTAGTCATCGGCCAAATCGTTTGGGCGAAGAAATGGCGCTTCTGCACCCCATTGTTCGGCTACTTTGGCGATTTCACGATCGTCTGTGGACACGATAATTCTGTCGAAACAACCGCTGGCTTTTGCAGCTTCAATCGACCAGGCCATCATCGGTTTGCCACAAAAGTCTTTAATGTTTTTACGGGGGATACGTTTGCTGCCGCCGCGAGCGGGGATGATCGCAATTCGGTTCATAAATAGCTTCCAACTTCCAAAGCGATTTTCAGTGCCTGCACTACGTCATCCTGCTGTTCATCCGTCAGTCCCTGGAACATCGGCAAACTAATCGCTTCACGGTAGTACTGCATCGCTTGCGGGAAGGCTTCCGGTTCAAATCCCATTTCCTGGTAATACGGCTGGATATGAACGGGAATATAGTGCAGATTCACAATGATGCCCTGCTCTCTCAGAGACTCAAACACTTGGCGATGTTTTTTGTTGATTGCGTCCAGCTTCAAACGTATCACATACAAATGTAGCCCGGAATAGCTGTCCGGGTGTTGACACGGCGTTGTTACCGGCAGGTCCTTTAAGAGCTCATCATACCGCTTGGCTAGCTCATGCCTGCGGGCAACAAACGCAACTAGCCGACCCATTTGGCTGATGCCTAACGCAGCCTGCAGCTCGGTCATGCGATAGTTATAGCCCAGCTCCACCTGCTGGTAATACCAGGGGCCGTCCGACTCATGCGTCATTAAGTTCAGATCACGGGTAACGCCGTGGCTGCGTAATAAGTTCATGCGGCTGGCCAATTTGTCATTATTGGTCACCGCTATGCCACCTTCGGCAGTAGTAATGATTTTTACAGGATGAAAGCTAAATACAGTAATATCACTGTACCGACCACTGCCTATGAACTCGCCTTGGTACTTACCGCCAATGGCGTGAGAAGCATCTTCAATAAGGCGAAAACCATAGCGTTGGCTAAGCACACTAATCTCTTGCATGTCGCACGATTGACCACATAGATGCACAGCAACGACGACTTTTGGTAAGCGCCTTTCTGTCTCTGCTTGCTCTAGCTTAGCCGCTAGCGCTTTAGGGCAGAGGTTATAGGTGCGTGGATCAATATCAACAAAGTCAACTTGTGCACCGCAATAAAGCCCGCAGTTAGCTGAAGCAACAAAGGTGATCGGTGAAGTCCACAGCCAATCGCCTTCTCCGAGGCCTAGTGACAAGCAGGCAATATGTAATGCAGAGGTAGCACTATTGACTGCTAAGGCATACTTTGCTCCTACATGTGCGGCTACTGTCTGCTCGAAGCGAGGTACTTGCGGCCCCTGGGTGAGGAAGTCGGACTTCAGCACAGAGACCACTGCATCTATATCAGCTTGAGTAATCTCTTGGCGACCGTAAGGGATCATTAAATAGCTCCAATTTTCTCACGATTCTGACTGATCCAGGCCTGAAGATCATCGTCTGTCATCCATTCACTATTGTTATTACTTGAGTAAACAAAGCCATCTGGAACAAGCTTGCCGTCTTTAATCCGGTTGGCATCTTTGTCCCAGTTGTTGATCTGCGGTAAAATCTTAAAATGTTCGAGATATTCGTAAGTATAGTAAGCATCTTCAGCACTGATCATCTGCTCATGTAGCTTTTCACCAGGGCGGATACCTACAACCTCCTGCTTGGCTTCGGGAGCGATCACCCGTGCCAAGTCGATCACCTTCATTGAAGGAATTTTCTTGACGTAGATCTCCCCACCTTCCATATCCTCGAAGGCGTGCCAAACCAGTTCAACACCTTCTTCTAGCGAAATCATAAAGCGGGTCATGCGCTCATCAGTAATCGGCAGTACGCCTCTTCCTCTGATAGACATAAAATATGGAATCACCGAGCCGCGTGAGCCCATTACATTGCCGTAGCGAACAACAGAAAACCGAGTGGAGTCATGTCCAGCATAGTGATTGCCAGCAACGAATAACTTATCAGACGTTAACTTTGTCGCGCCATACAGATTAATCGGGCTACTGGCTTTATCGGTTGAAAGCGCCACCAGTTTTTTTACACCTTTATCGATACAAGCATCTACAAGGTTCATAGCTCCGATAACATTTGTCTTTATGCACTCAAAGGGATTGTATTCAGCTGTGGGGACAATCTTAGTCGCCGCCGCGTGAACAACATAGTCTACCCCGTCCAATGCACGATAAAGGCGCTCACGATCCCGCACATCACCGATAAAGAAGCGCACACGAGAATCACCCTCAAACTTTTTAGCCATCTCCCATTGTTTCATTTCATCACGTGAAAAAATAATGACTTTTTTGGGGTTATAACGAGCCAGCAACATAGGAATGAACGTATGGCCGAAGGAGCCTGTACCGCCAGTAATAAGAACACTTGCATCATTAAACATAATTGATGTCCATATATTTATCTAATATTCATCACGGCAACTGCGCGACGATGCCCCTTATTCTGTGGGAAACCCCGGTGAAATCCGCTTTGATCAGAAATCACAAGTGCACCTTTTTTAGCCATAACAGGAATTATTTTTTCCTTTTCAACAAAGGGAGCTTCTGTTCTGTTCGGCAGAACACTTGAGAGGGCTACGTTGAAACGACGGTATTTACTATCTTTATGACTTTCCTGTACATACGTATAAGGCCCATCATCAAGCGAAATACAATCAGTTAAGTATATAAATGCTTTTAACTGAGGAAAATAGGAGTCGGCATGAAATCCCCGAGTTTCGGTAACACCCTCGTTTAGATAAAAATTTAAATTTTTACAACTAGCGCGTTTATTTCCACCAGAGATAACACGAAGTATATTTGAAGCTTCATAGACCCTCCTTAACTTGTTAAGGCTAGGATAAGCTAAATCAACATTAAATATATCAATCATACCTCTATCTTGTCCAATTTTACCTAGCCTCACCTGCGCAACTGCTTTATCATAGTTTGACAATTGATCATACCCTGAAAGCTTAGCAACACCTTTCTGGATAAGCAATTCTTCAGATTCTTCCAAATTTTTACCTGAAGAGAAAAAACACTGCATTCTTTCGTTCAAATCACTAATCACCCTTTCTATATCACTGAAAATCTCGTTAGATATAAAATTAGGTATAATAACAATACCCGTCCTATCTAAACAGGCACTAACCTCTTCAACATTATCTAAGTTGTCAAAAGTAACTTCATCACATCTTTCCTTAACATCTAAAATGGAAAGACCCTTAATATATTCGACTGTATCACTATTAATCTCAACGATATCATTCATATCAATTTTTTTATTTTTCAACACCCCCCCCCACTTTCCTGTATCTACCTTATGATCTGATGAAACCTTTTCTTTTTGGTTCAGAAGTAATTTAATACCGACATCTAATTTTTCCGCACTACCAGAACTATAATTTACTCTCTTGCTTGGTGACGGGAACATATCCTTTTTACTTATTTCATCCAGCTTAAACAGAAGACCAGTAGAAAATTCTTTTTCAACGTCACCAATATAATCATGGCAATAAACTGAAGGAATACCGAAGTTCAATGCATCTAATGCGCACGTTGAAGAATGAGTTATATGAACACTCGATTGACTCAAAGAGTCATTGATTGTGATTTTATTTGGATCCTCAATCTTTGATTTTACGCCTTCTTTTTTGAGTAAACTTAAAACTTCTTTTGCCTCACCTAAGTGCAATGGATGAGGTCTGATAACCACTTCCCTTTTTTTAATCTCAGCAACACGTTTAATTTCGTCAATAGGAACTGGAATTCCTTTCGATTGCGGTTGATGGGTATATAGTATTTTCTTTCCTTTTCTGTGAGTCTGAGTAGAAAAGATAGGATTACCGCCCTCAACAATGGAAGCTCCTGCCGCAATATGGCTATCTTTTATTAGCATTCTTGTAGCCATATCACTCCATGTCCAAAAAACATCTGGAAGCAAGGGGCTGCCAATCTCATTTTTCTTAAATCTTGAATAACATGGGTGCTTAAACCCATTGATTCCATGCTGAACATCAATAACCGTAATACCCAGCATTTTACAGGCAAGAATAATAGGGAAATAATAAAGACCATAATAAACTCTAAAAACCAAAGCATCAACATCTGACTCTTTCAACAAATTATAGTACTCAGCTACCATTCCATTCATCAAGTAAAACCTCTCTTCTAAACTTGATCGAATACTGGTGCCAAAATACTCCTGAAGCATAGAGTCAAAAAAATCGATTTCCTCTTTTTGTTTATTACTTAACACTCTTTTAAGTTGAGTAGGAAGAAGCTCTAGCTTTTCAACCTCCACACCTTTGTTCTCAAAACCTTTAATGATATTTTTAAAAAATTCCTCATCGAAAAAGTAACCAACTTTCTTGATATCTTTTTTCTCTGGATAGCTGCTAGAATTCACGCCTGAAAGCGCCACCCCTCCCTTAAAAGCAACCGTCCCTTTTCGATTAATTTCTTTAAGGCAGAAATGGAAGCTCTCTCTTATAAGCGGTGAATAAGTTAAAGCATAGCCATCAGGCAGACTAGAAACAATCTCATCAAACACAGAAAATTTTTCATCAGCAAGCATAAAACCTATTCCCTCTAAATAGCTCAACTAAGCAACTCAAAAAGGTTATCATCCTGACCCAAAAACGCAGCTTTAGCTGGATTAACTTTTGGAGGTATTTCACTGTTGTCTTTTTCAACAGCGGGAGGAAGCAGCTCTTGCGCTTCAAGAAACTCTAGCGCTTTCTCCTGGCTAACGTCCGCTATCAATTCAAAAGCCATGTCATGCGCTGCAAAAACCGCACTGAGAATAAAAGCAAGCTTCATTCTCTCTTTTTCACTCAGTTTAGCCATACGCTCGTGACTTGGGAGGAATAGCATATCGGCGCTTTCCTGCTCAGTGGCGCAAGGTGCGCGGGCGTTTAGTTCTTTTGGAAAGTGGCTATATTGGCTGATGTTATGAAAGCGGTAGAAACGAAAGCCATTACGGCTGGCCCAGTGCTGTAGCTCTGCGAAATTTGGTTGGTGTTGATGCGTAGGCTGGAAGACAACGCGTGCCTGAACCAGCAGTGTATTTATGAGCGACTTTTTACCATATTCTAGCACGCTCATGGCATCACTCAGGTCATCAAGAATCAACCAGTCGAGGTTCCCCAGACCTTCAATACTATCCAGAGCCACTGTATTGATGGGCAGTTCAGCTAAAGGTTTTGTGCCTAGCTGGTGGCGTTTAGGGAGTTGTTCGGCCGGTAGTGGTGTGAGAATACTGGTCATTTCCGGAGCGACACAAGCGTGCAACTTTGTTGGCTTCCCATTGCCGAGCAGTGCGTGCTGAAATAGCTGTATATACTCACTGCCTTCGTATTGCTTGACCTCCTTTATTTCACTGGCGGGGTCAAAGGCGACAATACCAAAGGCTTCCGTAGCCGCCATCTGGTCGGCAAGGCCACTTTTGAGCAGGCTGGCGCGATTATCAAGCACCATAATTTTACCTTTGATTTGCCAGGTAAAATTATCTGTCAATGACAAACGGCTAGTTTGTTGCCCGTTGTTTTCCGGTTCCCCCCCCGACTTAGCACCAACCAACTGTTGCAAAGAGTTATCAACCTTAAAGTCAGGCTTAGTCGCTCGGCTGGCTAAGCGCTGACGGTGACGCTTTCTCTGGGTAATCGTGAAGTCTTTATTGCCCGCTCGCTGCCCCACCAGGGGCGTTAGAGCACCAATCAGTCTATCGGTAGCGCGGTCAAGGTGATGCTTCTCTTTGCCTACTTGCCAGGCACGAGCTACGTAGTCCTGGTAAAGGTCTTCGTCATCGAAAAAGCTGATGACTGCATCAACGAGAGGTTGCAGCTCTTCATCACTGAGTAAGTGATGGTAGGGTTCCTCATAGCAGGCATCCGGAAAATCAAAGGCAATACCAGCATTGCCTATCATTTCAGGCATGCCTCCCCGGTTGGTAATCAGTGCAGGAATTCCGTTAAGCATGGCCTCCGCAAGCACTCTTCCAGAGCTTTCCCACCATAGGCTAGGAGCCATCACCACACGAGCACGCCCGTATGGGCCGCGCATATCGTTGGTATTGGCAGTAACGGTTACATTACTCAACGAGTTACGTAGCTCACCCATTCGGCGTGTGGTTTCCCGCAGCACAGCGGGCCAGTCAGACCGTGCTTCCACCACTTCAAGCTCAATATCGGGCCTTTCTCTTTCTAGCTTTTCTGCCAGTTGCACAAATACGCTGCCCCCTTTTTGCCAACTGGGGTTAACAAACAGCAGCCGATTTCGTTCATGGCGTTCAGCGATAAAGCTTTCTGGGGCAATGAACTTACCTACCGGTTTGGCTGAATAACCAATCGTTTGACGGTACATATCCGCCGTTGCTTGGCTATCGGTGAGGATCAAGTCGACATCACGACACCAGCGTGGTGACTTATAGTTACCATTGGCCAAGTAGAAAGCGACAGGAATATCGCGATCACGCGCTTCATCGGCAATAAGCATGTCCAAGGTTTGGCCACCGTAGAACCAAACAATATCCGGCTTAAATGAATCCAGCATGTAGAGATACTGGCTGTACCACAGCCCTTCTTCGTGGGTCGTAAAGTGATTACGGTTATGGCTATAGCTCACTACCAGCTGATGAGTCAGTGGGCCATCTTCAGCTTCGATTAGTTGGTGCAAGTGAGCGTTCAGGTCTGGAAATTGCTCTTTGAGTTTTCCCATCCCCTTAGGATTATCAAATACGGTCGCGCCCAATATTTGGACTTCATACCCATAAGCTACCAGTTGCAACAGCATTTGCCGCACTGTCATGCTGGCCCCGCTAGAGGAGTCTAGCAGGCAGAATGGATTAGCCCATAATATGCGGGGCTTGCGTTTTTGATTAGTAGATGAAGAAGAGGTCTTAACCATGAAGCAGCTCACACAGAAAAAAGGCAATTTATCTATCTTACCGTGGTAGCGCGGTGACCAAAGGCGCGAATGCAGAGGTATTTAAGTAGATGTTCTCGCAATCAGCACCACTCAGACATTGCAGCAAGCAAAAAACGGGACCGATTGGCCCCGTTCTTTATTTTCTAGCTTATCTTTACCGGCTCGAATATTAGCCCAGCAGAGATAGTACAGACTGAGGCGTCTGGTTAGCCTGCGCCAGCATGGAGGTACCGGCCTGCTGAAGAATGTTAGCGCGTGTCATGTTAGACACTTCCACTGCGTAGTCGGCATCTTCGATACGCGAGCGAGCTTCAGAAAGATTGGTAGACGTCGTTGCCAGGTTATCGATTACCGAGTCGAAGCGGTTAAGCGTTGCACCCAGGGTTGCACGGTTGGTATCAAGGGTTTCAGTTGCAGTATCAACAGAGTCAACCAAGTCTTGGAACTCTTGGTGAACGACACCCGCCGCACCACCGGAAGTAATTGCAAATGTGCTGCCGGTAACAGCACCACCTGACAACCCAAGACCATCTACGGTGGCGTCAAGCGTAGTAACAGAAATAACGTCTTCAGCATCAGTATTAGAACCAATCTGAATATTGAGGGTACCGCCACCGCTGACGTTCAGCAGGTTAGTGCCGTTAAAGTTGTTACTGCCAGCTACACGGTCAATTTCAGCCAGGCGCTCGTTGATTTCGGTAACGATCGCATCACGGTCTTCTGTAGCGTTAGTATCGTTAGCACCCTGAACTGCTAGCTCACGAATGCGCTGGAGGTTGTCATTGATTTGATCAAGACCACCTTCCATGGTTTGTACTAAGGAAATACCGTCGCTAGCGTTACGGCTAGCTTGATCCATGCCTTTGATTTGAGCCGTCATTTTGTTGGCAATGGCTTGACCAGCAGCGTCATCAGAAGCGCTGTTGATACGCAGACCAGATGACAGGCGCTCTTGCGCCTTAGCCAACATAGACTGAGAGTTGGAAAGATTATTCTGACCGATCAGGGCAGTAATGTTAGTGTTGATTACAGACATGTGAGTGCTCCTTGGAGATTAACTGGCCTAGTGGCCTGCTTTGCGGCACTTGCGTTGCCGTTATTATAATTAACGGCAGCTCCGCCAACTTCTTTAAAAAAACCGCTTTTTTTTATGTAAGCTACTGTAACCTAGCTAACGCGACAACTGTCAACTAACACCGAGTTCGGTGTTGTCTGCCTTAAATAAAAACGGGGCCTATTGGCCCCGTAATTACTCGCTTTTGAAACATTACTTGCTAAGGTATTAACCTAGCAGGGACAGTACAGACTGTGGCGTCTGGTTAGCCTGTGCCAGCATGGAGGTACCCGCCTGCTGGAGAATGTTTGCACGCGTCATGTTAGACACTTCCACTGCGTAGTCGGCATCTTCGATGCGCGAGCGAGCCTCGGAGAGGTTTGTGGATGTCGTGGCCAGGTTATCAATCACAGAGTCAAAGCGGTTAAGAGTAGCACCTAGTGTCGCGCGATCGGTATCTAGCGACTCAGTTGCAACATCAACAGCATCAACCAAGTTTTGGAAGCTGGTATGTGCCGCGTCGCTTCCAGACCCAGCAATAGCGAACGTTGAAGCACCACTAGCTGTTGTAATTACACTAGCACCACTACCTGCATCCAGCTCCAAACCAGTTACTGTTGCATCAAGCGTAGTAACAGTAATAACGTCTTCAGCTTCAGTATTAGAACCAACCTGAATATTGAGAGTGCCGCCACCGCTAACGTTCAGCAGGTTAGTGCCGTTAAAGTTATTGCTGCCAGCTACACGATCAATTTCAGCTAGGCGCTCGTTGATCTCGGTGGTAATTGCATCACGATCTTCTGTGGCGTTGGTGTCGTTGGCGCCTTGTACCGCTAGCTCACGAATACGCTGGAGGTTGTCATTGATTTGATCAAGACCACCTTCCATGGTCTGTACTAAGGAGATGCCGTCGCTAGCGTTACGGCTAGCTTGATCCATGCCTTTGATCTGAGCCGTCATTTTGTTGGCGATGGCTTGACCAGCAGCGTCATCAGAAGCGCTGTTGATGCGCAGGCCAGAAGACAAACGCTCTTGCGCCTTGGCCAACATAGACTGGGAGTTGGAAAGGTTGTTCTGGCCGATCAGGGCCGTAATGTTAGTGTTGATTACAGACATGTGAGTGCTCCTTGGAGATTAACTGGCCTAATGGCCTGCTTTGCGGCACCTGCGTTGCCGTTATAATAATTAACGGCAGCCGCACCCGGTTCTTTAGAAAAAAACGCTTTTTTTATGTAACGCTCTGTGACGTAACGAATTGCCATTCTGTATAGGACGTTACATGCCGCCAACAATCATTAGAAAACCATATTCTCAAGCTACTGTTTGCAGCAGCATTTGCCAGCCTTAAATACCAAAAACGGGGCCTATTGGCCCCGTCGTTACTATCTTTTGCAGATTACCAGCTAGGGTATTAGCCCAGCAGAGACAATACAGACTGCGGCGTCTGGTTAGCCTGTGCCAGCATGGAGGTACCCGCCTGCTGAAGAATATTCGCACGTGTCATATTCGACACTTCCACGGCGTAATCAGCATCTTCTATACGTGAGCGGGCTTCAGAGAGATTAGTCGACGTCGTCGCTAGGTTATCAATCACTGAGTCAAAGCGGTTAAGCGTTGCACCCAAGGTGGCACGGTTGGTATCCAGAGTCTCGGTAGCAGTATCAACAGCATCAACTAGCGCTTGGAAATCGCCGTGTGCGTTAGTAGCAGCTCCGCCACCACTGGTACCTTGAAGTTGGAACTGCGATGCTGCACCACCACTCGCAGCAGTTATCACACCACCAGCAGCTGAGTCTAAATCTAGACCTTCAACAGTGGCGTTAAGAGTAGTAACAGAAATAACATCTTCAGTTTCGGTATTAGAGCCGACCTGAATATTTAGAGTACCACCACCACTGACGTTCAGCAGGTTCGTACCGTTAAAGTTGTTGCTGCCAGCTACACGATCAATTTCAGCTAGACGCTCGTTGATCTCGGTAACGATTGCATCACGATCTTCTGCGGCATTAGTGTCGTTGGCACCCTGAACCGCTAGTTCACGAATACGCTGTAGGTTGTCGTTGATTTGGTCAAGACCGCCTTCCATGGTCTGAACGAGGGAGATGCCGTCGCTAGCGTTACGACTAGCCTGATCCATGCCTTTGATCTGAGCCGTCATTTTATTGGCGATGGCTTGACCAGCAGCGTCATCAGAGGCGCTGTTGATGCGCAGGCCAGAAGACAAACGCTCTTGCGCCTTTGCCAGCATAGACTGCGAATTTGACAAGTTATTCTGGCCGATCAGGGCAGTAATGTTAGTATTGATTACAGACATATGAACACTCCTTGGAGATGAACTGGCCTAATGGCCTGCTTTGCGGCGCTTATGGTGCCGTTATGATAATTAACGGCAGCCCCACCAATTTCTTTAGAAAAATCACTCTTTTTACCGTAAATTAACGTAACTTTTTCAACTATTGTCTCAACAAAAATCTCGGTTTCTTTATTAATTACTTTTCTGCATGTTCCCCAGCATACTGAACTGCTGAGAGAGGTAGCTACTCATTGAGTTCATCTGAGCGATCAAGCCATCCAATTGCCCAAACTGCTTACGATAACGCTCTGTGCTTCGCTCGATACTTGCCTCCATACGAAGCTTACGCTCGTCCAGGCTGTCAACCCGCTGCTCAGCACTAGTCACTGAGCTTTGAATGATGCCGTTTTCTGCCGTAATGCCTTCAAGCGTGGCGTTTAAGCGCCCAGCAAAGCCACCTTCTTCGGTTTCGCCCGCAAAGAAGGCAGATAGCCCCTCTGGGTTGTTGGCTACTGCATCGTCCAACTTATCCTCGTCGACCTTTAATCGCCCCTTCTCATCAATGGCGATGCCCAGTTGTGAAAGGCGTGAAATATCGCCGGTGCCGAGGTTGTCAGTAATATCCCGGCGTAGGCGGTCTTCAATGGTGCGCACGGTGCGGTCGCCCACTAGCTCGCCAGACGTTTCGCCTTCGCCGTTGTATGCGGTCATTCGACCAACGGTGGATTTCATTTCGTTATAGTTTTTAACGAACTCGTCAATGGCTTCTCTCAGCGACGCATCATCACGCTCGATTACCAGCGTAACGGGGTCACCAGAAGCCTCTGTGAGATCAAGCGTTACGCCTTGGATGGCCTCTTCAACGCGATTGGTTTTACTGGTGATAGCAATGCCATTAACATTCAGTTCAGCGTCCTGACCTGAACGCTGGGTGGCTGCATCCATGGTCAGCGATGCCAAACCTGAGAAGCTCTCCAGTGAAGCATCTTGGCCCGTCTCTTTTGAGCTCAGCGCTAAGCGGTATCCAGTGCCATCATTAACGATAGAAGCAGTGACACCAGACTCTTTATCCGCATTGATCTGGTCACGGACATCCGCCAGCGTACTGCCCGCTGAAATAGCAACATCGTAGCTTGTTTGTGTTCCGCCAGCACCAAAGTTAAGCGTTAGCGTCGCATCGGCTGCTGTTAGCTCTTGGTCTAGCGCTACGCTGTTGGAAGCAGCGCTGCCTGAGCGTGCCAATTGGGTAACGGTGACTTCATAGCGCCCTGCGTTAGCGGTTTCGCCTGCGGTCGCCAGCACGCCATCGCCCATCACGGTGCTTTTTTGCTGCTTAAATGTAGCGGCATCGTTCAGCGCAGCAATAGAGGTTTGCACCCTATCCATTGCTGACTCAAGGCGTCCATAGGCAGAAATCTTGGTTTGCTGAGCACTTTTCTGCTCTAGAATAGGCACAAGCTTTTGCTGTTCGGCCGCTTTTAGCTGATCCACCAAACCTGAAAGATCCAATCCAGAACCTACACCGAGTGCTGTGATCGATGCCATGGGGCTCATTCCTTATAAGAAGTAGAGAAAGGTGTCTAGGTAATCTATCGGCTGCGGAGGAACAAACTTTAGAGGTAATGCCTTTTTTAAGCTGTTTTTAAAGCATTGCAAAGAAAAATGCCCAGCACATAGTGCAGGGCATCTTGTAAGCTATTAATTTAGCTAGTTTATCAGGCTAATTTTAACTTTGCTGATCAAGCGCTGCAAACTGCTGGGTCAGATAAGCACTGGTTGAGTTCATTTGAGCTACCATGCTGTCCATCGCTTGAAACTGCGTGCGATAACGCTCAACGGTTTGTTCGATACGGCTTTCCGTTGTCGCATATCGGTCTTCTAACGAAGCAAAGCGACTTTCAGACGAATCAACGGCACTTTCAAGACGGCCACCTGTTCCAACCAAGCTTTCAAGCGATGAGGCTATTTGCCCTGCCATGCCACCCTCTTCGCTATCGCCTGCAAAAAAATTGGCTAGCTGATCTGGCTGATTAGCAACAATGCTATCTAATTTATCTTCGTCAATCTCCAGCTTGCCGTCTACTTGAAGCGAAATTCCTACATCCGACAACACGCTAAAGCCATCGCCGCCGACAACACTGCTAATTGTTTGACGAAGCTCTCGTTCAACTGCACGAGTCGTGGCATCGGCGTTCAACCCCGCCGCCTGCCCAGTCTCTTCGTCAAACGCTGTCAAGCTGGTAATGGTGTCCTTGAGCGTGTTGAAGTCATCAACAAAGGCCGTGACCTGCTCGCGGATAGCTTCACTATCTTGCTCAACGCTGACTGTGCTTGTTGCACCCGCCTCAGATAAGTTCAGGGTAATGCCTTGAATAGCGCCTTCCACTTGATTGGTAGGGCTGACAATGTCAATTCCATTGACGTTAAACTCTGCATCCTGACCCGCTTGAACTACCTGGGCATCAGTCGTTTGTACATCGCCAGCAAGAATGTCTGAAAAGTTTGTGCTTTCAATACTAGCGTCCGCACCCGTTTCCGTCGAATTTACTGCAAGACGATACCCTTCACCGTCGTTGATAATAGAGGCGCTTAAGCGGCCATCACTCTGTTGATTGATAGCATCACGCATATCTTCAAGGGAACTGCCATCAGCAATGGTAATGGGGTCCATAGCTCCGTCAGCAAGAGTAAAGGTTAATGACTGCTCCCCAGTCACTATGCTTTCGTCTGCTGTTTCCAAACGCTCTGTTACTAGGCTACTGGCTGTAGCTAACTGGCCGACCTGTACTTCGTACTGACCTGGCTGGGCCTCATTGCTGCTAACAGCGCCAACAGCACTGCCTTCTACATTGGTTGTTAGGCTCTCGAATGACGCCCCATCATTGAGTGCTTCGGCTGAGCTTTGAAACTGCTCAAGCGCGCTTTGCAACTTACCATAGGCAGATATTTTCGTATCTTCAGACTGGAGCTGTTCCGCAATAGGCTCAAGCTTTGCTTGTTCTGCCGTTTTTAATTGCTCCAGCAAGCCATTCAGATCCAAACCAGAACCGATGCCTAGTGATGTAATAGCAGCCATAAACCAATGCCTTTTTTGAATACATGTAGCTACGATTCGCGTTCCTTCATTAAGCAATACGTAGCACTGTTTTTAATACGATTACCTTAAAACCTCGGCTAGGTGAAGAATAACTTAAATATTCTTCTTCTTTTTTCGTGTCAATACGTTATTCAAAGTAATGAAACGTAACAGCCATCGCCAATTAATAAGAAAAATCAAAATAATAGATTCCCCTTTTAGCTGTTCTTCCGCCCAACCCCAATGTAACGCAGCCCCGCTTCTTTAACGGCGCTTGGCGCATACAAATTACGTCCATCGATGACGACTTTTTCAGCCAGCTGGTCGGCTAGCCAATCAAAATCGACGCTGCGAAACTCTTTCCACTCGGTGCAGATAACCAAAGCATCGGCACCTTTCACTGCCTGAATTCGGTCGCCTGCTAGCATCAGGTCATCCCGCTCCCCGTAAATGCGG
This sequence comes from Halomonas sp. 113, assembly GCF_904067645.1. Lineage (NCBI taxonomy): Bacteria > Pseudomonadati > Pseudomonadota > Gammaproteobacteria > Oceanospirillales > Halomonadaceae > Halomonas > Halomonas sp. 113. Next base: position 4,158,261 of record NZ_LR881453.1, read on the forward strand.
CGGCATTCCGCAATGGCTTCGGGATCAAACGCCTGCACCTTAGCGCCCGCTTGCCAGAGTGCTTCCATTAACGTGCGGCTTGGGGCTTCACGCATATCATCCGTGTTGGGTTTAAAGGCCAAGCCCCATACTGCAATGGTCTTACCGCTTAGATTGCCTAAACTATCTTGCAGTTTTGTGAACAGGGTTTGCTTTTGGCGTAAATTCACTGACTCGACGGCGCTGAGCAGTTCCGGTGTATAGCCTAATTGACGCGCGGTGCGCTCTAACGCCTGGACATCTTTGGGGAAGCAGGAGCCGCCGTAGCCGCAGCCAGGGTATATAAAGTGGTAGCCAATGCGTGGGTCGCTGCCAATCCCTCGGCGCACGTCTTCAACGTCCACTTCGAGTCGTTCGGCAAGATTGGCGATCTCGTTCATAAAGCTGATTTTGGTGGCGAGCATGGCATTGGCGGCGTATTTGGTCAGCTCTGCGGCCCGCACGCTCATAAACATCAGCTTTTCGTGGTTGCGGTTATAGGGGGCGTAGCACTCTTGCATATGCGCTTTCACCCGCTCGCTTTCTGTACCGACGATAATCCGCGCGCCACGGGTAAAGTCATCTATCGCCGCCCCTTCCTTCATAAACTCAGGGTTCGAACACACATCGAACTCGAGTGATGCACCGCGCTGTTCGAGCACATCGCTGATAACGGCGTGGACTTTTTCCGCGGTGCCCACCGGCACGGTAGACTTATCAATCACCAGCTTATAGCTATCCATATGCTGGCCGATGGTGCGCGCCACCTCTAATACATAGCGTAGGTCGGCACTGCCATCTTCATCGGGCGGCGTTCCCACGGCGATAAACAGCAGTTCGCCATCGGCTACCGCCTGGGCAGCGTCGGTAGTAAAGCGTAAACGGCCAGCCGCCACGTTGTGGGCAACGATAGTGCTTAGCCCTGGCTCGAAGATCGGCACCTCTCCGCCATTAAGCTGATCAATCCGCTCAGCGTTAACATCCATACAGGTGACTTGATGACCAACATCGGCTAAACAAGCACCTGCAACAAGGCCGACATAACCGGTTCCGAATACACTGATATGCATGACTTATTAACTCGCTAAAATACGTGGTAGCGAGCGTAGCACATTGACCTACCGTTGATGAGTTCAATAGCGGGAGATTCTCTCTGAATTATAGACCTTGGTCTAACATCGACCTTGGTTTATAATGCGCTGCAACAAGCCCGATTTGGTGCTGACCGCAGGAGAACACACGATGCCTCCAGAAACTACACATCCAGAAACTACGCCTCCGGGCCTTATGACACCCGAGCTGACTAAAGAACGCCCTTTAAAAGCGCCTTATGGGTCATCGACCACCGCAAACGTTCAACGTAGCCTTCGCCAGTGCTTATCGATTGCCGCTGAGCTGCTCTACGATCATGGTCATGTGCTCGAAACCATTACCCTTCCCCAGCGCGGCTTAGCCCGCCGCGAGTTGTCGGCACTTAGTTCTGCCGCGCCCACCTGGGCTACCTGCCAACAGGTGATGGAAGACAGTGAGGCAGCAACCTTTAATGAGTATGGCCGTTTTGTATTAACCTGCCTTGGCCGCGAATTGATGTTTGATATGTTTGGCCAAGGGGCCGCTGACTGCGCCTAATCCCTCTGCCACCAAGCATTGCTGCCCTAAACAGCTGATCAAAAAAAACGCCCATAAGCGAAAGCTTTGGGCGTTTTTTGCTTGGTCTTATGTTCTTCAGGCTCGTTTTTAAAGCCTGACCCTATAAGACCTAGTTCTATGTAGCTTAGCGCAGGCCGAGCATTGACAGAATGAACAGCACAACCACGATAAGGCCAATAATGTAGATAATATTACGCATAGGGCACTCCTTGCTTATTGCGTTTTAGGGAAATCAAAGGCTTGCTTACCCATTAGCCAACACCTCCAGCCTAGCAGGCTTTTTCTGCTTTTGCGTAATGTCGCTGCATTTCCCTCTTAGAAAGTGGCTGTATTAGCGTGGCCGCATTGATAGCGTTATCCGAGACGCTGGCGGTTCTCGTCGAATGCTCGCTGAATCATTTTCTGCTGCTTGGCATCGATTTCTAATTCACGGCAAAGGGACGACCATTCGGAAAGAGCATCAAGGGTTTGCTCAATATAGAGATCCGGGTTTAAGTAGCTGAAGGAAGCACAAACCTGATTGAGCTTTTTACGGGTAGCCAGGCCTGCCCCACTGAAAGATGTTGTATGCTCATCTGCGTAGCCCCGGACAGGGGCATAAGTCAGGTCATAAGCCGGAGCTAGTGTCCATCGACCTTGGTCATACAAAAAAGCGAAGTTCTTAGCGTGGTCATCGTGATTGTGGGTAAGGGCGTTGAACACCATCAACCTCGCCATGCGTTCAACGTCTTCTGCGTGGCGGGTGAAAGCGTTGGTTGCTTTGAGTAGATCTGAATAGTCCAGCGATGGGGCGCTGTAATCGGCATAAAGAATGGCGCTAGCGGTCATCATATGGATTTTGCGATTACCGTTACGATCAAAACGCTGAGTAGAAAAGAATCGCTCGGTTTCCGCTGAGGAGTTGATCTCAATCAGCTTGCTCGCGGCCATTTTCACCCCAGCACGCTCTGCCAACATCGAGTAGGCGTATTCGATGGCGCCGGTGTCGCGATGCTCGGTTGGCGCACGGAATTTCACTAGCCAATGTTGATAACCCGCAGGAAGTTCCTGAAAAGATGTACTGCACTGCTTACCATCAGAAGATAATGCAACGATCACCTTGGGTCGGGCACCTGCCGGGGAACCTCCGGCTAGGCGCAGAGCATCAAGAGTGGCCACGGTTTCACCTTCGTAAACAGCGTTTGCTGCCTGATAGAGTTGGGCTAGGTCAATATTATCTTCGTCAGCGGTACGCTCAATAACGGGACGATACTCCAATGCCCCCATTCCCCTGTCGGCCATATAAGCCAGCCGATCAAGAGGAGAAATATCTCTCCGGTCTTTCCCATGCTCGGCAAGGAAATAGCGATCCATGAGCAGCATTCCCCAGCCATCAGGCAGCGAGTCAGCAAATGCTCCTGGTAGACCAGCAAAAAGAAGTGGATCCGGCGCCTTCTGTGGTTGGGTAGTAAAATCCATGTTCAGAGGCGACAAATTGAAGCCTTCCGCCACCCAATGGGGGTGGTAGGCAAAGTAGATGCCCTGCCGGCTAGCGACCAGTTCCCCCACAGGATTACCTGCTAACAGTACCTCTACTGTATTGATACGCTTCATTTTCGCCCCCGGACACGCCCTACCTGCTTGATCTCTTCAAGTGAGATGGGGTACTCATGCTTGAAGAGCTCGGCAATTTCGCGTGTGGCACCCAGCGCTGTGGCAATGAGCACTAGGCCATCGAGAGTTATTTGCCCACTGGATTCGAATCGTTTAATGGTGGACTCGGAAACACCCGCCATCTGCGCCAAGGTTTTACGGGAAAGGTTCTGCGCCAGTCGCGCTTCTCGTGCATTGGCACCTACCTGCTGGGACAGTTCACCAGGGGCAAGTAGAGAGTGAGTCAGGGCCATAGAAACCTCTAAACAATGGCTCATTTATAATCCATTATACACTAAAAATGATTATAAAACATCAAATGTGATCCTTTAAGACATAGGCACTTGGTTCCAGGCTCAGAAAGTACTACCTAGCCTTACTTCTAGCGGTTATTTGCTGTGGAACCTCTGCGACTTCTAAACCTCGAACCTTTGCCACTTATACCGAAGGTGTTGCGATGCGCGCTACTGCTTTGCTTGTTTCGTTTGCTGTTACTTCGTTGTTACCCACCGCCTATGCAGCCGCTAATGAACCTTCTGCAAACACACTCCAAACGCTAGAGCGGCAAACCCGCCAGCTTAACCGCGTGCACAGCGTGGTAGTGGCCTACGACGGTGAGATTATCCACGAGCTTCACCAAGGTGGGCCAGGGGTGGCGTCGCCTGCCAATATTAAGTCGCTGTCCAAAACGGTGCTGGCTGCCATTACTGGGGCGGCGATTGAAGCAGGCATCATTGAATCAACTGATCAACCCATGATGGAGCTGTTTGGCGAACATCTACCTAGCGGTATTGATCCACAAGTTGGTGACATTACCGTGGCGCACCTGCTCGCCCAGCAGGCGGGGCTTGAGCGCACTTCTGGCAGCAACTATGGCGCCTGGGTGGCCAGCGCCAACTGGGTGAACGATGCGATGACGCGCCCATTCGTGGATGAGCCGGGTGGGCAAATGCTCTACTCCACCGGCACCAGCCATCTACTTTCCGCCGCACTCACCCACGCCAGCGGCGAGACGACCCATTCCCTTGCCCAGCGCCTATTGGGTGATCCGCTCAATATCACCATTCGCCCCTGGCTACGCGACCCCCAAGGGATCTACTTTGGCGGCAATGATATGCAGCTCTCGCCGCGAGCACTGATAGAGGTGGGCGAGCTGTATCGAAATGATGGCATCGTGGTTAATGGGGCAGGAGGCAAGCAGCGCATTCTGCCGGAGGGTTGGGTGGAAGAATCATGGCAGCCGCGCGGTACATCGCGCTGGACTGGCGACGGATACGGCTATGGTTGGTTTATTACGCAGTTGGCAGGCGAAGACGTGTACTACGGGCGTGGCTATGGCGGTCAGGCGCTTTACGTTATTCCAGAACGTGAGATGACTGTAGTGATCACCTCAGACCCTAACCCACCCTCGCCGGGCGGGCAGTTCCAGCAGCGGTTAAACAGGCTGGTAGAAGGTTTGTTAGCTGAAAATGACGAGTAGTACAGCCAGGTCGCGGGTGCGCTTACTCGCCTTTATGGCCTAGGCTCATCAAGTAGAGCGCGGCGGCCAGCGCCAGCACTGAAAGCGCTAAGTAGATAGCTTCCAGGGGCGTGGCAAAACGGATATCCACCACGGCGCGGAAAAACTCAATGATCACCGCTAGAATCACCACCCGGGCGATTTTATCTTTCAGTTGGTCTAATGAAGCGACGTTAAACGGGTGGCGCAGATTACTCGCTTCGGCTTGGTCAATACGGGAGACAAACAGTCGGTAAACACCTAAGCCGAAAATCAGCAATACGATGGCAATCAGATAGATGTCCACCGCAATGATGATATCGGGCACCAGGCTGTCGTGAATGTCCTGGGTGCCACCCAATAGGTAGTAACCCATTACGTCGGCGACTACCTTGAAAATATCCACGGTACCGACGATAAACAGCATCAATGAACCCAATAAGCTGGGCACGACCGCCAGCATGACCAAAAAGCGCGAATTCCACAGCGCTGTTTCAATGCGTCGCTCCCAGCGATTCTGGCTCTCGGGGGGGTTAGGCGGCGGCGTTGAAACCGGATCAGTCATGGCATACTCCTGTTGTTATATAAAAGTTGTTATATCAGGCTCATCGTGATCAATACACAGGTGGCGACGAACAGCACGAACCCCAGCAGTAGCACGATACCATCACGGGCAACCAAGCCTAACCCCAGCAGGGTAAGCGCAAGCCCCGCTCCGTTGGCCGAAAAGGGAATAAACTCCATCGGCGGCATGGCCAAGGCAATCAATAAGCACATCAAGGCAGTTACCCGGATACCGATGTAGCCCGTCAGCCAAGGTAATCGCACCCGCAATAGTCCATCTATCCAGCGGGCAGGCTTTTTCATCAGCTGAATGCCTTTATCAAACTTTTGACGGGAGAGAGAGCGTTTTAGCAACCAACGGGGCAACCAAAACGCCTCACTTCCCGCTAGCAACTGCACGGAAACCAGCAATACCAATGCGGCCATTAAGGTCGGCATGCCGGGTATATCGCCAATGATCGGGGTGAGCGTGATCAGCCCGGCAACTAACAGCAGCGGCCCAAACGAGCGCCGCCCAACGGCGTGAACAACATCGTCAACGCTGACCCGCGAAGCATCCTGCTCCATACGCTCAATCGAGCTGATTAGATCCATTAAATTCGAGTCTTCGTTGCGGTTATGCATCGGGTTTATTGCGCTCCTCTACGTGCAGTTTGGTACGGATAAAATCGCTATGGCTAACATACAGTAAATCCGCCAAGCGACGAATACGGTGCTCTTCAAGCGGGTCAACGCTGCCATCGGCCCAGGCCAGCTGCCACATTTGCGCGACCAGCTCACAGCGCTGGTCGTAGTTATAGTGCTCTTTGATCAGGCTAACAAACTGGTAATGATCGACGGCCTCATCCACTTCTGCTTGTGCCAACGCCATCAGCTCTTCCACATCGCTTGCGCTTAGCCGGTAGCGCTCGGTAAGCATAAGGCGCAGCGCGGCAAGCTCTTCATTGGTGGTGTCGTAATCGGCGCGGACGATTTCACACAGCAGTGCTGCGGTGGCCAGTTCCAGGGTAAGCGTTTGATTTTCGCGCTGCTCGGGTTGCGACAGCGAGCGCTGGAAGAAATCACTAATGGCGTTCAGCATTCGTACTCTCCATTGATAATCATCGACTTCTGACCGCGCTTAATCCATGAAGTGCATTCATAAGTACTTTGTCGCTACTCCGTACGAGGTACAGAAGCGCTTAGGACATTCCCACAGAGGATCCCAGAGCAAAGAGCCATCACTAGATGAAAACACATAGGGCAGCCTCTGGGGCTGCCCTCTTTTGTGCGTGGCGTGTTGGATGATCAGCAGGTTAGCGCTTACCGAGCAAGGTTTCCAAGCTATCTGCCGTCAGGATCTGTACCACCCACTCGTCTAGTTGTGCGTCTGAAGCCAGTCTCAGGCACCGATCTGCCCAATCGGGCATCTCACCAAACTTCAAGGCAATTTGCTTACGCAACGTACCTTCCACTCCTTCATGACGTCCTTCCTGACGCCCTTCCTGACGCTCTTTCTCTCGCTCAAAGCGCTCAACAGTGTTGACATAAGGCATGTGTTTTTCCTCCTGTATGGCGTAAACCGCCTGGACAAACTCAGACTCCAGAGCTCTCGGCAGTTGGAGCATCCAGTCGATGATATTGAACAACCGCACAATCTGTTCACGGCTGTAGCCTCGTTCATACAGCAGCCGAATGAGAGCAATCTTGACATCCTTACGCGTTGCACCGTCCTTCAATCGCTTAGCGTAGATCTGGGCCATGACCACCAGCGCAAAGACGTTATCGCTTGCTTCTAGCTTCGCCCAGTTTTCTTCCCAATCCATCAGTTTAGCCGTGGGGAAGGTAAAGGTCAGCTCGCATCCCCAGCGCTGATAGCGAAAAGTGGTGGGCCGGAAGCTATCGCGGATATCCGCCAACACCGCCAAGCTCACCACATCCACCCCGTAGCGGTCACGTAGCCGGTACTGATAGGTGTACATTCGCTCAGCAAAAGCCTCCTCCGGCTCCCCCTGCACCTCAACATGGATCAGAACCCAAGTCTCGCTGCCGTCCTGTGCATAGACCTTGATCAGCTTATCGGCGTAACGCCTGCCACTGTTGGCATCCGCTGTGATCTGCTGTAACTCCTTATCGAGAAAGCTAAAGCCTTTCGACCAATCCACTTGTTCATAAATGGCTGGGAACAGCAGATCCAAAAATTCTTGGCAGTACCCATCAAGCGCCATTTTCCAAGGACTGTCGTGGTCAGCAGGCTGGGAGGTATCCGCTTCGCTCATGCAAACTCCTATTCCACTACTCAAATGCTAGCACAGTGGCGCCTAGCTAGCGCGATACCCCTTCATGCTATCTGCACATCAACAAAAAAAAGAGCTCTACTGACTAGATGCCCTTACCTCAATCCTTCTTGGTAAGCTGCTCTCTTAACTGCTTGGGCACTTGCTTGATAATCAGGCGATCCTGAGTGGCATCGTACTCGATGCTTGAGCCCAGCAGGTGCGAATCAAAGCTAATCGAAACGCCACCCGCTCGGCCGGTAAAGCGGCGGAACTGGCTCAAGGTGCGCTTATCGGGAGGGATCTCCGGCGAGAGCCCGTAATCGGCGTTGCGAATATGGTCGTAAAAGGCTTTTGGCTGCTGTTCGTCCACCAGCCCAGAAAGCTCTTCCAAGGTCATTGGCTCGCCACGGCGAAGCTGTTCATTGGCGTAATCCACCAGCGTGTCGGTTTTTTCTCGGCTCACCTCGTCGTCGTAATCCTCTTTCTCGACGTAGTCGCTAAATGCTTTTAGCAGCGTGCGGGTTTCGGCCGGGGCATCGACGCCCTCTTCCATACCCAGCAATGCAACCAAACCCTCAGCGAGTTTTTTACCGCCGCGATCTTTGAGGAACGAGACATACTGGGCATTCGGTGCCTCGCTCTGCCATTGGGTAAGATTGATACGCGCCGCCAGGGTAAGCTGGCTGGTGTTGAGCTGGGCAGCAGGCACCGCGTGGTGGTCCTCATTAATGCCAATCCCTTCGCGCTGGTGCACCAATGCCATCAGCAGCGTTTCAGTATCACCTTGGCGCTGGTGGCTGAACACTAAGTAACCACTTACTGACAACTGCTCCTGAAGCTGCTTGGCGAGCCGTTCAGCCAGTGCAACAGAAAGCTCAGCAAAGCTTTTATCGCCAGCAAAATAGTCGCGCAGCCACATGGCAAGCGGCCCTGCCTGTTCACCCTCTTCGGCAAAGCGCCCCCAGCCTTTGGGCTTGGTGTTGTAGGTGTCATTGAGCGCACCCACTAGGCTCGCCATCACCGAATCGTCACTGGGCGCTGCCTGCTCTGATTGAGGCGCAGCGGTTAGGGTTAGGCGCTCACCGTCAAGCGTCGGATCGAGGCGGTGCACAATACTTTGCAGTAGTGGCATAAAGGTCTACTAGCTTCCAGGGTTTAAAAAAAGAGTCAGGGTTTGAGGCGGTAACCGGTACGGAAAATCCAGCCAATGGCGACCAGGCAAGCCGCGAGAAAGAGGGCAATCATGCCCACACTCGCGGCAAGGCTTACATCGCTGATACCGTAAAAACTCCAGCGAAAGCCGCTCACCAGGTACACCACGGGGTTAGCCAGCGTGATGGTTTGCCAGAACGGGGGCAGCATATCGATGGAGTAGAAGCTGCCGCCCAAAAAGGTCAGCGGGGTGATCACTAACAGCGGCACCAGCTGCAGGCGGTCAAAGCCATCGGCCCAAATGCCGATGATAAAACCCAGCAGGCTAAAGGTGACAGCCGTCAGCACCAGAAAGAACAACATCCAAAACGGGTGGGCGATTTCCAACGGTACAAACAAGCCCGAGGTCGCCAAAATAATCGCCCCCAGCAGAATCGATTTCGAGGCTGCCGCCCCCACGTAACCGATCACAATTTCTAAATGCGAGATAGGCGCCGACAGCAGCTCGTAAATACTGCCAGAAAACTTCGGAAAGAAGATGCCGAAAGAGGCGTTTGAGACGCTTTGGGTCAACAGCATCAACATAATCAGACCCGGTACAATAAAAGCGCCGTAACTAACGCCGTTAACCTCGCTGATGCGTGAGCCGATCGCGGCACCAAACACCACAAAATAGAGCGACGTGGAGATGACCGGCGAGACGATGCTTTGCAGCAACGTGCGGCGCGTGCGGGCCATTTCCGCCATGTAGATAGCGCGAACAGGGTGAAGGTTCATGCACGCTCCTTTGGGTTAACCAGGTCGACAAAAATATCTTCAAGCGAGCTTTGCCGAGTATTCAGATCTTTAAAGGTGACACCCTCTCGCTCAAGTGCGGTCAATAGCTCCGAAATCGCGTGACCATCCTCTTCCTGGCTACCGTCGTAGGTATAGATCAGCTCATGCCCTTCAGCGGCCAGGCTTAGCTCAAAGCGCTGCAGGTTTGCAGGTATCTCTGCCAGCGGGCTGTGCAGGTTCAGGGTTAGCTGTTTGCTGCCCAGTTTGCTCATTAACGCCGCTTTTTCTTCCACCAGCACCAGCTCACCGCGATTGATAACGCCGATGCGGTCGGCCATCTCTTCGGCTTCTTCGATGTAGTGGGTCGTCAAAATAATCGTCACGCCGTTATCGCGTAGCTGGCGCACCACTTCCCACATATCCCGGCGCAGTTCAACGTCGACCCCTGCAGTGGGCTCATCCAAAAACAGTATGCGCGGCTCGTGGGAAAGTGCTTTGGCGATTAGCACACGGCGCTTCATGCCACCCGAGAGTGTCATCAAGCGGTTGTTGCGCTTATCCCAAAGTGCCAGCGATTTAAGCACTTTTTCGATATGCGCAGGATTGGGCGCTTTGCCAAACAGACCACGACTGAAACTGACGGTGTTCCAGACGGTTTCAAACGCTTCGTTGGTCAGCTCTTGGGGCACTAACCCAATGCGCTCGCGGGCTTGGCGGTAGTGGGTAATATTATCGAACCCGTCTACCAACACATGACCAGCGGAGGGGTTAACCAAACCGCAGACCACACTAATCAACGTGGTCTTACCTGCGCCATTGGGGCCAAGCAGGGCAAATATCTCGCCACGCTGGATAGTTAAATCGATATGGGTCAACGCCTGAAAGCCACCCTCGTAGGTTTTGTTCAGGCCGTTAATAGTAATAATCGGGTCGTTCAAGGCGTACTCCTCACGTTGCGGTCGAATGACCGCAACGCTTGACGGCCTTTTAGGCGCAATTAAGAGCGTTTGGTTAGGAAAAGTTAAGTGCGTTCGGTAATTTCCAGTAGATGGTAACCAAACTGGGTTTTCACCGGGCCGTGTACTTGGCCTACTTCGTCGTTGAAAACAACCTTATCGAACTCGGGTACCATCTGGCCGGGGCCAAAACTACCGAGATCACCACCTTGACGACTAGAGGGGCAACTGGAGTGCTCTTTAGCGACTTCAGCAAAGTCGCGGCCATTTTGAATTTCTTCTTTCAGTGCTAGGCACTGCTCTTCACTGCTGACCAAAATGTGGCGGGCGCTGGCGCGTGTCATAGGTTACTCCTAACTAATGATGTTCTGAGGGGTCATTCGGGGCGGTAGTTTACCACGGCTTACCCAGGGCTCCGCTATAACGCAATGCTTCGCCCACACGGGCCAAGGCGTGTTCGTGATCGCTTACCGACTCTGGCCCGCGAGTACAGGTGACAATCACCCAGGGCCCTTGTGTTGCCGTATCCGCGTTAGTGCGCTCGGCTATACCGGCATCGCAGCTACGCCGCTGCTGAGTGCCGGTTTTATGAGCGAAGCTTATACCGCTTCCCATACCCGCCTTAAGACGCTGTTTGCCGGAACGGGTTCGCTGCATAACCGCCAACAGCGTTTGCCGCTGCTCGTCATTTAAATCATTCATGGCACTGCCCTGTTGAACAGGGTGCAGGCTGGCGAGCAGGTCGCCAAAGGCGCTTAGGGTGCCCACGTTTTCACCACTGGCTTCGTAAGCATCAAACGCATGGTCGTAATCAGGCTGGGTGAAGGACGCCGTACTAACGCCTAGCACGCGGGCTAACGCCTGCCCGCGCTGACTCACCGAGTGCTGACGCAGGGCGATAAAATCCATCCCGCCAAGCTCCCGAGCGTCAGGGTGGAGTTCACCGTAAACGCCTTGGCGTACGCCGACCAGTTTAGAGATAGGGCCTATCTCATCAGGGTTACCACCGCTTGCGGCAATCATCGCACGGGCGCGTGCGTTAACTACCGCCAGCCCCACGCGGTCAATCAGCATATCGGTGGCGGTGTTATCGCTGACGGTAATCATCTGCTCCATCAAGTAACGGATAGAGATAGGCGTGCCAGGGTCGTGCCAATTAGTGGGGCCCGCGCCATCGACAAAGTCACTACGCGCAAGCGTTAACCGATCATCCAACGTCAGCGTACCCATCTGGCGCTCTGCAAGCACCTGCGCTGCCACCGGTATTTTAATCAGCGAGGCTAAATACCAAGAGTCATCGGCGCGCCATGAAAACGCTTCACCACTGGCGAGGTTTTGTACATAAACACCCAGCCGTCCCTCAAAGATGTCTTCGATAGCCTTCAAGCGCGCGGTTAAATCGCCCTGCCAGGCGCTCTTTTTATCGACTTCATAGTACCAATGAGCATCGTACCAATTTGTATCGTACTCATCTGCATGAGCAGGGAGCGCTATAATCAGCGCTACTGCCACCAGCCCACATTGTATCCAGTGTCGCAAATCATAACTCCAGCAGTTATTAATCGCTTTTAGCGGTGGTTAGCCATCCAACGGGTCAACCAAATCCACCCCGCAGCGCCAAGTATTAACAGCCCGCCTACGCCAAGCGCCTGTGGATAGGTGTACATTCCCTCGCCTTCCCACAAAAAGCGCAGCACTAAAAAGATCATCACAATATGGAAAATAAACGCTTTAAGGGCATCTGAACCGACCATCGTCAGCGGCAAAAGTGCCTTCGCGGCTTTGGCGCCACCGGCTAAAGCGAGGGCTAACAGCACTAGTGCACCACCCAAGCTAAACAGCATAAACTCAAGCCCTGGCGGGTGTTTGCCGACATTGTTGGCCACCGCCAGCATCGCCGCATGTACATCGCCACTGATAAACGCCAACGCATAAAACCCCGCCACCATCATCGCACCCAGGCTCAACAGAGTGAGTACTAAGCGGCGCCGTTTGGCGGAGTCGAAGTAGCAGCGCAGCAACGCTTCGCCGATGAGTAGGCCCACCAAAATCAACGGCGCGCGACTGATCTGCCCCCAGGTGTAATGGTCTTCATGATCTACCAGCAGCGCCTTCAGAATATCGTTGCCGCCAAACGTAAGGCTTTGCAGCCAAATAGTCAGTGCTGTTAATGCGCCAATGGTGGCAAGCCGACTCCAGAGCGGCGCCCGCGCCCAGAGCGGCAGAATCAACGGCACCCAAAGCAGCGCTATGGCGTAGAAGCCTAAGATTTCGACCCAAATGGCAAATCGGCCATAGAGCAACGCATCGACGATCTCGCTGGGCGAGTAGAACGGCAGCATCTCAATGACAAGGAGCGCTTTGTACCAGAACCACACTTCTACAGCGCGCAGCCATAGCTTTAACCGGCGCTTAGGCCAGTCATCGCTTTGAGTGTGGGACAGAAACGCCACCGCCAGGGCAATGCCAAACACCACAATAAACAGCGAAGAGGAGAATTTAGTCAGAAAATGAACCGGCACCATCCCCCAATCGGGTACATTTCGAATGCCGACTAACCCACTGACTGAATGGCTAATAATCATCAAGCCGATGGCTATACCACGGGCTAGGTCAATCGCCGCTATGCGGCCCTCGGCCTTGGGCAGTTGGGGCTTGTCTGTCCATTTTAAGGGCGACCAGTTCAGGGGCATCGAGACATCCTTGTGGGTAGCGTTCTCAAATTGTTAAGCGCGCCGATGCTTAACACCTTAGCGCGAAATTATATCGTGCGCTTTGGTTGATACTGTTAACGGCCACATACAAAGATGCCCCGCAGTTGGCGGGGCATCCGTCGACTCATCCTTGAGCCCGAGAAAAGTTATTCCTTAAAGATTGCAATTACCAGCCGGAATCATCCTCCTCTTCATCGGTGGCGGGTACTTCTTGCTCCTCTTCCTCTTCTTCGTAAGTGAATTCTTGCTCTTCCTCTTCATACTCAGTGCCTACATCCGAACCTTTATCTTGCTCAGTGTCGTAGCTGTTGTAGGTACCTTGATCATCCTGCGTCGTTTCTTCTTGCGGGGTCGGTTCTTCGTACTCGTCACTGCTGTCCACTTGAGCAAACGCAAGTGGGCTGGCCAACAGGCCAAATGATACACCTAGGATGCCAAGTTTCTTGAGAGATTCCGTCTTCATCATGATACTGCTCCTATCAAACGTTGCTACTTAAACATCTGTGCGAGCATCGCACTGGGTTTAATGAGTAAGAGCGTCAGATCGTCCTACCTGTTCCACTCTTACCTACTGCATTGCAGTGCCCGTGCCAGCCTGTGCCAATAGTTAACAAAAAGCATTGTTAAACAATTGCTTATATGTTTTAAACACACGCCAACCCTTTGATTTTATTAACAAAAACTAGACTTATACTGTTTAAAATAGACACATGATCCCCGGTTAATCATGCAATCGGGGCAACAAAGTGAAAGTGACTTACTCGTAAGCCATTTCTTCGAGCTCTTTCCCGCGCGTCTCTTTGACGAAGTAGATAACAAAGAAGACAGAGGCAACGGCACTGATCGCATAAAACCCGTAGGCCCCAAACAAGCCAATAGATGCCAGCATAATCGGGAAGGTCATGGTGATACCGAAGTTGGCCAGCCACTGGAAAAGACCAGCAATCGCCAGCCCCGAGCCGCGCATTTGATTGGGGAACATTTCACCCAGCATGACCCACATCACCGGCCCCCACGAGGCGTTAAAAAACAGCACATAAAGGTTGGCGCACAGCAGTGCAAATACGCCCATATCACTCGATAACTGTAGGCTGCCATCCACCATCGTCGCTGTAGAAAACGCATAGGAGAGGCACGCCAGTGTCCCCGCCATGCCAACCGAACCACTCCAAAGCAGCGGTTTGCGGCCAATTTTGTCGATCAGCGCAATCGCCAGTAGGCAAGCGCCAATACTCACAGCGCCCGAAATCACGTTGATCAGCAGCGCATCGCCTTCGGAGAAACCCACTGACTGCCATAGCACTGCGCCATAGTAGAAAACGACGTTAATGCCCACCAACTGCTGGAAAACCGCCAAGCCAATACCCACCCAGACGATGCCATGTATCTTGCCCGTGGAACGGTTGATCACATCTTTCAACCGTGGCTTGTGATCTTGATCCAGAGTGGTATTAATTTCATCAATTTTGCTGCTGACATCACGCTCAGGCATTACTAACCCAAGCACACGGCGGGCTTCGCCCTGCTTACCGGTGCTGATCAGGTAGCGCGGGCTTTCAGGAATAAACAGCAATGCCACCAGGAAAACAGAAGCCGGTATCAATTCAATCCAGAACATCCAACGCCAGGTCGCGAAGCCAAACCATAGTTCTGACATGGCCGAGCCCGCTACATAGGCCAAGACATAATTACTCAAAAATGCCATAAAAAGGCCAGAAATAATCGCCACCTGTTGAATAGTGGCTAGGCGTCCTCGGTAGGCCGATGGTGCTACCTCACTGATATAAGCCGGGGTCATGACACTGGCGGCGCCTACGGCAAGCCCACCGAGAATGCGATAGATCACAAACTCCATCGAGCTACCGGCAACGCCGGAGCCCCAGGCGCTGATCAGAAAGAACACCGCCGCCACGATCAGCAGCGTGCGACGGCCAAAGCGATCCGCCAGGCGACCCGCAAAGAAAGCACCGATCGCGCAGCCCAGTAGCATCGACGCCACATTAAAGCCCGTGCCTGCGCTATCGGAGTTAAAAGAGGCCTGCAGGCCATCCACAGTGCCGTTGATCACGCCACTGTCGAAACCAAACAGGAAACCGCCGATGGCGGCAATACAACAGATCACCAAGATATACGATGAGCGGCTTAGCGTTCTTTGTGTTGTCATTGTCTAGCTCCTTGGATTTGTTATTGAGCGTTGTTTTGCGTATTGGTAGTTGGAAAAATTGAAAATCGTCAGTGATATAGGGAGCTTTCGTGACGGGTTGAAGGTTGCTGCAACGCGCCATCAGGCAACCGCTTTCCATCGGCATCAAACGCGTGGAGTTGGGCCTGCTGGGGAGTGATAAAAAGCGTATCGCCATGGCTAAGATCGACATCGCCAGAGAGACGGACGGTGAGCGGGCCGGTCTGCTCGCTATCTATATAGGCGAAAGAGTCAGCACCCAGCTTCTCGATGAATCGCACACGTCCTTTCCACTCGCCCTTCTCGCGGCTCACCTCTAGATGCTCGGGCCGTATGCCTAGAGTGGTGGCACCGTAAGCCGCCGCTAGTTCACCTTCGATCAAATTCATTTTCGGCGAGCCAATAAAACCAGCTACAAACAGCGTTTCGGGGCGTTGATAAAGCGCCATGGGCTTGCCCATTTGCTCAATCTGCCCAGCGTTCATTACCACAATGCAGTCGGCCAGGGTCATCGCCTCGACCTGATCGTGGGTGACATACACCATGGTGGTCTCGAGCCGTTGATGCAGTTCGGCCAACTCGACCCGCATGCGGTTGCGTAACGAAGCGTCCAGATTAGAGAGCGGCTCGTCGAAGAGAAATACACCGGGGCTGCGCACAATGGCGCGCCCTATCGCCACCCGCTGGCGCTGCCCACCGGATAACTCCGCGGGTTTACGCTCGAGCAGATCCTCAAGATTGAGCAAGCGCGCGGCCTCGGCCACTTTGGCTTCTCGCTCTTCGGTGGGCACTTTTGCCAGCCGCATGCCGAAGTCGATATTGCGGGCGACCGTCATGTGCGGATAAAGCGCGTAAGACTGAAAGACCATGGCAATGTCCCGGTCACTCGGCTCGGCGGTGGTAACGTCTTCGCCGCCGATAGTGATCGTGCCCTGAGTCACGGTCTCCAGGCCTGCAATCATACGCAGCAAGGTGGATTTTCCGCAGCCAGAAGGCCCAACCAGCACGGTGAAAGAGCCATCTTCGATATGCAGATTTAAATCAGGGATTACCGTGGTTTTGCCATGAAACGTCTTTTCAATGTCGCGTAGTGTTACTTCAGCCATGAGCTTATCTCGTCTCTGAAAGAGGGGCACGGCGATAGCAAAACGCCTGGAAATCAGCGGGAGTGCCACGTCCACTAATGTCGTGGGCGGCCATGCCTAGAAAATTGCCGGTGAAATAGCCGTGGGCACGACCACTGCCTTCGTCGGAAAGCAGGCCAGCATCTAATGCTGGCCCAATCGATTGCCAGGGCTGACCTCCCTGGGCATAGCGAAAGCGCAGTTCCCGGGCGTGGATATCCAGCCCAAGCCGAATCTTGGCATCTGGGGTAAGGCGGACACCTTCTTCGGCGATACTCAAGTTCCCGTTCGGCCAATCATCCAGGCAACTGATAATGCTGAGCACCTTGTCGCCTGCATCGTTCAAGGTCACCGCTAAATAGTGGAACTTGAAGCGGTTGTAGTAGGCGATAAGCCCGGCAAACTGCTGAATATCCTCGGGTTCAAAGGTGAGAGTCGTTTCGGCACTGCAGTAGATGCTGTCCTGGCGGCGCGCCACTAACGCCTGCTCAAACCAGGAACCTACCGACTCACGGCCAAAAAGACGTAGGTAACCGGGCCGTTCGGTGAGCGAAAACAGCCTTTCCGGATAGGGGGAACGCAGCCACTGAAATGCATCGGGTAGCGTTGCTGATTTGAACTCGTAGCGCTCTGCATGAGCAGGCGGCTTCTGCGTCACCCCACTCATCGCCATCTTTAACGCTGGTGCATTGTCCTCCTCAGCGAGCCGTAGCCAGCCATCTTCACCCCACTCCACGCGCTGAATAGCGGTCTCGCGCCCCATCGGCGATAGCCGGGTGCCTGGCAGGGGCCTGCTGCATAAATGCACCAAGTAAGTATCACCTTCAGGGGAGTCGACCAAATCTGCATGGCCAGCCCGCTGTAGCGGGTTTTCAGGATCATCTCGACTCGTCAGAAGTGGATTGTTGGGATGTACCTCGTAAGGGCCTGTCAGCGTTTTTGAACGCGCCATGGTCACCGCATGCTGGTAGCCAGTGCCGCCCTCGGCCACCAAGAGGTGGTACCAACCATCATGCCGGTAGAGATGCGAACCTTCTGTGAGCTTCAGTTCGGTACCGGCGAAAATATTGTTGATATCGCCCACCAAGCGTCGTTGCTCAGGATCGTACTGTTGCAGCACAATGCCGCCGAAGCGATCCCGCCCTTCCCGCTGGCGATAATCCCACTGCAGGTTAATCAGCCACTTGCGGCCATCGCTGTCATGAAATAGCGAAGGGTCAAAGCCGCTCGAATTGAGATGGACCGGATCGCTCCAGGGGCCCTCTATATGCGGGGCAGTGACCAGGTAGTTATGGCCATCCTTAAAGTTACCCTCGTAACGCTTCATATCGGTGTAGACCAGCCAAAATAGGCCGTCGGCGAAACTCAAACAGGGCGCCCAGATCCCGCAGGAATCTGGATTGCCGCGCATATCCAGCTGGCTGGCCCGGCTCAACGGCCGTGTGACCAGCTTCCAGTTAGCCAGGTCGCGGGAGTGGTGGATCTGAACGCCTGGGTACCACTCAAAGGTCGATGTGGCCAAGTAGTAGTCGTCGCCTACCCGACAAATAGAGGGGTCAGGATTGAACCCGGCCAGAATCGGGTTATGAATAATATCGTTCATTATGGATCCTCCTTTATCCCTTAACCGAGCCGCCGGTCAGGCCAGCCACGATGTACTTCTGGGCGGCGAGAAAGAAAATAACCGCCGGTATGATGGTCAAGGTCACGAAGGCTAGAATCATGTTCCACTGGGTAAGGTACTCCCCTTGGAACTGCATCATACCCAGTGGCCAGGTGTAGATAGAGCGGTCGTTGAGCACCACTAACGGCAGTAGGAAGTTGTTCCAGCTCTGCACAAACACAAACACGCCCACGGTGGCCAAAATGGGGGTCGAGAGCGGCAGCGTGAACGACCAGAAGAAGCGCAAATAGCTGCACCCATCCACATAGGCCGCTTCAAACAGCTCTTTAGGCAGCTGGTCGAAGAAGGCCTTAAAGAGCAGGATGGCTAGCGACAAACCAAATGCCGTCTGGGGCAGAATCACCGCCCAATAGGTATCCAGCAGGCCCAAATCCCGCACCTTGATAAACAGCGGCAAAATGGCCGCCGCGAAGGGAAACATCAGCCCTAGCAGCAGATAGGAGAGGATCAACTTGGCGCCGAAGAAGCGGATCTGCGAAAACACGTAAGCCGCAGCGGCCCCCACCACCAGGGTTAAAAACACCGTCATTAACGAGATGAAGAAAGAGTTACCCAAATAGCGCCAGAAATTGCCGTCCATCAGGATGCCGATGTAATTACCGGCATCCCAACTATCGGGCAGCCACAGCGGATTGGTGCGCAGCTCAGAATTGCCCTTAAAGCCACCGAAAAACGCCGCTAACAGGGGGCCGATCACCACGCTCGCCACCACGATCAGAATGATCACGCGCAGGGTGTTACGGGTAGTGATACTTTTCATGCCTTACTCCCCTTGCCGGTGGTGCGTTGGTAGAAGAAGGCGATTCCGATAGCGAGCACAAACAGCACTACCGCAGCGGCGCTACCAAAGCCAATATTGAGCCGTGAGAGACCGAAGCTGTACAGGTAGGTAACGATGGTATGAGTCGAGTTAGAGGGGCCGCCGTTGGTCATCGGGATAATAATGTCGAAAATCTGTAGCGAACCGATAATGGCAAAGAAACCACTCACCACGATGGCATGCTTAATCAGCGGGATTTGTACAAAAAGCGCCACTTGGCGGGGTTTAGCCCCTTCAAGCTTGGCGGCTTCAACCAGATCCTTGGGCACGCTCTGCAGGGCGGCAATGTAGATCATCATATGGAAACCAAAGTACTTCCAAACGATCACGGTCATAATCGCCGGAAACGCCCACTGGTGGTCGGCCAGTACATATACCGACTCCTGGCCCATGGCATGCAACAGCGAACTGGTAATGCCGTAGTCGCCGTCAAAAACAAAGCTCCAGATGAGCCCCGCGGCCACTTCCGCCAAGATGTAGGGCAGGAAAAACACCAGCCTAAACAGAGTATTGGTGGGCGTTTTACGGTACACCAACAGTGCTAACCCCAGTGCCAGGGGCATCTGAATCAGTAGTGATACCAGTATCAGTTTGGCGGTATTCCACAGCGCGGTATGAAACACCGAGTGATCAAGCAGGCGCTGATAATTTTGCGAGCCGACAAAGTCACTGGGCGCACCGTAGCCATTCCAGGAGAAACCGCTGTAATAGACGGCATCCGCTAGTGGCAGAATGACGAACAGCGAAAAAAGGATTAACGCCGGTGGAAGCAGGATTAATAGCGCGGTGAATTTACCGCTCACCAAACCTTTCTTCACCCGGTCAGCATTCCCTCTCCGCGGCACGGCGGTTCGGTCAAGCGTGGTCATGGCAAACTCCGAGGCAGAGCATGGATGAGCACGGGCGTTAACGCGCGTGCTCTTTTAGCGGGTGGATCATCTAAACTGCCAGGCTTCTTCGACCCGCGCTGTGGCCTCTTCCGGAGTAATAACGCCTTGCGCGAGGTCGCCGCTAATATCGTTAATCGTCGCGCCTACGGACGTTCCCAGCGCTTGATCCAGGAACACTTGGTGGAAGTCGGATTCATCGAGAATTTCAGCGACGCGGCGGGCATAGGGGGTTTCAAGCGCTTCGGCGGAGCCCTCGGCAACCGGCACAAAGATCCCCGTCGCCGCCGCTTTACGCTGGTTCTCCGCATTGAGTAAAAAGCGCAGGAATTGCACCGCTTCGTCGGGGGCGTCACGAGTGACAGCAAAACCGTTCATGCCGCCAAAACTCTGTGCGTTGCCCTCACCATCCGCGACCTCTGGGAAAGGAATAAATCGCAAGTCGTCATCCGGAACACCCTCTCCGCTCACCGAGCGCTGTTTGGAAGGCAGATAATCCCAGTCACCCATCACGTGGAAGGCAGCCTCGCCATCGCCAAACATGCCGCTGGCGCGCTCGTAGGAAGTGGCCATAAAGCCGGACTGAAAAGGATCAAGCTCAACCAACGACTGCAGCATTTCACCAGCACGTACAAAGGGTTCGCCGTTAAAGCCACCGTTGTCACCGCTTTTGGCCGCTTCGATGCCCTCCCCCCCGGCCAAGCGGGTGACTAAAGAGCCCCAATAGAAGTGCAGCGGCCAGCCATCCTGACCACCGACCACCAGCGGGGTTATGCCCTCTTCCCGCAGCGCCACCACGGCGTTTTCAAAATCCGCCCAGGTCTTAATCGCTTCTGCATCGACCCCCGCTTGCTCAGTCAGCGCGGTGTTCGCCCAGATACCCACCACCGTGGCGTAGAGCGGCGCGCCATAGACACGATCATCCAGGGTAAAGGCGCGCACTGCGGACTCAGGGTAAATATCCTGCCAGCCATCGCGCATCGGCTCGGTTAAGTCGCGGACAAACCCCGCATCCACCTGATCGCGCAGCCCTTCGCCGCCCCAGGTGTAATAGATATCCGGGCGCTGGCTGGACTGCAGCATGGTAGGCAGGCGCGTTTTGTACGCTTCGTTGGCAAGGTATTCGAACTCGACATTAACGTCGGGATGCTCCGCCTCATAGGCGGCAACTACTTCGTTGTAGTAGTCCTTTTCAGCGCTGCTGCTCTCAATTCTTAATACTGTCACCGTGGTCTCAGCCGCCGCTGCGCCTGAACTCAAAGCAGCAGTAACGGCAATGGCTAGCGCTAAGGAACGCGGACGTGAACAGGACACGTTGTCATTGTTAGCTACCTGCATAATGTTCTCCTAATATTATTTCAACGTTAGCGGGCTCATGCCCAGCCGGCATCCACCGCCAACTCCTGGCCGGTAATCGCCTGGCTTTCAGAACTGGCTAAAAACAGCACGACGGGGGCGATATGCTGGGCTTCAAGACGCATTTTTAGGCACTGGCGTTGTTGAATGGCGACTTCATCCTCAGGGCTAATCCACTTTTCGAGCTGGCGTTCGGTTATCACCGAACCGGGCACCAAGGTATTAACGCGGATATTGTGCTCACCCAGCTCCCGGGCCAGGCTGCGGGTCAGGCCGTGCGCCGCCGCTTTGGCGGTGACATAAGCGGGTAATCCACCCAGCGCCATCTGCACGCTGACCGAGCCAAAATTAATGATCGAGCCACCGCCCGCTTGCATCATCTGCTCAGCCGCTGCCTGGGCAGCAAAGAACATCGGCCGCAGGTTGAGCGACATACGTTCATCCCAATAAGCAACATCCACATCCTGCCAGGCGTGACGATCATCGCTGGCAGCATTGTTGACCAGGGTATGGATTGGCCCGAGATCCTGGCCGGTCTCGGCGATAACCTGCTGTAGGCTGGCCACATCGCGGATGTCGCAGTGGTGGTAGTGCGGTGCCTCGCCGGTCTCGACGCGGAGCTCTTCGACCAACGCCTCGCTGGCCTCATCGTTAATATCGACAAACACCACCCGCGCGCCCTGAAGATGAAAGGCTCGGGTAAGCGAGGCGCCAATGCCGCTGCCGCCGCCGGTAATAAAGACCACACGCTGTTCAAGGCTTGTATAGCGCGCTGAGTGTTGATTCATATTGTTTCCCACCTCTTTCTTTTAGGCGTGCTTTAACCGCGTTTTAAATATCCACCCACTGCCCACCGGCAGCGGACGAGGCCAGCGCGCGGGTAATAAACGTAAGGCCATCGACACCGTCGGCGACTCCCGGGGTTTGCAACGCCAGCGCCTCAGCGCGCTCACCCCGTTGATGGGCGTGAATTTGCACAGCGAAATCGCGATAGAGCTGGGCAAAGGCTTCGAGATAGCCTTCCGGATGCCCCGGTGGAATGCGTGCAGCCGCCATGGCCGCTTCGCCCAGGCCTGGGCCGTTGCGGGTCAATATCCGTGGCGGCTCTCCCAGTGGCGAATGCACTAGCTGATTGGGCGTTTCCTGGCGCCAGGCAAGGCCACCCTTGCTGCCATAAACGCGGAGCTGCAGACCGTTTTCGTTGCCCGGCGCGACTTGGCTAGACCACAGCATGCCCCGCGCGCCGCCCTTGAAGCGCAGCAGCATATGTACGTTGTCATCCAACGCTCGCCCTTCGACAAAGGTGTGCATATCGGCGGCGAGTGACTCCAGTTGCAGGCCGGTCACATAGCGCGCCAGGTGGTAGGCGTGAGTGCCGATATCACCCAAACAACCTGCCGGGCCGCTGCGTTTGGGATCGGTGCGCCACTCAGCTTGCTTGACGCCGCTCTCTTCCAGGCGGGTGGAGAGCCAATCTTGCGGGTACTCCACCTGGACGACGCGAAGGTCACCCAGCTCACCGTTGGCGACCATTTCACGCGCCTGGCGTACCAGCGAGTAGCCGGAGTAGTTATGGGTTAAACCGAAGAACAGCCCCGTCCGTTCCACCAGCTCGGCGAGGGTTTGCGCCTCGTCCAGGGTGATCGTCATCGGCTTGTCGCAGATGACGTGAAAACCCGCTTCTAAAAAGGTGCGCGCTACGTCGAAGTGAACATGGTTGGGGGTCACAATGGCGACCACATCGATGCCATCCGGCCGCTGCTGCTCCGCTTCGGCCATGGTCTGGTAGTCGGGGTAAGCGCGTTCGGCGTCAACGTGCAGCTCCGCGGCGGCGGCCCGGCTGCGATCAGGGTCAGAGGCAAAGGCCCCGGCAACCAGTTCGAAATGGTCATCCAACCGCGCGGCGATGCGGTGCACCCCGCCGATAAACGCTCCTTGGCCACCGCCGACCATGCCCAGGCGCAGCCGACGCGGCGTGTCGTGTTGATTGCTCATGTCGTATTGCCCTCCGCTGTCGTTGAATTAATGGGGTTGAATTAATTGAGGCGCGTTATTAAAGACCGAGGATGCGGCGATTGGCAGCGTCGTCAGACCCGCCGCTGGCAAAATCGTCAAACGCCCGCTCGGTGACCTCAATAATGTGGTCGCGAATAAAGGTCGCGCCTTCACGGGCGCCGACTTCCGGATGCTTCAAGCAGCACTCCCACTCCAGCACCGCCCAGCCGTGATAGTCGTTGGCCGCCATCCAGGAAAAGATCGACTTGAAGTCGATTTGGCCATCGCCCAGGGAGCGAAAGCGCCCCGCGCGCTCTGTCCATGACTGATAGCCGGAATAAACGCCCTGCTTGGGGCTGGGGTTAAACTCGGCGTCCTTAACGTGAAACATCTGAATATGGTCGCGATACACGTCCAGAAAGCCGCGGTAGTCGAGCTGCTGCAGGATCAGGTGGCTGGGATCGTAAAGGATGTGGCAGCGGGGGTGGTTACCGACCCGCTCAAGGAACATCTCAAAGGTGATGCCGTCGTGCAGGTCTTCGCCGGGATGAATCTCGTAGCAGAGGTTCACGCCCGCTTCATCAAATGCATCCAAAATCGGCCGCCAGCGATTCGCCAACTCGTCGAACGCCGTCTCGACCAAACCCGCCGGACGCTGGGGCCAGGGATAGATGAACGGCCACGCCAGCGACCCGGAAAAGGTGCCGTGGTCGGTGAGGCCGAGATTTTGCGATGCCTTGGCGGCCAGCTTTAGTTGATCAACCGCCCAGGCCTGGCGCGCCTTGGGATTTCCGCGCACTTCGGGCACCGCGAAGCCGTCGAACATCTCGTCATAAACGGGATGTACGGCGACCAACTGGCCCTGAAGATGGGTGGAGAGTTCGGTGAGCGCCAAGCCGTGTTCGGCCAGTGTGCCTTTGATCTCATCGCAGTAGGTGCGGCTCTCGGCAGCACGTTTGAGATCGATCATGCGTGCATCCCAGCTGGGAATCTGCACGCCCTGATACCCAAGCCCCGCCGCCCAAGCAGCAATGCTGTCGAGGCTATTAAAGGGGGCTTCATCACCGGCGAACTGGGCGAGAAAGAGCGCTGGCCCTTTGATTGTTTTCATAGGACTCTCTCAATATCGTTTGGATTAAGTGCTTGGGTAGGCGCGGGTTGGGATGGTGCTTTTACCCGCGCCTATTAATCACTACGCAATCAATACGCGGTCAGAACGGCGAATCGGGGAAGTAGTACTGCTCGGCATTCTCCTGGGTAATCAGCGGCGAGCCTAGAATGTACTCACCCAACACCGGGCCATTGGAGACAAAGTGCTGTACGGTCAGGTCCATGGCGGTGGCGATCATGGCAGGTGGATACAACACGTCCACTGGCACCAGCTCATCACCATCCATCACCCGTTTAATAATGTCCTTCATGCCCGCCCCGCCGACGATAAACAGCTCGTCTTCACGATCCGCTTGGCGCACTGCTTCAATTACCCCTAGCGCGATATCGTCATCCTGGGCCCAGACGGCGTCGATATTGTCGAAGCGCGATAGGTAGTCCTGCATCACTTCAAAGCCATCATCACGGTTCCAGTTGGCATGCTGCATATCGAGGATGTTGACCTCGGAGCCTTCGATCGCTTCCTGGAAGCCCTGCACCCGCTCATCGTCGATCACCGTGGGAATACCGCGCAGCACCACAATGTCGCCCTGATCATCAAGGCGTTCGCGGATGTACTCACCGGAAACGCGGCCTAGTTCATGGTTATTCCCCGCTACATAGAGATCCTGGATCCCCTCTTCCGTCAGGCCTCGATCTACCACGGTGACGAACACCCCAGACTCTTTAACCCGGCGCACCGGATCGGTCAGTGGCCCAGACTCAAACGGCAGCACCACCAGCGCGTCGATGTTGCGCAGCGACACCAAGTCTTCTAGATCATTGGCCTGCTCTCCCGCCGTGCCCGCTGTGGAGATGGTGATCTCAATGTCAGGATAGAGCTCCTCGAGGCGTTTTTTGGCCTCTTCGGCATGGTAGTTAACGCCCCCCGTCCAACCATGGGTGGCGGCGGGAATGGAGACACCGATGGTGTACTCCTGGGCAACCGCGGCGCCGGAGAGCCCTATTGCTGAAGTGAGTGCTGCAGTAGTGACGCAGGCCTTCACTGCTGTCTTGATGGTTCGCATAGTGATGCTCCTTTCGTGTTTGTAATTGTTTTGCTGTTTTTACTTGCTGCGTTGCGAGCTGCTAAGGGTTGATGTTGCGAACGTTTTTCTGGTTTTTACATTCTTTTCAGTGCCTTAAGGCGCTGCTTTTCTCCACGAGGCACGCTGCAGGTAGACCGCCACAATGATGATGATCCCCTGCACCGTCCCGTTGAGATAGTTAGAAATGGCATCGGTCAAGTTGAGAATATTGCCAATCATGGTGAGCATGATGGCGCCCACCACCGTGCCCCAGATACGCCCATGCCCGCCCTTGAGCATGGTGCCGCCGATGATCACCGCGGCAATCGCCTCAAGCTCCCAGAGTACCCCGGTGGCACCCGATGCAGAGCCCAGCCGGGGCACATAGATAATTGTCGCCAAAGCCACGCACACACCCTGCAGCATGTAGGTCATGGTTTTGATGCGATCGACGTGAATAGCGCTGTATTCGGCCACTTTTTCATTGGAGCCGATGGCAAAGCAGTAGCGCCCGAAGCGGGTGTAGTTGAGCAGAATGTAGCCAACAATGGCGACAAATAGAAACACCCAGACCGGAATGGTGATGCCCAGGAAGCTGCCGTAATACATCGGCCGATAGATATCACGCACTGCCCAGTCCAGGGTGAGGGTGCCGCCATCGGCGAGGTACGTGACCAGTGAGCGGTAAATCCCCATAGTGCCGAGGGTGACAATAAACGCCTCAATTTTGCCTTTGGTAGTCACCATGCCGTTGATAAAGCCAGCGCACAGCCCCAGCAGCAGCGAGGCACCCACGCCGAACAGCACGGTGGTCAGCCCGGCGCCAAACTGCTCGACGAGGCTGTTCATCAAAATAATCATCACCCCGGCAATAAAGGCCGCCATTGCCCCTACCGAAAGATCCAACCCGCCGGCGGTAATTACAAAGGTAGCGCCAATGGCAATAATGCCGATAAAGGCACTGCGGGTAAGCATGTTGGAGAGATTATCCAGCCCTAGAAAAGCCGGATTAATCAGCACGCCCAGTAGCGCCAGAACCACCAGTGCTACAAAGGGCCCCCAGGTTTTCAGGTCTATGGCGAAGCCTTTTTGCTTGATCATTTGGTTAGCTGCTTTATTAGTCGTTTTGTTATTAGCCATGACGCTGCTCATCGACCTCTGCTCCCTTAATGCCGGATGCGTACTGCATGATTTCGTGTTCGTTTATTTGCTCGCCTTCAAGCACCCCGGTGAGTACCCCGGCGCACATTACCGCCACCCGGTGGGAAAGGCCGATCAGCTCGCCCATTTCTGAAGAGATCAATATCACCGAGCAGCCCGCCTCGGTTAATTCATGGATAAAGTGATAGATCTGGTGCTTGGTTCCCACATCGATGCCCCGGGTCGGTTCATTGATAATCACGACTTCAGGGGCAATGGACATCACCTTGGCGAGCAGCAGCTTCTGCTGGTTACCGCCGGAGAGTTCGGCAGCGGTGCGCGCTGCCGTCCGCAGGCGGATATCGAAGCGCTGGATGGCCTGTTGAAAGGCCTGCTCTTCACGCCGGCGGTCAATAAGCGGATGGCAGTGAGCGCGTAAATTGAGCAACGTAACGTTGGAGCGCAGATCCATATTGAGCACCAAGCCTTTGCCCTTGCGATCCTCGGTGAGATAAGCAATTCGTTGGTGCACCGCATCGCGCAGGTGTCGCAATACCACCGGTTGACCATTGCGTAGCACCTGACCGGCGCTTTTACTGCGCAGACCCAGCACGGCTTCAATCAGCGCGGTTCGGCCAGCGCCCACGATGCCACCAAACCCCAACACTTCCCCCTGGCGCAGGGTAAAGCTGGCCTGTTTAACGGCCCCGGGCACCACCATATCCCGCGCTTCCAGCACCACCGGCGCATCGGAGGGGAGATGCGTACGCGGTGGGTACATTTCAGTGATCTCACGCCCCACCATCAGCCGTGCCAACTCTTCCTTGCTGCGTCCAGTCATGGAGCCGCTATCGACCAAATGGCCGTCGCGCAATACCGTCACGCGGTCGGCAATCTGCTCAATTTCACGCAGCTTGTGGGAGATATACAGAATCGCCACACCACGTTGGCGCAAACGGTCGATGAGTGCGAATAGCACCGATACTTCGTTTTCCGTCAGTGTGGCGGTGGGCTCGTCCATAATCAGCACGCGCACATCCCGGGTGATCGCCTTGGCGATCTCCACCATCTGCTGATCAGAGGTGCTAAGGTCTTTCACTCGAGCACGTGGATCAACGTCGGTTTCGAGCTCCAACAGTGCCGTCCGGCTGCGTTCCCGCATGGCTCGTCGATCCAGAAACACTCCACGGCGCAGTTCGCGGCCCAAGAAGATGTTCTCCTCTACGCTGAGCTGTTCCGCCAGTGCCAACTCCTGGTGAATCATCACCACGCCGTCGGCCTCTGCCTCACCGCTGGAGCGATAGTGCCGTTGGCTGCCGTCCACCAGGACCTCACCGGAGGTGGGGCGAAGGTAACCGGCCAGGATTTTTACCAGGGTCGATTTACCGGCGCCGTTCTCACCCAGCAAGGCGTGCACTTCGCCCGCCTGCAGGTCGAGATCAACGTCGAATAACACTTGGTTTTCGCCAAACGAGCGGCAGAGTTTGCGCGCTGATAACAGCATGAGGCCACCTGATGAAGTCTGTTGTTATTGTGTTGGGGGCTTATCAACATCGATTGATTTAGGTTGATGCTTGATTTACTTTAGGTGCTAAAATAAATATTTGCATATGCAACTTAGGTCGTATTTTGACAATTGCGCTCACACCCCACGATGAGAGCGCTCAGCAATGTGCAGCACTGCTTTTTTTCAACACGAACTATAACGGCGACCCTATGGCCCTTCCGTCGACTGATACTAGCCGCCTCGACAACACCCTGGCGGTGATACGCACTCTGCGTGACCAAGGATCGGTGGCACGCATCGACCTAGGCGCACTCAATGGCATTAGCTCTGCCACCGTCACCTCGATCAGCGCCGAACTACTCCAGCAGGGGTTGATCACGGAACGGCCACCCGAAACACCCCGCCCCACCGGGCGTGGCCGACCAAAAACCTTGATTGAACTCGACCCTAATGCCGCCTGCGTGGTGTGTATCAAGCTATCGATCAATGAGATCCAGTTGGTGGTGGGCGATTTTTCGGGTCAGGTACGCCAAAGCGAACACCACGCAGTGCCCACCCTGACGCTGAGCGCCGACGACCTGGAAGCGCTGCTGGAAGAGAAGATCAGCACTGTTTGCGCGCAACAGCTAAAGGGATTTCAACGCTTGGCGGGGATCTGTTTGGCAGTGCAGGGGGTAGTCTCGTCGCAAAGCGGTACGATTATCTGGTCCCCCGCTTTAAGCTTTCGTAACGCACCGATATCGACGCGATTAGCGGAGCGTTTTCACTGCAGCGTACTGCTGGAAAACGATGCCAACTGCATCGCCAGCGTTCTAGCGGCACAGCCCGCCTATGCAGACTGCCCCAACTTGGTGGTCATTATGCTGGGCTACGGTATCGGTATGTCGGTATTGATTAACGGCGTGCCCTTTCTAGGTGCCAATGGCTCAGCGGCGGAGTTTGGGCACAGCAAATACCAACCCGATGGCGCCCTGTGCGCCTGCGGGCGACGGGGCTGCATTGAAGCTTACACTAGCGATTATGCGCTCTATCGCGCCGCCGCGGATCATTTAGCGCTTCCCTCCGGCGACAGCGCACACCCCTCAGAGCAGCAGATGCAGGCGCTGACACAGTTAGCATTAAAAGGCGACCCGACAGCCCAGCGTATTTACGCCGAGGCTGGGCGGGCGCTGGGGTTCGGCATTGCCAATGTGCTGGCGCTCTTTAACCCCGATCTCGTGCTGATTACCGGCTCCGGCGTGCGCGGCTTTGACGCCATGCAAGCCGCCATGCACACCGCCATTGACGATGCCCTAGTGGCCGAACTGATGGGCACCACCCGCATCGAACACTGCGCCTGGGATCGCGACATGACCTGCATGGGAGGCATCACCATGGCGCTAAATGCCACCGATGGCGAGACGCTGTTAGATAGCCAGGCTAAGTCTGGATCAGCTACTTGCCTGTAGCCAAAAGGTCGATTAGCATGAAAATGTACAAGGGAGTATTTTATGTCTATTCATCAATTGACACAAAAAGTTAAGGCAGCTGGGCAGAACCGCACTCATGAGCAAAGAATGAAATTGCTTAAAGATGCGCACATCCTTGATTCACAAGGACGTCTTGATAAGCGTTTTTTCAGTCCATCTAAGTCTAAAGGCAACCATACGGCACACGTTAAGACCTAATGTATTCATCAAAACCGACAATTGTCTATGGTTTTCATGGGTTAGATAAAGATATTGCCATCAGTATCCTGAACCAAAAATCTGAATTCAAACACAGTAATAATAAGTATGATTGGCTGGGCAATGGCGTTTACTTTTGGGAAAATAATCTTGAAAGAGCGCATCAGTATGCCCTTCAAGATAGCCAGCGGGCTGCTTCTAATGTTAAAGATCCCTTTGTACTGGGCGCAGTAATTGAGCTCGGCAACTGTCTGGATTTGCTTGACCAAAAATATAATGATTTTCTTAAAGAAGCTTGTCAGCAGCTAAAAGACGATTTAGAGGCAGAAGGTACACCACTGCCTGAGAATAGATCGTTTGGAAAAACAGATTTTGATTTTAAAGCCCGTTAGCTTGACTGTGCTGTAATCCGTTATGCATGTGCATTAGCCAAGGAACAGGGTGAACCCTTTGACTCTGTTAGAGCCGCGTTTATCGAAGGCGATCCACTATACGATGGAGCCAAGTTTTTTTCTGAAAACCATATTCAACTTGCCATCATTAATCCAGATTGTATAAAAGGAATATTTCTTCCAAGACAATCTACTCAAGAGATTGAGCTCGCTGAAGGAAAACTAAGCACTAACGTTTAAACCCGTGGATACAGCCTAAACTCTATTCACGCCACTAATATCCAGATATTCCTTGCAAGCACTCAACGACCATAACAACTGTCAGTCGTGATAAACCACGCTGCGGCCTCCGTCGATAGTCAGGCAACTGGCGTTGATAAAGGGGGCCTCATCTGAAGCCAGGAAGACCACCGTCATGGCGACTTCCTCGGGTTGCCCTAACCGCCCTGGTGGCAGCAAGGCTTCGATGCGTGCCTTAGCCGCGACGGGGTCATCGAAGGACTGCCAATGCGCCTCTACCGCCGAGGTGGCAATATAGCCCGGCGCGATGGCATTGACCCGCACGCCCCGCGGTGCGTATTCAATGCCGAGCGATCGGGTTAAGCCAATCAAGCCGTGCTTGGCTACCGAGTAGGGAAAACAACCGGGAATAATCGAGAAGCTGTGGGTGGAGGCGATGTTGATAATGGCACCGTCGCCCTGCGCCAACATGTCCGGCAACACCGCCCGGCTACAGAACCAGGCACCTTCCAGATCGACCGCTAGGCAAAGTTGCCAGGCGTCATCCGGCATGGCGAGTGGATCATGGAAGACATTCATTCCGGCGTTATTAACCAAGGTGGTCAAGGGCCCGTTAATCTCCCGTGCCTTCGCCACGGCGGCGTCCACCATTGCGCGATCAGCAATATCTGCCACCAACGCCTGAGCATTGTGTCCTTCGCTGCGCAGTTGCGCTGCCAGCCTCTCGACGTTATCACCGTCTCTATCCAGCAAGGCGACCGTGGCACCCTCGCGGACGCAGGCCTCGGCAATGGCGCGGCCGATGCCGGTGGCAGCACCGGTTACCAGAATATGCTTGTCGGTCAACCTGGCGGTCATTGCGCGTCCTCTTTTTTAAGCTCTTCGTCACTCTGCGTGGAGCTATCTCTGCCAGGCTGATAATTGCCCCCGAGGGAGGTAGCTTTAGCTCGCGACCCTTTTGGCGCTACCTCAGGATCTTCGAATGACCATCAATGCGAGTGCCGCGGCACATCAGAACCCCGACAGCCGACCAGGAAGTCGAAGTCGCAGCCTTCGTCCGCCTGGAGCACCCGCTCGATATACAGCTGGCGG
The DNA here is from genome assembly GCF_904067645.1 of Halomonas sp. 113. Lineage (NCBI taxonomy): Bacteria > Pseudomonadati > Pseudomonadota > Gammaproteobacteria > Oceanospirillales > Halomonadaceae > Halomonas > Halomonas sp. 113. The sequence goes on from NZ_LR881453.1 coordinate 4,189,743, forward strand.
TAGCCGCCCTGGCTGGCAATCAGCGTTGAGGCGGCAGTGGGGTCACTTTCGGCCAGGCGCGAGGCCAGTTCTTCATCGCTGAGTTCCAGATGCAGCCGGCCGCTTGCGCAGTCGAGTTCGATCCAGTCACCGTTGCGTACCGCGGCCAGCGGGCCGCCGGCGGCGGCTTCGGGCGCTACGTGCAGTACCACAGTGCCGTAGGCGGTACCGCTCATGCGGGCATCCGAAATACGCACCATATCGGTGATGCCTTGGGCGAGGATCTTGGGCGGCAGGCCCATATTGCCCACTTCCGCCATGCCGTGATAACCCCGTGGGCCGCAGTGCTTCATGACCAGTATGTCGTTGGCTTCCACGTCCAAGTCCGGGTCGTTGATGCGCGCCTTATAGTCGTCGAAGTCCTCGAACACCACCGCACGACCTCGGTGCTGCATGAGTTCGGCCGTGGCTGCCGAGGGCTTTAACACCGCGCCATTAGGGGCGAGGTTGCCGCGCACCACGCAGATGCCGCCGTCCGCGGTGAGCGGATTATCCAGCGGGCGAATCACTTCGTCGTTGTACAGCGGGGCGTCCTGGACGTTTTCCCACAGGGTTTTGCCGTTGACGGTCAAGGCGTCCTTGAAGGGCAGCCGGTTGGCCTCGCCCAGGCGTCTAAGCACCGCGGGCAGGCCACCGGCGTAGTAGAACTCCTCCATCAAGAACCGCCCCGAGGGCTGTAGATCGACCACCGTGGGCGTGCCGCGCCCCACTCGGCTCCAGTCGTCCAGGGTCAGATCCACACCAATCCGTCCGGCAATCGCCTTGAGGTGAATCACCGCATTGGTGGAGCCGCCGATAGCGGCGTTGGTACGGATGGCGTTGTCGAAAGCTTCCTTGGTAAGGATCTTGGAGAGCCGCAGGTCTTCGTTGACCATCTCGACAATCCGGTTACCCGAAAGGTGCGCCAGCACGTAGCGGCGGGAGTCCACCGCCGGAATCGCTGCATTGTGCGGCAGCGAGGTGCCCAGCGACTCGGCCATGCAGGCCATGGTGGAGGCGGTGCCCATGGTGTTGCAGGTGCCCGCAGAACGGGACATGCCCGCTTCGGCGGCCATAAAGTCGTGCAATGATATCTCACCGGCCTTGACCTGCTCGGAGAGCTGCCAGACCACGGTGCCGGAACCAATGTCCTTGCCCTTGTGCTTGCCGTTGAGCATCGGCCCGCCGGTGACCACGATGGTGGGAATATCGCAGCTCGCCGCACCCATCAGTAGCGCCGGGGTAGTTTTGTCGCAGCCCACCAGCAGCACCACCGCATCGATGGGGTTGCCGCGAATCGCTTCCTCCACGTCCATGCTGGCCAGGTTGCGGGTAAACATCGCGGTGGGGCGCAGGTTGGATTCGCCGTTGGAGAACACCGGGAACTCCACCGGGTAGCCCCCCGCTTCCAGCACGCCCTGCTTCACGTGCTCCGCCAACTTACGAAAGTGCGCATTGCAAGGTGTGAGCTCCGACCAGGTGTTGCAGATACCGATGATCGGTTTGCCCTGAAACTCATGGTCGGGAATGCCCTGGTTTTTCATCCAACTGCGGTACATAAAGCCGTTTTTATCGGCGGTGCCGAACCACTGGGCAGAGCGTAATGGGCGCTGACGATCAGACATAACAAAGCCTCCGTACAAACCGGAAAAAAGTGACCAACTAATAAAGGGGTAACGGTTTAAGCGTCAGGCCCGCTGACGACGGGTCTGTTTCCAGCGGTCAAACATCACCGCCAGCAGCAGAATCGCGCCACGCACCAGGTACTGGTAAAAGGTGGGGACGTTGAGCAGCCCCATGGCGTTCTGGACGCAGCCCATAATCAGCACACCGACCACCACACCGGTAATGGTGGCAACGCCACCGGATAGCGCCACACCGCCCAGCACACAGGCGGAAATCACCGCCAGTTCCAGGCCCATAGAGGTATTGGGGTCGCCCAGCCCCATGCGTGAAGCTAGCAGTACACCTACGACACCCGCCACTACGCCCTGGAGGCCGAAAACAATAATCTTGAGGCGGCGAACATTAACCCCGGCAAGCGCGGCGGCTTCCGAGTTCCCCCCGGTGGCCAGCACATTGCGCCCGAAAGCGGTCATGTTGAGCACCACACCAAAGATCACGAAACAGGCCAGCATGGTCCAGACCGGCAGGGTTAGGCCGAGGAACGAGGCACTGCCCAGGTCAAAGAAACCCGGCACGGTGATCATTACCGCGTCGCCGCCGGAGGTGATATAGGCCAGCCCGCGTACAAACTCCATTGCCGCCAGGGTGGCAATCAGCGAGTTAATACCGAACTTGGCAATTACCAGGCCGTTAAAAGCGCCCACCGCGCCCCCAGCGACAATGCCACCGATCACGCCGATAAACACGCTACCGGTACTGGAGGTCACCACCGCTGCGACCACCCCCGCAAAGGCCACCGTAGAGGCCACCGAGAGATCCACCTCACCCAGTGCCAGCACCAGCATCATGGTAGTGGCCAAACTGCCGATTAGGGTGATCGAGAGCAGTAGCCCGACCATGTTGCGGCCGGTCAGAAAGTCAGGGATGAGTACCGCCAGGGCCACAAACAGCAGCAAGAAAATTGCAATCAGCCCTGAGGTATCCAGCAGCGTGCGCAGTGGCTTGATCAGCCCCTGCCGGCCCGCCGGGCGGGCAGGCGCAGTCTTGCCTTGGGTTGCATTGTTAGTTGTCATGGTTGTTGTCCTGAACTTGTTCTCTTAAGAACGAATATCTTGAAAACCTTAAAAAAAGCTGACACTTAGGCAGGTAGCGCCAAGCCCAGCAGACGTTCCGGCGTAGCCGATTCCCGCGGCACTATGTCCACCAGTTCACCGTCGCGCATCACCGCGATGCGGTCACAGATGGAGCTGACTTCTGCCAGGTCACTGGAAATCACCACCACGCTTTTGCCCTGTTCGGCCAAATCGTAAAGTAGCGAGTAAATATCCCGCCGTGCGCCGACGTCGATGCCTCGGGTTGGCTCGTCCATCACAAACAGATCAATCTCCTCGGCAAGCCAGCGGGCCAGAATCACCTTCTGCTGGTTGCCGCCGGAAAGTTTGCCGATCGGCGTACGTGGCCCCGGTGTCTTGACACTGAGTTGCTGGATATACGACTCGGCATTGCGCCGCTCACGGCCGGGGTGGCGGAACATGCCCCAGCGTTTGAAAAAGCGCCGACAGCTAATATTGAGGTTGTCGGCCACGCTGGCTACCGGGAAGATACCCTGGGATTTACGATCCTCTGGACACATGGCAATACCGGCGCGTATCGCCTCGCCAGGGCTTTTAAAACGTCGCGATTCACCGTTGAACTGTACGCTGCCGGCCTTGGGCGATTCGACTCCGCAGATCAGCCTCAGCAGTTCGCTGCGCCCCGCGCCCACCAGACCAAACAGCCCGAAGACTTCCCCGCGTTTGACGGAGAAACTCACCGGCGCCTTGAGGCCGCGCCCGTGGATTCCTTCCACGTTCAAGACCACATCGCCCTGTGTGCGCGGGCGGTAGCCGTAAACATCGTCGATATCCCGGCCGACCATTTCACTCACTAACAGGTCGTGATTGAGCGCCGACATATCCTCATGGGTGCGTATATGCTGGCCATCGCGGAAGATGGTGACCGCATCGCACATCTCAAACACCTCCTCCATACGATGCGTCACGTAGAGCACCACCCGCCCTTCATCACGCAGTCGTTGGACGATACGTTTTAGCTGGCGAATCTCCTGAATAGAGAGACTACTGGTGGGCTCATCGAACGCGATAACCTTGGCGTCTCGCAGCAGCGCACGGCCAATCTCGATCATCTGCTGCTGGCCGATGGAGAGCTCGCGCACCTTGGTCGAGGGGTGGATCTCCCCCTCGCCAAGATCAGCCAGTATCGCCAACGCTTTTTCCTTCAACCGGCGACGGTCAACAAACCCCTGCCGCGTGGGCAGTTGACCCAGCAGCAGGTTTTCGGCCACCGACATATTGGGTGAGAGCGTCAACTCCTGGTAAATAATCGCAATGCCTTCCCGCAGCGCCTCTCGGGCATTGTTGAATACATAGCGCTGGCCATCGATCCACAGTGCACCTTCGGCCACCCGGTTAACGCCGCTTAGCACCTTGAGCAAGGTGGATTTACCCGCGCCGTTCTCGCCCATTAAGGCATGCACTTGACCGGCGTGGGCGGAGAAACTCACCCCATCCAGCGCGCGCACGCCGGGGAAAACGACACTAATCGCGTCGAACCGTAGATAAGCATCAGACATGCTTCATTACTCCCGCAGAGACTTACCGTTACAGACCAAGCGCGGCGCGCACTTCCTGCCAGTTTTCCCGCGTCATTAGCGTGCCGGAGGTTTCGGTATTGGCCGGTGGTTCTTGATCCTCGCTAATCCAGCGGTAGAGATCTTCAGCAGTCTGACGGCCGTGCATGGTGGAGCTCACCGCTACCGTACCGTGGAAACCGGTGGGGTTATCCCGGGAGAATTCCGCAAAGGCGGCGCCGGAGCCATTGATACCCACGCCGATCACATCTTCAGGCGCTAAGCCATACTGCTCGGTAGCCCTAACACCACCCAGCACGCTCTCTTCGTTAAGGGCATAGATCACCCAGTGCTCATAATCGCCGCGCTGGGAAAGCACCGGAGAGGCGGCAGAGAAAGCCCCACTGGTGTCGGTGCTCTGCTGAGGCGCGTCGAAAATATTATCTTCTGGGAATCCCGCGGCTATCAGCGCCTCGGTGGCGCCGTCGGTACGCTCAACGGCGGTCGGTAGTTCATTGTTGGTGATCCGCAGCGCGGCTACCTCTTCGGGGTTCCAGCCGCGCGCTTCCATTTCGGCATTAATGGCTTCGCCCACCTGACGCCCAATTTTGGTGCCCGACATACCCAGGTGCGGCACGCCCTCCATGGGCTCACCGCTTGAGTTAACAAACTGGTCATCCACAGTGACTACTTTCATGCCGTACTGGTTAGCACGGTTCATAATCGCTGGCCCCAAGCGTACGTCTGGCGGGCAGATTACGAACCCTTCAGCGCCTTGGGAGTAGAGGTTATCAATAGCGCTAAGCACCTCTTGACCATCTTCGCCGCCAAGGCGTACCACTTCGAAGCCGAGCTCTTCGCCTACTTCAGTAGCCGCCTCCTGTTCGTTAATGAACCACGCCTGCTCCGGCTTTTTAACGATAAAGCCAATCTTCACCTCGTCTTCCTGGGCCTGTACTGACCCTAGTGAGGCCAGCATAATTGCGCTACCAAGTGCTAAACGGGTAAATGTTGTCGTCAATTTCATTGTTGTACTCCTGCTATTTTTAGCGTTGTTTTTATTGATATTTTTGATTACTAACCACGGACGGTTGGTAATAGTAATGATGAATCGAGATTACGAGCCCAGGTCTTGCTGCGCGGAAAAGCGATAGACCGTGCGTGAGCGATAAGTCTCGCCCGGCTCTAGGATCGTGCTGGGAAACGCCTCTTGATTGGGAGAGTCAGGGTAGTGCTGAGTTTCCAGCGCAAAGCCGGAGCGGTGCCCGTAGGCCTGGCCCTGCTTGCCGGTCAGGTCGCCGTTAAGGAAGTTGCCGGAATAGAATTGGATCGCGGGTTCGGTGGTGGTGATTTCCACCAGGCGTCCGCTTCTGGGTTCCCATACTTTGGCAGCCAAGACCAGCTCATCTGATGCAGCGTTATCGCGGGCAAGTACAAAGTTGTGGTCATAACCGCCACCAAAGGCAAGCTGCTCGTTCTCCTGCTCGATCCGTTCACCGATAGGCGTCGCCTGGGTAAAGTCGAACGGCGTGCCCTCCACCGAGCGGATCTCACCGGTTGGAATCAAGGTGTCATTGACCGGGGTAAACTCAGGGGCATTGATCATCAACTGATGATCGAGAATGGTGTCGCTACCCTCACCCTTTAGGTTGAAGTAGCTGTGCTGGGTTAGGTTAATCGGGGTGGCTTTATCGGTTACCGCCCGATAATCCACCATCAGCTCGTCATTATCGGTCAGCGTATAGGTAACTTCGCTCTCCAACTTACCGGGGTAGCCCTCTTCGCCATCCTCGCTGGTATAGCGCAGTACCAATCCATTGCCTGCGTCACTCTCGAATGGTTCGGCCTGCCATAGCACTGTATCGAATCCCTGGTCGCCGCCATGCAGGTGGTTGCTGCCATCGTTGGTAGCCAATGAATAGGTTTCTCCATCGAGGGAGAATTGCCCACCCGCAATACGGTTGCCGTAACGACCAATAATGGCACCGAAGTAAGGATTGGCCTGACGGTACTCATCGGAGAGGTAGGCTTCCAAAGAGTCAAAGCCCAGCGCTATATCGTCAAACTTACCGTCCATATCAGGGGTTTTCAGCGACAGAATGATGCCACCATAATTGGTCACCCGCAGCTCAATACCATTGGCGTTGGTAAGTTGATAGACATCCACCTGGCGACCATCGGGTAGATGACCAAACACCGACGTTTGGATACCACTGCTGACGCTGCTGCTCGCGCTGGCTTCAGAACTGCTCTGGGCTTGTGCAGTGTTTGCCAACAGTACCGCGGCAATTGCACCGAGCAGAAAAGGTGAACCATTTCTTAATCGTTGGCTGTACATGAGAGGCATGAGCTTCCTCCTGGAGGCATACTTTGTTGCTAAATTATTGTTGTTAGGCTTGGTCAGAAAACTCAGTGAGTTACCACAGTTCATCATGACCGATACAGACACTACAGTAGCCATGTCTGGCATAACCAACCAATATACAAATGCCTCACTATCGATATACTTCTAAGTATCAATAACAACACGAGGCTTATGCCATGGGCATTCTCGGCGAAAACTGGTTTTTAGACGTGCGACTAAAGTTGCGTCATTTTCAGCTATTTTTAGCCCTGGACGAGCAGCGCAACCTGCACCGCGCGGCGGCTCAGCTCAATATGAGCCAGCCCGCCGCCTCAAAACTGCTCAGCGACCTGGAAGCCAACCTGGGTATTCGGCTGTTCGATCGCCACCCCCGTGGGCTAACGCCTAACTGGTATGGCGAAATTATGATTCGCCACGCCCACAGCATGCTCTCAGCGCTACGCCACACCGGTGAGGAGCTAAACGCTCTCGGCGAGGGCAGTGCCGGCACGGTAGCCGTCGGCACGGTAATGGCGCCAGCGGTTACGCTGCTCACCAGCGCCATCGAGCGGGTGCACCGCGACCGGCCAGGGCTAAAAATCAGCGTAGATGTGGATGTCAGCAAAGTGCTGGTACCACGCCTACTGGAAGGCGAACTGGATTTCGCGATTACTCGCATACCCGCAGGCGTCGATGCCGAGCGCTTTGTCTTCGAGGAGATTGGCGAGGAGGAACTCTGCTTTGTGTGCCGCCAAGGGCATCCATTAGCCGATAAACAAACGCTGAGCCTTGCTGATATGGCGTGCTTCCCTTGGTCGCTGCAGCCCGCTGGCGCGTTGATGCGCCAGCGGGTGGATAGCCTATTTCTGCACCATCAGGTCGCGCCGCCCCGCCAGATCGTCGATACCGCTGACCTGCTGCTGTCGCTGGCCCTCGTCGACAAATCCGATACCATCACGGTGACTACACGGGAAGCCGCTGACCTGCTCTGCCCACTGCAGCGTTTTCATCTACTGCCATTTAGCGAGGCGCTAAGCGTTCAGCCCTATGGGCTGGTGAGCTTACGCCACCAGCGACTCTCCCCCGGTGCCGCCGCATTAATGAGCACTCTGCGGGAAGTGATTGCTCAGTCCAGTTAATGCGAGTGCCGCGGCACATCAGCCCCCCGACAGCCGACCAGAAAGTCGAAGTCGCAACCTTCGTCGGCTTGAAGCACCCGCTCGATATACAGCTGGCGGTAGCCGCCCTGGCTGGCAATCAGCGTTGAGGCGGCAGTGGGGTCACTTTCGGCCAGGCGCGAGGCCAGCGCTTCATCGCTGATATCAAGGTGCAGCCGGCCGCTTGCGCAGTCGAGTTCGATCCAATCGCCATTACGCACCGCCGCCAGCGGGCCGCCAGCGGCGGCTTCCGGGGCCACGTGCAGCACCACGGTCCCGTAGGCGGTGCCGCTCATGCGCGCATCGGAGATACGCACCATATCGGTAATCCCCTGGGCGAGGATCTTGGGCGGCAGGCCCATATTGCCCACCTCCGCCATGCCGTGATAACCCCGCGGGCCGCAGTGCTTCATGACCAGGATGTCGTTGGCTTCCACCTCCAGGTCCGGGTCGTTGATGCGCGCTTTATAGTCGTCGAAGTCTTCGAACACCACCGCGCGGCCGCGGTGCTGCATCAGCTCGGCCGTTGCCGCTGAGGGTTTGAGCACCGCGCCGTTGGGGGCCAGGTTGCCACGCACGACGCAGATGCCGCCGTCCGCGGTGAGCGGATTATCCAGTGGACGAATCACTTCGTCGTTGTACAGCGGGGCGTCTTGGACGTTCTCCCACAGGGTTTTGCCGTTGACGGTCAAGGCGTCCTTGAAAGGCAGCCGATCCGCCTCGCCCAGGCGCCTGAGCACCGCAGGCAGGCCACCGGCGTAGTAGAACTCCTCCATCAGAAAGCGCCCCGAGGGCTGCAGATCCACCACCGTGGGGGTGCCGCGTCCTACCCGGCTCCAGTCGTCCAGCGTCAGATCCACACCGATGCGCCCGGCAATCGCTTTGAGGTGAATCACCGCATTGGTGGAGCCGCCAATCGCCGCGTTGGTACGGATGGCGTTGTCGAAGGCTTCCTTGGTGAGGATTTTGGAGAGCCGCAGGTCTTCGTTGACCATCTCGACAATCCGGTTACCCGAAAGGTGCGCCAGCACGTAGCGGCGGGAGTCCACCGCAGGGATGGCGGCATTATGGGGTAGCGAGGTGCCCAGCGACTCGGCCATGCAGGCCATGGTGGAGGCGGTGCCCATGGTGTTGCAGGTGCCCGCAGAACGGGACATGCCCGCCTCGGCGGCCATAAAGTCGTGAAGTGAAATCTCACCCGCCTTGACCTGCTCGGAGAGCTTCCAGACCACGGTGCCGGAGCCGATATCCTTACCTTTGTGCTTACCGTTGAGCATCGGCCCGCCGGTGACCACGATGGTGGGAATATCGCAGCTCGCCGCGCCCATCAGTAGCGCCGGGGTAGTTTTGTCGCAGCCCACCAGCAGCACCACCGCATCGATGGGGTTGCCGCGAATCGCTTCTTCCACGTCCATGCTAGCCAGGTTGCGGGTAAACATCGCCGTGGGGCGCAGGTTGGATTCGCCGTTGGAGAACACCGGGAACTCCACCGGGTAGCCCCCCGCTTCCAGCACGCCCTGCTTCACGTGCTCCGCCAACTTACGAAAGTGCGCATTGCAAGGTGTGAGCTCCGACCAGGTGTTGCAGATACCGATGATCGGTTTGCCCTGAAACTCATGGTCGGGAATGCCCTGGTTTTTCATCCAACTGCGGTACATAAAACCGTTCTTATCAGCCGTGCCAAACCATTCAGCACTGCGCAGCGGACGTTGACGTTGGCCCATGAGGTTAACTCCTTGTTTTAGTTTGGTGACGGCTGACGACCTGAGAGTTGGCGTCGAGAGTGGGTGCCGAATGCGCAAGACACTAAACTACCCCGTCAATCTAGTCGACCATACAAAAGTATATGTTGAACAATTGCTCTTAATGTTCAACATTACCCTCCCACGTGGGTCATTGGCCCGTTGCATTACAGCGTTAACCACCACGCTCTCCACAACAAAAAACTTGAGGAATAGTGCTATGCTCAAATCGAAATACAGCTCGCTACTCACTGGTTCCGTGCTACTGCTGGGCCTCTCTGCGGCCCAGGCAGCCGAGTACGAATGGAAATTTCAGGCGTCAGAAACCTCGGGCGAACCCAGCTTTAAGATCAAACAAGAGTGGGCCGAGCGCATTACGGCAATGACTGATGGCCGTGTTGAAATCGAGGTAATGCCGATTAATTCCGTGGTTGGCCCTACTGAGACATTGACCGCCGTTAGCTCAGGGATTCTGCAGGGTCATATGACCGACCCAAGCTACTTCTCTGGCCAGGATCCGGCTTTTGGTATGCTCGGCAACCTTGTTGGTGCTTGGCAGAACCCCTACGATTTCCTGGAGTACATGAAATACGGCGGCGGTGAAGAGCTTTACAACGAACTGGTCGAACCCTATGGCGCCCATTTGATCAGCGCAGCGACCTTTCCGCTGGAGTCGGTACCCTCCACGGTGCCCATCGAATCCATCGCCGACTTTGAAGGGTTAAAAATCCGTGCCCCTCAAGGCATGGTGTACAACATCTTCGAGCGCATTGGCGCCACGCCCGTCAACCTGCCGGGCTCTGAGGTGTATACCGGTCTGGAAAAAGGCGTGATCGACGCCGCGGACTCCACGGTGCTCTCGAATAACGACGCCATGGGTCTACACGCTTTCGCCCCCTACCCGCTCTACCCTGGCTTTCACTCCATGCCCATGATCGCTGTGTCGATCAATAAAGACATCTGGGATGGCTTGCCCGAGGAGCTACAGACGACCCTCAATACCGCCTTTGATGGCATGGCCTACGACCTGATTGCCCGCCTCAAGGAGCAGGATATTGAGACCCTGCAGCGGCTTCAGGATGACCCAGACGTTCACCCCTTCAACTTGCCCGAAGAAGAGCGTCAGAAATTCCGCACCGCGGCTGAGCAGGAGTGGCAAGAGTGGGCGGGTGAAAATGAGATGACTCAGAAGATTTATGACTCGGCGACCGCCTTTTTGCGCTCGCGCAATCTGCTCTAACTCTGTGCTCTCAACTCTCTGCTCACAACCGGCCTCATTAATCTAACCAACGCAGCGCTCGGGCAAACACCCCGAGCGTTGCGCGTAGAGTCGCGCCATGTCCCAAAAAACGCCTGACAATCAAACCCCTGCGCCGAATACCCAGGATCTCCCCGAGATCCTCGAAACGGTGGAGGAGGTGTCTCCCGAACGTAATGCTTTAGACCGCTTAATTGCACGGGGCGGCCGTGCCGTTTCCTGGCTCGTGCTGGTCGCGATGGGCATCAGCGTCGTCGAAGTCTTTATGCGCTACGGTTTCAACAACCCCACCTCCTGGGTACACGAAACCGTCGTGTTTCTGATCGCCGTTATCTTTGTATTGGGCGGTCCAGCGGCCATGGCGCGCAATAGCCATATCCGCGTCAAGGTGCTTTACGACAGCGCCGGGCCCAGGTTGAAATGCTGGATGGACCGTTTCAACGACCTGCTCACCCTGATTTTCTGCCTGACAATGAGCTATGCCGCCTTTCATATGTTCTGGGGAGCTTCGCATAACCCGCTCGGTGAGTGGTCGCTGGAGCGCTCCGGCACCTCTTGGAATCCGCCCTTTCCCGCCATGGTCAAGGGCATGATTCTGTTTGCCCTGGTGTTGATGACGCTACAGGCCTGCCTGCATCTGTGGGAATCGATTAAAGCGAAACCCGCTGCCAACATCGAGGAGGCGCGCTGATGGATATTTCAACCGCAACGATCCTCATGGTCGGGGCCATTTTCGCGCTACTGGTCACCGGTCTGCCGCTGGCGTTTATCACCGGCCTGGTAGCGATGGCGTTCACCTTCGGCTGGTTCGGTGAGGCGGCGCTACCCCTGGTCACCAGCCGCGTTTATGGGTTTATCACCGAGTATTCGCTGGTGGCGGTGCCCATGTTCGTGTTGATGGCATCACTGCTGGATCGCTCCGGAATCGCCAAAGACCTGTTCAACGCCATGCGCGTCTTCGCCGGCCGCCTGCCAGGTGGCGTGGCGGTGCAGACCATCGTGGTAGCGTTCTTCCTGGCCGCTCTTTCGGGCATTATCGGTGGTGAGATCGTGCTACTGGGGATTCTGGCGCTGCCCCAAATGCTCCGCCTGGGCTACGACAAACACCTCTCTATTGGGGTGGTGTGTGCCGGGGGCGCCCTGGGCACCATGATGCCGCCCTCAATCGTGCTGATTATCTACGGTCTGATCGCCAGCGTATCGATTGCCGACCTGTTCGCCGCAGCCGTGACGCCAGCGGTGATTTTGATGGGTTGCTACATTGCCTATGTGCTGGTGCGCTGCCTGAGAAATCCCGCACTGGGCCCGCCGTTAGATAGAGATACCCAAGATAACCCTTTCGCCACTAAGCTGGACGCGGTTAAGGCCATTCTGTTGCCAGGGCTGATCGCTTTTTTAGTGCTGGGCACTATCTACGGTGGTATCGCCTCGGTCACCGAAGCCGCGGCCATGGGTGTTTTCGGTGTACTCCTCGCCACTATTGTTCGTGGCGAATTCACCCCGGGCATGTTGCACCATAGCCTTGGGCAGACCATGAATACCTGCGGCATGATCATCTGGATCGGCATCGGCGCCGCCGCCCTGGTGGGCGTCTATAATTTAATGGGCGGCAACCGCTTTGTTTCGAGCTTGATCCTGGGACTCGATGTAGCGCCCATTGTGATCATTCTGGTGATGATGGCGATTATGCTCGTGCTGGGGCTATTCCTAGACTGGATCGGGATCGCCATGCTGGCTCTGCCGATCTTTCTACCCATCGTTATTCAGCTCGGTTTCGATCCGATCTGGTTCGGCATTCTATTCGCCGTGAATATGCAGGTATCGTTCCTGTCGCCACCCTTTGGGCCCGCCGCCTTCTACCTTAAAAGCGTGGCACCGCCGGATATCAGCCTCAAGGATATTTACCTGTCCGTACTACCCTTTATGGCCATTCAGCTGTGCGTACTCGCGGCGCTATTGATGTGGCCGCAACTGGCCATTTGGCCACTATGATGACCGCTACACTATTGACTGACTCTGCATAAGGAGACCGCCATGCGACTGATTCAGTGTGACCATCAGGGCCAGGTTCGCGCCGCCCTGGTCGAAAGCGAAGAGCAGGTCAGGCTGCTCGACTGCGATACCTACACCCTGGCCAATCGAGCCATTGCCGCCGGCAAGCCACTTAGCGACATGTTGACGGAAGCATTGACCGACACACGCCTGGATTATCAAGCGTTGGTCGACACTAAGCAGTTGCTACCCCCGCTGACCCATACCGACCCGGCCCACTGCCTGGTCACCGGCACCGGCCTTACCCACCTGGGCAGTGCCGACACCCGCTCGGCGATGCACGCTAAAGCCCAAGCTGCTGAAGAAGATATGACCGACTCCATGCGCATGTTCAAGCTGGGTGTGGAGGGCGGCAAACCCGATGCAGGCCAGGTAGGTGCACAGCCGGAGTGGTTCTACAAAGGCGATGGCCAGTGTGTGGTGGCGCCAGAAGCAGAGATTCCATCCCCCGCCTTCGCCGAAGATGCGGGCGAGGAGCCTGAGTTGGCGGGCCTCTATGTGATTGGTGATGACGGCCAGCCCTGGCGGGTCGGCTACGCTCTCGGCAACGAATTTTCTGATCACGTGACCGAGCGCTTCAACTACTTGTGGTTAGCTCACTCCAAGCTACGCGCCTGCAGCTTTGGTCCCGAACTGTTGATCGGCGAACTGCCTGCTCATCTGGAAGGCACCAGCGCTATTCATCGCAGTGGTGAAACAGTGTGGGAGAAGCCCTTTCTCACCGGCGAGGCCAACATGGCCCATAGCCTGGCCAACCTGGAGTATCACCACTTTAAATACCCGGGCTTCCGCCGCCCCGGCGATGTGCATGTGCACTTTTTCGGTACCGCGACACTGAGCTTCGCCGACGGCATCAAGGTGCGCGAGGGTGATCGCTTTGAAATCAAAATCAATGAGTTTGGTCGCGCCCTGCGCAACCCTCTACGGGTGGAAGCAGACGCACCGCCCATCAGCGTAAAGTCGCTTTAACGTACTCTAACCACCCCAGCAGGAGGAAGTATGACTCTGGAAGGTAAACTACTGACCGGTCAGCAGGCCATTAGCGGCCAACAGGCTGACATTCATGCGGTAAATCCCGCCACCGGCGAAACGCTGGCGCCCGCCTACCCCGGCGGCAGCAAGACTGAGGTCGAACAGGCCTGTGCATTAGCCGAGGCGGCTTTTGATAGCTATCGCGAGACCTCCTTAGAGGCGCGGGCCAGCTTTCTTGAAGCCATTGCCGCAGAGATCGAAGGGATCGGCGATGAGCTGATCGAGCGTGCCATGGCCGAAACCGGCCTACCCCGCCCGCGTTTAGAGGGCGAACGTGGTCGTACCTGCGGCCAGTTGCGGCTGTTCGCCTCGGTAGTGCGCGCAGGTGAATGGTTGGATGTACGTATCGATCCAGCCATGCCCGATCGTGAGCCGCTGCCCCGCGCCGACCTGCGTCAGCGCCATATCGGCCTGGGCCCGGTGGCGGTGTTTGGCGCCAGCAACTTCCCGCTCGCCTTTAGCGTTGCCGGTGGCGATACCGCCTCTGCGCTGGCCGCCGGCTGCCCGGTAGTGGTCAAGGGCCACTCTGCCCATCCCGGCACTTCTGAGCTGGTAGGCCGCGCCATTCAACGCGCCGTTGCTAAGTGCGAACTCCCTGAGGGCGTCTTCTCGCTGCTGTTTGGCTCGGGCCGCGAAATCGGTCAGGCGCTGGTTGCCGACCCTCGCATCCAGGCAGTAGGCTTTACCGGTTCACGTAACGGCGGCACGGCGCTCATGGCTACCGCCCAGGCGCGGCCGCAGCCGATCCCGGTTTACGCCGAGATGAGCTCCATTAACCCGGTGTTTCTACTTCCGGAAGCCCTCAAGGCACGCGGTAAAGCGATTGCGGAGGGATTTGTCGGTTCACTCAACATGGGTGCCGGGCAGTTCTGCACCAACCCGGGGCTAGTCATTGCGGTTCAGGGCCCTGAACTGGACGCCTTTGTTGCGGCGGCCGGTGAAGCAGTTAAGGGCAGTGCTGCCCAGACCATGCTGACGCCGGGTATCCATGATGCCTACCAACAGGGCGTAGGCCGACTCGCCAGCCACGCCAAGGTGACCGAGGTGGCACGCGGCCAGGCAGGTGAGACAGCTCACCCCTGCCAGGCCGGGCTGTTCGTTACCCAAGCCGAGGCATTTCTGAGTGACCCCGCGTTACAGGAAGAGGTGTTCGGTTCGACTTCATTGGTGATCGCCTGTGCTGACACCCAGGAAGTGGCCCGCGTTGCGGCTCAGTTGGAAGGCCAGCTCACCATTACGCTGCAGATGGATGACGGTGACTTGGCGACTGCCAAGCAACTGCTGCCGACGCTGGAGCGCAAGGCTGGACGTATCCTGGCCAACGGCTGGCCAACGGGTGTAGAAGTGTGCCACGCCATGGTGCATGGCGGTCCTTATCCTGCCACCTCGGATTCACGCACGACCTCAGTAGGTAGCGCAGCGATTTTCCGCTTCCTGCGCCCAGTGTGCTATCAGGCGCTGCCGGAAGGGCTACTGCCCGAGGCCGTTCGTGATGGCAATCCTGCGGGAGTATCGCGCTTGGTCGATGGCAAGCGTGAATAATGTAATAAAGCCAGCGATGGCTTCACGATAGTCTTATAAAACAGACTTACGAACTAGCGCAGCGAGGCCATATTTGCCTCGCTGCGCTTATTTCATAGTAACTGACAGACTAATATACACTTCCTGATTTATGCTGCTGATAGCGATAAGCTTTAATCAAAAGCGGCGAGCACCATAGTAGAATCACCGCAATGCCAAGCCCCGCACTGATTGGTCTTGCAAAGAAGCTCGTTAAGTCACCACCGGTACGCAACATTGCGCTCATGAAATTATTTTCAACAACGGAACCCAACACTAACCCAAGAATGGCTGGTGCCATTGGAAAGTCATTCACAGCCAATACATAAGCCACTAGCCCTACAATAAGCATTAACCAAATATCCACAACGCTATTATTGATAGCGAAAGCCCCTACAATGCAAAAGCATAATATTATGGGCATCAGTACCCGGCTGGGTGTTAGGATGAAAAACTTTGAAAGTCGGATAGCCATATAGCCAATAGGTAGCATCATCAAGTTAGCTAAAATAAACACCATAAACAGCGCATAGATCAACCCACTCCCATCCATAAAAATAGTGGGCCCAGGATTCATCCCTTTCATGTATAAAACGCCAATGACGATGGCCGTAATAGAGTCACCAGGAATCCCAAAGACTAAAGCGGGCACCCATGCACCACTGATGCCGGAATTATTAGCGGAGCTTGCATCCATGATGCCTTCTATATTACCGGTGCCATATTTGGCACTCTCTTTTGACCTACCCTTTCCCACACCATACGAGATCCAGGCCGCAATATCTGCACCCGCGCCCGGCAGTGCACCAATCAACGTGCCGATTGAGCTACCACGTATCATGTTACGCCAGTAACGTTTAATATGCCCAGGTACATTGTGGAAGACACTATCGTTATCGACGATACTGATTGTTTTCTTCTCAGATTTCGAAGCGTAATAGCTCATCAGTTCATTTAGAGCAAACATACCGATCATAACGGGTATAAAGTTAATACCTGCCATAAGGTCGGGCACTCCAAATGTAAAACGTGGAGCACCACTCATCATATCAAGCCCGACGGTTGAAAGCAGAATGCCAAAAAGAAGTGAGAGGAATGCTTTTGTTCTAGAACCAACTGAAATAAAAATTGAACAGCTTAACCCAAGCACCGCAAGCCAAAAGTACTCAAATGCACTGAACTGCAGCGCTACCTCAGCAAGGGATTGAGCCACAACAATTAAAACGATGGTGCCAAAAATACCGCCAAAAACGGAACAGACTAAATTAATACCTAAGGCCTCTCTTGCCCTGCCTTTTTTCGCTAATGCGTAGGACTCCCCTACATAAGCAGCCGATGCAGGCGTGCCCGGTATATTTAGATAGGTACCCGGAATATCACCCGCAAAGATCGCCATCGCCGATGTCGTTACAATGGCAGCAATAGCCGGGATGGTATCCATGTAGAAAGTCAAAGGTACTAATAGCGCTACTGCCATTGTCGCAGTAAGGCCGGGGACTGCACCTACAAATATACCAAACAGTGAAGCCGCTAAAATAACCAGCAAGGTTTCAAAGTTTAAAACCAGCCCAACCCCATTCATTAAGATATCCATGGCAGGCTACCCCCTAATAGAAGACCTTGCGGCAATGGAACGAGCAAGTAGCGCGAGAAGATAAAATAAATAGCTGACGACACTGCTAGAGATGTTGCCAATGCTATGTAGGGTGATGTTTTTCTTAATAACATCAGCAAAAACATAATGATCATTATCGTCAACATTGCACCAAGGTAGTCGCTTGCCAGGATATAAAAGACAATCGATACTGGTGGCAACAACATTGCCCAATTCTTTTTCTCAGGCAATGAGCCAGCTAGGGATGGATTACCGTGTGCTTCTTGCGCGACAACTTTTTTTCTAAGCCATAATGCATTCAAGGCAAGTACAGCCCCGCCGAGGCAAAATCCCCCCCCTATGAGGGAGGGGAAAAGCGAAGGTCCATACTGCAGGCTTGGTAGGGTAGGAAACTGCTGGGCAGTAATGATCGTAACAATCCCAGCAATAACGAACGCTATTCCGGCGAAAAAATCCCGCATTGTCATTCCTCAGTTAGCTAAGCCAACTTGTTCAACAATTTCACCGAATACGCTATCCATATCTTCCATGAGTTGGCCAAACTCTTCCGCGTTACGCCACTCGGTACCAAAACCTTGCTGACTCATAAACCCTTGATAAGTATCACTGTTGTAAGCAGCCTCTAGTGCTGATTCAAGTGTTGCTACTACCTCTGGATCCATGCCTTTAGGCCCTGCAATTCCACGCCACTCGCCCACTTGATAGCTACTACCGATTAATTCATTAGTGGTGGGAACATCAGGGAAGCTGGGTATACGCTCTGGAGACATTACCGCAAAGCTCTTAACGCGGCCGGCCTCGATCATTGAGCGGGCTTCAGGCACCGAGCTTGGTACGATATCAATCCCCCCAGACACCAGCTCAGTCATCGCTGGTGCAGCTCCTTCACTAGGAATCCAAATCACTTGGTCGGCGGGAATACCTTGATCCATCAAAAAGCCAGCAAAGGCTAGATGCCACACACCGCCTTGGCCAGTACCCGAAGCGGTAAACGTGCCTTTAGGTTCAGAGCGTATCGCTTCAAGGAGCTCTTCAAGGGTTTCATAAGGAGAGTCGGCTGCTACCTGTATGCCTGGAAAGTCGTAGTTGATTTGAGCAATAGGCGTAAAATCTTCATACGTAAGGTTAGTTAAACCCAACCAATGCATCATGTTAACTTCGCCAGTAGCCAAGCCAATCGTATAACCATCCGGCTCAGCATTAATCATGGCGGTATGACCAACAACGCCACTGCCCCCTGTTCGGTTGACAACATTGACGTTCTGCCCCAGCTCTTCTTCCAGAGCACGGGCGATAGTTCGCGCCGTCGCATCAGTGCCACCACCAGCAGCCCAAGGCACAATCAACGTAAGGGGGCGTTCGGGGTAATCCGCAAGGGCAGAGCCAGACGCTGTCATAACAGCTGCGGCTATACTTGAAGCAAAAATAGTTTTAAGGGAATGGTTTGTAATTATCATATTCATTTTCCTTTAGTAATGTATTGCTTATAATTAATTATCATTTTTGGAACTGCATGCTTTATTACTTTACGTTTTTCTTGTCAAAGACCTCCTTCACGGACTATTAAGTGGACAGAATTCTATTTATCAGAGAGCCTCTTTGAGCATGTCATAAAAGTCTTCCTTAGAAGGCGCGCGCGGATTGGTCGCCGTGGAATGATCTTCCAATGCCCACTGAGCTAGTTGATCCAAGTGCTCTTCCATGACGCCCATTTCGCTCAAGCTAGCAGGCATCCCCAATTTCACATTGAGCTTTTCAAATGCTTCAGCTAAATCGTCGTTAGGGTTGAGGCCCATCGCATCTTTGAGACGAGCAAACTTTTCCTCACAGCCGGGCTGGTTAAATCTAAGCACAGTCGGCATCAACACAGCATTGAGCGTGCCATGATGAAGTTTTAACTCGTGCAGGCCGCCTAATGCATGGGATAAGGAGTGCACCGCTCCCAGCCCTTTCTGAAAAGCCATGGCGCCTTCAAGGGCTGCCATCATCATTTCATTTCTAGCTGTTAAGTTTTCGCCGTTTTCAACTGCCTCTACTAGATATTTGCTAGCGCGCGTCAGTCCATCCAAAGCAATCGCTTCAGCCGGAGGGTTCACTTTGGGGCTTAAAAAGGTTTCAACGCAGTGAGCAATCGCATCCATACCCGTGGCGGCAGTCAAAAAAGGGGGTAGACCTAGCGTCAAACGAGGATCACAAATAGCGACCGAAGGAATCAGATAAGGAGAAAGAAAGCCAAGTTTGCGATTGTCTTTCATGGTAATCAATGAGGCTCTTCCCACCTCACTACCGGTTCCCGCCGTTGTCGGTATTGCTATTAATGGCAGCACATCGGCTTTAATTTTTGTCACGCCGCCTTCAATCGCAGCGTATTGGCGTAACGGCCCAGGATGATTAAAAAGTAAGGCGACCGCTTTAGCTAAATCAATGCTGGAACCACCGCCAATGGCAATAATGCCATCACATTTGCTTTCACGCAGGTAAGTAAGCGCTTGCTCTACCGCTACTTCCGTAGGGTTGGACGGCGTATCATCGAAAACACATGCACCATCATCAAGCTGAGCAGACTCAATAACGTGTGTGATAAGAGGGGTAGCACTGAGCCCCTTATCAGTCACAAACAACGGTCGTTTTATCTTCAGCAATTGCAGCTCATTGGCTAATTCCGCAATAGCGCTTTCACCGAACTGAATTTTTGTTAAATAATTGATTATGTGGGGCATTGTCATTTCTCATTATTGTTTTGCTCGTGAACCCAGCAATCTCTTCACTCAAGGTGTCATACAGTATGACTGCATGACAACAGTCTAGTAATGTATTTTGCAACTGCCAAGGCCTTTACAAAAAACGCCTAGCAAAACGGTGAACGGCGGCTCAAATATGGGCATGTTCACGCTGCCAATCCACCAAGCGGATTACCTTCAGGGGATTGCTCTCCTTCAGCGCCTCCGGCAGCAAGACCATGGGGAGATCTTGGTAACACACAGGCCGTAAGAAGCGATGGATGGCCGCGCGGTATCCAAAGCACCATCATCCATCTGCGGCGTAATCGTGAGCTGGCCTTCCAACTGAGCCGCAATCGGCAATTAGCTTTGTGCGCCGCGTGTATGAAAGCAATCTAGACTAGATGACCATTGCGCTCAATGAACATTATATAGAACAATAGTCTAATCGACGTACGCGGCCGACTTGCTAGAGTGCATCCACAATGATCGCTTTTAAGCTTGCGTCTGGCCCTTGCAACAAAAGCCCAATAATCAGCTTGAGGTAAACGATGAATCTCATTAATTCCCCGTCAGTTATTATTCATCTCAATCCGCGGGATAACGTAGGCGTTGCCTCAAAAGCAGTTCCAAAAGATCTTCCCATTGATAAAAAGGGCACGCTTGCTCAAGAAAATATTGATGCGGGACATAAAGTTGCGCTCACGCATATCAAAAATGGTGAGGCCGTTTTTAAATATGGCCAACTGATTGGGCTGGCTGCACGGGATATTAATCCTGGTGAGCATGTGCACACCCACAACCTCACCATGATTGAACTCAGCTCTTCTTTAGAAGATTTTCAGCCTCATCAAAAAACCGTCACCGTTAGCCATTCACGGACGTTTCAGGGCTACCAACGGGCTGATGGTAGCGTGGGAACGCGTAACTATATTGGTATTCTCTCTACCGTGAACTGTTCTGCCACGGTGGCTAAAGCCGCTGCGGACGTGCTCAATCAGTCTGGGGAATTAAGCCAAATGGGGTTCGATGGTGTAGTGGCCATTACCCATGGTTCTGGTTGCGCCATGAATACTGACTCAGAAGGTTTTGCCTTTCTTGAGCGTGTTATCGCAGGATATGCCCAGCACCCCAACTTTGCCTTTGTACTCATCATTGGCCTGGGCTGTGAGACCAACCAGGTCAAAACATTAGTCAAAAGAAAGGGGTTGGAAGATGCCTCGCGGCTAGCTTACTTTAATATTCAAGACGCGGGAGGGACACGCACTAGTATCAAAACGGCCTGTGATCACATCATGCAAATGGCCACCCAACACGGCCAACAGCAGCGTGCACCTGCGCCCCTTGAGCACTTAGTGGTTGCATTGCAGTGTGGCGGGTCAGACGGCTACTCAGGTATTACCGCGAACCCAGCTTTGGGCCATGCCGCCGACCTTATCGTGCAACATGGTGGCAGCGTTATACTCGCCGAAACCCCCGAAATCTATGGCGCTGAAAACCTCCTGATAGACCGCTCCATTAATGAGAACGTCGCCCAGAAACTACTCGACCGGATTACCTGGTGGAAACATTACACTGAGATAAATGGTGCTGAGCTAAACAACAACCCTTCCCCAGGCAATAAAGCGGGTGGGCTATCAACTATCCTTGAGAAATCATTGGGCGCAGTAGCTAAAGGCGGAACGTCGAGCCTTAACGACGTGCTGCTGTATGCTGAGAAGATGACCACGCGCGGTTTTAACTTTATGGATAGCCCTGGCTATGACCCGATTTCGGTCACGGGTCAAATCGCCTCCGGTTCTAACGTAGTTTGCTTTACCACTGGACGAGGTTCAGTCTCAGGCTTCAAACCCGCCCCCTGCCTTAAGCTCGCAACGAATACCTCCATGTATGAGAAAATGCATGAAGACATGGATATAAACTGTGGCGTTATTGTTGATGGCACTGACAGTGTAGAAAGTGTTGGAAAGCAGATTTTTGAGCGCATTATTGCCATCGCTTCGGGCGATATGAGCGCCAGCGAATCACTGGGTTACGGTAATAATGAATTCGTTCCCTGGCTGGTAGGTGCCGTCACCTAAATTTCCATTAGAGAGCCATTAACTGACTATGACAAAAACGCTGCGCGACCAACTCTACACGGCTCTTAAGCAGAGTATTGTTGGGAAACGTCTTGAACCCGGTTTAGTACTGCTTGAGGGAAATATAGCGGAGCTGTTTGGTATTAGTCGCTCGCCCGTTCGGCAAACATTAAGCCGGTTGCACGAAGAGCAGTATATCTGCCGTTTCGAGGGGCGCGGCTATTTAGTAGGCTCATCGCCAGGTGAGGTAGTGCGACGTGCGCTCAGTGAGCATGATTTCAAACAACTTGGCCATGCCCCAAAAGTAGATCGTATCGTTTCTTGGCGGGCGCATATCGACAGCGTTGAACATGACATCGTTTTATGTTCGATTAAGGGTGCGTTTGAACTCAATGAGCTGCAGCTTTCCAAAACGCTCAATGTCAGCCGTACGGTCACTCACCAAATCTTGCTCTATTTACAGTCTATCGGTTTAGTCGAGAAGATTAAATATAATAGCTGGAGCGTGGTGCCCCTGAATGATCAGCGGTTACATAATCTTTATGAAGCACGTCGCCAATTAGAACCTTATATGATTGCGCGAGCTACAGAACATATGCCAGAAAGTGCCATTAAAGGCTATATAACCAAACTCAAAAACGCTGCTGAGAGCTATCCTGATATAAAGGGGGAGCTACTAGATGAGTTAGAAAATGATCTCCATCATACCGCCGTTAGTTTAGGTGATAACCAGGAGGTCATGAATATGCTCCGGCGCACGCATCCTATCTTATTAGTCAGTAAACACCTGCTTGGACGAGTATTAAAGCTTCCCGATCAAGACCCTTTCTTCGATGAACATTTATGGATATTTGAAAAAATGCGCCTGCAACAACCTGCGCAAGCAGGCAAAGCCTTGGCAACCCATTTAGAGCGTTCAGAATCCAAGGTACTCGACCGGCTGATTAACTTCCGAGAATCAGGTGATATCGATATACCGCTTTACCTGCGCTAACAACCAAATAACGAACGTGGATGCCCCATCTCTTCAATTCAAGCAATGTATCGACCTGCTAAGCAAGGATTACGGGAAGCCTTGACGGGCTCATCTAGATAGAGGAACTAATAATGACAACGTCACGTACTATCGGATTTATTGGCACGGGCATTATGGGTGCGCCGATGGCAGCACGCTTGGCACATGCAGGACACCAAGTGCTTGTCTGGAATCGAACAAAAAGCAAAGCCAACCGTTTAGAGTCGGTGGGTGCCACCATCGTAGAAAAGCCCGAAGAAGCCGTTGCCGAAAGCGATGTCGTTATCGTTATGCTTAGCTCTGGGCCTGTGTGTGATGAAATGCTGTTGGGCCCTAGCGGCCTACTCAATGCCATGCAGCGTGACGCCACACTTATTGTCATGAGTTCAATACCTGTCGAAACCGCTCGCCGTCAAGCAGAAGAAGCCGCCAAGAGCCAGATTAATTACCTTGATGCGCCGGTTTCCGGCGGTGAGCAGGGAGCGATCGACGGCACGCTGGCCATTATGGTGGGTGGCGATGCCGTAAGTTTTAAAGCAGTAGAACCCATTCTCTTATCTCTCGGCAGGCCCGTTCATGTTGGCCCTGCAGGTAGCGGGGAACTTGCTAAGCTCGCCAATCAAATGATTGTGGCCAACACCATTGCTACCGTGGCAGAAGCCATACTATTGGCAGAACAGGGCGGGGCAAACCCCGAGCGAATGCTCAGTGCGCTTGAAGGTGGGTTTGCTGACTCGACCATTTTGCGTATACACGGGCAGCGTATGATTCAGGAAAACTTTACCCCGGGTGGGCCAGCGAAATGGCAATTGAAAGATACCCAGACCGCGATGGCTTTTGCCGAAACGCTACATCTTAAGCTACCGATTTCGTCATTGGTCAACACACTTTTTGAAGAGCTCGTCGATCAAGGGGATGGCGAGTTAGACCATAGCGCCTTAATCAATCAACTCAGACGGCGCAATGATTAAGAGAGCCTGACAACAACAAATTTAGGAGAATAAATACAATGAGCCACCATTACGACGTTCAGGAAATTACTCAATTCAGCACCGCTTTACTTGTGGCAGCCGGGCTCGAAGAAGAAAAGGCTCAAGCAGTTGCCGAGATACTCGTCGAAGGTGATTTGATGGGACACACGACTCACGGGCTTCAGCTACTATCCCCTTACCTTGGCGAGATTCAGTCTGGCCGGATGCCTGTGTCAGGTGAGTATGAGGTAATCTCCAAACGCGCTGCCGTGCAGACATGGGATGGTCGTTATCTTCCCGGCCCCTGGTTGATCATTAAAGCAATGGAAACCGCCGAATTGATGGCTCGCTCCTGCGGCACAGGGACGGTCGTGATTCGATGCTCAAATCATATCGCCTGCTTGGCGGCCTATCTGAAACGTGCCACTGATCAAGACCTCGTGGTGGTGATCGAGTCATCCGATCCGGCGACTAAGTCGGTTGCCCCGCATGGCGGTTTGCAAGCGACCCATACCCCTAACCCTATCGCTGTGGGCTACCCGACGGCTTCAGGCCCGGTTCTGTTAGATGTCAGCACATCCATTACCACTAATGGCATGGTCGGCCGACTGCACAAACAAAACAGCCAACTGCCGTATCCGTGGCTCAAGGATCACCAGGGCAATGCGACCGATCAACCTAGCGTGCTGTTCGATGAGCCTAAGGGGAGCATCATGCCAATTGGTGGGCTTGACCATGGCCACAAGGGATATGCGCTGGGGCTAATGGTGGAAGCCTTAACGTCTGGGCTCGCTGGATTTGGTCGTGTGCAGGCGCCTGCACAATGGGGTGCCTCGGTCATGGTGCAGATCATGGATCCCGAAGCCTTTGGTGGGCTCGATGCCTTCAAACGCGAAACTGGCGCTTTGGTGGATGCTTGCCGTAACAATCCTGTTGCGGAAGGTAGCCCTCCAGTACGGATTCCTGGCGAGCGTGGGCTTGCCCTCCATAAGCGTTATGCGCAGGAGGGCGTGCCTCTGCCAGACGGTGTTCCCGAAGCTCTAGCCGATTGGTCGGAACGTCTGGGGGTTACTTTCCCTCGGGCGCTGCAATAACAGCCGCTCATGCAAAGGTCTAGTGGGCGATATTCAGGTGTGGTGAACCAACTCATCAGAGGCGACTATGAAACAAGAACGCATCGGATTCATTGGGCTCGGCTTAATGGGCAAGGAAATGGCCAGACATATCGTACGTAACGGTTATCCGCTAACGGTGATGGCCCATAGGAATCGATCCCCCCTTGAAGCGCTATGCAAGGAAGGCGCGACGGAAGTTAGCACTCCCGTAGAGA
This sequence comes from Halomonas sp. 113, assembly GCF_904067645.1. Classification (NCBI taxonomy): domain Bacteria; kingdom Pseudomonadati; phylum Pseudomonadota; class Gammaproteobacteria; order Oceanospirillales; family Halomonadaceae; genus Halomonas; species Halomonas sp. 113. Next base: position 4,214,893 of record NZ_LR881453.1, read on the forward strand.
TGGCAAGAAATAGTGATATTGTTTTTATCTGCGTAAAGACATCCGAACAGGTCAACGAAATCGTCAGCGGGGCTGACGGTTTAATGGCCGGAAGCCACGAAGGGCTTATTATCGTCGACTGCTCTACAGCTCATCCCGAATCAACTGAGCGCCTTGCGAAAAACGTAGAACATCAAGGGGGGGTACTCGTTGACGCGCCTTTAGCACGCACGCCTCGTGAAGCCAGAGATGGACGACTAAATGTCATGGTGGGTGGCGATGCCTCCACAGTGGCGCGTATTACGCCGGTCATGGAAAGTTTCGCAGAAAACATCTTTCATGTGGGTAAGGTTGGTTCAGCGCATAAACTGAAACTGATTAATAATTTTCTCTCGTTAGGGGCTGCTGCCCTAGTCAGTGAGGCGGCCACTATGGCGGCTGGCATGGACGTTTCACAAGACAAACTCCTGGAAATTTGCTCACAAGGGGGAGCCAACAGCGCGATGCTCGCTCCCGTTATGGAGTGGGTACTGCAGAAGGAGTGCACAAAGTTACAGTTCAGTCTTGGTAATGCTGAAAAAGATATGCGCTACCTGACTGAAACGTTAAACGCCTATCAGCTAGCCCCCCATATGCTGCCACCGCTTTGCGAGTTTCTTACGTTAGCTCGAGACGACGTGGGGGAAGATAGTTTCGTTCCCCAAGCGTATGACAGCTGTATAAAACGCAATAAGATCGTATCCGATTAAGGCCACTTAGATAGCTTCTTGGCTACCTCATATTTCCATATAAAGCCTTCACTCGATAAACGCTTCGGTAGGCTCACGATGGCCGTATAGAAACGCATCGGCGACCTGGCGCAGCGGGGCAACATCCACCTCGCTGCGCTTGTTTGCGATCAGCTCGGCAAAGCGCGCATATAAACCTTGATACTCGCGCTCCTCCTCTTCAATGATCAGTTCATCGTCGATGACCAATCGACAGCCGCCTTGGGTGAGACTCAAGCGGCTGCCATCGCTGTGGATATGCATATTCCAGGTGGGCGGGCCGCTCTGGCGAAAATCAAACGCCGCCTCAATGGACGCGCCTTGTGGGTCGGTAAAGGTGAGATCCGCTGCAATCGGAGTTTGCGCATTGCTCGGCACCAGCAGTCGCGCCTGTTGCAGAAAAAACGGCTGGGGCAAGATGGCGGTCGCAATCGACAGCGCATTAATACCGGGATCAAACACTCCCATGCCACCCGGCTGCCAGATCCACGCTTGGCCTGGGTGCCATACCCGCACGTCCTCTTTCCACTCGATCTCTACCCGCTGCATCTGCCGTTCGGCTAACCACTGCTGGGCCTGGGCAACGCCAGGGGCAAACCGCGAGTGCCAGGCGGCAAACAGGCTAACGCCCTGTTCTTTGGCACAGGCAATCAAGTCCTCCACTTCGCTTAACGTTGCCCCCGGTGGCTTCTCAAGCAGCACGTGCTTGCCACGCATCAGTGCGGCCCGCGCCTGGGAGTAGCGCAGATGGGTCGGCGTGCAGATTGAGACAGCGGTAATTTCAGGGTGGGCGTCTAGCATCGCTTCCAGGTTTTGATAGGCGGGTAGTTCCGGCAGCGAGGCGTGAGGATCCGCCGTAGCGACAAGATGGCAGTTTGGAGTAGCGGCGATTGCCGGTAGGTGCTGGTCGCGGACAATTTTACCCACGCCCACTAGGCCTAACTTAAAGCCAGAGCTAAAGCCAGAGTTGAAGTCAGACATACGCTTGCCTTTGTTTTTAACCATTGAAAATGGGTTCAGGGGGTGGTGTGGGGCAGCTCAACGCTGCGCCCTAATGAGCTAACGCTGTGCTCAAGCCCTAGCGCTGCGGCGGTACCTGCCAACACCGCTTGGGACGCTAAAAACGCCTCCCGGGGGCGGCGCAGCCGGATGCTCTCCATCAGTTGACGGTGACGCTCCAGGCTCTCTTCAGGATCTGGGGCGTTCTCGTTGGACATGGAGATCAGCATGTAGATGGAGGGTCGCAGGATATGTGATAGCTGCGCCCAGACAATATTGTGGGTCGCCTTGAAAATCGCTTCGTGAAAAGCGACATCACACTCGCTGTGCAGCCGCCGCTCCTCTTCGCAGGTGGCATTGCGTAGATTCTGCCCTAGCCCTTCAAAGGCTTCTTCGATGGCGACTAAATCACGCGCCTTGGCCCGCTTGGCGGCGGTCATCGCCACATAGGGCTCAACGTCCAGACGGAAGGCAAGAATCTCGCGCTGAATATCCGGGTTGGGGGCAGCGTAGCGGGTCAGCCAGTCAGTCACCTGGGCATCAAGAATATGCCACTCTGAGTATTCGCGCACCTTGGAACCATGACCAGAAATCCGCTCAATAATCCCGGCATCGACCAGTTGGCGAAGATCGCTACGCACCGCTGAGCGGTTAATCGCAAAGCGTTCGCATAGATCCATTTCCCGGGGTACCAGGTCACCAGGGTGATAGCGACCACCGAAGATCTCCTCGGCGAGATGTTCGGCGATACTGGGACGAACGGCTGACTTACTGAGAGATGACGTCACTGCGATAAGACCCTATTTCGATTCCTGCCAATCATAACGTACTTGACCGGTCCACTGTTACCGGTGGCGAAGGTTCGAGACCTGCCCGCACCCTCAGCTCTAACCGCCGTTCATAGAGGCCCTTAGCACTCAATGTGCCCAGCACCAGAACGCCGCCGACCATGGCCATCGGCGCGGGCTGTTCGGCCAGAATCCACCAGGCCAACAGCGTGCCTATCACCACTTCCAGCAGTATTAGCAGGCCCACTTCGGCGGAGGGCAGATAGAGCGGCCCACGCTGCAGTAGCGTCACGCCGCAAGGCACAATAATCAGGCAGAGCAGGATAACGACAGCAAGCTGGTTGGCTGCAGGCAGGGTTGGTTCGCTGCCCGCCAGCCAAAACAGCCCTGCAGTGCTACCCACAATAAGGCCGTTGAACACCAGCATCGGGCTCATATCCACCCCCGGCCGCGTACGGCAGAGGGTAAAGTTAATCGCCAGGGTCGTTGCCGCCATCAAAGCGAAAGCGTTTCCGACCCAAGAACCTGCGCCCGCGTCATCGAGGGCGATCATGGCGACACCCACCATGCACAGCAATATCGCTAACCAGGTACGCCTTGGCAGACGCTCCTTGAGGATGATCCAGGAGAGCACGGCAGCGATTAACGGCGAACTGGCCAGTATCATCAGTACGTTGCCCGCCTTGGTGTACTGGTTGCCCAGCACGAAACCGCAGGTGGTCAGGCTGAACAGCAGCGCCACGGCGATACCCGTCCAGCCGCAGCGACGGTAGGCTGCCAGCGTGCCACGGCCATAGCGCATCAGGGCGATCAGTAGAAAACCTAAGCCCGAAAGAAAGCCACGCCACATCAATATCTCGGCATCGGGCAGATCGGCCACTTTAATCAGCAGGGCATCCGGGGCCATGATCAGCGCCCCGCCAGCGGTTAATAGTAGTCCCTGCTGGCGATGCGATAAGGTACTCCAACGACTCATCTTTAGTATTCGCCTCTTCAGTGATTATCCCTGGGCGGATGCTGGCGAGCCACATCGCGGTACTTGGTGGCGGGTTCCAATGTCATACCGCGGTCCAGCGGTTCGACCATGCTGCGCTGGATCTCCTGCCAAGGCGTCTGGTGGCCAGGGTAGCGGTAACCGCCCTGCTGGGCTAAACGCTCCCGGCGGGCTTCCAGTTCACTGGGTTCGATCAGCAGCTGCACCTCACCGCGCTTGAGATCGACCCGCAGACGGTCGCCACTCTCCAGCAGCGCCAAGCCACCCCCGGTAGCGGCTTCCGGGGAAGCATTGAGAATCGACGGTGAGCCGGAAGTGCCCGACTGGCGGCCGTCGCCCAAGCAGGGCAGTGATTCGATGCCCTGCTTGATCAGCGCCTCCGGCGGCTGCATATTAACCACTTCGGCACCACCGGGATGCCCTACCGGCCCTGCACCGCGCATTACCAGAATGGTGCGTGCATCAATGTTGAGCGCTGGATCATCAATACGGGCGTGATAATCCTCGGAGCCATCGAATACCACCACCTTGCCTTCAAAGGCTTCCGGGTCGCTGGGGTCATTCAGAAAGCGCTCGCGGAAATCCCGGGAAATCACGCTGGTTTTCATCAGTGCCGAATCAAAAAGATTGCCCTTGAGATTGAGGAAGCCCGCATGATCCACCAAGGGGTCGTTATAGCGACAGATCACATCGGGGTCTTGGGTTTCGCAGCCCTGCAGATTATCGCCGATGGAGCGGCCATTGACCGTCAGCGCATCGCCGTGCAGCTTACCCGCCGACTGTAGCTCGTGAAGGATCGCCGGAACGCCGCCGGCACGGTAGAACTCTTCGCATAGGAAAGCACCGGCAGGCATTACGTTGGCCAGCAGTGGAATTTCATGGCCCAGGCGCTGCCAGTCATCGTTATCCAGCTCGATGCCTGCATGGCGGGCAATCGCATTGATATGTACCGGCGCATTGGATGAACCGCCCAGTGCCGAGCATGCCACGATGGCGTTCTCAAACGCTTCCCGGGTCAGAATATCCAGCGGGCGCAGGTCTTCCCACACCATATCGACAATCCGCGTACCCGTGTCGTAGGCCACCATTGCGCGCTCTTTATAGGGCGCAGGAATCACCGCCGACCCCGGCAGGCTCATGCCCAGGACTTCCGCCATGGAATTCATGGTAGAGGCGGTGCCCATGGTGTTGCAGTGGCCTATCGAAGGCGCTGAATCGCTGGCGCGGGAAAGGAACTCTGCGTAGTCGATATCCCCAGCTGCCAGCCGCTTGCGAAGCTCCCAGATAATCGTGCCTGAGCCCACCCGCTCGGCACCGCGCCAGCCGTTTAGCATCGGACCACCGGAGAGCACAATGGCCGGAATATTCACCGTTGCCGCGGCCATCAGCGCAGCCGGGGTGGTTTTATCACAGCCGGTGGTCAATACCACGCCATCTAGCGGGTAGCCATGGAGCACTTCCACGATGCCCAAGTAAGCGAGGTTCCGATCCAGCGCAGCAGTGGGTCGGCGCACGTTCTCATGAATAGGATGCATGGGAAATTCAAACGGCACGCCACCTGCGGCGCGAATTCCGTCTTTAACCCGCTTGACCAAGTCAATGTGGTGGCGGTTGCACGGGGTTAAATCAGAGCCCGACTGGCAAATACCAATGATCGGCTTACCGCTGGTCAGCTCATCCAGAGTAATACCGTAATTGAGGTAGCGCTCAATACATAGCGCCGTGGTTCCGGGGTGATCAGGGTTATCGAACCAGTAGCGTGAACGCAACTGCTCAGGAGTTATTCGCTGAAAATTGGCCATGGTTCCGCTCCACGCCTAAAGTAAATATACAAGTCGGCAGGCGCGCTTTAGGCACTCAAACTGCCCACCAACACTAACGATGAAGAAAGCTTCCTAAAATGTAGGGAAGAGTTGCCATGACGGTACGCGTTCTTACCCGCGGCGTCGATACATACAAAAGTATATGTTGAACATATATCAAAAACATTAGACATTCACCTAAGGGAGCGGCACTTACACCTCTATAAGCGAGTGCCGCTTACACACAACAACAATCAACCACGCTGCAGCTCGTTAGGAATATCCCCTTAGCGTAGCGACCTGCAGCACGCCAGGAGAGTGACGACTATGCACCATCTTTGGAAACGCACCCTATTAATGACCGGCGCTACACTGCTCAGCTCAGGCATTGCCTACGCGCAAACGCCTGACCTTTCCGATCCGCCAGAGATAGAGGGCGGTACCGTGGGTGACCACGGCAGCGTCACTCTGCGCATGGGATTGGGCTTGGCGGAAAGCTCGCCTCAATATATCTCTAGCCAATACTTTGCGGATATTCTCGACCAGCGCAGCGAAGGGCGTATCAGCGTTAATATCTTTCCCAACAGCCAGCTTGGCGATGACGTGCAGATGATGGAAATGCTGCAAACCGGTACTCTGGATATGACCTACCCTTCCTCTTCACCCGCTACAGGTTATGTCGAGGAGCTGGCAGTCTTTGACCTTCCTTTCCTACTGCCTACTCGGGAAGCGGCTATAAAGGCCATGCGTAGCGATGCTGCCCAGGAGATGCTTGATGCCTTCGATGGCACTGGTCTAAAAGCCCTGGCATTCTCTGAAAACGGCTTCCGCCAGCTCTCCAATAGTGCTCGTGAAGTCGCTTCACCAGAAGATGTGGCGGGCCTGGACGTTCGTGGCTTGTCTATTCGCACCATGGAGAACCCAGTGCACCTGGCTATTTGGGAAGCGCTGGGCGCCAACCCGACCCCGATGGCATTTGGTGAACTCTTCTCCGCCATGGAACAAGGCGTTGTCGATGGCCAGGAAAACCCTTGGAGCACCATCCTGACCTCCAACTTCTATGAGGTGCAGGATTACGGCTCCGAAACCCGTCACGTTTATACGCCCTTCATCAAGATGATCTCTCAGCGTACCTGGGATCGCCTCGATCCAGAGTATCAGGAACTTGTTCAGGAAGCCGCGCTGCAAGCAGCGGATTACGAAATCCAGCTTTCCAGCGAGTACGACGACTGGGCACGGGATCAGCTTGAAGAACGCGGCATGCAAATTACCCGTCTTAATGACGAGCAGATTGCCGCTTTCCAGGAAGCCGTGCAGCCGGTTTACGAAGAGTGGGCACCACGCATCGGCGAAGATCTCGTGACTGAATTCCAAGAGATTGCTGAATCGACAATGACCGAGTGATCCCATCCCTGCCGCCGAATAAAAAAGGCGGCAGGATTAATTGGGTAGCATGAGAATTAAGAAGCGTCCGAGAGGCGCTTTTTAAGCTGCATATAGGTGCCGTAGTGACGGTCGAGGTGGCGCCGCATGGCTGCCTCGGCCGCATCTGGGTCACGAGACTCTATCGCTGCGATGATTTCGGTATGCGCAGCGGTAGCCGCTTTGTCTTCGTCCTTCTGTTGCAGTACCAGCGCGCGGCGATCGTCCAACCACTCAGAGAGCGCCACATGGATAGCATCAAAAATGGGGTTACGGCCAATGCTGGCCAACACGCCATGGAAGTCATTATCAGAGCGTTTAAAGCGTGCTTCATCACCTATTGCATCGCGATTATCCGCTAATGCATCGCGCAGCCTCGCTAGATCCTCTTCACTGGCATTACGCGCCGCGTAGCGAGCCAAAGATATCTCGAACATGGCCCGCGCTTCCTGGAAATACTGTTGACCATCGGGCTTAGAAAGTAGCTGTCGGGTTACCCCAGAAAGCCTGGCCATCACCGCCTCAGCGGTGGGACGAATTACCCTGGCGCGGGTACCGCTGTTGATGGCGATAAGTCCTAGCTGTTGCAGGTGGAACAGTGCTTCACGCACCGCGGGTCTGCCAACACCAAACTGCTCCATCAACTCCCTCTCTGAAGGCAGTTGATCGTTTTCACTCAGCCGCCCCTCGAGAATCTCCGCCTCAAGCTGCTCAGCGACCTGTTCCGATAGCGTTTTACGCTCGATCCGGTATCTGCTCATAGGCAGTCACCCCTGGTTAACCTGGAATTTTCCGCCATTTTACTGCATTTCTGGTCATTATCCTTCAAACCAGCCGAGAGAGCGGCGCTATTTGGTACTGCTCGGCGATCTCGGCATAGGCTACTTGATTGGCAGAATCAAGCGGAATGCCTTCGGCGTCGCGCTGAGCCTGGCAGCGCCATTCGCGATCACCTGGTGCCATTACCTGGGCATTGGGTGCAGCAGGCTGGGCGCGCAGGTCGGCTAGATACTCAGCCATTCCTTGCGCAAAAGTGCCTGCATCCGCAAACGCATCCGGTTTCATGACCAGGAAGAAGTGCCCTACCCCGCGTGGCGTCGCCATGTCTGGCCCACCCATAGGCAGCAGCTTAAAGCCATGCTGCATGCCCGACAGCATCGAACTCAGAACCTCAACCATGCCACCCAATCCCGCGCCCTTGAAGCCGAAGCCGCTACCACCCAGCGGTAACAGTGCGGCCACTTCACCAGGAACGCGGCTTACCTGCCCGGTAGCATCCGCCGCGACCTGGTCTGGCAGTTCACGCCCAATCGCCCCGTACTGCTGCACGCGATTCCAGGGCACCGAGCTGGTCGCCATATCCAGCAGGTAAGGCGACTCGCCCGCCACCGGCGCCGCAAAGGCGATGGGGTTGGTACCGTGAAAGGGTTTGGCGCCCTCATGCAACAGCACGAAAGGATCCGAATTGCAGAACGCCATGCCGAGATAACCGCGCTCAGCCGCTGCCAACGCATAGCACCCCGCCGCACCGAAGTGCGACGAGTTGCCCACCGCGACGGCGCCCATCCCCACCGTCTCGGCCATCGCCATGGCGTGCTCCATGGCGGTATAACCTGCAAGGTGCCCCAACCCGTCGTCAGCATCCAGAAAACCGGTCGCCGCCAGGCGCTGGTGGAACTGCATGTCGGGCGCGCCGTTGATCCGCCCGCCCTTGAGCGCCTGCAGATAGTGGGGCAGCAGACGCAGGCCATGGCTGTCGGTGCCCATACGTGAGGCGGTAATCAGCGCGTGAGTGACCGCGTTTGCTGATGCCTGATCAGCACCTGCCGCCTTCAGAACGGCTTGCATGAAGCGGGCAAGATCTTCGCGAGCGACGCGAAAATTTGACGACGTATCTCTCATTAATCGATAGCTCCTGGTTTCAGTCGGGCTACTGGCTGACCATTGGCCAGCCCCGGTAATGCTTAACGATAAATCAGTGTTGGCAGCCACAGCGAGATAGCTGGAATGAAGGTAACCAATAGCAATGCGATGACCAGCGGCACCAGGAACGGCAGCGTGCCACGCATGCATTTCTCGAAGGAAATTCCGGACACTCGCGACAGTACATACAGCACCATGCCTACCGGCGGCGTTAACAAGCCGATCATCAGGTTTAGCACCATGATCACGCCAAAGTGCACCGGATCGACACCCGCAGTAATGGCCACCGGCAACAATACCGGCACCAGGATGGTGATCGCCGCGATGGTCTCCATAAAACAGCCCACCAGAATCAGCACCAGGTTGATGATGATCAGCGTGGCGATGGGGTTATCGGCAAATGGCCCGAGCAGGGTCACGACATGCTGCGTGACCTGGTTGCTGGTCAGGATCCAGGCAAATATCGAGGCACCAGCGACGATCAGCAGGATCACGGCAGTGGTTTCAATAGTTTCCATGCTCACCTTGAGCAGGCGGCGCCAGGTCAGGCTACGATAAACCACTCCCCCCAGCACCAAGGCGTAGACCACCGCAGCAATCGCCGCTTCGGTAGGAGTGAAGGCCCCCGACATTATGCCGCCGACGATGATGACCGGTGTTAAGAGTGACAGGAAGGCGCGCTTGAACGTATGACCAAGCACCGGAAACGAGAACACCGCATCGCGGGTATAGCCGCGCCGCCGTGAAATGATCGTGATCATGGCCATTAGCACCAGCCCCATTAACAGGCCCGGTACCAGGCCGGCGACGAACAACTGGCCGACCGACACCGAGGCCATTACGCCATAGATAACCATCGGCAGACTCGGCGGAATAATCGGGCCAATGGTCGAAGATGCCGCAGTGATACCCACCGAGAACTCCTCGTCGTAACCGGCATCTTTCATGGCCTTGATTTCAATGGTACCTAGCCCCCCAGCATCGGCGACTGCGGCTCCTGACATGCCGGAAAAAACAATGCTGGCGCCTACATTGACGTGCCCCAGACCGCCACGCATCCAGCCCATCAATGCTTTGGCAAAGTCAAATATCCGCACGGTAATGCCACCATTGTTCATTAGGTTACCGGCGAGTATAAAAAACGGAATCGCCAACAGGGGAAAGCTGTCGACGCCGTTGATCATGCGATGCATCACGACAACATCGGGTACTCTGCCGGTCAGCAGCACATACAGCAGGCACGAGCCGGCAAGACTAATGGCGATCGGCACCCCTATCACCAGCAGGGTAAAGAGCGCCGCAAACAGGAACAGTAAATAGTGCTGGGTGGCGGCCAATGCGATACAGCCGAGTATCGCGACAGCCGCGACCAATGGCGGTACTATCGCACCGCCGCGCCTCACAGCCAGAATGTTGGGCATTGGGGTGATCTCCGAGAGAGTAGCGTGTTGGCGTGTTGTTATTGGGTATTGAGCAGTTCACTGGTGCCCGAGCGCCAGTGACGAATAGCCACCTCCACCCCTCTCACCAGCATGATGATAAAGCCCACCATCACCAAGTAGTAAAGCCAGCTTTTAGGGATATCCACAGAGGTCATCATGGCACTGGTACGATCAGCCAGTTTGAAGGTGATCCAGGCCATGCTGGCGAAGAAGGCAATATTGATCAGGTCTACCAGCGTCGACATCACGCGCCCCAGCCACCCCGGCATGTAGCGATAGAAAAATTCCACTGCGATATGCGATCCCTTTCGCACGGCCATGGTGCTGCCCATAAAGCCCACCATAACCAATAGATAGCGCGCCATCTCCTCCGTCCAGGCGATGGAATTACCCAGCACATAGCGGCTGAAAAACTGCATAAAGACATCCAGTGCCAGTAGCCAGAAGATCCCAAGCGTCAGGAAATCCTCCAGGGCATAGTCGTGAATGTTGAAGGAATCATCGTCGAGACCTGCAAGGCTGGTCTCGTCAGTAGAGTCAGTTTGGATCATGGAAGGCTCCCGCTTCGCCCCACCCGAGGCTTGGGCGGGGCGAGTCTTGGTCTACGAAAAAAACGATCCCGGAAACGTACGGATTCTGGAAAACTCAGGCCTCACGGCATTACCGTCCGATAGTCTGATTACTGGCCGATAGCCTGCAGACGATCATAGGTTTCCTGATCCCAAGTCGCCGCTTCACCGTTATGGGCAGGAATCGTGGCTTCGCGGAAGGGTTCTATATCGACTTCGTTGACGGTCACACCCTGCTCTTCGAACCAAGCCACCAGCTCTTCCTCGGATTTCAAGATATCTTGAGTGATGCGCTCGCCGGCTTCGGTGTAGACCTCACGGAAAACCTCACGATCCTCCTCGGAGAGGCGATTCCACAATGGGCCACCGGCGATGGTGATTAGCGAATCGGTGATATGCCCGGTCAGATTGATATAGTCCTGCACCTCATGAAACGCTTTGGCGCGAATGGTCGGCAGTGGGTTTTCTTGAGCATCCACCACACCTTGCTGCAGCGCCAGATAAACCTCGGAGAAAGCGATCGGAGTGGGGTTGGCGCCCACCGCTTCGGGGAACATCATGTACATTGGCGCATTGGGCGTACGAATTTTCAGGTCTTGCATGTCCTCCGGCGTATTGATCGGTTCGTTGGAGGTTACATGGCGACGCCCGTAGTAGTTCATGGCCAGCGGTACGTTACCGGTTTCATCCTGGTAGCCCTGGGCGATTTCCTTGAACAGGTCGCTATCAGCATAGGCCTGCCAATGGTCAAAATCGCGGAACATATAGGGCGCGCCAGCGATCCCCACCGGGCCATAGAAACGACCGGCAAATTGGTTGCCGGTGTAGATCAGATCAACCGTGCCAAGCTGTAGGCCTTCGTTGATGTCCGACTCCTTACCCAGTGATGACGCCGGGTGGACACTGATCGAATAACGGCCATCAGTACGCTCCTCGATTTCATCTGCCGCCCACAGTGCCCACTCGTGGTAGGGCTCGGATGTCTCATAGACGTGAGCAAAGGTGAGTTCTTCTTGCGCATGCACAGCACCGGTCACTGAGAGACCACCGGCGATAAGCGTAGCGGTCAGCAGGCGGACCATCTTAAGCGATTGTTGGCGTTTGTGGCTCATCGTGTACTCCTCACAACCATTGGATTTGTTGTTGGATAGTGTGATTTGCTGCTATTTATTGTGATGTATTGGTTATTTTTTAAGCGGCGGCAACCAACGTAACCGATCATAGCGCTGTATACGTGTCATACCACCAGCTTCAAACTTAGTTGGCTGCCCGCAATCGCGCAACTATCCAGGTAACGATTTTAGTAGTGCCTATGATGATTCAAGCCGTGGAGCGAACTGATGGTATAAGCGCACCAGCAGTTGAGGATCGCCAAAGCCACCTGCTTTAGTCATCACTCGCTTTCGCCTATCGCCATCCATACTCCCTAGCGCCACCCCGGGTGACCACTCCGTCTCGACACAGATATAACTCACCCCCAGTTGAGTCAGCACGGCCATGGCGGTATCCCCGCCGGTTAAAAATAGCAAACACGGATCATCGTCCCGCCAGGCAGACGTAATGTCGGTCACTTTGGAAGCCATCGACTCGGCGACTTGGTTTGCCGTGCGTTCCTCACTCTCTCCGGGCACAACCACATAGGCCCCTAAGGCCGGGCTACTATTACAGGGTGTAGCAGAGGGCTCGGTACACGCTTTAATCACGGCCAAACCGGGCACGTATTGTCGCAACTGTTGGAGCTGTTCGGCAGCACGAGGGCTTCTAGAACCGATGGCATAAAGCACTGCATTGACGCTATTCAACGCTCGAAACGGTGCATCAGGCCACCCGAAAAGGCGCTGGGCGATAGCCGTTGCCAGCCCCGCAGCCCCCGCCATTGCTCGGCGGCAGCCAGCACTCGACACGAGCTGATAGAGCGCAGCAAGCTCCTCGTCGCTTTGGGCATCGGCGATACAGTCCCCGTTAGGGAGTTGAGCGCCCTGACCAGAGCGATAGCGCTGCAGCGGTTGTCCGCTGACGGCAAATGCCTGATCAATGGGGCCGATCAGAGGTGTTGAGAGGGCATCCTGTTGGTAGGTGGTATCAGCCAGTGGAATGCCGTCCACCCACACTTCGGCATTACGCACTGCTCGCCCCTGGGCCGGTACCGCGGGAGCCAACAGCAGGGGAAAGCCAAGCGCTTCCCGCAGTGCTGTGCACTCTGCGACTACTTGGCCACGCAGGGTTGAATCGACTTTCTTGAACCACTCCTGCGGCGCGACTCGCGTGAGCAAACGCACTGCTTCGCTTACCCGAAGCGCCGCCTCCTCAGATTGCAGATGGCGGGACTGGGTATTCACGGCGATGACCTCTGGCCACTGGCCTTGCCATGCCTCTAGCGTTGTCGCTAATGCCTCCAGGCTAATCACCACGCGGACATCTGCGCCTCGCGCGGCAAAGGGTGCTGAAGTGTCCAGCGCGCCCGAAAGATCATCGGCAATAATCGCCAATCGGCAGCCGCTCATGCCTTGGCGCCACTGGCTAACCGTCGCGCATAGGCAATCGCTGACCCCATGTTGGTGGCATCGGCTTTGCCCTGCCAGGCAATATCAAAGGCGGTGCCGTGATCCACCGAGGTACGCTGCAGCGGCAAGCCAAGGCTGACATTGACCGTGGTATCAAAAGCAATCAGTTTGACGGGAATATGGCCCTGGTCGTGATACTGGGCGATGACCAAATCGAACTCGCCTTTCGAAGCGCGGTAAAACACCGTATCCGCAGAGATCGGCCCGCTCACATCAAAACCCCGTTCCCGCAAGCGTTCCACCGCTGGGGCGATACAGCGACTATCTTCGTCGCCAAAAATCCCCCCTTCACCGCAGTGCGGGTTGAGGCCTGCCACGGCAATGCGCGGGGCATTCATACCCAACGCGAGCAAGTGCGCGTGTCCTGCTTCAACGGTGGCAATGATGCGTTCAGGGGTCACCCGGTCGATCGCATCACGTAGCGACACGTGAGTGGAAACATGCAGCGTCGAAAGCGTCTCAGATGCCAGCAGCATAAACGACGAGGGCGCACCGGTCAGCGATGCCAGCATCCCGGTGTGGCCATCGTAATGGTGCCCAGATTCATGCAACGCCGCCTTGTTCAGCGGGGCGGTGACAATCACCTGCGCCCGCCCCGCCTGCACCAATTCCACGGCTTTATGAACGCAGCGAAACGCCATATCACCCGCACCGGCGCTAATTTGACCATCAGCAATCTCAACGCCTTTCGGCACCTCGACCACACCGACCGCCACACAATCCTTATCGCTCTCTGCCTGCTCCAATGGCACGAACTCAAGCACAACACCAACACTTGCCGCCGCACGGCGATAAATAGCCGGGTCACCGATGACCATCGCCGTGGCACGTTCGGTGGCGGACATAGCACTCAGCGCGCGGCAAATAATCTCAGGGCCGATGCCAGCAGGGTCGCCCATGGTGATAGCAATTTCATAACAGCGTGGGGAGCTATTCATGGCATTAACTGCCCGCCGTTGACCTCAATGATTTGACCAGTGACATAGCCACTGAGCGTATCGGTCGCCAGAAAAACGTACGCGCCCACGCACTCTTCCGCCGTGCCCAAACGCCCCATGGGAATCGATGCCCGAGCTGCGTTTAGATGAGCATCGCTTGAGTGGCGCTCATGAAAATCGGTCGCAATCGTACCGGGGGCCACAGCATTCACGCGGATATTATCCCCGGCAAGTTCCTTGGCCATATTTCGCGTTATCGTGCTCACAAAGCCTTTTGCTGAGGCGTATAGGCCAGCGCCTCCCCCGCCGCCATTACGTGCGGCAATCGAGGTAGTGTGAATAATATTGCCGCCACCTGCGCGACGAAAATGCGGTAGCGCCGCCCGACTAGCCATAATCACTGAACGGACATTGAGATCCATGACCCGGTCATATTGGTCATCGTCCATCTCACCTAAGCCAACCCGGCCCAGCATGTCCCCCGCGTTATTGATCAACAGGTCTAAACCGCCCAGACGCTCGGCGGCATCGTCGACGAGTTTTTGGGTCTCGCTGGTGTGGCTGACGTCTGCTTTAACGGTAAAGGCTTCCCCACCCGCATCGCGAATCGCCTTAGCCACTGCTTCAGCGGGCGCTTCACTGTTGTGATAGTGCACCGCTACATGCGCTCCCAGCGCCCCCAATTGCTTCGCCACAGCCGCGCCAATGCCACGGCTAGCACCGGTGATAAGTGCTCGCTTACCGTTCCACTCGTCTAACATGAAATTCTCCTTAACACTTTTGCTTTTATTGTGAGAGCCACACTTAGCGAAACCGTCGTCCTCTAGATAGATTTAACTATCGACCCGAAATGGAGCGGTGCGCTAAAGTAAGCAATGAACTGGCATACCTGTCATACAAAGCGACATCTATAACATGATAGGCGATGGCGTGTTTAGCGCCAGTCGCCTCCCACTGCTAACGATTAAAACTAATTCTAAGAGCGAATGGAGAAGTACATGAATCCACTTTCATCGACGGACACACTTCCCGCCGACCTGGGTAACGCGCTGCTGGTTGGCCGCGTTTGGCTGGAGGGCAGCCATCCTGGCCCCGCGCTAGTGACCGTCAACAACGGTCAGGTGATCGACATTACCGCCTATGGGCCCACCATGGCTGACCTGCTGGAACGCGACGACCTACAAGCGGTAGTGCAGCGAGCGGAAGGCCCCAACCTAGGTAGTGTCGAGGCACTGCTGGAAAACTCTCAGTTACCCCAACCACAAGCGCCCTACCTGCTAGCCCCCTGCGATGTTCAGGCCGTTAAAGCCTGCGGCGTCACCTTCGCTGTGAGTTTGTTAGAGCGAGTGATCGAAGAGCAAGCGGGCGGCGACCCGGCACGAGCGGTGGAGCTGCGCAACGACCTGCAGGCACTGATCGGCACCGACCTTTCCAAGATTGCGCCGGGTTCTGAAGAGGCGATGTCGCTTAAAAAAGCGCTTCAAGCGCGCGGTGGGTGGTCACAATATATGGAAGTCGGCATCGGCCCCGATGCGGAGGTATTTACCAAAGCCCAGCCACTCTCATCAGTTGGTTTTGGCACCCCGGTGGGCTTGCACCCGTCCTCGCAGTGGAATAATCCCGAGCCGGAAATTGTCCTGGCAGTAGATAGCCACGGCCAAGTGCGCGGCGCGACTCTGGGTAACGACGTTAATCTGCGCGATGTGGAAGGGCGCAGCGCTTTGCTGTTAGGTAAGGCAAAAGACAACAACGCCTCCTGCTCCATTGGCCCCTTCATTCGCCTATTTGATGACCATTTCGATATCGACAGCGTGCGCAACTGCCAGGTATCGCTACGTATCGAGGGTGAGGATGACGACTTCTTGCTCCAGGGCGAGAGCGATATGCGCGAAATCAGCCGCGACCCGCTGGACTTGGTAAGCCAAACCATCGGCGACCACCACCAATATCCGGATGGTTTTATGCTGTTCCTCGGCACCATGTTTTCGCCCATTCAGGATCGCGACGGGGAAGGCCAGGGTTTTACCCATCATCTGGGTGATCGCGTCACCATCGCCACCCCGGCCCTGGGCGCCCTGGTCAACCAGGTAGGCAGAAGCGATCAATTGCCGCCCTGGACCTACGGTATTCGCGAACTGATGCGCCACTTAGCGCGCCGCTGATTCTAACAATCAATACGCCACTCATATCACAGCCTAGGAGCGCACAATGACAACCATCACTCGCGTCGAGATCCAGGATATTCGTTTTCCCACCTCGCGTTCTCTGGATGGCTCGGATGCCATGAATGCCGCGCCGGACTACTCCGCCGCCTACGTCATCCTGCACACCGATGACGCCAGCCCCGAGGGGCACGGCTTAACCTTTACCATTGGCCGCGGCAACGAGATTGTGGTGACCGCTTTGCACTCCCTAGCGCCGCTGATCGAGGGACGAACGCTTGAGTCGATAACCGACAACATGGGCACGTTCTGGCGAGAAATTACTGGCGACAGCCAGCTGCGTTGGATTGGCCCCGATAAAGGCGCAATTCACCTAGCCACCGCCGCCATCGTCAACGCCGTGTGGGATATGTGGGCGAAAAACGAAGGTAAGCCGGTGTGGAAGCTGCTGGTGGATATGACCCCGGAACAGCTGGTGCGCTGCCTTGATTTCCGTTTCGTCACCGACGCGCTAACGCCGGAAGAAGCGATCTGTCTGCTGCGCCGTCAGGCCTCCGGCAAAGAAACCCGCGAAGCCGAAATGCGCCACGATGGCTACCCCGCCTACACTACTTCAGCGGGCTGGCTGGGTTACAGCGACGAGAAAGTGCGCGGTCTGGCGCGTGAAGCGCTGGCTGAAGGCTGGACTCATTTCAAACAGAAGATTGGCGGCGACATTGAAGAGGATGCCCGCCGAGCGGCGCTGCTACGCGAAGAGATCGGTTGGGACAACGTGCTGATGATGGACGCCAACCAGGTGTGGGAAGTCGACGAGACGATCACCAAGATGCGTCGGCTGGCCGAATTTGACCCGCTATGGATAGAAGAGCCCACCAGCCCTGACGACATTCTCGGCCACGCCGAAATCCGCCACCGGGTTGCGCCTATCGGCGTCGCCACTGGCGAGCACTGTCACAATAAAGTGATGTTCAAGCAGTTCTTCCAGGCGGATGCCATCGACTATTGCCAGCTCGATGCGGCACGTTTGGGCGGGCTTAACGAAGTGATTTTAGTAACGCTGATGGCCGCCAAGTTCGGCGTGCCAATTTGCCCCCACGGCGGTGGCGTCGGGCTGTGTGAGTACACCCAGCATATCTCCCTGTTCGACTATATCGCGGTATCCGGCAGCCTTGAAGGTCGCGTGCTTGAATATGTGGATCACCTGCACGAACACTTTATTGACCCGGTAGTAATCAACCGTGGCCGCTACCAAGTGCCTGAAGCGCCAGGTTACAGTATCGCCATGCACGCAGAATCCCAAGCACAGCACCGCTTCCCCGAGGGCGCGGCCTGGAAGGAAGAGAAGTAATGACAGACACCACCTCCTTTCTAAATGAGCTAACCAGCCTGCTCGGCGAGCGAGGCTTGCTGCGCGAGCCAGACGCCATAGCGCGCTACATTAGCGACTGGGCGGGAGATACGCTGGGCACACCACTGGCGGTGGCCCGTCCGGCTAACACGGAAGAAGTCGCCGAGGTGGTAAAGCGCTGCTACGCCCAAGGAATCGCGATGACGCCACAGGGCGGCCATAGCGGTCTGGTGGCGGGCGCCTTGCCCGCCACCAACGGTCAGGAGTTGGTGATCAGTCTTGAGCGCTTAAATAGCGTGCGCGCCATTGATCCGATTAACTTCACCATTACCGTAGACGCTGGCTGCATCCTTGAGAACGTCAAGCTGGCGGCTTTTGATCATGACTGTGACTTTCCGCTCTCGCTGGGCGCCCAAGGCAGTTGTCAGATTGGTGGAAATATTGCCACCAATGCGGGCGGGCTTAACGTACTCCGCTACGGCATGATGCGCGAGCTGGTGCTGGGGCTTGAAGTGGTGCTGCCCGATGGGCGCGTCTGGGAAAGCCTGAATGCGCTGCACAAAGACAACCGCGGTTACGACCTTCAGCAATTGTTTCTGGGTAGTGAAGGTACGCTGGGTATTGTTACGGGCGCAGTGTTAAAGCTTTCACCACGCACTACCCAGAACCGGACTGCTCTACTGGGCCTACCCTCCATCCAGGCGGTCATCGACCTGTATGGTCTGGCGCGCCGGGAGTGCTGCGACCTGCTGACGGCTTTTGAGCTGATTCCTCGCCGCTGTATCGAGCTGGCGATTGAAGCAACGCCAGAGCTGCGTGACCCGCTTGAAGACGCGTACCCCTGGTACGTGCTGATGGAAGTCGCGACCACGGGGCCAGTGGATCTGGGTTCGATGTTGGAAGCGCTGCTGGAAACCGGCATGGAGCGCGAGCTGGTGCTGGATGGCGCGCTGGCTTCCAGCGACACCCAATCCGCCCAGCTATGGCAGTTCCGCGAAAGCATGCTGGAAGGCCAACGGCGGCGCGGAGAGCACCTGCGTACCGATATCTCGGTGCCCATCTCGGCGATACCCGACTTCGTTACCCGCGCCAGTGACGTGGTCATGGCCGCTTCCCCCGAGTGCGAAATTATTGCCTACGGGCATGTGGGTGACGGCAACCTACACTTCAATATACTGCCGCCCACGGCAATGGCGGATAGCGATAAGAAAGCCCACCTGCACGACTTGGAAGAGCGGCTGTTTGAAGTGCTCGACGATTTTCACGGTAGCATTAGCGCCGAGCACGGCATTGGCCGCACCAAGCAAGCGCCTTATCTGGCGCGGCTATCGCCGATTGAGCGGGAGCTGATCAACGGGGTTAAAACCCTGTTTGACCCTAAAGGGCTGATGAACCCAGGTCGGATTTTGCCTGCCGTAGAGTAACCCCGACGCTTTGTTCATTCGTGCCTGAACCGCTCCGCCAGACCGCGCAGGGCATTGGCATAGAGCAGGGCATCGATACCCACCCCAACAAAGGTGCAGCCCGCTGCAAGATAGCCGCGGGCTGCCTGCTCATCCACCGTCACGATACCTGCGGCCTTCCCTGCCGCACGTATTGTGGTGATAGCATCGCTAATCGCCGCGGTGACGTCAGGATGACTGGCGTTGCCCAGGTGCCCCATTGAGGCCGATAAATCCGCCGGGCCAATGAACACCCCATCGACACCTTCTACTGCGGCGATTGCCTCCAGATTGGCAAGTGCCTGGGGGCTCTCTACCTGCAGCATTAGGCAGATTTCGTCATCGGCGCGGGAGAGGTAGCCTTCTGCCTGCCCCCAGCGCGAGGCGCGTGCCAGCACATGACCAACGCCGCGACTACCGCGGGGTGGATAGCGTGTGGCCGCCACCAGCTGGGCAGCCTGCTCAGCCGTTTCCACCATGGGGATTAACAGGTTCTGAACGCCAATATCCAGGTAGCGCTTGATCAGCACCGTATCCCCGGTGGGCGGGCGCACCACCGGGTGGCTGCCATAGGGGGCCAGTGCCTGTAGTTGGGCAAGCAGGCTCGATACATCGTTGGGAGCATGCTCGGCGTCAAGCAGCAGCCAGTCAAAGCCTGCCGTGGCGGCAATCTCCGCGGTGTAGGCGCTCGCCAAGCCGAGCCAAATCCCCGTTTGGGGCTGTCCCGCCAGCAGTTGCTGCTTAAACGTGTTGTGCGGCATTTTCATTCGCTTTCCTTTTACATCAATACCCCATAACGTCTGGCAGCCAAGTAGCCAGCCCCGGCACGGCGATGAGCAGTAGAATGGTGGCGATAATCGGCAGTAAGAACGGCATGATCGCCGTGACGACCTGGCCGTAGCGCAACCGTGTGATCCCCACCATCAGGAACAACACGGTGCCAAAGGGCGGGGTAATAACCCCTACTGAAAGCGTGATCACCATCACAATACCGAAATGCACGGGGTCTAATCCGGCACTTAGCGCCGCGGGAACCACAATCGGGGTAAAAATCAGGATGCTTTCAATCACCGACATAAAGCAGCCGATAAGCAGGAAGAACAGCGCAAAGCAGAGCAACAGCAGGATCGTTGGCATATCGATGCTGGCCACCTGCCCCGCCAACGCCTGAGGGATCCCCATACGCACCAGGATCCAGCCATAAAAGCTGGAGACCGCAATAATCAGCAGGATCACTGCACTGAACATCAGGGTACGGCGGAAAGCGTTATAGAGGTCTCGCCAGTTCAAGTCACGGTAGATCAGCCCGCCTAGAATTACCGCGTAGAGCGAGGCAATAGCCCCCGCCTCGGTGGGTGTGAAGAAACCACCCCAAATACCACCGACGATAATCGCCGGCATCATTAATGGCAAGATGGCACGCCTACCGGTGCGGGCGACTTCGCAAGCATCAAAGGGTGTGGGCTTGGGCATCACCACCTTGCCACTGGCAGCCAGTAGCACGGTCATCCCCATCAGCAGCAGCGCCATCAAAATACCCGGCAGTAGCCCCGCCATAAACAGCCCGCCAATGCTCACATTGGCTAACCAGCCGTACACAACCAAGGCAATACTGGGCGGCAGAATCGGCCCAATAACGCTGGAAGCAGCGGTAACACCGGTGGAGTAATCCAGCGCATAGCCACGCTCTTTCATGGCTTTGATTTCGATGCTGCCAAGCCCTGCGGCATCGGCAACGGCAGTGCCCGACATAGTGGCAAAAATGGAGCTAGCCACCACATTCGCGTGACCCAGGCCGCCCTTGGTAAAGCCCACCAGCGCGGTGGCGAAGTCGAAAATACGCGTAGTGGTGGAGCCAATATTCATGATGTTGGCGGCCAGAATAAACAACGGTATCGCCAGCAGAGTAAAGTTATTGAGCGTTTGCACCATGCGCAGCGGCAGTAACTCAACGGGCAGCCCACCGGTACCAGTAGCCACCAGGGCGATAAAGGAGGTCACGCCAATGGCGACCACCACAGGCAAACCAATGGCCATCAGTACTAACAGGCCACCGACGAAAATCAGTAGTTCGGTCATGGTTGAGAAGCCTCCTCTTCATGGGACGTTTCCAACCACGCCACCGGGCCGCGAAAAGTTTGCCAAAGGGCAATCAGCGCCATGCCCACAAAGCTGAAAAAGATGCCGTAATAGAGATAGCTGAAGCTGATACTTAACGAGACCGTTTTATTGTTGGCGCTCATGTCCGACATAATCCATGCCCCCCAGGCAGCAAGGGCAAAAAAACCGCAGGAAATCAGTGCAGTAAACCGGTACTGAATATTTTTACCCAGGCCTGAAAGCTTGTGACTAAACAGATCGACCACCAGGTGTTCACTGCGCACCCACGCCGATAGCGAGCCAAAGCCAATCGCGTAGATGGCCAACATAGACGCTACTTCTTCGGTCCAGGGCATGCCCAGCCCCAACAAGTCGCGGGCAATGACCGCCGCCACGATCAATAGCAGGATGGCCGCCATTAACGCCACGCCGACCCCATCGCACAGGCGGGTGACGCCGCGCAGCGTATAGAAAGCGATTCGATCCGGCCCTTGGCTGGGTGCTACAGCGTCTTCCACAGCAGAACTCCTTACCCTGACGTCTTTTTTTCGGTTATGAAAACTTATTTGTCTTGTAAAACTTATTTATCTTGAAGAACAACGACGGCCCAGTGGGCCGCCGCTGTTTCTGCCAAAGGAGGGTTACTCGCTCTGGTTACCCAGTGCATCCTCGCGAACGCCGTCGGCCATTTCGGCCATGACACGATCAATCGCCGGTAACGCGGCTTCGCGGAAAGCGGCAATATCAGGCTCAATAACCGTCATGCCTTCGTCCTGCAGTGCTTCCAGGTAGTACTCATCGAGTTCGCGCTCACGCTCGGTACCGTGCTCACGGGCGACATGAATGGCCTCTTCGATCAATGCCTGGTCGTCTGACTCAAGACCTTCCCACCAGCGCGCACTCGCCACCCAGTTCCACGGGAACTGCACATGGCTGGTCATAATGATGTGATCCTGCACTTCCCACAGGCGGCGGGTATAGGGCGATGAGAGCGAGTTCTCATGGCCGTCAACCTGACCGGTCTGCATGGCAAGGTAAATTTCGGGAGCGGGCACATTGACGACCTGGGCGCCGATCTCTTCCCACACTTCCATCCATACTGGCAGCGCAGGAAGGCGCATGCGGAAACCATCAAGATCTTCCGGGGTTTCGATGGCTTTATTGGCGGTCATGTGGCGCGGGCCGCGGTGCTGGGTGCCGAAGTATTTAAGGCCGCCCTGACTCTCCGCCTTTTCAATCAGTGCCTGGCCAGAGGGGCTCTCCATATAGGCATCGACTTCGTCCCAGGTTGAGAACACAAAGGGCACAGTAATGGCATCGTATTCAGGCGCGTACTGCTGGCGCCAGTTACCGCCAGTGATAGAGAGCTGGGTTTGACCAAGGTTCAGTAGTTCCAAAACGGCATTTTCGCCGCCCAATGAACCCGCCAGGAAGGGACGAACATCGAAACGACCCGGTGCCTGTTCTTCTAAGTACTCAGCAAAGCGCTCCACCGCTGCGCTTTCCGAACCGCCCTCACTCATGGTGTTGTTAACTTGGATTTCGATAGGATTCGCCAAGACGAACGGCGCCGTCGTTAGCATGCCTAGGGTAGCCAGCGTGGCAAGCAGTTGTTTCCGCATGGGATAGACTCTCTACGGTTGTCGTTATTGGGTGTGGTTCTTGTAACTTTCAGGTAACGCTTACGTGATCTTGAAACATGCATCCCAAGGGCTCAAATCGACGTTCAAGAAGGCTGACTTCGTAAAACACGATGGCTAGAAACGCTGCTATAACGGGCTTTTAAATCCATTCCATCACGGCCGTACGACCAAAGATGAATACCGAGCTCCTTTAATCAACCACTGTTTAGCTTGCTTTAGGCCATTGAAAGGGTAGCTATTGGAGCTTTGCTTTCTCAAACCACGAAGCCATAAGGAGAATTTCTTGAGCTATTGCTCATCCTCTTTCTGGGTAAGGTGATCCACCAAATGCCGGGCAGTCACATGCAACGAGGCATAGCGACGCATGCCAATCACCAGTTCGCGCTGAGCCCATGGATCGCTAAGCGGGATACTTTTAAGCTGTAAGTCTCCCAGATCACGATAGATGGTTTGCTCAGGCAGTACGCCAACACCCATACCATGGTGGATCATGCGGCAAATGGCATCGAAGCTGCGTACCTGAATACGCATTCGCAGCGCTTTACCCGCTAGGTTAGCCTGCTCGTTCAACAGCGACTGCAGCGAGGCATCCTGCTGCAAGCCGATAAAATCGAAAGCTAGCGCTTCATTAAAGGCGATGCTTTCACGCCCAGCCAAAGGATGATCGATAGGAGTCATTAACACGAGTCGATCTTGTCGATAGGAGAGCTGTTGAAGGTCGGGCGCCGCGACATGCCCAGCAAAGATACCGATATCGGTCAGTCCGTCGCGAACGGCAGCGATAATTTCGCTGCTGACCCGCTCCTGAAGATCAATTTTGATTTCCGGGTAGAGGCGTGAGAAGGCGCTGAGATCCTGGGGAAGAAAGGCAATGATCGCCGAAGTATTGGAGTGGATACGCACATGGCCGCGGACGCCTTCGCCATACTCGCTGAGCTCGGCCTGCAGGCGTTCAATGTTATCCATAATACGTCGGGCATGATGCAAAAACGCCTGACCTGCAGGAGTCAGTTCTACACCTCTGGGGCGACGATAGAGCAGCGTGGTGCCGACCAACGTTTCCAGGTCACTTATGCGTTTGCTCACCGCGGCGAGAGCTAAGTGTTCACGCTCCGCCGCCGCCGTCAGTCGACCTTCATCCGCCACGGAGATAAACAGTTTAAGGGTGACAAAATCAAAGCGGCGCATCCTACGAACTCCTTGAAAGCAAGCTCCCTATGGTAGCCCACACCTTCGCCAGCCACGAACCCTTTGTTACCCATTGCCTAATTGTCGCCCCTGATTAGCTCACGCATGCTGGCTAATAGTGAACACTCAATGATAAGAGAGAGCCTTAATGAATGCTTCCGAAGCGCGCCAGCTTCCGCTACAGGGCTTAAAAGTACTTGAGCTTGGCCAACTGATTGCAGGGCCTTTCGCCACCAAACTGCTGGGCGAATTCGGTGCCGACGTGATTAAAATCGAGCCCCCCGGCACCGGCGACCCACTTCGCAAATGGCGAATGATTGAAGACGGCACCTCGCTGTGGTGGCACGTCCAAACCCGCAACAAGCGCTCGGTCGCGTTAGATTTACGCAGCGAAGAGGGGCAAGGCCTGGTGCGCCAGCTCGCAGCCGAGGCCGATGTAGTGGTGGAAAACTTCCGCCCCGGCACCTTAGACAACTGGGGGCTAGGCTGGGAAGCGCTCTCCCAACTCAACCCACGCTTAATCATGGTGCATATTTCCGGCTACGGGCAAACGGGGCCTTACCGCGATAAGCCCGGCTTTGGGGTGATTGGCGAAGCCATGGGCGGGCTGCGTTACCTCACCGGCCAGCCGGGAGAACCCTCGGTACGCGTGGGGGTGAGCATCGGCGACTCGCTTTCCGCGCTCTACGCGGTGATTGGCACGCTACTGGCGCTCCAGGAGCGCAACCGCAGCGGCCTGGGCCAAGAGATCGACGTTGCGCTGTATGAGTCGGTATTTGCCATGATGGAGAGCCTGCTGCCGGAGTTCGATGCCAGCGGCCAAGTTCGCGAACCCAGCGGCAGCGCCCTGCCCGGCATTACCCCCTCAAACGCCTACCGCTGCCAGGGTGGCGATTACGTGCTGATTGCCGGTAACGGCGACAGCATTTTCAAACGCTTAATGGGCGTGATTGGTCGTGATGATCTGGCCAATGACCCGGCGCTGGCCCACAACGATGGGCGCAGCCAGCAAGCCGAGGCGATTGATGCTGCCATTCAGGCCTGGACGGCAGATCGTCCTCGGGATGCCATTCTGCAAGCCTTGGATGACGCCCGCGTGCCCGCCGGCTACCCCTACACGGCGGAAGATATCGCCTTTGATCCCCATTATTTGGCGCGGGAGATGATTCAAACGTTCACTCGCCCCAACGGTAAACCGCTAAAAGTACCCGGCGTACTGCCCAAACTGAGCGCTACCCCTGGGCGGCTGGGCGACGGCGGCCCCACGCTTGGCCAACATACCGACGACGTATTGGATGAGCTGGGCATTGATCACGAAACCCGCGCCAAGCTTCGCCAAGCGGGCATTATTTAAGGAACGCATCATGAACCAGCCAACCCCATGCCCCACTAAGATCGAAATCAACGAAGTCGCCCCCCGGGACGGCCTGCAGATTGAGGCACGCTTTGTGCCCACCGAAGAGAAAATCCGCTGGATCGATGCGCTCTCCACCACCGGCCTACGACGCATCGAAGCAACGTCGTTCACTTCACCTAAAGCGATTCCCAACCTGCGCGATGCCGCCGACGTAGTCACCAGCATTCAGCGTCGTGAAGGGGTCGATATCACCGTGCTGGTGCCTAATGTAAAAGGCACCGAGCGAGCGCTTGCCTGCCAAGTGGATGAGATCAATCTGGTGATGTCCGCCAGCAACAGCCACGGGCTGGCCAATCTGCGCATGACGCCAGAGCAATCCCTTGAACAATTCGCGGCGATTTTGGAGGTCAGCAAAGTCAGCGGTGCGTTTATCAACGCCTCGCTCTCCACCGCCTTTGGCTGCCCGTTTGAGGGCGAAGTACCCGAAGCACGGGTGTTGGAACTGGTTGAGAAGCTTATCGACCTTGGCATTCAGGGCGTCACGCTCTGCGATACCACCGGCATGGCCAACCCTGCCCAGGTCAAACGCCTGTGCGCAGCCGTGCTTGAGCGCTGGCCGGAAACGCCGTTCACTCTGCACTTCCACAACACTCGCGGCATGGGGCTGGCTAACGCCCTGGCGGCGTGGCAAGCAGGTATTAGCCGCTTTGATGCCTCACTAGGTGGGCTGGGCGGCTGTCCCTTCGCCCCCGGCGCTAGCGGTAATGTATGCACCGAAGACCTGGTGCATATGTTTGAAGCCATGGGCGTCGATACCGGTGTCGATCTGGATGCACTGCTTGAAGTCGCCGCCACCCTTCCCGACCTTATCGGCCATGATGTGCCGGGGCAGGTGGTAAAAGCCGGGAAATCGACTCGGCGTTATGCGATGCCATAAGTTCATGCCTAAAGCTCACGCCTAAGCGTTAGGCAGGCCCAATCACATGCTTCACTTCCAGATAAGCACTTAGCCCCCAAGGGCCTAGTTCACGCCCAATACCGCTGCGCTTGAAGCCGCCCCAGGCGGTTTCAGGTAGTACTAGCTGCTCGCTGTTGTACCAGATGCTACCGGCTTTAAGCTGGCGGCCAATGCGCTTTGCCCGCCCGGGGTCGCCGCTAATCACCGTGGCTGCCAGACCAAAGACGCTGTCGTTGGCAAGCTGAACCGCCTCAGCTTCGCTTGCCACGCTGTGTCCGCAGAGCACCGGGCCAAAAATCTCTTCCTGCCACAGGCGGCTTTCCACCGGCACATCGCGGTAAAGCGTGGGCGCCAGGAAGTAGCCCTTCTCTGGCAGCGAGCGGTGTTGCTCATCGCGCACTACCGTAAGACCTTCCTGTTCGGCAATATCTAAATAGCGCTGTACAGCGTCGCGCTGTTTGGCGCTGGTCAGTGGCCCTAAGTCAGTTCCTTCTGCAAGCGGGTCGCCCAGCGTTAGCACATCCATACGTTCGGCAAGTGCCGCATAGAGCCCTTCCGCTACACTTTCGTGCACTAGCAGCCGTGAGGTTGCTGAGCAGATTTGCCCAGCGTTGAAGTAGATACCGGCCATTACCCAGTCGGCGGCCTGGGCGGGGTCGGCGTCTTCCATCACCAGAATCGGTGACTTTCCGCCTAGTTCCAGAGAAACGCTGGCGGTACGGGCGCTTGCCGCTTGCATCACCGCTTCACCGACGCGGTTGCTGCCGGTAAAGGAAATTTTATCCACATCCGGATGGTTGGTCAGCGGTGCACCGATGCCCTCACCGTCGCCGTTTAGAAGGTTGAGCACCCCAGCAGGTAGGCCAATCTCTAGGGCTATTTCTGCCAGCACCCGCTCGGGGAGCGGCGTAATTTCGGACGGTTTAAGCACCGCGGCACAACCGGCCGCCAAGGCGGGCGCCAGCTTCCAGGCGCTGGTCACCAGCGGGAAATTCCACGGCGCGATCAGCCCCACGACGCCCACGGGGTCGTGATAAGTGCGCGCCTCAACGCCCTCCATTTCCACACTAACCAACTCGCCCTGGCGGGCATCCAGTGCCTTGGCCTGCCCGGCGTAGTAGCGATAGCAGGCAATGGCATCGTCTAGATCGATCTCCGCTTCTGCAAGCGGCTTGCCGTTGTTGGTCGCTGAAAGCGTGATAATCGAGTCTCGGCGCGTTGCCAGTGCATCGGCAAACCCCTCAAGGTATTTAGCCCGTGCGGTTCCGCCCAGCGCCTGCCAGGCGGGCTGCGCCAGCTTTGCAGCTTTGACGGCGGCGTCGACATCCGCGGCGTCACCTGCCGTAACCTGGGCAATCCGCTCTTCGCGGTAAGGATTCATCACGTCGAGCAGTCGGGTGCCCGCCGAGGGCACCCACTGGTTGTCGATGAATTGTTGATTGATAAGTTGCTGGCTGAGTGACTGCATGGAAATATCCTAGTCAGAAAATGCGCACGCACGCTGCCAGGCAGCGGCGTCAATTTCGATCAGTAGAGGCCCGCTGGTTTCCCGGTTGGCGAGCGCCTTGGCAAGTTCCACGGGGCTTTCTACCAGTACGCCGGGACAACCAAAGCCCTCGGCCAGGGTGAGGAAATTGGGCGCCTGAATATCCACACCCAGGCGCGCCACACCGTTGGCATCCATATAGCGACGAATCTCTTCGTAACCAGCGTTATGCCAGAGCACAATCACCACGGGCAGGCGCTCTTCTACGGCGGTGGCGATTTCCGAGAGCGTAAACATCACCCCGCCATCGCCCACCAGTGCCACCACCGGCAGATCCGCTCGCGCCAGCTGTGCGCCCAGCGACGCCGGTAGCCCATAGCCCAGGGTGCCGTAGCCGGTAGAGGCATTGAAGTAACGCCTGGGGGCCGGCTGGCTGACCAGGTGGTTACCGGCATACACCGGCGCGGTGGAATCGCCCACCAAAATCGCCTCAGGCAGATAATCAGCTAGCGTTTTATAAAGTGGCACGAAATCGCTAAAGGCAGGGTCGTTTTCCAGATTTAAAGCGCTCAAAGCCGCAGCGGTTCGCTCAATGCCATTACGCTTCAGCTTCTCGGGAAAGTGAACTAGCAAAAGCTCCATGCTACGCCCGGCATCGCCGACTAGCCCCAACGTTACGCGCTGGTTGCGCACCAGTTGCTCCGGGTCGAGATCGATACGAATCAGCGTGCCGTTGAGATGGAAGCCACCATCAAACACCACGTCGTAGTCGGTCTCGCCAAGCTCGGTGCCGACGGCCAGAATCACATCGGCATTGGCGGCTAATTCACGAACTGCGGGCAACGCGGCATTAGCGCCCAAATCGAGCGGATGGTCACGTCCTAGCAACCCTTTGGCGTTAATGGTCGTTACCGTGGGGGTATCGAGCTTTTCTACTAATGCTCGCGCTGCTTCTGGGGCTGAAGCGCATCCACCACCTAATAGCACCAGAGGTTGTTTCGCCGCGTGTAACAAGCGGGCGGCTTCGGCAAGCCCTTCTGGGTCAGGCGCGGCGCGGTAAAGCCTGGGCGCCTGCCAACTCACCGGCACGTTCACCGGTGCATTGAACAGGTCGATGGGAATTTCGATGTGCACAGGGCCCGGCCGCGCGCCGTTGAACACGGAAAAGGCCCGGGCCAGCACCTCGGGTAGCGTATTGGCGTCCAACAGCGTGTGGCTAAACCGTGCCACTCCGCTGATCATCTGCTGCTGGCTGGGCAGCTCGTGCAGCCGCCCCTGGTCCATGCCCAGCGTATCGCGGCGGTTAACGCTGGAGATTACCAGCATGGGGATCGAGTCCGCCAGGGCCTGACCCATGGCGGTCGCTATATTGGTCATCCCCGGCCCGGTGATAATCAGGCACACTCCCGGCTGGCCGCTGGCGCGGGCATAGCCGTCGGCCATAAACCCGGCGCCCTGCTCATGGCGTGGCGTCACGTGCCTCACATCGCTGCCTTCCAGGCCGCGGTAAAGCTCCACCGTATGCACGCCCGGGATGCCGAACAGGGCACGTACCCCGTAAGTATCGCGCAGTAGGCGGATCAATAACTCGGCACAGGTCATCGTCGCTTGATTGCTCGTTACATCAGTATTCGTTGCATCAGCGTTCATTACAGGCCCCTTAGAAGAAAAACGTATGGGCCATAAAGGCAATGATCGGCAGCGTAATGGCCGTACGCAGCAGGAAGATGGCGACCAGCTCCCAGAGCTTAATAGGGATTTTCGACTTGAGCAGCAGTGCGCCGATTTCCGACATGTAGATCAACTGGGTGAGCGACAGGCAGGCAATCACAAAGCGGGTGAGTTCGCTTTCGATATTGGTCGCCAGCACCGCGGGCAGGAACATATCGGCAAAGCCCACCAGGGTGGCGGGCGCCGCCGCTTCTGCCTCGGGAATCCGCAGCAGCTCTAGCACCGGCACCATGGGGTAGGAAAGCCAGGTAAACAGCGGGGTAAATTCCGCCAGAATCAGCGCCACCGTGCCAATAGCAAACACCAGAGGAAGTAAGCCGAGGAAAATATCCATCACGTTGAGGAGCGCCAAACGTGCCAGTTCACGGGGGCCGGGAGCACCGGCGGCGCGATTGGTGGCCTGAATCAGGCTGTAACGGAACAGACCCACTTTCTCCGTGCGCTCCTCATTCAGTTGGCAGCCCACCGGTTCGTAATAGTCATTGGATTTGCGCGACAGCGGCGGCAAGCGCGGCACAATGACCGCAGCGATTAACCCCGAAACCACTACCGTAAAGTAGAACTGCACAAACAGGTGGTTGATATCGACAAAGCTGGTGACGAGCAGCGCAAACGCAATCGACACCACGGAGAAGTTGGTGGCAATGACCGAGGCTTCACGGCGGTTATAGAATCCCTGCTCGTACTGCTGCGTGGTGATCAGCACACCGACGGTGCCCGAGCCCATCCATGAGGCGGTGGCATCGATCGCGCTGCGTCCCGGCAAATTAAAAATCACCCGAAACGGCTTACGTACCATACTGCCGATGAATTCCATAAAGCCAAACTCGACTAGAAACGGCAGCAGCAGCGCGGCAAAGAAAAAGAAGGTGAGCAGTACCGGCGCCAGGTCATTGAGCATCACGCCACCGGTAAAGGAAGCAGTCACGAACTCAGGCCCGAACTGAAAATAGGTCATCACAGCAAACAGCGCGCCTAAAACGCGCATCACCAACCACACTGGCCCGACATGAAACATTTCGTGCAGCATGCCCTTTTTGGCCCAGGAAGGGTTAGCTAGCTTGGCGTAAATCGTCGCTACCACCGACAGGCAGAGCACAACGACAGCAATGGCCGGCAGCGCCGAGCCCAGCAAAGCCTGCAGACTATCGGCCATGAGCCCCATGCCGATATTGATGGTATCGCCCACTTGAAAAGGGACGAGAAACAGCAGCACCCCAATTAGCGATGGAATGATAAATTTCAGTAAGTGCGCGCGGGGTATCGGTGCCGACGAGGTCGGCTGTTCCGATTTAACGTTGCTATACGACATAGGGGTCACCCATTGGAAGTGATTATTGGAGGTGGCTGGCGGCGTAGCTAGGTCAGTACTTTTTTATTTAGTCGCTATTTCTTTGATATCTATTCGGTCGGCGTCACTCGCTGTGTTTAACGCCCGGTAGTACGCAAAGCATTTCATACAGCAGTGTGGCGCCCATCAGCGCGGTGTTGCCGCTGGGGTCATAAGGTGGAGATACTTCCACCAGGTCGCCGCCGACAATATTCAGCCCGGCGGCACCGCGAACCAGCTCCAATCCTTGGCTAGAGGTCAGTCCACCCATCTCCACCGTGCCGGTACCGGGGGCAACAGAAGGATCCAGGCCGTCGATGTCGAAACTGATGTACACCGGGATATCGCCCATCTGCTCGCGCACTTCCTGCATCAACGGCGCTAGAGAGCGATACCAGCACTCTTCGGCGGGAACGACGCGAAAACCCTGACCACGGCACCAGTCAAAATCTTCAGCGGCATAGCCGGTACCACGCAGGCCGATTTGCACTACCTTGCCATGGGCCAATAAGCCCTCCTCCTGGGCGCGGCGAAACGGCGTGCCGTGGGCAATTGGCTCACCGAACATGTGCTCATTTACATCGGCGTGAGCATCGATATGAATCAATCCCACCGGGCCGTGCTTTTTGGCCATGGCGCGAAGGATAGGCAGCGTGAGCGTATGTTCCCCCCCCAGAGTCAGCGGAATGCAGTTATGTTTCAGCACGTCATCGTAAAAGGCGGTGATGATGTCGACGCTTTTCGGCAGGTGGAACGTATTGATGGGTACGTCACCGATATCGGCCACTTGCAAGCTTTCAAAGGGCGCGGCACGGGTCGCCATATTGTAGGGGCGCAGCATGCGCGACTCATCACGAATCTGGCGTGGTCCAAGCCGCGTGCCGGGGCGGTTTGAAGTGCCGATATCCATGGGAATTCCAATAAATGCCGCATCCAAACCCTCGGCTGTCTCTTGGGTGGGCAGGCGCATCATGGTGGCAGGGCCTGCAAAGCGCGGCATGGTGTTTCCGCCCAAGGGCTGATTAAACTCCGACATACACATCTCCTTATATTTTTTGGCGGTGAGCACGGTGTAGGTATTGGCCTAGCTCTTTTCACTACTCTTCTAAAGTCATTGCACAGACCATGCCAAGTCGTAGATGCCTATAAAGTGGTGGGATTAGCGACCAAACGATGCAAAAATGAATCAACTAGAGGCTTTTTTAATTCATTTTTGTATCAAAGATTCATAAATGAATCACTCAGAGGAGTTGGCTGCGATGAGTGAAATAGACAGGCGTGTGCTGCGAACCATTGTGGAGACCGCAAACGACCACTTCTTTATCGTCAGTGGCGATGGGCAAATAGTGGATATTAGCCCAGGAGCAGAAGCGGTTTACGGGGTATCCAGAGAAGAGCTGCTCTCCAGCAGTGTGCAGCAACTGCAAGCGGCCGGGGTGCTCAAACCCTCCATCACCATGGAAGTGATGCGCACCCGTCGGCCTGCGCAGATTATGCAAGTCACCGGAACAGGCCGCCGGGTGATTGCCGAAGCCTACCCAGTGTTCGTCGACGGCAAGCTGGAGCGCATTATCAGCCGCTCGCGGGATTTAACCGACTTGCAGTTACTGCAGGACGAATATGCGCTGCTGCAAAAACGCTTTAGCGAACACTTAAAGCGCAGTCAGGCAGCGCCAGACGCGGAAGAGCAGGCGTTGGATGACGCCCTGGACAATTTGCAGGTGCGTAGCAGCGTGATGCGTGAAATTGCGCTGCTGCTTAAGCGGGTCGCCCCTTCGGATGCCAATGTGCTGATGCTGGGTGAATCAGGTGTGGGTAAAACCGCCTTTGCCAAGCAGCTACACCGCTGGAGCCAGCGCTGTGACGGCCCCTTTATCGACGTTAACTGCGCGGCGATTCCAGAGAATCTGTTTGAGTCCGAGATGTTTGGCTACCAGCCCGGCGCTTTCAGCGGTGCCGCCCGCCAGGGCAAAGCCGGGCTGTTAGAGCAGGCCGAGGGCGGTACGCTGTTTTTGGATGAAATAGGCGAGCTGCCGCTGCTAATGCAAACCAAACTGCTCAAGGTGATTCAGGACGGTAGCTTGACCCGACTGGGTGACACCCGCTCTCGCAAGGTCAATTTTCGCTTGGTCGTGGCGACCAACCAGGATTTGGGCAAGCAAGTAGAAGCAGGACTTTTTCGTCTGGATCTTTACTACCGCCTCAATGTGATCCCGGTCACCCTGCCGCCACTGCGTGACCGCCGGGAGGATATCCCCGACCTGGTTGAAGCGTGTTTAAACCGGCTCAACCAGCGCTACGGGCGGCAAAAAATTCTTGATACCCGCGTTTGGTCGACACTGATGGGCAGCGAATGGCCGGGTAACGTCCGCGAGCTGGAGAACTGGCTAGAGAGAGCTTGGCTTTCCAGCCCCACCGATCAAATCGAGGAGCCCACCGCACTCCCTCACGCCGAACAGTTCCCGGCCAACTTGCCGAGCGCCTCGCCAGCAAGGTCGGCAGTAGCACTCGAGCCCCAGGAAACCCTCAAGCAGTACCTAGCGCGGCTGGAGCGTGAAACGCTTGAAGAGCTGTGCAACACACTCCCCAGCACCTATGCCATTGCCGAGCGGCTGGGCATCAGCCAATCCAGCGTGGTGCGCAGGCTTCAGCGCTATGGCATTACAGTGACCAAGTGAATTTTTATCTTGACACAGCGGGTGTCATCAACCATCCATGTAAGTGTCATGAAACGGCAACACCTTCAACACAAGCTGAACCAATAACAACCAACAGCCGGTGATGTGTGTGCTATGTCAAACCAATCGCGTATTCGCCTGGAGCGCGTCACTAAACGTTGGGACGCGACCACTGCCGTCGATGAAATCTCCTTCGATGTCACGCCTGGGCAATTTGTTATTCTGCTGGGCCCTTCAGGCTGCGGTAAATCCACCACGCTACGTATGATCGCGGGCCTGGAAGAGGCCAGCAACGGACGTATACATATCGGCGAGCGCGACGTCACACACCTGCCGCCCGGCGACCGTGGGCTGAGCATGGTGTTTCAGTCCTACGCGCTGTTTCCGCATTTGAGTGTGGCTGACAATATCGTGTTTGGCCTGCGCAGCCGCAAGGTACCCAAAGCCGAGCAGCGCGAGCGGCTAGCCAAAGTGGCCGAACTGGTTGATTTAACCGATTACCTAGATCGCAAACCTGCCCAGCTTTCCGGCGGCCAACGCCAGCGGGTTGCTTTGGCGCGCTCGGTTATTTCCGAACACCCTATCTGCCTGATGGATGAACCGCTATCCAACCTCGACGCCCGGCTGCGCAGCGACATGCGCCGGGAAATCAAAGCATTACAGAACCGCCTGAATATGACGGTTATCTACGTTACCCACGACCAGGTGGAAGCCATGAGCATGGGCGATCGTGTGATTCTGATGCAGCATGGCAAAATCGTGCAGGACGGCACCCCAGACGAGCTCTATAACCGCCCCGCTAGCGCTTTTGCCGCTAGCTTTATTGGCAGCCCCGCGATGAACTTGCTACCACTCGTTAAAGGTGAACAGGGTGCCGTTATCGAAGGCGAACCGAGTACCCCCGTAGCCTCCTTGGATGCCGCTGGTGGCCACTTGGGCATCCGCCCGGAAGATGTCGAGCTGCGAATCGCACCCGGTTCCGGCGTACCCGCAAACGTATTAAGTGAAGAGTATCTGGGAGCGGACACCATTGCTTATGTCGCGGTGGGGTCGCACACCCTACGCGTGCGGCTTAGCGGCAAGCAGGCACTGACAGGCCAGCCATGCAGCCTCTATTGGACTTCAAAGAATACACACCTTTTCGATGCCGACGGCCTGCGGCGGGACGACCTGACACCGACCCCCTTACCCAGCTCATCTCGAAGCGTTCCTCGTCCACCGGCGGTGGGCTCTTTCCAACACTGACAGCAGTATTGACACTTGCGGAGTCTCTTATGCGTTTGCGTACCCCTTTTGCAATGACCGCCCTTGCAGCGGGCTTGTTAAGCGCCGCCCAGGTAAACGCGGATAGCGTCGATCTGACCATGTACTACCCGGTCGCGGTGGGCGGTGCACTCACCGACGTCGTTGATAATCTGGTGGAAGAGTTTGAAAGCGAATACCCCGATATCAATGTGGAAGCGATCTACGCCGGTAACTACGACGACACCCGCGTGCGCGCCATGTCGGCGATGGAAGCGGGTGATACACCGCAGCTGTCGGTCATGTTCTCCATCGATCTGTACGAGCTGATTGAGCAGAATGCCATCGTCGCCTTTGACGACCTGGTCGAAACCGATGAAGAGCGCGAATGGCTCGATGGCTTCTACCCAGGGCTGATGGAAAATGGCCAACTGGATGGTAAAACCTACGGCATCCCCTTCCAGCGCTCCACCATCGTACTGTTCTGGAACAAAGACGCCTTTGAAGCCGCCGGCCTAGACCCCGAAACACCCCCAGAAAACTGGGAAGAGATGGCCGAGATGGCGGCGACCGTGCGCGAAGCCTCCAACGGCGAGCAGTGGGGCGTGATGGTGCCGTCGACTGGCTACCCCTACTGGATGTTCCAGGCCTTTGCCTTTCAGAACGGCCATCGGCTAATGAGCGAAGACGGCACCGAGGTCTACTTTGACGACCCCGCAGCGGTTGAAGCGCTGGAGTACTGGGTATCACTGGCCACCGAGCACAATGCCATGCCCGACGGCACCATTGAGTGGGGCACCCTGCGCCAGAACTTCCTGGAAGAGTCCACAGCGATGATGTGGCACACCACGGGCAACCTGACCGCCGTACGCAGCGAAGCCAATTTTGATTTTGGCGTCGCCATGCTGCCGATGAAAACCCAGCGCGGCAGCCCTACCGGCGGCGGCAACTTCTACATTTTTGAAGACGCCACTGAAGAAGAGCAGCGCGCGGCGATGACCTTTATTCGCTGGATGACCGCTCCCGAGAGAGCCGCTGCCTGGTCGATTGAGACCGGCTACATGGGCGTTAGCCCCGCTGCCTACGAAACCGACGCGCTACAAGGCTATGTGGAAGAGTTCCCACCCGCCGCGGTTGCCCGCGACCAGCTCGAACACGGCACGGCGGAGCTTTCCACTTACCAGGGTGGCCGCATTCGCCGCGCTTTGGATAACGCCGTGCAAGCGGCGCTGACCGGTCAAATGACGCCGCAAGA
Source organism: Halomonas sp. 113 (assembly GCF_904067645.1). NCBI lineage: Bacteria > Pseudomonadati > Pseudomonadota > Gammaproteobacteria > Oceanospirillales > Halomonadaceae > Halomonas > Halomonas sp. 113. Next base: position 4,251,000 of record NZ_LR881453.1, read on the forward strand.
AGCGCTTAGCCAGGCGCAGCAAGAAGCCGACAGCGTGTTGCGCCGCTACGCCCGCTAATCGTTAGCCATTTCACTGTTCGCCGGGGCATGCCCCGGCTTTTCCAACTTGCGGTACGTCTCTATGTCATTCACCAACCACCGCAAAATGCAGCTCTATGGCGCGCTTCTGCTGCTGCCCGCTGCGCTACTGCTGACGACTTTTGCTTATTTACCAACCGTGACAACGGTCATTAACAGCCTGTTTTTACCCGGCTTTCGCGGTGCACCCACTGAATTCGTAGGCCTTGAAAATTATCAGGTGTTGTTCGATGACCCGACGTTTTGGAAAGTAGCTCTTAACAACTTAATCTACGCCGTCGGTACGATTCCTACGTCTATCGCGCTGGCCTTGGGTATGGCGCTGTTCGTCAATGGCAAGCTTCGCGGGCGGGGCTTTGTGCGCATGGCCTACTTTACGCCGACTATTCTACCCATGATCGCCGCGGCCAATATCTGGATGTTTTTCTACGCGCCGCAGATTGGCCTATTCAATAAACTGCTCGGCATGCTGGGCTTTTCCGGGGTGAACTGGCTGGGCGATCCAAGTGTTGCGTTAAGCTCGGTGATCGTGATGTCGGTGTGGAAAGAAGCCGGTTTTTTTATGATCTTCTACTTGGCGGCACTACAGAGTATGCCACCCGAGTTAAAAGAGGCAGCTGACTTAGAAGGCACTAGCCGCTGGAGCTTCTTTTGGCGTGTCACCTTTCCGCTACTCATGCCCACCACGCTGTTTGTGCTCATCAATGCGCTGATTAACTCGGTGCGGGTCGTGGATCACCTGTTTATCTTGACCAAGGGCGGGCCCAATAACGCCACTAACCTGCTGCTCTACTACGTTTACGAGAATGCGTTCTCGTTCTTTGACCGCACCACGGCAGCCACCATTACGGTGGTTATTCTGCTGGTGCTTGCGGTAGTGGCCACGCTTAAGTTCACGATTTTAGATCGCAGGACGCACTATCAATGAATACGACCACTACCTATGCGCCCCGCTCCCGTTTCGTCTCAATTCCAGCACTGGAAACAGTGGCCGCGTGGCTACTGGCGATTATTTGGATTTTTCCGCTGCTGTATGCTTTTTGGGCTGCCTTTCACCCCAGCGAGTTTATGGTGAACTTTGAGCTCTTCGCCCCGCTGACGCTGGAGAACTTCACTAACGCTTGGTCTCAAGCGCCCTTTGCCCGCTACTACTTGAACACCTTTGCGCTGGTAACAGGGGTGGTGATCGGTCAGTTTGTGGTCTGTACCCTGGCAGCGTTTGCCTTTGCACGCTTTCCGATTCCAGGCAAAAACGTTCTGTTTATGCTGGTGCTGATTCAGCTCTTTGTATTCCCCGAAGTACTGATTGTCGAGAACTACCGCATCGCCAGCGAACTGGGGCTGATCAACACCATCACCGGGATTGGCTTACCTTACGTGGCCAGCGCCTTGGGTATTTTTCTGCTCCGCCAAACCTTTAAAACCATGCCAAGGGAGTTGGAAGACGCCGCCCGCATCGAAGGCTGTAACTGGCTGGAAATTTTATGGAAGGTTTACGTACCGCTCGCCAAGCCCACCTACCTTGCTTACGGGCTGGTCTCAATTAGCCACCACTGGAACAACTTTATCTGGCCGCTAGTGGTGACCAACTCGGTAGAGAGTCGCCCGTTAACGGTAGGCTTAGGGGTATTTTCCGCGCCCGAAACCGGCGTTAACTGGGCCACCGTCAGTGCCGCAACACTGCTCAGTATCGCCCCGCTGCTGATCGCCTTCCTGCTGTTCCAGCGCCAGTTTGTGCAGTCGTTTTTACGGGCGGGGATTAGGTAAACCTACTTTATTCACGGCGGCAAGCTAGCAACGAAGCAGGTGAGCATTTTTAACCTTTATAATCAGCAAGTACCACTACAGCTTGGCTCAAAAGAACCACTTACACTGGGTTAAAGCGCATCTCCCTGCCCCCTCCTCTGCAACGACCCCATCAACGCCCCGTTCAACGGCCATGTTACGACCAACGATGGGGGCGCCTTACCCAATAAGGCGGCCTGTCTCATTCGACCAAGGTCTCGCCACTAATGTCGCATTGCCTCCTGCGGGGATATCTTGTGCTATTAAAACACTCGAATGATACGAGTGTTTTAATCAGTCATTTCATACCTCGAGTTGCCCTTGGCACACTCGTAGATGCAGTGACTTCAGCATCATGGATCAACAATAACAACCATATAGCACGAGATACGGAGGTATCTTAATGGCAATGCTCGACTACAAAAACTATACCAGTGAAGCATCCATCGAATTGCTGCTGACATCCCACAAGCTCGCCACCTACGCCAGCCTGTCGGGCGCCCTTGGCATTCCGCAGACTCGGGAAATAGTACAAGGATTCACAGACCTGTTCCCCGATGGTGCCTACCCCAATGAGATAGATACCGGACTGCCCGGGGGATGGCGGTAACTGACGCCGACCGAGCTTGGCCTACCCGCGAGCGCCCTCGATGGGGCCGGCCACTACATCATCGAGAGCCCGATTACCGGCACCCTGCCGACTGGCCCCCAAGCCAAGCTGCTGGGTGAGTTCGATGAACAGGGACAACTGACCCGGGTATCGCTGACCTACACCGGCACCAACTCTCCGGTGGATATTGTCGACTACCTGCAACTCAATGCTGGCACCATAGCACCCAACCTTGAGCCGCTGCTCGTTGCGCTCAAGAATTACAGCCAGGCCAACGGCCTGGAGGCTGAGGACGCACTGATCACCGGCTACAGCCTGGGGGGCGGGATGGTGAACATTATGGCGCGCTTTCGCGAGGAGTTGGCCGACGGCTTCTTCGCTGAGGCCAACTATATCGGTCACGAGTCGCCACTGATCTATGACGACCCCGAGGTGGTGTACAACTACGGCTACGAGAATGATGCGGTGTATCGTGTGGCAGGAGACGCAGATACCTTCCTCGAGGCGCTGCAGGAACAAGGGCCACTGCTGACCCACCCCAACACCTCTTACGAGTCGAGCGGGGACAATGTCGTACTGTTCAACGATATGTATGGTTCACCATTGTGGCCATTACCAGCTTTCTCACTGCTGAACATTCCGGTGAGCTGGTATGCCCATGTCGATGGCATAATCACGGATGCCATTCAGCGTATCGCTGATTCGCCCTTCTATGAATACACCGACCGTGACAGCGCGGTGGTTGTTTCCAGTCTTTCCTCTCTATCACGCTCGTCGGTCTGGGTAGAGGACAAGCAGACCTCAAGCTCGAACCATTTCGGCCAACCCGCGTTTCTAATTGGCACCGAACATGCTGACAAGGTTCGCAGCGGTGAGCATAGCGACTACATCTACACTGGTGGGGGAGATGACTTGATTCGGCTATCCAGCGGTGCCGATCGCGTCGATGGCGGCTCGGGAGTCAACACTCTGCGCCTCAAAGGCGATGGGGCGGATTGGGATGCCTATCAACTCTCGGACGGCACGCTGTTCCTCAATTCCAAGCAGGATCTTGGATTGAAGCAAGTGGAAAATGTCAGTTACGTGGAGTTCGAGGGCCTGTCGCTACTCGACATTTCACTGACCCAGCAACGCTACAGTGTCGGCGAGCGCGGACTCGAGGACGAACGCTTCGACCCATTCGGTCTATTCAGCCAAGACCTGGAGTATGGCGAACATATAGAAGGCAGCGCTGGCGACGACGAACTCACTGGAACAGTGGCCTTCGGCGGTGTAGGAAACGACACCCTGACGGCGCTGGAGAGCGGTAGCTTGCTACATGGCGGCGAGGGAGATGACACGCTGGTAGGCGGCCTGGGCGATGATCAACTCTATGGTGGTGAGGGCGACGATACCTTGATTGTGCGTGGCGGCAACGATGTACTCTATGGAGGAGTGGGCGACGACCTGTTCATGTTCGACGAGGGGTATCAAGGCAGTGCCGTGATCAAGGACTTCAACCAGCATGCGGGGGATCAGGACTGGTTGGTGTTCATGGGTGAGTTGTTCGCGGATCAGGAAGATCTGCTCGGCAGCGCCAATCAGATGGACAATGACGTGGTCATCGCCCGGGACGGCCTCTATGTCACGGTGGAGAGCATTGGCATCGCCGAACTGGTCGAGAGCAGCCAGTTCCTGGCCTGAGTCTTGGCTATCCGCGCGCTCGCCTGCTGGCGAGCGCGGTTCCCTCTCGTACTGGCTGGAAATTTTGTGGAAGGTGTATGTACCGCTCGCCAAGCCCACCTACCTTGCTTACGGGCTGGTCTCGATTAGTCACCACTGGAACAACTTTATCCGGCCATTATAGGTCACCAACTCGGTAGAGATTTTGCTCTTCCAGCGCCAGTTTGTGCAGTCGTTATCTGCGCGCAGGGATTCGCTAGGCAAAATCCCTTGAGTTTTCGTGCGACAATTCTTCCTCAAGCACGAGATAAGGAGAGCATTGATGCACGGCGACCCTCACCCGGCAGCCCTCAAGGTGTTGCAGGAAGTATTTGGTTACGACAGCTTTCGCGGCCCACAGCAGGCCATCATCGAGCATGTAATGGCCGGTGGCGATGCGCTGGTGCTGATGCCTACCGGCGGAGGCAAGTCGCTGTGCTATCAGATCCCTGCACTGCTGCGCGAAGGCACCGCGATTGTGGTCTCGCCGCTGATCGCGCTGATGCAGGATCAGGTGGCGGCGCTTGAGCAGAACGGGGTCAGGGCGGCTTACCTGAACTCCAGCCTCGATTATCACGAGGCGGTCGAGGTGGAGAACCGCCTGCGGTCGGGCGAGCTGGATCTGTTATATGTCGCGCCCGAGCGACTGGCCACTGCGCGTATGCAGATGCTGCTGGAGCAGACCCGGATTGCGCTGTTCGCCATTGATGAAGCCCACTGCGTCTCCCAGTGGGGCCACGATTTTCGTCCTGAGTATCGCCAGCTCTCCCAGCTTCATCAGCGCTTTCCCCAGGTGCCCCGCATCGCCCTCACCGCCACTGCCGATGTGCCCACCCGGGGCGATATCATGGAGCATCTGCAGCTCCAGGAGGCGGCACTTTACAACAGCGGCTTTGACCGGCCCAACATTCGCTACCATATCGCCGAAAATCAGGGTAACGCCAAGGAACAGCTGCTGCGCTTTATTCGCGAGCACCACGACGGCGAGGCGGGTATCGTCTACTGCCTTTCCCGGCGCAAGGTGGAGGAGACCGCCGCCTGGCTGGAACGCCAGGGGCTGACGGCACTGCCCTACCACGCGGGGCTTCCCCCCGAGCAGCGCCAGCAGCATCAGACCCGCTTTTTGCGTGAAGATGGTGTCGTGGTAGTGGCCACCATCGCCTTTGGCATGGGCATCGACAAGCCCGACGTGCGCTTTGTGGCCCACCTCAACCTGCCCAAGAGTATCGAAGCCTACTACCAAGAGACCGGCCGCGCCGGGCGTGACGGCCTGCCCGCCGATGCCTGGATGGCCTATGGACTTCAGGATGTGATCACGCTGCGCCAGATGCAGCAGAACTCCAGCGCCGCCGACCATCAAAAGCGCATCGAACAACAGAAGCTCGACGCCATGCTCGGGCTGTGTGAAATCATCAGCTGCCGCCGCCAGGCACTGTTGCACTATTTTGGCGATCATCTGGACGCCCCCTGCGGCAACTGCGACAACTGCCTGACCCCACCCGAGACCTGGGAGGCCACCGTGGCGGCGCAAAAGGCGCTCTCCTGTGTCTACCGCACTGAGCAGCGCTTCGGCGTGACCTACCTTGTGGATGTGCTGCTAGGTAAAAGCAACGAGCGCATCACCCGCTTTGGTCACGACAGACTCAGCACCTACGGCATAGGCAAAGACCTCTCCGCCAACGAATGGAAGGCGCTCTTTCGCCAGATGATTGCCAGCGGCTTTTTGAGCGTGGATATGGAGGGCCACGGCGGCATTAAGCTCACTGCCAATGCCAAGCCGGTGCTGCGCGGCGAGCAGACTCTAACTCTGCGCAAGCCAAGCAACAAACCCAGCAAAGCCAAAACCGCTCGACGGGGAAGCAAAAGCACCTCTGCTCCGCAGGGCCACGGCCCGCTGTGGGAAGCCCTGCGTCGGCACCGCCGGGAAATGGCCGAAGCCCAGGGCGTGCCAGCCTATGTGATCTTCCACGACGCCACCCTGGCCGAAATGGTCGAACAGAAACCCCAGAGTCTGGCGGCACTGGGCGCGATCTCGGGTATTGGTGCACGTAAGTTGGAAGATTATGGAGAGGGTTTTCTGGACGTCATCTTGGCGCATCAGGAATCCAAGCAAAACAGCTGAATCAGCACAACAAAAACCAACGAAAGCTCAAATGGCCGATATTTTTCAAAAACCGCTCACTTGGCGTAAACTATAGGTAAGTGAGGAGAAAGATATGGCTATTCAACACAAAACCGCCGATAAGCGCCGTGAAATAGGGGCCGCTGCGATGCGCACTTACCCCAATATTTCACACGCATGGGGTCTAAAAGAGAGCGAGGCCGCTCTGCTGCTCGGGGTACCTGATTCCACCTATCGGCGCTGGAAGCATTCACCTGAGCAGGCGAGGCTTGATGCCAATCACTTGGAACGGATGTCGTTGATTCTCGGCATTTATAAAGCACTGCATATATTGTTGCCCAGTAAAGAAGCTGCTAACAGCTGGTTGCAGCGAGCCAACAACAGCCCTCTTTTTGCCGGTCACACACCAATGGAGCGCCTGTTAAACGGACAAGTCTCCGACCTCTACGTTGTTCGCCAACATTTGGATGCAGCGCGTGGTGGGGGGCATGCGTGACATTCCCGCTGAGCAATATCACTTGGCGCCCCAGCTATCGGGTTATTCCCTCGCGATTTCCTCCCATTGATTTATTCGAAGGCGTCAACAGCAGCGCTGATGATTGGGACTTACTCAATGAGCTGGAGGGTGAAACCTCCGCAAGGCTACGTGAGGAAACGGGAGCTATTCACTTGGTTCGTGATGACGACCGTCGCTACGGCCCCGGCTGGACGCCCGTCATGGAGGCCTTCTGCCACTTCCCCGCGACCGGTTCGCGTTTTAGCGATGGCACCTTTGGCGCCTACTACTGCGCACTCACCGAAGCCACCGCCATTGCCGAAACCGTTTACCACGCAGAGCGCTTTATGGGGGAGTCAAACGAACCGCCCATGATGCTTCAGCAGCGTGTTTATCTGTCAGATTTAACGGGCCAACTAATTGATTTACGCCGACAGGATGCGGCCCAAACGCTTCTCAGACCGGATAGCTGGGCAGCTGGGCAAACCTTGGGGAGAAAAGCCTGGGAGGAACACACGGACGGCATCGTTTACCCCAGCGTTCGAGACCCTGAAGGCGAGTGTGCCGCTGTGCTACGGCCGCCCGTGCTCTCCGCCACAAGGCAAGGACGGCATCTTGGCTATGACTGGGATGGTCAGCATATCCGCCATGTCTATGAGCTAACGCTATTGGGCTAGCGATTAACTTTCGCCGCGCCCCAGGCAGTGTTCGCCGCGTGCTATCGCGGCGGCATCAAATACGCCGGTATCCAACACCCAAGCCGTCACGAGCTTGGCGGGAGTGACGTCAAAGGCGGGGTTCCATACCGGTGCATTATCGGGTGCCCAGGTAACCTCACCAAAGGCGCCAGCGACGCCGCGGATCTCAGCGGGGTCGCGCTGTTCAATAGGAATGTCCGCACCAGTAGCACAAGCGGGATCAACCGTAGTGTAGGGAGCCACCACATAGAACGGCACCTGGTGGTAGTGAGCGATCACCGCCAGCATGTAAGTACCCACTTTATTGGCAAAGTCGCCGTTGGCGCAGATACGGTCGGCACCCACCATCACTTTATCTACCTTGCCCGCGGCCATCAGGCTGGCGGCCATGCTGTCGGTAATCAGTTGGTAGGGAATGCCCAGATCGGCCATTTCCCAGGCGGTTAAACGGCCGCCTTGCAGCAGCGGGCGGGTTTCATCCACAAACACATGCAGCTCTACACCGCGCTGCTTGGCCACTGCCAGCGCACCAATGGCCGTCCCCACCCCGGCGGTCGCCAGCGCGCCAGTATTGCAGTGGGTCAGCACACGGTCACCCGTTTTCAGCAAGTCAGCACCCCGCTCAGCCATGCGTTGGCACAGCGCGCGGTCTTCTGAAAACAGTTCAGCGGCACGTTCGGCCAGGGCGTTGACGCCTTGCTCAAAGCAGGCTTCCATGGCATCCAGGCAGTACATTAAGTTAACTGCCGTGGGGCGCGTGGCGCGTAAGCGATCACTTACCAACTGCCAATCACTTTGTGGATGGCGGGCGGCGTATTGGGACAGCACAAAGGCGGCGCTCAAACCAATCAGCGGCGCCCCGCGAATCGCCAGGCTTTTCACCGCATGCTGCCACTCTTCTGGCGAGTCACAGCGCACCCACTGCTCCGCCTGGGGCAGTTGGGTTTGATCCAAATACTCAAGGTGGTCGGCATAGATCCGCAAACTGCGTGATTGAAGATGAGGCATCGATGGACTCCTTGAGCACTTGATCGGAACAGCTACACGGCTTATCAGCCGCGAAGCTTATCATATAGAATGGCTGCCACTAGAAGAGGCGACGCAGATCCTATGATGACGCTACAAACTGAACTGCTGGCCGCCATTTCATGGGCGGCGCAGCAAGGCTGGACGCCAGCCACTGGCGGTAACTTTTCCGCCCGGACCGAGGCGGGCTATCTTGTCACCGCTTCTGGCCGCGATAAAACCCGCATTCAGGCCGATGACCTCTTGCTCTGCAACCTGGATGGCAAGGTGCTATCAGGTGATGGTAAGCCGAGCGCAGAAAGCGACTTGCATGCAGCTCTTTATCGCTATGAACCGAAGATTGCTTGTGTACTGCACGTGCATACGGTAGCCAGCACCGTACTGTCGCGGCGCTTTCCGGAAGGGATCGAATTGAGCGGCTTTGAAATGCAAAAAGCGCTGACAGGCAATGTGACCCACGAAGCTACTATTCGATTACCGGTCATACCTAACGAACAGGATATGGTGGAGCTGGCCAGGCATGTGCGCCTCGGCTGGCCGATGCCCTGGGGCTTTTTGGTCGCAGGGCATGGCATTTATGCCGTGGGCGATAGCATTGCCAGTTGCCGCCGCCACCTGGAAGCGATTGAGTTTTTACTTGCCTGTGTTCTTGAAGAGAGTCGGTGGTCTTAAATGAGTAATTCAACTGTTCGCGCCATTGTGACCGATATTGAAGGCACCACCACGGACATTAACTTCGTCCATAAGGTGCTTTTTCCCTACGCCCACGCCAAGTTGCCCGACTTTCTACTTGCGAATGCAGACACACCTGCAGTTGCCGAGCAGATTGATGCCGTGCGCAGTGAAATGGACGCCCCTAACGCCCCCCTGGAGGCAGTGATCGACCAATTGCTGCACTGGATCGAGACTGACCAAAAAGTTACTCCGCTGAAAGCACTGCAAGGTATGGTGTGGGCCGATGGCTACCAGCGCGGCGACTTTAAAGGCCATCTCTATAGCGATGTAGCACCGGCACTGCGCCAGTGGAAAGACTTGGGCAAGGCGCTGTACGTCTACTCGTCCGGCTCGGTGCAGGCGCAGAAGCTGCTGTTTGGCTATAGCGATGCGGGCGATCTAACCCCGCTGTTTAGCGGCTACTTTGATACCCATATTGGTCATAAACGTGAGGCTGCCGCTTACCATCGCATTGTCACCGAGCTTGACCTGCCGCCAGCAGCGGTGCTGTTCTTGTCGGACGTGGTCGAAGAACTGGACGCCGCCAAACAGGCAGGCATGCAAACCCTGCAGTTGGTGCGTGAAGGCACACAGGCGGGCAACACCCATGCTTGCGTTACTCGCTTTGATGAAATTGCGCTTTAGGAGAACCTACGATGTCGCAACTAAAAGTATTTGCTGATCAGAACCCTAACGATGCCCTGATCGACACCACCGACGGCGAGCAGATTAGCGCTGAGCTAAACAAGGTGGGCGTGCTGTTTGAGCGGTGGGCAGCGCCGGGCGAAATTGCCGACGACGCCACCCAGGAAGATATTTTGGCGCTTTATCAAGACGACATCGACCGCGTCAAAGCCATAGGCGGCTATCAAACCGTTGATGTGTTGCATATGGTGCCCACGCACCCAGACAAAGACGCCATGCGGCAGAAGTTCCTAAACGAGCACCGCCATCATGAAGATGAAGTGCGTTTCTTCGTCAAAGGACAAGGGCTATTTTGTCTGCACATCGATGACAAGGTGTATCAGGTGCTGTGCACCCGCAATGACCTGATCAGCGTACCCACCAACACGCCCCATTGGTTCGATATGGGCCCTGCGCCAGAATTCACTGCGCTGCGCTTCTTCGATAATGTGGAAGGCTGGGTACCCCACTGGACCGAAAGCGATATCGCCGGGAAGTTCGATCGCCTGGATCAGCTTTAAATAGTTCTGCTGTAAGCCTAGGCAGGGCCGGAACAAACCTACGCGGGGGCGCTGTAAACCCATCCCTGGGCGCTACTTTCGCCATCTGACCGCCAGGGATGGCGGGAATGCCGGAATAGCATGGAGCCATTTCCGGCCATGGCGAAAGACCCCCGCTACGGTTTGTTCCGGCCCTACCTGCTCGTTCTAACTCCCCTGTAAACCGCTTACAGCACCTCTTGCTGGTTATACGCCCTGGCTAAATCCACCAGCGCGGTAAGGTCACTATAGGCTTCCGGCTCCATAATCAGCGTTTGGCCCATCAGCACATTGCGCGCTTCAAGCTTGGCGCGCAGCGCGGTGTCTTCAATCTCTTCGAAATCGGCGTTGTGGGCCAGTGATAAAACACGGCGATGCATTTCGATGCCGCAGTAGGCCAGCGCATCCAGGCGTATCTCTTCAAGCAGTGCATCACAGGCATCATCTGCGCTGTTGCCCTGCTCTTCAAATAGCGACTTGGGAAACAGAATGCCCGTCCGCTCGGTTTGCCACAGGTGGCGGAACTCGGCATCAAAGTGGCTAAAGCACGCATCGACCACATCAAGGATCCACGCCTGATACTCATCAAGCTCACCTTCTTGACGGTGAGCGGGCTGGCTGAAGTAGGCCATCAGGGAGTTGGCCACCGCCATTCCCAGGTCAAAAGCCATCGGCCCGTACTGGGAAAACTCGGGGTCAATGACCCGCACGTCGGTATCCGTGGCCATGATCGAGCCGGAGTGCAGATCACCGTGCAGCATGGTTTCGGTGTTCGCGGTGAACTTCATCAACAGCCGCTGTACTCTGGCCTTTAAACGCGCGTTACGACGCAATTCGTCCACCACCGGTGAAAGCTCCGGGGTGTGGTGATTCATTTCAGCGCCGTAATAAGGGTCGGTAAATACCAGTGATTCGGTAATGGCAGGAATCGCCACATTGCCGGAAAACAGCCCCACATCCGCCTTTTTCTCTGGGCTACTCAGCGAAAGCTCTGAGCCACGAAACGCCGTGCGGGCGCAAAACTTGCCGATGGTTTCGCCAAGTCGAGCGACTCGCTCACCGTTGATCAACTTACGGCGCAAGATAGTGTGGGGGTGCAGATACTCCATCACAAACAGCGCCTGGGGCTTGTCGAAGTAGTAGACTTCAGGGGCAATGCCCGGTGCACGCTTGGCCTGACGCACCAAGGCGTAGTACTCAAAGTGGGCACGATAGACCGGCAACGGCCAACTCTCGCCGACCATACGTACATAGGGAAGCGCCTGCTTAACCACTACACTGCCCGCGTCACCGGAGACGATAAACACTAGGTTGAGGTTGCCGTCACCCACCTCGCGAATGTCCCAGCTCGCGGGTTCTTCGCCCACGCGTCTAACCACCGCCTCAACATCACCAAGCCGCTGGGATAGAGTGTCAACGCTTAGCGCGCGGTAATGTTGATCAATCTCCACAGTTCTCTCCTCACAAACGTTTACGTGTTTGGCTAGCCGCCAGTTGGCCCGTTAATCTCCGCGACTAGGCTGATACGCTTAAGCCATCAATAGCATTATCGCCAGATGATGAATCAATCGCACTAGCCACCCATACACGGTTGCGGCCTTGCCGCTTGGCTTCATAAAGCGCGTCATCTGCCTGGGATAATAGTTCGGCTGGGGCAAGGCTAACTTTCGGGTAGAGTACTGCAACGCCAACGCTAACGGTAACAACGCTTTGCGCCGAGACACCGTGATTAGGAATTTCCAAGGCCTCCACGTTGCACCGAATGCGCTCGGCCGCCGGTTTTGCCGCCTCAGGCGATGCATTGGCTATTAGCACTACAAACTCTTCACCGCCAAAACGCACCACTAAATCGGCATCACGGCTATTGGCCTGCATGGCAGTAGCGACTTGGCGCAAGCACTCGTCACCCTGAGGATGCCCATAGTAGTCGTTGTAAGCTTTGAAATGATCGATATCGATCACCATCAGCCCTAAACAAAGGCCTTTATCGGTAGCCTCCTGCCAGCGCACAGGAAAAACCGTATCGAACTGGCGCCGGTTGGCAAGATTGGTTAAAGGATCAGTCACCGACATGCGCGACAGTTCCTGGTTATCTTTTAAGTAATAGCCAGCGCGGAGCTTTTCTTTCAATACATGCAAGTAGGAGGTTCGCTCGCTCTGCTCGAAACGATAGTTGGCCACTAACGTAAACAGCGTCTGAGCGATAATAGTAAATATTGCTAGCCGCTTCGCCTCTGGCGGCATGGGGTCATAAGATAGAACAAAAAGCAGTATTATAAATATACAAATGGCAGATGAGACGCAGGCATAGTTAAACCGCAGTGAGTAAACAATATTACCCACCAGCAAAATAAGGCCGAAAGAGAAAACATCCAGGTAAGAGTAAGGAACGGTGGATTCCACCAAGATCAAACATGAAATCACCGTAGCAACGATCACCGTACTCGCCATTAACGTTTCACGTTGGGCTGGAGACACACCACGGTAAACCCACCACAGAATTGGCATACCAAAAGGCAGCATTACCCCCACCCTTAACGCTAGCGCTGTGGCGAAAGTATCCGGTCGAAAGCTGTGGTCGTTGATCAAAAACAAGCAGTAGATGATCGCCGATATCAACCCTGCCATGACCATGCTACGGCTACGTTGGCGCTGAGTATCTTCTTCAAACCTTGCTTCCACTTCATCAGCAAAACGTAACCGCCAAGGCCCTCTACGCAACTCATTTTCCACCGCTGTCAGCAGCGTGTCATTGATCATTACTCGCCCTCAATGCCTCACCCGGTTACTTGTGGCTTTCATGTATCATCAATGAATATCAGAAGCCTAATACTACCTTTGAGTACGACGATAGTGTGCCACAATAGCGTTTAGTTAAAATGAATATTGGTACACATGTTAAACGAAACTCATCCCAATTTTCATTAATTGAACATTCAACCAGGAGACTAATGATGCAGCGCCAACAGGATCCGGTGACTAACGACTGGACTTTCATCATTGGGCATCGCGAACTCGTTGTGCACCAACGCTATGAGGTGCTTAGCATGATCAACGATTTTATGCTGGGCATTTGGTTTACGATCGGCAGTGTCTGCTTTTTTTACCAGGGTGCGGTTCAAACTGTCGGCGTGTGGCTGTTTGTGATAGGTAGCATCCAACTGCTGATTCGCCCAGCAATTCGCCTTCACCGCTATGTCTATTTTAAGCAGTTGCCGGACACCGACCAGGACGCTTAGACACAAGCCCGTTCAACGCAGTTGGCTATCTTTACTACCACGACGGTTGTAGCCACTATAGGCCGACTGCTTTTTGTCCAATTCACCCTGACACACCACACACAGTCTAACGCCCGGAATCGCTTTACGGCGCGGTTCAGGAATGGGATTGCCACACTCTTCGCAAACCTCAAGACTTTCGCCGCGGGGCAACTGGCTACGCGCACGCTGCACCGCATCCTCTAGCGTGCTTTCCATCTGCTCTTGTTCGGCGCCATCTTTTGCCCATCCACCTGCCATAATCGCACTCCTCGCTTCGGCACTAGCAATCTATCAGCATAGCAGTAACGAGAAGCGTGCACCGTTAGCCCAAAAACCGAACGCCTTGGGCAGCCAAGGGGCTGCGTAGTTTGTCTGGCAGCGGTACATCGGTCACTACGGCATCATAATCACCCAGTTGACCCGCGGCGCAGCGTAGTGACAGGTCGAACTTGGTTTTATCCAGCACTAACACGCGATAACCGGCATGGGCCAACAGCGCCTCACGGGCCATCACTTCGTCGTCGTTGTAGTCATAAAGCTGGCCATGGCTATCCATTCCTCCCACCGACACAATCCCCACATCGGCACGGTAGCGTTGAAAAAAGCGCCAGGCATCGCCGCCAATCACATCCTGGTCGCGACGACGCACTCGCCCACCGGCTACTACTAACTCACACCTCAACTGGCACAGCTTAATCAGCGCATGCAGGTTATTGGTCATGATATGCAGGCCTTGCTTATCACTCAGCGCATCGGCCAACTGCTCAACCGTGGTGCCCGTGCCTAAGAACAGTGCTTGATGATCCTGTACCAAGCTCGCTGCCCGCGCCGCGATCTGCCGTTTACCCGCCACGTTAACGATCTGACGCTGGTCGTAGCCGATATTTTCCTGCTCGGGAAACGGCAGCACTTCCCCTTGGCGGCGCAGCACCAGGCCTTTATCAGCCAGGTGGCGAATATCCCCACGCAGGGTTTGCACAGAAACCCCAAACTCGCCTGCCAGGCTGTCTACCGACTGGCGCCCTTGTGAGTGGATTCGCTGTAACAGCTGTTGTCGACGTTCGAACTGGCGCATAACCCCTCTCGGCACAACGAAAGCAAAAAGTGCAGCAAACGAAAGCCACAAAATGTTGAACGAAAGCATAGTGTCACTTTGTTGTAAGCAGATGACAGTAGCTTAGGTGGGGTTCACTCACTGGAGGTTTACCCATGTTGAAGCGCCCCCTGTTATCTATTCCGACATCTGCCCTTACTACTGCCGTCGCGGTAGCCAGCTTTTCTCTTTCGGCTCAGGTAGCGGCGAACGAAACGCTAACGCTCTACACCAGCCAGCCCAATAGCGATGCACAGCAAACCGTTGACGCCTTTGAAGCAGCCTATCCTGATATTGAAGTGGAGTGGGTACGCGACGGTACCACGCGCTTGATGACCCGGCTGCGCTCGGAACTTTCAGCCGGGGTGAGCAACCCTGACGTGCTGCTGATTGCCGACAGCATGACCATGGAATCACTTAAGCAAGAGGGCCATTTACAGCCTTACCTAAGCGATGAGCGCCAGGCCTATGACGCCGACCTGTATGACCCAGAAGGCTACTACTACGGCACCAAGCTGATCACCACCGGGATTGTCTATAACACCGGCGCCGAGCATCAGCCGCAGAGCTGGCAAGACCTGCTGGGACCTGACTACGAAGGGTTGGTCACCATGCCTAGTCCGCTTTACTCCGGCGCGGCACTGATCCATATGGCGGCGATCACTGCCAACCCTGACCTTGGCATGGCATATTACGAAGCGCTTCATGAAAACCGTACCGAAGCACAGGGCGGCAATGGTGGCGTATTTAATGCCGTGGCCGCGGGCACCAAGCCCTACGGCATCGTGGTGGATTTCCTGCCAATTCGTGAAGCTGCCAAAGGCTCGCCGGTCGAATTCGTGTTCCCGGAAGAGGGCGTGAGCGCGGTGACCGAGCCGGTCGCCATTATGCAAGGTGCAGAGAATGTCGAGGCCGCGCAAAAGTTTGTTGATTTTGTGCTTTCCCAGCAGGGCCAGGAGCTGGTCAGCCAGCAAGGCTATCTGCCTGCTCACAACGACGTTACCCCACCGGAAGGCTTCCCCGAGCGCAATAGCATTACCCTGATGCCGGTTGATACCGAGCAGGCATTAGCGCAGGAAGAAGAGCTTAAACAGCGTTTTAGTGACCTCTTCGGCGGGTAATCATGACGTCCGCTCTCATCTTTGACAACAAGACCGGCAACGACAACAAGTACGGCAGCCAGCACCGCTGGCTGCTTTCAAGCCTGCTGATCGCCATTGTACTGCTGAGCCTGGCACCTAGCCTGCGTCTGCTGATGGAGGCGTTGAGCGATCTTGCTCAGGGCCGCCAGTCACCGCTGTGGCAGGTGCTCAGTAGTGCCAGCACTTGGCGAGCACTCTGGCATAGCCTGTATACCTCGGGGCTCGGCATGCTGATCGCTCTGGTGCTGGGCAGTCTATTCGCCTTTGCCATCACGCTCACCAATGTGCGCGGCAAAGCGTGGCTGGTGTTCTGCTTTATGCTGCCGATGATGATTCCGCCCCAGGTTACCGCCTTGAGCTGGCTGCAGCTCTTTGGCCCGGCCAGCCCGCTACTGAAAAGCATTGGCTTGGCGCCACCACTGGGCAGCCCGCAACCACTCTACTCCGCTGAAGGTATCGCCTTACTGCTGGGCATCCAGAGCGCACCGCTGGTGTTTTTAGCCCTGCGCACCAGTCTGCTTTCGCTACCCCGAGAGCTTATTGAAGCCGCTCGCATTAGCGGCGCCAAACAAACCCAAGTGTGGGGTCATATTATTCTACCCGTGACCCGTAGCGGCTTGATCGCCGGGGGCGCGATGGCGTTTATCTCTAGTCTCGGCAACTTCGGCATCCCCGCCATGCTGGGTATTCCCGCAGGCTATTACGTACTGCCCACACTGATCTACCAGCGTATGGCCAACTTTGGCACAGGGGTGTTGGCAGAGATGGCTGCGCTCTCCTTGCTGATTGGTTTACTGGCATTGGCCGGAGTGGCGTTGCAGCAGCAATTGATGAATCGCAGCCGCTTCGGGCTGGGCGGCCATAGTGGGCGCTCCCATGATTTCACCCTGGGAAGCTGGCGCTCGCTGATGACCGCCACGCTCGTCGGGATCTTACTGATTATTCTGGTCGCGCCGCTGCTTGCCCTGATCATCAGCTCGCTGGTACCCGCCATGGGCGTGCCATTAAACGCCGAGACCGCCACCCTGAACGCTTACGCCGAAGTGGTGGGTCGCCAAGGCGCCACATGGCGAGCGGTGAACAACAGTCTGTGGCTGGCGGGCAGCGCGGCTGTGGTGCTGATGCTGCTCAGTCTGCCATTGGCTTACCGGCTACAGCGCCTGCCGGAACGTTGGCGGGGTGTGGTACTCAGTGCCATTGAGATTCCCTATGCGCTTCCCGGCGTGGTATTGGCCATTGCCTGCATCCTGCTCTTTGTTCGCCCGCTGCCGATTATCAATGTGGCGCTCTACGGCACCCTGGGGCTGATTTTTATCGCTTACCTGGCGCGCTTTCTGGTGGTCTGCGTTAAGCCCGTCGCCGCCAGCCTGGCGCAGCTGGATCCTTCCCTTGAAGAGGCGGCACAGCTCGCGGGTGCAGGCCCCTGGCGGCGCCTGGGCAGCATTATTTTACCCCTGGTCGCACCCGCGCTGTTTGCAGGCGGCCTGCTGGTGTTTCTGCTGGCGGTCAACGAACTGACCGTGTCAGCCCTGCTATGGAGCGCCGGTAACGAAACCCTCGGCGTGCTGATTTTCAACCTCGACGAAGGCGGCGAAAGCGTGCTGGCCTCTGCGGTGTCAGTGCTGGTGGTGATCATGGTCGCCTCGCTGATGCTGACACTCAGTTTACTGGCGCCGCGTTTACCCAAAGGAGTCATTCCATGGCAGAGCTAGACACATCAGGGTTAAACACAGCAGGGCTAACGATCGACCGTGTCACCAAGCGCTTTGGCGAGCAGACGGCAGTTGATGCGCTGTCGCTGACGATCAATCCAGGCGAGTTTGTCGCTCTGCTCGGCCCCAGTGGCTGTGGCAAAACCACCATGCTACGCATGCTGGCAGGCTTTGAAACGATCAACGATGGTACGATTCAATTAGCCAATCGCACCCTGGCCAGCGCCGATACCCATGTGCCGCCTGAACAGCGCAATATGGCCATGGTGTTCCAATCCTATGCGCTATGGCCGCATATGAGCGTGGCTGACAACGTCGGCTACCCGGTCAAGCTACGCGGCCTGCGCGGGGCAGCGTACCACCACAGGGTGCAGCAGGCCCTGGCCCTGGTGGAGCTCGATGCCTACGCCGATCGCATGCCCCAGGCCCTCAGTGGAGGCCAGCGCCAACGCGTCGCTCTCGCGCGCTGCCTGGTCAGCGACCCTTCGGTGGTGCTGCTGGATGAGCCGCTGGCCAACCTTGACCGGCACCTGCGCGCCACCATGGAGCACAGCTTCCGCGATTTTCATCAGCGCACTGGCGCCACGCTGGTCTATGTCACCCACGACCAAACCGAAGCCATGGCGCTGGCAGACAAAATCGCCGTGATGAAAGCGGGCAAGCTGGTTCAATGGGGCGCCCCTGAAACCCTTTACAGGCAGCCGAGAACCGCCTGGGTAGCAGGCTTTATCGGCCAGGGCAGCCAATTAAAGGTCGCCGCCGGTCACCCTGGAAAGCGCCTTGAGAGCGCGGCCCTAATGCGCGGGCTCAACGCCATCGAGCCCGAGCGCACCCAAACGGTACTGGTTCGCCCGGAACATATTCAGATCAGCGCAGCCCCCCTTTCCACCGCGACTCCCACTCATAACCAGCTTGCCGCACAGGTGGAAAGCGTGATTTTCCGCGGCGAGCGCTATGAGCTCGCACTGCGCCTGCCCAGCGGGGAAACACTGCTGGCCTACCACCACACCGCGCCTGACCTGGGTAGCCAGGTTGTCGTCGACCTTCAGCAGGGTTGGTGCCTGGAGCCCGACCAATGAGTGTCAATATCGAGATTCTCAGTGGTTTAGGCGCCAAAGGGCCTGCTGCGATAGTGGTAGAAGCCCAGGGAAAACGCCTACTGCTAGATGCAGGCGGTGCACTCCACTCGGATGACACCATTACTTGGACGAACAACCTGGATGTGGATGCCGTACTGATCAGCCATGACCATATCGACCATATCGGCGGCGTGGCCGAGCTAGCGGAGAACGTGCCACTTTATTGCACACCACTGGTAGCCAATGCCTTGCCTCACAACCGCCCCTGGCACCCACTGCCCGAACGCGGCACGCTAGAGGTGGAAGGCATCATTGTTACCACCGGCCAAGCGGGGCACTCGCTAGGCGGTGTGTGGCTACATTTAGCGGTAGGGGGCGGTGTTTACTATAGCGGCGACGCCTGTTTTGAGTCGCGACTGTTTCCTTTTGATACTCCGCCGAAAGCGGTTATTGCGCTACTGGATGCCTCCTACGGCAGCTACGACCAACCCCAAGCACATTGTGTACAGGCCATTAGTGAGCATCTTTATCAGCCGCTGGCATTTCCGGTGCCGGAAACCGGCCGCGCTCTGGAGATGGCACTCTGGCTGGCGAAAGAGGCTGACCGGCGGCAGTTAACGCTCGCCATCGACCCGGTGATTCGCGACAACCTGGCCGCGCTCTTGGCACTGCCTGCAACACTGCGTCGGCCTGGGCTCGACCACTCGATTCGCTCACTTTTAGCGCGGCAGAACGCTTACTCGCCAACCCTTATGTTGATGTGCGATCGCAGTGATACGCCGGAACAGTGGCCCGACCACCACCTGCTCCACACCGGTTATCTGACCCCTGATCGCCGCGCCGAGCTAGCGGCAGACCAAATCAGCTGGCAGCGCTGGAATGTTCACCTACGCGCGTCGCACCTGGTGGCGCTTGCCGATCAGTTGGGCGCCACTCAAGTGGTGCCGCTATTTACCCAGCTGGCCAATAACGAATTGAATGCCTGGCATGGACTACTAGGCGAGCGCCTCTGCACTGCCCAGCGTTTATCTGCTCATTCACGTCTAGTCACCCTTTCCAGCTTAGGGAGTTTTGCATGACCGCAGTAATTGTTGATGTTGACGGCACCTTAGCCGAGTTTCACCCCCACCAGGTCAGTGACTGGGTGCTGGGCAGCCAAAAACAGTGGGAGCCCTTCTTTGCCCATATGGCCGAAGCGCCGGTGATCGAAGCGGTGGCCAAGCTGGTCAAGATACTGAAAGCCCAAGGCCAGCAGATCGTGATTTGTAGCGGTCGCCCCGACAGCCATCGTGAGCATACCCAACGCTGGCTAGAGCGCCACACTATCCCCTTTGATGCCATGTACCTGCGCCCTGAGGGCGATGACCATGTAGATGATGAAGAAGTAAAAGCCGCGCTACTCAATCAAATGCGCAGCGACGGCTTTACGCCTTGGCTGGTGCTGGATGACCGTGATGCCGTGGTCGCCCAGTGGCGCGCGCTCGGGCTTACTTGCCTGCAGTGCGCGCCGGGGGATTTTTAAGCGTTTGCCAGCTTGGTTCGGTGCTGCCACACCAGCACCGCCAAGGGCACCAGCGAGATAGGGATCAACACTAGGTTAAGTGTCGCCCAGCCTAAGCCGCTGACCAAGGGCCCAGCGAGCAACGCAGTAATCGCAGCGGTGCCAAAGACTAAAAACTCGTTGGCGGCCTGGGTGCGCGCTTTATCCACCGGGCGGTAGCTCTCAGTGAGCAGCCCGGTAGCGGGCAGAAAGGTAAAATTCCAGCCCAAGCCCAGCAAAATCAGCGCCACGTTGAAACCGGCTAAACCGATACCCAACTGAGCGACCAAGGCACTTGCCACCAGCAGCAGGCAGCCTGCCACAATGACTTGTTTGGCACCGAAGCGGGTGACCAAATGGCCAGTAAAGAACGAGGGTAAAAACATCGCTACCACGTGCCACTGAATGGTCATTGAAACATGGTTAAAGTGGTGTCCAGCCCCCGCCATGGCGAGCGGCGTGGCGGTCATAGCCAGATTCATCACGCCGTATCCGACCATCGCCGCGCTCACCGCCACAATAAATCCAGGCTGGCGGAGTATCTTACCCAGCGGCAGTGCATTGCCTTCGCCGTGGGTGCGGGAAGCAGGCGGTAGTTGCGTCAGCATCAGCACCACTAACGCCAGTGCGTAGAGCGCTGCCAAGCCCACAAAGCTGCCCAGAAACGGCACCTCACCCAGCTCACGGCTCACCCTGGCCAGCCATGGCCCGGCAAACGCGGCTAACACACCGCCACCCATCACCAAACCAATCGCCCGGTCACGCATCGGCGTGGGGGCGGCTTCCACCGCGGCAAAGCGATAGAGCTGGCCAAAGCCAATGCCGATTCCGATTAGCCAGGTCGACAGCAAGAACAGCCCAAAGCGCTCGCCAATCAGCGCCTGCACGGCAACCAGTGCGCCCACCAATCCCAAAATATTGCCCAGTATAAAGCCGCGCTTTCGGCCCAGTCTGGCCATAATTAACGAGGCGGGAATGGTGGCACACATCAGCCCCAGCCACTGGGTGGCGACCGGCGCGGTCGACCATGACGCACTTGGCGCCAAAGACGCCCCAATCAGCGGCGAGACGGCAATCAGCAAAACATTACCGGTAACCAGTAGCGCCTGGCAGAGCGACAATAGGGTGACGGTTAAAGGCATGAAACTCTCTCCTGAATAGAATCATCTGTATGGGTAGACGCAAAACGCTGGCGATATACCGAGGGTGATACGCCGTAGTAGCGCTGAAACTGGCGGCGCAGTTGCTCCGCGCCGCCCAGCCGCCAGCATTGTGCCAGGCGCTCGAGGGATACGTTTTCGCGCCCGTTGAGCAGCGCCAAGCGCGCTTGCTCGAGGCGTAGTTGGGTTAGATAAGCAGCGGGGGTGGTATTTAAGTAGCGCCTAAATAACCGGGTTAAATGGCGCGGGGAGACCGCCATCAGATCGGCCATGCTCTCAAGCCCGTGATCTACGCTGGGGTCGGCGTGGAGCTGATCCAGCAGGCGGCGGAGCGGCCCCGCCTCTTGTTGGTGTCGCAGTATCTCGCTGAACTGCGACTGCCCACCAGGGCGCTGCAAAAACACCACTAGCTCACGGGCCACTCGACCGGCCAGATCAGCACCGTGATCGGCTTCTACCAGCGAAAGCGCCAAATCAATCCCCGCCGTTACACCGGCGCTGGTGTAGCGGCCGTTACTTTCGATATAGAGTGCATCGGGCTCGACGCTTAGTGCGGGGTACTCATCTGCCAGTTGAGGTGCATGGCGCCAATGAGTGGTGACGCGGCAGCCATCCAGCAACCCTGCAGCGGCTAACAAAAATGCCCCGGAGCAGATAGAGCCGAGCCTCCTCACCTCTGGGGCGACCTCACAAAGCACCCGCGTTACTGCGGCTATTTCACGCTGCTGCATCACGCCACTGCCGCCCGCCACCAACAGCGTATCCAGGGGCAGTAAATGAGTAAGTTGATGGTAGGTGTGCGTAGCATGTACGGCTAGGCCGCCGTTGGTGACAACCGGGCCGACGGCATCGGCGACCAGGGTCAACTGATACAACGGCTGGGGGCTTAGCGCATTGGCGCTGGCGAACACCTGCCAGGGGCCGCTGACATCCAGCAGTTGGCAGTCGGGGTAGGCAAATAGAGCAACATGGCGAGTCACAGTCTCTCTCCGCTAACGGGGAATCGAAGCATTAGAGAGAGTGTCAGCGCTGCACCCAATGTCGGCAAGGACTATTACCCCACCGATATGGACATCTTTATAAAAGTCTATAAAAGCTGACGGATCCCCACGAACTCTGTGCTGTTCATCGCATAACGCCTGCTATCAGGCCTCTTCACTAAGACATGCTTGAAGAAAACTCCAAGATAGTCAGGGCACAGCGCCGGCCAGGTGACGTATTCAATAGCCCCAACCTTATAACTCAAAGGTTAACTAACAAGCTAACTATTCACCAACCTGAAAGTCCAAAGCCAAAAATCAATAACTTAATACCATGCAGATAAAATCCCATACCGAAAAAATATTAAGTTGTTGATTATCACGATCTTTCAATCACCAGCATGTTTCACTTATTATTAACAAAAACAAAATTCAAACAAAATCAACAGCATAGATGAAAAAACCAAATAAATAGTAAAAAATAATACTTTTTAATTGGATTGACGTTGACACTTTTCATCCCATGAACCAATACTTACTTAGACCACTAAAGTAGTGCGTCGCCTTGCATATAAATGATCTTTAACTTATGCCTATATTAGGGAGAAAATACCATGAGCGATACTCTGACAGCTGAACTGATGACAAGCGCGCCGCTGAAATTCAGCTATTCAATCACCCCAGAAGTATCTATCGACACCACCGTGAGCGGTGATTCCCGTCAGAACGCAACAGTATCGATTATTTATGGATCGATGACGCTATGGTCGGGCACCATGACTCAGTTTGCTCCAGAGATTACAACCCCTTTCGAAATTAAGGCAGGCTCTATCACCATCGAAGAAGGCGGCACCTTTACGCTGACGATACCAACATCAATGCAGAACGGGGCGGTAGCGGCAAACTTAAAGATCAAGACGGCCACGAGTACAGTGCCTTTCAACGCCCTTGTTGCGAGCTGGCCGCTTTCCTCAGCGAATTAATCCTAACCACAACGCCTACGCTTTGGCTCAAATGCCAGAGCGTAGTCTTTGCGCAGTCTCTGCGTAGCGCTGTCGTCACCTTGGCGCACGGACTGGGTTTATCGACCTATGATCGGATCTGCAGTCATGACGCAAGCCGAAAAACTGCTGAATGGGCGTCCTCGTGCACTCAGCACAGATGAGGTGATTGAATTTTTCAACGCCCTAGCCCCGTATCAAGCCACCGCGGGGCCTCTCACCATTGAAGCAAAAGTCGCCCCTGGTATGGGCCAGGTCGTTGTTAAGCTAGCACTGGCTGGCCGAGAAATGGGCAAGCGCCTGCTCGGTTATACGGAGCCGGAGCTGATCCTGAATCTCGCCAACGATGAAGCCACTGCAACGGGAAAAATCAAGCTTGAGCTTAAGGCCGCGCCGCATTTCTCTTCTTTGGAGGCCGACGTCAGCGCCACGCAGTCGGGGCAAACTTTTTGCTTTAAAGGCGATATCGCTTCTTGGCAGGCCAAAGGTCTGCCGGTAGTCGGCCACTATGTTACCCAGCTCGACGCTACTCTCACCGCCAATACCACTGTGCGGGGAGTCTCCGCCAACACGGCAAATTTCGAATTCCTCTTCCAAGGCAGCGCGGTTGCCGCCATGACGACGACCCAACTCGCACCGGTGCAGGTCTACCCGGATGAGATCAGCGCCGGCAACCTACACATAGCCAAGGGCGCGAAGATCACCCTGGCTGTGCCAACCGAGATAGGGCCCGGCATGCTGTTCCTGCAATGTTTCTTTAAGACCGCCACCACCCCGGAAACACAGGTCTCAGCCTCGGTGGCTAACATCGCCTGGCCTCAAGTCGCCGCCCCTCAAAGGGTGTCCGATGAAGCGCGCGAAGGAGATCCGCATGACTGATGAGCCATTTTTTGCCCAAGACTTCACTAGCGCGCTCTATACGCTAAAACCAACTAGAGAGACAGTTGGATGGGTTGGCTTTATTTACCGCGGCGATAGCAGTCCCCCTGCCACCTTGGGCTTGCCGGAAGCCTTCAACGCGGGCTATTTCCTATTTTCGACCGACTCGCCACCGCTAAAAAACAAAGCTGAAGCTGAGACCTTTATCACTGCCGTACAGGAGTGGCTGAATGACAAGTTCGGCATCGGTAATCCGCAACGCTTTACCGGATCAGCGGTGTTGTGGATGCCCGACACGGCAACGCCGACATTTGGAGCGCCAAACGAGACCACAATCACATTTTTCCAGGGCCTCAGCACCACTTCCACAGCCAGCAATTACAATTTACATTTCGGCCAACTTACCCTATCGATCCCTCGCCAAGTCACGCTAACGATGCGAGACGAAGGGCTGCTATTCCGGCAATCCGGAGCGCAGCAGATTGCATTTAACACAGACGATGGCTTCGGCGCACCGGAGGCCGAGAGCGATCTGGTCATTCCATTTCAGGGAGATCTCGCTGGCTGTCTAACCGTTAAGGGATTAATGACACGGACAAATAAGTGGAGTCCGATCAGCTATTTCGAGACGGGCTTTCACTATCTCTATGCTGATGGCAAGGGCGCTGAACAGCGGCAAATATATCCATTATTCGAGGTTACCAAGGAACTGCCCGCGCTCAGCTTTTCCGCCGCACTCGACCCCCTGGATAAGCTAAATACTGGCGCACTCTCTGACCCCAGCATTGGCCTTTACCGTAGCCTGTTTGGCTTTGCCGACGGTACCGATATCGCCAGCTGGTTTCGTGATAAACATGGCAACCCGGTCGGGCTGGTGGCACAAGGTGGTTACGGTGAAGATGACTTACCCGTGAGAAACTGCGGGGCGCTGGTATTCCAAACTCGGGATAGAGCTAATGGCCCATTTGCAAAGGTCTATTTCGCGCCAGCCGGCGACTATGCTCTCAGCACTAACGGAAGTGGCCTGGTACTGCCTGGACTGTTCGGTTCGGAGCTGCTCCAAATCACCCCCTACAAGGCCGGAGCCTCCTACGACCGGGTACAGTTCCAACCCAATTGCTCAGCCTACGCGCCGGTTTTCCCCTTCCCCAGTGCCAGTCTCGACGATCCGGGCGCGGCCGTGCCCAAGCAGCGGCTCATCACAGACTACACCACTAGCCATGGCGCTATTATCAATGGCCCGAGAGGTGCAGCAGCCTATCTAGCGCAGCCACAAGGCAGCCCGCTATATGCTCCGGGTGCAAGTGCTAAAGCAGGCACCCTTGCGGTACTTCCACCGCTGCCAACCCCGTCGCCAATCGCTCAGCCAGCGAATGCAAAGTTACTGCTGCCCTTCGCACCTTATGCCGGGCTGACCAAGGACAACGACGGTTTCCCTGACGACCTGGTCGGTACTTTCGAAAGCCAGATTCTGAGTGCAGAGCGCAAAGCCCTACTAGGGGTGTCCAGTATCCGCGCCGTGGTCGAGCTTAGGGCGGCGAAGGACAACAGCGCAATACCGAACACCCACGATGTGACACATCAATCGACTACCCCCCAGGGGCTTTACGCCGAGATCGCCACAGCCTCAGCGGGAGGGGCCGAGGCGCTCTACCAGAAGATATTTTTGGCCAAGTCGAACGCGAAGAAGCCAGCAACCGACGAAGTAGATTTTGGCTTTATCGAGCCCGATGCCGATTTACAGAACCTTTTCCAAACCAACCAACTGTTGGCCGTCATCGTCAATCCAAAGCACCTTGGTGAACCTTCTCCAGCCAATGCCACCGCTATCTTTGAGCGTGATGTGGTCATCGCAGATTGGGGCATGACGGCAGCGGTTGGCGATAGCCTCAATACTACCGCCTACAGCAATATCCTGATTCTAAAATACTGCGATGGGGCATTGACCGAAAGGGTCAAAAATCCTAATCAGTGGGTCGGAGTGGATGACTTCTCGCTAACTGGACAGGGGGATGCCGCTACTGCACTGGCTGGGCTTTCGTCCTATCTGCAAACCTATCTAAACGAAGGAATCAAAGAGGCAGAAGAAAGGAGCAACACGCTTTACGCTAACTTCGCCCGGATTGTGCAGGATCCAAACTGGCAAGGCTTTATCGTCCTCAAGGCAAAGGTGGATCCATCAGGCTTTCCCGACCAAATCAAGGGACTAACGGCAGGCATCGATTTTTCTCGCTTCGAAGCGCATCACTTCGGCGCAACTGCCAGCCGGGTGAGCGTCGACGGCACCCAGGTGACCATGCAGGTGCCAAGCAGCCTGTTCGGCCTGATCGATTATCAACTGCCCCAGTACCAAGCTTATGTTGCTGCGGGTGGCAATCCGGAGATGCCCCAGGCGCTCGCTACCCAAGGTGACTTTGGCTTCACCGTGCTGCAGCTGCAGACGCTGTTCGAGAATGCCGCGCAGACTGACTTTCGTAGCCGTATTCAGCTCACCATGAATCAGTTGTTTATGTCGCCGGTTACCAAAGGTTACGGCTCAATTGGTAAACTGCCTGCGACGGCGGTGGTGCTACGTGGCAGCTACCAGCGCCAAGGGGCAACTCCCGTCTATGTGTTCGAACAAAACAACACCAATGTGTTCGAGCTGAACAACAGCGCATTGCCAAGCCTGGCGCTACAGCGGGTGGTATTCAATACCTTATCGACGGATAAAAGCGGCACTATCCGCAGCCGCTTTATAATGAACGGTATTTTCGAGTTCGCCCAGCTTTCAGTGGCCGACAACGATACCACTCGTCACGTCGACCTCCTCTCCTTCGGCCTGCCTGAGGGTGCCAAGGTCAACGACCCACCGAGCGGCCTCGCCTTCTCGGGCCTGGAAATCGCTATGAGCTCGCCGATTGATGCGCCCAATGCGGTGACCTTTACCTTTGAGACCGAACGGCTCGGGTTGGATGCGGGTGCTAGCAAGGCGCGCGACCATAGCCTGTTCAAGGATCTTGCCCTCAGCGTCTCAGGCTTTATCGCCGGTGCGGAAGACAAGCGGCCAATCGACTTTGGCTACCTTCCCGTGGGCATTGAGCCGAAAGTTCAGGCAATCTCCGGCCCCTGGTACGGCATCAGCTATACGGTAAGTATGGGTACGCCGGGAGCTCTAGTCTCCGCTGCCGGTTTCTCCTCAAAGATGCTACTGGCCTGGGCGCCGAGCTCGGGCAAGGGTGCGGCGGCCCCTGCGGTCTTCGTCGGTCTGCAACTGCCGGGCGCAGCGCCCGGTGCCAAGCTTCTCTCCATTCAGGGAGTCATGAAGCTTTCCATCGATAGCTTACTGCTGCGTCAGGAGGCCATAACCGCTGACCAACGGGCTTTCGTATTGCGGCTCAACAATATCGCACTCTCCTTCCTCGGGTTGGCGAAGTTGCCCTCCAGCCCAATTAACTTCTTCCTATTCGGTGACCCAACAGGCAGCGGTGCCTTGGGGTGGTACGCCGCCTATATCGACAAGGATGCGGCTCAGAAAAAATTGTTGGCTCCAGCAAAGCAAATAGGCCACGCACCTGATCAGCCGCAGGACAAGGAGACATCGTCATGACCCGGGTAATGGTTTGGAATATTGATCAGTTCGACATCACCAAGCTGCAAGCAATCGGCTTTAACGATGATCCGATCTACGGTGTGAAACCATTTGAAATGTCCCTGGGCCATCAATCCTATATCTCGTCAAACCTCATGCCAATTCATCCGGGCGGAATCGCTATAGCGCCGGACATTTTGGTAATTCTAGAAGTTTCAACCCTCCATCAACCCCAAAACAACATCCCTGGGTTGCTTGACGATGGTTTGGGTGGGCAAGGCGCAACCGATCTTCTGGATATCATTCGCGGGGCAACTGGAAACAACCACTGGATGCTGGTGCCGCCCCTACAGACGGGCGTCTCTGACTCCGTTGCAGTCTACTACGACAGTACCCATTTGGCTTTCGCTGGCCCTAGGATCTGGCCTGGAGCGCAGGGCCCAGCCGTAGATCCGAACCAAATTCCGGCTCCAGCCACTGCGGCCTACCCGGGTATGTTTGCTGGCGTGCTACCCAACCGGCAAGTTCCTGCCACACTGCCAAACGCGGGTGCTCAGGAAGAT
Organism: Halomonas sp. 113; assembly: GCF_904067645.1. Taxonomy (NCBI): domain Bacteria; kingdom Pseudomonadati; phylum Pseudomonadota; class Gammaproteobacteria; order Oceanospirillales; family Halomonadaceae; genus Halomonas; species Halomonas sp. 113. The sequence continues at coordinate 4,279,433 of NZ_LR881453.1, forward strand.
ATCTGCGCCGCGAATACAACATTCCACGTAGCCCCTGGCTATCCAAATGCCGGAAACGTGGTCAATTTTGGAAATAACCGCACGCCCTATCAAGTCTCATTCGGGGAACTGGACGGCACCGGTACAGTTATCCGTCAAATTGATTTATTCGCTGTACATGGCCCCGCCAACAAGGGGCGTGCACGCACTTTCATTCAGCAGCTTTCGCAGCTAGCTGAAGTTGCCGTAGCTCCAACGGCGAACCAAGTTAAAGTTGTGCTTGGCGACTTCAATCTAAATTTGACAGAGAACATTCAAAATGCGGCCCAGCACCAACTTCAGCAAGAAGCTTCCTATGTCAACCTGACCGGTCTTGGCTATCAAATGGCGCTCACAGTCCCCGCCCCCGTACCCTACGACCCAACCGATCCGCAAACCTTTAGCGGTTACACAGGTTATTTCGCCACCCACATGCGCACCCTAGCCCAAGCAACCTATTGGTATGTAAGCAATACGGCGGACTTTTATCCTGGATACGGCATCATCGGGTCAGGTTCTTCATCGGTTCGCGACTATTCCTACGACAATATCTTGGTTCGTTTCGGCATGACCGCTGGCGGCCCGATGGGTGAAGTCAGCGTAATGAACGGCATTGTGCCGCAGCCCTTTGCACAGGTTAATCCGCCGCCGCACAACGCTCCAGCAGGCTTTTACACTTGGCCCGTACAGATGGCAGATCAGCGCTACGCTAACCCGCCTGATCGGATCATCGACCAGACCCGTAACGAGGCCAGCGATCAAGCCATTCTTAGGCAGTGGAACAACTACGGCCGCATTATATCCACCTCCGACCACATGGCGCTGATCGCGACGATTTAGGAGCTCCCCCATGGCTGATCCAACTCCGATCCAAAAGCTGCGCGACGCCTTCGCCAATGCGCCAGACGGCCCAGTGATTCTCAACGACACCTTCTGGGTCAACGCCGGATTGGTGCCACCGGAGAACTTTACGGCTGACATAAAAGCTGCCTTCCGACTTAGCGACGATACCAACGGGTTGGAGATCACCTACAGCCGCGCCTCGGTCAGCGAAGTAACCAGCGGGAGCTTCTCTATCCCGGAGGTCTCCCTGACTTTCCTTAACGCGCCGACCAGTCAGACTTATATCATAGGCAAGGATAACGACAGCGATACACCGATTCTCGGTATCGATGTCGCGCCACAAGAATGGCAGTTGAAGGATTTCTTCACCGCTATGAGTGGCTACCCCTACAGCGTATTGGAGCAGATCGAACAACGGTTTTTCTATACCACGGCGGAACAGTCCTTAGACTTCAACGGGGCATCGGTACCCATGGCCACGGGCCAGAACCTGTATGGCAACTTTGTGGTGCCCAGCACGGTCAAGCTTATCCTCGACCTGATCCAGGGCCTGCCGAACCCGTCCGACCTAGTGCTATCGGGACCAGTCAGGCTTAGTTCGGCTGATCTTAAAAACACCTTCGTTCCAGAAATGGATGTCTCAGCTGGCATTCCTTCGGCAGGCGACCTCAAGCTGTTTTTCATTGATGTGTCACTGCCCCGCATCGGCTTTGTCGTCAAAACAGTGGAAGGCGAGCTGCCGGCAGAAGAAGGGGAAGCTGCCGAAAAGACCTACAACCAGAATCCGCAATATTTTGTCGAAGCCGTCGTCACGCTGCAGTCCGTCGACGAGGGGACAGAGATTCCTGTGCTGCTGCGTAGCCTGATTCCCAAAGCCGCCGAATCACCGTCAGGAACCAGCGCCCGTTACAGTTACGCCTTCTCGATTGCGGCTGCCGACAGTGACAAGCCGATTACGCCGAGCGCAGTCATCGCGCTGATGGCCGGCCAGAGCTATTTCCGCTCGGTGCCGCCGGTACTGCAGGAATATCTCGCCAGCGTGCAAATGCAGGGCTTTCAGATTGCCGGACCAGCCAGCCCGACAATGGGGGTGACGAGCCTCGCCGCCCAGCTTGGTTCGGTACAGGGCAAACCGATTCCGCTGTTCATTGATCCAACATCCGGCGAGCAATTCGAGATCCAAGCATTCTCGTTCAACTGGCGTATGCAGATGGCGGGCGATAAACCCAGCAAGACCTTCGCCAATTTTTCCGCCCTCTTTACGTTATTCCCCGACATTTTCCGCCAGAAGGATGGCTCGCCGGGTGGTGAATTCCGCATTCAGATCGACCAGGATCTTAATTTTAACGGCAACTTCGATGGCAAGGCGTCCATGAATGACGTCCTGATGGGTGTCACCGGCGGCGCCATCGGTATGCCACAAGGCGTAGAAGTAGAATTTTCCGATATTATTATCGCCGTTCAGACCAGTGAAAAAGCCTACCAGTTAGGCTTTACCGTAGATGCCTCGCTGGACGTGCCTTTTATCCAGACACCGGATGGGCAGAAGCTGGTCGAAATCAGCAACATGGCCTTTAAACTCGGCGCCAGCACACCGAACCGCACGGATAATCAAAAGGGGGCGACCGTCTACACCGGTTCCATCGACGGCCAGGTTAAGGTTGGGCCGCTCTCTGCTTCTATGCGCGTCGACTACGACGGTACTGCACAACCGCCGGTCTGGAGTCTCGACACTGCTCTTTTGGAGCCGGTCTCAATCAGCGATTTGCTGAGGCAATTTTTTGATGCCTACCAACTGCCAGATTTTATCCCCGGTGATCTGACCGTCGAGGCATTTGCACTGAATGCAGAAATCCCAGTGGTCTCTTCCAATCCCAAAGACAACAAGGCTAGCACTGCGCTTATTCGTCCAGCCAGGCATGTGGCGGGCCGCCACCTGGGCGCTGGCTGGACAAGCCCCGTGCGCCCGGTCGGGGCACTGACCAATGCCCAGTATCGTGCAGCGCTTCCCATACTTGCCGAAAAGCAGCAGCAATCGTCTTACAAAATCTCTGGAAAACTTAGCTGGAACTTCCAACTGACCCCAGACTTCCCGGTGGCAACGCTGGCAGACATCGGCTTGCAATATGATGGCAACCGTCAGGCGGGAACGGAGTTTTCCGGCCAGATCATTGGCACCATTACCCTCGACACCATCGGCGCCACGGTCGAGATCGGCTACCGTTTCGGCCCAGCCAAAAATGATGTCCAGAGCCTTGTGATGCCAATGACCCAGGCAATGCGTGACGCCGTCGCGGCCGAACAGTACAGTCAAGTACTGTGGATGGCTTGGAAGGGCTTTCGCGCCGAATATTCATTCACTGAAGAGACCATCACCTTCTCGATGAACGGCTGGACCGTCGGCGGTCTCGTTACGGCGCTGATGGAGATGTTGGGCGATCCCTATTTCACCCTGTCGAGCCCCTGGGATATGCTCAATACGATCTCACTCGATGGGCTGTCGATCAGCTTTGATCTGAAGAGTGGCGTCAAAAACCGGATTAGCGCTCATTATAAGCTACCATCATCGATCAACCTGGGCTTCCTTACTGTCCATGGTCTCGTCTTCCGCCAGGTCGACGGCAAGACCACACTGGTGATCGATGGTAAGACGCAGATCCCCGGTCTTGAGAATGAACCGCTGTTTAACAAAGAGAGCGAAGGACAGGACGTCAAGAACATGCCGGATGTTCCCGGGCGCGGGAACAGCTACTTCCATCTTTACATGATGGCACTCGGTCAGCGGGTGGCCATCTATGACCCGGGTGCTTTCGATTCCACCAAAGCCGTGATTAAAGCACTGGCAGATATTCCGCCCTCCGACGGCCCTGGTATACCGTTCGATCCGAGCCAGCAAAAGAGTGGACAGCCCTACTACAACCCCTCCTCTAACTGGTTGGCAGCGCTCCACTTCGGTGTGCTTAAGATTCCGGCCACGAACACCTATTCGGTTGATATGCAGATCGTCTTTAACGATCCCAATCTTTACGGCCTGCGCATTGCTCTCAACGGGGAAAAGGTCAAGGTCTTAGATGGTCTTGAGATCGACGTTCTCTACAAACGTATCACCGACGATATCGGGCTTTATCAAATTGAATTCACGCTGCCAGGGGTTCTGCGTAACCTCGATTTTGGCGCCTTTAAGGTCACCCTGCCAGTTATCGGCATCCAGATCTACACCAATGGTGATTTCCTAATCGACTTCGGTTTCCCGAAAAATATGGACTTCAGCCGATCTTTCAGAGTTGAAGCAATCATCTATGGTGTTCCGGTGTTGGGTTCTGCTGGCTTTTATTTCGGCAAGCTGTCCAACGCTACCGCACCGAACCTACCGGTAACGACGAGAGGTACCTTCCACCCGGTCATCGTCTTCGGCTTCGGTGCAGAAATTGGTCTCGGGCGCTCGGTTGAGTACGGCATTCTGAAGGCCGGTTTCTCAATCACTATCTTCGGCATCATTGAGGGCACGCTTGCGGCCTGGCACCCCTATCAACTAACCCACCCCTATCAACTAACCCGCTCCAGCAGCTCAAACGAGGTGCAGGGTGACTATTATTTCAAGCTGACAGGCACCTTCGGATTAATCGGCCGGCTCTATGGGTCGATCAACTTTGCAATTATCAAGGCTGATTTGGATATCACGGTGAAAGTGTATATCCAGATCACCTACGAAAGCTTCCGTAAGATCCCCTTGATGTTGGCCGCCGAGGTTAACGTCTCGGTCAAAGTTAAAATCGACCTCGGGCTCTTCTCTATCTCTATCAGCCTGTCATTTGCGGCTACGATTCGCGAAGAGCTGACAATTGGCAGTGATAGCCAGGCGCCATGGGACGATCCATCACGCCAACTGCCCGAGGCAGTGTTTATTGGCGTGACTGCAGATGGCGCTTATCAGCGCCAGCGTCGTTTGCCTGTGCCCCGCACGCTATTCGACTACGGCATTTATCACCGAGCTTTCCGCCTCGATGCCACGCAAGGGTTGGCGCGTATGAAGCGCCAGCAAAGCCTCACCGCAAGCCCGGACACTCTGGAGATCACCCTAGCGACCCAGATGACGGTTCTCGGTGCGGAAAATGCTGGCTACGCTCAGCAAGAAGGTGCCCTTGTAGTACTGTTCTCAATGGATGCACCAGAGCAACCCACTGAAGGTACATCCCCAGCGGGAGATGGCGCCGACACCTCCTTTGGTAAGCTCTGTGCCCAACTATTGCCATGGATCCTGCATAGCGTAACGCATGAGACCGGACTGCCACTGCCGAGCACGGCCACCGGCACCCTGTCACGTGCGGCGGTTGAGGGTATCCTGCAAACCCTGTCAGATCCTGACATTGAACCCTTCACTCCTGCACAGATTGAGGCCTTTCTGGCAGAAAACTTCACCGTGAAGATCAGTTTGCCCGACGCCAATCTAAGCGAGGAGCGACGATCGGCACTCAATGCTGGCGCTACGCTGTTCCCGGCGTTGCCATTTTTGCGCCTCAGCGTGCCGGATCCTACCCAGGACACTGGCGAAGTAACGATCGACCTAAGTGCCTATGTTAGTGCTGACACCGATTATCAGATGTTAGTACGCCAAATTTTTGCCGAAACGGCCGCCAATGTTGATAGCGAGACCGATGGCGATGGCACACAAACACTCGACCAGAGCGCTAGCCCTTCAGTGCCGATGGCAGCCACGATACTCACCGACTACATTGTCTTGCTGGCCAGGCAGCTGGTTCAGCGGGCACTCGACGTCTTCGATGACTACCCCTATCCGCTGACCGACGAGACCTCGATCAATACAATTGTAAACTGGGCGAATAATATGCTGGCTGATCAACTCAATGCCGCAGACTTGATCGCGTCCAATATGACCTATCCACTGACGGCGGGACTGACACTTAAGCTGGCGAGTATCCCATATATGGTGCAGTCGGGTGACACGCTGCAAGCCATTGCTGGCCGTTATGGCATTGAGCCGGCGAGCCTGATCACTAAGAACCGGAGCCAAAATAACCTGATCGCCTCCGGAATCACTGTCGAGCTCAACGATAAGGTCTATAACACTCAGCCCGGCGACGACTTCAATGCTATCGCCGCAGGTGTGGGCCTAACGCTCAAGGCGCTTGCTCAGGAGACGCAGCTTTACACCCAAGCAGGACTGCTCGCCGCAGCCGTACAGACTTGTGTTCCCGATGTTGCCTATACGACCAGGGATGAAGATACCATCGCGACGATCCTGGCACGCTACCATGTGCCGAAGGAAAGCTTCTTGACCGCCAGTACCATGGCCAAAGCGAATCTGTTCCGAACCGACACGGATCTAGCCTTCGCCGTACCGCGGCTCTCTGTGCTCCCCGAGGACAGCCTTTGGCCGTCCATCGTCGCCACCGGCTCACTCGGCCAAACCGCCGGCATGGCTGCGCGCTATATGTTGCACGGTATGCGGCTTCCGGTGGCACCAGGACTCACGTTACCAAAAGATTTTCTCTACGGCGCACCCTATTGGGATACTCAAACCGCTTACAGCCTCTATCAGTTGACCGGCCAGCAGGTACCACTGGCGAACCGCAGTGACGACTATACGATCACCCTTAGCCGCCCCGATACGCCAGATTACGATTGGATCAGTATTGGCAGCAGCACGTCAGCAAGTTTCGATAACATTTCCCAAGCCGGTTTGCTAACCCAGGTAGTCGATACCGCCCGCACCAATGGCTACAAGCCACGCGTCGAGGCGCTGATGATAACACCGGAGACAGAACTGGAACCGCGCAGCTATGGTATGGCGACCTATGTACCATGGAAGACCGCCGATAGCGCGGGGCTTGCAGCGGTTTGTGCGCCTCCGGCGGGACAAAGCAAAGTCGCCGACCAAGCCAGTGCGCCCCAGGCAAGCCCGATCCTTTTCGAACTGTCACCAGCGCTACAACAGATCATTGAGGCAAACCAGGCCGCGCTCGCAGCCCAGGGCTTGTCCTTCAGCGAGATGCAACCTTATCTGCCGCCGCTGATTCCGGAAGTCGGCACCACAGACCCGGCCACGCAGAAGACCGCCTTCCAACCGATTGATGACTACAGTTTCGCGACACGGATCGACTTCCGCATCAAGGCATTAGCACAAACAGCTGATCAGGCACCGCAGCGGCCTGACGCCAATGACATCGTACCGCCGGGGCCGGGGAATAGCGGCTCGCCAGCACAGGACTTCGCGCCTTATGCCTATGAGATTATTGGCCCCAACCCAGGGGAGTCGGTACTGCTGGAGCGATTACTGACCTCCATGGCAAGCATCGGCGAAGACCTTGTCAGTGGCTTGTTCCTGACCTATGCCGACATCAATAATGGCGTACCGGGGCTAACCAGCCAGGCGCCGTCTGACTTCCTGTCTTACATCGTACAGTCGAACCTTTCCACCGAGACCAACCCTCCGGCAGGTGCATTTCGTGCCAATGCCCAGTTCGCCGAGGAACCACCGACGGGGATCGCTATGGCCCCAGCGGAGTTCATCAAGCTGCTGTGGGAACTTAGTACCGTTAATTCAGGTGGTAGTTTCCTGTTCTATCAAAACCTCGTCACCGGCTCTGGGCTGCCAACGGGCTTATTCGATAACGACGGTACAGCGACGCTGACACTGGTGATCACCTTACGCCGTGATGCTGCGTTGCAATCGGCGACAAGGGTCTTCAACGCAGTGAACGCCCTAGTCACCTCGGCACCAATCGATCCAAAATCCTCGGTGGTGCAGCTAACCGGCACTTCGGCACCAGCCCCCAGCGGCGATGTCTCCGGCCTGACACTCTCCGAGATTACTGCGGCCTATGGGCTCGACTTGGCGGGTCTGGCTAAGGCCAACCCCAGGGAGACGCTCACCGCAGGTGCTCATGTCCCTATCTCCGGCCTCATTGCCCAATTGACACCGCAACAGGCGTCCACAGCCGACCCGCTACAGACGCTTGCCGACTATTACTCTGCTGGCTGCGTTCCAGGCCAAGGCGTAACCAAGGCCGACATTATGGCTTGGAATCCAGGAATTTCGGTGGCTCCCCTGTCGATTTTCCGCCTTCCACCTTTCACTTACCAGATTGGTGGTGCCCCAGGCTCGACGCTCACCGACATAGCACGCTATTTCAACACTTCATTGGCCTCATTGATTTACGGCGCGCGCAATACGGCGGGGCTCTTTGGAGATGTGGTTAACATCGATCCTCTAGCCTTAGCGGCCAAACCCAACCTTGGTCTCGGTAATGCTGGCTTCAGTCTACAACGCGAGCGCGGTGCGATACCGCAGCTCCCGGAAAACCCGACAACAGCAGACCTGAAAACCTATACCCAAGACACGTTACTGCAACTTTATCAGTTGCTCAGTGCGCAGATCGTCGCTACGCCCTATTTCGATGCCAGTCAGATGGGAGCCTCCTTCGGCCCGAAGGATCCACCGGCCGAACCGAGTTCTACGCCACGCTCGCGGATTTTAAAGCGACAAGCGCTGGCAGAGGATACGCCTTATCACTACAGCCAGACCCTCGGCTTCACCGGTAAGGCATTGACCAATGCCGTACCGGGCGATACCAGCCTGCTTGATCCTTCTGGCAATCCTTACCTTGGTATCGGAACGCCGCTAACGTTGGCGCTAGACTGGCTAGACCTGTTCGGCAATCGGATCCCCAACCCCTTTAACACGGTTGAGCAGGAAACAACCCCGCCTTATGGCACCCTGGGGACAATGCTAACCTGTTCCGATGCGCTGATTCCTATCGATGCCTGGCCCTCGACTACCCGGGCCTATACTTACTCCGGCGACGCTGGAGCGCCCCAACTTAGCGTCGAACTGGTATTCGACCCGACGCCTTATGAGCCAGATACCCAACTCAGCCGCGCAAGTGACCTGCATATAGTCCGTGCTGGAGACACACTACCAATATGGCAACGCACCGCTCGCTGTGATCTCTCCCAACTGACGCGGGTCTACTTTCAACTTATCCAGGACTATACATCACTCGGGATGATGGGGTTGGACGGCCCGGTGGTCACCATGGCCTTCGAAAATTCGCTGATGGCCGAGAAGACCCAACCGCTGACGTCAGCCGAACGTGAACAGATCCTAGCCTATCTGAGCGCGGCGATTACCTATCTGACCGCACGTGCGGATGGTCACACGGCAACGCCACCTGACAAAACGACGATTACCCGCAGCATCGACCTCAACGAGATCGACACCACGGCAGACATTCATCAGCTTGAACTCGGCCTCAGCTTTACCCGACAGGCCGAATGGGTAGCACCTAACCTGCGCACCGTGCGTGGAGGATTGCGAGCGGTCTCCAACATTCCCGCCAATGGGCTTATCGAACTGCCGCAGCCAAACCTCAAGGCAACGGACGAGACTCAAACCTATCCAGTGGCACTGACCGAGTTCGCACTGCGTTTTGAAAAGACCTTCCAGACTGAGAACTGGCAGATGCGAGTCGGTACAGGTTCACCTGACCCAAGTACGTCCAGCACCAGTAACGGCTCGACCGTCTGGGCGGTGCGCATGGCCAAGCCAGATGCAGCAACGCCGGCAGGTATCGGCTACAAGATTGGCAACACGGCGAGCTATTTTGCACCGTTACCTATCGCGTCGAACTTGGTCACCATCGAGGTCGACTTGCGCCCTTACGAAACAGGCACGCCCTATCCAGCTTCCGATTCAGGCACACTCACCACCTTCACCAGCGTTGATCCAAATGTTTGGCTGGAGGAGGTGTTAACAGCGGTCGATGATGTACTGGCAGCGTCCTTTTCAACGCCGCTCTACCAGCTCGACCGGCTACTCGGTTTGACCGACGAGCCCGAGACCAAGCAAGATGGCCTGCCCATCGAGCCCGAAAAAACGGGGTATCTGTGGCGCCTGCTTGAGCACAAGAAGGCCCTTGCTCACGCCATTTCATCAACCGCCACCTCGGTACTTGTTGGCGGTGACGACAGCTTGCAACCGGCTGCAATTGAGAAACTAAAACAGGCTCTTTTGAACCGGCTCAGCAGCGCAAACTCGCTGACGGCAGTGGCGGTTCTACCAGTAACGGGTACTTCATACGCCCCTCCGCTGGGACGCGCCGATGTGCCACCGCGCTTGTTCGGCCAACCCAGTGCAACACTGACAGGAGCCAGCACAGAGCTACCTAACGACAACTTCTCCCTAACCACCGGCAAGATCCCGCTGACCCAGGGTGAAGACACCAGCACTCTGGCCTTTCTTGCCACCTCCCGGTCAGCCGACTCAGAGAGCTATGTAGAGTTGAAACTCGATTACACCCTCACCCACATTGAGTATGACATCCGCGGCGTCGCAGGGATCGAAAACTACGAACAGTCGAACTGGATCTCTCTGCTCACCGGGCCGATCACCACACCCATTAAACCTGCCAAGGGCGATAGCTTTTCCATTCCGGTAGCGTTACGTGCCTTGCCACAACCCGCTACGGTTGAAGTGCAGACCGGCATCCCGAGTATGGCTACGCCGCAAAGCCCAGCCGAACTCAAATCCTGGCGCTACGACTTCACGTATCTGCTACAGCAGGCGGCCCAGGATTCAGTCATGGCCGATGTCGTCTTTAACCAAGATGCCAGCATCTCCGACGATGATCTGGTAGGCGCAAGCAAGGATAAGGCACTTTTCGATGCCCTGGCCCAATTTGTAGCGATTTATCCAGCGGTAGCGCGCGATCTGGAGTCCTACCTGCGGCCAGTCAGCGGCAAGACTTCTGCTGCGGATCCATCGGTCGCCTTAGCCAAGGACGCCATTGCGGCCTTCGAAGCCGTGACGTCGAATGTCGCCACGGCCTACGATGAGTGGGCCAGGGGCAAACTGACCGCCCAGTTCGCCAAGGCCGCACCGCGCGTTGAATACACCTTCGAGATACTGCTGACACCTTCCGACGAAGGCCACGCCCAGGTCGAGATCATTCCGCAGCGTTTTGAGATCAGCCAGGAGAGCAAAGACAATTTCCTCTCCCTGGCCCAAGTACTTATCAACTCGCAGAGCTACGAGCCACACGAAATCCACAGCACGCCCGCAACGGGAGCCGTAGTGTGGCAGTACAAGCGACGCGAAGGGGCAAACCCAGACCTGCCCGAATGGCTTGCCTACGAAACCGCCCGCACCGACTCCGAACGTCAGGTCGGCTTCAACGACCTCGACCTGTTCGCATTGCAAAGCGGGTGGGCTTCAATCCAAGTCATGCGCAACCGACATCTGTCACCAGACCTTGATGTTAAAACCACGCCAGCGTTCGAATTCACCACAGCACCGGCGAAATTCGCCAACCCTCTGGTACCACTGATCAGTATTCCGAACTACACCCTGGACGGGGATACTCCGCGCACAGTGACCCAATGGCTTGAGCCTTTTTTCAATCAACTGCTCGCGCCGCTACCCCAAGTACCTATTCAGGAGCCGTTACTGGTACGGATTGAGACCACCTACCGCTACAATCTGGTTGGCGAACAACATATCCCAGACACGGTCTTGCCGCTGTCGCTTTTGGCGCCAACCTCGACCGAAGGAAAGACCGACCCGAGTTTCATCGCTACGGTCGGAGACTATGCTCAAAGCTGGTTCAACGACACAAAGCCACTAGTCAACGCAAGCGCTGGTTTCAGCTTCGATATTACCGTTTTCTCAGCGGCCAGCAGCGCTAGCCTGCCATTGTTGAGAATTTCTAACCTATCGCTGGCAGCAAGCCTCGTGAAACCCAACAAATGATTAACGGCACACAGATAAAAGTTGGCTAGCCCTTCCGCAAGCAGGAGAGCTACTGCCGAGGCTGGTTAGCAACCCAAATCAGCCCGTTCTCTCTAACGGTGACTCCATCCTGCGTACGCTGGAAACGAAATCGCTAAAGCGCTCGCCTTGAATCAATACATGGTCGCTCAGTGCTTGCTGGGCCGCCACAGAGTCACCCCGCTCAATAGCCTCGACGATGGTTTGGTGCTCGCTAAGGGAATTATTGACCCGCTGGCGCACTTGGAGCTGCAGGCGCCGGTAAGGCTTTAAACGTTGTTTAAGTTGGCGCGCTTCGCTGGCCAAAAAAGTGTTGTGGCTAGCGGTGTAGATACAGTCGTGAAAGCCTTCGTTTTCGTAGTAATACTCGTCGCTGTCGCCGGCCAGGGCCGCTGCTTCGCAGCGCTGATGCGCTTCGCGTAACGCGGCCAGCTCTGATTCGGTAATCCGGCGCGCCGCCAAGCGGCCACACATGCCTTCAAGCTCCGCCATCACCTCAAACATCTCGATCAGTTGATCAATCCCCACTTTCGCAACGAAGGTGCCCTTCTTCGGGGAAACGGTGACCAAGCCGCTGGCGACCAACTGTTGAAAGGCTTCGCGCACAGGCGTTCGCGAAACCTGAAACTCGCGCCCCAAGGCCTCTGGATCCAGGCGCTCTCCCGGTAAACGGCGGCCATTGATGATGTCATCCTCAAGAGAATCTCTTAATCGCTGAGCATTGGATCGCTTGGTGCCGGTCATCTTTTACCTCCTTGGATCGCGGCTCGTCTTAGCCGTTTTAATGCTGTCATACAGTTGACATTAGCATACATAGCGCCTATTGATATATATATCAGCTCGACTGATAGATACATATAGCCCATCCAAACACACAACAACAACTGTTGGAGACGCCTCATGCAACGCTATTTGATCTCAACTGCTGCCGCTCTCGGTCTCGCCATTGCCGCTTCCCACGCCTCTGCCGATACCGTGCTACGCGCGTCGCATCAATTCCCCGGGGGGCAGGGAGATGTTCGCGACGAAATGGTGCAAATGATGGCCCGCAAAGTAGCCGATGCGGATGTAGGGCTGACCATAGAAGTTTATCCGGGCCAATCGCTGTTCAAAGCGCGTGAACAGTGGGGCGCTATCGCTCGTGGTCGCCTCGATATCACCTCTCTACCGCTGGACTACGCCAGTGGTCGGCATCCGGAATTTTCAGCTACGCTGATGCCGGGCTTAGTGCGTAATCAGGCCCATGCCCAACGTCTGAATGACTCTGAATATATGGACATGATTAAAGAAGTCATTCGCGAAGGCGGCGCTCGAGTACTTGCAGATGCCTGGTTATCCGGTGGCTTTGCATCTAGCGAACAGTGCGTTACCTCCCCGGATACCGTCGAGGGCCAAAATTTCCGTGCTGCAGGACCTGCGTTTGAACAAATGCTTGAGGCCGCTGGCGCCTCCATTGCCTCCATGCCCTCTTCCGAGGTGTATACCGCCATGCAAACAGGTGTGCTGGATGCCGCCAATACCTCGTCGATGTCGTTTATCTCTTTCCGGCTTTATGAACAGGTTGAATGCTTGACCGAGCCGGGTGACTTCGCGCTCTGGTACATGTACGAACCCATTCTTATTTCTGAGCAGGTATGGCAAGAGCTTAACGATGAACAGCAAGCAGCGCTGATAGAAGCCGGTGAAGCCGCAGAAGCCTTCTTTGCTGAAGAGGCCGCCGCCATTGATCAAGAAATGGTCGATCTTTACGAGGAGAACGGCGTTGAGGTGGTCAGCATGAGCGAAGACGACTACAACGCCTGGCTCGATATCGCCAAGGAAACCTCCTACAAAAACTTTGCCGACAATGTTCCCAATGGCCAGGCCATTATCGATGCAGCGCTGGCCGTCGAGTAAGCAACCTATAAACGCCTAACGGCTCGGCTGCCCTTCGGGGTGGCCGTTTTCAACTGATGCTTGCTTAGCTTGGCGAAATAACCAGCTTGACGAGGGAAATATGGCACCTGCAACGACTCACAATGCCCTGACGCGTGGGGGCATCATCGGCGGCTACATTCGCGTCATGGATAAGCTTTCGCGGCTTTCCGCCTATTTAGCCTGCGCCATGTTTATCGCTGGCGTATTAGTGATTTGCCAGATGGTATTTATTCGTTACTTGCTTGGAATGAGCACCAGTTGGCAGACCGAATTCACCATCTTTTCAGTAACGGCAGCGATGTTGATGGGTAGCCCTTATGTACTGATGACCGGCGGGCACGTGGCTATCACTATTGTGCCCGATGCGCTGGGTGGTATTACCCGCACCATCATGCGTTTGATCGCTTCGCTGTTTGGATTAGGTTTCTGTGCCGCACTGGCGTATGCCAGCTGGGTCTATGTTTTTGAGGCACTTCACGGTGAGTGGACGACGGGTTCCGTCTGGAATCCACCGCTGTGGCCCGCCCTGCTGCCCATGGCCGTCGGCGCTACCCTGCTGTCGCTGCAGTATGTGGCTGAAATTTTGCGTGGGGAGAACTAAGCATGGATCCCATTACCTTAGGCATTATTGTCGCCATCGCGCTGATTGCGCTGATGGCCATTGGCACCCCTATCGCTTTCGCCCTGGGCGGTGTATCGCTGCTGGCGCTGATCTACGACCGCGGCCTTGCTGAGCTCACCTACTTCGGGGAAACCTTTTTTGACCGCATCGCCGAGTTTGGTTTTGTCGCCATTCCGATGTTTATTCTGATGGGCGCCGCGGTGGCCTCCTCCCCCACCGGGCGCGATCTGTATCGCTCGCTGGATCTATGGATGGGCAAGCTGCCCGGCGGCTTGGCGGTTTCCAATATCGGCGCCTGCTCTATCTTTGCTGCGCTCTCGGGATCGTCACCAGCCACCTGTGCGGCAATTGGTAAAATGGGCATTCCCGAAATGCGCATGCGCGGCTACCCGGATGGCGTGGCGGCGGGCTGTATTGCCGCGGGTGGCACCCTGGGCATCCTGATTCCGCCGTCGGTCACCATGATTATCTACGGCATCTCCACCGAGACCTCTATTGGTCGACTGTTTATTGCCGGGGTGGTGCCAGGCTTTATGCTTGCAGGCCTGTTTATGATCTGGACGATGATCGCCTGCAAGATGGCCGGTGGCTATAACAACCCGATGGCGGAGTCCGTCGAACGGCTAAAGCAGAACGTTAAGCAGAATGTTGATACCAACCTGAAAGCGCTAGTGCGTGTTCTGCCTTTCCTGGGCGTGGTCGCGGGTATCCTGTTTGCCTTGTACGGTGGGGTGGCAACACCGTCAGAGGCGGCGGGTGTGGGTGCATTTCTGTGTTTGGCGCTGGCTATTTTGATCTACCGCATGTGGCAGTTGGGCCCGATAAAACTGATTATGCGCGACTCGCTGCGCGAAAGCGTGATGATCATGCTGGTGATCGCCACCGCCGAAGTGTTCGCCTATGCGCTCTCCTCGATGTTTATCACCCAAACCGTCGCCGCCGCGATTGCTGATCTGGAGATCAACCGCTGGGCGCTGATGGGGGTGATTAACCTCTTTCTGCTGGTGGCGGGTTTCTTCCTGCCCCCCGTGGCCGTGATCGTGATGACCGCGCCCATTCTGTTACCTATCATCCTGGCGGCTAATTTCGACCCCTACTGGTTTGCGGTGATTTTGACCATCAACCTGGAGATAGGTCTGATCACACCGCCAGTGGGTCTCAATTTGTTCATTATTAAAGGTATCGCACCGGATATTTCGCTGCGCGACATTCTGATGGGAAGCTTGCCCTACGCGCTATGTATGGTGCTGGGTATCTTGCTGCTGTGTCTCTTCCCAGGCATCGCGCTTTGGCTACCTAACTTGATCATGGGTTAAGGAGTTCGACCATGAACATGCTGTTTTTGCAGGAGCTGTTCAACAACATCACTCAGCGCGATGCACTGTTGCGGCGCCGCCATCCCGAGACTTTAACGCCCGACCATGGGCAGTTGGTTAACGCCTGCCACAAGCTGTTGGAAAGCGATGGCGAAGCCTCCAGCATCGCGCTGGCAAGCCGCGCCTTGGCGATTTATCAGCGCCTTTCGGCAGCTGAAAAAAGCAGCTTTTTTGCCCGCCTAATGGCTGACTTTGCGGCTGAACCTGGCCCCATTGACGCGGCCTACCTGGCATATCAAGAGGTTCGCGACAACCAATCGCTACAGCGCCTGTTTGAAGCCTGCGAGCCCCGGCGCCAAGAGCTTTTTCGGCGTTTAAACCTGGCCAGCGACGGCACCTATGAGCTGGTTAAAATGCGTGAAGACCTGCTGGGGCTACTACGCGAACAGCCGGAATTAGCGCCCATCGACGACGATTTCGCCCATCTGTTCGGCTCCTGGTTCAACCGCGGCTTTTTGATGCTCAAGCGCATTGACTGGAACACTCCCGCTTCGATTCTAGAGAAGATCATCCGCTACGAAGCGGTACACGAAATACAGGATTGGGATGATCTGCGCCGGCGCCTGGATGCCCGCGATCGCCGCTGTTTCGCCTTCTTCCACCCCGCCATTGGCGACGAGCCGCTGATCTTTGTGGAAGTGGCCCTCCACAAGGGCTTGCCAAGCCGTATACAGCCCATCTTATCGGGGGAAAGTTCTGGAGAGGGTTCTGGCGAGAGTCGTCATACTAAAAAAGCCATCGATGAGCCCGAGGATGCCGATACTGCGGCGTTCTTTGGTATCAGCAACTGCCAGACCGGCCTGCGCGGCATCTCCTTCGGTAATTTTTTGATCAAGCAGGTGGTGCAAGAGCTCTCCCAGGAGCTGCCGCAGCTTAAATACTTCGTCACCCTCTCGCCGGTACCTGGCTTCGCCCAGTGGCTGCAGGAGCAGCGTGAGGATGAGCAGCTTCCCTCGTCGCTGCGTAAATCACTCAAAGGGCTTGAAACCCCAGGATGGCATCAGGACAAAGCGCTTGAAGAGCAGCTTAAAGCCGCGATTCGCCCACTGGCCGCCCGTTACTTGGTCGAAGAGAAGAACCGCCACGGCCTGCCGCTCAACCCGGTGGCCCGCTTTCACCTCGGCAACGGCGCTGAACTCCACCGTATTAATTGGTTGGGCGATATCTCCGAGAAGGGCTTTAAACAAGCCGCTGGACTGATGGTTAACTATCTGTATGTGCTGGACGATATCGAGCGCAATCACGAAAACTATACCGCCAAGGCGACCGTTGCTTGCTCGAATGAGGTGCGCGACCTCGCCAAACGCGCTCGCAAGCTGGCCAAAGGAGAGACCACCAAATGAGCCACAACCTATTTGAAACCTTTGCTGCCAAAATGCGCGAGCGCGCAGAGGCCGATTTTATTACTACCCGCGATGGCCGCCGCTATCGCTACGCCGATGCGCTGACCATCAGTGCGCAGCTTGCCGGCGCACTAACCGAGCTAGGCGTTAAGCAAGGCGACCGCGTTGCCGTGCAGGTGGATAAAAGTCCTGAGGCGATACTGCTTTACCTGGCCTGCCTGCGCATCGGCGGCGTCTATTTGCCCCTCAATACGGGCTATACCGGCGATGAGATTCGCTACTTTTTAAATGACGCCGAGCCCGCGCTGTTCGTTTGTCGCCCCAAGATAGAAGAGCAAGCACTGTCGCTTGCTGCTGAAACCGGCTGTCCGGCGGTGGTCACCCTGGGCAGCGCCGCCGATGGTAGCCTGATGGAAACCGCCCAAGCGGCAGTACCAAGAGAAGACATCGTGGCACTTGGCGAACGCGACCTGGCCGCGATTCTCTATACCTCAGGCACCACTGGGCGCTCCAAAGGCGCCATGCTAACGCACAAAAACCTCGCCTCTAACGCCAAGACCCTGGCCAAAGCGTGGCACTTCAGCGCTGATGACCGGCTGATTCATGCGCTGCCGATCTTCCACACCCACGGCTTATTCGTCGCCTGCAACGTCACTTTGATGGCGGGCGCCAGCATGCTCTTCCTGCCTAAGTTCGATGCCGATGTCATTTTTGAAGAGTTGCCCCGTGGCACTGTGATGATGGGCGTTCCTACCTTCTATACGCGCTTGGTTCAGGACGAACGACTGACCCCAGAAGCTACCGCCAACATGCGGCTGTTCGTTTCCGGCTCCGCTCCGCTCACCGCCGAGACCCACGAGGCATTTGAAGCCAAAACGGGGCATGCGATTCTTGAGCGCTACGGCATGACTGAAACCAATATGAACCTCTCCAACCCCTATGACGGTGCCCGCCGAGCAGGCACTGTGGGCATGCCACTACCCGGTGTGGAGATGCGCATTACCAATCGAGAAACTGGCGCGGAGGTGCCGTTTGGTGAGATTGGCATGCTGCAGATTCGCGGCCCGAATGTCTTTATCGGCTACTGGCGAATGCCCGAAAAGACCCGCGAAGAGCTGTTAGACGACGGCTTTTTCATTACCGGCGATCTCGCCATGGTCGACGAGCAGGGCTATGTGCATATTGTTGGCCGTGACAAGGATCTGGTGATTTCCGGCGGCTACAACGTTTACCCCAAAGAGGTGGAGCAGGTGATCGACGAGCTTGATCAAGTCGCCGAATCCGCAGTGATCGGTCTACCGCACCCTGACTTTGGCGAGGGCGTTACCGCAGTGGTGGTTCGCCAGCAAGGCGCTGATCTTGGAGAAAACCAGCTTGAAGAGGAGAAAGTAATCACCCATTTAGATGGGCGACTAGCTAAGTATAAGCAGCCCAAGCGGGTCTTCTTTGTCGATGAACTGCCGCGCAATACGATGGGCAAAGTACAGAAAAATGAACTGCGCAAACGGTTCAACGACACCTACCAAACGCCTTAGTCGCCATTCCTAAGCGTTACCCACCCCTAAATGTTTGCCCCAACTCTTTCACCTGACACGATAAGGGAAAGAGGCGGGGCGTTTTTTTGCGAAAAGGAACCATTTGCTCTACTAAATGTTAAGGTAAGGTCACTTAACAAACGATGGAGCAGATTGCCTTGACTACGCCTACCGTTACCAACGGCATCACCGCCACCGAGCTATATAAGTTAGTCAGTCAGCCAGCGCACAACAGCGCTGGAGATGCGCCCCTTGAGTGGCCTGAGGGCACTATCAGCCTGGATGAGACGAATCAGACCCTGATCTGGGAGCTTAACGACTACGGCAACTTGCCGATTACCCTGTCGCGCAGCGAAAATGAGTGGGTCGCCATGGCACCTATCGTTGCCGTGGAGAGCGTTAAAAACACCGCTGAGCTCAACGAAGTACTGCTGCGCCAAGGCATTGCGTTACCGCTGGCCTCCGTGGGGATTGTCGAGATCGACGGTCACGACTTTTATGTGGCTTACGGACAGCTGTTTGGCGACTCAAAGCTTGAATCGATTTGTGCCGAGCTACACGCCACAGCCAGCGCGGCCATGGACGTCGCCGAACTGATTCAAACGCACTTTGCCTAAGCCTAACAGGGGTTATCGAAAACAGAGTTAATCGGTCATCGCCACTGACATGCACACTGAAACAGTGGCGCTTTATTTAAAGATATTCTTAAAGAAGAGACACTTATATGTTAAGCAAAATTATGACTGCCCTGCGTGGCAAAGCGAATGAAACCGGTCAAGCCGTGGTGGATTCCCAAGCACTGCGCATTTTAGACCAGGAAATCCGCGACTCGGAAAATCACCTGAGCCAATCTAAAACCGAACTCACCCGCCTGATGGGCCAGCGCCAGCTAAACAGCAATAAAGCTGACGCCCTGGAAAGCAAAATCGCCGAACTGGAAAAAAGCGCTGAGGCCGCGCTGGATAAAGGTGAAGAAGCGCTAGCCGTGGAAGTGGCTGAACGCATGGTGGCGCTGCAGGATGACCTGGAAGCGGAGCGCGCTATTGTCAGCGAGTACGACGCCAGCATCGAAAAACTACGCGGCGCGATTCGCGGCACCGACAATCAGCTTCGCCAACTCAAGCAGCAGGTGAGCGTCGTTAAGGCGACTGAGTCAGCACAAAAAGCCCAATCTGCCGTTGCGGCTCGCCACTCAGGCCAGAACAGCGCCATGAGCAGCGCCATGGAGTCACTGGAGCGCATCAAAGAGCGCCAGCAGCTTAATTCAGCGCAAATGCAAGCCGCTGACGACATGGCCGCAGAAGAGAGCGGCAGCTCGCTGGAAGCCCGCCTGAAAGCAGCCGGGGTGGGTGGCCAGAATCGCAAAGCAGACGACGTGTTAGCGCGCCTGAAAGCGAAGAAAAACGCCGCACAGGAATAAGCGTTAAGAGCAAATCAGCGTTTAAATTTATTAGGGAGCCAGGCCATGTTTAACACCCTCAAGGCACTTTTTCGCGCTACGACGGAGAAACCACCCGAGCCTAACGAAGGCCGCCCGGTGGCCGCTGGCCTGCCTATGAGTATCAGCCAGGAAGACCTTGAGGGCCTACGCCTGGATGGGCGCGTCAATATTAAGCTGATCGGCCTGCGCGCCCACCCCGATGCACTGTTTCGCTGGAACGACGATGCCTACCATCATATAGCTGCCGTGGGGCACGTCGATCTTGGTCAAGGAGCGCACTTGGTGCGCTTCTATCTGGATAACGACACCTGGCTGCAGGCCAATATTGAGAACGGTCAGGTGCTTGAATATAAGCTGTTCGACTTTTACCGTGTTGCCCATCTCTCGGATGCCGAATTTGATAATTTGATAAACGGTGAAGATAAACAGCCCGACAGCATCGGCGCCCAAACCATCGCGCTCACCTCAACCACTGAGGAGGCGCGCAGTTGCACCTATCAGCGAGTGTGGGGGAATGGTGACAGCCTGTGGTCGCCGCCGGTGGTTTTCGAAGAGCAGGTAATGACCACCGAGAGCGTGTCGGCGCGCCATGTGACCCACCATGCCATGCTCTATGAGCGTACCATCGAAGGCGCTGAGCGTATGGAGTACTTACTGCTGAGCGCAGAAAGCGATGGCGAAGGCAGCTTTATGGTGGTGCACAACGTGGGGGTAGATGTGGCCTCCGTCGATATCGACGCTGTTTGACCCGCAAGTCTATTTTTAAGCTACTGAAAAGGAAGCAACCACCATGGTGAATTACCTCTACGGCCTGCCATCATTTATCGCCTATCTAGTCACGGCGATTATCCTGCTCGCCGCCTTTATGTACTGCTACAGCCGGATTACCCCGCACCACGAGTGGACGCTGATTCGCGAAGGTAATGCGGCCGCTGCTTCTGCCTATGGCGGCTCCATTTTAGGCTTCACCATTCCGCTGTACAGCGCGATGGCAAACTCCATTAGCTTCATCGATTTTGTGCTCTGGGGCATTGTCGCCTTTATCGTTCAGCTGGCCACCTTCTTTGGCGTTAAGTTGTTTCTGCGCAAGCAGGGCGAAAGCCTGTCTCAGCACATTACCGAAGGCCACCAGGCCTACGGCATTTTAATGGCCAGCGTGGCCGTGGCAGTCGGCTTACTCAACGCCGCTTCGATGACTTGGTAACGACGTGGTAAAGGAGAGCCTGCATGTCAAAACACGATAGTACCCCTCATTTGCCGCGCCGCAAGCGCAGCGGGCGCTTGTCACTGGCAATGATGGGCGCCAGCGCCTTTGGTCTTACCGCCTGTGGCCAACCGCCCCAGGAAGAGCAAATCACCGATATAGAGTTCGACCAGCCGCGCAGCTTTCAAAGCGTTGAGGATTGTGTTGCAGAGAATGTCTATACCCGTAGCGCCTGTGAAGATGCTTACGAAGCCTCATTAAAAGAGGTGCCGCGCTATAGCACCCTGGAGGAGTGCGAAGCGGAGAATGGTGAAGGCGCTTGTACCGCGCCGACCGAAGAGCAGTCTCAAGCGGCTACGGGTAACACCGGCGGCAGCTGGTTCATGCCTGCCATGATGGGTTATATGGTCGGCAGCATGATGTCCAACACCAATCGTGGACGCTCCTTCGAGCGGGTGTATCAGGAGCCGGTGTACCGCAATCGCCAGAACCAGGGCAACTGGAACACGGCCTCTAGCCAGGCGACTCAGCGCGTCACTCAGCGTAACGATGCCATGCGTAGCTCAGTGGCTCAGAACCGCCAAGCCGCGTCTCAGCGCCGAGGCTTTGGCTCACGCTCTTCTGCCCGCGGCGGCTGGGGCTCATAACCCCCAGGCAAACATTACTATGCTGCGAATCGATATCCCTGAAAGGAAAGAGTGGAAAGCCCTCGCCCACGAGCTGGGCTTTCATTTTCATACCATCGACGGGGAGCCTTACTGGAAAGAGGATGCCTACTACCAGTTCAGCCTAGAGCAGGTAGAGCGAGATATCGAAGCACCTACCGAGGAAGTGCATGAAATGTGCATGGAGCTGGTGGACAAGGTTTGCCACTCCAATGCGCTTATGCAGCGTCTGGCGTTGCCTGAACACATGTGGGACAGCATCCACAACTCCTGGAAGTCGGGTCAGCCGCACCTCTACGGGCGGATGGATTTTGCCTATTCAGGCGATGGTCCGGCGAAACTGCTGGAACTCAACTACGACACCCCTACCTCACTCTACGAAGCAGGCTTCTTTCAGTGGGTGTGGCTTGAGCAAGCTATCCAACAAGGCATCCTGCCGCGCCATGCGGATCAGTACAACTCGATTCAAGAGCGCTTGATCAATGCTATGGCGCACCTTGGCGATCGCATTGAAGCGCGTACGCTCTACTTCTCCTGTATCAAAGATAATGCCGAAGAGCGCGCCACCGTGCATTATTTACAAGACGTGGCGGTGCAGGCAGGCCTCAATGCGCCCTTTATCTTCACCGAAGATATTGGTCTACGCCCAGGGACGGAACACTTTGTTGACCTTGATGACCAGCCTATCCACGCCCTGTTCAAACTCTACCCCTGGGAAGAGATGGCCGACGATGCGTTTGGCGAATATATCCCGCAGCTAAACACCCACTGGTTTGAGCCGCCCTGGAAAGCCATTCTCTCCAACAAGGGGATTCTGCCCCTTTTATGGGAGCACTTTAAGGGCCACCCCAATCTGTTACCGGCGTTTTTTGAGGATGCCAATAGCCCACCACTGCCTGCGGGCTGGGTGCGTAAACCGTTCTTCTCCCGGGAAGGCAGCAATGTGGAGCTAATCACTCCAACTGGCCAGCGGGAGGCCGTGGACGGCCCCTATACCGACAGCCCATGGATTCGGCAGGCTTACCACCCGATGCCGCGCTTTGGTAATAACCACGCCTTAATTGGCAGTTGGGTAGTGGGCGACCGTGCCTGCGGCATGGGCATTCGTGAAGACGTTGGTCGCATCACCAAAGACTCCTCCTGCTTTGTGCCCCACGCGATCGTGTAAGCGCAAGTACCAAAATACACTTATTACAGGCTAGCCAGTCCTCACAAAAAAAGCTGAAATCGTTGCCACTACCCTAAGTAGAATGGTAAGTATCACTCTACTTCTAACCCTGAGCGCTATTGAGCAGCGCCGTTAGGGCCACCGTTTACTTTGGAGCAACGGCGAACATGATGGCGCGCTGGAAATCCCTACCTTTACGGCTTCGTCTATTTCTCTCTTTTGGGACAGTCTTAGCATTCGCGATGCTTTTGGCGCTCTATCTTCAAGCACGTTCACACAGCCAAGCGCGGCTGGATAACCTGCTTAATCAAGAGCTACCGGCACAGGTCAAAGGGCTGGCAGCGCATATAAACCTCAGCCTTAGCCAGGATCTTGCCATTTCCGAAAGCTTGGCCAATAGCTACTTTATTGAGCAGTGGGTTCGCGAAGGCCTACCGGAAGAGCGACAAAACGACATTGCGGCGTATCTAGCGCGTCTTATGGAGCAGTTAGACACCGAGCTGCTGTTTATCGCCGCTCAACACCAGGGTCGGGGCTACTATTTCCAGC
Source organism: Halomonas sp. 113 (assembly GCF_904067645.1). Lineage (NCBI taxonomy): Bacteria > Pseudomonadati > Pseudomonadota > Gammaproteobacteria > Oceanospirillales > Halomonadaceae > Halomonas > Halomonas sp. 113. Next base: position 4,302,900 of record NZ_LR881453.1, read on the forward strand.
TGCGCAACGGTGAATTTCTGCAGCGCATTATCCAGCCCCCCGGCAACGAAGATGACTGGTACTACCACTTTACTGACAGCGACAACGCTTACGAGCTAAATTTAGATAGCGACACTTTTTCCCCCGACGATGCCTTTGTGTACGTCAATTATCGCAGCGCGGTAAATGCCGCCAACGGTCGACCGCTGGTCGTGGCCGGTGCGGGGCTTGATCTCTCCCAAATGGCCAGTTTGATTGATGACTTTCGCTTAGGTGGTAGCGGACACGCCTCGCTGCTCAGCGCCGAAGGTGAGCTGCTTGTTCGCAGCGGCAAAGCCAATCGTAGTGATGAATCAGCTCCTACTGTCGCAACAGCCACCGAGGCCGTACCAGAGCAAGCGTCGCAGCGTTTGCTGCAAAACGAGCAGCTACAGGTGCATGAAGCGACCCGTGACGGTCAAGAAGTGTTGGTCAGCACGATCTGGCTCCCCGAGCTGCAGCGCTACCTAATGGTGGAAGTCGATAAAAAGGCGTACCTGGCGTCCACCCACGAGCGCTTCCTGGAGTCCAGCGGTATAGGGCTGCTCATTCTGCTCGTTGGGCTGCTGGTACTCTACCCGCTGACTGGCAGCCTCATCCGCCCGCTGATTGATTTCCAGCGCCAGTTGAAAGACATCACCCACAGCCTGGATCTTTCGCGGCGGGTCAGCACCGATGACAAAGCCGAACTTGGCGACTTAGCCAACCAAACCAACGAGCTCCTTGAGCGCCTCTCCCGCGCTATTGCGGCAGTGTCCAAAAACGCTCAGGCACTAACGCAAGTTGCCGACCGGCTGGCGAAAACCGCCGGGCTTTCCGGTGTGCACGGCAGCGATATCGATCATGAAGCAAGCCAAACCATGGCCGCAGCGGTCGAGGAGATGGCCTCTTCGGTAGCGGAAATAACTTCCACCATGGAAGAACTCTCTACCTCATCAACCCAAATTGCCGATCACTCTCAGTCGGTGGTCGACGTTGCCAATCAGACGCTGGAGCGCAGCCGGAAAGGCAGTTCGGCCATGCAGCTGCTACAGTCAAAAATGCAGGATATCCGTAGCGACAGCGAACAGAGCCTGACAGAGATCATGACGCTGGGGGCGAAATCCAAACAGATCAACAAGGTTATGGAGCTGATCAACACCCTGGCCGCTCAGACCAAGCTGATCGCTTTTAATGCCGCCTTGGAAGCTTCAAGCGCAGGGGAATCGGGCCGCCGCTTTTCGGTTGTCGCCAGTGAGATACGCCGCTTGGCTGACAGCGTGACCGACTCAACCCAAGAGATTGAAGCGCATACCGATGATATTCAGACGGCGATTAATCGCTTGGTGGTGGCCTCTGAAAAAGGTGCCTCCTCAATCGAGCAGGGCGTTGAGGCAAGCATGAGTACCGCCCAGGATCTGGAGGCGCTGCTCAAGGCGGCGAGTCAAACCAGCAGCGCGGCCCAGCAGATATCGCTCTCCACACAGCAGCAAAAAACCGCCAGCAGCCAGGTGGTGATGGCGCTACGCGATATCGATACGGCCAGTTCTCGCAACGCACACTCAGTGCGCAGTATTACCGATATTAGCCAGGACATGATCCATATGTCGGCTGAGCTTAACGCGCTGGTGCAGGAGTTCACCCTAACAAATAAAAATCGCTGATAAGGATACCGGATGAGTGTAATTCGGGTAGTCATTGCCGACGACAGCCAAGTAGCCCGCGACGTGCTACGCGATATCCTCAGCCGGGACGATGATATTGAGATCGTGGGGGAAGCCACTAATGGTCGCGAAGCGGTGGAACTGGCCAAGCGCCTTGCGCCGCAGCTGATCACCATGGATCTCAACATGCCGGTGATGGACGGCTTGTCCGCGATCGAAGAGATCATGTACAGCAAAGGAGTGCCCATTCTGGTAGTCAGCGACCGCTCCGATGCGCAAACGGCTTATCAAGCCCTTGAGGTAGGCGCGTTGGAGGTCATGCCTAAACCCACTCTGGAAGGAGCCGATGCCGAACGCTTGCTGGAGCGTGTACGCCTGCTTTCCGGCGTGGCGGTCATCACTCGTCTACGTCGACGCGGCTTAGCACCCACCCCCTCTCCTCCAAGAGCGACATTTGCTGTAACACCACGGGGGGTGCCGCGTAACTTCCAGCACGTGGTCGCGATCGCCTGCTCAACCGGTGGCCCGCAAGCCTTAGTGCGGGTGCTGCGGAGGCTACCCAGCGGGTTTCCAGCCCCCATTGTGATCGCCCAGCACATCAGTCATGGATTTATTGATGGCATGGCGCAATGGCTGGCATCCCTTTGCACTATGCCGGTTAGCGTGGGTCAAGAGGGCGAACGGCTACGCCCTGGGCATATTTACCTATCACCTTCCGAGCGTGACTTATGCGTATCCTCCCGCCACCGCTTCCAGCTTCAACCCAGTCCTGAATGCTCCCTGTACCACCCCAGTTGCGATGTGCTGCTGCAAAGTGTCGCGGCGGTCTACGGCAGCGATGCGATTGGTATTATTTTGACCGGCATGGGCCGCGATGGAGTGAATGGCATGCGGGCGATACATCGCGCAGGCGGAACCACTTTCGCGCAAGATGAAGCTAGCTCGGTGATTTATGGCATGAATCAGGAAGCCGTCAAAGCAGGCGTCATACAGTATGAATTACCGCTCGATAGCCTTCCGGATCGACTGCTACGCGATGTCCATGGCTGCATGGATAGCCGACCGGAGCCTCTGGCATGAGTGCGTTTGCTCCCTTCAAAGCTCTGGTGCATCAACGCTGCGGTTTACACCTAGATGGCTTGGCCGAAGCCCGGCTATTCCGAGCAGTAGCCAGCTTACAGGCCTCCACGGGGCTAACCGACATCACTCAGCTCCTCAAGCAATTAAGCTGTGACACGGCGCTATTCGATCAATTTGTCAGCCAGTTAACGGTCAACGAAACCTATTTTTTTCGCGAACCTGACGCCCTGGACTGGCTGGTCAACACCTATTTACCGCAACGCCTAACAACAGAGCAGCCGCCGCTCTCTATCTTCAGCGCGGGCTGCTCTTCCGGTGAAGAGCCCTATAGCGTAGCGATGATGCTATTTGAGTGCTTTGGCGAGCGGGCCAAAGCACTGTTTACTATTACCGGCGGCGACCTGGATCACCAAGTCCTCGCCAAGGCACGCCAGGCAGTTTATGGCGGCATGGCGTTTCGCGCCCTCTCCCCCGCCTTCAAAAAGCGTTACTTCAGCCCCCACAAGGGGCGTTACAAGCTTCACGAACCGCTGCGCCAATGGGTAACCTTTCGGCCGTTTAACCTGTTAAACGCCAACGAAGACAGCCCCGTCGGCCCCTTTGATGTAATTCTGTTTCGCAATGTCTCGATCTACTTTGACCAGCAGACGCGGCGCCATATCCATCAGCAACTTAGCCAGTTGCTGGCCCCCAATGGCATTTTACTCTGCGGCGTCACCGAAACCCTGGGTAACGATCTCGGCGTGTTTGAATTGACCGAAGCTCAGGGCGTATTTTACTTTCGCCATGCAGAGCAACCCGCGATAGTGCCAGAGACGCCCCTTCAGCCCTCATTACTTGCGATGGACAACATGGCTGAAGACAGTATTACTGAAGACAGTCTTAGCGTTGCTGAGAGCGCAAATAAACAGCTAGCGTTAGACAACTGCACTGACGTGGCACCCCAGGCGCCACGTCAGCATGCAACGGAAAAAGAGCCAACGGACAGCATTAGCCACCAACTGCACACCGCCCATCGGTTGCTCAACCAAAATGCGTTTGACGACGCCGCTACGCTGCTTGAGGCGCTACTTGAGCAACAGCCGTGGTCGATCGATGCGCTGGTGCTGGCCGGGTTGGTCGCCCGCTGGCAGCAGCGACCCCAGCTCGCCTACGAGCATTTTAAGCGGGCCATTTACGCTGCCCCGGAGTGTTGGCCGGCCCATTTCTATTTAGCTGAACTTTATCGCCAAGGTGAACTGGCCGACAAGCCATTACAGCGCAAGCAGCGCTATGCTGCGGTGGTTCGTTTGCTGACCACCGCGCCCACCTCTGATGGAGGGCTAGACACCATCACCCCACCACTACCGCCAGGCGATGCGCGCTTTCTAGCCGAACGTTATTTAGACGCGGTGAACCTAACACTGGCATCAACCAGTACCACCCAGGGAGTGGGTTAATTATGGCGCTGGATATTCGCCGCTTTATACAACGCTTTGTGGAAGAGGCAGCCGACCACCTGCCCCGCTTGCGAGAAGGAATTAGCGCACTGGAGCAGGGCCATGCTGATCGCGAACAGATCAACGACCTGTTCCGCGCAGCGCATACGCTGAAAGGCTCGTCGCGAATGCTTAAACTGGTGCCAATTACGGCGCTGGCACATAGCACTGAAGAGCTGCTCAGCGCTCTGCGCGACGGCACCCTAACCGCAACGCCAACGGTGACCAGCCTGCTCAGCCAGGCGGTTGACGGTCTTGCTGACTTAGTCAGTCGACTTGCCGAAGGAGCGACAGGTGACGACCTACCCGCGGCTGATGAGGCGCTATGTAGCGCCCTGGAAGCGGCTGCCCTCGGTCAGGCCCCACCCCCGCCCATTACTCCCGCTGAGGCGGCGCCATCCTCTGTGCCTGCGCTACCGTCCTCCTCAACACCGCCTTCCTCCGCTGCGCTGGTGGCGGAGAGCGAACTGCGGCTCAGCGATACTGTGCGGGTTCGCTTGGATCGACTGGACGATGTTATTCGTTTGATGGGCGAAGTGCTTTCCGGCCATCATCATTTACATACCCTGGTTGACCAAGCCCGTGAGCTAAGCATCACACCTCCTGCCGAACAGCAGGGGCCTTTTCACGCCTTTCACCGTGAGCTGAAAGATAGCGTGTTAAGCCACGATTCGCTGATGAGCGACCTACACGACCGCGCACTGCAAATGCGCATGCTGCCGCTAAGCGTGGTGTTTGATCCACTCGCGCATATGTCCCGGGAATTGGCCCAGTCACTCGGCAAACAGGTCGACTGCCGGGTGCGAGGCAGCGAAATCGAACTTGATCGCCAGATGATTGATCGCCTGTCGGATCCGCTTATTCACCTGCTGCGCAATGCCTTGGATCACGGCTTAGAGCTGCCTGCCGAGCGCCAGGTAGCGGGTAAACCTCCCCGTGGGCAGTTGATTATCGAAGCCTGGCAGGATGCTGGCTGGGTGGTGGTAGAGATGCGTGACGACGGCGCGGGTATTTCGCTTGAAGCGGTACGTCAAAAAGCGCTCGCCAAGCAGTTGGTGAGCGAAGAGCAGCTCCATGCACTGAGCGTACAGGAAACGCTAGAGCTTATATTCCTGCCGGGCTTCTCTACCAAGAGCATGATTACCGACTTTTCTGGCCGCGGTGTGGGCATGGATGTAGTCAAGCGCACCGTGGTGGATGAGCTTAACGGCGACCTGCAGCTTGCCAGCGAACGCGGTAGCGGCACCCGCTTTACTCTGCGCCTGCCACTCTCGTTGGCGATGATGCGGGTACTGCTGGTCAGCGTCGGCGGCGTCAACCTAGGGGTAACGGCGCCTTACGTATCAGAGTTGGTAGAGTGCTCATCACAATCATTTATTGATGCTGCGGGTCAGCGCACGCTGATTTTACGCAATGAATTTGTGCCGGTGGTATCGCTAGCCCAACTGCTTGAGCTACCAGAGACGGCGTCCGGTACTGATACTACCCTACTGCTGGTCGTCCACCAGCGGCACCAGAAGCTTGCTCTGATTATTGACTCCCTGATTGATGAACGCGATATGATCATCAAGCCACTGCCCGTACATCTGCGTTATTTACCGCTGGTCTCGGGCATGGTTTCCATGGGACGCAATGCGCTGGTAAGCCTACTCCACGTACCCGCTTTACTGGAAGTCACCCGACACAGTGCCCAACGTGCTAACGAAGAGCGTGCATCCTCCGCTCTCGCGAAACGCATTTTGGTGGTCGACGACTCACTGAATACCCGCGAAATAGAGAAAGATGTACTCGAAGCGTGGGGCTACCACGTTACCCTGGCCGAAAATGGTCGCGACGGATTAGCCAAAGCACTGGCAGAGCCGTTTGATGCCGTACTTACCGACGTTGAGATGCCGGTAATGGATGGCTTTGCGCTGACTGCCCGACTGCGCGAAAATGAGGTTTATCGTTATCGGCCAATTATTATTATCACCTCGCGGGAAAAGGAGGCTGATCGGCGACGCGGTATTGAAGTCGGTGCTGACGCTTATATCGTCAAAGGTAGCTTTGACCAAAACAATTTAGTTGAGACACTCCAGGCCCTACTGGGTTAATCACGAGTGATACTGACACGACTGTTAATGACATAGCCATCAAAGACACAACTACCATGAGGTCATGGAATGCCTATCCTGGTCGTAGACGACGATCCGCTTGCCGGGGAAATGACGGCGGCACTGCTTGAGCATCAGGGCCATGAGACGCTGCTGGCCATTAACGCGATGGAAGCCGTCGAGCAGCTAGATAATCGCAGCGATATCAAGCTGATTGTCAGCGATATGCATATGCCCCTCATCAGTGGGGTAGCACTGCTGGCGATGCTGCGCGAGCAGGCTAATCACCTACCGTTTATTTTACTCACCGGAGACACGCCGGACACAACGCTTCAGCAAACACCAGGCCTGCATGCCTGTTTGCGTAAAGATGCCGAGCTGGCATCCAACCTAGAGGCCGCAGTAAAACAGGCGCTTGATGAGTAACCATCGCTAGAGGGAATGGATCACTGATGGAATGGATCGCCGCTTTCGTTCACTTACGTAGGTAGTTTGATGTCTAAGCCCGCCCCTTCGCTGCACGATAAGCTGAACCAGCTGCGTGAGCGTTTTATTGAGCAGCTTCCGTCCCGCTTAGCGCAAACCGCCGAGCTGTGGCAGCAGAGTCGCACGACGAGCGAAGAACAGGCGCGGCTCGCGCCAGAGCTGCACCGTTTCTTTCATAGTTTGAAAGGAACCGGGAGGTCGCTGGGGTTTGAGCGGCTTGCCCTGCTGGCGGATCAGGCGCAGGAGGCGCTCACTACCTCCCCCGCCCGCGCCGATATCGATACGTTTATCAGTCAATTGCTTCTCCAGATGGGTCACGAGCAGCAGCACCTGCGCTCCCACCACGGTCAACAGCAAGCGCTGGCGGCCGTAAACAGCTTCGAGCTTTCCAGCCAGGTTGAGCCACTGCGCAATAAGCGCCAGCGGTTAATTTATCTGTGCGACGATGAACCCGAGCAGGTCGATCAATTAATCCATCACCTACGCTGCTTTGGTCACGAAGTCGTTCAGTTTATCGATACAGACACATTCTTTAACGCCGTGCTCACTCGTCGCCCTGACGCAGTCATCATGGATGTGCAGTTCCCCCAAGGGCAGACGGCAGGCACTGAAACCCTGACCAGCTTGAACAAACTGACAGGCCAACCGCTTCCTGCCATCGTTTTGTCGGCCCACAGCGACTTTCATTCGCGCCTGAGTGCCGTTCGTGCAGGCTGCGGCGGCTACTTTACCAAACCGGTAAAACCGCTGGATCTGATGCTGGCAGTGGATGAACTGACCGCTCCGGCGGCAGAAGAGCCACTCAAGGTGCTAGTGGTGGATGATGAGCCCGAAGCAGCCGCTTACCACGCTCTGTTGCTTGAAGAGAGCGGAATGCTGACTCATCAGGTTCACCATCCCGCCGATGCACTCACGGTAATGGAGCGCTTTAGCCCCGATTTACTGTTGGTCGATGTGTATATGCCGGTGTGTTCTGGGGAAGAGCTGGCATCGATTATTCGCCAGCAGCCGGAACACCTGGGTCTACCGATTATCTATCTCTCCAGTGAAACCGACAGCCAAAAGCAGATATCCGCTATGTCTGCGGGGGTTGAAGCCTTTCTCACCAAACCCGTTCAGCCCGAAGAGCTGGTCTCTGCCGTGCAACTGCGCGCCGAACGCCTGCGTCTGCTGCGCTCATTAATGACCCGCGACAGCATGACCGGGCTGTATAACCACAGCACCACCACTGAACTGATCAATAAAAACCTCGCTCAGGCGCACCGTGATAATAGCCAGCACGCCATGGCGATGATCGACATTGATCACTTCAAGCATGTCAACGACACCCACGGTCATTTGGCGGGTGACCAGGTAATTATCACCCTGGCAAGACTATTAAAGAGTCGCCTGCGTCTCTCCGATATTATCGGCCGCTACGGCGGAGAAGAGTTTGTTGTGCTGTTAAAGGGCATTAATGCCGAGAAAGCCGCCACATTAATCGATAGCCTGCGCGAGGATTTTGCACTGGTCGATTTTCACGCCGGTGAGGTTCGCTTTCGCTGCACCTTCAGTGCAGGCATTAGCAGCTTCCCCGCACAACCTTCTACCGAGCCGCTGCGTTTAAGCGCCGACCAAGCGCTCTATCGCGCCAAACACCAAGGTCGCAATCAGGTAGTGATATCGCCGGAGCTGGCCGATGACCGCTGAATTTCCCCGCAACGGCGAGGCAAATGACCAGCCGCCCGCTACCCAAACCCTTGACGAGGCATTAGCAGTACACGGCGATGCTGAGGCGGTGGTAGATATTGATGAGCCTACCCAACAGCTAGTGCTCTTCCGGCTCAACGGCCAGCCTTTTGCACTACCCGGCAGCGCGGTGAGTGAAATTCTATCCAGCGACCAACCCGTCTATTACGTGCCAGGACTGCCTTTCTCTACCGAAGGTGTGCTGCACCTGCGGGGCACTATCGAGTCCGTCATTAGCCTGCATCAACTACTCGGTTTACCTGCACCGGAAGGTAACAGTAAGGGGATGATTCTGTTAGTGAGCGCGGCAGGGATTACTAGCGGTGTGCGTATTGAACAGCTTGATGATGTGTGCGAGGTCACTCAAAGTATGCTGCAAGCGCCGCCAGAGACGCTTTCCGGCACGTTGCGCCCTTATGTCAGCGCGCTATGGCAGATAGATGAGCAAGAAGCGCTTGCCCTGCTTGACCCAGAGGCGCTCTTCGACGCCTACCAGCAGGGGCTTGGTTAAAGTGCCCTTGCATCGCGGCCATCATGAACAGGCCCAGGTTGCCTTGGTGCTGTTTTGCGTAGGGCCTTACCGTACCGCCTTGGAAGCGCGCCATGTGCTGGCCATGACCGATCATCCCATGGCACCGCGCACTGCCAATGCTCAAACGCTGCTCTATGAAGGTGGAGACCATGACTCCCCACCTAACCGCTGGCTCACCCTGCGCGACGCTCAAGCAGCCAGCGACAACAACAGCACTTGGCAACTGGGCGTGAGCGGTGACATAACGCTTCAGCAACTGCCGGCCAACACGCTCTACCCGCTGCCTAAACTGCTGCTTTCCCGCCGATTTTCCACGGCGCTATGCGGGTTAACCTTCGTCCAGCAACAGCTAGTACTGCTACTGGATGCCCGCAAGCTTAATCCTTAGCTTTCTCAGCCCCTGCTCTTAGCCAGCCAACCACAAACAGCTAATGGCATCGCCCTCGGCTATGTCGCTATTGGCCGGAATCACTGCAAAAGCATCGGCGTTAATACAGGATGAAAGCACCCCGGAATTCTGATCCTCAAAGGCCGTCGCCGTCACCCCGCTTGGCGTGAACTCAAGCGTTACACGCATATAGTGTTCACGTGGGCCGGTGGAGGTAGCAAACCCCGCTTTCGCGGTCACCGCTGGCAGCGATGTTAGCGCTGGACAACCAAGCATTGCGCCCAGTAAGGGACGTAAAAACAGCCAAGCACCCACAAACCCCGAGACCGGATTGCCTGGCAAACCGACAAACCGCGCCTGGCTGCCGTCATCGCGAGGCAAACGACCCAGTGCTAGCGGCTTACCGGGGCGGATCGCCAGCTTCCACATATCGAGCTGGCCAATCGCTTCCAGCGCAGCTTTGACATGATCCTCTTCGCCGACGCTGACGCCGCCAGTGGTGACCACCAGGTCTGCCTCAGCAGCGGCGGCCGTTAACAGTGCCACGGTGCGGGCATAGTCATCCGGCACACTAACGGTACTCACCACCTCGGCGCCAAAGTTCTCTAACAGGCGCCTAAGCATCGGCCGGTTGGAGTTGTAGAGTTGACCTGGCTTTAGCGGCGTTCCCGGATCAATAATCTCATCGCCCGTCGAAAGCAGCGCCACACGGGGGCGCCGGCGCACGCTTACCTGAGTAATTCCCTGACCTGCCAAGTGGCCAAGGGCCGCTGCTTCGAGCCGCTCACCAGCATCTAATAGTATGCTGCCCTGGCGCACGTCACGCCCTTGGCGGCGGACATTATCACCTGCGGGAATGTCCGCAGGTATCAGCGCACGATCACCGTCAACTTGTACGCGCTCCTGCATCACCACGCAGTCGGCACCGGGAGGAATCTCACCGCCGGTAAAAATACGTGCGCAGCTTCCAGGTGCAAGCGCTTTCGCCTGCGTGCCGGCAGCAATGCGTTGGCTCACCGGCAGCCACTGCCCCGCATCGGCAGCGCGCAAAACGTATCCGTCCATTGCGCTGTTATCGAACGGCGGCACATCCAGCTGTGCGGTGACGGCTTCGGCCAACACACGCCCGGCAGCGGCTTCCAGCGGAACACTCTCTACGTCTATTACGTTGACGTCTGCCAGTAGCGCTTCAAGCGCGGCTGATATCGGCTGCAAGTCACTCATGCTGACCTCGGCCAGGGATGACCAGGTTGGCGAGCATGAACCGGGTATTATGAAGTGATGGCATAGTCGTCTCTAAAACAGAAAAACCGGAGTCGTTAACCTTAAAGAGTAGATTAGCGCTGTAGATAGAATGCCACGATCAACGTTCAGAAACAGCCCGTAGTGGTTACATCTAGCTAGACGACTAGTCAGTTCTATATAAGCTGGCTAAGGCGTTACTGTCGCACCTCGTTGAGAATTTCTTCTGCTACATCGACCCTTACCTTACCAAGCTTCACCAACGCGTCGGCTACTTTCTCAATCTCGTCACCAACCGCACCTGCCATGACCGCAATATTTTTCGCATGGAGTGCCATATGACCCTTTTGGATGCCCGTCGTCGCTAGTGCTTTGAGTGCAGCGAAGTTCTGAGCCAAACCGACTGCAGCAATAGTGCAGGCAAGCCGTTCGGCAGTCGTTATGTTCATTATATCCAGCGCAATACGCGCTGTAGGGTGAGAGCGCGTGGCTCCACCAATTAAGCCTACCGCCAAAGGCATTTCAATAGTGCCGGTCAGGTTTCCGTCAGCATCGGCTTCCCATCGTGTTAATGAGCTGTACTGCCCTGTACGGGCAGCATAAGCATGGGCTCCCGCCTCTACGGCCCGACAATCATTTCCAGTTGCCAGTACCACAGCACTTACCCCATTCATGATGCCTTTGTTATGCGTGGCTGCGCGATAAGGGTCAATATCGGCGAAGTCATAGGCGGCCAATATGCCATCACGAACCTCTGCACCACCAATTTCGTCCAAAGCCCAAGTAGCCCGTGCTCTCGCTAACCGACGATCCGCCAAGTTGGACAAAATACGCAGATAGGTCTTCCCTCCCGTCCATTTTGCAATATGGGGGGCTACGGCTTCCGCCATGGAATTCACTGCGTTAGCGCCCATTGCATCACGAGTATCGACAATCAGATGGGTGACCACCATTGGCCCAGTGCGTCCTTTCAGAACACGCACCTCCATATCACGGAACCCGCCGCCGTGTTTAAGCAAGACCGGATCTGTTTCATCACATATCAACTGAACGTGCGACTTATGCTCTAGTATCTGCAAACGAGCGAATTCAGGATTCGGAACACCCAGCAACTGAACCTGGGCAATCATGTGAGAATTCGACATGTCTGTCTTAAAACCGCCGGTTGAACGGCACTGACGGGCTGCGTTACAGACAGCAGCTACCACCGAAGACTCCTCTGTCGCCATGGGCACTAGGACATCATGCCCATCTACCAGCATATTGGTCGCCACACCCAAAGGAATGTTCATGGTGCCAATGACATTCTCGATCATGGAGTCGGCTGTGGCTGAATCCAGGTTGCCCGTGTTACCCAGGTGCCTGACAACATCCTCGCTCAACCCAGTGACTTCCACTACCTTTTGTAGCCGCTCTTCAGGTGACATTTTGTGCAACCCTGGAATACGAGAAGTCGTTGTAGTCATTGTTTTTATCTCCTTTTTTAAGAGCGTACTTTCTGTGAAAGTTGTTCAGGCAGCCAAGTAACGATTTCGGGAAAAAGCATAAATAAAATTAATGCAATGAGCTGCAAAACTAAGAAGGGTACGATGGCCCGGTATACAGTTCCCATACCAATATCAGGTGGCAGTACTCCCTTTATGTAAAAAAGCGTGTAGCCAAAAGGCGGGGTGATATAACCCATCTGAGCAGTAATAAGGAAAAGCACTCCGAACCAGACCGGATCAAATTGAAAGGCGTTTATGATAGGTAAGAAGACAGGCACACATAAAAGGATGATGCCAATTTCATCCAGGAATAACCCAAGGAAGACTAAAACCAGCATCATGGAAAGCAGTACTAACCAGCGATTCATTTCAAGGTCTTGAATGAATTGTAGAAGCGAGTCCGCCCCGCCAGTGCCGGTGAAGATGGATACAAATATCTTCGCCCCAATCGTGATCCACATAATCATAGTGGTCACACGCAAGGTATCCATAGATGCAGCAGATAAGTTTTTAAATGTCAGCTGCTTCTGAAAGGCCGCTGAAATCAACGCCCCAACAACACCCACTGCTGCTGCCTCGGTGGGCGTGGCAATACCTGCATAGATACTACCCAGCACGGATAAAACAATCAGTACTGGTAGTATCAGAGCTTTAAGAGAACTCAACATCTCCCCTAGGTTTGTCTGCTCTCCAGACTGCCGAGGAGCTAGGTTTGGCTGGATAATTGCTCTCAGAATAATATAAAAAATATACAGTCCTGCCAGTATTATTCCTGGAACAATACCGGCAGCAAACATTTTGCCAACTGATATCTGGGCAGTAGAAGCATATACAATCGTAATAATTGAGGGAGGAATCAGAATGCCTAATGTACCTCCTGCACAGATTGTGCCCAGTGCTAATCGCTGGTCATAACCGCGCTGTAGCATAGATGGCAATGCGAGGATGCCCATTGCCGCAACAGCCGCCCCAACAATGCCGGTCATCGCCGCCATCACCGTACAGATCGCCACGGTACCGACGGCCAATCCTCCCGGCAAACGTCGGAACCAGAGCTCCATTGCACGATATAACGCTTCAATAATACCTGAGCGCTGAAGCACGCTTGCCATCAGCACATAGAGTGGGATAGCCAGCAAGATGTCTGATGTCATTGCATCAAAGGTTTGGAGAACGGTCAGCACTAGTGCATCAGCTCCCCACAGTATGACTGTGAATAAAATTGCCAAAAATGCCAGTACAAATGCTAAAGGCATCCCGCTGAGCAACAATACCAACAGTGAGACAAACATCATTGAAAGGACAAGAGTAGAACTCATGCTTTCACCTCTTGACCTTGAAAACGCTTAACTGCCCAAATAATTTCAGCCAGCGCTTGCATGAGAAGCAATAAAAAAGCGATCGGAATAAGCGCTTTCACCGGCCAGACGGGGGGATTCCAAGAGGTAAATGAAGTTTCACCACTTGCGTAGGCATTCAGCGCTATAGGTAGGCTCTGATCTATAAAAATCACCGTTACTACAACAATCAGCGCATATGTTAGACAGTCTACTAAGCCTGCCAACTTAAACGGCAGTTTACGGTAAAGTATGTCAACGTTGACGTGTCCAGCAGTATGTAGAATATAAGGGCCAGCCAGTAAGAAGTAAGGGCCAAATAATAGTGTCGCAAGCTCCATAGCCCAGGTAGTGGGTGCATTGAAAAAATAGCGGGACACTACTTCGTAGCTGATGACGGCCACCATAATGAAGACAAAAGCCGATACAACCGTGGCCACCCAACGGTTAAGAGCCGTTATAAGGCGGCAGTAGCCAAGAAGAACAGCCATAATTGAACCTCGATGGGAAGGCAATCCGGCCTATTACCGGATTGCCAGCGCGCGGAACCGTAAGGTAGGAACTCAGTCAATCAAGCCAAGTTCTTGCATGAATTCGATTTGGCTATTGAGAATTTCGTTAGCCAATTCGTCATCTCCAGCCGCTCTCCTCCATGCATTCATCGCGGTCGGGCGCCCTTCTGCAATGAGGTCGGGGCTCAAATGGGTGATCTGTACGCCTTGCGCTTCGAACTCTTCGAGAGCAACAGTATCCTGGGCAAGGATGTGCTGCCGTAAAGAAGACGAAATCTCACGGGCAGCCACTTCCAAGGCCGCTTTGTAAGAGTCAGGTAAACTATCGTAAGCCGCTTGGTTCGCTACATAACTGGTAGCTGTCGTGGGTTGGTGAAAGCCAGGTACAGCTATATATCCGGCCACTTCTCCCAAGCCTGCTTCAAAATTAGCGGTCAGGTCGCCGCGATCGGCAAGATCAATGACCCCTTTTTCAAGTGCTTGATACACCTCTGCCGTAGGCAATCCTGTCGTAGACACACCAAATTCGCTCATCACCGTGCTGGCCAAGCCAACGAAACGGCCTTTTTTGCCATCCAGATCATCCAGAGATTCGATAGGAAATTTAGAATGGATGGGTTCTTGCCCATAAACCGTAGGTGCAATGTAGTAGAGACCAGCTGACGCATAGGCCTGACGAGCCAGCTCAATTCCCCCTTTCTCATAGAACCAAGCTTCGTACTGGTCAGACTCAGGAAAACCAAACGGTACTGTGCTGGTGAACGCGAAAGCAGGTATAGAGCCTGCTTCATAGCCGTCAAATGTCTTCATCATCTGGAAGGCACCTGCGCGTACAGCTTCAAATGCTTGGGCCGAGGGCACTAATTGCCCACCGGCGAACAATCGAATTTCAAATTTTCCATCAGTTAATTCGGATACCCGCTCTACGAATTTTTCTTCGTATTCATAGGGCGTTGTCCCCGCATCCCAAAGCGCCTGCATTCGCCAGTTTACGCTGGGCAGATCCTCGGCAATAGCAACAGAAGGAGCCACACAGGCTGTCATAGCGGACACAGCTGCGACTGTTTTTAAAAATAACCAGCTTTTATTTATGGTTGTTAAGTTCACGATGCTCTCCATTGTGAATGGCAGTGCTACTAGCGCTAACTAGAGACTGCTGCATCACCGATTATTGTTAGAAATAAAACATACTCTTATCTTAAGTTAGGGTGATAGAGAAAACTGGACAAGGTACAATATTCAAAATTGACCCATGTACTGTACCCTTTAATTAATGGGTACAATTGAGCCTTTTATGAAGCAAAAACCACCTCGAGCACAACAAGTCGCCAATACAGTTATTGAGCGCATTGAGCAGGGACAGCTAACGGCGGGGACAAGATTACCCTCCATTCGCAATGCAACCCTGAGCTTTGGGGTTTCAAAAAATACTATAATTGATGCTTATGACCGCTTAGTCGCGACTGGGTATATCAGCCCTCGGCGCGGCTCTGGCTTTTATGTGGAAGCAACCAGACCAGCTCACCCAGCTATCAAGCCTGAACATTTTACTGAAGCGGTCGACTTGGTTTCTCTATTAAGAGAACAATTGAATCAGCATTATGAAGTCAGAGCCGGAGATGGACGTCTGCCGGCAAGTTGGATGGAAAGCTCGGACATACGCCGCTATTTCAAACGCAGCAATCAGGATAATGACGCCAGAGATGAGTTCGAATACGGCAACCCTCAGGGATTGATCGGCCTGCGAGAAGATATCGCCAGAACGCTAAACGATCGTGCAATTAGCGTTCATCCAAATCAAATCTTGATGACGTTCGGTGCCAACCATGCCCTCGACCTGATTGTTAGGCATTTTGTAGAGCCCGGTGAAGTGGTGCTAGTTGAAAGCCCTGGTTATTACCCAATGTTTGGTAAATTACGCCTACAGCGTGCCAAAACCATCGGCATCACTAGAGGACCTCAAGGACTGGATCTCGATATGCTGGAACAGAGTATCCGGGAATACCGGCCAAGGCTTTTGTTTGTTCAGCCTATGGCTCACAACCCTACCGGCACATCCATGTCTCTCCAGAATATGCATGCCTTATTACGTATCGCTGAACAGCATGATTTAACCATCATTGAAGACGATCCTTTTGGTGATATTCTCCCCCGATCAACGCCTCACCTTGCTTCGCTCGATGGCCTTAACCGAGTCATATACGTTGGCACTTTTTCCAAAACGCTATCTGCCAGTATGCGTTGTGGCTACATTGCAGCTAATCAGACGCTGGTTCGGTCACTGATTGATATTAAAATGCTCACGGTGGTTACCAGTTCAAGCATTATTGAAAGGATGATCCATGAAATGATCATTCATGGTCGCTATCGTCGCCAAATGACTCGTTTACGCGAGAGAGTGGCCAAGGCTAGCGCAGCAGCGATCTCCTCGTTGAAAAATATTGGTTTCAAGCAAATTCAGCCACCCACCGGGAGTTACTACATTTGGTGCCCTTTACCAAAAAGCGTAGACGGCCTTGAGCTAGCAAAAAAAGCCTCTGCACAGGGGATTTTCCTAGCACCTGGAAATTTGTTTACTTTAGGCAATGACGAGTCAGGGTCAGCTCTTCGAATCAATATTGCTCTAGCGAATCACCCTTTATTACTAAACTTTCTAAAGGAAGAAGCACTGAGCTAGCCGGTTAAAACCAATGCAGCTATTGCATTGACACTAACTTTCAAGAGCGCGACGACAGCGCAACCCCAATACAAGTCGCCACGCAAACTTGTTGCTACAGCAAGCGGCAGCCTGGAAAATATGCCACTCATTCAACCATGCTGGCCTCGACCTGGGATGACCAGATTAGCGAAGTTGCAGGGTTTGTGGCGGCTATCCAATTGCTCTGCCAGAATGCCGTCCCAGCCGGTGCGGCAGGCGCCGGTTGAGCCAGGCAGGCAGAACACTACCGTGGCGTTGGCTAAGCCGCCGAGGCAGCGGCTCTGGATGGTGGAACTGCCAATTTCCTCACCACTTAGCTGACGAAAGCGTTCTCCAAAGCCTTCGATGCGCTTATCCAGCAGCACCGAGATGGCTTCAGGGGTAGAGTCACGCCCAGTGAAGCCAGTGCCTCCGGTGGTGATGACTACCTGCACATCCGCCTCGGCGATCCAGTTCGCGACCACCGCACGAATACGATAGACATCGTCAGGCACTATGCGCTTTTCAACGAGAGTATGACCGGCGTTGGTTAACCGCTCGACCAAGGCTTGACCGCTCCGATCCGTCTCTTCCGTGCGGGTATCCGAGACCGTGAGTACGGCTATGTTGAGGGGCACCATTGGCTCACTCATTGACGTCACCCTTGTTTGGCTGCTTTCTTTTTGGCGTGGTGAGCTTCCCAGGCCGCCATTTGCTCAGGCGTAGCGGGCGGCTGGTAAAGCTCCTTCCACTCGCTGTAAGGCATACCGTAAACGTACTCACGTGCCTCTTCGTAACTGAGGCTTTCATCCCGCGCTTCCGCGGCGCTAACCAGCCATTTCGATAAGCAGTTGCGGCAAAAGTCCGCCAGGATCATCAGGTCGATATTCTGGACATCTTTGTTATCGTCCAGATGCTGTAGCAAGCGGCGAAACGCGGCGGCTTCAAGCTCGGTGCGCGTGGTTGGGTCTAACTCATCAAACGCTGACATAACCGTTCCTCTCATACATGGCTTGGGTTATTTAATAACTTAAGGTGAAGCATAACAAAAGACACCGCCGAAAGGCGGTGTCTTAGCGACCATTAAATGCTTATTAACTGGTTCGCGTTGCCGACGGTTCACTGCTGCCGCTAGATGACTTGCGGGCCGCCACCTCTTGTTCCGATAGCGTTTGGTCTTTGACCTCTTCGTACCAAAGATTATGGTGCTCTTTGGCCCAGGTCTCATCCACATAGCCCGTGGTCATACCTTCTAGCGCGCCTTCGGTACCCAACGTGCCGATATAGATATGGCCGAGGGAAACCGCCGTAAGCCCCAATGCGCCCACTGCGTGGATAATATTGGCCCACTGCATGGTGTCACGGCCCTGGTCGAAGTTGGGGAAGTCGAGCACGAAGCCACTGGCAACCACTAAGATTCCCACCGTCGCTAACAGCCAGTACCAGGCTTTTTCACCACCGTTGGCAAAACCAGCATCCACATGCTTTTTGCCAATCATACCGCCGCCTTTCTTGAACCATACCCAGTCGTGCTTTTTGGGAATATTGTCTTTGATCAAGCTGATCAGCAGGATCACCAGTAGAATGCCAAAGATCGGCCCCAGGTAGTTATGCAGCACTTTTGTCGCCGCAATCATCCAGGCCCAAATCCCATCGCCAAACAGTGGGCGGAACACGAATTTACCGAACAGCAGCGTCATCCCAGTCAGCGCCAGAATGATAAACAGCGTTGCTACCGTCCAGTGCAGCGCGCGTTTCATCAGCGTCCAACGCAAAAGTAGACGCCCCGTGCGTGGCGCCTCAAGCTCTTTACGCCCGACAATGAAGTAGAACAGCGCGATCAGCGCCGCCATGCCAAATACCGCAATCAAACCAAACGGCGACACCCAGCGGTTGCGAATCTGCCGCCAGGTTTCACCGCTTGCATTGATCAAGCTGTAGTCGCTTTCATAACGCGAGTCACGGTAGTTAGGCCCGGTCTCTCCACTACGTACCTGACGCCACTGGTCGGCGGTAATGCCGGGGGCAGCGGTGTTCATTTCACGGTCAGGATCCGCTTGAGCCAACGCCACTTGCGTGAAGCCGAGGCTAAGCACCAGAGCAAACGCCACCAACATAAAGCGCCAAATACCCAGGGCGAGCCCTTTACCTGAGCGTGGCACCCCACCGGATGCCTGTGCAGTCAACAGGTTCATGACACGCCTCCTTACCCTTTATGGGCAGCATCATAGGCTAGGTTGTCGGCACTGGCCTGAGGGTTATTAGACCAGGCGCCATCTTTGTGCCCGCGATGGACAACACGCTGACGGAAGATATCGGCCACGTCTTGGGCATCACCGGCAAGCAGCGCTTTGGTGGAGCACATCTCAGCACACAGCGGCAGTTTACCTTCGGCAATACGGTTGGAACCGTACTTCTCGTACTCCTCTTCTTTGCTTTCGGCCGGGCCGCCCGCGCAGAAGGTACATTTGTCCATCTTGCCGCGCTCACCAAAGGCATCCTGCTGGGGAAACTGCGGGGCGCCAAACGGGCAGGCGTAGAGGCAGTAACCACAGCCGATGCAGAGGTCTTTGTCGTGCAGCACGATGCCGTCATCGGTTTTGTAGAAGCAGTCGGTGGGGCACACCGCCATGCAAGGGGCGTCGTCACAGTGCATGCAGGCGACGGAGATGGACATTTCATCCGCTTCACCGTCGTTGAGCGTGACCACGCGACGGCGCTGAATGCCCCACTCGACATCGTTGGCATTTTTACAGGCGGTGACGCAGCCGTTGCACTCAATGCAGCGTTCGGCGTCACACATAAATTTCATTTGAGCCATGGTGTTCTCCTCATGCCGGTGCGGGATGGCTCCCGCACCGCCGTGCTGTCAGGTCGGTCGAAGCTTAAGCCCGCTCAATGCGGCAGATGGTGCACTTGGTCTCTTGCATCAGTGTCACCGGGTCATAGCCGTAGGTGGTGGCGGTATTGGCCGCCTCACCAATGATGTACGGATCAGACCCATCCGGGTAACGGTCACGCAGGCTTTCGCCCTGGAACATGCCGCCAAAGTGGAACGGCATAAACGCTACGTTACGATCGACGCGAGGCGTGACCAGGGCTTTGACCTTCACACGGCCCCCTTCTGCCCCTTCTACCCAAACATCGTCACCATCTTTGATGCTGAGGTCGTTGGCGTCCGCCGGGTTAATTTCGACAAACATCTCCTGCTGCAGCTCGGCAAGCCACGACATGGAGCGCGTCTCTTCACCGCCACCTTCATACTCAACCAGGCGCCCAGAGGTGAGAATCATTGGATACTCGCCAGTGTTGTCGCGATCCTGAATGGTTTTGTACATGGTCGGCAGGCGCATGATGGAGTCGAAGTCGTCCCAAGTAGGGAAGCGTTCAACCAAATCGCGACGCGTGGTGTAGAGCGGCTCACGGTGCTTCGGCACTTGGTCGGGGAAAGTCCAGACCACAGCGCGTGCCTTGGCGTTGCCGTAAGGCGCGCAGCCATGCTCAATGGTGACACGCTGGATACCGCCAGAGAGGTCGGTTTTCCAGTTTTTGCCTTCCGCCGCCTGTTTCTCTTCGGCGGTCAGGTCGTCCCACCAGCCTAGGTCTTTGAGCAGTTGGTCGTTGAACTCTGGATAGCCGTCGTCGATATCGCCACCTACCGGCGCTGAACCTTCCGCCAGAAGGTTGACGCCGTCACGCTCGATACCAAAACGGGCACGGAAGCCCATGCCACCTTCCATCACCGGCACGCTGGTGTCGTAAAGGTTAGGCGAGCCTGGGTGGCCGAACTCTGGCGTGCCCCAGCAGGGCCACGGCAAGCCGTAGTAATCACCGTCCGCCGGGCCGCCCTCTGCGCGCAGATTCTCGAAGCTGAACGTGTGCCAGTTTTTCTGGTGCTCTTTGAGGCGTTCGGGGCTTTGCCCGGTGTAACCGACCGTCCACATACCGCTGTTGATTTCGCGCAGAATGTCATCGATGAGCGGCTCGTCGCCGTTCATCTGGTAGTTCTTGACCAACTCATTACCGAAGCCCAGCTTACGAGCAAACAGGTACATGATTTCGTGGTCGGGCTTGGACTCAAACAGCGGCTCAATCACGCGGTCACGCCACTGAATCGAGCGGTTAGTCGCGGTGACACTGCCTGTGGTTTCGAACTGGGTGGCCGCTGGCAGCAGATACACGCCGTCGCTGCGGTCATGCATAACCGAAGCAACGGTAGGATAAGGGTCAACGATGACCATCATCTCAAGCTTCTGCATCGCTTTTTGCATCTCGACGCCGCGAGTCTGGGAGTTAACCGCGTGGCCCCAGTAGAACATTGCTTTCAGCGCGGTACGCTGGGAGATATTCTCGTCCTCTTCGAGCACGCCATCGACCCAGCGCGATACGGTAATACCGGCAGTGTACATGGGCTTACCATCGGCATACTCGGTATCGTCATAGCGGCCTTTAAGCCACTCGTAGTCGAGATCCCACACCTGCGCCCAGTGCTGCCAGGCACCTTCCGCCAAACCGTAGTAACCAGGCAATGAATCGCAGCCAAGGCCCAGGTCGGTCGCCCCCTGTACGTTATCATGGCCACGCAGGATGTTAGCGCCGCCGCCCGCCACACCGATATTCCCCAGCGCCAACTCAAGAATGCAGTAAGCGCGGGTATTGTTGTTGCCGGTGGTGTGCTGGGTGCCGCCCATACACCAGACCACACAGCCAGGCCGGTTGTCGGAGAGGCGTTTAGCGACATCGTACATTTCGGCTTCGGGGACACCGGTGACTTCTTCTACAACGCTGGGCGGGAAGTTGGCGACTTCAGCGCGTACTTCATCCATACCGTAAACACGCTGATTGATGTACTCGTTGTCTTCCCAGCCATTTTCAAAAATGTGCCATAACAAGCCCCAAATATAGGCGACGTCCGAACCGGGACGTAGACGCACATATTTGTTGGCCTTGGCGGCAGTACGGGTAAAGCGCGGGTCGGCGACGATGATGTCGCAATTGTTGCGCTCTTTGGCGATCAGGATATGCTGCATCGCCACCGGGTGCGCTTCACTGGGGTTGGAGCCAATGAACAGAATCGCCCTGCTGTTATGCATATCGTTGAGCGAGTTGGTCATCGCTCCATAACCCCAGGTATTCGCCACGCCCGCCACAGTGGTGGAGTGGCAGATACGCGCCTGGTGATCGGTATTGTTGGTGCCCCACAGCGAGGCAAGCTTGCGCATTAAATACGCCTGCTCGTTGCTGAACTTCGCCGAGCCCAGCCAGTAAACGCTATCCGGGCCGTGCTCTTCGCGCAGCTCAAGCAGTTTGTCACCAATCTCGTTAATGGCGTCATCCCAGCTCATACGCTCCCACTCACCCGCGACCAACTTCATCGGGTACTTGAGGCGCCGCGTGGAGTGGCCGTGCTGGCGTAGTGAAGCGCCTTTCGCGCAGTGCGCACCCCGATTGATAGGGTGATCAAAAGCGGGTTCTTGCTTAGTCCAAATGCCCTCTTGAACTTCGGCGTAAACGCCACAACCTACCGAACAGTGGGAGCAGATGGTGCGTTTGGTCTCGACCGGCGAGTCCAGCACGGGGGTTTTGTCGGCTGCTTCTGAGCGCTGCATCATGGGCGCACTCATAAAGCCAACGGCGGCCATTCCACCAGTGGCTGCACCGCTGCGTTTGAGGAACTGGCGACGGGAAATACCCAGCCCTGAGGCCTTGGGGGTGTCTGTTTTGCGAGTTAAGCGCATGGCAAATCTCCTGGCATTCCGCCGTCAGTCACGCAGCGAGGCGTAATAAGCACGGACGTGATCGGTCTCACGGTAGTTAACCGTTGGTTTTTCGTTTTTTACCGGGGCAGTGTCAGCCTGTGCCAGAGTGACATGACCGACTGCTGCCGCGGCGCCAGCAGCGGCGGTTCCCAACCCAACGGTTTTCATAAACCGGCGGCGCTCAGCGTTGTGTGACGGTTGCATGGGTTTCTCCTCTTGCATGCTTTTTTGTGCGGGTCTTTTTTTGCTGTTTCTTTTATGAAGCCTGCGTTAAGGCTCAAGAATACGCACTGGCGTATGGCCCGCATCAACCCTCAAGCGAGCCTGTTCGCTCTCCATAAAAGCGCTACCCAACTGCCCCAGCGCTGCATAGAAAGCGGTGTCTACCTGCCCCAAGTCGGCAAAACAGCTGGCCGCCCAGGGGGCTAAATGTTGGCTAAAGAAATAGCTTTGTTCAGAACTTTCAGCGTCAATCAGCATCGCCATCACTTCACACAGAGCAGCCAGATGATCTTCCGGATCACGGGTATGCTCACTGCGTTCAAAGCCAAGCACTTTTAGGTCTTGGCGCAGCGCCACCAGCGCCGCCTCCATCAATTCGCCATTGCGGTACCAGGAAGCGTAGGGCACCACCTCACCTTGAATCACACCGACCAAGTGGCGAAAGTGAGCTCGCTGCAGTCTCTCAGCATCCGCACCGTTGGCCGCTACCGCCAACGACTGCCAGCACTCTGCCAGGCGGCTACCATCTTGCTCGATAGTTAGCTCAGCCAACCAGTCGAGCAGTTCTGGATCTGGCGCTTGGCGCAGTAGCGTGGCTAACAGCCGGTAGATATCGGCGCGTAGCGCATCCGCTTCTTTGAGCGTAGGCAGTGCATCCGTCATCGGCTTATACCTTCAGTTGCGCGTCAGGGTCGCGAATCATGGTTTTCCAGACATCTTTTACCCGGCAGTCTTCGCACATTTCCAGGCGGATCATCGCCTCGCCGGCGAAGTAGGGGTGGTTAGCCAATTTCTGTTTAATAGTAGCGACCGTGCTGACAGTGGCAAACGGCTTACCGCAGTTGATGCACTCAAAGGCCGCTTCTTCGTGACAGATGTGGCGCGTTTCGCGGGCATCGGATGCCAGGAAGCCGGGCATCAAAGTAATCGCATTTTCCGGGCAAGCCTGCTCACACAAACCACACTGCACACAGTCCGCTTCAAGGAAGCTCAGCGCGGGCGTGTTGCCGCCTGACTTTAATGCCGGAGTCGGGCAGTTGCTGACACAGGCGTGGCAGAGCGTGCAGGCATCGCTATCGACTTGAATGGCGCCGTAGGCAGCGCCTGTCGGCACGGCAACCCGCTCGCTGCTGGGGTTACCCAGTTCGGCCAGCCGGGCCAGCACGCGGTTCAAACGCGCACGCTTTTCTGGCTCAGGCAGGCTTAGCGGTGACTCTGTCAACGGCGTGAGTGCCGGTAGCGCATCCCTGCCTGCATCATCGGCTATCTCGATCAGCTTTATGCGAGCACGGTCATGGCCTAGGGCGTCCAATAGGGCATGCGCTTGAGTGAGCTGATCGGTCAAAAAGGCACTTAAGCGGGCGGGCATATTGGGGTGCAGTTGGATACGCACTTCGGCGGCACCGGCGGCCAGAGCGGTTAGCCACTGGTCGTGCCCCGCTGCTCCCAGCTCCTCAAGCGGTGCATCGATGACATGACCTGCGGGCACTACGCCCGCTGCGCGCTCAGCATCTTGGGAATCATGGGTAATAAAACGCAGCACCGGCGCTTGACCACCCGCTTCGCGGTAGGCGCCCAGCCAAGCAGAGAGCGTATCCTGCTGGCGGCGCGTTTCCGGTAGGCGAAATTCGATAGCGCCAGTGGGACAGGCACTGGTGCAACTGCCCACGCCTTGGCAGAGAAAGGGATCAATCTCGATGTGAGATTCAATCCGCCCCTGAATGCTGGAGATGGCATCCGCGGGGCAAACATCCAAACAGCGGGTACAGCCAATGTTGCCGCTGGTAGAGTGGGCACATAAGTCGCTGTTGACCTGGAAGTAGCGCGGCTTGTCGAATTCGCCCACTAGCCCTACAAAATCGTCAAGGGTATCACTGCGTTGCTCAACGTTTTGCCACTGCATCACCACATAACCTGGCGGAGGTAACTCAACGGGTAGGCGAGGAGTGGTATTTAAATCCAGGATGAGGTCGAACGCCTCTCGCTCGATCAACGCACGGGCTAGATCAAGCGGCTCATCACCACCAATTACCGCTTTGAACATGCCCAAATGGCCGCTAATGTGCAGCTTTTCAGCCTGGGCATTAGTTAGCGCCTGGGTGGTGAGGATCTCGGTGGCAGCAAGCAAGTCGCTATCGTTTACCCCGTCGTCAACATTTGCGGCGTTGGGCGCGGTGAAAACCAGCGTCAATGAAGCCAAACCACGCCCTTGCAGAATACGCGCGGCTTGTCGGGTATCGCGCTCACTGCCGAGCAGCAGCGCATGACCACGGCTGTGATAGGTCACATTGGCAGGCGTTAGGTTAGCGGGCCACGAGATACGCTGGCGTACCGTCTCCCGAGCCTCGGCATTGCGCTGGTCGTCTAGCGACGCCAGTTGGATTCGTTGATTCATGCGCTCTCACGGTCAGTGAATAATTCTTATTATAATTTTGAGTTATACCATCTAACTATTGTGGCATAACAATGCATAGAAGCTAAGTTCAGCCTATGGCGAAATACGTATTTTGCCAAATTAATTACCGTCAACGCTGCCAACGCTGGCGACTGTTAACACACCCAATAATTTGATTTTTATAATTTTATCACTAATCTCATGTTTTCGTCTTAGTATCAGATAAATAATCAGACTGGTCGTCTAGTAAGGTGTTTTCTACAGTTTTGACACCATCATCGCGAGGTGTTGAGGAGTCGTCCTCTAGCGCGACCGGTTTCTCACTTGTTTGCTCGTTCTCTGCCAACTCTTTTGGGGACTCGGGCTCGTCTAGCGACTTATCAACCGCCTCTTCCACTTTATGCGTCCAGCGGCGCAGTTTGCTGGCGAGCTCGGAGTCCATGGGCTTTAACAGCTGATTGTAGTCGGCATCATAGTCATCCAGGCCGTCGCGAACGTTGTAGTTGCCGGTGGCCCACAGGCGTTTCAAAGCACGCCGCCGCAGGGCTCCGCTTACTCCTGGCACCATAAAGGCGCTGAAGTCGCTGCCCGCTTCCAGCGTTTCAGGGTCGGGCAAGGTGTGGTCTAAGCTGCCGGGCTTAGGTGCTGGTTCTGAAGGCGATTGTTCTGCAGGAGACTGCTCTGGTGATGCCTGCTCTGGCGCTTCCTGCGCGGCATCAGGTGAAATATCCGATTTGGCCGCCAGTTCCTCAACGGGCTCTGTAACCGGCGGCGCATCTTGCTCTTGGGGAACGTTGCGTTTTAGGCGCGACCAGCGCTCTAGGCGGCTCATTGCGGCTGCTCCTTGGTGGGGGTCTCTTTGGCGCGCCCCGCTCCTTTGCGTTTTTTCTTGCGCATCTCCATCGGCGCTTCGCCGTGGCGTGCGAGGTAGCTCTCAATCCAGACCTGAATGGCCATGGGCATTGGTGCTTCGAGCACCTGCTGCTCACCGTCCATCCAACCGGCTGCCACGTCCTGACTAGCGGTAATCGCATCAGGTTTGGGTGTTTGCCCAGTAAAACCCGCTCGCACAAATAGCCGTGGGGTGGCAGACGTCAGGTTGAAACGGTAGGCAGCACGCTCGGTCATCGACAACTGCAGGTTAAGCACATTGGGGCCCTGATCACTCAGGGTAAGCTCTGCAATACGCCACTGGGTTAGCGTAAAGCTTTTCACCTGCTTAGCCTCGGCGACCAGGGTGATACTCAGTGAACGTAAATTATCAGACATCGCGTTAAACCCCTTAGCGAAGTATCTAAGCACAGCACTTGAGCACAGTACTTAAGCGAAGCACCTAGACTTTGAACGGATAGCAGTCGAACAGGTAGACAAGTAAGCCTCTCCAGCGCCATCATCGTCAACTCTGACCTTTTTACTCAGGTATTTTATCAGGCTCAGATGCTTTCATATCAGCAGCGAGGATTGCGGATGCACGCCCTTCAGTTAAGCCGAGCCCGCTTACCGGCCACTACCGAGATCAGCATCGTTGACGAGTATGGCGATGCACGCCAGCAGGCGATTGCCGCTGAAAGAGCGTTGACGGTCTACCTCAACAAGCGTGAAATTGTCACTTTGATGACCTTGGGTGACGACCCGGAGGCTCTGGTGGTCGGCTATCTGCGCAATCAGGGGCTGCTGAACGCCGCGGCTGATTTAGAGGCCGTGCAAGTCGATTGGGAAGTAGAAGCCGCGGTAGTGATTACTCGCCATCTGCCCGAGGATTTAGAAATACGCTTAAGCACCCGTACGGTCACCACCGGCTGCGGCCAGGGCACGGTATTTGGTAAACTGCTCGACCAAACCGCTCTCACGGCGCTGCCCGATACTCAATTGGCACAATCCACGCTTTATCAGCTGCTGCAAAACCTTAACGCCTACAACGAGACCTACCGCAGCGCTGGCGCCGTTCATGGCTGCGCGCTGTGCCAGCAAACCGACGTACTCGACTTTGTTGAAGACGTAGGACGGCATAACGCGGTGGATACCTTGGCGGGGCGCCAATGGCTACAACAGGCCGACAGCGCCAATGCGGATATTTTCTACACCACCGGGAGACTGACTTCCGAAATGGTACTCAAAGTGGCACAAATGGGCATTAGCGTGCTGGTTTCTCGCTCAGGCGTCACCCAAAAAGGCGTCGAACTGGCCGAACGCTTCGGCGTGATGTTAATTGCCCGCGCCAAAGGGCGCCATTTCCAAGCGATCAACACCCAAAACCGTTTAGCCCTGGACGCTATTCCACCGCGCCCATCCCATGCCCGTTCATCGCAAGAATACCGCTCATCAAAAAAGGCAAGCTCATGATCCCTACTCACGACCTCACTGGCATGGTTCTCGCGGGCGGCGAAGGGCGCCGAATGGGCGGTCGTGACAAAGGGCTGGAGCCTTTTGCGGGCCTGCCACTCGTCGGCCATGTGGTGAAGCGCCTTGAAGGTCAGGTGGCCGAGCTACTGATTAACGCCAACCGCAATGCTGACGCCTACCGCTTTTTTGCCGATCGCGTTATAGCGGATGTTGTAATGGACGGTGCCGAAGGCGGCTTTAAAGGCCCTTTGATGGGGATCTATAGCGGCCTGCAGGCGGCAAAAACGCCGTGGCTACTGGTCGTTCCCTGCGACTCCCCCGCCCTACCTGACGATTTAGTGGCGCGCATGGTACAAGGTATTGGCCAGCATGATATCGCTGTGGCTTTTGATGGCGAACGGCTGCACCCGGTAGTTGCACTACTGCGTACCTCGCTGGCCGATGATTTGGCCGCCACCTTGGCCGAGGGCGAGCGTAAGATCGATCGTTGGTACGCTCGCCATGCTTGGTGCAAGGTTGATATGTCGGACTGCCCTGATGCCTTTGCTAACCTTAATACTGAGGAAGAGAAGCTGCACCTGGAAAAAATACTCATGGGTTCTTCGAGCAAGGAGGTGAAATGACCCTCTCCTGCTTTGATCTTGGCGAGCAGATGCTCAGCGTGGACGAAGCGCGTCAGGCGCTCGCCACCTTGATTGAACGCCCGCTGGGCAGCGAACGGATTCCGCTGGCGCAGGCTCATGGTCGCCGATTGGCCACAACCGTGAAAGCCCCCATTAACGTGCCGCAAAATACCAATGCGGCCATGGACGGCGTAGCGCTAGCCTTGCCCAGAGAAGGTGTTGGAGCCAAGCAGACCCGCTGGCCGTTGGCTGGAGAGGTGTTGGCCGGTCAGTATCGCCGCGAATTAGTACCTGCCGGTCACTGTGTACGCATCACCACCGGTGCCCCACTGCCGCCGGGCACCGATACCGTGGTGATGAGTGAACAGCTCCGCGAACCGTTAGATGAGCAGCCTGGGCATGTGATCATCGCGTCGCCAGAACTCCTCAAACACGGCCAACATGTTCGCCAGGCCGGTGAGGATATTGGTCTCGGCGACACGGCACTGCCTGCGGGAGCACGGCTCGATGCGGCGGCCCTAGGGCTTTTAGCGTCGTTAGGTTACGCAGATGTTGCCGTATGTCAGTGCCCAAGGGTGGCGATCTTTTCCACTGGCAATGAAGTCGCTGCTCCCGGTGAGCCGCTGCCCAAAGCAGGTATATACGATGCCAATCGCTTCACCCTGATGGGCTTGCTTGCCGAACACGGCGCCGATGTCATTGACCTGGGCATTCTCCCAGACGATTTAAACGCCATTAAAACGGCCCTTGAAGACGCTGCAGAGCAGAGCGATTTGGTAATCACCAGCGGCGGTGTTTCCGTTGGCCAGGCTGACTTTACCCGTGAGGCTCTGGAACAGTTAGGCCGCCTAGCCTTCTGGCGGGTAGCGCTGCGACCTGGGCGCCCCATGGCTTGCGGCTGGCTGGGTGAAAAGCGCACGCCGTTTGTTGGCTTGCCCGGCAATCCGGTGGCGGTCATGGTAACCTTTCTACAGTTTGTCTCGCCGCTGCTGGATCGGCTGTATGGGCAGCCGACATCAACACCCCATCGCCTTACTGCGATTGCCGACACCGCCATAAAAAGTCGCTTGAAGCGCACTGACTTTATCCGTGGCGTTTACCATACTGATAGCGAAGGACGGTTACTCGTGCGTAGTACCGGCGCCCAGGGTTCGGGCATTTTAACCTCGATGGTGGCTGCTAACTGCTTGATTGAGCTTGCCGACGACCAGGCAGGCGCCCAGCCAGGCGAGGTAGTCAGCATACAACCACTAACGGGATGGCTATGACCGAGCAACGACCCGCACAACCACAAGCTAATCAGCAGCGATCTGTCCAGCCAGACGCTGACCAGCAACTGATCGACGACTTTGGTCGGCGCATTAGCTACGTGCGCATCTCGGTCACCGATCGCTGCGATTTCCGCTGCGTGTACTGCATGAGCGAGGAGATGACGTTTCTGCCCCGCGCCCAGGTACTGACGCTGGAAGAGATCGCCATGGTGGCGCGCGCCTTCACTGAGTTGGGGGTCGAGAAAATTCGCCTTACCGGCGGCGAACCGCTGGTACGCCGCGGCATTGAGCAACTGGTCGATGAGATCGGCGCCATGCCAGGCCTTAACGACTTCACTATGACCACCAACGGTGCCAGCCTACGCAAGCACGCCAAGCAGCTTTACTCAAGCGGTCTGCGGCGGCTGAACATTAGTCTGGACTCGCTAAATGCGGAGCGCTTTAAGCAGCTCACCCGCACCGGCGATTTAGCCAAAGTGATCGACGGCATTCATGCCGCCCAGGAAGCGGGCTTTAAACGCATCAAGCTCAACGCGGTGATCTTAAAAGGTCGCAATGACGACGAAGTAATAGACCTGGTCACCTTTGCACGCCAGGAAAACCTCGATATTAGCTTTATCGAAGAGATGCCGCTGGGCGATGTTGCTGACCACTCACGGGCGGAAACCTTCTACTCCAGCGATGACGTTCAAGACTTGATCGAAACGCGCTATCCGCTGATCCCCACGACCGAAACCACACCCGGCCCATCGCGCTACTTCAAGATGGCCGATAGCGACAGCCGGGTTGGGTTTATTTCCCCCCATAGCCACAACTTTTGCGATACCTGTAACCGGGTGCGTGTGACCGTGGAAGGCCGCTTGCTGCTGTGCTTAGGCAACGAACACTCGGTCGATCTTCGCGCCGTGCTACGCCGTCACCCCGGTAATATGCAGGCGCTAAAAGAGGCGATCATCAACGCCCTGCCGCTTAAGCCCGAGCGCCATCACTTCACCACCGATGGCGATGTGCAGGTAGTACGCTTTATGAATATGACAGGGGGCTAGGCGTTGGCAGCGTCAGAACGGTTGGCAAAAGTGCCGGTGCATATCATTACCGGCTTTCTCGGCAGCGGTAAAACAACGCTTATCCACAGCCTCATCGAACAGAAGCCTGTGGATGAAACATGGGCCATTTTGGTCAACGAGTTTGGCCAAATCGGCATCGACCAGGCGATGTTTGATGCCCGTGACGATGTGGTGGTGAAGGGCCTTCCCGGCGGCTGCCTTTGCTGCCAGCTCGCCTTTGTACTGCAAGCGGCGCTGGTGAATTTACTCGCACGCAGCAAGCCTGATCGCGTCATCATCGAGCCCTCAGGCCTTGGCCACCCGGCAGGTCTGTTGGATCTACTGCGAGGGGAAGCCTTCCAGGAAGTGGTCGAGGTACGCGATATTATTGCTACTCTCGACCCACGCCGATTAGATGACGCCCGCTCCCGAACGCACGACACCTTCCGCGACCAGCTCGATATGGCCGATGCCGTGGCACTCACCATGCTCGACCAGAGCACGCCCGAGCAGCTCGGCGCCGCTCATGCGTTTGTGGCACAGCGCTGGCCGCCGCGTAAATGGGTGCAGGAAGCTCCCCAAGGCGAACTACCCATAGGACTGTTGACCCAGAGCGGACGCGCCGAAGGGAGCGATATCAGCGTACCCGCCAACCATCAACAGTTGGCGACAACACCCAGCTTAGCCGGGTCTTTTTTTGATTTTCCGCCCCCGCCCGGCAAGCCCCAGCGTGAAACCGGCACTTCGCTGGGCTACACCAGTACGGGGTTACGTTGGCACCCAAGCGAGCGCTTCGACCTGGATAGCTTGGCCACCTGTTTGGGAGAACTCCCCAGAGAGGCACGCATTAAAGGCGTGTTTCATACCGATAGCGGCTGGAAACGCTTTAACCGCGCCGGAGGTACGCTGAGCGTTGAAAGCAGCGCGTGGCGGCAAGACTCCCGGCTGGAAGTTATTCTTCCCGATACGAGCCCCGCTCTCGATATCGAAGGCCAACTCCGCTTACTGACGCTGGGTTAAGCGCCCGTAATCAATCTCTCGATGGCCTCTGCAGTAACCGGCCGCCCAAACAGATAGCCTTGATAAGCGTGACAGTCGTGCGCCAGTAGCCACGCCTGCTGCGCTTTGGTCTCTACGCCTTCTGCAATGACCTCTAGATTGAGGCTCTCTGCCAGGGCAATGGTACTCTCGACAATCGCTGCGTTGGCTTGGCTTTCGAGCACCTGCTGCACAAAGGATTGGTCAATTTTCAGTTGATCCAGCGGCAGTTGCGCTAAATAGGCCAGGGACGAGTAGCCGGTGCCAAAATCATCCAGAGAGAAGCGTACACCGCGCGCTTTAAGGGCAAGCATTTTATCTCTGGCGTCGTCTCGCGCTTCCACAAACAGTGACTCGGTCACCTCCAGTTTTAGCCGCTGAAGCGGCGCCTGAGTGCGCGCAAACACCCCCTCTACACGAGCCAGAAACTGCTCATCGCGAAACTGAAGCGGACTAATATTCACCGATATGGTCAGTTTGCTGAGCTGTGGATGCTGCGCCCAACGCGCTAATTGATAGCAGGCATCTTCCAATACCCATTCGCCTACATCGTTTATCAGCTCATTGCTTTCCAGCAGCGGAATGAAATCGCCTGGTGAAACAATGCCGCGTTCAGGATGATGCCAGCGCAGCAGCGCCTCAACGCCAGTGATCACGCCATGGTGATCCACTTGGGGCTGATAATAGAGCTGCCACTGCTGGCTGGCCTGCGCTTGGCGCAGATCCGCTTCTAATTTCACATGGGCCAGTAGCGCAGCCTGCATCGAGGGGTCAAAAAAGCACACGCCATGGCGGCCGTTGTTCTTAGCCTGAAAGAGCGCCATATCTACCTGCTGCAGGTAGTCATCCACGCCGTACTCATTGCTGGCCATGATCGCAATACCAATGCTCCCCGTCACCGTGATGCTCTCTTCGGCCAGAGTGATTGATTCGTTAAGAGTTGCCAGCAGCTTGTGCGCAATACGCTCTGCCAGCCGGGTGGTTTGAGCGTAATTGCTATCCACGCCTTCGATTAATACCGCAAATTCATCGCTTCCCAGCCGCGCCAAGGTATCGGTATCGCGCAACATCTGCCCCATTCGCCGAGCAACGCTCTGCAATACTTGATCCCCCGCATAGTGCCCCAGAGTGTCATTGATTTGCTTAAAGTTATCGATATCGATAAATAGCAGTGCGCCGCAACGCTGATGGCGCTGAAGCTCTTTAAGGGCATTACCTATGCGATCCATAAACAGCCGCCGGTTGGCCAACCCGGTTAAGGTGTCATAAAATGCTAACTGATGAATCTCTTGCTCAGCGGCTTTACGCTCGCTGATATCGCTCATGGTGGCCACGTAGTGAGTTAAGGTGCCCTCAACGCTGTAGACAGCGCTAATGGTTAGCCACTCGGGAAACAGTTCACCATTCTTACGCTGGTTCCATATCTCGCCTTCCCAGTTGCCGGTTTTGATAACACGCTTCCATAAACGGCGGTAAAAGGCGGCGTTTTGTAGCCCAGAGCTAAACATGCGCGGATTGTTACCCACTATCTCCGCTTCGCTATAGCCGGTAATGCGGCTAAAGGTCTCATTCACCTTAAGAATGATGCCCTGTGGATCGGTAATAAGGATGCCTAAGTGCGTCTGGAAGGCGGCAGCAGCGATTTGGGCCTCGGCACGAGCCTGTTCACGCTCCTCAATACGCTGACGCAGTTGATGCGACAACGCTAAACGATTCAGGTAGTGGCGCGCCCCCCAAGCACCCAGCAGGGCAATCACTGCCGTCACCAACATTAAAATCAAAGCACGCTGCCGCCAGGCCGAGAGCAATTCGTGAAGATCAACGCCAACCACAGCCAGCATCGGATACTCGCCTACTCTCAGCATGCGAAACAGCCGTTTTCGGCCATCAATAGGTGAGTCAATGTTGATTGACCATGTGGACTCACCACGGGTAAGCCACTCGGCCGTTTCTGGACTCTCAATTTGACTGCCAATCGAAAATGGCTTTTCGGGGGTCGGGTAGCGAGCAATAAATTTTAATCCGGGGTCGACCAGGGCAATGCTCTCGCCGTCATAGACACTCATCTGCTCCAGAGCGTCGGCAAACACTTCAGGTACAATGCTAGAGATGACCACCCCAGCAAACTCGCCGGACGAGGTTTCTAATCGTCGACCATGGTACAAATAGTAGCGTTGGTCGCTGATAGACCAGTAAAGCGGGGTAATCAGTTCTTCTTGTCCTGCTTGCTTAAAGGCATTAAACAACGTCGTATCGCTGATATCAGCACCTGCTCTTCGGCTGCTGCGGCCACTCGCCATTACTCGGCCTTCAGCGCTCAACACAGCGATTTCGTCCACCATGGGCACATACAGGGTCAGGTTTTCTAGCGAGCGCTGAAGGGCCTGGGCATTATCGCTATCTGGCATGCCTTGCAGGGTTAGCATCTCAGCAAGCCCAAAAAGCGCTTGCCCGCTTTGTGCAAATACGCCTTTTGCCCACTCAGCAACCACATTAGCGCGGGCGGTAATCCGCGACTCGGCGGCCTCAATTTCTTGCCGATACTGTTCACTCAGCAGCCAGCCGAAAAGCACCATCATGACAAGCAGTGCTAGCAGATATAGCCCAATCACATGGCGGCGCTGTTGGCGATAAGTCTTGGTGGCTTTCAATACATCATCATTTACATCATTGGAGGTAGCGGACATCGCGCAGAAGCCTTATTCAGGTAACCCAGGGGGACACCTGATACAGTGTAAAAAGTAACTAAAAATGATACATAACACGCGCTGACACGTGGCTTTATCCGATAGTGCCGCGGTGCTTTTAGGATGTATATCAGTTTTTATCACCGTTAATGCCCTGAAAAGCGTGACGTTATGCATGGATAGCCAATCTACCAGGAAATTGTTATGGCATCGCTGGGCCAAATGAGCGACTACGAGATACGCCTAATCCGTATTTTTAAGACGGTCGTTGAGTGCGGTGGCTTTACCGCGGCGGAAACCACGCTGGGCATTAGTCGTTCGGCGATTAGCCAACACATGAACGACTTGGAGGGGAGGCTGGGGTTTTCGCTCTGCCAGCGGGGGCGTGGCGGGTTTAGTTTAACCGAAGAGGGTAAAGAGATTTATCAGGCAGGGTTGACGCTACTGACCGCGCTTGAAACGTTTAAAAGCGACGTTAACGCCCTGCACCAAACGATTAAAGGCGAGCTGAATATCGGCATTACCGATAATTTGGTGACACTACCCGCCATGCACGTGACCAATGCACTGGCTGAGCTCAGCGCGCCGGAGCATGAGGTCACGCTGCATATTCATATGGAGCCTTCTGACGCGGTCATTCGAGGGGTGATGGATGGCCACTTGCACGTCGGCGTAGTGCCTGCAGTGAACCTGCCCACCAGTTTAGAAGCGCGGCACCTTTATGATGAGCCATCATATCTTTACTGTGCGGCTGGCCATCCCCTGTTTACGGAGGACGACGACACGCTCAGTGGTGCTGATATCGCCCAACACTCGGCTATTTCGCCCCGCTATCCGCTACCGGTTGAGGCCCGACAGGCGCATGATGCGCTAAGCCTTCGTGCCTCAGCATCCGACCGAGAAGGCGCCGCTTTTTTGATTCTTACCGGGCGATTTATCGGCTTTCTGCCTGAACACGTAGCTGCACAGTGGGTGGCAGCGGGCAAGATGCGAGCGTTGCATGCCAACACGCAGCACTACCGCATCCCCTTTGTGCTGATCACCCGCCACGACCGCCGCCCCAACCGAGTGGTCGATGCGTTTCTACGCTTAATCAAAAGCAGCTAAACCCGGCAGTATGTTTAACGCTGCTCGGTTGCCTCATTGGCCATTATCGGCGCTGGCCCCGCCTGGGGCGATGACACCAACACTTGGCTTGCCACATAGTAAACAATTGCCCCCAGCGCCGAGCCGGTAAACCAGCCGTAGTCGTAGAACCAGTTCATGGTGCCAGTTAACAGCGATAGCAACGTAAGCGCCACCGGCACGCCAAAGGCGATAAAACCCGCGATGTTCACCGCAGGATAAGCATGGTTATCCATATACAGGCTGGGCACATCCAAACGCTGCTTTTTGATCAGGAAGTAGTCCACCGCCATGATGCCCGCGATGGGCCCCAGCAGGCTGGAGTAACCCAGCAGCCAGTTGGAGTACATCTGCTCCAGAGAAACCCCTGGCGGAATAACGCCCGCTTTTTGCAGCAGATCGTAGCCCATCAACAACACGCCCACCGCGCCAGTCATCAGCACGCCGCGCGTCTGGTTAATCAATTTGGGCGCAATGTTCTGAAAATCGTTGGTAGGCGACACGATGTTAGAAGCCGTATTGGTAGAGATCGTGGCGATAATGATCAACAGCATCGCCAGTACCACCCAGAAGGGGCTGTCGATATAGCCAATCAAACGTACCGGGTCGGCAACGGTTTCCCCTACCAGCGTTTCGGAAGCAGCGGTTAACACGACACCGAGTGCGGCAAAGAAAAACATCGTTAGCGGCAGCCCAATCACCTGACCAACGATCTGATCTTTTTGGCTTTTGGCAAAGCGACTGAAATCGGGAATATTCAGCGACAGCGTGGCCCAAAAACCCACCATGGCGGTTAAGCCCGCGAAGAAGTAGCCGTATACCGATGCCCCTTCAGGCCGCGACGGCGGCTGTGCCAGTAGTTCGGACATCGACATATTTGGCCACGCCCATATCATCAGCCCAACACCAACGGCTAACAGCAGCGGTGCGGCGAAGGTTTCCAACCATTTAATCGACTCTGCACCACGAATCACCACATAGAGATTCATCGCACCAAAGACAAAAAAGCCGATGACTTCACCAACACCGCCCATCGCAGCCCAAGCGGGAATCAACTCGGAGAGCAACAGATGAATGGCCAAACCGCCAAACATGGTTTGAATACCAAACCAGCCGCAGCCGACCAGGGCGCGCACCAGACAGGGTACGTTGGAACCTAAAATACCGAACGAAGAGCGTAAAACCACCGGAAAAGGAATACCAAACTTCGTACCGGGAAAGGCGTTTAAGGTAAGAGGTATCAGCACGATCACGTTGGCCAACAAAATGGCAAACAACGCCTCCCCCACGCTCAGCCCGAAGTAGGCGGTTAATACCCCGCCTAGGGTGTAGGTGGGCACGCAGATCGACATGCCTACCCAGAGTGCCGCAATATTCCACTTACTCCAGGTGCGCTCGCTGGCCTGGGTAGGCGCAATATCCTCATTAAAGCGCGAACTACTGCGTACATCGTCCCCTACATCTAGCTCTACCAGCCCACCTCGATCCACCATCTGAGAGGTTGTTTCGGTCATTTTTTATCTCCTCAGCATTGCGTTATTGCGCTGCCTAGCTCCCACGGCCAGTGGAGCTTTTCAAAAAGGCGCTTAGAAATCATGGCTTTTAGAAACCATTGTTTTTCAAAACCATCGTTCTTAGAAACCATAGCTTTTAGAAAACAAGCAATAAGCATGCCTACTTGAAAAAGCAGATCAATTAACTCATTGATTAAAAAGCTGCCTTCCTGGACAACATTATTATTGTTAGCTTTTTATCTTTATATTTTCCCCACCTAAAACAAAAACCAACTAAACAAAGCTAGATCAAAAAAAATATTTGCACCAATTTCAAACAGAAAAAAACCAAAAACACTCGCTAGAAATATACCAAACCAATGATTTTAAAAGAATAAAAAAACCATCCAAAACAGTGCAAGACCTCACCAAAAAAGTGAATATCACCAAATGGAACAATAAAAATAAGCAAACTCAATGAGTTAAAGACGATTTAACAAATCTCCTTTAAAGACTTGCTAAAACCACCTACCCAGCGCTACTTTCAACAAAAGCTGTCTATTTCGTCAGCTTTACAAAACTAGTTTCAAGAACACTACAAACATACGCTACACATCAACAATCAGAGGGAGCGTCTCATGCAGAAGATGAAAATCGGGTTGATTCAGATGGGCCTGAAAACCAGCACCGACCTTGAACCAGAAGCTATTCGCGACGCCATGAACGAGGCACATCTGCCAATGATTCAGCAAGCGGCTGACCAGGGCGTGCAGGTGCTTTGCTTCCAGGAAGTGTTTAACCAGCCCTACTTTTGCCCCAGCCAGGACGGCAAGTGGTACGCCGCCGCCGAGCGGGTACCGGAAGGCCCTACCTGCCAGATGATGCAGAAGCTCGCCGCCGAGCACCGCATGGTGATCATCGTGCCGGTGTATGAAGAGACTGAAACCGGTGTTTACTACAACACCGCAGCGGTATTCGACGCTGACGGCAGTTACTTAGGCAAGTACCACAAAACCCATATTCCCCAAGTAGCCGGTTTTTGGGAAAAATTCTTCTTCAAGCCGGGAAAATCCAACTGGCCAGTGTTCGATACTGCCTACGGCAAAATCGGCGTGTATATCTGCTACGACCGTCACTTCCCCGAAGGCTGGCGGGCGCTTGCTCTCAACGGCGCTGAGGTGATTTTCAACCCTTCCGCCACCGTGGCCGGTCTTTCCCAATACCTGTGGGAGTTAGAGCAACCTGCCTCTGCCGCCGCCAATGGCTGCTTTATCGCTGCGATCAATCGAGTTGGAACCGAGGCGCCGTGGAACATCGGCGACTTTTACGGCTCCAGCTATATCGTTAACCCCCGCGGCAAAATCGAAGCTCAGGCCAGCGAAACAGAAGACGAGCTGCTGGTGCACGAGATCGATTTGGACATGGTGCGGGAGGTACGCAACAACTGGCAGTTCTTCCGCGACCGTCGCCCGGAAACCTATACCCGCCTGACCGACGGTGAATGATTCTGCTGGTAAAAAACAGGTTGCTGGTTAAGTTTTCTATTTAAAAACAACAGGAGCGAACGATGAGCTTATTAATCAAGGGCGGCACCGTGGTCACCCACGCCGATACCTACCGCGCAGACGTACTGTGTGTCGACGGTAAAGTCCATGCGATTGGCACCGATCTAGATGTCCCTGAAGGGTGTGAAATTGTCGATGCCAGCGATCAACTGGTGATGCCCGGCGGTATCGATCCCCATACGCACATGCAACTGCCGTTCATGGGCACCGTGGCCAGCGAAGATTTCTATACCGGCACCGCCGCGGCCTTGGCCGGGGGCACCACTTCGATCATCGACTTCGTGATCCCACAGCCAGGTCAGTCGCTCCTTGAGGCCTTCGAAACCTGGCAAGGCTGGGCGGAAAAAGCCGCCACCGATTTTGCCTTCCACGTGGCGATTACCTGGTGGGACGATAGCGTGCGAGAGGAAATGGGCACCCTGGTTCATGAACACGGGGTGAACAGCTTCAAACACTTTATGGCCTACAAGGGCGCGATCATGGCCACTGATGACATTCTGGTGGAAAGCTTCTCGCGCTGTCTGGAGCTAGGCGCGGTGCCTACGGTTCACGCCGAAAACGGTGAGCTGGTCTACCACATGCAGCAAAAACTGCTCGCCCAGGGCATGACCGGGCCGGAAGCCCATCCGCTTTCGCGCCCACCCCAGGTGGAAGGCGAAGCGGCCAGCCGGGCGATTCGCATTGCCAGCACCCTGGGCGCACCGATCTATCTGGTTCACGTGTCCACCAAAGATGCCGTGGATGAAATTGCCTACGCCCGCCAGCAGGGTCATCCGGTTTATGGCGAATGCTTAGCCGGGCACCTGCTCATCGACGATAGCGTCTACCAGGATACCGACTGGGGCCGCGCCGCTGCCCACGTGATGAGCCCGCCCTTCCGGCCCAAGGGCCACCAGGAAGCGCTCTGGCACGGCTTGCAGTCGGGCAATCTGCAAACCACCGCCACCGACCACTGCTGTTTCTGTGCCGATCAGAAAGCCGCGGGCAAGGATGACTTTACTAAAATCCCCAACGGCACCGCTGGCGTGGAAGACCGCCTCGCCGTGTTGTGGGATGAAGGCGTCAACACCGGCAAGCTGTCGCCCCAGGAGTTTGTCGCGCTGACATCGACCAACACCGCCAAGATTTTCAACCTCTACCCGCGCAAAGGGGCGATTCAAGTAGGTTCCGATGCAGATATCGTGGTGTGGGATCCCAACGGCACCCGGACGATTTCTGCCAAAACCCACCACCAGAACGTCGATTTCAACATTTTCGAGGGCAAAACGGTGCGCGGCATTGCCCGTCACACCATTAG
Organism: Halomonas sp. 113; assembly: GCF_904067645.1. Classification (NCBI taxonomy): domain Bacteria; kingdom Pseudomonadati; phylum Pseudomonadota; class Gammaproteobacteria; order Oceanospirillales; family Halomonadaceae; genus Halomonas; species Halomonas sp. 113. The sequence goes on from NZ_LR881453.1 coordinate 4,342,465, forward strand.
CAAGGGCAAATGGGTGTGGCGGGATGGTGAGCTGCGTGCCGAGCGCGGTGCGGGCCGCTATTTGGAGCGCCCCGCCTACCCCGGTGTCTTCGAATTGCTGGCCAAGCGCGCCGAGCTGAATGCGCCGATGGCCGTAAAAAGATAACAGCTGTGCCCATAACAACAGCGGAGGCTTTACTGTGACTAGCCCACTGAACCACCTACCCAGCGCAAAAGAGGTCGGCACCTACGACCCGGATACGCTGGCAAGCAACTTTAGCGATCTACATCCGCCGCTGACCCATCGCCAGGCGATGATCGAAAGTCAGCGTTGTCTCTATTGCTTTGATGCGCCCTGCGTCGAAGCTTGCCCGTCGGATATTGATATTCCCAGCTTTATTCGCCAGATCAGCGAGAACAATATCAACGGCGCGGCGGAAACCATTCTGGAAGCCAACATTTTAGGCGGCAGCTGCGCCCGGGTGTGCCCCACGGAAATTCTTTGCGAGCGCAGCTGCGTGCGCAACCACGACGCCGAATGCCAGCCGGTGCTGATCGGTTTGCTGCAGCGTCATGCCACCGACCACATGCAGTTCGACGGCCACCCCTTCAAACGCGCCACTTCTACCGGCAGTCATGTGGCCGTGGTCGGCGCCGGACCTGCCGGGCTCTCCTGCGCGCACCGACTGGCGATGCTCGGTCATCAGGTGACCATCTTTGAAGCCGAACAAAAGCCTGGCGGGCTGAACGAGCACGGCATCGCCCGCTACAAAATGACCGACGACTTCGCCCGCAAGGAAGTGGAATTCTTGCTTGAGATCGGTGGCATCGAGATCCAGTACGACCAACGGCTGGGCGCAAACCTGGAGCTTGCTACGCTCCATAATCAGTACGATAGCGTGTTTCTCAGCTTGGGCCTGGGCGCTAGCCGTGCCCTGGGTTTAACCGGGGAACAAGCACCCGGTCTGATGCCTGCGGTGGACTACATCAAGGTTCTCCGCCAGACCGACGATCTGGGCAGCCTTGCGGTGGCCAAACGCTGTATCGTGATTGGCGCGGGCAATACCGCTATCGATATGGCCACCCAAATGGCCCGCTTAGGCGCTACGGAGGTAACGCTGGTTTACCGTCGCGGCATTGAAGCCATGTCCGCCACCGACCATGAACAAGAGATTGCCAAAGCCAACGGCGTGCGGATGGTGACCTGGGCCCAGCCCGACGAGATTCTGCTGGATGATCAAGGCCGCGTGACGGGCATGCGCTTTGCCAAGACCCATGATCAAGCGGGCCGCTTAACCCCTACTGGAGAAACCTTTGAGATCGCCGCCGATGCTGTCTTCACCGCCATCGGCCAAGGCTTCGAAGGCGCGAGCCTAAGCGATACCACCGCCGCTGAGCTTGCCCGGGACGGCGAGCGCATTCACGTTAATGAGATGTTCCAAACCTCACTGCCCAATGTGTATGCCGGTGGCGACTGTGTGAAGCCCGGTCAAGACCTTACCGTTCAGGCCGTGCAACACGGCAAACTGGCGGCTCACGCCATTCATCAGGCGCTTGTCGCCAAGCAGGAGGCCGCATGAACACACTCACTTTTACACCACCGGGTAAGAAAGACAGCGGTGACAGCGTGGTCAATGGCGTTGACCTATCGGTTAACTTTGCCGGTATTAAAGCCCCCAATCCATTCTGGCTGGCCTCTGCACCGCCCACCGATAAAGCCTACAACGTGGTACGCGCCTATGAAGCTGGCTGGGGCGGCGTGGTATGGAAAACCCTTGGCGAAGAGCCGCCTGCGGTGAATGTCTCCTCCCGCTACTCAGCCCACTACGGAAAAAACCGCGAGGTGATCGGCTTTAACAATATCGAGCTGATTACCGACCGCTCGCTGGAGATCAACCTTAAAGAAATCACTCAGGTGAAAAAGGACTGGCCCGATCGTGCGCTGATCGTTTCCATTATGGTGCCCTGTAATGAAGAAGCCTGGGCCTACATTCTGCCGCTAGTGGAAGCCACTGGCGCGGACGGCATCGAGCTCAACCTGGGTTGCCCCCACGGAATGCCGGAGCGCGGCATGGGCGCGGCGGTGGGCCAAAACCCCGACCTGATCGAGAAAGTCACCTACTGGTGCAAAAAGCACTACTCCAAACCAGTCATCGTCAAACTCACACCTAATATCACCGATATTCGCGTCGGTGCCCAGGCGGCGCTGCGCGGCGGGGCCGACGCGGTATCGCTGATCAATACCATCAACTCGATTACCAGTATCGACCTGGACAATATGGTCGCCAAGCCCACCGTGGGCCACCAGAGCACTCACGGCGGCTACTGTGGCAGCGCCGTGAAGCCTATCGCGATGAACATGGTGGCAGAAATTGCCCGTGATCCGTCCACTCCAACGCTACCCATTTCCGGCATTGGCGGCATTTCCACCTGGCGGGATGCGGCGGAGTTTATCGCCCTAGGTGCCGGCAGCGTGCAGGTGTGTACGGCAGCGATGCTCAACGGCTTTAGGATTGTGGAGGAGATGAAAGACGGCCTCTCTCGCTGGATGGCGGAAAAAGGCTACGACTCCATCGAGGCGTTCTCCCGTAAGGCGATACCGCAAACCACCGACTGGAAACACCTCGACATCAACTTCAAAACCATCGCCAAGATCGATCAGGATTTGTGCATCGAGTGCGGCCGCTGTTATATCGCCTGCGAGGATACCTCCCACCAGTCGATTGCCAAGCTCACCGAGCAGGACGGCGCGCGACGCTATGAAGTGATCGAAGAGGAGTGTGTGGGCTGTAACCTTTGCCAGATCACTTGCCCAGTAGATAACTGCATCACCATGGTGCCCCAGGAGACCGGCCAACCCTTCCTGGCCTGGGATAACGACCCACGCAATCCTTTCCGGGTCGCCTCTTAACCTCTTTACCCTCTTTTTTTTAAACAGCCGTTAGCGCTACCCACCGCCCTCAGTTTGTGAGGGCGGTCGCGTTTTCTGCAACATACTGTTCCATCACCCAGTAGCGACAAAAGTCAGCATCCTTGAGAACATGAGAAAATATCGCATATAAAATTCTTTCTCACAAAAGGAAACCCAATGAAGTTCGCTACCACTACCACCGCTATACTCTTAGCAACTGCCAGCGCCACCGCGAGCGCCGACCAGCGAATCGCCACCTTCGACTTAGGCAGCCTGGATACGCTGGATGCACTAGGTTTAAACGAGCAGGTAGTGGGTGTACCGAAAGCCAGCCTGCCTGGCTATCTTGAGCAGTATGCAGCCGATGACGTCACCGATATTGGCGGCCTGCGCTCACCGAATATGGATGCCCTTGGCGAAAGCGAGCCTAGCCTGATTCTTTACACTGGCCGCCAGGGTGAGTGGGAAGAGGGGCTTGGCGAAATCGCCCCGCTGCTCAACACCAGCCTACAGGGTGACGACTACCTGGCTACTTTTGACGCCAATGTACGCGAACTAGCGAGTCGTTTAGCAGTGGAAAGCAAAGCCGAAGAGGCGCTTGGTACACTGCATGCCGAGATTGAGACCCAGCGCGAAGCGCTAAGCAACGCTCCTCGCACGCTGGTGGTAACCCACAACGGCGGCAATCTGATGCTGAATCAGCACCCGGTCGTTCACGACGTACTGGGCATTGCAGCATTAGCGATGCCCGAAAGTGTCACTTCTGAAACCCGCGGTACCCGTACCTTTACCCCGCTTTCTCCTGAGGCGATTAGCGAAATTGATCCGCAGGTCGTACTGGTGATTGATCGCAGCGCCGCGATTGGCAATGAACCCGCCGACGCGGATGCCTTAGCGCAAACGCTCTTAGATGCGGGAGCTGAGAAAGCGCGGGTCATTATGCTAACGCCCGCGCTGTGGTACCTCTCCGGCGGCGGCCTGCAGAGTCTGGCGCTACAGGTTGAAGAAGTTGCAGTAGCACTAAACTCGTCAGGTAACTAAGCGCTCACTCCCCCCCTCTTACAGCAATGGCGGAGGGGGGAACGCAGCCTAAGCGGCGAGAAACGCTGGCTTAAAAAGCTTCCCAATCATCTTCAGCGCTAGCCGCGGTTTTGCTACTGGTTTGGCTACGCGTCGCTGGCCGCATCAGCGCTGGTGTCTGTTGAGATGAGTGTTGTGGCGTGTGCTGGGGCGAGGTAAGCGGGGCGTGTTGCGTACGGCTCTCCCCCTCAGTTAAACGAAAAGCCGAGACAACGCTTTCAAGCCGCGCCGCCTGTTCTTCCAACGAGCTGGCCGCTGACGACGCCTGTTGAACCAGGGCCGCGTTCTGCTGGGTTACTTCATCCATTTGGGCAACCGCTTGGTTGACCTGCTCAATGCCCGAACTCTGCTCCTGAGAAGCCGCGGAGATTTCATCCATAATATCGGTCACCCGGCGCACAGAGGAGACCACATCCCGCATCGTCGCACCGGCGCTTTCGACTAATGCTGAGCCCTCTTTCACCTGGGTGGATGACGCCTCAATCAGTGCTTTGATCTCTTTGGCGGCATCGGCACTGCGGCTGGCCAGGTTACGCACTTCACTAGCCACCACGGCAAAACCACGACCCTGTTCGCCTGCCCGCGCTGCTTCCACAGAAGCATTGAGTGCCAAGATATTGGTTTGAAAGGCGATAGAGTCGATAACGGTAATAATATCCGCCACTTTTTGCGAGCTGCTAGAAATACCGTGCATGGTGGTAATTACTTGCTCAACCACTTCACCACCATTGCTTGCAGTGCTTGAGGCATCGTTCGCCAACTGGCTGGCCTGGCGGGCATTATCGGCATTCTGTTTAACGGTAGCGGTTAACTGCTCCATGCTGGCGGCGGTTTCCTGCAGGGAAGACGCCTGCTGCTCGGTACGCGAGGATAGATCCGAGTTACCACTGGCAATCTCACGCGCCCCGATATGAATCGAGCCGCTGCTATCGCGTACCTCAGAAACGGTTTTAACCAAATTACTTTGCATATGCTGCATAGCACTAAACAGCTTGCCGATCTCATTGCTACCACGGTCATCTACTTTACCAGAGAGATCATTTTGGGCAATACGCTCAAAATGCTCCACTGCTTCGTTTAGTGGTTTTACAATAGAGCCCACCATCGCGATGCGAACAAACAGAACGATTAACGCGGCAATCAAAAGTACAGCGATATCAATATAAGTAAGAAACTGCATGCCGCTCTCATAATCGGCAATCATCGACTTGTTTCGTTCAGCCCGATGATCATTGTAAGCACTAACAGCCTCAATTAACTGCTGATTTAAGTCACTCACCATTTCCCTTGCGGTATTAAACTGACTGCTGTTACCCGTATTCAATGCCTCCTCTAAGGGGATAATCCCCCGTTGGATCAAGCTCTCATAGGTGGCAGTCACGGTATCAGAAAGTGCCGACTCAGGCTTGGTGGCTTCAAACTCTGTAAAGTAATCTTGCGCAACTCGCTGAGCATCTTGGGCCCGAGCCAGGTAGTCACGGAATGAACTGGCATCACCTTTCTCAAACGCATCGAAGCTACTAACGTAGAAAAGCTGAGCGTAGGCTATGGATCGTTGACTGCGGCTAAGCGCTAAAGTGCGATCACCTGATAGATCAAGCTCTTTTAACGAAGTACTGCCCTCTTCGCCTGCCTGATAGCCTAGAAAAGCAATGGTTATTATTAATAATGAAAAGATGGCCAAAACAAGGGTTAAACCCAGTTTGACGGATAGATTACTAAGTACACGATTCATATGCGGAATGCCTCCAGGCCAGATCCATTAGCTTTTGGCAATTTATATAATCTAGCTAGAGCACTTCCAGCGGCTTTAGATTAACTTAAATCGACCAATATCTTTTACGAGGTACTGCTATCGGCCTGGGCAGCATAGACTTTAGTCTAGTTTGAAAATTATTTTCACAAATGAAAATAGAAACGATTTGCAAACAGCAGTGAGCGAAGTGGTAGGCGCATTGAATATCGTTGCAGAGGCTATCTTAGCCGTGGATTGGTCAAGGCCACGGCTAAGATGAAAGGAGTCTGCTCGAGTTATTGATCAGGATGTATGCGAATCCGGTAGAGCACGCAGTAAACTACCGGCAGTACGATTAAGGTTAATAGCGTGGCGACACCCAAGCCACCGATCAGCGCGACCGCCATGCTGGCGAAAAAGGCATCGCTAATTAGCGGGATCATGCCCAACATGGTGGTCAGCGCGGCCATGGCGACCGGACGCACGCGGCTGACCGCAGCTCGCACCACAGCGTGGTAGCGGTCTTGATGCAACGGCAGTTGCACGTTGACCTCCTCTACCAACACGATGGCATTTTTGATTACCATGCCGATCAAGCTCAGCGTACCCAGCAGCGCCATAAACGAGAAGGGTAACCCGGTAACCAACAACGCGCCCACTACGCCAATAATCGTCAGCGGTACCAGCGACCAGATAGCCAACGGCTGGCGGAAGTTATTGAACAGCACCACAGTGAGAATAAACATCATCACTATGCCCAGCGGCAGTGAGGAAAATAACCCACTCTGCGCTTCGCCAGCGGTCTCAAACTCACCACCCCACTCCAACCGGTAACCTGCCGGTAGATCCAAGGCCTCCACCCTTGGGCGAATGTCGGCCAATACGCTGGCTGCGGTCACCCCGCTTAGCGGATCCGGCTCACCATACACCGCCAGCATGCGTTCGCGATTGCGGCGCATAATCAGTGGATCCGCCACCTGTGTGGTGGTATCGCCGATTACTTGATCGGCGGAGATATAGCGGTTTTGCTCTGCGCTCCAGACGTTAAGTGAGCCTAGGTTATCCACATCGTGACGCTGTGCGGGGATTGCCCGCGCCACTATCGGAATCAGGTCGCTGCCGTCGCGGTAAATGCCCACTTGGCTGCCACTGGTACTTAGCGCCAGGGTGCTGGCCAGGTCTTCACGGGTCACACCCAGCCTACGTGCAGTATCTTCAAGAAAAACGGGCTCAATCGCCTGCACGCGGTTACGCCAACTGGTGCGCACGCTGGTCATATTCGGTGTATCGATGAACATGGCCTCAACCTGATCGCCCAACTGGCGAAGTACCGCTGGGTCGCTGCCGTAGAAACGCGCCTCTAGCTTGGCTTTGGGCGCAGGACCGACCTCCAACGGGGCGATTTTGTAGTCAATATCGCTATGATCCCGCTCCAACACTTGCTCTACGTCAGCCATGCGGTCGTGTTGAGTCGCTTTATCGTCGGTTTCGACAATCAACTGCGCATAGCTTGCATAGCGGTCTTCCGGTGAATAAGTGAGGGTAAAGCGCTGCGCTCCACCGCCCACGGTGGTGGTCAGGTGGCGAACGCCGTCCATCTCCATCACGCTCTTTTCAAGCTCGCTAACGCGGCGTTGGGTTTCGAGAATATCGGTACCTTCCGGCGTGCGATAATCGACAAAAAAGATCGGCGTATTAGAGGCCGGAAAGAAGGCATTTTTAACCGAACCAAAGCCGACCACCGCGCCGGCCAATATCGCCACCATCAGCGTCAAGGTTAACCAGCGCCAACGAATACCGGTGATAATGACGCGGCCTACAAAACGATAAACCACGCCTTTATAGGGGTCTTCCTGTCCATCGCCGGGGGCAACATTGCGGAAAAACAGCTTGAAGTAGAACGGCGTTAACGTCAGCGCCGTGATCCAGCTCAGCAGTAGCGAGTAGAGCAGCACGAAAAATAACGAGCCGATAAACTCACCGGTGGTGTCTGGCGATAAACCGATGGGCGCAAAGGCTGCAATCGCGATCAGCGTTGCGGCCAGCAAGGGCCAGGCATTTTGGCGAACCACTTGATGCGCCGAATCACGAATCGTGCTGCCCCGCTTTAACCCCACCAGCATGCCTTCGGTGACCACAATGGCGTTATCTACCAGCATTCCCAGGGCGATAATTAACGCACCCAGCGAGATTTTTTCCAGCTGCAAACCATGAAAGCGCATCAACATAAAGGTGCCAATAATGGTGATCAGCAGGATAAAGCCCATTAACAGACCACTGCGCCAGCCCATAAACAGCATCAGCACCACGATCACGATAGCCACCGCCTGGATCAAGCTGACCAGGAAACCGGATACTGCGTCATCGACCACCTGGGGCTGGTTATAAACGACATTCAGCTCCATACCCAGTGGTGTGCGGGTTTGCAGTTCATCCAGACGCTGCTGTAGCCGTTCTCCCACCTCGACAACATTCACTCCGCTTTCAAAGGAGACGCCCAACGAGATCGCCGGCCTGCCCATATCGCGGTAAAGCTGCTGGGGCTGCTCCGCCAGCTCGCGGCTCACATCGGCAATATCGCTCAGCCGCACCAGTTCACCGTCGCCCTCACTGACAATCAGGGCGCGCAGAGCTTCAATATCTGCCGCACTGCCCGTGGGGGTGATACGAAAACGGCGGCCATCCTGTTTAAGATGCCCTGAGTCTGCCACTGCATTTTGGGTCTCAAGCAGTTGCTGTAATCGTGTTAACGGAATATTCAGTGCGCGCAGGCGTTCGCGATCAACTTCGATATAGATGCGCTCTTCGTGCTCACCGCTTAGCGACACCTTCGCGACGCCCTTCACCAAAGCGAGCTCGCGCTTGAGAAAATCAGCATGGTCAGCCAGATCCGGCATGCTATAGCCATCGCCCGTCAGGTTGACCATGAAACCAAATACATCGCCAAAGTCGTCATTTACGCGAGATTGACTCGCACCCGGCGGAAGCGCGGCCTGGGCATCCTGTACTTTACGGCGCAGCGAATCCCATAATTGCTCCAACTCCTCGTTCTGCACCGTACTTTCGAGTTCAACGGTGATCTGCGATAGGCCATCAGAACTCACCGAGCTAACCCGTTTGATCGATGACATCTCCTGAATTGACTCTTCGAGTGTCGAAGTGACTTCCTGCTCTACCTCTTCAGGCGTCGCACCAGGGTACTGCGTGGTGATCAGCGCATTGCGAATGGTAAATTCGGGGAACTCCAACTGGCCCATGCCCAAAAACGACAGCGCGCCACCCGCCAGCAGCACCACGGTCATTAAATAGCTGGTCGCCCGGTGGCGTAGAAAGTAGTCGACCATGTTAAAGCCCCTGCTCTTTTTCCCACGGGGTCACCCTGGTGTCCTCGGTTAAACGGTGGGCTCCGGCCGCCACAACGCGATCGCCCGCTGCCAACTTTCCGCTAACTTCCAGGCCGTTTGAGGTTAACCGACCGACCTCCACCGGCACCGCTTCCACGTTTTCTGGCTCGATGAAGCGCCATACCTGAGCCTGGTCGGGATCATCACCGGCATAGCTCACCGCATCAGTGGGCAGTAGCCACAGCGGGGCGCTATTTTCGGTTTGCAGCGAACTCAAATCGAGCCGCACATTGGCACTCATACCGTCTAACAGGGTGATATCGTCCGGCTGGGGCAGCGTTAGGGTGACTTCATAAGCCAAACTCTGTGCGCTGGCTTGGGTGGTGTAAGAGGCTAGCTGGGCAAGATAGGGTTTATCGCTATTACCAAAGCGCACTTCAAACGCCAACGCATCACCGAAGGGCGTTCCATTATTTCGCGGTATGCGCTGCACGATCTGCTCGGGCAGATGAAACACCACGTCTAGCTGCCCTGGCTGCTGGATCACCGCGACCGTTTCTTGAACTTGAACTATCTGGCGGTTATTCACTGGCACCTGGGCAATCACACCATCGTAAGGGGCGCGTAGCTTTGTATGCTCGACCTGCTCTTGTGCCTGTTCGAAGGTGGCCCGGGCGGCCCGCCACTCGCTTTCCGACTGATCAAACTGGGATTGGCTGACTGCCCCACGCTGCAGGGTGTAGCGCATGCGTTCTAGCGTTGCCTCGGCGAGCTCCAAGCGCGAGCGGGCGCTGTCCAGCTCGCTTTGCACATTGCGATCATCAATGCGCGCAATCACCTCGCCTTCGCTCACCTGTTGGCCGGGGCTCACATTGAGCTCCAATAATTCCCCGGCCATACGAAATGACAAATTGCTGCGCGTAGAGGCTTCCACCCGCGCGGGAAACTGCCGTAAGGCCGTAGCATTTGCCGACTGCAGTGTCATCAATTTTACCGGTCGTGTGGCATCAGTCGACTGCGCCTGGGGTTGCTCACAGCCCGTTAGCACAAGCAGAGCCAGTATGATGGGCAGTGAACGGAGAAGAGTAACGGGCACGAGTAGCTCCTTGATGGCGGTCAGTGATGATTTTCAAACCTGCATTCAGGGTACAAGTTGAATAATATAGTCACCTCACTGACATTCATGAATGTCAGTGAGGTGTATAATAATCACCCACCCGCGACTTTGCTATCCATCACTGCCAAAATACCACTTATTTTAATAATAGGAGCCGCTATGTCCCGTCGTAAGGCCGACGCCGAACGTACCCGAGAAATCATTCTGGACGCGGCAGAGACCACCTTTTTAGCCCAAGGCGTTTCGCGTACCACCTTGGCGCACATCGCCCAGGCAGCAGGCGTGACACGAGGGGCCATTTATTGGCACTTTGAAGACAAAGCTGCATTGTTCGATGCACTCTTGGAACGCGTGCGTGTCCCTCTGGATGAAATTGTCGATGAGGTGGTGGAACACCTAGGCTCAGCACCGGCAGACTGCTTACGCGACATTGCTCTACGCTCGCTGGCAGCCATTTCCCACGACCTGCCACTGCAGAGAGCAGCCACCATCGTGTTGCACCGCTGCGAGAAACTAGAAGAGGAGCACCCGCGGATTTGCATGATCACTCGACTCTCTGAGCACGCAGAGGCGCGAGTAGAGCAATTGTTTGAACAAACCCAAATCGCTGGCACTTTACGCGCTGACTTAACCCCAGCCAGCGCCCGGCGCCAATTTCATGGCTTTTTGATTGGCGTCTGTTTCGACTGGCTGCAGGATCCCCAGCAGCATTCTCTGGCGGATGAGAGCAGCGGTATCGTGGAAACGTTAATGCGTGGTTTATTTAACACTCAGACCGTATGAACCTGCGCTAAATCTTAATCTATATTTATCTAATGCACTTAATCTGCATTCATCTCGCGAGGGGCGATAAAATGCTCAGCCAATACGGTGCTCATCGGCACATTAAGCGTAATGTCTTTGCCAGGAATAGGTTGCTGAAACCATCGTTCGTAAAGCAGCGACATTTCGGGACTGGTATAAATATGCTCAAGAGCCTTATTCACCTCAGTTGCAAAGGCGTCGTCGCCCAATCGCATTAAAAAACCGAGTGGCTCTGTCGACGTAATGGCTTCTTCGGAAAGCGCGTACGCGTCGGGGTGTTGGGACTCAGCAATCATTGTGCTCAGCAATATATCATCCATCGCAAAGGCCGCTACGCGCCCATCAGCGACTAAGTCAAACGCTTCCTGCAATGTACCTACGGGCACCACCGATAAATTCAGCTGGCGTTCTCGATTTACCTGATTGATCTGGCTGACATTGACGGTGCCACGCGCCACGCTCACGCTACGCCCGGCCAAGTCCTCCAAGGTGGTAAAGCCATTTTCCTTCAGGGCCACATAACGCACCGAGACAAAGAAATGGCTAAGCGCAAACTGCGCGCTCTGCCGCCGCTGTTGTGTATTAGTACTGGCATTACACTCAATATCGATATCGCCGCTATTGAGCAGTTGCACCCGGTTACTGGGCGTACGATACACATAGGCTATTTCAAGAGAAGGCAGGTCTAATTGCACTTGCAGCTGTTTCGCTAAACGTTGGCAAATATCGATAGAGTAACCGACGACGTTACCCTGATTATCTAAATAAGAGAATGGCGCTGTATCACCATAGCCAACCCTTAACACGCCGGTTGCTTCTATGCGTTCAAGCGAATCGATAGGTGTCGTTGCATGTGCTGCCTCTCCACCAGACATCATTACCAGCAAACTACACCACCCAAGCAATAAACTTCGGCGCATAACACACCTCCTCTACTCTATGTACTGCTCAGGATTGGCGAAAATAGCGGCAAGCGCTGGCGCTAGCGGCAAGTTCAATACTCGGTTATCGGGAGGGAGCGGCTGCAAAAACCATTTTTCATAAAGAGTGTGAATAGTTTCACTCTGATAAATGTTACGCAGTTCCTTATTGACCAGCTCAACAAAAACAGGATCATCAGGCGGCATCATTAAGCCATAGGGCTCGGCACTACTCAGTGTTGCTTGAGAAATATGAAAAGCGGCAGGGTCAACGGCAGACGAAACCAAACCTGCTAACAAAACCTCATCCATCACAAACGCGGAAGCCTGTCCTGAAGCCACCATATCAAAGGCTTCTTCATGATTACGGCTTAGCATTACCGATATTGCTAGCCCCTCGGTGCGATTGAGTTCGTTGAGCTGGGCAATATTGATAGTGCCCGTTGTTGATACCACGCTGCGGCCCGCCAAATCCTGCAAACTGTCCATATGCTGCTCGGCGAGGGATACATAGCGCGTTGCGGTCAGAAAATGAGGGTATGAAAAAGCGGCCTGACGGCGACGTTCAGGGGTATTGGTGGTCACTCCACACTCGATATCCACTTCACCATTACGTACTAATATGAACCGATTTGCAGGCGTTACCGGCACATAATTTACCTTGAGATCACCTAAGCCCAATGTTTCCTCCAGACCTTCGATGACGTTTAGGCACAGGTCGATCGCATAGCCTGTTGGCTGGTCATTAACTAGGTAGGAGAAGGGGACTTCGCTGGTACGATGGCCGATAGTAATCTCACCAGTAGACACAATACGCGACAACGTCGGCGAGGAGGCGATCTCCTCACCAGCAGCGGCACCTTGCCACACCGCAATGGTCATTAATAACGCTACTAGCCACTTCATAGGCTTACCTTTGTTCGATGATCCCGGAATCCATTGTCATCCCTGCGGCATAGAGCATATAGCGGTCGCGCCCTTTCGCCTTGGCCGCATAGAGCGCCAGATCTGCGTGACGTAGCAGATCGTGGCTATTGCGGCCATCAGCGGGTGCGGTTGCAATGCCAACACTCACTCCAATGTTAATTTCCTGGTTATGAAAGTGATACGGTTCACGTAGAACAGACACAATTGCTTCTGCCAGTACTTTTGCCTCATTGGTGGCACTACGCACAACGCGTTGAATGATGGCAAACTCATCGCCACCAAGGCGCGCCACCAAATCATCGTCGGTCAGCAGCCCCTGCACCCGCTGACTAACTTCAACGAGCAAAGCATCACCCGCCGCGTGCCCCAGACTATCGTTAACTGCTTTAAAATGGTCAAGATCAAATAGCATGACATTAAATACGTCGCCTTGAAGCAGTGAGTGCACAGCGGTTTTTAAAGCATTATTTAATTGCACACGGTTGGGCAATTTGGTCAGCTCATCATGATGAGCAAGATGCTGAAAGCGGAGAGCTTCGTCTTTAACTTCAAGTAAGTGTTCACGCTCAATGACTTTCTTACGAAGCGCATCTATGGCCTTTGCCATCCGGCCAATTTCATCGTTACGGTCGGTATAAGGCGTGCTGTCAGCGGTCTGGTTTTTAGCGATTTCGGTGAGCGACTTAATTAATACTGGCACGGGTGTAAATAACTGACGCATCAAAATAGTGACTAGCAGGGCTGTCGCGACCAATACCACCAGTAGTGCTATAAACGCTTTGCTGATCAGATCATTACGCATCTGATACAGCCCTTCTTGCTGGCCTATGGTGGCTACTAGAACGCCTAACAGTTGACCATCAGGGGTAACAATGGGCAGCGAACTAATGAAGTGCTCTTCACCGCCAATGCTGGCAAATCCAACATAAAAATCAGCGGCATCCGCTTTTGTTTGCCATGTATCTACCGTCAAGTTGGCAGGCGAGTCTGATGGTGTATTAAGCGCATCTGCCACTACGGTGAGAGCCCCCTCTGATGACTTCGCGAACAGCCACACATTGTTACGTGTTTGTGCACTTGCCAACGCCAATACATCAATCGGGCTAAACCCAGTTTCTAGAACCGACTCTTCATCACCAATCGGGCGCTGGGAAATGATACGCGTGACTTGACCCGTGCCATCGGTCTTAACCGCCACGGACGTATAAATACGCCTAATAGTCGCGCTTACTATCTGGGCATTCACCTGCGCTTCGCGCAACCACTGCTCCCGAGCCCCACGTTCAACCATAAAAAAACCCGACAGCGCCCCCGTTACATACGCAAACAGCACGCCCATCAGCATAAAAATCACCACCTTACCCACCAGGGTATGATGCCAAGGAAGTCTAGCTGCAGGCAGTGAAGCACTCCTATGCTGGGATTCTGGCATCTACTCCGGTTCCTTCAAGGTTATAGCTGCAACGGGCGTATCTGGGCGTAATCGCAATAAGCGACCATCGCTTTAACAAACAAGCTTTTTTGACCACTATTTTATTCGGCAAACGTACACAAACAATTAGGTTTTATTTACTAAAGTATCATTAAAATGAGTAGGCATGTCTTAAAAAAAATGACAAGCGTAATCATTCTTACTGACCTACTCTTTTGGCATATCTCTTGCTTTATAAATAGCTAACAGGTTCGCTGATTTATATTAGGAGAGCGTGATGCATCATTCTGACTATCCACTCAGTGAAGTCCCTACCAGTGCCCGCAAGGGCCTGCTTTCTACCTCGGCAGTACTGCTTGGATTTACGTTTTTCACCGCCACCATGTGGGCGGGCGGCACGTTAGGCCAAGCCTTTCCGATTGGCCAACTGCTATGGATCATCGTGATTGGCAACTTGCTGCTGGGGATGTATGCAGCAGCCCTCGCCTATATTGCTTGTAAAAGCGGGCTCAATTCGGTGCTGATGGGGCGCTTCTGCTTCGGCGAAAAAGGCAGCAAACTTTCCGACTTTATTCTCGGTTTTACCCAGATCGGTTGGTACGCCTGGGGCACCGCCACGATTGCCCTAGTGTTAGTACGCACCACCGGGATGCCTGAATGGCTGAAAATCCCCTTAATGGTGCTATTTGGGTTTGGTTTCTGCGTGACCGCCATGATTGGCTATAGAGGTATGGACTGGCTATCGCGCTTTGCCGTCCCCGCCATGATGCTGTTTATCGTCATCAGCCTGTTTACCGGCCTGGTGGATGTGCGCGGCTTTGCGGGACTGAGCCAGCAGACGCCCACGGAAAGCATGAGCGTAGCAGCGGCGATTACTGTGATTATCGGTACCTTTATTAGCGGCGGCACTCAAGCGACTAACTGGAGCCGCTTCGCCAAAACGCCGAAAATTGCCGTTATCGCGACCCTGGCGGCCTTTTTTGTCGGTAACGGCTTAATGGTTCTGACCGGCGCTCTTGGCACCATGATTTACCAGCAGGCCGATATCGTGGATGTATTGATCGCTCAGGGCTTTGTCACCATCGCCGTGCTGATGCTGTTCCTGAATATCTGGACAACCCAGGACAACACTATCTACAACTTCGCCGTGGCGGGCTGTAATTTGCTGCGCACCGAAAAGCGCCGCCTGGTCACTGTGGGCGGCGCGGCGATTGGCACGGTGCTGGCGGTAGGCGGCATGTATAACCTACTCATCCCATTTCTGGTGTTACTCGGCACCTTTATACCGCCCATGGGCGGGGTGATCATGGCGGACTTTTGGCTCAAGCATAAAGGCCGCTACCCCACATTGGATAAAGCACAACTACCCGACTTCAACCGCCGAGGGTTAGCTGCGTATGCGCTGGGCGCCGGAGCCGCTTACTTTTCCCCGTTACTGCCACCACTGATAGGTGTTGTAGTGGCAGCAGGAAGCTACGCCGTGCTGCTGCGCCTAAAGCACGCTACGCTGGGTGATAGCCTTCCATCCACTGCCAAACAATAAGCGAGCAGTTTTTTATATGAGCATGCAAATTATCAACGCCCGCCTACGCCAGCGCCCTGAGCTTTACCGACTTGAGATTGAGAACGGCACATTCACGTCAATTACCGTGCAAGACGCACCACAAACAGCGAGCGAAGGGCAGATCGATGCGGGCGCTAAGCTCGTTTGTGCGCCTTTTATTGAGCCACACATTCATCTGGACGCCGCCCTCACCGCCGGTGAACCAAGCTGGAACCAGAGCGGCACGCTGTTTGAAGGCATTGAGCGCTGGGGCGAGCGTAAGCCTATGCTCACCGAAGCGGATATTCGCGAGCGCGCGCTTAAAACCCTAAACCTGCTAATCGGCAACGGCGTTCAGTTTGTGCGCACCCACGCCGACACCAGCGACCCTAGCCTGATTGGGCTTAAAACCCTGTGCGCCTTGCGCGACGAGTTAAAAGATAAAATTGATATTCAGGTAGTCGCCTTCCCTCAAGATGGCCTGCTCTCTTACCCAGGCGGCGATCGGCTGATGGAGGAGGCACTAGAGATCGGCGCCGATGTGGTGGGCGGCATCCCCCACTTCGAATACACCCGTGAGCTGGGCGTGGCCTCCATGAAGCGAGTGATCGAATTGGCGATCAAGTACGACCGCCTGGTGGATGTGCACTGTGACGAGATTGACGACCCCAACTCGCGCTTTCTCGAAGTATTGGCCTGCGAGGCACTGTTTAATGACTTGGGCAGCCGCGTGACCGCTAGCCACACCACAGCAATGCACTCCTACGACAACGCTTACTGCTCCAAGCTGTTTCTGCTGCTAAAACGCTCGGGTATTAACTTTGTCTCCTGCCCCACCGAAAGTATTCACCTGCAGGGGCGCTTTGACACTTACCCCAAGCGGCGTGGCGTGACACGTGTGAAGGAGCTCAACGCAGCGGGCATTAACGTCTGTTTTGCCGAGGACTCCATCTTCGATCCCTGGTACTCCTTGGGGAATGGCAAGCTGTTGCGAACGCTGGATTTTGGCCTGCATATCTGCCAAATGATGGGCTATCAGGACTTCAGCCAGGCGCTTTCACTAATTACCGATAACAGCGCCCGCACGCTCAATATTGAAGAGCGTTACGGCATCGAGGTCGGCAAACCCGCCAGCTTCAACCTGTTGGAGGGCGAGGATGACTACAGTGTGCTGCGCACTCAAGGCGAAGTGCTGCTTTCCGTACGTCACGGCGAGATCATCATGCAGCGCGAGCCTGCCAAAATCACCACGCCCCAGTGGCTTGGCTAATCTACCAAAGGCACGTTAGATTAGTCATTGAACCGTCTAATGTTACCGACGAATGTTAATGACCGAGGAAATCCAAGATGGGCATCGAAACCGTTCGCCAGTTTTTTGCCGAGCACGCGCCGGATGTAAACATCGAAGAGCTTGAAACCAGTACTGCCACGGTACAACTTGCCGCTGATGCCCATGGCGTAGCACCAGGTCAAATTGCCAAAACCCTAGCGTTCAAAGTCGGTGACAAACCGCTACTCATTGTGGCCAGTGGCGATGCGCGTATCGACAACCGCAAAATTCGCGATACCTTCGGCGGCAAGGCCAAAATGCTTGACGCCGAGACGGTGATGGAACTCACCAGCCACCCGGTTGGCGGCGTTTGTCCCTTTGGCCTCGCCACCGACCTGCCGGTTTACTGCGATGAATCGCTCCACGCCTATGACGAAGTGCTGCCCGCCGCTGGTTCGCCCACTAGCGCCGTACGCCTAAGCCCCAAGCGATTGGCCGAGCTGGTCAATGCCAAGTGGGTGGATGTGTGCAAGCTGCCGGAGAAGGTGGAGTAACCCACAAGCATCTCACTACTCAAGATGTCTTTAAGGAAGGTCTGAATAACTGCCGATATTCATCAACGCTTACTTGAGCCGACAAAAAATCGAAAATTCAGACACTCTTCTCCCTTTCTTTGTGTATTTTTGCCCCTTTCCCGCTCATTGAGCGGGAAAGGGGCGCAATCGCCCTATTCCCATAGGTATTTCTCACTGATCAGCAGGTTGCTGAACGCCGCCAGCAAGTGCAGGCGCTGAGTGTTTTTGGCCAGTCCACGATAGCGAGCCTTGCCATAACCAAAAACTTGTTTGATGTACCGAAAAGGGTGCTCCACCTTGGCACGGATACTGGCTTTGATGTTTTCGACTTTCTGTCGCCTGGCATCTAGCTTCTTGCGGGTGCCAAGCCGTTTGGCAATATACCAAGAGATATCGTTGCGGTGCTTGTGCTCGTCGCGTTTTTGAATACCCAGGTAACCGGCATCACCGAAGACGCGTTGCTCTTCACCGTGAAGGAGCTTATCGGCAGGCACAATGTCATGGACATTGGCAGCCGTGGTCTCGATGCTGTGAATCAACCCAAGCTTATCGTCGACACCTATATGCATTTTCATGCCAAAGTGCCAAGAGCTACCTTTTTTAGTCTGGTGCATTTCCGGATCGCGCTCGCCTTTTTTGTTTTTGGTGGAACTAGGCGCAGAGATGATAGTGGCATCGACAATGCTCCCTTCGCGCAGCATCAGGCCATTTTTCTCTAGGTGGTTGTTCACTTCCTGGAACAGCACCTTGCCAAGGCCGTGGTGTTCCAGAAAATGGCGAAACTTGAGAATCGTGGTTTCGTCCGGCAATCGGTCTAGTTTCAAACCGGCGAATTGGCGCATGGACTCGATCTCGTAGAGGGCGTCTTCCATGGCCGGATCGCTCAGGTTGTAAAACAACTGCATGCAATGGACGCGGAGCATGGCAGACAACGGATACGGAGGCCGCCCGCTCTCGCCCTTGGGGTAATAACGGGCTATCTTCTTCTCCAGCTGCGTCCAGGGGATCAGCTTGTCCATCCGCTCCAGAAAGAGTTCGCGGCGAGTCTTTCTCTTCTTGTTCTGGTACTCGGCTTCGGAGAAGGTGATTTGATCCATGGCAGCACTGAATCCTATGCAGTTGACGATAGCCGTATTATCACTGATGGCAGTGACTTTTTCAGAGCTTCCTTAATACTGTACATATTGAAGTAGAGCGCTATACTTGTACCACTCACTGTACAGGATATAAAATATGCGTGTTATATCGTTTACCGAAGCGCGTAATGGTCTAAAAGGCGTACTGGACGGTGTGGTCAATGATGCCGATACCACGATTATCACCCGCCGCGACGCAGAAGATGCAGTGGTCATGTCACTTGACTACTATAACAGCCTTATGGAAACCGTTTACTTGATGCGCTCACCTGCTAACGCAGAGCACTTAAACAAGTCCATTGCTCAATACCGTGCAGGGCAAGCTCAACCAAGAGAGCTAATGGATGAGTAACCGCTTACTATGTTGGACTAACGAAGCTTGGAGCGACTACCTCTATTGGCAGGGGCAGGATAAAAAGACCTTAAAGCGCATCAATAAACTTATCTTAGATACGCAGCGTTCTCCCTTTGAGGGCATTGGAAAACCTGAGCCCCTAAGGGAAAACCTCTCTGGCTTCTGGTCACGACGCATCGACGACTCGCATCGTCTGATTTATGCCGTCGATGAATCCACTCTCACTATCATTGCCTGTCGCTACCATTACTAAGCTAACACCCACATGCCACAGGCTCTGCATTTATTAAACTTCCCTGTTGTTCACCTGTTTCGATGAGGTGTTGATCACGACGCCAAAAATCCAACCCTCCGAGCAATTCTTTTACCTGCAGCCCTGCGCTCGCTAGTTTCCAGGCGCCTTTAGTTGAGCCGTTACAGCCAATACCGTCGCAGTAAGTGATGTAAACAAGGGTATTATCCAGCCCAGCTAAGCGTTCCGGCGTCATCTCCTTATGCGGCAAGCTTATTGCCCCTGGAATATGCCCGGCGCAGTAGTGTTCAAAGCTGCGGGTATCGATCACCACAATACCTGCAATACCATTGGCCAAGTCCTGCGCCACATCCCAGGCATCCGTGTGATAGCAGAGCTTATCGTACATCGCGGCGGCCATTGTGGCGGGTTTAGCAGGCGGAAACGCCAGCACCGCAGACTGATGCTCGTTAGTCATCGTTTGCCCCTTATTTGATATCCAACAAATAACCGTAAAACGCCGTATTACGCTGCCAGCCCAATGATTCATAAAGGTGTTGGGCGCGTTCGTTCTCTACCTGGGTCATTAATATCAAACGTACAACGCCGTGATCATGGGCAAGCTGGGTGGCGGCTTCCATTAATGCCCTTCCGGTGCCTTTATCACGGTAATTGGGCAGCACAAAGAGGTCATTTAGCGTCCAGCGGGCATTTAAGCCCACCGTGGAAACACCTGGGTAAAGTTGCACAAACCCCGTGAGCATGCCTTCGCTATTCTCGCTAACCAGAATGAATGAATCCCCTAACCCCATGCGCTGATCTAAAAAATCACGCGCCGCCTGAATATCAGTCGGTTGCTTATAAAACTGACGATAGCCATCAAGTAATGCGCTAAGAGGCTCTAAGTCATTGAGTACCGCCGAACGAACATTAACCATAACGACTGCTCCCTTTGAGTGGTGATTCAACACAGCTTGCCGTCATAGTGGTCTATGATAAAGAGCCACTTATCGCTAAATTGAGGGAACCAGTGAAAAGACGTGACGCTGCCAGCGACTGGATTGCGGAGGCGCTAGCGCTAAGGCTAACTGCGAATGAAGCAGCCACGCTTGTTCAGCAGCTTTACTGCTCGCTTAAGGAGTGGATTCAACACGGTGAGCTGACGGCTGGCGATGCGCTCCCCTCTTCCCGCTACTTGGCTCGCGCTTTGGGTATTAGCCGTAATACGGTGCTGGCCACCATGGATCGGCTACTGGCGGAAGGGTTACTGATTGCCCGCCAGGGAGCGGGGCTCTATGTGGCGAACCTCCCCGCGCTGTTAACCCGAGCAGAGCTTCCACCACCTTTGCCTGTTCGCTACTCAAGCCGGGGTAACAAGCTATTAACACTCAGCGGAACGTTGAGCCACGACCATCGCGCCTTTGCCCCAGGCGTCCCGGCGCTCGACCTGTTTCCCCGCGAGCAGTGGCAGCGCCTTTTACGGCGTCACTATTATCACGCGGAAATGGCATGGATGGATTATCAAACCAGCGGTGGTCTACCTGTACTCAAAGCGGCTCTTTGTGACTATCTAAGACTCTCCCGCGCGGTGCGCTGCCAACCAGAACAGATTGTGATTACCCAAGGCGCCCAGCAGGCATTTGAACTGATTACCCAACTACTCACCGATCATGGGGATTCGGTTTGGATGGAGGAGCCGGGTTACGGTGGCGCCCAGGCCTGTTTTCTGGCGTCAGGATTAACGGTAACGCCCATCCCCGTCGATAAAGAAGGGTTAAACCCTTCACTTGCCCCTGAGAATGCGCCAGCACCTCGGCTAATTTACGCGACACCCTCCCACCAATATCCCAGCGGCGTGACCATGCCAGTGCCCAGGCGACTGGCATTACTTGAGCATGCTTCTCGCACCGGCAGTTGGATCATTGAAGACGATTACGACAGCGAATTTCGTTACGGCACGCCACCAACGCCCTCTCTACAGGGTCTTGCCGAACAGGCATCGGTTATTTATGTAGGTACCTTTAGTAAAGTGCTCTATCCCGGCTTACGCTTAGGCTATTTGGTGCTGCCTGATACACTTGCCCATGACTTCAGACGTGCCCATGCCCGACTGCACCGTGAAGGTAACTATCCCGTGCAATCGGCGCTTGCTGAATTCATTACCAGCGGGCATTTTACTCGCCACATCGCCCGTATGCGGACCGCTTATCGTCAGCGACAAGCGTGTTTACGCACGGCATTAACGCCTGCAGTGGCCGCTGGGCTTCGGCTTTCTGACGGCCATGCGGGTATGCATCTATTAGCTGAACTCGATACTATCGAGGAAGAAGAGATGCTCGTTAAGCGTGCCAGTGAAGCAGGCATTACGCTTTCTCCACTTTCCCGCTATTACCTTTCCAAAAATAAGCGCCCTGGGTTAGTGCTTGGCTATGCGGGCTCGACTGAAAGCGAACTAATGAACGCAGGTGAGTGGTTAAGTGAGGCATGGCGGCGCTTACACCATTAGTGAATGCATAGCGTGTGAAGTCCAGTATCAATCACGTCATCACAGGATAGGCTTCCGACATATTCTCTGGAAGCATTCTTGTAGTAGTGTATCTTTCTTTACAGGCTTATTTATAAATTCAATTTAAAGGGGACCCACGTTCCCAATGGGGTTAATGTGGTTCAATTTCTCTCTTCGCACACAGAATCCCGCACCTCGATATGGAAGGCATGGAGCGTGCACATATTTACCGCCAGCGGCGTGCTACTCGGCACCATGGCGCTGCTCGCTCTGGTCGACAATAATCCAGTCGCCTGCCTGCTCTGGTTAGGGGCCGCGATGATGATCGATGGAATCGATGGCACTCTGGCCCGCAAGTATGAAGTGAAGGCCATACTGCCCCATTTCGATGGTTCAACACTCGATATGGTGATTGATTACCTGACCTGGGCCTTTATCCCTGCCCTTTTCATCTACTACTTTATTGAGTTGCCGCCCAATTTTGCACTGCTCTCAGTATTCATTATTTTGCTTTCATCGATGTTCTGTTTCTGCAATGTTGATATGAAAAGCCAGGATAATTACTTCGTTGGCTTTCCTGCCGCCTGGAATATCGCCGCAGCCTATTTCTATATTCTCGATTTCCCGCCTTTTATCACCTTTGCCGCTATCACCTTTCTGGCCATCCTCACCGTGACTAATATGAAATTCCTCCACCCCTTTCGGGTGCGCCAGTTCATGCCGCTCAATATCACCGTCACACTCGTATGGTGCGCATGTATAACATCGTTAGTACTCTCCAGCCCCGAGCACGCCGCCTGGGCATTATGGGGGTGGGGGATTACATCGATTTATTTCATCGGCATATGCCTGTGGCGTACTGCCCAAGAGTGGTTCAATTAATAGGTGAGCAGTTGATGGACAACGATTTTATCGCCCCCGATGGGCATCCCCGCTGCAAGTGGTGTGGCGGCGCGGCAGAGTTTCTGCCCTATCACGATAATGAGTGGGGCTTCCCGGTAGACGATGATCAGCGGCTATTCGAGAAGCTCTGCTTAGAGAGCTTTCAATCGGGCTTAAGCTGGCGCACGATTCTTAATAAACGCGACAACTTTCGCGCCGCTTTTCACCGCTTCGACTTCCATCAAGTCGCCAGCTTTAATGAAGATGATGTGCAGCGTTTACTCCAAGATGCAGGCATTATTCGCCACCGCGGAAAAATCGAAGCGACCATCAACAACGCCCAACGTGCAAAGGAAATGGTTGAGCAAGAAGGCTCTTTGGCCGCTTTTTTCTGGCGCTATGAGCCGACCGAATTAGCGACACCACAGACTCAGACCACCTCGCCCGAATCCGTAGCAATGGCGAAAGAACTGAAAAAGCGCGGTTGGAAATTCTTCGGCCCCACCACCGCTTTTGCCTTTATGCAGGCAATGGGGCTGCTCAACGACCACTCGCTAAACTGCATTACACGCGAACGCGTAGAGCAGTCGCGGCAGCAGTTTCAGCGACCCGGCTAAAGCTATCTATTAGGATCACCTCATGAAGCCGAAAATCAGTCTGATCACCCTTGGTGTACATGACCTGCAACGCGCCATCCGTTTTTATCGTGAAGGTCTGGGCCTGCCGGAGCATGAAACGGACAGCGAGGAAGTTGCCTTTTTCAAAATGGAGGGGGCCTGGCTATCACTTTTCCCACGTGAAGCGCTGTCCAGAGATATCGGCATTGCTGATGATGCACCGAGCGGTTTCAGCGGTATAACGTTGGCTCATAATGTCGCCAGCCAAGCGGCCGTTGACCAAGTGCTTGAACAAGCGGTTGCCGCCGGCGCAGAGCTTATAAAGCCTGGGGAAGAGGTATTCTGGGGTGGTTATTCCGGTTACTTTCGCGACCCAGAAGGTCATTACTGGGAAGTCGCCTACAATCCGTTTATGGATCTGACATAAAGCAGCTTTCATTGCCCAAGAGTGGACAAGTCCAGAAGCACTTTCTGGCCACTCGGGCAAAGCGCCCTCTCGACAGCTTGCCGCCAGTCCTGACCTGGAAACACTTGATAATCAGGCATCGCTGACTGGTCTAAAAGCCCCCAGATAGCCAAGAATTTTTGCTGCCAAGCTTCCGCGGACACCCTGGACAAAGGGTCGCGCAAATGAAACTTCCTATAGAGAGCCCTGGGTTTCGAATCCACTTGAATCGCCTGTCCCGTCAATAACCCGTAGGCGATAAATGTCGTTTCCGGTGCCATGAGTTGCAATATATTTGCCGCAACTGGCCCCCCTAAAGCGTCGAACACCACGTCAGACTTACGGGCCACACGCGAGGTCAGGGACATATCCTGAATCGATACCGGTTTAATACCGAGCTTTTCCAGCCGGGCAACTCTACTCTCGGAGCGGTATATGCCGATAACCTCCCTGGCGCCGTGCTGATATGCCCACGCCCCAAGATAGTCAGCGCAATTGGAACCCGCTCCACTGAGAAGAACACGTTTTCCCTCGACAGGCCAAGTCTCAAGCATGGTCAGGGCAGCCAAGGGATTAATGTAGGCCCGTGCGGCAACGGCGTCAGAAATGGTATCGGGGACAGGTACTGCGAGTGCAGCATCACAATCTAGAATCGTCTGCCAAGTGCCCTCGCCTCGTAATGGGAGCACTCGCTTTCCGATCAGAGAGGCATACTGTCTAGGTGCCTCAATAACGCGCCCCACTCCTTCGTAGCCGGCGACCGCGGGAAGCGTTATACGGTGCGAGTAAGCACCGCTGATAGGTATCAGATCAGACGGGTTCACTGGAGCACATAACATTCTCACCCTGAGCTTGCCCTCAACCAAACGTGGAACTTCCGCGGTTTCCACGTTCAATGTTTCAAGCGGCCTTCCGAACGCGCGATAGGTTAGAGCATGACGACGCATGGGTACCTCGAACATAGCGGATGAATTTCCATGGCCTAATATGGATAAAGATAAATGCTCAAGGTTGCGGTTTAGACGTGAACTTAGATAACGCTTGTCGCATGCGTCTGAGCTTCCTCCACCATTTCGGTGGCTAGCTCACCCACGGTGCGCACGGCGTTTTCGATGCTGGGTGTTAACGTGAACGCATAGTTCAGGCGTAGGCATTGACGAAACTTGCCCGAAGCTGAAAACAGTGATCCCGGCGCTACATGGATAGCATGCTGCGCTAAGCGCTGATTGAGCTTCACACAGTCCACCGCGGCGGGTAGCTCTACCCATAGCAAAAAACTGCCTTGGGGGTAGCTAATACCCGCGCCCTTGGGGAAGTAGCGCTGAATCCAACTGATCATGATATCGCGCTGACGCTGATATTGGCGGGTGGCGTAACGGACGTGGCGCTCGTAGTGCCCTTTGGCGACGAATTCCGCCACTGCCAGCTGCGGCAGCGTGGCTGAAGCACCGGTGGAGACATACTTCATATGCAGTGCCTGATCACGGTAGCGCCCTGGCGCCAGCCAGCCCACCCGTAACCCAGGCCCCACGGTTTTAGAAAAGCCACTGCACAGCATTACGCGCCCGTCGTCATCGAAGGATTTCACGGTGCGCGGTCTTGGCAGACTAAATGACAAGTCGCCGTAGATATCGTCTTCGATAATGGCTACATCGAAGCGTTGAGCAAGCTGAAACAGCGCCCGCTTGCGTGCTTCAGGCATGGTGTAACCCAGCGGGTTGTTGTAAGTGGGCGTGACCTGTATCGCGCGGATTGGCCACTGCTCTAACGCTAGCTCCAGGGCTTCCAGACTGATGCCGGTTTGTGGGTCGGTGGGTATCTCCAGCGCTTTTAAGCCGTTGGCCTTGAGTATCTGCATGGTGCCGTAAAAGCTGGGTGAGTCCACGGCCACCACATCGCCGGGCTGGGTAAGGGTGCGCAGCGCGATGGCCAGCGCCTCCTGACAGCCGGTGGTCACCATGATGTCATCCGGGTGCAGCAGGCAGCCGGAGGCGATGGCCAGCCGTGCCACCTGTTGGCGAAGCTCAGGGCTACCGTTCAACTTGTCGTAGTTGAACCCATGCAGGTCGTTACTACGATGAAGTCCAGCGAGTATCTTCGACAGCGGTCGCAGCGTCTCATAATCAAAATTCGGTATGCCGCGCCCCAAAAGCAGCCGAACGTCATCACGCTGAGTGGCGACAAGCTCCAGCACCTGATCCCATTGGGAAATATCCAGCGGGCGCTGTGCGGGTCGTGAGACCGACGGCAGCACCGATGGCACGCGGCTAGGCAGCACGAAATAGCCCGATTTTGGTCGAGACTCGATCAATGCAACGTCCATTAGTTGGCGGTAGGCCTCCTGAGCCGTCGAAATGCTAACGTCCAGCTCCTGGCACACCGCGCGAATAGACGGCAACCGATCGCCTACACGGTAAATACCGTGCTCGATACGCTCCCGCAAAATGCCAGCGACCTCTTCATAGCGTGTCATGACACTCATCCCCCTATACAGCCTGATAACGATACAGATGCCCTGACCAGCGACCATACAGAGGTATAACACGCCTTTCTGTATCCTAAAAACAGTAAACTCTATATCTGTATTCAAATGATAGCACTGAGTAATCTGGTTGGGCATATAACACGGAGGATTAGCCATGCCACGCTTCAGCCTCACCCAGCTTCGTTACCAGTTGCGCTATCAACTACAGCAGTACCATCACTACCGTCGTAGCCGACGCCACCTGCTGACATTGGATGATCGGCTACTTGATGATATCGGCATCACCCGCGAACAGGCGAGAAAAGAGGGCCGTAAACCGTTTTGGCATCATTCACTACGTGAAGGAGGAAATTGTGACAACCGCTGAGTATTACCTACTCGATGTCTTTACCGACCAGCCGTTTACCGGCAACCCATTGGCCGTCTTTCTAGAGGCTGATGGGTTGGCAGCCAGTACCATGCAGGCGCTGGCAAATGAGCTTAACCTAGCCGAAACGGTGTTTTTAAGTTCTGCCACTGAACCGAATCACTACCCGATGCGGATCTTTACGCCTACTCGTGAACTACCTTTTGCAGGCCACCCCACGGTAGGCACTGCGCATCTGCTCAGGGAACTGGATTTAGTGAACCGCGAGCAAGGTGTTGTGCTCCACCCTTCCATCGGAAAGCTAGTGGTTAAGTATGAACAAGATAGGGCAACGTTTAAGACCGCCCAACCCGCCATGATCACAGACAGCACTATTGACCGCACCACTGCCGTTGAGCTGCTGGGATTGGACATCCATCAGGTGAAGGGTGATCCGGTGATTGCCTCCTTCGGGCTCCCCTTTCATTTGATCGAACTCACTGACGTGGCAGCGTTAGAGGGCGTGCGTATTTCTACGACGGCTTGGGCAAGTGCTGTTATGTCTAGCAGTGCCGTCCAGATTTACCTGTATGTGATTGAACAACAAGGCGGGGCAGAAACGGTAGTTCACAGCCGCATGTTTTGTATGCATTCCAGCATTTGCGAAGACCCCGCTACCGGCAGCGCTGCAGCGGCCTTAACCGGCTATTTGGCATCACTGCAACCAGGCACCTTGCACTGCAAAATTCATCAGGGTGTCGAAATGGGGCGGCCCAGCGTTATCCATACCGCTGCCAATGGCGAGGTCAAGCCCGGCCTTGTGACGGTGGGCGGTAACGCAAAAGTGGTGGGCAAAGGCGAGTTTTACCTGGAACGATAGCCAACCGCCTCACAAAAAAGAGTGCCCGCTATTTAGCGGACACTCGGCTTTTCGCTCAGTTTGTACTCGGAGACCAGGCCTCAAGCCGCCTGCACTTCTATACGGCGCGTGCGGTGGCTGTCTTTCTTGGGCAGCGTTAGCGTCAATACGCCGTTGACGAGAGTGGCGGTAATGGCATCACTGTCCACTTCGTGACTGAGGTTAAAACGCCGCGCAAAACGCTGGCCGCGAACCTCGGCGTGCAGCGCGCTCAGCCCTTCGGGCATATTTAGCGCTATCTCACCTTCCAAGCTCAGCACGTTGTTGTCGAGCTCTATTTTCAGCGTTTCATTAGTAACGCCAGGCATATCTGCCACCAGTTTGAGCGCATTGGACTCTTCAATGATATCCACCGCTGGCAGCAGGGTTTCTTGAGAAGGTTGCTCCTCGCCACGCTGTAAAAGCGGGGAGTGGTTGGATGAACGAACAACGTTATTCATGATTTATCCCTCCTTATACAAGGTTAACAAACATGATTTACGCCGCCTGAACATCAATACGCCGCGGCTTGAGTTCTTCGCGTTTAGGCAACACGATCTCGAACACACCATGGGCATGGCGTGCCTCTGCCCGCTCGGCATCTAAGCCATCGGGGAGTGCAATCGCCCTTACAAACTCACCGCTGGCGCGCTCTCGGCGAAATACCGGGCGCGAGCTGCCATCCTCATTACCACTCGTCACAGAGTCTCGCTTGCCACGTAGCGTCAGCACATTGTCTTGAATATCAATGGTCAGATCAGAGTGTGCCAACCCCGCAGCAAACACATACACACGCACGGCATCATCGCTACGCGCCACATTGATCATCGGGAAACTACCCCGCGGCACCGCACGAATATCCATCGCATTGCCATCGGGGAAGAAGCCGTCCAACAGTTGACTAAACCAGTCAAACTGCCGAGGCGAGCCGGTTTCAAAACGCTTGAGATCATCGAACATATCGAACACCTCCTACGTTAAGCAGACTGTGAGAATTGTCATAAGAGGCAGCCTCTTACGCAACCCACAGAAGCAGCCTCTACGATGTAAAAAATAGGAGCGGTCAGTCGATTTTCAAGGGTCTGTATGGCAATTTTTGAGGCTTTTTTTACGGCCGTCAGCGCTCCGATCAATGGCGGCAGACACCACTACTTACCGATGATGACCGTCCCCGATCCGGTGATGACTTCATTACCGTGGGCACCCACACTGCTCAGGACAGCGGCTGGCTTACCGTTGACGAATACGGTGGACGAGACTTCGTGAGTAATAGGACTGCCGCAAGCAGATTTATCGTCTAACCTTGCGGCAGACAAGCTATCGTAAAAAACATCAGGCGAGCCACTGACTAGTGGGTTTGTACCGTGCCCTGGGATAGGGCACGCGGTAAGGTCAGTAATACGTGCTGCTGGCTTTCCACTCATGATATAGCTCCTTTAAGCGTATGCCGTTTTAAACATCTCAATAGGACGATTATTTAATATTAATTAATATTCATCAAGTTTGTTAGTGCTCACTTAAGGGCCTACGCTTAGCCAACTGCCAGCCATCAGGCAACCGTAATATCGGTAGAGAGATAGACATCCTGAATCGCATGCAGCAGCTCAACGCCTTCCTGCATGGGTTTCTGGAAGGCCTTACGCCCTGAGATCAAGCCCATACCACCGGCACGTTTATTGATCACCGCCGTGCGCACCGCTTCGCCGAGATCAGAATGCCCCTTGGAGCCCCCGCCGGAATTAATCAAACCCGCGCGGCCCATAAAGCAGTTGGCAACCTGGTAGCGGGCCAAATCAATGGGGTGGTCAGTGGTTAGCTCGCTGTAGACATTGTCGTGAGTATGGCCAAAGCCTACTGCACGGTAACCGCCGTTGTTCTCAGGCAGTTTCTGCTTAACGATATCCGCCTTGAGGGTTGCGGCCATATGGTTAGCTTGGCTGGTGAGGTCGGCGGAGGCGTGATAATCAGTACCGTCCTGCTTGAAGGCTGGATTGCGTAAATAAGCCCACAAGACCGTTACCATTCCCAATTGGTGAGCGCGCTCGAAGGCCTCGCTAATCTCCATGATTTGCCGACGGCTCTCATGGGAGCCAAAGTAAATCGTCGCCCCCACCGCCACGCACCCCATGTCGTGGGCCTGGTCTACATCAGCAAATAGCGTCTGATCGTATATCGCCGGATGGCTCAACGTTTCGTTATGGTTAAGCTTGAGCATCATCGGGATTTTGTGGGCATAACGCCGCGCCACCGATGACAACACGCCCAGCGTCGATGCCACGCCGTTACAACCACCTTCGAGTGCCAGCTCAACGATATTGGCCGGGTCGAAGTAGCGTGGGTTAGGAGCAAAAGAGGCGCCTGCCGAATGTTCAATGCCCTGATCTACCGGCAATAGGCTAAGGTAGCCAGTGCCCGCCAAACGACCGTGATTAAACAAGCTCTGCATATTGCGCAGCACCGCTGGGCTGCGGTCGCTATCCGCCATCACACGGTCAATAAAGTCTGGGCCCGGCAGGTGCAAGCTCTCACGGGGTACGCCCTGGCACGTGTGATTAAGCAAACTCTCGGCGTCACTGCCAAGCAAAGCGGCTATATCAGTCATGATGAGCTCCTTTATATTTGTATGTAACAAAAAGTAAGTGTATGCCAAAAGCTGCTTAAATAAAGCGTATCGATTTAATAAAGCCTAGGCTTTGTCTGAAAAGTCGGCGAGCGAAGGTCAGACAAGGCAAAAATCGACGAAAAGACGGAGTTTACATGGTGTAAATGAGTACTTTGAGCCGATTTTTAACGCCGTATGGTCGAGCGCAGCCAGTTTTCAGACAGATCCTAGCGCTTCAATAGAGCATAGAGGAAGCACCACCGCAATCAGGTGGCGCTAGGTCTCCCTACAGTTGACAAGACTACGACTAAAAGATGAAAATACAATCAAGAATGAGTGTTAGTCGCAAATAAGACTCCTCTTGTTTCCTTCGCTTCACACTTGGAATCACCTTTATAATGCCCGCCTCTTCGCCACTTATTGCGCCGTTGGCATCCAGCTATCGGCGCTTTATTGTTACCCGTTTGCTGATTGTCGCAGGGTTAGCTATCGCTTTGGCAATCTCCCTGCTGGCTGATATCGCCAGTGGCCCTGCACACATCCCAATGGCTGATTTAATCGCGCTGTTGTTTGATGCCCATGCTCAAGGCCCGATTCAGCAGGCCATTGTCTGGGAGATCCGCATGCCTGCGGCGTTAATGGCGGTACTGGTAGGCGCCACCCTGGGCTTGGCCGGTGCGGAAATGCAAACGGTGCTGAATAACCCCCTGGCTAGTCCGTTTACCCTCGGTGTGGGCGCAGCGGCCACCCTCGGCGCATCGCTGGTGATTGTCTTCAACTTTTCCCTGTTTGGCTTGAATGCCCACTACGCCACCGCCTTGATGGCGTTTGTGTTTGCGGCGGCGTCGATTTTGACCATCAATGCGCTGTCGCGCCTCTACGGGGCCAGCCGTGAGATTATCGTGCTATTCGGTATTGCGCTGGTCTTTGTACTGAATGCACTGGTCGCGCTTTTGCAGCTCATCGCCAGCCCCGATGCGTTACAGCAGTTAGTGTTCTGGACGATGGGCAGCCTGTCCCGTGCTTCTTGGGAGACGGTGGGCATCGTGGCAGCCGTGTTGGCTGTTTGCCTGCCCTTCTCGCTGCGCAGCGCCTGGGCGATGACGGCACTACGCTCGGGTGATGAACACGCGCGCAGCTTCGGCATTGCGGTTGAACGCCTGCGGCTTATCTCGCTACTGCGGGTGAGTTTACTTGCCGCTGCGGCGGTCGCGTTTGTGGGCACTATTGGCTTTATCGGGTTAGTCGGCCCACATATGGCCCGGCTGGCGCTGGGTGAAGATCACCGCTTTTACTTGCCAGGCAGCGCCCTGGCCGGGGCGTTGGTGCTTTCGCTTGCCTCTATCGCCAGTAAAACGCTGGTCGATGGGTTGGTGCTTCCCGTGGGTCTGGTGACCTCGCTGGTGGGTATCCCCTTCTTTATGGCATTGATCATGATGCAGGGGCGAGCACGATGAAGGCAGGTTTTACGCTCAGCAACTTCACGACCGGTTATCGCAAACGGCGCGTCTTCGACCAGCTAAGCCTGCCCACACTGCCCCCCGGTTCGCTGGTCGCGGTGCTGGGGCCCAATGCGGTGGGTAAATCGACCCTGTTAAAAGCTATCGCGGGCTTACAACCGGCCAGCGGGCGAATGCAGCTCAACGATATCGACCTCGCCACCCTCAGCGGCGCAGCGCGGATGCGCCATGTGGGCTATTTGCCGCAAATGCTCCCTCAGGCCACCACGTTAGTCGCTTATGAAGCGGTGCTCAGCGCCTGCCGTGCGGTGCGCCCCGATTTAAGCCGCGCGGCGATTGAGGCATTGATTGAGCGTGTGTTCGATGCGCTGGCCATTCGACCGCTAGCCTTACGCCCGCTAAGCGAGCTTTCCGGCGGTCAGCGCCAGATGGTGGGTCTGGCCCAGGCGATTGCCCGTCAACCGGCGCTGTTACTGCTGGATGAGCCCACCAGTGCGCTGGATTTGCGTTGGCAGCTGGCACTGATCGATACCGTGCGCACAGTGATTGCGGAACGGCAGTCGGTCTGCCTGATGGCTATCCACGATATCAATCTGGCCCTGCGCTTCTGCGACCAAGTGCTGCTGTTTGGCAACGGTGGTCTGTTGGCTGCCGGCGACCCTCACACGGTGATTACCCCCGACGTACTGCACGCCGCCTACGGGGTCGAGTCACGGGTCGAGCAATGCTCGTTGGGGCGGCCAATTGTGCTTAGCGATCGCGTCAGTGAGCAAACTGCGCACTCCATTTAGCGACGTCAATCCAGGATAACCCAATGCGCCACCTGGCTATCAATCTGTTGTGTTGGATCAGTCTGTTAAGCACTACCGCTTGTTGGGCAGCCGGTTCACAGGCGGGCTTTCCCAAACAACTTACCGATCTCGCCGGGCGCCAGGTAACGCTTTCAGCACCGCCATTACGGCTATTTCTTACCCAGCCGCGCCAGCTCTATGCACTGGCCACCTTACTGGATAACCCGACCGAACACTTGGCGGGATGGGCCTATCCGTTGGCCGTGTTCGACCCTTCCATGGCCCAGCGTTTTACTACCCAGTGGCCCGCGCTTGCCCAGTTGCCTACGCTTTCACACGCGCCAACCCCTCAGCTCGATAGCGAAGCGCTACTGAATCTGGCCCCGGATCTGGTGCTGTTTGATCTCTCACGTGCCAGCAGCGTTGAAGGCTCCCCTTTGGCGCAGCTACTCGACGAGTTGGGTATTGCCTACCTGTTTATAGACTTTAACCGTCACCCATTGGAAAACACGCCCAAAAGCCTGGCTCTTTTAGGTGAGGCATTAAACGCGACGCCACGGGCCAATCGTATGATCTCTCTGATTGAACAGCGCTTGGCGCGTATCGACCAGGGTTTGGCAGAGCTGAGGTTGACAGAGCATCCCACTGAACCGCCCAGGGTACTGATCAATGTCGCCCCTGGAGTAAAAGTTGACTGCTGCCGTACCAATTTAAGAAACGGGCTGGCCGACCTGGTCGCACGGGCAGGCGGCGAGAATATCGCCGATGCGTTAACCCCCGGCGCTTCGGCGACGCTAAGCAACGAATGGGTACTGAGCCACCCGCCCGACGTCGTTATCAATACCGCGGGGCAGTGGGCAGCGGGGGATGGTATCAGCGTGGGGCTTGGGGTTAGCGATGCAGAGATTGCCCAAGACCTGCGCTCGCTTAGCCACGAACTGCCCGGCTGGCAGCATCTCGACGCCGTTCAGCAAGGTCAGTTCTACGCGCTGTGGCACGGCTTCCACCAAGGCCCCTTTGCCATTGTGGCACTAGAACGCATTGCCCAATGGCTCTACCCCGAACGCTTCGCCGTCCTCGACCCGGCCGCTACCTTCGACGCGCTGCTGCCCGCCCCACCAGCGCTAAGCCGCGAGGGACATTTCTGGGGCGCACTCAACGCGCAATAACGCTTGCTCATTCCACCCACTGACGACAAAAAGGATCTATACCGCCCATGCGCCGTTCTCGAACCATTGCACTGTTTTCGCCGCTGCTACTACTGAACCCGCTGCCATATGCCTTCGCGCAACAAGCCAACGAGACTACTTCAGAAACAGTTTCAGAAACACTGATCGTCACTTCGGATCGCCTCACTGACGTGGCCCCGCAGAGTTATCGTGCCCAGCGTTCTAGTTTGGCCAGCAAACAGCCGGTGTCGTTTCTGGAAGAAGCCCGCACCGTAGAGACGGTCACCGCCCAGGTGATGGCCGATCATAATATCGACAGCCTCACTGAGGCGATGGCGATGGTTGCGGGGGTCACCGAAGGCAACAATATGGGGGGCACCGAGGATGGCTATATCAAACGCGGCTTTGGCAGCAACAGCGATGGTTCGACGTTGATCGACGGCATTCGCCAGCCCCGGGGCACCTTCTCCATGGCAACGGTAGACCATGTAGAAGTACTCAAGGGGCCAGCCTCACTCTTTCAAGGCCAGCAGGATCCTGGCGGGGTGATCAACCTGGTGACCAAACGCCCGGAGTACGAGTGGCAGCGCGAAATCAGCGCCGAAGCCACCTCCTTGGGTGGCGGCAATGCCAGCGTCGATGTCACTGGCCCACTTGCCGATACCGGGCTTGCCTTCCGCTTTATCGTCCACCATGAAGATGAAGACTCCTTTCGAGCCTTCGGTAACAATCGACGCACTATCGTTGCCCCCTCGCTACGCTGGGAAGGCAACGACAGTCGCGCGCAGATCTCCTATGAGTATCGCGACTACGACCTGGACCTGGATCGCGGCACGGTGATTGTCGACGGTGAACCCGCCAAGGTACCCAATGACCGCCGTTTCGATGAACCCTGGTCGCGGGTATTTGGTCACGACGAAGCGGTCACCGCCTGGTGGGAGCAGGATATCAACGACGACTGGTCGACAAGATTGACCTACGGCTGGAACCGCCGCCAGTACAGCGATGGCCAACCGCGGGTATTGCGTGTGAATGAAGACACCGGCGCACTAACCCGCCGTGCAGACGCCAACTACGGCTTTGACCGCCGTGTGCAATACACCGCCTGGGATACCACCGGTACCGCCACTCTGGCCGGCATGCGCCACGACCTGACTGTCGGGATTGATCACGAACGCCGCCGGGATTACGTGGGCGATGTGTATCGCGGCTCGGCGGTCACCGACCAGAATATTTATGATATGAGCTACGGCGGTCTTAATCTGGATAGAGATCGCCTTAACACCTCGCGAAGCAACCGCTTGGATGAGATTAATACGACCGGCGTTTATCTCAATGACCGTTGGCACTTCAACGACCGCTGGACGCTGGGGCTAGGCGGGCGCTATACCCGCTATGAGCAGTTTGGTGGCCGTGGCCGCCCCTTCGTGACCGCCACCGATATCAGCGACGATATTTTCCTGCCGTCGGTCAGCCTGCTGCATCGCCTGACTCCGGATACGTCGGTTTATGCCAGCTATAGCGAAGCCTTTGTGCCCAATGGCGCCGACAGCGATACGGGCAAGACGCTGGATCCTGAGCACAGTATGGGCAGTGAGATCGGCGTCAAACACCTATGGAACGACCAGCTCTCGTTAGCCGCTGCGCTATTTGATATCCGCAAGGAGAATGTGGCCGTCTCCGACAACGGCGTCACCCGCACGGTAGGCGAAGCGGGCTCCCGGGGTGTGGAGCTAACGGTTTCCGGCCAGTTGACCGATCAGCTTTCGCTGTTAGGCGCTTACGCCTATACCGATACCGAGGTGTTGAAAGATACCGAAGGTACCGAAGGTAACCGGCTAACCAACGCCGCACGCCACACCGCAAGCCTTTACTTGGCTCACGACCTGAATACCGGCCCGGAAATGGGCAACTGGCGCTTGGGCGGCGGGGTACGCTACGTGGGTGAGCGCGAAGGCGATGCCGACAATAGTTTCCAGCTAGACGCCTACACCGTCGCCGATGCGTTTATCGGCTGGGATACCCCTTGGCTAGGCGACAACCTGCACCTGCAGCTCAACGCCAAGAACCTGTTCGATACTACTTACTACCCCTCAAGCGGTGGCAGCACACGGGTAGTGGTCGGCGACCCGCTGGAAGTCAGCCTTCAGGCGTCGGTTAAGTTTTAAGAGTCAATTACTCGGCGTGATAGCTTGCTCTTAATTAATCTTTGTGACAACTTTTGTATATGAGAAAGATATCATAAACTTAACACTAGGAACGCGCCGATGAAATGTACCGCATGCCAGCAGGGAAACTAGTCCCCAGCTTTCTGGATGCTCTTTTCCGTAGTCATACTTGCGACAATTGCGGCGGCAATTGGATCTTGATTGAAGATTACATTAGCTGGAAAGAACGTCATCCCGAACATGTGTTTGAGGATATTTGCGTTGAAAGCATTGAGGTGGAAGATACCGTAGGCGCACTTATTTGCCCAGTGACCGGCGGCATTATGAGCAAGTTTCGAATCGCCAAAGATAATGCTCATAGGATCGACTATAGCGCGCGGGTAGGCGGCGTTTGGCTGAATAAAGGCGAGTGGGAAATGCTGGTCGCCGAAGGACTTGCGGGCAATCTGAACAGCATACTGACAGACACCTGGCAAAAGCGGATACGTCAGGAAAAAACCAGTGACACCTTTGAGCAGCTGTATCGCAGCAAGTTTGGTGATTCTGACTACCAAAAAGCCTGTGACGTGAGCGAGTGGCTGCATAGCCACTCTCAAAAAGCCGACTTACGCGCTTTCTTAATGGCAGAAAACCCTTACTCCGCTATTGAGTGAGTGCTTTAGGCAGGTGTTAGGTCGGGGATATTCATAATATGAAAGAGGATTACCTCGGTATCGAGGTAATCCCATCAAATGGTTATCGTCCCCAGGCTATCGCTTTATCAATAGCCTGAAAAAGCCAATGCATCGACTGATGATACACACCAGAACCGCCGGAACTCCGAAGACAAACAAAGATGCAAACAGCCATCCTAGAAATACAGAAGCGATGGCCTCGTGCTGGTAATCGCAGGAAGACATGTCGGTTGTGTACGCGCAGAACTCTCCTTGAGTATTATGATCAAGTGCTACGTAAACCATCAGTGATGCAATGATCAAGGCAAGAGCAATCGAAATCAGTAGGTATATCGCTTTGATCCGTTTTTTATTCACCTCCACCTTCCCATATATTGATAGATAAACGTGGAAGCGATTCGTCAGGCAACATTAACTATCCTCCGTTCTTACCTTCCCCCATTGACCAACCCCCTCCGCAATTAAGCTTAATTGACGCACCACTAGGGCACCGGTCTCTTCATTACCCCCAGTTAGTTGCCGACGTTGGAACTCACGCTTGATATCTTCCCAGCGCTGTTTTTCTTCCTCGCTCAAGGTGCCTCTAAGCTCTTTCAGCTTGAGTAGATTCTCTTCGGCGCCCTGGGTTAACAGTTGCGCTTCGCCGACGTAGTGGTCATCAATGATCGCTTCAAGTTCGTCGTCGCTGAGGATCGGTGACATCTTCTCCGCCAACCGATTCATATTGCGGTAGCTGCCCTGTAGGCGGAATGGCGGCTCGGTGCGGTACTCATCTGCCTGGGCGCTGGAGGCGATATACTGCTGATTGACGCGTAGCACCACTTCTCGGGCTTTAAACATATTCTTCAGCACCGCCACGATCTCTTCACGCTCTGCGGCGCTATAGTCGTGTTCAAACTCGGTGCTTGGCACCTCGCGGCCCATGGCGATATCAACAAAGCGGTAGAAATCGTCCATGCCCCGCGTGGCTAAAGAGGCAAGCACGGTATTGGTACTCATGGCGTTCTCGATGTAGGAGAGCGCAAACACCTCTTCCATGCCGCTTAATACATCGCCCAGGTTATAAACATCGGCGCGGTTGGCCAGCATATCGGGCACTTTGAACACGTCGCCGCTTTCGGTGTAGGGGTTACCCGCCATGGCGATACAGAAGCGCTTACCGCGCATATCGTAGGTCTTGGTACGTCCATTCCAGATGCCGTCAACCCGACGACTGCCGTCACATAACGAGATAAACTTCTGCAAAAACTCCGGGTGAGTATGCTGAATATCATCCAGATAGAGCATCACGTTGTTGCCCATCTCAAAGGCGAGGTTGAGCTTGGTCAGCTCGGCCCGGGCAGTGGAGTGCGTAGCCGCGTCAGGATCCAGGGAGGTCACATCATGGCCAAGGCTGGGGCAATTAATCTTCATAAAGATCAGTCCCAGGCGGTTCGCCACATACTCCATAAGTGTGGTTTTACCGTAGCCGGGCGGGGAGATCATCATCAGCAAACCGCTATTATCCGTTCGCCGCGTATCACCTACCGTGCCCATCTGCTTAGCCAGGTTATCGCCAATAATGGGTAGGTAGCTTTCGGTAATCAGCTTATTGCGCACGAAGGAGTTGAGCGGTTTAGGTAGGTACTCTTCAAGCCGCAACCGCTCCCGCTGCTCACGTAAAATCAGCTGGCGACGCTCTTGTAACGCCGTCCAGTTGCTTATAACAACCTGCTCGTGGTGGCGCAGTCGCTCCTGAAAGTCATCGAGCTGAAGCGTGAGCTCCTGCTGCTCAAGCCGTCCGTGCTGGCCCAGCAAGCCGGTAATGGTGAAGGCTAGTTCAACATTATGGGGCGCGGTGGCTAACCGGTCAGCCGTATTGAGCATGGCAATCGCTTCAGGCAGGTAGTGCAGCAAAGCCTCTTGCTTGGCTTGCCCCGCGTGAGCCTGGAGCCAGTGGGAAGTGATCACCCAGCGGGCACCGGGGTTACCCGCCACCACGGCCAGGGCCTCTTGGAAATGTGCGTAGTGCCCCTGCTGCTGCATGGAGGTGGTAAAGCTTTCCACCAGGCTGGCGGCGTACTGAGTGACCGGAAAACGCTCCCCCTCTTCCGCTAGTTGGCGCACCAGAAAGTCCGTGGCACTGCTTATCTCACTCACCGAGCAGTTGATCTGCTGGGCCGCTACAAAAGCGTTAAGCTGCGGCTGCACTTCCTGAATCAAAGCCCGTAGCAGATCCTCGTTATTCATAATGCGGCACAGAATGCCTGCCGAAAGACAGCGAGCGCGCAGGTTACGGGTCGCCTCTTCATCATGAATACGATCGGCCCAGAACAGCATTGCCAATGCCCGCGGCAGTGGCCCAAACCCTAGCAAGCCAGCACTTTGGCGGGCTGGCCACAAGGTGCGTACGATTAACGCAGCATCGTGATCGTGGATACCTTTTTCGTAGCTTTCGCGGTAGCGCGGCGAGGCAAAATTGGCAATCTGACGCTGCAACTCGCTGAAATCTTCCACATTAATCGGCTTAGCACCGGGCTGCGCCAACTCGTCCATAAAGCGATAAGCAAGATACTCGGCGCGATAGACCGCGGGGCTTTCAGAAGGCAGCAGCATACTCCAGTAGTCTTGCAGCTCGGTCAGCCGCTCATCTTCCAGCGGCTCGTAATACTGGGTGCCCGTCAGATGCAGCATGATGCGCTCTTGGCGAGGCACCAGGGTTAAATCAAGATGCTGCTGGTTGACGCTGAAGCGGTGGCGCGGCCCTAAGCGAATAACATCACCACCGGATTCATAAATATCGGAACGGTCGCGCACGCTACGCATGGCGGCGTCTTGGGAGGAGCGCAGGCGTCCGGCGATATCGTCCGCCTCAAGATTGCCGCCCATATTGCGCAGCTCATCGATCATGCTGCGCACTTTGCCGACCATGGCATCCGCCGCGAAGAAGCTATGCAGCTCTTCGAGGGTTTCAAAGCGTTCCGTACGGCGCTCCACGTTGGTCAAAATCCGCTGACTGGCGTCCGTTAGAGTAGAGACGCGACGTTGACGCTCATCCTGCAGCTGCTGGCGGCGTGCTTCGATGCTCTCGTGGGCACTTTCACGCTGCTCAAGAATGGTGGTTAAAAATTCATCAAATTCGCCGAACTGACTCTCCAACTCCTGGAGTTGGTCAAGGATTCGCGTCATCAACTGGTCGCAGTCATCGGGTTCCCGCAGTGCACCAACACCATTAGCCAGGCTCTGCTCAAACAGGCGAATCTGGGCTGCAAACTGTGCCTGAGCCTCTGCGCTCCCCTGCTCTCTTAAACGGATCTCCGCTTCGGAGCGCTGCTGATTAATCGAGGCGTAGATGCTGGAGATGTTCTCGGTAATCCGCGTATGCTCAATAGCATCGCCGCCAGACATCGACGACAGCAACCCTTGAATCATATCCAGGCCCGCGGTTAATTCGCGATAACGCTCCACGTACTCCGCCAACTGCTGGCGATTCTCTGCCTCACCCACCTGCTCTTTCAACGTCGCCAGGGTTTCCCGGTAGCCATCCAGAGCTTCTGGCTGAGCAAGAAAGCTAAAGGTCTGCTGGGTCAGCGATTGTTCCGCTTTATCCAGCGCTTGCTCTAAGGTTTGCAGGCGCTCTTCATCCAGGTAGCGGCGCTCACGCAGCGCCATCAGTCGGCCACGATGGTCGCGTAAGTGCTTCAGGTAGGTGACGAATAGGTCGGGAGTTTTCCAACTGCTGGGCTTTAGCTCCCGCAGCAGCGTCGCCTGCTGTTTTTCAACCTCATCTAGCGCCTGGGCTGTCTGGGCACGAATCGCCTGGACTTTCTCATACTCATCGAGCATCAGTTCAGCGGTGTGCTTTAGCTGTTCAAGCGCGGCGTGAATGGTTTTAAAGTCAGCTTCACCAATCCAGTGGAACTGGTTCAGCGTGCGGTCGACCCGCCGGATGATGGCGTTAAAGTGCCGCTCTGACGCCTGCTGCTCGTTAGCGAGCTGCACGATGCTATTGAGCTCGGCAATGCCGCGTACCAGATCAGGGTTGCCAATTCGGCCTAGAGGCGTGTCGTTACGCACCGCATCCTGGGCATGGAAGCGCTCCGACATAAAGGGCGTGGCCCATACCTGGATAGGGTGTACCAGCGTAGGCTCGTCTTCAGCGTAAAAAATCGCCAGATGGCCGTTTTCAAGTATCGCCGCCCCGTGCCCCACCATGGGGGTATCGACCTGCTTGCGGATCAAGTTGTAGCGATAAAGCACCACCTGCCCGGTTTGCGGCGCGTAGAAAGTGTAGAGAACATCTTCGCCGTTTGGCGAGCGCACCATACGTTTGAAGCGCAGGTCTTCCTCGGGTACTTCGTAGGTGGTCAACTCACCCGTATTTAAGTAGTAGCCTGAGGGAAAAATCAGGCCGTGGTTTTCCGGCAGCTCAACGACGGAGCCCGCCATGGCATCGACACGTTTAACGTGCTGCTCAGCACGGTTGAAAAGGTAGTAGCGCCACTGTTGCTCATTGAAGGGCAAAATACGAATCAGCACCACCGCACCAAGATCAGCATATTCAAAGCTGGCATCGTCCAGCGACTGGGAGTCTGACTCCACCGGGTCGCTAAAGACACCCTCGCCGCTACTGGTGTTGTTCTCGATCTTGAAGGTAATGTGTCCGCGCAGGTTATCCACGAAGACGGTATCAAGGATATTCAGATGGGGTGCGCGACCCTGCTCTTGCATATCCCGGCCTGCTGTCTGCCAGGGGAAGGCGAAGCGGTCGGGGAACACCAAGTCGCGCTCGCCGCGGTTATCGATATAGCGGCTCACCTCGCCGCTGGCGGCTAACTCCCAACGGAAGACACGCAGATCGCTAAGTTTTTCACCTATTTGAAAAGCGATCAGCAGCTTGTTGTTCAGGGTGACCAGTTGAACCAGCGTAGCGTGACTGTAGTATTTCTGGAGTTCTTTGAAATCCTGAACAAAGCGGCTCTCGGTGAGAAAGCTATCCGCCATCGGCGCTTCGCTTAACTCAAGCCCCTCTTCGTCGTCTTTTAGGTGATAAAGCGCAAAGATATCGCTCGCCTCAAGCTCTTTGCGCAATCCCAATTGCACGTTAAAGCCAAACAGGATTTGCTCGCCAATGCGCACCATATCGCGGGCAATGGCGTTATTTTCGGTACGTACCCGGGCCCGGCCCAACAGCGCCATGCTACTGCTACCGAAAACGTCAGCGCGGGCGTCATTCAGTTTACCGATCGAATCGCCCAGTTCGCCGCCCTGGGTTCTCAAGCGCCGCTTTATTGTCTCGAATGCGGTGCTTTCTCTGACGATGTTTTCAACCGAAGAGTGCTCCTTCGACATAGTAGTCATCCTGAAAAAGTGCTCACTAGAAATAGCAAAGACCGCAATGGGGTGACGATTGCGGTCTTGGAAAGGTATCACCGGCCGCTTGGAACGACGTAGGCCGAGACTCTCTGCATAGGAGGTAAAGCGACTCTCTGCATAGAGAGTCACCCTACCCTTTAGGCAGATTCGGAGGCTTTACCTGCGTCAGCGTTCAAGGCACGATTTGCCAAGCCCGCCAGGGTGGCTTGCAGCGCTGGCGACTTATCAAGCACGCCCTGTACTGCTTTACCGTAGCCTAGGCCAGCGGTGAGTTTTTCAAACACATCGCTGTCGCCACCAATCAGTTCAAACTTGGCATTGTGCATCGCGGCAGCCATTACTTTGCCATTTTCGAGCATACCGATGCGCTGAGCTTCGATTTGCGCCATGACTTCTTTTTCGTGAACCTCCAGGTTCATACGGAACTCTTCGAAGTGGCGAGCCTCTTCGGACATATTGTCGTAAGCGCGCAGCTTCTCGACCAAGCCATTCGCTTCGGCTTTGGCCATTGCTTCTCTGGACTGTGCTTTCGCAGTGCCCAGTTTTTCCTCGCCCATGGCCTCGGCTTCAAGGCGCTGTTCAAGAATACGCACCTCCGCCAGCCCGGCATCTTCGTCAGCTTTCGCATTGGCCGTTTTAACCTCGGCAAGGGCAAAGCCTTCACTGCGCTGGGCGTGAGCACGCGCTTCCAGCACTTGCGCTTCGGCCAACCCGTCTGCGGCGGCAAGCGCCTGTTGGCCACGCGCCTGCTTCTCTTCTGCGGCGGATTTCTTCTCTGCCACATCCAGATCGGCTTGGGCGCGAATAACCGCTTCCTCCGCTTCCAGCTTGGAGCGCTCGAAGACTGCTTCCGCGGCGCGCACCTCTTTGAGCTTGCGCTCTTCCGCTTCGGCTTGAGCAGCGGTCAAGCGAGTGACCTTCTGGCGCTCCGCCTCGGCGCGGTTGCGCACATCGTTAATATTCTCTTCTTCTTCGGCCACGCTGCGCTCAACCGCAATACGCTGGCTGGTAATGTCGGCAATCTCTTTGCGCTCTTCTTCCAGCGCTTTCTCCATACCGATTCGTTCAATTTCTACCGCACGCTCACGGGTTACATCCTCAAGCTCTTTTGCCTGACGAATGCGCACCTCTTCGATCTGTACCGCACGTTCGCGGGCCTTGGTGGCCATTTCGATCTGGCGCTGCTTGTTCTCTTCAGCAATCGCCAGCTCTTCGTCGGTTTTAATCCGCGCGGCTTCGCTTTTCGCACGTTCTTGCTGAAGCACCTGCTCGGCTTCGGACTGCTCACGAGACTGCAAGCTTTCGATTTCACGACGCTGACGCGCCTCGGCATCGGCCTGAGTTCGCTCAAGTTCTAACGCTGCTTCGCGTGCGGATACATTCTTGCGCTGAATTTCCAGCTCTTGGTCGCGCTCCAGGCGGTTGGTCTCAACATTGTGCCGGGCGGTAATCTCGGTGATACATTTGATACCTTCTGAATCCAGGATGTTGTTCGGATCCAAAGAGCTTTTCGGCGTCTGCTCTAAATAATCAATCGCAACGTCTTCGAGAATATAGCCATTAAGATCCTGACCAATGGTCTCAACAATGGCGTCGCGGAACTGCTGGCGCTCTTCGAAGAGCTGCATAAAGTCCATCTTTTTACCGACGGTCTTCAATGCTTCGCTGAACTTGGCGTTAAACAACTCATTAACGGCATCGCGATCGGACGCACGACCAACACCTACGGATTTAGCAACGCGCAAGACGTCTTCGGCAGTGGCATTGACGCGTAGGTAGAATGCTACGCTAATATCGGCACGCAAATTATCGCGGCAAATCAGCCCCTCTTTCCCGGTACGATTGAGCTCCAGGGTGATCACCGACACCTTCATGGTTTCGGAACGGTGAACAACGGGCAGCACCATGGCGCCAGT
This sequence comes from Halomonas sp. 113, assembly GCF_904067645.1. Taxonomy (NCBI): domain Bacteria; kingdom Pseudomonadati; phylum Pseudomonadota; class Gammaproteobacteria; order Oceanospirillales; family Halomonadaceae; genus Halomonas; species Halomonas sp. 113. The sequence continues at coordinate 4,386,139 of NZ_LR881453.1, forward strand.
AAAATAAACCTTAGGAGTCGTGGAGAGGTCATTGACGATTAACGCCTGACCTTGATCTATTTTTCGATAAAAGGCTTTAAACAGTGCCAGTATTGCAAGCAGTGCAATAACAATCACACTGACACTAACCAGTAGTGGCATGATCCACGACAAATCCATCTTTATCTCCTGCACCAAGGCAATTAATCGGCTAAGCCGGCTTCAAAATCTTTTTCAGATACCACCCAGTACGCATCTTCAGTAAACAGGTACTGAATAATGATGGCGCGCTCACCACGCACCAGCGCTGAGTCGCTTCGCACTTGCAAAATAAGATGGTCACCATCGATATGCGCATCGGCGCGGCCTTTCTCTTTTGTCACCTCTGCCGAGCGAACCGTGCATTGCTTACCTGTCAAACGCTGTTCAATAGGCAGGTGCTGAGCGGGGCGAAAAAGTGGCCGCATAGGGCGAATCAGCAAGGACGTGATAATAGTGGCGACAACAAACCCTAATATCAGCACGACGCCATTAAACACCCACAGCAACAGGCCTGGGTTTAGGTGTGTTCCTAACAACAACATTGCGAAATAGCTAAACAGCCAGCCGGTTAATGCCAGCAGCGTAATCACTAGCGGCAGGGGAACGCCGTGCAAGCCCAGCGTTGCCAGTAAACCACCCAGCGCCAGCGAACCGCCTTCGCCAACATCACCCTCGACTACGTCGCTATCGACCAATCCCGATAGCGAAACTAACCAGTAAAGAACGGCGACACTTAGCAGTACTGTAAAGATGACGGTAGGAAAGCTGGTAATAATCGAAATAAATAAAGGCATGCGCCTGAAACCCAGTAAGGCTAAACACAAGCGCCATCAATACTGAATGCCGCCATGAGGGATCGCCCTTTTTCATCTTGTTGAGAAAGGGCTCTTCTATAAAAAGTCGTATTAAGTCGATGCCATTTATTGCTTAGGACTTTAACCCTGATAGCAACGCCGGGAAAAACTACAGCATCTCCTAGCAAAATCAATTCAGTCATCGATTTTTAAGAGATATCTTACAAACCCAATAGCGAATGTCTTACAAAATCCGGTATTTTGGGCAGAATTGCCTAAGATCGCTGACCGCCCTTTTGGTCGCCAGCAAAGTTTAGCTGTCACAGTACGCACGCACACTGAACGGGGAGTCTCTGTCAAAAGAGATATTAGAGGCTTGCTGAGAGTTTGAGTCGCCGCCCCGACCACTTCCTGACCCGGAAACCGAAAGGACAAGTCCTATATTGCGCGAAACACATTCATTTTATTCGCCACACCTTAAATACGCTTTTTAGTCGTCTACACGGGTGTTATCCATTAGGATTAATGCGATGAGTCACTTCAACCCCGTCAGGAGATGCGCCCATGCTGCTTTCCACTTGGTTGCTTTTTGTTGCCGTGGCACTGGTCAGCATTGCCAGCCCCGGGCCCGCTTTTCTAGTCGCGGTGCGCAATGGCATGGCAGGAGGAGCCAAGCGCGTGGCGCTTTCGTCGCTGGGGAATATCACTGGCCTACTCATACTGGCCAGTGCAGCAGTCTTGGGGCTGGGGGTGGTGTTGAACGCCTCGGAAGTGCTGTTCAACCTGCTTAAACTGGGCGGCGCAGCCTACTTGATCTACCTGGGCATTCGTCAGTGGCGGAGCAAAACCTCCCTTGCGGTCTCAACCAGCCCGGCAAACCCCACTCCCAGATGGCGCACTGTCAGTGAAGGTGTACTGGTCGCCATGAGCAACCCTAAGGCGATCCTGTTCTTCACTGCCCTGTTTCCACAGTTTTTGGATACGCAGCGCGCCTTGCTTCCTCAGTTCTCCATCATGGTAGGTACCTTCATGGCACTCTCCTTTGTCACCTTGATGACCTACGGCACCCTTGCCAAGCATCTCGCCCGCTGGCTGAGCAGTCGCTCGCGGGTGACATGGGTCAATCGCCTGATGGGTAGTGCTTTTATCGGATTGGGCCTATCCATTTTACGCTTACGGCAGCCGGTGTAGCGCCCTATTGATTGTGGTTGCGGGCCAACGGGCAATCATAGCGGTGACAATAACAGCAAAGAGTAGCCGTGCCCATAAAATGCCCGCTATATCGGCCCCGAGCATCAAGATCAGCAGCGTGTCTTCTATAACGCTATGGCAGAGGCCGAGAAAGCATAGTGCAAGCGTGCTATCGCGCTTGCTGAGGACGCCATTTTGCACATCCCGAATCAGCAGCCCTGCGCCATAGCTTAATCCCAACGTAAAACCAATCACCGTTACATTCGCTGCCGAACGGCCAATACCTAATAGCTTGAGTAGCGGTAGCAAGCCAAGATGAATCCAGCGCTCCAGGCCGAGCTTTTTCAGAAGTTTTAGGAGCACAATCAGCGTTAAAATAATCACAAAGATAAGCGCTAGCGTTTCAAGCTGTGCAATAGCCCAACTGCTTAGCGTTGGCGCTGTCGACAAGCTTGGTTGCCATACCAATGCTACTGGCGCTTGCAACAAACCAAAATACGAATAGAAGCAGTGCAAGAGCCAAGCAAGCAGCAAAGCCCCACCTACGCGCAGGACTAACGTAGCCCACCAAGGTACGCCAGCGCGCTTGGCAACGGCCCCCTCAACAGGAATTGAGTGCCCTACCAGCATTAATGCACCCAGCACTGTCACTTGCTCGGCACTCAAGTGCATATCACCAGCTACTTGAAGAAATACCGCAATGGCGGTGTACAAGTTGGTAAAGAGCGCCGCCGCCCACACAACGCCCAACTGCTCGGGCAAACCGAGTATGCTCATTAAGGGAGCTAATACCTTTCCCAGCCAGCCGATAACACCCAAGAGCTCTAATGCTTTGACGATAAGCAATGCTGGAATCAGGATTTTGAGCAGCGTCAGGTACACGCGCAGCGCGTCTTGTAATAGGTGAGTTACCCAAGCCCATAGATGATGAATTTTTATCTGCATCAAGCCCCCGTTGCCATCATTTGAACAACGGTTATGATAATGGGGCAGATGCAGAATATTCTTTTCAATTCCGCACTAACAATCACTATTCGTTCTTTATGAGCTCAGAAAGGACATTTTATTTCATGGACGCCATTGATCGACGAATCCTTGACCAGCTTCAGCGTAACTCCAGCCTGACCAACCAGGCGCTAGCGGATGCGATAGGGCTTTCGCCCTCGGCCTGTTTAAAGCGCGTTAATCGATTACGCGACGCTGGAATCATTGAACGGGAGGTAGCACTACTCAACCCTGACGCCTTGGGGCAGTGCTTGCACATGGTGGTAGAAGTCACCATGGAGAGGGATAACAAATCACTCTACCAGCGTTTTTTAACAACAGCGCTGAGCGCCCCTGAAGTGAAGCAGTGCTATCAGGTAACCGGCGAGTGTGATTTTGTATTGATAGTGACAGTCGCTGATTTAGATGAGTACGACAGCTTTTGTGATCGCGTGCTCTATGGCGATGATAATCTGCGCAAGTTCCGCACGCTACTGTCGCGTAAGCGGCATAAGTTTGATACGTCTGTGCCGATGGAAAGCTTGCGCTCTACATAGCAAAACTCACTCTGCTTGAGCGATAGGATATGTCTCCCAGCCGCTTGGCGACTCATCGCCAAGCCAATATGACAATACCGCCTGACTTGCCGCGAATAACGGCGAGGGAAGAGCGCCGGAGCTAAACCAGCGCCATTGAGTAAACACCTCTGGCTCAAGCAATGCTGCTTCGGCATCCTGCTTCACCGTAACTAACACTGCACCGGTAACTGTAGAGACTGAGCTACTCAGGTGTTGGGTTATCGCCAGTATCTTCACACGTTGCAGCTCGGAAATCCCCGTTTCTTCTGCAATTTCGCGAACAGCAGCCATCTCAAATGACTCCCCCGCATCAACATGGCCACCTGGTAAGCACCAGCTTGGCGATTCACCGGGCTTATCGCGGTACCCAAGCAGTACTGATCCGTCAGGCCGGACAAGAATAGCGCCAACACCGATAATAGGCTGTCCTATACTGTCCATCATTCGCTCCTTTTCAGATTAGCGAGGCCACTTTCTTGATGTTGTTTTTTTATTTGAGTAATTTCATATCAATACGCACCTTATCTCCACGATAAAGTCCATTAGCCACCAAAATCAGAACACCCTGATCATCGATTGCCAAGCGCTGAACAACCGCAATAGGAGCGCCCAATGAAATCTCTAAATATGATGCTGTTTCTGGGTCCGCCTCCCCAATAGACAGAATCTGTCGTGCATCAACAATTTTTACGCCTGGCAGTTCCGATACTAAGCGCATCGCTGTCGTTGTGGTGTACCTCTCCTCTGGAATTAATGAGCGTAGCCTTTCATCGATGTAGACATCGGCAATCAAAAAGGGAGTTTCTTCCCGAGTATGCAGTCGCCTTAAGTGCCTATAAGCAGGCGCAACACTACCGTACTCAAGTAGCGATTGATCAAGCGTTGTCCCATGTTGATCAGACAAAACGGAAATTTTTGCGTTTGCACGCGACATCAACATACCGTTCCAGTCTGTCTGTACTTCACACCAAAGATCCTGCCCAGGGCGCTTGCGGACAAAAGTACCCTTGGCTCGAAAGCGCTCAATCAGCCCTTCTCTTTCCAGCTGGGTTAAAGCTTGTCGAATGGTCATATTCGCGACTTGATACTCACTGGAGAGCTCCGCAACCGTAGGAATTTGACTTCCAACTCGCCACTCGCCGGCTACAATTAGGCGTCGAAACAATCCTGCTAACTGTATATAACGAGCCACTGCACTTTTACCCAAAAGCTCAGCTGTGCTTCCAGACTTCTGCATGACAAATGTCTCCCATCAGCGTTATGAGCAAATTATCATCTATAAAGCTATTCTATAGACTCATGATCAGGATGGAAGATTATTTGATCTGGCTCTACATCATCAACCGTTAGAAAATTCAAACAAATGGTCACTCGCGATAGGCAGATCTGTTTCCGTCCATTGGCGGGCGTTTGATGGTAATAGTGGAAATATAATCTGCCACATTCAAGATAAGACTTTCATAATTGCTCATGCGTGCTCATTTAGGGTTCGCGTTTTGGATGCGCCTGATGCCGAGACTTAATCCAGTACGGGCCGCAGCATCTCAAAAGAGCGCGGTGGAACTGTATATTCGCGATAACCCATCCGGCCAAGTGGTCGTAAGAGCTCTACATCGACAAGCCCTTCACGCAGAATCGACTCGTCTATATGAATACCGATCACCTCGCCGATAACAACACGGTTGGTGCACTGCTCGCCGGTCGAGGGCGTCAAGGTAATCAGTTGTGACAGGCGACATTCGATACTCACTGGGGACTCTTTGACCCGGACGCAAGGAATGTTTCGACAGGGCTCGGCGGTGAGGCCTGAAGCTTCAAATTCATCGACCTCTGATGGGTAGGCGGCTGCACTTTGATTCATCGCCTCACGCAACGCATAGGTGGCGATGTTGATACAAAAGACGCCTGTTTTCTCAGCATTGGTCGCGCTGTCTTTGGGGCTATCGGACGAAAACATGACGAAAGGTGGCTTCGAAGAAATCGCATTGAAGCAGCTGTAGGGCGCAAGGTTGGGCGTGCCGTCCACCGATAAGGTCGAAACCCAACCAATTGGCCGAGGCACGATCAGGGCAAGCCAAGGGTTGTGGGGCAATCCGTGGGATTCGGTACGAGGGTCGTAGAACATCGTATCTATGTTCCCTTTCGCTTAGTCAGATCGGCGGCAGAACCAGCCGATCCGACCGGTTCATGTGCAGGAAAAGCTGCCTGCGCTATTAGTATTACCTGAGCCATCATAAAAGGCAGTGGTCGGATAGGGGCAGAGAGGCCGCGTTATGCTTGGCATCTCGGTGCTACTAGCCGTCAAGGTTTCGGGGGCGTCATTTTCCTCAACCCAGGCAACGATGGCGGCCAGTGCATCGAACTCATCGAGACCTGTGCCGCCCCGGCAATGCCCCATACTGGGAACCAAGAACAGCCTTGCGAAGTCTGTCGTGGCTGCGAGCCCACCCGACTCTTGCGTCAATTTATCGTAGTAGCGTGCTGTGTCGAAGGCTGATGTGGCTGGATCGCTCGCGCCATGATATATCAGGATCTTGCCTCCCCTATCGCGAAAGGCTGACAAGTCGGCAGACACGGCGTCAGCAAAGTCGGCAGAGGCCTCCATCCTCAGGGGATCGGTATCAAAGTCAAAATTCTGGATGTCAAAATCGCCATCGGCCGGCGTGATGAAGACGTGTTTAATCCCGTTGTTGCTGAGACCCGCCTTGATCGCATTGGGCTCTTTCGTTTCGGAATCACCAAGACGCCATCTGCGCCAGCCTTCATCGGCGATACCCGGGTCAAAGGGCCATGGCACGTACCACGCATGGCCTGCGCTATCGTGGGAGCCAGAATGGATGGTCTGCATCACCCGCACTTGATCCGTTGAAAGACAACTCTCGTTCTTGTCGCCGTTACATTGTAGGCGGGCAGGATCGTAGTCACACTGCCCTACGTCCGAGACCAGTCCGTCCTCGAGCCCGTCAAGCCCGTCGCAGGCTGCGAGGATGTCATCCGACAGCAGCGCAAGATTGGCGTCGCTATAAGCTCGGGCAAGAATAGGGTCGCCGTCATCATTCTCGGGCGCGATCGCCGTGAGGTTCTGGAGCCCCCAGGCTGTGTCGATATGGGATCGACTCAGACGGAAGACCGGAGCACCCGCGACAATGCCGTCGTATAGGTCCGGATAGCGCTGGCTGGCCATCATGCCTTGCCGTCCGCCGTTCGAGCAGCCGACAAGATAAGAATGATGCGGATCCTCGCCAAAATGCGCGCTGACCAGCGATTTGCCGGCCAGGGTCACATCCTCAATCGCTCGGTAACCCCAGACCTCTCGTGCTTCCGTGTCGAATCCGAAGGAACCGTCTGGATAGTCGTGGCCCGCATTGGTTGAGATAACCGCGTAACCTTCGGCCAAAGCAGGCGTGTTCCCGTCAGGCTGCCCGCTGCCGATAGCAGGGCGAACTCGCCCGTCGAGCCCCCCGCCACCTTGGAAGTAGAACCGACCGTTCCAATTATCCGGCATCCGCAGGTCAAATTTTTGGCCAAGCGGGCGGTCTCCTGCACCGAGATGAGCGTCTATAATTCCATCGACTCTGCAGTAAGCGGGTAGATCGGCATTGGTGTCATGGTCGGCTCCAGCCTCAACCCAGGTCGTCGCAACGATCTCCATCCGGTCAGTGGACTGAACAACCAAACTGGCGCAGGCATCAGAATTCGCCACTGCAATTTGCGGCAACATCGCGACACAGACGGTCGACGTCGACAGCACCCAGCGTGTCGTGCACTTCATTATGACCTCCTGCTCGCTGCTCAGAATATCGCGGTTGGCTAGATGCTCAAAGCCGCGCCTCACTGACACTGCGACTTTAAAACGTTAAACAGCTGTATCTGCTGCCGGCATTTGTGCCAGCGTCATCGGTGAGCCGGGCAGCGATGCGGTGACGCCGTCTGGTAAAGGAATGCGATGCACGTTCAGTGTCATCGCAACCATCGAGTAATAGCCAATTACTGCGGTCAACTCGACAGCCCCCACCTCTCCCCAGCGCACGACGATGGCCTGATAGACATCGTCCTCGATGTCGCCCTGCTGCAGGACTTGGCGAGAAAATTCGTAGATCTCCCGCGCCGCGTCGTCCTCGCCAAAATCGGGCAGCGAGCAGGTACGGATAGCGGCGGCAATCTCAGAGGATAAGCCCGCGCGATCTGCATCGCCGGCGTGTATCGCCCACTCCAATTCGCTGTTCCAGCGACGAGCGGTTACTAAGATGGCCAACTCGTTCAGATGCGTCGGGATCGAGGTTTCGAAACGCAGCACCTGACCCAATCGTTGCCAGCGATCTGCCAGGACTGGATTATGCAGCGCAGCTCGAAGCGGCCCGACCAGCGTACGACGCGGGCCAGAGACGATTTGTTCATAAACTTCAAGCTGAGCTTCGGTCATCGTTTCCGGTGTCGGAAAACTTATTCGTTTAGCACCGTTCATTTATTCTCCTTACCAATACCAAGCGGCTTCAGAATTTCATCATTGTGTTCGCCCAGCAGAGGTGGCGCGTTATCAAACGATAAAGGTGATGCCTTGAAACGCATGGGAGAGACCACTTGAGGCACTTTGCCAGCCAGCGGATGAGGCAAGTAGCGCAGCATCTGACGGTGCTTGATCTGTGGCTCGTCCAGCACCATCGGCACCGTATTAATGGGGCCGCAGGGAACCTTGAGCTCCTGAAACGCGGTCAGCCAATCCGCTAGATCCTTCTCGCGAAGACGCTCACTGATCAAAGGATGCAGCGCATCAAGGTTATTCACACGCTCTGCATTGGTGGCATAGCGTGGGTCTTCCGAGAGTTCGGGCTTACCGATAGCCTTGGCAAAGCGCACGAACTGCTCGTCGTTGCCAACCGCCAACACGAGATAACCATCGCGTACCGGAAATACATCCTGCGGCTGAATATTGGGATGTTTATTCCCCTTGCGGGTTGGCGTGTTGCCAGATACTAGGTGGTTCATCGCCTGGTTCGCCAGCATCGCTGTGGCGACGTCGAGCATGGCGATATCGACCTGCTCTCCTCCCCCGTTCTGACTGCGATTAGCTAGCGCTGCCAGTACCGAAATGACGCTGTACATCCCGGTCATGATGTCGACGATTGGCACACCGACTTTCTGCGGCCCCTCGCCCGGCTCACCATCCGGCACGCCGGTGACACTCATAAGCCCGCCCATCGCCTGGATCATGAAATCGTAAGCGACATCATTGGCCCTGGGGCCATCCTGGCCAAAACCGGTAATAGAGCAGTAGATCAGATCGGGGTTGACCTCGTGCAGCTGCTCAGCGCCCAAGCCATAACGCTCCAACGTTCCCACCTTGAAGTTCTCGAGTAAAATGTCCGAGGTGCGGGCGAGTTCACGAATATTTGCCTGGCCAGTCTCAGACGTGATATCCACCTCGACAGATTTTTTGCCGCGATTTACCGACAGATAGTAGCCGGACTCCTGAGTTTCTTCCCCGGACTCAGACTTCAGAAAGGGAGGGCCCCAGCGACGCGTATCATCGCCTACCCCGGCGCGCTCGACCTTGATGACTTCAGCCCCCAGGTCGGCAAGAATCTGTCCGGCCCATGGGCCTGCCATGATGCGGCTCAGATCAAGCACGCGAATATGTGAAAGCGGTCCTGACATATCGAACTCCTATTAAAATTGCAGAACGCTGACGTCATCTCCCGCGGGAGCATCGTCAACGATAGGATGAGCCGCGACAGATGGGCGCTGACAAAGATCCTGATACACCGTAAACAGGGCCGGAAAACGCTGCTCCCAACCACTGCCAGACCACCGGAAGTCAAGCTGACCCAAGGCGCAGACCAGTGCCACATGGCCAATACCAAAGCCCGTTGCACTCAGCGCCTTGGCTTCTTGGTCGAGTTGCGCCATCGTCGCTTTTACCTTGGTCTCGTAGCCATCGCAGACAACCTGCCATGGACCGCCATCTCGGTGTAGCTCGTTGCGCCAAAGCAGCAGAATATCGGTCAACCCATCGGCCAATGCCTGCCAGCGCAACTGTTGGATACGCACATCCATGGCGTCAGGAAAGAGTCCTGCGTGTGACTGATGATCGAGATACTCACAGATGACTCGACTATCGAACAGCGCCATGCCCTGCTCGGTGACCAGCGTAGGAATTTTCGCTAACGGATTGTCTGACAACACATCCGGATTAGGCGGAGAGGCCATGGCGACGACCGAGCGCACCCGCTCGACCTGCTCATCAAGGCCTGCTTCATCCAAAACGATCATCACCTTGCGCACGAATGGCGAGCGCGGCGACCAATGCAGCTTCATGCTCATTGCCAAGCTCCCACACGCTGTAGAAAGCCAGTCAGCACACGATTGACCGCCGCTGGCTGTTCGAAACAAGGAACATGACCGGCATTATCAATAGCCTCAAAATCCGCGCCTTCCAGTTGAGCGGCCAAGCCACGCAAGTTCTCCGGCATTTTGCCGTCCTCAGCACCGGCGATGCATTGCACGGGGCAATCGATCTGCTTAATTACCTCGGCATAGTCATACTTCTGGAGGGCTGTCGCGCCAGCAACAAATCCTTCCAGTGGCGTCGCTGAAATCATGCGTTCAAGCGGGCCCAGTCGTTCAGCGTGACTATCAGGCGTTAGCCAGCGCTGTGCCGTTGCTTGAGCGAAATTCAACATTCCTTTTTCTTGGGCGAAGTCGATACGCTCACCCCAAGTCTCAATCGCATTGGGTGCCGAGCTCGCCTGCCCGTCCATAAAGACCAGTGCTTCAAAACGTTCCGGCGCCTCGCTATAAGCTGCCAAGCCAGTCGGAACCCCCATGGATAACCCAACGTAAACACAACGTTGGATACCGCATTGGTCAAGCAGCCTCAGCAGATCGCTTCCCAACAGATTAAAATCGACAGGTACTGGCGATAATGCCGAATCACCATGCCCGCGCTGATCGTAGCGCAGCACGTTGCAGTGACCCCTTAAGGCTTCTGCCTGGGCTCCCCAAACGGACAAATTGGTCACTAGGGAGTTACCGAATACGATCCAAGGGGCGTCGGGTGAAACTTCTTCAACCTGGTAAGCAAGCTGTGTACCGTTGATATTTGCCGTTAGCATTAGCGCCCCCTGAATTCCGGTTTGCGTTTTTCAACAACCGAGCGTGTCGCTTCGCGGGCATCTTCGGTCGCCATCAATAGAGTGCTGAAGCGTTGTTCGATGGCATACCCTTCATCCACGGGCAGAAATTCGATCTGATTGAGCGCCTGCTTGCCATAACGCAGCCCAAGAGGCGCTTTGGCGGCGATTTTCATTGCCAAAGCACGGGCGGTTTCCATCAGGTCTTCTGGCGACGTAACCTCTTGTACGAAACCCAAACGCCAGGCTTCCTGGGCATCAATCGGCTCGCCAGTGAAGAACATCTTCCGCAACATTCCTTGCGGAAGATGCCGACCCATGTGTGCCGCACCACCACAGCGCCCTACATTGATTTCCGGCATTCCGAAGCGAGCCGTTTCAGCGGCAATGCGAATGTCACAAACTGATGCCAGTACCGTTCCAGCCCCTAGTGCTGGCCCGTTCACTGCTGCAATCGTTGGGATGGCTGCCTCGCGAATCGAGGCAAAGCAGCGACGTACGATCCGTGCTCGCGCCGGATCTTCTTCAATCGTGGCAGCGAGAAACTCGTTGAGATCCAAGCCTGCGCAGAAAGCGCGAGTACCCGCGCCGGTGAAAACGATACAGTGGATATTTTGCCAAGTTTCAGCGACCTCAAAGGCTTCACCGATCTGCTGATATATATCCAGCGTAATAGCGTTGACAGGCGGGCAATTGATGGTGATTTCGGCCACACCGTTGTTAAACGCAATATCCAGTCCCATGCGGTATTCCTATTCGTCAAAATTATTGGCTGATTTAAAAAGCTCAAACCGCTTCGAGCGCGATTGAAATTCCCTGACCGACCCCAATACACATCGTAGCCAGCGCTCTCTTTCCGCCATTTTCCGCCAGTCTGCGTGCTGCGGTTCCGGTGATCCGTGCTCCGGACATGCCCAGCGGGTGACCCAGCGCAATCGCACCGCCGTATGCATTAACGTGCTCCGCATCGTCGGGCAGGCCTAATCGACGCAGTACGGCCAGCGCCTGGCTAGCAAAGGCTTCGTTGAGTTCGATGACATCGAAATCACGGGGCGTTAGTTTCAATCGTTCGCATAATTTTTCCGTCGCTGGCGCAGGCCCCATACCCATGATGCGGGGTGGTACGCCAGCGGTAGCACCGCCAACGATTCGCGCCAGTGGCTTTAAACCGTGACGCGCGATACCGGCTTCACTGGCCAACACCAGCGCCGCGGCACCATCGTTAACGCCGGAGGCATTACCAGCGGTGACGCTGCCATCGCTGCGAAAGGGCGTCGACAATGCCGCCAGTTTTTCGATTGAGGTTTGCCGAGGATGCTCATCGGAGTCGATAATCAGCGGGTCACCCTTGCGCTGCGGTACGCTTACTGGAATGATCTCGTTGGCATGCCAGCCTTCACGCATCGCGACCGCCGTACGCTGTTGACTGCGTAGGGCAAAAGCATCTTGATCTGCACGTGAGATGGCGAAGTCCGCCGCCACGTTCTCGGCCGTTTCCGGCATGGCATCAGTACCGAAACGCTTCTGCATCAGTGGGTTAATGAAACGCCAACCGATGGTGGTATCTTCAATTGAGGCCTGACGCGAAAATGGTGACATCGCTTTAGGCATCACGAATGGCGCACGGCTCATGCTCTCTACGCCCCCGGCAATAGCCAAATCGCTCTCGCCTAAGGCAATCTGGCGGTACCCTGCGAGTACGGCATCCATTCCAGAGCCACAGAGCCGATTGATGGTGGTACCCGATACGCTCTCCGGCAGCCCCGCTAACAACAGCGCCATGCGTGCCACCGAACGGTTATCTTCGCCAGCTTGATTGGCACACCCGTAGATGACATCACCCAGCGAGCCCCAATCCATTGATGAATAACGTGACATCAAGGCCTTTAACGGTAGAGCCGCCAGATCGTCTGTTCGAATCGACGACAGTGCACCGCCGTAGCGGCCAATCGGTGTTCGAATGTAATCGCAAATAAAGACATCCTGCATCAGGTGCTCTCCTCTGTTTCTACCTTAAGTGACTCGAGCACTGCGCGTACCGGGCCCGCACGATATTCGTGGCCGATACCCGCCGCCAATTTATCGAAATCGATAGCCAGCGCATCGCTTGGCTGTCGGCTGGCCCAATACAGAGGCCCACCGCGCCAGCGTGGAAATCCGTAACCGTTGGCCAGCGTGACATCGATATCGGAGGGGCGCTGGGCAACGTCCTCTTCTAAAAGGCAGGCCGCTTCGTTGACCATTGCCGCCAGCAGTTGCCGCTGGATCATTTCGCTGTCGAAGGTTGTGGGAGTAACCCCCGCCTCTCGGCGTGCTTCGTCAATGATGTTAGTGACCATAGGATCCGGCTTGCCCCGGCCATCGCTATAGTCGTACCAGCCTTTACCAGTCTTGCGCCCTAGGCGGCCTGCTTCGCAAAGACGATCAGCAATGGTCACATAGCGAGCTGAGGGATCTCGATCAGCGGCTTGGCGTTTACGCATGGCCCAGGCAATATCCAGCCCAGACATGTCGGAAACCGCAAACGGGCCCATGGCGAAACCGAACGCTTCTACTGCCGTATCAACATCTTCAGGGCGCGCACCATCAAGCACTAACAATTCAGCTCGGCGGCGATAGGCGGCGTAGATACGATTGCCGATAAAACCTTCAGCAACTCGCGAGACGACGGGCTGCTTGCCCAACCGCCGTGCCAGCTTCAAAGCAGAGGCCAAAGCCCAATCTGCCGTTGCGTTAGCTCGCACAATTTCCAGCAGCGGCATGACGTTAGCTGGACTGAAAAAGTGAAGCCCCAATAGTCGCTGCGGGTGATCGAGCGTCTGCGCCATAGCATCAATATCAAGGTAGGACGTGTTGGTCGCGATCAAAGTCTCGGCCGGTAGCACGGTTTCAAGTGCGTTGAGCACCATTCTCTTGGCATCCAGATCTTCAAACACTGCCTCGATGACAAGATCGCAATCCGCCATGGCATCCAGTTCCGTCACACCAGATAGACGCGCCAACTGCTCATCGCGCTGGGCGTTGTTAAGCCGGCCCTTATCGACTTGGCGCTGAAGAGTGTCACGCAGGCGGTTCAGCGCCGCACCCAAGACCTCTGCATCACGCTCGGCAATCACGACGTGATGCTGCTTGGCCAGAAACGCCAATGCGATGCCTTGGCCCATGGTGCCCCCGCCCACAACCCCCACGCCGGAAACATTGCGGGCTAGCGTACTATCAAGACCGTCGACGGCAGCCGCCCGCCGCTCAGCGAAAAACAGATAACGCAGCGCGAAGGCGTCGTCGCTCAATCGCAGCTGTTGGAAAACGCGACGTTCTTCGGCAAGCGTTTTATCAACACCACCATCAGCGGTACTTTCCACCAAGCGGATGGCCTCAGCAATATTTGGACGGTGCTTGCCGCGCTTAAGAGCACGCTCAGCACTAGTGCTGAGCCGTTCGGCGGACTCTTCAGGTACCCGAATCGCTTTGGCCAGACGTTTGGTGCGAAGCTCAGCTTTCAGCCACTGTTTCGCCGTAGCCAGCAGATCCTCTTCGGCTAAGGCATCGATTAGCCCCAGCGCCAGGGCTTCATCAGCTTCAATTCTCTGCGCACCGCAGATCATTTCCATAGCGCGGCTTCGCCCGATCAGTCGCGGCAGGCGCTGCGTGCCGCCAGCGCCGGGCACCATACCCAGCGAGACTTCCGGAAGCCCCAGCTTGGTACCTACAGACGCGATGCGATAATCACAGCCAAGCGCCAACTCTAGCCCCCCACCAAGCGCGACCCCATGGAGTGCCGCCACAACCGGCAACTCCAGTGTTTCGATGGCGGTGATGACATCCGGCAGTTCCGGCAGACCAAGCGGCTTACCGAATTCTTTCAAGTCGGAACCAGCAATGAAGCTACGCCCCTCACCGATAATCACGACACCTGCCAGCGTATGGTTTGCCGTCTGGGCTAGAGCTTTAATCAAGCCTGAGCGCACCGCATGCGAGCCAGCATTAACCGGTGGATTATTGATACGGATGATGGCGACATCGCCTTCCACGCTAAATGAAACTTTATCCAGCATTGGTGCAGTCTGTAATGACGTATGCGGCATTAGATACTCCTCCGTTGCGGTATGTGAGAAAAGTCGTCTTTCATTGATTGACCGATTTCAACGCTTCCGAAGGGTTTCGCTTATGCAACATACGAGTAGTCATGGCGACGCCCATTAGCACCACGAAAGCCCCAGCATCCGTGATGTATCCCGGCATCACTAAGCCGATTGCCGCGAGACAGAGCAATATCCGCGAAAGTACTGAAAGACGCCCTACGCCGTGCAGCCAACCTTCAGCACTGCATGCCATTAACCAAACGGCAATTAACGCCGTGCCAACGTTATGAATGATGTCGCCCATATCCCCACGCAGAACAAGGGTGGGGTTCAGCACAAAAAGAAAAGGCAATACAAAATTAATGGCACCCAGACGCATAGCGAGAAAGCCGGTGCGCATTCCTTCTGATTTGGCGATTACTGAGGCGGCAAAAGCAGCCAGAGCGACGGGAGGCGTGATGTAAGACAGCATGCCCCAGTAGAGAATGAACAGGTGCGCGGCCACTGGGTCTAATCCGACATCTGTCAATGCAGGCCCTAATACAATGGCCAGGAAGATGTAGCAGGCACTGACGGTCATCCCCATACCCAGTATGAAGGATGCCAGAGCACCCAGTATCAAAAGCAAGACAGTGCTATCGCCTGCCAGCTGTACCAATCCGCCGGAAAAAGCACCACCTACGCCGGTATAAGACAACGCGCCGACAATTAAACCGATACCCGCAAGGATGCCGACGATATTGGCGATATTACGAATACTGTCTTCCAACAGGGCGCTGAAGTGAGTCAGCGTGATGCGATCTTTGCCGGTTACCCAACCCTTTATGATGCTGGTCAAAAACAGCATCGCAGCGGCGTAATAGGGTGCCTGAGCTTCAATACCAGTGCTAACAATCAAGTAAACCAGAACAACCAGCGATAGCAGAAAATGCCAGCCAGACTTGAGAACTGCACCGACCTTGGGAATCTCTGCTTCATCCTGACCAGCGAGCTGGTTGCGTGCAGCATAGCAGTCTGCCTGCAATAGCAAGGCGAGGTAGAAGAGTACTGCCGGTACAATCGCAGCAACCATAACGGTGGCATAAGAGACGTTGAGATTTTCGGCCATGATGAATGCCACCGTGCCCATGACCGGTGGCATTAGCGCTCCTCCAGTGGAGGCGCAGGCCTCAATGGCCGCAGCGTAACGCGCTGGGTAGCCAACCCGCTTCATGGTAGGAATCGTCATTTGCCCCGTAGTCACTACGTTGGAAATCACGCTGCCCGAAAGCGATCCAAAAAAGCCACTGGAAAGGATGGCAACTTTGGAGGGACCACCACGGGTTCGGCCTAGTAACGCCGAGGCAAAATTCATAAAGAACTCTCCACCACCGGTCACGACCAGCGCAGAGCCAAACACCAAAAAGCCGATCAACAGCCCAGCGACTACCCTCATGGGTACGCCAATGATGCTCTCTGTACCTAATGCATGCATCATGACTAGGCCGGATAAATCTGTAGAAGGCCCCCACAGAAAGCCTGGCATTTTCTCGGAAAATAACGGATAGACGAAAAACACAAAGCAGATAGCCAACAGCACTAGGCCACCGGTCCGACGCAATGCCTCAAGCACGAGTAAACACAGTAATCCGGCAATGGCCTGAGCCAGCGGAGGCGCGATAATATCCCAGCCTTCCATCAGGATACGCTCACCGCTCCACGCCAAATACCCGGCGGCGATTAGCGTGGTAAGCGTCAGGCTCCAATCAATCGCGGCACTCGCCCTCCCCGCACCCAACGGATATACCTGAAAGACCAATGCAAGAAAAATCCCCAACAACAGATAGAAGTAGGAGGTATCCAGCATTACAAAGCCGACAAACATTTGGGTATTAAATAAACGATCAATATTGAGAAGTATGCCTATCAGACCAAGGCTGAGCACTACTCCCCGCGCCACTTTATGTTGTGCCGTGACCATATTGTTAGCTGGTTTTTCAGATAGTTGCGTCATAGCGTTTAAATTCCTGAAGCTAGCATCCGTCGCCACCTTAAAGAAGGCAGACCTTCATGAAACAACGATGCTCAGCTGAACCTATTGTTCAGCTGAGCATGGGCCTCAAGTGGACACGTGCTGATTGCGATAGCTGTCCCAGAAAGTCGGCCACTCATCCTCGGGTTGACCAGACTGCTCAAATGCCTCGCGCGCTTCAGACCAGGCCTGTTGAATTTGCTCAAAGCGGCTTAGCCTTGCTTCCTGCCACTGTTGAGCTTCTTCAGTCCAATATCCCTGCTCTTTTGCATAACGGATGGCACCTTCATGCCAGGGTGCATCAGCAGGCGGAACAATAGACTTTGAGACATCCCAGTTACTTGCTTGCGAGGTAGCATCTTTAAATAATCCATAACTTTCATCGATCGCTTTCACTAAGTTATAAACTTCTTCTTCAGATGTATCTGCGTAAGTCGTCAGCATGGGGTAGCGATAGCCAAGCATCCATACGGGCTCTTCTTCAGAGATGCCCGCCCCCACCGCCTGTTGAATGGGCTCAGCAAAGCTTATCAGCGACCTGGCTGCCTCCCACCCAGCGGTATCTTCGGGCGGGAATTCCAACCACGTCATGCCGCGAGAGGATGATTCAATTTCGCGAGCTAAAGAGGAGGTTGGTACCATTCCCATGGCGTCCAGCTGTCCCGCGATGATGGCATCCTTAAGAGCGCCATAGCTGCCATACCACACGACATCGACATCGTCGCGGGTTAATCCACCAAACGCTAAATAGGCGTCGGTTTTGAGATTAAGCGCGGGGTTGCCTCGCACAAAGCCAACCCGATGTCCTCTTAGGTCTTCGACTTCCTCAGCGCCCAAATCACCAGCAGCAATCAAGCCGACTGAGGCGGGCCGCCCCAACATGACTCGAATCTCTTGCGGCCCCCATGTTGGATCCGCAAACTCGTGTGTCCCCTCAGAAGCGAAGAAAACTTCATTGGAAAGAAATCCAAATTGTGCTCTGCCTGTTTTGATGGGTAGTAACCGACCTATCGACGTACCAGAAGGCAATACGCGCACTCTCGTATCAAACTTATTCTGAACCGCATTGGCGATAGCTGACGCCTCAGAATATCCAGCTGAACCTAGGTCGTAAGAACTCCATACCATGGATTGAGGTAAATTATTGGTCTCTTGCGCCACTGCCACCGCAGTTGATGCAGCCATCGCTAGAACTGATACAAAACATACATTTTTCAAAGTATTGAACATGCCAACACCCCCTTTGAGCCACACGTTAGGTCAAAACCACTTACCTGCGGCTGATTATTTTGGCGTACCACGCACCCGGTCTAGCTGTGCAACACAAAACAACTATAAGCTATATATATAGCTTTTATCTTTAAGCCTTTCGTCGAACAGCCGGATTTTTAGAATGCGTACTTAACCATTCCCTGAATTCTTACAGCATCTCCAGCGGCCCCATTTACCGTTTCTCGACGATGCCAACCAACTTCTACCCCATAGGTAATGGGAGAGGCTGGCGACCAGATATAGTTCAGCCACGCCTCTTCAAATGACTCATTACGATTTAGATAAGCCGGATTACTATCCAGGTCAGCACTAACCAAACTGTAAGCTGCATTAATGTTCCCTGGGCCTGCTTCAAGACTAGCCCCCAACGTCCCCCCCGAGGTGCGAATCGTTTCAAGATCGCCCCCCTCGTTTACATACGCAGGGCTTGGATTAACGCCACCATTTATATAGCCACCAATACCATCCCCCTCGGCGTATCCAGCGCGCAGTGTTAGCGCACTCGTTACGTCCCACGCGGCCTCTGCGGCTAATCCCCAGCCAAACGCACTATCGCTGGAAGACCCTGCACTCGTGCCCTCACTGTCATATTCTAGTGAACGCGCTACAGTAGACAAGGAGTACCCGAACCGGCCGGACCGGTCGGTATAGCGTGCGGTAACGTCTGGCAACGAGCTTTTAGTCCCCGGCGCATCTTCTAAACCACCAATTTTCTCAGGGTCTTCCAATGAGAAAGAAAAATTATCCATCGTGTAACGTAGCTGTGCCTGTCGAGCAGCGCGTGGCCGCCCCCCTGGTCCCGTAAAATCGACAAGCGGCGTTACTGCTACTAAGCCCGTAAAGTTGGTCCAGGTCTTACCCGCCAATAATCCTTGCCACTCACCGTATGCATGACGTAACCGAAAGTCGCCTCCACCATTACCATAGAAGTCCCCTTCCAGCTTTGTCTTGAGCAGACTTCCTTCAACAAGCGTTGCGGTACTGAAGCCCACTCTGCTCTCGTAAGCATGTAGACGCGTATGCCCATCACTTCCAGGAGCACCCGAGAGTCTCGCCCCTCCTCGATTGGTACTGTTACCTAAATCATCATTAACATCATAGATAACGTCCAACTTGGCATAGCCATAAACAGACACATCCGTTTCATCCACCTTGAAGTCTAAAGCACTTACATAAGGTGATATAAAACCCGATAAAAACAGCATTTTAACTATTGTTTTTCGTTTATCTTTAAGCATCTAAACACGCTCTTTTAATTATTAAATCAGCTAAGATAGTCACATCACTAACTTGCGCGATGCATCTATCTGTTATGAGTATTTTAAGTATTGATTACACTTATTGGCTTGGCAGTTGATCTGCCCATTCGGCTATAGCGTCAGCGGTTTCGATCGGCTTTTCCGCAGGCAGTGCATGACTCGCCTCAGGAATAATCACAACACTCACACGACTGCCAAATTCATCTGCCAGTTCTTGGCGAGATGCATCAGGACGGAAAGGGTCCTCTCCACCTTGCAGGTCAAGAATAGGAGCAGAGCCCGCGACCCACCAACTATCACGGTCAGTTAACTTGCGTGCAGCACGCTGACTGACCGTGACGTCCGGATGCCATCCTTCCAACCAAGCCGTTGGATCACTACTGTTGGCAAAAAAAGCAAGCCGTAGCCCAGCAAGTCTTTGATCTTGGGTCGAATCTGGATCATTAATCATCGTAATGGCATCGCTAAGCTCAGAAGGCCAATTTTTGGCTCCTGCCGCGACGAGAGCAACACCGCGCACAAGCTCCGGATGATCAGAAGCTATCGTTCTTGCGATCCAATTTCCGTATGCATGGCCTGCTACAATAGCGCTGCCGCCTTCAGCATTAATCACCGCTGCAAAGTCATCTGCAAAGTCGTGAAAGTCGACCTCACTCATTGGCCCGTAACTAGGCTCAATACCCCTAGGCTCAGGCAGGGCAACGCGATAACCCAATTCTACAAGACGATCTGCTAAAGGCGAAAACTCTGCAGTACCACGTCCAGTCGATGCAATCACAACAATTAGGGGTCCCTCTCCCTGAACGCTATAACCAATAGAGGCCTCACCATTACTGGCGTGATGCATTGAGGTTGGATTTGCACTGGATAACGAGATACTCCCAAACGTTAAAGCAATGGCGATAGCGGTGTAGGCTGCCGCATTTCCAAAAGCTATTTTTTGTTTAAGCTTCATCATAAATTCCTCTATTTATTGTTTATTGAGCTTGATGCATCAACTATTAATGAGAAAATTAAGCATCTTTAGCTTAACTAATATAGGTCATGCCAAAGATGAAAACACAATAAGCTATATATATAGCTTTTTAACTTATACTTTAGTCACAATTTTTGTTTCTATAACCGTGTTGGATGAACTAAGCCGTCAGCCCAATGCCCCTCAAGATCACCGAGGTGACCGACTGCACAGCTTTTTCGAACTGTAAGTCGTCCAGCGGTTGGTCGTCGTTGAGCAGGTAGATCTGGTAGTCAAAATCAGCGTAGTGCTGGGTGGAGGCCCAAATCATATAAAGGAGGTATGAAGGCTCGACGGGGTTGATTTGACCTGACTCGACCCACTCGCGAATTTTCGACTCTTTGAGCTTGGCCCATTCATAGAGGTTGTCGCGCAGGCGCTCTTTAAGGATCGGCGCGCCCTGCATGACTTCGGCTGCCCATACTTTCGAGCCGTGGGCGCGGTTACGGGAGTGGTTCATCTTGGCGCGAATGTAGGTGGAAAGCACGACGCGAGGATCATCGTAGAGCTCGAAGCAGAGAGCATCCTGTTTCCACACCTCAAGAAGCTCTAACAGAACATCTTGATACAGCGCATTTTTGGTCGAGAAATAGTAGTGCACGTTGGACTTGGGAATCTCTGCCAGTTGTGCGATTTCGCCCATGGAAGCACCTGCATAGCCCTTTTCGGCAAACAACTGCTCTGCCGCCTGGAGAATCTTTTTTACGTTGGTTTGCCGAATTTCGTCCTGGGTTCTCGCCACGCTGTTCTCGTCCCTATACGTCTGAAGTACGCACCAAAAAAAGCACCATCGCAGAGCGACGGTGCTGAGAAGATGTCCTAGTTACTCTAAGACGTCAACTTTGATTGTTGGGGAACGAGAACTCGGCCCGGGTGGCCTCGCTCACCGACGGCCAGCGCTGGGAGACCGCCTTGCGGCGAGTATAGAAGCGCACCGAGTCCGGCCCGTAGGCGTGAAGATCCCCAAACAGCGAGCGCTTCCAACCACCAAAGCTGTGGTACGCCACGGGCACCGGGAGCGGCACATTCACGCCCACCATGCCAACCTCGATACCATCGGTAAAGCGGCGGGCGGCTTCGCCATCGCGGGTGAACAGGCAGGTGCCGTTGCCATACTCGTGGTCGTTGATCAGTTGCATGGCGTCATCCAGGCTACCCACGCGCACCACGCAAAGCACCGGCCCAAAGATCTCTTCCTGGTAGATGCGCATTTCGGCGGTGACGTTATCGAACAAGCAGCCGCCCACGAAATAGCCCTCTTCATAGCCTGAGACTTGAAGGTCGCGACCATCGGCAACCAGTGTCGCGCCAGCCTTTACGCCATCTTCGATGTAGCCGAGGACTTTATCCCGGTGCTCAGCGGTCACCAGCGGCCCCATATCCAGATCCCGCTTGGTGCCGGGGCCGACTTTTAATTGAGCGATTTTAGGAAGTAGGGTTTCAACCAAACGGTCTGCGGTCTCGTCGCCCACGCATACCGCTACCGAGATCGCCATGCAGCGCTCGCCGCAACTACCAAACGCTGCGCCCATTAATGTGTTGGCGGCGTTTTCCAGGTCGGCATCCGGCAGCACCACGGCGTGGTTCTTCGCCCCACCTAACGCCTGAACGCGCTTACCCGCGGCGGAACCACGAGAGTAGATCGCCTCAGCCACTGGCGTTGAGCCGACAAAGGAAATGGCTTTAACGGCCTTGGCATCCAGCAGCGTTTCCACCGCTTCGCGACCGCCGTGGACTACATTCATTACACCTTTGGGTAGCCCCGCTTCTTGAAGCAGTTCGGCTACTGCCATGGCCGCCGAAGGGTCTTTCTCCGAAGGCTTCAATATAAACGTATTACCGCAGGCAATCGCCATGGGGTACATCCACAGCGGCACCATGGCGGGGAAGTTAAACGGGGTGATACCTGCCACCACACCCAATGGCTGGAAGTTTGACCAGGCATCAATGCCCGGCCCTACATTGTGGGAATACTCTCCTTTGAGCAGCTCTGGCACCCCACAGGCGTACTCGACGTTCTCAATGCCGCGCTTGAGTTCGCCCATGGCGTCTTCGGGAGTTTTGCCGTGCTCTTCACTGACCAGTTGCACCAAGCGGTTAGCGTTATCTTCGAGCAACTGCTTAAAGCGGTACATCACCTGGGCGCGCTTGGCGGGCGGTGTATCGCGCCAAGCGGGAAATGCCGCCTGGGCGGCGGCAATTGCACGCTCTACGTCAGCGGCATCAGCGTCAGCCACTTGGCGAACCACCTTGCCCGTTGAGGGGTTGGTGACATCCAGCGTGCGTTGGCTTTGCACTAATTCACCGTTAATCAGATGGGAAACATTACTCATATTCAAACTCTCTGAAGTTTAGATCAGTCACTTATGCCAACGAATCCAAGGTGGTCGCCACCGCGTCGAACAGCCGCTCTAGCTCGGCCTCGGTGGTGCCAAAGGGCGGGCCAAACTGTAGGGTGTCGCCGCCGTAGCGCACGTAGAAGCCAGACTCCCAAAGCACCATATGCGCATCCCGGGGGCGAATCGTTGGGTCGCCATCGCGGGGTGTTAACTGAATAGCGCCAGCCAAGCCGTAGTTACGAATATCGACGATATGATTGCGACCTTTCAGGGCGTGCAGCTTCTGTTCAAAGGCGGGCGCAATGGCGCTAACCTGGGCGGGGAAGTTTTCACGCTCCATCATCTCAAGCGCCGCCAAACCTGCCGCGCAGGCCACCGGGTGAGCGCTGTAGGTATAGCCATGGGAAAATTCAATGGCGTGTTGGGGGCCACCGGCGTGCATAAAGGTATCGAAAATCTCGCTAGAGGCGATCACTGCGCCCATGGGGATGGCGCCGTTGGTGATCTGCTTGGCCACGTTCATGATATCCGGCGTGACGCCAAAGGCTTCGGCGCCGGTGGTCGCACCACTGCGGCCAAAGGCGGTGATCACTTCGTCAAAGATCAGCAGAATATCGTGGGCACTGCAGATCTCACGCAGCCGATCCAGATAGCCTTTAGGTGGCACGATCACCCCCGCCGAGCCGGACATCGGCTCAACGATCACCGCTGCAATGGTTGAAGCGTCGTGCAGGGCGATTTGATCCAACAGCGCATCGGCAAGCTCGGCACCGGTTTCCGCTTGACCACGGGTGTAAGCATGGCCCGCTTGTAACGTATGCGGCAGATGCGATACATCCAGCAACTGACCGTAGTGTTTACGATTACCACCGATACCGCCCAGGCTGGTGCCGCCAATATTCACCCCATGATAGCCCTTGGCGCGGCCGATCATACGAGTCTTCTCCGGCTTGCCTTTTAAACGCCAGTAGGCTTTGGCCATCTTGACTGAGGTATCGGCGGCTTCAGATCCTGAGTTGGTGAAAAATACATGATCCAGCCCGGCAGGCGTGAGGCTAGCCACCTTTTCCGCCAGCTTGAACGCCAGCGGATGGCCAATTTGAAAACCGGGGGCAAAATCGAGACTGCCGAGCTGCGCCGCCACGGCTTTCTGTATCTCTTCACGGTTATGGCCAGCGCCGCAGGTCCAAAGCCCGGAAAGGGAATCAAACAGCTTACGGCCCTGATCATCAATGTAGTAACGCCCTTCCGCCCCGGCGATAACGCGCGGGTTAGCACGAAAATCGCGGTTGGCGCTAAACGGCATCCAATAGTGCTGGTTAAGCGCCGTTTTTGAGGGCGTCTCTGCTGACGGGGCACTCGAGGTTTCAGCGGGGGTTTTGCTTTTTATTCCAAACATGGTGTCCAGCTCCATCGCTATAGGGCATTGCCTCAGCATGCGCCACCAGACACGTTTATAAAATTACGCTCTTCTTTTGTTCACGTTAGAGAATTTATACGTAACAAGGCATCTAGCCATGCTTCTTGACCTTGACGCCGGTTAAAAAAGCACCTAATCATTATATTTATACGAATAAATACAATAAATCTATGGAGCACTCCCAACCAGTAATTGGCACCTATAACGATGCTTCCAAGAAGCTCGCTGTTGGTGGCTGCGTACTGAAAATACCGTTCACAAACTCAATATAAACAATTCACTATGGACATAGGGCAAACTCGCTATGAAGTATTTAACTCCCCTCAAGCTGTTGATTTACAGCGTCATGCTTTTCAGTTTCTTTATGCTGGAAAGCCCCGTCATTATGCTGGCTAACCGGATAGAGCCCCTGTTGATGGGTATCCCTTTCCTGTTGGTGTGGAACTTGTTTTGGTGGTTTGTGCTAACGGCGCTTTTTTTGGTGGCCTATTTCACCAACTGGGGCAGCCCAACATCGACACCGGAAAGCGCCACTAAACAACACTAAGACGGGGGATTAAACATGACCGGCAGTCTATTAATTATTGCGGCATTTATGATTATCCCCTTGATGGTGGGGGTTCTATCAGCACGCCAATCGCAAGAAACCAGTGAAGACTTTTTTGTTCAAGGTCGCGCCATGGGCAGTATTGCGGTATTTTTCACCGTGGCGGCAACCTGGTGGAGTGCCTTTGCCTTCCTTGGCTCTAATGCCACCTTTTATACCAATGGGCCGGTATTTCTTACCGCACTAGCCTGGAACCTGCTGTTTGGTTTTATGTACTACTGGATCGGTAAGCGAGTGTGGTTTCTAGGTAAGCGATTCAATTACTTAACCCCTTCAGATTTAATTGGCGACTTTTACAACAGCGAGGCGCTGCGCATTACCGTTGCCGCGATTACGCTGATTTTCACCGTGCCTTATTTGCAGATTCAGCTAACCGGGGGCGCCTACTTAATCGAAGTTGCCTCCGGTGGTTTGATTCCGTTCTGGCTCGCCGCGCTGCTGTTCTACTTCATCATTATTATCTACGTATGGATTGGCGGCATCCGCGCCATCGCCTGGACCGACGTTATTTATGGCGCGCTGCTGTTCTTTGGCATGCTGTACGCGGGCTACTATATTTCCAACCAGGTAGGCGGGCCAGCAGCGCTATTTAGCCAGCTTCAGCAAACATCTTCCGAACACCTCACCATGCCCGGACCTAACGGTACGATGGGCTACCCCATGTGGTTCTCGCTGTTTGCCATTACCGCCATTGGTGCCTTTATGGGCCCGCAGATCTGGCTGCGTATGTACTCGGTCAAACACGGCAAGCTGTTTAATTTAATGCCGTTTCTACTCGGTTTGGCAGCCTTTGCCTATGTGGGCTCGGTGCTGTCTGGTTACTCCGGGGTGCTGCTTGAGCCCGATGTGGAAAATCCCGATCAAATCCTGCCCATCATGTTAATGGATTACGCCCCTTACCTGCTTGCCTCGCTGATTATGGCGGCAGGCGCTTCGGCCGCTATGTCTACGGCCAACTCACAAATTCACGCGGTCTCCACCGTCGTCACGATGGATATCTACAAGCGCTATGTAAACCGGGAAGCAAGCCAAGCGCGGATCGTTTATATCGGTCGTTTATCGTTAGTAGGCTTCTCTCTGGCAGCTTACATCATGGCGCTTACCGTTCCTGGCGTGTTGGTGACTATCGGCATTGCGGCGCTGGCGGGCACCGCACAGCTGGTTATTCCCACCATCGGCGCTATCAGCTGGAAAAAAGCCCATCCCACTGCGGCGCTCGCTGGGCTTTGGGCTGGCGTTGCCTGTGTACTACTGATGACCTTTGGCCCGCTAAGCGCACCTTTTGGCTACCATGCAGGTATTTGGGGGCTATTGCTGAATGCGGCGCTGTTTGTAGGCCTAAGCTATGCGCTGCACCGCCGCGATACAGCAGTAGTGGAACGGTTTACCCAGGCACGCTACGACTACGATGCTGAGTACCACCCTGAACGTTTGCCCGCCCATACCCAAGAAGTATCCAGCAGCGCTAACCACAGCTAAGGAGTGTGTTGATGACTCAAGCCCCTGTTTCAAAAACAGTTTCAACCTCTGGCCCAGCTTCAAGGCGCCGACCCAAGCTTGCCGAGCTGATTAGCGACGACATCAAGCGCTGGATTGCCGCCGAGTCACTGGGAGAAGGCGACCGGCTACCGAACGAAAAAGCGCTAATGGAGCTATACGGTAGCGCCAAGGCCACCGTGCGTGAAGCGCTTAAGATTCTTGAGGTTGAGGGGCTTATTACCTTAAAAACCGGGCCTAAAGGGGGCGCGGTGATCAACCAACCAGGCATGGAACCCGCCAGTCGAATGTTGCGTAACTTCCTGCATTTTCAGCAGTTGGATGGCAAGCAGGTTTATCAGTTGCGCAAACTGTTGGAAGTAGAACTGGCGGCATCAGTGGTGGGAAGGCTAACCGAGCACGACTTTCAGCAGTTGGAAGCAAATATGTCGGCCTGCACCTGCTGCGCGAGCGATGAAGAGGATCACCGCCACCAGCGCTTTTTGGAGCTGGAGTTTCACCAACTGTTGGCGCGTGTCTGCCCTAACCCTTTGCTCGCGTTTATGTGCCAGTTTTTAAACGACATGCTGCGTGATTTGGTAGTGATAAAGAAAGCTTACGTGCCCGAACGCAAGCAGTTCGATCACGCCAATCAGGACTACCACCGCCTGCTGGTGGACGCCTACCGCGCTGAAGCTACTCAGCGTGTGCGTCAGGTAATGGCCGAACATATGGCCGATGCCGAGCTTCATATGAGCGCACTGGAAGCGGAAATGGCCGCGCAAATGCTGATCAGCAATGATTCTCCCAACCTTCAGAACCATCGATCCAAGCTACATGACTTACCAACGGAAAACCTGTCCGTTTAACCTTGCGAGGATACTGAGATGAACACCTACGTTTCGCCAACAACTGATATCACCAGCCTACGTACCGACAGCGACCGCCTCTGGGAAGCACTAATGGAGATGGCCAAACTAGGCGCCACTCCTAAAGGCGGCGTCAATCGTCAGGCGCTTACCGATCTAGAACGTCAGGGGCGTGATCTATCTATTCAATGGTGTCGCGCCGAGGGCTGCACGATTCGCATTGATAATATCGGCAATATTTTTGCCCGCCGAGAAGGCAGCGACCCCAACGCCAAAGCAGTGATGGCAGGCAGCCACTTGGATAGCCAGCCTACCGGCGGCAAGTACGACGGCTGTTTTGGCGTGCTCTCCGGTCTGGAAGTGATTCGCACCCTTAACCAGCACAACATCACCACACAATCCCCTATCGAAGTCGTCGCCTGGACCAACGAAGAGGGTTGCCGCTTCCCGCCCTGCATGATGGGCTCAGGTGTGTTTAGTGGCGTGCTTGAGTTTGACGCCATGATGGCGCGTACCGACACTGATGGCGTCACGGTCAGCGATGCCCTGGACGCCATTCACTACCGTGGTAGCGATGAAGTCTCGCCACACGAAATCAAAGCCTACTTTGAACCTCATATCGAGCAAGGCCCTATTCTTGAAGACACCGCCACCACCATTGGTGTGGTTATCGGTGGGCTTGGTCAGAAGTGGTTTGATTTAACCCTGACCGGACTTGAAGCCCACGCAGGCCCCACGCCGATGAACCTACGCCGGGATGCCATGATGGGTGCAGCCGAAGTCGCCCAAGCGCTCAACCGTATCGCTTTCGATCATCAGCCCCACGGTCGCGGCACGGTGGGCTGCATGACGCTGCACCCCGGTTCGCGCAATGTGATTCCCGGTCAGGTCAAAATGACTCTGGATATGCGTCACTGGGAACCGCAAGCACTTGGGAAAATGGGGCAAGCAGTTACCGCCGCTGTTGAAGAAATTTGCCAACGTCACGGGCTGGCGTACGAGCTGACACCCACTGCCGACTTTGCACCTGAGCACTTCAATAAAGCGTGTGTTGATGCCGTGCGCCAAGCAGCTGAAAAGCTTCAGCTATCGCATATGGATATCATCAGTGGCGCAGGCCACGATGCGATGTTTGTTGGTCGCGTAGCCCCTGCCGCGATGATCTTTATTCCCTGCAAGGATGGTATCAGCCACAACGAGATCGAAAGCGCCACACCAGAGCATGTCCACGCTGGCTGTAACGTCCTACTGCACGCGATGTTAGAGGCAGCCGGTGTAGAAAGCGGGGAGTAACTATGGCTGACACCTTTGAAACACTCACAACAGTCGACGCATTGGCACGCTTCGGCGAGGGATCGCTCTCGCCGGCAACGCTGGTCGATGACTGCTTGGCGCGTATTGAGCGGGATACCCCAAAGGTCAATGCCTTCACCTGTGTTAACGGCAAAGAGGCCCGCCGGTTAGCAGCCGACTCCGCTCGGCGCTGGCAGACAGGCACCCCCTGCGGCCCGCTGGACGGCATCCCCGTTACCATTAAGGATTTAACCTTAACCAAAGGGTTGCCCACTCGCCTGGGTTCAAAGACCACCACACCGGATGGCCCTTGGGAGGTGGATGCGCCAATCAGCCGTCATCTTCGTAATGCCGGGGCTATCGTGATTGGCAAGACCACTTCGCCGGAGTTTGGCTGGAAGGGCGTCACCGACAATCCGCTGCACGGTATTACCCGCAACCCCTGGAACACTGAACTTACCCCAGGGGGCTCATCCGGCGGCGCGGGGGCCGCCGCAGCGCTTAACCTGGGCCTGCTGCACCAAGGCAGCGATGCGGGTGGCTCGATACGCATTCCGTGCAGCTTTACCGGCACGTTTGGTATTAAACCCACCTTCGGCTGGGTGCCTCAGTGGCCCTCCAGCACCATGAGCACGCTTTCTCATCTAGGCCCCATGACCCGCACCGCAGCGGACAGCGCATTAATGCTTAGCGTGATGGCGCAACCCGATGCTCGGGATGGCTACTCTGGTAATCCACTTGGGCCGGACTGGCTAACGCCACCTCCTGCGGATCTACGCGGCTGGCGAATCGCCTTTAGCGCCAACCTCGGATATGTAGACGTAGCGACTGATATTGCTCAGCGAGTTGAGGAGGCCGTGGGTCACCTTGAAGCGCTGGGAGCCACAGTAGTGCAAGTTGATCCTGGCTTTAGCGATCCACTCAAGACCTTCAATACGCTCTGGTTCGCAGGCGCTACTCAAGCACTCGAAAAGCTCAATGAACAACAGCAAGCGGCACTCGACCCAGGATTTCTGGATATCGCACGGCGGGGTCAGGATATCTCGCTTTCCGCCTATCTCGCCGCGCGGCGGGAACGTAGCGAATTAACGGCCCATATGGCAACCTTTCATCAGCAGTATGACCTGCTGGTTACCCCCACCATGCCCATTGCCCCCTTTGCAGCCGGCCACAACGTGCCGCCAAGCGGGCGCTGTAAAGACTGGATGGATTGGACGCCATTTAGCTACCCCTTCAACCTTACCCAACAGCCCGCCGCCTCCATGCCTTGCGGGCTGGACAGCCAAGGGCTGCCGGTAGGGTTGCACCTTGTGGCAGGCAAATACCAAGATCTAAAAATACTGCATGCCGCTCAGCTGCTGGAGCGCTATTTGCCACCGCTGACGCCGCCAGTTATTGCCTAGATTAATGAAGCATGACTTACAGCACGACTTCATAACCTTCAAACTTAGGTGGGCCAAGATAAATACCTTCGGGTGACTTGGCATTGGCATGGGCTTTCCGGAACGCATCTGACTTGGTCCAGGCGCGGAAGGCTTCTTCCGACTCCCACACGCTGTGGGAGATAAACACGGTGTGATCTTCCTGGCTTTCGCCCTGCAGCATCTTGAACTGTTTGAAGCCCGGCACTTCATCCAGGTGAGAGTCGCGGTTACGCCACACCTCTAAAAAGTCCTCTTCGCGGCCTGGGGCAATCCGAAAACGGTTCATGGCAATATACATCGTTACTCTCCTAGGGGGTTGTTCCTGCAGAGTTGACCCTGCTGGGTTGGTCCTGTTGGGTTGATTTGGCAAACGGTAGCTTGATGGTAACGTCACATTTTAGTGGCGAATAGACTTAGCGGCGTAAAGCCGCTCAACCGCAAGGTACGGCATGGCTAAGGCACCTATCCAGGTTGTTTGGTTCAAACGCGATTTACGTATTCATGATCATGCGCCGCTTGCCAACGCCGCCATGGCAGGCCCAGTACTGCCCGTCTTTGCGATTGAACCCGGCCAGTGGCAAGCGCCAGATAGTGCCCTGCGCCACTGGCAGTTTGCCGCGGACTCACTGATAGACCTTTCAAACGCATTGGAAACACTGGGCCTGCCGCTGTGTCTTTGGCAAGGCGATATTATCGATTTGCTGAACGCCCTGAAAACCCATTACGGCGAGTTTGCTCTTCACTCCCATGAAGAGACCGGCAACGCCTGGAGCTTTGCCCGCGATAAAAGCGTCAAGGCATGGTGCCAACAGCAAGACGCGCCATGGCATGAAGCACGCCAGCACGGCGTAATACGCGGCCTGAAATCCCGGGTGGCAGAGCGCGATGCATGGGAAAAGCAGTGGGAAGCGTTAATGACGGCGCCCACCGCCACTGCCCCGCAAAACACCCAGGCGGCTGAGGGTTGGCAAGCCTTTCATCACATTGACGTTGAACACCTTCATAACCTGACGCTAGGGTTTGATACCACGCCCTGCCCCGAGCGGCAGCCAGGTGGCCGCAGCGAAGGCCGCGCAGTGTGGCGCAGCTTTGTAAGCCAGCGCGGGCGGCGCTATCGCGGCTCGCTGTCTAAACCTTTGCTTGCCTGGGAATTTGGCTCGCGGCTTTCGCCCCATTTGGCTTGGGGCACGCTCTCCATGCGCGAAGTGGTGCAGTCGCTGCGCCGCCAACGAAAAAAGCATGCTGAAGACACCGCTTGGTCGCGCTCGCTGCGCGCCTTCGCCTCCCGGCTTCACTGGCACTGCCACTTTATTCAAAAGCTCGAAAGCGAGCCAAGCATTGAGTCACAAACCCTCCACCCCGCGTTGCGCGGCCTGCGCGAACGCGACCCCAACCACCCCAACCTGATCGCCTGGAAGCGCGGGCAAACCGGCGTGCCGCTGGTGGATGCCTGCATGCGCAGCCTGATCGCCACCGGCTGGATCAACTTTCGCATGCGCGCTATGTTGATCTCCCACGCCACCTTTGGCCTTGGGCTGCACTGGTACGAACCAGCATTGCACTTAGCGCGGCTGTTTACTGATTTTGAGCCCGGCATTCACTACCCCCAAGTGCAGATGCAGGCAGGCGCAACGGGCACCAATGCACTACGGGTGTATAACCCCATCAAACAGGCGGAGGATAACGACCCCAGCGGCGAGTTTATCGCCCGCTGGGTGCCGGAGTTAACGGTTCTGCCGTTAGAGTGGCGCGCCAAACCCTGGTCGCTGCCGGAAAGCCTGGGCCAACGATTCGGTTTTCAGCCTGGCGAATACTATCCACTGCCCAACGACTTTGAGTGTGAGGCGCGCTACTGGAAGAAGATGCTGTATGAATTGCGCCGCACGCCAGAGGCCAGAGAAGCCAGTCAAGCGATTGTGGATAAGCTCGCCAGCCAGCGTCGGCCTCTCAAACGCACTCGACACAAAAAACCCGCCCATCGGCAGCAGCTATCGCTTTTTGACGAGGGCGGGCTGGAGGATATGTAGCGGTTACGATTGGTTATGGCTTACTAGCTTATCCCCAGAAGTCATGGCTGTATCAAGAAAAATCATGGTGTAAGCAGAACGGTTTTACTGACCAGCTCACCGGGAGAGAGTTATTAATAATTAATAGTTCTCACTGACTTATCCGGCTTCAGCCGTTATTATCATTGCACAAGCGAGGCGTCTAAGGCTTGTTTGAATGTTGACGCATTATTCCTCATGACGTGGTCAATCCTTTCGAATGTATCCTTCAAGGCCACTCGATATGCACGCTTGGTCGGAATGCCCGTTCCCGAGATCACCGCAGTCAGTAATGACGATGAAACATCCACAAGGTTACGTTCACTCTGGAGCTTGATATAACTGTGAATGACAACTTCCAGCAGATAAGTTTTGAATGATGCAGAAAGTTTTTCACTTGGAATGATGCCTTTTAGCATCGAGCCAAGTACCTTGGTGGCTTCCTTAGAAATGTATTGCGGATCAAAGCCATCATCGTTACGAGTAACCTCGGGAATCTCAGAGTCATTAATCCGCGCGCACTGTTCAGCCCAATCTGTGGCAATGCTGACCAAGCGGTAGAGAAGATAGTGAAAAGGCGTCGGCCACTCTTGAAAGCCTTCCTCGTCCGGCGGCATAGACATTTGTTTGAGGATTTTTTTCGCGAAGTGCTCAAAATAGTGCAACCACATGTGATCCTGCAGGCCCTGATGGATGCCCTCGTGAATCATGATTTCGAAGAGTGTAATTCCCGAATTGATTGGGCAGCGGAACCTACCCACTTCATAGTAGGAACCCAACGGTTTGTTGAGTTTCTCAATCAGTTTACTATCTTCATCTAGACGCCTGCATACCGCCTCACCAATGGCCTTATCTAGACCATTCTTCAGTGCCTCCTCTGCATCGGCAAAGAAAAAGCAAAGCAACCTGTTATTTTCCGGAAGGTACAACCGACTCCCACCATTCAGGTTTTGGTTATTTTTCAGCTCCACGTAGAGGCGACTTCCAGGAGCATCGAGCAGTGCATCCATGTAGTGGTCAATGAAGTCGGAGCGTATCGCTTCATCGGCTTCAAGGAGCTTAAGGCAAAAATGTGGGTGTGCCACCGCTAGATGTATAGTCAGCTCTGGTGAGGTGACTAGATTCAAGAGAGTCTCGTGGGCTTGCGTGTCTGCGCCATCACGGGCCAAGCTCCACGACTTCAACTGTTGAAGCAATGAACTCAAGCGCTTTCGCCATCCCGATGATGCTGTGGGCCTATCACCGAGCAAGGGCTGTTTCTTAGTCAAGGAAATCAGTTTCGGCAGTTGAGGCTCAACTAGCAGCACCAACTCGTCGTAGCGCTTGGTGAGATGTAAGTTTTCAATCAACTCACGAAATATGTGGACTCTTTCTCGGGCAAGAGTAGGAAATCTTGTACGCCAAAAAAAGTAGCAGGCAGCAGAAAGAAGCAGCAGATAAACCGCACTCGAACTATCGAGTCCCCATTTCCAAGCCCCCAGGCTGTAGTACAGCCCAAGCTCATCCAAGGCAGGCGCAAAAACTAAATAGTGAATGAGGAGGAAAATCACGCCGCCGACAAACCAATCTCTCCAAGTCATGCAGAAGCGAAGTCGAAGCCTATTAGTAGGTGAGATCAGCGCCCACACTGCGGCTATAACGCCCAATATGGTGAGCAAGCTGGTAGTGTCAATTTGGGTAGGAGTGGTCATAGGTGTTCTATTTTTATATCCATACTTTGACTCATAAGGTCACATGCGTCAGGCGCGAATTTTTTAGGCACAGCTCGTATTCAATTAAATTTAAGACATGACCACTGCAAAACCGAGCTAAAAAAAGGCCAAACCACTCGATCTTCGTGATGATACGTCAGATCGTCGCTGCGGTGCAGCTTGTGACAGTCAGCGATTGAGCCTGTCCAACGATCAGTTGCCGAGCAGGCCCTGCCGCTGGCTTGAGTAGCTTTCCGTCTCTAGTTCGTTACTGGAGCATGAACAACCTGCGACCAACCGGAGTAATCTTGCACAGGAATCCGGGACAAGTGTCAGAAAACACCAACATATGCTGAACTCGCCTAAGCTACTAATCAAAATACTTTCTCTGGATGTGGCGCAGTTCAGAGAAGTGAAACGCTGAAGTCACACTGAAACCAAAAACCCGCCCATCGCCAGCAGCTTTCGCTGTTTGACGACGGCGGGTTAGGTAATGCTTAGAAAGGTATTAGCTCAACGCTCCCAGCGACTGTTCGATTATGCTCAAGCCCTATTCCAACACCGAAGACGGCACCGTCAGCGGTACCAGAATGCGGATGCTGTGGCCGTAGAAGCCGCTGGAGAGAGCATCAGGCCTTTCTCGCGGGCTTTGGCACAGAGCGCACCGGTGACCGCTGCTCAGGTTTCCCTTCGCTATCAAGCAATTCAAACCCCGCCATGGCGCCTAGCTGGCGGCCGTGGGCCACGGCGAAGAAGCGTTCCTCCCGAACCACCAAACGCTCTGCCAGCATCTTATCCATCCGCTTGGCATGCACGATCTTACAATACATCTATCAACTGCTTCACATAGGCTGTCTACAGAGCGGCTTTTTTCTTGCTGCTCTACAGCGCACTCATCGTCAGTGTACAAATCAAATAACTACATATCTGGAGAAAGCAGATCATGAAACGATCAATTAAGCCAGGATTTGGCGGTACTGTTGGTGGCACCGTTGGAGGAACGGTTGGCGGGACAGTAGGTGGCACAGTTGGAGGAACAGTCGGTGGCACGGTTGGCGGAACCATTGGTGGCAACCCCGCAGCAGGTGATCAAGTGACTTTTAAAACAAAACTTACTAAATAAAAAACCATTTGAAGGATGGGCCAAGCCTGTCCTTCATCTTAATTCCCATATAAGGAGCTTCAACTGATGGAGCAACCAACGTCGTGGGTAAATTACACCCTCTCTAAAGAGCTAATCCACAGCCAAGTTAACGAACATACTGCTGTGTACCACCGTCTACTTGGTGGCTTGTCTCTTCTAGACGAAGCTTCAATGGGCATACTTATGTCCTTTCAATCGGGCAGATCCATCCCAAAATCATTGCTGACAAAAGAATCGAATGACCGGACTGAAGAGTTAATTCAGCAATTAGCATTGCGAAAATTGATCGTGCCTTCTAGTGAAGTTACTCAAACATCCTTAGAGGGTAGCCAAGAAAAGAAAACAGACTTGGTAACCGTCATTCAATTGGTTATGGCGAATGCATGTAATTTTGGCTGCACGTACTGCTTTGAAGGAGTGCAGGGGCAAGAACTATCTGTCGAAGACACGATGAACTCTCTGGATGAATCTAGAATAATTGCCAGGGAAAGCATCAAGATTGATATTAATGATTCTATGTATGCATCTGAAGAGCGTTTTGCGCATCAGTTTGATCCAAAGAATCGACATATGAAGGCTAAATCAGGCATTTCCTATGTTGAAGATGCACTACAAATAGTAAAGGCATCCGGTTCATTAAATGCAATGATTCAGTTTTTTGGTGGCGAACCGCTATTGAACTGGAAGACTATAAATGAAGTTCTCAAACGATTTGGTCACGAATACGATGGCATTGCTCTTCAATACTCTACCGTGACCAATGGGTCTTTAATTACTGATGAAGTCGCAAAAACTTTTTCAGAATATAACGTAGCAGTTTGTGTCAGCGTTGACTCTCCTAACAGCCCGAATAGACCTTTAAAAAATGGAGAGCCTAGCATGCCTACAGTAATGGAAGGGCTGCTAATGTTACAAAAGTACAACAATAGAGTAGCGCTAAATTCAGCGCTAACATCATCTACTTGGGATGACTTTGATTATTCAATTGTAGATCTAGCTGTCGAGGTTGGCGCTACTGAAATCGGCGTTGTAGTCGATTTCGACCCGACTTTCTACACAAAATACGGTACCGAAAGGATCGTTGAGCGCCTATGGAGCGTCATAGAGTACGGTCGAACACAAGGTATTATTCTGACTGGCTATTGGCATCAAATTTTCCAAGTAATGCTTGGGTTCGATGCGGTGTCATACCGTGGCTTCAAAAATTGCTCTGCCAAAGGCGCCCAATTAAGCATTGAGCCAAATGGTTCAGTTTTTTCCTGCAAGGCTGGCTCAACGATCTTAGGTAACATCAGCGAACGCACCGACTTGCTAACTTCACAAAATTATCAAAACCATAATGACCTCCGACGAAACAACCCATCGTTCTGTAATGGATGCGAAATTGAAGGATTCTGTGCTGGTTTGTGCTTAGGCAGCTTAGAAAAGAAATTTGACTCTATAGATGCTGTCGAGCCAGCTACTTGCGACTTTTATCGTGAAATCACCAAAAAACATATACAAAGCCTTCAGCCGTACGAACTGGCTACTTTTGAGCTGTAAAACATACGTAATAAGGAACTAGAAAATGGAAGCAAAAAATATTAATCCAGCCGTACAAATTGAAAACGATTTTGAATCCCATGGTTTTGCAGTCATAAATACTCCTATCCTTTCAAAGGAGATCATTGATTCATTCAACAATATGCCTCGTGATCAGCACAGCTTGAGTCGCAGACGCCACATTCGGCTTTCACAATATTTCATCTATTGGGAGGAAGGATCCTGGGTACTTGCTCTATTGCCACAAAGAAAGTATGTGCAATCTGCCAAACATATACGCTTAGCTGAAGCGGGAGGTGTAAAACGACATAGAGATCAGCTTGAAATTGACCCTACTCCCATAGTCGCAAAGATTATGGACTCCTTGACTCTGGCCAAGTCTGGTCAATATCAAGCTAATGTTAATCAAATTCGCGTAGTATGTGATCATGAATTTAAAGGTGTAACTGTTCCTGAAGGGCCCCACAGAGACGGCCATGAATTCAGCGTCATTGCTGTAGTAAAACGACATAATGTATCCGGCGGAGTCACTCAGGTCATTGACCCAAAATCAAACAAAATTGTATTAGAAACAACTTTACAAGAAAACCAAGCAATCTTAATAGATGATGAAAGATATATTCATTATGCAACAGATATCACCCCGCAGACTGACCATACAGGTTATAGAGACATTTGGGTCGTTGAAATAAACAAATGGGAAAACCGAAGCTATGGCCCAACACACGAAAAAAAGGCCAGTCAGTGTCTCTAAAAAGAGCAATGCAAAAATGAGTGAATACTTCAACGTTGCAAAGCCCGACCCCACTTCTAATGAAGCAGAGAAACGAGGACTAACAGCTAATATAACAACAGCTATCTTTGCAATCGCACCAGTTAGCATGCTATTCGGCTTTACTGCTTATAAAGCAGACTGGAGCAT
This sequence comes from Halomonas sp. 113, assembly GCF_904067645.1. Taxonomy (NCBI): domain Bacteria; kingdom Pseudomonadati; phylum Pseudomonadota; class Gammaproteobacteria; order Oceanospirillales; family Halomonadaceae; genus Halomonas; species Halomonas sp. 113. The sequence goes on from NZ_LR881453.1 coordinate 4,423,248, forward strand.
TTTAGAAATCTTCCTTGTAAGCCTACTAGGCTTTTCTGGTAGTGGGCAATTCGCTGCACTACCTCTTTCTAGCTCTGGCGCCACCTTTTTAACTATTCTCTTCGTTTCCGTCATGATTAATAGTAGGTACTTTGCTATCTCGCTTTCGTGCTCAAAAAAGCTACCACCCAACAAGCTGCTTAAGGTTTTTTCGTCGCATACACTCGGCGATGAAGCTTATGCAATTGAGCAAGGCCATAACCAAAGAGCTATGCTAATAATTCGCTTCACCATTTTCGGGTGCTGGATACTATTCGGGGTAACAGGCGGTATTGTAGCAGAGCTTTACCCCAACCTTTTACCTGATGGGATTAATGCCAGCATCCCTGCAAGCTTAGTGCTTCTTTTTCTTGCCATCTCGTATCTTAAAAATCGACCATATAAAAGCGGTTTGATCACTGTTCCAAAAGCAATACTAGGCTTTATAGTAAGCGGTTTTCTCTACTACACCCTTGGTTCTGTCTACTTTTGGATCCCATCTGTAGTTTTATTATCCACTATCTATTATCTATTAAAGAGCAGGTACTGAGGGCACAATATGATGAATAATCTCTGGGTGATTATGGCTCTTTTATTAACAAGCCTGATGGTAAGAGTTCTGCCCTCTTTGATCATTATCAACTTTGGAGAAAAGACTCAGAATCTGATCGATGAAGTACTACCTAGCTCTATTTTCATTTGCTTCATTACTTATATTGTGATGCCAGAAATAACTAACGGGCTATCTCTATCCCTTTTGGCTTTTATTTCAGTAGTCATACTAGCCATCATGTTAAAATTCGGTTTGATTTTTACCACACTCATCGCTACTACTTTATATTACGTATTGAGCTGAAAAGCTTGTAACATGAAAGTCTTTCAAAGAGAGAGTATATTGATTGCCAAAACGGCCAATCCGCTTTGCTTATCCACATATTCCGTTGCATGATTGCCCTGTCTTCAGCCAACAGCAGACAACTTACCGCCTATGCTAAATTCTTTTTTCAATACGCAGATAGAAAGATTCGAAGCCTTTTTCTCTGGCGTTGCTTTCGAACCTCACCGGCACGATACGTATGCTGTTGGCAGAACGCTGGCAGGGGTGCATTGTTTCAATTACCGAGGTGAAAAAAGGACTAGCTTGCCGGGCAATACCATTGTGATTCATCCAGATGAACTCCACGACGGTGAGGCGGGTACGAACGAAGGCTTCCACTACCGCATCATGTATATTGAACCACGCGTGCTTCAAACTGTGCTTGGTGGTCGCCCTTTACCCTATATAAAGGATGGCATTAGCACAGACTCTCGACTTTATGCCGCCACAGAATTCCTTATGAATGATTTAGATACGGCTCATGAGCAACTTGAAGAGGAAGACATCCTTTTTGAGCTAGCCAACGTTCTTGCTGCTGTGGCAGGACATAAAAGAGGAAGGGTGGCATATGACTATAGCGCTGCAGAAAAGGCTAGAGAATATATCCACTATTCGTTGGATTCTCAGATTACACTGGATGACTTAGCATTCGTAAGCGGCCGCGAAAAATGGAGTTTATCAAGAGACTTCAGGGCACTATACGGAACAAGCCCATACCGCTATCTAACTATGCGGCGCCTTGCGTGCGTAAAACACTATTTGACCCAGGGCTATTCGTTGTCGTACGCCTCGATGTTAGCTGGTTTCAATGACCAGAGTCACATGACAAACCACTTTAAGAAAGCCTTCGGTCTTACCCCCACTCAGTGGTTGTCTAGGTTTATGAAAGACTATAGGGTCAAAGGCTAAGCACACGGCAACTCAAAAACATTCAAGCTTCCTCTATGAAGCACAAAACCCGCCCTCGCCAACAGCTTTTGCTGTCTGACGAGGGCGGGCTTAGTGTTGCTTAGACGATATTAGCTAAGCGCTTCCAAGGACTGTTCGATAATGCTCAAGCCTTCTTCCAACACCGCAGAAGAAACCGTCAGCGGCACCAGAATTCGGATGCTGTTACCGTAGAACCCGCAGGAGAGCAGGATCAGGCCTTTCTCGCGGGCTTTGGCACATAGCGCGCCGGTCATCTGAGTATCTGGCTTGCCGTCGCTATCAAGCAATTCAAACGCTGCCATGGCGCCTAGCTGACGGCCGTGGGCCACGGCGGGGAAACGCTCTTCCCATACCGCGAAACGCTCGGCGAGCATTTTGCCCATCTGCTCGCTGCGCTCAAGAATATTCTCTTCTTCGATCACCTCAATCACCGCCAGCGCCGCTGCGCAGGAGAGCGGGTTGCCGCTGTAGGTGCCGCCTAGGGAGTTGGGGCCGGAGGCGTCCATTACCTTGGCACTGCCCACAACCGCAGAGAGCGGCATGCCGTTGGCCAGGCTTTTGGCGGTGGTGAGGATATCCGCTTCGATACCGCTGTGTTCGAGGGCAAACAGCTTGCCGGTGCGGGCAAAGCCGGACTGCACTTCATCAGCGATCAGCAGAATGCCGTGCTCGTCGCACAGGGCGCGCAGCGCTTTCAGGTAGTCCGGCGAGGCGATGTAGAAACCGCCTTCGCCCTGTACCGGCTCAATCACGATGGCTGCCGTGCGGTGCGGGGCGATATCGGTTTTGAACAGCGTGCGAATGGCTTCAAGGGACGCCTCTTCGCTGATGCCGTGCAGCGGGTTGGGGAACGGTGCGCGGAACACGTCGCCCGGCATCGGGCCGAAGTCGTTCTTGTAGGGCAGCACCTTGCCGGTCATGGCCAGAGTCATCATGGTGCGGCCGTGGAAGGCGCCGTCGAAGGTGATAATGCCGGTGCGGCCAGTGGCGGCGCGGGCAATCTTCACGGCGTTTTCCAGCGCTTCGGCACCGGTATTGACCAGCATCGCCTTACGCTCGGGGCCGCGCACCGGGCTCAATTCACACAGCTTTTGACACAGCTGCACGTAGGGCGCGTAGGAGATTACCGCGGCGCTGGTGTGCATAACTTTCTTAAGCTGCGCTTCAACCGCGGCGACAATTTTCGGGTGGCGGTGGCCCAGGTTCAATACGCCAATCCCACCGGCGAAATCGATCCAACGGTTGCCGTCGGCGTCCCACAGCTCGGCGTTTTCAGCGCGCTCGGCAAACTGGGTGGTTGTCGTGGCGGCACCGTTGGCCACGTAGCGGTTTTTCAGGTCATTCAATTCTTGGTTAGTCATCATCGTTCTCTTTATAAGCCGCCAACGCAGACGTATTTCAGTTCGGTAAATTCATCGAGACCGTGATGGGAACCTTCACGCCCCAACCCGGACTCTTTTACGCCGCCAAACGGCGCCAGCTCGGTGGAGATCAACCCTTCATTTACGCCGACCATGCCGTACTCCAACTGTTCCATGGTGTGCCAGATGCGGCGGTAGTCAGTGGAGTAGAAGTAGGCCGCCAGACCAAACGGCGTATCGTTGGCCATGGCGATAGCTTCTTCATCGCGCTGGAAGCGGAACACCGGCGCGACCGGGCCAAAGGTCTCTTCATCGGCCACCGCCATTTTCGTGGTGACGTCCGCCAGTACCGTGGGAGTGAAGAAGCGCTCGCCCGCTGCATGGGGTTTGCCACCGCAGAGCAGCCGCGCGCCTTGGTTCAACGCGTCATCGACATGGCGCTGAACCTTGTCCACCGCCGCTTGATTGATCAGCGGGCCGATGATGCTGCCTTCCGCCAGGCCGTCACCTACGTTTAGCGCGCTCACTCGCTCGGTCAGCTTGCTAACGAACGCGTCGTAAATGCCGTCCTGGACCAGAAAGCGGTTGGTGCATACGCAGGTTTGTCCGGCGTTGCGGAATTTGGAGGCAATCGCGCCATTAACTGCGGCATCCACATCGGCGTCGTCAAAGACGATAAAGGGTGCGTTGCCGCCCAGTTCCATGGCGGTTTTCTTCACCGTGCTGGCGCACTGGGCCAGCAGGTGTTTGCCCACCGGCGTTGAGCCGGTAAACGACACTTTGCGCACCCGTGGATCGGTGGTGAGCACTTCACCCACGGCCGCGGGTTTTGAAGCGGTAATCACGTTGATGGTGCCCGCAGGCAGGCCTGCCTCCAGTGCAAGGTAAGCGGCCGCCAGCGCGGTGAGCGGCGTCGCTTCAGCGGGCTTGATCACCACGGTGCAGCCCGCGGCCAGGGCCGGGGCGCACTTACGGGTAATCATCGCAAGAGGGAAGTTCCAGGGGGTAATTGCCGCCACCACACCCACCGGCTCGCGCAGCACTAGCAGGCGCTTGTCGGCACCGTGGCTGGGCAGGGTTTCACCCGCCATACGTTTGGCTTCTTCAGCGAAGAACTCGATAAACGAGGCGCCGTAGATCACTTCACCCTTGGCTTCCGCCAGCGGCTTGCCCTGTTCCAAGGTCATCAGGCGGGCCAGGTCATCGGCGTGCTCAATGATCAGTTCAAACCAATGGCGCAGCAGCGCTGAGCGCTGCTTCACCGGCGTAGCGCGCCAAGCGGCACCAGCGTTATAAGCGGCGGCCACCGCATCACGGGCATCATCCCCGTCCATATCGGCTACGCGGGCAATCGTTTCGCCGGTGGCGGGATTATCGACCGCAAATGTCTGTTTCCCTGCGCGCCACTCATCGCCAATCAGGCCCGCGACGCCATCGTGCAACCACTGTTCAATAAAGCTCATACATTGCTCCTGGGTAACGTGTTAAGAGGCTTACAGATCCACTTTCATATGACGGTCGCTGTACTCGCGACCATAGGTGCGCAACGCATGCAGATACAGCACGATGCCCAGCGCCGCCCACCCGGCAAAAATAGTCCACTCCGCAACGCTCAGCGCCGCCGGGCTACCGGGCAGGTAGAGGCACGCCATACCGAAAGAGAGGATGATCGCGAGGATGCCGCACAGCTTGCCGTTATTCACTTTGAATGGGCGGGGCATATCCGGCTCACGCACCCGCAGCACGACAAAGGAGATGGCGACAAACAGGTAGGCCAACACGATGCCTAAGCCCCCCGCATTAACGATCCATACCAGCGCCGGGCGGCCAAAGAAGGGTGCCAAGCAGGAGAGAAAGCCCATCATAAAGATGGCATTGGTCGGGGTTCTGTAGCGAGGGTGCAGCTTGGCGAACGGCGCAGGCAGCATGCCTGCTTTGGCCAGGGCATAGATTGCCCGGGAGCCGCCAATATAGAAGGCGTTCCAGCTAGTAATAATCCCCGCAATACCCGCCATGACCATTAAGTTGCTGGCCCACTCGGCATTAAACAGGCTGCCCATGGCGTCCGGCACGCTAAGCGAGCTTGCCGCCAGCTCATCGCTGTTCAACGCCAGGCTGGTGGCCAGAATGATCAGCGCGTACCACACCACCGCCAGGATCACCGACATCATCAGTACCTTGCCGATGGCTTTGTAGGGCAGGTTGATCTCTTCCGCCGCCTGGGGAATAACGTCAAAGCCCACAAACAGGAACGGCACCATCACCAGCACCGCCACTATGCCTGCGAACACGCCGCTATCGGCTTGAGTGAACAGCGGCATCATATTGATGGTTTCGCCTTCAAACAGCGAACCGGTGACAAACATCACCCCCACCAGCAGAATTAACCCGGTAACCACTTTTTGCAGCAACGCCGCGGTGGTCACGCCGAAGTAGTTGATGATCATCATGACCAGCGAACCGCCGACGCCTACCGCGACCCAGGTGGCTTTCACTTCCCAACCGGCAATCGTCCAGAGGTGGCCAACGGCGTAGTTGGGTGCCAGGTGTTCGATCACCGTGGGCAGGGCGACGGCTTCAAAGGCCACTACGCTTAAGTAGCCCAAAATAATCGCCCAAGTGCACAAAAAAGAGGGCAAATGACCTAAAGCGCGGTAGCTGTAAACATGCTCGCCACCCACTTTGGGCATCGCAGCGGCAAGCTCTGCATAGGTGAGCCCGACCAAGACAATCGCTAAGCCGCCGATAATAAAGGCTATAATGGCGCCCAGGCTGCCAGCGGATTGAATCGCGGTACCGGTAAGCACAATCCAGCCCCAGCCGATCATCGCGCCGAAGGCCAGCGCTAATACATCGCCACGGGCCAATACACGGACGAGCCCTTCCTGTTCTGATGAGGGTGTGGTCATTTGAAATGTCCTGCGAGTTATTGGATGTTGTCGTAGGCGCTCAGGGGCGCAGTATTCTGATCCTGTTTTAGCCGTCTCGCTTTAAGCAGGCGCGTTTTAAACGGTGTTGCTAAACACAGGATAGCCACAAGCTAGCAGGCGAGAGAGAAAACACGAATGCACCACTTTTGTGTTTAACTAGACCACTTTTTATACGCACCGAAAGGGTGCATTATTTTTATACGGCTTTCGTCTAAGAGCCCGCGGTTAGCGGGTTAAGCGGTATTAAGGGGAGTCCAAATGGAACGCAAGGAGGTGGTGCACCAACTTGTACAACTTTATGCACTCCAACCGGAGCGGTTGAGTAAGCAGGTGCGTATAGAGCAAGCATTGCGTCAAGCCATTACCCAGCAGTGGCCTTCCGGATTGCGGCTGCCCTCTCACCGACAGTTGGCGGATGCCTTGGGCGTTGCCCGTCAAACCCTGGCACTGGCAATTCATACGCTACTCGAAGAGGCACTGCTTAAAACCGCCCACGGCCAAGGCACCTGGACGAGCCGCCCCGTGACGCCAAACTCTCCCCTGCGTGGCAATGCGCAGCTCTCTCAACGTGCCCAGCGGGTACTGGATGGCCCTGGCGCTAGCGCAGTTCAAAGCGGCGCCTTCGTGCCCGGTATTCCTGATATCGCCCAGTTCCCGATGCGTAAGTGGCGCCAGCTCTACTCAAGCGTAACGGTGCCGCAAAACGCACTGCTGCTCTCATACTCCACCGGCGGCTACGGGCCGTTAAAGCGCGCGATACGCGATTTTTTGGCGCGCTGGCGCAATATTAGCTGCGACACGGAGCAGATCATCATCACCGACGGTACCCATAACGGCATTGAGCTATGCGCCGTGGCGCTGGCTGATGTTGGCGATACCGTGGCTATGGAGTCGCCCTGCTACTGGGGGGCGCGCAATGTCTTTACCGCCGCTGGTTTGGAAATCGAACCGGTGGCGTGGCTGCCAGGACAGGGGCACCGCCTTCCTCCGGTTTCTACCTCGGTGCAATTGGCCTACCTGACCGGCTCGCACCACTACCCGCTCAGCGTGCCTACCCGCGCGGCGGATAAACAGCGCTTATGCGATGCCTTAGCGCCCGCATATATTGTCGAAGATGATTACGAGTTTAACCGCGACGACCATTCTAACCTGCTCTTCTATCCGCACTCGGAGCGCCACTTGCTGGTGGGCTCTTTTTCCAAGATGATGTTTCCAGGCCTGCGCTTAGGCTACTTAGTCGTGCCGCGCCATTTAGCGGGGCCAATGAACCGCCTGCGCAGCGAACTCTTCCGCGAAGGACGCATGCTGGATCAGGCAGTGCTGGCGCAGTTTATTTTTGATGGCGATCTGGACGCCTGGTGTCGACGCATTCAGCGCGACTACCTGGGGCGCCAACAGGTGCTACATGATCAGCTTCGCTCATTACCGCTAGTGCGCAGCGTTTCGCCGCCGAGCAGTGCTATTAGCCTATGCGTTGGGTTTGAGCCCCAGGTAAACGATGTACAGATTGCTCAAACGCTATTAAAAGAGCACTTAATTGTGCGTCCGTTGAGTCCGGTATGCGCTAAGGGCGACTCACGGTCTGGTCTTGTAATGGGGGTGGGTATGCTCTCGGGTGAAACCTTAGTGCGCGAAGCACAACGGCTGCGCCGCTGCTTAGAGGCCCTGTTACGCTAGGGCTATTGATAAAATACAGTTACCCAATGCTTACCCACAGGCTCCCAATGACTTATCCACAAGAGACTATTCACAAGGACTTACTATGCGTCACCCGGTTGATGGTATCACTGAGCACTTTAGCGCTGATTTCTCGTCTTGCTTCCCTGCGGCTTTCACTAAGCTGCGCCTATGGGTAACGCTGAGCCTTTTAACGCTGCTTTCCGGCTGCGCCATTTTTGCGCCGAACCCGCCCCAGGATCAAAGCAATATCTGCGAGATCTTCCGCGAGCAGTCTAGTTGGTACGATTACGCCCGGGAGTCGCAGGAAAAGTGGGGCACACCGATCGCCACCCAGATGGCGTTTATTCAACAGGAGTCATCGTTTCGCAGTCATATCCGTCCTGATCGCAAGTACTATCTAGGCTTTATCCCCGGCCCCCGCCCCTCTTCTGCTAAAGGCTACGCCCAGGCCCAAGACCCGGTTTGGGAAGAGTATGAGGATCAAGCGGGCAGCCTGTTTGCCCGGCGTACCCATATGAAGCACGCCACGGATTTTATTGGTTGGTACAACCGCCGCTCCCAGCAGCAGGCGGGCATATCGCTAACCAATCCTGAGCATCTCTACTACGCCTATCATGAAGGCGCGGGCGGCTACCAACGTGGCACTTATCGCGGTAAGTCCCACGTATTAAGCGCAGGGAGACAAGTAGCCGCTCGCGCTAATCGCTACCAAGCCCAGCTCAACAGCTGCGAAGCGGAGTTTCAGTGCCGCAAGTTTTATCAGGTCTGGCCGTTTTGCCGTCGTTAAGAAAGAGTAAAAAAGAGCAAGGAAGAACAGTATGAGTCTATGGATAGGCATTGCTTTTGTGAGCGTGGTGTTTTTCACCTCGATGCTGTCGGGTGTGTTTGGCATGGCGGGCGGTTTGGTACTGCTGTGGTTTCTGCTGCTGATCTTTCCCGCAGGCACGGCCATGGCGGTGCACGGCGTTATCCAACTCACCGCGAATGGATCACGAGCGTGGCTATCGCGGCGCTTTATTGTCTGGCGTATTGTCGCCTTTATGACGCTTGGCGTACTGAGTGCCGCGGGCTTACTGCTGCTGTTTAACTACAGCCCTAATGCCGCCAGCGTATCGCTGTTGATTGGCCTAATGCCGATTCTGGTGTGGATACCCAAGCGCTGGTTTCATCTGGATGCCAACCGCGCCAGCCACGCGCTGTGCTGCGGCATCGCCTCTGGTGGTTTGACGATAGCGGCAGGGGTTTCCGGGCCGCTAATCGATATTTTCTTTGTGCGCTCACGCATGGATCGCCGTCAAGTCGTGGCGACCAAGGCAATGATTCAGGTAGTGGCTCACAGCATTAAAATCATCTTCTACCTGGGTGCCGCCATGGCGCTTAGTACCGGCGAATGGGGCATTGTGCTGCTAGCGGCGCCGTTTGCGATCTTGGGCACCCACACCGGCAACCGCATTTTACACCGCCTCACCGATGCCAACTTCCGCACCTGGACACGTTGGATCGTCACCGGTATTGGGGTTTTCTATTTTGTGCAAGGGGTATTCCTGCTCACCCGCTAGCGTTGAGGCAGATAAAAGCGAGCTTAAAGCAGGTGCCTATACTGACCTTACCTATTAATGGAGGTCGCTATGGATTACCACCACTACCGCACAGCCCTTGCGGAAACGCTCGCCCAAAGTGAGCTGCCTTTTCCCACTGCCGAATACCAGGTGCGCCTGGATAAGGTGCGCAATGCCATGGCAGAGCATGGATTAGATGCGCTGCTGCTAACCGACCCCGCCGATATCAATTACCTCACCGGCTACCACACTTTTGAAGTCTCGGTGCACGCTTGCCTAGTCTGCACCCAAGCGCGGCTAGTGCTACAAGTCGCCTCGATTGAAACCGGTGCGGCAGTAGTTACCGCTCGGGTCGATGAGATCATCGGTTACCGCTGGGAAAACTTGGATGAAATCATCACGCCACTGGCAGACCTGCTTTCCCCTTGCTCGAAAATTGGTATTGATGGCTGGAGCAGCGGGCTACGCTTTGGCGTCATTGATGCGCTGATGCAGACTATCGGCCGTGAGCGTTTTAGCGAAGCAGGCACAGTGGTCGATGCGATTAGGATCGTAAAAAGCCCCGCCGAGCTTGAAATGCTGCAAGAGAGCGCACGAATCACCGCTCTCGGGTTAGAGACCGCGATACAGAGTATTCGCCCCGGCATGACCGACAACGATATTGCCGCCGTGGGCGCCAAAGCGCTGCTCGAAAACGGCAGCGAGTTTATGAGCCTCCAGCCAATTGTGACCAGTGGGCACCGTATTGGTGTGATTCACGTCAACCATAAGCGGCGTGTCATACAGCCTAACGAACCGGTTTTCCTAGAGTTCGGCGCCGCCTATCAACGCTATACGGCGCCCATGATGCGCACTGCCGTGACGGGCGCTCCAAACCCGGCTCTCTCCTCCACTCGGGATCTGTGCCGCTCACTGTTTGAAGCGCTCTGCGACGCCATGCGTCCGGGCAATACCTTTGATGCCGCGGCCCAGGCGGCTGATGCCCTACTCGCCCCCCAGCGTGACCAGTATTTTTTCTCCGGTGTCTTTGGCTATGCCGTGGGCGCTCAGTTTCCGCCTAGCTGGGTGGAGGGCACCGGCTTTATCGCCAAAGGGCAGGCCCGCACTTTTGAAACCAACATGGTGTTTCACCTGCCACTCTGCCTGCGGGTGCCCGGCCAGTGGGGCGTTGGCATAAGCGACACCGTGGTGGTGACTGAAAATGGAGCAAAACCACTGACCAATAACGACTGGCAGCTGTTTGAGGCGAGCTCATAAGCTACTGCGCCTTATAGCCATAGCATTGACAGGTCGATGGAGTAGCGCTATCGTCAATAAAGATGCAAATGAGAAACACTCTCTTTACTTCAAATAGTAGATGGTCGGGTCTATGCCCACATTATGCCCACAGGAAGCAACCAGCGTGAGGGAGCAGTGGAATGACTAGCGAGCAGCGGCAACTTCGCCAAACGGTCATATTTTTGCGCACTTCTTTTGAAGCGGTGCAGCATTCTATTGCCGGCCGCCTGGAAGACCCGCTGCCCTGCTGGATGGATACCAGCATGCTTTCCATGCTGTCGCGGGAGCTCACTCGCTGCTGCCAACAGTCCAAGCCGCTGTTTGCCCCAGCCGTCACCGAACAGCTCTATATCGCCTCGCAACAGTGCGAGCTGCTACTCAAACAGTGCCCAGGGGTGCTCAGCAGCGCGATCTGCTATCGCCAACTGGGTGCCATTATGTTGCCACTCTCGAGTGCGCTCCAGCAGATCGACACTCCTGCCAAACGGCGCTGGCCTTGGCAACGACGTTAATTCCCTTTTCCACAAACAAGCGTGCGATTAAGGCCTCCAAATCAGTCTAATCGGCGTGTTCCTGCCGTTTGAAAATTCAGCCTTACTTGACCCTGCTATTTATCATGATAAATTCAAGATAAGGCGCCAACGAGCGTCAACGCTGAGACACATCACAAGACAGGGTATCCTCATGGCTGAACAACAAACCGCGGCAGCCTCTGGCTCGCGTAAAAAGTGGTATCAGGCGGTTCCCGACCCCATGGTGCTAATCTTTATTATTCTGGTTGCTACCTATTTTCTGACCTTCATTATCCCCGCTGGTGAGTTTGAACGTGTTACCCAAGATGGCCGAACGGTGGTGGTGCCGGGCTCTTTTGCCTACTTGGAAGACGTTGCCAACATCCCACTCTTCAATATTTTTGTGGCGATTCCTGAAGGGCTTATCTCCGCCTCGCAGTATTTATTTATCGTCTTTATCGCCGGTGGTCTGTTTCATATTCTGCAAAAGACCGGCGCGTTAGAGAACGCGATCGGCGTAGCGGTTAATCGTGTTGGCGTTGAGCGGCGTAACGTGATTATTGTCGTCGGTACCTTTATCTACGGCTTTTTTGGTGTCGCCGTCGGGTTTGAAAACAACATTGCATTAGTCCCCATTGCGGTTCTCATCGCCAGCGCCATTGGCTGCTCCAGTTTGGTGGGTACCACTATGGCCGTTGGTGGTATTGGGATTGGTTTTGCGCTCTCGCCCATCAATCCCTATACCGTGGGGGTTGCTCAAGGGATCGCGGAACTGCCGACCTTCTCTGGCGCTTGGCTACGTACGTTGCTGGTGCTTTCGTCACTTGCACTGCTCTCGCTGTATATCTGCAAACGCGTCGTCAAAATGGAGTTTGAAGAGCCGGATAACGCGGAAGCACTGAGCAAGCCGCTTAGCGAATACTCTCTCACCAAACGCAACATTCTTACGATGGTCGTGTTTGTGGGTGGACTAGTCGCTATGCTCATTGGCGTGTTCACTCGCGGTTGGTATATCAATGAAATTGCAGGCACGTTCCTGCTGCTGGCGATCATCATTGGCGCCTTAAACGGCCTATCGGCGAACGGCATTGTTAAACAGATGATGGAGGGCGCAGCCAGCGTGACCGCAGGCGCGCTGGTGATCGGGGTGGCAGCCTCTATTCAGGTCATCCTTGAGCAAGCAGTGATTATTGACACCATCGTTAACTCGCTGAGCGCTATGATCGACGGCATTCCGTCAATATTTTCCGCGATTATGGCCAGTGTGGTGCAGGGTATTATCAACCTCTTTATCCCTTCCGGTTCTGGTCAGGCACTGGTGACAATGCCCATTCTGATTCCAGTGGCGGATCTTGTGGGTATGAGCCGTCAACTGATGATCACTGCATTCCAAGTCGGTGACGGCTTAACGAACCTGATTGTTCCCACGTCTGGCGGCACACTCGCCATGCTGGCGTTGGGGCGCGTCTCATACGCCCAGTGGTTGAAGGCGATTATGCCCTTTATGGCGTTGGTGTATGTATTAGCCTGGGTAGGGTTGGTGATTGGCCATCTCGTGGGTTACTGAACAACATAGGAAACCGCGATGACGCTTTCACTTGTTCATTGCAATCCTGACACGGGCACCGTCGCTACCATCACCGCTACAGGCGGAGTGGCGGTGGGAGGCTATGTACATCACTGTTGGCGAGGCATTGGGGCATGCGCCACCCAAGGGCGCTTTACCAACCCGTGGTACCCAGCTCGGATATACGAAGCACTTGCCGCGGGCGCCAGCGCCCGGCAGGCGCTTAGAGCCGCCGTAAGCGAGGACAACGACTCGGGATCGCGCCAATGTTTGGTGATGGATTCTCAGGGCCGCACATCAGCACATTCAGGTGCAGAGAATGTGCCGGAAGTGGCTGAAACCTGCTTCCCTAGCGTCGCTGCCGCTGGGAATATGCTGCAGAGCACCGAGGTCGTGAGGATTTTTGCAGAGCAATTTTTACGCCTTAGCGCCACTAATAGCAGCGCTGCCATTCAGCGCGACGAGTCGCCCCGCTTCCCTATTCATCACGACCAACATCTGCTTACGCATCTGATTGATGCTCTTGATGCTGCTCTATCAGCGGGTGGCGATAAGCGCGGTGTACGCTCGGCCGCACTGCGTATCGAGTCGTTTCAGCAAGCCCCCATCGATTTGCGCGTCGACTGGTCGGAAGACGTCGTGGGTACTTTGCGGGCGTTAGCCGACCGATTTATGGCCAGTGACTTTCAAGCCTTTTGGCGCCAGCTGCCACTGCGCTAAAAGAACGCCTATTCTGTTGCTGGCACCCCGTGCCAGCGCCTATTGGAGAGTTTATGACCAACACGGTTGCTCACACTGCTTTTAACCAAGGCGAGCTGGGGAGGGCATTAATTGACCGCCTGGACGAAGCTGCCCAATACTCTGAGCCAGGCCCCGGAGTCACGCGACTGTTTTGCTCCCAGGCGCATCGTCAGGTACTGCCGCTAATCAGCCTCTGGATGGAACACGCGGGGCTTACTCCCCAACTGGATGCCGCCGGCAATCTTGTGGGTCGCTGCCCCAAGGCTCAAGCGGGTGAGAAAACCTTCATTATGGGATCTCATCAAGATTCAGTGATAGAAGGCGGCAAATACGACGGCATGCTGGGCGTGGCCCTACCGCTATTGGCCTTGGAGGCACTTAAACGCGAAGGCGTGACGCTGCCATTCGGGATAGAAGTGGTCGCGTTTGGCGACGAAGAGGGCGTTCGCTTCCCTACCACGCTGGTCGGCAGTAAAGCGCTGGCCGGGAGCGTGACACCTGACCAACTGGAAGCCCAGGATGCCGAGGGAATCTCTCTGCGAGAGGCATTAATAGCCTTCGGTTGCACACCTGAGGATATCCCCGCTACCGCCCGCGACCCCGCCAACACCTTGGGATTTTTAGAAGTACATATTGAACAAGGGCCAATCCTGGAACAGCGCGATCATGCCGTGGGGATCGTTACGGCTTTAACAGGCATTGAACGCCACCAAGTCACGCTAAGCGGCAAGGCCGGACACGCAGGCACTACACCGATGAGCATACGTCATGACGCGCTAGTCGGCGCGGCGGAAATGGTGCTTGCCATCGATAGCGTACTGCAGAATACCGATGAGTTGGTCGGCGTGGTGGGCAGGCTCGATGTCCACCCCAATGCGGTCAACGTTATACCTGCTCAGGTAACGTTCACGATAGAGCTGCGCTCACCCAAAGCGAGCATTCGCCAGCAAGGGCGAGACGTCGTAACAGCTGCCTTAACGGAAGTCGCCACTCGCCGAGGGTTGGCACTTAACATTGAAAACACTTACAGCGCCGATGCGGTGGCCTGTGCAGACTGGATGATGTCAGCCCTCAAAGAAGCCTGCACTGAGGTTGGCCAACCGGCAGCACCGCTATTCAGCGGCGCAGGGCATGATGGTTTAGCGATGCAGGCATTGACCGATATAGGGATGCTGTTTGTGCGCTGTAAAGATGGGCTTAGCCACCATCCCGACGAAGCTATTACCGCCGAAGACGGCGAAGCCGCGACGCGAGTGGTCATGGCATTTTTACAGCAACTGAAACACCCATAATGTTTTACGCCCTTAGCTCGTTACGCTAGTGGCTCAGGTAAAAAGCCTCGGCGTACCTGAGCCTCCTGCTGATTCATCACTTGTTGGGCATCAAGCATATGCTCGCGCATGATGTTATAGGCGCTTTCGGCATCACCAAGCTCAATGGCATCCAAAATTTCTGCATGATAACGACAGCCAGTCTGTCCTAAATCGTGGGTAACGGGCTCATAAAGACGGTGATAAATCGTCAGATCTGAGAGCACCTGTATGGTGAAGCGGATAATAAATGTCAGCAGTTGATTGCCACCGGCCAGTTCTGCCAGCATCAGATGGAAATGCAGCGAATCAAGGTGTTGCTGACGCTCAGCCTCACTATCGTCCGCAGGGTCTGCGTAACTATGCAGGCTTTCACGTAAGCGTGTCATATCGCTGGCAGCCACTTTCCCCGCTAACGAAGCAGCTAATTCAGGCTCTAACGCCAAGCGTATCTGGTAGATATCCTTGATTGATATCTCTTTGAAAAACAGGTAATTACTTAATAGCGATACCGCTTTGGCCTCGCTCATCTCACGCACAAAAGCGCCGCCTCCGGGCCCTGTGCGAGTTTCGACCAACCCCTGGGCTTCCAGTACTCGCGTACTCTCGCGCACTGTCCCTTTCGACACCTGCAGGGTCTCCATCAGTTCCGACTCGCTAGGTAGCCGGTCACCCGGCTTTAGGTGCCTGTCCACGATCCAGCATTTAATGGTTTCCGCCACCTGATAAGGGCGGCGCTGAGGGGCGTTTTTTAACATGCTATCAACAACATCCTTGGTAATAAGCAGCAAGAGTACCAGAGAGATCGCGAGTTTGGATGCCACATAAAAGGTTATCTAGCGCATAAATACGTTTAAAAATATCTGGCTGGCACTAACTAGTAAACTGGTCTATTCTTGTGCGTACTATTTCATCGAAGCATTCAAAAGGAGCTTAATTGATGGCTTTCGAAACACTGTTTACTCCCCTCCAACTGGGCAGCCTATCGATTCCTAATCGCGTCATTATGGCGCCACTGACTCGTTCGCGTACGCCAGATAGCGTACCGGGCGAGATGCAGGAAGCTTATTACGGTCAACGCGCTGGCTCGGGACTAATCATCAGCGAAGCTACCAACATCTCTCCCACTGCCCGTGGCTATGTGTATACGCCCGGCATTTGGACGGATGCGCAGGAAGCTGGCTGGAAAGGCGTGGTCAATGCGGTACACGCTAAAGGTGGCCGTATTGCCTTGCAGCTTTGGCACGTTGGGCGCGTTTCTCATGAAATGGTTCAACCTGACGGCCAGCAGCCCGTTGCGCCGAGTGCGTTAAAAGGTGAAGGCGCTCAGTGTTTCGTAGAGTTTGAAGATGGCACCGCGGGTCAGCACCCCACCAGCACGCCACGTGCGCTGGAAACCAACGAGATCCCAGGCATTGTTGCCGACTATCGCCAAGCGGCCGAACGCGCCAAGCGTGCCGGCTTCGACATGGTCGAAGTCCACGCCGCGAACGCCTACTTGCTTAACCAGTTCCTGGCGACGGGCACCAACAAGCGTACCGACCAGTATGGCGGATCGCTGGAAAACCGGGCTCGCTTCCCGCTGGAAGTGGTTGATGCGGTGATTGACGTTTACGGGGCTGATCGCGTTGGTATCCGCATGACGCCGTTTATCGAACTCTTTGGGTTGACCGACGACGAGCCGGAAGCGATGGCCTTCTACATGGCCGATCAGCTTTCCAAGCGTGGGCTGGCTTACCTGCACCTCAACGAACCCAACTGGGCGGGCGGCGATATCACCTTCCCCGCGGGTTTCCGCGAGCAGATGCGCGAACGTTTTAGCGGCAGCCTGATCTACTGCGGCAACTACGACGCCGAGCGCGCCGATAAACGCATCAGCGAAAACACCACTGATGCCGTGGCCTTTGGCCGCCCCTACATCGCCAACCCCGACTTGCCGGAGCGCTTCCGAGTTAACGCACCACTCACCGAGCCGAACCACGAAACGTTCTATGGCGGTGATGAGAAGGGATACACCGACTATCCATTTATGAATAATGGCTATGACCGTATCCAGTAACGACCAAGAGTGATTTTTATCACCACGCCTTGTTCAGCCTGTGGCTGAACAAGGCGTTTTTCCTGCGAAACGCTATACGCGTGGTTGCTGCTGAGTTATGCAGTGAATGTTCCCGCCGCCAAGCAGTATTTCCCTTGCCGCAACGCCGATCACCCTCTTCGTGGGAAATAACCGGGATAGAATGCCTTTGGCCTGTTCATCGTAACGAGGATCCAGCAAGGGCATCACAATGGCCGAGTTACTAATATAAAAGTTGACGTAAGACCCCGCCATTCGATCCCCAGGTAACCGGGGATGCGAGCTGTTGAGGCGGTCAAGTCCACTGGCTTCATCGTCGGCAATATAAAGTGGGCCTGGCTGCGGCAGCTTATGGATAGTGAGCTGCCTGCCTTTAGCATCCGTGGCGTTTTCCAGCACACGCAAGGCTTCCCGGCAAATAGCGCCCTGAGGATCCTGCTCATCCTCACACCACGTTAGCGCCACTTGGCCTGGCGCAATAAAGCAGCACAGGTTGTCTACGTGACCATCGGTCTCGTCGAGATAACAGCCACGCGGTAACCAGATGATGTGACTGACACCTAAATACTCCTGCAGCCAGTGTTCGATCGTGGCGCGGCTCATCTCCGGATTACGATTAGGATTCAGCAAGCACTCTTCCGTGGTGATGAGCGTACCTTCACCATCCACATGAATGGCTCCTCCTTCTAATACGAGCGGGGCCTCGAATCGTTGAATACCCAGCATCTCACTGATTTTACAACGAACCCGCTTGTCTTTGTCCCATGGGAAGTAGAGCCCCTCCTTCAACCCGCCCCAGGCATTGAACTCCCAGTCCACCATGGCGAGTCGCCCATCGGGATGGGTAATGAAGGTGGGGCCGACATCGCGCATCCAAGCATCATTGCTGGACAACTCAACCACCCGAATATGCGCAGGCAACTGATTACGGGCATTTTCATACTGCTCATCGTTAACCCCCACGAAGACCATCTCGCTCTCAGCAATCTCCACAGCCACATCCACAAAGGCTTGCTGAGCGGGCTTCGCACCGTAGCGCCATGTATCTGGGCGCTGTGGCCACAGCATCCAGCAGGCTGCATGAGGCGCAAACTCCGCCGGCATTGAAAAGCCCAATGCTTTGGGTGTTAGCTCACGCGCCAGAGGTTCGGTGGCCGTTGTAGGAAAGGTCGGCGCGTGTTTCATATATTCCCCACCACTATAAAGAAGCCGGTTGCCACGGCAGCGGCGATTAGGACATAGGGAAGTTGCGTTAACGCATGGGCCATTGGCGTACACCCCGCCCCTTGGGCAGAAAGGACGGTAGAATCACCGTAAAAGCAGGCGTGGCTGCCAAAGGCACTGGCGGAGATTAAAGCCCCCACCACGAGCGGCATATGCGCATCCATACTACTGGCAAGCGGTAATACGATAGGCATCGCCACGGCAAACAGTCCCCAGAAGGAGGCGGTCGCAAAAGCGAGAAAGGCCATGGTGACGAAGACAACCGCCGGTAGCATACCCGCGGTCATTAAAGGTTGAACACTCTCGATCACATAGTTGGTTAAGCCAAGTAGGTCATTGACCTCCTTAAGCACAAACCCAGCCACCAGCGTGCCGAGTGGCATAATCATGGCTTTGAAGCCATCCAACGCGGTGTCAAACGTATCGTTGAAGCTTAACAGCCGTTGCACCGCGATAAGCACTAGCGTCACTGCAAGCGCCACAATCACGCCGCGCAGCACATCAATCTCAAAATACCAGGTGAAGAAAATCAGCGTCGCAATGGGAAGCAGAAAATTGAGCAGATGAGGGCGTTTTTTGCCTGTATCTTCTATTTCCAGCGCGCTGTCGTCAGCGCCATCTGGTTGCGGCTGGCCAGCTTCAGCGCGGGCCTCCGCTGCTCGCATCGGGCCAAGATTGGGGATAATGCCCAGTGCCACCAGGGGCACCAGCGCCGCCGCTATCCAGGCGTAAAAC
Source organism: Halomonas sp. 113 (assembly GCF_904067645.1). Taxonomy (NCBI): domain Bacteria; kingdom Pseudomonadati; phylum Pseudomonadota; class Gammaproteobacteria; order Oceanospirillales; family Halomonadaceae; genus Halomonas; species Halomonas sp. 113. The sequence continues at coordinate 4,442,047 of NZ_LR881453.1, forward strand.
ATAAACGGTATGGCTTGGATGTACAGCTCCATGCCGTTACCAGCGACATTATTCTCTTCCAGCAAACCTGCAAAGAACACAGCCCAGGTGGAAAACGGTACGAGAATACAGATCGGCGCTGCAGTAGAGTCAACGATATAGGCCAACTTCTCACGGGATATGTTAAAGCGATCAGTGATTTTCTTCATGGAAGCGCTAATGGTCAGCGCATTGAGATAGTCATCGACAAAAATGATTAGTCCCAGCCCCCAGGTAGCTAACAAGCTTTGTCGGCGGGTATGGATGCGTCGGGTAACGGCATCACCAAAGCTTAACACCCCTCCGGTTTTTACCAGCAAGGCAATCAAGCTACCAAATAGCCCGCACACCAGAATAATCCACGTCACCGTGTCATTACCCAATACCGATAGCAGTATATCCGACCCTTGGGTAATGACATTGAGGGGTTGAAACATTAATAAGCCTACCAGCGCGCCTGCCAGAAGGGACTCAATCGTGCGCTTGGTAATAATCGCCATGACTAAAACCACTAACGTGGGTATAAGGCTTAAAACTCCATACTCTTCCATTGGTTATTCCCCTTTATCGTTGTCGTAGGTCACTACTGAAGACGGGCGCTAACGCCCGTCCCGAATAGCAGTGTTTATAGGTAACCATCCGCTTTAAGTGAGCGTGTGGTGGCGGCAAACGCTTCGTCGAGAATAGCAACGACGTCGTCGACTACTTGACGCGTCCAGATCAGGGGCGGCGAGATGATATTGAGATGACCAACCGGCCGAATAATCAAACCACGTTTCTGTGCTTCAGCGGCCACGCGGTCACCTACGCGCGCGTCAACGGGGAGTAATTCTTTGGTTGTTTTATTAGCCACATTTTCAATCGCCATCATGAAATGACTGCCACGTATATCACCTACCGTTTCATGAGAGGCGAGCGTTTTGAGCTTGGACTCAAGATAGGGGCCAACTTCGCGAACATTCTCACAAATGCCTTCACGCTCAATGATTTCGATATTTTTAAGCGCTGCAGCACAGCTCACGGGATGCCCGGAATAGGTGAAGCCGGTGCTCAATACCCCGCCGGGGCCTTGAGGAGTACTTAGTACCGCATACAGAGCGTCAGATATCAGCGTTGCACCTAATGGGGCATACCCAGATGAAAGCCCTTTCGCCACATTGATAATATCGGGCTGGGTCTCAAACACGGCTTCTGAAGCAAAGAAGTGCCCTAAGCGACCAAAGCCTGTCACCACTTCATCGGCAATAAATAGAATATCGTTGGCACGGCATATGGCCTGCACGCGGGAATGGTAGCCCTGAGGTGCCACCAATACACCGCCTGCGCCCATGATGGGCTCTGCGATGAAGGCCGCTATGTTATCCGCCCCTAGCCGGCCAATGGTCTGCTCGAGTTCATCGACCAGGTGATCACAATACTCGGCCTCACTCATCCCCTCTGGGCGGCGATAGCAGTTGGCTTCGCTCAGATGGGTCACCAGATCAAGTGTATCGAACTGCCAGTTATTGCTGGCGATACCGGTCAGGCTCGCCGCCATGTAGGTGGTGCCGTGGTAGGCATTGGTGCGCGACAAGATCCGCTTTTTCGAAGGCTTGCCCAAGCGATTGAAGTAGTAATGCACAAGCCGGATGGTGGCATCGTTTGCCGTTGACCCGCCGCAGCTATAAAACACATGGTTCAAGTGGGCAGGCGCAAGCTCTGAGAGCTTGGCCGCCAGCTCGGTGGCCGGGGCATTGGAGAGATTATTAAAAGTGGAAAAGTAGGCCATGCGTGTGGCTTGCTCGGCCATCGCCTGGCCAATTTCGGCACGGCCGTGGCCCACATTGACACACCACAGGCCGGCAATCCCATCGATAAAGCGGTTGCCGTGTGCATCTTCGACATAGATACCATCACTGTCGGTAATTAAGTCACAGCCGTTTTCGTGGAACACACTGAAGTCGGTAAAGGGATGGATAAAGTGATTTTTATCTTTTTGCCAAAGGTCTTTCGCGTCGTAAGAGCCTTTCGCCTGCTGTTGAGTCATCGTCATACCCTCGCTTATTAGGAAGCCGTTGTTGAGGTGACTTCACAGGCTAGCGGGGAAAACAGTGTCGGGAATATATCCCCATTGGGGTATATCGGCTGCGCGAAAGGCCTCCTATGGTGGATCTCCTTAACCCAACAAACACAACAGGAGACACGCCATGCAAGTTTCCATCGATGGCCAGCGATTGTGGTCAAGTTTAATGGCCATGGCAGAGATCGGCGCTACCTCCAATGGCGGCAGCAACCGCTTAGCACTGACCCCCGAAGATACCGCCGGTCGGCAGCAGTTGATCGAGTGGTGCGCCGATATTGGCTGCCATGTTCGCAGTGATGCAGTGGGTAATCTTTTTTTCCGGCGGCCCGGCGCACGTGAGGATCTGGCGCCCGCCGCTGTCGGCAGCCACCTGGATACACAGCCCAAAGGCGGTCGTTTCGACGGCGTGCTGGGGGTTCTCGCGGGTCTGGAAGTGTTTCGCACCCTACACGATCACCAAATCGTGACCGAACGACCTCTGGAACTGATCGTTTGGACGAACGAGGAAGGCAGCCGTTTTGCCCCTGCAATGATGGCTTCCGGCACCTATGCGGGGGTGTTTACTGTGGAGGAGACCCTCGCTCGCCAGGACGAACAGGGGATCAGTTTTGAACGGGCCCTTGAGGAGACAGGCATGAAGGGAAGCCTGCCTATTGGCGAGCCTCGGTTAGCCAGTTTTCTGGAACTGCATATCGAACAGGGGCCGGTGCTTGAAGAGGAGGGCTTAGATATCGGTGTGGTCACCGGGGTGCAAGGGATGCGCTGGTTTGACCTGATGATCGAAGGCAACGCTGCCCATGCGGGCACCACCCCCATGGCATATCGTCACGACGCCCTGGCCGCTGCCGCCCGGCTCATTGACCGGCTATACGCTATCGCCGCCAGCGACACCAGTGGCGACAGCAAGGTCACCTTTGGCTGTCTGGAGATCGATACGCCTTCTCGCAACGTGATTCCCACCCAGGTCACCATGACGGTCGACCTACGTCATGTGCACGATGATCAGCTAGACGCGCTGGAGGCTCGCTTCTATAGCGAGCTAGAGGCCTTAGTAGAGGCCTTTGGTGTCAAAGTAACGCCGCAACGCCTCTGGAACTCCCCAGTAGTGGCCTTCAACGAGCAGTGCATTGCGTCCATCGAGCAGGCCACAAAGGCACGCGGCATTGCTTACCGCCGTATGCTCAGTGGGGCGGGCCATGATGCGGTGTATGTATCACGGGTGGCGCCCACCGCGATGATCTTCATTCCCTGCCGCGATGGCATTAGCCATAACGAAGCCGAGTACTCAACGCCAGAGCAGTGTGCACTTGGCACCCAGGTGCTGTGCGACGCGCTACTGCATAACGCTAACGACCTTGAGGTTACCCAATGAGCACAACTGTCCCAACGAACCTGGCCGAGTGGCAAGCACTGGCAGACACACTCTCCTTTGAAACCCGCGCCTATATCAACGACACCTTTGTCGATGCACAGCGCGGCGCCACCCTATCCACGGTGAACCCAGCCACCGGTGAAGTGTTGGCAGAGGTCGCCAGCTGCGATGACGCCGATGCCGAGCTCGCTACCCACGCAGCTCGACAGGCCTTTGACCGGGGGGAGTGGTCGCGCCGCGCGCCAGCTCAGCGCAAAGCCACGTTACTTGAACTGGCGGCGTTAATGCAGGCCCATAGGCACGAGCTTGCCCTGCTAGACACTCTGGATATGGGAAAACCGATTACCAGTGCGCTGGGGGATATTGACGGCGCCATCGGCTGCCTGCGCTATACCGCCGAAAGTATCGATAAGCTTTACGGTGAGGTGGCCCCGACGGGTGATCAACACCTCGGCCTGATTGTGCGCGAGCCACTCGGGGTGGTGGTCTCCATCGTCCCCTGGAACTTCCCGCTCATGATGACCACCTGGAAGATTGCACCGGCATTGGCGGCCGGTAACAGCGTTATTCTCAAACCGTCAGAAAAATCGCCATTATCGGCGCTACGCCTTGCCCAGCTAAGCCAACAAGCGGGCCTACCCGCCGGGGTGTTTCAAGTACTCCCCGGCTATGGCCATACCGTGGGTAAAGCGCTAGCCCTGTCGATGCAGGTCGACTGCCTCGCCTTTACCGGCTCCACTCAAGTGGGCAAACAGCTCATGCAGTACGCAGGCCAATCCAATTTGAAACGCGTTTATCTGGAGTGCGGCGGCAAAAGCCCCAACATCATCTTTGCCGACTGCAAAAATCTAGACGTTGCAGCTCAAAACGCAGCCGCTGCGATTTTTCATAACCAAGGTGAAGTCTGTATCGCTGGCTCGCGGCTGTTGGTGGAAAATAGCATTCGCCACGCTTTCGTCGAGAAAGTGGTGGACGCTGCGGCTGCCATGCAACCAGGCGACCCACTCGACCCGCAAAGCTTTATGGGGGCGATGGTCGATAACACTCAATACCAGCGGGTGCTTGATTATATCCGCCAGGGGCAGGAAGAGGGTGCCACGCTTCGTACCGGGGGACAGCCATTAGATAGCTCCGGGCTCTTTATTCCTCCCACCGTGTTTGACGATGTCACCCCGGCCATGACCATAGGTCGCGAGGAGATCTTCGGGCCGGTGCTGTCGGTGTTTGGCTTCGATACCGAAGAGGAGGCATTGACACTTGCCAACGACAGCGACTACGGCTTGGCGGCCGCCGTCTGGAGCCAGGACATTGATCGTATTATGCGCGTCTCACGCAAGCTGCACTCCGGGCAGGTCTACGTTAACAACTGGGCAGGCCCGGACATGACAGTGCCGTTCGGTGGGGTTAAGCAATCCGGTAATGGACGGGATAAATCGCTTCACTCGCTTGACGAGTATACCGAGATCAAAACCATCTGGATGGCGCTACAAACCTAGCACCTTAACCTCTCAACTGCCGGGAAATGAGAGCCACGTGTTCAAGAAATAGCTGGAACAACTGCGATTGACTGGAGACATCCAGACGCTGGTAAATATGCTTGCGGTGTACCTTCACAGTGCCATCGCTGATATCCAGTTCCCGGGCCGCTGATTTGGTCGAGTGCCCCGCAAGCAACAGACGAACGATTTCCTGTTCACGTGCCGTTAAAACCTCTCGGCCAAAGCTTACGAAGGCAGCTTCCACCGGGGCGTCCTTTTCCAATGTCGGCTGGAAGAGGACGCCCTGCCATTTCCAGAACTCCATCAACAAGGTTTCGATCATCGGCACCACATTCTTCAACACCTGCAATGCACGTCGTTTCAAGGGAGCTTCTGCCTGAAAGCCCAGCGATACCACCATCAAGACATCATCCCCCACACGTGCGAAGAGACCAACCTCATCCGCCAATCCTAACGCGCGATAATAGTGGGCATAGTAATCACTGGATTCAAAACGATCAGGGGCTAGCTCCCGCAACCGGTGCACACCGCTATCCAGGCCACCACTCATGGCGGTAAAAAAAGGATCCAATAAATACGCACCGCTGAGGTAGCGATCTATCGCTTGAGGGCGATTTTCTGACGGGTAATCGTCGTGAATCAGTAGTGGTCTATGACGCCCTTTGTAGGTATTGATCAGAATCGTATCGAAACCGGTTAGCGCGCGCAGCACTTGCTCCAGACGAACGGGGAAATCGCGCTGTCCCGATGAGCGTACCAAGCTCGCCATATGCCGATGCCAAGCAGCACTTCCCGCACTTGCCAGAAAGGTACTATCGATATCATCGGTTGTTGAGCAGTATTTCATGAGTAGCGCTTCATTAGGTTGTTTGACAAAACAATACTGCCTTGCGCGAACACGGTAAACTCAGGCAATACAATTGACTCATTGCGGCTCGTGATTACTTTGTGTTGAGCCTCTTGGATAAACGCTGCTAGGCTATTGATTCTTTCGTTTGAACATACAGGTAATGAATGCTTGCTTCGCTATTAGCGCTGCTGGTGTCTCTACTGCTCGTCGGCCTTGCCGCCACGACTGGGTGCGCGCTTTCGGCCTGATGGTTGGTTCCGCGAACTAAGTAAGCCAAGCTGGACACCACCGAATATCGCTTTCCCCTTCGCTTGGGGCATACTGTATTTGTTGATGGCTATCGTCGCTTGGCGTATTTATATGGCGAATGACTCAGTATGGCGCTCAGCAAGCTTAGCGGCTTACGCGCTGCAGCTTATGGTCAATGCCGCGTGGTCGTGGCTGTTCTTTGGGCGTAAACAAACTGTCGTCGGCTAAATAAAGCCTGAGCGCTGATTAAAAAAAGGATTCTGAGAGTATGGATCGCACCACTACTATAATAGTACTCGCCTTCGCATCGCTGGTATTAGGCGCAATGGCAACAGCGATATTTATATATGTCATTGTGCCCTGGCGCCGCCGACGGCGCGCAGCGAAAGCGAAAGCCGCTGCGCCTCGTCCGGTACAAGCAGACAACTCTGAAAAAGCTCAAGAACCTGACACCCCTGCACCCTCAAAGCAAACTAAAAAAGTGAAGCAGCATTCGCTTTTTATAATCTTTGATCAACCCAGTGAAGATTCAGACGAGCGCCTTACCCAGTGGCTGCGGGAGAAAGACGCTCACTACGACGCGCTCAAGAAGATATTTTTAATCGACGGCCAACAGCCTTCCAACCCAGTCACTATCGCCAACGCCTTTCCACCGGGGGAAATGCCTGACCTGCTGCGCGGGGAAACTCATGAGCCCATCAAGGGTATTAGCTTATTAGTGAAACCACCGCTACGTAAGCGACGTAATCAACAAATGCATGTCTACGTAGAACTCGCCAAAGAGATGCAGACGGTGTTTAGCGGCAAAATGCTCAATGACGAGCGCGAACTCGCCACCGACAGCACTTTTGAGCAAATTATCGGCGAATAGATTTACAGAGCTATTCTTACAAAGAACCATGCTGAAAAAAACAGCGTCACACGACTCCTTGGCTGCGCAGGTAGTCATCGTAGCTGCCGCTGAAATCGACAATGCCTTCCGGCTGCATATCAATAATGCGCGTGGCCAGTGACGAGACGAACTCACGGTCGTGGCTCACAAACATCAGCGTGCCGGGGTAGTTCTCCAGGGCCAGGTTCAACGCCTCGATAGACTCCATATCCAAGTGGTTAGTCGGCTCATCCATCAGCATTACGTTGGGCTGAGTAAGGATTAACTTACCAAACAGCATGCGCCCCTGCTCGCCACCGGAAATGACCTTCACCGATTTTCCAATATCGTCGCTGGAAAACAGCATCCGCCCCAGAGCACCGCGAACCACCTGCTCGCCACCTTGAGTCCATGCTGACATCCACTCAAACAACGTGGCATCGACGGCAAAGTCGTCGCTGTGATCCTGAGCAAAAACCCCCACTTCAGCGGCTTCGGTCCACTTCACTTCGCCCGCGTCCGGGTGTAACTCGCCCGCCAGGGTTTTCAGCAGCGTGGTTTTGCCGATGCCGTTGGGGCCGATAATAGCAATGCGCTCACCGGCTTCCACGGTCATGGAAAGACGCTCGAACAGCGGCTTGTCGCCCTCATAGCTCTTGGTAATGCCGTCCACGTTGACGGCATTACGGTGGATTTTCTTCGCCTGATCAAAGCGGATAAAGGGGCTTACGCGGCTGGAAGGCTTGATATCTTCCAGTTTGATTTTATCGATTTGACGCGCTCTAGACGTAGCCTGCTTAGCTTTCGAGGCGTTAGCGGAGAAGCGGCTCACGAACTGCTGCAGCTCGGCAATCTGGGCCTTTTTCTTGGCGTTATCCGAGTGCTGACGCTCGCGAACGGCGGTGGCGGCGGTCATGTAATCATCGTAGTTACCCGGGAACAGGGTGATTTCACCGTAATCCAGATCTGCCATATGGGTACAAACGCTGTTCAGGAAGTGGCGGTCGTGGGAGATGATGATCATGGTGCTGCTGCGCGCTTTAAGAATATCTTCCAGCCAGCGGATGGTGTTGATATCCAGGTGGTTGGTCGGCTCATCCAGCAACAGTACATCCGGGTCAGCGAATAGCGCCTGGGCGAGCAGCACGCGCAGCTTCCAGCCGGGAGAAACTTCGCTCATCGGGCCCGTGTGTTGCTCAATGGGAATTCCCAGACCTAGCAGCAGTTCGCCTGCGCGGGGCTCGGCGGTGTAGCCGTCCAGCTCGGCGAAGCGCACTTCCAGGTCAGCGACGGCCATGCCGTCCTCTTCGCTCATCTCTGCCAGGGAGTAAATGCGTTCACGCTCAGCGGCGACCGACCAGAGCTCTACATTGCCCATGATGACGGTATCGATCACCCGCTCGTTTTCAAACGCAAACTGATCCTGACGCAGCTTACCCAGCCGTGTACTGCTATCCAGCATCACCTGGCCGGAAGTGGGCTCCAAATCGCCACCGAGAATTTTCATAAAGGTGGATTTGCCGCAGCCGTTCGCGCCAATCAGGCCGTAACGGTTGCCGTTATTGAATTTAACGGAGACATTTTCAAACAGGGGCTTGGCCCCAAACTGCATGGTGATATTGGCGGTAGCGATCACAAAAGGAGCCCTGGTTAGCGCATTGTCAGTAACGACGACAGCTTACAACGAATAGAAAGGCTCGCGATTCTACGCGCTATTAGGCGTGTATTCACCCATCAAACCCTAGTGGCGTCAGGCGATTGCCAGGATATCGAGTAGAAAGCGTTCATCATCAAGCGCTTGGCGCAGCCGCGAGTGCAATATATCAACGATCCCTTGATGCTCCCCCACCAGCTTCGTCGTGGTAATGGAAAGCCCTGGATACTGCTGTTCAGCCGCTGCACAAATCTCGGCAATATCGCCGCCCTCCCCGGCGTGGCGCCCCGGCGAAAGAAACAGCATCGCCAGGATCACCGAGCCTATCTTAAACTCGGGTAGCGCCAGCAAGTTTTCCAGCAGTGGCTCATTAAAGCGGTACTCATCGCCCTCGCGCCGCTCCATGGAGGCAGCGGCAACACACGCTACGTCATCGGCTAGCAGCACGCTAAGCTGCCCCGCCAGGCGGTTGCGTACGGCGGTAACCTCAGGAATCGGGCTGCCGTGATCCACCAGCGCCACATGCGGTTTAGTACCTGGGCGAAGCTTGTCGCGCACGTTATCGGCCAGCAGATGGGCTAAACGCAGGTCGTTATCGCCGAACTCATCCACTAAGGGCTGGGCTACCCGCACCTTAACGTGGGGAAAGCGCTCCTGCAGCGTGGCCATGCGCTCGGGCAGATAACCCGTCAGCGCTTTGCTGGGGCCAAAAAAGAACGGTAGCACGATAATCTCCGTTGCCCCCTGTTCGGCACTGCGTTCCGCGGCGGGGCCAAGGGTAGTGGCGGGAATACCTCCCACCTCATCCGCAGGAATCTTATTGGAGTGCAGCAGCGAGGCCGCCTGCACGGTTTCGCCTACAAGCCCGCTAAGCGAAGCCGCCACGCGGCGTAAATTCAGCGTTGCCTGCGCTCGTAGCGAGCCGTTATCCACCAGAAAAATCGCGCGCATGGCTGCCTCCAGTCGTGGTCTTGACAATCGTGTGGGTGATCAACCGTGACATGTTAAGATGGTGGTTTTACACCGTCGTTGGCCCCCATGTTACTTGAAAAATGTGCCTTAAAAACGCTGCCTGATACCGATGCTTGATACCACTGCACTTAACCAGCAAAGAAACTTCTTCGAAGGCCATGCGGCGATATGGCTATTCGGCTACGGCTCACTGATTTGGAAGGCTGACTTTGCCTACCTGGAGCGCCGCCCGGCGTATATACACGGCTGGGAGCGGCGATTTTGGCAGGGCTCCCATGATCACCGCGGCACGCCTGAAGCGCCTGGGCGGGTGGCAACGCTGATCCGCGCCAAAGATTCGATTTGCCACGGCATGGCCTACCGCATTGCCCCGGAAGTGCTCGCGCCGTTGGATGTGCGGGAGAAGAACGGCTATTTGCGGGAAAAAGTACCGCTGACGTTTATGGACGAGAAAGGCAACGGAACCGAACAGAGCGAAGGGCTTATTTATCTGGCCAGCGATGACAATCCGGCCTTTTTGGGCGACGCGCCGCTTGATGAGATCGCCCAGCAAATTGCCAACGCCCATGGGCCCAGCGGCCCCAACCGCGACTACTTGGTCAACCTCGCCGTGGCGCTGCGGGAACTAGGCGCCAAAGATGCCCATATCTTTGCTCTGGAACAACAGCTGAGCCAATTTTAACATTACCAGTAGCGCGGATAACGGCGGTGACGGGCAAGGTTATTGACCAATATGGCGATTACCAGCATCACTATACTGCCCGCTCCGATTGGCAAAAGAGGATACCACCACCCCAGTTGATGAACGCTGGCACCCCCGCCTACCGCAATCAGAGCCGCCGCGGCTCCTGGTGGGTGAACAGTATGGGTTAGCTGCATACCCAGCACCGACAGTGATACGGCCAGAGCCATTGAGAGGGGGGTCGCTCCCAGCAGTTGGTAGCAAGCAACGCCAATACCCGCGGAGAGCACGCTGCCAAAGAGTACATGGCTGGGCTGGGCAAAAGGGCTTTCAGGTGCTGCGTAGATGAGCACCGAGGTTGCGCCGAAGGAGCCTACGATGAGCAGTTGTTGTGACAGCCACGCCGAGCTTAACCAGCAAATGACCGCCATACCAGTAAAGGCCCCGACCCATGACCAAAAAGCATCCTGCCAGCCTACCCGGGCACGCTTGACTGGCTGCCCCCGCATCTTGCCAAGATAAGTTTTCATTACACTCGCTTTGCACAAAATGAGTGCAAATGATGCCAAAATGCACCAAATAAGCAAATGACAATCTATCATGCCCCTGATGAAACTGACTCAAGGGCAACGCGATTGCTCATCATCAGTGTATGGGGTGTTAACCAAGGAGAGAAACGGGGGCATTATTTTATGACATTTTTTATAAACAATACCCGAGCTCGTTCGTCATACTATATAGAGGGATCAAACAGCTTAACTTCGCGTATATCGACCTGCTCCTAGACACGCTCAGTCATATAAGGCTCTTGCGCCAGCCAAGCCTCTAAATCTTCTCGAGTAGCAAATCTGAAATGTGCATTTGAACCGATCATTTTACCTTCATCGTTCAGCACTACCCCACCACTTACGAAATTACCCGACCGATAGAGATTACGCAGTCCTTCCAGGTGCAGCTCGCGACAAGCCAGGCGGCGGTTTAAGGCCCCCTCATCGGTGTAATCATAGGCGATCAACGCAAACTGCTTCATCTACTCCTCCTCTCAGTGTGTCTACATCATCAACCACGAAAGAATAAACAGCCCCAATACGGTACGTACAATACCGCCGATTATCGAGCCTCGCAGAAAAGCGCGCAAACCGCCCCACAGAATCAGCAGCCCAATCACTAAGACAGCAATGCTGAAAAAGGAATCACTGATTCCCAGCGAACGCGTCAGGCCATCGATGAAATCGCCGAACGCACCGAAGAAGTTGGTGAAAATGCCCAGCAGAAACTCCACCACCACGCGGATGGCTTCACCGATAGTTTCGCCAATTTCGTCAAAAAAGCCGTTTGTCTGCATCGCGTTTGCTTGCATCGATAGTACCCGTGACTGAGAAGGATAAGCGGCATTGTCGGTTAAATACGCTGACTGAGCAAAGCAGGATCCATCCCTCCCCCTCTTCGCCTTCCGTTTTTAGCGACTTTTCCGTCCAGCAACTACTCCGTCCAGCAACTATGCTCTCATAAACGCTCCAAAATATATGAGCCGTAAAACGTTCGTTTAAACAATCACCCTTATCGTCGTTACGCGCTAGGTGCCTGCCATGAACCATCATTACCCCCTGGCCGATCAACTCCAAGCTAGCACTCACCAGGTAGAAAACCAGCCGCCACCGCTGGAAAGCTACAATAGCTACACAGCTGATCGCGTTCTTCAGGAAGGCGTTAACCGTGAAAGCGGGTCTGACGACGATGCCCCACTCAAGACGTTTGGCCAGTGGGCGGGCTCTGCTGAGGCGATTGCCTTGGGGGTTGAGGCCAACCGTTACTCCCCCCAGTTAGTGACCCACGACCAGCAAGGCCATCGGGTCGATTTGATCGAGTTTCATCCCGCCTATCATCAGCTTATGCAAACGGCGATAGAGCACGGCTTGCATGCTAGCCCCTGGCGAACCCCTCGGACCGGTGCGCATGTTTATCGGGCCGCCAACTACTTTTTACAGGCCCAGGTAGAAGCGGGCCACGGCTGTCCGATTACCATGACCTTTGCAGCCCTGCCCGCACTGCGCCATCAACCCAGCCTGCTTGAGAGCTGGGGCGATAAAATCACCGCCCCACATTACGACCCGCGCAACGTCCCCTATTTCGAGAAACAGGGCCTCACTCTGGGCATGGCAATGACCGAAAAGCAGGGCGGCTCCGATGTGCGTTTGAACACCACCCGCGCCTACCCGATTGATCAAGGCGGGCCGGGGGAAGCTTTTGAGCTGGTGGGGCATAAATGGTTTGTCTCCGCGCCAATGTGCGATGCATTTCTGGTACTCGCCCAGGCGCCCAGTGGCTTGAGCTGTTTCTTGCTGCCACGCTGGCGGCCCGACGGCAGTAAGAACCCGCTTCATATACAGCAGCTAAAACGTAAAATGGGCAATGTATCGAATGCTTCCAGCGAGACCGAGCTGCGGGGCGCCTTTGCCTGGATGGTGGGCGATGAAGGCCGCGGCGTGCGCACCATCATCGAGATGGTCGCCATGACCCGCTACGACTGCATGATTGGTTCAGCTGCCGGAATGCGCCAAGCCACCGCCCAGGCCATTCATCACGCCTCTCATCGGCATGCCTTTGGGAAGCGGCTCAGCGAGCAGCCGCTGATGCAAAATGTGCTCGCTGACTTGGCTATTGAGAGCGAAGCCGCCACCACCTTAATGCTGCGTATGGCCCGCGCCATGGATCATCAGGACAACGAGCATGAGCGCCTGCTTTCGCGAATCGCCACCCCTGTGGGCAAGTACTGGATATGTAAACGCACGCCCCACCACGCATACGAGGCAATGGAGGTGATTGGTGGAAGCGGCGTCATGGAGACCCACATAATGGCGCGCCTGTTTCGCGAGTCGCCCATCAACGCCATTTGGGAAGGCAGCGGAAATGTGCAGTGCTTGGATATCCTGCGCGCGATTGAAAAACAGCCCGAAGTACTCGACGCCTACTTCGCCGAACTCGGCCTTTCACAGGGCGCCAATGGGCATCTTGACCGTTTTATCCACCAATTACAGCGGCAGATGCAGGATACTCAAACGCTCCAGTACCGCGCCCGCCAACTGGCGGACGGCATGGCCCTAGCGTTACAGGGCGCCCTGCTGGTTCAGCACGCCCCCGCTTATGTGGCCGATGCATTCTGCGCTGGTCGCCTTGCCGACCGCAGTGGCCTCAATACAGGCACGCTACCCACCGGGCTGGATTGCGCGGCAATCATCCAGCGTGCCCGGCCCGTGGAATAACACCCTTGGAGTGAGTCCTTGGAATAAGCCCCGTGGAATAAGCGTTCACGACTATGGCCGTCTTCCAGGCTAAAACCGATCGCGTAAAACTAATCACATTAAAAAACTATTTACATTAAGAGCCAGCAATAATGTGATAGCGGGTAAGATATAAAACACTCCACTACAGGCGTGTTTTATGCTTAACCAGCGTGCATTAACCTACCTCAATGAAGTGATTCGCCGCGGCTCGCTCAGGCGCGCCGCGGCCCACCTGAATGTCGATGCTTCTGCCGTTAGCCGCCAACTAAAAGCACTAGAAGAAGAGTTGGATACCCAGCTATGCGAGCGGCACGGAAGAGGGATGCGCGCAACCGCAGCGGGCCAGCTACTGGTGCACCATTTTCATGCCCAGCGGGCTTCAGAAGAAGCGGTGCTTTCCCAGCTAATGGCACTTCAAAGCCTAACGAAAGGGGAAGTTCGTATTGCCGTGGGAGAAGGGTTTATCGCTGACCTGATCGCCGCACCGTTAGGCACTTTTATGTCAGCGTTTTCCGGTATCAATGTCGAAATTCGCATGGCGGGTGTCAACGAAGCGATGTCGTTACTCAAAGATCGTGAAGTGGATATAGCGCTACTTTATGCACCGCCGGTAGACCCGCAACTTTTCTGCCACGTGGAAACGCGCCAGCCGCTCGATGTGATTGTGCCCCCCAATCACCCACTAAGTGATCTTAACCGCCCGGTAACCCTGCATGACTTAAAGGGGTGGCCCCTGGCGTTAATGGACAATCCTTTTGGTATGCGGCAAATGGTCAATATGGTGGCCCACCAGGAGCGCATTCATCTTGAAGCACGCCTGCACACCAACTCTGTTTCGGTGTTAAAGAATTTCGTCCGCTCAGGCATCGGCGTTACGTTTATGCCCGAACTCACCGTAGCGGATGAGATTGAGCGCGGTGAGATCTTCACACTACCCATGCAGTACCCGGTGATGAACGGTACGCGGGCACAAATTGTTAGCCTGAAAGGGCAGGAACTCCCGGTCGCCTCAATCACTTGCATCGATCATTTGCACAAAGGCATGCGCTTTTTCTCCGCCGATGCACCACGACTGTTGCAATAAAAGCCACAGTTTAGGTATTGCATAGTCAACACCTCAATACATAGTCTTCTAGTAAGCACTCCTTATAAATCCAATAACGCGCCCTTAGCGCCTCATAGCTCACGACAATAAACCAGGAGACTTACGATGTTTACTCAGCACTTTTCACCCAAACGACTCATCTCGGCTTGCCTGATTGGCTCTGCCATGATGGCAGGAAACACTCTTGCAGCTACCACCATTAATCTGAGTTACAACGGTGCCCCAGATCCCGAAAAGAATGCTGTCCACGTCTTTGCAGAGAACCTTAAAACGTTGGTAGACGAAAAAACTGACGGTGAGATACAGCTTGAGCTCTACCCGAATAGCATGCTGGGTGATGAAGAGGAGCGCATGGAACAAACCATGAATACGCCCATGCTCAACGTGGCGTCATTTGCAGGCGTCTCTCCTCTCGTTGATGAGATCTTCGTCAGCGCTATTCCGTTTCTGTTCGACGACTTTGCGGCGGCGCGTAGCTTCTTCGATGAAGGAGAGTATTGGCAGGAAGTCAGTAATGCTCTGCAGGAGCGTGCCGGTATCGATATGCTGGCGGTCGTCGAAGAGGGGGGCTTCCTGGCATTCACCAACAATGAACGGCCTATCAGCCACCCGGACGACTTCGAAGGGCTGCGTTTCCGGGCCATGGATCCCAGCCAGGTAGCCCTCTATGAATCCTTCGGTGCCTCCGGTACTCCCATTCCCTGGACAGAGACCTACATGGGACTGCGTACAGGAGTGGCCGACGGCCAGATGAACCCGCCGATGTATATCATCCTGGGCAGCCTCTACGAAGTGCAGGATTACCTGACCCTAGCCAATATCCAATACTCCGATCAGTTCCTGGTGGGCAATAGCGACATGATCGCAGGTTGGGACGATGAGCTTCGCAGCACCTTTATGGAGGCCGTCTCCGAAGCTAATCACAATGCCCGTGAGCACAACGAGGAACAGGTTGAGGCACGTATCGCCTACCTGGAAGAGCAAGGTATGGAAGTGATTCGCCCTTCTGAAGAGGAGCTCACCGCTTTCCGCGACATTGGACAGCCCGCCTATCTTGAGTGGCTCGAAGAACGTGATATCGAGCAACGCTGGATCGATATGGCCCTGGAAGATGCAGGCATGAGCGAACTGCTCGACTAACGGCTGTTAACAACAGGGGCTGGTACCTTACCGGCCCCCTAATTTCCAGTACTTAATATCCCAGTACTGAATGTTCTAGTGCTTAACGTTTCTGTGCTTCCTGGAAGGCTGCCATGTTTAATACGCTTCGATCCCGTCTACTGGCGATCAGCCGCCCGGTGTCCCTAACCCTGGCGAGCGCGCTGCTATGCCTCAATGTTGCGGCCATATTGTATGGGGTGTTTGCCCGCTACATCGTCGGTGGTGCCCCTATTTGGACAGATGAGATATCGCGATTTTTGATTATCGCCACCGTGATGCTCGCGGCTGGCACCGTCTGGTCGGAAGGGGGTCACATGCGCGTTGGTCTGTTGGAGAAGCTACTGCCACCCCCTCTCGCGCGTTTGCTGAACGTGTACCAGTGGCTGCTCACCCTGCTGATTGCAGCGGGGGGGGCCTGGGTCAGCTATCGCTATGCACTCTCGGTCAGCATGTTTACCACCTCAGGGCTTGGCATTAGCCGCACGGTGCCCCTCCTCTCGCTACCCGTTGGCTTTTTATTACTGGCTTGGCATGCGCTTCTCTATGGCCCCGCGCCACTTAAAACCGTTGAGGACTCTCCATCCACAACCGTTGAGGACTCCTTATGATTGTGACGATGCTGGTGGTTTTCCTCGGCCACGTTTTGCTTGGGCTTCCTCTGTTCATCGCACTGCTGACCACGGCGATAGTAGGCTTTCTGTTTGTCGACCCCTCGATGATTCCACGTATGCTGCCCCAGCAATTCTTTGGCGGTATCAATGTGTTCTCCTTGATGGCTATTCCGTTATTCATCTTCGCTGGCAACCTGATGAACGTCAGCGGCTTAACCGAGCGCCTGATGGGGTTCGCCCGCCTGATAGTGGGGCACTTGCGGGGCGGCATGGGCCACGTCAACGTGGTGTCGAGCGTGTTCTTCGCAGGCGTCAATGGCTCAGCGGTGGCGGATACCTCGGCACTGGGGTCGCTGTTAGTACCTGCCATGGAGAAGGAGGGCTACTCAAGGGCTTTTGCCGCTGGGTTGACCGCCGGTAGCTCGCTGATCGGCCCGATTATTCCACCCAGTATCTTTATGATCCTCTACGCCTCACTGACCAACACCTCAGTAGGCGATCTATTTCTGGCGGGCGTAGTACCAGGTCTGCTGCTGGGGGTTGCCTTTATGGGCATGAACGCCTGGTATGCCTGGCGCCACCGATTACCCAAAAGTGGCCAGTTGCCCTCAATCGGCCAACTTGGCATAGCCTTCGCGGCCGCTCTGCCCGCGCTTATCGCTCCCTTTATTATTGTTGCTGGCATCGTGCTGGGCTTTGTGACGCCTACAGAATCTGGCGCGTTGACAGCGCTGTATGTGGCCTTATGTGGCTTTGTGCTGGGAGGGTTACGCTTTAAAGAGTGCTGGCAAGCCATCCTTGATACGGCACGCTTAACCTCGGCGATTTTTCTCATCATGGCGGCCTCGGCGACGATTAGCTGGCTGCTCTCCTATGCGCAAGTACCTGCGCAGTTTGTATCCCTGCTATCACCCTACGTGGACAATAGCGTGGTTATTTTATTACTGCTTAGTGCAATCACCTTCATCACGGGCATGTTTATGGAGGAGGTGTCGGCATTGATGCTACTGACGCCGATCTTTGCGCCGGTGGCTATGATGGCGGGTATAGACCCCATTCATCTGGGCGTCATCATCACACTGAACATTACCATTGCATTGATCACGCCACCGCTGGGCGCCTGTGTGTTCGTGGCCGCCGCGGTTAGTCGGCTTGAGATAGTGTCGCTATTTAGAACCATTTGGCCCTTTGTGCTGACGGCGATTGCGGTGCTTATTCTATTAATCCTTTTTCCATCGCTGACGCTATGGCTGCCTACTCAGTTTTGACAACTAGTTTTAATAACCAGCTTGGATAACACTCTGCTTGGATAACATAATGCCTTTGAGCACACTATTGAAGGCCTTGCCGCCTATACCCAGCCATTCAGCTCCCTGCTGGGAACAGCTGCGCCGCGCGCCTATCGAAGATAACGGCGAGCGCTTGGTACCGATGAGCCTCGCCCCGGCACCGGTCAGCGTGTTCCCCGCCTATGCTCGGCTGGGTATTCCGGGTGCGGTGCCGGAGTGTTTCGTTCGTGAGGGGGTTTATCGGGCGCTGCTCGCTGCGGCACGTAGCTTACCCGAGGGCATCGGGTTGATCGTACTGGATGGCTGGCGGCCATGGCGGGTGCAGCAGTACTTGTTTGATACCCTGCATGAAGCCATCCACCACCACCATCCAGACCTCAGCGAAGCGGAGCTATTGGAGCGTACAAGAGAGTTCGTATCGGTACCCAGTCGCGACCCTTTAGCCCCCAGCCCGCACCTCACCGGCGGCGCCGTCGATGTCACGCTTTGCGATGCCGATGGCCTGCCACTGGATATGGGCACCCTGTTTGACGAGGCGCTTCCCGCCTCCCATAGCGACTATTTCGAAAAGCTGGAAATGCTTACCCCGCAGCAACATAAGGCGCGGGATAACCGCCGCCTGCTCTATCACACCCTGCAGCAGCAAGGCTTCACCAACCTGCCCAGCGAGTGGTGGCACTTCGATTATGGCGATCAATTATGGGCCTACTACGGGCCGCATGATCATGCACAGTACGGCCCGGCAGAACTGGATACCATAGAGAACCGCTGGCGCAGGCAGTTGGGGTAATGATCTAGCCAGCGCCAGATTCAGTGTGCTCACACCGCAGGCGCTTCAAGTTCCAGAAAGCGCCGTACTCGGTCGGTTTTAGGGTTCTCAAAGAACTTGCTGGGGTGGGATTTTTCAATGATGATGCCTTTGTCGAGAAAGACCACTTGATCGGAGACTGCCCGGGCAAACTCCATTTCGTGGGTCACCAGTACCATGGTGTAGCCTTCTTTGGAGAGGTCTTTGATCACCCCAAGCACTTCCCCCACCAGCTCGGGGTCGAGGGCTGAAGTGGGCTCATCGAACAGCATCACCTTAGGCTGCATGGCGAGTGCCCGCGCAATCGCTACCCGCTGTTTCTGACCACCAGAGAGTGTGTAGGGATATTGCTCACGCTTGTCGGCCATGCCGACTTTTTCGAGCAGCGCCATGGCCCGCGCGCCAGCCTCGGTTTTGCTTAGCCCCTGAACATGAATAGGCGCCTCGGTGACATTGCGCAGCACGCTTAAATGAGGCCAGAGGTTAAAGCCTTGGAACACCATGCCCAAGCGCGCGCGCATGCCTGCCAGCTCACGGCGCGACATGTGTTTTCCAGTGTCACTCACGCCAATGCGATCACCAGCAATACGGATGTCGCCCCAGTCGGGTTGCTCAAGCCAGTTAATGCAGCGTAGCAGGGTAGATTTACCCGAACCCGATGAGCCCAAAATACTCACCACTTCGCCGGGCTGAACTTCCAGCGATACATCCCGCAGCACTTCGGTGCCATCGAAGCTTTTGGAAAGGTTACGAATACTAACAGCAGCGGTCTCAGGCATTTTCGAATCCTCGCTTGGCGCCAAAACGGCCAATCATTTTGATAAATAGTTCTAAACCAATACTGATCAGCCAGTAGAAGCCGATCACCACGATGAACGCTTCCATGGGAATGAAGTAGGTGCTCGACAGGCTGCTCGCCGCCGCGGTGAGTTCGCGCATGGTGATGATCACCAGAAAGGCGGTGTCTTTGAGTAGGATAATCAACTGATTACCCAATAAGCCGCGGGTTTTCAAAATCAGCTGCGGCAAGATAATGCGCATAAACATTTGGGGCTGCGAGAACCCTTGGGCGATTGCTGCCTCTACCTGCCCTTGGGCGAAGGTAGCGCGGCAGCCGCGCAGAATCTCCGCGAAGTATGCGCCATGGTAGATCACCAGGGCGATAATCCCGGCCGTCCAGGCACTCATGCGGATGCCTGCACTAGGTAAGCCGTAATACAGCAGGTAGGCCAGGATCAAAAATGGCAGCATACGCATGCCATCGATAAAAATCCGCAGCGGAACCTTTAACCGTGGGCGGGAACCCTCCAATAAAAACACCATGGCGCTGCCCATTAAAAAAGCCAAGACAGCGGATAAACCAAATAGCTTTAAGGTGTTATAAAAACCACTTAAAAACACATCGTAAGATGACCAAAGAATTTCCCAGTTGCTCATAGAGACTCCCTAAACGACCACCTTAAACGGCCAGCCGGCTGGCTTTACGCTCAGCCACACGTTGAAACCACACCAACAGACTGATAATCAGCATATACAGCGCCGCAGCCGCTAAAATGGGTGGCAGTGGGTCGTAGGTCACCGCCGAAATACGGTTGGTCACACGGGTCAGGTCGACGACGCCGATGACCGCAATAGCGGGGCTGCCTTTAATCAGAAATGACATTTCATTCACCAAGCCCGGCAGGCTGGTAATGGTGATTTGTGGCAGCATAATACGGCGGAAATAGACCCACGGTGTCATACCGATGGCCAGGGCCGCTTCACGCTGCTCTTTGGAGAAGTTGTTAAAGGCAGAGCGCCAGATTTCAGCGTTAAAAGCAGTGGTATTGAGGGTTAACGCGATAATACCGGCCACATTGCGGTTGAGGTTAACGCCCATGGTCGGCGCGGTTAAGAAGATAAACAGCACCAGCGTCACCAGCGGCGTTGCCCGCGCCAAGCTAATGTAGACGCCTAGCAATTGATGCAAAACGGGAATTTTGGCCACCCTAAGCAATGCAATCAAAAGCCCCATTACCACACCGATGGCAATGGAGATGCCGGATATCCAAAGCGTTGTCCAGGCGCCCTGGATGAGAAGCCCCCATGCGCTACTGTCCATGCTCACCCCCTAATTCGCGATAAGAAAACCGCCGCCCAGGCTGGGCGGCAGGCGAATGTGATGGCTTACATACCGGCCATTTCGTGGAACTCTTCCACTGAGGTGATAGGGGTTGTCGGCAGGTCATCAAAGGACTCGCCAAACCACTTTTCCTGCAGCTCGGCCAGGTGGCCAGAATCACGCAGGTGGCTCATAAAGTCGGTGATATAGGTCAGTAGTTGTGGGCTGTCTTTAGGCATCGGCCAGGCCACGAAGCCTGGACCGGAGACGGCTTGACCAGCTTCAAATACGTCAGAACGCTCACGGATCAGATCATTAACCGGCACGATAGAGTTAATCACGTAATCGACACGACCGTTGGCCAGGTCAGCGTAGATTTCTGGATAGGCCTCATACTCCATCACGTCGCCCAGCTCGCCACCGCTCTCTTCCAGCATGACCTCCAACTCTGGTAGGCGCGATAGCAGGGCACTGCCCGCCTGAACACCCAGCGTCATACCGCTTAAGTCTTCAATGCTGTTGATACGCTCATCACCTGCCCGCTTGATGTAAAAGTGCTGTGCCGATGCAAACGGCGGCGCGTAGTTAAATACCCGCAGGCGTTCGTCGGTCACCGACGCGCCGGTAAGTGCCATGTCGTATTGGCCCGATGAAACCGAGGCCAAAAGCCCCGTCCAAGGCAAAATATCCTGGCGGATCTCGAAGTCAGAGTACTCCTCCAGTTCAATCAATATATCTTTGATAAAGCCATCGGGGTCGCTGCCACTCATAAAGTTGAACGGCGCGTAGTTATCTTCGGTGGCCACGCTCATATAGCCACGGCTCTCTATTTCATCTAAATCCGCAGCGGAAACGGTCAGTGACGCACTTAAAGCAAGCGCGCCGATGCTTATTGCGGAGGCTAAGGCAGCTATTTTTTTCATCGTCTGATATCCCCTAGGTTTTCAAAAATACGCTTTTAAAAAATACGTTTTAGAAAAAGCAGTCAAAACATCGCTCGCCCACTGTTTGCAGAAGCTGACTTCACCCTAGATTTTTATCCTCTCTGCGATTAGAGCCAGTTAGCGCAAATTAAAAGGACAGTTACCGATAGCCGCTGCCAACAACAGAGCTGGCACGAAAGATGCTTTGTTTAAGGAGAGATGCTTGAGTGAATGGGCTAGATGGCCAGGGTTTTGAAGAGGAGATGTGCATGACATCACTGTGTCTTGAGGTCGACCCTAACACTGGCGCCTGCCTGCAAGAACAACTACGCAAAACGCTGCTGGAAGCGATTCGTATGGGCAGTTTACCCAGCGAGGACGCGCTGCCCTCTTGCCGCAAGCTTTCACAACAGCTGGGTATTTCGCGTAATACGGTGGCGATTGTTTACGAAAAGCTGGTCGAGGATGGCTATTTAATAAGTCGCCCTCGTAGCGGCTACTATTTACACCCTGATTATAGCGACCCTCAATCAACGCTTAGTTCATCACTAACAGCGTTAACCGAAACCAATAACGGCGCAATAAGCGCACCAAACTGGCACAAACGCATTGCTCAGCGCCCTACTAACTACCAAGGAATCCTCAAGCCCGGCAATTGGTCGGAATATGCCTACCCGTTTATTTACGGCCAGTTAGATACGCGACTTTTTCCGTTAGCCCAGTGGCGAGATGTTTCTCGGCGCTTATTGAGTTCGCAACGCGATAAACCCTGGCTGCGCGATCGTATTGACCAGGACGACCCGCTCCTGATTGAGCAATTGCGCAAACGTATTTTGCCGCGCCGGGGAATTTTTGCTCGCTCAGAAGAGATTCTGATCACCATGGGAACGCAAAATGCACTCTATCTGATCGCGCAACTGCTCTGCCATCGGGGCACTCGCGTGGCGCTAGAATCTCCCGGTTACCGCGAAGCAATGAATGTGTTTGCCCAGCGCGGTGCCTGCCTGCAGTTGCAAACCGTGGATACGGAAGGCATGCGTCTTGAGGGGTCTCAGCAGTGTGACTATCTGTACGTCATGCCCAGTCATCAGGTGCCCACAGGTGTGACCATGAGCCGCGAGAGGCGCGAAGCTCTACTGGCCCAGCTACCCCATCACGACCAAATCGTGATTGAGGATGACTACGACGCCGAGATTCATGGCGACCAGTTCGCGCTGCCAGCCCTCAAAGCCAGCGCGCAGAGCGCGCGAATTATCTACATGGGCAGCTTATCCAAGGCGCTCTCGCCTGGGCTGCGCATGGGTTATGTCGTGGCCGATGCTGAAGTGATTGACGAGCTGCGAGCGCTGCGCCGCATGATGTACCGTCACCCACCCGCCGCGTTACAGCACCAGCTGGCACAGTTTATTTCTCAAGGCTATTACGAACGCTACCTAAAGCTCCATGTGGAGGAGATCGACCGGCGGCGCGACACGATGCGGCTCGCTATTGACCAGGCATTGCCCGGCTGCCTCAGCCACAGCAGCAGTCGCTCCAGCGCCTTCTGGATGGAAGCGGATGCGGGCATCGATACTCAGCGGCTAGCCTGGCATGCCGCCCAGCGGGGTGTGTTGATTGAACCCGGCTTCCAGCACTTCTTCGATGCCGCCCCGACGCGGCGCTTTTTCCGGCTAGGGTTTGGCGCCATCGAGAGGGAGCGTATCGACCCAGGCATACAGCGCCTGGGTTTCGCCTACGATAACGCTCTAAGCACTTGAGAACGGGTACTTTAACAACGGGCACTTAAAACGGGCATTTAAAAACCAATCTAGCGTGATGCCGTACAGTTTTTCAACACGCGATCCAAGATGGCTAAACCCTCCTCTACTTCAGCGGCCGTTACGATACACGGCGGAACCACATGGATACGGTTCTCAACGGTAAAGACCAGCAGGCCGTTTTCCATTAATTGCTGCTTGAGTTGCAGCACTTCCGCCCCTGGCAGTGGCGTTTTGTAAACCGGGTCGCTGACGAGCTCCAAAGCATGAAACACACCAACGCCCCGCCAATCACCAATGATGGCGTATCGCTCGGCAAGCTGTTGCAACCCTGCGGCTAACGGGCCATTACCCACCGAGTCAGCGTTTGCAACCACGCCTTCTGCTTCCATCGCATCCAGGGTCGCGACTATCGCCGCCATTGCCAGCGGGTGGCCGGAATACGTCAGACCGCCGACAAAGAAGTGGTCATCGAAATAGCGTGAGATGGATTCAGAGATAATCACGCCCCCGGCAGGCACATAGCCCGAGTTCACCCCTTTGGCGAAGACGATTAAGTCCGGCGCCATGTCGTAATGTTCAAAAGCGAACCAGCGCCCTGTGCGACCAAAGCCAGCCATCACTTCATCTAGAATCAGTACAATACCGAACTCATCGGCGAGTTTTCTAACGCCCTGAAGATACGCCTTCGGAGGTAACAGTACGCCAGCCGTACCGGGAATGGTTTCCAGCAGGATGGCCGCGACCGCATTAGCACCTTCGCACTCAATTACCCGGCGCAGGTGTTGCAACGCCCGCTCACGCTCCTCCTCTTCATTGCGCGCCCAAAACTCACTGCGATAAAGGTAAGGGTTGAAGAAGTGCACATGGCCGCTGGCATACTCATTGGGCACCCGCCGCCAATCACCGGTGGCAGCAATCGCTGAACCGGTGTTGCCGTGATAGGAGCGGTAGGCGGATAGTATTTTGCTTCGCCCGGTATAAAGACGCGCCATACGAATGGCATTTTCATTGGCATCCGCGCCCGCATTGGTGAAAAACACCTTACTAAACCCAGCGGGCGCTTTGGCGATAATGCGCTTGGCCGCTTCGCCCCTAGCCAAGTTGGCATGGGCGGGGGCAATGGTACACAGGCTCGCGGCCTGGGCTTGAATCGCGCTCACCACTTTGGGGTGCTGATGGCCGATATTGGTATTGACTAACTGGCTACTAAAATCCAGATACGAGCGCCCCACATAGTCCCATACGCGACACCCTTCAGCCCCTGCAATCACCATGGGGTCTAAACTGCCTTGCTGTGCCCAGGAGTGGAACACATACTGGCGATCTAAGGTGTGTACATAAGTATTATCCACACCGCTTTCGGGTGGATGTGAAGCGGCAATATTGGTATTCATAGCAAGCACCTTAAGTAATCCGTTAAGAAATAGCGTGCTTGCCAGCCTAGTGAGTCAACCGTTTAGGCTGTAGGGCCAGTCTTTACGTGCCAAAGGGACAGACGCATTGGAAAACAGCGATGTCACAGTAACAGGCACGAACTGGCCCTAAAGGCTTGAACCAGCGTTGCTTACAGTGATGTAAGAACGCGCCCATCGCCTTTAATTATTTGCCTTTAAATAGCTTGAATAACGTGGAGAAATTGCAATGCCTAGCGTACTTATTACCGGAGCGACGTCAGGGTTTGGTAAAGCGGCTGCCCAGCGCTTTGCCAAAGCGGGCTGGTCATTGATTTTAACCGGGCGACGCGTAGAGCGCCTCAAAGCACTTGAGGAGGAGCTTTCCAAGCAGGTGCCCGTGCTAACACTGGCGCTGGATGTCCGCGATAGTGATGCGGTGACTGATGCCATTAGCAACTTACCGGAAACGTTTCTGCCGCTGACGTGTTTAATCAATAATGCGGGGTTAGCCCTGGCACCGGAACCGGCGCAAAAGGTGGCGCTGGAGGATTGGCACACCATGATCGACACCAATATCACGGGGTTGGTCAATGTGACACACGCGGCGCTGCCGCTGCTGCTGAAAACCGGTAAAGGCGCGAGTATTCTCAATCTCGGCTCGGTGGCGGGTCAGTGGCCTTATCCTGGCGGGCATGTGTATGGCGCGTCGAAAGCCTTTGTTCAGCAGTTCAGCTACAACCTACGCTGCGATCTGTTAGGTACTGGCGTGCGAGTCACTGACCTGGCGCCCGGCATGGCAGAAACCGAGTTTACGCTGGTCAGAACTAAAGGCGACCAGGCCGCTTCGGATGCACTTTACCGGGGTACGACGCCACTTCAAGCAGAGGATATCGCCGAGCAGCTTTACTACTTGGCCACGCTGCCCGCCCATATCAACATCAATCGCTTGGAAATTATGACCGTTCGTCAGGCATGGTCAGCGTTTGCGGTTGATCGCGACCCGGCTTAAGCCTGCTGCGCCGATTTTAATAGGCCACCCGTTGAAACGCGATACCGCCCTTGCTCTTTGACTAGATAAAGGGCGTTATCCACTCGCTTCATTACGCTTTTGACCGATTGTTGATACATTCTATTTTACTCATCCTTGTAAAATAGTCGTGCGGTCATGAGACTCAACGTCAACAGATCTCGATACCCACAGCCGATAAAGGGCAGGGGTAAAGAAAAACGACACTAGCGTCGCTAAGAGCAGTCCAAAACCAACGGTTTGCGCGAATGGTGGCCATAGCCCGCCGGTAGCCAACATCAACGGAATTAAGCCTGCAAAGGTAGTGACCGTGGTCGAAACGATATGCCGGCTGGTGGGGCCACTGATCACCGCCAGCATGGCATCGATATCGCCTCGGCGGGCGGCTTCATCGTCATCAAAGGCAGCAATAATGATAATAGTGGCATTAATCGCTACTCCCACCAGCCCCATGATGCCGACGATAATCACAAACCCAAACGCATGCCCGCTTAGTAGCAGCGCCACAATACCCATACCCATCGCCTGGGCGCCGGCAATAAATACGATGGCGGCCCGCCGAAAGGAGTTAAATGCCAATACCACGGTGGCCACCATGGCTATGACCAGCAACACCACCGAGGCAAGCAACTTGCCCACGGCGTCATCTCGCTCGGCGGCTTCACCACCGGTTTCGATTCGGTAACCAGGGGGCAATTGAAACGCCCCCGACGCCAACGCTGCCTGAAGCTTGGCATCCAACTGAGCCATGGAGACCGCCGGAAGAGCGTCGGCCACCAGGTACCCTTGTACCAACTGCATCCGTTCAGCGTTACGGCGGGTAATCACGCTCCAGGCAGGCGTGAGTGACACCTCTGCCACCGCCGCCAGTGGCAGTCCCTCAGCTACTTGATCGCTGACCAGGCGCAGCGCCGCCAGCTGTTCTGCGTTAGTGCGCCACTCATCGGCGTAGCGCACCCGCACAGGCAGTTGCTGCGTATCCTCCAGCAGCATGCCTGCCGATTGCCCCGAGAGCGCGGCCCCCACTTGTTCCGCTAGCCGCTGCGGCGTTAGACCCGCATCACTCAGTGCGGTGTGGTCGATATCCAGGGTTAACCTGGGCAAATCACGCTGCATGCCAGCGCGCACATGGGTCACCTGAGGCAGTTGGTGCATCAGACCCGCTAGCTCAAGTCCCAGCGATGACAGCACCGCTAGATCATCACCATAGACACGTAGCTCAATCGGGGCTTTAAACGGCGGCCCCTGCTCATACTTGCGCACTACGCTTTGGGCCTGAGGGAAACGCCGATCAAGCGCCTGCTGTAAGGCGGGCACTCGTTCATTAGTGATTTGTAAAGACGCTGTGTCCACAATCAGGTGCAAAAATGCCGGGTTGTTATCCTCATTGGTAAGCACGTTGTAGTACATCATTGGCGCGCTTTCACCGACAAACGCCGAGACGCGGGTGATGCCCGGCAACTCACGAATCATGGCATCGACTTCATGGGCCAGTGCTTCGGTGTTGGCCATACTGCTGGCGGGGGGCAGGCGCACCTCAATGTGAAACTGGTCGCGGTCTGCGGGAGGAAAAAACGCCACATCCAGCGTGGGCATCAACGCCATGCCACCCACGGGCACACACAGGGTGATGATCATGGCGGCCCAGGGGTGACGCAGCGCGCTGCGTACCGTACGGCGGAAGCCGCGCTTGAGCATCCCACTGACGCCGTTATTTCGAGGCGTTGGAGGTTTATCAGCGACCCTGGCTAACAGCATGGGTGACAGCGCAGGCACCAGCAGCAGCGAAACCAGATAAGAACTTACCAGTGCGACCATCACCGCCATGGCCAGGGGCCCCACGAACTCCCCCGCTGGGCCCGGCATCAACACAATCGGCATAAACGCCAATATGGTGGTTAAGGTGCTGGCCAGCAGCGGCACCGCTAAGTGGCGCAATGTGTCCCGGGTAGCGGCAAGCGCTGAATCGCCTTTCAAAAAGCGCTCGCGCAGGGCGTTGGTCATCACAATGGCATTGTCGACCATTAGCCCCAGCGCCACGATAATGCCGGTAATGCTCATCTGGTGAATATCGATACCCAGCGGCTTGAAGAACGCCAGGGTGAGCAGAGCCGTGGCGGGGATCGCCAACCCCACCGTCACCGCCGAGCGCCAGCCCATAGTGATGAACAGGATCGCCACCACCAGCGCTAGCCCCATCAGCAGGCTGCCAGCCACGTCACTTAAGCGCTGGTTGGTGTAACTGGCCTGTTCGAAAACCTCTTCAACCGCGATGCCGACAGGCAATTCATCGGCGAACACCGCCAACTGCTCTTGTGCTTTTTCCACCCAGTTATCGATTCGCTGGCCGGGAGCCATACGTGCGCCGACATACACCGCTCGTTCGCCGTTAAGCAGTGCCACTGCGGCGGGCGGGTCTTGCACGCCCCGGCGTAGCTCAGCCAACTCGCCAAGTCTTACGGTGTGCCCCTGCCGAGTCGTCACTTCTATCTCGCGTAGCCTATCGAGCGCATCAAACTCACCGCTTAGCCCCACCGTCAGCCGGTGGCCGTCGGTGACCACTTCACCTGCGGTACGTCGTCCATCGCTTGCCTCAATAGTGGCCGCTAATTGCCCGACGGAGAGCCCCAAGGCGTTCAGTTCAAGCGGGTTAACCCTCACCTCTACCTGCTCCCCCGCCACGCCAAAGCGGTGGGTATACTCCGTGCCAGGGACGTTTCTAAACGCTGCTTCCAAACGCTCGGCGTAGCGCTCCATCAGTTGGGGATTGGGCGGGGTATCCAGTGTCCAGCGCAATGCGGCCACGATGCTAAATGCGTAGCCTCGATCATCCAGCAGCTCCGGCGTTTGTACGCCGTCAGGCAGTGTAGGGGCGACATCGGCCAGCTTGTCGCGCACGCGGCTCCACACCGGCGTTACATTGGTCACGGCATCCTCAAGCTCAAGGCTAATCACCGCAATGCCCTGGCGAGAGGTGGATTCCAGCACGTTAATCTCAGCGATGGTGCGTAGCTCATCCTCAATGGGACGCGCCACTAAAGCTTCGACCTGCTCGGGGGTGGCGCCAGGAAAAGGCGCAAGCACGGTGGCCATGCGCGCCACCAAATGGGGGTCTTCCGCGCGTGGCAGCGTTTGAATGGCCGACAGCCCGGCGACAACGAGAAGGCCCAGGGCTAGCGCTAACAGTCGACGGTTAAATAACCACTCAAGGCGCTTCATAGGCCACTTCCTCGCTTAGCGTGACCTGCTGACCTGGCGTTACACGGTGGGTGCCACCGGTAATCAGCCGCATGCCCGACGCCAGCGTGCCGCGTACAAAGGCTTGGTCTCCTTCACTATGCAATAGCTCCACGCTGGCCTGGGCCACACGGTAGTGATCGTTCTCTAACGGCTCGGCCACCAATACGTTCCACAGGCCACGGTCGGCGGCTTGCAGGGAATCCAACGGCACCCAGTATCCGTTTGCGGGTTCTGTGATCTTGTAGCGCAGCTCTGCCAGATCGCCGGGCACGGCATGGTCTGGGGTTTCCAGCGACACCACCAGCGTCTGGGTGCGACTGTCGCTATCAACCTGGGGGAGCCGAGCACGTACCTTACCGCTGACTTCCTCACCATTCACCATCAGCTCAACGACTTCACCTGGCGTAAACGTCGCGGCCAGCGCTGCGGGTAGGCCAAGATGCGCTTCTAACTGCTCGACATCGATAAGATCGAAAGCGGTAGTGCCGCTACTCACCAAGCTGCCGACACTGACATGGCGCTCGATCACTCGTCCGCCGAAGGGCGCTTTTAACGTGCTGTCATCCAAATCGGCGGTAAGGCTATCGCGCTCGGCTGCCAGCGCCGCCAGGCGAGCCTGGAGGGTCAGTCGATCTGTCCGGGCCTGATCCAGCGCCGTGCGGCTGGCAAAGTTATTCTGGTTTAGCTGCGCTTCACGCTCCTCCTGGCGCTGAGCCAGGACGAGGCTGGCACGGGCTTCTTCACTGCGTGCAGCTACCTCCGCTAAGCGGCTTTCCAATCGACGGGTATCCAGCGTGGCAAGCACATCCCCCTGTGCAACCGCATCGCCTCTGTCTGCTGACACAGCACTAACCCGCCCTGCGGGTTCGAACGCCAGCGATACCGACTGGCGCGCCACCACACGTCCGGTTAAGCGCACATCGCGTTGCAGTTGCTCGGCTTGCTCCAGGGCCTTGGTCGACACCTGTAACAGGGCGTTATCAGCGCCTTGCTGGCGGGCCTGCTGAGCACTGCTGTGCTGACTGGAGAGAGAAAATACCGTCGCCAGTGTGGCACCTACCATCAACAGCGCCGCCAGCGTGCCGCGAAACCGGTGGTTCCAGGAAGTTTTTAGAGGAGTGCCCATGTTGGCCTCGAAATGGTTTATTCTTGAACGATACCGTTCACTATAATATTTGTACTCTCACGTTCAATATTTATTTACTCAATAGCCCGGATTGCACCGAATGACAGAGCCCCAACATACATCGCCTGAACCAAAGCGCCGCGCTGGCCGACCCAAGGATATGGTTAAACGGGATGCCATGATGGATGCGGCGGCGTGTCTGTTTTTTCGCCACGGTTTAGAGGGGGTAACGATGGAAGCCGTTGCCCGAGAAGCGGGTGTTTCCAAAGTCACAGTCTACGGCCACTTTGTGACCAAAGAGGCACTGTTTGGCAGTGTGATACGGCGCGAAACCGAAATCATCCGCAGGGGATTAGATAAACTGCCCGACACCCACGAGGGGGTTCGCCAATCATTGATCGAAGTCGGCATGAGCTTAGTGCACTTTTTGTTGGAACCCCATGTCTTAGCGGTTGAGCGGGTGATGAACACTCAGGGAGAGCAGCACCCTGAGCTGCTACAGGCTTTTTTTGAGGCAGGCCCTTGGGCCACTAAGCAGTGGCTGCAGGAGAAATTGGAGGGACTAGCCCAAACCGGGCATTTAACGCTTGGCACACCCACGCTTGCCGCCAGCCACCTGTGCAGTATGTGGCAAGGCATGCTGGTCACAGAAGTCCGCATGGGCGTTCGCCACCTCCCCAGCGATGAAGAGCTGCATCATCAGGTCAGTAGCGCCGTGGATGTGTTTTTGGCGGCGTATGGGAATACCTAGGCCAAACACAGCCCATTGAAAAATCACAATCTGTTTTAACGCCGCTCTAGCACACCGATTAGCGCGGGTATTGGCAGGCTTTGATCCTCTACCGATTTATACAGGTTGCGGACGGCTTCAGCGATACCTCCCTCCACGGCGAGGTCTTCGGTCATCGTATGGTAGTAACCGAGGTCTTTGCTGGCATTGGCAACGCTAAACTTAAAGCCTGAAGGGTCATTGTCAGCGATATAGGGGCGCAGCCGCTCGAGTACTACCCCACCGCCGCCGCCTGCGCCAAGCACTTCAAGCAAGGCGGTATCGCTGATGCCCGCTTTACGTGAAGCGACAGTGGCCTCCGCCAATACCGCAGAAAACCCAAGCGAAACAAAATTATGCAGCAGTTTAAGGGTATGCCCCGCGCCCACATCGCCCGCATGGGCAATATTTTCGGCAAAGCCCTGCAGCAGAGGCAGCGTTTCATCGAACAGTGCCTTCGGCGCACCAACAATCAAGTTGAGCCGCCCTTCAGCCGCTTCTTTGGGGGTGCGCGTCATGGCGGCATCCATAAAGCGCCCGCCAGCCTCTGTGACTCTGGCAGCGACGTTTTCTGTTGAACTGGGCAAGGCGGTGGAGCAATCCACCACGATACTACCGGGCGTTATCCCTTCCAAAACGCCGTTAGGTTCAAATAGCACCGCTTCTACTTGGGGTGAGCCGGTCACGCACAGAATCACCACCTCAGCGCTCTGTGCTACCTCTCGGCCTGAATTCAACGCGGTAGCACCGGCGACCAGCAGGTCATCTACGGGCTGATTGCCCGAGTGATTGAGAAAGCTGACTTGGTGGCCTGCGCGCAGCAGACTGCTGGCAATCCCATGGCCCATAAGGCCTACGCCGACGATGCCTACCTGGCGAGATGTTGTCATTGTCATTGCTCCATTAATGGTGATTAGTCGTGCTTGATAGCAACCGTCTTAATTCGGGTATAGCTACGCAGACCTTCAAAGCCTTTCTCTCGGCCATGGCCGGAACGCCCAACGCCACCAAATGGTAGCTCTACACCACCGGCGGCACCGTAGTTATTGATGAATACCTGACCGCTGCGAATACCTTTAGCCAAACGGAGCTGGCGACCACCATCGCGCGTCCAAATACCGGCACAGAGGCCAAAATCGGTAGCATTAGCCAGCGCCAGAGCTTCCGCTTCGTCCTCAAACACCTGCACCACCAGCACTGGGCCAAACAACTCTTCTTGAAGCACTTCATGCCCTTCGGGAATATCGGTGAGTAGTTGAGGCACTACGAAGTGGCCGCCGCTTGGCGCGCTTGCGGCTAACTGACCTTTTGCTGCCACGCGAATACCGTCGGCTTCGGCGGCCGCCAAACGCGCTTCCAGCTTGGCTTTTTGACGCGCATTGATCAGTGGGCCGCAGTCAGCATCCGCTTCGCCTGCATCACAGCGCAGTGCAGCGAAGCGCTCGCTGAGGTTAGCGACCACGCTCTCAGCGATCTCCCGCTGCACCAGCAAACGGCTGCCTGCGGAGCAGGTCTGCCCGGCATTCTGAATAATGCCGCGCACCACCGCAGGAAGCGCGGCATCAATATCCGCATCGGCAAACACTAATTGGGGAGACTTACCGCCAAGTTCCAGGGTGACGGGTACATGGTGCTGCGCGGCCGCCTGGGCGACATGGGTGCCGGTCTCTGGCGAGCCGGTAAAGGAGAGATGATCAATGTTTGGGTGGGCAGCAAGGGCAGCGCCCGCTTCAGCACCAAGCCCTGGCACCACGTTGAGTGCACCCGCCGGAAGGCCATGATCCACTGCCAGTTGCGCTAAACGCAGTACGCTTAAACAGGCATCCTCCGCGGGCTTGAGCACAACGGTGTTACCCGCGGCCAGCGCCGCGGCCACACAGCGCCCGAAGATCTGCGATGGGTAGTTCCAGGGAATAATTTGCGCACACACGCCGTAGGGCTCACGCAGGGTCATGACCGCGAAGTCGGTCTCAAAGGGGATGGTTTCACCGTGGAGCTTGTCCGCCGCACCACCATAGAAGCGAAAGTAGCGTGCGCAGGCACCAATATCGCCCCTGGCTTGAGTCATGGGCTTCCCGGTATCAGCACACTCAAGCTGTGCCAGTTGCTCGTGATGCGCCTCGATAATATTTGCAAAGCGTAGCAACCATTCGCTGCGCTGCCGGGCAGACCAACTCGCCCACTCGCCCAATTGGCCGGAAAACGCCTGGTGTGCCGACTCAACGGCTGCCTTAACGTCACCCTCCTGGCTACGTGCTATACGTGCCAAAGGCTCACACGAAGCTGGTGCTTCTACTTGTAAGGTAGTGGCCGTATCAACCCACTCACCACCAATCAGCGCCTGCTGAGGCGGTAACACTAATGCATCTTGCATATCGCACTCCTTTAATTGTCATTGTTCGGGTAATGCTAAAAAGCGACAGGATTCAGTAAAAAATTAACCGTAAAAAGCAGTCACCAGCCCCATGGAAATCCACGGCATATAGGTAATCGCCATTAGGCAGGCCAATACCACCAGCACAAAGCGCACCAGCCATGGCAGCATTTGATCGATCGAGATTTTGGCAACCGCACAGGCAGCAAAGAGGTTTACGCCGAGCGGCGGCGTAATCATGCCAAGCGCCAGATTAACCACCATCACCAGCCCAAAATGGACGGGGTGGATGCCAAACTGCATTGCAATCGGGGTCAATATCGGTGCCAACACCAGAATAGCGGCGGAAGTTTCGATAAACATGCCGACAACCAACAGCAATGCATTGACCACCAGCAAAAACATCAGAGGATCATTGATGGTATTGGTGACCAGGGTGGCGATTTGTGCAGGTAGCCCCGTGCGGCTAAGCAGAAAACTAAATAGCGAGGCCGCGGCAATAATCAACATAACGGCGGCGGTAGAGATCACGCTCTGGCGCATAATCGGCCACAGGTCATCGACCTTCAGTTCACGGTAGTAGAAACCGCCCACGATCAGGGCAAAAAACACGGCCACGGCGGAGGCTTCAGTCGGGGTAAATATCCCGCCATAGATACCGCCAATCACGACCACCGGCATTAGCATGGCCACCCAGGCACGCTTTACCGAGATCATAAATCCGGTGCTGTCTTTATAGTCGTCCTTGCCGTAACCGCGCACCTTGCAAAACAGGTAGAGAAAGAGTATCAGCGCGCTGCCAATCAATATGCCGGGGCCAATGCCGGCGAGGAACAGTTGGCCAATGGACGTATCGGTACTCACGCCATACAGAATGAGAGGAATCGACGGGGGTATAAGCACACCCAGCTCAGCGGATGACGCCTGAATGGAGGCAGCCAATGGCTTTGGGTAGCCATGTTTCACCATCGCCGGAATCAGGATGGCGCCAATCGCGAAGGTGGTGGCCACACTGGAGCCTGACACCGCCGCAAACATCATGCAGGTCAGTACGCAGGACATGGCCAAGCCACCCTGCACCTTCCCCACGATAGATTTGGCTAAGTCCACCAAGCGCTGGGAGATGCCCCCTGCGGCCATCAAATTCCCGGCAAGAATAAAAAATGGGATCGCCATGAGCGGGAATTTATCAATACCGATAAACATCTGCTGCGGCACCAGCAACAGTGGCAAGCGAGTAAAGAATTCGATGCCGATAATTGACGCCAGGATAATCGAAATCGCGATCGGCACGCCGAAGGTGAATAGAATGATCAGCGACAGGCCAATAACCATATTCATGACTGCGCCCCTCCTTTAGGGAGATGGCCATCTTCAACCAACGCCTTCTCAGGAGTAATTTCGCTATTCTCCGGCCCTACCTTTTCACGTCCACTGAGCTGCGCTAAAAGCCGAGCCGCAACAGCCACAATGGCAAAACTTGAACCCGTGGGAATCGCCGCATAGGCCCACGACATCGAAATATTCATTCCCGACATTGTTTGATTGCTCACCCGCATCGTCATTTGGATGCCGTAATGGATCAGCACCCCAAGCACCAGCAGGCAGCACACCACAATGAGCACCTCTAAAAGAGTGAGAAAACGCGCAGGTACCACTTTATAAACGACCTCCACCGCCATCATGTAACCGCCCCGAAAGGTGGCGGCAGCGGCCATAAATACGCACCAGATCATGGCAGCGCGGGAGGCGACTTCCGTCCAGGTAGAAGGGGCGTTAAACACAAAGCGGGTGAGCACCTGATAAAAGCTGAGGGTTACCGATATCGCCAGCATCACCACTGCAATCAGCATTGCAAGCCGGGTTAACTGATGCTCAAAACGAAGAAATACCGCTAGCATAAGAGATCACCATGCCAAAGCGGCCTCCGGCTACGCCGAAGGCCGGGGAGGAAGAAGCGCTCAGCAACTGCTGGCTTTGTCCTGAATGCGCTCCAGCATTTCGGTGCCGTACTCAGAAGTAAATATCTCATAGGCGGGCTGAACCGCTTCCTGGAAAGGAGCAACATCAATGTCGGTCTTTACCGTCATACCATTCTCTTCCAGCAGCGCCACGCCTTCACGCTCTAGCCGCGAGACCTCTTCACGGGTTGCTTCAGCAGATGCGACAGCAGCTTCCCTAAACCAGCCACGCTCTTCGTCACTTAAGCCATCTAGCAGAATCGGCGACCCCAGGACGATGGCCGGCGAATAGACGTGCCCGGTTAATGAGAGATAATCCTGCACTTCCCAGAAGTTGGTGGCGACGATGACCGTAATCGGGTTCTCCTGGCCATCGACGGTACCCTGTTGAAGTGCCGTGAACAGTTCCGGGAAGGCCATCGGCGTTGGCCGAGCACCCATCTGACGGAAAGCCTCCTGATGCACCTCGTTCTCCATGGTGCGAACGCGCAGGCCTTCGGCATCTGCTGGTGTGGCAATTTCTCTCTGGCTATTGGTCAAATGGCGGAAGCCATTCTCTGTCCAAGCCAGGCCGATCAAATCGTGATCGCCCATTTTTTCCAGTAGCTCGTCGCCAAGCTCACTATCCAGCACGCAGCGCGCCTGGTCGTAGTTTTCGAACAGGAACGGCAGGTCGAGCACATAGGTTTCGGGAACGAAGTTACCTAGCGGGCCGGTGGAGGTAATCACCACATCGACAGTGCCAATTTGCAAACCTTCGATCATCTCCCGCTCGCCGCCCAGTGACCCCGAGGTGTGCTCGGTTACCGTAAATTCGCCATCAGACAAACGCTCCAGCGCCTCTTTAAAGGCATCTGCACCCACTGAGTAGTGGGAGCTATCAGAAAGGGTGTGCCCCAGGTTCACTTCCGTCGCCGCATGGGCTTGTAGTGCAATGCCAACGGTAGCAATACCGCTAATCGCCGCCACCAGGGCATGGCGTGTAATTGTGGGTGTCTTTGTAGAGTGTTGCTTAGTCATTGAAGTGCCCTCTTTATGTTGTTGTGAGGGTGGAGTGTGGAGCGACACACGCTATTGCTAGCGTCGCCCCAGGCTTTTGCCTACCTCGGGTGGCAGGCCGGAACTCACGACGGTTCAGTAACGAACGCATCAATAATCTGTTTAAAGTTGTCGTCGCCCACAAAACCAAGCTGCTTGGCTTTCGCGGTTTCAAAACGCGCAGGCCAGCTCGCCACAATGGCTTCAATGCGCGGGTCAGGCTCATGGCGTACCAGCGAAAGCGCTTTCTCGCCGGCCACATCGCGCAGTGCTGCCAGCATATCGGCCACCGTGACGGTAATGCCGGGTAGCATAAAGGCGCGAAAAGAGGCCAGGGCTTCGCTCGGCACTTCCGCACCATGAATCAGCGCCGCCACCACTTTGCCCGGTGACATCACAAACATCGGCAGCTCGGTAGGCACCGGGCAAACCGCCTCTTCGCCCTTGAGCGGCTCACGTAGGATGCTGGAAGCAAAGCTGGAGGCCGCAGCATTAGGGCGGCCGGGTCGAATCACAATCGTCGGTAGGCGCAGCACTAAACCATCAATGAGCCCTCGGCGGCTGTAATCGTTGATGAGCAGCTCGCACATGGCTTTTTGTGCACCGTAGGAGTTTTGCGGATGGAGTGCCGTCATATCATCCAGTACCTCCGGCAACTCACCGCCGTAGGCCGCCACGGAGCTGGCCATAATCAAGCGAGTATCGGATAGCTCCTGCTCCCGGCAACCTTCCAGCAGCGCCCGTGTGGCATCGAAGTTAACCCGCATACCGAGTTCCAAATCGGCTTCTGCGGCGGAGCTTACGACCGCCGCCAGGTGGTAGATCACATCAGGTCGCTGCTCTAACACGCTATCCAGTGCGTCGGGTTGGGTAATATCCAGCGCCACTGATGTCACAGCAACACTTCCCGCTGCAGGCTGCGGCGCTTCGATCTGATCAATCAGTGTCAAGCGCGTAATGGGCTGTTGGCGAAGCTCACCGCGTTCAAGCAATTGGTTGACTAAACGCTGGCCGAGAAACCCAGCAGCACCGGTAATGGCAATATGCATCGTGAGGATCCTGTTGTAGTGTTGTTATTGTTCATTCAGTTGGGGCCGATCAGTGGGAGTCGAGCAGATAGTGCCGATCAGTGTGTGGTTAGGCCCCACACCTCGCCCCACCCCAGCCCCGCGCGAGTGTCGGCCTGGGGGCGATACTCGCAGCCGATCCAGCCGCTATAGCCCAGCGCGCTTAAGCGCTCGAAGATGGCCGGGTAATGCACCTCCCCCACATCCGGTTCGTGGCGCCCGGGTACGCCTGCGACTTGAATATGCCCTATGGAGCTGAACTGGCGCTCAAGGTGGCGAATCAAGTTGCCGTCCATAATTTGGCAGTGGTAGAGATCAAACTGTAGCTTTAGATTTTCTGCCCCAACCTCTTCCAATACCGCCATGGCCTGGGCCTGGCGAGAGAGAAAAAAGCCGGGCATATCGCGCGTATTAATCGGCTCGATCAGTATCTCTCGGCCAACTTTCGCCGCCTCTTCCGTAGCAAAATGCAGATTGCGGATATAGGTGGCGTGGTGTTCAGCCTGGGTCGCGGCATCGGCATCTTCCGGGAGCAGCCCCGCCATGGCATGCACCCGAGGGCAGTTGAGCGCCTCGGCGTAACGTAGCCCTTCAATCACCGAGTCACGAAACTCTCCTTCTCGACCCGGCAAGCTCGCCAAGCCTCGCTCACCTGCATCCCAATCACCTGGCGGCAGATTAAACAGCACTTGCTCCAGTTGGTGCTTGTTCAGCGCATCTCTTAACTCATCGTCGGCATAGGCGTACGGGAACAGGTACTCAACGCCTTTAAAGCCCGCCTTCGCAGCAGCGGCAAAGCGATCCATAAAGGCGTGCTCGTTAAACAGCATGCTGAGGTTGGCGGCTAATCGAATCATCGTGGTGCTCTTGTTGTTCAGTACGTCATTGTTAAGTACGTCGTTAATCCCGTGGAAAGCGCGCTTCCAGCTCCGCCACCTGTTCCGGCGTTAGCCCTCGCGGGTTTTCACCCCGTAGCAGCAGGTAGAGCTTGGCGGTTTCTTCCAATTCTTCGGTGGCGTAGATCGCTGCCTCGAGGTTTTTACCCGCCACCACCGGGCCGTGGTTAGCCAGCAATACCGCGCTGTGTTTGCCCGCTAACCCCCGCACTGCATCGCCCAGTTTGGGGTCGCCAGGAATGTGATACGGCACCAGCGGCAGTTTCCCCACTCGCATCACGTAGTAGGCAGTGAGTGGTGGTATGCAGTCGCAGGGATCTACGCCCGGCAGGCAAGAGACCGCCACCGAGTGAGTGGAGTGCAGGTGCACAATCGCGCCGGATTGCGGGCGCTCCTCATACATCGCCATATGCAAAAACTGCTCTTTGGTGGGCGAGTCGCCACTCATCAGTTGGCCGTTACTGTCCAAATGAGAGATTCGCGCAGGATCCAGCCGCCCCAAGCATGCGTTAGTGGGTGTCATCAGCCAGCCGCCATCGTCCAGGCGCACGCTGATATTACCGCTAGAGCCCATGGTCAGGCCGCGGTCAAACAGCGATTTCCCCAGAGTGCTGATCTGCTCACGTAAACTGTTCTGGGGATGGCGATGCAAGTGGATGCTCATACCAGCACCTCAAACGCCCGAGTAAAAAAGTCGACGCCACCAAAGTTGCCAGATTTCAGCGCCAGCGACAGCGGCGCATTGCGACCGGCTAGAGGGGCTTGGGTCCAGGGTACGCCGGGGTCGATCTGCTCGCCGATGCGCAGGGTGGCAATGCCCAGCGCCGAGACCACCGCGCCGGAGGTTTCGCCCCCGGCGACCAGCAACCGGCCCACGCCTTCGTTAACCAGCGTCACTGCCAGTTGGCTCAATGCTTTTTCCACCAGCGCACCCGCATGCGCAACGCCAAGAGCTTGCTGGGCGGCGTTAACCTTTTCAGTATCAGCCGAGGCATAGAGCAGTACCGGCGCCTCTTGAGATAAGCGCTTGCGGGCAAAGGCCAGCGCCTCTTCCTGCTGTTGTCCTCCTTCAGCCAACGCCAAGGGATCAAGGGCGAAGCCGCCATCAGGGTGCTTGGCCAGAAAATCCGCTACTTGTGCCAGCGTGGCACGGGAACAGCTGCCGGAGAGCACCAGTGCACCGCCCGAGGCAGGCGATAAACGCCCCGGCTCACTGATCGTGCCCAGCCAGCCCTGTGCACGATACTGGGCGGGCAACGCCTGCCCTAGCCCTGAACCGCCGGTGACCAAGGGCATCGCAACCGTAGCTTCGGCAAGTACATCCAGATCCTGCTCATCCAGGGAATCACAGATCACATGGCGAACCCCCTGATCTGCCAGCATCGTTAAGTGAGTGCGGGTCGCCTCTGCGCCTTGAACCAGCACCGCGCGGTTGGCTAAGCCCACCGGGTGCGGCGTTTGGCGGGCGAGTACTCGCACGAGATCCGCGTCCTGCATGGGGTTCAGTGGGTGGTGCTGCATACCGCTGTCGTTGAGCAAGCGGTCGCCCACAAACAGATGGCCTTGGTAGACCGTACGGCCGTTAACCGGGAAGGCGGGCACCATCACTGTTTGGTACGCGTCCAGGGCTTCCAGCAGCGCATCCGCCACCGGGCCGATATTGCCCTGGTCGGTGGAGTCAAAGGTGGAGCAGTACTTGAAGAACAGCTGCCGGGCGCCCTGCTGGCGAAGCCACTCAAGGGCAGCCAGTGAGTCCGCCACGGCTTCGTCTACTGGGCAGGAACGCGATTTCAGCGCCACGACCACTGCATCGATATCAGCGAGGTCGATTTCTTGCTGGGGCACGCCAATCACCTGCAGGCAGCGCATACCGCCGCGCACTAGGTTATTGGCAAGGTCGGTCGCTCCAGTGAAGTCATCGGCAATAGCGCCCAGTACGATGTTCGCTCCCATCCCCATTTTATTAGGCTCCCTGGGCGTCGTTGGCAGCTTCTGGCAACGCGATGCCCGATAACCGCTGGTAGACTTTAATCACTGCCGAGTCATCTTCGCGACCAAAACCTGCACCGCTGGCAGCGGTAAACTGCTGCAGAGCGCTGGACGCTACCGGTGTTGCCAATGCCAGCTCGCGGCCGGTTTGATGCACGATGTTGAGATCTTTGACGAAGATATCCACCGCCGAAAGCGGCGTGTAGTCACCACTCAGGATATGCGGCACGCGGTTTTCGAACATCCAGGAGTTGCCCGCCGAGTGGGTAATGACGTCATAAATAACCTCTGGGTCGAGCCCCATACGAATGCCCAACGCCATGGCTTCAGCGGCGGTGGCGATATGCACACCTGCCAGCAGTTGATTGACCAGTTTCATACTTGAGCCAACGCCAGGCGCATCGCCAAGGCGATAAACCTTGGCAGCCATAGCGTTTAGCACTGCTTCGGCGTAGGTAAATGCCTCCGTTGCCCCGGATGCCATTACCGATAGTTCACCACTTTTGGCTTTAGCAGCACCGCCGCTAATCGGCGCATCCAGCAGCAGCAAACCCTCTGCCGCCACACGCTCACCAAGCTGTTTGGCCTGGCTGGGCGCCACCGTGGCGCACTGTATGATCAGACTGCCCCGGGCCAAGTGGCTTACCACACTCTGTTCACCGAACAGCACTTGCTCAACCTGCGCCCCGTTAACGACAACCACCAACACGATATGGCAGTGAGCCAGCTCGGCAGGAGTGGTTACGCTTTGCCCCCCTGCTGCCGCGAAGGCATCGCGTGCCCCAGCGGAAATATCACACCCGGTCACATTAAATCCCTGCTTGAGCAAAGCGGTGGCCGTACCCATGCCCATGGCGCCCAGGCCAATAAGACCTAC
This sequence comes from Halomonas sp. 113, assembly GCF_904067645.1. NCBI lineage: Bacteria > Pseudomonadati > Pseudomonadota > Gammaproteobacteria > Oceanospirillales > Halomonadaceae > Halomonas > Halomonas sp. 113. The sequence continues at coordinate 4,483,076 of NZ_LR881453.1, forward strand.
TTGAAGTGATTGCTTATCGTGTTGGCTCACCTAACGGCACCTCTTTGTTGTTGAGACAGTGGTTGAGACGGCTGTTGAGACTGTTACTGAGAACGTTGTTGTGTTTGTTGCTATCGTCGCGGTGCAATTAGAAGCTAAATGGTAGCGCTGTCATGATAGCGCTACCATTCGTTTTAGATTATTGTTGGCGTTACGACAAGCTGAAAATCAGGGACGTGCGACCAATGTCTAAAGACTCCCCCAACGCTGCCTCTCCCAGCCCTGCTAGGCAGCGCCGAAGCTCCGACCAAGTCACGCTCAGCCAAGTGGCGCAAGCGGCAGGGGTATCACCGATTACCGCATCTCGAGCACTGAACAACCCTGATAAGGTCAGCGATAGTGCACGCCTGAGTGTTCTACAAGCCGTAGAGAAACTGGGCTACGTACCCAACTTGGTAGCCGGTAGTCTGGCCTCATCCCGATCACGGCTGATTGCCGTGATCGTGCCGTCACTGATCAATAGCGTGTTTGTGGAAGTCATCAAGGGGCTGCAGGAGACGCTGGAAGCCGAGGGCTACCAGATACTGCTAGGTAACACCGACTACGATCTAGACCGCGAGTATCAGTTGGTACGTACTTTTCTGGGCTGGTCATGCTCTGCACTGGTCACCGCTGGGCTGCGCCATAACAAGGCGTGTCATACGTTGCTGGCGAACTGGGATCACCCCATTATGGAGGTGATGGAGCTGGGCAAAGGCATGGATCTTAACGTTGGCCTGGATCACGTGGCGGCAGGTCGCTGCATGGCCGGCCATCTTATCGAAAAAGGCTACCGCCAGATTGTTTATGTAGGCGCCCGGCTCTCGCAGGATTATCGCGCCAGCATGCGTTACGAAGGCCATAAAGCGGTACTAAAGGAGAAAGGAATCGACGCCCCACTACTGGAACTAGATACCCTGGGCAGCCTACAGGCGGGCGCTGAAGGACTGGCCCAAGTGCTCGCGCAATACCCTCATACCCAAGCCATTCACTTTGCCAACGACGACCTGGCGGCAGGCGCCCTGCTAGCTGCTCAACGTCAAGGGCTAAACGTGCCAGGGGATATCGCCATTGCCGGGTTTAACGGCCTGCCCCTTGGTCAGCACGTAACTCCTCAGCTCACTACCATTCTTTCACCCAGAGAAGAGATGGGCCGCTTAGCCGCCAAAGAACTCATTCGGCGACTAAGCGGTAAAAACGTCTACCGCCGCCAGCACGATGTGGGCTTTACGCTCCAAACCGGCGGGAGTACTTAGGCCGCCTCAGCGCTCATATCACTGGCGGTTGACCAAGAATCTCCAAGCCTGATCCCAGCTCGTTTTCAATTGCCTGACCGATTGCCAGCAGGTTGGCGTCTTGCCACGGCCCGGCCAGCACTTGCAGGCCAACGGGCATACCTGCGGCGTCTTTCCCAACCGGCAGCGTTAAGGCACACAGGCCTAGGAAATTAGCGATCACGGTGTTGCGCAGAGCATGCATGTTGGCTTTGGGATAGGCGCCTTCTGGCTCGAGACTTTCGATAGTGGGCGGGGTAATCGCTACCGTGGGAGTAAGGACTGCATCTACATCGGCCATGCGAGCGGCAGCAGAGGCGGCAAGCGAGTCCAGCACCGTGCGACGACGCACATACTCCCAGGCAGGCATGTCATCTGCCGCTTTAACGCGGGCGGCGACGTTAGGATCCAGGGAGTCAATCATCTCGGGTAGCTCGGTGTTTAGAAACGCTGCCAATTCCGGCGCAGCCACACCGCCCAGCTTGAAGAGTTCGTACGCTTCGTCGATGCCGGGCAACTCGAGGGTCACTATTCGCGCCCCGGCGGCTTCCAGTTGCTTAATAGCAGCACGAACGGTTTCCGCGACACCTGGACTGCAGTCTTCCCAGAAAAACGTTTCGGGCATCCCAAAGGTCAACCCGGCAAGCGTTGGCGTTGCTGGCACTCGATCATCCTGACCACTAAGGCCGCCATCCAACGCATCGAACGCAAAAGCAAGGTCATCTACCCGATGCGCCAGTAACCCTGGAGTATCCAACGTGCTTGAAAGCGGCACAATCTGCTCGGTCGACCAGCGCCCCGCGGTGGTTTTCAGGCCTACTACGCCGGTCATTGAGGCGGGAATACGTACTGAACCGGCGGTATCGGTGCCTAATGCCAAACTTGCCGTGCCGCCCACCAAAGAAACACCCGCGCCGGAGCTGGAGCCGCCAGGCGTGCGGTGCTGATGTGCATCCCAGGGGTTGCGTGGTGCTCCCCAATGGGCATTGGTGCCCAAGCCGCCAAAGGCAAACTCAACGGAGTGGGTTTTGCCCATCACAGAAGGCAGCTGTTTCAATAGCGTGCTCACCACCGGGCCGAGACGCTCCCAGCGCTTCGGCAGGCGTTGAGAAGAGCCCGCATAGGTGGGTAGCCCAGTCACGGCGTAGATATCCTTGATCGATACCGTCATGCCCATTAGCGCTCCCGCATCACCACCCTGGGCGAGCACCGCATCGGCAGCTTTTGCCATTGCCAGTGCCTGCTCGCCGTTCCAGGTGAGGTAGGCGTGGTCGTGTTTGCCGCGCTGCTGATAAGCAGCGATTGCCGCTTCGGCCAGCGCGGTAGCGGTCAGCGTGCCCGCCCGCAGCCGCTCGCGCTGCTCACGCAACGGTAGAAAAATGGGTGAATCCTGCATGCTTTACGTACCTCTGTGGGTGCTTAACGCACTTCAAAAATCGCTTCGACTTCCACCGCCGCATTGCCGGGTAGTGTCGCTACCCCAATGGCGGTTCTAGCATGACGCCCCGCATCGCCAAACAGCGCGACAAAAAGTTCGGACGCGCCGTTAATGACCAACGGCACATCATGAAAGCCCGGCGCCACATTGACGAACCCATTCATGCGCACGCATCGCACCACGCGGGAAAAATCGCCATCAAGGGCATTGCTGAGCGAGGCCAGCAGGTTCAAGGCGCACGCCTGGGCCGCCAGCTTGCCGGTTTCAAGATCGAACTCAGCCCCTACCTTACCGGGATAGAGAACATCACCGCCACGCTCACAAATCTGCCCGGCTAAAAACAGCTGGCTGCCCAACTGAGACCAGGGCAGAAACATGCCACGCGGCCTTGGAATCGCCGGTAACGTAAGGCCCTGCTCCGCCACCGCTTGTTCAATCGTTTTGCTCATGGTTCGTTGTCCTTATTGTTTAGCTTCATTAAACCAGCTGTTAATAGATTAACGAGGGCAGCCAGGTACTTAGCCACGGTATATAGGTGATGATGATCAGCGCTAATAGCATCAAGCCAATCAGCGGCAAACAGGCCTTGAATACTTCCTGCAGCGACATCTTGGAGATCGACATAGCGACGAACAGGTTCAACCCGACCGGCGGCGTAATCATGCCCACCGAGAAGTTGATCAGCGTGATCACCCCAAAATGTACCGGGTCCACGCCTACCTGGGCCGCAATCGGTTGCAGCAGTGGCGAGAGCACAATGATGGCCGAGGCGCTATCGAGGAAGAAGCCAGCAACGATCATCACGACATTAAACAGCGCCATGACCTGAAACGGATCGTCTGTCCACGACAGCACCTCGCCTGCCAACTGGCTAGGCGTACCGGTAATGGCGAGCAGCCAAGAGAAGGCAGAGGCACCCGCAGTAATCAGCAGCAGCGTCGCGGAAATCAACCCAGAGCTTCTTAGCGTACCCACCAGTTCCGTTACGTTAATGGTGCGATAAACCACCATGCCGACAAACAGGCCATATACGCAGGCGACCGCCGCCGATTCGGTCGGGGTAAAGACGCCACTGTAGATGCCCCCCAGCAGAATCACCGGCAGGCCAAGGCCCCAGGCAGCATCTTTAAAGGCTACCAAGATTTGCCTCAGCGAGGGGAAAGGGGCGCGCTCATAGCCTTTGATGCTGCTAAAGACGATGCAGTAGGCGATGAGAATCGAAGCAATCACAATGGCAGGCAGCAGGCCCGCTGCAAACAGCCGCCCCACTGAAGTACCGGTCACTGAGCCATAGATAATCAGCGCAATACTCGGCGGTACGATCGGCCCCAAGGTACCGGCGGTAGCGATCAACCCAATCGCAAAGCGTTTATCGTAGCCAGCAGCGACAAGCGCCGGGAACATGATCGAGCCAATGGCCACCACCGTGGCCGGGCTTGAACCAGAAATGGCCCCGAAGAAGAGACAAGACAGCACCGTGGCTGCTGCCAAGCCGCCTGGCACCCACCCTACCAGCGCCTTGGCAAGATTGATCAGCCGGTCGGAAAGCCCGCCAATCCGCATCAGTTCCGCCGCCAAAATAAAGAACGGAATCGCCATCAGCGAGAAGTTGTTCATGCCGGTAAACATGCGCATCGGCACGATTACCGGATTGGTAGCGCCAAAGAATTCAATGGCAAGAAACACCGCCAATGCCAAGGAAGCAAAGATTGGCAGCCCAAGCAGTAGAACGGCAAAAAAGATCGGTAATAATGCAGTAATCATGGTCGCCCTCCAGGGTTAAATGAGCTTATCCGACTCAGCCACAAGCTCTTCGGAGAGACTCACCGGAGGCTTTTTCCAGACTTCATTGATTACCCATAGATAACGCAGAATCAGCAGTACACCGGAAACGCCAATCGGCAGATAGAACCATGCCATCGGCAGGCGAAGTGCAGCGGTTAACTGTCCGCGATCCAACGTGCTGAAATAGAGAACAAAGCCGTAATAGGTCATGAAGCCAGCGAACACGATACCGATCAGTGCTGCGATCATGTGCAGCCAGCGGTTCACAGCGGGCGAGGCAATGGCATTCAGCACATCCACCGAAATATGCGTGCCATGGCGCACCCCCATACTGGCACCTATAAAACTCATACAGATAATGGAGTAAATAACGACTTCTTCAGCCCAAAATAGCGAACCGCTAAAGCCGTAGCGATACACGACTTGGATGGTAGTGAGGATGGTCGCAATCGACATGAAAACGACCATCGCCACACTTTCCAAGCGATCAAGACATTTGTTGAGCGCTTCGAACATGAGATATCCACACCCTGAAAGGGGTAAGAAGAGAGGAGCCAGGCCTTAGTAGACCCGTTGGATCAATACTCGATACCCACAGCGTCATATACTTTATGCAGCAACTCCGTGGTGACGATATCTTCATACTCTTCGTGCACCGGCATGCTGGCTTCAATAAAGGCGTCGCGCTGCTCTGGGGTGAGCTCATTGATCGCAATTTCGTCTTTGATCTCTTCCATGATGGTCTCTTCGTCCTGCAGCGTTAGCGCACGGGACGTGTCTCGGCCGTTATCGAAGGCTTCCAGCATGACCGCTTGCAGATCTTCCGGCAGTGAATCCCAGGAGTCCTGATTTATTACCGCCGCATAGGCGTGGTAGGCGTGATTGGTCAGCGAGAGATAATCCTGCACCTCGTGAAAACGCATGGTGTAAATGTTGGCCAGTGGGTTTTCCTGCCCCGACACCACGCCCTGCTGCAGGCCGTTGTAAACCTCGGTGAAAGCCATTGCGGTGGCGTTAGCCCCCAGGTTTTCATAGGTGGAGATGATAATCGGCGCCTGCATGGTACGCATGCGGATGCTGTCCATATCTTCGGGAGTTTCGATCGGGCGGTCATTGTTGGTGATATGACGGAAACCTGCGCCCCAGAAGTTGACGCCGTACATATTATGGCCGTTCAGGGTGTCGAGGATTTCGCGACCCACTTCACCGTCCAGAGTTTCCACCATGGTGTCGTAATCGGCAATTAAGAACGGCAGATCCAAAATCTGCATGCGCGGCTCAAAGTTGCCCAGCGTGGCCGTGGGTGGAATACCGATATCGACCAGGCCCATCTGAATCTGCTCTATGATTTCAACGTCGCCACCCACCTGAGCGGCCGGCAGCACGTTAATCTCGATACGACCATCGGACTTCTCCTCTACCTCCTCTTTAAAGCGCAGCGCCGCCTGGCCGTTCGGCGTTTCTTCAATCAACACGTGTGCGAAGCTGAAGGTATAGTCGGCCGCATGGAGTTGAGCCGCACTTAGAGAAGCGACGGCAATAGCAGCAGAGAGGGTGGCTTTTGTCAGCGTTAGTTTCATGTCCAGCACCTTATTTAATTATGGGGAATTGCTTTTTAGTTTCCTGTTATTGCAGTTGAGCAAGGTTAAAAGGCCGCTCACGCCATTAAGCGTTCCATCGCATCCCCCAGCGCTTCGCGCGGGGTACTACTCAGCAGCAAGGCAAGTGCAAGCCTTGCCTTGCGTGCACTGATATCGTTGAGCGTGATCACCCCAGCCGAGACCAAATCAGCCAGGCTGCCGCTAAACTCATAACTGGTGTTCACCGGCCCTTGAGCGCAACTACTCACGACCGCTACAGGGACACCTGTGCTAACCAATGCTCGTATTTCGTTCATCCAGCCAGGTGGCACGTGGCCCCGGCCTAAGCCATCGATCACCACCCCCTTCGCGCCACTCTCTACGCAGGCTTTCAACAGCGTGGGCGAAGCATCCAGATAGGCGGGCAGTAGGTCGACACGCGGCAGCGGGGCATCCCACCTTTCAATAGGGGGCGCTATCGCCGTTCCCGTGTGATAAAGCTTGAGCCGTTGCCCGTCGATATACCCCAGCGCACCAGCACCGGGGGCGTCAAATCCATGCAACTGGAAACTGCTCACCTTGCGGGCATAGCGCGCAGCAAACAGCGACTCGTTGAACACCACGACACAGCCAAGCTGACTCAGTTGGGGGCTAACCGCCGCCACGATGGCATCGCAGATATTTTTAAAGGCGTCGGTACCTAACTGGTGAGGCGCCCGCTGGGAACCGGTGATCACACAAGGTTTATCCGCTGGCAGCGTGAGCGATAAAAAGTAAGCGGTCTCTTCCAAGGTATCGGTACCGTGGGTAATCACCAGACCGTCCACATCGGCTCGCGACAATGCTCTCCGCCCCTGGCAATGGAGTTCAGCAAGATCGGCGAGAGTGACGGCATTACTGGGTTTCTGCAGGATCGACATCACCTCTAACGTGACGTCGACACCCTGCGGCAGCGCTACCTGATCCAGCAGCTGCTCGCCGCTTAGCTCCCCTGACTGGCTTCGGCCTGAATCACTGGGCTTGCTGGCAATAGTGCCGCCCGTGGTCAATACCACGATGTGCTTTTTGGTCATTCAGGTTCTCATCTTTTATGCTTTGCGTCACAAACAACAGACATCAGATGTCTGATTTCAGACTAGACTAAAGAACAAACCATTAGCAAGGCAGTCACATAAAACAATGGAAGATAAGAATATGTCTTTTAAATATATGCAATCGGCTGTCTTAAGCCGCTAGGCTTAGGGCATTGATAAAATGCAGGAAACACCGATGAGCCACGCGAGGCCCTCATGAGTTTTAAACGCCAGCCCGAGATTAGCTCGACCCGTACAACCTCTTTTGGAGATTCAATGGATCGCAGTTCAGTTGCGCTGCAACTGCTAGAGCGTATTAAAACCGCTCTTATACGAGGCGACCTCAAGCCAGGGGATTACCTGCCCTCGGAAACGGAGCTCACTCACACCCTGGGCATTGGTAAATCCAGCGTGCGTGAAGCCATCAAGATGCTGCAAGCGATAGGGATCGTTGAGGTCAAACGGGGTCAAGGCACCATGATTCGCCGCGAACCAGGCACGCCGCTCGTCGACCCGATGGCGTTCGGGATGATCCTGGCGCGAGGCATGACGCGGGATGTACTGGAGTTTCGCCGCATGTTTGAACCGGCTTACACACTTCAAGCAATGAGCGGGGCAACGGCAGAGGATCATCAACGTATTCAGCAGAGTATCGACGCCATGGAAGAAGCCATCCGCGCGGGTGCTCAAACCTCCAAGCACGATATTGCCTTCCATCGCGCCATTCTGCACAGCACCCATAACCCCATGACCATCCGCGTCGGCGAAACCTTACTGCAACTGATCGAAGCCGCACTGGAAACCTCTATGCGCTCACTACCGGAAACCGCCTTGAAGGACCATAAAGCTATCTATGCGGCCTTCAAAGCAGGCGATACCGCCGGTATTCATGCAGCGATAGCCGTTAGCAGCGAAAGCTGGGAAACCAACCTAACTTATGAAAGTGACAGCGAATTAAGTGCAGCACCCCGTTAGGACTCTCTTTGTAACCAGGCGTCAAAAAAGGTCATAAATGCGCGCGCTTTGGCGGTTATGTGCCGCCCCGGCGGATAGACTGCATAGGCGCCGCCTTCCGGCAGTGTCCACTCTTCAAGTACTCGCACTAAACGCCCAGCCGCGATCTCTGGCGCCGCGGTCATATCCGGCAATACGGAGAGACCGCCGCCAGCGACCATCAGTGCGACTAAGCTCACCGTTGAGTTGGCTGCCAACCCTGCGCTCATTTGCACCTCATACCGCTCATCGCGTCGCTGGAAAGCCCAAGTTAACGGTGCTTTTAACGGTGTAAAGGCGATCCACGCATGGTCTTCCAGCGCCTTGGGGTGTGAAGGCGTGCCGTAGCGTTTCAGATAATCAGGAGCAGCCACCACATGCTGTTGAAAAGTGCCTATTCGACGGGCGCGTAGCGTGGAGTCTTTTAGCCAGCCTAGACGAAACGCTAAATCGATGCCGTCCTGCACCATATCGCTTACTTGGTCGCCGCTACGTAGTTCTATATGCAGCGCAGGGTGCAAGCGGCTAAACGCCACTACCGCGTCGCTCAACACCCCGGCGGCGTAATCTTCGGGCGCCGTGATACGCAACTCGCCGTGCAGCTGTTGGGTGTCGCTCACAGCACTGGCAAGCGCCCCCTGTAGATCTATTAACAGCGGGCGGCACTGATGGTAGAGCGCCTCTCCGGCCTGAGTGAGCTGAACCCGCCGCGTGGTGCGGAGGAACAGCGTGACACCCAGGCGCGTTTCCAGCTGCCGAATTTGCAGGCTGACACGGGTTTTCGTGCAGCCTAGCCGCTCCGCTGCTTTGGTAAAGCTGCCGGCTTCCACCAGAGCGACAAAGATCGGTAAACCGTTTAAATCGAACTCGTTGGCGGTGGTCATTCATCGCCCTACTGTTATGAAATCGATAACAGTAAATTACGTTAATCGCTATTTTTCAAATCAATAAAGCGTCCGACAATGCAGCGACAACCTACTTAAGGAGAACTGTTATGAAGATTGCACTGATTGGCGCTAGCGGATTCATTGGATCCGCCCTATTAACCGAAGCGCTCTCCCGCGGCCATCACGTGACGGCGTTAGTGACCCGACCTGAGCGGGTAGCGCCACAGGAGAATCTCACTACCGTTAAAAGTGATGTGTTAAATACCGATGCACTTGCAGAGCAGCTACGCGGTGCCGAGGCCGTTATCAGCGCCTTTAGTGGCCATGCCCAAGAGGATGTTTACGGCTATTACCTCAAAGGCTTTCACTCGATTTTGTCAGCCACTCAACAAGCTTCCGTACCCAGGCTACTGATAGTGGGTGGCGCGGCGACGCTCGAGGTAGCGCCGGGTAAGCTTTTGTTAGATGCACCGGGTTTTCCAGCAGAGTACCGGGCCACGGCGGAAGGGGCGAAAACGGCCCTTGAAACGCTGCGCGGGCAAGCGGCGCAAGCGTGGACGTTTCTCTCTCCCGCCGCCGAGATTTTCCCCGGCGAGCGCACGGGTAGTTTCCGGCTTGGCGGCGATACGCTACTCACCGATAGCGAAGGCAACAGCCGTATTTCCGTGCAGGATTACGCCATCGCCATGATTGATGAGCTGGAAAACCCACATAACACCAACCAACGTTTCTGCGTCGCGTACTGATCAAGTCGCTCTTTAAGTCGTTATGCCCCTCACTGGAGATAGGTGAGGGGTTGCCTCTTTCTTCTATTTCCCCACCCCCTTTTCCCGTTACCCTCATCTATTTACTCTTTCACCTTTTTGCTGAACTTATCGTTCATCGCCGTAAAACCATCAGTCATATTTAACATATGTTAATTAATCCAATCTCACTTGACCACACATTACTTAACAACTTTGTATTAAAAAATTACTTATAAGATATTTCTTACATAAGTATAGCGAATCTCTTACAAATGCTGTCAGCAATATCCTACATACGCAGTCGCCTATACCTTCAACAATCAGGTAAACACAAATAAAGAAATACTAAAAAACTTGCACACTTGTGACAGCTAATGAACTTATTAGGTTCAGAACCCATTACGCAGACATGCACGCACTAGACTCGCATTAACTGACCCAATTACTGCAAGGAAAACATCATGAAAGCCAACACCGAGCTCGTTAAGATAGGCAATCATTGCGTGCATGTAGAAATCTATCAACAGCCACAAAATACTGAAAGTATTATTATGGTCAACGGCGCGCTAGCTACTACCGCCTCTTTTACCAACTGTGTCAAATATTTGAGTGACGGGTTAAACGTTATCCTGTTTGACTTGCCTTTTGCTGGCCAGTCAAAACCACATAACCCTGTGGGTGGCATCATTACCAAGGAGGATGAAGTCAATATCCTCCTAGCTCTGATTGAACGTTACCAACCAACGTCGTTACTTTCCGTTTCTTGGGGAGGCTATGCCGCCATGATGGCATTGGCGCAATCCCCCTCATCGATTAAAAGAGCAGTGCTAGCCTCATTTTCAACTCAGCTTAACGACGGCATGCTGCGCTATATCAATGGTGCTCGCCATTATATTAAAATTGGCGATGTTAAAACTGCGGCTAACCTGCTTAATGAAGAAGTGGGCAAATACTTACCCCGCTTACTAAAATATATTAATTACCGGCATCTCTCACGGTTAGATGATCAAGAGCTTCAACAAGTCTGCTTTCATATTGAACAAATACTCTCCATGAACGACACCGACTACGAGCAGCTACTGGGTAATATTGAGATACCGACCCTGTTCGTGAATGGCAAACTGGATGAGTACACAACGCCGGAAGACATTCTGATTGCCGACGACTATATGCCGAAATGCGAGTTCGAAGTCGTGCCCAACGCAGGACATTTTCTTGATCGCGAGCATGCTGATGCACGCAAACGAATGGAGAAAATTCTGCGCGGTTTTTTGATTCCTAACGAGTTTGAAAGTCAGGTTGCCTAAAACCCTCCGTCAACCAGCCCTGCTAAGCGCCATAACCGCCTAGCGGGGCTGGTTGAATAGCGCTTTTCACACCAATAACGGCCGGCCTATCACATTCAGGAATCAAGAGCTATCTGCATCAACGCGCCTACTGCTAGTGGTATCACTGCCTCATCAAAGTCAAAGCAGGCGTTGTGATGACCAGCCGCAAGATCGGCACCGAAGATCATGTAGCTTGCCTGGCCACCGCGCTCCATCACTCTAGTCATTAGTGAGGTGGCATCTTCAGAGCCCGCTGGCGTTATATCGTGTCTCACTAACTGGGTGATACCAGAATAATCGGCGAGGCAAGAAGCAATGTTTTCTACCAAAGCAGGGCTGGCGGCACACGCACTAGCAGCGCCTACGCGCTCAATAGAGACGCTAACGCCCTGCATAGCGGCAGCGCCTTTAAGTACCTCGTGGGCACGACTTTCCAAATAGCCATTTATATCCGCTGTGGCACCACGGGTTTCCAGCCGTAACAGCGCACTATCGGCAATGATATTACGCCCACTCCCGGCATGCAGTTGGCCGACATTAACCCGCGCAGCGCCTTTGCTATGGGGGGCAATGGCATGCAAACCAAGAGCAGCCTGGGCTGCTGCCAGCAAGGCATTTTGGCCGACCTCTGGCTGCCCGCCGGCGTGGGCTGCTGTGCCTGAAAAGTACGCATCCAGTTTGGTGGTGGCAAGAAAACCATCGGCGGCGCAAATTACATGACCGCTGGCGTGGCCGAGCCCCAAGTGCGTCGCAACCAGCCTATCAACGTCATCCACGACACCCGCTTCGACCATCGATTGGGCACCCCGAACGCCTTCTTCGGCGGGTTGAAAAATCAATTTTATTTTGCCACACAGCTGGCTGGAAAATTGGCACAGCAGTTCCGCCATCCCCAGCCCAATGGTGGCATGGCCATCATGACCGCAGGCATGCATAGAACCTTGGTTGAGCGAGTGAAAACCCTCCTGGTAAGGACGGTGATGTTCCTCAGTGGACTCAACGATTGGCAACGCATCAAGGTCGAAACGGAATGCCTGGGTTGGCCCAGGTCGCTGGGTATCCAGTGTACCCACCACGCCGGTAAAGCCCCCTTCCAAGGCAGGCAACCAGCGCTCAATGGCACCCTGAGTACGTGCACGTGCCAACGCTTCGTTCAGCGTTTGTATATCCGGCACGCCCATACGCGCGCTATCACTCACTACTTCTGGCCCCAACTGAACGGCAAAGCCCAATTGGCTAAGCCGCTCAGCCACATGGCTGGCGGTGCGAAACTCCATCCACCCCTGCTCAGGATAGCGATGGAAATCACGCCGTTGGACATAGAGCTGAGCAGCGATGGAGTTGGCTGCATCCCTTATATTAGCGTCCATAAGATGCCTCCAAGGCTAACCCATTGCCTGAGTAATCAAGCCAAAGCGCGTTAGTGGCCCTTCCGCTACAGCATCGCCACAGCGCATGCGAGTGACTTCGTCGACGCAAGTAAGCCCGGTTGCAGTGAGCCAGCTATCGTCGCCGGGATCAACCAAGTCGATGCGTATAAAATCACCCTCAGCATCCGTCAGCAGTGCCGATACCAGCGCCTGGGCTTGTTCGGCACTGCGTGCCAGAATGGGACCAATATGCTCACCGCGTCCAAATGGACGCTTAAGCGCCAGCCCTTCAATTACGCCCTCATTTTCAATCACTACCCCACCACTTGCATATCGAACGGCAGCCGCATAAGCCGGGTTGTCGGGCGAGAGGGCGAGCAGTGCAGCATGATCGCTTGCCTCTATCGCGCGTAAGCCAGGCAATAGCGGCGCCGGAGATGCGCCATTTACCCCCCCTTGGTATTGGCAGATCCGATTGCATGGCTCAAACCCTAACTTTTGGTACAACGGCAAGCCAGCGCTCGTAGCCACTAATAGCATCGTTCTCGCGTCCGCGATTGTCATCAAGCGCTTCATCATCTCACGCCCCAAGCCGTGGCCCTGCCAGACGTCGCTAATAACCACCAACCCCACTGTGGCAACGAGTCCTTGATTGAGGCAGAACCCCGTACCAATCAATTCGCCTTCGAGGTTTTCTAAGACGACACCTTCTCCCACGTCGAGCATTTGGCGCCAATCGTCTATGCGATGAGGCCAGCCAAGTCTGAGCGACAGGCTATGCGCCGCCTTAAGATCGTGAACGGTCATTGTTCGCCACTGTAAACCATCGCTATCACAGCGTGAGGGAGCTTTAGCTGAAGCTGCCGTAGATGGAGAGTCAGTCATCGCACTATTTTCCTTGAGCTAATGTTGAACAGTTTGCCGCTACTTTGGCACTCAGGGCGGTGCGATGCCACGCCATAAAAGGGCGCTTTACGCAATTCAGCAGATTTGACCGTCGCCGCTACAGGTGAGCGCATCACCTGCGCCCAACCCCCCTGTACTCAGCACCGCATGCTGGGGCATACGACCTAGGATGGTAGCTACGTTTTGGTTCCCTAATGGAACATGCCTACTCCTTTTAAAATCGAGAACAATCATGCCAAGTTTCGATCCTGGGCGTATTGCCCTTCCCTGTGCGCACTTTATTCAGGGACAGCGTGTTAGTGACTCAAGTGCTCTCAGCGTATCGCGCCCCTCCGACGGGGCCGTCTATGCCGAACTGCCCATGGCCGATGCTAGTCGCGTCGATGATGCGGTGACCAGTGCTCACCAAGCTTTTTTGCGCGGAGAGTGGTCACGCTGCGCGCCGCGGGAACGGGCACGCATTATGCGACGTTGGGCGGATCTGATTGAAGCTGATATTGACTACCTCGCCCCGCTGGAATCACTCGGCTCCACTCGGCCAATTGATCAGGCACGGGCATGGGATGTGCCCTACACCGCTGAGGGCATTCGCTTTTTTGCTGAATTCGCCGATAAGCACGGCGGCGAGGTAGCCGCGACTGCCCACGACCATCTGGGCATGCAGATTGCCGAGCCGCTGGGCGTCGTTGGCGCGATAGCGCCCTGGAACTTCCCGCTCAGCATGACCTGCTGGAAAGTAGCCCCTGCCTTGGCGGCGGGTAACACGGTGGTGCTTAAGCCTTCAGAGATGACCCCTTTCACCGCCGTACGGCTGGCAGAGTTAGCCATTGAGGCAGGCATGCCACCAGGGGTGTTCAACGTCATCCAGGGTAATGGACCGTTGACCGGCGATGCGCTATGTCGTCACCCCTATGTAGCCAAGGTAACCTTCACTGGATCAACGGTCACCGGGCGCACCATCATGGGCGCCTGTGCAGAAACCGGGCCCAAACCGGTCACCCTGGAGCTTGGTGGCAAAAGCCCTCAACTGGTGTTTGCGGATATCCCGGATATTGATCGAACCGCAAAAACCCTTGCCGCCGCGATTACCGGCAACGCTGGGCAAGTGTGTGTCGCAGGTTCGCGGTTATTGATCCAACGCGAACTGCTTGAGCCCATGATCGAGCGGCTTAGTGGGCTTTTCCAAGCCCTCACCCCTGGTCACACCTGGAAAACAGGCGGTTGGTTTTCACCGATTATTTCCAACACCCAGTTGGAGCGTATTGAATCCATCGTGGCACGCGCACGTGAAGCTGGCGCTGAGCTGCTGAGCGGTGGGGAACGCTTTGAACGAAATGATGGTGGCCACTTTTACCAACCCACCCTGCTGCATATGAATGACCGCCACAATCCAGCCGTAGAGGAAGAAATCTTCGGCCCCGTGTTAACGATCCAGACCTTCGAAAATGAAGAGGAGGCGTTAGCGCTGGCCGAACACGATGTTTACGGTTTGGCTGCTGGTATTCATACCGCTGATCTGGGTCGCGCGCTACGTACCGTAAAAAGCCTCTCGGCGGGCACGGTATGGGTTAACCGCTACGGTCGAAGTAACGATTACATTCTGCCCACTGGCGGCTACAAGCGTTCTGGTGTGGGCCGAGACCTAGGTCGGGCAGCGTTTGATGCCTGCCTGCAGCACAAAAGCGTGCTGATCGACCTCAACCAGTGAATTGCGCAGCCGCAACGTACTGGATGAGTACTTTATCTACAAAATGGGGGTAGCAGCATGTTTATCAATGTGGACGCCGTACAAGATAGTCCCGCACTGGCTGAGCAGGTTGATGTTGTCGTAATAGGGGGCGGTATTGTGGGCACAACCGCAGCATATGAGCTGGCCCGACAAGGGGTATCGGTTGCACTGCTGGAGAAGGGGCTTATCGGGTGTGAGCAGTCAAGCCGTAACTGGGGTTGGGTACGTCAGCAGAATCGTGACATGTTCGAACTACCACTCGCCATGTACAGTGTTGATCGCTGGGAAGCGTTCTCCAAAGAGATTGGGCATGACGTGGGGTTTCGTCGCAACGGAATTCTTTACACCACAGATAGCCAAGCCAACCTTGCTAAATGGGAGGCATGGGGACGACAAGCCCGCGAACAGGGCTTTACCAGCCAAATGCTAAGTGCCGAAGAAGCACGTGCGCGTGCACCAGGCACCACTACGCCATGTATTGGCGGCGTTTGGTCCCCAAACGATGCACTTGCAGAACCCTCGATGGCCTGCTCGGCTATCACCACTGGGGCCCGTGAACAAGGCGCCTATATTCACCAAAATTGTGCTGTCCGCGGGCTTGAAATGCAGGGCGGACGAGTGAGCGGTGTTTGGACCGAGCACGGATTCATAAAAACTTCGACTGTCATCTGTGCAGGCGGGGCCTGGAGCTCTCGCTTCTGTCGTCGCCACGGCGTGGAGCTACCCTCAGCCAATATCATGGGCACCGTGCTGCAGACCACCGCCGCACCGGAGGTAACAAATGGCTGTATTACCACCCCCAAGGTAGCTCTGCGACGCCGCCTTGATGGTAGCTACACTTTGGCACTTCCAGGATTTGGCCGAGTAGAAATTAGCCCACAAGGGCTTCGCTACGCACGTAAATTCTACGCTGCCTACCGCAGTAAATTAGCCAAGAAGCTGCAGATACGCATTGGCTCTTCTTTCTTTAACGGTCCAGAAGCAGCAGGAAGCTGGCAGTTTGATCAGATATCGCCGTTTGAACGTCAGCGAGTTCTTGACCCCACCCCTGACCTGCCTCAAGCACGGGCTGCCCTGGCTGCACTGCAGTCAGAGTATCCCGCGCTTAAAGGTGTCCATATTGCCCGCGCTTGGGCCGGAATGATCGACACCACGCCGGATATGATACCCATCATTTCCCCAGTTGATGCCATCCCAGGCTTTATTGTCGCCGCTGGCTTTAGCGGCCACGGCTTTGGTATTGGGCCTGGAGCAGGAAGGCTGGCAGCCGATTTGGCGACAAACTCAACACCCGTTGTCGATCCCATGCCTTACCACATCAAACGGTTTTCCAATGGCAGCCGTATTCGCCAGCCAGAAATGATGTAAGCAGCTTGCCGCATTCTGTGCTGCATCCATCCAAAAAAAATGCGGTTTGTGTTAGCCAAGCGCGCACTTTCAGCGTCTGGCGCCTGCTCAAGAATGCTGTAATGAAATGAGTGGATGCGCTAAAGGACGACTTAACCACCATCACTATAAAGAGGATCAAACACCATGAGCGAGATTATGCGCCCTAAGTACATCACCTTTGATTGTTACGGCACACTCACCAACTTCCAGATGGGGCGCATGACGCGCGAGATTTTCGCTGATCGCATCCCCGATGCTGACCGCATGGAGCGCTTCGTACAAGACTTTGGCGCCTATCGTTTTGACGAAGTGCTCGGCGAGTGGAAGCCCTACGCCGAGGTTCTCTGCGCGGCGCTGGAGCGCACCTGCAAACGTTGGGGCATCGAATACCGTGACAACGAAGGCATGCTCTATTATCAGGCGGTGCCTACCTGGGGTCCACATCCAGACGTGATTGAGGGACTGGCTAAAATTGCCGACAAAATCCCTCTGGTGATTTATTCCAACGCCGATGACAGCCAAATCATGTCGAACGTGCAAAAGCTTGAGGTGCCCTTTCACAAAGTCTTCACCGCCGATACGTTCAAAGTCTATAAGCCACGTTTAGCCGCCTTCGAAGCCATGATCGACAGTTTGGACTGCCACCCAGAAGAGCTGCTGCACGTCTCATCAAGCTTCCGCTATGACCTTATTTCAGCTCACCTAATGGGTATTAAGAACAAAGCCTTCGTGGCACGCAATCACGAACCCTATTGCGACGGCTATGGGGCCACCAAAATTAACGATATCCGCGACTTGCCAGCACTCGTCGGCCTTTAAGCCGTTTATTACGCGAACCGTGCAGGAGTCGCCCATGCAACTTAACTCCTATTGGCTGTCCACGGCTCCGTCCTTTAGCGGGGGCCAGCAAGCATTCACTCAAGAGCACTACGATGTTGCGGTGGTGGGTGGTGGTTTTACCGGGCTATCGGCTGCCCGCACGCTAGCCCGAGGCGGTGCCCGTGTAGCGCTACTGGAAGCGGGCCAACTCATTGGTGAAGCTTCAGGGCGCAACGGCGGTCAGTGCAACACCGGCGTGGCTCAAGACTACGCCAGTCTGGTCGAGCAGCTTGGCCGCGAACGCGCTATTGCTCACTACACCACCTACGCCAATGCCGTCTCCAGCGTCGAACAGGTGATTGCCGATGAAGCTATCGACTGCGACTACCTGCACCACGGCAAGCTGAAACTGGCGGCTAAACCGGAACACTACGAAAAACTGGCGCGCACCTGCGATGCCATTCGCCGTGATGTGGATAGCGACGTGGAGATGCTGTCCGCAGCCGCCGTTAAAGAAGAGGTCGATTCACCGCTCTACCATGGCGGGTTGCTGCAGCATAACGGTGGTCAAATGCATATGGGGCGCTTCGGTATCGGCTTAGCCGAAGCGGCGGCCAGCCATGGTGCACATATATTTGAACATACGCCGATGACCCGCTTAATCCGTGAGGCGTCAGCGTATCGATTAGGCACACCCAGCGGGGATATTCGTGCCGAAAACGTGCTGTTGGCCACCGGTGCTTCGCAAACAGGGCCGCTAAGCTGGTTTCGCCGCCGCCTGGTACCGGTGGGCAGCTTTATTGTTGTCACCGAGCCGCTTTCAGCCGCCCAGTGTGCCCAGCTGTTACCCCAGCGACGCTCCTATGTCACCAGCCGCATCGTCGGTCACTACTTCCGGCTTACCGCCGACAATCGGCTGCTGTTTGGCGGGCGGGCACGGTTTGCCATGTCCGGCAGCCAATCGGATGCCAAAAGCGGCGAGATACTGCGCCGGGGGCTGGAAGCAGCCTTTCCCCAATTAAAAGGGGTGCGGCTCGACTACTGCTGGGGCGGGCTGGTAGATATGAGCCAAGACCGGTTTCCCCATGCAGGGCAGCACAACGGCATGTACTACGCCATGGGCTATAGCGGCCATGGCGTACAGATGTCGGTGCATATGGGGCATGTCCTCGCCGATGTCATCCTAGGCAATCGCCAAAGCCACCCTTGGCAAGACACTAAGTGGCCAGCCATACCCGGCCATTTTGGTAAACCGTGGTTTTTACCTTTAGTGGGTAGCTGGTACCGACTACAGGATCGATTGCATTAAGCCATAACCGAAGCCAACACGGCACTACACCAAAACTATAAAAACACTACAACAAAAAGAGCTAAACAAACGCTGCCAGACTCACAAAAACACTTAATCGCAGTAAGGAGAAGGCTTATGACACGTGAAAAACACCCCAATGATCTGTTTGTTTCTCCCGAACAAAGCATGCAGGTTTACAACGCCATGCAGCGCGGAATGTCTCGACGCGAGGCCATGAAAGTCATTGGCGCGGCAGGTGTCTTTGCTGCCGCGGCCGGTTCCTTTCCCGGTTTTTCTTCGGCATGGGCGGCGGATAGCGAAAACGCGACACCTCAGTACGGCGGCCGTATTCGCGTCGCGGCGCACTCCTCCTCAACTAAAGATACTTTGGATCCTGCGTTAGGAGCGACGGCCATCGACTACGCCCGTACTTACATGTTTTATAACGGACTGACACAGTTCGATGAGAGTATGACGCCCCAACCCTGCCTGGCAGAGTCGTTTGAAAATACTGACAACGGCAGCCATTGGATCTTTACCCTGCGTCGCGGTGTTACTTTCCATGACGGTAAACCGTTAACGCCTCAGGACGTAATTTTTTCGATCATGCGGCATAAAGACCCCGCAACGGGTTCGAAGGTCGCCACCCTAGTCGATCAAATTGAAAGTATTAGAGCGTTGGACGATCAGCGCGTCGAATTCAATCTCTCCTCTCCCAATATTGAGTTACCCTCTATCCTGGCCGTTCCGCATCTGGCCATTGTGGTAGACGGCACTAACGATTTCTCGAAAGGGCTAGGTACCGGCGCCTTTAAGTGCCAAGAGTTTACTCCCGGCGTGCGTTCGCTAGGCCTTCGGAATGAGAACTACTGGCGCGATGGTCAGCCCTACCTGGATGCCATCGAGATGGTGGGTATCAGCGACGAATCTTCGCGGGTCAATGCGCTTCTCTCCGGCGATGTGCATATGATTAATGAAGTGAGTGGCAACTCTGCGGAGCGCATGAAAACTATTGACGGCTACCAAGTGAAAGCGACTAACGCGGGTAACTACACCGATTTGGTTATGCGCTTTGACCAACAGCCTACCAGCCGACCTGAATTTCGCGAGGCGATGAAGTATCTCTTCGACCGCGAGCAGATCAAGCGCGTCGCCCTGCGGGGCTATGGTGAGATCGCTAACGATCACCCTATTACCCCAAGCTCTCCCTATTACTTCGATGGCCTTCCTCAGCGCGAGTACGATCCAGAGCGAGCAGCTTCTTTACTAGCCAAAGCAGGGCTGGCAGGTGCTACCGTACCGCTAGTAGCTTCTCCAGCAGCTAAATCGTCAGAAGATATAGCCGTGCTCCTTCAGCAGTCTGCGGCTCAGGCCGGGTTAAACCTTAATATCAACCGGGTTCCCTCCGATGGCTACTGGTCGAACCACTGGATGAAGCATCCACTCGGATTCGGCAATATCGATCCGCGCCCTACGGACAACATTTTGCTCTCGCAGTTTTTCCTATCCAGTGCAGCATGGAATGAAGCCGGCTGGCACAACGAGCAGTTTGATCAATTAGTGATTGCCTCACGGGCTGAACCCGATGAAGCCACCCGCAAACAGATGTACGCCGATATGCAGACCATGATTCATGAAGAAGGCGGTATCGGTATCCCCGTCTTCATAAGCAGCGTTGAAGGCTACGACAAACGAATTGGCGGGATGGATCGCACCGTACCTCTGGGTGGCTTTATGGGCTATATGTTCGCTGAATATGTCTGGTGGAAAGGCTAATTTCTGCTCCCTTACTGTGATTACAGACCATAGATATCATCACTGGTGCGCATAACATAGCCCTGGTGATGATAACAATGGCTCTTGAGCCGGAGAAGAATGATGCGTGACTCTCTTTTTGGACTGGTGCTAGGTCGCTTAGCTTCCAGTCTTATTACCCTACTGATGGTATCGCTGGTGATCTTTGCGATTACCTCGCTGCTACCAGGCGATACCGCCCAGCAGGTGCTAGGCCAATTTGCCACGCCTGAACAGGTAGAGGCACTGCGTGCCCAGCTAGGTCTCGACCAACCACCCTTGTTGCGTTACTGGCAATGGCTCAGCAGTTTTGTCACCGGCGACCTTGGCCGCTCTGCCAGCAACGGCGTAGATGTTATACAACTGGTCAATGATCGCCTACCCAGTTCGCTATTGCTAGCCGGCATTACAACCGTTATCTCAGTCCCCGTGGCACTCATCATGGGTATCGCTGCTGCCATGCGTCGGGGGGGGATTCTTGACCGCACCCTGAACCTGATCACCCTGTCGATGGTGGCGGTGCCCGAGTTTCTGGTCGCCACCCTGGCGGTGCTGATTTTCGCCGTGCAACTCGGCTGGCTACCGGCACTCTCCTATGTGTCAACCGTCGACAGCTTGGGCGCCTTTATGAAAATTTACGCTATGCCGGTGCTCACCCTGTGTAGCGTATTAATTGCCCAAATGGCGCGTATGACGCGGGCCGCTTTAATTGACCAACTCGACAGCGCTTATGTTGAGATGGCCCGCCTCAAAGGCGTTCCGCCTGTGCGGCGTGTACTGCGCCATGCGCTGCCTAACGCCGTCGGCCCGATTGCTAATACAGTGGCAATGAGCCTCTCTTACCTGATCGGCAGCGTCATTATTGTCGAAACCATCTTCAATTATCCAGGCATCGCCAGTTTGATGGTCGATGCGGTTTCCAACCGCGATCTCGCCCTGGTACAGGCTTGCGCAATGATTTTTTGCGGCGCATATCTACTGCTGGTCCTGCTGGCCGACCTGTGCGCGATCCTCTCTAACCCGAGGCTGCGAAACCAATGAATAACATCAAGGCAATAACATCCACCAAGGGAAACATACATCAACAGGCTATGGCGGGCAGTCGCCTGCCGATTACCTCACCCAAACAACGCAACCATTCCCGGCTGCAACTAACCCGTTGGATCGGTCTTGGCTTGTTCAGCTTCTGGCTGTTAGTGGCCATATTTGGACCACTGTTCGCCCCCTACCCAATGGGGGCCTTTGTCTCTGATCAGATATACGGCGGGGCAAGCTCCACCCACCTGCTCGGCACCGACTACATGGGCCGCGATATGCTCAGCCGCATGTTAACGGGTGCTCGCTATACTGTGGGTCTGGCGCTGGTGGCCGCGCTATTGTCGAGCCTGGTTGGGGCGGGATTTGGCATGTTAACAGTGTTACTGCCGAACTGGCTGGAGGAGAGTATCCGCCGGATATTCGACACACTCATCTCGATCCCCAGCAAAATGATGGCCCTGGTGATGGTGTCAGCCTTTGGCACCTCTATTCCTCTGCTTATCCTGGCAGCAGTGCTCAGCTATGCGCCGGGCTCTTTCCGTATTGCCCATAGTTTGGCTAAAAATCTCGCCACCCTGGAGTACGTGCAGGTCGCTCGTACCCGGGGAGAAGGACGGCTTTACATAGCCGCTGTGGAAATTTTTCCTAACATGATCCAATCCGTGCTCACCGATATGGGCATGCGTTTTGTGTTTATCGTCCTGCTGCTCAGTGGCATGAGTTTTTTGGGGCTAGGCGTGCAACCCCCCGTCGCCGATCTGGGCTCTCTGGTGCGCGAAAATATCGGTGGCCTTAGCCAGGGGGCGTTGGCAGTGATTGCCCCGGCGCTGGCCATTGGTTCATTAACCGTCGGTGCCAATCTATTGATCGACAGCCTGTCGAGCAGCCGCGACAACCAGAAGGAGTGACACTATGCAAGGTGAATCACTGATCGTACGCGATCTTGATATCTGTGCGACCCCGCCTGGTGAGGATGAGCGCACTATCGTCAGCCAGATCAATTTCGCGCTTAAGCCTGGCGAAGTGATGGCATTAATCGGTGAGTCCGGTTCGGGCAAGACCACCATTGCGCTGGCCATGATGGGGTATGCCAGGCGCGGATGCAGGATTGCCGGTGGCAGCGTGCAGTTGGGAGAGACCGACATACTTTCGCTTTCAGCCGTGGAAACCCGTGCACTGCGCGGCCACCGGGTGACCTACATTGCCCAAAGCGCCGCAGCAGCGTTCAATCCCTCACGCCGCCTGATGGATCAGGTCATCGAAGGCGCGCTTATCCATGGCGTGATGGATCGCCAGCAAGCGCAGCAGAAAGCCATTCAGCTGTTTGGCGAGCTGGCCCTGCCCGACCCAGAACATATCGGCGACCGATATCCCCACCAGGTCTCCGGGGGCCAGCTACAGCGCCTTATGGCCGCCATGGCCCTGATTACCGATCCCGCCCTGGTGATTTTGGATGAGCCGACCACGGCACTGGATGTGACCACCCAGGTCGATGTGCTGCGGGCCTTCAAGCGCGTTATGCGCGAGCGGGGTACCACGGCGCTGTACGTCTCTCACGACCTCGCCGTGGTGGCACAGATTGCCGATCACGTGCTGGTGCTACAGGCCGGGGAGGAGCAGGAGCAAGGGCCCATTGGGCAAATCCTGGACAATCCAGGCCATGCCTACACGCGTAGCTTATTGGCGGCGGCGCGACCGGAGACCCGCGTGCCCACTGGCCTTCCGACAAGCGACGACGAACTGTTGCGTATCGATGATCTGCAAGTGGGCTACGGGCGCTGTGATCGCAATGGGCTGCCGAAAAATGTCGTGCTGGATCATATCCAACTGCGCATTGATCGCGGTCAGGCGTTAGGCGTGATTGGTGAATCCGGGTCCGGCAAATCAACGCTTGCCCGGGCAGTCGCTGGGTTGGTGGCCCCGTCACGGGGGGAGGTTCAGTTCAATTGCCGTGAGCTACCGCCGACGCTGCGTGGCCGCACACCCGACCAGTTTCGGCGTATCCAGATCGTCTTCCAGAGCGCCGACAATGCGCTCAACCCCGCCCACTCGGTCAGGCGGCTGCTCAACCGGCCGCTGGAAACCTACTTCAATATGAGCCGCGAGGCACGCAAGCGTCGGGTTGAAGAGTTAATGGATCTCGTCAAACTGCCGCGCACACTGCTCGACCGCAAGCCCAGCGAGCTTTCTGGTGGTCAAAAACAGCGCGTCAATCTTGCCCGAGCGCTCGCGGCGGAACCCGACCTGATTCTTTGCGATGAAGTGACATCGGCGTTAGATACCGTCGTCGGCGCTGCCATTCTTGAATTGTTGGCAGAGCTGCGCCGAGAGCTTGGCGTTACCTACTTATTTATCAGCCACGATATATCGACGGTACGTTCACTGTGTGACGACGTCATGGTGCTTTACCAGGGTGAATGTGTGGAATTCGGCCCCTGCAGCAGGGTGCTCAATCAGCCACAGCATGATTACACGCGCAAGCTGATCGGCTCAGTGCCTGAGTTACAGCCCGGCTGGCTGGAAGATTGCCAATGGTCAAGCCACACGCAAGCGTCAACCGCGCCAGCTTAAGATAAGGGTGTTGAATGGCGCCAATCGATTAAAAACCAGCCTATTTATATGACAAGGAAAAAACATGTCGTCTCTACCCCTCAATAACCGTGAACTGCTACGCGAGCAGGCCTTTATCAACGCGCAATGGTGTGATGCCGATAGCGCTGACACGCTGATCGTCACTAACCCCGCCACCGGCAAAGCGCTAGCCAACGTGCCCAGCATGGGCGCCAGCGAAACCCGGCGTGCAATCGAGGCCGCCGAAGCGGCTTGGCCAGCGTGGCGTGCCCGCCCTGCGGCAGAGCGTGCTGCACTGCTGGAGCGCTGGCATGCCTTGATACTGGCAAACAGCGACGACCTGGCGGTATTGATGACCCTTGAACAGGGGAAGCCGCTGGCCGAATCACAAGGGGAGGTTAAGTATGGCGCAAGTTTTATCAAGTGGTTTGCGGAAGAAGCACGCCGCGCCTATGGCGAGACCATCCCCTCCCCCAGCGCGGATCGACGCATTGTGATCCTTAAACAGCCGGTGGGTGTGTGCGGTGCGATAACCCCCTGGAACTTTCCCATAGCGATGATTACCCGCAAGTGCGCGCCAGCGTTAGCGGCTGGTTGCCCGATCGTTATCAAGCCTTCAGAACTCACCCCGCTGTCGGCGCTCGCTTTGGCGGTACTCTCAGAACGGGCAGGCTTTCCCCCAGGTGTCATCAATATTGTCACCGGTCTGCCCGAAGGGATTGGCGGTGAACTGACCTCCAACCCAACCGTACGCAAGCTTTCCTTCACCGGTTCTACGCGGGTGGGTAGCCTGCTAATGCGTCAGAGCGCTGACGATATTAAGCGCCTTAGCCTGGAACTGGGCGGCAACGCCCCACTAATCATTTTTGACGATGCCGATCTGGAGCTAGCGGTGGCCGGGGCCATGGCGAGCAAATTCCGCAATGCGGGCCAGACCTGCGTCTGCGCTAACCGCATTCTGGTTCAGTCCGGTATTCATGACCGCTTTGTCGCCCGACTAGCGACCGAAATCGAAGCATTGCGCTGTGGCGACGGGATGGAGGAAGGCACCACTATCGGCCCACTTATCAACGACCAAGCGGTGAGCAAAGTCGCTCGCCATATCGATGACGCCTTATCCCATGGCGCTGAACTGATGCTTGGCGATGTACCCAGTGGCCATGATCGCTTTGTGGCGCCGGTACTTATTAAAAAAGTCACCGAAGCCATGCTGATCACACAGGAGGAAACCTTTGGCCCTGTGGCACCCATTATGCAGTTTGAGCAAGAAGAAGAAGCCCTACGCATTGCCAATGCAACGCCGTACGGGCTAGCTGCCTACTTTTTTACCGAGAGCGTGCGCCGGGCCTGGCGGGTCGGCGAAGCACTGGAGTTCGGTATGGTCGGCCTCAACACCGGTTCCATTTCAATGGAAGTCGCCCCGTTTGGTGGAATGAAACAGTCGGGGTTAGGCCGTGAAGGCGCACACCAAGGCCTTGATGAGTATCTGGAAGAGAAAGCGTTTCATATGGGTGGGCTGGACTAGCTCTAGGAAGGCTAATGAGGTGCCCGCGCTATGGCGGTCACCTCTTCTAGAAGAATATATAGATACCCATAAGTCACTCGTGGTCAGGTCGCATGCAAACGTTATTAATAGCTGAGCTTATACCTGATTACAAAATCAAGAGACACTTTAAATGAAGACACTTTTACTTAAAAAGGAAGAAGTCAGCAAATTAATATGTATGAAGGAAACCATAGATGCTGTACGGGAGGCATACGAAGCATTCAGCAGCAGGGAGGTGGTACAACCTGACTATATTGGGATACATCTGCCTTCTCCTCGCGGAGAAATCGATTTTAAACTTGGCTACTATAAAGCTAATGAAATTATATCGATGAAATCCTCTTCAGGAGGTTTTGTTGATAACCCGGCAGCACACGGCCTACCTAGCGGTATGGGAACCATACTCCTATTCGATGCGATGAGTTGCGCGTTGATCTGTGTTATGGATGGAAGTTTGATCACCGGACTTAGAACTGGAGCCGCGGGGGCTGTTTCGGTAAAAGTGCTAGCAAGAAAGAACTCAAAAAAAATCACGACGATTGGCACCGGCAACCAAGCAAGGATGCAAATTCGAGCAATCAATGAAGTGATGAAGATTGAAGAAATCCATGCCTGGAGCAGAACTCCGGAGACGCTTGCCAGCTATAAGGAAGATATCGAAAGTGAGTTCGGTATTCCTGTGATCTTAGCAAATTCAAAAAAAGAGGCCGTTGAGCAGGCTGACATATTAGTTACTACAACCCGTGGAAAAGGTCCACTGGTCGATGCAGACTGGATCAAGCCCGGCACACACATTGTTGCCATTGGTACAGACCAGCAAGGTAAACAAGAACTGGACCCAGAGATATTCAGAAATGCCAAAATAGTAAATGACTCCATAGAGCAGTGCGTTGAAAAAGGAGAAACATGGCACCCTTTAAGTAAAAACATCATTACCAAAGACTCTATCCATGGCGAAATTGGCGAAATAATTCTGAACAAAAAACCTGGAAGAGAAAATGATAAAGAAATCACAATTTTCGACTCTACAGGAATGGCCATACAAGACAACACCACTGCCATAAAAATTTATAACAATGCGATCAAAAGCAATACTGGGACTTTTTTCGAATTTTTTAACTAACATTATTCATGGAGACAAGCACTATGTATGACAGCCCTACAATTCAGGATATTCGTGAAGCCCAAGGACGACTAAAACCTTACATTAAACACACACCGTTATTACGCGGTGAGAAAATGGATGAAGCGCTTGGCTGTCAAATATATCTTAAGCCAGAAAACCTACAAGTTACCGGAGCCTTTAAAATCCGTGGGGCTTTAAACAAGTCACTATCTCTCCCAAAAGAAGATATCGCTAACGGCATAATTGCTACCTCTTCGGGCAATCATGCACAGGGACTTGCCTACGCGGCCAGATTGCTTGGTGTAAAAGCAATATTAGTGCTTCCAGTAACCACGCCAAAAATTAAAATTACCAATACAAAAGCGCTTGGGGCAGAAGTCATACTTTTCGATGGCGATACGGCTGCCCGATGGAAAAGAGTATATGAAATTTCCGAAGAAAAGAAATATGCAGTTGTTCACGCTTTTGAGGATCCGATGGTAATGGCGGGTCAGGGGACAATTGGATGTGAAATACTGGAAGATTTGGAAGATGTTGGTACGGTCATTATCCCTATGGGCGGTGGAGGCCTTATTTCAGGAATCGCCACTGCTATCAAAGAAATCAAACCATCGGTACGTGTAATAGGTGTAGAACCCGCCTTAACACCTAAATATTTTCAAAGCAGGATACAAAAAAAGCGTATATCGCTTCCTTTACAAAACACCATTGCGGATGGATTAAGAATAAGTGTACCTGGCCAGAACCCATACCCGATTATTGAAGAATATGTAGACGAAATCATTCTCGTAGAAGACGAGTATATTATTGCAGGCATGCGAACTCTTGCCAAAGACGCGAAATTGATAGTTGAACCAGCCGCTTCAATTGGTATTGGCGCTTTGTTGGCCGGCAGTATAAAAACCAAACCAGATGAAAAAGTCTGTGCTGTATTGACTGGCGGAAACTGGGATTTATGCGAACTTTCTAAGATATACAATTTTAATGATTAAGCGTTTAGGCCTTGTACGAAAAGTCGGCGAGCGATTATGTTGGGTGGTTAAGTCAGGATCTTGTGGTACTAACGTTCATAACAGCAGATCGCTCGCCGCAGTATACACGGCGAGCGAGTGGGGAAGTGCTATTTTGCGGTGCTAGTAGCCGCGCTGAGGATCCACCTGCCCGACCATCAGATGCCCTTGCTGGTGACGGCGCAAGTTATCGAGCAAAACAGGAAAAGCGGTTTCTGGCTGGGTCATAGCAGCGACATGGGGGGTTAACAAAATACGCTCGTCTTGCCAGAAAGGGTGATCGTCGGCGGGCGGTTCTTCACTCAACACATCCAATACCGCCGCACTTAAATGCCCATCATCGAGCGCTTGAGTCAGATCGTGGTCAACCAAGTGCTCGCCACGGCCAATATTGATCAAGGCCGCACCTTCAGGCAGGCGTGCAAAAAGATCTCTGTTGAGAATACCACGGGTGGCGTCGGTCAGCGGCAGCACGCAAATAAGAATGTCACTGGAAGAGAGAAACTCATCCAGCGCTGCCTCACCATGATAACAGGCAACCTCTTGCACCTGTCGCGACGAGCGCGCCCAGCCACTAACAGCGAAACCGTAGCCTGCCAAATGCGAGGCTATCGTACTGCCCAGTTGGCCTAAACCAAGGACTCCAATACGCCGCTGAGCTGCAGGCACTACCATATGCGCCTGCCACTTCCCCTTGCGCTGCTGACGCACATAGTCACCCATGCGGCGATGCAGCCACAGCGTGGCAAAGGTAGCGTACTCAATCATTCCACTCTCAATGGCAGGGTCGAGCATACGTACCAGCAGCACTTCCGGGGGCAGTGCGTCAAAATCAAACTGATCGACACCCGCAGAAGTGGCGAATAGCACCTCCAGGGACGGTAGGCAATCCATTAAGTTTTCTGGGGGCTGCCATGCTAACAAATATCTAATCTCGTTAGGATCACCAATATCAGGCCATTGGCGGAACTCAATATCAGGCGCGTGTTGGGCAAAAAGCGCTTTCCACCGAGCCCCACGCACCGGGTCAGATTTATACAGCAGTGCCATCGCATCGTGTCCTTAGTTAAAACTTCATCCTACGGTGGTTTGAGCGGCAGCGGATACCGTTTTGACGGTTATAAGGCAAAGCGTTGCGCCTAAATCCACGCTTAAGACGCAGATTACACTACCCTCCCCATAACAGTGAATCATGCTGCACAAGCTAGCAAATACGAAGGATTACGCGGTTACTGAGGCAAGGTCTGGCGTCACAGTTTTGACAACAAAGATAACCTATGAAACGTGTTGGCGTTCGCTCTTCACGTTGTGCAAGCAGCTCCAACACAACCCACAGCATGTATCGATAACAGTTAAGATTTTCATGGAGCCTGCAGATGACTAGCGATGCCAACTCTTCTCACTCAATGCTGCGCCAGCGCGAGCAATCTATTCCTCGCGGTGTAGTGAATGCTCATCCTATTGTGATTTCACATGCCCGCGGCAGCGAAGTCTTTGACGCCGATGGCCAACGCTATTTGGATTTCGTGGGAGGTATCGGCGTACTCAATGTAGGCCACAATCACCCTCGGGTGGTGGCGGCGGTTCAGGCCCAGGTTGAACGTATTTCCCACATGAGCTTCCAGGTGGCTGCCTACCCTGGCTATATAGAACTGGCTAGCCAACTAGCCCAGTTGGTCGGCGGTGACAACGCCTACCAAAGCGTGCTCTTTACCTCCGGTGCTGAAGCGGTGGAAAACGCCATCAAAATTGCCCGCTCCCACACCGGGCGCCCCAACGTGATTGCCTTTCGCGGAGGCTTTCACGGACGCACACTACTGGGCACCACGCTCACCGGCATGAGCCAGCCCTATCGACAAAATTTTGGCCCTTTTGCCCCCGCGATACACCACGTCAGCTACCCGGATCCACTGCGTGGAGTCAGCAGTGAGGATGTGCTTGCTGAACTGGAAACGCTGTTCGCCACTGAAGTTGTTCCCGACCAGGTCGCCGCTATCTTGATCGAACCGGTACAGGGTGATGGCGGCTTTCTGCCTGCGCCGGTCGAATTTATGCAGGCACTCCGTGCATTGACTGAACGCCACGGTATCGTACTCATCGCCGATGAAATTCAGACCGGCTTTGGGCGCACGGGTAAGATGTTTGGCTTTGAACATAGCAATATCCTCCCCGACTTAGTCACTGTCGCTAAAAGCCTAGGCGGCGGCTTGCCGATCTCAGGCGTGGTTGGGCGTACCGAGATGATGCAAGCTCCCGCGCCTGGTGGGCTTGGAGGAACTTATGGAGGCAGTGCGCTGAGCTGTGCAGCCGCACTGGCGGTGCTGAATATTTTTGCCGATGAGCAACTGCTTGAACGTGGTATAGCCATGGGGAAACGCCTGGAAACAGGACTGCGTCAGCTTCAAGCCAAGCACCCTTTAATTGCCGAGGTACGTGGGCAAGGCCCAATGCTCGCCATTGAGCTTATCAAAGGCCCACAGGCCATTCCTGAGGATGCCACGCTGGTGCAACAGGTCATCGATAACTGCCGTGGAGCAGGTTTGCTGGTGATTAAGTGCGGCGTTTACCGCAATGTCATTCGCTTCCTGGCACCGCTGAATACAAGCGACCAACAAACCGACGAAGCACTGGAAATTTTAGACAAAGCGTTATCCAGCGCCGCGCACTAGTTAATCGCAACAGCCAGGAGAGCAGGACGTCATGCAATTGACCGACTATACGACGCTATGCATGGATGCCCATGGTGTGCTGATTGATCGCGATAGAGACATTGTGCGGGGCCTATCACCACTGTTAGCGTTGATGCCTGCCCCGCCACCGCAGGAGCAGGTATTAGCAGACTATGTACAGGCACTGCATGAGCTAACGGATGAGCAGATGGGCGCCGTTTCAGCGCACTGCACTGTCTACCGAGCACTGGCCAACCGCTGGGGGCTAGAGGCGGATTGGCAGGAAGGGATTGAGTTCGCCAGTTCGTTAGGCTTTGGAACACTTTATGAAGATGCGCCTGGTGCTATTCACTATCTGCGCAAGTTCTATCAGCTCAGAGTGGTGACTTCCCTTAATGAGCAGGAGTTCTTGGCTTTTAATCAGCGTATTGGGCTTTCAGGCATTGAGCGGCTAACCACTGGTAGCTTTGTGGCCGCTCGCGCCAAGCTTCGGGAGATGGAGGCGAATAGACACGTCCTGCTTTTAACGGCTGGCCCCGCCTCGAATAATAGCCGAGGGGGGCACTGCCGCATCTCTCGCAATGCCAAAGCCGACCAGCCCTATAAGCAGTCATGTATCTCACTAAGCGATTTTATTTATCAGCATCAGCTTGCTCTACGCGGCGAATTGCTTTAGACAAAGGTATTAGTTCAAATCAACGGGGCGTTTTTTCCTGCCCCTCTAACAAATAAAGGACTTTGCATGGTGGCTAGCGTTCGCCTTGATCGTATCGATATCAATATTCTCGTTCAGCTTCAATCAGATGGCAGAATGACTAATGTTCATTTGGCCGATGCTGTCGGTCTATCGCCTAGTCCCTGCCTACAGCGAGTCACACGATTGGAAGCCGCTGGTTATATCACCTCGTTTCAAGCCCGACTCAATCTATCGAAAATGATGGAAAGCGTTACCGTCTTTACGGAGGTCACCCTGTCAGATCACCATCGAGAAGACTTTCTACGCTTTGAACAAAAAATTCGTCAGGTCGATGAAGTCATGGAGTGCCACCTTATCAGCGGCGGTTATGACTATTTACTGCGCTTTATAGCGCGCAGCATTGCCCATTACCAACGAGTGATGGAGGCACTTATTGAGGACGAAATCGGCATTGAAAAGTACTTCAGCTACATCGTTATCAAGACCCCAATCAATAAAGAGCAACTCCCGCTTCGTACCTTAATGGAGGGCTAGCCTTATAGCATTACCTTCACCCCTCACGAAACGCCTCCACCACGCGTTCGGCTAACACCTCGCTGGCATCACCACTGCCTGCACGCTTCACCAGCGCTACTTGATAATCCCCTAGCGGTGGCAGTGACTCGTTGTGGAGACGCTTGAGCGGTGGCCGAATCAAGCTTTTTGGAAAAGCCGTCACGGCCAGATCGGCCAGCATAGCCGCTTCCTGCCCGGCACAGTGGTCGCAGGAGTATGCGATTCGGTAATTAACCCCGGCATGATCAAGGGCGTTAAGCGCGATCCTACGCCACGCGCACCCCTGTTGGGCCAAGGTCACCGGCAGTGGCGTTCGCTGTACGGCAACACCATCCTCCCGGCCCGCCCATACTAACGGTTCGCTATGAACAATGTCGCCGCGCGGCGTCTGGCCAGGCTCTACGCTCATTACCAGCGCAAGATCGAGCTCTCCATCATCCAGCTGGGCGAGCAAATCTTTGCTGCGCCCCACCACGACATCGACCTGCACCGCCGGGTGCGAGCGGGCAAACTGGGCGAGTACCGTGGGTAAAATACGCCCTACCACGTCATCCGTTATCCCCAGCCCTACACGCCCCTCTATGGTAGGGGCTAAAAACTGGGTCACGGCTTCTGCATTGAGTTTCAGTAGCCGCCGCCCATAACCCAGCAGCACTTCCCCCTCAGCAGTCAGGCGTACGTGCCGCGCCTCGCGGACAAACAGCGTCTGGCCGAGGATCTCTTCCAGGCGTTTGATCTGCATACTCAGCGCGGAAGGGGTGCGAAATAGCTGCTGGGCGGCGCGGGTGAAGCTGCCGCTTTCGGCAATGGTCACAAAGGTGCGCAGCACCTCGCTATCCAGTAGCGGCAAGACGGCCCGGCTGGGAGCTATGCTAGAGAGTTGATTCATCACACCCACCTTTCAGAAAAACTTAACTCACAGTGTAGTTCTTTTCGTTTGATTGATCCAAGGTAAAGCGCCAAGCTGATAACCAGAGGTCGCGACCCTCCCACTTATTAATCACTGATCACAGCTGCCCAGTTAGCGCCCTGGCGCCATTGACTGTACAGCCGTTGTGAATAAAAGGAGGTGCGCGATGAAGTGTGAATGCCCAGCCCAACATGCCCATAACGCCTGGGAAAAAGCTCGCCAACTGGCGCCGCCGCCCAAGCCACCAGCACTGCATTTTTACATGCCTGCCATGCCGTCGATGAGGTTAATTCGTACGCTCGATATGGCCTGGTGGCGTTACCGGCGGCGTTGGCTTTTCCGCCGCCATATACTGCCGCTACTAGCCTACGATGACCACGTACTGTTGGATATTGGCCATTGTCGAGAAGATATTCTCTGGGCCAACCAGCTCCCATTGAAGGTCGATGCCATTCACGCGCTAGAAGCCCGGCAGAAAAAGCGGCAAGTTCAGCAGGCCTAGAATCAAAAAAGCTTCGAACCTATGAGAGGTTCGAAGCTTTTAATGAAGCCCTTAATAGCGTTTTAAGCATCTCATATAGTTACTAAGCTTTTTGCTCAACGCCTGCTTTTAAACTCCTATCGGCCCGCCATCACGTTTTTGAATAACAACGGTTGACGCCCGAGGGCGTACTTGGCCGCTGGCTGCAACAGTGGCGTCTTGCACTAGCTCACTACCATCCGCGGGCCAGTTACCCGGGTGCTGAATGTTAATAAACAGCGCGGTTTTATCCGGTGTGGCAAAAATACCCGTCACTTCGCAGCCGTTCGGCCCTACCGCAAAGCGCTTAAGCTGTTGCTGGTTGCTGCTGTTAATCACCGGGCCGGTGCCTTGAATATCGTCGAGCCCGTTAGGTACCACGGCAAGCAGTTGGTCGTTGGTGTACTCGGTTACTCCATCATAACCGTTATCGGTTTGGATCCAGAGGATACCCTGACCATCCTCTCGCTCGTCGAACCAGAGCCCATCGGGACTGGCGAACTGATTCATTTCTGTCAGGCCCGAGTGATTATCGGCATCGTCAGCGGCCGCGCCAAACACAAACACCTCCCAAGTAAAGGCGTTGGGCAACCGGCTTTCGCGCCAGCGAATAATATGCCCTGCTTCGTTATTGGCGCGAGGGTTGGCGGCATTGGTGGGCGCTAAATCGTAACCAACACCTACTTGTTCCAGATGCTCACCGTCATTAGTGTAAGTTGGGGTTGTCTCTTCAGCGGTACGCTGAGTGTTATTGGTTAGGGTGAGATACACCTCGCCGGAGGCAGGATCGACGGAAGCCCACTCAGGGCGGTCCATTGGCGTGGCACCCAATAAATCCGCTGCATCGCAGGTGTTGATGATGATACCTGCCGCATCGTCGTCGGCTAGCCCCAACGCCGCCGCCAGCGTGCGACCATCGCGCGTTTGAGCACTAGGCGTTAGCGGTAGCCACTCACCGCTGCCATCGGCATGGAAACGAGCCACATAGAGGGTGCCGTTATCCAAATATTTGTTGCCAATGGCAAGACGATCGTACTCTTCACCTGGACGGTTGGCATCGGCGGGATCCCAGGCAGCATCAGAAACATATTTATATACGTACTCGTTGCGGGAATCGTGCCCCGAGTAGTAAACCACTGGCTGACCGGCTTCCAGCTTGCCTAACCAACACCCTTCATGGCGGAAACGGCCAAGTGCCGTACGCTTAACCGCCAATGCATCACTATAGGGGTCGACCTCCACCTGGTAGCCGAACGTGCGTGCTTCGTTGCGATAATCATCTTCAGCACGCTCGCCGCGCGGGGTAATGTCGAAGCGAGCAAATTCGTCATTCTGTTCAGAGGCGTCTCCCGCCGAAGTATCCCAACCATAGCGGCTTTTATCGGTGGGAATACCAATCCGCGCGTCGTCCTGGAAGCGTTCGCCATGATTAACGAACACATTGGGCCAGTTCTCTTCACAGGCAATATAGGTGCCCCAGGGCGTTACCCCGTTACCACAGTTATTGTTGGTACCACGGGTTTGGGTACCCTCAGGCGAAAAGCGCGTTTTGACGTAGTCACTGCCCGCCACTGGCCCGGAAAGTTCCATCACCGTCGCACTGGTGAGGCGACGGTTATAACGCGAACCCGGCACATGCGCCCATTGGCCACTGGCGTTCTTTTCGACCTCAACAAGGGTGACACCGTGAGCGTTGATCTCAGTGCGCGACTCAGCTGCTGGCCGCTGGCCCTCATCCGCATTAGTGGGGCCTCCTTGGGGCGCCCATAGCGCTGCTTGGTCGATATACTCATTGTTGAGCGCCAGCACAAAACGGCGCGAGGCGTTGTCGGTATCCAGGGCAAAACCGGCCATGCCGTCATGGTGCATGCCCACACTCTCCGCCTGACGCTCAGCGGTCATCGGCTGCTCGGGCTGCCAGGTAACATTTTGGTTCAGCGGCGTGCCCCACGGCACCAAGACTTGGGCCACATAACCTTCCGGCACCACCACGGCATCGGTGCGTGATCCTTGAACCGCCTCAAACGCCAGTGTCAGGGGTGTTTTTTGGCTGCTGCTTGAGGCAAGCGCTTGAGCAGCGCCACCAAAACTAAGCATCGAGGCAGCCGCCATGCTCAAACCACCGCGCATCACATCACGCCGGGATACATGACGCGCCAATACTTCCGCGAAAGGTTGGTTGCCGCTGTGGTTAAACAGGCGATGATCTTCGATCTCTTTACTCATTTTAGTCTCCCCCTGATCGTTTGTAGGTCAACGATTGAACGTTACGAGACACTAAAGAAGCTTAATGACAGCACGATGACGGAGCGCCTGCATTTAGATGAAGAAAGGTCGAATGCTAGTCACTTTTACTCCCCAAACCCTATTGAGGGATGTCTGCAACTCTGCTAAATTAACGCTAATAGTTATCATTAACACAGGAGTTACTCTCTCATGCAGTTACCCGCTAAGGGCACTGGCCAGGGAGATACGTCGGCCTCGACGACCCGCGAGGTGGCCCACGAGGTGAATAGCAAAGAATTACTTGGCAACTCAGACCAGTTGGTTATCCACCATGAACAGCGCCGCTATGTGTTGCGCCGTACTAAAAGCGGCAAGTTAATTCTTAACGCCTAAAGCTCTTAATATTTCAGCCCCTGATTAATTTAAAGACTTATACAGCAAAGCCAGCCAGGTAGCCCATCGCACCCAGCCAGCGACCTCTTCCACTTATCCCTGTTGGAAATCTCTGGCTTATGAACCACACACGCGCTTTTGGTGGCCTCTTTTTAACGCTGCTTCCACTGTTAACCGCCCAAGCAGACGACGCCGAGCTTAACCCAGTGACGGTCACCGGCACCCGAGCGCCTACGGACCTTTCACGGGCACCGCTGATTATCGATATTATTGATCGCGATGATGCTGTGCTGGCCACCGCCAGCCGGGTTGAAGACGTACTTAGCCGCCAACCCGGCCTACATGTGGCTGGCCAAGGGCGCCGAAATGGCCAAACCTTAGGTATGCGCGGCTTTGGCAGCAAAGGGGTGCTGGTACGTTTGGATGGCGTTCGTCAGGATATCTCCACCGGCCACATCGGTAACTTCTTTCTCGACCCTGGCCTGATTCAAGAAGTACAGATAGCACGCGGTGCGCTCTCCAGCTTGTACGGCAGTAATGCCATGGGCGGTGTCGTCAGCTTCACCAGTGTGAATGCCAACGACCTGCTTGCCCCCGGCGAAGATAGCGGCGTACGCCTTTCCGTAGGCGGTGCGACGGCCAGCAACGAAATGCGGGGGAGCCTGACTGGCTTCGGCCGCCGCAATACCGCCAACGGCCTGGTGGATGGCCTGTTTTCAATCGGCCGCAGTGAATCCGGCGATATTCGCCGCGCCGGGGGCGATGAAGCCGAAGAGGATGCAACGCTCAATAGTCTGCTGCTAAAAGGCGGTTGGGAGCCAAACGACGACCAGCGGGTATTTATCAGCTGGCAGCACTACGACGAACGCGCCACCCAGCCCGCCAACCCACAACAGCTTTCAACCGATGCCAGCAATCCGCTGCGCGACCGCGATGTGGAAAGCAACAACGTCCAGTTGGGCCACCGCTGGCAGCCCAGCGCTGCCACCGAAGTCACTTCGCAGCTTACCTTTAGCCAGCAGGATATCGACGAGCCCGAGGCCAACCGCACCCTAGAGCGCGTCGGGCTTCAGAGCGACGGCTTCCACACTATGGATCACGGCTGGCTCTCGCAAACGCTGGTGTTCGGTGCCGAACTGGAGCAGGCCCGCCAACGGCCAAGTGGCGATGCCAATGGCTTTCCTAAAGCCGATATCGATACCCAGTCAGCCTATCTCGACACTACTCTTACCGCTGGGCGCTATTTAGCCGATGGCGGCGCCGGGCAGTTTGATATTGGCCTGGGAGCCCGCTACGACCGTTACGACGCCAGCGGCCAAAATGAATCCGATAGCGTCCACGACCAAGTGTCACCGCGCTTTCGTCTTGCCTGGCGGCCCGATGACGCCTTGATGCTGTTTTCGGGCTACGCTGAGGCCTTCCGCGCTCCTAGCCTATCCGAGCTTTACGCCAACGAGCGCCACTTTGCCGGTTTCTGCGCCGGGCCAGCCTTCTGCACACCGGACAATTACTGGATTCCCAACCCTAGTCTCTCGCCTGAATCCAGCCACACCTGGGAAAGCGGCGTGGTCTGGCATCAGGGCGACTGGCAGGTTCGTGCCAGCTACTTCGACACCCGCGCCGACGATTTTATCGACACCCACGTCGACATCATGGCGGGCACCACCCAGGCAGTGAACGTTCAGCGCGCCCAGCTATGGGGCTATGACGCCCGGGTGACCTGGCAGCCCAGCACTTTCCCGCTACTCACAAGCTTTGTGGGCCTTTCGGAAGTCTCCGGTAAAGACCGCGATTCTGGCGAGCCCCTAGGCAGTCAAACACCGTTGGAAGCCACCCTGGGAAGCGAGGTGGTTCTGTATAACAGCGATATCCGCCTGGGCTGGCAAGCGCGTTTTGCCCAATCTTTCGATAAGCAGGGCGATGACGAGCGCCTGCCCGGCTATGGGTTGCACGATGTGCATCTCGCTTGGCAAATCACCCCGGCCGTGGATACCTCGCTGCGCCTTGCCAATATTGGCGACAAGGTGTGGTACCGCCCCGACGGCAGCCTGGGCGATGGGCGCAGCCTGTTCGCCACCCTCAACTGGCAGTGGTAAATCCACGCAGTCAACCCGATAGAGGTGCGTCATGATTACATCCCAACAGATCGCGATTATCGAAGCCTTTGACGCGGCGCGCGCCGCGCAGCCGCGGCTACCTGCGATTGAGATTGCCGAACGCTTATCGATCAGTGAAGGCGAGCTGCAGGCCGCTCGTTTAGGGCGCGACGTATGGACGCTGCCGCTCTCGCCCAGCGATATCGCCGCCTACCTGCCCCAACTGGGGCGGGTTAAAGCGTTGACCCGTTCCCGGCTGGCCGTGCTAGAGCAAACCGGCGACTACCCTGAACTTAGCGGCGGGCCACAAACAGGCCTGTTACTCGACCCAGGTGGCCTGGATCTACGCTTGCTCTATACGAGCTGGCACTGGGCCTGCCTGATTCGTGATTCTATGCCTGCCACCAGTACTCAAGAGGCGCAGTGGCGCTGGAGCCTGCAGATATTCAATCAACATGGCTGCGCCGTTCACAAATGCTTTGCCCTGGAGAACCCACTGCCGCGTCCCTGGGGTGCCTTAGCGGCCTTGGGCACTCGGGATACGCCAGCGTTTACCCAGAGCATGCCTCGCTTGAAGCGCCCACTGCCCGAAGCGCCGACCCTCGCTAGCGAGTGGGGCGCGATGCGCGATGTGCACCAGTTCTTTGCCCTCCTCCAGCGCCATCATCTGGAGCGTATTGAGGCCAACCAGTTAATGGAGGGACGCTATACCCAAACGCTGCCCGTCAATGCCCTGGAAACAGTGCTTCAGCACGCCAGCCTTCGCGCGCTGCCGTTGATGCTGTTTGTCGCTAGCCCCGGCTGCGTGCAGATCCACACCGGCACATTGCCCACCCCTCAACGCGCCCACGGCTGGCTGAATCTATTTGGCGAGCAGTTCACCCTGCACCTTGATGACACTGCGATTGACCAAGTATGGCAAGTCAGCAAGCCCAACCGCGACGGCGGCGTGACCAGCATTGAAGCCTTCGATGCCGAAGGCTCGCTAGTGCTGCAACTTTACGCAGAGCGTCAGGAGGGCCGTGTGGAGCGTCGCGAGTGGAGGCAGTTACTAAGTGAGCTCGGCAACCAAGAGGCGGTGGCATGACCCTCAACCATGTAAAGACACGCTTGTTGGGGATCGTCGTACTGGGATGGCTACTGGCTGGAACACCTCTGGCCCATGCTGACGAGCGCTGGGTGGTGCTGGGCGGCGATATCGCCGAAACCCTGGCCGCCTTGGATGCCGATATCAACGTTATCGCTCGGGATGACACTGTAGTGCATCCACCCGCCATGGCGGAGCTGCCCTCGGTGGGTTACCTGCGCCAGCTCTCCGCTGAAAGCGTCCTATCGGTTAAACCTGACCAGGTGTTAGCCGCCGGGCACGCAGGCCCCAAGGAAGTGCTGGAGCAGCTAGCGGCTGTCGGTGTCAGCGTAGAGATTATCAACGCCCCACCCACCCTCAATGCCATCGCCGATAAAGTCCACGCCGTCGGCCGATTAACTGACCGTCGCGACGCGGCAGAGGCCTTAGCAGACGCCTTGAACGAGAAACTTGACCGGCTAGCCAACCTGCCCGCCCTACCGACGACCCGCGCTATGTTTATCATGCAGCATAGCGGCTTAACCCCCCGTGCGGCGGGCAGCGACACGGCAGCGCATAGCACGCTCGAAGCGGTGGGCCTGGCAAATGCCTTCGCCGAGATGCAGGGCTACCACAGCGTGGGTGCCGAAGCCCTGGCCCGGCAAGCGCCGGAGGTTGTGATTGTCTCCGAGCGGGGCCTGGCGGCAATGGGTGGCGAAGCCGCTCTATGGCAGTTACCCGGTATGGCGTTAACCCCCGCAGGCCGAGAGCAGCAGTTGATTGTCATTGATGACCAAGCGCTGCTTGGCTTTGGCCCGCGCACGCCCGATCAGCTACTCACCCTGCGCCAGGACGTTGAAGCGCTATTGGGCGCACCGACTAGCGCCCAGGCTAATTCTGTCCAAAACAGTTCCGTTCAAAACAGTACTGCTCAAAACAGCACTGCCCAGCTAAGCCCATGATAGCCATTCTTAACACTTACCGTTTCCGGGTGCGGCTGCCGGTTAGCCGCACTACCCGCGTTCTCGTCGGATTAACCGCTGCGTTGCTACTGGCTTTAGGCTGGGCGGCCTCCTCTGGCGCACTGGGCATCTCCCCTTGGGGAGTACTCCGCGGCCAAGCCGATCCACTCAGCGTGCAGGTGTGGTGGCAGCTGCGCCTGCCGCGCTTACTGCTGGGCGTGGCCGTGGGAGCGATGCTTGCCGGTAGCGGCGCCGCCATGCAGGGGCTGTTTCGTAACCCGCTGGCCGACCCGACCCTGCTCGGCCTTGCCAGTGGTGCTGGGCTTTTCGTAGCAGTGTGGATTGTGCTCTTTCAAGACAGCAGCGCAGGCAGCCTTTACGGTCAGTTTGCGGCAGGCTTTTTAGGCGCCTTATGCGTCTGTTTGATTGTCTTTGGCATCGCCAAGCGTCAGGGCGGCGGCAGTGCCGCTGTGATGACCCTGCTACTAGCTGGTTTGGCCATCAACACTCTCGCCGGGGCTAGCGGTGGGGTTTTAGCCTTTATCGCCAGCGATGAGCAGCTTCGCCAGCTTAGTTTATGGGGCATGGGCACACTGACTAACGCCCTGTGGCGCACCACGGCGCTAGCCCTGATACTGATTGCCGCTGCTCTGTGGCTGTTAATGCGCAGCGCACGTGAACTCGACCTGCTCCAGCTGGGCGAAGCTACCGCGCATGCGGCGGGGCTGGATGCAAGCCGCTTAAAACGCCGGGTGGTGGTCGCGACCTCGCTGGGCGTAGGTTTGTGTGTAGCGCTCACCGGAGTAATTGGCTTTTTGGGCCTGCTGGTACCCCACTGCCTACGGCTTTGGTTAGGGCCTGGCCATCGGCTGCTGCTGCACGCCTCAATGCTCGGTGGCGCGCTGCTTCTAGTCGTGGCTGATACGCTAGCCCGCACCGTTGCTGCCCCGGCGGAGATACCCGTGGGACTGCTTACCAGCCTGCTGGGCGGCCCCTACTTCCTGTACCTACTGATGCGCAGAAACCGAGCATGCTAACGCTCCATCAGGCTGGTTTAACCACCACCC
Organism: Halomonas sp. 113; assembly: GCF_904067645.1. NCBI lineage: Bacteria > Pseudomonadati > Pseudomonadota > Gammaproteobacteria > Oceanospirillales > Halomonadaceae > Halomonas > Halomonas sp. 113. The sequence continues at coordinate 4,523,948 of NZ_LR881453.1, forward strand.
CCGCTATCGCCCCACTAGACGGCACAATTCGCCCTGGCGAGCTACTTGCCATTGTCGGCCCCAACGGCGCGGGCAAGAGCACGCTACTCAGCATGCTGTCAGGCTTTCGCCCTGCCGAGCAGGGCGAGCTACATTTGGATGGCAAACCCCTGCGTGAATGGCCCATCGCCGAACTTGCCAACCGGCGTGCCCTGGTCGCCCAGCAGGAACTGCCCGGCTTTGACTGGCAAACCGACGAACTGTTGAGTCTAGGCAGTAACCCGGCCAAATCACTGGTCGCAGCGCTACTTAACGACCTGGATCTAACCCACCTCGCCAAGCGCAGCGTACTCTCGCTTTCCGGTGGCGAACGCCAGCGGGTGATGATCGCACGGGGCGCCTGCCAACTACTCTCAAGGGGCTCTCCCACCGCCAAGGATGGTGGTATTTTATTGCTGGATGAGCCGACCAGTGCCTTGGATATCGGCCAGCAGCAGCGCTTGATGCGGCAACTACGCGGCTGGGCCGCACAGCACCGCATGGCGATTGTTTGCGTGCTCCACGACCTTAATCTCGCCAGCACCTACGCTGACCGGGTATGGTTGCTGCATCAAGGGCAGCGTATTGACCACGGACTACCCAGCCAGGTGCTTAACCCCGCGACCATTGCGAAGATTTACGCAGCCGAACTTCAGCACATTGAGGGCGGCCCCCATGGCAAGCCTCTGCTCGCCCTGGCGCCTTAAGACAGCTTTCAGCAGCCAACGAGTCGAGTGGCAAAGCCCTCATATAAGTCCATACTTATCCATACGTAACGGGCAATATAGGCATCACCGTGTGCCAATTGGGGAGCAAGAATGAGACTGATCAGCCCCATGTGGGTCGTGTTGGCAGGGATGAGTTTTAGCATCGGTGTATTAGGCATCTTTCTGCCCCTGCTGCCGACCACCGTGTTTATGCTAATGGCTGTTTACTGTGCCTCCAAAGGCTCACCGCGCTTTGAGGCCTGGATCCGCTCCCGCCACTATGTCGGGCCACTGCTGGTTACCTGGGAGCAAGAGCACGCCATCCCCCGGCACGCTAAGTTGGCGGCTGTTAGCATGATAGCGTTGAGTGCTCTGATCACCGCTTGGTCACTCGGCCCCGGCTGGACACGCTGGGGCGTGATCGCTCTACTAATGCTGATTGCCGTTTGGCTGGCTACTCGGCCAGAGCCTTCGTCTTCTTAACACACGCCTAAACCAGCACCTTATGGGTAGAGACCACCTGTCGCAGCCCCATAAACGAGCGGATCTGACGCACGCCGGGCAGGTAGAGCAACTGTTCGGCGTGCAGCCTGTTGAAGCTTTGGCTGTCCCGGGTGCGTACCAACATGAAATAGTCAAACTCCCCGGTAACCACGTGGCACTCCATACAGCCTGACACCTTCTGGGCCGCCTCCTCAAAGGCGGCGAAGGATGAAGGCGTCGAGCGATCCAATACGACTCCAATCAACACCACCATACCTGCCTGTAGCTGCTCCGGGTCTAAATGCGCCACCACCCTGCTGATTACCCCATCCCGCTTGAGCCTTTCCACCCTGCGTAAGCACGCCGCCGGGCTCAAGTTCACCTGCTCTGCCAGTGCCACATTGGAGAGTGTGGCATCTTCCTGAAGCAGTTTAAGGATACGCCGATCTGTTCGGTCTAGCTCAGCGGCCTGATCATCAGGCTCAGGGCGTGAACGGCAGGTTTTTGAGCGCACTATTATTTACCTTATTTATCTATAAACACTATTTAAGACCACATAAAATATGTTTTATCAACTTTTATTGCTTTAAACCAGCCGACTTTGCAACACAAAAATCACGACTAACACTTACTATGAATAGCAGAGAGCACGTCCATTGTTCACAACAACCTTAGCCGCCCTATATCGCACCCAATGTTTTAAAGCTGGAGATTGCTATGAACCTCGAACGCTTCCCACGTTACCCGCTTACCTTTGGCCCCTCTCCCATTACGCCGCTCAAGCGGCTAAGTGAACATTTAGGCGGTGAAGTAGAGCTCTACGCCAAGCGCGAAGACTGCAACAGCGGCCTGGCCTTTGGCGGCAACAAAACGCGCAAGCTGGAGTACTTGATTCCCGAAGCGATTGAGCAGGGCTGCGATACGCTGGTATCGATTGGCGGTATTCAATCCAACCAGACCCGCCAGGTTGCCGCGGTGGCCGCTCACCTGGGCATGCAGTGCGTATTGGTGCAAGAGAACTGGGTTAACTACTCCGATGCAGTGTATGACCGCGTGGGCAATATCGAGATGTCACGCATCATGGGCGCCGATGTGCGAATGGACGACGCTGGCTTTGATATCGGCATTCGCCCTAGCTGGGAGCAGGCCATGGAGGATGTTCGCCAGCGAGGCGGTAAGCCCTTCCCGATTCCCGCTGGCTGTTCCGAGCACCCTTACGGCGGCTTAGGCTTTGTAGGCTTTGCTGAAGAGGTGCGGCAGCAGGAGAAAGAGCTAGGCTTCACGTTTGACTATATCGTGGTGTGCTCGGTCACCGGCAGCACCCAGGCAGGCATGGTGGTGGGGTTTGCCGCCGATGGCCGTGCCCAGCGAGTGATTGGCATTGACGCCTCTGCCAAGCCTGAGCAAACCCGTGAACAGATCCTGCGCATTGCGCGCAATACGGCCGAGCTGGTGGAATTGGAAGGCGGTGTTAGCGATGACGATGTCATTTTGGATACCCGCTACGGCGGCCCCGAGTACGGCCTGCCCAACGAAGGCACGCTGGAAGCCATTCGCCTATGTGCCCGCCTCGAAGGTGTACTCACCGACCCCGTTTACGAAGGTAAATCCATGCACGGCATGATCGACATGGTGTGCAACGGCGAATTCCCGCCAGGCTCCAAAGTACTCTACGCCCACCTAGGCGGCGTACCTGCGTTAAATGCCTATAGTTTCCTGTTTAGAAATGGATAAGGAATAAAACACCCACCTCGAACCGTCTGATCCAGCGCCTCAATGACGCCGATCAGGCGGTTACTGCTGTACAAATAATGCACACCCTTTAGTCTTGGCGTATAAGATGTTCACGGATACGCCATGTCTTCAACGCTTCCCGCACACCTCACCCTTGACGAACGTGCCCACTACCCAGCGCCGCTGGATTTCACCCACGGCACGCTGACCTGGGCCGGCGCCGATGATGAGATGATTGGCACCGACGTACCGCCCGTTTCTGCCCAGCAGCGCATGGCCTAAGGTGTTCGCGTGGCGTTCAACCATACCTGTCTATAACATTCATAAAGCGAGCCGCCAGGAGTTTGCACCTCTTCAACACTTAGCTTCCAACAAGGACGGACTCTATGCGCGATGATGAAAAGTACACCAATTCCGAAGAGCAGCTTCTCTACCTTCAAAACCTGCTAGATGACCCAGACGCAGCGGCACTAAAAGCGCATTTCTCTGAACTCGATATTTTAGACATTGCGCGAACACTGGAATCCTTCCCGGCCAAAACGCGAGATTTTCTTTGGGAGTATATTCCCGACGAGTTAATCGGCGAGGTTCTCGCCGAAGTTGACGAAGACATCCGTGCTGACTACATCGAGGATTTATCGGCCAGCGATGTAGAAGCAATTGTTAAAGGCTTGGATGCTCAAGAAGTTGCTGAAGTTTTAGATGTTGCTGATGAAGCCATAAAAACCAGCGTCTACGCTAGCCTAGAGCAAGAGATCCGCGCCCAGGTTGAGAATCTTCACGCCTATGAAGATGACGTTGTTGGCCGTTACATGGATCCCGAGACCGTCAATGTAAAACAGGGCGTGTCGTTAGAGGCCGTACAGCGCTATATCCGCATCCACCATCTGCTCGACGATGAGTCGCAGCAGATCATGATTACGGATAAAGACAAACGCTTACTCGGCACTTTGACCCTGATTGATTTAATCAAGCAACCACAAGATGCGATGGTTGATGATTACATGGATGACTTTTTCACTCTAAATGATCAAATGAAAGTCAGTGATGCAGCGGCGTTATTGCGCTCTAAAGAGCTACACTTTGTGCCCGTGTGCGATAGCGATGGGTTATTAGTAGGCCAGCTAAACGCCGCCGACGTACTGGAAATCACCCAAGACGACGCTGACATGACGTTAAAGCATATGTCCGGCGTCAGTAACGAAGAGGAAGTCTTCACGCCCGTTTTACGCAGTGCGAAAAGTCGCGGCATTTGGCTGGGTATTAATCTGTTAACGGCTTTTTTAGCCGCCTTCGTTATTGGTCAATTCGAGGCTGCATTGGATCAAATTGTGGCGTTGGCCATTTTGATGCCGGTGGTGGCGAGTATGGGGGGTATTGCGGGTAGTCAAACCCTCACCGTGGTTATACGCGGCTTGGCGCTGGGGCAGCTCGCGGGTAACAACGTCCGCTGGCTGTATAACAAAGAGATGTGGGTGGGTATGAGTAACGGCTTGGTTTGGGCGTTAGTGGTCGGCTTGATTGCCCATATCTGGTTTGGCGACGCCATGATTACACTGGTGATCACACTGGCCATCTTTATCAATATGAGTCTCGCCAACTTATCCGGCGTACTCATCCCCATGGTGTTGAAAAAGCTCCAGATCGACCCCGCGTTGTCGGGTGCGGTTATTTTGACGACCGTTACCGATGTGGTTGGCTTTTTGTCATTCCTCGGTCTCGCGACGCTGATTATTTTGTGACTTTTCTTTCCAGCCTGCGCTTGGGCCTTTATAGAAAGGCCCAAGCGCTTAGTGTAGAAGTAACGGCTATACTGTCGCCCACTGCCCCGTCTGATCTGACGTTTCGACGGCCTCTATTAATCGATTAACCCGCGCGGCTTCGCGGAAGTCTGGATAGAGGGGACGGTCGTTGATGATGCCCTCCACAAGATCGCGCACCTCGATAATCTTCTGATCGTTATAGCCCAGACCATGCCCCGGTGCGGGGCTGAAAGCGGCATAGTCAGGGTGTTCGGGGCCCGCTAACAGAGTAGTGAACCCGCGCCTGCCGTGGGCGTCGCCGTGGCGATATAGCTGCAGCTCGCTCATGCGCTCCTGGTCAAACACAATGGCGCCTTTGGTGCCCGTTAGCGTGTAGGCCAAGCCCATTTTGCGGCCAGCCGCCACCCGGGAGGTTTCGATATTACCGATTAACCCCTGGTCAAACCGCAGCATGGCCTGGGCCTGATCGTCGTTTTCCACCGCAGCCATCCCGCTGCCGTTAGCATTGGGGCGCGTTGCAATGACGGTTTGTAGCTGGCCGCATACCTCGGTAATGCGCTGCCCGGTTAAAAACTCGGCCATATTAAGAATATGCGACCCCACATCGCCTAACGCACCGGCGCCTGCGGTCGCCCGTTTGGTATGCCAATCGTGGGGCTTTTCCGGGTCGAGCAGGTAGTCCTCATTGTGCCGCCCACGAAAGTGAATCAGCTCTCCGATATCGCCACTGGCGACAATCTGTCGGGCCAGTTGGGTGGCGGAATTGCGAATGTAGTTAAAACCCACCAGGGTTTTGACACCCGCCTTTTCAGCCGCGGCGACCATCTCGTCAGCGTCTGCCGTACTCAGCGCCAGCGGTTTTTCAGCGTAAACATGCTTGCCCGCCGCAATGGCGGCTAACGCCATCTCTTTATGCAGGAAATTGGGCGCGCAGATATCCACCACATCCACGTCACTGTCGGCCACCAGGGCACGCCAGTCGTCGGTGGCGCGGGCAAATCCCCAGGCCCGCGCTCGGCTCTCTGCAGTAGCGAGGTCGACATCCGCCAGCAGTTCGCAAACGGGTTTAGCGGGCAGTTCAAAAACGCTGGACGCCGCATTAAAAGCAATGGCGTGGGCCTTGCCCATAAAACCGGTGCCGATTAGGCCAATCTTGAGGGTTTTCATTATCGTTACCCCTATTATAAAACAATAACGCCGGGCTGGGCCCGGCGTTGAATGGTGGCGTGCCCCGTAGACTGTTTACATGGTCGGCATGGTGAAGTGGTTGGTCTCTTCACGGATGCCGCTGGGCCAGCGCTGGGTGATGGTTTTCATACGGGTGTAGAAACGCACACCGTCGGGGCCGTGCATATGCAGCGGGCCAAACAGCGAACGCTTCCAGCCGCCGAAGCTATGGAACGCCATGGGCACCGGAATTGGTACGTTAACGCCGACCATGCCGACCTGGATCTGCTCGCAGTACTGACGCGCCGCATCGCCATTCCTGGTAAAGATCGCCGTGCCATTGCCGTATTCGTGGGCGTTGATCATGCTGACCGCCTCGTCGAAGCTCGCCACGCGGGCAATGGCCAGCACCGGGCCGAAGATCTCCTCGGAGTGAATACGCATGCTGGGCGTGACATGGTCAAACAGGCTGCCGCCGATAAAGTAGCCATCGCCTGCCCCGTCAATCGTGGTCTGGCGACCGTCTACCACTAACTCTGCGCCTTCATCCACGCCGGTTTGGATATAACCCGCCACTTTTTCGCGATGCTCGCGGGTGATCAGCGGCCCCATATCATTATCGGGGCCATCGACCAGGCCAGGCCCGACCGTGAGTTTATCCAGTTCGGCCACCAGTTTTTCGCGCAGGCGGTTGGCGGTCTCTTCGCCAACGGGTACGGCCACCGAAATCGCCATGCAGCGCTCGCCTGCCGAGCCATAGGCCGCGCCCATCAGAGCACCCACGGCTTGATCTAGATCCGCATCGGGCATGATCACCATATGGTTTTTGGCGCCGCCCAGTGCCTGAACACGCTTGCCATGGGCTGATGCGGTAGCGTAGATGTACTCAGCAATTGGGGTAGAGCCCACAAAGCTCACCGCCTGAACACGCTCATCGGTAAGCAGCACATCCACCGCCTCTTTATCGCCATTGATAACGTTGAAAACGCCATCCGGCAGGCCCGCTTCTTTAAGCAGCTCGGCTAAGCGCAGCGGCGTAGAGGGGTCTTTCTCTGAAGGCTTCATGACGAAGGTGTTGCCGCAAGCCAGGGCGATGGGGAACATCCACATAGGCACCATGGCGGGAAAGTTGAACGGAGAGATACCGGCGCACACGCCCAGCGGCTGCATCATTGAGTAACTATCAACGCCGGTGCCGACGTTCATGGAGTGCTCGCCCTTCTGAAGGTGGGGAATGCCGCAGGCAAACTCGACCACTTCCAGGCCGCGAGTCACTTCGCCTTTGGCGTCAGAAAACACCTTGCCGTGTTCGCTGGAGACCAGTCGTGCAAGCTCATCGGTGTGCTCCTCGACCAGCGCCTTGAACTTAAACAAAATACGCGCGCGCTTTAGCGGCGAAGTTTTAGACCAGTCGGCAAAGGCCTCGTCGGCGATACGCACTGCTTCGCGGGTTTCATCGGCGGTGGCCAACGCCACCTGGGCGCTCTGCTCACCGGTGGCCGGATTATAAACCGGCGAAGTGTGCTGGCTCTGAACGGCGGAGAGCTGGCCATTAAGATAGTGGGATAGCGTCTTCATACAAACTCCTGATTAAAAGGCGGCGCTGGTGCTGTTTAGCTGGCAACGTCGAAGCCTGCCCGCTCGGCAAGTTGACGTAGGTTGCGGTAACCCAGGCGGGCGTAGGTCAGCGGGTGGGCGACTTCCGGGTCTTGTTCGGCTTCAACCACTAACCAACCCTGGTAGCCCTGTTCGCGCAGGTGGGTTAAGGCGGGCAGGAAATCCACATTGCCATCCCCCGGCACCGTAAACAGGCCGTCTAACACGCCGTTTAAAAAGCTTTTGTCGCGGTTGCGTACCGCTTCCAGCACTGGGAAGCGCAGGTCCTTGCAGTGCACATGATGGATACGCTGGCTGTAGCGTTTGGCGATGGCGAGCGGGTCGCCGCCAGCCCCGCGCAAATGACCAAAATCAAGCAGCAGCCCCACGCCTTCACCGGTGTTATCCATCAAGCGTTCAACGTCGGCCTGGCTTTCGATCACCGTGCCCAAATGGTGGTGATACACCAGCTGAATGCCCTGGGATTTCAGGTAGTCGCCCACGACATCCAGGCCATGCAGCAGTCGCTGCCACTCTTGCTCGGAAAGGTGCGGACGCTGGGAAAGCGGGCGCTCCTGATCGCCGTGTACACAATGGGTGACTTCGCACAGCACCATCACCTTGGCACCGCACTGCTTGAGCAGGTTCATATGATCCTGAATGGCATCAATCTCTTCTTCAGGAGTGCGCTCCAACAGCTGCGCGGAGTACCAGCCCGAAACGAGTGCCAAGTCGTGGGCGCTAAGCACCTGGTTCAAGGCGTCAGGCGTTCGGGGAAACTTGTTACCTAATTCAAAGCCGCTAAACCCCGCTTCGCGGCCCTCTTTCAAACAGGTTTCCAGTGGTGTTGCGCCGCCCAGGCTGGGCAAGTCGTCGTTCGTCCAGGTGAGCGGGTTGATGCCTAAAGTAACCGTTGGCATAGCGTATTCCTTATGATTATGTTTGTTGGTATTAATGGCGTTGGCGCTGCTTGGCTTCGCGGTACCCTTGATAGGCTTTATTGACCGCTTCACGCTCGGAAACCTCGGGCACGGCCACCTCCCACCAGGCACCGCCTTCCTGGGTGCTGGGTAGCGGATCGGTATCCAGGGCAATCACATAGGTCGAGGTGGCGCTGCGAGCGCGCACCAGCGCCTGCTCCAGCTCCGCAATGCCGCTCACTGATTCAGACTCACAGCCCAGAGATTTGGCATGGGCGGCGAAATCGGTTTTGGGAGCGCCTGCTTCCACAGTGCGGCAATCTTGCAGAAGGTTGTTGAACCCCGCGCCGCCTGTGGCCTGCTGCAAGCGGTTGATGCAGCCATAGCCGCGGTTATCCAACACCACCACAATCAGCTTGTGGCCCAGCATCACCGAGGTTGCCAGCTCCGAGTTGTGCATCAGGTAGCTACCATCGCCCACCATCACCACCACTTCCCGCTCTGGCTTGGCCATCTTGACGCCCAGCCCGCCCGCAATTTCATAGCCCATGCAGGAGAAGCCGTACTCCACGTGGTAGCTGCCAGGGCCCGAGCATTGCCAGAGCTTATGCAGCTCGCCGGGCAAGCCACCGGCGGCGCATACCACGGTGGTATCGTTGCCTGCTTGGCGATTAACCGCACCGATCACCTGGGCATCGGTGGGCAGCGCCAGCCCTTGGTCGGCGGTCACGTTGCGCACTATTTCGGCCCACTCGCGCTTGAGCGTGCCGGTCTGCTCGCGCCATTCATCGCCGCCGCGCCATTCACCCAGCGCCGCGTCGAGTTGACCCAGCCCGACCAAGGCATCGCAGCTTAACGGCAGCGCTTGATGCTTCAGGCTGTCGAAGCGGCCAACGTTGAGGGCGATAAGCGTTTTATCGCTTCCTTCAAATAGCGCTCGTGAGCCGGTGGTAAAGTCCTGCAGCCGCGTGCCCACCGCCAGAATGACATCCGCCTGCTCCGCCAATTGGTTGGCGGCTGCGCTGCCGGTCACCCCAATGGCACCCACTGCGCAGGGGTGGCTATCGGCCAACGCGCCTTTGCCGGCCTGGGTTTCGGCTACCGGGATGCCCCGCGCTTTAGCAAACTCTGCCAGGGCATCGCAGGCAGCGGCGTAATGCACGCCGCCGCCGGCGATAATCAGCGGGCGCTTGGCCTGTTGCAGCGCGGCGATTGCTTGACGAAGCTCGTATGCATCCGGTGGCGAGCGGCGAATGCGATGCACCCTGGGAGCAAAAAAGGCCTCCGGGTAATCGTAGGCAAAGGTTTGCACATCCTGGGGCAATGCCAGGGTCGCGGGGCCGCAGTGCTCAGGGTCAAGCAGGGTAGCAATCGCCTGGGGCAAACTGGTCAGCAGCTGCTCGGGGCGATTAATACGGTCGAAGTAACGCGACACCGGACGAAAACAGTCGTTGACGCTAATGGTCGGGTCACCAAAATGCTCCACCTGCTGGAGTACCGGGTCGGGTTCGCGGGTGGCGAAGGTGTCCCCCGGCAGCAGCAGGATCGGCAAGCGGTTGGCGTGGGCGAGTGCTGCGGCGGTGACCATATTGGTCGCCCCCGGGCCTATCGAGCTGGTCGCGGCCATTAAGCGCTGGCGATTATTGGCTTTGGCAAAGGCAATCGCCGCGTGGGCCATGGCCTGTTCGTTGTGAGCGCGAAAGGTCGGAAGCGTGTCTTGCACGTGGTAAAGCGCTTCCCCCATTCCGGCCACATTGCCATGACCAAAAATCGCAAACACGCCTTCAAACAGCGCCACTTCTTGGCCATCCACCTCTATACGTTGTGCAGCAAGGTACTTGACCAACGCCTGGGCCATGGTGAGTCGAATGGTGCTCATTTTACGCCTCCTCCGTGTGGGCCTGCGTTTGCGGCTCCGCCTGCCTTAGTTGCCGCCACGCCTTTATCAACTCGGCATAGTTCTGGGCGACCCGCTCTACCAAGCGGGCATCGTCGATACGCCCAGCCAGCCAGTCGCGGCTGGCGCTGGCAAATAGCGTGCGGCCAACGGTGAACCCCTTACAGCAGGCATGATTGGCCGCTGCTTCAAAGCCACGTTTCATATCGTCCATAGGGGCGTCTAGCCCGAGCAGCACGACCCCACGGCAGTAGGTATCTTCCCGCTCAATGGTGTCGCCAACCGCCTGCCAGGCAGCGTCTGACATGGCAGGTAGTTTCCACCAGTCTGGGCGAATACCCAGGTTGTAGAGCCGCTGAAGGCTGCGCGGCAAAGTGGTATCGTCATTGGGCATGTCGGCGGGCGGAATGACTTCAATCAGCAGCTCCAGCCCATAAGCACAGGCCGCCTGGTAGAGCTGACGCAGCCGCTCCTCCTGCTCCAGGCGCAGCGAGAGTTCATCGTCGGGATGATAGAACACCAGACATTTAATGATCTGCTCTCTAGGCCAGTTGCGCAGGCAGGCACCTAAATCATCGCCATGCTGGAAGCGCAAAGGTCGTGAGCCTGGGAGCTCTACCGGTCGACCGATCCACCAGCCTTTCCCACTGGCTTGATTGAGCGCGTCTTGACCCAGCACGTCGTCTACCAGGATCGCGGGCGTGGAAATACCGCCCAGTTTGGCACCCTCTTCGGCGGCGGTGACCAGGAGTTTTTTGAGTGCTGGCAGTCGCGCACTGTCGGCATACGCTTCGCGGGCCATATCGGTGAGCTGACGGCGGTGGTCAAACGCCAGGCCCAACACTTCGGGCCACTGAGCAGGCACTCGGGTGGTGACCCGGTGCAGATGATTTAGGCGTTGATCGGTATCCGGACGAGGCACCTCATCGCGGCGCGCCAGGTAATCAAATAACTCGTCTTCGGTGGGCATGGCCGGGGCGCAGCCGTGGCGGGAGACCACCAGCGCGCCGCAGGCATTGGCATAACCGGCGCTGGTTTGCCAGGGTTCATTGCGCAGCCAGCCGCGTAGCAAGCCACTCATAAAGGCATCCCCGGCACCCAGCACATTGAGCACCTCGACCTGTACGCCCTTAACTAAAATACCGTCTTCAATGCGGCCAGGAATCGCGCCTTCAAACACCACACAGCCCATGGGCCCCAGCTTGCATACCAGGGTAGCTTTGCTAACTTCACGCACCGCGCGCAGAGCCACTAAGGTGTCCGTGCTGCCGCCGGCAATATGAAACTCCTCTTCGGTACCTACAATCAGATCAAAATCTGGCAACCAGCGCTGCAGGTCGGTGGTCACTTTATCATCGGCGATAAAGCGGGTTTCACCATCACCAGGGTTAGTCAGCCCCCACAGCACGGGGCGATAGTCGATATCCAGCACCCGCTTCACGCCATAATGGGCGGCGGCGTCCAGTGCCTTGCGACACGCCCGCCGGGTGGTATCGGTAGAAAGATGGGTGCCGGTAATTGCCAGCGCTTTTGCTCGAGCAATAAATTCAGGGTCGATGGCGTCGGCGTCGATGGCCATATCGGCACAGTCGCGGCGATAAAACAGCAGCGGGAAGCTTTCGCGGTCTTTTAAGGCTAGCAGCACCAGGCCGGTGTGGCGCTCGGGGTCGGTTTGAAGCGCGGAGGTATCCACGCCCACCCGCTCCAGCTCTTCGCGCACGAAGTTGCCCATCTGCTCGTCGCCGACCCGCGAGAGCATGGCGGATTTCAACCCGAGGCGAGCGGTGCCGTAGGCCATATTGCCCGAGCTCCCGCCTAGGTACTTGGCAAAGCTGGCCACGTCTTCTAAACGGCTGCCAATCTGCTCGGCGTAAAGATCGACCGCCACGCGTCCAAGACAAATCAGGTCAAGCGGTCGGTGTTGACTATTGTTATTCAGCATAAATGTCTCCCCACGTCACAAATTCGTGGTACTAGTCACAGGATGGCACTGGGCATAAAAGCGTCTTGGCTGGCAATCGATAAGGCTTATCAACCGTGGATTAAAGTGTGAAGGCGGCACGGAATCGGTCGAGCGCGAGGTCGTCGTCGCCAGAGGCCCAGCCTTCCAGTCCTACGGTGCCGCGATAACCTATGTCGTTCAGCACTTTGGCAATGGCCGGGTAGTTAATCTCGCCGGTTCCCGGTTCGCAGCGCCCTGGCACATCAGCCACTTGCACTTCACCAATGTACGGCCCACAGCGGCGAATCAATTCAATCAAATTACCTTCGCCAATTTGGGCGTGATAAACGTCCAACATAATGCGCAAGCTGGGCCGATCAACACTTTCCACCAGCGCTAGAACATCTTCCAAGCGCGCAAACGGCACTCCTGGGTGATCAACGTCGGTATTGAGATTTTCAAGCACAAAGGTGACGTCGTTCTGCTCGCCGAGATCCGCCAGCCGATTGAGGGTATCGCGTGCTTTTAACCACATCGCGCCGGTCATCTGTTGGCAAGGTTTCACGGGAAGACCTTCGCCATCCAACCCTGTGCCGTGCAGGTTGAGACGTGGAATACCCAGTCGTTTGGCCACCTCAACCGACTCAGCGGCGGTGCGTAGCAGTTCATCTGCCCCGGCGGCATCCGCTAAGGTGCCGGTGACATAGCCGGTCATGGAGGAAAATGTCGCCCCGCTATTGGCCAGTGCGTCAATGTCATGCTTAGTCCAGTCCCAGATTTCGACCTGAAAACCCAGTTCAGAAATACGCTTAACACGCTCCAACACGGGCAAGCGGCGGAACACCATTTCAGCGCAGACGGCCAGCGTGAACGGGGATGATGGGGTAGGTTTATTCATCATGGCTCCTTAATAGCCGCTCGCCGTTCGCGGTGAAGGGGGTTCAGTGCTGCTTGTTTCATTCACGGGCTGGGCGTCTTGTTCGGCTAAGCTGGCCTTCTTGGCTTTATCGTCCCGCTGGAATTCCGCAAGCTCCGCATCCAGGCTTTCAAGCTCAGCGCCACCCGCCATCATGTTGAGCACTTCTTCGCGGCTGACTTCTTCTTTGCGGAATGAGCCCAAACTGCCGCCGCGTGACAATAAGGTGAACGCATCGGCCACTGGGTAAGCATGGTGAACATTGTGGGTAATAAAGATGACCGCCAGGCCATCCGCGCGGGCTTTGGCAATGTAGCGCAGTACGACAGAGGCCTGCTTAACCCCAAGCGCTGACGTAGGCTCATCAAGAATCAGCACTTTAGCGCCAAAATAGACGGCACGGGCAATCGCCACACACTGGCGCTCCCCGCCAGAAAGCGTGCCCACCGGCTGGCTTGGGTCGCGCACATCAATACCGATTTTAGCCATTTCCTCTTTGGCAACCCGGTCGGCATACTTCCAGTTAATGCGCTTTAAAGGCCCCCAGCCCACCGTCGGTTCGCGGCCCATAAAAAAGTTACGGGTAATCGACATCAACGGCACCATCGCCAGATCCTGGAAAACTGTCGCGATACCGGCGTCGAGCGCGTAAGCCGGGGACTTGAAACGAGCGGGCTTGCCATCCAGTAGCATCTCGCCATGGGTGGGCTGGTGAACACCGGAAAGGGTTTTAATCAACGTTGACTTGCCAGCACCGTTATCACCCAGCAGGCACATAACCTCACCGGAATAGACCTGCATCGAGATATCACTGATGGCGATGACGCTGCCGAAGTGTTTGCTGACACTGCGCATTTCAATCATTGGAGTGCGTGTAGTCATGTTATTTAGCCTCCATCGCCTTTTTGCGCATGTAATTGTTGAATAGCACCGCCACCAGCAACATCACGCCCAGGAAGACCTGGAACCAGTCGGTGTTAACACCGGTGTAAAAAATGCCCATTTGCACCATGCCGAAGATCAGCGCACCCAGGGCGGCACCTATAGCGGAGCCATAACCACCGGTCAGCAAAGCGCCACCGATCACCACAGCAATAATGGCTTCCAGTTCTTTTAGCAGGCCACGGATAGTGTCCGCCGAACCAGTATCCATGACTTGTATGCAGGCAAAGATGGTGGCGGAGAAAGCGGTGAACATGAACAGTGAAATCTTGACGCGGTGGACGGGGACGCCCGAATTGCGCGCCGCATTGGCATCACCACCGCTGGCGAAGATCCAGTTGCCGTAAGGCGTGCACAGCAGCACCCAAGTCGCTACAGCGGTTAAGCCCAGCCACCAGACAATTGAGACGGGAATACCGGTGACCGTGGGGTTGCCCGCAAAGTTGGTCGCCATCCAGCCATTTTCCGCCATCCAACTAAATAGTCCCGTAGCAACTTCTCCAGAGAAAAGCGCCGCGAACCAATCACCGGGGATATGATCCTGAACGCCCCCCACCTGAGTACGTCCCGTCAACAACCGGCTAGTACCGATAGCCAGACCACGCAGAATGAACAGGAAGCCCAGGGTAACGATAAATGACGGCAACCCCGTTTTATTGACCAGATTACCGTTAATCCAGCCCACCAGGCCCGCACAGGCGAACGCCAGTAAAATTGCGGCCCACAGCGGCCAGCCATACTCCACCGCAGGGATGGCAATCAGAATGCCTGCCAAGCCAATCATCGAACCAATCGAAAGATCAAACTCTCCGCCGATCATCAGCAACGCAGCCGCCGTGGCGATAATGCCGAGCTGAGCGGCGACTTCAAGAAAATTAATAATACCCGCTGGGGTAAACATCCCAGTGCCGCTGGAAGCAGCGATAAAGAAGGCAAGCACCAACACGGCACCGGCCAGCGCCCCCAGCTCCGGACGATTAAGAGCCTTCTTCCAGAAAGAGACTCTCTGGATACGCTCATCTTGAGGAGCGGTTGCTGGCGCAACCGACTGTTTCGTTTCAGTAGAATTCATGGCGATCGACCCCCAAGGCTCGACACCGTCGAGCCTTTTTCGATTAGGTAGTTATCAACGGATGCCCTGGCTACTCAGCTCAATGACTTGTGCAGCGTTTTCTTGAGTGACAAACCCTGGGCCGGTGGCAACATCCCCTGCGGGTAGCAGTCCGTTCTTGACGAACTGATCTAGGAACATGACGGGCAAGTAGCCCTGCATGTACTGCTGTTGGTCGATCGCGAAGTCCAGCTCACCCGCATCCAAGGCTTCCAAAATACCGGGTGAAAGGTCAAAGGTGCCGAGGGTGAACATATCGGTTGCCCCCTGCTCACGCATGGCCCGAATCATCGGATCAGCGGCCAATGCACCCAGGGTCAGCACACCACGCACATCACTGTTCTCATTAAGGTAAGCGACAATGGCATTGCGAATATTGGTGGGGTCGTAGGTGGTCGCTAGCTGCTCAGCATTGCCGTCAAAGCCTTCTACAAAGCCATCACAGCGCTGATCAAGTCCCTGGTTGCCTTGCTCATGGTTAACGCAGACGCCTTTCTCGACGCCCAGTTCCTGCATGCGCTCGGCGGCCTGTTTGCCCGCCTCGTATTCACTCTGCCCGACGTGCAGCCGGGCACCATAATCCCTCGCCACGTCACCACCGGAGTTAATGGTGATCACTGGGATGCCGTTATCGACAGCATTTTGGACAGCGCCGCCCAGGGCGTTTTCGTCAGTAAAAGAGAGGATCAAGCCATCCGGATCAGATGCCACCGCTGCCTGTACGAGTTGCTGCATCTTGGCCATATCAAAGGTCGATGGTGCACGGTACTCCAGCTCAGCGCCTACGAGATCAGCGGCTGCCTCTGCGCCGTTTTTCACCACGGACCAGAAAGGATCAGAGGGAACACCATGGGTCACCATGACGAAACGGCTCGCTTCTTGTTCCGGTTCTTGTGCTTGTGCAGTTCCCGCCATTAATACCGTGGTGGCGGCAGAGGCTAGAAGCCATTGAGATAGACGTGCCATAAATAATTCCTCATAACGTTATCGTTGTTGGTAGGGAAGTGGCATTAAATGCCTTGGCGATATGAAATATAGATTCCAAATAGCAATTACTGCAAATTATTTATTCTATACTTTTGTATAAATGGAATATTTATTCCAATCAACTAGACTGCATAACAGCCAGCCACTTTGCTCAGTGCTACTGCCCAGTCGTGCATGAGTGAATGAGTGGTACATGAGTTAACGCTAAGGAATTTGTATGCCGCAGCCACCACAAAGCTACCGCGAGCTGGAAACGCTGATCACCGCCGAGTACGCCACGCTAAGCAAACGCTTACAGCAAACCGCTCGTTTTGTGCTTGATCACCCCCAGGAGGTTGCTCTGGCAACCGTGGCCAAAATTGCTGAGCAGGCAGATGTCACTCCATCCACCTTAATCCGCTTGGCCAATAGCTTGGGCTTTAAGGGTTTTTCCGAAATGCAGCAGCTGTTTCGCAGCCGCCTAGTCGATGAATTGCCTAACTACACAGAACGGATTCGCGCAGTACGTAGCGCCACCGGGGAAACACCCGACAGCACCCAGCTGTTGTGGGAGTTCGCCGATGCCAATCGCGCTGTTCTGGAGCAGCTTCCCAGCCGTATCGATCCAGAGAGCCTGGAGAAGGCGCTGGATATTTTTGAAAAGGCTCATGCGATTCATGTGATGGGGGCACGGCGAAGCTTCATGGTCGCCAGCTACATGACCTATGCCCTGGCCCATGTGGATAAGCCTGCGCTGCTGGTCAATGGTTTGGGTGGGATGTACGGCGAGCAGCTGCGCGCTATGAGCCAACACGACGCCCTACTGACCATCAGCTTTTCCCCCTATGCAGAAGAGAGCCAAAAAGCCTGCGAAGACGCCCATCAGCGCGGTCTACCTATTGTAGTGATTACCGATTCGAACCTCAGCCCGCTGGCCCGTTTCGCGGATGTCGTCTTCGTTGTCAACGAAGCTGAAGTAAAAAGTTTCCGCAGTTTGACCGCGTCGCTCTGCTTGACCCAGACCTTGGCAATTGCCCTGGGCGTGCGGCAAGACAAAACACGCGACAAAGAAAAGGGCCGTGACAAACAACATAAGGCCTAAACGCCACAACGAGCCAACACCAACAACAAAACAGGAGAGCTTATGAAACTCGCGCTTATCGGCGCTGGACGCATCGGCAAGGTGCACGCCCAGGCCATTCACTCGCACCCGAACGTTACCCTGGCCGCCGTGGCCGATTTTCATCAGCCTGCCGCAGAAGCGTTGGCCGAGCAGTACGCCAGCCGAGCGGCCTCTGTGGATGAAATCTTCGCGGATGACACCATTGACGCCGTACTGATTGCTTCAAGCACGCCCACCCATGCGGAGTATCTGGAGCGTGCCGCCCGCGCTGGCAAGGCGATTCTGTGCGAAAAACCCATCGCCCTGGATTTAGCCCGCACGCGAGATGCTCTGCAGGTACTCAGTGAGCATCCAGTGACCTGCGCGTTAGGCTTTAACCGCCGCCACGATCCTCAGTTTTCGGCACTGAAAAAAGCGATTACCAAAGGGCGTATTGGCGCACTTGAAACGCTAACGATTATTAGCCGCGACCCCTCTCCCCCGCCCGCCGAGTACGTGGCTGAGTCCGGCGGCCTGTTTCGGGACATGATGATTCACGATCTGGACATGGCGCGCTGGCTGCTCGATGAACCCATCGAAAGTGTCTTTGCCGTCGGCAGTAGCATTATCGACCCAGCGATTGGCGAAGCGGGTGATGTGGATACCGCCATGGTCACCCTTACCACAGCCAGTGGAAAGCTGTGCCAAATCAGCAACTCACGACGTGCCTGCTACGGCTACGATCAGCGTATCGAAGCCTTTGGCAGCCAAGGCATGCTGCAGGTCCAAAATGAGAGCGACACCCGGCTGCGCTTCACCGGTGAAGCAGGCCAAGTGGAAGACAAACCCAAGTGGTTCTTCCTGGAGCGCTATGCCCAAGCCTACCAACTGGAAATTGGCGACTTTGTCGCCGCATGGAAGGAGAAACGTGCGCCACTCGCAGGTGCCCAGGATGGCCTAGAGGCGTTGCGCTTAGCCGATGCAGCGGAGCTTTCATTGCGTGAAGGTCGCAAAATTCTGCTCGATGCCTCGATCTAAACAGACGCAAACGGGTCTGTGGAGACCCTTCATATCGACAACGGCTAGCTGCCAACAGAGCAGCTAACCATCAGAAGGAGCGACATATGGCTTCCCTACTGGTACGCCCCACCGCCCCAGATACCCAAGGCACCGTGATTGACGTTACCCCTGAATCGGCTGGCTGGCAGCATGTCGGCTTTCGGGTGCATAAACTCGCCAAGGGTCAGCGCCTGGAGGCCAGCAGCGATGATCAGGAAATCTGCCTGGTGCTGCTCACCGGTCGCGCCACGGTAACCTGCGGCGAGCACCGCTTTGAAGATATCGGCCAGCGCATGGATATCTTTGAACAAATTCCACCCTACGCGGTTTACCTACCCAATGGGGTTAGCTACTCGGTGGAAGCAACCACAGACTTAGAGCTAGCGGTGTGCGCCGCCCCAGGGCATGGCAATCACGCCCCTAGGCTAATCGCTCCCGACAAAATCAAAAAAAGCACCCGTGGCCAAGGCACCAACACCCGCCATGTTCACGATATTCTGCCGGAAACCGAGCCCGCCGATAGCCTATTAGTAGTCGAAGTATTCACACCTGCGGGTAACTGGTCGAGCTACCCGCCCCACAAACACGATGTGGATAACTTACCCCACGAATCACATCTGGAAGAGACCTACTACCACCGCATTAACCCTGAACAAGGGTTCGCCTTCCAGCGCGTTTACACCGATGACCGCAGCCTTGATGAAACCATGGCGGTGGAAAACGGCTGCTGTGTGTTGGTGCCCAAGGGCTACCATCCAGTAGGCGCCTCCCATGGCTACTCGCTCTACTACTTAAATGTGATGGCGGGGCCCAAGCGGGCATGGAAATTCCACAACGACCCCGACCACGAGTGGCTGATGAACGCTTGATGGAACGACTCTTCGCCCGCTAACGTTTATTGGATGCTATGCTAACTAGCCCCGCTGATGTGGGGCTTTTTATTGTTCGCTATTCCTACGGTTAGCTATTTCATTTATCCAGAGGCTTCAATGCTCCCCGAATACTCCGTCATCGCCTGGTTGTTAATTGCATTTTCCGTTTACCTGACCGGCGTTTCAAAAGGTGGCTTTGCGGGTGGTTTTGGCACGCTCTCGGTACCGCTAATGGCGCTGGCGATCAGCCCCGCCCAGGCAGCTGGCTTACTATTGCCGCTACTGCTGGTGATGGACGTGTTTGCGGTGAAAGCATGGTGGGGCAAGCAGGACGCCACTGAGGTCTGGCGCTTTGTGCCGGGGCTGTTTATCGGCGTGACGGTAGGGACGCTGCTGTTTGGCAGTTTGAGTGAACAGGGCTTACGCCTGACTCTCGGCGTGATCACCCTGCTGTTCGCCGCTTACATGCTGCTCAAGCCCGTTGCCAAGAAACCTATCTCCACCCGCTGGGCATTGCCAGCGGCAAGCGTCTGCGGCTTTACCAGCTTTATGGCCCATGCGGGCGCGCCGCCGCTGAACGTTTACCTGCTGCCGCGCAAACTATCGAAAGAGACGTTTATCGCCACCTGCGCAGTGACCTTTGCCGTAGTCAACGTGATCAAGCTAGCGCCCTATATGTGGCTTGGCGAAATCAACGTTACCAGCGCCTGGGCATCGCTACTGCTAGTACCCATCGCCTGGATCGGTGTACGCAACGGCCTATGGCTGCAAAGTCGCGTCAACGAGACGCTGTTCTACCGGCTGGTGATTTTTGCCATGTTTTTAGTCGGTTTTAATCTGATTTGGCAGGCGCTGAAATAGGGCGGGATTCATTACGGAGTGCAGCTCATTTTCATACGATCATCCTTTAAGCGTTTAAGCTGTAAGACATCGCTTAAAATTTTGTAAGAGATCTCTTACAAACGTGTAAGAGATCCCTGTCACTTGCCTTCCAGGCCTTGCTCTCTGGCCCCGGCCCGCTACCCTGATCGTTTCTCATTTACTTGATCCAAGGAGCGGAGCGATGGCGGACAAAACGGGCCTGCAATTTACCCTGACCCTACCCGGGGCCGATGACACCGCCGTGGTGCGCTTTACCCATCGCGAGGCGCTGTCGGAGCCGTTTGCGCTCTCGGTTGAGTTTGCCAGCCGTACCCACAACCTATCGCCCAGCGACTGCTTGGATCAAAACGCCACGCTGACCATTTGGCAGGACGGCGAGCCGCTACGCCGGGTGCATGGGATGATTTCAGAGCTTCACCGCGGCGATAGGGGGCACCGCCGCAGCTTTTACCGGGTCGAGATCCGCCCCGCTCTGTGGCGGCTATCGCTGCGCCATAATTCGCGGATCTTTCAGGACACCTCGCCTTTTGACGCCATCACCACCCTCGCTAATGAGCGTAGCCTCACCGATATCGGCTTTGCGACTACTCGCACGCCCCTTGATCGGGAGTTTTTGGTTCAGTACCGGGAGACCGATCTGGCCTTTATCGAGCGTTTAGCCGCCGAAGAGGGCTGCTTCTATTTCCATGAGTTTGAGAACGCCGAGGGCGGCAAACACCAGCTGGTGTTTGCCGATGCCACCGTGGTATTGCCCAGCGTGGGCGAGCGCACCTACCACGGCCGCGCCGGAGGCACACCGCCCCGACGCCACCTGCGTAAATTGCGTCAGGCCAACCGCGTGCGCCCCGCCTCGGCGATGCTCAAGGACTACACCTTTAAAAACCCGCCCTATGCGCAGATCCATGAGCACCTCGCTCCCAACTTGGGCGAACACGCCCAGCGGGAGGATTACGAACACTTTGACTACCCTGGCCGCTACAAGAAGGACGCCTCCGGCAAGCCGTTTACCCGCCACCGGTTAGAGGCCCTGCGCGCCGACGCCATTACCGCCGAGGCCGAGAGTGACCTGCCGGAACTTGCTCCTGGCCTCTGCTTTACCCTCACCGACCACGATATCGATAGCCTTAACCAGGCGTGGCAGGTGGTCTCGGTGGTGCACCACGGCGAACAGCCCCAGGCGTTGGAAGAAGATGGCATGGCGCGGGGAAATAACGGGAGCAGTGCCCAGTCAGGCGAGCTGATGACCCGTTACCACAACGACGTGGTGATCATGCCGAAGGATCAGACTTTCCGCCCGGTGCCCAATCCTAAACCTCGCGTTGACGGCCCCCAGGTGGCCTTTGTGGTGGGGCCGGAAGGCGAAGAGATCTACTGCGACGAACACGGCCGGGTCAAGGTGCAGTTCCCCTGGGATCGCTACGCCGAACCCAACGAGACCGCCAGCTGTTGGATACGGGTGGCTCAGGGTTGGGCAGGCGGTGGCTACGGCAGTATGGCGATCCCCCGGATCGGCCACGAGGTCATTGTCTCGTTTTTAGAGGGCGACCCCGATCAGCCGCTGGTCACCGGGCGCACCTACCACGCGGTGAATACCCCGCCCTATCCACTGCCGGCCAACAAGACCCGCACGGTGATCCGCACCCAGAGCCATAAGTCGGAAGGCTTTAACGAACTGCGCTTTGAGGACGCCACCGGCGAAGAGCAGATCTGGCTGCATGCCCAGAAAGACCTGGAGCTGCTGACCCTTAACGACCGCACCGAGGAGATCCGTCGGGACAGCCACCTTAAGCTCCACCGCAACCGCTTGAGCGAAATCCATAACGACGACCATCTCACCGTACACGGCAAGCGCTACACTCAGATCAAGGGCGATGACCACCTCCAGGTCGATCAGACCCGCCATGAGGTCTACGGTGAAGCCCAACTGGTCGAGACCGGCCGCGAGCTGCACCACAAAGCGGGCAGCCAGATCGTCCTGGAAGCGGGTAGCGAAATCACCCTTAAAGCCGGGGGTAGCTTTATCAAGCTCGACCCCGGCGGGGTGACCATTGTCGGCCCCCAGGTCAAGATCAACTCCGGCGGTAGCCCCGGGCGCGGCCAGGGCCACGCCATTGTACTGCCCCGCTTACCCGGGGAAGCCGAGCCTGAGGAGAGCGAGGACGTCACCCTCGAGCCGCACCAGGCACCGCTGCTGAGCAGTGAGATTGCCGCCGCGACCCCGCTAGCGTTAGACGATATCGACATCACCGATGGCCTGGCCGACGACTGCAGTGCCTGCCAACCCGCGGTGGGTAGCCCGGTGAACCCGCTGCTGGGCGCCAAGCTGCTGCCCGCCGAGACCGATTTTGCGCTACCCGCGCCACGGCCGTTTGTGTTTAGCCGTGGCTATCTCTCCAGCAACGGGCGGATTGGGGTACTCGGTCAGGGCTGGTCGGTACCCGGCGAAAGTCTCGCCCTCACCCTTAACGATGACGCCTGTATTGTCCACGATGCCCAGGGCCGTGCGATTACCTTTGGGCCACTGGCCCCCGGCCAAGCACGCTTCTCGCCCACCGAGCAGCTATGGATACGCCGTGGGGGTGCTTCAGCCGATGAAGAAAGTAACGCGCCTCGCTGGCAAGTGTTGGATGAGGCGCTGCGCCAGGATCCCGAACGTATTGTTCTTAGCGATGCCAGCGGGCTTTACTATGTGTTTGCCCATCCAGCAGACGTGGCGGCAACCTCGGATACGCCTTCAGGTGATAGCTCAAAAGATAACGCTGCTCGCTGGCCCTTAATCGAAGAGCGCGACCGCAACGGCTATGCTACCCAGTACTACTGGGAAGCCGGTCTGCTGGTCACGGTGACCGACAGCGCCCAGCGTCGCTACCAATTCGTTTACGACAGCCTGCTTCCTGCCCAGCCCGACGATGCCGGGCAGCGCCTAACCGGCGTCAAGCTGGTGCAAGCGCACGACGGCAGCGCCCAGGACGACTGGCTGGTGCGCTACTCGTTTAGCCCCGTGGGGGATTTGATTGCCGTACGTCACCGCCACGGCGAGGTGGTGCGCGAGTTCGAGTGGCAAGACCATATGCTCACCGCCCACCGGGTCCCCGGGGGCATGGAAGCGCACTACACCTGGGATCGCCACGCCCCGGATGGCCGGGTGGTCGGCCAGCAGGAAGCCGGCGGTTTAGCGCGGACGTACAGCTACCAGATGGATCACACCCTGGTCACCGACAGCCTAGACCGGGAGGAGCGCTACCACTTCGTGGGCAGTGGGCCCGGTCGCCGCTGGACGGCCCACACCCGCGCCGACGGCTCGCGGATCGAGTTTCGCTATGACCGGGCGGGTCTCAAGGTAGCGACGGTGGATCCGCTGGGTCACGAGACGCTGATTGAGCGCGACGACCATGGTCAGGTGATCGCTCAGACGGGCCCAGACGGCACGCGTTGGGCGATTGAGCGCGATGCTTTGGGGCAACCGATCAATATCGAAGGCCCTGACGATCAGCGCTGGCAAATCACACGCAACGACCTCGGCCATCCGCTGGAGGTCTCCGGGCCGGAAGGCACCACCGCCTTCGCTTATGAGAATGAACAGTTACCCGATCGCCCGACTACTCTCACCGATGCAGGCGGGGCCACCCACCAGCGCGAGTGGAACGCCCTGGGCCAAGTTACCGCCCAGATCGACTGCTCACAGCAGCGTACCGAGTACGCCTACGACCGAAACGGCTATCTGGCCAGCGTCACCAATGCGCTGAACGAGACCACCCGCACCCAACACGACGAGATGGGTCGGCGCATCGCCACCCAGCTTCCTGACGGGCTCTACTGGCACCACCATGTGGATTCTTTAGGGCGACTGGTGGAGCTGGAAGGCCCCCAAGGGTTTCGGCAGCAGTTCTTCTTTGATGACCACGGCCGCCCGGTGCAGCGTATCGAGGCCGACGGTAGCCAACAATTTACCGCTTACGATGACATTGGCCGCCTCAGCGAGCTGACCCTAGGCAATGGCGCGGTCTACCGCTTTGCTTATGACGAGATGGATCGCTTAGCCAGCGAGACCGGCCCCGATGGCCGCGAGCAGCAGTACCGCTACGATGAAGCCGGTCAATTGATCGAGCGGCTGGAAGCCAACCGCCCAGGCCCGGACGGCCAACCGCTGGTGACCCGTTACGACTATGACGAAGCCGGTCGTCTGACTGCCCGCCATCTACCTGCGACCGAGCACGCCCCGGCCAGCACGGAGCAGTACCAGTGGGGCACCAATGGTCAACTGGTCAGCGTCACCAACGATCACGGCGAGGTCACGTTCAGCTACGACCACGCCCAGCGATTAATCGGTGAACAGCAGCGGCATACCGGCCTAGAAGAAGCTAGCGGTTGGATATGGCAGCACCAGCACACCTTGACCGCCAACGGCGCGCCCCAAGCCAGCCAGTTCGGCGAGCTACCGGCGCTTAACTGGCACACCTACGGCAGCGGCCACCTGCACGGCCTAAGCGCCCCCGGCCTGGATCTGGAAATCGCCCTCGAACCCGATGCCCTGCACCGGGAGACCCAGCGCCGTCTTAGTACCAGTGCCAATGACCATCACCAGCCATTAATGTTGGAGCGGGGCTACACCAATCTCGGTCAGCTGGATCACCTCACCCTGCGCAGCCCGGACACCACCAGCCAGCAGAGCTACCAATACGACGCCCTGGGCCGTATGAGCTTCCGCAGCCTGCAAGGTGATCCAGCAGAAAAAGTCATCGCCTACAGTTACGACGCTGCCGGGCGCTTGATCGGCAGCCAGCACGGCGACCACGCCCACCGCTATAGCGTGGACGCGGCGGGTAATCGGCTAGAAGGCCAACAGGCCCTGCCTGATAACCGCCTTGGTCAATTAAACGGTACCCGCTACCGCTACGACGGCGCTGGCAACCTGATCGAACGCCAACAGCCCAACGGCGAACGCCTAACCCTGGGCTACGACGGCGCCAACCGCTTAGTGCACCTGACCCACGCCAGCGAGCTGGGGGCGACCCGCGAAGCCACCTACCGCTACGACGGCCTGGGAAGACGCATCAGCAAAACCGTACGTCACACCAATGGCACCACCGCCACCACCCACTACGGCTGGGATGGTGACCGCATTGTAAGGGAAGAAACGGATAGCCAGCGCACTACCGTGGTCTATGAGCCTGGGAGTTTTGTGCCCATGCTGCGCATTGATGACACTCAACAAGGCCAAGTACTCAGCGCCTATATCACCGATGCCCTGGGCACCCCGATGCAGCTGGTCCCCCCCCACGGCCAACCCCGCTGGCTGGCCGAACCTGACGACTGGGCCGCAGTCAAAAACCAACGCGCCGTGCGCAACGTCACCCAACCAATCAGGTTCCAGGGCCAATGGCACGACGAAGAAAGCGGCCTCTACTACAACCGCCACCGCTATTATGACCCGCAGCAAGGGCGATATATTAGCCAGGATCCGATTGGTTTAAGTGGCGGCACGAATTTGTATGGGTATGTGACCAATCCGACGGGGATGGTGGATCCGTTGGGGTTGAGTGGCAGCAGTTGGTCACATGAAGGCGCAAACTCTGTATATGACTCTTCCGTCAATAACCAAATTATTAATAGTTGTATTAGCGACATTGAAGACTGGACGAAAGTCCCAGATTATTCAGGGGTTGCTAACACTCGCAACTCTATTATGGCAGTTCTAAGCAGAAAGCCTGGCGTGGGATTCTTTGCTCAATTCTTGGAATCTGCGACGATACACGGCGTTTGTTCGCATATGAATAATAATGGGAGTCTTTTTAATCCAGATACTGGCGAGTTAATTCCTAATTTTGAAAGATGGCCGGGGCCTGTACCCGAGGGAGCATTTGATGCTCCCCAGATAGGCGTGCCTAGCAACCCGCGATCGGCGCTAAGAGATGCTTTAGAAAAAGGGGCAAAAGAGGTTCAATCTCCAGAAGGCATAGATATCAACCCCTTAGATTACCAAGCTAAAGAACCTAACTTCTGAAATGGTGAACCGAATGAATTTATTTAAAAAAATCATAGCTGCATTACCTTTATATTTGTTACTGACAACATTCAGTGTCATGGCCAGCTCTCTAGAGGAAGGCAGAGAGGCTTTACGAAACGAAGACTACACTGTTGCACTTGAGAACTTTAGACCATTGGCTGAAGAGGGCAATCCAGATGCACAAGCACTCTTAGGCGACATGTATCTTAGAGGTAGAGGTGTTGAGCAAAATTTCGAGAAAGCCGCTGATTGGTTAACACTAGCAGCAGAACAGGGAGATGAAATAGCCCAAAATAACTTAGCTTGGATTTATGAGACAGGTAGAGATAAGAACGGTTTTAGGGTACCAAACCATACAAAAGCTATCTATTGGTACCGCCAAGCAGCAGAACAAGGGATGGCCGGTGCACAGCATAACCTAGCGCGTATGTATTATTACGGCAGGGGTGTAAGACGTGATTATTCGGAAGCATCCAGGTGGTTTGAATTAGCTGCGGAGCAAGGTGCTTCAAATTCTGCCAATTATTTATTTAACATGTACTACAATGGGCAGGGGGTGCAACAAGATGAGGAGAAAGCTGTATATTGGGCACAGCTTTCAGCAGACAGTGACGATCCTATAGGAAAATACAATCTCGCTGTCTTATACGAAGAAGGAAAAGGCGTCCCTCAAAGCAGCTCCCAAGCCTTTGATTTATATAATTCTTCTGCAAATGAGGGGTTTGCTAAAGCACAACACAACCTTGCTTTAATGTATTTTAATGGGGAAGGCGTTGAACAAAATTACTCCGAATCAGCTAAATGGTATCAGCTTGCAGCTGAACAAGGAGAAGCAAACTCTATGGCCAACTTAAGCTCCCTTTACGGACAAGGCTTAGGGGTGCCTGAAAATTTGGTTCTAGCGTATACATATGCCTCGATAGCTGATGACAGAGGGAGCCCCGTAGGTCGGGAAAATAAAGACTATGCAGTTTCCCTGCTGACCCCTGAGCAAATCGCAGAAGGTCAGCGACTTGCTGAGGAATGGCAAGTCGATACTCCCCTTCCCACCGAAACTGAAACTTGGCCTTAGTCATAAAATGAACAACAAATAGTTTTACCCCCTTAACTCACCCGGCAAACACAACAGGGAAGTTGCCTTATTCAATACTCGTTAAGGAAGGCATCTAGCTGTCTTCCTTAACGATAGCGTTGCAGAAGCATTATCGTCTTACCGTTTTTCCCCAGCTGCCAAATACAAAATGCATAAAGTTAACAAAAATTAAAACTTTCTAAAAAAAAAAAATCCAACGCATTTATTTACTGAAATCAACCGCCTTACTCTATCACCTCTCTTATAGGTGTTTTTTAAAACTACCAACCTGTCTGCTTGACAACACACTAAAACTAAGGAATTTGTATGTTTGCAAAATTCACTCTCGGCTCACTGTATCTTATGTCCCAGCATCGGAGCGCTATATCAAAAGGCGTTACTCTGCCTTTAACCCTATACATCTTACTTCAACTAGCACGCTACGGATCAGTCTATACAGGTCTTTCATACGGCAGTGCCAGCTCACTTTTATATATACTTTTCTTTGTTGCTGACATGGCCATTCTGACGATTATCTCAATAAATACAATGCGGATAATCTTACTCGACGAACAGCCAGAAGCTTTTAAATTGAAATTCAAAAAGCGAGAAATAAAATATCTCCTGTATAGCATTGGATTCCTGGCCTTATGGATAATACCAAGCATGTTTATCGGAGCTTCTTTAACCCTAATTATGTATAACGTCTTAATGGGCGTTATCCCCTTAACTTTTTTCTTAATCACTTTATTTTTCACATTAAGGCTGTCGCTTATTTTTGTAGGTGTAGCGATTGACAGAAGCATATCGTTGAGAGAATCTTTGAGCATGACTAAAAATTGCCAGTGGTCGCTATTCTTTTCACTTGCCTTATTAATCGCTCTGCTATTTATTTTTGAATATTGCATTGGACTTTTTTCTAGCTTGATTGGCGGTCAATTCTTTAGCCTGATATCTTTTGCTTTGATAACCCCACTAGTAAACACGTTCATATATATATTCACTGCCATTATCTTGACCATCTTATATTCCACTGCTTATCAACCAAATGACAGCCCCCAAGCGGAATCAGCTGGGGATGCCCAGTAGCATCGAAGAACTGACAATCCGCTGGCAGCCGAAAACAACGACGATGGCTGGCTAGATCACCTTACGCTGGCGGTGCCAAAAGCGCCGCCAGCGTAATTGTCTAAAGCGCCACCAGCACCAGCCCCGCCAACATCACCAGAGTGCCGACAGCTTTTGCCCTGGATGCGGGCTCCTTCAGCCACAGCACACCCATTAGCACGCCCACCGGAATGGAGAGCTGGCGCAGTGCCACCACATAACTCACCTCTTTGGTAAGCGCCATGGCGATTAATACTAGACCGTAAGTGCAGGTCATCATCAACCCGGTAACGATCAGCATGGTAAATCCCTGCTGACGGAGCGCGGGTAGCCGGCGCCGTTCTGCGGGCAGCAGCGCCAGCAGTGGTACCGACCAGGTTAGCGTCATCAGCGCTTGCAGCACCATAAACACCGCCCCGGCGGTTAACCCGCTGTGCCCTGCCCCCTGCATTAGCCCGAGGGCCTGCTTGTCGATCAGCGAATAGCCAACGGTGCCTGCCGCCGCTAGTAGCGCAAACCCCATGGCCGGGGTGAGATAGGTGGATATCCTGCGCGCCTGCGGATGGCTAAGCGGCAGGCAAAGCGCGCCTGCCACGACTAGCACCATGCCAAGGCCGTCCCATCTATCCAGCACCCGACTACCCAGCAGCGCAATGGATACCAGCGGCACTAGCACTACCGGCAATGCCCGGGCGATGGGGTAGAGTACGCTAACGTCCCCTCGCGCGTAGGCCCAGGCTAAGCCGCCCATGTAGAGCATTTGACACAGCCCAGAAAGCGCCAGCCAGCCCCAGAATGCACTTGGTAATGCAGTGAGTGACGGCCCAATCAACACCAGCGGCAGCATCACCGCGCCACCCGCGCCGTAAGCCAGGGTAAAAGAGGCTAACGACGGCGCATTGCGTTTGCCCAACACATTCCATCCGGCGTGCATACATACCGAGACCAGCACTAGAGCAAGCGCGGCTGGGCTCAAGGACGCTCTCCACGGCGAAGGCGGGCATTGATGGCTTCGACAACGCTGGGTAGCTCGGCAATAGTCTCAATGCAATAGTGCGGTGCTGAGGGGGCAAACTGCGCGGCCACCCGCTCGTGGGCGGCGTGGCGCTCGGCATCACTCAACGCTTGATATTGCGCATAGGTTAGCCCCAGCGCATTGCCCGAGCAGGTAAGCGCCACCGTCCACATCCCCGCGCTGCGCCCTTCAAGAATGCCCGGCATGGTGTCGTCCACTTTAATACACGCTGCCACATCGCTGATGCCTAACGCGATCACATTGGCCAGCGCCTGAGCAGGATACGGACGGCCATTGGGCACCTCATCCGTCGCCACTACGTGATCAACTTGCAGGCCGTTATCCGCAGCCAAAGCGACGACTTTTTCCATCACCACCGCCGGGTAGCCAGAGCAGGAACCGATTTTCAGCCCCTGGGCGCGCAGCGTAGTTAAGGTGTCGAGCGCGCCGGGAATCACCGCCGAGTGGTCGGCAATTTTGGCAATCTGCAGCGGCATAAAGCGCTCATAAAGCGCCGTTACATCGTCATCAGAAGGCGCGTGGCCTACCGCCTGAACAAAGCGTTCGGCGATGTCTGGATGGTTGCAGAGTGTCCGAATATGATCCCACTTACCCATACCCATGGGGCCGCGAGCTTCTTCCAGGCTAATCGCCACGCCCAGCTCAGCAAACGCTTCGACGAAGATCTGGGTAGGCGCAAAGGAGCCAAAGTCGACCAGCGTGCCTGCCCAGTCACAGATAACCGCTTGCAAGCATTGGGGAGATTGATACTGCATTAGGCGCTCCCTGATTGTGAAGATAGGCCTGGAAAAAGGCTAACGCCCATCTCGGCAAGTGTGTTTTGAATGGCGCTTAGCAGTTCCGCGATCACCGTGGTGCCTAGCTGACCAATGCAGCCGATACGAAAACTCTCCACTTCAGTCAACTTGCCGGGATAGATCAAAAACCCGCGCGCCTTTAGCGCCGCGTAGAAAGCGTTAAACTCAAACGCTGGATCGGTTGGGCTTAAGAAGGTAGTGATGATCGGCGATAGCCATTCGTCTTCTAACAGCGTGCTGAAGCCTAGCGCTCGCATGCCTTTTACCAGCGCATCACGATTGCGGGTATAGCGCGCGCAGCGCCCTGGCACACCGCCTTCTTCCCGGTGCTGGGCAAGTGCGGCCTGAAAGGCCACCACGGTGTGAGTGGGCGGCGTAAAGCGCCACTGACCAGTGCGTTCCATATACGACCACTGGTCGTGCAGATCCAGGCTCAGTGAGTGGGCGCGCCCCTTGCCTGCTTCAAGCAGCGCTTTGCGAATAATCACAAAACCAAATCCAGGCACGCCCTCGATGCACTTGTTGGCAGAGGAAACCAGCACATCGATGGGTGTTTTCGCGAGGCTGATGGGTACGCCGCCAAAGGAACTCATCGCATCGACGATGAGCGTTTTACCATGAGCGTTCACCACCTCTGCAATCGCCTCTAACGGGTTCAAAATGCCCGAGCTGGTTTCACAGTGCACTAAAAATACCGCTGTAATATCAGGATATTGCTCCAGCAGCGCCGCCACCTCATTGGGCTGGGGTGGCAGATAGTCGCCTTTATCCAAGGTGATATAGACGCGCCCTATGGTATCCAGCAGTTGGCCGGCTCGCTTGCCGTAAGCACCATTCATCAGCACCAGTACTTTACCGTTGGGATCAGTGGCGCAAGCCAGCGCACTCTCAACAGCAAAGGTGCCGCTGCCCTGCATAGGCACGCAGGCGTACTCGTCGCTTGCTGCCTCGGCCATGGCAAGCAGCTGGGTGCGAATGCCGGCAGTCACTTGGTTAAAATCGTCATCCCAGGAGCCCCAGTCACGCAGCATGGCAGCTTTGGTCGCATGGGAAGTAGTCAGCGGCCCGGGGGTTAATAGGTAGGGGGCTTTTACGTCCTTGCACACGTTATCGGTCATTTTGGTATATACCAGATTTTTAAAACACTTTAATAGTAAGCACAGCGGCTGTCTAGGTGTCAGCTAGCACGCATGGCGCCAGCGCTGGGCGTTGTTCAATAAAACATGGGTGAGCGCGGTGTGAAGCAGCTTAACTACCAACGAGGTGAGGAAAATCAGCACGGCCATGGCCGCAGCGCTGGCAAAGTAGCCCGCCTCATCCAGGTGTAGCACCGCCACCGAGGCCAGTCGCGTGTCGCTGTTGTAGAGAAACACCACCGCGGAAACCGTGGTCATCGCATTGACGAACAGGTAAACCGATATATCCAGCACCGCAGGCAGCGACACCGGTAGCGTTACCCGGCAGAAGGTCGTCCAAAACGGCACTTTCAGTGAGGCCCCGACGGCTTCAAACTCAGGGTCGAGCTGTTTTAGCGCGGTCACCGACGTTAAGTGGCACACCGTATAGAAATGTACCAACGTGTTGAGCACCAGAATCATCAAAGTGCCGTACAGCCAGTTAAACGGGTTGCCCGCCTGATTGAAAAAGAAGATATAGGCAAGCCCCAGCACCATGCCAGGCACCGCCATGGGCAGCATGGCCATAAAGTGCAGCCCTTGGCGCAGCGGGCGAAAGCCTTCACTCTTTTCGATTAGCCAGGCGTTAAAGAAGATCACTAACGTGCCCACCAAGGCCACGCTAAACGCTAACTTGAGCGAGTTAAACCACGCCCCCCAACCACCATCGGCCATGCCTTGGAAGGTATAATGCTCAAAGGTTATCGATAAGTTGTAGGGCCAGAACTGCACCAGCGACGCATACACCGCTGTGCCGATCACCAGCACAATGGCCCCCGCCACCGCGTAGCACAGCAGTGTAAATATCCAATCCCGCAGCGGGCTGGGGCTAGGCTGCCACGGCACGGCCCGTGCCGAGAGTTGCGCCACTTGGCGCCGCTGTATCCAGCGGTCAACGATAAACGAGAGCACTGCAGGCAGCAGCAGAATCACGCTCACCACAGCCCCCATCTGAAAGTTCTGTTGCCCCACCACTTGGCGGTAGACGTCGGTAGCCAGCACACTGAACTGACCGCCGATGATTTTGGGCACGCCGAAGTCGGTAATCGCCAGGGTAAACACCACAAACAGGCAGGAAATCAGCCCGTAGCGCACGCCGGGCAACGTAATAGTCAAAAACGTACGCCACTTGGGGGTTCCCAGCGCTTCGGCCGCTTCGTAGAGCCGCGCATCGCTGTTGGTCAGCGCGGTGGTCAGCAGCATTAGCGCGTGGGGAAATATCCAGAAGCTCATGCCCATCACAATGCCGATAGGCCCATAAACCGAGTGGCCGACCAGTAAATCGCGCAGAAACCCCTGATTGCCAAACAGATAGACCAAGCTAATCGCGGGCAGCAGCGATGGCGCCAGAATGGGCAAAATCGCCAACATGCGAAATAGCCGCTTGCCCGGCATGCAGGTTCGAGTGATCCCGTAGGCGCATAAAAACGCTAACCCGACCACCACACCGGTGGTCATCAGCGCCACCCGCAACGAGTTGGCAATCGAATTGACCAGCGCCGGGGTTTGAAAATAGTGCGCGAAGTTAGCCAGGCCGATAAAGTCGCCGGCGCGGTTTTGCAGGCTCTTGATCAGCATGGTCACGAGTGGGAACAGCAGCCCCACCACCAGCAATGCAACGCCAGCGAGTAACGCCAACAAGCGGATCAGCGACTCTAGCGACGGCTTGGTCGCCGATTTTACAAAGCTCTCGGCGATCATTGCTGGCTGCTCCCGGCGGGGTAAAGACGAGCGGCTTCGGCGGGCAGGTGAATGCCTAGAACCTGCCCCTGGTAAAGGCTTAGGTCGGTACTATCGCGGCTAGGCACATCGGCAATGAGCGTTTGGTCAACGTCCGTTAGGCGCAAAGTGACCCGCTGAAAGGGACCTAAAAACTCGATGCCGATCACCTCACCATTCAGCGCTCCCGCTTGACGGCTAAGTGCCACCGCCTCGGGCCGAATAGCCAACTGGGCGGCTTGGCCCACTTTCAGGGTATGCGATAGGCAGGCGCAGGGCGTGGTACCCAGCAGCGCTTGGTTATCGCCCTGAGCGGTCACTTCCAGGAAGTTCATGCTGCCAATGAACGAGGCCACAAAGGCGCTGGCAGGCTGGTGGTAGATCTCGGCCGGGGTGCCCACTTGCTCGATCACGCCGTGGTTCATCACCACGATGCGGTCGGCCATGGTCAGCGCTTCTTCCTGGTCGTGGGTCACCATGATGGTGGTCACCCCGAGGCGCGCCTGCAGGGCTTTAATCTGGCTGCGCAGGTGGCCCCGCACCCGGGCGTCCAACGCCGAAAGCGGCTCGTCCAGCAGCAGCAGGCCAGGCTCGGTGGCCAGTGCCCGCGCCAGCGCCACGCGCTGCTGTTGTCCGCCGGAAAGTGCCGCCGGGTACTTGTTGTCGCTACCCGTCAAGTTCACCAACGCAAGCAGCTCACTCACCCGTGCTTGGATGCGTGACCGCTCTACCCGCCGGTTGCGCAACCCATAGGCCACGTTGTTAAACACCGTTAGGTTGGGAAACAGCGCATAGGACTGGAACACAATGCCGAAATCCCGCGCCTGGGTGGGCAGCGTGGAGATATCCTTGTCACGCTGAATAAGCGTTCCCGTCGTTTGCTGGGTCAGCCCTGCAATCGTGCGCAGCAGGGTGGTTTTGCCGCAGCCGGAGGGACCTAAAAAGCAGACAAACTCCCCCTCGTTAATGGTCAGGGAAATGTTGTCCAGTGCAGTAAAG
The DNA here is from genome assembly GCF_904067645.1 of Halomonas sp. 113. Lineage (NCBI taxonomy): Bacteria > Pseudomonadati > Pseudomonadota > Gammaproteobacteria > Oceanospirillales > Halomonadaceae > Halomonas > Halomonas sp. 113. The sequence continues at coordinate 4,557,937 of NZ_LR881453.1, forward strand.
GTACCAAAACGCTTGGTCACCGCTTCAATGCGTAAATGGGGCGTCGTGGGGGTCATCACTGTCGGCGCGTCGGCCGCCAGCAGCGATGTCATTGTCGTGTGCATAACATCTCCATGCCCCGGCACACTGGCCGGGGCAACTGATCGCGGCTTATTGCTCGGTTTTACCATCGTAGCGACGCTGCCACTCGGCCAGCACGCGTTCGCGATTGACGGCAGCCCACTGGAAGTCGGCGTCGATCATGCGATCAGTAATATCGGAGGGGTAGTTTTCAATCGGCTGTGCCACACCTGGGTAGGCAACCACTGCATAGCCTTCGTTATAGAGTTCGTTGGCATCGCGGGAGATTGCCCAATCCATAAGCGTTTGCGCGGCTTCCTGCTTGTCGGTACCAGTCATAATAGCGGCGGCCTCCATATCCCAGCCCAGCCCTTCTTCAGGGAAGATAACTTCAATAGGCGCACCCTGGGACTTCAAGCGCGCACCGCGGAAAGCAAATGACACGCCCACCACGGTTTCACCGGTGGCCGCCAGGCTGCAGGGAGCAGAGCCAGAATGGGTGTAACGGGCAATGTTGTTATGCAGGCGATCCATATAATCCCAGCCCTGATCCTCTTCCCATAGCTGCAGCCAGCTGGCCACATCCAGGTAGCCGGTACCCGACGAGTTGGGGTTAGGCATAATCACATGGCCTTCAAACTCTGGCTGGGTGAGATCTTCCCAAGAGGTCGGCATCGGCACGCCCTGGCGCTCGCCCTCAATGGTGTTGTAGCAAATAGCAGCGACCCAGGCGTCCATACCCACCCAAGCTGGGTCTTCACCATCACGATAGGCCACATCGACAAATTTGGGGTCGAGATTCTCAACGCCAGCGGGAGCGTAGCGCTCCAGCATGCCCTCCTCTTCCAACACCAGCAGGCTGGTAGCGGCCAGGCCCCAGATCACGTCAGCCTGGGGATTGTCTTTCTCGGCCAGCAGGCGGGCGGTAATCACGCCGGTGGAGTCGCGCACCCAGTTAATCTCGATATCCGGGTGCGCCGCGCTGAAGCGTTCGGCGTATTTTTGCAGGTCATCTGACTCAACGGCGGTATACACGGTTAATTCAGTGGCCTGGGCGCTTGAAGCAAGTGCAACGGCTGCGGCACCTGCAAGCAAGGTGGAGGGGAATAAACGGCGTGGCATCATGATGGTGGGCTCCTGGCTAATTGGTATAGACCAGAAGTCTGCAGGCTTTAAATGACACTGCGATGACGCTTGTTTGACCGTTTTTTTAACTGATGATGACCACGACTAGGTCGTTTCCGCTAGCGCTGACCGGATAGCTCCACACTGATACACAGCGAATCGTGCAGCCAGTGCTCTTCATCAAACTCAATAGGGCGCTGCTGGTCGTCTAAAATGGCACGGTTAATATTTAACCCGGCAGTGCCGGGCGCAACGAATAGCTCTTCGGCATCCATTGGCGAAAGCGCTTCTGAGACCATGCGAATAGAGCGATTGGCCAGGTAGTGCCCCCAGCGCTCGCGCAACAGCCCCCAAAGCGATTGCCCACTATAGATATCTAGCAACTCTGGGGCACGCTCGGGCACCACCCACAGCGACTCCACCAGCACCGCGCGGTCATCCACGTAGCGGCGGCGGCGAATATGCTGAAACGGCTGGTCATCCGGCAGATTCAGTGCCCGCGCGGCAGGCAGATGGGCACGGGTTTCCAGCTTCAATACTGCCGTGCGTGGCTGCCGCCCCTGTGCACGTACATAGTCGTTAAAGCCCGCGTCACGGGTGGGGTCGTAAACTAAACGGGCAGGAGAAATAAACCAGCCGCGCCGGTTGCTGCGGTGGATTAAGCCCTCCATTTCCAACTGTGAAAGCGCTTGGCGCAGGGTCACACGAGTGGTGGCAAAACGCTCGGCCAATGACCGCTCTGCAGGGAGCTTTCCTTCCCACAGGGCAGCATTTTGGTCGATCAAGGTACGAAGCTGTTCGGTTAACTTTAGATAGTAGGCATCAGACATGTGCCGATTTTCCTGGCAGAGCATTAGGTGACGAAGCGCTTGAGGGCGCCCGCCAGTCTAAGCGCCGCCAACCTTCAACGCTAGCCACTTCAGCGAGTACTGGATCGGGATTGACCGCTACAGGGCAATCCACGTACTGCAACAGCGGGAGGTCGTTGCGGGAGTCTGAGTAGAAAGTAGTGTGGCTAGGGGTGAACTGCTGCTCGGCCAACCACTGTTTTAAGCGCAGCACCTTACCGCCACGATAAGAAAAAATACCCTCGCTGCCGCCGGTATAGCGCGCGTCTTCATTGATGCCGTGCTCCACGCTTAGCTCTACCGCCAGCACGTGTTCAATACCCAGAGTGGTCGCTATCGGCTCGACCAGATGCCGTGACGAGGCGGAAATCAGTACCAGGGTATCGCCTGCCTGGCGGTGCGCTTCCAGACAGGCCCAAGCTTGTTCAAAAATACGCGGTTGCAGGTGCGTGGCAACAAAGCGCTCGACCTCTTTTTGCACATCTCTCACTCTGCGCCCTCGCAGCGGTGCTAGGGTCATGGCCAAATACTCTTCAAGCTTTAGCTTCCCCGCGTGATAGGCCTGGTGCATTTTCTCCGCCCGCGCCATAAACGCTTCGGCATCGCTGATCCAGCCTTGCTCTATCATCCATAAATTCCAGCGGTCGCTGCAGTCTCCGTCCAGGAGGGTGTCGTCAAGATCAAACAGGGCCAGGCGCATGGGAGCACTCCTTTCATCGCGGGTTGGCGGCGCGTAGGGTATGCCAAAGGTGATGACAGGACGATGACGCTAATAGAAGACGACGATGAGCAAACTAGAAGACTAAGTAGTTAACCACTGCGTCGCAAACTCATCGGCAGGCAGCGGGCGGCCAAACCAGTACCCTTGTGCCTCATTGCAACCCATTGCGGCAAGCAAATTCGCTTGGTCGCGCGTTTCAACGCCTTCCGCCACGGTTTTCATCTCTAGCGCTTTTGCCATGGCGATGATGGCCTGAACAATGGTGCGGTCATTTTTGTTTTCGAGCATTTCACGCACAAAGGAAATATCAATTTTCAGTGCGTCGGCAGCGAAGCGCCGTAGGTAGGAAAGCGAAGAATAGCCGGTGCCGAAATCATCGATAGAGAGAGCATAGCCCGCTTGTCGCATGGCGTGGGTGATCTCAACGGCCTGATCTGGGTCGCGCATAAAATCACTTTCAGTGAGCTCCAGGGCGATAGCGCTCGACGAAACGCCGGCGGTGAGTTGCGCAATGTGGTGGGTAAGCTCAGGATCGGCAAACTGTTGGGCGGAAATATTGATCGATAGCCTCCCTGGCAGCCCACCCTCAGGCTGTTCACGCCATGCCAGTAGCTGCCTTGCGGACTCTTCCAGCACCCAGTCTCCCAAGGCACGAATCAAACCACGCTCTTCAGCCAGGGGAATAAACTCGCCGGGGCTCACCCAGCCCCACTCGGCATCGTGCCAGCGGCACAGGGCTTCTGCACCGGTCAACTGACCACTGGTAAGGTTCACCTGAGGCTGAAAGTAGAGTTCTAACTTGTGTTCAGTAATTGCCGCGCTGAGTCGCTCGGTCATCTGTTGGCGTCGATGTAGCGCGTGGCGCATCGTTTGGGAGTAGGGGCAGATACTATTTTCGCGCCGCTTGGCGTGGTGGAGAGCAATGCTGGCAGCGTTAAATAGTTCGCCCGCCTCGCTCACATGCTGCGGATAATGAGCAAAACCGATGCTGACATCGAGGTGAAAGACACGCCGCTCCAGATGAAGCGGCGGCTTAACCACTAAGCGTAGCTGCTCCACAAGGCTGCCAATGTCACGAGGGGTGGTATCGGCCACCAGCAGGGCAAATTCATCCCCTGACAAACGCGCCAACGAGCCGTATGAGTGGCTGATCTTCGCTAAACGATCAGCCACTGTCACCAGCAGTTGATCGCCCACTTGGTGACCGTGCAGATCGTTGACCTCTTTAAAACGGCGGATATCCAATAACAGCAGTGAAAGCCCATGCTCGCCTTGCTGGGCTTCTTGCCACATTTGCGCTAGCAACTCCATAAAACGGACGCGATTAGGTAAACCGGTGGTACTGTCGGTATAGGCTAACTGGTGCATGTGCCGATGGTCGCGCCGACGCTCAAGCTCTGCTGCAGCACCGGTCGAAAGAATTTGCAGCACAGAGGTGGCGAACGCATTGGTGGTCAGCGGCTGTCGATAAAATACCATCATCACGCCAATGGCCTCGCCGTTGGCATTATCCAAACGCCGCCCAATCCATGCCCTTGTGGGTAGCAGTGTGCCTGGTAATAACAGCGGCGAACCATCATGCATGACTGCTTCACGCTCCAACACTACCTGCTCGCTGGGCGAGCCTCGCAGCGCAAAGGTGTGCTGTTCTCGCTGAGCCCCATCAACCACCATGCTGACAGTCGTCGCCTGCCCATAGACATTTTCATCGCCCTGGGGTGAAGTATGCAGCAACGCAATAAAGCCTGCATCGGCTTCCAGCACCTTGACCAAGGTCACAATCAACTGCTGAAAATAACCATCCCCGACTTGGGTCGTGACCGTAGAAGCCACTTGAACCACAGCGTTTTGCACCCGCTGCGACTCTTGCTGGTCGGTCACATCCGAGATAAACCCTTCCAAGCATACGATTTCGCCCGCCTCATCTATGACGGCTTGGCCTTGCTCCCACATCCACCGATAACCACCGTCGCGATGGCGCAGCTGGTAGATCACACGGTAAGGGCATCTGTTGGCAATGGCCGACTGTACCTCATGGAAGACCCTGTCCTGGTCATCAGGATGAATCAGGGCAGCAAAACTGATCAGCCGATTACCCTGTAATTCGTCAGGCCGGTACCCGGTCAGCGTTTCGGCCCCTTGGCTCACCAGTTGCATAGTCCAATTGCGGTCATTCAGGCAGCGATAGGCCATGCCCGGCAGATGGTTGAGCAGCGTATCCAAACGGCGTTCACTTTCCCGCGCGACCTCTTCGCTCTTTCTTAATGCCTGCTCTGCTTTTTGTCGGCACAGCTCTGCACCCGCCTGGGCGGCGGCGATTTGCAATATCTCATTGGCTAGATCGTCCAACTGCATGGGGGCGTTTTTGAGTACCGCTAACAAACCAACTAGCGAACCATCCGCCGCATAGAGCGCCCGCCCCAAATAACTCTCGGCACCCAGTTCACAAAGCAGTTTATCGTCAGGAAAGCGTGACTGAACATCATGGTCATAAAGGCAGGTTTCGCGTCCTAACACAGTCTCGCAAGGGGTACCGGTCAGCGTGTAAGTAACATTGCTCAGCAAGTTGCCATTTGACCAAACGGCCAACGTCTCAGCCCGATGCAATTGAGTTACATCGGCGACTAACACATGATCAACGCCTAGTATCGTCGCTAAACGTTCAACCAACGTTGCATAAAAACGCGGGCTCCCACTGTGCCCTACGCCTTCTGCCAATTGGCGGAATATATCGGCCGCGTCGTTCTTTGTGTGCATTGTTGCACTCACTTTTTTAATTCTGAAGCGGCTTGGACGCCTGCCACTAACCTCATAAAGTATATATAGCGGCCTACAAAGCACAAACCGCTCTTTTCCAACTATAACAACGTCAACAGTAGCTGGATATATGGTAAAATTAGATATCGCCTCATAATGGCTGGCGGCTACGCTACAAAGTGCGCAGGAGATAACGTGACTAATACATCGACCAAGGATGAAGCACTGTATGGAATGCTAACTGAAGCACTGCCTGGTTTTCTGATCAGCGATTTCCTCAAGTGCCAACGCTTACCTTCGCTTCCCTCAATCGCATTACGCATCCTCAGATTAACGCAATCGTCAAAAGCGACTATCAACGATGTTGCCGACACCATTGAACACGATCCAGCGTTGACCACTCGGTTAATATCTCTCGCCAATAGCGTCCACCACACCCGCTCCGCCAATCCGACACAAACATGCCTGGAGGCTATCCAGCGGCTAGGACTAGATGCAACGTTAACGGTCGTGTTGAGCTTTAACCTTTTTCAGCACCCCAGTAAAGGGCCGCAGCATACTCATATTTGGCGACGGTCTATCATGTCTGCGCTGATAGCGCGCCAACTTGCTGAACAAGCGTGCCCTAAACAGGCAGGTAATGCGTTTACAGCAGCGCTGCTACAGGATATTGGCATATTGGCACTGAGTGCGACTTACCCCGAGCAAGCAGACGAACTCTATAGTGATAGTGCTATCTCCCATACCCAGCTTATTGAGGAGGAGCAGCGTTACTTTGGTGGTGACCACACCGTTATTGGGGCATGGCTGGCAGCCAAATGGGGGCTCCCATCGGCGATGGTCAACACCATGCGTTTTAGTCACGCCTGCTATCAAAGCGATAGCTTAATGGATATGTGTGTTCGTCTATCCGGCCCCACGGCGGATGCCTGCCTATCAAAAGCTCCTGAAGAACAGCTGGCCGCCCTGATAGCCGATATAAGCACGAAAGCGGATGTGCCCTCTCTCTCATTTAAAAGCGTTCTACAAGAAGTTCAGCCCAAAATGGAGTTGATCGCTAAAACGCTGATGATTGACACCCCCGCGGCTATTGATCCCAAAGAGCTGCTTGAAAATGCTCAGCAGCTCTTGCTAAGTCATACGCTTATACTCAATAGCCGTAGAGAAGCCCAACACAAAGCATTAACGATGTTGCGTAAAGGGTACAGCGACCCGGATGGATTCAACAAAAACATTGCTTTCAAAAAACTTAACCCCCAATCCCGCGCTAAATCTTAAACCTCTGGCCAGAACATGCATGCCATCAGGCGTTCCGGCCAGAGCGTTTTTTCTAGGAGACCTCTGATTAACTATTGCGCTTGCCCATACGGCGTTAAAAATCGCCTCAAAATGCTCATTTACCCCCACGTAAACTCCGCTTTTTCGTTGATTTTTGCCTTGTCTGGCCTGCGCTCATTACGTTAATCAGAGGCTCCCTAGTTCATGCTTAACCGTCTTTCTTTTATAAGCACCTCACCGAGTCATTGCCTCAGGTAGATAGAGAGCGATACCCGGAAAGATGTGCATTAAGGCAATCGCCAACAGCATGAGAAGAAAGAACGGCAACGTGGCTTTGGTAATGGTCAGAATATCTTTACCGGTTAGCCCCTGAATCACGAACAGGTTGAAGCCCACCGGTGGGGTAATCTGGGACATCTCGACCACCACGACCAGATAAATACCGAACCAGATCAGGTCGAACCCAGCGGCGCTCACCAGCGGCATGATAATCGCGGTGACTAGCAGGATCAGCGAGATACCGTCGAGAAAACAGCCCATCACCAGCAGCAGCAAGGTAAGCGCAATCAGCAGCATGGTAGGTGAAAGCCCCATCTCACCAATCGCCTGCGCCAGCTTCATGGGCACCTGGGTAAAGCCCATGGCCGAGGTTAAAAACGACGCACCGGCAATAATAAAAGCGATCATGCAGGCGGTACGCACGGCGGCAAACAGCGAGCTTTTAAAAATGTCGCGATCAAAGTGACCGTTAAAGCGCGCAATCACGATTGACAATACCACACCGACTGCCGCGGCCTCAGTAGGCGACGCTAACCCGCCATAGATCGAAAAGATAATCCCGCCGATCAACAGCAGAATAGGTACCAGCGACCAGGTATTGCGCAGCTTTTCAGCAAAGCTCATACCGGATTCATCTTCGCCGGTAAGCCCTTCACGGTTGCCCTTGAGCAACGCCCACAAAATGAGGTAGCTCATAAACATGGCCAGGATCATCAGTCCCGGGCCAATACCGGCCATAAACAGCCTGGAGATCGACTGTTCGGTGACCACACCGTAAACGATGAGCACAATGGAGGGTGGAATCAAAAGTCCCAAAGTGGAGGCGCTGGCCAAGGTGCCAATCGCCATATTGCTGTCGTAATCCCGCCGCTCGAGCTCTGGCAGGGTCATTTTGCCCACCGTGGCACAGGTGGCCGCCGAAGAGCCGCACACCGCTGCAAACATGCCGCTGCCAATAATATTGGTATGCAATAAACGTCCCGGCAGTCGGTTCAGCCAGGGCGACAGGCCACGAAACATATTGTCCGCAAGCCCAGAGCGAAACAGAATTTCCCCCATCCAGATAAACATAGGCAGCGCGGTGAGATCCCAACCGTAGCTGGCGCCCCAAAAATCGGAGGCTAAAATAGCGCCTGGCGAGAAAGAGCTGAAGAACTCTAGCGCTATCCAGGCAGTGCCGATTAGCGCAAAGGCAATCCACACCCCGCTCCCTAGCAGAACCACGAGGGTGAAAATGGTGGCGAGACTAAGTAGCAGCACAAGGATCTCTCCAATTTAAACGGCAGAAGCAGTGTTAACAGTGGTCCCGTTAACCGCTGCGTACTCAACACAGACGACGTACTCAACCAAGACATAGCTATCGTCACCATTTAGTGGCCCTCGCTTTCATCTGGGGCAGTCGCTTCACGAAAACTCGCAGGATCGCGAATGGCAATCCGTAGCGCCATAAACAGGGCTTCAGCCAGCGCCAAACAGAGCAGTCCTACGCTGGTCGCGAGCACAAGCTGGGGTATCCAAAGCGGGATCGACACAAAGCCTGAAGAGACATCGTTGTACTGCAGGCTCTCCCTCGCCAACCCAATGAGGCCGTAACTGAGCATTAAGCTGATCGCCAGGGCGATGATGAGGCAAAACACTTCAAACCACACACGAATTGCCGGTGGTAGCCGGGTAATCAACAGCGTCACGCGAATATGGGCGTGATGCACAAAGGTGTAGGCCAACCCCAGAAAGGTCGCCCCCACCAATAGATAAGAAGCGATTTCCGAAACGCCGGTAATACTCATGCCTAGGCGGCTCAGTCCCACGAGCACCAGCAGGGCATCTACCAGGCGGAAGGTCACCTGAAGCGCTATCAGCGTGCAAATGGCAACCATGCAGGCCGCCGCACCCCAAGCACCCAGGCGATAGAGCTTGTCGAATTTAAACGTCATGTTCGCAGCCTCACGAAGCACGCGGGAAACGTACTTATAAAACGTACTTAGGAAAAGCGCGTAGCAAAAGCAGGGGCAGCGCCAAAATCACCGCCCCTGCGGAAACCATCACGATAGAGCCTAGTTAAAAAGTACTTAGCTTAAACCGTGTTTAGGCTAAATAGCGCTTAGCTGTCGCGCTGCTCGCGATAGGATTCCAGCGCCTGTTTGGCTTCGTCGTCAGCACGGGACTGCCAATCTTCAAACAGTTTGTCACCGGCTGCCTGGAGTGCCTCTGAAACGGCTTCGTTAGGCTCTGAAACAGAGATACCGTTCTCTTGCAGAGCTTCTAAGCTCGCCTGATTATCTTCGCGGCTCATCTCCCAACCACGTTTTTCAGCCTCAGCGGCGGCTTCCATCAGAGCGTCCTGAGTCGCTTCATCCAGGCCATCAAAACTACGTTGGCTAATGAAGACGATATTTTTTGGCAGCCATAGGTTAGCGTCGGTGTAATCAGTCACGTAATCCCACGCCGCCATGGAGTTACCGGTAGAGCTTGAGGTGATCATGGCATCCACACGGCCAGTGCTAAACGCAGTGGGTATATCAGACTCTTCGGTTTCGGTGGGGCTACCGCCCAGATTATCGACAAAGCGCTGGGTATTGATGTTAGGTGCACGAACGCGCAAGCCTTCAAACTGCTCAGGGTCAGTAAGAGGTTCAGAGGTATAGATACCTTGCGCAGGCCAAGCGACGGCGTAGAGCGGAATCAACCCTTCATAGGCAAACAGCTCGGTGATCATCGGCTTGGTGGCTTCCCACAGCGCGTAGGCGTCGTCATAGCTGCCGGCCACACCAGGCAGTGTATCCACTTCGAAAATGGGATCATCGTTGGAAAGAACGGAGAGGAATACTTCACCCGCATCAATGGTGCCACGGCGAACCGACGGCTTGATTTCACCATGCGATACCAACGAGCCGCCGCTATGTACGGTAATGGTTAACTCGCCATCGGTAGCTTCGGCCACGTCCTCAGCGAACTGCTTGTTGTTTTGGGTATGAAAGCTGGCATCACCGTAAGGCGTGGCCATGGTCCATTCCGCGGCATGAGCCGTCACCGTTAAACCGCAGGCGGTCGCCAGGAGCAATGAAGTCGTTATTGTCTTGCGCATCATAAGAACCCTCTTATTTCTATTAATAGTATGGTGCTAATAGTGTGTTGCTTCGGTGGTACCAGAGGAGGCACTGGCAGTAACCCAGCGCCCGGAGAAAAGTGTTGTTGTCATATCGGCACGGCGCGCCTGAGCATAGCTGCAGGCACACTGCTGAGCCAATCGGGCAACGCCACGACAAAAGCGCGGGTGGTTAGCGTTGCGCCATATCACATCATAGTGCATGGCCGGTAACGGCACCGGTAGCGAGAGACGGTAGAGCTCCCCTCGCTGCCACTCATCCAGCACGGTGGCGACAGGCAGCGCGCCAATCCCCAGCCCTTCGGTGGTCATGCGTACAATGGTCATTAGCGTGCTGACGCTATGGATACGAGGATTAGCGATTCCCTGCTCTGCCAAATAACTCACCAACTCTGCATAGGGACGAGCCTGCTTACCAAATGAAATAAACGGCAACTGCTTGCCCCAAGTGTCGGCACTTTCGCCCAGTTGCTTGACGTGCCGCGGAGAGACAAACATGCCCATTTCATAAGGGCTCAAGGACTCGTACTCGATCTGCTTTTGCGGTGAATAGCCATTCATCGCCAATACAATATCCAGTTCGTTGCCCAGTAGCCGCTCATTGAGCACCGGCGAGTAATCGACCGTCAGTTCAATGGTCAAACGCGGATACCGCTCGGTTAAACGGCGCATAAATTCGGGAAACCAGCTATGGGCGATGGTTTCAATCGTGCCGAGCCGCAATGGTGCAGAAAACGCCTCTTCGTCATCGAAAAGCTTCATCGCTTCATCACGCTGGTGCAGCATCCGCTCAGCGTGCACAAAGAACTCGCGGCCCCGCATAGTAGGCTGAATAGGCCTGGCGGCACGCTCCAGCAGCAACTCTCCTACCGTGGTTTCCAAGCGTGAAATACGCTCAGAAACAGAGGGCTGAGTAAGGTGCAGGCGGGTCGCCGCCTTACGGAAGGAGCCGAGCCTCACTGCCCATACGAACGCCTCAAGTTCTTTAAAATCGAGCATAGTGACTCGCCTACAAATATGACTTACTGGAGTAAAAACACTGCTGTGCTGATACGCAAAGAGACCGGCGGAGTGCTACGGCTCATGACGACCTGATAGCTACGCAACTTGACCACCACTACGCAACTTCAAGACCACTATGCAACTTTAAGGCCACTCCCAGCAGCGCTATCTCACCAACGTTATTATCACGCCCCGCTCCTAATGTGATAAGCGTATCGTGCCCAAGCGTCAACCCTTTTTCCAATAAATAACAATATGATAGAAGCGTCCGATAGTTAGTATCGTCAAAAACGATTGGCACTGGGCAAGCCATGTTCATATATTGGTGGTGGACTACAATTCAGCGCTAACCAATCAAGCGCACCCACTGCATCGACATAGGAGTCGCTATGGCCATCCCCCTGCTTAATTGCGATATGGGCGAAAGTTTCGGCAACTGGCACCTCGGCCTGGATGCCGATGCGATGCCTTTCGTCGACTGCGCCAACATCGCCTGCGGCTTCCATGCCTCCGACCCCCATGTCATGCGCCGCACCGTCAAACTAGCGGTTCAAAATGGCGTCCGCGTTGGCGCGCACCCGGGTTATCCGGATTTGATGGGCTTTGGTCGCCGCTCAATGGCCTGCTCGCCGGAAGAAGCGGAAGATATGGTGCTCTACCAAGTGGGGGCTTTGGCGGGCATCTGCCAAGCGGAAGGCACCCAACTGAGCTACATCAAACCTCATGGTGCGCTGTACAACGATATGGCCGCCAACTCGGCGCTGCTCGAAGGCGTCATGCGCGCAGTACGTGCTTATGATGCCAGCCTGCCGTTAATGATTATGTCCACCGCCGACCCCGAACCACATCGCGAGTTGGCCGCCCAAATAGGCATTACCCTCTGGTTCGAGACCTTTGCCGACCGCGCTTATGACGGTAACGGCCACTTGGCCTCACGACGGCTGCCTAACGCTGTGCACCACGACCAAAACACTATCGTCAATCAAGCGGTAATGCTGGCCAAAGGCGAGCCGCTCACCGCGCTTGATGGAACACCGCTGCACCTAGCCTGCGATACGCTCTGCGTTCACGGCGATAACCCCGAGTCAGTGGCCGCCGTGCGCGCTATTCGCGAGGCCTTTCAGGCGCTGGAGCAGGCGTGAAACCCATTAGTGAAAGAAGAGTTGAAACTGCCGCGATGGACGCCCTGATGGTGCGATTGTTCGACACCATCGATGAGGCCAATATGGCCTGGGTCATCGCTGCCGACCAAAAGTTGCGTAGCACCTTTGGTTCAGCGTTAATTGATCTAGTGCCCTCTTACACCACGCTGTTGCTGCATTACGACTGCCAGCAGTTAACCCATAGCGAGGCGATTCAACTTATTCACAAGGCGCTTTCTGGTCTTACCCCTGTGGATACTCAAGCCGGTGAGCTGCACGATATCCCGGTGTGGTACGACGAAAGCGTGGGCCCCGAGTTACCCATGGTCGCCAAACGCGCAGGCTTAAGCATTGATGACTTGATAGCGCAGCACTGCAACCACGACTACTGCGTGTTCGCGCTGGGGTTTGCCCCCGGCTACGGTTTTATGGGTTTGGTAGACGAATCTCTCGCTACGCCGCGCTTGAAAACGCCGCGCCGTAAAGTCGCAGCAGGTAGCGTGGGCATTGCCGATCGTCAAACCGCGATCTACCCACTGCTCTCGCCGGGCGGCTGGAATATTCTAGGGCGCACCAACGTGCCGCTATTCGAGCACGCCAAACGTGGCGATCCCCTGTTTCGCCCCGGCGATAAGGTGCGCTTTAGAGCGATCTCCCGGGAAGAGTTTGAAGCAGATGGTGGCGATACCACGCCCATGGAGGAGCGCCCATGAGTCACGTCACCATGAATGAAGCACACAAGGGGCTGGTGGTTAAGCAAGCGGGACCACTAACGCTGATTCAAGATGCCGGACGATTTGGCGTCGGCCACTTAGGCGTTACTCAGGGCGGCGCTGCCGACTGGATCTCTTTTCGCTGGGCTAACTGGCTGCTGGGTAACGCTTTAAACAGCGCTGCGCTGGAAATCGTCATGGGCGGCGGCTTGAGCTTTGAAACCGAACGCGAAGTGCGTCTGGCGTTGACCGGCGCCGATCTAGACGCCCAGTTGGATGGCAAACCGTTTGCACCCAATACCAGTTTCAAGCTACTGCCGGGCCAGCGCCTGGTATTTCGCCAACCGCGCCAGGGTTTGCGCGCCTATCTCGCCTTTCCCGGCGGGCTAAATGCGCCAGAAGTGCTGGGCAGCCGCTCCTGCACTGCCCGCGAGCAATTGGGGGGCTTACAGGAAGATGGCAAACCGCTAAAAGTGGGCGACCGGTTAACCTGGAAAGGCACCGCTCCGGCAGTGCGGCGCATTCCTGAAAGCCAGGGCCCGCGCATGCCTGCGTCTGGCTGCCGCTTACCCATCGTGCTCGGCTCGCAAATCGCCTCCTTCAGTGGCCATGCACTTTTCCAGGCGTTCAACCAACCCTGGACAGTGGATAATCGCGCCGACCGGATGGGCGTACGCCTCACCGGCCCAGCCCTACACGGCTCACTAAAGGGCATTATTTCCGAAGGCATTCCGCTGGGAGCAGTTCAAGTGCCGCCGGACGGCCAGCCAATCGTGCTGATGAATGACCGCCAGACAATCGGCGGCTACCCGCGCCTAGGCGCCCTCACCCCCATCGCCTGCGCTACGCTGGCCCAGTGTTTACCCGGCACCCAGGTTTGGTTAACCCCTGCCAGCGCCAGCCAAGCGCAAGATGATTACCGACATCAGCTAACGGTTTGGCACTAAAGTAAAAAAGCCCCGAACCAGGGGCTTTATCAGTATCTCGTGTCTCAAGAGCGCTAGCTTCTAGCCATCTGCAGTTCCTTAACGACGATATCGCCATCAATGACGATGGGCTCATCGTCCAGGAAGAGCGAGCAGTTGCGCATGGGAATATCCAGATGGCAGGCGGTATCGTTAGACCCGCCCAGTTCGCTGTTAGGGCCGGTGGAGAACATTACGTTGCCATAAAAGCTACGCGGTTCCATCCCCATGCCACCCGGGAACTCCCCCGGCACCATGCGGTGCCATTTGGCATTAGGGTTCATGCCCCAGCCTACGTGGCTCATGCCCATGCCGCGCGGGTCGTTAAAGCTATCCATATAGGATTTCACTAGCTCCGCATCGAGCCCACCACGTATATCGGTAATCCAGCCCTTTTCAATGGTGTAGGTAATAGGCTCTCGAACATACATGTTTTGGGGAAGCAGAATATCGCCCGGCGCCACCACAATGGTGCCATCAACGCCATCGTCATCACCGCCGGTGAACACAAAGCCAGAGGGCCAGTGATCCCAACGCCCCGGTTCGTCGGTACAGGCATACTCAGCAACCGTCTCATAAGTATTCAGTTGGTAGGTGACATCCGTGCCGTGGGGCGAGGTGATGCGCATCACTTTGGCTTTTTCCAGCAGCGCGGCGGCCAGTTCGACCTTTTCCCTTAGCTCTTTGGTGGGCAACATTCTGGCCAGCAGTTCTGGCGGTTCAACCGCCGTCAATATACGCGTACCCGCGGCTTGGATCGCCATTTGTTCGGGAGAGAACAGCAGGAAAATACAATCGATCAACATGTCGCAGTTTTTAAGCGCTTCCACCGCATCGGGCATGCTAGCAAGCCCCGTTGCTCCCACGGCCCAGCCGCCGGTAGGTAACGGCGCGGGTAACCGCATGTGGTACATATTGGCGCCTAAACGCTGCCCCGCCGCCATAAAGGCATCCGCATAATCAAGGCGTTCGCTGCCCTGGGTCAGTACGACGAGTTTTTCGCCTTCATGTACGCCGGACATTTTTAGCTGATGGAGGCAAATTTCGGCAAAGCTTGCGTGATCCATAAAGTCTCCTAACTCCCCAGGCGAAAGCACAGCTGTAACGTACCGGGAAGTGTTAGCTGAGAGCGCTCGTGCTCGCCTTTGGGCACACCAAGCGCTCTATGGTGTTATCGGGTCAAAGCTGAACGTCAATTAGGCAGCCGCCTCTTTCGTCGCTTGATCGGTGGTAGTGCTGCGCTTTTTGCTCAGCTCTTCAGAGATAGCCGCAAAGAAAGCATCCGTGGTGGCTTGATGAGGCTTGGTGGCTAAACTAACGCCAACAAACAGCACACTAGCGACCACAATGCCCCATACACCGGCGGGCAGGCCCAGCAGTGAATTACCAGTGGCATACATCAGCAGTACAAAGGCGCTGGTGCCCACCACGCTTACCAGTGCACCGACGCCAGTACCGCGCTTCCAATAGAAGGCACCGATAAGGGCGGGCACCATGGCTACCAGACCAGAGGAAGCAGCCACCGACAGCACCGCAATAAGGTCAAGCTGCAGCTCGGCAAAGGCCAGCGCCATCAGTGCGATCACCGGCACCACGAACTTGCCCACCAGCAGTTGGCGCTTTTCACTGACGTTCGATTTAACGTTCGCATAGACGTCGCGGGAGACCATGGACGCCAGGGTCAGCATGATCGAATCGATGGTGGAGACGGCGGCGGCCATGATGCCGATCATTACGATGACGCCAAGCACTGGCGGTACAAACTCCGAGGCCAACAGCGTGGGCGTGGCTAAATCTGCACTTGCAAGACTTGGGAAAGCGGCTAAGGCAGAGAAACCCCAAAGCACAGAGACCATGGTGTAGATAAAACCAAACACCAGGAAGCCAATCAGCATGTGGCGCATGGAGCGCAGCGAGGAGGGCATAAACAGGCGTTGACTGACCTGTGGGTTGGAGATACTAAAGAAGAACCAGGGAATGGTGAGCCCCAGGAAAGTGACAAAGCTGAACAGGCCAGGGCCAGGCACCGTGAGTGACTGCGGATGTTCCGTTGCCAGCGTATCGAATAGTGCGCCGAAACCACCCAAGCCCTGGATCACCAGGAAGGCCACCAGGGTTGAGGCAACAATCATCATGATGGCCTGGAGCGAGTCGGTCCACATCACCGAACGAATCCCCGCGATATAGGAGAAGAAGATAGCGATCACCGTGGCCAGCACCACCCCGGTAGTAAAGGTAATCGCGCCATCAGTAATCCCCTGCAACAGGTAACCGACACCCGCGAGCTGAACGGCCGAGTAGGGAATCAGGAAGATACAACTGGCAATCGAGACAGCCATGGCCACATGTTTGCTGTTGTAGCGGTGGCCCAGCATCTCGCTGGGCGTCACATAGCCGAACTTCTTGCCGACTGCCCAGAATTTGGGACCGAAAACAGCCACCAGAGAGACACCGGCGAAATAGATGATTTCAAAACCGAGCGCGCCAACGCCGCCGGCATAGGTAAGACCTGCCAAGCCCACCATCATAAAGGCACTGTAGGTAGTGGCACTGTAGCTCAGCGCCGAGACAAAGCCGTTCATTTGTCGGTTACCCAGGAAGTATCCCGACATACTTTCGGAAGGGCCTTGGCGAGACATAATCGCAATGCCAATAGCGATTAATAAGTAGATGGCAATGGACCACCAGATAAGTGACTCAGTCATTGCTGTGCTCCTCAAAATCTTTAGTGATAAACACATTCAGCGCAATGATGGCCAACCCTGCCAACATCCAGAACAGGAAACTGCCGTACCAAAGCGCGACACCGCTCAAGAGGGTATAAGGCACCAGGTAGCTCAGCAGGACCACTGCCCATACTAGCCATATCCATTTACTGCGTTTCATAATCCACCTCGTTTTATTACGTCAGGGAGAAGAGTGAGTGTTGTTGTGGTGAGGCTGGCGTATATCTGCGATACGTTGTTTTACTTTTTGCCAAGGCGCTTTCTCTGGGGCAAAACGCGCTCGGAGATAGGTCGTCAAATCAGCGACCTGGGTATTACTAAAGCTGTCGGCAAAGCCTGGCATGCTACCAATACCGGGAACATGTTCGGCGTGGACACCCCCCAAAATTGACTGAATAACGTTATCGGGATGATCGCTGTGTAAATTGGTATTCAGCGCCAGATTAGTGCCCGCCCTCGAAAAGGTAGGAACGCCAGAATCGACATGGCACGCCGCACAGGCGCCCTCGAAGAGCCGCTCCCCTGCCTCCATTTCTGTTGAGCTAACGGCTGCACTGGTCACGCGCTGCGTAGCTTCCGCCACAGCCGCATCGCTATTACTTGTGGGCGCCTGCATCTGGGCGGCCACATAGTGAGCAATAGCCCGCACATCGTATTCAGGCAGCTCAGCCAGCCCCGCTACCACCGGGGCCATAGGGCCAGAGGCAACGCCGTGAAGCTCAGATTCACCGTGGCGCAGATAGTCGTAAAGCGATGTTTCACTCCACGGGATGGGCGCACGCGACAGCGTATTAAGCGGTGGTGCTTCCCAACCATCTACAAAGGCACCGGCAAAGTACGCCTCGCCGCTTTTCTCAGCGCCCATGGCATTGCGGGGACTATGGCAAGCGCTGCAGTGGCCCAACCCTTCGGCAAGGTAGGCTCCCCGGTTATACAGTTCGCTCTGCATGGGGTCAGGCTGGAAAGGAGTTGCGTCGTGATAAAGCGTATTCCAGCCTGCCATTAAGCTACGCACACTGAAGGGGAAAGTGAGCGCATTGGCTTTTTTTTCAGTCGACACGGGGGGCTGAGCCATTAAGTAGGCGTAAAGCGCCTGTAAATCGGCATCACTGGTCTTGGCAAACGCCGTATAGGGGAACGCGGGATACAGGTGGCTGCCATCGCGGCTAATGCCGTGGCGCATGGCGCGCTCAAAGGCTGCGTAAGACCACTGACCAATCCCCGTCGCCTCATCCGGCGTAATGTTCGTGCTGTAGAGCGTCCCGAAAGGTGTCTCAAACCCACGCCCACCGGCATTGGTCACGCCACCTTCTGTGGTATGACACGCCGCGCAGTCGCCTGCAGCCGCAACGAGTCGCCCACGCTCAATGGTCTCGGCGGAATAGAGGTTGCTAGCTGGCCGAGAGACAGGCGCAATGGCCCCTTTCCACGGCCATGCCATGGCAACAGTGCCCGCAATAGTGGTAAACGCTGCGGCGGCTAACCAGCGCCGTTTCGTTGACCGCGGCGGTTTCAATTTAGATGGGCGCCCTGCCTCCTCGGTGGACGAAGCTTCGAGTGCCTGGCGCACGCGATTGGCGGTAAACGGTGGTTGGCGAAAACGCAGGCCAGTGGCATCAAAAAGCGCATTGGCTATTACCGCAACACCCGGCGATAGCTCCGCACCGGTTAATACGTCTTCACCGGCGGTTTGATTAACACCTTCCTCAACAGGGCTTGGCGAAGAAGCGGTGGTTGGTAATCCTGCTGAATATTCACTTTTAGTCAGCGTACGACTGCCGTCACCCCACTCGTCGAAACTGGGTGCCTGCCCCAAAAGGGGGCGCGCTTCACCCAAGATCCGGGCCTGTAGCGTTTGCTGAAGGCGATCAGTATCCACATCAGAGCCGACGTCCTGACCAACGACCAAACGGGTAAGCTGAACATCGCCGGTAACGCGATTGACCTCCACATCGGCAATCCAGGCAGAGCGCACTCCCGATTCCACACGTTGTTCGCGGTCAGGTAGTTGGGAGTAGGCAAAACCCCGCCCGCGCAATAGATCCTGGGGTAAAGAGTCCGCTGATGGATTGAACGCCCTTTGCCACTCGGCCCGTTTAGCAACGGACTCAATCAGCTCAATACCACGCGCATCGTCAAGATGTCGAAGTCGCAGCACGACAGGGTCTTGGTCACTCTCGCGGGCAACCTCATCTAAAAAAGATTCTCGAGCGAACGTCTGCTGTATACCCATCAAGGTGGAATTGGTGGAGAGCGAGTCTGACTGGGAGCGTGCGGCAAGGTATTGGTCACGAAATACATAGGGCGAGAACGGCGTTGTGTCTTGCTCGCCGGCGGAGGCCTCAGCGCTAGACGGTGTTATCGCGGCCCTACCACTCAACAACAACCCTACGGCAGCCACTTCACCAGTGAGATTGGCCTGCTGATAGTGATAACGGGCTATCTCACCACTACTGGCAATATCCGCGTTTAGGCTAATTCGCTGCGCTTGGCCCAATGCCTGAACATCTTTGGTGTAGCGGGCATCAAGCCAGACGGCTACCGGGCCGCCCACCGTCCGCGACATCAACGCCGCATCCACCGCGGCATCGTCACCGCAATGGCGACCCAGCCCTGAGGCCTGATTTGATGCGTGTTTACCATCGGCGCTATAAAGCTCAATCTGGCTAATATTCAGCGCGGTTAACCGGCTTAGATCCTGTTTAAGCGCCGCTGGGGTGACGGTTTGCCCCCACACACTCAATTGTTGGTCGCAACAATCGGCAATTACCAAGCTGGGGTGACTGCCCCAGCGCATGCGACTCGGCCAGCCATACCCATGGTTCGAATGCATGTACGACTGGCCAGGCATAACAAGAGGCGAATCAGAGGGCGCTTGATCGCTTTCAGGCGCTTGTTCGGGCGTCTGGTGAACGGCCTGCCACTCAACCTTCAGTTGTTTAGCGGCATCGGTCGCCAAGGCCAAACTATCGGCAACCACCCCCACAAAATTCCCTTCCACCACGACTTCAATAGATCCAGATAGTGAGGCAATGCGGCTGCTATCGACGCCAACTAAGCGATCACTCTCAAAACGCTCACCATTCCACCGGTAGTAAGGTGGACGCACGACGACACCAAAACGTGCCTTCGCTAGCAGCGCGGGGATGCCGGCCTGTTCTTGCTGACCATGGAGCATCGACCCTTCACTCATGAGAAGCCTCCTGCAACGCGGCCGCGTTAATGACCACGGCACGCTCCGCTGCCTGGAGAATTTCAACATGGGTGCCACATCGGCAGAGGTTATGCTCTAAAGCGGTGCGAATCTGCTGCGTAGAGGGTTGGGTATTATGATTTAGCAGCGCACGAATAGTGATGATCATGCCGTTCAAACAGTAGCCACACTGGGCTGCCTGAGCATCGATAAAGGCTTGTTGTACAGGGTCAAGCTCACCGCCCTGGGAAAGACCATCAAGGGTAGTTACCTCATGGCCAACGGCAGCGGACACGGGCAGCACGCAGGTGCGTGCGGCCATGCCATCAATCAATACGCTGCATGCCCCACACTCGCCCAAACCACAGCCATACTTGGGTCCATTGAGCGCCAGGTCGTTACGCAACACATTGAGCAATGGTGTCTGCGGCGGCACGGCCAGCTCGCGTTCTTGCCCATTGATAGTTAGCTTTAGCATCATAGGGGATCATCATCGTTATTGTTAAGCCCGCCCTCTTGCTCTGAGTAGGGCTTGGATATGACTTAGATATTACTAATAAATACTGCCTGCCAAACACGCTTCGTAGCACCTTAAACCAGCCTATTTTCATCTACCTTTCACATACGGCCAATCGACTTGCACCAGCTGAGTGCAGAGCTAATACCCATCGAGCATTAAAGGTGCGTACGCTATAAAAATAAGCCTAATAAACGTATAGCACTCAATGTACACGTTGTTCAAGTTTTTGCATAAAACCAAAAAAACAGCAATAAATCCATTAAATTCATGTATTTATTTAAAAATACCGCCTTGTTTTCGTTAAAAAATAATTTCGAAACTAATTCTTGACCAAAAAATAAATGGTGTATACGTTGTTTTATAGCATTCACGAACGCATTCAGAAACGAGTGATAGGCGAATAAAACAGCGAGGAAACCAGGATATGAACAATAAACCCACCATAGCCGTTATTGGCGCGGGCCTTGGCGGCGCCGCTGCAGGCGCACTACTGCAGAAAGCGGGTTACCCCACCAAGGTGTACGAACAGGCACCAGCGTTTGCGCGCCTTGGGGCAGGCATTCACCTTGGCCCCAACGTGATGAAAGTAATGCGCCGGATCGGCATTGAGGAGAAGCTCAATGCCATGGGCTCACACCCCGATTACTGGTTTAGCCGCAACGGTATGACCGGCGAGTATCAGTCTCGCATCCCGCTAGGCGAGTTTGCTCGCGAAAACTATGGGGCGGCCTACATCACCGTACACCGTGGTGATTTGCACGAATTGATGGTCAGCACGCTCGACCAGGACAACCTCTATTTCGATAAGCGCCTGGTCGATGTCGACGACAGCGGCAACAAGGTCGTCATGACCTTCGCTGACGGTTCGACGGAAGAGGCCGACCTGGTAATCGGCGCAGACGGTGTCAATTCTCGGCTGCGCGAGAAGCTACTGGGCCCAGAGGCTCCGATCTATAGCGGCTGGGTCGCTCACCGGGCAATTATCTCTGCCGAAAAACTCAAGGCATATGACCTGGATTTCGAAGCCTGCGTGAAGTGGTGGTCGGAAGACCGGCACATGATGGTGTACTTCGTGACCGGCGACGAGAAGGAGTATTACTACGTTACCGGCGTGCCTGAACCCGATTGGAACCACGGCACTTCCTTCGTCGACAGCTCACGGGAAGAGATGCGCAAAGCATTCGAGGGTTACCACCCCACCGTACAAGCGCTGATTGACTGCACTGAAACCGTCACCAAATGGCCCTTGCTGGAGCGCAACCCGCTGCCACTGTGGCATGAAAATCGACTGGTGCTGCTGGGCGATGCCTGCCACCCGATGAAGCCTCATATGGCCCAGGGCGCTGCCATGGCCATCGAGGATGCCGCCATGCTGGTACGCTGCCTGGAGGAAGTGGGCGCCGAGCACTACCAGCAGGCATTCGAACTTTACCGCACCAACCGTTTTGAACGCGCCTCGCGGGTTCAGCAGGTTTCCCACGACAATACCTGGTTACGGGAAGACGAAGACCCGGCCTGGGTATTCGCCTATGACCCCTTTGAAGTACCGCTGAAGCAACCAACCAGTCAAGGGAGCCCAGCATGAACAGCACCTATCTCTATGGCGCCAACGTGCACGCCAATGGTATTCGTCAGCACTACCTGCGCTTTGCCGACAGCGCCGAGACTTCGCGCCAACCGCTGGTACTGATACCGGGCATTACCAGCCCAGCCATCACCTGGCGTTTTGTGGCCGAGCGGCTCGGCCAGCATTTCGACACTTATGTGCTGGATGTTCGTGGACGCGGCTTGTCGTCTACCGGACCCGAGCTCGATTATGACACCGACACTTGCGCCGACGATGTGATCGCCTTTATTGATGCGCTGGGTCTGAGCAATGTCATTCTGGCGGGCCACTCCATGGGTGCGCGCTTTGCGCTACGCGCCATGAGTCGCGGCGCCACGGGAATCGACAAACTGGTACTTATCGACCCACCGGTTTCAGGGCCAGGACGCCGTGAGTACCCCAGCAAGCTGCCCTGGTACGTGGATTCGATTCGCGACTGCACACGTGGTGCCGATATCGAGACCATGCGCCACTACTGCCCCACCTGGAGCGACGAGCAACTGCGGTTACGCGCCGAGTGGTTACATACTTGCTTTGAGCCCGCCATTGTTCAGGCGTTTGAAGAGTTCCACAGCGTCGATATCCACCAGGATTTCCCCGCTATCAAAGTGCCCACGCTGCTGATGTGTGCAGGCAAAGGCGGTGTTATCCAGGATGAAGATCGCGCCGAAATACGCGCCCTTCTACCGACGGTTCGTATTTCTACCGCGGAAAAAGCGGGTCACATGATTCCCTGGGATGACTTCGACGGTTTTTTTGCCGCGTTTGAAGACTTCCTGGGCAGCGAACTCTAAGAGAGGCCAAATACCATGACCAGCAACTATATAAAGAACGAGATCAAAAGCTACCGTATCGGCCAGATCGTCCCCAGCTCCAATATCACCATGGAGACCGAAATACCCGCCATGCTTACGGCGCGGCAGTTAATCCGCCCGGAACGCTTTACCTTTCACTCCAGCCGCATGCGCATGAAGAACGTCAGCAAGGACGAACTGGCTGCCATGGATGCAGAGTCGGATCGCTGCGCCCTGGAGCTTTCTGATGCAGCGGTGGATGTGATGGGGTATGCCTGCCTGGTTGCCATTATGGCGATGGGGCCCGGCTACCACCGAGAGTCGCAAAAGCGTCTGCGCAGCCGCACCGAAGAGAACGGCTGCGACACGCCAGTGGTCACCAGCGCCGGTGCGCTGGTGGATGCCCTGGGAGTGATGAAAGCCAAGCGCGTGGTGGTAGTGGCCCCCTACATGAAGCCGCTGACCGAAATGGTGGTGGACTACATTCGTCAGGAAGGGATCGATGTGCTCGACTACCGCGCGCTTGAGATTCCCAATAACCTGGATGTCGCTCGCCACGACCCCGCCAATCTCCCCGAGATCGTCGCCAGTCTCGATTTAAGTAACGTGGACGCTATCGTCTTGTCAGCCTGTGTACAAATGCCATCGCTGCCAGCCGTCGCCAAGGTCGAAGCCCTGACCGGTAAGCCGGTGGTAACCGCAGCTATCGCGACCACCTACGCCATGCTTAAGGCGCTCGACCTGGAGCCTATTGTCCCAGGTGCGGGTGCACTCTTATCAGGGGCTTATTAGGAGATAGCGCCATGACGAATCCCAGCCAGGCAACCAGCAGCAGCGGTGCTGGTGACAGCTCTTTAGATGACAGCTTAGATAACAACTACAAAGGCGTCTGGGATGGGCGCATTGGTTTTGGTAAAAAACCCGTGTTGCTGGTAGTTGATTTTATGCAGGGCTACACCACCCCCGGCTCGCCGTTATTTGCCCAGGGTGTGGTGGACGCCGTGGCCAATATGCCGCCGCTATTAAACACCGCGCGGCGTACAGGTACGCCTGTTATCCACACCAACATCCTTTATCACGCCCCGGATCAGATCGATGGCGGCATTTGGGTCAAGAAGGCACCGGTCATGCGGGCGATGGTGGCGGGCAACCCTTACGCCGAGTTCTGCCCCGAGGTGGCACCCCGTGAAGATGAGCTGGTAATGACCAAACAGTATGCCAGCGCGTTCTTTGGCACCTCGCTCGCCTCCACGCTGGTCGCCATGGGTATCGATACGCTGATCATCACCGGCTGCTCCACCAGCGGCTGCATTCGCGCCACCGCCGTTGACGGCGTACAGCACGGCTTTCGGGTGATGGTGGTACGTGATTGCGTGGGCGACCGCCACCCCGCGCCCCATGAAGCTAACCTGTTTGATATCGATAGCAAATATGGGGATGTGATTGGACTGGATGAAACATTGGGTTACTTAATGAAGCGGTAGGAGGACCTATAAAACGCGGGAGAGGGCCTCTCTTTTGGGTCACCCATCCGCGTTCATTTTTTCCAGCAGATGCATTAAAGCAACCCGCTCTGCCGGGTTGAGATTTTTCATGGTCTGATCGCTAATTTGCTTGGCATTGGGCACCATGCCCTCGACTAATGTCTCACCGGGCTCGGTGATCACGACCATGACTTTGCGTTGATCATTGGGGTCGGTGGTTAGTGCGATCCACCCCCGTGCTTTAAGACGTTTAATGACGCCACGAATAGTGGCTGGATCAATCGCCGTGGCGTTGACGATATCGGTTAACGAGCTGGGGCCGCGCTCCATCACCGTGCACAGCGTTACAAACTGGATGGCCGTGAGCTGTTTATCGCTGCTGTAGCGCTGAAAAATAGCCGTATGCCGCTGGTAGGCTTTACGCAGTAAATGCCCTACTTGCTCAGAAAAATCATACCCTTGCTCTGAAGGTGTAGAGTGCTCGCTGGAAGACGAGTGTTTGAACGCACTATCCGTTGTCATTCCATATCCTTAATCTATTGGCGACGTCGTGTATCGAGTATGGCACTGGTTCACAAAATGATGCATCAACGTATGAAATACTCCTTGCGCTGGATCAATTCATCATGCTTTTATGGCGTACACGCTATAATTTTACCTTAGTTATTGCTCTTTCATCACCTAAAATTCATCCGCACTGATCATCTTAAATGCGAGCGTGGGAGGCAGACATGGCTGATAAATCAGACTATACAAGAGAGTCACTGCTGTATGGGTCTGATGTCCTGGTGATCTATCGCGACCCGGTTACGCCCCCTAAACCCGCGCCCGGACAGCCAGGTACACACTCAAACTTCACCCCACATGAGCCTGAGATATTTATTGCCGTACTGAGCGATAGTCATATCGTGGCTTTCAACGGCCACGTAGACCTGGGCACTGGCATACGCACGGCGCTCGCTCAAATTGTCGCAGAAGAGCTTAGCGTCGCGTTCGACAGCGTTACCATGGTACTGGGCAACTCCGTTGAAGCCCCCAACCAAGGCCCCACCATTGCCAGTGCGTCGATTCAGATCACTGCCGAGCCTTTACGTCGAGCTGCGGCACAGGCGCGGGAGTACCTATTAACCCTGGCAGCACAGCACTTTGACACTGAACGCTCGCTACTTAGCTGCCAGAACGGCGCCATTACGCCAAGTGATAATAACCGCTCATCCGTTAGCTTTGGGGAGTTACTGCGGGGCACCCGTCATGCATTAAAGCTTGCCGATGAGGTGCCGCTTAAACCGGTCAGCCATTATACCCTGGTCGGCCAATCGACCTCCCGCGTGGATATACCCGCCAAGGCCACCGGGCAATTGACCTTTATCCACGACCTACGTCTGCCCAACATGCTGCATGGGCGAGTGATTCGCCCGCCTTATGTAGGCCATGATAGCGGCGACTTTATTGGCAACAGTTTAATCGCGGTAGATAAAAGCTCTGTGGCGCATTTGCCAGGTGTGGTAAGCGTGGTGGTGGTCGGTGACTTTGTTGGCGTGGTGGCCGAGCGTGAAGAGCAGGCTGCTGCCGCAGCCAAACAGCTAAAGATCCAGTGGCGCCCAATCGAAGGCTTGCCTCAGTTGGACAACATAGAGCAAGCACTGCTTGACCTGCCTAGCAAGCAGCGCATACTCCTCGAAGAGGGTGATCTCGATAACGCTCTGGCTGCCGCACAGCATCCGCTCAATCGTCACTATGTGTGGCCATTCCAGCTGCATGGCTCCATCGGCCCTTCGTGCTCTGTCGCCGATGCCAACGAAGATGGCCTTCACGTATGGTCGGGCACCCAAAATCCACACAGCCTGCGCGCCGACCTCGCCCGCCTTACCGGTTTGGACGAAGGCGTTATCACCATTACCCGCATGGAAACATCAGGCTGCTATGGCCGCAACTGCGCCGACGACGTTGGCGCGGATGCAGTGCTGCTGTCTCAGGCGGTGGGTCGACCTGTTCGTGTACAACTAACCCGTGAGCAGGAGCACACCTGGGAGCCTAAAGGGGCTGCTCAGTATATGGCCATTCAGGGCGGCTTAAACGCAGATGGCAGCCCAGCAGGCTATCGCTTTAATACGCGCTACCCCTCTAACAGTGCGCCCACCCTGGCACTACTGCTGACCGGTGCTGCCTCACCGATTGATATCCCCTTTGAAATGGGGGATCGAACGTCGGTGCCGCCCTACCGCTATCCTCATCGCCAAATAGTGTGCGACGACGTCCCGACCCTGATGCGCGCCTCCTGGCTGCGTGGTGTCTCGGCGCTGCCCAGCACCTTCGCCCACGAAAGCTATATTGATGAACTCGCCTACTTGGCGGGTGAAGATCCTGTCGCCTACCGGTTACGCTACTTAGCAGATAACCGCGCCTGCGAGCTTGTCGAAGCGCTAGCCGAACGTGCGAACTGGAAGCCCTGCACCGCTAACGCCAATCCGAGTAGCGATGGCGAGTGGCGCTACGGCCGAGGCTTCGCTTACGCCCAGTACGTACATAGTAAATTTCCCGGCTTTGGCGCCGCGCTCGCCGCCTGGGTGATTGAGCTAAAAGTCAATGTGAAGAGTGGGCGGGTTGTCGTCGAGAACTTATATGTAGGCCAGGATGCAGGCTTGATGGTGAACCCCGCCGGCGTTCGCCATCAGGTGCATGGCAATGTGATCCAGATGCTCAGCCGCACTTTAAAGGAGCGGGTAACCTTTGAGGATGGTTTACCGACCAGCAGAGAGTGGGGCGGCTACCCTATTCTGCGTTTCTCGGAGCTGCCTCCCATCGACGTCATGCTGCTTGATCGCCCTGAACTGCCCCCACTCGGTGTTGGGGAGTCCGCCTCACTGCCCGGCGCTCCCGCGATTGCCAACGCGCTTTTTGATGCCACGGGGGTACGCTTTACCCATCCCCCTTTTACCCCTGATACCATTCGCGATGCACTGAAAGCCGCCCTTCGACTCCCCATGGAGGCGGCGATTTAATGCACCATCTTGATCTACAGGTTATCGAACGTGCGTTGAAATGGGCCAACCAGGGGCTGACCGTTTGGCTATGCACAGTTCTGAAAACTTTTGGCTCGGCCCCCCGGGAGCCGGGTGCCATGCTGGTCGCATGTTCGACAGGCGACTATCTGGGGTCACTGTCAGGTGGCTGTGTCGAAGAAGACTTTATCGCAAGGCTTCAAAAGGGTGAGTTTAACGAACCGGTTCAACGGGTGCGCTATGGCGGTGACGCTGGTTCAGCGGATATTCGTTTACCCTGCGGTGGTCGCCTTGAAGTGTTGGTTGAACGGCTAGCGCCCAACACCGAAAACCTCACTCACCTAGAAGTGATGCATGCCACGCTACTGGGTCGCCAACCGCTAACCCGCTGTATCACACTGGATGGCAGCGGCAAGCGCTTTAACCCATCGAATAACACCGAGCCCACCGTTACTTTCGATACAGATAGCGTCAATATTCGCATAGGCCCTGCGCTACGACTGATTATCGCGGGGATCTCTTCAGTCTCTGCGCCCTGTGCGCTGTTTGCCCAAACGCTTGGCTTTGAAGTGATTGTCTGCGATCCCAGAGACGAAGCTAGGCAAAACTTTGCTGTCGCCGGAGTGGAAGTGCAGGCGGTACTGCCCTCGGTGTTTATTGCCTCGGGCGGTTGCCATGCCAATACTGCCGTTGTGGCCTTGACCCATGACCCGCGTATCGATGATTTAGCGATGATCGAAGCCGTCCGAACGGACGCCTTTTACATTGGCGTTATGGGCTCTCAGCAGACATCACAGCAGCGCGCCGAACGACTGCTACGTTCTGGCGGCCTGACGGAAAGCCAAGTAGCAAGAATTGCCATGCCCATTGGGCTTAATCTGGGCAGCAAAACACCGGCTGAAATTGCGCTAGCCGTGATGGCCGATATTGCTCGCCTCTCTCGCGGAAAAGAACGCCATGCCTTGTAGCGATATCATAGCCATTGTGATGGCGGCAGGCCAATCAAGCCGCTTTGGCAGCGATAAAAGAGTCGCCAAGTTAGGCAATGGGGAAACGCTGCTTAGCTCCACTTTACGAACTATTCAGAAAACTTTTTCTAATAACCGTGTTGTTATCAAACCCGAAGATAACGCCCAGTCACTCGGCCTTACACCAACTAATCAAATTATTGTTAGTCAGCGCAGTCATTTAGGGCTTGGTTACAGTATTAGCGATGCTTTTAGACAACTCTGCAGCGATGAAAGCTTGCATCATTATCATGCTGCTGCAGTATGGCTAGCCGACCTCCCGTGGGTAAGCGAAGAAACATGCAATGTATTAACAAAAATGGCCACTCCAGAGAGTATCGTACAGCCGCTACACCAAGGAAACCCAGGGCATCCTGTTGTTTTTGGAAGAGAATTCTGGCACGAATTGGCACTTTTAGAAAACGACAGAGGTGCAAGTCCTGTCATCAAAAAGCATAGCAAACGTGTTATTCATGTCTTTCTCAACGACCCAGGCGTGTGCACTGATGTCGACTACCCCGATGATTTAACAAAATCACTAAAAAATACAAGAAGCGCGCAAGCGCCATACAAAAATACAACAAAAGTTACATTAAAAGCCAAAACAGACTTTTAGTTTAACATTACTATGTAAGCCAAAAAGATATTAAAAAACTCAAATATTTAAGCAAGTGCAGGATCGGCCGTTAATGATTAGCGGTAGTAAGAATAACACCCAGGGAACCATTAAACAGTCAAAGCATGGCACTCATCAACATCCTCGTGCTTTGCTTCTGGCCAACATATCGAGGCAACAAATGAAAAAAATTTCTCGTCTTTCACTGACGCAGAAACTGCTGGTCGCTGTCGCTATACCTCTCTTAGTGGTAGCCGTTATTTTAGGCTTTGTCGTCAATCAACAGCTTAATCAGGCCATTCCAGCGTTAATTGATAATGCCGGTAAGCGGCAGGTAGAAGCGCGGGCAGATGAAATCAGCCGCTGGATTACCGGGTACCGTAATTGGATCTCCGTACTTGCTCAGGATGAGCGTTTGGTGGAAGACGTGCCGCTTGCGTCTCACCGCGCTTGGCTCGAAAAGCGCTATCCGCCGGGGGGCACCATCGAGTCTCTGTTCTTTGCTGACGCATCCGGAGCGACCCTAACTCACGCAGGCGTCAACTTGGAGATAGCAGAACGTCCTTATTTCAAATCCTTAGTGACTGACGGCACCCAGGATAGTCTGCTCAGCGATCCGGTTATCTCCATGGTGAGTGGCCTGCCAACGGCTATTGTCGCTGATACTGTATTCGATGAACGTGGCAATCGAGCGGGACTGCTGGGTATGACTGTCTCCATGGCCGCCGTATCTGATATTACCTCCGATATTAATGTTGGCGATGGCAGCTACGGCTGGTTAATCGACAGCCAAGGGCAAGTCATTGCTCACCCGGTTGAAGAGTATCGCATGTCGCTCAATTACACCGATGCCGACCAGCAGGGCTACCAAGGGCTGGATGCATTGAGTCAGCAAATACTCAGCGGCACAGCGGGCTCCGGTGAAATAACCATGCCCAGCGGTGAGCAGACCGTGCTTATGTGGAGCCCAGTGGAAGGCACTTCCTGGGTGGTCGGGGTCACCGTGCCCATCACCGCCTTTACGACCGTGACTAACAGCCTGCTGCAGTCGCTGCTGCTGGCGGGTGGACTGCTCTTGGCATTGCTGTTGGTGGTGGTTGCCTATGCGGCGCGGCGTTCACTTGCCCCCATCAAGCATACCGCCAGTGCCATGGCGGATATTGCCAAAGGAAAAGGTGATTTAACGCGCCGTTTAGAAGCCAAAACCCAGGATGAAATCGGCGATCTCGCCCACGGCTTTAACGCCTTTGTGGAGCGTATGCAGTCTACCCTTCATGAAGTGCGCCAAAACGCCCGCACGGTACTATCCGATGCCAGCGATATGGCGGATGGCACTCAGGAGCTTTCGTCACGTACCGAACAAGCGGCGGCTAATCTTCAGGAAACGTCCGCCTCAATGGAGCAAATTCACTCAACGGTAACGCATACTTCCCAAGCCTCCGAGCAGGCGAATAGCCTCGCGTTAGAAGCAGCCAATGCCTCAGAGCGAGGCACCGATTCGATGAATCAAATGGAAGCCAAGATGGCCGCGATTAGTGATTCGGCCAATAAAATAAGCGACATCATTGGCTTGATTGACTCGATCGCGTTTCAAACCAATATATTGGCACTCAACGCATCGGTGGAGGCTGCCCGCGCCGGCGAACAGGGCCGTGGTTTTGCTGTTGTAGCGAGCGAAGTCCGCACACTCGCCAGTCGCTCGGCATCTGCGGCACATGATATTCGTGCACTGATTGATATGTCCGTGAGTCATTCAAAAGAAGGCGGTGATATTGTCAAGGCGGCGGCTGATCGCATGAAGGAGATTCGGCACAGCGTTACTCAAGTGTCGGATGTGATCGCCGAGATTGCTGCCGGCGCCCGGGAACAAACCACTGGCATCCAACAGGTCAATACCGCAGTGGCAGAGATGGATATGATGACCCAGCAGAATGCTGCCATGGTCAGCCAGAGCGCCACGCTTGCCACCAATATGCGCGATAATGCGCAACGGCTGGATCAACTGATGAGCGAGTTTGTGCTCAGTGAAGGCGGCGCTGAGAACTCTGCGCTACCCTATACGGCAGCACATAAAGCGCGGACAGGCACTGCACTACCTCAAGCACCTAGCCGCCCTCCCCAGGCCACTCAGCAAAAGCATGAAGTGGCAGAATGGGAAGAGTTCTAATTTCTCATCATTAATAAGGCTAAAAGGCACCCGCTTGGGTGCCTTTTAGTGAGCGCCTAATAAAAAAGCCTGCATCCTAAGATGCAGGCTTACTTACACAAGAACTAAAGTGCCTAGTACTTAGTGTGAGCGCTTAAGCGACGTCAAAGCGATCCGCGTTCATCACTTTCGTCCAGGCGGCGACGAAGTCTTTGACAAACTTCTCGTCGTTATCATCCTGGGCGTAGACTTCCGCGTAAGAGCGCAGCAGCGAGTTAGATCCGAACACCAGGTCAACACGGGAAGCGGTCCACTTAACAGCGTCGGTTTGACGATCGCGGATCTCATAGGCATTTTTGCCCACCGGCTTCCAAGTGTTGCCCATGTCGGTCAGGTTGACGAAGAAGTCGTTGGTCAGTTGGCCTTCACGGTCGGTGAACACGCCATGCTTGGTGCCACCATAGTTGGTGCCGAGTACACGCATACCGCCAAGTAGCACGACCATTTCCGGCCCTGTCAGTCCCATCAGTTGAGCGCGATCCAGCAACAGCTCTTCCGGCTTCACTACATAGTCTTTCTTCTGCCAATTACGGAAACCGTCAGCCAGCGGCTCTAGCGGCTCAAACGATTCGCCGTCGGTCATCTCGGCAGAAGCATCGCCACGCCCTTTCAGGAAAGGTACGCGAACGTCGTAGCCTGCGGCTTTGGCGGCTTTCTCAATGGCGAAACTACCGGCCAGAACGATCACGTCGGCAAGGCTTGCGCCGGTGTCGGCAGAAATCTTCTCGTACACTGCTAATACGCTGGCGAGACGCGCAGGCTCGTTGCCTTCCCAGTCTTTCTGAGGCGCTAAACGAATGCGGGCACCATTGGCGCCGCCACGCATGTCAGAGCCGCGGTAAGTGCGAGCACTGTCCCAGGCGGTGCTGACCATGTCACTGATGCTCAGGCCGGCCTCGGCGATTTTCTGCTTAACCACTTCTTCGCTGTAGTCAGTGCTACCAGCCGGAATAGGATCCTGCCAGATCAAGTCTTCAGCGGGCACTTCCGGGCCGATGTAGCGCGATTTCGGGCCTAGGTCACGGTGGGTCAGTTTGAACCATGCTTTAGCGAACGTTTGCTTGAAGTACTCCGGATCCGCCATGAATTTTTCACAAATGGCGCGGTAGGTCGGATCCATTTTCATGGCCATATCCGCATCGGTCATGATCGGATTGTGGCGAATAGAGGGGTCGCTGGCATCAACCGGCTTGTCCTCTTCCTTAATGTTCACCGGTTCCCACTGGTGAGCGCCTGCTGGGCTCTTACGCAGCTCCCACTCGTAGCCGAACAACAGATCGAAGTAGCCCATATCGAACTGCGTTGGGTTGGTTGTCCAGGCGCCTTCAATGCCAGACGTTACGGCATTACTCGCTTTGCCACCCATGGTTGGGTTGCCCCAGCCCAACCCCTGATTTTCAACGTCCGATGCTTCGGGCTCAGCACTCAGTGCTGCCGCGTCGCCGTTACCGTGGCACTTACCCACGGTGTGACCACCGGCAGTCAGGGCTGCGGTCTCTTCGTCGTTCATCGCCATACGAGCGAAGGTTTCGCGTATCTGCTGGCCGGTCTTCAGCGGGTCGGGTACACCATTAACACCTTCAGGGTTAACGTAAATAAGGCCCATCTGCACGGCGGCCAGCGGGTTTTCCATGGTTTCCGGCTTTTCTACGTCCGCATAGCGCTCGTCGGAAGGTGCCAGCCACTCTTTCTCATCGCCCCAGTAGATATCTTTTTCCGGGTGCCAGATATCCTCGCGACCAAACGAGAAGCCGTAGGCAGGCAGTCCCATTGATTCGTAGGCAACAGTACCGGCTAGAATCATCAGGTCGGCCCAGCTGATCTTGTTGCCATACTTTTTCTTGATCGGCCACAGCAGACGGCGCGCTTTATCAAGACTAACGTTATCCGGCCAGGAGTTGAGTGGTGCAAAACGCTGGCTACCGGTACCGCCGCCACCGCGGCCATCTGCCAGGCGATAAGTACCCGCAGAGTGCCACGCCATACGGATCATTAGACCGCCGTAGTGGCCCCAATCGGCAGGCCACCAGGATTGGCTGTCTGTCATCAGCGTGTGAACGTCTTGCTTCAGCGCGTCAAAATCGAGCTTTCTGACCTCTTCCCGATAGTCAAAATCAGCATCCATCGGGTTCGTTTTGCGGTCATGCTGGTGCAAGATATCCAGGTTAATTCCTTCCGGCCACCAGTCTTTGTTAGACGTGCCCGTGGAGGTATTACCACCATGCATTACAGGACATTTACCACTCATAGCTCTCTCCCTCTAACTTCATTGTGTCTTAACGGCTTGTGTCTTGGTTGCGTTCGTCTTGGGTATGTTGAAAAGAGCGGCTACCAAGTCGACTGACGGTGAGCCCCCTAACGCTTACGATAGTGCTATCGCTCTGCCTGCTGTGCAGGGGAAGGGCGCTTCACTCACTTGGTACTGTTTTAAAGCAGATCCCTCATAGGCACAATTTGCTTTTTGTGACCGATCTAATAGCTTTTATACATCGGCAGTCTGCTGGCGCTACAGTGGTTAAAATTCTTCGGTGTCGATATCTGCCTGCTGGGCCTCGTTGTAGCGGGCGCCTGCCACTTGGTCTGGCATCATCATGGCATTCAACTGAGACAAGCTGGTGACATCCAGGTGCAGCGTTTCCGCGGCTAAATTTTCGCGCATGTGGTCAGCGGAGCGAGTGCCGGGAATGGGGATAATATCGTCGCCTTTGGCTTTCAGCCACGCCAGTGCCAGCTGCCCCGGCGTGACGCTTAAGGCCTGCGCCAGCGACGCAAGGCGTTCAAATAGTTTTAGATTATGCGGGTAGTTGTCGGCGCTGAAGCGCGGCATGTGACGGCGTATATCGCCCTCCTCTAGGCGCGCTGGATCCTGAATGGCACCGGTTAAGAAGCCTCTTCCCAACGGGCTAAACGCCACCAGGGCAGTTCCCACTTCGCGGCACGCATCGATCAGGGCGATTTCCGGGTTGCGCGTCCACAGCGAGTATTCCGACTGCACCGCGGCAATGGGATATTCGGTGACCGCACGGCGCAGCGTTAGCGCAGAAATTTCAGATAACCCCACACCACCAATCTTGCCTTCTTCCACCAGGCGCCCCAGCGCACCCACGCTCTCTTCAATGGGGACTTGGCGATCCATGCGGTGCAGGTAGTAGAGATCTAAATGGTCGGTACGCAGGCGCTCAAGGCTTGCTTCGCACTGCTTGCGCAGGGTTTCCGGGCGGCCATCAATCACCCGCTTGCCTGACTCAGGGTCCATCGCCATGCCGCATTTACTGGCCAGAAAGAGTTGGTGCCGCTTGCCCTCCAGGGCGCGCCCGACCACTTTCTCATTGGCCGTGGCGCCATACAGCGTGGCGGTATCGAAGTGGCGATAGCCCATATCAAAGGCCTCATCCAACGCCCGTAGGGCTGCGCTTTCCGGCACAATGCTGCCGTAACCGTGGGAGAGGTTCATACAGCCCAGACCAATCGAAGGGGCATTTACGGCATTAAGGCGCTGACAGAAGCTCGACATCGGTATTCCCATCATTAAAAGAATCGTTTTATAACGTTTCACCGCCAAACTGCAACGCGGCTAAATGACGATAGAGCGCGCTGGTGGTGAGCAATTCCGCGTGAGTGCCCGCCGCTACCAGTTTCCCACCATCAAGCACCAGCAAGCGGTCAGCGGCGATGACAGTCGCCAACCGGTGGGCGATCACGATGCTGGTGCGCCCCACCATCAGTCGATCCAGCGCCTGCTGCACCAGCCGCTCACTCTCCGCATCCAAGGCGCTGGTGGCTTCATCCAACAGCAGTACCGCAGGATTTTTGAGCAGCGCCCGAGCAATAGCGAGCCGCTGACGCTGTCCACCGGAGAGCTGCACCCCACCGGGCCCCAGGGGCGTATCAAAGCCTTGTGGCAGCGCATCGATAAAGTCGAGGGCGCTGGCATCCTGAGCGGCAAGGCGCAATCTATCGATATCAGCCTCGGGGTCTCCGTAGCGAAGATTCTCGGCCACCGAGCCGCTAAACAGCACCGGCTCCTGCGCCACTAACCCCATGGCACTGCGTAAGGCGGCAAGATCTAGCGTACGGACATCCCTATCATCCAAGGTAATGCGCCCCTGGCTGGGGTCATAAAAGCGTAGCAGCAGCGCCAACAGCGTGCTTTTACCTGCCCCGGAAGGCCCCACCACCGCTACTCGTTCTCCCGGCTTGATATGTAGATCAAACCCGTTCAGCGCTGGGGTTTCCCGACCAGGGTAGGTAAAGGTGACGTTCTCCAGGGTAATCTCACCACGCGAAGGGCTTGGCAGGCTCTGCGGATTTACCGGCGACTGGATAGCGGGCTGGGTATCGAGCAGCTCCAATAAGCGCTCGGCAGCGCCTGCCGCACGCTGTACATCCCCTGCCACCTCGGCCAGGGTGGCAATGGCCCCTGCTGCCAGCACGGCGTAAAAGATAAACGCCGATAGCTCGCCCGCACTCATGGTTCCGTTTAGCACTGCCTGACCGCCCTGCCAGAGCATTAAGCCAACCGCCGTAAACACCACCAGCATGGCGACACCGGTTAACCAGGCGCGCTGCTGAGTGCGCTCTACGGCGCTGCCAAAGGCCTGTTCAACCCGCTGGCCATAGTGGCTTTTATCCACCGCCTCGTGGGTAAATGCCTGGAGCGTTTTAATACCGCTCAGCGCCTCCTCAGCATAGCGACCTAGTTCGGCCACGCGATCCTGACTGGTGCGCGAAAGCCGCCGCACCCGGCGGCCGTACCACACGATGGGCAGCAGAGTGGCGGGGATGCCAATCAGCACCATTGCCGAGAGCCACGGTTGAGTGACCAGCATTAGCACCACGGCGCCCACCAGCATGACCAGATTACGCAGCGCCAGCGATACCGAGGAGCCAAACAGGCTCTGCAGTACGCTGGTGTCCGCCGTCAGCCGTGAGGCAATTTCCCCCGCGGCGCGGCCGTCGCTTGCGCTCTCGAAAAAGCTGGGTTCTAAAGTGAGTAAATGATCAAACACTCGCTGGCGAAGGTCGGCGGCCAAGCGCTCGCCAATCCAGGTCACTTGGTAGTAGCGCAGTGCGGAGGCAAACGCCAGCACGGCCACTACCACCAGCATCAGGGCCAGTGTTTGCGCTAGCGCCTGCGCATCCGCGTCCAGAAAACCGCGGTCGATGATTAAGCGCAGCCCATTCCCCAGCAGTAGCACGCTTCCCGATGCCATGAGTAGCGCTAGGCCAGCCAGAGCCAGCCGCGTGCGGTAGGGGCGCAGTAGACCCAACAAACGCAGCAGCACTCGGGGATTGGGGCGTTGATTCATAGTAGCGATTGCTCAATACATAAGGGGGTATTCGACCATAGCAGGAGTAGCAGTACCCTGCACAGAATCTAGTCGGCCCAGCCGTCGAGCGGAAGTATCGGGACCTCAGACAACAGATAGCACGTTAAAGATTGTACGACGAGCCTAAAGTGAAGCCCTCAAGCGCTCGGCGGTCATCGCCTAGATGCCCGCCCACCAGTCATAGCCCCTATCCTCCCAATATCCTCCCTTGCCGCCGTGGAGCTGTTTGAAGCTTTCCACCAGTTCGACGCGCATCACGTACTTGGCCTGCTTGTAACCCAACTGACGCTCGGCGCGCAGACGGATCGGCGCCCCATTGGCCACCGGTAGCGGTTCGCCGTTGAGATCGTAGGCAAGCAGCGTCTGCGGATGATACGCCTCGATCATGTCGAGGCTCTCGTAATACAGATCCGACCCACCGTAGGTGTGATCTGCACAGTGAAAAACCACGAAGCGCGCGGTATCTGCCGGACGCACCCGATCAAGCAGATCCGCCAGAGGAACGCCGGTCCACTGCCCGATACAGCTCCAACCCTCGACGCAATCGTGACGAGTGATCTGGGTTCGTGAAGCCATCTCCCGAAGCGCCGGCAACGACAGCGTCATCGGCTCTTCGACCAGCCCGTCGATGGTCAGACGCCAGTCGGCGAATCCATTCTCGACCCAGGCACGATAGTAATCCTCCTGCGGGTTGGTGGTGCCATTGGGACGAAACACCGGCGCGATCTGACTCTCGTCGAACTCCTTGGCGAGTGCCTGGCGCGAGGCGATCAGACGCTGGGCCTTGTAAGAGAGTTGCTCGACGTTGCTCAGCGCCGCGCGCACAGGCGCGCTTTCCGACAGTCGATCGCAGCCGGTGAGGAAGGTGCCAGCCCCCAACGCGCACAGGCCACCCAGTAGCCGCCGTCGAGCGCGGTCAGGCGCTGGTGATGTCGAGTGTCTGGTGTTCGAGTCAGTCATGCCTCGGCTCCGATCCGTCATGCGCTTCTACCTGGATACGGTAGCGACCGCTTACCATCGAGCGCAGGTTGTTGAAAACGCCGGATACCAGCACCAGCGCGATGTGCACGACGAAAAAGCCAATGAGAGCCGTTGCACAGAGAAAATGAAAGGTGCGAGCACTCTGTCGTCCGCCGAAAAGTTCGGTGAGCCACGGCCAGGCAGCGTTGACACTGGGTGCCATAGTCAGCCCCGACAGAATCATTACTGGCAGCAACCCGAACAGCACCAGAAGATAGGTCAGCTTCTGGATACCGTTGTAGTCAGCTTCGTGATGAAAACGCAGCCGCGCATGATCAAGTAGTGTCCGCGGAATGTTCTTCAACTGCACCCACGTTGGAAACAGCGCCCGTCGTCGTTGGGGCACCAGCAGGATATAGAGCAGATACGCGACAACCAGCGGCACGAAGATCCACGCAGCCAGAAAATGCCAGTTGCGCCCCATCGTCAGCCACTTGTCCCCCGGCAGCGTCGCCCAGCGGGGGAAGGCCCGTTCGCGTAGTTGGCCGTTGTCATCGGAGAGCCCCAGTACACCGGTGGTGTCGAACGCCTGCCCCGCGATGCGAACCACGCCCATGCGCTCGCCGTCCTCAGCGGTGCGCGCATGGATCGCGATGAAAGGGTTGGCGAAATCGGATTGCTCCCCCCAATAGAGCGCGGGGTGTGCATTGAATATCTGCAAACCGCTCATCAGCAACACGATCAGGCAGACGAGATTCGTCCAATGCCACAGACGAGTCGCTAACGTATGTCGTTTGATCACTCGTGTGGCCGGCGCACCGGGCACATTACCGGTCGAGTCACTATCGATCGTAGCTTTGACAGACTCAGACATGATATTGACCTCGAAACGAAAGCGTCCGGCAAACCAGACAGCGCCTAGCTGCCGGACCGCAACTTTTAGTTGGCATGCTCCATGGAGTCGCTGCTCATTTCGTCATGGCTCATGCTATCGTCGTGGCTCATGCCATCGTCGTGGCTCATACCATCGTCGTGGCTCATGCCATCGTCGTGGCTCATGCCATCGTCGTGGCTCATGCCATCGTCGTGGCTCATGCCATCGTCGTGGCTCATGCCGTCGTCGTGGCTCATGCCATCGTCGTGGCTCATGCCATCATCGTGGCTCATGCCGTCCTGACTCATCGAGTCCTGGGACATATTGTCGGTCTGGGCACTGGCGAGCGTGGTGAAGGCAAGGCCGCCACTCAGCAGTACAGCACTCAAGGCGAGTAGATATTTGGGTGTCGTGCGGGTCATGATGCTCTCCTGATTTATCTAGGCAAACCGTGTCCGGTCCGACACGGCTTGCCCAAGATAAACAGGAAATTCAGCTCAATCATCACGGAATCATAACGTTCGGTGATAACGTTTCCGTGATGATTGACGAGGTACATTGGGCTAGGATTCACAGCTCACTTAGAGGAGAACCGATATGTCGTGCCCGATACTTTGCGTCGAGGACGATCCCGATATCGGTCGGCTATTAACGAGCATTCTCGTACAGGCGGGCCATCAGCCGACCTGGGTTTCGACCGGGGAAGAAGCCTTGCATCGATGGCGGAATGCCTCGCTCGTCGTTCTTGATCTGATGTTACCGGGCATCGACGGTCTCGCCGTGTGTCGAGACATTCGCACTCACGACGCCACCATTCCGATCATCATGCTGACGGCGCTCGCCGGCACGCGGGACGTGGTCGTCGGTCTGGAAATCGGTGCCGACGACTACATCACCAAGCCATTCGACACCGACATCCTATTGGCGAGAATCCAAGCGCTTCTGCGTCGTCGAAAGGCGATGGAGGAGCGTACGTCGTCGACGCTTATGAAGATAAAAGCGCTGGAGATCGACATCGACGGTTACAGCGTCAAATTCGACGGAAACATGATTCAACTCACGACCCGGGAGTTCGCCCTACTGGTGTTCTTTGCCCGCCACCCTGGTAAGGGATTTTCCCGCAGCGAGTTGCTCGATGCCGTATGGGGCCCGGAATTCGACGGCTTTGATCACACCGTCAATACACACATCAATCGGTTGCGCAGCAAGATAGAGCCAGACCCGGCGCGGCCCGAGTACATTCTCACCGTATGGGGCACCGGTTACCGGTTCACCGACGCCGCCGTCGCCCCGGCATCAGCCTCCGACGAGAACGCCCCATGAGCCTCGGCCAATCGTTGCGCAGAACCTACCGCAGCCTGTTCGCGCGCATCGTGTTCGTCTATCTGGTGAGCATGATCGCACTCTCCACCACGACCACGCTGGTGGCAGTCGATCAGTTCAACCAGTTGGGACGCGAATGGCTGCAACGCAATGAGATCGACATGGCCCATCACCTGACCCGCGTACTGCAGGATTCGCTCGACGACGGCGTCGACGCCCCCTCGACTCGAGCGGCCGTAGAGCAGGTCATGACCATCAATCCGGCGCTTTCGCTCTACGCGCTCGACACTGACGGCACGGTGGTTGGCGCTTACGGCCCCGACCGCTGTGGACTCGGCCGGCGAATCGACCGGGGTGCTATCGACGAACTGCTTTCCGACATGCCCATGCTGCCGGTCTACGCAGACATGCCCTGCCGGGGCGACGAGGGCGTTTTTTCGGTTGCCCCGATCACCTACGGCCCGCAGCAGCAATCGGGCTATCTGATGGTGCAACTGGAGGCCAACACAGACGTCTCGATGGCCAACATCTGGCAGACGAGCAGCATCTCGCGCACGCTGCTCATCGCAGGCTGCGTGGCGTTGGCATTGACGCTGGCGGTGGGTCTCGCCCTCTTCGCTTTTCTGACGCGCCGCTTTTCCCGGCTGACCCGCACCGTCCAACACTTTGCCGAGGGCGATTACCGGCAGCGCAGTCCCGAGTCGATCGACGACGAAATCGGCCGGCTCGGGCGTGCCTTCAACGACATGGCGGCCACCATCGAAGCCCAGGTCGAGGCGCTGCACGATACCGACCGCCAGCGTCGGGAACTCATCGCCAACCTGTCCCACGAATTCCGCACGCCGATGACCTCCCTGTTAGGCTATGCCAAGCAGTTGGATCGCAGGCCTCTCGACGATGAAACACGCAGCGGTCTGGACGCCATTCGCGCCAACGTGGAACGACTGGCCCAGTTGGCCGACCAGCTCTCTCAGATGTCTCGCGCCAATATCGCTGGCCGACCGCTATGCCCAAGCACGTTCTCCTTCGCCGAATTGGCCAACGACATTCTAGGTAAATTTCACCCTCGCGCGCTGGAGAAAGGCATCGAGCTTCGTGTGGAGAACCAGGCGGCGATAGCCGAGGTCTCCGCCGACATCGAACTGATCGATCACGCGCTGACCAATATGGTCGACAATGCCATCACCGCCACCAACACCGGCGGCACGGTCTCGATCCGGATTCTCGAGTTCGACGATACCCGACTCAAGATCGGAGTCAGAGATACCGGTGTCGGCATCCCCGAAAAAGAAATCCCCCTTATCTCACAGCGCTTCTATCGCACCACGATTGGACGTGAGCGGGGTGAAGGCACCGGGCTGGGACTCGCTATCGTCTCCGAAGTGCTGAAGCGCCACGAGTCCCAACTCGTCATCGAGAGCAAGCCGGGAAAAGGCACCTGTATCTGGTTCACGCTGCCGAAGACGATACTCGATGAGAGAGCAATCCGCCCTCGCCGCCTGGGCTGACGAGTTGGCATTCGACTCGCCCGCTATGCGGTTAATACGCTGGAGGAAACGCGACATGGACGCCGAACTGATCGGCATCGATCCATGGGCAGTCGCGCAACTAAAAAGCCCGCGATTGCTCGCGGGCTCAGTACTTAATGGCTCTTAGTAACCTAGCGTCTAGCTAAGTTGCATGGGTAGCTAAAAGTTGCAAAGGCCTAATCAATCAACGGCAGCAGTGTATTCAGGCTATCCCGGGCATCGCCATAAAACATCCGCGTGTTCTCTTTGAAGAACAGCGGGTTTTCGATACCGGAGTAGCCGGTGCCCTGGCCGCGTTTACTGACAAACACCTGCTTGGCTTCCCATACCTTCAATACCGGCATACCAGCGATGGGGCTATTGGGGTCTTCCTCGGCCGCAGGGTTCACAATGTCGTTGGAGCCAATCACGATCACCACGTCGGTGGTGGCGAAATCGTCGTTGATTTCATCCATTTCCAACACGATATCGTAAGGCACCTTGGCTTCTGCCAGCAGTACGTTCATATGCCCTGGCAAGCGACCCGCGACCGGGTGGATACCGAAGCGCACGGTCTTGCCCGCTGCACGCAGCTTACGCACTAGGTCGCTCACTGCGCTTTGCGCCTGGGCCACTGCCATGCCGTAGCCCGGCACGATAATCACGCTATCGGCATCGTTCAGGGCGCTAGCTACACCACCAGCGTCAATCGCCACCTGCTCGCCTTCGATCTCCGCCGCTGGCCCAGTGCTTCCGCCAAAGCCGCCTAGGATCACATTGACGAAGTTGCGGTTCATCGCCTTACACATAATGTAAGAAAGAATCGCACCGGAGGAGCCCACCAGCGCACCGGTGACAATCAGCAGGTCGTTGGAGAGCGTAAAGCCGACCGCCGCCGCCGCCCAGCCGGAGTAGCTGTTAAGCATTGAGACCACCACCGGCATATCGGCCCCGCCAATACCCATAATCAGATGATAGCCAATAAAGAACGCCAGCGCTGCGAGCACTAGCAGCGTCCAGAAGCCTGCGCCGTTGAGGTACAAAATCGCCAATAGCAGTGATAGCACGGCCGCCCCGGCGTTGAGCAAATGGCCGCCAGGCAGTTGGCGTGGTTTACCGTCGACTTTACCTGCCAGCTTGCCAAACGCTATTACCGAGCCGGTGAAGGTCACCGCGCCGATAAAGATGGCGAAAACCACCTCAATTTGCAGAAAGGTGAGTTCGTCTGGGGCCTTGGTGGCCACCAGCGCGGCAAAAGCGGAAAACTCCTGTGCGGCACCATCCACTGCCTGCGCCGCCATGACCCGGCGGCGCTCTAAGTCCGCACTCCAGGCCACAAACACCGCGGCTAAACCGACAAAGCTGTGCAGCGCCGCCACTAGCTGGGGCATTTCGGTCATCTCGACCTTGCCCGCTACGTACACGCCGATGCCTGCCCCAATCACCATCATCGGAATCAGCCACCAGTAGCCGCCAATACCCGGGCCTAAAGCGGTAAAGAACACCGCCACCGCCATGCCCACAATGCCGTACCACACGGCTCGTTTGGCTTTTTCTTGGTTACTCAGGCCGCCCAGCGACAGAATAAACAGCACACTCGCCGCGATTGCCGCGGCAGATACGAATCCTTGTCCTAACATATCGTCTCTCCGCCGCTTAAGATTTTTGGAACATGGCCAGCATCCGGCGTGTCACCAGGAAGCCACCCACAATATTGATTGACGCGATCAGCACCGAAATCGCCGCTAATATGCCCACGATCACGCTACTCGTGCCAATCTGCAAAATAGCACCGAGAATAATGATGCCCGAGATCGCGTTAGTCACCGCCATTAAAGGCGTATGCAGCGAATGACTCACGTTCCAAATCACCTGGAAGCCGATAAAGCAGGCCAGCACAAAGACAATAAAGTGCTGCATAAATGAGGTCGGCGCCACCTGGCCAAGCAGCAGCATGAGCGCACCGCCGACAGCCAGCAATCCGATTTGACGCTTGGTTTGCGCCTTGAACGCCGCATGTTCGGCGGCTTTTTTCTCTTCCGGCGTGGGCTCTTTTTCTTTCTTCTTCGGCTTGGCCGCGCCAATCGCTTTCACCTTGGGCGGCGGCGGTGGGAAGGTGACCTCACCCTGGTGCGTCACGGTGGCGCCACGAATCACGTCATCTTCCATATTATGATTGATCACGCCGTCTTTCTCTGGCGTCAGATCGGTCAACATATGGCGGATATTGGTGGCGTAGAGAAGCGATGATTGCGTTGCCATGCGCGAGGGGAAGTCGGTGTAGCCGATCACCACCACGCCATTATCCGACACCACCCGCTCGTCTGGCTTAGTGAGATCGCAATTGCCGCCTTTCTCAGCCGCTAAGTCGATCACCACCGAGCCCGGCTTCATGGCCTCGACCATATCTTCCAACCACAGCTTAGGTGCGGGCTTGCCGGGAATCAGCGCGGTGGTAATCACGATGTCCACATCGGCCGCCTGCTCGCGGAAACACTCAAGCTGCTTTTCGCGGAACTCCGGGCTTGAGGGCGAGGCG
Source organism: Halomonas sp. 113 (assembly GCF_904067645.1). NCBI lineage: Bacteria > Pseudomonadati > Pseudomonadota > Gammaproteobacteria > Oceanospirillales > Halomonadaceae > Halomonas > Halomonas sp. 113. The sequence goes on from NZ_LR881453.1 coordinate 4,601,621, forward strand.
TAGCCACCGCTTTCGGAACCGTCCTGGCTATCTTCGAAATCGAGGAACAGAAACTCCGCGCCCATGGATTCGATTTGTTCAGAGACCTCGGGGCGTACGTCAAAGGCGCGCACTACGGCGCCCAGGCTGGTGGCCGTGCCGATCGCCGCCAATCCCGCCACGCCAGCGCCAATGACCAACACCTTGGCCGGGGGCACTTTACCTGCCGCCGTTACCTGGCCAGTGAAGAAGCGGCCAAAGTTGTTGCCCGCCTCTATCACCGCCCGGTAGCCGGCGATATTGGCCATGGAGGAGAGCGCGTCCATTTTCTGCGCCCGTGAAATACGCGGCACCATATCCATAGCAATAACGGTGGCGCCCTGGGACTTGCACTTCTCGAGCAGCGCTTCGTTTTGCGCTGGCCAGAAGAAGGCAATCAAGGTTTGGCCTTCCCGCAGCCGCTCGGCCTCTTCATCAGAGGGCTCTCGGACTTTAATGACCACCTCAGCGTCGTTCCAGAGCGCATCAGCCCCGTCCACGACGGTAACGCCTGCATCACGATAAGTGTCGTCATTAAAGCCCGCTGCCAAGCCAGCGCCGGTTTCTACCAAGCACTCGTGGCCCAGTTTTTGGATCTGCTTCGCGCTCTCAGGGGTCAGCGCGACGCGCGCTTCCCCCCGGGCACTCTCTTTCGGTGCGCCTATTTTCACTCGCTTTCTCCTTTGTTTTTTTCTGCTGTTACCTTCCTACAGTTACCTTACTACAGCGCCGCCACACAGCAGGTAAGCACTGCCCATTTTCGACCTTCGTCATAAACGCCTGTTAGCAGTCTAGGATCTAACGGGGCGGCTGCCAGATACTATTCAACCTTTGATTCAACTGGGTTGTTTAACTACAACATGGGCTGGTTGAGGCTTCAAGCCCCACCGAAAAGAGCGAGAAAACTACTTCCAAAGTACCGCAGGCAGTTGTCTTTACCTGTGCTTAACTGAAGAAGCGGGTATGGCAATAACGCTGAACCGCTGATAGTACCTGCATCAACACAGGTAGTAACACTTGTAACGACAGTTGCAATACCACTCACGACAACATACTTAACAACGCAGGAGAGTTCCTTATGTGGACGAAACCGACCTATCAAGATATGCGCCTTGGCTTTGAAGTAACGCTCTATATCTCTACCCGCTAAGTCGTGCCCCCTGTCTATATCAGCTCGCTCATACTAGGCAGGGGCTTTCACCGCAACACCAACTTAAGAGGCCAGCCTATGCAGGTGATAGTTCTTGGGGCTGCCGCAGGGGGCGGTTTTCCTCAGTGGAATTGCAACTGCCCGAACTGCTTCCACGCTCGCCAAGGCAGCGGCGACCATCAATCACGCACTCAGTCATCCATTGCGTTAAGCGTTGATGGCAAACAGTGGCTGCTATGCAACGCCTCCCCTGACATTCGCGCCCAGCTCAACGCCAACCCGGAATTATGGCCAAACGAACTGCGTGGCAGCGGTATTCGTGGCGTGCTGCTGGTGGATGCCCAGATCGACCACGTCACCGGGCTACTTTCCCTAAGAGAGGGCTGTCCGCTGGATGTATGGTGCACGCCCAATGTACATGACGATTTATCTACTGGGTTTCCACTGTTCCCAATGTTGGAGCACTGGGGCGGGCTGCGCTGGCAGCCGGTTAGCTTGAAAGAGCATCAGGAGGTTGTCGAGTTTTCGATTTCCTTCCTGCCGGATATCGCACTTACCGCCTTTGCGCTACACAGCAATGCCCCGCCCTACTCACCACGGCGCGGAGCTACTTCCTGTGGCGATAATTTAGGGCTGTATATGGTCGACCGCCGCAGCGGTAAGTCGCTGTGCTACGCCCCAGGACTTGGCAACCCCACGCCACTGGCCATGCGCTTCTTACACGCTGCCGATGTGGTGATGGTGGACGGCACCCTGTGGGAAGACGACGAAATGCAGGCACTAGGCGTTGGCACCTCAACAGGCCAACAGATGGGACACCTCGCGCTCAATGGCAGCGGCGGCATGTATGAGCTACTTAAAGAACTACCCTGCAGTACGCGGCGCATTTTAATTCATATCAACAACACCAACCCGATTTTAGACCGCACCAGCGAGGCGGCACAAACACTTCAAGACGCAGGCATCGAAACGGCTTACGACGGTATGAAACTTACGCTATAGCCCTATCGCCAATATTAGGAGATTGATCATGGCGCTAACCGCGATAACACCCTGCGCTGCTGCCACCCCGCTCAATCGGGAGGCGTTCCGTGAAGCGCTGATGAGTAAAGGGCAGTACTACCATCTTAACCACCCCTTTCAGCAGGCGATGGCCAACGGAGAACTTAGCCGAGAACAGTTGCAGGGCTGGGTGGCTAACCGCTTTTACTACCAACTGATGATTCCCCAAAAAGACGCCGCGCTACTGGCCAACTGCCCGGATGCAGCCACCCGCAGGCGATGGGTACAGCGTCTGTTAGACCACGACGGCCACGCTGATGATGAAGGTGGGATTGAAGCCTGGCTGGCCCTCGGTGAAGCCGTGGGATTACACCGCCATACGCTGCTTTCCCAGGAGCGCGTGTTACCCGGTGTGCGCTTTGCGGTGGATGCCTACCGCCACTTTGTAGCCCAAGCCCCCTGGCAGGAGGCCGCGATCTCATCGCTTACCGAGCTGTTTGCTCCGCTAGCCCACCAAAACCGCCTGGACACCTGGCCCCAGCACTACCCGTGGATTAACGAGCAGGGCTATCGCTACTTTCGTAAGCGCCTCAGCGAAGCCCGCCGGGACGTTGAGCACGGGCTGGAAATCGCCTTAAGCGTGTGTACAACGGTGGCGCTGCAGCAGCGTGCGCTGGACATCCTGCAATTCAAGCTCGATGTGCTGTGGAGCATGTTGGATGCGATGACCATGGCCTATCAGTTAGACCGCCCGCCTTACCACACCGTCACCCGTGAAGCGGTATATCACCGTGGGCTTGAGCACTCACTTTACTCGACCTTGATTGACTAGCGCCGGGGAATTCAACATGGCACAGCAAGACATTTACCAACTGCGACGCGGCTGGCGGTTACAGTGGGAGGCCATTCAGGGTTGCCACGTCATTCTTTACCCCGAAGGTATGGTCAAACTCAGCACGACTGCCGGAGCGATTCTTGAACAGGTCGATGGCCGCCAATCCGTCGCTGACATTATCGCCACCCTACAGCGGCGATATCCAGGCGCCGAGACCTTAGCAGACGATGTCGTGCAGTTTATTGAAGAAGCCCGCAGCAACGGCTGGCTGACCGTGAAGGAGGTGCACTGTGGTTAATGGTAATACGGTTAATCAAAACAAAGCGAATCCAACCGCCGAAGCTATCTCACCGCCCTTATGGCTGCTGGCAGAACTTACCTACCGCTGCCCGCTGCAGTGTGCCTACTGCTCTAACCCGCTGGCATTTACCCGCTACCAAAACGAGCTGGATACCGAAGCGTGGCTTAGCGTGCTGCGTCAGGCGCGGGCCATGGGGTCGGCTCAGTTGGGCTTTTCCGGCGGCGAACCGCTGATTCGCCAAGATCTGGAAGCGCTCGTCAGCGAAGCACGCAAGCTAGGCTTTTATACCAACCTGCTGACCTCTGGCGTGGGCCTTACTGCTCAGCGGGTAGACGCTCTGGCAGAGGCAGGACTGGATCATATTCAGATTAGCCTGCAGGCTGCCGACCCCGAACTGGCCCAGGCGCTGGCCGGCTCTACCAAGGCCCATGCCAACAAGCTGGCCATGGCCAAAGCGGTCAAGGCCGCTGGCTACCCTATGGTATTGAACGTGGTGCTGCATCGGCACAATATCGATCAAATTGGCGAGCTGATAGCCCTCTGCGATGAGCTAGGCGCGGATGCGGTTGAACTGGCCAACTGCCAGTATTACGGCTGGGCATTTTTAAATCGCCAAGCGTTGATGCCTACCCGTGAACAGTTGGTACATGCCGAAGAGGAAACCAACCGCTGGCGGGAAACACTGGCGGCACGGGGCCGCGATATGTCGTTGCTGTTTGTAGTACCAGACTACTTTGAGCAAGCGCCTAAAGCGTGCATGGGCGGCTGGGGCAGCATCTTTATGACCGTTGCTCCGGATGGTGCCGTGTTGCCCTGCCATAGCGCCAGGGAGCTGCCGATGGCATTTCCCAACGTAAAAGAGACATCGCTGCAGGACATTTGGTACCAAAGCGATGCCTTTAACCGTTTTCGCGGCACTCAGTGGATGCCCACGCTCTGCCAGCAGTGTGACGAGCGCGATAAAGACCATGGCGGCTGCCGTTGCCAGGCTTATTTGTTAACCGGCGATATGAACGCCACTGACCCGGTGTGCCAGCACTCCCCCCAGCATGGGTTGCTAGAGAGCCTTATCACAGAAAACGCCCAAAGCAAGCCTGAGCAGGCGACCCTAATTCCCCGCAATGCCCGCCAATCAAAGCAGTTGCAAACAAGGCAGTTACAGAGCCAGGATGGTTCAGCGGAGCCTTCGCCCCGCCAAACGCCCGAGCTGATTTATCGGCAATAAACCTATTTATCAGTAATAAACCCATTAAGGCTCGCAGGTGGCTCGCTCAGCATGGGCAGGCAGCTGCGGGCAAACAGCTGCTAATGAATGACCGCTCGCTTGCCAGCCATCCACCCCATCGGGGTACCAATACAGCTCTTCATAGCCCATTGCCTCAGCACGCCGGGCAGCATTCCAGGAAAGCCAGCAGTCGCTGCGGCAAAAGAACACCAACGGCGCTACCTCTGCGTTCTCACGCTGCGCATCGAGTGTTTGCGTGAAGTAATCACGCCATTCATCTTCCAAAGTAGGGGCGCCCACGTTAGGCAGCCAAATACTGCCGGGGATCGTTAAGTGAGGGCTATCCTGCAGAAAAAGGCCGTTATGCCAAGTTAGCGCGTAGACATCCACCAGGATGACCGACGACGATTCCAGCAATACTTGAAATGTATCGTCATCTAACGTGGTCACCCCGGGTAGCGGTGCAGTGACGGGTGCTTTAAATGGCGGTAACCGATAGCCTTGTTGGTTAAACGCCGCGGCAGGCACGTCAGCCTCCGCCACGCCGCTAACTATTCCACTTATCCACACCAAACAAATGATATAGCGGCGCACAGAGTGCGCCGAGTGTTGTGTCGACATGATGGTATCACTCCCAATCAAACGGGCAGCCGGTACATCCCTCCATTTGAGCCATTTGGAAGTTACCGTAGTGGATACGTGCACCGGTCATATCGGCATCGTTAAGACGGGCAATGTTCATTTTGACTTCTTGCAGGTTAGCATCGCGCAGATCAGCCCCTATCAGGTTGACCTTATTCATCCAGGCCATTTCCAGGTTGCTGCCCATCAGCTTCGCTCCCTGCATACTGGCCCCAGACAGTCGGGCGAACGCCAAATTGGCCCCCGTCAGGTCAGCATGATCAAACGTCGCTCCCTGGGCATAAATACTCCAACTATCCAACCCAACCAAACTGGCGTGGGAAAGGTCGGCACCACGCAGGTGGGTGTTGGGCATACGCGCGCGATTAAGGTTAGCGTTGCGGAGCGATGCACCTTCAAAATCGACGCTGCGTAGATTGCTGTGGCGGAAATCCGAGCCGTCTAAATTGCTGCCCGCAAAGTTAGCGCCTTGCAAATCAAGGTTAGCAAAGTCACCGCCAGATAAGTCCCTATTGGCGCACTGGGCGCCTGGCACCAGCTCGCAGCCGTTATGCACTGGCGGTTGATACGCTTCAACATAGTCATCGGCAACGACACTGCCTATCACGCTAAGGTAGAGAAACATCGCCGTTATTTGACGGCGCCATAAAGGCACAGTATGACGAGTTATCATTATTGTTCTCCATTACCGTTATCTTCATTCAAAAAAGGGCGGCAAAGGCCGCCCAAGAGGTGTTAATAACTTAACGGTTCGCCAGCTCTTTAACGAAGGACGGTAACTTGAAGACCCAGAACGAGCCGCCCTGAGCAATCGGTCGCGTCAGTTCAGCCATATCACCGCCCCAAAGCGGAACTGCGCCGCCATAACCGGCGGTGACACCGATGTACTGCTCACCGTCCATTTCCCAGGTAACCGGTGGTGAAATGATGCCGGTGCCTACCTGGAACTTCCAAAGCTCCTCCCCGGTTTCAGCATGGAAGGCTTTGAAGTAGCCATCCCCCGTACCGGTAAACACCAAATCACCGTGGGTGGCTAGCACGCCTGCCCATAGCGGCATAGGCTCTTTATGCTCCCAAGCATATTCGCCGGTCACCGGGTCTATGGCGCGCAGAATACCCACATGATCGTCGTACATACGCTTGATACGGAAGCCCATACCCAAGTAAGCGGCGCCTTCTACATACTCGACTTCCTCGGTCCAGTAATCCTCTTTCCAGTGATTACCCGGTACGTAGAACAGCCCGGTATCTTCGCTATACGCCATGGGGTTCCAGTTTTTACCGCCCAGGAATGGAGGCGATACTTCAACAGGCTCCGAGCGGGTTTGGCCCTCTTCCAATCGCGGTGGGCGCTGGCCTTCAGCCTCAACCGGGCGGCCGGTTTCCAGATCGATATGGGTCGCCCAGGTGATGTTATCGACAAAGGGAAAGGCGTTGATAAGTTCGCCGTTGGTGCGGTCAGTGACATAGAAGAAGCCATTACGGTCAGCGTGGGCGCCCGCATTCACCGTTTGGCCATTCTCATCTTCGTATTCGAACAGTACGATTTCGTTATTGCCCGAGAAGTCCCAGGTGTCGTTGGGCGTGTGCTGATAGAACCACTTCACTTCGCCGGTCGAGGGGTCGATACCCAGTTGACCAGAGGTATAGAGGCTGTCGTAGTCAGACGGGTCGCCGTCTTCAGAGGTGCGTGCCCAGCCATTCCAGGGGGCCGGGTTACCCGCGCCAATGATAATGGTATTGGTGTCAGGGTCGAAGCTGGCGCTCTGCCATGGCGCACCGCCACCTTGGCTCCAGGCCTGTACTTTGCCGGTTTCGCTGTCTGGGTCATCGGGCCAGGAGGGCGCGCTGGCATCACCCGTCGGGGTGCCCTCCTCACCGTTCAAACGCCCCATATGGCCCTCAACAAAGGGGCGCATCCAAATCTCTTCACCGGTATCAGGGTCACGGGCATAGAGCTTACCGACAATACCGAACTCATCCCCTGACGAGCCATGAATCAGCAATACGCGGCCCGTTTCGCTATCCTCTACAATCGTTGGCGCGCCAGTCATGGTATAACCCGCGCGGTGGTCACCAAAGCGTTCGCGCCACACTACTTCCCCGGTATCTTTATTGAGCGCCACAATCCCCGCATCCAGCGTACCGAAGAACACCTTGTCGCCGTATATGGCCGCGCCTCGGTTCACCACGTCACAGCAGGGGCGAATATCGCTGGGCAGTCGATGGTTATAAGACCACAGCCTCTTTCCAGTACGTGCATCAATGGCAAAAATACGTGAATAGGAGCCGGTAACATAGATAACGCCTTCATGGATCAGCGCCTGTGACTCCTGGCCACGCTGCATTTCATCGCCAAAGGAGTGAGACCATGCAGGGGTCAGCATCTCTACATTGTCTGCGTTAATTTGATCAAGCGGGCTGTAGCGCTGGGCTTTCACGCCCATGCCGTACATCAGCACCGTTTCAGTGGTGTTATGGTCATTGAGAATATCGTCCCAGGTCACCTCACTGGCGTGGGCTGTCAGTGCAACGCTTCCAATACCTAGAGCAGAAGCATAAGCAACAGCGGCAGTGAGGGTACGCAGGCGAAAGGGCCACGAAATTGTGCGGGCTGACGTGTTGTTATTGATAGCGTATGTCATGGGTTTTCCATCCGAGTAATGATCACAATGCAATGGCTGCAAAGCGGCCAAGCTACTGCTTGCGTGGTGCCAGCAAGACTAAACTCAGCTTAGAAGCCCGGATCAAAAACCCATCTACCCCTCCAGTCGCGTTCTCATCCTAAATTAGCACTACTTCCAAAGGAGGAGGCTAGCGATACCTAAGGTGCTATAGGTTCGGCATGTGCGCCTGCCTATGCTCACTCAGGTGACGATACATTGATCCCCTGAGGAGCTATTCCATGACAACGCTTACAAAAACCATCTCAAACACCATCTCAAAAACCCACTCAAAAACAGTCACAACGGCCATCTCAAAAACGGCCTCTACCAAAACACCCATAGGCCAAGCGGGGGCTATCGCCCTTATGGCTTTGCTGGCTGCACCACTGGCATGGTCTCACGGCAGCGTTACCCCGCAAGCCGTTGATATTAAAGATCTCGAGCGCTTAGGTGACGAATGGCGGGAAGAGAACCCTTATCGTGATCACCCCCAGCATGATCTAGCCGTGGACATTGGCGCCCGCGCTTATAACAGCAATTGCGCCGCTTGCCACGGCCTGGAAGCGAAATCCGGCGGCATCGCCCCCGACCTGCGCGAGCTGGAGAACGGCCCATGGGGCGATGAGTGGTTCAAAGAGCTGGTTACGAACGGATCCGAGCGCAACGGCCGTGTACTCATGCCGCGTATGTCCGACTACGTCAGCCAAGAAGGGCTGTGGGCCATCCGCACCTGGTTAGAAACGGTCAGCATCGAAACGACCAGACAGTAATCCCTAAGCTGGGAGGCACTATGGCAACCCCAACACCCATCAGCACGTTACAACAGCTCACCGAGGCTCTCACTGCACTCCTCGCGGCGTTTATCTGGTTAATAGTTATGTTGCCCTCCACCGCGTTGGCCGCAGTGAACAGCGCTGAACAGGATCCGCTTAATTCCTTTATGTGGCCTGTATACCGCGAGCGCTTTTTGGGCGACGCCCCCGTGGTGTTTGATGAGCGGGTCATTGTTAGCGCGCCAAGTTTCGCCGAAGACTCAGGCCAAGTGCCCATTGAGTTAGACGCCAGCGGATTAGAAGCCAGCGGCGAGCCGATAACCGACATCATCGCCTGGGTGGATCTCAATCCTATTCCCCGCCTATTTCACTACTCACCGATGAGCCATGGTCTCGCCAAGCTTTCGTTAAATATTCGCTTGGAACAAGCTTCCGCGGTACGCGTAGCAGTGAAACAGGGGGCTACCTGGCATGTGGGCGGCACCTACATTGAAGCAGAAGGCGGCGGCTGTACCACGCCGGGTATTGCCGGCGCTGACAACGACTGGGAAAACACCTTCGGCGAGCTGCAGGGTCGGCTGTTTGCCAATGAGAGCGAACAGCGCCTGCGGGTGCGCCTTTCTCACCCCATGGACAGCGGCTTAATCCCCAGCCAACCCGCCTTTTACGTACAGTCGTTTGAGCTGCTGGATCAGCAGGGCCAGAAAGTGGCCGCGCTGGATATCGAAGCGTCGGTGAGCGCCAACCCCACCCTAGGGCTTCATATGCGTCCCTCTGCGGAAGGCTATGTCATTGGCGCCCGGGACAACAACGGCAACCGCTTCTCTATTGGTCTGAAGCCATGAAAATGCGCTTACTGGCGAGCATAGCGTCGCTACTAACCACACCGTTAGCGGCCAACGAGCCGGTCATGTTCTGCGAACGTGCGCTAACTGCCCAGCCAATTGCAGAGAACACCTGGATGGTGGAAGGCTTAAGAGAAGAGCTTTCCACCAGCAACTGCGGCCATATCGGCAACCAAGCATTTATTGCCACGCCTAACGGCACCATCCTCATCGACAGCGGCAGCAGCCCACGCTTTGGCGAAGCACTAAAAAAACTGATTGCTCAGCACACCTCCCACCCCGTACGCTGGGTTTTGAATACCCACCACCACCCCGATCACTTTTTCGGTAATGCCGCCTTCGACGAGGCAGAGCACCTCACCTTAGCCAGCACTCGTGCGCTGAAGGCCCGCGACCGAGCAGCACTGATCGATAACGTAGAGCGGCTGACCGGACGCAGCTTGGCGCGCACGCATACTGCCCTACCCGACACGCTTGAGGCAGGCGAGGTAACGCTGGGAAGCTACCCACTCACGCTATACGCCATGCGCGGCCACAGTGGTGGTGACCTGGTCATTATGGATCATTCCACCGGGGTACTGTTTTTGGGCGATATGGGCTTCTACCAGCGTGCTGCCGCCACGGCTCATAGCCCTGGCTTGCAACAGTGGCAGGAAGAACTTAACGATCTTCGTGCTCTCAACGCCAGAATCGCCGTGCCCGGCCATGGCCCCAGCGCGCCGCCCAACACGGTTTTAGAGCAAACCGCTCACTACCTCGCATGGCTAGACCAGCACCTCAGTAACGTGGCTAGCGAAGGGCTGGGTGCCAACCATGCCTTGGCCGTCGAGATTCCTGATACCTTTAATACCCTAGCGCTTACTGAATACGAGTTTACCCGTAGCGTGATGCAGCTTTATCCTCACTATGAAACACGGCTGCTGTGGGATACCCCACAATAAGGAGCACACACCTATGCGGCTTACCCTGGCAGATGCCGCCGAACCCACTGACACATTGGGCGAACTGCACAGCGACTCCCAGGCCGTTTACTGGCTGGCTCGCTGCCCGCAAACGGGCGACATGCAGCTTTGGCGATGGGCGGCTGACAGCAACGAGGCGCCGCAATGTTTGGTAGATGACGCTGTGGGCAGCCGCGTGAACCAGTACGGCGGCGGCAGCTATACGCCACTGCTGGAGGGCATCGTTTGGGTGCGCCAGCACGACCAGGCGATTATGCACCGCGACCACCACGGCGCCAGCCACTGCTGGCAGAAGCGGCCACAAACAGCCTACGGAGGGCTGTGCGCAGACCCTAAGCGCCAGCGTGTATTAGCGGTTGAGGAAGATACCCATGGTCAGCGTCTGATCGCCATCACTGCCAGCCATCGGCAGGTATTGGCAGAAGGCGCCGACTTCTACGGCGCGCCGATATTAAGCGACGACGGCAACTATTTAGCGTGGGTGAGCTGGTCACTGCCTCATATGCCGTGGCAGCGTAGCCAATTGCACCTCGCACAGGTGATGGCTAACGGTAGGCTTGTAGCCTTTGAGCGCTGGGACTTCGGCGCAGCGATTAGCCAGCCGCAGTTTGGCCCTCATAACGCGCTGATCTGCATGAGCGACCACGCTGGCTGGTGGCAGCCCTGGCAGGTAAACCTGGCCACCCCCCTTTGCCTGAGCAGCGCCTCGGTTGATCACATCACCACACCGTGGCAACTGGGTGAGCACCAGCACGCTTGGAGGGGCAATCGGCAGGTTTACTGCCAACTGCACCAGGGGGCGGCTCAGCTTTACCGACGCTCCGGCGAGCAGGTGGAAGCAGTGCTACCTACCCCTGGTCGTGTGGTAAGCATCACGCTGGCAAGGCACGGTGAATACGCTATTGTGCAAAGCGCTACCAGCGCCGCCCAGCTGATACGTTTTACCGGAAATTGTCCACACCGCTGCCTAGCGGGTAACGTTGTGGATAACGTAGCGGGTAGCCTAGTGGCCAAAAATTCCGCCATCGCGCAATGGCTGGAAGCCCCCGTTGGCAACGAAGGCGAAACGGTGCACGGCTTTCTCTACTCAGCCTTAGTCAACCGCGCTGCACCGCTGATTGTCCGCGTTCATGGTGGACCTACCGCCGCCACCTACCCTATTTACGACCCGCTGGTAGCCTATTGGCAACAGCAGGGCTTTCATGTGCTGGATATCAACCCACGGGGCAGCGGCAACTTTGGCCGCCGCTACCGTGAGTGTTTAGCGGGCCAGTGGGGCATTAGCGATACTGACGATGTGATCGCCCTGGTTAATGCCGCCTGCGAGCGCTTTGCAATAGATACAGCGCGCTGCTTTATCCGTGGCCAAAGCGCTGGCGGGTTTACCTCCCTCAATGCCCTGGCCACCATGCCCCTGTTTGCTGCGGCCACTAGCCTGTACGGGGTAACCGATGCGTTATCGCTATCAGCAAAAACACACCGCTTTGAATCCGGCTACTTGGCCTGGCTAATCGGAGACGAGACCCAGCTCGCCCAGCGCAGCCCTGCTTACCACATCACCCGTTGCCAGCGCCCTTTGCGGGCACTGTTTATCCAGGGTGGCAAAGACGCTGTAGTGGTGCCAGAGCAAACTCATGCAATGGCGCGGCATATCGAACAGCAGGGCGGCGAGGCGCAAACACTGCTATTCAGTAACGAATGCCACGGCATTCGCCACCCTCAAGCGCGCCAAACCATGCTGGCTCGCGAGCTGGTCTTTTATCAATAAGATGACTTGCCCCCTAACGACGGCACCAAGGTCGTAACGCAACAATCTCCTAAGGTGCTTAAGATAATGGTTAACAATTATAAACGAGACCGCCCCATGACTTCGCCACTCACGCAACTTCGTAAGTTTGTCGCGCCTGAAATTATTTTTGGCGACGGTGCCCGCCACGCGGCAGGCAATTACGTCTCTACTTTTGGGGCAGAAAAGGTACTTCTGGTCTCTGATCCTGGCGTACTGCTGGCAGGCTGGGTGGCCGATATTGAAGCCAAACTGCTGGAAGCCAACATTGCCGTTGAGCGTTTTACCGCCGTCTCCCCCAACCCCCGGGTAGATGAGATTATGGCCGGTGCCGAGATCTATCGTGCAACCGGCTGCAAGGCGATTGTGGCGATAGGCGGTGGCAGCCCGATGGACTGCGCCAAGGGGATTGGCATCGTCACGGCCCACGGCGGGCACATTCTCGATTTTGAAGGCGTTGATACTATTCGCGTGCCGATTCCTCCGCTGATTTTTATTCCTTCAACGGCGGGCACCTCGGCGGATATTTCCCAGTTTGCGATTATTTCTGATCAGCAGCGGCGCATGAAATTCTCGATTATCAGCAAGGCCGTCGTGCCGGATGTGTCGCTGATCGATCCTGAAGTCACCATGACCATGTCGCCCTACCTGACCGCTTGTACCGGGGTCGACGCGTTAGTGCATGCCATTGAAGCGTTCGTTTCAACCGGCAGCGGCCCGCTCACCGACACCCACGCCTTGGAAGCCATGCGTTTGATCAGCAGCCATCTTGAGGCGCTGGTGGCGAACCCTACCGATGGCGAGCTGCGCGCTCAGGTAATGCTGGGCAGCATGCAAGCGGGCTTGGCGTTCTCAAACGCTATATTGGGCGCAGTACACGCTATGTCGCATAGTTTGGGCGGCTTCTTGGATCTCCCCCACGGTTTGTGCAACGCTATGCTGTTAGAGCATGTGGTGGCCTATAACTATGATGCCGCCCCCGATCGTTTTAAGCGGGTCGCCGAAGCCGTCGGTATCGACTGCCGAGGGCTGTCACAGCAGCAGATCAAAAAATCGCTGTTCCGGTACTTAGTCGATTTAAAACATGCGGTTGGTCTGGGAGGCACGCTTAGCAAGATGGGCGTCTCACGCAGCGACGTGCCGTTCCTCACCAACCACGCGCTGGGCGACCCTTGTATTTTGACCAACCCGCGCCGTTCCAACTCAAGGGATGTAGCGGTGGTGTACGAAGAGGCGCTATGAAAAAAGCCAACGATCCTTCGGGCTTTTCGGTCAGCGATCTGCTCGGGCTGGGTCAGCAGTCGGCGCGCAAAAGCTACTATCGCGAGCTTTCAGTGCGCTTAGAAGAGCTTGAAGTTGAGCGCAATCGCTATAAATGGCTGTTTGAAAACGCTCTACACGGCATTTTTCAGGCATCGCTCTCTGGCAAACTGCGCGCCGCCAACCCGGCACTTGCCGCCATGCTTGACGATAGCAGCGTAGCGCATACCCTGGAGCGCTGTGCCCGCTTTGACGCGCTCTTTGTTAATGCTACCACTGGGCAACAGCTGCGCGACCTGCTGCTCATTCAAGGGCACGTAACAGGCCAAACCACCTTGCTGCAAGGAGCTTCTGATCACCAAGTTCCCGTCGCCATTACGCTGATCAAAAAGCCCGCCGAGCTTGCCGGAGACGAAGACCTGATCGAAGGCTTTGTGGCAGATATTACCGAGCGTGAGCGCGCCCGCCAGCACTTAGAAACACTCAACGCCCACTTGGAAGCCCGGGTAGCTGATCGCACCCAGGCACTTGAACGACTCAATGAGGAGCTTAGAAGCGCGCGCGATGCTGCCGAGTTTGCCAACCTCAGCAAAGACCGCTACCTAGCCGCCGCTAGCCATGACCTACTGCAACCCATGAACGCTGCACGCTTATTGGTGGCCTCACTACAGGAGCGCTTGAACGACAGCGATAATCTAGCCCTGGTTGAGAGGGTGCAAAACTCGCTGGAAGGCGCCGAAGCGATTCTTTCCGATCTCTTGGATATTTCAAAACTGGATCACGGCCAGGTACAGCCGCAACTACGCCACTTTAATCTCGACGATATTCTTAGCAATCTCGCTGACGAGTTTGCCCCCGTGGCGCAACGAAAAGGGTTAACGCTGCGCTATGTGCCCTGCCATCAAGCGGTGACCAGCGACCCTCATCTACTCAGCCGTATTGTGCGCAACTTTCTGGCTAATGCTTGCCGCTATACCCAGCGTGGCGGCATTTGCCTAGGCGTACGACGCCACGGTGACACCAGCCTGGCTATAAACGTCGTCGATAGCGGTATTGGTATTCCCGAAAGCGACTACCAGCTTATTTTCCGCGAATTTCATCAACTCAATGCCACCCGCGCGCGCGATCGCCAGGGCGTTGGCCTAGGGCTTGCGATTGTGGAACGGATTAGCCAGCGCCTTGAGCACCCGCTTTCTGTGCGCTCTGCACCCGGCCAAGGCTCCTGTTTTGCGGTTAGGGTGCCCCGTGCCAGCGCTGTTTCCTTTAGCCAAATACCCACCCCCAGCGCGCCGTTTTCCGCTGACGCCGAGTTCGAAGGGGTGCGCGTACTGATCCTGGATAACGAACCAGCCATTCTTGAAGGCATGGCGCTGTTGCTAAGTGAATGGCAGGTCAGTTGCGATACCGCGCTGGATATGGTGGCCGCCAAAGCCTGCTTGGAGGCGCCGGATATGTTGCTGGTCGACTTGCACTTAGACGATAGCGTGACCGGGTTGGAGGCCATACGACAACTTCGCCACCATTGGCATGACCCGCACTTACCCGCAGCCATTATCAGTGCCGACCGCTCTGATCACTGGCAAAGGCGGTTACGCAATGCCGGCGTGCCGCAGTTAAACAAGCCGGTACGCCCCGGCAAACTGCGCGCACTACTACGCAGCCTGCTCAATGGCTAACCTACGCTTCCCACAGACCTGCATCTCCCTGCCTAACGGCGTGCAGGGCATGCTGGCCCACGCACCCCATTTAACCCATGCCCACGTTAGCATCACTATTGCAGCGGGCTATTTGGATGAGCCTTCCACCCTACCAGGTCTGGCCCACTTACTGGAGCACGTGCTCACCACTGCACCACTGACAGCCTCCTCTAACACCAGCCTGCTCACTTGGTTTGCCCAGCACCAGGGCAGCCTGAACGCCCACACCGATGACTACGTCACCGATGTGCATCTCTCGATCCCGGCAGACAGCCTAGAAGCGGCGGCTCTCACTGTTGCCAGCCAGTTGGCCACGCCCACTATTTCGCCGCCGACCATTCGCACCGAAGTCGCCGCCATTGACGCCGAATGGCAGGCCCGCCAACACAGCTCGGCAATGCAACGGCTATCAGCCATCGCCACGCTCAGTGACCCGCAGCATATCGGTGCTGGCTGCCGCCACGGCAACGCACAAACGCTGGGCCATCACATTTGGTTGCTTCATGAGGCGCTGACCACGTTTCACCGCAACCACTACCACGGCGGCCGCGTTAGCATTGCAATTATCAGCCCCAGGGCCACAGAAGCGGTGACCCGCCTTATTCAACGCATGGCAACGCTGTTTAACCCGCTACCACCCAACGCTCCGGCGCTTGCCATTACGCCCCGCTGGGGCAGCCTGCCCCGCGCGAAGGTGGTCGGGACGGCCCACGCCGTTGAGCTATTGTGGCCGCTACCATCGTCCGTTTCACGTCATCAGTTTAACGCCCTTAGCGACGTTGCTGATTCGTTAAACCAAGGCTACCTGGTGGATCAGTTAGCTAACTCGATTATCGACTACCACGCGACTGCCGCCCCAACCGGGGCTACAGACACCTTCAGCTTGGCGTTAACCGGTACCGCGCCGCAGGAGCGACTGGAAGTGCTTGAGGCTTTCCTCAGCGAACGTCTAGCAGCCCCGCTCGCGACGGCCCCTATTGATCACCGCACCGTTTGGCGGCCCCCTGCCGGTACCGTGCAACTGGCGGCGGCGTGGTTTGTCTATGCGCGCCAGCAAGCATTGGCGCGGCGGCTTGCTGCCAATACAGCAGCTCAACCATATTTCCCCACCAGGGATCGCTGGCCAGTTCCCCACTGGCTAGTTTATAGCGCGCCTACAACGTTCCAGCATGCTGACGATGCAGCACACTTGGCGGCCGTCCCACATGTGCAGCGTTGGTGCGGCCAGTATGGTGTCAGCGATGATTTCGCCTCACTTGCCGACACCACCTGGGCAGCCTGTTTTATACCCAACGCAATGTTCCTTCCCGCCCCTCTGGCTGCCAAACGGTGCGCACGCAGCGGCGTGATATGCCAGCACATGCAACTAGCCCAGGGCAGTTGGGTGATAACCGTGGGGGAGGGAGCGACAGTTGCCATGCAAACCTTGCTGAAAGAAGCGAATGTTAATACGGCAATTGTCCCCCAAGGGCTTCTGGCTCAGCGGTTGGTACAGCGCTTAACACCGCTGCCTGCCACGCCTGCGGTATGGGTTTCCCATGAAGCAGATGCAGATGTCGTTTGCCACGCGCTTGCAGATTTGGCCAGCCGCATAGCAACACGTTCTGTGCAGACGCCTTCTATCAATGGGTCGGCCAGCACAGCCATCATGCGCACACTGAGCTTACCGGGCACGCCCACCCAGCGCTGGCTATTAGTCCTTGCTGAGCAGCACCACAGCGCGGCCTTTTTTCAGCAGGCGCGGTATGACCATCACTTGGGGTATGTCGCGGCGGTACGCAGAAGCGACGGTGCGCCCTGCTCACTTGGCTATGTGGTGCAAACCAGTGAAGACGCTGAACCTGTAGGGAAAAAACTACTCTCCATCACCGATGCCCTGTGGCAAGCGGCGGAAGATATCCTACAGACGCCAACCTCTCTTAAACACTCTCTAACACGGCCTGAAACGCCCCTCGCCGCGCTGATTACCCAGTGGCAAAGCCTCTTGTCAGGCACTGATCAGCCACTGCATCGGCTTGGGCAGCAAAGCACCAACTCACAGGCGCTTAACGAGTTACTCACTCTGATAAACACCCACGGCCACTGGCAAACCCACTGGTTAGATAGTACTGGCCACTATCGCGTCAACGATTGAGGCGAGTCAGCGCTTGAGGAACTGAGAAAAATCGATATCGTTGGCCGATAAAATTGCTTGTACGCGGCTGGTCACACCCAGCTTGCGCAAGATCGCCGACACATGGGCTTTCACCGTGGTTTCCGCGATATTGAGATGATAGGCAATCATCTTGTTAGATTCACCGCGGGTCATGTGTTCCAACACCTGTAGCTGTTTGCGGGTCAGTTGGCGCAGCTGTTCCGCAGTAAAACCCTGCTCCTGGTGGCGACGCTTACGAATACTGTCCGGCGCGCGCATGGCATCGGCAGGTAGAAAGATATTGCCTTCCAGCACCTGGGCAATGGCATGGCGCATCTGATCACGGGGCAATGATTTGGGGATAAACCCCGCTGCACCACAAGAGACCGCCTGAAGAATAATCTGCTTATCCTCTTCCGCAGAAACAATCACTACTGGAATCGTAGGCTGCTCGTTACGCAGCCGCAAAAGGCCCGTAAACCCATTCATGCCAGGCATATTTAAATCTAGCAATATCAAGTCAAGATCAGGCTCTTGCTGGGCATGAGCAAGAGCCGCATCAAAATCTTCCACCTCGACAATCTCAGCATCTGCGTAAGCTTCACGAATCACGCGCGCCATAGCGTCACGTACCAGGGGGTGATCGTCGGCAATCAGGAGTTTATACATTGCTGTCATTATTATGGTTGCCTGTGGTTTAGCTAAATCCCGCTTACTGCGTCTTTGCTGACACTCTACTAAGTCACTCGCCTTTATTGAAGCTACTTCCAACCATCAAGCGGGCCGCAGTGCCCCTGAAGAGGCTTGCTGCCGGAATGTGTCGGCGAACTCGATCAGTGATTGAGTTAGCCAGATGAGAGCAGGCTCATTGGCAAACAGCCCATGCTGGATCAGAGTCATTTTCAGCGTTGGGAGCTCTTTGGGCGGCTCCACCATACGCACCGGCAGCATCATGACAAAGCGCTCAGCCATCTGACGTGGCAGCGTCATGATCGCTTCCGTCAGCGCCACCACCCGCGCCGCGGCGATGTAGTTGAGATTTTTAGAGATGACACGGCGGGTTAAGCCGTGTTGAACCAAGCAGCTATCGATATTACTGGGGCGCAGTCCGCTAATATCCGCCAGCTCCACATGGAGCGCATTCGCAAACTGACCAATATTCAGCCCATCGCCCACGCGATCATTATGGGTAGCAGCCAAGCAGACCAGCTCCTCATCCATCCAGGGGGTCTGAATCACGCCACTGGGCAACGCGCTTTGGCTATCCAGCCCTACCACCATATCAATTTGGCGCTGTTCCAACCCCTCACTCAGCACATCCGGGGTAATCAGCTCAATGGAAAAGCTAATGCCCGGCGCATAACACAACAGCTGACTTAAAAAGAGCGGGTACATGACCTCTTCAAAGTAATCCGTGGTGGCGAGCGTAAAGCGTCGTGTGCTGTTGGCAGGCGTAAACATCGCGGGGGGCGCAAGACCTTGGCGTAGCATCGCTAGCGCCTGTTGCACCACGGGCAGCAGCTCAAGTGCTCGGGGTGTCGGCTGCATACCGTTTTCGGTGCGCACTAGCAGTGGATCATCCAGCGATTCACGCAGCCGTTTTAAGGCATGGCTCAAGGCTGGCTGGCTTAAATGCAACGTTTCTGCCGCGCGAGTGACGTGACGCTCGTGCATCAGCGCCTCAAATACCAGCAGTAGATTTAGGTCGAAATGGCGTAGCGAGCGCATAGCTTCTCATTATTCATATCACGAATGGTTAAATTCTAAACATTCATTTAATTTATCACTGGTAATTGCTTATTGTCTGCTGCTTATTCGCCACACGCGACTATCAACGATAATCCAGCACGCAAGGAGAAGCACACCGGTGACCCACCCACAAACACAAACCATGCCCAGCCTTTATGGCGATGTGATTTCTACCTTTATGGGCGTAGCAAAAGCAACGGATCCTAAGGCAACCGACGCCGACGTTGTGGTGAGTGGCGTTCCTTTTGACCTTGCTTGTTCTGGCCGTTCTGGCACCCGCATGGGGCCGAATGCTATTCGTCAAAGTACCGCTAACCTGATCTGGGAAGGCAAGCGCTGGCCATGGGACTTTGCTTTGGAAGAGCGCCTCAAGGTGTGCGATGCAGGCAACGTTGATTACGCTTATGGTGAGCCCGAAAGTCTAGTCGATAACCTGGAGACTCACGCCAATCGTTGGTTAAGCGCGGGTAAAAAGATGCTTACCCTGGGTGGCGACCACTACATTAGCCTGCCGCTACTGCGCGCCCACGCCCGGGAACACGGCCCGCTGGCGCTGATCCATTTTGACGCCCACACAGACACCTACGAGCAAGGCACGCGCTTTGACCACGGCACCATTTTTCACCACGCCCTCAAAGAAGGACTAGTTGTGCCCGAGCACTCGCTGCAAATTGGCATTCGCACCAGCTACGACCGCCACAACCACCCTTACGAGGTGCTGGATGCGGACTGGGTCAATGACCACGGTGCCGCGGCCGTGCTTGAGCGCATTCGTGCCCGCGTCGGTTATCACCCGGCCTACGTTACCCTGGATATTGACGGCCTCGACCCCGCCTACGCCCCTGGTACCGGTACACCGGTGTGCGGCGGCATGTCCACCGACCTGATGCTGAAAGTGATCCGTGGCATGGTAGGCATGGAACTGGTCGGTATGGACGTGGTGGAAGTGAACCCCGCCTACGATCACGGCGACATTACCTCGCTTGCCGCCGCGACATTAGGGCTGGAATTTTTGTATACGCTGGCAGCATCTAAGAGCGCTTGATGGCTGAACGTAAAGGGCGCCATTAGTGCTCTAGCACCTGCTATTGGGTTATCGATCGCCTCAGCAATGCTAGCGACCGGCTTGTTCACGCACTGCGTCGATATCCCAACTGCGCATTAGCTCCACCGCCATATCCTGGGATGCCAAGTTCTCCCCCTCCACCTGGATCAGAATGCGCCCATCAAGCAACATGGTGACCTCAGCTTGAGAGCGGTTGGGCTCCCACTTGACGATGGCCGATTCACGGCCCATGCGAACCCGCTCGGTATTAGGTTGGGCGGTCAACATGGCCGGGTTGTTGAACAGTGCAGCCATGCCCTGAACCATGGGGTTGTCGATCATTATGCTTGCCTTAAGCCGGCCACTGCCATCGCTTTCACTGTACTGGCGTTCAAGCATGGCTCCGCCGCCCATCATAGCCGCGGCGCCACCGCCATCGGATTCGGCATCCTCAGCCTCCCAACCTTCAGGCGGCGTGGGGAAGGTCTCGGCGAGACGGCCCGACTGCAGTTTGCGAATGTCGCTTATCGCGAACTCGAGTTCGGTGAGGGCGCCGCCATAATCCTCTTCCTGATAGAGTTCAAGACCCAACTCGATCTGTTCGACGACCTCATCGGCCACCGCGACAGTCGATACGGGCAGCACCAAAGCACTAGCAAGCAGCATCCCGCAGTACGAAGGTAGCTTTTTCATGGCATTTCTCCTTGTAAATTAACAGTCATCTCGAAACCGCGCAGCTCTTCCGCTACAACTTTCTCGTTTGAAGTACTGGCCATTAGTTCGAATTCAGCACCGAAAGAAACTTCATCAACTCAAACGTCGCAATAAGCATTGTACATATGCTAAAACGAGCAGAACTGGCTCGAGATACTGGTCGCAGTCGAGCAGATGCTAGCGCTAGGCAGAGTTGATTGCGGAGGTTAAGCCAGCTTAATGATTCTAACTATTGTAAGCTGATGTCGTAAACAACATGACGCTAGGCCTACACCTAACGCCACTTGTTATTGGACGGGTTTTGAATCAGTTCTGCGCTACCCTTGAGAGGCCGCCAGCGCTTGATCAATATCCGCCAGCAGATCGTCGATATGCTCGATGCCGATCGATAGGCGCACCATATCCGGCGTGACACCAGCGGCTTTTAGTTCCTGCTCGTTGAGTTGGCGGTGCGTGGTAGAGGCGGGAATGGAAGAACAGCTTTTGGCATCGCCGATATTCACCAGGCGAAGAATCAGCGCCAGCGCATCGTAGAAGCGCTCACCAGCGGCCTGCCCACCTTCAATGCCAAAACTAAGAATCCCCGAGGCATGGCCGTTCATATAACGCTGGGCCAGCGCATGATCGGGATGGTTTTCCAAGCCAGCATAATGCACCCAGGTGACCAACGGATGACTTTCCAGATGCTTGGCAACCGCTAAGGCATTGGCACAGATACGCTCAATCCGTAGTGACAGCGTTTCCAATCCCTGGAGCAGGTTCCAGGCCGCTTGAGCAGAAAGCGCCGCGCCCATATTACGTAGCGGCACCACCCGGGCGCGGGCAATAAAGGCCGCATCGCCCACATCACGGGTATAGCTCACACCGTGATAGGAGACATCAGGCTCGTTGAGTAGCGGAAAGCGGCTGGCATTCTCGGCCCAGGGAAAGGTGCCTGAATCAACAATCACACCGCCCACCGTGGTGCCGTGGCCGCCGATATATTTGGTCGCCGAGTGGACGACAATATCCGCCCCGTGCTCAATCGGCCGACATAAGAACGGCGTCGCCGTGGTGTTATCAACTATTACCGGCACCCCATGACGATGCGCCGCTTCGGCGAGCTTTGTTAGGTCGACCACGCCACCCGAGGGGTTACCAATGCTTTCGCAGAAAACCGCTTTGGTACGCTCATCGATCAGCGCTTCGATGCCATCAATATCGTCTTTGTCGGCAAAACGCACCTGAATGCCTTGGCGCGGCAAGGTGTGGGCAAACAGGTTGTAGGTACCGCCATACAGCTCGCTGATCGAGACAATGTTATCGCCCGCTTCAGCAATGGTCTGAATCGCATAGGTGATCGCTGCCATTCCCGATGCCACCGCTAGCCCAGCGATACCGCCTTCCAACGCGGCTACCCGTTGCTCCAACACGGCGCAGGTCGGGTTCATAATGCGCGAGTAAATGTTTCCTTCGACTTTAAGATCAAAGAGATCCGCCGCGTGCTGCGCGTTGTCGAAGGAAAACGACGTGGTTTGATGAATCGGCACCGCCACGGCGTTTTGTGAATCAGGCGAATAGCCATGGTGGAGGGCAATGGTTTCTGGCTTCATGAGAACGGCTCGCTAGTTTTTGTTGAGATCCGCTATTGATCCTAAACAAGCGCTGCGAGGAAGGCCAACAATCGTTCGTCTCCGATCTACCAGGCGAGACCACACACGTTAACCAACACTACTCACTGCGCGCCACTGCATTGTTGGCGTGCAAGCTTCCCGTATGCACAACCTTAAGCTGTATCCCTGGCTACGCTAGGCATCTAACGAAGCGTTTTATTCCTCCGCCTTGCGGCGTCTGAGGGTATTTCATGGTTGTACGCTATATGTTTAATTTAGTGTTTAAGTGAGGTTAAAGGTATCGTGCCCTCGATCAGTTGATCTGCAATATGGTGAAGCTACGGGAGGACTTTTTTATTTTCAGGTGAAGAGGAATGACACCATGATTAACCGTGAAGACATTCATCAACGACCAGACCAGGTGATTGACATCACAGGCTGGGATGTTCACCAAGATTATGAAGTCTTCCCAGTAGGCGCTCGTGACAAATCACTCCGCGTCTGTCCCGACCCCGCCCCATATGATTTCTGTGTTCCTGGACATCGATATTTATTTAAAGAAGCTATTAAAAGCGCGAAAAGCTCTGAGCCACGATACCCCGATCAATATTGGGCGGAGGTAATCGCTTTTCATATCGGCCGATTAATGGGCCTTACCCTACCACCCGTTTTTGTTGCCTTTGACTCGTCTCGAAACGAGCCAGGTACAGTCAACGAGTGGTTTATTGGCTATGCCGATAGCAGGGAAGATCGCTATGTTGCTGGCGTAGATTACTTGCAACGGCTTATACCAGCGTTTGATATAGATAAAGGCAGGCAGCATAATTTAACATCCATTATCGAACTAAGCCGTGTGCTAGAGAGAGGCGGATGGCTTACCCATGATTGGCGACAATACTGGGGGCTTTGCCTATGTTTTGATGCGTTAATTGGCAACACTGATCGCCATCAAGAGAATTGGGGATTGATTTGGGGAGAAAACGGCCCAACTGCCCGTTACACGCCCTACTTTGATAATGGCACCAGCCTCGGTCACGAGTTGCAGCCCCAGAAAATGCAGCGCATGATGCGCGACCATAATGAATTCAATGCCTACCTTAACAGAGGGCAGCACCACATGCGCTGGGCCAAAGGCGACAAAAAGCGCCTGCCGCTTATTCAGGGTGTTACTCAGTATTGTCAGCAATTCCCTGCTATTCGACCAATACTGATAGAACGCTTACAACGTTGGTGCGATGATGACCTTAGAGACATCCTGAATGACTTAACTTACTTTGACACCCCACATCCCATTACCCAAGAACGTGCTGACTTCATAGCGTTTTTGACTCTGACAAGGAGAGAGCGCCTTTTACAGGCTCTGGAGAACTGATATGACCCGCTTAATCGAACACTTGGTGGAACCACACCGGCTGCTGCTTTATTGGCAGGCACGCGAGAGCAAAATGCGCTCTCGCTATCTAGTGGGAGAATTGGTCAAGCGGGACAATAACGTGGTTCTGGTGTATGCCCTGGATAGCTCAGAGATGGCAGAAGCAAAGCTTTTGGGCTTTCGAGGCTACCCAGCATTTTCTATGAGGCAAGCAGAGCACAATCATCAAGTATTGGAAGCTTTCACTCGCCGCTTGCCGCCACGCAGTCGTCGTGATTTTGGGCGTTATCTGGAACTGCGCGCTATCCCAGAGGATGCCAACATTAGCGACTTCGCTTTACTGGGTTACAGTGGCGCCAAGCTACCCAATGACGGTTTTGAACTTGTTCACCCTTTCGACAACCCACCTGAAACCTTCGAGGTATTAATCGAAATAGCAGGCTTTCGGCACGAATCACAGCTTGAGATAACAGATTTACAGGTAGGCAGCAGTGTTCAATTTGTCCCCGAACCTGAGAACCCTGTGGATGCTGATGCTATCCGCATCGAAAGCGCTGGGTGCAAACTGGGCTATGTCCCGAGAGGAAACCTCGACATGCTGCACCGCATGTTAAAAGAAGGCGCGACCCTCGAAGGGGAAGTATTTCGCACCAACGGGACATCAGAACGCCCGCTTGTCTATATTCTGACGCGTATTTTAAGAGGCGACCTACCCTTTCAAGCGCTAAAAATGCAAGCTTAGACCCATTGATGCTGAATACTCCATTATCTGGAGCTCCCCTTGCTGCTTGCGCTTTGTATAGCGCGAGTAGGCCAGAAACAGTCCAAACACGTTTACCAATTCCACTCACTGCGCGCCACCGCGTCATGGGCGTGCAGGCTTTCAGCATGCACGACCTTGAGCTGAAACCCAGATACCCCCGGCGCTTGCCGTAGTGCTTTATCCAGCCGCCTGGCCGCGTCTTCACAGAACATCAGGTTTTGTCCATTGGCGAGGGCAAAGGCCTGTTCATCGATACGTTTTACCGCGGTTTGCAGCGCGGTACCGAGTGCTCGCTCGATACGGTCAATCGAGTTTTCAATAGAATCCGCGAGGGGCCATTCTCCGTTTTCGCTTTCAGATAACCGCAAACTGCATTCGACACTGCTGCGCTGACTATGGGGCGTTGCGAGTATCCCTTCTTCGCTACCTAGCCACGCAGATACCGCAGATTTGGTTAACGGGATTTCCGCAAAATCTTCCTCAAAGGCCTGCTGAATCAGCTGCCTTGCCAGCGCCGCCGAGCAGGGGCAGGTGGACGAATACCACACTGTAAGGTCGAGTTCAGCCTGAAAGCCAGCGTGCGTTAATTGGCAGCGCAAGGTGAAGGGGTAACTTTTCCACCCGGCTAAAGGGCTGATCAAGGCTTGCCGCTTAAGCGGAAGCTCGCCTTCGATGCTTAGATAAGCATGCTGCGATAAGCCATCTTGGCTGGTTAAAAATGCATTCAATACGCCCTTAACCACTGGAAGTGTCAGCGGTGCTTCTTCAAGCGGTGCCAACGCCAAATACAGCCGGGACATATGGATTCCCCGTGCATCAGCGTCATCCAGGCTGACCCCTGCGTTGAGTTTGGCCGTCACACTGCGGCTGCCTAGTCGGATGGGGAGTGCGATGCCCTCCATGCCTACCCAGGTCAAAGCGGCCGGTGAGCGGGCGGTTTGTCTGGCTACATCAGGCAGGGTTAAAACAGTCATTGGGCCACCTCTTGGGATGCATGAAAAAAGCGGTACAACTCAGCCTCTGTTTCCGGCGTCACGTTTTGGGTAATAAATACAAAGCGAGATACACGGTCTCCCACGCTGTTCTTGGGCAGCGGCGCGGGTGGATGAAAAATATGTTGCACACCGTGCAGTGCGAGTGGCGTATCCCTGTCAGTAAGATGGACAATGGCTTTAATGCGCAGCATTTTATCGCCCATTAGCGACATCAAAATATCCAACCAATTTTCCAGCACCTCAGGCTCAATAAGCTCGTTAACACTAAAGCAGAACGATTTAATGTTGTCGCTGTGGGAGTTGCCTTCGGGCTGATAAGAACCGAGCGGCGCGCCGGTGAGCAGCCGGGGCGTTAAAGGCGCTGCTTGATGCACGGTGTAACTGCCTGCTTTGAGCCACTTCTCGACCTGATACGCCTGGGCATCCTTGTGAGCGTCGTTGCCCGTGTCGGCATCAGGAGCATGGCGGGCCAGCCCTGCCCCCACTAACAAGTCCGCCGAAAGTTCGCCGTTGATTACCTGCCACTGCTCAGCCGCTGGGTTGAGTCGAGCCAGTCGATTAGCCAACTGGGAAACCGTCTCCTCGCTGGCCAGGTCAGTTTTGGTGATTAATAGCTTTTCGGCCACCGCCACCTGCTGCTGCGACTCCCGGTGTGCATCAAGAGTCCCCATGCCGTTCGCCGCATCGACGCAGCACACCACACTATCCAGCTTAAAGCGGTGCGCCAGCCAGTGATCCGTCATCAATAGTTGCAGCAGCGAGGTAGGCGATGCCAGCCCGGTGGTCTCGATCACTACCCGAGACGGTAGGGCTTTGTCTTGGGCCTCCAGATCTTCCAATGCTTGTTGTAGCGTGCGACTAAGGTCGCCCCGTAGCGTGCAGCACAAGCATCCGCTGCTCATTTCGATCACCGCCTGCTCATCGCTTTGGGTAATCAATTGATGATCCAACCCGATGGCGCCAAACTCGTTAATCACCATCAGGGTATTGGCCATGGAGGTTTGGTGTACCCAGCGGTTGAGTAGCGTGGTTTTTCCACTGCCGAGGAAACCGGTCAGTACATTGATCGGGATTAATGGTGGCTCCCGCATAACGGCTCACTCCCACCTGGCTTTACGATAGTGGTGTTCTTTACTCTCCTGACGCTCTTTGGCTTCAATGCATAGTTTCGCTGTAGGCCTAAAAAACAGCCTTGGGAGCCCGATAGGTTCGCCGGTCTCTTCGCAGTAACCGTACTCGCCGTTCTCAATTCTTTTTAATGCCGCCTCAATGTTGCTAAGCAAGCGGCTTTCCCGATCGGCTTGGCGAAGAGCTAGACGCAACTCCTCTTCAAACGAGGCTTGATCCGCTTCATCGCTATCTCGCTCATGGGAGGCAATTGCGGTCTTGATCTCTTTTAAGTGCACCTCAAGTTCACTTCGCTCGGCAAGCAGACGATGACGAAAGAACTGCAGCTGTTCATCGTTCATATAGTCACTGGTGGGCATGGCTAATAGCTTGGCTTCCCATGCTTTTTCAGATGACTCATTCTCCCAGTCAACGTTGACCGCCTTTTCATCCGTATTTTGGTTACTCATATGTTGCACATTCATACTTTGGTTACCCATTCATTGTTCTCGCGATATTGACCTGATCAAGACATAACTGCACTCGTCGATGATCGTTCCCAGTGGTCGAGATAGCTGCTGAGATAGCGGCTATTAAGCAGGCTCAATGGTCATGAGTAGTCGTTTGCTACCGTTTTCCAGCGCAGGGCTTCTATGCACCAGGCCCCGCTCTTCGCAGCCTACCCAGCCGCTTCCTTTGATTAACGCTATGTCCCCCGGCGAAAGGTGTTGAATAGCGCTGGTATCGGTTGCGATATCGGGTCGCTCGGGGTGCGGCGCGCCCAGGCCCTCGCGGTTAATGGCGTGCTCGGGCAGCCATTCGCTGCCCGGCCCAAAATAGGTAGTCACCATGCGCACGGGGAGGTTATCGCAGTGAAAGCGCGGGCACATGGCGCTATTGAGCAGGCGCAGGCGAATGCCGACGGTTTGGGTGTCAAACAGAAAGGCGATGGCTTCGGCGATCGTCGCCATATCCTCAATCAGCGAGGAAGCCGCGCCCGGGGCGGGCATGTGACGGCGCAAATCGGCGATGAAGGCTTCATCGGGGTGACCAAGCCAGCTATATTGCCAGGCACGATCCGTTTGGCACTGCGCCTGGGCGCTAAAGGCAATATCGGTGGGCAGCGGGCGCTGGAAGATCGCGATGTTAATGGCGTCTTCAAAGATACGCGGCAACACGCTGATGTCGTGACCCCTGGCGGCATGGTCTGGCAACGTCAATTGAGCAGCAGGTACTGCAGGCATAAGCGAAGACATCAATGACTCCATAAGCGCTGTTAATGAACTAAGGGGGTATACGGCAAAGGAGGTTGTCACTGCTTCCACCGCACTATTTACCGGAATGACAGGACGCGGGCTGGAGGCGCTGACGCAATAAGCGCCAGCCTTGGGTCACAACCGTCGCCAGGGTAAACAGCACAGCGGCGAGCGTGACTATCGTTGGGCCGGTCGGGGTATCCATCACATATGCAGTTCTCAGCCCTGCCGTCACCGCCAGTATGGCAATCCCCGCGGCCAGAACCGTCATCGCTTCTGGCGTACGGCAAAAAGGCCGGGCGGTGGCCGCTGGGATGATCAACAAGGCGGCTATCAGCAGCACGCCCACTACTTTCAGCGCCACGGCGACGACCACCGCGAGTGCCAGGGTGAGTACCAGCTGTTCGCGCCGTGGGTGGATGCCGCTGGCATAAGCAAGCTCGTCGCTCAACGTGGCGGTCAATAACGAGGACCAGCGCCAGAAAAGCAGAGTCAGCACCAGCGCCACTCCGCCGCCGATAATCCAGATATCCGTTTTCCCAACGGCCAGAATATCGCCAAACAGATAGGCACTCAGGTCGATGCGTACGCCGGCCAGAAACGACACCGCCACCAGGCCGATGGCCAGAGCCGAGTGCGCCATTACCCCGAGCAAGGTATCCATGGCATAGCCACGCCCACTGAGCATTGACACACAGCTTGCCATCACAAGGGCGACCGTCAGTACGCCTAAGAAGATGGAGACGTCCAATAACAGCGCTAACGCCACGCCCAGAATGGCGGCGTGGGCGGTCGCATCGCCGAAGTAGGCCATACGCCGCCACACCACGAAACACCCCAACGGGGCGGCGGCCATGGCCACTAATACACCGGCGATCATCGCCCGCCACATAAAATCATCCAGCATTGGCGGCCTCCTCATGCTGATGGTGGCGGTAGAAGGCTAAGGTCTGGGCGGTCTGATCGCCAAACAGCGCCTGATAGTCCGGCGATGAGGCCACCTGCTCGGGCTTGCCCTCGCAACAGATAACACGATTCAGGCACAGCACATGATCGGCGGTACGCATCACGACGTGGAGGTCGTGACTGACCATCAGTACAGCGCAGCCGTAGCTGCGGCGCACGCTTTCGATATGCTGGTAGAACTCAGCGGTACCTCGGTGATCAAGCCCTTGTGTCGCTTCATCGAGAATCAGAATATCGGGTTTTGCCAGCAGCGCCCGGGCTAACAGCACGCGTTGGAACTGGCCGCCCGATAGCTCGCTCATTGCCGCCTTGATCAATGCCTCGGCGCCGGCATCTTCCAGCGCCTTTTGCACACTGCGATGGGGGTGGCGACGGGGCAAGTTGATAAAACGCTTGACCGTCATGGGCAAGGTAGGATCCAGGTGAAGCCGCTGGGGCACATAACCGATGCGCTGCTGCGGGGCGATGGTCACCTGGCCGGTGGTGGGCGTTACCGCACCGATCAGCGTTTTCACTAGTGTGGATTTCCCCGAGCCATTAGGGCCAATCAGGGTCACCACCTGTTGCCGATATAAATCGAGATTGATGTTCTCGAGGATATGCTGTCCGCCGAAACGAACGTTCAGTTGGCGAACGTTCAGAATCGCATCGTGATCAGGAGGCTGAGCAAGCCGCATAATTGAAGGTCGTCTTTTCTGTATTTGTTATGTTATAACATGTCTATATCGCATAGGCGAGTGTCGATGCCTATGTTCGAACCCAGAAAAGCCATAGTTGATGATGAGGAGAACCCTGATGAATAACCGTTTAGCTCGTTTGTCTTGGCCGCTATTAGCGGCTTTCCCGCTGGTTGCCGCCGCAGAAGTGCCGCATGTGGCGGTGGATATTCCGCCGGTGTATTCGCTTGTCGCTAAGGTGATGGGGGAGCGCGGCGATCCTGAGCTGTTTATTCAGCCCGGTGCTTCGCCGCATGGTTATTCGCTACGCCCTTCTGAAGCACAATCCCTCGATGATGCGGACCTGGTGGTATGGGTAAGCGACGCGCTGACGCCCTGGCTATCCGGCGCCATCGACAGCCTGGCGGGTGATGCACGCCACCTTGAGCTAATGGATGTGCCTGGCATCACCACATTGGAATACCGCGAAGGCGCGACCTTTGCGCTCAACGATGGGGATGAACACGGTCACGGGCACCATGATCACGGCGATCACGAACACCACCACTATGCAGACAGCCATGACGAAAGTGGGCACGATCATGACCACCACGGCCATGATCACAGCCATACCGGCACGAATCCCCATGCCTGGCTGGATCCTGCCAATGCCCGCCGTTGGCTGGATGCCATCGCCGAACAGTTAAGTGAGATCGACCCTGATAACGCAGCGTACTATCGCGACAACGCCGCCCAGGGGAAAGAGGACTTAACCAGCCTTCAGGAACATATTCAGGATCGTTTGGCCAGCAGCGCCGACACACGCTTTATTGTTTTCCATGATGCTTACCAGTACTTTGAGGAGGCCTTTAATGTGCACGCGGCTGGGGCCATCTCCATTGGCGATGCCTCTTCACCTAGCCCTGCGCGTATCGAGAAGCTGCAAACGCTGGTGAATGATGAAAATATCCAGTGTGTGTTTAGTGAACCCCAGTTCAATCCGCAGATGGTCAATAACGTCTTTGGGGATACGTCCGCTTATATCGGCGTCATGGATCCCTTGGGCGTAGGTCTGACGCTGGATGCAGGTCTCTACGATGCGCTGCTGGAGCAGTTGGCCGATGAGATTACGCGCTGCACTGACGGCTAAACAGCTTTTTTCTGAAACAGCTTGCCGAGTTGATAGAGGTCGTGCATATATCTATCAAACTTCGTAATAAGCAGTGACGTAACGATAAAGGCATAAATCAGCAGCATGACTGCCATGGGGTCGTTTAGCCAAGCCAGCCAAGGCATCGAGACTGGATAACCCAGCGTATAAACACTCATGGCAGCCAGTAGCTGAACCAAGAAACAGTTCAAAATAACCAGTGTAATCAACGCTGCGCGTATATTGGTATGCGGCAGCGTTGTTTTCCAAAACGGCAAGTGACGCACTTTTACGCTGTTTACATTCGCACTGCTATCGCCGTTAAAACACAACCGCGCTTTACGCCGCAACAAAGGGATCGCGTAGACGCCTTTTTCCTCTTCAGCAAAAGCCTTCAGTGCGATATCCCGATCGAGATTAGGGCTCAAGGCATTGGCTGCCGCTTGATCAAAGTCTGGCCGGGCATGGGTTTGCGTGGCGGTTTTGGCTTGGTCAGAAAGCGCTTGTAAGTGGCTTTTATCAGCCTTCGACAACTTTTTATCGTTGCCGACGTTGATGTTGTAATGAATTTCATACACCTGATACAGAGCTGCGGTCACGCCCACAAAGATCATCAAAAAGACAATATATATCAACATATTAACGGGCACCTCCTAAACGAAACCGAACCAGCTAGGCGATAAATAGCTTTGTTAGCGTTCAAACTAACTTAAGGACTATGCCTATGCACAGCTGACAAGTACAGGCTCAGAAGGCCTCAAAAAAGCCGGATCAGACGACGGATCGCAACCGTGGTAGTGCTCCACAGCGTGCATTAAACTAAGGAGATAAGAACCCCTAGCCACTTATCGCCGAAGATAATGGGCGTTAAACCACTTTTGCTATTCGTCTGGCTAATCAATACCAAACCGTCACTAGGACAGTTGACCAAGGTTACATCGTCAGAGATGACAGATAGGCAGGTTGGTCGATGATATCCGCCACATAATGCAGCCTTTCCTCCCAGTCCTCTCTTGTCAGTTGACCACCGAAGCACAAGCGCAGAGCTTCAGGGGGATGGTTGTCGGTACTAAAAGCAGCGCTGGCAACCGCACTAACGCCATGTGAACGTAATTGCACCGCCAGCTCTGAAGGGTTCCAGCCAGAGTGCTTGGGCAGCTTAAGCCATAGGTGGAAAGCACCTTTGGCAGACACGATGCGCTGACGTCCCAGAATCTTCTCGGCTATTTCAAGGCGGGCAATGGCCTCGATACGGATCGCTTTAAGCATGGCATCCGCCGTCCCATCGGTTATCCACTCGGTGACCAGGGCATCAATCAGCGGGCTGGACATCACCGAGGTGGCTCGAAGCGCGCCAGCGGTTCTCTGCGCCTGTCGCTTGGTGGGGGCGTGTAGGAATCCTGATCGCAAACCGGGACCGAAACACTTGGCAGTCCCCGTCAGATAGTAAGTGAGCTCAGGGGCCAAGTTAGCAATAGGGACGATCTTCTCTTCGCTGAGCATGGTGTAAGCATCATCTTCAATAATCGGGATGCTATAGCGCAAGGCAACATCGGCCAAAGCTTCACGACGCCCCAAGGGAATAGTCGTCGTCGTGGGGTTTTGGATGGTGGGATTAATGTACAAAACGGCCACTTGACCCTGCTTACAGATATCCTCGAAGGAGCGAACAAGAGGGCCATCGGAGTCACGCTCCAATGAATGCAGGGTCAGCCCGAGCTGGGCCGCAATAGCCTTTAGGCCGGGGTAGACCAGGCTTTCGACACAAATTAGCTGACCTGGGGCTACCAACTGCATCAGTAGCCCAACCAGGCCGCTGTGAATACCGGGGCATATCAAGACCTGTTCCAGTGTCGTGTTGTCCAGCCGCCGATCCAGCCATTGGAGCGCAGCCACACGGTCATGATGGCTGCCACCAAAGGTTTGATAACGCAGCAGTGAGTAAAGATCACGCTGGGCCAACACCGAGATAGCGCTATCGCGTACTCGTTCAATCAACGTCGGTATCGCGGGCTCAATCATTAGGTTCATGGTCATCTCATAACCACTGCTCGGCTTCACTGACACTGCCTTACCTTTAATAAAAGTGCCCGAGCCCGGATGCGAGTCAATCAAGCCTCGCAGCTTAGCTTCGTTATAGGCACGCGCCGCCGTCGTGTAATTGATACTCAAAGCCCCCGCCAGTTCTCTCAGCGGGGGCAGTCGCTCGCGGGGCTGCAGCCGACCACTACCGATATCTTCAGCAATCAATTCAGCGACCAGACGATAAGCTGGCTGGCTGACCTCCTTGTCTAAACGTTTTCGCCAGCGTTCCAGCTCAGATGTATGCATATCTTCCCCGTCGTTAAATAAACATTGTTACCTACTCTTCTTATCGACCAAAACTTATCACTGATGGGCTAAAGATTGCACAAATAAAAAATTGATTGCATATGCACTTAATGGTGCAAAACACACTTTTATTGCACAAATAAGGTGAAAAACACAGTTTTTTTGAAACATTAGCCTTTTATTATTTTTTTAGCCTAAAAATTTGGTCAATTTTTAGGCTTAGAGCGACCTACATGATCGACAATTGATTGGATCAATAAGCATATCAATTGGCACGTCGATTGCTCCGTATTGATCGTACCGCTTGTGTAAGCACGGCGGTTAACGACTCTCCCACTCGCAATAAACGGAGCTTAGACATGCCTACAGTGACGCAACCACTCAACAAGAAAGGCGATTTTCTGGTCGACTACGAAGAGAAGGTTTTTGAAGACGTAAAAGCGAAACCAGGCGAAAAAGCCCTGGTAACTTTTCATACGGTTGCCTTTGAGGGGTCGATCGGCTTCGTGAATATGCTGCAAGCAACGCGCTTGCTGCGTAAAGGCTTTGAAACCTCCATCTTACTGTATGGCCCTGGCGTCACTTTGGGTGTCCAGCGTGGCTTCCCGACCCTGGGCGATGAAGCGTTTCCCGGCCACATGAATTTCAACAATCAGTTGACCAAGTTTATGGCCGAGGGAGGCAAGGTCTACGCCTGCCGCTTTGCTCTTCAAGCACTCTATGGTCATGGCGAACCGTCACTCATTGAGGGCATCCGCGCGATCAATCCACTGGATGTGCTTGACCTTAAGCTGCTTCACGTGCGCGACGATGCACTGATCATTGATACCTGGACGGTCTAAGGGGAGCAGCGGCCATGGCACAAGCAAACATGACAGAAACCACCATAGTGCGGGCCGCTGCCGCTCAGCTTTCTCCCGATCTTGAGAGTGTTGGCGGCACGCTGGTCAAGGTACTGGATGCAATCGACGAAGCGGCCAGCAAGGGGGCTGAGCTGATCGTGTTCCCCGAAACCTTCGTTCCCTACTATCCGTACTTTTCATTTGTCTACCCCGCCGTGGCCTGTGGCGCCGAGCACTTACGGCTGTATGAACAGGCCGTGGTGGTACCAGGCCCAATCACTGATGCTGTCGCTGAGCGCGCTCGCACCCTGGGCATCGTCGTCGTGCTTGGCGTTAATGAGCGTGATCATGGCACCCTCTACAATACTCAACTGATCTTTGATAGCGACGGGCGTCTGTTGCTGAAACGCCGCAAGCTCACGCCGACCTACCACGAACGCATGATTTGGGGCCAGGGCGATGCCTCGGGCTTGAAGGTGGTGGATAGCGCCGTGGGCCGTGTTGGCGCCCTGGCCTGCTGGGAGCACTACAATCCGTTGGCACGTTATGCCCTGATGACCCAGCACGAGCAGATCCACTGCAGCCAGTTTCCTGGCTCGCTGGTCGGCCCAGTCTTTGCGGATCAAATTGAGGTAACCATCCGTCATCACGCCCTTGAAGCGGGCTGTTTCGTGGTTAACGCCACCGGCTGGCTAACCGACTCCCAAATCGAATCCATTACCCCCGACACCACGCTACAACGTGCTCTGCGTGATGGCTGTAACACCGCCATTATCTCGCCAGAAGGTAAGCACTTGGCCGAGCCGCTGCGCAAAGGAGAAGGCATCGTCATTGCCGACCTGGATTTCGCCCTGATTACCAAGCGTAAGCGAATGATGGATTCGGTGGGCCACTATGCGCGCCCTGAACTGTTGAGCTTAGCCATTAACGATATGCCCACCCACTGCTGCCAGCCACTGGCCACTTCCGCTCAGGGCCATAATGCCCAAGGAGATGAAGATGAGTAAGCTCGCCGATCGCTCACGCTTGTTCACCGAACTTCAAACCCATGGCGTACGCCTGCAGGATGCATCACAAGAGCATGTCAGCCGACGGGGCGGCGCTGGCCCTTCTGACCATCAGGCAATAACCATCGATGGAATCACTATGATGGTGCCCGTCTATACCCAGTCGGCATGGCGTTCACCGTTTAGCGTAGTGTCAGGTGATGAAGGGCATAGGCTGACTGAAAACACGATTCCTATGGCCGATATTACCTTTGCAGATACGCCCCACTTCTACGACCTGCAAACCGCTGACGGCGTCCCCTACACGCATATCGCCACCTTGCATAGCCGCGATGTACTGGCCACGACGGTACTGCAAACATGCATCCGCTATGAGAGCAGGCGCAAAGCCTGCAAATTCTGCTCGATTGGTCAATCACTCCAAGCCGGGCGCACCATTGCGCATAAGTCCCCAGACCAACTGGCCGAGGTGGCTAAGGCCGCTGTCGAGCTCGACGGTGTCAAACATATGGTCATGACTACCGGAACGCCAGCCACGTCTGACCGAGGAGCCAGCGTCCTTTGCGAAAGTGCCAGGGCCATCAAAGCGGCCGTGGATCTTCCGCTGCAAGGGCAGTGCGAACCACCGAAGGATCCCGTTTGGTATGCCCGCATGAAGGAAGCTGGCATTGACAGCCTGGGCATGCATCTCGAAGTGGTCACACCTTCGCTAAGAAAAACGCTAATGCCAGGCAAGGCAGAGGTTGGCATCGAAGAGTATATGCAGGCGTTTCGCGATGCTGTTGACGTCTTTGGCCGCGGGCAAGTCAGCACTTATATTCTTGCTGGGCTCGGGGATACCCGCGAGGCCATTCTGGAAACCTGCCAACACCTAATCGAAATCGGCGTTTATCCCTTTGTAGTGCCGTTCGTGCCGATTAACGGCACGCCATTAGAAGATCATAAGCCGCCCAGCGCCGACTTTATGGAGTCGATCCTGGCGCCGTTGGGCAGACGTCTCAAGCTCGCAGCGTTGCGCTCTATCGATATCAAAGCGGGCTGCGGGCGTTGCGGTGCCTGTTCAACGTTGTCTGAGTACGAGCGCTAACAGCACGCGAAACGCTTAATAGAGGAGTGCCCGATGATGTCAACATCCGACGCCTATTCGGCCTATTCCAACTACCGGATCAAGTGGGCGAGCCTGCCTTGGGAAACCGATGAAGCAATGGCATTGCGGCGGCGCGTTTTCTGCGATGAGCAGGCAATATTTGATCAGGACGACCGAGATGCCATCGATGAATCAGCCCACCTACTCGTCGCTTTAGGGTGCACAGGAGGATGGTATGAGCAAGTGGTGGGGACAGTGCGTATTCACGAATCAGAACCTGGACTCTGGCATGGTTCGCGTCTTGCTGTTGACCCAGCCTTCCGCGCCCAAGGCCGCCTAGGCTCCACGCTGATTCGGCTGGCCGTCTCCAGCGCTCATGCATTGGGCTGCCAACGCTTTTTGGCCCGGGTACAGGCCCAGAATGAGGCTCTTTTCCAACAGTTGCACTGGCGAAGCATTGGAGAGGAGTTAATCCTTGATCGACCTCATGTCGTCATGGAGGCCGACCTTACCCACTACCCCCCTTGCCACTCTCCTCTTAGCGGCTTTGTTGTGCCTGGGCGTCAACGCCAACCTCTCGCTGAGCTGGCGCCTGGGCTGCTTAAGATCCTTTCAGCCCCCGCACTGAGACAAGCATCATGAGCCAAAAGCAACGACTCGACCTAACAGAACTGCTCCAGAAAGTGCACGATTATAGTGGTCTTGCCCATAAGGCCGATATCGCGCGGATCGCTCCCAACCTGACAGCACTGCCCGATGGCTGGCATCCCAACGGCGACGATACCGCGGCCATTCCCAGCGGCGAAGGCTACACACTGTTGGCGATGGAAGGGCTACTTACCGCCTTCGTCGCCGAGGATCCTTGGTTTGCTGGCTGGTGTTCGGTGATGGTTAACGTCAGTGATATCGCCGCAATGGGCGGGCGGCCCCAGGCAATCGTCAATGCTCTATGGAGCCATGACCCAGAAAGCGCTGAACTAATTGCCAAAGGCATGCGTGAGGCCGCCGACACCTTCCGCATTCCCATCGTCGGTGGCCACACCAACCTTCGCTCCAATCAGCCGCAATTGGCGGTCGGCATCCTGGGTCGAGCCCAATGCCTGCTGAGCAGTTTTGCGGCGCGGCCTGGGCAGCTATTAGTGGCGGCTATCGACCTGCGCGGCGCCTATCAAGCGCCCTATCTGAATTGGAACGCGGCCACAACGGCGCCCGCTGAGCGTTTGCGTGACGACATCGAACTGCTTCCCTGTATTGCTGAAGCGGGCTTGGCTATCGCAGCCAAAGATATCAGCCAGGCCGGTCTCCTCGGTACCACCTT
Organism: Halomonas sp. 113; assembly: GCF_904067645.1. NCBI lineage: Bacteria > Pseudomonadati > Pseudomonadota > Gammaproteobacteria > Oceanospirillales > Halomonadaceae > Halomonas > Halomonas sp. 113. Next base: position 4,638,867 of record NZ_LR881453.1, read on the forward strand.
AATGCTCATGGAGAGCGCTGATGTAGGTGTGAGCATTAACCTTGACGCCATCCCGAAACCCGAGAAAGTCACTTGGGAAGACTGGTTATGCACCTTCCCTAGCTTCGGTTACCTGCTCACCACGGATAATGAGCACCTTCCCATGCTGCTAGAGCGCTTCCGTGCCCGTGGCATCGCCGCCGCGCAGATCGGCGAGATCGTTTCCTCACCTCAGCTCTGGGTAGAAACCGACAATGATCGCCAGTTGTTCCATGACCTTGCAACGACTCCATTAACCGGACTGAGTCGTCCCCAAATGCCCATTCCCCAACAGGAGCTTTGAGCATGCCAGCCATACACTTCCACGTTCGCTGGCCAGACGGCAGCGAAGACCAGTGTTACTCACCCTCCACCGTTTTAAAGGAGTACTTCCAGGTCGGCGAGCGTCTCAGCGTCGATGCTTTTGTGGAACGCGCCGACATAGCCCTAGAGGCGGCCAGCCAGCGCGTCGAACAAAAATTCGGCTTCTTCTGCTCCAGTGCCATGGATCAGTCGACGGCTATCAAGGCCAAAGCCCAGCAGTTTGGCAATAATCCGCAGGACATGGTCGAAATTATCCGCATCGACTAGCCCATCAAACATCTCATCAATCGTTGCAAAGAGAGAGCGATATGAAAGACCTACGTAAGCACTATTCTGCCATTATCATCGGTGGCGGTCAGGCGGGGCTATCCGTCAGCCACTACCTTCAACAACAGGCAATCGGCCATCTCGTTATAGAGAAACACAGCTTAATGCATAGCTGGCAGACAGCGCGTTGGGATTCATTCACCTTAGTGACGCCGAATTGGCAGTGCCAGCTACCCGATCATCCCTACGACGGGGATGATCCTAAAGGCTTTATGAAACGAGACGACGTCGTCGCTTACCTTGACCGCTTTGCCACCAAGGTTCAGCCTCCCGCCCTCGAAGGCGTTGCCGTTAATCGCGTCAGTCTGAATAGCAACGGGAAGTACGCAGTGAAGAGTTCCGCGGGTGAGTTTAGCGCGGATCAGATCGTGGTGGCCTCCGGCGGTTATCATCTCCCTATCATTCCACGTATGGCAGAGCGATTGCCCGATCGGTTGTTCCAGCTACATTCCGCGGAATACCGAAGCCCTGAACAGTTACCCGAGGGGGCGGTGTTGGTGGTGGGCTCCGGCCAATCTGGCGCCCAGATTGCCGAAGACCTGCACATTGCTGGGCGAAAAGTCTTCCTCGCCACTGGTGATGCCCCGCGCGTGGCGCGTCAATATCGCGGCAAAGATGTTGTCGAATGGCTTGATGAAATGGGCTACTACGAGATGTCGGTCGATCAGCACCCATTACGTGAGGGAGTAAGAGATAACACTAACCACTATGTCACAGGACGTGACGGGGGCCGGGAGATCGACCTGCGCAAGTTCGCTCTCGAAGGTATGGAGCTATTCGGGCTATTAGAAGAGTACCGCAATGGGGACTTTATCTTTCGCGATAATTTGCAAGCCAACCTCGATCATGCCGACAGTGTTTACTGCAACATAAACCAGCGAATTGATGCCTATATCGCCTCCCAGGGTATCGAGGCCCCACCAGCGTCCGAGTACACGCCATGCTGGGAACCGAACCAAGAGCGTTCCGAGCTAAATCTGGTCGACGCAGGGATTAGCGCCGTTATCTGGTGCATCGGCTTTCGCCCTGACTTTCACTGGCTTGATGCTTCGGTATTCAATGGTCAGGGCCATCCCATACACAAACGCGGTGTCACCCAACAGCCCGGCCTCTACTTTATTGGCCTGCCATGGCTGCATACCTGGGGCTCTGGGAGGTTCTCTGGGGTGGCGGCTGACGCTGAATACTTGGTTGAACGCATCAAAGCTTATCAGCGACAACAGGATGCGGCGTTACAACCGCTCTCGGAGCAAGCGTCAGCCTGACGCGGTTCACACTAGCCATTGGGCTGCTATCAGAGTGTTACTGCATCGTTACTCGCTTTGATCGCAGGTTTTTTCGCTTTTTAGATCGTGGCTACCCGTACCCACTACTCCCCTGAAGGCCCCAGGAAACGTGTTTCACTGACCTTCGTGATGGAAGGGTTATCTAATGCGATAAAGCGCAGTTCGATGGGATGGCTAGGTTGTGAAAGATTGTCCGCATCGGCGGTGAGTGCTAGACGCAGGCTGCGTGTTTCAAACGCCGCCACCTCTAAGGTATCCACTCCCTGCAGACGAAGCCCTGGCAACCCCGAGGCTGATACCGCGTAATGATGGGTTTGGCCATCTTGATTGCGCAGCGTCACGTTGTAGTAATTGATAATGCGACCCTCTACCGTGCTTTCAAACAATGCCTGACGGTCGCGGGCAATCTCTACATCAATGGGCACCCGGGCGTTCAAGAAACCGACTAACAGTACCACCATGGAGAATAACGCCGCCGTATAAGCCAACAGCTGGGGGCGCCAAAAACGGGTCGCTTTACCTTCCAGAACACGCTCGGTGGTGTAACGAATCAGGCCCAGCGGTTTATCAATCCGCGCCATAACGCTGTCGCAGGCATCGATACACGCCGCACAGCCAATACACTCGTATTGCAGCCCGTCACGAATATCGATACCGGTGGGGCATACCTGAACGCAGAGTTCACAGTCGATACAGTCACCGATTCGAGTTGCCTCAACACCCTTTTGAGAATGGTGACGGCGCGGCTCACCACGGGCAGCGTCGTAGGAAACAATCAGCGTATTAGCATCGAACATCGCTGACTGAAAGCGCGCATAGGGACACATATGCAGGCATACCTGATGGCGGAGCCAACCGGCATTCAAGTAGGTAAACAGGGTAAAGAAACCGATCCAGAACAGCTCTAAAGGGTGCATGTCCAGGGTAAACATATCCACCACTAACGCTCTTATCGGCGTGAAGTAACCAACGAAGGCTATTCCCGTTGCCAACGCAATCAGCAGCCAAGCCGCATGTTTGGCGGTTTTTCGCCATAGCGTATCCAAACTACGCGGTGCTTTATCAAGCCGAATGCGCCGGTGCCGTGGCCCCTCCAGGCGATGCTCGAACCAGATAAACAGAAACGTCCACACGCTTTGCGGGCAGCTGTAGCCACACCACACTCGCCCAGCCACCACCGTGATCAAAAACAGACCAAAGGCGCACAGCACCAGAATCCAGGTGAGCAAGATAAAGTCCTGTGGGTAAAACGTCGCCGCAAACAGGTGAAATTCCTGGGCTGAGAGGTCAAACCACACTAGCGGCCGATCACCCCAATTGATCCACGGTAAGCCGAAATAGAGCGCCATCAACAGCCAGTTAGAAAAGCGCCGGATACGCTGAAAAAAGCCGCTTATTTCTCGCACATAAATATGCCCGAGCTTCGGTGGCTTGCTACTGGGAGGACGAGAGTTGGGCGACTTAGACGGAGGCGTATGGTGTTCAACCGCCGCCTCGGTAGTCAGGTCTTGCAGTGGAATGCGTTGCGTCATACCGATATCCAAAAAAGAGAGAATGGAGGTTTATGCGGTCGAGGGGCGTCGCGAGGTAGATGATTAAGCATTTGTTAGAAGGCGCGACTTTTAAGTTAGCCGCTACTATGCTCATACAGGGATGGCACAAACAGATGCAGTTTTAGAGAAATAAGGCGTATCAGTTAGCACTAGCCTCTCATACAGCTGCTTTCTGATATGCTGTTTATTACTATATTTGAGCCTGTTTTACGCTTCGCACATGCGGCACAGTGGTGCTTTCTATCAGCAGAGAGGCGCGCTGTGCCAGCTAACACTGTGATGGAGCATTCGGGCGTTTTACTCAATGCACCGACGGTTTATCCCATGAAACGCTACGAACAGTTTGCCGATGAGATAGCGACGCTGATTCGCCAAGGTGTGCTTGGCCCAGGGGAACGAATCCCATCGGTGCGCCAGGCTAGCCGCCATCACGGCATTAGCCCTTCTACGGTGTTCCAGGCTTACTATTTACTTGAGAACCGTGGGCTTATCACCGCAAGGGCACGCTCGGGGTATTTTGTGCGTGAACACGCCCGGCGTCTGCTGGACGAACCGCGTGTAACGCTGCAGCCCACCGACCCAGCAGAAGTAGAAGTCAGCGAGTTGGTGTTCTCGGTGCTTGGCTCGCTTCAGGATGACCGAACGGTGCCCTTTGGATCGGCCTTTCCTAGTCCTGAGCTGTTTCCGCTTTCGCGCTTGAGTATCAGTATGACCCGGGGGCTGCGGGCGCTTTCGCCCCAGCAGGTGGTGGCTGACATGACCACCGGGCATACCGATCTGTGTCGGCAAATTGCCCTGCGCTACATGCTGGGCGGCATTCAACTGCCGATGGAAGAGCTGGTGATTACCAACGGCGCGATGGAGGGCCTTAATCTAGCCCTACAGTGCGTTACCGAGCCGGGCGACTTGGTGGCAATCGAGTCCCCAGCGTTTTATGCCAGCCTGCAGGTGTTGGAGCGCTTGAAACTGCGCGCGGTGGAGATACCCGTTCACCCACGGGAGGGCATCGACCTGGAGGTACTGGCAGAGCGACTGGAGACGCTGCCCATCAAAGCCTGCTGGTTTATGAGCCATCTGCAAAACCCAATCGGCGCCAGCCTGAGTAAAGAGCGCAAACAAGCGCTTTATCAGCTGTTAAAACAGCACCAAGTTCCGATGCTAGAGGATGATGTGTATGCCGAGCTGTACTTTGGCAGCACGCCACCCGCGCCAGTCAAAGCCTTCGATGATGAGGGTTTGGTCATCCACTGCAGCTCTTTCTCAAAGTGCTTAGCGCCGGGCTACCGGGTAGGCTGGGTAGCGGGCGGTCGCTATGCTCAGGCCATCTCTCGGCTAAAGCTAATGACGACGATTTCGCCTTCCGTGCCCGCTCAGGCAGCCATCGCTGACTACTTGCAGCATGGCGGTTATGACCGCCATTTGCGCAAGCTCCGCCATGCCCTGGAAGCCCAACAAGGCAGCATGCTGGCAGCAGCAGATCGCTACTTTCCTGCCAATACTCGCATCACCCGTCCGGCGGGCGGCTACTTTTTATGGGTGGAGTTTCCCGAGCAGGTAGATTCGTTGCGGCTATTCAATACGGCGCTCGACCATGGCGTTAGCTTAGCGCCGGGCCCAATCTTTTCCGCGACCCAGCAGTTTCGCCACTGCGTGCGCCTGAGTTACGGCCACCCCTGGACACCTAACAGTGAGCGCGGCATGGAAACACTAGGCAGGTTATTAAGCCTCTTTTAGCGGGTACTCCAAACGCCATCTCCTTTCGACTGATCCGGTTTTTTAGTGAAAAACTGAGTCTGTTATGAAACACAGCGAAAGATAGACTGTTCCGATGAAGCCACACAGCGGCTATACCGGCCCACTATTTAGTTAAGACAGTGGCTGTCAGCGGAGGAAGCGCCATGTTCGGAATCGCGGCCATTGATCTGGCCAGGGTGCAGTTTGCCTTTACCATCTCCTTTCATATTATTTTTCCCGCCATCACCATCGGTTTAGCCAGCTACCTGGCCGTGTTGGAAGGGCTATGGTTAAAGACCCAGCGGGATACCTATCGTCACCTTTACCACTTCTGGTCAAAAATATTTGCCGTCAATTTTGCCATGGGCGTGGTCTCGGGCATTGTGATGGCGTACCAGTTCGGTACTCACTGGAGTGGCTTTTCCGCCTTTGCGGGCAGCGTCACGGGGCCTCTGCTCACCTACGAAGTGCTCACGGCCTTCTTTTTGGAAGCCGGTTTTCTGGGCGTCATGCTCTTTGGCTGGGAGCGCGTCGGCCGGGGCCTGCACTTTTTTGCGACCTGCATGGTCGCACTCGGCACCCTCGTGTCGATGTTTTGGATTCTCTCTTCCAATAGCTGGATGCAAACCCCGCAAGGCCACGACATCGTCAACGGTGTGGTGATCCCCGTTGATTGGATGAAGATTGTCTTCAATCCGTCTTTCCCATACCGCCTGGCCCATATGGCGCTAGCAGCTTTTTTAAGCACGGCGCTGTTTGTCGCGGCCTCTGCCGCGTGGCTGTTGCTAAGAGGCCGACAATCGCCTGAAGTGCGCACCATGCTCTCCATGGCGCTGGTCATGCTGGCGATTACCGCACCACTGCAGGCCGTGGTGGGTGACTTTCATGGCCTTAATACCTTGGAGCATCAGCCCGCCAAGATCGCCGCTATCGAAGGGCATTGGGATAACAGCAGCGGCGAACCCACTCCGCTCATTCTGTTCGGCTGGCCCGATATGGCGGGTGAAGAGACCAGCTTTAAGCTGGAAATACCTGTGCTGGGCAGCCTGCTGTTAAAGCACAGTTTGACCGAACAAATTCCCGCTCTTAAGGAATTCACCCCAGAAGACCGGCCCAACTCGACCATCGTGTTCTGGAGCTTCCGGCTGATGGTCGGGCTAGGGGTGTTGATGATTGTGCTTGCCATCGTGGGCAATACCCTGCGCGCGAAAGGTCGGCTATACGAGTCTCGCCGCTTTCTACTCTTCACTTTATGCATGGGGCCAGCGGGGCTAGTGGCATTACTGGCGGGCTGGTTTACCACCGAAGTGGGCCGTCAGCCCTGGGTGATTTATGGGTTATTAAGAACCGCCGATGCCGCTTCAGCACACAGCGCCCTCCACCTCAGCATTAGCTTAACCGCCTTTGTGGTGGTTTATCTGGCGATCTTCGGTGCCGGCGTTATCTACATGATGCACCTGGTGAACAAAGGCCCAGGCGATCCCTCTGCGCCCGCCTTAGGTGGCCCAGGCCATCACCGCACACCCGCCCGGCCTCTCTCGGCGGCTAACGAGACGCTGACGGCTCACTAACAATTCGCTAATAGTTATGAGGGGTGCATTATGGGAATCGATCTATCGCTCACCTGGGCCATTATCATTCTGTTTGGTTTGATGATGTATGTAGTCATGGATGGTTTTGACTTAGGTATTGGCCTGCTTTTTCTGCGCGTGCATGACGAGCAGGAGCGCGACATTATGACGAATACGGTTGCCCCGGTGTGGGACGGCAACGAAACCTGGCTGGTACTTGGCGGTGCGGGGTTATTCGCCGCCTTTCCCCTCGCTTACGCAGTGGTGCTGGAAGCGCTGGCCATTCCGCTAATCGTGATGCTGCTGGGGCTGATTTTTCGTGGCGTCGCCTTTGAGTTTCGCTTCAAAGCATCCCCCGAGCGGCGCCATGTGTGGGACAAAGCCTTTATTGGCGGCTCGCTGCTGGCGACCGTTGCACAAGGGGTTGCCTTGGGCGGCTATATTCAGGGTATCGCCTTCGATGGCGTTCGTTTTAGCGGTGGGTCGCTGGACTGGCTCACGCCTTTTTCGCTGCTTTGCGGCGTTGGTCTACTATTTGCCTATGCGCTGCTGGGCAGCACCTGGCTGATAATGAAAACCGAAGGCGCCCTGCAACAGCGGATGTACCGGATCACCAAACCGTTGATGCTCGGGCTGCTGGTGATGATCGCCCTAGTCAGTGTATGGACACCGCTGGCTTACCCGAATATTGCCGCCCGCTGGTTTTCGCTACCCAACCTGCTGTGGTTTTTACCGGTACCGCTGTTAGTCATGCTGGTAGGTTGGTGGCTATGGCGTGCTATCGCCTTTCAAGACACCGCCCTGCCCTTTGTGTTGGTCTTAGCGCTGGTATTTTTAGGCTACAGCGGTCTGGGCATTAGCCTGTGGCCAACGATTATACCGCCCGATGCGTCTATCTGGCAGGTCGCCGCCCCCGCCCAAAGCCAAGGCTTTGCCTTAGTAGGCACGCTGTTTATTCTGCCGATTATCTTGATGTACACCGCCTGGAGTTACTACGTCTTTCGCGGCAAGGTAAAACCTGGCGACGCTTATCATTAACCCCCCCCTATCCCCTGTTGCATTGAGGAGTAAGACAATGAAGCCTCTCGCCAAGCGCCTGGGCTGGTTAGTCACCATCTGGCTTTCGAGTGTGGGTGTTCTATTGCTGATTTCATTGGGACTTAAGTTTGTGATGGGAATGGCGGGATTGACCAGCTAACGACCTCTTTTGCACCCATAGCTCAAAAAGAAAATGCTGAATCCTTTCTCAGCAAGGATCCAGCATTTACATCTACTTCAACAGCGGCTTGTTAACACTCAATAGCATTAACCGCTAATCCACCTTTAGATGTTTCTTTATACTTATCCAACATGTCTTTCCCTGTATCACGCATGGTACGAATCACTTTATCTAACGATATAAAGTGAGTGCCATCGCCACGCAGTGCCATCTGAGCGGCATTGATCGCCTTTACCGTGGCGATAGCGTTGCGCTCAATACAAGGGACTTGAACCAACCCTCCAACGGGGTCACAGGTTAATCCTAAATTGTGCTCCAAGCCGATTTCGGCCGCATGCTCTACTTGTTCGGGAGTGCCCCCCATCACATCAGCCAAGCCAGCGGCTGCCATGGCACAAGCTGATCCAACCTCCCCCTGGCAGCCCACTTCGGCGCCGGAGATTGAGGCATTTTTCTTACACAGAATGCCAATGGCGCCTGCCGCCAGCAAAAAATCCACCACGTTTTTCTCACAGGCATTGGGCTGAAACTTCATATAGTAGTGTAAGACGGCGGGGATGATGCCTGCGGCGCCGTTGGTGGGCGCCGTGACCATGCGCCCCCCTGCGGCATTCTCTTCGTTAACGGCGAGGGCAAAAATGTTCACCCACTCCATCGCTGAGAACGTTGAGGCGATCAGGCAATCATTCTGCTCTGCCGCTTGAAGATGCTGGTGAAGCAGCTTAGCCCTGCGCTTAACGTTTAACCCCCCCGGCAATACCCCTTCGTGGGTTAATCCATTGTCGATGCATTCACACATCACTTTCCAGATACGCCACAGTTCGTTTCTGACCTCCTCCTCCGTCCGCCAGACTTTCTCATTTTCCAGCATCAGCCGGCTGACACTTAGCTGCTCTTTTTTACATAGCGCCAAGAGCTCGTCTGCCGTATCGAAGTTGTAAGGAATGGTAACGCCACCCAAATCGTCCAGTGGCATATCCACCTGGGCCTGTTCAACCACGAAGCCGCCGCCCACCGAGTAATAGGTATTTTCATACACCAAGTCGCCCTGATGCGTAAAAGCCGCCAGCTTCATGGCATTAGGGTGATGAGGCAAGCTCTCTTCATGAAAATACAGGTCACTCTCCCAAACAAACTTCACTTCTTTTTGTCGACCAAGCTGTAATGACTGACTCTCTTTAAGCGCCTGAATGGCTGGCTCAATAATCGAGGGATCTATTGTGCTAGGGCGTTCACCCATCAATCCCATAATAATTGCGTTATCGGTGGCATGTCCGATACCCGTGGCGGACAACGAGCCATAAAGATGGACTTCAAGATGCCCTACCTCATCGAGCTGGCTGTTTTCGCGCAGGGTTGTGACATACTTAAAAGCCGCCTGCATGGGCCCGACGGTATGGGAACTGGAGGGGCCTACTCCAATCTTAAAAAGGTCGAAAACACTGATAGGCATTGGAGCACCTCTTGACGTATAAACAGGGGAAAAATCAGGCGGTGCCTGACAATTTCAATAAGTTATTGATGTGATGATAAATAAAACTAATCTATCTTTTATTGATGATATTTTTATATTTATAAAATGATACTTTTAGGCACGATTTATCACAAATAACTTCTCAAACATAACAAGGGGTTACGTATCGATCTGGCAAAAGCTTAGCAACGACAGCACCCCAGTTATAAAAGCGCGCTCAAACTTTTTGCGTTTATTAACAACAGCATTAGGCAAAAGCATTGGTTACCAAAAAACTAGTTGCCAAAAACGACTGTGCGCCCTGAATAAAAGAACACGCGGCGTTCCAAGTGATAGCTAATCGCTCTAGCCAGGGTGAGGCACTCGATATCACGCCCCTTGGCAACCAGATCCTCCGGGTAATGGGTGTGATCCACAGGCTCGACACCTTGGGCAATAATCGGCCCTTCATCAAGGTCATTATTAATGTAGTGCGCCGTTGCGCCGACCAGCTTAACCCCTTTCTCATATGCCTGATGATAAGGCTTGGCGCCTTTAAAACCGGGCAGCAGCGAGTGGTGAATATTGATCGCCCGTCCGGCTAATAGTTCACACATAGAAGGGGAAAGCACCTGCATATACCTTGCTAGCACCACCAATTCAGCGTCGGTATCCGCGATGATTTCGCGTACCTGGGCTTCCTGCTGCAATTTCGTCTCGGGCGTGATCGGCAGGTAGTGGTAGGGCAAATCGTGCCATGCTGCCAATGGCTCCAGATCAGGATGATTGGAAATCACCGCTTTGATATCCAGAGGAAGCTGCCCTGTCCGATAACGGTAGAGCAGATCATTCAAGCAGTGATCGGCCTTGGAGACCATAATCACAGTGCCGGTGCGTTTGCCAGGGGCCGTCAATTCGAACTGCATATCGAATTCGCTTGCCCGCGCTGAAAAATCGGTATGAAAGCGCTCTTCATGAAACTCATCTTGCTCTGGGCGAAACTCGGCGCGAATGAAAAAGCGCCCGCTGAGCCGATCATCGAAAGAGTTGAGTTCAGTGATGTAGCACTGCTGCTCTTTTAGAAAGCGGGTGACGACGTCCACCGTTCCCAAACGACTAGGGCATTGGGCGGCCAGTATCCAGGTATCGCTCATTCGGCTCATAGTGCATGCTTCTCAGTTAGCGGCAGACCGTTGCGGAAGATCATAGCGGCCGGAACAGCGCTCCGGCCTGCCCGCTTATTGTTGTACGTTAATGCCGAATTCTGTCCCGGCATCCAGCAACCAGCGATAGCAGTAGTCGGCAAAACTGCGCCGCACCACTAACTCCCAGCGCTCGTCACTGGGGCGACGAAGAATAGTGGTCGCCTTAGCGAAGACGGTAGTGACACCTTTCCCCACCGGGAAATTGCTGGGATGAACATCGTAGATCACCGTTTTCATCAATAGCTCTCGGGCTGCTTCGCCGGAAAGCTCTAATAGCGTCTGGCCGCCGCTGACGTCGCTAATCGCGAAGTGGGCACTGCCCAATTGCTCGCGCAGCTTGGTCTCCAGTGGAAACTCTTCGCCACCTGGCACGATGACCAGCCACTCGTCCGGGGAGAGCCACTGGATAGAACGTTCACCGCTGGCATCTTGTACCAACGCCTGGGGTTGCCCAGGCAAGCTGATTCCCAGCACGTCGCGCACCGCCTCGTCGAGCACGATGGCACCACCCCGCAGGATCAAATGCCCAAGCATTGCCCGCTCGCGCAGCTGAAGCCGGCTTGGGCCGCCGGTCTGGGGCGCACCGCTGCGACGATAGCTATAGGCTAACGGGGATTCTACCGGGATAGCGGTATCAGTACGGGTGTCGAAGGTGGCCGCGTTAGACATGCTGGCGCTCTCCCTTGGGGTCGTAGAAAATGGTGCTGACGATTTCAGCCTCATGGGTTTGTCCATCCGCCATGGGCAGGTAGACCGTCTCGCCTAGTTTCTGATGGCCACCCTTAACCACCGCTAGCGCAAACCCTGAATCCAGAATCGGGCTGTAGTAGCTGGAGGTAACATGCCCCACCATGGGCATAGGAATCGCATGCTTAGGATCAAGCACGATCTGAGCGCCCTCTTCGAGGATCACCTTCGGATCCTTGGGCCGGAGCCCCACCAACTGCTTGCGGTTTTCGCGTTTGGTGTCACTGCGCGTCAGGGCCCGCTTACCAATCCATGAGTAGGGTTTGTCGTAGCCAACGCACCACTGCATGCCTAAGTCTTCCGGCGTAACGGAGCCGTCGGTTTCCTGACCCACGATGATGAAGCCCTTTTCAGCGCGCAGAACGTGCATGGTTTCGGTGCCATAGGGCGTCAAGCCATACTTCTCGCCATGCTTGAACAGGGTCTGCCACACATGCATGGCGTAGTTTGCCTGAACGTTGATCTCGAAGGTCAGCTCGCCGGTAAAGGAGATGCGAAAGACCCGTGCAGGCACCCCCGCCACTTTCCCAGATCGCCAATCCATAAACTTAAAGCTATCGCGGTCAAGATCGAGATCACTGATCTCAGCGAGCAGCTTGCGCGCTTCCGGGCCGGTGATCGTCATGGTGGCCCAGTGGTCAGTCACTGAAGAGAAGTAGACATCCAGTTCCGGCCATTCGGTCTGATGCCACAACTCCAGCCACTCGAGGATGGCCGCCGCGCCACCGGTGGTGGTGGTCATCAAAAAGTGATTTTCAGCCAGACAGCTGGTCACACCGTCGTCGGTGACCATGCCATCGTCTTTGCACATCAGGCCGTAGCGGCACTTGCCGACTGCCAGCTTCTCCCACTTGTTGGTATAAATCCGCGCCAGAAACTCACGCGCATCTGGCCCTTGAATATCGATCTTGCCAAGCGTCGAGGCATCGAGAATACCGACCTTCTCGCGCACTGCCAGACACTCGCGAGCCACTGCCTCGTGCATCGTCTCGGTTTTGCCATTCACCTTCTGTGGGTAGTACCAGGGGCGCTTCCACTGGCCGACGTCCTCGAACTCGGCGCCACGCTCCACGTGCCACTGGTGAAGCGCGGTGTAGCGTTCGGGATCGAACAAATCACGGCAGTGGCGACCGACGATGGCGCCGAAGGTCACCGGGGTATAGTTGGGGCGAAACACCGTGGTGCCCACCTCGGGAATGGAGCGATTCAAGCAACGGGCGGCAATCGCCATGCCGTTGATGTTGCCCAGCTTGCCCTGATCCGTACCGAAGCCCATCGCGGTATAGCGCTTGATGTGCTCGATGGACTCGAAGCCTTCCCGGGTCGCAAGCTCGATGCCCGCCGCGGTGACGTCGTTCTGCAGGTCGACGAACTGCTTGGGGCCGCGCAGCGTGGGCTTCTCGTGAGGCACCTGGAAGAGCGCCACCGCAGGCCCTTGCTGCAGACGTTCAGCGCTCGGCAGAGTAACCGTCTGAACGGCATGGCCCATGGCGGCCGCTGCCTTGATGCCCGCCTCGACACCTTCCGCCAGCACGTCACCCAGGGCATAGCAGCCGTTGGCACCGCCACAGGCCTGAACGCCCTTCACCAACCCCGGCACGAAGCCGAGAATATCGTCGCGCCAGGTAGGCCGCGCGCCAGTGTGGGATGCCAAGTGAATCACCGGGCTGTAGCCGCCGGAGCTGGCGATGGTGTCGCAGGCCAACTCCTGAACCGGGCCGGTCACTTTGAAAGCGCCAATATCAATCTTGGCGACCCGGGCTGCAGTAACCCTATTGCTGCCCTTCGCCTCGATAACGGCGCTGCCCGTAATAATCTTGATGCCCTGGGCGCGAGCGGCATCGACCCAATCGCCCGCCGGCGCCTCGCGGGCGTCCACGATAGCGACGACCTCACAGCCAGCCTCTTTCCAGTCCAGGGCAGCGCGGTAGCCGTAGTCGTTGCTGGTGGAGAGTACCAGCTTGCGGCCCGGTGCCACGCCATAGCGTCGGATGTAGGTCGACACAGCGCCAGCCAGCAGGTTGCCCGGCACGTCATTGCCCGCGTAGACCAGCGGACGCTCGTGGGCGCCCGTGGACAGGATCACCTGACCAGCGCGTACCCGGTGCAGGCGCGCACGTACCTGACGGTGGCCATTTTCCACCGGCGCCGTATCGCCCAGGTGTTCGGTGCGCCGCTCATGCAGGGTAACGAAATTGTGATCGTGATAACCGTTGGCCGTGGTACGCGGCAGCAGCGTGACGTTCTCGCAGCCCGCCAATTCGTCCATCACCCGGGCAACCCACTGATCCGCCGGTTTGCCTTCCAGGGTTTCACGACTGGCCAGCAGCGATCCGCCCATTTCTTCCTGCTCATCGGCCACCATCACCCGAGCGCCGCTGCGCGCGGCGGCCAGCGCTGCCGCCAGACCCGCGGCGCCTGCGCCGACGACCAGCACATCGCAGTGCTGATTGAAGTGATCATAGTTATCCGGATCGGCTTCCATGGGGCTGCGACCCAGCCCCGCCGCCTTGCGGATGTACTTCTCGTAGGTCAGCCACATCGAGGCCGGCGCCATAAAGGTCTTGTAGTAGAAGCCCGGCGGCATGAACTGCCCGCCCAGCTTGCCGAACAGGCCCATCAGGTCGCGCTGTACGTTCGGCCAGCCATTGGTACTGCTGGCGGTCAGGCCGTCATATAGCGCCTGCTGGGTGGCGCGTACATTGGGCACCTGGGCCGCTTCACTGCTGCCTAACTGTACGATGGCATTGGGCTCCTCGGCGCCCGCAGCGACAATGCCGCGGGGCCGCGAGTATTTAAAGCTGCGGTTAACGATATCCACACCGTTAGCCAACAGCGCCGAGGCCAGAGTATCCCCGGGATGCCCTTGGTATCGCTGGCCGTTAAAGGTAAAGCTCAACGTGCGGGAGCGATCGATACGGCCACCCGTGTTAAGGCGGTACACTTGTTGCTTGGACTGGCTCATGCCCGCACTCCTTCTTGTTGGCTTACCGCAGCGCCCTCGCGGGCCTGGCTCTGGCTATCAGCGGTAATCGACGGCTGCTCGCCCATTTTGTAAGTCTCGAGAATCTCGTAGCTCACGGTGTGACGCGTCACGTTGAAAAACTTGCGGCAACCCACCGCATGCACCCACATTTCATGGTGAACGCCACGGGGGTTGTCACGGAAGAACAGGTAATCCCCCCACTCTTCGTCACTACACGCCTCGGGCTCCTTGGGGCGCTCGATATGCGCCTGGCCCTTGGGGTGGAATTCCTCTTCCTCACGGTGTTCGCCGCAGTAGGGGCAGTAGATATAGAACATGCGAATACTCCTCTCGTATGAACCCTAGTGGGCCACGCCGGCAGCGCCGTGTTCGTCGATCAGCGCACCGCTATGGAAGCGGAACATGGAGAACGGCTCGGCGATGGAGTGCATTTCCCCCTTGGCCAGGCTGGCAGCGAATACATGCCCCGACCCTGGTGTGGCTTTGAAGCCGCCGGTACCCCAGCCGCAGTTGAAGTACAGACCCTTCACCGGCGTTTTAGAGATAATCGGACAGGCATCCGGGCAAGTATCGACGATACCGCCCCACTGACGGTTCATGCGTACCCGAGAGAAGATCGGGAACATTTCAACGATCGCCTGGAGCGTGTGCTCCACGGTGGGATAACTGCCGCGTTGACCATAGCCGTTATAACCGTCGATGCCTGCGCCAATCACCAGGTCGCCCTTGTCGGACTGGCTGATGTAGCCATGCACCTGGTTCGACATCACCACCGTATCGAGAATAGGTTTGATCGGCTCAGAGACTAAGGCTTGCAGCGGATGGGACTCCAACGGCAAGTTAAAGCCGCCCATTTTGGCCAGCACGGAGGAGTTACCGGCAGTCACACAACCGACGGTTTTGGCTTCAATATCGCCACGGTTGGTGTGTACACCGTAGATCTGGCCATCACGAATTTTGAAGCCGGTGACTTCGGTCTGCTGGAGAATATCCACGCCGTGGGCATCGGCACCGCGAGCATAGCCCCAGGCCACGGCATCGTGGCGAGCCACCCCCGCGCGCGGCTGCCAGGAGGCACCCATTACCGGGTAACGCGCGCTTTTGGAGCAGTCCATAATCGGCACTAGCTCCTGCACTCCTTTGGCGTCTAAAACTTCACCGTCAATGCCATTCAGCCGATTGGCATTCACCCGACGCTGGATATCGCGCATGTCCTGCAGGGTATGCCCCAGGTTGAGAACCCCCCGCTGGGAGAACATGACGTTGTAGTTAAGGTCTTGGGAAAGCCCTTCCCACAGTTTCATGGCGTGTTCGTAAAGCGCAGCGGATTCGTCCCATAAGTAGTTGGAACGCACAATGGTGGTATTACGGGCGGTATTACCACCGCCCAGCCAGCCTTTCTCAATCACCACCACGTTCTTGACGCCGAACTCTTTCGCCAAATAGTAGGCCGTGGCCAAGCCGTGACCGCCACCACCGACGATGATTACATCGTACTGCTTCTTGGGTGTGGGGTTGCGCCACTGGCGCTCCCAGTTCTCGTGGTGGCTCAGCGCGTGCTTGACCAGGCCGAAGCCGGAATAGCGTTGCATAGTGGTCTCCTCAGTTCAGCCGCGCCGGGCCCTGCCGGCAAGCCGATTCAAGCAATGGATTCGACGGCTTCAGCGGCGGACTCAGCGTAGACAGGATGCTGGGCACACACGTCGGTCACTTTGGCTTGCACCTCGGCTTCAATGGAAGCCGTGTCTTTGCCTGCAGCCAGCTCGTCCAGGATGTCGCAAATCCAGTCCGCTAGTTCGCTACACTCCTCAGCATCGAAGCCGCGCGTGGTGACCGCAGGGGTGCCGATACGCAGGCCGGAAGTCACGAAGGGGCTTTGGGGATCATTAGGCACCGTATTCTTATTAACGGTGATATGCGCGCGGCCAAGGGCTGCATCCGCATCTTTACCGGTAATGCCCTGGCGGATAAGCGAAACCAAAAAGAGGTGGTCGTCGGTGCCGCCGGACACCACGTCGTAGCCACGCTCCATAAACACCTTGGCCATGGCCTGAGCGTTATCGATCACCTGCTGCTGGTAGCGCACAAACTCCTGGTTCATGGCTTCCTTAAACGCCACCGCCTTAGCGGCAATAACATGCATCAGCGGGCCGCCCTGCTGGCCTGGGAAAACCGCGCCATTAAGCTTTTTATACAGCGCTTCGTCGCCATCGGCGGAGAGAATCAAGCCGCCGCGGGGGCCGCGCAGCGTTTTATGGGTGGTGGTAGTTACCACATGAGCGTAAGGGAGCGGGCTCGGATAGAGGCCAGCGGCTACCAGGCCAGCGACGTGGGCCATATCGACCATCAACCAGGCGCCTACCTCATCGGCGATGGCGCGAAAACGCCGCCAATCCACCACGCGAGAGTAAGCGGAGAAACCCGCGATGATCATCTTCGGCTGGTGCTCGCGAGCTAAGCGCTCGACTTCTTCGTAATCGATCTCGCCGGTTTCCGGCTTGAGGCCATACTGCACGGCGTTGTAATGCTTACCCGAAAAGTTGGGTGCAGCACCATGGGTTAAGTGGCCGCCGTGGGCCAGACTCATACCCAATACCGTATCGCCCGGCGATACCAGTGCCATGAACACAGCGGCATTGGCCTGGGCGCCGGAGTGCGGCTGCACATTGGCATAATTGGCACTAAAAAGGTGGCAAGCCCGCTCAATTGCCAAGGCTTCAACCTTGTCAACGAACTCACAGCCACCGTAGTAACGGCGACCTGGATAGCCTTCTGCATACTTGTTGGTCAGCTGTGTACCTTGCGCTTCCATGACAAGTTTGCTGGTATAATTTTCGGAGGCGATTAATTCAATATGCGCTTCTTGGCGAACCGTTTCTTCAGCAATTGCTTCAGCAAGCAACGTGTCGTAACTGGCCAAACGTGCATTGGGGGAAAAATTATTCTGAAGCATTACCGCCTCCTCATTAGTCACTTTTTTATTAAGTGCTGGATATACTCTTTAATGCTGATAAACCCCGGCCGCTAACCAAAGTCCCTATCAACGCGTTCTTACCGCGATACTATCGTTGGAGTCCGGGCCCAAGATGCTTGCCGACGTCACCACGCGATGTATTTGCGACATCGGCAAGATTTAGCCAATAACACGGCTGACGCCGCCCAAAAAGCAAAGCGCCCTAGACGGGAATTAACCGTTTAGGGCGCTTAAAACTAGGCAGCAAGGTGCTTGCCGGGGCTAAAAATCGACGATTAAATCCCCCTTCGGCCGACTGCAGCACGACAGGATATAGCCTTCTTCGGCATCCTCATCGGTAATGCCGCCGTTATGCTCCATTTCCACTTCTCCCGACTTGAGCTCCACTCGGCAAGTACCGCAAATCCCCATGCCACAAGCTTTGGGGATATGCAGACCCAGCTTGGCCGCCGCCGCATGAACCGTCTCCCCCGGCTGAATACGCACACTTTTCCCTGAAGAGGCAAACTCGATACTAAACAAGTCGCTGGTGTCGACATTTTCGGCATCAACCTCTGCCTGTTCGGCCAGCTCAAGGACATCTTCACGTACCTCAACCGGCGTAGCGCCAAACGACTCCTCATGGTAGTGATCCATGTTGAAGTTGTTGGCACGAAGAATATTTTTGATGGCGTTCATGTAAGGGGTCGGGCCGCAGCAGAATATCTCCCGCTCCATAAAGTCCGGCACAATGAGTTCGAACAGCGGCTGGGTAAGGTAGCCACGGTAGCCGGCCCAGGCCTCGCCGATATCCTCTTTGTTCTCGCAAATAATATGCAGCTTGAACTCGGGAATACGCGAAAACATATGCACCAGTTCACGATGATAAATCACATCGCGAGGGGCACGGGCGCTGTGTATAAATTCAACGTCAACAGCGGCGTTGGTATCAAACAGCCAGCGCGTCATGGACATCAATGGGGTAATGCCCACCCCGCCAGAGAGAAACAACACTTTTTCGGCAGGAAAATCAATGGAATTGAAGTTGCCTACCGGGCCATGCACGACCAGCTCGTCGCCCACTTTTAGGTTCGCATGCAGCCAGTTGGATACCTTGCCCCCTGGCACTTGTTTAACGGTGATTGAAAAGCTGTAAGGGATGGAGGGAGAGCTGGAAATGGTATAGGAGCGCATGATCGGCTGATTATCAATCTCCAGCTCCAGCGTCACGAACTGACCGGGCTTGAAGAAGAACAGTACAGGCTGCTCGGCCATGAAGCAGAACGTGCGCACATCCTGGGTTTCTTGAATCACCTTGACGCAACGCACCTGGTGGCGGCCGTTGGTCCAGGTTTGGGTCGTGACCGGATTGAAAAAATTAGTTGTCATTGTCGCCTCTGCCTGACCAGCCTTCATCACCATGCATCGCCGAACCGTATTTGCGATACGGTCAGCACCTTTGAGCTGCATTTTGGGGACGCGCCTGCCGACCGACTTACCTGACAGCGACTCGCACTTACCTCGTGCCACTCTTTATCGCTTAGAAACCTCTTTTTTCGTCGCCACTACGCCACCTAATGTCGCGGGCAGATAACTGGCAGGGAGTAGCCTGCAACACAATCTGTCCCTGACGTCAGACCACATTTGAATAAAACGCCAGGTTACGCAACAGAACAACAAGATAAACAATCTTGACTAACGGCCGACTCGCAGCCCTAGAGGGGAAAGCGGTGGTTTACGAGGATACTGGTATGCAAAAGTACGTGTTAAACACAATGGATGACCCGCTCGTCGCGGCCCGTGAGTCAACGGCCAATATGCTGCAAACGAGGGAGCGCACCTTTTCACTTCCGCAGCCGTTTTATAACGATGCCCGCCTGTTTGCGATTGATATGCAAGAGGTTTTCGAGAAAGAGTGGCTATTCGCAGGAATGACATGCGAGATCCCCACCAAGGGTAACTTCATGACATTGGATATCGGTGACAACCCCGTTGTCATCGTACGCGGTGGTGAAGGTACCATTCATGCCTTTCACAATGTCTGCCGCCACCGCGGTTCGCGCCTTTGCGTAAAGGATAAAGGCAAAGTGGCAAAACTTGTTTGCCCCTATCACCAGTGGACTTACGAGCTTGATGGTCGCTTGCTGTTTGCCGGCAGCGATATGGGCACTGATTTCAACCTGGATCAGTTTGGCCTCAAGCCGGTCAGCATTTGCACCGCCGGCGGCTTCATCTTTATCAACTTAAGCGACAACCCGCCTCCCATGGATGACTTTCTGGAAACGCTTGAGCACTATCTTGAGCCCTACCAGATGGACAACGTTAAGGTCGCCACCGAGTCCAGTATCGTCGAGCAAGCCAACTGGAAGCTGGTCATCGAAAATAACCGCGAGTGCTATCACTGCAACGGCGCACACCCTGAGCTGCTGAATTCATTGCAAGAGTTTGATGACACCGAGGATCCGCGGGCAACGCCTGCCTACAAGGAGCTGGTGGCCCGCAAGCAGGCAGATTGGGATCAGGAGCGGGTGCCCTACCAACTGACGCGGCTTGGCCATCAGAACCGTCTGACCCGCACGCCGCTGTTGGATGGCATTGTCTCCATGACAATGGACGGTAAACCCGGCTGCAAGAAGCTGATGGGTCGCCTGAAAAGTCCCGACATGGGTTCTCTGCGCATCCTGCATCTGCCCAATTCATGGAATCACTTCATGGGTGATCACGCGGTGGTGTTCCGCGTACTTCCCCTTGGCCCGCAGCAAACCGTGGTGACCACCAAGTGGCTGGTTCACAAGGATGCGGTAGAAGGCGTTGACTACGACCCCGAACAGCTGCGCCGCGTCTGGGATGCCACCAACGACCAGGATCGCCAACTGGCCGAAGAGAACCAGCGCGGCATCAACTCCAAGGCCTACCAACCCGGCCCTTACTCTGAAACCTATGAGTTCGGGGTTATCGATTTTGTCGACTGGTACGCCAACCGGGTGCTTGAGAACCTAGGATATGAGGCTCCGACGTTGCACTTAGCCCAAGGTTAAAACTTGAAGGATCCAGGCAGCGACGTTTACCGCCACTAGGACTTAGCCAGAGTAGCTGGCAACGTGTACACATAAGAGACACCTGTGTACACTTTGCCACGCTATTCCTGGACTATTCTTAGAGACCTGCTCAATGCCATCCACCGATATTCCCGCTGCCAAGGGTTCTCAAGACGTCTGGCTCGACGCGGCGTTTGAGCTGCTACTCGAATCGGGCGTCGACAGCGTGCGCATTCTTCCCCTGGCCAAGCGACTAAAGCTTTCTCGCACCAGCTTCTACTGGTTCTTCAAGGATCGCGAGGCACTACTGGAGGCACTGATCGCACGCTGGCGTGAAAAGAATACCCAGGGGCTAGTAAATCAGACCGAAGCCTATGCCGAGAATATCGTCGAGGCGATGCTCAATGTCTTCGACTGTTGGCTGGATCCTAAGCTGTTCGACTCCCCGCTAGAGTTCGCCATGCGTAGTTGGGCGCTACAGTCAGCATCAGTAGTGAGTGAAATCGATACGGCTGATGCCACCCGTATCGAAGCACTGGCGCGGATGTTCCAGCGTTACGGCTATGATCCGCTGGCGGCCAACGTTCGGGGCCGCACCATCTACCTAACCCAGATCGGCTATATCTCGATGAAGACCCAGGAACCGCTCGAAGTGCGCATGCAGCGCATCCCCGCCTATGTCGAAATTTTCACCGGCCAGCCGCCCGGTTCCAGGGAATTGCAACGCTTCTATGCCCGCCATGGATATTCTCCAACCGGCACCGGCTAGCCCACGGCAAGCCTAATCGGCTAACGCCACCCACCCCGCCGCCGTCTTAACGGTCGAACATGCTCGCCCCTCAATGTACATTGATGAACATTATATTGACATCAATGAACACTAGCGCCTAGATTTATCAAATACACAACAAAATGGCGTCCTGTCCATGTTTAACGATCCGCTACTGCAGCCCTTTCAGCTAAAGCACCTGACCCTGAAAAACAGGCTTATGGTGACAGCCCATGAGCCCGCTTATCCTGAGGACGGGATGCCCAAGGCACTCTACCGTGCCTACCACGTCGAGCGCGCCAAGGCAGGCCTTGGCCTGACCATGACCGCTGGATCCGCGGCGGTGGCCAAGGACAGCCCTCCCGTGTTCAACAACATCCTCGCCTATAAGGATGAAGTGGTGCCGTGGATGCGCGAGCTGACCGACGCCTGCCACGAGCACGGCACCGCAGTGATGATCCAGTTGACCCACCTGGGCCGGCGCACCCGTTGGGACAAGGGCGATTGGCTGCCAGCGGTATCGTCTTCGCATCGTCGCGAGGCGTCCCACCGCGCTTTTCCCAAGCAGGTCGAGGAGTGGGATATCGAGCGCCTGATCCGCGACTACGCCGATGCCGCCGAACGCATGCACGCCGCCGGCCTCGATGGCATCGAGCTGCAGGCCTATGGCCACCTGATGGATCAGTTCTGGTCGCCACTGACCAATACCCTTGAGGGGCCTTATGGAGGGGATCTCGATAATCGGCTGCGTTTCACCTTCGAGGTGCTGCGCGCCATTCGCCAGCGGGTTGGCGAGGCGTTCATCGTGGGCGTGCGCTACACCGGCGACGAGATGCTGCCGGGTGGGCTGACGTCCGGCGACGGGATGGAGATCTCACGGCGCTTAAAGGACAGCGGTCTGGTCGACTTTCTCAACGTGGTTCGTGGCCACATCGACACAGATGCGGGGCTCACCGACGTGATTCCCATCCAGGGCATGCCCAGCGCCCCGCACCTGGATTTCGCCGGTAAAATACGTCGCGAGATCGACTTTCCCACCTTCCATGGCGCCAAGATCCAGGATGTCGCCACTGCCCGTTATGCCATCGCCTCAGGCAAGGTCGACATGATCGGCATGACTCGCGCCCACATGGCCGACCCGCACATCGTGCGCAAGATCATAGAAGGCCGCGAAGAAGATATTCGCCCCTGTGTCGGTGCCAACTACTGTCTGGACCGTATCTATCAGGGTGGCGCCGCCTACTGCATCCACAACGCCGCCACCGGGCGCGAAACCAGCATGCCCCACACTATCCCTAGGGCAGCGCAGCAACGTCGGGTGGTGATCATTGGCGCCGGGCCAGCGGGGCTCGAAGCCGCCCGGGTCGCCGGCGAGCGGGGCCATTCGGTGGTGGTACTGGAAGCTGCCAGCGATGCAGGCGGGCAGGTGCGACTCTCAGCCCTGAGCGAGCGGCGACGCGAGATGCTGGGCATCATCGATTGGCGCTTAGCGCAGTGCGACGCGCTGGGTGTCGAGATCCGCTACAACGTCTGGGCCGAGGTGGAGGACGTGCTCGCCGAGCTGCCGGACGTGGTGATCGTGGCCACCGGCGGCTATCCCATGGAAGATCAGCCTGAGGTCGGGCACGATCTGGTGGTCAACACTTGGGATATCCTCTCAGGGCATGTGCCGCCTGGCAAACGGGTATTGCTGTTCGACGATGCAGGCGACCATGCCGCCCTGCAGGCGGCCGAGATCATTGCCGCCGCGGGGGGCGAAGTGGAGATCATGACGCCGGATCGCACCTTCTCCGCAGAGATCATGGCCATGAACCTGGTGCCCTACATGCGTGCCCTACAGCGCCCCAACGTCACCTTCACAACCACTTACCGGCTGAAGTCCGTGCAGCGTAATGGAAGCGAGCTACTGGCCAAGATCACCAGCGACTACATGGATCTGGAGCACGAACGGCGCATCGACCAGGTAGTGGTCAACTACGGCATCACGCCCATGGCCGACATCTATTTCGAGCTCAAACCGCACGCCAGCAATGGCGGCGAGGTGAACTACGATGACCTGATCGTGGGCAACCCTCAGCGCGTCATCAACAATCCGGATGGCCATTTCCAGCTGTTCCGGATCGGCGATGCCGTCGAGTCCCGGAACACCCACGCGGCCATCTACGACGCGCTCAGGTTGGTCAAGGACATTTAATACAGCGTCCTACTTTCCACCTCCATTGCTCCTCCATCGACGGGCTCTTTTCCGGCAGAAACAAGGCGACAGGCGGCATACTTGAACTCCGGAATCTTGCCATAAGGATCCAGTGCAGGGTTGGTTAACAAGTTCGCCGCTGCTTCCCCGTAACAGAAGGGCACGAAAACCATCCCCTCCGGCATTCCCGGATCCGTCCTCGCTTTGAGAGTGATGGAACCCCGCCGGGTGGCGATCGTCAGATCATCGCCCGGCGCCATTCCCAATCGAATAAACTCAGCGGGGGCCAGGCTGGCTACGGCTTCCGGCTCCAGGTCATCAAGCACTTTGGCGCGCCGGGTCATCGAACCGGTATGCCAGTGCTCTAACTGACGCCCGGTGGTCAGTACCGTTGGGTAGTCGTTATCGACCGGCTCATCCGGTGGCAGCGGGCGCGTGGGGGCGAACTTCGCCCGACCGCTGGCGGTGGGAAAAGCATCGCTGAAGACTACGTCTTGCCCCGGCGCGTCTTCCGCTGGGCAGGGGTAGGTCACCGACTGCTCGCGCTCCAAACGCTCCCAGGAAATATGGTCGAGAGAGGCCATGCCTTGTTTCATCTCGGCGAAGACGTCCCGCGGATGCTGATAATTCCAGTCCAGACCAAAACGGTTGGCAATTTCCTGGATAATCCACCAGTCCGGCTTGGCCTGGCCCGGTAGCGGCAACGCCGCACGCCCCATCTGCACCTGACGATTAGTGTTGGTGACGGTACCGTTCTTCTCAGGCCAAGCGGAGGCAGGCAGGATGACATCAGCGAACTGGGCGGTCTCAGTGACAAACAGATCCTGTACCACCAGATGTTCCAGCTTGGCCAGTGCGGCCCGGGCATGGGCCAGATCCGGGTCGGACATCGCCGGGTTTTCGCCCTGGATATACATGCCGCGTATGGTGCCCGCGGTGATAGCGTCCATAATTTCCACCACGGTGAGACCCGGCGTGGGATCCAGTTTGGTATTCCACAGTTCTTCGAACGCCGCACGAACCTGATCATCATTGACCGGCTGGTAGTCGGGCATGACCATGGGAATCAGCCCGGCATCAGAAGCCCCCTGAACGTTGTTCTGCCCCCGCAAAGGATGCAGGCCGGTGCCAGGGCGACCGGTCTGGCCGCAGGCCAACGCCAGCGAAATCAGGCACCGGGCGTTATCGGTACCGTGGGTGTGCTGGGAAATGCCCATGCCCCAGAAAATAATTGCCCGCTCGGCGTTGGCATAGAGCCTAGCCACCTCGCGAATGGTCTCAGGCTCAACGCCGCACAGGCCGCTCATCGCTTCGGGGGTCATGTCGACGGTATGAATTTTCAGGGCCTCGAAGCCCTCGGTATGCTCGGCGATATAAGCCGTATCATAAAGTTCTTCACTGATGACCACATTCAGCATGGCATTAAACAGGGCCACGTCGGCGCCCGGTGAAAAGCGCACGCTCAGGTGGGCGTAGGCATCCAGCGACTGACCACGGGGGTCGATTATCACGATCTTGGTGCCACGCTTGGCGGCCTGCTTGAAGAAAGTGGCCGCCACCGGGTGATTCACAGCCGGGTTGCAGCCGGTAAGAATCACCACATCGGCCTGGCTTGCCTGCATAAAGGAGGCGGTGACCGAGCCTGAACCAATACACTCCATGAGTGCCGCCACGGAGCTTGCGTGGCACAAGCGGGTACAGTGATCTACATGATTGGAGCCAAAGCCGGTACGCACCAGCTTCTGGAACAGCCATGCCTCTTCGTTGGAGCACTTGGCGCTGCCGAACCCCGCCAGGGCATCAGGGCCATGGGCCGCTTTAAGGTTTACAAGCCCGCTGGCGGCAACCTCTAGGGCTTCATCCCAGCTCGCCTCGCGGAAATGCGTCAGGGGCTGAGCGGGATCAAAGTCCGGATCGATGCCCTTGGCAACGCCCTGGCGACGAATCTGCGGGGTGGTCAGCCGGGATGGATGGCGCGGATAGTCATAGCCGAAGCGCCCTTTAACACATAGCCGGTTCTCGTTAGAGGGGCCGTCGCGCCCCTCCACATAAAGGATCTCATCGTCCTTGATATGGTAGGTGAGCTGGCAACCCACTCCGCAGTAGGGGCATACCGAATCGACCTTGCGGTCAGCCACCGCAGAATCGCCGCGGCCCGCCTGATCGACCAGGGTAGCGGGCATCAGGGCGCCGGTGGGGCA
Organism: Halomonas sp. 113; assembly: GCF_904067645.1. Classification (NCBI taxonomy): domain Bacteria; kingdom Pseudomonadati; phylum Pseudomonadota; class Gammaproteobacteria; order Oceanospirillales; family Halomonadaceae; genus Halomonas; species Halomonas sp. 113. The sequence continues at coordinate 4,664,445 of NZ_LR881453.1, forward strand.
GGCCTGAACGCACTCTCCACAGGCTACGCAGGTGCTATCCCCCATGGGATCGTCGAAATCAAACACGATCTTGGACGCCGCCCCACGGTGAGCCAGGCCGATAACGTCGTTAACCTGTACTTCGCGGCAGGCGCGCACACACAGGTTGCACTCGATGCAGGCGTCAAGATTGACGCGCATGGCGGAGTGGCTGCTGTCCTGCGTCAGGCTGTCCGCCCGGGACGCCACATGGTGCACGGTAGCCGTCTCACGCTCTTCGCGCCTGGGCAGCTTGCGGCGCACCGCCGTGGCATCAATGGCCAGCTGGTCAGCCATGGCCCAGAAATGGCTTGAGCTGTCGGGGCTCTCTTCCCGCTCAGGCTGGTCGACCAGCAGCATCTCCATGACCATCTTGCGGGCCGTGTGCGCGCGTTCGGAGTTGGCGCTATTGACCACCATACCGGGGGCTGCTTCGCGCAAACAGCTGGCGGCCAGGGTGCGCTCGCCCTCGATTTCCACCATACAGGCGCGGCAGTTGCCGTCGGCGCGGTAGCCGCTGGCATCCTTGAAACACAGGTGGGGAATGGTCTCGCCGACGCGTTTGGCTACCTGCCAGAGGCTTTCACCGGGGTAAGCGCTGACCTCAACGCCGTCCAGCGTCAGGGTAAAGCGGTTGTTTGCGTTCTGTTCGCTCATGCTGGCCTCCTTTATCCCTTGACGATGACGTTCTGGGCGGCCAGCTCGCCGCGAAAATCCTTGAGCAGCCCCAGCACCGGGTTAGGCGCCGCCTGGCCGAGCCCGCAAATGGAGGCATCGATCATCACCTGGGAAAGCTGCGTCATCAGCCCGGCATCCCATTCGTTGCGTTCGAGCAGGGTGAGCATTTTTTCCGTGCCCACCCGGCAGGGTGTGCACTGGCCACAGGACTCATCGGCAAAGAAGGCCAGCAGATTGGTAGCCACCCCGCGCAGATCGTCCTGATCGGAGAGTACGATTACCGCAGCGGAACCGATAAAACAGCCGTGCTCCTGAAGGGTGTCGAAGTCGAGGGGAATATTGGCCTTGCCCGCGGGCAGAATTCCACCGGAGGCGCCGCCGGGCAGGTAGGCCGCCAAGCGGTGGCTGTCGGCCATGCCGCCGCAATACTCGTCAACCAACTCGTTGAGCGTGATCCCTGCGGGCGCTAAATACACACCAGGACGCTTGACCCGGCCTGAAACCGAGAAGCTGCGCAGCCCCACGCGGCCATGGCGGCCCTGGCTGGAGAAGGCCTCCGCGCCGCGCTGCCAGATCATGGGAATCCAGTAGACGGTCTCGACGTTATTGACCAGCGTCGGCCGATCAAAGAGCCCCTTCTGAGCCACAAACGGCGGGCGGTGGCGGGGTTTGCCCGGCTTGCCTTCCAAAGATTCGATCATCGCCGACTCTTCGCCGCAGATATAGGCGCCCGCGCCGCGGCGCAGCACGATGTAACCCGGCGCCACTAGGCCAGCAGCCTCAAGCTCGCCAATCGCCTCGCGCACCACGCTATGTAACGCTGGGTACTCATCGCGAAGATAGATATACAGCGCCTCGGCGTCTACCGCCCAGGCACTCACCAAGGCCCCTTCAAGAAACTGGTGGGGCGAGCGCTCCAGGTAGTAGCGATCCTTGAAGGTACCGGGCTCGCCCTCGTCGGCGTTGATAGCGCAGTACCGGGGGCCGGCCTCCTGGCGCACGAAAGTCCATTTTTTGAAGGTAGGGAAACCCGCGCCACCCAAGCCGCGCAGATTGGCCTGCTGCATCGCCTCCATCAGCGCTTCTACTGTAACGCTGCCGTCGTGACAGGCCTGGAGCAACGCCATGCCGCCCTCGCGGCGATAGTCGTCCAATCGCTGCCAGTCGACGGGATCCGGGTGAAAGTGGCCCTTTTCGATCACCGACGCGATACGCTCATGGGTGGCGAACAGCACATGATGATGGCCTACTTCGGCTACCGGCACCGTGTCGCAGCGCCCCATGCAGGGCGCCCGCAGCACCCGTACCTGCTCGATATCCACGTTCGCTTCAAGCTGTGCCTTAAGCGCCTCAGCACCGGCCAACTGGCAGGTGAGGGAGTCGCAAACGCGAATAGTCACTGCCGGCGGCGGCAACTGATCGTCGTGGATGACATCGAAGTGCGCATAGAAAGTGGCCGTCTCGTAGACGGTCGCCATGGGCAAGTTCATGTACGCCGCCAGGGCACGCAAATCCGCCAGCAGTAGATGGCCCCGGGTGTCCTGAATGTTGTGTAAATGTTCAATGAGTAGGTCGCGGCGGCGCAGCGTGGCGTTCTGTCGTTCGTCGCCCAGCAGTTCTCGCAACCCCTCAAGAAGACTGGGATCGAGATCACGGCCGCGGGGCTTGCCGCGAAAGCGGCGCTTGGGGGTCACGGTCTGGACGGTCATGGGGTACTCATTATTATCTTGATCGGTTTTATACCGGATGAACAAAAACGGCACCCCGCGGGGCGCCGTCTAGGGTCGCACTAACCTGCCTTCAGGCAGGGATCAGGTCTTGTTGCTCAGTACTTCTTAAATAAGCTATTAAGCTACGCTGCCATGGGGGTCAATAACGAATTTCTTAGCAGCGCCGCCATCGAAGTCGGCGTAGCCCTGGGGTGCCTGATCCAGAGTGATCATCTGGACATTCACCGCATCGGCAATATTGACCTTGCCAAACAGAATAGCCTGCATCAGTGGTCGATGGTACTTCATCACCGGGCACTGTCCAGTATGGAAACTGTGAGACTTGGCCCAACCAAGACCAAAGCGCATGCTCAGAGCCCCCTGCTTGGCGGCCTCGTCCTCCGCACCCGGGTCTTCGGTCACATAGAGGCCCGGAATACCGATCTGACCACCTGCACGGGTCAACGACATCGCCGAATTCAGCACGGTCGCGGGCGCTTCTTTGCCGTGATTGCAGCCACAGGCGTGGGCTTCGAAGCCGACACAGTCGACAAAGGCATCGACCTCACGCTCGCCGAGGATCACCTCGATCTTGTCGGCCATGTCGCCGTCCTGGGTCAGGTCGATGGTCTCGCAACCAAAGCTGCGTGCCTGGGCAAGACGCTCTTCGACCATATCGCCAACGATCACGCAGGCCGCCCCCAGCAACTGAGCGGAAACCGCGGCCGCCAGACCTACGGGCCCAGCACCGGCAATATAGACAGTGCTGCCAGGGCCGACACCGGCAGTAACGCAGCCGTGGAACCCAGTGGGGAAGATATCGGAGAGCAGGGTCAGATCCTTGATCTTCTCCATGGCCTGATCGGCATCCGGGAACTTCAGCAGGTTAAAGTCGGCATAGGGAACCATGACATATTCGGTCTGGCCGCCGACCCAGCCGCCCATATCCACGTAGCCGTAGGCGGCGCCAGGACGGGCTGGATTGACGTTGAGGCAGATACCGGTGCGGCCTTCTTTACAGTTGCGGCAGCGACCACAGGCAATGTTGAACGGCACAGAAACCAGGTCGCCGGGTTGAATAAACTCGACGTCGCGCCCGCACTCGACGACCAGGCCAGTGATTTCGTGGCCAAGCACCAGGCCCGATGGTGCGGTGGTGCGGCCGCGTACCATATGCTGGTCGCTGCCACAGATGTTGGTGGTAACTACCTTGAGAATCACGCCGTGATCGCACTTGCGATTGCCGAGGGCGAGTTCAGGATAGGCAATGGACTCAACGGCGACCTCTCCCGGCCCCTTGTAGACCACTCCGCGGTTGGCTGCATTCATGGCTGGCTCCTGTGGCTTATTGTTCTGTTCATGATGGTTGATTGCGCTATCCCACCCTATCCCCTCCGCGCCTGGAGACTTACCCCAAAAAGGCACTCACGTATCTATTCAAGACATCCTAACCAAGATGGATAGATAGAGGTCGCTTTCACGACACTCCTCCTTTGCAACAGGCTCAACAATTCATAGCGTCGGCAATGTAAGGCGCCGCCGACATCTAATAAGAGCCACCAAGGAAACCCAATGAAAAACAATGACGACCCGGTTCTGTCGCCTGGACAGGACAATACCCAGATATTGGGGTTGGACTTTCATAACCCCGTTTTTCCGCTTTCCGCTCTAGCCATCCTACTGTTTATTATCTACGCGCTGGTCTATCCAGATGCTGCTAATACTCACTTAGGGCTTGCCAAAAACTGGTCGATTGAACACTTCGACTGGCTGTTTATGATTGCTGGCAATATTTTTGTGGTGTTTTGCCTTGTACTGATCTGCCTGCCACTCGGGCGGATTCGGCTAGGCGGCAAAGATGCAAAGCCGGAATACTCGCGCACCTCCTGGTTCGCCATGCTGTTTGCAGCGGGCATGGGTATCGGCCTAATGTTCTGGAGCGTTGCAGAGCCAGTAGCCTACTACACCGACTGGTATGGAACGCCCTTGAATGCACCGGCGGGGACGCCGGAGGGCGCCAGCGCCGCCATGGGGGCAACCATGTTCCACTGGGGATTGCACCCCTGGGCCATTTATGGCGTGGTGGCACTCTCACTCGCTTTCTTTGCTTATAACAAAGGCCTGCCACTGACGCTTCGCTCCGCCTTTTACCCGATCCTTGGCGAGCGAACCCGCGGCTGGGCAGGCCATATCATCGATATTCTTGCCGTGCTGGCCACCATCTTTGGCCTGGCCACTTCGCTTGGCTTTGGCGCTACCCAAGCGGCTGGAGGCCTCGCCTATTTGTTCGGCATTCCCAATACCATCGGCACACAGCTGGCGATAATCCTAGTGGTCACGGTGATCGCGCTGTTCTCGGTATGGCGGGGAATCGACGGTGGCGTTAAGTTGTTCTCGAATATCAACATGGTCATTGCGGCGGCGCTGCTTCTGTTTGTGGTTATAGCGGGGCCTACCTTGATGATTCTGACAGGCATTGGCACCACGGCTCTGGACTACGTGGGCCACCTTCTGCCGCTGTCGAACTGGATTGGCCGCGAGGACGATACCTGGTACCACGGCTGGACGATCTTTTACTGGGCGTGGTGGATCTCCTGGTCTCCGTTTGTCGGCATGTTCATTGCCCGCGTATCCCGGGGACGCACGGTGCGTGAATTCCTTATCGCCGTACTGCTGGTACCCACCCTGGTCACCTTGGTATGGATGAGTGCTTTTGGCGGCACGGCACTTTTTCAAGCCTCAAACGGCGTGGGCGAGTTGGCCAACGGCATTGGCGACGTCTCACTCGCCATGTTCCACATGCTGGAGCAACTCCCCCTGACCAGCACTACCTCGACGCTGGCGATTATTCTGGTGCTGGTGTTCTTCATCACCTCTTCAGACTCCGGCTCGCTGGTGATTGATAGCATCACCGCCGGCGGCAAGACAGATGCACCCAAGAGTCAACGGGTGTTCTGGGCGACGCTGGAGGGTATTATTGCGGGTGTGTTGCTGTATGGCGGAGGGAGCACAGCACTCAGCGCCCTGCAGGCGGGCGCAGTCGCTACGGGACTCCCCTTTACGCTGGTGCTGTTACTGATGTGTTTTAGCCTCTATAGGGGGCTCCACAAAGAGTGGCGCGAGCTCAACGCGGTGCCCAGAATCGCGAGCTAATCAACGCTAAACCGCCCGCCTATCCGGCGGGCGGTTTCCTTTTGTGTCAGCCGGGAGTAAGACAATGCAGTCAAGCCCTTACCAGCGCGGTCTGCTCATGGTGGTGCTGGGCGTCATATTTCTCAGCTTCGACGGGTTGCTGATCCGCCTAGCGCGCGCCGACGGCTGGACCATCGTGTTCTGGCGCGGTCTATTGATGTTCTGCGTGCTGGGGCTTTTATGCTGGGCAGGCAAGCGGCTGGCAACACTGAGCAGCAACCCGCTCTCCTCACTGGCCTCGGCGCTGCTGCTGGGCCTGATCTCCAGTCTGTTTGTGCTGGCGGTGATGAACGCCAACGTGGCCAATGTAGTAGTGATTCTAAGTACGGCGCCGCTGTTTGCGGCGCTGTTTTCGCGGATTTTCCTGGGCGAAAACGTCGCGCTGCGTACGCTGGTGGCCATTGCTGTCTGCATGCTGGGCATGGGTTTGGTGTTCATGGGCGAGGGGGCCATGGGGATGCTGGTAGGCAACCTGTATGCCTTGGCGGCCGCGGCAGCTATCGGTGGCAACCTGACCCTGCTGCGCCGCTTTCCAGCCATTGACCCTATGACGGTGATTGCCGGTGGCGGGCTGCTCTCCGCGGCGGTTGCCCTACCCATGGCCTCGCCGCTGGATCTGGATGCCCAGCGTTATGGCGTACTGGCGCTGATGGGGCTGGTGCAGATGCCCTTGGCCACGGTGCTGATCAACAGCGCCACCCGTTACCTGCCGTCGACGGAAGTGGCGCTGTTCTATCTGGTTGAAACTGCTTTGGGCACGCTGTGGGTGTGGTGGTTATTAGGTGAAACCCCTACGACCTCGACGCTGGTCGGCGGTGGCGTGGTTATTTTGGTGTTGGTAGTGCATGCCTGGATAGGCTTGCATCTGGAAAGGCAGCGCCTGCGGCCTTATCCGGGTTTTATCGGCCAATAGAAAAGCCCGCCTGAAAAGGCGGGCTTGAGTGATGGTTAGCGGCGTGATGCACAGGCTGCGTCAGCGCAGCACATCCTCCTCCTTGAGCAGCTTGTAGATCGCCTCGGCTCCCTGCTCGGGGGTAACGTCGGTGAGTACCTGCCCGCCCTTGCCCTCGGCCTTGGAGGCAGCCGCCTTGAAACGATCCCTGGCCGACGCAGCTTTAACGATTTTCAGACGCTTAGGCCGTTTACGCGCTGGGGCCAGGTGCCACTGAGCTAACTCGCTGTCGGCTTCAGGGGTAGTCGGCGTGATCGCAAAGGTGGCGCGACGCGCCGGGCCGAAGGCGCTTTGACGCGCCGCCGGCGCTGCTTCATCCACGCTGATGATGGCAGGCAGACGCACCTTGAGACGGCGACGCTGGCCCCTTGGCAACGCCTGAAGCAGCGTTACCACACCATTTTCCACTTTTTCTACCGATGCCAGGCTATTAACCAATGGCCAACCGAGATGTTCTGCCAACGCATAGGGCAAAAGCCCAGAGCCTTCACCGCGCTCGGCCCGGGCACCGGTAATCACTAGCTGAGGCGAGGTAGCGGCCAGGTGTTCCGCCAGGGCAGGAATGGCGTCGCTGCCCTCGGGCTGCTCTAGCAATGTCATGGACTCAAGCCCCATGCCGCCGCCTGTGGCCATACCCAAGTAGCCGCGCAGAGCTGCCTCGCTGTCAACATCCTGTAAACCAGCATGCAGTACGCTAATCCGGGTGCCCGGCAGTTCGGCTTCCATGGCCAGCGCAAGCTCCAGGCCCCGGGCATCCTGTTCGGCGCGCCGCGCGCGTCCGGTTGTGGGGTGGCAGCCTATGGAGACCAGCACCGCCACGTCGATTCCCTGTTGCTGTCGATCAGGCTGCATCGCGCTGCCCTCCCCGCTGCTGTTCCACCATGGCCACTAGAGCGGCCAGAATTTGCGTGCTGTCGCCAATCACCGCCAGGTCGGCGCGCTTGATGATGTCGCACCCCGGATCGAGATTGATCGCCACCACCTTGTCGCAGCGCTGAATGCCCTGCAGGTGCTGGATAGCACCTGAAATACCCACCGCCATATACACTCGGGCGGTCACCCAGGTGCCCGTCGCGCCCACCTGACGATCGCGGGCCATAAACCCGTCGTCCACCGCGACACGCGAGGCCCCTTCGGTAGCGCCGAGGACTTTCGCGGCATGGTGGAAGGCGTCCCACTGCTTGACGCCGTTGCCACCGGAGAGGATGAACTCAGCCTCGGCCAGCGCCACGCCAGCGGGATCCACGGCCACCTGCCCCAGGTCTTCTATACGCGATAGGGTGGTGGGGATTGTTGCCGCCAGACTCAGGTGCTCGGCCGCGTGACGCGTCTCGTCCACCGGCTCGGCGCACTCGGCCAGCGCCAGCGCAACCCGCGGCAGAGGGCGCTGGATATCCAGGCTCCCAGCGGCACCACGGGCCGTGCAGCGCCAACCCAAAGTGGCCTCATTATCAGCTTCCACCTGCCACACCCCGGTGGCAGCGCGTTCACCCAGGCGCAAGGCAAGCCGCCGCCCCAGATCGGCTCCGCCCAGGGGTGAGTCTGGCAATAGCCAGAAGCGCGGCGTCATCTCCCGCTCGACGGCGCTTAAAGCCGCCAGACGCGCTTCAGGCGCAAACCCCGCGTAAAACTCATCATCAAGATGCACGACGCGATCGATCCCGGCTTCGCCCAGCGCCCGCTCCTTAAGCTCGCCGCCACCCTCGCCCTTATACTCACCAAATAGGATCGCCACCACAGCGCCAGGCTGTTCGGCGTCGGCATCCGCCACACGCCGCGCCAGGCCCAGCAGATCCTTGTCATGTCCGGAGAGACGCCCGCCGGTCAGGTCGGGCACCACGGCCACCAGGAAGGCGGGCTGATCAATGGTCACCGTGCGGCGGCTATCGCGGGCCGCCGTGGTGGTCGCGGTGGCCTGCCCCCCTTGCTGGAGGCCACTGCGGTCAATCCGTTTGACGCCATTGGGGCCGATAAAGCCGATGGCACGAGGATCCTTGCGCACCACGCCGTTGGGGCCCATCCATTCGCTGACCGCTCCGCCGCCCCTGTTTACACCCAGGGAGGCCAGCACCGCGGCGTTGTCGGGGTGCAGACGATTTCGGGCGATCCACTCACGACGTGGGTCGCGGCGAATAATCTCACTCATACGATCACCTCTTCAGCAGTCGTCGATGCAGTGGTTCGGCGGGATGCGCCGGTCACATCGTCAGCGGAACGCTCAACCAGCGCATCGGCCACCAGTTCGGCGATATCGCGCACTTCGGCGCTGGCATCCACCACGCCTTCCAGCATGGCAGTACACTGCGGGCAGCCCACTGCGACCAGTTCGGCGCCGCTCTCCTTGACATCGTTCATGCGCATGTCGGGAATACGCTGTTTGCCGGGGATATCGGTGATCGGCGCGCCTCCACCGCCGCCGCAGCAGCGCGAGCGGAAGCCGGAGCGCTCCATCTCTTGTACCTGGATACCCAGCGCCTTGAGCACGTTGCGAGGCGCCTCATATTCACCGTTATAGCGGCCCAGATAGCAGGGATCGTGATAGGTGACGCTGCCACCCTTCCAGGGCGCGAACGCCAGTCGACCGGCCTCATACAGCTCGGCAATGAAGGTACTGTGGTGACGTACCTCATAATGTCCCCCTAGCTCACCGTACTCATTGCCCAGCACATGAAAGCTGTGGGGATCGCAGGTAACAATCTGCAAGAAGCGATACTGAGCCAGGGTGGCAATATTGCGCTTCGCCAGGGATTGGAACGTCGCCTCATCGCCCAGGCGCCGGGCCACGTCGCCGCTATCGCGCTCTTCGGTACCCAACACCGCGAAATCGACTTCAGCGGCGCGCAGCACTTTGACCAGTGCACGCAAGGTGCGCTGGTTGCGCATATCAAAGGCGCCATCCCCTAGCCACAACAGCACATCGACCTGCTTAAGATCTGCCATGAGCGGTAGGCTAAGATCCGCCGCCCAGTTGAGCCGCGAGCCAGGATCGAAACCGCCGGGATTGTCGGTGGCGATCAAATTGTCGAGCACCTCGGCGCCTTTGTTGGGCGTTTTGCCACGCTCCAGGGTCAGGTGGCGGCGCATATCGACAATCGCATCCACGTGCTCGATCATCATCGGACACTCTTCCACGCAGGCACGGCAGGTCGTACACGACCATAGGGTATCAGCGTCGACCAGAGCCTTCCCCTGCAGCGCCACAATGGGCCCATGAGGAGAGCCTGCGTGTTCACCTACCGGCTTGCCCCCAAGCCCTTGTGAAGGGTGCGGGGAGCCAGCATAGGCAGCATCACTGCCCCCCGCCATACCCACCACCATGTCCTGGATCAGCTTCTTGGGATTGAGCGGCTGACCGGCGGCAAACGCGGGGCAGACCGCTTCGCAGCGACCGCACTGCACGCAGGCGTCGAAGCCCAACAGCTGGTTCCAGGTAAAGTCGGCAGGCTTTTCTACCCCGAGGGGCGCCGCTTCATCCTCCAGGTTTAGCGCCTTAAGGCCCGTTGATCGGCCAGCGCCCCCTTTCTTGGTGGAAAAGCGTTCGGCGCGACGATGGAAGGCCAGGTGCAAGGCACCGGCGAAGGCGTGCTTCATGGGCCCGCCCCAGGTCATGCCGAAGAACATTTCCCCCAGGCCCCAGGCCACGACGCCCGCTAATACCAGCGCCAAAAGCCAGCTACCACTGCCTTCAAGCAGGCCTTCGGGCAGTAGGCCCACCGTGGGTAGGGTGATCAGGAAAACGCCTAGCGAAAACGCCATCAAACTCTTGGGCAGGCGCATCCAGGGCCCCTTGGAGAGCCGAGCGGGCGGATTAAGCCGCCGCCGCGCCACGAAGAGGCTGCCGAAAAACATGGAGGCGCTAGCCAGTAGCAGTAATCCGCCTAACAATTGGTTAGCGATCCCCAGACCGTGCACCAGGATCATCAGCACGGCAGCGGCCACGAAGCCACCGGCGGTGGCCACGTGAGTGTTGGAGATCATTTTGTCACGCCCCACTACATGGTGCAGATCCACCAAATAGCGGCGCGGCAGGGCCACCAACCCCTTGAACAGGCTCACCCGCGAGGGGCGCCCCTGACGCCACAGGCGTATACGGCGTACAGCGCCGATTACTGCCAGGGCCAGGGCAGTAAAAATCAGTATCGGCAAGAGCGTTTCGAGCATGGTGCTCACCTCATCTTTGGTGCCATTGGCTTCGGCGGCGGGGCTGCTCTGGCGCCCCGCATTATTGTTGGCTTTCGCCTAAGTCAAAAGTCCTTGCAGATTCGCAGGGCGTCGTAAATGGCCGCATGGGTGTTACGCGGTGCCGTGCAGTCGCCTAGCCGGAACAGCAGGAAACCATCTCCTGACTCGCTCAGACAAGGCTGCGGCTGGATTGCATAGAGTGCTTCCAGATCCACCTGCCCTCTGTTGCGGGACTGCTCTTTAAGCGCGTAATAAAGCGCCTCATCAGGGCGTACACCGTTCTCAACGACCACCTGATCCACCACGCGCTCTTCCAGAGCCCCGGTGTACTCGTTTTCGAGCACCGCCACCAAGCCATCGCCCTCGCGGTAAACCTTATGCAGCATCAGGTCGGAGGACATGATCACCTCCTTCTCGTAGAGGCTGCGGTAGTAGGTGGGGAAGGTGGTGCCGCCCACCGCTGCGCCGGGCTTGATATCGTCGGTGACGATCTCCACCTTGGCACCCTTGTCGGCGAGAAAATCCGCCGCCGAGACGCCGGAGAATTCGCAGATGGCGTCATAAATCAGCACGTTTTTACCTGGCGCCACTTTGCCTGAGAGAATATCCCAAGTGCTGACTACCAAGCTCTCCTCGGCATTCTCCGAGTAACCCCACTCGGGGTGCTGGCTAAGGAACGGCTGGCCACCGGTGGCAAGCACCACGATATCCGGGCTTAGGTCGAGCAGCGTCGCCTCATCGGCGCGGGTGCCCAGACGCAGGTCGACTTTTAGCCGCGCCAGCTCCAGCTGAAACCAGCGGGTGATACCGGCGATCTGATCGCGCTGGGGCGCCTGGGCGGCAATCGTGATCTGCCCACCCAAGGCGTCAGCGGCCTCAAACAGAGTGACATCGTGACCGCGCTCAGCGGCTACCCGCGCTGCCTCCATACCGCCGGGGCCACCGCCCACCACGACGACTTTGCGTTTGACGCCCTCAGTTTTCTCAATGATGTGGGGCAACCCCATGTATTCACGGGATGTAGCGGCGTTTTGAATACACAGTACGTCAAGGCCCTGGTACTGTCGGTCGATGCAGTAGTTAGCGCCCACGCACTGCTTGATCTGATCGATCTGGCCCATCTTGATCTTGGCGATCAGGTGAGGGTCGGCAATATGTGCCCGGGTCATGCCCACCAGGTCTACGTAGCCCCCTTCGAGGATACGCTGGGCTTGATTGGGGTCTTTAATGTTCTGGGCGTGGATCACAGGCACGTTCACCACTTCCTTGATTCCCGCCGCCAGATGTAAGAACGGCTCCGGCGGGTAGGACATATTAGGAATAACGTTAGCCAGGGTGTTGTGAGTGTCGCAGCCAGAACCGATAACACCGAAGAAATCCACCATATCGGTGGCATCGTAGTAGGCGGCGATCTGCTTCATATCGTCGTGAGAAAGACCATCCGGATGGAACTCGTCGCCGCAAATGCGCATGCCGACGCAGAAGTCGTTACCCACTTCAGCGCGTACGGCTTTAAGCACTTCCATACCGAAGCGCATACGATTCTCGAAGCTACCGCCCCACTCGTCCTCACGCTTATTAACTCGTGGGCTCCAGAACTGATCAATCAAATGCTGGTGCACGGCGGAGAGTTCAACGCCGTCGAGGCCCCCTTCCTTGGCTCGGCGCGCGGCCTGAGCAAAGTCGCCAACGATACGCCAGATCTCTTCTTCCTCAATGGTCTTGCAGGTAGAGCGGTGCACCGGCTCACGGATACCAGAGGGTGATACTAGGGTCGACCAGTCGAAACCGTCCCAGCGGGAGCGGCGCCCCATATGGGTAATCTGGATCATGATCTTGCCGCCATGCTTATGCACAGCATCGGCCAAATTCTGAAAGTGCGGAATAATGCGATCAGTGGACAGGTTTACCGAGCTCCACCAGCCCTGGGGGCTATCGATGGAAACCACCGATGAGCCACCGCAAATACACAGGCCACAACCGCCTTTGGCCTTCTCCTCATAGTACCTGACGTAACGCTCAGTGGTCATACCGCCGTCGGTGGCATGCACCTCAGCGTGAGCGGTACTGACCACACGGTTGCGGATGGTCAGCTTGCCGATCTCGATCGGCTCGAAAATTGCCTCGAATGCCATGATGATCTCTCCTCATTCCCCAGGCTAGCGGAGCTCGTCGGTTAGCGGCTTGACGGTGAAAATGCCTACATCGCAGCCTTCCTCGGCGGCACTCTGAGTCTGCTCAGCAACGGTACGCAGTGAACTTCCGCGGGCAGCGAGGATTTGATCCATGGCACCGGCGAACCAACCGGTGAACATGTACTCTTCCTTGTTCCCGGTTTTGCCAAGCTGGTAAACAAAAGCGCTGTGCTCAAGTCGTACTTGAGCAGTGCCCGAGTCGAGATCAATCTGTTCAGTAATGAATAGCCCCCAACCACGCTGGGAAAGGCGGGTCATGTAGTGCTCAAATACCGCCTCTCCACTAATGTCGTGTAGCTCAGCCTCTTTCTCACACCAGTGCCAGGCGCTCTTGTAACCTGCGTGATAAAGAATTTCGGCATACTTCTCAGCACCTAGCGCCTCTTCTACGGCTACGTGATTATTGATAAAGAAGTGCCGTGGCACATAGAGCATAGGCAGCGCATCGGTCGTCCAGACGCCTGTTTCGCTATCCACTTCGATGGGCAGTGCGGGGGCCAGTTTGGTCACGGTTGTATTCCTCGGATCGTTGTTATGTCAGGTTATCGGCGGGGCTACCCCGGGAGCATGCCTACGAGGAGGCGCTATGAATCCATCCTTGGACGCTACCGACGCCATCCCTGGCGTCGGACCTCCTCTACGGCATGCTCCCGGCGCCCCTCACTTCGGAGACAGCCGCCTGCGCTTAGTCAGGCGCCCCACACGTCCTTGAGCACGCGCACCCAGTTCTCGCCCATGATCTTGCGCACCTGAGTCTCACTTAAGCCACGCTTAAGAAGTGCCTCGGTGAGATTGGGGAACTCCCCAATGGTGCGGATCCCTTTGGGATTGATGATCTTGCCAAAGTCAGTGAGGCGACGGGCGTAGCCCTTGTCATGGGTCAACCACTCGAAAAACTCTTGACCATGCCCTTGGGTGAAATCGGTACCGATGCCGATAGCGTCCTCACCGACGATATTCATGACGTACTCGATCGCCTCGCAGTAGTCTTCGATGGTGGAGTCAATGCCCTTCTTGAGGAACGGCGCAAACATGGTGACACCAACAAAACCGCCGTGGTCGGCAATGAACTTCAGCTCTTGATCAGATTTGTTGCGCGGATGCTCTTTGAGGCCGGAGGGCAGGCAGTGTGAGTAGCAGACTGGCTTTTTGGACTCAAGAATGACCTCTTCGGAGGTCTTGGCACCGACGTGAGAGAGGTCGCACATAATGCCGACCCGGTTCATCTCGGCAACGATTTCGCGGCCAAAACCAGACAGGCCGCCGTCACGCTCGTAGCAGCCGGTACCCACCAGATTCTGGGTGTTGTAGCACATCTGCACGATGCCCACGCCCAACTGCTTGAAGATCTCTACATAGCCAATTTGGTCTTCAAAGGCGTGGGCATTCTGGAAGCCGAAGATGATGCCGGTCTTGCCCTCTTCTTTCGCGCGAGTAATGTCAGCGGTGGTGCGAACAGGGCGCACCAGGTCACTACACTCCGCCATCAACTGGTTGGACTTGACGATATTATCGACCGTGGCCTGAAAACCTTCCCACACTGAGACTGTGCAGTTGGCAGCGGTAAGACCGCCGCGACGCATGTCCTCAAGTAGCTCACGATTCCATTTGGCGATGATCAGGCCATCAATGACGATGGCGTCATTGTGCAGTTCAGAGGGGGTCATAGCTAAGCTCCAACATTGGTTAATGTAGCGAGCATAGCGCTGACGTTGGGTTTAGCTGCTCTTGGAAACGACGGCGGAAATTCCAAAAGCGTCATCGTGTCGTGAACACGACAACTACTCATGCTCCTGCAAACATGTTCCTGCAAGCACTGCAGCGGAGTAATATTAAAATAGTGAGTAGTGTTCATAAAAAAACGCGCTCCCCGAAGGCGGGCAGCACGTTTCAAATGTTGGTTACCCAGTGAGTCTCAGTTCAAGAGCGGCACGCTGGCAAAAGTAGGCTCGCCCTGGGCATAGGCAAGCGCCTGCTGGGCACTCGAAAGAGGTTCGCTTTTATAAGGCTCGCCTCCCCATCGTTTGATTAACGATGGCGATTTAGTTTGGTTATTTCCTTGGCGGTCGTGCACACCCAAGCGCTCATTTCTCGGCGGCACACCAAAATATTCACGATAACACTTGGAAAAATGGGGCGTGGACACAAAACCGCAAACAGAAGCAATCTCGATAATCGACAGAGGCGTTTGCTTGAGCAACTGACGAGCGCGCACTAAACGCAGCTTGAGGTAATAACGAGACGGTGAACAAAGCAAATAGCGCTGGAACAACCGCTCCAACTGGCGCCGTGAAACATTCACATAGCTTGCCAGTTCGTCGAGCTCGATGGGCTCTTCAAGGTTGGATTCCATCAACGCCACAATTTCTAACAACTTAGGCTGAGTGGTGCCCAGCACGTGCTTAAGAGGTACCCGCTGCTGATCCTGCTCGTTACGCACGCGTTCATAGATAAACATCTCGGAAATGCCTGCCGAAAGCTCGCGCCCATGGTCGTGAGCAATCAGGTTGAGCATCATATCGAGCGGCGCTGTGCCGCCTGAAGCGGTGAATCGATCACGATCAATAGAGAAAAGGTGCGGGGTCAGAATAACGTTGGGGAACGCTTCCTGCATGGAGGCCAGACACTCCCAGTGCACACTGGTTTCATAGTGATCCAGCAATCCGGCCTGCCCTAGCGCCCAACTGCCCGTACATACCGAGCCTAATCGTTTTAACTGGCGTGACTGCGACTGAAGCCAGCGTATGTGGTCACGGGTAACGCTGTGCTGCGGACCTACCCCGCCACAAACGACCACCCACTCAAGCGAGAGCGGGGTCTGCATAGAGGCATCAGGAGTCACCTGCAGCCCATCGCTGGCGCGTACGGGCAGACCGTCTTGGGTCAGGGTAAACCAGCGATACAACTCACGACCGGCCAGTTGATTGGCCATCCGTAAAGGTTCTATCGCCGACGCCAGGGAAATCAGTGTGAAATTATCTAATAGTAGAAAACCAAGGGTTTGCGGTTCGCCCGCACGATTGGTATTTGCTGCCGGGTCTTTTGCTAGATTTGATGTCATGGTTTTACCCTCCGTCACCTTTTAATCATCTTTTTTTTTCTTATTAGTATGTAGGCGTCGCTGGCGTCTTTTAGTTTCCCTTTACTAGCGTGAATACTCACTAGTTCAGGGGTGGCATTGCTCTTTGGTCGTATATTGGCACGAATAGGGCGGATAGCGACAAAACGATTGCGCGAACTTGGCTCTCCGTCGCAAATGCAACACTGGAGGTCGTTTCCGAAACCTTTGTAAAGTCACGGAGGATAATGCAATGCAGCCTCTCGCCAAGCGCCTAAGCTGGCTAGTAGCTTACTCAGCTAAGGGGCCTCGGCATCTTCAGCAACAGGTTTGATGGGGTCACCGTTTTCATCCAGCAGTTGATGATCGTAAGCGGCCTGAAGGCCAGTATCTTCAACCTCTGTCGGTTGCGGCTCTTCTTCTGTCAAATAGTCGATGTGGCCCGGATAAAGCGGTGATAGCACCGCGACCAGGATGCCGACCACAGAAAAGATCGAAAACGCATCCGCATACCCAAGCCTGTCGACCAGCACACCAATCACCGGCGAGCCCACCGCCTGCCCAAGCGCGCAGGCCATAAAGGGTAATACCGGCCCCATCGATAACCGCCCAGGCAGCAGTCGGATGCCGGTCATCAGGTACAGCCCCGTTAAGCTCATGTAAGCGAGACCGAAAACCATCGCGGAAAATATCGCCAGCGCTAATTGACCAGGGCTAGCGGCCAGCAACGCCAAGCTTGAAGACAGCATCATCAACATCAACGCCTGGGTGATGGGTGGATTATTACGGTCGGCCAAATCACTTATCACGGCACCGCCGAGCCCGGCGATACCTACCGCGAACCATAGCCATCCGGTGTGCCCTGGAGAGAGCGCGCCAAGGGTAACCGCCAGATCGGGAGCAAAAAGCCAGTACGGCGCAGATACAAAGCCCATTGCGAAGGCAAAAATCGTAAGCCGAATGAGGCGCGACCATTGCGACCTAGTGATGGGCGGTGGTGGTGCAGCATTAGCTGGAATGACCCGTGACACTGAAGGGATGAAGTACCATGCCGCCACGACCCCCATAGCGGTAAGAGCAGCAAATATCGTGTAGGTCAGTCGCCATGCATCCGACAAGAACACAACGGTCGGTACCGCCACGATAATACCGATGCTAGTACCGGCATTCATAATCGAGCTGACGCGCCCATGCATTGCACGGCTCACCAGCGCCTGCATCGCAGCGGTCAGCGCGGGCATCATTAAACCAGTGCAGATCCCGCAGATAAACACACCAATACCAAGCGATAGCGCGTCTGACGACTGGCTGATCAATGCTAAACCGCCAACACCGAAAGCCCCTGAGAGAATGGCTAAGTTGCGCGCACCGAGCCGATCAGCGGCAAGCGGCGCGACCAGTGTGGAAAGCACAAAGCTAATAAACGGCAGCGCCCCGATAATGCCGACCAAGTAAGACGTCAGCGAAAGCTCGGCACTGATAGAAGGTACAAACAGACCAAAGGCAAAACGTGCAAGCCCGTAACTGATCGCTACCAGCGCGGCTCCAAATAGGGCAAACCCCATGTTCGACAACGCTTTCATGCGGAGTCCTCCACTGCCATTGGCTGCATGTATACAAGGTCGCTATGAGCATTGTCTTCGCAACTTCCGCGATGAGCAATGCAGATTTTGAACAGGTAGCGGGTAATCTCCAGTGATCATCAGAACGATAAGTGGAGTTAAGCAGGCAGCCTTTGTTGAATGTCCGCTTTCAGGCTTACGGAAGCCTCCACCAAGGACTACCAGCCATATCTTCCCTCACTCACATAGGTGAGAGAATGACCACTGAACATAATTGCCACGCGGCGTTCCAGGGCTTACAACTATACGGCGAGATAAAGTTAATAATTCAACAACAGGAAGATTAACGCTATGTCGATTGAGCTTTGGCTATCGTTTGTGTTGGCTTCGTTTTTGTTCATCGCGTCCCCCGGCCCCGCCGTTGCTCTACTGATAGTGACCGGTATCAATCAAGGCCGCAAAGCTGCTCTGGCGATGTTGCCTGGCTTTTTCTTGGGTGACCTGGTGGCGATGTCACTTTCGTTTGCCGGCGTAGGCGCGTTGCTGATGGCATCGGCGGAGCTATTCGCCATGGTTAAATGGCTAGGGGTTCTCTATCTGCTTTATCTAGGCATCAAGATGTGGCGTGAATCTGGCCAATTGAATGACCTGGAAGCCTCTGGGGTGAACGTTCAGCAAAGCACCGCAAAAGCATTCTGGGTGACGCTGCTAAACCCCAAAAGCATTCTATTCTTCATGGCATTCATGCCGCAGTTTATTAACCAAACCCAACCTCTGGCGCCCCAGCTGGCGATTCTGTTTGCTACGTTTCTTGTGATAGGTGTCATCTCAGATCTCGGCTACACACTGTTGTCGACCACTAGCCGACAGCTGATGACCGCCAAGTTTCGCCGCCTCTTACACCGCTGCGGCGCCGGTAGTTTGATTGGCGCTGGGGTATTGATGACCTTAATGCGCCGCCCGACTGCCTAGCTGATCTAATCGGAGATTATTTATGCCACACCCGATAGCGAAGAAGGATTTTCCTGTCTCCAACGTCAGGCACTTTCTTGAACCTGGCCCGATTGTGCTGGTGTCATCACAATGGCAACAACAAACCAACATCATGACCATGGGGTGGCACATGGTCATGGCGTTCTCCCCCTCACTCCTAGGCTGCGTTATTGATGCCGGGAATCACTCCCATGCGCTGGTGTGCAACAGCGGTGAATGCGTGATCAATATTCCTTCGGCATCACTTGTCGATAAGGTCGTGGGTATCGGTAACTGTTCAGGAAGCGAGATCGACAAGTTCAAAGCGTTTGAGCTAACCCCAGGCAAGTCAGAAAAGGTCAGAGCGCCACGGATAGAGGAGTGCTATGCGTCTTTCGAGTGCCGCTTGCACGATGACGCCATGATTGAACGCTACAACCTGTTTATTTTTGAGGTCGTTAAAGCCCACGCAGCGCCTTCGGCAGATGAGGAAGAATCGCTGCACTACCGGGGTATGGGAGAGTTCATGCTGTCGGGTCAATCCATCGACCGTACGGAACTGTTTAAGCCATCAATGCTTATTTGAGTAGAACTGCCATCGAGGCTTTCGCCACTCCCTTTCTATTGATTTAGCCAGAAAGGCCAGCTCATTAACTTGCTGCAATAGCGTTCAGTTGCGGACTCATAGACTGACCCATGAGTTCGGATAGCGATCAAGATAGCATTGATGCGTAAGACGCAGCAGAAAGAATATTGATGAACTTGATATGCCGCCCAGCCGGGTAGTATCAAATGATGTTAGCCCTACGACAACGCCCTCTCTGTTATCGCAGGGCGGAGAGGGTTACAGGGTAAGGCCGAGCAACAGATACATGGCCAGGGAAAGCAAGGCGACGGCTAGCGCAAAGGGAATTTGCGTTTTGATATGGTCGATATGATCAGAGGCGGCCCCGGTCGAAGCGAGCACAGAGGTATCCGACAAGGGTGAGCAGTGATCCCCGAAGACACCGCCTCCTGCCACAGCGGCCACTGTGGCATACACCAGCGGTGTAACCATATCGCCGCTAAAGTTAAAGGCGAGCGGCACGGCGAGTGGCATCATGATAGCGAAAGTGCCCCATGAAGTGCCGGTGGAAAAAGCGATAACGGCGGCAATAAGGAACGTCATGGCCGGAAGCAAAGCAGGTGTTAGCCAGCCAGCTGTGGCTTCGACGATATAGTTGGCCGTGCCCATGTCTTTGGAAAGTTGATTCAACGAGTAGGCTAACGCCAGAATGATAATGGCTGGCATTACTCCCTTCATCCCTGCCATCGAGGTTTTCATAATGTCGTTGAAGGGGATGCCCTGAAGGCGCATAACGATACCGAGAAACACGGAAGCCGCCAGAAATGCCTCCATGGTCTTGGCCGAGTCCATCACGATAAAGGTGCCCACCGCAACGCCGATCACTACCAGCACCGGGGCGAAAAAATTCCAAAACAGGCTGGTACGTGCTCCTTCATAAGGCGGAATTTCCGTCAGTTCCTCACCCACCAGCGGTTCTGCCCCATCGCGTAGCACTTTGCCCTCTTCCTGAGCCCGACGCTCAGCTTCACGCATCGGCCCGAAGAGCGGAATGACGCCCACGATCACCAGCCCGACCACCAACACCGATAGCCATGCATAGAGATTGAAAGGTATGGCATGCAGAAATACCCCCATCGCCTGGGCAGCATTTTCGATGGGGCCCATGCCGATCAACAAACCGGAGATAAACACTGCCCAGCCAGTGATAGGCACCATTACACTCACCGGAGCCGAGGTGGAGTCAGCGATATACGCCAGCTTTTCCCGCGAGACCCGGTAACGATCCGTCAGTCCACGCATAGTACTGCCGACAAACAGAGGGCTGAAGTAGTCGCTGAAAAAAACGAACATGCCCATCACCCAGGCAACCAATTGAACCCGCACCCGCGATAAGGCACGGCGTTCCACCCAGGCGGTAAAGTTCTGAATCGCCCCGGTGCGCTGGAAAAAAGCGATCACCGTGCCAATGAATAGCTCCAACAGCAGTATCCAGGAGAAGCTGGTGGTGCCCAGGGTTTCCTTGAGCAGCGTCGGAAACCCCATCAATCCATTGCCCAGGGTAATCACCCCAACGAAACAAGCAACAGCCAGCGAGAAAACCGTATTACGGGTGACAAATGCCAGCACGATGGCCAATGCCGCCGGCATGACGGACAGCAGCCCGATATGATCTTGAGGATCCATTGTCATCTCTCTTTTTTTATAGTGGTGGGTGGAGTCAGGTTTCGTTTTTTGCCTTACGGCGCTCCATTTCACTGGTCAGGTAGAAACCCAACCGACGTACGGGATCGGGCGGCATCCAGCTCGCTTTGCCGAATAAAGACGCAATATCCTCAACCGGTTGGCCGAGCGCGTGGCGAGCCAAAGCATCACCCAGAAAGGTACCCTTGACGATACCGCCGCCATTGCACCCCGCTGATACATATAATCCGGGCTGGATCTCGCCCCAGAGCGGAGCGCCGTTATAAGTCAGCCCGGTGGTACCTCCCCAAACCTTGTCGAAGCGCACTGGGGTAAGTTCGGGGTAGCGGGCCTCAAGGCTCGCTTTCAGTTCGGCCTCGATACGGGCGTTATCCGCTTCGCGCTCATAGCTGTAACGCGAGCGGATCATCAAACGTCCGTCAGCGGTGGTGCGCAGCGTACAACCTAAGCGGTGTGCAGGTAGCAGCCCCCACGTCGTCTCGGCGATGCGTTGGCGCTCGGGCTGCGGTAAAGGATCGGTAATAGCGGCATAGGTATAAATAGCGGTTAGCCGCGAACTGTCTGCACCCAAAGCCCTAGAGAAAGCGTTATTGGCCAGAATCACCTGACCAGCCGTCACTTCACCTTCGGGTGTCGTAACGCGCCACTTCTTGCCATCTGGCACTATTTGAGTCGCGGGCGAGTGTTCATGCAGCTCGATGCCGGCTTCCAATGAATCCGCTAAGCCAACAATCAATGCTGCAGGCTGGACGAGATAGCAGTCCGGTGAATAAATACCCTGTGTGTAGTAGCGCGTACCGATTCGCTCAGCGAGTTGGCTGCCGTTCAAGGTCTGGCAAGACAGACCGGCAGCTTTCAGAAACTCCTCATACTGGCTCAAGGCACGTTGGCCTATCGTGCTACGGGCAGCGCGATAGGTGCCGCTACGCTCGAGTTGGCAGTCAATGCCTAGGCGTTCGACACGCTCGCGCAGTAACGCCATGGTTTGTCGGCTTAACGCGTTCAGCTTCTCCATGCGCTCAAGCTCTTCGGGGCGAGCATCGTTGGCTAGAGCAATTTCCAGCATAAAGCCGGAGTTACGCCCTGGACTCCCTTCACCTACCTGGTCAGCTTCGAGGATTTTGATGCGGTCTTCAGGGCGCGCCTGCTGCCAGGCCGAGGCTGCCGCAAAACCGGTATAACCAGCCCCGATGATGACGACATCTGCCTCAGATTGACCACTTAAGGCGGGGCGCGGCTGGCGCTCGGTTAGCCAAGCGTTCCAGCCGCAAGGGCGTTGATGGCTTGGGTGCGTAGTGTGTGGCATAGAGAGTTAATCCAGATACAGCAGGCCATGGGCCTGATTGACCATGGCAGCCACTTCTTCCTGCATGCCTTGGAGTACGTCCAGCTTATGGCGCTTCGTCATACGCGATTTGAGCATCGAACAACTCATGGCACCCAGGGGGTGGCCGCTATGATCGAGGATAGGAATGGCCAGGCCGCTGTATTCCGGAAGTAAAGAACCTTCTACTCCACGGGCGTAACCATGTTTCAGTTGATGGGCAATTTCGGCTTCGATGTCAGCGATGGCAATCGAGTATTCGTCTATCAGACGCTCAGCGTTATGGTTGAGTATTTCGCTTCGCTCATCAGCCCCCAGGTAGGCAAGTAAGGCAATCGACGCTTGGCCAACGCCTAGCGGCAAACGTCCACCCGTCGCCCTAACGAAGCTGCCCACGGGATAAGCGCCGTTCTGCACTTCCAGGCAAACGGCATTGACGCCATCGCGAGCGAACAGATAGAAGCTGTCTCCCCAGCGCTGCGCGAGTGTCAGCAACCTTGGCCGGGCCAAATCACGCAACCCAGCACCATTTCCCGCTTGGGCGCCAAGCACCAGCAGCTCATAACCCAGCAGGTAACGCCCACGAATGGGAGAAGATCGTAAAAATCCCTGCTGCTTGAGACCTTTTAACAACCGATAGAGAGTAGGACGGCTGAAACTCAATTCATTCAGATAATCGTCTACACTTGCACCCCGGTGGCCGCCACGTGCAGTAACCTGCAATATCTGCATGGCATGAACGAGAGTGGTAGGGCCTGATGAGGTGATGCTTTCATTTACCGGCATTATGTTTATCGTTATTTGTCTATGTGAGCTAAAACATAACAAGACAAATTCACGAGTTCATCTCACTAAATGAGACAAAGCCGCATTAGCGCATACGAGGTAGAGGTTGGCATAGGTCAACATATGACGACATTCAAAATCAAAAATTCATACAAAAGCTACCGATAATTGTACAAAAATGATCTTCTATAGCCTTGCGCCCAACGGATGAAGGGCGACAACCGGCTGAGTGTTAGACTGGTGTTAGCTAACCCGGCTTCTTCTAATATGTTCCTGAAAAGGCGAATTGATGACCACCGTTGCCGTATTTGTTGATATTCAAAACGTCTATTACACCGTGCGCGAAGCATATGGCAAAAACTTTGATTACAACAAATTCTGGGCACGAGTAACCGCTAACAGAGAGGTTATTAAAGCTGTTTGCTATGCCATCGATCGAGGTGACCAAAAGCAGCGAGAGTTTCAAAACATACTCAGAGCGATTGGTTTTGAGGTGAAATTAAAGCCTTTTATTCAGCGGTCAGACGGTTCCGCAAAAGGCGATTGGGATGTAGGCATCGCGCTTGACGCCATGGAGTACGCAGAACAGGCAGATGTAATCGTGCTGGTATCCGGCGATGGCGACTTTGATCTACTAGTCCAAAAAATCCGTGCTAAGCATGGCAAAAAAGTCGAAGTTTATGGCGTTCCCCAACTGACGGCAGCGTCGCTAATAAATGCGGCCAGTGGGTTTATAGCAATAGATAAAGCGCTTCTATTAAATTAATTATAGCTCGAAAAGAGTCTACACTGCTGTTGATAGCTATTTCGATAGAAGGCTGCAGCGAAGAAATGGGGATTGACCAAGTTTCCGGCCGGTAGCACATCTATCTAGACGCTATACAAAAACCTCAACCAATTCAAAACGTTTATCCATCGTTTATTAGATTGTGGAAAATAAGCGAGGCGAACCTTTCAAACGCATACTTTAGTCTAAACCCCCCATCATATTTGCCCATACCGAACCGGCATAGGCTATGCACAGAAGCATGCTGCCAGTTAAATATTCTAACGCTCTGGCCAGCCAATACTCTGTTGAATAACTATGATGATATGCTCCGATGCCCTACGTTCACGATACGCTGACACGCCTTAATAAAAGCAGCCCTGCACAGTCAGAATTTTATCAAGCCACTGAAGAAGTGCTCGAATGCCTGCGCCCGCTACTTGAGCAAAGTGATTACTATCATCACCACAGCATTATTGAGCGAATAGTCGAGCCCGAACGACAAATCATGTTCCGGATAAGCTGGGTAGATGATGCTGGGAAAGTGCGGGTCAACAAAGGCTATCGCGTTCAGTTCAACTCTGCCCTTGGCCCTTACAAGGGTGGCTTACGATTCCATCCCAGCGTTACCTCGGGCACCATCAAATTTCTCGGCTTTGAGCAAATTTTCAAAAATGCGTTAACCGGTTTGCCAATCGGCGGCGGTAAAGGCGGCGCCGATTTTGACCCCAAAGGAAAATCAGATAACGAGATCATGCGCTTTTGTCAGGCGTTTATGAGCGAGCTCTACCGCCATATTGGTCCTCACTGCGATGTACCTGCAGGCGATATCGGTGTCGGCACGCGTGAAATTGGCTATCTCTTTGGCCAGTACAAACGACTCACTGGCCACTATGAGGGCGTGCTAACAGGTAAGGGGCTAAATTGGGGAGGCTCGCTAGGCCGTAAAGAGGCCACCGGCTACGGTGCGGTGTACTTTGCACAAAACATGCTGGCTGCCCGGGGAGAAGAACTGCGCGATAAGACCTGCCTAGTTTCCGGCGCTGGCAATGTAGCCATCTATACCATTGAGAAGCTATACGAACTGGGTGCTAAACCAGTCACCTGCAGCGATTCACGTGGCACCATTCACGATGAAAACGGTATTGATTTAGGCTTACTCAAACAGCTCAAAGAAGTGCAGCGCACCTCTTTAGAAGCCTACTTACATGAGCACCCTGACGCGCACTACATTTCTGCCCGTGACTATCCTCAGGGCGGGAATGCCGTATGGCGTATTCAAGCCGATGTTGCGTTCCCCTGCGCGACGCAGAATGAGCTGACCGAAAGCGATGCGGAAATTCTGCTCGCTAATGGCATAACGTGTATCAGTGAAGGGGCCAACATGCCTTCTACCAAAGAGGCCGTCGACCTTTTTCTAGACGCTAAAATTGCCTATGGGCCCGGCAAGGCGGCCAATGCAGGTGGCGTTGCTACCAGTCAGTTAGAAATGGCACAAAATAGCAGCATGGAGCAGTGGCCACTGGAGAAAGTCGACCAAAAATTAAAACAGATTATGGCCAATATTCACCGCCAGTGCGCCGATACAGCCGAAGAGTTTGGTGATAAAACCAATTTGGTACTAGGCGCCAATATTGCAGGTTTCAGAAAGGTGGCTGATGCTATGATTGAACAAGGGGTCACCTGATCGTCTTTATTTTATAAATCGCTTATACTATAAAAAGCACGCAGTCCTTCCTTTATTGGGGAAGGGCTGTTTTTTATTGGTTTAAACTTATTGCTTTCTAAGGAGAGTAATCATGGGACAACGTCCTGCTATTATTATTAACCGTCTTGATGCCGAACGCCTCCAGCGCTTGATCGACAATGCATCCGAGAAAGACATGGCCGTGGCTCAGCTACTTGAGGAAGAGCTAGCACGAGGTGAAGTCTGCGATCCCGAGGATATTCCGGATGACGTGGTCAGCATGAATAGCCAGGTTCGCTTCACCGACCTTACCCGAGGGCTTAAGATGATTCGTACCCTCGTCTATCCGCACTCCCTGGAAAGCGTAGCGGACGGC
Source organism: Halomonas sp. 113 (assembly GCF_904067645.1). Lineage (NCBI taxonomy): Bacteria > Pseudomonadati > Pseudomonadota > Gammaproteobacteria > Oceanospirillales > Halomonadaceae > Halomonas > Halomonas sp. 113. The sequence continues at coordinate 4,690,171 of NZ_LR881453.1, forward strand.
ATTTCGGTCATGGCACCTATTGGTGCTGCATTGATCGGCCTCAAAGTGGGCGACATCATCGAATGGCCGTTACCCAATAATACCGAGGCACGACTCCGCATCGATGCTATTTATTGGCAGCCCGAACGCGAAAAGCAATTCCACCGATAAGACGCGATAAAGAGTGAGCTGGCTCCGCTAGCTCATGATTAAGTCAGCTATTTTCTTCGCCCACTTAATCCACATAAAGAGGGTCTATTCAGGGCGCCCTCAGCTTTCACATACCCCCTTCGGAAGACTATAACTAAGCGGCTCTTTATCGCATTAAACACACCGTCCCTGCTATTAGTCATAGCCATGGTACTTTTCACAATTCTTCCAGTGATAATGTACACATTGGACGGTTACCTTAAAACCTGAATTGGCAAAGCATTACAGCGCTCATAGACGCCATTACGCCAGGAAGTGGACGCAGCGACTTCCTATCAAGAGAGGATCGTCTCAGGCCAAACGACAAAAAAAACGTGATACGATAATCTTTTGTATTCGTCATATTTTCTGTCGTTTTTAGCGACAACCTCACCGCAAAGGGAATCAACTTTCACCATGTCGTCAGCTAAAGACTGCGTCGCTACGCTTATTGATGACTTCCAGAAGCGTCGGCCAATTCGCGCCGGTTCATTGATTATTACCGTCTATGGCGACTCTATCGTTCCGCGGGGCGGCACTGTGTGGTTAGGCAGTCTATCGAAACTGGTGGAGCCCATCGGTATCAATGAGCGGCTGGTGCGTACATCGGTTTACCGGCTGACCAATGAAACCTGGCTACGGGGAGAGAAGATTGGTCGTCGCAGCTACTATCGGTTGAGTGGCCCTGGTCGGCGTCGTTTCGAACAAGCCTTCAAGCGTGTCTATCACGGCACCCAGCCAGCTTGGTCGGGACAGTGGACATTGGTATTGCTGACACAGCTTCCCCCAGACCGGCGCCAGCAGATTCGTGACGAGCTCGAATGGCTAGGCTTTGGTAGTTTTGCTCAGGGTGTGCTGGCGCATCCCACGCTGTCATGTGCAGAGACCATGGCGGCTTTGCAAGAACTAGATGCAGCAGACGATACGATTGTAATGCAAACGCAGACCATGGAGCCCATGACCAGTAAGCCGCTGCGTCTCCAGGTCAGAGAGAGCTGGAACCTCGACGAATTAGCCGAGCTCTACCAACGTTTTCTGGTTAAGTTTCGCCCCCTTTGGAACGCGCTCAACACAGAGAACCATTTAGGCCAAGAAGAGTGCTTCATTGCCCGAACTTTGCTTATTCACGAGTATCGCAAGGTTCAATTACGCGACCCCCTCCTGCCTGAAGAACTACTCCCCACGGCGTGGGAAGGACGCTACGCCCATCAGCTCTGCCGCAACCTTTATCGTTTGCTCTACGAACGTGCAGAACGCTGGTTGGATCAACATTTGGAAACCGCCGAGGGCCCACTACCCGCCCCTGGCCCCAGCTTCTACCAGCGCTTCGGCGGGCTGGATTGAACGCCTAACGAGACTGCTTAATCAGCCGTCACATCGGGCATAACGCACCTTATGGCTGTGGCGACTGATCCAGCGTCTGCTGCTTGGGTTGAGTATCACCAGCCAGCAAGGTTGGACGATCAGCATCGAGTTCTGCCAGCGGCTCACAGGGCTCCAGGCTGTCCCGACAACGGCCCACTAAGCGCTGATACTCCTGGGTACCCTGCTGTTTCCAGGCGAACTCTTCATCACTCAGCGCGCGCTTAACCTTTGCGGGTGCCCCCATCACCAGCGACTGGGGCTCACACTCGAAGCCCGCCTTAACGAACGCTGCTGCCGCAACGATAGACCTCTCAGCAATGTTGGCGCCATCCATCACCACGGCGTTCATACCCACCATGGCATCACGCCCAATCACGCACCCATGCAGTACCGCGCCATGGCCGATATGGCCATCCTTCTCAACTTTGGTGACGCAGCCAGGAAAGCCGTGCATAACACAGGTATCCTGAAGGTTGGATCCCTCTTCCAGCACAAGACGGCCGAAATCGCCGCGCATCACCGCGCCAGGGCCTACATAACAGTTGGGGCCCACGATCACATCCCCGATCAACACTGCCGTTGGGTGGACATAAGCCGTCGGGTGTACCACCGGCGTCACCCCTTCAAGTCGATAGTAAGGCATAACACTCTCCGTTAGCTTGATTGGCCGTGTGGGGTGTTGCCCCCACCGCCAGTTCTTCGAACTGCTCGGCCACTGCTTTATTAGTTGTGTAGCCACCTAGAGTTATCGCGCCTTTGCTGCACTGATTGCGTCATGGGGCGCTCCTCCACTCACTCTTTTTTGATACACCATATAAACAAAGACTATATTTTGCGTAACAAAACATCAAACACTTTACCTGTCGCCGTCTACTGAAGAATGGGCACACCGCTATCTAAAAACTCGACGCACCCTGCTGTAAGTCAGTTTTTTAGACGACCTTGGTTTTTTTATACCATCGTCTAACAATTATCTTATATTCGCAAAAAAGTCACACAAGTTATTGTTAATAAATAACAAACTACCAACAACACCAACAAGCGACACATTATAATCACCCATATAATATTGATGTGTATCAAAATAAATCTATACTCGGCAGAGATTCATCCTGTGGATCACAGGCCGAACGGTCACTGGCGGGCACCGCCGACCGCGAAAAGGGCATGCGCCTTCCAATAAAAACGACCTGCCACTTTTCAAGGGCACTGACACAAGGACATTACCCATGAGCCAAGCGCCCCTGCTTTACAGCGTGGAAGACGGCGTCGCCTGCATCACGCTGAACCGCCCCGAAAGCTTGAACAGCTTCAATACCGAAATGCATGCCGAGATGCGCAAGGTGCTAAAAGCCGTGCGCCAGGATTCAAGCGTTCGCGCTTTGCTGCTGACCGGCAGCGGTCGAGGTTTCTGCGCCGGCCAGGATCTTTCCGACCGTAGCGTCGCGCCCGACGCAGAAGCCCCCGACCTCGGCGAGTCGCTTGAGAAACGTTACAACCCCATGCTGCGCGCCCTTAAAGACATGCCGTTCCCCACCATTTGTGCGGTGAACGGCGTGGCCGCAGGTGCCGGTGCCAACATCGCCCTGGCCTGCGACATCGTATTGGCCGCGCGCTCGGCAAGCTTTATTCAGGCCTTCTGTAAGATCGGCTTGATTCCAGACTCCGGCGGCACCTGGACATTGCCTAACTTAGTGGGCATGGCCCGCGCCAAGGGCCTGGCGATGCTGGGCGACAAGCTGCCCGCCGAGACCGCCGAACAGTGGGGCATGATCTGGCGCTGCGTCGACGATGAGGCGCTTCAAGAAGAAGCCATGAGCATGGCTCGCCACCTGGCCACTCAACCCACTCATGGCCTAGCGCTGATTAAACGCGCCCTACATGCCAGCAGCGATAACAGCTTCAACGAGCAGCTCGACCTGGAACGCGACCTGCAACGCCTTGCTGGGCGCAGCGAAGATTACCGCGAAGGCGTCAGTGCTTTTATGGAAAAACGTCGCCCCACCTTCAAGGGAGAGTGATATGCCAACCCTTCTCTCTACCGCCACTATTAGCATCATCAGCACAGGCGCCATTAATGCCTTGACCGATAGCCGTTTGGTTATCGAGGCTATCGTCGAGAACCTTGAGGCCAAGCGTCAGGTGTTTGCTCGGCTCGAAGCCCTATACGAGGAAAGCTTTCATGCGTGATTCCCAACTGAACCCGCAGCAACTGGCGGAAGCCTGCGCCGAGGCAATGTTTTCCCGTGACCACGCCAGCCAAGGGCTGGGCATGCGTATTACTCGCGTGGCCCCCGGCTTCGCCGAACTGACCATGACCGTGCGCCAGGACATGGTGCAGGGGCACGGCAACTGCCATGGCGGGTTTCTGTTTGCCCTCGCCGATTCCGCCTTTGCGTTTGCCTGCAACAGCTACGATGAAGCCACCGTGGCCGCTGGCTGCAGTATCGACTACCTCGGCCCCGGCCAGCTGGGCGACGAGATCACCGCCACCGCCGAAGAGCGCAGCCGCCGCGGGCGTACCGGCATTTACGACATTACGTTGCGCAATCAGCACGGAGATACCGTTGCCTTGTTCCGCGGGCGTTCCTACAAAATTCGCGGCAGCGTACTCCGCCTGGAAGACACCGCTGCTGGAGATAGCCAATGAAAGGCGCGTTGATCATTGAGCGCTTATAAGCCCATTACTAAAGCCATTCCATAGACCATGGTGCATTTAGAAACTAGTCCAATAACAACTAGCTTGATCGGAGACCCCTGATGAATCAGCCCGCAACGCGTATCAACACCGCGACTCTCGACCCCTTGGAAACCGCCAGCGTCGACGAGCTGCGCGCCACTCAGGTCAAGCGCCTGAAGTGGAGCCTGAAGCACGCCTACGACAATGTGCCCTTCTACCGCCACTCCTTCGACAAGGCTGGGGCGCATCCCGACGATATCCAGACGCTGGCGGATCTCGCCAAACTACCTTTTACCACCAAGGCCGATTTGCGCGACAACTACCCGTTCGGCATGTTGGCCACACCGATGAGCGAGATCGTTCGCATCCATGCCTCCAGCGGCACCACCGGGCAACCGACGGTGGTCGGCTACACCCAGAACGATATTGATGTGTGGTCTGATGTGATGGCGCGCTCGATCCGCGCCGCCGGCGGCAGCCGCAACGACAAGGTGCATGTGGCGTATGGCTATGGTCTGTTCACCGGTGGGCTGGGCGCGCATTATGGTGCTGAACGCCTGGGTTGCGCGGTGATTCCCATGTCGGGCGGCCAGACCGAGAAACAGGTTCAGTTGATCCGTGATTTCGAGCCGGACATCATCATGGTCACCCCCTCGTATATGCTCAACATCGCGGACGAAATGGAGCGCCAAGGCATCGACCCGCATACGCTGCCCTTGCGTACTGGCATCTTCGGCGCCGAACCTTGGACCGACAGCATGCGCACAGCCTTAGAGCAGCGCCTGGGCATCGACGCCCTCGATATTTACGGTCTCTCTGAGGTAATGGGCCCGGGCGTAGGCATGGAGTGCCTGGAGACCAAAGATGGCCCGACCATCTGGGAAGATCATTTCTACCCCGAGATCATCGACCCGGTCAGTGGTGACGTCCTGCCAGACGGCGAATACGGCGAGCTGGTGTTCACCACCTTAACCAAAGAAGGCCTACCGGTGATTCGCTACCGCACCCGTGACCTGACCCGCCTACTACCGGGCACCGCGCGCCCCATGCGACGCATCCACAAGATCACTGGCCGCAGCGACGACATGCTGATCATTCGCGGGGTGAATGTGTTCCCCACCCAGATCGAAGAACAACTGCTCAAAATCGCGTCGCTTTCTCCCCACTACGAGATCGAAGTCAGCCGCCAAGGCAATATGGACATGGTGCTTGTTCGTGTAGAGGCGAATCATCATGACATCGCCCGCGACCCCGTGGCTTGTGAAGAAGCCGCGAAACAGCTCCAGCATGCCATCAAGACGCACATTGGTATCAGCACCAAGGTCGAGGTGTGCCCGGTAGAAAGTGTTATGCGTTCGATGGGTAAGGCCAAGCGGGTCAAAGACGTGCGTTAACTCTTTTCAGACAGAGCCTAGGGCAATGATATCAGCCCCCGAATACTTATTATTCATGGCTTTTAAGCTTTAGGCTTGTGAAGCTGAAAGTGAACGAGCGGCCACCACTGTTAGCTCTACCTTAGCATCGATAAAAAGCTCACAACATACAGTAGTACGAACCGGCAGAGGCGCAGAAAAATAGTTCTTATAAGTACTGTTGAAAAGCTCAAAATCACTTTTATCAGTGAGATAGGCAGTGACTGATACAATCTCACTTAACCCCAGACCACTCTGGGCCAGTGTTGAAGAAATGCGCTTCATTACTAGATCAGTTTGCGCAACAATTCCCTCCGGAATTCTTCCTTCTTCATCTAAAGGAACTTCTCCGGAAAGCATGACCAGATCATTAACTTCGCGAAACTTAGAAAATGGCATGTTCATAGCGTATTCTCCTGATACTTATTGAAAATCAATTAACCGAAGCCGAGGAAGCCTTCAGAGAAGCTCAGTGGCTGGGCATTGCAAAGCGATTTAGTATCGACCTGAGGACGTGAGAGCTCTGGAATAGTATTGAACAAGGCTTCTAGTTCCTGAGCAAAAGCAAGCGTAGCCAGGTCTTCGCCACGGCGGCCAATGATCTGCAAACCAAAAGGAAGACCATTTAGATCCCGTCCGGCAGGTAACGTAATAGATGGGTGGCCAACCAACGTCGACGCATAAGCCATTGAAAGCCAATGGTAATAGCTTTCCATCGGTTTTCCGTCTATCTCACTGGGGTAAAGCTCATGCCAGTTTCGTGGACTAATAGTCGTAGTCGGCGCAATAATAAAATCATGCCGTTCGAAAAATGTTTGCCAGCGCCGGTATATTTGGGTCTGCAAATTCATGGCCTCCACGACATCTAACGCAGAGAATGAAGCCCCCTCTTTAACATTGGCCTTGATATTCGGGCCCACTTTACTTGGATGGTTTCTAACCAACTCACGATGATGGCCGGAAAACAACAATCCTCTTAAAACTGAAAAAGCCCTATCTGCACCATGGCAATCCGGGTGGGTGTGCTCTAAGGAAGCAAATACATGACCGAACCGATGTAATTTATCAAGGAAGGTTTCAGCAATAAGCGACTCTGTTATCGCAAAACCAAAATCATGGGTAACCGCAACTCTAGCACTACTCAGATCAGAAGAGGGTAAATGCGTGTAAGAGTCAGGTTTATGGTGGCTTTTTTCCTCAACTACCGATACCCATGGATCTCTTCGGTCAGGTCTAATCATGGCTGATAGCATGAGTGCGGTGTCAGCTACAGTCCGTGCCATTGGCCCGCTGGTAGATAAAGGAAGCAGTGCTAATGAACGCTGCGATCCAGGAACTACGCCAGGCGAGGGACGAAAGCCAACAACACCATTGAATGCCGCTGGGCTTCGCAGGCTACCGCCGGTATCCGAACCAGTCGCCAAAGGTGCCATGCCGCAGGCAACAGCCACGGCCGAGCCTCCCGATGAACCACCTGCAGAACGAGATAAATCAAAGGGATTCGCAGTGACGCCATACACCGCATTTCGAGTATTTCCTCCAGCACTCCACTCAGGGTTATTTGTCTTACCCATAATGACGACACCTGCTTGGCGTAGCTGGGTGATCATCGGGTCATCTGACGTAGCTATATTATCGGCATATAACTCACTACCATAAGTTGTAGGAAAACCAACTACATCGACCATATCCTTTACACACAATGGCAGACCGTGCAGTACACCAAGAGGCTTACCTTGGTCGATTTCCCTTTGAGCATCGCGAGCTTGAGTAAGCATTAAGTCGTGATTATAGCTAACTAAAGCATTTACTGCCGGGTTCACAGCTTCCGCTCGGGCGATACAGCTCTCAGCAAGCTCGACAACAGAGAGCTGTTTTGAAGAAAGCAGGCGACGAGCCTGAGTAGCACTCAAATCACAAGGTATCATTCAAACATCTTCCTTTATGTAACTTATTAAAAGAAATACCCGATATAACCAGGTTTTTATTAAAAACAATAGTCACCATCATTAACAATGACAAAAATCTTTACGATACATAAAACAATCACCAATAGAACGTCACTTTTATCTTTTTCAGCATGACTGACATCAAAATACTATCTCAACGATCATTTAAAACATGGGTAAGAAAGTTAAAAAAACCACAATTCCACTTAACAATTAATAGAAAATCATTAATGATAGAAAGTAGATCCTTCCTTGCTAATTTTCGATTCACAAGCACGAGCAAGCAGATGCACCAAAATAATAGCTGCACAAATTGGCACAGATAACACCACCCATGACATCGGAAATCCCAACGTATCTGCACTAATCTGTGACTGACGTGCGATAAAACCACGTGACGGATCCATTCCAGACCCCAAGATACTGAAATAGATAATAGGAACAAAAAAGATGAGCACTGCCACACCGCGCAACAGTGCCGAAAACAGCCTCAATGGAAAGCTCTTAAAGTGCATGGCCCCCTGAAAAAGCGCAGGGTCATCTTTCGACTTAAAAGAAAGCGTAGCTCCGAGCAGCCCGCCCCACACCATCATGTAACGAGCCATTTCTTCTGTCCATGATGGCGGTGCGTTAAAAGCGTATCGAGCCACCACTTGGATTGCTACGAATAGCAGCATCAACACTAAGCACAATACTGATACTCGGCGAGCAAGCCAATCTAGACAATCACTGAGGATAACTATTGAACGGCACATATTGTATACACCTTACGCTCAGCATAATCACTAGAAAAGCCCCCCTGCACCCAGGTTAATATAACTGGATAGGGCAAATAACAACTGGATTTAGCGCGTCTTTTCGGCAAGATCAGTCCACGTCTCGACTTGTGCGGGTGTCAGCTCCGTCTGATCGTAAACCGAGCGAGATAACTCACGAAATCTACCACGCGATTCTGCCGACAATGTTGTTACTTCCACACCTTTTTCCCTAAGCTCGTTTAAAACCTTGGGTGTAATATCTTGAAGCCATGCCCGGTTGGCCTGATTAGCAATACCAACGGATTCATCTACAATACTTCTTTCCTGCTCACTCAGACCCTGGTACCAGTCGTCAGAAACCAGAACCGCACGTAAAGCGTTCATAACATTAGTATCAGTGTAATAGCTTATGATGTCCGTTTGTCCAAACATAATTGGGACAAGTGAAGTATTAATATAGCCATCGACAATACCTGTCTGCATTGCTGCCGCCACCTCTCCCCAAGCAACAATTGTTCCGCTTCCGCCCCAAGCTCTATAGAGCGCGTTTTGTACATCGTCGATGGCACGCATCCGCAGGTCGGCCATGTCTTCAGGCTGAGTGACAGCCTTGCGTGTTGTGATAATACCGGAGGGAGGACCAAGCGGTGCGAGCGTCAATAAACGAACCCCAGCATGCTTAATATTTTCATTGATGCGTGACAGAACATCACCTTCAGTGAGAGCTCGATCCATGTGGCTCACTCCATCAAAAAGATAAGGCAAACGTACGCCGAAAATAAACGGATCGATGCGTGCGACTGAATTTACGTCCGACAAAGATACTTCTAGCAGGCCCATTGAAAGTTGGTCGAGTTTTTCTGCCTCTCCCCCCATAGCATCTCGAGGTATTTCTCGAGCATTTAAGCCGCGCTCTTTGAGAGCTTCAGTAAAATTATGTGCCCAAACATAGGAGCCTGACCTTTCTAAGTCCGTTGGACTATCCAGAGCAACCTTGATTTCGCTACCAAGAACCGACATAGGAAATGCAATTAGGGCTGACGCCATTGCGAGAATCTTTAGCAATTTCATACAGTGTCTCCATTATGCTTGTTATCGATAGAAGTTGTGATTTTTTAATCTAGAGCACGTTGAACCCGAATATCCGTGGAAGCAAGAGACTAATATTCGGAAAAAAGGCAATTATCAACAATATTACTAACTGTATTCCAATAAAGGGTAGTGTTGCTTTAGCAAGGTTCCAGTAATTTATTTTCGCAATCCCCGAAACCACGATTAAACATTTCCCAAAAGGAGGTGTTATCAATCCAATACAAAGGTTGAAGCAAACCATAATACCTAGATGTACCGGATTGAAACCTTGTAACAGCGCTGTAGGCACAAGCAATGGTACGAGTAATGTGAGTGCCACAGGTGTGTCCATGAACATACCGGCAACAAGAAGCACAAAAATAAGTAACAAAAGGTAATTATTTCCGGCAAGCCCCATTGAGGCTATCCAGCCTGCCAATAATTGAGGCCAACCCAGCAGTCCTGCAAGATAACTAAGTACTGCGATAGAGCAAATGATAATAAAGATAGAGCCTGTTAAACGTGCTGTCGCCTCCACGGCTGAATAGAGCACTTTCCAAGACATCCCTCCCATCGACCAACCTACTAATATAGCCGCAATAACAGCAAGTGCTGCGCCTTCAGTTGGAGTTGTAAGCCCAAAGACGATACTGCCAAGGATAATGACGGGTATAGATAAAGCAGGCCACGCTCTTTTAAAGCTAGCGAACAGTGGAGGAATATCAATAGTGCTACCACCGGGATGATCGTCTCGATGTGCTATCCAGGCATTAAATGCGAAGAGCAAACAGGCCAGTAGCAAACCAGGCAAAATGCCAGCCACAAAAAGCGCTGCTACGGAGGTGCCTGTTAGCCCTCCGTAAATGATCATAATGATGCTAGGCGGAATAATCGGCCCAATCATTGATGAAGCGGCGGTTAGTGCTCCTGCATAATATGGTGGATAACCACGTTCGCGCATAGCTGGAATCAAAGAGTTGGATACAGCTGCTGAATCGGCCACCGCGGAACCTGATATACCAGAAAAGAATAGGCTCGTCATAATATTGACATGCCCCAGACCACCTTTGAAACGACCAAGCAGAGCCATAGCAAAATCGATCAGAGACCCCATCACACCAGCACGATTCATCAGCTCTCCGGTGAGTATGAACAAGGGCATAGCCATAAAAGCAAAGACATCTAACTGAGCAAAGATACGTTGAGGAAGTATCGCTATGTATTGCGGATAGCCAGTCGTCAAAAATGCGATGACCGCAGTGGCACCTACTAGATAAGCGAATGCTGTACCCGAAAACAGGAATACACAAAAAGCTACGATAGCATAGGCCATACAAGGCTCCGAAGGCGTTGCTACTAACAGAACTTATACTTGTCTTTATTTGAGAATACTCAGTGATGTGAAGGCAGACAAATGACAAATTACTCTCTTCGCATAACCAAACAGTAATACGAAGAGAGCGCTTCACTTTATTCTGACTCAATGGGAAGTAAAACGAGACTGGTGGCTTGCCTGCTCCAGGCATTCTTGAAATAGCTTGCTAGTTGCATTAGATGAATTGCTTCTCCAATAGCAGTAGGCTTCCGAAAGAATTTCATCAAATTGCAACGGCAGGATACTTAGATCTCCCTTTCCCGCATGATGTCTGGCCAACCACTCAGGCATGAGGCTAATGAACGGAGCGATCCGCATCAGCTCAAAGTTGAGCAGTAGTGATGTAGATTCGATATAACTGGAAGGGAATGCTAAACCGGCTTTGGCAAGGCATGTGTCAACGGCCTGCCTCGCTAATGACCCTTCTGCGGGGCTAATCCATGGCCAAGCTACAACGTCTTTCCATTCGATTGTTGCTCGCACCGCAAGCGGGTGCTGAGAGCCGGCTACCACCAGGATAGGTTCCTTTAATATCGAGGTTTTACTGATACCCTCGCGAAAGAAAGGCTCCCATGCCCGAGCTATCAAGATATCTAGATTGCCATTTTCCAGCAGAGGTAATAGCTGATTAAAGTGGCCTTCAGTGATAGAAACGACTGCAGAAGGAGCAATTACCTTGAGCCGCTTAATGGCCTCTGGCAACAGTGTCGGCGCAAGTGAGGCGACCACACCCACTACAACGTGGCCTCCTAACCCCCGGTGGACAGCATCGACATCAAATTCAGCCCTTTCAATTAATTGTACGATTTCAGTCGCATGGGCTGCCAACCTTTCGCCGATAGGGGTGAAAACAACGCGGTTACCTTGCCTTTGAATGATTGGGCTGTTCAGGGAACGCTCAATCTCACCGATTTGCTTAGAAATCGCCGGTTGAGTCACGTTCATTGCTTTCGCCACATGACTGACCTGCCCCAACTGGGCAAGCATGGCAATGATCCGGAGGTGTCTGAGCTTCAAATCATGTTTAAAGAATTTCTTAATATCTTGTTGTGTTTCGAGCATACAGCTACCTTGTTTTTCTCATTGCAATGACCCGCATCGGCGAAGAGCATTTCACAACAGGTTAGCAGCGCTGACTCACTTTCTGTTTTACCAACAGAAGTGACACAGCATGCAACATCCTGGCAACCACTATAGACCTGACGATACCAGGCTCCCACCGCCGTGAATTGATCACGAGTCTACGCCGTCCCCCACGTTAAAGGGCTGGAAATTCAAAGCAGCCAGACAAGTATTCCACTGAAATTTAGCGCCACAAGTAACGGCAGCGCCAGCCCTTGTTAGAGCCTTACTTTCGATCCGACTGTTCAGGCCGCACCTAGCGTCCACAAAAGAGGTTCTGCATATTAGCGTAAATAATTTTTCCCTCTGAAGGCATTTTTGAATCACTTGTTTTAGCTATTTTTTTCCTTTTAAGGCTAACCCCTATCTACATCTGTTATCACAAAGTATTAAAGTGACACACAAAAATACCTATTGATAAAATATTTCGTATCACTATACTTTAGGAAAAATAAGCCACACTCCCTGATATATCGACGCCGCGGAGGTCTCTATGTACGCGCAGCTCGTTGAAACCGGTTCTAACAAACTCAAAACGCTCGATGAGATGAGCCCTGAGGAACGCCAGTTCCAGGAGCGCATCAATGATGAAATTAAAATAGAACCCAAGAACTGGATGCCGGACGCCTACCGCAAGACCTTGATCCGCCAGATCTCGCAACACGCCCACTCAGAAATCGTCGGCATGCTGCCGGAAGGCAACTGGCTGACACGGGCACCAACCCTCAAGCGCAAGCTGCAGCTAATGGCCAAAATTCAGGATGAGGCAGGTCACGGCATGTACCTCTATAGCGCTATGGAAACCCTGGGTGCCGACCGCGACGAAGAGATCGACAAGCTTCACGACGGCCGCGCCAAGTACTCCAGCATCTTCAATTACCCAACGCTCAATTGGGCTGATATGGGCACCATCGGCTGGCTGGTTGATGGCGCTGCCATTGTCAATCAGGTACCGCTACAGCGCACCTCTTACGGCCCCTATGCCCGCGCCATGATTCGCGTGTGCAAGGAAGAGAGCTTCCATCAGCGCCAGGGGTATCAGATTCTGTTGACCATGATGCAAGAGGGTACCGACGACCAGAAAGCCATGGTGCAGGACTCCATTAACCGCTTCTGGTGGCCCTCGCTAATGATGTTCGGCCCGTCCGACGAAAATTCTCCCAACAGCGCTCAGTCGATGGCCTGGAAGATCAAGCGCCACAGCAACGATGAGCTGCGCCAGCGCTTCCTCGACCAAACCGTACCGCAGCTAGAGCTGCTGGGCTGCACCGCTCCTGACCCGGATCTCAAATATAACCAAGAGACCGGCCACTACGAGTTCGGTGAAATCGATTGGCAAGAGTTCTTCGACGTGGTCAAGGGCAACGGCCCCTGCAACCGCGAGCGTGTCGAGGCACGCCGTAACGCCATTGATAACGGTGCCTGGGTGCGTGAAGCCGCCGTGGCCCACGCCGCCAAGCGTCAACACCGAGCAGCCTGAACTGGCGACACCTGCTTGGGCACCAACGAAAAGCAATAACTCACTTTTTTAGAACCCTATTTTTTAAAACGCTATCTTTTAAAACAACATGGAGTCTTGCGAGACGAGACTCCTCTGACCACTGAGGCTTTTCTCATGGCTGACTGGCCCCTCTTTGAAGTTTTTATACGCAGCAAGCACGGTCTTAACCACAAGCACGTCGGCAGTGTGCATGCAGCCGACCGCCGCATGGCAATCGAAAACGCCCGTGAGCTGTACACCCGTCGCAATGAAGGGGTGAGCATCTGGGTGGTTCCGGCCAGCGAAATCACTGCCTCTTCTCCCGACGAGAAAGAGCCGCTGTTCGACCCGTCTAACGACAAGGTCTATCGCCACGCATCCTTCTACAAACTGCCGAAAGAAGTCGGCCACATGTAAGGGAGGCAGCAATGCAAAACATATCTCATCAAAGCGCGGCTCAGAAAAACACAGCTCAAAAAACACAAACCCCGTTGATCGATTACCTGCTACGCCTTGGCGATAACGACTTGGTACTCGGCCAGCGCCACGCACAACTGTGCGGCAAGGCACCCGCGCTGGAAGAGGAACTGGCCTTAATGAACGTGGGTCTCGACCTCTTCGGTCAGGCACGCAACTGGCTGGGCTATGTGTCTGAACTGCTGGCTGCTGAACTGATGGCATCTGAACTAGTGGCTGACAAGATCGATGCCGACCACCTGGCCTTTCGCCGCGACGCTCAGGACTTCCGTAACCTGTTGCTCGTCGAACAGCCCAACGGTGACTTCGCCGACATCATGGGGCGCCAGTTCCTGTTCGATGCCTGGCACGTACACCTGCTTGATGGGCTGTCTCACTCCAGCGACCCACGCATTGCTGAAGTGGCGGCCAAGTCGCTTAAGGAAGCAACGTACCACCTACGCCGCTCCTCTGAATGGGTGATTCGCCTGGGCGATGGCACGGAAGAGAGCCACACCCGCATGCAGCGAGCGCTCGACAACCTCTGGCAGTTCACCGGTGAGCTACTGCAGGGCGACGAGGTTGATCAGGCCATGCTGGAAGCCGGTATTGCGCCAGCCCCAGAGACGCTGGCCACCCGCTGGAAAGCCACCGTGGAAGAGGTGTTTGAAGAAGCCACGCTGGAGCGCCCTTCCTACGAAGCTTGGATGTATACCGGCGGTAAAGTCGGGCATCACACCGAGCATCTGGGCTTTCTATTAGCGGAAATGCAATACCTGCCGAGGGCCTATCCCGATGCGACCGTCTGGTAACCACCCACCGACGCTTACCGATGACTGGCCCTCCAGTGACTTAATCGGTAGCGACCGCAGCGGCCTGCCGCCAGCCGGTGACGAAGGCGATGTTGAAGCCGTGCTGGCCATTTTGCAGGAAGTGCCTGACCCGGAAGTACCGGTGGTCAGCGTGGTTGAGCTGGGAATTGTGCGGGATATCGATTGGGTGGACGGTCGGTTGGCGGTCAACGTAACGCCAACTTACTCCGGCTGCCCGGCTACGGAAGTCATCGAACAGCATATCCATGAAGCGCTGGTGGCCGCTGGCTACTCAGACCCGCTAATTCAGCGCCGCCTGTCCCCCGCCTGGACCACCGATTGGTTAACCGAAGCCGGGCGCGAAAAATTGCGCGCCTACGGCATCGCACCACCGGTAGGAAGTGCTAGCAAACGTAGCCTAACCGGCCAGTCTGACCCGGTAGTGCCCTGCCCTTTATGTGGCAGCAACGCGACCGAACGCGTCAGCGAATTCGGCTCTACGGCCTGCAAGGCGCTCTACCGCTGCCGCGATTGCCTGGAGCCTTTCGATTATTTCAAGTGTATGTAAAACGACGAGACCATTTCCCATGAGCCGATTTCACGCCCTAACCGTCAAGGATGTGCGCAAGGAAACCCATGATGCCGTTTCCATTGCCTTCGACGTTCCCGATGACCTGCTGGACGCCTTTCGCTTTACCCAAGGGCAGTACCTGACTCTACGCCGCGACCTCGAAGGTGAGGATGTCCGTCGTTCCTACTCGATTTGCACCGGTGTCCACGAACATGAGCTGAGAGTCGCCGTCAAGCTGGTGCCCGGCGGCAGCTTTTCCACCTTTGCCAACCAGCACTTGCAGCCCGGTGACCGCCTGGAAGTGATGCCACCCCAGGGCAAGTTCTTCGTGCCGCTCGACCCCAGCCGTGAAGGACACTATTTGGCGGTAACCGCTGGCAGTGGCGTCACGCCCATTATGTCGATTGTTTCCACCACGCTGGAAAGCGAGCCAAAGAGCCGCTTTACCGTCATCTATGGCAATCGTTCCACCACGGGTACGCTGTTTCGCGAACGCCTTCAGGATCTCAAGGATCGCTACCTGGAACGCCTCAACATCATTTATGTGTTCAGCCGCGAACAACAGGAAATCGATCTTTACAACGGCCGGATCGACGCCGACAAATGCAACGCCCTGTTTGACCGCTGGGTAGACATACCCAAGCTCGACGCCGCGTTTATCTGTGGCCCGCACGAAATGACCGAAATCGTGCGTGGTGTTCTGAGCCAACATGGAATGCCGAAGGAAAAAGTGCACTTCGAGCTGTTCACTACCGGGCTACCGACGGCAGGCGCCAAACGCTGCCAGGCGACGAAAGCGGCTCAGCTGAAAGCAGAAACCTCACACATCAAAGTGATCATCGACGGCCGCACCATTGAGTACGACCTGCCCCGTAATACCCAGAGCATTCTGGACGCAGGTAACGAGCATGGCGCGGATATTCCTTTCTCATGCAAGGCTGGGGTGTGCTCCACCTGCAAGTCAAAAGTCATCGAAGGCGAGGTGGAAATGGACGCCAATTACGCCCTGGAAGATTACGAAATCGATGCCGGCTACGTGCTGTCCTGCCAGTGCTACCCGATCAGCGACAGGGTGGTACTTGACTATGACGAGGTATAAACCCTAACCCACCCACTTCCAAGCCAGCGAACGCGTCGGCTTCGTCTATGTTTTGCGGGAGAGTACGCAATGTCAGTTTTACAGAGTTACATCGCAGGCCAGTGGTTCGGAAAGGCCGAATCCAAAGCGCTTATTAGCGCCATTAACGGCACAACCGTTGCGCATACCCACCAAGAAGAGATCAACTTCCGTGAAGCGGTGGCGTATGCCCGCAACACCGGTGTGAAAAATATGCTGGCACTGGATTTCCAGCAACGGGCCGCCATCCTTAAAGCGCTGGCCGCCTATATCCAAGAGCGTAAGCGTGAGCTCTATGCCATCTCTCACCACACTGGCTGCACCAAGGCCGATTCCTGGATCGACATCAACGGTGGTTTTGGCACCCTGTTTACCTACGCCTCCACTGGCCGCAAGGAACTGCCCTCCGGCAATGTGGCCCATGAAGGCCCGGTGACTCAGCTAGGCAAAGAGAACCACTTCAATGGCACCCATATACTGGTGCCCCGCCGCGGCGTCTCTGTACACATCAATGCGTTTAACTTTCCCATATGGGGCATGCTGGAGAAGTTCGCACCCGCCTTTTTGGCAGGCATGCCGTGTATCTTCAAACCGGCAACCGCCACTAGCTACTTGACCGAAGCAGCCGTGCGCGTCATCAACGACTCAGGCCTGCTGCCGGAAGGAGCGCTGCAACTGGTTATCGGCGGAGCCGGTGACTTACTGGATCATCTGGAAGAGCAGGACTTTGTCACCTTCACCGGCTCGGCAAGCACCGCCCTGAAGCTGAAAAGCCACCCTAACATCATGGCGAAGAGCATCCCGTTCAACGCCGAGGCGGACTCGCTCAACAGCGCCATCATGGCCCCGGATGTTAGCCCGGAAGACGAAGAGTTCGAAATCTTTGCCAAAGAAGTGGTCAAGGAGATGACCGCCAAGGCAGGTCAGAAATGTACCGCGATCCGTCGAATTTTAGTGCCTACCGAGCATCTGGATGCATTGGCGAACACACTTAAGTCGCGGCTTGCCAACATTATGGTCGGTGATCCTCATGAAGAAGGCGTACGCATGGGCGCGCTCTCTTCCCGTGACCAATTGAGAGACGTTAACCACGCAATTGAACAACTGCTAGAGACTAGTGAGTGCGTCTTCGGCAGAGACGGCAGCTTCAAGCCTGTCGGCCAGGGTGTTGAAAACGGCGCCTTCATTACTCCCCACTTGCTGATCAATCGTAACCCGTTGAACGACGGCGGCGCTCACGACATTGAAGCCTTTGGCCCCGTCGCGACGCTAATGCCCTACAGCGGCATCGACGAAGCCCTGACCATCGCCGCCAAGGGCAAGGGCAGCTTAGTGACCACGCTGACCACGAAAGACCCTGCCATTGCGGCTGAAATGATCCCCATTCTGGCCGCACAGCACGGCCGCCTGCAGATTCTGGATGCTCAGGCGTCAAAGGAATCCACTGGCCACGGCTCTCCGCTACCGATGCTCAAGCATGGCGGGCCCGGCCGCGCAGGCGGTGGCGAGGAACTCGGCGGCATTCGTGCGGTTCACCACTATCTACAGCGCACCGCCATCCAGGGCTCTCCGAGCATGCTCGCGGCAGTCACAAAGGAATATGTGCGTGGCGCCAAGGTGATCGAGACTGACGTCCACCCGTTCCGCCGCTATTTCGACGACCTGCAGGTTGGGGAGTCACTGTTAACCCACCGCCGCACCGTCACTGAAGCCGACATCGTCAATTTTGGCTGCCTTTCCGGCGACCACTTCTATATGCACTTCGACGACATTGCCGCCAAAGAGACCCAGTTCGGCCAGCGCATTGCCCACGGCTACTTTGTGCTGTCTGCCGCTGCGGGTCTATTCGTTTACCCAGGCGAAGGCCCCGTACTGGCTAACTACGGCCTGGATACACTGCGCTTTATTACACCTGTGTTGGTCGGCGACACTATCCGCGCCCGCCTAACCTGCAAGCGCAAGATTGATCAGGGCCGAACTTCTCCCGATGGGCACCCACAAGGCGTGGTGATGTGGGACGTAGCGGTGACCAATCAAAACGATGAACTGGTCGCCAGCTACGACATTCTAACGCTGGTGGCCAAGCGGCAGTAACGCCTCAGCCGATACAGCCAGACAAAAAAGTAATACAAAAAACGGCTGACAGGGCGCTTACCCTGTCAGCCGTTTGTTTAGCAAGGACGTTAATAGCACCGTATTAATAGCGTAGCTTTAATACAGTAACTGCGGCAGAAAAAGCACGATCGCTGGGAATATAAGCACCAGTAGTGCGCGTATGGTACCGGCGACCCAGAAAGGGGTGACGCCGCGGAAGATAGTGCCTGTCGATACGTCCGGTAATACAGCCCGCAATACGAACACATTCATACCGACAGGGGGCGTTATCAAACTAATCTCAATGACGATAACCACCAGTATGCCGAACCACACCAAATCATAGCCAAGCCCCGCCACGACCGGGAAGAAGACCGGCACGGTCAGCAGCATCATCGACATGCTTTCGAATACACAGCCTAACAGTACGTAAATGGCCAAGATAACGAGAATTACCACGAAGGGGGCCACGTTCAGCCCGGTGACCAACGCCAGGAGGTCATTGGGAAGCCCCGCGCGGTTAATGAAATTAGCAAAGATTAGCGCCGTCAACACCACCGCAAACAGCATCGCTGTTGTTCGCACAGT
This sequence comes from Halomonas sp. 113, assembly GCF_904067645.1. NCBI lineage: Bacteria > Pseudomonadati > Pseudomonadota > Gammaproteobacteria > Oceanospirillales > Halomonadaceae > Halomonas > Halomonas sp. 113. The sequence continues at coordinate 4,709,189 of NZ_LR881453.1, forward strand.
GTCCATCAGGACATTCATGAGTATAGTCGGCGTCAAAGCACGCTTGAGCAGCGCAATCACAAAGGCGCCCATTGCGCCAATACCCGCCGCTTCCGTTGGGGTGAATATACCCAAATAGATGCCGCCGATAACCAATACGAACAGCGCCAGGGTACTCCCCACATTTTTTAGGGCCGCAAGGCGCTCGTTCCAGGGTACTTTTTCGGCCGCTGGCCCAGCGCTGGGATCACGCCACAGAACCCACTTAACCGCGCCGAGATACATCACAATGCCCAATATGCCGGGAATAAAGCCCGCTGCAAACAGTTCACGGATACTGGTCTCAGTAATGATGCCGTAGATCACCAGCATCACGCTGGGAGGAATCAGTATCCCAAGGGTTCCGCCCGCTGCAATGGAGGCTGCCGCCAGCGAGTCCTTGTAGCCGTACTTGCGCATCTGGGGCATGGCAACACGCCCCATAGTGGCGCAGGTCGCAAGACTCGACCCACAAATAGCACTAAAACCACCACAAGCCACGATGGTGGCCATCGCCTGACCGCCCTTACGGTGTCCAAGAAAACCATTGGAGGCCCGGAATAGCGCATCAGAGAGCCCAGCATGGGACACCAAGTTACCCATCAAGATAAACAGTGGTATCACCGATAGACCGTAGTCCCTAGCGGTGTCGACTACCCGGCGCGACGCCATGGCTTCAGCCGCGTTCCAGTTACCGGTCAGGTAGTAGAAGCCCACAAAACCCACGATCCCCATGGCAAAAGCCAGAGGCATGCGCAGGAATACCAATATCAACAGCGCTGCAAACCCATAAAGTGCTTCAATCATGCTTATCTCCCTGGCTGACTGGGCCACCGCACTTAATCACACCCACGCCTTCTAGGAGGTAACTCACCGCTCGACCGAGGGTGAGTAGAGCGGAAAGAAACAGCATGATGGCAATCAGGTAAATAAGGTAACCATCGGGAATGCGTAGAAACTCAGTGACATCGCCCCACTCGAAAGCACGCACGCCCAGTGCCCAAACCCGTGTAGCGATCACCCATAAAGCCACGGCGATAATTAAGTTGACGATCATCTGGCGCAGCCATATCCAGCGCACAGGGAATATGGCATCCAAGAGATCCACGCTAACGTGCTCTTCACGCCAGCATGCTACTGGCAGTGACAAGAACACCACAGCGGCCAGCATCTGCTGGGTCAACTCGACGGTTCCAAGGATAGGTAAATTAAAGAAATAACGGCCTACTACATCAGCAGTCGTCAGCAGCATCAAGGCAAAGAGGGTGGCACCCGCCACCCCCTCCAGCGCCAGCTGCATGACCCTACCGACATTTGACCAGCGAGACGTCAGGATCTGCATAGTCGCCCTCCACTTGGCGAAGGGTAATTATGATTGTGGCACTAAGGATGCCACGCTCTCTTGTGTAGCAGCTTCTTCAAGCTGTTGGTGGAAGTAATCGAGCGCCGCCTGCGCATCGACACCCCGTTCACTTACGTTCTCGGACCAGGTGTCAACCAGGTCATTACTGATACCGCGCAGCGTCTCAAGATCTTCGTCGCCGAGGGCTGTAAAGGTATGGCCCTGCTCTTCGGCGAACTCGACGCCCCGCTCATCGGATACATCCATCATGTAGCCAAACAGTCGCGATAACCGCTCACCCGAGACGTCTTCCACAGCGGCACGATCTTCTGCAGACATCTCATCCCAGATACTCGGATTCACTACAATGGTGAAGCTGCCTCGATAAAAGCCCCCATCCACCGTCAAGGTATAGGGAAATACCTCGGCTACCCGAAAGCTTCTAAGGCCTTCCGGCACCAGCATAGCGCCATCAATAACGCCCTGAGAGCCAGCTTCATAGACCCCGGTTGGCGGCAAAGCCACGCCGGTCAGATTAAGGGCATTAGAGAGATCTCCCATGACCCCGCCGCCGACGCGAATGCGCTCGTTCTCTAAATCAGCAAGAGTTTGGTACTGCTCACGACTAAAGATCCAACCCGGGCCATGTACCCCCGCAGCCACCACATCAACGCCGCGATGCTCATCAGCTTGGGCTAAGTACTCCTGATGCGTATGCCAATAAGCAGCAGAGGCGTTCTCCGAGGAGAAGTCTTCAAAGGTAGGAAATTCGGGTAACTGAGTGGCCAGAAAACGCCCTGCGTTATAGCCATGGAATACCCAAGTAGCATCAGCAATGCCGTCGGCGACCATCTCCATCTGGGAGGCGGGAGGTCCGAGGTCGTGCACAACGTCAACGGTCACGCGCCCGTCAGTGGCTTCTTCAATCCACGCTTTCCACGTTGGCCATACCATGGTGTTGATGCCGTGATTGGGACCAGCCCAGGTACTCACGGTGATTGTCGTTTGTGCAAAGGCGGAGGTGCTCAGCGTTGCGGCGGCAATAGCGCCGATCATCAGGTTTGTTGTTTTATTCACTTCTCTTTCCTCTGGTCGTCACGAACTGGGTAAAGCGCTCATCGTTTTTGTTGAATGATGTTGATAAGCCATGCGTGCGGTGGGTGAGATTGCTAGTTAATCACTCATTGCGCCTAACGTGATACTTTATTATTAAAATATAGAAATTATACGAATCACGTTATTTAGCACAATGCCTTTAGATACGTGGATCATGCAACGATCCATCAACTAATAGATTCTAACACTTAAGTATTAATTTACATTATTAACTTAAACTACAACCACTTACACCAAAAACATTGTTTCTTCGAGTGACTATCAATGGCTATATGGGGTTATTTTTCGCCCATTCTTTTGTTACACAAATCTTATCTATCGATACACTAACGACACACCACCGGCAAAAATGCGATTTATCACCTGGGCTCGACTTCCCAGCATCAAGCCTCTAGCCAATTCTCTCCAGTTGCCGTTCAAGCTTGCGCATTGTATTAAGCAGATCACGATATTCACCAACGCTCAGGGTCGACACCAGGCCGGCCTCCCACGCCTGGGCTTCGGGCACTAACTTATTGAGTAGCGCTTGTCCGGCGTCCGTCAGTTGCAAGTCATGTAGTCGCTGATCCTGCTGTGAGGGCGTGCGGCTTATCAGTCCACGGTCTTCCAGTGACTGAATAGCGCGAGACACGCGAGCCTTATCCATATTGGTGTAAGCGCAGACCTTCTTAGCGGTTAAATCATCACAGTGGCTAAGCCAGGCAAGCACACGCCACTGGGCAATATTGAGTTCATAAGACTCGGCATAAAGCTTCTCTAACGCCTGGCTGATGCGGTCAGCTAAACGGTTAAGCTGATAGGGTAAAAATTGGTTGAGATCCAGCTCTACCCTGGCTGAAGATTCCAGTGACACATCGCCGTCTGCTTTATCCATCGTCATTTTGTTTCTCCTAAAGCCACCGTTTATCAGAAGTGGTGATGACCAAAATCCGCACGATAGCTGGGAATGTAGGCTCCAGCAATGCACCTATCATAAGGTGGAACAGTGCCGACAGATACTCTCCCTTGCAACCAATTTCACGATTTTATTTATTATCCTTAAGTATTAATTTGCAATAATCACCTGATTTATCAAGAATTATCGTCAATACGATGCAAAAGACAGAGTGATTCGTCCATGAAACATTGGACATTTAGTTTCATTGGAAACTATCCTTCAAGCACACAACAATTCAATGAATACCTGAATCACCCTGATAGCACCGGAGATATCATGAGCAAGAAATTCGCGTCCCATGCCGATACCGAAGAGAAGAAGATCAGCTTCACCAAGCTGGCAGAAGGGCTCTATGCTTACACTGCTGAAGGTGACCCCAATACGGGCATCGTGATTGGCGATGACAGCGTGATGGTTATCGACACCCAGGCAACGCCCGTCATGGCTCAGGATGTCATCCGCCGTATCCGCGAAGTGACTGACCTACCGATTAAGCATGTGGTAATGACCCATTACCATGCCGTGCGTGTTCTCGGCGCTTCCGCGTACGATGCAGAGAATATCTACGCTAGCCAGAACACTTATGACCTGATCAACGAGCGTGGTCAGCAAGACTATGAGTCAGAAGTCGGTCGTTTCCCTCGCCTGTTTAAGGGTGTGGACTCTGTGCCTGGCTTAACCTGGCCAAACATAGTTTTTCAAGAGAAGCTGACGGTTTACATGGGTGAGCGTGAGGTACAGATCATCCACCTTGGCCGCGGACATACCAAGGGCGATACCGTCGTCTGGCTGCCGAAGGAAAAAGTAATGTTTTCCGGTGACCTCGTTGAGTATGGCGCCACCCCTTACACCGGTGACGCTTACCACGAGGACTGGCCTGCCACGCTTGATCGCCTGCAATCCATGCAGCCCCAAAAGCTGGTGCCCGGCCGCGGTGATGCACTGAAAACGGTCGAACAGTGCCAGGAAGCCATTCAGGGCACCCGCGATTTCCTAAATGATATGTATGGAAGTGTTAAAGCGGGCAAGGCGGCGGGCAAGTCTCTCTCCGAGTGTTACGCCGAGACCTACGCGGTACTTAAGCTGAAGTATGGTCACTGGGTCATCTTCGATCACTGTGTGCCTTTCGATATCACTCGCTGCTACGACGAAGCAGGCGGCGAGTACCCGGATCCCCGCATCTGGACGGCTGAACGCGATACCGCTATGTGGCACTCGCTACAGGACGCCGTCGAAAATCAGTAAGTGCCACCAGTGACACCCACTGATCATGCCCAGCAGTCGGGTGTCACGCACCCGACGCTGAACGGGAGCAAATAGATGCCAACAACCTATAAAAATCCTGTCTATCCTTATCGGCGCCCGCCTGAACTCGATATTCAAGAAGTTCGCCACTATCCGGTAGTGATTGTCGGAGCGGGACCTAGCGGCCTCGCCGCCGCCATCGACTTGGCTCACCAAGGCGTTAATTCGATTGTTCTGGACGATAACAACACCGTTAGCGTGGGGTCGCGGGCCCTGTGTTTTGCTAAACGTTCGCTGGAAATTGTAGACCGCCTGGGTTGCGTCGAGCCGATGCTTGCAAAAGGCGTCACCTGGCAGCACGGTCGCGTCTTCTTCCAGGATCGCGAGGTCTATGACTTCAACCTGCTGCCAGAAGACGGCCACCGTATGCCCGCCTTTATTAACTTACAGCAGTATTACTTTGAAGAGTTTCTGGTCAACCGCACTCACGACTTTCCAGAGCAAATTGACCTTCGTTGGAAACATAAAGTCATTGATGTCGATGCTCAGCCTGAGTGCTCCGCCATCAAGGTCTCTACCCAAGACGGTGATTACCAGCTGACTTGTGACTACCTCCTCGTCTCGGATGGAGCTAACAGCCGAATCCGAGACATACTGGGCCTTGAGTGCAAAGGCCAAGTATTTCAGGACAGATTCCTGATTGCTGATGTGGTGATGAAGGCCGACTTCCCTACAGAACGCTGGTTTTGGTTTGACCCGCCCTTTCATCCCAATCAGTCAGTCCTGCTGCACAAAGAACCGGACAATGTGTGGCGTATCGACTTTCAATTAGGATGTGATGCTGACCCGGAAGAAGAAAAGAAAGAAGAGAACATTCGCCCACGAGTTCAGGCAATGCTTGGCCAAGACGTGGAGTTCGAGCTTGAGTGGGCCAGTGTCTACACCTTCCGCTGCCGTAAGATGGATAATTTCATTCACCATAGCGTGATATTCATAGGTGACGCGGCTCATCAGGTATCCCCCTTTGGCGCCAGGGGCGCCAATGGTGCCCTACAGGGTGTGGATAATTTAGTGTGGAAACTAGCCCGCGTTCTCAAACAGCAGGCGCCAAAAACGCTTTTGTCCACCTACAACACTGAGCGCCAGCATGGCGCGGCAGAGAACATCCTTAACTCGACCCGCGCCACTGATTTTATTACCCCGAAGAGCCATATCAGCCAAGTGTTCCGAGATGTGACGCTGGAGCTGGCTGAGAAACATGCCTTCGCACGTAGCCTGGTCAACAGCGGTCGCCTTTCCATGCCCTGCCGCTATGACACCTCACCGCTCAATACACCCGATGTTAATGGTGGCCCGAGAGAACTGCGCCCCGGCAGCCCGGCCAAGGACGCTCCCATTCGATTGAGAGAAGAGAACGCCTGGCTACTCAATCAATTTGGCGATGGCTTTGTGTTGTTACTCGACGGCCGCTTTGAGGATGGGCACACCGACACGCTTGCCGCGCCGTTGAAAGAGCTGTTAGGCCGTCGCACTGATTTAAGCCTGGTGGTCGTTGGCCCAGCACCGGATGAGCTTAGCGCTCTACCGCGCACAACCATCGTAGACGATTCCGAGGGGCTAGTGACACAACGATATGGCCTGAAAGCAGGTGGCGGGTACCTTATTCGCCCTGATCAACACGTTGCTGCCCGCTGGCACGCCATCATGGCCCGCAGGGTTGAAGACGCATTAGACCGCGCGCTGGGCGTTTATCTTGCGGGTGCCGCTGACACTACCTTCCAGGAAAGCTGCCATGCCAAGGCTTGAGCTGAATTCGAACTTCACTGATCCAGACGCCTTTTACGCTGCGCTCACGGCGCTACATCGCGACCGCAGCGAAACAGAGAGCGAGCGCATCAATGCACGCCTGATTCTCTTACTTGCTAATCACATCGGCGATCAAACCGTGCTTGAAGAAGCGATTTCCCATGCGGTTGGTGATAGCGATCAATAGCCGCGCCCCTTGGTTTATCAACATACAGTTTTATAAAAATATAGCTTTATCAAAATAACGTTCCAATAAAGCAGGTCTTAACAATGAATGAACAATTGAAATATCAAAATGGATTTCATAATCACTTTTCAACCGAAGCGCTGCCGGGTGCACTGCCGATTGGGCAAAACTCACCTCAACGCTGTGCTTATGGCTTGTACGCTGAACAACTAACCGGTTCCGCATTCACAGCGCCACGTCATCAAAACTTTCGCAGTTGGCTTTACCGCATTCGCCCTTCTGTCGTTCAGAGCGCTTACCAGCCACTAGAAAATAACAACGTACACACGGCCCCGTTAGACAAGCCAGCGGCGGATCCTAACCAGATGCGCTGGGATCCCGTTTTATTACCTAATGAACCGACTGATTTTATCGATGGCTTGTTTACCATTGCGGTGAACGGCGATGCGGGTACTCAAGCGGGCGTGGGCGTGCATGTCTACACCTTTAATAAGGACATGACCGAGCGGTTTTTTTACAACGCCGATGGAGAACTGCTTTTCGTTCCGCAAATGGGGGCCATTCGTCTACGTACCGAATTTGGTGACATTGAGATCGATAACGGTGAAATTGCCGTCATTCCTCGCGGTGTGAAATTCCAAGTGCGTAAAGCTCAGGGTGTTGAGGCTGCACGGGGGTATATTTGCGAGAACTACGGTAGTCCTTTAGAGCTGCCCGGCCTCGGCCCTATCGGGGCTAACGGTTTAGCCAACCCACGTGACTTCCAAAGCCCTGTGGCAGCCTACGAAGACCTCGAAGGCGACTACCGCTTAGTGGCTAAGTTCTCTGGTCGTTTCTGGGAGACAAAACTAAACCACTCGCCGTTAGATGTGGTGGCGTGGCACGGCAACTGCGCGCCTTATAAATATAATCTTGCCAACTTTAACACCATCAATACGGTTAGCTTCGATCATCCGGACCCGTCAATCTTCACCGTATTGACGTCACCCTCCGATACACCGGGAATGGCTAATATTGATTTTGTGATTTTTCCGCCACGCTGGATGGTTGCCGAGAACACCTTTAGACCGCCCTGGTTCCATCGCAATCTAATGAGCGAGTTTATGGGGCTTATTCATGGCGAGTACGATGCAAAAGCTGAAGGCTTCACCCCTGGCGGCGCCAGTCTACATAACTCAATGTCGCCCCACGGCCCCGATGCTGAGACCTTTGAAAAGGCCTCCAACGCTGAGCTTAAGCCCCACTTCATAGGCGATACACTGGCCTTCATGTTTGAAAGCCGCTACTTCTTTCACCCGACCCCTGCGGCACTGAATGCTGACTTCCGTCAACGTGATTATGTGGATGTTTGGTCGACGCTGCGCTCCCACTTCAACCCAAGCCAGCCCTGAACCCTATACCCCCCTGACGACAAGGATTGAATCACTATGAAACTGGCAACACTTAAGCAGGGCCGCGACGGAGAACTCATCATCGTCTCGCGTGACCTCTCCCGCGCTGTGAGCGCTGTGGATATTGCTCCCACACTTCAGGCTGCCCTTGAGAACTGGGAAGCGGTTAGCCTTCAGCTTGAAGAGCGCTATGCTCAGCTTAATAAAGGTGGTGCTGAAAACGCGTTTAAGCTTGATCAGAGTGCGCTGCACTCCCCTTTACCGCGTGCCTATCAGTGGGCTGACGGCTCCGCCTATCTGAACCATGTCCAGCTGGTACGCCAGGCGCGCAATGCCGAGATGCCTGACACCTTCTGGACAGACCCGCTCATGTATCAGGGCGGTAGCGACTGCTTCTTGGCACCCACCGACGATATTGAGGCGGTTAGTGAAGAGCATGGCATCGACTTTGAAGGCGAGATCGCGGTCATTACGGGTGACGTACCGATGGCAGTATCCCCCGTGGAAGCCGCCAAGCACATTAAGCTAGTGATGCTGGTCAACGACGTGAGTCTGCGTGGTCTCATTCCAGGTGAACTCGCAAAGGGCTTCGGCTTTTTCCAAGCAAAGCCCGCCTCTTCGTTCTCGCCCATTGCGGTGACCCCAGATGAACTGGGCGATGCCTGGCAGGATGGTAAAGTGAACCTGCCACTGACCGTGCACTTGAATGGCGAGAAGTTTGGCGAGCCTGAAGCCGGGCCAGATATGATTTTTAACTTTCCACAGCTGGTGGCCCATGCGGCTAAGACCCGCTATCTCGGTGCCGGCGCTGTCATTGGTTCAGGCACCGTTTCCAACCCAGACCCCGACGGCGGCCCTGGAAAGCCGGTGGCTGACGGTGGCGTTGGCTATAGCTGTCTAGCCGAAGTGCGCATGGTGGAGCAGATACTGTACGGCCAAGTAAAAACCCCTTTTATGCGTTTTGGCGACCGGGTTCGTATCGAGATGTTCGACCGCGATGGCAACAACATATTTGGTACGATCGATCAGCAAGTAGTGCAGTACCAGCCCAAATAAAGGAAGGCAACATGACGACGCTTTACGGCTATTTCCGCTCGTCGGCTGCTTACCGGGTGCGTATTGCCTTAAACCTTAAGGGACTGGATTATGACCAGATCCCGGTCAACCTGGTGAAAGGTGAGCAACGGGGTGACGACCACCTGATGCGCAACCCTCAGGGGCTGGTGCCTAGCCTGGTGTTGGACGATAGCACGGTGGTTAACCAGTCACTGGCGATCTGTGAGTATCTCGATGAGGTACGCCCAGAGCCCGCCCTGCTGCCGGTTAACGCGTTAGAGCGGGCTCAGGTTCGTGCGCTCGCTCAGTCGGTGGCCTGCGAGATTCACCCACTCAACAACCTGAGGGTACTCAAGTATTTAGTGAGAGAAATGGGAGCGGATGAAGCGGCTAAGCTAGCCTGGTACCACCACTGGATTGCCGAGGGTTTCACCGCTCTGGAAGCAACGCTCTCCAATGCCCCCAGCAGTGGAGATTTTTGCCATGGCGACACCCCTACGCTTGCGGATATATGCCTGATTCCCCAGGTGTACAACGCGGAACGTTTCGAGTGTGATTTGTCAGCCTATCCGACAATCCAGCGCATCGCTGCCAATTGTCGTGCGCTGCCAGCCTTCGAAAAGGCAGCACCAGAGGTGCAGCCTGACGCCAGCTAAGTCAAGCTATACTAAGCAGGCTAACATAAGCGGGCGTCTTTCCATTCGGGAAGGCGCCCGCCTCGTGTCCGAAGGGGCATCACGTCCAACCATAAGGAGTTAAGGGGTGCTAAAGCTGCCCTCTACCGCCACCGTCGTGGCCCTGGCTGCAGTGACTGCGCTCGGCCCGCTGGCGACGGATATGTACTTGCCAGCCATGCCCGCCATGGCAGAAGCGCTGAATACTGGCCCAGACCGAATACAGCTGACCCTTAGCCTCTATATGGCTGGATTCGCTCTGGCCCAACTATTGTGCGGGCCAATCTCTGATCGCTTTGGCCGCCGCCCGGTGATGATCGCAGGGTTATCGCTGTTTCTCGCTGCGAGCCTACTGTGTGCCTGGGCGCCTAGCGTCGAGTGGTTACTGGCAGGCCGCTTTTTGCAGGCCTTCGGCGGTGCTGCTGGACCGGTATTAGCACGGGCAGCGGTACGTGATATTCATGGCCCCATCGAGGCCGGACGTATCCTCGCCTATATGGCAAGTACCATGGCGCTCGCCCCTGCTCTGGCCCCTGTGGTAGGCGCGGGGTTACTGCTGTTTTTTGGCTGGGAATCGGTGTTCGTGGTGCTGGCGCTCTACGCGGCAGTGATGCTGGCGGTGCTGATACTTATGCTGCCCGAGCCGTTGGCGAAGGAGCGGCGGCAATCGATCCACCCGAAATCCGTACTGGCTAACTTTCGCTTACTACTGACTCAGCGTGCCTTTATTGGCTACACCTTGGTGAATGCTGCCGCGTTCTCCGGGTTATTCGCGTACCTTTCTGGCTCATCTTTTGTGCTCATCGAGTACATGGGCGTCGCCCCTACCCTTTATGGCGTGCTGTTCACGCTGATTGTCGCGGGCTTCTTCGTCGGGACGCTGGTCAGCGGCCGATATAGCCACCGCTTGGGTCGTGATCGCCTCATTACCCTGGGCACCGTAATCTGCGCAACTGGGGGCCTCGTCATGGCGGGCTTGGCTGCCGTTGGCGTCCATCACCCCTGGGCGGTGGTGGGCCCCCATATAGTGTTTATGCTGGGGGTGGGCATTTTGATGCCACAAACAATGGCCGGTGCACTGGCGCCCAACCCTCAATGTGCAGGCGCGGCATCTTCCTTGTTTGGTTTTCTGCAAATGACAATTGCCGCTGTGGTAGGTGGATTAGTCGGGCAATTCCACGACGGCAGCTCGCGCACCATGGCCTTGACGATCGGGCTGATGGGGCTACTCGCCTTGCTAAGCCACTGGCTGCTGGTATGCCGCCGAAAAGAGGCTTAGTGGGTCGTTGTATAGATGCATAGCAAAAGGCCACGCATTGCGTGGCCTTTCATACCTATATGGATCGCCTCAAGCAGCTTCGACAGCGATGGTCTTCGAGCGACCTTCACGTAGCTCCTTCAGCAACGTCTCACGACGCTCGTTAGCTTTCTCAGCGGCAGTTTCGCGAACGGGTCCGAAACCACGAATCTCTTCCGGCAGCTTAGCAAGCGCTAATGCCGTGGCGTGATTCGTGCCATCAAGACGTGCCACTAACTCATCAATCAACTGCTCGTAATCAGCCAATAAGGCGCGGTCGAGCTTGCGGTCGGCGCTGAAGCGGAAAGGATCGAGAGCCGTGTTGCGCAAACCGCGCATCTTTGCCAACGCGCCCATTGCCTTCAGCATCCAGGGGCCGAAGCGGCGCTTCACTGGACGCCCCTGAGCATCCTTACGACCACCTATAAGCGGCGGCGCCAAGTGGAAGGTTAACTGGTAATCACCAGAAAACGTTGCTTTGATCTCATCCAGAAAATCGCTCTGGGTGTAAAGTCGCGCCACTTCATACTCATCTTTATACGCCATCAAACGATAGAGCTGATGAGCGACGGCCTCACTCAGTGATTGGCCACATTTTAGCGCTGTTTCTGCTTCACGCACTTTAGTCACCTGGGTCACGTAACGTTCAGCCCAGGCTCGGTTCTGATAGCGCTCCAGGTGGCGACGATTACGCGCTACCACTTCGTCCAGTGTGGCATTCGCGGACAGTGGCATCTTATCCAGGTGCTGCTGGAGGTAATCAGGTTCCACCGCTGCCAAGCGCCCCCAGGCAAATGCTTGGCGGTTCTTTTCCACTGCGACGCCATTGAGTTCTAGAGCACGCTGCAGCGCAGGCTCAGAAAGCGGCACCAGCCCTTGCTGCCAGGCAAACCCGAGCATCATCATATTGGAGAATACGGTATCCCCTAGCAGCTGCTCAGCTAGGCGATTGGCATCTAGAGAAGCAAAGCGTTCATCTCCTACCGCTTCACGCAACATGTTAAGACGCTTGCTGGGCTGCATATCCGCATCGCGATAAAGCACATAATCCGCTGTGGCTAGCTCGGCCAGATTCGCCACAATACGCGTGGTCGGCTGCAGCACATTCAGCGCTTTCTGAGAACTCGCCACCACCATATCGCAAGCGATCATCGCATCGGCCTGCCCCGCTTCGATACGTACCTGATTAAGCTCACTGGGCTGAGATGCCAAGCGCACATAGCTCAGTACTGCCCCACCTTTTTGCGCAAACCCCATAAAGTCGAGCACGCTGGAGCCCTTGCCTTCCAGGTGTGCCGCCATGGTGATCAGTTGCCCGACGGTCACCACCCCCGTGCCACCAACGCCCCCTACCAGCAGGTCATAAGGAGCATTCAAAGGGGCGATAGCAGGACTAGGCAAATGCGCTATACGTTTCCAAAAGGCATTATCTGCCGCAACGCCCTGGCCTTTACGCAGCCCGCCACCTTCTACAGTGACAAAGCTGGGACAAAAACCACTGACGCAGGACATGTCCTTGTTACAGGAGGACTGGTCGATTTTGCGCTTGCGACCTAGCTCGGTCTCGCGAGGCACCACCGATAAACAGTTGGACTGTACGGAACAATCACCACAGCCTTCGCAAACATGGTGGTTGATAAACACCCGGCGGGCAGGGTCTTCCAACTGACCGCGCTTGCGCCGACGACGTTTCTCAGCCGCGCATGCCTGATCATAAATCAACACCGTACAGCCTGGAATTTCGCGCAGCTCACGCTGCAGCGTATCCATCTCTTCGCGGCTATGGAAGGTAACCTCTTTAGGGAATTCCTTTTCATGCCCCCGGTACTTCTCCGGTTCGTCACTGACCACCATGACTCGGCGAACGCCCTCATCCAGCGATTGCCGGGCAATCATGGGCACGTTGATTTGCCCATCTACAGGTTGGCCGCCCGTCATGGCAACCGCGTCGTTGAACAGAATTTTATAGGTAATATTGACGTTGGCAGCCACTGCCTGGCGCACGGCCATTGAGCCCGAGTGAAACCAGGTGCCTTCGCCTAAGTTCTGGAAAATATGGCCATTGCCGGTAAAGCGGCTCTTGCCCACCCAGTTAACACCTTCGCCACCCATCTGAATTAACGATTCAGTGCTGCGATCCATCCACGAGGCCATAAAATGGCATCCGATACCCGCCAGCGCCTTGCTGCCTTCGGGTACCTTAGTCGAGCTATTATGCGGGCAGCCGGAGCAGAAATAGGGCATGCGGCGTACACCGCCGAGCTCCTTAACGCCGGCTTGGCAAGCATCAACGGTTGCCAGCTTGTCGCTAAAATCGATCTTGAAAAAGCGCTCCAAACGCTCTGCCACGAAGCCTGCCAAGAGACGAGGGCTCAGCTCTCCAACAAAGGGAATCAAGGGCTTGCCGGTTTCATCTTGCTTGCCGGTCACGATGACCTCGCCTGGATGATCGGGTTCCGACATGTACTCCTTCAGCTGGCTTTCGATAATGCCGCGCTTTTCTTCAATGACCAGCACCTCGCGCTTGCCATGAATAAACTCAAGGATGCCGGGGCGATGAAGCGGCCACACCATCCCGACCTTATATATCTCAATCCCTAGATCACGCAGTTTGGCTTCATCCAGCCCCAACAAACGCAGCGCTTCAAGTAAATCCAGATGGCCCTTGCCTGTGGTGACTAGCCCAAAAGTCGCCTGTTCCTGGCGAAATAGATACTGATCAATCGGATTGGCCGTGGCAAACGCCTGAACGGCAGCCAGCTTGTGCTCAAGGCGAGTCTCAAGCTGTGGCCCCGGCAGATCGGGCCAGCGGTAGTGCAGCCCGCCTTCCGGCATATCGAAATCGGGCGTTACATATTCTGGCAAGGGAGGCACGTCCACCGACGCGCCACTCTCTACGGTTTCAGAAACGGCTTTGAAACCCACCCAGCAACCCGAGAAGCGTGAAAGTGCATAGCCCCAAAGCCCAAAGCGTTCATATTCCGCCAATGATGCAGGGCTCACTACCGGCATGAACCACGCCATAAAGGCGACATCAGACTGGTGTGGCATGGAGGACGACACACACCCATGGTCATCCCCGGCGACCACCAGCACACCGCCAGTCGGCGAGCTACCGTAGGCATTACCGTGCTTTAAGGCATCGCCCGCGCGATCAACGCCAGGCCCCTTGCCGTACCACATGCCAAACACGCCATCTACTTGCTTATCGGGGTCTGTCTCGACTTGCTGGCAACCCAGCATCATGGTGGCGGCAAGGTCTTCGTTTATAGCAGGGACAAAATCGATGTGGTGCTCTTCCATGGCGGCTTTCGCCCGCCAGATCTCTTGGTCTACACCGCCTAAGGGCGAGCCTCGATAGCCGCTGATGAGTCCTGCCGTATGGCGGCCATTGTGGCAATCAAGCTCGGCTTGGCGTAAGGAGATACGCACCAATGCCTGGGTGCCGGTGAGAAAGACACGGCCTTCTCCGCGGGTATAGCGATCGGCCAGCGCATAGTCATCGAGAAGATTGTCATCGAGTGCAATATCGAGAGGCTGGGCAATAGAACCCGCCTGCTCAGCGATCGAGGGGGTTGTCATGGGAGTTCACCAGTACGGTTGAAGAGTTATGGTTGTAATACGCTTGAGTCTAGCCAAGAGCGCACTAAAGGTGCTTGCTAATTCACTCTTCAAAAGCCTGGTTATTGATCATTACTTTCATTTTTTGAGATTTAACGCAATGATATTCAACAAACCACAAACAAATGAAATGGCACTATGAAAGAAGCGACCAAACTAATCACCTTAGACAGGCATGATCAGCGCATTCTTACCCTGCTTCAGCAACAGGGGCGCATTACCAACAATGAGCTCGCCGAACAGATCGGGCTATCCCCCGCCGCCTGCTGGCGACGTGTAAAGGCTTTGGAAGATAGTGGCGTGATCCGCCGCTTTGCGGCGTTGGTGGAACCCAGCCTGGTGGGCCAGCCACTGTCGGCATTGGTGATGGTGACGTTGGTTCGCCACCACATCGACAACACCGTCGAGTTCGAAAACCGCATCCTGCAATACCCAGAAGTGCTGCAGTGCTATGCCACTACCGGCAACGCGGATTTCGTGCTGCGAGTGGTTATCGAAGACATGGCGGCTTATGACCGCTTTCTGAATGAGAAACTCTTCACCTTGGATGGCATTTCCCAGGTCAATTCCAATTTCGTGCTACGTAATATCAAAGAAGAGACCGCTATTCCGATTCGCTAACAAAACGCTGCTATGTAACGTCAACCGCAACGTTAGCCCACAACTTAAAACAGGAAGTGGCAGGGCAACTGGCAGCAGGCAAACCGGCTCATTGTATCCCTCTAACGTAAAGCGCCCCCATCTGTGGATGGGAGCGCTTCAATCTCTCTATTCAGATCTATTGAGCACTTGTTCCTGAAAAGCTTCAGGAAGCCGGTTGACGTAATCGCGGGCTAGCGAACTCTCCTACCACGGTGATCAGCACCAGCAGTGCTAGCAACCACGGCCACTGAGTACCTATCTGGAGTGTCGCTAGGCCCAGCGTATCAATGAAAATTAACACGATGCCTAATGGGCTGACGTAACGCACCATAAATAGCCACAGTGCATGCTGGGTACGGGAGAGCCCTAGCTCCTCCCTGAATATTTCAGTACGCAGCAGGAAACCTGCCATTAGCGCCATACCCAAACCGCCTAACGGCATCATCCAGCGGGAGGTCAGGTAGTCCAGCCAATCGAAGAAAGTGCGACCTGCAAACGTCCAATCCGCGCCCATGTTGAATGACAGCATTGCCAAGGTACTCACCAACCACAGCACGATACCCACACCCCACGATGCTCGTTTACGCGTCAGCCCTTTGCTTGCAACAAGCCAGGCGACTGTCGCCTCAATCATCGAAATCGACGACGTAAGCGCAGCCATCGACAGCATGACAAAGAACAGAACGCCAAACAGCGTACCAAACGGCATCGCTTGGAAGGCCAATGGCAAGCTCATGAAGATCAATCCTGGCCCTTGGCCGGGATTCATTCCGTTTGCGAAAATAATCGGGAAAATAGCCAAGCCTGCCATTAGTGCGACAACGGTATCGGCAATGGCCACGCTGAATGTCGTGCGCGCGATGGAGTGCCCTTCTGGCAGGTAAGAGCCGTAGGTAAGAATCGCACCCGATGCGAGCGACAAGGTAAAGAAGGCATGCCCCAGCGCTGCTAATAATCCTTCACTGCTTAACCCTTCGGTATTGAAAGAGAACAGGAAAGACCATGCTTCAGCAAAGCCACCGGAAAAAGCACCGTAGCCGATCAATATACCCAGCATGATCACCATACCTGGCATCATCCAACTGACACTCTTTTCAATGCCAGCCTGCACGCCTTTGCCGACGATGAACATGGTCAGCACCGTCACTAGCGTGCTCCAAGCACCTAGCGTGAAAGGGTTGGCATTATTAGCGGCGAAAATTGCCGCCATGTCATCGACGCTATTGCCTGCCAGTCCGCCGCTCAGCATTTTCCACAGGTAGGAGAATGACCAGCCAGCGACCACCACATAGAAAGACAAAATCATGAAGCCACAGAGCATGGCCATCCAGCCGAAGATCGACCAGAAGCTACCATGACCCGATTCATGCACCACCCGACGGATAGCATCGATCGGGCTTCCCCTTCCACGGCGGCCGAAGCTGATTTCAGCCATCATGATGGGGACGCCTACCGCTAATATGCAGGCCAGGTAGACCAGTACGAAAGCACCACCCCCGAACTCGCCAGTGATGTAAGGAAACTTCCAGATATTACCTAGTCCCACTGCAGAACCAGTCGCTGCCAGTACAAATCCCCAGCGGCCCAGCCACAGCGTATTGGGAGGCGTATTTGTCGTTGTCATTGGGAAACCTTATAAATTGATATTGTTTTTTAGGCTATTTATTTATGAGCAGCTAGAACAGCTACTTAAGAGCGATTAGCTACTTATAAAAGCCAACCAACTGTGATCAACCAGTCATAAAGAGCAATCTATAAAGAGTCTATGGGGATAGCGATAGGGCAGGAATGGGGTCACATCACATTGAGCGCGATGCTACCCACATAAGCGAGTCTCAACTGTAAACTAATCGTTACGCGTAAGAGGATATGCCGAGGGCTGGGGTCTTGCCGTTGCGTTTTTCTGACACCCCGTAAACAAATCGTGACAGTTAATTCACCTGCCATGGGACTTTTTAAGAATCTTCTTGAGCACCAATGCCGTAACGCTTGAGCTTATTGGCAATAGTGGTGTGCGAAACGCCCAACCGCTTTCCTAACTGGCGGCTGGAAGGATGCTGTTGATACAACGTACTTAAGATATTTCTTTCCACCTCCCCTAACATGTCGCTCAAGCTTCCCTCTAAGGGAATGCCAGTAAGCGCAGGCGACACTTCGCTCTGTGGAAGGCGCAAATGCGCTGGCTGAATGGCCGTCTCTTCGCATAATGACACCGCCTGAAACAGCACATTTTCCAACTGACGCACATTACCCGGCCAGTCGTAGCCGGTTATCTTTTCCAACGCAGCAGTCGAAAGCTCCGGTAAAGGACAGCCTATCTGACGCGCCGCACGATCAAGCACATAGGCCGCCAAGTCTTCGATGCCGTCCAGGCATTCGCGCAAAGGGGGCACCTGTAGAGAGAGCACATTGAGACGGTGATAAAGATCTAGCCGAAACAGACCTTCACTACATAGCTGAGGTAGGTTTTGCTGAGTGGCGCAGATCACCCGCACATCAAGAAAGGTTTCTTCGTCGCTCCCAACTCGACGGAATCCGCCATCCTGAAGGAAGCGTAACAGTTTCGTCTGCAGCCGAGGGCTCATTTCACCGACTTCATCAAGAAAGACCGTACCGCCTGCATTAAGCTCCAGAAGGCCAAGCTTTCCTTCCGGGCGAGCGCCCTCGAAGGCACCGGGTGCGTAACCGAAAAGCTCTGTTTCGGCCATTGATTCAGGAAGCCCAGCACAATTAAGCACCACGAACGGCGCTTGCCCACGGGGGCTGGCCAAATGACAGGCTCTGGCCACTAGCTCTTTCCCAGTTCCCGTTTCACCCATAATCAGTAGCGGTGCGTCTAATGGCGCCATGCGACGCGCCTCGTTGATCACGGCCTCCAATCGCGAACTCGATTGAAAGATGGCTTCAAAGCCACGCAGCTCTTGGCGCTGTACTTGATAAATACGGGCACCGATGCGGTCAGCACGATGTAACGTCACAACCGCTCCGGCTAATGAATCTACATTCGTGTCTTCGGTGTGCAGGGGAGCGATATCAGCAAGATAGGTATCGCCTTTCAGCTTGATCCGCAGCCCATTGATGCGTGAGTTGTTACGGCGAATTAAATCGGGAAGGTCTACCTCATCAAGGTAACGATCCAGCGAGAGCCCTGGTACTTCTTGAACACGCACCCCCAATACCTGGACAGCAATACGGTTGGCCGCCACAATCCGACCCTGCATATCTATCGACATCACTGGGTCAGAAAGCGAGGATAGCAGCGCATCCAACTCCAAATGGCGCCGTTCGCTGGGCATCAAGCTAGCGCGCTTAACACCAAACACACCGGGAATGCCTTCCAATACTGGTTTAAGCGTACTCAACTGAGCATTAAGTAATTGTGGGACATGTAGATAGATGGTACTGCCGTGATCGCCCCCCACTTCACCTCGCGCGACATTAATTCTGTAGTCAGCAAATTGGGCTACAATATCGCGAAGAATGCCGATTCGATTCTGACAGTGAAATTTAAGACGCATAGAACCCTCACAGCACAAAACAAACGCAGTTACTTAGCCACCTTCCACCGGCAACCCCTGCTCCTCTTTCATACTACGCAGTATTATTTCAGAGCGAACCTGGGTGACATTAGGATGAGGTAATAAATGATGATGAATAAAGTCCGAAAACGCTGTTAGATCCTTGGCGATGATATGTAACACATAGTCTGCGTCTCCCGACACAGAATAGGCCTCACGAACCATGGCGTGCTTCGTCAGTAATGTCACAAAATCATCATCCATGCTTTCACCATGAGCTTTGAGATTAACCCTGGTGATAGCGCGCAGCCCAAACCCTAGGCTAGTAGCATCAAGCCTAGCCGAATAGCCCTTAATCACACCTTCGGCTTCTAGCCGCGCTTTGCGTCGGGAGCACTGAGAGGGAGACAGGCTGACTCGCTCACCCAGCTCTGAATTGGTGAGGGCTGAGTTCTTTTGCAATGCTGACAAAATTGCAAGATCATAACGATCCAATGAAATTCCGTGCATACAGCACTCCTTTTGCGCACACTCTATGCACTATTTGGCTGCATCTTAGGTTAGTTTGCAACCTAATTGTACCGGCTCTTCCCTATACTGAACTTGTCACCCAACAAGACAATAAAGGAGAGACAACGATGGGCCCCTTCCCTCATGACGCACCCAAAGCAACCATAAATGATGCAAACCCAGCGGGCACAGATGGCTTCGAGTTTGTTGAATTTGCACACCCCGAGCCGGAAAAACTAGATAGTTTATTTCGGCAAATGGGTTTCGTTCCCGTTGCAAAACATCGTGACAAGTCGATCACCGTTTATCGTCAAGGCGATATCAACTACCTGCTTAACAGTGAGCCTAACTCGCATGCGTCAGCATTTATTGAGGCGCACGGCCCCTGTGCTCCAGCAATGGCTTGGCGCGTCGTTGATGCTCAGCATGCGCTAAAACGTGCCGTCGACTTGGGTGCAGAAGAGTTCACAGGTAATAAGTCCATCGATGCGCCTGCGGTTATTGGCATAGGCGGTTCGCTGCTTTACTTTATTGATACGTATGGCGAAAAAGGCAGCTGTTATTCAAACGAATTTGAGTGGTTCGATGAGGTAGATCCTAATCCTAAGGGGTTTGGTTTTTACTATCTTGATCACCTCACTCATAACGTTATTCGCGGCAATATGGACACATGGTATAAGTTTTACCATGACACCTTTAACTTCCGCGAAATACGCTACTTTGATATCACCGGTAAAATGACAGGTCTTACCAGCCGTGCATTGACTTCTCCAGATGGTAAAATTCGCATACCCATTAACGAAAGTGCCGACGATCACAGTCAGATTGAAGAGTACTTGCGCGAATATAACGGCGAAGGCATTCAGCATATCGCCATTGCCACAAACGACATCTACTCCGGTACTGACTTAATCGCTGATGCAGGTCTCGAATTTATGCCTGGCCCGCCGAGCATCTACTACGAAAAGTCGCTAGAGCGTGTTAAAGACCACCAGGAGCCTCTCGATAAACTGCGCAGCCGTGGCATTTTGATTGACGGCGAAGGTGTCGTGGGCGGCGGCGAAACCCGAATTTTGCTACAAATTTTCTCCAAAACGGTGATTGGCCCCATCTTTTTCGAGTTCATCCAGCGTAAAGGCGATGATGGTTTTGGAGAGGGCAATTTTAAAGCACTTTTCGAGTCCATCGAAGAGGATCAGATTAACCGCGGCGTGTTGCAAAGTACCGCTGAATAGTAAAAGGGCACACCGTGCATGACGCTTGGCGTAACTATGAAAATGCCCCCCAAGAGGGGGCTGTTATTTGCCCTTCTAGCGCTATACCAGAAGGCAAAGCACGCTGCGTGGAAGTAATGAGCAGCAATGGATCTTTCCCGGTCATTGCAACACGCATAAATGGCACGATTTATTGCTACGTTAATGCCTGCCCCCACCAATATTTACCTTTAAACTATCGGTCGGACAGTATCATTTCATCAGATGGCCACCGTTTTCTATGCAGTGCGCATGGGGCGGCGTTTGACATTAAAACGGGAGACTGCTTAACAGGCGACTGTGACAAACTTGACGCCATACCTGTATCTGAAGACCTAGCAGGCAACTTATGCATCGCACACAGAAAGCCTTAAAAAAACTCACCAACAAGTTATAACTTATTCCCACATCTCTAGTTAAACATCTGACAATAGTGATTGAGTCGAATAAAACTCCACAACTATTCAGCCGCATAATAAGCGAACTCAACGAGTTCGCTTATGAGCAATACAGCTCCTCAGAAACGCTATACGCACCAAAAGCCTATTACTGCCTAGATCAAGATTCCCTCATTCCGATAAGTTTTTGCCAATATCTCTTTCTCTAAGCGAGGCAGCATTGACTGAATACGAGTTAGCACATTAAAAACACGTAGTTTAGGCGTCAGGATCAACCACATCGTCAGCGCTCAGGCCTTCATCGTCGCCTGCGACAACCTGCAATTGTTCGAGAAAGAATGCGCGGGCAGCCTCTCCATCAACATCTTTCGCAGCTGCCACTTCAAACCAGTCGCTGGGAAGGTTAGCCGCCAATTGCATAAAGTTTTCGACCTCTTCAGCAGGCAACTCGATAAAGGTGTTGCCCTCCTCCTTGGCAAACTCAACGCCACGCACATCGACGGTATCCATCATGAAACCAAACAGACGGGACAGCTTTTCGCCTGAGACATCCATAATGGCGTTACGGTCTTGCTCGGAAAGCGACTGCCAGGTATCAGGATTGATGACCAGGGAAAAGCTGCCACGATAGAAGCCGCCCGGCATTTGTACCGTGTAGGGCAATACCTCGGCTAATCGAAAGCTCTTAAGTCCCTCAAGGGTTAGCATTGCACCGTCGATCACCCCTTGCGTGGCGGCCTCGTATGTTCCACCTGGCGGCAGTGCGACCCCAGTGAGGCTTAGCGCATTGGAAATATCCGCCATCACGCCGCCCCCTATGCGCGCCCGTCTACCTTGCAAATCGTCAAGGCTTTCGATCGGTTCAGCCAGGAAGAGCGCCCCAGGGCCATGCACTCCCAACCCCAGGACTTCTACGCCGCGATGCTCTCCGGCATCGCTTAGGTATTCTTGGTGAGTACGCCAGTAAGCCACGGAGGCATTTTCTGATGAAAAGTCTTCAAAGGTGGGGAATTCCGGTAGTTTGGTCAGCTCAAAGCGCCCTGGCATTAAACCGTGGAAGAGCCAGGTGACATCGGCGACACCGTCTGCCACCAACTCCATTTGCGCGTTAGGCGGCCCAAGGTCGTGGGTCACATTGACACTGACGCGACCATCGGTCGCCTCTTCAACCCATTTCCCCCATGTGGGCCAGACGATGGTATTAACGCCGTGGTTAGGGCCCGCCCAGGTACTCACTTGAAGCACGGTATCGGCCGCTGCCGCGCCTTGAAAAGAGCTCAAGAGCATCAGGGCTGAAAAGGTGGTCAAAGTCGCCATTTTTTTCATTGTGATTATCCTTTTTGATGGTTCATGTACCCGATGGTGCCAGTGTAAAACAGAGGTTCTTTTAAGGGTGTTAGCGTTTAGAGCGCCAGAGTCAGGCGCTTGCCCGCTGCCCGCGAGCAGCAGGCCATCATGCGATCATTGGCGTCGCGCTCAGTACGGCTGAGCACTAGGTCTCGGTGATCGATATGCCCCTCGATCACAGCCACTTCGCAGGTACCACACAGGCCTTCGCAGCAGTCGCTCGGTACATCCACCCCCGCCGAGGTTAGCGCCTCAAGCAGGGTCTGGTGGTTACCGACCTGCAGCGTCAGGTCGGAGTCCGCCAGCACTACTTCGAAGGCGTGCTCGTTCTCAGGATCGAGGATGTTGGAGCGAGCGGTGAAGTGCTCAACGTGCAAGGTACCCTCGGGCCACTTCTCCGCCAGCGACCCAAGCGCCTCCAGCAGGCGCTCAGGGCCGCAGGCGTAGACCTGTTCACCTTCGGCTAGGCTGCTAAGTGCACTCGGTAGATTAAGGCGACACCCTTCATCACCGGCATGGAGGGTTAGCGCGGCGCTATGGTCACGTTCGACTCTCTCCAAAAAGGCCATGGTTCGCCGTCCGGCACCGCAGTAGTGGAGTACATAGGGCTTGCCGAGAGCCTTGAGTCGATCCGCCATGGCAATAATCGGCGTGATGCCAATACCACCGGCTATCAGGGTATAGCGCGTTGCCGTCTCGTCCAGGTGGAAATGGTTCTTGGGACCAGCGATATGCAGTACATCCCCCGGCTTGACCGTGTCGTGGAAGTGCACCGAGCCGCCGCGCCCCTCGGGTTCTCGTAGGATGGCGATGGAAAGACGGTTACGGTCATCGCGTGTCCCGCACAGTGAGTAGTAGCGGCGCCACTCTCCCGATACCAGCTCTATATGCGAACCGGGGGTCCAGTCGGGTAACTCACGCCCATGGGGATCCACCAAACCAACACAGATCACCGCCTCAGCTTCACGTTTCACCTCGGCGACCACGACCCGACGCACGATATCCTCCTTGATAGGTGCGCCAATATGGAAAAGCGTAGGGTTCTCCAACACATCGTGGTGTCGCCGTTCAGGATTCTGCGCAGGCTCCCACTCCACCCATAGCGACGTGGGCCCACGGAAAGAGGTGTTGGGCAGATACTCAAACGATTGGTCCTCGACCAGCTCTATATGGGGTAACCGACGGACAAATTCATCAAGGATGATGCGCATCTCCATGCGGGCGATGTTCTTCCCCATGCACTGGTGCGCACCGTAGCCGAAAGTGAAGTGCTCCGCTGAGTTATGGCGGTAGATATCAAACTCGTCAGGATTTTCAAAGTGTCTCGGATCGCGGTTGGCCGACGCCTGCACGATTAACAGCTTACCCCCCTTCGGAATCGTCTTGCCCCTTAACTGGGTGTCTTCGGTCGCGATACGTCGCCAGGCCACGACCGAACCGGCGGCGCGCAGGCACTCCTCGATGGCGCTGGGGATCAAAGCAGGGTTCTCGCAGATGTCGTTCCATGACTCCCGGTTCGATAGCAGAGTACGAAAGGCATTGGTGGTGGCGAACGCGGTGGTCTCATGGGCAGCCACCAGAATGGCCATCATCATCGAGCGCAAATAGCTCTCCGGCACAATGTCAGGATGCCTGTTGTGCATGCGGATAGAGTCGTACATCCACCCCTCGCCGCTGGGATCGGCACACATGCGGTCGAGGATAGTTTGTGCGGTTTGCCAGAACTGGCCCACATCCTCGGCAATCTGCAGTTGCTGCTCCGGGGATGGGCGGCCCCAGGTATTCAGCGTGTGGGCAACCGAGAACTTGCGAAGCTCCTTGGCATCTTCATTGGGAACACCCAGGAAGCGCAGTGCGACGGTCATGGGAATTTCCCGAAACATCTCGCCCACCAGATCTGCATGCCCCTTGTCGATGAAGCGATCCATATAGTCACGCACCAACTCACGTACCCACGCTTCGTGCTTCTCAAGGTTCTCGGGCAGGAAGGCATCCATCAGGAGGCGGCGGCGTTCCATGTGATCCGGTTCATCCTCGTTGACCATGGTACGACGCATTGCGAAACCGTAGCCCTCGAGAATTTTCGTCGCCTCGGGCGGTGCGGGGGTTAGTTTCTCCAACGCGATAGAGGGCGAGAAGGTGACGTTGTCACGGAAAACCGCCTTTACATCTTCATAGCGGCTCACGACCCAGTAGTCGAGTTTGGGACTGTAGAACACCGGCTCCTGTTCGCGGAACCAACGCAGCGCCTCAGCGGGGTCAAGCTGATAAGGCGCATCGAAGGGATCGAATTCGGCCGCTTCAGGGGAGACTGGGCAACCGGTAGGCGATAATGCCACGGACGCCTGTGATGGTTGAAAAGGGCACTCGCCTGATGCACTACCAGAACGGTGAGACACTGATGCCATGAAGGGCTCCGTAAAATTAAGTGGCTCGTATTTGTTTTACTTTTATCGAACACTTAGTTTCTTTTAATGCACAATGAAGGTAGGCAGTTTCTGTCGGCGAGTCAACTCCTCAGCGTAGCTGCGTTAGTCTGTATCGCTTGGCTAACTATTGAGTCCTGTTATCGCGCCCACTTACCGAACCCTAATACCGAGGTGCTTTCTATGGCTAACAACACGTTGCAAACGCTTGATCGCGGACTCAAGGCACTGGAAATTGTCTCCGAGCATAGCGATGGCATTTCCATTGCCGATCTAGCTGAACGCCTCGATATTCATCGAGCCATTGCCTACCGCATCGTGACCACTCTGGCCAGCCATGGGCTGATTACGCGCACCCCCGAAGGCCCCATTCGCCTGGGTGCTGGTACGGCACTGCTTGCGTCTCGCTTTGAACCTCATCTACGCGCTATTGCCCAGCCACTCTTGCAAGCACTAGCCAGAGCCACCCGCGCCACCGCTTTCATCTCTGTCGCTCAGGGGGAGGAATGCGTTGTGTTAATGGTGGCAGAGTCAGGAGAAATGCCTCTGCAAATCGGCTACCGAGTGGGTAGCCGCCATCCGTTGACGTTGGGCGCTGCCGGTATTGCCATCCTTGCCGAACGGCCCTCTCACCCGGAAGAAGGTGAGGCGATAAAGCAGGCACGACTCGACGGCTACAGCCTGACTCATGGGCAGCTACAACGCGGGGCAGTAGGCGTGGCCAGCGCTATCTCGCCCACATCGTTTCGCCCTACCATTGAGGCCTGTGTGGGCGTGGTGGCCATGGAGGATCTAGATAAAGAGACCGCTATCACGGAAGTAAAAGCAGCTGCCCAGCGAATTGCCGAACTGATCGCTCGATAACCTGGATTAATAAGACCTTTGAGGTGCCTCTCAGGACTCCAGCTGATTCTAAATGGCCATTACCAGGCAAACGAATACCTTCGTGAAACAAGCGTAGCCAGCAAGCTTAACGTCAGTACTCCTACCGATCGGCTTCGCCGCGCTAGGGCTACAATTCCTCATTGACGCTTTCCGTGCCGCTCAGCGTCTTCGTCGTAACAACCATGAGAGGGCAACCTCTCATGGCTAATTTAGTCATAAGTTGATTCACGGCCGCTTGATAATCGGTAAGGTGACACCTGGTAGAGGCCTACAGACAATATTATGTCGGCTGGCGTGCGGGTGCTGCCTCTGGAGAGAAGCTTATTGGTCAAGGCGATTGCGCTCCAGGGCGTTACGATAGACCGCCAATAAGCGATAGAAACCGTGCACGAACTTGCCATAGGGCATGGTAATGAAAAGTGCCATAACCACGCCTAAATGGACCACCAGCATAACCCCCATGGCTGAGGTCTCACGTAGCAGCATTAGGGACAGGCCTGTTAAGCCGGTCAGCCACAGCAGCACTATGAAAGCCACATCCATTCCCATCTGGCGCACATCAGCAGTGTCCTGATCACGCACCAGCTTGAGGTACAAAAGCCCCGCCGGACCTATCAAAAGGCCGATGCCGCCCAAGGTACCGAACAGTTTGGGAAGACTGATAAAATCGTAGGGAGCCTGCCAGCCAAACACATAGTGATAGATGGTGCCGGTCACGGTCGCTGCGAAGCTAAGCATGAACCCGTAAAAGGTAAAATGGTGGAAGCGCCGCCGCCAGTGCGAATGATAGGCATCTGGGTAAGTGCAGCCAGCCTCTTCCTGACCGTGCAGATGCTGGAGTGAAAAAGTCTCTTTAAGTGCCTGCCGCCAGCTTTCGGCATCGCCAAGCCCAGTTACGCCCTCGCCGCTTTCGCGCCAAAAGCGCACCATCCCCATGATCAACGCTAGTAGCACAAACAACGACACCGAGCCAAAGGTCACCGCCATGGTGTTATGTGGCAATAGCGCGTAGAAGTCGCCACTATGCTGTGTGGTGACCAGTGCCGACAGATCACCATTTAGCGCAATGGCAATCAACAGGATGAGCGTCAACCCTACCGCCAGTGCCAAGGCGGCAAGCAAGCCACTGCGGTCAAACAGACGGGCCAATGGCTGTGGCCAAGCATACTGTCGATAAGACTCGACACGAAGCTTGGCCATTGACTGCGGTACGTTAACGGCAAACTCATGGGGCGGAGCGTACTGGCAAGCGTAGTAGCACTCACCGCAGTTGTGACATAGGTTGGCCAGATACTTAAGATCCTCGGGAGTGAACGTACGACGCCGCTCCATGGCCGGAAATACCGGGCAGAACCCTTCACAATACCGACAGGCATTGCAGATCGTCATGTTGTTGCGGGTTTCTTCGATTAGTGCATCAATCTTTTGCATAATTGCCTGCCTCTGTGCCTGCGATGCGACCAAATACGGTGCCGATGGTCATACCAAAGCCAGCAACATAGCCCTGGCCTAAAATATTACCGGCCATGATCTCACCGGCTAGGAAAACATTGTCCGCCAACTCGCCGTTAGCCATGTACATACGCGCTTTTTCATCGACTTTAGCGCCTAAGTAGGTGAAGGTAATGCCGGTACGAAGTGGGTAGCCGTAGAACGGAGGCTCGTCGATACGCTGCGCCCAATGGGTCTTTTCGGGTGTAACACCCTGTGTATGGCAATCGTCGAGCACACTGTGATCGAAGTTGCCAGGCTGTACGCCAGCATTGAATTCATCGATAGTTTTGAGTACGGCGTCAACCGGCAGATCGAGCTTAAGTGCCAACTCCTCAAGCGTATCGGCCTGCTCAGGGGGAAAAACTGAAGGCATAAAGCGCCCCTGCGCCTTGGAGTCGGTAATCGAATAACCCACCTGCCCCGGCTGTTTGGCGATCAGCCGTCCCCAGATGGCATAACGCTTGGGCCAGAAGTCTTCGCCTTCGTCATAGAAGCGCTTGCCATCGCGGTTAACCACAATCCCCAGGGATACACAGTCGACACGGGTGACGATACCGCCATCGTACTTGGGCGCGCGTGCATCGATAGCTACCGCGTGACCTTGCGTTGGATCCCCAATCACCATGGCGCTGTTATCAATCAGGCTGCGCAGCATCTTACCCTGGTTGAAGCGAGTACCACGGATCAGGAAGTTACGGGAGACCTCTCCCCATGCTTCCTCCAACCACGCTTGGTTGGACTCGAAGCCGCCCGAGGCAATCACCACTGACTTAGCACTCACCTTGCGTGGTGAGCCATTGTAAGTCACCAACGCATGGTCAAAGCGGTTGTCATCAAAGACCAACTGTTCAGCTTCAGCCTCATAGAGGATTGTCACCCCAAGTCGCTCAGCTGCCTGGTAGTAGGTATTGACGAGTGCTTTGCCGCCCCCCAGGAAAAAGGCGTTGGTTCGCCCCAGGTGCAGAGTGCCACCCAGCGATGGTTGAAAGCGCACACCGTAGCTTTTCATCCAATCGGTGCAGGTTTCTGAGGCTCGAATCACATGCTTCGTCAACACTTCGTTGGTGATGCCGCCGGTAACACGCCAAACGTCATCGAAGAACTCATCCTCAAGGTAGGCGTCACTCAGCACATCGGTGGGCTCACGATGCATGCAACGCAAGTTACGGGTGTGAATACTGTTTCCACCGCGCCATTGACGTGGAGCACTCTCCAGTAATAGCACGCTGGCACCCTGCTCACGCGCCGATAAAGCGGCACACAACGCAGCATTACCTCCACCAATCACCAGCACGTCATGGCCAGTCAGATCGGCCTCACTGAGCCGCTCTCCAGTCGATGACAACATTGGAACTCCCTCATGATGACTAACAAGAAGAGATGGTGACGGTAAAAACTCTCACCAAATTCTAATAAATACAAATGTATCCAACAGTGTTCAAAATGACAAGTATTGTTCATTGTCATATCATGGCCATTCGTCTAACCCGCAACTTGAGGCTGGTCGCCATGACTGAATCCAAACCACGCAAGCACGCCAACCAGGCAGCCAATCAGCGCGGCGAACCGCGCAGTGAACAGGCCTACAGCTACATCATCGACGCTATTAAGGAAGGCACCCTGCCCCCAGGAACAAGGATTCGTGAAGTCGACTTATCTGAGCGCATAGGCTTAAGTCGTACGCCTGTACGCGAAGCGCTTAATCGTTTACAGCTTGAAGGGTTGGTCGCTAATGACCCGATCCGCGGCACCATCATCACCGAACTCGACCACAGCATGATTAGCGAGCTATATGCTATGCGCGAGATGCTAGAGGGAACGGCTGCGGGCTTTGCCGCACAGCACGCTTCAGAGGTTGAAATCGCTTTTCTGCGCGAAATTAGCGATCGCGACGCACGGCTAAAGGAGACTCATGATCTAGTTAAGAACAATAAACTGTTTCATAGCACCCTCTACCGCTGCGCTCACAACCGCTATCTGCTTAAAATGCTGAACTCACTACACGAAGCAATGATGTTGCTCGGGCCTAGCACGTTAGCTAAACCAAGCCGTGCAAAAGCCGCGCGTAGTGAGCACGAAGCCATCATTAACGCGCTTGAAGCACGTGATCCAGAAGCCGCAGAAAAAGTGGCACGGAGCCATATCCGCGAGGCTTACAAGATCCGCCTAGAGGCCTTTTTTGAGAGTGATGGCGACTGAATCAAGTACGAATCGCAAAAGGATCGCGGGCTTCGTTAGATAAGTCGATCATCAGGTTTTTAATCTCAAGGTACTCATCTAAAGCGTGCATTCCGCGCTCACGGCCACTACCACTGGCCTTGACCCCGCCGAATGGTGCTTGTGCAGCATTTGTGCGATAGGTATTGACCCATACCCCACCAACCTGAAGTTGTCTGGCAACGCGATGCGCTCTTGCCAAATTTTGCGTCCATAGCCCGGCGACTAACCCGTAAGCGGTGCCGTTAGCGATGGCGATAGCCTGCTCCTCCGTATCAAAGGGAATAATCGCTAACACTGGCCCAAACACTTCTTCTTGAGCCAGTTCGGAGTCCGGCGCCACATCAGAGAATACCGTCGGCTCGACGAAATAGCCGCGACCATATACGTCGCCCTGCGGCACCCTACCGCCCGCCGCCAACTTAGCACCCTGAGTGCGGGCACGTTCGATGAAGTCAAGTACTCGTTGATGCTGCCCCTGGGTCGCCATCGGGCCCATCTCAGTGTTCTCATCGCGAGGGTCACCAATACGAATCGCCCGGGCGCGTTCACAAACCTGCGCCACCACCTGATCGTAGATGTCCCGCTGCACCAGCAGTCGCGAGCCAGCAATACAGGTCTGACCGGCGGCGGCAAAGATCCCCGCCACGGCTCCGGTCACAGCCTGCTCAAGATCAGCATCGGCAAATACAATGTTGGCCGACTTACCTCCCAGTTCAAGGGTCACCGGTGTTAGATGTTCGGCGGCGGCCCGAGAAATCGCCTTGCCTGTAGCGGTACCGCCGGTGAAACTGATCAGGTCGACATCAGGGTGCCCGGTGAGTGCCGCACCGACGCTACCGTCACCGGTCACCACGTTAATCACGCCAGGAGGAAAGCCAGCTCTTTCGCACAGCTCAGCGAAAGCCAGGGTGGTCACGCTCGCCATCTCTGAGGGCTTAATTACAACGGTGCAACCCGCCGCCAAGGCCGGTGCAAGCTTGTTGGCGAGGATCGCTATCGGCGAGTTCCAAGAGGTGATCAAGGCTGCCACGCCGCGCGGCTCGCGAGTAGTGAAATCAACCAGCTCAGGGCAGTCTAGCGGAATGCTCTCGCCTTGGAGCTTGTCCGCCCAGCCAGCAAAGTAGCGGTAGTTGCGAGCCGCAAAACGCATCTGCACCCGTGTCTCGCGGATTACCTTGCCGTTGTCGGTGGTCTCAAGTTGGGCCATGCGCTCGGTGTCGGATTCGAGCAGATTAGCCAATTCGTGCATTAGCGCAGCGCGTTGTAGGCCATTTGTAGACCGCCATTCGGTTTCAAAGGCATGTCGTGCAGCTTGCACCGCGGCGTCAACATCAGAAGCAGTTGCCTGAGGGATCAATGCCCATGCCTGCTGGTTAAGCGGATTGATCGATTCCAGCACTTTTCCATCTGCCGCATCACACCATTGATCGCCAATACGAAGTTGATAGCGCTTCATCTCACCCATTACATCATTCCTTCAATTTAGTTATATGTATTAGTTTAACGTTGCAGCATTTCTGGAGAATGGCTTCACGAACGCTAGAACAAACAGCAGTACAACCGCTCCCGCGAACAGGGCATAAAGGGAAGGGATAATGGCCATAGCCGCTGATACAATGCACAGCAGTGCGCCTATTTTCCTCTTCATGTCTTTTTCAAAAATATCAGAGAGTACGATCGACGCTGATACCACTAGCACTGCGCCAGACAGCACCGCTTCCAATATCTGGGACACATCTCCGTTAAAGAGAACGCCTGGGTAGGTAATAAACAGAAACGGAATCACGTAGGTGACGGCTGCTAAGCGTACAGCCTGCAGCGCAGTTCTTTCCCAGCGGGTATCGGCAATCGAGGAAGCAACGAACACGGCAACACACAACGGGGGGGTAATCACCGAAATGGTCGCAAAATAGAAGACGAACATATGCGCGGCAATCGGCTCCACGCCGGCGGACACCAGGGCGGGAGCCATGACCGCCGCGACCAGTACGTAAGCGGCGGTTGTCGGAATGCCCATGCCCAACAGTAAGCAGGCCAGTGCGACGATAAAGGCGACACCAAACAGGTAGCCACCACCCAGCCCCACGGCCAAGGACGATATGGTCACGCCCACGCCGGTCATGTTGATCATGGCGACGACGATCTGCGCGCTGACCAGCATCGTGATAATGATCAATATTCCGTAACCCGCATCCACGCACGAGTCAACGAAGGTGTCGAGGATCGGCTTGATACCTTCCCCGCGGACAAGGACGGCCAACGCATAGGTGATCAGCATGCCCACGATGGATAAGGAGGCGGAAAAAGCGACCGAGCGACCGCTTAACACCATCACCACCAACACCCCAAGCCCAACTAGCAGCGGTGCGGATTTGGAAAGCTTAATGGCTTCCCTCAGTTTGGGCACATCGCTCTCTCCCTGCAGCCCACCGATCCCCTTTCTCAAGGCGATTAAGTGAATGGTCATAAAGACGCTGGAATAAAACATCAACGCGGGAATCAGGGCCGCCAACGCTACCGACAAATAGCTGATGCCCAACGTCTCAGCCATGATGAAGGCCGCTGCACCAAGAATCGGCGGTGTCAGTTGCCCTCCCGTGGAAGCCACCGCCTCTACAGCCCCCGCCAGCGCTGCTGGGTAGCCCATTTTCTTCATCAACGGAATGGTCATGGCGCCCGTCGTGGCGACATTGGCGACCGCGCTGCCATTGACGGAGCCAAAGGCAGCCGAGGCTACCGTGGCCATCTTGGCGGCCCCGCCCACCCGGTTGGCCGCAAAGATCATGGCAAGATCCATAAACACCTGACTGCCGCCAGTACGGATAAGTACAGCGCCAAACAGCACAAAAGAGGCAATGACCGTTGCGCCAATCCCCGTCAGCATGCCCCATAACCCCAAATCCGACAGGAAAAGGGTTTCGACCACTAACTCAACGCCATATCCACGATGTCCAAAATCACCCGACAATCGATCGCCAAAGAAGACGTAAGCCAGTGACAGCAACACCATCAATGGAAACGCGATCCCGACGGAGCGTCGGCATATTTCCAGTACCGTGATCACCAGCAGCACACATAAGGTGATATCCACCACCCCAGCGATGGGCAACTGCGTGAGGATGCGGTTTTGATTCCAGGCCACATAAAGGCACGCGGCAATGGCAAAAACGCACAGCAAGCCATCAATGGCTCGCCCCAGGAAAAGAAAACGTCCTTTTATACTTGGCGGATACACCATGAATGCCAATAAAATCACACTTGCCAGCATCACCGAACGCTGCACAAGAGAATCAAAAGCACCAGCGATCCCCGTATAAAGGATCATCATGCCAAGTGAGAATGCAACCAGCTTTTTTATCACCTCAGGAAGCCTGGATGATGTGCTTTCTATAGGCTGTGATTCCGATTCAACAGCTTCTAACATAAGTCTCACCATGAAGATAACTTCACGCCAGAAGGCAATAGAGCTAACACTCAAGTCAGCTCTATTTCATAAAAACGACCACTCTTTATTTCACAACTTAGGGTTTAAGATGCTCAGGAACTTCATATCCCTGCTCTTCAAAATAGCGAATAGCGCCGGGATGAAGAGGCGT
The DNA here is from genome assembly GCF_904067645.1 of Halomonas sp. 113. Taxonomy (NCBI): domain Bacteria; kingdom Pseudomonadati; phylum Pseudomonadota; class Gammaproteobacteria; order Oceanospirillales; family Halomonadaceae; genus Halomonas; species Halomonas sp. 113. The sequence goes on from NZ_LR881453.1 coordinate 4,742,168, forward strand.
CGTTGCAAGCTCAATTGTCATCTCTGGGATATCTGCATCTTTTAAAACTGAGAAAGCGGCCGCCTGAGCATCCTGATGCTCGACGATAGCTTTAACGATGTTGTAGGCAACCTCTTCATCCAAGTCAGCTCTTGAACTTACCGTGTTGCCATACGCCCAGGTGGTATATGCCGGATAGCCATCACCAGCCTCATTCTCTTCAATATTCATGATGCCCAAGCTAGGCAGTTCCTGGCGAATGGCATCTGCCTGCTCATCGCTCAAGCCAAGAATATTAACTGGGGTCATAGTGGCGATATCGATACTGGAGGCATCCAGCATTCGGCCATTGCCGCTCTTCACATAACCTTTGACACGATTATCCTTGATCTGGTTAACCATGTCGGTTGTGGAACCACGCACATAGTCAGGCGTTACACCGATCACATCAAACACCGCTTCGGCAGTCGCTTCCGTGCCCGATCCAACAATACCCGGGTTGAATTTGACACCTTCCAGATCACTAATAGTGTTCAGGCCAGCATCCGCTCTCACTACGACATTCTGAGCCGAAGGGCCATACACCCATAGCACATTAGTGGGGACTTCATTACCCTCGAACGCCCCCTCGCCGTGATAGGCATCATAGGCAACATTGGTGGTCACTAACCCCATATCGGCCTGATTACGTTTGATCCTTCTCAAGTTATCAATGGTTGCCCCCGTCTCCATGACGGAAGAGCGCACACCATCGACATTCTCGTTAATGATCTGCGAAACGGCGACGAAATAACCATAATGTGATGACGAAGAGGATGTAGAACCAATCGTCAATCGAGTATCGGCATGGGCAACGCCTGCTGCACATAAGGAAATTACCACCGCCAGCACGGATGCTTGCTTCGTATAAGCCATAGTCACCTCTCGTAATTGTTATATATTTAAATTTCCGTTAAAGACTAAACTCAGTCATTGCGCATACTATTGACGATGACCGGAAAGTACTGCTCTCCGTATCCTTCCTTTATAGCTTTCTGAAATAGGGACTTCGTATTTTCTGCCATTCCCAACGTCAAGCCGTAATTCTCTGCCAGTTCCAGCGCATAGCTGAGGTCTTTTAATGCATATGAGGTAGGGAATTTTTTTTCTGGGAAATCATTTTCGAGCATGAATTTCATGCAATGGTTGCGCAGGGCAAAGCTATCTGCGGATCCTAACGACATAGCTTCAAAAATCTTTTTAGGGTCGGCGCCACTTTTCTCACAAATCACCAATGCCTCGGAAAGGCTGGCCACCGTATCGAAGAGCACCATATTATTCAGAATCTTGGCCAGTTGGCCGGCCCCAACATCCCCACAATGGATGATGTCTGATGCAATGTTCTGCAGCAGCTCTTGAATATTTCCGTAAATGGTTTCGGAGCAACCCACCATGACGCACAAGTTGCCATCGACAGCAGCCTGTCGGGTACGCGCTACAGGCGCATCGGCAAATTTCACCTTATAAGCCTGCAGCTCACACTCCAACCACCTAGCATCCTCGACAGAGGTTGTGCTCAGATCGACGACGGTAGCACCTTGTTTGAGCTCTCTAGCGATGCCGTCCTCACCTAGCATCAGGTCTTTTACATGCTTGCCACTTGGCAAAGACAGGAAGAGGACATCACTCTCGCGAGCGACTTGCAGAGCGTCTGCGCCCTTCTGCACACCCTCAGCAACCAGTCTCTCCAGCGGCTCAGAGGCAAGGTCATAGGCCAACACCTTCTTACCAGACCCTTTGGCCAGGTTTTTACACATGGGCTCACCCATTGCCCCCAGGCCAATAAAACCAATAGTACTAATCAAACCAACACCTCCAATAAGAATACTTTTGAATACCGTTGGATACTATAATACACAAACTAGCTCATAGAGCTGCAATTATCACGACATACTTTGGTCGCAATGTATGATGAAAACCGATAGCGAACCGCTGCACAAATTGTGGGGGAACTATCTGAGCGCCATAACAGCACCAGAACAAAAAGTTATCCCTCGGGCGCAATTTACTGGCCGAGTGTATGTTCTGGTGGCAATGACAATGAGAAGTGAGCCGCCAAGGTGTGCGGCACTTTTTTGAGCACTAATAGCCCTGTAGGGATCAAGGGTTGGCTGTCCTTCAATAATAATTGTTATATATTTAAATATTTCTTTAACGCAGCTCTCAGGAGAACCAAAAACAGCATGGCTAATTATTAATCTCTTTTATATCCTCCTAAATCCATTCAGTTAAATACCTTCCAAGCGCATATCTCTCTGATTAAGTTATTGGTGATGTAAACGCAAACCAGAGCGCGGCCAAGGAACAGCTAACAGCTGACCATAACCTGATAGCGTGATGTAAGCAGTCTGCAAGTTCGATCCACCAAAGCAGATATTAGTGCAATACCCTTCAGAGGCTTCATGAAACTCCAGCAAATCCCCCTGCGGAGAAAAAACACTGATCCCCCCATCCACCAGGGTGGCGACACAAATGTTACCACTCTCTTCCAAAGCCATAGAGTCAAGGCGCTGATAGCCCGGCAGGCCGTGAACCAACTTGCCGCCATTGGGAGATGGCCAAGGCTCCTGACCCAGCTCACCGGGCGCGGTGATCGGATAACGCCAAAGCCGACTGGTTTCGGTTTCAGAGACGTACAACATACGCCCATCTGGCGACAGGCCAACCCCATTGGGCGTCAGCAGATGCTTTGCCGCGCGGCGAATCGAGCTACCGTCGCATCGGGCATAGTAGAGGTAACCCAGCATGATGCGGTCATCAAATTTCTTGCCAAAATCGGTAAACCAGAAACCACCCTGATCGTCAAAAACGATATCGTTAGGGCCATGCAGCGGAACGCCCTGGCAGTGGGTGTAAAGCGTCTCAACAGAGCCGGTGACAAGGTTGACTCTTTGAATCGAACCGCCGTCATAATCGGATGCAGCGCCGATAGGTCGGCTGTAGCCATCGTCAGTACGCCAACTGAATCCACCATTGTTGCAGATATAACAGTGCCCATCCGGCCCGAGAGCCGCCCCATTTGGCCCCCCACCCACCTCCGCCACGGTCTGTAGCTCGCCGTCAGGTAGGACACGCGTCAAGCGGCCTCTTTGAATCTCCACGACTAATATGCTGCCATCTTCCATGGCAATCGGCCCTTCAGGAAACGCCAGTCCACTGGCTAGCACCTTGCCCTGCAATTTTGTTCTGCTCATGTCATCTCTCCTGTGAACTGCCTGCTTTTCCCGCAGCCCTGCACACCCGCCTAAAACTGCCGGGCCATTTGCTGAGCCCGGCGACACCACTTACTGCATGCCTTCAATTACCTCTTGAGTTGGCAGGCCGCGCGCTTTCAAGGGTTCTGCCCAGCGGTCATAGACGCCTTCAAGGTTGGCGTGTGCTTGTTCAAGATCGCTATCAGATAGGGGCACTTGGGCAATACCGTACTCCTCCTCAAGTGTCTGGATGATTTCGGGTTCAGAGTTATCCACGTAATCACAGTAGGTTTGCATAGCGTACCTTCCTGCCTCTACCAGAATATCCTGTTGCTGCTGTGACAGGCGCTCCCACACTCGGTCACTAATCGAGTAGGTGAGACCAAAGCTAGCGACGGAGAAGTTCGGAATTAATTGATCCAGTGCTGGTGCAAGGCCATAGTCCAGGATGCCTCGAAGCGGGTAATACACACCATCCAGCGTACCGCGAGAGAGTGATGTTAGTACGTCTGAAGCCTGCATTGTGACAGGGCTTGAACCCAGAGCATCAGCGGTGAGTGTCATAGGTCCACCGGCAGTACGCATTCGCAGACCATTCAAGTCATCGAGCGACGAAATATCGCTGTTGTTGGTCAGTATTCGATAGCGCCCCATATTGCCCACCCAAAGAGGGCGGATGTGATGCCGCTTGAACTCCGCTTCATAAATAGCCCCACCTGGCTGGGCCATCTCATAGAAGCTATCCGCCGCGCTACAGGAGTTTTTTACGATTTCCGGTAGCTCAACAACGCCAGACAAAGGGAGCTTTTCCGGTATATAAGCCGGAGATACGTTGGCAATATCCGCCACACCTGTCTGCAACAAGGTCAGAGATTCAGAACCACGCCCAAGTTGTTCTGCCGGATAAAAGTCGAACTGTATCTGTCCGTCGGAGAGCTCCGCCACCTTTTCCATAAACGGGTTGGCCCCATACTCTATGGCAAAAGAAGTGGTGGGCAGCCATTCGGCAAACTTCAATGTCACTGGTTCAACCTCTGCCGCGGAGACTGAACCGCATGCCAAAACACCCGTCAACAGCAGTGGAAGGTGCTTTTTATAGTTATTCATGATGGTACTCCCTTTTTTATCGCTCTTCAGTTTTTGTGCCAGTCATTAATCAATACAGCGGGATAAACAAAATCTTCCAATAATGCATGGTGCATTGATGATAGGTATAACGTTTTTACAACAAGCTTAAACCTTAACCCACCTTTATATAGATGAACCCTATCTATCGTTGACCCAAACTCCTACAAATTGGCGAAGACTAGTTACCAACATTACGCGTCAGTACATAGCCGTTGATGGAAGCCACAGCACAATCTGTGGAAATGCTATTAACAAAGCGATCAAACCAAGCAGCATGACGATGTAGGGTATGACGCCTGAGAAAAGCTCCTCGACAGGCACATTGGCCACTTTCGCCACCACAAAGACGTTCATGCCGACCGGTGGCGTGACGATACCTATCTCAGCCAACAAAATGACGATCACACCGAACCAGATCGGGTCGAATCCGAGCGAAACAACAACCGGAAGAACCACAGGAATAGTGAGAATCAAAATGGAGATCAGGTCTAGAAACAACCCCAGAACCAGATAGAGGATCACCAAAAAGAACAAGATAAGGTATGGCGAAACATCCAGCAGCCCCACATAGTTGACTAAGTTTCGGGTGATGCCGGTCATGGTTATGAAGTAACCGAAAACATGTGCACAAACAACAATAAGGCCGATCATGGCAGAAATGCAGCACGTATTTATAACGGCATTTTTGAATGCTTCAGCATTGAGATTGCCTGATTTCAAAGCAAGCAAAAGTGCGCCTAGTGCACCCAAAGCCGAGGACTCAACGGGTGTGGCAATGCCAGTGTAGATTAATCCCGTAACAACACTGAACAGCATCAGAAAGGGGGTAGCTACCTTCAGTGCTGTCAGCTTTTCGCGGAAGCTATAGGTCTTATTATTAGAGGCTACTGGATTTCGGATGATCAGAATCTTGATGGTAATGGCGATAGTGAGCGTCACCAATATGCCAGGCACTATGCCAGCAATCAGAAGGTCACTGATGCTAACCCCGCTGAGCAGCCCATAGAAAATCAGTGCGACACTGGGAGGAATCAGCATAGCAATAGTGCCCGAAATAGCGGCAATACTGCCAGCCATTTTCGGAGAATACCCCTCAGCCTGCATGGCGGGCGTGCTGATTTTCCCCAGCGTGGCTGCAGCCGCTGTACTGGAACCAGAAATTGCACCAAAAGCAGCACCTGTGACAACAGCAGCAATCCCCACGCCACCCTGTATCTTGTCTGTCCACTTGGCAATGGCGCTAAACAGGGAGCCGGTGATACCGCTGACCCCCATAAATTCCGACATGAGGATAAACATCGGAATGGTGAGCAGCTCGTAGGTCGTCAGAGCAGAGCCTGGCGAAGCCGATAGGATCCCCAGCAGGACATCTATCCCATTGGTTAGAAAAATGCCCAAAGCACCGGATATCGCAAGACTGATTGCAACCGGAATGCCTATTATCAAAAGAAAAAACAGAAAGAGAAAAGATAAAGCAATGACCATCACAGCTCGCCCCCTTTAGAAACATAGTTATTTATTGTTGTTATTAACAACCTGAACGAGAAAACAAAGGAGCCGATAGCGATAATAAATTCAGACGGCCAAACAACCCAGCTCACAACGCCATAAACGATCTCGTTCTCTTGCCAGGCACTGTATGCCCTTAAAGAATAGGTATAAGCAATATAGCTAAACATCAATGTGGCGATGAGGCCGAAGACCAAAAGGCAAAAGCTGGTGAATTTTAAAGGCAGCTTGCTTTTGAAATAATCAACCTTCAGGTGGCTTCCCGTTCTCAACGCATAAGAGAACGCCAGAAAATAAGACCCTGGAAGAAGGTACATGGTGATTAGGTTAAAAAACCAATTAAGTGGTGAGTTGAAAATATAACGCATTACGACATCGACAAACGTAATTGCCATGGCGCAAATAATCATAGATCCGGCAACAAAAATAAGAGCGTTTTCCAGGCATCTACAAACCTTATCCAACGCTCTTATCAGGCCGGGTTGTTCAATATGACCTGTCATGGTTCTGTGTTCCTGTAATGTCGCCATGATAAACCTCAGTGCGCCAGTGTTAATAACGACTCAAAGGCCGTGTTTTGGCTGTCTAATAATCACTACGGGCGCATCGGCAAACGTCACCTCATCAGCAGGTAGTTCACACGCCAATACCTTCTTACCAGCCCCTTCGGCCACGTTTTTACACATGAGGTCATCCGTCGTCCTCAGGCCAAACAAACTAAGAGTGCTAATCAAGCTAACACCTGCAAAAGAATACTTTTGAATACTTCTGCATACCACAATGCACACGATAGCTCATAGGGCCTCAATCATCACGGTATACTTTGGTAGTAATAATGGGCTCTAAGAAGGCATCCATGTCAACCACTTCGACAAGAGCATGGAACGCTTCGTGCTCCGGTATGCAGGGCCTCGAGTCTCCCTGGCTCCCGCCGCTCGGATTCCTACTGTTTACGGAAATCCTTCGGGCATGCTCGGAAACCATTCGCTATGTTGCGCTGGTTCTCTTCGACCCCACCATCGACTTCGGAGACACTGAGCGAATACTCACGAGCCACCCTACGGCCGTGGTTGTGCCTTTAAAATATCCATCATCACCGCGGCTTGTCGTTTGGTCGTTCAACGTTTGACGATAGGTTCGTCGCTAATTCTCATCTCCCTGAACACTGCGCTATAGCTTGTGCAACTATGCAAGGGGACACTTCCCCCCACCAATGTTGCTTTCAAAGCAACAAACTCGTTACTCAACTGCCTCTTTTCTGCCTGCCAAGTCGCTTAACGTTAAAGCGCCAAAAAAATACATCGATAACGGCAAGGACAGGACATGTTTTCAGAGCAAGTATTTTCAAAACAGCAACTGCATGAAGCCACCGAACTGCGGCATAAGCTTCACCAGAATCCAGAGCTTAAATTCCAAGAAAACGATACTGCGAGGCTCGTTGCCAAGCGGCTTAACGAACTTGGTTATCAAGTAACGGAAGGCATCGCCACCACTGGCGTCATGGCGGAACTGGATACAGGTCGGGAAGGGCCCGTGCTTGCTTTTCGTGCCGATATGGACGCACTGCCGATTAATGAAACCAACGCCTTTGCCCACCGTTCCCAGCGAGAAGGTCTAATGCACGCCTGCGGCCACGATGGACATACCGCCACACTGCTGCTTGCCGCAGAAACTATGATGGCAATGCGGGACGAGCTGTGCGGCCATATCAAACTGCTGTTTCAGCCGGGCGAAGAAGGTGGAAACGGTGCCGATTTAATGGTTAAAGCGGGCGTGCTACAAAACCCACAAGTGGACGCCGTGTTTGGCTACCATAACCGCCCAGGCTTTCCTGCCGGTCAGCTGTTCGTTAAACCTGGCCCGGCAATGGGAGGAAACGACACTTATAAAGTCACTATAGAAGGCGTCTCTGGCCACGCAGCCATGCCGCACCTGGCGGTAGATCCTATTTATATAGGTTCATCGCTGGTGCAACAGTTGCAGGGGCTGGTAGGGCGTCATAAATCGCCACTGGAAGCGGGCGTTATTACAGTAGCTTCCTTCCATGCTGGCGATGCTGCCAACGTTATTCCCGGCCACGCCGAGCTACTGGTTAATATTCGTAGCGACCGACCCTCTTCCCGAGAAGCATTGGCGGGAAAACTTGAGCAAGTGACCCAAGGTGTTTGTGCAGCGCATGGTGCTTATTACCATATGGAGCACCTGCACCAAGTCCCCCCGCTAGTCAATGATCAAGCCTGGTCGGAACGAGTGCTGTCTATAGCCACCAAGCACACCGTGAGCAATGATATTCAGCAGTTGGACTATATGCCCACCATGGGCGCGGAGGACTTTGCTTTTTATCTCCAGGAAGTACCTGGCTGCTTCTTTTTTGTCGGCAACGGCGAAGGTGCTTACCTGCACAACGAGCGTTATGACTTCAATGATCAAATCCTACCAGTGGCAGGCGGAATGTTCGTAGCCCTAGCCAAAGAACTGCTAACCAAGCACTAAAAACCCACTTACTAATAGTCCTTTACCAAGCCATCAGGTTTAAAAATAACGTTTAAAAATAAGGGTCAAAATGATGCAAGGCGTACTCTCTTCTATAGAACGAGTGGGCAATAAGCTGCCCCACCCCTTTATTTTGTTTACCATTCTAGCGGCTATTGTCGTGATGATTTCCACCATACTCGCTACCTTGGGTGTTTCTGCGATTAATCCCCAAACCGATGCAGAGGTTTACGTTCGCAGCCTGCTCTCATCGGATGGGATCGAGTTCATGTTGACCAGTGTGGTCAGTAACTTTGTCAACTTCCCCCCACTGGGACTGATTCTAGTCGTCATGTTTGGCATTGGCTTGGCGGATAAAGTCGGCCTGATGTCAACGTTGATGCAGGTCAGTGTGGCGAAAGCGCCACCCTCTCTGCTTACCTTCTGTGTATTTATGGCCGGCATTTGCGGCAGCATCGCATCAGACGCCAACTACCTAATCTTAATTCCCTTAGCGGCTATGGTGTACTACTCGGTTGGGCGACATCCGATTGCCGGTGCAGCAGCTGCCTACGCTGCCGCTGGAGCGGGGTTTGATGCTAGCCTCTTCATTACCGTAGGGGACGCACTGTTTGCCGGCATTACCACTGACGCTGCGCGTTTAGTCAACCCTGAAGCCTATGTGTCACCGATCGACAACTACTATTTCGTGGCCTGCTCAGTATTTGTACTTGCGACTATGGGCACCTTGATTGTCGATAAAATAGTGGAGCCCAGACTTCAACGTACCCTGCCGATGGGCAAGGACTTTAAAACTGATATCGTCAAACCAGAATTGACTGAGGCAGAAAAGCGAGGCCTCAAGCGTGTCGGCATTGCCACTTTGCTTTATCTCGCGCTGGTGCTAATAGCCGTGGTACCGGAGGCATCGCCACTGCGTAATGAAGAGGGCGGCCTGATTCCATCACCGTTCCTACGCTCGCTGGTGCCGCTTATGTTTATCTACTTCGTCACTATTGGGCTGGTTTATGGCATCACTACCAGCAAGATCACCAGTAGCCGTGACGTGCCCAAACACATGGCCGAGTCAGCTAGCGATCTGGCACCCACCCTCGTGCTGTTCTTTGCCATTTCGCAATTTATTGCCTACTTCCGTTGGTCGGAGCTTGGTCAGTACATTGCCATTGAAGGCTCAAACATTCTACAAAGCACCGGGTTTACTGGGCTTCCGCTAGTAGGTGCGTTTATTGCGATGAGCGCGGTACTTAACGTCTTTATGACCAGTGGCTCGGCACAGTGGGCATTAATGGCGCCGGTCTTCGTACCCATGCTAATGATGATCGACTTTGATCCCGCCTTTGTATTGGCGATGTTCCGCATCGGTGATTCTAGTACCAACATCATTTCCCCAATGAGCCCCTACTTCTCGGTCGCCCTGGTGTATATGCAGCGCTACAAGCCTGATATGGGATTAGGCACGCTCATCGCCACCATGCTTCCACTTGCCTTGAGCTTCTTGATCGCCTGGTCTGCGTTTCTGATGTTCTGGCTAGCCATGGGATGGCCGATTGGCCCCGGCGTTTACATGATGGCTAACTGATGCCGCTAAGCATCACTGCATTGTCAGCATAAGTTTCCACAGATAGTCGGCAGCAGGCGACAGCCTTCTGCCGACTCGGCGCACTAGGTTGCCCTGACTGCTGGCAGCCATAGGATGCTGAATGGGAACCGCTTTAAGTAACCCAGACTCTATTTCATTGCGCGCAGCCGCCGCTGTCATAAATGACACTCCAATGCCAGCACTCGCCATGCGTCGGGATACGGAGTGCAAATTGCAGCGATAGCTAGGCGTTGCCGGTTGCCCAGCGGCGCTAAACAGAGCATTGACGAATTGCTGCGACCCCGACACATCCGGTAGAAAAATTAGCTTATGTTTTAATAGCTCCGCCACCGAAACACTTTCCTGACTGGCGAGGGGATGAAACACTGCAACCAGAGCACACAGCGGCCCTCGCTCAAAAGAGTGCACAATGAGCCTCGGATCAGAAACTGGACCATAGGTAATAGCAATATCAACCTCGTCGTTAGCCACCATTTCATGGGGTTCTCGTGGATAGTAAATACCTGTTTTTATCTCGATCAGTACATCTGGATACTGCTTCGAAACCCGTCGCATCACGTAATTGATGAAGCTATCCACAAAGCCATCACCCACAGATACCACCACTTTCCCCGCCTGCATGTTACGCAGACGAGACAGCGTATCCCCCAGCTCTGAGTTCAACCGCCGCTGAGCTAGAAAACTATCCACCACCAATTGGCCCGCTTCCGTCAGCATGACATGACGCCCCTGCCGTTCTAGCAGCGCCATACCCAAGTCTCGTTCGAGGCCTCGTACTTGGCGGCTCACCACGGAAGGGTTGATATGCAGATGCTCTGCCGCTGCGCGAATACCGCCACAGCTGTTCACCTCCAACAAATAGAAAGCACGTTTATCCAGTATATCCATGAGCTAGCCGTAAGGATCGCAAAATTGAATCAGCATGATAGACTGATGTTAGCAAGCTAATCGAATTTTTTACCCCCATAGCTACCGACTACACAATCATGATATTTAACCTCCCCGAGTGCGCCGCTGGGAGGGCACTGCTTACGCGAGTGCCATTACCGAAGAGACTTAGGCATTTCGCAATAATATTAGCTAATCACGACTTGCCTACAGCACTACACTCTATTTAATTAATGCTCATTACGCCTTAAGCCAAGGCACTACACCAAGCCAGCGTCACTGCATAGCGAATGGATACACTCCAATATACGTTGATGCCCATCATCAGGCAGTCGATAGCGTGGCACGCTGACGCTGATAGCCCCTTCAACGCGACCATCGGCGCCGCGAACTGCCTGACCGAAGCAGATAATGCCTAGTTCATTTTCCTGGTCATCGATTGCGTAACCACGTTCTCGCGTCAGCGTGAGTTCATTGCGTAACGCCTCAAGCGTCGTGCAGGTGCGATGTGTGACAGGCTCTAAGGTCAATTGAGCCAGATACTGCTCACGGGTTGCCTCGTCGAGGGCGGCGAGATAAGCCTTACCTACCGAAGTAGAATGCATTGGCACTGGCATGCCGATATACGAAGCCATGCGCACCGCTTCGGGCGATTCCACCTTATCAACGAAAGTCATATGGCAGCCAAATGGTACGCCCAAGTGCACCGTTTCACCGGTCTGCTTACCAATGGCGCGTAAAGTGGCCCGAGCGCGTTCCTGCAAGCTGCTCCGCGCCAGCGATTGATGAGTGAGACGCAGCAACTCGCGACCCAGTACGTACTCTCCACCTAAAGGGTTACGTTCGACAAACCGCTCCTGTTCGAGCGTGTTCAGCAACCGGTAGACCGTAGGCCGGGGCATTCCCAGGCGTGCCTGGATGTTACGGATGGTCGCGTCAACGCCAAGCTCAGCTATCACTTGCAGCAGGCGCAGTCCTTTGGTCACCGCGGCGGCACCCTGGACGTTGGGCCGCGGCACTCGCTCTTCGTCGTCAGCCGTCATTAATCGCCTCTTCAAATAATACGAATGTCTAACCAGTAATCCGTCACGGTCAATTGACGCATCTCGCCCTGGCTCTTACCTTGAGAACATATTGTCCATATTATGATCTTTATGTCCACATTGTGGACGGAGGGAATATGCCGGTTCAAGCTGATGATCATCAGCGGATGCCTTACCAATATCCGCAACCCGCTGAGGCCGCTCTAGAAATTGTCGAGCCGCACGCCCTTCCCCAGGATGAACGTATCTGGGTGCCGCAAGCGGAAAACGTTGATTTCCGTCCGCTGTGTCTGAACGTGTCCCAGGGCTACTGGGTCAACCTACTGCGTGTCCGCAAGTCTGGAGTGCTCAGCCGCCACCGTCACCCCAACCCGGTGCATGGCATGGTGCTCAAAGGCAAATGGCGGTATCTCGAACATGACTGGGTGGCTACCGAGGGTAGCTATGTCTACGAGCCTCCAGGTGAGACCCACACCCTGGTCGTCGACGAGGATGTCGAGGAAATGATCACGCTCTTTCAGGTCAACGGTGTCATGTATTACGTTGACCCATGGGGCAAGCACCTCGGGTTCGAAGATGTCTTCACCAAGGTCGACATGTGCCGCAAGCACTATGAAAGCTGCGGGCTTGGCCGTGACTATGTCGACCGGTTCATTCGCTAAAGCGAGATGTTCCCTTAAAAACCCAACGCATGAATTAAGGCCCTAACGCCAACAACAAAAACACGACAGGAGCATCCTCATGATATTCAACAAAACCCCGCTAGCCGTAACCATCAGCCTGGCCGCCTTCGCCTTATCCATCGGCACTGCCCAAGCCGACTACCCCGAAAAACCGATTGAACTGATCGTCCCCTGGTCAGCGGGCGGCGGCACCGATGCAGTGGCCCGCCAATTGGCCAACGGGTTGCAGGAAGAGCTTGGTCAAACGGTCAATGTGGTCAACCGCACCGGCGGCGCCGGCGTGGTGGGTCACACGGTCATGGCCAACGCCGAGCCGGATGGCTATACCCTTGGCCTGGTGACCGCCGAGATCACCACCTATCGACACATTGGCAGCTCTCAAATCTCGTATGAGGATCTGTCGCCGATTGCGTTGATCAATCTCGACGCCGCGGCATTTAACGTCAGCGCCGAATCAGACTGGGAAGATCTAGACAGTGCCCTTCAAGACATTGAAGCCAATCCCAACGAATACACTGTCTCAGGCTCTGCGCCAGGTGCCGCCTATCACCTAGCATTCGCGGGTTTTCTGAACCAGCAGGGTATTGATCCCAACACCGTTTCACTCGTCCCGAGCGAAGGCGCTGCCCCGGGCCTCCAGGAACTCGCCGCCGGTGGCGTGGATTTCGTGTTCTCCTCGCTGCCTGAGGCTGAATCCATGCGCGACGCGAAGCGCGTGAGAACGCTTGCTGTGTTCGCCAACGAGCGTCTTGATGCTTTCCCTGACATCCCCACTGCTGAAGAAGTCACTGGCGATGAGTGGGCGGCAGGTACTTGGCGTGGCTTGATCGGCCCCGCAGGACTGCCCGATGATGTGGTCGATACTCTGGCCGAGGCCGCAGAAGCCGTCTATGAATCTGACCAATTCCAGGAGTTCATGACCAATCAGGGCTTCGGCATGCAGTGGGAAGGTCCGGAAGGCTTTCGCAACTTCATGGCTGAAGCCGACGAAAACAACGGCGAGATAATCAATAAGTTGGGCCTGGCAGAATAACACCATGCGCATCAACGACCTCTTGCTGGGGCTGGTAATGGCGCTGCTTGGCGCCGTTACTATATGGGCCTCCAAGGATTTCCCGCCGTTAGCGCGCCAGCCCTACGGGGCCGGCACTTTTCCCACCATCATCGGCACCTTTCTGGTTGGGCTTGGCCTGCTACTGTCTCTGCGTGGCTGGCAGCAGCGTGGAGCACTGTTCATTTGGCAGGGGCAGGTGACGCTGTCGCGCACCTTGACATGCCTGCTCGCTGTTATCGCCGCCGTTGCTGGTTACGTGTTGCTAACACCGCTGCTCGGCTTCCCGCTGGTAGCGCCCTTAATGCTCGCATTATTGATTGGCTGGTTGTCTGACGGCCGCTGGGGGATGGCCGTTATCGTCGCCATTGTGGCAAGTGCGGTGGTATGGAGTGTTTTCGCCCTGTTGCTGCACGTGCCGCTTGATCTGGGCATTCTCGAAGAGGTGATCTACTAATGGCGGAACTACAAGCAGCGTTAGGCATGGTGTTCGCCTGGGATGTCCTCGCGGTGATCCTCGGCGCTTCGCTATTCGGCCTGCTGATCGGCGCCATTCCTGGCCTGACTGCGACCATGGCCACCGCCTTACTCGTCCCGGTAACCTTTTTCATGGAGCCGCTCCCGGCGATCAGCGCTATCGTGGCCGCCACGGCGATGGCCATCGTAGCCGGCGACATCCCCGGTGCCTTACTACGCATCCCCGGCACCCCCGCCTCGGCGGCTTATACCGAAGAAGCCTACCTGATGGGCCGTCAGGGCAAGATCGGCCAGGCGCTCGGCGTCAACTTGGCGTGTTCGGTCGTTGGCGGGCTCATCGGGGTGGCAATTCTGGCGTTTTTCGCTCCACTGGTCGCCGACTTCGCTCTTCGCTTTACCAGCGACGAGTACTTCTGGCTGGCACTGCTCGGGCTTTCCTGCGCCGTACTGGTATCCGGCGCGGACCCGCTTAAAGGTGCAATTTCAATGCTCATCGGCCTGTTAATCGCCATGGTGGGCATGGACTCAGTTTCAGGCCAGATCCGTTTTACCTTCGGTATCTCTGATCTGCTCAGCGGCATCTCAATTCTACCAGTATTGATAGGCCTGTTTGCCGTCGCCGAGCTACTGCGGCGCATGCCCGAAATTGGCCACACCCACTTTCCACCGCCCCCACCAGTGGAGAAGCCTTTTAGCGGTGTGGGCGGCCTGATGTGGCAATACAAGGCAGGGATCGCACGCAGTGGCGTACTCGGCACGCTGATCGGCGCACTGCCCGGTGCGGGTGCCGATATCGCTTCGTGGATCAGCTACGCCTTGTCGCGCAAGCTCTCGCGCACGCCCGAGAAGTATGGCACCGGGCATCCCGAAGGGCTGGTCGCGGCCAGCTCGGCGAATAATGCAGCACTCTCGGGTGCCTACATTCCCGCCCTGGTGTTCGGCATCCCAGGCGACACTATCACCGCCATTATTATCGGTGTACTGATGATGAAAGGCATTACGCCAGGGCCAGACGTTTTCACTTCCAGCGCCACCTTGGTCAACGCCATTTTCATCGTGTTTATCCTGGCTAACCTGCTGTTGTTACCTCTTGGCCTGCTCGCTATACGCGGCGCGCGCCATATCCTTGCGGTGCCCTCCAGCGTGCTTTACCCGCTGATTTTGCTGTTTTGTATCGTAGGCGCCTTCGCTGCCAACAACAGCCTGCTGGATGTCTGGCTGATGCTTGGGCTGGGCCTGCTGGCCTATTTTCTGGTGGAGAACGACTTCCCTATCGGCCCCATGATCCTGGCAGTGATTCTCGGCCCGGTAGTGGAGAGCAACTTTATGCGCTCAATGATCAAAGCCAATGGCGAACTGCTAGTGCTCTTCGAACGCCCCATCGCCGCCATGTTGGGTGGGCTCGCATTGCTGGTGTGGCTGGCCATTATCGTCTCCAGCGTTCGCTCGGCCTGGCAGACACGTGCGTCAGCTACCTCAGCTTAACCGACCCATTTTGCGACCTAACCCCCTTTTCACGTTCTAAAAAGGAGCGATATGAACACTGTTATCGTTATTGGCGGGACTACCGGCATTGGTCGGGCGATCGCGCTGGCGTTTGCCGCCCAGGGTGACGAAGTCCACGTCACCGGCATCGAGCCTAAGAGCGAACAGCAAGCCGAAGACGTAACCGACCGACACCAACTCGATGTGCGTGACCCGGCCCAGGTTGAGCGCTTCTTCGCGGCGTTCCCAACATTGGATGTGCTGGTGAACTGCGCTGGCGTCATCCAGCGTGACGGCAAGGAGTTCACACCCAAAGGCTTTGCTGAGGTCATCGACATCAACCTAAACGGTACACAGCGCTGTTGCCATGCCGCGCATGCAGCTCTCAAGGCAGCGGGTGGCTGCATTATCAACACCGCCTCTATGCTGTCGTTTTTTGGCAGCGGCCATGCCCCGGCCTACTCTGCTTCCAAGGGCGGCGTGGCCCAACTCACACGGTCGTTGGCGATCGCCTGGGCCAGCGATGGTATTCGCGTCAATGCCCTTGCGCCAGGTTGGATTGCCACCGACTTGACGGCAGCACTCACCCAGAACAGCGAACGCTCGGCGGAACTCGTCGGACGCACGCCCATGGGCCGCTGGGGCAAACCCGACGACCTCGCTGGGCCAGCGCTGTTCTTGGCTTCACCGGGCGCAAACTTTATAACGGGCGTACTATTACCGGTAGACGGTGGCTATTCGTCACGTTGAGCGCAAATATCGAACACACAGGAGTACATGGTATGGATCTTGGAATCGCGGGACGCTGGGCCGTGGTATGCGCAGCGAGCAAAGGGTTGGGGCGAGGCTGCGCCGAAGCGCTGGCCAAAGAGGGCGTCAACCTAGCCATTAATTCACGCAATGCCGAGGTGCTCGAAAAGACCTCCGACGCGTTGCGGGCCCTTAATCCAGCCATCGAAGTTCGCCCTGTGGCTGGGGATATCGGGCGCGAGGAGGTACGCGAGGCGCTACTGGCCGCCTGTCCGCAGGTCGATATTCTGATCAACAATAATGGCGGGCCGCCGCCGGGTGATTTTCGCGACTGGGATCGGGAGGCGTGGATACAGGCCGTGGATGCCAACATGATCACGCCTATTGAGCTGATCAAGGCCACTGTAGACCATATGGCCGCCAACGGCTTTGGCCGCGTGGTCAATATCACCTCGGGCGCGGTAAAAGCCCCCATCGATATTCTTGGGCTATCCAACGGCGCGCGCAGCGGGCTAACCGGCTTCGTCGCGGGGCTTGCACGCCAGCCGCAACTCGCCTCGCACAACGTCACGATCAACAACCTACTGCCCGGCTCCTTTGATACCGACCGCCTGCGCGGCAACTTCAAAAATGTCGCCGAGAAGAGTCAGCAAACTACCGAACAGGTACGCGAGCAGCGAGCCCAAGGGGTTCCTGCGCGGCGATTCGGCACCGCCGAGGAGTTTGGCGCCTTCTGCGCCTTTATGTGCAGCGAGCATGCAGGTTATCTAACAGGACAGAATATCCTGCTAGACGGCGGCGCCTATCCAGGAACCTTTTAATCGATTGCGGCACAGTTAACCGTTAGACAGCGTGATGGCTATCTCCCCCGAGTGCGCTGCTGGGCGGGCGCTGCACAGCAGTATTTCCCCATCTGGCGCTGAGATGCCATCTGGGTAGGTAACCTCCCCTTGCACCAGCATGCAAGCGCACTCGCCACAGCTACCGCTACGACACCCATAGGCAGGTTGAAGCCCCGCTTTTTCAGCGGTTTCCAGCAAGCTTTCACCCGGCTGCCAGTGGGTCACCGCGCTGGGGCTGGCAAAGCTGACTTCTACCGGCTGTTCAGCGGTGGGGACCGTATATATTTGCGCCAGCGCCGAGGGGCCAAACGCTTCTGTGTGTATCTGCGCGGGCATGAGTCCGAGCTCCAGCGCTTCTTGATGATAGCGCTCTACAAAGGCGGCAGGGCCGCAAAGATAAAGGAGTACCTCCTCCAGCGCCTCTCCGGTAAGCGCCTCTGCCAGCGACACCCGACCAGCCCGCCAGTCGTTGGGTACTGCTTTTGCGCCCGTCACATGGCGTTGTAAACGTAGCCCTTGAGCTTCCAGGTCACGTAGTTCATCACTGAAAGGGGCCTCGGCAGCCTCGCGCACGCTCTGAATTAGGGTGACCGGTCCCCGTCCTGCGCCGGTCAACTCATGGGCCAGGCTCACCAGCGGTGTAATACCGATACCGCCACCCAGCAATACCCAGTGAGCACGCTCGGAGCCACTAGCCTCTGCAGTGAATGATCCCGTTGGCATACTCACAGCTAGTTCTATACCCACCTGAAGCGCACTGTGCACGTAGTGCGAGCCTTCACCCTCGGCCTTCACACTGATACGATAACCGGCCTGCTGGCTGTCACCCGAAAGCGTATAGCTGCGTACCAACGCCGTGCCATCCAGGCGCGGCACGTGTAACGTAATAAACTGGCCCGCGTTGAAGGGCGCCAGCACCTTGTCTTGTCGGGCACTCTTCAAATAGAAAGAGCGGATCTCAGGTGTCTCCTGCACCACCGCGGCCACTTGAACACGCTGCCGTTTAGCAAGCGCAAGTGGCTGCCAGGGCCCATGGGGCGCCGCCTCATTGGCCACTGCGTTTGCTTTGCTACGCCAGCGCAAGGCCCCCGGCCGCCAAACAATATGTCGTGGCGTCAGGCACCAGTAGCGTTCAGCGCCAGGATAACGCGCTCCAGCGGTCTCCTCGTCCACAAGCCGCGCTTCGCCGGTCAGATGCAGCACATCTCCACTTACAAAATCCGGTATCACCAAAGCAGCGCGACCACTGGTCAGCACGTTACCCAGCGTGTTGAAGAACTGGTTACCCGCAAAATCGGGCAGGATCAGATCAGATCCCTGGCGGCGAATAAACCCCGGTTGCCCACCGCGATGGGAGGCATCCACCTGAACGCCCTGGTCGGTATGCGCGTAACTACCCACGAAGGCCGTGATCGCCCGGTCGATATGCGCCAGCGCCAGCACCGGCTCTGGCAACTGATCGAGGGTCGCCTCGCGCGTGGTTAGCACGGTGCCCGGCTGGGGCTGCACCGACCTCATCGTCGACCAGTCGTGAATGTACTGGGGGCAATTACCGAAGGCGTGAACGACTTCTAGCTGCCATCGGCCTGCTGAGCCCCGCAACACCCCATTGACCCGATTGCGGCGGCGCGTGGGTAGCTCAATTCCCAGCAGCCCCAGGTTAGCGCCGCTGGTAATCAGCGGCGTAACGGGATCATCCGCAGACGGCGTTAATGTTAGATCGAGCCGTGACTCATCCGGCGCATGAACAAAGCCCGGCGCGCCCTCCAACAGCGTGACCCAAGGCCAGCCGTCATGATCCACCGCTGCTGCCGCCACAAAGGGCAACTGGGGAAAGAAGTGCCGCAGCTGCGGCGTTAGAAAGGGACGCATCACCTTGCGGCCCACCTCCGCCATCTGTTTTTCCACGCCGACCACGCGCTGCAAGGCAAGCTCGCCTTCATGCCATGGGCTGCTGGTGACGTCGTTATTCACCCTAGACTCCTCGCGAGCAGTCCGCCCGCACCGATTTGAAATGCTATATCGGCTGGCCTAGCGCACCAGCCCCACCTTGGTCACCTTCATGGGTACAAACCCTTCCAGCGCCTCGATACGCTGCAGCCAAGCACGGATATGCGGGTAGGGTTCCAGCGAGACATTCCCTTCGGGCGCATGGGCGATGTAGCTGTAGAGCGAAATCTCCGCCAGCGTGGCGTGCTCACTCGCCAGGAAGGGCTGATGCGCCAAGTGGGCATCGACAATCGCGAACAGCTCATGGGCATCAGCAATCAGCGGTTCAGGGTCGAAAGGGGCATTAAAGACCGTCACCAGCCGGGCCTTCATCGCGGAGTTCGCCAAAGGCCCTGCCGCCACGGACAGCCAGCGTTGTACCTGGGCTTGAAGCAACGGATCGTCCGGTAACCAGCGACCAGAACCATAGCGACGTTCCAGATAGACCAGAATGGCATTGGAATCCGCCAGGATAACCCCCTGGTCATCGATCACCGGCACCTGTGCGAAGGCGTTCATATCAAGAAAAGGCGATGCCTTGTGCTCACCCGCGGCGAGATCCACATCAATAAAGGTGGCGGGCAAGCCAAGTAGCGAAAGCATCAGCTCGATGCGGTGGCAGTGGCCGGAAAGAGCGTGGCGGTAAACCTTGATAGCATGTGACATGTGATTATCTCCTTGAGTGAGCGCCTCGATAGATGAGCGTCACAGGTGTTAAGCGACGTTATCCATCCTGCGCTAAATCAAGGAGTGCAAGAATAGCGATACTGAACAATACAAAATTGCGCTGAATGAAATAATCAGCCGGCCAACTGCGTTCTCAACCAGGGGGTTGCCAGCTCCAGGAAGACCATAACGCTGGCGGGCGCCCGGATGCCAAGGCTATAGGTGAGCGCCAGTGGCTGCCCCGCAGGCCAGAGAGGTTCAGCAACGGGTTCAAGCAGCCCCCGCTCGCAGGCGCGACGCGCCTCCAATTGATAGCAACACACGACTCCCGCACCTTCCATGGCAGCCCGCAGCGCTGCAGCACTGGTGCTGATGGCAAGCCTGGGTTCAAAACGCAAAGGATAATCTTCAGCCAAGCGCCAGACAGGCGCCTGTCCTTCACTGGCGCAGTGAATAAGCGCATGACGGGCCAAGCTTTGCAGACTACCGGGGCGCCCAGCCATGTCCAAGTAGCGGGGGCTAGCAAACAGACCAACGCGCAAATCCCCCAGGGGCCTGGCATAAGCGGAGGCAGGTAGCGGCCCACGCATCAGGCGTAGGTGCGCCGGTGCGTCACTTTCTATATGGGCAGGGTATTCATCAGCCAGCAGGTAGATCTTCAGCGCAGAATGCTGCTCTTGCAGCCGCAATACTAACGGCAACAGCAGTGGCTCCATCAACGCCTGGGGCGCCTGCACACGTAGCGTGCCGTTGAGCTCGCGGTGCTCCTGGCGCGCACTGGTGTCGGCATCGGTGACTGCGTGGATCAGCGTATCGGCGTAGTCGCGCAATCGCTCGCCCGCCGCCGTCAACGTACTACCCCTGGCAGAGGTAGTGACCAAAGCGACCCCCAGACGCTGCTCCTGAGCGCGCAGCAAACGGTGGAGCTTCGCCGCCGGCTGGCTGCGCGCTTCAGCCGCGGCTTGCACGCTGCCGTGCCTGGCAACGGCGGAAAGCGCCTTTAAGGCCTCAAAGCGTAGCGGTGATTCAGGGGAGAGTGCCATGGTTAACTGCGGTAGGCGAGCGCCGGGTCGGCACGTAGCCGCTCGGCAAGAAAATCAACGAAGGTACGCACACTGGCGGCACGCCCACGGCCCGCTGTCACCCAGATATTGATGGGAATGGCCACTGGTTCGAAACGCGTTAACACGCGCCGTACTCGACCTTCGGCTTCACTGGCAGCCACCTGGTAAGACAGCAGCCGAGTAAGCCCGGCACCTGCCTCGACCGCCGTTAACGCCGCATGAATAGCGGTGATGCGCAGCCGTGGCGAGGGCGTTACCTCGATGCGCTTGCCCTCCTCCTCGAACCACCAGTGACCGCTCAAATTGCCGCCTTCGGCCACTACCGTAGGCAATGCCTCCAGTTCTTGCGGGTGCGCTGGCTCACCGTGTTCGGCCAGCCACGCAGGGCTTGCGCAAACTACCTGCCGCACCTCGCCGACTGGCACGGTCAAGTGCTGGCAATCCTGCGGCACATGGCCGATGCGCACCGCCACATCAATGCCCTCCTCCTGCAGGTTGACCGGCCGATCAATCAGTTCAGCACGCACCTGCACGTCAGGGTACTGTTCCAGATAATCGACGACCTGCGGGGTAACGAAGTACTCGCCGAACAGCACCGGCGCGGTCATGTGTAACAGGCCACGTGGAGTGAGGTAACTGCCGGTTGCAGCGGCTTCCGCCTCCGCAAGCTGCGCAAGCACTTGCTGGGCATCCTCCAGGTAACGGCGCCCCGCCTCTGTCACGCGCACCTGTCGCGTGGTGCGCTGTAACAACGCAACGCCCAAACGCGCCTCAAGCGCCGCCACCGCCCGGGTAACCCGAGGCGGCGACAGTGCAAGCTGCCGTGCGGCGTCCGCAAAGCTCTCCAGTTGCGCCACCGCCGCGAACACGCGCATCTCTTCGAATCTATCCAAGACAGCTCCAGGAACAGGGTAAGCATCACTAACGGTACTCTATCTACCCACTAGGTTTATACCTACCAGGACTGTATACCCACCAGAGCTTTTTTATGCAGCTACGTCACCGATGATTTATTAGGCCTAGGCCTTTATTATCCAGCACTCGACAAATGTTTTAATGCTTTTAGTTATTCACCGTGCAAGCAAACTCAGTTACTCGGACGCTGTTTGGTAGCATCCAGTCCGGTTTTGCTTTCGGTGGTCAACTTGGTAATTTCGGCAGATTTAGTGATTGCACGGTCAAAGACATCCTGCATGTTCGCCATTGCCTCTACCGATGTACCGTCAAGGCCACCCTCTGCCGCCCACTCAAAGTTCCAGACACCCGAAAGGCCATCTTTACCCTGGACATCATGGGTTTCGATCGCCGTAAAAACACTGGTGTGGCGCGTCATGTAGGAGGCAGCCGCCGAAACTTCAGCCGGGACACTGCCTGACGAATTATTGGCAAGCTGAGCGAGCTCATCGGCATTGATCGCCGACTTGCCCTGCTGCTTCAAATAGTCCACTAGGACCTGGCTGGATTTGGCAATATTCAACTGGTCGTCGAAGGATGAGGTGGCGGTTTTTTGAGTGGGGACGTTTACGCTTGTAGGTGACACTAAAGTAGACATCGGATATCTCCCAAGCAGAGGTTTGTTTGGACAGCCAGCTTATTGTTGCTCGATTTCATGTCATTCGTATGAATCATTCTGACCCAGCCATTCTTACTCTTCGGCAGACATAGCAAACGAGTGCAGCCGAATGAGGACTAAATCAACTTGGCCGCTACCAGCATATCGGCGACCGCCTGAAAGGTACCATCAGGCACCGGATCGCCATTGCCCGCGCGTTTGGCGATGAGCTCGGCCAGCTTCGGATCGGCAACCCGCGGGATTCGACGAGGCGCAGCACTTGCCAACAAGCTAGCGGCCTGATCGGGTGAGGCCTTGCAGGTCACCAACGGCACTGGCGTTTCGCCGCGAATGTAGCGAATGCCGACCAGCCAACCGTCTGCGGTGCCGATCATCAGCGAGCTATACTGAACACCGATCTTGGCGTTCAGCTCATGCATTTCGCGCCGCTGTTTGCGGCGCGCCTGATTCATTGTCGGATCGCCTTCCTGATCCTTGCGCTCACGCTTCTGTTCGGTCTTTGTCATGCGCTGGTCGCGCTCGAATAGCCAGCGTTGGAGCAGCACATCGAAAGCACCAACCAGTAAGAAGGCAATCAGTGCAGTGATGACCAGCGGCTGGAGTAAGGCGAGAAAAGTACCTTGAACGCAGGGGTAGCCGCAGCGTGAGGACTCCATCAGCGACTGTAGGCCCAGGCGATAGACAATCACCAGCGCGACGGCCAATGCCACCATCTTGAACAGTGACTTAAGAAACTCGACCAGCCCGCGTACCGAAAAGATGCGCTTGAACCCCTGAACCGGATCAATATTCTCCGGCTTAGGCTGAACCGGTTCGGTGGAGAATACAAAACCCTGCAATACCACAATGTTGGTCAGCACGATCACCAACAGCGTTAGACCGACCAGCGGCAGCACCGACAGCAGCAGTACTTCGCCTGCCTGGGTCATCAACTGTGGCCACAGCGTATCGAACGGCTCGGTATAGAGTCGCGCGGTCGAGTCGATCAACCCCTGCACACGGGCAATGATGTCATTCACGCTGATAGCGATATAAAGCGTGCAGGCCAACATCACCATCGCGGTGACCAGATCAGCACTCTTGGCGACCTGGCCTTTCTTGCGCGCATCGCGAAGTTTTTTCGACGATGGCGGCAGCGATTTCTCTTCAGAGGGCTGTTGGCTCATGGCGCTGCTGTGACCCTATGAACCTACTGTCGAGCCTTTATCCATTTGCGTATCGAGATTGTTGCCATCACCTGCATAATCTTCGTGCTCGAAATCGTCCCAGGTCGAGTTAGGTAGATGGCCCTCCTCTACGTAGAACTCATACTCGTCGCTGCGGTAGTCGAAAATGCTCTCGTCGTCCGGCGCATCGCGCTGACCGTAGCTCCGGACGTACGCTTCGAGAAACTCATAACGGGTCAGGCCGTCTTCGGTCAGTAGGCCATCCTCATCGAGCGACGAGAAAAGCTCCTTGAGGTCAGCCTTATGCCCCTCCAGCGCGTTGGTGCGCTTGATATCCTGGACAATAGTGAATGGCAGCGTCGCCACAGTCAGACCGGCGGATATCCAGAACAGCGGCCCGGTGACGGCACGGGCGACGGCAATGCCCTTGAGCGCCGCCAGCGATGACGCTCCACCGGCAAGGCCGAAGGCACCCGCCGCGACGGTGACGGCGCCCTGACCGATGGTAGCGCCGTCGCCACTATCCACGCCGCGCTTGATCATCAGCCCGCCGAGGGCAATGTCCAGCGCACCAGTGGCGGAGTTGGCAGCGCCATCCAGCACACGCAGGAAAGAGCTGACGGTGCGGGTCGTCGTCGTGGCATCGGGCAGAGCCGGATTCTTGGCGTATCCGTTCTGGGCGCCCTCGACTATCTTCTTAGCGTCTTCATAGGAAATATCCAGCTTCTTGGCCAGTGCCTTCTGATCACCTACCGGGGCATCGTCGATGATCTGCTGGAAGTTCTCGCTGAAACGCTCCCAGGTGTGGGCATCAGGAGCGGGCGCCTTGCCCTTGACCTTGTCGTCGGCCCATATCTGCGGCAGCGTCTTGTCGAGCCCCAGCATGGTATTGACGTTGGTGCCCTTGGCCTTGTCCCAGATGTTGCTGCCGAGGTTGACGAAGTGCTGACTGGCACCCAGAAAGCTGATGAACTCCTTGGCCACGGCCATTCGCGCCTCGTGGCTGTCCGCCAGCTTGCTGGCGCCGCCTGCGAGCTGATAGATGCCCGAGGCGAGCGAGATCAGCCCGCCGGTCGTGCCCAACGCGCCGTTGCTGTTGAGCGTGCCAATCAGCGCCATCATGCCGCCGTTGGTCTGTTCGTTGAGCGCCTTGTAGACACCGTTCTTCAGCAGGCCATCGATGTCCGACTGGGTGATCGAACCATTTTTCTGGAAGCGATCCCCGAGCTCCTGCAGCGCCTTACCGAAGTTCTTAGCAGTTTGCTTATCGTCAAGAAACTCGTTAACAAACTTGTCGATCGTCTCCGCCGTGCGCCGCGGAATATCGACACCGGCACGCTTGAGCGCGGTCAATACCATCTTGACCACATCCTGCGTGGCCGTCGCGGTGTTGGCATCATTGATTTGATCAGGATTGGCAATCAGATCATCAAGATCGGTGATCATCGAGTCGAGCTGCAGGCTCTGGGCGAACTCGGCTGCCTTGTCACTCTCTTCCGTTGCCGGGAACATCGCCGAAAGTGCATTGTAGGTTCGCGAGATATCCTGCTCGGCGAGTTCCCCCTGACCGCTCTCGCGCAGGTCGTTGATGTAGTTGATGTACTCCTCGCTGAAGGCGGTCTCCTCCAGTTGCGAAGCGATCGCGTCCTTATTGGCGACTTTGTCGATCGCGTCTGCCTGGGTCGCCTGGTAATCCTCCTGCACCGCCTCGGAGGCGAATAGCTCGCCGAGGCTTTCATCGAGCTTCTCGCCGTCGATGATGGATGAGAGATCCTCGCCGGTGACGTTGTCAAGACTCAAGCCTTCCGACATATCGAGACCGACCAGATCCAGGCCGTTTTCAAGCGCGCCCTGGGCTCGCAGCGCACGGTAGAACTGGGCGCGCTCATCGTTTTTATCGATACTGCCGTCCTCAATCCCCGTCTTCCACTCTTCGATCAGGTTCTGCCAGGTCAGCTCGCTGACGGTCAGCTTGCGTGAGCTGTCGTCCGGATCGGTCTCGCTGGTTTCCATCGACTGAATATCGACATCGCTGAAGGCCGGTAGATCGTGATCGCGCCGGGCTGTGTCCAGCTCCGCATTGTCGGCGAGACGCTGGGTGTTGGTCTCCCCACCGTGCCTCGACCAATAACCGTCGAAGATATTCTGAACCGCCTTGCCGTCGTCTCCGGCAGCGTGCCTGATCCGCTCGCGCAGGTCATCGTTAACCTGGGCAGTGGCGTCCTCGAGGGAGGCACCGTCGCTCATCTTGCTGTCGATCAGGTTCTGATAGAGCTGCGACAACGTTTCGGAGCTTTCGATATGCAGAATCTGGCGCGACCCCGTCAGCGTGCTGCCCGCCAAGCCAGAGGCCAGTGCGTTGAGGTTATCCTCATAACTCGGGTTATCCGTCAAGGTGGTGTCGGCGAGAAAGTCGTCGTAGGCCTCGAAGCCAGCGGAGGTGGCAGCATCCTTGCCACCATGACGCTCCCAGTAACCATTGAGCACATCGAGCCCGTCCTTGCTGTCCTTATCAGCATCGGTCAGCGCGTTGCCGGTACGGTCAAAGAGGGCATCCTTGGCATCGTCGATGGCTGCCTGTAGATCCGGGGCATCGCCGCGCTCATGCTGCTGGTTAAGCTGGTACTCCACCAGTTGGCTGAACTGATCGCTGGCGTCTCCTGTCAGCGGTCGCACCTTGCGGTTGTCGATGTCAATGCCTTCAGCCATATCGCTGGCGAGCGAATTTAGAGTATCGTCGTAGGCGATGTCGTCTTCGTCGCGATTGGCCAGGTAAGTCTCTTCGGCCAACTCTTCAGTATCCTCTTCCCCGCCGTGACGTTTGAAGTAGCCATCGAAGACGTTGACCACACTCTTGCCACCAGCGTTTTCGAGACGGTCGCGCAGCTCATCATTGACCTGACTCAACGCTTCCTCAGTAGTGGCGCCTTCGTCCAGCTTGCTCTTGATCAGATTCTTATAGAGCTGGGACAGTGTATCGGAGGAGTCAAGGTGCAGTATCTTGCGCTGATCGGTCAGCGTGCCGCCAGCCAACCCGGAAGCGAGAGCGTTGAGGTTATCTTCGTAGCTAGGGTTGTCGGTCAGCGTGGTATCGGCCAGAAAGTCATCATAGGCGTCATAGCCCGCGTTGATCGCAGCCTCTTCACCACCATGGCGCTTCCAGTAACCCTCGAAGACATCGAGGCCCTTGTCGGCGTTTCGATCTGCGTTGTCCAGGGCATGCCCGATGCGGTCAAACAGCGCGTCCTTGGCACTGTCGATCGCCTTGGACAGATCAGCGCTTTTGCCATCGGCGCGCTGCGCATTGAGCTCGGCGGTGACCAGCGCCTCGAACTTATCCGCAGCGTCTCCCTTCAGGGCGGACACCTTGCGGTTGTCGATATCGATGCCATCCGCCATATCCACTGCCAGTGAATTCAGCGTGTCCTCATAATCCTGGCTGCCCGGCATCAACGGCGTTTTGCCCGCTTCCACAGTATCTTTGCCCGCTTCCGCCTTTTTTGCCAGGTCGAGGACAAAGCCAAAATTTCCAAAGGCGCTGGTCAACGGTGTTGCTTTGGGGTTGGTTTTTGGGTCGACACGCATCGAATACTCCTCCACGGTTAGCGCAAGCTGATGGGGCAGGCAACGAGAAGCCCAATTTCACTGACGGAAAACCAGTCTGAAGAGACTGCGTGACACTCTAATGGCAACTTTGTGATGCTGCTTTGATACCCTCTTTTCAAAGTACCCCGCGCCCCCCTGTTGTCACCGCGTTCCCCCCATAGTGCCCAATATGGCTTCTAGGCGTTCCATATAGAGATTGGCGGCATCAAGGTGCTCCAGCATAAAGGGGATCAGAAAAATGACGTAGACCAGCATCAAGAATGCAAACAACAGGTTCTTGATAGGGAGTGACAGGTCAAAGACGTGCAGGTTGGGCGCCATACGCGCGAGGTAGGCGAGCATCAAATCTGCGACCAGAAGCGCGATGACCAGCGGCGCTATCATCAACACACCAATCTGCATCACCTGGTCGAGCAGGCCAAGTAGCGCCAGCGCCGACGCTTCGGTCATCAGCGGTGTGAAATTCACCGCTGGCCACAACGAATAGCTGCGATAAAAGCCGCCGAGCAGCAGCATAAAGCCGCCGGTAAGGAAGAACAGCGCCAACAACGTCACGGTCAACAGCGTCGCGGTAACGCCGGACTCCGTTGAGCCCATGGGATCGAGTATCTGCGCCATGGTTGAGCCGCGCTGCAGGTCGATGAGTTCGCCAGCCACTTCCGCGGCCCAGAACGGAACACCAAAGACCAGCCCGATGACAACGCCAATCAGCAACTCCTTGATGACCATGCCGGTAAGGGTGAAGCTTGATAGCTGTTCGGCATTCACCATGGCATCGAATAACGGCACCATCAGCGGAATCGAGATCGTCACCGCCACTGCCGAACGGATCATGCCGGTCAGCCCCAGGCGATTAAACGCTGGGGTGACCAGCACCATGCCTAGCGCCCGTGCCACGCCGACCGCTGCCGCCGCGATCATTGGATAGGCGAAATCGGTTAGGAAGCGGGCGAAGTCGTCGTAATGCATAAGCGACGCCGGCCCGGCTCAACGAGACCAGGCTGGAAAGTTGTTCAACACCTGATCGGTGATGTTGACGACGGGCCCGGCCAGTAGCGGCCCGGCGATGATCAGCACCAGCAGTACGGCAACCAGCTTGACGGCTTGCGGCAGCGTCTGATCCTGAATCTGCGTCAACGCCTGCAGTAGACCGACCCCGAACCCGACCATAATCGCCACCAGTAGCGCCGGCGCCGACACCAGTAGCGCCGTCCACAGCGCGTTCTGCATCAGTGAGAGAAAGATATCGTCGTTCATCTCAGCCTCCACCATAGCTAAGAATCAAGCCGTGCATTAGCCGTGACCAGCCGTCCACGGCAACGAACAGAAATATCTTGAGAGGAGTTGATATTAACGTGGGTGAGACCATCATCATGCCCATTGCCATCAGCACATTGGAGACGATCAAGTCGATCACCAGAAACGGGATATAGAGCAAAAAACCGATCTCGAAAGCACGGGTCAACTCCGAGCTCACGAAGGCAGGAATAAGCACCACTAAGTCGTCGTCCTGAAGGTCGCTGCGGGCTTCCTCCGACCATAGCGTACGGGTCGCATCAATGAAAAAAGCCCGCTCGCGTTCGCTGGCATAGCGAGAAAGGTAATCCTGCAAGGGCCCACGCAGCGCCTCGCCGGTTTGTTTGATCTCCTCGACACTGCCCATCCCTGCGGGTCGCTGCTCGAACTGATGAAGCATATCGCCGACCAGCGGCGTGGTGATGTAGACGGTAAGAATCAAGGCAATGCCATAGAGCACCAGGTTAGGCGGCGTCTGCTGCACGCCGAGGGCGTTACGGATCAAGAACAGCACCACGGCAATTTTGAGAAAGCCCGTCATGGTCACCACCGCCAATGGCACCAGGCCGATGGTCGCAACGACAATGATGATGGCGATCAAGTTAGGCTGAAATTCACTCATCCCCGGCGTGCCCTTCATCGAGCGCGAGCCTCTCGATCTGCACCCCGATGCTGTCACCGATCATCACCAGGCGGCCATGCCCCATGCAGCGGCCGTTGACGATTAGGTCAACCGCCTGCTCAGGTCGACGCTGCATCGGCAGTACGCTGCCTTCGCCCAACGCGCGCAGCTCGCCGAGCGACATCTCCAGTTTGCCCATTTCACAAGTCAGGCGGACGGGCAGATCATCCAGGTTTGGGTTATCCACGGGGGGTTCGCTCATAAGGTTCTCGAATGGTGGGTTCGACGCTTGGGAAGAGGTAAGAGAGGTCAGCGGGCCTTTAAGGCACACGCTATCGGCGCTTAAGCTGACGCCGACGCTAAACCGGTCGCCAACGTTCAACGTTGCGCCATTGGGATCGTCGCTAGTGGCGAATGACTCGAGCATAACCACATCGCCTGGGCGAAGGCTGCGCCACTCCCCCAGGGTCAATGTCTGGGCTCCGGCCATTAGGCTCAACATCACCATTACGCTGCTCGCCATCGCGGGCTGCGTGGGGAAATAGCGATCAAACAGGGGCAGCAAGTGTTTGGCAGTAGCGGCCGAGAGCCCCACACGCAGCGGATGAACATCGCCGTCGAGCTCGAAGGCCAGAGTGATGTGGATCGGGTTTGCCGTTCGACCATGCAGGTCGGCGGGCTGCACACGGATATCGACACCCAGTGTCGCCTCCAGCGGTTCAAGCCACGCCAACCACACCGCCTCCAGCCACATCGCGGCCAGCTCCGCATCGACGTCCTCCATAGAGCGCCTGCGATCAGGGTGCTCACTGAGATGGTCGAATGTCCGCCAACTGGCGCTCAAGGCCAGTTGCTCGTTGCCGAGGCATACCGCGACGGTCATGTCAGCGGTGACCTCCGCCGCTTCCGGCATCAGGTACAAGCTGGCAGAACGCCCATGCCAACCGAAAGTCAGCGGCTGTCGAGAACGATGCAGCGCGTTATGCAGGGTTAGCGTTTCGGCATCATAGTGCGTCAGGGTTAGCGGCACTGGCGTCACTTCCGCGCGAACGGTTGAGCTGAAGGCAGTCATACTTCACCTGCCCGGCCGATCCGGCTCTCTTCCATCTCCAGTTCGGCCAGATGCTCGGCCTTGACCGCCCGCTCCTGCCCCTGACAAGTCTGGAGTTGCTCCAGCGCACGCTGGGCGCGTAACCGGTGCGCCCATTCCGTAGCACGGTATTCGCGCTCTCGCTCAGCGGCCCGAAGGGACTGGGTGCTGCTTTCATGCTGCTCAAGCAATACCGCATGGTGGGCGGCATCGTCGACAAGTGTTTGCTGCCAACCGGCCAGATCCTCGGCGTTCAGCGGTCGTTGTTCACCCTGTTCGAACAGCGCCTGCTCGCGCTGAACTGCTTGGTATTGGTGGTGCTCCAGGGCCTGCCCGAGTGTCTGGCAGTGAGCCTCGAACTCCCGACAGTTGCGTTGCTCTGCCGCCAGGGCTTCCTCGGCGAGACGCGTACGCTGGCGCCGAAGCTGCATCAGCCGGTCAAGCTGACGTTGCGACGTCATTGGACGACCTCCCTTAACTGTTTCAAGGTGTCTTCAAAGGCGCTGTGGTCGTCACGGGATTGGCGTAGGAACGCCTCAACCTCAGCACGTTTATGAATCGCCTCATCCGTGGCGGCGTCGCTACCTTCCCGGTACTCGCCCACTTGCAGTAGCAGCTCGACATCGCGATAACGCGCCATCAACTCACGCATTTTGCCGGCATCACGGCGATGCTCAGCATTGGCAACGTTTTCCATCAAGCGGCTGCGGCTGGCGAGGATATCAATGGCTGGAAAGTGGTCACGGCGGGCGAGATCGGCGCTAAGAACGATGTGACCGTCAAGAATGGCCCGGGCCTCCTCGGCCACCGGATCCAGCATGCCATCGCCCTCGGTCAATACCGTATAGATTGCCGTAATGGTGCCTCCCGACGCGCCACCGGGCCCGGCGCGTTCGAGTAAACGGGGCAGCGCCGCAAACAGTGAAGGCGGGTAACCACGACGCGTCGGCGGTTCACCGGCAGCCAGTCCGATCTCGCGCTGGGCGCGGGCGAAGCGGGTAAGACTGTCGACCAACAACAGCACATCGCGCCCCTGATCACGGAAATACTCCGCCACGCTGGTCGCCACCATGGCAGCACGGGCGCGCTCGATCGCCGGTCGATCAGACGTGGACACGACGCATACCGTGCGCTGGCGCGCGTCGGCACCCAGCTGCACATCAAGCAACTCGCGGACTTCCCGGCCGCGCTCGCCCACCAGCCCCAGTACCACGATCTCTGCACTACTGCCACGGACGATGGCCGAAAGTAGCGATGACTTACCGACGCCGGCTTCGCCAAATAACCCGACGCGCTGGCCGCGGGCAACGGTATTGAGGCCATCGATAGCACGCACCCCGAGTGCCAGCGGTTGCTCGATCAACTGGCGGGACAGCGGCGCGGGGGGCTCGGCATGAACAGGGTAATGGCGCAGCGAGCCGGGCGCTGGTGCAGTGCGACCATCAAGCCAGTCGCCGAGCGGGCTGATGACGCGACCGAGCAGAGCATCGCCCACGGCCACACCCTGGGCACCGCCAGTGGCAATTACTTCACTGCGGGTCGACAGTCCCTGGAGCTCGCCAATCGGCGAGAGCACGACGTTCTCCTCTTCGAAGCCGATCACCTCCGCGGCGACACGGCGACCGCTGACGGGATCGCGCAGGTAGCAAAGCTCGCCAATGCCAGCACCTTCGAGGCTAGCGTAAACCAACAAACCGCGAATGCGGCGTACCCGGCCATTGACGGGGCGAGTTTGGGCTAGGGCAAAACGTTCGCCGAGCCGCGGCAGCAGATCCCCGAACGCATTCGCGCTCATGCACCCTCCCAATCATCCCGCAAGGCACGCCGCAGTGCCTCGAGCTGCGCTTCCAGGCCGATGTCCATAACCGCGATGGGGCTCACCAGCAAACACTGACCTGGCGCCAATTGAGCGTCGGCCTCGACCTGATAGTCGGCCGTCGCAGGCGAATACGCGGCGAGAGACTCGGCGACTCGCGCCTCTAGCGGCGGTGCAACACGAATACGGATAAGGTGTTCATGGCGCCACTCGCTCAGGGCATGGCGTACGCAGCGAGTGATGAGTTCTACATCGTCGAACTCGCCGAGAATACGCCGTATCAGAGTCAGCGACAGTTCGGCCAGCTCGGGGCCGAGCCCGTCGAGATAACGTTTGACGTCACGCTGGGTGCTGGCCAGTAGCTCAGCGGCGCGGGCTTCACCATCGCGGCGACCGGCTTCAAAGCCTTCGGCATGGCCCTCTTCGCGGGCGCGACGAATGAAGGCCTCTTTATCATCGGCTCGCTGACGCGCCCGCTCGAGAAAAGCGTAGCCATCGACCCAAGCGTTGGCCTCCTCTGCGCGCAGGATGATCTTCCCGGGGCGTGGTGGCAGTGAATTCATATCCCTGCTCGCTCTTTATCGTCGGCTTGGAAGAGGCCGTGTGTAGCGGCCAAGCGGGCAATATCAACAGCTGCGGTATCTGCTGCGATCGTTTCAGGCTCCTCAAACTGGCCAGCCCACCCCAGCCGTAGCCAGGCACGCAACGCCACCGTTTGCGCTTGCCACCATCGCTCCAAGCAGCGTCGACCATCGTGCTCGACAGCGGCCTCCAGCGCGTCGAGATCATCCTCAGCGCAGGCTTCGGTACTGGCGTGGTCACGATGGGTAAGCGCCAGGGAATAGAGCTCAGAGCCGAAACACTGTTTGAGTGCCGCAACTCGCGGCGCATGAATTTCGCGCACAAAGGCATTGGCGTGAATGATCACTCCAGCGGCACGGGCGCAGGCGGTAAAATCATCGCTGTCCAGCTGACATAGCGCCTGGTCGGCGGCATCCATTAGCGGCTGTTCCGCGATAGAGGTGAGTTGATGACGGCGCTGCAGGCGGGCAAGCAAGCGCTGGCGAAAGCGCGGCTGAGTGCACCAACGGCGCAGCATCGCGTCGGCGGCAATGCCGTCCAGGCAGTCAACCCAGTGGTCGAGAGCAACTCGTACCGGTGGTTCGATAGCAGGCTCGATATCCGTCTCGATACCAGAGACCGGTGCGGTCGATTCGCTAGCGCGTTTAGAGGCACTATTCATGGCGCTGTCTCATGGCGCTGTCGTCAATGAATAGGGACGCTGGCGACGCTGACGCCAGACCAACCAACACACCGCACCGGCAAGCCCGATCACCGCAACGCTCAGCAGACCGATGATCCAGCCGATACGGGAAACGCTGGACGCTGGCATCGCGACACCCAGAAATGAGCCCATCATCGGCTGCGGCAGCGTGTCCATTTCCTCGGGAATAGCAGAGACAACAGGCACCACCGAGACCTTGTCGTAGGAGAGGCCAGCAATACCATTGGCTACCAGCGTCTTGATCTGTGGAATCAGTGGGGCGATCTCAAGCGATGGAATGTAGCGAACGAAGACCGAAGCCGAAGACGGCGTACTGTTCTGCTGTAGCAAATCATTGTCCGGCAGCACAACATGAACCCGCGCCGAGAGTACGCCGTCGATCTGAGACACGGTGTGCGAGAGCTCCTGACTCAACGCAAAGATCATCTGAGCGCGTTCCTGCACGGGAGACGACACCAGCCCATTGCCCTGAAAGATATCCCCCATGTTGGCGAATTTCTGTTCCGGCAGCCCAGCACGATCGAGTATCTCTACCGCCTCGGCGAAGCGCTCCTCACTGACCGTGACGGTCATTTGGCCTTCGTCCTGTGCCTGACGTGCGGCAGGTATGCCGTTGCGGGCCAGCGTTGCCACGATGATATTCGCCTCGCGCTCGTCGAGGTTAGTGTAGAGATCGGTGTCGCAGGCCTGAAGCAGCAGCGCCATTACCAGAAACACCATGCCCCGCAGGGCGTTACGCCACCTGCGTTGTGACACTTGCTGCTTGCCGTCGAATTGTTTATTAAAGTGCAAGTGTCATTGGCCTTTTAGCAAGGTATTCGCCGACCCCGAAACCTGAGTGGCGCCGCGAACGATCATGGTGGTTTCGATGGAGTGATCAAAAACACGCCCCAGCGATTCGACGACTTGCGCCAGCTTGTCATCCCCCAAGGCGGGTGGCGTGTCGCCAGCGTCGGGCACGCTCTGGGGCATCACCTGAGCTAAACGATCAGGTGTTTGCACATCGGGAGTCTTAGCCTGCTGAGCGAAGTTATTGACTCGGTCAATAAAGCCATCAAGGTTGTTGAGCAGACTTGACCCCAGCTCACTGGGGCTGGCCCCCGATAAAGATGAACCGGCTTGCTGTGTCATATGTTCGAAAATATTCTGTGATGCCAACGTATCGGCGCTAACCTCTGGCATGGGTGTCGGAGTTAGCGCACCGCTGCCCGGTGGTGTCACGGGAGTCATCATTCACCTCGTCGGAATAGCCCGTCGCATAGTATGAGAAAGGCGCGAACACCGCGGTTGGGGTCGCGCCCTCGTCATTACTCGTCGGACTGTGCTTCCTTGAGAATATTGTTCATCATCGGCATCAGAATCATCTGCCCACCGACCTTGACCATTCCCTCTACCATTGTTTCCTGCAGCTTCGCGTTATCGACGGCGTCGTCGAAAGCCTGGGAATCGGGGAGCGACTCTGTTGCCGGGTTACTACTGCTTACGGGATCGATAGCCATGGACTGCCTCCTGTGGGTTTCATCGCGTGCTCACTCACGAGCCAGGCGGCTGGGCCACACTGCCTCGAAAGACCTTAACTTCAGCGGGGATCGACGGCGCACTCGGCTGGCGCAACGCTTCGACCCGTTGGGCTATGTCCGCTATCCAGGCGGGCGGGCCCATCACTTCAAGACTGTCGTGCTCTGCACGAATCAGTGCGCTCAACGGATTGCCGATCTGTGCCTGGGTCATTTCTGCGCGCAGGCGGGGTATATCGACATCGGTTAGATCAAACGTCCGACGACTCAGCTCCTGGCGGGCGGCGACATGCAGCACATAGCCATCGAAAAACCACCCCAGACCGTTGGATTCACAAACCTGTGCGAGGAACTCGCCAGCGGTGCTGGCGCGAATATCACCACGCACCTCACCATCCACTACGTCGCTGACCTCAACGGGCAGGGACAGGTTGCGACCAAACTCCTGCAACACATCACGCACGCTTTGTTCAATCACAATGTAGCGATATTCACGATCCGCCCAAGGCGCCTCGGCGGCCAGCGTGGGGCTGTCTGGCAAACAACAACCGAGCACCAGCATCACAAGATGGCCCAGCCAGGGGTGCTTCCACCTATCTGCCATCATCCTACCCACCCCCCGATGACAGTTGAGTGACGGGCAATCTGTCTTTTTGAGTTTTTGCCCTTCTGGGGTAAACACGCATCACGCTTCATCCATATCCCTGCTGCCCCAAGCCTGGTTTCTCCGGTACACTGATTTTCATTTCCTAACCCTCTGGACTGAGTCACGGATGAAGGAATTTTGTACGTTTTTGCCCAGCATGAGCCGACCTGCGTTCGTCGCCGGGCCAAGCCTGATACTGAGCCTGCTACTGTCAGCCTGCGCTGCGACGCCTGTCGAGATCGATGAAGGTCGCCTGCTAAACTTGGCCAAAGATGTCGATCAGCAAGGCGACCATGCGACCGCCGCCGCGATGTACGAGCGCGCCCTGGAGCAGAACGGCCCCTCCGCAGATATTCAGGTTCGCCTGGGCAATGCACTGCTTGCCAGTGGCGAGCCCCAGGCAGCCGCTGAGGCGTTTCGTGCCGCGCTTGCCGAAGACATCCACTTCGCGCCAGCATTACTCGGCCTCGGGACGGCCCAACTGCGCCTAGGTCAACCGGAAAGCGCCCTGCGCAACCTTTCCCTGGCGGCGCCCGAATTGGACAGCGTGGCAGCCTGGAGCCGTCTTGGCGCCGCCCAAGCGCTGGCCGGTCAGCCCGCCCGAGCGGCCAGTGCGTTTGCTAACGCCGTAGCGCTCGAGCCGCGTGATCTCGACGCTCAGGCCAACCTGGCGCTAGCTGAAGCGTTAGCCGGCGAAAATACCCAGGCCATCGCGAACATGCAGCGCATTACGGACTCCCCGCTGGCAGAGGAACGCCATTTCCGCAACCTGATTCTTGTGCTGGTACTGGCCGGGCGTAGCGATGAGGCACAGCAAGTCGATATCCCCGACCTATCAGCGGCCAACCGACTTTCCCTGATAGCCAGTGCCGAGCACATAGCAACGCTGCCCGATGCCGCCGCTCGCGCCCGGGCACTCGGGTTGGCATCAGCCTCTAACTAATACCGTCACAGATCACTGGTAGTGGCGTTGGTGCCCATGGCATTGCGCGCTTCCTGCTCCAATAGCGAACGACGCTGGTTGGCACGTTCGCGGCCGTTTAGATACTCATTCGCGGCATCTGCTACCGGCGCGCCCATGGCGGGCCCCATTGCTCTTCCCCTTACCAAATCTTGTGGCTCAACGATCATCTGCTGCAGATTGAAGTCGTTGGCGCAGCCGGGTGGCAGCCCGACTCGCTCTGCATCGTCAGGCCCAGCCTGGCAGAGACGCGGCATGATCGTTGCTTCATGGGGGGCGTTAGTCGCCGCGGCAGTCGTCACTTGACGGTACCCGGTATCCCAGCCCATCGGCCCCATCGAGGACTGGCAGCCGGCCAGCAGCAACGCCACCAAACAGAGCCCAAGGCGTGAAGCCGTACGCGTCCAATAGGTAAATAGCTGCGACATGCAAACGTTGCCTCTACTCATTGCAGATAGAATCCGAATGGGTCATCTTCGAGTTGGGGATTACGGCTGACCTGTGCCCGATCCAGCGGCATTCTGGGTACCGGCGCGGAGGATGGCGCCACCAGATAGGGGGTGATCAGGATGACCAGCTCGGTCTCGTTACGCTGAAAACGTCGTGATCGAAATAGATTGCCCAGAATCGGCATATCACCGAGGAGCGGGATTCGTTCGATCTGGTTGCTCGCCTGGCGTTGAAACAGGCCGGCGATAGCAAAGGTCTGCCCGCTACCCACCTCGACTACGGTATCGGCGCGCCGAACTTGAAGCGACGGAACGTCATAGCCACCAATACGGACACTATCGCTGGCAATGCTGCTGACTTCGGGGCGGACTTCCATCGAGATGCGGCCGTTAGGCAGTAGCGTTGGCGTGCTCAGCAGCGAGACACCGAACTGTTTGTACTCGATACCCACCAGTTCGCTGTTAACCGGTACCGGTATAGGAATCTCGCCGCCAGCAAGGAAGCTCGCCGTCTGCCCTGAGACGGTGGTGATGTTGGGTTCGGCGAGGATCTGCAGCAGATTGTTCTGCTGTAGCGCCTGGAGTAAACCGTCGATGCTATCGGTACCCCCACCGATGGGACTGGGGGCGATATTGCTGGTGAGCACACCGAAAGAGAACGAGCCGTTGTTGATCAGCGTATTCCAACTGACTCCATAGCTGAGCAGTTCATCCCGGGCGACTTCGGCGAAGCGCACCCGAATGTTGATCTGAGTGGCGCCGTCGTAAGTCGAGCGATTGATGCTACCGCCGGCCGGCGCCTGGGCATCAAGGGTCGATTGCGTGGCCATGGCGCTCTCGACCGTGGGGCTGCTGCCCTCGGCCACCAGTTGGTTGCCCGCCATACGCAAGTGGATCTGGCTGTCACCGTCGATATCCCGTAGCGCCTGAGAAGCCAACGCACTATCGTCGCGAATCTGCAGCCGCAACGAGGCTTGGCTCTGCTCGTCGGCCCCCAGCGCGATAAGGTTGGTGTCACCGGCCTGTTTGCCGAAGAGATAGATGACGCCGGAAGAAACCACCTGCACATCGGCAACTTCAGGGTTAGCGACGAACACCGACGCAACGTCCTGGTCGAAGCGCAGGATACGCCCCTGCCCGGTCTCCAGCGTCATCGCACCTCCGGAAGCGTCCACGGAAACATCAGCGCTGGCAGTAATTACCGCGAACCACAGCAGTAACGCCCATACCCAAAGCGTCGAATTCCGGACAGCCTGGGGAGGGTTTCTATCG
This sequence comes from Halomonas sp. 113, assembly GCF_904067645.1. Taxonomy (NCBI): domain Bacteria; kingdom Pseudomonadati; phylum Pseudomonadota; class Gammaproteobacteria; order Oceanospirillales; family Halomonadaceae; genus Halomonas; species Halomonas sp. 113. The sequence continues at coordinate 4,780,347 of NZ_LR881453.1, forward strand.
GCGGGTTTTATGCTGATCACGGTTGTTCTTCATCCCTGTTGTAGCGATTTGCATGGGTGCTGAATCATCGACGCACGGCGCCATTGTTTCGCAAGCGTGTTACAACTTGGCGGTTGTTTCCGTTTCCCGGCGTGGAACCGGTTTGGGCAGGCGTATCTGAGCAATTGCTTGCAGGCTGAATTCCGGTGCGATCTCCTGCCAGGCCATGACCGGAAGATCGATATCGTGCTGCTTTAGCCACTGCTGCAGCGCGGCACGCACGTCGCTTGCCGCTACTACCACTGGCTGAAGGTCGCTATCGAGCACCTCAAGCTGCTGCTGGAACCAGCCGTTCAAGGCCCGCGAAAGCGGTGCCGGCATGCCGCTACGGACGGGCTGGTTCTCACTATTTCGCTGGGCGGTACGCAGGGCCTCTTCCAATGGCCGGGTCGCGATCCAGGCAGGCAGAACCCGGTCGCTGCGGGCATGGCGGTGACTGATCTGCCGCGCCATGGCAATGCGTATCCGGTCGCTCAGCCGAGCGCTGCTCGACTCTTGCGGCCCCCAGGTCACTATGGCTTCGAGAATAGTGCGCATTGCGCGTACCGGAACGCCCTCACTGACCAGGCGACGTAAAATATCGGCAATTTTCTGTAGCGATACCACGCGAACGGCCTCGGTCACCAGCTCGGCATAGTGTGTTTCCAGCTTGTAAAGCAGGGCACGCGCCTCTTGAATCCCAACGAACTCGCCGGCGTAACGCGTTAGCGTGCGCTCAAGACAGCGCTCCAGCACCTGATCCAGCGTGCGATAGCGAATCCCGGCTTCCGTCAGCTCTGAAGTCGCCTCATCAGGAAGCCATTGCCAACTGCCGCGGCCAACGAGCGCTGGTTGCGTGAAGGCGGTCAACTCAAGCAATTCCAAAACATCGGCATCGTCGTCGAGCAGTACTGAAGAGTCTGGTAGTTCACCGTTGAGCACCGGCACTTCATCCAGCTCAATGGCGAAGCGCTGGTCGCTGAGGGCGGGTTCCAGGCGTAGTCCGACCTGAGGAATGGCAATTCCCAGATCGCGTTCAACACCTTCGCGGGTGGCCTGAACGCTTTCACGTAGTAAGTCGAGTGATAACTTATCGACAAGCCCTGCAGCCAGGCAGAGCATCACGCGGTACTGGCGTGGATCGTCGGCGGCATTGGGCGGTGGTGCTTCGTTCATCGCCTCATTCACGGCGTTGATCTCCGCGGCTGGGGGCGCTGAGATGACTTCGGACTGCGCTGCTTGCTCCGTCTCAGCATCGGCCGTCTGGCGACGGCGATGCAGGAAAAAGGCAGCTAAGCCCAGCAGTGCTGACAACGTCAGAAAGACGGTCGATGGGAAGCCCGGCACGAAGGCCGCGCAGAACAGCACCGCCGACGTCAAACCCATTGCCTTGGCATTGCTGCCAAGCTGGCCGACAATCTCACTGCCCAAATCGCTGGCGTTATCGGAGCTAACGCGGGTCACCACGGTACCCGCGCCAACCGAAATCAGTAATGCAGGGATCAGTGCGATCAGGCCGTCGCCGACGGTCAACAGCGAGTAGGTTTCCACCGCCGTGCCGAAGGGCATGTCGTGCTTTAGCATGCCGATCGACAGCCCACCGATAAGATTGACGAACAGAATCACCAAGCCAGCAATGGCATCGCCCTTAACAAACTTCATCGCCCCATCCATGGCACCGTAGAGCTGGCTCTCGCTCTCCAGCAGCGAGCGTCTGCGACGGGCTTCAGCGGGTTCGATGTCGCCGTTTCGCATGTCGTTGTCGATGCTCATCTGCTTGCCGGGCATGGCATCGAGTGTAAAACGCGCCGCCACTTCCGCTACGCGCTCCGAGCCCTTGGTAATCACCAGGAACTGGGCCACCGTAATGATCAGGAAAACCACCATGCCGATGACCACTTCGCCGGCGATAACGAAATTGCCGAAGGCGGAAACGATCTGGCCGGCGTCACCCTCTAGCAGAATCAGTCGAGTAGTGGAGATTGACAGCGCCAACCGGAACAGTGTGGCAAGCAGAATGATTGGCGGCAGTGAGGAGAATTCGACCGGGTGCGAGATATAGAACGCCACCACTAGAATCAGCAGGCTGAAACCGATATTGATACCAATCAGCGTGTCGACCATCGCCGTCGGCAGCGGGATGATCATCATCACTACTGCAAGCACCATGAAAACGGCGATGATCACGTCACTGCGCTGGGACGCCTGACGCGCCAGGGTATTGAGACGGCCGAGGAGCTTATTCATGTTACGGCCTCTCCCTGCCGGGATCCCGGGTGACGCCGCCGCTCAAGATGTTCTCGCCACAGGCGACGAGCGGTATCACGTTCGCCGTTGACCCAGTGGGCGCGGCTACGCAAGAGTTGCATGGTGTCATCCTGTTCACCGGCGGCCTCGAGCCGGTCGAGCACATTGAGCGCACGCTGACCATTGCCGCTGGCAAGGAACCCCTGGCACAGCGCCTGCAGCACGCCGGTGTGGTTCGGTGCCATGCGTGTCGCGATAAGCAGCAATACCAACCCGCGCTGTACCTGACCACTTTTGAGATAGAGGTGTCCCATCAAATGTAGTAGGTCGACGGCATCGCGATCAGCGGTATCGCTCATGGCACGCTCTCCTGATCAACGATGTTGTCCAGCGGCAGCGCGCTTGCTTCACTCATCCGCCCTTCCCATGCCTGGCGCCAATCAATCTCTTCACCGATCACCTCCTTCGCCAGCGCCATGATGTCATCATCAGCGTCCAGCGAAGGTAGAACGTTGTCAGCTACGTGTTGGAGCAGCTCAATGCTGCGAAGGTTAGCGTAGCTGGCAGGATCAATGGCCTCCGGGCGTGCGAGTGCTTCGAGGCGCTCAGCCCACGCCGGGCGGTTTGAGCCACGTTGCCGGGCTTCGCTGGCAGCGTGCGTGAACGTATCGTCCCGCTGCGGCGGTTTCTCAACGACGCTAGGCTTGACGGGATCAATGCCAGCGACGTGATAACGATCCCTTGGAACAAGACGATCAGTGATCTTCATAGCGATATACGCCGGATTATAGTGTCAGGGCGAACTGGTCATCGCCACGGCTCAACAGCACTCGATCCGTTTCGATAGCGGAAATAACCCAGCCAGACGACAGCGACGCGCCTGGATAGAGGCGCTGTCCACGAGCGTCGATCACGTACGGGTTCTTGCCTAACCATACGGCCTGCAACTGCAGGTCGGGTCGAACCGGGGCCTCGCGCTGTTTGACTTCATTCAGCAACACATTGTGGCTGCCGTAATGTTGGTCGAACCAACGCTGTGTGGCATTCCAAGCACCCACCTGGTCGGGATCGTATTGACCGGAGACGCTGATATAGTCACCACTGTCGGTGACCTCAAGCGATGCGAGCCCGGCATCCGCCAGTTGCTGACGCAGTGCTTGAACCGGGCCTGGGCGAGCATCGGCCATCAATTGGGATGCGTTCTGGCCAGTGTTCACCAGGGGCTGCTCATCAAGCGTTGCCGTGACTGGATGATAGCCAATGTTGGCGTCGGCTTGATTGACATCGATGAACTCATAGAAAGCCAGTACTCCCAGCGTTACGACCAGTGCGGCAAGCGTGGCACTGCGATTTAGCCACTTACGCCAACGCACAGGAACTGTCGGCAGCCCAGGGAATATGGCAGGCGTTGGGGGGCGTGAAAGCTCAAGTGCCACGTCGTTGAAATGAAGCTTCGCTGGCAATTCACAGCGCAAACCAGTGCCCTGGCTGACACTACGGCCATTAATGGTGATGTCGCCACCAAGCGCCTCGATAGCGATATAACGACCATAGAATCTCAACACAATATGGTGTGGTGCAGTGCCCGGATCGCCGAGCATGACATCAGTAGAATCGTCGCTACCGATACAGCAGACCGGCTCAGTGAGCGTAATGGAGGCACCACGATGCAAGCCTGCGATAACCTTGAGCGTCGTAACGGCTTCGCGTACCGACGCTGAAGCTGAGGTGAATAAAGTCATATACTTAACTCGCCGTGTCGTACGAAGCTTGGAGGGGCTCTTCCGTCGAATGTCTCGATACAGGGGCATTCATCCGGGCGAGGTTTTGAAATCTCTACCGTCCAGGAATGCGTGGACAGGAAACGACAACAAGGCCGCGAGCGACTGACGCCGCCCGCGACTTCCGAGCATCAGTTTTGCGGACGCTGCTTGGTAGCGTCGAGCTCGGTTTTCTTCTCTGTCGTGACTTTGGTGATTTCTGCGGACTTCTCGATCGCCTGATCGAACACTGCTTTCATGTCGGCGATTGCAGAATCAGCACCGCCGCCAGAATTGTCGACTGGGGGAGTATCGGCCATTTTACTGCTCCTTAATCCTAGAGAAATGTCGTTTGAATGATGCGCCTTTGGCACCGAGGCTCAAGCCGTTCGATCGTTCTTTCGACGCTGTTTCATAAGGAGGAAGACGATCCAACATTAAGCAGATTGCGGGTATTAAGTGACGAGGCGATGTCAGTAAAATGAAAGTTGAATGATTTGCCTTATTGTCTTGTGGCGAATACAACGCCGATTGGGCAGTCAATTTGGCCGCGCTTACCCCAAAAATAGGTGCTCTCGCCAACCGCCCTCGACCAGCGCGGGGCTTAAACTCATAAGCCCCATCAGCAGCCAGCGCTGATTCATTGGGATTTTTCCTCTTCAGATATCTCCTCGACTTCACTCTTTACGACATCAATCAGCTCCTGCATACCAAAGGGTTCTAGCAGCTCACCGTTGACAAAAAAGGTTGGCGTCTGGCGAATCTGATTCGTTTTGACGTCTGCCATGTCTTGGTCAATCACCGCTTGCACCTCAGCTGAGTTGAGTTGCTCCTCAGCGGCAACTCGGTCAAGACCGGCGTGGCTGGCAATCTCCAAGATAGCTGATTCATCGAAACGGCCATGAGATGCCCATTGATCCTGACGAGAGAGCAGAGCTTCGAGTACCGGTTCGAATACGTCCTGGTGTCGAGCGACTTCCAGCACGCGAATGGCTGTATCAGAAACCTCACCGTGGAAAGGGGTGTAGCGCACGATTAGCTGCACTTGCTCAGGATAGGTTTCCAGAATACTTTTGGTGAGAGGATAGAAAGCACGGCAGGCTTCGCAGGCCGGATCGAAAAATTCCACAATGGTTATAGGTGCCTCTTGCGGCCCCAGGATCGGTGAGTGTGAACGCACCAAGGAGCTCTCGGCCTGTCCAGCATCCTCACTCGCCGCCTCAGCTTGCATGTCCAATAGTGCAGGTTTCAATATCACCACGATGGCAGCTGTCAGCATCAACGTACCCGCAAGCATTAAAGTCGCTTTTTTGAACATTTTTCTCTCTCGATTTCAGTGATTATTTGGCAAATTAGGCCAAGATTTGATTGCACAAACCAAGCTAAATGACTGCCTATGTATACCAGCGTGAGCGTGTATTACTCATGCCCATAGAGGTTGGCATCCTGATGTGCGTGATCAATATGCTCAAACTCTAAGCTGGAATGGACAATGTTGAAGCGCGTTTTTAACTGCTCTTTGATCTCTGTCTTAATTGCCTCAAGCTGCTGCCAGCCTGCTTCCGTAATGACCACGTGGCAGTCAAGGGCGGCCATGTTTTCCTGCATCTGCCATAGGTGCACATGATGAATATCGTGGACACTTTCGACACCACGCACGGCTTCAATGACGAGTTGACCGTTAATATCTGGGGGAGAGCCCAGCATCAGTGTGCGGATAGGCCCCCCAATCTCCGAAAAGGCGAGGTAAAGGATATACAGCGCAATACCTATCGTAATCGCAGGGTCTACCCAGCGCATGTCGTAGAGCAGAATTAATGAACCGCCGATAATCACAGCGATGGAGGCGAACGCATCAGACAGGTTATGCAGAAAAAGGGCGCGAATATTGACGCTACCTTTTTGCATTGACCAAGTAAGCATGGCGGTGAGGGCATCGACAACAAGAGCGACGCCACCGATGATAACGACCAACCAACCCTGGATCTCTGGCGGTTCAACCATGCGCATGGCACCTTCGTAAATCAGATAGAGGCCAACGAGAATGAGCGTGGTGTAGTTAATCAGTGCTGCCACTATCTCGATTCGGCCATAGCCGAAGGTCATTTGCGCATCGGCGGGCCGTCTTGCGATCTTGCGCGCAGCAAAGGCAATAACAAGCGCCGCCATATCAGAAAAATTATGCAGCGCATCAGCGATCAGCGAGAGGCTGCCCGCCATAATACCGCCGACGATCTGGGCGATGGTTAATAAGCCATTTGCCCAAATGGAAATACTGACACGTCGGTCGCCAGAGGCAGGATCAATGTGGGGATGATCATGATGATGTCCCATATATAAACCTCGTTAAGTTTTTTCATTCCCGGTACTATAAAACCTCTAGTAACTAAAGCTTCAACCCCTGAATGTCGTCCGTTGGCACTCGCCCCGGGAGGGCAAAGCCTACCCTGGCGATGGCCGATACGCGCTTGTCATTACGGGAGTGACCTTCCCCCCAAAATTTCCAGAATTCTTTATCGTCCACTTCGCGATTGCTCTATAGTCGAGGAACGCTAACCGGATTATCCCTTGTCTATGACCGTTGACCTGCAAGCCCTTTACCCCAAACTGATTCACCTGATGCTGGACACCGTCTTCGTGGTCGATAAAGACAACCAGATCGTCTTCGTGAGTGATGCCTGTGAGTCGCTGCTCGGTTACCTTCCTCAAGAGTTGATCGGCACTCTAATCACGAACTACATGCACCCTGACGATTTAGCCGCAACGCGGGACTCCATTGTTCGTGTGATGAGCGGTAAGCCCCATATTGATTACCGCAACCGCTATATCCGCAAAGACGGCGGTATCGTGCATATCCTGTGGTCTGCCCGCTGGTACGAAGCAGAGGAAGTGCGGGTCGGTGTCGCGCGCAACGTCACAGCGCTTATGCAGGCCGAGGAAGAGTTACGCTACCTTGCCCACCATGATCCACTGACAAAGTTGACCAACCGAGCGCTCTTCTATGACCGCCTTACCTTGGGCCTGAGCACGGCCCATCGCTATCAGAACAACCTGGCATTGCTATTTCTGGATATTAACGACTTCAAAGGCATCAACGATATTCATGGACATGCGGCGGGTGACCGGGTGCTCTGCACGGTAGCAAGACGGTTGGAAGGCTGTGTACGCGAGACGGACACGGTGGCCCGCATGGGCGGTGATGAATTCACGGTGCTGTTAACGGACATCAAGTCAGCGCACGCTGTGACAGAAAAGGTGGAACAGATTCTCACGGTCATGAACGAGCCACTAGGCGCTGAATTCGGCGAGGTCAGAATGCCATCCTGCAGCATCGGCGTGGCCTGCTACCCCGCCGACGGGGAAGACGCCGATACCCTGCTGAGCCGTGCTGACAGCCATATGTATCAGATCAAAAGGCGCAGCCGTTAGCGGGTGATGAGCCTCAGACCGTCCAGTTTCTTTGGTATGCGTTAGCTTGATCAACCAATCAGTGATCTTATCGTTCTTGTAGCAAAGCTTTGCTTGGTATCGGTAGCATCTCTTACTGACACTTAATAATAACCAACAGGAAAGCCGAATACTGACACGCTTTCCTACAAAGGCTTGCTGCGCCACCTTACGGTGACGAACACGCTAGCGCGTTCTTCTACTCAGTCATGTACTTTATGTATCCCGACATAAAAAAACGGCCCCCTTTCGCAAGGATAAAGGGGGCCGCCCATCATCTTTCAAATATCAGGCAAAAATAAAGCCTTCTGCCAAGTGTTTTATCTGCATTTCATCAGAGAAAGCAAAGTGGGTCATGACATCGCCATGATCTACCGTTGATTCTTCAAGCATATCCGACCAGTACTCAAAACCATCGGCATCCGGGGCTCTATCAAAGGCATTCGCGTATAGCATCGTGAGGTAATCGTCATCACTGAGGCTATTGCCGTGGTTGCTGACAAACTCTTCCGACTCAAGGAAGAATTCGGCAATATCGAACACACTCACCCCTTCCTTGCGTACATCGAACCAGTAATCAAGTCCTGAGGCATCTGCCTTTCGATCAAATGCCACTTCATACAACGCATGAAGAATCGATATTTCAACCGTATCATGGATCTCGGCTAGCTCAACAGAGACTGTCGCTGTGTTTGCGGCACCATGGGTATCTTCAATCGAGTATTCAAAGATATCTCTGAAACGCTCCTTATCGTCAGAAGGTTCAAATGCTGCTCGCTGATCATAAAGGAAATCACCGTTTTCCTGCACGGTCACGGTAGCGCCAGATGTCAGCACCATGGCAGTATCGAAAACAACCGCCTGCCCGCCAATGCCCGTAATTGAAATAACGTCGTTGTCAGCATCTTTATCGATACCATTTCCGTTATCCTCAAACAGGTTGCCACTTAGTAACCAGCCGAAACGCTCTGAGAACTCGTCGTTATTCGCAACAGGTGCACGGTTCAACTCCTCATCAGGCAATTCGTCCGGATCGATATCGGGCGTTGGCTCGGGCTGCGGTTCGGGCGTCGGCACTGGTTCCTCAGAGGTTTCCGGTGCGCGGAAGCCAATGGCACCAGGGTCAACAATAATTCCGTTAGCGACACCATCTGAATCAAACTCGCCGCCATCTTCAATCACAAAATCAAAGCGTATTTTATTACCTTCTCTTGTCAGGCTACCACCAAAGTCAGCGCTGGCCAGATTCACCCAATCTCCATCGGCATCCTGCTTCCAATAGCCGTTGACATCGAGATCACCACCAACAAACAAGGAAAACACACTCGACCCGCCAACCGTTTCCACATCGGATTCAAACGCGATTAAACCAAACGGCATATTGAGGTCGTCCGGTCGGTCATCTGGCGCATCAAGCTGGCGAACATTACGCAGCGCTAGCGTACCGGCACCGCTCCCAGAGGTTCCGCTGCCATTTGACGATAGCGTAATAAAAGCCTCAGCTGCATCGCCAGGGTTGGAAACAGCCGTAGACGTGGATAAAAACGGTACAGAACTAATGTTGCTTTGCTCAACATCAGGAATGCCATCGCCATTGCCATCACCAGTGCTATTGCCGTCCAGCGAAGGTACGCGCGCTTCATCCGCATCTGGAACACCGTCTTCATCTTGCTCGAGTTTAGCGCTAATAGGTGAAGTCGTTGCCGACGCTATAAACTCTTCGGTGCCCTGCTGATCAGTGTAGCTGGCACGCACGCTGATTTCGCTACCAACATCCTCTTGGGTAAGGGTATAGGTTTCGTCAGTAGCACCGAGGATCTCAGTGCCATCGCGCAGCCACTGGTAGCTGATCGCGCCCAGGCCATCTTCATCGGCCAAGGTATGGCTGGCTGTAAGGGTCTGGTCTTCAGCAGCATCGCCGCTGATGGTGACACTGCCGGTGGGAACGCCGTTGACATTGGCCACGGCCGCCGTAGCTGAAGAGACGACCGCTTCTGCGGTGCCCTGCTGATCGGTATAGCTAGCCCGCACGCTAATCTTGCTACCTACATCGGCTTGGGTCAGGGTGTAGGTGTTGCTAACAGCATTATCAATAACACTGCCATCACGTAGCCATTGGTAGCTGATCGTGCTCAGGCCATCTTCATCGGCTAGGGTACTACTTGCAGTCAACGTCTGGTTTTCCTCGACGGTGCCAGCAATCATTACGCTGCCGGTAGGTGCATCGTTCACATTCGTCACAACATTTGTGACGCTAGAGGTCACTGACTCCTCCTTCCCACGCTGATCAGTATACGACGCCTGCACACTGACCTTCGCCCCCACATCCTCCTGGGACAGGGTATAAGTCTCCCCCGTTACACCATCAATAGCCTTGCCATCACGCAGCCATTGGTAGCTGATAATGCCCAAACCATCTTGATCGGCCAGGGTACTGCTCGCGGTAAGTGTTTGACCTTCCTCGGCGGAGCCACTGATAGTGACACTGCCGGTAGGCGCTTTATTGGGTTCTGTTATCGTGATGCTTACGCTATCACTAGCGGTGGAAAAGGCAGCCTCCACATTTCCGGCATCGATGGTGGCCACGCCAGCATCACCATTGCTGTGCCCCCCGGTTCCATCCCAGGCTCTAAAGCTGATAGCACCATTAAGCGTACCGCTGTAACTGGCATCGGGTTTGAAATACAGGCGAGTATCGTCGTTAGCAGCCAAGAGCAGTGCGGAAGCGTCAGAAACCGCTCCGGTGAGTTCAGCCCACGTTTGCCCACCGTCAGTCGTGTAATAAAGCGCCCCGTTTTCATTAACGCCGGTAATGGCCAGGCCGGGTGCATCACCTTCAGCATCGCTGTAGTTGCCGATACCGGTTGAATTAATAATATTGCTGAGCAACGTTGAGCCATCCAAGGAACCCGCCTCCGGCGCGCCCTGGTTTTGCAGCACACTCACTAGTTCAGGTGCTTTGCTGGCATCCAATACCGGCGCGTCGTTGACCGACTTAACGGTAACAGTGGAAGAGACATTTAAACCTGTGGTGGTATCTTGACCGCTGTTTTCGGTACCACCATTGTCTTTAACGCCTGTAATGGTGACTATGCGGTCGCCTGCGACGGGGTTGTCACTCAGGTGGGCGTAAAAAAGGTTATCCGCGTAACTATTCCAAACATTGGCAATGTCAGAGCTGTCGATGACGACTGTTGCCACTTTTTGGTCATCCACGGCAACCACATAGCTGAAGTTCAACTCGCTAGTATTAACAGTACCGTTTTGACCATTGACCAATGGCATCACAATGGCACTGTCCGCCCCCGTTCTAATAGCTAAGACTTCATCGCTGGTGCCTGACACATTGCTCACCGTGAGAGTGACCTGGGTAACCTCTTGCCCGGTTTCAATAGTGTCAAACGTATTATTACCAAAGAGCATGGCTAAATTCGCCCAATCAATCTGAGCGTTATCCAATTCAGTAAACATTGGATTTAGACCGCTGCCAGTGTAAGTGGGCGCATCATTAACATCGGTAATATCAAGATTAACAGTCACGTTTTCAGCCAGTGACCCACCGTTCACATCTTCTGCACTAATGGTGAACGTAGCGGCATTATCGCCACTAGCGTTTTCAGCACCGGTGTATTGAATAGCAGAAATGGTATCTAAATACGCATTGATATCTGCGGCACTGCCCGACAAAGTTAATGCGCCCGTGCCAGAGCCCACGACGGTCACACTACTGCTACTGGAAGCGGCTAAAGTACCGGCAGAAGCAGTTAAGGTCACGGTTAGGCTATCGCCATCAGCATCCGCAAACGTCACAGAAGACAAGTCAACATTGGAAGCCGTGTGTTCGGTTACTGTGATATCTGAAGGCGCGCCAGCAACGGTGGGGGCGTCGTTAACTGCGGTAATATCGAGGTTAACGGCTGTCGTACTGGAATCAACCGTGCCGTCATTCGCCTTGAGACTTAACGTAGCAGCATTATCAACACTGGCGTTTTCGGCACCGGTGTATTGAATAGCAGAAATGGTATCTAAATACGCATTGATATCTGCGGCACTGCCCGACAAAGTTAATGCACCCGTGCCAGAGCCCGCGACGGTCACACTACCGCTACTGGAAGCGGCTAAAGTACCGGCTGATGCGGTTAAGGTCACGGTTAGGCTATCGCCATCAGCATCCGCAAACGCCACAGAAGACAAGTCAACATTGGAAGCCGTGTCTTCGGTTACTGTGATATCTGAAGGCGCGCCAGTAACGGTGGGGGCGTCGTTAACTGCGGTAATATCGAGGTTAACGGTTGTCGTACTGGAATCAACCGTGCCGTCATTCGCCTTAAGACTTAACGTAGCAGCATTATCACCACTGGCGTTTTCGGCACCGGTGTATTGAATAGCAGAAATGGTATCTAAATACGCATTGATATCTGCGGCACTGCCCGACAAAGTTAATGCGCCCGTGCCAGAGCCCGCGACGGTCACACTACCGCTACTGGAAGCGGCTAAAGTACCGGCTGATGCGGTTAAGGTCACGGTTAGGCTATCGCCATCAGCATCCGCAAACGCCACAGAAGACAAGTCAACATTGGAAGCCGTGTCTTCGGTTACTGTGATATCTGAAGGCGCGCCAGTAACGGTGGGGGCGTCGTTAACTGCGGTAATATCGAGGTTAACGGTTGTCGTACTGGAATCAACCGTGCCGTCATTCGCCTTAATGCTTAACGTAGCGGCATTATCACCGCTGGCGTTGCTCGCGCCGGTGTATTGAATGTTGGTCGTAGTGTCCAAATAGGTATTAATATTCGCGGCGGTACCAGCAAGTGTCAGAACCCCTGCGCCGGAGCCGCTCACGGTCACGCTGCCACCAGAGGAAGCGGCTAACGTGCCTGCCGATGCAGTAAGCGTGACAGTGAGGTTATCACCATTGCTGTCGGCAAGCGTCACATCAGACAGGTCAACATTGGAAACCGTATCTTCGGTTACCGTGATATCGGAAGGTGCTCCAGTGATGGTAGGTGCAGCGTTTGTAGGAACAGCAGTGATGTTGGTGACAACGAGGTCGTCAAAGGTAATGTAAAAGCCACTATATTCTCCATCTACTGTATTCTCAGTCAAAGTAAAAGAAGTAATACCCTTAAAAAAGTCCGCATTAATATGATTTTCTATATCTAGAGTGGTAACAGTGGTATTTGAGGCAATAAATTCTATACTTCCTTTATCCGAAGTCAAAACAATAACTTCATTATCACCATCCCAACTTTGAAGCATCAAACTTGAAAGATCAAATTGCTTTCCAGAATCAATAGAGAAAGTAAGCTTCGTCTCAGCAGGAGCCCATTCACCAGTATCAATCGATTCAGAACCGGATAAATTTACATTTGTGAAGCCACCATTATCACTGTCTAGCAGATTTGCACTTTCACTTTCGATAGTAAACGTAGCACTTGTACCAACAGCAGTGACTGTTTTTGTACCGAGTCCAGTGACACCTGATTCAAAGCCGAAGGTGGCAGCGTTATCAACAGCAGTAATATCCACGTTAACCGTTGTCGTACTCGAATCCACCGTGCCGTCATTCGCCTTAATCGTTAACGTAGCGGCGTTATCACCACTGGCGTTGCTCGCGCCGGTGTATTGAATGTTAGAAGTGGTATCTAAGTACGTATTGATATTCGCAACACTGCCCGACAAGGTTAATGCGCTCGAGCCAGACCCAGTGACAGCTACGCCACCACCACTGGAAGCGGCCAAAGTGCCTGCCGAGGCAGTTAAGGTCGCGGTTAGGGTATCGCCATCAGCATCCGCAAACGTCACAGAAGACAGGTCAACATTGGAAGCCGTATCTTCGGTTACCGTGATATCGGAAGGTACTCCAGTGATGGTGGGCGCAGCGTTTGTACTTGCTACCTCAAAAACAAGATTGTCAAACCCTGGCGCAAATTGACCTTCACTGTACGTCACGGTAAACGAGGAAATGTTGCTAAAATTCAGTGAACTGACGGTGATCCCATGAAACCCGCCAATATCTGTCGAACTATTCGCAGCGACGCTGGCGGTTTGGCTGTCATTGCTTGTGAAAATATAATTTCCTGCTGCCATGTCTCCAATTTCCACAATCTGTATCGAAGACACATCAACAGCAACATCAAAAGTAAAGGTTACAGAAGTAAGACCATACGCATTGGTATCCCCTATAATGTAACCTGTTGAACCACCTACTCCTCCAGCATCAATGGGTGAAAAATAATTCGTTGCGCCAGTAGTGGTAACTTCTATTGTTCGCCCCTGTTCCGTGACAGTAACCGCAAAATTGCCATTCTGCACGGCACCATCAAACGCTATCGTTGACAGTACCCCCTGAAAATCCTGTGCCGAAAAAGTCTGGGTCTCGATGGCACCTTCCGAGGATACGGCTTCAAGCACCCAATCCCCACCTTTACTCGCCGCACCGGTCAAATTATCAGAAGCTGCCACATCCGCTTGGGTCGCTTGGGCTAAAGCAGCAATAAAATCCTGCCCTTCGCCGCTGGCGACGGAGCAACCGTAAAGCAGTAAATCGCCTTCTTCATTTAAAGCGGCACCCAGTTGGGCCAGATCAGAGGCACGAGTATTGATAGCACTCTCATCGAGGCTAAAATTGCCTAGATGGATCTGGCCTTCTGAACCATGGCTAATGATATGAATGGCGTCGTAACCGCTGTGGGTTTGTGCCCATTGCGCCATTTGCTCCAGGCCATCGCGGGAAGGGTCTAGGGTGACGATGTCGGCCCCATCGGGAACTCCATCAACAAGGGTTTGCCAACCATCAATACCTGTATCGATGAAAATGACTTCTTTGACGTTACCGCGTTGTAAAAGATCGCTCACCATTTTTGTCCCCTTCCCCATCTATTATTATCGCCCCCAATGAGGAAGCCGCCTCAACGCGTACATCGCTAATGCTACCGCTCAGGTATTGTAGCCCTAGTTGATTACAGTACCTCGCACTTTTTAACTCGAAATTGCTAATTAATTTGGACTAAGTAGAGCCAACTCATCGGGGAGAGTCAAAAAGATTTTTGTGACATTTGTTTGCATGTTCGACGATCTTGACGAATTAATTGCGCATCTATAGCGTACCAATAATTAGTTAGATGCTTCCTGAACCTCACTCCGCCTGCACCGAAGCCTGCCAGGCCCACGTGATTGGGCCATCGGCATGGTCGCCATCAGCATTGGGGTAGGACTGTTATACGGGCGAAACGTCATTCCGCCGTTCTGGTCCATCGCCATTGCCAACGCCTTGATCCTTGTCGGTCATGCTTTGTTGGTCGCTGGGGCTTCGCATCATCAGCATCGGTATGGCGCTTCTGGTATTTCTCGGTGCCTGGACGATTGTGCACGACAGCCGCTTTCAGCTACTTAATGCACATCAGGCAGTCGCTGTGCTGCTTGCTCTTCATGGCACCCTCAATCTGGCACGGGCAGCCCAAACCTTGTTGGAACCGGTATTGGCCACGGATATGTTACGGCTCGGCCCTAGCACAAGCACCTTCTTCGCCTGGGGCATCCTGTTCTTCTTCGGTTTGACAGTAGGGTTGGCGGTAATGGTGACAGAGCGGTTGCGTGACCTACTACAAGATCGCCTCATCAAGGAGAACGTTGCCCGTTGCGCGGCGGAAGCAGCGCTTCAGGAGCAATGCAACTTCTTGACTATGGTCTCGCATGAATTCCGCACTCCGCTGGGTATTATGGCGGCGTCGGCGGATCTCATCGCCTGCAACCTGCCAGCGGACGACAAAGAGTCGGCCGAGGAGCTGGATCGTATCCATAGGGCCTCACGGCGATTAGGAAACTTGGTCGAGGGGTGTCTGGCCGATGACTGGTTGGAAAGCGTGTCACAGAGTCGTCGTTCAGGCGAGCTCAATGTCGGCACAGGGCGCAAGAGCTCACAACACCCATTACGGCTTCATACTACTGCGATAGAGTAGCTATCAGATTACAACCCGTGTGAGGCTTAGCATCTACATCCCCCAGCACCACCGAGGAGAATCACTGCATTAGTAAAGTTAAATTTGCGAGCCCGCTCACTACCACTAATATTAGAAGGCGCCGTCCGAATCACGGCACGGAACTGGGGTGTTGTGGTTGCTTGCTGGGGTAGGTGCCCATAGGCCTGCACCCACATGACATGAATTGCTTTAGAGCACTCTATCGGGCAGCAGAGGAAAACCTCTATAGCCTATGTGGTCATCAGTCGCCCTACGCTTATGCTCGGCTTCTAGTTGAGCGGAGCTAAAAAATAAAGGGAAATGGGAATGTTAAAAAACAGCTATTTAATCTCTCGTTCGACCGCCACGGCTCTTTCTCTGCTGCTATCTTCCTCGGCTTTGGCGGATGAGGTGTACAGCGAGACAGCAACCGGTATGGTCGAAGCCGCTGTTCAAGCGATCTGCGAGGGTGATAAAGAAAGACATCTTTCAATGCACCAGCGGAAAATTGAACCCGATCTATATTATGAGGAAAAATTCTCTGCCTTCCATACAGCATGCAGAGATAACGGTATAGCAGATATTGAAACGACATCTGATTTTGATGATGCATTAATGCAAGAGCAAAAGCGTCGATTTCACATTGATGCAAACATCGTCATGGGAGACGGGTCTGTGTACGCAACCACGTTTCGAGTGATTTGGGGGTCGTTCAACGTGCCAGAGGGTAGCAACTCAGTCGAGGCGTGGAGATTGGGCGGCCTTAGTAGAGTAGAAGTACCTATCCTCAGGGAAGACCTGTCGCGAAATTAACGGATGGCTGATGGACTTACTCGTTACTTTTCTTTCCCAGCACATCGCTTAAATAATTTTTCGCTCACTGAGCGGGCTCAGTGAGCGTTTTAAAGGGTAACTTTGCTAAGCTGGCGTTGTCACCACTAATAAAAATTAGTCTTATTGCGCGATTTCTTTCACAACCCAACTGACCACTTCTTCATTACCAAATTCAGCCTTCCACTCCTGGATAACTTTGTGATTCCCGCCACGGGTTTCTACTACCTCACCAGTGTGTGGGTTCTTGTATACCTTCAAGGGACGTTTTTTACGCCCATCTGTGCTGCTGGCGCTTACCTTGCCAGCTTTTGCTGGTTTAGAGCGGTAAGATGGGTCAAGCATTTCACATACGTCGCGCGCTAATTTTCCGTGCTCAGTCATAAGTGCTTGTAGTCTTTCTTTGAATTCAAGCTCTGCTTTTAACTCACTGTTGTTTTCCAGCGCTTGCAGCTCTTCTTGTAGCTGCTTCAACATCTGTTCTTTTTTGAGATAATCACTCAGTACCGACGCCATAGTCTACATTCCTATATTTTTTCAAAAATTTAAGATAAAGCTTAAACATATATCTTGCGCATTATAGCTTTAATATCGACTTTGAGAAAAGGAAAGTTCCTGAAAGGGACTGGCTTCCGAAATAGGTCAAACACGGAGCAAAGAGTCGTCGTCAATAACCTCATCGGTAGACCAACAAAGCGGCTGGGATACCGCCCCCCAGCCCAGGTGCTCTTAGGAGAATGCTCAGGAGCGCTAGCAGCCGCAGGAGCGGCACCTACTAGATGAACAGAAAATCAACCACGAGGCAGCTACGTTTCTATATTAGAAATGCCATTCGACATTCAGCGTCATAGCGTCGGTATCAATCCCAGGCTTATTGTGATTACCAAATTTATTGCGCCAATATTCGTAGCCAACGCCGGCCCATAGCGAGTTTTCCGCCCCCCACGCCACTTGCCCTACATCCAGCAACAGCGAGGTACGCATTAACTGCTCAGGCTTGGTCGTGTCGCCAAAGTAGTCATCCCCTTTCGCACCGTTGTAGTTATAAAAGCCTTGGAATTTTAGCGGTAACGCAGCCGCTTCAAACGGTAACCCCCATGCCAAGTTGATTTGGTAATAAGGGTCAAAAGAGATGCTGTTCTGGTTTTCGGGTAGCCCACAGGGTGGCAGACCACAGTGATTCCACTCCCGGCTATAAAACAGGCTTAGATCTACAAAGCCTCGCGGCACGTCAAACTTAAACGTTGGCCCAACTACCAGTTGGCGCTTACGCGGCGCAAAGCCGGTGTTTTTAGTGTTGAGATCAAACCCCAAGGTGAGTGCCATATCCCTCACTGGCCCGAATGTTACCGGCTCATCAAATACGCTCCCCGCATGCAGTTGATGACGGTACGTCAAGTACGCTTCCGTTGCCCCTGAGTCACTATTGCTTGCGGGGTCTTCATTACTGGACTGTAGAAGATCCAGATTGAAAAAGTTTTGCCCCAGTGAATAACCACTTGCATGGGTGAACTGAAGAATATGCTTCTCCACATTTTCAGGGTTATTAGGCTCCATGAACTGCGTTCCATAGCGATAACCCACAAACGTATCACTCCACACCGCCGCATGAGCACCTGCCGACATACAGCCAAGAAGTGTGGCCACCGACACGTATCTAACCACTGCTCGGTTTCTCTTCAACATGCGAAAACCTCTTTTGTTTGATTTTTTAGACGCATTTTTTAACGCCGCAAAAGCTTTTACGGGCGTGAATAACCGTTTTGTTTGCGATAACCGCATTTCTTAGAGTACATTTAGCCATATTTATTGTATACAATAATAGAGACAAAAAAGTACAAAAGGAGCATAAAATGCAATACATTCTAAGCACCGCACGTCCTAGCAGCCTTGGGTTAAAAGATTTTCTTGCCCAGTACGGCGACATATTTGAACACTCACCATGGGTAGCAGAAACTTCCTGGAAACAAGGCCTTACCACCCAGCATGATGATGCCGACGTACTAGCAGACAGCATGGGAGCAGTGCTTCGCAACGCAGAGATTGATGAACAAATTGCCGTTATCCGCGCTCACCCTGATCTAGCGGGGAAAGCCGCCTTGGCCGGTGAACTAACCCAAGACTCCACTCGCGAACAGGCTGGAGCAGGCCTAGACCAGTGCACCGCTGCCGAGTTTGAGCGCTTCCAACGGATGAATCAGGCTTACCAGGATAAGTTCGGCTTCCCCTTCGTGATTGCCGTTAAAGGGCTTGATCGTCACGCCATTCTCAATGCATTCGAAAAGCGACTTGAAAACGACGCTGTGACTGAACGGCAAACTGCCATTAACCAAATCATCCAGATAGCGCGCTTTCGCTTGCACATGCGTGCCGAGACGGCTGCATAAACCCCATGAGATTGCTCTTCCCTCAGCCTGAACGGTGCGCGCCCTTCAGGCTGTGAGGCTTGCCTTTTATCGTCATTCGGAGAGACCTCTATGAGTCTGGAGACAAGAGAAGATCTCGATCCGATCGAAACCACGGAATGGATTGATTCCCTGGAATCGGTATTGGATCGTGAGGGCGAAGATCGTGCCCGCCCTTGAGTAGCGAAATCATCAAAGTTCCCGATATCGGCGGCGATACCGATGTCGAAATCATCGAGATTGCGGTGTCAGAAGGCGACGTCATTGAAGCGGAAGACACCCTAATCACGCTGGAATCCGATAAAGCCAGCATGGACGTACCGGCCCCGAAAGGCGGCAAGGTACTCAAAGTGCTGGTCAAAGAAGGCGATAGCGTCTCTGAAGGGGACGATATCGTTGAGCTGGAAGTCGAAGGTGGTGGCGACGAGAAGCAAGAGAGCTCGTCGGACAGCCAGGCTGAAGAGGCCCCAGCGAAACAGGATAAGCCGAAAGAGTCGTCTCAAGAGCAGAAGCCTGCGGCTAAAAAGGCCGCCGGTGGTAAGCAGACGGTGGATATCACAGTGCCCGATCTCGGTGGCTCGGACAGCGTCGAAATTATCGAAGTCGCGGTCAGTGAAGGCGATGAGGTCGAAGCTGAAGACACCCTGATCACCCTGGAGTCTGACAAAGCCTCCATGGACGTGCCCAGCCCCCATAGCGGCAAGATCGTCAGCTTTACCGTGAAAGAGGGCGACACGGTTTCTGAGGGCGATGTGATCGGCCAGATAGAGATTGTTGGAGAAGGCGGCGACGGCGAAGACGCATCGGAAAAGGCGACTCCCGAACGAGGTCAATCAGGCAAAGCACTGTCTGAAAAAACACCGTCTAAAAAAACTCAGCCGAGCGAACCCGCTGAGTCTCCGGCCGGTACCCCCAGCCCGGAAGCTCAGATGGCCGCCCACAAGCCCCGCGATGGCAAGCTGGTTCACGCCGGGCCTGCGGTGCGCATGCTGGCCCGTGAGCTGGGCGTCGATTTGGGGCTCGTTAAGCCCAGCGGCCCGAAAGATCGTGTGCTCAAAGAGGACGTACAGTCCTACGTGAAGCAGGCGATTGCCAATCAGGGTAAAGCTCAGCCCGGCGCGGCAGCCGCGGCTACCGGCGGTGCGGGTATTCCGCCCATTCCGGAAGTCGACTTCAGCCAGTTTGGTGAAGTGGAAGAGAAGCCCATGGGGCGCCTGCTCAAGATGGGCGCGACCAACCTGCACCGCAGCTGGCTCAATGTACCCCACGTCACCCAGTTCGACGAAGCGGACATCACCGAGCTGGAAGCTTTCCGCAAGGCAATGAAGGCCGAAGCGGAAGCCCAGGGCGCCAAACTGACGCCGCTGCCGTTTATGGTCAAGGCCTGCGCCTTTGCGCTGCGTAAATTCCCGCAGTTCAATGTCAGTCTGAAGGGTGACGGTGAAACACTGGTATGGAAGAACTACGTCCATATCGGTATTGCCGTGGATACGCCTGACGGTCTGATGGTGCCAGTAGTGCGCAACGCCGATAACAAATCCTTGATCGAGATTGCCAAGGAGATGGCGGAGCTAGGCAAGAAAGCCCAGACCAAAAAGCTCAAGCGCGACGAGATGACCGGTGGCTGCTTCACCATTTCGAGCCTCGGTTCGATTGGTGGCACGGCGTTTACCCCGATCGTTAACGCGCCGGAAGTGGCCATTCTGGGCGTGTCCAAAGCACAGATGAAGCCGGTTTGGGATGGCAGCGCCTTCCAGCCGCGCCTGATGATGCCGCTGTCGCTCTCCTACGATCACCGTGCGATCAACGGCGCCGACGCGGCACGCTTTACCGCTTTCCTGGCAGATGTACTGACCGATATTCGTCGCTTACTGCTGTAGTTAAAGATAAAAATGACTTATAAATGGCGCCTTTATAGGCGCCATTTATTTAAATAAAAATTTGCATTATTAATTTAATTACCACCTAAAATGGTCATAAGATCCGCATCAGGTTCCCTAGAGGTGAGTACAAGTAAAGATTCTAAGCTATTGAGGTGAGCATGGACGGAGTGCCGAGCTGCTTCGGCCTCGCCATTTACAAGATGCGAAAGTAGTTGAGCATGATCGCCTTCTAAATAACAAGACAATAAGCTCGGCGGTTTATAAAGTGCAATAACGATAGAAGTACGTAATACTAAATCGGTAAGAATCGCACCCATGATACTATTAGGGGAACTTTCAGCAAGAAGGTGGTGAATATTCAGTGAATGTTCAATGCGTGCTGGTTCGTTATTATTTTCATAAGCCTGCTTTTCAAGTACGACTTGCTGTTGCAATGCTTTCTTAGCGCTAGTTTCCAGCTTACCTGCAAGCAGCGCCACAATTTCACCTTCAACTAACCTACGTGCAGAAAAGGTCTCACGAGTTTCTTCGATTGAGGGAGCACGCACGCGAGCGACCTGATTGGGGCGTTGATCAATGACATGCTCGGCATCAAGCCGTGTTAGTGCCTTACGCACCACCGAGCGACTGACTCCAAATACTTCACCTAGCGTTATCTCAGGCAATTTAGTATTGGGAGCCAAACGTTGCATCAGTACAGCCGACCGGATGTGGTCGACGATGTCCTGGTCGCCGACGCGACCTTCTTTGGGTTTATTAAAGCGATTTTTATGCCAGCCGAGGTTCATATTCTTTGTCTCTAACGATCCTCGCTGGAACTTAACATGTATCCCCAATACAACCAACATAAGATCAATGCGTTATCGTTGGCAATGGTTATTTCTCAAGAGCTAACTCAAGCATTTTTTGTAGCGGTTCCGATCATCTTATGCTCTGGTTTACAGCAAGAATTTTCATGGTGTTGGTGCCCCCGTGTGCATTCATATGGTTGCCACGGGTAAGAATGACATGATCATTTTGGGAAACAATTCCTTTAGATACCAGTAATTCTATTGCTTTATCATTGAGTTCTTCGGCTTTCATACTTGTTGTATCAAAGGCCAGAGAGAGCACACCGCGATACAGTGCCATACGTCGTTGAGAAATTTCACTTTGTGCTAGACCGATAATGGGCAATCCAGAGTGTATGCGTGAGGCAATCAGCGCCGTAAAACCACTAGACGTCATACAGGCAATAGCGGTGACTCCAGCGAGATGGTTCGCAGCGTACATGGCAGAAAGAGCGACCGTTTCGTCAACCTGCAGAAAATCTTGATGGATACGATGGCCAGATTCCTGAGCGCTCCGCTCACGTTCGGCCCCCAGGCATAAACGATCCATTGCCTTCACGGTTTCTACAGGAAAGTCCCCAGCAGCGGTTTCAGCGGATAGCATCACCGCATCGGTACCATCAAGAACGGCATTGGCAACATCGAAAACCTCAGCGCGCGTTGGCAGCGGCGCACTAATCATCGTCTCCATCATCTGCGTGGCGGTAATCACTGCACGGTTGAGGCTACGCGCGCGCTTGATCATGCGTTTTTGCACGCCGATCAACTGAGCATCCCCGATTTCTACCCCCAGGTCTCCCCGTGCCACCATGACTGCTTCGGATGCCTTAATAATGCCATCTAAGATTTCATCATCAGCCACCGCTTCGGCACGCTCAATCTTGGCGACAAGACCGATTTCTTTGCCGGCCTCACCCAGCAGATCTCGAGCTTCCTGCATGTCAGCAGCGCTGCGTGGAAAAGATACCGCAAGGTAGTCAACACCTATTTCGATGGCAGTCTTAATGTCTCGTTTATCCTTGTCGGTAAGAGCTGCCGCAGATAACCCGCCTCCCTGTTTATTGATGCCCTTGTTGTTGGAAAGCTTACCTCCCACAACAACCCGAGTATGGATTTCTTGGCCCTCAATGGCACTGACTTCGAGCACCAAACGACCATCGTCCAGCAGCAGGCGGTCACCCACGATGACATCGTCCGCCAACGTCTTGTAGTCACAACCGACGCGTGTGATATCGCCGGCATTACTATCCAACAACATGTCCAGTACGAAGGGCTGTCCTTCCCTAAGCACAACCGCGTCGTCCTTGAAGCGAGCGATACGAATTTTAGGGCCTTGCAAATCAGCTAACACCGCTACGCTTCTGCCTAGCCGTTGGGAAATCTCACGCACTTCGACTAGCCGACGGCGATGATCATCAGCCGAACCATGGGAGAAATTGAGTCGAACGACATCCACACCTGCCCGCAGCATACCCTCCAGCACACCTTCACGGTCGCTGGCGGGGCCTAGGGTGGCCACTATTTTGGTGCGACGAATGGGGGTATAAGCGGTTGGTTTCATGCTGGCCTCGGGAGAACAAGAATAGCTCGAAAATCATTGACATTAGTTCGGGTCGGACCGGTCACAACCAGATCGTTAGTAGCCGCAAAAAAACTGTAAGCATCATTACGGTTCAGATAGTCCCTTGCTGACAACTGCAAGGCTTTTGCACGTCTCCAGCTCTCAGGGCCGAATATAGCGCCAGCGTTGTCCTCAGACCCATCAATGCCATCGGTATCAACAGCAAGTGCATAAACGCCCTCTGCACCCTCAAGTGTGTTAAAAAGCCCTAATAGATATTCGACATTGCGCCCACCACGCCCATCGCCACGCACGGTGACGCTAGTCTCGCCACCGGAGAGCACCAGCAGTGGACGTATAATTTCACTTTGCAGTTTGCGCACCATACGCGCTTGAGCAATACCTAAATCACGAGCTTCACCTTCCAAATCATCGCCCAGCACTCTGACGTCGACAGCACTTTTTTCGGCACTGAGCCGAGCAGCCTCAAGGGCATCACTGGCTCGCGCCAGTATTATGGACTGGTCGCGTGCAAACTCAGGGCTAGAGGCTTGAGGCGCGTCGTGATTGGCTATCAGATGTTGACGCACGTTATCAGGAACCTTGATGGCGTAGCGTTCGAGAATCTCCAGGGCATCAAGCGGTTTTGAGTTATCTGGCAGGGTGGGACCTGAAGCAATCAGGGTAGGATCATCACCCGGCACATCAGAAATAAGGTATGTCACCACCCGAGCCGGGTGAGCATGAGCAGCCAAACGCCCTCCCTTGATTTCAGACAAGTGACGACGCACCGTATTGATATCGCGTATCGGTGCGCCACAACGCAGCAACGCTTTGTTAACAGCCTGCTTGTCCTTCAAACTGATACCTGCGGCGGGTAGCGTCATCAATGCAGAACCGCCCCCAGAGATCAAAGAAATCACTTGATCGTCTTCGCTGAGGTTTTTCACCGCTTCAAGCATACGTTTGGCGGCTTGTTCACCCAGTGCATCGGGCATGGGATGAGACGCTTCTAACACCTCGATATATTGGCAATCAGCACCGTGTTTATAGCGAGTCACCACCACTCCGTCCAAGTCAATTGCTTCGCCGTTGTTACGTGCACGCTCAACCCAAGCTAGCTCTAGTGCGCTTGCCATAGCAGCGGCGGCTTTTCCAGCACCGACGATAATGGTTCGTCCGGCCGGTTTTTCTGGTAGTTGGTCTGGCAGTAAGCTGAAAGGGTGCACCGCAGCAATGGCCGTTTCAGCCAGGTGCACTAACCACTGGCGCGAGGCCTCTTCACTAGTAAAGGGTGCTAAGCGAAAAAGGGCATTCATCGGTAGACTCCACAGGCAAGGGCCGGGGGGAATAGAAAAAAGGGGACAAAAAAACCGGTGAAAGACACATAACGGAACGGAGGTCTTGCACCGGAAAAAGGCAACGAGTCACATGCAATAACGAGGCGGGCCGCAGAACAGTGCCCGCCGTAAAACAGTAATGAAACCTCCGTCAATCAGTCAGTCGCGCCATACAAGGCGTTAGTGGCCAATTTCATAATTCGCCAGCTTTTCCAGAGCACGCAGGATTCCCGCATGGTCCCAGTCCGCACCGCCATTAGCGGCACATGCCTGGAACAGCTGTTGGGCATTTGCTGTACCCGGTAAAGAGAGATTAAGGCTACGCGCACCCTCCAATGCCAAGTTGAGATCTTTCTGATGCAGGCGGATGCGAAAGCCAGGGTCAAAGGTACGCTTAATCATGCGCTCGCCATGCACATCCAGAATTTTCGACTGAGCGAGGCCGCCCAATAGGGATTCACGCACCTTGGCGACATCGGCACCGGCCTTGGAGGCGAACAGCAGCCCCTCTGCAACGGCCTCAATAGTCAGTGCAACAACGATCTGGTTGGCGACCTTGCAGGTCTGGCCTGCTCCGTGACCACCAATGTGCGTAATCACCTTGCCGACGACTTCAAGCAGCGGCTTAGCCCTTTCAAAGCCTTTGTCCGTCGCCCCTACCATAATGGTCAGCGCGGCATTGATCGCCCCGCCTTCACCACCGGAAACAGGGGCATCAACAAATTCACCACCGGCTTCAGTAATGCGCTTGGCGAATGCCTGGGTCTGCATTGGGGCAATGGAGCTCATGTCGATGACCAAGGTGCCGGGCTTGAGGCCCTCTATCACGCCGTCCTCACCGAACAGTACGCTCTCTACATCTGGCGTATCCGGCACCATGGTGATAATGACATCGGACGCCTGGGCAACCGCTTTTGGATTAGCCGCCTCTTGCATGCCCTTATCGGCAAGCGTTGCATCCAAGGGGCCGCGTTTGACGGTCACCAAAGAGTGGCCCGCATCGAGCAGGTGGCCTGCCATTGGGCGTCCCATAATGCCTAAACCGATAAAACCAATCTTGCTCATCCTCTTTCTCCTTCAAACTAACGCAATTTGTACTTATTCATACTTGGGATGTTCAGCGCACCGCCTCTAACCAAACCAGCCCTTCCGACGTCGACGTCTTGGGCTTGTATTCGCAGCCGACCCAGCCGTCGTAACCTAGGCGGTCAAGCTGTGAGAACAGAAAAGGGTAGTTGATCTCACCGGTACCCGGCTCATGTCGGCCCGGGTTATCTGCCAGTTGCACATGCGCAATACAGCCCAGATGCTTCTCAATCGTGGGCGCTAGATCCCCCTCCATGATCTGCATGTGGTAGATGTCGTATTGCAGCTTCAGATTGTCACTACCGATCTCGTCGAACAGTGCCAGAGCCTGTTCGGTGCGGTTGAGGAAAAAGCCTGGGATATCACGAGTGTTGATCGGCTCCGCCAACAGAAGGACGCCAACCGACTTGAGCTTTTCAGCCGCATAACGCAGATTTTCAATCAGCGTGCTGCGTGCCTCGTCATCACTTACACCTTGAGGCTTAATGCCCGCCAGGCAGTTCACCTGTTTGCACCCCAAAGCAGTGGCATATTCGATGGCACGATCAACGCCGATCCGGAATTCTTCCACCCGATCCGGGTGACAAGCGATGCCGCGTTCACCCGCTGCCCAATCGCCCGCAGGCAAATTGTGCAATACCTGGGTAAGGCCGTTGGCTAATAAACGCTCTTTGATTTCCGCCGCCGTGTAATCGTAGGGAAATAGGTATTCAACCCCCTCGAACCCAGCCTCGGCGGCGGCCTGAAAACGATCGAGGAAGTCTACTTCGGTGAACATCATGCTGAGATTCGCGGCAAATTTGGGCATGCAAGTCTCCTTGTTTTTATCCTAGTGATAATAATTGCCCTGGTACCGAACCTCGGTGGTCACCAGGGCCAAGCTTAGGTCAAACTGGCGATGGAGCTAGGCGCATCCGTCAAGTTTTCAGCCAGTTCCTCGAATTCATTGACGCCATCAAGGTCGGTACCCATTGAGATATTGGTGATACGCTCAAGAATGATCTCAACGACTACAGGTACGCGATGTTCACGCATCAGTTCGCGGGCCTTTTCAAATGCCGGAGCGATATCCTCAGGCTTTAGTACGCGCAGCGCTTTACAACCCAGGCCTTCGGCAACAGCAATATGGTCTACACCGTATTCAGCTAATTCAGCCTCTTCGTCGGTGTAGTTAATGTTTTTGAAAGAGAGCTGCACGCAGTAATCCATGTCGAAGCCGCGCTGGGCCTGACGAATCAACCCGAGATAGGAGTTGTTCACCAGCACATGAATATAGGGCAAGTTGAATTGCGCCCCGACCGCCAGCTCTTCGACCATGAACTGGAAATCGTAGTCACCGGAAAGTGCCACCACTTCAGCTTCAGGATCAGCACGGCAAACGCCCAACGCCGCTGGAATGGTCCAGCCTAGCGGCCCCGCCTGGCCACAGTTGATCCAGTGACGCGGCTTGTAAACGTGCAGGAACTGAGCGCCCGCAATCTGGGACAGACCGATGGTGCTGATATAGCGGGCATTCTTGCCGAACACCTTGTTCATTTCTTCATAAACACGCTGGGGTTTGACCGGCACGTTATCGAAGTGCGTCTTGCGCAACAGCGTGCGTTTGCGCTCCTGGCATTCCGCGGCCCAGGCACTGCGATCCTTGAGCTTGCCCTTCGCCTTCATTTCCCGAGCCACATCAAGGAAAAGTGCCAATGCCAGCTTGGCATCAGAAACGATGCCGTAATCAGGGCCGAAGATACGCCCGATCTGCGTCGGCTCGATGTCGACGTGAACAAACTTACGGTCTTTGGTATATGTTTCGACGTTACCCGTGTGGCGATTGGCCCAACGGTTGCCGATGCCCATCACGAAATCCGAGGCAAGCATGGTTGCGTTGCCGTATCGATGAGATGTCTGCAAGCCCACCATGCCCGCCATCAGCGGGTGATCGTCGGGAATCGTACCCCAGCCCATCAGCGTCGGAATGACCGGCACGCCGGTAAGTTCGGCAAACTCGACAAGTTGTTCTGCGGCATCTGCATTGATGATCCCGCCCCCCGCGACCAACAGTGGCTTTTCGGACTCGTTGAGCATGGTCAACGCTTTTTCAATCTGAGCACGCGAAGCAGACGGCTTATAGGCCGGAAGTGATTCGTAGGTATCCGGATCAAACTCGATTTCGCTCATCTGGACGTCGATCGGCAGATCGATCAACACCGGCCCGGGGCGGCTCGAGCGCATTAGTTGAAAGGCTTTCTGGAAAGCTCGCGGCACTTGGGCCGGCTCCATCACGGTAACCGCCCATTTTGTGACCGGCCCGGCAATGGTCTGAATATCCACTGCCTGGAAGTCTTCCTTGTGCAACTTGGCCCGTGGCGCTTGACCGGTGATGCACAGAATCGGAATGGAGTCGGCACTGGCGGAATACAGCCCGGTGATCATGTCGGTGCCGGCGGGACCAGAAGTACCGATACACACCCCGATGTTCCCCGCTTTTGTCCGGGTATAACCCTCGGCCATGTGCGAAGCCCCTTCAACATGGCGTGCCAGAATGTGATCGACACCACCCACCTTGCGCATGGCAGCGTAAAAAGGATTGATTGCGGCACCCGGCAACCCAAAGGCAACGTCGATACCTTCTTTCTTCAGAACGTGAATGGCGGCTTCCGCAGCTGTCATTTTAGCCATTACAATTTCTCCTCAACAATTGAATACAATTGCTGTATTCATTTTCGATTTGTTCTTGTATTCAAAAATAGGCGCCTACTCGATGAGTGTCAATTTTTTATGGAAAATATTTCCACAAAAAATTAAATATAAAAATATCCCCTTAATAAACATTAAGTTATTGAGATAACGACTACAGAAACATGAACTTAGTACGAAGGAGGAATCGTAGAACCAAGGAGGGAAATTCAGGTACTACTAATAGACCAACAGCCTTGGCTGTTAGCCTATAAAAACCTTAAGGGATAGCGGATGACATTCGAGAAATTTAGCGCCAAAGGCATCTCAACTGGCTAACAAAGCTATTGATCAGAGTGTGTACGTCATCGCCCTCGCCTTCAACTCGTGCCAGATAACGCCTCAGCGTGCCCCTACGCAACCCAGTTTCATATGGCGGTTAACGTCCTTGTAGAGCAGATAGCGAAACGGCCCTGGGCCGCCGGCATAACAGGCCTGCGGGCAGAACGCGCGCAACCACATAAAGTCGCCGGCCTCGACCTCAACCCAACTCTGATTCAAGTGGTAAACAGCCTTACCTTCGAGCACGTAAAGCCCGTGCTCCATGACATGGGTTTCATCGAAAGGGATGACGGCTCCAGGTTGCAGGGTGACGATATTGACATGCATGTCATGGCGGACGTCATCCGGTTCGACGAAGCGTGTAGTCACCCATTTTTCATCGGTATCCGGCATGGCCGATGGTTCAATGGCATTTTCGTTAGTGACGAAAGGCGCAGGCGCTTTAATACCTTCAACATATTCGTAAGCTTTGCGCACCCAATGAAAACGAACCGGCTCGTCAGTCCTGTTATGCGCCTGCCAGCTAATACCTGGGGGTAAAAAAGCATAGCCGCCGGGCTGCATAAGGTGTGTTTCACCCGCCAGGGTGAGGGTCAGTTCGCCTTCAACGATGAACAGCACTCCCTCGGCTGCCGGATCTAGTTCCGGCTTTTCGCTGCCACCGCCTGGAGATACTTCCATAATGTATTGTGAAAACGTTTCGGCAAAGCCAGACAGTGGACGAGACAATACCCATAAGCGGGTTTTATCCCAAAACGGTAAATTACTGGTCACAATGTCACGCATGACCCCTTTAGGTATCACTGCATAGGCTTCGGTAAACACAGCGCGATCCGACAGCAGTTGTGTCTGTGCTGGCAGCCCTCCCTTGGGGGCATAATAGTTACGCTTGGCCATCATCTTTCCTTTATTGTGGTCACTTTATCGTTTGGATTTTTTATATATAAAAAGGGATCAAGAAATTTATCCGTAACCCAACATAGCGGAAATGGTTTCGGCAGCTTCAGCGACGCAGCTCTGTAATCGATCACGCTTGTCGGCAGGGACTTCATGTACTGGCACCATAATGCTGATAACGCCTTCCATAGAGCCATCATGGTTATAGAGGGGATAGACAACAGAAGAGATACCAAAGTGATAATAGGAGTCCGCAATCACATATCCACGCTGCCGGTCTTCCTGCACTAAATCCCAGAGGACATCTCGGTTGGCAGGAGCACCCGGCTCCTTATTTAAAAGGTAATCTGGTGGATAAAGAGTTTCGAATTCTTCTCTTGATAGATCGGCAAGCAGCATTCGTCCCAAAGAAGTGCAATGCAACGGTAAGCGGGTTCCGACACTCACACGGCGAATAGTGGCATTCGATGCCCCGACTCTCGCCACGTAGACGGCATCACGACCATCTCGAATAGCGATATGGCTTGAACAACCGGTTTGCTCACACAAAGACTCAATAACCGGCTGTCCAACCTGAACTACATCCAGCGAAGCGACGTATTCAAAGCCTAGACGCAATACGTTGACCCCCAGGGAATATAAACCCGTGACGGGGTGATGACGTAAAAACCCCATCTGTTCCAAGGTCTGTACCGCCCGATGCGAAGTTGCTTGTGGATAACCCACTCGCTTAACAAGCTCGGAAAAGCTCAGCTCTCGGTGATGACGATTGAGCTCCATTAAGATCATTAGTCCTCGTTCAAGCGCGGGTATCAGATGTTTTTTGTTATCCTTGTCACTCATGGCTCGTTCACTCGCTTTAGGGTTATCGCTTTTAGGCGAACAAAAAAAGAGACCTTAGTAGATAAGAAATTACTAATTATTGTTTCTCTAGACCTGCATCGATCAACTCAGCAGGCGGGATGGTGCTTTACCCAATGCTGGGCGATATCCACGCGCCGACTCACCCAAACACGGTCATGCGCTTCAATATGATCAAGAAAACGCTGGAGGGCGATAAAACGGCCAGGGCGTCCTATCAGGCGGCAATGCAAGCCGATAGAGAGCATTTTTGGCACTTCTGCTCCCTCCGCGTATAACACATCAAAAGCATCGCGCAGATAGCTAAAGAAATGATCAGCGGTATTAAAACCCTGAGGCGAGGCAAAGCGCATATCATTAGAGTCCAGCGTATAAGGCACTACTAGATGAGAGTGCGTATGGCCCTGGCTGTCCTTCTCGCGTGTCCAGAACGGTAAGTCATCACCGTAGTAGTCGCTGTCGTACAAAAAACCGCCTTGATCCAATATCAGACGACGCGTATTGGGGCTGTCACGGCCGGTATACCAACCCAGCGGCTTCGCGCCGTAAAGGTTTTGGAACACCTCAATAGCGCGCTCCATATGCTGGCGTTCCAGCGCTTCTGGCACTTCCTGATAATTGATCCAACGATAGCCGTGACACGCAATCTCATGACCCAACTCCTGAAAGGCATGAGCCACCTCGGGATTACGCTCCAGCGCCATGGCCACGCCGAAAATGGTCAACGGCAAACCACGCTGCTCGAATTCACGCAAGACACGCCATACCCCTGCCCGCGAGCCATACTCATAAATGGATTCCATGCTCAGGTGGCGATTGGAAAAAGCAGGCGCACCGACTATCTCGGAAAGGAACTGCTCGGAACCGGTATCACCGTGTAGTACCGAGTTCTCTGCACCCTCTTCATAGTTCAGCACGAATTGCACAGCAATTTTCGCCTTGCCAGGCCAATTGGCCTGAGGAGGATTACAGCCATAGCCGACCACGTCACGAGGATAATTGGGCGAAGGCATGATGTAAGCTCCTTATTGTGAAACAATGTTCTAATGAGTGCATAAAAACAATAAAATTGTATACAATAAAAATATAGACTGTACCCATATGCAGTGCAACCTTAACTATAAGAAATGTTCACTCCCTCTAACATTATGTAAGTCCCGACAACAGTGTCACTGTCATAGCCTTAGATAAATGCCTTGTTGAAGCAGGATAGTTTTAAGCGTCGACCAGTGTTCATTGGTGAGTATCAGTCGTGGGATTGCAGATTCGCAGGGTGATGGCTTCGGAACCGCTACTCTGAGGGTTTGCTTTTAGCTTGCCCATAACCCTGCCATGACAGGTCAACCACTCACCGGCAAGGTGCCTAGACTTTCCCGTGCCAGCGAATCTGTCACGGGAAAACTTAGCTTTCTGGTCGCCGACTTCTTAGTGAGTGGTCACGAGCATCACCACGCTGAGGGCAGCCGAGACCCACATGGCTGGCTTGATCTCCTCAATGCGGCCGGTGAAAAGCTTGATCAGCACAAAGCTGAGAAAGCCGAAGGCGATACCTAGGGTGATCGAATAGGTCAGCGGCATCAGGATGATGGCCAGGAAGGCCGGGAAGGCCTGGTCGAACTTGGCCCACTCGATCTTGCTGATAGGGGCCAGCATGAAGAGCCCCACCAATACGAGCGCCGGGGCGGTGGCGATGCCTGGTATCAGCGAGAGCAGCGGCGATAGGAACAGGAAGGGCAGAAACAGCAGGCCGATGGTTACCGCCACTAGACCGGTCCGACCGCCTTGGGCAACACCGGCGCCGGATTCGATGAAAGTCTGGGCCGCACTGGTACCCAGGGGGGCAGCAATCATCGATGCGAAGGCATCGACGGTCATGGAACGCTTTAGGTTGCGAGGGTTGCCATCCTTGTCCTTGAGGTCGGCTGACTCGGAGAGAGCCATGAAACACGACAAGGCATCGAAGAAGTTGGTGAATAGCATCACGAAGATGAACGGCAGATAGGCAACCTTCAGCGCTCCCCAGATGTCCACCTGCATCACCGCGCTGAAGTCTGGCCAGGCAGTCAGGCCGCTCCACTCCACCACCACGTCACCGCCCCATAGCCGGCCCATGGGCGAGGCCAGCACGGTGGTTAAGGCGATACCCAGGATCAATGCACCGTTGAAGCGCAGGATGACCAGGATTGCTGTCGCCATCATGCCAATAAAGAAGGTAATCATACTGGCATCCATATTGCCCAGTGTGACCAAGGTAGAATCGCTGCCGACGATGAAGCCCGCATTCTTGAAACCGATAAAGGTGATGAACAAGCCAATGCCACAGGTGATTGCATAGCGCAGCGAGGCGGGAATGGCTTCGATAATAGCCTTGCGGACATTGAACATGGCCAGTATGGCGAACAGCACCCCGGACCAGAATACGCAACCTAGTGCCACTTCCCAGGAGAGACCGGCGCCCTGCACTAGGGTATAGGTGAAGAGGGCATTCATTCCCATGCCCGGGGCCACCAAGATCGGGTTGCGTGCATAAAGGCCCATTGCCAAGCTACTCATGAAACTGATCAGCACCGTAGCCGAGAGGGCGGCGGAGAAGGGGATGCCAGCGTCGCTGAGAATCGCCGGGTTGACCACGATGATATACATGGAGGCCAGGAACGTGGCGATCCCAGCGAGGATTTCGGTGCGTAGCGACGAGCCACGCCGAGTCACACCGAAATAGTGATCCAGCCAGTTGACAGGCCTAGCGACCTGCCCATCGGATCGTACGGTGTCCTTGTCGGCAAGGGGTGAGGAGTTCGGTTCCATATTGGTGATCCCATTGTTGTTGGAAAGAATTGGAAATTGGGTATCTTGCCAGTAGGCGCTTTCAATGTTGACCACTTGGTCAAACCAAGCGTAGAAGCAGACTAAACAACATTTGACCATTTGGACAGGTGGCTTTGACTATTGTCGTAGTCGACACTTTTCACGGAGTGAAGGCAGAGGACTCACCATCGATCAGCGTGGTGTTTCTCAAGTTCGCAGCGTTAACTTGGCTTGTAGGTAGGTCGATCCCTTCATGGCTAATGCTGCTCGACCTACCGACGCCACTATCTCATCAGCATTTTTCCGCCACTGAAATGGAAACGGCTTGGGATCTTCGTTGCGGGTCGTCGGATTATCTAGCGTTACAACCAGCACCTACAGTCCACCTTTAAGCCTTCCCCGGTCACAAAAATTCTGCCATCGGATTTGCAAAGTTCCACATCCTGGCACATGCTGAAAGCGACTTAACCGATCGGTCAACTTAGTGCGAAAAACGCATCCCTTACAAGTTCAACAAGAGACACGGCGATGATCGACTTCCTTCTCAACGGGCAGCCCCGCCATTGCGAGGTGACACCCGAAACCAGTGTGCTTGAATTATTGCGTGACAGCCTTGGCGCAACGGGTACCAAGGAGGGTTGCGCCTCCGGCGACTGCGGCGCCTGCACCGTAGCCATTGGCGAAACTGGCGCTGATGACGAGCTGCGCTATCACAGCGCCAATGCCTGCATCACCCCTGCTCATCAGCTGCATGGACGCCACCTGATTACCGTGGATGGTCTCGCCGATGGTGACAAACTACACCCCGCCCAGGCCGCCATGGTCGAATGCCACGGTAGCCAGTGCGGCTTTTGCACCCCAGGAATCGTCATGTCGCTGTTCACCCTTCATGAACAGCAACGTCGACATGAAGGCAATGCACTGGCACCGCTGACGCCGCAGCGTCTAGAGGCCGCCTTGGGGGGCAACTTGTGTCGCTGTACCGGTTACCGTCCGATCCGCGATGCTGCGCTGACCATGAACGAGCACCCTGAACATCGCCCGCTGTGGATGGATGCCACCGCCCCTGAGTTGAAATCCGAACAGGTCATTAGTGAAAGTACCTTTGCTCAGCCCACCACGCTTACTGATTTGATCGAATGCCTAGAACGCCATCCCGAGGCTCGTCTCGTTGCCGGAGCCACCGACCTGTGGCTAGAGAGCACGCAGCGGCTGGCCCGCTTCGAGCGGCTAATCGATGTCACGCGCGTCGCCGAGTTGAACGTGATTGAAGAAACCACACTCGAAGACGGCCGTCGCGGCTGGTGGATCGGAGCTGCCGTGACCTATACTCGCATTGAGCCGCTGTTGGAAACACACTACGACGCTTTCGCTCACCTGCTGCATCGCTTGGGTTCTTCCCAGATCCGCAATCGCGGCACACTGGGTGGCAACGTGGCTAACGCCTCACCGATTGGCGACACCCCGCCAGTGCTGCTGGCGCTGGGTTCACGTCTCAAGTTGGTGGGATCCGAGGGTGAGCGTGAACTGCCGCTTGAGGACTTCTTCCTCGACTACAAACGTACCGCATTACAGCAGGGCGAAGCGATCCGCGCCCTGTTCCTGCCTCACCCTATCGAGGGAGAAACCCTCAAGGTGTGGAAGCTTTCCAAACGTCGAGAAGACGATATTTCCGCGGTACTTGGGGCCTTCGCCTGGCGCCTGGAGGATGGTGTACTGCGCGACGTTCGCTTGGCCTTTGGCGGTATGGCCGCCATTCCCAAGCGTGCGATCCAGGCCGAAGCGGCGCTCGAGGGCAAGGAGCCCTCACTGGCTGCCTTCCAGCAAGCACGGCTGGCGCTGTCTCAGGATTTCCAGCCCATGTCGGATGTACGCGGCAGCGCCCACTATCGCCAAGTTACAGCCGCTAACCTGCTCGAACGCCTGCGCCTGGTCATTGCGCAGAACGCCACAGACAGCCCCCGGGAGGTGATGCTCCATGCGTACGCTCACTAAGCTTTCCAAGGCGCCCGATGCCGCGCCGGAACAAGATAAAATAACGGTCGATGTGAGTGCCGACTCGGCGACTGCCCGTCACGAGCTCGATGGTCGCATAAAGGGCGACGGCCCCCTGGCCCGCGATACCCTTCGCTATACCAATACTCACCCCCATTCCCAGGCCCATGAGAGCGCGGTCAAGCATGTCACCGGGCGGGCGGCCTACATTGACGACCTGAGCGCCCCTTCTAATACCCTGCATGTGGCCTTGGGTCTGTCGCCGGTGGCCCATGGTCGTCTGACCCGCCTCGACCTGAAAAAAGTCAAAGCCATGCCCGGCGTCGTGGATGTCGTTGCAGTAAATGAGGTGCCCGGCCACACCGATATAGGCCCGGTCTTCCCTGGAGACCCGATCTTCGTCGAGGACGAGATCAGCTACGTCGGCCAGGTCATCTTCGCTGTGGCTGCCGAGAGTCATCGTGCTGCGCGGGAAGCCGTCCAGGCGGCAGTCGTGGAGATCGACGAGCAACCGGCCTGCCTCGACCCGGTCGCCGCCGCCGAGCGGAAAGAATTTGTGCGCCCCAGCCATGTCCAACAGAGCGGTGACTGGGAGCAAGCGCTGAATAACGCCACCCTGACCGTGGAAGGCGAACAATTCGTCGGCGGCCAAGAGCATTTCTACTTGGAAGGTCAGGCCTGCCTTGTGCAGCCCACCGAAGACGAGGGTGTGGTGGTGTTTACCTCCAATCAGCACCCCAGCGAAACCCAGAAACTGGTGGCCGAGGTACTGGGTATCCCGTTTCACGCCGTGACCGTGGAGGTGCGACGCATGGGGGGCGGCTTCGGCGGTAAGGAGACCCAGGCATCGCCTTGGGCCTGTATCGCTGCGCTATTTGCCCGACGAACCGGCCGCGCCACCCGGGTGCGCCTACCTCGTGCCGAGGACATGCGCGCCACCGGCAAGCGCCACCCCTTCCATAACCGTTATCGGCTGGGTGTCGACGATCAGGGCGTGATCCTAGGTGGCGAGATCACCGTGATCGGTGATTGCGGCTACTCCCCCGACCTCTCCGACGCCATCGTCGATCGCGCCATGTTCCACAGCGACAACGCCTATTCGCTGGGCGACGCCAGGGTGACCGGCCATCGTGCCCGCACCCATACCGCATCGAATACCGCCTTTCGCGGCTTTGGCGGTCCTCAAGGCATGATGGTGATCGAGGCGGCCATGGACGACATCGCCCGTCGCATGGGTGAAGACCCACTGACGATCCGCAAGCGCAACTTCTACCGTCCCGGCCGTCAAACGACCCACTATGGCCAGGAGGTCGATCAGATCGCTTTGCTCAAGGAGTTGGCTGACCAGCTCGAGACCAGTAGCGACTACTGGGAACGCCGCCATGCGATCACCGAATTCAACGCCGAGAGCCCGATCGTCAAGCGTGGCTTGGCGCTGACGCCGGTGAAGTTCGGCATTTCCTTCACCGCCAAGCACCTCAATCAGGCCGGCGCCCTGCTGCACGTTTATACCGACGGCAGCGTGATGATTAACCATGGCGGCACCGAGATGGGCCAAGGCCTGCATACCAAGATCTGCCAAGTAGCCGCCCGTGAGCTG
This sequence comes from Halomonas sp. 113, assembly GCF_904067645.1. Taxonomy (NCBI): domain Bacteria; kingdom Pseudomonadati; phylum Pseudomonadota; class Gammaproteobacteria; order Oceanospirillales; family Halomonadaceae; genus Halomonas; species Halomonas sp. 113. The sequence goes on from NZ_LR881453.1 coordinate 4,816,883, forward strand.
GGCCTCAATGCCAAGGAAGTCCGCATCACCGCTACGCGCACCGACAAGGTTCCCAACACCTCGCCCACCGCCGCATCCAGTGGCGCCGACCTCAACGGCCAGGCGGCACGCGATGCTTGCATGAAGTTAAAGCAGCGGTTGTTCGATTTTGCCCATGAGCACCTCTATCCGGATCAGGGGCTCGACCGTGAAGACATGCGTCTGGAAGCCGGGCACCTGATTGCCGGCCACGGCGAGAGCGAGCGTCGGATACCGTGGGGCGAGTTGGTTCAGTCCGCTTACCTCAACCGTATTTCGCTCTCGGAGAAAGGTTTCTACGCTACGCCGCTGATCCACTACGACCGTAACGTCGGCCAGGGACGCCCCTTCTACTACTATGCCTTTGGCGCCGCCGTGGCGGAAGTCAGTGTCGACACATTGACTGGCGAGTACCAAGTCGACCGTGTGGACATACTTCACGACGTAGGTGACTCACTCAACCCAGCTATCGACATCGGCCAGGTAGAGGGCGGCTTCATTCAGGGCATGGGCTGGCTGACCAGTGAGGAGCTTAAGTGGAATGACGCCGGGCGGCTGATCTCTGATGGCCCGGCCACCTACAAGATTCCCACCTACGGCGACTTGCCACCGGTGTTCAATGTCAATCTGTTGGAGGGACACCCCAACTCCATGGCCAGCATCTATCGTTCCAAGGCCGTGGGGGAGCCTCCCTTCATGCTTGGCATGGCGGTATGGTCCGCGTTGCGCGACGCTCTTGCGAGTCTTGCTGACTATGCTGAAGCGCCGCGACTTGATACGCCGGCCACCCCGGAACGTGTGCTCATGGCCGCCGAGACACTGCGCGCCAAGTATGGCGCCCGGAACGATACGTGGCCGTTGGAAAAGGGTGTCGAATAATGAACGTCCAGCGCCCCGAAAGCTGGCATCAGGCCCTGCACCGCTTCCAGCGGGACGGCCTGCCCCATGCGTTGGCCACCGTGGTGACCAGCGCTGGCTCCACGCCCCGAGAGCCAGGCGCTCGGATGGTCATCACCGATGATGCCGTGTTCGATACCCTGGGCGGCGGCACCTTCGAATTTCAGGTGATCGACTCAGCCCGCGAGCGGCTGGCGTCAAGAGCGCTCGGCATGAGCCTCGAGGCCTTCGCCCTGGGCGGGCGCAGCGGGCAATGTTGCGGCGGCTTCGTCAACGTGCTGCTAGAGATCTTCCCCGGCAGTGAGGCAACCCTGGCCATCTTCGGCGCCGGCCATGTCGGTACCGAGCTGGTGCGTCTAGCCGCCCCACTGCCCTGGCAAGTGCTTTGGCATGACAGCCGCGGCGGCGCCTTCACCGACTGGGCCGAGGCACAGCCGCGGCTGACCTGTCGCCACGCGACTGACCTTCAGGCCGCCGTCGCGGCGCTGCCAGCGGGCAGTCACGCGTTAGTGCTGACACACGACCACGCCGAGGATCGCGAGCTGGTGGATGCCCTGCTACGTCGTGACGACATGGCCTCAATCGGCCTGATCGGCTCGAAGAGCAAATGGGCCAGCTTTCGCTCGCGGCTGACCGAGGCCGGGCATGCCGCGACAGCGCTAGCCAGAGTACGCTGCCCCATCGGCGTTGCTTCGAGTGCTAACGGTGAAAAGACCAAGGGCGGCAATAAGACGCCCTATGCCATTGCACTTGCCGCCATGGCCGAGCTATTGCCTCTGGTGGGCACCCATGAGCGGGCAGACCAACGCGGCCTCGACCCAGGGGAACTACGTGCCCTCGTCGGCCAGCATCCTTCATAGCTATACACCGTGCCACCGGAAACAAGAGTCCCAATTATGACAACGAATGACACATACATAATCCGCGCCGAACTACTGAGCTTTGACGCCGACCCCGGCGAGGGCGACACACCCGCCGAAGGCAGCGTACGCCATATCGAAGACGCGGCCCTGTGGATCGAGGGTGGCCGCATCCGCGCCATCGATGACTATGCGCGACTCGAACCGGATCTGCCTCCGAGAATCGAGGTGATCGACCACCGCGGCAAGCTGCTGATGCCCGGCTTCATCGACAGTCATGTCCATTACGTCCAGCTCGAGATCATGGCCTCCTACGGGCGCCAGCTGCTCGACTGGCTCAACGATTACACCTTTCCCGAAGAGTGTCGTTTCGCCCAGTACGATTATGCCCTGGCGCTTTCCAATGTCTTTCTCGACGAGATGCTGCGGGTCGGCACCACCACCGCTCAGGTGTTCTGTTCCAGCCACCCCGATTCCGTGGATGCTTTCTTCACCGCCAGCAGCAAGCGCGACCTGCGCATGCTGGCGGGTAAGGTGCTGATGAATCGCCATGCCCCCGAGGCATTGTGCGACAACATCCAAGGTGGCATTCGCGATACCGAACGGCTGATCAGCGACTGGCACGGCACGCGCCGACTCGGCTACAGCCTGACCCCACGCTTTGCTCCCACCTCGACCCGTGAGCAGTTGGACGCCACGGGAGGGCTGTTGCGCAATGACCCGAGCCTGTGGCTGCAGACCCACCTTTCCGAAAATACCGGCGAGCTGGACTGGGTTGCCGAGCTGTTCCCCGAGAGCCGCGACTACCTCGAGGTCTACGAGCAGTCCGGGCTGGTGGGACCACGCAGCACTTTTGCCCATGGCATTCATCTTGACCAAGGTATGCGGCGGCGGCTGGCTGATCGTGGCGCCAACCTGGCCTTCTGCCCCAGCTCCAATCTGTTCCTGGGCAGCGGCCTGTTCGACCGTCACGCCGCACGCGACGTCGGGCTCAACGTGACTTATGCCAGCGACATTGGCGGTGGTACCGACCTTTCCGGACTCGCGACCCTCAAGGCCGCCTACCAAGTGGGACAATTGCGTGGCCAGCCCCTGACGGCCTGGCAAGGCCTTTATGGCTTGACACTGGGCAATGCCAGAGCCTTGTCGCTGGATAGCAAGATCGGCCGTCTGGCACCCGGGATGGAGGCCGACTTCGTGGTGCTCGACCTCGATGCGACACCGTTGCTGTCAAGGCGCCATGCCCGCTGTCGCACCCTTAGCGAGCGCCTGTTCGCGCTGATGATGATGGGCGATGACCGCAGCGTACTGGAAACCTGGGCAAGCGGCAGACGCCAGCACGTGCGAGACTGACTGACGCTATCCACCTTTTATCTTCCAAGCCATTCGCTAAGGTCTGTTGACGTTTCAGATCGGTAACCAGAGGAACACGCAGGCTAAAGCAACCATGCTCTCGTAATTTCGCTGGAGGTGATCAGCATGTCGCAATATCCCGATAATGCTTCATTTTGCTGGCTGCCGACCAGGCATTGAAGCGCTTATAGACCGTGTGTCAGCGGCCAAATATCTCGGGAAAATTACGCTATAGGCAGCCAGAACGCATTCGATAAAGAATGCCTTCCATCGTCATTAATAGATCGGGCTTGTGATAAATTCCTTGTTGAAGCAGGGTAGGTTTCAGCTTCGATCAATGTTCATCCATGAGCATTTTCCGGGGGATGGCAAGTTCGCAGTTTGTTGGTGTCAGAGCCTATATTCTGCGAGCTTGCCACTGGAGCACACCATGAAACAAGCAGACCTCAAAGCCCTGCCCCCCTATACATCTCAAGAAATAGCTGGCAGAACAAATTATTGGTAAGCAATGGGATGGACTCCTCCTCAACGAACCGACATCCACGTGCCAAGATGGTGAGTGAACAGTCAATCATCGTGAAGATGAAGAGAAGCCCAGATAAACATTATCCACGTCGGTGTTGATATGAAGTGGTAGAGGAGTATGGCGAAAATGATCGCCTGTTGCGCATGAAAGTCTGCCTCCTTTACAGTTCAAGACCGGCGAACGATCAGGCTGATTCAACCGCCGGCGCAGGGAGCAAATCACCGCGCAGCTTGAAGCGCCCCACCATCAAGGCCAATTGATCGGCGTGCTCACTAAGCTGATGGGCCGATGTGGTGGATCTCTCCGCCAGTGATGCGTTCTGTTGTGTCATGCGATCCAGCTCCGCCACAGCGATATTTACTTGGCCGATGCCGTCGCTCTGTTCGCCGGCTGCATGACTGATCTCACCAAGCATGCCAGCGACGCGCTGGACGCTCTCCATCAATTCATGCATGGCTTTGCCCGCCTCACTGACCAAGTGAGTGCCACTCTGTACTTTCTCCCCCGAGGCATCAATCAGTTGGCGAATATCACGCGAGGCCGCTGCGCTGCGTGTCGCCAACTGTCGGACTTCACCGGCTACCACGGCAAACCCCCGCCCGCTTTCGCCTGCTCGCGCCGCCTCAATAGAGGCGTTCAGAGCTAGAAGATTGGTCTGGAATGCAATGTCGTCCATAACCTTTACGATATCACCGACCTTCGTTGACGCCTCCTGAATTGCATCCATTGTCATCACTACCTGCTCCACCTGCCCACCGGTGCGCTGAGCCAGTTCCGCTGCGGCCTGTGATAACCCATTGGCTTCTTGGGAAGAGGTAGAGGTGTTCTCGACGGTGCCAGCAATTTCCTCCATGGAAGCCGAGGTTTCTTGCAAGCTTGAGGCGGCCTGTTCAGTACCTCGCGACATGTCCCGGCCACCGTTTGCAACCTCCCGTGCAACCAGTTGGACAGCATCGCTGCTGGTTCGAACCAGACTCAGCACATCATGCATCTTATCGGCAAAAGCATTGAACTGAATGGCGAGCTCAGCGCTTTCGTCCTTGCCGGTTACCGGTAGACGCAGCGTCAGATCTCCATCCCCTTGAGCGATTCCACGCATGGCATCTGCAGTGCGACGAATAGGTCGAAGCTGTGCGCGTAACAGTAGGGCAATCACAGCCAGGCTCGTTATCAAGATCAGACTCACGGCCAGTAGGGTCAGTACAACCGCCTGATTGAGGTCGGAGAACAGCTCGTCCCGTGGGATCTGTGCGAAGGCTATCCACTCGGTGCCCGGTATGTCGATAGCAGCCACCAAGTGCTCCGCACCTTGTGTATCCCGGACCGTTTCGAAGCGATAGCCTTGTTCCGCCAGCAACGTAGGAGCAACATCCTCCCAGCCTGGCAACGCCGCGAGCGGTTCCCCGACCCGTTCGGCACCTTCGGGGTGTATGCTGATGGTGCCATCTCGGTTTGCCAGAAATACCGTACCACCCTCACCTAAGCGATAGTCCCGAATAGTTTCAGCCAAGGTTTCCAGCGTGTAACCAACGCCCGCAATGCCGATTCGTTTGCCTTGTGCTTCTATCACATAATTGATGAAGACCTGCAGTTCCCCTCCGTCATCGTCAATGTCTAGCTGATAGTCGACCCCGTCATTAGCGTCGACAAGGTTGTAAAACCAACCATCCTGTTCACGGCTCAAGCGCCTATCGATTCCATCGGCTGTGTAATAGTTGCCGCTTTGCGCCGACACGTAGAATACGACGTTGGCGCCGGTACGCTGCTGAATCTCACTAAAATGACCAATGGCCCGATCCGCATCCCCCTGTGGCTCTCCCTCTGCCAGCCAATCTTTGAGGTAGCTATTATGCGCCAGTCCCTCAGCCACGCTGATGGGACCAGACAGCGTGGCTTCGATATCGTTGCGGATACTTTCGAGAGTCACAGGCAGCTCGACCGTTGTGACCCGGTTGGTCACCAGGTTGCCGAACAAGTGATATTGAAGGGCGGTGGCACCGCCCACGATCAGAAGCATGCAAAGACTGACGATGATCATTAGCCTCTGCGCAATGGTAAAATTTTTCATTCTCCTGCCCTTTGCTGAGGCGCATCGTCAGGATCGCCATGTTGTATTTTGAATTGACCATATGGTCAATATTCTATCGGCGGCAGAACAAGATACTTTACTTGGTCGGCTTGATCGGGATTGAGTTACTTTGGGAGAACTTCTGGTTCAGTGTGTCGCTTTCCGCCTTAGGAGCACCATGGCCACGCCGAAAATGGTCAGCGGCAAACCACCTCGCATGCTCGGGTGACCGTTGGGGAAAGCAAGCGCTGCCATAAGGCAGGCCTCCAATAGCACTGACTTTAAATACGTACGAATTTTACTTAAACGGTCACTCTTTCCATTCCTCAATCAATGCACGTTCTTCCTCCGTCATATTCGTCATATTGCCAAGCGGCATATAGCTACTCGCTACTACTCGCTTAATGCTCTCTTGTTGTTTGATGATTTGCTCGATTTCGTCATATGCAAAACCAGCAGGAGGAGCAGAAAAGCCCGGCTGTGTCGGCGTTTGTGAGTGGCAAGCGACACAACGCTGCTCTATTACGGCACCGATCTCAGAGATATCTGGCCCCTTTTCTGCGGCCTGAGCGCCAGATTGATTCGAGTTTTGCGCAGGCATGGCCACCCAAAAAGCTATTAAGATAAGAGCAACACCAGCAATGGGATAGATCGGCTGAATTTTACCCGCATGCATTAAAACAAAGTATTGACGAATCAATGCACCCGCAAAGATAAAGAGTGTCATCAGCACCCATGCATGCTCATGAGTGTAAGCAAAGGAGTAATGATTGCTGATCATCAACAATACGACGGGCAGGGTGAAATAGGTGTTATGAACCGAGCGCTGCTTACCACGCTTACCATCAAGAGGATTGGGTGTTGCGCCAGCCTTCATCGCCTTTACCATGCGACGCTGACCAGGAATAATCCAAAAGAACACATTCGCCGACATCGCAGTAGCCATCACAGCCCCTGTTAACAGGAAAGCCGCGCGCCCCGAAAACATCTGAGTACTCAAGTAGGCAACTACGATCATCATGACCGCCACGCCGATACTCAAGAGACCATCACGCTCCATGTTCGGGCTGATACGCTTACACATCTCGTTATAAACAACCCACCCTAGTAGCAGGAAGGCCAGCGCCAGGATATTAGCTTCCCAACCAGCAAGGTTAGCCGCCCACTCCCAGTTACTGTTGGGGTTTACCAAGTAGAAGCTTGGGTTGACCATATACAAAATGATGAACAGGGCAAAACCGGACAGCCATGTGGTGTAAGACTTCCAGAACGACCAGTGCAGATCATCCGGTAGCTTTTCTGGACTCGTTGCATATTTCTGGTTGTGATAGAAACCACCACCATGAACAGCCCACATTTCACCAAACACCCCTTTTTGGCGGCAGTTTTCGTCTTTAGGTGTCTTGAGGCCGTTGTCCAGCATCACAAAATAGATTGATTCGCCTATCCAAGCGATGGCCGCGATGACATGCAGCCAGCGCAGCATAAAGTTACCAAATTCAAGTAAATAGGCTTCCATTAGGGGAACCTCGCCTCATTTGATTATTGTTGGGTGGCTAACTACAAAACGTATATTGACGCTAAAAATGAATGTTCAGCTGCCGCGATAAGTCGAGTAGGCATATGGCGATAGCAATAACGGCACATGATAGTGCTGCGCCGCATCATTAACCCCGAAACGGAGTGGTATGATGTCCAAAAAGCTCGGCTCTGGCGCTTTTAATCCTTGGCGCATCAAGTAGTCACCTGCATGAAACACCATTTCATAATTGCCCTTTACTAATTCACTTCCTTCAAGTATTGGAGCATCACAACGACCATCGTCATTGGTCTTAACTATTTTAAGAAGCTGTCGTAGCCCACCATCTAAACGAAATACCTCGATTTTAATTCCTTCACCAGGGCAGCCTTGGGCTGTATCCAAAACATGTGTTGTCAGTTTTCCCATCACCTCTCTCCTATGATTTTCCGCGAATCCTGTGCCGCTAGCTCATCATTGGCAACGCAGAATTAGCACATTCTAAAAAGCATTCATGTGGTTATAGTCAACATTTTTAGCTCTTTACTGGACTCATTTCAAATATTTTTTGTATACACTTTGAGAATGCTTTGGTGGCCAGAGTTAGCGAATGCGACTTTAGTAGGCATGCCGTGAGGGAATTTATCTTTTGAAAGCCTGGCTACATCAGGTAGATAAAAACAGACAATACAAATATAAGCCATTGTAATTTAATTATTTTATTTATATTTTTGTTAGAAGAAATGGGGCATACCAGTATTATTTTCTAGGTATAATTATCCGGAAAAAACGCACATTGATGATGTGGGGTTGGAGGAGGCTGCAAAATTATTTATTTTCTGATTTATTTTTGTGTACAGTATTATCAAATAAGATAAACAAAAAATTAATAGCACTGAATACAATAACAATGGAGCCTCATCTATGAATGATGCATTAGCCTCTTCCGAACAGCGGAAACACGTGAACGAAAAGAACACCTCGCTCTTTGATTTCTATGGAAAACCGCGGTTTTCAAAGGCCTTACCTCTATCTCTTCAGCATCTACTGGCCATGATCGCTGGCGTCATCACTCCGCCCATTATCGTTGCCGGTGTTGTGGGGGCGAGCATAGAAGAAAAGCTCCTGCTTATTCAGATTGCCGTGCTGGCATCAGGGGTATGCACTGTTTTCCACCTTTACGGTGTTTGGAAATTTGGCGCCCGCTTACCCGCCATCTTTGGTGTAGGCTTTGCCTATGTACCAACCTTGGTCGCAGTAGGAGCTCAGTATGGTATTGAAGGGATACTTGGCGCCCAGTTAATCGGCGGTATGACCATGGTGATAGTGGGCTATTTCATCCAGTATATCCGCCACCTCTTTCCGCCTGTTGTCGCAGGCACAGTGGTATTGGTCATTGGCTTATCACTTTACGATATTGCTATTCGTTACATGGCGGGCAGTGGCAACGTAAACGCACCCAATTTTGGCGATCCGATTAATTGGGTCGTAGCGATGGTAACGCTACTCACGGTATTGATTGCCGCTCAGTTCGGTAAAGGCGTGGTTAAGCTTTCCGCCATCATTGTAGGCATCGTCGTGGGTTACTTGCTCTCGCTCGCCCTTGGCATGGTCAATTTCGATAGCGTGTCCAATGCTTCCTGGGTGGCCATCCCTCAAGTAATGCCTTTCGAGATGGAATTTCACGCGGCCGCCATCGCCTCTATGGTCGTTATCTGTATTATCAATTCAGTACAAACTATCGGCGATTTGTCCGCAACAACTGTAGGTGGCATGAATCGCGAGCTGAAGACTCGGGAATTGACGGGAGGTTTACTGGGCAATGGCCTGACTACCACCCTAAGCTCTTTCTTCGGTGCATTACCTACCTCCACCTTCAGTCAGAACGTAGGCATTGTGGCGATGACCAAGGTTATTAGCCGTTATGTTCTGGCGCTGGCGGGCATCATGATGATTCTGGCTGGCCTTAGCCCAAAGTTTGGGGCAATCATGACCACCATTCCTTATCCCGTATTGGGTGGAGCAACCATTACCGTATTCGGCATGATCACCATGACGGGGATTCAGCTGTTGGTAAAAGATGAAATGTCCGCTCGAAATATGACGATCGTGGGGCTCGCTTTAGCATTGAGCCTAGGGATCGCTTCTGTCCCCTCCGCCATTGAGCAGTTTCCGGCGGTGTTGAGAGACCTGATTGGCGGTGCGCCTATTGTAGTTGCTGCGATAACAGCCTTCACGCTTAACATAGCCCTGCCTAATAAAACACTGACCGACGAGGCAAAAGAGCGGGAGGAGATTGCCAAAGCAGATGCCGAGGCGGCCAAAGCCGACAGCGACAAATGAAGCCAGAAAATCTCACAAAACAGCACCCACTCTAATTAAACAGTTGTTATGTACACCTAATTAGAAGCCATTTGGCCACCACAAAATAGAACTGCTGCGTGCGCTGGCAGTTCTATTTTGTGGTTAAGGTGCATGGCTCTATAGGTTAACTTGGGAATATAAATGCGTATATTAGATAATATGACTTTAAAGATGAGCTGGACGCTGGTTCTACTCTCATTCTTACTTATGCTTCTTGTGCTCAGTGGCACAGGGCTTTATGCCGTCAATCATAGCCAACAAAGCATCGAGCAGCTCACTAATGTCAATGTTAACCAGCAGGCTAGTCTCAACCGAACTAATTCTACGCTACAAGCCACACGCCTTAGCATGGCGCGCCTTTATGAGGAATTGATTGAGCCACAAACAACGCTTACCAATGAAGAGAGGCAGCAGCGAGCTAATGAGCTCCATAGCTCACTTAATAGTACCCAAGACGTGTTTTCGAATTTTATCTCACTGCCCGCCGACGCTGCCCATGAGGCGATCATCTCGCCTATCGTAACAAGCTTTGACACCCTGCTAGATGTGCACCTTTTGCCGCAAGTAACGGCATTGTACCAAGGCGATACAGCGACTTACCGCGAACAGCGTGACGCCGCTTACCAGGCTTATGCAGCTTTCTATCAAGATGCGATTGGTTTTTTTCATCAAGTAGAAAAAGAAGGTAACAACCGGCTGGCCAATTTTGACTCTGTCATCAGCCTTTCCACAATTACTATCATCACCGTCTTCATTATCGCGCTCATGGTTACCGTGATTGTTTACTGGGGCGTAGGTGCTAATTTAATACGGCCTTTGCACCGCATTACCGAGCATTTCAAGAGCATGGCGGAAGGCGACCTTTCAAGAGAAGTGGAAACCCGCGGTCGAAATGAAATCGGCGTGCTTTTCACCTCTCTGCGTCATATGCAGCAAAGCTTACTCGGAACTGTTATGACGGTTAGAGAAAGCAGTAGCGAAGTATTTACCAGCGCCCAAGAGATCGCCAAAGGTAATCAGGATCTCTCGGCGCGTACGGAACGACAGTCAGCCTCGTTAACCGAAACCGCGTCAAGCATCGAAGAAATGACCTCAACAATGGAGCGCAACAGCGAAAACACTATCCAAGCAAGACAAGTAGCGCGTGAAGCTGCGAACACTGCGGAACAAGGCGGTAGTGTGGTCATGGAAGTCATTAGCCATATGCACAACATCCGCGAAAGCTCACAGAAAATCACCGATATCATCAAACTGATTGACTCCATTGCTTTCCAGACCAATATTCTCGCTCTCAATGCTTCAGTAGAAGCGGCACGCGCTGGAGAGCATGGCCGCGGCTTTGCAGTGGTGGCCAGTGAAGTACGCCAGCTCGCTACCCGCAGCGCTAGCGCCTCAACGGATATTCGAAAGCTGATTGAAACATCGGCCAATATGGTAGAAACCGGCACGCATCAAGCGGATAAAGCAGGCGAAACCATGGCGCGTATCATGGCATCAGTGACCCAGGTCACCACGTTAATGGACGAGATATCCGTAGCAACCGAAGAGCAACGCGCGGGTATTCGAGAAGTTAATATCGCAGCCAACGATATGGAGCAAACGACTCAGCAAAATGCCGCAATGGTCGAACAAGCCAGTACGGCCGCCATCGAGCTTCAGCATGAGGCCGAACGCCTCAACTCTATCGTCGCCCGGTTTAAGCTGAATCAATCAACACCGCAGCTAACGGCGCAAGCGATCAATACCCACTAACGATACACATTAGTGCCTTACTAAAAGCACCCTACCGCTAAACCAAAGCCACGGGAACGAGCACGTGGCTTTATTAAAGCTAAATATCTGGAGCAAGACAGTATGATCCTGGGTCTTACACTGCTATATGTGGGTGCCGTTTTGTTTATAAATGGTATCTGGCTCCTGGGGAAAATCAGCAACCAAGAAGTCTCAATCATCAACGTCCTGGTTGGGTTGCTCAGCTTTATTATAGCCATGCACTTAATTTTCAAAGACCCTAACAACACGATTGATATTAGCGCGGGAGCTTTTACACTATTATTTTCAATAACTTATATTTGGATAGGTGCCAATCAGTGGCTAAAATCTGATGGTAAAGGATTAGGCTGGTTCTGTCTTTTTGTAAGCATCACCGCTGCCGTTATTGGTGTGCACTCAAACGCCGGTTACACGACAACTTTCAAATTATGGAATACGGTTAACTGGTTTTCATGGTCCCTTTTATGGCTCAGCTTCTTCTACCTATTAGCGCTAGCGAAGCCTATTCAGCGGCACGTTGCAGCCTATACTATTTTTTGCGCGACCTTTACTGGCTGGCTTCCAGGAGTAATGATACTGCTAGGCGTGATTAGCGCTTGAGGGAACGAATTAGAAAGCCTGGATTGTAGAATAACTGCATCTCTTTGAAAAACTTATAACTAGTAACAAAAGCGGGGCGGGCCATGAATGGCCCGCCCCGCTTTATTTAGGAGCATTAGCACTGCTTGCTTCATTACGAATTCCGAGTCTGTAGCTCTGAGAGCGCAAAGTGGTTTGCATCACTAACTTGCTGCTGTAAAGACGATTCAGGATAGGAAATCTTATTATCTTGACCAGAACCTCTTTCGGCCAAAGCTACACTAGAGAATAGTGCTAAGGCTATAGCGGCTGCGATATTGAAAGCTTTCATGATGTATGACCTCTAACTATATGAGACGTTAACAGTGATATATGCTGGCAAAACTATGAAGCGTGATCAGTTGCCACGATAAGTGGAGTAGCCATAGGGACTTAGCAGCAGCGGAATGTGATAGTGCTCCTCGGTGTTTTCCACTTGGAAAGGCACGGGAACATCAGGAAAGAACGTTGCTATATCACGCTCTTCAAACCAGTCGCCGGTTTCGAAGGTCACACGGTAGACACCCGGCAGGAAATCTTCATTGGTCGGATAAAGGGCAGCAACACGGCCTGCCTCATCCGTTGTGGCTGTCGCTAAGGACTCCCAGCCAGCATCGGTACGGCGCTCAAGCTCGACTTCAACACCAGGCGATGGCAAACCACTCTGAATGTTGAGTACATGAACGCTGAGCGGGTTATCTCCTGCCTGTGCAATCACCGCAACGCCGCTGAAGACAACACCGGTAACCAGTGCAGATAAGGTTTTCATAAAAAAATACCTGTAATAGTGATGCCATAAAGGCTGATGTATGTTTGGTTGAGTCAGAGATCAGTGACTTATATATCGGTATTTTATTGCGGTAAGATGCGCTCGATGGCAGTAGTGGCGCAGCCCTCATCGATAGCAGAGCCACCCGCCCCGGCCACGCCAAGTGCTCCAATAATGTCGCCGCCAGACCTCAGCGGAACGCCGCCACCTAACAGCAGCAATTCATCTAGCGTATTTAGGTTTTCCGACTCAGGATCTTGGCGGGCACGCTCGGCCAGCTCCCGGCTGGCGGTGCCCGTTGAAAGTGAAGTAAAGGCCTTGCGTTGCGCTGCTACGGTGTTATGAGGGCCGATGTTGTCATCGCGTTGCAGAGCAACCAGATTGCCTCCACGATCGACTGCCGCCACGACTGCCGTTCGTCCGTCGGCATGACACACCTCAAGGGTGGCGTTTACTAGACGATTCGCCAGTTCTAGCGATAGGTTCTGCTGCTGAACAGGGCCAATATCGGCAAGCGCGCTACCAGCTAGTAAAACGGCGCCGAGCACCGGCAGACGAGCGAGTCGTAATGTCATAGAAACCTCCTTATTAATTGAGGAGGCCATCCTGACATACCGAAATCGTCAATCACCTGACGGCAGCATTACAGATTTGTAATGTGAAAAATCAGCTGATCCGGCTACTCTGTTCCAATTTAGCGGGGTGACGGTATGCGTATCCTGGTGGTAGAAGATGAACATAAGACCGCCGACTATCTATGCAGAGGGCTGGGTGAGTCAGGGTATAGTGTCGAGATAGCCCGCGATGGTTTTGATGCTCAGCACCTAATTGACGAAAGCGAGTTCGACTTGGTTATTCTCGATGTCATGCTCCCGGGCCTAGATGGCTGGCAGTTGCTAGAATTGATCCGCCGTCGCAGCCAAGTGCCGGTACTCTTTCTCACCGCCAGGGACGCAGTAGAAGATCGTGTGAAGGGGTTGGAACTCGGTGCCGACGACTATCTCGTTAAACCGTTTTCTTTTGTGGAGCTTCTGGCCAGGGTACGAACGTTATTGCGCCGCAGCCCGCCCCGAGAGAGAGAGCACTTTCGCGTTGCGGATTTGGAAATGGACGTGTTGCGCCGAAAGGTAACACGTAAAGGTGATCGCATCGCGCTCACCAATAAAGAGTTTGCACTTTTAGAACTCTTGCTTGATCGGGAAAGCGAAGTCCTGTCGCGCACCTACATTGCCTCCCGGGTATGGCAGATGAATTTCGATAGCGATACCAACGTTGTAGAAGTAGCCGTGCGGCGGCTTCGTGCCAAGGTAGACGACCCCTTCACTCAGAAGCTAATACACACCGAACGCGGCATGGGCTACGTGCTTGAGGATCGCTCCTAATGCTGGGCATCAACTCCCTAGCGGCCCGTCTTTCGCTACTGTTTGCTCTGGTCAGCATGCTGCTTTTAGGCAGTATTGGCACTTACCTCTACCACTCATTAACACGCGAAATAGCCTGGCGTGATGACCAAATGCTGCAAGGTCGACTGGAGCGCTTAGAAGCAATACTCAGCAATGGCGAGAGCGTAGATATGCTTCAACATCGTTCCCATCTCTATGACAACATGCTGGGAAACCGCGACAACCTGCTGTGGATACTAGATAACACCGGCCAAGCACTGATTGAAGTCAACCCCAGCGATTTGCCAGTACCTAACCTCCCGACGACTAACACTGTCCGTTTGGTGGAAACGGCTGGGCCTATCCAGGCGAGATTGGCATGGCATACATTTGAGCAAGATGGTCGACCTTTAACGCTGATCGCCGGAAAGCTACTTGATGAACGCAACCAGATGCTGAGGGCTTATCGATTAAGGCTGTGGTTTGCGCTGGTTATCGGTGCTTGTCTCGCCTTTTTGCTCGGATGGGGCGTGAGTAGACATGGGCTTCAACCTTTACGTCGCTTGGTTGAGCAAGCTAATAGCATCAATATCCGTCAGTTAGATAGACGCTTAGATGTCACTGGCGAAGCCCAAGAGATCAGCAACCTCAGCCATGGGCTGAACCGGATGCTAGATCGTCTAGAGGACGGTTTTTCACAGCTTTCTCGCTACTCCGCCGACATGGCCCACGAGCTGCGGACGCCATTAACGAACCTGCTTGGACAAACGCAGCATGCCCTGCGGCGGGAAAGGAGCGACGCGGAGTATCGGCAGGTGCTTGAGTCAAATATCGAAGAGTATGAACGCCTATCGAGAATGATTGATAGCATGCTATTTCTAGCACGAACTGAGAGCCCTTCAAGAAAACTTATCTGTGACAACGTCGACCTCGGTGAAATGGTTTTACAGTTATGTGAATATTTCGAGGGCATGGCAGAAGATGGCGCGCGTACACTCATTAATCAAGCTAATGGAATCGTCGTCGCTAACCACGATCTGTTGCGCACGGCGCTGGCCAATCTGATCGCTAATGCCCTACGTCACGGTAGTCCTGGAACACCGATCCATATCAGCACGATGGATATTGGGGAGCGAATCAAGCTGTGCGTTCATAATCATGGGCCAATCATTTCAACTGACGATCTGACCAAGGTTTTTGAACGGTTTTATCGCTGCGACCCGGCCCGGAGCGGTGTCGTAGATTCAGGCGGGCTAGGGCTGGCTATAGTTCACTCAATTGCTCAATGGCACGATGGCGAAGTTCAGGTAGAAAGTAATGCCGAAGATGGCACCACATTTTCGCTGACGCTCCCACGCGGTAATTCTTAGCGCCTATCTTTTCTCTTAATGGAAGCGATCTGTATTCAACTAATCAGTGCAGCACCTGCGGTTTCTAGCACACCTGAGTATCATACCCAGAACGTCGGGGCTGGAGTCCTGTATCTCAGCCTGACAGAGATCGACAGCCTGATTGACTGCCTTAACAATCTCAAGCGTCAGCAACACTTCCGCGCCTTCTGAAGCAACCAGGATCAAGCCTCTTCCGATATGGTTCGCGGCCGGGTCGGCTTTGAAAGCCTGTGGTCGCCCGCCATGACTGACCTCAAAAAGCGCAACATCAAGGGACGCACGCTACATGCGGCTTATGACTACCTCAACTGGTAGATTTCTGGATGGCCCGGCGCCGTCATGGCCCGCCAAGGCTATTCATTTCCTCCACAGAACTGACCCGCCCTCACCTATCCACTGCAGAGTGGGACTTTTGGTATGGCGGCAAACCTGCCGCCAAGAGCCTTCCATGCCCCGATGGCACCGCTGCTATGATTCATCGAGGTGAAATCCGCGACGGCGAAGACTAGCAGACAAGAATGATCCGCATCGCAGTGTGGAATACCGTCATGGATGAGCATAACTATTCGGTAAGGCGCTGGAACGACTTTATGTCGGCTTAAGTCGTGTGTTTGATCTCTCATTTAGCCTCTTCTCATCCGCTTCCCTCGCACTGGCGTCTAACAACGTGGCGACCATTAGCATCTAATAGCTATAACCGAAAGTGAGGCAATTAATTACAACCGAAGCTCTCTTTCCCTTTGCAGGTTCATGCCCTATGGACACCAACTACGATTCCCACGCCTATTGGCTCTCACAAGCTCTCAGCCACTCGGCATCCAATTCAAACGTCCGCGCTATTGGACGCTCATATGCCATTATGACAATGCATATTCAGTTACGACTTGCTCCAAAGCCAACCAAGTTCCCAGAGCATATTAATGCCAATTAAAAACCTATAAGAAGAGTACCAACTTGTGTCAGGGCGACACATCAACAGAGTGTTCTGGATTATCAGCCAAGGCTAACGAACACAGTTCCTTTGACGATTGATCGGTAACCTCATCAAAGTATTCATCATAACGCGCTTTGGCCTGATCGCCGAAAAGTATATCGCAGGCCTCGCGCAAACCTGGAGAGTGGCGAATTTTCTCTCTACTAACCACCAATGAAATCTTAGAGCGTCGCCGCAGAAAATCCTCTAAGCGTGTGATCATTTCGCGTCGCTTTGCTTGACGCAATTCACACCGTATGTATTCAGTTCCCTCAATCAGAAGCTCACCCTGATGGGGATCCTCGCGGATTTCCTCAAGCATATCCAAGGCGTAGAGGCCATAGCGTCTCCACAGTCGTGTCGTCAAAGGCTCTGAGGCGGCCGGTGAGGTCATGGCATCGAGATCCATCAATCTAGCTTGGTGAAAAAACTCCTCTCTGACTGATTCCGGTGGTTCTCCATACCAACGTACTTTCGGGTATGGAATAGCAATTCCCAGTCGGCTAACCTCATCTACTACTTCTTCACCTACGTTCAAACAGTCTGTCAGCTTGCCACCAAAGACGCTGATATGAGCCCGGGAGTGGTCAGTGTCAATAGCATGTTTACGCGAGAGCTTTAGGAAGTCTCGACCGCCTGACCTAGGCTTGACTGCAAGGGGGCGTACGCCGCAGCGAGTCGCAATGATATCCTTCCTCTCGAGTGGTTCATTCAAGGTGAGGCGCTTATTGATATTGTCTAGCACAAAGTCGATGTCGTCATCGGTGACATACACTTCAGGGCTTTCCATGCGCGTGTCAGT
The DNA here is from genome assembly GCF_904067645.1 of Halomonas sp. 113. Taxonomy (NCBI): domain Bacteria; kingdom Pseudomonadati; phylum Pseudomonadota; class Gammaproteobacteria; order Oceanospirillales; family Halomonadaceae; genus Halomonas; species Halomonas sp. 113. Next base: position 4,834,196 of record NZ_LR881453.1, read on the forward strand.
AGTGCCGATGCAAGTGCGCTGTCCCATGGGGATGACAAAGAAAAGCCTCCCGTCATCGGCGAAGAATGCCAGCACACGGTGGCCCTCGGTCAGACGCGGTACGATAAGGTGGATCCCCTTTGAATAGGCGTGCTGGTGAGTAGTCTGCTGCTTGGTCAATCTATTCTGCTGGTCAACCCAAGGGCCAGCGGCGTTGATCAATACCTTGGCGCGGATCTCGAAAGCTTCGTCATTCATAACGTTGCGGGCATTTATAAGCCACATACCATTCTCTCGTCTCGCTCCATGAGACTCAACGTAATTGGCTGCAACCGCACCATAGCTCAAACCGCTGCGCACAAAATTAAAGACAAAGCGCGCATCATTGTCATGCAGATAGGCATCGGAGTACTCGAAACCTCCCACAGCATTCCGCTTGTCGATTATCGCTTCCTTCATCTTAATTGCCGACGGCTTCAGGAAACGCGGGACCTGAGTAAAGCCATTGCCCATCAACCAGTAGAGCCAAGTTCCAGCCCAAAGGTAACGAGGATGATAGCGAAACCCTTTGGTAATGGTGGTTAGAAAACGAATCTCGCGTACTGTTGAGGGAAAGCTCTTGATCAAGTGGTTACGGCTCTCGCAGAGCTTGCGGACCAGGGCGAAATCGTGGCTTTCCATGTATTTAATGCCTCCCCAAACTAGGTTGGAAGAATGCATACTGGTTTCACTGGCGAAATCACCCCGATCGATCAACCCTACCTTGACGCCTTTTCCAGCTAGCGCTGCGACCGCAGAAGCACCGTTTATCCCGCCACCAATCACAAGTACATCGAAGGTTTCGCTGGCTAGCTTGTTGATATTAATACTACGAAGTTGCATTAGATAATCCTGACAAAATGTTAAGCACACCGGTTTCCAAAAGCGCCGCCTAGACGCTGAAGGCTTCTATTGGTGCGGCTGTCTCTCTGAAGTAACAGGTCTTTCTGATGAAGTAATTTGGCTATCAATCAGGAAAGTCTATTTCCTCTTTCTCCCAGGCCATGGTGCGGTGTACGGCTTTCTTCCAACCACGATAGTTGCGCTCTCGCTGCTCTACGGACATCTTAGGTTCAAAGGTTCGGTCCAACTGGCCTTTTCCGGCCACTTCTTCTTGGGTCCACAAGCCCACGGCGATCCCCGCCAAGTAGGCCGCCCCCAAGGCAGTTGTTTCCGTGACCACTGGCCGATCGACATTGACTCCAAGCATGTCTGCCTGGAACTGCATCATGAGATTATTGACCACAGCCCCCCCATCGACGCGCAGAGATTTAAGCTTGATATCGGCATCTGTTTGCATTGCGTCGATGATGTCGCGGGTCTGGTAGGAAAGTGCATCCAAGGTGGCCCGAGTGATGTGTGACTTGCAGGTGCCACGGGTTAATCCGAAAATCGCGCCACGAGCGTACATATCCCAGTAGGGAGCACCGAGCCCGGCAAAGGCTGGAACCACGTACACACCTCCAGCATCATTCACTTTGCTGGCGTAGTATTCTGAATCTTCTGTAGAATCAATGAGTTTTAGCTCATCTCGCAGCCATTGGACGGCGGCCCCAGCAATGAAGATTGTTCCTTCCAAGGCATATTCCACCTTCCCGTTCACCTGCCAAGCTATAGTTGTAAGAAGACCTGACTTAGACGCTACAGGTGCGTCTCCGGTGTTCATGAGTAGGAAACAACCTGTTCCGTAAGTATTTTTGACCATGCCCTTCTCGAAGCAAGCCTGCCCAAATAAGGCGGCTTGCTGGTCTCCGGCGATGCCCGCGATGGGCACCCGGGCGCCACCGAATATCTCGCCACTGGTTGTGCCATAGACCTGGCTTGAGGGGCGCACTTCCGGCAGCATGGCAGCCGGGATGTCCAGCTCGTCAAGCATGCGTTGATCCCACTCCAAGGTGTGAATGTTGAAGAGCATAGTCCGCGAAGCGTTGCTTACATCGGTCACATGACATTCACCACGAGTTAGGTTCCACACCACCCAAGTATCCATGGTCCCGAAAAGCAGGTCCCCCTGATTAGCCCTGTCTCTAGCACCCTCTACGTTATCCAAAATCCAGCGAATCTTGGTGCCCGAGAAATATGCGTCCGACACAAGGCCAGTAGCTTCATTGATATAGGTCTCCATTCCGCGGGCTTTAAGCTCATCACACAAAGCAGCTGTGCGGCGATCCTGCCACACAATTGCATTGTAGATAGGCTTGCCGGTATGGCGGTCCCACACCAAGGTGGTCTCACGCTGGTTAGTGATACCAATAGCAGCTACCTCAGAGGGCTTGATGCTGTGCGTTTCTAAGACCTCTCGTGCCACGCCCATCTGACTGCCCCATATCTCCATGGCGTCATGCTCTACCCAACCCGGCTTAGGATATTGCTGGCTGAATTCCTTTTGAGCTATGCCCACAATTTTCGCACTGCGGTCGAAGAGAATGGCACGACAGCTGGTGGTGCCTTGATCAAACGACAGGATATAGTGCTTATCCATAAAGTCTTTCCTCAATGTTACGAAGTCATGTGTATTTGTAGTCATAGCAATAAAGCTTTGTCGTGCTGAGGCTATCCACCAAGACAGACCATGCCTTCGCGGCACACATTGCTTAACGACAAAAGCGAACATAGAGACGGGCCACATTCACGACCCGAGGATACTTCAGGCTATTTCACTGCCGTCACAAGACCCGTTCATGCACTAATACGCTCCGCAGCGTCGTTTTGAGAGGCACGCACTTGGTCGAAATAAACTTTGTGAGATGAAATTGCCGCTAGATTATTCAACACCTGAGGCAATATCCGACTTAACTCAGCCCAGAGAGGCAGAGACTAAAGCCTGATCCCATTAGCAGTACAAAGGCCACTCGACGGATACTGCGTGTCGATAAGGGCGGCGGGTATTGACGTCCCAACCATGTAAACAGAAGCACCACCGGTACAGACAACCCAGCTAGCACCAATACATCAAGGGTGACAGCTCCCTGAACCCCCACAATGGCCAGGCGCTGAATAGAGTTAATGGCGAATATCAGCAATAGACAGTCACGAATTACCTCATGATTCAGGGGCTGACGGTAGAGATGAAACACCAAGGGTGGCCCAGAGGTTGAGAACATCCCTCCCATGAAGCCAGAAAGTCCACCAAAAAGCGCAAAGGTCCACCGGGGTGAACGACTGTCTCGGGGCTTAGGATGCCGTACCAGCATCAAGCTACTGATAATTATGCCCACTCCAAGAATTACCTGTAGCCAGTCTACATAGCCGCCACTTAAGGCATTGAGTGCCCATACACCCAAAAAGACAGTGACAAGACCGCTTAGGGTGCTCAGCAAAACAACCTGACGATCCAGATTGGCGCGCTTGCCGTATAACGCCACTCCGCAGTTGAACAAACTGAGGATGCTGATCAGGATGGCGCCAAACGCTACTGGGGCGATGCCAAACAACATTAAGCCGGCCATGAAGATCAGTCCGAAGGCAAAGCCAGTGATAGTCTGGGCGTAAGTCGCCAGCGCCACTACCAATAGCAACGGCAAATGCTCCAACAGGGCCATCAATCTCGTCCCGGCACGGTTTCAAAGAGCCCTCGCCATAAACTGTCTTGGCGGAAGAATACCGGTGGACGACCATCGGGAGCGCTAACCTCGATACGACGGCCACCCGCCTCAATGACACCACTCCATAAATGGACCCAGGTCTCACCGGCCGGCAGATAGACTTCGCGCGCCTTGACACCTTCCTCGACCACCGGCGCGACCAGCATATCTGGTCCATAGAGATACTGGGTCTGGGTGCTATAGGCTTCGAGATCCTCCTCAAAGTGCAGAAACAACGGGCGTTGCACTGGGATTCCTCTCTCGGCCCCCTCTTCAACGAGCGTCTTGAGGTATGGGGCGAGGTGACGATAGACCTGACTCATGCGAGCTAGATGCTCAGTCAACTCAGCGTTGTCAAACCACTGCAAGTTGTCAGTGGGACGATTACACTCATGGGTGCGCATCACTGGGGTAAATGTCGATAATTCAACCCAGCGTTTAAACAGTTCAGCGCTGCGCACATTTCCGAACAGGCTGGTATAGCCTCCAATATCGCTGTGGTGAAAAGCATTACCCAGCAGACCCGAGGACAAAGCCGCCGTTATCACCGTGCCAATCCCGTCGTGCCGCGAGAAATCCACCGACTGATCACCACCCCATAGTAGCGGGCAGTAGGCCTGGACACCTGTATAGCCGGCGCGCATGAAAAATGTGGCCTCGCTTGTCTTATCTCGCTCAGCCAACGCCTCGGCGTTGACCCTGGCCCAGCGGGTCGGCCATCTGTTGTGCTCGACTTCAGCTGAGACCTCATTGCTAAGCATCACGTCCACAGGCAAATATTCGCCGAAGTCGGCCATCCAACCGCTGATACCAATATCAAGCATATTGGTCTTGAGGATAGTGTCTTTAAACCAAGTGCATGCATCAGGGTTTGTAAAATCCACTACACCACAGTCGAATTCGCCAAAGTCAACTGTCGCTGCTTCACCTTGGTCATTGAGTGCTAAGTAGCCATGATCTCGCGCCGCGGGATACAGTTCGCCATCCACGCAAAGATATGGGTTCACGTAACCTAGAAAGCGAATGCCCCTCGACTCAAGCTCGCGACACCAGTTGGCTAGGTCAGGGTAACGGGTCTCGGAGGCTTGCCAGTCCCAGAACAACCGAGCACCAAAGCTGGTTTCGCGAACCCCTGCCCAATCCTCACACCACAGAGCGGAGATGGCCATTCCGGCAGACAGCCCCTGTTCGAGCTTCTCCTCAGCATGAGCCTTTCCACGCTTCAGTCCTAAAATCACACCCTCGTAGACCCACTCGGGGAGTTTAGGCTGGTGGCCGAAGCGAGCACCTAACGCCTCGACAAGTGCTAGGTAGGTGGGAGCAGCGAAAAGTTCGAGACGCTCCGGCACTGCCCATACTTGCAACTCATGGAAGTCGTCATGACGAAAGTCAAAATCAGCATAGCTACTAGTTTCAACATGGCAGGCGTAGCGACGAGAAGAAAGAAAAGTCGGCTGTGGATAATTGGTATGATAGTAGTCCCCACCAGCTCGATTCTCTACGTCGGATCGCCAAGTCACGTAAGTACGCTTATCGCGCCCGACCCCAGGCTCGGAGGTCCATAACGGAAAGTGACGACCGCGCAGATTCAGGTAGGACATTTGCTCACCGCAGCCCCACACATGCTCATTGAGCTCTGCGGGGAGTCTCCACCAAGTACGGTTAATAGTTGGAGCGGCATAGTGTGTGGTCAGGTAGGAGCCAGCCGCAGTTGTCTCCAACCTCAGTTCCAACTGCAGCGAGTCTTTTGCATGGCGTCGAAATTCCAGCCGGTAACCATGCTCATCCTGCTTCGTTTCCAAGTGTGCTAGGGGTTCACGGGTCTCCAGATAGTCCTCAATCTCAAAGTTGCCGCGATACATGTCAAAAGCCGCTTGACCCCGACCGATATAAATTGCCGGTGCATTGTCGGCATGGCGGAACAGAAGAGCGTCGCCGTGGTAAACGCTGACCTCATTTGACGCTGTGATTACGCGCATCATTATGGTTTCCCGTTAGTAATAGTGAAGACAGGCACACCGAACTCAGAGAGAACAGGCCTTACTGGAAGCTGAAGGGCTTAGTTAAGCGTTAGGCCCGCGTCGACCACGAAATTCTGGCCAGTACAGCCACGACTCTCATCAGAGCCGAGGAATAACGCCATACGTGCTACATCGTCCGCCTCAAGGCGAAACTTCAAAGCCTGCTGGTCGAGAAAGCGCTGATTAAGTTCCGGTGTTAGCCAGAGCCGTTCTTGGCGTTCGGTTTTAATCGCACCAGGAACTAAAGAATTGACCCGGATACCATGTAGGCCGATCTCTTGAGCTAAAGTACGAGTCAGGCCGTTGATGGCTGCCTTCGCTGAGGTATAGCCAACCATACCGGGACGTCCTCGCATCCAGGAAATCGACCCAAGGTTGATGACGCTGCCCCCACCGCGTCGCTTCATCGACGGCAGAACAGCTTGGGTGGCGAAAACGTGATGGCGTAGGTTGATAGCTTGACAGTTGTCCCAGTACTCAGGCGTCAACTCCTCGAGAGAATGACGATCGTCGAGACCAGCGTTGTTGATCAGCACATCAATGGGTGCCATTGCGCGTTCAACTTCCGCGATCACCTTTTGAAGGCTCTCGACATCGCGAAGATCACACTCATGGAAGCTCACCTCCGCAGAGGCAAGCTCGGCCACCAAAGACTCCGAAGCAGCTATGTCAATATCGACAAAGGCCACCCGGGCGCCTTGCCTGGCAAAGGCACGCACCAGAGCGGCTCCAATACCGGAGCCGCCGCCAGAGATGAACACCGTCTTACCTTGAAGGGAATGGTATTGAACCTGGGATTGGTTGCTCATAATCTAGCCTCTCAAATGGCCATATTGACGTATTTAGTCTCGAGGTAATCCTCAATGCCCTGACGGGCACCCTCGCGCCCCTGTCCGGACTGTTTGACGCCGCCGAAAGGGGCTTCGCAAGTTGAAACGTGGCCGTTGTTGATCCCTACCATCCCGTAGTCCAGGCCCTCGGACATTCGCCATGCTCGTCCCAGATCACGGGTGTAGCAGTAGGCAGCCAGGCCATATTCAGTATCGTTGGCTAGACGCAACACTTCGGTTTCGTCGCGGAAACGGAACACAGGTGCAAACGGTCCGAAGGTCTCTTCAGAGAAGCATTCCATGTCTGGAGTAGCCGATGCTATAACCACCGGCGACAGGAAGTTACCGTATAGACGCTCGCCACCATGATGTAGCTTAGCGCCCTTGGCTAGCGCGTCACGCAGTTGACCCTCAACCTTTTCTGCGGCACTAGCATCGATCAATGGACCGATGTCGACGCCCGCCTCATGACCTGGGCCGACCTTGAGTTGTGCCACTTTAGCAGCGAGGCGCTCTACAAAGGCGTCATGGATACCGTCCTGTACGAAAATGCGGTTGGCACATACGCAAGTCTGACCAGCATTGCGAAATTTGGCTTGCATCACCCCCTCTATGGCCTGCTCTAGATCGGCGTCATCAAAAACGATGAAGGGCGCATTACCGCCAAGCTCCAGGGATACTTTCTTGACAGTGTCGGCACATTGCCTCAGTAACTGTTTGCCGATCTCGGTAGAGCCGGTGAAAGTCAGCTTACGAACTTTGGGGCTTGAGGTCATAGCACCACCAATGCTGCGGGGGTCGCCGGTTACCACGTTGACAACCCCCGCCGGAATACCAGCACGCAGAGCTAACTCGCCCATAGCCAAAGCCGAGTAAGGAGTCTGGCCGGCCGGTTTAATAACGATAGTGCAACCTGCAGCTAATGCAGGACCTGCCTTACGCGCGATCATAGCGGCCGGAAAGTTCCAAGGTGTAATAGCCGCGCACACGCCCACCGGCTGTTTGGTTACCATCAAACGACGATCTTTCATTGGACTGGGAATCATTTCCCCATATGTGCGTCGACCTTCTTCAGCGAACCATTCCAAAAAGCTTGCGGCAAAGCCAATCTCTCCCCGCGCTTCAGCAAGCGGCTTACCCTGTTCAGCAGTCATTATGGCTGCCAGGTCTTCTTGGTGTTCAAGCATCAATTCATGCCAGCGGCGCAACAGCATGCCGCGCTCTTTGCCGGTTTTTTGCCGCCACTCCACCATTGCATGCTCTGCAGCTTCGATAGCGCGCAACGTCTCGGCTTCACCCAACCGAGGCACCTGACCGATCACGCTGGCGTTGGCTGGATTTGTAACATCATTGGTGGCGTTGTTGTCGGCACCAACCCACTGACCGTCTATTAAGCACTGTTGGCGTAGCAGAGACTTGTCCTGAAGATTAAGCATAATAAACTCCTATTGAGCCATGAAATTAAGGTGTTTTTAGCCAGCGAATAGAGGCTCGGGACGGCCAGCGACATCGACACGCATAGCGAAGATATTCCCCGACTGTGGATATGCCTCGAGCTCTTCGGCTGGACGGCCGTGTCGTGCGCTGGTGACGTATAGAGTTTTAAGATCCTCACCACCAAAAGCACACATGGTCGGGCAGCGCGCGGGGATTGGATACTCAGCGACGATTTCGCCTTCAGGAGACAAGCGCACCACACGTCCGCCCTCGAAGAGCGCAGACCAATAGTAGCCCTCGCTGTCCACCGCGGCGCCGTCAGGACGGCCGTTACCGAAAGGAAAGCGGTAGAAGACTTCTCGAGGTCCCAATATCATTCCACTCTGCGGATCAAGCGGGTAGCGGTAGATAACGTGGTTAGGAGTATCGGATTGATAAGCCCAGTGGTGATCCAGACTAAAGGCCACGCCATTGGATACCAGCACTTCGCCCGCTAACCGCTGGCAGCCGAGATCGGCGTCGACCCTATAGAGGCTGGCTAATAGTTCATCACGCGGCTCGTATATGGTACCTGCCCAGAAACCTCCCCAAGGGTCCACGCGACCATCGTTGAAGCGGGTGATGGACGTATCAGCCTCTGGCCTCGCCAAGCACTCTAAAGGTTGGGCCTGTTCGTCCAGCAGCCAAAGACCGGAGCGCAGCCCCGCGATGAAGCCTCCCTTTCGACGACGACCGAAGCAACCAATGTGCTCAGGCATAGAATAAGCGGTGTTTTCTCCGGAAACCGGGTCGAAGCGGTTGAGGCTCGGAGCCTCGATGTCTACCCAATACAGTACACCTTCGTCGCCGGCCCATACCGGGCACTCTCCAAGAGAGGCCTGAGCTGAAAGCACAGAATGGAATGGGTAATTAGTCATGATGCAATCTCGCCTTCTAGTTGAATGCGGCCGACTAAACACTCTCCGGGCATCAAGCGGCGCATGCCAGCAGCAGTCGGGTCGGCCATATTTAGAGCGTTGTTGGCATGGCTAACCGGTTCAATGCCGACGAAATTACGCTCTTTTGGGGTAAAAACCACTAGGTGAGACAACGCCTCCGAGGCGACCATGGTCATCGCGATGCCTTGCGACGGCCAGTTCAAGTAAACCTCTCGAGCCCAGCCGGTGAAGCAGTTATCCAATCCGGGCGAGCCTATCGCCCGGCATGCTGTAAAGTCCCAATCGGCCGGCACCGCAACATGTTGCTCGGGCAATTGACGATCATCACTCAGCCAAACGCCCTCACAGCGAAATGCTATTTCGAGCCCCTCGCGCAGGAAGTAGGGGTGCCAGCCGAGTCCCGCTGGCATTTCTCTGATATCGCAATTCTCGACTTCGAGTTCCAGTGTCAAACGGAGCCCATCTATCCGCCAGCGCTGTCGTAACCGACAGTGCCAGGGCCAGTCAGCATCCCCGGGATGCTCTAGCACTAGGTGCGCGCTGGCTGTATCACAACTTTCCACAGCCCAAGTACGCTGCCAAGCGAACCCATGCAGGCTATGAGGGTGGTCACCGAAATTTAATGCCAGCCTTACCGTCTCCCCATCCCAGGGAAAGGCCGCTTCGGCAATACGGTTGGAGTAAGGTGCCAGCATATAGCCGGCGCTATGGCGTACTGCATCCGCAGCCCCTGCTCGATCAGGTTCCAGAGGGCGAAGGATATCCTGTCCCGCCAGGCATAAACGCGACACAGCTCCACCTAGAGACGGAGCGAGTGCCAAGCTCCAAGCCGGGGACGAAAGCTCAACCGTCTTGACCATACTTAGTAGACGCCGCTGTTCTCGATGGAAGCTTTTTCGCCGTGCAGTGCGGCGAGATACTCTTGTGCACGTGACATCATCAAGCTCATGTCAGAGCCGATGGCCACAAAGGCAAAGCCTTTGGCAATGTATTCACCTACCAGTGCCGGATCGGCACCAACGATGCCGCACGGCATATTTCGCGTCTGACAGGCTGATACGGCCTCACCAATAGCGCCCTGAACTTCCGGATGACGGATGTCGCCAATGTGCCCCATAGCAGCGGAAAGATCCCCTGGACCGATGAACAGGCCATCGACACCTTCCACCGCAGCGATTTCCGGTAGGGCCGCAATTGCCTCCGGAGTTTCTAACTGGAGAATCACACCGATCTCACGATCCGCCTCTTGTAGGTAGCCTTTAACGGTGCCGTAGCGGCTGGCGCGATGCACCGCCGCCACGCCGCGGAAGCCGCGTTTAGGATAGCGAGTAGAAGCTACCGCCTGGCGTGCCTCCTCGGCATTCTGGATGTAGGGAAACATCAAAGTTTGAGCACCACTGTCTAGCACCCGCTTAACCATCACCGGATCTTTCCAGGGCAGCCGCACCATGAGCTCCGCTGGTGTACCAGCTACGGCCTGCATGATGGCGATGGCTTGGGGCACATCCACCGGCACGTGCTCCATATCGAGAACCACATAGTCAAATCCAGCGAAACCAATTGCCTCGGCTACATTGGGGCTCGCAGTCATTAACCAGGTACCTACCGGTACTTTTGTTTCGCCTAACCACTGCTTAAAACGGTTCACAGGAAGCGTCATATCATCACCTCAGAATATTTCGGGTTCATGTTGTTGTTGGCCATTCTGAAGAATGTCGAAATCACATCCTTGGTCAGCCTGGGTCACATGCTCTTGGAAGATCGCTGTGTAGCCGCGGTCAATTCGCGGGCTTGGCGCCCTCCATGCCTGTTGGCGTGCTTCAAGTTCCTGCTCGCTGACGCACAGTTCAAGGCGGCGGGCGTCAATATCCAGCTCGATCTCGTCACCGTCGCGGACCAAAGCCAGAGGTCCACCAACAGCGGATTCCGGAGCCACGTGAAGCACACAGGTGCCATAATGGGTGCCGCTCATTCGGGCGTCAGAAATGCGCAACATATCGCGCACGCCCTGGGCCAGCAGCTTCTTGGGGATCGGTAGCGCGCCCCACTCAGGCATGCCTGGAGCGCCTTTTGGACCAGCGTTACGCAGCACCAAAACGGAATTGGCGGTTACATCGAGCGCGGGGTCATCTATGCGCGCCACCAAGTCAGCTTGATTTTCAAAGACCACGGCACGACCACGGTGGCGAGCCAAATCAGGGTTGGCGGCACTAGCCTTGATTACCGCACCTCTAGGCGCCAAGTTACCACGCAGCACGGCTAGCGCCGCACCTGGGGTAACTGGACATGTGAAGGGACGGATGACGTCGTCGTCATAGCACTCTGAAGGTCTTACCCACTCTCCCAGTGTTTTGCCAGAGATCCCGCCAGCATCAAGTTCAAGATGATCGGCAATGCGCTTTAATAAAGCCGGCAACCCTCCTGCGTAGAAGAAATCCTCCATTAGGTACTCGCCCGACGGGAATATGTTGGCAAGCACTGGCACATCTCGGGCAACTGCGTCTAGATCGTCTAGCGTCAACTCAACGTTCGCGCGGCGCGCCAAGGCGATCAAATGGACCGCAGCATTGGTAGAACCACCCATTGCCATGTAGCAGCGGGCACCGTTCAGGAAGCTATCGCGAGTGAGAAAATCAGATGGCTTGAGATCTTCCCAGATCATTTCGACGATGCGGGAACCGCACTCCGAGGCCATGCGAGTGTGGCCAGAATCCGACGCAGGAATACTGGAGGCGCCAGGCAGGGTTAGCCCCATCGAATCGACGATTGAGGTCATAGTGGTGGCCGTACCCATAGTGTTGCAGGTGCCGTTGGAGCGGGTCATACGCGACTCCAAGTCCACCCACTCCTCTTGAGTAATGTTGCCACTACGCAACTCGTCCCAGTACTTGCGAGTATGGGTGCCAGCACCCAGAGTTTTGCCCTTCCACTTGCCATTTAGCATCGGGCCCGCTGGACAGAATATCGCGGGAATGTCCATGCTGATGGCGCCCATCAATAGAGCTGGGGTGGTTTTATCGCAGCCACCCATAAGCACTACACCATCAATGGGATGCGATCGAAGCAATTCTTCGACTTCCATGGCCAAGAAGTTTCGATAAAGCATAGTAGTCGGTTTGACCATCACCTCGCCAAGCGACATCGCCGGCAGCTCTACCGGGAAACCACCCGCTGCCCAGACCGCACGCTTGACAGCCTCGGCGCGGTCACGCAGGTGAGCGTGACAAGGGCTTAGATCGCTCCATGTATTGATGATGCCGACAACTGGCTTACCCATGAACTCCTCTCGACGCAATCCCATCTGCTGGGTGCGCTGACGGTGAGCGAACCCACGCATGTCCTGTGAGTTGTACCAGCGCTGACTGCGCAGTTGGTCGATAGTGCGTCGGTCTTTGTTCATCAATTAGCCTCTGTTGTTTTAAGCCAAAGTTATTATGACTACCTTGGCATCAATATCGTAGCGCTACGAAATATTGAACCAGACTATGAAAACTGTCAACTTGATACTCAACCGAGCAACTCGACAGAAAAAAACGACTACAGTTAATATCATTAAACTTATGATATTAATGTTTTTTTAAACTAAACGTTAATAAATTAAGACTTTAGTCTTAATTTTTTCGAGTTATCGTAAACCTCTATAACTTGACATGGTTTAAGACCAAACCTACTATTTCGTAGCGCTACGATATGTTAGCGTCAGCATTACAACCACGATAACTAAGACAACAAACAGATTTGACGGCTATCCGGAGTGACTTAAAGTCACCAGGCGCTGATCTCGGAGAGAATGCATGCCAACGCTTATTTCCTTCCTCGATCGTCTCAATCGGCAGACGACACGATGGGCCGGCTATTCGGCGACCTTACTACTAGCCGTGATGTTGATCGTCATGATCGTTCACGTTTTCTACCGTTATGCGCTAGGTGACAGCTTTGGTTGGACCGAAGAATTATCGCGCTACATGATGGTATGGATGGCCTTCCTATTTTTCCCAGCCGCCCATAAGAAAGGGCTAAATGTCAGTCTTGTGGCCTGTACCGAATGGTTCAAGGGATCGCGCACCTGGCAACTGCTGCAATTATTAATAGAGGTGGCTATCTTTGTCGCGCTTATCTGGTGCATTCAGCTTAGTTTCGATCGAATTGAACGAGGTGCTACCACCCAAAGTCTGGCGTTAGGCATTCCGATGGCCAAGGTCTACTACGTTTTACCATTGAGCTTTGCTCTTACCGCCCTTTGTTCGCTGGAGCGCATAATGCGCGCTGGCTTTGGCCTAGTTGCGCCACAGGCATCGGCGGCACTAAACGCTACCCATGACAATGCCAACATCCAACGTACGGAGGTCTGAGCCATGACATTCGCTTACCTGTGGATATTCGTGGCATTGCTAGTGCTTGGCATGCCGATCGTTTTTCTAATGCTGATCGCTCCCGGCGTGAGCTTGGTGATTGAGGGTAAGGTAATGTTCCACGACCTACTCTTTCAGCGACTGTTTGCTGGTATTGATAGTTTTCCACTGATGGCCCTACCCTTCTTCATCTTGGCTGGCGAGCTGATGACCGCTGGTGGTGTAACCTCACGCATCGTGCACTTCGCAGAAACTCTTATAGGACATCGTAAGGCAGGTCTTGGCCAAGTCTCAGTGTCATCCTCCCTAATGCTGGCCGGGGGCTCTGGCTCGGCGGTAGCGGATGCCTCAGCGCTCGGCTCGGTAATGATCCCGGCCATGAAAAAATCTGGCTACACCAATCGCTTTTCTGCAGCAGTGACGGCAGCTTCAGCGGTGATCGCAAGCATTATTCCGCCGAGCGGCATATTCATCCTCTATGCCTTTATCATGAACGTATCGGTGGCTGCTATGTTCGCAGGAGGCATCTTACCCGGCATACTAATTGGCATAGGTTTAATGATCACCATCTCGATCATGGCCAGGTTCAAAGAATTTCCCGAACCCTTACCCAAGGCTAGCTGGGGCGAGAAGTGGAAGGCCTTCATAGCGGCATTCATGCCACTCCTGACACCGGTGATCCTGATCGGCGGGATAGTGGGTGGTATCTTTACTCCCACAGAGGGTGCTGCTGTCGCTGCCTTTTATGCCCTGATCCTTGGCTTATTTATCACCCGTGACCTTAGTATTAAAGATTTGCCCACAATCTTCAGCAAAGCGGCTTTGAGCTCTGCAGTAGTCCTTCTACTGGTTGGTGCGGCCGTGGCCTTCGCGTCGATAGTCAGTCTCAAGGGCACCCCACAGCTTGTCAGCAGCTTTATCATCGGAATCACCGACGACCCTGCTTTACTGTTCTTCCTAGTAGTGCTCTTCCTTCTGGGAGTTGGCACCGTGATGGATGCCGGTCCAGCGATTCTGATTCTCGGCCCCATCCTGTCACCAGTCATGGTCGGCGTAGGTGTTGACCCCATTCATTTCGCCGTGGTGATGAGCGTGACACTGATCATGGGGTTGATCACGCCTCCCATGGGCCTGGTGTTATTTGTTGTTGGTAGCATCAGCAACGAGAAAATTGAAAAGATCGCCTGGGAAATGCTCCCGCTATTCCTAGTGGAGATTGGCATCCTTTTCGCCTTAGTTTATGTGCCAGACCTTGTGCTCGCGATTCCGCGCGCTTTCGGTTATGTCGCATAAGCAACCTTCAATATCTATACAAGAGGACAAAACAATGAAAACACCAAACTCCAAGATGAAGGGCATTGCTAGCGCCGTTCTGCTAGGTTCAACCTTGAGCATGGCTTCCATGGCTCAGGCTGTGGATCTAAACGTCGTTCTTCTTGCTAACGAGCAAGACGAGGAATACGACGCCGCCCTAGTCTTCGAGAACTACGTGGAAAGCCGAACTGGTGGCGAGGTTGACGTTAACGTATTTGTTGGACCTCAGTTGTGTGGCTCTGCCAACGAATGTTTTGAAGCAATGCAGGCTGGCGTTGTCGACCTATTCACTGCCACCGCCGGAGGGGTTGCCGGCATCTACCCCCCTATCCAAGGTATGGACATCCCCTATATCTTCCCGGATGACCGTACTGCCATGGGCATGCTTTCGGATCCAGAGCTCACTGACTTCCTACGCGGCGAGATCCTTGAGTCTACCAGTGGTGGCATCCGCCTCATGACTATGACTCAGACTGGCGGTTGGCGGAATTTCGCCAACTCCGAGCACCAAATCAAGAGTCCGGAAGACATCGAGGGCCTTCGCTTCCGCACCATCGAGTCCGAAATTCAGCAGAACTTGGTGCGCGAGATGGGCGGCTCGCCGACCCCCCTGCCATGGCTTGAAGTCTACACTGGCCTGCAAACTGGCGTAGTCGACGGCACCAAGAACTCGATTTCCGACATTACCAGCATGAACTTCCAAGAAGTGCTCAAACATATCACTTTGGATGGCCATGCCTACATGGCATCTATGTGGTTAATGGGCAACCAAAAGTTTCAATCTATGACGCCCGAGCAACAACGCGTGGTGGCTGATGCGACGGCCTTGATGGGCGTGGTACAGTTCGGCATGCAGCCCCGCAAGGAGCTCGAAGCTTACGAGAAGTGGAAAGAGTCCGGTGGCGAGCTATACACTCCTAACGAGGATGAAATGGAGCAATTCCGCAGTTTTGCCTCTCCAATCCGAGATTGGTACTTAGAAAACTACGGTGAAGATGGCGAAGAATTCCTCAACGAACTAGAAGCCTCGCGTGAGCGAGCCGCCAGTGAAGTTGAGTCAGATCGCAAGTCCGCCCTGCAGTAAGACCCGAATCAGGGTTCTGCTATGATTGCGGCGCAGTCCGCCGCAACCCAAAGCTCCGAGGGATACTGATAGGGCCTCGGAGCTAAGCCCTTTTCTGCCCGGATTTAGATTAAATCACAATTTACCGTTAGGTCTGTGACACCTTCTCCAACTGAATAGTTCGTCCCCCTAGGCTTCAGTGGTGCGTTAAACATTCAATTACTATCTCTCGGATCGAGATAAAACAGACTCTATTTGCCCCCATTGCCTATGGGGAACGAGATTAACTTGCTGATCATAATCTAATTGCCTGATGCTAGAACATTGAATAGCACCTACCCTCCCCATTCAATCAGTTGGCGCTTCAAGTGAAACTCTCAAGCGTTTTTTGAACCCACTATATCGTTGCGCTACGTTATTAGATTTTATAGCGCTTAATATTATTTATTATGAATAAATTCTTATAAATACTTGATTTTAAGATATTTATAAACACATCTTTTTATTAATACCAAAGTTCTATATCACTTATATTTCACAGCGCTACGATTACTGTGTGTCGTCGTAGCGCTACGAAAACTGCGTCACTTTTACTAAGACAACAATTAACCGGGATCTGATCATGCTAAGAAACTTCAAACTTGCCCCCCTCGCCACCGCCGTCTGCTTTCTCAGCATCGGCAGTACCGCCTTCGCTAACGACGCCAACGTCGAAGAGCGCCTAGCAGAACTCGAGAACCGCGTCCTTCAGGCAGAGCGTCGCGCCCAGGCCGCCGAAGCTCGTGCCAAACAAATGGAATCTAGCCAAACTGATAGCTACGAGGCACGTATCACAGATCTAGAAGAAAAGGCGGATAGCGAAGACGGTTTCTCCTTCAGCGCCTATGCCCGATCCGGGCTATTGCTCGGGAATGAAGGAAAGAGCCTTCCTGGTGGCCCTTACGCCACACCGGCAGGAAGCGTGGGCGGCGCGGTAGGGCGCCTTGGTAATGAGCCAGATACCTACGTTCACGCCAGGTTGAACCACCGTCAAACTTACGATAACGGAACACAGCAGCGTTTCCAGGTATCTTTTGCCGATAGCGTTGAAACCAGTAACGACTGGACTTCTAACGAGTCCGAACTCAATGTGCGACAAGTCTTTGTCGAGCTTTCCCACTTACCTAGCCTTGAGGGTGGAGCGTTCGAGGACTCTACTCTATGGGCAGGCAAGCGGCTCGACAGGGATATCTTTGACATTCATTGGCTCGACAGTGATGTGGTCAAACTAGCCGGTCTTGGGGCGGGGGTTTATGACGTTCGGCTGGGTGATGACTGGACGTCGAACTTCTCTTTATATGGTCGCAGTTTTGATGACTTCGCAGTTAACCCTGAGAACACAGAACTAACAAGCGACACTGATAGCTTGATTTTGACAGCCAACAATTACGTCGGGAACTGGCAGTTAATGGTCAATGCGATCTCCGCCACCGACAATGATCAGCGCCTAACCAAAGGCCCTGGAACCAGCGCTGAAAGAGGCTTCCACGGCATGCTAGGTTACCAAGGAGACAGCTTCTTCGGGTTAGCGGATGGTAGCTATCGTGCAGCCCTGTTGCACGGCCAAGGCCTTGGCGCCGAGGTGAAGCAGGTCGGCGCTAACGGTGAGTTGTTAGATGACGCACAATCTACCCGCCTAGCGATCTATGGCACTACTTACTTAACGCCGAGCTGGCGAATCGCCCCAATGCTTCTAGCCGAGACCAGCAAGGATCGTTTTGTGCAGGGAGATGAGTACCAATGGGCTTCTTTCAACGCACGAATTGCCAATGAGTTAAGTAAAAATTTCGAAATGCAGTACGAGGCTAGCTATCAGTTCATGGATCTGGATCCGCAGGGCTATATGGGTCGCAATGCCGTAGAGGGAAATTTCACAAAATTTACCATTGCTCCCACCTTCAAACCCAGCGTGGGAGGCTTTTGGAAACGCCCAGAAATACGGGCTTTCGCGTCTTACACCAGCTGGGATGATGAATTAAACAATTTCGCTGGCAACGATGCCTTCGGCCAAGAGGGCTACACAGGCGGGCAGTGGAGCTTCGGCGTGCAAGCGGAGACTTGGTTCTAAGGCCTACTTTAGCTAGGCGAAGCAGTTTATCAGTCGCCCAGAATACTGTTTCGATCTTGCCCCAACCGCTTGCGTTTGGGGCTTTTTACGGCGTGCACTCTGTTGGACTTAGTGCCAGAACGTTATGATAGGGTTAAATCTTGATTGAGCCCGCACCGCTGTTTTTTTCAGAATCTTCATAGTTGTGCGATGCCTGATATTCATAATAACAGAGCTTTAATTCATGAGTAGCCACCAGCGCTCACGCCGCAGCACTAAACGAGCGACGATGTCAGATGTAGCCAAGTTATCTGGCGTGTCTGCAAGTACGGTTTCCCTCTACCTGCGGCGCCCTGACGAGGTCTCGACTATCTTAGGCCAAAGGATCCAGGAGGCCGTCGATACTCTAGGTTATGTGCCCAACCTCATGGCCGGTGCACTGGCGGCCGCAAAGACTCGGGTAATCGGAGTTGTCGTGCCGTCTATGGTCAACTCCATGTTT
Organism: Halomonas sp. 113; assembly: GCF_904067645.1. Classification (NCBI taxonomy): domain Bacteria; kingdom Pseudomonadati; phylum Pseudomonadota; class Gammaproteobacteria; order Oceanospirillales; family Halomonadaceae; genus Halomonas; species Halomonas sp. 113. Next base: position 4,852,341 of record NZ_LR881453.1, read on the forward strand.
GCATCCACTGTCAGCCGTATGCAGCAGGAGCTCAGCCGACACGGCTATCAACTACTACTGGGCCATAGCGAGTACTCCGAGGAGCAAGAAGAGTCTCTGGTACGCACCTTTATGTCCTGGTCACCCAGCGCGATGGTACTAACCGGGTTGCAGCACACCCGTGAGACACGTCGCATCCTGACCAACTCTGCAATGCCAGTAGTCGAGATGTGGGAGCTCGGTTCCAACACAGTTGACACAATGGTGGGTTTCTCTCATGTAGATGTAGGTCGCGCTCAGGCACGCCACCTGATCGATTCTGGCTGCAAACGTCTGGCCTTTATCGGTGCTCGACTAAGTATTGATAACCGAGCATCAAGACGTGCGTCTGGAGTCAGTATGACTTGCCAGGACATGCTCGGAGACAGTAACTGTCACATCATTGACACTGGCACAGGACTTATGGCGAAAGCCGCCCGTAAAGCTTTAGCTGAATTGCTAGTGAAACAGCCTGATATTGATGGAATTGTTTTCTCAAATGATATGCTGGCACTAGGCGCCATCAGCGAGGCCCAAGCACGAGGAATCCGCATCCCAGAAGACATAGCCTTGATCGGTTTTGGAGATATGGACTTTAGTAATTGCTGCATTCCACCGATCTCTACTGTGCGCCCTCCCCGTGAAGAAATCGGCGATCAAATTGCTACCTGCCTTCTCAAACGCCTCCAGGGCGAGAGAGTAGAGCAGGTCATAGATCTAGGCTTCGAGCTTCTGGTTCGTGAGAGTTCGACACGGTCGTTACGTCTAAAAATGTCTTAAATAAACCCTGAGTTCAAACACTTTACACTTACATCAATTGATTTTACTTGGTTGTAGGGTTGGTGGTCTCAATGACCCAGTGCAACACGTGATCCATCAGGTACGATATTGCCAACCAGTGCCGACCCCCTCTCTGCTTTACCTGCCAAAGTGAAGCAGAGCATGGGATACCAACAGTTGACCCAGATCCAACGATACCAAGTTTTTGCCTATCTTGAGACCGGCATTAGCCAGCGAAAGATAGCTAAGGCCATTGGCATCCACAGCAGCACTAGTCCGTCAGATAAAACGCAACGGGCTGACAATGGTTATGCGCCTGAACAGGCCCAATTGGCAAGTAACCAGCGCCGACGTAGCGCTTGAAAAGTGACTAAACGACTGCCAAGCCTGATTCACTGGGTCACAGGGCAATTGATGGACGAATGGAGCCCTCAACAAATCTGTGGTTTTATGGCCAATGCCAACGGGGTTTGCATGAGCCATCATGGATCTACGCACTAACCTGGAACGATAAGAAGCACGGCGGGGATACCGGATCCCAGCAAAAGTTTTCTCAGGTGAGTACTAAGGAGCACTAGAAACCGCGAGTGCTGCACTTATTAGATGAATTCAGGATTTATTATCTCGGGGTACGGCTCTACTAAGACGCTCACCTCACCAATATCGCTAAAGCTAGCCTTAACTATTTCACCAGGGTGAGCCTCAAAAATGCCAGCCCAAGTCCCTGTCGTGATAATGTCACCCGCCTGAAGTCCCGGCGGATATTGTGATGCGGCATGTTTTGCCAACCAAGGGAGTAAAATTAACGGATCGGCTAGAGGATGACGTAGTTCCTTACCTTTAATATCACGCTTGTTGCTTTTAATACTAACGATGCTGTTTGCATAATGTGGGTTCCAGTCGCTTTTAACAGCCTCGCCCAGTATCAAACAACGATTCATTTGATGGTCAGCCAGTAGGAACATATCTGGCAGTTCCTGCCAACACTCGGCGCGAACGTCGCAAATTTCGATAGCAGCCATTACCGATCCTACCGCTTTGTATGCATCGCTCAACGTCGACCCATGCGGTAAGGGAGACTCGAGCTGTATAGCCAACTCCACCTCGATACCGATCATAGTATGGCGTTCGCTATAGGCCATAGCGAACGGCCCCTTCACCATGTGCAGATCTGCTATAGGTGAAGCAGTGGGTCGTTGTAGCGTGCCACCGACTTTCCAAGCTTTTGGTTTGTCGTTGGCAAACCATCCCAACGCCTCACCTACTTCACGCTGAATGCGATAAGCCGCCTGATCCGTTCCCGGAGCCAAGCGCTTTGCGTCGGCAGCGTCCAATACTTTGCCACTACGCCATGCGTCGACTAATGCCTTGCTAAGAAGGGTGTTAGAACTGTTCATCAGCGTTCCTCCCAAAAGGGCTTCGGAGTGGCCATGGCCGGTCGAGCACAAGGTAGAAATTCACCCAGATCAGGCTGGCCTAAGTATTGGCCGTCGCGCCATACAACGCGCCCTCGACTCATCGTAATGAGCGGCCACGCATTAATCTCAATGCCTTCGTAGGGGGTGTAATCAACATTATGATGCAGATCGTTGTTATTAATTACTTTTGGTCCACCTGTCTCCCATATTACCAAGTCAGCATCTGCCCCAATCGCAATAGTACCCTTACGCGGATAAAGCCCATACATCTTGGCCACGTTCGTTGATGTCAGGGCAACGAACTGGTTGATATCAATGCGCCCTTTTTCAACACCATGCGAAAAGAGTAAGCCGAGACGTGTCTCAACGCCTGGAATTCCGTTGGCTACCTTATCAAAGCTAGGCGCGCTACCTGTGGCAAGCTTCCCATCATGACCAGCAAAACGGAAAGGGGCATGATCCGAAGAAAATACATGGAAGGTCCCTGACTCTAATGCGTCCCAAACCACCTTCTGATTAGCCTTATCTCGAGGGGGCGGACTACAAATACACTTAACCCCTTCAACGTCATCCTCGCCGCCTAGATCCTCAGCGGTAAGAAAGAGATACTGAGGGCAGGTTTCGCCATAGATGCGTAAGCCGTTCCCTTGCGCCCACCGTATCTGCTCAATAGCTTCTCGCCCTGAGACGTGGACAATCAGAATTGGCACATCGACTAACTCTGCGAATGTAATAGCTCGATGAGTCGCCTCTCGTTCGGCAAGCATGGGACGTGACTCGGCGTGATAACGTGGCGCGGTCTTTCCTGCCCGAAGAAGTCGTTCGGTTAGCCAAGAAATGCAGTCTGCATTTTCAGCATGAACCATCACTAGCGCGCCCTCCTCGCGGGCCACCGCGAGTACATCGATAATTTGACGATCAGCTAGCTTGAGATCGTCATAGGTCATGTAGATTTTGAAAGAGGTATAGCCCTCCGCAATGAGCGCTGGCAATTCCTCGTCTAGCACATGAGGGGTAGGGTCGGTCACTATCAGATGGAAGGCATAGTCAATCGTAGCTTTGCCTTCTGCCCTGCGGTGGTAGTCCTCCACCGCCTCGCGTAGGCTTTGCCCTTTACGCTGCAGGGCAAAGGGGATAACCGTTGTCGTGCCCCCACAGGCTGCCGAACGCGTTCCGGAGAGGAAATCGTCGGCCATGACGGTGCCATCTTCGGTGGGTTGGTCAAAGTGGCAATGTCCATCGATACCCCCAGGCAATACCCATCGTCCGCCAGCATCGATTTCTTTTTCACCCCCACTCAGCTTTTTGCCTAGAGCAGTGATGATACCGTCGACGATGCCGATATCGGCATCGAACACATCTGACGCCGTTGCACAGCGAGCATTGCGAATGATGCAATCAAAGTTCGCCATATCAAGCCTCCTTACTGAACAAACTGCCCCAACCACGCACTTCCCTCGGGTCGACCCCCGTCATGCGCAGCATTTTCCAGACGACGGTAGCCGTCGTATCCAGTACCGGAATCCCCAACCTCGATTCCCAGTCGGTCACCAGATGGGCAGCATTCAGGTTGGTGCAGTAAGTAACAATGGCTTGAGGAGAAGCTTTAGCCACGGTCTCGACCTGATCGGTTAAGCAAGCCTGGCTTACCTCGGCAAAAGCAAAGTTATCGCTGATGTTAAGATGGCTCTCCGCAACGCAGCTAATCCCAATACCTTGATAATTATCGACAATACGTGACTGAACATTGGCAACATACGGCGATACAAGACCTAGCTTTGAAATGCTGTCTTCTTTAAGGCGTTCGTTAAGCGCCAGAATTGAAGACGTCGCCGGGATATTGGTCGACTCCTCAATGCGCCTACAGAGTTCGATGTCGTGCTCAAAACCTAGCCAGCCCGCAGCGGTACCACTCCAGCCGATCACATCGACCTTAGCATCGGCTAATAGCTTGGCAGCCGCGAGGATAGGGCGATCATCAAATTGACCCAATGCTTCAGGTTCAAGCGAAATTTGAGTGACGCGAAAGCGAGAAAAGTGAGCACTCACCGGTTCGATATCGGCGAGCATAGCGCACGTCAGCGGCTCTAAGGCGGTATTGGATGAAGGCGTAAGGACACCGAATCGAATGCTAGATTGAGACATGGCTGTGGCTTAGCTCCTGGTTAAAACCCGTTTCGCTGTGAAGCAAAGCGAGAAAAATTTGTTAACAATGATGAAAACAATATTGCTAACAAAATAAAGCACAAACTATGCCAAGCTGAACCTTGTTACTGGAAATATTCAACCAAGGATTTGATCCCAATCTACATCGTCGCGGTGGTTACTGGTTAGGTGAAGTGCACTCTCAATATGCTCTAAGTGATGCAGCATCAGCTCAATGGCGGCCTTTTCATCACGCCTCTCAATGGCCGCAACGATCCTGTCATGATCGTCTTCGGGACAAGCGGGGGTTTGGGGCAGGTCGTACATAGCAATAATCAAGCAGGTCAGCGGGCACAACTCCCCCATCATGTTTTCGATATACCGATTCCCCGAGATCCGTGCCAATAGCAGATGAAAATCGCCAGAAAGACGGATAATGGCCCGACGATTATTCTGCTGGCGCGCTGTCTTCTCTTTATCAAGGTGCTCATGTAGCCGCTTTAAGTCGGCCTTTTGCGCCCGTGTAATCACATTGCGGATAATTTCTGGTTCAAGTAACCGGCGAGTGGAAAAGAGCTCGTGTGCCTCCTGCACGGTCGGGCTAGCGATGAAGGCCCCGCGGTTGGGATATACCTCCACTAGCCCCTTCTTGGCCAGTACAGCAAGCACTTGACGAATTTTGGTACGACTGACATTGAAGGCGGTTGCCATGCGCGTTTCGGAAAGCTTGCTGCCAGGCGCCAGTCGATGCTCCATCACAGCGTTATTAATGCGCTCGGCGATGCTTTCGATGGTGGGCTTTCCAGCCTCCATATTTTGCATTTTCAGTTTCCAATATTGTGTACAAATTGATTTTACAGCGTTCGACAATGTTGCGTCGAACGACTTCAATACGCGCGTCAAAAACAATATTTTTGCCACCTCATAGTGCATATAAAAATTTTTATGCACCAGCAAGCTTCGCACTCCCTCTACTGATTCTCTGGCATTAGCCCTGCCCAGCCAACATAAATCAATAATGCACAGCGATTGTCGCCTGACTGGCACACAACATGCATTATATTTTTTATTGTTCTCATGATTGTTCTCAATCTGAAGCAATACCTGACAACATCTATCCCCTCTGCTGGAGAACGACAAGATGCAACGACTACCTACTCTCCTTGCCGCTGGCTTACTGTCAGTCTCACTCATCGGCTCGGCGGCCGCTCAAGAAAACACTATTCAGTGGAAAGTGCTCGGCCAACCCCTTGCGACAGGAAAGATACAGAGCCAGAAAGAGCAGCCGTTCTTTGAGAACTTCGCTGAACGCACTGGGTTACCCATTGAAATCAATTATCAGCCTGTCGACACGACTGGCATCAAAGATACCGAGCAGTTACGCATTATGAAAGCAGGGCTTTTCGATCTCGTTTCGTTGCGAATGTCGCCCAACTCTCGAGATGCACCAGTCCTGACCGGCCTTGACCTGGTTGGCCTGAACCCTGATTACGCTACGGCTCGCTCTGTTACAGATGCCTATTTGCCGGTGCTTGACGAGCAACTTCAGGAAAGCTTTGACGTTAAGCTTCTCGGGGCTTGGCCGTTCGGTCCGCAAATTCTGTTTTGTGATGCGCCCGTTTCCAGCTTCTCTGATATCGAGGGGCTAAAGGTTCGCGTCTACGACCAAAACCTCGCTAAATTTGTTGAGTCGGTTGGCGCCACGGCCGTGCCGATGAGCTTTCCAGAGGTTCATCAATCATTGTCGCTTGGCGCCGTAGACTGTGCCATCACAGGCCCTAGCTCCGCCAACTCAGCCGGCTGGCCAGAGGTCACTACGCATCAGCTGACGCTTGGCATGGGCAGCGCCATGAACGGTTATGCCATTTCCCTCAAGGCCTGGAATCAGTTGGATAGCAATCAGCAAGAAACTCTTCAAGCCGCTTTCAACGAGCTCAACGATGAGATCTGGGAGTACTCAGAATCGCTCTACAACGATGCGCTTAACTGCAACAGCGGCCAGCAGCCGTGTGAAACCGGCACTGAATACGATCTCGTTAATGTCGAACCAACGGAAGCTGACCTTGCTCAAGTGCGTGAGGCCCTCCTGAATATTTCGCTGCCGACCTGGGCTGATATCTGTGATCAGGCGAATCCAGATTGCTCGGCAAACTGGGAAGCCAATGTTGGGCCGGTCATCGGTCTCGAGTAATCCAATAAGGAGCCTTTCATGATCGAGCGACTCGAAAACATGCTGGCCGTTATCTTCGGTGCCATTTTCCTCGCCCTCTCGGTGCTGATAACGCTGGAGGTACTACTGCGTAAGCTCTTCGGGTTCTCCCTTCAGGGCTCCCATGAATTGGGCGGCTATGCCTTGGCGGTGGGCGCCACCCTGGCGTTCACCCTGGCACTGTTTGGTCGCAACCACATTCGAATTGATATCATCCACGAACGACTGCCACGCTTGTTCAGGGCAGTGCTCAACTGCTTATCAAGCGTCCTGATGGCCAGCTTCGCTGGCCTGTTGGGCTACCTGGCCTGGAACGTCATCGGAGACACATTGGCCTATCGCAGTGTTGCTCAGACCTCCTGGGCAACGCCCCTCATCTACCCTCAGAGCATTTGGTATATCGGACAGGCCATTTTCATGCTGGCGGCTATTGGCTTGGCTGTGAAAAGTCTATGGCTGCTTATCAGCGGTAAGCTTGCCCGTCTTGACGAGGAGTACCAGCCCAAGAGCGCCAAACAGGAACTGGAGGATGAGCTGGATAGTGCATCACAACGGCAGCGAGGTCCGTCGCTATGAGTTTGGACTATATCTTCATTGCCTTCGCGCTGATGGTCGCCATGATGCTCCTGGGCCTACCGATTGCCGTATCGATGGCCGCCATTGGTATCATTGGCGGCATCATGGCCTACGGCCTTCCCTTTATGAATTCCATCTCTCCGGTAGTTTGGGGAGTACAGAACGACAGTCTGCTAACGTCCATACCGCTATTCGTGCTGCTCGGTGAGATTCTGCTACGTGCAGGCATTGCTGATGGCATGTATCGCTCATTGTCGATATGGCTTGGGCGTCTGCCTGGCGGGCTGCTGCATTCCAACATCGGTACTTGTGCTCTGTTCGCGGCGACCTCCGGTTCCTCAGTCGCCACTGCCGCGACCGTCGGCACAGTGGCCTTGCCATCGTTAAATGAACGCCGTTATCCCATTAATCAATCACTGGGCTCATTGGCCGCTGGTGGGGCTTTGGGGATATTGATCCCGCCGAGCGTCAACTTGATTGTCTATGGCTCACTCACCAACACCTCCATTGGCCAATTGTTCATGGCGGGCATCATCCCGGGAATCACGCTGACCCTGCTTTTCATGGCCTACATTGCCGTGTCCAGCCTCATGCGAACCCGCCATGAAGACAAAGAAGCAAACTACAGCTGGCGAGAACGGCTCAGTGCCTCTGTTGACCTGATTCCCCCGTTGGTTGTGTTCTTTATTGTCATGGGCAGCATTTATAGCGGCCTCGCCACCGCCACGGAGTCCGCCGCCCTCGGTGTGGTGACAGCCCTTATCTTTGCCGGGCTCAAGCGCAAGCTGACGTGGACCACCCTTCGCACCTGTTTCATCCAAACGGCCCGGGTAACCGGTATGATTTTGCTGATAATCACTGCCGCCTTCATTCTTAACCTAACCATCAGCTTAACGGGCGTGGCCAGTACCATGTCGAGTTGGGTCACCTCCCTTGGCCTAACACCGGTTATGTTCCTGCTGGCGCTTGTAGTGTTCTATCTCGTGCTGGGCATGTTCATGGATGTCCTCTCCATGCAGGTAGCCACCATTCCGATTACCTACCCCATGGCGCTGGCGCTGGGTATCGACCCAATCTGGTTCGGTATTTTTGTCGTCTTAATGTGTGAATTGGGTCTTATTACCCCGCCGGTCGGCATGAACCTGTTCGTCGTGCATGGTATTCGCCCAGACAATGGAAGTATCAGTGGCGTTATGCAGGGTGCCTTCCCTTACGTACTGCTGATGTTGTTGTTTGCGGGCTTAATTATCACCGTACCGGCGATTGTGACGTGGCTCCCGGAGATGATGCGATGACGGCACTCTGGCAATCCACGGCAACGGAGCTGGTCGCTGGCTTTCGCGCTAGACAGTGGTCACCGAAGGAGGCCCTTGATTCGGTTCTCGAACGTTTGGAAGCCATTAATCCTGCGCTCAATGCGGTCATCGCCCTGACCGGAGATGCTCAGGAAGCCGCCGAAAAAAGCGGCTTACGTTATATCGAGGGAAGGCCACTGAGCCCACTGGACGGGGTGCCCATCAGCATCAAGGACAATCTTTTGCTGGCAGGCGTACCCGCAACCTGGGGCACGGCCGCCCTACGAGACTGGATACCAGACCGTGACGAGTTGCCTGTTGCCAAGCTACGTCAGGCCGGGGCTGTGCTATTCGCCAAGACGAACGCACCAGAATTCACCTTAGAAGGCTATACCGACAACCCGGTATATGGCGTGACGGGGAGCCCTTGGGCCCCTGCGTTGACGCCGGGCGGGTCAAGCGGGGGGGCCGCTGCTGCTGTCGCAGCCGGTATCGGGCCACTGGCGCTAGGCACAGACGGTGGGGGATCGATTAGGCGTCCTGCCGCCCATTGCGGGTTGGTTGGACTAAAACCATCCATTGGAACGGTTCCCAGAGCCGATGGATTTCCTCAGATATTGCTCGATTTTGAAGTAGCTGGCCCCCTAGCACGCTGTGTTGAAGATGCCGCTCTCATGCTGAATGTTCTAGAAGGCGCCTGTCTAGAGGACCGACAATCATGGATGGAACACTCTGGGCGGCGAACCACGGCATCACGCGTCTTGTGTGTCTCCTCGCTGCCGGGCTGCCCTGTCGATCCCCAGATACGTCGACATGTTGAAAAGGCAGCAACCACGTTCTCCCGTATGGGCCTAGAGGTCGTGTTCGATACACTCCCACTGGAGTTAGCAGCGCTTAACAAAATCTGGAGCGAAGTCGGGCAGATTGGCCTAGCGCACCTCGCCGAGACTCATCCCACCTGGCTGGAACATGCTTCCCCTAAGTACCAAGACATGGCCAACGCAGGTGCCCGTCTGCCGGCCAGCCGGTTGTGGCACACTCTGGACGTTGTATCTTGCCTGCGCCGCCAGGTGGATACGCTTTTCACCAGCACAGACATGTTGCTGATGCCCAGCATCGCCGCCCTTTCTTGGCCTGCCAGCCAAGCCTACCCGCCGACCATCGACGGCCAGCCAGTCGGCCCGAGGGGGCATGCGGTGTTCACTGGCTGGGTGAATGCCGCAGGCAATCCTGCCATCAACCTACCGGTCGAGCCGTCGCATGAAGGCCTGCCCATCGGGCTGCAACTGATCGGCCCCTGGCAGTCGGAACACCTACTGCTCGACTTGGCGCAGCGCTACCAGCGCCTTGCTCCTTGGAAAGCACGCTACGCCGACCTGTGGGAGCGATGAGCATGGAGACACGCTTACCCTTACTCATCGATCGGGATTTTTTTGGCTACGGCGCCTCGCCACCTCGTATTGAATGGCCCAATAACGCTCGGCTAGCGCTCTCCTTCGTGCTCAATCTGGAGGAAGGTGCCGAATTTAGTCTGCGGGCGGGCGATCCAAGCAACGAGGACACGCATGAGGTGCAGTGCCAAATCAAGGACGCTCCAGACCTGTGTATGGAGAGTCACTTCGAATATGGCACTCGTGCCGGTTATTGGCGCGTCATGTCAGCCTTTGAGGAAGCCGGTGTACCCGTCACCTTGAATGTCTGTGCCCGCGCACTCGAAGTGACCCCTTGGGTGGCGGCCTATGCGCGACAGCGCGGCGATGAACTCTGCTGTCATGGATGGCGCTGGGAATCCCACGCGGGAATGTCTGATCCGGAGGAACGTGCCTTAATCGACCGCTGCGTGGCGACCTTCCAACATATTGCTGGCAACGCGCCGGTGGGCTGGCATACCAAATCCTCCCCGTCCGTCCAGACGCGCCGTCTATTGATAGAGCATGGCGGTTTCCTCTACGACAGCGATGCCTACAACGATGACCTGCCTTATTACGTCACATATGGCGAACGCGCCCACCTGGTACTGCCCTACGCATTCGATACCAATGACATGCGCTTCTTCGTCAACCATAGCTTTCATCGCGGGCGCGATTTTCATGACTATGTGATGGACGCCGTGAAGGCCCTGCTGCGTGAAGGAGAACAGGCACCGCGCATGCTCACCATTGGCTTGCATACTCGTATCATTGGTCGTCCCGGACGCATTGATGGCCTTCGCGACCTGTTCTCAAGCCTGCATGGGCTACCTATCTGGTATGCCACCCGTGAACAGATAGCCCAGCACTGGCTTCGACATTGCCCGCCGCCGTCGCCTTTCGAAGCGGGAGTCAGACAATGACTCGGCTGCTGCTCGTCAATGGCAACACCTCCAAAACGGTTACCCAAAAACTGCTGGCCGAGGCCGAGCGTCATGCGGGGGCCAATGTTCAGATCAGTGCGGTAACAGCCCGTTTCGGTGCAGACCTGGTCTCAAGCCGGGCCAGCAACGTTATCGCCGGTCATGCTGTTCTGGATGCCGTGGCCCACCATCAAGACCCTTATGACGCCGTTCTGGTGGCGATTTCACTGGATACGGCCGTGGAAGCCCTGCGTGAAGTACTGAACGTTCCAGTGGTCGGGATGACCGAGGCTGCCTGCTGGCAGGCGTGCCTCGTCAGCAACCGGTTCGGCGTGGTGATGCCGGACCGCAATACCCTTCCCCTTTATCGTGAACGCATTTTGAACTATGGCTTGCGTGAACGGCTTGCCGGGCTACGTGCTATTGAGGCCACGGTACAAACGCATCACGCCGCTCCCGCAGACAGCGAGGCGGCCCTCCGCGCAGCTATCATGGACCTGGTCGTAAATGAAGGCAGCGAGGCCGTGGTGCTTGCGGGCGCTTCAATGACGGGTCTCCAGCGTCGCTTGCAACCACTGGTTCCCGTGCCGCTCCTCGATGGCATCGCAAGCGGGGTAATTCTTCTGGAAGGCCTGATCCGACTGAATCTGCCCCCCTCCCACGTGAACGGACCTTACACCACGACATTGTCAGGCCTCAGCGGCCCTTGTACGGAGTTACTAAGTGGCCTGCCGTCGGCAAGGACATCCATATGATTCATCAACTGCGCGCCAAGGCCCTGCATGACATTATCCACCAGGGCGGACTAACAATGGCTGAACTCGCTGAGTCCACTCTGGCTCGCATTGAGTCTATCAATCCCTCACTGATCGCCTTCGTAGACGCTGACCACGCTGATGTGATGCGTCAGGTGGAGGCTATCGAAGTACGCCGACATGCTGGCGAAGCACTTCCGCTGCTTGGCAGTGTGTTTAGTATCAAGGACAACCTCTGGCTGGGTGGCAGGCCTGCGACCTATGGCTCGCAAGTTTATCGGCATCATGTAGCCCCCTGCGACAGTGCCGTTGTAGCACGCCTTAAACGACTTGGCGCTCTCTGCATCGGCATTACCAATTGCCCCGAATTTGCCTGCAAAGGTCACACCAGTAACTCCCTGCATGGCACGACCCGTAATCCTTGGGATTTAGACACCACCCCCGGCGGCTCTTCGGGGGGTGCGGCAGCCGCGGTTGCCGCGGGGCTAGGCACGCTAGCGCTGGGAACCGATGCGGGTGGCTCGATACGTCGGCCTGCGGCCCACACAGGATTAGTAGGTTTCAAGCCAACGCATGGCCTGATTCCCGATCCTCATGGGTTCGATGACCCCAGCTATGCGATTTCCGACATCGGCGTATTGGCCAAAGATGTTGAGGACTGCGCCTGGCTACTCGACGGCGCGGTATTCCATGACCCTCGCGACCCGCGTAGCCATCCGCTACCCGCCCAGCTCACCGTCGACCGCCCCTTCACCAATGCTTTAAAACGTCTCGATTCCCAGGCTATTCGTATTGGCTGGACCAGCGACCTAGGCTGTGGGTTTCGCCTCAATGCAGACGTTGCAACAGCCTTCGATGACTGCATCGCTACGCTGGCTAACGCAGGGCTAACACTCGAACACGCTGCCCCCGACTGGCCCGCCCATACATTCGAGTATCCTTTATTACGCCAACAGCAAGCGGCCCTGGCTGCTCAATTTGGCCATGTGCTGCGTGATACGCCGGAACTGTTGGACCCCGCCCTAGCCGATCAGATCACTCAAGGCTTAAGCATAAGCGGGGCAGATTACGCCGCGGACGAGCTGCGTCGCAAAACGCTCATTCAGGCCTTGGATAACTTTTTCGAACGCTTCGACTTTCTTATCTGCCCCACGACGCCAGTGGAAGCCTGGCCAGTAAAAGCTTCGCACCCCGGCACCATCGGAGGACAACCCGCTTCGCAACGGGCCCACGCCGCATTTACGCCTCTGTTCAATTACTGCGAAGTGCCTGCTGTATCCCTGCCTTTTGCTCTGGGTCAGCACGGGTTACCGCTTGGGCTGCAGATTGTAGGACCACGCCATACAGACCTAGGCGTCCTCGCCCTCGCTCACCATCTTGAGACGATTATCGACCATCGCTTCGATGCCCCCCTTTGGCTGGCCGATAGCGATTCCTTTTCATCAAGTCTGTAATGCATTAGGAGGTTTCCCTTGAGCAAACACATCATCGATTTGTCATTACCCATTCGCAACGCATCATTTGATACCCAAGAGCAGCACATCGAGTACATCGACCACTACGCGATGGCTCGGCAGCGGGCCACCGCCTATGGAGTGGACCCTGGCGACCTGCCATTGCCTGGTGTCCATTCGGCCAGCGAGCGGATCACCCTATCCTCGCATGCAGGCACACATATGGACGCCCCGATTCACTACGGCCCAACCTCTGAGGGCAAGCCAGCACGCACCATCGACCAGATCCCTCTAGAGTGGTGCCACGGGGACGGCGTGGTCTTAGATTTTTCATGGATGGAAGCTGGGCAGGTCATCGGTGTCGATGATCTGCAGCAAGCGCTGGCGCGCATCGAATACACGCTAAAACCGTTTGATATCGTGCTAATACGCACCGACCGCTGGATGGATTTTGATCGACACGACTGGGCGATGCGTCACCCCGGCATGGGCCGCGAGGCGACGTTATGGTTGATTGAGCAAGGTATTCGCATGATGGGTACTGATGGTTGGGGCTGGGATATTCCTATACCGATGATGGCCGAGGCGCTTCGTAAAGGTGACTCAGATGCATTCTTCCCAGGGCATTACGCAGGTCGCGACAAGGAGTATTGCCATATCGAAAAACTAGCACGGCTCAATGAACTGCCAGCACACGGGTTCACCTTTTCGGCATTCCCGGTACTGATTGAGCGCGCATCTGCTGGGTGGTGTAGAGCGGTGGCAATAATAGACAGTCACTCTGAATAGCGAACCTGTTGCGAATAATATTTTAGCTAGCCACATAGCATGATTTGGGCGAGAGGCCACAATAGACACCATAACCAAAGATTCAGGAGTTCCTGATTAGCTAGGCGGATGCAGATACTAAGTGCAAAACTAGGCAGTGAATGGCAGGGATGCCTCATGCTTTCCCTTAAAAATTTACAGCATAATTTTTTAAGGCTCTTACGAAAACCGTGGCGACTCAGGACTTAAAAACAACTTTGCGACTATTCTCCCACCGACTAAAAAGCCACAGAAAAGTGCTAACGAAAAGCGATAAAAACAATGAAAGCCAAAACGCAAAACCGGAAGGCAATAATTCGATACTTGCACTCAACACAGCACTAAACGCTACTAAGCTGAGCATTCCAAGCTGCGTATTGGCTAACGTAACACGCGCTACTTCAACCCCATATCGCTGATGAAGCGTCAGAGCAATGGTTAACATCCCGATAGGGAAACTCAGCACAATACCCGAGATAGCAGGATCGACATTAACCAATAGAATTGTCGCTAAACAGACAACACCGCCCGCTAACACACCACGAACGAGCAAATCTCCCCAACGTACGAGTGCCGAAACGGGCTTGGAAGAGAGCCCGATTGAATTAATGTAAGCCCGCGAAAATAGTAACATTATACCGAAAAGCGCCAAGACTAGGAAAACACCTCCAGGTAACTGATCCGCTATTGCTGCTGCAAACATCCAAATGAGTGCAGCGCAAGCAACGCTCGCAAAAGCGCCCAATCGCTTAGCCAGCAGCACGTAGCTAAGACAGAATATCAACGTCGCCAACATAGCATGTAAAGAGCCCAGTGCCGCATCAGCGACGAAGGGGTCGGATTGCTCGCGAATCATGAAAAAGTAGCCAGGGCCCAGCACTATTGGCGTACCTGCCAAAACACCGCCAACCTTAGGGCCCAGACGAACAGCTGCAAGTGATACGCAGACCACCACTAACGTGGTGGAAAGCCACTTTACAAAAATAAGGCTTAACATAAGTCTATTTTCAGCCCGCTACATGACGTCGCCACTGTTAGGCCCGAGCGTTTGCCCAAGGTAAAGATCGCCATCGGGAGAGGCAGCGAGCATAAGCGCCGTGGGCGCCACTTCTTCTGCTTTTCCAAACCGACCGAGAGGAAGTTCGGCTTCTTTATTGGCCACCCACTCTTTACTAAGCCCTTCAAGCATCGGCGTTAGAATAGGGCCTGGGGCGATGGCGTTGGTAAGAATGCCGTAGGGTGCTAACTCTCTCGCCATCGATTTAGTAAGCCCCAATAGCCCAGCCTTCGCTGAGCAGTAGTGAGATAAGCCCACGCCTCCCTTGAGTGCTAGCTGAGAGGAAATATTGATAATCCGGCCGCTTTTTCGCTTCACCATCTCCGCGGCAACATAGCGCCCAACCAAGAAAGCGCCGCGCAAGTTAATACTGATCATTCGATCAAACGTCTCAGCAGACATTTCCAAGAAAGGCGTTTCATCCAGAATACCCGCGCAATTGACCAGTACATCGATAGCTTGGTGCTGGCGTACCACCTCATTAACCATCGACTGAACAGAAGATTCATCAGCGACATCGACACGATGATGCGTTGCACTAGCTCCGAGTAATATTGCTAACTCTTCACATGCGTCACGATTGCGATCAGCCAAGGCAACGGTGGCCCCTTCGGCATAAAAACACTCCGCAATAGCCCGGCCGATGCCGCTAGCGCCACCCACGACAAGGGCAACTTTTCCCTGAAGTTTTTTAGACATAAGGATCACCCAGCTTATTAAATAAAAGAAGCGAGGATGTCTCCTCGCTTCATAGGCAAACGATTAGCTCGGCCAACGCACGGTCAAGCCGCCATCGACCACCAGTTGCTGGCCTGTTACGTAGGCTGCATCGTCACTGCTCAGAAAACGCGCAGTACGGGCTGCTTCATCGGCATACCCCACACGCCCTAAAGGAATTGACTTACCGGCTGCCGCTAAGCCGTCAGGCCCCAGCGAATTAACAGGATCCAGCGACTGAGGCGTCTCGATCAACCCTGGAATCAGGGTATTAACACGAATACCTCGGGGGGCTAGCTCAACTGCCAGAGACTTTACTAAGCCCACTAAGCCACTTTTGGCTGCCGCATAATGGGCGTGGTTATCCCATCCATACACGCCTCCTGCGATAGAGGAAATAGCCACCATAGAGCCCCCTTCCTGCATCAACTTGGAAGCACTACGAAAGACCCTCATTACCCCCGTCAAGTCGACTGATAGCATGTCGTCCCACGCTTGATCGGTAAGCTCCTCTAAGGGTGCCTGGCGCAGAATGCCAGCACCGGCAACAACGATGTGCAGAGCACCAAAAGTGTCGATAGCCGTCTGTGCAAAGTGATCGCATTGATTGGCATCTCTCACATCTAATGCGACCGCCACACACTCTCCGCCAATGGCTTTTACCGCGGAAACCGTTTCCTCTACATCATGGGGATCGTTCGGGTAGTAGCCTGCCACCACCTTAACGCCAGCCTTGGCATAGCAGACTGCAAGGGCTTGGCCAATGCCGCTAGCGGCACCTGAGATGATGGCCACCTTGCCTGCCAGACCATCGTCGCGCGCTAATACGCTCATGCCACAGCCTCCTCTATAGGGTCATTTTCGAGGTGATCCACATGGCGCGTACCAAACATCAACAAGCCACTGAGAACCAATGGCAAAGAGCCCGCCAGGATCGCTGCCCAAGTCATACTGACGCCAATCGTCAGCAGTATGGAAACCAAACCTGAACCAATAATGGCGCCTACCGGGGCCATGACGTGGGCCACGTTAGCCCCCGTACCGCGAACATGAGCGGGGAAAGATTCACCCATATAGAAAAGGATTGCCGCAAAAGGGCCAAGCAGGAAAAACAGTGTGATGGCGTACATCATGTAGATAAAGCTGTCATCCGCTGGGCCAAGCAACATAACGATGCTGGCTATACCACCCAGCAGGAACCCCATCAGCACGGTGTTACGGCGGCCGATACGATCTCCGACCAAGCCATGGCTCAGGTAGCCGACAAAGCCAACGGCGTTAGCCAGGATCAACACGTAAAGCGAGTTTTCAAAACTCACTCCCTTCGCTTCCACTAGCACTGTCGTGCCCAACACCGCGAAGACCTGAATAGCCATCCAGCTGAACAGCCAGACCAATGATAAGGAGATCGTATGGCGGCGTAATTCCGGCGCAAAAACCCCCTTCAGCCCCAAGTTACTGCCGGTATCGACTTCAAGATCTTGTTCAGCAGCCAGCTTTGCGGCGCCTTCAGCATCTCCTGCCTTGCGACGACGTTCGACTTCCTTAATCGCAGCGAATACTGGCGATTCAGGAAGTCTGACGGCCATCACGATGACAATGATGGAGGCACAGGCAGCCACAAAGAAGCTGCCACGCCAGCCCACCACAGGTAACAGCAGCGACGTCATACCCGCTGCCAGCAGCGCACCTACCGGCCAGCCGCTCTGAACCAGGCTATACATAAAGCCGCGGCCCTTGGCTTTCTTATAGATTTCATTAAGGTAGACGGCATTCACCACCTCCTCGGACACCGCAAAGCCAGAAAAGGCCCGAATGATCACCATGGAAGCAGCACCAATGGCGACCCCCGACAAACCTGAGCTAACGGCACCGCCAATCACCAACATGATTAACGTCTTCTTGCGTCCATAGCGGTCGATCAGAAAGCCGACGACTAGTGAAACAAGAAATACCCCTATCGTGGCGTAAGTATTAATCGCGGTCGCCTTGGCAGCACTCCAGCCAAAGTCTTCAGCAATCACGGGCAGTAAGGTTCCAAACAGGGTGTAGTCGTAGACCGACGCCACCCAGGCAATGAAACAGACCAGCGAGGCATAACCGATCTGTTTTTTCGTGATGACTGCATTCCAGGGCTCATCAGCGTGCTGACTTACCTCGGCAGTCGTACTTGAGTTTGGCTCGGCCATCGACTTCACCCTCGTTTCAATTATCGTTATTTAGTCTTAACAATGCTTAGCGGCATTAGCTGCGCGGGCTACGCTTAGCGAAGTCATCGGCGATCTCATCGAAGGTGCAGAAGCGTACACCCTCATGGCTCTGCATATGTTCAATCAGACGTTCAAGCATCATCAGCACTTGAGGGCGGCCCGAAACATCAGGGTGAATGGTCATGGTAAACACCGCGTAGTCGTTCTCGCGGTAGACCCAATCAAACTGGTCTTGCCACATTTCACCCAAATGACGCGGGCTAACAAAGCCATGGCTGTTGGGGGACTTTTTGATGAACATCATCGGTGGGAGGTCATCGAGATACCAGTTGGCAGGAATCTCGATCAAATCGGTTTCCTCGCCGCGCACCAGCGGCTTCATCCACTCCTTTGCAGGCTTGGAATAATCAATCTTTGTCCAGGAGTCGCCGACGCGAACGTAATAGGGGTGGAAATCATTGTGCATTAAGCTGTGGTCATACTTAATGCCACGCTCAAGTAAAAGCTCATTGGTGACTGGGCTAAACTCCCACCACGGGGCCACATAGCCTGTTGGTCGCTTACCGGATAGCTTGGTGACCAGCTCGATGTTGTAGTCGAGCACGTCCCGCTCTTGCTCTCGTGTCATGGCGATCGGGTTTTCGTGGCTATAGCCATGAACGCCAACCTCGTGACCGGCATCAACAACCGCTTTCATCTGCTCAGGAAAAGTCTCAATGCTGTGGCCGGGAATGAACCAGGTCGTCTTCAGGTTGTAGCGCTCAAACAGTTTAAGCAGACGCGGCGCCCCCACTTCACCAGCAAACAAACCGCGGGAAATATCGTCGGGCGAATCCTCACCACCGTACGACCCCAGCCAGCCAGCGACGGCATCAACATCAACACCAAATGCGCAGAGAATCTCTTTTTTAGCCATTTTGAACACCTCGTTATTAATACTTGGTCATGGTGTGCTTGCAGCAGGCGAATGATCACTGTCTCCAAACGCCATAAATTGAAGACTGGACACAACAGTCATTTTTGTCAATGAAGTATTATCGACACCCAAAAATGCTCAATGCATCGTTTCAAACCGCACCAAAAAGGCAAAAAATCGCTAAAAAGCCCGAAAATAAGGCTATAAGCTCGATAAATTCATGAATTTTGACAGCAAAAACCTAGACTGCATGGTGCAGCACATTTTTGAAGGAGAGCTTAAAACTATGGAAACGCCCCAAAATTGGGCATTTTTTTGACTTTTAAATCCAGGTTACGTTTCAGAAGAGAACCCAAAGCGCTAGAAACTGCCCTTATCGCAAGTATCTAGCCGCTTTAACAGAACAACAGGGGCGTTCAAAGAGAGCGGCTCAAGAAATTTTGAGCAGGTAAGGCGGGAGGTCTGGCTCTGGAAAAACTGACAATACCTTTAACCGGCGCCGGGTACGTTCGGCAGCCGCCTGGAGATGTGCTTGCAAACTTGAAGCGGCAGCATCGAAAGCACCAAATAACAGATGATCAAGCACCAGTTGATGCTCCCTCAAAAGGGGCTCGTTCGGGGGCACGCCGACCGTTTGAAAAAACATACGGTTTACGATGACCGGCAGCTGGCTCTGAGCAATCATCTCGCAAGCCTTGCGGTTTCGGTAATGACGCAGGCATCGCTGATGCAAATCTTGCTCAAGGAGAGTGATCGACTCCGCACTCTGCAATTCAGGATGGTCAATCAAGCGCTGAGTGTTTGCTTTCATCGCCTCTAGTTCCGCTTTATCCAGCAGAGGCCCTGAAGCCCTAAGAGCTGCCGGTTCAAGCAGCGCACGAATTTCGAAATCTTCAGCCACTGCCTGGGCAGTAAGAGGCCCCGCCAACCAGTGCGAGTAATTATCTTTTTCTACCAACCGTTGGTTACGAAGGCGTCCCAGCACTTGCCTGGCGACAGTACGGCTGACGCCATAATATTCACTAAGCGTCGTCTCAACGATGCGAAAGTGGCCAAAGGCTAAGCATGTGGCAACAGCCTCTTCCACCTCGGCGTATATGCGGTCAGAAATCGGACGAGCATCGATCTGGGACTTATAGTCAGGGGCTAGCCCCAACATCTCCGGTGTCAGCGTCTGACGCTCCGGCGTGACCGTTTCAGGCTCGGAGGTCGCCAAAAAACCGCGCCCCTCAAAGCGACTGATCACCCCCTCCTGATGTAACAGTTCAAGCGCCTTGCGCACTGGCCCGCGACTGGTTCCATACATTCTCGCCAGCGGCCCCTCAAGCAGCACCAGGCTGGGCGGCAAACGCTGAGACAGAATGGCATCGCGTAACGATTCTTGAATCTTGGCATAGCGTGGAGCTTGCCCTTCTTGAACGTTGTTAGAACTCTCGTCAATGGTCAGAACCACATCCTCCACAAACTTATCCTTCCCTAGTTATTACCAAGACTAGCTATTGCCAAGCCTGCTTACCTATCGCCATCTAAGCAACGGTACATTCAAATTGTTATATCCTAACACCTCCTTCCCTGCCTTTTGAGCCAAGCTAAATCGGCGACAGCCCTCCAAGCATTTTCAAATGCCCCTCGCCAAGACTTTGCTTAATTTTTTTCTATTCAGAACAGAATATTAGATTATCTCAGGCCAATTTGCGCCGCAGAATTATAGCGCACCCCTTGCTAACTAATGATTTTTGTATCCATACTACATTTTAATCCTTATAAAAATGATCACGCCATTGTCACCAAAACTAACTACCAATAATTCAGAGGAACAATGCAATGGAATCCACAAAAGGTATCAACGAACCAGCAACGTCGGCTGGATCAGACAATAGCCACCAGAACTTGCTGGAAGCCTCCATCTTGCCGGTCTGGCTGAATCAGCGAACGATTGGTTTCTTTGGTTTTATCTGGTTATGGATCGGGATGGCCGTCATCATTGCCACCTTTCAGCTCGGCGCGGGTGGTGTTGCTGGCCTGCCACTGGTTCAGGTGGTAGCTATCATCTTTTTTGCCAACCTTGTGCTTGGCATCGTCATGAGTCTTACCGCTGATATAGGTACAGAACACGGCCTCTCTTTTGCCGTCTACTTACGTGCCCCCTTTGGGATCAAGGGCACGCATCTTCCGGCTGTCTCCCGTGGTGTGGTCGCTGCCATTTGGTTCGGTGTACAAACTTACCTCGGCGCCCTGGCCCTTAACGGCATTGTGGAGTACCTGTGGGGGTTTGATAATTGGGTATTGTGGTACGTGCTTTTCGCGGTAGTGCAGATCGTCAACACCGCTCTCGGCATTCGTGCAGTAGAATTGCTGGCCTCTATCGCCGCCCCCTGCATCGTCGCCATCTCAGTCTGGATGTACTTCACGCTCAACGTGTTAGCTGAGACCAGCGGCATCAATATCTGGACGTTTGTTGGCGATCAACAAGTAGTGCCTTTGGCGCTGTTCTTCGCCAACATGGCTTTTTGGTCAGCACTAGCGGTGGATATTCCCAACTTGACCCGCTTCCTACGCACGCCAGGAGGACAACGCAGCTTCTTCGCCCGCAATCGCAACGTTTTCGTCGCACAGTTTCTGGCCTTACCTGCGACCCAGGCCTGGGTTGCGTTGATTGGTGGCGTATCCTTTATCGCGGCAGGTGACTGGAACCCCGTCACCGTCATTCAAGGCCAGGGTGGAGGCTTCACCATGGTGGCACTATTAGCCATGGTGATATTGGCTCAGTGGTCTACCAATAATGCCGCCAACCTGATTCCGGCCGCCCTTACCTTCGTCAATGCCGGTGCACCTCGTATTAGCTATCCTGTCGCCTTGGTCATCGCCGGTGTCATCGGCACCGCTTCCATGCCTTGGCTGATTCTGAACAATTTGTTTACCTTCCTTAGCTACTATGGCGCGGTACTCTCCGCTGTCGGCGGCATTATGGTGGCAGATTACTATATTTTGCGGCACCGTCGCCTTAATGTGCCCGCCTTGTACGATCCCGAAGGCCAATTCCGCTTTTTCAACGGCTTCAATCCAGCTGGCATTATCGCCTGGCTGGCGGGCGGGGCCATGGCACTCATATTCCTAGAGTACGCTTATGCCGTTGGCTTCATCACCGCGTTGGTGGTGTACGTGATACTGATGAAAACCTGGATCCTGCGCCGCTATCCTCAAGAAGAGCTAGAGAGCAATTTTGATGATCGTTTTCTGGCGACATCAGTAGGTCTTAATTGGGTCTACACCGAGCAGAAACGCTTCGAGCGCCTGACGACCGACGACATCCCGACCTCTGCGCTTAAGCGTGAAGATCGCTAAGTTGGCCTTCATCGTCGCTACAGCGCCAATCGACTAACTCGGGGGACTTTTTTATGGCCCATTATCCAAGTACTGCCCTTGCCATCGGCGAAGCCATCAAACATGGCAAGCTCGACCCTATAACGCTGACGCGGCAATGCCTGGCGGCGGCTAAAGACAGTGACGCCGTTTTTATATCGCTCACTCCGGAGCGCGCCATGTTCGAGGCCGAGGCCGCCGCTCGGCGCCAAGCGCACGGCGCTTCGTTAGGGCCGCTCGATGGTGTCCCGATCGCCTGGAAGGATCTGTTCGATATTGCTGGGGCAGTGACGACTGCTGGCAGCCGAGTGCTCACCGAAAAGCCCGCCATGTACGATGCCACGGCGGTTCGCCATGCGACAGCGGCTGGCATGGTATGCCTGGGCAAGACCAATCTGACCGAACTGGCCTACTCAGGCCTTGGGCTGAACCCGCACTATGGCACGCCTCACCATACGCCGGGTAAGGGAGAACCCAGAGTGCCCGGCGGCTCCAGCTCCGGCTCAGCAGTGGCCGTCGCCAAAGGTATCGTTCCTGCAGCAATCGGAACTGATACGGCAGGCTCGCTGCGTGTACCTGCCGCTTTTAATGGTCTGGCATCCTATCGCCCATCCCAGGCTCGCCATAGTCGGCAAGGCGTCACTCCCCTAGCCCATAGCCTGGACACCATTGGTGTCATCGCTACGTCTCTGGAAGACTGTCTGGCCATCGACGATGTCATACGAGGAGAAGAGGTCACAGCGCGGAAGGGTGCTGACCCCGAGCGCACGGTCATCGTGCTGGATACCGCCTATCTGGACGACGAGCGTATCGAAGCAGGTGTGCGGCAAAACCTGGAGCGCAGCGCCGAGCAGCTTATTAATGCTGGCTTTCACCTAGTCAGACGAAAGCTTGCCAGCGTAAGCGACACCCTGCTCCTCATTCAACATCACGGCTGGCTAGGCGCAGCAGAAGCTTACACCGAGTACCGTGAATTGCTGGAAAGTGACGCTGCAGAGGCTATGGATCCAAGGGTTCGGCAGCGATTATTGAGTGCGCAGAAGATGGCACCGGACAGCATAGTGACGCTTTATCGCCAGCGCAGGGCACTTCAAGCGCAGCTTCGCCATGAACTCGCCGGGGCGACGCTACTTTCTCCCACGGTTGCGCACACGGGCCCCCTCCTTGCCCCTTTGGAAGATGATCCCGAGCGTTTCGCTGAAGTGAATCTCGCCACGTTGCGGCTGAGCATGGTGGCAAGCCTGCTTGACTCCCCCGCTATCGCACTGCCTAGCGGTGTGGACGAGAATCAGCAGCACACCAGCATCCAGCTAACGGCGCCTTGCGGAGAAGATGAGGCACTTATGAGAGTTGCACTTGCCGCCAGCGATCACTTGGGGCTTCCCGACTGCGACCCGATAGGCCCGTTGCCACTCTGAATCAACTGTTAAAGGAGCTGTTATGTGCGGATTATGCGGCGTATTCGGCGGTGAAAACCACTGGAGCACTCACATTGAAGACCCTGAACAGGCCCATTACGAGCGTCGCCGAGCCAGGGCCTATCGGGCAGAACTGATCAACCGCGTACTCAAGCCACATCGCCTCGTGCTCGAGGATTTTCAGGCCTCCAGCTTTGTGATTGCCAGCGCAACAGGCAAACGAGAGATTGTGCAGGATCTAGGCGGCATCTGGCGCCAAGCCGAGCTGATGACCGGGCGGGATATCGACCCGTTGGATGAGAATTTTCTGGCATCGTTAAACTAATGCTTAGATGTTTCTAGCTTGCCCCAGAGAGGAGCCGATCAATGAACGACAAGACGCCACTGCTACCGGTTCACGTGATATCCGGCTTTCTGGGTAGTGGCAAAACCACCTTGCTCAAATCGGTACTGGCCAGTGAAGATTTCGGCGACAGCGCCGTGCTGATCAACGAATTTGGCGACGTGGGCCTAGACAACCGCCTGCTGGGAGAAATCGCCGAAGACGCCGTGCTGCTATCCAGTGGCTGTGTCTGCTGCACCATTCGTGGCGAACTGTCTGATGCGTTACGGCGCCTGATGTCACAGCGACAGGACGGCAAAATCCCACCCTTCAAGCGCATCATTCTGGAAACCACTGGCCTGGCAGACCCCGGCCCCATCGCCTCAACGATCACCGCTGATCCTGTACTGCGGCACCATCTGCGCCCAGGCACCAATCTCACGCTGGTCGACGCCCTCAACGCCACCGCCAGCCGCAAGCTCCAGCCGGTGTGGGAATCCCAGATTGCTGTCGCCGACAAACTCGTCATCAGTAAGGTCGACCTGGTCGATCAAGCCCAGCTTGATGAAGTTCAAAGCCTGATTGACTCCATCAACCCGGCAGCGCAGCAATTGGGGCAGGAAGCCTTAAAGCAGGCCAGTGATGAGCTCTTCGGCAGTGGGCCGCATATTGACCACTACAGCTACTCAGAGGTAAAAACATGGCTTGGGCCCTGGCGTAAGCCGCCAGCACCTGACGCGGCTTCTCACCTTGGAGATGTTCAGTCATTCCGCCTCTGCTTCGACGGCGAAGTGGACTGGACGTGCTTTGGCCTTTGGCTCTCCATGTTGCTCAACCGCCATGGCAGTCACATCATGCGCGTCAAAGGCGTGCTGCATGTAAAAGGTGATACCCGCCCGGTGATAATACACGGTGTTCAGCACACCATTCATCCTCCTGAGCACGTAAACGCCTGGCCTGAAGACGACCGCATTTCGGAGCTGATTTTCATCACTCATGGCATCACCGCCAAGTGCGTGACAGACTCGCTGAATACCTTCATGAATGCCGTTAGCAACCACCCAAGCCCCAGGATATTCCATGCATGAAGCTGCATCCCCCAAACCGCTAGCCATGCCCTATGTGCAGCGAGGCCCCGTTACCCTAAGGGTGCTCGGCACCTCGGTGACGCTGCTTGAAAGCATTCGCAAGCGTGCTCGGGAAGACTTGGGCCTTCGCCTAACCTTTGAGGTGCTCGATGGTGTTGCCGCACAGCAAGCGGGGGTATTAACCCCTGACAGCTTCGATATCTATGACCAATGGTTTCACAACGTGGACTTCGTGTGGCCCGCTAATGCGATTCAACCCATTCAGGTGGATCGCATTAAACACTGGGACATGATCAATGACCTCCCCAAGACAGGAAGGCTGACGCCCCACGCCCCCCTGGGGGCAGGCAGTAACCCGGTCAACCTACTCTATGTCCAACCCGATGGCAGCTGCGGTTCTCGCCCCAGTGGGCATATCACCATGCTCCCGGTTAGCCACAATGTGGACAGCTTCGGTTATCGCACAGACATGCTCCCCAAAGGGCTGGATATCAACAAAGAGAGCTGGAGCTGGTTGCTGGACAAGCGCTGGAAAGGCATGGTCAGCCTGCAAAATGACAGCGCCATCGGCGCAATAGACGCCGCACTGGCAGCCAAAGCAGCAGGGCTGGTCGAGTTCGAAGACCTGGGCAATCTCAGCCTGGCAGAGATCGACAGCCTTATTGATTGCCTTATCAATCTTAAGCGTCAGCAACACTTCCGCGCCTTCTGGAGCAACCAGGATCAAGCCTCTTCCGATATGGTTCGCGGCCGGGTCGGCATCGAAAGCCTGTGGTCGCCCGCCATGACAGACCTCAAAAAACGCAACATAAAGGTGCGCATGGCGGCGCCAACAGAGGGCTATCGCGCCTGGTACGGCGGCATGTCAATCTCACGGCATGTGAAGGGGCGCACGCTAGATGCGGCCTATGACTACCTCAACTGGTGGATTTCTGGTTGGCCCGGCGCCGTCATGGCCCGCCAGGGCTATTACATTTCCACCCCAGAACTAACTCGCCCTCACCTATCCACTGCTGAGTGGGACTTTTGGTATGGCGGCAAACCTGCCGCCAAGAGCCTTCCGGGCCCTGATGGCAGCTCTGACATGATTCATCGAGGCGAAATCCGCGACGGCGGAGATTACCAGACAAGAATGAGCCGTATCGCGGTGTGGAATACCGTCATGGATGAGCATAACTATTTGGTAAGGCGCTGGAACGACTTTATGTCGGCTTAAAGTTCGGGCTTCGCACTGGCAGCTAACAGTATGATGGCCATAAGCATACGCCCGCCTCTTGGTTCTCAAGAGCTTACGCGGAGCTCTTGCTTACTCGGCACTTTGTCTCTGCCCACCAGCTACCATCTAAGCAATACTGCTCCTGCAGCACACCCGCCAAAGCTGGAAAATGTTATGAGTCCCAATAGAGCCCGCCACGAAGGAGCGTTGAAAAGAAAAGCTTACGAGCCTCATCCTACTTCGGCAGCTTGTGCTAGGCTAATTTCAGTAGAGAGTTGAGCTCGTGCCCGAAAGCTAAAAGGCAGCGTATAGCTATGCAGCATAAGACTGAAAACGACCCAAAGCGGAAGTTGGTGGAGGGCGGCTAACGGCCAGGAGCAGACAGTCATCACAAGAGATTGGTTTCGCCCGATAGATCATGTCATAAATCTACCAGTCATCAGGGATCAGCACTGGGTTGGCAGAAATGGCCAAGATAGGCGTCCCTGCCTCGTCATGAGTAACAGGAAGCGTCGCTGTGTACCTATCTGTTTTGAAACTAGAAAATTTCCGCCAGTTTGGCCAGGCCAACCATGGCTTGGAGGTCGCCTTCAACCCAGGTGTCACCGCGCTGGTTGGAGAAAATGATGCAGGTAAAACGGCAGTCATCGATGCGATCCGGTATGTACTGCAAACCCGTGATGCCGAATACCTGAAGCTGCAACTAGAAGATTTCCATATCGATAACAGCGGAGCTCAGGCCAGCACCATTACGCTGAGGTGCACATTAGATGGTTTGAGTAAGGCCGAACTGGGTGCGTTCGCTGAGTATGTTACTTACAAGAACAGCGTAGGTCGGCTGCACATCCATTGGTCAGCCACGCGCGTCCAAGGCTCAACGCTCACCCGCAGATGGGTGGATATTTCAGTGCGTTCCGGAGAGAACGGGGAAGGGCCGTCCCTGGATGCAGGGGCCCGTCTTCTGCTCGCCACTGCGTACTTGAAACCATTACGTGATGCGGAGCGCGAGATGTCGCCAGGCCGCAATTCTCGGCTCTCTCAGGTCTTGAGCAGCTTCCCAAACATCGATGTCGGAAACGCTTTCGATACCGCCACCCCGCCTGCTAGCCCCGTTGATGCAGAAGCGTTGAGCATTGCTGGTATGGGCGACTACATGCGGTATCTGGTGAACAAGCACAGCGCTATCGTCAGCGCTGAACATGCTATCAACCAAAACTACCTGGCCCCGCTTTCTCTTGCGGGACGGCCCCTGACAAGCCGTATCAGTTTCGGCGAG
Organism: Halomonas sp. 113; assembly: GCF_904067645.1. Lineage (NCBI taxonomy): Bacteria > Pseudomonadati > Pseudomonadota > Gammaproteobacteria > Oceanospirillales > Halomonadaceae > Halomonas > Halomonas sp. 113. The sequence goes on from NZ_LR881453.1 coordinate 4,879,713, forward strand.
GGGGGTACCGAGGATGCGAGGCTGAAACAGATCCTTGAGCGCCTAGAGCTCGGACTGCTTAATCACGCTTCGAGGGAGTCTCGGGGCGTGTATGGCCTGGGCTCGAACAACGTACTATTTATGGCCTGCGAGCTCCTCCTGCTTGGAAAAGAGCCGGACGGCCTGCCGCTGCTATTGATTGAAGAGCCTGAGGCTCACCTGCACCCGCAGCGGCAACTGCAGCTTATGGAGTTTCTTGAGAAGGCCGCGAAACCTGAGGATGGTTTGAGACCGGTACAGGTGGTTCTGACCACACACAGCCCGAATTTAAGCTCAAAGATTCCGATCCAGAATCTTGTGCTCATGCATCAAGGGCACGCGTTCTCCCTGGCTGAAGATCAGACCTGCTTGGGCGCCGATGACTATCGGTTCCTGAGTCGATTTCTAGATGTCACGAAAGCAGGATTGTTCTTCGCCAAAGGGCTGTTGGTGGTGGAGGGCGATGCTGAAGCGATCCTTCTGCCAGCCCTTGCGCGTATGCTTGGAAAAGACCTGACCAAGCATGGTGTGTCGGTGATCAATGTGGGCGGCGTAGGGTTGCGGCGCTACTCCAAGATCATGCAGCGTCGAGATACGAGCAAGGGTGAGATCTCCATTCCTACGGCGTGTATTACCGATATGGATGTCATGCCTGACTGCGCGCCTGAGATTCACGAATTGGTAACGGGGCCGACTGATCCCAAGTGGAGCAGTACTAGCCGCCGCTGGAAGGCTGTGCGTGATTTCGGCGCGAATATTGCAGAGCAAGAAGCCGGTATGGCTGAGCATCGTCAGAAGCGGATGGTGAGCGACGGACAGTGCGTTCGAACCTTCGTAGCAGACCACTGGACACTCGAATATGACCTGGCCTTTTCCGGTCTTGCGCTTGAAGTGCACGCGGCAGCTTACCTAGCGATCAACGAGGAAAAGGTTGATCAGGGGAAGGTGACTAGAGCAGCTCTTTTGGTTGAGGCTGAAACCGCATTCAAGGCGATTGAGGCAGCCCACTCCACCAAGGAGGCCAGGTGTTCGGCTGTCTACAAGCTGGTCAAGAAGGCCTCCAAAACCATTACTGCCCAGCACCTGATCGACCTGATAGAAGACCGTTTCGAGGCTAAGACGCTGGATGCGACAACTCTGCGTGACTCGCTATCAAAGTCTGTGATTCACGCGATCGAATACGCCACCAGTGGCTCAGCAGTACCGCCGACGGGGTCTACGGTCACGCCGGTTGCCACGGGCACTGTAGCCGGCACTTCAGCAGCTGTTGAGGAGAACGAGGAATGAACCTGACCCAGCTCATTGATCCGATAACCGACGACGATGTGGAGTGGGTCACCAATCTCATGAAATTGGAGGCATTAGACGAGCCTAGGCGCAGCTTCCTGAAGTCCATGAGCTCACTGGACGTCTCCGCTTGCCCTGGCAGCGGCAAGACCACATTAGTGGTGGCCAAACTGGCGATCCTCGCTCGCCATTGGAAGAGTCGAACTCAGGGTATCTGTGTCCTTTCACATACCAACGCAGCGCGGGAGGAAATTGAACATCGCTTGGGAGGCTCGGAGATTGGGCAACGTCTGCTTCGCTACCCACATTACATCGACACTATCCATGGCTTCACTGGGCGATTCCTTGCTTCACCATGGCTTCGATCGGAAGGCATTACCCTCACGGCCATCGACGATGAACTCACACATGCTGCTCGTAGGAAAGCACTGAAGCCCTGGGAATACGCGGGCATCAAGACCGCTTTTGAATCGGCACACCTCAAACTCGAAAAGTTGCGCTTGCGCACTGTCGATTTCGACAACCCGCTCACAGGTTCCAGTTTCAAGTTCGGGGCCCACACAGACACCTACAAAAGGGTCTGCAAAGCGATGTCTCATGCAGCGAAGACGGGGCATTTTTGCTTTGATGAAGTGTTCGTGTTGGCTGATGCGCTGCTGGCTCAAGAGCCTGCGGTAGCTAGCGCTTTGCGAGCACGTTTTCCCTGCGTTATGGTCGATGAGATCCAAGATACGCGGTACGAGCAGGCCGACATTCTGAGCAAGGTCTTTCCGCGCCAGGATCCAGATGTTTGTGTCATCAGGGTTGGGGATCCCAACCAGGAAATTTTTGAAGAGAAGATGGAGCTGCCGGAGCCGTTTCCCGATCAGTCGAGCACCATGGAGATCGCCAGTAGCTTCCGTTTCAATCAGTCGATCGCGTCAATCGCCAATCCCTTTGCTTACCTGCCGATCACTGGTGGTTTGGTAGGGTTAAGGCAGAGTGGTGCCAGCCTGCCTGCTCCTAATACCATCATCGTCTTCCCTGATGGCGATGTGAGCAACGTGCTAGATACCTATGGGCAGCTATTGATCCAGCACCTACCTGCAGGTGTGCGGAGGTCAGGTGTCTATGCGGTTGGAGCGGTACATCGGCTGGACAATGACAAGCCAGAGCATTACCCCAAAGCGGTTGAGCATTACTGGGCACCGTATCAGTCAGAGGTTAATAAGCCTTCCTTTAAGCCACGTACATTTGCAGAGGGTGTACACATCGCTCGTCGATATGTTGCTAAGGATGCAACTGCGGCTTCAGGCGTGGAACTGATTGCGTCCTGCTTGTTGACCCTTGTGCGCCTGGCGTTTCCCCGTGACGCGATTGTGGCGAGGTCTCGCAGTCATCAATGCGTCGAACAGCATCTTGCCGGGCGTCCTGGAGTGGCCGCTGCATATCGTGGATGGCTCGAACGGCTGTTGTTTAGCCCCACTGGTTTTCCTCAGGCGGAATGGGATGCAACGGTTGCCTCAGGCTTAATGGATCTTGCGGCGGAGTTGGTGTTTTCTGATCAACGGATGGCAGCAACGGATGCTGAAGCCTACCTTGCCTGGTCACCTGCTCCTCAAGTAGGAGACCCAGGCGACAACGTTGGTGCGCTGCTCAACACATACAGGTTTGAGACCGGTTCTGAGCACGTGAACATCCGCTTGTCTTCGATTCACGCCGAGAAGGGTAAAACGCATGCTGCCACCCTGATTCTGGAAACGTACAACCGCACTCACTTCGTCAAAAAGCTCTTGCCGTGGCTTGAAGGCAAAGCCTCAGCTGCGCAGCGTCCGAACGAGACGGCGAAGAAGAGCATGATGCTCATGTACGTGGCGATGACCAGGCCGACTCATATGCTTTGTCTGGCCATGCGCAAAAGCTCGATGGGTGAGGGTAAGGCCGAGACCAAGAGGAGGACAGCACTGCAGCAGGCAGGTTGGGCAATTATCGACATTTGATACGGCCACGTGGTTCGCCGTTTAGATCAGTGAATCGCCCCTAGTTTCCTAAACACCCAACGACCGCTTTTGGCCGATGTCTGCCTGCCACGAGACCTCTTTGAGTCGGGTGTAGCCGGTCGTGTCAGGCGGCGTCGAGCCACAGCTGCCTGCCTAATATAATAGCTAGCAGTTGATAGGTGCTGCCACAGCGTGCAAGTTCATAACCTTGGAGCAGTTTTGGTAGCAATTCACTATCGAAGCTGCTTTTCGGACTAAAGTAATTAAAGTGAACTTTTCAGGCTGTTCCGAAGTTATCATATCCCTCAATCCAATTCTGTGCTGATAGAATTAGATTTTCCATTTTGTCTATAGAAATCTCGTCTTCATCTCCCTCATCGACTGCGAAGTAAGCTCCCCAGCTATCGTCCTCATGCCTCAGATCCTTTACTTCAGTTGTATAGGTATCTTCGCCAAGCATTTGGTCCATGTAATCGATTTTAAAAGGTTTCATTCCGCCATATTTTAAATATGATAGTAAGCATTGTATAAAAAAGCTGGACTGACTTTCGAGTTCAGTTGCGCTTTGCTTTGAGTATAGGCGTGGAGTCAGCCTTTTATTTTTGTTGCGTATGTATTTGGTGTAGGTGAAAGCTTTTTTATTTACGCACATGCAAGTTAAGTGCTGGAAGGGTGAGCATATCAACTCTCCAGGAGCACCTTGAGCATGGGCATTGTAGTTCGTGTAAAAGTCGGAAATCGTACTATATAATTTATCCTTGGTAAGATCACTCTCGAACGCAAATATCCCTTTGAAAAAAGGGGGTTGATTGTCATCAAATAAAGAAGCCAAGTGCAGCAGCTCAAGTGCTGAGTGGAGGTTGCCGGTTGTCAAATTGGTTTTGACTTCGATAACTGCTCGTACCGATTCTTGGGGTACTATTACCAGATCGCCTTCACGAAATAAGGGTGCGTAATCGATTCGATCGTATATCAAAAGATCAATTTGCTTCTTGAAGCCGTGTATAAACCCCGTCGCTATGTGATATCGCTCCGGCAAATGCTTTCGTAGGGAGTTCTGAAGTAGGTTTTCGCGGTATGTTCCCACGGTTGGTCCGTGATCAATTATATATCGGACTCGTTGGCTTAGTGACTCTAGCTCTCCAGCAATTGTTGCGGAAAATTTTCGCTGATTCTCGCGCGCCTTGTAGGATGGAGAAAGATTTAATGAGACACTATTCTTCTTTAAGTTTGGTATTATCATTCCACTCGCTACAAGGCACCGAAGAACCCAAGGAATGTCTGATTCGTTGCACCGGTACTTATCTTTATGCTCTAAAATTAGTTTTGATATATCCTCCAATGATAGTGAAATATGTCTACTCAGGTGAGCAGAGGCTAAGTCGCCGATACGCTGCATCCAATCGCCAAGCTTCCTGTATTTATTGTAGGTGAAAAATGAAAACGGATATATTTTCAGTTTGTAGGCTTCGTCAGCCCGAAGCTTTATTACATGTACTTCACTAAATGGTTCAGACGAGAGGTTGAGGTAGTAGTGAGTGTTAGTTATATGGTTAATTTTATAGGTTGAGATGGAGTCCCAACTGTCGTCCATGTAAATATATATATCTTGAGTATTTGGCTGCATCGGGAATCCTTCGGTTGATGCGTAAAACGCCCCGAGCTGCTACCACAGCGCAGTGCTCGATGACTGCTTGCTTGCCCTTGGGATTTATTTAATAGGGAAAACCCATTAGGCACGAAGAAAGTATAAAGCTAGTGACTCTACTAATACTCTATGTTTTAACTAATTACTGAAGTGTTGCTTCGCAGCTCTATTACCTGTGGTGGCAGGATATTATGAGCAGAACGACCACGCTTTTGCATGGGTGAATTGACACTAGCAAACTGCCACTCTGGCGTCCACTGTCTACTTCTGGCCGAAAGCAGCTAAACAAAAAAAAGGGCCTGCGATTTCTCGCAGGCCCTTTTTTTTGCAATTTGGCGCGCCCGGCAGGATTTGAACCTGCGACCCTCGGCTTCGGAGGCCGATACTCTATCCAACTGAGCTACGGGCGCTTGTGGGTGCGTATCGTAACTGTGCAGGGGCGCTGTGTCCAGCCGTATGGCGCTTGAGTACCTTTAGTCAATTGACCGTTTTCCCTGGTGTGGTGCATGCTTTGGGAGCACTTCTGCACCTTAGTCCATTGGGAACACAATAATATGAAAACATTTGCACGTAGCACGCTAGCACTGGGCATCTCACTGGCGCTGGTGAGCGCCGCGAACGCCGCTGATTTTGCTGATATGGATCCTGTTACCCTGCGCTTGGCCCACGTGGTCAACGAGCAGGATGGTTTTCACATCGCCGCCACCAAGTTTGAAGAGCTGGTGGAAGAGCGCACCGACGGCAAGGTGGATATCGAGATCTACCCCAACGCCACCCTGGGTGACGAACGCACGCTGCTGGAAGGCATGCAGATCGGCACCGTGGATATGGGCGTGATCACCAACGGGCCGGTAGCCAACTTTGTCGAAGAGATGGCGGTGTTCGAGCTGCCGTTCCTGTTCCCCTCCCCGGAAGCCGCTTACGAAGTGCTCGATGGCCCCATTGGCCAGGAGCTGCTGGACAAGCTTTCCGAAGTGAACCTGAAAGGCATGGCCTACGCCGAGCGCGGTTTCCGCAACCTGACCAACAGCGAGCGGGCGGTGAACTCGCCGGAAGATCTGGACGGCCTGCGTATCCGCGTGATGGAGAACCCGGTCTACACCGACACCTTCCGCGAGCTGGGCGCCAACGCGATTCCCATGGCGTGGACTGAAGCTCTCACCGCCATGCAGCAGGGCACTATCGACGGTCAGGAAAACCCGGTGAACGTGATTCACTCGTTCAACCTGGATGAAACCCAGAATTACATGACCCTCTCCCGCCACACCTATGCGCCGGCGATTTTTGTCATGGGTATGCCCGCCTGGAACCAACTGCCTGAAAATGCCCAAGAGGTACTGCTAGCAGCGGCACAGGAAGCGGCTGAGCATGAGCGCCAAGTGAACGCAGAAATGGAGAGCGAACAGCTGCAGGCCCTGCGCGATGCGGGCATGGAGATCAACGACGATCCAGATATGGAGGCCTTCCAATCTGCCGTCGCGCCGGTGTATGAGAAGTACGGCGAACAGTTCGGTGATTACCTGCCGCGCATTCAGGAAGCGCTCAAGTAATTTGCTTCCCATCAAGGCAGCCCGACAGTAGATAAAATGCTTTTACAGCAGTGGCTGAGGGCTGTTCCTGCGCCGGAACGGCCCTTCCAACCAAGAGACACGCCTGATGGCTGACACCACCCATACGAAGCTGGCGAACAGGCTCAATAAGATAAATCTCAATTTACTATTGGTTTTTCACACACTGTATTGGAAAAGGAGTTTGACACTCACCGCACAAGCGCTCTGCCTGACGCAACCGGCCGTCAGCCACTCGCTGAAAAAGCTCCGCCTGTTAATGGACGACCCGCTTTTCATCAAGACGCTGGAGGGCATGCAACCGACCCCGCTTGCCCGGCAGATGGATGCCGCCGTAGCCAAAGGGCTGTTCTATCTCGATCAGGCAGTTCACAGTAGTAATGAGTTTTCGCCTGCCACATCAAAGCGGGAATTTCGGGTCAGTTTGGTGGACTATGTCAGCCAACAGCTGCAACCCAAGCTTATCCAGCACTGCTTGGAACACGCGCCCGATGTGTGTTTCAACATGCTCTCCACGCGTATCGCAAGTGCAGAAGGTGCCCAGCAAGTCCTTCAAGAGCACGATATCGACCTGGCGGTGGTGCAGTTCGAAACCTTGCCGCTCACCTCGCATCATGAGTACCTGTTTGACGATGTGATTGGCTGTGTAGGTGATGCGATATTTCATGGCGAGAGCAGCGCCATTACCCTTGAGGCTTTTTTAAACTCCCCCCAGGTCGCTTTGTCACATCGTGAGGACAGCCCGCTGTTAATTAATGAAAAACTGGGGGAGTTGGGGTTAGAGCGGAAAATCGTCGCCAAGACGCCCTACATCAATCCGCTGCAGGAAATATTGGTGTCCACAGCACTGCTCTGCGTGGTGACAGAGAGCGCGGCCAGGGTCATTTGCCGCAACAATAGCTTGAAGTTCTACGCTCTGCCCCTGGACGTACCGGCGTTCAAAGTCTGCCTGTGCTGGGATGAAAGGAAGGATCACGATCCTGGCATACACTGGTTGCGGCAATTAACCCGGGAACTGATGACACCAGCCCCCTCCGCCCTGGGCGACCCTTAATCAAACCGCCAAACTCACTCCACTGCCACAACCTTGCCTCGATTCAACAGTAGCTTGGGATCCAGAGCGACTTTCATGCGCTTCATTAAAGCGATCTCTTCGCTGGAGCGGGAAATATTTAGGTAATCGCGTTTTTCGAGACCAATGCCGTGCTCGGCAGAGATCGAGCCGCCGTACTCTTTAAGGGGCGAGTAAACCAATTGCTCAACTTGGCGGCGGCTCTGCGAGCTGTCGTCGCGCACCGTGATCATGATGTGCAGGTTGCCATCGCCAAGATGGCCGAACACGATCATTTTTCCTGTTTGCGGAAACTGCGCCTTGAGGTTTTGCTCCAGGGTATCAACGTACGCGTCCATATGGGGAATCGGCAGACTGATATCATAGGAGAACATCGGCTTCAGCTGGTGCACCAGCACTTCGATATCCTCTCGGATCGCCCAGATACCCTGGCGTTGGGCACCGGAACTGGCTAGCACGGCATCGGTGATCAAGCCGTCTTCCATCGCCTTTTGCAGAATCTCTGAGAAGTGCTCCGCATCCTGGGCGTCATCTAGCCCCAGGGTTTCGATGATCGCGTAGAAAGGCGAGTCGTCGGCCAGCGGGGGCGCGTGCTTGCCGCTCTCGGTGGTCACCAGCTTGTAGTGGCTATTCCACAACGCCTCAAAGGCGCTAAGGCTATTGGCGAGCTCTTGGGAGACTCGTCGCAACAGCTGGGTCAAGGCATCGAAGGAGGGCACCGCGACCAGCGCGGTTTGCTCGCTGGGCATATGGGGCTGTAGCCGGAGCACGGCGCGGGTGACGATACCCAGAGTGCCTTCGCTACCGATAAATAGCTGTTTTAGATCGTAGCCTGCGTTGTTCTTGAGCATTTTATTCAGCGAGCTGACCACGGTGCCATCGCTAAGTACGGCTTCCAGACCCAGCACTTGCTGGCGCATCATGCCGTAGCGAATAACCCGTATTCCCCCCGCATTAGTGGCGATATTGCCGCCAATGGTGCACGAGCCCCGAGCGCCAAGGTCGAGCGGAAACTGCATATCGATCTCCGCCGCGGCTTCCTGCACACGCTGGAGCGTCACCCCGGCCTGAACCTGAATCGTAGAGCCAACCAGGTCGACCTCTTCGATCTGGTTCATCAGTTCAAGAGAAACCACCAGTTCCTCAGGGCTGGCTTCCCCACCGTGCACAATGCCGGTCATGCCGCCATGGGTCACCACCAGTTGGTCGGCCTGGTAGCACAGGGCCATGACCTTGCTAAGCTGTTCGGTGTTGCGGGGCCTTACAATGGCTTTGGCACGACAGGGCGCCCCAGTAAACCAATCGACGCTACGCTGGGAGACATCTTCACCGAGCAGCACGCCTTCTGGGCCGACTACCGCTACTAGGTCGTTAAGCAACTTATCCATTGGTTATTCCTGTTTTAGCTGGCGTCGCCATGGCTATTGGTTAGTAAGAACATGGTTAGCAAGACTCACCACCGGCCAAGCCTTACCATCGCTTTCCAAGGCAGTTAATCAATCGTCAATGCTTGCAGGCTATCGCTAACCCTTAAATCACTCAAGCCTAAGATCTATAAAGATTTTTTGGATTATTATCGCGAATAGTGGAATAAAAATAAGTAATTTGCCCTGTTAGTTCGATGTGATATAGATGAAGCCCAACAAGATAATAAGAACAGCCACCACTAGGAGATAATGTGAATAACCGCGCCCGCTTCATCCCATCTGTTGCATCCTGTAATACAAGTAAATTCAAACAGTTAAACTTAACATTGCTATGCGCTGGCCTGCTTGGTTTACCGCTGATGGCCCACGCCGAGGAAATAACCCCTACCAACCTGCGCTTAGCGACCGTGGTAAATACAGAAGATACTTACCATATCGCCGCCGAACGCTTTCAGCAGTTAGTCAGCGAACAGACCGACGGCGCGGTCTCCGTAGAGATCTTCCCCAATGCTTCTCTGGGAGACGAGCGCACCATTCTGGAAGGGATGCAGATCGGCACTGTCGATATGGGCGTGATCACTAACGGGCCCGTGGCTAACTTCGTTGATGAGTTCTCGGTATTTGAGCTGCCTTTCCTCTTCCCTACCGCCGAATCTGCCTACTCCGTGCTGGATGGTGAGATCGGCCAGGAAATACTGGGCAAATTAGAGGATGTGAACCTTAAAGGGCTGGCATTTGCTGAGCGCGGCTTTCGCAATATCACCAATAGCCAGCACGCGATTAATGCGCCCCAGGATCTCGAAGGCTTGACACTGCGCGTCATCGAGAACGAGGTCTATGTGGATACGTTCCGGGAACTCGGCGCCAATGCCGTGCCCATGGCGTGGACAGAAGCGCTGACTGCCCTGCAACAAGGCACGATTGATGGCCAGGAGAACCCGGTTAACGCCATCCATGCCTTTAACCTGGCGGAAACCCAGGACTACCTCACCATGACGCGGCATATCTATGCGCCAGCGATCTTCATTATGAGCTTACCCACCTGGAACGGCCTTCAAGAGGAGGTTCAGGAGATCGTACTTGATGCCGCCAGCGAAGCTTCTAGCTATGCCAGAGAACAAAATGCCATCATGGAAGCCGAGCAGTTAGCCGAATTAGCTGAGGCAGGTATGGAAATTAATGAGTCGCCCGATATCGCCGCATTTCAGGAAGCCGTTGCCCCGGTGTATGAGAAGTACGGTGATCAGTTCGGTAACTATCTGCAACGCATCCAGGAGGAAGTGAAGTAAGTGCCCACTCACACGCACCCATTGGTAATGTTGCTACAGCGTACTGAACGCTTTCTGGACGCCATTCTACAGCCCGTGGTCTTTGCGGGCATGGCGGCGCTGATTGGGGTGATTACCCTGCAGATCGTCTCTCGTGTGCTATTCACCGCGGTGGGCTGGACTGAGGAGGTCGCCCGCTTTCTGTTGGTATGGATCACCTTCTTAGCTGGCACCTTGGCGTTTCAGCGCGGGCGACACATTGCCGTGACCTTTGTGGTGGATGCCCTGCCTGGCCGCCTGCGCCAAATCGCCCGGCTTGCCGCCCTGCTGATTGTTTTGGCGTTTATGATCACGCTGATCGTGATCGGCTACCGCTACATGCAAGTGCAGAGCTTTCAGAAATCCGCCTCGCTGCGGCTTTCGATGACCTATGTCTACGCGGTGATGCCAATCTGTGCGGCAATGATGGCGTGGTATGCGCTGGTCGATATCATCGAGCTGCTGATTAACGGTGAAACCTCCCAACCCCAGGAGGAGTCGCTATGACGCTGCTGCTGTTTGGGCTGTTCTTCCTGTTTATGCTGCTGGGCGTGCCAATTGCCTTTGCGATTGGCGCCAGCACGCTCTATGCGCTCTATCAATCCGGCGTGCCGCTGATGGTGGTCACCCAGCAGATGTTCCAGGGCATCAACTCCTTTGCCCTGGTGGCGATCCCGATGTTTATCCTCGCTGGGGATTTAATGGCCCAGGGTAAGGTGAGCGAGAAGCTGGTCAGCTTTGCCGATTCGCTGGTCGGTTTTATGCGCGGCGGGCTCTCAGTGGTCTCGGTGATGGCGGGCATGTTCTTTGCGGCAATCTCCGGTTCTGGCGCCGCGACCACCGCCGCGGTGGGTTCCAGTCTGGTGCCGGAACTAAAACGCAAAGGCTATGACCCGGCCTCAGCAGCCAGCTTGATCGCCGCCAGCGGCACCATCGGGGTGGTGATTCCGCCCTCGGTGCCGATGATCATCTACGCGGTGATCGCCCAGCAGTCCGTTTCCAAGCTGTTTTTAAACGGCTTTTTACCGGGTTTGGCGATGGGGTTAGGATTAATGGCCATTGCCATTGCTCAGGCCTATAAGCGCCAGTACCCCAAAGGCACGCTGCTCTCGCTGGCAACCATCTGGACGACCTTTAAAGACGCCAGCTGGGGCTTGATGACGCCGGTGATTATCCTGGGTGGTATCTTCTCGGGCATCTTCACCCCTTCAGAGGCGGCGGTAGTGGCGGTGAACTACGCCATGCTGGTGTCGCTGTTTGTGTATCGTGACCTTAACCTGCCCCAGATTTATAAGCTGCTGATCCGTTCGGCGATGACCACCGCGGTGATTATGCTGGTGATTGCCATGTCGGCGGTGCTGAGCTGGACGCTCTCAAGCTGGCAAGTGCCTGGGGCGATTGCCCAGGCCGTGCTGTCACTGTCTACCAACCCTTACGTGATTATGCTGCTGATCGTGGGGATTATTCTGCTCACCGGGGTGTTTATCGAAACCGCCAGTGCGCTGATTATCCTCACCCCGGTGCTGTTGCCGTTGGTGCTGCAGCTGGGGATTGATCCGATCCACTTTGGTTTGATTATCGTGGTGGGGCTCTCCATCGGTATGATTACCCCGCCGGTGGCGATCAACCTCTATGTGGCCTCATCGATCACCCAGCTACCGCTGGAGCGTATTACCCGCGCGATCATCCCTTACCTGCTGGGGCTGATCGGGGTGCTGCTGTTAGTGGTTTACGTGCCGATTATGTTGGGTTGGTCGGGCAGTTAACCGCAAATAAGCGTTCAACAAAGACCCAGCACTTTAGCCAGTGTGCTGGTAGCCACTTAGCGGGCAACGCGTGTAGCTCCTCGCTCACCTTTGCGCCCATAACATTAGCGCGGCGCCATATCCTGGCAGTGGCCAGTCTCTTCAGGGAGTTCAGGGAGCAACACCACCTGAGCTCCCCAAGGGCAGCGTTTTGTTGGCTTAGGGGAGTCAGTCTCATCGTTTTCCGCTGCGCCGGTATTGGCGCCTTCCTCGTCAACTGCTATTTCAGCTTTGTTGATCAGATTGTAGTACCAGCGCAAACGAGTGGCATTGAGTTTGCAGTGCATAATGATCTCTAAAACCAAGGATATCGTCAGTGTATTCGCCGATGATTAGCTTGAGTAGCTGGGATTATTTGATCCCTTACTGCTTTGTGACGAAGCGCGCTAATTTAATAGCTTTGAGATTGGCAATATTTTCTAAACTGGCCGGGAGTAATGTTGAAAAGCTGGCTAAAACAGCTATGAAAATGAGAAATGCTCACAAACCCCGTCGCTAAGGCTATTTCAACGACAGTTTTATTGGTCTGTTGAAGTAACTGCCGGGCGCGTGTTAAACGTAGCTCCATATAATAGCGAGACGGGCTCGCGCTCACGTAGTGACAAAACAAGCGCTCTAACTGGCGTCTCGAAATATCAACCCATCTAGCAATTTCCGATATAGACAAAGGCTCTTCAATATTATTTTTCATTAGCTGTAAGGACGTCTTTAGCTTTTCTGGTAGCGCGTGATTTTGATCAACCGAAATAGTAGATATATCAGGCGAATCCAACCCTTTATCGCAGCTAAGCATCTCTTCCACGGCGCTCGCAACCTCATTACCGCAATCCGCTCTTACTACCTCTAGCATCATACTTAAAGAGCTACTGGCGCCTGCACAGCTCAGCCGATTACGGTCTACAATAAAGCTTCGGGTCGATACAGATACTTCCCTGAATGCTTCTAGCATCATTGCTCGCCCATCGGGGTGATAGGCGCACTGATAGCCATTTAATAAACCGGCCTCAGCAAGAAAATAAGCACCGTTCCACAACCCGCCAAGCGCTACTCCCTTGCTACTGGCAGTTCTCAGTTTATTTCTTATAAGCGCTGTAGATATGGGCCTCACACGAAGACCGCCACACACAATTAACATGTCTATTTGTGAGGCATTTATGTCAAGCGCCGATAGAGAGGTTTCATTCTTTACTTCTATACCCAGGTCAGAAACAGTAGCTCCCTCTTCACAGCCCACCACTAGCACTTCATAAATCTTTTTAGACCTCATTAAATTAGTTGTTATCAATGCATCAACGGCTCCTGTAAATGCCATCAAAGAGAAATTTTCAAGCAGCAAAAAAGCAACTCTTCTAATTTCCGCATTAGCAACCGATGAGTTTTTTGGCTCGAGATAAGCCATATTTTTATTCTTAAATAAACTTGGAAATTTATCATTCACATCAAGACCTCTCGTAATAGCCACCACCAAGCACATCAATATAAAAAACAATAAAATAAGGGCAGTTATGAAGCTAGATCACGAATAGCATCCTTTCTCTTGATAGAATATCAAAACCTCTCTAACCAAGAAGGAAAAAATAAAATCAAGTACTATTCAATAACTTTCATCATATTCATGGCTACCCTATTTAAATAGTTTAAACTTTCGGCGAGAGACATTAGAAGTATTTTCACATCTGCAGAAATTTTCTCAAGCAAGCATCAGTTCACGTAGCCAAGTAATCGTGGCAAATAAAGCGCTAGTGGCGGCCAATAGGTGGTGATCAGCATCACCGGGAGAGCGGTAAATAGCATCAAGCTCAGTGCGGGGCGGATCGCTTGAGATACACCAACCTCGGTGACTTGGCACGACATGAAAAGAATCGGTGCCATGGGCGGGCTGTTGCAGCCAATCACCACACTAGTGCCAATTATCGCTGCGAAGTGGATTGGATCAATCCCGAGCTGTGCTACTACTGGCACTAACAAAGGGCTGGCAATCGCGATCACGCTCACATCGTCCATAATCATGCCGATCATGATTAGGAACACATTCACCATCAGTAGAATGACAATCCTGTTCTCAAATGTGTCCAGCAGGAAAGTGGTCAACTGCTGGGGTACACCTTCTAGAGTGAGGATACGGCTGACAATAAACGAGAAAAATAGAATGATGATGATGATCCCAGATGTCGTGGCAGCAGCCACCATACACTCTAGGACTTTTTTGATATTAAGCCCCTTGTAAACGAACATACCCACCGGGATAGCATAGGCTACGGCGACAGCTGCCGCTTCGGTGGGCGTAAAGATACCGCCATAAATACCACCGAGAATGATCACTGGCAGCATCAAGGCAGGAATGGCCTTCCAACCGGTATCACCAATCGCCTTGGCTCTTTCATTAAGCGGCATCTTTGCGCTGACGACCCCAGGTGTAAGCCGTATTTTAATCGCGTTATAAACGCATAGGAAAAGTATTAATAATAAGGCAGGGCCGATAGTAGCGAGGAAGCTTGCAGCAACCGATTGACGGGTCACAATGGCGTAAAGAATCATGGTGATGCTAGGTGGTATCAATAGCCCTAGTAATGATGAGATACCCAGCAGCCCAGCAATGTACGGTTTCTCATAACCATGTTTTTGCATGGGGCCAACCATGATGGTACCTATGGAAGCCACTGCAGCAGAGGCAGTGCCTGAGATCGCCCCAAAGATACCGCAAGCCACGACCATAGATGACCCCATGCCGGAGCGGGAGCGACCGGTCAGCGCTTCGACAAAAGCCACCAACCTAGCGGCTAGGCCGCCCGACTGCATCAGATAGCCGGTCATGATGAATAAAGGCAAGGCAATAAGAATAATCGAGTTGATAGAGGAAAAGCCGGTAGTGGCAAGAAAAGTTACGTCGACATCGTAGAAGAAGGCTAGCGTTGCGACCATCGCGGCGAAAGAAAACACCACTGGTACACCAATCAGCATCAACAGAACTACCATGCCAATGGCTATTAAAGCGCCCATAATTAACTCCCTTAAATAGTACTACCGCTGAATCGGCGTACTACTATCTTTTTTGTGGCAAAGTGCCTGGATATCGTTAATGAGATCCCTGACAAGGTATAGGGTCATGAACAAAGCGGCGGTCAGGAGGCTGACCTGCGAAACATACATAGGGATCGAGAACACAGGTGTTGTTTGGCTCCTCTGAAGGGCCCACTGGAACAGCTCATTACTCCATAAGACAAAGAGCCCTGCCATGAGGATAGAAATTACGGTGGCTATGATACGAAACGCCAAAATGACCTTCTCATTTTTAATGACGACAGGAATAAAGTCTGCCCGAAGATGAGCGCTGTTCTTAGAGGCCAGAATAGCGCCGAGCATGTAGAACCAGATAACCGCTATTAGAACCAACTCTTCCACCCCGAAGAGAGGAATCCCTAGAAACGAACGCGCGGTAATACCGACGACAAAAGATAGCGCGACAAACAATCCTATTATTGCCACGATTGGTGCAATAATTCTGTCGAGCAGCCAGTCGATGCACTTGAAAATGATCATGGTATCTCTCAGCTCCTTAATTCTCTGGATATATAAAGCAAGGGCAGAGTCAGCGATGACTCTGCCCTTAGAATCAATTTTCCAGTTGAGTGTGACTGAGAATTTCCTGGATCAGCTCGGTACCAAATTCTTCCTCTGCTTGCTGCCATACCACGTCGCGCACGTGCTGCGCCATCTCTGCTAACTCTTGATCGGAAAGCTCGATGTACTCCATACCGCCTTCTTGAGCGGTGGCGATCCAGTACTCATCCTCGGATTGGGCATCCGAGAACTGCTTGTCAACGACCTCATAGGCTGCAGACGCGACAATTTGCTGATCCTCTTCGTCTAAGGCTGCCCAGGTATCCTGGTTCATCATCAGCGCAGCTTGACCGAAAAAGTGCTTGGTATGCACAAAGTAGTCGAGGATTTCGCCGAAGAACTCATAGTCCCAGTAAATGATATTGCCGGCGTCGCCATCCACCACGCCTGTCTGGATGGCAGTATATACTTCGTTCCAGTCAAGCGGCACCGAGTGGTAGCCCATCGCCTGTACGGTTTGAGGTACGGGAAAAGCAGGAATGGCACGTACCTTCAATGCTTTCTCCTGGGCTTCGCCGAGGCTTACCGCATAATCACCACGCGTAGCGACGCCAGTGAACCCCCACGGAAAAGACCCAAACATCTTGAGCCCCATATCAGTGAAGATCGGCTCAACGATACCGTTCATCCAACCGCCGCGCTCCCAAGCTGTCTGTGCTTCCTCCCAATCCAAGAATAGATAAGGTAGCGACATCACTCCAACCCGGTTGTCGTAGGAGGTCGGAGTAGCGGCGATGACCATGTCAACACCGCCCATTAGCATATGGTCGAAAACCTCGCTGACATTGCCAAGCGCTCCTTGGTGAAACACCTGGGCTGTCATGCGACCATCTGAGCGTTCTTCGATCAAATCAGCCCACCTCTGCATGCCCCGCCCTGCCGGAGAATCTGCCGTATCCTCCGCATTTACCATACGGAAGCGGTAGGTATCATCGCTCGCCATAGCAACGCCTGGAATTATCAAGACAGAAGCAATGAGGGTATTCAAAATAATACAGTGGTTGAGCTTTGTTGAAGTTTTCATTTATTAGCTGCCTTTTTTTAGTGGAGATATTGTAATCTGGCGTTTTTCTTTATCTGTTGTATTGCAGTTATCCGTTTAAACTACTTTGGTGAGTTAAGTAGTGGAAACGACATTTTTGACCAGCAAACCACAACCTTTTGTTATGGATAAAAAGATTTAACGGATTTTTCAGGCCTGCCTTCCAAGTACAAAACAGGAGAGACAGGGGCGCAGCAGGCGACTTGAGTAGCTTTCCCTTACTCTATTTAGGTGAGTTTTATCCAGGTTGTTTTGAGTTCGCAGTACTGGTCATGAGCGTAGATAGATTTATCGCGCCCACCAAAACCGGATTGCTTGAATCCGCCAAACGGAGTGGTAATGTCGCCTTCGCCGAAACAATTTACAGTCACAGTGCCAGCACGAATCGCCGACGACATGCGATGAACGGTGTTAAGGTCGTTGCTCCAAAGCGATGCCGCGAGGCCGTAGCAGGTGTCGTTGGCTAAAGCGATGGCTTCTTCTTCGGTATCAAATGCCATCACCGCCAGCACTGGGCCGAAGATTTCTTCACGGACAATGGTTGATTCAGGGGTAGCGTCATCGAAGATCGTCGGCTGCACGAAGTAACCGCCGCTCTCTTTGCGAACCCGCTCACCACCGGTAAGTAATGTAAGTCCTTCCTTTTTGGCTGTTGCAATATACGAAAGTACTTTCTCCATGTGAGCTTCCTCCACCAAGGCGCCAAGATTGACCTCAGGATCCAATGGGTCGCCCAGCTTCCAATCACTTTCCAACTGGGCCAGCACCTCCTTGAGCAGGGCGTCCTTGATGGAACGGTGTACAATAAGTCGCGAACCCGCTGAGCAGTTCTCACCCATATTCCAAAAAGCGGCAGCGAGAACGTTACTGGCGACCGTCTTGATATCGTGGATATCGGGCATTACCACCTGAGGGTTTTTGCCACCACATTCCAGCAAGACTTCCTTGAGATTACTGGCCGCCGAGTATTCAAGGAACATGCGCCCAACTTCTGTGGAGCCAGTAAAGCCCACTAGGTCGATATCAGGGTGCATACCAATTGCCTTACCAGCCGTTGATCCCATGCCGGGTAGTACATTGAGCACCCCTGCTGGCACGCCTGCTTCGAAGGCTAACTCAGCAAGGCGCGTGGTGCTCAGCGAAGTTAGCTTGGCAGGCTTGAGGATCACGCTGTTCCCAGTGGCTAACGCCGGACCCAGCTTCCAGCCAACCATCATGGCTGGGAAATTCCACGGTAGCACTGCGCCAACCACACCGATCGGCTCGCGAGTGACGATGGAAAGCACACTGCTCTCAGTGGGTGTTACGGCATCGTTGAGCTTGTCGATGGCTTCGGCATGCCAGCGGATGGTATTAGCGGTATCGGGGATATCGACATTGAAGCACTCACTGATCGGCTTGCCAGCCTCAATGGCTTCGAGCACCGCTAACTCCAGGCAGTTTTCCTCAATCAGATCGGCGAAGCGTTGCATGATCGCTTTGCGTTCGGCGGGCGCCATCTTCGACCAAACACCCGCTTCGAAAGCGCGGCGTGCGGCTTTGGCGGCGATATCAACGTCCTCGGCATCACACGCGGCCAGCTGAGTAATAACCTCTCCGGTGGCCGGATTAAGGGTGGCGAAGGTTTTGCCCGACCTTGCTGGTACGAACTGACCATCGATGAAGGCTAGATTGCGATATTCGAGCCGTTCAATTTGCTGCGCAATATTTTCCTGGGTGAGGGTGTTGGCCATTATTTTTTACTCCCTTATTGATCTCTCGGTTACGTACTTCTCTCTGCACGAAGCATGGTTTTCTATATCGATTCGGTCACTTAGCGTTCAATTCCAGCTCGCCACTCCTTCCAGGCGAGGGCCTTGCGCACCCCCATGCCAAGCAGCGGATAGGGCGGGTTGGCGGCTGGCTTGGGCTGCTTCAACATGATATCGAGCAGCTCACTCTCCATACCGAGTGCGTATTCGGCGATCAGTTTTCCGGAGATAGTGCCGCCAGTCAGACCCAAGGCGTTTTGGCATAGGGCGCTGAACACGCCAGGGGCGAGTTCACCAAACGGTCTGCCATTGTTGCGGGTTAGGCATAAAGCCCCTCCCCATGTGTATTCGAAGCTCACCTTCGATAGCATTGGAAAGCGTCGTTTAAAGGAACTCTGATGGGCGGCTCGCGCTCTTGCCAGCTGGCGATCATTGGTACTGACGTTAGGGTTATAGGTGAAGGAGTTTCGGATGCAAATACGCCCGTCTCCCATGCGTCTAACCGTTGTGCCCATTGGGTCTGCTGGTATCAGCGCCCAGCTATTGTCGCCGCCTAGCCTGGCGCACTCGGCATCGCTCAGTTGGCGAGTCAGGCTACTGTAGGTGTAAATCGGCAGCAGACGCCCCTTGAGTCCCAGTTGTTCGAACTGAGCAGCATAGGCATTGTTGGCTAGCACTAGTCGGGGCGCCTCAATGCGGCCCTGGTCGGTCACCAGCACATGGGGTTTGCCCACGTTTATATGGCGTACCGGGCTGTCCTCGAACAACTGCACGTTTTCGGGCAGAGCCTGGCTCAGGCCTCGTACTAACGCCGCCGGCTGAACCAGCACGCAGCCGGGAGTATGCAAGCCAGCTTTGTAGAAGCGCGTGCCGGTAATTGTCTGCATATCATCAGCGTTTAATGCGCGGTAGGGCTCGCCAAGCGCAGAAAGCCCATTGGCAAACGTTTCCAACACACGGATGCCTTGGTCTCTAGCCGCGCCATGCAGTTTGCCCTGCTCGCGCCAATCGCAGTCAATACCATGGCGCTGCACTATCTCGCGCATGTAGTCGATTGCGCCGCGGTTAAGGCGAATCTGTTCTAGATCGTGAGTGCGGTCGCCAGTGTAGTCGCTGGAGTTAAGGTCATGCGGTAGATCGATCATGAACCCCGAATTGCGCCCAGCGGTACTGAAGCCAACGCGCCGAGCATCAATCAGGGCGATATCGTCGTTTGGTTTCAGCTCGGCCAAGCGACGGGCCGCAGCCAATCCAGCCAGACCAGCCCCCAATACCACCCAGTCGGCCCGTACGTTGCCACGCAGCGGCATGCTTGGCGGGGGTGGGGGCAAGGTTTCGTACCAGCCGCAGCATCCATCGTCCTGGGGAAGAAACTTGCATTGCAGCTTCATGGGGCGTGCTCCACGGCAAGGTTTCAACTGCGGCAGGCAACCAATGCATCATAGACCTGCTTGAAGACAGCCTTCTCTTGCTCATTCAAGGGCAGCAGCGGGCGTCGCGCCGGGCCGACTGGCAGGCCAGCCAGCTCGCAGCCGTATTTGATGTACTGACAGAACTTGCCACCCTGCTCCAGTAGATTGAGCATCGGTAGCAGCCGCGCGGCCAGCTCACGCCCGGTGACGAAGTCTTTATCTATTACACAGGCCTTATGCAAAGCGACGTGCTCGGGGGCTAGGAAGTTGGAAGCACCGGCCACCCAGCTCCGGGCGCCCCACACGAAGAATTCCAGCACTTGGTCATCCATGCCACAGCTTAGCTGTAGCTGATCGGCGTGATCGGTGGCTAGCGTATGGAGGCGCTCAATAGAACCTGTACTTTCCTTGATTGCCTGTATATTAGGGCGGTCGCGCAGGGCTTCTATTAGCGCCATGGTCATCGGCACACCGGTGCGATCAGGAAAGTTGTAGAGCATAACCGGCATATCGAAGGCATCATCAATAGCACGGATATGTGCCAGTAACTCGTCTTGAGCCGGTTGGCAGTAGTAGGGCGCGGCCACCAGCAGAGCATCGAAGCCACTATTCTTAGCATGTTGGCCCAGTTCTAAGCTGTCTGCTGTGGCAGTGGCATTGATCCCTGCCATCAACGGAATCCTTCCCTGTACATGCTCTATTACTCGGTCAAAGAGTCTCTTACGCTCATCCATGCTCTGGGCGTAGTACTCGCCTGTAGTGCCACCGATGATTAAACCATGCACTCCCTGTTCAATTAGTGTATTGAGCAGTTCATCCAGAGCTTCGAGCTTTAGAGAGCCATCACTGTTGAAGGGCGTGACGACAGGAGTCCAGATACCGTCGAAGTTCATATTATTACCTTTTGGAAATGACGATGTGAGAGCGTCGCCCGTTAAATATTTACGAACGGTTTTGCGGCTGAGTTTGTTCAAATATTCTCAAGCGAGCCGAACTGTCAGGATAAGCAGTGATGCCATAGCGACGGAAGAAACCTTTTCTATCGTCAAATCATGAGCAGATGTTATGGGGAGACCGGTATCTTTTATCAGAGCCAAAGGTTCAGAATGAGGTATTACCAGAAAGTACGTTAGCAACCCTGGCAGCTAGAAAATAACAACTCTTCACCTGCTGGCGATGAAGATATCGGTGCAGTAAGCCGCCTGATTGCTAGTCTTTTTACTTCCTTCCACGCTCTGCCTTTCCTGACAGCTTAAGGGTCTGTTGATAACCGTTGCTTTGGGGTAGTCTTCCAACGATGCCGCGATATCGAGTTCCGGATTACTGTGGGTCTAGGCAGCCAACTGGCTGAGTAGAAGTGCCTTTTACCCGAGCGTTGAGGATTTCACGTAATGAGCCGACATACTGCTCCAGATCAAACACTGTTGAAGATGCCTTCGCTGCGGGCAGTAAGGTCGTTTGTCGCGGCGGCGCGCTATCAGAACTTCACCCGCGCAGCAGAGGCCCTATGCGTGACCCAGGCTGCTATCAGCCGTCAAGTGCGCGAACTGGAGAGCTTCCTGAAGACGCCTCTGTTCAAGCGAGTGGGAAGTGCTGTGGAACTGACGGCAGCAGGCGCTATCTTCTTCGATGCCGCTCAGCTTTCGTTCATCAATATCGCTCAAGCCGCTGATCGCATCCGAGATGATTTTGGTAACGTTGCTCGACAATCGCTAACGCTATGTTGCTCGCCTGCCTTCTCAGCGCTGTGGATGTCGCACCGCCTGCCTAGCTTCTTTAGTAACAATCCGAACATCGACCTCAACTTGGTGACGACGCAGAACTTCCTTGCCATGGAACCAGGCGTTTCTCCAGATATCTTTATCACCAAGCTATCGCGTGTTATGGAAGGCTATATCAGCATTCCGCTGTTCTGTGATGTAATCTACCCGGTGTGTTCGCCTCGCTACTTGGAGAAACATCCAGAGATCGGCACTCTGGATGGGTTGCGACATGGCGCTGTACTGCTCAACCTTAGCCCCTACGGGCGCGCTCAGGTGGCCGAGCATGTGGACTGGGGGGTGTGGATGGCTATTCACCAGCTCGAGATCGCTAGGAATGCTAAGGATAGCTCTCATTTCTTCAATGCAAATGACTATAACATGTTGATTCAGATGACATTAAACCATCAAGGTGTTGCGCTAGGGTGGGATCATCTAGTGATGCCGTTGATAGCAGAGGGAAGACTGGTTAGACCAGTTGCTGAGCAAGTAGTGCTGGAGGAAACGCGCCACTATCTTTGTTATCGTGAAAACCGGGCCGCTGACGAAGAGATACAGCGCTTTCGTGATTGGTTTACCGCCGAATGCGGCATGAACGTAAGCCCTGAGAATTGAGAACATGTTACGCGCACCAGCGTTTCATAGTATCGGTCGACTTCGCTCTATACCTCTATTTTACTCCTCTACTGCTCGCGGCTTTCGTCGACTCAAAGCACTTGGAAGTGCGCAGGTTCCTAAAGAACGTCGCACTTTATGGGGTTATGTCTTTTAGGATTGCTGTATGAGGTTCGCCCGTTTAGCTACCACTTGATTGGTCTACGGGTGTAGCCGCTATAGTCAGCATCCATCGTCGTCTTGAGGTAAAACCATTCCAGGCTCCATGCGTTTCTGATGCCACTCAGCACAGTTATGCCTTGAATCTCTCCACTAGCTGCTTAGGGTGTTGGTGAGAATATCTCCTCTACCTGTATCACATTGCCACACTGGCTCGGGCTATAACCCGGCAGACCCTGCACCGCCTCTTGAAAGGAAGCGCCGCGCAATACCTGCAAGAATTCGTCAAATTTAGGCTCTTTCAGGGAGCGGTGATGACAGGCCAGCAAGTAGTCTTCCGTGGCCAGCGGCACAAATTCAAGCCCAAACCGCTGCGCGGCCGCCTCGACACCAAACCCTGCATCCGCCATTCCCGCCGCCACATAGGCCGCTACCGCCGAGTGGGTGTACTCCTCAATCTCGTAACCATTCACTTTGGATGTAGCAATGCCTGCCTCGGCCAGCAAGCTATCCAGCAGTTCCCGGGTTCCCGATGATGCCTGCCGGTTGATAAACGTGACCGGCCTATCGGCCAGTGCGGCAACGCCATCAATGCCCAGCGGGTTACCCGGCGCCACCATTAGCCCCTGCTGGCGGGCGATAAATCCTATTAGCCGATGATAGCGGGGTTTGAGCAGGCGGCGGTATTTGCGCCGTGCCTTTTCACCCACTGCCCCCCTGGGCAGATGGCAGCCCGCCAGGTCGCAGCCATTGCGGTTAAGGGTCGCCAGTGCTTCCAGCGGGCTGCAGTACTGCAGATCAAGCTGCAACTCTCCCAGATGCTGCGGCAGCAGCTCTATCGCAAACCCGTGGCTGGCGTGGAGGCGAAGTACGGGGTGCACGCCTTCCTGGTGCTGCTGAATGGCAAGATTCAGCTCGGAGCTCAGGCTATCAAGCTGCGGGCTTAACCGAGCGGTGGCGCGCTGCTCGGCCCACAGCAGCTTCTCACCCAGCGGTGATAATTGCGCCCCTCGCCCACGCGCCATGGCTACCAGGGAAACACCAAAAAACTCCCCGCCCTGGCGCAGTAAATTCCACGCGTGACGATAGGAAATACCCGCCTCTTCGGCGGCATGGGTCAACTTGCCATGACGATGCACCGCCCCCAGCAAGCGCAGAAGGTTGGTATCGAGACGGTGCCCCTCTTCATCACTAAAGCACCAGGTGGGCGTTACCTTGATCCGTTTCATAGGCACACTATTTCATATTTTTAAGTCGATAACTTGATGCTAGCTTTGTCTTAACCGTGATGCACGACTTTTTAAATATGAAAAGTAGTGCATATTTAAAACATAATAAGCAGTCGTGAGGAAGGCACCATGAACCATTCCCAGGAGTGGGCGCCGCAGGCTATTCAGGCCGAGGTCGACGCTCTGAAGCACAAGCCCGGCGCCCTACTGCCGATCCTCCACGCCCTTCAGGATCGCATCGGCTTCATCCCAGAGGCAGCGGTACCCATCATCGCCGATGCCCTCCACCAAACACGTGCCGAGGTGCACGGAGTCATCAGCTTCTACCACCACTTTCGCACCACGCCGCCGGGGCGCCACGTCGTGCAGATCTGCCGCGCCGAGGCGTGTCAGTCGGTAGGGGCGCGCCAGCTCGAAGCCCACGCCAAGGCGCGTTTGGGGGTCGATTACCACCAGACCACCCCGGATCGCGAAATCACCCTCGAAGCCGTTTACTGCCTGGGCAACTGCGCCTGCGGCCCATCGATCCGCGTGGACGACAGCGTACGCGGCCGCGTCACCCCGGACGCCTTCGATGCGCTAGTGGATGAATTGCAAACACGGCCGTTGGAGGTGATGGGATGAGCATCCGCGTTTATGTACCCCGGGATACCACCGCGCTTTCACTGGGCGCCGATACGGTCGCCCGCCGACTGGAGAGGGAGGCAGCCGCACGCGGCCAACCCATCACGCTGGTGCGCAATGGCTCCCGTGGCCTCGCCTGGCTGGAGCCGCTAGTGGAAGTTGAAACCCCCATCGGCCGGTTCGCCTACGGCCCGGTAACACCAGAGGATGTACCCGCACTGCTCGACGCCGGGCTGCTGGGAGACAGCGTCGGCCATCCCCTGGCGCTGGGCCCCACGGAGGAGATCGACTATCTCGCCCGCCAGCAGCGTCTCACCTTTGCGCGTATCGGCATCACTGACCCGTTATCGATTGAGGATTATCGCGCCCATAACGGTTTTTGCGGTTTGGCGGCTGCGCTGCAACGCGAGCCCCAGGACATCGTCGAGGAAGTCAAAGTTTCCGGCCTGCGCGGGCGCGGCGGGGCCGCCTTCCCGACAGGCATCAAGTGGCAGACCGTGCTGGATACGCCTGCCGATCAGAAGTACATCGTTTGCAATGCCGACGAAGGCGACTCCGGCACCTTCGCCGACCGGCTGGTGATGGAATGCGACCCCTATATGTTGATTGAGGGCATGGCGATTGCCGGCCTCGCGGTGGGTGCCACCCAAGGCTATATCTACCTGCGCTCGGAGTATCCGCTGGCGAAAGAGGTTCTTGACGAGGCCATCCGCCGCGCCGAACAGGCAGGGTATCTCGGCGACGACCTACGCGGCAGCGGCCGCGCCTTCCAACTGGAAGTGCGCCTCGGCGCCGGGGCGTACATTTGCGGCGAAGAGACATCGCTTCTGGAAAGCTTGGAGGGCAAGCGAGGGCTGGTGCGCTTCAAGCCGCCGCTGCCCGCCATCGAGGGTCTGTTCGGCCGCCCCACCGTGGTCAATAACGTGCTCTCGTTTGCCGCCGTGCCGTTCATTCTGGCCGAGGGTGCCGAGGCCTACGCCAATCACGGCATGGGCCGCTCCCGGGGCACGCTGGCCCTCCAACTGGCGGGCAACGTCAAGCGTGGCGGTCTGGTGGAACTCGCCTTTGGCACCACTCTGCGCACGCTGATGGAGGATTTTGGCGGCGGTACGCTCACCGGAAAGCCCTTGCGCGCCGTTCAGGTAGGCGGGCCGCTGTGCGCCTACCTGCCCGAAAGCCAGTGGGATATGCCGCTGGATTACGAAACCTTCGCCGAGGTCGGTGCAGGCGTCGGTCACGGCGGCGTGGTGATGTTCGACGACAGCGTCGATATGGCCGAACAGGCGCGTTTCTCGATGGAGTTCTGCAAGGTGGAGTCCTGCGGCAAGTGCACGCCCTGTCGTATCGGCTCGACCCGTGGCGTGGAGGTAATCGATCGTATTCGCGCCAACGACAATCGCGAGGCCAACCTCGCCCTGCTGAGTGATCTTTGCGAAACGATGGTAGACGGCTCGCTCTGCGCCATGGGCGGCATGACCCCCTTCCCGGTGCAGAGCGCCCTGAAACACTTTGCTGAGGATTTCCAGCAGGCGGCGAACGGAGACAGATCATGATTGAACATTTCGATCCACGGCGTCAGGCCAACAGCGTCGATTTTTCCAAAGACTATGGCACACCCTCCCCCTACCCGGGCGCCGCCACAGTCAACCTGGAGATCGACGGCGTATCCATCAGCGTGCCGGAAGGCACCTCGGTGCTGCGCGCGGCGGCACTGGCGGATATCAACATTCCCAAGCTGTGCGCCACCGACAGCCTGGAGCCCTTCGGCTCCTGCCGGCTGTGCGCCGTGCAGGTGGAGGGACGCCGCGGCCTGCCCGCCGCCTGCACCACGCCCGTTGCTGAAGGTATGAAGGTGACCACCCAGAACGAGCGGCTGGCCAAGCTGCGTCGCAACGTGATGGAGCTCTACATCTCCGACCACCCGCTGGACTGCCTGACCTGCCCGGCCAACGGCGACTGCGAACTGCAGGACATGGCCGGTAGCGTGGGGCTTCGCGAGGTGCGCTACGGCTTTACGGGCGAGAACCATCTGGACGCCGCCAAGGACGAATCCAACCCCTACTTCACCTTCGATCCCAGCAAGTGCATCCTCTGTTCACGCTGCGTGCGCGCCTGCGACGAAGTCCAGGGTACTTTCGCGCTAACCATCGATGGCCGCGGGTTCGAATCCAAAGTATCAGCAGGCCAGAGCGACGCCTTCATGGACTCGGACTGCGTCTCCTGTGGCGCCTGCGTGCAGGCCTGCCCCACCGCCACGCTGATGGAAAAAAGCGTGATCGACCACGGCGTGCCGGATCGCAGCGTGGTCACCACCTGCGCCTACTGCGGCGTGGGCTGCTCGTTTGAAGCCCAGATGAAGGGCGACCAGCTGGTGCGCATGGTGCCTTACAAGGGCGGCGACGCCAATCACGGCCACTCCTGCGTGAAGGGGCGTTTTGCCTTCGGCTACACCACCCACCCGGATCGCCTGACCACGCCGATGATTCGTGACTCAATCGATCAGCCCTGGCGCGAAGCCAGTTGGGAAGAGGCGATCAGCTTTGCCGCGAACCGTCTCAAGTCGATTCAGGCCGAGCACGGCCGCGAGAGCATCGGCGGTATCACCTCCTCGCGCTGCACCAACGAAGAGACCTATCTGGTGCAGAAGCTGATTCGCGCTGCATTCGGCAACAACAACACCGACACCTGCGCGCGGGTGTGCCACTCGCCCACCGGCTACGGCCTGAAGACCACGCTGGGTGAATCGGCGGGCACCCAGACGTTTGACTCGGTGATGAAGTCGGACGCGATTATCGTGATCGGCGCCAACCCCACCGATGCCCACCCGGTGTTTGGCTCGCTGATGCGCAAACGCCTGCGCCAGGGGGCGAAGCTGATCGTCGCCGACCCTCGCCGTATCGACCTTTTAAAGACCCCGCACATGAGCGAGGCCCAACATCTGCCGCTGCGCCCAGGCACCAACGTGGCGCTGGTCAACGCGCTGGGTCACGTGGTGGTGACGGAAGGTCTGGAAGACAAGGCGTTCGTGGCCAAGCGCTGCGACACCGATGCCTATAACAGCTGGCGTGAGTTTATTGCTGAACCGCGCCACTCCCCGGAGGCCACCGAAGCCATTACCGGCGTGCCCGCCGAGGCCGTGCGCCAGGCGGCACGCACTTACGCCACGGCGGGCAACGGCGCGATCTACTACGGGCTGGGAGTGACCGAGCACAGTCAGGGTTCCACCATGGTGATGGGGATTGCCAACCTGGCCTTGGCCACAGGCAATATTGGCCGCGAGGGCGTGGGTGTGAACCCGCTGCGCGGCCAGAACAACGTCCAGGGTTCGTGTGACATGGGCTCCTTCCCCCATGAGTTGCCGGGCTACCAACACGTGGCCGACCCCATCGCCCGCGGCCGCTTTGAGGCCGTGTGGGGTGTGAAACTGGACGACGAACCGGGGCTGCGCATTCCCAATATGTTCGACGCTGCCATCGAAGGCACCTTTAAAGCGCTTTACGTGCAGGGCGAAGATATCGCTCAGTCCGACCCCAACACCCAGCACGTCGAGGCGGCGCTCACGTCGCTGGACTGCCTGATCGTGCAGGATATTTTCCTCAATGAAACGGCCAAGTTCGCCCACGTACTGCTGCCGGGTTCAAGCTTCCTGGAGAAGAATGGCACCTTCACCAACGCCGAGCGACGTATCAACCGGGTACGCAAGGTGGCAGCCCCGGTGGCCGGCAAGGAAGACTGGGAAGTCACCCAGGATCTGGCCAATGCGCTGGGCTACCCGATGCACTATACCCATCCCTCCGAAATCATGGACGAAATCGCCCAGTTGACGCCAAGTTTCGCGGGCGTCAGTTACGCCAAGCTGGAGGAGCGCGGCAGTCTTCAGTGGCCCTGTAACGCCGAGTACCCGCTGGGCATGCCGACTATGCACGAGGTTGAGTTCCCCATCGGGCTGGGACGCTTTGCAATTACCGAGTACGTGGCCACCGAGGAGCGGGCCAACCGCCGCTTCCCGCTACTGCTCACCACCGGCCGGATCCTTAGCCAGTACAACGTGGGCGCCCAGACCCGGCGCACCGACAACCAGCGCTGGCACGATGAGGACGTACTGGAGCTGCACCCTTCTGACGCCGAGCTGCGCGGCATCCGCGACGGCGACTGGCTGGGCATCACCAGCCGTGCCGGCCAGACGGTACTGCGTGCCCGGCTCAGTGAGCGCATGCAGCCCGGCGTGGTGTATACCACCTTCCACCACCCCGGCAGTGGCGCCAACGTCATCACCACGGACAACTCGGACTGGGCCACCAACTGCCCGGAGTACAAGGTCACGGCGGTGCAGGTGGAAAAAGTCAGCCAACCGTCGGCCTGGCAGCAACGCTTTAGCGCCTTTGACCTGGCCCAGCGTGATTACCTGGCCAAGGCCCAGCAGGAGGTTCCATGAGCATCCACCATACTCGCGACGCGGTAGCGCGCCAGCCGGTGGAGGTGCGCCGTGGCGCTAACGGCTGGTACACCGATACCCAGGAGGATCTACTGGCCCTGGAAAGGCCGGTGGCCCTGGTCTACAACGGCATCTCCCACGCGGTGATGATGGCCAGCCCGACGGATATTGAGGAGTTTGCCCTGGGCTTCAGCCTGTCAGAAGGCATCCTGGCCAACGTCGACGAGTGCTACGACCTCGATATCCACGAAGCACCCCAAGGCCTCACCGTTCACCTCACTATTGCCAGCCAGCGAATGGCCGAGCTCAAACAACGGCGGCGCAACCTGACAGGACGCACCGGCTGCGGGCTATGCGGCACCGAAGCCCTGGAGCAGGCCATCCGGCCAATTCCCCATGTCATGGCGCCGCAGTTGAGTGACGCCGCCATCCAGCGTTCCCTACGGGAGCTGTCCATCCACCAGCCGCTGCAGGGGGCCACTGGCGCCAGCCACGGTGCCGCCTGGTGCGATGCTTGGGGGAACATTAAACAACTGCGCGAGGATGTGGGTCGCCATAACGCCCTGGACAAACTGATTGGAGCCCTCGCCCGCGAGGCCAGCCCCCTCGGCGAAGGGTTCGCGCTGGTCACCAGCCGCGCCAGCTACGAGATGGTTCACAAGTGTGCCAGTGTCGGCATTGGTGCTCTGGTGGCGGTATCGGCGGCCACCGCCCTGGCCGTGGAGCAGGCCCAGGCATCGGGGCTGCTACTGGCAGGCTTTGCGCGGCCCGGCCGCCATCTGATTTACCATCGTCCCACGTCGGCGGCGATGGCACACGGCTGAGGAGGCACGCAATGTCGTCGAACCAAGATACTCACCTGATTCACATGACCAACCAGATCGCAGCTAACCTGGGCGGCGGTCGTGATGAAGAAATGGCAGCCGCGGCCACCTGTCGCCACCTGGAAACCTTTTGGGCACGATCAATGAAGCAGCGCCTAATAGCCACGCTGGAACGCGAGGATGCCGCGCTTTCACCACTGGCAAAGCGAGCCGTCAACTTGCTGGCGGAAAGATTGGCCAGGCGCCATAGCGGATAAACATCACAGGTGTTAACGCAACGGGGCTTGCCATCTGGCAAGCCCCGTTTTTTATACCCATCGTTTAAAAGCGCTGATACCACAAGCACTGTTAGTGGACGTTAGAACTCTTCCCACTCATCTGCAGCGTGCTTTGCCGTTGCCGGTGAAGGCTTGGATGATGGCTGTGACGAGGCTTGCGATGAAAGCGCGGGGCGTTTCAGGCCTTTATCACCGCCACGTTGCTGAGGCGCCGGAGAGGCCAGCGCCTGCTGCTGCGTGGGCTCATCTTCGCCGAGTACAAAGGAGTTGATTAGCTGATTAAGATGCTCCGCATGGCGGCGCATATTGGCAGCGGCGGTGGTCGATTCTTGCACCATGGCAGCGTTCTGCTGGGTCATGGTGTCCATTTCGGCCACGGCGGTGTTGATCTGGCCGATACCGCTACTCTGCTCTTTAGCGCCCGCGGTGATCTCACCGATCACATCGGTGACTTTCGCCACGCTGGAGACAATCTCGCGCATGGTGTCGCCCGCGCTACGCACCAGCTTCGCGCCCGATTCAGTGTGCTGAACGGACGTATCGATAAGCGCACGAATCTCTTTGGAAGCATCGCTCGAACGGCTGGCCAGCACCCGTACCTCTTGCGCCACCACGGCAAAGCCGCGGCCATGCTCGCCCGCCCGTGCGGCTTCCACCGAGGCATTAAGCGCCAGAATATTGGTCTGGAAGGCAATCGCATCGATCATGCTGATGATGTCACTGATACGCGAAGCGGAGTCGTTAATATCGCGCATAGTGCTCTCAACTTGCCCCATTGAGTTCTCGCCTTCACGGGCTACATCGGCAGTAGACTGTACCAGCGTATTGGCCTGCTGGGCATTGTCGGCGCTGTGATTAACCGTCGAGGTGATCTCTTCCATGGAAGCGGAGGTTTGTTGCAGGTTCGCGGCCGCCTGCTCGGTACGGGTGGCGAGCTCATCGGAGCTTTGTGAGATCTCCCCCGCCGCTTGGTGCACGCTGAGCGTACTGCTGCGTACATCACGAAGCGTGTTCTGCATCCGCGCTACAAAGGCGTTGAATTGAACGCTAAGCTCGCCAATTTCGTCACCGCTTTCAACTGCTAAGCGACGGGTTAAATCACCGCGCCCCTGGGCAATATCGTGCATAGCCGCAGTAGTGCGCTTGATCGGCCCCAGCGTGCGACGCACCAAGCCATACGCTATCAGTGCAATCACAATAAATAGACCCAGACCCAACAAGGAGGCAAATATAATGCCCTGGCGCAAATCGGCGGCAGCCGCGGCTTCAAGTTCGGCAATAGCATCGTCAGCATCGGTTACATAAACGCCTGCACCAATGAGCCAATCCCATTTTTCAAGGCGGTCAACGAAGGAGTGCTTGGGTTCAATTCTGTCGGTACCTGGGTAATCCCACATATAGCTGTAGAAGCCCCCGCCACTCTGAGCAAGCTGAATGATCTCGCGAATCAGATAAGTGCCATCGGGGGTTTGCGCGTCGATCATGTTGGTACCTTCACGCTCCGGTGCAGGCGCCGTGACGATATTGTTACCGTCATAGTCGTAGATAAAAATGTAGTTGTTATCTTCAAAGCGCATGGAACGCACCAGCTCGGCTACCTGCTGCTTGGCTGCCTCATCGTTGGCACCGGCTTGTTCGTAAATGGGCTCGATGGCAGAAGTCGCCATCTGGACGATATCGCGTACCGCATGGCGGCGCTCTTCAATCAGCATTTCACGCTGGTTTGCCAACGTATCGCGGGTGTCTTGGGCGCTGCTGTAGGCTTTAAACCCGACCAGCACAACCGTCACTAACAGAAGAGGGAGCAGTACCAGCATCAGCACCTTGGTTTGTAAACCAAGGGCTCGTTTGGGAGCAGAAGGAGTGGACATATGTGGGCAAGCTCCAGAGTCAGTCTTGAGTGAAGAGTTTTTAGTAGTTATAGGAGCCTTATCGACCTAAAGTGCACGAACTTTAACCATTTTTTAGTTTTTTTACTTAATATTCAATTAATTAGCATTTAATGATTAGCTTCATAACCTAAGTTAAGGTTATTCATAGAGTAAAGGTTCATTGTGAGGTTGTGGTGGCCAGGGATGGCCCGTTTTAAGCAAGTCGCTTAACCACAATCTTCGGTTGCCCTGGTCTCTCTACCGCCTGGTCAGGGCGACCTTTTTGTTTGTAGGGCGGCGAGTTAGCTTCTGCCTCTTACTACTCTCTCCTGAAGCCAGATCAGGCAATTCGGGACTTCCTTGATATTTGCCCTTGTTATTTGCCATTGCCATCAGCGTATCATGGCGATAGGGCCTAATGTCCAAGGAGAATAGCAAGCATGGTTCGAAACCACCCATTTGTTAGCGCTGTCTTGCTCCTGCTCCCTCGGTTGGCTCACTTTGCTTGGCGCGTATTACGCAATTTCCTGAAAAATCACGGTGTCCTGCTGGCCGGCGGAGTGGGCTACAACATCCTGCTCTCTATCGTGCCGCTTTTTGCCGTGCTCGTTGTGCTGTTAACCCAAGTTGTCGATCAGCAGCACTTACTCAATGTGCTGGCCGTACAGGCACGCCATATGGCGCCTGCCCACGCGGAAGTGTTGCTGGAGGCCGTTCGCAGCCTGCTGGAATCGCGTGATGTGATTGGCATTCTGAGCTTTCCCATTCTGCTCCTGTTCAGCTCATTCGCCTTTCGTATGCTGGAAGACGCCCTGGCGATCATTTTCCATGCGCCGGATAGCCCGCATATCAAGCGCAGCGTTTGGGTTTCGGTAATGTTGCCCTACGCCTTTATGGTGGTACTGGGGGCGGCGCTTATGGTTCTCACGCTGGTAGTCACCCTGGCCAGTTCGCTCAATACGCTGGTAATGCTGCTATTTGAACGTGAACTACCGCTGGCGGGATTTTCAGAGCCGGTGCTTAACCTGGCTAGTTTCACTGGGGTGTTCCTGCTGTTCAGCGCTATCTACAAAGTGCTGCCGGTGGTGCGCATCGCCTTACGTCGGGCAATCGTAGGAGGCTTTGTGGCAGCACTGCTGTGGGAGGGGGTTCGCCTGTTGCTGGTTTACTATTTCGCCAATCTCTCGTTCGTTAACGCCGTCTACGGTTCGCTGGCAGCGCTGGTGGTCGTACTGATTAGCCTGGAAGTGGGCGCCATCATTTTACTGCTGGGCGCCCAGGTGATTGCCGAATTGGAACGCAATACCCGCCTTGGCTTGCCATGGCACGTCGACCCCAATCGCCAACCAATTACGCGGGTCGATTGACGTTAGCTAGCGGTCACTTCGGCCTGCGGACGCCGCTCATCCAGCATTCCTTTATCGAGAATAAAGCGGATAATCTCCTCAAGCCCTACGCCGTCATAGAGGTTGGTAAACACAAAGGGCCGCTCGCCGCGCATTTTCTTGGAATCGCGCTCCATGACCTCTAGTGAAGCGTGCACCTGCTCGGCGATATCGATTTTATTGATAATCAGTAGATCCGATTTGGTAATGCCCGGCCCGCCTTTGCGAGGTATTTTGTCGCCTGCCGAGACGTCGATGACGTAGAGCGTCAGGTCGGAAAGCTCGGGGCTGAAGGTCGCCGAGAGGTTGTCGCCGCCCGACTCGACCATGACCAGTTCCAGCTTCGGGTGACGCGCCTGGAGCTCATCAATGGCCGCCAAGTTCATCGAGGCGTCTTCACGAATCGCGGTATGCGGGCACCCCCCGGTCTCAACCCCTAGAATACGATCCGCCGGTAGGGCATCGTGCTTGAGCAAAAAGTCGGCGTCTTCGCGGGTGTAGATATCGTTAGTGACTACGGCGATATCGTAGTAATCACGCAGCGCTAAACAGAGTTGCTTGAGCAGCGCGGTTTTACCAGAACCAACCGGGCCACCCACACCAACACGTAAACAGTGAGTCATTGTTCTCTCCTCGTTAACTTCTAGGTCATCTAACTTCGAAACAGGCGCGAATATTGGGTTTCGTGCAAGGCGCTAGCCAGTGCCAGACCGGGCAGCACCGGGCCCAGCTCTTCATCATCCAGCGTAAGTGCCTGATTAACGGCATTCACTAGCGCGGGGCGCAGTTGTTCAATTACTCGCTGGGCAGCGGTGTGGCCAAGCGGCAAGGCTTTACAGGCCACCGCTAGCTGGTTCTCCATCCACGCCCAGGCAAACCCCAGCAGCGTTTGGCGAACAGACACGCCACGGACGTGGGCCGTGTAGGCAAACAGCGTTACATAACCTGCTTGGGGCGGAAGCAAGGGTGGGAGTAATCCCTCACTTTGCAACTGCTGCTCTCTCGGCAACAAGTTCAAGCTGCCCAGTAGGCGTTTTAGCGAAGCGCCCAGCCTGCTATCTTCGGCGGCGAGCTCGGCGGTTTCCCGGGTAGCAGCCAGCCACTCATCCCACGCGGCAATTGATTTACGACCTTCTGCCATGTCCGCCTGGCCAAACGCATCATGCAACCGCGCCAGCACTGGCAGTTCGCAGCGGGTTAAGCCATCTTCCAGCACACCGTTTAGCCACTCGGCGAGGCTGGCTTCATCGCGCACCCAGTCCAGCTCAAAGGCGCTTTCCAGACCTTGGGAAAAGGCAAAGGCGCCGATGGGCAACGCTGGGCTCACCAACTGCATCAACCCTAGCAGCGCTAGCTCATCACTTTGGCTTTCTAGCGCAGTGAGTTCAGTGGGCATGGTGGTGCTCATGCGAGTGGTCATGATCGTGGTCGTGTGAATGACCATGTGAATGTCCGCCACCTACTTGGTTATAAGCACCCGGCTCCGGGTCGAACGTTGCGTTGTGGTGCTCTAGTTCGGCACCTAATAGCTCGGCGAGCTCTTCCAACACGTGATCCGGCGGAAAGCGCACCCAGCCGCCCTGTTCATCTTCCCCCAGCGCGAGCTGCACATGGCGGTTGCCTAAGTGGTAGGCAAGCTTCGCCAGCGGTAAGCCGGTGCTCACCCGCGCGGTGACCACCGGTTCTACTGCCGCACAGACACGCACGACTTCGCCACTCTCGGCTTTTAAACCTTCGCCACTGCGCAATACCGGGCCGCGATCCAGAAACAGCCCCAGCTCGCGGCCGCTATCGCTCTCGGCTTTCAAGCGGCCACGAATGCGCAGCTCGAAGGGCAGTGTCAGCGTGTCGCTGGCGGCGCTTTCGTCTATGGGGCCGAGGCGTTCAATCAGTTTCAACATCGATATTGTCCTGTTATAAGCCCTGGTGGCTCGCCGGGAGCAGCCCTACGAGAGGGCGCTGTGAATACCTCCCTGTACGCTACTTTTGCCATCCCTGGCAAAAGACCCTCTCTACGGGCTACTCCCGGCTATCATGTCATGGGAGTGTATTCTCTATGCTCAAAACAAGTGATACCGCTGCGCCAGCGGTAGCTCGGTCGCGGGTTCGCAGGTGAGCAGTTCGCCATTGCAGTGTACTTCGTAGGTTTGCGGGTCGACGGTGAGTTCTGGACAGGCGTCGTTGAGCTTCATGTCTCTCTTACGCACGCCGCGCACGTTCTTACAGGCGGAGAGCGTGCTGTGTAGACCCAAGCGCTCTTTGATGCCCGCATCGATCGCCGCTTGGCTGACGAAATTGAGCCGCGTCTGGCTGGCAGCGCGGCCAAAGGTGCCGAACATGGGGCGGTAATGTACCGGCTGCGGCGTGGGAATCGAGGCGTTGGGGTCACCCATGGGCGCTGCCGCAATCATGCCGCCTTTGATCATCATGGCCGGTTTGACGCCGAAAAAGGCCGGTTTCCACAGCACCAGGTCCGCCAGCTTACCCACTTCGATAGACCCCACCTCATGGGCGATGCCATGGGTAATCGCGGGGTTAATGGTGTACTTGGCAATATAGCGCTTGGCGCGGAAGTTATCGGCGCCCAGCGCTTCATCTTCCGGCAGCAGGCCGCGCTGCACCTTCATTTTGTGCGCCGTCTGCCAGGTACGGCAGACCACTTCACCGACCCGCCCCATGGCTTGGGAGTCGGAGGCGATCATCGAGATCACGCCCAGGTCATGCAGGATATCCTCGGCGGCGATGGTTTCGCGGCGAATGCGCGAGTCGGCAAACGCGACGTCTTCGGGAATATTGGGGTCCAGGTGGTGGCACACCATCAGCATATCGAGATGCTCGTCGATGGTGTTAACCGTGTAGGGCCGGGTGGGGTTAGTCGATGACGGCAGCACGTACTCTTTGGCACACGCCGTGAGGATATCGGGCGCGTGGCCGCCACCAGCACCTTCGGTGTGGTAGGTGTGAATACCGCGCTCTTTGAACGCCGCCAGGGTGTCTTCCACAAAGCCCGATTCGTTTAGGGTGTCGGTGTGGATCGCCACTTGCACATCGTAGGCATCCGCCACGTTGAGGCAGTTGTTGATTGAGGCAGGTGTAGTGCCCCAATCTTCGTGCAATTTGAGCCCCATGGCGCCTGCTTGGAGCTGGAGCTCCAGGGACTCGGGCAGGCTGGCGTTGCCCTTGCCCAGAAAGCCGATATTCATGGGCATATCGTCGACCGCCTGGAGCATTTTGCCGATGTGCCATGCGCCGGGAGTACAGGTGGTAGCGTTGGTGCCAGTCGCCGGGCCGGTGCCGCCGCCCAGCATGGTGGTCACGCCGCTCATCAGCGCTTCTTCGACCTGCTGAGGGCAGATAAAGTGGATATGGGAATCAATGCCGCCCGCGGTCAGGATCTTCCCTTCGCCGGAGATGATTTCGGTGCCGGGGCCAATGACGATTTCAACATCAGGCTGTACGTCAGGGTTGCCCGCTTTTCCAATCGCGGCGATGCGGCCATTTTGAATGCCCACGTCGGCTTTGACGATACCCCACCAATCCAGAATCAGCGCGTTAGTAATCACGGTATCCATTACCGTGTCGTCGGCGCGCTGGCTTTGGCCCATGCCGTCGCGGATAACTTTGCCGCCGCCGAATTTCACTTCATCGCCGTAGTGGGTAGCATCCTGTTCGACTTCAATCCACAGCTCGGTATCGCCCAGACGCACGCGGTCACCCACCGTGGGGCCATACATATCGGCATAGGCTTGCCGACTGATCTTGTTAACCGGTTTCATTGTTTACCTCCGTCGAGCGCGCCCATGACATCGCCGCGAAAACCATAAATTTCACGCTTGCCAACAAAGGGAATCAGCGTAACTTCACGGGTTTGGCCAGGCTCAAAGCGAATCGCCGTGCCTGCAGCCACATCCAAGCGAAAGCCACGGGTTTTATCGCGATCAAACACCAGCGCGGGATTGGCTTCGGCAAAGTGGTAGTGGGAACCGATCTGTATCGGCCGGTCGCCGGTATTGGCCACCTCGACGCTAATCCGCTCACGTCCCGCGCATAGCTCGATATCGCCTTCTTTTAACTTGTACTCACCGGGAATCATTTGGTTGCTCCTTTGTTTTTTTGTGAGGTGTGAGGTGTAAAGAGAGAGGTATGAGGGGTGCGTAACCCACTACTACTCACCCCTAACTATTCACTCCTCACCCCTCACAATTAACCCCTCACACAATAGGCGTATGGACAGTGACCAGCTTGGTGCCGTCGGGGAAAGTGGCTTCCACCTGCACTTCGTCGACCATCTCGGCGACACCGTCCATCACATCCTCACGGCTAAGGATTTCGCGACCATAGCTCATTAAGTCCGCTACGCTGCGGCCATCCCGGGCGCCTTCCATAATCTCGAAGCTGATCAGCGCCACCGCTTCCGGGTAATTGAGTTTTAAACCACGCGCCTTGCGGCGCTCCGCCAATTGGGCGGCTGAGAACAGCAGCAGCTTGTCTTTGTCTCTTGGGGTTAATTCCATGGAATGTGTCTCCAGCAGTGCATCGCAGTGATGCTAATTAGGTTAGCCAAATTCGTGGTGTATGTGCTTCACGCTCGATCCAGCGGGGGCGCAGCAGTTGCCAAGCCTGTTCGCATAACGCCCAGGCTTCGTTACGCGAGTTGCCTAAATAGCGCAGCAGCAGAACACCGTGGCGGACGGTGACCGCCCAGCGCGGGTTATCCGGCAGCGCTTCACGCAAGGCTTCAATGGCAGCAGGCGCGTCGGCAATCCCCACTGCCCAGAGCGTGGCCTGCACCGTGGCACCGCCCTGCCCCCAGCGCCCGGCAAAGCGTGGGTGTAGTGGGTCTAGCGGTTGGCGCTCTAGCCACAGCGGTTTGCCATCCAGGGTTAAGCGGAAGTGCTGCTCAATACGCCCGGAAACATAGGGTAAGTCGCTGGCCGGGCGGCCCAGTGCCATCACTTCCCAGCCCAGACAACGGGCGCTGCCGTGAAGGTCAATTTGGGTGCGCTGTTCACCCTTGGAACCATCAAAGGCAATGGTCTCCTGGGGCAGCCATTCAAGTGTCGCGTCATCTTCAACGCTCAACCGGGTATGCTGCGTCCAGGCTACGCCCTGGCTGTCGGCTTTATAGAGTTTATTGGCAGCCGGGGTCGTCAGCAGCGCATGGGCACCGCTCTCTACATGGGCACTAATGGTAAGCGCATCGCCGCTGACTAGCCCGCCCGGCGGGTGAAGCACATAAACATGGCAAGCCTCACCGCTTCCTTCGGGATAGAAAGGGCGCTGCACCCGCAGTGGCCCTTGATGACGCGCCTGCACCATGCGAGTGGCGCCGTCACGATGGGCGAAGGTGAGTGCTAACGAAGCCGCCCAATGGCGGCCTGCATCGAAGCGGTGGCCAGAGGCAATGTGTGGTTTGGCGAGTTCGCACAGGATCATGGGTTGCTACCGCTTCCTTTTCACTAAGCCTTTGACATAGGTAAGCAATTAATGCGCCAAAATGGTGAAAGCCCTGCTGTGCGGTCAATGGTAGGGATGAACGGCGGTGGCTTGCAGTACTACGCATCTAGGCGCACCAAAACAGAACGGTATCAGGCCCAGCATGCACCAAATAAATGCACTCACTGCTTATTTAGCGCTCTGCCTGCACTCACTCTTCACACCATTACTGCACAACGACCCGGTCACGACCGCCACGCTTCGCTTCATAAAGGGCCTGATCAGCACGCTGCAGGGAGTGGTGATAGTCTGGGTGACCATCGTGAAGCGTTACACCCACGCTAATCGTCACGTTAAGCAGCGTATCGGCACCGGCGAGCATCGGCTCCTTAGCCACCGATTGGCGTAAACGCTCAGCAAATAACCGGCTGCCGTCATGGTCAGTATTGACCAGCACAATCAAAAACTCCTCGCCGCCCATGCGAAACACGTAATCACCCCCACGGGTGGAGCGATCAAGGATGCTCGCCACCTGCTGCAGCACGTTGTCGCCGGCGTCGTGCCCATGGGTATCGTTGATCGATTTGAAGTGATCGATATCTACCATCAACAGCGCAAAGCAGTGCTCCGAGTGGCGGGCAATGTCTATTTCGCGACTAAGCACCACTGACAAAAACTTGCGGTTGAGCAACCGGGTTAAGCTGTCGCGCCCTGCATCCAAACCGGAGGCGCGCTCTAATACATTGTCGAGCAGCATCAACACCGTACGGGCGGCATCACGAATCTCGCCCAGCGCCTTAAGTCGCTGGCTAGCATCTTCATGCATCAGCACTTCCAGCCACTC
Source organism: Halomonas sp. 113 (assembly GCF_904067645.1). Lineage (NCBI taxonomy): Bacteria > Pseudomonadati > Pseudomonadota > Gammaproteobacteria > Oceanospirillales > Halomonadaceae > Halomonas > Halomonas sp. 113. The sequence goes on from NZ_LR881453.1 coordinate 4,919,110, forward strand.
ACGATCCACTTGCTGAATATGGCGTGAAATAGTGGCAATCTCCGGCACGCCCTCGAACGCATGGCACGCTTTATGGAAGTACCACAGACCAAAATCGGAATTGGATAACCGCGGCAGCGTGGCGATATCCTGCTGGGCAGCTATGGCAAACATCAGCGCATTCTCCCAATTCAACAACGCCGAACGCTGGCGTTCACGCTCGTCGCCAATGCTCTGGGTGAGTGAAAACAGCTTGTACGCCTCTTCAGTGCGCGCATTACGGTCACTGGCCACCGAGTAGGCGTGGCTCATGATTTCCATGGCCATATCAATATGGTCGGAGACGTACACCGAGGCATCCCCCGGCGATAGCGGGCTTTTGAACGTGGCGTTGATCTGTTGATAAAACACCTGCTTAAGCTGCCGCGCTCCACTTAGCACCAGGTTGACCGGAATATCGATGCGGGCATGCACCTGCCCCACTTTTTCCTGCTGCTCAACCAGGGACTCAAAATCGGCGTGCTCAACGGCAAACATGGCCTTCAGCCAGCGCTGCATTGAGGGGTGTAAACGCTGCTCCACTTGATCGTTGGAGAGAAACAGCGAGGCATGCGGGTCTTCCAACATCACCCGGTAAAAGTGGTCAGCAAAGCTTTGCCCGTGGTGCTCTACCAACGTCTCGACTGCTTGCCGCAACGGTTTGGGCGTGCGCTCCAGAAGCGCTTGCCACTCGGCGGCGAGCTGATGTTTATCTTTATAGCGCATACCCCACCTGCTTCTTATTGATCAACAGCCAATATTACACGCCAAGCATTTTCGTCAACCGAACACAGAGCAGGGTTTTAGCGAATAAGCCCGCCAGATATCTTCTGTCATGTGCATCACTTGACGGCGGTAAAAGCATCATGTATATCAAATGATAGACTTTTGAAGTATCAAATGAGGATAACATTATGGATATCCACTTCACTCAATACCAGCCACCCAAAGCTTTGGCGTCCGGTTTCTGGCAACAAATTGGCTTGCCAGCCAGAGGCCGCAAGTTGCATGAGCTGTTGCATGAAGGGGTGGAGTATCGTGTTTATCCCCAGATTGCCAAGGTATCAGGTATTGAGCAGAAGGCACTGGCGCGCTACGTGGATATTCCCTCTGCTACGCTTAGCCGTCGCGCCAAATCGGGCCGTTTCAAAATGGCAGAGAGTGACCGGCTGTATCGCTTTGCTGAGCTTTTCAAGGCGGCACTGGATCTGTTCGAGGGGGACTCAGAGGGCGCCCGCGCCTGGCTACTCAAACCCAATGCCGGGCTAGGCGGTCGTCGCCCTGTCGAAATGAGCGCCACATCGGCAGAGTATCAAACGGTGTTGAATCTGATCGGGCGGCTGGAGCATGGTGTCTCGGTATGAGCGAGGTCACCGCCTATCGGCTGGTTAAGCGTAAGTTTCAGGAGACAGCGTTTGATGGCGAAGGCGCACGGCTTTACGGTGGGCGCTGGAACAGCCCAGGGAATGCCTGTGTGTATGTGGCAAGCTACGAGTCGCTGGCACTACTGGAAATTATGGTGAATCTGGAAAGCTATCGGCTGCTCAATGCGTATGCGCTGCTGCGCCTGACGCTACCAGCCGACAGTATTCTAAGCATTGGCGCAGAAGATCTACCAGAAAACTGGCAGGAAGCCCCAGCGCCCGCAGAGACCGCTGAACTTGGCGATGGCTGGCTGGCCTCAGGCCAAAGTCTGGCACTGGCAGTGCCAAGCGTGGTCGTGCCGAGAGAGCTCAACTACATGCTCAACCCGGCACACCCCTTATTCGATCAAATCGTCGCGACAGCCGAGGCACTGCCATTTCAACCCGATCCAAGACTTTGAACCAGGTGTGGATAACTTAAACCGTTCTTAGCAGATTTCAAAGGCGCGTTAGTAGCCCGTCTTACGTTTATTCCCGCAATACTCAGATACCCCTTTCAGCTCACCTCAGCGTCTTTTATCCGCTTGACATTTCATGAATAGCGCCACAAACTTAGCCAAGGCTATACTTCTTTCCTCGGGACAATCAGTTTACACAAAGCAGTTTCAGCCCATCTACCTCATGACGAGTCTGGAGCTAAATAATGGCAACAAAATATGCCGTGATTCTATTGGGAACGCTGCCTTTTAGTGCGTTGGCAACTGCCGATGAAACGCCCTTAAACGTGGTGGCAACGATTGGGATGATTGCAGATGTAGCGCAGGAAGTAGGCGGCGAATGCGTTAATGTGGAAGCCATGATGGGCCCCGGCGTAGACCCCCACCTGTATCAGGCAAGCGCTAGCGACGTGGCCTTGCTGCGGGGCGCCGAACACATTCTCTATTCAGGCTACTCATTGGAAGGGCAGCTGGGGAGTGTGCTGGAGAATTTCTCGGCACGAACACCCACGCTTGCCGTGGCGCCCGCTTCCATTGATCCGGCGTCGTTGATCACCGCTCAGGATGTCTACGGAGTCGACCCTCACCTGTGGATGGATGTCTCTTTATGGGCCCAAACACTGCCCACCCTAAGCGATGCATTGAGCGAAGCACGCCCTGAGTGCGCCACGACGATTGAAACCAATACCGAGCGTTATCAGGCTCAGTTGCTAGCCTTGCATGAGTGGATTAAAGAGAGCATTGCCAGCATCCCCGAAGAGCAGCGTATTCTTGTCACCGCCCACGACGCTTTCAGCTACTTTGGTCGTGCCTATGACATTGAAGTGGAAGGGATTCAGGGCATCAGTACCGAAACCGAAACCGGGATCGCCGATATTCGCAGCATGGCGGATAGCGTTGTTGCCCGTAACGTGCCCGCCATATTTGTCGAGAGCACCATCAATCCACGCACCATTCAGGCAGTGATCGATGCAGCAAGGCAGCGCGGCCATGATGTGACCATCGGCGGCCAGCTTTATTCCGACGCCATGGGCGATGAAGGCACGGTAGATGGTACCTACATGGGCATGATCTACCGTAACACCCAGCACATTGTCGAGGCGCTAGGCGGTTCCTTGGCCCCGCTGCCAAAGGCACTGGATGACTGGGCCAGCGAGTGGCAACTCGCTCAATAAGCATTCGATAAGGCAGTGATCCATGGCGACATCCGACCTTACAGACACCGCACTGAGTATTAAAAACCTGACGGTGAGCTACCATAACCAGCCCGTGCTTTGGGATATCGATCTGGATATCCCCGCCGGTGTCATGGCGGGCATTGTCGGCCCTAACGGGGCGGGCAAGAGCACGTTGATCAAAAGCCTCCTGGGGCTGGTGCCGTCGCTGTCAGGCGAGGTGATGGTGCATGGGCGGCCTTACGCCACGCAGCGTAAACGGGTGGGCTACGTGCCCCAGCGCTCAAGCGTTGACTGGGATTTTCCCACCACTGCACTGGATGTGGTCACCATGGGGCTTTACGGGCGTTTAGGTTGGCTCAAAAGACCGGGGCGAAAAGAGCGCCACGAGGCGCAGGAAGCACTTGAGATGGTCGGTATGAGTGCCTTGGCTGAGCGCCAGATTAGCCAGCTCTCAGGTGGCCAGCAGCAGCGCGTATTTTTGGCCCGTGCGCTGGTGCAGCAAGCCGATGTGTATTTTCTTGATGAACCCATGGCGGGCGTCGATGCCACCACCGAGCGGGCCATTATCGATATCCTGCGCCGCCTGCGCGACGCGGGCAAAACGCTAATTGTGGTACACCACGATCTGCAAACGGTTCGCACCTACTTTGACTGGCTACTGCTACTCAACGTGCGAGTCATCGCCAGCGGCAAGGCCGAGGAGGTGTTCAAGATCGATCACCTGCGCCAGGCTTACGGCGGCCAAATCGCGCTACTTAACGACAATGAATCGTTAATGTTTTCCGCCTCAAAGGTGAAGTAACCCATGGTGTGGCTTGAGCTTTTATCTGACTACACCTTTCAGAATGTAGTCATTGGCGCCTCGCTGCTGGGGCTGATCAGCGGCCCGCTGGGCTGTTTTGCGGTGCTGCGTCGCCAAAGCCTGCTGGGAGACGCAATTTCCCACGCAGCCCTTCCCGGCATCTGTTTAAGCTTTATCATCACCGGCAGCCGGGATATTGGCGGGATTATTATTGGTTCACTGATCACCGGCTCCGCCGCCGCGCTGATTATGCTGATGCTAACGCGCTTAAGCCGCCTGAAAACTGACGCAGCCCTGGGCGCCTGCCTGAGTATCTTTTTTGCCGTGGGTATCGTTCTGCTCACCTATATACAGAGTACCAATAACGCCTCCCAGGGCGGTCTTGAGGCCTTTCTGTTCGGTCAGGCCGCCGCGACGCTGCGCTCCGATTTATGGGTGATGGGCAGCATTACGCTGGTTACGCTGCTGCTGCTTGCCGTCTTCTGGAAACAGGCCAAGCTGGTCACCTTTGATGCGGAGTACGCCCGCACGCTCGGCATGCCTATCACCGTGATTGAAGCATCGCTCACCGCTATGGTTGCGCTAGCAGTCGTCGTCGGCCTGCAGATGGTCGGTGTGATTTTGATGGCCGCCATGATCGTGGCACCCGCGGCCGCCGCGCGGCAGTGGAGCCGCCACCTTGGCGGCATGCTCACCATCGCCGCAGGCGTCGGTATTGTCAGTGGTGTTTCAGGGGCGACCATAAGCACCCTATCGCGTGGCCTGGCAACCGGCCCGCTGATTGTCCTTACCGCAACCGCCATCGTGCTTATATCGTTGGCCTTGGCGCCCGGCCGTGGGCTGCTGTGGGGTGTGATAAAGCACTATCGCCAGAAGTCAGCGCTGCAGCAACAGCAGCTACTTTATGCACTATATAAACACTCGGCCGATCCCTCATGCGCCCCTTCAACACTCGGCTCACGCAGGATGCTCAACAAGCTTAAGCAGCAAGGCTACCTAACCCACTCTCCACGCAGCGCCACCCTAAGCAACGCTTGCTGGGGGCTGACGGCGCAAGGCCAGGCAGAGGCGAGAAAAGTGGTCGCGGCCTTTGAGGAGCTAGCCACATGATAGCAGAGCTACTCACCACCACCGCCCTGCCCATTATTCTAGTGGGCGCCATGGTGGGCATCGCCTCTTCAGCGGTGGGCACCTTTTTAGTGCTGCGCGGCAACAGCATGTTATCCGACGCAATCAGCCACTCGATTGTGTTTGGCATCGTCATCGTCTGGCTGCTGACCAAGCAACAGAGCGGGCCGATACAACTGATTGGGGCCGCCCTCACCGGGCTGTTAACCGTCCTGCTCACCGAAGCCTTAGCGAGCACCAAACGGGTCAAGCAGGATACCGCTATCGGCCTGGTCTTCCCGGCGCTGTTCTCTATCGGCGTGCTGCTGTTGAATATTTATGCCAATGATGTGCATATCGACACGCATACTGTGCTGCTCGGTGAGATCGGTTTTGTGTGGCTGGATACACTCGACATCTTCGGCCTGCCCATCCCCCAGGCGCTGGTATCGATGAGCGTGATGACGCTGCTCAACTACGCGTTTATCGGACTCTTTTATAAGGAGCTGAAGCTGGCCACCTTCGATCCGGCGCTGGCCAAAACGTTTGGTTTTATGCCCTCGATCCTTTTCTATGTGCTGCTAATGCTCACAAGCTCCACTGCCGTGGCGGCCTTTGATGCGGTAGGCGCGGTGCTGTTTATCGCCTTTGCCATTGTTCCCGCCTCCGCCGCCTATTTGCTGACCGACCGGCTGTGGATGATGTTTATCATCGGTGCGCTAATTTCTATCGCCTCAAGTATTTCTGGCTACTACCTCGCCGTGTATCTCAACGTCTCCATTGGCGGCATGATGGCCGTCATGACCGGCGTATTCCTGCTGCTCGCCTTTCTGGCGGGGCCACGCTACGGCGTGATTACCCAACGGGTCAAACGCCAACGGGCACGCCAGGCGCCGGTGGAGCCGCCTTCATTGTTTTGAAAGGCTAAACGTCAGCACCAGGGCGCCACTTGCAACGACGAAGATGCACGCTTTTATGAAGGCCCTAGCCACGTGAACGTTCGTTCAGTATTAATAGCGCACCCGTAATAAGCGCTCGCATACCTTCCTCTAATTCCGCCTCCATTTCGACCTCCTCCAGGCCGCGGTTAGCCTCCTCGACAGGCTCTTTCCCCACTACCGAATAAATCGTATCGGCGACGGAAAAGCATTGAAAAGCTATCGTCGCCAGAAGCCAGCGAGCCTGCTCCTGGGAGATATCATACACCTCCGCAATATGGTTTTGATGTGCACGAATTTTTTCAATCATGGGCTGAGTGGCAGCCAAGCGACGAATCACATAGGGCGTTAATCCTGGGTGAGCTTTGACAAACTCGCGTATCGAGGCGGCAAAAGTGAATAGATACTCTTTCAATTCCCCGGGCGCATCATTGGAAGCCCGCGGAATTTTCCAACGTTGAAATATCTCTTCGGCCACTAAGCACTTCAGCGCCTTTAAATTGGGCACATGCTTATAAAGCGCCATATGGCTGATGCCTAGCGCGCTGGCCACCCCAACAAAGGTGATGTTGGGTAGGCCAATTTCGACCCCCGCATTCGCAATACGCTCAAGCGTGATGGTAGGCGGCCGCCCCCGTGTTTTAACTGGCTGTTGCGTTGTCATATTGCGTCCTTGATCACTAACTAACCTTATCTAGCCATTCACTCCCCGTAGGGTCAATTAGTCGATTGACAAGCAATTATATTAATTAGTTTATTGCCATGAAACTAATTATCTATTAGCCTACTTAAACGCGACTAATTCTCGTTACAGCTCGCTGCTACGCAGACTCTTCCATTAGATACTGCCGAGAGCACGCAGGCTCGATCACCCCCTATGGCCGAGTACTAACGTTTCATGAGCACGCACGACACATCGATACCCCTAGGTAAGAGCCCCATCAGCCAAGTATTGGCCCCTATACGTACACGGCTTTTTGCCGCGGCAATGCTAGCAGGCATCGGCACCATATTAACGATGATGCCTCTCGCCGGTATAGCGCATATCGCCAAGCTTCTTATATCTGCCCCAGACACCGCCTGGGAGTTATCAACCGCCAATGTGCGTGAAATCGGCTGGGTGGTAGCCGCCAGTGTCGTGAGTGTCTTCATCGGCATGGGGTGCATGTTCCTAGGCGAACTGGTGGCGCATCTGGCGGATAACCGACTGACCTACCATCTACGCCTGGCTGTTCTGCGGCGCTTGTCCCTGGCGCCGCTCGGCTGGTTTACCAGCCGAGCATCCGGCGACGTCAAGCAAGCGATACAGGACGATATTGCGACGCTGCACAGCCTGACCGCGCACTTTTACACGGCGGTAGGACGAGCAATTGGCGCCTTACTGATCTCGGTGATTTACCTGGTCGCACTGGATTGGAAAATCGCCGTGATTACGTTGCTGCCCTTGCCCGGTTTCTTTCTTTTCCTGCACCGACTCATGCAAGCCAGCAAAGCCAATACGGGTGAGTTTGTCACGCAGCTTGAGCGCATGAATAACGCCATCAATGAATTTGTCTGCGGTATTCCCGTGGTCAAGGCGTTTGGTACGACCGGGCAAGCCTATCGAGGCTACCAACAGGCAGTGGATAGCTTTGCCCATTCATTTGAGCGTTTTACCCGCCCTCTGGTCGCTTCGATGGCGCATGTCCATGCCATGGTGACGCCGGTGACAATATTGGGACTGGCGCTCACCTTCGGCACTTTATCCGTTGCCAACGGCTGGGCAGAACCTGTCGATATAGTGCCGTTCATTCTGGTGGCACCGGGCATCTGCGCCCCGTTACTGCTGCTGCATACCTTACTGCACGACTTAGGCAGTGCCGTTGGCGCCGCCCAACGCGTAGTGGCACTGCTTGAAACGCCAGTGCTGCCCTCCATACCCGTCGATGAGTGCCAGCTCCCAGATGGCCATGAAGTTCGCTTCGAAAACGTAAGTTACACCTATGACAACGCGCAAAACGGGCTGTCGAACCTTCACTTTACGCTTGCCCCTGGCAGCATGACGGCGATTGTCGGTCCATCGGGGGCGGGCAAATCAACCCTGGCACGACTGCTGCTGCGCTTTTTTGACCCCACCCACGGGCGCATTACGTTAGGCGGAGTGGATCTGCGTCATCTCGAGATGTCAACGCTCTACCAGCGTATCGGTTTTGTTCTGCAGGACGTGCGCCTCATCCATGCCAGCCTTCGCGACAACATTGCGTTGGGCCGACCTTCGGCCAGCCAGCAGGAAATCGAGGAGGCCGCTCGCGCGGCGAATATTCACGAGCGTATTGCAGCACTACCTCACGGTTACCAATCGGTTGTTGGCGAAGATATCCAGCTGTCAGGCGGCGAGCAGCAGCGTGTCAGTATTGCCCGCGCCATGTTACTTGACCCTCCCCTATTGGTGCTTGACGAAGCGACAGCAGCGCTTGACGCCAGCAGCGAGCTGGCCATTCAGCAGGCACTGTCGCGTTTAACCCAGGGACGCACGCTTGTGATTATTTCGCATCGCCTCGAGACGATCGTGCACGCCGATCACATTCTGGTACTCGATGGCGGCACGGTCGCTGAACAAGGCGATCACGATCATCTGCTTGCCAGAGGTGGCCTTTATGCTCGCCTTTGGGCACTGGAAAAGAACACGACCTCACTGGAAGCGAAGGTGGCAGCGTGCTGAAAATACTCAATCAACTGCTTGGCGACGACACCACGCTCTTGCGTCGCTATCTCGGGCTGGCCATCGCCTATGGCGTGCTAAGCGGCCTGACCATCCTGGCCCTTGTTCCGCTACTCAATTACCTGCTGATCGGCCAACTCAGCGTGGCCACCGCCTGGCTGGCAGCGCTACTGTGCGGCATTCTGCTCTGTTGGGGCTTGCGTTGGCACGTGGAACAGGCGGGCATCCGTGTCGGCGTAGCCATCTTGCAGTCGGGCCGCCATCGCCTTGGCGAACACGTGGCTCATCTGCCGGTCGGCTGGTTTACCGCGACGCATACCGCACGCCTTAGCCATGTCACCACGCAGGGTATGATGGCGGTGGCTCAGCTCCCTGCCCACGTCTTTACACCGGTGATCAGCGGGCTTGTCACGCCTATCGTCATCCTTGCCGCGCTGTTGGTGTTGCACGCACCGTTGGGCTTGGCGGCGCTGGTCGCGCTGCCACTGCTTGTGGGGGTTTTATTCCTCACCGCCAAGCTTGCCCGACATGCCGACAGCGCCTTTCAGCAACACTTTGCCGAGACCAGTCAGCGCATGGTCGAGTTCGCCAGTGCCCAGGCGGTATTACGCGCCTTTAGTGGCAAAAACCACAGCACGCGCTTCTTGGAACAGGCCATGGAAAAACAGCACCGCTCGGGAACAAGGCTGGCTTGCCTCTCGGCACTTTCGGCGCTGCTCAATGCCTGGGCAGTGCAGGCAGTCTTTGCCGTGCTGCTGATCGTAACGGCCATGTGGATCAATTCGCTTCTGGAAGAATCGCTGACGGCGTCGAGCATCACCAGCGTCATCGTGGCGTTGATGCTGGTCAGCCGCTTCGTCGAACCGCTGTTGGACGTCGCTCAACATAGCGACATTTTGCGCAGTGCAAAGGGCCAGCTCGAGGCGATACAGGCGATTTTCGACGCTGAACCCTTAGCCGAGCCAACGGCTCCTCAGCCACCCCGCGATGCCTCCATTGAATTGCGAGCTGTGCGTTTTCGCTATGCGCCGCATGAGCCCGACGTGCTCAACGGGGTGAGCCTGTCTATCACGCCTGGCAGCATGACCGCCTTGATCGGCGAGTCAGGCTCGGGCAAGACCACCCTGGCGCGACTAGTGGCGAGGTTTTTCGATGCCGATCACGGTAGTGTTTTAGTCGGCGGTGTGGACGTGCGCTCTATGTCAAGCGCCCAGCTTGCGGATCACGTAAGCCAGATCTTCCAGGAGAGCTACCTGTTTGCCGGCAGCATTGCTGACAATATTCGCTTTGGACGCCCCGCAGCCAGCGATGCCGAACTGATGAATGCAGCGCGTTTGGCCGGTGTCATCGAAATCGTCGAACGCCTGCCCCAAGGCTTGGACACCCCGGTGGGCGAAGGCGGCACTCGCCTTTCCGGCGGCGAGCGCCAGCGTATCGCCATCGCCCGAGCACTGATCAAGGATGCGCCCATTCTACTGGTGGATGAAGCGACTGCCGCACTGGATGCGGAAAATCAGGCCATCATTACCCAGACGCTGGTTCGCCTGAGAGGCAAACGTACTCTATTGGTGATCGCCCACCAACTCTCAACTGTGGGCATGGCTGACCAGATCATCGTGCTGGATGACGGACACATCATTGAGCAAGGCGCGCCCGATGAGTTACTCGCTCGGCAGGGGCGGTACGCCACGTTTCTTGACCAGCGTCAGACCGCCAACGGGTGGCGCATCACCGCGAATAAAACGGGGGAAACCGCCTCGTGATGCGCGTATATCTGCCTTGCCTGTTTGTATTGCTTTGCGGGCTATCGTTACTGGTAGGTGCGCGGCAGATGAGCGGGTACCAACTAGTCACCCTGTCAGATGATGCTTGGTTGACGCTGACGGCCAGCCGACTGCCGCGTCTTATCACGGTGTCATTGACCGGTGTGGGCCTATCGATTTGCGGTGTGATTCTCCAGCATATCGTACGAAACAAGTTCGTGGAGCCAGCCACCTCGGGCGGCCTTGATGCCGCAAAACTGGGCATTCTCGTATCGCTGCCCCTCATGCCGACGGCGGGCGCTGGCTCCCGGATGCTGGCCGCCCTGCTGTTCTGCTTCGCTGCGAATGTTGTCTTTATCGCTATCGTTCGCCGCATCAAGTTCACCAACACGGTACTGATTCCCGTCATCGGTTTGATGTACGGCGGCGTGCTAAGCGCTCTAGCCGAGTTCTACGCCTACCGCCATAACATCCTGCAAAGCATGCAGGGCTGGCTGCTGGGTGATTTTTCGAAGATCGTCCAGGGTCATTACGAAATTATCTACCTTATTCTGCCGGTCGTTGTACTCACCTACCTCTACGCGCATCGTTTCACGGTACTGGGCATGGGCGAAGAGATGGCGACGAGTTTAGGCGTGAACTACCTCGTCACCGCCGCCATTGGGCTGATGCTGGTGGCCATTACCGTCTCGGTCACGGTCATCACCGTGGGTGCCATCCCCTTTGTCGGGTTAGTGATTCCCAATCTGGTGGCGCTCTACTACGGCGATAACCTGGCTCGCACTCTACCCGCCGTGGCGCTGTCGGGTGCGACCCTGCTGCTGGCCTGCGACATTGTGGGCCGGCTGCTGATCTATCCCTTTGAAGTGCCCATCGGCTTAACGACGGCTTGCGTCGGGGGAATACTGTTTCTGGTCTTGATTGTCGGGAGAACACAACGATGACGGTCAAGACTCGCCACACCGTTTGGATAGCCGTGGTCGCTCTTGCGCTCGCTTTTGTCTTCGTGCGCTCCGGTTTCGACTTCGCGTATGTGATTCCGAAACGGCTCGAGCGGTTGGCCACCATGGTGATCGGCGGCATCTGTGTCGCCTGGTCTGCCATTACATTTCAAAGTCTTACCGGCAATCGGATCTTAACGCCTGCCATCATGGGCTACGAGGCTGTCTATCTGCTGTTTCAGGCCCTGTTGATGCTGATCCTGGGCACCCGCAGCCTGTTGGTGCTCGGCGAGCACGGCAACGTCGCCCTGTCTATCCTGCTGATGCTGGGCTACTCCTGGACACTGCATCGCTGGCTGTTTAAAGACGGCAGAGACAATGTCTATTTCCTGTTGCTGGTGGGGTTGGTACTGACCATGGTCATTACCACCTTCACCCAGTTTGTTCAGCTCAAGATGAGCCCAGGCGAATTTTCCATTCTGATGGGGTACAGCCAAGCCTCTTTCGGTCACGCCAGTGCCACACAACTGCTCTACGCCACGCTGATCGTGGCCACGCTTTGCCTGGTGGGGTTAAAAAGCCTCCCAATGCTCGATGTGCTCTTGTTGGGCAGAGAGCAGGCCATATCACTGGGCATCGATTATCGACGCTGCGTGCAGCGCCAGCTCTTGCTGATCGCTGCGCTGGTGGCAGTATCGACCAGCCTGCTTGGCCCGACGGCATTCATGGGTATTTTCGTGGCTAATACGGCCTATGCGCTTGCCGGGACTTACCGCCACCGGGTCACGCTGCCGTTGGGTTGTGCCATCGCCATCGCCCTTTTCATCCTCGCCCAACTGCTGGTCGAACATATCTTCAACTACACAACCACCGTCGGCATCCTCGTCAACCTTGTGTGTGGGGCTTACTTCCTGTCGCTGATGGTGCGTAAGCGAGGCGCAGCATGATCACGGTTCACGACCTGCATAAAACCTACGGCGGCCGTTCGGTGCTATCGGCGGTCAATCTATGCTTTCCATCAGGGCAGTTAACGTCCTTGGTGGGCCCTAATGGCGCGGGCAAGACGACGCTGCTGATGATGCTGGCGAGACTGCTTAAGCCCTCTGGGGGGGAGATTCGGCTCGATGGCTCCCAGGTAACGCGCATTCCCATCGGCCAGTATGCCAAGCAGGTGGCCACCCTGCGCCAGACGCCTGAGTTCAACCTACGCCTGACCGTTGAGGAGTTGGTTGCCTTTGGCCGCTTTCCCTATAGCCGTGGCACGCTCACTCGGCATGACCATCGTGTGATTGACGACGCCCTGGCGTTTCTATCGCTGACGGCACTACGCGGCGCTTATCTAAACGAGCTCAGCGGCGGCCAGCGCCAGATGGCGTTTTTGGCCATGACCATTGCCCAGCAAACCGATTACCTGCTGCTCGACGAGCCTCTGAATAACCTCGATATCAAGCATGCCGTTCAGATCATGCAGGCACTTCGCCGCCTCTGCGACGAGCAGGGACGAACGGTCATCCTGGTTGTTCATGACATCAACTTCGCCGCCAACTACTCCGATTACATCGTCGCCATGAAGAACGGGGCGGTGCACTGCGATGGCAACGTCTCCGATGTGATCACCGAACGGCGCTTGAGTGAGCTTTACGGACTGACGTTCGACATCGCCCATAACGAACGCGGCTATCTATGTAATTACTTCAAGCCCTCAGGAAACCTGGAATGAAACGATCTCTCAACAACCGCTTGGCACGCTTTCTCCCACTCGCCTTGGTGGCGTTGCTACAAGGGTGCGATCAACCTTCAGCCAATGATATGCCCGCCCAGGAGGCCATGACGCCGCTGACGATTCACCACGCGCTGGGCAGCACCGTGATCAATCACCGTCCACAACGAGTAGCGGCACTAGACATGAATGAAGTCGACTTTCTGGATCAGTTGGACGTTCCCGTGGTGGGCATGCCAAAGGACTTTATTCCCCATTTTCTGGAGAAGTATCGAGACAACCCGACGATTGAAGACCTGGGCGCCATCGTACGCCCTAACCTTGAGCGAGTGCATCGAGCTCACCCTGATCTCATTCTTATGACGTCATTACAGGCCAACGACTATGACGAGCTGACTCAGATCGCACCTACGCTGCACTTCGACGTGGATTACCGCAACAGTCAGACCAACCACATTGAAGTAGTCATAGATCATCTCATGGATCTTGGGCAGATCTTTGGCAAACAGGAATTGGCCCGTCAGCGGGCAGCCGAGCTGGTTCATACCGTCGAGGAGGTCCGGCGTGTTACCCAGGGCCGCCCTGAGAAAGCCCTTATCCTGCTGCATAATAATGGTGCCTTCCACTCCTTTGGCGTGCAGTCACGCTACGGCTTTATCTTCACTGAGTTCGGCGTAGCCCCCGCCGCCCCCGACATCGATACCGGCCTGCACGGCCAGCCGGTCTCTAGCGAATTCATCCAGCAGGCCGACCCCGACATCATCTATGTCGTGGATCGTACTGCCGTGATGGAGCACCGGCCCACCATGAGTGCCGACAGTCTGGCCAACCCCCTGTTACGCCAAACTAACGCCTGGCGAAATGACCGGGTGGTCTTTGTCGACCCCGAAGCCTGGTATGTCACCGCCGCCAGCGTCAGCGCTCTGGCGATCATCGCGGATGACATTATCGACGGATACCGGCACTAGCAGCCCAAAGCACCAAAGCACTAAAGCACTAAAGCACCTAAAAAACGCTTTCATTGACTGCTTCATTGCGCCTTTTAACAGGCGCTCAATTGAAGCGGTGTAGTTCCTCTGTGTTTAAAAATGGAGATCGACATGCCCTTACGTTGCCACCACCGCCCCCTACAGCCGACGAGAGCACTACATTGCGCCTCTTGCTCAAACCCTTTATCGCTCGTCAGGAGCGCCTTTCCGCTGGCGCTGAGCGCGAGTGCTGCCTTGCTGCTCTCCTCACACGCTCTCGCACAGACCCAGGAGACCGAGACACGCAGCACCTCCATTCTGGCCCCCATCACCGTACATGGAGAAGCGACATCCGTTAACGATACGTATGCCGGCGGCCAAGTCACCTACAGCAACCGGGCGGGTTTCCTGGGTAATAAAGACTTTATGGAGACGCCTTTCAATACCATCAGCTATACGGATCGCTTTATCCAGGATCAACAAGCTCAGAATATTACCGATGTGATCGCAGCGACGGATCCGAGTGTCTTCAGCAACGGCGTCACCAGTGCCTGGAGCGAAACCTACGCAATACGTGGTTTTGATGCCAGTACACGCGACGTAACATTCGGCGGCCTGGCCGGGATGGCACCCTACTACCGTACGTCCCCAGAAATGTTCGAACGTATCGAGGTGCTCAAGGGGCCTTCGGCACTACTCAACGGGATGCCGCCAGGTGGCTCCGTTGGCGGTGCCATTAACCTGGTTACCAAGCGGGCGGGTGATGAACCGCTGACGCGTTTCACCACCACGTACATGTCCGACGTTCAGTTTGGCGGGCACCTTGATGTCGGCCGACGCCTGGGAGACGACCAGCAGTTTGGCGTTCGCTTTAACGGCGTATACCGCGACGGCGAGGGTGCTGTGGATAACCAGGAACCCAGGGTTCAAATGGGCGCTCTGGGGCTGGACTGGCGCGGTGAGCAAGCGCGACTGTCAGCTGACTTGTACAGTGCAGACGACCATATCGATGGCCCCGTTCGAGGTATCAACCTGGCCCCCGGCCTGGCAGTTCCAACGCCTCCCGACTCCAATACCTTGATCAATCCGGACTGGGCCTTTGCCGACACTCGCGACAAGGGCGCCATATTGCGTGGCGAATTCGACTTTACCGACGAGATCATGGGGTACGCGTCTATGGGTCGAAGTGAAACGAACTACACCTACAACGGTGCCATGTCATCCTTGGTGCTTGATGATCAAGGCAACTATCGCACAAGCATTGGTCAGCTCGCCTTCGATGTCGAAAAAACATCGGCGGAAGTCGGGCTTCGCGGCCATTTCCAGACCGGCGCCGTCAGCCACGTCATTAGCGTCAATGCCACCCACTACGAACATGAGCAGCATGACTACGGCCGCAGAACTGTCCCCGGTGCGGACTGGATCACCAACCTATACGATCCGCAGTGGGGCGCCGCTGCAGACTTCATCACGCCGCACATCATGCATACCGAGCTACGCTTGAACAGCTACGGCTTGGCGGACACGCTCTCGTTTGCCGATGATCGCCTACAGCTGACGCTCGGCGCCCGACGCCAGGAGGTGGTGAGCGATGCCTACAGCGTGGCGACCGGCGAACGTATCTCCCGCTATGATGAAAGCGCGGTCACCCCCGCTGCCGCACTACTCTTCAGAGCCACCGACCAGGTATCGCTCTACGCCAACTATATCGAAGGACTCAGTCAGGGGGCCACGGCGCCTATGACTGCCGCCAATGCAGGCGAAGTATTCGAGCCTTACAAGACCAAACAGAACGAGATTGGCGTGAAACTTGATCTGGGTGATTTTTCACACACGCTTAGCCTGTATGAAATCAAGCGGCCCAGCAGCTACACCGACCTGGAAACCAATATCTTCTCGTTTGGTGGCGAGCAGCGAAACCGAGGAATGGAGTGGAGCTTCTTCGGCAGCCCCCTCAGCAACCTGCGTCTAATGGGAGGCATCGCCTATGTCGATCCAGAAATCACCCGCGCCGCGAGCGATGAAGAGCAAGGTCATCAGGCAACCGGCGTACCAGATCTGCAAGCCAAGCTAGGCACTGAATGGGATCTGCCCGCAGCACCAGGGCTGACACTGACCGCTAATGCCACCGCAATGTCGGAGCAGTACATTAATAGTGACAACTCCCTATCAGTACCCGGACACACTATTTATGACGTTGGCGCACGCTACACCTCTAACCTTTCCGGCTATCCGCTTACACTGCGTGCCACTGTTAACAATGTGACCGATAAAACGTACTGGGCAATGCCGCAACTCTCAAGCCTAGCCTTAGGCGCCCCCCGCACCTTTTTGTTCTCGGCCTCCCTAGACTTCTAGACAGCTGTCACAAACGGTGCTTTTGCCCTAACGCCTAATGTGTTTTTCACTACTAGGCCAATCAACATACACCACCTACTCCAGCCGAGCAGGCGTAGGTGGGGATAACTTAAACCGTCAAATGCTGCTTGATCAGCTCATTAGATAGTTCGCTGATCTCGCCCTTGGCCACTGGTCGGCCGCGATCCATAATCACAAAGCGGTCAGCGTATTTACGGGCAAAGGGTAGCTTCTGCTCCACCAATAGCACCGTTAGGCCATCCTCTTTAATCAACTGACGGATCACCTGGCCAATCTGGGCGACGATGTTGGGCTGAATGCCCTCCCCCGGTTCATCAAGAATCAGCAGCTTAGGCTCGATGACCAGAGCGCGGCCAATCGCCAGCTGTTGCTGCTGGCCACCGGATAAGTCGCCGCCACGGCGGTGTTTCATCTCTTTGAGTACCGGGAACAGCTCATAGACCCGCTCGGGGATCTTTTTCAGCCCGTCGCTGCGGGCGGCAAGGCCAGTACGCAGGTTTTCTTCCACGGTGAGCAGCGGGAATATCTGCCGCCCCTGAGGCACGTAGCCAATACCCAGCCGCGAGCGGGCCTCAACGGCTTTTTTGGTAAGCTCGATGTCACCTGCTTCAGTGGCATAGCGCAACTCGCCGCTTTTCACCGCCACCTCACCCATCACGGCTTTCAGTAGCGTGGTTTTGCCCACGCCGTTGCGCCCCATCACACAGGTGCACTGACCGGTGGGCACTTCAAGGTCAAGATCCCACAGCGTGTGGCTTTCGCCGTAAAACTGGTTGAGCTTTTCGATCGCTAGCATCAGGCGGCCTCCTCGTCGTCAGCACCCAGGTAGACCTCGATTACTTTGGGGTCGCTGGAGACTTGATCCATGGTGCCTTCCGCCAGCACGCTGCCCTGGTGCAGTACGGTCACCTGGCGGGCAATGGAGCGTACAAAGCCCATATCATGCTCCACCACCACCACGGACTGTTTACCGGCCAGCCCGGTGAGCAACTCGGCAGTGCGCTCCATCTCCTGCTCGGTCATGCCCGCCACCGGCTCATCCACCAGCAGTAGACGCGGGCGCTGCATCAGCAGCATGCCGATCTCCAGCCACTGCTTCTGGCCGTGGGAAAGAATACCCGCGGGCTGATGACGCAGCTCCGTCAGGCCGATCGTTTCCAGCACTTCGTTAATACGGTCTTTGATCTCGCCGGTCATGCGGGCGGTCAGGGTAGGAAAAATCCGCTTGTCCGCCGCCATGGCCAGCTCCAGATTTTCAAACACCGAGAGCGCTTCGAATACCGTGGGCTTTTGAAACTTGCGGCCAATGCCCAGGCTGGCGATGTCGGGTTCGTTCATGTGCAGCAGGTTATGGCGACTGCCGAACCACACGCTGCCGCTGGTGGGGCGGGTTTTGCCGGTAATGATATCCATCATGGTGGTTTTACCCGCCCCGTTGGGGCCGATAATGCAACGCAGCTCTCCGTCATTGATGGTCAGGTTAAGATTATTGATGGCTTTAAAACCATCGAAGCTGACAGTGACATCTTCCATATAAAGAATCGGCCCGTGGCGAACGTCCACCGGTGAGGCTTGGGGCGCCATAAAATCGAAAACCCGGTCACGCTGGGACAGCGATTGCAGCAAACTCATGCGGAGGCCTCCTTGGACGTGTGTTGATGATCAGGGTTAGCCGAATCGTCGCGCTTGCGACGCTTGAGGTAGCGAAACAGCCCCGCTACCCCCTTGGGCAGAAACACTGTGACCAGTACAAACATCGCACCTAATGCAAACAGCCAGGCATCAGGCATGACGCCGGTAAAGATGGTTTTGGCATAGTTAACCAAAATGGCACCAATCACTGCGCCATAGAGTGTGGCGCGACCGCCCAGTGCGACCCACAGCACAATCTCGATGGAGAAAATCGGCGAGAACTCGCTGGGGTTGATAATCCCCACTTGCGGCACGTAGAGCGCCCCCGCCAGGCCTGCGAGCATCGCCGAGACCACAAACACAAACAGCTGAAAGCGCTCGACCCGATAACCGAGAAAGCGCGTACGCGCTTCGGCATCCCGAGTGGCCACGCTGACCCGCCCCAGCTTGCTGGTCACAATCGCACGGCACAGGATATACCCCAGCGCCAGCGCAACGCCGGTGACCAGGAACAACCCTAGGCGCGTGGCATCGCTGCGCAGGTCAAAACCGACGATTTCGCGGAAGTCAGTCAGGCCGTTATTACCGCCGAAGCCCATCTCGTTGCGGAAGAAAGCCAGCATCAAGGCAAAGGTCAGTGCCTGGGTGATAATCGACAGATATACCCCGGTGACCCGTGAGCGAAACGCCAAGAAGCCGAACACTAACGCCAGCAGCCCCGGCGCCAGCAGAACCATGGCAAAGGCGAACCAAGCCATATCGAAACCGTGCCAGAACCACGGCAGACTGTCCCAGTTCAGGAACACCATAAAGTCGGGCAGCACCGGGTGGCCGTAGGTACCGCGATCGCCAATCTGGCGCATCAGGTACATGCCCATGGCGTAACCGCCAATGGCGAAAAAGGCGCCGTGGCCGAGGCTCAAAATGCCCAGATAGCCCCACACCAGATCCACCGCCACGGCCAGCAACGCGTAGCTTAGGTACTTACCGAACAGGTTGACCGTATAGGCACCCACATGCAGTGGGTTATCCGGCGGCACTGCCACGTGCAGGATGGTGACCAGCGCCAGCGCGGCCAGTAGCACGCCGAGAAAAATCTGCGTAGAGCGCTCGCTGAATGGGCGTGTTAGCCAAAAATTCGTCGATGATTCGGTCGTTAAAGACATCGTTTAGCCCTCCGCAGCCCGGCCCTTCTGCGGGAAGAGTCCACGCGGGCGTTTCTGAATGAATAGGATAATAAAGACCAACACGATAATTTTGGCCAACACCGCGCCTGCCCAGGGTTCCAGCACCTGGTTAATGACCCCCAGCGATAGCCCGGCCACCAGCGTGCCCCACAGGTTACCCACGCCGCCGAACACCACCACCATGAAGGAGTCGATGATGTAGTTCTGCCCCAGGTTGGGGCCGACGTTGGTGAGCTGGGAGAGCGCAACTCCGGCAAGCCCGGCTACGCCGGAACCCAGCGCGAAGGTCATGATATCCACACGAGTTGCGCGAATGCCCATAGAGCGAGCCATGGCGCGATTTTGGGTCACCGCACGCACCTCAAGCCCCAGCCGCGTGCGACGCATAATCAGCATCAGCCCGGCAAACACCACCAGCGCAAAGCCGAGCACGTACATGCGGTTAAGCGTTAATGACAACGCATCATTCACCACTAGCGAACCACTCATCCACTCGGGGGTGATGACGGTACGGTTAAGCGGTGAAATCACCGTGCGCACCAGCTGCTGCAGAATCAGGCTGATACCAAAGGTCGCCAGCAGCGTCTCCAGCGGACGGCCTTTGAGGAACTGGATAACACCGCGCTCGATCGCCACACCCGCCAGAGCAGCGACCATAAAGCCCGCGGGAATCGATAGAATCAACGCCAGCCCAGGCTGGCCGGGCAGCAGTTGCTGCATCGCCCAGGTGGTGTAGGCGCCCAGCATCATCAGCTCGCCGTGGGCCATGTTGATCACGCCCATGACCCCGAAGGTGATCGCCAGACCAATGGCAGCTAGCACCAGCACTGAGCCGAGGCTCAAGCCGAAATAGAGCGTTTCCAGACCACGATTGATTTTGAGTTGCTGCTCAATGCCCGCCAGAGAAGCGGCAGCGGCATTGGCGACGACGGGATCATCGCTATTGGCTGCCCGGCTCAATGCCACGCGGGAACGGGGGTGTAGGCTGCCGTCCAGCGCTTCGACCCCAGCCATTTCGCCCGCTTCTGCGCGGTAGATCGCCACGGCCTGGGTCAGCCGGTAACGCACCTGCTCGTCCTCTTCCTGTTCGATCAAGTCGTCGAGAGTGGGCACCAGCTCACCATCTACTTCCCCTAACAGGCGCTCGGCCGAGGTGCGGCGGCGCTCCACATTAGGCGAGTAAAGGTCAACTACCGCGATGGCACTGCGCAACTGATTACGCAGGTTGTTGTTGATGCCGATACGCTCCAGATCACGACGGGACATCTCGCCCAGCGCTTCGCCGGTTAGGACATCGGCCACCGGCCAGTCGCGGCCGCGGTTCTCTAGCACCAGCACGAACCGGCCGTCTTCGGTGCGCTGCAAGCGGCCATCCAGCAAGGCCTGCAACCAGTCTCGGGCGCGTTCGTCGTCGCTTTGCAAAATCGCGGTGATAGCTTCGCCTTTGGCGGCGTAAGACTCAACGTCCAGCGCCTCCAACAGTTCGAGCGCGGCCGCATCGTCGGCAGTATTCGTGGAGCTCGTTTGTGCTTGGGCGGTCACTGTGATGCTTAACAACAGTAGGCACAGCAGCCCTAAGGAAAGGAAACGCCTCATGGGGTTCTTCCTTTGGTTATCTAAAGAGGGGGAGTTAGCGTGCTCCCTCGCCACTTGGGCTTCAGCCTAGGGACGAGGGATCAGTATTACTCACTACAGGAGCTTTTACTCAGCGAGCGCCGCTTCGGCTTCTTCTGCTGCGGTGCTGCCACCGCACGAGCCGTTCACGACGTTGAAGTTGCCGCACTCCATCGGCTTGCGCCAATCGGCAATCAGGTCACGGGAGCCAGGCAGGTAGTCAGACCAGGCGTCGCCCGCCACGGTAGACGGCGTCTGCCAAACGATATCGAACTGACCGTTGTCCTGAATCTCACCGATCAGCACCGGCTTGGTGATGTGGTGGTTGGGCATCATGGCTGCATAACCGCCGGAAAGGTTAGGCACGGTCACACCGATAATGGCGTCTTTCACCGTATCGACGTCCGTGGTGCCTGCTTTGCGAACCGCTTCGGCCCACATGTTGAAGCCGATGTAGTGCGCTTCCATTGGGTCGTTGGTCACGGCCATATCGTCGCCGGTGTACTCAATCCAGGCATCGATAAAGTCGTAGTTGTCATCGTTATCGACGCTCATGAAGTAGTTCCAGGCGGCCAAGTGGCCCACCAATGGCCCGGTATCAATACCGGTAAGCTCCTGCTCGCCCACAGAGAAGGCGATGACCGGAATATCGGCAGCGTCGATACCCTGGTTGGAGAGCTCGGTATAGAACGGCACGTTGGCGTCGCCGTTAACCGTCGAGATTACGGCGGTCGGTTTACCCTCTTCACCGAAGCGGCGAATTTCTGCCACGATGTTCTGCCAATCGGAGTGACCGAACGGCGTGTAGTTGACCATGATGTCCTCATCCGCGATGCCGTGTTCATCCTTGAGGAAGGCTTCAAGGATACGGTTAGTGGTCCGCGGATAGACATAGTCAGTACCCACTAGTGCAAAGCGCTCGATACCGACTTCGTTGATAAGGTATTCAACCGCAGGAATCGCCTGCTGGTTAGGCGCTGCGCCGGTGTAGAAGACGTTTTCAGAAGACTCTTCGCCTTCATACTGCACCGGGTAGAACAGCAGCCCGTTGAGCTCCTCTACGACGGGCAGTACGGATTTACGCGAAACCGACGTCCAGTTGCCGAAAATCACGTCCACTTCTTCCTGGTCTAGTAGCTCCCGGGCGCGTTCGGCAAACAGCGGCCAGTTAGACGCGGGATCAACCACCACGGCTTCTAACTGACGGCCGAGCAAACCACCGGCTTCGTTCTGCTGCTCAATAAGCATTTCGACGGTGTCTTTGAGGACGGTCTCACTAATCGCCATGGTGCCGGAAAGCGAGTGCAGGATACCGACTTTGATCGGGTCATCGTCTTGGGCGATGGCTTGGGTGCTGGCCCCCATGATGGCAGCGGTGAGTAAAGCGGTCGCGAAACGGCCACTTGAAAGGAAGGGGCGAGGGTGTGTCGAGCGTTTGAGAGTGTTCATTGTTAATCTCCTTGCACCCCTTATGGCTGGGGTTTGTTATGACCGAGGCTTGATGATTGGCTTCGCACTTGGGGTTGTTGTGTTAGCTCCCCCAATACGTCCACTAGCCATTACGTTCACTAGCCAATAACTCTTGCAAGGGATGCGCCAGATTGGCACAAAGTTGCCTTATAGCTATTTAATCAGCCACTTAATAATCATCACAAAATCTCAAAACTCACTACATGCACCAAAATAAAGCGCATTAACGCTGCTGAAGCACCCTCTCAATGCACCAATAAAAGACAGTGCACCAACTAGGTACTTGAACTTTTTAAACACAAAGCATTAACGCATTAGTTACTCATTGGTTACAAAACCACTCTTTATTATTAGTTAAAAAAGTAGATAAGAAAGTGCAGATAAAAAAAGGAGCCTTGGCATCACCAAGGCTCCTTGCTATTCACCCTTTAAGTAGTGGCGTTAAACAGCCACGTCGGGTGGAATTTTCTTACGGCGTTTTTTCAGTAACGGCAGACCAAGCGACAGCAAGGCGACGACCAGTAGGCCAAGCGAGATAGGCTTGTCGATAAAGGTCATCCAGTCGCCACCGGAGATCTGCAGCGCGCGACGCAAGGACTCTTCCATAATGTTGCCCAGAATCAGCGCTAAAATCAGCGGCGCCGCGGGGAAACCAAACAGGCGCATACCCAGGCCCACCAGGCCAAAACCGAGCAGCAGCAACAGATCAAACACACTGAAGCTCATGCCGTAGACGCCGATCATGCAGAAGATCAAAATCAGCGACAGCAGTAGCGGCTTGGGCAGATCAAGAATCTTGGCGATCAGCGGTATCAACGGCAGGTTAAGCACCAGCAGGAAGATATTACCGATATACATACTGGCAACCACGCCCCAGAACACGTCCGGACGCTCTGTCAGCATCATTGGGCCGGGATTGACCCCCATGACCAGCAGGGCACCCAGCAGTACTGCGGTGGTACCCGAACCCGGTACACCCAGCGTCAACAGCGGCACAAAGGAGCCGGTACAGGCGGCGTTGTTGGCCGCTTCCGGCGCGGCCACGCCTTTGATATTGCCCTGCCCAAAGGTGTCGCCATCTTTGGCAATGCGTTTTTCCATGCTGTAACCCAGGAACGAACCAATGGTCGCGCCAGCCCCCGGCAGAACGCCGGTGAAGAAGCCCAACACCGAGCTGCGGCCAACGGGGCCAGCGATCTCTTTGACTTCGCTACGAGTCAGTTTCAGCGAGCCAATCGCATTACGCGGCGCCTCTTTGCCACCACCGCCGCGCAGCAGCATGTAGAACACCTCGGCAAGCGCAAAAATCCCCAGCGCCACCACCAGGAAGTCGATACCGTCGAGAAGCTGAACGGAGCCGAAGGTAAAACGCTCGGTACCGGTCTGCATATCGATACCCACAATCGAGATAATTACCCCCACCACGGCGGCAATCAGCCCCTTGATCAGCGATTTATCCGACAGCGAGACCACGGCGGTTAAGCCCAGCACCATCAGTGCAAAGTACTCGGAAGGGCCAAAGCTTACGGCCACTTTGGAAAGCAGCGGAGCCACCAGCATCAAGAAAATAACCGATACCGTACCGCCCACAAATGACGAGTAGGCGGCAATCGCCAGCGCTTTACCCGCCAGACCTTTTTTGGCCATCGGGTAGCCGTCAAAGGAGGTTGCTACGGTACCCGCAACGCCGGGGGCGTTGAGCAGAATCGAGGAAGTAGAGCCACCGAAGATGGCGCCGTAGTAAACCCCTGCCATCAGGATCAAACCCGACGAGGGTTCCATGGCAAAGGTGATAGGAATCATCAGGGCAAGTGCACTGATAGGGCCAAGGCCCGGCAGCATGCCGATAATGGTGCCAGCAAATACACCGGCAAATACGTAGGCAATATTGATTGGCTCAAGCGCGATGCCAAAGCCGTACATCAAATTATTGAAGGCATCCATGGGAATTACTCTCTTAAGAACTGCTAGCGGAAAGACCTGCTAACAAGGCTTTGTTTAGAAAGGCAGCAAGCCAGTGGGCAGGTAAACATCCATCACCTTCGTCATGGTCAGGTAGAGCGCCAGCACTACCCCCAGCGACGTAGCGAGGTTGACCCCATGGCGGCGATAGCCGTAGTAGGCCGTCAATCCAACGCAGAGCAGCGTAGAAGCAAGTACAAAACCCAGCGGCACCAGCAATAGCGCGTAGGCGGCAATCGCCAACGAAGTCACGATGACCCGCGCCCAGGGCGTCAGTAGCAGCGGCCCGTGCTGCGCCTCTTCGTCGACTTCATCGGCACCGGCTATCGGGGTGGGTTTCTCAAAAAATAGAAACACCGACAGGATCAGTAGCGAGAAGCCTAATACTTTAGGAAACAGGTCAGAATCGACCGGGCGCGGCAGAGGAAAGGTAGGGATCTGCCACGCCATCGCGATATAGCCAACAGCCAATACCGCAAACACCAGTGCTAACCACTGATTGGTATTTAAACGAGTCATAGGAATCTCTCCGAAGGAGCCAACACGTCTCCCGCGGTTAACGCATATTGTTAACCGCGGGAGACGCCCAGCCACGCTTGGGCGACTGGGCGATACAAGGAGTAGGATTACTGGCGCAGTAGGCCAAGCTCGCTCAGCACGTCGCTGAACTGCTCTTGCTGCTGATCCAGGAAGGCGCCAAACTCTTCGCTGTTTTGGTAGGCGTCGATCCAGCCCAGTTGGTCGCTCGCTTCGCGCCATGCATCGGTTTCAAGCATTTCGGCGAACAGGTCTTCGTAGTAGGCCACTGCCTCTTCAGGCATATCAGGAGCGCCCATCACGCCGCGCCAGATATCGAAGGTGTAGTCGAAGCCCTGCTCCTGGTAGGTAGGCACTTCGCTCAAGCCACCGCCCAAACGCTCTTCAGAAGAGACGCCCAGCGCACGCAGTTGGCTGCCTTCACCCAGTTGGCCAACCGCTTCACCAGCGCCGCCGACCACGGCTTCAATATGGCCGCCCATTAGGTTAGTCATGGCGTCGCCGCCACCCGAAAACGGGATGTAGTTGACTGCCGAGGCTTCCATTCCGGCCGCAGAGGCAAGGCCTGCAATGGCAATATGATCCATGGAGCCAGGCGCACTACCACCGCCAACGCTCAAGCTGGGATCTTCTTTCAGCGCATTGAGCAGGTCTTCGAGGTTCTGATACTCGGAGTCTGCCGCGACCAGGATGATTGAGTAGTCGGTGTTGATCCGCGCGACCGGGGTAAAGTCGGTGTGGTCGTAGCGCGAAGCACCTGCCAGCGGCACCAGAATCATCGGCGGGCTGGTGGCAAACAGCTTGTGCGGGTTGCCGCTATCGCGGGCCACTTGGGCCCAGGCTACGGCACCGCCGCCGCCAGGTACGTTGATAGCAGCGAAGCTTTCATCGGCCAGCTCTTCTTGCTGAATCACCCGCGACATGGTGCGAACGAGAGTATCCCAACCGCCGCCTGGGTTAGCCGGTGCGACGAATTCGATGGAGCGTTCAGGTGTCCACTCTTGCGCCTGTGCGGCGGTGCTCATGCCTGCAAAGGCAGCAATGGGAAGAGCAAATACAGATAAACGCTTGAGGGTAAGCGACGTCATGATGGCGTTCTCCACGTATCAGTTTTGTTGTGTGATGAGTTTGCTGTGTAGAGCTTCTTATTGTGAGACTGCACGCCGCGAACGTTAGAAGACCACTACCCTGACCGACAAGCTTGTGCGCATAAAAGACAAAAAGTTCTTTATGGCTATTTTGTTCATTTTGTTCACGCGCGCCTAATTACCACATTCCTTTATAGAGTGTTGAGCCACTCGTGTGCTGCCTCCAACAGCCGATAGCGGCGCTCAGGCCGCCCTACATCACCATAGCCCAGCTCCGCACTCACCGCCTGTTCAGCAACTAAAAACTCTAAATAACGGCGGGCGGTTGAGCGGCTGGCACCCATGATGCGCGCCATCTGCATGGCGGTGAGCGAGTCGGGTGCGTCGGCCAGGGCATCAATCACCCGGCGCAGCGTCAGCCGATCAATACCTTTAGGCAGGGCTTGGCTTTTAGCACGCAACGGCTCGCCGGGCTTCAGGCGCGCCAGCACGGAGTCCAGTTCATCCTGATTCATCTCGGCACGGTTGGCCAAGGCTTCACGCTCGCGACGGAAGCGAGTCAGCATTTGCGTCATTCGCGCGGCTTCAATGGGCTTGATCAGGTAGTCGAATACCCCACCACGCAGCGCCTCGCTGATGGTTTCTACTTCCCGGGCAGCGGTAACCATGACGATATCCACATGCACGTAGTCGCGGCGAATCGCCCATAGCAGCTCCAGGCCTTCAACATCGGGTAGGTAGGCGTCGAGCAAGATCAACTGGATGTTGGTGGCCTGTTCCGCCATGATCGCCTTGGCTTCGCTACCGTTGCGCGCCATGCCCACCACATAAAAGCCGTCGCTCTGTTCAATAAAGGCCCGGTGGATATCGGCAATGCGAAAATCGTCTTCAATGACCAAAATGCCGTACTGCCCATCAGACATTGCGTTCCCCCCTAGCCGTCGTGGTCACTGTTTTTGAAATTGTTGATGAAATTGTTTTTAAAATTGTTGTTGAGACTGCTGTTGGTCTTGCTGCACACACAGCGAGCGGTCGAGCACCGCGATAAAGCATGCGCCCCCCAGCTCGCTCTCCTCCAGGGTCACGGCGCCGCCGTGCTGGCGGCAGAGCCTGGCCACCAGCGCCAGGCCAATGCCCTGGTGTTTGCCCGTTTTGGTCGAAAAGCCTTCCTGGAAAATCGATTCGGCGAGCTGGGCAGGTACTCCGGGCCCGTTGTCCTCCACTTCGATCAACAGCTGCTCCCCCAAATCGGTGAAAAACAGGCGTACTTTGGGCGCTTTACTCGGCCCATTCAGCGCTGCATGGCAGGCGTTGTCCAGCAAGTTACCCACCACGCTCATCATCACTTCTTGGCCGGTGGGCGTTAGCGGGCAGGAGAGCGAGCTTTGCTCATCGACTTCCAACGCTACGCCCAGCTCCCGCGCCCGGGTAAGTTTACCCAGTAGCGTACCGCTAAGCACGGCGTCGGCCACGTTGCGCATTAAAAAGCTCATCTGCGCCTGGGCGCGTTCGGTTTCTTGATGGATCAGCGCGAGAGCTTCCTCGATGCGTTCTAACTGCAGTAATCCTGAGATGGTATAGAGCTTATTGGAAAACTCGTGGGCCTGGGCACGCAGCATATCCACATCACGGCTGGCCTGGGTAAGCGCGTGGGAAAGATCGACAATTTCGCGACGGCTGCGGAAAGTGGCCACCGCCCCCTCAATCTCGCCTTCGTGCAGAATCGGCACGCGGTTGACCACCACCGGGTGATCGCCCAGCCACATCTCCTGGTCGAACTCCTGCTCTCCGCGTCGGAGCACCTCCAATAGCCGCGAATTGGGCACGACCTCGCGGATGGGCTGCCCCAGCAGCACATGCTCATCGTCCAGGTTGAGAAAGCGCCGCGCCTGCTGGTTGACCAAGGTAATATGACCTTCACGATTAACCGCCAGAATACCCTCGTGGATCGACTGCAAAATGGCCTCTTTCTCCATAGCCAAGCGGGCAATCTCGTAGGGTTCCAGGCCTAAAATGACCTTTTTAAGATGCTGCGATAGCCAGTAAGCACCGGCAAAGCCGAGACAAATCATCAGCGCCACCAGCGCCCAGCCAAAGCTGTTGTAGCGGGCTACGTCCATGGCCACGCGATCCATCATAAAGCCGACGGACACCAGGCCAATGATATTGCCCTCTTCATCCCAAATGGGCGCTTTGCCACGAATGGCAGTGCCCAATGACCCGGTTGCCTCGGATACATAGTATTGGCCATGAATCAGCGCCTGATCATTATCGCCTCCCACCATTGGTTTCCCAATCCGCTCCGGCACGGGGTGGGAATAGCGAATACTTTGGGCGTTGCCTACAACGACATAGCGCGCGCCCGTTTCATGGCGAACGCGCTCTGCGAGGGGCTGAATAATGAAAGAGGGGTCGGGAATTGAAAAGGCGTTGATAATTTGCGGCATCGACGCCACCGTTTTGGCCACCGCCAGCGCTCGCTCGCCCATCTGCTGGCTAATAATTTCTGCCTTGCGGTGATTGAGGTAGGTGCCCTGCGCCAGTAGCATGCCTGCCAACAGTAGTCCGACTAACAGCATTACCTGAAGGCGAAAACTGCGTTTATACCAGCTGCGCCTTGCGCGAGTGCGGCGCCAGCGCTGCAGGTCGGCTAACGTTCGGGGGCGGGAAGCGCTCATAGGTAGACTCGAAATGCGTGACCGCGCCATTATGGCACGCGCTAGCCAACGGCGTTAATCGCCGTCACCCCAGAGTCATCGTTCGCTGATATAATAGCCCAATGCCGAAATCAAGGAGGGATGTAGTGGCGATCGTTAGATGGATACTCTTGCTTGCCTGCTGGCCACTATGGCTAACCGTGGCATATGCCAACCCGTTCTACGCTCCACCGCCTCCCCAGGAAGATGCGCCCGTGTTCAGTGGCGATGCTGAACTGGGTTTTACCCGCCTCTCGGGCAATACCGATAGCCAGACGCTAATCGGTAAAACGCTGCTGACGTGGCTTACCGGTAACTTCACCTACTCGCTGCGTGGTGAAGTGCGTAACGTCACCAAGGATGACAAAACCAGCGCCGAGCAGTACTTAGTCGCAGGACGCGAACGCTATGAACTGGATGGCCCCCACTATCTGTTTGGGTTTGCCCGCTGGGAGAAGGATCGCTTTGCCGGTTACGACCAGCAGCTTTCTGCCATCGGTGGCTATGGGCGTCAGATTTTAGAGAACGATACCCATGTTTTTTCGCTGGAGGCAGGGCCAGGCTATCGTCATGACCGACTACGCGAACATGGCGATTATCGGTTAGCAGTGGCTTATACAGCGTTGGATTATCAATGGTTTTTTTCTGACTACGCCGATATTCAGCAGGAAATGTCGTTTGAGTACACCGACCAAAATACCACGTCGCGGTCGCTTACAGCGCTCACGGCAAGGCTCAATTCAAAGCTGTCGCTGCGCTTATCTCATGAAATCAAGCACAACTCCCAACCGCCTGACGACACCAGCGAGCGCACCGACAACACCACCAGCGCTTCACTGCTTTACCGCTGGTGAGTTGCGCACTGGCCCTAGCGATTCTGACCACGGTGCGCCCAGCCGGTCATGCGTTTTTCCAGTTGGGCAAATAGCTCGTACATCACCATGGCCATGGCGCTGATCACCAGCAGCCCGGCAAAGACCAGCCCCATGCGCATTTGCGAACCGGCGCTCATCATCAGATAGCCAATGCCCTGATTGGAGGCGACCGTTTCTGACACTACTGTGCCTACAAACGCCAGAGTAATAGCGACTTTTAGCGAGGCAAAGAAATACGGCAGCGAGCGTGGCAGGCCCACTTTCAGCAACACATCGATACGCCGCGCGCCCAGCACTCGCAGTACGTCTTCCATCTCAGGCTCCAGCGTGGCTAAACCGGTAGCCACGTTCACCACAATAGGGAAGAAGCAGATTAAAAAGGCGGTGAGTATCGCCGGCACCGAGCCAATCCCAAACCAGACAACCAGGATGGGCACGAAAGCCACTTTGGGAATGGCATTAAAGCCGACTAACAGTGGGTAGCAAGCGTTATATAGAAAGCGTGACGAGCCGATAATAAAGCCCAACACCAGCCCCACGGCCACACCCAATCCAAAGCCAATCAGCGTTGTCCAGAAGGTTTGCCAGGAGTGCATGGCGATAGGCTCGGAATAAGTTACCAGCGCCTGGGCCGTCTCCAAGGCACTGGGGAAGATAAAGCTGGGCACATCAAACACCCGCACCGTTACTTCCCAGATAACAACCAACGCGACCACCGCTATCCACGGCGCCAGTCGTTCAATTAACTGATTATTTTTCGTCATAAGTGCGCCTTTCATCAGGTGCTGGGGGCTTTTATTAAGTGCTGCGCACTTCGCCAATTTGAGCCCGCAGCTCCTGAACCAGATCAATAAAGGGTTTTTGGTAAGTGGTTTCCAGTGCACGGGGTCGCGGCAACTCTATTTCACGGCGCTCAATCACCCGTCCGGGGCGGCGGCTCATGATGTAGACGGTATCGGCCAGAAACGCCGCCTCGCGGAGGTCATGTGTCACGAGTACCACTGTAAAGCGCTGCGCTTCCCACAGATCGCGCAGCACGCACCACAGCTCCTCGCGGGTAAACGCATCCAGCGCGCCGAAGGGTTCATCCAGCATTAGCAGGCGCGGCTGGTGAATCAGCGCCCGGCAGATCGATGCCCGCTGCTGCATACCACCGGAAAGCTGCCACGGATACTGCTCTTCGTAGCCTTCAAGCCCCACGGTCTTGAGCAGCTTGCGCGCCCAGCCGACAAACTCTTCGCGCCGTTTACGAAACTGATGGCGGTAGGGTTTAACGATCTCCAACGGCAGTAGGACGTTATCCAGTGTGGTGCGCCAGGGCAGCAGGTTGGCGTTTTGAAACGCCATGCCGGAGATCTTCAACGGCCCGGTGACCGGTTCTCCATCCACTTGCACGGCACCAGTGGTAGGCGCATGCAGCCCGGTGCAGAGCTTCATAAAGGTCGATTTACCGCAGCCGGAGGGGCCCACGAAAGCGACGAACTCGCCTTCGTGGATACTCAGGTTGATATCCTCAATGGCGTTACCCGACGCATCGTAGGCCAGGCTAACGTCATCAAAGGTGACAAATGCTGCCGACATGCTTATTCGCCCTCGGCCGGAAACAGCATGCGTTCTTCCTGGGCAGGTAAGTAGTTTGAACTAAACACTTGATCGGGTGAAGGAATTGACGTGAGGTCGTAAGCATCGGCAACCAGTTGAATCGCCTGAGCCAGGCGCTCGTCATCCACTCCGCCCACGCCATTTTCGCGCACTTCAGGAGTGTCGACGACGCCATCCAGAGCGAGTCTTAAGCGCCGAGTCTCCATTTCCACATCGATCAGGCCGTCGCGGTTTTTAACATACTCAATGGCCGCCTCGGGGTCGGCAATGGTGTCGCCCAGGGCGCGGTTGAAGGCGCGCAGAAAGCCCTGCACGGCTTCCGGATTTTCTTCGGCGAAGGATTCACTAGCGATAATGGCGTTGCCGTACAGGGGCACGCCGTAGTCTGGGAACGGCATAATAGTCAGCTCGTCTTCGCTCATTCCCCGCTCTTCAAGATTGAGCAGGCTGGTGAAGTAGAAGCCAGTGATTGCATCCACATCGCCCCGGGTTAGCAGCGTTTCGCGCAGCGTAGGGTCGACGTTTTGCCACTCCACCGCGTCGGCGTCCAGATTATTAGCCGCGGCAAACACGCCCCAGGCGCGGTAGCCGGTATCGAAGGTGGGGGCGGCGATGGTTTTACCGGCTAAATCAGCCGGGCTCTCGATGCCGCGGTCTTTGCGGGCAAACACCGCCGCGGGGGTGCCGTCGTAGACGATATAGACGCCTTGGATACCGGGGCCATCGGGGTTTTCGGCGAGAAACTCGACCAGCGCATTAAGATCGCCAAAGCCCATTTCATAGGCCCCGGACGCCACGCGATTAATCGCACCCGCCGAGCCGCTGCCGGAATCAATCTGAACGTCCAACCCTTCGTCGGCGAAGTAGCCTTTCTCTTCAGCCATCAAAAACGGCGCGGAGGGGCCTTCAAAGCGCCAATCCAGCTGAAAACGTATTTGGGTATCGTCGGCGTAACTGATAGCCGGTATTAACATCAGCGCTGCCGCGCAGCCGGTGAGCAGGCGCGCCGTAGAAAAACCTGGTGTTGCAGTGGGAAAGCCTAGTGTTGAAGTAGAAAAACGGCGTTTAGAAGTGGAGGTCATCATCGTGAGCATACCTTGTATACAAAATATGCTTTAGCATTGCAGCAATACTGCCATTATTGATTTTTTATTTAATTTTCATGCTATTAGGTAGACAGTTAAGTGCCGCCGCCCTCCGCTATATGGCCAAAATGGTGCATTTACCCCTGAGCAACGCACCAAGTTAAAACATATTAGACGTTGGTCTAAATTGACGATATACTAAGCTCAGTTTCCTGTCTTGCGCCATTCCTTGAATGGCGCTTTTTTTTACCTGTAATTTCGCCTGCTTCAATCACCAACTTCTGAACGCTCATGTGGCGTTACACCGCTTAACGGCACGCTTTAATAGGCTGCTATTTCAGTTTCTCGCTCCCCATAAGGTATTTAACATGACCCACCCCAGCCCCAATTCTGAGGGCTCTCAGCGGTTTTCGCTCGGCGACCCTATTGTATTGATATTAAGTATCGGCTTTATCGTTGCCTTTCTCGCACTGTCGCTTTACGACGTAACTCTGGTAGCTGACAGCATCAGCGCTGGCTTCGCCTGGACCGCGCTAGTGCTGGGCAGTTACTTTCAACTGCTGCTCCTGCTGACGTTCTTTATCGCCATCGGTTTGGCCATAACCCCAGCCGCTAAAGCTAAAATCGGCAATTTAGATGCACCAGAAATGAGCACGTTTAAGTGGCTCTCGATCATTCTGTGTACGCTGCTGGCAGGCGGTGGCGTATTCTTTGCCGCCGGTGAGCCGGTATACCACTTTGTGGTAACGCCTCCCGCGTTTGATAGCGAAGCAGGCACCGCTGACGCCGTTTCCGGCGCCTTGGGGCAGTCCTTCATGCACTGGGGCTTTATGGCTTGGGCGGTACTGGGGTCGCTAACCGCCGTGGTGCTTGCCCATGCGCACTACGTGAAAGGCCAGCCGCTTCAGCCCCGCACCCTGCTCTACCCCGTACTGGGTGAGCGACTAATGCGCGGCCCGCTGGGCAGCATCGTCGATGCCTGCTGCGTAATTGCTTTGGTTGCGGGCACTGTGGGTCCAATTGGTTTTTTGGCCACCCAGGTCAGCTTCGGCCTGCACGAGCTGTTTGGCTTACCGGAAGGTTATCCCGGCCAGTTGATCATTCTAGCCGTACTCGGCAGCATCTACGTGCTCTCTTCCATGAGCGGCGTACACAAAGGCATTCAACTACTTAGCCGCTTTAACGTGCTACTGGCGCTAGCCATTGGCGCGGTCATTATTGTTTTTGGCCCCACACTGTTTTTGGTCAATAGCTACGTTTCAGGCATGGGCGCGTATGTCAGCGAATTCTTTACCATGGCGACCATGACCGCAGAGACCGCTCCGGCGTGGTGGATGCAGTGGTGGACAGTATTCTTCTTTGCCTGGTTTATTGGCTATGCGCCGCTGATGGCGATTTTTGTGGCGCGTATTTCCCGCGGTCGCAGCATCCGCGAAATGATCATCGCGGTAGCAATCCTGGCACCGATTGCCACCACCGTGTGGTTTACCCTGCTGGGCGGCTCAGGCATTTATTATCAACTCACCGGGGTGATTGATTTAACCGAGGCGCTGAACAACTTCCAGTTTGATGTAGCCACCTTAACCATTGCCCAAGCACTGCCCGGCGGTACCTGGATGGCACTAGCGATCCTGCTTCTGACCACCATTTTCGTTGCGACCACCGGCGACTCAATGAGCTACGCCATTGCGGTAGTGGGGGCGGGGCACGATAACCCCAGCCCGGTCATGCGGGCGTTTTGGGGGATCGCCATGGCGTTGATGGCAGCGGTACTGCTGTATATGGGCGCAGGCCAGATTGGCGCGCTGCAGCAGTTCATTGTTATCACCGCGATTCCGGTCTCGTTGATACTGCTGCCGTCACTCTGGAATGGCCCACAGGCAGCCTACGCCATGGCCCGTGAACAGGGCATTATTGATTAAGAGAGCTGCGCTACAGTGCTTACCTTATAGCCCTTCCAGCAGGCGCAGAATCATCTGCGGCTGCTGGTTGGCCTGAACCAACATAGCAATGCCTGCCTGCTGCAGGATCTGGGCGCGCACAAGGTTGGAGACTTCCTTAGCATAATCGGCATCCTGAATACGCGACTGGGCAGCGGAGGTGTTAACAATACTGTTATTGAGGCCATCAATTACGCTTTCAAAACGGTTTTGCACCGCCCCCAAATAGCTACGTTGGCGATCTAACCGCTTGATCGCCTCATCCACTCTATCTATCGGTTTATCCGTCCCACTGAAATCCTCAGTCACGTCCAAACCATCAAGACCCAACCCCTGTAAATTCATGGCTTCAAAACGAACGGCAATGGTATCGCCAACGTTAGCACCCACTTGAATGTTCAGTGATTTAGTGTCGTTCAAAAGCCCAATGCCATTGAAGTTACTTTTCCCGGCGATGCGCTCAATCTCTTCTAAACGTTGATCAATTTCGTCTTGGATAGAATCCAGGTCGTCGGAAGAGTTGGTGCCGTTAGCTGCTTGTACACTCAGCTCACGGATGCGCTGCAGGTTGTCGTTAATCTGATTAAGCGAGCCTTCCGCCGTCTGCACCATTGATATGCCATCATTGGTGTTGCGGATCGCCTGGGTCATGCCTTTGATTTGCGCCGTCATACGATTGGCAATCGCCTGGCCGGCAGGGTCATCCTTGGCACTATTGATGCGCAGCCCAGAAGAGAGGCGCTGCATGGCGGTCTGCATGGCCTGCTGACTGCCGCGCAGATTGTTCTGCACGGTTAGCGACATCACATTGGTATTTAGGCTGAGCAACGCACGCCTCCAGGGAAGTTAGCGCGCCCGATTGATGGCGGCTACAACGTTACTATCGGCCTAAACGCAAAAATCATGAACACTTTTGAGGCTCAAGGCTGCGACCACTACTCGCCAGCACTTCATCAACAGGTTTTTTTACATAGTCGTGCAGGTAGTAACCGTCATCGACCACCTCTCCATCCCAAGCCACAATGTCTAGATCCATAGTACGTGGCCCCGATTTAATCGCTCCCCGAACACGGCCCAGACGATCTTCCACCCCTTTGAGGTAAGCACGAAACGCTTCACGCTCAAGCGGTGTGCTCACCAACAGCGCGGCGTTTAGGAAATCGGGTTGCTGCTGGTACCCCACCGGCTGGGTGCGAATCGTTTTGGAACGAGCCAACAGATTGCACTCACGGTTAATGATATCGACCGCCTGAGCCACATAGTGGTCTGGGTCGATGTTAGAACCTAAAGAGATCAAGCACTCATGGAGCGCTTCAGATTGTTTGGTAAACAACGTCGTTGGTGGCATAGCGACATCCTGTTAAAAGTGACGTCTTCTTGAATGGCCCTGTAAGCAGGACTCATCTATCAATACCTCTAAGCACGTGCCACGTGCAAGCTGTGTATAAGTTATTGACAAACGCTACACTCACGCAGAAAGTCTTCCTATACCAATAAAACAGTAGGGAACGCTTTATGCATCATCAGGCTGCTCTGGTAACCGGCGGTGCTACCCGCTTGGGCCGATTCTTCTCCGAAGCGTTGGCTGATGCCGGTTTTGATATTGCTCTACACGTTAATCGCTCCCGCAAAGAGGCCGAAGAGGTCGCCAGCGGTATCCGCGCTAAAGGGCGGGAGTGCGAAATATTTTCCTGCGATTTTTTAAACGAAGACTTAAACGACTTACTCCAGTCGGCCAAGCAGCGCTTCCCAGGGCTTAATTTGCTGCTGAACAGCGCCTCTGCCTATGAACCCGCGCCGATCTCGGCGACCGAGCTGGCGATGCTGGAGACACAGTTCAGGGTCAATATGTTTACCCCGCTACTGCTCACCCGTTACTTTGCCGAAACCGTTCAAGAGGGCCAGGTGATCAATATCATCGATAATAAGGTGGCCTATCACCAGTATCCCTATGCAGCCTATTTGCTATCGAAAAAGAGCCTAGCGGAGATGACTCGTATGGCGGCACTGGAGTTCGCACCGCGCATTCGCATTAACGGCATCGCCCCTGGCGTGGTACTGCCCGCTTCCCAGCGCACTAGCGCCTATATTGAGTGGCGTATTGAAGGCATTCCGCTCAAGCGCCAGGGGCACCCCGACCACCTTGTACAAGCTCTGCACTACTTGTTGGAAAACCCCTTTGTAGCGGGGCAGATTCTGTTTGTCGATGGCGGGGAGTCAAGCAATCTGGAGGGTCGGCACTCAGAAAACTATGCCAATTAAATAAAAATTCAGCCCTTAAAACGCAACGAGGCCGCCTGAAGGCGGCCTCGTTGCAGCGATTGATAACAATCGCTTCACGATAACAACAGTTTAAGTTTCATCGACGTCGTCATGGTCAGGCTTTTCGTGTTCAAAAGTATCAGAGCTAGTTTTACTACCGCGTGGATCAAACCTGTCATCCGATGTAATATCACCCGACTTAGGCTGCCCAGCCGGGCTACCATCGATCGTAAAGGCTTGCTGCATAACACGCAGGTTTGCGGGAGGCGCAGAACCAGTTTTATCTTGCCCGAAGTAGAGCGTGGTATGCGGGAAAGGTATCTCGATACCCGCTTCATCGAAGCGTAGCTTGACGAGGCGATTGTAGGCGCGGCCCACGGCCCACTGGTCGCCCGGCGTAGTCTTGATCACCACACGGATGTTCACGGAGCTGTCTGCCAGCGCAATGACACCTGCCACGGTCAGATCCGCCAACAATTTATGGCTATGCTCTTCGCTGGCTTTCAGGTCTTCAAAAGCCAATTGAAGCTGTGCAATGGCATCATCAATACTCTCACGATAGGCAATACCGTACTCACCCACATGGTTACCAAACTCGCGCATATAGTTAGACACGGTATCCACGCTGGAGAACGGTACGATGTGATAAGTACCGGACAAATCACGAATACCGACAGAGCGGATACTGAGCCGTTCGGCGGTGCCTGTCACGCCACCCACCGTGACCACATCGCCGGTATTCATAGCGTTCTCGACCTGGATAAATACCCCGGTGATAACGTCCTGCACCAGCTTCTGAGCACCAAAACCAATCGCCAAACCAAGTACACCGGCACCGGCAATCAATGGGCCGATATTGATGCCAATTTCCGACAGTACGATCATGCCGGTAATCGTGACCATAGCGATTGCCAGGGCATTACGAAACAGGCTGAGCAGGGTTTTTGCCCGCGCAGAGGGTTCACCGTAGCCGGTTTCCGGATTGAGCTTATGCTCGATCAGGCTTGCCAGGCCCAGCCACACGGCGAGCGCCACAATCAAAATCACCGCAACACTGGTCAGGTTGCCAACCAGCACGGCGCCACCTTCAGAGGCATACCAGGCAGCTAGGTCAAAGGCGCCCCAAGCGTTCAGCACCATCATGATGACCACAATCAGAATGATCGTACGCAGCACGCGAAGCGCATTGGGCACGTAGCTGTTTAAGCGCTTTTCAAGCAGCGGTAATTTGCGCCGCAGATCGTCCGACAGGGTAATCCGACGGCCAATGGTCTGGGTAAGAAAAGACGACACCAACAACCCAACGACAATCGCGGCCAATGACTTCAAGGTGGCAAACATCACAAACGGCAGCGCATCGCCGGGGCGCGTTAACGTCAGCACAAATACGATCAAGAAATAGAGCAGCGCGAACAGGTGCCAAGTACGGGCAAATAGCTGCAGCGAGACGCGGCTGGCAGTCAGCGTTGATTTTGCCGCCATCTCGTTCAGATTACCACGCAGACGGGCGCGGTTTCTTAGCACCACAACCACCGCATAGATAAACGCCAACAGCATAATCAGCGTACCGACCGCTTGACCCAGTGAGGCCGCTACATAGAAGTTAACCAGCGGGACTACCACCATCAGGCCGTAACCGACCATGCCGATCAACCGCGCTAACCAGCGGTTCCAGTAGGAGGCTTCCTGGGCAGAGATAGGCAGTAGCCGCAGCCCTTCGTAGCGCGAAGAGAACAGCATTCGCACACCGGCTTTGAGCAGTTCAATAATCAAGAACGCATTTAAAAACAGCGAGGCACGGGTCGAGAGCTCCCCTGCTTCACCAATCGCAAAGGTGGCCAGCAGATTACCACCCACATAGGCCAAGCCGACAAGCAGCACATCGATGACTGCCGCAATCGCCACGCAGAAAACCAAACGTAAAACGGGGGTTAAATTTTTACCATTCAGCGACCAGCCGCTGATTTTGGTAAACAGCGGCTTAGCCAACCGCCGAACAATCATAAACAGTGCAAAGGTGGCGACAATCACCATACCCAGATTAATCGCCGCACTGGTGAAGGCGGCCATATCAAAGACACTGTCGGCCTCTTGGCCAGAAAACAGACCGCCGACAATGCCTACCACTTGCTCGAATTGACCACCCACATCGCTTACCACACGACTGGTGAGCTCAGCGAGTTGGCGTGGCAGCGAGACATCCTCCGGCGCTATCTCACTGCCTTGAGCGGCCGCTTCCGGGGAGAGTTCGGTAGCAACGCCATTGGGCAGCACTGAGGCTTGATTGCGCAACATCTCAATCAGCTCTTGCCGCGACTGCTCATCCTCTAGCAGGTTCGCCAGCGCCTCATAGGACGTAGGCGCTGCTTCTTCAGAGGATGCAGCACCATCGGCGCTGGTCGACTCACTTGGCGCGCTCTGCGCCATTGCTGGCGTGGCTATTAAGGCAATCATTGCCAATAGCCAGACACCTAGCCAGGGTAATAAACGAAGTGGCTTCACACCTAAACCTCCTTTTGGGTGAGTGTTCTGTTCAATCTAACGGCTGCTTAGTTTTACGCAAGCCAATAATAGGCAGCCCAAGTTGCTTACACTCTACACTGCCAGCGCCGCTTGTGAAAAAGTTGTACAGGTTAACATGACTTGATTAATAAGGCGTTTCACTGGCAAAGCGATAATAGCCACTGCTGTGCCAGCAGTAACACCACCGCGTAACGCGTACCTTTAGCGACCACAATCCACGCTAGCGCCCGCCACCAGGGCAGCCGGAAAACGCCGGCCAGTACAGTGAGAGGGTCACCAATAATCGGTGCCCAGGAAACCAGCAGGCTTAGCTCGCCAAAGCGATGATACCAGCGCTCCGCTCGGGCTAAGCTGCGTGGCGAGGCCGGAAACCAGCGGCGATCTTGAAACTGACGCGCATAGCGGCCCATCGCCACGTTGATCATGCTGCCGAGAGTGTTGCCCGCCGTGGCCACCGCCCACAGCCCCAGAGGCGGTTCGCCGAGACACCACAGCCGCGCTAGCCACACTTCCGACCCACCGGGAAGCAGCGTGGCGCTGACCAGGGCGACAAAAAACAGGCTTAGCATAGACTCAGTGAGCCACGTTAACGTGGCACCTGCCCACCCAACTGCTGGGTTATCTCATCGGCCGTTTGGCGAACCAGCGCCCCCAGGGTGAGTAAGCGAGCTTCCGGGATGCGCGCCACCGGGCCAGAAACCGAGATCGCCGCCAACGGCGTGCCATGCTCATCAAACACACAGGCGGCCACGCAGTGCAGGCCAATGGCATGCTCTTCACGGTCACAGGCAAAGCCTTGGGCGCGAATCTGCTCTGTTTCCATTTGAAGTGTGTCGGATTGATAGAGCGTATTGGCGGTCACTCTTGCCAACTCGCTGCCATCCAGCAGTTTGGCGCGCTCATCATCGGGCATCCACGCTAGCAGCGCTTTACCTACGCCGGAGGCATGCAGCGGCGCGCGGGAACCTAGGCGGGTGATCATACGCATCATTTGCGGTGATTCATGCTGCGCTAAAAATACCGCCGTGACCCCATCGCGAATGCCCAAATTAGCGGTCTCGCCGGTCTCAGCGGTTAAACGGCGTAGAAAAGGGCGACTTGTGGCCACCACGTCGCGGGCTTCAAGAAAGCTATTGCCGATACGGAAGGTTTTGACATCGATGCGCCATAGGCCTTGCTCGTTCTCCTGGGTCACAAACCCCTGACTCTGCAAGGCTTGCAGCAAGCGGTGGGTGGTAGAGGGCGCCAACTCAGCCATCTCCGCCACATCTGAAAGGGCTAAACCAAGCGGGCTGGCCGCAAGGTACTCCAACAGCGTTAAGCCACGCACCAACGACTGGCTATGGCCTCCGCTAGCTTTGGCGGTACTCGCCGGACGACCGACCGTCCTGCGTTTGGCTTCACTCACTTGGCTTTCTCCAAATAGGCACTGCTAAAAGACGCTCCCAAAAGCGCTCCTACTACTTACTAAAAGCGCCCTTGCTGACGACGGCTTCCCTAAAATACAAAGGGCGTCAGGATAACGTGACAACATGGCAATTGTCGCGTTTACGGAAACGAATTCCATTCATTCAGCGATGGTTCCAGCGCGGTAGCCGCTTAGCTATAAACGCATCGATCCCCTCACCCACATCCTCGGCTAACATATTGCAGGCCATGGTTTCCCCGGCAAAGGCGTAGGCTTCGTCGAGCGGCATGCTCAACTGACGGGCAAACATGGTTTTTCCGGTGCGCACTGCAACGGCACTTTTCGCGCAGATACTGGTGGCCAGGGCTTCAGTTGCTTCGTCCAGCGCGTCATCATCTGCCACGCGGTTAATCAACCCCCACTCAGCGGCTTGATCAGCACTGATAAACTCCCCGGTAAGCAGCATCTCCATGGCGTGTTTACGCGCAACGTTGCGGGAAAGTGCTACCGCAGGAGTAGAACAAAACAGGCCAACATTGATGCCGGAAACAGCAAAGCGTGCGCTGCGTTCCGCCACCGCCAGATCACAGCTCGCCACCAGTTGGCAGCCCGCAGCGGTGGCTATGCCCTGCACTTTGGCGATGACCGGCACAGGCAAGTGCACAATGGCCTGCATCACTTCGCTACAGCGGGCAAACAGCGCTTGATAGTAGGCTTTATCGGGGTTGGCACGCATCTGCTTCAGATCATGCCCGGCGCAGAAGGCTTTGCCTTCGGCGGCAAGTACCACACAGCGCACGCTGCTATCGTTGGCAATTTCGGCTAACGCGTCGTGAAGCGCTTGCAACATGGCTTCCGAGAGCGCGTTAAAGCGCTCTGGCGCGCTCATCGTCAGCGTTGTGACGCCTTGGTGGTCAAAACGTTGTAGGAGGGAGGCCGTTGTGGAAAGGTCATCAGTGGTGATGGGCATGGTGAACTCCTGAGGT
Organism: Halomonas sp. 113; assembly: GCF_904067645.1. Taxonomy (NCBI): domain Bacteria; kingdom Pseudomonadati; phylum Pseudomonadota; class Gammaproteobacteria; order Oceanospirillales; family Halomonadaceae; genus Halomonas; species Halomonas sp. 113. The sequence continues at coordinate 4,960,353 of NZ_LR881453.1, forward strand.
TGAGTAACACTTTGCCCATCAGTCTAGCGCACAAGCTTTACGTACGTTTTTGTTTAAAAATCTTGCCTACAGTGCGCTACTTCATTTTTTCATTAGGCGGGTGTCGCGGCCTAAGGGGTGCGGCTCGCCGCGCTGTTTGGCTAAATCGATTTGGCGTTGGCGCTCACGGGCCGCCGCGCGGGTCTTCTCCGGCAACGAGTCGATGCAGTGGGGGCAGCTAATGCCCGGTTCGTATGCAGAAGACTGCATATCTTCTGCGGAGATGGGCATGCGGCAAGCGTGGCACTGCTCGAACTCGCCTTTGCTTAAGTCGTGGCGAACCGTCACCCGGTTGTCGAACACAAAACACTCACCGCGCCACAGCGACTGCTCTTCCGGGACTTTTTCCAGGTAGTTCAGCACGCCGCCTTTTAAGTGGTAGACCTCTTCAAAGCCTTCTTTAAGCATAAAGCTGGAGGCTTTTTCACAGCGGATGCCGCCGGTGCAGAACATGGCCACTTTCTTATGCTTTTCCGGGTCGTAGTGCTCGCGCACGTACTCGGGAAACTCGCGGAATGTGGTGGTTTTAGGATCGATCGCCCGCTCAAAGCTGCCAATCGCCACTTCGTAATCATTGCGGGTATCGATCACCAGTACTTCCGGGTCGGCAATGATGTCGTTCCAGTTTTCCGGCTCGACGTAAGTGCCCACGGTATCGTTAGGGTCGATATCCGGCACGCCGAGGGTGACGATTTCTTTTTTGAGTTTGACCTTGGTGCGGTAGAACGGCGTTTCGTCACAAAAAGACTCTTTGTGATCAATATCAGCCAAGCGTGGGTCAGCAGTCAGCCAGGTCAACAGTGCGTCGATACCTTCGCGGCTACCCGCCACCGTGCCGTTAATGCCCTCTTTGGCGAGCAGCAGCGTGCCCTTTACATCGTTATCGAGCATGGTTTGGCGCAGCGGTTCGCGCAGCGCTTCAAAGTCATTGAGGGTGACAAATTTGTACAGCGCAGCGACCACAATGGGCGGCGTTTGAATAGTTACTGACATGCAAAACTCCTGGTAGTCACCCTCGCAAAGGGCGGACCGGGTTAGAAGAGGCCAGGATTTTACTCGAAAGCTAACCAAAAGTTTAGCGCTGGCAATCACATTTAATACATCGATTTATTCGACAGGAACGTGCAGAAAGCTTCACCCCACGGAGCGTCAGTAAGGCGTATATTGTCATTATTCAATCTCACGCAACCTGCGGAGCACACCATGATTATTCGTCGTTCAAACGAGCGGGGCTACGCCGACCACGGCTGGCTGCGTTCCTTCCATACCTTTTCCTTTGCCAACTACGTTGACCGCAACCATATGGGGTTCCGCGCTCTGCGCGTGATCAATGAAGACCGCGTAGCGGGTGGCCATGGTTTTGGCGCCCATCCTCACCGGGATATGGAGATTATCTCCTATGTGCTTGAAGGTGAGATGGAGCACAAAGACAATATGGGCAATGGCGAGGTGATGCGCCCGGGCGATGTGCAGCGCATGTCGGCGGGCACCGGCGTGCTGCACAGCGAGTTTAATCACTCCAAGGAGAACGGGCTGCACTTCCTGCAGATCTGGATTGAACCCAAGCAGCTCGGCATTAAACCCAGCTATGAGCAAAAGGCTTTTCCTAGCGCTGAGCGTCAAGGGCAATGGCGTTTAGTGGCTTCTGAAGAAGGCCGCGACGGGTCTGTGAGCATCAACCAGGATGTGAACCTTTACGCGGGTTTGTTTAACGCTGGCGAACAGGCAACAGCGCCGCCTTCGCGCTACGCTTGGCTGCATGTGGTGAACGGCGAAATGGAGATTAACGGTGAGACGCTGAGCGCAGGCGACGCCGCGGCGTTCCAACCGGATGAGGCGATAAACCTTACCGGCAAGGAAGCAGGCGAAGTGCTGCTGTTTGATCTTGCTTAAAGACCGAACCTACTAAACTGCCTAAACCGAAACGGCGCCTCGCAAGAGGCGCCGTTTTTACAGCCAACTTATTTAACCAATTGCGTTAGCTATTTTGCGCCGAGTAGAGCGCACGAATTTTCAGCGTGTGATCCACTTGCTTCAATGCTTCCAGCGCCTGGGGGCCGTAGGCTTTATCTACATCAATGACCACATAACCGACTTTTTCATTGGTCTGCAGGTATTGACCGGAGATGTTGATGTCATTTTCAGACAGCACGCGGTTAATCTGCGACAGCACGCCCGGTACGTTATCGTGAATATGCAGCAAACGGTGCTTGTCCGGGTGAGCGGGCAGCGCCACCTCGGGGAAGTTGACCGAGGTCACGGTGGTGCCGTTATCAGAGTAAGTAATCAGCTTTTCTGACACTTCAATACCGATATTCTCCTGAGCTTCCAGGGTAGAGCCACCGATATGCGGGGTCAGAATCACATTCTCCAAGCCACGCAGCGGGCTCTCAAACTCTTCTTCGTTGCCTTTCGGCTCTACCGGGAAGACGTCAATCGCCGCGCCGTTGAGATTGCCTGCTTTAAGCGCTTCGGCAAGCGGTTCGATTTCAACGACGCTACCGCGGGAGGCATTAATAAAGATCGCGCCGGGCTTCATGGCAGCGATCTCTTTTGCGCCGATCATCCAGCGGGTAGAGGCAAGGTCAGGCACGTGCAGGCTAATGACATCGGAACGACCCAGCAGCTCTTCAAGGCTTGCTACCTGGTTTGCATTACCCATACCCAGCTTGGCGATGACATCATAGTAAATGACGTTAAAGCCCAGCGATTCGGCCAGCACCGAAAGTTGCGCACCGATGCTGCCGTAGCCAACGATACCCAGCGTTTTACCGCGCGCTTCGTGGGAGTTCTTCGCTGACTTCAGCCAGCCACCCTGGTGAGCGCGGGCATTTTTCTCTGGGATACCGCGCAGTAGCATAATCGCTTCTGCCAGCACCAGCTCGGCCACCGAACGGGTATTGGAGTACGGCGCGTTAAATACCGCGATACCGCGGGTGAGGGCAGCGGTTAAATCGACCTGATTGGTGCCGATACAGAAACAGCCAACGCCGACTAGCTTCTCTGCCGCCTCGAACACGCGCTCCGTTAACTGGGTGCGGGAACGAATACCAATGAAGTGAACATCGCGGATCTTTTCGATCAGCGCATCCTCATCAAGGGACGTCGGCAGGTGCTCAATATTGGCGTACCCTGACGTGTGAAAATTGTCCACCGCACTTTGGTGGACGCCCTCGAGTAGCAGGATCTTGATCTTGCTCTTGTCCAGGGACGTTTTGGCCATGGCTGAATCAACCTCTATGGTCGGCGGCATGCGCCGTGTATCGGTTCACGGGAGGCGCATATCGTAGCACAGCCCGCATCGTTCAGGCCGGGTGTGAATGATGAAAAGTCTGCGTGGTGACAATGAATGGATCGCAAGTCGCGCAACAAGCTGTATTGAAGAGGGCAGACGCCGCCCCCCAGCCTCGGTGTATACTGTGGGCTTATTTAAGCTTATTTAAAAAAACATACCGGTTTACAGGCACCCCCCAATGAGTGACACGACATCACCCCCACAGGACTTTGCCGCGACGGTTGAGCAACTCGAAACCATCGTTGAACGTCTCGAGTCAGGCGAGCTCTCATTGGAAGATGCACTGACCGCGTTTGAACAGGGCGTGCGGCTGACCCGCGATGCCCAGCAGCGCCTGGATAGCGCCGAACTCAAGGTGCGGGCGCTGAGTGAAGATAGCGAAGGACGTTTAAACGTAACGCCCTTTACTGGCCCCGACGACCCTAAGGATGCGGCCGAGAATGAGAGCAAGGAGACGCCCCCATGGTAGCCATGCAGCCTAGCCAGCTTGCCACCCTGCGTCAGACCAGCAATGCCCGCGTAGATGCCACCCTAGCGGCGCTGTTTGATAACCGCCCAGCGGTAGCGCCACGCCTCGAGGCGGCAATGCGCCATGGCCTGCTGGCCGGCGGCAAACGCCTGCGACCGCTACTGGTGTATATGGCTGGTCAGGCACTCGGTGCTAAAGACGATGCTCTGGATGCCCCCGCCGCGGCCATTGAGCTAATCCACGCTTACTCGTTGATCCATGATGATCTTCCAGCCATGGATGACGACGACCTGCGTCGTGGTCAGCCCACTGTGCATAAAGCCTTTGATGAAGCGAGTGCGATTCTGGCCGGAGACGCCCTGCAGGCGCTGGCCTTCGAAGTGTTGGCCAGCAATGCGCACCCCCGGCTGAGCCATTTGGTGCACACCCTGGCCTCCGCCTCTGGCCGTGATGGCATGGTGGCGGGGCAGGCGCTGGATTTAGACGCCGTCGGCGATCACCCAGATGTCGATGCCCTGGCCCACATGCACGCCCATAAAACCGGCGCACTGATCGTCGCTGCAGTGCGTTTGGGCGGCCTGGTAGCCGTCGACGACGATGACCCGCGCTTAGACGCGCTTACTCGCTACGCCCGCGCCATTGGTCTAGCCTTTCAGATTCACGACGACATCCTAGATGTGACCGGCGATACCGTTACCCTAGGCAAAACGTCAGGCGCCGATGCCGCACGCGCCAAGCCCACCTACCCCAGCCTGCTGGGGTTAGCGGGTGCTCAACGCAAAGCGCACAGCCTGATTGACGAGGCCATTGCCGCACTCGCCCCATTAGGCGAGCGTGCTGCACCGCTGGCCGACTTAGCCCACTACATGATCGAGCGCGACCACTAAAGATGCCCATGAAGCTGTTCGACGAAATCCCCCGCGAGCGCCCAACGACGCCGCTGCTCGACTCCTTTGACCACCCCGCCGCGCTGCGGGCCATGAATGCCTCCCAGCTCGCCCAACTGGCCGACGAGCTACGCGCCTACCTGCTCTATAGCGTGGGTGTTTCCGGCGGTCACTTTGGCGCTGGGCTCGGCGTGGTCGAGCTGAGCGTTGCCCTGCACCATGTCTACCAAACGCCCCACGACCGACTAGTGTGGGACGTGGGCCATCAGGCCTACCCGCACAAGATTCTCACCGGCCGCCGCGAGGCCATGCTAAGTATTCGCCAGCACGGCGGTCTGGCAGCATTTCCACGCCGCGCCGAGTCCGAGTACGACACCTTTGGCGTCGGCCACTCCAGCACGTCGATTTCGGCGGCATTGGGTATGGCACTGGCAGCGAAGGCACAGGGCGATAAGCGTCACGTGTGCGCGATTATTGGCGACGGCGCATTGACCGCCGGCATGGCCTTTGAAGCCCTCGCCCACGCTGGCCACGTGAATGCCAATCTATTGGTAGTGCTCAACGACAACGAGATGTCGATTTCCGAGAACGTCGGCGGCATGGCGACCTACCTAGCTCGGGTGCTCTCCAGCAAGCCCTACCTGAAAATACGCGAAGAGAGTAAAAAAGTGCTTTCGCACCTGCCCGGCGCCCTGGAACTTGCCCGGCGCACTGAAGGGCACATGAAAGGCATGGTCAGCCCCGCCACGCTGTTTGAAGAGATGGGTTTTAACTACGTAGGCCCCATTGATGGCCATGACCTAGACGCGTTAACCCATACGATCGAAAACCTGCGCGACCTCGACGGCCCGCAGTTTCTGCATATCAAGACGGTGAAAGGCAAAGGCTTTCTGCCCGCCGAAGCGGATCAGATTGGCTACCACGCTATTACTAAGCTGGAAAAACCCGAAACGCTAGCCAACGCGACTACGGTCAAGAAACCGGTGGTTACCCCGCCACCCGCGAAGAAAAAATACTGCAATGTGTTCGGCGAATGGCTGTGCGATATGGCGGCAAGCGACAAGCGCCTGATGGCCATTACCCCCGCCATGCGCGAAGGCTCCGACCTGATTCGCTTTTCAAAAGAGTACCCTCAGCGCTATTTCGATGTGGCGATTGCTGAGCAGCATGCGGTAACGCTCGCGGCGGGTATGGCCTGCGAAGGCATGAAACCCGTGGTGGCGATTTACTCCACCTTTCTGCAGCGCGGCTACGACCAGTTGATTCATGACGTTGCCGTGCAGAACCTGGACGTCACTTTCGCCATTGATCGCGCGGGCCTGGTGGGCGAAGACGGCCCCACGCACCACGGCAGCATGGATCTCTCCTTTCTGCGCTGTGTGCCCGGCATGGTGGTTCTGGCCCCGGCGGATGAAGCCGAGTGCCGCGCCATGCTCAGTGCCGCCTATCACCACCCTGGTCCTGCTGCTGTGCGCTACCCCCGTGGCACCGGCCCAGGTGCGGAAATTCCCGCGCATCTTGAGCCACTCGCCATTGGCAAAGCGGAAGTGCGCCGCCATGCCGACAACGATGGTGTGCGTATTGCGCTGCTCGCCTTTGGCAGCCTCAACAGCGCCGCAGCGGAAGTCGCCGAACGACTCAATGCAACCCACATCAATATGCGCTCCATCAAACCGCTGGATCGCGATGCAGTGCTGCACGCTGCCGACGAGCACGAACTATTGGTGACACTGGAAGAAAATGTGGTTGCCGGTGGCGCAGGTAGCGCCGTGAATGAGCTGCTCCACGCCGAAGGCGTTCAGGTGGAAGTGCTCAATCTCGGCCTGCCGGACGCCTTTGTAGAGCACGGCACTCCCGCGCAGCTGCTTGCCGACTGTCAACTGGATATCGAAGGCATTGAGCAGGCTATTCGCGCTCGACTGCCATAAGCCATTATTTTTTAAATTACTTTGAGACTAATATGCTATTTCTAATTATTATTTTCGCCTTGATTGGCCTTGCGTTTGGAGGCCCGGTAGGGCTGCTGATTGGCGGTGGCCTGGGCTGGTGGCTAGGCAAGCGCCTTAGCCGTCGCCTGAATATCGCCCGGATGCGCATCCAGGAAGGCTTTTTGGAGTCGATCTTCTCGGTGATGGGCTGCCTATGCCAAGCCGACGGTAAAGTGACCGAAGGCGAGCTGGACGTTGCCGAAAAGCTGTTTGATCAAATGCACCTCCAGGGCGAACAGCGCGCCAAGGCCCGAGCCGCCTTTGAGCGTGGTCGCGCCGATGACTTCGATCTAGACGCCGAGCTGGCCACCGTTAACCGCTTAACCCAACGCCAGCCGGTACTGCGCCAGGTATTTATCCAGGTTCAGCTTTCTGCTATCGCCGCAGATGGCGTGCTTCACCCCGCCGAGCACGAGATGATTCTACGTGTCGCCCGGGGAGTAGGCTGCAGCGACGCCGAAGTTCAGCAGATCGAAGCGATGTTGCACGGCGCGGCCGCGAACTCTCAAGGCGCCAGCGAAGAGGCTCTCAAGGACGCTTACCGCGTATTGGGGGTTTCTGATGACGCCAGCGATGCTGAAATCAAAAAAGCCTACCGCCGTCTGATGAGCCAAAACCACCCGGACAAACTGGCCGGCAAAGGCCTGCCCGAGAGCATGCGTGATATCGCACAGGCGCGCACCAGCGAAATCGGCAATGCCTACGAGCGGATCCGCGAGGCGAGGGAGGGATAAAGAGAAAGGATACTCAGAAGCGCTGAAAACATTTTGATGGAAAGCCATCATCAAAATGATGCATACTTCTATAGCGTTCAGCGAAGGAGGTACTTATGGAAGCGCTCGAACATTATTCCAATAGCCAGCAAGCTGTTAGTGGCGTTAGCGTATCGGTTAATGTGCTGACGGATAAGATCGCCTTTATTCACGCGGTGCGCGTCGGTGTCCCAGGCAGCGTGGTAAAACAAGCGATTCAGGCAATGGGCAATAATCGTGAACTGTTTGTCAGACTGCTGGAAACCACGCCAGGCAATTTGCATCGCTTCTACCATCGCAAAGCTCTAAGCCGCACCGACAGCGAAGAGGTGCTGGATGTGTTGCGCGTGCTTTACCATGCTCAAACTGTTTTTGGCGATACCGCTAGAGCCCATGAGTGGCTAAATACGCCGATTCCTGCGCTGGCGGGCGAGACGCCTTTGAATCTTTTTGATACTTTCGAAGGTCGCCAGTTAGTGAGGGAAGCGCTGCGTAAAATTGAGTTCGGTGAATTTAGCTAATGAAGCTATACCGCATCGCTCCCGAACGCTATATGAATAATTTAAGCGGCCTTGGCGCCAGCTACCGGGATGGCGCAAGATGGAACGCTCCAGGCAACCCTGTCGTCTATTTCGGCACCTCTGCAAGCGTAGCGATGCTGGAACTCGGTAATTATCTGCCCTCTCCCCGCTTGCTACCCGCCAACTACCGGTTAGGTATTTTCGAGCTCCCCGACGATACCGGTAGGGACATCTGGCCCCAGCACCAGTTACCCGACGATTGGCACCACTACCCCTACCCTGAAAGCACTCAAACACTAGGCACTGCATGGCTGCAGCGTTGCGATACGCTGATGCTGCTAGTTCCCAGCTGTGCTGTACCCGGTGCAATGGAGAATATTGCCGTCATTAACCCTCTCCACCCCACCATTACCGATATTCACTTAATAGAAACTCGCCAAGACATTTATAACCAGCGCTTATTCAGGGGCATTTAAGCTTAATTCTATAGGTTGCAGTGCAGCCTGTTAGGCCTCTACTACATTTAGAAAAAAACCGTCGCAAAGACAACAACAAGAAGATTAAGGGTACTAAGGAGCCGTAATGGTCACGCTATACACATTCCCCCACTCCCGCTCGCTACGAGCAGCGTGGACACTTGAAGAGTTAGGCCTAGAGTATCAGTGCCAGCATGTGGCGCTGGATAAAGGCGAGGGGCAAACAGCCGCGCATTTGGCGCGTCACCCGGATGGCAAGGTGCCAGTTCTTGAAGATGGAGAAGTATCGCTATTTGAATCAGTGCCGATTTGCCGTTATCTAGCGGAGCAATATGGCGACGGCACCCTCCTACCCAGCAGCCCTGCCGCTCGCGCTCAGGTCGACCAGTGGCTCAGCTTTATCGTCACCGAAATGGAGCAGCCACTGTGGAATCAAGCCAAGCATAAGTTTGCCCTGCCCACAGATAAACGCGTTCCCGCTATTTTGCCGGTCTGCGCATGGGAGTTTCAGCGTGCGCTAAGCGCGCTGGAGCGCCGCTACAACGGGCAAGAAAACTTGGTGGGTAACACCTTTACCCTTGCGGATCTGTTTTTAACCCATACCTTATCGTGGGCGGTCAGCATGAAGCACCGCTTACCCGAACCGCTATTTGCCTATCGCGAACGCCATATTCAGCGCGCCGCGATGGCTAGAGCAATCGAAAAAGAGCAGGCAGCAGCAGAGAGTTAATCAACATCTAAACGCTTTAAAAACCGTTGCTGGCAGTATGTGGCAACGGTTTTTAAACTAGTCGGGCGTTGCTTAAAAGCCAAGATCATCAAGCAAATCGTCTACTTGATCCTGCCCTGCCACCACATCCGTCTTATTTTGGTTCACCTGCGGCCCGTTACGAAGCTTGGCATGTTCATCGCGGTCATCTTCCATCTTAACGCCGTCGGTGACGTGAGGAACATTATCGACCAGCACCTGAACAAGCTGCTCTTCGATGAGCTTGATGACTTCCATCATTTTCTTAATCACCTGACCGGTGAGATCCTGAAAGTCTTGGGCCATCATGATTTCAAGCAGCTCTTTTTGAGTAGCCCCGGTTGCGGTGGGAAGCTTACTGCTCAAAAAGTTCTGTGTATCCTCGACGAGCTTAGCATCACCTTCTACTGCCGCGAGCTTAGCTGCCGCCGCCTGCCAGCGCTCATTAAGCGCAGCGCCTTCTTCTTCAAGGCTGTCTTGCACCGGTTGAGCGCGCTCAACGGCATTCAATGCCCGCTCTGCGGCCTGCTCCGTCATTGAGGCAACGTAATTGAGCCGGTCATTAGCATCCGGTATTGCCTGCGCCGCCTGGCTAATCTGCTGATCTAGGCCCAGCTCTTTCATGCTGTCCCGCAGTAGGCGCGTTAAGTGGCCTATGCGATGCACCATCTCATCAGTACTGTCTTTTTTGCCCAGTACCGACGGCATCGTCGTGTCGTGGGCGTTGTTAACAGTGCTCATGACAATCCTCTTGTTGGAAAAGCTTATTGAATGTCGTTTTGGGTGTGGCAATAGACATCACTATACGAACCCACTGTGTTTTTTTCAGGATGCACGGCGTTAAATACATCAAGGTCTGCATCTAAACCTGATACTACTGTCGGCTCAACATCCTAAAACTTAAGTTTAACGTTTAGTCTACAGTGGGAAACTGCGAGTTACAGGTATTTTTAACCCCTTAAAAACCATCTAATTTACAGGCGGGTTCAAGCAGGCAATGATTCGAAGTCGAGCGATTAACCATTAAGCAGCTGAAACGTGCGGTAGAACGGCGCTATAAACAGCAAAGTAGTGACAGATGCTGCCAGCCACTACAAATAGATGCCAAATCGCATGGTTGTAGGGAATCGCACGCACGGCGTAGAAAATCACCCCTAGCGTGTAGGTAATTCCTCCCGCGGCCAGTAGGGCAATGCCGGTCGTTGAAAGACTCGCCGCCATCTCTCCTGATGCCAGCACGATCATCCAGCCCATGAGCAGATAAATCGCCACACGTAATATCGAAAAACGTTGAGGCCATAGCAGTATGCAGGCAATGCCCACCAACGCCAGCGACCACACGGCGGCAAACAAAACCCAGCCTGTAGTGCCGCGCATATTGACGAGTAAAAAGGGCGTGTAAGTACCTGCGATGAGTAAATAAATCGCGCAGTGATCAAGTAACTGAAAGCGCTGCTTCCAGCGCCGATGAGGGATGCCGTGGTAAAGGGTAGAGGCGGTATAAAGCAGGACTAGCGTGGTGCCGTACAGGCTCAGGCTGACAATTTTCCACGGGTCGACATGGGCGGCGTAACTCGCCGCAACCAACAGTACTACCATTCCCACCAAACTGAGCACAGCACCGATACCGTGGGTGATACTGTGCAGCCACTCTTCGAATACACTGAATTCGCCCTGCTCTTCGGGAAGGTTTTCACGCTGCTGTTTATACTGCTTGTACTGCTCCTTACTGACGGCGTTCATCCTGGAGCGCTCCTCGCATGCCATCCCCCACTCGTATCACCCCTTGCGCTCAATATCCACATCACTGGCGTGGGTGAAGTCATCCAAAGCCATCATATGACCAAGCTTGCCCGCTTTGGTTGAGAGATACTGCTCGTTATGAGGGTTCAGGCCGGTGGTGATCGACAAACGTTCGACGACATTCACGCCGTCGCGGGTGAGGGCATCCACCTTGCGCGGATTGTTGGTCATGAGCCTTAACGCTGTGATGCCCAAATGGTTAAGCATCGGCACGCACAGATCATAGCGGCGCATGTCGGCGCCAAAACCGAGCTGCTCGTTGGCCTCGACCGTATCAGCACCTTGATCTTGCAGGTGGTAGGCACGAATTTTGTTTAACAGGCCTATTCCCCGCCCCTCTTGGCGCAGGTAAAACAGCACGCCGCGGCCCTCTTCAGCGATGCGTTTTAGCGCTTCCTGGAGCTGATAGCCACAGTCGCAGCGCATGGAGAAGAGAGCGTCACCGGTCAAACACTCGGAGTGCACCCGCCCCAACACCGGCTCGCCGCCGGTCACATCACCCAACGTTAAGGCGATATGATCCTTGCCGGTAGCCTCATCTTCGAAGCCATGCATAGTAAACGTTGCCCAGGGCGTGGGCAGCCGGGAAGCGGCAATGAAGCGAATGGTCACAGGTTACCTCGCTGATTGACCAAACCAGTTAACCACACCAGTGTTGGCAAAGTGGGCCAGTATTCTAACAGGAAGCGGCGCCCGCCTCACGCTGACAAAGCGACTAAATAATGGAGAAAAATTGGCCGGGTGCGACGATTTTTGCCATCGAGTACGCCGCCCTAACACCTATCTTCAAGTACAATTGCCCTCATACGATCCCCAAAACGGTTTCTAGTACGCTCCCAAGTACGGTTTCCAATACGATGCGGGCAAATTTCCTAAGAGCAAGTGTCTATGACCACTACACCTTTGCAAAATGATCGCTTTCTTCGCGCACTAGCGCGCCAGCCCGTCGACCGCACCCCGGTGTGGATGATGCGTCAAGCGGGCCGCTACCTGCCGGAATACCGCGCCAGCCGGGCCGATGCGGGCAGTTTTATGGATCTTTGCCGCAACCATGACCTGGCCTGCGAAGTCACCCTGCAGCCCTTGGAGCGTTACCCGCTTGATGCGGCCATTCTGTTTTCAGATATTCTGACCATTCCAGATGCCATGGGCTTGGGGCTCTATTTTGAAACCGGCGAAGGCCCAAAATTCCGCAAAACCGTGCGTACACAGGAAGAAGTCGCCGCGCTAAGCGTGCCCGACGCCGAGCGCGACCTGGATTACGTGATGCGTGCGGTGTCGACCATTCGTCGTGAGCTGAACGGCCGCATGCCGCTGATCGGCTTCTCAGGCAGCCCCTGGACGCTGGCGACTTACATGGTGGAGGGCGGCTCCAGCAAGGACTTCCGCCATCTGAAAACCATGCTTTACGATACCCCGGATTCCATGCACCAGTTGCTGGATACGCTGGCGCATGCGGTAACTGACTACCTGAACGCCCAAATTCGCGCGGGCGCCCAAGCGGTGCAGATTTTTGATACCTGGGGCGGCGCACTTTCTACCCCTGCGTACCTTGAGTTCTCGCTGCGCTACATGGAGCAGATCGTTTCGGGACTGATCCGCGAGCACGACGGTCGCCGCGTACCGGTGATTCTCTTCACCAAAAACGGCGGCCAGTGGCTTGAGCATATCGCCTGCGCCGGTGCCGATGCATTGGGGATCGACTGGTCTACCGAGCTTTCCAATGCTCGCGCTCGAGTTGGTCACAAAGTGGCGCTACAGGGCAATCTTGATCCCAACGTTCTGTTTGCCCGCCCCTCGGCTATCCGCGCTGAAGTAGCCCGCGTGCTGGAAAGCTACGGCCATGGCCCTGGCCACGTGTTTAACCTGGGCCATGGAATCAGCCAGTTTACCAACCCCGACAACGTCACTGCCTTTATGGAGGCACTGCACGAATTGAGCCCGCAGTATCACCGCGATATTCCAACGCACACAAATGCACAGCACTCAGGAGCCAATTGATGAGCGATTTACGCGACGACCAATGGTTTACCGAAGTCTTTGATAGCCACGGCAGCGCTTTCTCACTGAAGATCTCTGAAAAACTGCTGGATGTACAGAGCCAATACCAGCACCTAGAGGTCTACGCCACCGAGACCTACGGCAACCTAATGGTGCTGGACGGCTGTGTGATGCTGACTGATCGCGATAACTTCCTCTATCACGAGATGATTGCGCATCCGGCCCTGTTTACCCATCAAGACCCTAAACGGGTGGTGATTATCGGCGGTGGCGACTGCGGCACCTTAAAAGAAGTTCTCCGCCACCCAGGTGTGGAGAAAGTGACCCAAATTGATATCGACGAAGAAGTGACTAAAGCGTCTGAGCGTTTCTTCCCGTCGTTGGTAGCGTCGAATAACGACCCCCGTGCTGAACTGCTGTTCGCCGACGGCGTCAAGTGGGTGGACGATGCACCTGATGAGAGCATCGATGTGCTGATTATCGACTCCACCGACCCGGTTGGGCCCGCTGAAGGGCTGTTTAAAACCGATTTTCTCAAGCGCTGCCACCGTATTTTGAAAAGCGGCGGCGTAATGGTGCAGCAGAGCGAATCACCGCTTTACCACAGTGGCTCGATCATCCGAGAGCTGCGCAACGACATGTTGAAAGCCGGTTTTGACAGCGTTGCCACGCTGCCCTTCCCGCAGCCGGTTTATCCTTCAGGCTGGTGGAGCGTAACATTGGCGGGTAAAGCCACCGACGTGAATACGTTCCGCGAGCAGGCAGCCACCAACCACGACTTGCCGCTTGAATACTATAGCGTTGACGCCCATCGAGGTGCGCTCGCCCTTCCGCCATTTATGCGCAAGGCATTCGCAGCCGAGTAAACCACACCTAATACCTGCCTTCGTGTTACCGCCCACCTCAGCTTGCCCTATTACGGTGCAATGCGAGGAGGGCGGTAACCTTTTTTGCACCTAGACCTTCGTCTCGAATTCGTTGAGTAGCGTTGAAAAGCGCTGAATTAACGCCTGTACCCTTGTTGGCATCTTCCTTGCTAGGTTTAGTGACATGCTACGGCATGCATAACTATTTCAACTACTGGTTTCATTAACTGATTTCAGTAGCTGATTCCAATAACTTCGAGGGAAACTAGATGTTAAATAAAAAACACTTAGCGCTTCTGGCGTCCGCTGGCTCACTTAGCCTGGCGGGAATGGCAACTGCTCAAGCCGACACCCTGGAAGATACCATTGAGCGTGGCGCCGTTCAGTGTGGTGTGAGCGATGGTTTGCCGGGCTTCTCAGCTCCGGACGACGACGGTAACTGGCAAGGTATCGACGTTGATGTATGCCGCGCTGTAGCGGCAGCGGTACTCGGCGACTCAGAAGCCGTCAACTATATTTCACTCAACGCCGTAGAGCGCTTCACCGCCCTGCAATCAGGTGAAGTCGACGTTCTATCACGTAATACCACTTGGACCACCACCCGCGATACTACTCTGGGCCTGAACTTCACCGGGGTTACATTTTACGACGGCCAGGGCTTCATGGTATCCCGTGACCTGGGTATTACCGGTGCTGATGAACTCGACGGCGCCTCCATCTGCATTCAGTCTGGCACCACTACCGAGCTGAACCTGGCTGACTACTTCCGTGCTAACGACATGGAATTCAACCCGATCGTATTTGATACCTCTGAGCAAACCGTGGGTGGCTATCAGGCCGGCCGCTGTGACGTGCTAACCTCCGATACCTCTCAGCTAGCGGCGCTACGTATTCAGCTAGACGATCCTTCAGCCTCGATGATCCTGTCTGACGTTATCTCCAAAGAGCCACTAGGCCCTGTGGTTCGTCAGGGTGACGATCTTTGGTTCAACATTGTGAAATGGTCGCTGTTCGCCATGATTAACGCCGAAGAGTACGGCGTCACCAGTGAAAACGCTGAAGAAATGCTTAACTCTGAAGACCCCAACATCGCTCGCTTGCTAGGCCAAGACGGCAACTACGGTGAAGGCATGAACCTAGAAGCAGATTGGGCCTACAACATTATTAGCCAAGTGGGTAACTACGCTGAAAGCTTCGACCGCAACGTGGGCATGGGCTCGCCGCTGGAAATTGAGCGCGGTGTCAACGCCCTATGGACAGACGGCGGCTTCCAGTACGCTCCCCCGATTCGCTAAGCGTCTCGCTTGACCCCGGCCCGCCGCCCTCTTCACAGGTATCTGTTTAAAGGTCGTGGCGGGCCATTTGATTGACCTTCCGTGTAGCGGAGACGCCATCCATGTCCGTAAGACCCAACATTCGCCCCGCTGGCCACAAGCCGCCGTTTTGGCGAGACCGCGCTAAGCGCGCACTTATTTTTCAGCTTATATTGGTCGCCGTTGTCGCGGCTTTCCTGATCTATATTATCGGCAATACCCAAGCCAACCTGAATGCTCGCGGCATTACCACTGGCTTTGGCTTCCTGGGCAACACAGCCGGCTTTGGTATTGGTCAAAGCTTAATCGAGTACTCCTCCCAAAGTACCTACGGCCGCACTTTTGTGATTGGCTTGCTCAATACGCTGCTAGTCGGTGGATTGGGGGTGTTAGCTGCCTCGATTATTGGTTTTATCGTCGGTATCGCGCGGCTATCGCCCAACTGGTTGATCGCTCGGCTAGCCAATGCGTATATCGAAACGTTTCGTAATATCCCCCTGCTGCTGCAAATTTTCTTCTGGTACTTTGCTGTACTGCGGACGTTACCCAGCGCTAGAGAGAGCATGGCCTTTGGTGAAGCCATTTTCCTGAACGTGCGCGGGCTGTACCTACCTCAGCCTCTGTTCGAGTCAGGATTTGGTCTTATCCCAGCCACCTTCGTGGTGGCTATTATTGCCAGCATCGCACTGGTCATGTGGAACAAGCGCCGTCACGAAGCCACCGGCAAGCGCCTACCGGTTTTCTGGATGTCGCTGGTGATTATCTTTGGCCTACCACTGCTGGTACTGGTCGCTACAGGTGTGCCGGTGACCTGGGAGATGCCGGTACTGCGCGGCTTTAACTTCGGCGGTGGTATCACCATTATCCCTGAATTTTTGGCCCTGTGGCTGGCGCTGTCTATCTATACCGCGTCCTTCATTGCGGAGATTGTGCGCTCGGGCATCCAAGCCATCCCCCATGGCCAAACGGAAGCCGCCCAGGCATTGAGCTTGCCGCGCAAGCTAGTGCTGCGCCTAATCATCATTCCCCAGGCTATGCGCGTCATTATTCCGCCACTCACCAGCCAATACCTCAACCTGATTAAAAACTCGTCACTGGCCACCGCCATCGGCTACCCCGACCTGGTATCGGTTTTTGCCGGCACCACGCTCAACCAGACCGGTCAGGCAATCGAAGTCATTGCCATGACCATGGCGGTTTATCTGATCATCAGCTTGCTGGTGTCCATGTTCATGAACTGGTTCAACGCTCGCGTTGCGCTGGTCGAACGCTAGGCCGGAGGCGACCCCATGATTCACAATAAAGAAACCATACCTCAGCGCCCGGCTCCTAAAGGCACCATTGGGCCGGTTGCCTGGCTACGAGGCAATCTGTTCAACGGCCCTATCAATAGCATCTTCACGCTACTGGGCCTGTACGTGCTCTATCTACTCGTGGTGCCAACGGTTCAGTGGGCATTTATTGATGCCAACTGGGTGGGCGACAGCCGCGAAGACTGCACACGGGTGGGCGCCTGCTGGGTATTCGTTAACGCACGCTTTTCCCAGTTTATGTACGGCCTCTACCCGAGTGAGGAGTATTGGCGCGCCAATATCGTGTTTGCCATGTTCGCGGGCATTATTGCCTGGATGGTCATTCCGCGCCTGCCGTTTAAGCGCTGGATGACACTGTTTGCGCTGCTGATCTTCCCGGTGATCGCCTACGTGCTGCTACACGGCGGCTACTTTGATCTACCGCGTGTCTCCACCCACCGCTGGGGCGGTTTGATGCTGACGCTGCTACTGGCTAGCGTGGGGATGATTGGCGCACTGCCTATTGGCATTGTATTAGCCCTTGGGCGACGCTCGAACATGCCCATCGTCAAAACCTTCTGCGTGATTTTTATCGAGTTTTGGCGCGGTGTGCCGCTAATCACCATTCTGTTTATGGCCTCGGTGATGCTGCCGCTGTTCCTGCCGTCTGAACTTAACGTGGATCGCCTTATACGTGCGCTAATCGGCCTGACGCTGTTCCAAAGTGCCTATATGGCCGAGGTTATTCGCGGTGGTTTGCAGGCGATTCCCAAAGGGCAAGATGAGGCCGCCGCGGCACTGGGGATGACGTATTGGAAGCGCATGGGGCTAATCGTGATGCCTCAGGCACTGAAAATGATGATTCCTGGCATCGTCAATACGTTTATCTCACTGTTTAAAGACACCACCCTGGTCATGATCATCGGGCTGTTTGACCTGTTGGGCATTGTGCAAGCGGCGCTTTCCGACTCGCGCTGGCTGGGCTTCTCGGTAGAGGGCTATGTATTTGCCGCGTTCGTGTTCTGGATATTCTGTTTCAGCATGTCGCGCTACAGCCAGTACTTGGAGCGCAAGCTAAACACCGGCCATAAGCACTAGTTCGAGTTTAAATACGAGCGCCGCATCTCATTACGTTTTAAGTAGGATTTCAACATGACACAAGCAGCCACCAACACCTCTGACACCAGTGCTTCTGACCTGATGGTCGAGATGCACAACGTTAACAAGTGGTACGGCGATTTTCACGTACTGCGGGATATCTACCTTGAGGTAAAACGCGGCGAACGTATCGTGGTTTGCGGCCCATCAGGTTCGGGTAAATCAACGCTAATTCGCTGCATTAACCACCTTGAAGAGCACCAAAAAGGTGAAATTGTGGTGGGCGGTCTACCGCTGACCCAAGACGTCAAACGCATTGAGCAGATTCGTCGCAGCGTCGGCATGGTGTTTCAGCACTTCAATCTGTTCCCGCATTTATCAGTGCTGGAAAACTGCTGTATTGCGCCAATGTGGGTACAAAAGAAGCCGCGCAAAGAGGCCGAAGCGCTAGCCATGGAGTACCTAGAACGGGTGCGCATTGCCGAGCAGGCAACTAAGTACCCGGGGCAACTCTCGGGCGGTCAGCAGCAGCGTGTAGCGATTGCCCGCTCGCTGTGCATGCACCCCGACGTGATGCTGTTTGACGAGCCCACCTCCGCCCTCGACCCCGAGATGATCAAAGAGGTGCTGGACGTTATGGTGGAACTGGCGGAAGAGGGCATGACCATGATCTGCGTGACCCACGAAATGGGCTTCGCCAAAACCGTCGCCGACCGGGTGATCTTTATGGATCAGGGGCAAATCATTGAAGAGAACGCGCCAGAGCCGTTCTTCAACAACCCGCAGTCTGAACGTACCCAGCTGTTCTTAAGCCAGATTCTGGGGCATTAATACACAGCCCCAGCAACAAAGCAGCTGTGGATAAGTTCGTCATCATGGGCCTCACTTGAGGCCCATGATAGTTAACAGACTTTAAAAAAACAGCATGTCATCGCGAGCGTAGCGCGGCGATCTTGAAGTTATCCTCCTGCCACTACAAACAAGATTGCTTCGTCGCTCCGCTCCTCGCAACGACATCATTCAAAAAAGGATAAAAGCATGATTGAAAAGCTGTTTATCGACCGCGCCCCGCAACCGATTGCGCCTTTTTCCCACGCCTGCCGCGTAGGTGATCTGGTCTTTATCACTGGCCAGATGCCGACGGTGCCAGAGACCAACGAGATGCTTTTGGGCACCTTCACCGAACAGACTCATCGGGTAATGCAGAACCTGGCGATTGTGCTGGAAGAAGTCGGAAGTGCCTTCCAATATGTGGTGCAGTCCCGGGTGTTCATTACCAATATGGGCCACTTCGACGAAGTGAATAAGGTCTACGCCAGTTACTTTCCCCAGCCTCTACCCACCCGCACCTGTATCGGGGTAACCGGCTTGGCTGGCGGCGCTGATGTGGAAGTCGATATGATTGCCTGGATTCCACCGTCGCAGCAATAAACCTCATCAGTCGTCGTCATCACGGCTGCCAGTGAGCCACAACGCGATTTCGCCCCGCCTCTTTGGCGGCATAGAGCGCTTGGTCGGCCTGGGCAACGGCTACTGCCTGACTGTGGTCTAAATCACTGGTGAGCGCCAGAGGTGCAATCCCCACGCTGACGGTGAGTGTCACCATCATCGGCACTTGCGAATCACCCACCGTCAGGTAAAACGGCTGCTGGGCTACTCGTTGGCGAATACGCTCACCCAGCTGGACTACCTGTTGGTGCGATAAATCACCCGCCGTAACAGCAAACTCTTCACCGCCGAACCTTGCCAGACAATCCTCGGGCCGCAGGGCCTCGTGTACTCGCTTTGCCATTTCCACCAGCAGCGTATCCCCCGCGGGGTGACCGTAGCGATCATTAATATGTTTGAAGTAATCAATATCAATCATCAGCAAATAATAGGCTGCCGCTTCAGCTTGCTCATTGAGTTGTGCTAAGTGATTAGCCAAGCCACGTCGATTGCGTGTGCCGGTCAAGGCGTCAAACTCCGCCGCCGCCCAGGCCTGCTCTTCGCTTTTTTTACGTTGACTAATATCGATGACTAGGCCGCCGATACGCGCTAAATAGCCATCATCGGAGTAGTAGCTTTCCATCACCAGCTCATGCCAACGCCATTGCCCGGATGCGACCCTGAGCTGAACATCAATGCGGCATTGGGTTTGCAGCCGCTGTTGGCACTCGCGGATCAAACCAAACACCCGTAAGCGGTCAGTGGGCATGGCATGAGCCAGTAAGCGGCGCAATGGGAGCCTTGCATAATCACCAGGATAACCCAGCGAAAGCAGCAACGCCGAAGAGCACCAGGTTGCGCCACTGCGAGTATTAATCTCCCAGGTGCCGCAGGCGGCGACCTGCTGCAGCAGATCAACCTGCCGCTGCCTGCGGGTAAGCTGCTGACGATAAATAGCCGAAGCGATCAGTTCAGCGCCGATCACTAGCGCCTGCAACCCCGCTCCCTCCCAGTCAACTTCACGCTCACAGTCATCGAAGCCCAAAGTGCCCCACCACTGACCATCCACCATAATCGGAACGGTCACCATCGATAAAATCGACTGGCTTTCCAAATTGTCGCGCAGCGACCCCAAATCCACCTGCGAGGTAATACAGGTGTGCGAGTCACCACGCTCCCGACGATTGACCATTTCCTCATACTCGGGATCGTCGATCAGCGTGGTAAAAAAGCGAAAGCGTTTTTGCGTTCGCTCACGATAGTGCGATGAAGATGCCCACTCAAAAACAAAATCCTGCAAGACACCGTTTGGGTTGCGCTCTATGGTTTGAAATATCCACACCCGATTGACACCCGACGCTTCCCCTAGCGCCGCCAATAGCTGATCGACGCCCTCACTCCAAAAGTGCGCGTCGATGAGCGCGCGGCTGCCCACAGCAAGGGCATTCAGCAGGCTCGGCGCATCCGGCGAAAAAGGAGCAGGCATAGCAGGTTCTCTTTACTTTTCTTAGAGACTACCACACAGCTTTTAGTGGATTACACGCCATGCCCATAAAGAGTAATGCTAGCGGGTGCTAACGGGGTTTGCTTACGGTGGGACGTCAGCGGTTTCCCGGCCAGGGCAGTCAGCAGAATTTGCAGCGGATCACCGTGACTGACGAGCAGAATGACTTCCCCGCTTACCTGTTGTTCCCAGTCACCGATCACCGCCTGCATACGGCTCGCCACCCGGCTCAACGCTTCTACTCCATGGTGCTGGTGTTCAGCATCCTCGGCATCTAACGCCCATACACTGGGATAGTGCTCGTCCCCCAACCCCTCTAGTTCGCCAAAATTTCGTTCCCGCAAGCGCGTATCCACGTTGGGTACCAACTCGAACCTGGCCGCCACATGGGCAGCGGTTTGGGTGGTACGCAAAAAGTCTGAATGCACCACGCGGGTCGGCACAGGCCACTGCCAGTCGGCAACGAGCTGGGCAAGCTGTTGCTCACCATGCTCGGAGAGACCAAAGTTTTCCACCCCGCGCCCCGGCGAGCTGACAATCACCCTCTGTTGATTAGCCTGACTATGGCCGTGGCGCATGAATAAATAGCGGTTGCGCCAATGGTCGGAGAGCGGCTGTAAAGTATTTGACATAAGTTTGTCACAAACCCTAGATTGAAGGTGTCTACTTTCGAAAATAACCATCCTTGACGCGGAATGTCCACTTACGAAACAGTTTCCGCTTTCAATAGTGGCAAAACGCAGCCAAGGAAATACAGCCTGACCCATAGCAAGAACACAACAATAACGCACAAACGAGGCTCACCATGACAACTTCGCTCTTCCGCCAGCGCCCGCTTGCGATACTTATCGCTACATCCCTACTACCGCTCACCCTGCTCTCTACCCATGCCTTCGCGGAGTGCGAACGTGGCGCCCTGGATACCATCTATTGTGATGAAGATGGCGATATGGTGGCGGATCGCCCTGCCGATGAGGCTGAGTGGGTCAATCCAGACACGCTGATTTTTGCTTATACCCCCGTGGAGGATCCGGCTATCTATTCGGATATCTGGCAGCCGTTTATCGATCACTTGGCCGAGGTTACCGAACGGGATGTGCGTTTCTTCGCCGTACAGTCAAACGCTGCCCAAGTTGAAGCCATGCGCAGCGGTCGGCTGCATATCGCTGGCTTCTCCACTGGCCCTACGCCGTTTGCGGTGAATTTGGCCGGTGCCGTGCCGTTTGCCTTGATGGGCTCTGATGACGGCCAATTCGGTTACACCCTGCAGTTATTTACTCATATCGACTCTGATATCCATGAGGTTGAGGATCTCAAAGGCAAACGCGTTGCCCATACCTCACCCACCTCAAACTCGGGCAATTTAGCCCCTCGTGCGCTGCTGCCGGAACTCGGCATCACCCCCGATGAGGATTACGAAGTGGTCTATTCGGGTAGCCACGACCAATCCATGCTGGGCGTGGTGGCCAAGGATTACGACGCGGCCCCCGTGGCCTCAGAAGTCGTCGAGCGGATGGCAGCACGCGGTCTTTACGATGAAGAAGACGTGCGCCTGATCTACGAATCCGACCGTTTCCCCACTACCTCCTATAACTACGCGCACAACTTGCATCCCGACCTGGTCAAGAAAATAGAGGAAGCCTTTTTTAGCTTTGATTTTGTCGGCACCGAACTTGGTGAAGAGTTTGAGGGCGTCGAGAAATTCATACCCATCAACTACCAAGACAACTGGCAGGTAATTCGTACCATCCAAGCGGCCAATAACGTGAGCTATACGCCAGAAAACCTGGAAGAGTAAACGTAGCGCACCGCCGCCGGCGGTGCGGTTATTGTCTCGACGATGGAAGCGGACACATGCTGGAAATTACCAATCTGGTCAAACGTTATGGCCACGATGAAGCCGTGCTGAAAGGGCTTGACCTCAAGGTAGAGGGAAACAGCGTTGTTTCTATCGTAGGCGCCTCGGGTGCGGGCAAAAGCACCATGCTGAGATGTATCAATCGCCTGGTCGAACCAACCTCCGGCTCTATCAAACTCAACGGCAATGAGCTGGTGAACCTGAAAGGCGCCGAGCTGCGCCGTGCTCGCCGCAAGATCGGCATGGTGTTCCAAGGCTTTAACCTACTGGATCGCTTGACCGTGATGGAGAACGTGTTGGCCGGGCGGTTGGGTTATGTGAATCTCTATCAAGCGATATCGCGCCGCTACCCTCAGGCTGATATTGAGCGTGCGTTTGTGCTAATGGAGCGGGTGGGAATCGCTCATTACGCCAACAAGCGCGCTGATGAGCTATCCGGTGGCGAGCGCCAGCGGGTAGGCGTCGTGCGAGCCCTGATGCAGGAGCCTGATGTTCTGCTGGCGGACGAACCAACTGCCTCGCTGGATCCACGCACCTCCGAGCAAATCATGATACTGCTGCAAAGCCTGGCCAGTGAGCTCTCGCTGCCAGTACTCATCAATATCCACAACGTCGCACAGGCCAAAACCTATACCGAGCGGATTGTGGGCCTACGCCACGGCAAGATGATCTTTGATGGGTTGCCTGCCGATTTCAACAAAGACGCGTTAGACGCCATCTACGGTGGCATTGAAGCGCCGGACGATGCGATTACTGATACGCCAGCGGAGGAACCCTCACATGACTCCGCCTGAGGCCCCTTCAACGGCGCCCCGCACCTGGCGAAAGCCGCCGTTCATTGCCAACCCGTTGCTACGCTATGGGTTAATCGTGGTTGCCGTGGTTTATCTGGTCTGGGCGTTCGGCTCGCTGCCGTTCAACTGGGCGCGGATCTCTGAAGGGTTGCCCCGCGCGGCACGCATATTTAGCGGCGGCTTCCCACCCAGCCTAGAGCGCTACGAGCTGCTGCTGACAGGCTTTAAAGAGAGCTTTCAAATCGCCATTCTGGCGACGCTATTGGGGGTTTTACTCTCTATTCCCTTTGCCGTGATGGCGGCACGTAATATCGCCCCAATGCCTATCTATGTGATTGGCCGGTCGGTGATTATCGTATCGCGCAGCTTTCATCCGGTAATTGTTGCCATCCTGTTTGTCGCTGCCGTTGGATTTGGCCCACTCGCAGGTATTCTGACTCTGACACTCTACTCCATCGGCTTTGTGGGCAAGTTGCTCGCCGAAGAGATCGAGGAGATTGATTGGGGCCAAGTAGAGGCGATGAAAGCCGCCGGCGCTGGCTATGTGGCCATTCTGTTTTATGCGGTCTTTCCGCAAATTCTGCCACGCCAGGTAGGGCTATCCATGTACCAATTGGATAGTAACTTGCGCGCATCAGCGGTGGTCGGAATCGTTGGGGCAGGCGGCATTGGCGGCACCCTGATGAATGCCTTTGGGCGTTACGACTACGATTTCGCCTTTGCGATTCTGCTCATTATCATCGCGGTCATTTTGCTCAGTGAAGGTGTCAGCGGCTGGGTAAGGAAAAAAATATGGTAGATCACGCACAGCAGCTTGCCGATCGTATTTGGCAACGCTATGACCGCAAACAGCGCCTGATTCGTTACGCCGTTCTGCTAGCTACCTTGATGTTAGTGGTTTGGGCGGTGCGCGATATTGATATTTTCTGGCCCTGGGTGTGGGATGCGCCCAACCAAATCTCCGGGCTTGGCGCACGCATGTGGCCACCCAGTGCGGCGGGGCTCAATGGCATTATCGCAGCGCTGATCGAGACCGTGCATATCGCTACGCTGGCTACCTTTCTGACGATTTTCCTGGCGCTCCCGGTGGCCTACATCGCCGCCCAGAATACTACCCCCAACCGCGCCTGTTTGTGGTTTGGTCGCTTCATTCTGGTCTCAAGCCGTTCGGTGAACACCATCATCTGGGCGCTGCTGTTCGTGGCCATTTTTGGCCCTGGGGTATTAGCGGGCATACTCGCCATCATGTTTCGCTCGATTGGCTTTATCGGCAAGCTGATGGGCGAAGCAATAGAGGAGATTGACCGGCGCCCCGTAGAGGCCATGGAAGCCACCGGGGCCTCCAAGGCCAAAGTGGTCGCCTATGCAATCGTGCCTCAGGTCATGCCCGCGTTTTTTGCCATCGTCATCCTCCGCTGGGATATCAATATCCGCGAATCGACGGTACTTGGGTTGGTGGGCGCCGGGGGTATCGGCGTTATCCTCCAGGGCGCAATTGACACCTTTGCCTGGCCTACCGTGGCGACCATTTTGATTGCCATTATTGTGCTGGTACTGATTGGTGAAGCCGTCACCAGCTTGCTGCGTAGCAAGGTGCTGTAACCCACGTTGCTTAAGCCGAGGCAAGCGTTTGACCTAACGCCAAACGCTTGCCATGGTTAGATGACCATCAACGACATGGAGTATGCACAGCGATGACAACCTATATCGTGGTAGCCGACGCCGCTCGCGCACGCATTTTTACCCGAGATGCCTTAACGTTGGCAGAGCAAGAAAGCATGGTTCACGCTGAAGGACGTCTACACGAAGGTGACTTGGTCACCGACGGTCGAGGCGATGTGCATGAGTCGATGTCCACTACCTCTCGCTCGGCTGGCGAAGAGGGAACGGCTACTAAGCACGAAAACGAGTTGTTTGCGAAAGAGGTCGCTCAGCGACTTTATAGTGCTCGAGTAGGCAACAGTATGAAGAAGCTCATTATGGTGGCGCCACCTAAATTTTTAGGGCTTTTACGCGATAAACTCGATGCCCCTACCCAAAAGCTGGTGATTCATTCCCTATCAAAAGATCTAAGTAAAGCTTCAATGGCCGATATTCAACAAGCAGTTAGTGATTTACGCTAGTAATATCCAAAACTTAAAGACCATGTAAGACTAAAGAAAGGGTCGCTCTCGCCGATAGCCTAGAAGACATTATAAACGGTACCTCCCCCTGAGTACTGACATGCACTTCTACGTCGAGAGCGACCATGCTATCTACCCTCCGAGCACGCATCCTATTGGCTGCATTAGTGGCGATTACCCTCGCCCTGGTGATTAACGGCATTGCCAGTTACACCACCGTAAAGCACCATAATAGCCAGCAAATAACGCGCAATCTTAGCGCCGTGGTTAACGGTAATACGCAAGCTATCAACGAGTGGTTTAACGCACGCTATACCATGCTTTCCAGCATGGATGATGCAGCCAATAGCGATGACCCACTTGCCGCACTTCAACAACTGGCTGGCTCAGGCAGCTTTATGACAGCCTACATTGCTTATCCTTCCACACCAGACGCTATTTTTTCCGATGGATGGCAGCCCCCCAGCGATTACGACCCGCGTCAGCGGCCCTGGTACCAAGGCGCAGCCGAAGCGCAAGAGACCATTATTACGGCACCTTACACGGATGCCCAAACGGGGGGCTTAATCGTTACCTTTGCACGCCCTTTCTACCGTAATGGGCAGCTGGCTGCAGTCATTGGTGCGGATATTACTATCGAGGATGTGATCGAAATTGTTACCGGCATTGCCCCTACGCCGTCCAGTTTCGGCTTTTTAACCACTGAAGACGGTACCCTGATCGCGCATCCTGACGCTGACATGACGCTCGAACCTTCCACACGTTTGAGCGATGAACTGACCAACACCCGGCTTAGCGAAATCGCCCAAGCCGATGAACCCCAATCGCTTTCACTGCAAAACAGCGATACGTTGCTAATGGGCAATAACGTGGGTGGTAGCAGTGGCTGGCAGTTGATTGTGGCACTGGACGAACACGAGGCAACAGCGGGCCTGCGCGCCATCGCCACTACATCGATAGTCACGCTGCTGATTGTGGCCGCAATCACGGCAGTGGTCTTCGGTTTGCTGCTTTCTCTGCTGCTACGCCGCTTGCTGGGAGTTCGTAATGCGATGGATGATATCGCATCGGGAGAGGGCGATTTAACCCGACGCTTGCCCGAAGAGGGTAATGATGAAGTCACTCAAATTGCCAAGGCCTTCAACCGTTTCGTAGGTAAAATGGAGGCCGTATTAATTGATGTACGCACCAGCAGTGAATCTGTTCACCACGCGGCCAATGAGATCGCCATGAATGGTCAGGACTTATCCCGTCGCACCGATAACGCTGCCGCTAGCCTGCAGCAGACCTCTGCATCGATCGAGGAAATCACCAGCACGGTTCAACACACGGCTGCATCCGCAAAAGAAGCCAACAAGCTCTCCCAAACCGCCTCAGAGGTAGCCAACGAAGGTGGGAAGGTTGTAGCAAATGTGGTGACCACCATGGAAGACATTACCCACGCTTCGGATAAGATCGGTGAGATTGTCACCTTGATGAACAGCATTTCATTCCAGACCAACCTGCTGGCGCTTAACGCGTCGGTGGAAGCTGCCCGCGCTGGCGAGCATGGCCGTGGTTTTGCCGTGGTGGCCGACGAAGTACGCAAGCTGGCTGGGCGTAGCAGTGATGCCGCCAACGATATTCAAAAGCTGATTGAGGACTCTCAAACCAAGGTTAACAATGGCACCACTTTAGTGCGTAATGCGGGATCTACCATGCAAGACATCGTCGCGCATATTACCCGCGTTACCGATGTTTTGGAGGAGATCAATGCGGCCACCAGCGAGCAAAGCGATGGCATCAATCAGGTCAACATTGCCGTCGCAGAACTGGATCGCATGACTCAGGAAAACGCGGCCATGGTGGAAGAGTCCACGACCGCCGCCGAGCAGCTAAAAGAACAGGCCGATCATCTGGCAGGCACTATCAGTAGTTTTAAGCTGTCTCACGCCGCGGCACCTGCCCTGCAAGTGCAGTACCAAGCACATGACAACCGCCGCCATCACATTACTTAAGGGGTAACGCTATGCATTTTCGTTCGTTACGCTCTTTTGTCGTCGCACTTGCGGGCCCTTGCTTGCTCGCGATTGTGGCTGCGCTAGTCATCTATAACTTGGTCGCCGCGGCCCGCACCCAGCAAACGGTGAATGAGCATACCGGCGCATTGATGGAAAGTGCATTGAATGCGCGCTTGGATGCCATTGCCGAAGCAGAGGGCGGGCGTATTCAGCGCGAACTCAACAATGCCATGACTATCGCCAATCAATTGGCGACGACTAATGCTTTGATGGGTATGGAGGATGAAGAGGGGCGCCGCTCGCTTTACCTGAACCGCCGCGAACTATCTAACTTAGTGCGCCAAACTGTGGCCGACAACCCGACACTGCTGGATGCATTTATCGGCTGGGAGCCCAATGCGTTTGGTGACGACGCACGATATGCAGGAGATGAGCGCTATGGCCATGACGGTAGCGGTCGCTTTATGCCCTGGTGGTACCGCACCGAGGATGAAACGCTAGAAGTGCTGCCGCTGGGAGATACCATGGAGAGTGAAGAACGCCTTCCCAGCGGCGTTCGGGAAGGCGAATACTATCTTTGCCCTCGTGAAACCCTAGTTCCCTGCATTATCGATCCGGCGGCTTATGACTATGGCGGCGAGACGCAACTGGTCACTTCGTTTAACGCCCCCATTTTGGTGGATGGCGAGTTTCGTGGCGTTGCGGGGGTAGACCTCTCCCTTAACTTTATCCAAACCCTGCTAAGCGATGCCAACCAAGCGCTATACGAAGGCGCTGGGCGCATGGCTCTCGTCGCGGGAAGTGGGGGGCTAGTCGCCGACACGGCAGGCGTAGAGAGTCTGGGCTCGCCTGCCAGTGACTCCCTTAGCAGTACAATTCTCGCGGGCATCCGAGAGGCATCAGAGCAAGGTAGCCTGCAAAGCAGCGTTAACGATGGTCTACTGCAGCGCTATCAGCCTATTACCATTGGCGATACTCGCCTCCCCTGGGTGTTGGTACTCCAGCTCCCTGAAGACGTAGCGCTTGCGGAGTTAGGCGAGCTGCAAGCAGTTCTCAGCGAGCAGCGCCAGCAAAATACGCTGGGCATGACGGTAGTAGGGCTACTTCTGGCAGCATTGGGGGTGGCAGCGCTATGGTGGATTGGCGGGCGAATCGCACGGCCTCTTAAGCGGCTTGCAAGCCGCATGGAAGAGATTGCTTCAGGCCATGGTGACCTTACCCAACGTCTACCGGTGCATGGGAGAGATGAAAGTGCCGCGGTAGCTGAGCAGTTCAATGCCTTTGCAGAAAAAATTCAGGTTATTCTGCTGGATGTGCGCCGTAGTAGTGAAGCCGTCAACCACGCGGCTAATGAAATTACTCAAGGTGGCCACGACCTCTCACGGCGCACTGAACAGGCCGCTGCCAGCCTGCAGCAAACCTCCTCTGCGATGGAAGAAATCAGCAGCACCGTTAGCCATACCACTCACGCCTCGCAAGAAGCCAGTGGGCTTTCACAAACCGCCTCGCAGTTAGCCTCGCGTACCGACAGCGCGTTTGAGCAAGTCGTGGCAACGATGGATGATATTCGCTCCAATTCCGATGAAATTCAGGCCATCGTGACCGTCATCGACGGCATCGCCTTTCAGACTAACCTGCTTGCCCTGAATGCTTCTGTGGAAGCCGCCCGGGCTGGCGAACACGGTCGTGGGTTTGCCGTGGTCGCCGACGAAGTTCGCAAATTAGCCTCTCGCAGTAGCGAAGCCGCCAAGGATATCCGCCAGCGTATTAATACTTCGGCTGGCAAGGTTGAAAGCGGTACCCAAATGGTTCGAGATGCGGAGTCGGCAATGCACGAATTAGCAGAAAGCGTCACGCGGGTAACGCAAATGTTGGGAGATATCAGTACGGCCGCTCGAGAACAAAGCGAGGGCATTAGCCAGGTGAGCATTGCCGTCACCGACCTAGACCAAATGACCCAGCAAAACGCCGCGCTTGTGGAGGAGTCGACGACCGCCGCTGAACAGCTAAACGATCAGGCGGATAGGCTCGCTGCGCTGGTAGGCGGCTTTACACTTGAGCCAAAAAACGCCCCTAGCAACCATCAGTTGCCTGCTCCCGAATTGACTGAGCGATAAACGCTTAAGGAATCGGCGGCAGCGCAATATCGTCGCTGCGCTTGGCCCCAGCGGTCATTTCACGGCACAGGCGCAGAAATTCGCGCACGCCGGTGGTGAGGTATTTGTGCCGGTGCCAGATAAACGTAAACTGACGCTTTAGATCCAACTCCGGCGTAGGCAGCGGCACCAAGCTGCCGCGCCGGAAGGCATCTCGCAGTGCCAGGCGCGAGACACAGCCAATCCCCAGCCCTGACTCCACGGCACGCTTAATACCTTCCGTATGCTCTAGCTCTAGCAGGGTGTTAAACCGGCTGCGGCGGTGGCGCGCGGCATGCTCCAGAGTCATGCGGGTGCCAGAGCCCTCTTCGCGCATAATCCAGTCCTCACGCAGCAGCTGTTCAAGTTCAAGGTGCTCGCGGCCTGCCAGTGGGTGTCGCGGCGAGCAAAACACGCACAGCTCATCTTCCACCCAGGGTTGGCTGATGATCATGTCATCGTCGCACTGCCCCTCGATCAAGCCTAAATCCAGCGAGTGCTGGCGCACGCCTTCGATAATATGGCGCGTATTGCGCACTGCCAAGCGCACCCGGCTACCGGGGTGGCGCTGCATAAAATCGCTGATCAGCAGCGTGGCCAGGTAGTTGCCAATGGTCAGCGTAGCCCCTACATCCAGCGACCCAACCCCTTTCTGGCCACGTAGAAGCTCTTCAATCTCTTCGCCGCGATCCAGCAGCGCCACCGCTTTGGGCAACAGCTGAAAACCCAGTGCGTTAAGTTTTAAGCGTTTACCAATCCGATCCAGCAGTTGGCAGTCGAACTGCCGCTCAAGCTCCGCAAGCGCCGTGCTGGTTGCCGACTGAGACATGGCCAGCGCCCGCGCCGCATGGGAGACGCTCTCATGCTGAGCAACCGCCACAAAGACTTCCAACTGCCGCAGGGTGTAGTGCATAGAGTCTGACCTTTATTTGATCTATATCTATTTTTCAGATAACCGTTATCAATATAATTCGCTTAACAGATATACCACCCTTTGCTTAGACTTGCTGGCAACATATTTAATCATTTTTATTCTTTTTAAGAATATGACCGATGCGGACTAGCGTCAGCATCGACTAATGGAGAAAACGGCATGAGTAAGTTTGCTCTGGAAGAAGTGCTTAGCGTCCATCACTGGAACGATACCCTGTTCAGCTTCCGCACCACCCGCGAGCGCAGCCTGCGTTTCAAAACCGGTCAGTTCGTGATGATTGGTTTGGAAGTGAACGGCAAGCCGCTGATGCGCGCTTACTCCATTGCCAGCCCCAACTACGAAGACCACCTTGAGTTCTTCAGCATTAAAGTACCCGACGGCCCGCTCACTTCACGCCTTCAGCACCTGAAAGTAGGCGATCAGATCATGGTTAGCCGCAAGCCCACCGGCACACTGGTATGCGATGACCTACTGCCGGGCCGCAACCTCTACATGCTCTCCACCGGTACCGGCTTGGCGCCGTTTATGAGCCTGATCCAGGATCCTGAAGTGTACGAGCGCTTCGAGAAGGTAGTGCTGGTTCACGGTGTGCGGGAAGTTTCTGAATTGGCCTACGCCGACTTTATCACCAAAGAGTTGCCAGCCCATGAATACCTGGGTGAAGACATCGCTGAAAAGCTGGTCTACTACCCCACCGTTACTCGGGAGGAGTTCCACACCATGGGGCGCCTAACCGACCATATCCGTACGGGCAAGCTGTTTGAAGACACCGGCCTGCCGCCCATTGATCCGCGCCAGGATCGCGCAATGATCTGCGGCAGCCCCGCCATGCTGGACGATACCAGCGCGCTACTTGACGAGCTGGGTCTGAATATCTCGCCGCGCATGGGCGAGCCGGGCGACTACGTCATCGAGCGTGCGTTTGTCGAGAAGTGAGACGTAAATAGTGAATCGTAATGAATGAGTGGTGAATAGAAAAAAGTTTATAGCCGCCAGAATGATCGCATCACTCATACAAAGCCCCTGGGGAGAGCATCCACAGGGGCTTTGTCTACTCGGCACTACTTACCATTCACACCTTACCCTTCACCGTTAAACCGCGTCTTTGCCCGTTTCGCCAGTACGGATACGAATCACCTGCTCCAGCGGCATCACAAAGATTTTGCCGTCGCCGATTTTACCTGTGTTCGCCACCTGGGTGATGGCATCAATCACCTGCTCGACCATGTCGTCGTCCACGGCGACTTCCAGCTTCACCTTGGGCAGGAAGTCCACCACATACTCAGCACCACGATACAGCTCGGTATGCCCTTTCTGGCGCCCAAAGCCCTTCACTTCCGTCACCGTAATACCCTGAACGCCGATATCGGAGAGCGACTCGCGTACATCGTCGAGCTTAAACGGCTTGATAATCGCTGTGATCAATTTCATTACCATATCCTCTAACTGGGTGGCCATGATGGGGTCGGGTTGAACGGCTGCGAATATCGCAGCCGTTAACCGCTAACTACCAGCATACACCGCTATCGGCAGAGAATAAAAAAGCCTCCCACTAAGGGGAGGCCAGAAGGAGCACGCCAGCTCACTAGGTCAGCATTAAGTTATTTCTTAATGCCAAATTCGGGATAGGCTTCGAGACCGCACTCAGCGATATCCACGCCTTCATACTCTTCTTCTTCGCTAACCCGGATGCCCATGATGGCTTTCAGGATGAGCCATACCACCAGGCTGGCCAGGAATACCCAAGCGAAGATACCTACGATACCGATGATCTGGGCACCGAATGATGCGCCGTCATTGTTCAGCGGCACTGCCAGCACGCCCCAGATACCGACAACACCGTGAACCGAGATCGCGCCGACCGGATCATCCAGCTTCACTTTATCGAGGGTGACGATGGCTGCGACCACGATGATGCCGCCAATTGCGCCGATAATGGTAGCGCTCAGTGCGGTCGGAGAGAGCGGATCAGCGGTGATAGCCACTAGGCCAGCCAGGGCACCGTTCAATGCCATGGTCAGGTCAGCTTTGCGGAACCACAGTTTGGCCAAGATCAGTGCCGCAATCACACCACCCGCCGCTGCTGCATTAGTGTTTACAAACACCTGAGCCACGTTGTTAGCAGAATCGACAGCCGCAAGTTTGAGCTCGGAACCGCCATTGAAACCGAACCAGCCCATCCACAGAATGAAGGTACCCAGCGTTGCCAGCGGCATGTTGGCACCGGGAATAGCGTGGATAGAACCGTCTTTACCGTATTTACCTTTACGTGGGCCTAGCACGATCACACCCGCTAACGCAGCCGCCGCACCGGCAAGGTGCACAATGCCGGAACCCGCATAGTCAGAGTAGCCCACTTCAGACAACCAGCCGCCACCCCAAGTCCAGTAGCCAGACACCGGATAGATAAACGCGGTCATTACCACAGCAAAGGCCAGGAATGCCCACAGTTTCATACGCTCAGCGACGGCACCCGACACAATTGACATGGCGGTTGCCACGAACACGACTTGGAAGAAGAAGTCAGAACGCATGGAGTAGTAGGGCGCGTCATCGCCGCCTGCGGTAACCGCATCCACACTGTTTTCAGCGCCAATCAAGAAGCCCAGATTGGGCAGGAAGCCGCCAGCGCTGCTGGAGTACATGATGTAGTAGCCCACCAGCAGATACATGGTGCAGGCAATGGCAAACAGCGCGATATTCTTGGTCAGTATCTCAGCGGTGTTTTTGGAGCGTACTAAGCCCGCCTCTAACATGGAGAAGCCTGCCGCCATCCACATGACGAGCACACCGCAAATTAGAAAGTAGAACGTATCGAGCGCGTAGCTCAGATCAGTCAACTCATTCATTGTAAGTTCCCCGTTGAACTATAGAAATGATCCGAAAAAGCAGCGTTAAACGGCGTCTGCACCGCGCTCGCCTGTCCGAATCCGAATAACGTCTTCAAGCGGTGTCACAAACACCTTGCCGTCACCGATCTTGCCGCTGTTAGCCGCACTACAGATTGCATCCAATACGCTCTCCAAACGGGCGTCGTCTACGGCCACTTCCACTTTTACCTTGGGTAGAAAGTCGACGACGTACTCCGCGCCACGATACAACTCGGTATGCCCTTTCTGACGGCCAAAACCTTTAACTTCAGTGACCGTAATGCCCTGAACGCCGTTGTCGGCCAATGCCTCACGAACGTCGTCGAGCTTAAATGGCTTGATGATAGCGGTGATGAGTTTCATCCCGGATCTCCCCTGCTGGATAAGTCCTGCTAGATTGGTAGCGGCACAGCCGCCAGAATAAGCACCTGAACCGATAATGCGCATACTGTGCCAGCTGACTTTTTTTGCTTATAAGTCAGCCAATTAGCCGTCATCAAAAGTGCAGCTCAGAGCTAAATCTGAGCAAATCCATTCTCACACCACCGCTATTGCACCAAAAAAGAGCGTAAGCAAAAGTAGCCTGCTCTATTTCGATGCACACCCTGGGTTAAGCAGTAAAAGCACGCGATACATGCGAATTCGCCAACTGTTGCGTATCCTTACCGGTAAGCAATATTTAAAGCAGGTTTATCTAGGAGAGAACGATGGCGCCTCAAGACCGTATTAGCCGCTTGGCCCAGCAGATTGGTGACCGTTTACAAAACGCCTCCCAGGCGCCAGAAGATATTCAAAAGGGCGTGCAGCAAGTCGTGCGTGGCGCCTTCGACCGCCTGGAGCTTGTCTCACGGGAAGATTTCGACATTTTAATGGATGTACTGCAGCGCACCCGTTCGCGGGTAGAGGCGTTAGAGCGCCAAGTCGCTAACCTTGAAGCAGCCGTTGATGCCTCCGCGCCAACGACGTCCACGCCGCTCGAAGCTGAAGCCCCACCAGTTCCAGAGCAGCATGCGCCGGAATCAGATGCAGAAGACGAGAAGAATAAACCCGCTTAACGTTCAAGCTTCATTAGCAGCAATAGGGAAATGGCCTATTGCTGCGCGCACCGCAAAAT
Organism: Halomonas sp. 113; assembly: GCF_904067645.1. Taxonomy (NCBI): domain Bacteria; kingdom Pseudomonadati; phylum Pseudomonadota; class Gammaproteobacteria; order Oceanospirillales; family Halomonadaceae; genus Halomonas; species Halomonas sp. 113. The sequence continues at coordinate 4,994,661 of NZ_LR881453.1, forward strand.
AAATACGAATCACTATCGTTGACTTTGTTTTTCGTGGTGATACTCACCGCCTTTGATTTTCTTACCGTCTGCGGATTGTTCACTATGCACGCCCTGTCACTATCAAACCTATCTGTTGCAAAGCTGCCTTTTGCAAAGCCTTTCTTTTCGCCGTCGTCTGTTTCAATATCTGGGCTTGTTGGCACCGGCCTGTTACTGAGCTTCTCCAATGGCGTTTTCGCCCAAAATACTGCGTCTAGCGCCGACGAGACCATGGTGGTCGTTGGATCGCGCACTCCTAGTCAGATCAGTCAAATTCCCGGTGCTGTATGGGTAATTGACAAAGAGATGCTGCAACAGCAGACCCGCAATGGTGCAGACCTAAAGACAGCATTGGGGCATCTGGTACCGGGGTTGGATCTGGCGCCTCAAGGGCGCACCAATTATGGGCAAAACATGCGAGGCCGGGGCGTGCAGGTGCTCATCGACGGCGTATCGCTGAACAGTTCCCGTGGGCTTTCCCGACAGTTCGATGCCATCGATCCCTTCAATATTGAGCGCGTGGAAGTGCTTTCCGGCGCCAGCAGCCTGTATGGCGGCGGTGCTACGGGGGGCTTGATCAATATCATTACCCGCAAAGGTGAAGAAGGCCTGAACTGGCGTACTGAAGCAGGCATCACCACCGGCTTCAACAACAGCGATGACATAGATCGACGCCTCGCACAATCCATCAGCGGTGGTAACGAGCGGGTTCAAGGCTATCTGGGTACCGCCATTGGCGACAACGGCCGCCACTATGACGGCAGCGGCCAGGAAATCTTTCCCGATATCGCCCAGACCGACCTACAGGATAATCGCAGCATTGATGTATTGGGCAACCTCTCTTTCCGCTTGACCGATGAACAGAGTCTGGAACTGGGTGCCCAGCTGTACCGTTCAGGCTATGAAGGTGACCGGGGTGTTTACTTTCCCAACCTCGACGCTGCCACGCCCAACTTGAACGATGCCGAAATTCGCGATGGCTACCGTTCACAGCGCGATCCGGAAACCGACCGTAAGCTCGTCAACGTCAACTATCACCACGCCAACCTGTGGGGGCAAAACTTCTACCTGCAGGCATTCCACCGGGAGGAGGAGTCCAGCTTCCAGGCATTTCCCTACCCAGTCGCCGACGGCCTGCAATTTCGCGCCTCGCAACAAAACACCGATTTAAGCGGCATCAAAGCGCTGTTTGAATCGCGCCTGGGTGATGACGTTTCGCTAACCTACGGCCTCGATCTGGATCGTGAAACCTTCGATGCCAGCCAGATGCTGTTCGATACCGACATATCGGATGCTTCCGGCGGCCTGGTTCAGCAGGCATCGGGGGTTGAGCCTCGCTACCCCGGTTATCAAGTGGACGGGCTTTCAGGCTTCCTCCAGGGCGACTGGCAGGCCACCCAGGCGCTCAAGCTCTCCGCAGGGTTGCGGCAGCAGCATATGGACGTCGAGGTGGATGAATTCCAGGGGATTCCTGGCGGCGAGAATGACTATGAAGCAACGCTCTTCAATGCCAGCGCCCTCTACGACTACGGCAACGGTCACCAGAACTGGCTGCAGTTTAGCCAGGGCTTCGAACTGCCAGATCCTGCCAAATATTACGGCAAGAGCCCCGACGTAAGTGTCGATAACAACCCGTTATCTGCCATCGAGACGGATCAGATAGAGCTAGGCTGGCGCTACCAGGGTGGCAACTGGACGACCCAAACAGCGCTTTACTACGCCTGGTCGGACAAAGCGGTAGAGAATGCCGAGGATTTAAGCGTCAGCGTCGTCGATGAGAAGAAACGCGACTTCGGCCTGGAAAGCGCCGTGACCCGTTACTTTGATAATGGCCTGGAGGCAGGGGGCACTCTGCACCTGGCGCGTTCCGAGCAGGAGAACGACCAAGGGGAGTGGGAGAAGCGTGACGCCCGCTATGCATCGCTCTCTTCCGCCACTGCCTTTATTGGCTGGACGGACTATGTACGTTCGGCTCGCTTGCAGGCCAACCACAACTTCGACCTGAAAGACGATGCCGACCGCGAGATCGATGGCAATACCACCCTCGACTTATCGCTCAGCCAGGAAACCGATTTTGGCACCTTAAGCCTGGGAGTGCAGAACCTGCTGGATGATCAGTACTCCACCGTCTGGGGTCAGCGAGCCGCCATGTTCTATTCGCCCTACTACGGCCCAGAGTACCTCTACGACTACCAGGGCCGCGGGCGTACTTACACCCTGAACTGGTCGATGGAGTACTGAGTGCTGGTTCGCTACTCGCTGACAACCGCTCAAGGGTGAGGTAACGGGGATGGCTACACTCGGCTCAATAACGCCATCTTGCGTACCACTAACCACCCATGACCTGCTGGCTATTGGTCAGCGCTTCGGGATCGACTACCGCTTTCCCGAAGCGCCTGACCGCTCCCAGCCAGCGCCTTGTGTTGCCCATGGGCGGGTGATGGACGTTGAGGTAGCCCCCACGCTGCGGGTGACACACTCTGATCTTGATGTCCTGCACGCTTACGCCTCCACTTCCCGGCGTGCCGCGCCGTGGTTTCTCAGCGTGATACTCGAGGGCCATATCCAAGTCGGCCTAGGGCACCAGTCGTTTCAGTTGCAGGCCGGCGACGCCTTCAGTGCCCATTTCAACGAGCAGACCGGGCTTGAGGTCTTCCAGCCCGCGCCACAACGATTGCGCATTCTCAACGTATCGATTCTGGCTTGCACAGAGCCTCTCTCTTTCTCGCCCATTAGCTGTTCGCCTATCAATGTTGCCCCTCCGGCAGCGCCCGTACTGCATACTTGGCAGGTGCCGCAGTTCCTTATCCATAGCCTGGAGGCAGCACTGGCTTCGAACTGGTCAGTAGAGCGGCAGCGCCTGCTATGGCAGGGGCTCGCGCTCCAGTTGTTAGCTCATGGGCTGCCTGCCGCCTCCCTTGAGTCCAGCGACGAAGAAAAGGCAGTCAGCCTGCCACCGGGTTTAACCCAGCGCGACCACCAGCGCCTGGAGCACTTGCGTCAGCAGCTCGAACACTCCCCCAACCAGGATTATCGGCTTGAGCAGTTGGCCCGCAATGCCGCGATGAGCCCGAGCAGCCTACGCACCAAGTTTCACCGCTGTTATGGCTGCTCGATATTCGACTACCTACGACGCTGTCGCCTGACCCAAGCTCAAGACTACTTACGCAAAGGTTATAGCGTGCAGCAAACCGCTCACGCCTGTGGCTACCGCCACGCCACCAATTTTGCCACCGCCTTTAAGCGCGCTTTTGGCATTGCGCCCCATGAAGTACACCATCGCCATTAAAGCCGCAGGGTTGTTTTTGGAGCGCTAAGTTCCTCTGTTGGACGTTTTTTGGCAGTACGCATACTCCCTTTGTCATTGCGCATACCTTTCAGTAGCCATTAAGCGCAATAATTCTCATTAACACATTGGTTAATTGATGCTTATTGCAGGTGCCTCCATGCTCATCCCCCATCACCGTTTTCTACGCTCTCCGCTTAGCGTCGCCGTTCTCTCGGCACTGGCTGTTTCCCCGGTATACGCTCAAGAAAGCACCGAGTTAGCCACCGTCACGGTGACTGCCCAGCAGGCTGCCACCAAAGTGGAAACGCCGACGATCGAAATACCCCAGAGCGTTTCCACGATCACCCGCGAACAGATGGATAACCGCGGAGTAAGTACCGTGCAGCGCGCCACCGACTACACGCCCGGTGTTTACAGCAACCAGGTAGGCGCCTCCAATCGCTTCGACTACCTGGTACTGCGCGGTTTTTCTGACGGCAGCTTGAGCAATACCTTCCTGGATGGCCTGAAAGTGATGGGCGATGCCAACTCCCATAGCAGCATGCGCATCGACCCATGGTTTCTGGAAAGCATTGAAGTAGTGCGCGGGCCCGCCTCGGTGCTCTATGGCCGCGCTTCCCCTGGCGGGGTGGTCGCCCTGAACAGCAAGCGGCCGGAATTTGAACAGGGCGGTGAGCTGCGTTTTCGAGTGGGTAATCATAACCAGCGCAGCGCCGCTTTTGACCTCACCGGGCCGATTGGCGAAGAGCAGCGGGTGGCCTTTCGCCTAACCGGGATTGCCAGCGCCGCGGATACCCAGTTTGGCCCGGCAGAAGAGCAGCGCTACGCCATTGCGCCCCGGCTCACCTGGGATATCACCGATGACACCAGCCTCACCGTAGAAGCCTACCTACAGGATGAACCCGAAGGCGGCTACCACTCCGGCGTACCCTATGAGGGAGCCGTGGTCGCCCATAATGGCCACAAGATCAGCAACAACTTCTTTGATGGTGAAAAGGATTACGACACCTACGAGCGAGCCCAACGCATGTTCGGCTACGCCCTGGAACACCGCTTCAACGACCAGGTGACCGGCCGCCAATTGATGCGCTATCTCAATTCCGACGTAGTGCTCAATCAAGTCTATGGCTATGGTTGGACGTCACCGACCTCTGACGAGCTCACCCGCTACTACTCCGGCAGCAATGAATCTCTGGAAGCCTGGACACTCGATAACCAGCTTGAAGCCACACTCAGCAGCGGCTTTATGGATCACACGCTGCTGTTTGGAGTGGATTACCAGCAGCGGGAAAACAACGTGTCATGGCCCACTGGGTATTTCCCGCCGCTCAATGCGTTTGACCCGGTTTATGGCAGCGACCCCATCGAGTTTTACGCCCCGGTGCGCGAACGCCATGAGATCGACCAGACCGGGGTTTACCTGCAAGACCAGATAGCCCTCGATAACTGGCGCTTCACCCTGGGTGGCCGCTACGACTGGGTCAATATCGACAATGCCAACCGCGATAGCGGTGATACCAGTTCCCTTAGCGACACCCAGTTCAGTGGCCGCGCCGGGGTGGTCTACCTGTTCGATAACGGCGTAGCGCCCTACCTGAGCTACTCTACCGCCTTCACCCCCACCAGTTTCGTGGATGAGAGTGGCGATCTGCTCCAGCCCATGGAAGGCGAACAGTGGGAAACCGGCGTTAAATACCAGCCTAACGGTAGCCAAAACCAATACAGCGCGGCGCTATTTCATATCGGCCAGGAGAACGTCGCCACCAAAGAGCAGCCCACCGACCCATACCGCGCCGTAGGGGAGATCGAATCCCAAGGGCTGGAGCTGGAAGCACAAACCCAGCTAACGGATACCCTATCGGTTCAGGCAGGCTATAGCTTCACCGACATCACCTACGCCAAAAGCGACGACGGTAACCAGGGCAACAACGCCATTTACTCCCCACGGCACCAAGTGCAGCTATGGGGCCACTACCAGGCCAACGACGGCTGGCTGAACGGCGTGGATATGGGTGTCGGCGTGCGTCACTACGCCGATATCGCCGCTGACCGGGCCAATACCGAAACCGTGCCCGACTACACTCTGGTGGATGCCACCATTGGCTACGACCTCAGCCAACTCGGCGTAGAAGGGGTCGAAACACGTTTAAACGTGAACAATTTATTGGATAAAGAGTACGTGGCCTCCTGCAACTCCCTGGAGTACTGCTACTTCGGTGCCGAGCGCGGCGTCACCGCCAGTGTTCACTACCGTTTCTAAGCTTCTGCTCTACGCCCTTGACTAAGTATTGCTAAGTAATTGTTAACACACCTGCCCAGGCCACTTTACCTGGGCCCTTTAGCTTGAATAGAGGTTTGCAAACAATAAATATTATCGTTTAAATACACTCCTTATTTTCTGGATGGCCTCTCACCACCATGCGCCACACCAACCTGTTCTCTTTGCTCGCGCGCTGCGGGCTATTTGCCGTTTGTATGCTGCACCTGTCAACCGCCCAGGCCCAGTGGGCAACGGTGGACTGGACGATTGCCGAAACCTTGCTGGCGATTGATGCGCCGGTGAGCAGTGTCGCCCAGCAGAGTGACTACCATGCCTGGGTAGGCGAGCCACCTATTCCCGATAGTGCCACCGATATGGGCCTGCGCACCCAGCCCAATATGGAACTGCTGGCCCAGGTGCCGCCAGAACAGACGCTTATTTCACCTATGTTCGCCGGTTTAACGCCGCGTCTGGAGCGAATAGCGCCCGTCACGTCGTTCTCGCTCTACTCCCCCGGCACCGATACCTGGCAGGAGATGCAGACCCTGACCCGCCAGCTAGGCGAATTAACCGAGCGCCAGCCCCAAGCAGAAGAGCTAATTGAAGAAACCCAGGCCTTGATGACTAGCCTGCGCGAATCCCGCACCCTCTCACCATCAGAAACTGCGCCGCTGCTGATGGTGCAATTTATGGATGCCCGCCACGTGCGAGTGTTTGGGGAAAACAGTTTGTACAACGCCGTTCTGGAGCAGCTCGACCTCCCCAATGCCTGGGATCAAGCCACGAATGCCTGGGGATTTGCACTGGTAGGGATTGAAGCGCTGGCACGCTACCCAGAAGCAACGATGGTAATCATCGACCCGCTGCCCACCGGAGTCGAAGAGAAGCTTGCAAAAAGCGGCCTGTGGCAGCAGCTCCCCAGCGTCAGGCACGACAGGATAGTTCACCTGCCGCCGGTATGGAGCTTCGGCGCGCTTCCTTCCGCCCAGCGGTTTGCCCAGGAATTAACCACGGCACTTACAGTCCTGAGCCCGCAATAAGAGGATTAAACAGTGATATATTCGCTAAAAAAGGTACTTAAAGATGGATATCACCATCGACGAGCACTAGGCTAGCAGCCTCCTGTTTAGCTTCAGGTAAATAAGCCATATTACGCACATCAGGCACATTGCTTATCGGTGGCTACATTTATGTCCCGCCTCCTTGATCTACTGTATACCTTGAAGAATGTTTAGTCCGAAGGGATAATTCAAAACCATAAATTGAGGGTGTAACAAGCTTCAACACTCTGCGCCATAAGGAGACATATGTGTAGCCGACGCTCCACAACACGCGACATCGCAGAGAAACGCTTGCTTGGCGCTTATTATACCCCTGAGAGGCTGAGCGATATTCTCTCTAGGTGGGCGATCAGAAGCTGCCATGATCAAATACTGGAACCTAGCTTTGGTGGCTGTGGTTTTCTAAAATCTGCAACGAAAATTTTGACCGAGTTGGGCAGTCAGGATCCAAGGCAGTCTATTTATGGCTGTGATATAGACACCGTAGCCTTCCAGTTCCTAGCGGAGGTGTTTGAAAGTCCAGTTGATTTACATCGTTTTTTGAAACAAGATTTCCTTGATATACATGAACCACCAAACTGGCCGACCAGTTTCGATGTTGTGATGGGCAACCCACCCTATATACCGTTTCAGAAGATTGAGAGCGAAAAAAGAGGTGAATTGAACCGGCGCATAATTGGTGCAGGAAAACTCGGTGGCCGTGCAGGCCTTTGGGCATATTTTGTCGCTCACTCGATCTCGATGCTTAAAGAAGGCGGAAGGATGGCTTGGGTGCTTCCGGGAGCCTACCTTCACGCTAATTATGCTCGCGAGCTTAGGAGTTATCTTTCTAGACATTTCGTCAAGCTTGCATGTTATGTGATTCACGAGCGGCTTTTCCTAAACGAAGGTACTGATGAGGAAACCATTATTCTTCTTGCCGAAGGTCACTCTTTAGAGCCACACGATGCTTGCAGTGTTAGCTTCCGAGAGGCCAGTACACTGACAGAGTTGGAATCGCTTATCGAAAGCTGGAGCAAAACTACCCGTAGTAGAAATGCTTCATATGAACGCCCGGCTTTGCTTAACTTAAAAGGCAAAGCTCGTCTTGCTTATGAAAAACTCGCTAGCAGTTCTGTATGTAAAGAATTTGGCGATATGGCGCTCGTAAACATTGGTGTTGTGACAGGTGCTAATGATTTCTTCGTCCTAAATCATGAGCAACTGATGGCAAAAGAATTAAAGCCTAGCGATTGCGACTTAATTGTTTCAAAGTTCAAGCAGGTTAGTGGTCTAAAATATACAGATAGTGACCACGACTTTGCTCTTGATTCTGGCTTCAAAGGATATCTAGTAAATGGCTTTGGCCGAGAGGAAAACGAGCGCGTTTTCTCTTATATTGATACCTTTCCAACTGAACGAAGAAACTCTACAGCCACATTCAAAAAACGCAAGATATGGTATAACACTGGAGACACCAAAGTACCCGATGCATTTTTTCCGGTTATGCATCATTTTGGCCCTAAACTTGTCCTAAACAATATGGGGTGTAACAGTACTAACACGATACATAGAGTTTATTTTAAAGACGGCATTAGTCAGTCTAAAAAGGAACTTCTTTGCATCAGCATACTCAGTAGCTTTTCTCAGATTTCAGCCGAAATCGTCGGCCGTCGATACGGATCTGGTGTACTCAAGCACGAGCCTAGCGAAGCAAAAAAAATTGCTGTTCTTATGCCAGAGGTCAGTCCGGCAGCTGTAAAACGAGCTTTTCTAAAGATTGATGAAGCATTACGTCAAAATGACTTCGTCGGGGCTATGGCTATAGCAGATGCACTTCTCGCCTCTGCCCTACCAGTTGGAACAAGTCGTGATTGTTTTGATTTATTACCAAATACCCTAGAAAAAATAAGAAATCAACGCCGTCCTCAGCGCTATGTAAAAACATGAAAGGCAATCCGATTGAATATGTTTCTTCTCAGTAACAGTAAGCAGAGAGCTTTATATTCAATCAGCTGATATAAATTAAAATGGGCATTTAGAATAAGCCCACTAGCATAGCATTATGATTTACAACAGTGGCATAAACAGAGTGAACAAACACTCTGTTTAGAGTAAAACTTCTCGAAAAGCGTCGGTTAGCTCCAGTTTGACGCCCAAACATGTTTGAGGATCGTAGAACCAGAGGGAGCATCAAGGCATTTTTGTAAGCGCAAAAGATAGCTCTCATAACAAAGCTTTTGGAACAAACATATACTCGTGCACCAGCTGGGGTCATTGCTCAATGTATGCCAAGCTTGCTCAAAGAAATTTGCGACAATCATCTCGCTCATCAACGCTAATTCCATAGGTGGATGGCACCACCTAGGTTCTTTGACTGGATGGTCATGAGCGCGATCGAACCCATTATTCCGCCCGCCAAATTGTAGATGAAATAACGGGCCAGTTTGAAAACCATCTTCTCCATTGTTGGCCAGATCGATATGCCAACGAGACAAAATATCTTCAGCATCATCCTCTAGCACCATAGCCAAATCAAAACTTTCGAAAGGAGGTCGACCCTCATAGGATTGATTTACTCTAATTTTTGCAAAATCTATTTTTGGCCTTACGAATTTTCCATCTGATGTGATGCCTTTCTTAAATTTGATTGGATTACCACGATCAACATCTAGCAGCCAGTGTTGGTTTCGTTTTCCTGCCTTCAAATCCCTTACAACTCGCAATAAAGTATGGAGCCCTTCAGGCTCAATTACATTAACGTTATTTAATTTGTGTGCGATAATTTTTAGCGCTTCACCTGCATCTGAAGCTTTAATATCCGTCATTTAAATTCACTCCGGAACTTCTCGCTTTTTTATTTCTTCGACTAGACTTTTGTCAGAATCATCAATCATGAATGGAGGCTGAGTATCTAAATAGCGATCTTCATGAATGCAACGCCAACAAATACGGCGCCTGACAGCAAAACTTGGCAACCCCATTTCAAACACACCTACCGAGTGCCTCATTTCGGTACCGTTGCTGCAGCATGCACAAGAGAATGCTATTAGTTCATCAGTTTTTCCAGTCCAAGGTGACAGGGCAGGCTGTAATTTTTTCCCGCAATATTTAGAAAGTTCAGTGGCCCTATCGTCTGCAGGTATTCCTGTTGCCCTACTTTTAAATATATCATATGCAAACTCGTCAAGAGAATGCGCCCAAAACCTCGACCATCCATCAGAAAAGATTCCTTTATATTTGAGGCCGTGTTCATCTAGTATTGCAGCGATATTGTTTCCTTCACTGCTGGATACACCAAGGCGTGCGCAGGCTTCATTAATATCCAAAAGCAGACCGGTTCGACCAATTAGTAAATTCAAGAAAGTTGCAGAAATTAAATGCGGAGCAACTGCGCGGCTTAATGAAAGCTGCAATTCTTGGTAATCCAGCACATAATCTTGTTCAGAGCTAAGCCCAGCAAGATCAAGTAAATTGAAAGCTCCAACCTTTGATCTAAGCACTTTATAGCCTTTGCAAAGGCTAATTACTTCTCTTCTTACTTTATCTCTATTACTATTGACCTCTTCTTTAGCATAAACCTTATCAAAAAGATCGTGCGAAGTTCGATCTGGTTCAAACTGGTCACGAATTTTTTCTTCGCTTGAAACTAATACAATAGGGAAATCATGACGAGGGTCATTAATCGCTTGATCTCGTATCTGCTGCGCCATAGCACTGCCCTTATAGGCTTCGCTGGCATCCATATCACCAAGATCTAAATCTAAACGAAAATCGAGCACTAACAAATCTGGATTGGCACTGAAGATAGCTTTAGAATGTTTAGAAACAGGTTGTGGCCTTTCATGCTTAATCTGAAGCTTGCCTTTTGTAGACATTTGTTCAGCAAAACCAGCTTCAGTATCGTTATCTTCAACAAAAATCCCTATATAGCTCATTGCGTGACCTCATTCGCTAAAATTTTAAATTCTATTCGGCAATTGAAGCCCTTACTAGGCTCGGCAACAGAAACATCTCCTCCATAGCTTTTTGCAATATCTGAGACAATTTTGAGTCCTAACCCAGTACCAGGCCCGGCTAAACCATCATCCTCGGCGATCAATGTCGTAGTATAAAATGCATCAAAAATAAGCTCATGCTGTTCTTTCGGTATACCAATCCCATTGTCCTCAAATCCAATGACAACATATTTACCCTCGCGTTTAGCATCCATACGTATTCGACGCTGGGAAACTTTAGCTTTTTTCATTGATTTTATAGAGTTAGTAAGGAAGTTCAGAAGCACAGAATCAAGTTCACTAGCGTGCATTTCGATAGTGCGTAAGCTTGAAGGAGCTACATCAACGGGATCAAATATTACCTGCTGTTTAGACATGTAACTTTCAAACTGCTTACCGAAGCGCTTTAATGAACCTGTAACTGAAAGTTCTCGAAGATCACGGCTTTCAGTTTGGGACATAAGACCTGCAATGTAACCACCAATATCGAACAAGCGACGGGTGCTTGTTTCGAGCATTTCATGCTGCTTCTGAAGGCTTTCTTGATATTCATCGATTGGTAAAGCCTCAATCTCATCTGACATAAGCTGTAAACGTGCTCGTATCGCTTCTTGTGCTCCCTTTACTTCATGGCCAAAAACACTGATTGAAAGCCCGAGGGATGCAAGTAAGCGCAGCATTGCCTCATATTGTAGGGATGCTTCCCTTTGTCGCTCGTATTCTTCCTCACTAGCTTTTGCGTCTTCCTCTGCTGCCTTTAAAGCACCTAATAACTGCTCATTCTTAGGCAGTGAGTTATGGGCATCTGATTCTGTTTCACCTTGACCAGATTTATCATCATCAGATGCTCCCTCATCTTCCAGAAGTTCAATCGCTGTTCTAATCGATTGCGAAGGTGGGCGAACTTGGGATACGAATCGAGGCTGCGATGCCGTCTGCTTTCGGTTTCGAGCTGCTGCAATTCTATTGATAGCCCATAAAAGTGCTTTTTTCGCGAAATCTTGAAGTTCTTCAAATGCTTCATTTTCTTGCAACCCTTCACGGCTCGCGGTCTCTTCGAGCAAGGGGTTTTCTTCGCTGAGAATGCTAACTTGACCAAAAAAGTTTTGGTTATTGCCCGGTGCTAAAAACTTTCGACGTGAGGCAAAAGAATCCATTCCGAGCCAGTCATCATGAGGGTCTCCATAAGGGAGAACCCGAAAACCATTCCGATAAACACGTATGCCGCCATACCTACGACCCATTGCCGCTGCTTCTTGCATTCTCATTCCGGACAAGGTTTCACTACTATAGATGAAATATCTTGATGTAAGTGAAACCGGACCAACTAAAACATATGTATCTTCAAAGTCCACAAAGTCGTCTAAATCGAGTTTTTTTGATATTACACGAACCTTAGCTTTACCATCTTCTTCAATACTTGCCTCAATAGATGCTAGTGCTTGACTCAAAAAGTCTTTCTCAATAGAGAAGGAGTCATCACTTTTATCATTAGTTTCGCCATTTACCCTGACAGTAAATCCTGGATCTGCTTGCTTCCCAATTTTGTTTCCTGACACCTTTGCAATCTTGAATGGAGGTTGCAACAAAAGCACTGCACGCCATACCCTAGAGATAGCCGCAGGTGTCCATGAGTCACGAAGACAAATCATTCTTAATTCAGTGCCTGATTCGTTTAATTCCTTTTCAAATGTTTGAACTTGGTTGAATATGTCATTAAGATCTTTACCTGCTGTGAACTCCTCGTCCCAATCGAAGAATACACTGTGTCCATACGGTTCACCGCTTGGACTTGTACGGAGTTCTAAACTTTTCGCAAGCCTCTGCACTGCAAATCGACCGATTCCCTTTCGACCTGCTCGCCGTCTCTCGTAAAATGGTGAAAGTGGATACTCAGCTTTAGCAACTGTAGAAATGCGCATCCAACTATTTCTAATGACATCCATTGTCATTCCAGATCCATTGTCGGAAATTGTTAAAGTTCCTCCGGTAATATTGCTGTCTTGAAAGTGGAGGTTGACTTCTGTTGCATCAGCATCAAATGCATTTTTTATTAGCTCGGAAAGCGCAGTGTCCTTCTTGCCGACTAGCTCAACACCCAATCGTTGTATGTGACCAGCGTCGACAGAAAATCTGACATTCGTTGGATCTTGAGAAACCTCAACTCGGCTCAAACTTTCAACTAATCTCCAATCCGGACTTTCCTTCTGAAGTTCAAGCGCGATTAAATCTTTCGACGATGTTTTCTGCATTTTGTCTTTTCTCAGGTCTGTACAGCCAATCTTCAGTATGCAGATACCCTGTCTGCGTACTCAGGAAATTTCGCTTAAGATGCCATAGAGACTACTAGACCTGCATGACCATTTCTATGATAAAAAAGCTATGTAGAATTTAGTGTGGTACCCACTCAGAGCACCGTTGACGCTATTGATCAGGCTGTAGTGACCCCGATGCGCACATGCGCCCTTCATCCTCCCCAGCCAATAAAGCAAATAGAATACGCCACAATTCTGACATAGTGAACAGGCATACAATGGTTGGGGAAAACCTTATTTTTCGGCCGCCGTATGACATGCCAAATTCTCGCTCGCTTGGGCAAAGCAACTGAAAATACAGAAATTTTCACCTTAGAATAGTTCTTTTCTTAATAGATATCTTTTTCTGATGTCGACGGTTAGTCATTGCTTAATACTTCTCGAATTATCCAGCTCGGCTTATAAACTTGTGTGTAAACCGATGACCCTGCGCACCCAACCCAACCTGAAGCTGCTAGCCCAGGAGCCGCCAGTACAGACGTATATGTCAACCATATTTGAAGGTTTAAAGCCACACCTGGAGTGAATCGCCCCGATCACTTTGTTCTATTTGCCCAGCATAGATATCTGCCAGGAGATGCAAAAGCCTTACCCGCGAGCTAAGTGAGCTCACCGATTGAATACGCTATCTTGATTTTTCGAGGGGATTACCAAGCCAGGTTATATTTGATACATTTTAAAAAATGAAAGAACTATAGTTAAACGGTTTTCTCTATGGTGCATATGAAAATTCGACCACCTCAGATTTCCGGTGGTTAAGTGTCGAAATTTTCTTCACTGTCCAACCATTGCTGAGCACTGAGGATGAGCTTTTCCATTTCTGCCACTTCATTCCCTTCAATATCATCCTCGTCAAATCTAAAATATGCTCCCCAGCTATCATCGCCAGCTCTAAGATCTTTAACTTCATTACTGAACGTATCTTCACCGAGCATCCGACTCATGTAGTCAATTTTGAATGGCTTCATGCCGCCAAATTTAAGGTGAGATAATAGGCTCTGCATAAAAAAACTAGTCTGGCTTTCGAGGTTAGTAGCGCTATTCTTAGAAAACAACTTCGGCACCAGCCTTTTGTTTTCATTCCAAACGTAGCGAGTGTAGGCAAATGCCTTATTTATGACGCAGGCACATGTAAGGTGCTGAAAAGGCATTATAATCTTTTCTCCACGCCCACCCTGTGCATGACTATCCCAGTCAGTATAAAAATTAAAAATTTTATCGTATAAGGTCTCGTTCTTCATTGAGCTTTCGAATGCGAATATGCCTTTAAAAAAAGGAGGCTGGTTGTCATCAAGGTACGATACAGCATGAATTAGCTCCAGTGCTGATACAATATTGCTAGGCGTTAATCGGGTTTTTACCTCAATAATAGCGCGAACCGACTCCTGCGGCACGATTACAAGGTCACCTTCTCGGAACAACGGCGCATAATCGACTCGATCATAAATCAATATATCTATTTGTTTAGAAACGCCAAAGATAAACCCTGTTGCTACATGATAGCGCTCAGGCAAGTGTTTTCGTAGTGAGTTCTGTAGGAGGTTCTCACGATAAGTCCCAACTGTTGGGGCGTGATCGATGATAAACCTGACTCTTTCACTCAATGAGGCCAGTTCGGTAGCAATCGTAGCAGAGAATTTACGCTGTTTTTCCCGAACCTTATATGAGGGTGAAACTTTGAATTCGACAATCTTTTTTTTACACGTGGCTATAATTACTTTACAAGCGATTAGGCAACGTAATATCCATTCAACATCATCATCGTTAAGCTTATACTTTACCTTATGTCTTATTATCAAACCGCTAAGTTTTTCCAGCGACAATACCTCATGTTTGTCAAGCAATGCACATACTAGATCTCCTATACGGCTGATATAATCGATTATTTTTTTATATTTTTGACTTGAAAAACTTGTGAAAGGAAAAATTAACAACTTATACTGCTCGCAAATAGGTATTGTTCTTAGATTTTCGCAGCTAAACAAATCACAAACCGGAACTAATGTGAATTCTTTATTTGTTTCATTTAGCACACGGTATATGACTATATTATCCCAAGGATCGTCCAGAAGAATGACGACATCGTTTTTTGTAATTTCCACTTATACCTCACTCATTTCAGGTTCGCATAGATTCACTTAATGTACCTCTTCAGAATATTTTCGCAAGAACGCGCATCGACATACCGATGTAATGACAAGACTAAGCAATATTTTTAGAGTATATCTATTTTTCAAAACCTTTCATTCGTGGGTATATGAGCATTCGGTTAATCCATCAAAATTGCTTGCCAATGTTCACTTTTAGTCCGATCCAGTACTAGGCTGGCGGCTTCCTGCTTAAATTCGGGCGAAAAGTACGTTGTTTCTTGGTCATCAGACACCTCCCTTTATGGGGCAATATTACCATCTACGTTGGTGTCCGTCTTTATTGCACAATTACAAACGAATTGGGCATATGTTGCACACGTGGATGTGTTACTTTATCTTCAAGCCAAATCATAATTTCTTTGGCCCTGGGGTAGAAAATCTAATGGCTTTACTGAGCGAAATAACTACAGCCTTCCGTCGTCCAGGTGAGGATCTCAGCAATCTATAGCTTGAGATAGTCCAAATGGGCCACATTCATTCTCTAGGCATCGTTCTCAAATGGTTCTTTAGGTAGCTCAAATATTAAATCTTACTTAGCATTTCTATATAAGATGGAGCAGATAACCCACTTTTACCAGGTGCTTGAGCTTCAATATTATCTTTTCCTTAGCGAGCTTCTTTGTTTTATTAATACGAGCCGTCTGGCGACGTGCTTATTTAGTTTTCGTGACTGCCTGCTCAATACGGCAACGCTCATCATCATCTCCCCCCTGCCCGCCAAGGTTCAAGAACAGCTTGATAAAAGCGGCCTATGGCAACAACTCGCCGGCGTTAAACACGATAACCTACTGCGCTTACCTCCGGTATGTAGCTTCGGCGCGCTCCTTTCCGCCCAACGCTTTGCTCGCGAACTTACCGCAGCGCTAGACGCATCGACTGTGGTGAACGCTTCCTCTACTGATTAGCAAGCCATAAGGCTACCAAAGCGTTCTTAATTACGTTAGTTTAAATACTCAAGATAACGTAGGTTTCGCCAAGCAGTAGCTTAAGGCCGTACGAAAAATCAGCGAGGGAGTGCAATGACGCTAGCCATTGTAGCCACGCGGGCAGGCGTAGGTTTAGATGCACCGGCGGTGCATGTTGAAGTGCATCTGGCTAACGGCTTGCCGGGCCTAACGCTAGTGGGCTTGCCGGAAACGGCGGTAAAAGAGAGCCGCGAACGGGTGCGCAGTGCACTGGTTAATGCGGGCTTTGATTTTCCTAATACCCGCCGTATTACCTTAAACCTCGCCCCCGCTGATCTTCCTAAAGAGGGTGGCCGCTTTGATCTGCCCATTGCACTGGGCATCCTCGCCGCCTCCGGGCAAATTCCCGTGGAAGCGCTAGAGGGCATGGAGTGTACTGGTGAGCTGGCCCTGGATGGCAAGCTGCGCGCGGTGCCGGGCATACTGCCCTTTGCCCTGGCCACCCGGCGGGCGAAAAAAGCACTGATCATTCCCCGCGACTGCGCCGATGAAGCCGCCCTGGCAGGCGATTTGCCGGTGCTGCCTGCCGATACTCTCTGGCAGGTAGTGGCGCACTTACTCGCTCAAGAGAAGATACCCCCGCACAAGCTCAGCGCTTCGGTGAAAACAACCACCCCAGTGGATGATCTCGCCGATGTGCGCGGCCAGCAGCAGGCTCGCCGGGCGCTGGAAGTCGCGGCGGCCGGGGGCCATAACCTGTTACTGTTATGGTTTTGGAGACCCACAACAAATCAACGGGCTTCATTCACTAGCATCAGGAGCACAGCTCATGCAGTTAAAAGCATTAGGATTAACCAGCTTGTTAGCCCTGCTATCAGCGCCAGCAATCGCCCAGGACAACGCAGAAAGCACACAACAGGCCTTAGAGTTCGAGAGCAAAGCGCTAGAGCAATACGAGGCAGAATGCCGCTCGCTTTACCATAAGGTGTTTCAGGTGGGCAATACTCGCTATCTGGCTGGCGCTACCAAGGAGGAGGCTAGAGAGCGATTCCTAACAAATCCATCCCAAGAACAGGGGATAGTTACAGACTCCTTAGAGTCGATGATTGACGCATTTTACGATCAATTGCCGGATGCTCCCCCGGATTCTCTATATAGCAAGCGTATCATTAGAGACATGGCTGTTACCTATTATGGCTTTTGCATGGGAGTAATTAACGAATAGCAATTAACCCGCAGTATAGAAGAAAGCATGTCTCTCTTAGACGTACAGGAATACCAGAACGTCATAGGAAGCCCAGCACACCAGTAGTCCTAGCACCCCTTTACCCTTTTCTCCTTAGAAAAGGAGATGGCAGTAAACCTAGGACGTTACAGGAATACCAGGATGCCTAGGGTGCTTTTGCAATTACCATGCCAATTAATGTAATTTCCACCTTAATCAATAGGGTACCTGCAAATTCCTTGCATTTCTGCTTTGGTAGAACCAAAGGTAAGAAAGGGCTAGAGTGCCGAGGGTAGTCTATCCTCCTGATTCTAGCTCCTGCCTAGCCTCCCTTACACCCCGGCTGGCCTCGACACCTTAGTACCAGCATTACAGCCCACTTCGCCCTGCCTTTGTAGTCAAGCCCTATGGCTCTGCATCGGCAGGGTTTTCATTATATAGATGAGAATAAATGCTAATAAAGACATGAGCCTCCTAGCCCTTGTGTATGGCCTTCTAGGCCGACCCGAGCATTAGTAGTACGGTAGGGGCATGTCTGATAGAGATCTCCTAGCAAGAGGTCTCACAATCACTTTGGGCCTACTCTACCTCTCCGGCGCTCCCGACCAGGGCAATACAGGCGGCTCTCCTTGAAAAGTAGCCAAGTGACAGGGGCATAGTCCCCTGGATTTCAAGCACAGACGGTACTGCTGGCGCATACATGAGAACCACTCGCATCCATTAGACTTCCAGCCAGTACCAGCCAGACCGCCCTGCACGGCCATCTAAGGCGATGTAGAAGATTGCAGCATGGTAGGCCATGTCAGAGTGAGATCATCCAGCAGAAGCCAGCACAGGCTGCCATCGCCAGCAGGCATAGCACTCAAATGCCAGATGCAAAATTCTGTAAGCAATCCTGTGAAGGCATCTCCGCCTTAACCGCTCACCTCTTTCCCCGTCGCCCAGGGTGGTAAGAGCTAGGTATGGGGTGGGGTAGCAGACATCCTTGTAAATCTGTCCTAGTCCAGCCCTGCAATGAGTTCACCTAGCCCTCTCACTGCCCTCGCTTACTTATATCTAAGTGAGGTATGCCCGCCCTGCTTCCAGTGGAAAACTAGGCTATCTGTTTGGAAATCAACTACCACCTTGGAGAAGCATTCACGCATCTTGGTATTGATAAGCGTCTTGTCCTCTGGGGTACCAAGCACAACAGCTCTTAGGCCCTCTGCACGATGCCTTGCTAGCTCAGTACCTAGGATGCTCCGCTGGTGGTGCAGGTCAGCAATGCCCGCCTTGAGTTCATCTAGCTCCAACCTACGCTTAGCAAGCCTCTCCTGTAAGAAGGGTATGCCCTTGGCATTAGGTGGCATCTCTCCTTGCTCTATAACCTCCAGCATCCTATCAATGCTTTTCTCTTTCAGCTTTAGCTCCAGCTTTGCATCTTCTATCTGTGTATCAAGCGAGTCATCACCAGAAGGGCAGGCATCAACTAGCCTGTGTATCTTGCTGTAAATCATTGGCTCAACACGGTCATAGCGAATAGCATTATACTTACAACCTGCTCCCTGCCTTGCTCTCTGACAGACAAGGTAAACCCAACCTTTCGCCTTATTCTTGGACACCCTAGCCATGGTGCTGGCGCACAGTGGGCAGACGGACAAGCCGCCCAGGACATTCTCTACTTGGCTCTTGGAGTGCCTACCCCTCCTTGGTGCCTTGCTGGATTGCAGGGCCTGGAAATCCTCATAGGTCTTCTTGTCGATCACAGCAGGATAATAGCCCTCAATAGGGTCACAGGCTTCTCTGTCTGTCTTGCTCTCTGGCCTACTGGTGAAAGGCGTGAGAGTGCCATAAGCCGCTGGGTTGTTCAGAATCTTGTTTATGTAGCTAGTGTGCCAGTATTGGCCTCGCCCAAATACTTGGACTCCCTCGGTGTTCAGTGCCTCAGAGATTGATTTCTTGCCTACTCCATCTAGGGCCATCTGATAAATACGGCGGACTACCTCTCCCCTTTCTGGAATGATCTCAAAGGAGACTCCATCTCCAGCAGGTCGGAGCCATTGTGGGCCGCGAGATGTCAGCCGGACAGGCTCTCCAGATGCTATTTTCTTTCGCTTCTCTTGCCAGACCGAGCGAAGGCGGTAAGCCTTAGTTGCCGACTCCTCATGAGCACGCTGGAAAATCAGTATAGCCATGATGAAGGCCACCGGGTCACTGTCCAGGCTCTTGGCATCGTAAGCCTTGCCATCGAACAGGGTGACTACCGTTATGCCCATGTCGCAGATTTCGCCCAGCAGGTTAGATGCCTTCCTAGCAGACTGCCGGGAAATCCTGTCCAGAGACTCAACCAATAGGTAAGAGCCAGATGGGATTGCTCCATCTTCTACAGCCCTCATAAACAAGCGTAGAGATCCGGTCTCTTGGTTCCGCCCTTGGTACGCAGACAGGCCGAAGTCATCAAAGCTATTTTCGTCTAGCTCCAGCCCATTATGCTCAGCGTATTCCTTTGCCAACTGGGATTGTCGGCGGAAGCTGTCGCCCTGCATTTGCTCAGGGGTAGAAAAGCGAAGGTAGCTATAAGCCTTGGGCCTTTGCTGCTGGTTGTCCATGTCTCTGACTCTCACTGTCTGGCATCCGTTTGGATGCGCCAGCATAAACATGGGTCTTGAAATACACAACCTGTTGTTTGCAGGCCCACCCGGCACCGGCAAAACCATGCTGGCCAGTCGCCTGCCGGGCATTCTGCCGCCGCTTTCTGAGGAGGATGCTCTGGCAGTCGCCGCCGTGCGTTCGGTTTGCGGGTTACCGCTGGAAGCGGACTGGGGAAAAAGGCCATTTCGACAGCCCCATCACAGTGCCAGCGCTGCGGCGCTGGTAGGTGGCGGCTGTCATTTTCAACAATTGTTGCGACTAAACAATAATTGCTGCGACAATCTCTATGTCGAGTTTACATAGAGCGCGCCCTAGTGACCGTTTCTCTCAAACAATCCAGAACCTTTAGCTTCCGGGATGGCACCCTAAAAGACGAGGCAGAGCGCTTGGTCGTTTGGTGGTACGGGCCTATATTTAAAAACAATCGCTTACGAAGCGTCCCTAAAATCCATATCTTCTTAAGAACTATCGACCATGAAAATAACTTAGGAGGCGTGATGAGACGTGAGACTGTCTTAACGCATCTTGGGCTATTGAGAATAGGGTCAGTATGGGAAAAGGGCGTGAGTAGCTCTCGTATTGCCTACGAGGAAAGAAAATTCTCCGTTTCTTTTTCTCCAGGCGGCTGGCGAATTGTCACCTTAGATGATTTACGACAATCAGGACGAAGCCTCTATACCACTTTTCATGACTCGAACTACTTACCCCAGAAAAATCAGCACAAAACATACCTGATTGAATTTGACCTTCCAGATGGCAAACACTTGCTCATCCCTTGCACAGAATTTTTTATTCGCGTTTACGGTCGATCCTCTGAAATCAAGCGAGTGCTCGCCACTTACTCTTGGGAAGAAGTCAAAAAACGTCTTTATCGACCGCTTGATGCGCCTGTATCCCCAGGTACGTGGCCTGTCAAATTTACGTATCATGTTCATAGACACGATGCCATTTTGCTCGCGCATATGTTGTACGATCCGTATGCCAAGCGCGCTGCAAAATATATATATTCACAATTTGAAACCAGCTCCACGCCAGATGAAATGCTTTTAAAAGCCACCCCATGGTTTCAAGGCAGCGGGGAAATCTCTGTTTCTGGCGTTCCAATTGATGGTGGCAACACATTTCTAGGATTGCAGATATTAGGCTGTACGCAGCCCGACGGTGCCACGATCCACCGCGAAAGAGAGAAGTCAACGACAGTACCAGCCACCGATGGCGATGATGCTCCCACTCAATTTCCCTATCATCAGCTTCAAGACATCCCCGATGTCATTGACCTGACGGATGATGAAGAGCCCGACCATGGCTCTTCTTGGCTAGACCTTCCTGAGGACGAATTCGTTATTTTAGGTAAGCCTCGCGCCGTCTTGGATAAACGATATACTCGAAAAAATGTGCCCGATACACGAGGCGTCCCCGTTCCGGGTGACGAAACCATTTTCTCCACTGGGGAGCCACATGGATCAGGAAAAGGGGTCGGACAGGCCTCTATTCATGCTCCTATTACACTGGAATCACAGGGCTTTCTACGTGATATGTGGAATGCGCTTCTCTATTTACAATCGGCCTATCCCGCAACGATTCGTGGCGTTAGCTGGTTTACCTTTGAAGACGGCTTTAGCACTTCCCCCGACCCTCGGTTGATCAGCCTCGAACCTTTCGAAATAGACGAGGAGGTGAAAACGACAGTCGCCAATTGGGTTTACGTTGATACTCAGACCAAGGTACCTCGCGGGGTGCTCGTCATTCGGGTGCATGTGTTAGATCAAACGCTCTATCTCATGGAGATCCAACGACGCCCTCCAAAACCCAGAGCTGGTGGTAGCGAGGAGGCATCCAAGCCTCCTTCCTATAAAGGTTTAGTCTTCACGCTGAGCCACCAAGGCAGCTTCGAGCAGTGGTTACGCCAAGTGCTGTCTAACGTGCGGCACGTAGAAGGTGTTGTCCAAAAACTAGTTCGTCACTGCCCAGGATTCGCCGATACGTTTAAGCACCCTAAATCCAAAAAGGAACAGATACCCTGCGAAGCCTCTGTGTTAAATGCTTTTAGCAAGGTCAGTATTGGTCGCAGTGACTTAGCGTAGCTACTATTTGCAACCTTATAAGTAGGCGGTATCTGTTTTGTCGGTAAGAGCAACCTGTACACACCGTGTGCAGGTTGCTCTTCTTACGGAGAACCGATACGGCCATCCCTTCAGTGGCGGGCGAGAATCTTCGCTGCGATGGGCGAAGTGATCATTTGAATCACGGCAAAAAAAGCGGCTGGAATCGCGATTTCTGATGGCAAACCGGAAGCAGCGACAAACGCTGCGGCGATGCTGAATTCCTTTTTACTGACCGTGAAAAGATAGGTAATCACCTCTTTGCGATCAGAAGTGAGTAACCGTGAGGACATACCTACCAGGTACCCAATCAAATTGAGGCACAGGGCCGCCCCCGCAATCACAAACGCATACCCACCATAGCCAATGATCGTGGCGGCATTCGGCCCGACCACAGCGAGTAGGATCAGCAGATACAAAATTGACCCTATCCCTGCATACGCTGAATCATGCCGTGCAAAGAAAGTCGAGAACTTTGTCCGCAAGCTGACCCCAATCACGGTAGGAACAAGCACGATCAGTGTTAATTCAAGAATAATTGAGCCCAGCGGTACGTCTAACTGGAGGCCAGTGAGCCATAAAAACAGGAAGGGAACAATAAACGGACATAACGCAGTGTTGACTGCGTTGAAAACAGCGGCAAGCGCCACATTGCCTTTCGCCATCAGTACCAAAAGAGGAGAGGACACATCCGTCGGCAGAGTGCCGAGCAAGGTTTGGCCAGCAGCCAGCGGGCCGCTTCCAAAAAATAGACGGCCCGTTAGCCACCCGGCAATCGACATCGGCCCATAGACCAGCCCCAATGCCAACAACTGCCGTGACGGCTTACGGAACACGATGCGCACTGCATGCGCATCGAATGTGAGGCTGATGATCAACATCAGTAATGCCAGTAATGGCCCAATCGCGAACTCAAGTATTATTCCGGTGGCCGGAAAGAGTAAGCCTACCCCCGCGACGAACATCACAAACCAGACAAGGTGCGCCTCGACAAAATAAATGAATCTACTCATGGTGGATTGGACGTTACCGGTTGAAGTGGATTGAGCTCCGTACCTAAAACATGATCACTTCGGCCCAGCACGCCATGACTTGCTTGGGAGCAAGGGACGCTCTTCCCAATCCAGGGGTGCAAATAGACAATGCTCAAGGGTTGAAGCTTTAGTTGCTAGAGGTTTTGGGTATACGGATTTAATGGTTGATCTTACCTTTGCATGAGAGTGAGACAGACCGGCATCTCATCGGATTATCTGGTTGATGCTTCACCTACTGCTGGTGCATGTTTCCTTCGCTAATTCCAGCAAGAACCCCACACGCCTCAACTTCCCGGTCATCGTTGCAACTCGCTCTCAGTGAAACGAGTTGTTTCTCAAGCGCTTGCAGAGCGGTTATCTGCGACCGCACATGAGAGATGTGATCATCGAGCAAGGCGTTGACGGCGGTACAAGGCTGATGAGGGTCGTCCTGATAGCTCTGTAGTTCGTGAATCTCAGCCAGTGACAGGCCCAGGATTCTGCAGCGACGGATGAAGGCCAGCCCCTCACCATGCTTCTCGGTATAGACACGGTAACCGTTGTCCTGCCGATCAGGCGGCGGCAACAAGCCCTGCTGTTCATAGAAGCGGATCGTCTGTGTTTCGACCCCTACCAACTGCGCCAACTGACCAATGCGCATCAGCCTCCTCCCCAACGGATTCTTTACTCTATTGACCTTATAGTAGCTTTATAGTTTTAAATGGTACCACAACATTGTTCAAGTGGAGTCGTATCATGAGCAAATCCTGTGGTGGCGCCTGTGGCGGTGATGCAACGTCCGCAGCGGATACCGATATACAGGCCTCCTCCGAAGCGCCGGGGAGATGGGTCAGCGTTTATGCCGTGCCGAAGATGGACTGTCCGTCAGAAGAGCGAATGATTCGCCTAGCCCTGAGCGGCTTTGAGGAGATTCGAGCGCTGTCCTTCGACTTGTCGAACCGCCGGCTGAAGGTCGTGCATGACGGCGAGGTCGAGCCCGTCACATCGAAACTGAAGACCTTGGGGCTAGGAGCCGCGCTTCAGGAAAGCGTTGCTGCAAATCCGGAGACCATCAAGGCCGCCGAGTTCTCGGCAGCTTCTGCTAAGCAAGAATCCGGGACCCTGCGCTGGTTGCTCGGCATCAATGCACTTCTGTTCGTGGTGGAAATGACTGCCGGTCTGATGGCTCAGTCAACTGGCCTCATTGCAGAGTCCCTGGACAATTTTGCTGATGCGGCAGTGTACGGACTCGCTCTTTATGCGGTTGGGCATAGCGTGAAAAGGCAGGTCCGTGTTGCGCACGTTGCTGGTGTGGTCCAACTGGTTTTGGCTGTTGGCGTACTCGTAGAGGTCGTGAGGCGCTTTGTATTCGGTAGTGAGCCTGAATCGCTGGTGATGATAGCCATCGCATTCGTCGCATTGATTGCCAATACCGCCTGTCTGCTGATGGTATCCAAACATCGAGGGGGCGGAGCTCATATGAAGGCTAGCTGGATATTTTCGGCCAACGACGTGGTGATCAACCTGGGGGTCATCACCGCCGGCGCCCTGGTCGCGTGGACCGGGTCCAATTATCCGGATCTGATTATCGGCACCATCGCGGGGGTCATTGTACTTAACGGTGCCAGACGCATTCTGGCGTTGAAGGGTTAAATAATGCTCATTATTGGCAAAAAGCTCTCGCCGTATGCCCTATTGTCCATATCGGGCCTGCTGGCAGCGTCTGATCAGGCTGTAAAGTGGCTGGTGCAGCAATCAATGGCCTATGGCGAGTATGTTTCGGTGACCCCGTTCTTTAACTGGGTGCACCTATGGAACACCGGTGCCGCATTCAGTCTTTTTGCGAATGGTGGAGGCTGGCAGCGCTACTTTTTTATCGGAATCGCGGTAGTGGTCTCGATTTTTCTGATCAAGCTGATCCTTGAAAATCGTCATAAAGGAGAAGCCATCGCTTACAGTCTTATCCTCGGTGGCGCCATGGGCAACCTGATTGACCGGGTCTTTCGCGGCTATGTTGTGGATTCCTTTGATTTCTATTGGCGAGACTGGCATTGGCCGGCCTTCAACCTGGCTGATATCGCGTTATTGGCAGGTGTCGTGGTATACGCAGTGGCGCTATGGCGTGAGCGGCCTACATTTAAGCGCACTGAGTAACGCTATGGATGTGGTCGATAAAGATAAAGAATATACGTTTTTTGCTGGGCGACGCTCACCAATAGTCGATTGCGTTGTAGCGCTCGCCGCTGGGGTACTGACTACCTTGAGTGCCGCCCCTTTTTCCCTATGGTGGCTTGGCCCAGTGAGCGTGGCACTGGTCTATTGGAGAATAGCGTCGCTAACGCCCGCCATGGCCACCCTGCGAGGGTGGTGTTATGGGGTAGGCCTGTTCGGTTCAGGCACGTCGTGGGTCTTCGTTGCTATTCACGATTTCGGTGGCACCGGGGCCTTGGTGGCGATGTTCCTCACCACGCTATTTGTTAGCGTCCTGGCGCTCTTCTTTGCAGTCCCCTTTGGGCTCTATCGACGCATCACGGGGCCACGGTTCGCCTTTCTTAGCTTTGCCGGTATGTGGGTGGTGAGCGAATGGCTACGCACCTGGTTGCTCACCGGCTTTCCCTGGTTATTGCTGGGCACCTCTCAGATAGATTCTCCACTAGCCCCATGGGCGCCCGTTGGTGGTGTGTACTTGCTGTCACTCATGACCGCGCTGACAGGTACGTTAGGGGTAGAGGTACTGCGTCGCCGCTGGATTTTCCTCGTCCCAATGGCCGCCCTGTGGATCGTTCCATTCCTATTGCCCGCCCAATGGACAACCCCGGCTGGCAAGCCCATCCAGGTGGCATTGTTGCAAGGGAATCTTGATCAGCGCATTAAGTGGACTGCCCAAGGGCAGCGCGAAGCGATCAGTATCTACACGACGATGACACGGGTGCAAGCAAGGGATATCGACCTCATCGTTTGGCCTGAGGCAGCCCTTCCCATGCTTGAGCAGGAAGCACAGCAAATACTGGAACAAGTAGCGTCCGACCTGGGGCCTGACACCGCCTTGTTGACCGGCATTTTGCAACGCGACAGTGAAGGGCGCTCTTATAACAGCGTCATAGGGCTAAATGATGTGCAAGGCGAATACCAAAAAGCGCACTTAGTGCCCTTTGGCGAGTATTTGCCATTCCAAAGCCTCCTCGCTGACACCCTTGCTTTTTTCGACTTGCCAACACCCCGGCTGACCCCTGGTTCAGACGTACAGGCTCCGTTACACGTGGCTGGAACCACCATTGGCAATGCTATCTGTTACGAGATCATTTTCGCCGACCATGTCGCCCAACAGGCGCGTAATGCCGAGCTGCTATTAACGGTTTCCAACGACACGTGGTTTGGGCGTTCCATTGGCCCACACCAACATCTTCAAATGGCGCGTCTACGTGCCCTTGAAAATGGTCGTCACCTACTTCGAGCTACCAGTAATGGCGTGACGGCCATCATCGATTCACAAGGTCACGTCACAGCCCGTGCCCCACAGTTTGAACAGGCCAGTTTAACTGGCGAGGTGACCCCGATGCAGGGCCTAACTCCTTTCACACGCACCGGTAGTGGCCCCGCTTGGATACTCGCTGCCTTACTGACGCTGCTCGGGTTAAAACTGAACTTATCTCGATCAAAAAACGACGCATTAGATGAAAAAGGAACCTAGCGATGCTCCTGGCAAATCAAGATAGGTTGGGAAGGCGGTCAGCCGCTGATTCAAGCCTTTCCGCCGCTTGGAGAAGAAGAGCACAGTATGACCGCACTCACAGAGACCATGACACGCCTTAACCAATACGGGTATCCGGATTATCTGGTTGCTATGCGAAATTGAAAGGTGGGCGACAAGCAAAACTCACAACGGATTAACTGGTTGATAGGCCCTACATAACCACACTTGAAGCCATAGCCGCTTACTTGGCCGCCGTTGATAAAGCGAAGGAGAACCGGACTACCTGGTTCATGCTCGGGAAGCTGTGGAATTGGCCAGGACAAGAGGGACTACGCTGGGTGATGGCTCGCCAGGCTACCCTGATCACGTAGCTTCTCGGCTAGGCGTTGACTTTCAGATCACGCATTGAGGCCCGTGTTACAGGAACACGGGCCGATTTTATTATTCGGGGAACCTGTCCCGTGTGTTGTTGGCGATTCTGACCAGCATGAGCATGATTGGCACCTCCACCAGCACCCCGACCACAGTGGCCAGCGCCGCGCCGGACTGCAGGCCGAACAGGGCAATGGCGGCGGCCACGGCTAGCTCGAAGAAGTTGCTGGCACCGATCATCGCTCCCGGGGCGGCGACATTGTGGGGCACTTTCCACGCCTTGGCCCAGCCGTAGGCAATGAAGAAGATCAGGAAGGTCTGGATGATCAGCGGGATGGCGATCAGCACGATGTGCAGCGGGTTGTTGAGTATGACATCGCCCTGGAAGGCGAATAACAGCACCAGGGTGATAATCAGGCCGATGGGCGTGATCGGTCCTACCTTTTTCATGAAGACGTTGTCGTACCACTCGATGCCGCGACGGGCGATCAGGGTGCGCCGGGTCAGGTAACCGGCGGCCAGCGGGATGACGATGTAGAGCACCACCGACAGCGCCACCGTGTCGTAGGGTACCTGGATGTTCGACACGCCGAGCAGCAGGATCACGATGGGGGCGAAGGCGAACAGCATGATCAGGTCGTTGACCGCCACCTGGACAAGAGTGTAAGCAGCATCGCCGCGGGTCAGGTAACTCCACACGAAGACCATAGCGGTACATGGCGCGGTCCCCAGCAGGATGGCACCGGCAAGGTACTGGCTGGCCAGCTCTTCGGGAATGAAGGGCCTGAACAGCACCATCAGGAAAAACCAGGCGATGGCGAACATGGTGAAGGGCTTGATCAGCCAGTTCACCGTGGTAGTGATGACAAGCCCCTTGGGCTGGCGGCGCACACCGAGCACAGCGGTAAAGTCGATCTGCGCCATCATCGGGAAGATCATCGCCCAGATGAGGATGGCTACTGGGATCGACACCTGGGCGACTTCGAAGCGCGAGAGGGTTTCGGGCACCGCCGGGGCGAACTGGCCCAGCAGTACGCCGGCGACGATGGCCATCGCCACCCATACCGAAAGATAACGCTCGAAACGACCCATGCCCTCGGTGGCGCTTGGGGCTTGGGATTCTTGGAGTGCGGTCATGGTGTGACTCCTATCAGATGGCACATTGATTCACGCGCCGAGAAACGTCTTCCGCGCTTTCCACTCGCTCAGAGTAGCGGTCTGTCAAGTAGTCGCTTCGTCCTCGGATCATCAGGGTGAACTTGGTCAGTTCCTCGCAAACATCCACTATGCGGAGGTACAGAGGAGAGGGCTTCATGCGGCCATCTTCGTCGAATTCATTGAAAGCTTTCGGTACCGAAGACTGATTGGGGATCGTCACCATGCGCATCCAACGACCGAGGATGCGCATTTGGTTAACCGCGTTAAAGCTCTGGCTCCCGCCTGATACCTGTATCACGGCCAGGGTCTTCCCCTGAGTGGGACGAATGCCGCCTAGTGACAACGGAATCCAGTCGATCTGGGCCTTCATGATGGCCGTCATGGCACCATGGCGTTCGGGACTGACCCACAGCATGCCTTCCGACCACTCGGCCAACTCGCGTAACTCCTGAACCTTGGGGTGGTCAGCCCCCGCATCATCCGGCAAGGGCAGGCCGCTAGGGTTGTAAGTCCGCACCTCGCATCCGAACCAACGCAGCAGTCGCCCGGCTTCCTCGGCAACGAAACGTGAGTAGGATCGTTCTCGCAGGGATCCGTAGAGCACCAAAATACGTGGCGCATGCTGGGGGGCCTCGGGGCCTGCCAACAGTGTCGTGTCGATGGAACGCAACTGGGAAGGATCAATATTGGGGAGGTCTGCCGGCATCTTGATGTCTTTCATGGCGCGATTCCTGGGTAATGGATGACTTCACCATCTTCCTTGATGAAGTGCGCTACTGGGTGGTCAAGGAGATCCAGCACCGTCTCCGATGGTCGGCATAGCCTGGCACCCTTCAGTGTCACCACGATCGGTCGATTGATCAGAATCGGTTCCGCCAGCATGGCATCGATCAGCTGATCATCCGTCAACGCCGGGTCGTCCAGCCCCAATGCCTCGTAGGGGGTTCCCTTGCGCCGCAGTAGATCCCGAGGGCAGATACCCATCTTCGCCAGCAGCTCCACGATGCGTTCCCGGCTTGGGGGCGTATTGAGATATTCGATGATCTCGGGAGGTTCACCAGAGGCCCTCATCATCGCCAAGGTATTGCGTGATGTGCCGCAGTTCGGGTTGTGATAGATCTGGGGAAGCATACTGTTTCATTCCTTATCTTGATTCGGAGTGTAACCGATCAGGGACTCCGCTAAGGGGCCACACACCTCCGGATGCCCCGCGCAGCAGTCGCGCACCAGGAAGCGGATGGCTTCCTGCATGTGGTTTAGATTCGCCCGATAGATGATCGAGCGCCCCTGACGACGGGATACCACCAGACCTGCCCGCGACAGCACAGACAGGTGCGCCGACATCGTGGCATGGGGCACCGATAGCTGCCGTGCGAGCTCGCCGGCGGCGAGCCCATCCGGTTCCTGGCGTACCAGCAGGCGAAAGACCGCCAGGCGTGTCTCCTGGGCAAGAGCGGAAAAGCTCTCGATTACGTTTGATGTTTCCATATTTCCAAAATTATGGAATTATTGGGGGCGTGTCAAGTCGTTCACTCAAGGTAGAAGCGTAGAACGTCCTAGCAGCACGCAACATCTTTCTATCCGCACATATGCAAGCCCGCATCAATGAGGGTCAACTGATGAGACTGCGACGTGTTCTGTTCCTGTGCAATGCCAACTCGGCCAGGTCCCTGATGGGCGAAGCCCTGTTACGTCACCTGGCGGGAGACCGCTTTGAGGCGTTCAGCGCTGGTTCCGAGCCGGATCGCCCCCATGAGATCACCTTGGCTACCTTGAGCAAGCTAGGTATCGACACTCAGGGGCTCGCCAGCAAGTCCCTGGGCGATTTCGCCGGTGAGCATTTCGATTCGGTGATCGTGCTTTGTGACAAGGCCCAGCAGGCATGCCGTGACTGGCAGGGCAGCAGTGATGAGTATCTCTACTGGGATATCCGCGATCCTCGCCTTATCGAGCGGTGGGATGCCTACGAGCAGGCGCTGGCCGAAATCCGTCATCGGCTATTGCTCTGGCTGGAGATCCAGGAGCGCGACGACATCGAGCGCTGAACCTCGATCCATCGAGACCCACGACTAAATTCAAAGCGAGGTAACTATGACTCTGCGTATTGGTATCAATGGCTTCGGACGCATTGGCAGATTGACGCTGCGCAGCCTCTGGCGCTCCGTCGAATCGGGCGAGGTCGAGATCGGCTTGATCAACGATCCGGGCGGTGACGCTGCCACCTTCGCCCACCTGCTGGAGTTCGACTCGGTGCATGGCCACTGGGCACCGGGAAAGGGAATCGACGCCACCGAGGCGGACATCCTCATCGACGGTCGGCGCCTGGCTTTTACCTCCAAGGTCGCCACGGCCGACAGCGACTGGTCGGGCTGCGACGTTGTCATCGAGTGTTCGGGCAAGATCAAGACCCGCGAGAAACTGCAGGCCTACCTGGACCAGGGCGTCGGTCGGGTGGTGGTAAGCGCGCCGGTGAAGGAAGAGGGCGTGCTGAACGTGGTGATGGGGGTCAATGACGACCGCTACGATCCTGAGACACACCGCATCGTCACCGCGGCGAGCTGCACCACCAACTGCCTGGCGCCGGTGGTCAAGGTTATCCACGAGACCTATGGCATCCGCCACGGCTCCATGACCACCGTCCACGATATCACCAATACCCAGACCATCCTCGACGCCCCCCACAAGGACTTGCGCCGAGCCCGTGCCTGCGGCATGAGCCTGATTCCCACCACCACCGGCTCGGCCAAGGCGATCACCGCCATCTTTCCCGAGCTCGAGGGCAAGCTGAACGGCCACGCCGTGCGGGTGCCCCTGGCCAACGCCTCGCTCACCGACATGGTCTTCGAACTCGAACGCGAGGTGACGGTGGACGAGGTCAATGCTGCTCTGAAGGCCGCCGCCGAGGGCCCGCTAGCCGGCATCCTGGGCTACGAGGAGCGCCCGCTGGTCTCCATCGACTACCGTACCGATCCGCGCAGCTCGATCATCGACGCGCTTTCGACCATGGTGGTCAACGGCACCCAGCTCAAGCTCTACGCCTGGTATGACAACGAGTGGGGCTACGCCAACCGGACCGCCGAGCTGGCGATGAAGGTGGGGAGTGAGCAGGTGGGCCATGTCTGAGGCAGGGAAGCTCGGGATCCGCTTGAAGGGGCTGCCCTTCGAGGTGCGCCAGTACCTGCTGATCACCGGCAACTACTGGGCCTTCACCCTCACCGACGGTGCCCTGCGCATGTTGGTGGTGCTCTACTTCCATCAGTTGGGCTACTCACCGCTGGAGGTGGCGCTGCTGTTCCTCTTCTACGAGGCCTTCGGCGTAGTCACCAACCTGGTGGGGGGCTGGCTGGGGGCACGCCTGGGCCTCAACCGCACCATGAACGTGGGCCTCGGCCTGCAGATCGTCGCGCTGGTCATGCTGATGGTGCCCGCCGCGGCGCTAACCGTGCCCTGGGTGATGGCCGCCCAAGCGCTCTCGGGCATCGCCAAGGACCTCAACAAGATGAGCGCCAAGAGCGCGGTCAAGGTGCTGGTGCCCAAGGACAGCCCTAGTGCCGGCAGTGCCCTCTACCGCTGGGTAGCGATCCTCACCGGTTCCAAGAACGCGCTGAAGGGGGCCGGTTTCTTCCTCGGCGGCCTGCTGCTGACTCTGATCGGCTTCCGCGGTGCGGTCATCGCCATGGCATTGATGCTCGTCGCGGTGTTGACGCTGTCGCTGATAAGGCTCAAGGCTGACCTGGGTCGCCAGAAGCGCAAGCCCAAGTTCACCGAGGTGTTCTCCAAGTCCCGGGCCATCAACGTGCTCTCGGCGGCGCGGCTATGCCTGTTCGCCTCCCGGGACGTGTGGTTCGTGGTGGCGTTGCCGGTGTTCCTCTACGACCAGCACGGCTGGAGCCATTGGACGGTGGGCGGCCTGCTGGCTATCTGGGTGATCGGCTATGGTGGGGTGCAGACCCAGGCGCCGCGCCTCACCGGCCTGGTCAAGGGCGGGGCGCGGGCCGTCACCGTGTTCTGGGCGTTGGCCCTGGCCGGCTTGCCAGCGCTGCTGGCCCTGCTGCCCCTGGCCGAAGTGGGCTGGTTGGTGACGGGGCTTTTGGCCTTCGGCGTGCTCTTCGCCGTCAACTCCAGCTGGCACAGCTACCTGATCGTGCACTATGCCCGCGCCGATGGCGTCTCCATGGACGTGGGCTTCTATTACATGGCCAACGCCATGGGCCGCCTCGCCGGCACACTACTCTCCGGTTGGGTGTACCAGGTGTATGGCCTGGCCGCCTGTCTGTGGATCTCGGCCGCTCTGGTGGCGGCCAGCGCCCTGATGGCTCTTGCGCTGCCACAGGAGGCGTCTGGGGAATGATGTGGGGCTACCCGACGCTGACCTTGCCCCACGGCTATCGACTGAGCCCCAGGACCCTCTACCCCATGCTGCATTCGATGGAGCGCAAGGGGGCCTGCCCTCCGTGATTAGTACAAGGGAAGCACACGACGCAGGCTCTACCGTCGCTGTTCGCGCTGGGCGCCGCCGTGCTCAACGGTCCCCTCAACCAGGGGATCATCCACGGCCTCAAGGTCAGTGGCGGCATTCTCGTCACCATGTAGCTGGCATCGTCCTCAATGCCAAACAGGCACTATCCCGATAAACATACTTGCCACGAAAACGCCCAAGATATGACGCACTTTTCTGACAACATTCTCCACCTGCCGGAATACCACGTCCTGGGCACCAAGGTGGAAGAGCATGATCTCCACTACCAGATCGAAGCTCCTGAGCCTCTAGCTTGCGAGGAATGCGGCGTTGAGAATGAGTTTGTCAGGTTCGGCAAGCGCGATGTGGCCTATCGTGACCTACCCATCCACGGCAAGCGGGTCACCCTCTGGGTGGTCCGTCGCCGGTACACATGTCGAGCCTGCGGAAAGACATTCCGTCCGACGCTCCCCGAGATGGTGGACACTCATCGCATGACGCGGAGGCTTTACAGCCATGTTGAAAAGGAGGCCTTCAACCACCCCTACGCCTATGTAGCCGATACCACGGGCCTCGATGAGAAGACCATACGCGAAATCTTCAAGAAAAAGGCTGAGTTCCTGGCGATTTGGCACCGCTTCGAGACTCCTCGTTGCCTGGGCATCGACGAGCTGTACCTGAATCGCCGCTACCGCTGCATCCTGACCAACTTGGAGGAGCGTACTCTGTTAGACCTGCTGCCCGGTCGTCAGCAGGACGCGGTGACGAAGCGGCTCATGAGCATGACTGAGCGCGACAAGGTCGAGATCGTCAGCATGGACATGTGGAAGCCCTACCGCCGTGCCGTTCAGGCGGTGCTGCCACAGGCCCGCATTGTGGTCGATAAGTTCCATGTGGTGCGTATGGCCAACGAAGCCCTGGAGAAGGTCCGCAAGGGGCTCAGGAAGGAGTTGACGGCCAACCAGCGACGAACCCTTAAGGGCGACCGGAAGATCCTGCTGAAGCGGGCTCACGACGTCTCAGACCGCGAGCGTCTCATCATGGAAACCTGGACAGGGGCCTTCCCCCAGCTCCTGGCAGCCTATGAGCACAAGGAGCGGTTCTACCACATCTGGGGCTGTGCCACCCGGCGGGATGCTGAGAAGGCGTTGGCTGCCTGGGTTGACGGCATCCCGCAGGGGCAGAAGGAGGTCTGGAAGGATCTCGTTAGCGCCGTCAGTGGCTGGCGTGAGGAGGTGCTGACCTACTTCGAGACCGACATCCCAATCACCAACGCCTTCACGGAGTCGATCAACCGGCTGGCCAAGGACAAGAACCGCGATGGCCGGGGCTATTCATTCGAGGTGATGCGGGCCCGGATGCTCTACACCACCAAGCACAAGAAGAAGACGCCACAGACCAAGGAATCTCCGTTCCTGGGCAAGGCCACCATGACCTACAGCATGGGTCTCCCCGAGGCCGAGAAGAACTACGGCGTCGATCTATCAACCTTCTGGGAGGATTAAGGTTTTGGTGGATCAGAGGGGATCATCAACCACTTAATCCGGATACCCGATCTCCACTACCAGGTCGAAGCTCCTGAGCCTCTAGCTTGCGAGGAATGCGGCGTTGAGAGTGAGTTTGTCAGGTTCGGCAAGCGCGATGTGGCCTATCGCGACCTACCCATCCACGGAAGGCGGGTCACCCTCTGGGTGGTCCGTCGCCGCTACACCTGCCGGGCGTGTGGAAGGACGTTCCGGCCAGCTCTTCCGGAAATGGTAGACGATCACCGCATGACGCGGAGGCTTTACAACCACGTCGAGTGGACCTGCTGCCCGGTCGCCAGCAGGACGCGGTGACGAGGCGCCTCATGAGCATGACCGAGCGCCACCAGGTCGAGATCGTCAGCATGGATATGTGGAAACCCTACCGCCGTGCTGTCCAGGCGGTACTGCCGCAGGCTCGCATTGTGGTCGATAAGTTCCATGTGGTGCGGATGGCCAACGAAGCCCTGGAGAAGGTGCGTAAGGGACTCAGGAAGGATCTGAAGCCAAACCAGCGGCGGACCCTCAAGGGCGATAGGAAGATCCTGCTGAAGCGTGCCCACGACGTTTCAGATCGCGAGCAGCTTATCATGGAGACATGGACAGGGGCCTTCCCTCAGCTCCTGGCGGCCTACGAGCACAAGGAGCGGTTCTACCACATCTGGGACAGCACCACCCGGCGTGATGCCGAAAAGGCGCTGGCCCGCTGGATTGACGACATTCCACAGGGGCAGAAAGAGGTGTGGAAGGATCTCGTCAGCGCCGTCAGCGGATGGCGCGAGGAGGTGCTGGCCTACTTCGAAACCGACACCCCAATCACCAACGCCTTCACGGAGTCGATCAATCGGCTGGCCAAGGACAAGAACCGCGATGGCCGGGGCTACTCATTCGAGGTGATGCGGGCCCGGATGCTCTACACCACCAAGCACAAGAAGAAGGTGCCGCAGATCAAGGAATCCCCCTTCCTGGGCAAGGCCACCATGACCTACAGCATGGGTCTTCCCGAGCCTGAGAAAAACTACGGCGTCGATCTATCAACCTTCTGGGAGAGTTAAGGGTTCGAAGGAGCAAGGGGGCTCCATCTACCACTTAATCCGGATACCCAAAACAGGAAGGGAACAATAAACGGACATAACGCGGTGTTGACTGCGTTGAAAACAGCGGCAAGCGCCACATTGCCTTTTGCCATCAGTACCAAAAGAGGAGAGGACACATCTGTCGGCAGCGTGCCGAGCAAGGTTTGGCCAGCAGCCAGCGGGCCGCTTCCAAAAAATAGACGGCCCGTTAGCCACCCGGCAATCGACATAGGCCCATAGACCAGCCCCAATGCCAACAACTGCCGTGACGGCTTTCGGAACACGATGCGCACTGCATGCGCATCGAATGTGAGGCTGATAATCAACATCAGTAATGCCAGTAATGGCCCAATCGCGAACTTAAGCATTATTCCGGTGGCCGGAAAGAGTAAGCCTCCCCCCGCGACGACGATTACAAACCAGACAAGGTGCGCCTCGACAAAATAAATGAATCTACCCATGGTGGATTAGACGTTACCGGTTGAAGTGGATTGAGCCCCGCACCTAAAACATGATCACCTTCGGCCCAGCGCGCCATGGCTCGCTTGGTAGCTAGGGACGTGCTTCCCAATCCAGCGATGCAAATAGATAATGCTCAAGGGTTGAAGCTTTAGTTGCTAGAGGTTTTATAGTACCAAGAACAGATAATTCGAGAGAAGGTAACAGATGGGACATCATCATGATCATCCCCACATTGATCCTGCCTCTGGCGACCGGCGCGTCAGCATCTCCATTTGGGCCAATGGGCTCTTAACCATCGCTCAAATCGTCGGTGGCATTATGGCGGGGAGCCTATCGCTGATCGCTGATGCGTTACATAACTTTTCTGACATGGCAGCATTAGTCATTGCCTTTGCTGCTCGTAAAATCGCCAGACGGCCTGCCGATGTGCATATGACCTTTGGCTATGGCCGCATCGAGATAGTGGCAGCACTCATCAATTACACCACCCTCATTATTGTCGGTGTCTACCTGATTTACGAAGGCGCTATGCGGATGGTCGATCCCCCTGAGATAGAGGGATGGACGATCGTGATTATTGGTGGCGTCGCGCTCGTCGTCGATGCCCTTACCGCCATGCTCACGTGGTCAATGCAAAAAGAGAGTGTCAATATCCGCGCCCTTTTTCTGCATAACTTATCGGATGCGTTTGCCTCCATCGCCGTGATTATCGGTGGTTCGCTTATTTTACTGTACGACATGCGCTGGGTAGACCCCGCGATCACGATAGGGATTGCGCTATATATTCTTTACCTAGCCTTCTCTGAAATTGGCGGCCCTATCCGTACGCTAATGCTGGGATCTCCCCCGGACATTGACGGGCAGGCAGTCGTTGAGACCGTACGAGATATCGAGGGAGTCCAGGATATTCACCATGTGCATCTATGGCAGATGCAGGAAAACATGGCAGCCCTTGACTGCCACGTGGTTCTGACAGAAACCGGCTGGCAGCAGCTTGAATCCGTCAAAGCAGAGATCAAGGAGCAGCTTAAAATGCGCTTCAGTATTGCTCATTCCAGCCTAGAGTTTGAGCATAGTGACCACGCGCATCAAAATGCCAATCTATATGGGCATGAGTGACAGACCGAGGCCGGCTCCCAGCTCAGGTAGATAGCGAGCAGCTTACTCCCATAGCGATTGGCTTATTTTTCAACCCTACTTTTCCACCCCATCGTTGAGACAGAGAGAGAAACATGTTCAAAAAAGCGTCTTTTATATTGGCCGGTACGTTAATGCTGACCGCTGCGATCGTCGCCGTATCGAAGCCTGCCCTCTTAGACATGCAAGCTCAGGCAGCAAAAGAGAGCGGTGTCCAGGCCGAGGACTCCTTGGTGCGTTCACACTCCCCCATCTTGGGACGAGAAGACGCGCCGGTGACGATTGTGGAATTCTTCGATCCGGCTTGCGAAGCCTGCCGTGCTTTCTATCCCCTGACAAAAAGTATTCTGGAAACCTACCCAGAAAAAGTGCGGCTCATCGTGCGCTACACTCCTTTCCACGGCGACGTATCGGACAAGGCCATTCGGGTATTAGAAGTTGCTCGTCGTCAGGGCGTCTTTGAACCGGTACTGGAGAGGCTGCTGGCTCGCCAGGATCAATGGGCTTCACATGGCAGTTTTGATGAATCCGCTATCCTCGATATCGCGAGCCAAGGAGGCCTTGATTTAGCGGCTGCCGAAGAGCAACTGACTTCTGCTGAGGTGCAGGCGGTGATTGACCAAGACATGGCGGATGTCAGAGCCAATCAGATTCGCCAAACACCTACCTTTTTTGTCAATGGCGAGCCTTTAGACCCCTTTGGTATGCAAGAGCTGATTGATGCCGTCGAGAGTGAAGTAGCGGAGATCTCTGGGGAAGAGGATGGCCAGTGATGCAGCGCTGGTGGTTACTAGGCTTGGTGGGCTTTTACCCCTTGCTAGCCGAAGCCAATTGGCAAACGCATCTGTCATTGCCTCCGTCTGAACTTAGCCCTGTCAAGTTACAGGCGGCTAGCGAGCAAGAAGGCACATTACCGCTCGATAGCGTTGATACCCTAACCTTTGGGCGTGATGTCGTCATTGATACCACCCTCTACGAGGCCTTGGCAGCAGAAGGTGTCCCAACGCGTTTCGCCACTAAACTGGAAACACTGCTCAGCGAGTTTATCGCAGCGCCGCTGGAGTTTTCTGGCAGTGAACGTATTCAATTAGTGTGGGAGGAAGATCGACGCCAGGACGGCGCCCGTGTTGGGCCACCACGCCTCAGTTATGCCGCTCTGCCTGATCAGGCAGAGCCCTTGGAGGTCATATGGCCGGTCACCCAAAAGGGGGACGTAGCTCTTTTCAAAAGCGACACCCTGCTAGGCACGTTGCGGTTGCCCGTGCTTAGTGCCCGCTTAACGTCTCGCTTTGGGAATCGGCGACATCCTGTGTATGGAGGGATGCGTCCTCATAATGGAATTGACTTGGCTGCGCCGACAGGAACGCCGGTCATTGCCACCGCACCTGGGCGCGTATCCTTTATGGGTCGCCAAGGGGGATATGGGCAGGTGATCGAGGTGGAGCACGACACAGGGGCAATCAGTCGCTACACACACCTTAGCCGATTTTCCCCACAGCTAGTGGTTGGGGATTTAGTCAATGCGGGAGAGTCGCTCGGAGAGGTAGGTGCCTCTGGGGTCGCCACGGGGCCCAACCTACATTACGAAGTGAGAGTCAATAACCAGCCTGTTGACCCCCTTGGTCAAGGTCAACGCATCATGCTAGGCGAACAGCCGACTCAAAGTGAATATCAAGCGTCACTTTACGAGGCAAGAGATCGCTTAGAACAAGCTATCGGTACGGCGTCACTTTATGACTTGATCTCGTTTAACGAGCCGTAACCACTCGTGCTTAACAACGTTGCATGGGGGTTAGTAACGTGAACGTGCGCTTGTCTCGTTATGGAACCCAAGCCGTGTAATCACTCATCTATCACAACACAGGTAATCGGTATGGAAGAGGTTTCTCCCGTCACCATGGGGGTATTGGCAAGCCTTGCGGCGGGCTTGATGACGGCTGTAGGGGCGCTTCCTGTCTTGTTTACCAAAACACCGAATCGTGGTGTTCGCGATTTAGCGTTGGGGTTCGCCGCTGGTGTCATGCTAGCGGCCTCTTTCTTCTCACTGATCATACCCTCCTTAGAAGCCTCGGAGCTGCGTTATGGCGGTAGCGTGGTACCTGCTGCCATTGCTTGTGCGGCCATTTTGCTAGGGATTGGAATGGTCGCACTACTGAACGAGCTCTTACCTCATGAGCACTTCGAACAGGGGCGAGAAGGGCCAGAGGCTGCCTCACTACGCCGTATCTGGTTGTTTATTATTGCCATTACGATACACAACCTGCCAGAAGGGCTGGCCGTTGGCGTGGCCTTTGGCGCAGGGGGAAGCGAAGGAGGCATGCCGCTAGCGATTGGCATTGGACTTCAGAATGCCCCAGAAGGACTGGCCGTAGCAGTATCACTGCTAAGCGTGGGCTATTCACGTTGGCGGTCATGGACGATTGCCGCCCTTACGGGGCTTGTTGAGCCGTTGGGTGGCTTATTAGGCGCTGGAGTCATCAGCATGTCACAAGCGCTACTGCCCTGGGGGTTGGCCTTTGCAGCGGGGGCGATGTTGTATGTGATCAGTCATGAGATTATTCCCGAAACTCATCGGAGCGGGCACCAAAAAAAGGCCACGCTGGGCCTCTCCATCGGATTGGTACTCATGCTGTTTTTGGATGTTTCGCTGGGCTAACCATTGGGCGTGGGGCGTAGCGTTAGTGCTAACCCAAGTCGTGAGCCCCTCCGTGCGATTTTTCAGTGATACAGAGCTGATGATCACTGATGACCTCAATGATTCGGCAGCTTTCCACTTTACCACCGGCACACTGTGTGACCATCCGTTGAAGCTCCTCACGCAGTATGGACAGTCGTTGAAGGCGGGACTCCACTTTCTTTAGGTGATGCGTGGCGATGGCATCGACTTCTTGGCAAGGCATATCAGGTTGATCTGACATGGCCAAAAGCTCTCGCACTGACTCCACCGAAAAGCCAAAGTCACGGGCATGACGAATAAAGGTCAAGCGCCGCACAGCGTCGTCTCCATAGCGGCGCTGTCCTCCGCCGGTTCGTGTCGCATCGCGCAACAGCCCAATACGCTCGTAATAGCGAACCGTTTCAGGTTTGCAATCGGCTCGTCGTGCTAACTCACCAATGCTGATACTTTGCCCCATCATCGACATGGTAAAACTCCTTACGCAGGGCTTGAAGCTGTAGTTGCTACAAGGTTTACACTTCAAAACCATAGCTCATTGGGAGAAGAGGCACCATGAAAACATCAACGCAGGCGACAGCGCCTACCGTCTTGACACTGCGTGTTGAAGGCATGGACTGCGGCGGTTGTGAGCGCAAGGTTGTGTCGGCGCTAGAGCGGCTGGACGGCATTGAGGAAGTCACGGCAAGCTCCGTCACAGGATCGGTGAAGATTCACCAGCGCGATCATGGAGGCCCCTCGCAACAGACCATTGAGGGCATCCTGAACGAACTAGGCTATCAAGTGACTTCCCCTGCTGGCCAAACACGCGCATCTGGTGCTTCATCCTCTTGGTGGCAAACCGCTAAAGGGCGCTTGGTCATTATCACGGGAAATCTGCTGATCGTAGCCTTCGCGCTTCGTTTAGCATGGCCTGCGCTGGGTAATGTGCCGTTCATTCTGGCCACGCTGGTCGGCTTAATGCCCATTGCGCAGAGTGCCTGGGGCGCCCTCAAAATGCGCAACCCCTTTACCATCGAGATGCTGATGTGCATCGCTGCGGTTGGCGCATTGGCCATCAATGCTGCTGCTGAAGCTGCGATGGTCGTGTTCTTGTTCGCCGTAGGTGAGCTACTCGAAGGGGTAGCTGCGTCACGGGCGCGCCGCAGTATCTCAGCCTTGGCAAACTTAACACCCTCAACGGCGAGGCTGATGGACAACGGCCATCTGCGTGATGTCTCGGCGGAGTCACTTAAACCCGGTCAGCGTGTGCTGGTGCGGCCCGGTGATCGCGTACCCTGCGATGGACGCATCCTGGTGGGCACCTCCGACATTGACGAGTCGCCGGTAAACGGCGAGTCCATACCTCGTTCGCGAGCGCCTAGTGATGACATTTTTGCTGGCACAGTGAATCTTGATGCCGCCCTGGAGGTGGAGGTAACACGAGGCGCTGATGACAATACGATCGCACGCGTTATTCGTCTGGTTGAAGAAGCACAGGCCGCCAAGGCACCGATAGCACGCTTTATTGATCGTTTTGCGTATTACTATATGCCCGCCGTCGTCTTACTCGCCCTACTGATGGCGATAGTGCCACCGCTGGTATCGACCATGGCATGGTCGGAGTCGATTTACCGTGCGTTAGCATTGCTGTTAATCGCATGCCCCTGCGCGTTAGTCATTTCCACCCCTGCCGCCATCGCCGCCGGTCTCTCGGCGGGAGCTCGGCGCGGACTACTGATCAAAGGGGGAGCCGTTCTTGAACAGTTAGGTAAGCTTCGCTTGGTGGCATTAGATAAAACGGGCACCCTCACTGCGGGTACCCCAAGAGTCACAGATGTGGAGTCTTGGATTGCTGAGGAAGACGATAACAGCGTATTGCGGCTCGCCGCCGCAATAGAGCGGGATTCCAGTCACCCTATCGCCACGGCTATCGTTGAGCATGCCCGACAGTCGGGCATCAACCTCCCCACCGTCACCGGCGGCCGCGCTCTGGCGGGGCGCGGTGTTTCCGGCCAGGTGGAGGGTCGCGAGCTGAGCTTAATGACGCCTCGTCACCTTCACGAGAAAGTCATCCTTGAGGAAAGTCTCAGTGCTCGGATTGTCGCGTTAGAAGAAGCCGGTAAGAGCCTCGCTCTCCTCGTCGAAGGCGAGCGTTTACTGGGCTTGATCGCGGTTCGCGATGAGCCACGCGAAGATGCCATGGAAGGCCTAGCGGCGCTATCCCGTTTAGGCGTACAGGCGGTCATGCTCAGCGGTGATAATGCCCGCACCGTCGCTGCCACGGGGGGTCGCTTAGGCATTGAAGCGTACGGCGAACTAATGCCTGAAGACAAGGCAGCGTATGTTCGAGACTGGCAAGCGGCAGGCCGTGGCCCCATCGGTAAAGTAGGCGATGGCATCAACGATGCACCGGCACTCGCGGCAGCAGATGTGGGTATCGCGATGGGGGGTGGCACGGATGTGGCGTTGGAAACCGCCGATGCAGCCTTGCTCAAGAACCGCGTTACCGGCATCGCTGAGCTGATAGACCTCTCTCGTGCCACGCTGCGCAATGTGAAAACCAACGTTGTTCTCGCCCTTGGCTTAAAAGCCATTTTCCTAGTTACAACGGCGCTGGGTATTACCGGCATGTGGATTGCGGTGATGGCCGATACCGGTGCTACCGTCCTGGTGACGTTGAACGCCATGCGACTGCTGGGTTACCGCTTTTCGCCCAGTACCGCAATGACAGGCCTGTCACAAGGAAAAACAACGTCATGAGAACAGCGCCAAACGATAGCCCTTCACGTCGCTGGCCATGGTTCACATTAGCTTGCGTGATGGCTCTAGCCGATCAACTGGTCAAGGAAATTGTGCATGCCCAGATGTCGTTTGGCCAAGTCATTCCGCTAACGCCGTTTTTTAACTGGGTTTATACCGGGAACACAGGAGCCGCTTTCAGCTTTCTCGCAGAAGCAGGGGGTTGGCAGCGCTACCTCTTTCTTGGTTTAGCGTTGGTGGTGGTCGTCGTATTGGTTGTGCAGCTATGCAAACCCCTGTCGCGCTTGGAGGCCTGTGCGTACAGCCTGATTCTTGGCGGCGCGCTCGGTAATACTGTTGATCGCTTAGCGCGAGGGTACGTCGTCGACTATCTGGACATTTACTGGGGCGAATGGCATTGGCCCGCCTTTAACATGGCCGATATCGCGCTATTTGCCGGTGTATTGATGTTCGCGGTGGCGTTATGGCGTGAAAGTCCTGCTTTTAAGCGCTCTGAGTAACGCTATGGATGTGGTCGATAAAGATAAAGAATATACGCTTTTTGCTGGGCGCTCCTCACCAATAGTCGATTGCGTTGTAGCGCTCGCCGCTGGGGTGCTGACCACCTTGAGTGCCGCCCCCTTTTCCCTATGGTGGCTTGGCCCAGTGAGCGTGGCACTGGTCTATTGGAGAATAGCGTCGCTAACGCCCGCCATGGCCACCCTGCGTGGGTGGTGCTATGGGGTAGGCCTGTTCGGTTCAGGCACGTCGTGGGTCTTCGTTGCTATTCACGATTTCAGTGGCACCGGGGCCTTGGTGGCGATGCTCCTCACCACTCTTTTTGTCAGCGTCCTGGCGCTCTTCTTTGCAGTCCCCTTTGGGCTCTATCGACGCATCACGGGGCCACGGTTCGCCTTTCTTAGCTTTGCCGGTATGTGGGTGGTGAGCGAATGGCTACGCACTTGGATGCTCACCGGCTTTCCCTGGTTATTGCTGGGCACCTCTCAGATTGATTCTCCACTAGCCCCATGGGCGCCCGTTGGTGGTGTGTACTTGCTGTCACTCATGACCGCGCTGACAGGTACGTTAGGGGTAGAGGTACTGCGTCGCCGCTGGAGTTTCCTTGTCCCAATGGCCGCCTTGTGGATCGTTCCATTCCTATTGCCCGCCCAATGGACAACCCCGGCTGGCAAGCCCATCCGGGTGGCATTGCTGCAAGGGAATCTTGACCAGCGCATTAAGTGGACTGCCCAAGGGCAGCGCGAAGCGATCAGTATCTACACGACGATGACACGGGAGCAAGCAAGGGATATCGATCTCATCGTTTGGCCTGAGGCAGCCCTTCCCATGCTTGAGCAGGAAGCACAGCAAATACTTGAGCAAGTAGCGTCCGACCTGGGGCCTGACACCGCCTTGTTGACCGGCATTTTGCAACGCGACAGTGAAGGGCGCTCTTATAACAGCGTCATAGGGCTAAATGATGTGCAGGGCGAATACCAGAAGGCGCACTTGGTGCCCTTTGGCGAGTATTTGCCATTCCAAAGTCTCCTCGCTGGCACCCTTGCTTTTTTCGACTTGCCAGTACCTCGCCTGACCCCAGGGTCAGGCGAACAGGCTCCGTTACACGTGGCTGGAGCCACCATTGGCAATGCCATTTGTTACGAAATCATTTTTGCCGACCATGTCGCCCAACAGGCGCGTAATGCCGAGCTGCTATTAACGGTTTCCAACGATACGTGGTTTGGGCGCTCCATTGGCCCACACCAACATCTTCAAATGGCGCGTCTACGTGCCTTAGAAAATGGTCGTCACCTACTTCGAGCTACCAGTAATGGCGTGACGGCCATCATCGATTCACAAGGTCACGTCACAGCCCGTGCCCCACAGTTTGAACAGGCCAGTTTAACGGGCGAGGTGACCCCGATGCAGGGCCTAACTCCTTTCACACGCACCGGTAGTGGCCCCGCTTGGATACTCGCTGCGGTGCTGACACTGCTCGGGTTACAACTGAACTTATCTCGATCAAAAAACGACGCATTAGATGAAAAAGGAACCTAGCGATGCTCTTGGCAAAGAACGCAGCAATACTTAAGAGATTCCTCCCATGGCCAATGCAGATCGGCTTCATCGTGAGTGTGATGGTTTCGTTTCTGGCATGGCTCCCTGTCGCCATGGCGGCACAACCTTCCACTGCCCAGGAGACGGAATGGCCCAAGGGGCATTACCCGCTACCTGAGGAAGGCAATATTATCGGAGAGGCTGACACCTTCATCGTGAAGAATTACGAGGATACTCTGATTGATATTGCCAGACGTCACAACCTT
This sequence comes from Halomonas sp. 113, assembly GCF_904067645.1. Taxonomy (NCBI): domain Bacteria; kingdom Pseudomonadati; phylum Pseudomonadota; class Gammaproteobacteria; order Oceanospirillales; family Halomonadaceae; genus Halomonas; species Halomonas sp. 113. The sequence goes on from NZ_LR881453.1 coordinate 5,039,210, forward strand.
GGCTACCAGGAGATTGTACGTGCTAACCCAGAGGTCAGTATTTGGGTGCCCGGAGTGGGTACTGAAGTAACCATTCCAGGACGCTTCATCCTGCCGAATGTCGAGCGTACTGGGGTCGTCATCAATATCGCCGAGCTGCGGCTTTACTACTACCCAGATGTCAAAACCGGTGAGACACCGCGCGTTGAGACCTATCCTATCGGCATCGGTCGCGAAGGGTTTGATACACCCCTTGGTGTGACCGAGACTACCATGAACATTAAAAACCCCGCATGGTACCCGCCTGAGTCGGTAAAACGTGAAGCGGAAGCACGCGGCGAAACCGCACCAAGCGTTGTACCGCCCGGCCCCGATAACCCGCTAGGAGACCATGCCATCATCCTAGGCTTCGATGGCTATTTGATTCACGGCACCAACCAGCCCGATGGCATTGGCATGCGCGCAAGCCGAGGTTGTATCCGCATGTTACCCAAAGACATCGAATCTATATTTGACCGCATTCCACCCGGCACCCAAGTCAACATCATCAATCAGCCGATCAAGATAGGTTGGGAAGGCGGTCAGCCGCTGATTCAAGCCTTTCCGCCGCTTGGAGAAGAAGAGCACAGTATGACCGCACTCACAGAGACCATGACACGCCTTAACCAATACAATGTCGATAACGTAAACCTCGATTACGAGCAGCTCAGCGATGTCCTGTCACTCTCTAACGGGCTTATAACCCCACTACATCCAAAGCAGGAACAGGAGCCACAGCGCCACAGCCCAGAAGAGAAGGCTATCAAGGGCATTTATGAAGACCTGGTTTTGACGTCATCTCAACGGTCATGACACGCCTTTTGGCACCCCGTTGAGCCCTGGCATATAGGTAGAGAGCCATAGCCCCGTCCAAACGGCGGGGCGACATTCGCCTACAGAGTCGCGGGGCCCTCCAAGTGACTGCGCGCTATCAGTGTCTTAGCACTCAATATCCAGAGGCAGCCAGTAGGTAACGCCACCCACTACCACCTGTATCCCGTCTGTCGTCCGCTCTACGGTCTGTTGTCGAAGCATTTTCTGCGTTAATTTTGTGTCATGGAAATACTCCATGGCAGCAACGATCCATGCCTCCCTCCAGGCCTCTCCTTGATCAGCACACCGGGCCATCGTCATCAGGGTGCGGGCTAGTGTTTCTTTTCGCCGCTTTCTTGCCCGTTTTACATCCACCCGAGGAGCCAACGTGGTGGCATGTTGGCGATTTAAGAAATTAGTAAACCCCGTGACCGAGGCTGCTTGTCCGGGCACCGCATGCAAATAGTTGTCCACATCGCCCTGTTGAGGCAGTCGCTGCCCCTCCCGGTCAGTAGCGAGTAGCAATGCGGCTGCCGCTCTTAGTGCAAGTCGTGCGGAGGTGTGGGACGTTTTGCCCGCCTCTATACGGGTTTCCAATTGCAGCCAATAGGCTTGCAGCACTTGGTCTGATAGCGAAGCGAACGGCATAGAACTGAGACACGCTTGAATACGTCTTTTCTCTGAGTCGATCCGCTTTGCTTGGTGATCCGGCTCTACCCCTTGCTCTTCATGCAACCATCGCATGGGAAGCCTCACACGCCGCAAGCCCTCCGCCCCGAAGTGATGAAGTAGCTCCGAATAGCTCGGTATCCGTGACCATGCCTGGTCGAGCTCAAGGAAGAACGAGAAGAAATGATTGATCTTGAGGGCAGCCTTATGCGGCCCAGTGATACGAATCAGCCATTCACCAAATTCCCCAAAGGCCTCACTTAACGCTTTGGTAGTGATACCGGCTTGGCCAATGGTGATGCGTTTACGGCATGTTCGCGTCCAATAGCAGGGCTCACAGGCATCACCTCGACCCGCTGGCATGGGATTACCACACGATGGGCAGGCAATTTCCCCTTGCTCATTACAGGCTTTGCACAACGCATCCCCGTTGGGTGCCACCACCAATAAACGATGTCGACGACATGCAGAACAGGTACCGTGGTCTGCTGTCGAACAGCGTGGACATAAGCGATGATCATGCCCCATACGCGCCACTCGGGTAAGACGTTGAGATGCTTTCCCACACGCCTCGCAGGGCTCTGGTTCTTTGAAATAGGGAGCGCAGGCGATACAGACAGGGCCGTAGGGAGTGACCTTGCCGATGTTGTAGTCTGAACTGGCTTTTCCACATCGTGCACACGGTTTGTCAACGTTGCACTGACGACAGACGGCGTCTGGGTCATTCTTAGGCAGACGGGCTAACTCACCACATCGTGGGCACATCCGCCGCTTAAACACACGAGCATAGCAAGTTGAACAGTAGCCGTGCCCTTTATGGCGTCGCCACAATTTGGAGACTTCTCGGCCACACTCATCGCAGTCGACCGTTTGGTGTTGATTCAAGAGGTTGGCTCCGCTTTCATTCTGCGTTTTAAACGCGCCCATGAGGCTCTAACAGCGCGTTCCGACATGGGGCGACAAGCCGGGGGAACACGGCGGCGATGCGGCCCATGAGGGTGGTGAGATAACCGTGATAGCAGCGGCAACAACACAACGGGGGGCGACCTTCGGGGATCATGAAGCGCGCTCGTTTTGACATTGCACGCGACCAGAACGCTGAACGTTTCTTCAAGGCCCATACTGAGCAAGCGTTCCAACGCTACCAATAAGGCACTACGCTCGCTGACAGCCAGCAGCTCAAACGCCAGGCCAGACACAGGCATTCGGCAATCCGTAACCGAAATGCCCAATGAAAGAAGCGCATCGGCCAGGGGTGACACAGGCCGCCGACTTGCACGCCGTATAACGCCAATAAAAAAGGCCACCATAGAAAACCAATCGGCGGGTGCGATAGAGGCCTGCCTAAACGTCACCTTATCCTGTTCTAACACACGATCAGCCATCACTTGAACACTGAACGCTTCAGGTAAAGGCGACGTGCATACCGCCTTTCTAAAATCGTTATGACACCGGCTGCATTGAGCTAAATGTTGATCTTCCGCTGTCAGGCGATGGGGCTCTATAGGGGCCTTGCATGCTGGGCACTCATCTACCAGCTGCACCCCATGAAAGCGGCACCCAGTGTGCCAAGCGAATCGCCAGTGCCGGCGCAAGTAGGGGGTTGAGTCCTCTGCCAAGCACAACGTGCATACCTGTTGTCCTCCATGGCGGGTTCGATTTCGGCTGCCGAGTGCCAACAACCAGGGCCAAGTCCGGGTTTCCGGTAACGAGTAACCGACCACTTTCTCACAATCGTCCCGCATCCCCGCTTTCTGAAACTTAGCGGAAGATATCCCCGAGGCATTCACTAATGGGCGCATTCTTGCGAGGGGTATTTCCCTATCAATGTCCCTCGTCCATATACGCCATGTTGGCCAAATAGCCCCGGTGAGCGACAAAGGATCACACCCCTGTCGCAACGCCGCCCGAACGAGCCATGATGAAAGGGACTCCTCAGGCAGCAGGGGCACACTCAGCGCCCAGGTCATTACAGCATCACTTCCCTAATGCCACGGGTGGGCCGCACCCATGATTTACTCTGAATAATTTTCTCATCGATGCACTCAGCTCCAGACAAAATAGCGGCATTTGCACACTCAATCAGCAGCCGGTGCAGGTCACCCAAATTACCGCCAGAAATCGCGTGGAGCTGGGTCGCCAATTGGGGCTCATGCAGTTGGGAAGGATGTTTGAGAGGTAATATCTTCTCAAAGCCAGCGAGCAGCTTCTGAAACTCCTGATTGAGCTCCCACTTTGGTAACGCGACCACATCAAAGCGACTCGCATGCTGTGGGTCTGAATGCAGCACACGCACAGCATCTTGCGTCCCCACACCAACGATGGGAATCATTAGCTCATTGCATAAAAGCTTAATGGCATTCATCGTTTCGCGCTGCTTAACAGCACCACCGGTTAACAGAGAGTGAAACTCATCGATGATCAGTAAGCGCGTATGGCAAGCACGCAGTTGATGAATCACCTGGTAGCGCAGCTTGGGAACAGGATCTGTAGGCCGGTAGGGAGCCCAGAAACTCTCTAGCACTGCGATATACAGACTTTTCTCATCGGCACTCGGGGGAGCCTGAGTGACAACAACAGGCTTCACGGGCTCTACGTCTTCATTCACGTAGCCTTCACCGTACTGCTTACGAAACCGTTGAACGATGGTTGTCTTTCCGTTGTTGGAGTCACCCACGAGCAAGAGGTTAGGCATACGAGGACGACTGGGCTTCTCCATCAACCCACGCATGACCTCAATGACACGATTGGCCAATGGATAGCCCAACCAGCGCGGTTGATCCATAAACTCCATTCGCTCTTTAGCGGACAGCCCCAAGATGTGACGAAGATCAGGATGAAGGTGTGTGCTCATGCTATGTCCCAGTTCACATCGATATCACCCGTTAAAAGACCGTCCCCTTGAGCGGGTGTCTCTTTAGGGGCCGCAGTTGAGGGCGCATGTAAAAGGGGATCTGCAGGCGTCACCTTCTTCTCATGCTCTTTACGTCGTTGTGCCTGACGGCGACTTCGCTTAGTACGTGCTTGCGACTCCTCCACATGGGTTCGCAGCTCACTAATAGCGCGTAGAATTTCAGTCTCATTGACCGAGTTTCTTCCTTCCTGCCGAAGGCGCGCTTTAGCTTGGGCATACTCCCAAACACTCATCGAGGGGAGGGCAAGATTGGCAAAGGGCACGCGAAAATAGTGCCCGAGCTCCGGGTCTTTGAACCAAATGACACTAATGTCGCGAGGGTCGCGCCGGAAAACAAAGGTGCGTTTCTTGTCTGGCATGTCTGGATCTTTGGCATTGATCCAAGGTCTTAGCGCTTCATCGTAATAGTTTATGCCATCGATGGTCACACCAAAGGTCTGGATCGTACGCTGAAAGCTGGGCAAAAAATCGAGCAATACAGAGAGCCTGTCAGCAGGCCTCGGCGCTAATCCCACTCCCTGCACATCCGCATTGCCAAACACACCAATTTCCCACTTTTTCATCGGCGACATACCAATCCCAGAATGAAGGCGCTGGTGGTAAACCTTGCAAATCAACGTCACCAGCCACTCTTCAAACTCGCTTTTCGTCATGGCCGCGTGCTTCTCTGGATCGTATCCCTCTTTCTCTTTAATGGAGGAGAAGGTCGTCCCAGGCAGGTTATGGATTTCCTTTAGAAGAGAGCCCAGTACCCGCTCAATGTGGCCACCATAACGAGGCTGCTTAACAGGCCGAAACTCAAGGTTGACCCCATAGGCTAGGCATGAGCGCCGAAACGTCTCAGAGCGAAAATCTGGGCCGTTATCGACATGAATCGTGGCGGGTGTGCCCCATACCGGCCACTCAGCCTCCACATTATGCAGTAGCAACCACTCATCTTTAGGAAGCATGGAGTGCGCCACACACATGCCGACAGATGTTTCAGAGGGCGGGTCAAACGACAAGTAATACCCCGTGACCATGCGAGTAAACACGTCCATGGCCAACGTAATCCATGGGCGACCAATCGGCTTGCGATACACGTCATCGACCAAAATAATATCGGCAGGCGTGTGGTCAATCTGCATAACGGCTAACGGATAGTCCGCATTGGGAAATTTTCCGGCAGCCGGCTGGAACTTGTTAATGGCTTTGTCTCTAAAACCATGGCCACGCAACCGGTCACGCTCTGGGATATCACGCAGACGAGCACGAACGGTACCAGGGCTCGGCGGGTCGATGCGCCGTTCATGGCAGCGCCGCATGACTTCCTGTACCGCTTTTTGTGCGGACGGACGCTGCAGCGTCAAATACACCTCTTTGATGACTTCCTGAATCACTGCCTCGGCATGCGCGGGAATACGCGACTTTCCCTTCTTCCACCCTGGCTTTTGAGGAATCAATGCGAGCACCGAGCCCGTCGCTTTATACCGCTTCAACCAACGGTAGATCGTAGCCGTATCAACCCCCGTTTGTTTCGCACGCTCCTCCGCTGCATCCCGCCCCACCGTATGGCGATCCACCAAGGGCTTAATGATGGAAAAGCGATGCTCGGCCTCCCGCCAATCGGCATCCCCAATCTCGGACATATCCTGCTCAGGGGATACGGACCCGCTATTGAGAGGCGCTAGTTCTTTGATGCGAAGCGGGCAACTACGCCCGGACTCAACGGCAATGCCAATGACTGTCTCAAAATCGAGCACCTGGGAAATTCGGTAAACGGTGCCATCTTTCTGAACCTGCTCACCCACCATAATCTGCAAGTGTTGGCGTGTTTGGGCGACGCCGTTATTGGGTTCAGTTGCGCTGCCACGATGGTTATTCATAATCGGGTACCCATACCTCCGATAGAGGACTGAAGGATTGGGCCATATCGCAATCTAACTGCCGAGTCGCCAGTAGATGCCATAAATGCGCAATCCCCTCTGCCCGGTAAATATCGCCCATAAAGTGCCGAGAAAGCAGGTAATCCAAGGTCGCCACCCCCATTTCCCTCACCGTGTTGAGGACTGCCTGGCTTTCGACAGAGGGAAACACCATCCGCTTGTAGCGCGCTAGGAAGGTAATGTTGTCCAAGGTCTTATCACGAATGCGGCTTTCATCATGAATGCGAAACGCCCAGCCCTCATTGTTGGCATGCCGTATCGCCGCCTTCCATTTAGGCGACCATTCACGCCAATGTGCTTGCCACTTTTCCCGTGGTTTGACCTCCACCAGGAGAGGTTTTGGGTAATCCCTGTAATGACGGTTACCGAGACGGTAATAAACCAAATAGTCAGGTGTGTAGGTGTAGCGCCTACCGGTCACGGGATGATGAAACGGGATCTCGCACGGCTGGGATATCACACCAAGGACGCTCACATCAAAGTCAGCCTTGATGAGGAAATCACGTTCGAGCGTCGACTCGAACGCAATAGACTCCTCCCCGCGAAAGGCATAGTAGCCAGACACACTTCGTCGGGTAGGGCCGATTTTACGAACGGATGTAGGCAGTGGCATGGGCAGTCGCACCAAATGTTGAATAAAACAAGACCTGTCGCATCAATTGCTATTAATTCTGTCGCACTCAATCCTGTACAGACTACCATAATAGCCCGATATTACGCCCTGAGGGTCGCACTAATTGCTGAAAATGACAGCGGCTCAAAACCCAAACCCGGCGAAATTTCACTCGCCCACCACGGCGTGCTGTTCTTGGATGAGCTGCCGGAGTTCTCTCGTCATGTGCTAGAGGTACTTCGGCAACCGCTGGAAACTGGAGAGATTCATCTCGCACGTGCCAGCCATGAGCGCCGCTACCCTGCTCAATTTCAGTTAGTAGCCGCAATGAATCCCTGCCCCTGCGGCCACTTGGGCGACCCACGCCAGCGCTGCCAGTGTACCGCCAGCCAAATCCAGCGTTATCAAGCGCGGCTTTCCGGGCCATTGCTAGACCGTATCGATCTGCAAGTGGAAGTGCCCGCACTGCCGCCAGAGCAGCTCACCGCACAAACCCAAGGCGAGTCGTCAGAAGCCGTGCGTGAGCGGGTGATGGCCGCCCGAGAACGCCAAATGGCCCGTGGCGCGCTGAATAGCCAGCTAAGCGGCAAAGCCCTGGAAGCCGCCTGCGCGCTTAACGATGAAGAGCGCGCCTGGCTCGCGGGCGTGCTGGAAAAGCTCAAGCTCTCCGCCCGCGCCTATCACCGCGTACTACGCGTAGCCCTGACCCTTGCCGACCTTCAGGGTGAGCCCAAGCCCACCCAGCCACATCTAATTGAGGCCATTGGTTACCGACAGCTGGATCGGATGCTGAAAGGTGCTTAGCATTGAATTAGACACGATCACTCATAACGGGAGGTGACAAAATGGCAAAACTTCCTAATATCCATCCCGGTGAAATTTTGTACGAAGATTTCATGCAGCCAATGGCGCTGAGTAAAAATGCGCTGGCTAAGCAGATGGGCGTCCCAGCGACCCGCATTGGTGAAATCACCTTGGGTCGCCGAGCGATTACGGCAGATACTGACTTACGTCTAGCAAAGATCTTCGGCACAAGCGAAGGTTACTGGCTTCGTTTGCAGAATGCCTACGACCTAGAAGAAGCCCGCCGTCACCAAGTGGCATGAACAATTCTCTCATTTAACGACTCGAGCAACCGTACCTACATTGAAGTCATCGGCTACCGCCAGCTGGATCGGATGCTAAAGGGGGCGTAAGCCCCCGAAAGCCACTGGGCGGTTAGTGCGTGGCGGCCAGTGAGTCCACTAGGCGCTGACACAGCGCATCCAGCTTCTGCCCCGTGGTTTCATCGTGTAACGCGCCACTATCATTGAAAGCGCTGCCCGCTTTCGCCAGCGACAATGGCTGTGGCAGCACGACCAACCCCAGATTGGCTAACAGTTGCTGACCAAGCGGTAGCGCACGGATGCCACCTAGCCCACCTGGGGAAGCCGCCACCAGCGCTGCCCACTTACCGGCAAATAACTTGAGCCCCGGCGTATCCTGATAGGGACGTGATAGCCAGTCCAGTGTGTTTTTCAGCAGCGGCGTGATAAAGCCGTTGTACTCCGGCGAAGCGATCATCACCGCTTGGTGATCCGCCAGAATCTCACGCAGCTTCAGCACATTCTCCGGCACGCCCCGGGCTTCAATATCTTCATCAAACAGTGGGCAGGGATAATCTTTTAAATCGATAAAGGTTGCTTCCCCGCCAAGCGCCTCAATACGCTTGGCGGCCAGCTTGGCTAGCTGCTTGTTCAGTGACGCTTCTCGGGCACTGCCAGCAAAGACCAGTACCTTTTTGACCGATGATCCCATTGCCATTTCCTCTTTGAATAATGTATTTGAAAGCCACACCATTTATTAATATTTACGCCTGTTGAGCAAGACGTATTTTACGACTCAGGGCCAGACTCGACGTGAAACCCTGCTGCCATTAAAACGTCTGCACTTTGTCATTCAACTATCACTATTACGGATGAAAATTAGCAAAAGCTGCACCTGCCCTAATTTTTCCTCCGAAATGGTGAAATAGTGATGACAAAGCCGTTACTAGCGACTGCTCTACTCGCCTTTGCGTTTACCAGTGCGGCACACGCCCAGCAGAGTTTTCCCGCCACATTGTCCGGCCATGCCCAGCTACCCGGCAGCACCTTTGTGGCAGCTCCTTCCGGTGCCGCTGAGCACTATAACGTCTCAGGCCGTTTTACTGGCCAAGAGGGCCGCGTTGAGCAGTTGTATACGAACATGCAAGCCACCGGCTTAGCGCTACCCTTCCCCAGCCAGCCCCTGCAGGGTTTTTCTGGCATTCGCTCGCTTGGCGATAACCGTTTCCTGGTATTGACCGATAACGGCTTTGGCTCCAAGGCGAACTCCTCCGACGTCATTCTGATGTTTAACATCATAAAGACCGACTGGGACACTGGGCGTGTCATCATCGAGGAAACCGTTCAACTCTCGGATCCAAACCGCAAGGTGCCCTTCCCGATTATGAATGAAGCCACTCCTGGTCGTTTTTTAACCGGGGCTGATTTCGATATTGAATCGATACAGCCGGTGGGCGATAGCTACTGGATTGGCGATGAGTTTGGCCCGTGGATTATCCAGGTGGATAATCAGGGCGAAGTTCTGCAAGTGCTGGCCACCAATCCTGGTGGGACGCTGATGCGCTCCCCCGACAATGCCTTTGCCCTCCCCCCGAACCCTGGCGCGCCTCTCGCTGATGATGTGAGGGTGTTTCGCTCCGGTGGTTATGAGGGCATGGCGCTCTCCGAAGACCAAACAACCCTCTACCCCTTACTGGAAAAGCCCATCTGGGATAGCAACGCCAACGCCCCGGAAACGATTGATGGCACCCCCGTATTAAGAATGTTCGAGCTCAACACTAAAACCGGCGAATGGGGCGACACAACCCGCTACTACCCCTTGGAATCAGCGGATCACGCCATCGGCGATTTCAACCTCATTGGCGGAACTCGCGGCTTGATCATCGAGCGTGATAGCCGCCAGGGCGACCCGCGAGAAGAGTGGGCAGACAACCCTGCCGAGTTCAAACGCATCTATCTCGTCGATCTCGAACGTACGGACGAGCAGGGTGTGCTTGAGAAAATCGCCTATATCGACTTGATGGACATCCAGGATCCAGAGGGCCTTGCACCGCGCGGCACGATCAACGGCACCTTTAACTTTCCCTTTGTGACCATTGAGAACGTGGATCGTGTCGATGAGAGCACCATCGTGGTCGCCAATGACAACAACTACCCTTTCTCGATTGGCCGCCAGCAAGGCCGCGCCGATGATAATGAGCTAATACTGCTCGATGTAGAGGACTTCCTGAACGCCCAGTAATGTGAGCAAGCGTGGGGCCGGGGCGCTCAATTATGACCCTAGCCTCACGTTAAAACGTCAGCAATCTCTCGACAAATTCAGCCAATATGCTGGCGGACTTCCTGTAACTGGAGACGCAGGCTTTCTATCGGTTGCGCACCATTAATCAGCCATCTGTCTTCAACAATCAATGTCGGCACCGACTGCACTCCCAACTTGGACGCGAGGTGGTGATCCTTTTCCACCGCCTGCTGAGTTGTTTCCGAGAGCACGTCTAGATCATAACGAACCATGTCGAGCCCGATTTCTTCAGCCAGTGATCGCAGCACCTGGCTATCACCGATATTGCGGCTCTCCGTCAGGTGCGCGTACTGAACACGATCAAACATACGCCAGTGCCCTTGTTGACCTGCCTGCATTTCAGCCGCCTTACACGCCAGCGCGCCAGGCATCCCGTGAGGATACTCGAAGGTTTGGGCACGCATACCATCAATGTTGATACGCGGGGTATCCTCTGCGGCAACGCATTTTTCCCAATGACCGAGAATTGTTTCTTTGGCATCACCCATAGAGCCGAAGGCTTCTAGCATGGCTTCTCTACTTGCTTGAAGCGTAAAGCACTGGTGATGCACATCCAGGTTCAACTGCTTGGCAAGCGAGTGCAGCCGGGGAGAGAGAAGGTAACACCAACCGCAAACAACATCGTGCACAAACACCACCTTTAATGGATGCATGTCTCACCTCCCCCTCTAATCGTTGTGTGAACTGAGCGAACGCGCAATGGATGCCACGTGCTGACCCTGAAATTCAGCAATGCGCAGCTCTACCGCCGACGGCTGCCGCGAGCCATCTGTCGCCGCCAAGGTTGATGCGCCATAGGGTGTGCCTCCGCTGATCTCGTCCATCGTCGTAAGGTCGGGACAAGAATAAGGTACCCCCACGATGACCATGCCGTGGTGTAACAAGGTGGTATGGAAGGACAATAGGGTGCTCTCTTGACCTCCATGCTGACTCGCGGTGGAAGTGAATGCTGCACCAACTTTGCCGATAAGCGCCCCCTTAGCCCAGAGTCCACCGGTTTGATCTAAGAAATTGCGCATCTGGGAGGCCATATTGCCAAAGCGAGTGGGCGTGCCGAAAATAATGGCATCGTAATCAGCCAGTTCACTCGGCTCGGCGATAGGCGCAGACTGATCCAATTTAGCCCCCGCCTTGAGGGCGACCTCTTCTGGCATCAGTTCTGGCACGCGCTTGATGGTCACTTCAGTGCCAGGGATGCTGGCCGCGCCTTTCGCTACAGCGTCAGCCATCGTCTCGATATGGCCATAGGTTGAATAATAAAGGACTAGTACCCGGGTCATCGTGATTCTCCATGCGTTGCTATTCGAATACGTTCTGAGTAGGCGATCTCGTCGACGCCATGAATCCCAGGATAAGCTTTGTTTAAATAGAGATAATCAGTAGTATTCGAAAATGATATTTTCCTTACTGGAAACAATGCATGGATAAGCTGACGGCAATGCGCACCTTTCGGCGAGTCGTAGAGCTGCAGAGCTTTTCTGCGGCCGCGAACGACCAGCGGCTCTCCAACGGCGCTGTGAGTAAACAGGTAGCGGAACTGGAGGCCAGCCTTGGGGTAACGCTGTTGACGCGTACCACCCGGCGGCTGAGCCTTACCGATGCGGGGCGGGCGTACTACGAACGCTGCGCCTGCATCCTCGACGACATTGAAGAAACCGAGCTAGCGTTGGGAGTTCACCAAGCAATCCCGCGGGGATCTCTTAAGATCAACTGCCCCATGTCGCTGGGGCTTTTGCATATCGCACCTTTGATCCCCGTATTTGCCGAGCGCTACCCGGAAATCAACATCGAACTGGTTATGAATGACCGCCGCGTAGCGTTGGTGGAGGAAGGATTCGACGTCGCCTTACGTGCCGGTGACCCACTGGAAGATTCATCACTGATCGCACGCCGACTACAAAGCATTCATCGCGTATTGTGCGCCTCGCCAGGCTATCTCGAGCGATTCGGCGAACCGACAACACCTCAAGCACTTTCTGAGCATAAATGCCTGCTCTACAGCCTGGGCGCCGCACCGGAAGTGTGGCGCCTTGGCTATGCAGGGCAGACTATCGAACAGCGAGTGAAAGCAACCCTGACCGCCAATAGCAGCATCGCCCTGCGAGAAGCGCTGCTTGCGGGCATGGGCATTTCTCTAACCCCGACCTTCGTAGTCAGTGCGGATCTCAAGGCTGGGCGCTTGATTGAAATAATGCCGACATACCGCCCCCCTGAGCAAGGCCTCTATATTCTCTATCCAGCCAGCCGCTACCTCTCGCCAAAGGTACGCTGCTTTGTAGACTTCATGGTAAATCAGCTCGGCGGCACACCGCCCTGGGGGTAAAGCAGGGCTCATTGAGAGGGTAGAACAGGGCCCTAGATCCAGGGATGCCTCTAGGGTCTGGAATTGCCGACGTTATTTACTAACACTATCGACAAACCCATCTACAAAATTATCCAGCGCTTCAAACAGCACTTCACGAATGGGATCTGCCTCATTTACCAAGTGGTGGCGAGCTTCCGGGTGGCGGTGAATTTCGGCATTGGGAAACTTCTTCGCCAAAATCGCTAAATTCCACTCCCAATCAACGGTCAAATCCTGCTCGCCCTGGAGTATCAGGGTAGGCAGCGGGTTGGGCTCCTGGGCCAGTAGGCGAGGCATCCAGCGGCGCATGGCGCTCACCCAGGCAACGCTCAAACGCTCGGGCTGCAGCGGGTCACCCTCGCGTAGAAACTCGGTGAACTGCTCGTCGGTAGAGTTGGGGCGATATTTACGCGGCAACTCTTTTACAAAAGGGCTGGCAATCAAGTGCAGCCAGCTGGTTTGGCTCCATCCCCAAGGCCGCACCAGGGGCGCCAGCAGCACCAAACCCGACCAGCCGGAAGCCCCACGACGGGTGAGTGCATCGGTAGCCAGAATCGCCCCACCGGTACTCTGGCCCACGCCTAACCACGGCTCAGGCGCCATGCCTTGGCTCTTTAAGGTCATCTGCAAATGAGCCAGGCAGTGCTGATAATCATCGAAATCTTCTATTGCCGCCCGCGCACCGCTGGAAAGGCCGTGGCCGGGAAGATCCCACAGCACCACTCGCCAGCCCTTAGCCAGCAGGCGTTCAAGCAAATGGCGATATAGCCCCATATGATCGAAATAGCCATGTACCACAAAGGCAGTGCCCACCGGCTGCGGGGGGCTCCACACTTGGCACCACAGCGCAAAGCGCCCCGTATCGATAAAGCCTGCATGCACTTCACTGGTATCTAACAGCAGTGCTTCCAAGCCATAGTGGTGGAAATAGTCTTGCATGGCGTTTGCCAATACTTCCCCAGGCAACAGGCGGCTAAGGGCGGTATCGCCCGAGGCGTGGCGAAACAAGCCTTCCAGATGTTGGAAATCACTCATCGATGTTTCTCCATAACGCCATTGTCCTTTGACCTAGGCACGGCTGATGTTTCGCGCTTTCAGAACCAAATGCCTAGTCATTTGGTCGAGCATTTTAGCGCATTAGGGTCTACGCTGTTTACATGCCCGGCCAGGTGTGGAATTATTTTCCATAAATACATTTTACGCTGACCGTAGCAAACACATCACCCACTGGCATCCTCACAGGAGAAACCCCATGAGCGAGCGTATCACGCGCCACCGTTTACAGGTGGCAGCCGATCTAGATCGTTTTATAAATGAGCAGGCGCTACCGGGAACAGGTGTTGATGAAAACGCCTTTTGGGCCGGTGTGGATGCCCTGTTTCATGATTTGACCCCTAAAAATCGTCAATTGCTCGAAGAGCGCGACACGCTGCAAGAGAAGCTAGATGCATGGCACCGGGAAAACCCCGGCCCGGTCACCGATATGCCGGGATACCGTCGCTTCCTGAAAGAGGTTGGCTACCTGGCAGAAGCGCCGGCTAACGTAAAAGCGACCACCGCCAACGTTGACCGTGAAGTTGCCGTTCAGGCAGGCCCGCAGTTGGTTGTGCCGGTGAGCAACGCACGCTATGCGCTGAACGCGGCGAACGCCCGCTGGGGCAGCCTTTACGACGCCCTGTACGGCACCGATGCGATTTCCGAAGAGGATGGCGCGGAGAAAGGCACCAGCTTTAACCCGAAACGCGGCGCCAAAGTGATTGCCTACGCCCGTGGCGTGCTTGACCGCGCGGCACCGCTGGCGACTGGCTCGCACCGGGATGCGGTGAACTACGCCATTCGTGATGAGCACTTGGTAGTAACGCTGGAAGGTGGTCGTGAAACCGGCTTGAAGGATTCCGGCAAGCTGATCGGTTTTAACGGCGAAGCGGCGAAACCCGACGCGATTCTGTTGGGGAACAACGGCCTGCACCTGGAAATCCAGATCGACCCTAACGACGCCATCGGCAAAACCGACCCGGCAGGCGTTAAAGATGTCGTGGTGGAAGCCGCCCTGACCGCCATCATGGATTGCGAAGACTCCGTTGCCGCAGTGGATTCAGAAGACAAGGTGGGCGTTTACAGTAACTGGCTGGGCCTGATGAAGGGCGATCTGGAAGAGAAGATCGAAAAAGGCGGCAAGACGTTTACCCGCAAGCTGAACGCCGACCGCATCTGGCAAACCACCGATGGCAGCAGCGTCACGCTGCCCGGCCGTTCGCTGATGTTCGTGCGCAATGTGGGTCACTTAATGACCACACCGGCGATTTTGGATGAGAACGGTAACGAGCTGCCGGAAGGTATCCTTGATGCCGTGGTTACCTCGCTGCTCGCGTTGCATGATCTGAAGAAAGATGCTGACCAGCCGCGCAACTCGCGCACTGGCTCTGTTTATATCGTCAAGCCGAAGATGCACGGCCCTAAAGAAGTTGCCTTCGCCAACGAGCTGTTTAGCCGCGTTGAAGACATTTTGGGCATGAACCGCGACACCCTGAAAATGGGTATCATGGACGAAGAGCGTCGCACCACCGTTAACCTCAAGGCGTGTATCGCTGAAGCAGCTTCACGGGTGGCATTTATCAACACCGGCTTCCTCGACCGTACCGGCGACGAAATGCATACCGCCATGGAAGCGGGTCCCATGGTGCGCAAGGGCGACATGAAAAGCGCCGCTTGGATTCAGGCCTACGAGAAGAGCAACGTGCAAGTGGGCCTTGCCTGCGGCCTTCGCGGTCGTGCCCAGATTGGTAAAGGCATGTGGGCCATGCCTGACCTGATGCACAACATGCTAGAGCAGAAAATCGGCCATCCGAAAGCGGGTGCCAACACGGCTTGGGTGCCTTCACCTACGGCCGCTGCGCTTCACGCGCTGCACTATCATCAGGTCAACGTCACCGACGTTCAGCGCGAGCTGGAAGCGTTGGGTGAGCCCGACTACCTGGACGACCTACTCACCGTGCCAGTAGCGGAAAACGCCAACTGGTCAGATGAAGAGAAGCAGCAGGAGCTGGATAACAACTGCCAGGGTATTCTCGGCTACGTAGTTCGCTGGGTAGAGCACGGCGTCGGTTGCTCGAAAGTGCCGGATATCCACAACGTAGGCCTGATGGAAGACCGCGCCACGCTGCGTATCTCCAGCCAGCACATTGCCAACTGGCTACACCACGGCATTGTCGATGCACCGCGAGTGGAAGAGACCCTCAAGCGCATGGCCAAGGTAGTCGACGAGCAGAACGCTGGCGACCCCACCTACACCGCCATGAGCGCCAATTTTGAAGGCTCCACGGCTTTCAAAGCCGCCTCCGACCTGATCTTCAAAGGCCGCGTACAGCCTTCCGGCTACACCGAGCCGCTACTCCACGAGTGGCGTCAGGTGCATAAGGCCCAGGTGCATAAGGCATAGTAAGTTCGTTTTATGGTGTAATCAGCCTCGAGGTTCATCCCTCGGGGCTTTTTTATAAAGGAAAACAACAATGACCGTAATGACTGCCGAGCAAATCGAACACTTTCTGGATGAAGTGTTTCCCCAGCGGATGGGCAAGATAGAGAGCGTGGGTGAGATGAGTGCCACCATGCGCTTGAAGATCGGCAACGAGCATTTGCGCCCTGGCCCGCGGGTTTCCGGGCCCACCATGATGGGCTTTGCGGATGTGGCTATGTATGTGGCGATATTGGCGCAAATTGGTCCCGAATCCATGGCCGTGACCAGCGACTTAAACTGCCACTTCCTCCGCGCAGCGTCCGGTGATCACGATATTATCGCCCACGCCAAGCTGATCAAACTCGGCCGTCGCTTAGCAGTGGGCGAAGTTCAGCTCTTCTCAGTCAGCGACGAAACGCGACCCGTGGTGCATGTCACCGCCAGCTATGCGTTGCCGGATAAGATTTGAAGCAAACGTCAGTTGCGGCGCCAAGGTCATAAACGGCTCATCTTGTTGGTCGCTAAAGGCGTAAACGTTATAGGGCTCGCTCTGAGGCCCCGGCATACCCGGCGTACCGATGGGCATCCCCGCCAGGCCAATGCCATCTATGTCGGGTTGCTCTTCAAACAGCTTGGTAACCGCTCCCATCGGCACATGGCCTTCAATCCAGTAGTCACCTATTTCGATGGTATGACACGACCCCAAACCATAGGACACACCCGCCTGCTGCTTGATATCCCCCAGCTCTACGTCATCTACAATCGTCACTTCTACACCAAGCTCTTCAAGATGGCGCGCATATTCGTCACAGCAACCGCACTGGGGGTTTTTATACAATGTGGCCTCGTCCGGCAACGCAGCTTGAGCCGAGGCGGCTCCTAGGAGTAAAGCACTAGATAAAACCGTAGCGGTAAAACGTTTCATGAGCGATCTCCTTGAGGTGTGTGACTAAACCAATAGCTGGCCAGCAGGACTATACCCAGCTCTATCAGCCATAGGCCCTCAGTCATAAGCTCTATCAACAAAAAAGTTAGTGGCATCCATTAACTTTTTATCTTACAACCTATAGGTAGCCCCAAGGTCAAGCGGCAAAATAGACGCAAATCTGACTTTGAGCGCATGCATAGAGGAAAATATAACCCACAGCCCTCACCTACCTTAGATGGCTTGCAGCTTGTTTTTTCCCCACGTAACACTGACCGCTAGCCCATTGGGTATGCGGTTACTAAGTGCAAGGCGTGCGTCTTGGCGCTGAGCCAACTCCGAAACAATCGACAAACCCAATCCACTGCCGGTAGTACCCTGACCAGACGCGCGCCTAAAACGCTCTGTGACTTTATCCAGTAGTGCCTCAGGCAGTCCGGGGCCAGTATCTCTCACAATAAGTTGAGGCACCCCCTCCCGAAGCGCCAACTCTACCTCTATATGACCGCCTTCCGGGGTGTAACGTAAGGCGTTATCCAGGAGGTTACGAAAGAGAATGCCCACCTCGACTTCGTCGGCGCGAACCACCAGCCGGGTTAACCCTGTTAGCCTCAAGTGCTGATCTCGCTCTTCAGCGAGTGGCCACAGCTCGGCTACCAATTCAGCAACAATAGGATAGAGATCGATAGTGGCCGGTGAGGTTGTGGCTACTTGATCCAAACGAGCCAAAATAAGCAGTTGTTCTACCACCCGCTGCAGCCGTTCTACTCCGATATAAGCCTTTTTTAATGATTGCTCTCCCCCCTCCTGCGCGTTATCCAGATGAATTCTCAGCGCTGCTAAGGGAGTACGTAATTCATGGGCCGCATCTGCTGTAAAGCGCCTCTCGCGCTCTAAGGTTTCTTTCAACCGAGCGATAAAGTCGTTTAGCGATTGACGTAATCCATTAAGCTCTTGAGGAACCGAATTATCAATTTGACGCAAATCGTGGGCGGAGCGGCCTTGTACCTGGTTGGAAAGCGCTTGAATGGGCGCAATACCTCGCCGGATAATACGACTCATCAGCCAAAGGAGGAGTGGGAGCAAAAAGAGCATCGGCAATAAATTGTTCCAGGTGATGCGCTCCACCACTTCATCATGAAACGAACCTCGTAGCCCCATACTGATCCAAGTATCGCTGGCAACATCGAACATGCTGAAAACCCGCCAGCGATGACCATCGTAGCTTTCCCAGCGAAAACCCTCCTCTAAAGGCGCGGGGAAAGGGCCTGCATCATTCCATTTGCCTCCTAGAAGCCTGGGTGAGCCATCGGCATTCCAAAAACCCAGTACTAATTTAAGCTCTTCCTCGTGATAAAGCTTGATACCTGATTCAAAGCTGCTGTCGGGCACTGCGTTACCGTCGCGATATAGCTGAGCCGGATGTTCTGGAAGGCCCATGCGCGAAGCCAGTCGAGCATAGTCGTCAATGGTCGCGTTGGGATCGAGTTGGCCAGCCACAATCCGGCTATGCAGACTAAGCTGTGTATCGAGAATTTCTTCTAGCTCGTGATCCGTAATTAAGTAGGCTGCGGTAACCGCGACTCCCCCGGCGACAACCATGGTAATGGCCAGGGTACGAAGTAGATAACGCCGTATCGATATCATTGTGCTTGGCTATCCAGCCGGTAGCCAATTCCGCGCACATTAATGATCAAATGTTTTTCAAGTTTTTTACGCAGATGATGAATGTGAACTTCCACCGCATTGGACTCTATCTCATCGCCCCAACCGTAAAGCAAACTTTCTAAACGAGGACGAGATAGCACTCTGTCGGGATGCCTAGCTAGCTCTAACAACAAGGCATACTCCCGTCGGCCCAACTTTACGTCTTTGCCCCGCCAACTCACCGCATGACGAGCCTCATCAATACTCAGCACCCCCAGCGTTAATATCTGCGAGGCCCGCCCCTCAGCGCGTCGCATGACGACACGCAAACGGGCAAGTAACTCCTGCAAATTAAATGGCTTGAGTACATAGTCATCCGCCCCAGCATCTAAGCCGCCAATACGGTCTTCCATCGCATCACGGGCTGTCAAAATCAGAATAGGCAGAGTTGATTGCTGACGGAGTAAATGCAGTACCTGCATACCGTCCATATCGGGCAGCCCAAGATCCAAAATAATCACACTGAAGGTCTCGCTATTGACAGCATTGATTGCTTCACGCCCAAGCATAAACCAATCGACTGTATACCCCTCACGCTCCAGGGCTGTCTTAATGCCATCCCCAAGCAGGGGATCATCTTCTATCAGCAGTGCGCGCATTCTGCTTCCTCAATCGTCAAACCGTTATCGTGGATGCCAAAACTTAAGCTTTTCTTAAATACGGAGACTTATAATCAACAAAGTAGTTTCTTCTAAACTAAACCAGTAAGCCTACCACCCTATTTTTGTAAAGCTCTTACACAGTTTAACTCTTCTTTAAGTTATTAGGCTCATGCTGCCTCTTCCGCCGTGGGAAAAGCCAAAAGAGCGCCAGAGCATGCATTTACTAACCCTCATTAGAACAAACTATTATTTAAAAATAATGGCTCGTGGTTTAGAAAAAGGAATGAAACGATATTTACTGAGAGGTATACGGTATATCGTCAAACCGCCTGCGCCAGAAACCATCGACAGCCTTGTGGGTATAGAAAAAATTCTAATTATTCGCCCCAATTTTCGTCTGGGAAATGCACTAATCAGCACCCCTGTCATTGATGCTTTTCGTGAACGTTTTCCTTCCGCACGCATAGACTATCTAGCGACGGATAAAACTTTTCCACTGTTGCAACAACGACCTATTGACCATTTTTATTTACTGTCGAGATCCGCGATCCTTCGTCCTTGGAAGTGTGTGACATTATTACGACGCCTAAGGGCTCAACGTTATGATCTAGCGGTACAAGTGAGCGGAGGATCAACGAGCGGTTTTATAGTGACCCAGTTAATAGGGGCACGGTATAGCATGGGTTCACGTAAAGGTCACCAGCGATGGTACAGCATTGAGGCGGAAGGGAAGTCATCACATGCCTACGATGCCATCATTAATTTAACACATCAGCTCGGTGTCGCTTGCCGTAATCGGCCATTGCTCCAGCTAACGAAGCAGGAGCGCTCTCAGGCAATGACGGAGATAAGACAGCTAACCAGTCTTCATAGCGATCACCCATCAGATACTGACTTTATTGCTATCTTCGTAGGTGGGCATCAAAACAAACGTTGGCCGTTGGCATTTTGGCTAATGCTCATCGATGCCATGGAGGCCCACAAAATACGCTATGTCGTTTTCCTTGGGCCCGAGGAGTTTAGGCTTCTAGTAACTATTGAGCAGCGTTTAAAGTCCTCCCTCTACGGCAGCTTATGCCCACCTCTTCCTATCCGTCACTTTGCCGCCGTTTTGGAGCGTGCTCAATTACTCGTGACACCAGACTCAGGGCCTATGCATTTAGCGGCAGCGCTCGATGTCCCCACAATATCTCTGGTACGCCAGCAAAAATCTCTCGCCTTCGTACCTCGAGAATCTTATGACACCATCCTTTGGCGCCCAGAGATCAACACGGTAGTAGAAGCCATACAAGCTAATGTTTACGGGCAAGCCTCAACGGCCCCCGGTCATGCTATCTCGGTAACAAACTATCCAAAACAGTGCGTAACGCCGCAGCCCAGTGCAGCCCCTACGTACTCTAGTTAATAAATTAACGCGCATAACTGTTCGTTAAGTTTTTGCCTTTTATAGTGACCCTAATATTTCGTTATCGAGTGTACTGCCGACATGAAGTTAGCCTCCGTCATGCTGACCATTTGTATGATGGTGAGTGTGAGTGGCTATGCGTGCTGTTCACCCAAATGTTCTTGCAAGATTCTTATCCCCACCGCGTTCATTAATCTGTTCATAGAGAGCCTTTCGATGCCCCCTTTGTTGTCCTTGCCTTTAAAAATTGTTTACACCGCTGGGCATTATCGTCCCACATTGAGCATGGAGCAACTTGTCTTATGGGCCGTAGTCATGTTCAGTGTTTTTTACAATGCCCTTTTTGGCAACAAGCCCTTGTTGGCTATGATCTTCTTGCAGTTCAGACGTGGCTTACCTTCGCCAATATGTTTTTGGTAATGACCTGCATTCATTTTTTGGTCTTCGTTAGCCTTGCTGTTCGAACATTGGTAAAACCCCTATTAATATTACTGTTTCTAATAGCCGCCTTCGTCAGCTACTTTACCACTTACTATGGCACCTATTTTGATACTTCAATGTTAGACAATGTGCTTCAAACGGATACTAACGAAGCACGGGAGCTTCTTACAGCTGGCTTGCTGATTCATTTGGCAATCTTTTTTGGTTTGCCTACCCTTATCATTTGGAGAGTTAAAATCGCGCCTTCAACCTGGAAGAAGGCTGTTTTGCGCCGCTCAGCTTATTACCTCGCCAGTACGACTATATTGCTGTTAGCGATCGTCTTATCTTATCAAGAAGTATCGTCACTCATGCGCAACAATAAAGAGCTTCGCTACTTGGTGACTCCAGGCAATTATATTGTTTCGATGGCGCAGGCAGTTTTCAGCCAGCACGCTTCCGCAAATACGGTGCGCTCGCCAGTGGGAGAAGATGCCCGTATCAGTTCACAAGTGGGTGACAAACCCACGCTGCTCGTCATCGTGGTGGGCGAAACGGCGCGGGCGGTGAATTGGGGGTTAAATGGTTATGAACGTCAAACCACGCCCAAACTTGCCCAGCAGCCCGACGTTATTAATTTTTCAGACGTTACCGCATGCGGCACCAGCACGGCTGCCTCATTACCCTGCATGTTTTCATTACCGGGGCGTGCCGATTACGTTAAATTCTATGCTCAGCAACATGAATCCTTACTGGACGTATTAGCACACGCCGGTTTAGAGGTCACCTGGCTTGATAACCAGTCGGGCTGCAAAGGCGTCTGCGAAGGAGTGACGACAAAAGCACTCTCTCCAGAGGACTACGCTTCTTTATGCCAAGATGGGCGCTGCTTGGACGAGGCACTGGTTCAAGCCTTAACCATGCAAATTAGCAGCACCCCAACTGATCAGGTGATAGTGCTGCATCAGCTAGGCAACCATGGCCCCAGCTATTACCAGCGTTACCCTGCTGACTACGAACGTTTTGTTCCTGCTTGCACCACCGCTGATTTAGCGAAGTGCTCAAGAGATGCCATTACCAATAGCTACGACAATGCCATTCTATATACCGACACTGTGTTGAATCAGGTAATTGAGACGTTAAAGCGTCAGGATGACTACGCAACTGCGATGATCTATCTCTCTGATCATGGTGAATCACTGGGTGAAAAAGGGCTTTATTTGCACGGCATTCCCTACGCCATTGCCCCCGACGAACAGACGCATGTGCCTATGGTTTGGTGGCTTTCCAGCACCTTTTCACAGCAGCAAGGGCTAGATACGGACTGCTTACACCAGATTTCCGACAAAGCCGCCTCACACGACAACCTATTTCACAGCGTGTTGGGTTTGCTTGGCGTATCAAGTACTGTCTACCAGCAGGAACAAGATATTAGCCAAACGTGCCGACAACCCAACAGCAGTTAAACGCGTAAGTAATCGGTAATTATTCAGTGGCAAAATTGATTCAGCTTCATCACAACTCAGGTGCGTCGGCATGCTCACAACTCTTTTATCAAAGACTCACCCGTTTTTTGAAAGGCGGCTCTTATCAACAAAAAAGGCAGCACCTGAGGATTCGATAAATAAGGATGATACTGCTCGCATTTTCAAACAATGGTTTTCATTTCGGTTATGCGTAGTTTTAACCAGCTTGCTAAGCGCTCTCCTCGTGCTATTTGAGATAGAGTCACTTGAAGTCATTATCGCTATTTTCAGTATTGGGGTTAGCAGCACAGCGCAGCTATTGAGGTTAGGCAATACAAGCACAGCTATGTGTAGCCGTCTTTACCCTTTACGGGGCGAGGTGATAGAGACACTGGACGCGATAGGTATGGCAGGCGTTGGCACTGTGGTTGTTTTATATCTTTTAATCTAACTGCTCTGCGCGAATAGCCCTTACCTGTTAAGTGCGGCTGCATAATAACGCTATCACCCCAAGCGCTAGCCAACCGGCCATCAACAGCAGCCCGCCAATGGGAGTGACAATGCCAAGATTCAGTCCTGCCAGCGCCATCAGGTAGAGCGAGCCTGAAAAGCAGCCCATGCCTAACACCCATAGCGCCAGCACCCAGCGCTGTCCGGCAAGCGGCTGCACTTGGCGCCATACCAGCACGATCATGATGGCAAGCGTGTGCCAGGCCTGATAGCGCACGCCGGTTTCAACGGCACTCACCATCGCTTCTGTGGTGCGCACCGCCAAACCATGGGCGGCATAGGCGCCTAGCATCACCAGTATGGCGCCTGAAAGGGCCGCTATACACCACCACACTTTATCTGTTCGCAGCACGCTGCTCTCCTACTCCTATTATGGTTTGCATACATCACGCTGTTTGCACCTACGGCTTACCTTGCGCGGTGTGAAACCGCTACAATAGAGAATGCCTTAGAGAACGAACTACCATGACGAATGAGACACGCCTATCTATGTCTATCCAGATACGTCTAAACGGTGAACCCCATACGCTGTCGACCGGCCTAACCGCCGCTGACTTAGTTGAACAGCTGGGCCTTAGCGGTCGTCGTATCGCCGTCGAAATTAACGAAGAGATCGTCCCCCGCAGCCAGCACGCCGACACCCGCCTGGTCGATGGCGACCACGTAGAAGTTGTCCACGCGATTGGCGGCGGTTAGAGGAAACACTATGACCCAACAAACGCATGTAGCGCTAGCCGATACCCCGCTAACCATCGCCGGACGCGATTTTCAATCGCGCCTGCTGGTGGGCACAGGCAAGTACAAAGACTTTACCGAAACCGGCGCCGCCATTGCCCAAAGTGGCGCTGAAATTGTGACCTTTGCGGTACGCCGTACTAATTTAGGCCAGGACGCCGATGCGCCCAACCTGTTAGACGCTATTTCCCCCGATCGCTACACCCTGCTGCCCAATACCGCCGGTTGCTACACCGCTAAAGATGCGGTGCGCACCTGCCGCCTGGCCCGCGAGCTGCTCGACGGTCACAATCTGGTCAAGCTGGAAGTGCTCGGCGACGATCATACGCTTTACCCCAATGTGGTCGAGACGCTAAAAGCCGCTGAAACGCTGCTCGCCGATGGCTTTGACGTCATGGTGTACACCAGCGACGATCCTATTGTGGCACGCGAATTAGAAGCTATGGGTTGCTGCGCCATCATGCCGCTGGGCTCACTGATTGGTTCGGGCCATGGCATTCAGAACCCACACAACGTGCGCTTGATTGTTGAACAGAGCAAGGTACCGGTACTCGTGGACGCGGGCATTGGCACCGCTTCTGATGCTGCCATGGCCATGGAGCTAGGCTGCGACGGCGTACTGCTTAATACCGCCATTGCCCACGCCCGCGAGCCGCTACGCATGGCCAACGCCATGAAGCTGGCCGTGGAGGCCGGGCGCGATGCGTTTCTAGCCGGCCGTATGCCGCGCCGCCCAGCCGCCGATCCTTCTTCACCTTTCGCTGGCCGTATTAACGGTTAATTGATTCGAGACCCCATGACTGAACCCAACGATAGCGTACCCGAACGTCACGTCACGCCCGAAAGCAACGCCACTACAGGGCCGGAAGGTACGGATGCACCGCTGCATCGCCGCGGCATTAAAAGCTATGTGATCCGCGCGGGCCGTATGACCCAGGCGCAAAACCGTGGCTTAGAAGATATTTGGCCGCGTTTTGGCCTGACCATCGCAGACGGCCGCCAAGATTTGGACGCGCTGTTTGGCCGTCAGGCACCGCGGGTAGTGGAAATCGGTTTTGGCATGGGCAACTCGCTGATAGAACAGGCCGAGACTCACCCAGACACCGACTTTATCGGCATCGAAGTCCACGCTCCTGGCGTTGGCAAACTGCTCGATGAAGTTGATAAGCGCGGCCTGACTAACCTGCGCGTTTACCGCGAGGACGCCCTGGCAGTGCTTGAGCAGTGCCTGCCCGAAGGCTCGCTAACCACGCTACAGCTATTCTTCCCCGACCCCTGGCCGAAGAAGAAGCACCACAAACGGCGCATCGTTCAGCCTGCCTTTGTTGAGCTGATTCGCACTCGCCTGATGCCTGGCGGCACCTTCCATATGGCCACCGACTGGGAAGCCTACGCAGAGTGGATGGCCGAGGTAATGGAAGCGGCCCCCGGCTATGCCAATACCGCCAGCGCGGAAACCGCCCCGTATGTGCCGCGCCCGGCGTTCCGCCCATTGACCAAGTTTGAAGCCCGCGGCGAGAAACTCGGCCATGGGGTTTGGGATTTGATCTATCGCCGGGAGGGGTGAATCTACGGGCTGTCTCCACCTCGCGATGGCCTAGTCTTTATGCGCTATCTGAAATAGTGGGTTCCTACTCAAATTCAGTCAGCGCGAAGCTCTCACCCTCCACCACCTTCGCCTGCCAGGCGTGTAGCGTCGGGTAGCGGTTTTGCCAATCAAAGGCTGGTAAGCGGAAGCTGATATACGCCAGCGCAACGGCAACGGTAATCGCCCCTAGGGTGCGCTGGGCACTGCCCGCTAGCACGCTGGGGTGGGCATTGAGTGTTATCAAGGTGCGTTCGATCGCTTTTAAACGGCGCTGCCCCAACAGCGTCGTATCCACTTCATTACCAGCATACTTACGGCCGATCACCACGTTGAAAGCGGCGTCCATCAAGCCCTGCCCCAAACCTGCCAGCGCCAGGGTTTCAGCTAGTGCTTTACTGGGCATCAGAGATGGCCCTTCACCCACTGCATCCAGATAGTGAGCAATCAACAACGACTCGGTGATGACGTCTCCTTCATCGGTTACCAGCGTTGGAATACGGCTAAGCGGCGTAATCTGTACAAGCTCGCTATCCGCCGCCCAAGGGTCACACCAGCAAAGCTCAGTGCGCTCGATCAGCTGCTTTTCATAGAGACACACGCGCACAACACGTGCATAGGGAGAAGAGGTATTTAAATAGAGCTGCATGGGGCGGTCTCCTGTTAAGTCATATGTTTGTCGTTACTGTTTTATTTTAGTGAAGTTAGTATTCCCATTTGATGCAAGCTATCGATTTCAGCGTATATCTCTTCGCAGAAGGATTCAGCCACATTACTTAACGGCTTGTGTTTAGATTTAAGTAAGGCAATTTCCCACTCAATGGTTGGCTCCATAGGCTTTGATACAACGGCTGTTCCCTGCAACAGCAGTTCTGCAATGGGATCAATCACTGCGACCCCAAGTCCGCGATCAACTAATGCGCACACCCCCCGCATATGGCGCATTTCAGCGGCAATATGCCGCTTTATATCCACTGTCTGCATAATGTAATCCACGCGGGCACGCAGAGGACTATCCGCCATCAGCTCTACGAATGTCTGGTTTTGTAAGCTAGTAAGCGCCACCACATCTTGCTTAGCAAGGGGGTGCGTACGATGCATGATGCACCTGGCAGAACAGCGTGCAAGACTACTAACCGTTGCTCCATAAGTGTCTGCTTCAAGCGTTATTCCCAGCGCCACATCACAGGTATTGTTGTCGATCATTTTAAGCAACTCTTGCAACCCGGCATCGATGACCCGAACGCCTACATTAGGGTGATTTTGTTTAAAGCGCTTAATGACATCGAGTAAAAAGGTATCGCAAAAAATGGGTTGTGCAGCGACTACGACACTGCCCAATTGGTTATTAGCAATAGCATCCGCGTCTTTTTGAGTATCTCGAATACTCGCCATTAGCCGTAAAACGGACGCGTGGTATAAAAACGCTTCTGACGTTGGCGAAAGCTGATTGCGGGCACGTTTGAACAAAGCAAAACCCAGCTCGTCCTCTAGCCCGATGAGCAAACGACTTACCATTGACTGGCTGATTCCTAACGTTTCTGCAGCCGCTTTCGTGGTGCCATGCTTCATGAATGCATCAAAAGCTTCAATTTCTTTTATTTTCATGGTGTTAATCCCACTCAAGAAGTCTTTTACTCAATAAACAGCGAATAAAAACAACGTTTATAAACAATAAGCTTGCAACTTTGGCTCACCACTAGAACAAAATCGAATACTAAATCGAATTGTTGCAACAAATTTCATACCTGTCTATGTTAAAAGCGCTGGGTTCAAAAATGCTATTAATAAATCCACTCCATGAAAGCTATGCAACAACGATTGCGGAGATAAGTATGAAACTCATCTTAAGTTTAGCGGCAGCAACGCTGCTCGCTGCCTCCACCGCCTATGCTCAGAGCTACCCTTCCGAACCCGTCACACTGGTAGTCCCTTATGGCCCAGGCGGCGCCTCCGATCTGGCCGGTCGGGCGCTAGCGGAGTCGGCTCGCGAATATTTAGGACAGCCTGTCACGGTCGTCAATCAAGCCGGCGCAGGTGGAATGACCGGCGCTCGCGATGTGACACAAGCTGACGCCGATGGTTACACCCTGCTGTTAGCCCGCGTCGGCATGGCTCTATCACCGGCGGTCAACGAAAACAGCAGTGTTGATTGGGATGAGTACACCTTCATCAGCCCGCTTGAAGCCACACCGATGATTCTTGCCGTGGCTGAAGACTCTCCCTATGAAAGTGTTGAGGATTTACTGGAAGGCATCGAAAACGACCCTGGTGCGATGAGCTACGCCGCTTCCGGCGCCACCGCCATTGATGGCTTTACGGTGCAGTCGCTACTGGCTGACGCGAAAATGGATCCGCTGACGGCGGCTACGTTGATTCCCTACCGTGGGGGCGGCGAACTCGCAACGGCATTACTGGGTGGGCATGTTGATTTTCTCGCCATCGCGGCAGCCTCTCTGATGCCGCATATCGAGAGCGGTGACATGCGTCCGTTAATGGTGTTCTCACCAGAGCGCATGGAAGCACTACCGGACGTGCCGACGGCTGAAGAGTTGGGTTATGAGTTGGCTGGTCAGGTGATGGGGTGGAGCGCGCTGTATGGCCCGCCAGATTTACCTGAAGAGGTCATGAATACCTGGGCAGAGGTAATGGAGCAGGTGGCTGAAGATGAAATGTGGCTCAGTCGTGCTGACGATCGTGGCTCAATTTCCACTATTGGCAGCGTCGATATGGAGACCTACGCAAAAGAGCAGTATGAGTTTTATCGCACCTTAGCGGAACAGTTTGGCTATCTAGAGTGAGTCAGCGTTAGGCACCACGTTGTCGTCACTGCATACATCATTTCATCACTGGAGGGGTCATGGGTATAACACGCGGTTTAGTTATTACGGTGCTGTTCGGTATCGTGCTGTTTTTACTGATACCCGCCTATGTGCCCCGCCCGCGCTTTATTCCAGGGTTCGCGCCACCGCCTGATATGTGGCCACGCACGGTATCCATGCTCGGCATGGCACTGGGCATACTGCTCGTCGGGCTTTCTTTTTCACGCAAAACCGAAGCAATCGCTGACCCTGAAGATGCCAGCACTATCCGCGGTGACACGCCACTTGTCACGCTGCTCACCCGCTTCGGCTGGACGGTACTCGCCTTTGCGCTCTTTATCGGTTCAGTGATGCTGCTCGGTTTTTTGCTATCGAGCATTCTGCTGTTAATGGCGATGCTGATATTGACGGGTTATTGGCGCCACAAAGTGGTGGCGGCCATCGTTGCCGTTGCACTCCCACTGGTCCTCTACCTGTTTTTCTCCAGCGCACTCAATACGCGTTTCCCTGTCGGCAGCCTTTTCAAGGCTATCGGTATTTAACTTACCGCGTATAGGACTGACCACTATGCTCAACGACCTGCTGGTTGCCTTCCAGGCGGTTGCCACCATTGAGAACTTTCTGATCATGGCCGCCGGTATTTGGGGCGGCGTGATTATCGGCGCTATTCCAGGCATGACCGGCACCATGGCGGTGACGCTGGCGCTGCCCTTTACTTTTTATATGCAGCCGATTCCGAGCATTTTGTTACTCGTCGCACTGTACAAAGGCTCGACCTACGGCGGTTCGGTATCCGCGATATTGATCAAAACGCCAGGCACTGCTTCGGCTGCCTGCACCACCCTTGATGGCTACCCATTGGCCCAGCAAGGCAAGGCAGGCAAAGCCCTCAACATGGCGCTCTATTCCTCCTGTACCGGGGATTTTATTTCCAATCTCTCGCTGATTTTTATTGCCGCGCCACTGGCGCTACTTGCGCTGCGTATTGGGCCACCCGAATACTTTATGTTGATGATTTTCGCACTTACCACCGTCGCTGGGGTGTCAGGGCGCTCGCTGCTGCTTGGGCTTGTATCGGCGTGCTTAGGGCTACTACTAGCCACAGTGGGCGAAGATATGTACGGCTCGTTCCGCTTTGATCTAACCGTGGATATGCAGAGCGGTCTTGCCGTTGCCCCCGTACTCATTGGTCTGTTTGCGATCCCAGAGCTGCTTAAAATTATTGTCTTTCGTAACAATCAAAGCCATAAGCCCATGCAGTTGGGCGATAACCGCGTAACGCGAGACGAGCTGCGCCGATCCTTAAAGGCAATGCTCAAAGGCAGCATGATTGGTGTTGTGATGGGGGCCATTCCCGGCATAGGGCCTTCGGCGGCGGCTTTCTCCTCCTACGGGGAAGCACAGCGTAGCTCAAAGAATCGCGAGAACTTTGGTAAGGGCGAACTAGAAGGGATCGCAGCATCAGAGTCCGCTAATAATGGTTGCTGTGGCTCCACCATGATCCCTTTGTTAGCACTGGGCGTGCCGGGCGATGTGATTACGGGCGTGATGCTGGGCGCCTTTATGATTCACGGCATGACCCCAGGCCCTATGCTATTTGAGAACAACCTTCATGAGGTTTACATGCTGTTTATTGGCATGTTGTTCTCTTCTGTTTTGCTGTTTGGTGCTGGTAAAGCAACGATGCGCTTTTTCTCGCATATCTCGCGCATTCCCCCCGGCTTAATGGCGCCGATCGTACTTGCTCTGTGCGTATTCGGTATTTTTTCGATCTCCAACAGTATGTATGACGTCATCGTACTGCTAGCGATGGGCATATTTGGCTTTTTCATGTTCCTGTTCGCCATTCCCGCCGCCCCCTTTTTAATCGCCTTCATTCTTGGCCCGATGCTGGAAGAGAACCTGCGTCGTGCCCTTGCGCTATCTCGCGGTGATCCAAGCATCCTGGTGTCGTCGCCTATCACCTGGTTATTCGCTTCGCTGGCGATATTCGTGGTGGTAGTGACAATTCGTCAGCAGCTTAAAAAAGCCAAGGTCTGAGCCAAAGATTCC
This sequence comes from Halomonas sp. 113, assembly GCF_904067645.1. Lineage (NCBI taxonomy): Bacteria > Pseudomonadati > Pseudomonadota > Gammaproteobacteria > Oceanospirillales > Halomonadaceae > Halomonas > Halomonas sp. 113. The sequence continues at coordinate 5,069,579 of NZ_LR881453.1, forward strand.
CTTACTGCCAAGGATTTAACGCTATGCAAGCTAGTGCTACGCCTAACGCTCACCCGCAGTTGGAAGCCGCGATATCACACCTCACCGACCTTATCGCTTACGACACAACGAGTGCTTACTCCAACCTTGAGCTTATTCATCACATCGAGAGGTTCTTCGCCAGTCTTGACGCGGATGTGACGGTGCTGCCCGATGAGAGCGGCGAAAAGGCCAATTTAGTCGCCCGCCTGGGGCCGGCCGACGCAGCTGGCATCGTCCTCTCTGGTCATACGGACGTCGTACCCGCCAACCCGAAGAACTGGCAGAGCGACCCTTTCAAAATGGAGCAACGCGGCAACCGCTTGTTTGGTCGTGGTACCTGCGATATGAAAGGCTTTGCAGCCTGCGTTATGGCGGCGGCACCGGCGTTTGCCAACGGCGAACTACACCGACCTTTCTATTTCTGCTTCTCTCATGATGAGGAAGTAGGCTGTCTGGGTGCCCCCGCCATTGCTCGTCACTTAGCCGAGCTCAAGGTGCCACCAGCTCTGGCGATTATCGGTGAACCCAGCGAAATGAAACTGATCAACGGCCAAAAGGGCAAAATCGCCATGCGGGTGACGGTGCGCGGAGAAGGGGGCCACTCATCGTTCTCCCCTCAACACGTCAATGCGGTGGAGTATGCCTCGCGTATCATCACCATGATCGCCGAGCGATCACGACGATATGAGCAAGAAGGCCCTTTCGACCACGACTTTACCGTTCCCCACGCCACAACACTGACCACTATGATAGAAGGCGGTGTGGCGACCAACGTTACCCCTGATTCCTGCAGCTTTATCTTTGAGCTACGCAGCATTGATCAGGAAGCAGCCGCCACGGACATTCAAGCACTGATCCGCGATATAGAGACTGCCCTACTCCCCGAAATGCAGCGCCAATCAGCCGATTCCGCCATTGAGTGGCAAGAGCTATTTGCCTACCCCGCCATGGGGGACGCCACCGACAGCGATATGTTCAAAAAGCTTGAACCCATTCTTCCCGAGCGTGGCGGCAAGGTATCTTATGGCTCAGAAGGCGGCGTGTTCGAGATCGATGGCGGCATACCCTCAGTGATTGTTGGGCCCGGCTCTATTCGCCAAGCCCACAAGCCCGATGAGTTCATAGAAATTGATCAACTTAGCCAGTGCCTAGCATTCTTAGATGAATTAAATGCTTGGATGAAACGCTAACGCCCCCATGAGTGAAGGTGAATTATGGGGTAGTCACTCGATGAAGGGTTCCGCTACCGCGTTCAAAAGCGTCAATATTAGCCAACGTCGTCTCGGCGATATTGGTTAGCGCTTCGGCGGTGAAGAAGGCTTGGTGTCCGGTGATCAGTACATTATGGAAGGTCGTCAGGCGCATAAACTGGTCATCGTTAATCACGCCTTGAGAGAGGTCTTCGAAGAACAGCTGCTCTTCCTCTTCATAGACATCCAGCCCTAAGCGGCCGATTTTGCCGCTTTTCAGGCCTGCTATGACGGCTTGGGTATCGACCACCCTTCCGCGGCCGGTATTGATCAGCATAACGCCTTCCTTCATTTGCGCGATGGCATCGGCATCAATCAAATGGTGAGTCTCAGGCGTCAACGGGCAGTGCAGCGAGATAATGTCGGCGCTGGCAAACAGCGTTGCTAGCGGCACGTACTCAACAAAGGATTTAGCATCCGGGCTGGGAAACGGGTCGCTGGCCACTACCCGGCAACCAAAGCCGTGCATAATATCGGCAAAAATCAGCCCAATATGCCCAGTTCCAATAATGCCTACCGTTTTACCGTGCAGGTCGAACCCCAGCAGGCCATCCAGGGCAAAATTGCCCTCCCGCACACGGTTGTAAGCGCGATAAGTCATGCGATTAAGGCTCAGCACTAGGGCGACCGCGTGTTCTGCCACTGCGTGGGGGGAGTAGGCAGGCACCCGTACCACTGTGATGCCTAACCGTTCGGCGGCAGCCAAATCAACATGGTTGAAGCCCGCCGAACGCAGCGCCACTAATCTTGTGCCACCGTTATGCAGTTGCTCTAACACGGCGGCATCTAGGCAGTCATTCACGAAGGCGCAAATCGCGTCAAAACCGTTGGCTAAGGTCGCCGTGTCTTCAGTTAAACGCGCCTCAAAAAAGCTTAAGTGGTGGCGTTGCCCCGAGTTGGCGCGTGTAAGAAAAGTGCGGTCGTAGGGTTTAGCACTAAACACGGCGATGCGCATGGGCTTTACTCGTTGAGCGGTTTTAGCGGCTCCCAATCCGAACGATTAGCTAGAAATTCCGGCCTGGGCCGGTTACCGCAGTAAGGGTCGTGCAGCGTGTTTTCAACACTGTTGTAAACAAAGAACAGATTACTTCTCGGCCAGCAAGACATATTTATGTTCGAGCCGTGCATGGTATTGCATTCAAAGATCACCAGCGAACCGGCAGGCCCCTTGGGAGCTTCGATATCGTTTTCTAGCATTATCTCGCGAAGGCTACTGGCTGGGGGCACGCCCACCTCTTGGCTTTTCAGCGACTCTTTATAGTTATTTTCCGGCGTTCGTCCGACACACGGAACAAAATAATGATGCGAGCCAGGGATCAACATTAATGGGCCGTTAAATTCACCGTTGTCAGTGAGTACGATGGAGCAACTTAACGCACGCATACGTGGCATGCCGTCTTCGCTATGCCATGTTTCAAAGTCGGAGTGCCACTCAAACCCTTTGCCTTTAAAACCTGGTTTATAGTTAATCCGTGACTGATGAATATATACATCGCTGCCAAGAAGTTGCTTAACAATCGCCAATAGCTTGGGATCCTGGGTCAAGCGCTGAAAGCGTTTTGAAACATCGTGGATGCCGAAAATAGTACGAATCTCTTCACGCCTAGGTTCAAGAATAGTGCCTTCTGAAAGTTTCAGATCAGCATCGTCTTCATATTCGCGCAGTTCTTTAAGAAAAACCTGCATGTCATCAGCGTCAAAAAATCCTTCAAACGATAGAAATCCCTTTCTTTCGTACTCATCAATTTCTGATTTGCTTAAGGGGCCATTCGCAAGCTGTGACTCATCGCCGTATACCACCGGATCGATGCGTTCAAACATTCCCAACTTTCGTTCCAAGCGAGTAGGGAATAAGTCTTGTGTATCGTTCATGGCAAACTCCTCCGTTAGTATCCATGTCAAGTAACGCTTTTAGGGGCTACTTATAAAACGTAGACGCCAAAACGCACCACAGCAATAACGCTATGTCAGCCGGCTCATCGTGCCAGCAATCATCGTTTTTAAATTCATGTTTTTAAAACAAGAGACGGAAAGCGAGGAGCGGGAGTCGAAAGGCAGTATAGGAAGCGAGAGGGTAGCAGGGGCTAAAAAAAGAAAGCCGCTCCAATGGAGCGGCAAAAAGACCGTGACTAGCAATGAGAGGGAGAAACCATGACAGGAAACTGGCGGTTTCTGTCCTGGTTGCCAGCGTCTCATCAAACGCTGACAACCACAATGTAATAGTTCTCATTTACCGCGTCAATACAAATACGAATATTTTTTATTACCACTTGCTGATAGCAAAGATCGCACCCGCAGGAGATGAATAAGAAACTGGAAACCATAAAAAAGAAAGCCGCTCCATTGGAGCGGCAAAAAGACCGTGACTAGCAATGAGAGGGAGAAACCATGACAGTAAACTGGCGCTGATTCTGAAATCAACAGCTGTCCTGGTTGTCAGCGTCTCATCAAACGCTGACAACCACACTGTAATGATTCTCATTTACTCCGTCAATACAAATGCGAATATCTTTTATTTAACTTTGCAGCCTCGCTGTCAACTAACCAGTTGCAGCCAAAAAGGCAGGGTGAGCATGGCCAATAGGGTTTGGCCCGTAATGATCGCCGCCATCAACTCGGCATCGCCACCCAGTTGGCGGGCTAGGATATACGCCGAGGTGGCGGTGGGCAGTGCTGCAAACAGCAGCGCTACGTCACGGCTTACGGGATCCAGCTGCAAGATCCAGGTGAATGCCAATACCAGCGCGGGCATGAGCAGCAGTTTAACGCCATTGGTGGCCAGCACGCCGCGGTCAATGCGTAGCAGTGCCGCTGGGCGCAGCGCCACACCCACGGCCACCAACCCCAACGGCAGCGCCGCACGCCCCAGTAGCTCTACCGTATCTTGACTCCAGCCGGGCAAACCAACGTTCGTAAGGTTCAGGCCAATGCCCGTCAAGCAGGCAAGGATCAACGGGTTTTTAATCAGCGCCATGGCACTTTTACCTACGCTAGCACCGCCGAGTGTGCCAGCGGCGACAAAGCTGGCCACACACATCACGTTAACTACTGGCACCATTAGTGCCACGGCGACGGCTGCGGTGGTCGCTCCTAAGCTGCCGTGTAGCGCGGCGGCGCCAGCAACGCCCACATAGGTATTAAAACGTACCGCACCTTGAAATACCGACGTAAACGCCGCAGGCGTTAGCTGTAGCCAGCCACGTAAACGCCATAGCAGCAAGCCAAACAGCGCCATCGCGCCCAGCAGCACCAGCGCCAAGCGGCCGACCGGCACTTGGCTTACATCCGCAGTGGCCAAAGTGCTTACCAGCATGGCGGGAAACAGCACAAAGTAGATCAGCCGCTCCATCTGCGGCCAAAAGGTGTCGCTGGGCCAGCGCCAATAGCCAAGCACGGCACCCAGTAAGATCAACAGAAATAGTGGGCCTAAAGCGCCAGTGATACTCTCCATTTATGTCCCTTTTGCCTGCGACATCCCAGCACAGCGATATCGGTGCGATTACTGTTACCATGGCAATGATTCCCCGCCCCACGGCTTGCGTAGCGATTATTCTGCCATGAAGATGACATCAAAACCTGCACACTCAGCGGGCTTTCCTGCCTTAAGGGTACTGATATTGGTCACTGGCTTGGCGCTAGCGGCCTGCGCGTGGTATGCCTTTTCACATTGGCTACACCGCGACAGTGATGTGACATGGTTTCCGCCCACATCAAGCTGCAACCTGCATGCCGCGCCCTGCTCCGCCACCTTGGGCGATAAGGGCCGCATCACGTTCGCGGTTCAGGCAAATGGGCGAATCGATGCACTAGAGATATTACCACTGGAAGTGGAAGTCGATGGTGTAACGGCCACCCAGGTCGAGGTAGATTTTATTGGTCGAGATATGGATTTGGGGCTACACCGTTTTGCCCTTAGCGCAGGTGCACCCGGCCATTTTCAAGGTCACGGCCAAGTAGGGATTTGCACTCAAAGCGTTATGCCTTGGCGTGCACGTGTCATACTGGAAACCGCAGAAGGCAAGGTAGGCAGTTGGTTCGATTTTGACGTAATTCGGAGTTAACGCATATGGCAAGGAAACCCTTATGGCTAGGCACCGGTTTAGTCGCGGCTTTACTGGTGGTCAGCGGTATAGGCCTCTATCAGTATGCCTTCGCCCCCAAAGAGGGCGAACCGGTAGGAGGCCCAGTTGAACTGCCCTCTACCCAGGGTGATTTCTCGTTAACCCAGTTAGATGAAGATCAAGTCGCGATACTCTCCTTTGGCTACACCTACTGTCCCGACATTTGTCCCATGACCCAATCGGTTAAGCGTCAAGCCCTGGCCCAGCTCTCTGAGGAGCAGCGCGAGCGTGTAGTGCCGGTGATGGTCACCGTTGACCCCGAACGCGACACCATCGCGCGCATGCAGGAGTACATGGGCTTTTTCGGCGAGGAGTTTATCGGCGCGGTGGGCAGTCAGGAACAGCTTGAGGATGTCGCCTCACGCTATGGGGTGATCTGGCGGAAAGTCGAAGCGCCGGATTCAGCAATGGACTACACCATTGATCACAGCGCCTCGCTCTTTTTGGTTAATCGCGAGGGCGATATTCTGCAGCGAGTGCTCTACTCACCGACCCCGCACGGTTTAGTCTCCGCATTAGAGAGCGAACTAGACGGTTAAGCGAAGTCTCTTCTTAATCGGTTTGTTCAGGTGCCGCCTGTAAACGATCCAGCATCGCCAGCAGCGCGCCAATTTGGGTACCGCTACGGGTGTCGTGCTGGGGGCTTAACTGCCAGGTACTTTCAGCAAACCCCCACCAATCCCAGCAGCCCTGGGGGTTCGCCATACTGCTTTCTGCCTGAGGATAGAGCACGATTTGCTGATGCGCTGCCGCCCAGGCATTAAGCCCGGTGTAGCGTATGAACGTATCGCCAATGGCCTCTGCGTTCATTTGGCAGCCGTGCAGCGCCAGCGTTACCGGGCACTCCCCCGCATCACAGCCTTCGGGTATAAACACATAGCCGGTGTCCGCTAGGCCCTTGACCGCAAACTCTGACTGATCAAACGCGACTAGTTCGCCCCCTTGCTCATCCTCTGGCTCACGACTAGACTCGCCAGCGTCCGAGGCTGCTCGTTCGGGGTAGAGCCAATCCAGCATTTCTCCAGCAATATCGTCATCGCAGGATAACAGGAAACTACCGCCACCCTGTCGGCAATCGCCCCACTCCTGGGGCCCGGGAGCCGCTTCACTGGGTAAGCGTATCGGCCAGCCATGTCCCGCATTTTCACTGCGCGCAACGCGTAGCTGATCAGGCGAAGCAAGCCACTGCTGCCACTGCTCAGCAAGCAGGTCGCCGAGCTGTGGCTCAACCACTTCATCCTCTTCACCGTGCCATAAGTAGGCCCTGAGCTGGCTAAGCGCCTCAGTGCTGCCAACCTGTTCAAGCTCAATATAGCGCTGGTGGCGAGCCTCCAATTCATCCAGCGAAGGCACGCCACGGCGGGTCATCATGCATTGATTAAGCGCCAAACTCAGCGAGCCCTGCGCGCAACTCCAGGGCCCTGCTGCCAGTACACCTAGGCCACTAAACCGCTCGGGCCAAGCCACCGCTAGCTGGGTCGCCATATAACCGCCCGACGATACTCCCACTACGCTGGCCTGCTCACTCGCAGCACTCAGGGCGGGCAAATCCTCAGGCTCACTGTCCGTCTCGGCCTGCGCTAGCAGCGGCGTGCATAGACCTAAGCAAACCAGTGCCTGAGCGAGAGAATGCAGGTTAGAAGAGGGGGTTGAAGTCATCCCTTATTCGACACCTAGCAGTTCAACGCGGAAGGTCAGTACTTCGTTAGGCCCAATTGGACCTTGACCATTTTCGCCGTAAGCAATATCCGCAGGGATATAGAGCATCCAGCTATCGCCAACGCTCATCATCTGCAGCGCTTCCTGCCAGCCTTCGATCACCTGATTAGTCTGGAAGCTGACAGACTCACCGCGCTCAAAAGAGCTATCGAAAACGGTGCCATCCAGCAGCATGCCTTCGTAATTCACTTCGACGGTATCTTCAGGGCCAGGCGTGGCACCATCGCCAGATTCAAGCACTTCATACTGCAGGCCAGAGTCAGTCACGGTCACTTCTTCGCGCTCAGCGTTCTCGGCTAGGAAAGCTTCGCCCTCTTCGAGGTTTTTCTGTGCCATCTCTTCAGCTTCCGCTTCACGCGCTTGCATGGATTGCTCTTGGAACGCCATCAACGCTTCGGTCATCTCTTCTTCACTGAGCGCCAGGTCATTACCTTCAAACACATCGCTCATGCCGTCGTGGAACGCATCCAAGTCGAGGTCTTCGATGTCTGCCTGCATGCTTTCACCCAGGGTCACACCCAGGCTGTAAGCCAAGCGCTGTTCATCGGTTTCGGGCGCTGCCGCGGCAAAAGGGGCAACCAAAAGCAAACCTGTCAGAGCTGTAGTAGAGAGCAGTTGTTTCATGAAAGATCCTTTTTATAGCGGCGCCGTACGCCGATCAGTGTCATATAAAGACTAACACCCACCGCCCCGAGCTGCATCTTCGGGGAGGTGGGCGCCAATAAGACCACAAAATGGGAGAGAGGTTTAGCGGATTTAGACCACCAGCGTGGGGCAGTGTGCTGCACCCGCCACCCGTTGAGAAACGCTGCCTAGCAGCGGGTTCTTCTCGCCATTGGTGCCCTGGGCACCAATCACGATCAGATCGCACTCCCGCTTACGGGCAAAGCGCACAATAATGCGCGAGGGTCGCCCGCCCTTCACAAAAGCACGCACGCGAGCACTGTCAGCGCCAAGCTCAATCGCATGAGATTTTGCGTGCACAGCGATCTCGGTGGCGTACTCTTTTAGCGCATCGTCAGGGATATCCAGCTGGTTGGGCCGCACCATAGAGAGCGAGGCCTCCAGCAAGCTGTGGTGTTTAAACACGCACAGCAAATAGAGCTCAGCGCCGGTTAGCATATGCAGACCCACCGCTTTTTCCAGCGCCCTTAAGGCGCCTTTTGAACCATCCACCGGGACTAAAATGCGATTAAACATTCGCGTACTCCTTGTGGCTGTTTAGCGGAAGGCGACATCGCGCAGGAACAGCGCAATTTGCGGGAACATGATCAGCAGTGCAGCAGCTAAAATCAGCATGAAAATAAACGGCGGGGTGCCTTTGATCACATCCCAATAGGGGCGCTTGAAAATCGCAATAGCGGTGAAAATATCGCACCCAAAGGGCGGAGTTGCCGAACCTATCGCCACCTGCAAGGTAATCAAAATACCCACCAACACAGGATCCAGGCCTGTCGCCGCAATGGCGGGTGCGAAAATGGGCGTTAGCACCAGAATGACCACGATCGGATCAACAAACATACAGGCCACAAAGAAGGAGATACAGATGGCAATCAATACGCCCGTGGGGCCAGCTTCGTTGACACCCACCGCCTCCAGAATCATTTGCGGAATCTGAGCAAACGAAATGATCCATGAGAAGCCATTACCCACCGCGACCAGGATAAAGACAACGGCGGTAATCAAGCCGGTTGATTTGGCGATGGCATAAATGTCGTTCATCTTAAGCGAGCGGAAGACCACAAACTCAAGCAAAATGGCATACAGCACACAGGCTGCAGCAGCTTCAGTCGGGCTGAAGATACCGCCGTAAATACCACCGACAATAATGACCGGAAAGCCAAGCGGCCAAAGAGCCTGCTGAACCGCTACTGCGCGCTCTTTCCAGCTCGATTTTGCTTCAGTAGGTACATCTTTCACGATGGCGTAGATAATGCAGTAAATCGAGAACATAACCAGGATCATTAACCCTGGCCCAATCCCGGCAATAAATAGCTCGCCGATAGAGGTGCCCGAGATAACCCCGTAAATGATCATGCCGATACTGGGCGGAATCAAAAACGCAATATCGCTGGAATTGATAATCAGCGCCAGCGTGAAAGAGTCTGAGTAGCCCGCTTTAAGCATTTTTGGACGCAGCGGCGAGCCAACAGCGACCACGGTTGCCTGGGTAGAACCGGATACAGCACCGAACAGCGTACACGAAGCTGCCGTGCTCACCGCCAAGCCACCTTTAATATGGCCGATAAACGCCATCACCATATCAATCAATCGGTTAGCGGACTGCCCGCGGGTCATGATATCAGCGGCAAGGATAAACATGGGAACCGCAATAAGTGAGGCTGGGCGTATACCCGCCATCATCTGCTGGATCAGCGTATCCATCTGGCCGAAGCCGTTAAACATCATATAGAAGCCGATTACTGCAGCGGTAATCAGCGGAATCATCATTGGAAAGCCCAGCAGCAGCAGGGCAATCATGGTGGTGACCATTATTGTCGTCATAGCTGTTCCCCTAGGGTGCAATGCCCCGCGTTAGACTTCTGTTTCGGTGTCTTTATATCCATCCACCACGCCCGTCGAGAGATAGACATCGTGGGACGTGAAGTTTTTAACCGCGGTCAGCAAGTATTGAATACCGGTGATTAAAAAGCCCATCGGCACCCATAGGTAAATGATCCACACCGGCAAGCCCAAGGAGGGCAACACCCTGCCTTTGCTATGCAGATCCAGTATATAAACGATCGAATAGTAGAGCAGGAAAAACATCACTAGCGATGTGAACAGCGCGATGCAGATCATTAGCGCTCTGCGCCCACCTACCGGCAGCGCATCATAGATAGCCGACATGCGAATATGACGACCATGACGGGCTGCATAGCCAATACCCGCAAAGGTAATCATGATGATCAAAATGCGGTTTAGCTCACCGGAGAACATGATGCTGTTGCCAAATACAAAGCGGGCAACCACGTTGGTGACCGTATTCAGCGCCATTAGCAAAACACCCATCGCGAGAATCACGGCTTCTATTTTGCTAATTGCAGTGTCGATCACGCCTAGTACCCCCGGCAAGCCGGAACGGTAACTCTTTTCCATCTCGTCATCGGTCATGGCCGGACTCCTTTTGAACGGCTCTAACGGCAACAGTTACGTGCCGTAGGCACAATAAACACAGCGTTATTCCAGAGCTATCTCAATCCAAGCTATCTCGTCAAAACCCGCCTATTTCCCAACTTGCCTAAACCAGAGCTGCTAGACAAGTCTTACCTCGTGCAAGGCGAGGAGTTAACTAAAGCGTAACGGCTTGCGGCCGCCGATGATTCAACGCTAGATGTACGTAACCCAACGGTAACGATGTCAAACCCCAGCCCGAGTAGCCCCCGCCTAACCGCCGCAAAACAAAAAGGGGCAGCCTTTGCTGCCCCTTGATCAATCAACCGTTCGCCAATGCGGCTTTAAGGATGATTACTCGTTTGTTACGGCTTCAAGGTCAGCTTTAAACTGCTCGAGCAGCTCTTGACCACCTTCACCAGTCATTTCCAGGAAGGCTTCTTCAACCTGCGGGGCACGCTCACGGAAAGCTTGAATTTGCTCTTCGTCGAGACGTGTCACCGTCACTTCATCAGATGCTTCCTGAATTTTCGCTAATGATTCTTCAGCCAAGCCTTTGATATGCTCGATAGTGTGGTCATAGGCAGCTTCAGAGGCTTCATTCACCAACGTTTGATCTTCTTCAGACAAACCTTCGTAGAAGTCCTGGTTGGCCATCATCGCAGTAGTGAACCAGCCGTGACCGGTAAACGTCAGGTGCGGAGACACTTCGTACAAACCGCCAGACTCAATCCAGAAAATCGGGTTCTCTTGACCATCAATGATGCCGGTCTGCAGACCACCGTAGACTTCACCCCAAGGCAACGGCGTCGGCGTTGCACCAAAGGCGTCGTAGGTCTCCGACAACAGCGGGTTGGTCATGGTACGGATTTTCTTATTATCCATATCTTCCGGTGAGCTAATCGGCTCGTCGGTCGTCACGACCATTTCGCCTTCCGGATACATCTTCAGTAGCTCTAGGCCTTGCTCGGCGTAAAGCTCAGGGAACATCTCGTTGATAGCCTTACTTTCGTCGAAGAACGTCAGTACAGTCTCTTCGTCGGTCGGTAGCAGGTAAGGAATAAAGAAGATTTGCGCTTCCGGAATAAGCGCACCGGTAAAGCCAGGCGACTGGTTTACAAACTGCAGAATACCGTTCTGAGTCTGCTCCATAATGTCATCAGACTCGCCCAGCTCACCAAAGCGGTAAACCTGCACGGTGTGGTCTGAGTTATCTTCAATGTACTCTTTAAAAGCATAGGCAAAGACGTCTTGAACGTCGCCTTCATACTCCTCGTGAGCATAGCGCCAGTTGTCTGCTTGAGCAGCGGCGCTTAGACCAAACAGCAGTGCACCCACACTTGCCGTGGTCATTAACTTTGTAGTTACAGACTTTGTAGTTACAGAACGTGTAGAAACGAATTTGCTTGCCTTCATGCGGTGTTCCCCTTGCAGTGGTAAGCGCGCTTTACGAGTGCGCAAGAACCTGGATAAGCCTCGCGTATCTCAACACGACACTGTTGTTCGCTAACCGGTGTTCGCCAACCGGCAATGGTGCTGCTCTATACTGCGTTCTAGCGGGCGAATAGCGCTAGGTATTTCAAATACAGCTTAATTTCAGGCTAGCGCGCTCCTTGGTGAGGGTCAAGCTGGCAAGTAAGCGTTTGTAGCGAATCAAGCCACTCATTTTGCTCCTTTATACTCCCCTCGCCTTGACGGGCACACCTTCCTAAAAACAGTTGTTTTAGCAGCCACTTATCTACATCTAGCGACATTTCAACAACGTTAACCACACGTTCCTCATCGCTGGGCGAGGCCGAAGCCCACGCTTGCCAGCGTTGAAGGTTCTCACGCTCAGCCATCAGTTCGGCCTGTTTGATGGTCTCGCGCAGCGCTTTTACGGACTCGCTTGCTGCCGCTGAGGCTTTTAAGTCTTGGCGTAACCCACGCAATACCTCCGTTACATGGCACTGCCAAAGGTGACGCTGCTCACGCTGGTAAGCCAGCGCTCTAGGTTCGGCTTCCAGACCGCAAGAGTAGAGCCAGCAATGAAACAGCATCTCGCACACATCCAGCCCGGCCTCCTCTTGAAGCTTCAGGCAGGCCGCTTCAACGCCGGGTCTAGCGTAGAGCGTCAGTACAAAATCCCATAACGGTGTCTGCTGTAGGCGCTGCAATCGGGTAGAATCAAGCGTAATAGAATCTCGCATCAAATGACCCACTTTCTTCGGGAGAAGGCATGATCGCACTGCGCCAAGTCGCCTTGCAACGCGGCACGCAAACGCTACTCGACAACGCGGACATTACCCTTAATAACGGGGTAAAGGCCGGGATTATCGGGGCAAACGGCGCCGGTAAATCGAGCCTATTCAAACTGCTGCTCGGCGAGCTTGCGCCCGACCAGGGCGATGTCGAGATGAGTGGCGGCCAGCGCATTGCGCATATGGCCCAGGAAGTTGACGCCCTCGACCGCCCAATTATCGAGTATGTACTCGATGGCGACTTGGCGCTACGCCAAGCAGAAGCTGACTTATTGGCCGCCCAGGAAGCCGGGCAAGCCCACCGCGAAGCCGAACTGCACGGTTTGATTGAGACCCTGGATGGCTACCGTGCGGAGTCGCGTGCGGCGCAATTGCTGGTGGGGCTGGGCTTCGTCCAGGCTGACCTCGCCCGCCCGCTCTCGGCGTTTTCCGGCGGCTGGCGGATGCGGGTCAATCTTGCTCGTACGCTGTTTATGCCTTCCGATCTACTGCTGCTGGATGAGCCTACCAACCACCTGGATCTAGATGCCCTGCTGTGGCTGGAGCAGTGGCTAACCCGCTATCCTGGCACCCTGCTGCTGATTTCCCACGACCGTGACTTTTTAGATGCCGTATGCGATCACATCGTGCATATGCACCACCAAACCCTGGAGCTATACCGCGGCAATTACTCCCAATTCGAGCGCACTCGCGCCGAAAAGCTTGCTCTGCAACAGGCTGAAGCCGCCAAGCAGCAGGCTCGCCGGGAAGAGATCGAACGCTTTATCGCCCGCTTTAAAGCCAAGGCGACCAAGGCCAAGCAGGCACAAAGCCGGGTAAAAATGCTCGAGCGCATGGAAGATATCGCCGTCGCCCATGTGGACTCCCCCTTCCACTTTACGCTGCCCGCCGCCGATAAAACCTCGCATCCTCTGCTGGTGCTTGACCAGGCGCAGCTAGGCTATCGCGGTAAAAAGGGCGACGGCAGTGACGACAACATTCAACTAGACAAGGTCAACGTCACCCTGCTGCCCGGTAGCCGCATTGGCCTGTTAGGCCCCAACGGGGCGGGTAAATCGACGCTGATTAAGTCGCTCACCGGGGAGCTTGAGCTGCTTAACGGCAAGCGCGTACCCGGCGAGCATTTGGCGATTGGGTATTTTGCTCAGCATCAGCTTGAGAGCCTGGATGTTTCATCGACGCCCTTTGTGCATGTCCAGCGCCTCTCGCCCACCGCCAGCGATCAGGATATCCGCAACTTCCTGGGCGGCTTTGGCTTTAAGGGCGATGACGCCTTCGGCACAGTCGCCAACTACTCTGGAGGTGAGAAAGCCCGCCTGGCGCTGGCCCTCGTCGCTTGGCAAAAACCCAACCTGCTGCTGCTCGATGAGCCCACCAACCACCTGGACTTAGAGATGCGCGAGGCGCTGACCCAAGCGCTGGCAAGCTTCGAAGGCACGGTTATTCTGGTCTCCCACGACCGTCACTTACTGCGCGCCACGGTCGATGAGTTCTGGCGGGTGGCGGATCACCGTGTCGAGCCCTTCGATGGTGATTTGGAAGATTACCGGGCTTGGCTTAAAGCGCGCCTGGAAGAGAGCCGTCGGGATTCCCGCGGTGAAAAAGCCGAGCGCCAGAACCAGCAGCCTAGCGGCGACAGCCGAGAAGCGCGTAAAGCATCCCGCAAAGCGGCTGCCGAACTGCGCGAGAAGCTGCGCCCACTGAAAAAGCAGCGCGACCAGGCAGAAAAAGCCATGGAGAAGGCCCAGCACGAGCTTGATAAGGTGGAACAAGTGCTGGCAGACCCTGAGCTCTACACTGACAGCAGCCGCAAAGCCGAACTGACCAAGACGCTGAGTCAGCAGGCAGAGATTAAAGCGCGCCTGGATGAATCAGAGCGGCAGTGGCTCAGCGCCGAAGAGGCGTTGGAGACAATGGAAGCAGAACTGCTCGCCAGTGAAGAGACGGCTAGCTAGCGGAAAGCGAATACTCAACAATAGGGCCAGCTTTCCAACAAAAACGTTACCGGGCCGTCGTGGAATTGGAATGCCTGATCATTAGCTCGTAGAGGAACCCTGGGGATGTGAGATGTCTATTTGGTTCTCGGGAGCGTCACCACCTGCCAACTCAGGTTTGCCGTCTTTCCAAATAACCGCGTACTGGCCAAGTCGACGCTTACGCTCCAATGTTTCTGTCACAGCGGCACGAAGGCTGTTGAGCATTTCCTGCGTGTCGGGTGCAAGCTGGCTCATGACGCTGACTCCTTACAGATTAATTGAAAATACGGATCATTGATTATATCTCGTTTGCTTCCACGCTGCTCAAAGACAAGTTCTGGCATATCGCCATCATTCATAAAACAACGAGCGCGAGTAACACATGGCGCAAATAGCGTTAATAGGTTGCGCAAACTTCGCGGAAATCGGCGCTGAATGTCTTTCGAAGGAATATCGTGGCCGCCATGTGAAACACGCTCTGCAACGCGTAGACGTGACATTTCGACGGAAGGTAGGGCTAGATAAACTAACTCTACGCGCCAACCCTCTGATAGCAGTTGTTTCACCAGCCGCATATAGCTTCGTCCAGATAGTGTTGTTTCAAAGGCAAAGTCATCTCTTTCCTCAATTGCCTGTTGGACTTCGCCCAAGAAAATTCTGCTAGCGGTTAGTAGCTCCCGCTCTGGCGCCAGCGGAGAGAGACCTGCAGCAATCAAGTCAGCATTGATAAACCGGGAGCAATGCGCTACCTGAGGGAGATAATGAAGTGCGAAGGTCGTCTTACCGGCTCCATTAGGCCCAGCAACGATCCAGCAAGTGGGTGGCTGAGTATTCGATGTAATGACGACTCTCCTTTCCAGCGAAGGATATTTGCAAAGTAAACAACTAGCTTTCCAGCAAAAACGTTACCGGGCCGTCGTTAATTAGCGCCACCTGCATATCGGCGCCAAATTCACCGGTGGCGACGTGCGGCCAGGCAGTACGGGTCTGGGTAACCAGCAAGTTGAATAGCTCTTCACCCTGGGCGGGAGGAGCGGCGCTGGAGAAGCCCGGCCGCAGCCCCTTACGGGTATCCGCCGCCAGGGTGAACTGGGAGACGAGCAGCAGACCACCGTTCACCTGCTGCAGGTTGTGATTCATTTTACCTTCGGCGTCGCTGAATACCCTGTAGTGGAGGAGCTTGTGCAGCAGTTTTTCCACGCTAGTCCCGTCATCGTGCTTCTCCACTCCTATCAGCGCCAGCAGTCCATGGTCGATACTGCCGACGATTTCGCCCTCCACTTCCACGCTGGCGCGCTTCACGCGCTGAATGAGTGCCTTCAAAACGTCTCTCTCCCCACTAGCAAACGGCCATTATAACGACCGCTCGTTAATTTTTCCCTAGCAGGGCATTGCGAAAATCTTCACCCAAAGGCCGCTCACCCAGCCAGATACCGAACATGGCGCTAGCCAGCTCTGCGTTACCACCCTCATATAATGTTTCGCCGTTTAGCGCCAGGCGCAGCGTGTCACCGTCCCAACTTAGCACATAGTGATCTTGCGGCTTGACGTCCTGGTAGCTTTGGTTAAATGCCTCAACCTCTGCTTCCAACTGGGAAAATTCATAGGCGGTGAGGCTCTTCTGAAGGCTTTCTGTGGTGGCTTCAGAGAAGTCAGGGGCGTCGATGGCATGGAAATAAGCAAGCTCCAAACGCCTTGGAACGTCACTCAACGGCTGTGGCTCGGATTCGCCTGCCTGGTAGTAGGCGCCCGCATAGGCCGTCCAGATCATGTAGCGAAACACGCCACTACCAATAAGGCTATAGCGCTGGCCGTGCTCCTCTACCGTGCGCTCAAACACTTCGCCTTTTTCCGTCACACTGTTGGCCATCGCCCAAGGCGTTAGCGATAGGCCAGCTAACAGCAGTGACCATTGTATGGCGCGCCTAGCCCCTAATAAGCATATAGACATAGAACCTCCTCATGGCAGTATATCTATACATACCAACACACCATATAAAGGTTCCGTACAATATATATGATTGGCCGTTCACTACTGATTATTAACACCACCCACTTACCAGGCACGGCAGAGCATTAAATCGCAGTGCGGTTCACACAGGAGCATCTCGGTTAGCTGGCTGGTGTGGTGGGGCTGACCGCGACTGCCGATCATCACGAGATCGGGCGTGTGGCGCTTCATATATGCTTGCAGCACATCACAGGGCGCGCCTTGTTCTAACACCAACTCCACATCGGGAACTCCTTCTAACTCGCGTATCAGGCTATCGACTTCGTTACTCAACTGCTCACGCAGACGCTGCACTTCATGTTCACGCCAATGGGCGTAATAGGCTTGCGAACCCAACTCGCGCTCGCCGGGCAGTGTCCAGGCGTGCAACAGTGTCAGCGTGGCTTCAGGGAAGCGAATCAGCGCCTCTTTCAAGGTATGCCGCGCCGTCAGTGAAAAATCGATGGGCACCAAAATATGCTGCCAGGGCTGGGTCGGCTGGTGAGAAGAGACCACCACAGGGCATGGAGCACTGCGCAGCACGCGCATTACCGTGGTACCCGCCAGCAGGTCTTTTTGCCCGCGCTTGCGATGCATGCCCAGCACAATCAGCTCGGCGTTGCGCTCATGAGCTTCGCGGACGATTTCAACGTGAGGCGAGCCGGTCACGGTCTGGATCAGCGTTTTCGGCGCCTCTAGGGCGTAGTCTTCGCGTAGATCCGTCAACATGGTAGTGATGTCTTCCACTACCGCGCTCTCGACATCCAGCAGCACACGCCTGGGTAGATAAGGATCCAACACGTGCAGCACGTCTAGCTGAACACCCTGGGCATAGGCCAAACGTAACGCCCGAGCAAAAGCGGCGCGATTATCAGCGGAAAGATCGGTGGCAAACAGAATGGTGCGAGGCATGGCGAAACGCTCCTCGGCTGAGCAGCTCAGCCTTACAAGCCGTTAAGCAAACACTCCTTAGCATGGTGTGCAATGTCCATTCTCGCAAGCACTGTTGCCCAAATGCCACTGGCTACAGCTAGCATCACCACCAAGCGTGAAAATGGTGCACCGGGCCGCGTCCTTTCCCCACGTTTAAGCGCACGCTCGCCTCCAGGGCTGCGTGCAGCCACTGCTTGGCATCACTGATAGCGGCTACCGGGGCATCCCCTTCGGCATACACGGGTAGCTTCGCCAAGCAGGCGGCGATCGCTGAGGAGAGCGCACAGCCGGTACCGTGCAAATTGTCGGTATCGATTCGCGAGGCGGGCAACCACTCATGACCATTGGGGGTTGCCAGCAAGTCTGGGCAGGTTTCCCCGCGCAGATGGCCGCCTTTCAGCACCACATAGGGCGCGCCCAATTGCGTTAACCCCGGCAGCATCGCTTCCATGGCGTCTAAACTGGTGGGCGACGGCGTGTCGAGCAATACAGCGGCTTCCGGCAGATTGGGGGTAATCACATCGGCTAGCGGCACGAGAATATCGCGGACTGCATGAATACCGGCGTCGTCGACCAGAACATCCCCGCTCTTGGCGACCATCACAGGGTCGAGCACAATCCAGCGTGGGCGGCGCTGACGCAGCACATCAGCAATAACCTCGGCGACTTCACGGCTCGCCACCATGCCAATTTTAACCGCGTCTATCACCACATCATCCAGCAGGTGTTCCAACTGCTCGCGTATGGCCTGAGGCGAAACGGGGTACACCGAGGCCACCCTGCAGGTATTCTGGGCAATCACCGCGGTAATCACGTTGGTGCCGTAAACGCCAAGGGCTGAAAAGGTTTTTAGATCTCCCTGCAGCCCGGCGCCCCCCGAGGGATCGGAGCCGGCGATGGTAAGCACATTGCGAAGACGGGAATGGGTAGACATGGGGCTCCTTCACGGCAAAAACGTCACTGTACGCCTAGGATACCCAAGCTGGGCGACTTATGCTGCCGAAAACGTACATACCAAACACACTAACGAGCCGCCCGAAGGCGGCTCGTTAGTGTGTATCAAGCACGGCAAACTATTGCGCGGTGTCACCTTCCGGGTTGCGGGCGTTGTAATACGCCTGCTCGGAGATGGCGTGGTAATCCTCGACCTTCTCCTGGAACGCTTGATAGGAGTCATAGATACGCGTAGCTAATTCGCTCGATTCAGCCAGCTCGGCGACCACATCTTGAGAGTGCTCACGCGCCTGGGCCAGTACGTCATCGGGAATGCGGCGTAGCTCAACATCGTGCTCGTTCACCAGGGTTTCCAGCGCATCGTTGTTACGTGCGGTGTACTCATCCAGTACGCTCTGGTTAATGTCGCTAATAGCGGTACGCAGGATCGCCTGCAAATCCGCTGGCAGCTCCGCGAAAGCCTCTTCGTTGACAATCGCCTCAAACATGACCGTCGGCTCGTGCCAGCCTGGGTAGTAATAATAGTCGGCGGCTTGATGTAGTCCGAATGCCAGGTCGTTGTAAGGGCCAATCCACTCTGTTGCGTCAATCGCACCGGATTGCAGCGAAGTAAAGATCTCGCCACCCGGCATATTCACAATCGCGACCCCCATGCGGCTCATCACTTCGCCACCCAGGCCCGGCATACGCATTTTCAGTCCGTCGAGGTCGGCAACCGAATTGATCTCTTTGTTGTACCAGCCCCCCATCTGCACGCCTGAGGCACCCGCCACCATGACGTCAACGCCGAAGTCATCGTAGAGCTCGTTCCACAACTCCATACCGCCGCCATAGCTTAGCCAAGCGTTCATCTCTTGTGCATTCATGCCAAACGGCACGGCAGCAAAGAACTGCGCAGCAGGCGCTTTGCCTTTCCAGTAGTAGGAGGCGGAGTGGCCTAGCTCAGCGGTACCGTCAGAAACGGCGTCAAACACCTCAAACCCCGGTACCAACTGGCCAGCACCGAAGACTTCAATGGTCAGGCGGCCATCCGACATTTCATCGACCAGCTGGGATAACCGCTCGGGACCCTGACCAACACCTGGGAAATTTTTCGGCCAGGAGGTGACCATTTTCCAACGGAATTCTTCCTCTTGCGCCTGGGCGTGATTATCAACGCTAGAGACTGCCAACAAACTGGCGGAAAGTGCAGTCGTCATGGCGATGGCAGTAGGGAGTGTCTTGGCTTTCATACAATAACCCTCTTACTTTCTATTATTACTATTATGAGTAGGGAATACTCCGCCTAGCGTAGAACACTAGGCGGTTTACTTCAGGCCATTAATGGCTATTTACTGCTTATTAATTAGGTTGCCACTTCTTAACGTTGATAGCAGCGATGTTTTTCAACTAACCCTTTATTAGCCAAACTGCGCTGGCAGCCACGTTGCCAACTGCGGGAAGAACGTTAGCATCAGCAACATACCCAGTTGCATTAGGATAAACGGGATAACGCCACGGTAAATAGCCGAGGTAGATACAGATGGCGGCGCTACGCCACGCAGATAGAACAGCGCAAAGCCGAACGGCGGCGTTAAGAACGACGTTTGTAGGTTAATCGCGATCATGATGCCCAGCCAAATCGGGTCAAGGCCCATGGCAAGCAAGATCGGCCCGACAATGGGCACCACCACAAAGGTGATTTCGATAAAGTCGAGAATAAAGCCGAGCAAAAAGATCACCAGCATAACGATGATCGTCGCGCCGACCACCCCACCAGGCATACCCTCGAACAGTTCGGTCACCATGTGTTCGCCGCCGTAAGCGCGAAACACCAGCGAAAACAGCGCTGCACCGATCAGGATCAAAAACACCATGGTAGTCACGTGAGTGGTCGAACGCAGCACGTCCTTCAACGTCGCCCAATCGAGCTGACGATAAGCCAGCGCCAGTACTAAAGCGCCGAAGGCGCCTACCGCTGAAGCCTCGGTCGGCGTGGCAAAACCACTAAGAATCGAGCCCAGTACCGCCACAATCAGCACCACCGGTGGCACCAGCCCTTTGAGCAGTAGCATGCCAATCCCTGAGGTATGACCAAGCTCGGCCATCAACTCTTCACGGTCGGCAGCAGGCGCCATATGCGGACGCAACCAGGCCACCAGGGCCACATAGACCATGTACATCACGACCAGAAGTAGCCCAGGCACCAGCGCGCCCATAAACAGGTCGCCCACGGAGACCGTTTTAGGGCTGAAGATACCCATATCCAACTGCGCCTGCTGATACGCCGATGACAGCACATCACCAAGCAGTACCAAGGCAATGGAAGGCGGAATAATCTGCCCCAGAGTGCCGGTGGCGCAGATGGTGCCGGTTGCCAACGAGGTGCTGTAGCCACGCTTTAGCATGGTGGGAAGCGACATCAGCCCCATGGTGACCACCGTGGCCCCCACAATACCGGTAGAGGCAGCCATCAGCATACCCACCAGGGTCACCGAAATACCCAGGCCACCGCGCATGGCACCAAACAGCAGGGCCATGGCATCCAGCAGCGTCTCAGCCACTTTGGATTTTTCCAGCAACACGCCCATCAAGACAAATAGCGGCACCGCCAACAGCGTTTGGTTGGTCATTATGCCGTAGAGCCGGTTGGGCAAGGCGGCAAGATAGCCACTATCAAAGTTAGCGTCGATACCGATGGCTTCCAACCCGAGTCCCATTCCGGCAAACAGCAGCGCCGTGCCCGCCAGCGAAAGCGCCACGGGAAAGCCGAACATCAACACAATACAGATAACGGCAAATAAAATAACTGGCATAAATTCCAGCATCAAACACGCTCCTCAAGGTGATTGCCACCAGCAGCTCCCGGCGTTATCCGCCCGGTCATCACGTAGCCATTGCGCACAATTTCAATCACGCCTTGCACGATCATCAGCACGGCAAACAACGGTATCAAGGTTTTCAGAGCGTAGACTGCCGGAATACCGCCGTAATCGGAGGAGGTCTCCAGAATACGCCAGGAGTTGGCCACGTAGCCCAGACTGGAAGCGATGATAAAGACCATCACTGGAATCAATAGCGTGATAATGCCCACCACATTGATTAACGCCTGGCGACGCGGGGTCATGCCTCGATAGAAGATATCCACCCGCACGTGGCCGTCGTGGCGAAACGTATAGGCGGCAGCGAGCATAAACACGCTGGCGTGCATATACATCACTAGTTCTTGCATGAAGATGCTATTCACACTGAAGGCATAGCGAAGCAGTACAATCGCGAACTGAATCAACATCATAAGGATGATCAGCCACGCAAGGGTACGCCCGAACCATTCGGAAGCGCGGTCCAGCGCACCAATAAAAGCAGGTAGTTGTGTTGTGTCCGACATGGGAGTGTCTCGCGTAAAACGGCTAAGGGGATCAGCGTCCCAGACAATAGCGCATATACGCGGACAATGCAGCGCTCACGGAGTGCACAGCGTGCTTATTATTAAACGCTTGAACGAATTGCCGCTAAACAGGCCTCGGGCAAGGGTAAATCGACAGCAATCGGCAGGTGGTCAGAGAAGAGATGATCCAGCACCCGCACTTCGGCGGCCTCTAACGATTGCGAAAGCAGAATATGATCCAACGCATGGCGCGGCTGCCAGGAGGGGTAACTGAACAGGGGTTTAACCGGGTGCAGCGGTAGCGACGCACTAAAACGCTCGTGAGCGTGCAGTTGGTCAGGGGTGCAGTTGAGATCCCCCATGACCACCACGTGGCGCAGTGGTTGAATGATATCGCTTAAGTAGTTGAGCTGACGCACCCGGCCGCGGTGGCTTAGCGCCAGGTGGGCAACAAAGATATGCAGCGCATCAGGCCCTTCGCCAAAGCGGGCGTGAATCGCACCGCGCCCTGGCATTGCCCCCGGCAAACGGTGCTCTTCTATTTGGCTGGGTACCAAGCGCGAGAGTAAACCGTTACTGTGCTGGGCAATGTGCCCCAGATTGCGATTGAGCTGCTGAACATGATGGGGAAACCCCGCTTGGGCAGCGAGATACTCCACCTGATTGACGCGGCTTGAGCGAAAACTACCGCCATCGACCTCTTGCAGCCCCACCACGTCAAACTTGCTCAGCACTTCGCCCATCACGTCCAGCCGCTTCTGGCGACGCGGGTTGGGCAGTAGGTGCTGCCAACTGCGCGTAAGATAGTGATGGTACGCCGAGGTCTGGATGCCCACCTGCAAATTAAAGGTCAGCAAACGCAAGTGCCCATCTTCAAACAGCGTCGAGTGTGAGCCATTGATGGCTGTTGTGTCACGCTCCCTCGCTTCACGCAACACGGTTACTCTGTGCGCTCTTCACGCACCTGCTCAACCAACGCTTCAGCGACTTTCGGCATGTTTTCCAGGCTACCGGCTGAGCTCGGCGTCACCAGAAAACGGCCATCAATCACCAGGGCAGGCACACCCATTAACTTCATTTTGCGCATACGGTTATTGGCATCATTCACTTCGCTACGCACACCAAAGTCAGTCAGCGCTTGCTTGGCCTCTTCTTCGCTGACGCCGTAGTTGGCAAAGAAAGCAGCAATCTCATCGGGCTCTGTGAGCGACTGATTTTCCTGATGAATGGCGTTAAAGAAGTCGGCGTGTAGCTCCTCTTCGATACCCAGCGACTCAGCTGCATAGAATGCTGTAGCGTGGGTATTCCAATCCCCACCCATGGTGGCGGGCATTTTGACGACACTAACGTCATCGTCCAGGGTCTCGTACCACTCATTAATCGGCGTTTGCAGGCGGTAGCAGTGCGGGCAGCCAAACCAAAATACTTCGGTGACTTCAATTTGCCCGTCATCAACCTGGGTTTCTACCGGCGTTTCAAGCAGCTCATAATGTTGGCCTTCAACCACTTCCTGGGCACTCACTGCCGCAGAAAGCCCCAAACCGGCCAGTGCGACCATTAACGTTTTAAACATCGCTCGCGTTTTAGACATTGTAAAAGTTTCTCCATGGGTAAGCGAAGGGTGAGACCGTGGATACATTAGCGGGTTCCCTCAGTTAGCAAACGTTGCCAAGAACGTTGCCTAGTGAGAACCCGCAAACGGCATAAGGAAGTATGTAGGCTGTCTATGTGTGGTTTTAAACGCCCAGGGTTAGAACGTTAGTTCAAACCCAACACTTAGTTTAAACCCAATACATAGTTAGCCACTGCTTCCATATCGTTGTCGCTCATTTTTGAAGCGATGTCGCCCATGATGTTATTGGGGCTATTGTTACGATCACCTGAGGCGAATGCCTGCAACGTTGAGACCGTGTACTGAGCGTGCTGCCCAGATAGACCGGGGTAAACGGCGCTGCCGATACCGACACCCGTTGGCGTATGGCAGGCTGAACAGGCAGGAATGCCCTTGGACATATCACCAGCGCGGTAAAGCTCTTCACCGCGAGCCAGCAACTCAGCGTCTTCGTCGCTGGTCTGGCCCAAGTTGGCATCCTGGCGCGCAAAGTGTGCTGCCACATCCCAGGCATCCTGGTCGGAGAAGTCATCCACTTGGCCGGCCATTTGGGGAACCATGCGGTTGCCGTCGCGGATATCCATAATCTGTTTCGCCAGATAGGACATCTGCTGACCCGCTAGATTAGGGAAAGCGCCCGATGGGCTAATGCCCTGTTGCCCATGACAGGCGGCACAGGTCTGGGCCATTTCCTGGCCAGCGGATGCGTCAGCATCAGCTTGATAGTCCGTTTGAGCGTGGGCGATGCCAACGGCGCCCATGGTAATTGCTAGGCTTGCCAGTAACTTTCTCATTGCTATTCCACTATGCCGTTTTATGTTTGACTGGTACGCACCCTGGGCGCTTCCCAGGTTTCACAAGTTACCAGGGTTAGCTCCGCCAATACCAACCTTCGCTAATACCAACAACGTATCGCGATGGTACACTAGCGCCCCAGGTCGCAGATATAAACCGCTTGCATTATAACGAATCACCCCAGCGGCGGGAATGCAAGTGCTGGACTGCTTTAGGGGTAATTCGTCGCGGTACTGCTCTCAATTCTCTATCATGAGTCGCTATCATGCGTTCTACTTTATCGAAGCGATAGAGAGGTGATAGTGCGCAGAGTAGGCCGCTTTTATGTTCGTTTTTCAGGATCAACCCAATGACTACCCCCCATGATAGCCCAGTCCCTCGGCTGAACTACCCGACGGCAAGTTTTCTTATCAGCGCCCCCACCCTGGCCCTGTGCCCGGATGATACCGGCGCAGAAGTAGCCTTTGCCGGGCGTTCAAACGCGGGCAAATCCAGTGCTATCAACGCATTAACGCAACAAAATGCGTTAGCGCGCACCTCGCGCACACCGGGGCGCACCCAGCTGATCAACTTTTTCAGCGTTATGAACGACGAGTCGCGGCGTTTGGTCGACCTACCCGGCTACGGTTACGCCAAGGTGCCGGAGGCGGTCAAGCTAGAGTGGCAAAAGCACCTAGCCGAGTACCTGCGCAACCGTTTCAGTCTACGCGGCTTAGTACTGCTAATGGACGTGCGCCACCCGCTCACCGAGTTCGACCAAATGATGCTCGATTATGCTGACCAGCGCGGAATGCCGGTGCATATTTTGCTCACCAAAGCCGACAAACTGAAAAAAGGCCCTGCCAGCGCTGCGTTGCAAAAAGTGCGCTCACGCTTGAAAGAGTGGGAAGACCTCGTCTCTGTTCAGCTGTTCTCTTCACTCAAGCGCGACGGCGTCGATACGCTGTCCCAGAAGCTCAATCAGTGGCTGTATACACCGCCAGAATGAGGCGCCTCTAACTTCTCGAGAATGCTGGGCAGCTCTTTAATATGGGCAATACGATGCACGCGCGTGGGGAGCGGTTGATCCTCTGTTTCAGAAATCCATACCGCGTGCATGCCCAACTGCTGGGCAGGTAACACGTCCTCCTGCCACGAATCGCCCACGTGCATAGCACACTCGGGGGAAACGTTTAAGCGCGACAGCGCGGTGAGGAATGGCGTCGGATCAGGCTTGGGCGCCAGTAACTCACCCGCGGCAATGGCCACCGGAAAGTAGCCAGCCAGCGGCTGACGTTTAAGATGAATATTACCGTTGGTGATCGCCGCCAACTGATAGCGCTCTGCCAGGGCAGCCAGCAGTCCGGCCGCTTCTGGATGGGGCGTGACCTGCACGCGCAGGCGGTGAAACTCATTCATCGCTGCTGCTGCCCACATCAACGCAGCACTGCGGTGCAGACCTGCGTGTTCTAACTGGGCCTCCAGTGAGCGCAAACGTAGCCAAGTGAAGTCGCCGCGCCGTTCGGGCACCTCTTTGGCCAACTGTTGACGGCGCTGCAGATAATCCAGCCCGCCGCTTTCGTGGGATAACGCCAGCGCTGTTTCCTGGCGTGCCGCTCGCCATGCCTCAAGTGCCTCCAGTAGCCAGCGGTAGTGGCCCTCTTCGGTACGCGCCATGACTCCGTGGTTGTCCCATAGGGTGTCGTCCAAATCGAAGGTAATGGCCTGCAGCATCGTCATGGTTTGCTCCTGGGGCTATTCTTACTGTCGTTGGAGCCTCGTTTAGCACGAGGGTGCGCTGCGTCGTAGCTGGTCGCCAGATGCTGCCAATCAAGCCGGGTGTAGATTTGCGTGGTCGATAGATTGGCGTGCCCCAACAGCTCTTGCACGGCGCGCAGATCCTGGCTCGACTCCAACAGGTGACTGGCAAAGGAGTGCCGCAAACGGTGCGGGTGCAGGTGTTCGGGCAAGCCACGGGCAAGCGACAGCTGAGCTAAGCGCTTTTGAATGGCACGATGCCCCAAGCGCTGCCCGCGTTGGCCCACAAATAGCGCCTGCTCATCAATGGGTGCCAGCACTGAGCGACACCCCAGCCACTCAGCCAGCGCCTGCTGGGCGCGGCGCCCTACCGGCACCTGACGCGGCTTGCCGCCTTTGCCGATCACTCTTACCCGGCTATTCTGCAAATCGCCCAAATCAAGCGCCGCCAGCTCCGCTAAGCGCAGGCCACTGGAGTAAAACAGTTCAAGAATAGCCTGATCTCGCACGCCCAGCGGCGAGCCATCGTGGGGGGTATCGAGAAAGCGCGCCAGGGCGTCGACATCCACCGGGCGCGGCAGGTGGCTGGGCTGTTTGGGCGTACGCAGTAGTCCCACCGGGTTATCGACCAGCACATCCTGCTTGACCAGGTAATCGGCGAAGCGGGAAAGTGCCGCCCGCCGCCGGGCCAGGCTTCTAGGCGCCAGCCCCCGGCTACGCTCCGACCCCAGAAAAGCCCTCAGCAGAGCGGTATCTAACGCTGCAGGATTTGTCACATCGCGTCGCTCGGTGAAGTTACACAGTGCGGCCAAATCATGCTGATAAGCCGCCACCGTGGCAGGGCTAGCATGGTATGCCAGCGCCGCTAAAAAAGCCTCAACGCGCTTGGCTATCGTTATTTCCGTTGGAAGAGCTTCAGCCATAGTCGCCCAGGCGCACCAGCAGGCGCGCGACGATATCACCCAAGTACTCAGTGAACAGCGTATCCATGCTGGCCCGATAGGCGTCAGGGCTGGGGCTGGCCAGCAGCAAATAGCCCAAAGGGTCACCCGCCGAGAGCCGTGAAATCGCACAGGAACCGGCTTTGCGCGGCGCTTTGACATGGGGCAGCAAGCACTTCCAGTCGCTGACGCTAAGTTTCACACAACGGCTGGTGCGGCCATCCAGCAGCGCCGACAGCCGCGTGCTGGCATGTTGATCAAGCACGTGCCGTGGCGGTTGAGGCGGCGTCGGTTCACTATCGCTTAACGTGGCCGGACACCACAGCGCCATGGCCGGGGTTTCAAAGCGCTCGCTAAGCTGGGTGGCCAGCGCTTGCGCCAGCGCATCGCGATCCGGCGCTTCCACCAGGGCTATCAACGTTTCCCGCAGCCGGCGGTACTGGGATTCGTTATGGCGAGCAGTCTCCAGCAGGTGCTCCAGGCGGCCCTCGGCGGTTTCCGCGCGCTTACGCAGGTCTAACACCAAGCGTTCTAGCAGTGACACCGCCCCGTCGATATGCGGGTGGGGCACCTGCAGCTGCTGCAGTAACCCTTCACGACCGACGAAAAAATCGGGATGACGCGCCAGCCAGAACGCCACTTGATCAGGCTCGAGCGTTTTGCGGGGTTCAGGGGCTTGTGACATCGCCGTTCTCCTCGAATTAATTAAGTGCTACGCGGCCATCGAAGACGCGTGTAGCTGGCCCCACCATCGTTAGCGCCCCTTCAGGGTCAGGCCACTCAATGCTGAGCTCTCCACCGGGTAAATGGACTTTTACGGGGCTTTTTAGCAGCCCCTGGCGAATACCGCTGGCAACTGCAGCGCAGGCACCGGTACCGCAGGCCAGCGTTTCGCCACTGCCGCGCTCATACACACGCAAACGAATTTCACTGGGCGAGAGTACCTGCATAAAGCCCACGTTAACACGCTTGGGAAAACGCGGATGCGCCTCTACCAACGGCCCGAGGCGCTCCACCGGGGCGCTATCAACGTTCTCAACCTGCATCACAGCATGTGGGTTTCCCATAGAGACCACGCCGATCTGCAGCGTTTCATCACCCACTTGTAACTGATGCAGGGGTTGATCCCCAGGGGCATCGAACGGCAGCGCCAAAGGGCTAAACCGCGGGCGGCCCATATCCACTCGCACCATACCGTCGTGCTGCACGGTCAGCACCAACGGGCCCCCGGCGGTTTCTACGTGGATTTCATGCTTGTGGGTCAATCGCTGATCGCGCACGAAGCGGGCAAAGCAGCGTGCACCGTTGCCACAATTTTCCACTTCACTGCCGTCAGCATTGTAAATGCGGTAGCGAAAATCCATCTCTGGATCCCGGGGCGGTTCGACGAGCAACAACTGATCAAAGCCAATGCCGAAACGCCGGTCTGCCAGTGCACGAATCTGAGCTTCGTCCAACCGGGCGCGCTGAGTGACTAGATCCACCATGACAAAGTCATTACCCAGGCCATGCATTTTGGTGAAGTGTAACAGCATCAACGCCCCCCTTCGGGCAGCAGCGCTTCACCCGCCCACAGACTGGCAACGGTTTCCCGCGCGCGCACCACATGGCAGCTGTCGCCATCAACCATTAACTCGGCGGCGCGAGGGCGACTGTTATAGTTCGACGCCATAACAAAACCGTAGGCCCCCGCCGAGCGCACCGCCAAAAGATCGCCTTCGGTAATCGCCAGCTCGCGTTCCTTACCCAGGAAGTCACCCGTTTCACACACTGGGCCCACTACGTCGTAAAGGGCGCTTTCGCGTGTTTGACGAGTATCCACCGGCACAATCGCCTGCCAGGCCTGGTACAGCGCCGGGCGAATCAGGTCATTCATGGCCGCATCGACAATGGCGAAGTTCTTGGTCTCTCCAGGCTTGAGAAACTCTACCCGAGTGAGCATGACACCCGCATTGGCGGCGATGGAGCGACCGGGTTCAAACAGCAACGTAAGCGCTTCGCCACCTTCCCAACGCGAAAGCCGCGCCAACAGTTGGCTAGCGTAATCAAACGGCTGGGGCGGTTTTTCATCGCGGTAAGGCACGCCTAAACCGCCACCTAAATCAAGGTGCTCGATTTCGATGCCCCGCTCACGCAGCCGCTCCATAAGCACCAGTAAGCGATCAAGGGCATCCAGGAAGGGTGCGGTTTCAGTTAGCTGTGAACCGATGTGGCAGTCGAGCCCCTTCACCTGCAAATTGGGCAGGCTTGCGGCTAGTTCGTAAACCGCCAACGCTTCATCCACCGGGATGCCGAACTTATTATCCTTCAAACCAGTGGAGATATACGGATGAGTACCCGCATCCACGTCTGGGTTGACCCGCAATGAGACCGGGGCAATTTTCCCCAACTCACCGGCGACACGATTCAAGCGCTCAAGTTCGGGGCGTGACTCAACGTTAAAGCACTTAATGCCCACGTCCAGCGCACGAACCATTTCATGGGGTTGCTTGGCAACGCCCGAAAACACTACTTTCGCCGGGTCGCCACCGGCTTTTAGCACCCGCTCAAGCTCACCGATAGAGACAATATCGAACCCCGCGCCCAGCTTGGCCAACAAGCCCAGCACCGCCAGGTTAGAGTTGGCTTTCACCGCGTAACAAATCAGGTGCGGGTGACCACCCAGTGCTTCGGTATAGGCGCGAAAGTGACGTTCAAACGTCGCTTTTGAGTAGACGTAGCAGGGCGTGCCGAACTCGTCGGCAATGCGTGACAGCGGTACATCTTCGGCGTACAGCACGCCATCGCGGTAATTAAAATAGTCCATGGTGCTCTCCCCTTCTCCTGGGCCTGCAGCTATCTATTCAGACGCCTGGGCAGATTGCTCGTCAGCGGGTGCATCTTCCGGCAGATAAAGCGGCCCTTTTTGCCCACAGCCGACAACCGCGGTTAACAGCAGCGCCGAAAGGGCCATGATTGCCAGCGTTTTCATGCGCCCGCCTTGAGCGCACTCAGCGCCTCACGCGCTCGCTGTGCAGCTGCCCGCACCTGGTTGGGTGCTGTGCCACCAATATGGTTCCGGGCGGCTACCGAGCCTTCCAGGGTCAACACCTCGAACACATCCTGCTCGATGGTATCGGAGAACTGTTTGAGCTCATCCAGGCTCATCTCAGACAGGTCTTTTTCGCTTTTAAGGCCATACGCCACCGACTGCCCGACGATTTCGTGGGCATCGCGGAAGGCCACGCCTTTACGCACCAGATAGTCGGCCAAGTCCGTCGCGGTAGAGAAACCACGCCGCGCCGCTTCATACATGCTGGCTTTCTTGGGCTCAATGGCGGGCACCATATCGGCAAACGCTTTTAAGCAGTCGCGCACGGTATCCACTGCATCGAACAGCGGCTCTTTATCTTCCTGATTGTCTTTGTTGTAGGCCAGCGGCTGCGATTTCATCAGCGTTAGCAGCGACATCAGGTGGCCGTACACGCGGCCGGTTTTGCCGCGCACCAGCTCAGGCACATCGGGGTTTTTCTTCTGCGGCATGATTGAAGAGCCGGTGCAGAAGCGGTCGGGCAAGTCGATAAAGTTGAACTGGGCGCTGGTCCATAGCACCAGTTCTTCGCTCATGCGCGAAAGATGCATCAGTAGGATGCTGGCGAAGCTGGTGAATTCGATAGCGAAGTCACGATCTGAGACCGCGTCCAGAGAGTTTTCTGTTGGACGGTCAAAGCCTAATAGTTCCGCTGTCACGTGGCGGTCGATGGGATAGGTAGTGCCAGCCAGGGCGGCAGCACCCAGCGGCATTACGTTGACGCGCTTGCGGCAGTCCAGCAGGCGCTCGTGATCCCGGGCCAGCATCTCTTGCCAAGCCAGAATATGGTGGCCAAAGGTGACCGGCTGGGCGGTTTGCAGGTGGGTAAAACCGGGCATAATGGTCTCGGCTTCACGATCAGCCAGTTCGATCATGCCTTCACGCAGACGCTTGAGCTCCACTTCGATAACATCGATCTCATCGCGCATAAACAGGCGAATATCGGTGGCGACCTGGTCGTTGCGCGAGCGCCCGGTGTGGAGTTTTTTGCCGGTAATACCGATCTTTTCGGTCAGCCGCGCTTCGATGTTCATATGCACATCTTCCAGCGGCACCGACCAGTTAAACTCGCCGCGCTCGATTTCGCCCTGAATCTCGTTCAGGCCATTAATAATCGCATCACGCTCGTCATCGGTGAGCACGCCTACCCGAGCCAGCATAGTGGCGTGGGCGATGGAGCCCTGGATGTCCTGGGGGGCCAGGCGCTGGTCGAAATTAACTGACGCGGTGAAGCGTGCAACAAAGGCATCGGTGGGCTCGCTAAAGCGACCGCCCCAAGACTGATTCGTGGCTTGGCTCATCGAAGATATATCCTGCTGACAAAACAATGGAGTCGTTAGCAGAAAGTGTACCAGAGTCACCACGGTCAGCGGCACGCCGTTTTTATTTCTGTGGCGGCTAAGAGCGTGACGTTACGACGGCAGGTGGTTTGTGGAGAAACGCGTGCAGGGCACTTAGGGACATGGGGCGGGCAAAGTAGTAGCCCTGATAGTAGTCACAGTGACGCTGCTGCAGGTAGCCAAACTGCTCTGCCGTTTCTACGCCTTCTATCAACACTTCGAGCCCCATTTTCCCCGCCATGGCGACCACGCCGTCGATAATAGCGGCATCGTGGCGGTCTGAAATCACATCGCGCACAAAGGATCGGTCAATCTTGATGCGATTAATCGGCAGCCGCTTTAAATAGCTTAGGCTAGAGAAGCCGGTGCCAAAATCGTCTAGTGCAATCAGGACTCCCAGCGCTCGCAAATTCTTTAACGCCTGGATTGCTTGTTCGGCGCTATCCATCAGCACCCCCTCGGTAAGCTCCAGCTCTAACAACGCTGGCGTTAGACCGCTGCTCGCCAGCACCTG
Organism: Halomonas sp. 113; assembly: GCF_904067645.1. Lineage (NCBI taxonomy): Bacteria > Pseudomonadati > Pseudomonadota > Gammaproteobacteria > Oceanospirillales > Halomonadaceae > Halomonas > Halomonas sp. 113. The sequence continues at coordinate 5,101,273 of NZ_LR881453.1, forward strand.
CTCAAGGGAGGTGAGGAAGCCAGGGCGTTGAAACTGCATAGGCGAAATATTGACCGCCATGGTGATCTCGCCTAACCCCAGGCCATTGAGCTGCTGGGCATCGCGACAGGCAGTAGCCAACACCCACTCGCTAATGGGAATGATCTGACTAGTATCCTCGGCAAGGCTAATAAAATCAGATGGTGGGATATTGCCGCGCTCAGGGTGCTGCCAGCGGATCAGCGCTTCAACCCCCACCACGCGACCGCTTGGCGCGTGAATCTGCGGCTGGTAATGAAGCTCGAACTGCTGCTGCTCAATGGCTTGCTGTAGCGCGCTGCGTAAGCTAACCCGTTCGCTCACCTTGCGGTTCAAGTCTTCGGTATACCAGTAGTAGGTATTGCGCCCGCGCCGTTTGGCTTTATACATTGCCAAATCCGCCTGCTGAATAAGCTGGCGGGGGTTGTCCATGCTGCCGTCATTGATGGCAATCCCGATACTGGCGGTGATGCGCAGCTCGCTGTCGCGGTACCAGTAGGGCGGCGAAAGCCCCTGGAGAACCCGCTCGACCACCTGTATCACATCGTCCTGATGGGCTAGATCCGGCAACAACACCACAAACTCATCGCTGCCAAAACGCGCGACGGTGTCCCAGGGGCGCAGTTCATTCTCCAACCGCCTGGCCACTTCAACCAGAATAAAGTCGCCCACTTCATGGCCCAAGGTATCGTTGATCGGCTTAAAATCGTCCAGGTCAATAAACAGCACGGCTATATAGCGATGGTAGCGGCGCGCCATCACGCCCCCCTCTTCCAAGCGCTGACCAAGTAACAAGCGGTTGGGCAGCCCGGTCAAGGCGTCGTGATGGGCGTTATGGTCGAGTTGAGCCTGATATTCGCGCTGTTCAGAGATATCATTCTGTACGCCGACAAAGTGGGTCACTTGGCCGTTCTCATCGCGTACAGGTGAAATGTGCAAGTCGTTCCAAAAAACCGTGCCGTCATGCCGATAGTTACGGATGACCACGTGTACTTCACGCTGCTCGGCAATCCCTACCTGTAGCTGCTTGACGGTGGCGGGGTCGGTCTCTTCCCCCTGTAGGAAACGGCAGTTACGCCCCAGTGCCTGGTTGCGCGAATAGCCGGTAATGCGTTCAAAGGCAGCGTTGACGTAAACCAGAGGCAGATCGCTGCTCTGAGCATCGACAATAAGAACACCATTGGTGCTTGATTCAACGCTACGCTCCAATAATTTTAGCTGTTGTTCGCTAGCTTTACGCCGCGTAATCACCCGGGCGATTACGTAAATCACGTCCTCCCCCAACGACGGCGAAATTTCTAACCAGTGCTGCTTGCCGGTTGCGGAAACAGCGCGCACCTCAAAAGGAATGACCTTTTCGCCTTGATGCACTCGCTGCAACGCCCGTTCGATCACCGGGTGGTCAAGGGGGTTAATGACGACACCACAGGAACGCCCGATCAACTGTTCAGAGGTATATCCCAGCAGCGTCTCGAAGGCTGGATTGACTTGCAGCAGCGTGCCTTTAAAGTCGATACAGCAGAACAGATCCCGTGAAAGCAGGAAAAACTGGTCAAGCTGGCCGCGGGGTAACACTGAGGACATACAATTTCCTAGGGGGACGGATAAAGCACGTTACGGGAGCATAATCAGTTCCGTTATTTTTACTGTGGCGCTCGGTGCTTTATGATGACACTTATCATAGCTTGACTCGCCGTGTCTGCGGTATAGGGAGAATAACGTGCTATCAATCACCAAACTGCGCATTGCCACGCGTAAAAGCCAACTGGCCATGTGGCAGGCTGAGTACGTTCGTGACCGCTTAATGGCGGCTCACAGCGGCCTTGAGGTCGAGCTTGTGGCTCTGTCTACCAAGGGCGACAAAATTCTCGATACACCGCTTTCAAAAATTGGCGGTAAAGGGCTGTTCGTTAAAGAGCTGGAAGACGCCATGCTCGATGGCCGTGCCGATATTGCCGTCCACTCGATGAAAGATGTACCCATGCTCTTCCCCGAAGGGCTGGGCCTGTCGGTCATCCTAGAGGGGGCCGACCCTACCGATGCGTTTGTATCCAACCACTACTCTAGCATTGATGAGCTTCCCGAAGGGGCACGAATTGGCACCGCCAGCTTACGCCGTGGCCTGCAGATGCGTGAAGCCCGCCCCGACCTGCAAATTCTCAACTTGCGCGGCAACGTACAAACGCGGCTAGGTAAATTAGACGCGGGAGAATTTGACGCCATCATCCTGGCGACCTCAGGCCTTAAGCGGTTGGGCTTGGGTGAGCGGATTGCCCAGGCACTGCCGCCGGAAGTGTGCCTGCCCGCCTGCGGCCAAGGAGCCCTAGGCATTGAGTGCCGCCTGCATGACCCCGAGCTGATTGCCTTGCTAGCCCCGCTGGATGACGCGGATACCGCGACGCGTGTGCGCGCCGAACGGGCCATGAACACGCGCTTAGAGGGCGGCTGCCAAGTGCCTATTGCGGGCCACGCGGTGCTGGATATTGAAAATGAAACCCTTTGGCTACGCGGCTTAGTGGGCAACCCAGAGGGCACCGAAGTGCTGCGCGCCGAAGGCCGTGGTTCGATGCATGAGCCCGAAGCGCTGGGCATTCGCATTGCCGAAGAGCTGCTCGACCAAGGCGCTGGCGATATTTTGGCTGAGGTTTACGGCCGCGCCATATGAGCCAACCGGTACTGATCTGCCGCCCTGGCGAGCGCGGTGAAGCACTGGCTGCTGCTCTGCGCGAGCGGGGCGAGAGCGTTGAATCACTCAACGTGATGCAACTCGAAGTCTTACCAGAAACCCCTGAAATGCGGCGTATCTGGCTGGATATTGATCAGTACCATAAGATAATAGTCATCAGCCCCTTTGCGGCCACTTGCTTGAGTGAAGCGCTAGATCGCTTCTGGCCACAGCTGCCCATTGGCATTGACTACTACAGCGTTGGCAGCGCCACCGCGGCAACGCTTTATGATCAGTTGGGCGTACGTGTGCATGTGCCTGCGCCCAGTGCAGGTGAAGATACCAGCGAAGCACTGCTTGCGCTTGCCTCGCTTCAACAGTTAGGGCACCAGCGTATTCTACTGGTGGCGGGAGAAGGTGGCCGCCCGCTGCTCGCTGAAACGCTTGCTGAGCGGGGGGCGCAGGTGACTCGCGTAGCGGTGTATCGACGCACGTTTCACCCCCTTGAACCCGCTCTGCAAACGCGCCTTTTTTCAGGTAATTACCGGGCGTTGATCGTCACCAGCAGCGAACTGCTGGAACATCTGGCAAAATGGTGCAATCAGGCGGCCTTGAACCAACCGCTAATCGTTTCCAGTCGCCGTTTGGCTACACTGGCTGGCATACTGGGTTTTTGTGACCCCAAGGTGGCGTCCGGAGCTACGCCAGCTGCGTTGATAGCGGCGTTGGAGACCTGCGACCCACAGGGTGCCGATGTCGATCAAGGAACTTACTAAGGGCTAGCGACACATGAGCAAACAAGTAAACGATCAGGACGATGTACAACCAACGTCCTCCGATGCCTCTCAGGGCGTCCCTAAAACGACCGACAAAGCAGCTTCCACGACCGACGCGACTGAGCCCAGCAAGCCGAACACACCGCCGAGCTCAACAACACCTGCTCAGAGTGGCGCTAAAAATAGCCGGTCGCGGCGGCGTGGAAAGGGCTCGCCCACTGCGAGTTCAACCGCTGCTAGCAGCACTACCAGCACGGCTAAATCGGCAGATACCACATCCAGCAACGCAGCCTCACCTTCCCAGAGTGCCGCTCAACCCAGCCCATCTTCCTCAAGCGGATCGGCTTCTAGTTCGCCATCGTCAAGCGCCGCCTCGTCAAAGCCGACCAGCGGCAAGTCATCGGCGGGCACTACGCCGCCCACCGGCCACAAAGGCAGCGGTAACGGCCAAAGCGGTGGGGGCAAAGGCGGAGGCAGTAAAAGCGGCGGCCTCGCGATTGCCCTGGTGATTATCCTGGCGATTGCCTTGGCATTTGTCGTTTGGCAGGGCTGGCAGCGCCTGGAGAACCAGCAGCAGCGCCTCGATGAGGTCGCACAGCAGGCTGAGGGGAGCGCCTCACAACAAGCGGTTAGTGACCTTGAGTCACGCCTTGATAGCGGCGAAGCCGAGCGCGATGAAGCGCTGCAGAGCACACTGGGTGACCTGCGTGATGAATTTGACAGCTACCGCAGCGACGTCGATGAGACCCTGGGCCAAGTGCTGGACCAGCTCTCTCAAGAGCAGGACACCGACGAGCGCGAGTGGTTGCATGCCGAAGCCGCCTACCTGCTGCGTCTGGCCAATCAGCGTTTACAGCTGGAAGGCGACGTTGATGGCGCAGCTGCGCTGCTGCGTACCGCCGATGCGCGCCTAGTAGATGCTGACAACCCGGCGTTGACGCCCGTACGCGCAGCGATCGCCAATGAGCTAGCCGCTCTGGATGCCGTGCCCCAGGTTGACCGTACAGGCCTCTACTTAGCGCTCAATGCCCAGCAGGAACGCATCTCCTCTCTGCGACTCTCTCAAGAAATTGAGGAGCAAGCGGTAACCTCTAGCATCGAGCAGCCGCCGACCGGCACTTTCCAGCGCCAGCTGGCGCGCTTCGGTGAAGAGCTCAAAGACCTGGTGGTGGTTCGCCATCACGATGAAGCGCTGGAAGCGCTGATTACCCCAGAGCAAGAGTCTTACCTACGCCAAAGTCTACGCTTAGTGCTGGAGCAGACGCAGTTGGCCCTGCTCAACGAAGAGAAAGAGCTTTATGACGCGAGTATCGACAAAGCGCTACAGCTGCTGAACGACTACTACGACACCACTCGTGAAGAGACCCAAAGCGTTATTACGCGCCTTCAAGAGCTCAAGGAAGCAGAGGTAAAACCCGAGCTGCCCGATATCAGCGCTTCACAGCAGGAGCTCGCACGCTTTATCGACAACCGCTATAAGACGCGTGGCCAAAGCGGAGGTGATTCATGAGAAAGCTTGTTCTCCTCATTGTCGCAGGCCTCGCCGTCGGGGCCCTGTTTGGGCACCTGATGATGTCGGTGCCCGGCTATTGGCTAATCCGCGTGGGCGACTCATCCATCCAGACATCGTTTTGGTTTGGTCTGGTGCTGCTGTTTGCCGCCTTTATCGTCCTACACTTTGTACTGCGTTTGCTCAGCGGCATTATTCGCCCTATGGGGCGTTTTCGTAGCTGGAACAGCCGCGCACGTAACCGTCGCGCCATGCAGCGCACCGTGCGTGGCCTGGTAGCACTGACCGAAGGGCGCTGGAAAAAAGCCGAAAAAACCCTGGTTAATGCCGCCGATGATTCCAGCACACCGCTGGTCAACTACCTATCCGCAGCGCTGGCGGCCCATTACCAGGGCCACCACGTGAAATCCCAGGAGCACCTGAATCAGGCGCAGCTAACCACCGACGGAGCCGATACGGCCGTTGGCTTGATGCAGGCGCAAATGATGATTGAGCGTCAGCAGCCGGAAGAAGCGCTGGCGATTCTTAATCGCCTGGATAAGAAGCTCTCCAACCACCCGCAGGTGCTCAAGCTACTCAAACAGGTGCATTTAAGCGTCAACGATTGGGAAGGCTTACGGCGTTTGATTCCACGCTTGGCGGCGCAGAAGCTCATTACCCAGCAAGAGCGTGAGCAGTTGGAGTTTAAAGCCTACCGCGAGCTGATCGTGTTTGAAGCGCAAAACCCCACCAACATTGAGCGGGTGCGCGGCCTTTGGGCTGATATGCCCGACTACCTGCGCGGCAATACCGAGCTGATCGTGCTATACAGCGAAGCGCTGATTCAAGCCCACGAAGAGCCCATTGCCGAGCGTTTGCTCAACCACTCGCTGGATCACCACTGGGACGCACGCTTAGTAAAACGCTACGGCCTGCTGAATGTGAACGCCGGTCGCCAACTAGTTAAAGCCGAGAAGTGGCTGCAGGAGCGCCCCAACGACCCCGAGCTGCTGCTCGCCTGCGGTCGCCTCTCGCTGCGCACCGGCCAGTGGCAAAAGGCGTTGGAGTACTTTGAAGCCAGCCAGCGGCAGCGCCCCAATGGCGAAGTTTGCGCTGAACTTGCACGTCTCTATGCAAGCCTTGGCGAGCATAATAAGAGCCAGCTCTACTATCGCCACAGCGTCGAAATGCTGGCCAAATCGCTGCCATCGCTGCCGCAACCCAGCGATGCTAACGACAGCAAAAAGCCCGGCAGTAAGCAAAAAGACAGCAAAACCATTAAGAAAAGCGCCTAGGGTTGCTGCTGGTATAACGTGAAAGGGCGCCTCTTCAGCAGTGGCGCCCTTTTTAGTGGCTCAAGGTTTTGCGGGTGGCATTTGCGGTGGCGCAGAGGTAACTTCAACCGGCGTTTCAGCCTCCGCTGGCTGATCCAACATTGCTGTGCAGTGGCCACAGCGCGTGGCTTTGATCGGCACCACCATCAAACAGTAAGGGCACGGCTGCTCCGTAGGGTTCGCAGGCGCTACCGCCTCTTCGCGCTTTAATCGGTTAATGGTGCGTACCAATAAGAAGACCACGAAGGCGACAATCGTAAAGCTGACCACCGCATTGATAAAAAGCCCGAGGTTTAGCGTTACCGCCCCTGCCGCCTGGGCATCCGCCAGCGTTGCATAAGGGCCGCCCACCGCCCCTTGGCGTAACACCACAAACAGATTGGAAAAATCCACACCGCCCACCAGCAAGCCAATCAGCGGATTCATCACATCCGCCACCAGGCTCTGCACAATCAGCGTAAACGCCCCACCGATAATGATCCCCACCGCCATATCGACGACGTTGCCTTTTACCGCAAACTCTCGGAATTCCTGGAAGAATTTTGCCATGTTCAAACGTCCTAACGTTTCGTTTTAGCCAATACCCTAGGTTATAGCGTCTTGCTAAAAGCATGGGCTAGGGTGTGTTAGACGGCAAGTAATTTCCTGGCGGTTCGATACTAGGCATTATAAAGCGTTGAAGCCCCTTCCTCGTGCAACTATGTGTCAGCGACTAACCAAGCTATACGAGTCGTTGCTGAAAGCTCAGCGAATAGGCGTACTCGGAAGCTTTCCCCCTCTTGTTACTACCTTGCATTACTAAAGTCTTAGACGTTATTTAGCTTTCAAGTGCGTAAATACTGGTAGCGTTATAGCGCCTCACCTAGCTAGTAGCAGATTGCCCGGTTGTTTGAGCAATGCAGCCTGATTGGAAGCCACCGAAGGTAAATGCCACCATTAGTTAAGAAGTTACTCATACCTTGGAGTTCTTATGGAATTACGCCACCTGAGGTACTTTTGCGTTGTCGCTGAAGAGCTTAATCTCACCTGTGCCGCTAAACGCTTGCATATGTCACAGCCGCCACTTTCGCGCCAAGTTAAACAGCTAGAGCAGGAAGTTGGGGTCGAACTGTTTGAGAGAAGCTCGCGAGGCCTTCGCTTAACACCATCGGGTATATTTTTTCAGCAGCGTGCTTTAGAAATTTTGGAGAAAGTAGACGTCACTATTGATACAACACGCCACATGGCACGTAGCAAGCGAACTCTATTTGGAATTGGCTTTGTCCCCTCTATCTTTTATGGGCAGATTCCAATGCTGGTTCGCGACTTGCGTCAAATTGAGAATGTGGAAATATCATTGACAGAACTTACGACCATACAGCAAATTCAGGCGCTTAAAGCAGGTCGTATTGACATGGGATTTGGACGTCTTCGCATTGATGATCCAGACGTAGAGCAAGAGATACTCTTCAATGAGCCATTTATTGCTGCCCTTCCTAGCGGTCACCCTTTAGAGGGCACTACGCCTACATGCGAAGAATTGGCACGTTATCCACTTATTCTTTTCCCCGCCAAACCACGTCCTAGCTTGGCAGATATGGTACTAGGTATTTTCCGCCGACAAGGCTTAAAGGTTGAGGTCATACAGGAAGCAAACGAAGTTCAGACAGCACTTAGCCTCGTCGCCTCTGATATCGGTATTACACTGGTACCTGAGGAGGTAAAGCGCGTACAACGAGATGGTATTTCTTATGTAGCATTGGCGGACAAGACAATCACCTCACCTGTTGTCTGCAGCCGTCGCCGCGGTGAAAAACCATCACTTCTCATGAATGAAGCGACCACCATTTTACACAAGCTTGTTGATGATCGCTTCATGGGCCGCTACCCATAACCTATGATATTCAAAGGAAAGTGGATCCTTTGGAGCTTGCCAATTCCCCTTCCTAGCGCGGCCCTTCTTTAAAGCCCCTTCAAGCACTTAAAGGAAATTAACAAGGCTATTAAACCTTCGCGGTACCCGCCAACTGGCTAGCGAGATCCTGCTCGTCTTCCTTGGCGCGGGGGCGGGCGTGACGCACTTGCAGCTCAGGGGCTTCGGTTTTAGCCAGTTCGACGTTAAACACCACATGGGAGAACGGGCCGTCCAGGTCGCGCTTGGCGATCTCGGCCGGATCTTCGATCCGTTCAGCGGGCACCACCAGCTCTTCCCGGGTCGCGAAGGCGAAGTCGTCAAAGGTGTAGGGGTCGCCCGCCAGGTTGATCTGGGTGGTCAGGTGCTGATGGCCCGGTGCGGAGACGAAGTAGTGGATATGCGCCGGGCGTTCGCCGTGACGGCCCAGGGACTTGAGCACCACATCGGTGGGGGCGCCTTCAGGCACGCCGTAGCCGGAGGGAATGATGCTGCGCGCGGTGTAGCGGCCTTCGCTGTCCGCATAGATCGTGCGGCGCATGTTGTACTCATCCTGGGAGGGATCAAAGAACGAGTAGCCGCCCTTGGAGTTGCAGTGCCAGATTTCAACCTTAGCGCCGGGGATCGGGGTACCGTCGACATCGCGCACCTGACCGGTCAGCCACATCACCTCGGCATCGGGATCACTGCCGTCGTCCATGCGGGCGAAGCCTTCCGCTTCCGGGGCACCGGCCACGTAGAGCGGGCCTTCGATGGTACGCGGGGTGCCGCCGGTGCGCTTGGCTTCGGCATCGATGGCGTCTTGACGCATATCGAGGAAGTGGTCAAAGCCGAGACCGGGCGAGAGCAACCCGAACTGGGTTTGGCTACCCAGGGCATTGAGCAGGTTGACACCGGCCCAGTACTCTTCCTCGGTGACATCGAAGTCATCGATCAGCTTGAACAGGTCGCTGACCAGGCGATGGACGATCTGCTTGGCGCGGTCATTGCCACCGGCTTTATCAAAGCCGGCCACGGTTTTGATGAAGTCTTGAACCTCGGGCGTGTCGAATATTTTTACAGTCATGGTGAAACCCTCTGTTTGTTATGGGGTGTTGTTGTCGTCATACGATTTGGCGTGTTATGTGGAGAACTAGCTGTCGTCATCACGCACTGAAGAGGGGTGACGACACAGCGGTTTGACGCTGATCTCCATATAGGGGAAGAGCGGCAGATTGCTGACCAACTCTTGCAGCTCGGCGTTGTCTTCCACGTCAAAAATACTGACGTTCGAGTAGCTACCCGCTACCCGCCACAAGTGGCGCCACTTACCCTGGCGCTGCAGGTCTTGGGAATACGCCTTTTCCGTTGCCTTGATCTTGGCTGCCTGATCGGCAGGCATGTCCGGCGGCAACTTAACGGTCATCTCAACTTGAAACAGCATATGGCTCTCCTCTTTCATCGCGGGCGATCACAAACGATGGCTTTATTTACTGCGGCTTTTACTTACGTGACGTTTACTTGCGTGAGTAATGCGCCAACTTATCTTCATCTAGAGTGATGCCGAGCCCAGCCCCTTGCGGTAACTCCACCCCAAATTCGGTGTAGTTGAGAGGGGAAACGACGATGTCGTCTTGCAGCAGCAGCGGGCCGAACATTTCCGTGCCCCAGGCCATTGCTGGCAGCGTTGCCCAGGCATGTAGAGAGGCAGCCGTACCGATAGTGCCCTCCAGCAGGGTGCCGCCATATAAGCCAATGCCAGCCGCTTGGGCGACGTGAGCTAACTCTAGTACCCCGTAAATACCGCCGGATTTGGCAATCTTCAGCGCAAAGGCACCACTGAAGCCGCCGCACACAAGATCAAGCCCGTCGCGGGCATCTTGCACCGCCTCATCGGCGAGCATTGGCACATTGAAGCGGTTAGCCAAGCGAACTAAGCCGGCATGTTCACGAGCGCCAATGGGCTGCTCAATTAACTCAATGCCAGCATCCTGTAGCACCTGAATACCGCGAACGGCGGTGGATTCATCCCACGCCTGATTAACATCAACTCGCACGCTGGCCCGATCACCCAGCGCTTCCTTGATAGCCGCCACATGGCGCACGTCCTGATCCACCGGGTTAGCACCAATTTTTAACTTGAAGTCGCAGTGCCGACGCTGTTCTAAACGCAGCATGGCCTCATCAATATCTTTGGCGGTATCACCACTGGCTAGCGTCCATAGTACGGGCAAGTGATCCTGACGTACGCCGCCCAGCAGCTCGGCGACGCTCAATCCCAAGCGCTTGCCCTGAGCATCCAACAGAGCCGTTTCTAATGCAGATTTGGCGATCATATTGCCGCGAGCATGGCGGTTAAGCCGAGCACGCAACTGATGAACATTGTTAGAGGGCTGGCCGACCAGTAGAGGGGCTAGATAAGTATCAATATTGCGCTTAATGCTCTCCGGGCTTTCCGGGCCATAGGCCAAGCCACCAATGGTGGTGCCTTCGCCGAGCCCTTCGATACCGTCGGAGTGGCGCATGCGCACAATCACCATGGTTTGGCAGGCCATGGTGGTCATGGAGAGTTTGTGAGGACGGATAGTCGGTAAATCGACCAGCAGCGTCTCAATATGTTGGATGACGGTTGACATGCAGGCTCCAGCGTCTGGCAATCATTAGCTAGGCTGCAGTTTGGTAGCATCTGATTTTAGAAACCAATATTGTTTAAGTGCCTTTCCATACCGTAAGGGTATCGCTAACCCAGCATTAGCGTTGCTGTTTAACGCTCATGTGTAGCTGTAGCTTAAATTAAACCGTGCAAAACAAACTAAAAATATATTTTCTTAAATACTGATAGATTAAAATTCAACTAAATCAAATGACTACAATAAAAAATGGTGCAGCTTAACGCTGCACCACTAATCACTAAATGAGCATAAATGCCTTAAATAACGAAATGAGAAAAGCCGTAGCACTTCAGCCGTTAGCCCGATACGACAGCCATTTGCCGCGGCCGCTAGGGTTCTCAACCACATCGCGCTACAAAATACATTTACGACAAAAGGATAATACTGGCTGCTTTATGAAAAATTACCGGTGACTACTGACATATCGCGAAGTAAGTAGCCCTCTCTGACACCTTAAAGACGACTACACAACAATCCGATGGTGATTGAGTATGTTCCTTCACCCACCGTTGGGTAGCAGCTAACATTTTTACACATTGTTCAACCCAAGCATCTCACGCGCCTGCTGCCAAGTAGCCACTGGGCGCTCATACCTTTCGCATAGGACTACGGTGCGCTCGACCAACGCGGCGTTGGAAGGAGCCAATGTGTTGCTATCCAGGCGTACGTTGTCTTCAAGGCCGGTACGGGTATGGCCACCTGCAGCAATTGACCACTCGTTAAGTACGTATTGATTGGCGCCGATGCCTGCGCCACACCACTGTGCATCCGGCGCTAGCCGCTTGAGTGTCTCAATATAAAAATCAAAAGTCGGCTTGTCTGCTGGCATCGAATTCTTAACGCCCATGACAAACTGCACATAGAGCGGTGCTTTCAGCTTTCCCTGCTTGGAGAGTGCAACCGCCTGATGGATATGCGATAGATCAAACGCTTCGATTTCAGGCTTAATGCCATACGTGAGCATCTCATCGGCAAGCCACTCCACCAACTGGGGCGGATTCTCGTACACACGATTGGGGAAGTTATTGGAGCCCACCGAGAGGCTGGCCATATCAGGCTTGAGCGACAGCATGCCGCCGCGCGCCTCACCGGCGCCGGAGCGCCCGCCGGTTGAGAGCTGAATAATCATGCCAGGGCAGTGCTTCTTAAGCCCTTCCATTAGGCGACCAAACTTCTCCGGGTCAGATGAAGGCGTTTGGTCATCATTACGCACGTGGCAATGAGCAATGGTAGCTCCCGCCTCGAACGCCGCCTGAGTACTTTCAATTTGCTCTTCAACCGTAATCGGCACGGCAGGATTGTTCTCTTTGCGCGGCAGGCTGCCGGTGATAGCGACACAAATAATACAGGGCTGAGACATGGAAACCTCTCCTTGTTCATATTGCGAACACTAATTTGTATTACGAACAAAATAGAGCGAATCTTTACCAGCGTCAAATCCGAATCGCTGCCAATGACGTTGACAACCACATTTTAGAAAGAGACATCGAATACCAAAGGGACGATGGTGTAGAGCGCGACCATAATCACCAGCAAACCGATGACGTTGAGCCAGATACCTGCTCGGATCATGCTCTTGATTGGAAGATCCCCTGTTGCGAAAGCCACTGCATTGGAAGGTGTCGCCACGGGCAACATAAAGGCGCAGCTCACGGCAAAGGTAACCACGATGGTCATCAGAAAAGGTTCGATACCCAGTCCCACGGCAATAGATCCCATAATCGGGAAGAAGGCAGCCGCCGTCGCCGTGTTACTGGTTAGCTCGGTCAATAGGATAATGACGATAGCAGTGATGGCTAGGATCAGAATCGGAGGTAACCCCGATAATCCCGAGACGCTCTCGCCCACCCACGCACTCAAGCCAGTGGCGGTGAACTGGGCTGAGAGTGTTAGGCCACCGCCAAACAAAATCAGTACCCCCCAGGGCACGTCACGGGTAGCCGACCACGCCAGCAACGCCCCTTTTCCATTAGAGGCAGGAATCACAAACATCAGAATCGCCGAGAGAATCGCCACACTAGTATCGTTGATGTTACCCAACCAAGGCAGCGCGCTCTGCACTACAGGAATTCTCGCGATTAAAGGCAGGAATACCCAGCAGAACACTGCCCCGGCAAAGACCATCAATACACGTGACTCTTCAGGCGATAGTCGGCCCATCCCCTTGAGCTCTGCCTCGATCATCGCCCGGCCACCCTGGATGCTCTCGACTTCCGAGCGGAACACCAGTTTGTTAAGCACAAACCAAGCCAGCATTAGCATGGTGAATGAGAACGGCACACCCACCAGCATCCAGTGGCCAAACCCGATGCTGAGCCCGTGGGTGTCTTCCATGTAGGCCCGCATTAGCGCCATCGGCGGCTGGCCGATCAATGTGGCCATGGAGCCAATGGTGATGGCATAGGCAATGCCCAGTAGCACAGAGGCAGAAAACTTGGGCGTGTCATCACCGTTACCCAGTGACTTCACTAGCGCAATGATCGAGCCTCCAATGGGCACCATGATCACTGCGGTGGCGGTATTGCTGACCCACATGGTGATAAACCAGCTAGCGAACATCAAACCGAAGACGATTTGAGCCGGCTTAGTACCCACGGTGAGCACCGTCAGTAGCGCGAAGCGGCGGTGTAAATTCCAGCGTTGCGTTGCCAAGCCCAGCAGTACGCCACCCAATACTAGAAAGACAATGCTGTGAGCATAGGGCGAGGCGGTCTCACCGACCGAGGCAATATCGAAAAAAGGGAACAGTACAAGCGGCAACAGCGACGTGGCAGGAATGGGTATCGCCTCGGTCATCCACCAGGTGGCCATCAGCATGGCAATACCCGCCACTAGACGAGCATTGAAGGCCAGCGTTTCAGGCAAAAGGAAGAAAACACCCAAGCCAATGACGATACCCATTACAAGTGAGATTGGCTTGAAAGCAGAGGCTTCAGCGTAGGGCGCTTGTTCAACGGCCCCTGTGGTATGCGACATGATCGTTTTACCTGCATAGCAATAACGGTGCAGGTGAGTGTTACGACTGATGGGCCGAGTCGCCAATACCTCTCAGGTTGATGCACATACCTAATTGAGTAAATTGACATGAATACAGAGAACTCTATATAGTCAATAAAATCAGTTATTTAACTATAAAATAGCTGCTATTTTCGTACTTGACCTATTCGTGACTTTCACAAGGGATAGGGAATATCCTGCTTAATTACGACGTATAGTTTACGACTAATGGATGGGCTACTGCGAAAAGCGTGGCAATTTCACTACCCGCGTGACGTTTAAGCAAAAGCGCTAAGCGGAAGTTTGAATAAAAAGGAGTAGTTCAGGAAAGGGCAGGGCTATTAGATAGCCCATAGGGCAAATGTAAGCACTTTGGCCGCGATGGCAGTAATTCCAGCGTCCCTCTAGACCTTAAAGCGCGTTTAAGTTATGAAACATCCTACTCAAGCACTGATTGATATACACAATGTCCTGTTTACTGAAGTCGGCAAAGGCTTTTTCCACTAGACGGCTAGTGACTTGCCGAGCAATATCCAGCTTTGCCTCACCCGCCTCAGTAAGCTCTACTTCCGTGACGCGACCATCCTGCGGGCTGGCTTCTGTTTTAAGCAAACCCGACTCTTGCATTCGGTATACAATTTTGGTGATAGTTGACAATTTTGCAACAGCGTGTACTGATATATCCGACATGCTAAGGCGCCCATGTTCATGTAGGATCATGAGAATGCGCCACTTAGACGAACTGAGCCCGAGTGGTTTCAGTAGTGTATCAACATCAGCGCTGTATTTAGCATTCAGCCTCGCGACCCAATAAAAAGGAAAATCACGCGAGCGAAATTCATCGGCAAGAGGAAAAAAGGAAGACGATAATTCATCCTTGTCGACCATAAGAAGCGCGCCATCCAAAAAAATAGTGGATTATTCTAGCATATATCCATTCGAGTGTAAGCGCCTGGGAGCTTCTAGAGATAGAGCGTGCCATCTACTGGCCTAGCCGCTATTGCCTCGGCTTCACACCCCAAAACCATCACCTGCTTGGTGCATTGTTGAGGTGAACCATGGGTACAACACCGTTTCTGCTGCAGAAGCACGCTATTCTGCGCACCGATTCACAAGAGGTCATTCGTGAGAATGTCACCCACTACCTCTGCCCACATCGCATGCGTTTATTTGACGGCCCGCGACTTGCCTCACGTTTGAGTGCCGTCAGCTTCGACCAATTGGCCATTATCGAATTGCAATATGGTGCCAATGTCGAAATTGATCCCGTCGAAGAGTCAAACGTTTACCTGTTTCGTATCACTCTCGAAGGCCAGGGAACCATCGTATACGCTGACCGTCAGGTCAGTATGATTCAGGGAGGTGTTACTGTCACATCCCCCTGTCAACGCGCTCTCATTCAAACTTCTCCGAACTGCCATAACATCATCGTTCGAGTACCGCGCCACCGGTTGGAACAGCGCCTTTCGTGCCGACTTGAACAGCGCATTGATCTTCCGATCATCTTTGACCACTACTTTCCCGAGCATTACCCCGGCACGGTCTTTCTTCTGGATACCATCAAGTATTTTGCCCGTCTCACCGACTCTCTTCACCAGCAAAATGCCCCGCGCCAGCAGATCAAGCTGATGGAAGACTACTTATATGACAGCCTGCTGGGGCTGTTCATTAACAACTATAGTCAGCGCTTGAGTGGTAACCCCTCTCCTCTTCCGCACTATGTAAAAAACGCCAAAATGCTTATTGACCAAAATCTCAAGCAGAGTATCGAGCTCGAGACACTAGCCTCGATGGTGGGGGTATCAAAGCGCACGCTGCAATACGGCTTCCAGCAATTTATTGGGCTCTCACCCAAAGCCTATTTTACTCAGCAACGCATGAAGAGTGTGCACCAGGCGCTGATTGATGCTCCTCGTGGCCACCGTGTCACCGATGTCATCATGCAGCATGGCATCAACAGCCCTGGCCACTTCTCCGCACAGTACAAGGAGGTCTATGGGGTGACCCCCGTGCAAACACTACAGTCAAACCGCGAACATACTACTGGTAACGAATTGGCCAACGTCTTGTTCTGAGCCTACTGTCGCCTCTGCTATTTTTACTCAGCCTCGGTACGATACTCCTCGATCAGCTCACTCATTCGTTCTGCAAAGGCATACGCCGGTAGGCCCTGCTGCTCTGCATCCGACAGGATAGTCTCATTGACCGGCGCGAGCTGATCATCCCAACGGCTAGCCTCATCATCGTCAAGCGCTATCACTTCAACCCCCTCTTCCTGTTGCGCCCACTCAAGTGAACGCTGTATATGCTCATCGAGATATTGACCGGTGAAGGTTGCCATCTCCGGCGCCAAATCCTCGATCACCGCCTGTATATCAGTAGGCAGCTCCTCCCACTTCTCTCTCGACATCAGCGCTGCAAAAATGGTGTTAGTTAAGGGATAGTCGGTCACGTACTTAGCCAAACGTGCAAACTGCATATCCATTAGCACTTCCCGGGAAGCCGCATACCCATCGATAATGCCGGACTGAAGTGCCTCGCCAGCATCGGCCTGGGACATGCCTACTGCTGTTACTCCCAGTGCGTCCAGCGCCCTGGAGTTATCGCCGGAAATTCTTATTTCCAGCCCCTCCAGGTCTTTCAGTTGATGAATCGGTTCAATGGTTTGGAAATAAGCAGGCTCCGAGGTAAAGGCCGTGATGACCTTGAACTCTTCGAGTTCGGGCATCTGGTCACCAAACTCTTGAATCAGTTGGTAAGTCATGCGGCTGGCGACTTCTGAATTGACGTCCTGGCCGGTCAGACTCCCGGCCAAGTTGATCAGAGGAAAACGGCCCGGCTCGTAAGAGGTGGCTGAAAGCCCTATATCCGCAACACCATTCAGCACCCCATCGTACATATTGCTGGCTGTGAGTAAGGTGCCCCCGGGGAAGAGGTCGACTTCGACACGCCCATCGGTACGTTCATTGAGCTCTTTCGCCCAGTGCTCCATCTGAATGGCCGGAAAGCTCTGCGCAGGGGCAAAGAAAGCGTAGCTGAGGGTAATCACTTGGGACTCGTCGCTAGGCTCATCGACTACCTCCTCCTGTGCATCGCTACACCCCACCAACGCCATTGCAGCCATTAGTACCGTTAACGTTCCCACCTGTGTACTCGTTTTCATTATGACTATCCTCGGCGAAGGCCTACAGGAACAGCATGGTTTCCAATAGGCGCGTTATAGGCTGTGAAGGATTAATAACGGGTAGTGACTGCTGGCATCAGGTCAAGCAGCTCGAGACGCTTTAGAAAAGCGTCGGAGCGCTGCTTTCGGTAGTTCGACAGATCGACCCCTGAGTAGTCGAAGAAGCCCACGCCATCTTGGAAGCCTCGACGCTTCTCTTGCATATTCCGGGTAATAACCTCAGGTGACTTGAATCGGTTATCCAGCTTGTCGCACAGGTAGTTGGAGGCATAGAAAAGCGTATCGCCACCGCCCCAATCGATGAACTCCAGCACTCCCAGCACCGAATAGCGCAACCCCAGCCCGACTCGAATGGCCACATCGATATCCTCGGCACTGGCAACGCCCTCCTCGACCATACGCGCGGCTTCATTCATGAGCAGCACCTGCAGGCGGGGAATGATGTAGCCCGGCGCCGCCTCGCACAGCACCGGTACTTTTCCTATCCCTTTAAGCACCGTGAACAGCGCATCGACATAACGCTGCTCGGTATCCTTGCCCCGGCTTACCTCCACTAAGGGCATCAAATGGGCAGGATTAAGCCAGTGGGCGTTCATAAAACGGGCCGGATGGCTAACCATGCAAGCGAGTTCGGTGACCAGAAAAGTGGACGTCGTTGAGGCGATAACAGCCTCTTTATCCAAATGTCGGCTTGCCCAGGCCAGCCCTTGCTGCTTAATCTCGCTGACTTCAGGCAGCGCCTCGAAAACCAGACGGCTTCCCGCCAACATCTGCACCTGCTGGTCATCCACGATACGAAGCTGCTTCACCATTGAAGCGATCTGCTCTTCCTGAATGAGCCGCTTCTCCTGAAGATACTTGAGCTCCGTCACTAGCCGACTGCGAGCCTGCTCATAATAGTGCCGACGCTCTTCAGGGCTGCGCGGCTTGAAGTCGATCAGCACGACCTCCTTCCCAGCCAGAATGAATGAGAGGGCAATACCTTCTCCCATTCTTCCTGCTCCCAAGACGATGATGTTGTCCTGCATGATGCAGTCTCCTCTATCGGTAGGTCAGGCCTGAATGCCATACGTCAATAAAGAGCGCATCTGCGCCTGGGAGAGCGAATCCAGTCCCAGCATTTCCAGCGTTCGGCCTTGGGCATAGAGATCTTGGCCGGTGATCGCCGAAGCAATGCTTAAAAGCCCCTCCGCTACTGGCGTGGGCTGCCCCGCCCAGCGGCCAACCGATACGATGAAGGAGAGCCCCATTCGGGTGTCCTCCAGCATGTAACGATGGTGATGAAGGTCGATGTTCTCTCGCCAGTCGCCACTATCGGTCAGTTTGCCGTGGGCGCCCCGGCCATACATCCACTCCTCTCCTTCAGAGGCGTAGTGATTGGCAAGAGGAAAATGGGAGGGCTTGTAACCCAACTTTTCGCGCACCGCGATACGCTCATTATCTAGCGCGGTGGTCACGCTGCGGATAGAGGGCTGGGTTCCTTCGTTATGAATATCCCAGGCATCAAAATGCTCCAGCGGCCCCGCATTCATCATAATTAAAGGCGGATGGATAATAGGGCCAGCGTTCATTAAGGCGCCACTAAGGCCATCTTCGATGGGTTCGACGCTGGGGTAGGCCTCCCGCAATACAGAGAAGGCATGTGCTGACAGTTCGCTGGGGAAGACGCCGGTAGGTAGCCGAGTTGCATAAACACTAATGACAACCTTATTCGTACCGTGCTTACGCGCCAAATAGGGGAGCGTTCCCGTTTCACAGAAGGCCACTTGGCTGTCGTTACCCGCTTTTCGCATCGCTCGGTGGAACAGGTAGCTGCCGAAAGTACCCGGAGGCAGAAAGACCACCTGATCATCCCGTAGTAACGGCCCTAGTTGGTCGGCTAGAGTGTCATGGGAGGTGGCGGGTAACGGCACAATCAGTAGCTCCGCCTGTTGCGCCGCCTCCGTCAGGCTATCTGTTAGAGATAGTTGATCCTTGTGAGTGCCAACCTGGATACGCCGTTCACCTTGCGCATCCTTAACGTCCAGATAGCCCAATTGACGCAACTCTTGCAGAGCATTGCCATCCCGACGCCACAATGTCACGTCGAAACCTTTCTCCACCATCTCGATGGCTGCGGCGTAGCAACCATGTCCACCGCCAATAACGCTGACTTTCATGCTGATCTCCGTTTCTTGTTAACACCTTCAGGCATCGTTAAACGGTATAGCCATAGCGTTGCTGACGGATATCCACAATACGCAACCGATATTCAAAAAACGCAATTAACTTCGTGCAGTCAGGTACAAATAGTTTGTCCACCCTGATCAATTTTCTGCTGACACAATCAACTTGGATAGGGGCAGAATAAAATTCCAATGACGAGGCCTCTAATGTGCAGACAGGAATATGACTATATTTTGGTTGGCGCTGGCTCAGCAGGCTGTGTTGTTGCCAGCCGTTTGATCGAAAACAATGCGGGGAGCGTCTTATTACTCGAAGCTGGGGGCAAAGATAGCAGCCCTTTCCATACCATCCCCGCGACAGTGGTAAAAGTATTTCAACAAAAGTCATGGCCCTACATGACAGTACCTCAGCAGCACTGCAATCACCGCGAAATGATCATCGCGCAGGGAAAAGTACTGGGTGGTGGAAGTTCGGTAAATGGGATGATTTACATTCGTGGTCAGCACAAGGACTACGATGACTGGGTAACTCAGTGGGGTTGCACCGGCTGGGGTTATCAAGACGTACTGCCCTATTTCCGAAAAGCGGAATCAAACGAAAGCCTTAGCGGCCAGTACCACGGTCAAAACGGCCCTCTACCTGTCAGTGAAAACCGCTATCGCCACCCATTAACAATGGCTTTTATGCGCGCTGGCCAGGAGATGGGCCTTCCCTACGTTAATGATTTCAATGGCGCTACTCAGGAAGGCATTGGCTTTTATCAAACAACTACTCTAAATGGCGCTCGTGCCAGCGTCTCTAGAACCTATCTTAAAACGGCACAAAAAAGTAGCCAGCTAACAGTCACCACAGGGACTCTGATACACAGAGTCATCATAGAAGAGGGCCGCGCGCTAGGCGTGGAATTTAGCCAAAAAGGCGGCACGCCGATAACCGTTCGGGCGCGCAAAGAAGTTATCCTGAGTGCGGGCGCATTTGGCAGTCCAAAGATACTTATGCTCTCAGGTATCGGGCCCAAAGAGCATCTATCCAGTCGCGGTATTGAGCCAATAATTGACCTACCTGTTGGCCAAAACTTGCATGACCATCTTCATCTCTCGCTCAACGCCACTACTCATTCACAAAACAGCATACTGGGAGAAGATAAAGGTCTTCGCGGAATCAAACATATGGCGCAATGGCTAGCCTTCCGTAGCGGCCTATTGACCAGCAATATTCTGGAAGGTGGTGCGTTCATTGATAGCTTGGGCGTTGGCCGACCGGACATTCAACTAATGTTTCTACCTGTTCTGGATAATTTCGACAATACGCCAGGTGAAGCGCCACCCGCGGCAGAACATGGGTTGACTGTCAAGGTTGGTCACCTTCGCCCCAAAGCACGTGGTGAAGTGCGATTGCGCAGCTCAGACCCAACCGATCTACCCCTTATCGATCCCAACTATCTCGGAGACCAAGATGATTTAGATGGCCAAATCCGAGCCGTTCAGATTGGCCTTAAGCTCATGCAGCAACCTGCACTAAGAGGACTTATTAAGAAGGTGACCGCACCAGAAGGCATTGATTGGCGTGATACAAGCGAGATCGAAAAGTTTATACGCCATTCCATCAAAACCGTGTATCACCCCGGGGGGACTTGCCGAATCGGTACACATCCCTCTACCTCGGTGACCGACCTGCAGATGTGTGTGCATGGAGTGACCAACCTGCGAGTCATTGACCTCTCTGCTTGCCCGCAAATTAGCAGTGGCAATACCAATGCTCAAGCCATCATGCTGGGTGAACGCGGGGCAGACTTGATATTGCTTACTGAAGCAACTTCCACCACGCCTGCTCGTTGTAATGAGTAAGCGGCCTCTTCCCCGTTATTTGCATTAGTGCATTGCGGCTAACCTCACGCGGCGAGTTATGAAATTAATGCTTGAAAGAGTGGTTGAAATGGGTTGAATTCGCGAACTCCCACTTGCTAGGCAATCTGCGTGATAGATTGATCGGTTTCCTGCTGAGTAGCCAGTCCTTTAGCACAGCGCTCCATACGTCGACTGGGCCATGTTCTCACCGCTATCGAAGCCCAGAGCATATTCTGTATAAGCAAGCTGAAACAATGCGAGGCCCATGCCGTAAGCGCTGGCGTCAAGTCACACGTGACCGCTTGCCGATCGATGCACGATTCGTTAAACGGCATGGGCTCGATCTTCTACTTACGTTTACTCATCAAGCATCAGCTGTCCAGATTGTTGCGAGAGTCTTTCTGCAGGAGTGGTTTCTCTACCGGTTGCGCCACGTTCCATCAGAAAAAACGCACCTACCACCTCGCTCAGACGCAGCGACTGCTCCTTGAGCCGGTCAGACGCCGCCGTGGACTCCTCAACCATCGCTGCGTTCTGTTGGGTCATGTGATCCAGTTCAGCGACTGCCTGGTTGACCTGGCCGATGCCCTGGCTTTGCTCCTTGGTGGCCGCACTGATCTCGCCGAGTACGCCGGTGACCCGCGCCACGCTGGCGACGATCTCATCCATGGTTTTTCCGGCAGCCCGCACCAACTCGGCACCGGCCTGGATCCGGGTTGTTGAAGTTCCAATCAACTCCTTGATCTGGCGTGCGGCCTCGGCGCTGCGGCTGGCTAACTGGCGTACCTCGCCAGCAACCACCGCAAAGCCACGGCCCTGCTCGCCGGCGCGTGCTGCTTCTACCGAGGCGTTAAGCGCCAGCAGATTGGTCTGAAAGGCGATGCCATCCATCACCGAAACGATCTCGGCGATCTGCCGGGACGATGCATCAATTTCATCCATGGTATGCACTACCCGGGAAACCACCTCACCACCCTGAGAGGCGACTTCGGAAGCTGACAAGGATAGCTGATTGGCCTCCCGCGAGGACGCCGCCGTATGCTCGACAGTGCTGGTAAGCTGCTCCATCGACGCGGAGGTTTCCTGCAAATTGGTGGCCGCAGTCTCGGTACGCGACGACAGGTCTTGGCTGCCCATCGCAATCTCACTGGCTGCAACCCGCACCGAATCACTGCTCTCACGGACATCAAGTAACACGTTGTTTATCTTGTCGGCGAACGCATTGAATTGTATGGCCAGCGCGGCACTCTCGTTACGCCCATGTACCGGCAAACGCTGTGTCAGGTCACCATTTCCACTGGCAATATCACGCATACGCTCAGCCAATTGGCGTAGCGGGCGAGCGATACTACCACCTACCCACCAAGCCGCCAGCAGTCCCAATCCGGCAATGATGAGACCCATAAGGGACATGCCCAGCATGTCGGCTTGACGCTGGGATTGCATCTGCTCCTGCAGACCATGCAGCCCCGCGAGCACAGCACTTTCAGGTAGGCGAATCATTAGCACCCAAGGCTTGCCGACCCCCGCTATGGTAAACGGCCAATAGAGCTCGACCATGCCCTGCTGGTCATCGGTTTCGAAGATAAGATTTCCCTGCTGGGCCTGAGTGACACGCTCCTGCAGCGCGGGCTGTAGTGTCTTCGCCATCGGCTCACCCAGCATCGCTGCTTCCTGGGTGTAGGCGACCACGCCGCCTCGTGAAGCGATCAGCGCCATTTCCCCAGCCCCGTCATAGAGAGCCCGGTTGGCCTCGCTCAATGTGGCTTGGAGGGAGTCAACGGACAGATCGACACCGGCGCTGCCCATGAACTCACCATTAACGACGATCGGTGCATTGAAGGAGGTCAGCATGACGGTTTTACTTTCGACTTCGTAAGCAGCTGGATCGGTAATGCAGGGCGCCAGCGTCTCCTTTGGACACAGGTAGTATTCACCCTCGCGCAGGCCGTTGGGCTGCAGGGTATCACTTTCGATAATATCTGCCCCCTGAGGCATCACTTGGAGTGAGCCGTTCTCGTCGCGATACCAGAGTGGCATGAATCGACCATCAGGACTGTGCCCCGGCGCACTGGTGGCGGCAAAAGGGGCATCTGGCCCAAAGGCGTTGGGCTCCCAGCCAATATAGGCGTCTGTGATCTCAGGATTCGTGGCCATGAATTGGCGAATGACGTTCATGACCTCCTGTCGGTTGAGATCGAGTTGCGCGTCTTCCTGGCCGGACTTCACTCCCATGAGGGTATTGACGTTTGCCAGGCTTTTGGCAACTCCCAATGCCTGTCCTAGTTGCAGTTGTATCTTTTCTGCCTGATAGGCGGCCTCTGCGTAGAGCCGATGCTTGGCACCTTCCTGAATCATCTGCTCCGTAACGTGGCTAGATCGCTCCTGGGCTTGTGAGTTGGTAACTACTGCATAGACAGTGAGTATCAGAACCGCGACTGCCAAGCAGGCCCCTACCAGCACAGTAACGAAGATTCGCAGCGACCGGAAGTGCATGACTATTACCCCTTAATTTTTATCTTATTTTTTGGCAGCAGATGTCTTAAAGCGTTAGAAATTAAATAATAATTTCTGAACATGGCATGCCATCTTTGACATAGCCTTCCTGCCAACTTTGCTCATCTTCGTCCAGGGTGCCGGACTGGGAATAGCTGTCCTGGCTATTGTAAATCCCTAGAGTTGCCTCGTGATCAGCATCGATTGACGGGCCATTTTCTTTATAGATTTCATAAGCCTTCGCAGTTAGGGAATATAATGAAGTTAAGAGAAGCGCTGTTTCAGAGAAATTTGCGATGGGTGGGAGAGAAGTTTTTATATACATTGTTACGCCTCTACGATTTTTGTATTTTCGCGCTCGTCTTATTGATCAAAACATACAGTTCTCTTGAAAACTTGGCAGCTACTGACAATTTTTTGTCTTCTGTGGCCAGCTTAACGGAAAAAAAATCATTCGGATCTTTGTAAATTAAAGTTGATAACTGGCAGAAAATCAGAGACCAGAGCACAATGGTCAAGTACAACACCGGGCCTATCAGGTATCGCGTTGTTGTGACATAAGTCTTTTCAATTGGTGGCGGAGCTAATTATCGATTCCATTCTTTATATGATTGATTATTTGTTAATCGATGTGTTGCGCTTTTTCATGCTTCCTGGCTTCGTTTGCGAGTGTCAGAGGGAAGCTCAAGAAATAGGCGACGGTATTCGCGGCTGAAGTAACTCTGATGAAAAAAACCCTGCTGCGCTGCCGCATCAGCCAAGCAAAGGGTAGGGTCTCTCATCAGTCTGCGGCGCACCGCATTGAGACGTAGCGCCCTAAGATAATGCACCGGAGACTGACCTGTCTCAGCCTGAAAACTATACTGTAGTGTGCGCCGTGAGATGTTGAGTTGTTGACAAAGCGCCATCATCGAAGGCGGATTGTCTGGATGCATCTTGGACAGTGCATGGCAGCGATCCACTACATAGCGACGAGTGCGGTAATTGCTACTGTCATCAGACACCACAGTGCAAGATGGTGATCCAAGTAACAAGTCTATACCCTCCTTTAGCTGGCACATTATCGCTTGCTGGGTGCATGGAGTAGCTTCTCCACTGCAGGTTCTTAAATGCTCTGTCAATGCCCACCACTGCTGCTTGACCATCTTGAATAAATCCGGCGTAACTGCGAGCACCCGGGATTTTCTTGCATTCTGTTCTAGCCAGCTATGGCGGTTAAGGTCTATAGAGACCACTAGCAAGTCGTAGCCAGCTGGTGATATACCCAAAAACTCGTTGCAACGCGGCAGTACCGTAATGGCATCAGAGCGAAAGAGGGAATTGTTAGGCCATTGTAGCGGCATGGCTAAATGCCACTGATCTTCTGGAAAACGCATTAATTGTGAGACGGCGAGGTTGGCTCTTTCGCGGAAAAGCCTTATTCCCGGCTCGCTTATATCAATGATTTCCCCAACAAAGCTCCCTTCGTCAATCTGATCAAATTCCTGCTGCCAACCAGATAACCACATGGCATGCTCGGTTACATCTGTACAATGATGGAATGCAATAGGCATGGGGGCCACTTTTTGAAGGGGGTAGAATTTAAAAGATAAATCTTGATTAGCAATATTAAATACTAGATTAAGCTGCTGTTTGATATTAATAATTATTAGGGATGGTCATCTTAAATGTTTTTGTCAGCTTAGCTATTTTAGCCTATCCATATTTTCTAAATTAAATTTAATTAATGTTTTTTCATGACTTTTATTACCTAAGAATACACAGCTTTTACTTTAAAACTGTAAAAGAAGGTCGACGCCAGTGAGGCGCCAACCTGATGACAAGGCTTCAGTAGCGAATCATTACAGATTTAATTTCGGTATAATCCTCAATAAATGCACTGCCAAACTCTCGACCCGTACCAGAAGCCTTGATACCTCCAAACGGCACTGCGGGGTCGATAAAAGTATGCATGTTGACATACACCGTACCTGCTTCAATTTCAGTTATTAGGCGCAGTGCGCCGGAGAGATCGTTGCTCCAAACACTGGCAGTCAATCCGAAAGGTGAATCATTGATCAAAGCAGGTAATTCATTTACGTCGTCATACGCTAACAGGGTGATTATTGGGCCGAAGGTTTCCTCGTGTAACATCCGATCTTGCGAGCTAAGCGCTAGCAATAGGGTTGGCTCTACGAAGTAACCAGGCTGAGGCAGTGCTTTACCACCAAATAACACCTTGCTCTCCTGATGAGCGACCTGCAAACACTCCATAACTTTGTCGAACTGCGGTTTGTTGGCCAGCGGCCCGAACTGTACACTTTCATCCAGTGGAGAGCCGATAGTCAGCTGCTCTAAAGCAACGCTGAATTTCTCTATCACCTCTTGTAATCGCTCACGTGGTACGTACACACGTTCCGGCGCCGCGCAGACCTGACCTTGGTGTACATATCCACTCTGTATCAAGCCTGCAACAGCCGCATCGACATTTACATCCGGCAGCAACGCAGCTGCGTTCTTGCCCCCCAGTTCCAATGTCACACGTGTAAGGTTAGCTGCCATTGCAGCTTGGCCAACTTTAAGGCCGGTCGGCACTGAACCGGTGAAAGAGACCTTAGACACTTGCGGGTGGTTAATCAGTTGCGCACCGACCCCTCCTGCTCCATTGAGCACATTAAACGCCCCAGGAGGCAAGCCGGCCTCTACCGCTAGCTGTGCCAAACGTAGCATTGTCAACGGAGTAAATTCGCTAGGTTTGATGATGATAGTACAACCGGTGACTAACGCGGCGGCGATTTTCCACACACCGATCATCACAGACGAATTCCACGGCACGATGCCTGCTACTACGCCAACTGGTTCTCGACGGGTAAACGCAGTGTACTTCTCGTCAGCCATGGAGGGAAAAGAAGGGCTTATAGTTTCGCCGTTAATTTTGGTCGCCCAGCCAGCGAAGTAACGTAAAAACATCGCACTTTGGCTAACTTCGAACAGTCGCGATAGATGAATAGTCTTACCTGAACAAAGGGTTTCCAACTGGGCCAGCTCCTCACCGTTTGCTTCGATAAGATCAGCCAAGCGGTTAAGAACCACACCGCGCTGATAAGGAGAGGTCTTTGCCCAGCTTCCTTTAAACGCACTGCGGGCCGAAAAGACCGCTGCTTCGATATCGGCTTTGCTGGCGTTCGCAATCTCGGTAACCACTTCTTCGTTAGCCGGATTAATGACCGGGATACTAGTATTGGAATGGCCCTTATAGTACTGGCCGTCAATAAAGTGGGCGTGGTTCTGTTGAAGAAAGTCTTGAACCTGAGGCAAAAGCTGTATTTCGTTCATGAGGGCTCCTGGGCAACGTGAGATAGTTCAAAGTTAAGGTAGCAGTCGTTAGTCAATCAGACCGTAAAGCCCCTTCGTCTGATCGTAAAAAAGCTCAAGTGGCACGATGCCAAGGATCATGGCTCTCACCGCGCACAGAACAACGATGTAGCCCTAATCTCGTATCGACATTGAAGCTTCGCTGTATGGATCATCGTAAACTCTATTGGATCCTTAATCCGCAATCGAAAATTGATCGTGGCTGCCAAGCTTGTTGTCTATGGCTGCCTAGCCTAGTGAGGAGAAGTTTTTGAAGTCCAAGTTGATTAAGGGTTGTTAAAGTTTTTCGATGAACTCGGAATTCAATCTCTATCGATAAAAAAATTTTGCAGCTATTTTAAAAAACATGAATTATATCGCTGGGCTCACGCAATCCTCTTTAATATAAAATGCCAGGTTCAGTACTATGGAAGAACCTGGGTGTCTTGGGCTTCTTTATTTAGTCAGCGTGCAGCTTTAAGCGGCTTAATTGTCAGGGGATATGGGGCTGTCGAAACCGATGAAAGCGCAGGAGAACTAGGAACCCTAATATGTGTTGCGATAAAATTACCAGGCACTTCGGCTGCATACTTCTGGCAAGTTAAAGAAATATAATTGCAGATAGGGAGTACAAAATTTGGCCTGTTGCCAGGAAAAATTGGTCACAAAAATTCAAGTTTATGGCAGAAAGGATCAAGTAACAACAATTTACATATGAGTATATTAAGACCGTGGTTTTACCTAACAATACTCAACAAATTGCCTTTTGGTTCGTGAGGTTAAAAAATGAATAAAGTAGATAACCCTAAATCAGGAATGGTGGGGGACTATGGCCCCCTTGTAGATGGGAAGGCTCGAAAGAGGTCTCGCCTCGGCTTCATTACGATGATCTCTATTTGTATTGGCTTAGTTATAGTTCAGGGATCGATGCTGTCGGCCTTGCAGGGTGTGGGCATTGGAGGGACAGCCTTTGTCGCAGCTGTTATTATTGCGTTCATCCTTTCTCTTTTCAATGCTATGACCTTCTCTGAGCTGTCGCTTATGTTTCCGCATGCTGGAACGTTAGGTACGTATACCGAAAAAGCAATCGGGCACTTTCCTGCAATTCTGGCCGTATATGCAGGCTACGTCGTTGTGGGAGTGCTAGGGATTCCTGCCGAAATGTTTCTGGTAGATGCGATATTGAATGAGTTATTGCCCGGCTTGTTTCCCCCGATGCTGATACCGTTTGTTATCTTAATTGCTTTGACAATCACCAATATTTTAGGGACAAATGTATTTGCAAAGGCTCAAAATTTCTTTGCTTTTATTCTAGTATGTGCATTGATAACTATTGGATTAGCAGCTGTAACTGGGATCGCCGAGCCGCACCCCGTGCTGGAAAATTCAGCACTTACCTGGGACTTTAAGCAGGCGCTAAGTTTAGATACCATTGGACTTATTTCCCTCGCGATGTGGATGTTTGTAGGTGTTGAATTTATTTGTCCAATGGTAAATGAGGTCAAAAAACCAGAGAGGGATATTCCTAGAGCAATGATGCTGTCACTATGTATAATGCTAGGTATATATACCTTCTTTATTTGGGGAGCATCTAAGTACTTAACGCCCGAAACGCTAATCGGCACACCTATTCCTTATCTTGATTATGCGAATGCGGTTTTTGGGAAGGCTGGCCTTCTCTTTGCGACTGTGATGGCCATTGCAGCGACTTGTAGTACTGTCAATACAGTCCTTGCCAGTGTTTCGCGCATGCTACAGGGTATGGCAGAAAACGGGCAATCGTTTCCGCAGTTAAAAATAACCAGTAAGCGGTTTGGAACTCCATGGGTAGCCATTGTGTTCATGTCGCTAATGGTTTCTATATTCATGATCTCGATGAGTATTGATTTTATCATCGTACTGGTTATCTCAGCATCTACCAGCTGGTTATTGGCTTATATCATAGCTCATATTGATATCATTGTTTTACGAGTTCGCTATCCAGAATTACCTCGTCCTTATAAGAGCCCTTTCTTCCCTGTGCCGCAACTGCTGGGAATTATCGGGATGGGTTACGTTGCATTTAATAACTCCCCCACACCTGAGTTAACACAACAAATTTACATTACTGCGGGAAGTATTCTGCTAGTCATTAGTATAATCGCTGTATTATGGGTTAAGTTATATATGAAGAAAGGTCTTTTCACCCCCGAATAGCTATAGTG
The DNA here is from genome assembly GCF_904067645.1 of Halomonas sp. 113. Taxonomy (NCBI): domain Bacteria; kingdom Pseudomonadati; phylum Pseudomonadota; class Gammaproteobacteria; order Oceanospirillales; family Halomonadaceae; genus Halomonas; species Halomonas sp. 113. The sequence continues at coordinate 5,130,324 of NZ_LR881453.1, forward strand.
TTAGCCCGAATTTCTTTCGCGGTAAAAAAAGCGGCTGAAAGTGTTAACGTTTCAAGGTCTTACTCTAAAAACCAACACCAACAGCCGCCTCCGAAATAGTACCTGAAAAACTCACCTTCTCGCCACTCTCACGCCGCCAAATTGAAGCCGATTTCTCAGGGGCCACATAACCTCTGACGCTGGATTGCTCCTGTTATTGGAAGTTTATAAGTAACATCGCCTAACGCTTCGGCGCTTCATGCCCCTGGGCACCGGAACAGATTCGCCACAAGAGCAAGAACGACTTCCTGGTTCGTCAGTGGTGTTCGGTGTCGCCGCGGGCTACGAAGATTTCAACGACCATGAAGCACTGCGCTATGACCAACTGTTCAAGCAGCGCTAGGTGAAGATGATACTCTGGCAGGCGAGTCTACGCTGTGCCGGTTAGAGCAGAGCGCCGATCGGCAAGCAAATGGTCAAGACCCATGAATTGCGGTGGCCCCCCCTTCAATGAACGGCATGACGCACCCCGAAGAGGAGCATGCTGGAATTTGATGGCACCGATATCGTTGTACACGGTGAGCAAGCCGAGAAGTTCTTTAGCCGCTATTACGATCACCGCGGCTACTTCCTGCTGTATGCCTTCTGTGTCCGCCATCTGTTAGTGAGTATCTGAGCATCACTGACAACAGCGACAGCCATTACAGCTGGGCGAGCCTGGCGCTACTGGTGCGTTTTATTGGCCAGTACTGGCCAATAAAACGCATCATGTTATGGAGTGATAGGCACTTTTGTCGCCTTCGGATGCTGAACTGATGTGATTGGCATTATATCGACTACCGCCAAGCAACCTATGGCTACAGCTCATCAGGGTTGGGTTGCAGCACCAAAGTGCTTAATGAAAGTGTCGCTTTTAACGTCCCAGATGACCGGTGTTCCCTGCTTGACGAACCAGGAGTCACCCTCATGGTATTCCATGGATTCTCCCGTGGATTCATTGGTCAGTATTACCGTGCCTTCAACGACGGTTGCATGTTCGCTAAAGGTGTAGACAACGCGATACTTGCCCCCAGTACAGCCGAAAATACCGCAACTGAGTGGATCGCCGATATTACCTTCCAGCATCCTGCTCGAAGCCTGCGGGTCGCCCTCCAGCACCTCGGCACCCATGTTAGCGACGCTGCAGATGCTTTCCAGGTCACTGTAGGCCTGCTTCAACTTGAGAGATATCATATTGCTTATCCTTTATTCCCTATCCTTCGTCGATTTCGCCAGCGGCATACATATCGGCCATTACCTTCCAGTCGCCGTCATGTTGTTCCCAGACCATCAAGCTCTTCATGACGAAGTCCTCGCCTTCGGTTGGGGTGACATACCAGTTCACCCAGCTGATGACACCAATTTCGCCCACGGGGCTGGCCTGAACCAGGGTGAGTTCGACGGCGTTGCTGGTATCCACGAGATATTCGACGAGTCCGGTCAGTGACTCCATCCCGGTATAGACGTCAGTGGTATCCTCACCGGTGATCCTCGTCTCCTCGACATAGAGAGACCGGGCGATGCCCTCGTAGTCATCTTCGCTCCACATCGCCTCGACGGCCTCGAGCTTGTTCTCGATAGCGACCCTATCGGCCTCCGATAGGCCCGCAGCATTGGCACCCATCGATACGGTCAAGAGGGACAGCAAGAGTGGCAGAGACTTCTTAATGACATTGGATCCTTATTGGCGAGGTTATTCGGAAGACTGCTCCAGGTAACAGATCACTGCATTGCGCTGTGTTTCGTTCTTCAGCCCACCATAGGCCATCATGCTGCCCGGAGCATACTCCATAGGGCTGGTCAGGAACTTGCTCAACTCTTCAGGGGTCCACTCGGTGTCGAGCTCCTCCAAGGCGACCGAATAGCCGTAACCTGGGGCGGTACCAGCCGCTCGACCGATGACGCCGTAAAGGTTGGGGCCGACGGAGTGTGTCCCACTGGCATCATTGGAGTGGCAGGTGCTGCAGGTGGCGAAGGCCTGCCTGCCTAGATCTATATCGCAGTCATTCGCGGCCAATGCCGGTGCGATGGACCCCCAAAGACAGGGGAGTCCCAGTAACCAATGGGTAAGTTTCAATCTCATTATGAGTCCGCCTCTGCCTTGAGCAGCACCGATACTTGTTCGGCGGCCTGGGCGCCGGACTCGATGGCCCCGTCGATGAAGCCGCGCCAGCCACTGGCGATATCCGAAGTGGCGAAATGGATATTACCTTCCGGGCGCTGGAGTTCTTCCAGCCTCTCGGTCAGCCAGCCGGGACGATACATGCACCAAGTCCCCAGGGCGTAGGGGTCGACGTTCCAGTTGTAACTGGCAAAATCAATGATCTCAGTGTCTGGGAAATATTGATTGACAGCAGACTGGATAGCTTCTGCATCGGTAGTATCCAGTTGTTCGGGGGAAATTCCGTAGGCTACTAGAATTTGGCTGTTCTCATCTTCATATTCTGTCCAGATAAAAGTAAAGGGCATATCCTGGTTGCCTTGGCCAAACATTACAGGGTGATTCCCCTTGATCCGAATGTATGTTTTTATTCCAGATCCGGTATGGCGTTGCTGACTGGTGTCCATCTTGATTGAGGAGATGGAGGGTGAAAATTCAATGCTCGACACCACGTTCAACGGCACGGAAAGGATCAACTTCTTGGCAATAAAAGTTTCTCCTCTTGCGGTCGTAACGCTGACGCGATCGTCAACCTGCTCGACCTTTCTGACAGGCTGGCCCGTCTTAAACTCTGCTCGGCTATCCTCATGAATTTTTCTTAGAAGGGTTTGAGTACCACCTTTTATTTTATAGCGTCCGATATTGTCCCACATGAAGTCCTGGTTAAATCCCGACAGTGCGAACCACCTGAGTTGATCAAGATAGCTGCTCTGATCCGCATCGCTGTGACCATTCATCGCGGCGAAAGTCTGTATCAATGTACGCTGATCGAGAGGCAGGCCTAATGCATTGACAGCTTCCTCAGAAGACATCATGTCAAGACCGTGGTTATCGTGCATGAAAAGAGGATCATATGGCCTGGGCAGGACTTCCTGAGCAGGAGCGTAAAAGCGATCTATTGCAGGCCCCATGAGTGACCAAAAATCATCGGGAGAGCCTTCTTGTCTTTCTCCTGACTCATTATGCCAGACGTAATGAGTGGCTCTTGCTCCTGCGGTTTCATCAATAGCTACTTGATAGCGCATCTTTTCGGCCCAGACATGGGGTTGCCCCCAGCCGATATAGCTGCCGCCCAGATCGATATCGTGACCGGCGAAGTGGCTCGTGAAGGTGCGGCCACCGAGACGGGCGCTGGCTTCCAGGTGCAGGACTCGCAGGTTGGCCTGGCTCGCATTACGGGCGGCGGTCACACCGGCAAAGCCGCTACCGACAACGATTACGTCATAGACACTGGCATCTTCGTCCGATCCATGAGCATTCGTGGAGAGGCCGAGAGTACCGGCCGCCATGCTTCCCGCCACCATGGCACCCGAGGATTTAAGAAAATCGCGACGATTCAAAGATTTAGCCATTTTTATTTCCGTTCTAGTGGTTGTAGTTGTGGTGCGGGCAATCAACCCTTGTCAGCGACACTACCAATGGGCGGAGCTCAGCCGCTTGTGTCGCATTGCCATAATGTTGTTCTCCCTTGCCAATGCTTTCCCTAATGACTCACGCTGATCAGCCACCCCTCCCGTCAGCGTTCCCATGTCTGTTCTGCTAGGAGTATGGTCCCGGTAACTGTGCTAGCTCTCTAACCATCCCGGCCTCCTTCTTAGTACTCTTAAATAGCCAATGCCTAGTTGTGAGATATCTGTTGGTGTTTTACTCTTCTGTCAGCGGTAAGTAGGCGATTTTCCTCACCCATGCCCGGCTTCCTGCCTCAAAAATTAAATCCAACCAAAAGCTGCGTGTACAGATTGGCACTATCGCTACCGAGCTGAGTACCACCACCAGTGGCTGAGGCATCCGGGGTATAATGTCCGATCAGCGGCATTACCCACCAGTGTTCACTAGGCGCCCAAAAAGCATATAAGTCGAGCTCCTGCCCACCGGTATTAGGCCCGGCGTCATCTGACAAAGAGGTAAAGTCATACCACATCGCGCCGAAGCTCAGCGTTTCGGAAGGCGACAACGATGCGTTCAGCTGATGAACCCGCGTATTAACATTAAACGGGCCGCCATAGTTAGCGGCTACTTCTCCTTGGAACCAAGTGCCTAACGCACGTCCATTGCCGTAAAAAAGAGTGTCATATTGATCCGAGAAACGGCTGAAACGGTAGCTAACACTGGGTGTCCATGCCGTGTCTAAAAAAGTCCAGCCGGCTTCTAGGTACCACGCGTTTTCGTCCCCCGTGCTGCCATTTTTTTGCAGCGCGTATTGGCCAGAGAGAAACAAGTTTTCGACACCGACATTGCCTTGCCCCCGCACGCTATAGACCTTAACGTTTTCCCGGTCAGGGTAGAGGAAAGCATAGTCGTCGTCCGTATTCAGTACATCAAGATAGGAGATGCCAAGCGTACCGTTATCGGTTACACGCTCAAGGTTAGCAACGGCCAGTTCTGACTTGGCCTGTGCAGGGTTGCCTGATGCTAGCCACATTACATCCCCACGCCAGCCTTGCTCTCCCCCCAGCTTCAGCACAGCTGTGTTTTCAAACGACTGGCGTCCTGCTAAATAGTAAGCGCCTCCACGGTCAAGATCGCCCCCTAACACTCCTTCACCAAAGTTGAGTGCATCGCCTGAGATCAAAAACCCATCGCCGAGCTGGATACGCTGACGCCCCAGAGAAAAATCGATGCCGTCTACCCCCAAGGCAGGCAAGGCATTGCCCGATTTCCAGCCGGCGTATAAATTTTCCAGACGGGTTTTACGCTCATCGCCGGTCGTATAGCCTGCCGCGTCGCCTTGGCCGATAGTCGCGCTGGATACCCAGGCTACGTTGGCATAAAACGAGCTTTCCCCTAGCGCATGCGTAGCATCCAGTCCATATTTGGCAAACCCTTCCTGCCAGTCCCTTCCACCGGGCGCACTGGTTTCGCTCTGGGCGTATCCTTCCTGGCTATGAAAGCCCCCCAGCACTACCTCAATGTTGGCACCAATCTGGGTGTCAGTATTACTAAATATTTCAGCAGCCTGCGCACTGCTAAGTGACGCTGCAATTACGCCACTAGTAACAGCAGCAACAGGTAAAAAAGCGGAGTAGCATAATTTCATATTGAAGAGCCCCTTGTTATTTTGTCTTACCCCTTTAATTTCTGGGCAGTCCATCAAGGGTATTCAGTCGTGGTACGCACATCTTGTCTTTGTTTGACGAAAACATGGATTTCCCTGCCGTTTTGACAGCTGATACTGCGTCATTGCCTATCTATCAGCGCATCGGAAATACCTTCTTGCCGAGCTATTTCAGCAGCGCCTCTTTGCGCTCTGGGGAATATAACGGGCATTACAGTACTCAAATCGGCCCCGGGAGATAGTTAGGGTACAGCCAGACGACACCGTGGGTGAGCTATGAGGAACTACTTCGCTTCTTCGGTATTTTTCTGATACAAATAATACATGAATATTCATGCAATCATCCGCCTCAACCGCAGGCATGGATTTTAGTACAAGAACATCCTAAAAAGGAGATCTGCTGTGAATGTGCAAACTGCTTATGATTTCGATAGCTGGAATGATGCTATGCAAGCCGTCTGCGGACGTTTTGTAACCCAGCGCGCAAACTGTCCCGAACATTTTGTTGGCAATATTCAACGTTATGACTTGGGTGGTCTCACACTAGCGGACATACGTGTGAACGCTCGCTCAATCCGTCGAGAACGTGGAGTTGCGACACGGGGAGATGATCGCTTCTATTTCCTTGTCTTACAGCGCCAAGGCAACATGGCGATACTTAACAATAACCACTCCTTTACTCTACAGCCTAATGACATGGCATTACTTGATTCAGCTCAGGCGTTTGAGATGAAGCCCCAGGGGTTAATCAATCAATTGTCGATCCATCTCTGCCGTGACGCTGTTGATCGACTTTTACCTGCCGGTACCTGCCGCTTTGGCAAGCTCGAGCAGGCCAGTCTTAGCAGACGACTGCTCTATGGAATGTTTCAGCAGATTAGCAAGGATCACATAACCCTGAGCGAAGGCAAGCAACATGGTGAAGCGCTACAGGATGCCTTGATCAGTCTCTTGCAACCCTGCTTGCATGTTGAAGACGCTATCAAAATGGGGAGCCCGTTACGGCGTCTTGCCGAGCAAATGATCAATGAAGCATTGATGGAACCACCTACGCCGGATGAATTGGCTGCCCGCCTGAACGTATCGGTGCGTCATCTCTATCGTCAATTCGAAATGAACGGTGAAAGCATATGCCGTTATATTAATCGTCAGCGCTTGCAGTGCTGCGCCCGCGAACTGACCCAAATTGGTAACGGCCGCCTACCGATCACAACCATAGCCTACAATTGGGGCTTTGCTGACTCAGCGCACTTTTCCCGTGTGTTCAAACGACACTACGGTATGCCGCCAAGGGATTATCGTGCGCAACACCAAAAAATCGCCGATTAAAGGGTTTTGATAACGTCTCACTCTTTAATCCGTAAGGTAGATTCGGGTCTGCTGGCCTTCGTATATTGCTTTTGAATGTGCTGGCCTTGCAAAACCAACAAAGCAGGGGCTCCCGTTGCCGGGATGAGTAGATGGACGATCATACAGCCAGCGGAACCAGTTCCTATCGCTATGTAGTCAAACGCTTACTGCACTCCTTATCTCATAAAATTAGCATCTGTTAATACATTATTTTCTATTATTAAGGAGAACGTTAAGCAATCACCGAAACTTAATTGTCGTTTTTTGTCGAGACCACTTGGATCAGCATGACAGTTAGTTTTTTCCTATCTTTTACAAAAGTTTAAAAACAACCTCTTTGGTATTGTTACGTTATCAAAAATACTAACAGACGCCCAAATTCTAAGACAAATTAATATTAGAAAAAGTTAAAATAAAAATTTATGATTCCTTCCTCATTAGCAGTAACAAGTTGCCGATTTGTGCTAACGCTTCCGACTTATGAGACGTAGCTTTATTCAACAGCGTGTAGGAAACCACGCTCAAAAACACTTATGGGTGACGTATTCCACAGCACTATATATAGAGGTAGTTGCTGTTTTAGCCCCTGAGGAAAACAATGACGATACCGAGGTCTACAATGAAAAATAACACACAAATCGACTTTATTTACCTTTCCGAGCAAGACATGATACGCGCCGGTGTGACTGATATGCCCGCTTGCGTGGATGCGATGGAAGAGGTGTTCAGCCTGCTCCACCAGGGTGATTACCGTATGGCAGGCCCCAATAACGACTCGCACGGCGCGATGATCATGTTTCCTGAGGAGTCACCATTTCCCACGATGCCCAAGCCAACGGCAGACCGCCGCATGATGGCAATGCCTGCTTATTTAGGTGGTAGCTTTCGCACCTCCGGGGTCAAATGGTATGGGTCTAACATCGCCAATAGAGATAAGGGGCTACCACGCTCTATTCTTACCTTCACGTTAAGTGATGCTGATACCGGCGCACCTCTGGCTTTTATGTCGGCCAACCTGCTATCCGCTTACAGAACCGGCGCCGTACCTGGCGTAGGTGCCCGACATTTGGCACGCAAGGATTCCAAAGTCATTGGCTTACTAGGCCCAGGTGTGATGGGAAAAACATCTGTCTCTGCCTTTATGGCGGTTTGCCCCTCTATCGATACGATCAAGGTGAAAGGACGCGGGCAAAAAAGTCTCGACAATTTCATCCAATGGGTTAAAGACAGCTATCCGCAAATCACTAATATTCTGGTAGTCGATAGTATTGAAGCCGTGGTACGCGATTCCGATATCGTCACCTACTGCAACTCTGGTGAAGTGGGTGACCCTTCAACCTACCCCCTCGTCAAACGAGAGTGGGTCAAACCCGGCGCTTTTCTCTCCATGCCAGCGTTATGCAACCTGGATGAAGGAATGGAGAAAGAGGCACGTAAAGTCCTCGACAATACTGGGCTTTATCAGGCCTGGTACGAAGAAGTGCCTAAGCCAGCCCACCACTATATTCCAGTGATTGGGGTTCGCTTTATGGACATGATTGCCGAGGGGAAGACTACTCTCGACCAGCTGGAAGACCTAGGCGAAATCGTGGCGGGCGAAGCGCCAGGGCGAAAAAATGATGACGAGATCATCCTGCTATCCGTTGGGGGCATGCCAGTGGAAGATGTGGCATGGGCAACGTATGTCTACCGTAATGCTATCGAAAAAGGTATCGGCGTCTCACTAAACCTTTGGGAAACCCCCGTGTTGAGCTGATATCAGCCACAGGCATCTTTTAGTACGTCGAACGATTGATCACTAAATAGTTCAGGATAATAGGACAAAACGATGGCTCACATAGTCAAAGTCAAGACAGGCTCAACGTTTGAAGAGCATGCCAGCTATTCACGATTAGTAGCGGTTGATAACTGGATTTTTGTTTCCAATACGGCTGGCCGCCACCCAGAAACAAAAGAGATCCCAGAAGATGTTGTCGAGCAAACACATCAAGTGTTTGCCAATATTGAAACCGCCCTATCGTCAATCGATGCTTCACTGGCGGACGTCGTTATGTCACGCGTATTTATCCAAGATCCGCAAGATGTACCGACTGTTATGGAAATTATCGGGCAAAAATTTAAAGGCGTTGATCCAGCCTCCACGGTAACGTGCCCCCCTCTGGGCTCAACCGTTTATAAAGTCGAGCTCGAAGTCACTGCTTATAAAGGGGGTTCTCAAACAACAGCAGACATGATCAATACGGCTGCAAAATAAGCAATTACTTACCCTGCTAGTGCGGCCTCCCTGGGAGTCCGCACCTTCTAGTAGGCTAAAGCACACTCCTAAGGACACCGGCTTTATGGCTCCGTCAATAATCCCCGTCGAGACATCACAACATCTGCCTGTTTCGACAACTGTCGTAATCATTGGCGGCGGTATTATCGGGCTCACCGCCGCCCTGACCTTGGCAGAGCGCAACATTCCCGTCGTCGTACTTGAAAAAGGCCGAATTGCTTGCGAGCAGTCATCGCGCAATCTCGGCTGGATTCGCAAGACGAGCCGCCACGCAGAAGATATTCCTCTAGCCCAGGCCGCTGACCGCCTGTGGGCAGAGATGCCTGAACGTGTCGGTAGTGACGTCGGGTATCGACAGTCAGGCATTATGTTTGTGGCCCGTACCGACGCCCAGATGTCAGTCTATGAAAACTGGTCAAACTCTGTTCAGCATCTTTCATTGGACTCCCGACTGCTTAGCCCTCATGAGATAAGCGATATGGTACCTGGTAACCGTAGCGACTGGACTGGTGGGATCTTCACCCCTTCAGATGGGCGAGCAGAACCGACGCTCGCCTCCAGCGCGATTGCTAAAGCCGCTATCGCCAAAGGAGCCGTTATTGTTGAAAATTGCGCAGTGCGCACATTATCGACATCACAAGGCAAGGTCGACGGTGTGGTTACCGAAAAAGGCGAAATTCGCTGCGATCAGGTACTTTTAGCGGGGGGCATGTGGTCACGGCGTTTCTTGGGCAATCACGGCGTATCTCTGCCTACGCTTCCTCTCATTAGCTCTGTTCTGCGCACAAAGCCCATGGAAGGCCCCACTGATATTGCAGTCGGTGCGCCCGATTTTTCATTTCGTAAGCATCGGGACGGTGGCTTTATTATCACTCAGCGAGGTGCTTTGGATGCACCGCTAACGCTGGATCATTTACGGGTCGGTATGCACTACATGAAGTCGCTACGTGCCCAGCGTAACCTTCTACGAATAGGACTCAACAAGCATTTTTTCAAAGATTTAGCGCTGCCACGCCGCTGGTCCGCCACCCAACGCTCACCCTTTGAACGCGTGCGGACGATAGACCCAGCCGCAAACCAAACTCTCAACAACGAGGCGTTAAACAACCTGAAAGCAGCATGGCCAGCGTTCGAGCAAGCCGAAATCGAACAAACGTGGGCAGGCATGATCGATATTACACCGGATTCCAACCCGGTGATCGGTTCGGTGGACAAGCTTCCAGGGCTAACGGTGGCGACTGGGTTTTCCGGTCATGGGTTTGGTACCTCGCCAGCCGCCGGTGAATTAGCAGCCGACCTTCTCTCTGGCAACCCACCGGTCATAGACCCAATGCCCTATCGGTTTGATCGATTTTCATAATTTTGATTACATTTAACCAGAGGCCGCGCGCTGACAAATCTCGGATGGCAGCTCCCTAAAAAAGCAGGCGTATTCACGGGTAAAATAGCTGTGGTGGAAAAAACTGACTTGCCATTCGCTTTACAGGGCTTCGCAATAAAGACCTGTGTATTGCATTAAGCCGTAAGGCACGAAGATCATGCACTGGTGGCTGCGCTGGGCGGTCTCAAGCTCCAAGCGCAAAACTATTGTAAGTTCTGAGTGCCAGGTACTGCTTTCTTTAGTATGTCAGCGAACACCTCTAGGTGTTGCTGCGTTCAGTGTCTCTTTTGGTCGCTTTCTCAACTATAAAAAAGTCAAAACTAGCCTTCCACATTACGCCTTCTTCACTGCAGGGTAAGTAGTCGATTATTAAAGAGTCCTTCACTCCAAAAACAGCATCCGATATAAGATAAGGATCTCCGGAGACGAATGTATGTGTAACGATGCGTTCGTAGCGGCTATGGTTAAGCATGAAATGCATGTGGGCAGGACGCCAGGGGTGACGTCCGAGCAATGTCAGCATCTGTCCCACTGGGCCATCGTCCGGAATGGGATAAGGCACAGGTTTGATACCAGTGAACCAATAGCGACCATCGGAACCGGTAATGAATACTCCGCGATTATTCCAGGTCGGCTGCTCTCCCGGTTGCTGGACATCGTAAAAGCCCTCGCTGTTGTCTGACCACACGTCGATTCGCACACCTTCGACAGGGTTACCGTCCAGATCAAGCACGCGGCCCTCGTAGAGACAGGTTTCTCCCTTACCGTCCAGGGAGATATTGGCACCCATTTCAAGTACTGGGGCACCATCCACATGGAAGGGGCCGAAAACCGTGTTCTCAGTAGCACCAGGGGGGCGGCGGTGCTGGATCGCATCTACCAACATCGAGACGCCTAGCGTATCAGAGAGCAAGATGAACTCCTGGCGTTTGTCATCGCATATCTGACCGGTATGGGTAAGAAATTCAATAGCTGCTTCCCACTCCTCCTGGGTGAGTTCGACATCTTTGACGAAGCTATGTAGGTGTTTGATCAGTGAGGCCATGACCGCTTGCAAGCGCGGAGCGGTCTCTTTACTCATGCGACCGTTAACTGCCTCGATGGAGTTTTCTTCAGTGAAATAACCTATTCTGGTCATACTGTTTTCCTTGCTGGGGCCTCGCTTTGACAAGCCCTGATTGATCATTCGGGGCGGGCACCGCTCCAGGCATACTGTAACAACTCACGTACCGCTTCTTGCTCGACAGGCTGAGGGTTCCAGTAGGGACTCTTCATCGCCAGGCCAGCAGCCAGATCCAGTTCGGCCTCGGTCAACCCTAGTTCCTTGAGCGCCAGGGGGGCACCTAGGGATCTGGCAAAGTCGTAAAGCCCTCCACCCAACTCACCACCAAATAGCTCGGCAACGGGTGTGAGTACATCCTTTGCAGCCCGAGCGTTGTAGGCCACAGTATGAGCTAGCATGATGGCATGGGTTTCGGCGTGGGGCAGATTGAAGCTCCCGCCCAAGGTATGACACAGCTTGTGATGCAGAGCCATACCAACCGTGCCCAGCACGGTACCGCATAACCAGGAACCGTAGAGAGCTTTACTGCGAGCTTCCACGTTTTCTGGCCGCTCAACGATTACGGGCAGAGCTTCCTTAAGGCTGAGAATACCCTCCATAGCCATCAACGTGGTGATAGGGTTGCGATCTTTGGCATACAGGCCCTCCACAGCGTGGGCCATGGCGTTTAGGCCGCTGGTCACGCTCATCGATACCGGCAGCCCTAGGGTCAACTCGGCGTCGTAGATCACTACTTCAGGCAGAATTGATGCATCCTTAACGGTAGTCTTCACACCGTTCTCTGTCTGCCCCAGTATCGGAGTAACCTCCGATCCAGCGTAAGTCGTGGCTACGACAACTTGAGGCGCATTATTACGATAAGCAATCGCCTTTCCTAGACCAATAGTGGAGCCCCCCCCTAGAGCGACCACACAGTCAGCTTTCACTGCGGCAAAGGCTGCCATTGCTTGCTCAGTCACCTCTACAGGAGTATGCATAGCCGCTTCGCTAAAGACGCCAGCTCCAAGTTCTCCCAACTGATGACTAAGGCGCTCGGCATCCTCCCGCTGAAAGGGAGTCGACAGTACCAGCGCTCGGGTACACTCCAGCCGGCGCACCTCATCAGCAATTCGCTCCAAACTGCCAGGACCGAAAACAATACGTGCAGGATTGGTAGAATATAAAAAAGAATATGGCATGCTCTTACCTAGACTGTTTAGAGAATGCAGTGGGCTCAAGGTATAGTAATAATGAGCCCACAAAGCTTTTAATAACCTTAAAAGTTATATAGTCAGGGTTTGAGCAACATTGATTGAGAAGGAAAGTCAGACGCCCAACCTTCCTTAAGAGGTGCAACAAACACATTCTCTGTACGCGTTCTAGTAATTCTCCATTTACCATCAGACTCTTTGCGAAAACCATTATTCAATCTTGATGAGCGAAGCAGTGCCTTACCATCAGAGAATATCCAGGGTTGGCAGTGTACCCATTGGCCTTCCGCTGTATCACCAGTCACATGAATTTGCTCTGATGTCAGATAGTGAACGTTTAGCAAGAGCTTGGGGTCTTGGTCTTTTTTCCAAAATCCTTCGAAATGCTTACGGATAGCAGCAGCCCCTTCTGCGCGACCAAATTGATTATCGTAATATTCTCCAACGCCTTCCCATACAGCGTCCTCTGTATACAAATCCATAATCAAATCAATTCGCTCATCATCACTTTGCACGCCATACTCGGGAATCGGCGTGTCACATAAAAACATATAACGTGCTTGAATACGGCGAATTTCAGCTTCTGCTTCGAGTACTTCGATACGTGATACCAAGGCTTTCAGTTCGTTATCAGATACCTGTGTCATTTTAAACTCCAAGTTTTTGCGGCGCGAAAAACACGCCATCTGTCTTATAATTAGTCTTAAGAAAGTAGTGCTTTCTCAAGCCTACTTGCCAATGAATTCAATGTTTAAGCAGTAGTACCAAGGCGTTCGATTACTCGCCCTAGCCCTGATTTGATTGTGCTTATCTCGGTTGGCTCTAAACTTTCGAAGAGACGCTGCTCGTAGTCATCTGCCATAGCCAATAAGCGCAGCGCTAACGTCTCTCCCGCTTCGCTGAGCAGGACACTTCCATCGTTTGCTAGAACCACTAGTGCACGCTCTTGTAGCCCATTCAATGTATCGTTGAGATCCGCAATAGGCTGGGCCACAGACCGGGCCAAATCTTCGACCCCTAGAACACCACGATCCGCCAGTAAGGTCAGTACTCGCCATTCATTGTCATTGACTCCGAGGCTGGCGAGCCGAGGATAGAAATCGCCGCGATAGGCGGCGAGGGCTTCGCGCATCAGGTAGAGCAAATGCTTACCCAAACGACCATTCAAGGAACTCTGTTCATTCACAGGTAGCAACATGGGATGCGGTTCAGGCACCGCATAACGGCCATTGTGGAACACGAGCGCGCTGCCCACGTCCCGATAAGCATAACGCACCACTTCACCAACAATAATAAGGTGATCCCCACCCTCATAGACGTTCCAGGTACGGCACTCAAAATGGGCCGCCGCATCCGTTATCTTGGCGGCTCCACCAACCCCCTCCTCAAAGGTGATATTGGCAAACTTATCCTCGCCACGGCTTGCAAAACGATTTGAGATATCGACTTGGGCATTGCTCAGCACATTGACAACGAAATGCTCAGCAACTTGATATGTAGCGAGGCTGTGAGCCCCTTTATCTATGCTCCACAGGATCAACGGCGGATCCATCGACACCGCATTGAAGCTACTCGCGGTGACGCCAAAATTTTCACCGCTGGCGTTGCGGGTAGTTACCACCGTGACGCCAGTAGCAAACTTGCCTAGGGCGCGGCGGAAATCTCTTGCGTCAAAGTTCATTTTTCATTCTCCAGCGTGCTTGTTGTTATAAATCAGCGCCCTAGCTTCTCGCCGGTGACGCCACCAATTCCATACTCGCTCTTGGGTACCTCACTAATAATTACCCGAACATTCTCTTTGGGCGCACTCAGCGAAGAAACCACAGCATCCGTGACTTCGCTGATCAGTGATTCCTTCTGCTGCTGTGTCCGGCCTGACATCATGTAAACGTGAACGGTAGGCATCGCAATCCTCATTATCCGTATTTGAGCGGTTGGCTCGGGGTGGTTAAAAAGCGGTTAGCTCGCGGTACTCGTCATAGCGCTCGCTAAAGTTTTGATACGACTCAATGACGTCGGCAAAGTCGTTATCACGCTGAGCCGCTTCTTCCAGCACCTCCTCTGTGGCCAACTGCAAGGCAGCCAACACCTCTTCAGGGAAGCGTTCAGCGGTTACTCCAGCGCTGCGAAACTCTTCCAGGGCGGCGGATTGAGCCTGCATATCGTGGGCAAACATACGAATGCTCAAATCACTGCAGGCATTGCGCACGGCCAAGCGCTGGCTTTCTGCCAAGCCAGCCCACACGTCAGCGTTAACCAGCAGTTCATTGAGGCTGCCGGGCTGGTGCCAACCAGGGAAGTAGTAGTGCTTGGCAACTTCAAAGAAGCCCGCACTGGTATCAATGGTGGGAAAGCTGAGCTCAGCGGCACCAATGCGCCCCGTATCAAGCCCGAGAAACGTCTCGCCAGCAGGAATGGAAACTGGCGACACTCCCAAGCGACTAATCACCTCTCCACCCAGACCACTAATGCGCATGCTCATGCCATTGAGGTCTTCAACACTAGTGATTTCCTCGGTGAACCATCCGCCCGCTTCAGAGATCATGCTGCCGCAGGGAATCGGTACGACATTATGGGGTGCGTACAGCGCCTCCCACAGTTCGAGACCGCCGCCGCCATATAGCCAGGACAGGTACTTAGGTACATCAGGGCCGAAGGGAATGCTTTGAAACAGCGCGGCAGCCGGAATCTGACCTGCCCAGTAGCTGGCGGCCGACCAACCTGCGTCCAGGCTGCCGTTACCGACGTTTTCCAGAATTTCGAAGGGGGGCGAAAAGGATCCGGCATCATAAGGAGTGAAGGTCAGCTCCCCGTTGGTCGCCGTGGAGACATCCTCGACAAAGCGATGTATTGAGGTATCAATGACCTCAAGACTGAAGGGAAAAGCGGATTGCAGGGTCAAATTCTGGGCCATCGCGGTGGAGGCGAGTAGCGACGCTCCAGTACCGATAATGGTGCTCTTCAAAGACAACGTCATGGTGTTAACTCCTGTTCTATTTGTTTAGTAAGTTCTATTTCCTAAGTTCCATTTCCTAAGTTCTGTGTCGTAAGTTCTGTGCGGTGATGGTTGATACAACGGCTACAGCATGAGCAGCCCCGGAAACAGCAGGATCAGTAGCAAGACGAACAGCTGGATGGCGATGAAGGGCAGTACGCCTCGATAAATATCCAGAGTGGCAACGCGATCACCCACGGCCCCTTTCAAATAGAAGAGCGATACGCCGAACGGGGGAGTGAGAAAGGAAGTTTGCAAATTGATAGCAAACAGAATGGCAAACCACACCAGCAGCGCTCCACCGGTAAGCCCATTCGACAGTTCCAGCTGGGTGATGATAGGCACAAAGATAGGCATCAGAATCAAGGATATTTCCAGCCAGTCCAGAAAGAACCCCAGCACGAAAACCAGCAACAGGATGAGGATTAACACGCTCCAGCTGCCTCCCCCCATCAGCCCCAAGCTACTGCGAATTAAGCCATCACCGCCGACCCCTTTAAAAATTAGCGAGAAGCAAGTCGCCGTAATGACCAACATCATGATCATGGCAGTCGATACCACGGTCTCTCTCGCCGCTGTCATTACCGATTCCACATCGATTTTCTGCATGACACCGGCAAACCCCAACACCGCCAGCACGCCAACACCGCTGGCCTCCGTAGGCGTCGCCACTCCATAGACGATGGTGCCAAGTACGATGGGGATCAGTACGAGGAAAGGGAACAACGCCAGCAGGTTGCGCCCAACGCCGCCACCTTGCTGCTCATCTGGGCGTTTGATATCCGCTAAAGGCGAATGCCGCTGCCTCCATGCAAGGGCAAGCGAATAGAGGGTGTAGAGCAGTAGCAACAAAGCACTCGGGATCAAGGCAGCCTTAAACAGATGGCCGACGGGTACCGACACCAGGCTGGATAGAATGATCAGCATAACGGAAGGCGGCATCAGAATGGCGAGCGTGCCCGAGGCTGAAATGAGCCCCGCCGACGCCGATGCTGAGTAGCCAGCATCGAGCATTCGGGGCAACGCCAGTACCGCCAGCAGGACAACGGAAGCGCCAACAACGCCAGTAGTTGCTGCCATCAACCCGCCGATGAACAGCACCGTCAGCGCGAGATGGCCAGGAAGCCTGCGCAGCAAGCGTTCACTGACGCGGAAAGCATCACGGGCCAAGCCGGTTCGCTCCAACAGCAACCCCATCATGATGAACATCGGGATGGCAACGTAGAGCCAGTTGCTCAGCGCGTTCGCATACACGCGCGTCAACATGAGATTGGAGAAGGCCAAGGGGAGATCTGAAAACAGCAGAAAAATGGCCGACACCCCACCCAACACCAGTGCCACCGGATAGCCCGACAAAATACCCGCGAATAGCAGCAACACCATGGAGAGAGGCAGCCAGAGTTCAAGCATGATCCGAGCTCCCTGATATAAATAACCAAGTTCGTTTCACTAACAGATATACCAGCACCGCCAAAAACAGGGTGATTCCGATAGGCAGGGTGGCCTTGATAACGTATATGTCCGTCAGCCCCCCATCTGTCGAGCGCTCACTGGTCAAGTAGGCGCGCTCGACAAATCGATAAGCGGGCAGAAGTAGCAACGCAAAGAAAGGAATACCGAACAGTGCATGCCCGACAATATCGATCGCATGCCGATAGCGTGCCGATAAACGGGAGTGGAACACATCAACCCTAACGTGCCGATCCAGCAGTAAGACCGGGGCGATGGCCAT
Organism: Halomonas sp. 113; assembly: GCF_904067645.1. Taxonomy (NCBI): domain Bacteria; kingdom Pseudomonadati; phylum Pseudomonadota; class Gammaproteobacteria; order Oceanospirillales; family Halomonadaceae; genus Halomonas; species Halomonas sp. 113. The sequence goes on from NZ_LR881453.1 coordinate 5,147,544, forward strand.
CATGATGGCCACTGCAAAAAGCAGTACCTGTAACCCCATCAAAGAGTTGAACGTAATTGCTCCCCCCACCAGCCAATGGGGCGTTTCAAACGCAATGAGTTGCGACACTCCAAACAAATGCATCAACACCCCCGCACCGATGACAAAGGCGATCAGTAACAGGCAGAGGCCACACAGGTTTAGAATCGGCTCACATAGTCTTGTTTTGACGGCATGCATGCGGTTTCCCTTTACGCTGGCGGATCAAAGGTCAATGACTAGGCGTGCGCTTTTAGCCCTGGAGCAGCACACGGCAATCTGGTCGTTATCTTCCTTTTCTTCTTCGCTGAGAAAGTGGTCACGGTGATCGGGAGTGCCCTCCAGCACCTCGCAGATACAGGTGCCACAAACCCCCTCTTCACAGGAAACATTGACCTTGACGCCCGCCGCCTTGAGCGCCTGGGCGATGGACATGCCCTCTTCCACCTGAACGGTGATGCCGCTGGCAACCGCCTCCACTTCAAATGCGGCGCCGCTGGTATCCACTTCTGCAGAGAAGTACTCTGAATGCACACGATTCTGCGGCCACTCCGCCTGACGGGCGGCATTAATCACCCAGTCCATAAAACCGGTGGGACCACATACATAGAGGTGGGTATGGGCGGGTTGTGACGCCAGCAACGTCTCTATTTCCAGCCGCTGGGAGGCCTCCCCATCATCGAAGTGCATTACTAACGCATCGCCAAAGGCAGACTCAAGCTCATCAATAAAAGCTGCCTTTTCACGCCCACGGCAGCAGTAATGCAACTCGAAGGAGCGTCCGGCATCGCGCAGCTCGTACGCCATGGCAATCATTGGCGTAATACCGATGCCACCGCCCACCAACAGGCTATGCGGTGCCGATCCATCCAGTGGGAATAGATTGCGTGGCACGCCAACCTTCACCTGGACACCTTCGTGTAGGCGGTCGTGTACTGCCTTGGATCCTCCCCTAGAGGCGGGGTCGAGCAGCACCCCGAGCCGATAACGGTGGCGCTCCCCTGGGGGATTACTCAGCGAGTATTGGCGCACTAGCCCTTCATCAAGGTGAATATCAATGTGGGCGCCTGCTTCAAAGGCAGGCAGATCAGCGCCACTCTCAGCAGCCAGATCGATCACTGCGATCTCATTGGTATGAATATCGCGGCGCACAACGTGCAGGGTCATGATGTCATCTTGCATTGTCATCTCCAGATGCTCAGCGCATGTAAATGCCGCCATTGACGTCCCAGCAGGCACCGTTTACAAAAGCCGCCTGAGGGCTGGCAAGAAAGCTCACCATTTGCGCGACCAGCTCAGGGGAACCCAGCTGGCCTACGGGGATATTGGCAAGCGCTTTATCCAGATTGTCACCGAGTACCTCACGCACCATCGGGGTATCCAGCGGCCCCGGCGCAATGGCGTTGCAGGTCACCCCATCCGCCGCCAGATCGCGGGCGAAAATCTTGGTCAAGGTCAGAATGGCGCCCTTGGAGGCTGCATAATGAGCGCCAGTGGCGGTACCGCCGTTCTGCCCTGCCAGCGACGCCAGGTTGACGATGCGCCCATAGCCACGCTCTCTGAAGTGGCGACCAAAGATCTGGCAACCGGCAAAGACACTGCCAGCGTTGGTGGTCATCACTTCGTTAAAGTGGGCTGGGTCAATATCAAACACTCCCTGTACAGCGGTTCGGGCTGCGTTATTGACCAGCACTTCGCAACTGCCCCAGCGCGCGACAATCTTGTCCAGCACGCACTGGAAATCCTCTGGCTTGGCGACATCGAGGGTTGCGGTCACCGCGGTTTCCCCGGCCAGGTCGAGCTCGGATGCCAGCGCTTCGGCGGGGCCGGTGTCGATATCGGTGATAACGACACGAAACCCCGCCTTATGCAGTGCGCGTACGATGTGAACCCCGAGTCCACGTGCGCCGCCGGTCACCACCGCGGTCTGAATTTTGTCGGGTAGTGGTACGCTCATCAGAACAAATAGCTGAACGAATTCAGCACTCCATCAGAGTTGAGTAGACGAACCACCTTCTCCTGAAGACGGAAGCCGGTATCGGAGGACGTGAGGGTGTAGCGCACATTGGCGGCCCAAATGCGCTGACGCCCAAACTTGTCTTCAATCAGGTGCTCCGCGCATGAAACGACAATCGTATTGCCATCGACGGCATCGATCACAAAACGAGACAAGGTGCGTACGGTGACGGCAGGGGGTGCCGAAGAGATCGAGAAACCATCCTGGAAGCGTTTAATACGATCCCGGCGCATCTTGTCATCGTCGTAACAGAGGTTGAGCACTGCCGCGTAATCGTCGGCGTCCTCGATAGGAATGATGTACAAGCCCTCTGGCTGCCACAGATCAAGCCAAGCGTCGTACTCTTTTGCGTCCAGAATCGCCGCTTCGTGCCAGATAAACTGCGCGACCTGCCAGAGCAGGCTTTCATTGTCGATTGCGTTCATTTCGTTCACTCCTGCATCATCCGTTTCCACATCGCATAGGCGGCACGCATGCCCGTTTCATCCGATACATGACCACGTGGCCCTGCCTCGCCCGGCACTTCCTTCTCGATGCCACGATTGACCAGAATCGGTAGTTCAGCACCGCCATCGACCCCCCGCTGGATTCGCTCCCAGACCTCGGCATCGTCGGGAGAACCAAAGCCCATGGGGCCCTGAAAGTGTTCATGCAAGCGCAGACGTACGCGATTGGCGATGTCGGGACCTCCCTCCATACCAATGGCAATGTGGCGAATATCAGTTTTATCGACAGCAACGGGCGTCAACACCCGGAAGAAGGCCATTGAGCACGCCACGTTGGGGAATAGATTAAGGTTGAACCCAGAGCCACCTACCGCGCGCACAATGCGACGGACTTGGTCTTCCGGGTAGCCTTCGTCGCGCAGCGCCTGCGCCAGCTCTGCAAAACGCTCTGGAATCTTGCGATCGAGGTCCTCCTCTAGATCGACGAGTTCGGGAATCATGACCATGACGGAGTGACCGTTACCCAGGTCTTCAACGAAGCCTTCGCCATCAAGGAAGGTGAACGTCTTTTCGGCTTCCTCATCGAGGGATTGCAGGAAGGACTTATGCACGATCGGAAAGTGATAGGCGTCGGTGGTGTTCTCGAGCTGAACCTTCCAGTTCATTGGCACCGAAAACTGATGTTCGCCAAGGGTTTTTACAGGGTATCCACCGCCCTGTTTCATAAACAGATCGATCCACTTCTTGGCAGCACCAAGGAAGTCTTCCAATGGCTCAATGCCCTCGTTAAAAGTGGCGAAGACCATGCCCTGATAGCTTTCAACGCGTAGCTTGAGCATCCCATGCTGTGACTTATCGAAATCATCGCCATACTGTTCGGGATTCGGCAAAGCACGCAGGCTGCCATCGAGTCCATAGCCCCAACCGTGATAAGGGCATTGGAAAGATGAGGTCTTGCCCTTGTGAACCTCGCACACCGTCGCTGCCCGGTGGCGGCAGCGATTAACCATTACATGGATATTGTCCTTACGGTCACGTACCACGATGACCGGTTCACGACCTACTTTGGACAGCTTAAAAGACCCCTTATCGGGGATCTCGCTGGTATGCGCTACCCATACCCAGGTGTTACGGAAAATCTTCTCTTGCTCTTGCTCAAACAGCGCCGCGCTGGTGTACATCGGGGTCGCAATCTTATCGTTATTGACCAGTTGATCTGGTTCGAGCGCGATGTTTTTGACGTCGATTAATTGGTTCATTTTGTTCTCCTCATGCCTAGCCAGCTAATGCTGTCTTTATTCAGGTACCACCAACTCACGGCCGATACGCGCTTCGACACGGGCGTATTTCCAGAGCTTATAGGTGCCATCCCCCACCGGGATGGTGCGGAAGAAGTTGCAGGCGGCTACAACAGTCTCGTAATCAGGGACATCGGCCATGATGTAGGCGGTCCAGGGGGCGGTGGTGGAAGGGCCGACCATGATGCGGTCGTCATCCATGATCCCCAGGATAGTGACGTCAGGAAGTTCATCGATGCCTTGCATCATCTGGCTGAAGGCTTGCCAGACTTGCTTGCCTTCCTCGGCCGTAGCGTTCATGAAATTTTGGTTGATACCGATGCAGAAAAGTACGCGATGCATAGTGTTGATCTCCGTTGGTTAAACTACGTAGGGCGGTTATAGGTAGCCCGGTAAAGGATCGTGGCCGAAGAATATGGCGCCGGCATTCTTCCAGGTGATCTCGCCCATAAAGGCGTGTTGGGTACACAGCTGCGAGTCGCGCAGGATTCGCGACAGGGGGTGGCCGTTGTCGGCCCCAGTCATGCCGCTGATCTGATATACGCTGCGAATCGACTCGGCGCACTCCTGGGTCAAATGGGTGGTAGAGAGTCGCAGCAGGTTGACCTGCTCACGGCTTGGCTCGCCCCCGGCCTGAATGCTTGCCCAGGCGGCGTCGGTACTCTCATAGAAGAAGGCGCGGGCGGCGCGAACTTTGGCCTCGGCCTTGCCGAGGGCAATCTGGGCATACTCACGCTCACCCAGATTGGGGGCACCGGTGACTGATTTACGCCCACCGGCCATAGCGCGGACGATATCCAGTGCCTCCCGGGCCAAGCCCAGGGTAGTCACTGCCAGCACCTGAGCGGCGAAGGAGAGTGATGGGTAGCGGAAGAAGGCGGTATCGACGTTGGGCTTGCCGCCGCGCACGAAGGTCCAGGCCTCTGGAACATAAGCGTCCTCGACCACGAGATCGTGGCTGCCGGTGGCTACCATGCCCAACATGTCCCAGGTCGGGTCGATCTTCACCTGGTCGCGGGGCAGCACTGCCATGCGTGGCAGAGCACCTTCTTCAGCGGGGAGAATGCCCACGCCACATAGCGATGCCCCCATACAACCGCTGGCAAATTTCCATCGTCCTTTGATACGAAAACCGTTATCGACCCGCTCAGCGGGTTGGGGCGGAAAAATCCCTCCAGCGAAGACGATGTCAGGGGAATCCCCCCACACTTCCTTTAGGGTCTCCTCGGGTAACGCGGCCAAGTAGGCGGGGTTCATGCCAAAACTCGCTACCCAGCCAGAGGAGCCATCCGCCGCCGAGATCGCTTCGACCATTTTCAGGAACTCGGCGGGCGACTTCTCATCACCGCCGTAGGTGGCAGGTACCATGGCACGATAGACGCCAATGGCTTTGAATTCGTCAATGATATCCATGGGGATATGGCGCAACTCCTCGAGCTCTTTGCGCCGGGATCGGATTGACTCAAGCAGCGCATCAAAACGCTCCTCGCCTCCCCACTGTGATTTATCAATGTGTTGTTGCATGATTCACTCCTTTTTTTTGTTCCTCTCCCGCTGACGAAACCCGGCCCATGAGTTGCAAAGCAGCCCTGCATACACCCGCGTCATCGCCACGACGTCCAATCAGTTGCATGGAGACAGGCAATGTTTGCTGAGACTCAAGAGGGATCGATAAGGCGGGATGCCCAGATAGGTTGAAGGGCCGCGCAAGGGACGATATTTTCAAATCCTGGTGGCCCGAAAAAGCATCCTGAACGGTCATGGGAAAATGCGGCAACGTCGGCAGCACCAGGACATCATGCCGCTCTAGCACTGCATCTACTTCGGCAGTAAAGGCACGACGTATGCGCTCCGCCTCTTTTAGCTCGGCATCGGTCGTCGCGGCAGCGGCCTTCAAACGTTGATCGACATCCGCGCCCACCTTGCCTGTGGCAAGCAATGCCTCGCAGGCACGGAAAGTTTCGCGATTGATAATCACCATGGCAGCCTCGAACGCCTCGGCCATAAGCGGCAAGGCGACATCCCCACGCGCCAGGCCAGACCGACTGAGCTGGCCTTCGATACTTGCCCAAATGGCCGACTCAGCATTTACGCCGATGCACCCCAGTACAGGCTCGGCCCCCTCCATTGACGACTGAAAGTGAGGGTCAATCGCCGCCATGAAAGCTATCAGAGCGTGAAGGTCACAAGCCAAGGGGCCTACGCAATCGAGGCTACTTTCCGCTGGCATAACACCTTGGCGACTCAAGCGCCCGAAGGTGGGCTTAAGACCGTAGACACCACAGCAAGCAGCGGGGACGCGAATAGAGCCACCGGTGTCTGTACCAATGCCAATATCGGCAAGACCAGCGGCCACCGCGGCGGCCGACCCACTGGAAGAACCGCCAGGGATAAGGCTGGGGTAGCGCGGATTCTCTGGCGTGCCAGCCCAAGCATTGATGCCCGTCATACCAAACGCCAGCTCATGCAGATTGGCCTTCCCCACGATGTGGTATCCCGCTTTGAGCGTCCGCTCGACGATCTCTGCATGGGCCACGGCTGGCGGTGTGTCAGCAAGGGCAGCGGATCCTGCACAGGTGGGGAAACCGGCGATATCGATCGTATCTTTGACGACCACTTTGCGCGCCCCCTGCCCCAGGCTTAACCTCGATGTCAATATAGTCACCTCAGCCACCTCGCTAGACTTATCACATGAAATTTCAAGTAAATAGGCATAAAATTTATAACCATTTATATAATCGGGTAAACGCTAAAGGACGAACAATACAAGTTGAGGAATAACCAACAGCAAGGCAATGCACAGCAGATAAGGGAGTATGAAGTAACCCACTCCACGGAATGTCTCTCCCATTCGTAACTCTGCATCCAAGCTCTTTACAATGAAAGCGTTCACCCCCACCGGCGGTGTAATCGCCCCCATACTGGTAACGATACATACCACCACGCCGAACCAGATTGGGTCGTAACCCAAGGCAAGCGCTACGGGAAAGAAAATCGGGATTGAGATAATTAAAAATCCCATCGCATCCATTAGCGCTCCGCCGATCACATAGATCAGCAGAATACAGGCCATTACCATTATGGCTGGCAAGGGCAATGCCGCCGCCCACTCGCCCACCATGTAAGGCAGTCTTGTGATGGTAAGAAAGCGCCCGAAGATGACCGCTCCAGCAACCAACATCAAGATCATGGCCGACGACTTGAGAGCATTAGCGATAGCCTCACTCAAGACGGCCCAAGAGAGCTTTCCTTGTATCAGGGTAATCAGCATTGCGCCAATACAGCCCACCGCAGCAGCTTCTGTTGAGGTGAACCAGCCCGCAAATAGCCCCCCCAGTACTAGTGTAAACAGGGCACCAATTTCGATAATACCTTTCAGCGAACGCCACCTTACGGACCAGCTCGAACGCACACCTGCTGGCCCCATATCGGGGCGACGCCGACAGAGTAGTCCAATCGTCGCGATGAACAGCACGACCAGGATAAGCCCAGGGACAATACTGGCTAGAAACAGGTCGCGAATGGCCAGCTCAGCTTGTAGCGCAATAACAATCAGCACAGAACTTGGTGGAATGATGACCCCCAGCGTGCCCCCCGCCGCGACACTGCCAGCACTGAGCGCGCGGTTATAGCCAAATTTCTTCATTTCGGGGAGAGCAATGGTACCGACAGTAGCTGCTGTGGCGGTGTTCGAACCGCTAACCGCTGCAAAACCTGCGCTGCTAAGGATCGTCGTTGTGGCCATGGAGCCACGGAAATGGCCTATCCAGGCATAGGCAGCTGCAAATATTTTTTCCGTTATCCCTGAGCGAAACAGCAATTCCCCCATAAAAATAAATAAGGGTATGACACTAAGAGAGTAACCCGATAATTGCTCCCAGATTCCTGAACTAATAACGTTATACGCGGCAATAGGACTAGTCATGTAAAGCATGCCAAAAAAACCCACCATGAACATAGCGAAGCTAATCGGCATTTTTAACAAAATAAGAAGAAACAAACAGAGCACGCCTAACAAAGCTACCAGCGTCATACTCATTGTGTTACCACCTTTTTTAGACTACTCAAAAAATCTGCTAAAAGAACCAAGCAAAAAGCAGAAAACCCTAGTGCCACTAGATAAACAATGGGGTAAAACGCAATACGCAGTGTTTGCGATAAAGAACCTCTTTGCATAGCGCTAAAGCCATACTCCCAAAGCTTCCAAGCCACCATGGAGAAGAATAAAAAACTTGCACCTGAGACCAAGACATAGAGAACGCTTTGCAGACGGGTGGGCAAATGTTCGACCAGCAAGTCTAGCTCAATATGGGCTTTGGTAAGCTGGGAGTATGCGAGCGATAGCGCCACTACCACCGCGGTTAGCCAGCCCACCATTTCGGTGGTACCACCAAATGAAGAGCTAACTTGGCGCATTATGATGTTACCGACCACCAAAAATACCATCATTAGTAATGCCGAGCCGGCTACATAGAGTAAGAGACGGCTAATTACCCAATTAAATTTATTCATGGTAACTACCTAGATCTATCAGCATGGCGCTTACTGGGCGCAAATAAATGCGCCCAGACAAAAAGCGCAGGCAACTATTGGTTTTGTTCGATCAGCTCAATAAACCGATCGCGCAACTCAAAGGCAGGAAGCCCTTGAGCAGCCACCTCTTCCAGCCGTTGCTCATTGATGGGCTCCAGCAAGGCCGACCAGCGCTCAGCCTCCTCCTCGGACAAGGTGAGCTGCTCAAGATCATGGTTCTCGGCAGCCCACGTCAAGGATTCCTGGATGTGTTCATCGAGATACTTACCTGCATAGGAGGCCATTTCGGCACCCAATGCATCGATCTCCTGCTGAACGTTTTCAGGTAAAGCGTCCCACCGCTGCTGATTCATCACCGCAACGAAGACAACGTTGGTCAGAGGATAATCCGTGATATAGCTCACATTGCGGGCATACTGCAGATCCATCAGCGTCTCACGTGAACCTACATAGCCATTAACGATACCCGCCTGAAGGGCTTCCCCCGTTTCCGATTGGGTGAGACCCACAGGCACGCCACCAAGGGCTTGAACAACGGCTGTACTGTCGCCTGGCACCCTGATCTCTTGGCCCTCAAGATCCTCCAGCGAAGTCACTGATTCTTGAGTATGTAGGTAGCCTGGCTCTGAGGTGAACGCCGTGATGACTTTAAACTCTTCCAAGCCCAGCGTTTCTGCAGGGAACTCTTTGATCAGTTCGTACACTGCCTGGCTGGCTGTCTGCGAATTCACGTCGATACCCGTTAGATTTCCGGCCAAATTGAGTAACGGAAAACGTCCCGGCTCGTATGAGGTGGCAGAGAGACCGATATCGGCAACACCGTTTAAGACGCCATCGAACATGTTGGCAGCCGTCAGCAACGTTCCACCAGGGAAGGTGTTGACGTTTACCTGGCCATCGGTTCTTTCGTTAAGCTCTTTCGCCCAGTGCTCCATCTGCACAGCGGGAAAGGTTTGGGAAGGCGCAAAGAAGGCATAGCTGAGGTTGATATTATCCGCTAACGCACTGGTGCTGAGTAGCACCCCAGCGCATACGCCGCTCAAGCGTGTCAGTCGGCGAGAAGTTTCGAGCCACAGCTTTTTTTGGCTGGTCATTGGTCATTAGCCCTATTTGTTTTTGTGTTGAATGTCAGGTAATCCTAGCAGAAAACATTCAACATCACATGAAAAGTAAAGTAAATACCCAGACATAAATCTATTTTTTTATGCAAAAAACTCGCCCATTAAAATTAATTCAATTATTATCAATAATATAAATTAATTTCTTGAGAATAATTAGCCGCCTACCTAAGTAATCGGATGGCTTAGTAAGTATCACAGCGCACCAATACTGTGCACACTGGAGCGGATCTGCTCGCTTTTAATTCGGCACGCTCAAGCAAAAGCCTCACACGATGTAGCCACCACCGCCATTACTCACTTAGACCACGGAAATAGTCCACGAAAACACTGTTTAAACTGAGCGAGAAGGCACAAAAAAGCCCAAGCGTCAGCCTGGGCAAGGAGGATAAATGGACAACGGGTAGGCGCTATTCCAGCGGTTCGTAGGGCAGACCCACATAGTTTTCCGCAATGGTCGTCAGCCCCGCTTTTGAGCTGGTTATGTAGTCCAGCTCGGCCAACTGCATGCGGCTGTTGAAATCTTCCTCATCAGAGAAATTGTGCAGCATGGAGGTCATCCACCAGGAAAAGCGCTCCGCCTTCCAGATGCGCTTCAGGCACGTTTGTGAGTAGCGCTCGATCAAATCCGTGCGTCCCTCTTGGTAGACCTTCACCATTAGCCGATAAAGCGTATTCACATCGCTGGCGGCCAGGTTAAGCCCTTTGGCACCGGTGGGCGGTACAATATGCGCCGCATCACCGACCAGAAACAGTCGCCCGTACTGCATTGGTTCGACCACATAGCTGCGCAGCGGTGCGATGCTCTTCTCGATGGAAGGCCCGGTGACAAGCTTGGCGGCCACCTCGTCAGGTAGGCGGCGCTTGAGCTCTTCCCAAAAACGCTCGTCCGACCAATCTTCTACCTTTTCATCCAAGGGTACTTGCAGGTAGTAACGGCTGCGGGTGGCAGAGCGCATGCTACAAAGACTGAAACCACGCTCGTGGCTTGCGTAAATCAGCTCATCAGAGACCGGGGGCGTGTCCGAGAGCACCCCTAACCAGCCAAACGGGTAAACCTTTTCAAACTCTTTAATGCGCTCTTGAGGGATCGATTGGCGGGAGACACCATGATAGCCATCGCACCCGGCGATGTAGTCGCACTCAAGCCTGACCGTTTCACCGTTATGTTCAAAGGTGAGGTAGGGGCTGTCGCTCTCCAGGTCGTGGGGCTGCACGTTTTCCGCCTCGTAGAGCGTTGTCGCGCCAGCGGCGGCGCGGGCCTCCATCAGATCCCGCGTGACCTCGGTTTGGCCGTAAACCATGACTTTACTGCCGCCAGTCAGTTCATCCAGTGCGACTCGCACGCGGCGGTTGTCGAAAACAAGCTCAAAACCGTCATGGGGTAAGCCCTCTGCATCCATGCGCTGGTCAACACCCGCTTCGCGCAGCAAGTCCACCATGCCTTGCTCAAGCACACCGGCGCGGATACGGCTCAATACATATTCACCGCTACGCCGCTCAACAATCACATTATCAATGCCTTGGCGATGGAGTAGCTGCCCCAGCAGTAGACCAGAAGGGCCAGCGCCAATAATCGCGACCTGTGTTTTCATAGGGGATGCCTCATCATTGTCATTATCTAAAACTTATGACTTGTATTTTTCAATGAAACACGCCGCATAATAAGGCATGATCTAGATCAATTATTGGACATTTAGCGCTTTTTCACCCCACCTTAGTCGTATAGGAGATACCGGTGATGCCAGCCTCGTCGGCAACGTCCGTGCCCGTATTTAAGCTCTATGGCGAGACGCAGCATTGGCCCACGCCAGACTTGCTCCACTGCGAATCCATTCCTGAGCGCAGCCAGTTACATGACTGGCGTATACGCCCGCATCGCCACGCCGATCTAGTGCATATTCTGTTTATTGCTCAAGGTAGCGTTGAGTTAGAACTGGAGGGAACGAACCATCAGCTGCAGAGTACCAGCGCTATCGTGGTGCCCGCCATGACCATTCATGGCTTTCACTTCTCACCGGATGTGCAGGGGCACATCATTACCCTGGCCAAGCCATTGGCAGACCACTTACATGCGCTAATGGGTGAGAGCAGTACGCTAAAAAAAGCCGACTTCTACCCGCTGCTAAAGGCCAACCGGGCTGAACGAATTGCCACCCTGGTCTCTCAGGTCGACCAGGAGTACCGCCACCCTGCCCCTGGACGAAACAGCCTACTCGAAGCACTTATTCAAGCCTTGGTGGTCGAGCTATCGCGCCTTTGTGCTTATACCGGCAGCACGGCAAAGCGCTACGGCCCCCGCCAAAGTGACAAAGGTCGGCAGCATTTAGAGCACTATCAAGCGCTAATCGAAGCGCACTATCGCGAGCAGCCGAGTATTGAACAGTTAGCCGAGCAGATTGGGGTGAGTAGCGCGCACTTGAATATGCTCTGCCGCCAACTCGCAGGACGCAGCGCCCTGCAATTGCTGCATGAACGCTTGCTGCTGGAAGCCAAGCGCCAGCTCACCTATACCAATATGACCATTGGCCAAGTCTCTGACAGCTTAGGCTTTTCTGAACCGGCTTACTTCACGCGCTTTTTTAAGCGCAATACCACGCTTTCACCGCGGGATTTTCGGCTGCGGCAGCACACCTGTTAGCTCAGACTAAATCAATATGAAAAGTAGAAGAGCTAACAATAAAGACATCACTGTCAAATTGAAATGCTTTTAGGAGCTAGCCGAGCTTCCCCAATGTTCGAGAAGCATATCGATAAATAACTGGGCTGTGCTGGAGATGCTGTGCGAGTTACTTCTGACTAGACCAATGGTGCGCTGAATGCGGGGCTCTGGAAGCTCCCGAGAGCAGAGGGTGTCATGATCCGCTCCCGGCATCGTCATTCTAGGCAGGATCGCCACACCCAGACCGGATTCCACCAGACCAAGCGAGGTGGAAAGATGTTGAACCTCGTAGAAGCTGTTCAAGCGTATACCTTCAGCAGCAAGCGCATTGTCCAATAGCGTGCGATTGCCACTATCCCGACTGACGGTGATTAATCTGACCTGTTCGAGATCCGCCCAACCAATATCTTCCTTTGCCGCAAGTGGGTGATCTGATCTCAGGGCGAGGACGAAAGGATCACGCAAAAGGGGAGTGAAGCGAACCTCGGTGCTTTGTGCACTAAACATATTAATGCCAAAGTCAGCTTCTCCACTGATGACCCGCTCTAGCCCCTCATTGGCGCTAACGTCGAGGATACGAATGCGAATACCCGGCCAAGCCTCGCTAAAGCCTCGAATCACGCTGGGCAAAAAATAGAAGGCGGCGGTGGGTAGGCAGGCAATGGTCACTGTGCCTTTCTGGTGCGTCGCGAGCTCGCGTATCCCCAGAATTGAAGACTCGTATTCCTCAATCATGCGGCGTGCACGCGGCAGGAAATCTGCACCAATGGGGGTCAGGCGAGTACGCCGAGTGGTTCGCTCTAGCAGTTCAACTTCTAGCAAGTCCTCAAGCTTCTGGATGCGCCGAGACAGAGCGGGCTGTGAGATATGCAGCCGCTGCGCTGCTTGGTGGAAGGAGCCTAGCTCTGCCACCTGAATGAATGCCTGAAGATCCAAAAATTCTAGCCGATGCTGCATACGTATATTCTTGCACGAAGTAATGTATTTGATAACGCTATCACATTAATCCAAAAAACACATTAGAACTGCTCTTTATTTGCATTTGAAGCATTACATGTTCACTGACATGCTCAGATCATGATTTTCAGAGACGGGCATGAACAATGTTAAATAGCATTCCTTGCATGATCATGCGTGGCGGCACCTCCCGAGGCCCCTTCCTACGCATGAGTGATCTCCCCAGTAGCCAGGAAGCTCAAGCCAAGATCCTGCTCAGTTTGATGGGATCCGGTCACTCCCTACAGATCGACGGTATTGGGGGAGGCGACCCGTTGACTAGCAAGGTCGCGATTGTGGAACGCTCTTCCGACCCGGAGGCCGACGTCGACTATCTATTCGCCCAAGTCGACGTGCTGAATCACCATGTGGACTTCAACCCCAACTGCGGCAACATGCTTTCCGCCGTAGGCCCTTATGCAATCGAAACCGGGTTGGTTGAACCCCAAGAGGGAACGACTCTCGTTCGGGTTCGAAATCTGAACACCCAGCGCTTGATCGAGTGCCATGTGCCAACACCTGGCCGTCAGGTGTCCTACGAGGGCGATACCTCCATCAGCGGTGTGCCGGGGAGCTCAGCCGGCATCATGCTCGGCTTCCTCAACGTTATCGGCACCAAGACGGGCGCCCTACTGCCGACTGGGCAGGCTTGTGACATGATTGAGGGTGTCGCTGTTAGTTGTCTCGACGCAGCGACTCCGATTGTCATGTTAGACGCCGCCGATCTAGGCCTAAGGGGTGATGAAGAGCCCGCCGAATTGAATGATAACCGTAACGCCCTCGAACGGCTTGAGATTATTCGCCGGGAGGCTGGACGGCGAATGGGTCTGGGCGACGTCAGCCAAGGTGTGTTGCCCAAACCGGTGCTCCTATCCGCGCCTCGGGACAGCGGCAGCACTCTGTGCACGCGCTACTTCGTGCCCCATCGTTGCCACAAGGCCATCGCCGTGACCGGTGCCATCGCATTAGCCTCGGCGGTCAGTGTCCCAGGCACCATTGCCCATCGCATCGCGTTAGACAACAAGCGAATTTCATCTGGCAAGCTTCTGGCGCAGGTGAAGCTGGAGCATCCTTCCGGTTACATCGACATCGACGTTGAGCACCGTAATAACGATTTCTGCGATATTACCCGCGTGTCATTGATTCGCACTGCCAGAAAAATCATGAGTGGTTCCATTTTCTACTCGCTTCCTGCCACGCCTAGGCTGGATTTACTGACTTAATAGAAACAGTTGGGTCCTCTCATCCGACTCATCTTTAATAACGACAACGACAATATGCTAGGAGTAACGCCATGAAAACCCAAAAGATTGTAGCCCCCACCATCACACTTGGGCTCAAGAAAGCTGCTTTACTGGGGCTTACCCTCACGGGCTTGAGTTTAATGACCTCTGCCCAGGCCCAGGATGTCGAAGTACCCGGTAACATCAAATGGACTATTCCATTTGGCGTCGGCGGTGGTACCGATGTCTGGGCGCGTTTCTTCTCTCCCTGGCTGAGCAATTCTCTACCAGGAGAGCCGACTTTAATGATCGACAATGTTCCCGGCGGCGGTTCCATCAATGGAGCCAATGTCTTCGCCTTGCGTGCCAAAACGGACGGCAGTGATTGGCTGGGAACCTCCGCCTCGACTCAGTATCCGGCCATGCTGGATGACCCTCGCGTTCGCTATGACTACAACGACTGGACTCCCATCCTGGCCACGCCAACCGGGGGTGTCGTTTATGCCCAGCCAAGCTTGGGTGAGACGGCCGACGCAGCATTGGATGCCCTGCTGACACAACCAGTTAAGCTAGCGGCGCAGAACCCCACTGGCGTCGAGCTTCCGGTATTGATCGCTCTGGATATGCTGGGGGCTGATGTACAGGCAGTGTTCGGTATGCGCAGCCGCGGTGAGGGCCGCCTAGCCTTTGAACGTGGCGAAGCCGATATCGACTTCCAGACCACCTCTGCCTACTTGAGCAACGTAACGCCGTTGGTGGAGTCCGGCAAGGCCGTGCCACTCTTCTCGCTGGGCATGCTGAACGATGAAGGAGAGATCGTCCGCGACCCAGCCTTCCCCGAGCTTCCCACCTTCAACGAGGTCTACCAGGAGCACCATGGCGAAGCACCGACAGGAGACGCCTATGAAGCGTTCCGCAAGTTCTTCGCGTCCGGCTATGCACTGCAAAAGCTGATCATGGTGCCAAAGGAAACGCCGCAAGCCCTGATTGATACTTACCGGCAGGCGGCTCGCGACTTCGTAAGTACTGAGGCATTCAAGGAGGCGGCTGCAGCCCAGTTGGGCCCGTACACGCCAGTCATCGGCGACACTGCACAGCGCCATCTCGACGACGCTATGTCCATCAATGATGCTACCCGCGAATGGCTGGCCGACTGGCTTCAGTCGGAGCACGGCGCCAAAATCTGACGCGGTGCGGGATGTGCCGACCCCGACGGGGTCGGTAGCCCCGGGCTCCCTCTTTTTAAATAACTCAAGAGCCACACGCCATGCTTGATATCCTTCTTTCCAGCTTGGGACAGTTATTCACTGTTTCCCATTTGCTCTTCATGATCGTGGGGGTTCTTGTCGGCCTTGTTGTCGGCATCATCCCCGGTCTTGGTGGCATCGCCGGTATGTCGCTGCTTCTCCCCTTTCTCTATGGCATGGAGCCGACCGTGGCTCTTGGCATGCTGATGGGCCTGGTCGCAGTGATTCCCACCGGCGATACCTTTGCCTCCGTGCTACTGGGAATTCCCGGCTCGAGTGCCTCTCAGGCGACGGTGATCGATGGCTTCGCGCTGGCCAAGCGTGGCCAGGCAGCCCGTGCGCTGTCGAGCGCCTTTCTATCCTCGATGATCGGCGGCCTGGTCGGTGCTGTCGTACTGACTGGCTTCATCCTGATCGCGCGCCCGTTGGTGCTTTCGTTCTCTTCCTCCGAGCTCTTCATGTTGACCCTGCTCGGCCTGTCGATGGTGGCTGTACTCTCAGGGCAAGACCTCTTCAAGGGCCTTGCCGCTTGCGGACTAGGCCTGCTGGTGGGTGTCATTGGTATGGCGCCGGCCACTGGCGAGTTCCGCATGAACTTTGGGCTCGACTATCTCTATGATGGCCTGCCACTGGTGGTGGTTGGCCTGGGGATTTTTGCTCTGCCCGAAATCATCGACCTGCTGGTCAAGCGCGGTGCAATCGCCGAAGAGCCCTGTAAGCTCGGCAAGGGCTGGCGGCAAGGCATTCGGGATGTGGGCCAGAACCGTGGGCTCGTTGCACGCTGTGCGGGTATCGGTAGTTTAGTCGGCACCATTCCTGGCTTGGCCGGCTCCGTGGTCGACTGGCTCACCTACGGCCATGCGGTTCAAACCGCCAAAGACAAGTCGGAGTTTGGCAAGGGCGATATCCGCGGCGTGATTGCCCCAGAGTCTGCCAACAATGCCTGCGCTTGTGGTGCCATGGTACCGACCCTGTTGTTTGGGGTGCCCGGTTCAGGTACGGCTGCAGTCTTCCTCGGCGGGCTTCTGCTGCTTGGTCTGCAGCCCGGCGTCGGCATGATCGAGACTCACCTGGATCTGACCTACACCATTATCTGGTCACTCGCTCTGGCCAACATCCTGGGGGCTGCATTGTGTCTGGCTCTCGCTCGCCCGGTAGCCAGCCTGACCCGGTTGCCCTTTGTCACCCTGGCACCGCTGATCACCGTGCTGATCATGTTTGCCGCCTTTCAGGCCACGCGCGCCACGGGCGACCTGCTCGCCCTCGGGGCGGTCGGCATCTTGGGTGTTCTTTTCAAGCAGGCGAACTGGTCACGTCCGGCGTTCCTGATCGGCTTCGTACTTGCCCCAGGTGCCGAATCCTACTTCTACCAAGCAGTCCAGTTTCAGGGAATGGGCGCCTTCCAACGGCCCGGTGTGCTGATTATCGGTGCCCTCATCCTGGGCGCGATGTTAATTCCCATGCTGCGCTCTCTATGGGCCAAACGCCGTCAGACCGACGGTGCAGCAGCAGCGCCCACGGTGCCCCCCAGCCTGGGTGTGATCGACGTGGTACTTTTCATCACGCTGCTTGGCACCGCCGCCGTCGCCTGGATAGATGTTGCCGATCTCTCTTTGATTGGGGGCATCATGCCCCGTCTGGCCATCGCAATTCTTGCCGTTTCCTGCTTGCTGGAGATCGCCCGGTGCGTGATGCATCGACCCCTGTGGCAAAACCAGGCTATGCGTCAGCAAGGACTCTGGCTGGTCGGTTTCTTTGCGCTGGTGGCGACAATGGTGCTGCTCGGTTTCATTACCGCAGCTACGCTATTCTGCCTCACCTTCCTGCTGGTGATCGCACGGCTCAAACCCTGGATCGCCGCTAGCATGGCGCTTGGAGTCACCGTTTTCCTGGTCGGCATGGCTGAGTTCTTAACACTGACCTATCCAAGTGGGCTGATCGACCCGTGGCTTTTCGGTTGAGAACCGCCGGTTACACCCGTCAATTCTGGGTCGGCTAGGAATGAAAATGCCGACCCATGAAGAACCAGAAAACACCATGATTACCGATTTCACACTCGATGTCCTGAAGACGCTCAAGGTCAGCTGATCGAACGCATCCAAAAACGCTTGCAGATCCAGCGCCAGAGTGACTGCTCAACATTACAGTCGAAACGACACCTGCTACTAAAGGGAATCAACGAGCGTCACCAAAGAGAAATGACTCACCAGATGTTCTGAGATCGATGATTTCAGACTGACCGATAAAAACTAGGGCGTATTGCGCTTACAAGCTCCTCCAGCATCGCTGGGTTACAGGTTGGCAACTTTGGCCACTCTCTGTGATCCCGCTTTGGCTGCGTGAGCGGCTTATTAATGCCTACGCCATACAACATTTAATAAAAAAGAGGAGGGCCAAAAAGAAAAAAAATCTCACGGCAGTGTAAAAACAAACTCAAAAAGATAAATCAGGGAGTAAACATGTTGTTGAACAACAAAAAATGCCATGGCATTTCTACATTGGCACTAGTAGCAGGTTTAGGGTTTTCAGGAACCACACAGGCATTCAATGTGTATGAAGACGGAGAAACTTACTTTGACCTATATGGCCGTATACACTTGACGTTAAACAACGATGACGGTAACGACTATATTAGTGAAGAAGGTTCACGACTTGGCTTTAAAGCTGGACATAGGATAAATCCTAAGCTAGAAGGTTTTATAAGAGCCGAGTTTAGATTCACCGCTAATGATCGTGACGAGGCACGGCCTAACGTCATTGATGATATAAGGAACACATATGTAGGGCTACGATTTGAAGACGTCGGAGCCGTAAAGGTTGGTAACTTTGACTCCATCTATTATCAGAACATATCCAAGGTTATCAATGTAAGAAATACTGTGGATTGGCGAGCCTTGGCAAAAGGTGGTGCCCGCGCCCGTGGAAACTCTATCTCTTTTGAATCCCAAAGTTTCGATGGCTTCAGCCTGGGTGTCGCTGGAAAGCTCGATCCAGAAGATGAAGATGCAGGTGAAGAAGAAACACTTAACCTAATGGGATATGTAGCCTATGAAACAGGCCCGGTACGTTTTGCCGCTGGCTATGATGAAGCAGAAGGTGATGATGATGCTCTACTCGGGGCAAGCGTAACCTACAAAATATCTCCACAGCTAAGTGTCGGTGCGTTATTTGAAGAGCAGGGAGATATTCGTCATTATGGTATAGCACCCGTTTTTAGTTACTCAGAAGGCAAAATATACGGGAACGTCAGCTATATGGAAAATAGTGACATGAATTTGAGTGACGTCCAATACGTTGCGGGTGGCAGCTACCGGCTTAGTGATCCAATGTTTGTATATTTAGAATATGCTAGCAGTACAGATAGGGAGATCAATGCGATTGATAAGGATTGGTGGGCTTTAGGGGTTCGATACGATTTCTAAGTTTCACAGAGCCCATTAATACAGGTCTACACAGCACCCCGAAAGTTGAACTCCCAGTTCGACCTTCGGGGTTTAAATCTCGATAGCCTCAAAAACTAAGCGCAACGCCGGTGGAGCTGGTGAAATTGATCCGCCGCATGTCGGGGTGGGCAATTAGATGGTGCACAGCCGGGTACTGCCCGGAAACCTTCATGATGAAGGTATTACCGCACACCACAGAGACATAGCGCTGGCTTGGGTACAGGCAAGCGTACTCACCAACTAGAGCAGAAACAGCGTGCTCAAAATGGGGAAGGCGATTAATAGCGCTAGTCGTATTAAGTCAGAAACCACAAAAGGCGCCACCCCTTTAAATATCTCCCCTAGCCCGACATGTGGCGCCATCGCTTTAATCACAAACACGTTCATCCCCACCGGCGGGGTCATTAGTCCCAGCTCAACGGTCAGTACGGTCAAAATACCGAACCACACCGGGTCGATGCCCATCGCCTGAATAATCGGGTAAACCACCGGCACGGTGATCACCAGCATCGCGATGGAGTCCATGAACATGCCCAGCACGAAGTAGAGCGCCAGGATGCACAGCACGACGACGATGGGCGTTAGATCCATACCGTAGAGTAGGTCAGTGATGGAGAACGAAATGCGCGACACCGAAATGAAGTAACCCAGCGTTTCGGCCCCTACCAGCATAAAGAAAACTACCGCGGAGAGCGCCAATGTCTCTTGTACGCTATGCCATAGCTGCGCGCCGCGCATGCCTTTCGCTAAGGCGTAGAGCAGCGTAGCGAATGCCCCAACGCTAGCGCCTTCCGTCGGCGTAAAGGCACCAAAATAGATACCTAAAATCATCACCAGGAAAACGCCAAAAAAGGGCACTAAGCCGGTCAGTGAGAGCAGCTTCTCTTTCCAGGCAGTGGGCTCACCCGCCACGGCGAGTGAAGGGCGCAGATACATCACTACCGTAATGGTGAGTGAATACATCGCGAGCCCCAGCAGGCCGGGAATTAGCCCCGCCATAAACATATCGCCAACGGACTGTTCGGTAAGAATGGCATAGATGAGCAGCGCGATACTGGGTGGAATCATAATGCCCAGCGTGCCGCCTGCGGCCAGCGCACCGGTGGCTAAGCCACGGTTATAGCCATAGCGCTCCATCTCCGGTAACGCCACCCGGGTCATAGTGCTCGCAGTCGCTAACGAAGAGCCGGAGATAGCGGAGAAGATGCCGCAAGAGCCCACGGCCGCAATCGCCAGGCCACCCTTCCAGCCACCACAAATAATACGGGTTGAATCAAACAGCTTACCGGCCATCCCCGAATGAGCAGCCAGCACGCCCATTAAGATAAACATGGGCACGGCGCTGAAACTGTAGTTAGAGAGTACTTCCACCGGCACGGTTTTTAACTGAGCGACAGCCGCATCCCAGCTAATGATCTGGGCAAAGCCCACCACCCCCACGATCAGCATCGTGAGAGCAACTGGCACGCGCAGAATCATCAATACCAATAAAAGCCCAAGCCCAATGGCACCAATCGCTTCACTCCCCATGCGCTGCCTCCTCACCCACTGCATAAATAACGCCGAGCAAGGCGTGAATAAAACTACGTATTCCCAGCAGCAAACTGAGCACCGCTGCCAACTGGTAAATCGGCCCCATGGGCAGTCGCAGGTCTTGGGTTATTTCCCCATGCCGCGTAGCAGCGGCAGCAGAATCCAGTAACCCCACAAACAGGATCAGCCCCAGCGCCATAAAACCGAGCAAAAAGACGCCTTGCACACGATTTTTGATGGCTTGTGGTAAGCGATGTGAGAACGCTTCCACCACCACTTGGCTTTTTTCGACATTAGCCGCCATCGCTGCCAATAGCGCGAACAACATCAAATAGCTAACCAACTCCACGCTCCCCGATACGCGCAGCGCAATCGCGCCCTCCGTCAACCGGGAAAGGTAGCGTGTGCTGACATCAGCAATGGTAACCGCCAGCAGGCCAATCAAAGCGACCCCGGCCACCAAGCGACAAATAAGGGCCAGCCAATGGCTGGCACGGTAAAGAGTAGACTGCATGACACATTACCCCTATTGGGCGCTGCAAGACTCACTGGCTGCCAATGCCGCCTGATAGACATCGCGCGCCTGATCAAGACCGCGCTCTTCCAGCTGCGTCAGGTAATTTTCGATGCCTGTTTCAAGCGGCTCCTGCCAGTCTGGATGCGCCAGCGGATTTTCAATTTCACGAATGGTATGGCCGGCGTCGGCAGCCTCTTGCTTGCCTTCAACGTCGAGACGATCAAATACCGCGCCAGCGTTTTCAGCCCATTTCATGCCTGAGTTATTATCGATTACCGCCTGCTGTTCAGGCGTCAAATTATCGTACGCGCGCTGATTCATGGTGGCGACAAAGATCAGCGTGTAGAACGGTACTTCGGTGTGGTAGTTGACGAGTTCGTTAATACGGAAGCCTTTTAAGCCTTCCCAGGGGAAACTCAGGCCATCAATAACGCCGCGCTGCATGGAGGTATAAATATCAGGCGCAGGCATGCCCACCGGGCTTGCCCCCATATTTTCCAGCATCTCACCCGCCACAGCGGTGGGGCGGCGTATACGCAGCCCTTCCAGGTCGGCAGGGGTTTGTACATCGGTGTCGATGGTGTGGATGCCGCCTGGGCCCGTGGTAAACATAAACAGCGGGCGGGTATCTGCGTATTCGCTGTCTAAATGGCCGTCGTCATAGAGCGTTTGCAGTACGCAAGCACCTTGCGTTGCCGTGCTCGCTACCCCAGGTAGTTCAACGATCTGTGAGAGAGGGAATCGGCCGGCAGTATAGCCCTGGGCAGTAGCACCAATATCGGCAATACCGTTGGCAGCGGCTTCATAAATGGAATCCGGCTTGGCTAAGGTACCGGCGGGAAACATTTGAATGGTTAGATCGCCATTGGATTCTTCGGCGATCGTATCGGCCCATGCCTGCAAAACATCTTCATTGACGCCTGAAGGGCCAGGCCAAAAGTGGGCCATACGCAGGGTGGTCTCTGCCTGGGCCGAGCTAACGGCCAGGCCAGTAATTGCCGCTGCCAAAACACAACGGGATAGGGACATTTTCATAGGAGCCTCCAGGACTTTTTTGGATTATTTTAAGTTCGCATAGCGAATACTAGTTCGCCTTATACGACCACATTAGTCCACTATCAGGCGTAGGGCTAATCGACATTCGTCTATGCTCAGGTATAGCAACGCGTCGTTCTAGCCGAGTGCTTAGAGTCTCCAGTGCTGCTGGCTAGAAGGCTTGTTATACAAGGTACAATGGCATTATATAATTGGACTTTTCCAATATTTACTCACCACTATGGTCGAGGCAGCGACTAGTAGCGCAATTAACGATCGCCTGAAGCACCAAAAAAAGCCACCTTTAAACACACCAAGGCGGCTTCAGTGTGAAAAATACGATTACCTTGTCAGATCGATATATTTCTCTACCGAGCGAGTCGCCCCACCATAAGGATTTCTTATTGACGTCGCTTTCTTACCAGACATCCTTCTTGCACTAGCTAAATGGGATAATGGCGTGGGCCAAGCTGCATGGTCATCCAGCGCAGATCGGTGAACTCCTCAATCCCGGCCTTACCGCCAAAGCGTCCGTAGCCGCTCGATTTAACGCCGCCAAAGGGCATCTGCGGCTCATCGTGAACGGTGGGTGCATTGATATGGCAAATACCCGACTCAATGCGCTGCGCAAACTGCATCGCCCGGGCGGTGTCACGGCTGAAGACGGCGGCAGAAAGGCCATACTCACTATCGTTCGCCACACGCAGGGCTTCCTCTTCATCTTTAACACGCATCATCGTCACCACCGGGCCAAACGACTCTTCGCCATACAGGCGCATCGCATTAGTAACTCCATCCACCACGGTCGGCTGCATAATGACGCCTTCGGCCTTGCCGCCACAGGCTAAACGAGCGCCATGCTGCTGGGCGTCGTCAAGCAGGGCGTTGAGCTTCTCGCCCGATTCGCGATTGATCAGCGTACCCAGCGCGTTACCTTCACCTCGGGGATCGCCCGCGCGCAGCGTTTGTGCTTTGCGAGCCAGTTTTTCGACGAAGGCATCAGCGACCGCATCCACCACAATCAACCGCTCAGTGGACATACAGATCTGGCCCTGGTTGAAGAAGGCGCCAAAGGCGGCGGCCTCAACGGCAGCATCCAGGTCGGCATCTTCCAGCACCACGAACGGCGCCTTTCCACCAAGTTCCAGCAAGACCGGCTTAAGATGGCGCGCGGCCTTTTCGGCAATAATGCGCCCCACCTGAGTAGAGCCAGTGAAATTAATACGGCGCACGGCTTGGTGCTCAATCAGCGACTCGACGACCTCGGCGGCCTGCGGGGGCGCATTGGTCACCACGTTAACGATGCCATCGCCCAGACCCGCCTCAATCAGTACCTCCCCAATCAGGTGATGCGTCGCGGGGCACTGTTCAGAGGCCTTAAGAATCACCGTATTACCACACGCCAGCGGCGTCGCAATGGCACGCGTGCCAAGAATAATAGGCGCGTTCCAGGGGGCGATCCCCACCACCACGCCGCAGGGTACCCGCACGCCCATCGCCAAACTTCCGGGCACGTTGGAGGGTATTACCTCACCACCTACCTGCGTAGTCAGCGATGCCGCCTCGCGCAGGATGCTGGCGGCGACCATGACGTTAAAACCTGCCCAGCCTGGCGTAGCGCCGGTTTCATCTACCATACGTTCGATAAACTCCGCCTGTCGCGCTTCCATGGCCTCTGCAGCTTTGAGCAGCTTGGCGCGCTTTTCACCGGGGCCCGTTGCTGACCAAGCCGGGAAGGCACGGTCTGCAGCCTCGGCGGCGGCCTGAGCATCGCTAACCGATGCGGCCGCTATACAGGTGACAGTTTCTCCGCTCAGCGGGTTGGTGTGCTCGAAGGTGGCGGACTCGTGAGCTGAGCGTGAATGACCACCTATAAGCAGATCGAGAGTGTTCATGGCGTATTCCTATAATTTAAATGGTAAGGCTGACTACCGTTGCGCCAATACTTATTCTTCACACTGACCGCGTAACGTCAGAGCTTTCTCGTAGACAGAACGAGCGCTATCCAAGCCTCTCTGCTCAAGTTGCTCGAGGTAGTTCTCAGTACCTTGCTCAAGAGGGGGAGCCCAGGCGGGGTCATTGAGGGGATCTTCCACTGCATAGATGGTATCACCTTGAGCCACAGCCTCTTCACGTCCAGTTTTATCAATATCATCAAAAACTTGACCGGCCTTACTAGCCCATGCCATACCGCTATTATTATCAATCACTGCTTTTAGTTCGGGAGAGAGTCGATCATAAGAGGCCTGATTCATAGTGGCTACAAACGTGCCTGTATAGTATGGCAACTCCAAGTGATGACTCACTAACTCGTTGATACGAAACACCGTCATGGCTTCCCAGGGGAAACTCAATCCATCTATCACGCCACGCTGCAGTGACGTATAAATATCTGGTGCAGGAATACCCACTGGGTGCGCCCCCATACTTGTGAGCATTTCTCCTGCTACCTCACTGGGGTGACGCATCCTAAGGCCTTCTAAATCAGCGGGCGTTTTAATTTCGGAATCTTGTGTATGTAAATAGGCTGGCCCAGTGGTGAATAAAAATAGCGTATGGGCATCTTCGTACTCCTCCGCTATGTCGCCTTCATCATAGAGTGTTTGTAAAATACAAGCCCCTTGCGATGCGCTAGTGGATACGCCAGGAAGCTGCACGATCTCGGAGAGAGGGAAGCGACCGGAGGTATAGCCTTGTACAGTGATGGCAATGTCAGCGACGCCATTAACCGCCGCCTCGTAAGCCTGGTCAGCCTTGCTCAAAGTTTGAGAAGGGTAGATTTCTACTTTTAACTGGCCGCCAGACTCCTGCTCTACTTTTTCTGCCCAGGCTTGATAAATTTCCTGGTTAACCGTCGAGCTGGCAGGCCATAGGTGGGCCATGCGTAGTGTTGTGTCAGCATTAACCGACGTACATAGAACTACTGTAGATATGCTGAATAGCAGTGGCGATATCGTTTTTTTCATGAGGGTTCTCTCTGTCATTGTTATTACCTTCATTGTTTGGCGTGATCTCCACGCCCTCTGGGTATAGCGTCGAATCAAGGCTCTATCGTTGTTGTCGGCACCTCCAGCAATATCGGGCGGGAAGCATCCAGCGCCCGGCATAGCGCGTCCTCGAAGGACTCAAGCGTCTCAGTACGAACCGCCTCAACACCGTACCCCCGAGCCAATTCACAAAAATCTAGCCCAGGCACGTCGAGCCCCGGAGCGTCTTCTGCATCCAGCAGCCGCGAGAACCAGCGTAGCGCTCCATAGGTATCGTTCTTGAGAATGATAAATACCACCGGAACGTTGTACTGGGCGGCGCTCCACAGAGCGCTGATAGCATAGTTCGCTGAACCGTCACCGATGACCGCAATCACCTGCCGATTGGGTTGAGCTAATTGCACGCCCACGGCAGCAGGCAAGCCAAACCCGAGCCCCCCTGCCGCCGGGAAGAAGAAGCTGCCAGGGTGGCGCATCTCAACGCGCTGCCAGAAAGCAGTCACTGTCGACGTCGACTCTTTAACGTAGATCGCATCCTCTGGCGCTAAGGTATTAAGGGAGTCAAAGACACTCTCCGGGGCTAGACGTCCAGAGGAAACCGCCTGAGGTGGTGGCAAAGGAAGGGGGGTGGGCAGAACACGGTCACTTTGTGCCAACAATGGCAGCAGAGCCTCCAGAGTGGCATGGATGTCGCCAACTAGAGCATTGCCCACCGGGGCGCGGGCAGCCTCCTGCACGTCGCCAGTCAAATGCAACAGTTTCGCGCCTTGGGGTAAGTAACGACCCGGCGCATATTGGTGATAGCGAAACACCGGAGCACCAATCACCAGTATCAAATCATGGCCGTCCAGCTTATCTGAAATTCCCGAAATGGCCGCCGGTAACACACCGCGGAAACAGGCATGACGCGTTGGAAACGGGCAGCGTGAAGCAGACGGTGCCACCCACACCGGCATACAGAGTCGCTCGCTCAGCTCCACGGCCAGTGAATTGGCACGTACAGCATCAACCTCAGGCCCTAGTACTAACACGGGGCTATGAGCTTGCTTGAGGTTTTTAGCCAAGGCTTCCAGCTGGGTGGCTGACGGTAAACCGGCATGGCTAACGTCGTGCTGAACGACTTGGGCTGCGTCATCTTCAAGTTCATGATCCCAGTCGTCATAAGGAATCGAGACATAGACCGGCCCACGGGCTGGCAGATTAGCCATGTGAATCGCCTGGCTCAACGTACGCGGCACATCCTCTGCACAGGCAGGCTCGTAACTCCATTTAACCAATGGGCGTGGAAGTGACGATGCATCAACATTAGCCAGCATCGCTTCAACACCGATCATAGAACGCGCTTGTTGGCCTGCCGTAATGACCAACGGTGAATGGGAATACCAAGCATTGGTCAGTGCTCCCATCGCATTGCCGGTACCTGCGGCTGCATGTAAGTTGACCAGCACCGGCTGCCCGCTGGCCAGGGAGTAGCCGTCGGCCATGCCAACAACCACTCCTTCATGAAGGCCAAGGATGTAACGAAAGTCTTCAGGAAAGCGCTTTAGGAACGGCAGTTCATTGGAGCCAGGGTTACCGAAAACAGTGTTGAGTCCCTGTCGGCGGAGAAGCTGGTAAGTAATAGAGTGTACGGTTGACATATTTGGCTCTAGTGTGAAGACGTTTGTTTCACACTAATTGGCCTTTAAAAATCCATCAAATAAATATATGTTCTATAAAATATAAATGGTATCTATTACATGGCCGCTATTGATCTAAATCTAGTCAGGGTATTTGTCACTCTCTTTGATGCACGTAGCGTCACGGTGGCAGCGGATCGTTTGAACGTCACTCAGCCGTCAGTGAGTTACGCACTTTCGAGATTGCGCGACTTGTTTGACGACCGTCTTTTTGTGCGTTCTCGAGACGGCATGGAGCCGACCTTCACTGCGATACAGCTCTACCCAACACTGCGCGACTCATTAGCCCAGATCGACAGTACGCTGGAGGAAAATCGCGAGTTTGTCCCGCGCTCTTCACATAGGCGATTTCGACTAGCCCTTACTGACCTCGGCGAGCTAGCACTATTGCCACGCATTCTCTCCCATATACACGCCGAGGCACCAAATGTTGAGCTTGAAGTCATTGCTTTGGAAATCGACAAGGTCGAAGAGTGGCTGGCAGCAGGGAAGGTTAACGCGGTCATCTGTAGTAGGCCTATTACTGCCTCTGGCGTAGAGCGCCGAACCATTCTCAAGGAGCGATATGTTTGCCTGTTGAATCGCCATCACCCAAGTATTGATGATCATCTCAGCTTGGAGCAGTTTATGGATGCTAAACATGCTGTGGTTGCTGTTTCGTCAGGGCATAGTCTGGCGGAAGATGTGCTGGCAGGGCTGGGGTTGAAGCGTAAGGTTAGCCTCGTAGTGCCCCACTTCTCTATTTTACCGAGAGTCCTGCAAAAGAGCGATTTGGTAGTGATTTTACCTCAGCAAATTGCTTCTGCCTTTGTGAATGAAGCACCACTAAAAGCACTTGAATTACCATTCGAAGTACCTCCATTCGATGTAACACTTTACTGGCAGGCACACACTTCGCGTTCGCCAGCTCAACGTTGGCTTTGTGAAAGCATCATTACCGCTATCACTGAGGAAAAGTGATTTTTTCGCAAGCTAGTTTGATATAAGCCGTGTGGCACATACAACCAGCTCTCGAAAATTCAGCTGTCAGTGGCACCGCTGTTTTAACAGCTTATATAGCACATGGATGATGACATTAACTGGCTATAGATATGCTTTATGACCAATCTACAATTTATTTATTTTATTTATTTAAAAGCAATGCAGTATAAATGACAGTTTATAAACGTGCATACGAGAGAATATTAGCGCTGTTCAAAACTGCCTAACACGCCTGACCACCCCTTTAATAGACTTAGTCAAAATTAAACAATATAAATTTCTAAGTGTAGAGCTTTTAAGAGGATAAAATAGTGAATAACCAAACCAGACAAGAACCTAGTATCGCTATCCTTGGTGCAGGAGCAATGGGTGGACTAATAGGAGGGAGACTTTCCGAAGGCGGTGCGGACGTTACTTTGATTGATGTTAATGCAGAGCATGTTGATGCTTTGCGCAAGAATGGTCTCAAGCTCAAGACAGATAAAGGTGAGCGGTACATCCCTATCCCGGTGCTTTTTCCTTGGGAAGTGAGTAAAACCTATGACCTTATTATAGTTTTCACTAAAACAATGCACACAAATTCGGCAATTACAGCGATAAGTTCAGCAATAGACTCTAATACTGTCCTCTTAAGCCTGCAAAATGGTCTCGACAATAAGCTTTCTCTTATGGAGTTCGTAGATCAAAAAAATATTGTGGTTGGTATTACCACTTATCCTGCAGACATGAAGGGGCCAGGGTATGTGGAGTCTCATGGTGAAGGCATTGTCAGGCTAGCCGCCGCCTCATCTACGGTTGCGCCACCAATACTTAATTATATACCTGAGCTCTTCACACACAGTGGGATAAAAACCATTATTGATCCACAGGTAGAGGTGGCAATTTGGGAAAAAGTGATATTTAACGCGGCTTTAAATGGCCTTTGTGCAGTCACTAGATCAACCGTTGGCCAAGTGGGCGCTAATGCGGACACTAGAGAACTTGCATTTCAAATTATCGGTGAACTTTGTACTACCGCCCATGTATGTGGCTTTGCTGTTCAGAATGAGCGTATCGAGAAAACCGTGAGCGAAGCACTGGAACTGCACGCTTCCCATAAACCTTCTATGCTCCAGGACGTACTTGCAGAAAGGCCTACCGAAATTGAAGCTATTTGTGGCGCTGCAGTACGCCGTGCGGAAGAGCACAACATCGCGGTACCTGTTACTCGCACTATTCTGGGGCTTGTTCGCCACATTGACCGGCACTTAAAATGAGGAGGTCAGTTGATTTGCATAATTAAGGCTTTATGTACTAATAAAAATTAAATTAAAGCCTTGGCAAGCCCGCGTAAGCATATAATAAAATCCGCCTTCTAGCTGTAAGCCAGAAGGCGGATTTTTTGCTAGTGGTAAACATAACCTTAGCGCGTTGGATGGTGCAGGTAGGGATATGGACTACTCTGTCTGCTCGGTATACTTCTCTACCAATCGAGTCGCATCGTCATAAAGCAGTTGTCCATCAAAACCTCGGCTCCCCATGTCGTCAATCCATTGGGCCGTGGCCGTCTCGGCAGCCGCTTGCCAGGGTGCCAGTGCGTCTTGAGCGATGTAGAACATTTCACTCTCACCCGTCGCTTCAATAGCTTCAATTGCGTCCTTTTCCGCTTGATCCATGACCTGGCCGATTCGTTGCGCCTCTTGAAGCCCCGCATTATCGTCGATTACCTGCTTCAGCTCTGGTGAAAGCGCATCGTAACTAGCTTGGTTTAAGGCCAGCACCATCATTGCCGTATATAAACCATGATCGCCCTCGAAAAAGGTGTGATTCTGGGCAACGTCCAGCACGCCCAAAGCCGCAGCGCTTTCAAAGGGCAGTGTCAGGCCATCGATTACCCCGCGCGAAATCGCTTCTGGAATTTGCGGCATCGGCATACCCACCGCTTGAGCCCCCAGAAGTCCCAGATAGCGATTCATGGTTTTCGAAGGGGCGCGAATAGCCAGCCCATCCAGCTCATCAGCACTCTCAATCGCCACGTCTCGGGTATGGATTTTGCCCGGCGTATGGGCAAATACAGCGATAGGATAGACGCCCTCAAAGGCAGCCTGCATGTGCGTTGTCGCAAACTCATGGGCTGCCATGCTGGTGGCTTCGCCCGTAGTGGGCAGGAAGGGTTGGTCGAATGCTTCAGACTCGGGGAAGCGATTCGGCGTATAGCTGAGTAGCGTCCAGGCAATATCGACTACCCCGTCCTTGGCCTGGTCGTAGAGCGATGGCGCCGCCCCTCCCAGTTGCATGGCAGGGAATATTTCCACCTTGATAGCCCCCTCGGACTGCTCTTCAATACGCTTAGCCCAGGGTTCCAGATACTCGGTCTGCACTGGCGTTGCAGGGGCAGCAAAGTGGTGCAAGCGCAGGGTCACCGTGTCTTGGGCATAGCCACTACCGCTAAAAAGTAGGCCGCTTAACAACGCGAGGCTGGCGAGTGTGGGTTTTATTGTCATTGTAGTAACCTCCTTACTTATAGCCTTATTAAAAGAAAGTGTGTCAGGCACTTATCTAAATGGGGTAGTGGCGCGGGCCATGCTGCATGGTCATCCAGCGCAGGTCGGTGAACTCCTCAATCCCGGCCTTACCACCAAAGCGCCCATAGCCGCTCGATTTAACGCCGCCAAAGGGCATTTGCGGCTCATCGTGGACGGTAGGTGCATTGATATGGCAAATACCCGACTCAATGCGCTGCGCAAACTGCATCGCCCGGGCGGTGTCGCGGCTGAAGACGGCGGCAGAAAGGCCATACTCACTATCGTTCGCCACACGCAGGGCTTCCTCTTCATCTTTAACACGCATCAGCGCCACCACCGGGCCAAACGACTCTTCGCCATACAGGCGCATCGCCTTGGTAACCCCATCCACCACGGTAGGCTGCATAATGACGCCTTCGGCCTTGCCGCCGCAGGCTAGGCGCGCGCCATGCTGTTGGGCGTCATCCAGCAGGGCGTTGAGTTTCTCGCCTGATTCGCTATTGATCAGCGCACCCAGCGCGTTGCCTTCACCACGCGGATCGCCCGCGCGCAGCGTTTCCGCCTTGCGGGCCAGTTTTTCGACGAAGGCATCGGCGACCGCATCCACCACGATCAGCCGCTCGGTGGACATACAGATCTGGCCTTGATTGAAAAAGGCGCCAAAGGCAGCGGCCTCAACGGCAGCATCCAGGTCGGCATCTTCAAGCACCACGAACGGCGCCTTTCCGCCCAGCTCCAGCAGAACCGGCTTAAGATGACGCGCCGCCTTCTCGGCAATAATGCGCCCTACCTGGGTAGAACCGGTGAAGTTGATACGCCGCACGGCTTGATGCTCGATCAGCGCCTCGACGACCTCGGCGGCCTGCGGGGGCGCATTGGTCACCACATTAACAATGCCATCGCCCAGGCCAGCCTCGATCAGCACCTCCCCAATCAGGTGGTGGGTCGCGGGACACTGCTCCGAGGCCTTAAGGATCACCGTATTGCCACACGCCAGCGGTGTTGCAATGGCACGGGTGCCCAGAATAATCGGCGCGTTCCAGGGAGCGATCCCTACCACCACGCCGCATGGAACCCGCACGCCCATCGCTAAACTGCCGGGCACGTTAGAGGGTATGACTTCGCCGCCTACCTGCGTGGTCAGCGACGCCGCCTCGCGCAGGATGCTGGCGGCGACCATGACGTTAAAGCCTGCCCATCCTGGCGTAGCGCCAGTTTCGTCCACCATACGTTCGATAAACTCCGCTTGGCGCGCCTCCATCATCTCTGCCGCCTTGAGCAGCTTGGCGCGCTTTTCGCCGGGGCCCGTCGCAGACCAGGCAGGGAATGCCTTTGCAGCCGCTTCAACCGCCCGAACCGCATCGCCAGTAGATGCCGCCGCAGCCTGAGTGACGGTATCGCCGGTGAGAGGGTTGGTTCGCGTAAAGGTCGCGCCTTGGTGAGCAGCACACTGCTCACTACCAATTAAAAGATTAAGATCCATGATCTGACTCTCCTCAAAAGGGTGGTCGAATATTGGTATAAAGCCCTTACCGCTGGTAGCTTTCCAACCCCGGCTTGATGCTCTTTTCATCAAGGAACTGTTTAAGCCCTTGGGCGCGACCCTGCTCAGGATCAAGATGCTGCGCCTGATCAAGCTTGGCGTAGAGATACTCTTCGTTCTGCTCCCAGGTCAGTTCGCGGCTCATTTTGAAGCCAATCTTGGCGGCACGCAGCACAACGGGGTTCTTGTCACGCAGCGTAGCGGCTAACTTGCGGGTGGCTTCGCGTAGCTCGGTCAGCGGTACACTTTTATTAACCAGCCCCATTTTAGCTGCCTGGGGGCCGGTAAATGTTTCCCCGGTCATGATGTAGTAGAGCGCTTCCCGGTGGCCCACGGTATCGGCCATGGCTTTACTCACCAGGTTACCGGGAGGGATACCCCAGTTGATTTCAGAGAGACCAAAAACCGACTCATCGGCGGCAATCGCCAAATCGCAGGCCACCAGCGGCGAGAAAGCCCCGCCAAAGCACCAGCCATTAACCATGGCGATGGTGGGCTTGGCGTAGTGACGCAAGAGCTTCCACTGCCAGGTAGAGGCATCACGGCGCACTTTGACCTGAACAATCTCGGGGCTGGCGTCGATCTCGCGGAAGTACTCTTTAAGATCCATACCGGCCGAAAAGGATTCGCCCTCG
This sequence comes from Halomonas sp. 113, assembly GCF_904067645.1. Taxonomy (NCBI): domain Bacteria; kingdom Pseudomonadati; phylum Pseudomonadota; class Gammaproteobacteria; order Oceanospirillales; family Halomonadaceae; genus Halomonas; species Halomonas sp. 113. The sequence goes on from NZ_LR881453.1 coordinate 5,179,959, forward strand.
CCGGTTAATACCAGCACGTGGGCCTCTTGATCCAGTTCGATAGTTTCCAGCACATCGATCATTTCACGATTGAGCGTCGGGCTCATGGCGTTGCGCTTTTCAGGGCGATTTAACGTCACCCAGGCAATGCCCTCTTCGACGTTAACTTTTACGGTTTGCCAGCGATCTTGGTAGTTACTCATCTCTTGCTCCTTGGGTTTTATCAAACGACTTACAACGTTACTTATCAAAAACGACTGTTTAACAATCTGTTCAGCGCTGAACTTTTCGATTAGCTATCTCCTCGCCATCAAGGTGGGCGTTAGCCTTCGCTGGCTCGCGTCATGGGACATGTGTTCACCTTGATCAATTGATTAAGTAGACGAAGCCAAGCGAGATGGCGGGGAAGAGCACCAGCAAGATAATGCGAATAAGATCGGCCGCTAAAAAAGGCAGGATGCCTTTAAAGGTCTCCGTTAAAGGAATGCGGGGAGCCATGGAGTGGATAATGAAAATGTTCAGCCCCACCGGCGGCGTGATCATGCCAACCTCGACGACCACCAGCGCTAAAATGCCGAACCATATCGCCACATCCGTTGCGGGCATGCCGAAGTCCATCCCCGTGACGATAGGCAGAAAGATAGGCACGGTTAACAAGATCATCGAGAGGCTGTCCATAAAGCAGCCAAGCACTAAATAGCAGAACAGAATTCCAGCCAGAACCACCCAGGGACTGATCTCGAGCCCCACTATCCAACCGGCGGTCATTTGCGGAAGCTGGGTCAGAGCAAGGAAGCTATTGAAGACACTGGCGCCAAGTACAATGAAGAAGATCATTGCCGAGGTCACCGCGGTCTCAAGTACACAGTCCCGCAGGCCGTTCCAACGCAGTCCGCCTTTTGTGATTGCCAGGGCACCGGTGGAGACCGCACCGACGGCGGCGGCTTCGGTAGGCGTAAAGATACCGGTATAGATGCCCCCAATCACCACGATAAAGATCGCCGCTCCTGGCCAGACCTCCAGCAGTGAGCGCCAACGCTCGCTCCGGGATGCTTTCGCCTTACTCGGCGCACTGTCAGGAAAAAAGCGCACGTAGAGCGAGATGGCCAGCATATAGCTGAACACTGCTAACAACCCCGGCACCAGGGCGGCAGCAAACATTTCATTAATGTTTTGCTCGGCCAGGATGGCGTAGATAACCAACACCACAGAAGGGGGAATCAAAATGCCCAGAGTGCCGCCAGCAGCCAGTGCGCCGGTTGCCAGACTGCCGCGATACCCTTGGCGCTCCATTTCAGGTAGCGCCACTTGTGTCATGGTCGCGGCGGTCGCCAGCGAAGAGCCGCAAATGGCCCCAAAAGCACCACAGGCGCCAATCGTGGACATCGCTAGCCCACCGCGGCGGTGTCCCAGCCAGTCATTGGCCGCCTGAAACATGGCCCGGGAGAGACCCGCTCTCGCCGCAAACTGCCCCATGAGCAGAAAAAGCGGAATAATGGATAGCGTATGGCTGGAAAAGTGTTCGTAAGGGAGCGTCTTTAAGCCATTTAAAATGCCCATCGGGCCGGTGATCAGCATCATCCCTACGGCACCGACAACCAGCATGGCCAAGCCGATGGGAATACGCGTAGCCATCATGAATAGCAGTACCACAAAGCCGCTAGCGCCCAAAGTGAGTGGTGTCATCACTGGTCTCCCTGGGCGGAGCTTTCTTGAACCTCAGCCGAGCTGCTTTGAGTCGGACTATTTTGTTTAGAACCTGGCTGTGGCGGATCGTAAGTAAACGCATCGCAGGTGCGATAGAGACAAACCAGCGTCAACAGCGTGAACCCCACCAGACCGCCGACGTACCCCCACCAGAGCGGTATATCCAGCAGCATGCTGGTTTCCATATAGCGTCGTTTATCGAGCAAGCCATGAAAGAGGCGCCAGGTCATTAACCCTGCCACCACCAAAAAGAGCGTTTCGGCAACAACGGCGAGCAGGCGCTGAACAATGGGCGGCGCGTGCATGACCAGTAAATCCACCGTGACATGCCCACCGCGAAGATGGCAGTAAGGTAAAAACAGAAAAACGGCAATGGCAGTCCCCATTTCCACCAGCTCGTAATCGCCAGTGATTGGGCCCACCCACTCCAGCATCGTCATATCGCTTAATACTGGCGCACTGGCTACCCACCGGCCAAGAATGCTGACGACGGTGATGATCGCGAGTGCTGCGACCAGCAAGCCGCCGCTTATCGCGGCAACCCTACAGGGTGTCTCAAGACTACGGCGCATCAATGCAGTGCCGAGTGTCGGTACCGTCGCTAAGCTGCTCATCGTTTCGTCTCTTTGTTTTTGGAATTCGCTGTATGGCTGAAACCCACCTTGCGCTATACACCGCGAGACCGTCACAACCAAACTAGTTACTTAATATAAGTAATTGTCTTTGAGAGAGCATGCAAGCGTTGCCGACAAAAATACGCCTAAAGTTTTATTCCTCGATGGTGTCCGCTGCGTATATTTTCACTAACAGAGATAGCAGCTGACGCCGTTCAATCTCACTAAGTGTTTGAGTTGCATTGATATCACTCTGTTCAGCCAGTTCTTTTAGCTGTTCGGTTAAGGCTTCGCCTTTTTTGCTAAGAAAAATCCCGTGTGACCGCCGATCTCGCTTACATCGCACCCGCAAAGCAAGCCCTCTTTCCTCTAGATTATTAATTAGGCTAACGATTCTGGGCGGATCAATGTCCAGCACCTTGGCTAAATTGGTTTGAGTGATGCCGGGATAGCCTTCAATCACCACAAGCGAAGAGAACTGGGCAGGGCGTATTTCATACTCCTGCATGGCCTCATTAAAATGTTTAAAAACAGCCAGCTGCGCTCTTCTCAAGGCGTAACCAAGGCGATTTTCAAGCACCAGACCGGCGACAGAAGTCGGCTCTTTTTCGTCAGGCTCAACTTGCTGAATAGACGTGCCCTTTTTAGATATGGCCATGCGTTAATTCCTATCTCATTTAAATAATTACAACTATGGTCTTAAATCAGCATCCTAGCTAATCATCTAGTTAACAACTATAACTATATTCGCCAAGATGACAGCACACAACAAATCCAAGATTTTTCGCTATGGAGCTATTCATGTCACTCCCCCCTCCGCTTACTAACACCACCTTCCATGAGTACCGGCTACACGGGGGCGATGTTCCCAGTTATCCCAGCAGCATGACCCAGCGCCTAACCCATTGGGCAAGCGAAACACCACTGAGCCCCTTTTTAGCTGAGCGAGAAGAGGGCCGACACAGGTGGCGAACGCTAACCTTCGGCGAAGCAATGCCACAAGTGAACCGCCTGGCACAAGCACTGATTAATCATGGCCTGTCGACGGAGCGGCCGCTGATGGTGCTGTCGGGAAACAGCATCGATCACGCACTGCTTGCCTGTGCCGCCATGCATGTGGGCATTCCCTACGTGCCGGTGTCACCCTCTTACGCGCTGTTATCAGAAGATTTCGTTAAGCTTCGGCATGTGGTGAAACTGGTGACCCCAGGAATGCTATTTGTCGATGAGGAGGCGCGCTTTAGTCGGGCGTTGGCGGCCGTTTGCGATAATGACGTCACCTGTGTGGCCAAGGTGCCAACTCTGCGAGCCCTGACCTTTGATTCCCTCGCCGCGACGCCAGCGACTGTCGCGGTGGAGAGTGCCCACGCCCGCGTAACGCCTGACACTATCGCCAAACTACTCTTTACCTCAGGGTCGACGGGCATGCCCAAAGCGGTAATCAATACCCACCGTATGCTGTGTAGCAATCAAGCCATGCTAGCGAAACGGCTGAGCTTTCTAGAGCAGCACACCCCGGTGTTAGTCGACTGGCTACCCTGGCACCACACCTTCGGCGGCAATACGATTTTGGGGATGGCGATTCATAACGGAGGCGCTTTATATATTGATGATGGCAATCCCACCGCCCAGGGGGTTCAGCGAACCATCGAGAACCTGCGCGAGGTATCGCCCACGTTTTACTGCAATGTCCCCAAGGGGTTCGAGGCGCTGGTCGAGCATTTGCGCAACGATGACTCCCTGCGCGAGGCCTTTTTCCGCGATCTGGAAATGCTGCACTTCGGGGGCGCCGTGCTACCCGCCCATGTGCGTACCGCTCTGGAAGCGTTAGGTAAGCAGACGCGCGGAGCCGCCGTTCCCATGTTGACGGGGCTGGGCTCCACCGAAGCATGCCTGGCTTTTTGCACCGAAGAGCCCAGCGACACACCGGGTTTGATCGGGAAGCCCGTACCTGGCATGGCGCTGAAACTGGTAGCGACGGATGATAAGTGGGAGGCGCGCCTCAAGGGCCTTAACATCACGCCGGGCTACTGGCGCGATACACAGCGAACCAGCGAGGCGTTTGATCACGAAGGCTACTACTGTACCGGGGATGCCATGCGCCTTATTGACCCCGACCACCCCGAACGGGGGCTAATCTTTGATGGCCGACTAAGCGAGAATTTCAAACTGGTGACCGGCACTTGGGTCAATGTGGGCACCCTGCGCCTACACCTTGTCGAACACTTTGCCCCGTTGGTACAGGACATAGTGGTGATCGGCGAAGGGCGTGACTACCTGACGGGAATCGTCGTGTTGAACCTTCCCGCCTGTGAGCAGCAACTGGGCAAAGTGGGCACTCCCCTTGATGCTCTGGCCACAGCCGCCAGCCTGCATCAGTGGTTCGCCCAGCGCCTGGCAGCCCACTGCCGCGGCCAGTCCAGCTCCATGCGGCTGGAGCGCCTGCTACTGCTCAACCAACCGCTCTCCGTTGACCGTGGCGAATTGACCGACAAGGGCTCGGTGAACCAACGGCTTGTGCGCGAGCGCTACTCGGATCTCGTGGCGTGCCTCTACGCTGAGTCACCCAAGGATCCACGCATTATCCTACCCTCTGCGAACCCAGCGCCTTAACTGCGGTACTTTTAGGCAGCCATACGTGATCCAAAAAAGGCTGGCAAAACGCCAGCCTAAAACGTGATTGAAACAGCGGCAAAGTACTTACACAGTCACCTCACTGCAACGCGTAGAGCGCTAGAACTGGAAGGTGGCACTCGCCTGAAGGCGACTCGCATCATTGGAGACCCCATTCACCTGTTCGATATCCGCATGCTGGTACTCAAGACCGACTGACATGCGCTCGGTAACATCCCAAATCACATTAGCAAACCCATAGTCGAGCGTTTCGAAATGGTCGCCATAGCCTGCGGGTAGGTCTTGCTCAAGACGCGAAACACCCACAGAACTGAACCAGCTATCCGTCCAGTAGTGATTAAGTGACAGACCAAACGCCTGGGTTTCAATCGCTTCAAGGCTGTTACCCTGCACATAGACATCAGGTGCGTTACGGTGACCTACGTTGCCGGGGTTACCCATATAGTTACCGATACCCTCACCGTAGGTGGCACTGCCTTTCAAGCTGGTTGAGGTATTAAAGGGCAAATTGAACTGTGCCTGCACCCCATAACCGGTGACTTCATCATCAATGGTATTGGTGATGTTATTGGTCGAAAGTTGACGCGCTATCCCCGATAGCGCAAATAAACGCTTATATTCGTAGCGCAACGTCAAATCTGGAAGCTGACTCTCCCCATCGGCCACTGAAGCATCATTGCGGGCAATAACCGTGGTGGGGTTTTCCAAGGCAACAGATAGACTTCCTTCCCCAACAGGCTGCGTATAGCGCAACTGAGCCTGCCGCTCGAAAGCGTAGCCCTTAGGGTCTCCTAGTGCCAGGGTGCGTGTCCCGCCCACGAAGCTCATAAAATTTGACCATGTTTGCCCGGCGAGAAAACCGTTCAGCTCGCCATACGCATGGCGCAACCCGAACTTACCATCAGGCACAAAATGCCCTTCGAAGTAAGTGGTTAAACGCCCATAGTCAGTCGCGGTGTGGGTGCGGAAATTCAGACGGGACTCATAGGCCGTAAAGCTGGTTCGACCATCGGTTCGGTTGCCTGGGTTCATCACGGCGTAAGGATCCGTTGATGTACCCAGGTCGTAGTCGAAATCGTAAAACGCATCGAGCTTAACGTACCCGCCAAAGGCGATATCGGTTTTGGTGCCTGGAATATTAAACGTTGATCGGTGATTCCAGGGTGGGCCTACACGGCTTGGCTCACCGGTCACGACAGGCTGTCCGGCTTCTACCACATCAAACGCATGGGCCTGGGCAGCAAGCGCACAGGGAGCGAGAAGGGCGCACGCAACAAAGTGGTTAATTTTCATTGTTTGTCTCTGCTTTTGGTCGTAATGGTTAGTTGTAATTGTTCTCAATGCGAACGATGATCCGCATTACGTACCAAAGCTGCGAAAAAAACCTCCATCTGTCAATTAAAATGGAGGCTATGCATATTAAATATTAAGTAAGGTATTGAATATAAATAATTTTATTTTATTAATACTTTGGTTTAATTATACAGTACAACTAAATAAGCCACCTTTTTATTCAGAATCGGCCAGTAGCTCAGGGTAACGCAGCCCGATCAGCGCATGCTCGCGCATCAGCATTTCTGCCCTCGCCCCCTCTCCCTGTTTAAGTGACTGAAATATAAGCTCATGATGAAACTGCGCTAATTGCAACTTTTTAAACTCTCGCTCTAAGTCATCGCTATCAATGATGATTGAGTCGGCGGCAGCGAAAGGAAGGTGATTATTCCTTGCAATGGCATCCGCCACGACACCGCTACCGATGGAGTGAATGATAATGCCGTGAAAATGCGCATTAAGCTCGCTCCATTGATTGATATCGGACTCTACAAGGTAGCCTTTGGCGATTAGCTTTTTTCCTTTTTGGATCCAAAACCCAAGTTCCTTAGCGACACTAGGCGGCAGCCCTTGCTCCGCCAGGTGCCGAGCGGCCAGCCCTTCCAGCACCCCGCGCACCTCAACCGCGCAGTGCACATCCGCTTGGGTAAACTCACGCACCATAAACCCGCGCTTGCCCGCCTGCTGCAGCAATCCCTCCTGCTCCAGAGTGCGAAAAGCCAGTCTTACCGGCGTTCTCGAAACACCTAACTGCTCCGCAACCGCAACTTCACCAAGGCGCTCCCCAGGAGCGTATGCCCCCTCACTGATCAGCTTTCGCAGCTGGCTGACGACACTTTTATCGTTGTTACTCATTTATTTTTTCTCTCATATCAACACTGTTTTGCAATTAGCTGGCGAGCTCTACGAAAGTATAGGTTGACGACAAAAACCTTCCTAGCCTTTACTTTGGATCCAATAAGCATAATTACAACACTAACCCAAAAAGGAGTTTACCGTGACTCAACAAGCCCCCTTTCCTTTAAATACCTGGTACGTCGCCTGCACCCCAGAAGAGCTTACCGAGAAACCGCTTGGGCGAACTATTTGCAATAAGCAACTAGTTTTCTTCCGCGGTGACGAAAATCGCGTGGCCGCCGTGGAGGACTTTTGCCCCCACCGTGGTGCCCCGCTCTCCTTGGGCTTCGTGCGCGATGGCAAGCTGGTGTGCGGCTACCACGGCCTTGAAATGAACTGCAGCGGTAAGTGCGACAGCATGCCCGGCCAGCGGGTTCGTGGCTTTCCAAGCAATCGCGCCTACCCCGTTGAAGAGCGCCACGGCTTTATCTGGATCTGGCCCGGCGACCCCGAGAAAGCGGACGCCGATCTGATTCCCGAGCTGCACTGGGCCAACAACCCGGACTGGGCGTATGGCGGCGGCCTCTACCATATTCAGTGTGAATATCGCCTGATGATCGACAACCTCATGGATCTTACCCATGAGACCTATGTGCACGCCTCCAGTATTGGCCAGCCCGAGATAGAGGAAGCCGCACCGGAAACGACGGTTAACGGCGATGAGGTGGTCACCAGCCGCGAGATGGAGAACATACCCGCACCGCCTTTCTGGCAGGCCGCTCTAAGGGGTAATGGGCTTGCTGATGATGTCCCCGTCGACCGCTGGCAAATTTGCCGCTTTACCCCTCCTAGCCATGTGCACATCGATGTCGGTGTGGCCCACGCGGGCAATGGCGGCGCTAAAGCACCGGCAGATGTAAAAGCGTCCAGTATCGTGGTCGACTTTATCACTCCTGAGAGCGATACCTCTATCTGGTACTTCTGGGGCATGGCCCGCAACTTCAAGCCGGAAGATCAGGCGCTCACCGACAAGATCCGTGAGGGCCAGGGCAAGATCTTCGAAGAGGATCTTGAGATGCTCGAGGCACAGCAACGCAACCTGCTCAAATACCCCGACCGCCAACTACTGAAACTCAATATTGACGGCGGGGGCGTACAAGCGCGCCGCATTATTGATCGCATCTTAAAAGAGGAGCAGGCCGAGCAACCCCAGGAGGCAACGGCATGAGCCACCCCTCTCTATCGCTTATTGTCGAGGTAAAAGCTCGCCATGAGGAGGCGCTTGGCATTGCCACCTTTGAACTTGCCGACCCGCATGGTCGACCGCTGCCCACCTTTAGCGCTGGCGCCCACATTGACGTGCAGGTGAAAGAGGGGGTAATCCGGCAATACTCGCTGTGCAACCACTCTGAAGAGCGGGATCGCTACTTGATCGGCGTTTTGCGTGATGAGGCCTCCAGAGGAGGCTCCATCGCCATGCACGATGAGGTTCAAGAGGGTGACCTCTTACTCATTAGCGCCCCTAAAAATCACTTCCCGCTCAAGCCAGCTAAACGAACTTATCTGCTGGCGGGTGGGATTGGTATAACCCCATTGCTGTGCATGGCAGAGCGTTTAGCGCGCACCGAGGCAGACTTCGAGCTGCACTACTGTGCGCGCTCCGCCGAGCGCATGGCCTTTCGCGAACGTATCAAGACATCAAGTTTTGCCGATAGAGCGCACTTCTACCTGGACGACGACACCGCGGCCCCAACTCTCGACCTGGAAGAATTGCTTAGTGAGCCAGAGGCTGACGCCCTGGTCTACGTCTGCGGCCCTAGCGGATTTATTAACGCCGTCCTTTCCACCGGCAAGCAGTGTGGCTGGTCAGCCAACCAACTTCACACCGAGTACTTTGCAGGCGCGGAAACAGCCAGCGAAGACGACGGCAGTTTCGAGGTGCGCATTGCCAGCAGCGGCGCCGCCTTTACCGTGCCCGCCGATAAAACCGTCTACCAAGTACTGGCTGAAAATGGCATCGACATCATGGTCTCCTGCGAGCAGGGGGTCTGTGGCACCTGCCTCACCCGTGTACTCGAAGGCGAACCCGACCACCGGGATTTATACCTGGATGACGATGAGCACGCGGCCAACGATCAATTCACACCCTGCTGCTCCAGAGCCAAGAGCAAAACCCTTGTGTTGGATCTTTAACCGTCTCAAACACCGTTTCAAAAAAGTTGCAAAAACAATCATAAAAACGTGCCCCGTTGACTAGACATCAGGATATCGACAATGAAAAAAATACCCACCCACCTAGCCAAGGCGACCCTGTTTGGCGTGTTTGCCGTTTCATTCGTGGCCCCCGCCGTGGAAGCCAGTACCACACTTCGAGTGGCGCATGTCTGGCCGGGCGGCTCCATGATAGACCGCGAACTGTTTCAGGCCTGGGCTGAAAGCGTCGAGGAGGCGTCAGATGGGCAGCTGACAGTAGAAGTTTTTCCCAGCCAGACGCTAGCGAAATCGGCTCAAACCTACGAAAGTGCTGTCAGCGGTATCGCCGATATTGGCGCCTCTGCCCAAGGTTATACGGCGGGCCGCTTTCCCCTCACGCAAGTCGTCGAGCTGCCGGGGGTATCATCGAGCGCCCGCCAAGGAGCCTGCATTCTCCAGTCGCTTTACGATCAAGGGCATTTTGAGCAGGAGTACGCCGATACACGCCCGCTGTTCCTGTTTACCACCGGCCCCGGTTACCTGCATACCAAAAACCAGCTGATTGAAACACCGGCGGATCTTGAAGGGCTTCGCCTACGCCGCCCCACGCCAGTGGTGGGTGATATGTTCGAACGCCTTGGTGCCCAGGCGGTGGGTATGCCAGCGCCGGATGTGTTTACCTCCATGCAGCGTGGTGTCGTCGACGGCCTAAGTTTCAACTGGGAAGGCATGAAGACCTTCCGGCTGAACGAACTGGCGCAGTACCATACTGAAGTCCCCCTGTATGACCTTTCGCTGTTCGCCACCATGAGCCAGCGCAGCTACGACAGCCTGCCGGCCGATTTGCAGCAAGTGATTGATGACCACAGCGGCTTGGAGTGGTCGCTGCGCGCGGCGGAGGTTTACGACGAGATGATACGCCAAGGGCGTGAAGAAGCCGTTGAAGCGGGGCATGAGTTTGTGGTCATCGAAGACGCGCTGGAAGATCCCGAATGGGGCCCTGTACTGCAGCAAACCATTGATGATTACTTGGAGGATATTGGCGGCGCTGCCAATGAAATCTATAATACCGCGATGGATTTACAGCAAAGCTGTCAGGTTTAGCGATTCCTTGAACCTCATCACAAAAGGGCAGCCAACATAGGCTGCCTATTGTTCTTACACTCAGAATTCTTACCTACTTAGCATTAACTCAATGGATAAGCACCACATTCCCCAAATGGTGCATCTACCACTAACCGCTCAACGACTCCGTTCAATTCCTGACTCCTTCCACAACTGTTATTCCGCATAAGCGCTACGGCTGAACCTTTGCACTGCTCGACGCCGTAATAATCTCACCGCCGTGATCCTTTTTGCAGCCCAGGTAGGCCGTAGGCTTTCCATCATGGTTGGAGTGGCTGGAACCTTCGATAATAGTAGCGCCGCAGCCGGTTTTATCACCCACCCGCGCCACGGGCTGGCCCTCTACTTGAGAGGGCGAACCGGTGATAATTTCCGTGGTGCCGTGGCCGGGTATGGGGCAGCGGTGGAGATCGCCTTTACGGGCAAAGGGGTTCATCGGCAAATTTCCCACTGACCATCGCGGCGGATGAAGTAAAGTCTTACTTTGCTTGAAACATCGTCTTCTTGGACATGCATAAACCGAATAGGAACATTAACCCCCTTTGTGGTTAGCCAAGCTACTCGATTATCCGCCGCAAGATTTAGTGTCATCGGCTCTTCTGGAAAGTCTCTTAACTGAAAGAGCCCTGGATTATCGAAGAACATCGTAAAGCTTGCTCGCTGGCGCACATAGGCTTCGGATTCTCCTGAAGCTAAAGCAAGCTCTTCGATCATGGTTTTCGAGGCGTCCATTAGCGCATCGTTATCTTGTGCTTCAAATAGGGCATATAGTCGGCGATATTCACGGGCTAGGCTATCACGTGTAGCATTACTGTCTCTTAATACGTCGCCCTCTTCCCAGCACCAAGTGGGCATCGACTGTCGGTTATTAAAAGGCACCTCCAGTCTGAAATAGTCATCATCCCAACGGATGGCACTAGCTACCACACTTAATGGAGCTTGATCATCTACGTCAACAACTTCTGGCTTAAAACCTACCAGGCCAGGGTGTATCACAACCTCAAAGGCGGTTTTAGCTTCAGTATTGGGATTTTGCCCCGGCTCCCAATACTCCATGGAGAGTCGCAACTCATGCTGCTCGTCAAATGGTTGGTCAGAGGGCACTGGCCAAGCATAAAATTGAATTTCATTACGACCATTACGTATATATTGTGATGCTGGCAGCATCGTATTCTGATGTCCCGGCACTCCTGAGAAATTGAGCATTATCTCTTGCATGTCCACTGAGTATGCTAATCCATTAACACTCCAGCGAACGCCAAACTGATACTCGGTTTCCTGTGCCATTAAGGGCGCACTGATTAGCATCAGCGCAACAATCCAAAAGCAAGCCACCCATTTTTTCATGCTGTTATATACCTTCAACAACTCGATAAACTGACCTGATGCACTAAGGCTGAACCTTGGCACTACTCGATGCGGTAATAATCTCACCACCATGATCCGTTTTACAGCCAAGGTAGGCCGTAGGCCTTCCATCATGGTTGGAGTGGCTGGAGCCTTCGATAATGGTGGCGCCGCAGCCGGTTTTATCCCCCACCCGCGCCACGGGCTGGCCCTCTACCTGAGAGGGCGAACCGGTGACAATTTCGGTGGTGCCATGGCCGTGGATGGGACAGCGATGCAGGTCGCCTTTGCGGGCGATGGGTTTCATCGGCAGATTTCCCACTGACCATCGCGTTGAATAAAGTAGAGTCTTACGTTTGAGACTTGTTCATCACTTCCTGCATGCCCAAATCGAATCGGCGCCGCTACCCCCTCACGGGTAAGCCAGGCCACACGATTATCCGCTCCCAAATTCAATGTCATCGGCTCTTCTGGAAAAGGATCAAGCTGGAAAAGGTTAGGATTATCAAAGAACATGGTGAAACTTGCTCGCTGGCGCACATAGGCTTCGGATTCTCCTGAAGCTAAAGCAAGCTCTTCGATCATGGTTTTCGAGGCGTCCATTAGCGCATCGTTATCTTGTGCTTCAAATAGAGCATATAGCCGACGATATTCCCGGGCCAGGCTATCGCGGGTAGCATTACTGTCTCTTAATACATCGCCTTCCTCCCAGCACCAAGTGGGCATCTGCTGACGGTTATTAAAATTAACTTCCAGTGTGTCGTATTCTTCATAGCGGCTAAAGCGAATATCATTCTGCAGCGGTTGCAAAGGCGCTCCAGGGTCTAGAAAGACAACTTCAGGATCAGCATTATCTTCTCCAGGCATCATAACTACTTCAAAGGCAGTGCTGGCTTCGGTATTAGGATTTTTACCGGGCTGCCAGTAAAGCAATGAAACCTTCAACTCACTATCGGGTTCATATTCAAGTGGCCATGAATTTAAATTAATTGTATTCTTACCATTTTTAATATACTGGGAAATTGGCAATCGTGTATCTAAATGGCTCGGTGTCCCTGAAAAATTCAACATGATGTTATGAATGCGTAACGAGCTAGGAACTCCATTCACAGACCAGCGTACGCCAAAGTGATATTCTGTTTCCTGAGCCATCGCGTTCGTCTCCATTACAAGTAAAAAAGATAGTAATAATGCCACTAATGTTTTCATGAGAATGGTATAAACTCCCCGGTATAACCCTCGGCAAGAGGGTAAGTGTTTGTATTTTCCGAATCCTCAACCCATTCGACCGTCGTGGTGTTTAGTACGGCTTGTCGTGAATTAGAACTGTAACTTCTCGTTTCACCACCAGCATCTGATTGCCGGCCACCTGACTCCACATTCACTTTCTTGAACGACTTGATTTTTATGGCCGCACCCTTGTGGTAAAGCTGATAACCCCAATGGCCTCCATCTGTCTTAATCCGAATACCGCCCTCAGTAGCGATTTCCGCTTCATATCTGAATACACGCTCTTCGGTTATAATTGAATCAAAATACCCCATAATGCCGCCCACCGCCTTGGCTGTGAGCTTGATCTCTATTTGGCCCTGAATACTCTCTTCACCGAACTCACGTTCAAAAAAGTCATAGACGCCATTTAACATATTGTCACTACTGGCATTATCTTCAGATGCTTTAAACCCAGCCCCTAAAGCGACATCTATAAACAGGAATGGGTTTATTTGGTATCTGGCAACGCCCCAGTTCCTACCCTTTTCTGCGTCTTCCAGAAATACTAGTAATGCATGAGCCGCCCCACCCAAGGGAGTGACTACGGGCAACCTTCGTAACGAGCGCTTCAAGGCCTGATAAATATCGACTTTGACACCAAACGCAAAATCTATTGAAAGCCCTACCTCGAGCTCCCATGTCAGCCCCGGCCCATTAGTTTCTTCTACTTGCTTTGTCCCAGCTTCCAGACCTAGCTTAGGGCCTACGGTGTAGAGATTAACCAGTTTTCGATTATCGTGTTCAGTACTTAGCCTTTTGGCCAAGCTTTTGGCGCCATTGCTCAACGAGTCGATAAACCGGTCAACAGAGCTACTTTGTTGGCGACTCCTATCCTGATCGCGAAGCGATGGCGCACTGTCGTAGGTAGTAGTTTCACTACGGTATTTACCGACTTCTATCTTTTTCGTATTGCTACCGCAGGTCACATCTATCTGGGCATCAATTTGCCACCCCTGTTCGTGCGTCACCTGGCGGGGGTTGCTCCCCATACCATGCTCGCTGCGCAGCCGCCTTCCCTCACTACGAGGGATATTCTCGGTGCCTATTTGAGGCGGCTGTAAGCTCACTTTTCCCGCGAACTTCAGGCTCGGCACGGTCACAGAGGTAAAGAAAAAATCTTGTGTACCATCGTAGCTAATCTTGAATTGTTCCTCTTTCACCATGACGGCACGGTTCATGATGATATCGAGAATAATCGTGGCGGCTTCAAAGGCAAGGCCGTAATCGCCCAAACGAGGTATATTGAGCAAGGTCGGGCGTGGGTTTGTCTCTACCGTAAAGGGTATTTCGGCGCCCGAGGTAATGGCCGTGCCGTTCAGCGCTTCAGTCCAAGACAGCCTATGAGCGTCATGGGGGCAGTCATCGGCTAGCGTTATGGTGACAGTACCTTCGTCCTTAAACGTTGTGCCCTGCAAGAATCCTTCGAAACTTAGTTCACCTGATACCGCTTTATCCGCTACAAAGTAAATTTTACAATCGGTATCTACCAGTTCATTTTCACCTTGCAGAGTTACTCGGTTATTGCTGCCTGAATGACATACCACCTCAACTTTTTCGATACAGGGGGTTTGTGATGCACACACAGTACAAACGGCACCGAACTCAGGATCTTGGGCTTGGGGCCTCCCTTCAAGTACGGGTAGAGGCATAGAGGGAATCGGGCTTTCCGTGAGTGCTTCCCCACCATTTGCCAAGAAGTCGTTGTAGTGGTTTTGGGTAGTTATCACCTCCAGTGTTTCACGCTGAACCTCGTCTGCCTGCATAGCGTTCTGGATCGATCTTAGCGTGTTTACGTGGCTGGTGAAGTGCTCCGGTTGGTTCTGCGCTAAATACGCGATGTCTTCAATACTGGGTTGATAGCTCATGGACGTTCCTCGTCAGCGATGGGCCGATAGTTGTCTTCATGCTGACCGGCTTGTTGATAGGGGGCCAATAGCGCATGCCGTAGTCGCCCTCGGGGCAGCCACTCTTCCAGTAACTGGCACTTCCGCCAGCCAGCGAGTTTAGCGTTGTCGAGGATCCGCTGAGCATCAGGGTGGCGGTGGGCAAAATCAGCGCCCACCTCCAGCACACAAATGACCAGGGTTTGGATCTGCTTTTTAGAGGCAAGCCCATACCGCTCCCCTAGCTGAGTGGCATCAATCACCGCACGCGTCCGCTCGCCTTCTGATACCTGGGGATAGCGCTCTTTGAGTGACCGCGCGAGGGCTTGGCTCGCCCTTGACTGCGTAAGCTCCCCAAAGTGCTGGTACTCCGCCTGCCCTATTGCAAACTGCCGCCCCTGGCCGTTGGCGGCGCGGGCATCGTCACTGAGTTCGATGCGCACTAGCCTTCCCTGTACGTCGTTGGCATCGGCGTCGAGTTCAATCGCTGGGGTTAATGTCAGCTCAGCGGGAAACACCATTAAAGGCGAGGCAGGCACCATCACCGTTTCGATTGGTGCCATCAAAGCGGCCAGTTTCCAGGGTTCCAAGGCTTGGCTCATATCCAGCGCCACCCGGGGATCGTAGAAGCGGAAGTACACCGGGGCCTGGTCGTTGGCAGGCGTCCAGAGCATGGTGAACTTGCGCAGGTGGCTGCGCAGTTGCTTTAGGGTGGCGTTGGATTGCAGCAATATCCCCCAGTGTTGATCCTGGGGCAGGCCTTCCAGCCATTCGCGTAAGTCGCTGTCCGCTTCAAGGCGCACCAACCACGGGGCATTGGCCTGGGTGGCGGTGTCCGTGGAGGCGTAGAGACAGGTATGCTGGTCATCGGCTTGGCTAAGGCGCTGCATTGCTTCGCGGCAGTTAACACCGTCAATCACGGCCCATAACGGTGGCTGATGGGGGGCAAACAGCGCTTGCCAGGTGGTCTCTTGGTAATTCACCGGTGGGAGAATCACGGCCGGTGGGGGCTCAGGCACTTTCTCCGGTAACAGGGGCAGCATCTCGCCATAAGCCACCGGGTGTTGCGACGAGGTGGTGTGGGCCAGTTCCACCAGCCCGTGGGCGATACCTTCTCGGCGGCAGCGCTGAAGCAGGGTTTCAATGGCATCCAGGCGTATCAGTCCCAGGCCGTCATCGTGGCACTGCTGCTGTAGCAGCGCCCTAACCTCGTCTGCGTCCTCGGCCAATACGGCGGCCACGGTGACCGCTTCGTCGGCCTCCTCTTCCCAGCGTCGGGCACTGGGGGAATAGGCCATCACATGGCAGCGGGCGAGCCAGTAGTCAGCCATTGCCATGGGTTATTCCCCTTCGAGCGGGCAGTGGGAGACAAACGGGCTGCCTTCCCCTGCAGCGGCTTCCAGCACGGCGGGTATGCTGGGCAGTGCCGCCGCGCTGGGCGATGCAGAGCCAACATTGAGTACCGGGGTGACATCCACGCTGCCACCGCCGACCACCAGCGCGGCGCCGCCGGCAACCAGGGTGATCTTGCTGGCATCGAGGATCAGCTCGCCATCGGCTTTGAAAGTGATATCGCCATTGGCGTGGGTCTGGTAACTGCCGCCTACCGTTAGCCCGCGATCACCGTCCACCTGTTCGGTGTGGTTAGTGCGAACGGTGATATCACGATTGCCGTCGATGGTTTCGACACGATCCTTGGCGACGGCCAGATGGGAGTTATTGCCAATGGTGGCGGTGTCGTCGAATTCGACCCGCTTCTGGCGGGAGTTGAGGACATGCAGCTCCAGGTTTTTCTGAGCATGCATGTAGATAAACTCTTCCCCGGCCTTGTCTTCAAAGCACAGCTCGTTGAAGCCTTCGCCTTGGTGGGTCTGGGTTTTGATTGTGGTGCGGGTTTTGTGCTCAGGGAGTAGGTACGGCGCTGTATTAGCGGCATGATAAGTGCGCCCGGTGATCAGCGGCTGGTCCGGATCGCCTTCAAGGAATGAAATCGTGACCTCATGCCCTATCCGCGGTATGGCGATACTGCCGTAGCCCGCCCCTGCCCAGCCTTGGGATACCCGCACCCAGCAACTGGCCTTCTCATTAGGCTCCGCGTAGCGATCCCAGGGAAACTGCACCTTGACCCGGCCATACTCGTCACAGTAAATCTCTTCCCCTGGCGGCCCCACCACAAACGCCACCTGAGGGCCGTCCACCCGCGGCTTGGGATTAGGGGTTGCCCGCCAGGCCGTGTCACCAGGCCCCAGCACCAGGGTGTTGTAGTAGCGGGTCATCCCGCCCTTGTCGCTACTGGAGATGCTGTCCTCTTCCAGCGCCTGGGGCTGTTCGCCGTAGTGGGTGGCCTCGATCAGTTGCCAGTCGCGGTTGAGAGCGTCGGCGTCGTGGTCGGTGAGGGTAAAGCGCATGCCTGGGGCAAGCTCGGGTAGGTCACTCTCGGCGTGCGCGGTGATTGCCTCACGGCGCAGGTATTCAAGTCGCGTACGGGTAAACGGTTTGCCGGATGCGTCCCGCTTATAACGCCCCGGGTAGTCGTAGTGTTCATAGTCGGCACGCTGGCCGTGCTGCTCAATATCGCGGCCCTGATGCTCATGCAACTGTGCATAGCCAGGGTTCTTGAAGGTGTAGTCCTTGAGCATGGCAGAGGAACTGGCCACCCGCGCCGTCTGGCGCAGTTTGCGCACATGGCGGGTGGGCGGCGTTCCCCCGGCGCGGCTGTGGTAGGTGCGTTCACCGAGCGTGCTGAGCATTTTAGGATCGTCGCTAAAGATCAGGCGGTGGGATCCTGCTTCAAAGGTATGGTAGTAAAACAGCCCCTCTTCAGCCGCGAGGCGTTCGATAAAGGCGAGGTCGGTCTCGCGATACTGAACACAATATTCACGTTCGACGGGCTCGCGCGTAACATCAAACGTTATGTCGCTAATGCCGCGTTCCTGGCAGAGGGTGGTGATAATCGTGATGGGCGTGACTTTTTGGAAAATACGCGAGTTGTGCCGTAGCGAAAGCCGCCACAGCGCAGGGCGCAGTACCAGGGAGTAGAAGGTGCGGCGGTGGCCGCGATCGCCCTGGGAAAATTCGCTAACTATGCCATGGATGTGACGCAGCGCTTCTCCGCTATGCCACACGGTAAGCGTGGCGTTGCGATCCAGCAGCTCGGCGGCATTGAGTTGGCCATTGCGACTGGCAAAATTGAGCGTTAGCTCAAAGGGGGCGGAAAGGGCCTCGCGGTGGGTAAAGTCCACGACGGCGACATCGTCTACGCCGGGTAGTGTGAGCGTAAAGGACAGACCGTTGCCGTTTGCCATCGCCTCCCTCCTTGGATCGTCGATTACGAATGAGTGGTGCTAGCGTAGCGAGATACCGTGAGGGCGCAACAGCTGGCAGATACACAGCAGGGATGATCTGAGCACTGCTCAGCGTTTTAGAACATACAAAACCAGCAACAATCAAACAAAATCAATTGTTTGGAAAACAAATGCATATTGCCGGAACCATATTTGTAAGAGATCTCTTACAAAATTTTCCGAAATGGCTTACACAAAAATTTCCTTCCAGTGCCGTTTAATCATCAGGCTGCTGTTCAGGATACTGGTACAAACCACCGAGCTCTTGATGCGTAGGTAGATACCACCTCAGACACACAAAAAAGCGCCATGACAACGTCACAGCGCTTTTTTTGCAGGGGCGAGAATAGCTACTCAAAAATCAAAAAACACCGTCTCGCCTTCGCCCTGCAGGCGGATATCAAAGCGATAACGCACCTTACCCTCCACCTCTTCGCGCTTGGCGATCAGGGTCTGGCGGCGTGCCGGTGATTCGATACGCGTGAGCACCGGGCACTGGGCGTTCGCTTCAGCTTCATCATCGAAGTAGAGCCGTGTTTGCAGGTGAATATTCACCCCGCGGGCAAACAGCGTGAGGTTAATGTGCGGCGCCATTGGCTGGCCGCTGGGGTGCTTCACCGCGCCGGGCTTAATGGTGGTCAACGACCACTCGCTGCCGTGATCAAACGTCGTCGCGGTGCGGCCAAAGCTATTGAACGGTTTGCTAAGGTCGTAATCGGCTTGGTAGTCACCGTTAGCATCGGCCTGCCACGCCTCAATAAAGGCATCGCGCACCAGATCGCCGTTGCCGTCGATGACAATGCCGACCACTTCGATATGCTCACCCTCGGCGTCAGGCTTAGCCATCTCGTTCCAGATCTCTTCATCGCGCACCGGGTTGCCTGCCGCAGCGAGAGCAAGACCAATATGCACGTAGGGGCCAGCAGTTTGCGAGGCGGTTTCCCTTAGCATCAGGTCGCTGGTCGGCTGGCTATTAGGCTGATTCATGAGGTATCCCCTTATTGATTCTCAAAATAGGTCTGCAGCTCGCCGCGCACCACCACATCAAAACGATAGGCAAGGAAGTCCATCGGCTTACTGTGGGCCATATCCAGCCGTCCAATCATAGTCTCAACCGCGAGCGGGTCTTTCAGTGTATGCACGATCGGGCAAAGCGGGATCAGCGGGTCGCCTTCAAAGTACATCTGAGTGATTAACCGGGTGGAGATTGAAGGACCAGTTACCGAGACGTGAATATGCGCAGGCCGCCAGCTATTCATATCATTCGGCCAGGGATAAGGGCCGGGCTTGATAGTACGGAAACGGTAAAAGCCCTGGTCATCGGTCAAGCAGCGGCCAACGCCACCGAAATTGGGATCTAACGGTGCTAGGTACTTGTCGTTTTTATGCCGGTAGCGCCCGCCCGCATTGGCCTGCCACATTTCTACCAGGGTGTGCGGTATCGGCTTACCAAACTGATCCACCACTCGGCCGAACATCATAATCCGCTCGCCCTGGGGGAGACCGCCCTGGCCTGGATCCTGGCGGAAGTTCAGCAGTAGATCGTTATCGTGGGGCCCCATGCGCAGGTGGCTGAAATCGGGGCCGGTCAGTTCGGATACAGTTGGCTGCTGCATGCTCACTAGCGCCTGCTGAGGCGAGCGCGCCACCGAGGTTTTATAACCCGGCGCGTAGGCAGGCGGATGCCAGTTGCGGTCGCGGGCCACAAAGCGTTTATTGTCGTGGGTCATCGCCCTTTACCTCTCATCAATTATTTTGATTCGCTACTCACCCCAACCCAGCTCTTTGGCAAGGGCAAAGGCGTGGTTGGCCGCCGGAACGCCGCCATAAATCGCCACGTGCATCAGCACTTGGCGCAGCTCGGCTTCCGTTAGGCCAATCCGTTTAGCGGTTTTTAAGTGCAGCGTTAGCTCTTCACGACCAAGGGTAGCGAGAATCCCGGTAGTGATCATGCTGCGTTCACGGCGGGTTAAGTCGTCGTTGCTCCACAGCTCGCCCCAGGCCAAGCGGGTAATCATCTGCTGGAAGGGAGCGTCCAGGCTGTTGGCGTTGGCGGTAGAGCGCGCTACATGCTCTTCTCCCAATACCTGCTTGCGGGTTTCCAGGCCAGTGGCGTAAGCCACGCCATGGTTGGCCACATCGCCCAGATCCGTTGCCAGCACGGCGAGGAGCTTTTGTGCGAACAGCGCGGGGGCCTCTACCGCAGGCACGTGGCCGACGCCGTCAAAAATCTCCAGCGGTGCGCCATCGAGTTCTGCCGCCAGGGCTTCCAGCGTTGCAGGCGGCGTGGCCATATCTTCACTGCCGCCAAACAGCTGCACTTTCGTGCTCTTACCTGAGAGCTTGCCAGTAAAGGTATCGCGGCCAAGCATTTCACACAGCTGGGCGTAAGACTCATCGTCACCACGGCCCATCTGTGTACACCAGCCTGCTTTCAGCGCCGGGCTGGCCTCAAAGGCTGCCGGGGCAAACCAGCGCGGTACGATCTCTTCAGACATTGCCGCCAAACTTTCCTGACGTACACGACCCGCGCGGGTATTCCACAGATCAGGATTACCGATCACCGCGCCAGTGTTGGTCAATGTGACAGAGAACAGACGGTCGCTATGCTCGGCAATCAACTGCTGCCCCACCACACCGCCAATGGACGTCCCGGCAAAGTGAAAGCGCTGCGCGCCCGCCAGCTCTACCAATGCCAGAGCCTCAGCGGCTAAATCAGCGGGGGTGATCTGCTCACCGCTAACCGCCTGGCTGGCACCGTGGCCAGGGAGATCCCAGGTCAGCACCCGATAGCGGGGCAGCAGTGCGGGAATCACGTCATCCCATACTGCCTGGCTCATGCCCAAAGGGTGCGCCAGCACGACCAGCGGATTCACTTCTGCGCCGAGCAGGCGGTAAGCCACACTGCGGCCATTGATGGTATGAAATGCCATGACTACCTCCGTTAAACGCGCTCAATCAGTGTGGCAATGCCCTGGCCCACACCCACGCACATGGTGCATAGCGCGTAGCGCTTGCCGCTGTTTTGCAGCTCATGGGCAGCGGTCATCAACAGACGCGCACCGGACATGCCTAGCGGGTGCCCCAGGGCAATCGCGCCGCCGTTGGGGTTGACGCGAGGGTCGTCGTCTTTAAGGCCCAAGTCGCGCATACAGGCCAGCGCCTGGGCGGCGAATGCTTCGTTGAACTCAAATACATCTATCTCATCCATCGAGATGCCGGTGCGCTTGAGCAGTTTCTGCACTGCCGGCACCGGCCCGTAGCCCATAATCCTCGGCTCTACACCTGCCGTGGCCATGCCGATAATTTTCGCCATCGGTTTAAGACCGTGCTGTTTAACCGCTGCTTCACTGGCCACCAGCATCGCCGCCGCGCCGTCGTTAACGCCCGACGCATTGCCTGCGGTCACGCTGCCGCCGTCACGGAAAGGAGTAGGTAGGCCCGCCAGTTTTTCCAGCGTGGTTTCCCGCAGATGCTCATCCTGATCAAAGATCAGCGGCTCCTGCTTGCGGCGCGGGATCTCAATGGCGGTGATTTCTTGAGCAAAACGCCCCGCTTTTTGAGCGGCAGCAGCTTTCTGCTGGGAGCGCAGGGCAAAGGCGTCCTGGTCTTCACGAGAGATAGTGAACTGCTCGGCGACGTTCTCTGCGGTCTCCGGCATGGAATCAATGCCGTAGGTTTTCTTCATCAGCGGATTGACCAAGCGCCAACCAATGGTGGTGTCTTCAATTTTTTGCCCGCGGGCGAAGGCGCTATCGGCCTTGCCCATCACGTAGGGCGCGCGGGACATGGACTCCACGCCGCCTGCCAGCGCCAACTCCATTTCACCGGCTTTAATGGCACGAAACGCCGTACCCACCGCATCCATACCCGAGCCGCACAGGCGGTTCATGGTCGTGCCGGGCACCGAGGTAGGAATGCCCGCCAGCAGCGACGACATGCGCGCCACGTTACGGTTATCTTCCCCGGCCTGGTTGGCGCAGCCCATAAAGACTTCTTCAATGGCAGCAGGGTCGAGATCCGGCGCTTCTGCCAGTACGGCTTTAAAAATCGTCGCGGCGAAATCATCCGGGCGCACGCTGGCCAGGGTGCCACCAAAGCGTCCAACAGCGGTGCGGCGGGGATGACATAGAAAGACGTCTTGCATCACAACATCGCTCATAAATAGCTCCTTTATGCGTCCGCGTGGGCCCGCTCAGTGCGTGCTTTCAGCTCACGCAAAATCGTCAGCTCATTTTCGCTGGGCTCTGGGGTGCTCTCAAGCTGCTCGGCAAAGCGGACTTCCCAGCCGGTGGCATCAACGACATCTTCACAGCTAACGCCAGGGTGCAGAGAGACGACTACCAGCTCTTTGGTCTCAGGGTCGGGCTTCATCACGCACAGGTCGGTGATTACCCGGGTGGGCCCCTTGCCGATATTGGGTACGTTGTCGCGGCCTTTGCCGTCGCGGCCAAAGCCAAGGGTGGTGACGAAGTCGACATCTTTCACAAAGGCGCGCTTGGAGTGTTTCAGGGTGATAAACACTTCACCGGCGTTGGTGGCAATTTCCGGCGCACCGCCGCCGCCCGGCAGGCGAACCTTGGGCGCTTTGTAATCGCCGATCAGCGTGGTATTCAGGTTAGCAAAGCGGTCGATTTGCGCGGTACCTAAAAAGCCCACGTCGACCTTGCCGCCCTGCAGCCAGTAGCGGAACATCTCTGGCACCGCCACGGTGGTGAGCGCCGATTCGCACAGCTCACCATCGCCAATAGATAACGGCAGAATATCGGGCTTGGTCTGCAGTGTGCCAGACTCATAAATCAGCACTACATCGGGGGCGTGGGTCAGCCGTGCCAGGTTGGCGGCTTCCGAGGGCAGCCCGATACCCACAAAGCAGGTCATACCATTTTCCAGCGCCCGCGCGGCGGTCACCGACATCATTTCAGAAGAGGTATATTCGAGACTCATTAGCTGTTCTCCCCTGCATGATTTTGGGCAGCATTAAAAACGTTGTCGTCGAGCCACTGGGTAAAGGTGTCGCGATCGCGGGCGATGGCATCCCACTCTTTATAGAAGCGGTTGCTACGGCCGTAATAGCCGTGGGTGTACGAGGGCAGCGCGCCTTTCTCGGCTACCGCAATGGCGCTGATAGCCCAGCTAGGAATCACACAGGCGTTGGGGTGGGCGTTGAGGTCATCGACGATCTCCTCCACCGTGACGATACTGTGTTTGGCCGCCAGTACCGCCTCTTTCTGCACACCAACGATCCCTTCCACCAGCACATTGCCCTGACGATCCGCACGCTGAGCGTGAATGATCGAGACATCCGGGCGCACCGACGGCACGGCCGCTAGACGCTCCCCGGTAAACGGGCACTCGATGAATTTGATTTGATCGTTGACGCTGGGCAGCTCGCTGCCGATGTAGCCGCGAAAAACTGCCAACGGTAAACCTGCCGCACCGGCTTCAAATGCACAGGCCATGGCCGCATGACTATGCTCCAGAATCTCGATCTTGCGCGGCCAGCCTTTCTCGACCGCATCGCGCAAGCGGTGAAGCGATCCCACACCGGGGTTGCCACCCCAGGAGAAGATCACCTTTTTAGCGCAGCCCGCGCCAATCATCTGATCGTAGATGATATCGGGGGTCATGCGGATCAGCGTCAGGTCGCGCTTTTTCTGACGGATCACTTCGTGACCGGCGGCAAACGGAATCAGGTGGGTAAAACCTTCCATGGCCACGGTGGCGCCGTCTTGGACGTAGCGCGCTACCGCGTCATGCAAGCTGAGAAACTCGGCCATGATGGGTGCCTCTTAGCGATTAGCAGAAATGTTCGTTAAGCGAACATAGATCCTCTATACGAACAATCTACTGCTGAACGCTAATAGGGTCAAACCCATTGGTGCTTACCTAATTACCCTGCTGAATCCACCCACCACGCCAAACCTAAACGTAACACTTTGTTTTTAAATACGCTTATTGCGCTGCTAACCATTTTTTGGCACGAGTGACCTGGGCGGCGCTGCTACCAAGGTATAAAGCGGGGTCGCAGGCGTTACTCAGCGCATCGGGGTCTACGGTTCCTTTTACATCAGAATGTTCGGCAAGCACCTCTGAATAGGGGCGTGCTTCCCGGCGTGAGGTTTCTGCCGCTTCAGCGCTAACCGCTTTAGCTTTCTCCACGCCTAGCGTAGGCGCCAGCAAACGTGCGACTGGCTCAGCCATGATGCCGCCGCCGGTGGCTGCCAGGTTGCGCCACATGTTGTCGGGGTAGACTTCGAGTCCTTCCAGCAACACGGCCACTTGCTCTAATGCACCCTCTACCAGCAGAGCGCTCTCCATCAGCGGCGCCCACTCCGCATGCCACTCGCCTAGCCCGCGCTCCAGCGGCTGGGCGGTGGCGTTGATCAATACGCTGGTGTGACCATGCACTTGCCGCGCCGCGCCGCGAATCAGCGCACTGCGTACCGGGTTACGCTTATGGGGCATGGATGACGACTCCCCCATTCCCGGCGCAGAGGGCTCTGCCACTTCACCGACTTCGGTTTGGGTGAGCAGAGATACATCCAGGGCGATTTTTTCAGCGGCGCCGGCGACAGCGTCTAATGCCGTGCCAAGGGCATGAATCGGGTAGCGGTCGGTATGCCAGGGCAGCACCGGCACCGCCAAGCCTAACCGTCCGGCCAGCGCATCCATCCACTCTAGTCCTAGGGTGTCCCAGCCCGAGTGTGCCCCCACCGCGCCACCAAACTGAACGGGCAGTTCCACCTCATCCAAACGGCGGCGGCTCTGCTCCAGGCCAATTGCCCAGTGGGCCACCTTCACTCCAAAGGTGATCGGCAGCGCCTGCTGCATTAGGGTGCGCCCCACCATAGGCGTGTCGATGTGAGTGTCCATTAGTTTTAACGCCGCTGATCGACAGCGCAGCAGTAACTCGTCTAGCGCCGCCAAGCGTGGCTTAAGCAGCAGCATCAGCGCGGAGTCGACTACGTCCTGACTCGTCGCCCCCTGGTGCCAGTAGCGCTTGAGGTCATTGGCAAGGAGCGCACGGCTCTGCTTGACGAAAGGAATCGCAACATTGCCACCGCTGGCGATGCCATCGGCGATCTCAGAAACAGACAAGTGGGCGTGCTCAAGCTGCTCACGCATTTGCTGGCTAATCCCGTCAGGCACGGCTCCGCTGGCTTCTTGCACTTCCGCTAAGGCCAACTCAAAGGCCAACATGGCACGCACCATGGCGTCATCGTCGCACTCGGCAACGGCTCGCTGGCTCATGAAAGGGTGTTTTAAAAATGCAGAGGGCATGGCGGTAGGCTTCCTATTAACGCTGTCCTGAGCCTAAAAATAGCTCAAAAAGCATGGCTCAAGACAAAATTGTACATATGTTCGCTATTCGAACTGTACGTTAACTAGGTAGGCGTGAACTCACAAGCGTCGCCCTGCTTCGGAAGGCAAGCTTGCGGATCAACATGTGCTGACTCTTGACTACAATTGAGGCGTTGCTTATTCAGGACGCACGTAACGCAGCACCATCTCGGTAACATGCTCCTCTAATTTTTGCTGGTTCTCAGGCGCGGCTTGGTGCCAATCAAAAATCCGCGAAAAAGTATGCTGGTTTGAGACATTGAAAAACGACAGCGCGCTAATCAGCCAGTGCAGTTCCCGAGGATCCAAGCCTTCACGAAAACAACCCTCTTCTACACCGCGGATATAAACGTTGGTGAGTACATCAATCACCCCGGCATTGAGTGATTGAATCAACTCTGACTGCGCTAAAAAGCGGCCATGATGAATATTTTCGATCATTACCAGGCGAATAAAGTCAGGGTTTTTGGCGTGGTGGCAGAAGGTAAAACGCACCAGTCGGCTAAGCGCCTCGAGCGGGGCCAGGTGGTCAAGATCCAGCTCGGCCTCCTGCAGGCGCACTTTCTGGTAGGCGGCTTCCAAGGTGTGTAGGTAGAGCGTCTCTTTATCATTAAAGTAGTAGTAAATCATGCGCTTAGAGGCGCGTGTTTTCTCGGCAATCTCATCGATCCGGGCCCCAGAGAGGCCTTTTTCTGAGAATTCGCGGGTAGCCACCGCAAGAATATCGGCGCGCACGGATTCGGGATCATTTTTACGCCGTCGCCGCGCGGCAGGGGGGTTGGCCTTGGTCGAAGGGGCTGTCATAGAGCGTGCCTTTTATTGTCGTGGTCGTCTTTTGTCTAGTATGCCATAGCTTGACTGAACGTACCATTTCGTACATTGTTGCTCAGGAAAGGATGGAAGAGCCAAGCACGCCAAGACCGAAGGCTTCTCCAGACCCCATGACAACAGCCCAATAAGAGGACAACAACAATGTCTCTACACCCACTGTTTGCACTAAAACAAACGTCCATGAAGCGCACGCTAGCAGCCGCCATCGCCGCTGCCACGCTAGTGACTGCCGCAAACGCCTCTGCCCAGACGCTACGCTTCGCCCACGTTGACCCAGATGACTGGACTACTTCGAAAAAAGGCGCAGCTGGTCAGGTGTTTAAAAACCTGGTGGAAGCCGAAACTGATCTCACCGTGGAGCTCTACCCCGCTGGCTCACTAGGCGGTGAAACCGAGCTGATTGAAGGCGCCCAGGATGGCACCATCAGCATTGCGATGGTCTCCGGCGCCTACGCTAATTTCTGCCCGGCGGTCGCCGTAACGGATATCCCTTACACCTTCCCGTCAGCGCCAGTGGCGTGGCAAGTAATGGACGGCGAGTTTGGTACAGCACTAGCCGAACACTGCTTGCAACAGACTGGCCTACGCACACTGGCTTACGGCGAAACGGGCTTCCGCCACTTCACCAACTCCGTGCGCCCGATCAACTCGCCTGAGGATATGCAGGGCCTGAAGTTCCGCGTGCAGACTATTCCGCTCTACTTGGAAATGGTCAGTGCTTTAGGTGGAGAGCCTCAGGGCATCGCCTGGGGAGAGGTGCCAACGGCCCTTGCCACCGGCGTAGTCGATGGCCAGGAGAACCCCATCTCAGTGATCTACGGCAATAACTTCTATGAGTTTCAGGATTATTTGACCCTGGATCGTCACGTTTACGGCGTGGATCACCTGCTGATCAACGATGAGATATTTCAGTCGCTTAGCGAAGAGGAGCAAGCCGCGGTGAAGCGCGCCGCTGTGGTCGCCGGCACTACCGGCCGTGCCATTCAGCAGTTCAATTCGGCAGAGGGGATCACCAAACTGGAAGCGGAGGGTATGGAGATCACCCAGCCCACTGCTGAGCAGATGGAGGCCTTCCGCGAAGCCGCCCAGCCACCGGTTCAGGCGTACCTGACAGAAGAACTTGGCGATGACGCAGAGTGGATCGAGCGCCTTTCTTCCGCTGTGGAAGAGGCTTCCGCGCGCTTCTAATCCCCGCCGAACCAAAGCGCTTGCGAGTGGGCCTTCGGAGGTTCACTCGCAACCCTGCGTGCCTGACTATCGATCGAAGGTGCTCTTATGTCTCCTCTTCTCGCCCGGTTACACCGCGGTCTGATCCTGTTCAATGGCAGCTTGGCAGGGCTTGCCATGGTGCTGATTTTTCTGCTGGTCGCAGGCAATGCCTTTGCGCGATACACCTTTGGCGGCTCCATTACCTGGGGAGAAGATACCGCCATCTACCTGATGATTTACGGGCTGATGTTTGGCATGTCCTGGGCGTACCTACAGGACAAGCACATCGGGTTTGACCTTATTCGTCGCTTGCTGCCGCCGCGCTGGGTGCGCTGGCAAGCCGTGGCTGTCGACCTAATAGTGCTAGTAGTGGGCATTGGCTTGATGGTGTCAGCCGTTGAGTTTATCGCCTCCCGCGGAGGCCGCACCTCGTCGAGCACAGGAATGCCAATGTGGCTGTTTCAAGCCTCCATGCTCATCGGTGGCGCGCTGCTCTGTCTCTCTGCACTGGTAATGGGCGCGCTGCGTCTGTGTGATCAGCGTGGTGAGGAGGCTTCATCATGATTTTTATACTACTTTTAGCCCTCGTACTGCTCGGGGTGCCGTTTGCCTTTGCCATCCTCGGCTCATTGACGGTGTTAATGAGTACCGGCGATTTGCCCTACCACATCCGTATCGTCTCGCAGCAGTTTTTCGGCGGTATGGAGTCCTTCCCACTGCTGGCGATCCCGCTGTTTATTCTGGCCGGCGAGCTGATGAACGAAGCGGGTATCACCCATCGAATTATTAACCTGGCCACCGCCATTGTCGGCCGCCTAAAGGCGGGGCTGGCACACGTCAATATCTGGGCCTCGGTGATTTTTGCGGGTCTTTCCGGTTCGGCGATTGCCGACACCTCCGCGTTAGGGCGGGTGTTTATACCGTCAATGGAAAAAGAGGGCTACCCCCGGGATTTTGCCGCTGCGCTCACAGCTGCCTCTTCGGTCATTGGCCCGATTATTCCACCCAGTATTCCGGTGATTATCTATGCACTGACGGTGTCGGGTGTGTCGGTACCGGGACTGTTTTTGGCTGGTATTGTGCCGGGCTTTTTGCTGGCATTGGGGCTCTCCGTCTACGTCTACTTTTTTGCCGGTGACCTTGGCGCCACCCAATCAAAACAGCAGTCGCGCCGCCACGCCCTTCTCCACGGCCTGCTGCCTGCGCTCATGCCAGTGTTTGTGGTCGGGGCCATTCTTGCCGGTATCGTCACGCCCACCGAGGCGGCAGCCTTTGCCGTGGTCTACGCGCTGATTCTGGGCGTGGTGCTCTACCGCAATATCAAACTGGTGAACCTGCCCGCTATCTTCGCCCGGGCCATGCGCGACAGCGCGGTGATTATGGTGATCATGGGCGCCGTAGCGGCGGCCAACTGGGTGTTAACGTTTGAGCGCGTGCCCAACATGCTCACCGAGTGGGCACTGATGAGTATCGATACCCAGTGGACCTTCCTGATCGCCGTGATTCTGCTCCTGTTGGTGGTGGGACTGTTTTTAGAGGGTATAGCGGCGATCTTGGTGCTCGTGCCGATCCTCCATCCCATTGCCATGGCGTTGGGTATCGACCCGCTGCACTTCGGCATCGTGGTGATCTTCAATCTGATGATGGGGCTGATCACGCCGCCCATGGGACTCTGCCTGTTTGTCGCAGACTCCGTCTCCGGCGTGGGAATGGGGCCAATTATCCGCCGCATTCTGCCGATGCTGGGCGTGCAGTTTTTGATTCTGCTGCTGATTACTTTCGTCCCCGCACTGGTCACCTTCCTGCCGCGACTGGCGGGTTACTGATGCTATTCAATGTAAGGAGCGTGATGCCATGTACTCATCCATTGCCACGGTTTGCTTAAGCGGATCACTGGAAGAGAAGGTAGACGCCATTGCTCAAGCCGGCTTTGAGGGGCTTGAGCTGTTTGAAAATGACCTAACGGCGTTCACCGGTACACCGCGGGAGGCAGGTGAGTTGATACGCTCCCGCGGCCTTAAGCTGGTGACGCTCCAGCCGTTCCGCGATTTTGAGGGTCTCCAGGGCCGCGCACGGGAGCGGGCCTTTGACCGCGCCGAGCACAAGTTTGACCTGATGGAGGAGCTCGGCACGGATCTGCTTATGGCATGCAGCACCGTTCATCCCGACTCACTACCGGGGCTAAGCCGCGCCGCCGATGACTACTATGAGCTCGGCGAGCGTGCCGCGCGGCGTAACCTGCGCGTGGCCTATGAAGCACTGGCCTGGGGCCGCCATATTCACGACTACCGCGACAGCTGGGAAGTGGTGCGCCGCGCAGCCCACCCCAATGTCGGCCTGGTACTGGATACCTTCCATATTTTCTCCCGCCAGACCGAGCTGGGCACCATCGGTCGCATTCCGGGGGATCGCATCTTTCTGGTTCAGACCGCCGATGCGCCGCGTCTCTCCATGGATCACCTATCGTGGAGCCGCCACTACCGCTGCTTCCCCGGCCAGGGCGAGCTGCAGATGGATAAGTTCATGGCCATGTTGGATGAGACCCGTTACGACGGCCCGCTCTCCCACGAGATCTTTAACGATGTGTTCCGCATGGGACACAGCGACCAGACGGCCCGGGACGGGCTGCGTTCCTACCACTTGCTGCGCAGCATGCAGGGCGACAGCGGGATTCCCGCGCCGCAGCCAATCGAGTCGGTCGCCTTTCTGGAGATCGCCGTTGAGCCTGCGGATTTAGCGTCGCTGCGTGAGCTGCTCAGCGCCCTGGGCATGGCTTGCGTGGGGCGTCACCACACGCTTAACGCCGAGCGCTGGGCGGCAGGTGACGTCAATCTGGTGCTCAATGCCGAATCGAGCTTTACCGGCCGCACGCCAGGACGTGATGCCACCGCAGTAACGGCGATTGGCCTGCGCGTGGCAAATGCCTATGAGGCGTTTAAGCGTGCAGACAAACTTGGCTACGATATTGTCGAGCCTGAAGAAGTTGGCGCCAGCCACCGTATGAGCGCGCTGCGTAATGTGGATGGCAGCCTCTCCTACATTATTGACGACTCGCAGCTTAGCCGCACCTGGGATCGCGAGTTCCCTGTCGATGTGCAACCGGTTCCCCAGGGCGCACTGGTGGATATCGACCATATCAGCGTGGCGCTCTCCTACCACGACTACCTCTCGCTGATGCTGCAGTACCGCGCTATTTTCCAGCTGGCGCCAACACCCTCCTTCGATGTCACCGACCCCCGCGGGCTGATCCAAAGCCAAGTGCTGCAGAACTACAACGGCCGCTTTCGTCTGGCGCTTAACGCCAGTGCCTCGCCGGATACCGCCAGCAACCGCTTTGTGCGCCAATACGGCGGCTCGGGGATTCACCATGTCGCCCTGCGCACCAACGCCATGCGCGACACCAGTGCTGCGCTGCAGCAGGCGGGCACGCCGGTACTGCCAATCCCCGGGAATTACTACCGCGACCTGACCGCGCGCTTCGACCTACCGGCGCAAACCCTGCAATGGATGCAAGAACACCACATTCTCTTTGATCAGGACAGCGACGGCGACTTCCATCAGCTGTATACCCAACCCGGCCGTCAAGCGTTCTTCTTTGAGCTGGTGCAGCGTGAGGGGTACCAAGGGCTGGGTGCGCCGAATGCTTTTGTGCGCGTCACCGCGCAGCAGCGCTTGGAAGCGAAAATTGATGGTATTGCCCAAGAAACGCCAAACCACGACTCGGGAGAGAGCCAAACATGATCAAACTTGGACTGGTAGGCGAAGGCATTGCTAAATCGCAATCTCCCGATTTGCACGAGCGCCTGGGTGCGTCGTTGGGCGAGCCGGTACGTTACGATTTAGTCGATAGCCGGGGAGCGACGGATTTTGATTTTTCCAGCGCGATACGAAGGCTGCGTGACGAGGGGTACCGGGGCACCAATGTTACGTTCCCCTTCAAGGAAAAAGCCGCACAGCTCGCCGATATCCGCGGTGAAGGCGTACGGCGGGTAGGCACCGCCAACACTCTACTGTTTGACGCTGAGGGGCTGCGCGCTGAAAACACCGATTACACCGGTTTTATCAGCGCCTACCGCCACTCATTCGGTAGCCAGCCCGCTGGTGAGGTTCTACTGATCGGCGCCGGTGGCGTGGGCCGTGCGGTGGCGTGTGCGCTGGGGGAGCTTTCTGTTAGTTGCATACACATTCTTGAACATGACAGCACCCGGGCTGAGAACCTCAGTCGTGATCTTAACGCCATGGGGATTAAAGCGGCGTGCATCACGCCAGAGCAGGCGCAGCGAGAACTTCCTCATTGGCAGGGCGTGGTTAACTGCTCACCTATTGGCCATATCAATCACCCCGGCTGCCCCATCGATACCGCCGGGCTGGGTGCCCAGCATTGGGTCTTCGATGCGGTTTACATCCCCGCCCATACCGAGCTGTTAAGCGCCGCCCAGCAGGCGGGCGCCAAAACACTGTCGGGTGTGGATCTATTTGTGTTCCAGGGCGTGGATGCGTTTCGCTTCTTCACCGCCGATTGCATCGCCTCTGAACAGATCGACCCGCATGTAATACCGCTGCGTACGCATTATATCGAGCAGTTAGTCGCACCACAGCGCTCTAACTCATAAGCAAGGGCCTCGCCAATACCACCACCTGCTCCTGTAATGATGGCAACCGTACCCTTTAACTCTGTATTGAACGCGTTATCCGTGGTGTCCATATCAAATTCTCCCAAGTTGAAACAAAACGACACAACTATATTTAGATTTACGGTGTGTGGTACTTTACATACTAGATGCAGTCACCACCCACTGTGCGGAATACCTATGGCTCCCAAACCTCTTAAGATCCAGCGCCCCCAGTCCCTGGCAACACTTGTTATGGAGCGGATTCGTGATGCTATTGTGTCTGGTGAGTTCACCTTGGGTGAGAAAATCTCAGAAGAGTCGCTCGCCGAAACGTTTGGTGTCAGCCGCTCGCCGGTACGCGATGCGCTAAACGCACTGCAATTTACAGGCTTGGTTGAAATCCGTCCCAAGCGAGGTAGTTTTGTCTTCAATCCTACGATCGTCGACATAGGTCAGCTGTGCGAATACCGTGAAATGCTAGAGCGTGAAGCCTGCACCCTCGCCATGCGAGGTGGAGGTGAGACATTGATTCAAACTCTTCAAGGGCTGTTCGATGAAATGGCCAGCGCGCATAAAAGCGGTGACACCCGGCGCTATGCCGCACTGGATACCGCCTTCCACAAAGCATTCTTCCAACACTGTTCCAACGCATTGGTACAGGACGCCTATATGCTGGTCGAAGCACGACTAGCGACAATCCGAACCGTACTGACAGCGGCCAGGGAAGAGCGTCGCGAGGCCAGCTATACTGAACATGGCGACATCATCGATGCTCTAAAACAACAGGACATGGCTAGGTTTGAGAGAGTGCTGAAAACGCATGTTCACCGCACTCAACTCGTTGCCGTCGAACGCTTATCCGAAACGGATCATGATGCCTCTGCACCGGCTCGATCCACCGTCAGGCTTTAACGCGAAGGATATCGCGGACGGACGGATTAGCGAGATAAGTCGGCTCACGTCCCTGCAATACGTCGACGATGTTCTGCGCAGTCTTTGAGCGAATCTCGAACTCGCTACCTTCTGAATACCAAGCGCAATGCGGGCTAGTAATAACATTGGGCAGCGATAATAGCGGGTGATCAGCGCCAATCGGTTCGGCTTCAAACACATCGAGCCCTGCGCCTGCAATTTGGCCACCTTTCAGTGCACGTACCAGCGCATCCTCGTCAACCACTGGGCCGCGGGCGGTGTTAAGCATTAGCGCCGTGGGCTTCATCGCCGCAAACTGTTCATCCGAAATCATGTGCCGGGTTTCATCGGTCAGCGGAACATGTACTGACAAGATATCGGATTCAGCGATTAACTTGTCGTAAGTCACCAGCTCAACACCTGCGGCCTTCGCAACAGCTACATCGGCGTATGGGTCATGCGCAATAATACGCAAACCAAAATTCGACATCTTGTGTGCCATACGCTGAGCAATTTGACCGAAGCTAAGAAAGCCCAATGTTTGCCCACGTAACCGCGATAGTGGCTTGGCAACGGTGTAGTCCCATGTACCTGCTCTTAAGGCTCGATCATAGGTGCCAATGCCTCGTTTCAGCGCCATCATGAGTGCAATCGCATGATCCGATACCTCTTCCAATGAGCCGTCTGGCACATTGGCAACATAGATGCCAGATTCGGTGGCACGCGACACATCAATAGTGTTCAGCCCAATACCGTAACGAGAGATAACCTGACAACGCTCTAGTTTATCGATTACCCCTGCTGTCAGTTGGCAATACTGATTAATAATGGCATCCGCATCGGCGCAGGCTGCAATGGCCTCGGCTTCGGTCTTGCACTGGGCTTCCACCAGCTCGAAACCCGCCGCTTCGATGACCGCCCGCTCTGGGGCCAAATCGGGAAATTCGAAATCGGTGACAACGATCTTGGGACTCATGAACGCGCTCCATACTGGTCGTCAAATCTGTTAAAGAAGTCTTGATTGACGATATCGGTGAACTGACTGTAGTTGTGCTGGTCGCCGACATTGGCGGGCGTGCCGTCGTCGCGAAGGCGAACCAGCGCGTTCTCCATGGCCTTGCTGGCAGTGAAGAGAAGCGTGACCGCGTAGAACACGACCGAAAATCCCATCTCCTGCAGCGTGGCCCGGTCGAGCTTGACGGTTTCGTTGCCGTCTACAATCGACACGACCTTTGGCCCTTCGACCGCTTTGGCCACCGCTTCGATTTCAGCGATGGTCTTGATACCGTCGACAAATACCAGGTCGACGCCTGCATCCTGGTACATCTTGGCGCGGCGAATCGCTTCCTCGGGGCCAGCGGCGGGCATCGCATCGGTACGCCCGATGATCAGCATGTCCTGATTGCCTCGGGCGGCGACAGCGCCTTTCAAGCGCCGCGCGTTGGCCTCGGCGTCAATCAGGCGAACACCCGCGCGCTGACCGCAGCGCTTGGGCGCTTCCTGATCTTCCAGGTGTATCGCCGCAACACCCGCTTGCAGGTACTCCTGCACGGTGCGATAGATATTGTTGGGGCCGCCGTAGCCGGTATCGGCATCGGCGATGATCGGGATATTGACCGCGCGCACCATGTTGCGGGCGTGCTCGGTCATCTCGGACTGGGATAAAAGCCCGATATCCGGCATGCCCAGACGGCTAGCAGTGGCGCCGAAGCCCGTCATGTAAATAGCGGGGAAGCCGGCACGCTCGACCAGCCGCGCCGACAGCGAGTCGGGGGCACCGGGTGCGGCGACGATATCGCCCTTGGCAATAAGGGATCTGAGAAGAGCAGCCTGGGTAGTTGGCCGTGTGTCAGTCATTGGGCACCTTTGAGTGATGGGAGTAGTACGTGTGTGTCAGCGCCGCCCACCGGCGACGCGTAGCACTTCGCCAGAGGTATAAGGCGCATCGAGCAGCAGCCATTCAGCGGCGCCGGCCACTTCCTCGGCGCTGCCCGCCCGACCGAGCGGGATAGCCTCGGCGTTCGCCGCCCCGCCTGGCGCGCCGGTCTGCATGGCGGTTTGAATGATGCCGGGCGCCAAGGCGTTGACCCGAAGCTCCGGGGCCAGATCGCGAGCCATCGCGCGGGTGAGCGCCAACAATGCGCCCTTCGAGGCACCATAAGCGGCAAAGCCCGGCGCGCCTCCGTTTTCACCCGCGATAGACGCCATATTGACGATCGCCCCAGGCGTATCCAGGGCGCGCGCGTTCAGAAAGGCCTTGGTGGCCAGCATTGGGCCTGTCACGTTGATGCGTAACAAGCGCTCGATTTCAGCGGCCTCCAGGTCGAGCCAGCTGCGCTTTTGGCCCAGAATGCCGGCGTTGTTGACCAGATGTGTCGGACGCCACGTGGTCAGATCCGCCGACGTGATGGCGTTTTCATCGGCGATATCGACGACCTCTACCCGGGCTAAATCGCCGAGTTCGTCGCGTGTCTGTTCCAGTGCCGGCGCCGAGACGTCCCAGAGCAGGACACGCGCGCCTCGTTGCACCAGCCGAATCGCGATGGCCCGGCCGATGCCCGCCGCCGCGCCGGTAATCAGTACAGTGGGTCGAGACATGATTCTCTCTTCATTAGTTGCCTGAACGGATGCTGTCGAGCTGTTCCATCATTCGGTCGATGTTGTCACCGCTGAGCGCGTCACGGCTGCTCTCGTAAACCGGCGCCACCGTCTCACGAAGCTCGGCCATTGCCTCTCCGCTGAGTTCGGTAAACTCCATGCCTTCGGATTCCAGTGCAGCGCGCGCCTCGTCAACGGCTTCGCGGGCACGCGTGACCTGGGGGTCGCGCGCCGCGACGGCACACTCGCGCACTAGATTCTGCTCATCTTCGTTAAGACCGTTCCACTTGCTCTCGGACATCAAGACCGGCAACGGGGAATAGGCGTGCTGCGTCAGCGTGGCGTAGTCCTGAACCTCGTAGAAACGCTGGGACTGAATCAGCGGCAGCGGGTTTTCCATGCCATCGACAGCGCCGGTTTCGAGTGCCGTGAACACTTCGCCGAACGACATCGGCACTGGGTTTGCACCGAGCGTGCGGAAGGTGGCGAGATAGATCGGGTTCTGAATCACGCGAATGCTCAGTCCCTCGAAATCTGCCACGCTTTGGATGGGGCGCACCGAGTTGGTGGCATGGCGAAAACCGTTTTCCCAGATCGACAGCATTACCAATTGATGTCCGGCCATCTTTTCGGCCAGATCGTTTGCGTAGGGGCCGGTCATCACCTGATCGACCTCATCGAAATTGGAAAACAGGAACGGTAGGCTGAAAACGCCCATCGCAGGCTCGATGCCCGCCAGCGCGTCGGCCCCAGCAACGACCATATCGATGGAGCCCGAGCGCACCGACTGCGTTGCCTGGGCGTCGTCACCCAGTTGGCCGGAGTAGAAGGCGCGCAGCTTCATCGCGCCACCCGAACCCTCCTGAAGACAGCTAGACATGGCATCGACCCCCGTGGCCACCGGGTGGTCTTGAGCGGCACCGTTCGACACTCGAAAGGTGTGATTGCCGAACTCCTGGGCCATGGCCGGTGCCAGCGTTGTCATTCCGGTCAGGGCGGTCGCGGCGAGGAAGGTCATTTTTTTCATGATGAGTCATTCCTTATTGATTGTTTGAAGACGCAAGTGACGTACCACTGCTTGATCGCTTCGACGTTATCGAGTCAACCACTCCAGTGGCCAGAGAACGATTTGCGGGAACGCGACCAGCAGTACCAGCACCAGTACCTGGGCGATCAAAAAAGGCGCCGCCCCTCGCGCCACCCGATGCAGCGCGACACCGGACACCCCTGAGGCGACGCTCAACACAATGCCGACAGGCGGGGTCACAAGACCGATCGCGGTATTGACGACGAAGATCACCCCGAAGTAGACCGGGTCGATGCCCGCCTCGACGACCACGGGCAGCAGCACGGGCGCGAGGATGAGAATGGTCGGCCCCATATCCAGCATGGTGCCGACCAGCAGCACGATCAGCATGATCACGATTAGCAGCAGACGCGGCGACTCCACCAGCGGGCCGACCAGCTCCAGCACTATTCCCGACAAATCGGCGATGGTGATGAACCAGGCAGTGGCCAGCGCCGCCGCGGCCAGCAGCATGACGACTGCCGTGGTGAGCGCTGCGTTGCGAAAGACCTCGAACAGATGACTGATCTTCAGTTCACGGTGAATCACCATGCCGACGAATATGGCGTAGACCGCGGCGACGACGGCCGCCTCGGTGGGCGTGACGATACCGAATCTGATGCCGCCCAGAATGATGACCGGCATACCCAGCGACCAGATCGCCCGCCGCGTTTCGCGCAAACGCGTCATCCACCCCTGACGCGGCAGCGGTTCAACGTTGTCGCGACGTGCAACGATCAGCCACGCCGCCATCGCCGCGAGCCCCATCAGAACACCCGGAACGATGCCCGCCAGAAACAGCTTGGTGATCGAGAGATTAGTCGCCACCGCAAAGATGATGTAGGCGATGGAAGGTGGGATGATCGGCGCGATGACACCCCCTGACGACAAGAGCCCGACAGAGCGCGCCTCGTTATGGCCCGAGGCGCGCATCATGGGCAGCATGATGGCGATCAGGGCCGCGGTATCGGCGGCGGCAGAGCCCGACAGCGACGCAAGAATGATGGCGGCAAAGATCGCCACGATGCCTAACCCACCCCGTAGATGGCCCACGAAAGCGATCGCGAAAGCGATGATTCGCTTGGACATTCCGCCGGCGTTCATCAGCTCGCCGGCCAGTAGGAAAAACGGGATGGCCAACAGGGAAAAGTTGTTGGCGCCAAGCACTAGCTGTTGCGAAATGATCTGTGGATCGAGCAGATCGAGCGCCCAGCCCATCATGGCCGCACAGATCAGCAGCGCAAAGGCCACGGGGACGCCGAGCGCCAGAGTGGCGATCAACGTACCGACAAAGATACCCAGAATCATGGTGTCACCTCACCGCCACGCGGTAGTGAGGTCAGCCGCCCGGTCAGATAGCCCAGCATACGCAGCGCGGCGATCAAACCGATCGCCCCCGCCATGGGGATGACCGCGCCGAAGACCCAAATCATCGGCAGGCGCGTCACCGGCGCGATATTCGTCGCGTTGATATCGAACTGCTGAAGTGCGCCGGTGATGAGCAGCCCACAAACGGCAACGACCAGCCCGTTGGCAACGACGAGCATGGCACGCCTGAGCGGCGCCGGGGCCAGCAAAAGCACTAGATCGAAGCCGATATGCATGTTGCGGTGCATAGCTGCGATGGCGCCAAGAAAGATCAGCCACACGAAAAAGAATCGCGAAAGCTCGTCGGATACGTCGATACCCGAGCCGAAACCGTAGCGCAAGACGACGTTTACAAACACCATGACCGTCATGCCGAACAGCAGTACCACGAGTGCGACGTCAACCACTCTAAAAATCAGGTTGATTGTCCTGGACATCGTTCCTCCGTAGCGGAGTCGGCGCTTGAGGGTGTGCACCGCTTCGCCTCATGTAATGTGTTACATACAACATACAACGAATGATCCAGAAACCGTCAAGTTAAATCTGAGTTTAAACCGCTTAACTAAGACTAAAGTAATAATAAAAAACGCGATTTCGGCGTTTTAATGTCCCTTTACCGAATAATTGCTCATTAAACTTTGATTATTGTGTGTAAGAACTGTGTGCTTTAAATATGCACACGTATGTTCAAGCAGGAAAAAATGAGTGCACAAAATGTCTTTTATTATCATGCTTTTATAAGTTTATTATACTTTTTGATAATGCGTTTTTGAGTATTACTTCTTGACGGTACCTCGCATTTAAATTGAAGTGTTATATGTTACATACAACAAGCTTTTTGATAACAATACGAGACCCTCATGACTCATTCAACGAAGAGCCAAGGCTATAAAGCCCTTGGTATTGCCTCATTGCTGTTGCTTGCATCATCGTCTCTGCACGCCAGTAGCTGGCCTGATAAACCCGTCACGCTGGTCGTTCCCTGGGGCGCCGGCGGTGGCACCGATGCAACCGCTCGTATGATTTCCGCCCTGCTCGAAGAGAGCCTTGGCGTTCCCGTTCCCGTGGTTAACCGCACCGGCGGCTCGGGCGTTATCGGCCATTCGGCCATCGCCAATGCCACGCCCGACGGCTATACGATCGGAATCGCCACGCTTGAAATAGGCGGCATGCATTACCAGGGCCTCACGGATATCACCTACCAGGATTACTCGCCCATCGGGCTTTACAATGCCGATCCAGTTGCCATTTTCGTTTCGTCCAGAAGCGGCTATGAAAGCATCGACGATCTGCTGAAGGCGGTTCGCTCGTCCGGACATCGCGAGCTCAAGGCCAGCGGCTCGGCCCAGGGCGGCGTCAATCACATTGCAGAAGCTGGCATGCTGCTGGCATCAGATATCCCGGCGGACAAAGTGGCTTGGGTTCCTTCCGAAGGCGCGGCCCCAGGCCTTCAGGATCTCGCCGCTGGCGGCGTGGATTTCGCGGCCGCGTCGATGCCGGAAGCGCGGGCACTGATGGATGCGGGGCTCATCAAGCCACTCGTCATCCTGAATACCGAGCGCTCCTCGAGCTCCCCTGACCTGCCGACCTTCGAAGAAGCGACGGGCAATGAGTGGTCGTTTGGTTCCTGGCGTGGACTGGTCGGGCCTGCCGGCGTGGATGAGGAGATCATCGGCACGCTACAGGAGCATATGAGCGACATAGTGAACGACCCGAGCTACCTGGAATTCATGAACAATCGCGGCTACGAAACGCTTTGGCTGGAAGGCGATGAGTTCATGGATTTCATGCAGAGTTCGGATCAGAGAATCGGCGAAACGCTGAAATCTCTGGGCATTGTTGAATAGCAAAAAAGGATACCTTGCCTGCAAGGTATCCTTTTTCTTCAGGCCTTCTCATATGAAATT
This sequence comes from Halomonas sp. 113, assembly GCF_904067645.1. NCBI lineage: Bacteria > Pseudomonadati > Pseudomonadota > Gammaproteobacteria > Oceanospirillales > Halomonadaceae > Halomonas > Halomonas sp. 113. The sequence goes on from NZ_LR881453.1 coordinate 5,220,074, forward strand.
CAACGATATTGTGATTGGTATTGCCTTCATACTCATTGGCGCGTTGGCGGTTTTCCAGGCACGCACCTTTCCCGCCATGCCCGGGCAGATGGTCGGCCCCTCCACCTTTCCAACGATTATCGGCTGCGGTTTTCTGGTCGGCGGCGCGATATTGATCGCCAAGTACATACTCGCGGGAGAAGCGGCTCCCTTGCTGGTCGCCAACCAGGGCTGGCTGAAAAAGAAACGCGTTCTGGGCTTTTTGCTGCTGATGCTGGGAAGTCTTGTGTTCGCAATTTGGATTGAAGAGATCGGCTTCGTACCCGGTGGGATCATTCTGGCGCTGGCACTTTTGTGGCTTGAAGGCTACCGCCAACCGCTGATTCTTGGCTGCGCCGCTCTTTTCGTCGTTGTGGTTTATTACCTGCTGTCTCAACAGCTCAATGTGCCTCTCCCCGCCGGACCATTCATCTAAGGGTATAACGACATGACCGACAACATCGTGGGAGCGCTGCCCTTAGTCTTCAACTACACCACGCTCAGCGTTATCCTGATCAGTGCGCTTTTCGGACTCTTCGTGGGCGCCATTCCAGGGCTTTCCGCCACCATGGCAACGGCCATACTGGTACCCATCACCTTCTTTATGGATCCGGTGCCGGCCATTGCCGCGATCGTCACGACGGCGGCAATGGCGATATTCGCCTCCGATATACCCACCGCCCTGCTGCGCATTCCCGGAACAGCCGCCTCGGCCGCCTACGTCAGCGACATGAATAGTCTCGCCGTGAAAGGGAAGGTAGGGCAGGCGCTGGGTATTTCGGTTTTCTGTGCCGCTTTTGGCGGCGTCTTCGGATCGCTGGTGCTCATTTTCGCCGCGCCCAAGCTTGCGCTGGTCTCTCTGAACTTCACTTCCACCGAGTATTTCTGGCTGGCGCTTCTCGGGCTGACAGCGGCTGTCATGCTGGGTACCGGCTCCGTTTTGAAGAGTCTGCTCTCGCTGGGAGTGGGGCTTTTGATCGCCACAGTCGGTCTCGATTCGACGGCAGGTTATCCGCGCTTCGTGTTCGGTATCGACGCTGTCATTTCAGGTGTGGCCTTCGTACCGGCCCTGATCGGCATGTTCGCCATCCCTGAGATCATTCGCACCATCGTTCACAAGGAGTCGACCGAGAAGGCGCCTTCACACGTTTCCCTGCGCTCGCTGTTTTCGGGCCTGGGTAAGACCCTATACCGGTACAAGGTCAACATCCTGCGGGGCTCGTTGATCGGCAATATCGTGGGCATTCTGCCCGGCGCGGGTTCCGATATCGGCAGCTGGATTGCCTACGCCGTCTCCAAGAAGATGTCTCGTCAACCCGAAAAGTACGGCTCGGGTCACGACGAAGGGTTGGTAGACGCCTGCTCTGCCAACAACTCTGCGCTATCCGGTGCGTATGTACCGGCCATGGTGTTCGGTATTCCCGGGGATTCGATCACTGCGATCGTCATAGGGGTGCTCTACGCCAAGGGGCTCAACCCAGGGCCGCTGGTATTTATCACGAAAGGGGTCGAAGTGACCGCAGTCTTCATTACCTTTTTGGTGGCCAACCTGCTGATCATTCCACTTGGCCTGATCGCCATATTTGCCTCCCGGCATCTTCTTCAGGTAAAGAAGAGCATTCTAGTGCCTTTCATCCTGATTTTTGCCATTGCTGGCTCCTATGCGATCGACAATACCTACACCGGTATCGTGATCATGCTGGTGCTGGGATTGATCGCTTATTTCATGGAAGAGAATGGCCTGCCTGTCGCCCCGGTCATACTGGGTCTGGTGATGGGTCCCATGCTCGAAAGCAACCTGATTACCTCGCTCATCAAGAGCGACGGCAACCTGCTCGATTTCTTCTCACGCCCCATCGCCGCAACGCTTGGCATCCTAACGCTTTCCATATGGTTTGTGCCGGTCTTGCTACGACTGCTTCGAAAACAAAAGACAGTAACCGGTTGATAGGGCGAATTAATGAAAAACAAATCTCGCATAGGGCCTGTTCAATCCCTGACGGACATCGTTGCCGAACGACTTCGAACGGCCATCATCAACGGGGATTTCGCCTTGGGAGAAAAAATCCCAGAAAAGGCGCTTTCATCGAAACTCGGTGTCAGCCGAACCCCCATAAGAGACGCGCTCGCTCGACTTCAAACGTTAGGGCTTGTCACCGTTAAGCCCAAACGCGGCAGTTTCGTATTCGAGCCAACGAGCGCGGACGTTGTGGATCTTTGCGACTTTCGCTTTATGGTAGAGCTACAGGCAGCGAAGCGCAGTTTTTCGAATAGCCCAATAAGACTCGTAAGATCTCTGCAGTTGATCACTCAGAAGATGCAGTCATCTATGGATAAAGACGATGCTCTGGCGTATTCCAGCCTCGATAGCGCCTACCACCAGATGTTCTTCGAACACTGCAACAACCGGTATTTGCTCGATGCCTTCAACTTGATCAGCAATCGTATTTCGGCCCTGCGAACGTCGATCACGTCACCGCAAACCGAGTTAAGAAATATAAGCTTCGACGAGCATCACGCCATGATCGAGCACCTTAAGAAAAGCGATATCGCAAGCTTCGAAAGCGTTCTACACGCGCACATCATGCGAACCCAGGAGATCTACCTGAAAGCCTTGAGCGATCGCCCGACGAGCCTGACTCGCCAGAACCTGTTTATTCGATGACAGCAGACTAATCGCCACTTCGAGAGTTCAACTCGTTTTCTCGTGAACCATACCGGTTCGCTTTACCGTTCATCCAAACAGACAGCAAAGGGATGGGGTAGGTACAAGTGATTTTTTATTCCTGCCAGCACCGGTCGGTCGCCTTGCTGACTGCTGACGGGTTACTGATTGTTCGATACCAAGGAGCACACGTCCATGTACTCATCCATTGCCACGGTTTGCCTAAGCGGCTCCCTGGAAGAGAAGGTAGACGCCATTGCTCAAGCCGGCTTTGAGGGGCTTGAGCTGTTTGAAAATGACCTCACGGCGTTCACCGGCACGCCGCGGGAAGCGGGTGAGTTGATTCGCGCCCGCGGCCTTAAGCTGGTCACCCTACAGCCGTTTCGGGACTTTGAAGGCCTGCAGGGGCGCGCTCGGGAGCGGGCGCTCGACCGAGCCGAGCATAAGTTTGACCTGATGGAGGAGCTCGGCACGGATCTGCTGATGGCATGCAGTACCGTCCACCCTGATTCACTCCCGGGGTTAAGCCGCGCCGCCGATGACTACTATGAGCTCGGAGAACGTGCCGCGCGGCGTAACCTGCGCGTGGCCTATGAGGCGCTGGCCTGGGGCCGCCATATTCACGACTACCGCGACAGCTGGGAAGTGGTGCGCCGTGCCGCCCACCCCAATGTCGGCCTGGTACTGGACACCTTCCATATCTTCTCCCGCCAGACCGAGCTGGGCACCATTGGCCGCATTCCGGGGGATCGCATCTTTCTGGTACAGACCGCCGATGCGCCGCGTCTCTCCATGGATCACCTATCGTGGAGCCGCCACTACCGCTGCTTCCCTGGCCAGGGCGAGCTGCAGATGGATAAGTTCATGGCCATGTTGGATGAGACCCGCTACGACGGCCCGCTCTCCCACGAGATCTTTAACGATGTTTTCCGCATGGGCCACAGCGACCAGACGGCCCGGGATGGGCTGCGCTCCTACAACCTGCTGCGCAGCATGCAGAGCGACAGTGGCATTCCCGCACCGCAGCCGATCGAGTCGGTCGCCTTTCTGGAAATCGCCGTTGAGCCTGCGGATTTAGCATCGCTGCGCGAGCTGCTCAGTGCGTTGGGTATGGCCTGCGTGGGGCGCCACCACACGCTTAACGCCGAGCGCTGGGCGGCAGGTGACGTCAATCTGGTGCTCAATGCCGAATCGAGCTTTACCGGCCGCACGCCAGGACGTGATGCCACCGCAGTAACGGCAATTGGCCTGCGCGTGGCAAATGCCTATGAGGCGTTTAAGCGTGCAGACAAACTTGGCTACGATATTGTCGAGCCTGAAGAAGTTGGCGCCAGCCACCGTATGAGCGCGCTGCGTAATGTGGATGGCAGCCTCTCCTACATTATTGACGACTCGCAGCTTAGCCGCACCTGGGATCGCGAGTTCCCTGTCGATGTGCAGCCGGTTCCTCAGGGGGCGCTGGTGGATATCGACCATATCAGCGTGGCGCTCTCCTACCACGACTACCTCTCGCTGATGCTGCAGTACCGCGCTATTTTCCAGCTGGCGCCAACGCCCTCCTTCGATGTCACCGATCCCCGCGGGCTGATCCAGAGCCAAGTGCTGCAGAACTACAATGGCCGCTTTCGCCTGGCGCTTAACGCCAGTGCCTCGCCGGATACCGCCAGCAACCGTTTTGTGCGCCAGTACGGCGGCTCGGGAATTCATCACGTCGCCCTGCGCACCAACTCCATGCGCGACACCAGTGCAGCGCTTCAGCAGGCGGGCATACCGGTACTGCCAATTCCGGGCAACTATTACCGCGACCTGGCCGCGCGCTTTGACCTTTCGGCACAAACCCATGCGTGGATGCAGGATCACCATATTCTCTTTGATCAAGACAGTGGCGGCGACTTCCATCAGCTGTATACCCAACCCGGCCGCCAGGCGTTCTTCTTTGAGCTGGTGCAGCGTGAAGGGTACCAAGGGCTGGGTGCGCCGAATGCTTTTGTGCGCGTCACCGCGCAGCAGCGCTTGGAAGCGGAAATTAACGGCAGCGCTCAAGATGCTGCGGTTTGACCCTGACCGTCTGCGGGCTGAAAACACCGATTGCATCCTGGGTGCGCCGAATGCTTTTGTGCGCGTCACCGCGCAGCAGCGCTTGGAAGCGGAAATTAACGGCAGCGCTCAAGATGCTGCGGTTTGACCCTGACCGTCTGCGGGCTGAAAACACCGATTGCATCACCTCTGAACAGATCGATCCGCATGTGATACCGCTGCGTACGCATTATATCGAGCAACTTGTCACGCCTTCTGTTCACTCCATGCCATGAAGCGCAAGAGAAATAGCGTACAATTATTCGTTATTCGAACTTAACCATTTGCCTTCATGCGCTAAGGGGCCGCCATGCTCGCTATACTTGGGATTACCACACCCATATTCCTACTGATTGGCTTAGGGTATATAGCGAGATGGAGCGGTATTATCCAGCGCGATCAGATGCAAGGAGTGGGCGTATTTGTGCTCTACTGCGCGCTGCCCGCGCTCGTGATTCGTGCATTAACCCAGCAGCCTCTGGAAGATATTTTCAAGCTCCACTATCTGATTGCTTACGGCCTGGGCTCTATTGCTGTTTTCGGTGCGGGGTTACTGCTCTGCTTAAAACTACAGCGCCAACCACTTAACGCCAGTGCCATGCAGGCACTCGGTATGGCAGCGGCTAATAGTGGTTTTGTTGGCTATCCCTTAGCAGCCATGGTGATTGGCTCGCCTGCGGCAGTTCTGTTAGCGCTCAATATGCTCATTGAAAACCTGCTGGTTATTCCCGCAGCACTGATTCTGGCCGAAATGGATAACCACCAAGGCTCCAGCGTATGGAAAACGGTTAAGCAGACAGCCCTTAACCTCATCAAAAACCCCATATTGGTAGGCTTACTAACCGGCATCTGTCTGGCCGTTTCCGGCGTCAAGATTCCCGCGCCGCTGTTTAAAGCCATCGATATGCTCGCCGAAGCGGCGGGCCCAGCGGCGCTGTTTGTGATCGGCGGCGCACTATTTGGCCTTCAGGTTAAAGGTATGGCGAATGATGTTGGTCAGATCGTTGTCGGCAAACTGCTTATTCACCCGCTGGTCATTTTCATCGCCTTCTATTTTGTTCCAGACATTGATCCCCTTTATATGGCCGGTGCATTGCTGTTTGCGGCCTCGCCAATGATCAGCATTTACCCACTGTTTGGCCAACGCTATGGTTTAGGTGGCGTTAGTGCTGCCTCAATGCTTGTGGCGACGGTAGCCTCTTTCTTTACCCTTAGCTTGATTATCTGGCTAATGACACTGTCAGGGCTCATGGCGTTTTAAATAGCAAAAGTGTTCGGAGAAAAACAAACATGTACCAACACTCTGATCTGCAGGACTGCGCCGTGGTAACCGGCGGAGCGAGAAACATCGGCCAAGCCATTGCTTTGCGTCTCCAGCAGGATGGCTATCGCGTTATCGTGGCGGATATCGTTGCGCCGGAGGTCGACTCTTTACAAGAAGACGCCTACCGAGTTGACCTTGCCGACGCCAACGCTACTCACCGGGTGATGGAGGAAATCGCCGAACGATATGCGGTGTCCCGGCTAATCAATAATGTGGGTATTGTGGCACCAGCGCTGCTTGAAGAGGCACGGATTGAGGACTTCGATAAGCTCATGCATCTGAACGTGCGCTCGGCGCTGGTCTGCACTCAAGCGCTACTGCCCACTATAAAGGCACAGGGCATGGGCCGTATCGTCATGAATGCCAGTCGTGTGGTGCTCGGTAAAGAGGCGCGCACTATTTACAGCGCGACAAAGGGAGCACTGCAATCCATGGCCCGCACCTGGGCGCTGGAGCTTGCTGAGCACGGTATTACGGTCAACTGCGTGGCACCCGGCCCTATCGCCACCAGTGCCTTCTGGCAGAACAACCCGCCCGACTCTGAGCGCGCCCGACGTATCATCGATAACATTCCGCTAGGCCGAATGGGACAACCTGAAGACGTGGCTCAGGCTGTCAGTTTCTTTTGCGACGAGCGCAGCAGTTTCATTACCGGCCAGACGTTGTTTGTCTGCGGTGGAGTCACGGTCGGTTAGACCGGGCAACTCAGGTTTGGCGTGACTCGTCAGTGCTATTTCGCGCGCCACGTCGGGATGCAGCAAAGCGATAAACGGCTAGGCCAATAGAACCCACCGTCAGCACGATGAAAGCCCAGGTGATAGGCCCACGCACGAAGATCGACAGGTCGTTGGAGCCGATGAGCAGAGAACGACGCAGGTTGTCTTCGAACATCGGCCCCAGAATGAAGCCAATCAGAAAAGGCGCCGCCGGTATGGCGGCACGATTGAAGATATATCCCAACACCCCAAAAGCCAGCATTAGCCACACGTCGAAAGTGGTGTTATTGACCGCATAAGCGCCGTAGACGCAGAACATCAAGACGATGGGAAAGAGAATTGACTTGGGGATATCAGCAATTAACGAGAAGTACTTGATGGCAACGTTACCCACCACTAGCAGGATGACCGAGCTGCACATAATACCCAGGAACAGTGCATAGATCAGCGACAGATTTTCCTGGAACATAAGCGGGCCAGGCGTTAACCCATGCACCATAAAAGCCCCCAGGATAATGGCGGTGATGACATCCCCTGGAATACCTAGCGATAACAGCGGAATTAGTGTTGCCCCGGCCACGCCATTGTTACCGGCCTCAGCCGCTGCCACCCCTTCTACCTCACCCTTGCCGAAATTTGCTTTATTGGGAGAGCGCCGACGTGCATCGCTGTAGGAGATGAACGCTGCCGCCGTCGCCCCAGTGCCGGGGATAGCGCCAATAATGACGCCAATTAAGCTGCCGCGCACAATGCTTTTCATACAACGTTTGAGCTCAGAGAAGGCCAAACCAGCACCACTTGCCTTCGCCTTAATATGAGGGATCGCTTTCTTACGATAAAACTCGATAATCTCTGGAATCGCAAAAAGGCCAATCAACAAGGGGATAAAGGAGATGCTGTCCATCAAGTTGTAGTTGTCGAAGGTAAGCCGCTGGGAACCGAAGACCTCATCCAGCCCTATCATGGACAACAAAATGCCTAGCAGCGCTGCCATCAGGCCCTTGATCATAGAACCGCTGGCTAGCGAGATAATAATGGTGAGAGAAAAACAGATCAGCCAGAAAAATTCGGGTGCCCCGAAGTTCAGTGCAATTTTGGCCAAGTAGGCGGCAAAAAAGATCAACGCTATGTTGGAGATAAAATCGGCAATCACCGACGAATAAAGCGCAGCCTTTAGTGCTTTTTTTGCATGCCCCTGCTGGGCCATCGGGTAGCCGTCTAACAACGTACAGGCCGAGGCGGGGGAGCCAGGGGTTCTGATTAGAATGGCGGTAATGGAGCCGCCGTACATCCCCCCTTTATAGATACCTACCAGCAGCAGGATAGCGGCAACCGGCTGCATGGAGAAGGTAAAGGGGAGTGCCAATGCCACCGCCATGGTGGCGGTTAAACCGGGGATAGAACCAACAACCACGCCGATAACCACGCCTACGGCTATGGCCAGAAAGTTGTCCAGGCTAAAGAATATCCCAACGACTTCCGAAAAATTTTCCATAGGTCACCTAGCACTCTCTCGGTGTGTGTCAATCTCGGTCTGTGCCAACCCCGGTGTCAGGAGAGTTGTCACGAATCAGAATCCGAGCGGCATTATAGGTAGCGGCACGTTCATTACTTCTACAAATAAGAGCGCCACAACAACAGGAAACAGAAATGCCAGACTATATACCCACCAGGTGCGAACCGGGTGCGCTACGAAAAGAACTAATGTTGCCAAAATGCCGCAGAACACGGCGCCCATCACCTCAAACAAGGCAATATATATCACCAGCGATAGCACCATTAGCACGAAACGCCGCGTAGAGCCTTTCTCAATCGCTCTCTCATCCTCCTCGGTTTTTCCCTCCAAAATGAAGGCCTGAAGAATGAGTAGAATCGAAAACAGCAGAATCAACCAGCCGATAATCGCCGGCAGCCACCGTGGCGACATCATTGGGTTTTGTAGGATCGGCGGTTCGTTTATATAGTTGGGTACCAGGTAAAAGACCAACACAATGGCAAATCCCAGCAAAACGATGCCGGTGATGAGGTCGCTGGTGTCTTTTATTTTTACTCTGCGCTTGGAACCCGAGGGTGTCATCGCGGCCTTCTCCTGGGAAACAAGAGAGGCGAGGGCAGCGGCCCTCGCCTCAGTGCTATGACGGAAGACTACTCAGTTACTGGCTAATACCGGCCTGTTGTGCAACACCTTCCCAACGTTCAACTTCATCGGCGATGAACCGCTTGAACTCTTCGCCAGACACCTGACCCGGTTCGGCGCCCAACTGATCAGCAAAGTCCAAAAACTCTTCACGTTCCATCACATTAGCCAGGGCATCCTGCATAACGCTTTGCGCCTCTTCAGGGAAAGAGCTGTGTGCCACCAGGCCAAACCATGCCGTCGTGACGAACTGGTCGAGGTTATATTCGCCCACTTCCGACAGGGTGGGTACATCCGGCAAGTACTCTGACCGCTCAGCGGAGGTTACCGCCAGAGCGCGCAAGTCACCCGAGCGAATGTGCGAAAGAACGGTCGGCATGTTCTCGAATGAGACATCGACATCACCACTCAATAGCGCAGGAAGCGACGCACCGCTGCCGGCAAAAGGCACTGCCGTCATATTGGACTCAGTCAACGTTTTAAATAACTCACCGGACATATGGATGGAGCTACCCACGCCGCTGTGGCTAAAAGTCATGTTTTCTTCTTTGGCCGCTTCAACGAACTCAATAACACTTTCATAAGGGCTATCGGCGGGCACCACCATGACATTGGGAATATCGATCATGTTTTGCAGGAAGACAAAATCTTCGACTGGATCGTAGGTAAGGTCAGGGTAAATGGCAGCGCCAATGGTGTGACCAGGTGATGCCATCAGAATCGTATGGTTGGCATCACGTCCACCGCGGGCGAGACGACCGGTGCCCACCGTAGAGCCCGCCCCCGGGCGGTTCTCCACAACCACGTTAGCATCAAGCTCTTGCTGAAGAAGATCCGCGACGCGGCGGGACAACACATCCGTAGTGCCACCTGGGGCGTAAGGGACGACAAGACGAATATCGTCGGTGGGCCACTCATTGGCACTGGCGGAGGAAACCACAAGGCCCAGCGCCAGAGCGCTACCGAAGGCAGCCAGACATGTTGCGCTAAGGAGTTTATTCATTGTTATCTTCCTGTGCGTTGCTAAGCGATTGCTTATACTTAACTATTGTTCGTAAGACGTACACGTATTCGTAATATCTAGCTTGAGATTACGTTGTTGCTAACCCTTTAAAAAACACAACTTTAGTAGTAAGAGGCGAGATAGTTGGCTGGAAGAGTGAGGCACGTTCGCACTGCGAACTTTTTTACGCTAATCTTTTATCTCAGATTTTAGGACAATGGATAGTAAAAATGCAGGAAGAAATGCTGAGTGAAGACAATCGCGACTTTGTAACGGCGCTTGCTAGTGGCCTGGAAGTTATCCAGGCATTCGATCATGAGCACCCGCGTATGACACTAAGCGAAGTCGCCGCGCGCACGGGAATGAATAGAGCAAAGGCTAGGCGCTTCTTGCTCACTCTGCATGCACTGGGGTACGTGCGAAAACAGCAACGTTACTTTGAATTGGCACCCCGCGTGCTTCAGCTCGGCTATGCCTTTTTATCGGCTAATAATTACCGAGATGTTATTCAGCAACATCTCGAAGACATTACCGCTGAAACCGGTGAGTCCTCCTCGCTTGGTGTGCTCGATGGCAATGATGTTATCTACGTAGCGCGCTCGGCAGCAAAGCATCGCTTGATGGCGATTACGCTTTCAGTGGGCACTCGACTGCCAGCAGCTCATACCTCCATGGGGCGCATGTTGCTCGCTCAACTCAGCGATACCGACCTTGATCACTTTCTTTCGTCGGTTGCTCTAGAGTCTTACACCGATAAAACGGTGACAGATGTGAGTGAGCTACGAAACCAGATAATAAAAGCGCGGCAGCAGGGCTATGCAATTTCTGATCAAGAGCTTGACTCCGGCTTGCGCTCCATTGCCGTTCCTGTCTATGACGCCAAGCAGCATTTAATGGGCGCAATCAATATCAGCACTAACGCTGCCCGGGTCGATCTTGATACGTTGATTAATGTGTACTTACCTGTTTTACAAAATAAAGTGGCTCAAGTAAGGGCGCATATTAATTAGCCTCTACCATCACTGCCTCTAGCGCAGCTCGATAGCCTTGAACCCCGAGGCCAGCAATGACGCCATCGGCGCGCAGCGAGACGTAGGAGTGATGGCGAAAGGCTTCGCGCTTGTGAACATTGGATAAATGCACCTCAATTACTTTGCCATCAAAAGCATTGAGCGCATCAAGAATGGCCACTGAGGTATGCGTGTAGGCAGCGGGATTGATAATAATCGCTTGGGTGCCATCCAGGCGTGCGGCGTGAATGGCGTCAATCAGTTCGCCTTCATGGTTGCTCTGCAGGCATGTGATGACCCAGTCGGCCATCACTGCTTTCTCCCGCAAGATGTTATTCACGTCGTCTAACGTCTCGTACCCATATATTTCTGGCTGACGGCTACCCAGCAAATTTAAGTTGGGGCCATGTAATACCAATACCTTTCCTTGACTCATAACTCTCTTCAACCTTCAGCGTTAGTGGGTAAATTGACGTAGCTACCTGTTTTATCACTTAAACCGCCAACTGCGCCAGCGCCTGTTCAAGCGATGCTTCCTGGCGCTGGGCATACAGCTCGATTTCATCGATGACGGCTCTCCCCAGGGCCTGCTCAAACGCCTGCTGGCTTGCGCTACTGGCGTAATGGTCATGACTGCTTCCCCCCAGGTTGGATTGAAAAATACCGGCCGCACTCACGGGTAAGAAGTCTTCATAAATCATGGGGATAACTCTCAGAGCGCCTTGCTCGATCAAGCTATCCACCTGCTCAACTGAGATCGGCCCTTGCACAGATACACCTTGAACCGCCTGGTAGTGGAAAAACGCTAATCCTTCACGACGCAGCGTTTCATACGTATCGGGAAACTCTTTAAACACGTCAGATAAATACGCTTGATGGGCGTCATTATTGGCTGCTGTGGGCGAGTTCTCTTTGGCAGCTGCTAGCAGGCGGTCGTATAGCTCGCGTCCTTTGCGCGTTAATGCGATACCGCGCTGTTCGATTTCACCAAAGCGGGCGGTGTGTTTACCTTCAGCAGCGTCCGCGAAAGCAATCGTCTCCTCCAGTGCTTTGAAGCTGGTTTGACGTAGAAGGATTGGGCAATCCCGGCGTGGTGGGCCTTCAATAGTCGCTTTAGGGTCGATGCCAACGCTGGGCATGCGCCGCTGCACTTCATCAATGTCTAACGTGCGCGGCGTTAGGTGGTTAATGTGCGGGCCGCGGAAGCAGACCACATCGGCAATTAAGCGGTGTTCGGCATGCAAACGCTCATAGGTGGCCAAGTCGACCGTGGCGTTGTCGTGCCAGCGGAACGTTTCCAACGCTTCCTGAACAAACTGCTTGGCATCATCGGCGCTTAGGCCACCCTGCTGCTCAAAACGCTTGATAAGCGTTTTCACTTTGGCAGTGAAGATATCGCGGGCACTTAAAATTTCACTCGCCTGTTCTCTTAGCTCGAACTGTTCAATTAGTTCAAGGCGCAACAGCGAGGTAAAGACACGAAAGGGGTTACGCTTGAGCGCACTATCCGCGACCGGCCGAAACGCGGTGGAATGTACCGGCACGCCTGCGGTCGATAAGTCGTAATACCCCACTGGCTCCATCCCCATGACCGCAAACATTCGCCGCAGCATAGCAAGCTCGCCTGGACTCCCCACTCGAATAGCGCCGTGGCGTTCAACGTTGATACGCGCCAGCTCATCGCTATTTTGCAATGCGTTATTTAGCCCTGGGTTAGCGGCTAGCACCTCCTGGTTGACTGCCTCAACCAGTGACAGCAAGGTGCCGTATTGCGGCACCTCCTGCTGATACATTGCCGACATCGCTTGGGAAAACTGGTCGCGGATTTCATCACTGCTAACGTAAGCTGAACACATGGCGCTATCCTGTTTGTAAACGGCTACTGCCAATAAAGGGCTATACCTACATAGTAGCGCTATCGGCGCCTTAACAATTTCACTTTTTCCGCGCCTTGCTATACATATAAGCCATACAAAGGTTATATAAAAGCCGCCATTCACGCTTAACGGGCAAGGCTCTTAACCTGTTACATTAGCGCTTGATCTTGTCGATGTAGGCTGGCACCCATGACGCTTCCTCTTTATCTAGGCTTGCCTATGTGGGCCAATCAAGACTGGCTGGGCAACCTTTATCCACGCCACGCCAAAACTGAGCTGCTAAGCGATTACGCGGCGGTGTTTTCCAGCGTTGAGGGCAACACTACCTTTTATAGCGGTACCCCAAAGCCGGACACCATTGCTGCCTGGGCGCGCCAGGCACCATCCCACTTTCGCTTTTGTTTTAAATTACCGGCCAGCGTAACCCACGATCAACGGCTAACGCGGTTAGAGGAGGCCTGGGCATTTTTAGCGGCGCTAGAACCTCTGCACGACCGCCTTGGCCCCACCATGGTGCAACTACCACGAGATTTCGGCCCCCAAGAGCTTCCCCAGCTTGAAGCGCTACTTGCCGCTTGGCCTACCCATTTGCCTTGCGCGGTCGAGGTTCGGCATCCTGAGTTTTTCCACAAAGGGGCCGCCGAAATTGCCCTTAACCGCCTGTTGATAACTTATTCGGCCAACCGCGTGATGCTCGACGTGCGCCCGCTCTTCTCAACCCCGGCAAATGACCATTTGGGCTTGGCCCACGCCCAGCAAGAAAAGCCGAAACTCCCGCTACACGTGCTTTCCACGGCAAATTTTCCTGTCATTCGCTTTATTGGCCATATTGACAAAACGATTAATAGTGACTACTTCACCGCCTGGAAAGCCCGCCTAAAGCTGTGGATAAGTCAGGGGAAAACCCCTTTCTTATTTGTGCATACTGCGGACAACCGCGAGTCTCCCCACATGGCCCGCTTACTCTATAACGCACTAGGAGAAGTGACGCCATTACCCGCTCTTGGCCCCTTCGCGGGTGAAAAGCAAAGCCAACTGTTTTAACCCACCTTTTTAGGTCAGCTAACTGGCATGCTTGCGGTCGATCAGATAAATTGCGCTTACTTTCGGAAAAGTACGCTGGCAATGACGCAATTTTCCGAAAACTAGCGTGTTCAACACGCAGTGACTTACACAACAATCGACTTAATGGGTGATGTATGGCGAAGCTTGCGCATGCGCAGTGGTCATCGCGAATGACCTTTGTGCTGGCCGCCGCTGGTTCAGCGGTGGGTCTAGGGAATATCTGGAAATTTCCGTATATGGTGGGTGAAAGCGGCGGCGCTGCTTTCGTATTTGTGTATTTGCTCTGTATCGCGCTGATCGGCTTGCCCATTCTTGTCTCTGAGTGGCTATTGGGGCGGCGCGGCCAGAAGAACCCCGCCAGCACCATGTCAGAGCTAGCGCGCACGGCGAAAAAGCCCAAAGCCTGGGCCATCGTGGGCATTAGCGGCATTGTCGGGGCCTTCTTGATTTTGTCGTTTTACAGCGTGATTGGCGGCTGGTCACTCTACTACACCGTCAACTCGGTGAGCGGTGCTTTTAGCGGTCAAGATGCCGATGGCATTGGCGCGCTATTTAATGGCATGTTGAGTAACCCTGGGTTGCTGCTGCTGGGCCACTCCGTGTTTATGCTGCTGGTCATTGGGATTGTCGCCCGCGGCGTTACCAAAGGCCTTGAAGGCGCTGTACGCATTCTGATGCCAGTCCTCGCACTACTGCTGGTCGTGCTGATCGGTTATGGCATGACAACCGGCCACTTTGGCGAGGCGTTGACGTATATGTTCAACCCGGACTGGAGCAAGCTCACAGCAGAAACCGTGCTAGCCGCCTTGGGCCACGCCTTCTTCACCCTCTCACTGGGTATGGGCATCATGATGGCTTACGGCTCTTATTTGGACAAAGAGATCGATCTGCTGCAAACCGCCCGCACGGTCATCATCATGGATACCGTCATCGCTTTAGGCGCGGGTTTAGCTATATTCCCGATCGTGTTTGCTAATAATCTGGATGTCGCTTCGGGCCCAGGGCTGATTTTCGTCACCCTACCACTGGCCTTTGGCAATATTGATGGTGGTTTACTTTTAGGTTTGATGTTCTTTCTGCTGCTGACGTTTGCGGCATTAACATCGGCCATTTCACTGCTTGAGCCCGTGGTGGAATTCATTGAAGAGCGCACGCCGCTAGGCCGCGTCATGGCTACCGTTGTGGCCGGTGTGGGTGCTTGGTTACTGGGTATTGCAGCGCTGCTGTCATTTAACGTGTGGAGCGAACCGCTGCTGTTTGGACTGGGCGTGTTTGACCTGCTGGATACGCTGACCAGCAAAATAATGCTGCCGCTGACGGGGCTGGGTGCGATTCTATTCACCGCTTGGTGCCTGGAGCGCAGCAGCGTGGAAGACGAACTGGGTCTTTCAGCGACCGGCAAGAGCGTATGGAACATTATCGCGCGCTATGTAGCGCCCGCTGGCGTTGTTGCCGTGTTCGTAACAGGGCTAATCTAAGCTGAGCCGCCAAGGCCCTGCTAGCCGGCAGGGCAGCGTGGTTCTGCGCAGATAATAGTTGCGCCCCTAACCTCTTGGCATCCTAAAACTTAGTGCAATTCGCTCTCTTGCCGATCTTCATCGGGCAAGGGGGCGATATCCCGCGATAACTTTTGAAACTCACGATGAAGCTCAATACCCCGCCGCGCTCTTAAGCTGCGTTGGGCAGCGCTGCGCTGGCGCTGGGCATGCTCATCGACTTCCATACTCATAAAGATGTCGAGCAATTCGCTTTTAACCGAGGTGATTCGTTCGACGTTTCTCATAATCGACGTTCCTCCAGATGAATATGCCTTCGTCCACCTGCATCCGTGACGACTGTGATGATGCAGTGCGGCACTTCAATTATTACTATAACCTACTTGACAAAATGATGACCAATCTTAAAAAAACTGACTAACGACCTTAAACGCTGTTGGATCGCTGCCTAATAGTTTGTGGCCCTATGGGCTCATTGAGGCATACTGTCCTTATCGCATTGAAGCAATACGAAGCATCACAGTGAGCAGATAGGAAGAAACGGTCGTTTAAAACGACTGTATATTGGCGTACTGTTGACTACCTGTTGGTTGAGCACCCAAGGAGCTGAACGTGAGTCGCGCCCTGTTCGATGAAATGAGACGCCGCATGGAGCACTTTCGACGCTCCGAGCAAAAAGTGGCGCGTTTTGTACTGCGCAACCCCGAAGAGGTCATCCACATGCGCATTGTGGATCTGGCCACCGAAGCCACCGTTAGCGAACCTACCGTGGTGCGCTTTTGTCGTGCGCTGGGGTGCAATGGCTTTCAGGATTTCAAGCTACAGCTGGCGCAAATGCTGGCCAGCGGCAGTCAGTTCGCGCAATTCTCCATGAACGACAGCGACTCGGTCGCTGAATTTTCCCACAGCATCTTCGATTCGACCGTGGGTACACTGCTCTCGGTTCGTGACCGGCTGGATAACGATGCCCTGGGCCGTGCGGTAAACGCCCTGGCGATGGCCAACCGGGTCGAGTTCTATGGCTTTGGGGCTTCCGGTGCAGTGGCCTTTGATGCCCAGCACAAGTTTTTTCGCCTGCAGATCTCCACTTCTGCCTACGCCGACCCGCATATGCAGAATATGTCGGCAGTGACCTTGAACGATGGCGATGTGGTGGTGGCAATTTCACAAACCGGCCGTACCAAAGCGCTAGTCGCCAGCGTACGCCTGGCTCGCGAGGCGGGTGCAACAGTCATTGGCCTGTGCCCCAGCGGCTCGCCACTCGCCGAAGAGGTCAGCCTGCCGCTGTATATCGATGTTCATGAAGACACCGAGATTTACACCCCGCTTAGCTCGCGCATTGCCCATCTGGTGCTGATCGATGTACTCGCCGTGGGTGTGGCCAAAACCCGCGGGCCGAAACTCGCTGAACAGCTCAAAGCGGTTAAAAAGAGCCTAAATACGCTGCGCTTTCCTGAAGAATCCTAATCGTTAACCTGTATACACAGCCAGTTCGCTGGCTGTGCTAGACTAGCCGCCTATTTTTTGATCCGGCAGCGGCTACTATGGACGACGTCACGGCGATTCTCGATCAGCTCAACTCCGCCCAGCGCGAAGCAGTGAGCGCCCCCCAAGGTAATCTGTTGGTGCTCGCAGGCGCAGGTTCCGGTAAAACTCGCGTGCTGGTGCATCGCATCGCCTGGCTGATGCAGGCCGAAGGGCTGTCCCCTTATGCTCTGCTGGCAGTGACCTTTACCAATAAAGCCGCCAAAGAGATGCGCACCCGCCTTGAGGCACTGCTGAGCATCTCGATGCGCCATGTGTGGGTAGGCACCTTTCACTCCATCGCCCACCGCCTGCTGCGCACCCATTGGCAGGACGCCAAGCTGCCGCAACACTTCCAGATTATCGATTCTGACGATCAGCTACGCCTGGTCAAACGGTTGCTGAAAGATTACTCCATCGACGATGAACGCTTCCCACCCCGCCAAGTGCAGCACTTTATCTCCGGCTGCAAAGAGGAGGGGCTGCGCCCGCACCAGGTCAATGTGGATGGCGATGCCTACATGGGCCAGATGGTTGAGCTCTACGAGCGCTACCAGCTCACCTGCGAGCGCGGCGGCCTGGTCGATTTCGGTGAACTGCTGCTGCGAAGCCTGGAGCTACTACGCGACAACCCGGCGCTGTTAAACCACTACCAGGAGCGCTTTGGTCATGTACTGGTAGATGAGTTCCAAGATACCAATACCCTGCAATACGCTTGGCTAAAACTGCTCACCGGCATGAAGACGCCGATGACGGCGGTGGGTGATGACGACCAGTCGATCTACGGCTGGCGCGGTGCCAAGGTGGAGAATATCAGCCGCTTTGAGCAAGAGTTTCCGCAAACCCACACCGTACGGCTTGAACAGAACTATCGCTCCACCAGCGCCATCCTGGAAGCCGCCAATACGCTGATCAGCCACAACAGCGAGCGGATGGGTAAAAACCTGTGGACTAACGGCATCGAAGGCGAGCCGATCTCAATTTACGCTGGGTTTAACGACCTGGAAGAAGCCCGCTATATCGTCGATACCATCAAGGAGAAGGTCGACGAAGGCTTTAACCGCCGTGATATCGCGATTCTCTACCGCTCAAACGCTCAGTCGCGGCTGCTGGAAGAGACGCTGATTCGCCAAGGCATGCCCTACCGTATTTACGGCGGCCACCGCTTCTACGAGCGCCTGGAAATCAAGAATGCCCTGGCCTACCTTCGCCTGATGCTCAACCGCGACGACGATGCCTCGCTGGAGCGGGTGATTAACGTACCCACTCGCGGCATCGGCACGCGCACGGTCGAGATTGTCCGCCTGCGCGCTCGGGAACAAAGTATCCCTCTCTGGCAAGCGCTCCACGATGCGATTAACGACGGCACCTTGAAAGGCCGCGCGGCCAATGCCGTGCAAACCTTCGCCAACCTGATCGAGCAGCTCGATAACGATGCCTCTGGCATGGCGCTGCACGAAATTATCGATCACGTCACGATACACACGGGTCTGATAGAGCATCACAAAAGTGAGCGCGGCGAGAAAGGCCAAGCGCGGGTCGAGAACCTGGAAGAGTTGGTTACCGCTGCCCGTGCCTTTACCCAAGGCGATGTCTTTGAAGCGCCTGAAGCGGGCGAAGGCATGGCGGCACTGGAAGCATTTCTCTCAGAGGCCGCTCTTAACGCAGGCGACCACGAAGCCGAAGAGTTTGAGGACAGCGTACAGCTGATGACGCTGCACTCCGCCAAAGGCCTGGAGTTCCCGGTAGTATTTATTGCCGGTGTCGAGGAGGGGCTGTTTCCACACAAGATGTCCCTGGAAGAGCCGGGTAGGCTCGAAGAGGAGCGCCGGCTCTGTTACGTCGGCGTCACACGCGCTATGCAGAAGCTCTACCTCACACACGCCGAAACCCGCCGCCTGCACGGCAAAGAAGTGTTTCCACGCCCGTCGCGTTTTTTGCGCGAACTACCGCCGCACCTACTCGAAGAAGTCCGTCTGCGCGGGCATATTTCCCGCCCAGTCACCGCGTCGCGCACCTCCTTTGCTCAGCAAAGTGTCGAGAGCAGCGGTGATATACCCGCCTTACATGTCGGCCAAGGCGTTGAGCACCCGGTATTCGGCGAAGGGATTATTCTTAACGCGGAAGGCGAAGGTGCCCGCGCCCGGGTACAGGTCAGCTTTGAAGGCGAAGGGGTCAAATGGCTAGTGCTTGGTTTTGCTAAGCTAACGCCGCTTTAAGCCGCTACGCGCGTGGCGTTGAGTGCAATGGCTTGCCGATTAAAACCCGCTTAGCGCATACTGGCGAACGGACATTGCGCCTTTGTGCGCGCTGACAAAAAAATCCTATAATCTCCGGAGTTTTGCTCACCATGCAACGCCGTCACTTCCTCAAAACTGCCAGCCTTGGCGTCGCCGGGGCCGTTGCCGCCCCCTTCGTAACCACCTCAAGTGCTCGCGCTCAAGAAACCTTCACCTGGGACATGGTCACCTCGTGGCCAAAAAACTTCCCTGCCCTGGGTACTGGTGCGAATGATTTCGCCCGCCGGGTAGAACAGCTTTCCAACGGCCGCATGCAGATCCGCGTCCACGGCGCGGGTGAACTGGTACCTGCCCTGGAAGTATTCGATGCGGTAGCAGCTGGTACCGCTGAAATGGGCCACTCTGCCTCTTACTACTGGCGTGGCAAAGTCGCTGCCTCACAGTTCTTTACCGCTGTACCCTTCGGTATGACGACTACCGAAATGAACGCCTGGTTGTACCACGGCGGCGGTCAGGAGCTTTGGGATGAGATCTACGCCAATCACAATCTGAAGCCGTTTGCCGTGGGCAATACCGGCACGCAGATGGCGGGCTGGTTCAAGAAAGAGATCAACTCACTCGACGACATGCAGGGGCTGAAACTTCGCCTGCCGGGCCTAGCGGGTGAGGCGATGAACGGCATCGGCGTCAGTACGGTTACTATGCCAGGCTCAGAAATTTTCACCTCGCTGCAAACCGGCGCGCTGGATGCCGCTGACTGGGTGGGGCCGTATAACGATATGGCATTCGGCCTGCATCAGGTGGCTGACTACTACTACACCTCGGCGTGGAACGAGCCCTCTGCGGTACTGGAAGGGACGATCAACCTGGATGCCTGGAACTCCCTGCCAGAAGACCTGCAGGACGTGATCCGCGAAGCGGCGCGGGCGTCTAACCTGGCCATGATCAGCGAATTTGCCTTCCGCAACGCGCAAGCACTGGAAACTCTGGTCGATGAGCATGGCGTTCAGCTACGTACTTTCCCTGACGACGTAATGGCAGCGCTTCACACCTCTTCACTGGAAGCCATCCAGCGCCAGGTCGACAGCGACGAAGAGTCTCGCCGTGTTTACGAGTCTTATTCGGCTTTCCAGAAGCTGCTGCGCCCGTTCAGCGATGTGGGTGAATACGCCTACCTCAAGAACCGCGATAACGTCGACGGTTAATGAGCCGCTAGACAAGTAAATGACAAGCACGACAAAAGGGCGCCCTAAGCGCCCTTTTGCTATTTCAAGTTGAAGTGAGCTAGTCGCTATGTACTGCTCGGATGCGCCCATTATCGTCCAACGCAACCATCACAAAGCGCGCCTCGGTAACTTTTTGGCGCTCCTCTATGCGTTGCCCATGGGGAGGACGCACCCAGACCTCCACATCAATCTTGATCGAGCTATGACCAATTTCTTGCACTTGGGTGTAAACGCTGACCATTGAGCCAACGCGCACCGGGCTTAAAAAGTCCATGGCTTCAATCGCCACGGTCGCCGTGCGACCACCCGCTTCACGACCGGCCGCCAGCTCAGCCGCTTGATCCATTTGATTGACCAGCCATCCACCGGGTATATCACCATAAAAATTGGTATCTTGGCGGGAAGCCAGTAGTTTTAAAGTAAGCTGCCCTTGAGGGGCCGGTACGTCATCCAAATCGGTTTCCAGAAGAGTCATGAGTTAGTCGCTTAGTCAGTTTATTGTTGTAAACGTTGCAGAGTGGCACGTTGTTTATGCGTGTTGCTGCATCGCAACACAAAGGAATGAATTTAGTTAACCATAAGAGGACGCTCGTTTGAATACTCGTTTGACGACTCTTTGCATTAATCGGAGGTTAACTTCCGCCGTCCGTCGCACCGTATTGAGCGGAGTGGCGTTTATACTGATGCTGATAACGCCCCTGACCTGGGGGCAGCAGCCAACAGTTATTAGCGGCACCTTGGGCGCGGTGGGCTCCGACACTATGGCGGGGCTAATGCTGCGCTGGGGTGAAACCCTCACCACCCGCTATCCTGACGTGAAGCTGCAGTTTCAAGCAAGTGGTTCAGCCAGTGCGCCCACGGCGCTGATGGCTGGCACCACCCGGCTAGGCCCGATGTCTCGTGCGATGACCAGCGAAGAGCGTGATAACTTTATTGAGCGCTATGGCTATCCACCGCTGGAATTAAAAGTCGCCCGTGACGCATTGATTGTAGTCGTACACCGCCATAACCCCTTGCGCGCTCTGACCCGCCAGCAGGTTGATGCGATCTTCTCAACCTCGCTGGCCTGCGGTGGCGAAACGCCGATCAGGCGCTGGGAGCAGCTATCGGCAACCCGTGACTGGTCATTTGGTAGCATTGCGCTGCATGGGCGTAACCTTGCCTCGGGTACCCATGGGCTATTTCAACAGCGGGCGTTATGTGGCGGTCTTTTTCGTGACGACATTAGTGAACACCCCGGCTCATCGGCGGTGGTCGCGGCCGTTGGCGAATCTGCCAATGCGATGGGCTATGCGGGGTTTAACCACCTCACCCCAGCCGTGCATGCATTGAGCCTGTATAACGATGATGGCATTGCGATACCGCCCGATGAAGCGGCGATACAGAGCGGTGACTACCCGCTGTCGCGCTATCTTTACCTCTATGTGAACCTACCGCCGGGGGAGAACTTACCCCCCGCCGAGCAAGCACTGCTCAAGTTGATTATGTCCGATGAGGGCCAGCAGATTGCGCGCGCATCCGGCTTTGTACCATTAACCTCCAGTGTCCTTAGTGCACAACAGAGGTGGTAAACCACTGTCATCTAACTGACACATAATTGTCTTAGGGTAGGGATCCTGTCTATGCACTGTTTTTCACCACATTCTGGTTTTTCACTACCTATTGGTCAGCGCTATGATCACCTCGGTTTTGCCATGATATCCACATGACCCTACCTCGGTTAACCTCTTCTCGACAGCCACTTAGGCTACTGCAAGACCGCATGGCCACCGGTTTAATCACCGCTGGCGGCATAGGCGTGCTGCTGGCAATTCTGGCTATCGGTGTCTTTTTGGTGTGGGAAACCCTGCCGCTGCTGGCGATTGGCGATACCTTAGCGCTGGCTAAGCTCTCTCCCCTGGCGTGGGGCACGCTCAAAGCCGCCCTAGCCGCACTGCTGTTCGCCATTCCCGTGGCCTTGGGGGCCGCCATCTACTCCGCGCTGTTTATGTCAGCGCGCCTGCGCTCGCGGATCAAGCCCGCGCTCGAAATGATGGAGGCGATCCCCGGTGTGGTGGTGGGCTTTATTGCCGGGCTTATTTTGGCACCTTGGGTAGAGCGCCATCTCGCCAGCGCTTTGGTGCTGATCATTTGGCTGCCGCTTAGCGCAGCGCTTGCCGGCTTACTCTGGCAGTGGGCCAAAACACGCCTACGCCGCCGCTTACCGCTCTCCTGGGCGGGCCTCTGGCTCGTTCCCTGGCTCGCTGTAATGGTGGCGATAGCACTATGGCTCGCGCCCTGGATGGAGCAGCAGTGGTTAGGCGGTGATTTACGCCAGTTACTCGACCAGCGCTATGGCATGGATTACGCCACCCGTAACGCACTGATTGTCGGCATTGCCATGGGCTTTGCCGTTATTCCCAGCATATATTCACTGGCAGAAGACGCGCTCGCCGATGTGCCTGCTAGCTTAATCGAGGGCGCCCAGGCGATGGGGGCCAGCCGCTGGCAGGCGCTATGGAAAGTGGCGCTGGTGGCAGCGGGCCCAGGTATCTTCTCGGCGATAATGATCGGTGCGGGCCGGGCGGTGGGCGAAACCATGATAGTGCTTATGGCCAGCGGTAATACGGCTCTGTTTAGCGCCAGCCCCTTTGAAGGCATGCGCTCCATGGCCGCGGCTATCGCCATTGAGCTGCCTGAAGCGTCACCCGGTGGCCAAACCTACCATCTGCTGATCTTGGCTGCACTGGTGCTGTTTATCTTCACGTTTCTGGTCAACACCCTTGCCGAGGTCGTCCGCCAGCGTTTACGCCGCCGCTTCCGCCAGATGGGGGGCACATGATGAACTCTGCGACCCACACCGCCTCTCGCCGCCGTCGTTTTAGCCGGGTAAATGATGTATGGCCCTGGCTTTGCGCAGCCAGCGTAGCGCTCTCCCTGCTGATGCTGGGCGCCTTACTCGCGCTACTGCTGGTACGCGGGCTAGGGCACTTTTGGCCCGCTACGCTGGAAGAGGTCACCCTTGACTCGGGTGAAACCTTTGCTGGTCAAGCTGTGCGCGAAGTCGCGCTACCCCAGCGAGCTGGGGATGAACGCCTCTACTTTACCGGCAACCAGGATATAGAGGGCGTTCGCTGGCGCTGGGTGGTGATTGATGAAATTGCCGAGCGCGCCCAGCCAGACGATTTGATTCGTCTTGATCGCAGCCCCTGGGGTGACTTTATTGGCCGTTTGGTGGCCATTGAGCAGCATGATCAACGCTGGGAGGGAGACGCTGCCTGGCAGCGATTAAACGCTTTATTGGCACTTCCCGCCAGCCAACGCCAGGATAGCCAACTGCTGCTTACCACCGTGGACGGCCAAATCCTGCGCCAACCGCTGGCCAGCGTGGCGAGCGCTCAGGCTCCCAATGCCATGAGCGTGTGGCAGAAAACGCTCGCCTGGGGGGATGCGGTTTGGCGGTTTCTGAGTGAGGGCCCACGGGCCGCCAATACCGACGGTGGCGTCTGGCCCGCGATATTTGGCACGGTGCTGATGGTGATTTTAATGTCGGTGATGGTGACCCCGTTTGGGGTGCTGGCCGCTATTTATCTCAATGAAATCGCTCACCAGGGGCGGCTGACCCGGCTGGTACGTATTGGTGTGCGCAACCTGGCGGGCGTTCCGTCGATTGTGTATGGCGTATTTGGGTTGGGAGTGTTTGTTTACGGCATTGGCGGCTCGCTGGATGAGTGGTTTTTCAGCGATACCCTACCTTCGCCCACCTTTGGCACCGGCGGCCTGTTATGGGCATCGCTCACCCTGGCACTGCTGACCCTACCGGTGGTGATTGTGGCAACAGAAGAGGGGTTAGCGCGGATTCCCGAGGCGCAGCGGGAAGGCGCCGTGGCGCTCGGCGCTACGCGCTTAGAGATGCTCACCCGCATTGTACTGCCCATGGCAGCCCCTGCCATGCTGACAGGTATCATTCTAGCAGTAGCTCGCGCGGCCGGCGAAGTGGCGCCGCTAATGCTGGTTGGCGTCGCTAAGCTGGCGCCTCAAATGCCCATCGATGGTGAGTTTCCTTACCTACATTTAGAGCGCAAGTTCATGCACCTTGGCTATCATTTATTTGATACCGCCTTTCACGGCGAAGATGTGCAGGCTGCCATACCGCTGGTTTACGCCACAGCGCTACTTTTAGTGTTAATTGTGCTGGTGCTTAACCTAACTGCCATATTTCTGCGTCATTATCTTAGGCGTCAACGGGGAAACGAATGCTAGCGTCATTACATTCAGCCAATACCTCTCAGGCACCAGTGGCGCACTTTTCGTCCGAGCACAGCTGCCTGAGTATCGATCACTTTAGCCTCGCCTACGCGGGGAAAGAGGCGTTGCGCGAGTTAACCCTCAGTGTTCCCCGGCATCGTGTAACGGCCTTTATCGGCCCGTCAGGTTGCGGTAAGTCGACGTTGTTACGGGCAATTAACCGTTTGCACGATCTTAATGAGTCAGTCACCCACAGCGGCCAAATCACGCTGGAAGGGCAGGATATTCATGACCCGCAAATGAATGTGACTGAGCTGCGGCGGCGTGTCGGGATGGTGTTTCAAACGCCCAACCCCTTCCCTATGTCGATCTATGAAAACGTGGCCTTTGGGCTACGACTGCAACAGCGCATGCCCAAGCGCAAAAGGGACGACATTATTGAGTGGGCGCTAACTTCCGCCGCTCTGTGGGATGAAGTGAAAGACCGCCTACACCGTTCCGCTTGGCAGCTTTCCGGTGGCCAGCAGCAGCGTCTGGTGATCGCCCGTACCTTAGCAGTACAGCCCGACGTGCTGCTGCTTGATGAACCCGCGTCAGCGCTAGACCCAATTTCAACCCTCAAAATTGAGGAGTTGATCCGTAACCTCAAGTCGGAGCTGACGCTGATCCTGGTCACCCACAATATGCAACAAGCGGCGCGCGTATCGGATTACACCGCCTTTTTGCATCAAGGGGAGCTGGTTGAATACGGCCCTACCGATCAGGTCTTCACCAACCCCCGTTTGCAACGCACTGAAAACTACATCACCGGCCGTATCACCTAGGCCTTAGCAACTGAACCGTCAGGAGTGCTCCATGGATATTACTAGCGACTCTCACAGCCAGCATATCTCTCGCCAGTTCAACCAGGAGCTGGAAGAGCTGAAAACCCACCTGATGGCCATGGGCGGTCTGGTGGAAAAACAAGTGCAGGACGCTGTCTTTGCCCTACTGGAAGGAGACACCCGGTTAGCCGAGCAGGTGCGTGACAATGACCGCCAAGTCAACGACCTGCAGCTGCAAATCGACGACGAATGCACCCGCGTACTGGCGCGCCGCCAGCCTGCTGCTTCCGATTTGCGCCTGGTGCTGGCCGTCATCCGCGCCACCTCAGACTTAGAGCGCATTGGTGATGAAGCCAGTAAAATCGCCCGCAACGCCCTGCTCCTGAGCGAAAGTTCTAGCACCATTCGTGGCCTGGTGGAGGTGCGTCACATTAGCGAGCACGTACGTAAAATGCTGCGCGATGCGCTCACCGCCTTTGCCCGCTTTGATACCGACCTAGCTATGCAGGTCGTACGCGAAGACGAACTGGTGGATGACGAGTACAGCAGCGCTATGCGCTCATTAATGACCTTTATGATGGAAGACTCACGCTCTATTACGTCAGTACTCAGCATCATGTGGGTACTGCGCGCGCTAGAGCGGGTAGGCGACCACGCCGATAACCTTGCTGAGTACGTGGTCTATCTCGTCAAAGGTCTGGATATTCGCCATAGCGACACCGATGAACTGGAACCACAGGTGCCAAAAAAGTCTTGACCTGATGGGGCTTTCCTCCTGCAATACGTCCAGGCTGTCACGCAGCCTGGACGTTGGAATCACGAGGAGCTCACCTAAATGCTGGATGCTGTCACTGCGCTTAGCCGAGGTACACGCTGTGTGTATCAACCGGGTATGCGCCGCTATGTTTTTCTGCCTATTCTGGTCAACCTGATTGTCTACGTGAGCATGTTCAGCTTTGTGCTCAACCGTTTTGATGGCTGGCTCGCCCATTGGATGGGCATGGTACCCGCTTGGCTTGACTGGTTATCCTGGCTTATCTGGCCCCTGTTTGTGATTAGCCTGTTGGTGGTGGTGTTTTTTACCTTCACGCTGGTTACCAGCTTGATTGCAGCCCCTTTTTACGGCTTTTTAGCCGCCAAAGTTGAAATCCAAGCCACTGGCCGCGAACCCATTGATGACCGAAACCTGACCAAAACAGCCATCGATGCTGTGGGACGCGAGTTTGTTAAGCTCGCCTATATTCTGCCTCGTGCCGCAGGCCTATTTGTGCTTAGCTGGATTCCAGGCGTCAATATAGTTGCTCCGCTACTCTGGGCACTGTTTTCTGCCTGGGTGATGGCAATCACTTATCTAGACTACCCAATGGATAACAACAAAGTAACGTTTGCCGATATGCGCCAACGGCTCTCTAAGCGCTGGTGGCAAAGCCTCACCTTTGGGGGGTTAGTGACCTTAATTACCTGGATTCCGCTGGCCAACCTGTTTTTGATTCCCGGCGCCGTTGCGGGTGCCGTACTGCTGTGGGACGACCACTATAGAGACGTACGTAGCGACAAACGTGGCGATGCACGTGGCATTACACCGCAGTAGGCGCCTATTACCCAGGCTACGTCACTTTGCTACCTTTATATTTTGTTCGTCTATCCTGGGCTCAATCAACAACAAAGGAATCACCGCATGATAAAACCGATGGCTTGGCTGGGTGGCGTACTCTTGATTGGCGCTATGTCTATTTCGATGACATCTATGGCGTTAGCCCACGACGTAAAAACAGAGACTCTTCGCATTGCGCACCCCTTCGCTACCCCAACCCCACCGGGTGCGGTAAACGGTGCCGCCTACCTTGATATCACCGCCGTTTCAGGCCCCGTCACTCTGGTTGGCGCGAGCAGTCCTGCGAGCAGCAACGTTGAGCTGCACGATATGCAAATGGACGGCGATATGATGCAGATGCGGCATGTGGACGAGATTCGTGTCGAGGCAGGGGAGACTTATACCATGCGCCCTGGTGGCGGCTTTCACTTAATGCTGATTGGCTTAACCGAGCCGCTGAAGGAGGGTGAGCGGTTTCCCCTCACGCTCACCTTCGCTGAACAAGGTGACGTAGACATCGAGGTCTGGATACAGAGCGCCCAAGACGGTAGCGAAGCTGCTGATGGGCATCACCACTGATGTCGTTGGCTTTTAACACATAGCAAAAACCCCGCCGAAGCGGGGTTTTTAGCGAGTAACGCTTACATTAGCAGTTACACTTATCCTATTATTTACCAGTCGGTGCTATCACCTTCATCCCGGTTGAGTTCTCCAGGAGTGTAACCCTCTTGGCGAGAAGTAGGCCCATTTTCAGCCGTAGAAGGACGGCTACTGGAAGGCGAAAAGTCCAAGCTATCAGCTTCGTCACGGTTCAAGTCGCCCGCAGAGACATGAGATGGTTTGGAAGCTGCATGCGACTCAGGTTTGTTGATGACATCCTGACCAGCGGTACGGTCTTGGTTCAGTTCAATAGATGAGTGCGCCATCGCCATGGGGCTCGCGACCAAACCAAAAACAATACTTACTATGGCGACTTTTTGGCTCATTTCTTTTAACAGCAAGATGTTCTCCTCATTATCCATGGATTCCGTTCATCGATGATTAGAACGGCTATTACGCTTTGCGTTGCATATTAAGCGTCAAAAAAGTTAGCTCACCCTTTACGGTCAAAATGATTGTGAGACCGGATGCCTGAGACATAACCCACCGGCAGGCTGATGATGGGCAGTGTATAAATAGCGACGCAATGAAATTAGGCTCCGCTAGAAAGCCGTACCTTAAACTAAAACAAGAATAGTGTGGGAGAGGTGTTGGATGCCACAAAAAATCAGACCCCGCATCAGCAGGGTCTAAGGACACAAGACTTTGACAATGACTAGCGCTAGCTTCCTTTCCTTTTGCGGGGCTGCTCCAACCTTGGAATTTAACCCTGACCAACGCTCTGATTGTCGTTTGATTCATTCCTTGAATCGATATGCATCCGTATCGGTGTGACACGCTTTCGCGTGTTTAGCTCACGTGTTAATCGTAATATATTTCTTCAGAATTGCAAATTTTTGTTACCAAACGTTTCCGTCGCCTTCATCTTGCGTTAAATCTTTCGGAGAGTATTCGGCTTGAGCGCTAGTGCGATGCGACTCTGCCTTGATGACTCGAGGGCGGTCGCCTTCGTCATACATCAAATCAGAGGGGCTAAATTTAGCCTGACCCGAGGTATGATGTGATTGAGCTTGAATAGGCTCATCGTCAACGGTCAAATCTTGATTTGCTTCGATGGACATATTGGCAAAGGCAAGCGGGCTTGCCAGCAAACCAAAAGAGAGGCCTACGACGGCTGCTTTTTTAACAAAATCGTTAAACATACTATTTACTCCTGGTGACCGTTTGATACCGCTGAAGTGAAGTGAGAAGGGCTCTCTGGCCAGATCTCACTGCGGCTAGCTTCACTACCTCTAGAGAGCATATGTAATGCCAACTCTCTTATAAAAATAGAATACTTATATAAATCAATAATTTAAAATAAATACATTGCGCACAATTATACACCGCTAAAAACAAAAGCACGCTAATTACATGTGCACTAATGACACATGCGCAAAACTGTCTGTGCCTTTATGACACACTCAGCAAAATAAAAGGCTCGATGCCAACAAAGCGCTACGGCATCAATTCATAAAAAACAAAACATGGCATTGGATAGAGAGGCGCAAAGAAAGATCGGCGGAAAAGATAGGGGAGAAAGTAGCGGGGGGATAAGCGAGATAAAAAGTAGGCAGCAAAAATTAGGCCCCGCATTGCGGGGCCCGATATCAGAATTGGCTATAGGTAATAACTAACGCTAGCTTCCACTCCTTGTGCGGGGCTCCAACCTTGGAATTAACCCTGACTAGTGTTCTGATTGCCTACTGATTCATCCGTGAATCTTAAAAGCATTCTTGCTTTTGTAACATCCTGTTAATCGCTTATTCATTCTCTGAAAAAGCTTTTAATGATATCTAAAAGGTCATTGATAATTAGCTACCGCCATTTTCTTCTACAAGCTCATCCTTATCATACTCAGCATCGTCTGAGTGACTGCTTGATTGCGGATCCATGTCGCTGGCACCATCACCTTCGTCATGGGTTAAATCGTCAGTCATGTCTGTTGTATCACTGCCAGTTGAACTACCGGTACCTTGGGAATCCATCGGTTGCTCGTCAGCGGTAATACCTTGGTTTTCGTCAATCGCCGAATTTTTATCGGTTTGTGCAAAAGCTAATGGGCTTGCCATCAGACCAAAAGATACACCTAAAATGCCAGCTTTCTTGAGAAAATCCTTGGACGTCATATCCTACCTCCGGATCGCTGTTTAGTACTGCTTAATGAAGAAAGAAAGGCTTACTGAGAAGCCAGCAATTCCTGCGGTCATCTTCCTTCAATCTGTACTCTGCAGAAGGCATGCCAAAAAACTGAAGAATATAAATAAAAACAACAAAATCATATTCTTACTTAAAAATAAGTTATGCCAAAAAGGCATCAACTGAGTCACGACACAACGCTTTGAGCTGTGTAAAAATGGCACATGGGTAAAGCTTTACCAACCTTGCATGCCAATATTGCACATTGTTACAAATATTATGCGATGGGATGACTTGCTAAATTAAACAAGACGCGAGGGGGGGAAGGCGCAGCGAAACAACGCACCCTTGCCGGGAAGGGACTCAATTTGTAGTTGCGCATCGTGGCGCAACAGCACGTGCTTAACGATCGCCAAGCCTAAACCTGTGCCGCCAGTCGCAGTGCTGCGCCCCTTATCAACACGGTAAAAGCGTTCAGTTAGTCGGGGAATATGAACGGGATCAATCCCTTCACCGTTATCTTCCACATCGATATAGCCGCCACCAGTAGCGCTAGCTTTCCAACGCAGGGTGATTTGGCTGCCAGCAGGCGTGTAGCGAACCGCATTAAAGGCAAGGTTAGAGACGGCGCTGCGAATCTCCTGTTCACTGCCTAACAGTCGGGCATCGCTCTCAAGGGCGACGGTAATGGTATGACGTTGATGCGATAGGGCCAGCGCATCATCACAAACGCTTTGCAGTAAAGGCTCGAGTGACAGTGGATGATGATCTTGGCCGCCCTGGTCAATTTCCAAACGCGAGAGCAGCAATAAATCGTTGACCAGATTCTGCATCCGCTGGGTCTGTTCCTGCATTTGCTGAATACTACGTCCCAAGCGCGGCGGAAGCTGGTCGGAGATATCACTGTAGGTTTCCAAATAGCCGGAGAGAACGGTCAGCGGCGTACGTAACTCATGGGAAACGTTGGCGACAAAGTCGCGCCGCATCTGCTCAAGACGATGCAAGCGGGTGATATCGCGAGCCATCACTAAGCGTTCGTCGTCACCGTAGAGGGTAATTTGATACTGCAGGATTCGCCGTTCATCAATCGGTGAGGTGAGCGTTAACGGCTCACTGTAGTTACGCGAATTAAAATAGCTGATAAAGCCTGGGTCGCGCAGCAGGTTGGTAATGTGTTGACCACGATCATGGGCGGTTTGTAGCCCCAGCATGGCGGTGGCGGCGCTGTTCCACCACTCCAAATCACCGTGGCGATCAAGCATGACCACGCTATCACGCATTGCTTCAGACGACTCTTGAATACGTGCCAAAGTAGCCCGCAGACGGCTTTGGGTGATGCGCTGACTTTTTTGATAGCGGTATAAACGATCGAATAGCTCGCCCCACATCCCGCGAGCGGCAGGCGGTTCATCGTTAGGGTGGAGGGTGAGCCACAAATAGAGTTCGCGTAACTGTCGTAAGTGGTAAAACAGGCATCCCGCAAGCCCTGCTGCGAGCCCCAGCCCAGCCGAGCCCAACAGCCAGCCCAAGCAAGTGCCCAGCGTGGCCAGCCACGCTATTCGCCACAGCTCACGACTCCATAAACGCACATTTACACCCGTGCAGAGAAACGGTAACCGGTACCCCGAACCGTTTGGATCAGGTTTTGATGCACGTCACCCAGCGCTTTACGCAAGCGGCGGATATGCACATCGACCGTGCGCTCTTCAACGTAAACATTGCCGCCCCACACTTGGTCAAGCAGCTGGCTACGTGTGTAAGCGCGCTCTTGGTGAGTCATAAAAAACTGCAGCAAACGGTACTCGGTGGGGCCCATTTCCAGCGCTTTGCCGTGGGCACTTACCCGGTGGCTCACCGGATCAAGCAGCAGGCCGTTAATCTCAATCGGGTCTTCAACGCCACGTGGCGTCGCACGGCGCAGCACCGCTTTTAGCCGTGCCACCAATTCCCGGGGTGAAAAGGGCTTGGTGATATAGTCATCGGCACCGGCTTCAAGCCCTTGAATTTTATTATCCTCTTCGCCTTTCGCGGTGAGCATAATAATCGGGATTTCAGCGGTGGTTTCTTCACGCTTTAGGCGTCTCGCCAGCTCAATACCGCTAGTGCCGGGCATCATCCAGTCCAGCAGCAGTAAATCGGGTTGGTGGTCGACCACCATGGCATGGGCATCCTGGGCGTTATCCGCTTCGAGCACGCGATAGTCAGCCATTTCCAGCGCTACCGCGATCATCTCGCGAATCGACGCCTCATCATCGACAATCAGAACGGTCTTGGCGGTCATACCAGAGCCTCACGGTGTTCAAAGAAACTAGTTCAAAGAAAAACAGTTCAAAGATAAACAGATCAATGACATGTCAGTGACGATAACACCATGACTTGATGACAATTACATGACAATCGCCTCGATCAGCCAGCCGCAGGCCACCAACTTAGCGCGATACCGGCAAAAATCAGCAGTCCCGACCAGTGATTATTGAGAAACGCCTGGAAGCAGGCATCCCGCTCCTGGTCGCGAATTAAGCGCTGCTGATGCAGAAAAGTCGCTGCCATTGCCGCTAGCCCTAACCAGAAGAAACCACCTAAACCAACCCACCAGCCTACCCAAGCCAGCAACCCCAGGGTGGCTAGCTGGAGTAAGCCGATAATCAAACGATCCGCATTTCCAAACAGCACGGCCGTCGATTTAATGCCAATTTTTAAATCGTCGTCGCGATCGACCATGGCGTACTGGGTATCGTAGGCCACTGTCCAGCACACATTAGCGCAGAATAGCAGCCATGCTTCCAGCGGCACGTGGCCGAGCACGGCGCCAAAAGCCATCGGAATTGCCCAGGAAAAAGCCGCGCCCAGCACCACCTGAGGAAAGTGGGTATAGCGCTTCATAAACGGATAAATAATCGCCAGCAGCACCCCGCCCAGCGAGAGCAGCACCGTAAACCAGTTGGTCAGTAATACCAGAATAAACGCAGCGGCCACCAGGGCGATAAACAGCAGTTGAGCTTCGGTTTCGCTGATACGGCCCGTCGCTAGCGGACGTTGTTTTGTGCGTTTCACATGCCCATCGAAGTGGCGATCCGCATAGTCATTGACCACGCAGCCCGCAGCGCGCATCACATAAACGCCGGCCACAAAAATCAGCAGCACATTTCGCCCTGGTACACCTTCCGCAGCCACCCATAATGCCCACAGCGTCGGCCACATCAAAAGCCATGTGCCTATCGGCCGATTCAAGCGCATCAGCTGTAAAAAATCTGCCACGCGAGCCCATCCCTTCGGCCGCAACAGTGAACGATCCATGCTTACCTCACGAAGAATAAGATGCAGGCGCTAGCCTAGCGCGAAGGCAGGCCAAGATCATCCGCCATCGCCGTCAAAAAATACTCTTGCACTAATAATGACAGACTGCCGTGCTTACAGCCGTGATAAAAAACAGAGCGCCTTCCCCAGGCACAGCCTTCCTGTATGCCGTTGACGCTAGCAAACTGGGGGGAATGCGTCGTTACTTCCAATGGCCCACGCACTAAACCCGGCTGGCGAAATAGCCAACTACCTAGCGAGCGCTCGCCCAAGCACTCTAGCCGTTGGCCCTTTACCTGTGAGAGCGGGGCGACCGAGCGCGCCACCACCCATGGCGTTCCATCTAAGCACAGCGCCACTTCCCGCAGCCAGGCGTAACGCTTGGCACCAATGCCCAGCGCCTGAGCCTCATCCTGGCGCGGCCAACCAACCCCCTGGCGCAGCAGTCGTACTCGAAACGGCTTCTCGCCACCTGCGACCATTAAGCGGGCGGTTAACGAGTCGGTGGAGGCAACCCACTGCCACCAGGAAGCACTCATCGCCGGGCGCGCCGCATCAATCGGGCGCCAGCGGGAAAATAGAGGAGTTTGCCGAAAAGCAGCAGCCGTCACCGAGTTCTCCAGGGCAATTAACGGGTTGGCTAGTGTAACATGGGCACTGAAAGGCTTTTGTTTCAGCAACTTTTTTAACGACTCGGTTTAGCGCTTCTTTTTTCGCAATCTTATTTAGCAACTTTTTTGGTGTCTGCATGCCCGCCACCCAAACACAAAAAACGTCTTCTCACGCTGCGCTAGTGATTATTGGCACTGGAATGGCAGGGGTTGGCCTTGCCCGGGCGTTGCGCCGATTGGGCGACCAACGCTCAATCACGCTGGTGAGCGCTGACAGCGGCGATGATTACAGCAAGCCGTTGCTCTCCACCGGCTTCGCCAAGGGCCTCGCGCCCGAACAATTAGCCCAGCGCAGCGCTACTGACCTGGGCGAAGAGCTAAATGCCCAAATGGTTATCCACACCCAGGTAACCGCACTGGATGTGGATAACCAAACAATTCTGCTTGAAGACGGCATGGTGCTCGGCTACGACACACTGGTACTGGCCACTGGCGCTGCACCACGGGCGCCCTTCAGCGTTGAGCCCAGCGTAGCCCCACGCTGCTTTACCATTAACGACCTGGATGACTACCGCCGCTTTCACACGGCGCTAGGCCATGGCCCTGCACGGATGGCGATTGTTGGCGCGGGGCTGGTCGGCTGTGAATTTGCCAACGACCTCCACGCTGGCGGCCATCGTGTCAGCCTCATTGCCCCAGAAGGAACCCTACTTCCTCGCTTGCTGCCACCGCCCTTAGGGAACGCCCTAGGCGATGCCTTTAGCGAAGCAGGTATCCATCTTCACCTTGCACGTTCGATTGATTCGATAGCGGCCGAAAGCGGCGAAGATATCGTATTACGTCTGGATAACGGCGACGCTGTCAGCGCTGATCTCGTGTTGATGGCAACCGGCCTTGCACCTCGCACAGCACTTGCCGAATCGGCTGGTTTAAACGTATCA
Organism: Halomonas sp. 113; assembly: GCF_904067645.1. NCBI lineage: Bacteria > Pseudomonadati > Pseudomonadota > Gammaproteobacteria > Oceanospirillales > Halomonadaceae > Halomonas > Halomonas sp. 113. The sequence goes on from NZ_LR881453.1 coordinate 5,254,723, forward strand.
CCTGGCGGTATAGTCGTTGACCGCCAGTTGCGTACATCGCACCCCAATATCTACGCCCTAGGCGATGCAGCCTGCGTAGACGGTGTTAATGCCATGTACGTGCAGCCACTACAAGCCAGCGTTAAGGCGCTGGCGGCAACCCTTTCAGGCGCGCCCACGCCGGTTAGCTTCGGTGCTTGGCCGGTAGTGGTTAAAACGCCGCTGCTACCAGTGGTGGCCTACCCGCCAACGAACACGCCTGAGCACTGGCGAATTGAAGGCGAAGGCGGGGATATCAGTGCCTTGGCTGAAAATAAAGACGGTCGTTTGATTGGTTTTGCGTTGACAGGCGGCTGCGTGAGAAGGAAAGTGGAGCTTTCCAGAGCAGCACCTGCACTGCTAGGCTGATTTTCGTCGCGTTCACGACTAGGCTAGAGAAGTTAACCTAATCGGCTACGCACCCAACAACATGCATTTGTTTGATGTTTGATTTCTTTTAAAAAGGGGAGATTCCTTATGCGCAAACCTGAACTCGCTGCAGCCATCGCTGAAAGTGCCGACCTATCCAAAGATAAAGCTGGCCAAGTGCTGAACGTTATTCTGGATGAGATCACCAACAGCGTTGCTAAGGGCGAAGATGTCGCTTTGATTGGTTTTGGTACCTTCACGGTACGTGAGCGCGCAGCACGTACCGGCAAAAATCCGCAAACCGGTGCCCCGCTGCAGATTCCGGCCAGCAAAAACGTTGCCTTTAAGCCAGGCAAAGGACTTAAGGACGCCGTTTCTTAATGAAGCTCAAGCTGACGCTGTGGCTACTGGGCGTACTGCTCAAACGTGCCCTGCGCCGCAAGCCGCGCTTTCGTGAACAGTTAGAACGCATGCGCGGCCTGGACTGGGGGATTGCCACGGAAGATCTAAGTATTGCCCGCCACTACCGGATGACACCGAAAAGTATCAGTACCGGCAAAGGGCTGCCTGTGGACTTAGATCTTGAGCTACGCTTCCGTGATCAGAATACCGCCTTGAAAGTGCTCAAAAAGCCAACACAGCAGGCCTTTCTCGACGGCATGATAAACGGCGACGTGCGCTTAGTGGGTGATTCCGCCGATATGAATAAGCTGCAAAAACTACTCAAGTATTTGTAGCGGTTTACGATTGGCATAGGGTAACGGCTTAGATTAAATAAATTTAGGCTGAACAAGGTAGAGGTATAAAAGCTATCGATGGACATACCTCATCAACGCCTCGTTTACTTTCGCGTTACCCTTGAGTCTGGCTCCGTGCGCCGCGCAGCGGCGCGCTTGGATATTGCTCCCTCGGCGGTAAGCCGGCAAATTGCTTTGCTGGAAGAAGCCTTGGGAGCGACGCTTATGGAGCGTCAGCGCGACGGCATTTCGCCTACTCCGGTAGGCGAAATGCTGCTTGAGTACTGCGAGCGCCGCGGCGCCCTTGATGAAGGGTTTATTGCGTCACTTGAATCCTACCAACGCATGGAAACCGGCAAGATATCGCTTACCGTCGGAGAAGGGTTTGTCAGTGACCTAGTAGCCTCCCCACTGCATGAATTTACCCAACGCTATGCAGGCATTCAGCTCGATATCCATACCGCAGGCACCTCGGGCATTATTGACGCTGTTGTCGGCGATCACAGTCATATCGGCTTGATGTTCCATGAGCGTACCCATCCCCAGCTGCGTTTCTGGTCATCTACTCCTCAGCCACTCATGGCAATTCTGCCACCCGACCACCCCTTAACCAGCCAAACGTCACCGCTCACCCTGACTCAGCTTAGCGACCAGCCCATGGCCATGTGGGACACCACTCATGGGGTACGTCAAATGGTCGACCAAGCATTCCAGCAGTCACGCATAGTCCCACGCATGGCGATGAATACCAACTCAATGGTGATTCTGGCCCAATATGTGCGCAGCGGTATGGGGATTACACTGCTACCCGCCTTTGCCGTCGCCCACGATTTAGAGCTCGGCACGTTAGTGGCGCGCCCGGTAGATAATCCGCTTTTTCAGCGCTCCCAGGCCCACATGGTCACGCGGGTAGGCCGCCAACAGCCCAAGGCCAGCATTCTGCTGCTACGCCACCTGCAGCGCTGGATGCAGGCGTTTCGCGCCCCAGGCTCGGTAAGCGATCAACCAACACCACTGCCGTAACCGAACGCCACACTGGCTTCAGGGGCTGTTTCCACCCAGACGCTTTGCGGCACCGTATATTCGCGCAGGCCATCCAAGCCGCTGGAGCGACCGAAGCCGCTATCGCCAAAGCCACCAAACGGTGACATCACGCTGATCGCCTTATAGCTATTGATCCATACCGTACCAGCACGCAGTTGCCCAGCTACGCGATGCGCTCGCGCTACGTCCTGGCTCCAAACGGCGCCAGCCAAGCCAAAGCGGGTCTCGTTGGCGAGCTGAATGGCCTGATTTTCATTGTCAAAGGCCATGGCCACCAGCACCGGACCGAACACTTCTTGTTGAGCAATCTCCATATCCGGCGTGACATCGACCAGCACGGTAGGGGCGATAAAGTAGCCCTGAGCCTCGGTAGGTAATCCCTCTGGCCGTTTACCGCCCGTTAACAACGTTGCGCCAGCGGCTACCGCCGCGTCGATCATGCGGGTGACCTGCTCAAATTGGCGGTGATTCTGCAAAGGCCCCATGCGGGTCGCTTCATCGTTAGGCAGGCCCACCGAAATCCGCTCCGCCGCCCGCGCCAAACGGCTGGTGACTTGCTCAAACACCGGGCGCTCGATCAACAGCCGCGAGCCCGCCACACAGCTCTGGCCGGCGGCGGCAAAAATCGCCGCTTGGGCACCGGCGACGGCTTCGTCCAGCTTGGCATCGGCAAAGACGATATTGGCAGATTTGCCCCCCAGTTCTAACACGCTGGGCACCAATCGGCGTGCGCCGGCTTCAGCAATCATGCGGCCACTCTGGGGAGAGCCCACGAATACCAGCTTGCTGATAGTGGGATGATCGGTCAGCGCTGCACCGGTCGACTTGCCCAGCCCATTGACGATATTGATCAACCCTTTAGGGAGCCCCTGACCGAACTTTCCAGAGCATTCAAGCAGCTTGGCAATTACCACCGATGAGAAGGGCGTCAGTTCGGAAGGCTTCAGTACTACGCCGTTGCCCGCTGCAATCGCCGGGGCCAGTTGCCAGGCGCAGGTGAACATCGGCGCGTTCCAGGGGGTAATTTGCCCCACCACGCCGTAAGGCACGTGGCGTACATAGTTAAGGTGCGAGGTAGGCACTGGAATCACTTCGCCGTGCTGCTTGTCGCACCAGCCCGCGTAGTACTCAAACATTTCCCGCACTTTGCCTACTTCAGCGCGGCAGTCGCGAATCGGCTTACCGGCAACGACGCTTTCTAGCTGCGCCAGCGCCTCTTCATGGCCCTCCAGCCCGCGTATTGCAGCATTCATGCGCCGTCCACGCTCGCTGGCGGTGAGCGCCATCCATTCACGTTGCCCACGCGTAGCCGCTTGAGTAGCACGCTCAATCAACGCCGTGCCCGCATCACAATAGCTCACCAGGGCTTCGCCGGTGGCCGAATTGATCAGGGTGATTTCCTCACCCTCCCCTGCGACTAATGCCCCATCAATCCAGTTGCTTAGCGGCGTGGCAGCGGCTAAGCCGAAACCTTTAAGCAGTTCAGCAAGATGGTCACAGGCATATTGGCTAAGTGAGTTCATTGGTTGCCCTCCGCTTGGCTGCCACGCGCTAATATCGGCGTGGTGATATGGTTAAAGTCGTCGCTATCAGCTGGCTGTTCGGGGTTCGCATGCCAAGCATCAACAACAGCTTGTAGCAACGGCAAGGGGATACCGAGTTGCTCAGCGGCATCCCGGGCCAAACGTAAATCCTTACGCATCAAACCGGTGGTAAAGCCTGAGTCGAAACGCTCACTCAACACCCACTCTGGGAAGTTCACCTCGCTGACCGCGCTGCGCCCCGAGCCACTGTTAAGGCCCGCCAAGCAGGCCGCGGGGTCAACGCCCGCCTTGACTGCCATAGCAACGGCTTCGGCGGTGGTTAACAAGTGCGCGGCACACAGGTAGTTATTGGCAAGCTTGACCACATGGCCGCTGCCCGGGCCGCCCACATGGGTACGCTTGGCCGACATGGCTTCCAGCATCGGCAATACCCGCTCAATGGTGGCGACATCGCCTCCTAACAGCATCCCTAGCTTGCCGCTGGCAGCGCCTTTCGGGCCGCCGCTGACCGGGGCATCCAACCATAGAAGGCCCGCTGCGGTTACTTTTTCGGCCAGTTCACGCGTCACGGCGGGGTCACTGGTGGAGGTATCGACAATCACGCTACCTTTCGGCGCAAGGTCAAGCAGGCCTGGCGATTGCTCGATCACCTCACGCACATGGGCAGAGGTGGGCAACGACAGCAGGTAAACGTCGCTAGCGGGTAATTCTTCGGGAGCCACAACGGTTAGTCCTTGAGCAGCAAGACGCGATCGCGCTTGCTCAAATACATCGCTACCCGTTACTTCAAACCCTGCTGCTTTGAGGGTGAGCGCCATATTGCCGCCCATCTGCCCCAAACCAATGACGGTAATCGATAAAGGGGTGGTGACTAAAGACATAGTAAAGCTCCTTTAAACGTCATGAAGACGCTATGTTCCGGGTAGACGCTCCCCTACCCAGAGGGCATCAGAGAGCGAATAACGTGTATTAAGTCAGGAATTTAGACGAGTAACGCCCTTACCAGCTCCACCCAGTAGCGCGTGCCCAGCGGCAGCAACGCGTCGTTAAAGTCATAGCGGGGGTTATGCAGCGAAGCGGACTCCTCGCCATTGCCCATCCAGATATAGGCACCTGGGCGCTCGGCCAGCAGGAACGAGAAATCCTCAGAGGCCATACTGGGCGGCGGGTTGCGCACCACATTGTCGCTGCCGAGTAAGCTTTCCAGCACCGAGGCGCAGTGCTGGGCATGTTCAGGGGTATTGATAGTGGCGGGATAGCAGCGCTGGTAATCCAGCTCAACGGTTAAGCCGTGAAACTCTGCCAAGCTGGCAATCGCCTGCTTAAAGCGTGCCTCCAAGTGCTCTTTAAGCGCCATATCAAAACAGCGCAGCGTGCCGCGAAGCGCCACCTGTTCGGGAATCACATTGAAGGTATCCCCCGCGTTAATACTGGTAATACTCAGCACGGCAGATTTGTCTGGCGGCGTTTCGCGGCTCACCAGCCCTTGCAGTTGGCTGATCAGTTGGCAGCTCGCCAACACCGTATCAGTACCTAAATGGGGCATCGCCGCATGGCAGCCCTTGCCAGTCAGCGTCAGGCTAAAGATATCGAAGGCGGCCATGACGTCGGTATCGTGCACCGCGGCGACGCCTACGGGCAGACCCGGCCAGTTATGCAAGCCGTACACGGCATCCATGGGAAAGCGCTCAAACAGGCCCTCTTCAACCATCACCCGCCCGCCGCCTGCGTTCTCTTCGGCGGGTTGAAAGATGAACACCACCCGGCCTTTGAAATCCGGCTGCTGCTTTAACGCCCAGGCAGCGCCCAACAGCATGGTGGTGTGTCCATCGTGGCCGCAAGCGTGCATTTTGCCCGGCGTTTGCGACGCGTAGGCAAGCGCAGTCTCTTCACGAATATCCAAGGCGTCGATATCGGCCCGCAGGCCGATGGTTTTACCTTCACCTTGTTGACCATCCAACGCGGCTACCACACCCGTTCCGGCAATCCCGGTGGTTACCTCAAAGCCCCACTCAGTCAGCAGCTCGGCAATGCGTGCGCTGGTGCGGTGCTCTTCAAAAGCCGTTTCCGGGTGCTGGTGAAAATCATGGCGCCACGCTTTTAGTTCTGCGTGATCCGGTAAGTCTACTGAAGCAGTCATCGTCTTATCCTTAAAGCATCACATGGGCGACAACAGCAGAGCCAATAAAGGTACCGGTAAAGACCAGCAGGGCCACAATCACCAGCTTCCAGCCAGTCTGCTTGAACATGGCAAACTCACGACCGGTAAGCGCCAGCCCTGCGTAGGCCAATACCGGCGTGACCACTGCCAGGAAATCCACCTCGGCCAACCGTGCGATGATCCACCCATTACCCGGGAAGAACGGCAGCGTCGCGATAATACTCACCAGCGACACCCAGGCCACGCTGGGCAGGTAAAAAGGGCAAAACCGCCCAACCACCAAGCCGATAATGACCATGACATAGAGAATCAACATGCCGGGCAGCGCATCTAATAAAGGTGAACCGTTGACGATATTGCTAAACCACGCCGCCACACACACTGCCGCCAGTACCAACGCGGTTTTGCCTAGCTGATTTTCGGGACGTAGCTCTTTTAACGCCTCAGCATCGAACTGATCGATTGGGCTCTCATGAGTTTTCATGGCTAACCTCCTGGCGCGAGCCTTTTAAGCGCTTGTACATCCACTCGGTGATCGGTAGCGCGATAAATAGCGAGATATACAGACCGGTGGCGTAGGTAAGCAGGTTGCTTGCCCCGGCAAAGGCGAGTAGTTCGTCTTTGGATGCGGGTACCGCTTCAGCTAAAGCTGCTGAACACGCCGCCACCATACTGCCACTGCCCACCCCGCAGGCCATGGCCAGAGCACGAATATCGAGAATATCCAGCGAGGCGATGTAGCCCGCCATTAAGGCGAAGTAGAGCGTACCGAACATGGTGCCCACTACGTAAACGCCCATAATGCCGATACCTTCAGGGCTTCTCAGCCCGTAACGGTCTGAAATAATGGCAATATTGGGCTCACGGGCGATAGAGTAAGTGGCACCGATCGCTTCACGTCCCATTTTGAGGACTAATACTGCAAAGGGGAGAGCTATGAGCATGGTGCCCAGATTACCCAATTCCTGGAGAATCAGTGCAGGGCCGGCGGCGATGATCTGCTCGATCGCTGGGCCAATGGTGGAACCGAATTTGGCGATAAACGGCAGGATGGCGATTAGAATAATCGGGCCAGCCGCATTGCTGACCGGCTTGGGAATGACTTTGCCCATTGCCGAAAAAAGATGAGGGTTGAACAGAACGCCAATGATAAAAGCATAGAGCAGCGGTAGTAACAGCAGCGTTCCAGGCCCGAGGGGGATACGTACGATGCCGACCCACTCGGCAAACATCGACGTCACGATCACCGCTAGGTGAAGACGCCAGTCCAGCAGTAGTTTGAGATCCATAGGAGTGTCCCTGTTTTTTTTAGAATCACTCCGAGTATCGAAAGGTTACTGTTTCAATCATAGGGCTTTAGTGCGCTAATTTTTAGAACACTCAATCGTTGAGCGCTGAGGTAGCGACATCCAACGCCTACGCATTTATACTAAAGTCTAACAACCACCTATAAGAGCCTTTATGCCCATATCTTTGCCGCTACGGCGCCTTTGGACTCTCGATAAATTCGCCTACAGCCTGCGCGTCTTTATAGCGTTCAGCGGTGCGTTGCTATTTAGCGGCTTAATGGGCGATGTGGCGCTGGTCATTCCGCTTTTTCTCGGCATTATCGCCTGCGCGCTGTCTGAAACTGACGACAGCTGGCAAGGCCGTCTTCAGGCACTGCTGGTAACGCTGGTGTGTTTTACGTCAGCTTCCTTTATCGTGCAGTGGCTATTTCCCTGGCCGTGGCTATTTGTAGTGGGCCTGGGGCTTTCGACCTTTTGCCTGATTATGCTCGGAGCAATCGGACAGCGTTATGCCACCATCGCTTCCGGCACGCTAATACTCTCGATCTACTCGATGATCAACATCGAGCAGCACGGCGGGGTGGATGAAGACGTGGCGGCGCGCCAACTGCTGCTGTTGGCTGGAGCGGTGTGGTATGGGCTAATTTCGGTGGTGTGGTGCGCACTGTTCTCGCGCCAACCGGTCAAGCAGAGCATGGCACGGGTGTACAAAGCGCTGGGTGAGTTTCTGATACTGAAATCGGCGCTGTTTGAACCGGTGCGCGGTGTGGATGTGGAAGCCCGCCGGGTGGCCTTGGCGCGCCAGAACGGCAAAGTCGTCGCTGCGCTCAATCAAGCCAAAGAGATGATTTTTAGGCGGCTTGAAGGCCAGCGCGGCGACCAAAAACTCAACCGCTACCTGCGTATCTACTTTATTGCCCAGGATATTCACGAACGCGCCAGCTCCACCCATTACCCCTACAGCGCGCTCAGCAAAGCCTTTTTCCACCACGATGTGCTGTTTCGCTGCCAGCGGCTGCTGGATCAACAGGGGCGCTCCTGTCGTCAGCTAGCCAAATCGCTGCTACTCAATAGACCGTTTGATCATCAGCAGAGTGAAGAGGCGCTGGCTGACCTGCACGCCTCGATTGAGAACCTGCGCGGCCGTGGCAAGCCCGAGTGGCGCCCACTGCTTTACCCATTGAGCGCGCTGGCAGAGAACCTGGCCACCCTGGAAAATCAGCTCGCCAGCGCCCACAACCCCGGCGTCAGCGATGAGCGGCGCGACAGTTCGCTGTATGACCGCTCGCCGTCGAGTCTGCAGGAAGCGTGGAAGCGGGTGCGCCTAAACTTTACTCTCGGCTCCCCCACTTTTCGCCATGCAGTGCGGCTCTCCATTGCCCTCACGACCGGCTATGGGCTGATGCAGTGGATCGACCCCGAGCAGGGCTTTTGGATTCTGCTGACCACGTTGTTTGTTTGCCGACCCAACTTTGCCACCACACGGCGGTTTTTGTCCCAACGGATAATGGGCACGGTACTTGGCTTGGTAGTGGGCTGGGCGTCGATCAGCCTCTTTCCGCACCCGCTGGTGCAGAGCATGATAGCCGTGGCCGCCGGGGTCTCGTTCTTCGCTAACCGCGAAAAACACTATGTAATCGCTACTGCCTCTATCACCCTGCTCGTGCTGTGCAGCTTCAACCAGGTAGGCGACGGCTATAACCTGATCCTACCGCGGCTGCTCGATACCCTGCTTGGCTCACTCATCGCCGGCTTAGCGGTGTTTTTTATTCTGCCCGACTGGCAGGGTCGCAGGCTTTATCGCGAAGCCGCCAACGCGCTCAATAACCACCGCCGCTACCTGGAGGAGATTATCCACCAGTACGAGGAGGGCAAGCAGGATGACTTGGCCTATCGCCTGGCGCGGCGCAATGCCCATAACGCCGATGCAGCGCTCTCCACCCTGCTCACCAATATGCTCCATGAGCCGGGGCATTACCGGAAACTGGACGCGGACAACGGGCTGCGCTTTCTGGTGCTCTCCAATACCCTACTCAGCCACCTCTCTGCACTGGGCGCCCATCGCCACCAGTTGGCAGACGATGAAGACGATGCCACGCTAGTGCCGGTAGCAAAACGTATTGGTGAGCTGCTGGGACAAATCGCCGAGCGATTAAACCAGCGCCAGTCGATTGAGCCACTAGCGGATCAAGCTGCCGAGTTATTAGCCCAGCTAGAAGAGAAAAGTGCGCTATCAGCAGATGAAAAAGCCGTCACGCTCTACCGCCCTATCCAAAGCCAGCTACGCCTTATTACCGAGCAGCTCGCCCCGCTGGGTGAAGCTGCGAATCGTCTGGTGGGAAGTGAAGAGCATACGCCAAGCACCGCTAGCGTCTAACCAAGCTAACTACACCTGCCCATAGCGCCCTGCCGCCTCGCCAAGCCAGCGGCGCACCAGGACAGCGGTAACGTCTGGGCTGCCCTGCAGCGTTTGGGCCATGGCCGTTACCCGCTCTAGCAGGTCGGCATCGCGTTCCAGGTCGGCAATTTTCATCTGCGCAAGGCCGGTTTGGCGGGTGCCGAGCACTTCGCCGGGGCCGCGGATTTCCAAGTCTTTCTCGGCGATGCGGAAGCCATCGGTGGTTTCGCGCATGACCGCCAAGCGCTGGCGGGAGCTTTTCGACAGCGGCGGGTGGTAGAGCAGCACACAGAAGCTTTCCGTGCTGCCACGCCCTACCCGGCCGCGCAGTTGGTGCAGTTGGGAAAGCCCCAGACGCTCGGGGTTTTCGATAATCATCAGGCTGGCGTTGGGTACATCCACTCCCACCTCGATCACCGTGGTAGCCACCAGCAAATCCAGCTCCCCCGCTTTGAAGGCGGTCATCACCTCGGCTTTCTCGCTCGACTTCATGCGCCCGTGAACCAAGCCCACCGCCAACTCGGGCAGCGCTATGGTTAGCTCATCGCGGGTAACCTCGGCCGCCTGGCACTGCAACGCCTCGGATTCATCGATCAGCGTGCACACCCAATACGCCTGACGACCTTCGCTGCAGGCCAGCCGAATACGCTCAACCACTTCAGGGCGGCGTTCGTCGGGCACCACCACGGTTTTTACCGGTGTACGGCCGGGGGGTAGCTCGTCGATCACCGAGACATCCAGATCCGCGTAGGCGCTCATGGCCAAAGTGCGCGGAATCGGCGTGGCAGTCATGATCAACTGGTGTGGGGTTAGCCCGCCCGCCTCACCCTTCTCGCGTAACGCCAGGCGCTGATGCACGCCAAAGCGGTGCTGCTCGTCAATGATCGCCAATCCCAGGCACTGGAAGTGCACGTCGTCCTGAAACAGTGCGTGAGTGCCCACCACCATACGCGCACGCCCATCGGCAATCGCCGCTTTAGCATCCAGCCGCGCCTTGCCTTTGAGCTTGCCCGCCAGCCATGCCACTTCGATCCCCAGCGGCTCAAACCAGGCTTTAAACGAGCGGTAGTGCTGCTCAGCGAGGATTTCAGTCGGCGCCATGATCGCCGCCTGGCAGTTGCCCGCCAGGGCGCTCAGCGCGGCCATGGCGGCGACCACGGTTTTTCCCGAGCCGACATCGCCCTGGATCAGCCGCAGCATCGGTGCCGGGCGACTTAAATCGTGGCTGATCTCCTCCAGAACGCGGCGCTGGGCACCGGTTAAGGCAAACGGTAATTGGGCCAAAAAGCGCGCCTGCAGACTGCGCCCAGAGGGTAGCGTCGGTGCGCCATCCGCCTGAATACGCAGGCGAACTTCGCGCAAGCTTAGTTGGTGGGCGAGCAGCTCTTCCAGCGCCAGCCGCCGAGTGGCCGGGTGCTGGCCACTGGTCAACTGCTCTATATTCACATCGGGAGGCGGCTGGTGCAGCAAGTGCAGGCTGGCGTGTAGGCCTGGCAACTGAAAGCGTTGAAGCAGGGCATCGGGTATTACATCGGGCAAGGCCTCGGGGGCGCTGTCCAGTAAACCGAGCGCCTGCTGAGCCAGAGCACGCAGCCGCGGCTGGTTCAACCCTTCGGTGGTGGGATAAATAGGCGTGAAATACTCCTCCACCGGGGTCTCACTACCGCCACTGAGCCGGTATTCCGGGTGGTAGATCTCTAAACCGGTCGCCCCAGCCCGCGCTTCGCCAAAGGCGCGCACGGTCGCACCTGGGCGCATCTGTTGCTGCTGGGCCGGTGAGAAGTGAAAAAACCGCAGGCTCAAAATACCGCTAGCATCACGCAGGCGCACCAGCAGGCTGCGGCGGCGCCCTTTGACTACGTCGCAAGCGGTCACTTCGCCCTCTATCACCGCCTCCTGACCTGCACGCAGCAGGCCAATAGGCGTAAGCCGCGTGCGATCCTGATAGCGCAGCGGCAGGTGGAACAACAGGTCGCTTACCTGCTCGATACCCAATCGACCCAGTTTCAGCGCCAGCGCTTCGCCCACGCCCTTCAGCGCGGTGATGGGCGCGGAAAGATCACTCATAGGGCGCTTTTCACGGCTTTAGTAGGTTGGCGGCAGTGGCTGATCGCCTGAATCAGCGCCTCAATAGCCTTGGGACGGGGAAAGCTCGCCCGCCAGGCGATCGCCACGGTGCGCGACGGCGCAGGTTCCACAAATGGTCGACTGGCCAGCATGGCATTTTCATACTGGTCGGTGCCCAACGCCGACTGCGGCAGCACCGTAATACCTAATCGAGAGGCCACCATATGGCGAATGGTTTCCAGCGACCCGCCTTCGGCGATCAGCGTATTGTTGGGGCTGTTGAGTTTTTGGGTAATCGCCGGGCAGGCTTCCAGAATTTGATCCCGAAAACAGTGCCCTTCGCCGAGCAGCAGCAGGCGCTCTTCGAGTAAGTCCTCTTTATTGATCGCCTCCCGCTCGACCCATGGGTGGTTAGCGGGAATGAGAACTTCAAAGGCTTCGTCGTAGATTGGCTTGGTGACCACATCGGTTTCAGTAAACGGCAATGCCACAATAATCACATCCAGCTCACCGCTTCTTAGCTTGGCGCGCAGCGTACCGGTCATGCCCTCTTCAATATACAGCGGCATTTGCGGGGCCGCGTTCGCCAGGGCAGGCACTAGATGGGGAAACAAGTAGGGCCCAATGGTGTAAATAGCCCCAATGCGCAGCGGGTTGGCCAACTGATCTTTACCCGCACTGGCGAGCTCAAAAATCAGGCTGCTCTGCTCCAGCACACGCTGGGCCTGGGCGACGATTTTTTCACCCAGCGGGGTAACCTGGACGGTGGATTTGGAACGCTCAAAGAGCGGCGTTTCGAGCTCTTCTTCCAGCTTTTTCACCGCCACCGAGAGCGTGGGCTGTGAAACGTGGCAGCGTTCCGCCGCACGGCCAAAGTGACGCTCCTGGGCAAGGGTTACGATGTAGCGAAGTTCTGTTAAAGTCATAGCGGTGCCAGTGGCATCCTCTCGTAGCAGCTCGTGACTAGGGCTTGTATGAAAAAAGTAAAGTGGTGTATGCAAGGCCTTGCATCATGACAGTCAGCGAGACGGAAAAGGACAAGCAAGCTCTGCCGTCGGTCTTCTCAACCGACAATATCTCGGTTCAATGTCATCGTTGGTAGAGACTTTGCATCTAATAGGGAATATTAATCAAGAGGAGTGAGCACGGTGAAGCTAACCGTACTGATTATCGGCTGTGGCGATTTAGGGATCAACCTTGGGCGCGAGCTGCTTGAGGAAGGGCACCAAGTGATTGGCCTACGCCGCAACGTGGAAGCCTTAAAAGACACCGGCATTACACCGCTGGCGTTAGATCTGGATAGCCTTGAAGAGGCCGATGACAAAAGCCTGCCCCAGGCTGACTATGTGGTCTATACCGTCAGCGCTGACCGTTTCGAAGAGAGCGCGTATCAAAGCGCCTATCCGGAAGGTTTAAAGCGCGTGCTGAGCGTGATGGAGCAGCACAAAACGCCTCCACGTAGGGTGTTTTTCGTCTCTTCAACTAGCGTGCATGGCCAGCAGGAGGGCGAGGTCGTTAACGAAGAGAGCCCCACCGACCCCACTAGCTTCTCTGGCACCCTAATGTGCGAGGCTGAGCAGGCGCTGATCAATCACCCCCTGCCGGGCACGGTGATTCGCTTTTCCGGCATTTACGGCCCTGGCCGCGATCGACTGATTCATCAGGTTGCTGAAGGCCGCGTGGCTGCGATCACTCCTGTGGTCTACTCCAATCGCATCCACCGCGACGACTGCACAGGTATTATTGCCCACCTGATTCGCTATCAGGAGCGCGGTGAGACGCTGGATGATATCTACCTGGGCAGCGACTGCGAACCGGTCACCATGCATAACGTAATGATGTGGCTGGCCGAGCAGTTAAAAGTAGAGGCCACAGAGACCATGCAGTCCCCTTTACGTCGGCGAACGAGCAAACGCTGCGATAACCAGCGCATATTGAGCACTGGTTATCAGTTCCGCTTTCCCAGCTACCGCGAAGGCTATGCACAGGTACTCAAAGAGGGCGGCTTTCTAGAGCTAAACAAAGCCTAGTCACCGATAACCATCACCGCTTCCGCTTCCACCTGGCTGCCTTTGGGCAGTGCTTTGACGCCAACGGCGGCGCGGGCGGGGAAAGGAGCGGTGAAGAACTCCTCCATGACTTGGTTAACAATCGCAAAGTTATCCAAGTCCACCAGGTACAGATTCAGCTTCACGATATCGCTTAGCGAACCCGCCGCTTCTTCGCACACTGCCTGAAGGTTAGTGAAGACTTGGCGTGCCTGAGCTTCAAAATCCTCTGACACAATCGCCATGGTCGCAGGATCCAACGGGATCTGACCAGAGAGATAAACCGTGTTGCCCGCTTTAATAGCCTGGGAGTAAGGGCCAATAGCCGCGGGGGCTTTGCTGGTGTTGATAACGGCCTTATTGCTCATACGTTGTTTCTCTCCTGTAATGGGTAACACTTAATTATTTGATACTGAAAAATAACGATCGCTGCCGATTTATATCAGCATGTTGTTATATATAGTATTAATTAGCGAGTCGGGTAATTTTGCCAACGTTGGGAAGGTTACGGATGCGTTTAATGATGCGTGCCAAATGCACACGACCTTTCACCGACAGCGTCAGATTGACGGTGGAAAGGTGGGCATCGCGCTCTTCAATACCAATCCGCTCAATATTGGCATCGGCATCGGTGACCAGCCCGGCAAGCTCTGCGACTAGCCCACGACGGCTCTCAATTTCGATACGCAGCGCGACCGGGAAATCTTCATCGATGGTGTCCGACCACTCCAGCGCGAAGAGCTTATCAGGGTCGTTTTTATCGGCGAAGTTCTTATCCACTACGTTTTTACACTCAGCGCGATGCACCACCAACCCTTTGCCTGTGGAAAGGTGGCCCACCACGGGGTCGCCTGGTAGCGGATGACAGCAGCGCGCAAAATTAATCACCATACCTTCGCTGCCGCTGATCATGACGGCTTTGCTGCCCTCCCCGCCTACAGGGTGCTCATAGCTTTCGCCATGCGCCGCAGCCACTAGGCGGCGTGCCACCACGTGGGTCATGCGGTTGCCCATTCCGAGCGACTCCAACAGAGCATCTTCAGAAGAGACATCCAACTCTTTGAAGGCGCGCTTAAGGGCGCTCTCATCCAGTTCTTCCAGGCTGGTATCGAACGGCGCCAGGGCTTTATTGAGCAACCGTCGTCCCAGCATGACCGCTTCGGTCTGCTGCTGATATTTAAGCGCGTGACGGATTGCCGAACGCGCCTTTGCGGTGGTCACAAAATTGAGCCAGGTAATATTGGGCTTCGCACCGGGGGCGGTGATAATTTCCAACGTCTGACCACTTTCTAAGCGCGTCGAGAGCGGCGCCAAATGGCGATCAATGCGGCAAGCGATACAGTTATTGCCGATATCCGTGTGCACGGTGTAGGCGAAGTCGATTACGGTAGCGCCCTGGGGCAACTCCATAATATCGCCTTTAGGCGTGAAAACGTAGATGTCGTCGGGGAACAGGTCATTTTTAACGTGCTCGATAAACTCCAGCGAGTCGCCGGCGTGGCGCTGCATTTCCAGCAGGCCCTTAACCCAGGCGCGAGCACGTGCATGGCTGCCCTCGGCAATCGGATGGGAAGTCTGCCCCGCTTTATAAAGCCAGTGGGCAGCGATACCGTTATTGGCCATGGCCTCCATTTCACGGGTGCGTATCTGCACCTCAATGGGCATACCGCGGGAACCAAACAAGGTGGTATGCAGGCTCTGGTAACCGTTAGCTTTGGGAATCGCAATGTAGTCTTTAAAGCGCCCCGGTACCGGCTTATAGAGGTTATGCACCACGCCTAGAATACGGTAGCAGCTGGCCACATCTTCGGTAATGATGCGAAAGCCAAACACATCCATAATTTCGACAAAGGGCTTACGCTGGTCGCGCATTTTTTTATAGATCGACAGCAGATGCTTTTGGCGTCCAATGACGGTGCCATTAAGTCCGTCATCGTCCAGGCTTTTTTGCAGGGAGGACTGTATTTCGCGCATGGCACTACGCCGGTGCCCCCGCGCTTTGGCAACCGCACGCTTGATGCGCTCCGAGCGCATGGGGTGAATCGCCTGAAAGGAGAGATCCTCAAGCTCGATACGAATCGTATTGATACCCAGCCGCCCGGCAATTCGCGCGTAAATTTCCAACGTTTCACGGGCGATGCGACGCTTTTTATCTGGGCGTAGGGCGCCCAGGGTGCGCATGTTATGCAACCGGTCAGCCAGCTTGACGATGATAACGCGAATATCCCGCGACATCGCCAGCACCATCTTCTGAAAATTTTCCGCCTGGGCGACGGCTTTGTCTTCAAAGGTGATTTGGGTAAGTTTGGATACCCCATCTACCAGCTCTGCTACCGGCTTGCCAAACTGAGCCTCCAGGGCTTTTTTGGATACCCCGGTGTCTTCGATAACGTCGTGCAGCATGGCGGCCATCAGGCTTTGATGATCCATGTGCATATTGGCAAGAATATTCGCTACCGCCAGTGGGTGGGTAACGTACGGCTCGCCGGAACGCCGCCGCTGGCCGTCGTGGGCCTGCTCAGCATAGTAAAAGGCGCGTTTGACCTGCTGGATCTCATCCGAGGGTAAATAGCCGCCGAGTCTATCGGCCAGGTCATCAATGGTGAACATCTACCGCGCCTCTATCGGTTTCGTTGAAAACGTTAGTCGTCGATATGAGTAGGCGCCATAGCCGGGCGCGGACGAACAGCGGCTTCAACGGGCTCGTCCAGTACAGTGTGATCGACCAGGCCTGCGGCAATTTCACGCAGCGCCATCACCGTAGGTTTATCATTTTCCCAAGGTAGCAGAGCATCGCGGGAGCCGCGCGCCAGCTGGCGAGCGCGCTGAGTGGAAATCATCACCAGCTTGAAACGGTTTTCAACATTTTCAAGACAATCTTCAACGGTTACGCGAGCCATGGGAGCCTTCCTGTTATGACGGAACCGGGCCGACACCGTAGAGAACGGCGCCGACCCAGTGAAAAAATGGTGCGACAAAAATAGTGCAACGCAATAGAAAGTAGTAGAACCGTATAGATTACTCGACCGTAGGCGTCTGTGACAAGAGCGCAGCCAACAGCGGCGCGTGGCGCTCGGTCATTACCGGGCGACTTAAGCGACGGCTGATCACCAGTGACTGTAACTCCTGCAGCGCCGTGGTGAAGTCATCATTAACGACGAGGTAATCATATTCGTGGTAATGGGACATTTCACTCACCGCATCGCGCATCCGCCGGGCAATCACCGCATGCTCATCGGTGCCACGGCTAGCAAGACGTCGCTCCAGCTCCTCGCGGGAGGGCGGTAGAATAAAAATCGACACTGCATCAGGCATTTGTGTGCGTACCTGCTGAGCGCCCTGCCAGTCGATTTCCAGAATGACGTCCTGACCTGCCGCTAGCAATACCTCTACTGCCTGGCGCGAGGTGCCGTAGTAATTATCAAATACTTTGGCATACTCGAAGAACTCACCCTGCGCGATCATCGCTTCAAACTCGGCTACATCGGTGAAATGATAATTGACGCCATTCACCTCACCCTCGCGCTTGGCACGCGTAGTGTGCGACACCGACACTTGAATCCCATCCAGGCTTTCGATTAGCTCGCGCACCAAGCTAGTCTTGCCAGCACCTGAGGGGGCAGAAACGATAAACAGCGTACCTTGGGACATGAAGTACTTTCCCTTCAGTTAGCAAAATAAGTAGCGGAAAACGTAGTAAACGCAAGTAGAGCGACTGCAGCAGAGCAGCAAGGCTGCGCAGTATCGCACACCCAGCGCGGCGACTGTAGCGTTGGTGGTGACATACAGGGAGGTAGGCATGCGCAGTACGCTATTTATTTTAGCCCTGATTGCGCTGGGTGTAGCCCTGCAAAAAGGCATCATTGAGATTCCCCGCCACTGGGCGCCATGGGCTCCGCTGCATATTGACGACCCCATTACGCCGGTCACACAGCTTAAGTTAAGCCGCTTGGCAGACGACCGCGCAGGCTGTTTAGCTGCATTAGATACCGTCCCCGAGGGCGAGCTGCGCTATACGCCATTGGCCGATTACGCCCCCACGGCGAGCTGCCCGCTTGCCAATATCGTGCGCATGCACTCTAGCGGCGTCGCGTTCAATCAGAGTTTCGTGGCTTCCTGCCCCATGGCACTGGCGTGGGTCATGTATGAACGCCACGCGTTACAGCCTGCCGCCAAGGAGATTATGGGTAGCCGAGTGAGCCAGGTTAACCACGTAGGTAGCTTTGCCTGCCGTAACGTTTATGGCCGCGAAGCCGGCAGGCGCAGCGAACACGCCACCGCCGAAGCGCTGGATGTAGTGGGATTTCAGTTTGAGAACGGCCAGCGTATTACGCTGATCAATGACTGGGATGATGAAGGCGAGGTAGGTGAGTTTTTACGCGCTGCGCGGGATGGCGCCTGCCATACCTTCGGTAATGTATTGGGGCCCGATTACAACGCCGCGCATGCGGATCACTTTCATATGGGCATGCGCGGATTTAGGCTGTGTCGCTAAGAGATCAACCATTACTTATTCGAGATTGATGTCATCTGCATCGGTGGCGGCACCGGTGGCAGCACCAACGCCACCGCCGATAACGGCGCCTTGAACGACGCTACCACCGGTTACGGCTGCGGCACCCGCGCCAATGGCAGCACCGACACCCGCGCCGCTAGTAGCGCGCTCGCCAGTGGAGGTACCGCAGCCCGCCAAGCCAACGGTTAACGCCACCACCGCGCCGAGGGTCAATATACGTGTCGAATTCAATACCTGAATGTGCATGGTCATCTCCTTATGGGTTACTACCCTTACACAGTAGAGAGAATTCGACTTTTTAGCCATGTTAATTATCACTGTTCGATAACTAGGCAACTGGACAATCGTGACGCGACGTTAGCCAACGCTAGGCTCGCTGGGCCACGGCGCCGTAGGTGCGCTTTTCCAACCATCGCCCAGCGGCAAAAATCACCAAGCCACAGAGTGCCAATCCCGCACCGACCAAGCCCGTGCTCGACCAGCTAAAGCCAGCGCTGATTGCCAAGCCAGCAAGCCACGCCCCTAGGGCATTGGCACCGTTAAAGGCCGCGTGGTTGAGTGAGGCCGCCATGGTTTGGGCATCTTCCGCCACATCCATCAAGCGGGTTTGTAATGAAGGCGCTAGTGCCATACTGGTGCCCACCAGGCCAACAAACAGCAGCCCCGTCCAAACGTTATTCGCCGCAAAGTAAAACAACCCTTGTACCACGCCACACCAGAGCAGAATGGTAGGTATGGCACGCATCAGGTTTTTATCCGCCATGCGCCCGCCGATTAAGTTACCGGCAATAGAGCCCAGGCCGAAAATGACCAGCACCAACGGCCCCAGCGCTTCGCTCATACCCGCCTGCTGGGTTAATGTCGGCATCACATAGCTAAAAATTGCGAACATGCCGCCGCAGCCGATGCAGGCAAGCGCCAGGGTAACCAACACCCGCTGCTTAAGCAGCGCTGACAGCTCACGTACAGGGCTTGCTAGAGTATCGACGGGCTGCACCGGTACATAGAAGCGGATCAACAGGGCAGTGAGCAACGCAATACCACCGACACCCGCAAAGGCGATCTGCCAGCCCAACAGGTTACCCGCCCAGGTACCCAGCGGCGCACCGATCAGAATCGCCACGGTTAAACCCATCATCACCCGGGAAACAGCCCGCGCCCGTTGGTCTATCGGCACGGCTCCCGCGGCCACCAGTGCGGCGATGCCAAAATAAGCGCCGTGAGGTAAGCCAGCCAGAAAACGCAGCCCTACGAATGACCAGAACCCTGGTGCCATGGCACTAGCAATATTGCCCACCGCAAATACCAGCATCAGCATAATCAACAGCGACCGCCTAGGTACTCGCGCGGCCAGCGCCGAAATCAGCGGCGCACCGACTACCACGCCCAAGGCGTAGCTGCTTATTGCGTAACCCACTTGCGGCACCGTTACCGCTAAATCACCCGCCACACGGTTCATCAGGCCCATAATGACGAACTCGCTGGTGCCGATTCCAAAGCCGCCCAGCGCCAACACAAATTCGGCCAAACGCGGGTTGCGCGCCAGCCCTTGAGACGACGATGCTGTCGAATCCTGCATGTTTAACTCCTTGGGATACCGCCCTGTTGGTATCTCGATTAGCGCTAAATGATCGCAGGATTAGACGAAAGTAGAAACATGCTGCGTTTAAAAAGTTAGCGGGCGAACACAATCGTTAAGTTGGGTTGAATAGGAAATGTTTGGATACGGTGTTTGGCGGTCAGGCGCTAGGGGGTTCCACTGAAAGCAACCGCTCACGCAGATGACGGTTACGCGGCACCAAGCCGGTTTGCAGACCCAAGGGGCGGAATACTTGGTTTAGCAGCGCCAGTGTAGGGCTTGCTTTATCGGCTTCCAGATCAGACAAGGTGCGGCGACTGATACCCACCAGCTCGGCATATTGTGTCTGCGACATTCCCAATACTTCGCGGCGTAGTTGACGCAGCACCTGCCCTGAGCTGATCTCTTCCCGCAGCAGCTGGGACAATAGCGCCATAAGTAGTGCCTCGCGCTCAATGCTAGAGAGTTCTTTGCGTTTCATACCAGCCCCCAGCGGCGCAGCTTAGCATCCAGATAATTTAACCCCACCGCATTCGATGCTAGCAACGCTTCCGGCACTCCCCGCGCAGCAAGTCGTTCTTTTAGCCCGGCTAACTGACTCCCCAGCGCTTTTAGCTCTGCCATCAACTGCTCGGCTGGCACATAGGCATTTAAATTCTCCGTAATGGCTACCCAGCTGAATTCAGGACCCTCTTCAAACGGCGCGCCCCAAGTGGTGGTGCGAATAATACCTTCTGGGTCAGCCTTCATGGGCGCAAAATCGTAGACTGGCGCCAGCCAGATTCCCTGAGGCGTTTTCAACAGCGCCGTATTGCGGCCATGGTTATCGCTATTAGCAAAAGCGACATTAAGCAGATCACGTTTCACCCACTCGCTCACGAAACGCGCCGTATCAAAATGACCTCCTAACTCGCGAGCGCGGTATTGCTGGCTCAACAGGCCAACCAGTGCCTCGATCACGTCAAAATGGTTTAAGAAGCTTCCCGGCTGACGCTTCATCGCGGAATAAACCGACTCCAGCCCATACAGCGTTCGCTTCCCAGCGGGGTAATCAACATCAAAGCGGGGCAACCACAGCGATGGATAGCGCTCGCCTTCCAGTAGCCGCATCCTTTGAGTGTCGATCGTCGCTATGCCGAGTGACGCCAGCTCATGATAGAAATGGTATTCGGCGCGAAGGATATTGTTATCAAGCTCGGTGCGCTGGCCGCGAGGAAATTTCACCAGATAGTGCTGGTCGGTATTCGCCGGGTCATCCTGATAGGTATCGATCCAGACCTGATCGTTTGGCGAACAGCGTAGCAGTAGCTTAGGCGCTTCACCGCCAGCGCCGGTCGCACCACCCCCAGCGGCTCCCATTTGCTGCGCATAAGCAAGAAAATCGCTATCTCGATCCACAACATCACGTAAGGCAAAGCGCTGCTGCTCTAGCGTGCTACCTACTGGGCGCTCGGGAAGGGCCTCTTTAATACGTAAATTACCCACCGGAGCAATCGTCCCTTTAGCCAATAGGGCGTAATCTTGTTCAGCCTCAGTAAGCGCCGATATCCCCAACTGCGTGACCCAGTAACGGCGGCTGGCCCCAGAAGGCATGATATCGTCTAAAAAAGCGAACCAGCGTGGCGATTGATGGGTATTCATTAGCTCAATCGGCAAAAGCAGGCTGCAAGCATGCTCATCATCGCGATCCAGCCATTCAAGGGCATAATCGGTGATATAGCCCAAACGCGCAGGTCCTCGACGACCTTGCTCTGGGTGCTCAATCACCAGCTCAGCGGCATCGTGCCACTGGCCATGATGAAATGTCTGGATGGTTAGCAACGTGGGACACCTTAATTGAGCAGTTAATAACTGAGCAGTTTAATGCTCAATAGTGTAGCCTAAGGCTCCGGAATGTGCATTTTAATACTCATAAATATATAAAAACTCAATTAGTGAGCAATATAATACTCATTTTAACCAGGAGTAATAATGCCAGCTGATACCCCATCTTTTAACACGATCGAACACGCCATGGCTGAACTCGCCAAGGCTGACCCCGATATCGCCCGCGCCCTACCGCTAGTCGGAGCGCCCTCGCCTCGCGAGCGTGATAAAGGCTTTGCGACGTTCTTCTCGACTATCGTTAGCCAGCAACTATCTACCGAAGCGGCTCGCGCGATTATGGGTCGTGTAAATACACTGCTTCCCGAGCTTCACGCTAAAGCGGTAATAGAGATAGAGGGCCAAGCGCTGCGCGATGCGGGGCTTTCCTGGCGCAAGATCGAGTACGCTAAAGGGCTGGCAGAAGCAGAGCTGGCAGGCACCTTTAGCGCCGAGGGGCTTGAGCAACTAAGCGACGACGAGGCGATTGCCGCGATTACCCAGCTGCGTGGCTTTGGCCGCTGGAGTGCGGAGATCTACCTAATGTTCTCGCTGCAACGCCCGGATATTTTCCCCGCCGACGATCTCGCCCTGCGGGTGGCGCTGGGCCGCTTAAAAGGCATGGACGACAAACCCACGCCTAAGCAAGCCCGCCAGTTGGTGGAGCACTGGTCGCCCTGGCGCAGCGTGGGTTCACTATTTCTGTGGCACTACTATCGCGGCGAGCCGCTTTAAATACTAAGCATCCAGACCGCCGAACTTACCGTTCTGGTAGTCCTCGACCGCCTGAACGATCTCTTCACGGGTATTCATTACAAAAGGGCCGTGGGAGTAGACCGGCTCATCGATCACATCGCCATGACCAAACAGCAGCCGCGCATCGCTACTGGCTTCGATATCGAGGCTGTCACCTGTGCGATCTACTTCAATTAGGTGATGCGGCTTGACTGGCTCGCCTCCCACCGTGACATCGCCATCCACCACGTAGAGAAACACCTGCCGCCCTGGCGCCACGGGTAACTGTTCTTGGCTACCGGTAGGCAGCCGCAGCGTTGACATAAACACGCCGGTTAGCGTGTCGATGGGACCAGCATTACCCTGCCACTCGCCTGAGATCAGGTTCAGCTCACCGCCACCTGGCAACTTAATAGCGGGAATGGATTCTTGCTGCAGCCCCACATAGCGCGGCTCGCTCATTTTCAAGCGCGACGGCAGGTTGATCCATAGCTGCAGAATTTCCAACGGGCCGCCGTCGCGCAGAAACTCCTCCGGCGAAATTTCCGCATGCACAATGCCGCTGCCCGCGGTCATCCACTGCACGCCGCCCGCATTGATCACGCTTTGATGCTTGGCGCTATCGGCATGGGCCAGGGAGCCTTCCAGTATAAAGGTGACCGTTTCAAAGCCCCGGTGCGGATGCGGGCCGAACGGCAGGCCACGATTATTGGCCGGATACGTCTGCGGGCCGTGATGGTTAAGAAACAGAAACGGATCGAGCTGTTCAAGCTGCGGCCCCGGCAGCGGGCGCCGGGTAACTAAATCGCCGATATCATCGCGCTTGGCTGGATGCTGGGCGATCACGCGGCGTGCTGATTGAATAGTATCTGATGGCATAACTTACTCCTTATCAATACGCCCAGCGTAAAACCTCAACCCGCCGATGAGGAGCGAATAATTTGCCTCGTTTCATTGAAGGAAATTGTTATTAAACGTCTCAGCGGTTTCCTCAAAACTCGGTCACCACCGTCACGCCCGCCCCTTCGAACTTATCCATGTTCATTAGCGCATCAATCGACTGCTCAAGATTGATTCGTTTGCCGATAAGCTTTTCAGGCGCCAGCTTTCCAGACTCTATCATCGCCAGCATGGCGTCGTAACGGTGGGCCTGCATGCCGTGACTACCCAGTATTTCAAGCTCATGGGCAATGACCTTGCTCATGGGAATGGCAGGCGTGCTGTTCTCGGCCAACATCAACCCGACCTGAACATGCTTGCCACGTTTACGCAGATTGCTGATGGAGTTAAAGCAGGTCGTCGGGTGGCCCAGCGCATCCAGCGATACGTGAGCGCCTCCCCGGGTTATCTCCGCAACCGCTTCGACCACATTGGGTACCTTGGCAGCATTCACGGTGGCAGTGGCTCCCAGTTGGCGAGCCAGATCAAGCGCCTCGTCCGAAATATCGATGGCCACCACGTTGGCACCGACGGCGTTGGCAATCATCACGGCAGAGAGCCCAACCCCACCGCAACCGTGGACGGCCACCCACTGACCTGCCGCTGTTTTGCCCTGATCCACCACGGCCCGAAAAGAGGTAACGAACCGGCAACCCAAACTCGCCGCCGTCGCAAAATCCAATGTCTCTGGCAGCGCGACCAAATTCACATCGGCGTAGTGAATACTCACATACTCGGCAAATGAGCCCCAGTGAGTGAAGCCGGGCTGAAACTGGCTATCGCACACCTGGTGGTTGCCAGAGTGGCACTCAGGGCAAGTACCGCAACCGCCAACGAATGGAACCGTGACGCGGTCACCAATGCGCCACTTTTGTACGTCTTTACCCACAGCTTCGACTACACCGGAAAGCTCATGCCCCGGCACATGGGGGAGCTGGATATCGGTGTCATGCCCCACCCAGCCATGCCAGTCGCTGCGACAAACTCCTGTCGCCATCACTTTCACCACAACGCCATGCGGCTCAAGAGTGGGATCAGGTAATTGCTGGACGCGGGGAGGGGCGGAAAATTGCTCAAAAACAACGGCTTTCATAAAGAGTTCCTAATCTATATCGGTTTTTACTTTATAAAGTCTCATGTGGATAAGAAGCAAATTATTGGCCGCTAACGCTTAACCGCCCCACGACCTGCAACGATTCATCCACTGGACGCGCCACGATCATCTCCCCCGAACCAACGCCGCCACCCATCAGTGCGGTGATATTGACCTGGTGGGTGACCAGCAGCAAATCCCCCGGTTCCTGCCATGCGGCAATTTGCTCTTGGGCGGCTTGAGTAATTGACGCCTGATCACCGCGCCCGCGAAAGAACGAATCCAGCCAGGGGGTAGGCGCATGAGAATCACCAAGCCGCCTTCCTCAAGCACCTGCCAGGTTGCCTCGTTTACCGGGGCAGTGGCCGAGAATATGCTCAACACAGCGAGCAGCAGCTCTCACAACAGCTTACCGAGCGGCTGGGAAAGGGTGTTGATATCCATCATCTACGCAATATGCGCCAGTTTTATCAAAGCTTTCCAAAACGGAACGCAGTGCGTACCGAATTGAGCTGGACTCACTATCGGACTCTGCTGCTGTGATCAGTTTCTGTTTATTTGGTTGTAATAGGTGCTAATTTCTCAAGAGAAACATGTGCGGTATTGGCTCTACTCGTTGATCATGCAGAGAGCGCACCTAGCACTTTAACCCTGGGTTCATAAACAACTGAAAAGCTTTGGTTTTCACCTAAAATAGGTGTACCTGTTATTAGCTGACGATACCCGTTTCAAAAAACATAATATTTAACCCAGTAGAAAATTTAAACCAACAACAATCAGTAGACCTGCAAACGTTAGCTTTAGCACTTTAGCTTTAAGGCGGGAGGCGACTAGTGCCCCCAGCTTAGCGCCGGGCATACTAAGGATCACAATCCCAACAAAAGCGGGCCAATAGACATAGCCAGTTGTCCAGCTCACCGAGGTTTTCGTATCGCCGACGACCATAGCGGTAATAGCACCGACGATAGCAATAGGAATACCAGCCGCTGCCGAGGTGCCTACTGCTTGACGCATAGGAATACTGTGTCTTTCTAGAAATGGCACCATCAATGTACCACCACCGATTCCAAATAGAGCCGAGGCTAAGCCGATCGAACTACCCGCTATGAGCATGCCGTTACGACCGGGTAACGGATAACTGCCTACCGAGCGAGAGTTAACCAGCACTTTAATTGCCAATATTAAGAAAAATACTCCCAGTAACAGCGAAAGAGTTTTTCCAGAGAGCACGTCACCCACAACAACACCGTTGATCGCTCCGAAAACCAAGCCAGGCAACAGCAACCACACGCAATCCCTCCGAACATTGCCGTGGCGGTAATGTGCTCGCGCCGATGATATGGAAGTAACGGCGATCGTAGCTAGCGAAGTTCCCACCGCCAGGGATAAGGCTAAATCGTCATCGACCTGTTGCCACCCCAATATCGTAACCAATAACGGCACTATCACTACTCCCCCACCGATACCAAATATACCTGCGAGAAAGCCAGCTAACAGGCCGATAAGCGGATAGATCGCTATTTCATTCACCTGTGCCTCCACGGTGAAATTTTATATAAATAAATTTGACATGTTAAAAACTAAAATACAACCTTACAAAAACCAATCACAAAATATGGAACCTGATGCATGGAAAATATGGCTCTATTTTGGCCCGAAAATTGGCTGGAAAATCGACCACCCTGCTTTGAAGGTCAGCGCTTATTCTCGCGCTATCTCACCATGCGTGATGGGGTTCAGATCGCCATCGACGTACATCTGCCTGGCACAATAGAGGCTGAAAATGACCGCTTCCCGGTAGTGGTATTTTTTACCCCTTATTATCGGCGAATGAAGTTAAAGCCGGGAGCACCAGAGGGGACCGAAGATTGCCCGAATATCGCCATTTTTCGTTCGCTCCTTCTTGCTCGTGGCTATGCATTGGTAGCTGTCGACGTACGCGGTAGCGGGGCATCCTTCGGTACACGAAATGGACTCCGCTCGCCGAATGAACGTGGCGATTATCTGGAAATTGTTGAGTGGATTAACCAGCAACCTTGGTGCAAGGGATCAATAGGGGTTACGGGCATCTCCTACTTGGGCGCTGCTGCCGATTTCACTGCTTCTTGGGCTCATCCCGCTGTAAAAGCTATCGTGCCGCATTCCGCAGTATGGGATACCTGGTCAAACCAGCTCTATCCTGGGGGAGTCATGTGCCGCCGACTAGTTAAGGAGTACGGCAATCTGATGGAGGCTCTTGATGACGACAGAGCTGAAGTCCGCAGTAAATTCCCCTATTTTAAAGGTGATTACTACGATGGCCCCGCACCCGTCGACGAAGATGAAGACGGGAGCATTTTAGAGAAAGCGCTGAAAGATCATGTTGCTAACTTCGACATGGCAGACTTTGTCCATCAGCTAACGTTTAGAGACCGTGCACTACATACCGATCCTGACTTTACATCAGAAATCATTAGTCCCTACTACTACGCCAACCAGACAGCGGATGCACAAACTGCTGTCTATACCATCTCTGGCTGGATGGATGGACACTATTCCCGGGGAGCGGCGCTCCGCTACCAATGGCAGCAAAACCCGCACAAGCGTCTGATGCTTGGGGCCTGGGATCACGGTGCTCGTACCGGCTCTAGCCCTTACCATAACGATAAGACCCCACAGACTAAAGCTTTGGCAGAAACCTTACGCTTCTTCGACGAATACCTAATGGGTCTTGATACTGGAATGAGCGATGAGGCCCCAGTTCACTACTACACCGTAGGTGAAGAGCGATGGAAATCAGCCAATGAATGGCCACCAGCAGAAACTAACTACCGCACACTCTTCTTTCAAGAAAGCCACCGGTTAGGCATAGAGCCACCAGCCACGAAAGAGGCTTTTGACCACTACGTAGGTGATTATAGCTGCGGTACAGGTGAAAGCTCCCGCTACAATCGGCTATATGCTCAAAACGTCGATAATTACTACTCCGACTGGCACGATCGCGATAAACGGATGCTGTGCTACACCACCGATGTTTTTGAGAAGAATATAGAAGTGACCGGTCATCCGATCATTCGGTTGTATCTGACCAGTGACACGCAGGACTGTGCTCTGTTCGTTTATCTGGAGGATATAGACAAGAGTGGCAAGGTTCACTATGTAACCGAAGGAGTTTTCCGAGCTTTACACCGGCGTATCGCAGAAGGCCATACCAATATACCCAACATTGGGCCCAGTCATAGTTTTCTAGAACGTGACGCTCGTTACATGACTCCTGGTGAATGCAGTGAAATCACTTTTGATCTTTTACCAACCTCGTGGCTGTTTAAGGCTGGGCATCGATTACGGATCGCTATTGCCCTGGCAGACAGCGATCACTTCTCGCGCATTCCAGATGGAGTAATTCCCACAATCGAAGTTTATCGCAACTCAATACAAGCATCCTGCATAGAGTTGCCAATCATTGAGAGTTAGCAACCCCGCCCCCTCAACTATTTGAAGGGCCAAAATCTTAAAAAGGTAAAACAAAATGTCAAAAACAGATGCCTACATAAGAAAAAGTTGGAGCCCAATGCAGGCTTTAACAAGAATAAGCCTTAAGTTTGTTGAGAAATGCTTGCCTAACGCGTTTCTGCTTGCCATGGTGCTAAGCATTGTAGTCTTTCTTCTTGGCATGATATTTGGGGGGCAAAGTGCTAGCACAATGTTTAACGGGTGGGGAGAAGGTTTTTCAAAACTTTTTACGTTTGCTATGCAGATGTCTCTGATTCTACTCACCGGGTTTGTAATAGCAAAGACGCCTTCCGTATCAAATATGATCGATCGACTTGCGTCTATAGCTAAAACACCTACTCAGGCTATCGGTATTATAGCAGTATTTGGAATGGTCACATTCTATATAAATTGGGGTTTTGGTATGATCGCTGGCGCGTTCATGGCTCGAGAAATGGGGCGCCGAGTGCCAGGCTTGCACTTTCCTCTGGCCGTTGCTGCAGCTTATGCTGGTGATATTATTCGTGGTATGACTGCATCTATTCCGTTACTGATGGCGACTGAGGGAAACTTCATGCAAAATGTGGTGGGAGTTATTCCTGTCACAGATACGCTTTTCTCTTGGTGGAACCTTGGGCTATCTGCTGTCCTGCTTTTTTTAGTTTATTGGGTCTTTACTAGAATCAAACCAGAAGTGGATGAAATAAGGCCGTTTAAAGACGTAATACTAGACACCCCGGCCGAGAAAGTGGATACAAAAGGAATGCCCTGGGTTGAAAAACTTGAGCACTATCGGATTCTTAATCTTGCACTCGCTATATTGCCTCTTGGTTACATTATAGTTAATTTTCAACAAATTGGATTTAATCTTAACCTAAACATGCTGATTGTAATTTTTTTAGCAATAGGTTTATTACTTCAACCGAGCCCAGCATCTATTGGTACGGCAGTCAAAGAAGGCGTTCTAGCATGCCGTGGCATTATTATGCAGTTTCCGTTATATGCAGGTATTGCTGGCATGGTTAAAGTATCAGGACTCGCTGATGGAATATCTAATTGGTTTGTTAGCATTGCCAATATTCATACTTTTCCAATTGTGACATTTATTTCTGCAGGTATTGTTAATATTTTCATACCATCTGGGGGAGGCCAGTGGGCTATTCAAGGGCCGATTATGCTTGAAGCGGCTAAAAATTTAGGCGCCGATATTCCTCAGACGATTATGGCTTTTACTTGGGGTGATGCTTGGACTAACCAAATGCAACCGTTTTGGGCTCTTCCACTGCTCGGTGTAGCTGGGCTTTCAGCGCGCGATATCATGGGATACTGCCTTATGTGGACGTTGATCTGCGGGGCGGCCATCATGGCGACTTTCGTGCTGCTATCCATGATCTAGGCTTTACCATCGAACTGCCGGTAAATGTTAGAATTAGGCGGTGCTGGGATAATATCAACCAGCGCCGTCACGCGTTCAACATGGAACAGTTCATGGCAACTACACAGAAAGGCAGTCTCAACGATCAGGCATTCGATATACTGAGAAGCGACATCATTTCCTGCCACCTCAAGCCTGGAGCCACCATTACAGAGGTATGGCTCACCAAACATTATGCCCTAGGGAAGGCGGCTATACGTCACGCTTTGGCCCGCTTGACTCAGCAGGGATTAACGGTCAACCAGGGACGGCTTGGCTATATCGTCGCTCCAATCACTATTAAGAGCATTCGTGAAAGCTACCAGATACGTCGTTTGGTGGAACCTGAACTCTGCCGACTAGCTGCTGGCAAGCTTGATGCCGGTACTTTAGCGATGCTGCGAACTTGCAGCGAGGCCACCTATGATAGCCAAAAGGCTAGCGAAATAATTACCTTCTCACATGCAAATCACCGTTTTCATTGTCTGATCGCACAAGCCGCCGGTAACGAGCGTTTAGCACGCCTAATCCAGGAGCTATCAGATGATCATTTACGTATCTCTTATGTCAGCATGGTATATAACCAATCAGATAAGAGATGGAGCGACGACCACGCTAAAATTGTGGATGCGCTTTATGCCAATAATGGAGAAGAGGCTGCCCAGCTTATGGCTGAGCACTTACTTCTAGGCGAAGAGGCAACTATGCGAGCTATTCTCAACCTTCCAGAGCTGCTGGAAACCTCTTTAAGTTAGGACAACACAGAAAGAGTAGCCATCATCAATGAAGCACTCTCAACAACCGGCAAATAATCATGCCCGGTCAGCGAGATATGTTCATCAAATCCTTTCCACTACTCAATATTCTGCACCTGCTCAAAGAATAATAAGTTAAAATCCTTTAAAAACAAGTGCTTACTTTTGTTTTTGCATCGATATTCGCCCAGCACTACCCATTTTACTACCCATGGATAGAAACTTTATCTCTGATTGGCCCAATCGGTTACTACCCACGATTATAAACTGGGATAAGTGGGAAACTGGGAATTTCTGGTTCTTCCGATTTACCAACACCTTGTCTCAACCGAAAAAACCTGCTGGCAAGTCTAGCAAGAGCGGCACTCCCGATGCACCACTGCTGATACACCGAAGTTTGTACTGACAGTACAAGCTATTGATTTTATTACAAACTTTTTCCCATTTCCCTCTTGCGTATTTGCAACTTCATGCGAGTATTTTAGAAAACGCAGGAGTTCAAAATGACCAAGTTGAAGACCATTTGTTTTGCTGTAACTACAGCCGCGCTCGCGGGTTGCGCTGCCACGCCTCGACACTATGACGACGAATCATCCCGCGCACTGAATCTGGCCCGTGCCGGCGGCGTCTACGATCAGGACCTGCGGGATTCACCAGACGGGACGCGCTCGTATCGAAAGGGTTTGTTGGTAAGCGCCCTTAACCTGGCCAGTCTGGCTACTTCACTAGATGCGCCGCTTCGTCATCTTACTGGCACCCAGACGCTGCTCTTCAACGCCACTGACATCATGATGACGCCGGACAACCCTTCGGCACGACCCAGCCTGATGGGCTGGATGCCGGAATCACTGGCGGCGAACGAGGATGACGCCTATGACCACTATGTTGCAGTCGTAGATGAGGCCATCACCCAGGCCGCCGAATCGATGGCAATTACGACAACGAAACTCACAGGCGTGAAGACGCCAGAGATTGACGGACACCCGCTCATGCTGTGGTCGGTAACAGCCGAGCGATATGGCTGTGCCGATAGCAACTGTATCATCGCCTACAACATCCAACAGCCGAATCACTGGAAGACACCAAGCTATGTCATCGGCGGTGAAGCTGCCAGTTACAACATCGCTGCCAACCACCCCGAGAAATACTCCCGACTGGTATTTCGGCAGTCCGGCCATGAACTCACCTTTCCAGTAGATGAATTCTATGGCGCTGTCAGCGCCGGCATGCCTCCCTGGATAGTGATGTACTTTCCACCGAACACCGTGATCCAGGACGGCGAGCCGCTCCCCTATCCGGTGTTGTATGAACAGGGCCAACAGCTGATGTTCAGGGAGCCCGACCATGAGTGACTGGCACGATGAACTTGAGTTGGCACTGCTGCCGCTGGAGGACCTGAGAGTCGATAGCGTCTACATGACTTTTGTGATCAGCAATGCCCTGAGCGAGCGAGGCATCTTCCATCAATGCCGGATCGGATACGCGGAGGACCGACTGAGCCGAATGACCACCGCTCCCCATTGCTGGGTCGAGCTCGAACAGGGCTGGTGTATCGATCTCCGGCTCAGACAGTGGCTGGGAGATGAGGACGACCTCCCTCATGGCGTATTCCAGCCATCCAACTACCCTCGCGTTCGATACCAAGGCACGGCGTTGGTGGTTCCACACCTGGACGTGGAAGATTTGAAGGCGATGACGAATGAGGTCTACAGCAAGGTGAAACTGCCGTGGCTGCCCGGGCAAGCCGCAGCGGCCTGATCCCGGGCAAAACTTGCATTTTCTCAGGTTCTGGTAGCTTCGAAGTAAAGAACTATCGGGGACTGAGGCCATGGTGAGAGTGGCAAAAACAGTAGCAGTGGGGCTCGCCGGGATCGGCATTGTGGAGCTCGCCTTTAGGGGTACCGATGCTGCGCTTTACGCATGGTATCTATTGTTCGCGCTCTGGATGGTCGCACTTTTCACTCGCTTCACACTAGCCGCAGTCGATGCTTACAAGACGGTTTTCGCCAAGGGACCCGATGGGGAAATGACGTTTCCTGAATTCGAACAAAAGATGGCGTCGTTCAGTCGAGGCAGTGATGAGGAGGCAACCGGCGCGAGCAACAAGGCAACTTCCGGCAATGGGAGCAATGGCGGTACAGAGGGTTTCATCGATGACGACAGAATCAACCAGATTTATCGAGCGGACGATCCGTTCGGGGAGTTTCTCGACTCTTGAGGTGGTTCCTTATGGGTACAGATCAGGAGAACCAGAGGTTCGAACCCGGTAACGGCCACCAGAACCACCTAAACCAGACCGGCCAGAGAGAACCACTTATAACAGACTGAGGAACCGACGATGTTTATTCGAGCCTACCTTCGGGCATCCACGCAGGAACAGAATGCGGAGCGAGCCCGGGAGTCACTGGTGCAATTCGCCGCTAACCACGGTCAGCGTATTGCCGCTTTCTACGTGGAAAACGTGTCCGGCGCTACCCTGCACCGCCCCGAGCTGATGAAACTAATCGCAGATTCTGGCGAGGGCGACATCGTTCTGGTCGAACAAATTGATCGGCTGGCTCGTCTCAAGCAGAGTGACTGGGACTCCCTCAAGCAAAAGCTGGCCGCCAAGCGGTTGGCCATCGTCTCCCCGGAATTACCAACCAGTTGGCTCGCCCTGGAAAAGAAAGACGATACCGGATTCACAGACTCCATTCTCCGGGCGGTCAACGCCATGATGCTCGACATGCTGGCTGCCGTGGCCCGCAAAGATTACGAAGACCGCCGGCGCCGGCAGTTCCAGGGCATCCATAAAGCAAAAACGGAGGGTAAGTACCAGGGGCGGCAGCCAGACCTGAAGCGCAGGCAACACATCGCCAGCCTACTACGCAGTGGTCACAGCTACAGCGAGATCCAGGAGATGCTGAGTTGCTCGCGGCACTTGATTGCGTCTGTCGCCAAAGAACAAAGACAGGCCGATGCTGCGGCCTGAAACCAACAAAGTGCCCTGAAAGGGCAATCAACTATTGGAGACCTGAATATGCTAAACCTATCTGCCACACTGATTGCATTCCTGAGCTTTGTCGCGGTCGTACTTTTTATCTGCGTTATGGCCTACCGCAACGCCGATCGGCTGGAAGCGTTCCTGGAGCGAAAGTTCCGAAAAAGATCACCCCGACACAATGGCGACCTGAAATAAATTCGGGGCAAACCGGTGTTCTTGCCCAAAACGGGCAGTTTGAGAGCCGTGCCTACTGCGTCGTCCATGGCAGCATAATCGTGAAGTCGATATGAGGTTATGCACATGACGGACAAAACAGCCATGCTTCCCGAAAGCTTTCTATTTTTGCTGGAACAGGAAGAAAAGCGGAGGCAGCTGCGGGAGGACGCGGGGCTTCCGGCTCTCACAATACTGATCGACGCCGCTCACAGCGGTGGTGGCCAGGCCCGGCATATCCGGCGATTCCTGCTTGGCCTATATAACGCCAGCCGCTGGCCATTCGAGCTGAATCGACTGAGGGCGTTGGATACCGAACTGCAACAGGCTGCGTTGCAGGTTCTGGCGCTGGATTGGAATGGCCGGGAGGTTCACACCTATGTGCCGGGTGGTGACGAGCTGTTTCAGTCCTGGTGGGAGCGTGAATCAAAAGCGTGATAAATTTTCTGCCCTGTACAGGATTGAAACCTACCCAACCCCATATCGGGTGTTCTATCCCAGCACCAGGGAGCTGGGAAGATCCCTCGCTGTTCACGGCGACCTCGACACGGATACCGAGGTGACGGGTGACCATGCGGGACAGACCTACAGCCAGGGAGAAGCTGACGATAAGCTTTCACCAACGGAAAGACTCGTCATAGGCCGAACCTCCCCGGATTGGTCAGCCGATATGCCAGTAGGATATGCGCAGAGTTCTTATGAAACATTACTCAACTACACTTTCTATATTTTGTTTCTCAAACCAACTCTCAACCGTGTTCAGGGCTCCGGGAGAAAGCTGCTGGGTAAACAGAAGAGCGAGTCGTCTTTTTGGTCTAGAGCATGCAACGTAAAAAAGGTTTCTGTTATTTTCAAAAGTTGCGCGGTCCTTTTCGCTCAGCGTGTCCTGTTTGGGGACATTTTCGAGCATTTTCCCAAAATTGTATTTGTTCCAACCTCGACCAACTATGACCAGAACATTTTCGAACTCAGCACCTTTTACACCATGTTTCGTCTCGAATGGCGAATGCCCCTCAAGGTAGTTGGTAACGGATATAATCTCCTGATATGGAATATCATGAAGTTTCCGTACCTCCATCAGTGAACGAGGCATTTCTTCCCCATCTGATGGATCGAAAGTTTCGAGCCGCAGCTCTATTTTCTCCACTGCATCGGCAAGCCGGGGAATTCGGAATTCCCGCAAATGCGCAACTACATCGGCGACAGTGCCAGTCTGTCGGATTTCGAGTAGGCGCGTCATGGAGTCCGACCAATCCTTTTTGTCAGCGGCCTTTAGTAAATAGCTTTTACTCGCCCCCAGCGCCGCGAACATCTCTCCATACCGTTTTGCTGCAAAAGCTCGACAAGCGGGCTCCAAGTGATCGACAAAGAACGCGATATGGGCCTGCTCCTTCTTCGTGAAGGAATTATTGTCCCGAAAAACGCTTGCTAAACTGCTATAGCCCTGCTGTTTACCTAGCGCCCGGTGAGTGAGCATGAGGATCTTAGTCCTTTCGGCCGACAGGTCCCAACCTGCTTTGGTGAGGCGGCTCTTTACTTCGGAGATTGTGTTGTTGGCAGCATCGTCCGGCAAATCGCCGCCGTAATGTGGCCCCTTGAGCCTGATGCCCGGCCACTCGTTCGTATGGAATATACGCACCTCACCACGAACGTCTGGATCGAGGACGAACTGCTTGAGCTCCGGTCTCATACGGTTGAGACAATCGACAACGGCGGACGCAGACCGGAAATTGGCTTGCTTTCCTATCTCCGTTATCGTGGTGTCTACCAGCTCGCCGCAGCCATCTCCATAAATCTTTTGCCAGTGATCTCCGAAAAAGCCGAATAGCGGCGGCCCGCCCTTGCCAAAAAAATGTTCGCGTATCGCTGCAATCCAATCTGCATTTGTATCTTGGTATTCGTCGATCAGGATGACTGGATACCGGTAACGAAAGATGTTTCTGAACTTCTCATAGCCAAGCAATCGTATGGTCAGGGGTAGAACATCGTTGTGGTGAATCGAGATAGCCTCGTCCGTGATGCCGCGATAGCCAAGTGAATATTCAATCCTCCGAGATCCTGGGCCACCAGCTTCTTTAAGACGTTCTTCCCATGGATCGCTAGACCATCCTTCAAGCTCCTGCAAGTGAACGCGCAACTGAGACTGAAAGCCGGAAATTACAGACCAGCAGAAGGCATGGATGGTGTCGCAGTGAATAAGCGGGCTGCGATCGGTCCGTGCCTTGATTTCCTCCTTTGCGACATTTGTAAAAGTAATGCAAGCAATACGCTGATTGAGGCGTGGAAGGCGTTCGCCTTCCCGTTTGATGAGAAACTGCAATGCTTTGACCAGCGAATAGGTCTTACCAGCCCCGGCACCCGCCTCCAGCTTGAAACTATTCGACTTCTCGATGGCCTCGCGAACCGCAGTAAGTGCACGTTCGCTGGCTTCCTCGGCAGGTGATAACTCAGTGGGTTCAGTCATTGGCGGATTCCTCCGCAATATCCTCTGAGACAACAGTGGCTTCCGGTGGCACTGGGACGGTGGGTGGTGCTACGAAACCTCTGGCGAGCCAGGCAAGCCCGTCATTGATATATTTCGGAATGTTCCAGTCCGTATCGTCGATCGCGTATTGCAGAGCAAAAGCAGACTTCTTGAATGTTTCGGCTTTTGCAAGGGCGTCTCCGGCGAGGGCTTCGGGCGTGTCGCCGCTTACCCCGAATTTTGCGTCATTTGCCAGCAGAAAAGCATCCTCGAAAGTTCTGCCGCAGGGACCATCATTCACTTCCCGGCATTGGTACGCGATCCTAATGCGCCCTCTGATTTGTTCTTCATCGGATTTTTCAAGCAGATCATTGGGAACGTTGGGCCCACCGCCAAACCATGAATTGATACAGGCATTGCTGGTGGCGTTTGCTTCATGCACGAGACACTTTTTTCCTCCGACGTCAGTGACAGGGTCAAGGTCGGTTACGATGAGCGTTTGCAGCTCCAAGAAATTTAAAAGATCGAAGAACTTATGCGCATAGGCACCTCCAACCTCCATGATGGTTAAGTACTGACTGCGAAGCTTCGGTCCCGACGTGTCGGCTTTGTCTCGCTTTTTGATCATGATTGGCAACATGAGCCGCTCGCTGGTGCCTTCGATCAGTATCGCTTTGTCCGCAAAGAACAGATCGCAGCGCGTCAGGGTAAGATACTGGTGGAGGAACTTCTTGTCTTCGGGCTTAGTGCTAGACATTCCTCGGCGCAGGTCCTTGATTTTGGTATTCCAGATGGTCGACCTATCATTGGCCGGTGAAGGCAGGAAATACCGGATCGATTCAAAATGCGCTTCGTTTGCGATATGAGACGAGTGAGTCGAAACCAGGAACTGGACAGGCCACTCCGGATCCTTTTCATGTTCCTTGTTTAACTTTTCGACGATCGCGCCAATCTGGCGAATAAAAACTTCCTGCATCTGGGGATGCAAATGAGCTTCTGGTTCCTCAATAAAGACGATGTGGACTCCGGGGGCGTGGGCCTGCGCCCGGAATTCACGATAAAAACTGACTATCTGTAGCAAGATAAATATCAGGTTTCGCATACCAAGACCGTTATAGGATTCGGGCAAAAGGACGCCGCTATCCCCTTCGTAGCGGATCTTTGTATGGTTCGTCAGAAGACGATGAACATCGAGTGACGTCTCTGTCGTCAGCACGGATCCACCCAATCCAGGGTAGCCAAAGGTTTGCAAAGTAGGTAGCAATTGTTGCAATTGGCTGCGAAAATCGCTGTCGATAGTTTCTTGAATTGTGCGAACAGCTTCCTCAAGCTGTTCGGCTATTTTGCGCTCCTTCTCATCCGCGGTATCCAGTGATGCGTTATTGAACAATCCTTCCAGCACCTTGGCGAGAACATCGCTTTCCTTGGTGGTGATATCGTCAAGGCCACGCTGTGCGTTGATAAAGCCTGTTTTTAGCAAGGTCCTGACGGCGGCCTGAGAACTTTCTTTACGATTCGACGCATCATTAGGGTCTTCCGCCCAGACTTTAATGCCGTACAGATTGTGGATGCGCGCAGCGATTTCACGAAAGAACAGTTTCCGTGTCGCATCAGTGATTTCTTCAGGAAGTCCGTCGAACAGTCGGTTGATCGCTCCATCCATCGGCTCAAATCGCATTACAACGAGAGCTTCATCGCATGCCATATCAAGATCGACTATAAATTCGCCGAGTGGTCCAAGTCGCGGCTGTGCAGGGTTATAACGGAAGAACAAGCGCAGTTCGATAATTGGAAGAAGCGTGCGTATTTCTGATTCCTCCTTTCCTTCTCTCTCCGCCTTGAACGCTGCGCAGAACTCCTCATAACACTCGGTTGAGAAATCTTGAAGGTAAAATGTCGCGTTCTTGTCCGATGTGAATCGCCGAATGACTTCGGATAGGGATGTTTTGCCGCTGTTGTTCCTTCCCACAATTACAGAAGTCTCGCTTTCAAGAAAAAGTTCAACATCCCGAAGAAGACGGAAGTTCTTTATCTGTACGCGGTTTAGTTTCATAGTGCCTCCGTAGCGCGGCGCCGAAAATCTCTCAGTTCACCTGAGTTAACGTTCCACCTTCTCAATGGATCGAATGGCAGCGACTTGGAACCACTGGGCGCGCCCTGAAAACCATTTGGTCAGTGATGCCGTTACGCTGCTCATGTTATTCCCCCTCAGTTCCATTCGGCTTTTGTTTAATAAACGTTACCTCAAAGGCCTTGCTAGACCGAAACTGCTGCAACCGGTTGGCAAACGCGAAGGCTTCATTCATCTCGTAGTGCTGGAAGATGTCCAGCCCTCGATCCAGTGAAATCTTCCAGCCGTGATCTGTAACGATATGACGGGCGTGAATGGTGCCGCTTTCATCAAACTCCCAGGTGAAGTCGATGCCCACGGTGCGAGCGGATTCCTGGATCTTTTCAAAACTCTCGTCTTGTAGGTCACCCTTGAACTCGTCCCGGACGGTGACGAGGTGAACCGCCACTTCATCTTCCTCGGCCTTGTTCTTAACGATGGCTTCGAGAAACTCCATGAAATTTCGGACCTGGTAGAAAAGCCGGATGTAGGGGTCTGTGACGGTGATCCTGCTGGCGCCTTTCAGGTAGGCGCCAAACAAGCCGTCGAATGAGATACCCTTTTGGTTCTCCTGGAAAGTCAGGTGCTTTTCCTCCAGTACGGGCTCGGGGGCGCGAGGCTCTTTGGGCTCGCCACCTTTAACGTCTGCTGCTGGCTCGGGCGCTCCCCCCCCGTCATCAGGGGTGGACACCGTCTGGTGGTAGTAGCCTGGGTACTCTTCCTCCTCAAGTGTGGTGACCAGCGTTTCCTTGCCTTCCTGGTCCTGATAGGAAAAGCGTACTTCACCGTAGGTGGTATCAATCCGCTGTAACTGGTCCTTGACCCGCTTGCGCCCCTCGATGGCAAAACGCAGCACTTCTTCAACCTCATCCCTGGTTGCTCCGCCCTGGGGGAACAGGATCTTCATCAAGCCGGAAAAGGTCTTATTGATACCGTCCCGGTCACGGGTCGAGATATCCGAAGAAAGGGTAAAGTACTCCCGGTACTGATCGGAATAATCGTAGTTCCGCATCGAGCGCAGGATTTCTGCGAGGTAGTCCACCACGAAGCCATAGCCGTCGGAGAACATCTCGCCCCGGATGATATCGACCTCCCACCCCGGGATGTAGAAGTGGATTCGGTCCAGAAAGGCAGAATCGTAGAACTTGTCCGGCAGCTCATCGAACAGGTCCGAATGCTTCAGCATGTAAGGCACGGTATGCCGGGTGTTCCCCACGAACACCATGGACGCCTCGGCGCCCAGGGTTTCCACGCCCCTGGAGAAGGACTTGTTGGCCATGTAGTTCTTCATGATGTCGACCAGTGCTTTATCGACGCGTTTCTGCTTGCCGGCGAACTCGTCGAAGGCCACGCAATCCCAGTAGCCCACCAGGCCGATCTTGCCGCTGGAGTTATTCACAAACAGCTTGGGTACGGTGACTTCACCGCCGGATACCAGGATCCCATGGGGTGAGAACTCAGAGTAAACGTGGGATTTACCCGTCCCCTTGGGGCCAAGTTCAATAAGGTTGTAGTTCCGCTCGCAGAACGGAATCAATCGGACCAGTTGCGTCAGCTTGCTGCGCCGTCCGAACATCTCCGGGTTAAAGCCGATACTCTGTATCAGCAGGTCAATCCACTCATCGGTGCTGAACTGCTGCCGCGCGGCAACGTAGGCGTCGTAGTCGAAGTGCGATAGCTGAATCGGCTTGAGGGTGGACAGGATCCAGGGGCTGACGTTCTGGTCTTCAGAAAATACGTATTCGATGTCCGCGATGCACCAGACACCGCTCACCAACAGTTTGGGGTGGGCCTTCACGGTTCCCGAGTCCACCAATACCTTCTTGATCCCCAGGTTGGAAAACTGCGCTTCATAGGCGTCCGTCTTCTCATTCAGGGCCACACTGATCTTGTCGATGACCTTGTAGCGCCCTTTTTCCTTGATATTCGAGCGCACCAACCCGGCCTCGTTCCGGTGGACATAGTGCTTGGCCAGAATCTCCTTGACCGTCTCGATACCAGTCTGAATCGTGGCCTCGTCGTTAGTGGCGCAGTACTGGCCGAGCAGATACTCCAGCACGTATGAGGGGACGATGGCGTTGCCCTTGACCGTTTTCACCAGGTCTTTGCGCACCACCAACCCGGGGAAGTGTTCGTTGATCTTTTGGTCAAGCGTGCTCATTGGCTATAACCCTCAAAAATCAAAATCGCTGGTAAAGGACCGCCGCATCAAATACCTGAGCGACTTGTATTCCTTGTAGTGGGAGGTGCCGGCGTGCTGTTCTTCCAGCTTTAGGAAGACCTCCTGGCCGTTGGCCTCATCAGCCTTGCGGCTGAGCACGAAGCGCACCTGAAGCTCCCGCTCTCGGGGGTTCTCCGAGGTCAGGTCGAACGACAGCTCGTGACTATCCGAGATCAGTTCCCCTGACTGGGTGTAAATTCCGGCCCGCAGGTGGCGAGGCTGTACTTTCTCGGTAACCGGTCCGGACTGATACAAGGTGACGGCCAGTTGGCCGGAAGTGATCACCGAGCTGGCCCCACGCAGGATGTCCACCTCAACGGCGCTGACATCACTCTGGCGCTTCTTGTTAACCTTCAGGACCGGAATCACAACCTCCTGAAGGGATGCGCCGCCATGCACAAAGCGGCTGCCAGAGCCTTTAAGGCGCAGCCGGTTGATGGACTTGGGAATCTGCACTTCCATATCGCCATCCAGCCCAAGCTGCTCGGACGAGAAGTGATGGAACGCCGGAGAGGCGGACAGCCCCTTACCCAGCACGAACCGACGGTCCCGGTAGCGAATATCATCGCCAGAAACGGCGTCGCCCAGGAAGTCACTCTCATCCAGCTCACGGTTCTGGTAAATAAAGCCATGGTCAGCGGTGATCAGCAGGTTATTGGCGTTGGCCGCCGTGAGCTTCTTGATCAGACGAATCAGGTCATCCAGGGTTTGTTCTGCGGCTTCAAAGGCCTGCCCCTCTGAATGCATCTTGTCGCCGGTGTGATCGATGCGGTTGTGGTAGATGTACAGCACATCATTACCTTTGAGCAGCTCACGGCTGTCTTCCCGGTTGAGCTGCATAAAATCCTCCGCCTTGACGGCCTGGCCCCGCCCATCCAGGGCGGCCTGCAGGATTTTGGTACGGTTGACCGTGCCCTGTGAGCTTTGGCCATCCACCAGTACCGTGCCGGTATCGTTGTCGGCGATCACCAAGGACTTGTTGGGCAGCAGCGCCGCCATACCGAGCTGGGTATAGCTGGGCAGGGTCGAGAGTGCCGGCTCGAGCTCCGCGCTGTAGCGATCTTCCTGCCGGATAAGGCCCAGCAGCTCGTCACCAATCTCGTAGCGCATGGCGTCGGAAATGATCACACAGATCCGCTTGTCCTTGCGCAGGTACGGGCGAACCCAGTGCTCGAAAAAGGCCTTTTGCTGAACGACCGGATAGGCCTCCCAGCGCGGCGCGGCGTCCACGTGAACCTGGAAGCCGTCGCCCAGCTTGAGCAGATAGTTGTTGGAATACAGGTTCTCCACCTGCTCACTGAGCTCGCCCATTAACGATGCCTGGCCGGACATACGCACATGGTAGGTAAACTTGCGGTAGAGCTGATCCAACTGATACCAGGAGCGGCTGTATCTCTGAACACCGTCGGAGAGGCTGTC
This sequence comes from Halomonas sp. 113, assembly GCF_904067645.1. Lineage (NCBI taxonomy): Bacteria > Pseudomonadati > Pseudomonadota > Gammaproteobacteria > Oceanospirillales > Halomonadaceae > Halomonas > Halomonas sp. 113. The sequence continues at coordinate 5,296,173 of NZ_LR881453.1, forward strand.
CATGATGAGACGAGACTCACCGAGCTTCTGGACAAAACGGGCCGCAAACTCAATGGCCTCATACAGGTGGCGGAACTCCCCGTACCAGTGGCCCTGGCGCCGCTGCCGTACCCACAATGCCACATCGCCGCTGGTGACCGTGCGGCCAACCACCGCCCGCACTAGGTCACTGATAATCTTCTGGTCGATTAGCCGGAAGTAGTCCAGCTCAACCAGGTCCCGGAAGTCCCGCTTACCGAGATCCTGCTCAATGCCCAGGACCTCGGCACACTCGGCAGACAGGGTTTCAAACCCCTGCTCGAACTGCCGGCTGTCTTTCCAGCGTTTGAGGAACACCAGGGCGTCGCCGGTCAGTTTGACATCGCCATCGGTACCCATGGCGTAGCAGGACTTGAACAGCTCGATCACAAAGTCTCGCAGGCTGGGGGCACTGGCCTCGTAGCCGTAGAAACGGGTCAGTTGTTCCCACAGGAAGCTATCCAAGCCGCACCGTTCGATCAGCCTGATGCCATCATCGCGCTCTTCCGCCAGTTGCTGCAGCAGGGTTTCCACCACCGAGTCCATACGCGGCTCGCTACCGGCACAGACAGCCAGCATCTTCAGGCGCAGCTGGCCGGCAGTGTCGTCCGATTTCAGCAACTTCTTCAAAGCGTCTTTGCGCTTGATCGCCTGGAAAAATTCCGCGTGGGCCTGGGCCACCTCGGCGAACTCCAGGCCCAGCTCCAGTTCGGACAGCCAGATAGCCACCTGGTCAGTCCGGAACTCGCCGTGGGCCAGCTGTACGTCCAGCAACCAGTTATCCAGATCCTCCGGTTGCGGCCCTTCCTTGTACAGAAGAAACTTCTGTTCCGACGACTCACGCAGAACACGATATTTCAGGCCGTACTCGTTGTTCGTGATCTCCAGCTTCTCCACGTCCGGAATGGAAACCGCCTCGAAGTCACCGCGCAGCTCGTGTTTGGTGTCGTACCAAAACACGATGCGGTGCTTATCGAACAGTCGGCTCAATGCCTGGCTAATACGATCACTCATTGGCTTAACCCGGTAATCTTCTTCAAAGCGTCGCCAAATTTCGGATAATTGGTCTTCACCCCGTCATCGAGATCGATTTCCACCTGCTCGGTAGCCAGGGGATAAAGTACATCCCGCTCGTAGTCATCCAATTCGGCTAGGATTTTGTTGATCTTCTCGATCTCTTTCAGGGCCTTGGTCTTATCACCCTGGGAGGCCCCGGCGCTGATACTGACGGCCTCCAGATGGTTCTTCCGGGCTTGCAGCTTCTCGTCTTTGAAATCCCGCAGGTACTCCAACACCGTGCCCACGGTGTGGGGCTGGTAGCGGTGCATGTAGATCAGCGCGTTGAATGAGCCCTTGGGAGAGGAGAACAGCCAGTAGATGGGCCGTTTCTTGTAACGGCGCACGTGGTCGTTGTAGAAGTCCTTCAGGAAGTACTTGCGGATGTCCTTGCCTAGTGCCTGCTCGACAAAGCGGAGGTTTTCCTCATAGTGCTCTTCGCCAAAGGCGATGCGCAGGAATTCACGGAAGCGCTCAGTGATGTCGTCGGTGAACCAGTCGCCATCGAGCATGGGGATGACATTATCCTCATCAGCCGGAAAGCTTGGCTCCGGGATCTGCTTCAGGTAGTCCTCAATGGTCTCGCCCTGATTGGCCAGTATCAGCCCCGGTTTGTCCAGCGCGTAGCGTCCAAGCATGCAGCCTACGGCGTAGGAAACCAACTCGCGCATGGTGTCGGCCAGCAGCAGCGTTTCCAGCTCATCCTCGCTCTTGTTGTTACCGTAGCGATAGTAAGGATTGCAGGTAAGGGTGATCTCCTCCAGCGGTACATCTGCTGTCAGCTCATCCTGCAGTCCATAAGCGTCGATAAAGATGCGGTTGTTCTCTTCCTCCAAGGCTCGCATCTTGTCAGTCATGCCCAGCCAATGGGAGCGGAGCGTGGTATAGGTAGCCTCCAGCGTCTCTCCCCGGTGGTCGGGCGAGAGCAACGGAAGGGTAGTGAAATCCCAAGAGGTTTCATAGGCATCCCAGTCAGACCTGGCAAGTTCAATTGCTGAACTCCCAATTTGGGATGCGCTATCGGTAACAGCTTGCGTCTCAATCCAAGGAAGTTTCGAGATATGACCGCTTTGGAAGTCGAGCATTGGCGCTAGGACTTTCAAGAACTCGAAGGTGACTTTGCTATTCAAGAATGCAGCTATGGTTTCTGCGGGCTCCTTGTTGGTGAAAAGACAAGGGCCAGTAGATTCGAAAAGTTGACCTTCAGGGAAGTAGCGAAACGCCGTCGATCCACTTGAAACACGGGTCCAGCTAATACCGCGCTTAAAGTAATTATGCGAATTCCTGAGATTAGACTTAGGGAAATCCTTCAAATCTTTTCCGTTGTTGTTCCAGTCAGCAGTGAAATCATTGTTGCCATACCATTTCCGATATGGCCCTCCTTTTTGGCAAGGTATCCAGCGCGCACCCAGCCGCCCCACCTCATGCCATAGACGCAAAAAACGTCCATTATCTCCTGTGTCGAAACCCTTACCGATGTCGGCAATGGTGTCCAGGCTTTCCCCAACTTCAAAGACAGATCGCGCTTGAGATGTAGGCCAGTAGGCCAATGGGCTACCCGGAATCTTCCGGAACTCCCGTTGGGCGGCAGTAAATCGGTTGTAGCTATAATCAAGGAAGAGTTGGCGTATCTTTTCTGGTGCTCGTACATCGACATGCGCATCGAAAAGCCTTCGATAAACGCCTGCGCTTCTCTCTGATGGCGGATGATTGAGCGCGCAAAATGCAACAGTTCCAAAGTCAGAACCAAAAATCCCGCGCCCCAAATGAAGAAGTGAACTGATAGTGGAAGCTGACAGCAAGTGCTCGCGAAGCTTATCGAATGAACTTAAGAACATCCATGACGGGATGTTGATCATACCGAAAAAGCCACCGTCATTAGCCGCCAGAAGACTCCGCTCCATGAAAGCGGTCATTAGGTCGCTTTTACTTTTCGGATAATTCGCTTCCAGAAAAGTACGGAGGCTCTGATTCATCCCACCCCATCCCATATAAGGCGGATTGGCCACCACAACATGATATTGGGACGATAGAACCTCAGCCATGCGCAGCACCGCAACAACGCGCGTCTGAACCTCCTTCAGCAGTAGGTCGGAACCGAAATCACTCGCCTCTACCACCCGCAGCGCCCCAGCCGGATCGCATAACTTCGGCACGATCAGCGAGCCAAAGTTCTTTGTCTGCTCAAACTGCCCCAGAGTCTCGCGCAGTTCATCTGTGAAAAGATCCTTCCCCACCAGAGCAGCCACGTCGTGCATTTCGGCGTCGGTAAAGGCCACGTTCTCCAGAACGACAATATTCGGCTGAACCGGCTTTCGGAAGAACCGGCGCTGCTTTGCCCGAGCCTTCATGGTCAGAGCAAAAGCGGCGAGTTCACCGGCACGCTCGTCGATCTCAATACCATACAGGTTATGAGTCAGGACTTTAGCCGGAATATCGGTAGGTTCGTAGCCCTCCTCCTCGTAAATGGCATACAGCAAATCGAATGCATACGTCAGCATGTGTCCCGAGCCGCAGGCCGGGTCACAGACCTTGATCTCTTCCGGGCTATTGATCCGCAAAAAGTCGGTCTCGGGCTGCTCTTTACCATCCGCCGCAGGCGCTGGCTTGATGTAGTAATCCATCTGCTTGATCAAACTAGAGTTTGGCCGGTTGAGCATCCAGAGGCGGCCCAGTGAGTTCTCCACCAGATAACGCACAATCCAGTGTGGCGTGAACAGCTGGGTCGCCGCCGGGATATTTTCGGGAATAACCTTCTTGTTCTTCTTGAGATCAGCGAATACCTGGTCTTTCTTCTCGGAGATATAGAACTGATACAGCCAGCCGATCACCTCGACATCCTCACAGGCGTCCGGCGTCATGGCTTCGCGGGTATAGGCCAGGATCGAGTTTCCAGATAGCAGGTCATCTGGCATCAAAAGCTCGGTGTAATCGTCAATGCGCTCGAACAGGAACGGCATCGCGATGTACCAATAGTTACAGGCGCCTACGACCAGTAGGCGATAGGCTTCTCCTTGGGGATCCTGACTGGGTGTCTTTCCATCCAGCAGGGCGAAGATCTTTTGGCGGGTTGGCTCCGGCACCATTTCTTCATCGATATGGCCCATTTTGGCATCCGCCAGGATCTCGGGCTGGAACTGCCCCTCGGCGGGCGAGACCACGCCAATGCGGTTATATCGGTTCACGTCCATAAACCGCAGGGCTACGAGCCGGTTAAACCAGATATACGCCACCCGCTCGACAACCTGCTCTTTACCCTGCTCGGCTATCGCCTCTTCCAGCTTTTTAATCGCCTGTGGCCTTTCTCGCCGAGCGGGACTCTCTTCAGCCAATACCAGCTTGAGCTTGGCTGTGACCTGTTCGAGGAGGCTGCGACGAGCGAATTGGGCGAACTTTTTAAGTTTTGCGGTTTCCATGGAGACTACTGATCCTCGAACATCTTGCGCTGATTGTCTTCCACCCACTGATACCGAACCGGGCGATTTAACTTGGTCACCTTGTCATCCGCGACAGCCTGTTTTAACCATTCGTTAAGCTGGGTTTTGTGAAGCTGTGTAGTTTCCAGCAATTCATCAATGGTTTTTGGTGAGCCTGTTTCATTTCTAAGCAGCAGGAGAAAGTGGTCGTACAAGGAAAGCTGCGTAAGAGCTGTTTTTTCTTCGCATTGGTCACTCGAAACAGGCGAAGGTGTTGCGTGTTCCTGCTTTGGTGAAGGCTTGGAAGCGTCTTCAGCAGTCTCTTTGGCAACCTCATCCGACGCCACTTCGTTTTCTTCTTGTTGACCCGTATCAGCCAGAGGTTCGTTTATAATCACCTCGAGCACGGTTTCTGTCTGGTTTTGAGCAAATAAATCAGCACCCTGATCTGCAGATGAATCTGCGGTTCGCAGCAAGTGGTCAAGGTCGATTTCAGCGAGATTTTCAGGTAGCCATTTAGCGCCTTTTTGCACCAGTGTGGCATTGCCGGCCTCCGGGTCGTCGGTAGGCTTGATCCACATAGGTACCCAGTTGTGCTTTATGTTTTCTAGCACCCCGTTCCAGGTTCCACCTGAGGTTCCGGAATGCACGGCAATAGCCGCATCCGACAGGCAATAGATGTACTTGTTGCGCTGCATGGCATTGCCGGCATTGAAGCCGGCCTCGGGATAAAAAGGCGAGAGCAGAACCAGGTTGTTCGCCATCAGGTACTTTCTGTACTTTACGGAGGTAGCGACGCGCAGCAGGTCATTGGCGAGAATCCCAATTGCCGTACCTTCAGACTCAAGGGCACCCAGCATGGCGGCTTCATCGACGCCTTTTGCACCGCCGGATACGACAGATCGCCCATCGTTTGCGGACTTAGCTCCCATATCGCGGCTAAACTGAAGATCCGCATCAGAGGTCTTACGGGAGCCGATGACAGCAATGCCACCCTGGCTCAGGAGATTGCGGTTGCCGCATCCGAAAAAGACAGGGGGTGCATCATTGCCTAGGCGTGCTTTAAGACGTTTGGGGTAATCACTGTCTGAGCGCGTCAACACCCATAAGCCGGAGCGAGTCCATTTTTCCATCGCCATTGCCAGGGCGGACCCACGATTGAGCAGGGTTTGAACGCGGTCAGATGTAATCTTGGTGTCTGTCCATCCCGCCAGTTTTTGACTGAGGTCTCCAGTCAAGAGGTCCTCGGGGTACATCCCCTGGTTCTTCAACCAGAAGGCAAAACGCCCCCACTCTTTATTCGTGAGGGGCTTTGCTTCTGAGCTTGTTGACCTGGAAAAGTAGGCGGTCAGTAACAGGATTGCCTGTGTTTTAGCAGCGAGCATTCGTCAATCCCCCGTTGCAGAAGAAGCAAGAGCGACCGGATAGACTTCGCCACTGCCTTGTTGCCGAAGTAAGGCTGCCAGAACGGTCATGGTCCAACCGGAATCGACGACATCGTCCACCAATAGGACTGGGCCGGAAGGGAGGCCTGCATCAACCGCGAACACTCCATCCAGGTTGCTGCACTGGTGATAGCGGTTGTTCTGTAGTTTTTGTGGTTCGTTATCCTGCACTTTGGAGATTACCGGATGGAATGGCAGACCCAGTTTATTCGCCAGCCGCCGCGCAAACTCCGGCACCAATTCGGGGTGCTTGAGCGAGGGTACGCAGGTGACCCACTCAGGCCGTGGCGTTGGCTGCCAACGCTGCTGAATCATTTCCGCCATGGCGTCCACTAATTCATCCCGGAAATAGCCCCCATGTTTGTCCTGTTCGACGAAACCGCCCCATGCTGCGTCAGCCCACCGACTAAGTACTCTGCCTTCCTGCGCTCTGAGGTTTTGTGGCAGGTTCCCTCGCAATCCGTATTGCGGAAACCCATTGGCGGCCACTTGAACCTTGGGTTTGAAAACGAATTCTGAGTGGCGAAGGAACTGCGCTGCAGCAATGACTCTTTGGCGATCGGGCGAGGCACTGACCAGCGGCGCACCAAGACAGTTAGCGCACTTGCCACAGGGTTGCGCCTCCGGGTCATCAAGAGACCTTCGCAGATATTCCATCAAGCAGCCCGAAGTTGTCGTGTACTCCTGGATTTCTTGCCACTCCTGCTCTCGCATGTTCGTGAGCCGCTGGACTTGGTCATGATCTAGCTGGTAAGCAACCGGTGTTCTTGTCCATTGGCTGCCCGCTTTGTATACAGGCGCAGGGTTCTCCACGCTCAGAAATTTAAGGACTTTTTCGATTTGCCCTTTACGCATATTCAAGTGTTCTTCCAGTTTCGGTACAGATAAGCCATCACTGTCTTCGAGAACGGAAAGCACCTGGTTAATCTGGGGCTGATTCGGAAATGCGGAGCGACGGAAAAAGTCGTGAATACGCTCATCCTCCGCCCCTGAAAGCAGAATGCCGAGAGACTCGTCAATACCGCGTCCGGCCCGGCCTACTTGCTGGTAATAGGATACGATTGAGCCCGGTGTTTGGTAGTGAATAACGAAGTGAAGATCGGGTTTGTCGTAACCCATGCCCAATGCCGTCGTGGCTACAAGCACCTTCAGCTGATTGTTGAGCAGCAGATCTTCCAGATGCTCCCGGTACTGATCGGAGTTCTCGAAATCAGAATGCTCAATGCCGCTGTAGTAGGCCTTGGCATCAATTCCCTGACTCAACAGCCAGCTTTTTACCTGTTCTGCATCTCGCTTTGTAAGCACATAGACGATTCCAGCCCCCTGCAGAGTCGGTATTGTTTCTGACAGCCAGGCGAGACGACTTGCCTGATCTGCAAGGACAATGTTTTGAAGGGACAAGCTATCGCGAACCAAAGGGCCGCGGAGCACCTCAATATCACCCAACTGATCAACAACATCTGTGATGACCCGATCATTGGCTGTGGCCGTTGTACCTAATACCGGCATGTTGGGGGGCATCTGGCGCAAAATATTGAGCAGGCGACGATAATCCGGTCTAAAGTCGTGCCCCCAGTCCGAGATACAGTGCGCTTCATCCACAACCAATAACCCTACGTTATCCAGAATAGGATGGAGCGCTTGCTCAACAAACTGCTCGTTGGCCAGCTTTTCCGGTGAGATCAACAAACAATCCACCTGGTTTGTATGTACCTGCTGGATCAATGCTTCCGCTTGATCACGGTTGGTAGAGTTGATGGTGATCGCGTGAATACCCAGTCTTCGAGCTGATTCAATCTGATTACGCATCAAGGCCAGCAAAGGCGAGACAATGATGGTGGGCCCATAGCCCTGATCACGCATGATTCGGGTCGCTATGAAATAGACAGAGCTTTTGCCCCACCCGGTTCGTTGAACCACCAGTAGCTTTTGGCGCTGATTTACCAAAGCATCAATGGCTTCCCATTGGCCACTACGGAAGCTTGCGGCTGCGTTTCCCACCGCAGTACGCAGCAATGCTTCAGCATCGGTTCTGTTCATACGTCATCCTTATGTAGCGTTGGGAAGTCAATTCGCTCAAATATCACTATGGGGCTCGGCTCCAAACTATGGTGCTGACAGCACGAAAATACGCGCACCGCTCGTATCTGCTCGTATTTTTCGTGCGCCGCACGTATTTTATCAGCTTCGCTCATATCGGGTCCCCTTGCCCTGGCCTAACGGGCGTATCACGCCCTTGTCTTTCAAGCGGTTGAGCAGCCGAGTGGCCTGGAAAGGGCTGATATGGCACAGATCAGCGGCATCCGCTCGTTTGATGCTGCCGTGGGTATCGATGAAATTCAGCACCATCTGCTCTTGCTGGATAGGATCAAACCCTGCCTGGCGTACATAGGCGGCCTTTTGCCCCGCTCCTTGATATACCTTGGCGCTCAGGGTGTAGGTGCGGCCCTTGCCGGTGCCGTGGGCTTCCACCATGCCGGCTTCCACCAGTTTCTCCAGGGTGCCCCGGACCACGGTTTCGGGCTTTTGCACGGATTTGGCCAGGTCCGCTGTTCTCAAGCGCCGCTCATTGCGCAGCCGGGACAGGATAATCAGGCTGTCAATGGGCATGGCGGCGCCGGTCTGTTCCTCGCGCTCGACGATCATGCGCAGGAATTCGGCGTCTGCGTCTGCCGCGCTCATGCGCACGGAGACGGTATGTGCGGACGACATGGAGTAGTCGGGGGCGGTACGCCCGTAGCGGAGCATGCCCTCGAAGATCCGGTCGATGCCCCGGCCAGTGCGTTCGGCAAGGCCGATGCGCTTGATAATGTCAGCCAGCAAGGGGTTACGGGAGCGAGGGTCGGCCACCAGCAGGTTGTCCAGGTTGACGCCTTCCACAAATCCACCGGGATTGCTGATGCTCAGGCCGTCGTCGTCCAGTTTGACGTGTACGGCGCCCAGGGCGCTGTAGTCGCGGTGAACCAGGGCGTTTACGAAAGCTTCCCGGAAGGCCCGGCGGTCGAAGTTGGGGATGGGCACGCGAAACAGCCCAACCTGAATCTCCTCTTCCTCCACCCGGGCGCGAAACAGCACTTCGACCTCTTCAAAGGTCTCCAGCAGCGGTTTGCGGTAGAACTCATTGACCAGGACATCGGTACCGCGCAGCACCTGGAAGGCTACCTCGTGGGAGGGCAGGTGTTGCCGGAGCTGCATTTCGTTCCCCAGCAGCAACAGGCCTGCAACCGTGGGACGGCGGATGCCTCCCACGCTCACAGTCAGCCCCAGGGCGCCGTCCAGCTCATCGTCCGCCAGGGGCATCAGGCTCTGGTCGCCGCCGTACTTCTTGATGGCGTTGCGGATCCGGATGCGCTGAATCGGGTCCAGGTCTTCAACCGCCAGGTTTTCCACCGGCAAGGCCGAGGGGTCGGTTACCCCCAGGCTGGACTGGCGCTGAACAAACTCATGGGGGTAGAAGGGCACGGCCTCCGGAGTGCCGTCCATTCTCAGGCGCCGACGTTGCAGCAGACCATCCGAGGTGGACACCAGCTGCCGGGACTTGGGCACCTGGATCCTGGCAATAGGTTGCCCTTCCAGCTCCAGGGACTCAACGCGCACGGCCAGCGAGGGAATGGTCTTGTTGGCAATCAGCGCGGGCAGGCCGGCGAGGTTGCGGTGATTGGCATGCAGCCCAGTCGGGGTGCCATCGTCTTCAACACCCAGGAACAGGTCGCCGCCCTCGGTGTTGGCCAGGGCCACCACCGCGGCTACCAGGTCCCGGTCCGGCAGGCTTTTGACGTCGCTCTTGAACTCGACGGCGAGGCTCTCGCCGCCGCGAATGAGCGTCTGGATTTCCTGTTCGGCTTGGTGCATGGCTATCCCCAAGTTCGACCGATTAGACGGTTCGGCACGCTTAGATCTGAACCTTGCGGCCTTGCTGGACTTCAGCCAGCAGGGCCTCGCGCAAGGCATTCAGGTACCGGTCCACGTCACCCTCGTTGGCCAACCAGGCCTTGTCGAACGCGACACGGAGGTTGCGGGTGTGAACATAGTCGGCGGGCGATTCCTTGACCTCGTGAGGCCCCCCGTCATTCTGGTCTTCACTCTGGCCACCTGGGGGCTGATCGGGGTCGTCTGCCGGTGCTGATTTCTGATTGGCCAGTGCCACCATTTTGCCCAGCAGCTTCTGGCAGCCCTCTTCTTCAAAGTACCGGGTCCGGTCCTTGATCACAGCAATCAGGCGCTCCTGTCCGATGTAATCGACCAGATCCCGGAACGGTTTATTGAGCTCATCCTGGCGCGGTTCCGGCAGGGACTGGTATTCGTCCATGCTTTGCATGCGTTCCTGCATGGTCTTCAGGGAGGTTTCTGCCTGAGCTCGGGTTTGCTGCACTTTCTCGTCGATGCGCTCCTGCAGGCTATCCAGTTGGCCCTTGAGCTGCTGAATGCGATTCCCTTTGTAGCAGTTGGGGTCGTTCAGGATGGTGCGGATCTGCTCAATCTCGTCCCCGGACACATAGATGAAGTTGGGCTCCTGGCTCTGCAGGAAGGACCGAGCCTGGTTGTAGATGTCTTTTTGTGAACCGCCCATAAACTTGCGGATGGGGTCGATGACATCCTCTTTCAGGTCCAGCAGTTGGTCTTCCTGCTTGCCCAATTCCGTCAGGTGCCAGGTGTAGGGCTTTCCGGCGACCTCTTTCAGCGTCACCAGGGCAGGTTTCAAGGCATTGAGAAACGGGTACTGGTCGACCTGCGCTATCCGCCGGTCCAGGTCGTGGTACATGTCCTGGAAGGCTTCGCCGGCCTCTTTGCCCAGGGCCTTGGCTTCGCTGCTGCGGGGCGGGCTATCGAAGAAGTCCTCGTAGAACGATTTCAGGGCTCGGACCTGAGAGGCGGTGAACTCAATCTGAGGTTCCAGCACCACGTTGCCGTGGCCGTGTGTGTTACGCAGGGCGCGCTCCAGCTCGCTGTCCTCCAGGATATTACCGTCGAGACGAACCTCCACCTTGCCGCGGGCACACAGGTTGGCCAGGGTGCAGAGAATCGCGGCGTAATACCAGCCGTAGGGTTTGCGTTCGAACTTTTCCAGCAGGCTCTTCAAGGTGGTGCGGACACCGCCCCGGTTGTTGCTCTGAATGAACGCCAGCACCTCCTGCTCGGATTCCGCCAGGGCTGTGGCGTCGTTACCGAAAAGGCCATCGTCTGTACGGTTGAGGCAATTGCTGATGTCGTTTTCCGTGTAGGAAACACCGCGCAACATGCGGAGGTTGGGGTAAGCCCGTGAAATCAGCTCATGGAAGCCCCGAATAATGCGGGTCTGGGGGTCCTCATTCGCCACTTCCACATCGGCGCCGCCAATGAGCAACTTGGACTTGCCAATGAGGGTCTGAACCTGCTGCCGGAGCCTGGCCTCGCGCTCACGGTTCTGGAAGCCCTTGTCATTCAGGATCCGTTTGACGGCTTCCTGCTGGGTAACGGAAATGTTCTGCTTGATGTACTTCTCGGTGCGCTTGAACATGAGCAGATCCCGCACCAGGCGCTCGTCCGACGGCATGAGCACAAACAGTTCGTCCGCCTTGTACGTAGAGGCTGTACGGAGCATTTGCTCGTTGTCGGTATGCTCGTGGAACGGGCTGATGACATTGATCGAGAGCTCGTATTCACGCCCATGCAGACGATCATCCAGTTTGCGCGAAAAAGAGTAGTCCTGCCCCTGGTTCTGGGAAGAGCCGGCGTCATAACGGATCTTGCGCTGCTTTATAACAAAGTCGAAAACGATCTTTTCCAGCTCGTCCGCGACATCCGATGATTCGACCTCGGTGTTCTTGATCTCCTGCTCGACGTCCTTTTCCTCGTCCGTCAGGTACTCGTACTGGTCCCCGTTGCGCTGTATGTAGGTCTGTTGCTCCAGAAGGCTCAGGGCTTCCTCGACCTTGGTGCGAAGTGCCGGCAGATCCTGATCGAAGGCATCCAGCATCAGCACGCAAAGGTTACGCACCGTGGGCTTGAATTCCTTGACATATTTGACCAGGAACAGGGCCTTCAGCAGCCGGATGGCGAAGGCATTATCGAGGTGGTTCTCTGCCTGAATAATCGCCCGCTGTATTTGTGATTTCAGTGCAGAGCGGATGCCTTCAAACATCAGGTCAAAGGTGGCCAGCTGGCCCACCTGATGGTTGCCGATGTGGATGGCCACCTGCTGGAAAACCCCCAGCATGGAGCGCTCACCGACGGAACTGTGCTTACCCTCGAAGGCGTTGTGCTGCGACAGATTCTGGATCGCCGATTGAAACAGCGCGAACTGGTAGGGGACGAAGGGGTAGCTGTGGATGAAGTGGTCCCTGTCCCGGAAGTTCCGGTAGGTGGCCGATCCATCCGCGAAGTCAAACAGGGTTTTGAAGTTGTTTGCCTGCGCGTGATAGACGTCCGACAGCTGATTGACGCCTTCTTCGGTCTTGGTTAACAGGCGCTTCTGGATGACCTCTGCCACGTCCGCGCTGGACAGCTTCATGCGGTTATTGAACCGTGCCTGAATTTTCGAGAAGTCGTTGCCTTGTTGCTTGCCCATTTCGCCAACCACGTTTTTCATCTCTTCCTGCGCGGTGACGATAATCCAGGCCCGGCCCCGACACTTGGTGGCGAGGCTCTCGGCAATGGTTTGCAGGTTGGTCATCAGCTTGGTGTTGTCGGCAATGTACTGGCCGACCTCGTCCACAAAGAAGTTCAGGCGGAACTCTTTGTGGCCACCCTCTTTTGCCTGCTTCTCGATATAGGCATTCACATTGTCCGCGAAGTCTTCAATTGAAACGCGGTATTCGCTGCGGTACTTGTCCAGAATGCCCGCTGCCGACTGCGGGTCGCCACCGGTCACAGCGGCGTAGGCTTTGGCAATATTGGGGCCTTCCAGAAGGGCTTGCTCCCGGCCTTTCTGCCAGGGGCGGCCGGCGATGGCCTCGTACTCGGCTTTGAACTGCTTGTACAGGCCACGGCCGTCCAGATCGCGCTCAAACTGGGCAATGTGCCCTTGTTTGCCGTAGTAGCCGCACATTTCGTCGAAGACTTTAACGAACACGGCCAGAAGCGCATCGATTTGGGTTTTGCTGATGACATCGGCTTTCTGGTCGATGTTGAACAGAATGCTCTTCGCCGGAATTGAGACAGCTCGCTTCAGGTCGCCCCGGAGAATTTCATTCTCACTGCACTTGGGAAGGAACAGGTCCAGGGTAGTAGCACCGTCCATCTCCCGGTTTTCAAGCAGAAGGGCCAGCATTTTGAGGAGGTGCGACTTACCTGAGCCGAAGAAGCCGGATACCCAGACCCCGTTCGCCCCTTCGTAGTTATTGTAGGCGTCCAGGAACTCTTCGAGGCGTTTCTCGACTTCGTTGGTCAGTACGTATTCTTCAATTTCGAGGCGAAGACTGGCTTCATCGTCGGCTTTGATAACGCCTTCAATGGGGCGGTCAACGGGCTTTAGAAAAATATTCTTCAATGTCATTGTACTTTCCCTTAATGATTACGCCTCGAATCGTATCGTCCGCTCAGGCTTCGTAATGAAAGATGTTGAACGCACGGTAGTACTTGTCGTCATGCAGCCTGCCGAACAGATCCAGCGATGCGCCGGTTTCCAGCGAGTGGGTATAGGAGCCCGGGAAGAACATCACCGTTGGCTGGTCTTTGGCGGTGCTCTGCAAGTTGTTGAGCACGTTGTGGGAGCGTATGTAGGGGAAGACCTCGCCCACCCCTGAGAGAAACAGCACGTCAAACTCAACGGACTGGAGCTTTGCCGCAATAGCGGGCACCAAATGGGCTTCCGGGTCCAGCACTCCCTGTAGCAGTTCTTTCAGCTGATCCTTTGAGACCGTGGGCTCGAGTTCCAACACCTGTTCCCAGATGTCTCTTTCTTTCAAAATATCGACGGCCAGGTCGTACAGATTGATACTCAGGATCCGGATGCCCGCCTGCTCCAGCCGGTTAACCAACTGCCGCTGAAGACGCTCCATTTCGACCGCTTCTTCAGGCCGGTAGGGACAGATGAAGAAAGGCACTTCATTACCCAGCCCCTGTTTGTTCAGGAATCGCTGGCCGGAAACCACGCTGAACAGGTGCTGGAGTCGCTCCTGCATCGGCATTTTGGCAATGTCCTTTTTCAAGCTGACATCCCCCTGATATCGGATTCATAGACTGGGAAGTAGAAAAACTCGTCAGGATTGTTCTGACGCAGCAACTCAATCAGCCTGGGGCTTAGCAGTACTGCGTTTATGGTTTTGTCCTTAGCTAACAACCCTGCCTCCCGCAGCATTCTGAACAGGACCTGCCGCAATTTATCGCGCGTTGAGGCGCTGGCATTATCAAGCTCGTCATGCCACTCCGATTTACGGTTGTAGAAGGCATCGAAATCCTCAAAACTGAGATCCAGCTTCATCGCGACAAACCGTTCGTGGAGTACCTCCACTGCAAAGTCTGCGATAAAGCGGTACAGGCGGCACACCGCAACCCAGAGGAGGTGCGCCTGATCCTGGTGGTTTGCCTCGGCCAGGAAAGTGAGTTCGCTTTCGCCCAACGTCTTCAGGCGAGCAACCGCCTCTCTACAGGTGCGCTTTGCCGTGCTTTCCGTTCTGGCCTGTAGCAGGTTGTCATGCAGCGCTTGAGCACGCACCTCATCCCAGTCACGGAGCGACAGGTACAGCTCGGCCAGCTTCACCGATTCGCGGTGATACAGGCTGCCGGACGTGAAGGAGATGCGATACCTGCCTCGGGTCATTCGGAACGCTCACCCTTGCTCGTCTCAGCGGCTCCACCGCCCTTGACCCACTCATCCACTTCGACTTTTTTGAACTTCCAAAATCGCCCCATACGGTGGGCGGGCATTGCGTGCTTGTCGATCCAGCGGTACACGGTGTCATTGCTGACACCGAGGTGCTTGCCTATTTCGTCTACGGATAACCAGCGATCTTCCATCTCGGCCATGTTTTCGCTTCCTATGGGCGATGGTGTTGCCACCTTATCTGAGGCGGCACGGTCTCATGGGCGGAACAGCCCTACACTACATTGACTGATCAATATATAGAGGTACCACGCTGCATTCAACCGATTTGACCCGGATAGACCAGCAAAGAACGGCATATATAGCCACCTGAAATCTGGGCGATCCCATCAATAGCCCCACGCAATCAACACCTGCGGTGTGAGCGGCATGCCTTTTACCGCCAACAGCCCTCATCCCTCATCGTTGGAGGGGCTCGAACTCCCGCTGGTCGCCAGCCCACCGAGGTGCTCCTCCA
The DNA here is from genome assembly GCF_904067645.1 of Halomonas sp. 113. Taxonomy (NCBI): domain Bacteria; kingdom Pseudomonadati; phylum Pseudomonadota; class Gammaproteobacteria; order Oceanospirillales; family Halomonadaceae; genus Halomonas; species Halomonas sp. 113. The sequence continues at coordinate 5,311,368 of NZ_LR881453.1, forward strand.
GATTTTTCAGGAGGCGCTCGCTTTTCCGCACGATTCGACAAAGCTCCGCCTGGTTGGCATTGAGCCTTCGCAACATTTCAAAACCGTCCTCAGTTTCCATGATGAGCGGTTTCTCCCAATCCTGTGCCCGCGTGAAGGCCGGTTTGTGGTAGCGGAACCGGCCTTCTTTGCGGATGTATTCACTGAACACCGAGCGGCCTTCACCACCCTTCTTCGGCACAAAGCGATTGTAGTACCAGGACAACTCCAGCTTTCTTTTCCGGAGCCGAACGCGGCAGCCGAAGTGCCCGGGATACCCGGGTGTACTGTCAGTGCGATGCGCGACGTTGTGGGACCAGAAGTGGTCACAGATTCGCTGCGCCAGATAGCGGTACCTGGCTTGCTCCACGTCTGCTTGCTGGTGAATCGCCGTCAGAAATTGCCGGCATTGCTTGACGGCGGCTTCGATACCTTGTTGGTGGTTCACGTTTTGGGCTCGGCTGACTGCCCCCCACTTTTCGCAGATTTCCTGGTGAGTCATTTGTTTGCTCATGGCTGGCTCCTCGCTATGGACTTGCCAACAATCGTAAGCAGCTGAGTGCTTGGAGCTGCCATGCGCTTTTGCCTTTTTCGGACGAAAAGACGGGGTTGGAGGCAGATTCCTTCCCCAAGCCATGGGACCTTTCCATTCCTGTCCACGTAACTACCTGATTTGGGACTTTACCGCTGCGCTCCCACGCGCCATGAAATAGCTCGCATGGGCTGAAGGATCCGCGCTCCATTATTTATTTGGGACCCTGGCCTCCCACCTCAGTGACAACACCGGTATCCGGTGGCTTGATGGAACCGGACTGACTGTCGTCGCTACGACAATTCCCGCTACTTCCTCGGGGCACTTACAAAGGGCTTGGAAGAGACCTTTTGGAGCCCCGTTGTGATATGGACATGCCCCGTAAAATAACAGGGCCTCGAAAAGGCTCTTTAAGAGGCTGTTTTGATCACGTCCAGCATTGACTTTCACATGTGAAAGTCAATGCGCATTACCGCTTCACAAAATGATGCCGTGATGGTGGCGGGTAACAGCGATTGCTTACATTTTCGCCAGATTTTGCTCGTAAACCGATGGGATTCACATGAAAATCGCCCAAATAACAAAAAATAATCTTTAAATTCAGCTGGTTATAAATTTTTTCTCTTTGCGCCCAAAATGGCCAATTCCGCGGTTCTGGTGTCAATTCAGGACTATTCATAATCACTCCTGTCCGTTAAACAACGAACCAGGAGTGGATTATGCAACGACAGTATTTCAACGAGACGAACGAGCGTTTGCTCACCTATGAAGAGGTTTGTGCCGTCACCCAGCTTTCGCAAGCCACGCTTCGACGGTACGTGAAAGCCGGTCGTTTCCCTGCCCCCATAAAGCCAAGCCCGCAAGGAAGGGCCGTCAGGTTCCGGATTCAGGATGTTCGTGACTGGCTAGACCGGCTGTGACGGAGGCGCGAATGAAATATCAATTGAGAGACTCAGGGCTGTACTGCTACAGCTCTGAAGAGTGGCAGAGGGTTGGCGGGTGGATAGAGGTTGTTGCCCGAACCCGCCTCTCCAATAAAAAACACGGCCACGGCGCGCTGCTGCAGTGGAAAAATATGGACAACGTCCTGCTGCGCGAGGTGGTGTATGCGAGGACTCTGAACGGTGATAACGCTCGTCAGATACGAGAGCTGTTGGTGGACACCGGCTACCCGCTCGAACCCGGCAATATTAGCTGGACACGACTGCAGCGGTATTTGCTGGAGGAAATGGCAAAGGCGCCTCCGGCCACAACCGTCGACCGCAGCGGCTGGCATGGGCCTATTTTCGCGACGAGCAGCTGGACGGCAGGTCAGGCGGATGAGCAGCACCACTTTGTAGGGCAGCTATCGACCTCACCGTTGCTCCAGGAAAGCGGGTCTCTTCAAGACTGGCAGAATCAAGTGGGGAAGCTCTGTGGCGGCAACCCGCTGGCGATCCTCAGCGTCGGGGTGGCACTCGCGGCGCCCCTGCTAAAGCATGCGGAGCTTGAAAATGGGGCCTTTCACTTGGTTGGTAATAGCTCCACCGGGAAAACGACGTTGCTGCAGGTGGCCGCGAGTGTTTGTGGAGCACCAACGTTCGTGAGGAACTGGGTAGCGACTGCCAATGGCTTGGCAGCCGTCGCTGCTGAGCACAACGACATGTTGTTAGCGTTGGACGAGATTGGCCTGGCTCGGCCGGAAGATGTCGATGTGGCGACGTATCACATAATGACCGGTGCCAGTAAGCTGCGCGCGAATATCTCAGGGGATCTTGCTGAACAAACGCACTGGCGAACGCTGGCGTTAAGTACTGGTGAGGTATGGCTGTCGGAAGTGTTTCAGGAAATAGGAAAGTCGGTTAAAGCCGGCCAAGAGAATCGTCTTGTCGAGATCCCCGTTTTTGGAAAATTTGGAGCCTTTGACGAGGTGCATGGCTTCAGCAGCCCCCAAGAGTTCGTGGACGCGTTGAAAAGCCGCACCAGGCACTACCATGGCACGCTGTTCCGGCACTGGCTTGAGCGTCTCACAGAAGATGTGGATGACTTGCCCGGCTATATCCAGAATGAGGTCGCCCGGTTGACGGACCAATGGAAGACCTCTCATATGGCTTCGCAAGTCCTCCGGGTGATCAGGCGGTTCGCACTGATCACCGCTGCTCTGTGCCTAGCCTGCCGGAACTACCTACTCCCCTGGTCGGAAGCGGAGTCAGTTCGAGCGGTACACCAAGCAGTTGGAGCCTGGCTTCGGAGCCGAGGTCACATCTTCAATTCGGAGGAGCACCGCATTTTGGCTCGCCTTCGCGATGCGATTTACAAATGGAATCACCGCCTTGTTGACATAGAGCGGGGGGATTACGGAAGAGCAATTGGTCTGCGACGCAAAGTGGCCGGTGAGACGCAGTGGCTGATACCCAAAAATACTCTGATCAAGGAGCTTGGCCTTCGTAGTCGATACACTCGGGAAATTGAGCCGCTTATCCAGAGAGATTTCATGGAAACCAATGAGCAGAGCCGTGGCACCATGAAAATCAAGCTGCGGGATCGATCGGAGCGTTTTTTCGCCCTGTGGCCTGATCGCATCAAGGCGTATTGGGAAGCGCTACCGGATGGAGATGGACTTTCCCAGTTTCCCACTATTCCCACTGGTGATTCGGAGGTAGAGGAGGATGATTGATAAAACCTTCAGTCCGCCTTCGGAAGAGGTGCGCACCAAGCTTCTGGCTCGTTCTGGACAGTGTGAGCGGCTGGTTCGGGAGTCGGACCGTCGAACGATTACGGGTGTCAGTCGGACGCAGTGGTGGACTTTGGAAAGAAAGCGAGTGGCTCCGGCACGGCTCAAGTTGGGCTGCAACTCGGTGGCGTGGCGACTATCGGATCTGTTGGCTTGGATCGAACAGCAAGGGGCTTGATTTGGCCCCTTTTACTCTCCAGAACTAACTTCACCTCTCACGATGGGCGCTAACCATTCGCAGAGCGCCTCGTGAGCCTCTTTTCGTTCTTCAAAATACGCATGCTTGTTATAGACCCGGTCAGTCCGGTTGCCGGGCAGCTGATTCAGGCAGCGCTGGGCCAGATTGTCATCAAAGCCGAGCTTACCCAGTTTCGTACGGGCCGTGCCGCGAAGATCGTGGACGCGGCGCTTGTCAAATGAGAAGAGCTTTTTCTCAAAGAGCTTCTTGAGCGCATGGTTGAGCGTATTCTCGCATACGTGCGGAGTCCGTGCTTTTTTGCTGATCCTGCGAGCGGGGAAGACCCACTCACTCCCACAGGAGCGTACTTTCAGTTCATTCAACCATTCCACGGCGGGTTCCGCCAACGGGATATCGATGGCCCTTCTCTTTTTGGTCCTTTCCTCGGGCAGGTACCAGATACGGTTCTCCAGATCGAATTCCGACCAAGGCGCGGCCAAAAGCTCCATCTTTCTCGTACAAGTCGCTATCAGCAACGCGCAGGCCAAGTAGTTCTCTCGACTGAACTGCGCCGGAATCACCCTAAGTTTGGTAAAGAACTCGGTGACTTCGTCTTCATTCATTGGGTAGTTGGCGGCCTTCTCCTCTCCGCCGGCGTCCCTGGGACGGAATGGCGAGGCCGGATTGAACCTGGTGACGTCCAGTTTGATGCCATGATCAAACAGATTCCTCAACAGACGCATCAAGTCATTTGAGAGGGTTGGGCGGGGCTTATTGTCGTCATAGCCATTGGCCACGTCGCGCAGAATTTCACTGATATCCACTGGCCGGATCTTTTCCAGCTCCACCTTCCCGATGCGCCAGGCCACCTCGCGTTCGTACAGGCTCTTCTCTTTATGGTGAGACGCGATTTCTCGTTTGCGAAGCTCGTAGTAGTCCGCGTACAGGTCATTGAGCGTTTTGAAGGGGTTTTGGTTGACCTTCTGCCGCTCTTGAACCGGGTCAGCACCCTCACGCTTGATCGCCAACCTCAGCTTCGCCGCCTCATCACGGGCGTCGGCCAATGACCAGTCGTCCACCTTGCCGATGGTGTATTCGCGCCGGAGCTTGGTAGCTGGGGTGGTATAGCGCAGCATCCAGTAGGCATCGCCGCGCTTCGGGGTCATGAGGTAGAGACCATTGCCATCGGCATGCCGCACGGATGGCTTCTCTTTGATCAGTTTCTTGACGGTCTTGTCGTATAGCTTGCCCACTTTCCTGCCTTAAAAAATTGGGGAGTACAATCTCGCCGACATAATATAGCGAGAAAATACTCCCCAATCTACTACCCATCACCACCCAAACTTGGCAGAACTTACACGAACACTATGAGCGTCGAAATTACATAACTATTTGATTTATAATGCAATCAAGAACAACCTCGAACACCCAAGAACATCATTCAATGTTCTGAATCTGCTCCCGCATCTGTTCGATCAGCACCTTCAACTTCACCGCGCAGCGTGTCGTCTCAGCCACCACGGATTTTGACGAGAGCGTGTTGGCTTCGCGGTTGAGTTCCTGCATTAGGAAATCCAGGCGGCGGCCTTTGGGGCCTTTCTGGGCGAGCTGGTGGCTCACTTCTTCTATATGCGCGGTCAGGCGGTCTAGCTCTTCATCCACATCGGCTTTTTGCGCCACCAGTACCAGTTCGGCTTCCAGGCGCTGCGGGTCGAGTTCAGTTTTGGCAACCTCCAAGCGTTCCAGCAGTTGGGCGCGTTGGCGCTCCAGAATCTGCGGTAGCAGGCTGCGCACGGTGGCGACCTGCTCACTTACCGCTGTCAGGCGGGTGGTGATCATCTCGGCAAGCTTTTCCCCTTCACGGGCACGGGCGTCAATCAGCTCATTCAGTGCTTGGTCAAACAGCGCTTTGGCGGCGGCCTTGATGGCGTCTTGGTCAAGGTGTTGGGTTTCCATCACGCCGGGCTGGTTGAGTAGCGCAAGTGTGGTGGGCGGCACGGCGCTGGGCACTTGCTGCTGAATGGCGGTTAGCGCATCAGCAATGGCGGCTAAGCGGACGCTGTTAACGGCGGGGGCTTGGGCGGTTTCGGCGCTCTCAAAGCGAACACTGCACTCGACTTTGCCACGGGCTAAACGGGTGCGCAGCGCTTCACGCAGCACTGGCTCTAAATCACGCAGGCTTTCATGTAGGCGGAAGTGAGGCTCTAAATAACGCTGATTCACCGAGCGAATTTCCACCTGCAGCGTGCCAAACGGGGCAGCCTGCTCGGTGCGGGCAAAGGCGGTCATGCTGTGTACGCGGCTGGAAGTGACCATGTTTCATCCTGATAGTGAATAACGGTGTATAAAGCATTGCCAACAGTCGTGTCTAAGATGGCTAGCCTATTCATTCGATTCAGTAAATGCTGTGCGAAAGAGCGTATCAAACACCCATTATTTCTGGCTGAACCTCTATGAGCAGACGGGAATCCCGCGGTGGCGTATCAATCAGCTCGAAGACGCGGTCGATCATCTCGATCACATTTTGCCGAACCATCATCAAACGCGGATGAAAGGCAGCGGCAAGAGGATCCCAGTCAAAACAACCAAAAATAATGTCATCTAGATAATAGCCATTTAGCTGTAACCCACGAACGATGCCCTCAAGAGAAATCGTGGAGTTGACGAACATAGCGCTGGGCAGAGTAGACCGGTTACGCATGTATGTTGCCAACGCAGCCTGGGCCTTATCGGCAGCATAATCGCAGGGGAGGATATTCTCTTCCGCCGTCGCCAGTCCCACCTCCTCTCTCGCTTGCTTGAAGCCGGCAATACGCTCGCGGGTATTGTGATCCTCATCACGGCCGCCAATAAATAGCACAGGGTCATCACTGCGCTTCTCTTCAGCAAGGCGGTTGAGGATGGCATGGGTAAGCTGTCGCGCGCCATCACGGTTATTGGAAATCACCGACGGTGCCTTACTGCCAGGAAGATCGAGATTAATGCTTTGCACGCCGCTCTCTGCACACATCTGTGCAATCGTATCCGGATCCGTTGCGCCGGTGCATACCAGGCACTCGACACGGTAAGCCAGCATCATACGGGCTGCTTCGCACTCTTGCTTGGGATCTCGATTCGTACACGAAACAATCGCAAACAGCCCCCGTCGACGTGCTTCTGATTCGAAGTGTTGGGCTATCGAACTGAAATAGCGGTTGTCGTACAACGGCAGGATCATGCCGATGATACCTGAGCGCTCGCGCCGCAAGGCACGGGCCTGCATGTTGGCCGAGTAGCCTTCCGACTGGGCGAGCGAAAGAATTTTGCTGGCAAGTTTCTTGCTGATGCGACGGCGCTGCCAAGTGCCGTTGAGCACGGCACTGACGGTACTGGGCGATGTTTCTGCCAACCTCGCCAGGTCGTAAATAGTCAGCCGCTTGGATGAAGAGTCGCTAACCACGTGGCAGCTCCTTGCGATTAGATAAAAGTAGCATTGACGTGATGATGCAATAGATCAATCCTACGCTATGCACAACCGATTGTGCATTCTCGACTAAATGACAATAACGATAGCGATGACGCATCGCTTAGGCACCACTCAACGTATCCAGCACTGTGTAAAGCTCCTATGCATTGTGAGGCTCGGAAGCGTCTGCGCCATTTTATTTGACCATGACGCAACGTACAGCAGCACTATTAAAGCGCTTCAATGCACTCTATTCCACTGACTGGGTCAGCCAACAGCAAGCAGGAAATCACAATGAAATACAAAGCACTTCTTACCGCAGCTACGCTAACAGGCATTATCGGCAGCACCGGCGCAATGGCTCAGGAGTCTCCTACGATTGCCGTGGTCGCCAAGGTGGGTGGCATCCCCTGGTTCAATGCCATGGAAATGGGCATCGAACAAATGGGTGAAGAGCTTGGAGTAGAAGCCTATATGGTAGGCCCCACCAGCGCTGACCCTGCCCTGCAGGTACGTGCGATAGAGGATCTGATCAGCCGTGGCGTTGATGTCATTGGTGTTGTCCCGAATGATCGCGAGGTTCTTGAGCCGGTATTGGAACGAGCACGTGATCAGGGAATTATCGTACTGACCCATGAAAGCCCCGAATCGGTCAACATCGACTACGACTTTGAAATGATTTCAGCGCAGCAGTTAGGCGAAGAGCACGCCAAGCTATTGGCTGACACCACCGGCTGCGAAGGCTCTTATGCCGTTTACGTTGGTGGCCTCAGCGTGCCCGCTCACAACGCCTGGGCAGATGCTGCCGTGAACTGGCTCGATGATAACTGCTCGGGCTTGACCCAAGCCGCTGATCGTTTCGGCGTTGCCGAAAGCGTCGATGACAGCCGCAACACCACCCTGGACTTGCTGCGTGCCCACGAAGATTTGGCCGGCATCATGTCATTTGGTAGCCAGGGAACCATCGGCGCTGCTCGGGCTGTGAAAGAGCGGGGGCTGGAAGGGGATGTGGCCGTTATGGGCCTGTTTTCTCCTGGCCAGGGGCGCCGCCTGGTACACGAAGGTGTGATTACCGGTGGTTTCCAGTGGAGCCCTCTAGACGCAGGCAAAGCGTTCGTTGCCCTGGGTGAAATGCTCTATAACGGCGAAGAGATTACCGATGGCGCCGAATTGCCGGTACTGGGTGAAATTACCCTGGACGGCAAGACGATCTTTGCCTCACAGCCACTCAAGCTGAGCAAAGATACCGTGGATGAGCTGGCAGAGCTCGGCCTGTAAGACTGCGCTTATTGATCGTGTAAAGGCTGCCGCGCTCCTGATGAGCGCGGCAGTGATGTTGAGAGAGGAGCCTCCAATGGGCGATATCGCGATTCGAGCGCGTCACGTTAGCAAGATTTTCGGTCAAAGCCGGGTGCTCGATGATGTCGAATTCGAACTTCGCCGGGGTGAGGTGCTTTGCCTTGCAGGTGAAAACGGTTGTGGCAAAAGCACGCTCATTAAAATTATTAACGGCGTATACACCCCTGAAGAGGGGGTAGAGCTTTCGTTTGGCGATGAAACGCTCTCTGCCATTAGCCCGATAGAGGCGCGCAACCGGGGCATCCATGTGATCTGGCAAGATCTCGCGCTGTTCCCGCACCTGACCGTCGCGGAAAATATCGTCTTCGATGACTACGTTGCCAAGCCTTGGCGGCCTATTTCCTACAAAGATGCGCTGACGCAATCCCGCGAGATCATTCAGCAGTTTGGCCTCGACCTGGATCCGATGGCCCGTGTTGAAGACCTTTCGATTGCCCATCGTCAACTCGTTGCGATTTGCCGCGTGCTGCGTGCAGGGGCCAGTATCATTTTTATGGATGAGCCCACCGCCTCGCTTACCTATAAAGAGGTGCAGACACTGCTGGGCATTACCCGCTCACTGGCGGCGAAAGGCATTTCCATTGTCTTGGTCAGCCACCGGCTGGTGGAAGTGTTGGAGGTGTGTCAACGCGTCACCGTGCTCCGCAACGGGAAGTTGGTCGGCACCTACCCCACCGAGGGGATGACCCAGGCACGACTTTCAACCCTGATGACCGGGCTTGAACTTGAGTTTACCCCTCGTGCTGAAACACACAAAGGCGCCCCGGTACTGGAGCTTAAAAACTTAAGCCGTGAAGGGGAATTTGAAAATGTCTCTTTCACCCTGCATCGCGGTGAAATTCTTGGCCTGACGGGTTTGCTGGGCGCAGGGCGTACCGAAATAGCCCACACGATTTTTGGGATGACCCAGCCCACTTCAGGGCAGCTGCTAAAAGAGGGTCAACCGCTGACGCTAAACTCCAACCGCGATGCCGTGCGCCATCGCATTGCCTACCTCTCTGAAGACCGACTCAATCTTGGTCTGGTGCAAAACCAGTCCATCAATATGAATACCGCAGTGACAGTACTACCAAAACTGGAAAAACCGCGCTTCTTTCTCTCCCCTCAGCGCATCAAGGCACTGACCGCCCACTGGATTGAGCAGCTTAAAACCAAGGTGAGTGATGCCGAGCTTGCGGTCTCCTCATTATCCGGTGGTAACCAGCAACGCATTGCACTCGCCAAATGGCTAGCCACTGAACCCGACGTTCTCATTCTTGACTGCCCGACGATTGGCGTCGATGTAGGCGCCAAAGCCGGTATTTTCGACATCATCAGAAATCTTGCCGACCAGGGCATGGCCATCATTCTGATTTCGGATGAAGCAGGAGAAATCTGGATGAACGCAGACCGTGCGCTCGTATTGCGCGAGGGGCGCATCTACTCCGAGGTCATACCTGCGGAGACCACGGAAGAAGCGCTGGAGGCGATCATCAATGCATAAACGACTGCTAAACAGAAGAATCGGCACTGAAGGTACTCTATTGAGTATCCTCATGCTGCTGTGCGTAGTGTTGGCACTAGCGACCGACAGCTTTCTCACCTTTCAGAATCTGTTCGACCTGCTTAACAATCAGTCGGTCAATATCATCTTTGCAGTGGGCCTGGTCGTCGTTCTGATTGCGGGTGGGATAGATATTTCCTTCGCAGTGGCGGCATCCGTGGTGCAGTACGTGGTGCTGTCACTGCTGATGAATTACCTGGGCGGGGGCAACTGGTTGCTTGGCATCCTGCTTTCGATGCTGGTTGGCATGCTACTGGGGCTCTTCAATGCGCTGCTGATTCATCGCTTCCGAATAGTTTCGATCATCGTCACCATCGGCACATTTAACCTGTTTTTCGGCCTCTTGATGTATTTCACCAGCGGGGTGTCCATCTACGATATCCCCGATTGGCTCTACTACTCCGTTCCGCTGCTTGACCTACCCGCCGAACGCGGATCAGCCACGCTCTACTTACCCGCGGCAGTTATGGTGGTGATGGTAATACTCACCTGGTTCATTCTGGCCCGCACCGGTTTTGGTCGCGCGATCTACGGTTTCGGATCAAATCCCGAGTCCGCCCGCCGCTCTGGCGTTAGTGTCTGGAAGATCCATGCCTTTGCCTACGGCTGGCTGGGTCTATGCGCGGGGGTGGCGGGCCTGATGCAGGCACATATCGTACAAGAGGTCGTGCCCAACGCCTTGATAGGCCAGGAGTTGCCAATTCTGGCGGCTGTCGTGCTAGGCGGCGCCACCCTGGGTGGTGGGCGCGGCTCAGTGCTCGGCGCCGTACTGGGTGTTCTGCTTCTCGCCGTTGTCCAAAACGGCCTGAACCTGCTGGGCGTCACTCCTTACGCCTTCCGCATGATTGTCGGGCTGATTATCTTGATTGCGATCACCACCAGCAACCTAGGCAACCTGTTGCCCCGCACCACCAAGGCGAGGAACGTATGAATAAGCGCCTGAATAAACAGCCCTCCACGGCCGGACTCCGCCTGGGGGGCGATAGCATTGAAGTGGCCGCCATGACGGCTCTGCTCATCGGCAGTATTGGACTCTTCTCGCTATTGGCACCGGGCTTTCTGACCGCCACTAATTTTGGCTCGATGTCGATGCAGCTGCCGGAGCTGGGGTTACTCTCACTGGCGATGCTGCTACCCATTATTTCCGGCGGCCTGAACCTCTCGGTTACCTTTACCGCCAATATCGCAGGGCTGATGACCGCCTGGCTGGTACAGGGGTTACTGGCGGGCATGGGCATACTAAGCGTTCCCATGGCGATTATCGCCGGGCTTGCCGTCGGCGCTGCCGCAGGCTTTTTGATTGGCGTTATCGTTGCCTATGTGGGCGCCCACCCCATTTTGGTTTCCCTTGGGGCAATGATCTTTCTGCAGGGTGTGGGTGAGTTTTTAACCCGCGGTGGCGGTATTTCAGGCATGCCGGAGGTATTTCAAACCATCGGCAGCGGCAGTTTTCTGGGCATACCAATCCCCATGCTGATCTTTCTCGCCGCTGCCGCAGGGTTGATCTACATCATGCATTTCACCCGCACTGGCTTTTCGATTTATATGCTGGGCTCCAACTCTCGGGCGACGGAGTACTCGGGCATTAACGTCAAGCGCGTGCTGATCACCGTCTACACGATTTCCGGCATTTTGGCAGGGTTAGCGGGCATGGTGATGCTCGCCCGCTTTAACTCTGTACGTGTAGGCCACGGCGAGAGCTACCTACTGATTACGGTTTTGGCCTGTTTTCTGGCCGGGGCAAACCCCTTTGGTGGCTTTGGCCGCGTACTGCCACTGGTGCTGGGCTTGATGAGCCTGCAGGTAATCGCTTCCGGCATGAATCTGATGGGCGCCAGCCAGCATCTAGCCACCGCGGTATGGGGGGCTTTTCTAATTATTGTAATGGCACTACGTATGCCATTTATTAAACAGTCGTGAGTAAGGTTTTCCCATGAGTCATCAAGAACATGTTCTAGGCATTGATATCGGTACGGGCAGCGCCCGAGCAGGCATTTTCACGCCGGATGGCGTGATGCTTGCCGAAGCGAAAACACCCATTGCAATGCATCGCCCTGCCGAGCATCACGTGGAGCAAAGCTCAGCGGATATCTGGCGCGCGGTATGCAGCGCAACCCAGCGCGCCCGCGAGGCTGCCGGTGTAACGTCCGATTCCATCACCAGTATGTCGGTGAGCGCCACCTGCTCGTTGGTGCTCCTTGATAAACAGGATAAGCCTCTAGCGCTCTCACCGGGCGATGAGGCGTGGAATATCATTGTGTGGATGGATCATCGGGCAACTGCAGAAGCCGCTGAGTGCACGGCTACCCAGGCCGCGCCGCTGCGCAATCTGGGTGGTGTCATGTCTCCTGAGATGCAGATGCCTAAGCTCATGTGGTTGAAGAGGCACCAGCCCAAGCTCTATGCAAAGATCGGCTACGCTGGTGATCTAGGCGATTGGCTGGGCTTTAAATGCACCGGCTCTCTTGAACGCTCGGTCTGCATGCTCTCCTGCAAGTGGACGTTTGACCCACGCCCTGGTCATGGCTGGGATCGCGACTTTCTAAAGCAGATCAATATGCAGGATGTACTCGAGTGCGCCCGCCTGCCCGAACAAGCCCTTCCCGTGGGTGTAGCACTTGGGCAGTTGACCGAAGAAGCCGCCGATGACTTGGGACTGACGACTCGGTGTACCTTCGCAGTGGGCATGATTGATGCCTATGCCGGTGCGCTTGGCACACTAGGCAGAAGCCTCGCTGATGCTCCCGAGCGCCGACTTGCCGTGATTGGCGGCACTTCCACCTGCCATATTGGCGCCCAGCCCGAGCGGCGAGAGGTACCCGGCGTTTGGGGCCCCTATCCAGGTGTGCTATGCGACGGCTTTGTTGCCAACGAAGGGGGGCAAAGCATTACCGGTGCCCTTCTAGATCATCTGGCGGCACTATTTTCAGCCAGCAGTGAATTCGGCGACGATCTTCACGGCGCGTTATCAGACCTTCTACTCGAACGCTTGGCATCCGGCGACCCAGCTCCTGACACCCATGTTTGTCCAGACTTCATTGGCAATCGCTCGCCATTGGCGGATCCGGAAATTCGCGGCACCATCACGGGATTGACCCTTGATAGTCCTCGCGAGAGCTTCATCAAGGTCTATTGGGCGGCAGCCACCTCGCTGATTTACGGCACCCGTGCCATCATAGAGCGTATGAACGCCCATGGTTATGCCATCGATACCCTGCACCTCAGCGGAGGGCATGGACGTTCAGCACTGCTGCGCAAGCTCTATGCCGACGGTACCGGTTGCCGGGTTGTGCTGGCGGATGCGCCGGAACCCGTACTACTTGGAGTAGCCGTGGCGGCGCTCGCTGCTCAGGCCAATGGTGAGGTGCTCAGCGTTGCCAATGGCCTCACCCCAGGCGAACAAACATTAGAGCCCGACCAGGCAATGCAAGCGCTGCACACTGCGCGTTATGCCGCTTTCAAGAAACTTTACGAAGGGCGTCTCGATTGACGCAACCAACCTACTTCATGGGGTCATTACATGAGTAGTGCGTAGGTGTCCGAAATCCGTGAACAAAACATAAACATCGTTCCCACCCGGAGCGATGATCATTAGCGGTGCAAGGTACAGATTCAAACGGTGCCGCGTGCTAATTCATTACTGAGGTCAACCAATTTCAAATAGTCGTGGTATCGCTCCTCTACTGTTGGTGACCCAAGCGATACTGAGACGCAGATCCCTCCGCTCTTAGTTGCCGAAACAGATGCCAGGTTGAATATAGCTGGCCATAGCGTGCCCGTTTTCCCACCAAGATATTGCGGAAGCGAGAATTCCGGTACAGCCCGTCGCGTTGAGGAGTGAAAAGCAGACTTTAAAACCAGCCTGCGCGGCACCGGTCCCGTTATCCCAATAGCAAAAGCCTTGGTCCCCCAAACCCTCGTAATCGGGCCATATATCAGACATTTCTTAACCAGCAATGATAAATCACGGGCAGTAGATCGTTGTCCGCGTACCGCCAACCCGTGTGGGTTCAGGAATTGCGATTTCGTCATCCCCAGATTTCGAGCGGTCGTGTTCATTTCCGCAACGAAGCGTTGCACGGCGTCGTGACTTGTGCCTGTCTTCGATCCCAGCATCATTTGGCCAAATGTCCGCGCAATCAGATTGGCTGCTACATTTGATGACGGCACCAAAAGGTTAGCAATGCTGTCGCCGAGTGAAAGGCGGTCTCCTGCATGAAGGTTACGACCTGATCCTTCGACATCATCTTCAGGAACTATTTCTAGCTTGAAGCTTTTCGGCAACTGGAAGTTACTTGCCATCTCGATAGCAACGACGGCCGTCATCAGTTTGACGATTGACGCAGGCGTCATTGCCTTGTCGGCATCCTTCTCATAGATGATGACATCAGAGCCAGTGGAGTTGTGGGGCAACTGCAAACAGATCACACTTTTCGCGGCGAGATCGGGCGTAGGGCCTATTGATTTGCGTTCATCATACGGAGCGTGATTAGCCAATTCCGTTATTCCCTACTGTTGTCGTCAACGGTCACGAGGATTCAGATGACAAAGATGTCGTCTGCGCTCAGCGACGACGAATTTGTCAAAGTTGCAAACCAGATAGCAGTCATCTCTCCGTTGCCATCCGGGTCGTAGGATAGGTGGTTAGCCCATGTCACGTTATCATTTGTGATTGCATCCGCGATTTCTTCAATTGTGGCGACGTAGTTTGGATCGAATGACATGATCTGTTGCCTCTGCTGCGAAATCGATAATGACCATACCAAAGCTGATTTTGCGCAAGGCTGGTTGCTTATGCAATGTTGAATAGACGACGTTTCCCGCATTTTCTAGGGCGTAGTGGCTTGGCGATTTCCTTTCCCTTGGCTCCAAGCAAATACCACCAGAGGCCCATAAATCTTATAGCCACCGATTTCCTGCTCACCGAACACATCGCAGATATGGTGCTTTGTTGCCAATTTTGAGCCGCGCAGCAGCTTCTATTCCTTGTTGCGTGAGACGGAAGTACCATCCGTCCATAAGTTCCTATTTCGCTAACGTATTTCGGACGCCTACGTACTACTCTTGAAACGCCCCTTTCAAGACGCTAGCTGGATGTTAAGCCCATCAGCGCACTCCCAGACGTGTACAATGGACGGCTTTTCCCAGTTACGCGTTTATCGAGAGGTAATATTTGTGAGCAGTGCTAAGCGTCCTGATGTTGTGCGCCCCAGTGGTCGCGAAGCCGACCAGCTCCGTGAGATTCGCCTGACCCGCGATTACACCCGTCATGCGGAAGGCTCCGTACTGGTGGAGTTTGGCGATACCAAAGTGCTGTGTAATGCCAGCGTAGAAGCCGGTGTGCCGCGCTGGCTGCGCGGCAAGAATCAGGGCTGGGTCACCGCTGAGTACGGCATGCTGCCCCGCGCCACTCACACCCGTAGTGGCCGTGAAGCGACCCGCGGCAAGCAAGGCGGTCGCACGCTGGAAATCCAGCGTTTGATTGGCCGTAGCCTGCGCGCCGCGGTGAATTTGAAGAAGCTGGGTGAGTTCACCATTACTGTGGATTGCGATGTGATTCAGGCCGATGGCGGTACCCGTACCGCGGCGATTACCGGGGGCTGCGTAGCACTGATCGATGCGATCCGTTATCTGCAACGCGAGAAGAAGATCAAGGGCGATCCCTTCAAGCAGTTGGTGAGCGCCATTTCCGTGGGTATTTATAAAGGCGTGCCGGTGCTGGATCTGGACTACCCGGAAGACAGCAAGGCCGATACCGACCTGAACGTGGTAATGACCGAAAGCGGCGAGCTGATCGAAGTACAGGGAACCGCCGAGGCCGGCGCCTTCACCCGTGCCGAGCTAAATGACATGCTCGACTTGGCCGAGAAGGCAGGCGATGCGTTACGTGATCATCAGCGTGAAGCGCTGGGTATTCGTGGTTAGTAGGTAGAGCAATCAAGCACTATTGCTGGCGTAAAAATTCGCCAGCAATAGTGTTACGCAATTACTTAACTGCAGTCACTACTAATTCTAAAAGTACATTCTCGCCAAGGTCAGCAACACCTAATGTCGCTCGGGCTGGTAGATGGTCAGCCTCAAACCATTGAGTCCACACATCGTTCATACCTTTCTTAAGGTTCAAGTCAGAGACATAGGCAGTTGCGGTAACGATTCGCTTATTATCTGTACCTGCTTCGGCTAGATAGCTTTCTAATTTATCAAGCACTTGGCGTGTTTGACCTGCCATATCAAGCGTAAGATCATCAGCAATTATTCCACCAAAGAAAACAAAGCCATTCGCTTCTACAGCGCGGTGCATAATAGGTGTTTGGATATGTCGTTTAATCATAATACTCTCCAGTTTGCCTTAATTGGCGTACGTTAACTCGTCCTATTCAGGACAAGGTGTTTGAAATCTTTGAATAGAGAAAGGAGTGATGGGGAGCTTGGGCTCTCGCTCCATGGCAAGGTCGGCGACCATTTCTCCAGTAATGGGGCCTAACTGATAGCCGTGAGCTGAGAACCCAAAAGCGTGAATAACATTATCGTGTTGACTGCTGAGACCGATGACAGGAATGTGATCCTGCATGACTGCCTCAACGCCTGCCCAGGTTCGCATGATGCGTGCCTCTTTCATGAACGGAAACAGGCTGACGACGGTATCGGCATTCTCCGCCAACCCATCCAAGCGGGTTTCGGCCACATGCCGAACAGTATCTACGTCACCGCGCACCCCTCCTCCAATCAAAACAGTACCGTTCTCAAACTGCTTAAAAGATAATGGCCGCGATGTGGCGCCCACTACTGTTCCTAAAAATGGCGATAGTCGCTCAGTGATCATTAACATGGGAGCTTCAGCAGTGAGAGGAACCGGCTCTCCTAACCATTTGCAAAGCTCTCCTGCCCAAGCGCCAGCACAATTGACAAGCAAGTCGGCATCGAAATGCTCACCGCCGCCGCTCAGCCGCCAGCCGTTTCCCTTGGACTCAATGGCGGTTATCTCGATACCTTCACGGAATCGGGCTCCCTGGCGTTCGGCCTCTCGACGCCAGGCGGTAACGGTGCGATAGGGGTTGGCAAAACCATCGCCATCGCACGCCAGCGCTCCCGGGCAGTGGTCGGCCAATGCCGGCAACCGACGGTGTAACTCGTCACGACCGATCAGGACTTCATGGTGAAACCCCAGGTCACGTACCTGACGCTCGCGGTCGGCAAGGATGGCCATGTCCTTATCGTTTTCGGCCACCTTGACCTGCCCGACGGGGCGAAATCCGCAGTCGTCACCGACGATGTCGGTCATGCACTTCCAGCGCTCCCAAGCTGCTACTGCCAACGGGATCTCTGCAGGGTGTCGGCCTAAACGCCTCACACCACCTGCATTGACGCCCGAGGCGTGACGGCCTGCATAGGCCTTGTCGATGACAGTGACTTCGTACCCTTGGAGACTTAACCGCAGCGCGGCACTGCAGCCATGAAAGCCAGCGCCCACAATAACTACGCGCCGAGCCATCAGCCTTCCTCCGCCGCCTTTGCAAGCTGTCCGAGGGTGATCGGTTTGAAAGGTGGTCGCAGTCTGTAATAGCCGGTTTCTTCAACACTCTGCTGATTGGCATCTGCTAGCAGTTCGCTCACGGTAATACCGCACATACGGCCTTGACACGGCCCCATGCCACAACGAGTGAATGACTTAGTTTGGTTGGGCCCCCGGCAGCCCATGTCAGCCATACGCCGGATTTCTCCGCCGGTTACCTCTTCGCATCGGCAGGCTAGCGTATCGTCATCGGGTAAGCGCCATTGTTTTGCAGGTCTATACAACACATCGAGAAAAGGCCTAATAGCGGTGTCACGCGCGAGTGCTTTACGAATTGGTTGGGCGCGTTCAGTACTGTTCTCCAAGGTTAATTTACCTAGCGCCAGGGCAGCCCCCAGCCCCGCTAATTGACCTTGCATGGCCGCGGCCTTGGCTCCTACGATACCGCCTCCATCACCCGCTACGGCAATACCTGGGATATCAGTGCCCAGCCACTCATCCAGACGTGGTCGCCAAGCTAATTGCTGCTCATCCCACTCATGGTGGCAATCCACCGCCCGAGTAATTTGGGTATTGGGGATAACGCCTTGATGAAGCAGCAAGGTAGGCGTTTCAAGTGTCTGCCAATTATCATCGCCCTGTTGCTTCCATAAAACGCGCTCCAACTGACCACTACCTTCGGCACGCAGAGCGCTTACACCTCTAATGTGGCGAACACCTGCACGACGTAGTTCACGTAATAGTCCCACCCCTTTTAATAAAGTGCTGACATTACGTAACGCACCGGGAACATGCTTGAGAGCGGCGCGATAGCGATCCCGTGGCGTTGTATCAAGAATGGCCGCTATCTCGACACCTGCGCGAAGATACTGAGTGGCCAGCAGCAATAATAAGGGGCCACAGCCGGCTAGTACGACTGGTGCCTGGGGCACAGCCCCGGCACTCTTGAGCAATATTTGACCACTTCCTGCTGTCATGACCCCTGGCAATGTCCAACCAGCTATTGGCATAGGCCGCTCCATGGCTCCTGTAGCAAGAATGATATGTCGCGCACAGATCATTTCTGCCTTGTCATCATGCAATAGCCCTATTTCGCGCTGCCGGGTCAATTGCCACACGGTGGATGCAGGGCGGTAGTCAATTTGAGGGTCTTTAAGCCCCTTGATTAGAGACTCACCAGACCAGTAATCCTCGCCAAGAATCCGCCGATCAAGCACAGGTGTACGTTCCAATGCACGATAAATTTGACCACCCGCCGCAGGCTGCTCATCTATTACCACCGGCGTAATGCCATGTTCGAGGGCAGTAGTTGCTGCGGCCATACCTGCTGGGCCGGTACCGAGAATAACTAGGTCATGCGTAATCATGAAGTTAATCTCCTGGCACCCTGCTGTGTATGGACATGCATCCCATCGCGAACTTCCGCTTGGCAGGCCTGAACATTGGGATTGCCATCAACTTCCACCAAACATTCAAAGCACACACCCATCATGCAGTAAGGAGCACGAGGGGCATTACTAACCGGCGTACTCCGGCAGATACTAATACCCGAAGTGAGTAATGCCGCAGCGACTGTATCGCCAGGGCGAGCCGTCACGGTCTGCTCATCAAAGCGGAAAGTTACTACCGCTTCGTTAGTGGCTTCAGGCGGGGATAGACGTTTGAACATGGAATCTCTCCGCAGTAAAAGGGGTAATCTCAGAAGGTGCTTCAGCGCCTGCGAACCAGGGCGCCAGACATTTCGCGTGAGCGGCGGCCAGCGTCACGCCGCTATGGCAACAGGCGACAAAGGCCCCGGGGTGGCTTTCGGATGCTTGATAAAGCGGGTAGCCATCGGGTGTCATGACCCGTAACGCTCCCCAGCTGCGAACAACTCGGGTATTGGCAAGTGCCGGCAATGCGCGTACGGCACGCTGGGCGATTTGAGCCAGCACCGGCGTTTCGGTGCCGTCATCGAAGCCGACATCTTCATGGGAATCGCCCATCAGTATCGAGCCCTCACCGGTCTGGCGCAGATACGTGGTGGGCAGGTCAAGCAACGGTCGCATGCGTTCGGTGACCAGGATTTCGCCTCGATTGGGTACAAGCGGTGCATCGAGCCCGACTTGCGGGGCCAGCTCTCGATTGCCGAGCCCGGCTGCCAAAATGACTCGTCCAACGGTGAGGGTCTGGTGATCACGTTCGATCACGAAGCTTCCGCCATTGCGCCGAATACGATTGACTTTACTGCCGGGCACGAACTCCCCGCCGTAGTGACGAATCCCATTGTGCAGGGCACGCAACAGATAGAGAGGATTGGCGTGGCCATCCCAGCTTGACCATGAAGCACCGGTAACGCTTTCGCCGATCTCGGGGATCAAGTCGCGTAGCTGGTCGTGATCCAGCATGTCGAACGTGAACTGACGACCGGTCGCCTGGGCTAGCGCATCGAGTTCCACCTCGCGATTCGCCAGCTCCGCTTGGCTATAGCAGAGATGGACGCCGCCGGGGTTGTGATGCTGGGTGGCGACTCCCGTCAGCTCAAAGAGCTCCTGGGAAAGTGCCGCCCACAGGGAAGCCGAGCGCATGCTCCAGCGCGAATAGAGAGGGATCTCCTGCCCCTTGCCTTGCACCCATACCAACCCGAAATTGCCGCGCGAGGCACGATAGGCCACATCGCCTTCATCCAGGACGCTGACCTGATGGCCTTGGCTGGCCAGCCCATAGGCAATCGCACTGCCTACTAGCCCCCCGCCGATCACGGCGAAATCACACTGCTGCATAGCTGGCTCCTTAACCCTTGCCGATGAGAACTTTGTCGATTCCGTAGAACCGGTCGAGCAGCACCATGAACAGCACCGTCAGCACGATCAGCACGGTAGAGACCGAGGCGATCAGCGGATCGACGGTGTGAGCGATATGGTTGTACATCTGTACAGGTAGCGTGGTCGTGCTGGGCGAGGCCACGAAAATGGTCATGGACAATTCATCGAAGCTGGTGGTGAACGCCAATATCCAGCCCCCTGCGACGCCAGGAAGAATCATCGGCATGGTGATACGTCGAAACGTCGTCCATTGGGAAGCCCCCAGCGACAAGGCGGCCTTTTCAGCGCTACGATCCATGCCGAATACCGATGCCATCACCAAGCGCATGGTGTAGGGCATGACGATAATCACATGGGCCGCAATCAATGCCCAGAAGCTACCGTAAATGCCTATCTGGGAGAAAAAGCTCAAAAACGCCACCCCGAGAACGACATGGGGGATCATCAGCGGCGACAGGAATAAACCAACCAACGCGTCACGGCCACGGAACCGGTAACGAACAATGGCCAGCGCCGCGGGCACCGCCAGCAAGGCCGAGAAACTGGCGGCAGCAATGCCGAGATATAGGCTATTCCAGAAAGCACGGATGAAGTCGTGGTGCTCGAAGATTGCCGTGAACCAGCGCAGCGAGAACCCGTCCGTGGGGTAGGAGAGATAGCCATGCGGCGTGAAGGCCACCAGCATTACCACCACCAGTGGGGCCAGCAGGAAAATGACGAATAGCGTGTGAAACGCCAGGGCGAGTTTACTATTACGTAGCATCGTGATGACTCCTAGCCCAGGGTACGGCGGAAACGCCGCTCCATCATGCGGTTGTAGCTCATCACCACGACGACATTGGCCACCAGCAGCACGATGGCGATCGCCGCCCCGAGCGGCCAATTCATGGTGCTGAGATATTCGTCGTAAGCAGCGGTGGCCGCCACCTTGAGACGCCGCCCACCGATAATGGCCGGCGTGGCGAAGGCGCTGGCGGACAAGGCAAAGACGATCAAGCTGCCGGAGAGGATT
This sequence comes from Halomonas sp. 113, assembly GCF_904067645.1. Taxonomy (NCBI): domain Bacteria; kingdom Pseudomonadati; phylum Pseudomonadota; class Gammaproteobacteria; order Oceanospirillales; family Halomonadaceae; genus Halomonas; species Halomonas sp. 113. The sequence continues at coordinate 5,332,485 of NZ_LR881453.1, forward strand.
CCGGGCAGTACCTGGGGTATGACCACTCGACGAAAGACGGTGGCATGGCTAGCGCCCAAAGAAAGGCCGGCATGTTCGACGGCAGGATCGAGCTTCTGCAGGGCGGCCCATACCGAAATCACCATCAGCGGTACCAGCACATGAACCAGCGCGAGAATCACTCCCGTGTGGGTATACATCAAGTTACCGGCACTGGACTCGGCAATACCGCTTCCTTCCAGAAACTTGCCAAGCAAGCCGTTGCCACCGATCAACAGAACCCAGCCAAGCGTTCGCACGACCACTGAAATCAATAGCGGCGCCAGGGTGATGACAAGAAACAGCGAGCGCCATGGACTGCGCATGCGCGAAAGAATGTAGGCCTCCGGCACGCCGATCAAGATACACAGCACCACTACCACAATGCTGATGCCGTAGGTGCGCAGAAATATCTCGTGAAAATAACTGTCTTGCAGAACCTCGATATAGTTTTCGAGGCCGAATGACGAGACGATGCCGACCGAATAATCAAAACTGTTGAAACTGAGTATCAGCGTCATGATCAGCGGCATGCCCAGCAGGGCGAGAAAGAAAACGGCACCTGGGGCGCTCAACAACCACGGCACCGGATTAAGCGAGCGGGCCCGGGGTGTCGAAGAGGGAAGATGGGAAACAAGCTCAGCCATTTGCTTGCTCCCCCAGGACACGTACCGCCCCGTCTTGCCAGCAAATACCGACATCATCGCCTACCGCCGCCCCTTGGGCACCCAGGTTCGGCTGAGTGATCAACAGCTCGCCGGCACTACTGTCGACTTGATACAGCCAGTGGTTGCCCAGGAACAGTCGTGTCCGCACACGCCCCTGTAACTGGCCGGCCGTGTGCTGAGTCAACTCCAGCTTTTCCGGGCGAATCGACAGCTGAATCTTGTTCCCCTTGATCTCATCGGGCACGGCGATCTCGAGCCGGCAGTCGCCGAGCGTGACGTGGGCCTGGCTGCCTTCACGCTGGTCTATGTGGCAGTCAAACAGGTTGGTCTTGCCGACAAACGAAGAAACGAAGTTGTCTCTCGGGTTCTCGTAGGCTGCAAAGGGTTCGTCCACCTGTACCACCTTGCCCTGATTCATCACTACGACACGATCACTGAGCGAAAGCGCCTCCGATTGATCATGGGTTACCATCAGGGTCGTGGTGCCGACCTGCTGCTGGATATTACGCAGCTCGATCTGCATGTTTTCTCTCAGTTGTGCATCGAGGTTGGAAAGCGGCTCATCAAGCAGTAGCAACGGTGGCCGAATGACCAGCGCTCGGGCCAGGGCCACCCGCTGGCGTTGGCCACCCGACAGCTCGCGAGGATAACGATCTTCGAGGTGATCGAGACGCACCAGCTCCAGTGCTTCACTGACCTGCTGGCGGCTTTCACCGGCAGGGATCTTGCGCATTTCCAGGCCGAAACGAACGTTTTCCGCCACGGTCATGTGGGGAAACAGGGCATAGCTCTGGAACACGATACCGATACCCCGTTGATTGGGCTTGCAGGACGTAATGTCCTCACCCTTCATCAGGATACGTCCGCGAGTGGGCTCAACGAAGCCGGCAATCATTTGCAGGGTGGTCGTCTTGCCGCAACCTGACGGACCGAGTAGCGAGACGAACTCGCCCTGGTCGATATCGAGAGTGATGTCTTGCACGGCAGTATTGCTGCCGAAGCGCTTGGTCAACGACTCTAAACGAAGGAAACTCATGGCAGGACTCCTCCACACCCTTACCCATAGAACGAGGCAAGGGTGCGGTGTCTTTAGTGGATATCAACGAAGGAACGGGGTTGACGCGTGTCTAGCGCTCAACCTGACGGTTCCAACGATTGGTCCACTCGAGACGGTTGGGATTGATGACATCCCAGTCCACGGCCACTAGCTGGTCGATCTTTTCACCATAGGGGAGCACGCTTGCCAACTCGTCGGATAGCTGGGCATTCCGCTGTGCGGGGCCCCAGCCCTGGGTGTCAGCCAGCAGCTCCTGAGATTCCGGTGCCAGCAGGTGTTCGATAAAGGCCTCGGCCAGTTCGCGCTCCTCGCTGCCTTCGATGACACAGGCAGCTACCATCAGGGCGACGGCACCCTCTTCGGGGTAAGCAAAGGCGCCAGGGAAACCTGTGCTAGCCAGCGCACGCAAGCGCCCACTACCCCAGACCGACAAGGCGATTTCTTCATTCTGGAACAGCTCGGACATCTTGCCCGCCGAAGGCTCGAAAGAGAGGATGTTAGGCGCGACTTGCTCTTGCATGAATTCGAAACCGGGATCAATATCGCTTTCGCTTCCCCCGTTGAGACGCGCCGCCATTACCAGGGCATGCACACCATAAGTGTTACTGATGGAAGGAACGACTAGCTTGCCGGCGAACTTTTCATCGGCCAGGTCTTTCCATGAGGAGGGCGGCTCCCAGCCATTACGCTCGAACATGTCGGCATTGTAGGCAAACCCGGAAGCGACCAAGCCAACCCCGACGGCCTTGTCATCGGGGAAACGCGCGATGTCGTAGACGTCATCGAGCATGGCGGTATCTTGCATCGGCGCGCAGAAACCCAGGTTAACGGCTTGGTACATAGGACCATCGTCCATCAGCACCACATCCAGCTCCTGGTCACCACGCTGGGCTTGTAGCTTGGCCAGGGTATCGGTGGAGTTACCTGCCACGTAGATGATTTCCGCGTCATGCTCTTCGAGAAACGCTGGAATGATCTCATCGCGCATGGCTTGCTCGGTAGAGCCCCCGTAGGAGCCGACATAAAGCGGTTCAGCGAAAGCGGTATTGATGCCGAGAAACAGCAGTCCCGCCATAGCAGTCGTTTGGCTAGTCATTTTTTTCATGCTTGCAGTGTCCTGTCATTGATGTCGATGTTTTGCTTGTTGTTATCACTTGTTGTTATCAATGGCCGCCACCGCTTCTGTTATTGCTAGAAAACGGTCAGAAGGCGTGGGCAGTGCGACCTGGAATTTAAGCTAGCATCGCTTTTGTCATCAGGGCTAATGCCTTTTGTTAGCCATCCTATTCGCTAATGTTATGGGTTAATGGCATGGACGATGCGGAAAGCTGATCGGTAAGATATCGTTTCAACTCATCGAGAAACTCCAGCACCAATCGTGACGGCGGCCGGAAAGCAGGAAGTACAGCACTGTAATTAAAGGGAATTTCGGGGGTAAAGGAACGGGACACCAAGCCTCGCGAAAGGTAGCTATCCGCGGTGATCGGGTCGATCAACGATACCCCAGCTCCCGCCAGGACCAGCTCGCAAGCCACACTCGATAATTGGGTCTCTATACGCATTCGGCGCCTGATGCCCGCCTGCTGGAAGACCTGGTCAATAAGTGGCCTGACATCCTGGGTTTGCCCGAGAGAGACAAAAGACTCCCCCTCGAGATCATCAATGTTCACAACAGGCTGGCTGGCAAGGGGGTGATCGGGCAGCATCACTAGCCGCAACGCCCCACTGGCAATCGGGCGAATGGTGACGGAGGGGTCAACCAGTTGCATGCCTATCAGGCCGGCATCGCACTGTTGTGTCGCCACCCACTCCAGTACGCGCTGGGAGCTATGCACCTGCAGGGAGATGGTGATGCCTGGATGTCGTTCAGAGAAAGTGTTAACCATCGCCGGCAGGGCATTCAACGCCAAAGCGGGCATGCAGCTTAGCAGCAATCGGCCGGTACGAAATTCACGAATTTCGCGAGCCGTATCGGTAATTTTATCCAGGCCGACAAAGGCGCGCTCCACGTCTTCATAGAGGGCTAACGCTTCCGGCGTGGGAATTAATCTACCCTTGTGGCGTTGGAAAAGCGCAAATCCCACATGGAATTCTAGATCCCCGACCAAACGACTGACGGCAGGCTGGGAAACATGCAGTGTCTGAGCGGCACGCGTCACTGTCTTGTGAACCATTACCGCCCGAAAGGCTTCTATCTGGCGAAGATTAATCATTTTTCTGACGCTCCCGTGTCAGTCGGGTGGCTTTTGAGAAGCGTTGGCGAAACACGCCGATAAACTCCTGGGCGAGCTGAGATACGGGTTGGTCACGTGGCGTTAGCAAAGCAAAATACTCTCCTAACAAGGGAGAAAAAGGCCGTAATACCAAGTTCATGTCACTGAAAGCTCTAGCGCTGATGGGGTCGAGGATCGCGATGCCCACTCCTCGGCCGACTAGCCGGATCGCTTGCAGGGCCAGCGAGACTTCCAAGCGCCGTCTGGGGCGTAACTGTCTTGCTTCCATCAACCGCTCCAGGTCGAGGCGCAAGGGATCCTGCGGCTCGAAGCAGATCAGGGTCTCATTGGCAAGATCATCCACTTCCACCGTGTCACGTTCCGCAAGGGGATGGCCAGAGGGTAGCGCGCATAGGCTGTCGAGATGAAATACGTCGCTGTTCATGCGGTCATCGATTGCAGAAACAATAGCAAAGCCTAAGTCACAGCGCTGGGTGAGTACGTCTTCTACTACCTGGTCTGAGCGGAAAGTGGCCAGCTCAATCCTGGCATCGGGATGGCCAGGCGCGAAGTCCGCCAATACATCGGGCAGGAAGGTCATTCCCAGCAAAGGCATGGCACTGATACGCAGCCCCCCGACTTCACGCTCGCTGATCCGCCGCGCGGTACTGCGCAAGTGCTCCATGCCGCTCCATACCTTCTGTACCTCGCGATGAAATAGGCGCGCCTCCGGTGTCGGCACCAGACGCCCCCGAACACGCTCGAATAGCGTGAACCCTACGTCATGTTCCAGTTGCTTGAGCAGGCGCGTGACGCCCGGTTGTGCAATCAGCATACGCCTGGCGGCACCGGAAACAGTACCGATCTCCATGACATGCTTAAAAGCAAGGATCTGGCGGTCGCGCAAATGAAGAGAGGGCATAAGTCATAACTTTTACGCATGAAGTGGACAATTATTGGTATTGGATCGTATAGCCTACCCCTACCTATAGTCGAGCTTACTTAAACTAGATTGAGCTAGCGGCATGCAATTTGACTTCTTAATTATTGGTGGTGGCGTAGTAGGCATGGCTGTTGCCTATGGCCTACTGCGCAGAGGTCAAAAAGTTATCATGCTAGACGAAGGAGATGATGTTTTACGCGCATCACGAGGTAATGCCGGACTAACGTGGGTACAAGGAAAAGGTATAGGCATGCCTCGTTATGCCGAGTTGAGTCTACAGTCGAGCGATGCATGGCCTTTCTTTGCTAGTGAGATTAGCGAGCGCAGTGGTGTACCACTTGAATACTCTCGCCAGGGCGGTATTGATATTTGCTTTGACGTTCAGGAAGCCGAAGCACGTGTGGCCAACTATCGTAAACTTCAGGCTTCATCCCCCTATCTCGCACGCTATTTTCAATGGGAATACTTAGATAGACAGGCTCTGTTAACCCATCTCCCTGGCTTGGGTGAAAGCATTCACGGGGGCACTTGGTCTCCCCATGATGGTCATTGCAATCCGCTATTGCTTTTGCGAGCACTATTAACAGCCAGCCTTAAGATGGGTCTTAGCTATCACCCAGGCCGCTCGGTTCAGCGCCTCGAATCAAATATCGTTGGCTTCACTGCCAATACTCTAGGCGGTAACTTTTCAGCCGAGCGTATTATCGTAGCTGCAGGCCTAGGAGCGAAGCACCTCTCCCCCATGTTGGGCCTGAGCGGAGAAGTGTTTCCCTTGCGAGGGCAGATCCTCGTAACGGAAAAAATGCCTCTGATATCGCAACTTCCTACACCTCAGATAAGGCAAACCGGTAACGGTAGCTACTTGATCGGTGACACCCATGAACATGCAGGTCTAAACCGGGATGCGACTACCAGCATCATGGCGAAATTAGCAGCTCGTGGGGTGCGTATTTACCCACACCTGAAGAAAGCCAACATAGTCCGTGCTTGGGGTGCATTACGAGTAATGACACCTGATGGGTTTCCACTGTATGAATCGTCCAGAGCTTACCCAGGTGCCTATAACATCAATTGTCATAGCGGAATTAGTTTAGCTGCTTTCCACGCTGAAGAGCTGGCTCAAGCCTTGCTGCATGACCGATTGAGCTATGAATTTAGCGAATTTTCTAGTGCACGCTTTAGCAAGATTAACTAACAAAAACTTTATACCGAGAGTACGACGCCTCACACAACCATCGATAAAATCAAGAGGAATGCGAAATGCGTCAAGCTACCTGCTGCTTACTTTTCACGACAGTATTGATCGGCGGCCTCGCCCATGCTGATAGTAAGCCACTACGTATTGGGGTCGATGTTCCCTATGCGCCTTATCAGTATAAAGAGCCTGATGGCACCATCACAGGGTTTGAAGTTGAATTAGTCAATGCTGCTTGTGAACGCATGCAGCGCGAGTGCGAATGGGTAGAACAAGGTTGGGATGGAATTATTCCTGGGTTAATGGCGCGCAAATACGACCTTATAGCGTCAGCAATGAACATCACGGAAGAGCGTTCACGGCAAGTTAGCTTCTCGGCTCCCTACTACCAAGTACCATCCGTTTGGGTTAAAAGCATAAATAATGAGTACGACCTAGAAGGTGACTTGGCAGGGGTAGCAATCGGCGTGCAGCAGGCCACTATTCAAGATGAATATGTTACTAACTACTATCCTGATGCGGATATTCATCGATATGGTGATTCAGACTCTGTAGTTGCCGACATGCATGCTGAGCGCCTTGATCTGGTTTTCACCGCCTATTCTCTTGCTCAAGAAACGATGCTCAAGGACGAGCGTTTTCTACAAACGGGGGACTTAATTACCGGCCCTGAGTCGATTTATGGCCCCGGTATTGGTGCTGCTTTCCGCCCACGAGATGAAGCACTAATAGAAGCATTTGATAAGGCGATGCAAGAAATTAAAGAAGATGGAACATTCGACAATATTTATAACAATTATTTTAAAGATCAGTAACCTAATGGTTATTTATATTCTTTCCTAGGCACAACGCAACAAGCCGACCCAAGGGTCGGCTTGTTGCTTACTAACAGACGGCAACGCGGGCAAAGCGCTTAAAGCGCCAGGTCGTACTCAACGATTAGCGGTGCGAACTCTGAGAAGGTCGCATCGTAATCGATCCACGCGTCGACCACGTGGCGGCGGAAGTTGGGGCCGACTAACTGATAGTCGATCCGCCAGCCTTCCTGGCGCTCACGGGGCACGTCTTGGTCAAGCTTCGGCCACCAGGTGTACTCACCTGCATCGCGGTTAATTTCGCGGAAGGTGTCGATAAACCCGGTGGGACCAAGCACCTGATCCATCCAGGCGCGCTCTTCCGGGCGGAAGCCTGAGGTCAGTTGATTATCCGACCAGTTAGCCAAATCGACGGTTTTATGGGCAATATGCCAGGTACCGCAGAGGATGTATTCGCGGCGTTTGCGCGACATCTTCGTCAGGTACTCTTGATACTGCTCCATAAACGCCTGTTTGGCTTTTTGGTCACTTCCGTCAGGCATCAGGAAGGAGACGATACTGAAGCGTTCATAATCCGCCTGCAGAAAACGTCCTTCATGATCACACTGTGGAAACCCAAGGCCATACATAATCGCCTTGGGAATTTTGCGGCAATAGAGTGCCACACCGGAGAAACCGTCCTCTTCGGCATCCAGGAAATAGCCTTCATAGCCTTCCGGATACAGAATGTGGTCACCCAGTTCAAAACTTTTTGCCTTGATGTTCTGCACGCAGACCACGTCGACATCCTGCTGAGCCAGCCAGTCCAGGAAGCCACGATCGACGGCATCACGAATACCATTGACATTGATGCTGGCAATTTTCATAAATCGTCCCTTTTGCGTCGCTGCTGTATGATACCCGACGTTTAGACGTTTGGGTAAAGGCAGCTAGTAAAACTTGCCATTTACCCCACTTTTATTGTTGCTTTCGTACTGATTTAAACCTACCGCCTAGTGAGGAATGCCGTGGCCACCACTCTACAACCCTACCAGCGCGATTTCATTGCCTTTGCCATTGAGCAAGGCGTGCTTAAGTTTGGCGAGTTTACGCTTAAATCTGGCCGCGTTAGCCCCTACTTTTTCAACGCAGGGCTGTTTCAAACCGGTCGTGCGCTGGCCAAACTGGGGCGTTTTTACGCCCAGGCGATTGTCGATAGCGGCTTAAACGCCGACGTTCTGTTTGGCCCGGCGTACAAAGGCATCCCACTGGCGGCAGTCACCGCGGCGGCACTGGCCGATCATCACGACCGGGATATGCCCTACGCCTTCAACCGCAAAGAGGCTAAAACCCACGGCGAAGGCGGCAATATCGTGGGCGCACCGCTTGCCGGCGATATTTTAATTATTGATGACGTGATTACCGCGGGCACCGCTATTCGCGAAGTGATGAGCCTGATCGAACAGAGCGGTGCCCAGGCCGCCGGGGTAATTATCGCACTCGACCGTCAAGAGCGCGGTCAAGGCGAGCAGAGTGCGATTCAGGAAGTGCAGGCTCAGTATGCCATGCCGGTGGTCAGTATCGTCACCCTGGAGCAAGTGCTCACTTACCTGGAAGAGCATGCCGGTGGCGAAATGCTCGCCTACGCTGAAGCGATCAGGGCTTATCGTGACCGCTATGGGATTACCAGTTGATTAGACCTACAACGCGCCAGCAAAACCTTGCTGGCGCCACGCCTCGTAGCTCACAATAGCCACGGCATTGGAAAGGTTTAGGCTACGGTTGTTCGGCTGCATGGGCAGGCGCAATTTATGCTCCGAAGTTAGCGCTTCATGCACCTGGGGTGAGAGCCCAGCGGTTTCAGAGCCAAACAGCAGTACATCTCCTGGGGCAAAGTCCGCATCGCTGTAGGTGCGGGTTCCCTTGGTAGTGATCGCCCAAATGCGCCGCCCCTGCATGGTTTGCTGAAAGGCGCTAAAATCGGCGTGGCGAGTGACGTTGTCGAGGTCGCGGTAATCCAGCCCGGCGCGACGCAGCTTTTTCTCTTCCAGGTCGAAGCCAAGCGGCTCAATCAGGTGTAACCGGCAGCCATTGTTGGCAACCAAGCGCATGATATTGCCCGTATTGGGCGCCATACGCGGTTCAAAAAGCGCTACTTCAAACATCTCCACCTGCCTGTTTATTATGCATTCGCCAAGCGGACGATTGTACTTGAAACCGTACTTGAAATCGTAATTGAAACCGCCTGCAACTCTCGTAGAGGACGACCGACGCCATGACGCCCGCAACGCCCAAGAGCATTCTTAGCCGCATCAAAGGGCTAAACCCGCGCCAACAGGAAGCCGTGCGCTACATTGATGGCCCTTGCCTGGTGTTGGCGGGTGCAGGTTCCGGTAAAACCAGCGTTATCACCACTAAAATTGCCTATTTGGTGCAAGAGTGTGGGATGAGCGCGCGCAGAATCGCCGCGGTGACCTTTACCAATAAAGCCGCCCGAGAGATGAAAGAGCGCGTGGGCCAGATGCTCCACGGCAAAGAGGGCCACGGGCTGACGGTCTCTACATTTCACACCCTGGGGCTGAATATTATCCGTGGCGAGCTTAAAACCCTGGGCTATAAACCAGGCTTTTCGCTATTTGACCCGGAAGACGCCAAAGCACTGCTGCGCGATTTGATGAATAAAGACGCTCAGGTGGACGCCGAGCAGATCAACGCCGTGCAGAGCAAAATTTCCACCTGGAAGAACGACTTGGTGCTGCCCAGCGATGCGCTCTCGTTTGCGGCTGATGACGATGAGCACTTTGCCGCTCGGGTGTATGAAGCCTACGTACGCCATTTAAAAGCCTACAACGCGGTGGATTTCGATGATCTGATTCTGCTGCCGGTGGTACTGCTCAAGAACGATACGGAAGCACTAGAGCGCTGGCGGCGCAAAATCCACTATATGCTCGTCGATGAGTATCAAGACACCAACGTCTCCCAGTACCTGCTGGTGAAACTGCTGATGGCGGAGCGCTCCACCTTTACCGTGGTAGGCGACGATGACCAGTCGATCTACGCCTGGCGCGGTGCACGCCCTGAAAACCTGATTACCCTGGGTGAGGATTTCCCACGCCTGAAAGTCATCAAGCTGGAGCAAAACTACCGCTCTACCGCCACGATACTGCGCGCCGCCAACACACTGATCGCCAATAACCCCCACGTTTACGAGAAGACACTATGGTCTGATATGGGCGACGGCGCGCCTATTCGAGTAATCGTGAATCGTCATGAAGAGGCGGAGTCTGAGCGGGTCGCCAGCGAAATGCTCACCCGTCGTATCAAGGAAAAGGCCGAGTGGCGGGACTTTGCGGTGCTTTATCGGGGCAATTTCCAGGCCCGCTTGTTAGAGCTTAAGCTGCAGCACTACCAAATTCCTTACAAGCTCTCCGGTGGTACGTCGTTTTTCTCGCGCAACGAGATTAAAGACACCATGGCTTACCTGCGCCTGCTGATTAATCCCGCCGACGACAACGCTTTTTTGCGCATTGTGAACGTGCCACGCCGCGAAGTGGGCCCTGGAACGGTAGAGAAGCTCGCCAACTATGCTACAGAACGCTCAATTTCGCTGTTTGCCGCCTGCCATGAGCTTGGGTTGGAGCAAGTATTACCGACCCGAGCCGTGGAGCGGTTGTCGCGCTTTACCCACTTTATCGACGGCGTGCGCAAGCGCATGGATCAAGGCGATGCCATTGCCGCCATTCGCGACATGCTGCGGGATATGGATTACGAAGCTTGGCTGTATCAAAACGCCAGCGCGCCCACCGTCGCCGAACGTCGCATGGCCAACGTGTGGATTCTAATCGACCAGCTAGAAAAATCCCTCAACCGCGACCCAGAGGATGATACCGATTCCACCGAGACCGAAACCGACGGCGTAGAAGCAGCTATTTCACGCTTGGTACTGCGCGATATTCTGGAGCAGCAGGCGGAAGAGGATGACTCGGATAGAGTACAGCTACTCACCATGCACGCCTCAAAAGGCCTGGAGTTCCCCCACGTCTATTTAATGGGCTTGGAAGAGGATCTACTGCCTCACCGCAACGCCATCGAAGTAGGCACTGTGGAGGAGGAGCGGCGGCTGGCCTATGTGGGCATTACCCGGGCGCGGCGCACGCTAACGCTGACGCTTGCCCGCCAGCGCAAAGCCTACGGTGAACTGATGGACTGTACGCCCAGCCGCTTTTTAGACGAGCTTCCCGGGGAGGATTTGGAGTGGGAAGGTCGTGCCGATAAAGAGGATCCGGATAAGAAGCAGGCCCGCGGTAAAGACGCCATTGCCGGGCTGCGTTCGCTGCTGGGGTGATAAAGTGGGAGTTATAAAATTAGGCTTTTAAAAAAAGAATATCCACAGGGCGGCGACTAAAACACCCTGTGGATAAATTTACCAAGCTAAATCATTGCTGCTTACTTTACTGGGCTTCAGCCATTAAATAATCGACAACGGCCATCACTTCTTCATCGGAAAGATTGGGATTACCGCCTTTGGCTGGCATAGCGCCGATACCGTTAATGGCGCTGGCGTAGAGCTCATCAGCCCCCTTCTCTAAACGCGCCGCCCAAGCTTCTGAATCGCCAATTGTCGGTGCGCCAGCAACGCCGTTATCGTGACATGCCACACAGCCAGAGCTTGCGTAGAGGGCTTCACCGTCTAAGTCGCTGCCACCGCTGGCTTCTTCACTCGCTGCATCGTCGTTAGAAGCCATTTCTTCAGTTGCCGCTTCACCTTCAGCAGCGGCGGTCTCTTCGGTAGCGGCCTCATCGGCGGCACCTTCGTCGCTAGAAGCTTCGGCCTCTGCAGCAGCTTCATCACCGCCACTCAACTCGGGCACTTCCATAACCGGCTCAACCATATAGGCGACCGCCGCTTCCACTTCTTCATCGGAAAGGTTGGGGTTACCGCCTTTCGCCGGCATGGCGCCAATACCGTTAATAGCGTGATCTAGCAGCGTGGCGAAGCCTTGTTCAGCACGTTCAGCCCAGGCCTCTTCATCACCACGAATAGGTGCGCCCGCAGCGCCCGATTCATGACAGGCGCTACATACATTACCGTAGATGCCCTCACCGTCGATATCACCGCCACTGCTACTATCGCTAGGAGGTGCCGCTGCGGTGCCACAGTCTTGGCCTTGTAAACAGAGTTGACCCACCGGCGCCAAACGCTCGGCAATCGCATCACGTGCGGCGTCATCTTGGGCATAAACACTGGATGTGCCCGCCATGAAGCCGAGGGCCGCCAGCCCGCTCATGATCAGCTTAGCTTTCACTCTCACCACCTCTTGAGTATTGTCATCAAACTTTTATCCTCAACCCCTGTGCGTGGCAGCGCCAATATCGACGGTGCGCAGCTGAGACGCCAAGACGTGCATATAGGACTAGTATAACGGCAACGCAAAGCGCAAGAAAATGCTACTAAGCGCGCCTATTCAACCGTTGACTACTATTGGCAGCTTAATTTGGCAAACTCCTCCTCTCACCACTGCCTTTCCAGGCGAATAAACGTTGCTGCGCATAGCGTATGAAACCCGCCTGCTGGTAAAGCCGTTTAGCCGGTAAATTTATGTCATCTACCGCCAGCGTGACCTCCTGCACGCCAGCCTGCTGGGCAAGCGCGAGGCCTTTATTTAACAACGAGCGCCCCAAGCCTTTGCCACGCCAATTCGGTGTTAGTCCCATTAGCATTAGCTCCCAACGGCCTAGCGCAGGGCGCGGCGCAAGCAGTAGCACACCCACCACAGCCTCGTGATAGCCCACTGCGTACCAGTGCTGTGGCGCTTGGGGATCCTGCTGATAAAACCCATTCAATAACTCTTCCACTGAGAGTACGTCGCGCAGGGGTCGGCTATCCAGCGAACCCTGACCCACTGCGGCCAGCAGATTCAGCTGTTCCGCCCAAGAAAACTCGCAAAGCGGCTGCAGTGAAAGCGGCAGCGCTTCATTCATCGCTAAGCGGTAGCGGCTACTGCCGGTTAAATGATCCAAGCAAGCCAAACGCTGCATGCCATGCTCACGTAGCAGCGCTTCTGATACGGGCGCCTGGGATGACAGCTCCAAGTGGCACAAGCGAATATTGTGGGCTTCTACCCATGCATTGGCCGCACACAATAGCGCGCTAGTATGCACACCCTGTTCGCTGGGCAACGGCTTGGGTAACCATAGCTGCGCCATATTCATGGGCAGAGGTTGTACCCAGATGGCGCTCACTAACTGGCCTGCCTCAATAGTTATCCATAGCCCATCCCACTGGACATCTGGTTGATTGTACATTGCCTTTACGGCAGCGCTCAGTGCCGCTTGCTGTTCAGGGTCATGAGCAGCAGCCAGCTGCAGCAGTGCCTCGCGACGCCGTGCTGGCGGGCAAAGTACTACCTCTGGGCTATTTGAGGGGTCACTAGACGTCATGGCTGATCAATCAAATGCCGAGCTCCGAAGAAGTAATAAAGCGTGCTACGTTATTAGCCTACAATTTATAACCTCATCCTGACGGCCTAAGCCTTTGCACGCCACCCTTATCCGTGCTTATTTCAAAGGTTAATGGCAGCGAATGATTTAAAGGAGTAACCATCCCGCCATGCGTATATTGTTGGTAGAAGACGATCCGAGCTTAGCCTCGGGCATTCGCTTGGCATTAAAGCCCGAGAATTTTACGGTGGATCACCTGAGTGATGGTGTTAGCGCTTTGGCCGCGTTAAAGGAAGGTGAACCTTTTGATGCGGTCATTCTCGATCTGGGGCTACCTCGTATGGATGGTATGCAGGTACTGGAAGCCGTGCGGCGGCTGGGCAATCGCGTGCCCATTTTGGTATTAACCGCTCGCGATGCCGTCGATGAACGTATCGCCGGGTTGGATGCAGGTGCCGATGATTATTTAACCAAGCCGTTTGAGGTCGCTGAATTAAAAGCCCGCCTGAGAGCCTTGTTGAGACGTAGCAGTGATCAGGTAAACAGCGCCCTAGAATGCCGAGGTATTCGCCTTGATCCGTTAACCATGCAGGTTAGCTACCAGGGGAAACCCGTGGTGTTATCACGACGGGAATTAACCCTGCTGCAAGAGTTTATGAGTCACCCTGGGCGAGTGTTCACCCGCGATACCCTAACGCGCTTGGTCTATGGCTGGGATGAAGATGTAGAAAGCAATGCCATTGAAGTACATGTGCACCACCTTCGGCGAAAATTCTTTCCTCACCTGATTAGCACACTACGCGGCATTGGTTACGTAATGGATAAAACGGATCAGGATCAGCACTCATGACCTCTATCCGCCAACGCACTCTGGGGCTAGCGCTGCTGGTGTTTGGCATTAGCATGCTGGTGATTGGCTTTATCAGCTATCGCTACGCTGCCCATGAAATTGAAGCACTGTACGATGCCAGTCTTGAGCAAAATGCGCGCTTATTAGAAGGTTTGTTGCAAGCACCGCTGCCAGATGAAGCCCGGGGTGTACTGCTCAACAGCCTAGAAAGCGCTCTAGGCAAAACGGCGAGATCTGATCGACGCTTTGCAGGTTACCGGGCGGATAGCCAGCTGGGCTTTCAGCTATGGGAACGGAACCGCCTCCTGTTGCGCTCAGCTAATGCCCCTGAGTCGCCGTTGGCCGATCTCCCTTTGGGTTTCACTAGTCAGTCTATTGATGAGATCCAATGGCGCATTTATGTACTCGACATCCCCAACTCCATACAGCGGATTGTGGTTAGCGAGCGCGAAGACGTTCGCGGGGAGCTGATCAGGGCGGTAGCATTGCGCACGTTACTGCCCGACCTGATTGGCCTGCCGCTACTCACCGCCCTGCTGTGGTGGTCGATTGGCTGGGGCTTGGTACCACTGTTGCGCATGGCCGAGCAAATTCGCAATCGTGATCCGCATAATTTACAGCCCCTCACCCTCAGCCCACTGCCCCAGGAACTAGATACTATCGCCGGTGCGCTCAACCGGCTGTTAGAGCGAATCCGCATAATGCGCGTGCGTGAAAAGCGCTTTATTGCCGATGCCGCGCATGAATTACGTACCCCGTTAGCAGTGCTTGATCTACACGCCCAGAATGCCCTGACTGCCGACAATCTTGAAGATCGTCAGGAGGCGCTCAGTCACCTTCGCGGCGGCGTTGCACGGGCCACGCGCTTGGTTACCCAACTCTTAACGCTGGCTCGCCTGGAGCCTGAAGAGGAGTCGCAGCCTGAATACCGCACTAGCCAGTTGCTTAGTGAAGTGCGTGAGACCCTGGCCAAGCTTTCGCCGCTGGCCGCTGAGCGCGAACAGCAGCTACTGTTAAATGCAGATGAGCAGGCAGATTGGTCGATATTAGAAGAGCCCGGTGCCATTGAAACCCTGGTACAGAATCTGGTCGGTAATGCTATCCAACACTCGCCTAACCATAGTGTCATCAGCATCACCCTAGCGACGACGCCACAAAGCTTTCAATTAACGGTGGATGACCAAGGCCCGGGGATACCAATCAATGAACGCAAAAAAGTGGTTGAGCGCTTTCAACGCTCGGGCCCCAGTGCTGGTTCAGGATTAGGACTTTCCATCGTTGAGCGGCTGGTCACACGCCATAGCGGCACCCTTCAGCTTGATGATGCCCCCAGTGGGGGATTGCGTGTGCGTATTGTTTTACAGCGCCTAAAAGAGGAGTAGCACCCTCTTTTCTTGCTAAACTGAGTTTTATGAGTCTCTTAAGGTTGCGATAAGAATTGCGTGCAACTGTGGAGGTGCAAGGCGAGCCAGACACCCACGGCTCCCTCTTTTCTCCACATGGAGGTACCCTGATGAACCAAGTGACTTTTTCACCTAAACCCTTAATTCAACTAGGCTCAGCACCACTGCTAGCCAAGCCAACTGCGCGGCGGCTACTGCCTACTAGCCCAGCGATGACGGTACTGACCGACTTTTCCCAAGTCATGCCTCAATCCGTTGATGCCGACACGCCTATCGACGAGGCGCATCTCAAGATGCGTTATAGCGGTGTAAGACTGCTGTTCGTGATGGATCACCAAGCGCACTGCATCGGAATTATTAACTCAAAAGAAGTGATTGGTACGCGGCGTATCAACATCGCCATGCAGCAGCGTAACCTCAGCCGCGAAGAAGTGACCGCTGAAATGATCATGACCCCGTGGCACAAGCTTAGCGCCATGACCATCACCCAGCTGGCATCGCTGACCATTGAGGATCTGGTGCTGTCGATGGAAGCCGTGACCGATCAACACCTGTTAATCACAGAGCAAAACGATAACCACGAACTTAGAATTCGCGGCATTATCTCAGCCAGTGATATACAGAGCGCGGTAGGTAAAGAAATCAACCCGGTGCCTATGGCGAAAAGCTTCGCTGATATTTGCCAAGTCATAACTGGCCACGATCTATAACGACTGATCGTTAACCCATTTAATTTACATCTAGAAACGCCCCTCACTGGTTACTCAGTGAGGGGCGTTTTCAGTTTGCTATACAGCGTTTAAAACAACGCGCCGTTAATCCAAAGATGCGTCGCAATGCTGGCGGCATAGCCCAGCAATATTGCCGGTACCCAGCGAAGGTGTACGGCAAAGGTATAAATACCTCGCGCCTGCCCCATAAGGGCAACCCCCGCGGCTGAGCCCATAGAGAGCAAACTACCCCCCACGCCTGCGGTTAAGGTAATCAACAGCCAGTTACCCTCCGTCATATCCGGGGCCATGGAAAGTACTGCGAACATCACCGGGATGTTGTCCACGACTGCCGAGATAAGCCCCAGCACCACGTTCGCCCACACCGGGTTCCAACTGCCGTAGAGCGTTTCGGAAAGCAGGCTGAGGTAGCCCATAAAGCCAAGGCCACCCACACACATTACAACCCCGTAGAAGAACAGCAGCGTATCCCACTCGGAACGAGCGATACGGCTGAAAATATCGAAGGGAACCACGCTACCCAGCTGCTCCAGCTTCTTCCAATCGCCCCGGCGGGAGTAGCGCTCACGCTTGCGTTCAAGCGAACGCGGCAGGCTGCGGCGTAGGTAGTAACCAAAGAACTGCAGCAGGCCTAAACCAAACATCATGCCCATGGCAGGCGGTAAGTAGAGGATAGAATGGCACAGTACCGAGATGGCCACGGTAATCAAAAACAGTACGATAATTCGCCGTGCGCCGCGCTTGAGCCAGACATTCTCTTTAAGCGAAGCAGGCTGACGATTGACGATAAAGAAATTCATGATAACCGCAGGCACCATGAAATTAACCACCGCCGGAAGCAGCAGCGCGAAGAAGCCTTCAAATGGTACTTGGCCCGCCTGCCACACCATCAGCGTGGTGATATCGCCAAATGGGCTAAAAGCACCACCCGCGTTAGAAGCTACCACCACATTGACACAGCAAAGGCCGATAAACTTATTATCACCCTCGGCCACTTTGAGTACCACGGCGCACATCAGCATGGCGGTGGTCATATTGTTGGCAATCGCCGAAATACCGAATGCCATGACACCGGTAATCCAGAACAAGGAGCGATAGCTGAAGCCTTTACGCACTAGCCAAGAACGTAGCGCATCAAATACCCGACGCTCTTCCATGGCGTTGATATAGGTCATTGCCACCAGCAAAAACAGCAGTAGCTCAGCGTATTCAAGCAGTGTTTCACGGAAGGCGGTTTCCGCCTCTTCCGGCATCCCCGCTTGTACATAGACCCAGGCCACTAGCGCCCAGATAAGCCCTGCCGCAACCAGCACCGGCTTAGACTTACGCATATGCAGTAGCTCTTCACTCATCACCAACGCATAGGCGAGCACGAAGATCACGACAGAAGAGATACCGGCAAGCGAAAGAGTAAGATCAAGGGGCCCAGCGGCGGCATAAGAGAGGGAAGGAAAGACAAAAAGCGTGCAGGCGAGCAACAACCAAGCGACCCGGCTAGCATAATGCCGGGTTACGTGGACGTTTGGTGGTTTCATGGCGATGTTATCCAATCAGAAGGGAAAAAGACCGCCACGATCATAAGCACCCTAATGACATGCTGCAACGCAACGGTTGCGCATAAGATGCGACTTATTGCCGCATCTCGTAAAGCGTTTTTATTAGTTCAACTACTCACAAGGTTTGGCGTCGTCGTCACTCCACCGTCACGCTCTTGGCCAGATTACGGGGCTGGTCAACATCTGTACCCTTGAGCACGGCCACGTGGTAACTCAATAGCTGTAGCGGCAGGGTATACAGCAGCGGCGCCAGCGCTTCGTGCACGTGTGGCAGGGTCAGCACACGAATATCTTCCTGAACGTCGATACCCACGCTTTCATCGGCGAACACAAACAGTTTGCCGCCGCGGGCACGGACTTCCTGAAGGTTGGATTTTAGCTTTTCAAGCAGATCATCGTTGGGGGCGACCGATATCACTGGCATTTCGCTATCCACTAGCGCCAGCGGGCCATGCTTTAACTCCCCTGCGGGATACGCCTCGGCATGAATATAGGAAATCTCTTTGAGCTTTAACGCCCCTTCAAGGGCAATCGGATAGTGAGCTCCGCGCCCCAAGAAGAGCGCATGATGTTTCTCTGCAAACGCTTGGGAAAGTATTTCGATCTGGCTATCCAACGCCAACACCCGCTGACACACCTCCGGCAACGTGCGCAGCGCAGCGATAATATCCGGATACTCAACCTGATTTTTGGCTTTACTGACCGAAAGCGTCAGCAGCATTAACGCCACTAACTGGGTAGTAAAGGCTTTGGTAGAGGCCACGCCAATTTCAGGGCCCGCGCGGGTCATCAGAGACATATCCGACTCCCGCACCAGCGAACTACCGGGCACGTTACAAATCGCCAGCGAGCCCACATAATTGAGGGTTTTAGCAAAGCGTAAAGCAGCCAGGGTGTCAGCGGTTTCGCCGGACTGGGAGAGGGTGACAAACAGCGTGCCTTCGGGCACGACCGGGTGGCGGTAGCGATATTCAGAGGCCACCTCGACCTGCACCGGCACCCCCGCATAACGCTCCAGCCAATAGCGCGCCACCAGCCCCGCATGGTAGCTGGTGCCGCAGGCAATGATATGCACGTGGCGAGTGCGCTGGAAAAGCGCCAGCGCATCGGGGCCAAAGCTCTCTATTAACACGCTTTGAACGCTCAGCCGCCCCTCTAGTGCCGCCTCAATCACCGTTGGCTGCTCGAAAATCTCTTTGAGCATATAGTGGCGGTAATCGCCCTTACTGGCCGCGCCATCGCCGTGCTCAAAGGTATGAATAGGGCGCTCGACGTCGTTACCGTGGCGATCCACTATGCGAATGGCACCCTGCTCGCGCAGCTCGACCAAATCACCCTCTTCAAGGTAAATAAAACGATCTGTGACCGGCAGCAGCGCCAGCGGGTCAGAGGCTAAAAAGGCCTCATTAATCCCCACACCGACCACCAGCGGACTACCTTGGCGCGCGCCAACCACCACGCCAGGTTCTTGAGCACACATTACGCCCAGTGCGTAGGCGCCGCCTAAGCCGTTAACGATCTGCTGGGTAGCATCAAACAGGCTGAGCCCATCAGCCAGCTTTTCGGAGAGTAAGTGAGCAATTACTTCGGTGTCGGTTTCTGAGCTAAACGCATAGCCACTGCGCTGGAGGCTCTCTTTTATAGCCTCGTAGTTCTCAATGATACCGTTATGCACAACGGCAACCTGATCGCTACTGTGGTGCGGGTGCGCATTGGCCTCAGAGGGTTTACCGTGGGTTGCCCAGCGGGTATGCGCGATACCCGAAAAACCCGGTAGCGCGGCCTTATCCAATTGAGCGGTAAGCGCCGCCACTTTTCCAAGCGCACGATGGCGGGTTAATACGCCGTCGTTGAACACCGTCATACCGGCTGAATCGTAGCCGCGATATTCCAGGCGTTTTAGTCCTTCTAATAGAATTTCTTGGACGTTGCGCTGGGCAACGGCGGCTACAATGCCACACATAATCACTCTCCTAGTTTATTAACCAGAGCTCTTCACAAACGCTACTCGACCAACCCGCTGAACGGTAGAACGACGACCATTGATTCTAAATACGTCTTTTTAATGATTCTTAGCACCATTTAAAAACGATTTTAAGCGCTGTTTTAAGGACTGACTCAAGAGCCCTCTTTAATTGCTTCCTTCCCGCCCTATGGCTTTGTCACTTTACTGGGACGCAGCCAATCAATTTTTTCTAGCTGACGGCCTCGCGTAACGGCCAACGCATAGTCGGTGACATCTTTAGCAATCGTAGACCCAGCCCCTATGGTAGCGCCTTTGCCTACTGAAACAGGTGCGACCAAGGCGGTGTTCGAGCCGATGAAGGCGTTATCACCAATATCGGTGTGGTGCTTGTTAGCGCCGTCGTAGTTACAGGTGATCGTGCCTGCCCCCACGTTCACGTCACGCCCCAATCGGGCATCACCGACGTAGCTTAAGTGATTAATCTTACTGCCCTCACCAACATCGGCGTTTTTGGTTTCAACGAAATTGCCCACCTTGGCTTTTACTGCTAGCCGCGTGCCGGGGCGAAGTCGCGCAAAGGGGCCAACCTGGTTCAGACCAGCTGCCACGGTGCCGTCTATCACGCTGTGGGGCTCTATCACGCTCTCTGCACCAATGGTGCTGTTTTTGATCACGCAGTAGGGGCCAATGCGCACACCCTCGCCTAGTTCCACCTCGCCTTCAAATACACAACCCACGTCGATAAACACATCGTGACCGCAGGTCAAACGTCCGCGCACATCGAGCCGTTCGGGGTCGGCAAGTGCCACTCCTTGTGCCATTAACTTATCGGCCAACTGGCGTTGATAAACGCGCTCCAAGCGAGCCATTTGCGCTCGATTATTAACCCCTTCCACTTCAACGGCGGAGGCCGGTTGGGCAGTGCATACCTTGATGCCTTCCGCTGCGGCCATGGCAATTACATCGGTCAGGTAGTACTCACCCTGGGCATTTTCTGCGGAGAGCTGCGGTAACCAGCGTTTAAGCTGGGCACTCGTCATGGCCATAATACCGGTATTGCATTCGGTAATCGCAAGCTCGGCACTGCTGGCATCTTTTTGCTCAACAATCGCCACTGCTTCGCCTGCGTCGTCACGCACAATTCGCCCATAGCCCGAGGGGTCAGCTAGCGTTACCGTCAACAGCCCCATGTGCTGCTCATCCACATGGGCCAACAGCTCGCTCAGGGATTCCCGCTGCAGCAGCGGTACATCGCCGTAAAGGATTAACACCTTACCGCTCCCTAACTGCTCGAGCGCTTGCGCCACCGCGTGTCCGGTGCCCTTCTGCTCGGCCTGAACGGCAAACTTTACAGGCTTTTCTGCCAGCACTTCGCGCAGTTGGTCAGCGCCATGACCAATAACGACATGGGTGCGATCCGGCTGCAACCCTGAAGCGGTATCCAGCACGTGCTGCACCATTGGCTTGCCGGCCAAGGGATGCAGCACTTTAGGAATTTGTGAACGCATCCGCGTGCCTTTACCCGCGGCGAGAATGACAATATCCAGTTCTTGCATACTATTCACCTATTACTGATGGGTCAGCGGGCGCCGGGCTGTCTGTGGCGGGGCTGTTGGTCGCTGGGGCTCGTCGTTGTTCAATGCCCAACTCATTAACCAGTGTTTCCCCAAAATAATTAACAAATTCCGGGCTAGCAATGCTGCGCCACTGCTCGCCATCACGCACGAGCAAAAGCACTTTAAGGTTATTCTCAATGGCCAGTTGCATCGCCTCCTGTTCGCCAACCACCAGTAGCGCCGTCGCCCAGGCATCTGCCCAGGCATTGGAGGGATGGAAAACAGACACCGAGGCAAGCTGGTGGGTCACCGGCCGCCCCGTGCGCGGATCAATGGTGTGGGAAAAGCGCTGGCCATCCACTTCAAAATAGTTGCGGTAATCACCCGAGGTGGCCACCGACATACTCTCTAACGGGATAATATGCTGAGCACGCTGCTGGCCATTTTCAGGCACCTCAATGCCAACCTGCCAGGGCGTTTGTTCTTCCTCATCACGCAGGCCGCGGGCGATCAGTTCTCCTCCAATATTGACTAAGTAGTGCTCCAGCCCCTGCTGTTCCAGGTAAGCAGCTACGCGGTCAGTTCCATGGCCTTTGGCCACGCCGGAAAGGTCGACAAACACATCGCGGGTACGCCGCGCCTGCATATTTTGGGTGTCGATTTCTAGCGCATCAATGCCTACCTGGGCAAGCTCCTCGGACAGGGCATCGTCAGAAGGGACGGTTTCAGGCCGTGCACCGGGGCCAAAGCTCCATAAATTGACCAGGTCGCCTACAGTAATATCAAAAGCGCCGTGGCTGGCTTCCGCGACGGATTGGCTAATCGCAAGCACGTCAATAAGCTCATTGGAGAGCGGCTGCCACTCATCTAAAGGCGCTTCGTTGAAGGCGATCAGCTCCGAGTCATCCCGGTAGGTCGACATCGCCTGATCAACGCTCTCCAGCTCTGCTTTAAAGCCCTCTTCCAATTCAAGAGACTCGCCCTGAGTAAGCGGATCCATAATGGTCACCTGGTAGAAGGTGCCGAAAATATTGCCATCAAAGCGTACCGGTGGTTCCAGCGGTCGATCACTCTCTGAGCAGCCTGCCACGCCTAACCCCAAGCCCAGCAGTGAGCCCGTTACGATCAGTGCACGTCCCCACCTTGCTGTGCGTTCAACAGCCTTTTTCATCGTTGCTTTATCCTAAAAATAAAAGAACCACAGCAGCCAGGCGCCGAACAGCACGCGATAAATCACAAAGGGCTGCATTCCCAATTTTTTTATAACCACCAGAAAGTAGTGAATACACAAATACGCGCTTATTCCCGATAACAAGGTGCCCGCCAACATCGCGATCCAATCAATCGACTGTGGAGCGCTAAACAGCCCTACTGCTTCTAGGCCACCTGCCAGCACAATCACCGGGATTGATAGTAAGAAAGAGAAGCGCGAGGCGCCTTCTCGGTTCATGCCCACCATCAGCGCCGCGGTAATGGTAATCCCCGAGCGCGAGGTTCCTGGGATGAGTGCTAGCGCCTGGGCACCGCCAATAATCAGCACATCCTTCAAACGCAGTTGGTACTCGCTGCGCGTCCCCTCTTTACGCCAATCGGCATACCCCAACAATAGCCCGAAACCAATTAAACTGAAGCCGATAATCAGCGTAGAGCGCATCAAATGAGAAATAACATCGTGCAGTAGTAAACCAATAAGCCCCACCGGGATGGTTGCTAACGTCACCCATAAAGCCAGTCGTGCGTCTTCGTTCACTCCTTTGCCGCTAAGCGCAGCCAAGCTGCTAATGACCATCTGCCAAATTTCCTGCCGGAAATAGATAATCACCGCGGAGAGGCTGCCTAAATGTAGGGCAACATCAAAGGCTAGGCCTTGATCTTGCCACTCTGTCAGCACAGGCACCAAGATTAGGTGGGCAGAGCTTGAAACGGGTAAAAATTCTGACACTCCCTGAACAACCGCTAACACCACCACCTGGAGCCAATCCATAAAAAAATCCTGTGCATAGAAACAATTTAATGGTTGCAATGGCGCTTAAGGATACACATCCACCTATTCGTTGTCCGCCATTGCCTTTGCTGAGACTAGCCACCACTGACACACAAAGGTATCGTTTCACAGCCTGAAAGCAGTGGAGGCTATAGAGGATATAAGGAGTGCGCTACAATAGGCGTCTATTGAATGCGTGCGTCCTTGCAAGGTACCCATGACTCAGACCATCGATACGCCAGTGGTTCACGACCAAGCGCGACTTAGCCAAGAGGCCAAGCGCGTTACCTACATCGGAGCATGGCTGGATGCCCTGTTGAGCATCGTCAAAGTCGCGATCGGTTTTATGGTCGGCTCAGCGGCGTTGATTGCCGACGGCATTCACTCCCTATCAGACTTAGTCACCGACGGCTTTGTCCTGGCGGCCATTCACTATGGGCGTCAGGAGCCCGATAAAGACCACCACTACGGCCACGGCCGTATCGAAACCCTGACGACCCTGCTGCTGGGAAGCGTACTGATTTTCGTGGCTGGCGCGATTGCCTGGTCGAGCCTGGATCGCCTGTTTAGCGGCGCCGACGTTAACGCCCCTGGCGCGCTGGCAATCGTGATTACTGTCATCGCGCTGTTTAGCAAAGAGTGGATTTTTCGCTACACCATGCGGGTTGCCAAGCGGGTAAAGTCAAAGTTACTCGAAGCCAACGCCTGGCACTCGCGCAGTGATGCATTATCCACTGCCGTGGTGTTAGTAGCCTTGGTGGGCGCCCAGTTTGGTTTGGGTTGGCTGGATGCCGTGGCCGCCATCATTGTGGGTTTATTAGTCGGCAAGGTAGGTTTGGACTTGCTGTGGGAGTCGGCGCGGGAATTGGTGGATACCGCGCTACCAGAGGACGTACAGGATCAGATGCACGATGTTGCCTGCAGCGTTCCGGGTGTGGATAGTGTTCACGATCTGCGTACCAGGCAATCCGCCGGCTGGGTAATGGTCGACCTACACGTGGTGGTCGGGCCGAAGATTACCGTGTCGGAAGCCCACGAAATAGGTAATGAAGTCAGCCGTCGCCTACGCCATGAGTTTCCCGCACTCACCGATGTGATATTCCACGTTGACCCCGAAGACGACGCCGGGGCGGGTGATCCTAGCCGCCTTCCCGGCCTTCCACTCCGCCCTGAAGTAGAGGCTGCCCTGGATGCACGCTGGTACAAGCACCCTGTGTGGCGCACCCTGAACGAGCTCCAGTTGCACTACTTGGACGATAAGGTGTCGGTATCATTGATCATTGATGACGCAGTGCATCAGCCGCCCCAGTGCCTCGCTAGCCAACTAAAAGCGCTGGCTAGCGATATCGAGTGGCTCGGCCACGTCGAGGTGCTGTTTATCACCCGCGCCGCCAGTAGCTCGATGCGCTAGAGCCTCTACCCGCTGGTTGTTTCCTCTTATAACCCTGTCAACAGCAGTGTGGCGATGCTGAAGTAGATCACCACCCCGGAAGCATCAATAAGCGTGGTCACCAGCGGTGCCGATGCCGTGGCAGGGTCGACCTTAAAGCGCTCGAGTACGAACGGCAGGCACATCCCCAACAGGCTGCCAAACAGCACGATGGTCACCATGCTCAAGGCGACCACCATTGCCAGCTCTTCTCCCCCGCGCATAATGCCAATAGGCGTTACCGCGATGGCCATGGTGATACCCAGTGACCCGGCGACAAGTAGCTCGCGGCCCAGTAGTTTGCCCCAATCTTTGACGCCAACGTCACCGGTCGCCATGCCGCGCACCATCAACGTGGCTGCCTGAGCCCCGGCGTTACCGCCACTACCGATCAATAACGGTAAAAAGAATACCAGCGCTACCTGGGCGGCAATGGTCTCTTCAAAATAGGCAATCCCGGCCCCCGAAAACAGATTGGCAAAGACCAGCAGTACCAGCCAGAACACGCGCTTACGGTAGAGGCTCCAGAGCTTCACACGGCTTACGCCATCTTCCAGTTGGCCGATCGACATCCCCTTGTGGAAATCCTCTGTCGCCTCGGATTCAGCGACATCCATCGCGTCATCGTGGGTCACTATACCGACCATGCGTTCATCGGCATCGATCACTGGCAGCGCCAACAAGTCATACTTCGCCACAATACGGG
The DNA here is from genome assembly GCF_904067645.1 of Halomonas sp. 113. Taxonomy (NCBI): domain Bacteria; kingdom Pseudomonadati; phylum Pseudomonadota; class Gammaproteobacteria; order Oceanospirillales; family Halomonadaceae; genus Halomonas; species Halomonas sp. 113. The sequence continues at coordinate 5,357,995 of NZ_LR881453.1, forward strand.
CGACATCTTCCTGGGCACTATCAACCCGTGTACTGATGACATCCTTGATCATAATGTCATCAACAATGGCGCCGGGGCGTGCCACCATAAGCTGACGCAGCGACATGGTACCGATCAGTTGTCCGTCGCTATCCAGGATATACAGCTGATAGACCGTTTCCGCGTCGGGAGCGGTCTGGCGTACTCTCATCATCGCCTGCGACACCGTCATGCCACTGGCTATGGAGACATAGTCAGAGGTCATGATGGCGCCGGCGGTACCCTCTTCGTAGCTGGCAAGCCGCTTCAGGTCTTCTCGCTCGCGGTGAGCCATGCGACGCAGCAGTGCCTCACGACGGTCTTCGTTGAGAAGATTGAACAGATCGGCACGTTCGTCCGACCCCATTTCTTCGAGCAGCTTGAGAACCTGGCTGTCATCCAGCTTTCCTACCACCTCGAGCTGGCTCTCCCCAGGCAAATAGCCCAGCACATTGGCTGCCCGTTCCGCAGAAAGAATATCCAGAAGGGCGAGCGCCGCAGGCAGCTCTTCGTCATCCTCGATCATCTCTTCGAGCACTTCACCGATATCCGCAGAGCGGGTTTCGGCCAATCGCAAAGAGAGCACCGATTTACTGGGCACTTCCTTGCCCAACTCGTCGAGCAGCTCGGCTTTTAATTCCTGTAGGCTTTCATCATTCAGTGCCATGATTCTTCCCCCTTGCGCTTACAAGCGTCGTGCTGCCGAGCTAATCCATCACCCAGCCCATTCTACTGACCAAACTCATCATACTTACTTATTTGACTGCCAAACAAAAAAACGCCCCTTAAACCCTGGTAGCGGGTTTAAGGGGCGTTGGACACACGCCAAGTGCGTGAGTGTTAGCCTTTACCCGCCTTTTTACGCAGCTGCTGAATCGTTCGCAGCTGTGCAACGGCTTCGGCAAGTTCAGCGGCAGCACGAGTATAATCGAGCTCCGATGACTTCTCATTAAAGGCTCTCAGCGCCTGCTGACGCGCTTCTTCGGCAGCGGCCTCGTTGAGGTCGCTGGCACGTGATGCAGAGTCGGCCAGAATCGTCACGACATTCGGCTGGACTTCCATGAAGCCCCCCGAGACAAAGAAGTTCTCTTCCTTGCCGCCATCGTGAATCACGCGTACCGGACCCGGCTGAAGCTCGGTCAGCAGCGGGGCGTGACCCGGCAAAACACCCAGGTCACCTATAATCCCGGAAGCAATCACCTGCTCAACGGTACCTGAGAAGATCGATGCTTCAGCGCTGACGATATTGCAAGTAAAGCTATTCGCCATAGCGAATCCCCCTAATGGACGGGATTACTTCTTCATCTGGTTGGCTTTCTCGACGGCTTCGTCGATGGAGCCGACCATATAGAAGGCCTGTTCCGGCATATCGTCGTATTCGCCAGCAAGAATGCCCTGGAAGCCACTGATGGTGTCTTTCAGTGAGACATACTTACCTGGTGAACCGGTAAATACTTCGGCCACGAAGAACGGCTGCGACAAGAAGCGCTGGATTTTACGCGCCCGGGAAACGGCCAACTTGTCTTCGTCAGACAGCTCGTCCATACCCAGAATGGCGATAATATCCTTAAGCTCTTTGTAGCGTTGAAGAACGTTCTGCACACCACGAGCGGTGGCGTAGTGCTCTTCACCGACGACCAGCGGATCCAACTGACGTGAGGTGGAGTCCAACGGATCGATCGCCGGATAGATACCCAGCTCGGCGATAGAACGTGCCAATACCACGGTAGCATCCAGGTGCGAGAAGGTGGTCGCCGGCGACGGGTCGGTCAAGTCATCCGCAGGTACGTAAACGGCCTGTACGGAGGTGATTGAGCCGGTTTTCGTCGAGGTAATACGCTCCTGCAGAACGCCCATCTCTTCAGCCAGCGTAGGCTGATAACCTACCGCTGATGGCATACGACCCAAAAGTGCCGATACTTCGGTACCCGCCAGGGTGTAACGGTAGATGTTATCGACGAACAGTAGAACGTCGCGGCCTTCATCACGGAATTTCTCGGCAATGGTCAGGCCGGTCAACGCTACGCGCAGACGGTTACCCGGAGGCTCGTTCATCTGACCATAAACCAGCGATACCTTATCGATAACGTTGGATTCAGTCATTTCGTGATAGAAGTCGTTACCCTCACGCGTACGCTCACCAACACCGGCGAATACAGAGTAGCCACTGTGCTCGGTGGCGATGTTGCGGATAAGCTCCATCATGTTAACGGTCTTACCGACACCGGCGCCGCCGAATAGGCCAACTTTACCACCCTTAGCGAACGGGCAGACCAAGTCGATAACCTTGATACCGGTTTCCAGCAGCTCGTTAGAAGCTGCTTGGTCGGCATAGCTCGGTGCTTTACGGTGGATCGGCATACGCTCTTGCTCACCGATCGGTCCCGCTTCGTCGATCGGTTCGCCGAGTACGTTCATAATACGGCCCAGCGTTTCCTTACCTACCGGTACGGAAATGGCGGCACCTGTGCTGGTCACGTCCATGCCACGCTTCAAGCCCTCAGTGGAGCCCATGGCGATGGTGCGCACCACGCCGTCGCCCAGCTGCTGCTGGACTTCGAGGATGGTCCCAACATCGGAGACCTTCAGCGCGTCGTAGACCTTGGGCACAGAGTCCCGCGGAAACTCTACGTCAATCACCGCGCCGATGATTTGTACGATACGTCCGCTCATCTTGGTTCCTCTCTAAAACCTGCAAATGAAACCTGTCTGCCGGGAGTCGCTTAAATAGTCGACTCCCTAGGCGTTATACGGCAGCAGCGCCGCCGACGATCTCAGAAATTTCCTGGGTGATGGCGGCCTGACGGGCCTTGTTGTAGACCATCTCCAGATCGTCGATAAGGCCGCCTGCGTTGTCAGTGGCACTTTTCATAGCGATCATTCGGGCGGCTTGTTCACAAGCGCCGTTTTCCACTACCGCCTGATACACCTGCGATTCGATGAAACGAACCAGCAGGCTATCGAGCAACGCCTTGGCATCCGGTTCATACAGGTAGTCCCAGCTTCCGGGACGGGCGTTTTCGTCGTCTTGCTCAGCGTCTGCGCCCATATCAGGCGACAGCGGAAGAAGCTGACGAACCACTGGCTTTTGGGTCATGGTGTTAACAAACTCGTTGTGCACCACGTAAAGCCGGTCGAGACGTCCTTCATCGTACGCTTCGAGCATGACCTTAATACTGCCAATCAGACCTTCAACGGTCGGGGCTTCGCCTAAACCACTCTTCGCCGCCACCAAATTGCCACCGTAGTTGCGGAAAAAGGTGCTGGCCTTAGCGCCCAAAGCGCAAAAATCCTGCTCTGCGCCCTGCTTTTTCCACTCGCTGGCCTGTTTGAGCAAGGCTTTGAAGAGGTTGTGGTTCAAGCCACCGCACAGACCACGGTCTGTAGAGACCACAATGTAACCAACGCGCTTAACCTCGCTACGCTCGACCATATAGTCGTGCCTGTACTCGGGGTTCGCATCGGCAATGTGGCCGACCACATTGCGGATCTGCTTAGCGTAAGGCTGACTAGCTCTCATCAGATCTTGCGCTTTACGCATTTTAGATGCAGCCACCATTTCCATGGCGCTGGTGATCTTCTGCGTATTTTTAATGCTCCCGATCTGGGTGCGTATCTCTTTTGCAGCTGCCATAGCGATCTACCCTTCGTTCGTGGCTCTCAGAAAGCATGCAAACCCGTCCATCACAGACGGGCTAAACATTACCAGCTCTGAGTCGCCTTGAACTTCTCGAGACCCGACTTCAAGCTGTCTTGAATCTCACCATTGTAGTCGCCGCTCTGGTTGATCTTGTCGAGTAGATCAGCGTGCTCAGACTTCATGTAGTCGTGCAAGGCACGCTCGAAGTCCAGCACCTTGTTCACTTCGACATCATCCAGGAAGCCTTCGTTGGCGGCATACAGCGACAGCGCCATTTCAGCGATCGACATCGGCGAGTACTGGTTCTGCTTCATCAGCTCGGTGACACGTTGGCCGTGCTCAAGCTGCTTACGCGTGGCTTCGTCAAGATCAGAGGCAAACTGCGAGAACGCCGCCAGTTCACGGTACTGAGCCAGCGCCAGACGGACACTACCGCCGAGCTTCTTGATGATTTTGGTCTGCGCCGAACCACCTACACGAGAAACCGATAGACCGGCGTTAATCGCCGGACGAATACCCGAGTTAAACAGGTTGGTTTCCAGGAAGATCTGACCATCGGTGATCGAGATCACGTTGGTCGGTACAAACGCGGAGACGTCGCCGCCCTGGGTTTCGATGATCGGCAGCGCGGTCAAGGAACCGGTTTTGCCTTTCACTTCGCCGTTGGTGAACTTCTCAACGTAGTCGACATTAACTCGTGCAGCACGCTCAAGTAGACGCGAGTGGAGATAGAACACGTCACCAGGATAGGCTTCACGACCCGGCGGGCGACGCAGCAGCAGCGATACCTGGCGGTAGGCGACGGCCTGCTTGGAGAGGTCGTCATACACAATCAGCGCGTTCTCGCCGCGGTCGCGGAAGTATTCGCCCATGGTGCAGCCAGAGTAAGCGGCCAGGAACTGCATGGGAGCCGGATCGGCAGCGCCAGCGGCGACGACGATGGTGTGCTCCATGGCGCCGTGCTCTTCAAGCTTGCGTACCACGTTGGCAATGGTCGACTGCTTCTGGCCAATCGCCACGTAGACACAGGTCACGCCTTTGCCTTTCTGGTTGATGATCGCATCAATGGCAATGGCGGACTTACCGATTTGACGGTCACCGATGATCAGCTCACGCTGACCACGACCGATCGGCACCATGGCATCGATCGATTTCAGACCGGTTTGAATCGGCTCATCGACGGACTGACGGGTAATAACGCCCGGCGCCACTTTCTCAACGGCGTCGGTCATGGTGGTGTTAATGTCGCCTTTACCATCAATGGGGTTACCCAGCGCATCGACCACACGACCAATCAGCTCAGGGCCTACCGGCACTTCGAGAATACGACCGGTACACTTGGCGGTCATGCCCTCTTCGAGCTGCAGGTAGTCACCCAGCACTACGGCACCCACGGAGTCACGCTCCAGGTTGAGTACCATGCCAAAGATGCTGTTGGGGAATTCGATCATTTCACCAAACATCGCGTCTTCGAGGCCGTGAATTTTCACGATACCGTCGGAAACGGTGACGATGGTGCCCTGATTATGGGCTTCGGATGCGACGTCAAGCTTTTCAATTCGCTGCTTGATGATGTCGCTGATCTCGGAAGGATTCAGTTGCTGCATGCCATGTCCCTCAGACTCAAGCGGTTAGCGCTTCGGAAAGGCGGTTCAATCGACCACGTACGGAGCCGTCAATAACGGTATCGCCAGCACGCAGGATGACACCGCCAATAAGCGACTTGTCCACCTGAGTAGTAATAGAGATTTCGCGATTCAGACGTTTCTTAAGCGCGTTCGCTAGTTTGGTCTTCTGCTTACTATCTAACTTGTAAGCAGAGGTGACGTTCACTTCAACCCGCTGCTCGTGTTCAGCACGCAGGTGCTCGAACTGATCAGCAATGGAGGCCAACGCCATCAGGCGGCCCTGGTCAGCCAAAACAGTCAAAAATCGCTGTAAAGCCTCATCCTGTTGCTCAGGAATAAGCTCGACAAGCAGCGACACTTTTTGCTCGCTGTCTAATTTGGGACTGCTTAGCCGATGGCGCACGACGTCATCTGCTACCGCAACACTTAAAAAACTCAGCGCTTGTGACCAGCTATCAAGCGCCTCATGATCACGCGCGTATTCAAACGCTGCCTTAGCGTAAGGACGAGCGACGGTAAGTAATTCCGCCATGGTTCACCTCCTTACAGTTCAGCAGCAAGCTCATCGAGTAACTTGCGATGGGCTTGTTCGTCGACCGACGCTTCAAGAACACGCTCGGCACCCATAACGGCGAGATAAGAGACCTGGGCACGAAGTTCATCCTTAGCGCGATTCACTTCTTGCTCAATCTCGGAACGTGCACTCGCTACTAGGCGTTCGCCTTCGGCGCGGGCCTGTTCGCGGGCTTCTTCAACTATCTGGGCAGAGCGTTTGTTGGCCTGCTCAAGAATCTGAGAAGCTTGCTCCTTGCTTTCGCGCAGCGTCTGCTCCGCCCGCTCTTGAGCAAGCTCAAGATCACGGTTAGCACGGCTGGCTGCATCCAAGCCATCAGCAATTTTTTTCTGACGCTCATGAAGCGCGTTGCTGATCGGAGGCCACACATACTTTAAGCAAAACCAGACAAAGATCGCGAAGGCGATCGTCTGCCCGATTAGCGTCATGTTGATATTCACAGGAATGTACCTCTGACAAGTTCGTGGCGACCGGAGTGAAACAAAACCGAGCGCTTAACGCTCGGCTGAGCTGTCATTAACCGGCAACAACGAAGATCAGGTACATTGCGATACCAACACCGATCATCGGAACGGCATCCAACAGACCTGCCATTAGGAAGGTTTTGGTTTGCAGCTGGTCGCCCAGTTCAGGCTGACGCGCTGTAGATTCCAGCAGCTTACCACCCAAAATAGCGAAGCCAATGCCGGTACCTAGAGCGCCGAGACCGATCATGATGGAAGCGGCAATGTAGATAAGTTCCATGGTAATGCTCCTAGTTTTTCAAGTTAAAGGTCGAGGGTTGAGGTTAAGGGTTAATGTGTTTCAAGCATTGCTCGGATTAGTGATGCTCGTGTGCAGCGCTTAGATACACCACGGACAGCACTGTAAAGATGAAAGCTTGTAGTACGACGATCAAAATATGGAAAATGGCCCACGGCACATCCAGCACCCAGATAGCCCAGAACGGCAGCATGGCGATCAAAATAAAGATCACTTCGCCGGCAAACATGTTGCCGAACAGACGCATCGCCAAACTAAACGGTTTAACCAGCAGCGCGACAATTTCCAGCAGGAGGTTAAAGGGAATCAGCGCCCAGTGGTTAAACGGGGTCAATGACAGCTCTTTGGCGAAACCACCCACGCCTTTAACCTTAAAGCTGTAGTAAAGGATCAGTCCGAATACCCCTAATGCCAAACCCAGCGTGGCGTTCACATCGGTGGTGGGGACAATTTTCATGTAGTCCACGCCCAGCTTGCTGAACAGCACGGGGAAGTAGTCGACCGGAATAATTTTGAGCGTGTTCATGAACAGAATCCACACGAACAACGTCAACGCGAGGGGGGCGATGATCGGGTTATGCCCTTTAAATGTCCCCTTGATCATGTCCTCGACAAACTCTACGACCATCTCAACGGCATTTTGCAGACCACTGGGTACTCCCGTGGTGGCCATTTTGCCCGCTTTGCGGAAAATCCAGATAAACAGCAACCCCATGGCAATCGACCAGCCCATGGTATCCAGGTGAATGGCCCAAAAGCCCATTTCACTTGCTTCTTCTGCTGAATGCGCCAGCGACCAGCCGTTCTCAGGATGATTGCCAAAGGTCAAATTCTGCAAGTGGTGCTGGATATAGTAAGTCGTTGAGACTTCGTTTCCTGCGGCCATGGATGTGTCACCTCAATCAGTTGTGCAATTTTCTAGGCATTAGCGTTTTTTGGCATTAACCAAGGCGTAAGCCAATGCGTTAGAACAACTGCAACATAAGCATAAAAAAAGAAAGTAGGGTTTGAGGGGGGCGCTGCCACGAACACTGCAACAAACAGTGCCACCGTCAAACCAAACTTGCCTGCCTCGGCGCGAAACAGGCGCATCGCTGCCTTTGAAGGGCTACTCGCGCGTAAAACCCCCATTCGTTTGATAAAAAAGGCGTGCGGTAATAAGGCTACCAGCGCCCCTTTAAAAACCGATGACACGCCTTCTAAATCGGCGACTAGATAGGCGGCCAACATACCAACGAAGGTGATCATCAGTTGCGCGATCGTGAGCCGAACGATGTAGGCTTTTCGACGCTGGGTTTCGTATCGCTGCATACCGGCCCAGCCTCACTGATAAAAACCAATACCTCGACCAGCTAATAGCTAGACAAACCAAGGCAACCTGCACAAATCTTGCGCGATTATAGGGAAGCGCTATCACACCTTCAACCGAAGTCGCACCGATTTTGCCCGCTTAAGGGCTGATTTGCGACCAAAGGGGGAAAACGTGTGCGCTTCTTACGTGATATTGAATAGCCTGCTATTTAATATGATTCAAGATGCCATCCAATTCTTCGAGGCTGGTATAACGTATCGTTAACTTACCTTTGCCTTTTTGACCATGATCAATGGAGACAGGCGCACCGAGCAGTTCGCCAAGATGTGTTTCAAGCTTGGCCACATCGGGCTGCTTGCTTTGACGGTTAGGCGTTTTGGTTGGTGTTTGGCTGGTTTGGACTTTTTTCACCAGCGCTTCGGTGGCCCGCACCGTCATATCGTTATTGACCACCTCATGAGCCACCTGCCGCTGCTGGGTGCTGTTCAGCGTCAGCAAAGCTCTTGCGTGGCCCATATCCAGGTCACCCCGTTCGAGTAGGGTTTGCACTTCCGGATCTAGCGCCAGCAGGCGCAACAGGTTGGCTACCTGGGTGCGCGATTTACCCACTGCGTCGGCAATCTGCTGCTGGGTAAGCTCAAACTCTTCGCCCAGGCGCTTGAGCGCCATGGCTTCTTCGATGGCGTTGAGGTTTTCACGCTGAATGTTTTCGATCAGCGCCAGCGCCAGGGCAACTTCATCGCTGACTTCCCGGATCACCGCCGGGATAACGTCCAGCTCAGCAAGTTGGGCTGCCCGCCAGCGACGCTCACCGGCAATAATTTCGTAGCGATCCACGCCAATTGGACGCACGACGATGGGCTGCATCACGCCCTGGGCGCGAATGGAGTCTGCCAGCTCTTCTAGCGCTTCGGGCTGAATATCCCGGCGCGGCTGATATTTACCTCGCGTTAATTGCCCTAACGGCAGACGTTCAAGGCGATCTTCGCTAACGTCATCGGCCGCGGCACTACGCGCGGCGTCAGAAAGCTCCAACGGGGTGCCGCTACCGGCAAGTTCTAAGCTGTCACGGCGACGGGCACCGGCACCAATCAGGGCATCCAGGCCACGTCCCAGCGCGGGTTTACGCGTCATTCGCTTTTCCTCATTTTATAACGCTAGGCGACGAATCATCTCTTTCGCCAACACACGATAGGCCTGGCTACCACGGGAGAACCGGGCATATTGCGTAACGGGTAATCCGTGGCTCGGCGCTTCGGCAACTTTGACGTTGCGAGGAATGGTCGTTTTCAACAGCATGTCGCCAAAATAGTCACGCAACTGCTTATCCACTTCCCGCGTTAAGCTGGTGCGCTTGTCATACATAGTGCGCAAAATGCCCGCAATGGCAAGATCAGGATTCACATTTTGCTTAATCTGCTCAACGGTATCGAGCAGGGCCGACAGCCCCTCCAGGGCGTAAAATTCGCACTGAAGAGGGATCAGCACGCTATCGGAAGCCGTTAATGCATTCACGGTTAGCATGTTCAAAGAGGGCGGGCAGTCGATCAACACTACGTCATAGGCATCCGAGACCGAAGCTAGTGCGTTGGTTAAGCAGCTCTCGCTTTTATCGCGATCTAGCAGCTCGACTTCGGCGGCGGTGAGATCACCGTTACCCGGCAGTACGTCGTACTTGACCGCCAGCTTTTTGACAATCGTATCAGCGGCCGTTGCTTCGCCCAGTAGAACGTCAAGCACGCTTTTATCGAGCTCGTATTTATCGATGCCGCTGCCCATGCTGGCATGGCCTTGGGGGTCAAGATCCACCAGCAGTACGCGACGGTCGAGCGCAGCGAGACTGGCCGCCAGGTTAACGGCCGAGGTGGTCTTGCCCACGCCGCCTTTTTGGTTGGTCAGGGCAATGATCTGGCTCACTTACTCAACTCCTTCTGGGGGTCAGAATCAACGTTCAGCTTTCAACATTCAGCTTTCACATTTAGCTTTCAACATCCAAGATCAGCAGCTGCCGCTGGGCCGCTTCAAAGGGTACTTCCAATAGGTGACGCTGATATAAACGTATACCGGCGGGCAGGTCGCGCAGTTCATCATCCGCCCCCGGGCCTTTCATGGCTAACCACTGGCCATCGGCGCTGGGTAGCTGGCGGGTCAAGGTGACAAAATCGACCAAGCTGGCAAATGCTCGGGAAATCACCTGATCAAAAGCGGCGGCTTCAAACTGTTCCACCCGCGCCTGTACGGGAGTGACGTTTTCAAGCCCTAACTCCATTACCGCCTGACGCTGAAAGCGCACCTTTTTGCCATTACTATCCAGCAGTGTTACATCAAGCTGGGGGGCTAATATCGCTAATACGATACCAGGAAGCCCAGGACCCGCACCTACATCCAGTAGCCGCGGCCCCCGCACATAGGGCAACACAGCGGCGCTATCCAACACATGACGCGACACCATGTCGTCCACATCGCGCACCGCTGTGAGGTTATAAGCCCGATTCCACTTGTGCAACAGTGCCAATAAGCCTAGCAGCTGTTGGCGTTGATGTTCGTCAACGGCGATGCCTAATTGGGTAAGGCCTTGATCGAGCCGTGGTGCAACGCTTGTAGGTAGCGTCTTCAACAGTGGGTTCAACGAACTCATCCGTTAACTACCTCAGCTGCGGCTACCAACCGGCGCTTTTTCAGATGCACCAGCAAAATAGAGACGGCCGCCGGTGTAACGCCTGAAATCCGCGCCGCATGAGCAAGCGTTTCCGGCCGCGCTTCAGCCAGCTTTTGGCGAATTTCGTTAGACAAACCTTCGACTTTTAAATAATCCAGCTCCGCAGGCAGTGGCGTGGCTTCGTGGCGTTTGAGTTTATCGATCTCATGCTGCTGACGATCGATATAGCCTTGATACTTAGCCTGAATCTGCACCTGCTCGGCGACTGCTGGGTCAGTGACCAGGGTGCCCTCAATGCCGGGCAGATTGGCCAAATCGCTGTAATTCAATTCAGGGCGTTTAAGCAGATCACTCAAGCAATACTCGCGAGTGAGCGGTGCCCCGGTTTTTTCGGCCACTTGTTCAGCCGCTGGGCTTCCCGGTTGTATCCACAGGGTGCTTAGCCGCGCGCTCTCTTGTTCGATAGCCTCGCGTTTTTGGCTAAACGCTGCCCAGCGCGTGTCGTCGACAAGACCCAATTCCCGGCCCGCTTCGGTTAAGCGTAAATCCGCGTTGTCTTCCCGCAACAGCAGGCGGTACTCCGCACGGGAAGTAAACATCCGGTAGGGCTCTTTGGTACCCATAGTGATCAGATCATCAACCAGTACACCGAGATAGGCTTCATCGCGGCGGGGATACCAGGCGTCCAGCTCCTGAGCGCGGCGGGCGGCATTCAGGCCTGCGAGCAAACCTTGAGCACCGGCTTCTTCGTAGCCGGTAGTGCCGTTGATTTGACCGGCAAAAAACAGGTTGTGGATAAATTTAGTTTCCAGCGAGTGTTTTAAGTCTCGTGGGTCAAAAAAGTCGTACTCAATGGCGTAGCCAGGCCGGGTGATATGGGCGTTTTCCAAGCCTTTGATGGAACGCACCACCTGAATCTGCACGTCAAAGGGCAGCGAAGTCGAGATGCCGTTGGGGTAGAGCTCATGGGTATCCAAGCCTTCGGGTTCGATAAACACCTGGTGGCTGGATTTATCGGCAAAGCGATGAACCTTGTCTTCTATCGATGGGCAGTAACGTGGCCCAATCCCTTCGATGACGCCGGAATACATCGGCGAGCGATCAAGGTTGGCCAGAATCAGATCGTGGGTGTGCTGATTGGTGTGAGCAATGTGGCAACTCACCTGCTGAGGGTGCATCTCCCGCGATCCCAGGTAGGACATAACCGGCGTTGGGCTATCACCGGGCTGCTCTTCCAACTGGGAAAAATCCACGCTTTTGGCATTGATGCGCGGCGGCGTACCGGTTTTTAGGCGGTCAACCCGAAACGGCAGGGCGCGCAGACGTTCAGCCAGCGCGTTGGAAGGCGGGTCGCCCGCTCGGCCGCCTTTGCTTTGATCCAAACCAATATGAATCACGCCACCCAAAAATGTCCCGGTACACAGCACGACGCTGTCGGCATGAAAGCGAATGCCGGTTTCCGTGACGACGCCTCGTACGGTGTCGTTATCCATAATCAGATCACCAGCGGCTTGCTGGAAAATCGTTAAGTTGGGCTGGTTTTCCAGCATTCCGCGGATCGCTGACTTGTAACGGATGCGGTCAGCCTGGGCACGGGTGGCCCGAACGGCAGGCCCTTTGCTGGCATTGAGCACACGAAACTGGATACCACCCAAGTCCGTGGCAAGCCCCATGGCGCCGCCCAGTGCATCAATTTCCTTGACCAAGTGACTTTTGCCGATGCCGCCAATCGCGGGATTACACGACATTTGGCCCAGAGTTTCGATGTTATGGGTGAGCAGCAGGGTCTGACAGCCCATGCGAGCAGAGGCCAGTGCGGCTTCAGTTCCCGCATGGCCACCGCCGATGACAATCACGTCAAAGCGGTCGGGGTAATTCAAGAGACACCTCGTCTTGTGCCTGTCGGCACGGATGATGTGGCCAATGCAGTCGATTCTAGACGCAGCCACCTTAGATCAATGAGTCGGCAAGTATAAACCCCCTGTGGGTAACCGTCAGGTTTTTCCACACCCCAAATCGCTAAACCGCCTCTATTAATAACAACATAAATATAAAATAAGAGAAGTTCTGTAAATGTTGTAACTACTAGTGTGGACAATTTCTGTGTATAAGCGAATAATTATTAATTATTTCATCAACTTATATTGTTGACTTCTACATGTTTGAAGGCGGGAGTGCCTGGGTAGAAAGGGTGCTAAGCCTGTGGATGAAATAGCGCCTTATCCACAGATGCAATTGGCCACGGCTTATCCACCGGCCAGTACCTAGGTTGTTACCGCACCTGTGAACAAGCAACGTTGGGTGTGGAGCTAACGCTGAGAGACGCCCATGGTAGTCCTTGCGGAGATAAAAACGATTAATGTAAAAAAAGTTTATCCACAGGCAAAAAAATGGCCTGTCGTGTCGACAGGCCGGTAAAAAAGCGTCATTTCGCATTAGCGAACGCGTTATTTAGGTGCTAAGCGCAGGTCTACGCGAGGGCATTGAGTGTTCACATCTAGTGTTTAAGCACCCGCGCAAGGAAGGATTGAGTACGTTCATGTTGCGGTGAATCGAACAGTTTTTCCGGGTGTCCCTGCTCGGTAATCTCGCCTTTATGGATAAAAATCACCCGGTCGGCAACCTCACGGGCAAAGCCCATTTCATGGGTAACAATCACCATGGTCATGCCCTCTTTGGCCAGTTCACGCATGGCATCGAGCACTTCACCGATCATTTCCGGGTCAAGCGCCGATGTGGGCTCGTCAAATAACATCAGCCGGGGTTCCATGGCCAAGGCACGAGCGAGCGCCACACGCTGCTGCTGGCCGCCTGAGAGCTGGCTGGGGTACTTATCGGCCTGGTCGGCGATACCCACCCGGTCAAGCAAACGTTTGGCATTGCTGACCGCGTCGTCACGGCTTAAACCGCGCACTTTCATCGGCGCCAGTGTGACATTATCAATGACGCTGAGATGGGGAAACAGGTTGAATTGCTGAAAAACCATGCCCACTTCGGTGCGGATGGTTTGCAGTGCTTGGGTGCTCTTTCCATAGGGCAGCAGTTCATTGTCATCGACCACCAGACTGCCTGATTGGAACTCTTCCAGGCCGTTAATACAGCGAATCAGCGTCGATTTACCTGAGCCACTGGCGCCGATGATCACGACAACTTCACCGGGCACAATCGTAAGGTCAATATCGTTGAGTACGTGCAGGCTGCCAAAGTGCTTGTTGAGCTGCTGCATACGCACAATTGGTTGCGTTGTGTTGTTCAATGTCTCGCTCATTGCGCGTGTCCTTATTGTCCGGCCAGGCCTCTGCGCTCAAGTTGGCGCAGGATGATGGAGAGCGTCCAGGTGATCGCGAGATACATCAGGGCGACCATAAAGTAGACCTCAAGGGCCGTGAAGGTGGTGGCGATATAGATCTGCCCTTGGCGCACCAGCTCACTGACGCCAATCACTGAAAACAGGGAGGTATCTTTGATACTGATGATGCCCTGGTTACCAAGAGGCGGGATCATGCGCCGAAACGCCTGGGGCCAGATAACGTAGCGAAACGCCTGAGTGCGGGAAAGGCCCAGAGAGAGCGAAGCTTCCCCTTGACCGCGCTCAATTGACTGCACACCGCCACGCACGATTTCAGAGATGTAAGCGCCGGAATTAACGGCGATCGCGGCAATACCGGCGACCAGGGCGTTAATTGGCCCACCCAGCAGTTGTGGTAAGCCGTAAAAAATAAACAGTACTTGAACCAGAATCGGCGTGCCGCGGAACACTTCGACATAAATGATGGCCGGCCAGCGTAGCCAGCGCAGGGGGCTAATGCGTAACAGGCCAAAGAATATGCCGATAAAAAAACCAATGGCCAAGCCGCCAAATGAGATAAGTAGCGTCCAGGGAATACCCGGCAGCAGGTAAGGGATAGACCCAAACGCCGCCGACCAATCAAACTGAAAATTGACGTCCACGCGTAGACTCCTGAAACAAAAAAGCAGTTGGCAAAAAACACATGATCAACGCAGCAGGGCCGGGAGTTTTGGCCACCCGGCCCTGTAATGGCGTTACGCTATTATAGAGGTTTTACACTCACTCTTCGCTGGGGGCTTCACCAAACCATTTGGTGTAGATCTCATCGTAAGTGCCGTCTTCTTTCATCGCGGCGAGTGCTTCGTTGGTGGGTTCCACCCACTCGCTGCCTTTGTGGAAGACGATGCCGTACTGCTGACCTTCATATAGCGGGCCAACAACCTTGGTACGGCCTTCGCCACGGGTTTGCGAGAAGTAGGCAACGTTAGGGGCGTCATAGAGCACCGCGTCAACGTTGCGGCCTAACAGCGCCATGTACATGTCGGCAGTACCCGGGAAGGGGGTGATGTCAGCATCTTCGCCAAGCTCTTGCTGCAGGTAGTCGTAGCTGGTGGAACCAATTTTGGTACCAACGGCGAGATCCTGAAGGTCTTCTAGTGTTTCGACGCTGTCATTGTCGGCACG
The DNA here is from genome assembly GCF_904067645.1 of Halomonas sp. 113. Lineage (NCBI taxonomy): Bacteria > Pseudomonadati > Pseudomonadota > Gammaproteobacteria > Oceanospirillales > Halomonadaceae > Halomonas > Halomonas sp. 113. The sequence continues at coordinate 5,373,062 of NZ_LR881453.1, forward strand.
CACAATAATGCGAAGACCGGAATCGTAGTAGGGGTCGGAGAAGTCGACAACTTCGGCACGCTCTTCCGTAATGGTGGTACCGGCAATGGCGATTTCCTGGCTGCCGGTTTGCACGGCGGGAATGATGCCGGAGAACTCCATGGTCGTGAGGTTGACTTCAAAACCTGCGCGTTCGGCGACTTCGTTGATGATATCCATATCGAAGCCGACCATTTCGCCGGTCTCTTGATCCATCATTTCAAACGGCACAAAGCTTGGGTCAGTGGCCACGTTCACCGATGGCGTTTGGGCCATGGCGGCATTGGCGCTGCCCAATCCCAGTGCAAGCGCCAGCGTTGTTTTGGTTAGGCTGAGTGGTAGTGCTATTTTCATAAGTTTCCCCGTGCTTTATATGGCTGATGGCGGGTTACAAAGCGGTTTTTTACCGTTTGATGCTCTTTATAAACCGTTATTTAAGCCGTTGTTGACCTATTAACCTTGGCGAGAAACCGTCAGGGCGTCAAGTCACGGGGAGCGCTGCGGGCCAACGCTGTTTAGACCATAAAGGAGGCGCCGCAGCCGCAGGTGGTGGTGGCATTAGGATTTTGAACGCGAAAACGTGCGCCCGCCAGGCCCTCTTCGTAGTCGACGGTGGAGCCTACCAAGTATTGGTAGGAGAGGGGGTCAACCACTAGGGCTGCGTTACCGAACTCTATTACGGTGTCATCGTCGGCGACGTTTTCTGCAAAGTCGAAACCGTACTGAAAACCTGAACAGCCGCCACCAGTTACATAGACCCGCAGTTTAAGGGATGGGTTATTTTCTTCTGCAATCAGCGCATTAATACGTTTTCGTGCGCTATCAGAGAGCAGTAGTGGAGTAGGAACAAAGGCTTCTGCACCGCTCATGGGTACCTCCCGCGAGCTTTAAGAACGAATAAATCGGCATTGGGGGGTGATTATGGGTAATTCCCAGCAAATTGGTCAACTATTGCTGGGAATTAGTTAGGAATGTCTAGGTTAGCTACCGATCCCCTCGGTGGCGAGGACAGGTTTGCGCGAGGGCGCTGTGAACCCGTCCATGGGCGCTACTTTCGACATCTGACCGCCATGGATGGCGGAAATGCCGGAATTGTCGGGAACATTTTCCGGCCATGTCGAAAGACCCTCGCTCCAACCTGCCCTCGCACCACGTTAACTGCCTTGGTAAAGAAACCTTTTGAAGTACCCTCTGCATACTGGTGTTTGGTTCAAGGCATCAGCGCAGGGGCGGTGAGTCCTGTGTTCTCTTCAAAGCCAAACATTAAGTTGAGATTTTGGATTGCTTGGCCTGAAGCGCCTTTGACCAGGTTATCAATCACCGATAACACGACGACGGTGTTGCCATTGCCCGGCCGGTGCACTGCTAAGCGGCAGGTGTTGATGCCTTTGACACTGCGCGTTTCAGGGTGGCTCCCCGCGGGCATCACATCGACAAAGGGTTCGTCGGCGTAGCGCTGCTCAAAGAGTGTCTGCAGGTCGCCCGGCTCAGCGGTTAGCTGGCCGTAGAGTGTGGAGTGAATGCCGCGAATCATCGGCGTTAGGTGGGGCACAAAGGTTAAACCCACTGTGGATTGCTGGATATCCCTAAGTCCTTGGCTAATTTCCGGGAGGTGGCGGTGGCCCGAAGCGCCGTAGGCCTTCATCGACTCGCTGGCTTCGGCAAGCAGTGAACCCACTTTAGCGCCACGGCCTGCGCCGGTAACTCCGGATTTGCAGTCAGCAATGAGTTGGCTTGGGTCGATCAAACCCGCTTCCAGAAGCGGCAGGTAGCCCAACTGAACGCTGGTGGGGTAGCAACCGGGAACCGCAATTAAACGTGCGTTTTTGATTTTCTCCCGGTGCATTTCCGGCAGCCCGTATACTGCCTCTTGCAACAATTCCGGGGCACCGTGGGCCTGGTCGTACCAGCGGCTCCACTCGTCAGCATCGCGCAGCCGGAAATCGGCCGATAGATCAATCACCCGAGTGCCGTTTTCGAGTAGCTCACCGGCTAGGGCATGGGCGACGCCATGGGGGGTGGCAAAAAATACCGCATCCATGGCGCCCAGCTGTTTGGCGCCCAGCTGTTTGGCGTCCGGCTCGCTAAATGCCAGCGTGTCGTAATGGCCGCGCAGGTTGGGGTACATGTCGCACACCTTGACGCCGGTTTCCGAGCGCGAGGTAATCATGGCTACGTTGACGTGGGGGTGCTGGGCAAGTAGCCGCAGTAGTTCAACGCCGGTGTAACCTGTACCGCCAACAATGCCGACCTTAATCACAATTCACTCCTTACGGATGCCGCTGAGTAGAAAACCAAATTCGCTATTAGCTTAAGCATAGGACACCAAGCTGTTTAAGCGTATCCAGCTATGATACACAAGAGTGTAAAGATACAAGAGTAAGGAAGGTCGCTGTGGCGCGTTTTTCCCGATCGGATTTTACCTTAGAGAGTTTTCGTCGCCAGTTGGCCAACGTCGACGCCCTTCCGCAGCTCTGTTTGCTGGGCCTTGTCTCGGGGGTTATTACCGGCGCTGTGATGGTGGCGTTTCGGCTGCTATTGGAAGCGGGCGCCGCGCTCTACATGACCGATGGCGACCCAGAAGCGTTTGAAAGCATGGTGCCCTGGCTGCGTGCGCTGCTACCTATGTTGGCGGTTACCCTTGTGGGTGTGCTGCTGTACCGGCAAAAACCGACAGCGCGCAAGCTGGGCGTTGGCCATGTAATTGAGCGGCTTACCTATCATCAGGGCCGTTTTCCGTTACGCAATTGGTTAAATCAGTGGTGGGTAGGTGTTGTGGTGGTATTGGGCGGGCTCTCTGCTGGGCGCGAGGGCCCGGCGATTCATTTGGGCGCGGCGGCGGCCAGTGGACTAGGCCAACAGATGCGTTTGCCCAATAATAGTCTCAGAGTACTTGTGGCGTGCGGTACCGCAGCAGCTATTTCCGCTTCTTTTAACACGCCTATCGCGGGTGTCATCTTTGCCATGGAAGTGGTGATGATGGAGTACACCTTGGTGAGTTTTATGCCCGTGATTTTGGCCTCTACCATGGGGGCGCTGGTAGCACAGTTGGCTTATGGCAATGAACCCGCTTTTCGTATCCCCGAGATAGCACTAGGTTCACTGATCAACTTGCCGTGGATTGTGGTTACCGGGCTGGTGATTGGTCTGTTAGCGGGGCTGTTTATTCATATTTCACGCAACCAGCGGATTATGCTGTGGCCGCTCTGGATGCGCCTTGGCTTGGTGGGTGTGGCAACTGGCGCGGTGGCTTGGTGGTTCCCTCAGGTTCAGGGCATCGGTTATGACAGCGTGGCGGCGGCGCTCAATAACCAGCTGGAAATTAAAGTGCTGCTGGCGCTAATGATCGTCAAACTACTGCTTACAGCGCTAACTGTCGCTGGCGGCGTACCCATCGGTATTATCGGCCCGGTGTTGGTCATAGGTGCTGCCACAGGTGCACTGTTTGGTTTACTGGGAGGCTGGCTTTGGTCTGATAAAGCCGCGGATCCTGGTATTTACGCGATGCTAGGCATGGCCGCAATGATGGGGGCGGTGTTACAAGCGCCTCTTGCTGCCCTAATGGCGCTTTTGGAGTTAACCCATACGCCGAGTATCATGCTTCCCGGCATGCTGGCGGTGGTGGTGGCGTGCTTAACCTCGCGTCAATTGACCGGCTGTGAAGGTTTCTTTATTAGCACGGTGCGCTACGGGCTTCACCCGCTTCAGCAGCCGTTGATGCAGGCACTCTCACGGGTTTCGGTGCCTGCGGTGATGGAGCGTCAACTGGTGCGCACCGAGCGAATGATCACCCCTGATCAAGCGCGGCTTTTATTAGAGAAGAACCCAGTGTGGTTAGTGATTGAGCGGTCAACAGAGGAAAAACCTGTGCTGGCGCTAAAAGCCGCTGAACTGGCACGCTGGCTACTTGAGCACGATGAGGCGCTGCAGGGGGATGAGCCGCCTGAGGATGAGCTGATTGATCTACTGGAAATCCCCGGCCAGCGTTTAGAGCTGGCACCGATTGGTTTACAGGCGACGCTTTCCGAAGCGTTTCTAAAACTGCAGGATAACGCTCTGGGGGCGCTCTACGTCGTTCATGGCTATCGCCCAAAGCAGCGGCGTATTTCAGGTATTATCACCCGTGGCGCCATCGAACGTTATTATCACTACACTGACCCCCGTGGTGCCGACCTTCGTGACAATGAAGTACGAGAGAATGATACCCGTAAGAAGGACTCATCACTTTAAGGAGCGACAATGTACCTATGGGTAAAGGCCATTCACTTAATGGCCGTAGTGACGTGGTTCGCTGCGCTGTTCTATTTACCCCGCCTGTATGTGTATCACGCCACTGCGCGGGATAACGGCGACGAACAGGCCATCAGCTATTTCAAAACCATGGAGCGTAAGCTCTACCGTGGCATCATGACCCCATCGATGATTGCGGTACTCATTTTTGGTGGCTGGATGCTCTATCTGGTGCCCGAGTGGTTTAGCCAGGGCTGGATGCATGCCAAGCTGGCGCTAGTGGTTCTGCTTATCGCCTATCATCACGTTTGTTTGATCTATTTGAAGCAGTTTGCCCAGGATCGTTGTACCAAAGGCCATGTGTTTTTTCGCTGGTTTAATGAAGCGCCGGTGATTGCGCTCGTGGCGATTATTCTGCTTGCCGTTGTGAAGCCCTTTTGATGCGCCAACCACTTCCCCCCGTGGTGTTGGTACTCGCCGGGCATGATCCGACTGGTGGCGCTGGGTTGATCGCTGACAGTGAAGCCATTGCGGCCTGTGGTGGTTGGGCGGTAACGATCCCCACTGCGCTGACGGTACAGAATTGTCATAATGTGACCCGCGTGATCCCTGCTGAGCCGACCGCGATGCGCCAAATGGCCGAGGCAATTAGTGAGATGCAGGTCGCGGCGATTAAGATTGGCCTACTTGCCGACGAAGACACCCTGCGCGCAGCGGAGCAAATTATTCGTCGTTTTCCAGGCATTCCCGTGGTGGCCGATCCGGTCTTCAAAGCCGGTGGCGGAACTGAGTTATCCACACCTGCTTTGCGACAATTGTTTATTGATCGCTTGTTACCGCTTGTGGATATCTTAACCCCCAATCGCGCTGAGTTGGCTCAGCTTACGCCCGACATCATCACTCCTTTCGATGATACGGCCCGTGCGGTGGCACTGATGTCACAGGGGTGCCAAGCCATTCTGGTCACTGCCACGGATGAGCCGCTGCCCGGCAACGACCAACAGGTGGTGCACACCCTGCACTCGCCTGATACTACTCGCCAGTGGCAGTGGCCACGTTTGCCTGAATTGTTCCATGGTTCTGGCTGCACGCTGGCATCGTCTCTAGCTGCTCGTCTTGCTGTTGGTGAGCGCTTACCAACAGCTTGTGAGCAGGCTCAGCACTTTACTTGGCAAAGTTTGTCTCAAGGCTTTCAACCGCCCAGCGGCCAGTGTTTGCCACATCGTTTTTCACGGGCTGCCCGTTTTTGATCCTATCTTCTGTACGCCATTGACCGAGAGGATGCTATGACTACATCAGCTGAACTGTTCGATCTTGCCAGTCGCCATATACCGGGCGGAGTAAACTCACCCGTCCGGGCGTTTAAAGGGTTGCACCGCCCGCCGGTCTTTATGGAGCGTGCTCAAGGTGCCTTTCTGTTTGACGTCGAAGGCAATCGCTACGTGGATTATGTCGGCTCCTGGGGGCCCATGATCACTGGGCATGCCGACCAAGACGTATTGGCAGCCGTACGGGCGCGATTAGACAACGGCCTGTCCTTTGGTACCCCTACCGCAGTCGAAACCACCATGGCGGATTTGATCTGCGAGATGATCCCCTCCATGGATATGGTGCGCATGACTAGCTCGGGCACCGAAGCCACCATGTCGGCGATTCGCCTGGCGCGAGGTACCACCGGCCGCGATAAGATCGTTAAGTTCGAGGGTAACTACCACGGCCACTCTGATTCACTGCTGGTTAAGGCGGGCTCTGGCGCGCTTACCCACGGCGAACCCAGCTCACCGGGCGTGCCCACGTCGCTGGCTGAACACACTATTACCCTGTCGTTTAACGACCCTGAAGGGGTCGAAGCGTGTTTTAGCGAAATTGGCGATCAGATTGCCTGCATTATTGTTGAACCCGTTGCCGGCAATATGAATTGTATTCCGCCTCAACCGGGCTTTTTGGAAACGCTGCGCCGAGTATGTAACGAGTATGGCAGCGTGCTGATTTTTGACGAAGTGATGACTGGTTTTCGAGTGGCATTGGGCGGTGCCCAAGCCCACTACGGTATAGTGCCTGATCTAACCTGCTTGGGAAAAATTGTCGGTGGCGGCATGCCGGTGGGCGCCTTTGGTGGCAAGCGCGAGATAATGCAAAACATCTCCCCCCTGGGGCCGGTTTACCAAGCGGGCACATTGTCGGGTAACCCGTTGGCGATGGCTGCAGGTGTGGCACTGCTAACCAAACTACAGGTACCGGGCTTCCACGATGCGCTTACCCAGCGGGTTAACACCCTTTGTGCGGGCCTTCAGGAGCGTGCCAATGCCGCACGGGTGCCGATGATGACGCAGTCGGCGGGCGGTATGTTTGGACTTTTCTTCACCTCTCAAAGCCGTGTGGATAACTTTGCCCAAGCCACCGCCTGTAACCCGGATGCCTTCCGCCGCTTCTTTGGCGCGATGCTCGATCATGGCGTTTACTTGGCGCCTTCTGCTTACGAAGCAGGCTTTATGTCCAGTGCTCATACCCCGGAAGACATTCAGTTCACGCTGGATGCAGCAGAAAAAGCCTTTGCGGTAATGTAACGGCACGTAACCTAAAGCCAGCTATACTGTCAAGAGCCGCTCAACTTGAGCGGCTCTTGGCTTATATGAGAGTTACACTCATGGCACGACCAACGGCTTGGCGATACATGATCTGCGCAGCGGGGCTGCTGGTTTGCTTCCCGCTGGCTGCTCAGTCGCCTCAGGAGCAGGACATGACCCAGATCCATATCACCATGAGCGGTTCACCGGGCGCTGAGTTTTCCGCCCACTGGCGGATTACCCACGAAGGAGAAACCACCGAGCACGTTGAAGAGAGCGGAACAGTACCTGCTGAGTACACCTTTACTGGCACGGAGCTGGAAGGCACGGTAAAACTGTTAAGTGATGATGAGCGGCTGGAAGTCGATATTCAAAAAGGCAGTAACCGGTCGCGTTCATCGACTCAGGGGGCAGGGGGAACATTGACGCTGATGATTCGTTAGCTGTTACCTTTTAAGCAATAAAAAACCGCCCCATGGGGGCGGTTTGTGTGTTCTTGGTGGGTTACCACTGAGTGGAGATAGCAGAGTTATTGTGGCCTACCTGAGAATGAATAGCTGCTGCTGCACCACCGTAAGAAACGTTTTGGCGGATAGTCGATACGTTGTTACGGCCTTCTTGGTATACATCTGCCATGTGACCATCGCCACCTTGGTAAATGTAGGAAGCACTTAGATCCGCTGCAACTTGGATGACTTTGGCTTCGTTATAGTCGCCGTCCTGATGCACAAAACTCCAAGTTTCATCGGTGTTATATGCCTGATAGACGTCAGAGGAGTTATTATCGCCAAATTGTTCGACGATGGAGTCGCTCTGGCTAGTATTCCAGAACTGAGCAACGGTGGAGTCGTTACCGTTACCATCTTGGTGAACAAAAGAATCATTACGTTCACCACCCTTTTGTATCACAGTGGATTTGTTCTCATCGCCTATTTGATAAACGACAGATTCGTGTTCGTTACCGCTTTGTAATACATAAGAGCTATTCTCATTTCCTTTCTGAACTACGCGAGAATACTGTGCATCTCCATATTGATCAGTTTCAGCAATGTTATCATCACCATTTTGAATGATTAACGAAGTGCGCTTATCATCCCGATCAAAACCATTCAAACCTAAACGAATTGCTTCTTGTTCATCAAAAGCTGGATTTGCCACGTAATTGGCAGCGCCGTTGATAGTTGAATCTTGGTAGTCACGAGCTTGTGCTGAGAACGCGCTAACTAGAGCAATGGCGGCAGCGATAGTAGTAATTTGAGTTTTCATGGTGTTTCCCCTTGGTTTCGATCTACTTGCTTTGGTTTTAACTGAGAAGCTGGATGCGACTCAGTTGGTATCGATAGTGACCGGCCGCGCATAGCCCGAATAATTTTGTTGTTCGACACTTATGCTGCGAAGGCCACTGCCCGATTGAGAAAGAGCAATATCACTATTTTGTCCAAATTGAGTTACTTGCGCTTTAATTTCAAATTGGCCGCCAGTTTGACTTATATTCGCGACGTGATTTGAACCTACCTGTTTTACTAAACCAATGTTAGCGCCATTATTTTGAGAAATACTGGCTTGATTGTTATATCCATCTTGATAGATATAGGCGATGTTACCCATTTGATAACTCGCTGAGCGAGACTGTGTAACATTAGCTTGGTTGTCATTGCCATTTTGACTAATAATGCTAACGTTACTTTTTAATAGATTGTTATGGTATGTACCTGCTGCATATTGAGTTATTCGTGCGTTTTCTTCAGACAAACGTGTAAAGTCATTACCAGCGGCTAATAAGGTGGAAGCGTTGGTTAAAGAAATAGCGGCCACTAACGCAGTAAAATAGATTCGCATGTGCTTACTGTAACTGAACGTTTTCATATTTTTCCTTTTGAAACTTTTCGTATCAGTTTGTATTCATGCGTTGAGTTTGGCTTGTTTTTAGAAATTAACCATAGCGAATTTTTTTGAGATGACTATTGTTTTTTTAACAATTATTAAAACAATAATAACTATTAAAAACACCATAAGAGAATTAGTTTTTTAGTCACTTTAGGTATTGCTTACGTATGCAACGGCCACTTTTAATGTGGCCGTTGTTAATTTTTTATATAAGAAATATTAAAGCATGGGTGTTGGGGAATTTAGGTAGTCATTAAGTACAGTATCTTGAATATTCGTACCTGGTGCGAGGTTCCACAGTCGGTTTTCAACGCCTCTGGCGATAAGATGAATAACCGCCGACTCAATCGCTGACATGACCGCCAACTGTACAGGCTCATTCGTGGTAAGGCCTACTTCGGCCTCTAGCAAACGACGAAAATCAATAAAACGATAGACACCCGCTCGCATTTCTTTCGAGTAGATCGTTTTCGTTGTGGTTACGTTAGCCAGTACTTCGCCGGTGGATATTTCAACCGCGCGTAAATTGACCGTTACCTGGTCAACTTGGTACTGCCCTGAAGCACCAATACCAAAATACTCAGCGCCAGCGCCGCCAGTGCGCACGTTGGATTCGTAGGCGATGATACCGCCTTCCAACATCACCGAGGCAGCACGCAGGGATGGCAGCGTATCGGGCTGGCCAAAGCGTTCAAACTCTGCGCGTATAATGCGTCTTTCGGTAAGCAAGTTTTGTAAACCGACACGCTCAAGCGGTATAAACCAGCCTGAATCCGCCAGCGCACCGGTTAGCATTGCTGCCGCACCTTGGGTGACAGCGGTTGAAAAAGTACTTGCAGGCGCAGGGCGGTATTGGCCTGTTTGATCGCGAAAGTCATAAACAGACACAAAAATTTGCCCAGCTGTGGGGGGGAGTGAAATTAAATCTTGGTAGGTAGCTCCACGGGGGGTAAGCGTTGCGTCTGCACCTTCTAAATTTTCCGATGTAGCGACCATGCCGGCGCAGCCGCTTAGTAAACTAGCGACGATAAGTGATGCGATAATTTTCATGGTGTTCCCCTGAGATGACGGATAATTTTTAGTGAGCTATTTTGTTGTTTTAAGGATTGAATAGCCCACCCACGCTTATTTCAGTCACATCTCCAGTTAACTTATCGACTACTCTAACTACTAATTGACCACCATTGTCGCTAACCACTACGCCAAACTCATCACTATCAAAGCTACCTTCGCTAACATCGCCCGAACTGACATCCGCTATTAATTGAGAAATGAGTCGGCTCTCTAAACTTTGTAGTAATCTTTCTGTCGCGGAAGTGGGAGTTGATCGGCTAGCGCTGGAGTCTTTATTGGTATCTTGAGCCTGCGCTTTTCCTAGTAAATAACTACCCACAAAGGGATCACCTCCAAAAGAAGGATTAAGTGGCTTATAGATTAATTCCCCAGCTTGTGCTGTTGTGGATAGCACCAAGGCCATTCCCATAACGACTAAGCAAGTTCTTTTTATTGGGTTCATTAGAAAATCTCCTCTTTTCCCAAGTCTTTGTCGGAAGATAGCGAAGCGGATATTTGCCGTTCAATCAGTGCTCTTTCGACGGTCTGCACGGCTTCCACAGCCGCCCTATCGGCTTCATTTATTCTTGGGGAGAGCTGTGTGCGGAAATACATACGATTGCCTTCCATTACCCATATTTGGCTACCCCAGCGGGCATCTGGGCGCTCTTTAATGGTGATGGTGGCATTGCCGATAATCAGGTTATCCATCGCCCGCTGGCTGAAGGCTCGGTAGAAGGTCTTACCGGCCATGGTGATTGTTCTATCTACCATCACGCCAGTTAGCTCACTTCCTCCATTAGCGCTTCCTTGCACTCCTGGCCCATCAGGACTGGAGAGCTGATTAATAGCGTCGATCGCTTCTTGTTCGTTGGCAGGCAATGCATCGGTTGGGGCTGTTGGTTCGTTAGCTAATGCTAAAGATGACCCGATCCATACCGCCATGAAGAAAAAGTTGATGGATAAACGGTGCATTGATGGCATGACAGTTACCCTTGCGCATTAGCGCTAACGATGTCGTTGAAGACTGCGTGCGGTCTCAATATTGGGCAGAATCGGGCCCAGGTTCTGATGAATCCAGTTGAGCGCTTGAATGCGGTTGTGAACGTTAATTTTGCGAAAAATGTTGTATAGGTGTGACTTAACGGTGTGTTCGCTAACAAACAGTTTTTCGGCAATTTGTTGATTGGAAGAGCCAGCACTAAGTAGTGAAATAATCTCCATCTCCCTGTTAGTTAGTCCACAGGCTGGGCGGAAAGCATTACTTTGGTATTTACGATAAAACAGAATTAAACGAGCCATTAAATCCCGTGACATCCATAGCTCTCCTTCAAGTAGCGCGTGAATGCCTTTACAGATGACCTCAAGACTTTCATTGCGATAAAACACGCCTTTTAGTTGAGCGCACGAGAGTGCTTCAAGGGCGTGATCCATATCGTGAATGTTAAAGGCGGCTAGAGGAGTTTTAGTGAGTGCATCGGGTAACTTATCTTGCCATTCGGGCAGTGCATCAATGCCGATATGATCACTATCGATAAGAATCAACATGTTGCCGGAAGCGGAAATGGGTAGCGCCGCGTGGGGGGAGTGGATACTAATTTGACAACCGGTGTGCTTGTTCAAGTACTCAGCGAACAGCTGGACTTGGGGACTTTTTTCGGTAACGACATACACCGTTCCGGTAGACTTTTCCTGCGACATTGGGTGGCCCTCGTGGAAAGAAAGAGTGAGCAGGTAACCACTGAAGTGTTGACCATAAGATACGTTTCGTAAAGTTTTGTTATTAAATATATGGTAAAAATATTTTTCATCTCTTCAATATTTTCATTAATATGGAAAATATTGTTATTTAACAAATGCTTATTATTAATTAAGCAATAAATTAATTACCTCATCATTAGATACGTTATGTAACATTTTGACGGCTTTTGATACCAGCAGTGAGCGCGTAAACTGCAGTTCTAATGTTAGGAGTACATACCATGGCCGCCGTCAATACCCTTGTACTTGCCAGTGGCAATACAGGAAAATTAAGAGAATTCAGTCAGTTACTTTCACCTTTGGGGTTCGATGTTCGCCCCCAGGCGGATTTTGGTGTCACGGATGTGGAAGAGACGGGGCTAACTTTCGTCGAAAATGCACTGTTAAAAGCGCGTGAAGCGAGCCTCATCAGTGGATTACCTGCATTAGCTGACGATTCTGGGCTTGAAGTAGACGCACTCAATGGTGCACCCGGTATCTATTCCGCTCGGTATGGCGGTGAGCCGAGAAGCGACGAGAAAAATAACCAAACGTTGTTAGCCGCATTAAGTGACTGTGCGGAAGGGCAGAGAAGTGGGCGTTACTGGTGTGTGCTGGTTTATTTGCGCCATCCGAAGGATCCGGTGCCGGTCATTGTGCAACGGAGTTGGGAAGGCGAAATTCTTGCTCATCCCCGAGGGAAGGAGGGGTTTGGCTATGATCCGCTTTTCTGGTTACCTGATCAGGGTATGAGCGTCGCCGAGCTGCCCAGCGAAAGTAAAAATCGCCTTAGCCATCGTGGTCGCGCGTTGCAGGGGTTAGTGGAGTTACTGAAGGTGGCGCATGGCTGATACGTTGCCGCCACTCTCTCTCTATATCCACACGCCCTGGTGTGTCCGTAAATGTCCGTACTGTGATTTCAATTCTCATGAGCCGGGCACACACGGTTTTACACCGCGAGATTTACCTGAAGCCGCCTATCTAGATGCGCTGTTACAAGACCTGGATAGTGATCTTGACCTGGCGGCTGGTCGAGAAATTAAAACCATCTTTATTGGCGGTGGGACTCCAAGCCTGATGTCGCCCGCGTTTTATGAACGATTACTGAAAGAGATCCAGATCCGTTTACCCTTCTCTAAAGAGATAGAAATTACCTTAGAGGCTAATCCAGGTACCACGGAGCAAGAGCGTTTCATTGGTTACCGGAAAGCAGGCATTAACCGTCTTTCGCTGGGTATTCAAAGTTTTCAGCCTGATCAACTGCATGCGCTGGGGCGAATTCATAGCGGTGACGAAGCGATTACTGCGGTAGCGCAGGCGCGCCAGGCAGGCTTTACCAACATTAATATTGACCTTATGCACGGTTTGCCTGATCAAACGCCTCAATTGGCGATGGATGATATTACCCAAGCGCTGGCATTGGCACCTGAACATCTCTCTTGGTATCAGTTGACCCTTGAGCCGAATACCGCCTTTCACTCCCACCCCCCGATACTGCCAGAGGAAGAGGCGCTTTGGGATATTCAGGATAAAGGTCATCAGCTCCTGGAGCTGGCGGGCTTCAAGCGCTACGAGATCTCGGCTTACGCTAGTGCCGGTCACCAGAGCCGCCATAACCTTAATTACTGGCAGTTTGGTGACTACCTCGGGATTGGCGCTGGTGCTCATGGCAAGCTTAGCCGTATTGACTCAAATGGGGAGTGGCACATTGAACGGCGCTGGAAAACTCGCCAGCCAGACGCCTACCTAAAGCGCGTAGATGACCTGCGTGGCTTTATAGCCGGTAAACAGCTGATAAAAACGGATGAGCTACCGTTGGAGTTTGCCATGAACGCTTTACGGCTCACTGGCGGGGTGTCGCTTGAGACATGGAGAGCCAACACTGGGCAAGCGCCTGCAATGTTACTCACGCGTTTACAATCTGCCGAGAAAAAAGGACTTTTGATGCAAATGCCTGAAAAACTGCGTGCATCGCCTCAAGGTCTATTATTCTTGAATGAGTTGCTAGCTTTGATCAGCGATGATTGACCAGCAATCTACAGAAATTCTTTTTTTCTGAAATAACAGACTTGAACCATCAAGCTTGACGACTTACAAGGAGTGAGTGATGCGTATTTCTCGACTACTGACACCGTTGGCGGCTGCTATTCTACTGGCCGGTTGCGCTACATCGGATCCTTACGGTGGCCAAACGCAGCGCTCTAGCACCGCTATGGGCACCGGGATTGGTGCCGCCGTGGGGGCCGCTGCAGGCGCTCTGTCTGGCGATGGCAGCACCAGCCGCCGTGACCGTGCACTAATTGGTGCTGCCGTAGGCGCAGCAGCGGGCGCTGGTATTGGTGTCTATATGGATCGCCAAGAGCAGCAGCTACGTGACAACCTACAGGGGTCACGCATTGAAATCGATCGCCGTGGCGACGATATCGTGCTCAATATGCCCAGCGGCGTTACCTTTGGCTTTGACTCTGCTGAGCTGACTAGTGAAGCGCGTGGCTCACTCAATGAAGTTGCTAACGTACTTTCTCAGTACCAGGATACCCGCGTTAGTATCGCTGGCCACACCGATAGTACCGGTGACGCGAGCTATAACCAGCGTCTATCTGAGCGCCGTGCCCAAGCCGTCGCCAGCTACTTGTCTCAGAACGGCGTTTCATCCATGCGCCTGAATACTTCTGGTTACGGTGCTACTCAGCCAGTCGCCAGCAACGACAATGAGCAGGGCCGTGCTCAAAACCGTCGGGTAGAAATTACCTTGACGCCTACCGGTAACGGCCAGGGCTAAGTAAGCCTCTTAAAGCTGCGCATTGCCGCTCAAAGCCCGCTATGCTCCTATAGCGGGCTTTTTTCGTTCACCTGTTTACGAGCTACCATGCTGTCCTACCAACACGCTTACCACGCCGGTAATTTTGCCGATGTACACAAGCATCTGACGCTTTACGCCGTCACTGATTACCTATTACGTAAAAAAACACCTATTACATATATAGATACACATGCCGGTAGAGGGCTTTATCCACTAGCCACCAAAGAGACCCAGCGACTCCAAGAGTACCGTGAGGGCATCTGGCCACTGTGGCAGAAGCGTGAACAGCTAACCGACGCGCTGCTGGGAAGCTGGTTAAACGCTATTGTTGGGGCGCAGCCAGATCATAATGAATTGACCCTCTACCCAGGCTCGCCCTGGTGGCTGAGCCAGCCGCTGCGCGAGCACGATCGTCTGTGCCTGTTTGAGCTGCACCCGGGCGAACACCAGCACTTGAATGGCCAGGCGCTCCCTGCGCAGGTCAAGCGCGTGTATGGCGACGGGCTGGCAGGGCTTAGAGCGATGCTGCCGGTAGCAACACCCAGGGTATGCGTGCTGATTGACCCAAGCTTTGAGCGCAAGGTGGAGTACCAGGAGGTCGCTGACACTGCTATCCAGGCCCTGGAAAAGGCTCGCCATGCGGTGATGATGATCTGGTACCCGCTGCTGCCTGCCGGGCATCACCAAATGCTGCTGGACGTGCTGCAGGCCAGTGGAATACGCAAGATATGGCGCAGCGAGCTGCTGCTGCGCGAACCTGGCGAGCAGGCTCACGGCATGTTCGGTAGCGGTATGCTGGTGATCAATCCGCCCTGGGGGTTGGATAAACGCCTGGCAGCAGCGATGGCAGAAATTACCCCGCTGCTCGGCGCTGATAGCCGCTATCAGGCGGATTGGTGGGTGGGAGAGTAGTTGTCGAAAAAAGTAACCCTATTTGCCGATACAAAAACTGCCAAAAATTTCGCCCAATAAATCATCGGCGCTGAATTCGCCAGTGATCTCGCCTAAGGCTTGTTGGGCGTCGCGCAAATCTTCCGCCAGCAGTTCCCCTGCGCCATATCCATCCAACTGAGCACGGCCGGTATCAAGGGCTGCCATGGCGCGATCTAGGGCGTCCAGGTGCCTTCGGCGGGCGGAGAAGCGACCCTCGGTGGTGGCGGCAAAACCCATCACATCCTTCAGATGCGCTTTCAAGTTATCCACACCCGTACCGGTTTTCGCCGATAGGCGCACAATGGGTATGGTTGTGGATAAATCAATGCCCGCCGGCTCGGCACTGGTATCGATTTTATTACGCACCAGGGTTAAGCGGCTCTGGTCGGGCAGGCGAGCGACAAACTCCGGCCAGATGGCCATGGGGTCGGTTGAAGTAGTGGTGCTGGCATCAACGAGTAGCAGCACTCGGTCGGCTTTCTCTATTTCGGCCCAGGCACGTGCGACACCAATTTTCTCCACCGCATCAGGCGTATCGCGCAATCCAGCGGTGTCGATGATATGTAGGGGCATACCATCAATATGAATGTGCTCACGGAGCACGTCCCGGGTCGTGCCCGCGATATCCGTCACAATGGCGGTATCTTGTTCGGTCAGCGCATTTAGCAGGCTCGACTTCCCCGCATTGGGTCGCCCGGCAATGACCACGCTCATTCCTTCTCGCAGCAGTGCACCTTGGCCTGCCGCCTGGCGTACGTCGCTCAGCGCTTGCTGGACGCTGCTTAAGTGCTGGGCAACGTGACCGTCGGCAAGAAAGTCGATCTCCTCTTCGGGGAAGTCGATCGCCGCTTCAACGTAAACGCGCAGTTCGATCAAGCGCTCCACCAGCGCAGAGACGCGCTTCGAGAACTCACCCTGGAGCGAGCGTACGGCGTTTTCTGCCGCTGAGCGTGAGGTGGCATCGATGAGATCGGCAATCGCTTCCGCCTGAGCCAGATCGAGCTTATCGTTCAAAAATGCCCGTTCGGAAAACTCTCCCGGCCGCGCCAGGCGGGCACCCAAGACCACACAGCGCTCCAGCAGCATATCCATAATAATCGGGCCGCCGTGTCCCTGGAGTTCCAGTACGTCTTCACCGGTAAACGAATGGGGGCCGTTGAAGAACACAGCGATGCCTTCATCAATACTGCCTTCTGCGCCTTGGAAGGGGCCATAGTGAGCGTATCGTGGGGCAGGGCAATGCCCAACCATGGCCTGAGCGATTTCGCGGCAGGCAGGCCCTGAGACGCGGATAATACCCACGCCGCCACGTCCAGGAGGTGTTGCCAGTGCCGCTATGGTATCAGGCGTGTAGAGGCGTTCGGCCATGTTGAATCTCTTAGTCAATTGGCAGAAATAGCATTTGATCGGTCTAGTCTGGATTTATCGACCTTAAAACGCCAGACCCCCGCTCGGGGCGGGGGTCTGAAGGGCGATGACAAAGGCAGTCTATTTGGTTTTCATGCCTTTGCCGATACTCGGATCATTTTCGATTTTGCGCGTAATGTAGTACTGCTGCGCCACCGAAATGATGTTGTTGACCACCCAGTAGATAACCAGACCGGCCGGGAACCACAGGAAGAAGAAGGTAAAGATGATAGGTAGCATCTTCATGATCTTCGCCTGCATGGGGTCTGGAGGTGTCGGGTTCAACATCTGCTGAACGAACATCGAAATGCCCATCAGAATCGGCAGAATGAAGTACGGATCCTTCACCGATAGATCCTGAATCCAGAAGATAAACGGCGCATGCCGCAACTCAACCGACTCCAGCAACATCCAGTAGAGAGCGATGAAGACAGGCATTTGAATCACAATAGGTAGACAGCCCCCCAGCGGATTGATCTTCTCCTTCTGGTAGAACTTCATCATCTCTTGTGACATTTTCTGCCGGTCGTCGCCATACATCTCTTTCAGGCGCTGCATTTCCGGGCCGAGTTTACGCATCCTACCCATGGATTTGTAAGCTTTGGCTGAAAGCGGGAACAGCACTGTCTTAACCAGTATGGTCAACAGGACAATCGACCAACCCCAGTTACCGACTACCTCGTGGATATGATCCAGCAGCCAGAAGAGGGGGTTAGCAATAAACCATAACCAGCCATAATCTACGGTTAATTGCAGGTTGGGAGCGACTTGTTCCAGATAGTCCTGCACTTTTGGCCCGACGTACAGAGTGGCGCCTAGAGTGGTTTCACTATCGGCGGCCACAGTGCTGGTGGGGCCAGCAAAGGCTACGACGTTACGATTACTGGAGTCGGTGGTGACGTAGAAAAGGTTTTGCTGATCCTGCTGAGGCGCCCATGCCGACACAAAGTAGTGCTGAATAATGGCTATCCAGCCGCCCTGTGCTTCACGGTTTTCGAAGTTATGGCTTTGAATATCCTCAAAGTCGATCTTCTCGTAGCGTGCATCTGGCGTTGAGTAAGCGGCCCCTAAGTAGGATTTCATACCCATGGAGACACCGCTTGATGGGTCAGGGCTATTGTCGCGTGCCAACTGACCAATAAAGCGCGCACTAACCGGTGCGTCGGTGTTATTGGCCAGGTAGTAGTTGACGTTGACCGCATAGCTGCCGCGCTCAAAGGTAAGCCGCTTAATGACCTCAACGCCGTTAACATCAGCGGTTAGATCAACGCTTAGCTCGTCATCGTTATCGCCTAAACGATACTCCGAGTTTTCAGGCGTGAACGCGATACGGCTGGCTTGGCCATCGAGCTGCAGGCCTGAGCGAGCCACGTAACTACGGCTGCTGTTATCGGATAACAGCACATAGTTACGGTCTGAATCCAGAGAGAGTTTGTGCTGCGGTAACGCGGCATAAACAATATCGCCACCGTGTGGATCAATACGCACATCCAGAACATCGGTGGTCACGGCAATGAAGTCGCGGCTTGATGTCTCGCTTTCGGTATCAGGAATACCTTCACCTACCGCACTTTGCTGTGAAGACGTGCTCGGCACCGCTAAGCCGCTTTCTCCATCTTCAGCATTGCTAGGAGACGTGGAATTGCTGCGTTGCGTCGTTTCAGGCACTGAATCGTAATTCGGCTGCCCGTAATCCTGATTCCACTGGACGACTAGCAAGTAAGCGAGTACGGCTAGTGGAATCAGTAATAAAAGTCGTTTTACGTCCATGAGGGTTCTGCCCGCTGGGTGGTGAACATGCTAATGGCGCAGTGTCATTTACTCGACTCTTGACACACGAAAGCCTGCCAGTTGGCAGGCCGAGGTCGAGCGGCGAGGGGTGCACCAAAGGTCACGTGTCACGCTTAGGCGTTGGTGCTGCGATCACCGCCTGTGCGTCACGCTGTAGTCGTTTCCACATGCCGTGTAACTGGCGATGCAAGGTGTCGTTATCGAGATCCTGAACGCCACGTCGCGCAAGTACCACTATATCCACAGAGGGTAGGTGATCTTGACGAAGGCGAACGGATTCTCGAACCAGACGCTTGAAACGGTTGCGATCTACGGCGCGCTTAACATTTTTTTTGCTGACCACCAGTCCAAGGCGGGGGTGTCCCCGAGTACTAAAGCGAACTAACGCCATCATACCTTTGCCATGCACTTTCAGGTCGGCTTGCTCAAACACGTGACTAAAGTCCCCAGCATTTAGTAACCGTAATTGCCGGGGAAAGCCTTGTTGCGGTACACGCAATCTGAGATCAGGCGCTCAGACGCTTGCGGCCCTTGGCACGGCGACGTGCGAGGACGGCGCGACCGTTTTTGGTTGCCATACGAGCACGGAAGCCATGCGCGCGCTTGCGCTTGAGAACGCTAGGTTGAAAAGTGCGTTTCATAACTCGTTATTCCCACGTGGTTTAGGACGGAAAGTGAATTCCAAAAAGCCCGGTCCAGTGAGGAACTAGCCGGGGAGATTCAATTCAAGACCGGAAATTGTAGAGACTTCCTCTGCTGGGTGCAATTTTTCCTTGCATAAAAGCGTTATCACGCCTCAACCAGCGTGCTTGATACGGAAAGAGTAGCCATTAATAAAGTCACTATTATTACTAATAGGTAGTTCTAAACCTGTTGTTATTAATAGTGGGGATACTATTTGTGGATAAGTGGTTTTAAACGATATTTTTCAATTACCTATAACAATAAAAAATCTGTGTGTAAGTCCCGTATAAGCCGTCTACAAGGTGTTGGCGAGATGTGATTAACCCGTGTGTAAGGCACGTATTTAAGGATTATCCCCGTCCCTCCACAAGGTTTTCCCATGGGCTCATCGCTAGTTGTCCACAGGCCAATATTGAGGGCTAAACCCGTGTGGATAACCGAGGCTTTGGGCGCTACAATGGTCGGCCGTTTTCAACCGATGGTGAGATGAGTGTCACTGACGCTTTGGCAACAGTGCCTGGACAACCTGCAGGATGAGCTGAATTCACAGCAGTTCAATACCTGGATACGCCCGCTGCAGGCAGAAGAAGGAGAGTCCAACGAGCTGCGCTTATTGGCGCCGAATCGTTTTGTGCGCGATTGGGTGAGCGATAAGTATGCCAAGCGGATTAGTGAGCTGATGCGTGAACTCGCACCGGCCAAGCCGCCAAAGGTCAGCCTGACGGTGGGTAGTCGCCGTTTGGCAGCCCAGGCCCCTCAGCATCGTGATTTAGGTAATCCTGTATCGGCTTCGCCGTCGCGGCCAGCATCGCCAGCGGTACATACGCCGCCACGCGGCGATATTGCCGATGAGCGCGAAATCGATAGGCTGCGCGATGAAGCGCCGAGTCGGCGTAATAATGAACGTCAGGTACAGGTAGAAGGCAGTCTGAAACATGGCAGCGGGCTCAATCCGAATTTTACTTTCGATACGTTCGTGGAAGGTAAGTCTAACCAGTTGGCTCGTGCTGCCTCCCGCCAGGTGTCTGAAAACCCTGGTGGCGCTTATAACCCCTTGTTTTTATACGGCGGCGTAGGCTTGGGTAAAACCCACTTAATGCATGCAGTGGGGAACGCATTGGCAACCCGGCGTGAAAATGCCCGGGTGGTATACCTGCACTCAGAGCGGTTTGTCGCCGATATGGTTAAAGCGCTCCAGCTTAATGCGATTAATGATTTTAAGCGTTTTTATCGCAGTGTTGATGCGTTACTTATTGATGACATTCAGTTTTTTGCTGGAAAAGAGCGCTCTCAAGAAGAATTTTTTCATACCTTCAATGCGTTATTAGAAGGTGGTCAGCAAATGATCCTGACCTCTGATCGTTATCCTAAAGAGATCAGTGGGGTAGAGGAGCGCCTTAAATCACGCTTTGGTTGGGGGCTTACGGTCGCGATAGAGCCGCCTGAGCTTGAAACCCGTGTGGCCATCTTGATGAAAAAGGCCGACCAGGCTAAGGTCGATTTGCCTCACGATGCGGCTTTCTTCATTGCGCAAAAAATTCGTTCCAACGTGCGCGAATTGGAAGGTGCGCTGAAAAAAGTCATTGCTGATTCGCACTTTATGGGTAAAACGATTACCCAAGACTTTATTCGTGAGTCTCTGAAAGATCTGTTAGCGCTTCAGGATAAGCAGGTAGGGGTAGATAATATTCAGCGTACGGTCGCCGAATATTACAAGATTAAGGTGGCGGATCTGCTTTCGAAGCGCCGTTCACGCTCAGTTGCCCGCCCTCGTCAGGTGGCGATGGCGCTTGCTAAAGAGCTCACCAATCACAGCTTACCTGAGATTGGCGATGCCTTTGGCGGGCGTGACCACACAACGGTGTTGCACGCTTGCCGAAAAGTGAAATCATTGCAGGAAGAGAGCGCGGATATTCGTGAGGATTACAAGAATTTACTGCGCCTGTTGACCAGTTAATCATTCCATGGGATGGGCCTGTTATACGCAGGTCTTTCAGGATATAGAACCGGAGTATTGATGAAATTTTCGATTTCCCGAGAGGCGCTGCTACGTCCGCTGACTCTGGTCGCTGGTGTTGTTGAGCGCCGTCAAACGCTGCCAGTACTGTCTAATGTGCTGATTCAGGTAGAGGGTGACCAGGTGTCGCTCACCGGTACTGACTTAGAAGTCGAGCTCGTGGGCCGCACGGTGGCAAGCCAGGTCGATCAGGCGGGCTCCGCGACAGTGCCAGCGCGTAAGCTGATGGATATCTGCAAATCATTGCCCGATCAGTCCGACATTCAGCTCGCCGTTGAAGAGGGCCGCGCGGTACTACGCAGTGGCCGTTCACGTTTTACGTTGTCGACGCTCCCGGTCGCTGAATTCCCCAATATCGAAGATGCGGACGGCAGCCAGGAGATTAGCGTACCCCGCGGTACCCTAAAGCACCTGATAGAAGCGACCTCGTTTGCCATGGCGCAGCAGGATGTGCGGTACTACCTCAACGGTATGCTGCTGGAAATTCAAAGCAATTTGCTTCGCACGGTCGCTACTGACGGGCACCGTTTGGCGATGTGCTCGCGGCCAATCGAGGTCTCTGTGAGCCAGTCTCAAAAGCTGATTGTGCCCCGGAAGGGGATTTTAGAGCTGTCGCGCTTGCTAGACGATAGCGATGAGCCTGTCAGCCTGACGCTTGGCTCCAGTCATGTGCGTGCTCATACAGGCGACTTTACCTTCACCTCCAAGTTAATCGACGGTAAATTTCCTGACTATGAGCGTGTCGTGCCGCGCAATGGCGATAAAGTATTGATTGCCGAGCGTGCGGAGCTTCGCCAAGTACTTTCACGTACTGCTATCCTCTCTAATGAGAAGTACCGTGGTGTGCGCCTTTATCTTGAAGAGAACAACCTTAAGGTAATGGCCAACAACCCCGAGCAGGAGGAAGCGGAGGAGAATATCGCCGTTGAGTATAACGGCGGGGCAATGGAAGTTGGTTTTAACGTCGGCTATTTAGTTGATGTACTAACAGTGCTAAATGAAGATCGCGTGCAGATTACCCTGGCTGATCCCAATAGTAGCGCGCTGCTGGAAGAGCCCGGCGGCGGTGATGCGCTTTATGTCGTTATGCCGATGCGCCTGTAAACGCTTTGGGCGGGTAACAGCAATACGTAAGCAAGCTACGTTAGCGGCGCTTCTGGTAGCAGAAGCGCCGCTAACGCGTTGGAATACTCCCTTTTTTCGAGGATATTTTAAGTGGTGATAATAGGATGAGCCTGACACTGCTTAATTTCCACGCTTTGCGCAATCTCAGGCCGGTTGAGATGACGCCCTCTTCGCATATCAACGTCATTAGCGGTGCTAATGGCAGCGGTAAAACCAGTCTGTTGGAGGGGGTACATATTCTTGGCATGGGCCGCTCTTTTCGTACTCGCCAGTTAAAAAACGCGATCCAAACGGATGAGCCGTATATGACGCTGTACGGACGTTTAAGTGGTGAGCCTGAGGTTACCCTTGGTGTGCGTCGTTTAAGAGCTCAGCGGGAGCTGGAGCTTCGTTTAAAGGGAGATAAAAACGCTCGGTTGGCGGAACTGGTAGAGGCTATGCCGCTTCAATTAATTAACCCTGATGCTTTTCGATTGCTTGAAGGTTCTCCAGCCGGACGTCGTGAGTTTCTCGACTGGGGCGTGTTTCACGTGAAACATGACTTTTTAGCAATCTGGAAGCGCACCCGGCGTGCGTTGAAACATCGGAATGCACTGCTCAGGCGTGGTAGAATACTACCTCAGGAAATGGCGGTGTGGGAGCATGAACTAGCCCTTTGGGGTGAACAGATGGACTCGTTACGCCGTGCTTGGTTTAGTGACTTTTTGCCTGTCTTTGAAGAGACACTTAAGGTGTTGCTTCCCTTGCCGGGATTGTCGCTTCACTACGCCAGAGGTTGGGATAAAGATCGAACTCTTGCGACTGTGTTACATGATAGTCGGCCAACTGATCAGCAGATGGGGTTTACTCAGCAAGGTCCGCAGCGCGCTGACTTACGTATCAGGATAAACAAACAGCCTGCTGTAGAAGTGCTTTCCAGAGGCCAGCAAAAGTTAGTGGTGAGTGCATTAAAGCTTGCCCAAGGGCGGTTTCTGGAAAGAACAGCACAGCGGCACTGTATTTATCTTATCGATGATTTGCCCGCAGAACTTGACGAGCAAAATCGTTACCAGTTTTGTGGTTTACTCGAAGATATGCAGTGCCAAGCATTTATTACCAGTGTCGAACCTTCTGCATTGAAGAATGCCTGGCGAACTGATACCCCCGTAAATATGTTTCACGTGAAACATTGCAAGGAGGGGTTTAGTGGTTTAGAGAAAGTCAGCTAGCGCAGGAAGAAGGGTAGGACGATACAGGATGAGACAGACTTCACAACGGAGTGGTCAATGAGCGAGCAGGCTTACGATTCATCAAGCATCAAGGTGCTCAAGGGGCTGGACGCGGTGCGTAAGCGGCCAGGTATGTATATTGGTGACACCGACGACGGTACTGGGCTCCACCACATGGTCTTCGAATTGGTGGATAACTCCATCGACGAGGCGTTGGCTGGGCATTGCAGTGAAATTCGCGTTGTCATCCACCCGGATGAGTCGGTCACCGTGAGTGATAACGGCCGTGGCGTACCTACCGAGCTTCATGAAGGGGAAGGTGTTTCCGCTGCAGAAGTTATTATGACGGTTCTGCACGCAGGCGGTAAATTCGACGATAACTCCTACAAGGTTTCCGGTGGGTTGCACGGCGTCGGTGTTTCTGTTGTCAATGCGCTTTCCGCTGAGCTGCGCTTAACGATTTGGCGTCAGGGTGAAGTGTTCGAACAAATGTACCGTCACGGTGTTCCTCAAGCACCATTGGGCGTTGTGGGCAAAACCGAAAAAAGCGGTACCCGGGTTCACTTCCGCCCATCGCCAGAAACCTTTGGCAATATCGAGTTTCATTTTGATATTTTAGCCAAACGACTTCGCGAACTATCCTTCTTGAACTCTGGTGTGGCTATCCGTTTACTGGATGAGCGCAGCGGCAAAGAGGAGCTGTTTCACTACGAAGGTGGCTTGAGAGCCTTTGTTGATCACCTCAATACCAATAAGAGTGTGATTAATCCGGTATTCCACTTTAACGCTGTTCGTGATGACGGCGTTGAAGTAGAGGTAGCCATGCAGTGGAGCGAAGCCTTCACTGAAAATATTTTCTGCTACACCAATAATATTCCGCAGCGAGACGGCGGGGCGCACTTGGCGGGGTTCCGGGCAGGGCTTACCCGTACGCTCAATAACTATATTGAAGCTGAAAACCTGCTGAAAAAAGCCAAGGTGAATACCACGGGAGATGATGCTCGTGAGGGGCTAACAGCTATTATTTCAGTTAAAGTCCCGGATCCTAAGTTTTCGTCTCAAACAAAAGATAAGCTGGTCTCCAGCGAAGTGAAGACAGCGGTTGAGCAGGAAATGAGCCGTCTCTTTTCCGAGTATCTTGTTGAAAAGCCTAACGAAGCCAAGGCGATCGTCAATAAGATGCTGGATGCCGCGCGTGCACGTGAGGCGGCACGCAAAGCGCGGGATATGACCCGCCGCAAAGGCGCGCTGGATATTGCCGGTTTACCTGGCAAGTTGGCGGATTGCCAAGAAAAAGACCCCAGTCAGTCAGAGCTTTACTTGGTGGAGGGTGACTCGGCAGGTGGCAGTGCCAAACAGGGCCGTGACCGCCGTACACAGGCTATCTTGCCGCTTAAAGGTAAAATTCTGAACGTGGAAAAAGCACGTTTCGACAAAATGCTCTCCTCTGCAGAAGTGGGCACGCTTATCACTGCCCTGGGTTGCGGCATTGGCCGTGAAGAGTTTAACCCCGATAAGTTGCGTTACCACTCGGTTATTATCATGACCGATGCCGATGTCGATGGATCGCACATTCGTACGCTGCTGTTGACGTTCTTCTTCCGTCAGATGCCGGAGTTGATTGAGCGTGGTCATATCTTCATCGCTCAACCACCACTTTATAAAATTAAGCGCGGCAAGCAAGAGCTTTACCTGAAAGATGAACAGGCGATGGTGGATTATTTAACCACCACGGCCTTGGACGGTGCCGGCCTGCATGTTAACGCTAATGCACCGGGTATTTCCGGCTCACAGCTTGAAGCGTTAGTGAACCAGTACCGCAACGTGATGAAGCGGATTGATCGCTTGTCGCGGGTTTATCCTAATGAAGTACTTAAGCAAATCGTTCATGCTTCGGCACTGAAAGGTGAAGAGAGCCTGAAAGATCGTGTGACCATGCAGAACTGGATTGATGAACTCCAGAAGATCATGGATGACATGGTTGCCTATGAAGGCGGGCCCCGTTACCACTTCCATCTTCACGAAGATTCTGAGCGCGGGCTTTTCCTACCTACCGTCTCGCTGGTTGCTCACGGTGTGACGACTGAGTATAGGTGGGGCCTCGACTTCTTTGAAAGCGCCGACTATCGCGGTATCGCTGAGCTGGGCGAAACCCTGGATGGCTTCCTGGAAGAGGGCGCCTTTATTGCTCGTGGCGAGCGGCAGAAGCCGGTATCGCACTTCTCGGAAGTACTGGCGTGGCTAATGCAAGAGGGCCAGCGCGGGTTGTCTGTACAGCGCTATAAAGGCTTGGGTGAAATGAACCCGGATCAGCTCTGGGACACCACCATGGATCCCGATAGCCGCCGCATGCTGCGGGTGACGATCGAAGATGCCGTGGGTGCCGATATGATGTTCAACACCTTGATGGGTGACGATGTAGAACCGCGCCGTGACTTTATTGAGACCAACGCGTTGGTGGCCAATTTAGACGTGTAAGGTGGATTGCTTTCGTTAAGATGTTTCACGTGAAACACTGCTTTAACGATCATTAGCCTCAGTATGGTTTAATGCCACTATGACAGGCGTCGCTATGAAATTCATAGCGACGCTTTTTTTATTGATAGATAGATTGGCAGGATCAGGATACGTGTAGCAGAAGAGGGTAGTTAGTTTCAGCCAAATTTCTCATGCAACAGTTACTCATGCAACGCAGAGCGATCATGACTACCAGCTCGGTGTCGCTTAGCTATTTAATGAGCCATTCAACAAATTGCGCTAAATCATCGAAGATATTGGTCTTTTCAAGACCAGCGCCTGCTTGCTCCGTTTTACTTCCCTTCCCAGTTCTCACCAGCGCTGTTTCGCAACCTACGGCTTCGCCCGCCCGGAGATCGCGAAGGCTATCACCGACCATCCAGCTTCCCGTTAAACTTTCTAGTCCCAGGATCTGCTGGATCTGTATTAGCATTCCTGGCAATGGTTTACGGCATTGGCAATTATCATTTGGCCCATGGGGGCAGTAAGCAATATGAGCAATATGCCCGCCTTCCGCTTCTACTAACGAAATTAAGTGTTCATGCATCGTATGGAGGGTTGCTTCATCATAATAGCCTCGGGCAATCCCGGATTGATTCGTTGCGACGGCAACGGTGTATCCCTCGCGGGTGAGGCGGGCAATGGCAGTGATTGAAGAGGGGTAGGGTACCCACTCCTCGAGAGATTTGATGTAGTTATCAGAGTCATGGTTGATGACGCCGTCTCGATCCAGGATGACAAGGTTATCGGCACTTAGCATAGTGATCCTATTGGTACGGTTGTCGGCGATACTTTCTGCCCGCGAGATTTAAGACTATTTTACCCCGATCTAACAAAGATGTTTCACGTGAAACACGTACTCCCCAAACAATAAAAAAAGCCCAGCCGTTAGGGCTGGGCTTGGGGATTTGCGATCCATTAGTCGACGACTACTGAGGGAGCAGCGAAATATCGGCGACTTCTAAAAACAGCGCTTGAAGGCTTGCAAGAAGCGCTAACCGATTACGCTGAATAGCCGGGTCATCCGCCATCACCATTACTTGGTCAAAGAAGGCATCTACTGGATCTCGCAGTGTGGCAAGTGCGTCGAGTGCACGCTGGTAGTCACCCGCAGCAAATAGGGGTGCCACCTGTGCTTGGCTACCTGTCACAGCGTCGAACAGTGCCCGCTCGGCATCTTCCTGCAGCAAGTGTTGATCGACCTGTGTGCTGCCGTCATGCTCCTGCTTGCTTAAAATATTCGAAACGCGCTTGTTAGCCGCCGCCAGCGCTGTGGCTTCGTCACGCTGGGCAAAGGCCTTCACAGCGCGCAGGCGGCGAGCGAAGTCGAGCGGGTTTGTGACTGGGCGCGCACGAACAGCAAGGTACATTTCTGCGCTGATGCCTTCATCCTGGCCCCAGGCGCGGAAGCGATCCAACATGTACGTCAGCACGTCCTCAACCAGCCCGTCAGCTTTGGGGAGGCCCTGGTGCTGCTCAGAGGCAACCGTAAGCAGCTCGCGCAGGTCAAGATCCAGCTCGCCTTTGACCAGAATGTTAAGCACGCCAATCGAAGCACGACGTAAAGCGAAAGGATCTTTCGCACCGGTTGGGCGTTGGCCTATCCCGAAGATGCCTACCAGGGTATCCAGTCGATCCGCCAGGGCTAATGCCTTGCCTGTAGCACTTTGGGGAATCGCATCAGTAGCAAAGCGGGGCAGGTACTGCTCTTCAAGGGCTTGGGCAACCTCCGCGGGTTCGCCATCTTGCTGCGCATAGTAGCGTCCCATAATGCCCTGAAGTTCAGGGAATTCGAGCACCATCTCCGTCACAAGGTCGCACTTGGCGAGTGCCACGGCGCGCTGAGCGTGAGCCACGTCGCCATTGATACGTTCGGCAATAAATGTCGCAATAACCGAACTGCGGCGAGCTTTATCCGCCAGGGTGCCTAGCTGCTGCTGGAATACCACGCTCTCTAACTGTGGGATGCGTGACGCTAATGTGTACTTGCGATCGGTGTCGTAGAAAAACGCCGCATCGGCTAAGCGCGGACGAATGACTTTCTCGTTACCGGCAATGACCTGGTCGGGGTCAGCGCTGTCGATATTGGCAATGGTGATAAATAGCGGTTTCAGCTTGCCAGCGTCGTCCAACAGGTGAAAATATTTCTGGTTAGCCTTCATCGAAGAGATCAAGCACTCGGCGGGCACTTTCAGAAAGCGCTCATCAAAGCTGCCGGTAAGGGCGACTGGCCATTCCACCAAGCCGCTCACTTCTACCAGAAGCTCTTCGTCGATAACCGCATTGGCCTCCTGCACTTCGGCCTCTGCTAATACCTGTTCGCGGATGCGCTCGCGGCGTTGCTCACGATCCACCAGTACATAGGCATTTTCCAGGGTAGCCACATACTCATCAGCGTGCGCCAACTGAATGGCATCAGGGGCGTGGAAGCGGTGACCGTAGGTCGTGCAGCTAGCCTTTAGGCCAAGTGCCTCGGCGGCCACTACGTCGCTACCGTAAATGGCTACCAGCCAATGAACGGGACGGGAAAACTCAACCCGTGAAGCGCCCCAGCGCATGTTTTTAGGCACAGGGAGGGTGCTGATTGATTTGCGGATAATCTCAGGCAGCAGCGCTTGAATAGATTCTCCCTGCTGCTGCTCACGAAAACCTAACCAAGTACCTTTATCGGTTTCTAAATGAATCAGCTCGTCGACGCTTACACCGCAAGAGCGGGCAAAGCCTTCCGCGGCTTTAGTGGCAACGCCATCCTTAAAGGCAGCCGCCAGCGCTGGGCCACGGCGCTCAACGTCACGATCAGGCTGTTTGTCGGCCAGTTCATGCACCTGTACCGCTAAACGCCGTGGTGTCGCAAAAGCGGTAACGTTGGTGAAGGGAACATCGGCTTCTTGCAGGCCTTTCTCGATGCTCGCGGCGAACGCATCGGAAAGAGCGTCCAGGGCCGTGGGCGGCAGCTCTTCTGCACCTAGTTCTAGTAAAAGCGTATTAACAGCCATTAGTCCTCTCCCTGATCGGCGAGTAGCTCTTGTAACAGTTCTCGGCGAAGAATTTCTGGCGCCATGGGGAAACCTTCGGCCTTACGCGACTCAAAGTAAGCAGTGGCAACATCCCGGGCCATGGTGCGAACGCGCAGGATAAAGCGTTGACGCTCGGTGACCGAGATAGCGTGACGGGAATCTAATAGGTTGAACGTGTGTGATGCCTTCAGGACTTGTTCGTAGGCCGGCAGCGGCAAGCTGGCAGCGAGCAGCTTGCTGCACTCTTTTTCCTGATGGTCAAAGTTAGCAAATAGCTGATCGACATCGGCATGTTCGAAATTGTAGGCGGACTGTTCGCGCTCGTTTTGCAGATAGACATCGCCATAAGTCACTTTGCTGCCATCGGGGGCAATGGCCCAGACGAGGTCATACACACTGTCGACGTCCTGCAGGTACATGGCGATGCGCTCAAGCCCATAGGTCAGTTCGCCGGTGACCGGATAGCATTCGATGCCACCGGCCTGCTGAAAGTAGGTAAACTGGGTCACTTCCATGCCGTTTAACCAGATTTCCCAGCCCAGGCCCCAGGCGCCCAAAGTAGGAGATTCCCAGTTATCTTCGACAAAGCGCACATCGTGAACCAGCGGATCAAGACCCAGGCGTTTGAGTGAGCCCAGGTAGAGATCCTGCAAGTTGCTTGGCGATGGCTTCATCACCACCTGGAATTGGTAGTAGTGCTGAAGGCGGTTAGGGTTCTCGCCATAGCGGCCGTCAGTAGGGCGGCGGGAAGGCTGTACATAGGCAGCATTCCAGGTTTCGGGACCAATCGCCCGCAGGAAGGTAGCGGGGTGGAAGGTGCCCGCGCCGACTTCCATATCGAGCGGCTGAAGGATGACACAACCCTGTTCTGCCCAGTACTGCTGCAGAGCAAGGATCAAGCCTTGAAAGGTCGACACATCGGGTGTCGATTGGTTTGTCGAGACACTCATCGCGGAAAGCACCGTTGGCCATGAATTCATAAGGCGTCAAGTATACAATCCTAGGCAGATGGGTTATAGGCACGTATGCCAACAAGCTGCTTTAGGTAAGGAGAACAGTATGATTGTGGTAACAGGCGGTGCCGGTTTTATCGGGGCCAACATAGTTAAAGCATTGAACGCCCGCGGTCGAAACGATGTGATGGTCGTTGACGATCTACGCGATGGTACCAAATTCGTCAATTTGGCCGACTGCACGCTGGCTGATTATCTCGATAAAGATGATTTCCTCGCCAGGGTAAAAGTTGCGCTAAAAGGCGAAAGCGTTGACCTGCCCAAGATAGATGCGATTTTCCACGAGGGCGCCTGCTCGGATACCACCGAATGGGATGGCCACTACATGATGGAGAATAACTTCGAGTACTCCAAAGTGCTGCTTAATTACTGCGAGCAGCAGAGTATTCCTTTTTTATACGCCTCGTCAGCCGCCACCTATGGCGGCAGCGAGGTATTTAAAGAGGTACCCGAGTGCGAAAAGCCGCTTAACGTTTACGGCTATTCCAAGCTGCTGTTTGATCAGCACGTGCGTTCGCGCTGGAGCGAGTTAACCACTCAAGTAGTGGGCTTTCGTTACTTTAATGTCTATGGCCCCCGTGAACAGCACAAGGGCAAAATGGCCAGTGTGGCCTATCACAACCACTTGCAAATTCGTAATGGTGAAACGCTCAAGCTGTTTGGCGGCTATGACGGCTACGAGGCAGGCATGCAGAGTCGTGACTTTGTTTATGTGGGCGATGTAGTCGATGTGAATCTTTGGTTTTTGGATCATCCTGACAAGTCAGGAATCTTCAATCTTGGCACTGGTCGGGCTGAACCTTTTAAAGCCATTGGCGAGGCGGTTATCGACTTTTACGGTAAAGGTGAGATCGACTACATTGCCTTCCCCGAAGAACTCAAAGGACGCTATCAGAGCTATACCCGAGCTGACATTGGTCAGCTACGTGAGAGCGGCTGCGATGTTGAGTTTAAAACCGTTGCTCAAGGGGTGAAGGCCTACTTGGGGTGGTTAAATGGCTAATTCAGCTCAGCGCTTGCTGGTGATTGGCCCTTCGTGGGTCGGTGACATGGTCATGGCACAAAGCCTGTTTATGACCTTAAAAGCCCGCCAGCCAGGCGCGACGATAGGGGTGGTTGCACCAAAGTGGTCACAGCCTATTTTAGAGCGTATGCCCGAAGTGGATGAAGTGCTGCCGCTGGCAGTGGGGCACGGTGAATTTGGCTTGGCCAGCCGCCGTGAACTCGCCAACCGCCTGCGTGGGCGTTTTGATCGTGCCATTGTACTACCACGCTCGTGGAAGGCAGCTTTGGTACCCTTCATGGCACGCATTCCCGAGCGAATAGGTTTTTTAGGCGAACATCGCTATGGGCTTCTCAAAGAGCGCCGTAAACTCGACAAACAGGTGCTGAATCAAACGGTAAAGCGCTTTGTTTCCTTGGGCC
This sequence comes from Halomonas sp. 113, assembly GCF_904067645.1. Classification (NCBI taxonomy): domain Bacteria; kingdom Pseudomonadati; phylum Pseudomonadota; class Gammaproteobacteria; order Oceanospirillales; family Halomonadaceae; genus Halomonas; species Halomonas sp. 113. The sequence continues at coordinate 5,404,497 of NZ_LR881453.1, forward strand.
TACCCCTGGAAGAAGCAGCTAGGGGTGATTTTGTGCTGCCCAAGCCACGCCTGCAGATTGATCGCGATAATCTGGTCAATTTACGCCTGAACCACTCGCTTTCTTCCCGCACGGCGATTGGCATGATGCCGGGCGCTGAGTACGGCCCTGCCAAGCAGTGGCCGGTCAGCTACTTCCACAAGTTAGCCAAACGGCTGGTGGAAGAGGGGTTTGAAGTACGCGTACTCGGGGGGGCAAAGGATCACCCGGCGGGCGAGGAGATCACACAGGGGCTTTCCCATGCCCATAACCTGTGTGGTAAGACGCAGCTGGCTGATGCGGTCGATCTGTTGGCGGATTGCCGGCAGGTAGTCACCAACGACTCGGGGTTAATGCATGTGGCTGCAGCGGTAGGTGTTCGTGTCCATGCGCTGTATGGCTCCTCATCGCCCGCCTACACGCCGCCGCTGACTGATAACGCCGTCATTCACTACCTAGCGCTCTCTTGCTCTCCCTGCTTTCAGCGTACCTGCCCGTTGGGGCATACCAATTGCCTGAATCTGCTCAGCGTTGAGCAAGTCTACCAACAGATTCACGCGGCTCATCAGTGGGAGAGCGTGATCGTTAATGGATGAGCTCGACTTCGTCTGCCGCGTCAGCAGGCGTCTCTAGGGTTTGCTCTTGAGTAACTTCTTGAGAAGGCTCGTCGGACTCACGCCGCTGAGGGGAAATGCCCTCCCAAAGGCGGTGCTGAAGCGCCGTCTCTTCCCGTAAACGCTCATTAAGCACTTCGATACCGTGGGCCTCTACCAGCGTACGATTATTACTGAAAAGCGAAGTGCCCAATCCAGCGCGGTCGCGCTCTAAACTAAAGCCCAGCGCATCGAGTATCGTGGGGAAAACATCCAGCATGGTAGCGTCTCGGCGAATACGCTGTGGCTCGATATCGTTGCCGAGCATTATCAGCGTGTTGTCGCGGTCTAGCGCGGTCAATTGATCCCACACAGAAACGCGCATCGTCAGATGGTCGCTCAGTATGACCACCAAGGTATTATCGAGAAGACCCTCAGAATCCAACCGTTCAACCAAATCTTGAGCCAGCCAAGTCGCGCATTCCACCGAATAAAGAATATCCTGGCCGTCAAACTCTCCTTGACGTTCCACGCACGACTGGGAGGGATAACCATTAGGCGCATGACCCGCCAGATTGAGGCTAATTACACCCCAGGGGCCGCTATTCTGGCTATCTAAATGCCGGATCTCATCGGCGGTGATGTCATACAGCGTGTCGTCATACAGGCCCCAGCTATTTACATACTCAGGATTCTCTAGCAGGGGCTCTAAATCTTCACGTCCTTTCACCGTATCGAATTGGTGGCCGCGATAGAATAGTCCTTTACCCGCGAATTGTGTGCTAGCACCGCCTAGATAGCTTAGTTGGTAGCCCTGTGCAGCAAGAATGTCGCCGAGACAATCGACCCCGGGAACAACCTTGGAAAGAGGCTCGAACTGGCTGTCGTGAAGGAGTCCAGCAGGCATCAATGGCACGCCGCACTGGCTGGCAATCATGCCCGCCATTGTCCAGCCCGTATTATCCATCTGGCGCACGCCCTCAAAAACGGCACCTCGTTCCCCTAGGGCGTTGAGACTGGCGTAGGCATCCCCAAATATGTCATTAGAGTAGGTACGCTCTATGCTTTCCAAATACAGAATGAGTAAGTTAGGGGCGTCCCTAAGTTCCTCGGCAGGGGGCGGCTTGTAGCGTCGATCCAGCCAGGCGCCGTCATCAGTGACAATGGCCGCGCTGCGTTGGCTTATGCCATAAAGTAGCGGGTTGCTAGCCAATAATATAATAGCGAAAAAGCGCTCGGCTAACCGCCAGCGCTGGTCGTGGCGTGATAGCCACGTCACGGCCGCCAGTACGCCAATCATTATTAACGTATAGAGCACCGCGGAAATCATTTTGCCTGCGCCACCATGCTTGGCTATGCCTGCCTGGAGGTGAAAAAACACCGCACCCAAATCGACAATGCCAAAGCTGTCCGCCAAGTAAACGTACACACCCCAAAGACTTAACGGTACAAGCGACCAGGGCCACATTTTACGATAGCGAGCATTGGCAGGCTGGCCCCAGCGCAGCTTAAGCCCCACACCAATCCATGCGGCCGCTACTAAAAATAGCGTCCACCAGGGCAGACGGGTCATTACCGTGACCGTGTAACCCAGGCTGAGGCCAATTAGTGTCAATGCAATGGTGGCTAGCCTAGCGGTATCCCATGCAATGAAAGAGCGATAACGTATGATGACATTTACCTAATATAAACAGTGAAAAAGGAGATGTTACAGAAAATTGATAGCTCTGATGATAACGGCTACTACGGGAGAAGTTGATGGGTGCGCTCGAAATATTTCTGCATAACCAAAAGACCCATCAAGCGTTCTTTATCAGCATTCATAAATTGAGCGAAGTAGCGGTTAGCATTACCGATAATTTTTTTTGCCGCCACGGGGTTTTCAAGGTAATAGGTGACTTTCTCCTCAAGGTCTGAGTAATCATCTTTGAGCTGCACATAGTGATAGTCAGGTAACAAAGTGCCTTCCATAAACCATGTTTCAAAGCGCGGTAGTCGCATAAAACAGAGTGAATTAGAGGCCATTATCCATTTGAGATTCGTTGCAACATCTTTGCCTTCGATACTGAGTACGAACTTATATTTCAGTTGCTCCAGTACCGACATAAATTGGCTATGCCAGGGCTGACCTTGCGCATTTTTGTGAATATCGCCCACATTACATAGCGGGTGATCATAAAAGTCTCGAATGAATTGTCGCCGATGTTCTTGATGACAAGAACCACGCCATACCACAAGGTCAAGCTTGTCATCATAGCGGTGAGGATCTTTCACCGTGTAGTAATGACGAACACGGTTTAACTTAAGTAAAACTGAGTTTTGATTGTGGTCATTAATGGGCCGGCTTTTCACTAAGGTAGGTGCATCCGGCACGGTGGTTACATCACCAAAGCGATGGCAGAAGCGTAGTTCAGGCGGAAAATAGCGCAACACACTGAGCAAATCCAAGTAATAAGTGCCGCTTTTCTCGCGTTTGAAACTAGATAAACTTATAGCCTCCTTAGGCAGTTCAACGTTGTTTTCCAGTTGATTACAGTAGTTAACTCGGAGAAGTAGCTGCTGCTGCTCCTCTTTTGACAATTGCTTTAATGAGCGAAGTAAATTTAATCTTTGCCGTTGCAGAAACGTACTGGGAATTAGGCGGTGAACGGTATGTTGCGCATAAAAGCCTAGTTTATGAAGATTTTTATGCGCTTTTGCAGAAGCTGCAAGCATAATCATTAACTCACTATTGTTTGATAGAGGTGCCAGTACGCTGCAGTCATTGACTGAGGGCTATAATGATCTAAACGTTCAGTGGCTCCTTGGGCCAATCGTTGCCGAAGAGCGGGATCCTGCCTTAATCGCATAATGTCGTTAGCCATTGCATCGGCGTCGCCGGACGGTATCAGCAACCCCGTTTGTTCGTGCTTGACGATATCGGGTATGCCGCCAACCTTGGTAGCAATGACAGGAACGCCTAGCTGCATGACATCCAGCAGCACAGAGCCCAGGCCTTCATTGCGTGAAGGAAATGCAAACACATCCAGGCCAGCTAGATAGTCGGCAATATTGCTTTTAAATCCCAGCCAGGAAACATTGCTAAGTGACGAGGATTCTGCTTTTAGCGTTTCTGCATCTTCACCGTCACCTAGAAAAATAAACTGTATATCAGGCGCTTGATGCTCAAGCTTCTGCGCAGCCTGCAATAGCACTCGCTGACCTTTATGACGGTCAACCATGGCGCCTGCATGACCGACCAAAAATTTATCGGCAAAATCATTGCGAAAACTTTTGGTCGCCTCAGGCGAGGGCGTTAAGCGCGCATAGGCACTGGGTATCAAGGTAACGTCGCCACACTGATTGTCTTCCAGCAGACGCTTTATGACGTGGGAGAGGGCAACCCTGGCGGATGCTTGAGAGTAACACTGCTGATTAAACCACTTACGTTTGACGGGCGAGTCGACACGGCGTGTAATTAAATAGGGCGTGCCTTTTAAACGGTAGTGTAAGTAAGCCCAATGAACGCCTTTTGCATCGTGGGCATGTACAAGCTGTGTCCCGCCGAGATCAAAATGCCCCGCTAACTGGTGATTGGCTGCTTGAAAGTTGAGTCGCGCTACACTCTGCAGGTGCTGGCGCATGGGCGAGTCTCGACGGCAAACCAGCGTTTGTGCAATATCGTTTGGTGCATGCTCTGCTAACGTTTTAATTAATAACTCAGTTTGACGCTCTCCACCGCGAAAACCACGCGCCAAATTTACATGAGTAATATGCATCAATCACCAAACCTTATTAAAGTCTTCCGCTTCAAGCACTTTGGGATCGCGTTGATATTCGAGCAGCTTGGCATACTTTAAGTAGCTATTTAGCCCTGCGCTGATCGCAACGGTCATGCCATCTACTCCGCCCATGAAGCCTCGCTGAAATATATATTTGCGTACGAAGGCATTCAGGCCATGTGCAAACGGTGAAAAAGCGTTTGCCCGCTTCCCCTTTTGAAACATGATTTTGGCCGCACGACCGCTGAAGTTTCGCCCTGGCTTGGCAAATAACTGACCTAAGTTAGCAAAGGAGTAATGCGCTATATCTGCGTTAAGTCGCTTGGGGTTGGCAGCCCCTATGCTGGCATGCTGTTTTACATCAGCAAAGCGAGCATGGTGCCGGTTGTAGAGCCGAATACAGTAATCGGGATACCAGCCACAGACTCTAATCCAGCGTGAGCCAATCATATTGCGGCGACGAAAGGCAAAGGCGTCATGCTCGGTTGCAGCTAGGTCTAGTTGTCCAATCGCTTCGACCATCTCCGGGGTTAGGCGTTCATCGGCGTCTAAGCTGAGCACCCAGTCGTACTTTACGTGCGCTAGCGCGATATTTTTTTGAACGCCGTCACCTAAATAGGCTTGTTGAACCACCTTGGCACCTAACTCACGCGCGATAGCGGTGGTGCGGTCCTGGCTGCCTGAATCCACCACAACGATGTCTTCACATACTTGGCGAGCGGAAGCAATACAGTCCGCAATATTGGCTTCTTCGTTAAAGGTAATAATATTAGCCGATATCATGAAGCAGGCATCTCTTGCAAAAAGGCAGTAGTAATGTGCGCTGGAGAAAAACGTTCCAGCCAACGTTCATCAATAGCATAGCCGTCAGCATCAAGAATGGCATCGACACGGGCTGCTAACGCCTCCGGTGTCATTTCACACAGATAAGCTTCCAGCTCACCGGTCATAATATCACGTACCCCGCCTGGGCAATCGACCGAGACAATAGGCGTTTGGCAGGCCAGCGCTTCAAGTAATACGATGCCAAGACCTTCGTGGGCAGAGCTCAAGATGAATAGGCGAGCATGATGCATCCAAGGGTAAGGGTTTAGTTGGCGACCGGTAAAAGTAACCCGTGCCGCAATACCCAGCTCAACGGCTAGCGCTTCCAGCTCTTTGCGCAGTGGCCCCTCGCCGACAATCACCAGCGGAAGCGTTGTGCGCATCTTGGCGTACGCCCGCAGTAGAAGGTGATGGTTTTTCTGCGGTACCAAGCGGGCTACATTGAGTAGATATGGAGAATTGGGCCGCTCTGGGAAGTCTTCGTACATAGCCTTTCGAATAGCCCCTAAAGGGCATGGATTGGTAATGGTTCTCAGCGAGGACGGTTTGACTTGTAGCGTCTGCATAGCAGTGGCGATTTGCTTTTCGACGCCGTGGGATACGGTTACTAAGTGTTTGTTATGAAACAGACAGCGTGCTTTTAGTCGCTCTAGCCAAGGGGCATGACTTCCGGTAGTTTTGACGATATTTTCCAGCACATAACAGGCGCGGGGGTCTTGGAAGGACCATACCGTTTCAAAGGTACCAATGCCGCGGAAAATAATCCGATCAAAAGCGCCATATTGGCGCTCAAGGCGACGTACTTCGCGACGAAAAAGTTTTCCACCCCACCAGCCTGATAATAAAAAATAGCTTTTCCTTAACACGCTATTGAGCAGGCGTGCTACCACCTCAATAATGCCACCCACACCTGATGTCCACATGGCACGAGACAGTGCGAAATGGTGAACTTTGACTCGCTCATTGCTTGGTTCTAACTGAGGGGGGCGCGGCTTAAAGTACATCAAATGGCTCTCATGGCCGTGTTCCGCAAAGGCGTCAGCAAGGTTTACCGCAACCCGTTCCATGCCACCTATTTTTAGCGTACGCACGACAATCAATACCTTCATGTGGGCGAGTCCTTTTGGTGGGGCGGAAGTTGCATCACAGGGTGGCAATGCAATCGCTGGCGGCGCCGCCGATTTTTAAACCACGCCAGCATTTGCTTCAGACGTCGTTGCAGGGAAGGATGAGTAGCTTGTACAGATGTCTGCCACGGTGTTAACGAAAGATAGTGCCGATACAAATAGGCAAGCGGGTGGCGGCTGTCGGCGTGCCATGGTTTACGTGCGCCAATAAAATGTATGATCGCGGGTTCACGGATAGCGTGTTCAAGTTCCTTCTGCCAATCAGCATAGTGAGCTGCTTTTTTTTCTACGGCCGGATAAGCGTATGGCTGCATATTCCAGCGCATGGGTAGTCGATACCAGTCTTGGAAAATGAGATTTAATGCGTCCTGATCGGGATAACTTAAGGTGTAATCGTGCTGTTTTAATATTTGCTCTACTTGGTCTAGCACATTGCGAGCTTTCCACCCTTCCAGATCCACCAGAAGGACGCCGGAATTAAAATAGTGTTGATAACCAAGGCCCATTCGACTCTGCTCAGTTCCTTGTAGATTAGCCACACTAGCTATGGGAGCGCCCTGTATGTCGAATGACAACAAATTGGCGATATCGTCTAGCACTACAAGGTCACAGTCTAAATAAATAACTTTCTGGCAGCTTGGTGGCAGCCAATTGTGCATGCCTAGGCGCAGCATAGCGGCGGGCCCAAAACGGCCCAATGTTAACTCGGGCCAGCGACTATTCTCAGCTTCAATGATCGTTAGTTCAGCAGGCAGTGTAGTAAACCAGTTGTGCAGCTTTTGATGAGTGTTTGCAGATAATTTGTATCCTAATATATAGAAATGCAGAGTTTCAGGTGCCTCGCTGTGACAAACGGTTGACGCTATCACGGCAGCGGCTTTATCTACATAAGCCTCATCGGAGCACAGGACAATATTAATCATTTGCGATCCTTTCCTGATATAACAGAAGATGTTGAACTGTTAGTGCGCAATGTGGGTTTCCATATATGGACGAGGCCGCCCGCCATAACAACATTAAACAGAAATACACCTGTCCAAAATATCAAATATGATTCAAAAAGATTAATCACACTCCAAAAGCATAAAAAAGCATAGAAAAATAGCAGTACATCACCCGGCATGTCGCCACGCTTCCAAGCAAACCATGCGTTTGCTATAAACCACCCTAGTAGATAAAAGTAAGCAGCTAGACCTAACAAGCCATACTGTAGTGTGATTTCAAGATAGAGGTTATGTAGATGACCAAAATTTAAAGCTTGATAGTGTGCTTGATTATATTGGATGTTATCAAATAGATAATCAATGCCTTGCTCACCCCAGCCTAGCAAGGGGCGTTGGGCAATCATATCGATCGCGGCGCGCCAACTATATAGTCGCTCTCCTACACTAGAGCGTACTTCACTGGTTGATAGGGGAACAGAACTCCAGTCACCCCTCAGTAGTGCCTGAATGGTATCCAATTCTGCAGTAGCTCTTTCAATGACTAAAGAGCTATTGGTAATAATAAGAATCGCCAGACATGCTGATAATATAAAAAATATGAGTAGATGTTTTTTTGAAAAGCTTTTCCGATGCTCAATAAAGATTAAGAAAAGTGCCGTTAATAAGCCTGCTATCACACCTAGCCAAGTGGCGCGAGTTTGTGAAATGATAACGCCAGCTATAATGATAATAAAAGCGAGTACCCATAAACTTAGTTTGCCATAGTGTTGTAGAGGAGCCCTTAACAGCCGTGGTAAAAAAATAAGCAATCCAAGCAGTACTGTGCCGAAAAACATCGCTGAATGCTGAACGTTACGAATACCAAACCCAATGCGTTCGCCGAGAAAACCACGCTGAAAATCAGCGAGGCCATCGCCAGCGATCCATGGCGCCAATACGACAGCTGCGCTAGCAATACTCCAGAAAAGTAGCGTGTTCTGTGTGCTGCCAGCAAGCCACCATGCAAATATAATAAATACGAACGGTCGAGCAATGTGATCCAGTTTAGGGTAGTCACCTGCCAGATCAGGAAGTGCCAGTGTTAAAAAAAACCAATGACACACTGCTAACAGTAAGGCCCACCAAAACATATGAAAAACAGGGTGTTTCCATACTGGTACGGCATAAATTTTAATGCTAATTAAACCAGAGAGAGATAGTACTAATTTATTGAAATCGCTAAAATCATCAAAGTGAGGCTTTGAAAAAACATAAAACAACGTAGTTAATACGCCTATCGCTATTAAGGGTAGGGGCGTTTTTCCAAAATAATGTGTTTCCCATAAGCTTGAAGGGATCTTTCTTAACATATACTCAGTTTCTCAGTTGTTTTCTGCATCTATGAAAAATTAATGTTCATTGGTGAACTGACCGGTATTTTAAAAGCTGTTTTAACAAGTCGCGATAAAAATTTAACTACAGTAACCTTGTCGAATGCTGCCCATTAATTCTGAGCTGTGGGAGATGGCAGAAAATTTTCCTAGCGAGCGCTCTAAGCGAGCTAAATTCTTTTCCTGCCACTTTCCCGCCGCACGGGGGCGGCAGCGATCAAGGTCAATCAACCAAGGTGCGCCACTGGGGTCGATCAAAATATTGCGGGCGTTCAGGTCAACATGATCAAGCCCCGCTTGATGAAAGCGGTAAATCATAGCACCTACACGCTTTAACAACGCTTCATCCGCCAGATCGTCGGCGAGTAGCTCAGCGAATGCTTTGGCACCAGCAATGCGCACGGTAATCAATGCGGCTTCATACGTAAGCCCATAGCGAGTAACACAGCTTGCTACGGGGCGAGGTACCGGCAGCCCTTGCTCAAAAAGCGTGGCGGTTAAGCGCAGTTCACGAAATGCCCGGGTGCGCTCAGCGCCAGTCCATAGGTAGCGTTTCTCACTGAGTTTGGCCGCCATGCCCCCCCGGCAATAGGGCCTTAATACCCACTGCTCGGTCGGCGTTGCCTGTAAAAACAGACTGCTGCCCCGGCCTGGTGCTTCGCCCACAATTAATCCGCGCTCACGCCAGTAATCGCGCGTGAATAAGTCTGGATCAATTTGGTGTGTTCCCGGCCCGTCACATAAACTGTCTACATCATGTAAAATCAGCCAATTTCTCTGCCGGAGTGCCGCTAAGCGCATGAAGCCCTCTCTGCCTGTTCAGCCTAACCACATTGCCATTTTGCGCCTCTCCGCCCTAGGAGATGTGTGCAATCTCGTGCCCACGGTGCGGGCGTTGCAGCGCCAGTGGCCCGATGCGCGCATTACCTGGATTATCGGTAAGGGGGAGCACAGTCTACTGGCGGGGCTTTCCGGGGTCGAGTTCGTTGTTTACGACAAGTCGACAGGTATTGCCGGAATGCGCGCGTTATGGCGGCAGCTTGCCGATACGCGCTTCGATGTGTTGCTACATATGCAGCAGGCCATTCGGGCCAGCGTGCTGTCGCTTGGGCTGAAGGCCGACGTACGCGTGGGCTATGACAAGGCGCGTGCCAAAGATGCTCAGCACTGGTTCACCCAGCATCAGCTTGCGCCGCACCCCAATGCCCATGTGTTGGAGTCCTTTATGGACTTCGCCCGGGTGCTCGGGGTAGAGGATGACCGCTTAGCGTGGGATTTACCTGTGCCCGATACGGCACGTAATGAGGCTCAGGTGATCAGCGGTGAGACCCCTTACCTCGTCATTAACCCGTGTAGCAACGTTCGCCTGCGTAATTTTCGCAACTGGTCGGTAGAGGGCTACGCGAGCGTGATTGAACACGCTTGGGTGCAGCACGGTCTTAAAAGCGTATTGACCGGTGGCGGCAGTGCTCTGGAGCGTGAAATAGGCGAGCAAATTGAAGCACTCTGTCAGCCAGCCAGTGTCATTAACGCCATCGGCGGCACCTCATTGAAAGGGGTTTTAGCGCTGATCGATCAAGCCCAAGCGGTGATAGCGCCGGATACCGGCCCTATCCATATGGCCAATGCCATGGGAACGCCGGCATTGGGTCTTTATGCATCGACCAATCCCCAGCGTGCCGCACCCTATCTGTGGCGCGATTTTGCTGTCAACGCATACCCTGACGCGGTACGTACTTATCTGCATAAGTCGGTAGACGAGGTGAGCTGGGGCCAGCGGGTGCGTCACCCAAGCGCCATGATGCTGATTAAAGCAGACGACGTTATCGCTAAACTGGATACATTGCTGGCGCATACCGCTTTGACTGCCAGCGCAGGGAGCACCGATGAAGATTGATTTAACCGCGTTAGAACATGCCCGTGTACTGGTGGTCGGCGATGTCATGCTTGACCGCTATTGGCATGGAGGTACCTCGCGGATTTCCCCCGAAGCGCCTGTGCCAGTAGTTCGGGTAGAAGATGTTGAAGACCGTCCAGGCGGAGCGGCTAATGTGGCGCTGAACATTACCTCCCTGGGCGGCCACGCGGTGCTGGCGGGTGTGATCGGAGACGATGACAACGCGCAGATTCTACAAGCTAGTTTGATTGCTTCAGGTGTGAGTACTTACTTTCAACGTAGCGTTGAGATACCCACGATTACCAAGCTGCGTGTGATGAGTCGTAACCAGCAGTTGCTGCGCCTGGATTTCGAGCAGCGCTTGGACAGTGTCGATACCAATGTGCTGGTGACTCAGGTAGAAAAGGCGCTCCCCGACTGCGACGTAGTGATCCTTTCCGACTACGGCAAAGGCACGCTGAACCAAGTAGAGAACCTGATAGCCAACGCAAGAGCTCAGGGCAAGCGCGTGCTAATCGATCCGAAAGGGCAGGATTTCAGCAAATACCGTGGGGCAAGTTTAATCACTCCCAATCTGACCGAATTTGAAGCCGTGGTTGGTCATTGTGCGACCGATGCTGAGTTATCCCGCCGGGGTGAAGCGCTACGTGCTGAGTTGGAGCTGGAAGCGTTGCTGATTACTCGCAGCGAAAAGGGCATGACGCTGATTCGTGAAGGGCATGCGCCGCTACACCTACCTACTCGCGCTCAGGAAGTTTTTGATGTAACAGGGGCAGGCGATACCGTTATTGGCTTAATGGGGCTAGCGCTAGCGGCAGGCCACGCCTTTCCCGAAGCAATGATGCTGGCTAATTTGGGGGCAGGGCTGGTAGTGGCCAAACCGGGCACGGCCACGCTCTCTATCGCCGAGCTCTACACTGCCTTACACGGCGATAAGCTGGCCGAGTTTGGGGTGATTGAACCGAATGTATTGATCGAGGCGGTGCGTGCTGCCCAGCTACGCGGTGAGCGGGTGGTCATGACCAACGGCTGCTTTGATATTTTGCATGCGGGCCACGTCGCCTACCTGGAGCAGGCTAAATGTCTGGGTGACCGTTTAATCGTCGCGGTTAACGACGACGCCTCTATTGGTCGCCTGAAAGGGCCCAAACGTCCGATTAATCCGCTTAACCGGCGGATGCAGGTGTTGGCGGGGTTAGGGGCTGTCGATTGGGTTGTGCCGTTCAGTGACGACACCCCTCAGGCGCTGATCGAAGCGGTGCTACCCGATATCTTGGTCAAAGGTGGCGATTATCGTCCAGAAGATATCGCCGGGGGCGCGGCCGTTATCGCTAATGGTGGTGAGGTTAAAGTACTGGGCTTTGAAGATGGCGTTTCGACCTCGGCGATGATTAGTTCGATTCTAGATCGTGAACGCTAAGAAACCTCTGATGTCTTCACCTGCCTGGCCTCGGCTTGCCTACTCAGCGGCACTGTATGCGCTCTCACCGCTGATTGGCTGGCGCATATGGCGTGAGCAAGTACCCACTTACTCACGCCTTCAGCGGCTGGGTTTACGCCTCGAACCGCTGCCTTCCGCGCCACGTATTTGGCTGCACTGTGCCTCGGTGGGAGAAGTACGCGCCGCTCGACCGTTGATTGAGGGGCTACTAGCGCGTTATTCAACGCATAGCCTGCTGCTCACTACCATGACTGCGACAGGTGCTCAGCAGTCTCAAGCGCTTATTAGCGAGCAAACCCCAAGCGATCAAGCAAGGCTTACCCATCGCTTCCTACCGTTGGATTTTCCCGGTGCTGCCAGACGCTTTGTACGCAGCGTTCAGCCCGAACTTGCGATCCTGTTTGAAACCGAGCTGTGGCCCAACCTGATCCACGCCTGTCGCCAGCAGGGTGTGCCGGTGGCAGTGGTGAATGGTCGCCTATCGCCCCGCGCCTTTAAGCGCTACCAACGCCTGCGCCCGCTAATGGCCAGCACGCTCGCCAATATTAGCTGGCTAGCCGCAAAATCACCGGCAGATGCCGAACGCTTTAATGCCCTTGGCTGCGGCACGGATATTACACGCATCGTTGGTTCGCTGAAATTTGAAATAGCTTGCCAAGATAAGGTGTCTGAAGAGAGTGAGCGCTTACTTCAAGAATGGGAAGGGCGTCCGGTTTGGGTAGCGGGCTCCACCCGAGACGGCGAAGAAGCACTTGTGCTTCAAGCCCATCGTCAGCTACTTAGGCGCTATCCGAACGCGTTGCTGGTGCTGGTGCCTCGTCACCCCCAGCGCTTTGATGAGGTGGCTAAACTTTGCCAAACAGAAAGCTGGACACTAAGCCGCCGCAGCCTACAGCAGCCTGCCACAAAGCAAACTCAGGTTTACCTGGGGGATACGCTCGGTGAACTGGCCGTTCTTTATGCAGCAGGTCGTGTGGCCTTTGTGGGGGGCAGCCTAGTGCCGTTGGGCGGGCACAATGTGCTTGAACCAGCGGCGCTCGGTAGGCCGGTGCTTAGCGGTTCCTCAATTGAGAACTTCGCCGATGTCGCTGAACCGCTTCAAGCGGCAGGTGCGCTAACGCTGGTCGATAGCTCGGATGCCCTGGCAGATGCCTTGGCGGACTACTTTGCTAACCCTGAGCGCGCCCAACAGGCTGGGCGCGCTGGCCGCGCGGTGATTGAGACGCAAAAAGGCGCACTTGATCGCACCCTGACAGGATTGGCGTCGTTACTGTCTCGTTAGCCATTGCCTGTATCGAAGAATCTTTATTTAAGCGCTATGCGCTCCACACCATCTTCTTTGCCCAGCAGCAGAACATCGGCGCCGCGGGCGGCAAACAAGCCATTGGTCACCACACCGACGATAGCGTTGATACGCGCCTCCATGGCTACCGGGTCTTCGATCATAAATTCAAAGCAGTCGATGATTTGGTTGCCATTGTCGGTGACTACCCCCTGGCGATAAACCGGCTCGGCACCAAGCGCTACCAGCTCGCGGGCGACATAGGAGCGAGCCATGGGGATGACTTCTACCGGTAGCGGAAAATGACCTAGCTGAGGCACGTACTTTGAACCGTCGGCAATGCAGATAAAGCGTTCGGCACAGGCAGCCACGATTTTCTCGCGGGTAAGCGCAGCACCGCCGCCTTTAATCATATGTAAGTTAGCATTTACTTCGTCTGCACCGTCGATGTAAAAAGGAACTGTGCCAACGCTATTGAGCTCAAAAACTTCAATGCCCAGTTTCTCAAGGCGCTCGGCACTTGCCTTAGAGCTCGCCACCGCGCCTTTAAAATGATGGCGCAGGGGCCCCAGGCGATCAATAAACAGGTTAGCCGTGGAGCCGGTGCCAATGCCTAAGATGGTATCCTTTTCCAACTGAGATTTAATTTCTGCAATGGCGGCGTCCGCCACGGCGGCCTTTAATTCATCCTGGTTCATAGCTTGGTTCATAAATAGCCTTGTGAGTCAGAGGAGAGTTAGAGAAAAGAGGTAGTGGCGTTAGTATAACGGCCTAAACGTTGCCTGCCGATGGAAACGCGGCTAGACGCCGCTATACGTAATCTGCTACCAATAAAAGCTTTGTCCGTTCACGTTCTTCCCTTGGGATACCCGCATGCTCGAAGCAACCGTCAAAAAGATCCTCCAAGCCCGCGTTTATGAAGCCGCTTGTGAGACCCCGATTTCCCCTGCACCCTTTTTGTCGCGTCGTTTCAACAACCAGATTTTGATTAAGCGCGAAGATCTACAGCCGGTGTTTTCGTTCAAAATCCGTGGCGCTTATAACAAAATGGCGCAGCTCACCCAGGATCAAAAAGATAAAGGCGTGATTGCCGCTTCCGCCGGTAACCATGCTCAAGGGCTGGCCATGGCCGCGAAGCTGATGGGTGTCAAAGCCGTCATTGTGATGCCGCGTATTACCCCCGATATCAAAGTGCAGGCGGTGCGCGCCCGGGGCGCCAAGGTCATCCTCAAAGGGGATGCCTTCGCTGCTGCAGCCGAGCATGCTCAAGAGCTGATCAAAGAGCACGGTTACACCTATATTCCGCCGTTTGACGATATTGATGTGGTGGCCGGTCAAGGCACCATCGGCGTGGAAATTCTGCGCCAACACGCTGGGCGCTTAGACGCCATCTTCGTGCCGGTTGGCGGCGGTGGTTTGATCGCCGGTGTCGCGGCCTATGTGAAGTACCTCCGCCCGGATATCAAAGTAATCGGTGTCGAAGCCGAAGACAGCGCCTGCCTCAAAGCCGCCTTAGAGGCGGGTGAGCGTGTGGTGCTCGAGCAAGTGGGTGTATTTGCCGAAGGCGTCGCGGTGGCACAAATTGGCGAGGTGCCGTTTTCGTTGATCAAAGATCTGATTGACGGCGTTATCACCGTCAATACCGATGAAATGTGTGCAGCGGTGAAAGATATTTTTGAAGATACCCGTGCCGTGGCGGAAACCTCTGGCGCGCTCTCGCTGGCAGGGCTAAAAAAATACGTGCAGCAGACCGGTGCCGAAGGCGAGACGCTGCTGTGCATTAACTCAGGCGCCAATACCAATTTTGATCGCCTACAGCACATTGCCGAGCGCACGGAACTAGGCGAGCAGCGTGAAGCGATCCTGGCGGTGACCATTGCCGAGAAACCCGGTAGCTTTAAGAAGTTTTGCCGCACGCTAGGCAAGCGTATGGTGACCGAGTTTAGCTATCGCTACGCTGACAGCAGTGAAGCGCATATCTATGTAGGCGTGCAGGTTAAGCCCGGCGGTGAAGATCGACAGGCAGTGATCGACAAGCTGCGTGAGAGTGGCTATCAAGTAGAAGACTTGACTGACAATGAGCTGGCGAAACTGCATATTCGTCACCTAAGTGGTGGCCGCCCCAGCGAACGTTTCGAAGAAGAGGTATACCGTTTTGAGTTCCCCGAGCGCCCCGGTGCGCTGATGAACTTTTTGACGCAGTTGCCACACGACTGGAACATCTCGCTATTTCATTATCGCAACCATGGCGCTGCCTACGGCCGAGTGTTGGTGGGAATGCAAGTCCCAAACGGTGACCGTACTCATGTGGCAGAGTACTTAGATGCCATCGGCTACCGTTACTGGCGTGAAAGCGATAATCCGGCCTACCGATTATTTATGGCTTAGCGCTGCCCTGCGGTAAGCATAAGACGTGCGTAAATAGTTGTGTGTAAGTGGTTGCTTACCTTTAACGTCAGAGCTGCTAGTAACATAACGTAACTTAATCCTCAGAAATGAGGCTAAAAAAGGTCGCTAAACTAGTTGTCAACGATGGCCTAATAGCCCTATAGTCGTGAATGAAATTAAGCAAATCTGCCACCCTTTTGAAACCGTAAAGTGTGGTGGATTTAGCACATTCGGCAACGGTAAAGGTGTTGGAGAAGCGGCATGCGGCGGAAGAAGCCTGATATGGTAATGGCGTTGATGGTGGTATTTGCATTAGGAGTGCTGGCTACCGGCTATGCGCAGGCGTTGTCGGGAAGCTAATTCCCCGCAAGGTGACAGATAGCAGACGAGAGGGGCTGATCCTTTATGGGGTCAGCCCTTTTTTATGGCCAGTTTTTAAGGACAGCGATTGCCGGCGAACGTAGCCTTGGTCACTGACCACCACCTGTAAAGGCACATCCCATGGCTCCACAGGCAGAGAAGCCACCTGTTGGCAGGCATGGGCGACGCCAATCAAAGTAGGCGATGGGCCGGGGCGGTGCATGAACGCTAAGCTGCGGTCGTAAAATCCACCCCCCATGCCCATGCGGTTTGCATTAGCATCAAATCCGACTAGCGGCACAATCAGCGTATCTAGCGCCCAAGTGGGCAGCCGATTACGCCGCTGGGCACTGAATCTCACGTCAGGCTCCCAAATACCAAAACGGTTTTTTATCATTGGGGTGTCAGGACGGTAGGCAACAAACCACAGGCGGTTAGCGCTAAACGGACGTAAAACCGGGAGATAAATATTGACGTTACGCTGACGTAGCCAGGGAATAAGCGGGGTAGGATCGATTTCGCCGTTGACAGGCAGATAAAGACTTAAGCGCCGTGCGCGGCGTATTTCAGGCAGGGTTTTCAATCGTTGGCACAAGCGCTGTGCCGAAAGGCGTTGCTCATGCTCAGAAAGGGCTCGGCGTTGGTGACGTAAAGAGCGGCGGAGCGCGCGCTTATCGTCGTCCAGATAGAGGCTTTCCATGCAGATATTCTTTTATCCTCTATATTTTCGCATAGCCTAGACTTTGGGTGTTCTCCAGAGTGCCGCTGTCATTCTGGCCCTGAACCTACTGGTTCAGGTGGGTGGCCGCAGCCAGACCGTCAGGCTTTCCGACGCACGGACATGCACACGGGCCTGGCTAGCATTTGGCCCCCTGGGTATTACGCATAGGCTCGAGGGACTATAACGACTGGCGTACACCCCAGAGAACCCCGCCATCCTAACAGAGCGACGGCTAATGCCAAAGGTCTGGGTTAAACGTTCGCCGAGTCTTTAGATCGTTGACAGCGCTTTCAGGTAAAGCCTAAGACTGGCGCGTTTTGGATAATGCCCGCTCAAGGCGCTCATTTAAACGGTTCAGGCTCTCTTCACCGGCACGGTGCTCATCCATGGCTTCAAGAAGTTCGTGGGTGATATTGAGGGCCGCCATGATCGCCACACGCTCACTCCCCAGCACGCTGCTTTGGGCATTGATACCCTGCATGGCGCGGTCTAAGTAGCGCGCGGCGCGATCAAGTTTGGCTTCTTCGCCCGTGTCGCAGGCAATGATATAGCCGCGCCCTAATAGGGTTATTTCTTTGGTTGGCCGCTTGGCGTTGCTCATCAAAGACTCCAGCACGGGCCAGCAAGGGGCCCAATGCGTTAACATCACAGCATAGGAAGATAGGTGTCACTCACTATAAGAGAGGCACTTGTGCGCGGTCAACGCGCGGGCGAGTGCATCTCGTACCATTGCCGCCACCCTATCCCCCACACGCCCAGTAAATACGAGGTTATTAAATACTATGTCATTGATTGATGAGCGTCAGGACTTCTCCGATGTCGCAGATGTCTTTCTTCTCCATGGCAGCATGCAGTCGCCGGCGTTTTTGGATGGCCGCTTATGTGCGCTGCTGGCGTTACGCGATGTGAATGCAGAGGCTTGGTTGGACGAAGTCTGCCAGAGCCTTGGTGTTGAGCAGCCCCGCGATCAGGCAAGTGCCGAGCGGCTATTAGGCTGGCGGCGGCAAACCGTAGAGGCGCTTAGCGCCAGCGACCTGGACTATACCCCACTGCTACCCGACGAGCTGTTCTCCCTGGGCGAGCAGGCGCAGGGTCTTAAAGAGTGGACGCTGGGCTTTATTGAGGTGGTCGATGAAGTGGCCGACAACGAGCTGCGCGAGCGTTGGTCTCAGGCGCTCCGTGAGGCGATTGATGACTTGCAGGCGCTGGGTCGGATAGATACCGATATCGACGACAGCCCCGAAAACGAAAACGATCTGTTTGCGCTTACCGAGCATGCCCGCATGGCCGCTATGCTGCTGTATACCGAGCAGCACCCCGGTATGCCGCAAGTCGAGCAAACTGACGCACCCGTTCACTAATCCCGTTGCCTAGATAGGAGCCGCTATGCTGTCCGACCCTGTGTTGCCTACGTTGTTACCTCGCCCCCCTGCGATCAGTATGGGCGAGTACCGCCACCGCCGTGACGCCTTAATGGCCCAGCTGCCGGATAACGCAGCGGTGGTGCTCCCCGGTGCCGGACTGATGACCCGTTCACGGGATAGTGAATTTGCCTTCCGTCAGAACAGCGATTTTTACTACCTGACGGGCATACACGAACCAGATGCACTGCTGTTGCTGCTACCAGGACGCGCTGAAGGTGAAAGCGTGGTGTTCTGTCAGGATCGCGACCCCACCATGGAAGCCTGGACAGGGCGCCGTTTGGGTGCCGAAGGCGTGGTCGCTGATTACGGCATCGATCAGGCGTTTGAAAACGCAGTACGTGATGAGCGGCTACCTGAACTGTTGGCAGGTCGTGAGCTACTTTATCTGCCGCTAGACAATGCTGAAGCTGTCAGCATGGCTGAAGATGCTTTACATGAAGCCCTGGTCGGGCTTAGACGCGGTCGGCCACCGCTAAAAGGTTGGCTGGATATCAACCCGTTGGTTCACGCCATGCGGCTAATCAAAAGCGATGCTGAAATTGCCCTGCTCAGACATGCGGCGCTGATATCTGCCCATGCTCACCGGCGCGCCATGCAGGTGGCGCGCCCAGGGCTGAGCGAATTTCAGCTCCAGGCCGAGTTAGAGCATGAGTTTGTCTGGCATGGGGCCAGTGGCCCTGCCTACAGTACGATTGTAGGTAGCGGTGCCAACGCCTGCGTACTGCACTATATTGAAAACAGCGCACCGCTGTGTGAAGACGGCTTGGTGCTTATCGATGCGGGGGCCGAGTTTGAGTTATATGCTGGTGATATCACCCGCACATTCCCGGTCTCCGGGCGGTTTAATGATGCCCAGCGGGCGCTCTACCAGGTCGTACTCGATGCCCAGCAGCGCGCTGTGAGTGCGGTTCAGCCGGGGGCCACCCTTGCTGATATACACCAGGGCGTGGTGCATGACCTAACTGCTGGGCTGATTGAGCTTGGTCTGCTGGAAGGTGATGTACAGGCGCGTATCGATGACGAGAGTTATCGACGCTTTTACCTGCACTCAACGTCACACTGGTTGGGGCTGGACGTACACGATGTCGGTACCTACCGGCTGAATGAGCAAACACCTCGGCCACTGGTCGCAGGCATGGTGCTCACCGTGGAGCCTGGCCTGTATATCCCTAGCGATGACGATATTCCTGACGCCTACCAGGGTATTGGTATTCGTATTGAAGACAATGTGGTCGTCACTAACGAAGGTCATGAAGTGCTGACCGCAGACGTGCCTAAACAGGTCGACGAAATTGAGGTATTGATGGCTAAAAAGTAACCAGCTCTCAATGTCTTCAGTGGCCTTTATGTAAATTACGTTACGAAATTATTATTACCTCTTTATGAAGTGGCGTCGTGGCCGGGAGAAGCCAATGCAGCAGTCTAATCAGGCGGTTAAGGGAATGCCGACGCATGACATTGTAATTGTGGGCGGGGGGCTGGTAGGCGCCAGCTTAGGCTGCGCCCTGGCGCCGCTGATTGAGCGCTATGGCTGGCGCGTGGCGATCATTGAGTCGGCTCCGATGGCTGTTCAGCCACAGGAAACGACTTGGCAGCCCAGTTTTGATGCCCGGGCCAGTGCGATTGCAGAAGGTTCAGCCCAACGCTTCCAGCAGCTGGGTGTGTGGGAAGCGATGCGGAGTGAGGCCACGCCTATCAAACGCATTCACATCAGTGAGCGCGGCCGCTTAGGAGCGACACGGCTGAGTGCTGACGAGCTGGGTGTCGCCGCGCTGGGGCATGTCATCCCCAATGCGTGGATGGGACGTGTGCTGCACCAACGGCTTGCCCAACTACCGCTGGAGTGGCACTGCCCGGCGAAGGTTGAGCAACTTACTCCCGTGGCTAATGGGCATGATCTGCAGCTCTCAGACGGTAGCCAGTTGACGGCAGGACTAACGGTATTGGCAGATGGGGGACGCTCTGGTCTTAAAGAGCAGTTAGGCATTGGCAGCCGCCATGAGTCTTACCAACAGACGGCGCTGATCGCCCACGTGGGGGTAAGCCAGCCCCACATGGGCGTCGCTTATGAGCGCTTTACCTCCCAAGGACCAATGGCGCTGTTGCCGCTCCCCGGCCAGGCCATGGAGTTGATCTGGACGCACCCCACTGGCAGTGAAACAGCGCGTATGGCGCTTCCCGAGCGTGAATTTCTGTTGCAACTTCAACGTGCCTTTGGTGATCGAGTGGGTCGCTTTACCCAGGTAGGCACCCGACACGCCTATCCGCTTTCACTGGTCACCGCTGAAGAACCGGTGCGTCCAGGGCTGGCGGTATTGGGTAACGCTGCTCATGCCTTGCACCCGGTCGCGGGGCAGGGGTTCAACTTAGCCCTGCGTGGGGTAATGGATCTTGTCGAGGCCCTGGAGCAGGGTGAGCAGGCCAAGCGGCCGTTGGGCGATATGAGTACGCTGCAAGCCTTTGAAAAGCAGCGCTCCCGAGACCGCGCCAATGTGATTCGCTTTAGCGACGGGCTGGTGCGGCTGTTCGGGCTCTCCTTCCCGCTGCTGCCCCATGCTCGGGCCGCGGGGTTAATAGGTTTGAATCTGGTTGGGCCCTTGCGGCGAGGGCTGGCTCGCCGCGCCATGGGCTTAGAACGTTAAGCTTATACATCCTAGCCCACGAACAAGGGAACGCTATGCATACGGACTCATCTATTGCGAAGCCGTCGGTGGAAAGCTTTGAAGCGATTATTGTTGGCGGTGGTATGGTCGGTACCGCGCTCTGCGCGCTGTTAGCCCAGGCAGGCATGCAGGTAGCGCTTGTTGAGGCAAAGCCCGCGCCGTTAAGCCTTGAAGATGCTACTAGCGTGCTGCCAGCCCCGCGGGTTAGCGCGTTAACGCCGGTCTCTCAGCGTTTGCTAACCCAATTGGGCGCTTGGCCTGCGATGCAGAAAACCCGAGTGACTCCTTACCAAGGCATGCAGGTATGGGATGCCGAAGGCAGTGGTGAAATTGCCTTTTCTGCCGACGAGGCGGGTGTCGCGGTGCTGGGCCATATCGTTGAGAACGCGGTCACGCTGGCCGCGCTCAATAGCCAGGTCGTTGACCATCCCAATGTCACCCCATTTTTTGGCGCTCGCCTACAGGCGCTGCAGCGCCCAAGCTCATATCCTTCAAAGCAAGCCTCAAGTGGCGACTGGCTGATACTTGACGATGGGCGACAGCTACATGCGCCGTTAATCATCGCCGCAGATGGTGCCCACTCGGTGCTACGCGAAATGGCCGGTATTGAGGTGGCCAGTGACGATATGCAGCAGGAGGCTGTGGTAACCACCGTTAAGTGCGCCAAGCCCCATGGTGGGGCGGCTCGGCAAGCGTTTATTGATGGTCGCCCACTGGCGTTTCTGCCGTTAACCGTGGAAGGGGATGACCATTACTGCTCAATTGTATGGTCGACTACGCCGGAGCACGCCGCTGAACTGAGTGAACTGCCCCGCGAAGCGCTTGGGGAGGCACTGGGGAGAGCATTTGGTCATCGCCTAGGTGAGGTAACGGTCTGCGATAAGGCCCACCGTTTTCCGTTAGTGCAGCGCCATGCCCGTCACTATGTGCAACCGCATTTCGCATTGGTGGGGGACGCTGCCCACAGCATTCATCCGCTGGCGGGCCAGGGCGTCAATTTAGGCCTTATGGATGCGGCGGTCTTGGCAGAAGAGGTGGTGTATGCCTGGCAGCGCGGTGCGCCCTGGGGAGAGTTAAGCACCTTGAAGCGCTATGAACGCCGGCGGCGCTTTGATAACAGCGCCATGCTGGGGCTGATGAAGGGGTTTAAAGTACTGTTCGGCAGCCACGACCCGGCGTTGACGCTGGCGCGTAACCTGGGAATGAGTGGCATGAACCAGTTGGTGCCGCTAAAACGGGTATTGATGCGGCAGGCGACCGGGGAGCGCGGCCGCCTGCCGCTTAGCTGTCGTTAAACCGGGCTGTCGTTAAATCAGGTTGCCGTCAACGCCGTTGACGGTCGACTACGTTGAGTGCTTTAAGCAGATTAAGCGCCTCGCTGAGTTGGTAATCATTGAGTAGTCGCTCGGCCATCTCCTGGCGATCCCGTGGCGCCTGCTGAGCGCTTAGGTGGCCCTCGAGGTCGGCTTCACGAATCTCCCGGCGGCTCTCGGCGACTTCCAAGCGACCACGCACAACGTCTACATCGGGCTCAATGCCTTGGGCCTGAATGGAGCGACCGTTGGGAGTGTAGTAGAGCGCCGTGGTAAGTTTGAGTCCTTCGCCATTACCGAGTGGCATAATCTGCTGCACTGAACCTTTACCAAAACTATCGGTGCCCATAATCACACCACGCCGCTGATCCTGCAGCGCCCCGGCGACGATTTCCGCCGCTGACGCACTGCCACCATTGATCAACACGACCAGCGGCACATCGGCAGCGGGCGTGGTGGGTGAGGCAGAGAACGACATTTCGGTATCTGAGAGGCGCCCCTCGGTATACACGATCAAGCCCTCATCCAGGAACAGGTCGGCAATGCCGACGGCGGCCTGTAGCACCCCACCGGGGTTATTACGTAAATCGAGTATCAACCCTTCTAAAGGCTGTTCGCGAGCCATAAGCTCAAGCGCATCGCGCGCCTGTTCCGGTGTGCGCGCCTGAAACTGACTAACGCGCAGGTAGCCATAACCGGGCTCGAGCAGCTCATGTTTAACGCTTTCGCTGCGAATAACCTCGCGGGTCAGAATAAATTCCCGCGGCGAATCTTCGCCTGAACGCAGCACGCTAATGCGTAGATCGGTGCCCGGCTCACCGCGCATCAGGGTGACGGCCTCTTGCAGCGACATGCTGTCGGTGGGGGTGCCATCAATGGCGACGATAATATCGCGAGAAAGTAGCCCCGCGCGGGAAGCGGGGGTGTCGTCGATAGGCGTAATCACCATGAGCTGACCATTCTCGGTGCCCACTTCGATACCGATGCCGCCAAATTCGCCCTGAGTCGACTCGCGCAGGCTCTGATACTCCTCCTCATCCAAGTAGGCGGAGTGGGGGTCTAGCTCGCTCAGCATGCCACGCATAGCGTTGCGCAGCAGCGTACTGTCATCGACCTCCTCAACGTAGGCACGCTTAATGCGTTCAAACACCTCGGCGAAGGTCTGAATATCTTCCAGGGGTAGTTGGTCGTAGGATGGCTCATCCACCGCACCACTACCGGCTGGCTGGGCGAGCAACGGTAGCGGGGCCGCCAGTAAAGCAATCGGGAGCAGGGTAGCCAAGAAGCGCTTGGCGGGGGCTGATACCCCGGTAACTGATAGCGTCATGCAGACTCCGCAGGGCGATAGGTGGCGCCATAGCGCGCACCCTGTCGTGGAAAGTGTTTAGTTGAAAATGAACATTGAGACATCAATAGTCATGCAGCTTATCCCGTCAGCGACGCGCAATCCAACGCTGTGGATTAATTGGTTCACCCCCGCGGCGAACTTCGAAGTAGAGTGCCGCGCGGGTTTGACCACCGCTATCACCTACGCGACCAATTTCATCACCGCGACTGACCTGCTGACCAGGCCTGACGCTAAACTGTTGCAGGTGAGCATGCAGCGTCATGATCTGGTCACCGTGGTCGATAATCAACAAGTTACCAAACCCCCGCATCCAGTCAGCGAATACCACCCGGCCAGTGTGTACGGCAGTGACCGGGGTGCCCGCGCTGGCCTGAATCACAATACCGTTATAGTGCACGCCGTCGCGATGGTGAAAACTGCTGCTGATTGAACCCTGTACCGGCCAAGGCAAATCACCTTGGGTGCTTACAATATGCGTAGTAGGCGTGGGTTCAGCAAGTTTTGCCATCTCCGCCTGGATATTACGCAGTACCCTTTCGGCCTCTTCGCGGCTCTGATTGAGGTCGGCCAGCCGCTCCTCTTCGCTTCCGTAGCGGTCATCCAGATTGGAAACAACGCCTCGCCGTTCGGTGGTGCGTTGGGCTAACAGCGCGCTTTGCTCTTCTAACTCGTCGGCCAGCGTATCGAGGCGGGCCTGCCGCTCGCTTAGTTCCTCCTGAGTATCGGCGAGCGCCGTATCGAGGCGGGCGATAGCATTTAAGCGGCGATTGCGTGCTTCGGTCAGCCGATTCATATACGCCTGCATACGATCAAGCTCGGACGGGTCGCCCTGGTTAAGCAGCAGTTTGAGCTGCGGCGTTGGGCCAAGGCGGTAAAGTGCTGAGAGCTGCTGGCCCAAGGCTGCATATTGGTCGGCACGCTCGCTCTCCAGTCGGTCACGATGTTGACGGAGCTGGGTCGTTTCATCATTCAACTGGCGGCGCTCAGCTTGTAGCGTGTCTAAGCGCTGATGAGTCTCGGCAAGCTTGGTTTCGACTTCCTTGAGCTCACGTTCGGCGCTATCGCGAGCCTCGCCAGTGGCGCTGAGGCGTTGGGCAACGGACTCGATCTCTTGGCCAATTGCATCCAACTGCCGACGCGCAGCACTTTCATCCTGCTGGGCGAAGCCTGCTGGCGCATAACTTAGCGCCAGCAGGAGGGTCATTGCCAAATAGCGCCAAATAGACATTACTTGAAATGAATCAGTGCTTTACCCGTCATCGCCTCGGGCTGTTTCTGATCCATCATGGTCAACAGCGTGGGGGCTAGGTCGCATAGCTTGCCCTCCTCAAGCGAGGCTGGGCGCTTGCCAACGTAAATAAGCGGTACCACAAAGGTGGTGTGGGCGGTTTGTGGTGCACCCGTTTCAGGATGAACCATCTGTTCGGCATTACCGTGGTCGGCGGTAATTAAGCAGGCGCCGCCTGCACGCTCGATGGCTTCAACGACACGACCCACGCAGGTATCGACGGTCTCAATGGCTTTTACCGCCGCATTGAAGTCGCCGGTGTGGCCGACCATATCGCCGTTGGCGTAGTTACAAACGATCAGGTCGAAGCTGCCGCCGTCAATGGCATCGACAAGCTTATCGGTAATCTCAAAGGCGCTCATTTCAGGTTTTTCGTCGTAGGTGCGCACATCACGGGGAGAGGGCACCAGGATGCGCTCTTCGCCTTCGTACTCGGCTTCGTTACCGCCTGAAAAGAAGAACGTCACGTGGGGATACTTTTCGGTTTCGGCAATACGCAGCTGCTTCAAGCCACGCTTGGCGACGACCTCCCCCAGAGTGTCATTAAGATCAGATGGCGGGAAGGCGGATGGCGCAGGAATGTCAGCGGCGTACTGGGTCATCATTACCAGCCCTTTACCGGCAAGCTTAGGGCATGCCCGCCGCTCGAAACCGTTGAAATCCGGCTCGGCAAAGGCACGAGTTAACTCACGGGCGCGGTCGGAGCGGAAGTTAAGGAAAATTGCTGCATCGCCATCCTGCAAAGTAATTGCATTTTCTTTGGAACCATCTTTGAGCGGTATGCTGCTAGCCGATACGAATTCGTCGGTTTCACCGCGCTGATAGGCGTCACGCAGTGCGGTTTCAGCGCTGGTGGCGTAGTACTCTGCTTGGCCATCGGTAAGCAGACGGTAGGCCTGCTCGACGCGCTCCCAGCGGTTGTCGCGATCCATGGCGTAGAAACGGCCAATAATCGAGGCGACAAAGCCATTGTCAGCGCCCACCAGCTCGGCCAGGCGAGCATTGGCGCGCTCTATTGAGGCCAACGCACTTTGCGGTGGCATGTCACGACCATCGAGAAAGGCATGAATAAAAATACGCTGCGCCCCACGGCGTGCCGCAAGTTCGGCCATGGCAATGAAGTGGTCTTCATGGCTGTGGACACCACCGGGGGAGAGCAGGCCAATCAAGTGTACCGGCCGGCCATTGGCGACAGCTTCGTCAATCGGCTGGGTGAGGTTGTCATTAACATCCAGGTCACCGTCTTCAATCGCCTTGCTGATACGGGTAAAGTCCTGATAAACGATACGTCCGGCACCAATATTCATATGGCCAACTTCAGAGTTGCCCATCTGACCTTCGGGGAGCCCCACGTTAAGGCCATCGGTGTGAACGAAGGCGTGAGGGCGGCTTTCCCACAGTTTATCCATTGTCGGCGTATGGGCAGCGGCCACCGCATTATGGTCGCTCTCGGGGTTGTGGCCGTAGCCGTCGAGAATAATCAGCGCCACGGGGCGCGGGGTGCGAGAAGTATCCATAAAAAAACCTCGTTAAGATTGGCAAGCCGAACGACTCGAAAATTCGGGGTCGCGACAGGCGCACGCTTGGGGCATCATAACGCAGGCAACTGCCAGGCGTCATGATTTAGGAGCCTGTCCGGCTTAACACTGATCTACTGCGAATCCCGGTATTTTGGCCAACTTTAGTCGATCGATTTCGTTAAATAGCGCGCTATTCGCCTCAATCGATCGATAAATTTGGATCAGAATCCGTGCTTCTCGCGACGATCGGCCAAGCCGTACAACCTCCTGGCCTGCGCGGGAAGCTATCTGACGTGTATACTTGTCGCGTTTTGGCAGCGGTTAGGCCGCTTTTTTCTGCATAGACCAAGAGATTGTGTTCGCGATGATCGATCAGGTGTTCGAATTCGTACAGAACCACCCCCTGCTAGTTGGGGCATTTTTGCTGGTGCTGATAGCGTGGATTATTTATGAAACGCGCAGCGCCGCCACGAATGCACTGACTGCCTCGCAGGCCACTCAGCTTATCAACCGCGAAGACGCGGTGGTGCTGGATATCCGTGAAAACAAAGACTTCAAAGCCGGGCATATCGCGGGGGCGCGCAACATTCCGCAGAGCAACCTCGATAGCCGCATGAGCGAACTGGATAAAGTAAAAGCCCAGCCGGTCATCGTGGTTTGCAAGCACGGTCAGAGTTCTGGCGCCGCACAGGCCAAGCTCACCAAAGCAGGCTTTGAGCGTGCTTACAAGTTGAGAGGCGGTATGGCGCAGTGGCAAGGCGACGGCCTTCCGGTGGTTAAAAAGTAAGCAACGCTACCTTTATTTAATGAACAATCAGGAGTTTTCTCATGGCGGAAGATAACAACACCCCGCAGGCTGGTGCCGCGGCGGACGAAAAACCGCAGCTCAAATTCTCGCTGCAGCGTATTTATGTAAAAGATATTTCGTTTGAAGCGCCCAATTCGCCCTCGGTGTTTAAGCAGGCGTTCAAACCTAAGGTGAACCTGGATCTTAATACTACCAGCACTAAAATTGCTGATGACCAGTATGAAGTGGTGGTCAAAGTCACTGCCCAGGTGAACGACAACGAAACCGGTACCACCTCTTTCCTGGCGGAAGTAGAACAGGCGGGCCTTTTCCGTATTGCCGGTATTGAAGGTGCGCAGTTGGATCAGACCTTAGGTGCCTTCTGCCCTAACCTGCTGTTCCCCTACGCCCGCGAGTGCGTGGATAACCTGGTCAACCGTGGTGGTTTCCCGCCACTGATGCTGGCACCGGTTAACTTCGAAGCGATGTACGCTCAGCGTAAGCAGCGCGAAGCTAAGCAAGCCGCCGAAAACACTCACTAAGCGATGCCAAAAGCCATGTCAGAAACGCACGCCGCTGATTGGTACGCCCTGCATGGCAAAATGCCACGTCTCTATGTGCCTGCTGCTTTCGTAGCAGGCAGAGAACTTGCATTGCCTGATGGCCCGGCGCGCCACATCACCCGCGTGTTGCGCATGGGCGAAGGTGCACCGTTGGTGCTATTTGACGGCCAAGGTCTTGAGGCGGGGGTGCGCTTGGCGGACGTTAGCCGCAAGCAGGCGCTCGTGCGGGTCGAAGCGGTATGGTCGGGCAGTGGTGAATCGCCGCTGTCTGTCCATTTAGGCCAGGCCATCTCTAAAGGCGACCGAATGGATTATGCCATCCAGAAGGCCGTCGAGTTGGGCGTTGCGGCGATTACTCCGCTGTATACCGAGCGCGGTGATGTGCGCTTAAAGGGCGACCGTGAAGATAAAAAGCTAGCCCACTGGCAGGCAGTGGCTGCCAGCGCCTGCGAGCAGAGTGGCCGTGCGGTGGTGCCCCAAGTGAATTCACCGATGCCGTTATCAGCATGGCTTGAAGAGCGCCAAGAGCCGCTGCGCTTGATGCTGCATCTAGCGACCGGCAATGCGTTTGATCGCCAAGACCGACCGGCTTCGGTAGCGCTGCTTATCGGCCCTGAAGGCGGTTTAAGCGAGAGTGATATCGCCGCTGCCCAAACCGCTGACTTTACGCCGCTGACTCTCGGCCCACGGGTTTTGCGTACGGAGACGGCACCGGTGGTGGCGCTTTCGTTGCTGCAGCACTACTTTGGCGATTTGTAAGTACTTACTACCTGCCAAGGCCTTATCAAACTGCTTTTTCCCTTCGTTCGCTTGCCTCTGAACGCTTTGTCTCTGATTCCGGCCCATTTCGATATGCCTGCTGAAGGCCCTTAAGCACGATGGGTTTAAGCATCGGCAGCGGTTCACCTGATAGCCCACTGATCACCAGCAAGCGGTGTTGCCGGCCGCGCGCATAGCCCAGCCAGCAAGGCAGCCATATCGGCGTCGGGGTGCTACCCAGCACCTGGATTCGCCAGTGACGTGGTGTCGCCATACGCTCCCATAGCCACAGCCGGTTCAGTGCTTCTGGCGTTGGCGGTAAACCGCTATCAATGTTAAGTGCTGAGCTGGGTTCTTCGACCTGGGTGGGTAGTTCGGCACCCACTAATAGCAGTGCGCGGCGCATTTCCTTAGCACACAGTAGCCAAGCCCCCGGCGTGCCATTAGGCAGGCCAAGTGCGGTCGCCCAGAGGCCAACCCAGGCAGGTTCGCAAGCCGTCGCGCCAAGTCGCTGTAAGCACCGTTTAGCAGTATCTTCTTCAATCCGCCGCGCAAGTGTTAAGCGTTCAGCCATTTGCCCACCCCTGCAGCAGCGCTAGCATGCCCAGTATGAGACAAAACCAAGCGAATAGGCCGATACAGCGACGGCGCGTCAACCGTGCCTCTTGACCAATCACCTGGGCGTTATCGGCTCTCGCGGCCAATACGGCCTGCATATCCGGCGCGGCTTCGGCCATCATCACATCGCTTAGCTGATCTTGGCTGGGGGCGGGCGCTGTTAGGCTAACGAGGTAGCCAACGCTCATCGAAACCACTACCCCCACCGTGTTGTTATACAGCCACGAGATATCGAGGAGCGCAGAGACAGCCCATACGGAGAGCATACCGGCAATCAGTCCGGCCATCGCTCCTCGTGCGTTGGAGCGGTGGCTAAAAATAGCCAATAGGAAGGTACCTAGTAGCGCCCCATAAAACCACGAGCCGATTTGGTTGACCGCCTCGATCACAGGGCCAAGATTACCGGCGAAGAAAGCAAACAGGGTGGCATAAAGCCCCCAGAAAATGGTGGCCATGCGTGATGCTTTCAGATAATGAGCATCGCTGGCATTGGGGTTGATATAGCGACTATAAAAATCCCGCACGGTTACCGCCGAAAGCGAGTTGAGCGCCGAGTCGAGGCTCGACATCGCCGCGGCAAACACTCCGGCAATGACTAGTCCCGCCATGCCTGAGGGAAAGGCACTGACGACATAGCGGGGCAGCAGCTCATTGAGATCCTCGGGTGGTGTTAGCCCATGCTGCTGGTAATAGGTGGCCAAAATGACGCCAATAAATAGAAACAGCAGCATCTGCGGAATCAGCAGGTAGCCGCCAATCAGCAGCGAGCGCTGAGCATCGAGCACTGATGGGCTTGAGAGCACTCGCTGGATTTGGCTCTGGTCGGTGCCGAAGTAGGCCACATGCAGGAAAAAGCCACCGAACAGTCCGGCCCATAGCGAGTAGGTCACGCTGGGGTCGAAGGACAAATCGATGGCGTTGAACATCCCGCTGGCCGCGCCAAACTCGAAGACATCGCCCCAACCGCCAGGCAGGCTGGTCACTAAAAAGAAGATGCTTAACAGCGCGCCAAGCCAGAGCACGAACATTTGCACCACGTCAGTCCAGATCACCGCGCTGATACCGCCCAGCACGGTATAGCTGATCGCCAGTACCGCCATAATGATAATGGTGAGGTTCACGCTCCAACCGGTCACCACCGCAAGCACGAGCGCTGGCGCATAGAGCACCACGCCAGTGGCTAGGCCGCGGGCAATCAGAAACAGCAGGGCGGTAAGGGTACGCGTCGCTGGGCCGAAACGACGCTCCAGCAGTTCGTAGATACTATAGATGCCCGCGCGGTGGAAAATAGGTACCAGCACCAAAATCAACACGATCATGGCCAAGGGCACATTGATAAACGTCACCAGGCGTTCAAGGCCTCCCTCGAAGCCCCAGCCCGGCGCCCCGATAAAGGTGATCGCGCTGGCTTGGGTTGCCATGACCGAAAGACCGATGGCCCAGCCGGGGATTTTGCGACCGCCTAGAAAATAGTCTTCGGGGTTATGCTGATCTTTGCCGAAGCGTGAACCAATCCAGGCGATTAAGCTGATGTAACCAATCAAAACTACCGTATCAAAAAGCGTGAACCCTTCCATGTTCGCTCCTCTACGCCTAATTTTGTCTAGTGTTTTGAGAGTAGCAGGTTGTGTGGTGTTTGCTTTTTCAGGCGGCAGACATGCTTTCAACCACTAAAAAATGCTATCTCGCTTTGCCCTGTGGGTGTCAGGCACCATAATGTTGGTCTATTTTCTTGAAGGACGTTACCCATGGTGCGTGAGTCATACTCATCCCCCCGATCCGCCAGCGATGCAGCCGCCCAGTTGGGAGAAGTGGCGTACCTAACGGTTACGGCCGTCAATAACATCGGCGCGTTTTTGCAGTGGGGGCAGCCAAAAGATGTGTTGCTACCGTTTAGCGAGCAGCATTTTCGCCCTGATCCCGGTAAACGTGTTCTGGTTATGCTGTACAGCGACGACCAGGGGCGGCCAGTGGCGTCGATGAAGCTGGATCGTTTTTTGACCGATGACGCCTGGGCCATGGAAAAGGGCGACGAAGTCGCCGTAGTGGTGGCGGAGCGAACTGACCTGGGGATGAAGGTGGCGGTGAATCACCGCTACTGGGGGCTAATTTACCAGGACGACGTCACTCAGCCATTGCGCCGTGGCCAATCCGTTAAAGGCTATGTGAAGCAGCGTCGTGAAGATGGCCGCCTCAATATCTCGCTGCTACCGCCAGGCGCTGCGCGTTTAGATGTAGTCGGTGACAAAATTATGCAGGCGCTACGTGAAAGCGGCGGCTATTTGGCACTCGGGGATAAAAGCCCTGCCCATGAAGTTAAAGCACGCTTAGGGGTGAGTAAAAGTGCTTATAAACAAGCCATTGGGCGGCTTTATAAGCAGCAGTTAATCACTCTGGAGCCTAATGCTATTCGCATAGTGCCTAGCGCGCTCGGCGAGTAGTTAGCTGGGGCAGTTGGAGCCTAGCGGGCAGTACGGCATACTGGGCCTCTATTGTTCATGTTTGGATAGTGCCCCCGATGAGCCAATCAAATCTGCATCTCGGCGTTGTGATGGATCCCATCAGCGACATCGCTTACAAGAAAGACACCACCATGGCCATGCTATGGGCCGCCCAGGAGCGCGGTTATACCCTGCACTATATGGAGCAGGAAGACCTTTTCTTGAATGCAGGGCAAGCCTACGCACGTATGCGGCCGTTAACGGTGCATCGTGATCCGAACCACTGGTACGACCTGGGCGAGCCCTCTGCGCGTCCAATGGTTGAGCTGGATGTGGTGTTGATGCGTAAAGATCCGCCCGTCGATGCCGATTTCACTAACGCCGTGCATTTATTAGGTTTTGCTGAGCGTGAGGGTGTGCTGGTGGTTAACCCCACGGCAGCGCTGTTGCAGTGTAATGAAAAGCTGTTTGCGCAACAGTTTCCTCAGTGCTGCGCGCCGACGCTTGTGGCCAGCCGCGACGATGTACTGCGCGCCTTCCATGCGGAGCACGGCGATGTAATCTTCAAGCCACTGGATGGCATGGGCGGTACCGGCATTTTTCATATTGGCCCGGAAGGCCGTAATATCGGCGCGGTCATTGAGCAGCTTACCTTGCGCGGGCAGCGGCAAATTATGGCTCAGCGCTACCTGCCGGAAATTAAGAATGGCGATACGCGTATTCTGTTAGTCGATGGTGAGCCCGTTCCTTTTGGACTGGCGCGTATACCCTCTGCGGGCGAGACTCGTGGCAATCTAGCTGCCGGAGGGCGGGGCGTGAGTCGCGAGCTTACTGATCGTGATCGCTGGCTAATTCAGCAGGTACAGCCCATGATTCGGGACAAAGGCTTAATGTTTGTCGGCCTCGATGTCATCGGTGACTATATTACTGAAATCAACGTCACCAGCCCCACCTGTGTGCGTGAAATTGATGATCAGCGGGGCACCAATATTGCCGGTTTACTGCTGGATGCCATCGAGCGCCGCTTAGCCTAGGCACGGCTTCACTCTTATAATGACACTTATTACGCTATGTCTGCTGAGATGCCAGCAGGCAGTGGGAGACGCATGCAAAGTTTGAAACATCACTTTCTAATGGCTATGCCGCATTTAGAAGATCCTAATTTTGCCGGTAGTCTGATCTATCTTTGCGATCACGATAACAACGGCTGCATGGGGGTGATTACTAACCGACCGTTAGAGATCACGCTTGAGGCGCTGTTTGATCAGCTGGAATTAGGCGGTGAAACAAGCCCACATCGTAATGCGCCGGTTTATTATGGCGGGCCTATGCATAAAGACCGTGGCTTCATTCTGCATGTCGGCGATAGCCAGCAGTGGGACTCGAGTATCCAGGTGGAGGACGGTATTGCGCTGACCACCTCGCTGGATATTCTTCAGGCCTTTGCCGCTGGCGAGGGGCCAGAGCACTTTTTAGTCTGCTTAGGCTGCGCGGGCTGGGAAGTCGGGCAATTGGAAGAGGAGTTGAAGGAGAACAGCTGGCTAACGGTAGAAGCCGAGAGCAACGTGCTCTTCAATACCCCACCTATCGAGCGTTTAACCGCGGCGGCTGGTTTGTTAGGTATTGATCTTAATTTAATGACCCGAGACGCGGGGCACGCCTGATGGCCGAGGCGGGGCAACGCTTAATCCTGGCCTTTGACTATGGCACCCGGCGTATCGGTGTGGCGGTAGGCAACGAGCTACTGCACAGCGCTCGGGAGTTGACTCCCTTGACGGCACGGGATGGGATTCCCGACTGGAATGTCGTTTCACGGCTACTTAACGAGTGGCAGCCGGATCTGCTAGTGGTGGGGTTACCGCTGAATATGGATGGTAGCGAGTCAGAGATGAGCGCTCGCGCTCGTAAGTTTGGTAATCGTCTGCATGGCCGTTTTGGCAAGCCATGTGAAATGGTTGATGAGCGAGGCACCACGCGGGAAGCGAAAATAATCGCTCGCGAGGCAGGCCATAAAGGTAACTATCGTCAAGATAGTGTCGATGGTATTGCGGCTATTCTTATTCTTGAAGGCTGGTTTGCCCACCAGGAAGGTTTACCTGGCGGGCGTCTATCCCTATAACCGCTATCTTTAAATTCTCTTCTTAAGTTCTTGAGCTTTAACGATCCAGCGTGCCCGTTTGGCTTGGAACGTACCAGCGCACAGGGCGCAAATCTTGCTCGATCAATTTGTCGACATCTAACAACGTTGCGAAAATCGCCATCCGCATAGGAATGCCGTTATCGGTTTGTCGGAAAATCGCCAGACGTGGGTCGCCATTAAGATCCACATTTAAATCATTCGCGCCGGGTCGGCTATCTCTCGGCAGCGGGTGCATCACAATCGTGCTTTGACTGCAGCGGTGATCCAAGAAGTCGCGATTGACCATAAAGTCATCGGATAACCCCTGAAAGCTCTCATTCATTTCGTCGGTGAAGCGCTCTTTTTGGATGCGCGTGGTGTACACCACATCTAAATCTGCAAAGTCGGTGGCCAGTGAGTCGCGCTGCTCAATGCGGTGACCGCGAGACGCCACTAAGTCAATGAGCTTGGAAGGCATCTCAAGACCCGGCGGTGATACCAGGGTAATACGCAGCGGGTCATAGAGTGACAGGAGCTTAATCAGTGAATGGACAGTACGGCCGAATTTTAAATCGCCAGTGAGAAGAATGTGGGCGCCACTGAGTGATTTGCCCAGTCGCTGAAACTCCTTATCAATGGTATAGAGGTCAAGCAGCGCTTGGCTGGGATGCTCCCCTGGGCCATCGCCGCCATTAATTACCGGCACATTGGTCGCCGCGGCAAACTCAGCCACCGAGCCCTGGTCGGGGTGACGCATTACAATCGCATCACAATAACCGCTCATTACCCGGCTGGTATCGTATAGCGATTCTCCCTTGGCCATAGAGGAAAAGGTAAAGCCGGTGGTATCGCACACGCTGCCGCCTAAGCGGCAGAAAGCGGCATTGAAACTCACCCTTGTCCTGGTGCTTGCTTCAAAAAAAAGATTACCCAGTACTGCTCCTTCTAACACCCGCGTTACTTGGCGCCGCTGAGCAATCGGCTCCATGCGTGCAGCCACACGCAGTAAATGATCAACGCTTTCGCGGTTTAATGAGTCGACAGTTAGCAGGTGGTGGCTCATGGCGGACCTCAGTAAGGTGGTAGATAGCGCTAGTGTAACCGCCAATGAGGGTAGTGCCGAAGGGCTTTCATTCACGCATGGCGGACAATCTGTAATTTTTCTACAAAACCGCTTGCCAACCCGTCAGCGAATCCGTAAAGTACGCATCCGCTGCCGGGGACGCCAAGCGTTACCAGCGGTGAATGAAGTGTAAAAGCTTCGGTTTGTCAGGTAGTTAGTGCTTTTACGAAAGCCAGCG